>NZ_FNTQ01000001.1 GCF_900105755.1 Streptomyces sp. Ag109_O5-10 | reverse complement strand
GAGCGGCATGGTCATGACCGTCACCCGGTCACCGACGCGCAGGCCGGTCACCGACTCTGGACCGATCTCGTCCAGTACGCCGGCCGTCTCCATGCCGGGGATGTAAGGCGGTCCCGGCGCCAGGTGGCGACCGCTCCGTTGCGCAGGTAGCGGTCCCCCGGGTTGACGGTCGCGGCGTGGACCCGAATGCGGACCTGGCCGGGACCGGCGTGCGGCTCGGGAATCTCGAAGATCTCCAAGGCTTCCGGTCCTCCGAAGCGGGACACTCCGACGGCTTTCATGGTTCTCCTTCCCGGGGTGCGGCAGCGCCCCAGAGGTCTGGCAGCGGGTCAGTCGGTCTTCTGCGGGGCCTGGTAGGGGCCCGTGTCGGGGAGGGTGTCCATGCGGTACCGCTCCAGCACCGATCCAGTGATGTACCCAACGTCCGTCGATGCGCTGGTAGGTGTCGTGGTACTGGCCGTAGCCGTGGAACCCGCCGCCTGCCTTCAGGTTGACGTAGTCCTCCATGACCCAGGTGCCGGTTGCCGTGTCCCCCTTGACCGTGATGTTCGGAAGGAGGCCCTGGTGTGCGGTGGGGGCGTCGGCGATCAGGGTCTTGGTGGCCTTGACCAGTTCCGCCGGGCTGTTGAATTCCTGGCCGGTGTTGATGTGCGCGTCGGGCGTGAACAGCGCCTGGAGATCGGCCCACTGCTTGGTGTCGATGTCCTGGAAGTAGCGGGCCTTCAGCTTCTCGATGTCCTGGATGTCCGCGAGGGTGCGGACGGTCGAGGCGGTGGAAGCGCTGCTGGCCTTGTCGTCGTGCGAGTGGTGCGAACTGGCCGTCGCGGTACCGGTCGCCACTCCTCCGGCCAGGAGAAGGGCGGCGGCCGTCACCATGCCCGCCCGCTTGGAGAACCGTCGGCCGGAGGGAGTCTTGCTGCGGTCGGAAGTCATTGCTGTCCCTTTCTGGTGCGGCTTGCAAGTGCCGCGTTCGGGTAGCGCCCGTTCGGCGGCCCCCAAGGTCAATGCGATGTAGAGGTCCCGGCGTTCGCCGCTGACTCCGTCCCTGGACAGGGGGCCAGGTCGGCAGGTTCACAACGTGCCCGGTTGAACAGACTCTACAGATACTGGAACGTTCGGTCAACTTAAATGGAGTGGCGATCACCGATCGGCCGTCACACGTCACCGCGACAGCGACGACGCCCTCACCAGCGGAATGGCGCGTCCTTCGACACAGAAGTGGGCCTCGACGCAGACCGGGACATCGGACCGCATCCTCATTTTCTGGGACTCTCATTCCATAACTTCCGACGTTCCGGAGAGCGCCGATCTTCACGGCGTCGCGCAGGTGATGGTCTTCCTGGACGCGGCGATCATGAACATCGCCCTGCCGTCCGCGCCCTACGACCTGGGCTTCTCTGACGGCGGCCGGCAGAGGGTCATCACCGCCTACGGCCTCGCCCACGGCCTCGCCCTCGGCAACCTGCTCGTCCTCGGCGGACAACCGGCGGACCTGCGGGGCACAAGAAGATCTCCGTCGTCGGCCTTGTCGGGTCCGCGGCGGCCTCGGCCGCCAGCGGGCTGTCGCCCAACCTCCCCACGCTGCTGACGGCACACGCGCTCCGGGGCGTTTTCGGCGCGCTGCTCGCCCCGCCGCACTCGCGCTGATCTCACTGGGATTCACCGACGCGAAGGAACGGGCCAAGGCGCTCGGCATCTGCGGAGCCATCGCCACGGTGGCTATGACGACTTCTTTGGGAGTCGTTTGTCGAGGAGTTCGGGAGGCGTGTGACCCGGGCTGCAGTGATCGACATTCGACAAGTTTTGATGGCGATAGCGTGTGCGATCACAGGCTGCGTGGTCTGCTTCATAATCCAGCTGTGGACATATCCGATGAGGGACAGTCGCTCGATCCCGTCTGGCTTAAGATCAACAACAACGTGTGTGGTGGCCTGGCAGGAGCCCCGGGTGCATCGTGGGTGGCCGAGCGGTTCATCGGAGCCGGCTGGAGTTCCAGATCAGGCTCGTCGTGGGAGTCGTATGAGGTCGAGACCAGCTGGTGCCGCATCGAGGTCGACCCGACCGACGGGAACACGCTCCTGAACGGTGTTGTCGATCCTCAACGGTTCGAGGATCTGGCTGCGCTGCTGACCCGGTTCGGTCTGCGGTTCGGTCTTGAGCTCTATGACGATGACGGAAAACTGCTGCGGGAGATCGAAGCTGGAACCCCGTCAGCGTCTCATGACGCGGCTCCGCGGTCTCTCAGCCGGCTGCTCGCTCCGCTTGGGCTCGGGGCGACGCGAGCCGGTAGGAGTCGGTGCCGGTCTCGATGATGGTGCCGTTGGCCTGCCTTCGGCTTGGGCGTCCACGGCGTCGAAACCCGCGACGCCGGCGTCGCCTCCGCCGTGACCGGCGGCCCAGCAGACCGACGGCTCCATGAGCACCGCGCTGCGCAACACCATCGCCGCCCGAGCGACGGCCGACTACCTCGCCACCCGCCACAGCGACGGTTCCGTGGACCAGGCTGCACCGGTCGCCGCAGCCGCGTTCATCGCCTTCTTCGCGGTCAACGCAGGCAAACCCTCCACTCAGAAAGCAGTGGCGGCCGACGACCCCGCCGCGCTTGGCCTGCGCCCCGCCCACCAGACACCGGACAGGCGTGGCACCCCGCGGCTGAGCCGCGGGGTGCCACGCCTGTCCGGTACGGGCAATGTCAGCCGAGAGCGTCGAGGGCGACCTCGGCGACCGCGGCAAGCGCGGCCCGGTCGGGGTTGATGGCACCCAGCACCCGCAGCCCATGGAGCGTCGCGACGAGATACCGCGCGAGGTCGCGGGGGCTGCGACCAGCGGGCAGTTCGCCCTTCGACCGGGCCTCCACGATGACCTCGTACAGCGCGTCCTCGATTGAGGTGGTCGTGACGCGCACATGGGCGGCGACCCTGGGATCATGGGCGATGCGCTCCATCGCGGCACCCACGATGAGGCAGGCCCTGCGGTTGCCGTCCTCCACGATCGTGTCGACGGTGCCGAGCAGGACCTCACGGATCAGCTCGCGCGCCGGGGCACCGGCGCGCAGGACGTCGACCAGGGGCACGGCGTACATCTCGCGGTAGCGATCCATGGCGGCGAGATACAGCCCCTCCTTGCTGCCGAAGGCGGCATAGAGCGACCCCCGCCCCACTCCGGTGGCCGCCACCAGGTCCTGCACGGACGTGCCCTCGTAGCCCCTGGCGCGAAAGGCGTCCATCGCCGCCTCCACCGCCAAGTCGGTGTCGAACTCTCTGATCCTGGCCATGTTGACCATGATATCCCAATCAGGAATGATCAGTCAATTAATACTGCGAACCGCCTACCACCGCCTCGCACATCAGGCGATCAGCCACCCACTCGGCCCCGACTGCATCTTTATTGACTCTTCATTCCAGATAATATCCACTGGGGAACCGCGGCCAAGGAGACAGCAGCAGTCCGGTCACCGGCCGCCCCCTTACCCAGGGCACTCGCCCGCCCGGACGTCGGTGAGCGGTCTGGAGCCGGTCCAGGTCGTCCGGAGATCCCGCGAGTTACGAACACATTTTCATTCTAGGCACGCCAGCACACCTTCACCTCGCGTGTTCGATTATTTGTTCGATAGCGTGGTGGGGAGGTGAGCGCCGGGTGGGTGCGGAGTCGATGGAGCGTCGGCCGGGTGTGGTGATGCATGTGCGCTGCCCGGACCGGCTGCCGGAGGAGACCTACCGGCAGGTCCTGGAGCAGCTGCATGAGCTGTCGCCGGTGGTGGAGGCCCGGCCGCCCACGGCGGCTCTGGTCGATCTGCGGGGCGCGCTGCGCTACCACGGGGCTGCCGCGCGCATCTCGGGGAGGTCCTGCGGTTGCGGACGGTCTCCCGGTACGGCGTCGACATCCGTGTCGGTATCGGCCCGACCGTCACCGTTGCCCGCGACCGCCTCGGCGCAGGTAGAGCGGCCGGGCGGTGTGCTGGCCGTCGAGGCCGCCGACGCTGCCGACTGGCTCGCCCTGCTCCCCGTGGAGGATCTGCACGGCATCGGTCCCCGCCAGGCCGCCGTCCTGAAGCGCTACGGCGTCGGACCGGGTCGGCCTGCTCGCCACGCTGCCGGCCGCGACCGTGCAGCGCCTGCTCGGCAAAGCGGGCCGGACGGCCCGTCGACCGGGCCCCGCGGCATCGACCCCCGCACCGTCACCCCGCGCCGCCTGCCGACTTCCGTCGGCGTCCGGCACCGCCTCCCCCACGACGTGCTTGACGGCGCCGCCGTACGTTCGGCCCTCCTGGGCCTGGGTCGTGCAACTCGGTGCGGAGCTGCGCCGCCGCGGGCAGGCCGCGCACGCTCTCACGCTCACGCTGACGTTCGCCGGCGGACCGGCATGGGAGAAGACCCGCCGCCTGCCCGAACCGTCCGGGCACGAGGACGACCTGCGCCGGCTCACCTACCAGCTCATGGACTCCGCAGGCCTCCAGCGCGGCCGTCTGACCGCACTCGCGCTGCGCGCCGAGGACCTCGCCGACGCCGACCAGGCCGCCGAGCAGCTCAGCCTCGATGCCGCCCGCCAGGCCCGCCTCACCGCCGAGCAGGCGGCCGACCGAATCCGGGAGAAGTTCGGGCCCGGCGCGATCGGCCCGGCCGCCACCTACCGGCCCGCCTCCTGACCACCACGCTCACACCCGCTCGAGACACCCCGGCCGGCACCTCCCCCCGGACACGAACCGAAGCGACGCTGAGTTCATGACTGAACTGCCCCAGCCGACGGAAGCCACCCTGGAGATCGGCGAGACCCGGTTACCCGGGCGGAAGAACGTGGCGTCGGTGCAGGGATGGACGACCGTCCATGTCCCGCCGCCTGCACCTACGACGACGCCAACGACTCGGCGGCATCCTCCAGGAGCACCAGTGGTGCGTGACCTGGGTGGATGATCATTCCGGCAGAGGCAAGGTTGAATGACCAGCCCATCGGAACGTGTTCGCCGGTGACACAACGCAACTTACGGTGGCGGGCGAACTGGCTCTGGCGTTGACTGGCCCGAGGCGCACTGCACGCCAGAGGACCGAGGGATACACGATGACCAGACCCGTCACCGGACTGCTGTACGGCGCCGCTGCCGGTGCCGCCGGTACCACTGCTCTCAACACCGTCGGCTATCTGGACATGGCATGGCGGGCGCGGCCCGCGAGTGGCACTCCGCGAGCCACCGTCGAGAAGCTGTCGCAGGCGATGCACCTGACCATTCCCGGTGACGGCGCTGAGAAGGAAAATCGAATCGCGGGCCTCGCGCCACTGACCGGCATCGCTGCGGGGATCGGTCTGGGTGCCCTTCTGGGCCTGGCGCGGGCCAAGGGCTGGCGTCCGACCAGGTTGATCGCTTACGCGACCACTGGATTCGGCGCCCGTCTGGGCACCGACGCCCCCATGACCGTGCTCAAAGTGACCGACCCGCGCACGTGGTCCGCCAAGGACCGGATTGCCGACATCGTGCCCCATCTGGCTTACGGGGTGGTGACCGCCGCAGTTTTGGAAAGACTCGACCCTTGAGTCGATGGGCCCGACCGGCACTCCGCGCGCCTTCGGCGGGCCTGAATGGCGGATGGCACTCGCGCGGCCGATGCCTGGCAGGAATATCTCCAGGGCATGAGCTAAATATGGTTTGCCCGTCACCTGGCCCAGAGACCACTAATCAAGAGGACGACTCATGGCGGAATCAACCGCGGCACCCGGATTCGCGCACGACATCCTCCCCCTGTTCCGGTCTATCGACATCGAGCACATGGCGAAGGGCGGTGTCCAGCTGGACCAGTATGTGTACATGTCGGTCCGGGAGAACGCCGAGCGCGTCTACAACACAGTTGCGACGAAGCGTATGCCGCCGCCGGATGAGAACGCGACGTGGTCCGAGGAGCAGGTCGCCCTGCTTCGCGCGTGGATCGACGGGGGAATGCTTCCGTGACGCGCGTGCGTGGGTGAGGCGCTCGCGGGAGCTGAGAGCCCGAGCGGGTGGGCTATGTGCGGGGCCGCGCAGCGCGAACGGGCGCGATCTCGAGCGCGAGCGCCACGGCGAACCGACGTAACGGGGCGCTGGCGGCAGAAGCGATGCCGAGGCCCGGGACGACGCGCCGCTCGGCGTCGCCCATGAACAGCAGCGTGCCACCCAGCCGTGTCGCCAGCCTGCCGTTTCCCCGCGTCCTCCAGATTGATCACCTAGGAGGACCGGCCCGCTCCGGCCGATCGAGACGGCGCAGAGTTCACCGCCCGCTCTGCGCCAGGCGCAAGGGTCTGTTGTCCAGTAGTGCTCTCGTGCGCCGAGCCAGGCTCACTCGGAATCACCGGTGCGGGAACTCGGGGGCCAGTGAGCCGGTGTCCAGTCTCCCTCCGGGTCGGTGGTCTGGCCGACTTCGATCAGATGGCCGTCAGGGTCGCGGATGTAGCAGCGGATCTCGTACTCGTGTTGTTTTGGCGGCGTCAGGAACTGGGCACCTCGGGCGCTCCACTCCTCGTACAAGGGGTAGATGTCCTTGACGCGGATATTGAGGAAACTGCTGACCCGGCTGGAATCGCGCGGCGCCTCCAGGGTGACCGAGGGCTTGTCGTCCGTCGGGCCTCCGCCGCCGTTGATGATGATCCAGCTGTTGGCCAGTGCGACATAGGTCAGGCCTCCAGGGCCGGAGTAGGCCAGCCGGCCGCCGAGCACTTCGGTGTAGAAGCGTCGAGAACGTTCGACATCGTCCGAGACGATGAAATGGGCCAGGACAATTCCCTCTGGCGGTGGCGGGAGATCGGCCATCTGGTGCCTCCACTTGTCAGTCTCATGCTCCGTTGATGAACTGCATTTGACGGTAGGTTCCCCCTTCGAAGTCGCCGGAAATTTCACCGGCTCGCCCTCCATGGAAGATTCGCGGGCAGCTGTACACGGATGGCTCGCCGCTTTAAGCCCATTGGAGTAACGCAGAGGTGTGCGCATAAGCACCGACAGGCACACCTCAGCGGCAGCGGCACGGATGTTCGTGCCCCCCCTGTCCTGACGTACAGCACACAGACGCTGTGCTGCGCCGTGCGAGGCGATAGACATGCAAATCGCGCCCAACGACATCAACGACACCCGCCTGCAACTCAGGCGGCTGGCCGAGCGCGGCATCCCGGTCGAGACCGTGCAGGGATTGTTCACCCAACCACGGCCGCAGCCGCCCCGCGGACCCCGACCAGCCCACCCATCCCAACTGACTGGGCAATAAGGACATCAACTCCCGAAGTCGGCGCCAGGCCGTCACCCGGAACAGCCGACCTGGGCACGCTGCGAGACGAGCCCGCACCCCTCGACTTCCGCGCACCGCGATCGAGGGCGAGGCGTACGACCAAGTGCCCACCGAGCGCGTCGGCGTCGCCCCGGCATGGAAGATCGAGGAATGGGTCTACTTCACCGACGACGTCGGCGCCGCCCGCTTCGTGCACCGCGTCCACTGCCACGCCAACCGCGACCACACCCGACCTGTCACCACCGAACAAGCCCGCGCCGTCCCCGAGCGCGCCGAGGCCGCGGCGTGCCAGGTGTGCGGCCGGACCGGCCGCTGCGCAGCGCGGCATAGCCTCGCCAGAGGTTGCTTCTGGGGTTGCTTCTCGGGTTGTCCCTGGGGTTGCCTCTGAGGTTGCCTCAGCACCTTCGTCGACGGGCGCGCACCCGTCGCCTGACCTGCGGCGGAGTCGGCTCGGCAAGGAGGGTGGCGAACGCCGACAACTCCTATATGGACCTACTCAGCCCATACGAAGACTCCTGACGGTCCCGAAGGCTGTCAGCAAGCTCGCGAACCCCGGCTCGCCGGGTTAGCGGCGCGGCCGGTCGCCGGGCCGGTGCGGCGGAGTGTTCGCGGTCCCGCTGCGGCGCTTCTTCGCTTTCGCCTTGGCTGCTCCGGATTCACCAGCTCTTGTCCGGCCAACCGGCCTGCGTGTTACGAGAGTTGTAGGCCATAAGGTGATCTCCCACCTTTCCCAGCTCAGCCTGGAGGAGCGCATGCCCACACGTCGTGGCCTGTCCGCCTGGCCCGGATCAGCCGGTGAGGCCACTGGCGCTCCCCACTTCCGCTCCGGCGAAGAAACGGGACGCATCAGGGCCTGGTACCGGCGGGTGCGCCTGGTCTCCGACACCACTCTGGAGATCGCCGATCGCGCCGCCGGGCGCGTGGCCACGGACGGACACCCGGAGTCGTTGCGCAAGGTCGGGTTGGAGCCAGGTACGCCGTTCCCGGTCTCGCCGGCGTTCGGGTGCGACATCATCCTGACCGGACAACTCGACCTCGCCGTCGCGGGGCTTGGGACGGCTCAGTAGACCAGTTCGTGCTGCCATTCGCTCTCGGGCTGCTTGGTCAGCGCGAGATAGGCCTGTGCCAGCGTCGCCGGCTCAAAGCGCGGTTCGCTGCCGATCGTCTTCGTGATCGTGATACTGGTTGCGTGCACGCCCGTCCCGGCCAGCTCCTCATGGAGCAACTGCACGTACGCGCGCAGCGCGGCCTTACCAACGGACAAGGACGAATACTTCTTCGAGGGATGCAGAGCGTACCCGCCGCCCGCGAACAGCAGGGTGCCGCGGCCGTCGCGCAGTTCCGGCAGCACGGCGTCGGCCGCGACCCTGGCGCCCAGGACATCGATGGCCATATTGGCGACCCACTTCTGGTCGTCACCGCCGAGGGGCGAGTCGCTGTCGAGCACCGCCACGCTGTAGATGAGCACGTCGGGCGCACCCAAGTCCGTGATCGCGGAGTGGATCGCGGAGCGCAGGTTGCCGGCGTCCGCGACATCCGTGGCGTAGCCGCGAACGTCCTGGCCGGTGGAGGCAAGCTCGGCAGCGTAGGTGTCCATCTTCGTCTTGTTGCGGGCGAGCATGGCGACCGGGTGTCCGGCATTGGCGAATGCCCGGGTCAGCTCAAGGCCGATGCCTGGACCTACGCCGACGATCACTGCGGTTCCGAGGGTCATGACAATCCTTTCCTAGGTGGGGTCGGAGGCCTGCCACCGCACTCAGCGGTCCTGGGCGTCGACTCTCTTTGACGCGTCGCGCGAGTTAGCTGCGAAATCGGTGCCCAGGAGCTCGATGTCGTCAGGGGCTGCGGTGGTCTGCCGATCACTGCTTCGAGGTTGCCGCCGCCGACGCCGTTGCGGGAGGACCTGCCATAGGGGGTACTGACAAACCCTCCCTATCCGCATTACTCGTACCTATTGTCGAGTGCATGGACCATCGCCGTGACATTCAGGAGTTCCTGGTCTCCCGCCGGGCACGGATCAGCCCCAGGTCAGTCGGCCTGCCCGTCACCGGAAGGAAGCGGCGGGTACCCGGGCTGCGCCGCGAGGAGGTCGCCGCCTTGGCCGGGCTCAGCATCGACTACTACATCCGCCTGGAGCGCGGCGCGCTCACCCGTGCCTCCGACAGCGTCCTACAGGCCATCGCCCGCGCGCTGCGTCTGGATGCCGCCGAGCAGGCCCATCTCATCGACCTGGCACGCGCCGGCCGGCCGTCCCCCGCACCCCGTTCCCGTCGCACCACGCCTGCAGCGATCGCCCCGCAGCTGCAGACCGTCCTCGACTCCCTCGTCGGCGTCGCAGCGCTGGTGCGCAGTCCCACCCTCGATGTGATCGCCACCAACCCCCTCGGCCGGGCTCTGTACAGCGTGCTCCACACCGACGCGCGCCAGGCGCCGAACATCGCCCGGTTCACGTTCCTCAACCCTCAGGCCCGCCAGTTCTGGCGCGACTGGGACGAGGTCGCCGACGACTTCATCGCCCACTTGCGCGCCGCCGCCGGCCCCACTCCGCATGAACAGCCGCTCACCCATCTCGTGGGCGAGCTGTCCACCCGCAGCGACGCCTTCCGCCAGCTGTGGGCCCGACACGACGTGCGTGCCTGCGTCAGAGGCACGAAAAGGTTCCAGCACCCGGTCGTGGGCATGCTCGACCTGCGCTACGACCTCCTCCAACCGAACGCCGAACCCGGCCTCACCATGATCACCTACACCGCCGAGCCGGGAACGGTCTCCCACGACAACCTGACCCTGCTCGCCTCCTGGGCCGCCAGCCAGGACAACGACACCGAGCACGATCCGGCTGCCCCGACGACCCGGACCACAAGGCCGCCCTCACGGCGCGACTGATGCCTGATTGCCTGGACAGCACCGGTGCCGACCGGCCCGGCTTGCCGCGACCGGGCAACACCGACGCCCACACCGACACCGACACATCGCGTCCTCGGCCACGCCCCGCCGCCGGTCTGGGAGCCCGACCCCTCCGTACTGGTCTGCCCGGCGACCGCGTCGGTTTGTGCGCCGGATGCCGGCGCAGGACGCACTGTTACGGAAGCGGCGGCAGTCCGCTGTGTCAGTGTTACATGGCAGGCGTAGAGCCAGGATGGGGCCCGGCCGTCCGATACATCCGCACCCGCCCGTGACCGCCGCGCAGCACCTACGCGCTGCGGCGTGGTTTGCGGGCGGCCGCCTTCTTGGCGGTCGTCTTCTTCGCGACCGTCTTCTTCGCCGGGGCCTTCGCCGCGGGTTTCTTCGCGGGAATCTCGTGGACCTGCGCCTCGGTGTCCGTGTCCTCGCCGCGCGAGGCCTTCGCCTTCTCCACGGACTCCTGCAAGGCCGCCATCAAGTCGAGAACCTTGCCCGGCGGCTTCTCCGGCTCCGGCGCCTCCGGCAGCTCGCGGTCCTCCCGCTTGGCCTCGATCACTTTCTCCAGCGCCTCGGTGTAGTGGTCGACGAAATCCGGGCCCTCCAGACGATCGACGGCCATCCGCTCGATCAGCTCTACGGCCTCGTCGACTTCCGCGTCCGAGACGTCCGTCGCCGGCGGGTACAGCTCTGACGGGTCGCGGACTTCGTCCGGCCAGCGCATCGCGTGCAGGACGATCACGCTCTCTCGCACGCGCAGCAGCCCGGCAGCAGCATCTCCAAGGGCACCCTTCAGCCAGACGTTGCCGTGCGTCGTGGCGCCTGAGTAACTCCGCCCCGCTGACCGGTTGTTTCCAGGAGCCACGCCACTCCAGCTCGCCAGAGCGGCCGCAGTGGAGAAGCGTGTCATGTCGGCGCCCGTCTCGGCGATCACTACCTGTGCGAGGCGGGTTGAGACGCCGGGGATGGTGACCAGGAGATCGCGCTGTCGGCGCAGAGGCGCGGTCTCGGCATCGATGCGCTGATCGAACGCGGCGATCTGCGCATCGATGGCGTCGATGTGGGCCAGGGCCTGGGACGTCAAGAAGGCGTGGTGGTCTTCGAAGCGGCCGGTCAGGGCCTCGCGGAGATCCGTCATCTTCGACCGGGCCTTCCCGACGGCCAGATCGGCCAGCACCACCGGGTCACGCTCACCGGCAATGAGTGCTTCGAACATGGCGCGGGACGACATACTCAGCGTCTTGGTCAGCACGAGCGAGGTCTTGATGCCGGCGTCCTCGAGCACTTTCTCCAGCCGATTCAGCGCGCGAGAACGCTCTCGGACCAGGCTGGTGCGCTGCCGGGTGAGGTCACGAAGACGGCGAATGCGCGGTGGCGGCACGAACGACGGCGAGACCAGCCCGTGTTGGGCCACCTGCGCGATCCAACGGGCGTCGGAGACGTCGGTCTTAGAGGGCATCTGATCAATGTTCACGACGTTGTGAGTGTGATGTCCGTTTCGATTCGCCAGGTTGGTGCGGATTCTCCGGTCAGCTCGCGCGACATTTTGTTAGCCATCGCCCAGTGGATCATTGTTCGGGACCTCTGCGGTAGGGCTTCGTAGTCCCGGGCAAGGCGGCGGTGCTGCATCAGCCAGCCAAACGTCCTCTCGATCACCCACCGCTTCGGCAGCGGCTCGAAACCCTTGGCCCGTGGCCGCTGCACAACCTCCACGTCGATACCGAGTCCGGCACCGTGATTGAAGATGCTGCTCTGGTAGCCGCCGTCCGCCCAGACTTTGGAGACACTGGGATGTGCCACGGCCAGGTCGTCGAGGAGCAACTTGCCGCCGGTGGTGTCGTGCACGGAGGCGGCGGTGACGAGTACGGCGAGGACCAGGCCGAGTGTGTCTGTGATGAGGTGCCGCTTGCGCCCTTTGATCTTCTTGCCGGCGTCGATGCCCTGGCTGGTCTCGGCGACGTTTGCCGAGGTCTTCACGCTTTGAGCGTCGACAACGGCCGCGGTCGGCTGTGGGCTGCGGCCGTGGGCTCGGCGGGTCTTGTCGCGTAACAGGTCGTGGACCTGTTGCGTGGTGCCGTCGGCTTCCCACTTGGCGTAGTAGTCGTAGACGGTCTTGTAGGGCGGGAAGTCGTGAGGCAGGTATTCCCACGGGATGCCGGTGCGGTTGACATAGAGGATCGCGTTGACGATCTCCCGCAGGTCGTGCACCCGGGCTGCCGTTCCGGGCCCAGTCCGTCTCGCCCGCCAGGCGGTGAAGACTGGCTCGATCAGGGCCCAGCGGGCATCGGACACATCACTGCGGTACGGACGACGATCACTCACACACCGTGCAACGACCACCAATGCCAGCAGTCACAAAAACATCCGTAACTACCAAGTACCTAGATCAGATGCCCTCTAAGACACCGTTTCCTTTGGTGCTGCTGGGTCGTTGGGTGATTTGTGACAGACCTGGTTGAGCGGCTGGTTCCGGATGACTTGTGGGTGCTGTTCCGGCGAGTGGTGCCACCCATGGAGATCAAGCGTCCGCAGGGCGGTGGACGGCGTCGGGCGGGTGACCGCGAAACGCTGGCCGCCATCATCTTCGTAGCCAATTCAGGCTGTACGTGGCGGCAACTGCCGCCGGTCTTCGGCCCTGCATGGCCTACCGTCTACCGTCGCTTTGCCCAATGGAGTCGGGGGCGCGTCTGGGCCCGACTGCATCGCGTCCTCCTCGACGAGCTCGGTGCCCGAGGCGACCTGGACTGGTCGCGGTGCGCGATCGACTCCGTCAGCCTGAGGGCGTCAAAAGGGGGCTACTGACTGGACCGAATCCGACCGACCGTGGCAAGAGCGGATCGAAAATCCACCTGATCACCGACCGCAACGGCCTGCCCCTGTCGCTGGGCATCTCCGCCGCCAACACCCACGACAGCCTTGGACTCAAGCCGCTCGTGTGTGGCATCCCGCCGATTCGCTCCCGGCGCGGACCACGTCGACGACGGCCGGCGAAACTGCATGCCGACAAGGGATACGACTACGACCACCTGCGCAAATGGCTCCGACAGCGGGGCATTCGTCACCGCATCGCCCGCAAAGGGATTGAGTCCTCACACAGGCTCGGTCGACACCGCTGGGTGGTCGAGCGCACGGTGTCCTGGCTGGCCGGATGCCGCCGCCTACACCGTCGCTACGAGCGCAAGGCCGAGCACTTCCTGGCCTTCGTAGGCATCGCCGCTGCCTTGATCAGCCACCGCAGGCTGGCACGCTCGCCGGCCGCCTAGGCGAGGGCTCTGGCCAGACGGCGATAGCCCAGCTCCTGCGCGCCCAGAACCTGACGAAGCCTATCAAGGCCGCCAGCCTCCAACTCTCGCTGAGCGTCGATCTGACAGGCCCGTTCGTAGGACATCAGGCTGCCGCCAGGGTCAATCTCAAGGCCGATCGAACCCGGCCACAGGGCTGCGGTGCTTCGAGCAAGGGAGTGGATCTCTGGCAAACCGTAATGCTCATCAGGTTGCTCAAGCGCCTGCAAGATTCGCCCCATCAGCATGAAGCCGGCCTGGGTGAATGGTGCGGCACGGTCCACCGAGTAGCTGCTCTGAGCAGCATCCAGGCCGGACCGAGCATGTTGCAGTACATCCTGATCGAGCGTCCGACCTGGTGCGCCCCGCAGACCGGCCCGTAGACCTGCATCGGCAAGGTAGTACGGGTCAGCGAGTCCAGCCCGCTCAGCGAGGATGTACAGGGCCCCTCCGATCCGCAGTCCAGTCGAGCATGCCAGCGCCCGCGCCGACGTGCTGTCCAAGTCTCCGTGCATGATCGGACCAACCTCGCAGACATAGTGGATCAGGGCGGCCCCACCGTACTGCCACCATGAACCCGCACCCTGGCGTGACTACGGCCAAAGGAAACGGTGTCTAAGAGCAATGCCGTTGCGTTAGCTCGTGGGCGTACGCTGTTGTGCAGTGTTCCCGGGGGTGGTTCGGGTGTCTGCGGATGTCGGCGAGTTATCAGGCTTGGGTTTGCTGACCTGGGTGTACCCGTCCGGTCTGGTGGATCGTGCAGTGGCCGCGTGCGGTCGTGCGGAACAGCGCAGGCGCCTGCTGCCGGCCCGGCTGATGGTGTATTTCGTGCTCGGGCTGGCCCTGTTCTCGCCGGCGCCGTATCTGGACGTGATGAGGCATCTGGTCGAGGGCCTGCGTGGCCAGGGCCTGCTGGGTGACTGGCGCATTCCGGCGAAATCGTCACTGTTCCGGGCCCGTCAGCGGCTGGGTCCCGAGCCGCTGCGGGTCCTGTTCACCACGACCGCGAAACCGATGGGCACCGAGGGAACTCCGGGGGCGTTCTGGCGGGGGCTGCGGCTACTGGCAGTGGACGGGACCTGCTGGGACGTTGCCGACAGCGCGGCCAACGAGGCTGCCTTCGGCCGCCCCGGAAACAGCCGCGGCCACGACAAGAGTTCCTTTCCCCAAGTACGGATGGCCTGCTTGATCGAGGTGGGCACGCACCTCGTGCTGGACGCCGAGCTGGCCGGCTGCCGCACTGGGGAAGTCACCCTCGTAAGCCGCCTGCCCCGCTCCTGCGGGCCGGGACAACTCGTGCTGGCCGACAGGGAGTTCCTCGGTGTGCCGTTGTGGCGGGCCTTCACCGCTACCGGCGCCGACCTGTTATGGAGGGTGCCGGCCAACCGGGTCCTGCCCGTTGACCGGATCCTGCGGGACGGATCCTGGCTCTCCCGCATCCACGCTCACACCGATCCCGCGCACACCGACCCGGTCACGGTGCGGGTGCTGGCCTACCAGCTGAACGGCACCGGCCACGCGGGCGAGGACTACCGGCTGGTGACCAGCCTGCTCGATGCCCGCCGCCATCCCGCCCGCCAGCTGGCCGCGCTGTATCAGGAGCGCTGGGAGGCGGAAGCCGTTTTCGCCGAGCTCAAGACGCATCAACGCGGAGCCCGCGTGGTGATCAGCAGCAAAACACCAGAAGGTGTCCTGCAGCAGATCTGGGCACATCTGCTGGTCCACCACGCGCTACGCGAGCTGATGGTGAGAACCGCCGCCACCCGGAGTCTGGATCCCGACCAGGTCTCCTTCACTGAGACCTTGCGCTCTGCCCGGCGCAGCGTGACCGTCACGCCGGGCAGTTTTTCCCCCTGACCTGCTGGTGAGAGCGCTCGTCCTGCTCCAGCATGACCTGCTGGAACGACTCCTGCCGCACAGACGCCTGCGCAGCCAGCCTCGCGTCGTCAAACGCAAGATGTCCAACTACCGCCTCAAACGGGCCGAACACCACACCTGGCCCCAGCCCACCCGCACCGGAACCCGAGCAGTGCGCATCAAACGACCCAAACCCGCCGACCCATAAAGCAACGGCATTGCCTCTAAGACACCGTTTCCTTTGGCCGTAGTCACGCCAGGGTGCGGGTTCATGGTGGCAGTACGGTGGGGCCGCCCTGATCCACTATGTCTGCGAGGTTGGTCCGATCATGCACGGAGACTTGGACAGCACGTCGGCGCGGGCGCTGGCATGCTCGACTGGACTGCGGATCGGAGGGGCCCTGTACATCCTCGCTGAGCGGGCTGGACTCGCTGACCCGTACTACCTTGCCGATGCAGGTCTACGGGCCGGTCTGCGGGGCGCACCAGGTCGGACGCTCGATCAGGATGTACTGCAACATGCTCGGTCCGGCCTGGATGCTGCTCAGAGCAGCTACTCGGTGGACCGTGCCGCACCATTCACCCAGGCCGGCTTCATGCTGATGGGGCGAATCTTGCAGGCGCTTGAGCAACCTGATGAGCATTACGGTTTGCCAGAGATCCACTCCCTTGCTCGAAGCACCGCAGCCCTGTGGCCGGGTTCGATCGGCCTTGAGATTGACCCTGGCGGCAGCCTGATGTCCTACGAACGGGCCTGTCAGATCGACGCTCAGCGAGAGTTGGAGGCTGGCGGCCTTGATAGGCTTCGTCAGGTTCTGGGCGCGCAGGAGCTGGGCTATCGCCGTCTGGCCAGAGCCCTCGCCTAGGCGGCCGGCGAGCGTGCCAGCCTGCGGTGGCTGATCAAGGCAGCGGCGATGCCTACGAAGGCCAGGAAGTGCTCGGCCTTGCGCTCGTAGCGACGGTGTAGGCGGCGGCATCCGGCCAGCCAGGACACCGTGCGCTCGACCACCCAGCGGTGTCGACCGAGCCTGTGTGAGGACTCAATCCCTTTGCGGGCGATGCGGTGACGAATGCCCCGCTGTCGGAGCCATTTGCGCAGGTGGTCGTAGTCGTATCCCTTGTCGGCATGCAGTTTCGCCGGCCGTCGTCGACGTGGTCCGCGCCGGGAGCGAATCGGCGGGATGCCACACACGAGCGGCTTGAGTCCAAGGCTGTCGTGGGTGTTGGCGGCGGAGATGCCCAGCGACAGGGGCAGGCCGTTGCGGTCGGTGATCAGGTGGATTTTCGATCCGCTCTTGCCACGGTCGGTCGGATTCGGTCCAGTCAGTAGCCCCCTTTTGACGCCCTCAGGCTGACGGAGTCGATCGCGCACCGCGACCAGTCCAGGTCGCCTCGGGCACCGAGCTCGTCGAGGAGGACGCGATGCAGTCGGGCCCAGACGCGCCCCCGACTCCATTGGGCAAAGCGACGGTAGACGGTAGGCCATGCAGGGCCGAAGACCGGCGGCAGTTGCCGCCACGTACAGCCTGAATTGGCTACGAAGATGATGGCGGCCAGCGTTTCGCGGTCACCCGCCCGACGCCGTCCACCGCCCTGCGGACGCTTGATCTCCATGGGTGGCACCACTCGCCGGAACAGCACCCACAAGTCATCCGGAACCAGCCGCTCAACCAGGTCTGTCACAAATCACCCAACGACCCAGCAGCACCAAAGGAAACGGTGTCTAAGAGCGGTTTGTGTTTCATGCACTCCTTCTTCCGGTCTCGAGGGATGACTGTGCGCGTGGGTTCTCGGCGTGGTTCACACGCCGGTGACCGTCCACTGGTTGTTGGTGCTGGAGTTCGGCGCCCACAGCACCGTGGTGGACCCCACCGCGGTGCTGCCGCTGCCGTCCAGGGCGGTGCCGGTGCCACGGTTGATGATCTGGTAGCGGCTGCCGCCGAGGCTGTTCAGCGACCACTGCTGGTTGTTGCCGCCGTTCCACGCCTCCTGCCGGGCGGGTGCACCGTTGGCGGCGTTGCCCCAGCTGTCGGCGGCCAGGCCGTTGGCGCGGTTCATGATCCGGCAGTAGCCGTTCCCGAGGTCGATCAGCTGCCACTGCAGATTGGCGCTTCCGTCGTAGTCCCACTGCTTGAGGCCGGAGCCTGAGGCGACGTTGCCCCCGCTGTCGAGCACCAGTCCGCTGGTCACGTTGGCGATCTTCACCCAGGTCGTGGAACCGCCCGGTGCGCCGAGGACGGGGATGTCACCGGAGAAGGTGAGCTTGACCGTGTACGCCAGGGCGGTGAACGGCGGGTTCGTCGAGGGCATGGTCAGGTGCAGGCCGGAGGCGTCCTGGGTCGGTGCGGGCAGGTTGACGTAGGTGCCGGCGGAGTTGTTCAGCAGCTGCGCGCCGGTCAGGGTGCTGAGGTTGATCTGGTTGGAGTTCAGCGTGGCGACGGTCATGGTGGCGCCCTGCCAGCCCAGCGCGGTGGCGTAGAGGACCTTGTTGTCCTGACTGCGGGTGAAGCGGACGTCCTGCGGTTTGCCTGCCACCGGTCCGCTGAAGGAGCCTCCGCCCATCTTGGTGGGGCCCTCGCCGTAGGCGGACCAGGAGCGGGTGCCGTAGACCGCCTCTCCGAAGCGGCCGAGCCAGTCCCCCATGGCGAGCAGGATCGACTGCTGTGCGGAGGGGACGGTGCCGTCGGCCGTCGGAGCGATGTTCAGCAGCATGGTGCCGCCCTTGCTGACCCGGTCGATCAGCGAGTGCAGCAGCGCCTGCGTCGTGTAGTAGCCGATGCCCACCGTGTAGCACCAACTGGACGAGGAAATACTGTCGTCGGTCAGCCAGTAGGGCGTGAGGAGATCTGCCGGGCCGCCGCGCTCGAAGTCGAAGACCTCGCCCTTGTTGTCGAGGCCGTCCTTGTAGGTCGCGACCACGTCCTTGTTCCAGGCGACAGCCTGGTTGTAGTAGTGCGCGAGGAACTGCAGCCGGTAGGACTCCTGCACCAGGTTCAGATCGAAGTCCTGCCAGAGCAGGTCGGGCTGGTAACCGTCGATGACCTCGACCAGCTTGTCGTACCAGAGCTTGTTCTCGGCCGCCGTTCCCTGTTGGCCGTAGAGGATGCGCAGGGCCGGGTCGGACTGGGACGGCACGTGGTCGTAGTAGCCGTTGAAGTGGTAGGCGTGGTGGAGGGAGGCCATGAATTTCAGGCCCTGGGCGCGGATGGCCTGGGCGTGCAGGGCGACCAGGTCGAGCCGGGGGCCGTGCTGGACGGAGTTCCACGGGTTGGCCCGGCTGTTCCACATCGAGAAGCCGTCGTGGTGTTCGGCGACCGGGCCGGCGAACCTGGCGCCCGCGGACTTGAACAGCCGGGCCCAGGCGTCCGGGTCCCAACTGCCGCCCTGGGAGGCCAGTCTGGGCGCGAACTGCACGTAGTTGCCGGCCTTGTCGCGGGCGCCGTCGATGAAGTTGTGGTACGGCCACACTTGGGGGTCGCCGTAGGTGGCGATGTGGTGCTGGTTCTCGCTCGAGCCGCCGACGTACATGTTGCGCGGATACCACTCGTTGCCGTACGCGGGGACGCTGAAGGCGCCCCAGTGGTAGTGGATACCGAACTTGGCGTCCTTGAACCAGGCAGGTGCCGGGGGGTGCTGGTCCACGGAGGACCAGGTCGCGGTGTAGCTCGCGGGGCCGTCGGTCGCGGCGGCCTGAGGTGCGAAACGCAGCAGTCCGACGGCCGCGGCCGCGCCGCTCGCCGCGAGCAGGCGGCGTCGGCTGATCGGGCGGGGGGAGGCGGTCATGAGGGGGTCCTTCAGGGTCAGGTGACGAGGTGGGCGGTCTCGGCCGGCACCGTCACTCGCGTGTCCACTTCTGATTGCCGGCGCCGGTGCAGGTCCACAGCTCCAGGAGGGTGCCGTTGGCCGTGGCCGCGCCGGTGGCGTCCAGGCACAGGCCGGACTGGGCGCCCGTGATGGTGCCGTCGGCGTTGAGCGTCCACTTCTGGTTGCTGCCGCCGGTGCAGCCCGAGATGTCGACCTTGGTGCCGGGGCTGGTGCCACTGCCCGCCGAGTCCAGGCAGGCGTTGCCGTAGACCCGCAGTTCACCGGCCGGTGTGCTGGTCCACTGCTGGTTGCTGCCGCCGTTGCAGTCCCACAGCTCCACCTGGGTTCCGGAGGTCTGCGACTGGTTGGGCACGTCCACGCACCGGCCGGAGGCGGACCCGACGATGGCGCCGGTCGTGCCGCCTCCTCCGCCGCCGCTTCCGGGGGTGAGGGAGAGGTTGTCGAACTGTGCCGTCTCGCCCTGGCTGGTCGCGTAGCCGACCTGTCCGCCGGCCCAGGTGCGGTCGGCGGCGGAGCCGACCGTGGAACCGTCGATGACGGCGCTGATGGTGGTCCCGGAGAAGGTGAGCGCGAGAGTGTGCCACCGGTTGGTGCCCAGTGCCGTGGTCGTGCCGTGGGCGAGGGTGGAGACGGTGCCGCTGGTGCTGGAGTTCAGGATCGACCAGGCACCGGTGTCGCTCACCCGCAGGTGGTAGCCGTTGAGTCCGCCGGTGCTGCTGTAGTCCTGGCCGTTCGCGCGGCCGATCAGCTCCGCGTATCCCGGCTGTTCGAGCAGCACGTCGGAGGAGACGGTGTAGTTGCTCCAGCCCACGTCGCCGAGCAGGGCGTGCGGATCGGACAGCGCGTCCCAGGTGATCGGTTTCTGGGGACTCATCTGGCGCACGCACTTGCCGCCGCGGCCGCCGCCGCAGGCCGTCACCTCGAAGGCGCCCTGCCAGTCCATGAGGTACTTCGCCTCGGTGCCGGTGGTGTAGCCGTCGAAGGTGTCTTGGTACGGCAGGCTCATGGCGCCCTGGGCGGGGCCGGTGGCGGTGCCCTTGCCCTGCCCGGTCGTGGTGGTCAGGGTGTAGACGCGATGGGGTTGCACGGTCAGGCTGAAGCCTCCGCCGGAGGGGGTGACGTCGGCGGTGTGCACGAAGTAGTCGGCCGGGTTGGAGGAGTTGACGTCGGTCGACCAGACGTGGACGGTTCCGCCGGACAGGCCACCGGTGACGTCGAAGTTCAGGGTCTGGGCGCTGCCCGCGTCCATCGTCTCGATGACGGTGGAGTAGTCGGCGCCGTTCGGGGATTTCAGCGAGACGTAGCTGCCGTTGTTCCGGTTGCCGCCGATGTAGCCGCTGGAGGAGTCGAGGTACTTCCAGCCCGGGGCGGTGAACTGGCTGGTGTGCGCCATGACCCAGGTGTTCTTGCCGATCGCGTAGTGGCCGGACCAGGGCTGGGAGGCCAGGGCGAGGCCCATGGTGGGGTACGGCAGGTTCGGCGTGATCGCTGCGACCACCGGCCAGTTGAGGTACGCGGTCATCCGGCCGTCGATGTATCCGCGGTTGATGCCGCGGGCCATGGCGGGTGCTCCCCCGTTGTAGTCGTCCGAGCCGTTCTCGCTGGCCCACAGGGGCTTGCCGGAGGACGTGGCGGCCGACGGCACGGAGCAGTTGGCCTGGGAGGAGCGGTAACCGCAGGGGTAGTGCGTGCCGATGACGCTCACCGCCGCGGCGAAGGCCGCGTTGGAGTTGACGTCGTTGGCGACGGTCCAGTCCGAGTCGGCCGCGACGATCTTGACGCTGCCGTAGCCGTCGGAGTTGAGCGCGGTGCGCAGTTGCTCGTACCAGGAGACGTTGTAGCCTCGCTCGTTCCAGCCGCCGAGGTAGTCGATGGCGAGGCCGTGCTGTCTGGCGCAGCCCAGCCACGAGACCAGGTAGTCGACCATGTCGGTGGACCAGAAGTTCCCGCCGCCGATCCAGCCCGGCGCGCCCCAGGCGAGGCCGTAGAGCTTGATGTCCGGATTGCGGGCCTTGGCCTGCTCCATGAGCCACCATTCGTAGCCCCGGTCGCAGTTCAGGTCGGAACGGGTGTGCTGGTGGCTCGGCTCGGCACCGGAGGTGGAGTTGGTGTCCCCGCCGATCTCGGTCTTGAGAATCTGCAGGGAGGCCCCGTAGCCGGGCTTGAAGAGGTAGTCGAGGATCTGGCCGCGCTGGGGTTCGGGGTAGTCGGTCAGGAGTCTGCTGTTGCCGCCGCCCCCGCTGATCGCGCCGACTCCGTCGAAGGTCCGTCCGCCGGACGCTCCGTCGACGGTGATCGAGGTGGCGGCGTGCGCCGGGGCGGCGACGGCGCCGACAAGGCCGCCGACGGCCAGGAGGAGGCCCGTGAGCACGGCGGTCGAGGCGCGCAGGCGCCGCAGTAGCCGTCTGATTGCTGACACGGTGAGTTCCTTTCGCAGGTCGGTGGGGTCCGCGTCGGGTGCGGTCTCAGCGGACGACGAAGTCCTGGTTGGTGCCCGGTGCGTTCTTGCACTGCCACTGGTCCAGCTGCTGTCCCGGAGTGCTGCCGGCGCCGTAGACGTCCAGGCACAGGCCGCTGTTGCGGTTCTGGAAGGCGTAGGACCCGTCGGACTGGCGCACGGGCAGCCAGAGGGCGTTGGCGGCGGGGCCGGGAGCCTGCTGCACGATGTCCGGTGTGCCGGCCGTCGTGGAACTGCCCGCGACCGCCACGTCCTGGCCGGAGTGCTGGGGGCGCAGTTCGCCGTAGCCGTCGGCGGCCGGCACGAACAGGAACCGCTGGTTGTCCTGCCCGTTGCAGGTCCACTGGTCGATCACGGCGTCCGCGGCGGTGGAGTGGCCGTAGACGTCCAAGCACAGGTTGTCGTCGGCGACGACGAGTTGGTGGTGGCCGTCCGGGAAGCCCGTGCCGCCGGAGGAAGCCGGGGTCAGATAGACGGCGAACGCGTCGTGCGAGCCCTGGAAGGTGAACGGCACGGTGATCGAGCCGCCGGAGGCACTCACAGTCTGGTCGTACACGGTCTGCGGCGCACTCAGCGGGGCCTGGTCCGGGATGCGGTGCACGGTGACGTGGACGTTGCCCGCGTTCGCCAGCCAGGGCACCGAGGACAGTCCGTCGAAGGTCACGGACGCGGCGCCGGTGTACCCGTTGGCGTCGCCGATGAGCGCCACGGCGCGTTCGGCGGCGGAGTCCTCGGAGGCGGCTACGGCCGTGGAGCCGGTCTGGCCGGAGGTGTCGACCAGGGTTCCCGTCATGTCGGCGTAGTCCCGAAGGGCCCACCAGTTGCCGGTCGGCTGCCAGGTGCCTCCGCTCTGGGTGAGCACTCCCGTCAGGTTCGGCGTGGTGCAGCACACCCAGTTGCCGCGCATGGCGTTGGTGTATCCGGACTGCGCGAACCGGGCCAGGTACCAGGCCGTCACACCGGCGGTCTGCCGGTCGGCGGGCTGGTACTCGTTCGAGGACAGAGGCAGCGGGCCGATGCCGGCCGAGCTCAGGGCGTTGCGCAGACTCTGGGCGACGGTGACGGGGTCGTCGACGTCACCCTCGTTGTGGTTGCTGATCATGTCGGGGACGGTGCCGGCTGCCTTCACGTGTGCGAGCCAGGTCTGCCACTCCCCCGGGTTGCGCTGCGGGGTGAAGGCGAGGGACGGCCCGACGATCCGCGCCCCGGGGGCGATGCGGCGGATCTCCCGGTAGGCGGTGTCCCACATCTGGAAGTACTGGGCGCTGTTGACACCCCGGGTCCAGAACACGGAGATGTCCGGCTCGTTCCAGATGTCGTAGGCGAACGTGAGCCCCGACGCCTGCAGGGCCCCCACCGTGGCGTCGATGAAGCCGATCCAGTTCGAGCAGTCGCCGTTGTCGCACGGATATTTGGTGTCCGAGGGCTGGCCGCCGTTGGCGCCGTAGATGTCGCTGACCAGCACCTGGTACTGGGCGTGGTAGGGCGGCCGGGTGAGCCGCCGGGCCTGCGCGGTGATCGAGTCGAGGTCGGCCCGGGTCGCCGACCCGTACTGGTAGCCGTCCCTGATCCAACCGCCGGAGAACCATCCGCCGCCGCGGAACGCGTTGATCCCGAGCGGCTGCAGGAACTGGTCGGCGGGCTGGGTGCCGTCCTGGCTGATGCCGTAGAGGAACCCCTCCCCCACGCCGGTCGACGGTCCCCGGGTCGAGGCCAGGTGGACGCTCAGCGACGTGCCCGAGGCGGCCTGGCTCGGGGCGGTCGTGACCAGCGCCAGCAACAGTGTCATGACGATGCCGGTCACCAGGGCCGCGATGCCGGGTCTCGCTGTCATCCTCATCCGATCCTCCTGAGTCGGGGCGGAGGCGGGATGCCCCCGCCCCGGAGTCGGGCGCGTTCGCTCACCGGGTCAGCTCAGCGTCCATTTCTGGTTGGACTGGCCGTTGCAGGTCCACAGCTGTACGAGGGTTCCGTTGGCGGTGGCGGCGCCCGACACGTCCAGGCAGAGCCCGGACTGGGCGCTGGTGACGGTGCCGTTGGTGTTGAGCGTCCATTGCTGGTTGCTCTGGCCGTTGCAGGTCCAGGTGATGACCTTCGTGCCGGGGCTGGTGCCCTGCCCGGAGGCGTCCAGGCACAGGCGGCTGCCTGCCAGTGAGACGCTCAGCTCACCGGAGGCGGTCTGCGACCAGGTCTGGTTGGCCCCGCCGGAGCAGTCCCGGATCTGCGTCTGGGTGCCCGGTGTCGTCGAACTGCCCGGTACCTCCAGGCACTTGCCCGCGCCCACCGCGCGCAGCGCACCGGTGGTGCCGCCCCCGCCGCCCGACGTCCCGTACCCGGCGGCGGTGATGCCGGCCTGGACGGCGTTCTCGGTGGCGTCGGAGGGGTAACCCGCCGTCATCGCGCCCTCGAAGAACTCGCCCTGTCCCGAGACGCTGTTGTCGCCGCCGGTGCCGAGGAGGACGGAGTTGTCGACCTTCATCGGTGAGTAGCCGTTGGGGAGGGGGCCGGAGAAGGTGGTGGTCAGTCCACCGCCTGCACCGTCGCCGTACTTGAGGGTGAAGTTGCTGGTGCCGTTGTTCTTCAGCCACGCGCTGACGAACGGGTGGTGCACGCCCTGGTTGTTCGGGTCCTTGTTGGAGCCGGTGCTGGTGTGGAACATGCCGTTCTCCAGGTCGGCCTCCACCCACGGGCCGCTTCCGGTGCAGCCGCCGAACCAGCAGGCGTTGCCCCAGTAGACGGCGTTCATGGTGGCGTTGCCGGTGTCGGTGTGGGAGTTCTCGCCGCTGCCGTAGTCGAAGCAGCACCACTGGTTGGTGAAGTTCGACGAGGTCACCATGTAGATGCCTTCGGGCTGGGAGCCGGTGGCGACGCCGCTGGCGTGGTCGATGCGGTATCCGACACCGGGGGTGACCTTGACGCCGAAGACCTGGTGGCCGCCCGCGGTCACCGGCAGGGCCATGGCGTCGGCTCCCACGTCCGATCCGCTCGGACCGGGCCCTTTCCAGTAGCCACCCCAGGAGATCGGCAGGTCGTTGTGGCGGGTGGTCTGGTCGTAGATCTTCGTGATCGTGCACGACGTGCCGGCGCAGAAGGACACCTGGGAGGCGGCGTCGGCGTACCCGCCCGGGGCGAGCAGCCCGATGTCGCGGTAGGCGTGGTCGGAGGACCGCTGGATCTGGTAGAGCGGTCCGTCGTACGCCGTGAAGAGCGCCCTGGTCGTGGAGTGGGCTGTCACGCACGGCGTTCCGCCGGCGGCATAGATGTCGCACGGCAGCGACGCGGCGGCCGCGGGGCCGGGGGCCGAGTCGTGGACGGCGATGGTGGTGCCGGTCTGCGGGGACGTGGCGAAGGCCGGAGTGCCCCACGCGGCCAGGGCCATCGCCAGGGCGATCAGGAACGAGGTGATCGGGAGCCGGGCGATCGGGAGCCGGGCGATCGGTAACGGGGCCGGAAAGCGCCTTCGCCGGTGGTCGGCTGTTGATCCGGGCAAGGAGTCCTCCTCCGTGGCGGTGCGAGGGGCAGGGGGAGTCAGCCCAGCGTCCACTGCTGGCCGCTGCTCCCGTTGCAGGTCCACAGCTCGGCGAGGGTTCCGTCGGCCGTGGCCCCACCGGTGACGTCCAGGCACAGGCCGGACTGGAGGCCGGTGATGGTGCCGTCGGAGTTCAGCGTCCACTGCTGGTTGCTCTGGCCGTTGCACTGCCAGATCTCCACCTTCGTGCCCGGCGTGGTCTGGTTGTTGTAGGCGTCCAGGCACATCTGCCCGGTGCCGGAGTAGACGGTGAGCAGGTCGGATGCGGTGTGTGTCCAGGTCTGGTTGGCGCCGCCGTTGCAGGTCCAGATCTCCACCTGGGTACCTGCGGTGGTGGTGGAGTTGGGCACGTCCAGGCACTTGCCCGCGCCGACCGCGTGCAGTTCCCCTGTCACGCCGGTGCCTCCGCCGCTGCTGGTGCCGCCCGCGACCCGGTACATGACCGTGCCGTGGGCCGGTACCGAGGCGCTGATGGTGCCTGAGGTGGTCGAGGACCCGCCCGACCACAGATCGGTGAGGGTGTAGGCGGACGCTCCGGTCTTCCCGATCGCGGCCGCGGTGGTGGTGATGGTCGCCGTGGAGCCCGTCTCGTTGAACAGCGCGACCGACACGTCCCCGTTCGCGAGCGGCTTGGCCAGCACGTCCAGGCCGCCGGCGGACGACACCATGGTGCCCTGCTTGCCGAGGGTGTCCTGGTCGACCGCGATCACCCGGGAGTTGGTCAGCGTGGACAGGGTGGAGGCGCTCGCCTGGGGGATGTTGGTGCCGGCGATGAGCGGCGCGGCCATCTCCGCCCAGAGGCTGAACTCGCTGCGGTTCTCGGTGGCCGTCATCGAGCCGTTGCCGACCTCCAGCATGTCCGGGTCGTTCCAGTGGCCGGGTCCGGCGTAGGAGGCCAGCGCCACGTTGCTGTGGAAGATCGACAGCATGCTGGAGAAGGTCGAGGTGATGTCTCCCGTGGTGCGCCAGCTGTTGCCCACGTCGGCGCCCCAGGTCCACACGTTCTCCTGGCCCCAGTTGCACAGGCTGTACAGGATCGGTCGGCCGGTGGCCGCGAGCGCGTCCCGCATCGCGGTGTACCGGGTCCGGGCCGGCACGCCGGTGTTGTTGCAGTTGTCGTACTTCAGGTAGTCCACGCCCCACGACGCGAACGACTGCGCGTCCGTGCTCTCGTGGCCGAGGCTGCCCGGGTATCCCGCGCAGGTGGCGGTGCCCGCGTCCTCGTAGATACCCAGCTTCAGGCCCAGCGAGTGGACGTAGTCGGCGGTGCCCTTGATGCCGTCGGGGAACTTCGCCGGATCCGGCACCAGGCGACCGCCCGAGTCGCGGCTGTGGGTCATCCAGCAGTCGTCGATGTTGACGTACGAATAGCCCGCCGCCTGCATGCCGTTGGTGTGCATCGCCTGGGCAGTGGACTTGATCAGCGCCTCGGAGACGTCGCAGCCGTAGGCGTTCCAGTCGTTGAAGCCCATCTGCGGAGTCGGCGCGAGTCCATTGCCGAGAGCGACGGCGGGTGGTGCGGTGGCGAGGGCGATCAGGGGTGCGGCCACGGCGAGCAGCACGGCCGAGAGGATGAGCGCCAGGGTTCTGCGCAGGGACAGCAGTGAGGGCAGCGGAGTGGTCGTGGGCATGGGGCATCTGCTCCTGAACCGGGTCGGGGAAACTGACGGGCGTTCAGCGATAGTTGGCGGCGGTGACGTTGGCCTGCACCGCGTTGTCGGTCGCGTCGGAGGGATAGCCTGCGACGACGGCTCCCTCGTAGAAGGTGCCGGCGCTCAGGTTGGCGCCGCCGCCGGGCTTGCAGCAGTCGCCGCCGCTGCCCAGGACGATGGCCCCTTGTTTCCTCATGGGGCTGTATCCGCCGGGCAGCGCGCCGTCCCACAGGGTGGTCAGGCCGCCCGACTGGGCGTTGCCGCCCTTGAGGGCGAACCTGGACGTGCCGTTGTTCTTCAGCATCGCCGTGACGAACTTGGAGGCGAACGCCCGCTGGTTGGGGTTCCAGGACGTGCTGCCGCCTGGGTACAGCCCCCATTCGAGATCGGCCTGCACCCAGGGACCGCTTCCAGAACAGCCGCCGAACCAGCACTCGGTGCCGAAGTTGATCGCGTCCATCGCTCCGGCCGCGTCGGCCTTCCTGCTCGTCTCGCTGTTGCCGTAGTCGAAGCAGCAGCCGCCGTTGACGTGGGTGCCGCTGGTCACCATGTACGCCCCCTCGGGGGCCGCACCGGTCGGCACGCCCGTCAGGTGGCCGTCCCGCCAGTAGCTGTTCCCGGGGTTGATGTACAGCGAGTACGCCTTGGTGCCCCCGGCGGTCAGCGACTCGGACGTCGCCTTCGCGGGGCTGCTCTGGCTCGATCCCGGGACCTGGGCCGAGCCCTGGTACCACAGGTCGTTGCCGTGTCCTGACTGGTCGCGGACGACCGTGATCACGCAACTGGTGCCCGCGCAGAAGGCGTCCTGGGCCGCGGCGTCGGCGAAGCCGCCCGGCGCCAGCACGCCGATGTCCCGGGTCGCACTGTCCGAGGCGCGCCTGACTTGGTACAGCGGGCCGTTGTACGAGCCGTAGAGGGCGCGCACCGTGCTGTGCGCGGCGACGCACGGGGTACCGCCCGCGGCGTAGATGTCGCACGGGCCGGACCCCCTGGGCGCCGGACTCACCGCAGGTGCCGCCGACGCCGGCGCGGACCATGTCGGCCCGGTCGCCGGCAGCACGGCCGGCAGTCCCATCACGATTACGGCGGCCGCCGCGGACAAGCGCGACGCACGAGCGGTGGGGCGACAGGGCGGAGCGGATGGAGGCTGCATTCTGTGTCCTCGCGTGGGCGGGGGGAAGGGACGGAGAGTGCCGTGCCTGTCCGAGAAGGAGCGCGCGGGGTGTCGACCGCTCCCGTCAGCGTGCCCGAGAGCACTCACAGGGAACGCTCATACATCCCATGTCGCATAGTGATCCCACAGGCCCAACACCCTGTCAATAGAAGCCTCTTGGCAATTCAGCGCTTGATACATCCCATGTATGGGTCATGATGAGGCCGTGTGAGGGCATGGCTGAACCGCGCCCGGCGACCGCTGCGGTACCGAGCGCGGGTTGTCGCTTTCCGGCCTACCTCGCGCCGATCACCTCACCCGAGATTCCAGTGCTGATGGGCGCCGCCGTCGGAGTCCCACACCTGGACGGGACTTCCGTCGGCGGTCTGCCCTGCGGGCACTTCCAGCGCCCTGCCGGAGGCGACGTCGGTCAGGGTGTACGAACCGTCGCCGTTCCGGCTCGCCCGCCAGTGCTGGTTGGCACCGCCGTTGGCGTCCCAGATCTCCATCCGCGTGCCGTTGCCCGTCCGGCCACCCGGCTCGTCGAGAACCCGCCCGCTGCCGACATTCGTCAGCGTGTACGAACCATCGCTGTTCTGGCTCGCCCGCCACTGCTGGTTCGCGGCGCTGTTGGCGTCCCAGACCTGCAGGGACGTGCCGTTGGCCGTCTGCCCGCCCGGCACGTCCAGCGCCCGGCCCGCGGCGACGTCTGTCAAGGAGTACACCGTCCCCGGGACGATGCCGCCCGGGTTGCCGCCCCCACCGCCGCCCAGGGCGCTCAGGACCGAGCCGTAGGCGGGCTTCTTGTTGCCTCCGCCGTCGAACAGCAGGGGGTTGTCCCCGCTCCGCCAGGAGTCGCTGTCCCGGATGCCCCAGACGGTGATGCCGGCCCAGCGGGCCACGTTCATACAGGCTTTGACGGTGTTCGCGTACGCCGTGGCCGGTGCCTGCGCGATGTCCAGTTCGGTGATCTGTACGTCCACGCCGAGCGCGGCGAAGTTCGACAGGGTGGTCTGGAAGCTCGACGGCGGGCCGCCGGTGCCGAAGTGGGACTGGAAGCCGACGCAGCCGGTGGGCACGCCACGGGACTTGAAGTCGCGCACCATGGCGTAGACGCCCTGGGTCTTGGCGTCCGACCAGTTCTCGATGTTGTAGTCGTTGTAGCAGAGCCTGGCCGACGGGTCGGCGGCCCGGGCGGTGCGGAAGGCCTCTTCGATGAACCCGTTGCCCAGCACGTTCTGGAACACCGAGCTGCGGTGCTGGCTGCTGCCGTCCGCGAACGCCTCGTTGACCACGTCCCAGGCGTAGATCTTGTTCTTGAAGTGGGTCATCTCGGTGGTGATGTGGTTGTCCATCACACTGCGCAGGGTGTTCGCGTCGGTGATGGAACTGACCCAGTTGGGCAGTTGAGAGTGCCAAACGAGCGTATGCCCGCGCATCCTCTGCCCGTGTGCGGTGGCGTGGCTGACGATCTGGTCGCCGGGCCCGAAGTTGAAGGTGCCGCGAGAGGGTTCGGTGGTGTCCCACTTCATCTCGTTCTCGGGCGTGATCATGTTGAACTCGCGGTCCAGGATCCCCGAGTAGGTCGCGTCACCGAGCTTCCCGGCGCCACGGCCGTGCCGAAGTAGCGGCCGGTGTCGGCCGCTGCCGCGCCCAGTGTGCCGGCGGCCGCGTGGGCGGCGGGGTTGGCAGGGCCGGTCAGAGCCAGTGCCGTGGCGGCTGTCAGTACGGCTGCCAGGGCCAGGATCTTGCGCGGACGGGGCTCTTCGTTGAGCCAGGACATGAGGGATCGGTCTCCTTGTGTGGGGGGATGGCTCCGGCCGGGAGTCGGGCCCCGGGCCCGGGCGGGGTCACTGGGCCTGGATGACCGGCAGCTCGGTCCACTTCTGGTTGGCGCCGCCGTTGCAGTCCCACGGGACCAGTTGCGTTCCGTCGGCGGTGGACGAGCCGGAGTCGTCGAGGCAGCGGCCGGAGGCAGGGTTGCGGTAGCCGCCGTTGTACGCCTGCCATTGCTGGTTGCCGCCGCCGTTGCAGTCCCAGATCTCGATCCTCGCGCCGTTGGCGGTACCGCGGCCCGTTGCGTCGAGGCACTTGCCGAGCGCCCGCAGGGTGCCGTCGGAGAGGGCGGACCGCTGCTGTCCGACGGAGCCGTTGCATGGCGCGATGTCCGCGGCGGTTCCGTTGACGGTGCTGCCGTTGTTGACGTCGAGGCACTTCCCCGCGATTCCGGCGCGCACCTCACCACCCGCCGATGCCGGCGGCTTGATCCAGCCGGCCGCGTCCGCGGCCTGGACCCCGGCGTTGAAGGCGTCCGCCATCTTGCGGAAGCCGTTGTCGTTGGGGTGCAGGGCGTCGGAGAGATCCGCACTGGTCAGAGCGCTCATGTCCACCAGCCGTACATGTTTGCCGGCGGCCTGCTCGGCTTGCACGATTCCGGGGAGCCTGGCGTTGAACTCGGGACGGACGGCCTCCTCGGTGCCGCTGGTGGAGACGATCACGGTGCCGACGAGGACGGTCGCGTCGGGGGCATCGCGGGTGATCTGGTCGATGAGCGCGCGGAGCCGGTCGGGGGCGGTCGGGACCTGGTAATTGCCGTTCAGGTCATTGGTGCCGATCTCCAGAGTGACCACGTTGGGGCGGTAACCAGCCAGCACGGAGTCGGCGATGCCGGCGGTCTGGTCGATCCGCCAGCCGGAGTGGCCTTCGTTGTCCGGGTCGGACATGGTGCCGTTGCGGCCCGAGCCGACGAAGTCCAGAGCATGCCCCTCGGCCGACAGCTGGTTCCCCAGGAAACCGCGGTAGCTGTTCCCGGACGGGCTGCCGACGCCCCAGGTGATCGAGTCACCCAGCGGCATCAGCCGCAGGGGGGCGGGCGCGGTGGCGGCACCTTCGGCGGAGTGCAACGCCCCGGTGGCGGTGGCGGACGCCGCGGGTGGTGCCGCGCCGATGGCGAGTGCGGCCGTCAGCGCGGCGGCAAGGGACACCGAGCACTTCTTCATGAGCGTTCCTCACTGGTGCGGGACAGTGGGTGGGGAGAACGAGCACACGAATCGAACGGTCGGGTGGGGCTGACGTCCTGGTGAGTGCCGGCTGCGTTCTCGCAGGGCCCTCGGTGCGGTTTCCGGCCGGGGCTGCGGGCACCGCCGTGGACGTCCAGGCGCAGGCCGCCGTGCTGTTCCCGGAAGGAGGCCGAGCCCTCTGCCTGCCACACCGGCGGCCACAGACAGCCGGCCGCTCCGCCCGGGGCCTGCTGCACGATGCGGGCGTACCAACGGCCGTCGAACCACCGGACATACCGGAGAACGGCTGCTCCGCGGTGACGTTCCCGCGAGGTGCCGCGTCCGGGGGCCGGCGTCAGCAGCCGGTGACGAGTGGCCCGGGGCCGGTGGTGGGCCGGCCCCGGACCGGAGCCCTTCAGGTCAGGTGAGGCTCCATCGCTGGTTGGATCCACCGTTGCACGGCCAGAGTTCCGCCAAGGCGCCGTTGGCCGTGGAAGCGCCGGTGACGTCGAGGCACAGCCCGGACTGGAGGCCGGTGACGGTGCCGTCCGCGTTCACCTGCCACTGCTGGTTGGCACCCCCGTTGCACGGCCAGGTCACCACCTTCGTGCCGGCGGACGTCTGGTTGTCGTACGCGTCCAGGCACATCTGGCTGCTGCCGCTGTAGACGGTCAGCTGGCCCGAGGAGGTGTGGGTCCACGTCTGGTTGGCGCCGCCGCTGCAGTCCCAGATCTGCAGTTGTGTGCCGGCCGTGGTGGAGGAGTTCGGCACGTCCAGGCACTTGCCCGCGCCCACCGCGTGCAGCGCGCCGGTACTCGTCCCGCCCCCCGCGGAGTTGCCGTACCCGACTGCGGTGATGTTGGCCTGGACGGCGTTCTCCGTGGCGTCCGACGGGTAGCCGGAGGTCATCACGCCCTCGTAGAAGGTGCCTTGGGCACCCTTGCTGTTGTCGCCGCCGGTGCCCAGGATGATGGCGCCCTGCTTGCGCATCGGGTTGTATCCGGAGACGTTGGGGCGTACTCCGTCGTAGAACGTGGCCAGGCCGCCGGACTGCGCGTTGCCACCACGGATCGCCCAGTGATTCGGGCCACCCTTGATGATGGCGGTCGTGTAGCGGTAGTTGATGGTCGGGTCGTTGGCGTTGTAATGCTGGTTCACGCCGGAGAAGAGGCCGTTCTCCAGGTCGGCCATGATCCACGGACCGTTGCCCGAACCGTACCCCCACACCTTGATGTTGCCGAAGTAAATGGCCTCCATCGTGCCGTTCCCGTCGTCGTTGCTGTCCGTCTCGGCGTTGCCGTAGTCGAAGCAGCAGCCGCCGTTGTAGTGCGTGCCGTCGAAGATCGCGTACATGCCCTCGGCGTTGTCCCCGGTGGCGATGCCGTTCGTGTGGTTGTTCCGGTAGCCCGTACCGGGCGCCACGAATACGCCGTAAGCCTTGTGTCCGCCCACCGTGGTGGGCGCGGCGGTCGCGTTCGCGAGGTTGTCGGGTCCCCCCGCGGCACCGCCGCCGGGTGCCTGGGTGAGGTTGTTGTTCCGGCCGGACTGGTCGTAGATGACCGTGATCAGGCAGGACGTCCCCGAGCAGAACGAGTCCTGGGCGGCGGCGTCGGCATACCCGCCCGCGCTCAGGACCCCGATGTCGCGGGTGGAGTTGTCGGAGGCGCGCCGGACCTGGTACAGCGGCCCGTTGTACGAGGCGTACAGCGCTCGGGTGGTGCTGTGCGCCGCCACGCAGGGCGTGCCCCCTGCCGCGTAGATGTCACAGGGCCCGGACGTGGCGGCCTGAGCTGTGCCGGCCGTGGCCGTGGCGCCGGCCAGAGCACCGGCGACGAGCGCGGCTGCGGCCCCCGCCCGGGCGACCGTCTTCCACCGGGAACGGGCCGTGCCCGCCGACGGAGGGAGATGTGTCCGAGGCGATGCGCTTCGGGTCACGCCACGGTGCTGTACCGCCGCGAGTAACCGCTCGACGCTGTCGCGCCTGGGCAGCAGACGGCGCCTTGTACGTGTGGTTCCCATCTGGACTCCCTACCGTGCCGGTGCAACCCGGTCGGGTCGCGGTGGTGGCGGTGACACATGCCGAAGCACCTGAACGTGCCGTGGTGCAGTGGGATTGCCGAGAGACATCGGGGATGGCGGTGCTACCGGTCCCACAAAGGGTGCCAAGGGCCGGGAGACCCTTCCTGCGGTGCTTGCTGCGGAATCGATTCGACTGCTGATTGCCACGGTTCGCAAGCTCTTGGGAAGCACGAAAAGTTGCGATGGAACGGGCCCGGGCCGCGGCCCGGCCTACTGCCGCGACGGTGCCGGGGCCGCGCGAGTGTCGCCGACGGCCGGCCACCGAACCTACGGATGCCCCTTCATCAGGCCACTGAACAGGAAGGACTCCGAGCAGAACCAGATCACGGAGCACCGGGGCGAAAGCCACTCGCCGAAGCAGGCGCCCGCGCACGGGGATTGAAGCCGTTTGCGCTTCGCACTACGCGACTGGCCTGCGCAACGCCGGACGTGAAATCCCGTCGAATCTCTTGCGTCGAATCGGTTCGCCCTGACCTCGTAGCGTCGTGAGATGTGAAACGGGTTCGCAGCCCCACCCCGATGAAGAGGAGATTCCGCTTCCTGTCGCTGTCCGAAACCGTGCCACCCAGGACCGTGACTTCTTCAGGCCTGCCGTAGCGCATCCTGATTACCGCGCAACGATGGCGTGATCGCGGGAGTGCTCCACGCCGCCGATGAGCGAGTTGTCGTAGAACCAGGCGGCGTCGTGGGTGGGCTCGCCGCCGCCGCGGACATCGTCCAGGCCCACACAGCCGTGGCTCACGCCGACGTGCCCGAAGACGGAGTCAGGAGCCCAGTAGTCGCCATGGATGAAGGTGCCGGAGGTGGATGGGCGCATGGCATGCGGGACACGGTCGCGCCGTCCATCCGCGTGGATCTGAGCTTCTCGGAGATCACCATTTGCCCGTTGCAGGTGGTGCGGCCCGGCGCGCCGGAGGTGATCGGGACGGTACGGACCGTCCGGCCGTCACGGACGACGCGTATCGTGTGCAAGGCGGCGGCGATGGTGGAGACCTGATGGCGGCCGATGGGGAAACGGACGGTCTTTTCCTGGGTGCCGTACGCGTCCGTGGCGCCCTTCACACCGTTCAGGTGGAGGCTCAGGGTGACGCGGGTGTGCGCCTTCCAGTACGTCTGCGGGCGCAGGTGCAGGCGCCGGTCGCCGAAACCAGCGGCCGACGATCCACCGGCCGCTGTCGTCGGTGACGCGTATGCCGCGTTCGACCGCCTCCTTTTCGGCGACCGGTTTGCTGAAAGTCACCGACCCGCGCGGAGGACGTGGCACCGCAGTCGGGGCCCGCACAGGCGTTGAGGACCGACACACCGGCTGCCGCAGAGACGATCACGGTGAGGCGGGAGAGAAGGGGACACGATTGCTCCTGCGGACCTGGGGATCGTCATCGTGCGAGGGTGGCCGCGTCGCCCATGACCACGACGGGGTGGTCGGCGGGATCCAGCGTGCGCAGCAGCTGCTTCATGTGCGCCTTGGAGATGCTGACCCAGGCGGGCGTGGGACCGCCGTGGTCGACGTGGATCCATATGCCCCCGCACCGGCTCTCGCCCAAGGGCTCGGTGCCGTCCATCGGTGACGTACCGGGCAGGCGGTTGTAGCTGATGGCGATGACGTAGTCCAAGACTCCCCGGAGTGACTCGCCCTCCAGACCGACGTCGTCGGTGTAGAAGGCGCCCGACCGGTGATACGGCAGTTTGCCGCCGGGGTCGGCGAGGCGGCCTCCGGCATCGTGAGACCGAACACCCCTACGGGGCTGTGCAGGTCACCCCGCGTAGTGTTCGTCGGTCCAGCCCTTCTAGTACTCCAGCAGCGAGGCGTCGTCCGGAGTGTAGTTCGCTGATGGTGTGTCAGGGGTGGTCTTGCCGGACTGCCCCTCCAACGAGTGGACTCGTCGCCGGAAGTGGCAGCTGCGGGCGACGGCTTGGCGTCTGCGCCGCCAGTGCGACCGGCTCACTGCGTGAATGCGAAGCGGCCGGCGGGGCCGGGACGCGGAGCGAGTTGCCAGGCGCCGGAGATCTCGACGGCTTCGCCGAAGGCGTGGGGCATCACCGTGTCGCCACCCCAGCGGACTGCTTCCCCCTTGCACCACATGGCGAAGTCGTAGTCGCGGAGCTGGCCGAAGTCCCGCAGCCTCCCATCAGTCAGGATGCCGGCGAGTCCCGCACCGTCAGCCCTGGCGAGTTTGGTGCCGCCTCCGTGGGACACGTCGGGGTAGCCGCCGCTGGAGAGGACGAGCACCTGGTCGGCCGGGGACCCGGTTCCAAGCGCCCCGTAGAAGTAGTGCCTGAAGTCGCGGTCGGCTGCTACCTGGTCCTCACGGTAGGGCAGGTAGGAGATGGTGGCCGCAGGTACGAACAGGGGGCGAGGGGGGTCGGGACTCGACTCGCCATGGCAGGGACGTGGGCTCGGCCCATGGCGTCGACGAGTGTGGCGCAGCCCAGGCGGGCGGCTCTCGTGGCCCAGGTGTCGTTTCCCATGGGCTTCCTTTCCGGCGGCGCCGACCCGCGGCCGAGGTAGGCCGATCGCCGCGCGGCGCGGGACGCGTGCGGTTGTGGTGGTGGTGCCTGGCCAGTTTCACGGTGCCTGGCGCCGTTCGCGCTCCGTGCCACGCTCGAGCGGGTGAGCGCGTCTTGGTACGGCGGGTCCTCCAGAGCCGGGTGAAGCGCGGTTGTAGGGTCAGCGCCCACTCGGGGCACGTTCTTACCGCTGTCTTCTGGACGAGCTGGCGCGGGGCGTTGTGGTGGGGTGCCACCGGGCTCGGTGTCTGTCAGCTGGGGCTGACGGCGTGGAAGTCCGCGCGGCCGGTGCGGAGCACGCCGTCCGACAGCGGTGTGCACCGTACGCCGCCCTTGCCCCGCATGGCGCGCTGCGCGCCGGGGCCTATGACGGCGTCCATCCACGCGCAAGGGCGTGCAGCGCGGTTGACGGCGAAGACAACGGGGCCGGCGCCGGTGTCCAGGCAGACCGTCCACCCTACGTAGGCGTCGATGTCGACGCCTCGGAGCAGGATGTTCCGCCGGGTCTGCTGAAGGCCGGCGGCCGGGTCGATGCCGGTGGGCAGGTTCTCCTCGGACATGATGGTCACGGATGCGTCCCGGTGGGCTGGTTGGGCGAAGTACCGGTCGCCCACGATCCCGAGCCGGCTGCGGACGTGGATTTCCGGCACCAGTCCGCCGGCCGGGTCTGGGGATGGTCCTTGCGCCGGCCGTCCGGAGAAACGGTGCACCGGCGACACGAGGAGCTGCGCCACGTGCACCTCGTTCGGGGGCGTGCTGCGTGGGCTCAATCTGAGTGCATCCTCCTTGGACCGCTACTGCGGACGGCGCCGGCCGCCGTTCTGGCTGACCGCAGAGAACGGCTCGGACGCGTGGCTGTACGCCTCGCGTTACCCCGGTCGGCCCGCCGACAGCTCCAGGGACGTGCGGGACGGCCACGGCCCCCACCGCACCACGCAGTGATTCCTGATAGTAGGTGCGCCGTCCATGCCCGGCCAAACGCGCGGCGCGCACGTAGGCGTGCCGTACAGGCACGGTAGATCGCCCGTGCACCTGTGCGGGCGGGAGGGCTCCGTTTGTGTGACTCCCGAGTGACAAGCGGTTTGTGCTTGCAGAGGCTGGCGCCTGTGTCTGCACGGGTCGGGCCCTGCAGGTCTAGCTGCCCGTGGGGATTGACAGCGCGGTGACGCCGCGCATGTCGAGCCAGCTCGTTCCCTCCGTGCTCACCAGGGGTGGCCGCGGTGAACTGGGAGCTGCGGACCCGCCGGGCATCCAGCCCATCGGCTCCCGCCTCCAGGGCGGCGGCCATCAATGCCCGGTAGTCCACCGACAGCACCTCAGCCCCGGCCGCGAGTCCCGGTGAGTCACCGCCCGGCGTGGTCCCACCGGCTTCCGCTGCGACACGACGGGCACGGCGGGTGCATCCTCCTCGGCGAGCGCCTCCAGGGCGATCACACGGCGCCTGAGCGACTCTTCTGCCTCCGCCAAAGCCGCACGCACGCGCTCCAGCTCGGCTTCGAGGTCCTCCACTCGCACCGCCGCGGCTGCTCCGCTGCTCCTTGTGGCCGGGCGCGGTCGGTGCTGTCGAGAGCGAAGTAGCGCAGGGCCGTGAACTGAGCCTCGACGGTTGCGAGGGCCTGCCCCGCCTGTTTCAGAGGAATCCACTGAACTTCCGGCACGCCCTGCCTCTGGAGTGGAAGCGGCGCGTCGTTTCGGTAGGTCATTCCGCCAAGGCCGCGGGAATGTTGACGTTGAAGTGAATGAAGTCATACATGCTGTAGCCGCTGTAATCTTTCATTGCTAGCGCCTCTCGGATCTGCTCCTGCGACATGCCCTGTTCCTTCGCGTCTCGTGCCAGGCTCGTCAGACGTTCGATGTACGAGATCGAGTGCAGAATATCCGAGCGGTGCATGGTCGCACCGTGGCCTGGCACGATCAGGGTGTCGTCGTCGAGTATCTCGTACAGGCGCCGATAAGTGGCGAGCGAGTCGGCTACTCGGCCGTCGAGCAACCAGGGGAATGCGGGCGGCGGAGCCTGGAGGGCGTTGCCGACGAAAATGATGTTGTCTTCACGGATGCGTACGATGAGATCGCCCTCGGTCTGACAGAAGCCGATATAGGCGATGTCTACATGCTTACCGCCCAGGTCGACGGAGCATGATTCGGTCACCGTGATGTCCGCCGAGCGGGGCACCACCTCTTCGATGCCCTCATTCGCGCCGAGCAACCCGATCATGAATTCGCGGTCCTGTTCAAAACGCTCCTCGATGGTGCGTTTCGTCGCTTCGTGATGGATGATGACCGTCTGGGAAGGGAAGGCGAAGTTCCCGAAGCAGTGATCGCCGTGGAAGCTGGTGTTCACCAGAAACCGGATGGGCTTGGGGGTGATCTTGCGAACCTCGCCGATCACCTGTGAAGCCAGACGGCCGTTGCTCAGCGATTCGATCACCAGAACACCCGATTCGCCGACTACGAAGCCGGCATTCGTCGCCGTGTGGTCGGCTTCGTCGACGTCCGCGGCCATGACGGCGTACACATTGTCACCTATTGACCGTGCGCGCATGGTGACGTCGGCCAGTTCGAACGGCTTGCTCTTCTGCTGCATTGTTCCTCCTCTGACATGGTGGCTGATCGAAAAAGATTTGTGCCGCACCGACAGGTTTTTCATAACTGCGGGGGCGGGGGCGGGCGTAGCGATCGCGGATACGGATGGCTACCGCAATAACCGGGCTGCTTCGACTGCGAGCCGCGCTCGGCTCCGGACATTACCGCGATAGGTGCTGTATCGCCGGTTGAGGTGGTCCGCGAAGAGTCACGCGAGGTACGTGTGGTGTGCGGGGGCGGGGTTCTTCGCCGCATCACGCTGCACTGGGCGATGGACGAAGGGCCCCCTACTGACTCCCCGGGGCCACCCGCTCGGCCCGGGCGTACGCGACCTCTAGTGAGAAGCGGCCCGCCGTGTGCAATCCACCGGCACGCCCGCGGGGGTGAGGCGGTTTCCTACCGAGGCGTGACGAGGTCGGGGTACTCGTTGGGGGTGTCATTGAACCGGTTGAAGTAATTGGTCAGGGTATTGAGCGCGATGTTGCCGATCACCTCGGCTATCTGCGCGTCCGTGACCCCGGCGTGCCGGGCCTTTCGGACGTCTTCGTCGGCGACCGAACCGCGGCCCCGGGAGATGGCGTCGGAGAGTTTGAGGATGGCGTCCGTGTGAGGGTCGCTGGAGGCGGCGTCCCGGGCCATCGAGATCTCGGCTTCGTCCACCTTGGTGACGTTCTTCGCGAGGAAGTTGTGGGCCGACAGGCAGTAGGTGCACCGGTTGTACTCGGCACTGCTCAGAGCCAGCCGCTCACGGACCGCTGGCGGCAGGACGCCCTCCTTCAGGGCTCCGGCCAGTGCGAGCCATGCCTTGAGAACGGCCGGGCTGCTGGCCATGTACTGGGCCATGTTCGGGATGGCGCCGAAGGTCTTCCGCATCTGGGTATAGAGGTCCGCGACCTCGTCGGCTGCCTCGTCCGGTGTGACCGGCATGAGCATGGTCATTGTTGCTCCTTCTCTCGGGGCGGCATCGCCTTGCTGACTCGAGTTTGCGCAGACCGGGATGCGACAGACAGGCTGCTCAGGATCATTTTTCGGCTCGAATGTCTCAAGATGGCGGGGCGCGTGGAAGGCTCGCCGGCTCACCGGACGTGGCCCGGACGGAGAACCTCCGGGAGCCGGCGCTTGCGACACTAGGAATGTCAGCGGTAGATGCCACCCTGCGCACTCGTTCTCAGTACCTGCACGAGGGTCGTGAACACGGTGCGCTCGTCGACCGGCGCGAGTTCTGTCTGCCCGGGGTGCGGAAGGACAGCTGCACCGGTCGACCACCGCTCCAACTCGGACGGCCGGGCCGGCCCTACCGTCCGCCGGCCCCGACGCTCCGAGGGTCCGTGGCTCCACTGCGGGCAAGATCGCCACTCGGGACACCGTCTCAACCTCCGAAAGACACACACGATGGATCCGGTAAGTCATCTCCTTCGCCTGGCAAAAGTCACTGCGACGCTCGACAAACGTTGCCTGCTGGGCGCAGCCACCAGGATGGACGTGGGCAAGCGGCAAATCCTTGAAGCGCAGTTCCATGTACTCCTGGAAGGGGAATGCCAGCTGCAAGTTTCCAATATGCTGCTGGATATGAAGCCGGGTGATTTCGTGTTGATTCCCAGTGGGGCGGCACACCGGGTTATTACTCCAGGTAGATATCCTGAGGTTCCGACGGCCGAGGTAGAGGAAGAGCCGTTCATCACCACGCGTAGTGCGGATGGCGGACATCCCGTGATCGACTTGTTCTGTGGGCACTATGCATTCGATCCCGGAGCCGGCGCCGTCTTGTTCCGCACGCTCCCGGATCCCGTCCATGTGTCATTCGGTGCTTCCGCTGAAACTGACACAATGCTGCGAACCCTCAGTGAACTCATGCGCAGCGAGGCCGGACACAAGGGGCCGGGTACGTCGGTGATCCTCTCCGCCTTTTCCACTGTGCTTCTTGCCATGGTTCTTCGATCTGACCGAGGACCCGCGACCGGAGAAACCTTGTGGACCGCGACATCGGACCCTCATATTGCAGAAGTTGTGCAGGCAGTCCTGGAAAGTCCGGGAAATGATTGGTCCATCACGCGGCTCGCGCAGCTAGCAGCTATGTCGCGAGCGACTTTCCTGCGACGCTTCACGAGGGAGACTGGAATGACAGTCGGTGTCTTTCTCGCACGGTCGCGCGTGATGGCAGCGGCGGAGATTCTGTCATCTACGGGAGACACGGTTGCCACCGTCGCGGGCCTTGTCGGATACGGATCCGAGTCCGCCTTTTCTCGCGTCTTCCGATCCGAAGTCGGGATGTCTCCCGCAGAGTTCCGGCGCGACCAGGTTCGACGAGAGAGGCATCTCCGTGGAATCAGGACGTGATGAAGCGGCGGTGCTTGCTTGACAACAGGTCTCCATGATCGGGATGGCGTCATAGAGGCGGGCAGGTTCGTGACCCCAGCAACCGCAGCCGTCCTGGCTCTCTTCCTCGCACACGAGCCCCGCTGGCGGGACCGACGCGCTCCTCTGGCCCGTCGTGTGGCACCTCGCAACGCATCAAGTGAGCAGGGTGGGCCCGGCGGCCAAGCGCCGGCCCACCTCCCTCTAACTCTAGTCGTGCTGGGTGAGCACGCCGGGCTTGTTCTGTGGCCGTACCGCCTGGGGCGAACGGGGCCGTGCCACACGTCGAGGTGTCGTGCATGGACGCCGACCGCGAACGTCGGCCTGAATTGCGAGACGGCCATGTTCGAGGACACGGCTCCGGTAGGGCCACGACGGGCCGTCCCCCGTTGATGGTCTGCTGTCGCTCGCCCGAGGTCGGTAGCCGGTCCACTCGCGACACTCGGGCAAACAGACGTCTTCGAAAGGGTAGACACGGACCATCCAGTGGGCCGCGCTCCCCAATTGCGCGTTCGCGCCCCTACAGCACGCTCTCGTCGACCGTGTAGATCATGCTCCGGACCGGGGTGAGCTCTTGGAGTCGGGCCGAATCGGCTGCGTTAGCGCGCCCTGCGGAGGAGGCAAAGGCTGCACGTAGTTCCTCCATCGTGTCCCATTCCAATTCGGCGACCAGGTAGTACGGTTCGCCGCCGCGGACGGCGACCGCGTCGCGCCCGAGCGTGTAGCAGCGCAGCCCCGGGAGTCGGCGTACGAGCGGGAGGTGGACGTCGCGGTAGTGGCGGTCGAATGCTGCGGGGTCGGCCGGTGTCTCGTACAAGACGATGAAGCGGGCGGTCAACGGGTGGCCCTGCGGTAGCGGGTGAGGACGGCGGGACCGACCTGCTGCGCCGACAGGAACTCCAGCTCCGCGCGAGGGCCGCCCGCGGGGAAGAGCCGGTCGCCGGTGCCGAGGACGGTGGGGAAGGTCAGCAGCCGGTACTCGTCGATCAGGTCCTCGGCCATCAGTTGGTGCACGATGCTGAGGCTGCCGATGACGACCACATCGCGCGGTTCGTGCTTGACGGCGTCGATGACGTCGCCTTCCAGGATCCGCGAGTTCGCCCACGCCGCGGTGTCCGTGCCGCTCGGCGCGCGGGAGGCGACCAGTTTTGGGGCGGCGTTCATGCGTGCGGCGAACGGGTCCTCACGTCCGGGCCACAGGCGGGAAAAGATCTGCCAGGTCGTGCGCCCGAACAGCAGCACGCCGTCGTCCAGCGTGCGGCCGAGTCGGAACTTGTCCCCGTCGATGACTTCACGGCCGTGCCGCAGCGCCCAACCGCCCAGCGGCGTCCTCTCCGCACCGGTGGGGTCGGACATGATCCCGTCTACGGTGACGAACCCGATCACGATAATGCTCACAGCGATGTCCCTCTCGCTCAGGTCGAGTGCTCACCGGTACATACCGGCGCCGCCCACCCGACTCATCGCTCCGGCGCGAAATCCCCGGCAGGAATGTGCCGCGGCAGCTCGAAGACGTCGAAGACGCCCGGATCGGCGAAGACGACGTTGTGCGCCACCAGGCCGCCGGTGACGGTGGACACCTGCAGGATGTGAGCCGGTGCCCGCCGCCGGGTTCTGGCGCGTATGCCGCCAGCGCAGGCTGCCCGTTCGCCGAGAGCTCCCGCGCGGCCCGGCCGGTGCCGCGCGTCCGGGAGACGCGCTCCAGGAACCGGCCGTAGTCTCAAGAGCGCGTGATGCGGCGGTCGATCTTGCTCTGCACCGTGTCGCACGGCGTGGCTGAAGCTGGCCCGCCGCTGCTCCGCACCGCTGGACGCAGTGGAGCCCCGCCGACGGTCCGCGGCACTGCAACTGCAGCTCCTGGACGTCGTCAACGCAGCTGAGACACTCCATCGTGCTCTGCACGAGGAACCGACGGAGCATCCATTCGCGGACAGCGTGCGCAAGGCGCTCGAGGACGCGCGAGGATTCAACGGTGCCCAGCGCCGCGACGTACGTGCCGCAGTCAAGGTGTTCATGGACATCACGCTGGAGAAGCGCCTCCTGGTCCTGGCCGAAGAGCTCGGGCCCAAGAGGTGTGCCAGTGGCTCTTCAACGGCACGGTGAGACCGTGGACCTATGTGACGGCCCGCATCCGCAATGTACTGAGCCACGGCCTCACTGTCTCCGACGGAGTCCACGAAAGATCCCGGGGCGCTCGCGGGCGCGCTGCACCTGACCGAGGCCGTCATCACGCTCCGGCTCCTCACCCAGGCCGGCCCGCCCTCAGGCACGGCCCTGACCACACAGCTCGGCAGGCGTCCCGGGATGCGCTCCCTGGCAAACCAGAGCGTCGCCAACCGGCCCGCCCTTGCCCACCACATCAACCGGAACCAGTGGCCACAGCCCCAGCCCGAACCCTTCGAAGGCGAGAACCGCTCCGGTTCTCGCCGCTGACGGCTTGATGCCATCTCCGCTCGCATCGCGTCATCAAGACCACCCCTGCCCTCGTGGCTATCCGTACTCATCCAAGGTGAGTACAGGGCCAGTTGGTGCCGCAGCACCCCTACGGCCCCGGCCGGGCGGCTTGTCCGTCCGGCGGCGCGCGGCCCCGCCGTCGCGCCCGATCCCCCGTTATGTTTTGCGCGGTTCCGCAACGGGGCCGCTGGCCTCCGGGCCCGGCACGGCTGTTCCCCCCTGTCGAACGGATGACCTGGGGGGTGGTGTCACCGGGCTCGGGAGGCGCCGTTGGAGACGCTGATGAGAGGTCCGACCACCGCCTGGCCTGACGCAATGCCAGGCCGCTCGCGGGCGGCAGGTCTGCATAAGGTGGATGCGCGCAAACGACGCCGACGCCCTGGCCAGCACCGCACGAACCCCGTTCGGGAGGATGGGTTGGACGACATCGACGACGTGGGCGTCTTCCTTGGTCTGGACGTCGGCGAGAGCGCTCATCACGGGCACGGGCTGACCCCGGCCGCGAAGAAGGTCTTCGACAAGCAGCTGCCCAACAGCGAGCCGAAACTGCGGGCCGTCTTCGACAAGCTGGCCGCGAAGTTCGCCACCGTGCTGGTGATCGTGGACCAGCCCGCCTCGATCGGAGCCCTGCCTCTGACGGTCGCCCGGGACGCCGGCTGCAAGGTTGCCTACCTGCCCGGACTCTCGATGCGGCGGATCGCCGATCTCTACCCGGGCGAGGCGAAGACCGACGCCCGCGACGCGGCCGTGATCGCCGACGCCGCGAGGACGATGCCGCACACCCTGCGCTCGCTGGAACTGACCGACGAGATCACCGCAGAGCTGACCGTGCTGGTGGGCTTCGACCAGGACCTGGCGGCCGAAGCCACCCGCACCTCCAACCGGATACGCGGCCTGCTCACCCAGTTCCACCCCAGCCTGGAACGCGTCCTCGGCCCGCGCCTGGACCACCCGGCCGTGACCTGGCTGCTGGAACGCCACGGATCTCCGGCCGCCCTGCAGAAGCGGGTCGTCGCAGGCTCGTTGAAGTCATCCGGCCCAAGGCCCCGCGCATGGCTCAGCGACTGATCGACGAGATCTTCGACGCCCTCGACGAGCAGACCGTCGTCGTCCCCGGGACCGGCACGCTCGACGTCGTGATCCCGTCGCTGGCCCGCTCGCTCGCGGCCGTCCACGAACTGGGCGTCGGCCAGTGCGGACGCGACCGCGTCGACTAGGGCCCGTAGCGCGGTCGGATCGTGCTGCAGTTCGGGCTGGAGTCGTTCGGCGGTGCTCTGGGCCATCGGCATGACGAACCACTCAGCCCGGGGGGGGCTGAAGTCGAGGACTGGCATCACGTGACGGTTGGTGCCGAGTCTCTGCGCTACCTCGATCTCGCGGGGCATCCTTGCGGTCAGGTTCTCGCGCAGCGAGCGCGGCTTCTTGAAGGCGACGACGGTCTTGGTCGCCTTGTGCACGGCCTCGTGGACGATGCCCATGACGCCTTTGCCGTCCGGCAGCGGGAACTTCTCCAGGGCGTAGTCCTTCTTCACCCCGCGGGCCAGGCGGCGCACCTCGACGTAGACGTCGTCGGACCGCGGCTCGGGTTCCGCGGCGGCCGACGAGACGGCGGCCGCGTGACCGGTGACCTTCACCAGCACAGGGTGGACTGCGTCGATGTCGTTCGTCGGCCGCACCCCCAGCAGGTACGCGGGGCCGCCTGCCGGATCCTGGACGAGTCTGAGGACGTCGCCGAGCTGTACCTCGGCAACCGGGTCGCTGGTGCGGCCGGCGATGTCAAGAGCGTGCAGTTCCACGCCGACGCCCGAACCGGCCCGCCCCGCCACCAGGACGGTGTCGCCGCCGCTGCGCGCGAAATGCCCCGGGTAGGACACCGGAGTCAGCATCCAGTCCTCGAGCGTTCCGGCGCTGGTGCTGACGGCGAGGTCGACGACGGCGCTGTGTCCGCCGGCGGCGAGGAGGAAACGCCGCTCGCGAGCCAGGCGGCTGAGCGGACCGCCGCGTCGAAGTCGATGGCGAAGCGCTGCTGGTTGCCCACCTGCTCGTCGAGCCGCGTGAGCGCCATGGTCGAGCCGGCCCCCGTGCCGAGTGTCGCCCCGGACCCGGACAGGACCCACACGCTGGAGTCGGGGCCGAGCAGCAGGCTGGCGTTCGCCTCGAATCCGCCGCCGACCGCCCGCGGCACGCCGTCGCGCCACTGCACCACCGCCGGCCCGCACAGCACCCACACCGAGCCGTCCTCCAGCACCGCCGCATCGCCGTGTACGCCGGGCAGGGGCAGCCGCCACCTGGTCCCGCCCCGCCGCAGGCCCACTTCCGCGACACCCGCCTCGGTAGTGATCAGCGCGCGCTCCGCGGACTCCCAGGCCATCCCGGGGGTTCGGGGGCGGTGACGGCCGGGGCGGCGCCGAGGAGGCCGAGGAGGGTCTCGCGGTGGAGGTCCGCGATCGGGCCGAGGAAGTCCGGGTGGCGCAGCAGGGGGGCCGCGCGGTGGTCGCGTGGGCTGGGGATGGTCAGCCGGCGCGCGTCGCCCACGCCGTCGGGGCCGTGGTGGGTGGCGGCCAGGCAGGCGGCGGCCAGGGCGGCGAGGTCGGCGTCGGCCAGCAGGCAGGCCGCCCAGCTGACGACGGTCTCGTCGACCTGGGTGCGCCAGGCGTGGGTGGCGTCCGTCAGCGGGGGTGCGTCGGCGCCGGTGACGAAGTCCAGCCGGCCGGAGCCGCCGGGGCCGAGCAGGTCCAGCAGTTCGGCGTCCAGCGCGGTGGGGTAGCGCAGGGCGGCGGCGATGGTGGCCGCATGGCCTGCCTGGGCTTCGGCCAGGGCCTGGTTCAGTGGGCCGGTGGCCGGGGGGAAGGCCGCCAGCAGCCAGCGTGCGGAGGCGGCGATGACGGGCGAGAGCGCGGTGGGCATGGTGGACCGTCCTGTGCGTATGCCCGCCTGTCCTGGGTGTTCCGGTGTGGGTGATCCGGTCGCGGGCACTGCGCGCCCGGGCGGGGAGGTGCGGACAACGGTACGGCGGCCTCCCCCGGGGGCGACAGGAGCTGCGTCACAGCCGGGGATCACCCCCTGGCCTTCGGCACTGGCTCCCCACTCCTTCACCGGGGACGCCCGGGTCAGCCGGGCGCAGGTGACGTCGATGGTCGCCAACACGCTGGCGCGCGAGACGCTCCGAGAGGCATTGGTCGCCACCTACGTGTGGGGGAAGGGAAAGAGCGGCTCCCCCGGCGGCAGCGGACCAACCACCCTCCACAAGATCCTGGCCGCCGAGGACCTCCCGGCCCGGTGGCTGCGCTCCCTGGCCCAGGCGGTCGGCCGGGAGACGGGCCATGACCCCGACGGCGCGGTCGCCGCCTGGGTCTGGAAGACCAGGACTGGTCGCCCCACCGCTACAAGATCTACCTGTCCTTCATGCACGCCGCCGCCCACCAGGCGGCAGCGACAGACGGCTGGCCCTCCGATGCCTCCCCCGACCTGCTCGACACCGCAGAGAGCACCCTCCGGTTGAGCGCCCTGCCACCTGCGAACACTATGTGTACGGAAAATGTACGCACGTACGCCATACGTACGGTCCATGGGTAGGGGTAGGAGCGGCCCCACAATCGGGGAGCCGACCCCGGTGGTGCTGACCTGCCGCACCGCCCACCTCCACGCACTGGCTTTCAGCGTCCCGGGGAGCCCGGTCCGGGCCTGGGTATTTCGTCCGGGAGTTGCGGGTGCAGTGGCGAGGTGGGCGGCAGTAGGCCGGCGCGTTCGGCTGTGGTGCGGGCCCGAATCTGTTCCAGGCGGCGTCGGACGCGGGCGTGGGTGTACAGGTCCATGGCGTCGGTGAGGTGGTTCCATTCCTCGCCGTCCAGGCCCACCGGACGCGGGCCGAGCACGTCGGGGCCGGCACGGTGGTGGCGGTGGCGGTAGTCGCCGATGGCGGTCAGCAGCCGGGTGAAGGCGCGCTGTCCTCGTCGTCCTCGCCGGGGGCGGTGATCTCCTCCATCCAGGGCTCGGGCAGGGGCTCGCCGGCGAGTACGGCAGCCAGGGCGCGCCGGGGAGGCGGGCCTCGGGTGTGCCGTAGGACTGCGGGGCGATGCCGAGGGGGTCGCGCAGGGCCGGGTGGTCGGGCAGCGAGCCGGCGGGTGGCGGCGCGTCGAGGTGGCTGAGAGCGGCTTCGATCATGACGGAGGCGGGGGCGTCGGGTGGCGGGAGGTGCACGGGGCGGCGGCGTGCGGTCAGGGCGCGGACCCAGGCGTCGAGGTCGTCCCAGGCCGCTGCGTCGTTCGGGTCGGCGGGGGCGCGGGCCCAGTCCGGGTGTGCCGGTGATGGCGTGGCGGGTGCGCCACAGTTCCACGAGGGCTGCGGTGGTGGCCCAGGCGTGGCGGCGGCGCGGGGCGCTGGTCGGCGGCGGATTGCCGAGCGGGCGTGCCCCGGCGGGCATGGAGTTGGCCAGGGTGTGGCCGCGGTCGGCGAGCGAGCGGGCCAGGATGCGGTGGCGCTCGGCGAGGTGGGTGGCCCAGTGCTCGGGGGTGCCAGGGTGGACCAGGGCGTGGGAGTCGGCGACCCAGTCGGGTATCTGTGCGCGGTGGTTGGCGCGGTGCGGGGGGGGTTGTCAGGCAGGCGTTCACGGCCCCAGGCCATGGCCGCCCCCGTGCCCTGGGAAACCAGCAAGACCCTCGCGATCACCACCCACCAATCCCCTCCACAGCGGTCAGCGACAGCCGCACCGTCACCGTGCTGTGCGCGCCGCCCTGCTACCAGAGGCCGCCATCACAGGGGTCTCCAAGGGGGGAGGGCCTGAGGACGTCGCGTTCCCCGGGCCCGTCCCCCGGGGCGACCGACCCAAGCAGGCACGCAGCCAGCAGCCGCTGGAAGGAGTGCGTGACTCCCGAAGTCACGTACATCAGCAAAATCACGTGCGCGTGCGACTCCCCATCTCGTGCCGAAACGATGCCACCTCTCCTGACGTGAGGTGAGCCCGCCCGGGAGGGCGGGGCTCACCTCAGTGGTGTGCTAATTAATCACCACGATGATCACCAAGCCCGTGTCTGTTTGCTGCGCACCCCAACCGGTCACAACCCGGCCAGCCGGACGACCCCGGAACTTGCAACCACCCTGACTCCCGGACTCGCTACGGCTCCCAAGTCGCTGCCCGCGCGCACGCGCTTCCAAGATGCCGGTTGCGATGGAGAGGAATAGCGTCGAGTTACCCAGTCGGCTCGTGACGTGACGACGGAAAAAGGTGCGTCGCATCTTCAACACGAGTGTGACGGACTTTACGGAAAGGCCGATGCGGACGACGACTCGGGGTGTGCGGCATGCTTTTCTACGTCCAGATGCGCTGGAACATCGAGGGTCGCATGAGCTTCGATGAAATGTGGGATTATCAAGTAAGAGAGCAAGAGGAGGTCGGCGGTAAGGTAAATGTCGTCCACATGTACAAAGTGGCTGGCCAGCGGCGGGTCATCGCCGTGATCGATGCGGAATCCGCAGATGAGCTGGATCGAATCTTCATGGCAACGCTCCCGCTGAGAGAATATCTCGACATCGAGATCATCTGGGCGCTACGCGAGTTCTCCGGCTTCGTCGAGGACTGCAAACGACACTTCCGGGAATAGACACCCTACCTGCGGCTGTTTCCTGCCCACCCAGGGTGGTTGTAAGTTCCGGAGTCGTCCGGCTGGTCGGGTTGTGACCCCGGTTGGGGTGCGCAGCAGACAGGCACGGGCCTGGTGATCATCGTGGTGACTAGTAGTGCTTCGTTAGGTCTTGGATCTGGTTGTGCCTGTGGTGAAGGGGCGTCCGCAGGTGGTGCAGGTGCCGGTCCAGCAGCGCAGTAGGTCTTGTAGCGCGTCGAGGACTTGGTAGAGGCTCGGGCTTTCGTGCGGGCTTTTGGGTCGTAGCGTCGCAGGGTGAGGAAGGCCTGGGCGGCGGTGACGAGGGTGACGTGGTGGTGCCAGCCGCGCCAGGTGCGGCCTTCGAAGTGGTCCAGGCCCAAGCCGTGCTTGAGTTCTCGGTAGTCGTGCTCGATGCGCCAGCGCATCTTTGCCCAGCGCACCAGGTCGGCGATCGGTGTGGTGGCGGACAGGTTGGTCATCCAGTAGCCGCGGTCGGCTCGGTCGCCGTCTCGGGCTGTTCGACCAGCAGAGTCCGCAGCGGCAGCACGCCGTCCCACCGACTGCGTCCACCACCGTGTTCCTGCGCTGCGCGGGTGGCTTCCTTGCCCGACGGCCGCACCTCGATCACCGCGAAACGGGAGGTCATCGGTGCCTTGCTGCCCTGGCGCCAGGTCACGCTCTCAAAGCGGGTGGACGCATCGGCCAGCTGACGCAGGGGGCGGGCCGGCTCGCGATAGCGCGGCAGGGTGGGCGGCCCCAGCCCCTGGTAGGGCGGCAGACACGGGACGGCACCGGCCGGGCGGGCGACCTCCTTGGGCTCAACCGCCATGACGTAGGACCAGCCGCGTTCTTCCAGCGCCAGGCGGAAGGCGACGCTGCGACCTAGATCAGACGCCCTCTTACAGCGGCATCGCGATCGGGAGGCCTGCCAGTTCATCTACGAGACCACTCGCCGCGCGGATCGCGCCGCCCGGGGTACGGCCGCACTCTTCGCGGTGATCTGGGGTAGGCGGTGTGGCATCTGATGGGAGGATCATCATGACCACCTACGTGATCACTGTGCCCGGCACCTTTACCGCAGGCGTCGACGAGACGGCACGGCAGCGGCTGGGGCGGGCTCTGCGGCCCGCGGATCCGCACGGCACCAGGATGGGCAACGCCGAGGACCTGGACGTGCTCGCCGTCAACGACGACAACACCTTCGCCCTCCGGCTTACCGTGGAGGCGGACAGCAATGCCGACGCGGAGCGCGAGGCGCGGCGGCTTGCGGAGACCGCGCTGCGGGACGCCGGGCTCGACGCGGACCGCGTGCCGCTCGGCCCCGCACTGATCACCGGCATCGACTCCGAGATCGCCTGACCTGCCGGAGACTGTCCGACCCGCCGCGCGTCCTCACGGTCGACGGCAGGGCGTGCCCACGGCCGCCGCGCAGGCCGATCGGGGTGTGGGCAGGAGTCATCCATCTCTTCGGCGATCCGATCTGGGGTACTAGAGCTTGGCCGTTGCTACGCCGGCGGGAATCGAGTCCCAGACCCTGGTGGCCGTCTAGGACATCGTGCGGGAGGTGATCCTCTGATCAACGACCTGCGACCGGTGGTGCTCTCGCCAGGCCTCGCACAGCACACCGAACTCCTCCAGGCGCTCGCGCCCCATCAAGGAGGGACAGAACGTGTCTCAGGCGCCCTCCCACCACGGCTTTGTGCCCTCCTCGGTGACGAAGTCGTGGAAGTCCATGTTGGCGATCTCCAGGTTGCACGCCATCGATCCGACTTCGCGGCATGGGAGGACGGCCTGCTGCCCTGGGCTGTCGTACAGGTCGACGACGGTCAGCGGTCGTCCGGGCTCGGCAAAGGTCCGGGCGTCGGCGAGTGCGACCAACGTGGTGTGCTCCTTGCACGGGACGAGCGCTGGGACCTGGCCCGGTTGGAGGCCTTCGAAGGCAGGGTCGTCGACGACGAGCGCTGTCAACGGGTAGTGCTCCACGTCGATCTCGTCCGGGTCCAGGTCCGCGCCGACCCAGCCGTCTGCGTCGGTCCCGCCCAGTTCGCCGAGCAGGGCTTGCCAGCCCGCCTCGTCGTCGAAGCAGGTGCGGACCAGCAGGGCCGCAGCGGTGGAGGGAAGTGACGGGAAGGACCGGTGCGGCGGCGAGGGCGTGGGCGTGGGGAAAGCCGGGCGGCCGCCGTCACCCTGGTACATCCCGCACCGGTCCATGTCGCGCACCAGGTCGTCGAAGACGAGTACGCCGCTCAGCAGGTCGGCGAGGATCTCGCCGAGCCGGGTCGACGGGACCCGGACGCCCCGCCCGGGTGTCGCCGCCAGGTCCACCAGCAGCGGCCCGCCCCCGCCGTACGCCACGGGGATGTCCGCCAGGACGACGACCGGCGGCACAGGACTGCTGTCGGGAACAAGCGCCGGGATGTTTCCCCCATGCAGGAAGTCCCATCGGCCGTCCTCAACCGTACGCAGCCGCACGCCCTTGCGTCCGAGGACGAGACCGTCGTCTTCCCGGCGAGCACCGATCTCGTCGAGGAGCCCGCCCCACAGGGCCCTGCCGTCCTCGTAGCACGTGCAGACCAACAGCACCTCACCGGGCGCAGGCTGAGGAAGCTCGGCACAGGACATGTCTCTCCTACGGCGGTGTCAGTTGAGGTAGTCGGCGACGAGGACGGCGAACTCGTCGGGTGTGGCGAGGCGGATGCCGAGGTCTTCGGCCTTGGCGCGCTTGGACCCGGCGTTGTCACCTGCGACGACCAGGGTGGTCTTCTTGGACACGCTGGAGGAGGAGCGGCCGCCGGCCCGCTCGATGAGTTCGTTCATCTGGTTGCGGCTGAGTTGTTCCAGAGGTCCGGTCATCGCACCGGTGACCGCGACCGTCATCCCGGTGAGTGGGCCGACGGCCGTGGTGGAAGCTGCGGTTGTGTCCTCGGTGCCGATCTCTGCGGCGGGCGCGAACGTGGCGCCGGGTTCGGTCATGTTCACCCCGGCCGCGGTGAGTTTGTCGATCAGCGGTGCGAGATCGGCGATTTCAGCGGCGATGGACGGCGCTTTCTCTGGGCCGATGCCCTCGACCTGTTGGAGAGCTTCGACGTCCGCAGCCCGGATGTTGTCCATGGTCGCGAAATGCCGGGCGATCCGCCGGGACATGGACCGGCCAGTGCCGCGGACGCCGAGTGCGCACAGCACTCGCGACAACGGCTGTGTCCTGGCCGCGGCCAGGGCTGCGAGTAGGTTGTCGGTGCTGGTGTCGCCCATCCGCTCCAGGGCGAGGAGCTGTTCGCGGGTGAGGGTGAACAGGTCGGCGAGATCGGTGACCAGGCCGGCCTCGACGAGCTGGATGACGCGGGTGGTGCCCAGGCCTTCGATGTCGAGCTGGTCGCGGCCGGCGGCGTAGGACAGGGAGGCGACCAGGTGGCAGTTGCGGCCTTGCTCACAGCGCCAGCGTTCCTGGCTGGTGTCGATGCCGGACCCGCACTGGGGGCACAGCTGCGGGAACACGATCGGCTGCTCGGTGCCGGTGCGCAGGTGGGCGACGGGCGCCTCGATGCGCGGGATGACATCGCCGGCCCGGTGCACCATGACGTGGTCGCCCAGGCGCAGGTCGCGGCGGGTGATGTCGGCCGGGTTGTGGAGGGTGGCGTAGGTGATGGTGGAGCCGTCGATCTCGACCGGTTCCAGGACGGCGCGTGGGGCGATGATCCCGGTGCGGCCCACATTCCACTCCACCTCGAGCAGCCGGGTGATCTTCTCCACGGCTGGCAGCTTGTAGGCGATCGCCCAGCGCGGGGCCCGCGATCCGGATCCGGCGGCCTGCCGGTCAGCGGCAAGATCGGCCTTGATGACGATGCCGTCGATCCCGAACGGCAGATCGGCACGCAGCGCGGCGATCTCCTTGACACGGGTGAGCACTTCGTCCGTGGTCGTGGCAGTGATGCCGGGCACCGGCGTGGCAGCGGTCGTGTTCACACCCAGCTCGGCGGCCAGGGCCATCAGCTCGCTGTGCGCGAGAGCGGTAAGCCGCTCGGCCAGGACATCGTCGGTATCAGGCAGCGCCAGCAGGCCGTAGCCGAAAAACGTCATCGGTACCGTGTAGGAGCGGTCCCTGGCACGCAGCGTGCCCGCCGCGGCGTTGCGCGGGTTGGCGAACGGCTGGCCGCCGTGTACGGTGCGCACCTCGTTGGCATGCTCGAACTGGGCTGTGGTCATCAGCACTTCGCCGCGTACCTCCACTGTGACCGCCTCGGCCAGCTCATCCGGGAGACCCTCTACGGTGCCGATCGCGTGCGAGACGTCCTCCCCGGCGATCCCGTCGCCCCGGGTGATCAGCCGGGTGAGCCGGCCGCGGTTGTAACGGGCGGCGACGGCCAGCCCGTCGAGCTTCGGCTCAGCGCTGAAGCGTTCCGCCTCATGACCGAGCCGACGGGCCAGTGAGGCCGCCCAGGCGGCGAACTGCTCCGGGGAGAACACGTTGTCCAGGCTCAGCATTGCGACCGTGTGGGGCACATCGCCTTCGGCCGCACCGCCGGCGACCTTCCCGGTCGGGGAGCCGGGCAGCACCTGGTCAGAGTGATCGGCCTCCCACGCAGCGATACCTCGCACGAGCCGGTCGTACCTGTCGTCATCCAGGGGCGAGGTGCCGCCCGCGTAGTAGGCGGCCGCGGCCTTCACCGCGTCATCGACCGCCTGCGCGTAGGCGGCAGCATCCACTATCTGCACAAAGGGCGTCGTCATGCCCGCCATCCTGCCTGCCACCACTGACAACGCCGTCCCCCCGGCTCGGTGCGCTCACCTCGCCATGACCGACCTGGTGGCCCGCCGCCTCACCGGCGGAGGCACCATCTCCTGGCGCGCTGCGACTGCGGCCGGAACGTCCCGAGTGTCTTCAGGGCCGAAGCCGTGATGTCGTGCTGCTCATGTCGTACCGAGGTGTCGAGCGCGTAGGCCACCAACTCGATTGCGGCCGGGTCATCGAACGCAGCGAGTGCGCATCGGCGTCCAATTCGTCGCTCCAGACGCCCCTCCAGCCACAACGGTGCGGCATCCGGGCGCTCGCAGACCACGATGCTTCGTGCGTGCGGCTACCTGACTTCGACGGAGTACGAGCCGCCGGGGAACTCCCGTCCGTCGGTGCCTTCGCCGATGTCCTCCACGATGACGTCGTCGATGAAGTGGTCCTCGAACTCGTCGTCGGTGAGTTCGCCGGTGAGCCAGAGTCCCTCGATCTCGTCCCAGTGGCCCCGGCTGCCGTCGATCCGCAGGGGCGCGGCGTCCACGGTGCCGCGCGTACGCTCGTCGTCGCCGGTTTTGACGACGCCGCTGATCTCGTACTGGCCCCGCTTGATGTGGTCGGGGATCGGGTCGGCGGGGACGATCGCCGTGTTCTCACATTGCGCTCCGCGTCGGACAGCCAGTTGATGAGGGTCTTGGTCGTGACGTTGAGGCCAGCGTCCATCTGTACAAGATCCGCTGGCGCGACCTTGACCCGCCACCCACGATAAATGGAACACTTCTTCGAGTTTCGGGTGAGGCGGGTGATGACCCGGGGGCGTCCCAGTGGGTGTGTCAAGACCTCTGGAGCCCCCACTTCAACCCGTTCGGGGCGCGGGTGATCACCGGCAGTTCGCGGAACACGATCCCGGAGCCGAGGGACCATAGGGCGAACACAGCAGTCGTCGGCACCTCGCGGACCGCGGGCACAGGTGGCGGAATTCCCCGCCTGCCTGCTCTCCACGTCGAAGGATCTGGCCCCGCGGCCGCCGGAAAGGCCATCACCACTCTGGCTGTCCCCGACCGCCTGCCCGATCTGCCAGGGGCAGCCGAGCCTGCTGGCGTTCCACAACGCATCGGCCAGCTGATCGTCTCCCTGGACAGGGGCCGTGCTGTTCGTCGTCGGCCCAATCGGTACCCGGGCGCCGTCGGCAGGCATCCGATGATCGCCGGGCGCACTGCCTGGCCTCGCCCTACAAGGCGTTGTCCAGCGTCAAGGTGAGCTCGGCGATCCGCCACATACCGTCGGACCGTCGCAAGCTCAACGTGTAGACCCCGGTCGAGATCATCTGGATGCTCTCGCCGGTGTTCCTCGTCTGCAGTGGATAGGCCTGCACCTCGGCGGTGGCGGCGTCCGTCGTCGTGACCACGACGTTACCCAGGTGGTGCCGCACCCTTCCGGTCTGGGACGTGTGCCCGTCACGGATGAAGTCGAGCACCGCCGCGCGTCCGGCGACCGGGCCGAGCACCCCCTGTCCGGGCATCGTGAAGGTCCAGGTGGTGTCCTCGGTCAGGACCGCTTCCAACTCGGCGACATTCAGCTCGTCCAGGGCATGGGCGTAGTGCGCCACCGCCTGCTGGAGGTCGGCGATCACGAGACCACCGTCAGCACGATCTTGCCCTGGATGTGGCCCTGCACGGCTCGCGCGTGTGCGCTGCCCGCTTCGGAAAGCGGGTAGGTGCTGTCCACCCCGACCTGGAGCTCGCCCTGGTCGAACAGGCGCCCGATCTCGGCGAGCTGGGGGCCGTTGGAACGCACCTGAATGTTCGAGACGGTGATGCCAAGACGCGCCGTCTCTTCCGGGTCGTACTGGGCGAAGAACACCGGAAGCATGGTGCCGCCGCCCTTGAGCACGGTCAGGAAACGTGAACTGTCCGGGCCACCGACGGTGTCGATCACCAGGTCGACGCCGCTGACCACGTCCGCGACCTCCGTCGTGGTGTAGTCGATGAACTCATCGGCGCCGAGCTTGCGCAGGAACTGCTCGTGCCGGCTTGAGGCCACCGCGATGACGTGTGCCCCCTTCCATTTCGCCAGCTGCACCGCGAAGTGACCCACTCCACCAGCGGCCCCGTTGACCAGCACGGTCATCCCTGGCGTGATCGGCACCGGCTGGTGCACCTGGCCGGTGAAGGGAGACGGCACGTCGTGGCCGAGATCAACCAGGTACTGCCAGGCCGTCAGCAGGGCCATCGGCGCCCCGGCCGCCTCAACGTGGTCGATACCGGCCGGCTTGTGAGCCAGGTCAGAAGCCGGCGCGGCCACGTACTCGGCGTACGTCCGGCCGTCGAATCCCGGGAACCGCAGCATGCCGAAGACCTCGTCACCGACGGCGAACCCGGACACGTCCGGAGCGACCGCCTCGACCACGCCCGACATGTCCGTTCCGGGGATGAGGGGGAACTCCAGCACCGGCCTCATCTCGGCCGGCATGACCTTCATCCCCTCACGCAGGTACCAGTCCGGCGGATTGATGCCCACCGCGTGCACCCGCACGAGCACCTCGCCCGGACCGATCTCGGGAACCGGCACCTCGTCGTACCGCAGAACTTCCGGCCCGCCCGCCTCGTGGAACTGGATCGCCTTCATCGCGCCTGTCGCTTTCTCAGGGAAACGTTGCTCCTTCAGTCAAGGCCCTGGACGGCATGGCCGTCCAAGACCCTTTCGGCAACCGGTCATTCCGAAACAGCATGACGCGTACTCTGCAACGGTGAACGATCTCGGACAGGACCTGGAACTGCGGCTGGTGCGCTACTTCACCGTGGTGGCGGCGCACCAGCATTTCGGCCGGGCTGCCGCCGACCTGCGCGTAGCCCAGCCGGCGCTGAGCCGCCAGATCCAACGGCTCGAGAAATATCTCGGCACACGACTGCTGGACCGCACACCCCAGGGCACCCGGCTCACTCCGGCCGGCCAGACATTCCTCCCGCAGGCCCAAGCCCTGCTGCAGGCCGCCCGCCAGGCCGAACTGGCCGTCCGTGAACAAGCCCGGACCGAACGGATCACCATCGGCTATGTCGAGGACCTGGTGATCACCGCCGCCGTACGGGAACTGCGCCGCCGTCACCCAGACGCCGCGGTCGCCACCCGGCATCTGAGCTGCCGCGACGTCGGCGCACTGTCCGACAAGCGCGTCGACGCCCTGATCGCGCGGACCCCGTTGCCGCTCGCCGCCGACAACGTGTCCACGACCCCCCTGTACGAGGAGCCCCGGATGCTCGTGGTCCCCCGCGGCCATCCCTGGGCCGACCGCGCGTCGGTGACCGCGGAAGAACTGGCCGACGAAGAGGCGGCCCCGTGCGCGTTCGAGACCCCGGACTGGACGTCCTACCGGATCCTCGGGGCCGGCGTGCCACCGATTGAGAGCTACGAGGACAAGCTCGAACTCGTCGCGAGCGGCGGGGCGATCGCCGTCCTACCGGTCGGCGATCGGCGCAGCTCACTGCGTCCCGACCTCGTCACCGTCCCGATCGAGGGTGCTCCCCCCAGCCAGGTCGTCCTGGTCAGCCGCAAGGGCGACCCGAATACAATGATCAGGGATCTCCGGCTGGCTGCCAAGGCCGTCCTGGCCGCCCCGCCATGCTGACCGGAACCAGGCCGGGCGATGACCATGGGCGGCAGGTCTACCACGGCCTCCGAGTAGAGACCCGCCAGCTCACCGCAGGCTGAACACCGCTCGACGCAGGAACTGCCCGTCTTGTCGCCGACTGCTCTCGGGAAACGACAATGGCCTGTGCTCGCCTCGTAGAGGGCACAGCATCCTGAGGAGTCCGGGGCGCTGGAGTGAGAGGCATGACTGGCTTTGTTCGTGACGACGGGCATCACTTGGTCACAGATTCAGAAGCAGCCGACGTTGGGAAACCATTCGAAATGGTCGTGGGTTTCGACAGCACCGGTGCCTCCTGCCTTGGTACGGATACCTGGGTTGTCGGCTGAGTCAATGCTCGACATCCGTAGTCGTGAAGGCCGGTCGGCGGGATGCCGGGGGAAGGAGGACCTTTGGCCGGGATGGTTCGGCGGGAAGACCGGAGCACGGTGCGCCGCCGCCGGCGAGGTCGGCAGCGGCGGTGTCGCGATTGGGGTTCTTCAGCTGTGGAGGTGGCGGCACAGATAGTCGTGCCAGGTCTGTTCGAAGGTTTTGGCGGGGGCTGACTGCGGGGCGAACACGTCCCAGGCGTGGAAGGCGTGGGCGTAGACGTGCAGGTCGACCGGGACGCCGGCGGCGATCAAACGCTGCGCGAAGTCGAGGTTCTCGTCGCGGAAGACGTCCAACTGGGCAACGGCGATGAAGGTGTCCCGCAGGCTCGTCGACGAACTGGGCAATCTGCCCACCGTCCTTGTCAGATGACGGGTCTGGTGCACGACCGCCTGCAAGTCGGTGCCATCGAAGTCATAGTCGGCGTAACGCGCCAAGAGCGCCAAGAAGGGCCTGACGTTCTCGTTCCAGATCCAGCCCTCTACCGGGCACTCCCGGTCGCTCTCTGCCATCCGGTCAGAGTGCCACATGCGGCACGTTCGCTCCCTCCCATATGTCCGTTCACGGAACTGCGGACAGAGCCGAATTCAAGGAGCCCCATCGGGAGCGGGCGTTCGGTTCGGATACTGGTCCGGTGTGCAAATGAGCCGTCACTGGTGGGGGGTCCTTCCGGTTCCAAAACCGTGTGCGAGCCGCCCGGAGGGACCTTTACCCTCCGGGCATGGATCTTCGCGAAGAACTTCCGAGCGACAGGCAGGCCGTGCGGGATGTTCACCTGCAGGCATTCGGTGACCATGGCCTTGTCGTGGCCGACCTGGTCGATACCCTGCGGGACACCATCACACCCCAGGACGGTCTCTCGCTGGTCGCCGAGCATGACAGGCAGGTCGTCGGGCATGTCATGTTCACCCGCAGTCTTCTCGACGCGCCTCGCCGGCTGGTTGACGTGCAAGTCCTCAGCCCTTTGGCCGTGATGCCCGAGCTCCATCAGCGGGGTATCGGCTCGGCCCTGGTTCGACACGGACTGGAGGTCCTCGCCGAGCGGGCTGTTCCGCTCGTCTTCCTGGAGGGTGATCCGGGCTATTACTCGCGTTTCGGCTTCGTGCCCGGTGGTGGCCTGGGCTTCCGAAAGCCATCCCTGCGCATCCCGGACGGTGCCTTTCAGGTCATCAGGTTCCCGGAGCATGAGCCATGGATGACGGGGACGCTGGTCTATGCAGAGCCGTTCTGGCGGCATGACGCAGTTGGCCTGCGTGACCCCAACGCCCAGTGACGCGAGTCGCCGATCCCCGGGCTTGGGCAAGCGACCAGAAGATGTTGATGTTCAGGTGGCCTAGCAACGGCGTCCCTGGTCACGGTTGCCCTCAATCACTCAGGTCGTATCGTACTTACCTCTCTCGGTCAGCACGGCAAAGCCGAAACGGCCAGCCCAAACCGAAAGGGTGTTCAGCGGACTTCAGCGCCGAGGGCGATGTCGAAGCCGGCGCCGTTGCGGGCCAGCCCCATCAGCAGGATGCCGGTCCATTCGAGGACCGAAGCCATCTCGAGCCCTCCCGTGTCGAGGGGCCGCAAGTCGATGCTCTCCAGAAACGCCGCGACTTGGGCCTTCGCTGCGGCGTCGTCGCCGGCAACAAAAACGTCCAGGGGCGTGTCGTGAGCGAGGACGTGGCCGAAGACCGAGTTCAGCGCCTTCACGACGGGTGTGCCCTCGGGGGCGGCAGCGGCGATCTCCTGGGCCGCCGAGCTGTCTGGGGTGGTCGCGAGTCCGCTGGCGTCGGCGTTGAAGGGATTGGAGATGTCGACGAGGATCTTGCCGGCAAGCGCGTCGCCGTAGTGAGTGACCGTGTCGACTGCGCCGGTGTACGGGACGGCCACGATGACGATGTCACCTCCCGGCGTTGCGCCGAACGCGCCGAGGGTGGCTCCGTGGCCGATTTGGTCGGCCAGTACCTGAGCCTTGGTGGTGTTGCGGCTCATGAGCTCGACGGTGTGGCCGCGCCTGGCTGCCCGGGTGCCGATGACGGTGGCCATGTTGCCCGAGCCGATAATGCTGATGGTGGTCATGACGTGTTCCTCTGCTGTGTATGGAGCTGCCGGTAAGGAGTGTGTTACTGGTCTGGTGGGCTGCATCAAGCGCTTCGGCCATGCAGCATTGGCTCGCGGCCTAGTTGCGCTCGCGGGCGACGTGTTCGCGTACCGCGGGGATGGTTTCAGCGGCGAAGCGCTCGATTACGTCCGGGTCGTCGCTGGCCAGGATGAAGATGCTGACACCGTCCTCGACGGCCAGCTGGGTCAGTGTCTCCTGAGTCTGCTGGCCCGGGAAAATGTTGAGTAGACGGGTGATCTCGCGGGGATCGCGGCCGGCGGCCCCCGCGGCATCGTCGATGATCGCGTTTCCCTTTGACAGGCCGCCCGGCTCCATCATCGGCAGCGACGGCAGCCAACCATCGGCCTTGCGTCCCACCAAGGCCTGCATCTTCGGCTTGTGGGCGCCGAGCCAGATCGGGATCTCGTGGGCGGGCGCGGGTCCACGCTCGGCGCCGTGGACCGAATAGAATTCGCCGTCAACATCCACGTCGCCGGGCCCGTCGGCATTCCAGACCCCGCGGATGATGTCGATTGCCTCGTCGAGTGCCGCAACGCCCTGTAGCGGGGTCAGCCGTCGTCCGCCGATCGCCTGCACGGCATCCCAGTAGAAGCCGGCTCCGAGTCCGAGGCTGGTCCGTCCACCGGAGAGCAGGTCGAGGCTGGCCGCCGCGCGGGCGAGTACGGCGGGGGGCTGACGCAGCGGCAGGTTCAGCACGTTGCCGGACACTCCGATGCGCTCGGTCCGCGCGGCCACCCAGCTCAGCAGAGTCCAGGTATCGAGAAAGCTCGACCGGTAGGGATGGTCCTGGAAGGTGACGAAGTCGAAGCCGAGCCGCTCACTTAGCTGCGCCAACTCGACCGGACGGCTCGGCGGGGAGTTGGTGGGACCGATGAATGTTGCGAAACGCAGGGGATGACCGTAGTCAGGCATCGATGTCTCCTTCAGTCGTTCGTTCGTGGTCAGCCGCGACGCGAGGTCGCGCACAGCGTGTCGTCAGATCAGGGCGCTGACGATTTCGTCGAGAGGCTCGGGCTGGCCGGCCTCGTGGTGAAGGCTGGTGCCACCGCGGATCAGAGCACCGCAGATGACAGCGGCGGCCCAGAACAGGCCGGCGGCCCACCAGAAGCCGACAGTGAACCCGTGCACGGTGGCACCAACAAGGGCCGTGCTGCCATGGTGGGTCAGGTAATGGTGGGTTGCGGTAGCGACGAAGGTGCTGATCAAGGCGACGCCGAGCGCCGAGCCGAGTTGCTGGGAGACGTTGTTGAGCGCCCCGGCGGTGCCGGCGTCGCGCGGTTCGACACCCAACTGCCCGACCGCGACGGCCACGACGGCGGCCGAGCCGATACCGGTTCCGATCAGGATCAGCCCGGGCAACACCCAGGCCGCGTACAGGCTGCCCGCATCGGCCTGGGCCAGCAAGGCCGCCCCGGCACCGGAGGCGATCAACCCAGCAGCGACGATGACCCGCATAGTCAGGCGCTGCAGCAGCACGCCCTGGGTCAGCGTCGCGACCACCCCGATCGTGACCATCAGCGGCAGGAACGCGACACCGGTCATGATCGGCGAGTAGCTCAGCACACCCTGGAAGTAGTACGTCAGGAACAGGAAGACTGCGAACACCGCCGCGTTCGCCAGGAAGAGCGTCAGATAGGCAGCACTGCGGTTGCGGTCGGCGAGCACGCGCAGCGGGATGAGCGGGTAACGGTCGACCTTCTGCAGCACGACGAAGCCGACCAGCAGGAGACCACCGACGACGAGCGGGGTCAGCGTGACCGTCGAGCCCCAGCCGTCGGTCTGGGCCTTGGCCGATCCGAAGACCAACCCGAAGATTGCCGCCGAGCCGACGACAGTGCTCGACACGGAAAGCTTGGGCTTGTCGGGATCGGTGGAGGTGTGAAGCAATGTGAGTCCACCGATTATCCCCACGACCGCGAGAACGATGTTCACGTACATGCACCAGCGCCAGCTGACGTAGTCGGTCAGCAACCCACCCAGCAGAAGGCCGATGGCGCCGGCGCTGCCGGACACCGCTCCGAAGATCCCGAACGCCTTGTTCAGCTCCCGGAGGTCGATGAAGATCACGGTGATCAGCGACAACGCCGCCGGCGCGAGAATCGCGGCGAACCCGCCCTGAACGGCCCGGGCAGTGATCAACGTGCCGATGTTCGGGGCCGCGCCACCGACGGCGGAGGCAATCGCGAAGCCCAGCAGTCCCACGATGAACATGGTCTTGCGGCCGTACGCGTCGGCGAGTCGGCCGCCAAGCGGTAGCAAACTACCGAAGGCCAGCACGTAAGCAGTGATGACCCACTGCCGGTTGGCGTCAGAGAAGCCCAGGTCGGCCTGCGCCGAAGGCAGGGCCACGTTCACGACAGTCGCATCCAGCAGGATCATGATCTGGGCGATGACGACGACGCCCAGAGCCATCCACCGTCGCTCGTAGTAGGGATTGTGTGGAACTGTCGATTGCGCTGCGTCGGCTTTCGCGACGACGGAGACGCCGGGGGCCCTGGAGAGCTCGTTACTGCCCATTTTCTCTGCTCCTCGTGCGGTCAGGTCGGAGCGCCGACATGGGAGCACTCCTCTGGTCGGCGTTCGCCGTTAGATCTGGCTGAACCCGCCGTCGACGACTAGGTTTGCGCCGGTGATGAAGCTGGAGTCCGAGGAGGCCAGGAACAGCGCAGCAGTCCCGATTTCCTCGCTGCTGCCCAGCCGTCCCAGCGGGATGGCGGCGGTGATCTGCTCCCGAAACTCGGGGGATACGGTGCTGAAGAGCGCGGTGTCGATCGAACCGGGACTGACGACATTTACCCGGATACCGCGGACCTTCAGCTCCGCGGCCCAGGTGCGCGCGAGTGAACGAACGGCGGCCTTGCTCGCCGAGTAGACACCGGCACCGGGGATGCCCTTGGTCGCGCTGGTCGTGCCGTTCAGGATGATCGACGCACCGTCGCTCATCAACGGCAGCAGGTACTGAACGGTGAACACAGTGCCGCGGAAGTTCACGCCCACCATCGCATCGAACGTATCCGGGGTGATGCTTCCCAACGGGTCGGACACCGACCCGAGGCCAGCGCTCGCAAATAGGACGTCGACTCGTCCGTGGTACTCCCGCACGGTCTCAGCCAAGCGAGCTAGGTCGTTCAGATTTCCCGAGTCCGCCTGTACGCCTGTCACGTTGTGGCCGATGGCGGCGACCGCCTCGTCCAGTCTGTCCCTGTCTCGTCCGGTGATGAACACGTAGGCGCCTTCGGCGACGAACAACTTGGCCGTTGCCAACGCCATCCCAGAGGTCGCTCCAGTGATCACGGCGACCTTGCCATCAAGTTTGGGCATGTTGTCCTTTACCTTTCTGTCGGCCGATCGGCCGATCGATGTGTGGACCTGCGAGCTACGTGGGGCCGGCGGGGTGACGCCGGTTGTGAGTAGCGCTCCGCAAGCGGGATCGGTTCCCGTTCATAGCTGCATGCCTACCGTAACAGATGCGTGCGCGCGCATGTAAACGGGCGAGCATCAAATTTCGGGTACACTGGCGAGCGTGAGGGCACCCGTGTCGCAACCGCGAATCATTTCCCCGGACCAGGTCAACGGCTGGTTTGCGCTGCTGTTCACCCACGCCACGGTCACCGGGCGGATCGACGCCGTGCTGATGGACCAGCACAAGATCTCGTTCAGCACCGTCGAGATCCTGTGCTGGCTCCTGGAGGCCGAGCCTCAGTCGGTTCGAGGTCTGTCTGGCAAACTCGTCAGCGTCAGCCCCACCAGAGCATCACGGTTGGTTCAGGGACTGATCGATGCCGGGCACCTACAACGTGGAGCCGACCAAGGCGACGGTCGAGTGTCGCTCATCAGCTTCACCAAAAGCGGACGGGACTTCGCCGAGACGGTCAGACGAACATTCGAAGATTCGGTCAAGAAATATTTCGTCGATCCCCTCAACGACGATGACATCGCTGCCCTCACCCGGATCTGGGCCAAGCTCGAAAACGCAGAAGGTCCTAGCTGAGGGAATCCGATTCGCCCTGATCGCTGCCCCTCTCCCGGCGACACGAGACCGATCAGCGGCTGTCGTCCGCTGTCTGGACTTCGGGCTACAGGACCGCGCGGTGCTGGGATGGATCGCTGCGACGCCCACACTGAGCCGCTGCCATCCGCGAGCAATCGCGACATTCGCACCTTACGTCGCCGAAGAAGACCGAACCCCACACCAACAGGACGCGGTCGCTCGCCCGGGCGATGAGCTGATAGCGGCCGATTGGCCGGACCCGAGAACTGATCCACGGTAGGTGGAAGTCGTTCATCGGCGGGTGCAAGCGGCAGCGTAGACCGCTGGGGCTTGGAAGCCGAGCGAGGAATGTCGTCGGCGCTGGTTGTAGTCCTCCTTCCAGTCGCTGATCACGACTCGGCCCTGGGCCAGCGACCAGAAGATGTTGACGTTCAGGCATTCGTCACGGACCCGGCTGTTGAACGACTCGACGTATCCGTTGCGCCAAGGCTCGCCGGGCGGGATGAAGGCGAGCCCGACCCGTTCGCCGGCCCAGTCGGCCATCGCCTCGCAGGCAAGCTCGGGGCCGTTGTCACAACGCAGCACGGCCGGGTAGCCACGCATCGGTGCGAGGCGGTCGAGTTCGTCGATCAGGTTTTCTCCGGTGATGTTCGCTCGACCAGGCCGCCGAGACACTCGCGGGTGTGCTCGTCGACGATGGAGGCGATCTTGATCGGGCGGCCGTCGGTGGTGGCGTCGAACTGGAAGTCAACCGCCCAGACCTTGTACGGCGACGATGTTGCGGAACGCGTAGGCCTTCCTCACGCCACAGCCGCTGCAGCTTCTTGTGATTCACCGCCCAGCCCTCGGCGTGGGCGTCGTGGAAGGCTGGGCGGAACCCGCCCCGCGGGTGGTCCTTCGCCCACGCCCGCAGCCAGGTCCGCGGCCCGGCATCCAGATCAGCCACGGTGGTTGCTGCCGGTTCTCGTCGCTGCGTCGTTCTGTTCTGCCCGGTCACCCGGCAAGCGAACCGTTCGCACGCCCATCACGCGGATGAGGTGCGCAACGGCCGCCGGCCGACGTTCCGGGCTCAGAAGTTTCCCCGCGCGACCTCCTTCAACGCGGCCTTCTCCAACTCGGCATCGGCAAGCAGCCGCTTCAGGGTCGAGTTCTCCTTCTCCAGGTCCTTCAACCGCTTGGCATCGTTGGCCTTCAGTCCGCCGAACTGGTTTCGCCAGCGGTAATACGCCTGCTCGGACACCCCGAGCCCACGGTACACGTCGGCGACATCCCTACCCTCGCCCAGCATCCGATCGGCCTGCGCCAGCTTGCGCACGACCTGTTCCGGACTGTGACGCTTCCTCGTCGTCATCGTCATCGAGCCTTCCTGCCCACGTCGTGGGCGGCAGGACTCCCACTCGACCTGGATCAACCAACCGGGGTCAGGCCACCACGGCTTCGGCCTGGGCATCTTCCGGTACGTCGTCGAGAGAACGATCGCCTGGCTGCACGGCTTTCGTCGCCTGCACATCCGGCGGGAGCGACGCGACGACATCCTCGAAGCCTTCCTCGGACTCACCACGTGCCTCATCACCTACAGACATGTCCGACGCCTTTGATAGGACCTCTTGGGCCTGCCAGCAGCCAACCACCCCTCATCCACAAGTCTTGACAATTCCTCGCTGTTGGGTGAGCGGAGTGCCAAGCATGGTCCTGTGGCAAAAGGTTCGGTGTCCTTGGCCGGAGGGATGCCGTATGCGACTGGACAGAATCTGCACCCCAGAGGACCTCCCTGCCGACTCCCACGGGTTTCTCATGGACACATCGACCTGGTATCGGCGGCCACCGTCGGTTGTGCCGCTGATCGGCGCCTGTTCCGGTACTCAGCCGACTTGGCCCCACAGGACGTGCGGCCGCTGCCAGCTCGTCCGATGCCGAGGCGGGACGTGCGCTTCTTCTCGTCCTGGACGGCGTTGACGAGTGCCAGGCCACCAGCAAAGGAATTGCCTGCTATGGCACTCCAGCAACCGGACCCTCCGCCCGCGCCGGGTCAGAACGCCGTGCGGGGCGAACGTATGCTCGCCCCGCACGGCCGGACGGTCGACGACAGGTCACCTTGGCAGTCTGGGGCTCATGGGCCCGCCGTCAGAGTCCGTGAGCCTGAATCGTCACTCTGCCGGCGCGTTCCGGAACACATCGCCGCGCCTGCCGTCGACCCCCCGTGAGCGGCATCTACGGCGTCGTTGCGGCCGTGACGGTGCCGGAGTCGAACTGGTTGATCGCTGACTGCGTGACGTCGTGGGACGTGGAGAAGATGCCCGCATCCTGCTTCGCTGCCGCCGAGGCCAACGTCACGGGCTGACCGATCGGGACATAGTTGGCGCCGTCGTAGGAGTACGAGGCGCTGAACGAGGTGCCCGATCGGGTTAGCTTCACCCAGATGGGGCGGTAGATGTCGACGCCGGCGCGGGCGTCGGTGTCCAGGTACCCGTCGCCGTCGGCGTCCCACTCGAACACGACGCCGTTGCGGGCGGTGACCGCGACGACGGCGTACCCGGCCGAACTGCCCGCCTTGGTCATGTCGTTGCGGACCATGACCCCGGACTTGGCCCAGGCGTTGGCGTCGTTGACCGACACGACCCGGGTGGACACGCTCGAGTCGGCCGCGAACGAGCCGGACCGGTAGATCGAGCCGAACTGGTCGTCGTGCTGACCGCCGGCGCCCCATACGTCGGCGCCCGCCGCCGCGATCCCGAAGTCACCGAAGCTCTGGCCGAAGTACGAGCTGACGGCCGAGGCTCCGGCAGTACGGAGGCCGGGTGCGACCGGTCCACCGGACGGGCACCCGGTGAAGCCGAACTGGTTCGCGTTGAGCGACGTCCGGTACTGCGGTGCGACACCCGCCTGGCAGATCACGTCCCGTGCGCCCGCGGGCCAGTTGGCGCCGGCTACCTTCACGTTGTTGATCAGCTGGTTGTTGTGCGCCGCGGCGTTCGGCGTCGAGGCTCCGCCCGAGTTGTACCAGTTGTTCTGGATGAGGTTGTCGCTGGTGTTGTTGCGGAGGCTGGACGCGTTGGTGAAGAGGAAGGAACCGCCCTGGACCACGTTGTTCTCGTACGTCATCGAGCGCGAGCCCTCGTCGAGGTAGAGGCCGACGCCTGAGATGTTGAACAGGTAGTTCTTGTCGACCACGGTTCCCGGGCTTGCGGAGAGGTTGTAGACCGATCCGCCGTCGGCGAAGCGCGCCTTCGTGTTGTGCACGAGGTTGCCCTCGACGCGGTTGTCCTTGAGCGTGGTCGGCGTCGTGTAAAGCGGGTTCCACTTGTAGTAGCCGCGGTCCACGTAGTCGTTCGACCCTCCGGCGTCGTTGATGCCCCAGCCGTAGCCGGTGTCGATGCCGTCATAGGGGACGTTGGAGACCTCGTTGTGCAGGATGCGGGCGTTGGTGACGTAGGTGCTGAGGATGCCGCTGTTGTCCTTGTAGTCCACCCCCACGCGATTGATCGTGTTGTTGGCGATCAGGATGTTCTGGTTGGTCATCCTCGGGTCGCTGGGGTGGTGCGCGTCAGGCAGCACACCGCCGACCGCGACGCCGTGCCCACTGTCCTCCATGAACCGGTTGCCGACCACGTCGATGTCGCTGGCGCCCAGCCCGACGCCGGTCGTCGTGGCATTGGCGTCGTTTCCGACGCCCAGCGCCGACTGGCCGAGGTTGGTGAACGTGTTGCCGGTGAACGAGATGCGGCTGGCGGCGGAGACCTGCACGGCGGCGGGCTCCTGGTACCAGCTGGTGCGCGCTCGTTCGAACATCTCGCAGCCGCGCGAGCAGCTGGTGAAGGCGTCGGCGGGGCGGTAGTCGTAGGCGCCCTTGATGAAGAGGCCGTTCTGCTGGTCCGCGTACCCGTCGGTCGAGGGGCCGAGCCAGGAGGTTCCGGAGAACTGGATGCCCTCGAAGGCAAGACCGGTCACGGGCTTGTCGTACGTCCCGCCGATGCTGATCAGTGTCTCCAGACGGGGCAGCTCGATGTCGAGCTGGTTGGGATCGACCCCGTTCGCCGGCTTGTAGTAGAGCTTCCCGGCGTCCGGATCGACATACCACTGGCCGACCTGGGTGAGGAAGCTCAGCGAGTTGTCGAGGTACCAGGTCGGACCGGCCAGGAATGAGTTCTGGACGGTGTCCCAGCCCCACGTGTTGTTGTTCCACGCCGGCTGCGCCATCGTGATCTCGGTGGCACTGATGCTCTGAACCGGCGAGTAGCGGTTCGTGAAGTCGCCGAGGGACTCGAACTCGATGCGCCGCTGGTCGGGGAGCGTGGCGAGGTAGCTCAGGGCCGGGTTCTTGATGGTGAGACCCGTTGCGGTGGGAGTGACGTCCGCGTTGGCCAGGCGGATGGAGGCGCGAGGGGCGATCACGCCGTTCACGTAGAGCTGGCGGGTGTCGAAGCCGCTGGGTGTATGCGCTTCCCAGATGCCTGACCCTGCCTCGGACTTGGACCAGCCGGTGACCTTCGAGGCGCCTGTGATGACGGGGTGAGCGCCCGGGGCGGCGGTCCAGTGGATGGTGTGGTCGCCACCGTCATCGCCGGGTCCGAACCGGAGGGGCTTGGAAAGGCGATAGGTGCCGTCGGCAAGCTGAACGCTTACGTCACCCTGCTTGGCAGCCGGGCCGACAACATGCTGAGCCCGCTCGAGCGAGCACGGCTGTGACTGGCTGCAGTGTCCGGAGTCCTTCCCGTCCGGCGCCGCGAAGTACACCGTCCGAGGCGCGGCTTGCGCCTGGAGGGGAACGAGCGCTGATGCGATGACGGCGCAGACGCCGAGGGCCGCAAGGGTGCCCGCCCTGCGCCTCCACCGTCTGCTCACCGAGCGTGTCGAGTCTGACGTCGATGTCATGTTCGATCGCTTCCTGTGACTGGGGCGTTGATGCCCGCCACAGGGTTAGCATACGTATGATGTTTGCCACAAGATTCGTACGATGTTTACTTGGGGCCCGGGAGAACTAACGTGTGCGGGCGGGGTCCGGGACCAGTCCTGTGCCGTGCAGCTCCTCCCACAGCGCCTCCGGGATCACCGCCCGATACCGCGCGACATTGCTGCGCACATGCTCCTCGGTGCGCATTCCGGTCACCACGGAGGTGACCGCGGGGTGGCGCAGCGGGTACTGGATGGCGGCGGCGGGAAGCTCCACGCCGTGTCGCTCACAGACGGCCGCGATGCCGGCAGCGCGTTCGACGACGGACCGCGGCGCTGCCCCGTAGTCGTAGTACGCCGAGCCGTTCACGGCCGCATTGCTCAACAGCCCGGAGTTGTAGACCGCCGCGGCGACGACGCCCACGCCGCGGGCGCCGGCGACAGGCAGCAGGTCGTCCAGTGCCGATTGGTCGAGAAGAGTGAACCGTCCGGCGACCATCACCACGTCGACGTCGGTCCGCCTCACGAACTCGGCCAGCATCGCCGCCTGGTTCATGCCGGCGCCGATGGCACCGACGACGCCCTGGTCCCGAAGCTCGGCCAGAGCGGCGATCCCGCTCGACGATGCCGCCCGCCAGTGGTCGTCCGGATCGTGCAGATAGGCGATATCGACCCGGTCCGTCCCGAGCCGCCCCAGCGACTCCTCCACGGAACGAAGGATCCCGTCGCGGCTGAAGTCCCAGACCCGCCTCTTCGTCGCCGGGACGACGAACCCGTCGTCGTCGAGCCGGTGAGCCGTGTCCGGGCTGTCCACGAGCAGACGCCCGACCTTCGAGGAGATGACCACGCCTTGCCGGGCGGTCGCACGCAGGGCGTCCCCCAGGCGACGTTCTGACAGCCCGAGGCCGTAGTGCGGCGCGGTGTCGAGGTAGCGGATCCCTTCCTCGGCCGCAGCTCCGACGGCGCGAGACGACTCCTCGTCGGTCGTCTCGGTGAACAGATTGCCGAACTGGGCTGCGCCCAGGCCCAATTCCGTGAGCTGATGCCCGGTACGCAGGCTCCGGACGGGCAGCGTCTCTTCCGTGGATGGGTGGTCGCGTGGCGGTTGCTTGCTGGTCACGAGGTCGAGTTCTACCACGACAGCATACGTATTATGTTTCATGCTAGGCTGCGCAACCCCTGGGGGCCGGCGCGGCCTGCGACATGGCGAGGAGGAGCCGATCGGTATGTTGGCGGCAAGCTACGTGGGTGCCCGCACGATGACCGTCGAGGAGCAGGAACCGGCTGAGCTGCGTGCGGGGAGGTCCGAATCGCCGTGGCGTACGTCGGAATCTGCGGCACGGACCTCCATGTGTTCCACGGGGACATGGAGGGCCGGGTCAGCAAGCCGGCGACGATCGGACACGAGATGTCGGGCACGGTCGTCACCCTCGGCGCCGGCGTGGAGGGCTGGTCGGTGGGCGATGCGGTGACCGTCATGCCGCTGGCCTGGGACGACACCTGTCCTGCCTGCCGTGCGGGGAACGAGCACATCTGCCAGAACCTGGACTTCATAGGCATCGACAGCCCCGGAGCCCTTCAGGAGTACTGGAACGTACCGGCGTCGACACTCGTGCGGCTGCCCTCGGGGATCTCGCTGCGAGACGCCGCGCTCGTGGAGCCCGTCGCGGTGGCCGTTCACGACGTACGACGGTCCGAACTCGCCGCGGGCGACAAGGCGGTCGTCATCGGTGCGGGCCCGATCGGCGTTCTGATCGCGATCGTCGCCGCCGCGTTCGGTGCCGAGGTCGTGATCGCCGAGATCGACCCGACCCGCCGGGCCGCCGCCGAGGAGATGGGGCTGACGACGCTGGACCCCCTGTCGGTCGACCAGGTCGCCTGGGTGGAGGAGTGGACGAACGGCGCCGGAGCGGACGTCGTGTTCGAAGTCTCCGGCTCGGCCGCCGCCGTGCTCGGCGCCACCAGCCTGGCGAAGGTCCGCGGCACGCTCGTGGTGGTGGCCATCCATGCGCAGCCGCGGCCCGTCGACCTGCACCGCGTGTTCTGGCGGGAACTGAGGTTGCTCGGTGCACGGGTCTACCAACGCCGCGACTTCGAGCGTGCCATCGAGCTCTTGGCCGAGGGTGCCGTCCCGGCCGGGAAGCTCATCACGGGTACCGTCCCCCTGCGAGAGGTGGAATCGGCCTTCGGCCTCCTTGAGACCGGGCAGGCGATGAAGCTGCTCGTCGAGGTGAGCGCGTCATGAACCTGTTCGACCTGACCGGGCGCCTGGCCGTCGTGACGGGGGCCAAGCGGGGAATCGGATTCGCCGTCGCCGAGGCTCTGGCCGCCGCGGGCGCCGACATCGTCGGACTCTCCGCCACCCTCGATCCGGCCTCATCGGCTATCGGAGACCGCGTGCGCGAGCTCGGCCGTGAGTTCTCGGGACACCGTGTGGATTTCGCGGACCGGCGGCAGGTGACCCGGCTCGGCGAGGAACTCGCCGCAGGCGAGCGCCCGGTGGACATCTTGGTCAACAACGCCGGGACCATCCGCCGCGCTCCCGCAGCCGAGCATCCCCTCGAATGGTTCGACGAGGTGCTCGAAGTCGATCTCACGAGCACCTTCGTGCTCAGCCAGATTCTCGGACGGCGGATGCTGGAGGCGCAGCACGGGCGCATCGTCTTCACCGCCTCCCTGCTCTCGTTCCAGGGCGGTATCAATGTGCCGGGGTATGCGGCGGCCAAGTCCGGCGTGGCGGGACTGATCCGGGCGCTTTCGAACGAGTGGGCCGGACGTGGTGTGACCGTCAACGGCATCGCCCCGGGCTACATCGCGACCGACAACACCCAAGCGCTTCAGGACGACCCCGACCGGTCCCGCGCGATCCTCGAGCGGATCCCGGCAGGGCGGTGGGGAACAGCGGAGGACATCGCGGGCGCTGCTGTCTTCTTGGCGTCGGACGCCGCGCGCTACGTCTCCGGAACGATCCTGCCGGTCGACGGTGGCTGGCTCGGCCGATAAGGCTCTCCCCTTGCCCTAGTCCTCAGCCGACTCGGCACCGCGGCGGTCTCGGCGGGACGAGTCGGAGCCGACGCCTTCGGCCGGCGGGTCGTTCGCGACATGCGAGAGCAAAGTGTCGGCGCAACGGTCATCGTCGGTCTTGACGCGCCGACCGGCCCGCTCTTCAGGGAGAGGCGCACCTCCAGCCACAAGGGTGCGGTCCCACCGGTGTGCCGGATCGGCGCGAGCCGACGACGGCCTGGCCGCCACCCTCATCCCCCGCTCCCGCGGATCACCACCGCCGCTGCTGCCTCAGTGGTTCGGCATTCCCGGGAGCGGCAAGGCAGGCGTCGGCATAGTCCCGCGCCGCGTTCGGGTCACGGCGGCCGGCTCGCGCAGGGCGTCGGCGCTCAGTCGATGCCGGCGCTCGATATCCATCACCGTATACGGGGACGCCCCGAGCGAGGTGAGCCGGGCACCGAGCTCCGACGGGTGGGAGGGCGCGGGGAGACGGACGGCTGTGACCACGCCGGTGCACAGGGCGTGCGGCACGCGTTCCAGGCTGTGGCCAGGGCACCGGCAGGCGCGGCGTCCACTTCGTGGCGTGCTTCAGGCAGTTGGGTGCCTCGGATGTGTGCCAGGCACCCGTTCTGGCACGGGGGGACTTCGCAGGACGGGGGCCGAACGGTGGGGGCTGCGGGGTCGAGACGGGCTGCGGCGGAGGTCTGCGGGAAAGCGGCCGTGGCGCTGCTGTCCGTCACGGTCTCGGACTGCCGGAGTACCTCCCGTGCGGCGGCTGCGCTGCGAATTCGACGGCTCCGACCGGTGATTCCCGCCGGGACATCCGCTCGAGCGAGGCGGCGGGTCATGCGCCAGGGCATCGGCTGACAGGACGCATCCGGATGTACACCCCGGCCCTGCAGTCGGCGCCGTCGGCAGCGACCGGACACGGCCACTCCGCGTCCGTCAAGAGCGACTCAATCGCGCGTCGGCGGGGCCGAGTTGAGCGTCTCCTGATCGCGGTCGGCTTCAGCAGGCCCGAGTTGCCGAGAGAACCTGCCTGCAGACCCGAAGCCCAGGGCAATCACCAGGCCACCGTTCGCTGCGGACCCCACAAGATCTCACCGACAGCAGCTGCTCAAAGTGATACGTATCGAGCTCGTGACAAACATAATACGTATGCTCTACAGTCCTCGGCGCGGAGTCGTCAACGAAGTCGACAGGACAAAGGACATCTCATGGTCGGAATCCACACAGGGGTGCGTTCGCGCCGTAGAGCGTCGACCGTCGCCGTGGCGTGCGTCGCGACGGCGCTCCTCGCCCTCGCCGGTTGCGGGGGCGGAGGAAGCTCGGTGAACGGGGCGTATGGCTTTCCCGAGGTCAAGCAGGAGGCCTCCTCGACGATCACCGTCTGGGTGGACGCGGACCGACAGGCTGCCGCGAAGGCGTTCCAGAAGGCGAACCCGGACATCAAGATCAAGGTCGTCACCTACGACGGGTCGGCCAACGGGTCCAACTCCTTCCGGACGAAGATGCAGCTCTTCGACCGCGCCGGCAGCGGCTGGCCCGACGTCGTCTTCTCCAGCCAGAACAACGACGCCGCGTGGGCCAGTCAGAAGAGCGGCGGCAAGCAGGCGTTCGCGGCCGTGCTGGACAAGGGCCTGGTCCCGAAGGACACGCTCGGCAACTTCACCGAAGGCTCGCTCAACCCCTGCACTGTGGACGGCCGCCTGTACTGCCTGCGCAACGACCTCGCCCAGGCGGTGCTCTGGTACAACAAGTCCCTGCTGGACAAGTTCGGATACGCCGTCCCCACCACGTGGGAGGAGTACCAGGCGCTCGGCGAGAAGGTCGCCAAGGAGCACCCCGGCTACATCGTCGGAACGGCCGGCGACGCCTGGACGCCCGAGGTGTTCATGTGGGGAAGCAAGTGCCAGGCCAATGACGTGCCCGGCCCCGAGTCCCTCACCGTGAAGACCGACTCGACCGAGTGCAGGCGGGCGGCCTCGCTGCTCGACACCCTCCGTGACAACGGAACCGTGCCGGCGGTCAGCGTGTTCACCCCCGAGTTCCTGAAGAAGTACACGGGCAAGGTGCTGATGATGCCGGGTCCGGCCTGGTACGCCGGCGCGATCTTCAACAACCCCCAGTCGCTCAACGTGCCGGCCGGCCAGCTCGGCGTCGCCGCGCCGCTGCCGTGGAAGGGCGAGAGCGGGGCGGTGACGGGCAACGTGGGTGGCGGAACCTGGTTCGTCTCCAGCCATTCGAAGAACCTCAAGGCCGCCGAGAAGTTCGTCCAGTTCGTCACCACCGCCGACGAGTACCAGGTTGATGTCGCACCGGGCTACCCGGCCTACGCGCCCGCCGCGCAGAAGTGGGTCGCCAAGCAGGAGGCGAGCAAGTACTACGCCACCCCGCTGCAGCCGGTCGTGACCGCGGCGTCGCAGGTCTGGGACGGCTGGGGTTACCCCATGTTCAGCCAGGAGGCGATCTGGGCGAAGACGATCACCCCGGGGATCACCGGCGGCAAGTCGATCGTGGACCTGCTGCCGACCTGGCAGACGGCCATCGAGAACCAGGCCAAGGTCAACGGATACAAGGTGAACTGAAATGACCCTGGCTCCTCCGGGTGACCGGCCGGCCGTTGACGCCTCCGGGCGTCGGCGGCCGGGCCGGGGCAGCGGCCGGGCGGCCGGCCGCGCCTCCGCTCGCAGTCCGATCGGCTATCTCTTCGTCTCGCCCTACGCCTTGCTCACCGTCGTCTTCGGGATCGCGCCGTCGCTCTACGCCGTGGTCCTCGCCTTCACGAACGCCGACGGCGGATTCGCGGGCATCGACAACTTCACCATGGTCGTCGAAGACTTCCGGTTCTGGCCGGCCGTGTTCCACGTGACCGCCTATCTCGTCATCTGGCTCCTCGGCCTGGTCGTGTTCGTCGTCGGCCTGGCGCTGGTGGTCCACGCCATCGGCGTGCGGTGGGTGAGCACGACGCTGCGCTTCGTCTACTACCTGCCCGGCGCGCTCGCGGGCGCGTCCAGCGTCCTGTTGTGGCTCTTCGTCCTCGACCCGACCGCGAGCCCGGTCAGCGGTCTGCTCAAGGCGATGGGGTTCGAGAGCTTCGTGCAGGTGATCCAGCCCGGCCACCTTCCGGCGATCTTCGCGATCATCGCCTTCTGGACCGGAGCAGGCGGATGGATCCTCATCATGTACGGCGCCCTCAACAACATCAGCACCGAGGTGATCGAGGCCGCCCGCATCGACGGTGCGAACGCCGTCCAGATCGCGCTGCGGATCCAGCTTCCGATGCTGCGCAAGTGGGTCGCGTACATGGGCGTCATGTCGCTCGCGGCAGGCACCCAGCTGTTCGTCGAGCCGCAGTTGCTCAGCCAGGCCAGCAACGCGGTGGTGCCCAACGACTACTCGCTCAACCAGCTGGCCTACCAGTACGCCTTCCAGCAGAACGACTTCAACGGCGCGGCCGCGATCTCGCTGATCCTGCTGGTCGTAGCACTCCTGCTGTCCTGGGTGTTCGTGACCCGCGGCGGCCTGTTCGAGAAGGAATGACCATGGCAGCACTCTCCGCCGCACGCCGCCGGCCGAGCCTGAGCGGGTGGAGCGGCCGGTCCCTCGTAGGCGTCGTCCTCGTCGTCTTCCTCCTGTTCTTCGCCATCCCGATCGTCTGGCTGCTGCTCGCGGTCACGAAGTCCTCGAAGTCCCTCGTCGTCTCGGACCCGTTCTCGCTCGGGTCGTGGTCGGACCTCGTCGCCAACTGGCACCAGTTGTTCGACTTCCAGGACGGTGCCGTGACCACCTGGATCGGGAACTCCGCGCTGTACGCGATCGGCGCTCTGGTGATCACGCTCGTCGTGAGCATCCCCGCCGGCTACGCCCTCGCGCTCACGGAGTTCAGGCTTCGGCAGGCGCTGCTGGTGCTGACGCTCGTCGTCATGCTGATCCCCAACACCGCGCTGGTGCTGCCCATCTTCCTCGAACTGAACAGCGTCAACCTGATCGGGAGCCCGCTGTCGGTGATCCTGCCCATGTCGTTCTTCCCGTTCGGCGTCTATCTCACCTACATCTACTTCTCGACCAGCATCCCCCGTGACATCCTCGCCGCCGCGCGCATCGACGGCTGCAGCGGATTCCAGGTCTTCACCCGGGTCGCCCTTCCGCTGGCCGCCCCGGTCGTCGCCCTGGTGGCGTTCTTCAGCTTCGTACAGAACTGGAACAACTTCTTCCTCCCGTTCGTGATGCTGCCTTCGAGCGACGGCTATCCGATCCAGGTCGGGCTCACCTCGCTCCTGGCGTCAACCCCGGCTTTCAATCCCAGCTCCGCGGGATCCGACTCCGTCCAGCTGCCCACCTTGGCACTGGGGACGATCGTGTCGATCCTGCCCGTCCTGGTCGTCTTCCTGTTTTCCCAGCGCTTCCTGGTCGCAGGCATGACAGCTGGAGGAACCAAGGAATGACCACTCCCCTCTGCAAGGAGACCCACCGCCGATGAAGATCACCGGGTACCGCAGTCTGAACACCGTTCACGACTGGGGCAGAATCACCGGGGACGTCAACGGTGTCCAGCCGGGCCACGCCACGCCGGTCCCCGTCCTCATCATCGAGACCGACAGCGGAATCGAGGGAGTGGGCCTCGGGGCCCATGCCGACATCGCCCGTGTCTTCCCCGCGATCGAGGGCGACGACCCGCGCTCGGTCACGGCGCTCTACGACAGCATGCTCGACTGGGTGTTCAAGGCCGGTCACTCGGGATCCACCTTCGGCACCGTCGGCGCCGTCGACATGGCCCTGTGGGACATCAAGGCCAAGGCCGCCGACGAGCCGCTCTGGCGGACCCTCGGAGCCCGCGAGCGCTTCGTCCCCGGATACGCGTCCGGTCTCGAGTACGGCCTGACCGACGAGGACCTCGCGGTCCTCTACGGCCGGTTCGCGGACCGCGGGTTCAAGGCCGGCAAGCTGAAGGGCGGCCGCGACCTCGACCGCGACCTGCCCCGGCTGGAGATCATGCGCGACGTCCTGAGCCGCAACTCCCGCCGGCCGGCGCTCATGTTCGACGCCAACGAGTCGTGGAACCACGCCCAGGCGGCCCGGTATGTCGCGGCCATCGAGGAGCGCATGGACCTCACCTGGGTGGAGGAACCGCTGCGCCGATGGGATGCGGCCGGCATGGCCTCGCTGCGCGGAAAGGTGCGCGCGGCGATCGCCAGCGGCGAGAACCTGACCGGACTGGAGCAGTACCGCCCTCTGCTCGACGCCAACGCGGTGGACATCGTGCAGGTCGGCAACGTATGGGGGATCACTCACTTCCTCCGCGTCGCGACGCTCGCCCACGCCCACGACCTGCCGGTGAGCCCCGTGGCGTACAACGCGAACCCGGTGGCGCACGCCGCCGCCGCCGTACCGAACCTGCTGACCTTCGAAGTCCAGGACCTTCACTTCCCCCTCGGTCTCGACGTCGACCAGCAGTTCGACGACGGAGGCATCGTCCTGGGCGATCGCCCGGGCATCGGGATCGTCGTCAACGAGTCCCGGATGTCACCGGCCGACGCCGCTCCACCCCGGCCCGCGGCGACCGGCCCGCACATCCGGCCCGAACGCGCCGGCCTGCGGCTGGTGGCCGAACCCGACGTGATCGACGACCCGACGCACCGCGGAGGCCGAACCCGATGACCCGTCGACCCGAGCGAAGGGCCTTCGTCGTAGGTGTGCGGCCCGACAAGCGCGAGGAGTACCTGGCGCTGCACCGCGCCGTCTGGCCGAGCGTCGAACGCAAGCTCACCGAGTGCAACGTGCGCAACTACAGCATCTTCATCTTCGGCGACATCCTGTTCGCCTACTACGAGTACGTCGGCGACGACCACGAGGCGGACATGCGGCGGATCGCCGACGACCCCACTTCGCAGGAATGGTGGACGCACACCGACCCGTGCCAGGTGAGGATCGCGGAGGAGCGTGATCCCGGGGCGCTGTGGCAGCCTGTCGAGGAAGTGTGGCACCTCGCATGAGTGCGGGCATCGACGCCCATGTGCACCTGTGGAACCGGGCCGTGGACCCGCAGGACTGGATCGACCCGGAGACCATGGGGCCGATCGCCCGCGACTTCGGAGCCCCCGATCTGAGCGGGATGCTGGACTCGACCGGTCTCGACGGTGCCGTGGTGGTGCAGTCGAGCAACAGCCTCGCCGAGAGCATCCGGCTCGCCGGGCTGGACTCGCCGGCCGTCGCCGGCCTGGTCGCGTGGGTCGACCTCGCGGCGGAGGTCGGACCCCAGCTCGACCGGATCCGCGAGAACGCCGCTGTCCCCGTCGTCGGGGTGCGGCATCTGGTCCACATCGACCCGGACCCGGAGTGGATGACGCGCGAGGAGATCGGTGCGGGCCTCACCGTCCTCGAGCAAGAGGGCCTCTGCTTCGACCTCGTCGTGCGTGAGTGGCAGCTCCCGCAGGCGACCCGCCTGGCCGCGCGCCACGGCGGACTCCGCTTCGTGCTCGATCACCTGGGCGGTCCGCCCGAGCCCGGGCAGGACAGGAGCACGTGGGCGTCCCGGCTGCGGGAGCTCGCGCGGCAGCCGAACGTCGTCGCGAAGGTCTCGGGACTCACCTCGGGCCTCTCCCCCGGTTCATGGCGTGCGAACGATCTCGCCGCACCGGTGACGATCGCCCTCGAATCCTTCGGCCCCGGGCGTCTGCTCTACGGCTCCGACTGGCCGCTGGCCGAACTGGGCGGCGGAGCGGGGGCCTGGAAGTCCGCTCTGGAGACGCTGCTGGAGGGGCTCTCCCCCGCGGAACGGGCGCGGGTGTTCGGCGGCAATGCCGCCGACGTCTACTCGCTCTCCTGATCGATCGCCCGACCACGTTCCCTTGGCGCGTGGTCGGGCAGCCGACGACGCTCCCACGAGACGTGGATGTGATCGTGCATCGCCTTCTGGGCCGCGGCGACGTCCTTCCTCGAGATGGCATCGACGATCGCCGCGTGTTCCTCCAGCGTCAGTGCGACCGCATCAGGCGGATCGATGCCCTGGTAGCGGCTGGACTCCACGGCGCGCTTGTACAGATGCTTGGCGATGTTCTCCGCCAGCCGGTTGCCGGAGATCTCCATGAGTGCGTAGTGGAACACCACATCCGCCTGCCGGAAGGAGTCCGTCTCGGACTCGCTTTCACGCATCGTGGTCAACGCGTTCTCCAGCCTCCTCAACCCGTCTGCGCTGCGAGAAGCGGCCACCGCGCCCGCCATCGCCGACTCGAGGCTCGCCCGCACGATCGTCAGCTCGTCGAGGACACCGAGCGTCGCGTCGTTGTCGATCAACGCGGACAGCACCACCGGGTCGAGCATGTTCCAGTACCCCGGCGCCCGTACCTGGGTGCCGCGCCCCTGGGAAACGATCACCAGGCCCTTCTCCTCGAGCCGCTTCACCGATTCACGCAGCACCGTACGACTCACGCCGAAGTGTTCGCTCAGCGGACCCTCCGGGGGCAGCAACTCGCCTTCCTTCAGCTGACCCGTCACGATGAGGTCGACGAGCTCGGAAACGACTGCCACACCCAAGCGGCTGGCGGGCAGGCGTCGCGGGAACAGACCGGTTGCGGGCTGCGACTCGGATGGCATAGGCATGACCTTATCGCTCAATCAATTTGCGGTCGAAGAGGTTCCTGGTCCACGACACGTCGTCGACGTTCAACGTCCGGATCGCGGAGGCGTTCACGAGTACGGCCTCGAAGTCATCGGCAGTGGCGCGCAGGCGCGGGAGATCCGGCGGCAACTCGTTCACGCGTTTGATCCCAGACCGGCCCGGCCCGAGCGCGTCAGACCAGCACTCCCGCCACCGCGGCCGTCACCGTGAATGACGCGACCAGCAGCACGACCACAGGCGGCCAGCCGACCCGGTCGCCGCGATCAGGACCCCCGCCGGCAGGTCCCCGCCGCTCACCCGCCGCCGCGCCGAACAGCTCACGGCACCCGGTGCAGTCTCTTTCGGTATCAGCCGGCCAGATGGAAGCCACCCGTCGCCTGCTGGCTTCGCCACGCGGTCGCCCGGTGCCGTGTGGCCGTGCCCATGGCCGGCGCCGGCCGTGGCGGCGTCGGAACCGAAGGCGATGCCCGCTCCGGTCACGGAGCCGACGAACCGCCGGGGTCACTGCGGCCACCGCCGTGCGGCGCGGGGCCGGGCGGCGGGCCCGGGTCTCTTCTCGCGAAGTGTCATGTGGGTTCTGTCCTCGCAGTCGTGCGCGACGGTGCTCCCGGCGCGCAACGACCACCGCACACCTGCCCGGCAGACCGCGGATATCGGTCCAGAGTGTGCCAAATGAGCATCCCGGTGGGGATTGCTCCCGTTTCGCTAACATCTCGCCAACTCTCGGTTCCGTCCGAACTCTCCGCCGGTCGCGGCCGTCGAAGCCCCGGCACCGCCCCGGCCCGGCCCGCTCCCGGTTCCCGACGGGCGTCCGGCGCCGTGGAGCCGTGGGAGTGTCTGCTCGTTCGCTCGTGTCCGCCGCACCCGGCGGCCGTGGACCGACGCCGGTGATGCCCGCGCGGCGAACGAGTCCTTCATGAAGCGCAGTTGGTCTCCAGTGCCGTGGCGCTGACGGCCGGACCGACTCCCGGCGCCCTTGACGCGTCCTGTGGAGCGCACGCATGACGCTCTGTCAGAAAAAAGGTTGCCCGTCCGGCGAACTCTTCCGCGTCGGTGTGGATCACACGTGCGTGACGCGTCGTCTCGCGTCGCACCCCATCAGGGGAACACAGAAGGGATTCGTGGATCCGTGGATCGTAGAAGAGGAAGAACCGGCCTGCGTACGGGCGTACGCGCGATCGTCGGCGGCCGTCGGGCGACCGGCGGAGCGGCCGCCCTGATCGTGGTCTCCGCCCTGCTGGCCGGAGCGCCGTCCTCCGCGCAGGCCGTGGCCGCGGCACCCGCGGGCGCCGGCACCGTACGGACGGCCGCTGCCACCGCCGGCGGCGGCGATCCGGTCGCACGGCTGCGGCAGGAGGTGCGGACCGGGTCCCTGTTGGACGCGCACGGCACGCGCAGCGTCTGCCCCCGGTGCGCGGGCCAGATCGTCACGGAGAAGAAGGGCGGCGCCACTCCGCTACGCGCGTCCGCGCCCGTCGGTTACGGGCCGCAGGACCTCGCCAAGGCCTACGGCCTGCCCGCCAAGTCGAAGAGCACCGCGACCATCGCGATCATCGACGCGGGCGTCGACGCCACCCTGGCCTCCGACCTGGCCACCTACCGCGCCGCCTTCGGGCTGCCCGCCTGCGGCACGGCGTCCGGCTGCCTGACGCTCAAGAACTACACCGGCGGCAAGCAGCCCGCACCGCAGAAGAGCGGCCCCGGGGCGGCGCTGGAGGAGGACGTCGCCGTCGAGACCTCGCTCGACCTCGACGCCGCCTCCGCGGCCTGCCCCACCTGCCACCTCCTGGAGATCTCCGTGCCCTGGCAGGACGGCGAGGACGACAACGACGTCTCCACCGGCGACTTCGCCAAGGCGGTCGACACGGCCGTGGCCGCCGGCGCCTCGGCGATCAGCATCAGTTACGGCTACACCGCGGACGTGACCAACACCAGCGGCGCCTCTCTCAAGGCGTTCAGGCACAAGGGCGTCGCGATCACCGCCTCCACCGGCGACTCCGGCTTCAACGGCGGTATCCACCAGGCATGGCCGTCCAACCTGCCCTCGGTGACCGCCGTCGGCGGCGTCACCCTGCCCGCCGACGCCCCCGCGACGGGCTGGTGGGCCGCCGGCAGCGGGTGCGAGACGAACTTCACCGCGGCCACCGGCCAGCCCGCCGCGGTCACCGCCGCCTGCGGCCACCACCGCGCGGCCGCCGACGTCTCCGCGGACGCCGACCCGGCGACCGGCCTTGCCGTCTACGACACCTACGCGCCGAGCAGCGGCGAACCCTACGACTGGACCGTCGTCGGCGGCACCAGCGCCTCCGCGCCCTACATAGCGGGTCTGTACGCCCGCGCCGGGCACCTCTCCGCCGTCCAGGGACCCAACACCCTGTACCAGGCCCCGGCGTCCGGCTTCACCGACGTCACCGGCGGCACCAACGAGGACTACCACCAGTGCGCCGACTACCCCGGGACCCGCACCTCGCTGTGCACCGCAGGCCCCGGCTGGGACGGGCTGACCGGAATCGGCATGCCCCACGGTCTCGGCGCGTTCTGACCCACCTCGTCCGGCACCCCTGATCCGGCTTCCCCCGACGAAAACGAGAGGACCCCTCCCCATGCGCAGAAGAACCCGGGCCACGGCCGTAGCGGCGGCCCTGTCCGTCATGCTCCTGACCGGCTCCGCGATGGCGAGCGCCAGCCCCGCCAAGCCCGCCGTGCGTCCCTGCACCACCGGCAACGTCTCGTTCTACTTCGGCGGCTACTCCTACGGCCTCAGCCACCGCAGCTTCGACCTGACCCTGCTCGCGCACGACGGCATCACCTGCAGCCTCAGCGACACCCCGCTGATCACCTTGAGCTCTCCGCCGGACCAGACCGACAAGATCCCGGTGACCGTCAACGGCCGCGGCGGCACCCTCGTCCTGCGCCCGGACTCGCCGCTGCACACGACCATCGCCTACTCGGTCCCCGACGCACCCGAGAACAAGGCACAGGTCAACGGGCTCCAGCTGGCCATGCCCGACGGCAGCAGCCGTGCGACGAGCTTCCTCTTCCCCGGCACCACCGACATCTACAAGGGCGGGGTGTACATCACGTCCTGGACGACCGGCATCGGCCTGGGCCAGGAAGAGCAGCACTGACCGCAGCCCGCGGGTGTCCATGACGCCACGGCCCCGGGCGGTGTGATCCAGCGTGATCGTGTGGCCGGCGGCAAACCGCCGGCCACACGACCGGTACGCGCGTGATGACGCGCCCGGGCGGGCACAGTGCAGCAGGACGCCGAACACCAGCTGAAAGAACGCGCCGACGGGGGGTGTGCGTGACGTCCACCCACACAGGTGCCGGTTGCCTCGAACGCGCGGCGCAGTTCGCGGATCTCGCCATTGGCGAGAGTGTCTTCGTGCTGGACTACGGCGGAGATCCCTTCGCGCACACTCCTCCCGGGCCCTTGTGCGACGGGGGCTGGAGTGAGGGCGGCTGGAGTGAGGGCGGCTGGAGCGGTCCGCCATCCAGCCGAGGCCACTCCCCCAGTATCGGTCCGCCCACCGATTCGCTGTGCTGGGCGAGACTTGGAAGCGTTCAGCGGCGCTACGGAGTGGCCATTGACCGTCGACCACACACTGGGCCAGGCGCAGGCCGCCAGTCTCAGTCAGGGGTGCGTTGCGGTGGACCATGTGGCTCTCTCTGGTTCGAGGATGACGATGGCCGGGGCACGGGTGATGTCCCGAGGCCCCGGCCGTCTCGCGGGCGCTGACGAACGGTGAGGTGCCGAAGTGGTCGATGTTCAGCGGTTCACGCCTGCTCAGGGCCGCTTGGGATCCAAGGGGATTTGCCGGCGCAGGTTGCCTTGGTCGTCGAGGTCGTTCAGCACCGCAGGCAGTCCCTTGGTGAGCATCTTCGTGCGGACGGCGCCAAGGATCCTGGCCATGAAGTAGCCTCCGGCGCCGGTGAAGCCGGTGTGGTCGTACGCGAAGCGCGTTCCGCTGCCGTGCGGTGTGAGTCGGTAAGCGACCTCAGTGACCTCGCCACCGCTTTCGTCCTGCCACGAGTAGCGCAGCAGCGAAGGCTCGCGTACCTCCAGCACCTCGCACAGTACGACGCCGCTCCAGCCCGGCTTGGGGTTCGCGATGAACTTGAATGTGGTGCCGACCGTGGTGGCGAAGCCCGCTGGCCGAGCGCCGGCGCCGGTGGCCGTCCACCGCGGAATCAGCTCCGGATCGGTGACCGCGCGCCAGACCTTCTCCGGTGGATGCGGGTAGTCGCGGACGATGTGGATGGCGCTCATTGAGGGCTCCTCTCGCATGCAGGCGTCAAGCCGCATATATTTTCAGCGACTGAAAACTTACAGTAGCAGAAATTATCTGGTGACTGGATATGCTTCGGTGATGACCATGCGCACCGTGGATTGGACGGCCCTGCGCCCGCATGACGAGATGCCCGCCGCCGAGGGGCTACGGGAGCGCAAGAAACGGCTTCTTCGACGGCAGTTGTCCGACACAGCCACCGAGATGTTCATGGAGAGGGGCTTCGACGCGGTACGGGTCGCCGAGATCGCAGAAGCCTGCGGGGTCTCGGAGAAGACGGTGTTCAACTACTTCCCGACCAAGGAATCCCTCGTCCTCGATCTGGGCGAGGTCACCATGGCCTCGCTGAGAGCCATCCTGGCCGACCCGGACCTGTCGCCGGTCGACGCGACGTTGAAGATCCTCTCCAGCGAGCTGGCCAACATCACGTCATGGCTGAGCTCTCAGAACGACCCGGCCGAGGCCAAGGCCATGCTTCTGCGCTTCGGCACGCTGATGGGATCCACACCGTCTCTGCGGGCCTATCAGCGCGACACCGCCGACAAGCAAGTCGCCGTAGCTGCCGAAGTCTTGGCCCAGCGAACCGGGATGAGCCCGGACGACCCCGAATCGCAGATCGCCGCAACCGCCCTGCTCGCTCTGTGGCCCATCCAGTTCCGGGCGCTGCGCAAGCACCTGAACCGCACCCAGACCTTCGAAGAACTGCACGACGCCGTGAGTGCCGACGTCCAACGCGCAGCCCGACTCATCGACATCGGACTCAACTCGCTGGAGACCCGGCCGGCGCAGTCAGAGATCCAGACGTCAGGCCCCGGGGCGCCGTAAGCGACAGCACCGCGACCGCGGCTTCCCGTGCTCGACCCCACCCTGTCACCAACCTCTGCGGGGAGAACAGCCGGGGCCTGTCCGATGGGTCGTATGGGCTGATCAGAGACGTGGCCTAGTGTTCGCTGGAACGAAGGGGGCCGTATGGCACGCGACACAGCTGAAGCAGAGACGGGGATGAAGGGGATCACGTTTCCTGCCTGGCAGGGACAGCACTACGTGACGTTGGCTGAGCTACTGGTTCGCCTCGGCAGCTTCGGCCTGGACCTGACCTGGCGCATCGAGTTCGACGAGATCGTCGATCCTCGCTGTGTCGAGATGCAGAGACGCTCCGCCGACGCCGGCATGGACACGTTGACCTTGTTGTCGCTGACGACCCCCTTCCTCCAGTTGGTCGACGCCGAAGCACGTGGGTTCGCCGAGGACAAACTGGTGATTGTTCTGACCGAGTTCGACAGTTCCTCCTGGGACGTCAGGGCTGTCGACGAGCGCGTACTCAGCGAACTTCGCCACCACTTCCCGGGTACCGAGGATCTCTGAACGGGGCGCTGCACTCCGGACGCAGCCGTAGGCTGATCGCCGCCACGGTGACTGTTCCGTGGGACGTAAGCCCTCTTGTCGTAGCGCGTGGCGATGGCTCGGAAGGTCTTGAGCCGGTTGGTGGCCGCCCGACTTCGTTGCGGCGGCGGTGGATCGTCTCGTCGAACCTGGTGGGCCGACCGCCTTGGCTGCCGCGGCGCCGGCGGTTGGTCCGCTGGTCTCTCGGCTCGGGGATCGTGTGCTTGATCTGGCCTCTGCGCAGGTGACGCCGGTTGCTGTGTGACGAGTAGGAAGAAGACCACGACCGAGGCTTGCAGGCAGAACGCCTGCCAGGGAGCAAGCTGCCGGGTCCGCGGGCGAGCCGCCCGGCCCTCGTCCGTCGTCATCGGGACTCCTGTTGCGCGGGACGACGTACGTGGAAAGGACGGGGAACGGCCGTGGCCCGCGGACTCGGGGTGTGCGATCTCAGTCCCGCAGCGTGCGGGCTGCGATGGCCGAGGCGCTGATGGCTGCCGGGAAGTCGGCGTAGAACGCGATGTGGGTGATGAGCGCCGCCAGTTCGGCCTGTGTCACGCCATTGTCGACGGCCCGCCGCAGTTGCGCGGGCAGCTCGTCGGGGCGGTAGAGCGCCACGACCGCGGCCACGGTGGCGATGCTCCGGTCCCGGGGACTGAGCGCGGGATCCGCCCACACCTGGCTGTACAGCGGGTCCTCCAACAACTCGGTCAGGGCCGGGGTGAAAGCACGGGCCAGTGCCCCTGCCGCGGAACCTAGCGACCCGGCCGCGAAGTACGCCGTCATGTAGAGAGTGTTGAGGCGGGCCCGTGCCTCGGGATGCTGTGTGAGGGCGTGGGTTTGATTGGCGACGTTGCTCACGCGGGCACCGGAGTCCAGCAGCAGTGCCCCGACGATGAGCGCGCCGGCCGACAGACGCCACAGACCGGCGATGAGGAGGCCGAGAGCCATCGTCCCCGCGGCTCCCACCGCCAGGCGTCGCCGCATACGGCCGTCGAGGAACCGGCCGATGGCCAAAACCGTGGCGGTGCCGACGACACCGACCAAGCCCAGCAGTCCGGCACTGGTGGTCGACCAGCGGTGCGCCGGGCCGGTCACGTACAGCGTCACCGCGGTCCAGAAGACGTTGAAGCCGGCGAATCCGGCAGCCGCGGTCAGCGCCGCCCAGCGCAGGCCACGCTGACCTCGCAGGAGCGGAAGAAGCGAAGCCAGCAGGGCCCGGTAACCCAGCCCGTGGCGCACGGCCGGTTCGGGCAACCCTCGCAGCGCAAGGTGCACGACCAGCGTCATCAGCGCTGACAGCACATACACCGACCGCCAGCCGAGGAGACCGTCGAGCGCCCCGGCGATGACTCGGGCACCCACGATGCCGCCGAAGAGGCCGGCCGTGATGCGTGCCGTGGTACGCCCCACGGCCTCCCGCGGCGCCAGCGACGCTGCGGCCGGCATGAGAATCTGCGCCAGCACGCTCGTTGCTCCCAGCAGCACCGATGCCGCCGCGAACATCGGGTAATCGGTGGCGGAGGCCGCGAGCGCGAGGGCGATCAACCTGCTCGCGTTCAACCAGCTCATCAGCCGGTGCAGCCCGGTCCTTTCCAGAGCGGGCACCACCAGCAGCAGCCCGGCTGCGTAGCCGACCATGGTGATCATCGGCAGCAGTCCGGCGAGCGCATCGGAAACAGCGAAGGAGGCGGCCAGTGGCCGCAGGAGCGGCATCCCCCGGCCCACCCGGCCACTCCAAGCCCTCCTCGCCCTTCGCCCGACAGCACCCTGACAACGTGCCCCACCGACGCGGAGGCTCGTCTCAACCGCTGCCGCGCCCGGCCCGACCTGTGGCGCCAGGAAACATAGGCAGTGGCGAGCTCTGGACTCCGATCGAGGGAGGTGGTTTCCTGCTGCGGACCACCGGCCTCGTAGCGTCGCAATGGTGCTGGACGCCCGCAGGGTCGTGTGTCAGGAGGTCAGTGCTCCATCGGGTGGCGAGCACCGTCGGCCAGGGCGAACGCCCGCTGAAGACCTCCCAGAAGAGCAAGCTCGATGTGGTGGTCGGCGTGAGAATGACATACCCGCCCGCGGCAGCGACTGCCTCGATCCATGAATTACGACGCGGTGATGGCGTCAGCGATGACGGGATGCCGATCCTCCTCTTTCGCACCTGCCTCCTGGAGACAGAGGATCTCGGCGGCGTAGATGGGCGGGATCGCCGTGGTCATGAACCGTTCGAGGCCGTCGTCTGAGCTGCCGGCGGCCTCGAACCCACAGCAGGCCGCGCACACCTTGACCTGGATGCCCCCGGATGTGGCCGCGCGTTCCCTTGCCTGCGCCTGACCTGGGGTCGCCACTCCGATGCCGTCTCCTCCACCAGTGTCTTCAGGAGCCGCTTCTGAGCAGTGTGCATCGTGAAGTTGCAGGTCACGAGTCTGGTGTGCGCGGGGTTCGCGATGCTCGGGCTGGTCGCGGGCGGATGACTTCGGCGTAGATCGCCGGTCAGCAGGCGACTTCGCGGTTCGTCAGGACCATCAGGGCCCTGAGCAGGGCCGTCGCCCACTCCGGGTCGCTGCGGTCCTTGCCGAGGACCCGCCAGTTCTCGATTACCGCTGCGGCAGCCCGTATCACCGCCGGTGTCAGCTGCCGACGGGGTACCGGCTGGTGATTGCGACGCGGTTGAAAGCGTTCATCACGGTTGCCAGCCAGGCGATCGCAGAGACCTGGTCCGCTGTGAGTACGGCTGCGGCGGCGTTGAAGTCCTCGTCGCTGACGTGTCCGTCAGCGACGCGGGTGATCGCCTCGGTCAGGCGGAGGGCGGCACGGTCCGTCTCGGAGAAGTAGCCGGTCTCTGCCCAGGCGGGCAGCACGGCGATCCGGTCAGGGTTTTCGCCCTTCTTGAGGGCGTCACGGGTGTGCATGCGCAGGCAGAACGAGCAACCGTTGATCTGGGAGGTGCGGATCCTCAGCAGTTCGACCAGGAGCGGGTCGAGACCCGCCGCGGCGGCGGCCTCTTCCACCTGTGACGACAGGGCGATGAGGGTCTGGTAGGCGGCCGGGTGCTGCTTGCCGATGTTGACGCGCTGGGGGTCGGTCATGATTCCTTCGATCCGATCGGGTGGCCCGTGCCGCGCAACTGGCGTGCGCGGGTGGCCGGTCGAGTGGGTGTGGCAGGGGCTGGGTGGGGGGCGGTGCGGTGTCGCCCGTTGCGTGCCCCGGGCTACGACGCCGGGTCGTCGATCTTGAGCTCGTCTCCGGTGTTGGATACGAAGACGACCAGGAGCTTGGCGGGTTCGGTCCGGCTGGTGTTCTCGGTGAGGACATGGTGGGCGCCCGGCGGCTCGACCCAGTTCTCGCCCTGGTGGTAGGTAGTCGGCGGCTTGCCGTCGAGCTGGCTGCGCACGGTGCCTTCGAGGACGTAGGCGTAGACGAACGCCTGGCCGTGCCGGTGCGGCAGCGCGCTTGCGTTGGGCGGGAAGGCGACGATCGCCGAGGTGAACGTCTTACCCTTCACATTCGGAAGGGCCTGCTGGAGCAGCGGCTTGAGGGTTTCGGTGGGGCGTGTCGATGCCATGGTCGCAGGTGATGCCATGGCCGCGGTCGTGCCCGTGGTGTGGGTGGGCTGGTCGGAGGTCGAGCAGGCCGTGGCGGCCGTCAGCGTGGCGAGGGCCAGGAAGCCGGTGGCGATTCGCATTCCGATCACGATGGGTCTCCTTATTCAGTCTTCCGTGACGCGGATGATCGTCTTGCCGGGGGTGCGCTTGCCGGGGGCGAACGCGTCGGCTGCCTCGGCGAGGGGCCGCACCGCACCGACGACCGGTTTGAGCCGGCCGTCCCTCAGTCGCGTGGCCAGGTCGGCGAGCCGGGCGCGGTCGGGTTCGACGACGAAGAAGATTGCACGCCCGTCCTTGGGCTGGACCTTGGGCGGCATGACGATGGAGACGAGCGTGCCACCGGCCCGGACGAGGGCGGCCGAGCGGTCGAGGATGTCGCCGCCGATCACGTCGAACACGACGTCGGCCTCGCCGGCGTCCTCCAGCTTCTCGGCCTGAAGGTCGATGAAGGTGTCGACGCCGAGTGCGAGTGCCCTGTCCCTGCCTGAGGCGCGGCCGGTGCCGATGACGCGGGCGCCGGCTTCGCGGGCGAGCTGTACCGCGATCGATCCGACGCCGCCCGTGGCGCCGTGGATCAGGACGGTCTGGCCTGTGGTGAGGCGGCCGTGGTCGAACAGGCCCTGCCAGGCGGTCAGCCCCGAGATGGGCAGTGCGACGGCCATGGTGTGGTCGACGTCCGCCGGCAGCGGGGCGAGGTTGCGGGCCTCCACCGCGGTGTACTCGGCGAGGGTGCCGTCGCGGGTCCAGTCGGCCAGGCCGAACACCCGCTGTCCGACGCTCAGGCCGGTGGTGCCGTACCCCAGTTCCACGACGACACCGGACAGCTCGTGCCCGGGCACGCTCGGCGTCCGGTCGCGGCCGGCGCGATCGGTCCACGTGGCGGGCCAGTCCAGCTCGCCAGGGGTGAAGCCGGCGGCGTGCACCCTCACGATGACGTCGTTCTCGGCCGCGTGAGGGTAGGGAATGTCCGTCAAGGACATCCCGGCAAGACCTGCGTCACGGTCTCGCACAGTGATGGCTTGCATACAGATCCTTACTGGGAGGGGCGACCCGAGTGCACAGCGCACCCGCGCGCGGGGCTCACGGCGGCTGCAGGTGGATGTATGCCGTTCTGCATGATCGATCTCACCTGCTCGCGCGTATTCCTTCGTCGCCCGTTATGCGTTCTCGGCAGGGAGACGAGACAGCCCCTCCGTGTGTGACAGCTCAGACGCGCACCAGTTTGTCGGGGTTTATGACCCTGCGGTACGCGGTGATCAGACCATCTGTGATCTGCACCGTGTCGACGGAGTAGACCCGTCCTTCCCGGTGGAACACGAGGGCCAGCTCGCCGCCGACCTCCGCGAAGCCGATGCGGTCCGGTCGCCACCGACGCCCCGTACGCACCATGACCTCGGCGACGCGCTCGCCGCCGTGGATGAGCTTGCGTGCCGCCGAGATCTTGCCGCCGCCGTCGGTGACGTAGACCGCGTCCGGGTGCAGGAGCCTGACCAAGCCGGCCAGGTCCCCGGCCTCGTAGGCGGCGCGAAACACCTTGAGGACCCGTTCGCGCTCTGCCTTCGACGCCTGCGGCGTGGACTGCTTCGCCTTGGCCACCCGCCGTCGTGCCCGCGAGGCGAGCTGCCGGGCGCCCGGCACGGAGACGTTCAGCACTTCGGCGATCCGGCCGAACTCAAGGCCGAAGACATCGTGCAGGACGAAGGCCACCCGCTCCGGCGGGCTCAGCTCTTCCATGATCAGGAGCATCGCCGAGCTGACGGACTCGTCGACGAGTACCGGCTGCGACGCGTCCGGTCCTGTCAGCAGCGGCTCCGGCAGCCACGGCCCGACATAGGTCTCCCGGCGGAAGCGGGCGCTCTTGACGATGTCGTACGACCGTCGGGCGGCCACCGTCACCAGCCAGGCCCGCAGATCATCGATTTCCCGCAGTTCCGCTCCGGCCGCCCGCAGCCACACGTCCTGGGTGACATCCTCGGCATCGGCCACAGTCCCCAGCAGCCGGTAGGCCACCCCGAAGACCGCGGGCCGGTGCCTCTCCCATTCGGCTCCGAGCAGGTCCTCCTGCTCAGACCGTCCGGGCCCGTGCGCATCACCCATACGGATCGCAACCTCCTCCAACCTGCGGCTGTGCAGCCTAGCTATTTCGCTCTCGGGACCCGCGAAGACAGCTCCGCGGGAGCGCGCCGACCCGCTCCGACACGGCGGCCGTAGGTCCTGACCAAGCTGCTTCGGGGATGGTGTCGGCGTCAGCCTGCGGCGCGCTCAGCAGCGGGACGGTTCGTTGCCAGGTCCGCTTTCCCGGCCCGCGCGCACCGGATCGCCGGTGGGGCTGTGAGCGCGTGCTCGTCCGGCGTGGAGGGCCGCACCCAAGGACAGCGCCCCGACGAAGCCGACGTAAAGACAGCCCGTGGTCTCCAGCCCCCATGCGGGTGCCGCGAGCCCGGCCGCGAGGGCCGGAAGACTCACCGCCGCATAGCTGATCACGTACACGGCCGAGAAGACCTCCGACCGCGACCTCACGGTGGTGACCGCGCTGATGGCGCGGAGGTTGCCGTTGAACGTCAGGCCGACGCCCAGCCCCGCTACGACCGATCCGCCCACGTATACGACCAGCGACGCGTCGGCGATGGCCACCGCCAGTCCGGACGCGCCCAGGGTCAGGAGAACCGCGCCCAGCAAGGTGGCGAGCCGTGCCGTATGCCGAACTGACCACACCCCGCCCACGCTGTTGGCCAGAAAAAGCGCCGCGATGCTGAGCCCGCCCGCAGCACCGGACCGCACATGCAGGACACTGCTCACCAGGGAAGGAGTGAGCGCGAGGAACAGACCCGTGACGGACCACCCCGCGACCAGGGCGGGAACGGAGGCGAAGAACTGCGGCCGGGCTTCCCGAGGAACCCGGACGCTCGGTCGCAACGACGCCAGGCCCGTCGCGCGCGGGGCGAGTGTCTCAGGGATCGTGAGGACGACAGCGGCCAGAACGACGAAGGTCAGCGTCAGGACGGGAAAGACATACGCATCGGGGCGTGAGGTCGACTGAACCAGCAGCCCCACCAGTCCGGCGCCGGCGGCCATGCCGATACTCGTGCCCACCCCTGTCGTCGTGGGCCCCAGCTGCGGACGTCCCTCGGGAGAGAGGTCGACGAGCCCGGCGGCAAGAGCCCCCGTGGCCGTCCCCGTGGCGATGCCCTGCACCACCCGGGCGATCAGGAGAGAGACGACACCGTCGGCCGTCCAGAAGATCGCCGTGCTGGTCGCCGCCACCAGAAGGGCGGCCACCAGCACCGGACGGCGACCCAGCTGGTCGCTCAGCGATCCGACCGTCAGCAGGGCGCCGAGCAGACCCACGACATACACCGCGAAGATCACTGTCAGCATCGTGACCGACAGGCCCCACCGCTCCCGGTAGAGAGGGTAGATCGGTGACGGTGCGCTTGCCGTGGCCATCATCACGACATTGGCACAGGCCAGCACTGTGAAGGCCGTACCGCGCCCGAGACGACGCCCGTCGTGTGGGCCTCTCACAGGTCTCATCATCACGTTTTATGGCGCCTTGATCAGCTCGGCCAGGGAGCGCTCATGATGCGCTCGACCGTGGTTGTGCGCTGGAAGCCGGGAACGAAATGCTCCAGCACATCCGAATTCACGGTTCCGTTCGTGGTCTCCGGGCGGTACTTCAGTCCCTCGACGAAGGCCTGCAGAAACTCGTTCTTGAAGTCGCCCCGCGGATGGACGGCGGTGATCTCGTCCACCCGGCTGCGATCCAGCTCGTCCAGACCGAAGCCGAGCACGTCCGTCAGAACCCCGGAGTACGTGATGGCGATCTCCGGGCCCATCCGGCCGGGAATTCCCGGGGTCGTGTGCAGCGCGATCGCCGTCCACACCACGTCGGCGGCCGCGGCCGGGAAGCCGTGGTCGAGCATGAACTTGCGTGCGTGGTCGGCTCCATCGACCTCGAAGCGCTGCTCGACGTCGGAAAACGGCGTCAGCAGGCCGGTGTCGTGGAACATGGCGGACAGGTAGAGAAGCTCCGGGTCGGGCTCCAAACCGAGCCTGTGAGCATGCAGGGCGCCGAAGACGAAAACGCGCCGGGAGTGGTGGTAGATGAGGGGGCTGGTCATCTCCTGCATGAGGCGGGTGGCCTCGGCGACCGCCGCCGTTTCAGGAATCTCCACCCCCGCGATGATGTCGCTCATGACCTCTGCTCCTACCGATATCGGTGTGTTACGAATGGACGGTGCGTCCGTCTTCCACCCTGCCGACCACCCGGCGTCCGGCGCTCCCTCGGTCCGGCCATGAGTCACCCGAATCCGGACAGGCGGGCAGCGGGGTTGTGGGCTCCACCACGCATCGGGTCGCGATCCTCGTCTACGACGGGGTCAAACTCCTGGACGTCGTCGGCCCCGCGGAGGTGTTCGGGGAAGCGAACCGGCTCGGCGCCGACTACAAGATCGTTCTGGTGTCACCGACCGGTGCCGATGTCACCTCGTCCATCGGGATCCGGATCTCGGTCGACGCCGCCGCCACGGAGACCGCTCCCGACACGTTCCTGGTGGCCGGCGCCGACATCTACCCGCGCACACCTGTGCCCCGTGATCTGATCGAGGCCACGCGAACGCTGGCGGGCCGGGCCGGCCGGGTCGCGTCCATCTGCACCGGAGCCTTCATCCTCGGCGCCGCCGGCCTCCTGGATGGCAAGCGCGCGACCACGCACTGGAAGGTCGCGCAGGAACTCGCCGCCCGCTGCCGGGCCAGCAGCGTCGAACCCGACGCGATCTACGTCCGTGACGGCACCACCTACACCTCGGCGGGCGTGACCGCCGGCATCGACCTGGCACTGGCACTCGTCGAGGAGGATCACGGCCCTGATCTCACCCGTGACGTCGCCCGCGCGCTGGTGGTCTATTTGCAGCGTTCGGGCGGCCAGTCACAGTTCTCCGCACCACTGCAGGGACCGCCGCCCCGGTCACCGGCGCTCCGCAGAATCACCGACGTGGTCACGGCGAATCCCGGGGGAAACCACTCACTCGGCGAACTCGCCAAGCACCTCAATGTGAGCCCCCGGCACCTCAGTCGGCTCTTCCACGACGAGCTGTCCACGACGCCGGCCCGGTACGTGGAGATGATCCGGTTCGACATGGCGAAAGCTCTCCTCGACCAAGGGCATACCGCAACGCAGACAGCATCCCTCGCCGGATTCCCGAACTACGAGAGTATGCGGAGAGTTTTCGCGCGGGAATTGTCGCTCAGCCCCGCCGCCTATCAGCGACGTTTCAGCACAGCGCGCCGAGCCGACGAGGGGCAGTAGACGAAGCTGTCACTGAGCCTTTTCGGCGTGCCCACGGGTCGGGTGCCGCCGGCGTTGTGCAACGCACGAGGCTCCCGCGCCGTTGGGCGATGGGGGGCAGCCGCGTCCCTCGTGCCGGCAACCTCGCCAGGACCCCTGTTACCCGCGGCGCGGCAAGTCGGAAATGGCCCCATGAGGGCAGGGCATGTTCCACGCGTGCTCGGGCCCTGCGGCGGACGGCGTTCTCCGCTTCCTGTTGCGGGCTGAGGTGTATCTGACCTCGTCGTTTATGGTGCGGGATGAGCAGTCCGGTGCCCTGGTAGCCGCGGTCGGCGATGACCGGCGCACCGCGGCAGGCCCGGTCGACGCCGGACTCCGTGAACGCCCGGCAGTCGTTGCGGCTGCCCGGCAACGGCAGGCCGGTCGCCACCACCAGGCGACTGTCGGCATCAATCACGACCTGCAGGTTGGTCGAGTACCGATAGTTCTTGCCGGAGGCGGCCACGCTGCGGTCGCGGGTGGGCACCAGGGTGCCGTCGACGACGCAGACCGTGTCCTTGCGCGGCCGGCAGGCGGGTGAGATGGCCAGCAACGGCGCCGAGTGGGCGAGGACGCGGCCGGCCGCGGACTTCGAGACGCCGAACAACGGCGCCACCTGCCGCAACGTGAGGTTTGTGGGCCAGTACGTCGCCACCAGCAACACCGTGTCCTTCAGCGACAGCCGCCAGGGACGACCGCGTTGCACATCACCGCCCCGACGCCGTACCAACGCCACCACTCTGGGGAACTGCGCCTCGGACAGCCCGGAGAAAGTCTTGATCGACTGCGGAGCATCCGCTGAGATCACCCCACCCATGCTCGTCCAACGCACCCACCGCCCCCGCCAGTTACGGGACAACCTCAAGGCGGCCAGTGCTCCCGTGCCCTGGCCGCACTGAAACCGATTGAGGCGGTGAGCAGGGCCTGAACCACGGCGATCAGGGCGGACAGCGTCCAGAGCCATTCGGGATTGGCGGGCGGCGGCCCGGCACTGACGCCGTACCTGCCCCGGGGATCGATGGTGACGGTGATGTGGTCACCGACAGCGAGGTCCCCTGCGCCGATGGCGCCGAGCGGGTGGTGGGAGGCATCCGCCAGGACCGCTTCCGTTCCGGCGTCGAACGGGCCGGCGCTGGCCTGCAGAGCCGTCACGACCGCTCGGACGGGTCGGCCACGCTCGTGCAACGCGTGGTCCTTTCGGACGATCCACCCCACGAACATGGTCACAGCGACGCAGATGGCCACCGCGATCTCCTGTACATGGACGCTCTCCTCCGGGTTCTCCGTCCGAAAGTCGTACAGGACGAACGCCAACCCGAGCAGACCCCCGCCCAGCACCATCCCCACGAAGCCCATGACGAACGTGTTCCGCCATCCGACGGGCGTCAGCGACGCACCGTAGACGAGGCCGCACGCAATCGCCGTCAGCATCGCGCTCGCCGGCACCGCGAGTGCCGCCCACGAAAACCGCACGAGCCATCTCCGCCCGGTAGTGCTCACCGGTTCCTCCCCAAGTCTGTTCCGGTGTGATGCCCACCCCTTGGTGTCGTGATCGCTCCGCGGAAGCCGCACAAGTCCTGGCCCGGGGCGTTCCGCAGGGGATCTACCTGTCGTCGGCGTTCAGATCACGTGGTGGCCGCAGGCCGAGCTTCACCAGCAGCTGCAGCTTCTCTGCCAGGTCGATGCGGTGCTCGGCGATGACGGGGGCAGGCGGCTTCTCGGCGAGCAGCCGGGCCACCCCGTCGAGGAGGACCTGGAGGCGGTGCTGCCCTGCCTTCGGTTCGACCACCCGGCGAGCGGGGAGCCCGGTCAGATCCGTCAGGTGGTCCTCCGCTCCGGGCGGGTGCGGGCCGGTCAGCAGCAGCCCGCCGGCGGTCGCCTGCCGGACGGTCTCCGGCGGCGCTTCACGCAACACCTGCTCCACGAGGCCCACCACCGGCTGATAGGCAGGGGCCAGGACGGCGCGCAGTTCGCTCGGCGACAAGGTGACCTTGCCCGGCGGCGCAGGGAAGACACGATCCTCGGTGATCATCGCCCCTAGAACGGGCCCGGGGGTGGGCACCGTTGGCGAGGGCGCGAACGCACCGCCGTGAACGACCGCGGCCCACGCCTGCTCCAGGCCGGCATCGAGCCGGTGCTCGGCCTGCAGATGCTCTACCACCGCCTGGGCCAGACCTCGCGTGCCACCGGTCGCCAGAGCACCGGCGATCGCCTCGCGCCCGGCGACGACAGCGACCGAGGTGTGGAGGCCGTCCTGGTGCACCACGACACACGCGGCCGGCTCCGGGTCCAGGCCGGCACCGGCCAGGGCGGCCACCGCCTCGTCCACCACCGTGACCACCGCCGCCGGCCAGAGCTCCTGGACCTTGTCCACGGCCGGCTGCACCCCCGGGTGTGCACCGGCTCCGGGTGCCACGAGGACCACCGACCCGATCGGCGCCGACAGCCACGCCCGCTTCGTCATACCGGCCAGGACCTGCGCCGCAAGCGACGCATTCACCCCCGGGCCCGGATTCCAGACCAGCTCCAACACCACGTGCGAGTAACGGGCGTCGCGCCCCGTCACCTGCACTCGTATCTCGTCCAGAGCCCACCAGAGCACGCCGCCACCCCGCACCGTTTTCCTGTGCGGCGATCTTAGATGGCTGAGGGTTTCGAGCGTTGTCTCTCCAGGGTGAGGACGGCTTTGGCGGTGACCGTCATACGGTCGGGGCTGCAGCGGGCTCTGCGAGAGATACGCCAGGTCTCACTCTCGCGACGCTTCGTTCGACTGGCGCCCGCGCCGCCGGCAGGGCCCGGTTGATCGTCCGCTGGGTCGGGGTGAGGTCCTGGTGCGGGAGTCGCCCGATCGGCGTGGTCACGCAGGGGCCGGCCCCGATGTGGGCACGGTCGGCGAGAACGTGGGCCGCCCTACAGGGTCAAGGCGTCCGGCTACGCCGCCCTTCTCGGCGAAGGAGCGACACCTGAAGAAGCCGCCGCTCTCGTGGTCGCCCATCTGCCGACTGGCAACCTGCGCAGGGGAGGTTGAGGCGACCCGCCCCCTGGGATTCCGTGAACCCTGCCCTGGGGAATTCCGCGCTCTGGCGAGATCTTGTGATCAGCCGGCTTTGGAGCCCATCCGAGGGGTGTCGAGGGTCGCAGGCATGATGGGTTGCGGTCAGTCCCACCAGCCGTCGCCGGCCTGCCAGCGCTGCACCCATGCCAGGAAGCCGAGCGCTTTCGGCATGGGATACGGGTACGCACCGACGTCCGTGACGAGCCAGACTTTGCCTCGTTCGGGACCGGTAACGACGAGGACCCAGTAGGAGAGCCCATCGTCGGTGCCGAGCACGACAGAACCGTGGTTGTAGACGGCGGCGACGCGCTCGTGGTGGTCTTCGGCGAGGGGCTCGCCTTCCCAGGGCCAGGAGTCCTGGAGCGGGAACAGGGCGGCGGGATCGCGGTCCCCCTGGTCGGGCCAGTCCGGGGGGAGCCAGCCGAGGGGCAGGAGGCCGCCGTCTTCCGGTGGCCCGAGGGATGACCCGTTGGTGATCTCGGCGACCAGGCTCCGATACGGCTCCGGGAGGACGACTCTGTTCTCGGATTCCCACACCGAGACGGCATGGTCTCCGAGTGCCGGCTCGCGCCATTCTGGCTCGAATGCGGAGCGCAGGAACTCCAGGGTGGACTCGTCAGGGCGTTGATCGGGTGATGTGGTTGTCACGGCAGCATGCTGGCAGGGGAGTGTGACAGAGCCGCTGCGGGGGTGTCAGGCTCGAACGTTTCAGTGGGGAAATTGACGCAGCCGTTGGGGAGGTACGTGAAGTTCCACAGGAGCGGACATGACGGTGGCCCGCCCGGAAAGATCCAGGGCGGCCCGTCGACGTGTGCGTGGTCGTGAAGGGCGGTCGCCTACGCGGCGAAAGGCTCCATGAGGCTTCAGCCGAACGATCGTCCTCATAGGCAATAGGTGAGGCCCGGGGACACTGTCCCCTCCACAACCACGTTCTCTGCAACACAGGCAGGCGGCCGGGCATTCCCGCACGGACGGCCGGGAAGACGGTGTCACGAACTTTTGGCTACAACTCACACCACTCACCCAGAGGGCCAGCCTCCCGCGTCTGCGTGAAGACGTGCACCAGGTCCCACGCCCGATCGACATCCAGGACAAAATCGCCCGTGAACGCGGCGAGGCCGTCCATGATCGGGACTTCGACCTCGGCACCCGAGGGCGCGGTGCCGTCTCCTGCGAGCAGAGACATCCGCTCGGTGTCACTCATCAAATGGACGGCCGCGTGATCATCTCGGAAGGCCAGGGTCAGCACCGGGAACTCCCTGCTCGGCGACCGAACCTCGACGTACCCCTGGCCACAGGAACGCAGGTCCTTGAAGCGATCTGACAGATCCTTCACCTCTGTACGGCGCTCAGCCGGATCGAACAGTCCCGATTCCGGGGACGTCGCCGCCCACACCACGCTCATCCAGTCCCGCTTCCCCGCACAGGCCGTCACCCACGATCCAGGGCCACGATCCCACGCCTCACCACAACACGACTACGGGACTGGATCAGATGATCGTGTTACGAGCTCTTTGCGGATGCGCACTATCGGCCAGGACTTCGTCCACGAGGCCCCCCTCCCGCTGCCCCTACCTGGTGAGACGTTCGAGACCGGGCTCGCCTTCTATCCGCGCTTCGACCGCTACGGCATGGTCGCCGTCCGTGTCTGCCACTCCTCGGTCCCGGTCCGTGACATCGGCCGCCAGGTGCACGTCCTGCTCAGGTCAAGCGAGGTCGTGGTCGTCCACGGCCGCACCGAGACGCCCGGCACCCGCGCCCGACCGCGAAGGGTGCCGAGCCGGTGGTGCTGGACCAAGACCTTCGCCGACCCCGGCTCTGCGCAGCCATCATCGATCGCCTCACGTTCAACGGCACCGTCATCGAGACAAGCACCGAGTCCCACCGACTCGCCCATACCAGGGCAAAACGGCAGCGAGGCTAGCGATCACGTGGAGATCCCTGCCGGCCCCGGCAGACTGGGAAGCTTGTGCATGGCTTGCTGCTGGTCGCCGATTGACATGATGTGCGTCGGCAAGATCTCAGATGTCTCTTGGAGGCGACTATGACGTTCACGACCGCAGCGGATTCCGGAGCCGCCGATGGGGACGAGTGGTCCTATGCAGCGACAGTTGGCCTTGGACCGCTCCGGTTCGGCATGACCGTCGACGAAGTGGTCGCAGCGGTTCAGGCACTCAGCCAGACGAAGGTCAGTGATTGCGCTCGACACCACAAACTCTTCTCGCCGACGTGGAAGATCGAAGTCCATCGCCAGAGGGCTGCCTCTTGTCTGCCAGCCGTCACGGCCTACGTGAGCCAAGCTGTGGGGCTGTTCTGTATCGCTGCAGATGCGGTGACAGGTCCTCAGGTCAAGTACGACGGAATCCCGCTGGTCGGGAGGGACCTGTCGGAGCTGGAGAGTGACATGATCGCGTATGCCGAGGCAAAGGACGCTTATTTTCGCTACAACGTCGACGGTTGCGCAGGGCCGGATGATCGCGGGGTCGTCATGTGCGGGCAACCCGTCGGTCAGGTCCTGCGGTCGCGTCCGTTGTTCATGGTGACGCGCGACGGGGCGAATACCGAGTGGGACTCAATGCCTTCTGAGGAGTACCGCCACGGTCAGTCACAGACCTGAAGTGGTGTGACTCGTAACAGGGAGCCGCCGTCCCATCGTCCGCTGGGGCCATGCGAGACCGGAAACCGGGGCCGCCTCAGGCCGGGACACAGACGCCCAGCACGACGAGCAAAAGGGGCCGACAGTAGAGGAGCACCTGGTCACCTTTGCCGACCAGCGCTATGGGACGATCTTCGCCGAGTTGAGCAGTCAGAGGGGGACTTATCGGCCGACCCGTGCCGACTCGACGGGCGCCGTCGCGTGACCGCCGGCACCAAACTCCTCACCGTACCCCAGGTCATGGAACACCTCCAACTCGGCCGCACCGCCGTCTACAACCTCGTCCGCACCCGTCATCTCGCCTCCATCAGCCGCGGCTGCGCCCGCCGCATCCCCGCCCACGCCCTCACCGACTTCATCCACACCCGCTTCGACGAGGAAGCCGCCGCCTGGTGACCATGCTCCGTGACTAAAAGCCCTCCCGCCGTGTGCGCGCCAACGGCGACTGAACCAGCTACCAGCGCAGGGACGGCCGCTGGGAAGCCGCCGGATACGTCCTCTCTCCTGGCAACAGCCGCAAGCGCATCCGCGTCTACGGCACAACCCGCAAAGACGCCCTGGCCAAGCCCACCGAGAAGATCGCAACCAGTATCCGTGGCCGCCCCGTCCCCTCCGCGCAGGGCACCATGGCCGCGTACCTGACGTACTGGCTGGAGAACCTCGCCGTCCACCACCTCCGTGAGAACACCCACACCTGCTACGCCACCTGCGTCGACTGGTACCTCGACCCCGGCCTCGGCAAGAAGAAGCTCACCGCCAAGGACGTCCGCACCTGGCTCAACCGGCTCCGCACCACCTGTCAGTGCCGCATCTGCGGCATCGACGACCGGCGCGACGAGCCCGGATGCTGTGCCGTCGGCCAGTGCTGCCGCAGGCTGCTCTCCCCGCTGACGCCGACCTACATCCACTCGGTGCTCACGTCCGTCCTGGAGCGCACGACGCGGTGCGAGGAAGAGATCCCGCGCAATGTCGCCCGCAACATCTGCACCGGCCTCCACGGCCCCGACGCTTCGAATCCCTCACCGCCGACGAAGCCCGCCGACTCCTCACCACGGCGAACGAACACCGCTTGCACGCCCTGCTCGAACTCGCCCTCCATGGTCCGCAACCACACCGGACTCCTGACCCATATCTCGGCACGTGCTTGCGGCAGTCGGCGGTTCTCGCCCTGGAGGCAGCCGGCTGCCAGCCCCTCGCCCGCGCGGAGGCCAACCTGGTCTTCCAGGTCATCTCGAAGCGCTACCAAACGGGCTCGATCATCCTGACCTCGACAAGACCATCAGCAAATGGGGACACGTTTTCGGTGACGAGGTGCTGGCCACCGCCATCCTTGAGCGCCTCCTCCACCACTGCGCAGCCATCTCCATCAGAGGTCCCAGTTACCCGCTCAAGAACCGCCTGGCCGCCATCGAGCGCGAGCGGCACGACGCAGCCTGACACCATGGTCGACAATGACCGCATGGATGTCACTGAGCTGCTCGAATCGGCTTCTCTCCTCGTCCCGGAGAAGGTCGCTACCGAGAACGACATCTCGGTGCAAGACGTCTGGGACTACCTCGCCCACGACGAATGGCAGATCGCTCTGCGCCTGCTGGAAGAGCTCGGAGACGGGCAACCGCTGCCCTTGACGTTCTGGGAGCAGCTTGCCGAGGCGGCTGTGCAACTCGGCCTCGAGCGGAGCATAGCTTGGTGCCACTGGCGGTGTGCCGAGATCCGAAACGGAATGATCCGGGCAGACCTGACGCTTCGTCCACCCACGGAGGCCCGACGCAGGACATCAATATCCGGTCACGGTGTCCTGCGACCCATGTGGGACATCGGGAACCTCTCGCCGACCGGTGGTGTTGCGGTAAGCATCGCAGGCCTCTGGGTCGAGGACATGCCCATTTTGGAGCCTGGCGGCCGGGCCACTGTCCGCCTCGTTCCCCTCACCCCAGCTCACTGGACGCACGTAAAAGCCGGCCAGCGAATCAGCATGCACGAGGACCGGACCGTGGCCGGCACCGCAGTCGTGCTGGAAGTTCACCTCCCCACCCCCGCCATGCCCACGAGGTGACGCCGACCGACCCACCCTCAGCTGGTGCAGATATCTCCGTGTGGAGCAGTCACAGGAGTACGTGTCGTCCCCAGCCGGAAGGTGAACAGCCACATCATAGTTGGCAGTCCGCCCCGCGAGCGTCCTCGGGCTCAGGCCATGAACGTTGTCCCGGTCGGGGTCAGCACCGGCTTCCAGAAGCAGCCGAATCGGCCCGTCCTCACCCCGCGAACAGAACACCGCTCTCCACAACGGCGTATTGCCATGACGGACCACGACGTCGACCCCCGCACCTGTGGCTCGCCCCAACCGACCCCGATCCGTCATGCCGACCGTCCTCACCCGGCTTGACGAGAGAGATGGGGGATCCCCCCACTCCCCCACCGCGCCGGCACCCGCATCTGGTCCACACCGGCTCGGCACCGAGCAACGCCTGCGAGTGCGAGAGACGCTCACCTACCTCGCCGTCCAGTGCACGCTGCGCGCCGATGCCCGCGGTCACACTCGCCTGCCTACGGGCCCGCTGCGCGGCGTGCGCCCGCGCGGACGCAGGGAAGTCTGGGAGGAACTCGCCCAGGGAGCCTGGCTCCAGTGCCCCAACCTCAGGTCTGCGCCGGTGGAGGTAGAACTGCTCGAAGCCACCGTTCTGGACCAGATCCTCGGCCGGCAGACACGCTGCCGCTCCGCCCAATGGGCGCTTCGGCCTGCGCCATTGCACCTGCCTACGGCCTCACCGCCTGCGCTGCGGCTGATCGCTCTGATCCTCGCCACACATCACCGGCCCTGCGCCACGCACTGTCGACATGGAGGTGCTCACCCGCCTCAGCGGCCGCTCTCGGCAGCAGATCGCCGAGTTGCTCGACCGGCTGGTCGCGCTACGGGTGCTGACGGCATGGCGTCAACACCGGGACATCGAGGACGTGCCCTGGGAACTCATCACGTCCGAGACGACGGCAGGGCCAAGCCGCGACATACATGACCAGCCATTTGTTGACGGACTCTCCTGCCCGCCTCATGCACCCCAGAGCAGAACGTGTCGTCCGCACAGAGAAACCAGGGTTTCCCACCCGTAATATCGCTACACCGGGGCACACAGCGGACGATGTTCCATCCCCAGCCTGCCGCAGTGTGTCCGCAGGCTTCGATCCGGCCACACCCCTGAGGAGACGGACATGCCCGAAAGCACGGCTCACATCACCGAGTTGACGTCGCAGTACATCAGCCAAGTAGCAAACGACCTCGACCGCAACGTCAAGGAACAGCAACGCGTCACTGAAGAACTCGCTGTACTGCAAGAGCAGTTGGCCACTCTGCAGCGAGACCACACTGTGCTGGTCAACATGCAGCAGGCACTCGGCGCCCCGACCACAGCTCCCGGGCCGACCCGCACCGACAGCGCCGTAGTGCCCTCCCCCAGGAAGAAATCCGCCCCCGTGGCCGGCGCGCGCCGGTCGGCGAAGAAAGCACCGGTACAAAAACCCCAGGGCAAGAAGACGGCCGCGACAACAGCTCAGCCCAAGCTGGTGGATCTCGTCCACCAGCATGTGGCCGGGCAGAGTGAGCCGCGCTCCGCCGTGGAGATCGCCGAGGCCCTCCGGCAAGCGCACACCGGGCGCGCCATCGACACGAAGGTGGTACGCACCACCCTCGAAAACCTGGTGGCCAAGAGCCGAGTTCACCGCACCAAGCAGGGCTCCTCGGTGTTCTACACGGCCGCCGATGCACCGGGGCAAGAGGCAGCCTCCGCCGGCAAGGCCCAGCCCGAAACTGCCACGGCATAGGGACATCGCCTGCTCCACCACCGCTGCACCGCCGCAGGGCCGGTCCACCGACGATCTTGAGACCGCGAGCAGCCCATGGCAGGCTCACGCCGCATGATCGATGAATTCGCGAAGGACAACCTGCACGGGAGACTGCGGCGGGATCGCAAGGCGCTGCCCTGAGAACTCGACGGCTCGTCCGAACACGACGCCCGCCGACCTTTGACAACGACCGGAACCAACCTCCTCGGCCTGGTCCAACACGCGGTCAGTGTCGAGGCCAGGTACTTCGGCGAGGTCTTCGACCGCCCTTCCCCGGAACCGCTGCCCCGCTGGCAGGACTCCCCCGGCAACGGCCTGAGGGCTACCGAGGACGAGACCCGCGATCAGACCATCGGGTTCTACCGGCGCACGTGGGAAGACTCGGACGCGACGATCAACGTTCTCTGTCGAAGCGTCTGGTTCCTGATGAACTCCGCGAGCCGGCCGACCCGTTGCTGCCGTCGTTCGCTGTTCGTCCGCAAGGTGGCGGGGGCCGCGCTCCGTGTGATGAGGGTCGTCCTCGCGCAGGATCTTCACCAGGCCCGGCGGCTGTTCAGCGAGCAGGCCGGTCACCGCGGTGCCGACTGATATTCCGAAGGCCATGGCGATCCTCGCGAGGGTGTCGTGGCGGCGCAGGTACACGAGTGCGACCAACGCGCGGCAATGCAGCGGGAATTTATACCGCCGCTCACCCTCACAGGTGAGGATGAGTATCGTGACCCACTCGACCAGGGTGTGCGGGAGGTCGACTACGCCGGGGTAGGGAACCAACAGGGCTCCTGTGCCGCTGAGTCGAGCTTCGAACACCTCCCTCAACAGCACGGGAGCCCTGTGCGTCGCACACATCGCCCTCGCGCCGCATCCGTCCAACGATCGGCACCTGGACCAAGCCAGCTGACGAGTTCCTCAACTCTGTCGCCGACTAGACCCCTGTCCTACATGGCCTTAAGAACTCCTAACGAAATGATCTTCAAGGTGGTTGGATCGCTCCGGGACTGATGATCCGGGGGTGGTGCAGGGTGGCTCGGCCGAGGCGTGGGAAGTCGACAACGAGCTTTGGGCGGTGATGCTGCCCAAGGCCGAACGTCGGATGCGACACGCCGGCCGCAAGCGGCATCCAGACCGTTTGGTGTTCCAGGGCATCCTGTTCGTCCTGCACACCGGGATCGCCTGGGAACACCTGCCGCAAGAACTCGGCTTCGGCTCGGGCATGACCTGCTGGCGCCGCCTGGCCGAATGGACCGAGGCCCACGTCTGGCCTCGGCTGCACGAGGCCCTCCTCGCCAAGCTCCGCAACGCGAATGCCTCGGACTACTCCCGAGCTGCCGTCGACGGCTACCACATCCGCGCGCCAAAGGGGGCCCCAAGACCGGACAAAGCCCCGTCGACCGGGGAAGGACGGGCAGCAAACACCACCTAATGGTGAGTTACGAGGCCGGTGAAGCCTGAAGCACCACCGGGCCCGGAGCCCTTTGATCAGACGGGTTCACCAGCCTCGTGTCGTGGCGACGGCACGAAGGCGATTGAGTCGAGGATGTTCGTGGTCTGAGCCGCTCGCGAGGAACACCTCCCAGCTCACCGGGAGCCTTCAAGCTCCTGAAAAGACTGAGGACCTCGCGGGCAGCTGGGGTCACGAACGGCTAATCGGATGCTGGGCCGTCAGAGCCCTTCCATTAGGGAGTCGCGTGCCTCCACGGCTGTGACCAGCAGGTGAGAGGTGCAACTGACAGGAAGGACGCGAGACAACCTCATGAAGATCTTCTGCGGTATCGACTGGGCCAGCGACCACCATGACATCGCCCTCGTCGATACCGACGGCACGCTGGTGGCGCGGGCCAGAATCGCTGACGACGCCGCCGGCCTCCAACAGCTGCTGGACCTCCTGGCCGAGCACGGGGACACTCCCGAAACCCGCATACCAGCCGCCATTGAGACGTCCCGAGGACTGCTGGTGGCCTGCCTGCGAGCCGCTGGCCGCCCCGTCTACGCGATCAACCCGATGGCAGCGTCCCGATACCGTGACCGCCACACCGTCGCACGCAAGAAGTCAGACCACCTCGATGCCATGGTCCTCGCCAACATCTTGCGCACCGACACCGCAGCACACCGGACGTTGCCGGCCGACACCGAACTCGCCCAGGCCATCGCCGTCTTGGCTCGCGCCCAGCAGGACGCGGTCTGGGACCGCACCCAGGCTGCCAACAAACTGCGGTCTCACCTGCGCGAATACTTCCCCGGCTATCTCGCTGCCGTCCAGCCGATTCTCGGCGGCCTGTGCTCATCCGTCGCTCGCGCGCTGCTGGCAGCCGCACCCACCCCGGCCCGGGCCGCCCGACTGACCAAGACCCAGCTGCGGGCCGCACTGAAAAGGGCTGGACGCCAACGCGGGATCGAGGCCGAGGTCACGCGCCTGCAAACGGTCCTGCGGGCCCCCCAAATGCGCCAACTCCCGCTGGTCGAAGACGCGATGGGCCACCAGGCCCTGACACTGCTGCGAAAGTTGGACGCTGCCTGCACCAGCGCAGATGAGCTCGCCGAAGCCGCGGTGGAAGCTTTTGAGACACACCCGGACGCCGGCATCATCACCAGCTTCCCCGGACTCGGCTCCCTCACCGGCGCCCGTGTGCTCGCTGAGATCGGAGACGATCGATCCCGCTTCGCCGATGCCAGGGCCCTCAAGTCCTACGCCGGAGCAGCACCAGTGACGCGGGCATCCGGCAAGAGCGTCTCCGTGAAGGCCCGCCGGATCAAGAACCAGCGTCTTGCTGCTGCCGGCTACGTCTGGTCGTTCGCATCCCTGACGGCCTCAGCAGGTGCCAGGGCTCACTACGACCGCAGACGCAACAACGGCGACCGGCACATCGCAGCTCTGCGTAATCTCTTCAATCGCATGATCGGGTGCCTGCACCACTGCCTCGACCTGCGAGTCCACTACGACGAAACCATCGCCTTCCCCACCCCTCCCGAGCCCATCCTCGCTGCCGCAGCTTGACCGCTTAACTCCATCGGATGTCTGATCACCGACGCGACGGGTATTCCGCTCGCCGTCACCCTGACCGGGGACAATCGCAACGACGTCACTCAGGTCATCCCGCTCCTCCAAGCCGTGCCGCCCGTGCGTGGCAAGCGTGGTCGGCCCAAGCGTCGCCCAGACGTGGTGTTGGGTGACCGCGGCTACGACCACGACACGTACCGCCGGCTGGTCTGGGACCTCGGCGTGAAGCCACTGATCGCCCGGCGCGACACCGAGCACGGTTCCGGACTCGGCACTCAACGCCGGGTCGTGGAGCGCGCGTTCGCCCACCTCCACCGGTTCCGCCGCCTGCGCATCCGCTGGGAGAACCGCGACAGCATCCACGAAACCTGCCTCACCCTCGCATGCGCGCTCATCTGCTGGAGGCGCTTGAAGCCCTTGCCATAGGAGTTCTTGGAACTTCAACAAAGTGACAGTCTCGTCACCCGGCCGACCCGAGCAAGGCCAAGAATCAGGCTCCGGCGATGGTCCGGCCCGGCATCCGCTCCGCGAGCGCGGCCCGCCAGGCCGGCGCGCCGAAGGGGTCGGCGAAGTACTGCGTCTCGTGCACCACGTGTTGGTCAGCGAATTCCATGATGCTCACCGAGTACGAAGGCACACCGTCGTAGGTGATGAGGCATTCGCTCACCCACAGATTCGTATGGCCGGTGATCCGCTGGACTGTGAAGTGTCGGTCGGCCGGGTGCCCGCCGCGTTGCGCCGAGATCGCCGCTCGGCCCCGGAACCGCTCGCCTGACTGCGGGTAGTCCAGGATCGCGTCCGTGGCGTAGATAGCGTGCTCGGCTTCGGTGTCCCCTCGTTCCGAGGCCCGCCAATGCTCCTCGATAGCGACCCTGGTCCGGGAGTCAGCATTCATGGCACCGTCCTTCCCTAGCGGTGACAGCCTAGGCGCTCCAGGCCACAGCCGACGGAGGGCAAGCCGGGCCTGGGCAGCCAGGTCCTCCCTTTGGCCGGAGGTCACGTCCGCTGGAGTGGTGTATCGCCGGCCACTCGGTGATCTCGTTTTGAGGCTATGCGGTGAGTTCGGTCGGGAGGACGGTCTCGTCGGTTTCTGACTCGATCGGGTGGAGCCGGGCCTTGGCCAGCAGGTCGAGTCCCATGTAGCGGCGGGCCTCGGTCCATTCGTCGTTCTGCTCGGCCAGCACGGCGCCGACCAGGCGGATCAGCGCGGTGCGGTCGGGGAAGATGCCGACGACGTCGGTGCGACGTCGGATCTCCTTGTTCAGCCGTTCCTGTGGGTTGTTCGACCAGATCTGCCGCCAGATCTCGCGTGGGAAGGCGGTGAAGGCCAGCAGGTCGTGCTGAGCGGCGTCCAAGTGGGCTGCTGCCTTGGGGAACTTGGCTTCCAGGGCATCCAGAACGTGCCGCATCTGGGCCTGGACAGCGTCGGTGTCGGGTTGTTCGAAGACGGTCCGCAGCAGGGTGGCCACCCACGGCTGAGCGGACTTCGGGACCTGGCTCAGCAAATTTCGGGCGTAATGCGTGCGGCACCGCTGCCAGGATGCGCCGGGCAGGACCGCGCCGATCGCGTTCACCAGGCCGGTGTGCGCGTCGGAGACGACCAGCTGGACACCGGACAGGCCGCGGGCGGTCAGGGAGCGCAGGAAGGCGAGCCAGCCCGCACCGTCCTCGGCCGTGGCGACGTCGATGCCGAGGATCTCGCGGTGTCCGTCGGCGTTGACGCCGACTGCGATCAGAGCGTGGACGTTGATGATGCGGCCGCCCTCGCGGACCTTCTGGGTCAGCGCGTCCACCCAGACGAACGTGTAGGGCCCGGCATCGAGCGGCCGGTTGCGGAACGCGGTGACCTGATCGTCCAGATGCTTGGCCATCGCGCTGACCTGGGACTTCGACAGCTGGGTGACGCCGAGGGACTCGGCGAGCTTCTCGACGCGGCGGGTGGACACACCGAGCAGGTAGGCGGTGGCGACCACCGAGACGAGGGCCTGCTCGGCCCGCCGGCGGCGTTCCAGGAGCCAGTGCGGGAAGTAACTGCCCTGCCGCAGCTTGGGGACGGCGAGTTCGACGGTCCCTGCGCGGGTGTCCCACTCGCGCGGGCGATAACCGTTGCGGTGATTGACGCGTTCCTCGCTGACCTGCCCGTATTCGGCATTGCAGAGGGCATCGGCCTCCGCGGACATGAGCGCGTCGGCGAACGTCTTGACCATCGCGCGCAGCAGATCGGGACTCGCCGCGGCGAGGTTGTCCTCGGCGAGAGCGTGCAGGGGCAGACTGTCTGGTGCGGTCATCGTGCTGATCTCCTTCGAGCCTAGACATCTCGAAGATCAGCCGGTGGCCGTTCTCATATCCGGACCCTCACTCCGACGCCGGGACAAACACCCGGATCAGGTGGGAACCGGTACACCACTTCCAGAGACGCAACCTGGCCGGATCGGAGGGCGGCAGCCGTCCACAGTGGCAACGGTGTCGAGTGACCGCCACCCGGCTCACCCCATCCCCGAGCCATTCTGTCAGCAGTTCTAAGCCGAAGAAGATGTCTTCCCGTCCGCTGACGAGCAGTTCGTTGATCGTGGCGGGCCGGTTGAAGCCGATCTGCCAGATCCGGTCGTTGAGCCACTTGGCCGAAGGCCGGCGGCGAGACGCTGATGCCCGGGAGAGGAGGCTCGGCAACGACCAGGCGGTCGACCCGTCTGGGTGACCGGCGGCCAGGGCGTAGGCCGCCACCGTGTCGTGCGGCTTCGGCGTGCCCTCGTCTGTGCGATCGACGACCAGTGCGGTCCCAGTCGCTTGGTCCCAGCCTTCTACGCGCGCCATGCGGCCGATCTCGGTGTCACCGCCGTGCGGCTGCTTGTTCTGCACGTTCTTCCGTACCCAGCTCTGCAAATTGGCGAGTACGCCGACAGATCTCGCCGCTTGATCACGGGGCCAGTTGCGGACAGACTGCGGCCCATGAGGTTCGCTGGCGTGCCCACCGACGCGCAGACCACCCGCGTCGACGCGGCTCCCTCCTTGCGCAGGCAGGCTCACCAGTGAGCGCCGCCCTGCCCTCCTTCCGCTACCACCCCGAACCCGTCGCAAGCGGATCCGTTCGCGAGAGCGCCGAGGCCTGCGCCTGCTGCGAGCGCAGCACCGGGTGGATCTACACCGCGACCTTCTACACAGCCCAGGACGTCAACGGACAGTTCTGCCCCTGGTGCATCGCCGACGGCAGCGCCGCTGAACGATTCGAAGGTGAATTCACCGACTCCTACGGGCTCGACGGCGTCAGCGAGGAGACCCTGGAGCACGTCACCCGCCGCACCCCCGGCTTCCACGCCTGGCAGGATCCGCACTGGCTCGTCCACTGCAACGACGCGGCCGCCTTCATCGGCGAGGTCGGATACACCGAACTCGCCGCCCACCCCGACGCACTCGACCAGCTTCGAACCGACCTACGGATCGGCGGTTGGCACGACGCATCCCGGCTCGAGAACTTCCTGACCCACCTCGCGCAGGGTGCAAGCGCCATGCTCTTCCGCTGCACCGTCTGCGGCACTCACCTCGCCTACGCCGACGCTTCATAGCCACCCAGCCCAGACACGCCTTCGGCCTTTCCCACTCCCGTTGCACCGCATGCGTCCGGGTAGGCGACCCGGCGGCAGCGCTGCCGTCGATGCGCCGTGTTGGCTGACAGGTTCGCGCGCATGCGCTCCACGCCTGCCGCCAGTGGGCGGCAGCTCGGTCCTCGCCCACCGCGTGCGCCGCTCCCTGCAGGTCTGCCCCGAAGGCGTCAGCCGACTGCTGCGCTGCGGCCAAGGCGGCCGGTGCCGCGACCGCGGCAACCGGATCGAGTGGTACCACCGCAACACTGAGCGGGCCGTCCGTCTCCATCCCCAGGAACTGCCGGCCACTCGGGTGGCAAGGTAACTTCGATCGGGCTCTGGTCCACTTCTCGTGGTCGCGTACGCAGCGCCTCTGTCGATCTTCATGTGACGGCAGCCAAGGTCGCTCAAAAACCGTTCGGCTGGAAAGACATCTCACGCAGCTCAAGGTCGAGCCGCCCAGGTTGTGGGCGTCCGATGAGGCTCTCTACTGCCCACCGTCAGCGACGACGGGTGCAGAGTCGTCGTCGAGGAAGAAGGCGTCGGCGATCCGGGCGAGTTCGGCGTCGCTCAGCTGAGGCGGTCTCCAGCCGCGGCCACATGCGTGGTCGACGAATCGGGTGTCCAGGGGAACGTGGTAGCGCTCGACGTAGTGCACCAGGTCCGTGTACCAAAACCACTCACCGTCGGTGAGGAGATGCAGGCCGCCGATCAGCTCGTTGCCGGAGCTGAGGATGTCGTGGACTCGTGAAGTGGTCGCAGCCAGCAACGTGCCGGCACGCAGGTAGTGAACGAGGTCCGCTTCATATGTCTCGCCCTCTCCTCGGACACAATCCCGCAGCGAGGGTCCGTCCGTGCGACCATGGCCAAGCTCCCGGAATTCCCCGAGGAACCGGTCTGCATACACACGCTCGCTACTCACGGCAGCACCCTATGCGTCCGTCTCGGGCTCTTGCGCGCCGCGCCCGACCGCACTCACCGAAGCAGCTGCCCGTTCAGGACTCGGTCGGCACGAGCTGGACCAGGCCGACCCAGTTGCCCTCGTCTGCCTTGGTGTGGGTGGCCCGGACTCTCCAGCGGCCGGCAGGCAGCAGGACCGGTGCCTGATCAGGCATCCCGCCGGTCGGATACTCGATGCCCAGTTCGGAGCCCGCTTCGGCGGAGTCCATGAGCACGGCCGGCCCGTCCGACACCCACGTGCTGCACTCCTCCCACTCGGTGGCCGGGTCCGCAAGGACAGCCTCTGCTGCGGCCGTCAGCCCGGCCTCGGAGTCGGCGGCAAGCCATCGCAGGAAGACTCGATGCTCGGGCAGATAGCATCTGGTGGCGGGCTCGGCCGCCAGCACCAGTGCCTGCGCACCGTTCTCGCCAACGGTGATCACACCGGCCAGATTGTCCACCAGGCCCGGTCGTAGTCGTCTGGCGCGGTCGGACGGGCGTGCTGTTCGACCGCCTGACGTCTGACTGGTGGGTCCTCGCCCGGTCAGTGGCTGTCCGTCGAGGTCATGGTCGTGAGCACTGTCCGGTGTACTCGGGTAAGGGCGAGCACGAGTGTCACCAGGATCAGGTCGAGGATCAGCACAGAACCCAGGGGCGGTAGCCAGACAGCGGCGATGCCCGCGGCGCCGCAGGCGAGGCAGGCCAGCAGCCGGACGCCCCAGGCTTGGCGTGTGGTGGTGTAGTACCACCAGGCTTGGGTGATCACGTAGAGGATGGGGCCGCCGAACAGGAGGAGGCCGAGTTCGCTGTTGCCGTGGCCGGTGGGGTGGCTGATGGCGAGTTCGGCGCCGACAGCGAGAGCGACGAGGCCGGCCAGGGTGGGGTACTGGCCGCTCACGGCATGGCGGACCGGCAGCAGCGTGTCGGCCGTGGTGGCGACGTACCGTGCCAGGATGTTCTCGCCTCCTCTGAAGTAGCTGGCGCACAGGCACACCACCGCGACGAACACACCCAGGCCGGCCGTCACGGTCGCGGCGTCGACAGGGGCGGCGGAGATCGCCGTGCCGACGGTCAGTACGGTCTCGCCGAGCTGGAGGATGATGAACAGCCGGATCCGTTCCACCATGTGCTCGGCGTCGAAGACCAGATCCCGCGAGGACAGGACGTGCCGGGGCAGAGGGTGGGCCAGCCAGACGCCGGTCATGTCGATGGCGGCGGCTGCGGCCCACCAGGCGAGGCGCGGCCCGTGGTCCACGGCCGCCCCGGCCAGCCACAGCGGGATGGAGGCTGCGGCCCACGCCGTCACACGGCGGTAGTGCTGCCGCAGCAGCGGGGTCGGCGCCCACGCCGCAGCCGTGATGTCGACCAGCAGCAGGATCGCCGCCAGCGGGACTACGAAGGCCCACGGCCGGCCCGCGAAGGCGTGCGGGATCTGGGCGTTCATGAACAGGCCCAGGCCCATCACCACCAGCACCAGCACCAGCCGCCGGGTGCGGGGCCGCTCGACGTCCAGGAAGGTGGCGTCGAAACTGGTCAGGGCCCAGGTGCTGAGGACGGCGATCAGCATCACGGCGGTCTCGGCGGCGGTGCGCCAGGACAGTTCGGCGTGCAGGTGGTCGGCGAGCTGGCCGACCGCGAAGACGAAGACCAGATCGAAGAACAGCTCCAGCGTGGAGACGTTGCGGCGCAGGCCGGCGAACGGCGCGCCGCTCACGTCAGCACGCCGCTTCGGGACCGATGTGCCTCGGCATAGGCTCACGATCCGGCCGCGTGCCAGGATGCGCACTCCGGAGCCTTGACGAGATTCGGAGGTCCGGCTTCGGGCCGCCTCGATGGTGCGGTCCTGGCCAGGGGGTACGGAGTGAGAGGACGGTGGCTCAGCGCGGGACCTGCACCGCTTCCGCGCCCGCGACGAACGACACCGGCTCCGGGGTTCGGCGCACGCCCTCGCCGGTGCAGATGATGCGGTTGACGCGCAGGCTTCTGGCGCTGGTGCCCGATGCCGCTCGGTCTTTCAGGGCGGGGTGGCCCATTCGACGAGGTCGATCAGTTCGGGCACCTGCACACCGACCGGGGCCGGCCATGACCGGCACGCGCGGGCGCCGTCCGCATGGCCCTCAATCAGGGCCGGACGTCCCCTGCCATGGACACCTGGCGGCGCGTTGTGATGGAGAGGAACCGGCTTCACGATCGCCGCGCGGGACGGACCGAGGTACGCCATGACCCACCGCACGACCACAGCGCAGCTGCGCCGCCTGACCTCGGCGATCGGGTCGCCGCGGCTCGAACCCGTCCTCCTGGCCGTCACCGCGGCGGCCCTGGCAGCCGGCGGCATCGCCTGGCTCACGGGGGCCGGCGACCTCGCCGACCTCTGCTGGGGGCTGGGCACCCTCTCCGCCGTCGTCCCCGCCCTGGCATGGGTGCTCACCGCACTGTGGCGCGGACACGCGGGCGTGGACCTCATCGCCGTCCTCGCGCTCGGCGGCACCCTGGCCGTCCACGAATACCTCGCCGGTGCGCTGATCGCGCTGATGCTCGCCACCGGCCGCACCCTGGAAGCCGCAGCCCAGCGGCGCGCCTCCCACGACCTGCGGGCCCTGCTGGAGCACGCACCGCGCTCCGCGCGCCGCCGGACCGACGCGGGCGTGGCCTCGGTGCCGCTGGCCGAGGTGGCCGTCGGTGACCTGCTCGTCGTCGGCCCTGGCGAGGTCGTCCCCGTCGACGGCCGGGTGGAGGGCGACGCCGCCGTCCTCGACGAGTCGGTCCTCACCGGTGAGGCCCTCCAGGTCGAGCGGACCCGCGACGAGACGGTGCGCAGCGGCGTGGTCAATGCCGGCGGCGCTTTCGAGCTGCGCGCCACGGCCACCGAGCAGGGCAGTACCTATGCCGGGATCGTACGACTGGCCCGGCAGGCGGGCGCCGAGTCCGCGCCCGTCGTACGGCTGGCCGACCGGTATGCGGCCTGGTTCCTGCCGCTGTCCCTGGTGGTGGCGGGGCTGGCCTGGCTGATCAGCGGGTCTGCGGTACGGGCGGTCGCCGTCCTGGTGGTCGCCACCCCGTGCCCTCTGCTGCTGGCCGCACCGGTCGCCATCGTCTCCGGCCTCTCGCGCGCTTCCCATCTCGGCGTCGTCATCCGCGACGGCGGCGCGCTGGAGAACCTCGGCAGGGCCCGCACGCTCCTGCTGGACAAGACCGGCACCCTCACCCGCGGCCGCCCCCGCGTCCTCGACGTGATCGCCGCGCCCGACGTCAAACCCGCGGAAGTGCTGCGCCTCGCCGCCTCCCTCGACCAGTACTCCCCGCACGTCCTCGCCCAGGCCATCGTCGACACCGCCCGCGAACGCGGACTGGTGCTCTCGGTCCCGACGGACGTCACCGAGGAACCCGGCCGGGGCGCCACCGGAAACGTGGAGGGGCACCAGGTCTTCGTAGGCCGTACGGGCGCGGCGACCGCCCGACCGGGCTGGGCGAAGGCGGTCGACAACCGCGCGCTCCTCGACGGCGCGGCCGTCGCCTGGCTCACCGTCGACGGACAGCCGGCCGGCGCCGTCCTGCTGCGCGACCCCCTCCGTCACGACGCGCCCCGCACCCTGCGCCACCTGCGAGCGGCGGGCATCGAACGGCTGTTGATGCTCACCGGCGACCGTGCCGCACCCGCCCATGAGGTCGCCGCCGTCCTCGGCCTGGACGACGTGCGCGCCCAACTCGGCCCGGCCGACAAGGTCGCCGCCGTACGCGCCGAACGCGAACGTGCGGTCACCGTCATGGTCGGCGACGGCGTCAACGACGCCCCCGCCCTCGCCGCCGCCGACATAGGCGTCGCCATGGGCGCACGCGGGTCCACCGCCTCTTCCGAAGCCGCCGACATCGTCCTGACCACCGACCGCGTCGATCGCCTTGCCGACGCCGTCACCATCGCCCAACGGTCCCGCCACATCGCCGTACAGAGCGCCCTCGGCGGCATGCTCATGTCCCTGGCCGCCATGGCCGCAGCCGCGGCCGGCCTGCTGCCGCCCGCCGCCGGCGCCCTGCTCCAGGAGGGCATCGATGTCGCCGTCATCCTCAACGCCCTGCGCGCACTGCGCGTCGGCCGAGCCGCGCACCCGGCCCTCACCCCCGCTGCCGAAGCCCTCATCCACCGCTTCGCCGCCGAACACGACGACCTCCAGGACGTCCTGGAATCCGTACGCGACGCAGCCGACCGCCTCTCCGACAGCTCCGGCCCAGCGTCCCTGGCCGCAGTGGAGGAGACCCACCGTCTGCTCACCGAACGGCTGCTGCCGCACGAGTACGCAGAGGAGCACGAGCTCTACCCCGCCCTCGCCCCCACCCTCGGCGGCCCCGAGGCCACCGCCACCATGAGCCGCGCCCACACCGAGATCGAACGCCTCTCCCGCCGCATCGCCACCCACCTGCAACTGGCCGAGGCGGACGGGAGACTCTCCGCCGAGCAACTCGACGACCTCCGCTCCTGCCTCTACGGCCTCAACACGGTCCTGCGTCTGCACTTCACCCAGGAGGAGGAGAACTATTTCTCCCTCGCTCCGTGAACGACCGCAAGAGGCCGGTGAGTGGACGGCGGCCGGGCTCGGCCGCCGTGGCGGCCCGGTCGGCGTGCACTCCGCGTCGCCGACGACCTGGTGCGTCTTCGTGCCGTTCAGGTGGTCGGACGGACGTCCTTGCCGTCCTCCAAGGTTCCATTGCCGTGATGCCGCGCCGTCAGGCTGCTGCTTCGGACCTGCCGGGTCTTGGGCCGAGTGGTCCCCGCCCACGCCCCGCTGTGCCCCACGGGCGGCTGAGCTCCTCTACTCCCCCTGCAGTGGGACGTGCCATTCCAGCGCGGTGCCACCGCCGTCGGGACATATGATCTCCAGCCCTCCGCCGAGCTGTTCCGCCCGTTCGGCCAGGTTCCGCAGCCCGCTGCGACGGCCGTCGGGCGGAATTCCGACGCCGTCGTCCGAGACCGTCAGGCGGACCTCGAGGCCGTCGGTGGTCAACACGACCCCGGCCCTGCAGGCGTGAGCGTGCCGGGCGATGTTGGTCAGAGCCTCGGAGAGGACGGCTACGACATGGTCGGCGATCTCGCCGGGCACGTCGGTGTCCAGCAGGCCCTCCATCCGGACGCCGGGCGCGAAGCCCAGGACCGGTGCCGCCCGGCCGATCGTCTGGACGGCTCTTGCGCGCAGCCCGCCGTCAGCTGCGTCGGCACGGGCCCGAAGGCCGAAGACCGACGACCTGATGATCTTGATGGTCTCGTCCAGGTCGTCGACGGCTCGCAGAATCCGCCCGGACGCCTCCGGGTGGTCGATGAAGCGCTCGGCGCTCTGCAGAGTGATCCCGGTGGCGAACAGGCGTTGAATGGCCAGGTCGTGCAGGTCCCGGGCGATGCGGTCGCGGTCCTGGAGCACCGCGATCTGCTGGGCGTCCTGTCGTCGGTCGGCCAACTCCATCGCGATCGCGGCCTGTGCGGCGAAGCCCTGCAGCATCTCGGTCTCCTTGTGGGAGTAGACCGGCCGCCCGGCTTCGCGGGCCAACAGCACCACTCCTCGCACCCCGCCCTCGCCGGTGCCGATGGGGACGGCCACGGCGGGGCCGAGCCCGTGGAAGCGCGGGGGGTCGGGAGATATCCGGGCGTCGTGGGTGACGTCGTCGCTGGCTACGGGCGCGGCGGCGGAGAACGCCAGTCCCATCAGCGATTCGCGCAGGGGCAGTACCAGTCCCCGGTGCGCGTCCGCGTCCAGCCCCACGGCGACCTCGACGGTCAGTGACGCACCGGCCGCACTGGTCTCCAGGGGCAGTGCGACCGCTGCCAGCGCGGAGCCGGCGATCTCCTGCGCGCGTTCCGCGATCAGGTGCAGGGCCTCGGCACGACCGCTGCCGGACATCAGACCGTGAGTGATCTCCGCGCTCGCCCGCAGCCACCGCTCCCGCAGCCGGGAGTCCTCGTAGAGGCGGGCGTTGTCGATCGCCACACCGGCCGCCACGGCCAGCGTGGACAGTACCGACTCGTCCTCCTCGTCGAACTGCAGCCCACCGCGCTTCTCGGTCAGGTAGAGATTGCCGAAGACCTGGTCCCGGACCCGGATCGGCACGCCCAGGAAGCTGTTCATCGGCGGATGACGGTCCGGGAAGCCGTAGGAGGCGGGATGCTGGGAGAGCTTCTCCAGGCGCAGGGGTTCCGGGTTGCGGATCAGCTCGCCGAGGATGCCGTGGCCTTCGGGCAGCGGTCCGATCTCGGCGACCTGCTCCTCGGTGACACCGACGGTGTGGAACGCCGACAGGGTGCCGCCGTCGGGTCCGATGACGCCGAGGGCCGCGTATTCGGCGTCCACCAGGGTCGCGGCAGCCTTGACGATGGAGTGCAGGGCCTGTTCCAGGTCCAGCTCGCGGCCGACCGAGAGCAGCGCTTCCAGAAGGCTGTGCACGCGGTCCCGGGTGTTCCGGGCAGCGTCCAGCCTCGCCTGCAGCTCATCGAGCAGCTCGTCGAGCTTCAGCTGGGGCAGCAGGACGCGGAGCTCGTCGGGAGTTTCCACCGCGCTCCTCCTCGGTCCCGGCGCACGGGCCCGGCATCCCCGAATCGTCTCCACGATATCCCTCCTCGACGAAAGGCGGCATGCCGAAAAGGGGTCGGCCGTCCGGCGGAGACAGGCATGTGTCCCGAGTGCGCGGGTGTCGCTCGGCCGGGTGTTCAACCCCGTGTGAGCTGGATGGGGTTGCTCGATACGGGGGCCACGGGAGCTGTCCGGCCGACTCCGGATCTTCGTCGGTGAAGGCCGTACGCTCCGGCACGAGCGGAGCGCTGTCCGACGGATGCCCCCGGATCGGTCGCGCGTGCTGTGCCGCGCCTGGGATGGTCACGGCGGACCAGGCGAGCCTCTTCCCGGGCGGCCGTGATCGGGGCCGAGTGTCCCCGTCGAGAGCCGGTCGGCCCCTCCGTATCAAGCGGCCTCCGCCGCACGCTGTAGGTCCCGCGGTGTACTGCCCCGTGCGAAGGCCGGAAAGTGAGGCGAGCTTCATGGACGAGACGCTGTCCCTGGGCCGGATCGCCGGTGTCCGGGTCGGCTTGCACTGGAGCGTCCTGGTCGTCGTCGCCCTGATCACCGTGACGCTGGCGCACGGCCGGTTCCCGGCCGCGCATCCCGGTCACTCCCCCGTCGCGTACTGGGGTCTCGCCGTCCTGACCGCCGTCGTGTTCCTCGGCTCGCTGCTCGCGCACGAACTGGCGCACGCCGTGGTCGCCCGGCGCAACGGTGTCGAGGTGGAGGGCATCACGCTGTGGATGCTGGGCGGCGCGGCCCGGCTGCGCGGCGAGGCGCCGTCGCCGGCCGCCGAGCTGCGGATCGCCGGGGCGGGCCCGATCACCAGTCTGCTGACAGGCGGTGTGCTCGCCGGAGCCGCCGTGGGACTGGACGCGCTGCACGCGTCCGGGCTGGTGGTCGAGGCGGTCGCCTGGCTCGCCGCGATCAACATCCTGCTCGCCGTCTTCAACGCGCTTCCCGCTGCCCCGCTGGACGGTGGCCGGCTGCTGCGGGCGTACCTGTGGCACCGCAGCGGGGACCGGTTGCGCGCCACCCGTGGTGCCTCGGCGGCGGGCCGGGCACTGGGCTGGTTCATGGTGCTCACAGGGTTCGCGGACGTCCTCTTCGCCGGCAACCTGTCCGGCCTGTGGGCCGCGCTGATCGGCTGGTTCCTCATCGCCGCCGCCACGGCGGAGTCCCGCCAGGCACAGATTCGGGGCGTCCTGGAGGGCGTTCCTGTCTCTCGTGTCATGACACCGGCCCCGGTCACCGTGCGGGCCACGACGAGCATTCGCGACTTCCTGGCCGAGGGCCCCTTCGGCCCTTACCGCCATGCGGCCTTCCCGGTGCTGGCGGCTGACGGTTCGGCCACCGGGCTGCTCACCGTGCGCCGGGTGCAGGACGTGCCACCGCCGGAGCGTGATCACACGATGGTCCAGGAGGTGATGCGCCCTCTCGGCGAAGTCGTGACGGCGTCGCCGGATGAGCCGGTCCTCGACCTGCTGCCCCGGCTGCAGACCAGTCCCACGCGCCGCGCGCTCGTCCTCGACCAGGGCCGTCTCGTCGGCATCCTCTCCGTCGCCGACGTCAGCCGTGCCCTGACGTGGCCCACCGCACCGGAAGGTCCTCAGCACCCACGTTCGGAACTGTCGAAGGAACAGCGATGACCAGTACGGTCCGTCCTCCGGTCGCACCCGGCCCCCTGCCGCCGGGGCGTGTGGAGGTGACCTGCTTCGGGCACCGGGCGCTCACGGCGGTGGTGCGGGGCCACACCCTCGTCACCGACCAGCCTCTTGAGGCAGGCGGCGACGACGTCGGCCCCTCACCGGTGGAACTGTTCGTCGCGTCGCTCGCCACCTGTGTCGCCCACTACGCGCGGGGCTTTCTGGAGCGCCATGACGTGGACGTGGAACGGCTGGGCGTGACGGCGGAGTTCGCCATGGCCGAAGACCGGCCGGCCCGCGTGGCGTCGGTACGGCTGCGGGTCACGGTGCCACCCGGGCTCGACGAGGCCGGACTCGCCGCGCTGGGCGCCGTGGTCGACCACTGCACGGTCCACCACACGCTGCGGCAATCGCCGGCGGTCACCTGGGAATTCGCCTGAGCAGGCGTTCCGCCGTCCACCGTGCGGCGGCACTGACGAAGGTACGGCCACGACGGCGAACGGGCTCAGCCGACGAGGACCGCGAGGTCCAGCGGATTTCGTCCTGCGCTCGCACTGCCTCAGCCGCCGTGCGCCACCACGGCGACGGGTGCGACCACATGGTGCAGAACGGCGTGGGTGACATGACCGATGCGGGTACCGACGGGGCTGGTGCGGATCCGACGGCCCACAACGGTCAGCGAGGCGTCGCGGGAGGCGTTGACGAGGACCTGCGCCGCACTGCCGCAGCGACTTGCCTCGATCACGTCGACACTCGGGAACTTCCGCCGCCAGGGGTGCAGCGCGTCCGTCAGGGCGGTCGCCTGCTGTCGCGCGAGCGCGGCATGCAGCTCCACGCCGTGGAAGCGGCGGAAGTCGCCGGGTGGCTCGGTCCAGCCGTGCACGACCCTCAGGACCGCGCCCCGGCGTGCGGCGGCGTCGAAGGCGAACTCCAGGAGCGTCGCGTCCGGGTCGCGGGTGTCCAGGCCGACGACGACGGGCCTGGAGGGCGCCGTGGCGGACGGGCCGCCGGCGGGAGCCGTCAGGTGGTCCCCGGCGGCTTGCCCCTCTGCCCTGACCAGCACCACCGGGCGGGCGGCGTGGGCGACGACGTACAGGCTGACCGAACCGACGAGGAATCCGCCGAGGCCGCCGAGGCCGCGTGAGCCCAGCGCCAGCAGTTCCGCCGCGTCCGCCGCCTCGGCAAGAGCGGTGGCCGGGTCGCCGGTGACCCGATCGGTGCACACCTCCACGCCGGGGTGGCGCAGACGGAGTCCCGCCGCGGCCTCGGCGGGATCCCATTCGTACCGGTCTCGCTCGCTCTCCGCGCCAGACCGCGGTGCTCGGTCTCCGGGCACCGGCTCACACACGTGGAGGATCTTCAGTGGCAGGGTGCGCAGCCTCGCCTCATGGGCCGCCCAGTCGGCGGCGGCGCGGCTCTCGGGCGAGCCGTCGACACCTGCGGTGACGTTTCCGGTCATGGTGTCCGCCGTCCGGGGAGGTCAGTCGACGGTGAGGAGGTTCTTCACCTCGACCACGTCGGCTATCCCCTCGGTCTCGGCCACCAGCCGGTCTCCGGTCGCCGCCGGGAGCTGCCCCGTCAGTTCCACGATGCCGTCGTGCACGGTCACCTGGACGGTCGTGCGGTCGCCCGGGGCGCAGACGGTGCGGATCCGGTCCTCGACCTCGGCCTGGATCCCGGCGTCGTCCCTGATCAAGGTCCGCAGCAGCGCGTCGCGGCCGACGGCGCCGACCAGTCGGCCCTCGTGGTCGGTCACCGGGATCCGCTTCAGCCGCGACAGCGCGGCGAGCCAGGCGGCCTCCGCGACGGTGGCACCGGGCAGCACGGTGATCGCGGGACTGGTCATCAGGTCGGCGGCCGTCTCGCCCTGGGCCTTGTCGAGCAGCCGCCGTCCCCGCAGCCTGCCGACCGGCCCGGGACGGTGGCCGGAAGCCTCGACGGCCACCTTGGCCAGCAGGTCCGACTCGGAGACGACACCCACCACGCGGTCTTCCGCGTCCACGACCGGCAGCGCACCGACGTGCTCGCGTGCGAGCTGCCGGGCGATCTCCCGGTACGGCAGGTCGTCTCGCAGCCAGGCGGCGGGCACCTCCATCACGTCCCGCACCAACGGCGTGCCGGAGCCGGTCGCCGGTTCGCGGGGCGCGTCCACCGGGGCAGGCGGCGGCTGTTTCTCCGGCCTGGCGTGTTCGGCCGCTGCGGTGACCACGGCGCCCAGATAGCGCACCAGCGTGTCCTGGCGGTTGCCTTCGCTGGCCCTCCAGGGCCGGGACGGCATGGACCGGCGTGCCTCGGTCCCCGTGGAGAAGTTCTCGTGCTCGTTCACGGTCGCCTCCGGAGTCCGTCGGGTTGCCTACCGTTTCGTTCCAGTCTTCCGTTCCGCTGTCGGCCGTCCAGTGCCGAACGGCCCCGATGGAACGGCGTGACGGCCCTATCCGGTGCGGGTGCGGGCGCGGATGGTGACACTGGAGGAGCAGCGACCGGCAGGGAGGCTGGGACATGAGCCTGCGGGATTTCCTGGAGCGGTTCCGTCCGACCGGGACACCGGGGGCGGCCGTCACGGGAGTGCCCCCCGACCGGGCGGCGGAACGCGCCGCGGAACTGGCACCGGCCCTGGCCCGGCTGACGGCCGTCCAGCAGGAGGCTGCCCGGATCAGGGCAGCCGGTGAGGAGGCTGCAGAGACGATCCGCCGGGACGCCGGGCGAAAAGCCGCGGACATCGTGGCGGCCGCCCGGGAGCAGGCTCCCGGGGTTCGTCGCCAGGCTGCCGAACCCGTCGTGCGGGAGGCGGTGCGGGAGGCGGAAGCCGTACGCGCCGCCGGTGGCCGGGCCGCCGACGCGGTCCGCGAGCGCGGTCGGGCGGGGCTGCCGTCCTTGGTGGAGGACGCGGTGGCGCTGGCACTGCGGCCGACAGCCGGGACGGGCGCGGCGCCGTGAGCGCCGGGTGGGTGGCCGGTGCGGTCCGGGCGCGAGCCCTGACCGTCCGGTGTCCGGGTGCTGCCGGGGCGCGGGAGATCGCGGCGTGCCCGTCGCTCGACGAGGCGCTGCGGCGGCTGGGCGGGACGCCGTACGTCAAGTACGCGCGCGAGGCGGCCGGGCTGCCCGAGGCGCAACGCGCGGTGTCCGCGACGCTGTTGTGGCATCTGAGGGTGCTGGCGGGCTGGCTGCCGCGAGGTGGGGCCCGGCTGCTCGTGCCGCTCGTCTCGGGGTTCGAGGTCGCCAACGTGGTCGCCCGGCTGTCCCCGTCGGCCGGTCGCGGCACGGACGCCCCGGGGTCGCCGTACCGGCTCGGAGCGCTGGAGACCGCCTGGCGGCGCCTTGACCAGGCGGCGACTCCGGCGGAACTGCGCGCCGCTCTCGCCGCGTCCCCGTGGGGCGATCCGGGCGGCGACACGCCGTGGGCGCTGGTCACGGGCATGCGGATGGCCGCCGCGCGGCGCACCGCCCTCACTGTGCCGCAGGCGCGGGAGTGGGCCGTCGCACGCGCGGCCCTGCTGACGGCGCGTGAACTGTTCGTGTACGGCCGTTCCCTGCCGGGACCGGTGCGGCGGGACGCGGCCAGGCTGCTCGGGGGACGGGCGCCGGACGCCGCCTCGTACCAGGAGTTCCGCGACGGCCTTCCGGCGCCGGCCCGGCGGCTGCTGGCCGGTGTCGAGGAGCCGGAGGGACTGTGGCGCGCGGAGGCCCGCTGGTGGCGCGCGGTGCGGGATGAGGGGGCCGCTCTGCTGCGCGACAGCCGGCCCGGACCCGGCGTGGTCATCGGCGCGGTCGCCGTGCTGTCCGTCGACGCCTGGCGGGTGCGCGCGGCCCTGGAGTCGGCGGCCCGGGGCGGGCGGCTCGGGGAGGCGTTCGATGCCCTGGCCTGAGGGGATGACACCGGTCCGGATGTGCCGCGTGGCGGTGGTCGTGCCGCGCGCGGCGGTGCGGGAGGCGCTGGTGCGGATCGCCGAAGCGGGCTGTGTGGAGCTGGACTGCGTCGAGGAGACGGCCCCGGGCCCCGCGGCACTGCGGCTGCGGCGGCTGGCGGGCCACGGCGGCCCGGAGAACGTGGGCGGGGCCGCCGCCCTTGCCGTCGCCGCACCCGACCTGGACCTGCTCGAGGAACGGCGGGAGACGGGCCTGCTGGCCGGGGAGGCCGAACTGGAGGCACGTTCGCAGGGCGCCGTGCGGCAGGGCGAGGTGTCGGCGCTCGCGGGGTGGTGCCCGGCGGCCGAGGTGCCCCGGGTCGCCGAGCGGCTCGCGGCGGCGGGCGGCGCCCTGCTGCCGCTGCCGTCTCCGCGCGGCACCGATCCGCCGACGCTGCTGCGCACCACCGGGGAGGTCTCCTTCACGCCTCTGGTGACGACGTACGGCACACCGTCGTACGCGGACCTCGACCCGTCATGGCCGGCGGGCCTCGCGTACATCGCGATGTTCGGGATCATGTTCGGCGACGTCGGGCAAGGGGCCCTGCTGGTCCTCGGCGCGCTGGCCCTGCGCCTCGGTCGGCCCCGGCGGCTCGCCCCGCTGCACCGCCTCTGGCCCTTCCTCGCCGGCGCTGGGCTGGCCGCGATGCTCGCGGGCGCCGCCTACGGCGAGTTCTTCGGGCCGACCGGCCTGCTGCCGGTGCTGTGGCTGGCGCCGCTCCAGAGCCCCGCCCGGCTGCTGGCGGCGGCGGTGGTGTGCGGGGCCGGGCTGCTGGCCCTCGCGCATGCCGCGGGCGCGGTGAACCGGGTGCGGGAGGGCGGCTGGGCGTCGGGGCTGTACGCGGCGTCCGGCGTGGCCGGGCTGCTGTTCTACCTGGGGCTCGCCTCGGCGGCCGCGGCGCTGGTCCTGCACGTGGCGCCGGCCGCCGTGGCCGGAGCCGGGCTCGCGTGCGCCGGACTGGCGCTGGTGGCGCTGGGGCTGTACCGGGCCACCGCGGGTGGCGGCGCGGGGCTCGCGGAGACGGGGGTACGGCTCTTCGACGTCGTCGTACGCGCCGGGACCAACACCCTGTCCTTCGCCCGGCTCGCGGCCTTCGGGCTCACCCACGCCGCGCTCGCCGACCTGGTGTGGCGCGGCACCGCGGGCCTGGCGGCACGCGGTCCTGCCTGGTGGGCGGGTGCCGCCCTGCTGTTCGCCGTCGGGACGGCACTCACTTTCGGCCTGGAGGCACTGGTGGCCGGGGTCCAGGCCCTGCGGCTGGAGTTCTACGAGATCTTCTCCCGGCTCTTCGAGACGGAGGGCCGTCCGTTCCGTCCCTGGCACGTTCCCCCGGCGGAACCCGCCGACGCGCTCCTACGAAGGTGATCACATGCTCGCCTGGCTGATCGTGCTGCCGGTCCTGGCGGCGGTGCTCGGTGCCGTACGGCTGCTGCGGCGGCGCCGGACCAGACACGCGTTCCGCTGGCTCCTGGCGACGAACCTGGCTCTGCTGGCGGGCGCGTGTGCTGTCCTGGCCACGGCGCTCTCGGGCCCGGCACAAGCCTCCGCGCAGGGTGCGGCCGGGGGTGGCGGTGTCAACGGCTCCGCCCTGATCGGGGCGGCCATCGCGGTGGCGGGCGCCTCGATCGGCGCCGCCATCGCCGTCGCCTACACGGGGGCCGCCGCGCTTGCCGCGCTGAGCGAGCGCCCGGAGATGTTCGGCCGGGCCATGGTGATCGTTGGTCTGGCGGAGGGCATCGCGGTGTACGGGCTGGTGGTCGCGATCCTGTTGATCGGAAAGGCGTGACCATGGGGACGGTGGCCGCCATCGGGGCCCGGACCAGCGTGGGCGGGCTGGCCCTGGCCGGGGTGGAGGTGCTGGTCGCGGAGGATCCGGATGCCGTCCGCCGGGCGTGGCGGGACCTCCCCGGCACCGTCGCCCTGGTGATCCTGACCGCGTCGGCCGCCGAGACCCTCGGCGCCGGGGCCACGGGACTGGAGCCGGGCCTGACCGGGCCGCTGACGGTGGTGATGCCCCGATGACGGCAGTGGACGAGCTGGACCCGGTGCGCGCCGAACTGCTCCGTGCGGCCCGGGCCGAAGCCGAGGCCGCCGTGGAGAGGGCGCGTGCGGATGCGGCACAGACCCTGCGTGCCGCGCGCGCCGACGCCGAGCGGGTGCTCGCCGAGGCACGGGAGCTGGGCGCCGGTGACGGACGCGCCGCAGCCGCCCGGGAGCGGGTGCGTGCCGCCGAGGACGCCTGGAGCCGGGAACTGGCGGCCCGTGCGGAGGTCTACGCGGACCTGCGGGCCGGGGTGCGGGCCGGGGTCCGGCGCGTGCTGGCCGAGGGTGCCGTATCGCCTGGTGGACGCGGGGATACGGACCGGCCGGGGCGGGTACCGGCGGCCGGCGCCGCCGCGGACCTCGGGGCTGCGGCCCGCTCCGGCGCACAGCGAGCGGCGACCGAAGCCCCGATCCCGGACGACCGTCTCGCCCGGGCAGCCAGGGCGCTGCTCGGCGCGGACGCGCGGATCACGGCGGTACCGGGTGGCGGAGTCACCGCCGATGTACCCGGACGCCACCTCGACCTCTCCGCGGACGCCCTCGCCGACCGTGCTCTGGAACGCCTGGGCGTCCGGATCGAGAGTCTCTGGGGCGAGCCATGACCGCCACGTCCGCACATGTCCTGCGGGTCGCCGGGCCTCTGGTGGAGATCGCGTGCCCGGCCTCAGTGGCCATGCACGACCTGGTGCTGCTGGGAACCGCCCGGCTGCCGGGCGAAGTGGTCGCCGTCCAGGAGGACACGGCCACCGTCCAGGCGTACGAGTACACGGGCGGCCTGGCTCCCGGGCACCCCGCCGAACCACAGGGCCACCCGCTGGCGGTACGGCTGGGCCCCGGGCTGCTCGGAGGTGTCTTCGACGGCCTGCTGCGTCCGCTGGCCGGCGCGGGCGACCTGCTGCGCACCGGCGGACCGGGCGGCACGCCGGACGGGCGCACCTGGCCGTACACGCCAAGGTCGGTCGAGGGCTCCCGGGTCTCGGCCGGTGACGTCCTCGGCGAGATCGGCGCGGTCGTGCCCCTGCGACTGCTCGTCCCGCCCGGCCTTTCGGGCACGGTGAGCGCCCTCGCCGGTGCCGGCGAGTACGCCGTCGACGCCGTGCTCGCCGCGGTGGACGGGCACGAAGTGCGCATGGCGCAGACCTGGCCGGTACGCAGACCACGCCCGGTGGCGGAGCGGCTGCCCGCCGAGCTGCCGCTGCACACCGGGCAGCGCGCCGTCGACCTGCTCTTCCCGGTGGCCCGGGGCAGCACCGTCGCCGTCCCCGGCGGATTCGGCACCGGCAAGACCATGCTGCTCCAGCAGATCGCCAAGTGGTGCGACGCCGACGTCATCGTCTACGTCGGCTGCGGAGAGCGCGGCAACGAGATGGCCGACGTCATCGAGGAGCTGGCGGAGCTGACCGACCCGCGCAACGGGGGCCGGCTGTCGGAGCGCACGGTGACGATCGCGAACACCTCCAACATGCCGATGATGGCCCGCGAGGCGAGTGTGCACACGGGGGCCACGGTCGCCGAGTACTTCCGCGACATGGGCCTCGACGTCGTCGTCATCGCCGACTCGACGTCCCGCTGGGCCGAGGCGCTGCGGGAGTTCGCCTCGCGGATGGGTGAACTCCCAGCCGAGGAGGGCTATCCGGCCGGGCTCGCCTCACAACTGGCGGCGTTCTACGAACGGGCCGCCGCCGTGCGCACGCTCGGCGGCGCCACCGGCTCGGTCACCGTGCTCGGCGCCGTCTCCCCGCCGGGCGGTGACCGCACCGAGCCGGTCACCGCCCACACCGAACGGTTCGTACGGTGCCTGTGGAGCCTGGACCGCGACCTCGCCTACGCCCGCCACTACCCGGCCGTCTCCTGGACGGACTCCTTCTCCCGGGACGCCTCCACCCTGGCCACCGCCCACGCGCGGGGCGGGGACCCGGACTGGGCGGGCCGACGGGCCCGGGTGGCGCGACTGCTCGCCGAGGCGGACCGGCTCGCCGACCTGGTCGAACTCGTCGGCATCACGGCCCTGCCCCCGCGCGAGCGGATCAGCGTGCTCGCCGGGCGGCTGCTGCGCGAGGCCGTGATCCAGCAGAGCGCGCTGTCCCCGGCAGACGCCTACAGCACGCCCGGGAAGACGGCAGCCCTGGTCGCGGACACACTGGCGGTGGTCGACCGCTGCCTGGAACTCGTGGACTCCGGGACCGCCGCGGACGCCGTGGAGGCGGTTGACTTCACCCCGTTGCTGCGTGTCCGCGAGGACGCCGGACCGGAAGAAACCGTGCCGGTGGCGGCCGCCCGCGACACGGTGCTGGCCAGGCTGGCGGAGGCAGCGGCATGAGCGGGCCTGCGGACCGGGCGGGCTCCGGGGCCCCCGTGGACCCCGCCGTCCCCGTGGGCCGCGAGGCCCGCGTGGACTCCGCGGTCCCCGTGAGCTCCGTGGACATCGAGTACACCGGCGTGCGGGAGCTGCGTGGCCCGCTGGTGGTCCTGGCGGGGGTACGCGGGGTCGGCTGGGACGAGTCCGCCACGATCACCCTCGACTCGGGTGAACGACGGCACGGTCTGGTGCTGGAGGTGGACCGGGACCTCGCCGTGGTCCAGGTCCTGGAAGACACCGCCGGAATGGACCGAGGCGGCACCCGCGTCGCCTTCTCCGGCTCTCCCCTGCACATCCCTGTCGGCCCCGGGTGGCTGGGCCGGGTGTGCAACGGGCGGGGCGAACCGGCCGACGGCGGGCCGCCGGTGCTGGGCGCGACCCGGGCGGCGGTGGGCGGCGCACCGATCAACCCGGTGCGCCGGGAGCCGCCGAACGAGCCGGTGCTGACCGGCGTGAGTGCCGTGGACGTCCTCACCACCCTGGTACGCGGCCAGAAGCTCCCGGTGTTCTCCGCGGCCGGACTGCCGCACCTTGAACTGGCGGTGCAGATCGCGGCCCAGGCGACCTGCGGCGGCGAGGCGTTCGCCGTGGTCTTCGCCGGCATGGGCCTCACTCACGCCGACGCCGCGTTCGTCCGCGCCGGACTCGCGGAACGCTCGGCCGCCCGGGAACTGGTCCTGCTCCTCAACACCGCCGACGACCCGGTCATCGAGCGGCTGCTGACCCCACGGCTCGCCCTGACGGTCGCCGAATCCCTGGCGTTCACCGAGGGCCGGCACGTCCTGGTGGTGATGACGGACATGACGGCCTACGCCGAGGCGCTGCGCGAGGTGTCGGCCGCGCGGGGCGAGATCCCGGCCCGCCGGGCCTACCCGGGCTACCTCTACAGCGACCTCGCCTCCCTCTACGAGCGCTGCGGCCGGATCAGGGGCCGCCCAGGATCGGTGACCGTCCTGCCGGTGCTCACCATGCCGGCGGGCGACATCACCCACCCCGTCCCCGACCTGACCGGATACATCACGGAGGGCCAGATCGTGCTCTCCGCCGAGGTGCACGCGGCCGGTGTGTACCCGCCCGTCGACCCGCTGGCCTCGCTGTCCCGGCTGATGCGGCACGGCGCCGGAACAGGACGGACCCGGGCCGACCATCCGGACGTGGCAGCGCAGCTGCTTGCCGCGCTGGCCCGGGCCCGGCAGGTGCGGGAACTCGCCGACCTGATCGGCCGGCCCGCGCTCAGCCCGGTCGACCTGCGCCACCTGGACCTGGAGGACGCTTTCCGGCAGCGGTTCCTCGCCCAGGCCACGGACGAGAACCGGACGCTGGACGACTCCCTGGACCGGGCCTGGGACGTCCTGCTGACGCTGCCGCGCAGCCAGCTCGGCATGATCCCGGCGGAACTGCTCGACGCCCACCGCGCCCCGCAGGAGGAGCCACCGTGAGCGGGCACGGAAGCCGGGTTCCGGCGGGTCGGGCCGGCCGGCTGAGGCTGAGGCGCAACCTCGCCACCGCGCTGCGCGGAGCGGTTCTGCTCGAACGCAAGCTCCGGCTGCTGCTCGACCGGGAGCGGGTGGCACGCCGTGCTGCGGAGGAGGCCGGCGCGGTGTGGCGGCAGCGGCTGGCCGAGGCGGACAGCTGGCTGGTGCGGGGGGTGCTGCTCGGCGGCGAGGCGGCGCTGGCCGAGGCGGTACCGGCGGACCACGCCCGGGTAGTCGTCGGTTGGGCCGCGCTCATGGGCGTACGGCACCCCGGCACCGTCTCCTGGACGGATCCCGTGCGGTCACCCGAGGAGCCGACCCCGCCCAACTCCGCGCTGGCGCATGCCGAGACGGCGTACCGTGCGGCGGTCCGGGCGGCCGCGGAGCACGCCGTCCACCGGGCCGCCGCCGGCCTGCTCGCCGCCGAGGCGGTACGCACCCGGCAGCGGGTCCGCGCCCTGCGCCGGCACTGGATCCCCCGGCTGCGAGACGAGCTCGCGTCGGTGGAACTGGCACTGGAGGAGGGCGAGCACGAGGAGGCGGTACGGCGCCGGTGGGCCGCCGAGCGCGGCGCACGGTGACCGGAACCGGGCACGTGCCCGACGCCGGCACGTCCGGGTTCGCATACGACGGCGGGCCCGCTCGGGGCCCGCCGGAAAGGGAACGCGTCCGTCAGCCGCCGTGCTGGATCTCTACGTGCCTGGCCTCCGCCTTCTCGCTGCCCAGACCCACGCTGATGGTCAGCATGCCGTCGGTGTAGTCGGCCTTGACGTCGTCCTCGTCAGCGCCGGGCGGCAGAGTCACACTACGGCTCATCGCGCCGTACCGAATCTCGCTGTGGCTCTTGTCGATGTCCCGTTCGGCGCGTTCGGCCTCGACCGTCAGCACCCCGTCGCCGATGACGACGTCGATGTCGTCGGGGGACATCCCCGGCAGTTCGGCGCGCATGACATAGCGGCCGCCCTCCGTGTAGTCCTCGATCCGGACCGGGGGCATCGTCAGCCTGCTGGGAAAGGTCTCGAACCATTCCGGGATCTCGGGGAACGGGAACCTCTGCCTGTGTGCCAGTGTGGCCATGGCCGTACCTCCTTGGCGGTCGTCGTGTCTGCCGACACCTCCAGTCCAACTCGCCGGGCGCGCCTCGGCTGGGGCCGAACAGCCCAGGTCCAGGTCCCTGAAGTCCCTATTCCACGGGCGGCTCGTGGCCAGACTGGAGAGCGGGGCACCCACACACCCGCACACCCGACGGTGATCACCATGTCCGACGTCACCACCACCGACCTCTACGAAGTGACCACGGCCCTGTCCTGCCTCCGGGAGGACATGCGGGGGCCGGCCACCCCCTTCGGTCTCTTCGTCCGCGGCCTTCCGCACGAGCCGACCCTTCTGGCTGATCCCGGCACTCCGGGCCGACCGGTCGCGGCCTCGGGACCTACGGCCCCTGGCAGCTCCTGCGAGCCGAGGCTTGCATGAGATCGCGGGGGCACTCTCCGCGTCCTGCCGCAGCGAGGAGGCGAGCATCATGAACACTCCCGCACCGAGTGACCGCCGGCCCGTCGTGGTCGGTGTCGACGCCGACCCGGCTCACCGGATGGCGCTGGTTTGGGCGTCCGACGAGGCGGTCCGGCGGCGGGTTCCGCTGCGCGCGGTCCACGCCGAGGGCGTGCCGACCCGGGACCATCGGGGAGGGAGGGTCCCGCCGCCCTGGGAGGAGCGGAACGAGGAGCCGCACCGCAGGGGGAAGCAGTTGCTCGCCGAGATGGTGGACTTCGTCGCGGCCAGGCATCCCGGCATCGAGGCGGACGCCTTGCTCGCACAGGGGGAGCCCGGGCGGGTGCTGGGGGAACAGAGCCGCGACGCCACGGCCGTCGTGCTCGGCTCTCGCCATCTGGGCCGGGTCCGGGAGGTGTTCAGCTCCGCCTCGGTCGTCCTGCCCGTCCTGGCGCACGCCCGCTGCCCCGTGGTCGTCATACCGGCACCGGAGCACGTCACCCAGGAGCCCGCGTACTACGTGGTCGGCGTCGACGGCAGCGAGCACTCAGCCGCAGCGATCGACCTGGCCTTCCAGGAGGCCGCGCTGCGCGGTGCCGAGGTACGGGCGCTGTACGTGTGGCAGCCCGGCCACCTGCGGATGTTCGACGAGTACGCGTCCCAGCAGGAGTGCCGCCGGCTGCTCTCGGAGACGGTGGCCGGCCGCCGGGCCCGCTATCCGGAGGTGGAGCTGCGGCACGAGCTGGTCGTCGGGCATCCGGCGCAGGCGCTAGCCGACGCCTCGGCGCACGCGCTGGGCGTGGTGGTGGGAACGCGTCGGCGCGGCGGCTTCGCCGGCATGCTGCTGGGCTCGGTCAGCCAGGGCGTGCTGCACCACGCTCGCTGCCCGGTCTTCGCCGTTCCCACGCAGGAGTGAGACTGCGGCCGAACTGCTCGATGGCGTCCGACAACGACGTGAGGAGAAGCAGCATGAAGGTCTCCGAGGCAACGACCGTCCCGGGCCTCCTATGAGCCCTGGACCGGTGCACCCGGTGACGTCTGTCCTGCACGGTGGCGGCCCGGCGCCGTGCGGTGCCGTCCCTGGCCCCGTCGAGCCCGGTGCCCCGGCATCCGCCGTCCCCTCGCTTCCGGTCTCCGGCGTCTTCGTCGCCCTGGAGGGCTCTCCGCGTGGTCTCGGCGCAGCCGAGGCCGCCGGCCGGCGGATCAGTCACGGCACCAACGACCTGCCCGCCTTCGGCCGGCGGCGGATATGGCCTCGGCTGGCGGCGCAGTTTGCGGACCTCTTCGCGGTGATGCTCCTCGCCGCCTCGGCGATCACTTTTCTGTCCTACGGACTCGAACAGCCCCGGGACCCGGCCACGCTGCAACTGGCCTTCGCGATTCTCGCGGTGGTATTGCTGAACGCCGGTATCGGCTTCGCCCAGGAATACTCCGCGGAGCGGACCGCGCAGTCCCTTCAGGCGATGGTCCCGCGCACCTGCCGCGTCCTGCGGGACGGCGAACGACAGGAGCTGCCCGCCCGTGACCTGGTGCCCGGCGATCTCGTGGTCCTGGAGGCCGGGGACGCCGTGCCGGCCGACTGCCGGCTGGTGGAGGCCCAGGAGGCCGCCGTCAACAACGCGGCCCTGACCGGCGAGAGCGACGCCGTGGCACGCGTGGCCGATGCCGTGCCACCCGGGCCGCTGCTCGAAGCCCGCAACTGCGTGTTCATGGGGACCGACCTGGTAGCGGGCACGGCGAAGGCCGTCGTCTTCGCCACCGGCGCGGGCACGGAATTCGGACGGCTCTTCCGCCTCACCGCGGCCGCGCCCCGGCAGCAGACCCCGCTGCAACGGCAGGTCGCCGCCATGGCCCGCCGGGTGGCGGGCGTCGCGCTCGCGACCGGGGCGGTCCTGTTCGCCGTGCGGGTGCCCAGCGGGCAGCCCTTCGTCGACACCTTCGTCTTCGCGCTCGGCGTGATGGTCGCCCTCGTACCGGAGGGTCTGCCGGCGACGCTCTCCGTTTCCCTGGCGATCGGTGTCCGCCGGATGGCCCGTCGGCACGCTCTCGTCAAACAGCTGCTGGCCGTGGAGGCGCTGGGGTCGACCAGCGTGGTGTGCACCGACAAGACGGGAACGCTCACCCAGGCCGAGATGACCGTCGTAAGGCTGTGGGCCGACGGTGCCTACCATCCCCTGACCGGTGTCGGGTACGCGCCGGTGGGCGAGGTCGCGGACGCCGGACCCGTGCGGGAGCTGCTGCGGGCGGCGGCGCTGTGCTGCGACGCCCGGCTGGTGCCGCCGTCCGGCCCGCTCGGGTGGCGGGTGCTGGGTGACACCACCGAGGGCGCGCTGCTGGTCGCCGCGGCCAAGGCCGGTGTGGACACAGCCGTGGAAGAGGCCCGTTCACCACGTGTGGCGGAACATCCCTTCGACTCCGTCCGCAAGCTGATGAGCACCGTGCGCCGCGAACCGGACGACACCTACGCCGCGTACGTCAAGGGGGCGCCGCTGGAACTCCTCGCCCGCTGCGTCGCCGTGGACCGGAACGGAACGCGGACGCCTCTGACGGACGCCTCTCGTGCCGAGGTCGTCGCCGCCGCCGATGAGCTGGCGGGTCAGGGGCTGCGGGTGCTGGCGGTGGCCACCCGCCGGGTCAGCGGTCCGCGTCCGGCTCTGGACGACGCCGAGTCGGAGCTGACCCTGCGGGGACTCACCGGTATGTATGACCCGCCACGTCCGGAGGTGCGGGACGCGGTGGACGCGTGCCGGCGTGCGGGGATCAGGATCGTCATGGTCACCGGGGACCATCCGCTGACCGCGGAGGCCGTGGCCCGCCGGGTCGGGATCGTGCGCGCGCCGGATCCCACCGTCGTCACCGGGGCCGCTCTGGACGCGCTGGACGACGCCGGACTGGACGCGCTGCTGGACGGCGCGGGCGAGCTGCTGCTGTGCCGGGTCAGTCCCGAGCACAAGATGCGGGTGGTCACCGCCTTCCAGCAGCGGGGTGAGGTCGTCGCGGTCACCGGCGACGGCGCCAACGACGCTCCGGCTCTGAAACACGCGGACATCGGCGTGGCCATGGGCGCGTCCGGCACCGACGTCGCCCGGGAGGCCGCGGTCATGGTTCTGCTGGACGACTCCTTCGCCTCCATCACCACCGCGGTGGGACTGGGGCGTTCGGTCTACCGGAACATCCGCAAGTTCCTGATCTACCTCTTCAGCCACAACATCGCCGAACTGGTGCCGATCCTCGCCGCCACGTTCACCCGGTTCCCGCTGGTGCCGATCACGGCCGTGCAGATCCTCGCCATCGACCTCGGCTCCGACGTGCTGCCGGCGCTCGCGCTCGGCGCGGAGCCGATGGAGAAGGACGTCATGGACAGGCCGCCCAGGCCGCGCCACGAGCGGCTGTTCTCGGCCGGCGTCATGGGCCGGATCTGCTTCCTCGGCGGTATCCAGGCGCTCGGCGTGTGCGCCGTCTTCTTCTGGCACATCCACGCTTCCGGCATCCCCGCCACGGACTTCACCAAGGACACGCCCGCCTATCGGGAGGCGATCACCATGGTCCAGGCCGGCATCGTCGTCAGCCAGTTCTTCAACGCCCTGGCCGTGCGGACGGACCGGCAGAGCGTCTTCCGGGCCGGGCTGCTGAGCAACCCCTGGCTGATCGGCGCCGGCTGTGTGGGTATCGGCCTGATGGCCGCGATCAGTTACGCGCCGCCGCTCCAGGCGGTGTTCGACACCGCCCCGCTCAATGCCACCGACTGGGCGGTCCTCGCAGGCTTCGGTGCGCTTCTGCTGGCCGCCGAGGAAGTCCGCAAGTGGATGGTGAGGCTCCGTCGAACGTCCTCGAAGGGAGAAGGACGGTGAGAGCGATCGTCGTGGGCTGCGGCCGGGTCGGTGCCACCCTCGCCACGCAGTTGGTGACCGAGGGCCATGACGTGCGTGTCATCGACCAGGAACCGGAAGCGGCCAGGCTGCTGCCGACCGGCTTCCCGGGAGCCTTCCTGGTGGGCAGCGGCTTCAGTCGTCCCGTGCTGGAGGAGGCCGGAGTCGGCCACGCGGACGCCCTGGTCGCCGTGACCGCCAGGGACAACGGCAACATCGTCAGCGCGCGAACGGCGAAGGAGACCTACCGGGTCCCCATCGTGCTCGCCCGCATCCACGATCCCGGGCGGGCCGAACTCTGCCGGGAGCTGGGCATCCCGGCCGTCTCCAGCGTCCGCTGGGCCGTGAGCCGTATCCACCAGATGCTGCTGCACCGCCACCTCACCCCCGAGCTCGTCTTCGGCAACGGCGAGACCCTCCTGGTCCGCTCCGAACTGCCCGGCCACCTCACCGGGCGCAGGCCGACCGAACTCGACGTCGACGGTGAGATCCGGGTCGTCGAGATCACCCGCGCCGGGCGCTCCCTGCTGCCCGCCCACGGGGTCCTGGCCGAGCCGGGGGACCTGGTCACCTTCGCCGTCGCCGCCACCGCACTCGCCCGGTTGCGCGGCTTCCTCGACAAGGAGCTGGGAACGTGAAGATCCTCATCGCCGGCGCGGGCCGGCTCGGCTCGCAGATCGCCCAGGTGCTGGCCGCCGGGAACAACGACGTGACGCTCGTGGAGCAGGACGGCACCAGGCTGTCCGCGCTCGCGCACCTGTCCCGGGTCCGCCTGGTGCTCGGCGACGCCTGCGACACCTCGCTCATGGAACACGCCGGATCGCTGACCTGCGACCTTGTGATCGCCGCCACGGGAAGGGACGAGGACAACCTCGTCATCAGCATGGTGGCCAAGAGGCGGTTCGGCGTGGCGCGGGTGGCCGCGCGTGTCAACGACGCGGAGAACGCCTGGCTCTTCGACCAGCGCTGGGGCGTGGACGTGGCGGTGCCCACCGCCACCCCTCTCATCTCTCTCATCGAGGAAGCCACCGGGGCCACGGACACGGTGGCGCTGCTGCGCCTCAGCAAGGCGGGCGTCGAGGTGATGGAGACCGCGATCACCGAGCGGTCTCGCGCCGCGGGGCACACACTGGGCGAGATCTCCCTGCCGGCCGGCACTGTCGTGGCCAGCGTCGTCCGTGACGGGCGGCCCACGGTTCCCGGACCGGACATGCGGCTGCTGCCCGGTGACGAACTTCTGCTCGTGTCGCACGAGGCGACCGAACATGAGATCCACGCGGCCTTCCAGTAGCCGGCCGCGGACTCCTCGTCACCTCTTCCCGGACCATACGATCCCGACCGGGCAGGACGCGTGCGGCGCAACGTGCCGGCTGACGGAGCCGGGCAGGGCCCGCGCGAACCCGCCCCGGCCCGGCTGCCGACGGCCAGGACCTCGGCGCCCTCGGCGGCCCGCAGCAGGACGTCGGTGGGGTTGCGCCGCACGACCACGACCGGGCAGGACGCGTGCGGCGCAACGTGCCGGCTGACGGAGCCGGGCAGCGCCCGCGCGAACCCGCCCCGGCCCGGCCTCCGACGGCCAGGACCTCGGCGCCCTCGCGGCCCGCAGCAGGACGTCGGTGGGGCTGCCGTGCACCAGACGGGCGTGGACCGAGGCCGGGTCCGCGCCGAGCACGTCGGTCAGCTCCGCGAGCATGCGCTGCCCGGCCTCCTCCGCGTCGATGCCGACCACCACCCGCGGGGCGGAGGCGTCCCTGTCCATGCGTCCCACCTCTGCCTTCGGCATGCGCGGGGCCCGGCCCACGGAGTCCCTCTGCTTGCCACGCTGCGGGGCCGTCGTCGCGCCGCCAGAGCAGTGAAGTCCTGTGCCGCAATGCACGAGACCGGTGTCAGCGGGTGTAGCGGGTCACCCAGCCGGGCTCCACGTGCTCCCATTCGCGGGCCCACCGGGCGAGGCGGCGCTGTTCGATGCTCCTGTCGAGGGCCCACCGCAGGCCGCACGTGGTGGCCACACCACCGAACGCGGTCGCGCATCCCATCGCCACACCGGCGGTCGCCGCGAAGTCCCGGGCCCGGGGTGGCGTGGCGATGTCACCGCGCGCGTCCAGCCACACGGTCGCCGTGGCTCCGCGATGGAGCCAGGCCCGTACCGGTGCGACGCCCGTGTGGGCGCCGTTCCGGTCACTCCATTGCACGAGCGCGTGGAAACCGGACTGCGCGCCGGCGCGGTCGTCACCCGACCGCGCTTCCGTCAGCAGGCTTGCCGCCGCCGGGTGCAGTTGCGCGAGCCGAGTCTGCCGAGCCAGCGTGAAGTGGCTGTACACCGCATGCCCGACGCACCATGTCCCGAGCGGCACGGCCACAAGTGCGACGACCGTCAGGAAGACCCGGAGCCCGCGTTCCAGCCGGTCCATGGGCCGTTCCAGTGAGCCCGGCTCGCCGTCGGCCGCGTGCCGAACCCGCTTGCCGGGCGGGCCTGACGTGGACCGGCGGCCGGGAAGACGCGGTGTCCGCATGGCACGGCCCTCCGCTTCGAAAACGTCGTACGTCCCTCACCGTCCTCGGCCGCTGATGCGTCCGGTAGGGCCGCGCGGTCCTCCATGGGTGCCGTTCGGCCCCACTGGACAGGTCGCCACGGAACGCTGGAACGGGTCCGCGGCCATGCCCTGGCCGCGTGCACAGGATCGACCCGACTACAGGGGCGGAAGGACGGAAACCTCTGCGGCGGAAGGTCCGCTTTCCTGGGCCGCACGTCGGTCCCACAGGGACTTTCGGCCCTGTGGGACATGCGGGTTCCGTCCGACGGTGGAGATGCGAGGAACCGACCACTTCGGGTCATAGCGGTAGCTGCCGAGGTGATCGCGCCGAGGCGAGGAGAGAGCGATGTCGCACACAGGTCAGTGGAAGGTACGCCTCCACTTCTTCGAGGAAGATGACGGCACGACCAAGGCACACGTGGTGCTGGACACCGGCACCACGGAACTCGCCGGCAACGGAACCGCGCACTGCCATCCGGCAGACACGAACGTGCCGGAGATCGGCGACGAACTGGCGGTGGGCAGGGCCATGAACGACCTCGCCCAGCAACTGCTGAACACCGCCGACCGGGACATCCAGGGCATCGTCGAAACCCGGCCGAACGTGCGTCAGACCGCCCGGTAGCCGATCCCCCCGGCGAAGGCGAGGCAGCGAAGGTCGTCGGGCGTGGGCTCCTCGGCCGTACCGTGGCGCCCCGGTACGGGCCGCCAGGTCGCCGACGCCGGGGATCCGCCTCGTGCGGAGGCAGGTCCCGCGTGGCACGTTGGATGGAGCATCATTTCTCCGGAGAGGGGCCGATCATGCGAGCTCACCTCGGCGACCAGCTCGTCATCGAGGGTCCGGCGACCGGCACGGCCAGGCGGGACGGCGAGATCGTCGGACTGCACCACGAGGACGGCACGCCCCCCTACGACGTGCGCTGGTCGGACACGGACGAGGTGACGCTCGTGTTCCCGGGACCCGACGCCCACATCCACCATCTTGAACACGGTCAACTCCTCACCGAGGGCGAGGTACAGCCGGACGCGGGAGCGGTCCGGCCCGTACCCCCGGCCGGGGCAGCCAATTCAGGCGATGTCGGTCGACGTGTGGCCGCGGAACGCCGCAGGCAGGGACTAAGCCGTACGGAGACCGCCCGCCGAGCCCGGATGGCCCCCGGCTACCTGGCCTACCTCGAGGAACGGCCTGCCGATCCCTCCGTAGCGGCTCTGATCAAGTTGGCCGCCGTGCTGGGCACGTCGGTCACGGCCCTGCGCGGCGGCGGCATGGATCTTCCGCCCGGCCAGGGCCGTGCCCTGCTCCACCCACAGCTGCGGGATCTGGACCCGGAAGAATGCCGCGCCCTGCTGTCCTCGCACGGTGTGGGGCACATCGCGGTGTCGTCGCCCGACGGTCGCCCGGCGGTCGTGCCTGTCAACTACGAAGTGGTGGACGACGCCATCGTCTTTCGTACGGCCCCCGACTCGGTCGCTGCGGCAGCCGTTGAAACGGAGGTCGCCTTCGAGGTGGACCATGTGGACGAGGCGCTGAGCCAGGGCTGGAGCGTGCTGGCCGTCGGCCCCGCGAGGGTCGTGACGGATCCGGAGGCCGTGCGCGGGCTCGCCCGGCGTGCGCACAGCACGCCATGGCCCGGCGGGGTGCGGGAGATGTGGGTCTCGATCAGGCCCACGAGCCTGACGGGCCGCCGGATCACCGCGGCCGACCAATGAGCGATGCCACCTGACGGTCGGGGGCAGTCAGCGTCGGGACGGGGCGTACCCGGCCGCCGAGGCGTTTGGGGAGGCTGCGGATGACTCGATGCGCGTCCGCGACGCGGGGGGCTTGCGTCGGTGGGTAGGTCTGCCATACACCGCAGGCGCCAGACAAGGACCGACGACCGCTGGATCCGGGAGTCGACCCGTCTCGCGACCAGTTGGGCTGAGAGCCGTGAGGTCGAGGCCGACGTCAGTGACAGGCGCCGCGCGGGCGGGCGGGGTCCGGATGGGGCGTGGGCCAGGCGTCCTGGCTCATCGAGGAACCGCCGCGCCTGCCGGGCGCGGATCGCAATCGCCACGCCCCGAGGCCCTCCTCCGCGTGCGGCGGAAAGGAGATCCGGGGGATCCTCGAATGGAGAACCGTGCTCGGTATGCGCGCGGCACCCGCACCATCCGCGCGAACGGACCTGTTCACCGTCATTTCCCGGCTTTCTACGAGACGGAGGCCGCCGCTATGCAACCAGTCGTCACCGTGGGTCTGGACGGCTCGTCCGACAGCCTCGCCGCCGCCCGCTGGGCCGCCGACGAGGCTGACAATCGCCGGCTCACCCTGCGCCTGCTGCACGCGTGGCCGATGCTGGCTCCCGAACCGGCCCGCGTTCCCGCGGAAGTCGACCAGAACTACTGGTCGAAGCGTCTCGTCCACGACGCGCAGACAGAGCTCCAAGCCCTCCACCCAGGGCTGCGCGTCGTTACGAGTCTGGTCGCCGACGATGCTCGGAACGCCCTCCTGAAAGCGGCGTCGGAGTCGGAGATGACGGTGCTCGGTTCGCGAGGTCTGGAGCCCGTGGAGAGCTATTTCCTGGGCGACGTCAGCATGCCCGTCGTGGCACGGGCCGACCGGCCGGTGGTGCTGGTCCGTGCCGAGGGGCGGGAGAAGGGACCGTCCTCAGCCGTCCCGGGCCGTGTGGTCGTGGCCCTGAAACTGCACGGCTCCTGCGACGACCTGCTCGATTTCGCCTTTCACACCGCTGCGGCCAGGGGCGTTCCTCTGCTGGCCGTCCATGGCCGAAGCGTTCCGCTCCATGCCCGTGTGCCCTGGGGTGTGGACCACGACATCGCAGAAGAGATGACGCGGGATGTTCAGGAGCAGCTGAGCAGGGCGCTTCATCCCTGGCGCGAGAAGTACCCGCGGGTGGAGGTGGCCGACGGCATCGGTCTCGAGAGCCCGGCCAAGGTCGTCGTGCAAGCGGGTGAAGGCGCCGTGCTGCTGGTCGTCGGCCGGCGGCAACGCCGTCATGGTCTGGCGCCGCACCTGGGTCCCGTGGCACAGGCCGCCGTCCATCACGGGCGCTGCCCCGTCGCCGTCGTTCCTCATGACTGAGCGAGGCCACCGTGGGACACCGGCGCCGCAGGTGCCGCGGGCGGACGAGTCCGCGTTCCGCTCCACGCCCCGGCACCACGGCGGGCCGCCGCGCGCCGGAGTGTGTGAGACCCACACCGCGACGCTGTTCTTCCTCGGCGACCGGGCCTACAAGGTCAAGAAGCCGGTCGATCTCGGGTTCCTGGACTACACCACCCTGGCCGCGCGCCGGGCCGCGTGCGAGCGCGAAGTCGGCCTCAACCGCAGGTTCGCTCCCGATGTCTACGTGGGCCTGGGCGAGTTCCGCAGCCCTGATGCCGACGCACCCGAACCACTCGTGGTGATGCGCCGCATGCCGGAGGACCGTCGCCTCTCCCGCCTCGTTCAGGAAGGCGCTGTCGTCGACGACGTACTTCGGGCCGTTGCCCGGCACCTGGCCGCGTGGCACGCGACCGCCCCCCGCGGCCCCGACGTGGACGAACAGGGTACGCGGGACGCGTTGTCGGCACGCTGGGAAGCAAGCTTCGCGGAGGTCCGCGCACTGGCCGCCGACGGCTCCTGGCCCGAGAGCGGCACGGAGGCCGAGCGGCTGGTGCGCCGCTATCTCGCCGGCCGAAAGCGGCTGTTCGACGCCCGTATCGACCAGGGCCGCGTGGTGGACGGCCACGGAGACCTGCTCGCCGAGGACATCTTCTGTCTCGACGACGGACCCCGCGTCCTGGACTGCCTGGAGTTCGACGACCGTCTCCGCCATCTCGACGGCCTGGACGACGCCGCCTTCCTCGCCATGGACCTCGAACGGCTCGGCGCCCCGCAGGCCGCGGCGTACTTCCTCGCCCGGTACTGCGAGTACTCCGGCGATCCCGCGCCCCCGTCCCTGTGGCACCACTATGTCGCCTACCGTGCGTTCGTCCGCGCGAAGGTCTCGATGATCCAGGCCCGTCAGGGCGCGCCCGGCGCGGAGGCGGCCTCTCGGCGGCTTGCCGCCATGGAACTGCACCATTTGCGCGCCTCCGCCGTCCGTCTCGTCCTCGTCGGCGGACTCCCGGGCAGCGGGAAGTCCACCCTCTCCGGGGCACTGGCCGACCGGCTGGGCGTCACCCTGCTCAGCAGCGACCGCATCCGCAAGGAGCTCGCCGGCATCCCCGCCGGGCAGTCCGCGGCAGCCGGCTTCGGCGAGGGGCTGTACACGCCGGAGTGGACGGCCAGAACCTATGCCGCCCTGCTCGACCGCGCAGCCGTCCTGCTGTCCCTTGGCGAGTCCGTCGTGCTGGACGCCACCTGGTCCGACGCCAGGCAGCGGGAAGCGGCCGTGCGGACGGCCGAACGCACCCACGCCGACCTGGTGGCCCTGCACTGCCGCGTTCCGGACGACGTGTCGGCGGGCCGCCTCAGCACGCGCTCGCCCGGTGTGTCCGACGCGGGTCCCGACATCGCCCGCGCCATGGCCGCAAGGGAAGCGCCGTGGCCGGAAGCCGTACCGGTCGACACCAGCGGTGCGCTGGAAGCCTCCGTGGCACAGGCACTGACCGCCGTACACCCGTGGGAAGCCGGCCGGTCCCCGGCCTTCCGCCGGTACGCGGACTACGGTGCGGGAGACCGTGGAGGAGCGAGGGAGTGACCACCGTCCAGGCGCTCGTCCACCATGGCCGGGCACCCTGGCCGGCGAGGTCGCGGGGAACGCGGGAGGGGCAGAACACCGGTTCTCGCCGGTGTTCAGAGGCGGTCGTGCTGAGGGAGGGCGATGCCGCCGCCGGCACGCACGGCCTCCACCACCTCCTGGTGCAGGTTTCGGCTGTTCCGCTCGGAAGGACACGGCACGGGGCTGCCGGTCAGGGTGAACCACTGGGAGGTGCCGCTGTACTGGACCTTCACATCGGCCTGCCTGCCGTTCCACCTGGTACGCACGGTCAGCTCCCCGGTGACCACCCCGACCTCGTCGGTACGGACGCCCCCCTGTCCCGTGAACACGCCTGGTGTCGTCCACGATGTCTGGACCATGGCGCCTTCAGCCTTTCTTCGTGAGTGCGGAGATCGACGCTTCCCACCGGCACCCCGCGGGTCCGCGGCCGCGCTTTCTCCGGCTTCGCCTTCGACGAAACGCGTGTGACTGCTCAGTCCTCGGCATCCAGAACGGGGCCGCCGACTCCTTCAGCCGGGCCTCGTGGGCTCGCCGGAGCCGTTCCTCGGAACGCCGACGGCGAGCCCACGCGCCGACGGTGCGCCGCCCGCACGGCAACTACGGAACGGATGTCGGGCACTTGCCAGACTGACGGCGGGAAGCCGTGCTCACGGCGCGATCGGGTCCTGCGGACATCATGCGCGTCCGGCCTGCGCGACGACAGGGCCGAACGGTCCTTCACAGGACCGGTCAGGCCCCCCGGGGACAGCGGGAAACCCTCTGTGTGGTCGAAGTGCCTCGGGGGCCGCAGCGGTCGGGTGGTCGGCCTCAGCCAGGATGCGGGACGACGGCCACCGGGCACTGCGCGTGGTGCAGCAGGGTGTGGGCGACCCTGCCGAGCTGGAGCCCGAAGTGGCCGTGCCGGCGCCGGGCGCCGACGACGATCAGGTCGGCACGGGCCGCCGCGTCCAAGAGGACGCGATGCGCGGGGCCCTCGACGACCTGACGGCGCACATCGACCCGCGAGTGGTCCCGTACGACCTCCTGAAGCGCCTCCCCCAGCGCGGCCGATGCGCGTTCTTCGCGCAGCCGGGCGGCGTCGTCGGCGATCATCATGTGGTCCGCCGGCTCTTGCGACGGGATCCGCCATGCCCGCAAGGCCGTCAGGGCACAACTGCGCGCTTCGGCCTCACGCAGGGCGAACCGTAGGGCCCCGGTCTCGTCGGCTGTGTCACCGACCGCCACCACGACGCTGCCGAAGGTCCCTTCGCGGTTGTTCTGCGCACCACGGACCACGACGGCCGGGCAGTCGGCACGGGCGGCGACCGCGAGGCCGACCGACCCCAGCAGCATCCCGGCCACTTCTCCACGTCCCCGGCAGCCCGTGACCAGCGCGAACGCATTCGGCCCGGCCCGCAGCAGCGCTGTCACGGCATCCTCGGGCAGGACCTCCGCCGACACCTTGACCTCGGCATTGCGCAGCCGGGCGCGCTCCGCGCAGGAGGCGACGATGTGCTCCGCCGTCACCTCCTCGGCCGGGCGGGCGGTGCCGAAGGACGGCCGGGTTCTCTCGTACCTCTCCCACAACGAGGCGTGGAGCAGGTGCAGCGGGAGCCCGTGCCGGGCCGCCTCGTCCACCGCCCAGTCGACCGCCATGAGACTGGAGTCCGACCCGTCGACGCCCACGACCAGAGGGAGTTCCATCGCCGTCACCGCCTTCTCCGTACGGCTGCCGACCCCCCTGTGAATACCGTCGCACCGCCCGCGGGTCGCCGCGACACACCACCGGGCCGCCGGCCGGATTGCGGTGCGCCTGGGTGCGCCGATGCTGGGACGTACCGGCCGGGTGACCTTTCCCGGCGCGCTGTCGAGGAGGCGGGACGTGCCTGATGCCCCGCACATCGTCGGTGATGTGATGACCTCGCCCGCGGTGGCCGTGGGGCGTGACGCGCGGTTCAGGAGGATCGTACGGGTCATGGCGGAGCACGGGGTGAGTGCCGTGCCGGTGGTGAGCGGCGGAGGAAAGGTCGTCGGTGTGGTCTCCGAGGCCGACCTGCTGCCCCGGGAGGAGTTCCGGGGGTGCGAGCCCACCCGCTTCGAGCGGATCCGGCGACGCTCCGACCTGGCCAAGGCCGCGGGAACGACGGCCGCCGAGCTGATGAGTATGCCCGCGGTCACGGTCCACCCGGACGTCACGCTCGCGCAAGCGGCCCGTCTCATGGCCGTGCAGCACGTCAAGCGGCTGCCCGTCGTCGACGACGAGGACCGGCTCCGGGGCGTCGTCAGCCGGGGCGATCTGCTGAAGGTCTTCCTGCGGCCGGACGAGGACATCGAGGAGGAGGTCCGCCGCACGGTGGTGTCCTACCTGTTCCCCGCGTTCTCCCACGCCATCCACGTGTCCGTGCGGAACGGGATCGTCGGCCTTCGCGGCCCCGTCCACGACGTCTCGCTCATCTGGGTTGCCGAGCGCCTCGTCCGCGCGGTGGAGGGCGTGGTGGGGGTCGAGTCCCGGCTCAGAGGTGAGGAAACAGGCACAGGTGGAACGCGAACCGCACAGTGACATGTGGTTGGGAGGTGCAGGCATACCGTTCCTCGCTGCTCGGCCACCTCGATCCGTCGGCCCGTCCCGTCAGCCACCCATGTGAGATCGCATGACCGCAGCTCTCTGCGCAGAATGGTTCTGTACCCAACCGCGGGACCCACTGCCGGACGGGGCGATCGCGCTGCGACCACGAGGTGGGTGGCCTGTATCCGGGAGGCACCATGCACCACCGAACGGTCGAGGAGCTCATGACCCGCCCCGTCGTCCGGGCACGCCGGGACACCGAGTTCAAGGAACTGGTCAGGCTGCTCGCGGAGAACGACGTCACCGCCGTACCCGTGGTCGACGATCTGGAGCGTCCCATGGGGGTGGTGTCCGAGGCCGACCTGCTGCGCAAGAGCGCCGATCAGGCCGACCCCTCGGGCAGGACTCCGGTTCCGGACCTGGAAGCCTGGGAACGGGCGAAGGCCGAGGGAGCCCGGGCCGAGGAGCTGATGTCGGCTCCCGCCGTGTGCGCGCGTCCGGAGTGGAGTGTGGTGGAGGCGGCCCGCCTCATGGAGACCCAGCACGTCAAACGGCTGCCCGTCGTCGATGAGGTGGACCGGCTGCTGGGCATCGTCAGCCGTGGTGACTTGCTGCGGGTCTTCCTGCGCGGTGACGAGGCCATCCGTGAGGAGATCACCAGAGAACTGCTGCACCGCACACTGGGGCTCGAACCGGCGGACGTGGCCGTGGAGGTACGTGAAGGGCGCGTCGAACTCAGCGGCACTGTGGAGTACCGGAGTCTGGTTCCCGTCGTCGAGCAACTGTGCCGGGGCGTGGACGGGGTGGTCTCGGTCGCCGGGAAGCTGGCCTGGCGGAGGGACGACGCCCGGCCCTCTCCGTCCGCCTCCTGAGGCCGCGCCCGCCGGCGTCGTACTCCAGGGCCTCAGGGTGTCGAACCTGCCGCGTCCTTGGACCTGCCGACCAGGAACCTCGTGGCATCCGCCAGGGTGGTGAGTTCCGGGTAGTCCTCCTCGTCGATACGGACTCCCGTGCGCTCGGACAGCAGCTCCACCAGGCTGAGGAAGTCGAGTGAGTCGAGTTCGAGCACGTCCCGGAACCTGTCGTCCGGCCGGACCAGGGTGAAGTCGGCGTCGGGAACGATCCGCGTGATCGACTCCTCGATCACCGCCGTGGCCTCCGCTTCTGTCAGGGGCTTCACAGCACTCACAGCTCCTCCGGTTTCCGTAGCAGTCGGTCGACCGCCGTGAGGTAGCGCGCTCCCACGGCACCGTCCGAGGCCCGGTGGTCGGCGGCCACGGTCGTGGTCACCACCGGGCGTACGCCGAGCATGCCGTCGACCGCCCAAGGCCGTTCGGCGATCGCGCCGAAGCCGACGAGGGCGACCTGGGGTGGATGGATGACGCCGTAGACGCTCTCCACGCCCTGGTCGCCCAGGTTGGTGACGGTGAGGGTGGCGCCGGACATCTCGCTGCCGCGCAGGCGCCCCCGGCGGGTGCGCTCGACGAGGCCCTTGAGGTGGTGCATGAGGGCGTCGGGCGGCAGGGTGTCGGCGTGGTGGATCACCGGCGCGAGCAGTCCGCCCTGCCGGAGCGAGACCGCGACGCCCAGGTTGACCTCGGACGCGGGGACGAACCCGTCGTTCTGCCAGTAGCCGTTGAGGCTCGGCACCTCGCGCGCGGCAAGCGCGGCGGCCCTGAGCAGCAGGGCCGCCGGCACGAGCCGGTCGGCGGGCGAACGGCCGCGGTTGAGCCGGCGCAGCCAGTCCGTGGCGGCCGTGAGATCGATGGTCGTGGACAGGTAGTAGTGCGGGATCTCCCGCTTGGAGCGGCTCATGAGCTCGGCGATGGCACGGCGCATGGCGTCCGTGCGCCGTTCCGGGCGGTCGGCGGCCGGTACGGTCACGGAGGCGCGCCGTGCGCCGTTGTGCCGGGGCCGCTCACGCTCGCCTTCCCCGGCATGGGCGCGCACGTCGGCTGCCCGTACGGCGCCGCCTTCCCCGGTGCCCCGTACTTCCGTCAGGTCGACGTCGAGGTCGTGGGCGAGCCGTCGGGCGTACGGGGTCGACCGCACCCTCGGCGGGTGAAGCGGCGCGTGTTCCACGTCGCTGCGGGTGATCCGTCCGCCGGGTCCGGTGCCGTGCAGTGTCGTCAGGTCGACGCCCCGCAGCTCGGCCAGGTGCCGCACCAGCGGCCCGGCTGCGAGCGCCGAGGTGGTCTCGGCGGACGCGGGTGGTGAGGGCTGCGCGGGCCCGGCCGTCGTGTGTCGTACAGGCTGCCCGGCCGGCTTCTTCTGGGCGCGGACCGGTTTCCGCCGGGGTTTCGGGCGTTCGTGCGGCGCGGTGGCCGGTTTCTGTTCGGCCGCCTCCTGCACGGGCGGTTTCCGCGTGGTCGGCGCGGCGGCCGTGGGACGGACCGCCTCGACCGCAGCCGTCGCCGAAGGCCCGGAGGCGCCTGCCCGCGTCACCGCAGAGGTCCCGCCTTCGATCACCGCGAGCGGGGTTCCCACCGGTACCCGGGTTCCCGCCGGGACGAGGAGCCGTCCCACGGTCCCCGACTCGAAGCACTCGACCTCGATGGCCGCCTTGTCGGTCTCCACGACCGCCACGACATCGCCCTTGCGTACCTGGTCGCCGGGGGCCACGAGCCACTCCTGGAGCAGCCCCTCGTCCATGTCCGCGCCGAGTGAGGGCATGGTGAACGCGGTCATGTCAGCCCGGCCTTTCCGGTGGCCGGCGCGGGCTCGCCGACCGTGCGGCGGGCGGCCGCGACGATGCCGTCTGGCTGCGGGAGCGCGGCCTCCTCCAGTCGGCGTGCGTACGGCATGGGCACCTCCGCGCTGCACACCCGCTCGACGGGGGCGTCGAGGTCGTAGAAGTGCTGTTCGGTGAGGCGGGCAGAGATCTCGGCGGCGAGGCTGCCGGTGCGCCAGCCCTCGTCGACGACGACGGCCCGGTGCGTGCGCGCCACCGAGCCGCCGATCGTGGCGTCGTCCAGGGGGCGCAGGGTGCGCAGGTCGACGACTTCCGCGCTGATGCCGCCGCTCGCGAGGTCGTCGGCGGCGGCGAGCGCCTTGGGCAGGGAGCCGCCGTAGGTGATCAGGGAGACGTCCGTGCCGGGCCGTCGGACGGCCGCGTGGTCGAGGTCGACGGGGCCCGCGTCGGCGGGCAGTTCGCCGGAGACGTTGTACAGGCTGCCGTGCTCGAAGATCAGCACGGGATCGGGGTCGGCGAGCGCGGGGGCCAGCATGTGGCGGGCGTCGGTGAGGGTGGCCGGCGCCAGGACGCGCAGGCCGGGTATGTGCGCGTACCAGCCCTCCAGACTGTGCGAGTGCTGGGCGGCGAGCTGGCGGCCCGCACCGGTGGTCATCCGGATCACGATCGGGACCGGCAGCTGGCCGCCCGACATGTGCAGCAGGGTCGCGGCGTTGTTGAGGATCTGATCCAGGGCGAGCAGGCTGAAGTTGACCGTCATGATCTCGACGACCGGCCGCATGCCGGCCAGGGCCGCGCCGATGCCGGCGCCCACGAAAGCGGACTCGGACAGCGGGGCGTCCCGGATCCGGTCGGACCCGAACTCCTCCAGCAGACCGAGGCTGACGCCGAAGCAGCCGCCGTACCGGCCCACGTCCTCACCCATCAGGAACACCCGCTCGTCGGTACGCAGGGCCTCGCGCAGGGCCTCGCGCATCGCCTCCCGGTAGGTCGTCTTGAGGCCGGCGGGGGCAGCGGACTTCGTGGCAGGGCTGTGGGGCGCGGTCATGGCGGGCTCGCCTCCACCGGGCTGGTGACGTACTTCAGCAGCTCCTCGACGGGTTCCTCGGGCGCCCGCTCGGCCGCTTCCACCGCGCTGTCGAGCTCGGCGGCCAGGCGGTCCTCCAGGGCGCAGCGGGCCTTGTCAGACAGCTCCTTCGCGTCCCGCAGCCGCCGGGCGAACCCCTCGACCGGGTCGCGCTCCTTCCAGTGTTCGATCTCGGCCTTGTCGCGGTAGCGGTCGGAGTCGTACATGGAGTGGGCGCGGAAACGGTACGTGCGCATCTCCAGGAAGTGCGGTCCGCCTCCGCCGTGCACCCCCTCGGCGGCCCGCCGGGTGGCGTCCTCGACGGCGAGGACGTCCATGCCGTCGACGGCCCAGGAGGCCATGCCGTATCCGGCGGCACGCAGTGCGAGGTCGGTCTGGGCCTGGTGGCGGGCGAGCGCGGTGCCCATGGCGTACAGGTTGTTCTCGCAGACCAGCAGCAGGGGCAGTCCCCAGAGCGCGGCGAGGTTGGCGGTCTCGTGGAACTCGCCCTCGGCGAAGGCTCCGTCGCCGAAGAAACAACAGGTGATCCGGGTCCGGCCGGTCATCCGGTCGGCGAGGGCGAGGCCGGCCGCGAGCGGCAGTCCGCCGCCGACGATGGCGTTGCCGCCGTAGAAGCGGCGCTCGGCGTCGAAGAGGTGCATGGAGCCGCCACGGCCGTGGCTGCAGCCGGTCGCCTTGCCGAACATCTCCGCCATGATCGCCTCGGCCGGCACTCCGCGGGCGAGTGCGTGGCCGTGTTCGCGGTACGTCGACACGACCGCGTCGTCGTTCGTGAGCGCCTCGTTGACGCCGACGGCGACGGCCTCCTCACCGATGTACAGATGCATGAAGCCCCTGATGCGCGCCGCGCTGTACAGCTCCACGCAGCGTTCCTCGAACCGGCGGACGCGCAGCATCGACTCCAGGAGGGCCAGCCGGTGGGCGGTCTGAGGGTTTGCCCGGGTGCGGGTGGTGCTCATGTGGACCGCTCCGTCCTCTGCGAGGTCCGCTGCGGGGCTTCCTGGGACGCTTCCTGCGGGAAGGAGGCGCCGTGTGCGGAGTCTTCCAGGGTGGAGATGTCCCCCTCGGGCAGGCCGAGTTCGCGTGCCCGCAACAGGCGGCGCATGACCTTGCCGCTGCGGGTGTGCGGCAACTGCTGGTCGAAGGCGATCTCGCGGGGCGCCACGGCCGGGCCCAGCCGGCGCCGGGAGAAGGCCAGGAGGTCCAGCCGCATGGCAGTGGTCGGGTCGAAGCCCGGTCGCAGTGCGACGAACGCCTTGACGATGTTCCCGGCGACGGGGTCGGGCCGGCCGATGACCCCGGCCTCGGCGACCGCCGGATGCTCCATCAGGGCGCTCTCGACCTCGAACGGCCCGATGAGGTGGCCCGCCGACTTGATGACGTCGTCGGCTCGGCCGACGAACCAGTACCAGCCGTCCGCGTCGCGCCGCACCAGGTCGCCGGTGAGGTACCAGCCGTCCGCGAAGGCCGCCGCGGTGCGCCGTTCGTCGTGCAGATAGCCCCGGAACATGGACGGCCAGCCGGGCCGCAACGCCAGTTCGCCCTCCACGTCGGGGTGCTGCACCACGGTGACGTGCCCGTCGGTCATCTCGACCCGGCCGTCGGCGTCGCGCCGCAGCACCGCGGCCTCGACGCCGGGCAGCGGCCGTCCCATCGAGCCGGGGCGGATGTCGCAGGCGGCGAAGTTGGCGATCATGATGGCGCCGGTCTCGGTCTGCCACCAGTTGTCGTGCACCGGCAGCCCGAGCACGTCCCGCCCCCACAGCACGGCCTCCGGGTTGAGCGGCTCGCCGACCGAGGCGATGAACCGCAGCGCGCTCAGGTCGAACGAGCGGGGCAGGTCGTACGGCCCGGTCCGGGGTGTCGTCCGCATCAGCATGCGCAGCGCCGTCGGCGCCGTGTACCAGACGCTCACCCGCCGCGCGGCGAGGATCCGGTACCAGCGGCGGGCGTCGTAGTCGCCTTCGTCCACGACGACCGTCACACCGTGCATGAGCGGGGCGACGATCCCGTAGGACATGCCGGTGACCCAGCCGGGGTCGGCGGTGCACCAGTACACGTCGTCCGGGTGGAGGTCGAGGGCGTACCGCGCGGTCACGTAGTGGGCGACGGCGGCCTCATGCACGTGCACCGCGCCCTTGGGGGTGCCCGTGGTCCCGCTGGTGAAGTGGAGCAGGGCCATGTCGTCCGGCGAGGTGGGCGGAATGGTGAACGTGTCGTCCGCGTCGGCCATGAGCGCGTCGAAGGAGAGTGTGCCGGCCGCCGCGTCCGCGCCGTCGCCGACGATCAGAACGTGCCGCAGACCAGGCAGTACGTCGCGTTGTCCGGCGACCTTCCTGCGGTACAGCCCCGCCGTGGTGACCAGGACCCGGGCGTCGCTCAGCCGCAGCCGCTGGGCCACCGGGTCCGGGCCGAAGGCGGAGAACAGCGGGCACAGGACGCTGGTGTTCTTCAGCGTCCCGAGGACCACGGTGTACAGCTGGGGGCATCGCCCGAGCAGCGTGACCACCCGGTCGCCCCGACCGGTCCCGAGCCCTCGGAGCACGTTGGCGAACCGCGCCGTGGCACGGGCAAGGTCCCCGTAGGTCACACACGTGACGGAGTCGTCCCGCCCGACGCAGCACAGCGCGACCGCCCCCGCGTGGTCCGACGCCATGTGCCGGTCCACGGCCTCGTACGCGATGTTCAGCCCGCGCCCGCCGGGCAGCCCCCGCAGCGTGTCCCGCGCCCGGGACCACGAGAAACCCGCGCACTCCGCGTCGTAGTCACTCAGGTTCGGGGCAACCGGGGGCGGGGCGTCTTTCCGGATGGGCTCCCCTCGCATGCGGCCCCTCCTTCCTCCGGGCCTCCTTCGATCATCCGTCCGGCCGGTCTCTCCCGCACCGGGGAGAGCGGCCCCCACCCTCCAGGTCACCCGGAGAGGACTCCCGGGCGCGGCGGCGGGGGCGGTTCTGCCGACGTGCTCGTGACGTCAGGCGACGCGGGTCAGCGGAGGACACTCCCAGGTCGCGTCGATCACCTCCGGGCGGGGCCGGTACATGCGCAGGGCCACGAACCAGGCGCCCTTCTTCGTGGTGGGCAGCCAATTGGCCTCCCGGCCCTCGCCGGGCGGTTCGCTCTGCAGGTGGATGGTCAGTCCGCCGTCCGCGTCCCATCGCAGGCCGGGGCTGCGGTCGCCCACGGAGTAGCGGTCGGCCGGGTTGGGGATGAGGTTCATGTCCTCCCCATACGCGGTCAGTGACCAGAAGGCGTCGACCGGTGGCAGGGCGCCGCCGGGGAAGTGCAGTTCGTAGCGGCCCTCGGGGGCCAGCTTGTCGCCGTCCGCGTCGTCGAAGTTGAGGAGGTAGACCGCTTCGGCGGGGTCGTTGGCGGTGATGCCGATGAGCGACTGGTCGGCGGCGCGTTTGAGGAAGTCGTCGCCGAAGCGTCCCATCTGCGGGGGAGGGTATCGCCAGCCGTGCACGAGGTGCGCCCAGTCGCCGCTGAGGATCTGCTGTCTGAGCAGGGGGACACCGACGGCGGCGGCCCGGATCAGGCTTCGTTTCACCGAGTCGGGCTGCGCCTCGACGTCGAGCCCGGGGCCCACCCCGATCTGGGCGAACTGCTGGAGAAGGACGTGGTGGTGGGACGGCGGGGGATTCTCGGCCAGCATGGCGTTCAGCGTCTTCCACGGCCCCAGGGGATCCTCCTCGGCCAGGACCGGCGTCAGGACGTCACGGCTTTCGGGGACTTCCGCGTCCGGCCTGCCGAACAGGCTGAGCGGGGTGAGCCGGTACTGCTTCTGGAGTTCCCGGACCCGCGGCACGTCGTCGGGGCCGTTGACGAGGGTACGGCCGAGGACGAGAACCCAGGGGCTCGGTGCCTGCTTCAGGCGCCGTACCGCGGCGGGGAGCTCGCCCTGCCATTCCGGACCGACCAGGGCGAAGCTGCCCGGGCCCGAGCCGGTGGTGCGTTGACCGACGTAGTCGAAGTTGTCGGACGTGATTCCCACCAGCTCGAAGGTGAAGTACCGGTCCCACATGTCGGGGTGGGAGAGAATGACCGGCTCGCTGCCGAGGTGCACCCAGGCCGCCGAATACAGGGTGTCGTTGTTGGGACACCCGCCGTCGCGGTAGGTCGCGTCCAGCAGTCGCTCGGCATGCCAGAAATGGTTGACGGGCGCGTACGGAACCGTCGCGGGGTTCCGCGGCTGCGTCACCCAGTCGTGCCTCAGCTTGGCGTTGTAGATGTACGGAAACCCGTAGACGAACGCCTGTTCACCCAGCGTGTAGGCGTACTCGCCACGCCAGTCGTCCATGCGTCCGGTCAGTATCGGCTTCACCGCCTGACCCAGCGCGGGCACGATGTCCGGCAGATGGCGTGCCCGCTCGACCGTGGACTTCGGATGCAGGACCGCATGCCCGGCGGCCCGCGCCACCGTGGCGGCTGCGCCGGCCACGTCCTCGGGTATCCGCCGCCAGGCGGGGCTTTGCGATGGTTCGGGCATATCAACACCACTTCGCTCAACAGCGTCGAGGGCAGGGACTTGGGGCCCCGGTTGCGTGGTCACCCCTTCAGCGGGAATTTTCCCCCGCGGTGCCGGTCGGCGCAGCCGGAGAAGTCCTGACCACGCGTACGGCCGAGCGGCGAAGCACTCCTGGAGCGCATTCGATCCCACACGGCCGGACGCCTCGGTGGCGCGGCCGCCGACCGCTTGAGACGATGACCGGGAACGGCCCCGGAAGAGCCGCGCCGTACGACGCGTCGCGCCGGGTCGGCTCCGTCCGGCTGTGGCCGGGGGCAGAACAGCCCTCCACGTGTGCCCGTACGGCCCTTCCCGCCCCACCGAGCGGCCGGAACCGTTGCCCTCGGGGGCCGGAGATCGCGGGAACGCACCCGTGCCGAAGGAGGTCGGTCATGACCGCCGACGCCGATGTGAACTCCTCCCCGGCCGTCCCTTGGTCCGACGGGCTTGTCATGAGCAAGGACGGCATGGCGGCGCTGGTGGACGTGCTGATCAGACGCGGGTTCACGGTCGTGGGACCCACGGTGCGGGACGACGCGATCATCCTCGCGGAGCTTCGGTCGGCCGACGAGCTGCCGTACGGCTGGGGCGTCGAGCTGGAGGCCGGGCGGTACCGGCTGCGTGAGCGGTCCGACGGCGCGGCCTTCGCGCACGCGGCGGGCCCGCAGTCCTGGAAGCCGTTCCTGCACCCGCCCCGGGTGCGGGAGTGGAGCGCCGACCGGACGGAGGACGGGCTGGTCATCGCCGCCGACCGACCCACGCCCCCGCGTTACGCCTTCCTCGGCGTGCGCCCATGCGACCTGCGGGCCATCGCCGTCCAGGATCGGGTGCTGACCGGTGGCATGCACCGCGACCCCGGCTACGAGGGACGGCGCTCCGGAGCACTGCTGATCGTGGTCGAGTGCACGGAACCCGGCGCCACCTGCTTCTGCGTCTCGATGGGTACCGGACCCGCCGCGGGCCCCGGCTACGACCTGGTCATGACCGAGGTGGCGGACGAGGCCGGACATCGTTTCTGGATCCGCAGCGGCAGTTCGGAGGGCGCCGAGATCCTGGCCGAAGTCCCGACCCGTTCGGCCGACCCGGACACCCGTGAGACGGCCCGTGCGGGTGTCGCGGCCGCCGCGGATCGCATGGGTCGCGCCATGCCCGAGGCCGACCTGCGGGAGCTGATGGCCACGACGCTCGACGCGCCCCGCTGGGACGACGTCGCGGGACGATGTCTGACCTGTGGCAACTGCACCATGGTGTGCCCCACCTGCTTCTGCACCACCACCGAGGACGTCACCGACCTCACCGGCGACCACGCGGAGCGCTGGCGGTTGTGGGACTCGTGTTTCGACCTGGACTTCTCCCAGCTGCACGGGGGCACGGTCCGCGCCTCCCCGCGCAGCCGCTATCGGCAGTGGATGACCCACAAGCTCGGCACCTGGTACGACCAGTTCGGTTCGTCCGGCTGTGTGGGCTGCGGTCGCTGCATCGTGTGGTGCCCGGTCGGGATCGACATCACGGAGGAGGCCGCCGCCCTGCACGACTGGACACGGCCGGGGGAAGCGGAGCCGCCATGACCACCGTGGCGCCTCCGCTGCCGTATCAGGTTGCGGGCACCTGGGCGGAGACCGCCGACACCCGTTCTATCGAGCTGGTGCCGACCGGACGTGCCCTTCCGCCGTTCGCGCCGGGACAGTTCGCGATGATCTACGCCTTCGGGGTCGGTGAGGTGCCCGTCTCGGTCAGCGCCCTGCGCGGCCCCCGCGGCGGTCTCGTGTACACCGTGCGTGCCGTGGGCGCGGTCTCGGCGGCTCTGGTCCGGCTGCGCCCTGCTGACACCGTCGGTCTCAGAGGGCCGTACGGTACCGGCTGGGACCTGGCGACGGCGGCTGGGGAGGATCTGCTGGTGATCGCCGGAGGTATCGGGCTGGCCCCGTTGCGCCCGGTCGTGCACGCCGTCCTGGCACGGCGGGGCGGGTACGGTCGGCTCACGGTCCTGGTGGGCGCCCGTACCCCGGCCGACCTCGTCTACGAGAACGAGATCGACGACTGGCGCGGACCGGCGTCGGTAGCGGTGACCGTCGACCGCCCCGGCCCCGGCCCCGGCTGGCACGGCGCGGTCGGCGTGGTCACCACGCTCCTGGACCGCCTCGACCTGCGTCCTGAACGGACCCGCGCACTGGTCTGCGGGCCCGAGGTGATGATGCGCCACACCGCCCGCGACCTCGTGGCCCGGGGAGTGGTCCCGGACCGCGTCCAGGTGTCCCTGGAACGGAACATGCGCTGCGCCACCGGTCATTGCGGCCACTGCCAGCTCGGCCCGCTCCTGCTGTGCCGGGACGGTCCGGTCGTCGGCTACGACCGCGTGGCAGACCTGCTCCTTGTGAGGGAGTTGTGACATGGCCATCGCGCCCGGACCGGCCCCCGGTCACCGGCCGAATCTCGCCGTGTGGAAGTTCGCCTCCTGCGACGGCTGCCAGCTGACCCTGCTCGACTGCGAGGACGAACTGCTGGGCCTCGCCGACCGGGTACGGATCGACCACTTCCTGGAGATGACCTCCGCCGAGGGCGGCGCCGGCGGGGAGCACGCCCGGCCGGCTGGCCGGGGGCCCTACGACCTCTCCCTGGTCGAAGGGTCGATCACCACCGCCGAGGACGCCGAGCGGATCCGGCACGTACGCCATGTCTCCCGGTACCTGGTAACCATTGGAGCCTGCGCCACCGCCGGGGGCATCCAGGCCCTGCGCGACTTCGCCGACGTCGACGAGTTCCTCGCCGCGGTCTACGCCCGCCCGGAGTACATCTCCACGCTGGAGACCTCGACACCGATCTCGGCCCACGTCCCGGTCGACTTCGAGCTGCGCGGTTGCCCCATCGACCGCCGTCAGCTCCTCGAGGTCATCACCGCCTACCTGGCCGGACGCAGACCCCGGATCCCGAGCCACAGTGTCTGCTTCGAGTGCAAGAGACGCGGCACCACCTGCATCACGGTGGCCCACGGCACCCCCTGCCTGGGCCCGGTCACGCACGCCGGCTGCGGCGCGATCTGCCCCGCCTACGGACGCGGATGCTACGGCTGCTTCGGACCGGCGAACCAGCCCAACCTGCGCTCCATGGTCGCCCAGTTGCACCGCGACGGGATGAGCGAGCGGGACATCCAGCGTGTCTTCCACACCTTCAACGCCACGGCGCCGGAACATGCCCCCGTACCCGAACTCGCAGCCGAGGAGTGTCACCGGTCTCGGCCCGGCTCGGAAACCCGCCCCGAAAGGCCCGCATGAACCCTCGCGGAACCCGCGTCCTGCGACTGGACGCGCTGGCCAGGGTGGAAGGCGAAGCGGCTCTCCACCTGCGTGTCCAAAACGGTTCGGTCACCGGGACACAGCTGCGCATCTACGAACCGCCCCGCTTCTTCGAGGCCCTCCTGAAGGGCCGGGGCCATACCGAGCCCCCCGACATCACCTCCCGAATCTGCGGCATCTGCCCGGTCGCCTACCAGATGAGCGCCTGCCGGGCGATCGAGAACGCCTGCGGGGTCACGGTGGACGGCCCCCTCGCGGACCTGCGCCGCCTGCTGTACTGCGGCGAGTGGATCGAGAGCCACGCCCTGCACATCCACCTCCTGCACGCGCCGGACTTCCTCGGTCGCGCGGACATGGTCGAACTCGCTCGTGACCAGCGCGCGGCCGTCGAACGCGGCCTGCGGATCAAACAGACCGGCAACGCGATCATCGAACAGCTCGGCGGCCGGCCCGTCCACCCGGTCAACATCCGGGTGGGCGGCTTCTACCGGACCCCGGCACCAGACGAACTCCGGCCCCTGGCAGATCGGCTGCGGCAGGCCCGGGAGGACGCGCTGGAGACCGTCCGCTGGGTGGCGGCGTTCGACTTTCCCGACGCCGTCTGCGACCACGCGCTGTTCGCACTGAGCGACCCCGGCCGCTACGCCATCGACTCGGGGACGCCCACGGTCGCTGATCCGGCGCCGCGGGAGTTCCCCCTGTCCGACTTCGAGGAGCACGTCCGGGAAGAGCAGGTGCCGCACTCCACGGCGCTCTCCGCCACCCTGGACGGCCGGCGCTTCCTGACCGGTCCGCTGGCCCGTTACGCCATCAACGGGCGCTGGCTGCATCCCGTGGCGGCCGGTGCGGCACGGGACGCCGGGCTGGGCGATCCGGCCGCGGGCACGGTCTGTGACAACCCCTTCCGGAGCATCGTCGTACGTGCGGTCGAGGTCGTGCAGGCGGTCGAGGAAGCCCTGCGGATCATCGACGGATACGAGCGGCCTCTCCGGCCGGCCGTCGAGGTCCCGCCGCGCGCGGCGGCCGGCGTGGGAGCCACCGAGGCGCCCCGCGGTCTGCTGTACCACCGCTACGCCCTCTCCGCAGACGGTACGCTCACCGGGGCCCGCATCATCCCGCCCACCGCACAGAACCAGACGGCCATCGAGGAGGACGTACGCAGGGCGGTCCAGTCACGCCTGGACCGGGGCGGTCCCACCGCCGACGACGACGAACTCACCCACTTGTGCGAACGGGTCATCCGCAACCACGACCCCTGCATCTCCTGCGCCGCCCACTTCCTCGACGTCACCGTGGACCGTCCATGACCGGCCGGGTCGTGGTGGTCGGCGTCGGCAACCCTCTGCGCGGCGACGACGGGGTCGGCCCGGCCGCGGTGGAGGCACTGCGGGGCCGGGTTCCCGACGACACCGTGCTGGCGGTCAGCGACGGCGAGCCCGCGAGGCTGCTCGACCTGTGGCGCGACGCGACCACCGTGATCGTCGTGGAAGCCCTCCGCACCCACCCGGCCCGGCCCGGTGAGCTGCACACCCTGACACCGGCGGAGGCCGCCGGGCACGCACGGGCCACGGCGAGCACGCACACCTTCGGCCTGGGCGCCTGTCTGGCCCTGGCAGAGGCCCTCGGCCGCATGCCGCCGAGGCTCGTGGTGCACGCCGTGGAGGTCGCCGACGTCGAACTCGGCGAACCGCTGAGCGACCCGGTGCGCTCCGCACTGCCCGAACTGACCGACCGCGTGGCCGCCACCGTGCGACAGGCGTACGTGAGCCACGGGACGTAGCGGTGGCGGGGGCTGCGGCGCGGCCCGAAATGCCGGGGTGCCAGCGGCCACGATGTGGTCGCGGCCCTACGTCGCTTGAGACCCGTCGTACAGGTCTCGCCGGACCACACCTTGCTCCCGGCGGGCGCGGTGCGGTGCGGTGCGGTGTGGTGCGGTGTGGTGCGATGTGGTGCGATGTGGTGCGGTGTGGTGCGGTGTGGTGCGGTGTGGTGCGGTGTGGTGCGGTGTGGTGCGGTGTGGTGCGGTGAGAGCATGGCGTACCGTCCGCTGAATCCGCTGCCGCCGTCGGACCTGTCCGTGTCGACTCCCGAAAGCCACGATCCATGCCGCAGCCAGAGGCCGGGGCCGGTGCCGGAAGACTTGTGCGGGGCTCCGCCGCACGGCCGGGCCTGCTCTGGTGGATGTGCGCCGCCCTCGTCGGCCTGGCCGCAGCCCTGTTCGCTCTCTCCCGACGGCGTGAACTGGCGGAGGCGTACCACCTGATTGCCCGGGTGAGGCCCTTCGGTGTGGTGGTCGCCATGGCCTTCGAGGCGCTGTCAGTGGTGTGCTTCGCCGCAGTGCCGCGATGGCTGCTGCGGACGGGCGGTGTGCGGTGGAGTGTGGGCAAGATGACGTGCACGACCATGGCCGCCAACGCGTTGGCCGGTGCGTTTCCCGGTGGCGCGGCGTTCTCTGCGGCATGGCTGTTGCGGTATCTGTCCCGCCGCGGTGCGGGACAGGTGCTCGCCGTCGCCGTCGTGGTGACGGCAGGAGTGGCCTCGGCCCTGAGTCTCCTGCTCCTCCTCGCCATCGGCGTCCTCCTGTCCGGGCCGGCCGGCCCGGACACCGTCGTCCGCCCCGTGGTCACGGTGCTGTTGATCGCTCTCACGGCCGGAACGACGATCCTCGGTCTCTGCGGCTTCGCGCCGGTGCGCCGCGCGCTGCGGCGGGTGTGGGGGGCCACGTGCCGACGGTCCGGGTGGGCGCGACGCGTCGAAACGGACCTGGCAGGTCTGGCCGACCAGGTCCGCAGCGTGGAGCCGCGCTTGTGGCCCTGGCTTTGGCCGCTGGCCTTCGCGCTGCTCAACTGGAGCTCGGACGTGGCGTGCCTGGCCGCGAGCATGTGGGCCCTGGGTGTCCCGGTGCCCTGGCGCGGGCTGCTCCTCACGTACACCATCACGCAGATCGTCGGCAGCCTGCGTCTGACCCCGGGGAACCTGGGCATCGCCGAAGCCGCCCTCTCGGCCCTGCTCGTCGTCTACGGCCTGCCGCCCGGACAGGCGATCGCCGCCGTGCTCCTCTACCGCGTCGTCAGCTACTGGGCTCTCCAGCCGATCGGCTGGACCTGCTGGATCACCCTCACCCTGGGGAACCGCCTGCGGCCACGGAGAGATGAACCTTGATCTGCTGATGTCTGCACACGGTCCGTCGCGCCTGCTGCGCGCCGGGTCAGGTAAGCCCACCGCTTCCGTAGGGGGCGTACAGGTCGAGCAGACGCACCCGGGAGGCGTGCAGCCGCTGGGCGACCACCCGCCCGACCCAGACGGCGATCGCTTGCCCGAACCCGGCGTCCTCGGCACACAATCCCAGAACCGCGCCGGCGTCGAACTCCCAGGCCCGCACCGGGCTCATCGCCTCGGCACCCAGCTGCCAGAGGTACGGAGGGAAGTGCCAGGACCAGCCGACGAGTTCACCCTGCCCCAGGGTCTCGATGACGGCGGGCCGCCGACCGGGCACATGCAGGTCCAGGGCGACGGTCCCGGTGCGCACGACCCAGAATCGGTCGGCGTGCCTACCCTCCTCGAACAGCCGGGTCCCGGCCGCGAAGGAGACCTCGCGGGCGAGCCGCATCAGCCGCTCGCGGTGCACGGACTCGAGAGCCGCGGTCATGGTGGTGGCGGAGGCCATCGCACAGGCTCCTTCCGGTGAGGTGTGCCCTTCCAGCCTGGGCTCATCCGGAGGCAGGCACCACTGGAGCCAGCGGTGCGCGCCGTGGCGATGGAGCGCAGGCCTGGGACAGGTTGGCGGCGCATTGGTGGGCCGGGGCCAGTTTCTGCTGGGCGACCGATCGGTCCTCCAGGAAGCGATATCGCCTGGGACGGAGGGACACGGGCCAGGCGCATCCGTGTGCCCCGGCGGTCTCCGTCTCCGTCCGACCTGTGCGAGCGCCCCTGCGCACCTGCGTGTGCCCATATCCCCGTTCGTACGGTGCCATGCCATGCCGGCAACCGAAGAGGTACTCCCTTGTGTTTCGCAGTTTCTGCGGGCCTCCTGGGATCAAGGGGTGAGGGCTCGCGCTCGACGCGCCGGACGGCGTGGACGCGAGTGGTGACGGCCCGAGGGCGCGGGTTGCGCTGGCGGGCCGGTCAGACTTCGGCGGCTTGTTCGTCAGAGGTTGTACCGGACCTGGACGCAGGGCCGCCGAAAGTGAGGAATCAAACCAGTCCCGCACCGCTCGCCCAGGACCGCCGAATCCGGCAACAGTCGATCCGGTCGGGCCCCTGCCGCTCAAGGCCCACAGGCTGCCGGCCCGGCGCGCCGGGTGCCAGACCGGATCGACTGTGTCCGCAGGGGTGTGGAAGAACACCACGTCGACGCCACGAGCCGCAGACGGGTGGGGGGCGAGGCGGCGCATGTCGCCGGTGCCGCATAGGCAGTGCGTGCTGTGCGTCGTAGCGGCAAGGTCGGCAAGTCGTGCTCTGACCGCACAGGTTCACCGGGTCGGTCGTCGTGGCGGTTGGATGTGCGGTGACGTCCGATCCGACCACTGGAGGTGCGGTGGCCGAGCCTGTCCGTGTGCGACGGTGCTAGTGTCGATCTGGTTCTCACCCGCCGTCCGGGCATCCTCGGATCACGGGGGGAACGCGACGGAGCGCAGGATGACTGCCGAGGAACAGACCGCGGCGCATGCGACACCAACGGCTGCCGACCCGGTCCGGGGCGGCTCGACCACGTCAGAGGATCCAGGCAGACCGGGGAACGCCGGACGGTGGCCGGCCACAGCCGTCTTCTTTCTCAACGGGCTCACGCTGTCGACGTATGTCGTCCGGCTGGAATCGCTGAAGAGCAAGCACCATCTGAACGACGGGCAGCTCGGGCTGATCGGCATGGTTTTCGCCGTGGCGGCCATCGTCTGCATGCAGGGCGTGGGCCCTCTGACGGCGCGGGTCGGGACGCGGCCGGTGCTGCGCACCTCGGTCGTCGTCATGCCCGTGCTGCTGGCACTGGTCGGCCTGGTGGGCGGAGTCGTCGAACTTGTGTTGGTCGTCATGGCGCTCGGTGCCGTGCACGGCACCACCGACACAGCCATGAACACGCACGCCGTCACCGTCGAACAGCGCCTCGGACGTCCCATACTCAACGGCTGCCACGCCGCCTGGAGCATCAGCGCGGTCGTGGCCTCACTCACCACGGCCGCCCTGGAGCATGCGGGTGTCTCGTTCGCCACGCACCTCGCCGCAGCCGCCGCCGTACTCATGGCGGGGGGCCTGCTGCTGGGACGGCTCCTGGTGGAGACCGGCCCGCGGGACCGCGCCCCCACATCCTCGCCCGCAGAGCGCCGCCGGGGCCGACGCAGAGGCTGGAGCCGCCAGGTCGTGGCACTCGGCCTGACCGGCACCGCCTTGATGGTCTGTGAAGGCGCCGCCCTCGGTTGGAGCGCGATCTTCCTCCACGACTCCCGGGGCGCGTCGCTCGGTCTCGCGGCGACGGCCGTGACCGCGTACACCGGCGCTCAGGCGATCGGCCGAGTGATCGGCGACCGCTTGACCCTCCGCTTCGGTGCTCCGGCCCTTTTCCGCACCGGCGGCCTCGTCGCGGCCTGCGGCCTGGCGATGGCGCTGCTTTCGCCGAACCCGGTCACGGCCATCGGCGGGTTCGCCGTCGCAGGCGCGGGTGCCTCGGTCCTGATCCCGCTGGCCTACAGCGCGGTCGGGCAGGCGAAGGCCGACAGCCCGGAAGCCGCGACGCTGATCTCCCGATTCACTACCTTCACCTACGCGGGGACCCTGTTCGGCCCCGCCGTGATCGGCTGGGCCGCTGAGTTCGCCGGCCTGACCTGGACGCTCGCCGCGCTGATCCCCGTGCTGTGCGCTGTCGCACTCCTGAGCCGACTGCCTGGCCACCCACAGCCCTGAGGCCGTTGCGGGAGCGCCTCCCCGCCACCTCGCGCCGGATCCCTGGCCCTGGGGCTTTCTGAACTCGCACCATCCCCACCACAACCGTGCGGATCCGGGCCCTGCACGCCTACCAGCGCCGGCGCAACGCGAACGCCCGCCACCGCAACGTCCTGGCCACCGAACGTATGGAACGCGTCCGCATCCGGCGAGAAAGCCATCCGCTGGGGCGGACGTCCGCTCACGGCGCAGCCGGAACGACCCGGCGAACCTGTGCGGTCAGAGCACTAGCAGGATCGTCCATGGCGGCGAGCCGGGCGCGGTGCCGACAGTCGCGGCGGGCGAACTGCACGTCGTCGAGATTTCCGAGCATCGAGTGTGCAGAAGAGCCCTTGAACTGGACGTTCACGTCGCGCGCATGTCCGCGACACGGAGAACAGCGCTGTTGGCCGCCGGTTCTGTCAGCCTGTCAGCGCCCAGGTCATCAACTGCCGACGCGATTCTTGAAGTGAGTGGGGAGGGTGGGGAGCGAAAAGCAGGTCTTGATCGCCCCGCGGTTAGGCTCGGGGTATGACCAGCAATTGGCAGACGGACCGGATCGGGGCTGCTCTGCGGGGCGAGAATCCGACCGTGCTGCGGCGGCTTGAGTCCGGCTTCGCGGTGATCGGCGACGTTCAGTTCCTGCCTGGGTACTCAGTTCTGCTCGCGAACGAGCCGGGTGTTCAACGGCTGTCTGAACTGCCCAGGGCCAAGCGGCTGTCGTTTCTCTCCGACATGGATCAACTGGGAGAAGCGGTTGAGCGGGTCTGTCGGCGGCTGGACCCCGATTTCCGCCGGGTCAACCTGGAGATCCTCGGCAACTCGGACCCGTTCCTGCATGCCCATGTCTGGCCGCGGTTCGAGTGGGAGCCGGCCGAGCTGGTGGGCAAGCCGGTGTGGCTGTATCCGCGTGAGCGGTGGAGTGACGAGCAGTACAAGCTCGACTCGCAACACGATGTGCTGCGGGATGCCATCGGCAACGAACTTGACCGGTTGCGTTCGACGACCTGACCGCGTGGGCCCGCCGACCGTCAGGTCGGCGGGCCGATGGTCAGGTCGGCGGGCCGATGGTCAGGTCGGCGGGCCGATGGTCAGGTCGGCGGGCCGATGGTCAGTGACGGTCGGCGGCCCTCACGGAGTCCTTCGCACCTGAACGATGTCGGGGATGGCCGTGGGGACGGACGGGCGGGCCGCTTCCAGGGGCGCCAGAAGCACGACGATGGTGACCGACTGCTGGCAGTGCGGACAGTTCAGGGTCGCGGCCGTCTCCAACAGGACGCCTTCCAGAGCTGGTTGGCGCGATGAGGGTCGACTGACGCGTTTGGGTTGCGGTGGCAGCTCCGGCAGCGAGGGCAGGCTTGCGGTCTCGCCGAGCCGACGGGCCGGTCTTCGTCACGAGCCTGGGCAGGTCGTTTCTCCGGCACTGCCGCCGTGTGTCGGTGCGGACGCGTTGAGAGAGGTTGCGTCGGTTCCGGACCGGGAATTTCCGGACGCGGCACGCCGCCTCTCCGTGGCGGGATGCGCCGCACGAGCGACCAACCGCTGCGTGCCCGTATCGAGCAGTACTACGCCCACACCTGGGACTTCGACAGCCGCGTGACACCAGGGGACTCGACGAGTTTCTCGACGCGGCGGGTTCGGACACCGAGCGGGTGGGCGGTGGCGACCACCGAGATGAGGGCCTGCCCGGCCTGGCGTCGTCGCTCCAGGAGCTAGGGCGGGAAGTAACTGCCGGACCAGAGCTTGGGGATGGCGAGTGCGACCGCGCCGGCGCGGGTGTACTGCTCGAGCGGGCGACAGCCGTTGCGATGGCTGACTCTCGCATCGCCGACCTGCTCGTGTTCGCCGTTGCAGAGAGCATCGGCCGCGGCGGACATGAGGGCGTCGGCGAACGTCTTGACCATCGCACGCAGCAGATCGGGACTCGCCGTCGGCTGCGGATCCGGACCTGCGCCGACGCCACCAACCAGCAGTCCGACCCGCAGGCCTGACGGGACAGAACGCCATAAAAACCAAGCGCAAAACGGTCCGTCGCACCCGCGTGTGACGGACCGCGGCGGTTTGCGAGTGATCGCCAGGCGCGCGCAGGTCGCAGTGGGCCGGAGGGCCAGGTGTTACGCGCGTAAAATTCCGCGCCCGACGGCTTGCCGACTGCCCCTGAGCTGACGATACTTCAGAATTGAACTTGTCAGGAGCACGTCCAGCCTGCCCACCCGGCGGGCCCGTGTGCCGTACCCGCTCGCCCCTCTGAGCCGCATCCCCCCGCAGGAGGAACGCATGCGGATCAAGAAACCCAGCACCGCGAGGCGCACGGAACCGATCGCCACAGCGCCCGGCCCGACGACGGCAACCACCCCGACGATTCTTACCGCCACCCGCACGGACGGGTCCCCGCCGAGGAACAGCCCGGCCTCCCGCGACGGCGCGGCAGGAGCACCTCAGCCAGGCCACCGACCCGCCACCGTCGCCCGCGCACCTCGACTCCCACTTCAAGGCCCGTGACCGGGATGCCGAACTCGTACGGCACCGGCATGCGCTGACGGCCCGCCGGCCGCGCCCGCGCGGCACGCACACCACCCCCACCGGTCCGGTGGGGGTGTCTCACCGCCGCCCTCTCGCGGCGGCCCTCCCCGTTCACCAGCGCCCTGGTCCCGTTCCCGCTCGGCCAGGCTGCGAACGCGGAGTGCCCCAAGAGGGTTGATCTGTCATGCACTTATCAACTCACGCTCCTTTCGTGCGCCACCCGATGGAATTCGACATTCCACTTCTGGAGGTCCCGTGAGATCGACCAAGTCGCTGTCCCTGCTCGCAGCTCTGGGCGCCGCAGCCCTCATCAGCCTGGGTCTGGCCGCTCCGGCCGAGGCCGCGGGACCGGTGTACGTCGCGCTGGGCGACTCGTACTCCGCCGGCAACGGCGCGGGCAACTACGACAGCGCGAGCGGCAGCTGCCACCGTAGCCTCAGCGCCTACCCCTACCTCTGGAAGAACGCGCACGCCCCGTCGTCCTTCGCGGACACGGCCTGCTCCGGCGCGGTCACCACGGACGTGACGAACTCCCAGCTCGGCCCCCTCACCTCCGCCACCACGCTGGTCTCCGTCACCATCGGCGGGAACGACGCGGGCTTCGCCGACGTCATGACGGCCTGCGCCACGGATTCGGACTCCGACTGCGTCAACAGGGTCAACCAGGCGGAGACGTACGCGCGGAACACCCTGCCCGGCCGCCTCGACGCCACCTACACCGCGATCCGCGCCAAGGCTCCCAACGCCAAGGTGGTCGTCCTGGGTTACCCGCACCTCTACACCCTCAACGTCTTCTGCATCGGGCTCAGCGACACCAAGCACCGCAAGATCGACGAGGCCTCGGACGTCCTCGACAGCGTCATCCAGGGCAGGGCCGCCGCGCACGGTTTCGTCTTCGGCGACGTCCGCACCACGTTCAACGGGCACGAACTGTGCTCCGGCGACGACTGGCTGCACTCCATCGTCATCTCGCCGACCTGGGAGTCCTACCACCCCACCGCCACCGGCCACGCGTCCGGCTTCTACCCCGTCCTCAACGCCAACAGCTGACCGGCCCGCCACCGCGCAGGCACCCGTTCCCGGGGTGCCTGCGCGCGGGGCACAATGACCCATGGATGCCCGCCGCGGCGGGCCGGGGCGAGGGGGCGGCGACGTGGTGCACTGGCAGGGAACCGACTTCACCGTGGACGGCCGCGAGCCGGCCGGCGCCGAGGACCACTACCAGATCGGTCTGCACTGCTGGAACAGCGCGCAGCACCGCGCCGCGGCCCCCTATTTCCTGGAGATCGCCGCCTCCGCCGGTCACGACGCCGCCGTGGAACTCCTGGGGCACATCGCCTATCTGCAGGGCCACTACGCGATCGCGGTACCGCTGCTGCGGCAGAGCACCGGATCGCCGCGGGCGGCCTACTACCTCGGCGCGCTGTACCACCAGGGCTGCCCCGAGGCCGGTATGGCCCAGTCGCTCGACGAAGCGGCCCGCCACTACCGGGCCGCGGCCCGACTCGGCGAACCCGAAGCCATGCTGGCCCTGGGCGAGCTGTACCTGGAGCGGCTGCTCCCGCTGACCCGGACGCCCGCGGAACACGCGCTGGAGCACTTCCTGGCGGCAGCCGAGCGTGGCCACCCCTACGCCCAGTACCGTGCCGCCGAGCTCTACCGCACCCTCTACCAGGACACCGGGCGCGCCGCCGCCCTCTACCGGTCCTGCGTGGACAACCCGATGACCGGCCGCCATCCGCTCGGGTCGATGATGACCCTGCAGAGCCAGGCACACCTGCGCGAGGAGGCGGCGACGCGGACGGCCCGCGCGGCGCAGCAGCGGCGCGACGCCGTCAACCCCGTGGAGCGACGGGGCGACTTCATCTGAGCGGTGCCGCCGGCCGCGCCCCCTTGGTGGCGCGTGCCGGCCGGTCAAGCGCACGCCAGCGTCCACAGGAAGGCGGAGAGCGTCCGTACCAGCTCCCGCGTCTCCTCGGTCTGGACCCGCAGGGTCTCCGGTACGTGGGACAGCTCCCAGTCGGCCGCATCCCGCGGCTCCTGCGGCTCGGCCGCCCACAACTGCCGTACCTCCTCGCTGCTGGTCCGCAGCCCGGCGCAGGCGCGAGCCGTGGCCTGCAGGGCCTGCACCAGCGGCTCCGGGGTTCCTCCGTCGTCGCGCGGCAGCGCCTCCACGGCCCCGGTGAGCACATCGGCGAGGCCGACCAGATGCGTTGCGCGGGCCAGCCAGCCCGGGGCTCGGCCGCCCCGGGCGCCGGTGACGGCGGCCGGCTCCCGGTCCAGGGAGACACGGCCGTACAGGGACCGTTCCCGGGCGCCGGGCCGCCAGGTCCCCTGCTCCCGGAGCACGTCGGCCCGCCGCATCGCCTGCCGGGCCAGCGCGATCACTGCCGGCCAGTCGCCGTGATCCCAGTCGGGTGTCGCCAGGATCTCCCGGACGCGGTAGCCGACCGTCGCCGCCGGCCGCGCTCCGGCCCGGGCGGTCCGCGGGAGTTCGGGGGTGAGATGGGCGAGCAGGACGGGTCTGACCCTGGCCACCGCCTCGACGCCGCCCGCCCCGATCCCACCGTCGCGGGCCGCGGCGGGCATCGGGCCCCCCGCCGCCGGCGGCGGGGCCGCGGGGTCGCAGTGGCGCAGGACATCGGCCAGGGGGACTTCGTCGACGAGGATCCCGGCGTCGTAGGCGGTCCGCCACAGCAGGAGACCCAGGGTGTGCGGACCGCTCCCCCACGGCCACTTCACGCGTGCGCCCGGATCGGCGCCGTGCCGCCGGGACGCCGACGCACCGAAGAGGGGATCCTGCTCCTGGTGCCAGGCGGTCATCAGGCCCCCCTGACGACAGGCCCGCTCCCAGGCGCCGCACCCGTACACGGCCCGGTGCCGCGACTCCCAGCCGTCCGCGTCCAGCTCCACGTCACCGTCCACGCGACGAACCGTACCCGTGCGCCGAGACGGTGCCGCACCCGCCCTCCGGGCGTCCGGCAGGGGTGGCGAGGTGTACGCGCCGGACACATTCATCGATTCGCTTTCTCAATGCCATGACCAACAACTGTTGGACCTCTGAATCATCGATTCCTAGGCTCGGCCGAGCAGGCCTTCCGTACGGGAAGACCTCGACCACCTGCTTCCACACCCGGAGGAGACGTCCGATGAAGCAACGCACGATCGGCGGACGGACGGTGTCGGCGATCGGGCTCGGCGGCATGCCGATGTCCATCGAGGGCCGCCCCGAAGCCGGCAGATCGATCGCGACGATCCACGCCGCGCTGGACGCCGGTGTCACGTTCGTCGACACGGCGGACGCGTATCACCGCGACGCCGCCGAGGTCGGACACAACGAGGAGCTCATCGCCGGGGCCCTGCGCACGTACGGCCGGGGAGCGGACGACGTGCTGGTCGCGACGAAGGGGGGTCACCTGCGGCCCGGCGACGGCAGCTGGACCGTGAACGGTGATCCGGCTTATCTCAAGCGGGCCGCCAAGGAGTCGGCCAAGCGCCTCGGCGTCGAGGCGATCGGCCTCTACCAGTTCCACCGCCCCGACCCGCGGGTCCCGTACGCCGAGTCGATCGGCGCGATCCGCGACCTGCTCGACGAGGGCGTGATCCGCATGGCGGGCATCTCGAACGCGACCGTGGACCAGATCGACGAGGCGAACCAGATCCTGGGCGGCCGCCTCGACTCGGTCCAGAACCAGTTCTCGCCCAGGTTCCGCTCCAGTCTGCGCGAGCTGGAGCACTGCGCCGAACTCGGGATCGCGTTCCTGCCCTGGAGCCCACTGGGCGGCATCGCGAACGCGCCCGAGCTCTCGGCGCAGCAGGCCGCCTTCCGCGAGGTCGCGGACGAGATCGGCGTCAGCGTCTACCGGGTGACCCTGGCCTGGGAACTCGCCCTGGCGCCCGTGGTGATCCCGATCCCCGGGGCCTCCCGCCCCGAAAGCATCCGTGACTCGGCGGCCGCCACCGACGTCGAACTCACCGCGGAGCAGATTTCCCGCCTCTCGGCGGCCTGAGGTGCCCGGCACCGCACCGCCCACCCACGTATGGACAAGGACCCGATCGTGAAGACGTTCAAACTGCCCGGCACCGACATGGTCGTCCCGAACATCGTGCTCGGCCTGATGCGCATCCAGGACAAGAGCGACGCCGAGGTCCGCGAACTTCTCGCCACCGCGATGGACGCCGGCATCACGTTCCTCGACCACGCCGACGTCTACGGCAGCGAACTGCACGGCTGCGAGCGCCGTTTCGCCGAGGCGATGCGACTGAGCCCCTCGCAGCGCGAGAAGCTGATCATCCAGTCGAAGGCGGGCATCGTCCGCGAAGGCCCGTACTTCGACTTCTCCTACGAGCACCTCGTCGAGTCGGTGGACGGTTCGCTCAAGGCTCTCGGCACCGATTACCTCGACATCCTGCTGCTGCACCGTCCCGACGCCCTGGTCGAACCCGAAGAGGTCGCGCGTGCCTTCGACGACCTGGCCGCAGCGGGCAAGGTGCGCGCCTTCGGCGTCTCGAACCACACCCCCCGCCAGATCGACCTGCTGCGCCGCCACGTCAGTCAGCCGCTGGTGGCGAACCAGCTCCAGCTGTCGATCACGCACGCCCCGCTCGTCGCGCAGGGCGTCGCGGCCAACATGCAGGGCCTGGACCAGTCGGTCAGCCGTGACGACGGGCTCCTGGACTACTGCCGACTGCACGACATCACCGTGCAGGCCTGGTCGCCGTTCCAGGCCGGCTTCTTCGACGGGCCCTTCCTCGGCTCCGAGCGCCACCCCGAACTCAACGCCGTCATCGACCGCCTCGCGGCGAAGTACGGGGTGCCGTCCCTTGCCATCGCGACGGCCTGGATCACCCGCCACCCCGCCCGGATGCAGGTGGTCATCGGCACGACCACCCCGCAGCGCGTCGCGGACGCCGCCCTCGGATCGGACGTCCCCCTGACCCGTGCGGAGTGGTACGAACTGTTCCGCGCCGCCCAGTACATCGTTCCCTGAGCGTCGCCCCACCCGCGCAGCGGCGAGCCGTACGCTCGCCGCTGCGCGGGTGGGTCCGCGGGCGCTCCGGGCAGCCCGCGGACCCTGACGGCCGACCGGTGGACCCGATCAGTAGGAGAACTGCTGGATCTGGCTGCCGTCGCCCGCGTACGTCCAGCCCGTGCGGGTGGCCGGGTCGAGCTGGACGGCGCGTTCGTGATGCGAGTCGAGCCGTCCGTTGTAGGCCCCGAACAGCGGGTACTCCACGCCGCTGACCGTTTCCACCGTCTTGCCGGACCTCAGGTCGACGACGGCGATGCGGCCGGTGGCGTTGTTGTCGGTGAAGCCGTACTGCTGGAAGCCTCCCGTGGGTTGCAGGTCCGGGTAGCGGAAGCCGAGGAGCGCCAGGTGGTGCCGGCCGTCGACCGCGAGGGCGACGGGTGCCTGAGCCGCCCCCACGTTGACCGGGTCACCGCCGCCCAGCTGCGCCAGATACCCGGTGCCGGCGAAGTTGACGCTGATGGAGTGGTACCACGTCTCGTAGAAGTGCCCCTCTTCGTCGGAGGCGAGGGCTCCGGCGCACGGGGTTCCGCCCGGGGCCTGGGTGACCGTTGCCGTGTCCAGGTCGACCTCCGCCACCGTGCCGGAGCCGCTCCCGGCCAGGCAGTTGACGGTGGACCCGGTCTTCTGCGCGGTGAAGACACCGGTCGTACGGTCCAGCTCCAGCAGCCCGTACGGGGCGCCGCGCACCGCGGTGGAGTCGAGCTGGAGAGGCGTGCCCAGGGTGCCGGTCGCCGTGTCCACGGGCAGGACGAAGCTCGCCCCGTCCGCGGCGCGGGTCGCCAGCACGGCGGCCCGATGGCGTTCGTCGTCCACGCGCCCGCCGGTCACGACGTACTGGTCGTCGACGCGGGCGGGACGTCCGACGGCGTCACCGGTGCCCGTGTCGTAGGTCTCCAGCCACTGCTCGCCGGTGGTGGTCTGCTTGTGCAGCACGAGTACGTGGTGGGAGGAGTCGACGCCGAACACCTCGTAGATCGAGCCGTAGGCGGGGTCGCCGGTGAGCTTGCGCCCATAGGTTCCGTCGGCGGCGTCGTAGTCGTAGACCGAGCCCTCGCCGGTGGGGCTCTCGACCGACGCGACCGAGGTTCCTCCGGGGACGATCGCGAAGTCGGTCAGGTTGGTGCCGTCCGGGGCCGGTCCGTCGTCGTAGGCCAGCAAGGACGTCGGCGAGGCCTGCCCGAGAATCCCGCCGCTCCTGTCGACGGCGAAGACCCGCACGTCGTAGGCGACGGACGAGGGCAGTTTGAGCGCCCGGGCGTCGAGCTTCGCCGTGCCCCGCGTGCCCTTCAGTGAACGGTGCAGCGTGGCCGGGCTGTCCACTCCGTCGTGGTCCCGGACGGTGCCGTTCTGGTTGCTGACCAGGTTGTAGGAGCCGTACATGTTCGGGCCGGGGGCGGAGAACTCCAGGAGGGTGCCGGTCGCGCCCCGGACCCGCGACACGTCGTAGCTCACGGAGAACCGGGGCGCGGCCCGGGTGATCTCCAGCAGATGCCCGGATCCGGCGGACGGCCCCCCGGACGGCTCGGCGCCCAGCGCCGGTGCGTCGGGACGCTGCGCGATGCTTGCGCCGTCGACCCGGACCGAGGCGAACTCCCCGTACACCGGCACGCCCCTGGCGCCGCCGGTGGGATTCTGGACGACGCCGATCCCGTAGATGCCGCCGCCCGCCGTGAACGCGCCGGCCGGGACGGTGACCGTCCCGCTCGGTGCGGTCAGCGGAACGCTGTAGGAAGCTGAGAAAATGGGAGCCGCCGCCGGGCTGAAGTGGCCGACCCCCGACACGACCAGCTCGGGCGAGCTGACGTTGCGCACGCCGCTGAGGTCGTAACGCACCCGCACCGAGTGGCCCGCTTCGACCACGGGCTGGACCACCGGGGCGAGTGCCTCGGCGTATCCCCCGTCGGTGGGGCCGAAGGTCAGCTCGTGGTGCGCGGAGGCGAGCACCTGGCGGCCGTGGCGCACCTCGAACGTGAGGGAGAGCCGGCGGTCGGTCGTGGAGGCGACGGGCAGCCCCGCCGCGGTGAGCATCTGGGTGGGCGTCAGCCGTACCGCGGGAGTGGCGGAAGTGAACTCCCGCTTCCCGATGCGCAGCACGTACTCGACGCCCTTGTCTCCCGTCAGGCCGGTCACGTCGGCACCGATCGTCACCGGGCCCACCAGGCCCTCCCCGGTGGCACCGGACCCCGTGCCAGGGCCGGCCAGGTCGACGCGGTCCGGATCGGTGGATTCCAGGTAGCTGCCGCCGAGGCCGCCGATGGTCTGGCGATGCGCCACGGACAGCCGCACGATCCTGGCCGCTCCGGTGTCGGCGAGTTTGCCGTGTGCCTCGGCCAGTACGGCCTGGACGGCCGCCGTGACGTCGAGCTGCGGGCCCACGTGCAGCGGCCGGTCGATCTGCGGCGGCGTGGGCACGGCGCGACCGGTCCGCTCCAGCAGTGAGCGCACGTCGTCGGGTGACGGGTGCCGGCCGGTCAGCCGCGAGGTCTGCAGGACGACCGCGGCGGCCGCCGCGATCTCGGGGGCGGAGGCGGAGGTGCCGCCGCTGAGGACCTCCGCGACGGACTGCGCGGTCTGGCCCTGGTGTTCGAAGGCGGGTATGCCGTCACTGGGCGCCGAGACGTCCACGCGTGTGCCGAATCCCGAGGAGAAGACACCGGAGCCGTTGAGCCGGGTGGTCGCCCAGGTGCCGGCCGAGGAGGCCGCGCCGCCGTCCTGCGGGGGAACGGACAGCGTGTCGTCGGTTGTCGTGCCGCCCGCGGCGATCGCCCCGGAGTCGAGGACCCGGGTGGGCGTGGTCGACATCTGGTCGTCGCCGATACGGGTGGTGTCGGCGGGCTTGCGTGTCACGTCGGTCGGTGTGCTGCCGCCGTCCGGTCCGACGGCCGCGTTGGTGTACAGGCGGGTGCCGTCGTTCGACGAGACGACGACGGTGATGCCGTACTGCCGCACGATGGACGCGATCACCGACTGCTGGACGGGGTCGTCCTCCAGGTAACGGCCGGGCATGCCGTAGGCGTCGGTGCCGTAGCCCAGGCTGGCGGTGATCACGTCGGGCCGCGGTGTCTGCCGGGCCGCGGCCAGCAGGGCGACGGCGATCTGACTGAAGGTCGGCTCCTGCGGGACGACGAGCCGGTACTTGGCGCCCGGGGCGATACCCAGCAGGTCGGAGTCCCCGCTGCCCTGCATCCCCGGGCGCTGCGCCTCGTGCGGGAGCGGCGCCATCACGGAGAAGTCCAGGAGCACCTCGCCGAGCGCCGGGTCCTGTCCCTGGGTCGAGCCGGCCGGGTCGAGGGCGCCGGTGGCGTCGGCGGTGTAGGTGGGGATCAGCGGCATGGTGGGGACGTCCAGGTACCGGCGGCCGTCGTGCAGGACGGTCGTCGGGCCGGTCGAACCGAGGTTCGGCGTCGTCTCGTCGGTGAGGTCGCCGATCGAGACGTTGGTGATGGTCTCTCCGGTGCCCGGCAGCTGGCCGAACTTCCGCTTGAGCAGGCTGTAGGCGCCGGTGGCGTCGACGCCGCCGGCGTTGAGGAAGCTCTGCGTCGAGGTGGCGAGGGCGGCGTTGCCGGGGACACCGTCGGAGCCGGTCGTGCCGCTGTGCCGCGCCTTCGGCGTGTCACGTCCGTCGACGTCGGCACCGCCGGTCGCGGTCGCGGTTCCCGGTGCGTGCAGGGGTACGGCGCCGGTGTTCATCGGCGAGACGGTCTGGTCGGGTTCCGCGTAGACGACGCCCGGTGCCGCGGCCAGTGTCCGGGCGGCGGCGGTGGCGTCGCCACCGGCCAGCTGAACGACCTGGACCCGGGACAGGTCGACCGCGCCGGCGCCGAGCTTCGCCCGGGCGGCCGAGTGCAGTTCGCGGCCCTGCGCGGCGGTGAGTCCCGGGAGCAGGGGCCGGATGGAGACGGCGTGGGCGCGTCGCAGGGCGGTGTTCACCCGGGCGTCGGAGGTGAGCGGGGTGCGGACCCGGAGGTCGCTCCGCCCGCCCTTCGGTTCGCCGGTCACCTGGGCGTCGGGCCCCAGGACCACGAGGACCTGGTGGGGGCCGGCCGGCTTGGTCCGCACGGGATCGGGCTTCAGGAAGGAGCCCAGGGGACCGAGTGCGGAGGCACCCGGCACGGCTGACGGGGCGGGCGCGGCAGGCGCGTCCTTCGAGCCGGGGCCGGACGCTGTGGCAGCCGTTCCGGACGCGGCCGCGTACTGCACGGGCGTGCCGAGCAGCAGGGCCGCGGTGGCTATGGCGCCGACGCCACGAGCGACCGCTCGTCTCCGCCGTTTCATGGGCACTCCACTTCTTGCGTGAGGAGATCGGGGAAAGAGAGGGTGTCGGCCGTCTGAACGGCGCCGACGCGTGGGGAATCTGTCAACCCCTGGGAGCCGGCACAAGATGGGGGCCGTGGCGGACTTCCGTCAGCTGGCAGAGATCGGCCACGGGAGCCGCGGGGCGACACGGTCCGCCTTTGGCCCAGGGGCGGACGCGGGCGGGAGCGGACCGTGCGCGAGGATGGCGTGGTGGCCACGTCGTAGCAGGTGGCGGCTGGTGGAAAGCGGATACCGGAGCTGGAAATGGAACTTGACGTCGTCGGCCTCAGCGACGGATCGCAGCTGGTCTACACCGTCCTGGTCGGGCTGCCCCGGGGCAGCGCCTCGGAGATCGCCGAAGCCTGCGGCATGGGTGCGGCGGTGGCCGGCCGTCATCTGTCCGCCCTGGTGAAGAACGGCCTCGCGATCCGGTCGGCGGGCCGCCCGCCTCGTTTCACGGCCGCCGCTCCGGACGTGGCCGTCACCGAGCTCATCCGGGAGAGCGAGCGCCGGCTCGACACGGCCCGCTCCCTGGTCCGGCAGCTCGCCGAGACGCATCGCGAGGCCAACCGGATCAGCGACCCGAGCATCGCCGTGGAGCTGCTCACCGGTCACGAGGACATCAATGCGGCCTTCCAGCGGCTCACCGGGAGCGCACAGCACCGCATACGCGCCTTCGACCGGCCCCCCTATGTCAACCGCCCGGGCAGCGATCTGGAGAACCAGCGCCGGCGGCAGCACACCGGTGTCGCCCATCGCGTCATCTACGACCGGGCCGCCGTGGCGTGGCCGGGCCGGCTTCGCGACGACATCCTGCCGAGCGTGCGGGCCGGTGAAGAAGCCAGAGTGCGGGCGGAGTTGCCGCTGAAACTGGTGATCGCCGACGACCGCTCGGCGATCATCCCCTTCAGTCTCGCCACCGGCGGCCATTCCGTGGCCTATCTCATCCACCGCTCGCCCATTCTCGCCGCGCTGGAAGCACTCTTCGACGCCGAGTGGGAACGTGCCACCCCGCTGCGGGACACCACCCCGCCGACCGCGCGGAGCGACGGCCCGGACGCCGACACGCGTGCCCTGCTGGGCCTGCTCGCGTCCGGCTGCACGGACGCGGCCATCGCCCGCACCCAGGGCTGGAGCGAGCGCACCACCCAGCGCCGCATCCACCGCCTGATGACCGAACTGGGCGCGGCCACCCGCTTCCAGGCGGCGGCCCAGGCCGCCCGCCGCGGCTGGCTGCAGTGAGCGCCGCTCCGGCATCGCCGCCGCCGTCCGCCCTTCGGTCCTTCCCTGGGCCGCTGTGCCCGTTCCGCCTCCCGGAAGACCTCTCAGACGTCCGCCACAACCCCGACATGCCCTTAGCTTGTCTTTTTATCCTCTGTCCACCTCGTACGGCGTTGAGGGTTGGTTCCAGACGTCATCAAGCCTGCCGATGATCTGCCGGAGTTCGCGGGCAGTTCGAGACGACATCGCTTGCGTCACGGTGTTCCGCCGCACGATCGGCCTGCCCGGTGAGTACGTCACAGCCGAGCCGGATCCTCCGAGCCCGCAGGGGAGTCTGCGTGGTCCCGGAGGGCCGCCGGCTCCTCCCGTCGCTCACCGTCGAGGAGAACCTCCAGGTGGGTGCCGCCACCGGGCACAAGGGCCCCTGGAACCTGGCCAAGGGGTTCGACGCGGTGCCGCCCGTCGCCGACCGCCGCACCCGCGAGGCGGCCTGGCTACGTGGCCGCAGCGACCGCGGCGCACTACATCCCCGTCACCATCGTCGTGTCGATGCTCGCGGCCTGCTGCCGCCGCGGACTCCGATCCCTCTTGACGACTGCCTGGCCCATCCCCACCGCCGGTCTCCTACGACGGCAGGCGCGGCACCGTCGACGACCTCCTGGAGGCACGTGGGCTCGACCGACGGGTGATCGCCTCCACCACCAACGTCGCAGGCGCCGCCCTCCAACTCGCGCCCCCGCCCCCCACGCACGGCCACCGCGTACCCCGACGACCTGGGCTTGGCGACGTCCGCCCCGCCGCTGCCCATGCCGAGCTGCACCGTCAGCCCGATCTGGCACCGCACCCTCACCGACGACCCCGCCCACGTGTCGCTCCTCCGCCTCGTCGAGGAAGCGGCCGATGGGAATTGACCGGCCGTGAAGAGCACCCTGGCAAAAGCAGGAAATCAAGGTCACCGGGTTCCGGGGGCTCCGGGACAAGCATTTATTGCCTGTGGGTCAAATCCGCGTCCAGCGCCCGTTGTTGACCGTGAGGATTCCGTAACTTCCCCTTATTCCGGATGACCTGGTTCGGTAATCGCGGCTGGCTGAAGTGATGGTCACACGCAGCGGCGAGGGGCCGACAACCCGGCGCCCGGCATGGAGGATGTCATGCCCGAGATGTATTTCGATGTGCGCTGGCCCGATGATACGACCCAGCGCTGCTATTCTCCCTCGACGGTCGTCGAGGAGTATTTCACGGCCGGCGACACATACGAACTGGCCGACTTCCTGGAGCGCAGTCGAACGGCGCTCGGAATCGCCGGTGAGCGGGTCCGTGAGAAGTTCGGTTTCTACTGCACCGGCGCCTCCGGCCAGCTGGAGCAGATCGAGGAGACGGTGCGCCACCGCGCCTTCCCCGCCGACAGCAAGGTCACGGTCGAGGCTCTTCTCGACGCCGACGGGATCCCGAGGTGAGCGCGGCGCCCCGCCTCGCCGGGGCCCACTACACGGTCGCCGTGATCGGCGGCGGCCAGGCGGGCCTGTCGATCAGCCACGGCCTGTGCGAGCGCGGTGTCGACCATGTGGTCGTCGAGGCGAACCGGGTGGGACACGAGTGGCGGGAACGCCGCTGGGACTCCTTCTGCCTGGTCACCCCGAACTGGCAGTGCAAGCTGCCCGGTCACCCCTACGCCGGCAGCGACCCGGACGGCTTCATGGTCCGCGACGACATCGTGCGCTACCTGGAGGACTACGTCGCGTCCTTCCAGCCGCCGCTGGTGGAGGGCGTGTCCGTGACCCGCCTTCGCCGGTCGCTGGACGGCGTCTTCGACGTCACCACCACGGCCGGGGGGTTCACCGCCGACCAGGTGGTCGTCGCGACGGGCCCGTACCACACGCCGAAGATCCCGCGGATGGCCGAGCGGCTGCCGGCCGGCGTCGAACAGCTCCACTCCTCGGGCTACCGCAACGCGGACCAGCTCCCCGAAGGCGCCGTCCTCGTGGTGGGCACCGGTCAGTCCGGCTGCCAGATAGCCGAGGACCTCCACCTCGCCGGCCGGCAGGTGCACCTCGCCGTCGGCAGCGCCCCCCGGGTCGCCCGGTTCTACCGGGGCCGTGACTGTGTGGCGTGGCTGGACGACATGGGCCACTACGACAAGCCCATCGACGTGTTCGACGACGCCGACGCGGTGCGCATGCGGGTCAACCACTACGTCACCGGACGCGACGGCGGCCGCGACATCGATCTGCGGGCCTTTGCCCACGACGGGATGCGGCTGTACGGCAGGCTCACCGAGATCAGCGGTGCGCGCATGGAGTTCGCCGACGACCTGAAGGTGAACCTCGACCATGCCGACGCGGTCGCGGAGGGCATCAAGGACGCCATCGACGGGCACATCGCCGCGCAGGGCATCGACGCCCCCACCGAGGCGCGCTACATGCCGGTGTGGGAACCGTCCGAGCACCCCCGCGCCCTGGACGTGACCGAGGCCGGCATCACCTCCGTCGTCTGGTCGACCGGTTTCACCCGCGACCACCGCTGGATCGAGATCCCGGCCTTCGACGGACGCGGCTACCCCATGCACTGGCGGGGCATCAGCAACGTCCCCGGCCTGTACTTCCTGGGGCTGCCCTGGCAGCACTCCTGGGGTTCGGGACGATTCGAGGCGGTGGGCCGGGACGCCGAGTTCCTCGCCGACCACATCGACGCGGGACGCCGTACGGCCGACGTGTGCGGAGTCCTCACCGGAGCTCCCGCCGGCGTCGCCCCCGCCCTCCCGATCGGCTGAAGGGCCGTACACCCATGGTCTTCGACGCACACCGCCACATCGGTGTCCTGCCCGCGTATCCCTTCTACGGCGGTCCCCCCGTCAGCCCCGACACCACGGCCCGGGCCACGGTCAAGCAGCTGATCGCCGACCTGGACGCGGAGGGCACCGAACGCGCCCTGGTCATCCCCAACTACGGCGTCCCGGACCCGGCGATCGCCTTCTCCTTCAACGAGTTGGCCATCGAGGCCGCGCAGAGCGACGACCGGATCCGCGCCGGTCTGTGGGTCTCGCCACGCCCGGAGGACGCCCAACGCACCGATCAGGCACTGGCGTTGGCCGGTGAGCCGGGTGTGAAGGCGCTCAAGCTGAGCTTCCTGCTCGGCGGCCGGCCCACGGACCCGGCCTGCCGTCCCCAGCTCGACCGGATCTTCGCCGAGGCCGCCCGGCACGGCCTTGTCGTCCATGTGCACACCTCTCCCGGCGCCGCCTCCGACATCGACGAGGTCGGACACCTCGTCGACTGGTATGCCGATCAAGTCCCCGTCCATCTCGTGCACTTCGGCGGCGGGATGAGCGGCCACATCAAACTCGCCGGCTCCCGGTTCTTCGACTGGATCGACGCCGGCAAGCGCGTCTACACCGATCTCTCCTGGGCCATCGGCTTCACTCCCCGCTGGCTGGCCCAGGAGATCGAGCGCCGCGGCATCGGCCACGACCGGGTGCTCTTCGCCAGCGACCAGCCGTGGGGCGATTTCACGGGCGAGTACGCCCGCCTCGCCGCGGCCACCGGCGGCGGCGCCCTGGGGGACCTGGTCTTCCGGGACACCTTCGCCACGCTCTACGACTGACCGCCGCTACTCCCTCTCGTACGCACAAGGAGACAGTCATGTCCGAATCCGTCGTCACCGCGGAACTCTCCGACGTCGAGCAGAAGTCCCTCGACGAGATCCCGCACCCCTCGCTCCCCGAGGGCACCAGCATCTACGGCTCGACCAAGGTCTTCCCCGACTACCAGGCGGAGAACGGCGAGACCTACTTCACCCTCGTCCACGGCATCGCGCACGAGTCGTCCGTGTCCTTCGTCGCCGTCCTGCAGGCCACCCGCGCCCTGCGCAAGGGCTTCGAGACCGCCATCTACTTCTACGGCCCCGGCTCCCTCAACTGCCTCGCCACACGCGGCTTCCCGACCACCGGCAACTCCGCCTTCCCCGGCGAGCACAACATCAACAACCAGCTCAAGACCTTCATCGCCGAGGGCGGCAAGGTCTACTGCTGCCGCTTCGGCCTCTCCCTGCACGGCGCCCGCGAGGAGGACCTCATCGAGGGCGTCATCCCGACCCACCCTCTGGACGTCCAGGACGCGCTGATCCACTACGCGCGCAAGGGCGCCATCATCAACTCCACCTACCAGCTGTAGGGAGTACGACGTGAGCGTTGGCACCGGTGACAGCGGTACGGCGGTGGACGTGCGGATCATGACCCGCGCCGAACTCGCCCTGCGCGGCGTCGCGTCGGACGCGCCCGTGCGGCGGCCGGACGGCGCGGGGCCCAGCGACGACGGACACGTCCTCGTCGACGGTGCCAACGCCGCCCTCCCCCGCAACCCCCACAGTCCCTACTCCGTGCGGGACGGCAAGGTGTGGCTCGGTGACGAGGACACCGGAATCTCCTTCACCGCCGTTCAGCGACCGAAGTTCTACGACCTGACCACGGCCGACGGTGTCCGCTACGAGCAGATCGCCCGCCTGCACGGTTCCGACGTCCTGGCCACCACCGTCGTGCAGACCTGCATCCGCTACGCCGAGCCCGACCGCTGCCGCTTCTGCACCATCGAGGAGTCCCTGCGCTCGGGCGCCACGGTGGCCGCCAAGACACCGGCGCAGCTCGCCGAGGTCGCCGAGGCCGCCGTACGGCTCGACGGCGTGAAGCAGATGGTGATGACCACCGGCACCACCACCGGACCCGACCGCGGCGCCCGCAACCTCGTACGGTCGGTCCGGGCTGTGCTGGAGGCCGTGCCCGGTCTGCCGATCCAGGTGCAGTGCGAACCGCCCGGCGACCTCGGCTGGATCCGCGCCCTGCACGACGCCGGGGCCACCGCCATCGGCATCCACGTCGAGTCCCTCGACGAGGAGGTGCGCCGACGCTGGATGCCCGGCAAGTCGACGGTCCCGCCGGCCGAGTACGAGGCCGCGTGGGACGAGGCGGTGCGCGTCTTCGGACCGAACCGCGTCTCCACCTACCTCCTCGTCGGACTGGGCGAGGATCCCGACGAACTCGTCGCCGGGGCGGGCAGGCTGATCGACCGGGGGGTGTACCCGTTCGTCGTCCCGTTCCGCCCGATGAGCGGCACCCTCGCCGCCCGCGACGGCGTCGGGGCACCCGGCGCGGAACTCCTGACGTACGTCACCGAGGGCGTCGCCGCGAAGCTGCGCGCCGCCGGGATGAGCGGCGCCGACCAGAGGGCCGGCTGCGCGGCCTGCGGGGCGTGCAGTGTGCTTCGGGCAGCGGGCGGGTGAGCGCCGTGAACCTCGACGGTTCCGTGGCCGCGCCGACCGTGGACGATCCGCAGGACATCCTGGCCCTGCTGGGCGACCGCAGCACGCTCGCCCGACGGCCCGCCTTCCGGATCGAAGAGGCGGACGGCACGGCGGACACGGCCGCCTACCGGGAGCTGCGCCGTGCCGCCTTCGTCCAGGAGCAGGGGCTCTTCGCCCAGCACGACCTGGACGACCGCGACACCGACCCCCGGACCGTCGTCCTGGTCGCGAAGGACCCCGAGGGCACCGTGGTCGGCGGGGTGCGTCTCTGCCCGGTCGACGACGGCCCCGACCTCGGCTGGTGGCAGGGCGGGCGCCTGGTCGTCGCCCGCCGGGCCCGCGGCCCGCACGGCCTCGGCGCGGCGCTCGTCCGGGCCGCCTGCGCCCGCGCCGAGGCCGAGGGCGTGCTGCGGTTCGACGCGACCGTCCAGGCGCGCAACGAGGTGCTGTTCCGGCGGCTCGGCTGGCAGCGGGTGCGGGACACGACGGTCGCGGGCATGCCGCACGTCCTGATGCGCTGGCCGATCGGCCGCATCGCCGCCCTCGCGGCGGCCACGAAGTCGCCCCTCGGAGCGCTCCTCACCACGCTGGCGCCTCCCCCGGGCTTCGTCGGTGACGACGGCGCCCCCGTCCCCGGCACCGACATGATCGCGGCGTGCGACGCGATCGTGCCGTCCATGGTCGAACGGGACCCCGAGTGGGCGGGCTGGTGCGCGGTCCTCGTGAACGTCAACGACCTCGCTGCGATGGGCGCCGCACCGCTCGGGCTGCTGGACGCGGTGGGCGCTCGCGACGCCGCGCACGCCGCCCACATCCTGGCCGGACTGGCCCGGGCGGCACAGGCGTACGACATCCCGGTGCTCGGCGGGCACACCCAGCTCGGCGTCCCGGCCGCCCTGTCGGTGACCGCGCTCGGCCGCACCGACCGGCCGGTGCCCGGTGGCGGCGGCCGCCCCGGTCACGCCGTACGGCTCACCGCCGACCTCGGCGGCCGCTGGCGCCCGGGCTACCGGGGCCGCCAGTGGGACTCGACCAGCCACCGCCGTAGCGACGAACTGCGCACTATGACCGGCGCGGTGGCCGCCGCGCGGCCCGCCGCCGCCAAGGACGTGTCGATGGCGGGCATCGCCGGCACCCTCGGCATGCTCGCCGAGGCGAGCCGCTGCCGCGCGGTGCTCGACGTGGCCGCCGTGCCCCGGCCGGGGGGTGCTTCCGTGGGCGACTGGCTCACCTGTTTCCCGGGCTTCGCGATGCTCACGGCCGACGAGCCGGGCGCACCGCCCCTGCCCGCCGGGCCCGCCACGGGTGCGGTGTGCGGGGAGCTCACCGAAGGAGAAGGCGTCGGGCTGCGCTGGCCCGACGGAGAGATCACCGAAGCGGTCATGTCCACCGTGACCGGGATGGGGACCGCATGACCACCCTGCGTATGGCCGCCGTCGCCGCCGAGTTCGGCCGCGATCTGGAGGAGGACTTCCAGATAGCCGAACGGCTGATCAAGGAAGCCCGGGAGGAGGGCGTACGCCTGCTGGCGCTGCCCGAGGCGTGCCTCGGCGGGTATCTGCTCAGCCTCGACGACTCCGCCGAACTCGACGAAGGCCCGCCCGCGCTCGGGCTCGACGGGCCCGAGATCCGCCGACTGGCCTCCCTGGCCGGGGAGATGACGGTGGTCGCCGGATACTGCGAAGCGGCCGGGGAAGCCCGCTACAACAGCGTCGTCTGCGTCACCGGCGACGGCGTCCTCGGCAACCACCGCAAGGTCCACCAGCCACTCGGCGAGGACGCCAGCTACTCCTCCGGGGACCGCTTCCACGCCTTCGACACCCCGGTCGGCCGGATCGGCATGATGATCTGCTACGACAAGGCGTTCCCGGAGTCCGCCCGCGCGCTCGCGCTCGACGGCGCCGCGATCGGGGTCTGTGTCTCCGCGTGGCCGGGATCCCGGACGAACGCGGCCGCCAGCCTCGAAGAGGACCGCTGGAAACGCCGCTTCGACCTCTTCGACCGGGCCCGCGCGCTGGAGAACCAGATCGTGTGGCTGTCGGCCAACCAGGCGGGCACGTTCGGGTCGCTACGCTTCGTCGGCAGCGCCAAGGTCGTCGACCCCGGCGGCGAGATCCTCGCCGACACGGGCGTCGCCGCCGGCATCGCCGTCGCCGAACTCGACGTCGTACAGGCACTGGAGACCGCCCGGCGGTCGATGGGGCACCTGCGCGACCGGCGGCCCGAGACCTACGACGTACCCACGGGAGCAGTCAGCGCATGAGCACGATCCGGATCGCGGCCGCGGCCGCCCACTTCGGCCGCGACCTGGAGTTCGACCTGGCCCGCATCGGCAAACTCATCGACGACGCGCGCGCCTTTGGCGCCGGTCTGCTGGTCCTGCCCGACGCCGCGCTCGGCGGCTACCTCGCCGACCTGCGCCACCCCGACACCGAGGCCCTGCCGCCGGCCCTGAAGCCGGAGGACCCGCTGATCCTCCAGGTCGCCCGTCTGGCCGCCGAGATGGTGGTCTGCCTCGGCTACTGCGAGGACGGCGGCGACGAGCGCTACAACGCCGCGGTCTGCGTCACCGGCGACGGTGTCCTCGGCCGCCACCGCAAGGTCCACCTGCCGGCCGGCGAGGTCGCCGCCTACGCGCCCGGTGACCGCTTCGACGCCTTCGACACCCCCGTCGGCCGCATCGGCATGCTCATCGACTACGACAAGACGTTCCCCGAGTCGGCCCGTTCTCTGGCGCTGGACGGCGCCGAGATCCTCGCCTGCCTCTCCGCCTGGCCCACGTCCCTCACCAACCGAGCCCCGCGCATGGCCCAGGACCGCCAGGCCAAGCTCTTCGACCTGTACGACCAGGCCCGCGCCGCCGAGAACCAGGTCGTCCTCGCCTCCTCCAACCAGACAGGCGCCATGGGCGGCATGCGGTTCCTCGGCCAGTCCAAGGTGGTCGGCCCGGGCGGTGACATCCTCGCCCGCACCTGGTCCAAGGCCGGCCTGGCGGTCGCCGAGGTCGACGTCGCCGAGGAGATCGACCGCGCCCGCCGCATCCTGCGCCACCTCGACGAACGCCGGCCCGGCGCCTACCGGGAGGACCGCACGTGAAGATCGCCCTGCTGAGCTACTCCACCAAGCCGCGCGGCGGCGTCGTCCACACCCTCGCCCTCGCCGAGGCGCTAGCCGCGGCCGGGCAGGACGTCACGGTGTGGACGCTGGGCCGCGGCGGCGACGCGGGCTTCTTCCGGCCGGTCGACCCCGCCGTACGGCTGCGGATCGTGCCGTTCCCGGACGGCCCGCCCGAGGAGTCCGTCGGCGAACGGATCCTGCGCTCCATCGCCGTCCTGGGCACGGCCTTCGAGCCCTGTGCGATGGCGTACGACGTCGTCCACGCCCAGGACTGCATCAGCGCCAACGCGGTCGGGGGCCGCTGCGTCCGCACGGTCCACCACATCGACCACTTCACCACCCCCGAACTGGCCGCCTGCCACGAGCGGGCCATCGTCGAGCCGTACGCGCACATCTGCGTGTCGGCGGCCGTCGCCACGGAACTGGCCGACGGCTGGGGCATCAAGGCGGCGGTCATTCCCAACGGAGTGGCCTACGACCGTTTCGCCACCACCGAGCCGGCCGCCCGCGCGAACTGGCGTGCCCGTCTGGGCCGTTACGTCCTCACCGTCGGTGGCATCGAACCCCGTAAGGGCTCGCTGGACCTGCTGGAGGCGTACGCCCTGCTGCGCTCCGCACACCCGGAGGTACGGCTGGTGATCGCGGGCGGCGAGACCCTCTTCGACTACCGCGACTACCGGGCCCACTGGAAGGCACGCGCAGCCGAACTCGGCGTCGAGCCGGTCGTGTTGGGGCAAGTCGCCGAGGACGAGCTGCCGCCCCTGGTGGCCGCCGCTTCCGCTTTCGCCTTCCCCTCCGTCAAGGAGGGCTTCGGCCTCGCCGCGATGGAGGCACTCGCCGCGGGAGTTCCGCTGGTCGTACGCGATCTGCCCGTTCTGCGCGAGGTGTTCGACAGCGCCGCCCGTTTCGCGACCACCCACCAGGACCTCGCCGCTGAGCTCGGCGCCGCGCTCACGGACGACACCCCCGCGCGCCGGGCCAGGGGCCGCCGACTCGCCGCCCGCCACACCTGGGCCACCGCTGCGGAACGCCACCTGGCGTTCTACGGCTCTCGGCTGAAAGACATCTCACGTAGCTGACTGATCGTTTCAGCGTGACGAGCGCGGCAGCGAAGCGATCCCCGCATCGGGCCCGAAGCCCCGTTGCCGACCTCGGTGTAGATCCGCGGAGCAGTTCCGGCAGAGGGCGTCCGATGATCCGCTCCGCGGCATCGACTTCCTGCCGCGTGATCGGTGCGGACCACGCGGTTTTGCGGCCGGGCCGAGGAGGGACGGCTTCCTGCGCCCGGCTCGCCGTCGCCGACGACCGGGTCGTGCCGCGGCCCCGTCGCGACGAGGCACAGGCGGTACGGAGTCCAGGAGGCGTCCTGACCGGGACGCTGGCGCCAGGGCGTGGCACTGCTCACGAGCCGTGGTGCGTGGTGAGCAGTCGCGTCTGTGCGGATGCTCGTTCTCTCTGGCGCCAGGTTCCAGGTGGTTCTCCGTGGTGACGGCGGAAGGCGGCGGCGAAGGCGAAGGAGGACCCGTAGCCGACGGCGTCGGCGATCTGCGGCAGGGTGAGATCGTCGGCGCGCAGGTGGTCGCGGGCGATGGTCATGCGCCATTCGGTCAGATACTGCATCGGGGCCTGCCCGAGCGCCTCCCTGAACAGCCGCGCGAACGCGGCCCGCGACAGGCCGCTGATGTCGGCGAGTTCGGGGACCGTCCACGGGTGGGCCGCGTTCTCGTGCATGGCTTGCAGCGCGGCTCCCAGCCGGGGATCCGCTGCCGCCCGGTACCAGCGCGGTGCGGTCGCACTGCGGCGAAAGTCGCTGCGGATGGCCAGGACGAGGAGCAGGTCCAGGAGGCGGTCCAGGACGATCTGCTGGGCGAGTTCGCTGCGGACCAGTTCGCGGGACAGCAGGCCGATCACATCCCGCAGCGGATCGTCGTCGGCCGAGGAGAGGGTCATGACCTGCGGCAGGGCGTCCAGGAGCCCGCTGCCGACTTCGCCGGAGAACTGGTAGGCGCCGCACAGGAACACGGTGGCCCGCGGGTTGTCCCCGGGGAACGTCTGGGCGTGGCGTGCCCGGAATTCCTCCGGTTCCAGGCAGGCGGCGCCCGGTTCATGTCCGATGTAGTGGTCCGGTCCGCCGCGGACCAGGGTGACGCTTCCCGGTATGAGCTCCACGGTGCTGTCGGGAGTGTTCAGCCAGAGGTAGCCGCGGCCGCGGACGACGGTGTGCACCGACAGCTGGATCGAACCGCCCAGCCGCAGTCCCCACGGTGCTTCGGCGACCGTCCGGGCGAACACCGCGCCGGTGGCGCGTGCCCGTACCAGGTGGTCGGTGAGCAGGTCCATGGGATCAGCTTGACCAGCCCGAGCGTCCAGGGTCAAGGCGTGAGAGTCTGACATAAAGAATCGAGCGCATCACGCATGGATTCTCTTGTTCCAGGCTTCGAGCATGGAGTCATGAACAACGAAGTACCCATCGCACTCATCCTCGGCGGCACCGGCCGGTCCGGTCCGCTGCTGGCCGACGCGCTCGCCCAGCGAGGAGTCATCCCCCGTACCGCGGCGCGCAGCGGAGCGGACGTTCGGTTCGACTGGGACGACCCGGCCACCCACCCGGCCGCACTGGACGGCGTCGACCGCCTCTATCTGGTGACACCCACCGCGCGTATCAGCTACGCCGACCAGGTCGCAGCCTTCCTGGACCTCGCCGAGGTGGCCGGCGTGCGCCACGTCACCTACCTGAGCGTGTACAACGCCGACCAGGCGCCGACGGAGGTCGACATCGCGGCCGTCGAGGCCGATCTGGCGTCCCGGCAGGGCATCACGCACGCGGTCCTGCGCACGTCGTGGGTGATGCAGAACTTCGCCGACGACCACCTCCCCGTCATCGACGGAGTACTCACGGTCCCGAGCGGCGGCGGAAGGGAGGCCTTCGTCGACGCGGCCGACATCGCGGCGGTCGCGGCCCAGACGCTCCTGGACCCCGAGACCCACGCCGGCGCCGTCTACTCGCTCACCGGCCCGCAGGCCCTCACCTTCCAGGAGGCCGCGGACATCATCGCTTCCGTGAGCGGCCGGTCCGTCGCCTACCACGACATCGACCAGGAGATGTGGATCAACGGGGCGCTCGCTGCGGGCGCCCCCGCCGACTACGCGGTCATGCTGCGCTGGCTCACCGGCAACGTCATCACCGGCAACGGTGCCACGCCCACCGGCGACGTCGAGAAGGTCACCGGCCGGCCGGCCACCACCTTCCGCGCGTTCGCCGAGCGCACCGTCCACGCCTGGAACCCGGAGGCGAAGTGAGCAAGACCGTCGACGACAACACTCCCCTGGCCGGGGCGAACAGCCCGTTCTTCCGCATCATCAAGGAAGGGCTGGACGGCCTGGCCGACGGGGAGGACTACTACGACCTGCTGGCCGAGGACGTGGTCTTCGAGTACCTGATCACCGTGCCGGGCTACCCCCGGCGGGTCGAGGGACGCCAGGGGATCATCGACCTGTACAGCGACTACGGCGACTACGTCACGCTGCGCAGCGCGGACAATCTCCACGTCCACCACGACCCCAGGACCTCGACGGTCGTCCTGGAGTACGAGGTCCACGGCACGTCGGCGGTGACAGGGCGCCCCTACGACAACCGCTTCGTCTCCGTCGTGACCATCAAGGACCGCAAGGTGACGCACTGGCGCGACTACCTGGATCCCATCGCTGTATTCGACGCACAGGGATGGCCGCAGGACCGCTCCTCGTAGCAGCCGGCACCCCCTGAGGCGCGGCCCCGTCTCCCAGGCGCCGAGTGCCTGAGGCCCGTCGTGCGCCCGCGTCCGCCGAACGCCGACGCGGGCGCACGGATTTCGCGTGACACCGAGACGCTCGCTTGCGAGGGCGCCGTCGCCCGCGCCAACCCGGCACGCGCACCGGTGCCGCCGGCATCACCGACGAGACGGCGAGCAGGCCCGTGCAGGCCACGAGCGGTTGCAGTAGCGTCAGCCTGCCGCTCACCACCGCTGCACCACCTCCCATGACGGAAGAGACCGCATGCCATCCGCCGACGAGCTCATCGGCCGCCACGCCGTCGAGAGCCTTCTGAGCGCCGTTGAGATCGCCGCCCCGGACGCCGACCTCGGGTCGCTGCGTGCGGCGCCACGTCGGATCGCCCCGCTGTCCCTGCGGGAACGCGCCGACCTGCTGCGCGATGCCCTGCTGGCGGACCTGCCCGGCGACTACGCCACGCTGGCGCGGACCGTACGCACCGCCCGGGACAACGCCGCAGACTTCACCGGATGGCTGATCTGGCCGGTCACCAGCGCGATCGCCACCCGCGCGGTCCAGGAAGACACCACCGCGGCCTTCGACGACGCGATGGCGCTGCTCGCCGAGCTCACCGGCCGTCTCACCTCGGAGTTCGCCATCAGGACGCTGCTGCGGCACGACCTTGAGCGGGCCCTGGACGTCATCAGCGACTGGACCGGGTCGGCCGACGCCCACGTGCGCAGGCTCGCCTCCGAGGGGACCCGCCCCTACCTTCCCTGGGCGGTACGGGTGCCCGGCATCCAGGCCCGCCCGGGCGCGACCGTACCCATCCTGGACGCCCTCCACCGCGACGAGAGCGACTACGTACGCCGCTCGGTCGCCAACCATCTCAACGACCTCAGCCGGGACCACCCCGACCTCGTCGTCGGCACCGCCCGCCGCTGGCTGGACGATTCCGACGCGGCCGCCGGACGCCTCGTGCGCCACGGGCTGCGCACCCTCGTCAAACGCGGCCACCCCACAGCCCTCGACCTGCTCGGCTTCGCCCCGGCGAGGGTGGAGGTCGACGGGCCTCGCCTGGACCACACCACCATCCCGCTCGGCGGCAGCGTCCACTTCTCCGCCTCGATCCGCAACACCGGTGACACCGAGGCACGGCTGACCATCGACTACATCGTGCACCACCGCAAGGCCAACGGCGGCCAGACCGGCAAGACCTTCAAACTCACCACCCGCACCCTCGCGCCGGGCGAGCGGATCCAGGTGACGCGGGAGCACTCGTTCCGGCCGATCACGACCCGCCGGTACTACCCCGGCACCCACGCGATCTCCCTGCAGATCAACGGAATCGAATCAGCCCGTGCGGACTTCGTCCTGGCAGGCACGGGCACACCCTGACTCCAAGAACTCTGGTCTGCCGTGGCGTGCCCCGCCGAGCCGACGCCAGTCCGCCGGGCGGCCGCCCTCATGGGACGTCGACTTCGTCCGCGACCACCTACGCGACTACGTGGTCGAGCACCTTCACGAAGACGAGGCCGTCCTCGTGGTCGACTGGACCGGCGACGGGGAGAAGGGCACCGGCACCGTGCCGGCTATCCGACCGGAGTGAGGTCCCTGGGTTCCTCGGTGTCGGTGAGTCCGACGCGGTCATGGAGGCGGCGCAGGGGGCGCGGGGCAGCCCAAGCGTGGCGGCCGAGGAGGCGCATGGCGGCCGGCACGAGGATGCCGCGGATCAGGAGGGCGTCGAGAAGGATGACCAGCCCGCAGCCGAGGCCGAACATCTGCAGGAAGCTGACCGAGGCGGTGCCGAAGGCGAAGAAGCTGACCGCGAGGAGGACGGCCGCGGTCGACACGATCCGTCCGGTGCGCGCCAGTCCTTCGGTGACGGCTTGGAAGGTGCCGGCGCCGCCGTCGTGGAGTTCCTTGATGCGGCTGGTGAGGAACACCTCGTAGTCCATCGACAGGCCGAAGGCGATGCAGAACAGGGCCATGGTCATCGCTGTGTCCATCGGGCGCGGGGTGAAGCCGAGCCACGAGGAGAGGTGGCCGTACTGGAAGATCCACACCATCGTGCCGAGGGACGCGGTCCTTCCGAGGGCGTTGAGGACGAGGGCCCGGATCGGTTGGGCGATGCTGCCGGTGAACAGGAAGAGCACGATCAGCGTGCTGAGTCCGACCAGGCCTGCGGCGTACGGAAGTCGGGTGTCGATGGCGTGGTTGGTGTCGACGAGCCGCGCGGAGTCGCCGGTGACGAGGACGGCGGCGCGGTGCGGGGCGGGGAGCGCCCGGATGTCGCCGACCAGTTGCTGTGCGGCTGCGGAGTGGCTGGCCTTCCTGGGCGAGATCGTCGGCCAGTCCGGCCCCGGAGGCTGCCGTAGCGGGTGAGTCGATCGATCCATTGCGAGCCTTGACCAGAAGAACCAAGTTGGGCGCGCCGCCGAAAACGGTATCCACCCTCTCATCGGCGCGGGTGGACTGCGCGCCTTCCGCATCGAAGCCGCCGGTTTTGAGCTGCCCGAAAGCGCCGGCACCCACGGCGCCCACGGCGATGAGTGCGACAGCGCAGAGGACCAGGACGAGTTTTGCTCTGCGGCGAACTGCCTCTGCAAATGCGGTGAGCACAGCGTATTCCTCTCGGAAGAGGGTCACCGTGGCGACGGTGGAGGGACGAGCTCGCGGGCGATGTGGCGGATCTGCCGGATGCCGCCCGGCGGAGCGGCTCAGGTCCGTGGGAAGGCGGTCGCAGCCCCTGACGGGTGGAAGGCGTCAGCCCTGGGAGTCGGGCCCCGTGCGGCCACAGCCGGTGCGTCGGTGCAGGAACCCGGCTACCCGACCTCGCCCCTGCCGACCCGACGAAAGACGTCGGCGGAGCCCGCCGCACGTCGTCCGGAGCCCTCGCCGGGGCCCGCCCTGAACCGTCGCCGAAACCGCACACCTGTGGGAACTCTTGATGACGGCTTGTCGGGCAGATGCTCGTGATCCGTGTGCAGCCGCGTCAGGCAGGGGCCTCCTCGCGACTGTCCTGGACGACGGGACCGCATTCGAGGAGAACCCCTCGGAGTCTCACCCGCTTCTGCGACCACATGCGAGGCGTCGCCGAGCAGGCACGTGGAACCGGGCAGTTCCTCCTACGCCGCCACACCCTGTACCTCTCCGGATACGACACCGCGTCACGACGACGCAGGCGGCGCCGCGAAACCTGGCGCACCGGGCGCACCGGGTCGGCGCCGGTTGTGTGCACGCGGAAAGTGCAATGCTGAGGCGAGTGGAACTCCAATCCTGACGGACCCTAGGCCTTCGGGTTTCCGAGCCAGCCGCGTTCCTGGGCCAGCAGCGCGATCTGGAAGCGGGTCCGCGCGCCCAGCTGTCTGCCCAGATCGCTGATATGTGTCTGTACGGTCCGGCGGCTGAGCCGCAGCGCGCGGGCGATGGCGTCGTCCTTCATCCCCGCGGACATCAGGCGCAGGATGTCCCGCGTCCGGCTGTCGAGAACGCCGTCCTGTCTTTCGGCGCTCGCGGCGGGCGAGACGGGCCGGCTCTCCAGCGACAGGGGCACCGCGCGCTCCCATACGCTCTCGAAGAGGGCGGTCAGTACGTCCAGCAGCGTCGAGGAGTGCACGACGAGTGAGCCCGCGGCCGGATCGTCTTTCCGTAACGGCATGATCGCCGCGACGGCGTCGAAGATGACCAGTTTCATGGGCAGTCCGGACAGGAGCCGCAACTCCCCTTCCGCGGCGCCCCGGAGAGCCGCCTCCAGGCATCCGTCGTCCCCGATTCCGTCGCTGTCGTACACGGACCGGAGCCGGACGCCGGGACGGACCGCGGAGCCCGCCGAGGTGGAAGCGTCGGTAGGGGCGATCCTCGAGGTCACATACGGCGGCTTCGCGAAATGCAGGACCTCCTTGTGACTGCTCCTCAGAAGGTGTGCATAGCGGGCGCCGACCTGTTCATCGCTCTCGACCACCTCGAAAAGGTCCGAGGCGACCTGCCGGCCCGGGGCCGTGCGATAGACCTCGTGGAGCTGTTCCGCGTACAGCTCCGCCCTGGCCAACTCCTGTCGCTTACGGGCGAGAAGGGCGCCCAAGGCGGAGCGGGGCGGGCTGGCGCTCCAGCGCGTGGGCCGTTCCCTGACGCGTACGGCCAGGAGTTCGGCCTCCAGGGACCGCAGGGCGTCCCGGGCCGCCTGGGCCGGCACGCCGATCCCTGCCGCGACCGCTTCCTCCTCCGCGTCCGGATGGCCGACCAGGTATTCCAGTGCTTGCCGGGCGAGGCCGCCCAGGCCGGTGCCCGGCCACAACGCGTCTAGGGAGGACACGTCCATCAGCGACTCCTCGGAAGATCGGAACGAGGTTCACGCCGATGCTACGCAAGTGTGCAACTGCGCGGGCCCGCAGGCGTCGGATCTTGTCAGGCGAGGCTGCCGAGATCAGGATGATCACAGGTCACCGGTGCGGTGATCTCCGTTCCGACCACATGTCCGGACCGACAACTCCCGTAGCCGCCGCAGAGTGTGGGCCCTGGTCACCGGCCGCCCGCAGCCGACTGAAAATCACAACCCTGCAGAAATAGGCCCCACGCATTTTTGATGAAGCGGCGGGGTCCTGTTGGCATGGAAATTTATTTCCGGCCCGAATCGCAGGCCTCTTTTTCGGATTCGCCCCAACGTCATGTACATGTAACACGGCGCTTATTGTCAATTGCCGTTCGGAGTACGCCAATTGAGGGTGGCGAATGCGACTACCCGTATCCGCCGTCGACCGCGAACCGCATACGGGTCGACCCATGCAATGCAACCTGAGGAGTAACGTCTTGCGCGTCTCACCGAGAACCGGTTCAGCTTTACGCCGAAGAGCCGCCGCCTGCCTGACGGTCCTGAGCGCCGCCGCAATGACGGTCCTGGGCATGCAGATCCCGGCCCACGCGGCGCCCCCGTCCGTCGCCTCGGCGTCCTCGGCCAAGAAGAAGGTCGCCCTCGAACCCTCGTGCTCCACGCCCAAGAAGGGCGAGGCCGCCTGTTTCGCCCTGCGCCGCACCGACACCAAGGCCGTCAAGGGCCTGCTGGCCGCCTCCGTCAGCCCCAGCGGCTACGGCGCCGGGGACCTGCAGAGCGCCTACAGCCTTCCCGCCGACGGCGGTGCGGGTCAGACGATCGCCATCGTCGACGCCTATGACGACCCCAGCGCCGAGGCCGACCTGGCCGTCTACCGCGAGCAGTACGGGCTGCCCGCCTGCACCACGGCGAACGGCTGCTTCACCAAGGTCGACCAGCGAGGCGGCACCGACTACCCCGCCCCCGACTCCGGCTGGGCCGGCGAGATCTCACTCGACCTGGACATGGTCTCCGCGGCCGCGCCGAACGCGCACATCCTGCTCGTCGAGGCGGACCAGCCGAGCTTCGAGGACCTCGGGGCGGCCGTCGACCAGGCGGTCGCGCTCGGTGCCAAGTACGTCTCCAACTCCTACGGCACCAACTACAGCAGCACCCCGGGCAGCGGCGAGACCCCGGACGAGACGACGTACGACGCCCATTACAACCACCCCGGTGTCGCTGTGGTCGCCTCCTCGGGTGACAGCGACTACGGGGTGGCCTACCCGGCCGTCTCCCCCTACGTGACCTCCGTCGGCGGCACCTCACTGGTCCGGGACTCCGGAACCGCACGCGGCTGGTCCGAGTCGGTCTGGAACCGCGATGGCCTGGGCCCGGGATCCGGCTGCTCCCTCTACGAGCCCAAGCCGGCCTTCCAGACGGACACCGGATGCGACAAGCGCACCGTCGCCGACGTCTCCGCCGTGGCCGACCCGGCCACCGGCGTCGCGGTCTACCAGACCTACGGCGGTGGCGGCTGGCAGGTGTACGGCGGCACCAGCGCCGCCTCACCGATCATCGCCGCCGTGTACGCGGCCGCCGGGACCCCCGTCGCGGGTACGTACCCCAACTCCTACCCGTACGCCTCCGGTACCGGTCTCAATGACGTGACCACGGGCGACAACGGCACCTGCACCCCCTCGTACCTGTGCACCGCCGGTGCCGGCTACGACGGCCCGACCGGCCTGGGCACCCCCGACGGGCTGGCCGCCTTCCGCAGCGGCCCGCACGGGAAGCTCTCCGGTACCGTCACCGACGACAGCACCGGCAAGCCGGTCGCCGGAGCCACCGTCACCACCCAGGGCGGCGGCACCGCGCACACCGCTGCCGACGGGACCTACTCGCTCGTCCTGCCGGTCGGCAGCTACGACATCACCGTCGAAGCCTACGGCTACGCCACCGGCACCGCCTCGGGCGTGTCCCTCGGCGACGGCGACACCCTCACCAAGAACTTCGCCCTGACCCCGGTTCCCAGCCGGACGGTCTCCGGCAAGGTCACCGACGGCTCCGGCCACGGCTGGCCGCTCTACGCCAAGATCACCGCGGACGGCGTCCCCGGCGGCCCGGTGTGGACCGACCCGCTCACCGGCGCCTTCGACCTGAAGCTGCCCCAGGGCCACGACTACACCCTGCACGTGACCAGCGCCTATCCCGGCTACACGTCGCCCACCAAGAAGATCACCGTCGCGGACTCCGACCAGACTCTGAACGTCGCGGTCCCGGTCGACCCGTGGGGGGCCACCGCGCCCACCGGTTACTCGGTGCACGACGAAGGCACCACCGAGACGTTCGACTCGACCGACTCCGCCCCGAAGGGCTGGAGCGTGGTCAACGCCGACGGGACGACCGGCGGCTGGGCCTTCGACGACCCGGGCTCACGCGGCAACACCACCGGCGGCGACGGCGGATTCGCCGTCGTCGACAGCGACCACTCCGGCAACGGCGCGCACCAGGACTCGCAACTCCTCAGCCCGGTATACGACTTCACCGACAACTCCGCACCCGAGATCGCCTTCGCCAATGACTACTTGGCCATCGGCGGCCAGAGCGCGGGCGTCGACGTCACCACCGACGGCGGTGCCACCTGGACCAGTCTCTGGTCCGCCACGGGGAGCACCTTCGGCGCGCAGAAGGTCGAGCTCCCGCTGACCGACTACGCCGGCAAGGCATCGGTCCAGCTGCGCTTCCACTTCACCGGCTCGTTCGGCTGGTGGTGGAAGGTCGACAACGTTTTCGTCGGCGAGCGCCACGTCACGCCCCTGCCCGGTGGTCTGCTCACCGGCACCGTGACGGATGCCAACACCGCCACGGGCCTGGTCGGCGCCACCGTGACGAACAAGGACGACGGCAAGCAGAGCACCGTCACCCTCGCCACTCCCGACGACCCCGCTCTGGGCGACGGTGTCTACGCCCTGTTCTCCTCCCTCGGCAGCCACGGCTTCACCGCGGCGAAGCCGCACTACACCGGCCTCGACAAGACCGTGAAGGTCGCGGCCGACAGTGCGGTCGGCGCGGACTTCGCACTCGGTGCCGGGCAGCTGTCGCTGGACAAGACCTCGCTCACCGCGTCGGTCGGCTGGGGCGAGCAGACCACCAAGACCCTGACCATCAAGAACACGGGCACGGCGGCCGCCACCGTCAAGCTGGGCGAACAGTCCGGCGGGTTCAGCATCGAGTCCGCGGGCGGCGCTCCGCTGAAGCTGGTCAAGGGCAGCTACTCCCCGCTGTCGAGCAAGGCCGCCGCGGCCGCCGCGGGCACCACCGCCAAGGTGGCTCCGGGAGCCGCCGGTGACGCCTGGCAGGCGGCCCCCGACCTGCCGGTCAAGCTGATGGACAACGCTGTCGCCACCAACGACGGGAAGGTCTATTCCGCCTTCGGTTTCAACGGCAGCGCCGACACCAAGGACATGTACGTCCTCGATCCGGTCGCCGGCACCTGGACCAAGCTGGCCGGTGCGGCGGACACCCGGGAGGATCCCGCCCACGGCTTCATCGACGGCAAGTTCTACGCCGTCGGCGGCTGGGGAGCCAGCGGCGCCCCCGACTCCAAGCTGGAGATCTACGACCCGGGAAGCGACACCTGGACCACCGGCGCCGCCTCGCCCAAGCCCTACGCCGGCTCCGGCAGCGCCGTGCTCGACGGCAAGCTCTACGTGGTCGGCGGCTGCGGGGCGGAATCCTGCGGCAGCACGGACGTCACCGTCTACGACCCGGCCGCGGACACCTGGTCCACGGTGGCCGACTACCCGGAGTCGATCTCCTGGAGTTCCTGCGCCGGCATCAGCGGCAAGCTCTACTGCGCCGGCGGTCTGAACGGCAACAGCGAGGACAAGCACTCCTACGTCTACGACCCCGCCACCAACGCGTGGTCCCAGGTCGCCGACCTGCCGATCACCCTCTGGGGCTCCGCCTACACCTCCGCCAACGGCATGCTCGTCACCGCCAGTGGCGTCACCCAGAACAGCATCACCAACCAGGCCTTCGCCTTCGACCCGGAGGCCGGCACCTGGACCGCCCTGCCCAACGCCGACACCGCCACCTACCGCGGCGGGGGTGCGCTCGGCTTCTTCAAGGTCGGTGGCGGCGTCGCGCTCGCGACCCCCGCGACGACGGTGGAGGTGCTCCCGGGTTACGACCAGGGAGACACGGCCGACGTCAGCTGGCTCAGCGAGAGCGCGCAGCAGCTCACCCTCCAGCCCGGCAAGAGCTCGAAGGTGACGATCACCCTGGACGCCTCCGTGGCCGAGGTGACACAGCCGGGATCCTTCACCGCCCGGTTGTCCGTCAGCTCCGACACCCCGTACTCCGTGCCCGCTCTCCCCGTGGAGTTGGACGTCGCCCCGCCCAAGACCTGGGGCAAGATCACCGGCACCGTGCTGGGGGTCACCGCGAACGGCGGCACCGCGCCGATCGCCGGGGCCACCGTCCAGATCGACACCTGGGCCACGAGCTACACGCTGACGACGGACACCCACGGCGGGTACGCCCTGTGGCTCGACGTCCGCAACAACCCGCTCACCGTCATCGTCGCCAAGGACGGCTTCCAGCCGACCGTCGCGACAGTGAAGATCAAGAAGAAGTCCACCGCCACCGCGAACTTCACCCTCAAGAGAAAGTAGACAAGGGCCGACGGCCGGGGTGAGACGCTCCTGAACGGGGCCGGCTCACCCCGGCTTTCGGCACGACCCTCCCACCGGAACCACCGCTCTCCTCCAGGACACCGCCTACTTGCGGACCTCCCGAAGTCGCGAAACAGGTACCCGGTCCCGTACCGCTGACCCCCGCCTCGGTTGGTGTGGTCCGATGCGCTTGCTCTCTCAGCCAGACTGGTCAGTGGAGGGGCTGGTGGCGCCGTCCGTGCCGTAGAAGTGGCCCTGGTCGCACAGGGCGTCGATCTCGGCGTTGTCCTCTTCGCTCAGTTGTGCGTCCAGCGCGACGCTGATGACGTGTCGGGCGCGGGCCAATCGCCGAGCGACATCCCAGTCGGCGATGAATTTGACGACGGTGTGCTCGTCGGCAGTCCCGGCTGCCTGGCGGGATCCGAGTCGGTCGAGGGAAACGACAAACTCGTTCAGGTCCTGCAGCACTGCGACGATCTCGCCGAGGGGCATGCGGATCTCCCGGGAGGACATGTCCATCAGCCGCTTCAACTCCAGAGCTGGTGCTCGGGCCCAGATCCTGATCTTGCTGGTCGGGGCTGGTGCGGAACGCGTGCGGGCACCGGTGACCATCGGTGTGTGAAGACAGAAGATCAGTGGGCAGCCGCAGGCCGAAGCATAGATCCTGCCCGCTGGCAGAAAGCGTCCGAGGGCCTGGTGGGCCGTATCGTGGGACGGTTCGTCCTGGTAGAACCCCGGCGCGGGGCACGGGCGTTCGTGCGCGGACCGTTGTCGCACCTGCCGCGCAAGAACTGCAGGACACCCGCCGAGCAGGCCGGGGAGGCGAACCCCTACGGTCTGCGACGCCTGCTGTTGAGAGCCAAGCGGGATGCCTGTGCGGGACGCGGTGACATCCGCGGCTTCGTTGTCGAGTACCTGCACCACGAGGATGCGGTGCTGGTCGGGGATGAGACCGGCGACCAGAAAAAGGGCACGGGCACGGTGGCGGTGCAGCGCCACCGTGTTGCTGGCAGTGGACGGCGTACGGTGCCGAATACGCGAAGTACTGGCTGCACGTGTTCACCGAGCTGAAGAAGCGCTGCCTGGACGTCGCGCTCGTCCTGGTCTGTGACGGGCTCGTTCGAGGGCCGCCTGAGCTCGAGCAACCAACTGACCGTCAACAAGCAAGATGGGTCGGCGGGGACCTTGGACAAGCCTCATCATCCCAGTTCAGAAGGCACTTTCGCGTTCCCGGTCATGAACCGGACGCTGCCTCGGGTGAAACGCGCGGGCTAGTGCCAGCAGGTGGCCTCGTTGTCGTCGTTGTTCCCGTCCCGCGTGGTGCCGATCGACACCTCGTAGGCGATTCCGCCGTCCGCCTCGGGCCGAGGCGAGTACGCCTCGACGCGGGTGTCGACGTTGAGCAGCAGGTGCCGGTCCTTCTCGGTCCGGGTCCAGCAGGCCCCCTCCACGGCGACGGGCGCGGCGTCCGGGCTCGGGTCGTGCTCGAACTGCCAGCCGGCCGCCTTCGCCTCCTCGGAGTAGTGCTTGATGACCTCCTCGATGGTGCCGGGATAGGCGTACAGCCGGTCGGCGTGCAGCCAAGGCTGCCCGCTGCTGCCGTCGTCGCAGCCGGTGGTGATGGCCACGCCGCGGTAGTTGGAGGGTGCCGTGGCACGTGCGGGCGCCGCGTCGAGCAGCGGCTGCGCGGCCAGTCGCTTGAGCTCGTCCTTCGTGCCGTCGCAGGTCTCGCCGCCGATGACGGAACATGCGCCGAGGAAGAAGGCGGTCGGCAGCAGCAGTGTGGCCGCGAGTCCGAGGCGGGTGGCCGCGGCGGACGGAGATGCGGGGGACAAGGTACTCCTTGACGAGTGGCGAGCGTGGGACCGGGCGCGGTCCGCGCACAAAGGGCAGACCGCGCCCGGCTTGTCGATCAGTCAGATCGTCGCGCTGCGGCGGCTGTCACCACAAGTAGCGGTGGGAGGAGGCCAGTTGCCGACGTCGCAGAGCGGCCGATGGTGGGGTCGTGGACCCGCACGCCCACGAGCACGAGTCCGCTGCGGGTGGAGTCGGCGCGCCTCGGCACCCGCGGCGCGGCGGCCTGAGCGTCACGCGGCGCGGCGGCCTCAGCGTCCGCTCCCACGGCGGAATGCCGCGCTGACACCTCACGGGGGCCAGGGCCGCACCGCGTGGCGCCGTTGAGACATGTCGCAGGTGTGACACCGGAGGCCAGTGACATGGTCACCGCCACAGCAGATTCTGTCGGACAGCGCGTGACTCCCAGCTGTACGAGAGGTGCTTGGCTGATGGCATGGATCCGCCTGACGGCGGCGATATCGACAGGATTGCTGCTGGCCGCCGGAGGCGCGCCGGCCGCCTCCGCCCGAACGCCCCAGGACACCGCGGCGCGAGCCGCCGACGCCCAGGGCGCGCCGCCCGTGACCGTACGCCTGGTGACCGGCGACCGCGTGACGGTGACGCCGGGGGCCGACGGCCGACGCGCCGCCTCGGTCGAGCCGGGACCCGGCCGTGAGGGCATCGTCTTCCGCACGTACCAGGAGGACGGCGGCGACCTGACGGTGCTGCCGTCGGACGCCGCGGACCTGGTCTCCGCCGGGACGCTGGACCGGCGTCTGTTCGACGTCTCCACCCTGATCGCCGAGGGCTACGACGAGGCGGGCACGTCCGCGCTGCCGCTGATCGTCTCCGCCTCGCCGCGCGGCGGCGTGGCCCGGACGACCGCGAAGAGCGAGAAGGCCGCGGCCGCCGTCGCGGACCGGGTCGCCGCGTTCAACGAGGCATCGGCCCCGGCGCGGACCCTCGCCAGTATCGACGCGCGGTCGCTGCGCGTCGCGGACGACGACCTCGGCGCCTTCTGGAAGGCCTTGAACCCGGGCGGCGCCAAGGGCACCGCCCGCGCCGCCGCGACCCCGCGGGTGTGGCTGGACGGCCGGGTCGCGCCGGTGCTGGACCGCAGCACGGCGCAGATCAACGCGCCTGCGGCGTGGAAGGCCGGGTACGAGGGCCAGGGCGTGAAGGTGGCCGTGCTGGACACCGGCGTGGACGCCGGCCACCCCGATCTGGCGGGCCGGATCGCGGAGGCGAAGGACTTCTCGGGCAGCGGGAACACCGTGGACCACTTCGGGCACGGCACGCACGTGGCGTCGATCGTCGGCGGCACGGGTGCGGCGTCCTCCGGTACCCGCAAGGGTGTGGCGCCGAAGGCGGAGCTGCTGATCGGCAAGGTGCTCGGCGACGACGGCTACGGCTCGGAGTCGCAGGTCATCGACGGCATGGAGTGGGCGGCCGCCGAGCACGCCAAGGTCGTCAACATGAGCCTCGGCTCCGACGAGCCGACCGACGGCACCGACCCGATGAGCCAGGCCCTCAACACGCTCTCCGCCTCCAGCGACACCCTCTTCGTCGTCGCGGCGGGCAACGCGGGCGAGAACGGGGACTCCACGATCGGTTCGCCCGGTGCGGCCGACGCCGCGCTGACGGTGGGCGCTGTGGACCGCGACGACTCCCTCGCCTCCTTCTCCAGCCGCGGTCCGCGCCTCGGCGACAAGGCCGTCAAGCCCGACGTGACCGCCCCCGGCGTCGGCATCGTCGCCGCGCGTGCGTCCGGCACCACCATGGGCGACCCGGTCGACGCGAACTACACGGCGGCGTCCGGCACCTCGATGGCGACCCCGCACGTGGCGGGTGCCGTCGCGCTGATCGCGCAGCAGCACCCCGGCTGGACCGGCCGGCAGTTGAAGGACGCGCTGATCAGCACCGCGCACACCGTGCCGGGCACGAAGGTGACCGAGCAGGGCGGCGGCCGGATCGACGTCGCCGCGGCCATGGGCGCGGTCACGGCCACCGGCAGCGTGCTGCTGCCCGCCGTCCAGCTGGGCGGCGCCAAGCAGCAGTCGGCGACCCTGCACTACACCAACACCGGTGACAAGGCGGTGGACCTGAAGCTGAGCGTGGCCCTGGCCAACTCCGACGGCGTGGCCCTGACGGCCGGTGTCGTCGCGCCCGGCGCGAGCACCGTCCACCTCGCCCCCGGCGCCTCCGCCGATGTGCCGCTGAGCACCGACCCGAAGAACGCCAAGCGCGGCGCCTACTACGGCTACGCCACCGCGACCGGCGCGGACGGCACCGTCCTCGCCCACACCACGCTCTCCCTGGTCGTGCACGCGCCGCAGCACCGGCTCACCGTGATCGCCCGCGACCGCACGGGCAAGGTGCTGCCGGGCTGGCTGCCGACGATCTGGGGCCAGGACGGCTTCGTCTCGTACACCAGCGCCGACCCCGCGGTCGCCGTCGTCGAGGAGGGCACCTACCAGGTCGACTTCAGCACCCTGGACAACGCCTCGGACGGCCAGGAACTGGTCGAGGTGGTCAACCCGCAGGTGAAGGTCTCCAAGGACACCACGGTGACGCTGGACGCCTCCAAGGTCACCCAGGTCCAGATCCGCACGCCCAAGCCCGCCGAGCAGCGGGGGATCCTCAGCTACCAGACGTACCGGCGCATCGAGGGCCACGGCCTGATCCAGGGCGTGATGTTCTTCGACGTCGCCAAGCGCATCTACGTCAGCCCGACCGCGCAGGTCACCGACGGCACCTTCGAGTTCGCCTCGCGCTGGCAGATGACGGCCCCGCAGTTGCGGGCGAAGGTGTCCGGCACCTCGGCGCCCTTCGTCCCGTACTACCTGCCGACCTCTCCGGTCTTCGACGACAAGGGCGTCCGGCTGACCGCGGTGGACGCCGGAGCGGGCACCGCCGCGGACCTCAAGGCCGCCCATGTGCGCGGGAAGCTCGCCGTCATCCGCTACGACTTCGGCGACGACGCCGAGCTGGCGAAGGCCGCCGCGGACGCCGGGGCCAAGGCGCTGATGCTCGTCATGCCCGAGGGCTTCTTCCCCTGGACGCGCTGGCAGCCGGAGGGCGACCGCCTCGCGCTGCCGATCATGCGCGCCGGCGCGACGGAGGGCACCGACCTGCTGAAGCGCGCCGGTGGGCACACCACCACGGTGGACTTCTCCGGCACGGTGAAGAGCCCCTACCTGTACGACGTGATGCAGGTGTCCCAGCAGCGTGTTCCCGAGAAGCTGGTGTACACGGTCAGCGAGCGCAACAGCGCGGTGGTGAAGGCCGCCTACACCCGCACCGGCGCCTCGGCCTGGGGAAGCGAGCAGCGTTTCGGCTGGCGCCCCTACCAGGAGTTCGCCTGGAACCAGTACACCCGTGACGTGCCGGTGGGACAGCAGCGCACCGAGTACGTGACGGCCGGTGACACCTTGTGGAGCCACACCGTGCACCACGACACCGTCATGGACCGCGACCTCGAGCTGGGCGTCGGCATGCGGGACGCCGCCCGCACCTACCGGCCCGGGCAGCACGCCGCGGAGAGGTGGTTCGCGGGGCCGGTGCGCCCGTCGATCCCGCACGGTGTGACGGGCTGGCCGGGCTCGGTGCGCAACGGCGACACCCTGTCCCTGTACATCCCGGAATTCACCGACTCCCAGTCCGGCCACTGGTCGTTCGCGGAGTCCAGCTCGCTGGGCGGCGGTGTCGGCTCCGGTGCCGCGGTGTCCGCGGTGGGCGACCCGAGCGACGTGGCCCACGCCGAGGTGTACCGCAACGGCCGGCTCGTGGCGCAGTCCGACACCGGGGCCTGGGGCGGATTCGAGGTGCCCGCGGGCAAGGCCGGCTACCGGCTGGACCTGACCACCGCCCGTACCTCCGCCGACTGGCAGTTCGGCACCGGCACCAGGACGTCCTGGACGTTCACCTCGGACACTGCGGCGACGGCCACGCTGCTGCCGCTGCTCCAGGTCGACTACAGCGCGCCGGTGGACCTCCGCAACGCGGTGGGCCCGCACCGGTCGCACACGCTGGGTCTGGACGTACGGATGCCGGACGGCCTGCCCGCTCCGCGCGGGGTCACGCTCAAGGTCGAGGCGTCGTACGACGACGGCCGTACCTGGCACACCGCCCGCACCGCGCGGCACGGCGGCACGCGGTTCACCGCCGCGGTCGAACGGCCGTCGGGGGTACGCGGGGACGCGTACGTCAGCCTGCGGGTGACCGCGGTGGACGCCGCGGGCAACACCGTCCGGCAGACGGTCGACCGCGCCTACCTGCACCGCGGCCCCTCCTCGGGGCGGTGACGGCGGCCCCGCGGAACGGCTGAACGGCGGCGGGTGCCCGGGCGGAAGCCCGGGCACCCGCCGTTTGCTTGCCCGGTGGTGGATCGCGGTGCAAACTTCAACGGGCCGTTCCGCTTCTCGGGGGCGGCCGCGGCGAGGGAGGGGCACGGCATGCTGGAGGCGGCGGGTCTCACGGCGATCGAGGAGACCGTCTACCGGCTCCTGGTCGGGACCGCGACCGCGTCGGCCCAGGAGGTCGCCGACGGGACCGGGCTCCCGCGCGACTCCGTCGAGGCCGTCCTCGCGGCCCTGCACAGCAAGGGCCTCGTCAGCCCCACCGACCGCGATCCGCTGCACTACGCCGCCGTACCGCCCGACGTGGCGCTGCTGCCGCGGCTGCAGCGCAACGCCGACGCGCTCGACAAGGCCCGTACCGCCGTCACCGACCTCCTCGACAGCTACCGCAGTACGCGCCGCCGGCACGACCCCGGTCAGCTCATCGAGGTCATCACCGGAGCGGAGGCGCTGCGCCAGCACCTGCGGCAGATGCAGGACAACGCGCGCCACGAGATGCTCTGGTTCTGCAAGGCGCAGTACGTGGCGATGCCCTCGGGCAGCAACCGCGCCGAGTACGACGCCCTCGCCCGCGGGGTGCGCTACCGCGTCCTGTACGAGCAGGCCTTCTTCGACGACGAGGGCGCCGTCGACAACGTCGTGGAAGGTGTGCGCGCCGGTGAGGTGGCCCGGTCGGTCCCGCACCTGCCGCTGCGCCTGGCCGTGGCCGACCGCGCCATCGCCATCTGCCCGCTGGTCCCCGGTGGGCCCCAGGGCAGTCCCCAGGTGGCGACGGCCGCGCTGGTGCGAGGCAGCAGCCTGCTGGAGGCGCTCATCTCGCTCTTCGAGCGCTACTGGGAGACCGCGGTCCCACTGAACGTCAGCGCGTCCGGCGGGGTGGAGGGCAGCGACGGGGTCGTCGACGCCGACCCGCTGACCGAGACCGACCGCCGACTGCTCTCGCTGCTCGTGGCGGGTGTCGCCGACAAGGCCATCGCGAGTCAGATGGGGCTGAGCAGGCGCACCGTGCAGCGCCACATCCAGCACATGATGACGCTCGCCGGCGCCGACACGCGGATGCAGCTCGCCTGGCAGGCCGCACGCCGCGGCTGGCTCTGAGTCGCGCCGCTCTGAGGCGAACTGACTGCTCGTCAGTCCTGGTGGGTTACCGTCCGGTGCGGGGCCGGCCGGGCGCGGGTGAGCCCGTACGGACCGGTCGCGGCGGCGGCCGGGCGGCGGGCCCGGGACCCCTGGCATCGGCCGGAGCCTTCCGCCCTCGTCACGAACTCGGCCGGTCGGCGGGGCGCTTGAACCATCAGCCGTGTCGCGCGCTCTCGTTGGCCGAGTCCGCTCACGGCCCCGGCCGTGCGGGCACGAGCGGGAGCGGTGCGCATGGCAGCAGTTGACCGTCGTGATCGAAGGCCCTCACAGGTGCCGGCCGAGTCCGGGGCCCACGGACGCCTCCGACGGGGTCTCAGCCCGCACCGGCGCGGCCGTCGAGCGATCCGGGCGCAAGAGACATCCCATCACAGGTTCACAACATTGATGGGATGGATCCGGCATCGACATCCCATGACGCAGGCCCCGCAGCGCGCGTTGTGCCGCAATTTCCCAGCGCCTTCTTCCGACCTCTAGACAACCCCCTCGCGCCCACCCTATAAACATCCCATCTCTTCAGTTGCGACACCCAACCGTCGCATCGGCGTAACAACTCCGCCTACGGGACCAGCGCGAGGAAGTACCCATGAGACTCAGAACCGCACTCAGCTCCACCGCGTCCGTCGTCTGTGCTCTGACGCTGCTCAGCGCGTGCAGCAGCGGCTCCGGCACCTCCGCCTCGTCGAGTGACAAGCCGCTCGTGGGCGTCGACTACCCGCGGTCCGACACCGACTTCTGGAACTCCTACATCAAGTACACGCCCGACTTCGCGAAGCAGCTCGGCCTGTCCCTGAAGACCACGAACTCCCAGAACGACGTAGCAAAGCTCACCGCCAACGCGCAGACGTTCATCAGCCAGGGCGTCAAGGGCATCGCGATGGCGCCGCAGGACACTGCCGCCATCGCGCCGACCCTGGCCCAGCTGGAGGCTAAGAAGATCCCCGTCGTCACCGTCGACACCCGCCCCGACACCGGCAAGGTGTTCATGGTGGTGCGGGCCGACAACCGCGCCTACGGCGAGAAGGCCTGCCAGTTCCTCGGCACGAAGCTCGGCGGCAAGGGCAAGGTCGTCATGCTGGAGGGCGGCCTCGACTCGATCAACGGCCGTGACCGCACCGAGGCGTTCAACGACTGCATGAAGAAGAACTACCCCGGCATCAAGGTGTTCGGCGAGGCCACGAACTGGGACGGCGCGGTCGCCGCGCAGAAACTGCAGACGGACCTGACTGCCAACCCGGACATCAAGGGCGTCTACATGGAGTCCAGCTTCGGCCTGTCCGGCACGCTGCAGGTGCTCAAGCAGAAGGGCCTGCTGGTGGATCCGAAGGACAAGAAGCACGTCTTCATCGTGTCCAACGACGGCATCCCCGAGGAGCTCAAGGACATCGCCGCGGGCAAGATCGACGCCACCGTCTCCCAGCCCGCCGACCTGTACGCCAAGTACGCCCTGTACTACCTCAAGGCCGCGATCGACGGGAAGACGTTCAAGCCCGGCAAGACGGACCACGACAGCACGATCATCCAGGTCCGTGACGGTCTGCTGGAGGACCAGCTCTCCGCTCCCCTGGTCACCGCCGACGGCGGGACCTACGGCGGCGTTCCGAGCGTCAAGAGCGACGACACGTCGCTGTGGGGCAACCACCTCGGCTGACCTGCCCGGTCAGGGACCCAACGGCTATCCAGAACAAGGCGGTTGAGATGAGCGACGGGGAGCGTACTGTCACCCCCGCGCCCGCCCCGGCGGACGACGGGCGGGCCCCCGCGGCCCCGCCCGTCGTCGAGGCGACGGGCATAGTCAAACGATTCGGCCCGACGGTGGCCCTGAACGGCGCCCGGATCACCATCCGGCCCGGCGAGACCCACGCACTCGTCGGCCGCAACGGAGCCGGCAAGTCGACCCTCGTGTCCGTCCTGACGGGCCTGCACGCCCCCGACGAGGGGACGGTCACCTTCGGCGGCGACCCCGCACCGCGGCTCAGTGACCGCGACGCCTGGCGCCGGCGCGTCGCCTGCGTCTACCAGAAGTCGACGATCATCCCCACGCTGACCGTCGCCGAGAACCTCTTCCTGAACCGGCACCACCACGGCCCCCACCGGCTCATCAGCTGGACCGGCGTACGCCGCCGGGCTCAGGAGCTGCTGTCGGCCTGGTCGGTGGAGGTCGACCCGCAGTCCCCGGCCGGCGACCTCAGCGTCGAGCAGCGGCAGTTCGTCGAGATCGCCCGGGCACTGTCCTTCGGGGCCCGGTTCATCATCCTCGACGAACCCACCGCACAGCTCGACGCGGCGGCGATCACCCGGCTCTTCGACCGCATCCGCGACCTGCAACGCCAGGGCGTGACCTTCCTGTTCATCAGTCATCACCTGCAGGAGGTCTACGAGATCTGCGACATGGTGACGGTGTTCCGCGACGCGGCGCACATCGTGACCGCGCCGGTCGCGGAACTGCCCCGCGCCGAGCTGGTCGCCGCCATGACCGGTGAGGCCGCGGCAGACCGGCGCCAGGAGCGCACCGGCAGCCTGGACGAGAGCACCGTGCCCGCGCTGACCGTGCAGAGCCTGGGCAGCGACGGCATCTACACCGACGTCACTTTCCAGGTGGGCGCCGGAGAGATCGTCGGCCTGGCGGGCGCCGCCGCCAGCGGACGTACGGAGGTCGCCGAGACCGTCGTAGGACTGCGGGCCGCGGCGACCGGGGAGCTGGAGATCGCCGGGCGCCGGCCCCGGCCGGGCAGCGTGCCCGCCGCGCTCGCGGCCGGCGCCGGGTTCGTCCCGCAGGACCGGCACCACCAGGGTTTCGTGCCGGACATGTCGATCGCCGACAACGCGACCCTGTCCGTGCCCAGGCGGCTCGGCAAGAACGGCTTCCTCAGCCGCGGCCGCCGGGACCGGCTCGCCGAGGGCATGATCGAGAACCTGGCCATCAAGACCCCCGGACCGGAGCTGCCCGTCTCCGCCCTGTCCGGCGGCAACCAGCAGAAGGTCGTCATGGCGCGCGCCCTGGCCGACGACCCCCGGCTGCTGGTCCTGATCAACCCGACCGCCGGCGTGGACGTGCGCTCCAAGGAGTTCCTCCTCGGCAAGGTCGAGGAGACCGCGGAGTCCGGCACCGGCGTGCTCATCGCCTCCGACGAGCTGGACGACCTGCGCATGTGCGACCGGATCCTGGTGATGTTCCAGGGCCGGGTCACGACCGAGATAGCCCGCGGCTGGCACGACCACGACCTCGTGGCCGCGATGGAAGGAGTGGACCTCGATGCCTGAAACCGTCCTCGCTGACGCCGCCGCCAAGGCCGTCGACCCCGGACAGAAGCGCACCGCTCTGCTCGGCGGCCGGATCCCCCTGGCCCGGCTGCGCGATCTGGCGCTCGTTCCGGCGATCGTCGTCATCGCGATCGTGGGCCAGATCGTCAACCCTGTCTTCCTGCAGGCCGACAACCTCATCAACGTCCTGCAGACCATGTCCGAGATGGCCCTGCTGGTCCTCGCCCAGACGATGATCCTGATCGTCAAGAAGATGGACCTCTCCCTGGAGTCCACGATGGGCCTGGCGCCAGGCGTCGCGGCCTGGCTGGTCGTCCCGGCCGGGGCGGGACACGGACTCGGTCTGCTCCCGGGCGCCTGGGCGGTCCCCATCACCCTCGCCGTGGGCGCGCTCGTGGGTGTGATCAACTCTCTGCTCATCATCCGGTTCGGCCTGAACGGCTTCATCGTCACGCTCGGCATGCTGATCGTGCTGCGCGGCATCCTCACCGGCATCTCCGGCGGCCAGACCTTCTTCCAGCTGCCGCAGTCGATGCTCTACACCGGCACCGCCGAATGGTTCGGCATGCCCGCCTCGATCTGGATCTGCCTGGCCCTGTTCGCCATCGCGATCGTGGTGCTCGGCTGGACCAGCTTCGGCCGCTCCCTGTACGCCATCGGCGGCAACGTCGACGCGGCGAAGGCGGCCGGCATCCGCACCGACCGGGTGCTGTGGATCGTCATCGTCACCGGCAGCGTGCTCGCCGCGCTCGCCGGGCTGATGCTCTCCGGACGCCTGGCCTCGGTCGCCTCCGCGCAGGGCAACGGCTACATCTTCACCGTCTTCGCCGCCGCCGTCATCGGGGGCATCAGCCTCAACGGCGGCAGGGGCACCATGTTCGGCGCGTTCTGCGGCATCCTGCTGCTCTTCATGATCCAGAACGTGCTGACGCTGGCCGGTGTCCCCGCCCAGTGGATCGGCGCCCTCAACGGCCTGATCATCCTGGTCGCCCTCGCCATCTCCCGTATCACCGGCGGCAAGGTCCAGGAGTGACCCGGGCGGCCCACCGGCCGCCCCGCCTCCACCGCGTTCACGTCTCGTCGCAGGGGAACCGCCTCCCCTGCCCCTCACAGGAGTTGCCGCCATGCCCTCCCCCGTGCCCCCGTCAGCCCGCATCATCGCCCTGGACGTCCTGGACGTGCGGTTCCCGACCTCCGAACACCTCGACGGCTCGGACGCCATGAACCCCGAGCCCGACTACTCCGCCGCCTACGTGGTCCTGCGCACCGACGCGGGCGACGGGCTGGAGGGCCACGCCCTGGCCTTCACCACCGGGCGCGGCAACGACGCCCAGGCCGCCGCCATCGCCACCCTCGCCCCGCACGTGGTCGGCCTGTCCGTGGAACAGGTCTGCTCCGACCTCGGCGCCTTCGCCCGCACCCTGGTCCACGACCCCCAACTGCGCTGGCTGGGGCCGGAGAAGGGCGCCATCCACATGGCGACCGGCGCGGTCGTCAACGCCGCCTGGGACCTGGCCGCCAAGCGCGCGGGCAAGCCCGTGTGGCGTCTGCTGGGCGAGATGCCGCCGGAGGAACTGGTCGCCCAGGTCGACTTCCGCTGGCTGTCCGACGCCCTCACGCCCGAGGAGGCGCTCGACATCCTGCGCCGGGCCGAGCCCGGCCGTGAGCGGCGCATCGCCCATCTCCTCGACCAGGGCTACCCCGCCTACACCACCACCCCCGGCTGGCTCGGCTACTCCGACGAGAAGCTGGCGCGCCTGGCCCGCGAGGCCGTCGCGGACGGCTTCACACAGATCAAGCTGAAGGTGGGCGCCGACCTGCAGGACGACATACGGCGCCTGCGCACCGCCCGCGAGACCGTCGGCCCGGACATCCGCGTCGCCGTCGACGCCAACCAGAGATGGGACGTCCAGCCCGCCATCGACTGGATGCGGGCTCTGGCACCCTACGACCCGTACTGGATCGAGGAGCCCACCTCCCCCGACGACATCCTCGGCCACGCCGCCGTCCGCAGGGCGCTGAGCCCCATCAAGGTCGCCACCGGCGAACACATCGCCAACCGTGTGGTGTTCAAGCAGTTGCTGCAGGCCGGCGCGGTCGACATCGTCCAGATCGACTCCGCCCGCGTCGGCGGCGTCAACGAGAACATCGCCATCCTGCTGCTGGCCGCGAAGTTCGGCGTGCCCGTCTGCCCGCACGCCGGCGGTGTCGGCCTGTGCGAGATGGTGCAGCACCTGTCGATGTTCGACTACGTCGCCGTCTCCGGCACCACCGAGGACCGGGTCATCGAGTACGTCGACCACCTGCACGAGCACTTCGTCGACCCGGTCCGCATCGTCGGCGGCCACTACCTCGCGCCGACGCTGCCCGGACTGAGCGCGCAGATGCACCCCGCCTCCCTCAAGGAGTACAGCTACCCCGACGGCCCGGTCTGGTCCGCCCGTGTCTGAACCGCTGCCCCTGGTCGACGCCCACCACCACGTGTGGGACCTGGACCGCCGGCCCCAGGCCTGGCTCGACGAACCGGGCCACGAGCCGATCCGCCGCAGCCACGGCATCGAGGACCTGCGACGGGCCGCCGACCGGCCCCTGGCGGGACGCCGGCTGACGAGCACGGTGGTCGTGCAGTGCGTCACCTCCGTGGCGGAGACGGCGGAGCTGCTCGACCTCGCCGCCCAGGATGCGCTGGTCGGCGCGGTGGTCGGCTGGGCGGACCTGACCTCACCCGCGGTCGGCGACGTACTCGACGAACTGCGCTCCAAGCCAGGCGGCGGGTATCTGCGGGCCCTGCGCCACCTGGTGCAGGGCGAGTCGGACCCGAGGTGGCTGCAACAGCCGTCCGTCGAGCGGGGCCTGCGTGCCGTACAGCACCGGGGCCTCGGCTACGACGTGCTCATCCGCAGCCACCAGTTCGACCAGGCGATCCGTCTCGCCCAGTGCTTCCCGGACCTTCCGCTCGTGCTGGACCACGCGGGGAAACCGCCCATCGGACAGCACGGGTTCTCCGACTGGGTGCGCGAGGTGCGGGTGCTGGCGGGCCACCCGCAGGTGCGGTGCAAGGTCTCCGGACTGATCACCGAGGCGGACCACCGCACCTGGACGATCGACGACATCCGCCCCGTCTGGGACGTCCTGCTGACCGCCTTCGGTCCCGAGCGGCTGATGTTCGGCTCCGACTGGCCCGTCTGCGTGCTCGCCGGAGGGTGGTCCCGCTGGGCGGCCACCGTCGAGCGCCTGCTGGACGACTGCTCGCCGCACGAGCGGCACGCGGTGCTCTGCGAGACGGCGTCCGTCTTCTACCGCCTGTCCGACCACGAGAACCAGAAGTAAGGAGAGGACTGCGTGCTGCTGACCGAACTGCTGCACCCCGGCATCCTCGAAGCACTGGCCGGAGCCGGGCACGGTGCCCGTGTCCTGCTCGCCGACGGCCACTACCCCGCCAGCACCGCCGTCGGCGAACGAGCCAGAACAGTCCACCTCAACCTGGCACCCGGCACCCTCGACGTCACCACCGTCCTGGACGTGCTGCTGCGCGCCCTGCCCGTGGAGTCGGTGCAGGTGATGGTGCCACCCGAGGGCGAGCCGGAGCCGGCGGCCGTCGCCGAGTACCGCTCCCGACTGGCGCCGGTGCCCGTCGGCACACTCGACCGCTTCGCGTTCTACGACGCCGCCCGCTCCCCCGACCTGGCCCTCGCCGTCGTCACCGGCGACACCCGAACCTACGCCAACCTGCTGCTGACCATCGGCGTCCGCGCGGAAGGGACCCTGACCCCACGATGACGCTCGCCGTCCGCTACACCTCGGCCCGCACCCTGGACACCGCGCCGGCCACCGCCTCCGAGCCCGGCCCCGGCGAAGTGGAACTCGCCCCCGCCTATGTCGGCATCTGCGGAACCGACCTGCACATCTTCCACGGCGACATGGACGCCCGCGTCGCCCCGCCCGCCGTCCTCGGACACGAGATGGCCGGCCGGATCGTCCGCGTCGGGTCCGGCGTCGAGGGCTGGCGGCCCGGGGACGCGGTCACCGTGATGCCCCTGCGCTGGGACGACACCTGCCCCGCCTGCCGCGCCGGCCACCAGCACATCTGCCAGCACCTGGACTTCATCGGCATCGACTCCCCCGGCGCCATGCAGCAGCGCTGGACCGTGCCCGCCTCCACCCTCATCCGCCTGCCCGCCACCCTGCCCCTGGACCAGGCGGCGCTCGTCGAGCCGACCGCGGTCGCGGTGCACGACGTGGGCCGGGCGGCGGTGATGGACGGCGAGAAGGTCGTCGTGGTCGGCGGCGGACCCGTCGGCGTCCTCATCGCCTTGGTCGCGCGCGCCGCCGGCGCCGACGTGCGCGTGGTCGAACTCAACGCCCACCGCAGGCTGCTCGCCGAGGAGTTGGGCCTGAGCACCTGGGACCCCGCCGCCACCGACATCACCGAACTCGTCCAGCGGTGGACGGGCGAGGCGGGAGCGGACGTGGCCTTCGAGGTCTCCGGCGCGGCGGGTGGTGTGGACACCGCCGTCGACGTCCTCGGCGTGCGCGGCCGGCTGTGCCTGGTCGCCATCCACCCACGGCCCCGCGAGATCAACCTGCACCGCTTCTTCTGGCGTGAACTCACCCTCGTCGGGGCCCGGTTGTACGACCGCGGCGACTTCGAGCGGGCCGTCGCCCTGGTCGCCGACGGCACCGTCCCCGCCCAGCGCCTCATCACCAAGATCGTGCCGCTGACCGAGGCACCGGCCGCCTTCGAGGCGCTGGAGAGCGGCGGAGACGTGATGAAGATCCTCGTGGACTGCACCGACGACGCCCGGGGAGCCGCCGTATGAGCATCTTCGACCTCACCGGGAAGCTCGCCGTCGTCACCGGCGCCCGCCGCGGCATCGGCCAGGCGATGGCCCGCGCCCTCGCCCGGGCCGGTGCCGACATCATCGGTGTCAGCGTCCACCTGGAGGAGTCCGGCAGCCAGGTGGAGAAGGAGGTGCTGGCCGCCGGGCGCTCGTTCGAGGCGATCCGTACCGACTTCGCCGACCCCGCCGCCGTACGCGCCCTGGGCGAGAACCTCGCCGGACGCGAACGCCCGGTGGACATCCTCCTCAACAACGCGGGCACCATCCGCCGCACGCCGGCCGCCCAGCACAGCGACGCGGACTGGGAGTTGGTGCTGCAGGTCAACCTCACCGCGCAGTTCGCGCTCACCCGGGCCGTGGGCGCCACCATGGTGGCCCGGGGACACGGCAAGGTCGTCTTCACCGCCTCCCTGCTCAGTTACCAGGGCGGCATCACCGTCCCCGGCTACACCGCCGCCAAGCACGGCATCGCCGGACTGACCAAGGCACTGGCCAACGAGTGGGCGCCGCACGGCGTCAACGTCAACGCCATCGCCCCCGGCTACATCGCCACCGACAACACCCAGGCCCTCCAGGACGATCCGGCCCGCAGCAGGGCCATCCTGGAGCGCATCCCCGCCGGACGCTGGGGCACCGCCGACGACCTCGGCGGAGCCGCCGTCTTCCTCGCCTCCCCCGCCTCCGACTACGTCCACGGCACCACCCTGCCCGTCGACGGCGGGTGGCTCGGCCGATGACCGCCGGCCTGGCCGCCGTACTGGCGGGGTCGCGGCTCCTGCCCGTGCTCACCGTGGCGTCCGCCGCGAGTGCCGGCCCGCTGGCCGACGCACTCGCGGCGGGCGGCGCCCGCTGCGCGGAGGTCACCTTCCGCACGCCGGACGCCGAGCGGGTCGTGAAGGCGATGGTGGCGCACGGCGCGCTGACCGTCGGGGCGGGCACCGTGCTCACGGCCGAGCAGGCGGAACGGGCCGTGGCGGCCGGGTCCCAGTTCCTCGTCTCGCCCGGTCTCGACGATGAAGTCATCGCCAAGGCAATGGAGTTGAGGGTGCCGGTCGTGCCGGGCGTGGCGACGGCGAGCGAGTTGATGCGCGCGCTGAAGGCGGGCTTCGACACGGTCAAGCTGTTCCCCGCCGAACCGCTCGGCGGCACCGCAATGCTCCGCGCCCTGGCCGCCCCCTTCCCGCAGGCGCGCTTCGTCCCGACCGGCGGCATCGGGCCCGACCAGCTGCCCGCCTACCTCCGCCACCCCTCGGTCCTCGCCGTGGGCGGCAGCTGGATCGCCACGCCCGGCCATCTCGAACGCGGCGCGTACGACGAGATCCGCCGGCTGACCGCCGAGGCGGTGGAGAGGACGGCACCGTGACCGACGTGATCGCCCTGGGCGAGGTCATGCTGCGCTTCGACCCCGGCGAGGGCAGAATCCGCACCGCGCGCACCTTCCAGGTGTGGGAGGGCGGCGGCGAGTACAACGTGGTACGCGGACTGCGCCGCTGTTTCGGCCTGCGCACCGCCGTCGTCACCGCCCTCGCCGACAACGCGGTCGGCCGGCTCGTGGAGGACCTGATCCTCCAGGGCGGCGTCGACACGTCGCACATCCGCTGGGTCGCGGCGGACGGCACGGGGCGCACGGCCCGCAACGGCCTGAACTTCGTCGAGCGGGGTTTCGGCATCCGCGGCGCGCTGGGCGTGAGCGACCGCGCGAACACGGCCGTCTCCCAGCTGCGCAAGGGGGAGGTCGACTGGGACGCGGTGTTCTCGGCCGGAGTGCGCTGGTTCCACACCGGCGGCATCTTCGCCGGGCTGTCCGACACCACCGCCGACGTCGCCGACGAGGCCATGGCGGCCGCCCGCCGCCACGGTGTCACCGTCTCCTACGACCCCAACTACCGGCCCAGCCTCTGGGACGGCCGGGGCGGGGCCGAACGCGCCCGCGAGACCGACTGGCGCCTGGCCCGGCACGCCGACGTCGTCGTGGGTGCGCTCGGACTCGCGGGCCCGCACCCGGGCGCCGTGCGGCTGGCCGACGACGAGGTGCCGGAGGCGCTCGCCTCGGTCGCGTCCCTGCTGCCGCAGGCGGAAGTGCTGGCGACGACTCTGCGCGCAGTGCCCTCGGCGGGGGTCAACGACTGGACCTCGCTGGCCTGGTCACGCGAGACCGGGCTGGTGAGCGGCCCCCGCATGCCCGGTCTGCACGTGCTCGACCGCATCGGCTCCGGCGACGGCTTCGCCGCGGGACTCGTCTACGGCCTGCTCACCGGTGCGGGCCTGGAGCGCGCCCTCGCCTACGGCACCGCGCACGGCGCCCTCACCATGACCACGCCCGGCGACGTCTCCATGGCCACCCTCGCCGAGGTCGAGGCGCTCCTCGCGGGCGCCACGGCACACGTCCGACGCTGAACGACCCCTCCCGGGAGCACCCTTGCATCGCCGTACGATCCCCAGCACCGCCGTCGAGGTCACCGAGCTCGGCTTCGGCGCCTCCGTCATCGGCAACCTCTACCGCACCACCAGCGCCGAGGACGCGGCGGCCGCCGTCGACACGGCCTGGGACGCGGGCATCCGCTACTACGACACCGCGCCCCACTACGGTCTCGGCCTCTCCGAGCATCGCCTGGGCGCCGCCCTGCGCGACCGGCCACGCGAGCAGTACGTCCTCTCCTCCAAGGTCGGCCGCCTCCTCGTCCCCAACGACCACCCGACGGGCGTCGACACCGAGGGTTTCGTCGTCCGTGACGACCTGCGCCGGCAGTGGGACTTCAGCCGCGACGGCGTGCGGCGCTCCATCGAGGAGACGCTGGAGCGCACCGGCCTGGACCGCCTCGACATCGTCTACCTCCACGACCCCGACGACCACTGGCAACAGGCCGCCGACCAGGCCATGCCCACCCTCGCCGACCTGCGCGACCAAGGCGTCATCGGAGCCATCGGCGCCGGCATGAACCAGTCCGCCCTGCTCGCCCGCTTCCTGCGCGAGACCGCCGCGGACGTGGTGATGCTCGCCGGCCGCTACACCCTGCTCGACCAGTCGGCCCTGGACGACGTCCTGCCCGCCGCACGGGAACACGGCAAGGCCGTCGTCGCCGTCGGCGTCTTCAACTCCGGCCTGCTCGCCGAGGACCGGCCCGCCGAAGGCATGAAGTACGACTACCGGGCCGCCCCGCCCGCACTCGTCGACCGCGCCCGTGCCATCGCGGACGTCTGCCAGGCCCACGGCACCACCCTGCCCGCCGCCGCCATCGCCTTCCCTCTCACTCATCCCAGCGTCATCAACGTCACGCTCGGCATGCGCGACCCCGGACAGGTACGGCGCAACACGCGGCTGCACCGGCAGTTCATCCCCGGGGAGCTCTGGCACGACCTGCGCGACCAAGGGCTCCTCCGCGCCGAGACGCCTTTCGCGCCCGACGAACGGAGTCAGCCGTGTCCCTGACCGACAAGGCGATCACCCAGATCCGCCAGCTCATCGCCTCCGGGGTTCTGCCGCCGGGCGCGAAGCTGCCTCCCGAGCCCGAGCTGGCCGCCCAGCTCGGGCTCTCCCGCAACCTCGCACGTGAGGCGGTGAAGGCGCTGTCCGTGGCACGCGTGCTGGAGATCAGACGGGGCGACGGGACGTATGTCACCAGCCTGCAGCCGAGCCTGCTGCTCGAGGGCCTCGGTGGCGCGGTGGAATTGCTCCAGGGCGATCCCGGCGCCGTCCTGGACCTCATGGAGGTGCGGCGTCTGCTCGAGCCCGCCGCCACCGCCCTGGCCGTCGCGCGGCTTTCGGACGAACGGCTGGCGGAGGTGAAGCGGCATCTGGACGCCATGCGCGAGGCGCGCGACGACGTAGAGCGTCTCAACGTGCACGATGTGGCGTTCCACCGCGCCATCGTGGACGTCACCGGCAACGAGACGCTGATCACCCTGCTGGAGGGCATCTCGGGGCGCACCCTGCGGGCCCGGATCTGGCGTGGTCTGGTGGACACCCGGGTGGCGGCCCGTACGCTGGCGGAACACGAGGCGATCTACGCCGCACTGGCCGCTCGTGACGCCGTGCTGTGCCATGCCGCGGCCCTGGTGCACGTCAACAACACCGAGCAGTGGCTGCGGGAGCACCTGGAGTCCACGGAGGCCTTGCCGGTGACGGGATCCGCTGGATGAGGCCGAGGCGCCCGCGCCTCCGCGAGGCAGAGCGAGGGGGTGCTCGGACGGTTCTCCGTCCGAGCACCCCCTCAGTTCGCCGCCGTCACGCCCCTGTCACTGGGCGGTGAAGGTCCACAGCAGGTTGGTGCTGCTGCCGTAGCCCCATTGCTTGGTGACGGAGCCGGAGGCCACGTTCCCGCCGCCGTCCAGGACGAGGCCGGTGGCCCGGTTGGCGATGGTGCACATGCCCTCGCCGCGGTGGGTGACCGTCCACTGCTGGTTGTTGCTGCCGCTCCACGCCGCTTGCAGGGCCGGGGAGCCGTTGGACGTGGCGCCCCCGCCGTCGGCGACCATGCCGTTGGTGCGGTTGACCAGCTTGTAGTAGCCGCCGCCGACCTCCACGAGCTGCCACTGGAGGTTGGGGCTGCCGTCCCAGGTGTACTGCTTGAGGTTGGATCCCGACGCGACGTTTCCCCCGCTGTCCAGGGCCAGACCGTCGGTGACGTTGGTGATGCGGAAGTAGGCGGCCGGATTGAACTGCACCTTCAGGGAGGTGATCTGGTCGTTCTGGCCGGTGACCCTGAGGTCGGGGTTGTCGGCGGTGAAGGTCCAGGAGGTGCCGGTGAAGTTGTCACCGCTGTAGGCGACGATCTGGTTCCCGGCCGCCGGCTTCAGGGAGGAGATGCTCTGGGCGTCCACCCCGGCCAGCTGCAGCTGCTCTGCCGTGTAGGTGCCGGGGTCGAGCACCGCGTAGTTCGCGGAGTAGTTCACGTCCTGGTAGACCAGGGCACCGACCGCCGGCCGCAGCGGGGGAAGCTGGCCGGAGAAGCTGAGCTTGAGGACGTAGGCGCCCGCGGTGAACGGCGCCGATGAGGGCAGCGTCACGGTCAGCCCGGAGGAGTCCTGCGTCGGCGCGGCCAGGTTGATGTACGTACCGGCGGTCGAGTCCAGCAGCTTCACCGAGGCGAGCGAGGAGAGGCTGATGCGGTCCGAGCCCAGCGTCTTGATCTTCAGTGAACTGCCGGGCCAGCCCAGCACGGTGGCGTACAGCACCGTGTTGCCCTTGCTGCGGGTGAAGCGGATGTCCTGTGCGGTGCCGACCAGCGGGGCGGTGAACGAGCCGCCGCCCATCCGGGTGGGACCCTCGCCGTACTGCGTCCAGGCACGCGTCGCGTACATCGACTCCCCGAAGCGCTTCAGGTAGTCGCCGATACCCAGCAGCACGTCCTTCTGCCCCTGGGGGATCGTGCCGTCGGCCATCGGCGCGATGTTCAGCAGCATGTTGCCGTTCTTGCTGACCCGGTCGATCAGGGAGTGCAGCATCTGCTGGGTGCTGTAGTAGCCGATCCCCTGCGTGTAGCACCAACTGGAGCTGGAGATGCTGTCGTCGGTGAGCCAGTAGGGCGCGGTCCGGTCGGCCGGGCCGCCGCGCTCGTAGTCGAAGACCTCGCCGTGGCCGTTGAAGCCGTCCTTGTAGGTGGCGACGACCTCTTTGCCCCAGGAGTTGGCCTGGTTGTAGTAGTACGACAGGAAGTTCAGGCGCTGTGTCTCGTCGACCTTGCTCAGGTCGAAGTCCTCCCAGAGGATGTCCGGTTGGGCGCGGTCGATGACTTCCTTGAGCTTGTCGTACCAGAGCTGGTTCTCGGCGGTGGAGCCCAGCTGTCCGTAGAGCTTCTTCAGGCTGGGGTCGGTCTGGGCGGGCACGTGGTCGTAGTAGCCGTTGAAGTTGTAGGCGTGGTGCATCGCCACCAGCAGCTTCAGGTTCTTGGCGCGGATCGCCGTGGTGAACAGCTTCAGCAGGTCGAGCTTGGGGCCCTTGGCGACCGAGTTCCACTCGTTGACCTGCGAGTCCCACATGGAGAATCCGTCGTGGTGCTCCGCGACGGGTCCCGCGAACTTCGCCCCGGCGTCGACGAACAGCTGGGCCCACTCGTCGGGGTCGAAGTTCCCTCCGGCGGACTTGAGTCTGGGTGCGAACTGGGTGAAGTGGCCCGACTTGTCGTTCGCCCCGTTGATGAAGTTGTGGTACGGCCACGCGGAGGGGTCGCCGTAGGTCGCGACGTGGTGCGTGTTGGCGTTGCTCCCGCTGATGTACATGTTGCGGGGGTACCACTCGCTGTCGTAGGCGGGGACGCTGAAGACGCCCCAGTGGAAATAGATGCCGAACTTGGCGTCCTGGAACCACTCCGGGGCGGGCGGGTGCTGGTTCACCGAACTCCACGCGGGCGTGTAGGTGCTGGGGGCGGCCTGCGCGGTGCCGGCGCCGAACACTCCCCCCGCGACGGCTGCGGCGGCCACGCAGGTGGCACCGGCCAGGAACTGACGTCTGTTGATCGAACTGGGCATGGGCCATCCCTGTGACGGACGAAGGCAGACGGGAGAGGTGGGACCGGCGCGACGGCCACCACCCGTAGCGCACCGGCCGTTACGGAAGAAGGTCCGCCATGTGTCATCGCCATGTCAACGGGCGTGCAGGGATGAAAACAGGTTTTCACTCGGGATTTTGTACCTATATAAGCTATCTGCTGCTCTTTATCCACCGGCAAACATACAATGTTTCGAGGACGGGAAGGGCTTCACCGACGTCCCGGAACGCACTATGTGGCGGTGACACACACCGACGGCGGACGCTCGGCGGCCCCCCGGTATGATCGGCGCCACACTCGACGCGTCGCCCCGGTCATTCGCGCACCGGACCACACCGCGCGCTCACGGAAGGAGCTCACGTTGTCCCTGACAGACAGGGCCATCGGGCAGATCCGTGAGCTCATCCGCTCCGGCGCACTGCCACCGGGCGCGAAGCTGCCCCCGGAGCCGGAGCTCGCCGCGCAGCTGGGCCTCTCCCGCAACCTCGCCCGCGAGGCGGTCAAGGCACTGGCCGTGGCCCGGGTGCTCGAGGTACGGCGAGGCGACGGCACCTACGTGACCAGTCTCCAGCCCAGCCTGCTGCTGGAGGGACTCGGTGGCGCCGTGGAGCTCCTCCAGAGCGACACGGGCGCCCTGCTGGATCTCATGGAGGTCCGGCGGCTGCTCGAACCGCTCGCCACCGGGCTGGCCGCCGCCAGGATCACCGATGACCAACTGGCCGAGGTCAAGGGCCACTTGGATGCGATGCGGGAGGCGAGCGACGACGTGGAGCGGCTCAACGTCCATGACGCGGCCTTCCACCGCTCGGTCGTGGCGGCCACCGGCAACGAGAGCCTGCTCACCCTGCTCGAGGGCATCTCGGGCCGTACCCTGGGCGCCCGGATCTGGCGGGGCCAGTTGGACGACCAGTCCGCCGGGCGGACTCTCGCCGAACACGAGGCGATCTACAACGCCCTCCGCACCCGCGACGCCGCGGTGAGCCAGGCCGCGGCCCTGCTGCACGTCAGCAACACCGAGCACTGGCTCCGCGAGCACCTGCGATCGAACACCGCACAGGCATAGCGAACGGGGCCGGTTCCCGGCCGGGCTCGGTCCGCTGAGGGGCCGTCATGTCCCCGAGCACGGAGTCGGCACCCCGGATCCACAGGCACGTGTCGTACTGACCGGCGCAGCTCGCCTCGGTCAGGTCCTCCACGTCGGCGCTCGACCGGACGGCCACCGGGGCGTCCGGGCAGCCGACGGCCCGGCAGAGCTCCTCGTACGCCGCCGTCACCGCCGACGCGACCGGTGAGGGCACGGGCTGGTCCATCACCATGCGGCGGTTCTCGGCGCCGCGCGCCGCCACAGCACCCGGATCGGCGCCGAGCCCGGCGAGGGCGGCGTCGACGTCCCGGCGCAACCCGCCGCGGTCGAGCAGCGCCTCGAAGGCATCCATGGTCACCACGAACCCGGGTGGCACCGGAGCACCGGCCCGGGTCATCGCGGTGAGCGCGGCGCACTTGCCGCCGAACCTGCTCGTCCCGGCCTCGGCACTGCTGTCGAACGCGAGGGTGTACGGAGAGTTCACGAGCCTCTCACTCCCTGCCACGGTCTGCACCGCATGGCCGCCAGGCCATTCCGGCCGTGCCCCGTTCCACGAAGGCACGGCACCCTGAAGGTCAGCCCATGACGCTCGGTGCCCTCCCGCAGCGGGTCATGGCGCCCGGCGGGTGCCGTGGTGCGGCCGGCGCCGGAACTGCGGGCGGCGCTGCGCCGTAAGGTCGCGGAGGGCGCCCACACCGTGTTCGCTCCTCTGAGGGACCTGTTCGCCGCGATCTTCTTCGTCTTCTGCCCAGCGGCGCTCGCAGAGCAGCCCCGGTCCAGGTGAGGACGTGCCGCGTGTCGGCCTCCCCGTTGCGGCTGAAGGTCTCCCAGGTCTGCTCATGCACGGGCGCCATGTGGGGCGTTGCCCCGGCGTTGAGCACGAGCGGAGCGGCCCGGGAGCGGGTGCTCCCTGCCAGTGCTGTCGAACTCCGGCTCCGGTCCACCTCGTGTGGTCGCGTACGCGCCGTGACTGTCGATCTTCTCGTGAGGCTGGTTGAAGGCAGCCCGGACATCGCCCGGTCGGTGTGCGGTGTGGCCGACGGTGCGGCGCCGTACACGAAGTACGACAGTGCTCGGCGGGCGATCTGCCCCTGAACTCCGGCCTCGTCTTCGCCGCGACCGTCTGGCCGGCGGTATGGCCCTCACCACCTACCGCCGGTGAGACCCTTAGCACACCGAGGTGTGAGGCAGTCGTGTGTACATTCGGTGTTTCCTTAATTCTCTGAGAAATTTTGTACAACCATCCGGCTCAGATGTCCGTCTGGTTACCGCAAGGTTGTGTAGAGATTGACGTAGAGGAGCTCAGAACGTGACCGTGCGTTCCTTTGCCCGGCGGATGCGACCGCGAGTCGAGCGGAAGGCCGCCGAGAAGGTCTGGCAGCTGCGCACCATGCGGCGGCGCCGCATGGCGGCGGTCACGGACCCGGTTCTCCGCCCGGTGGCGGTGCGCGGCCAGCAGCTCTACGGACGGGTTGTGACCCGGTTCACCGCCGCCGAGGCGGCCGCCGCCAACCTCGGCCTGGTCCTCGCCGCGCTGGAGCAGGACGGCATCCCGTACTTCCTGGTGCCGGGCTCGCGCACGCGTCACACGGTCGGCGTGAACGCCGTGGACCGGGAGCGTCTCCTCACCGCCCTGGAGGCGCAGAACGCGGGGAAGGCGGTGTTCATCGGCAGACCGCTGCCCGGCGGAAAGCTCAGGCACCCCGCCCTGTTCATGGACGGCGTCCTGCCGGCCGCGCTGCGTACGGCCCCGGTCCTGCGGATCGGGGAGAACCACCTGGGCCCCGCGGGCCAGCTGCTCGCCGGCCCGGAACTCGCCTGCGATGTCGAGTTCTGGGAGGACGGGGCACAGCTCCTCGCCTCCGACGCGGGGCCGAGGCGCCTGGCCGCGGTCCAGCCGCAGGCCTCCGAGGACGTCTTCGCCGAGTCCCTCGTCGCACCCCGGAACAACGGCGTCACGGACGTACTGCCGGCGTCCGAGCAGACACCGGCCGTGGTCCGGATCGGGGACCGGGAGCTGCCGAGCTTCGCCGCGCTCACCCCGCCGACCGTGAACGACGTGACCTTCCCCGTCGACGTCGTCTACACGTGGGTGGACGGCGAGGAGCCGGAGATGCGCGCCAAGCGCGCCCGCTACCAGGAGCGCGGCACCGCCGAGATCCTGGACAAGGAGACCAACGCCTCCCGCTACACCAGCCACGACGAGCTGAAGTACTCCCTGCGCTCGCTCGCCATGTACGCCGACTTCGTCCGCCACATCTACCTCGTGACCGACGGCCAGAAGCCGCACTGGCTCGACGACACGGCCCCGGGGATCACGGTCGTCGACCACCGTGACATCTTCCCGGCGGACGTCCTGCCGGTGTTCAACTCGCACGCGATCGAGACCCGGCTGCACCACATCCCCGGCCTGTCGGACCACTACCTGTACTTCAACGACGACGTGTTCGTCGGCCGCCGGGTCACCGCGGAGCACTTCTTCCACGGCAGCGGTCTAATGAAGATCCCGGTGTCCCCGCTCAAGATCGGGGTCGGCAAGCCGCACGCCGATGAGACCGCCACCAACTCCGCGAGCAAGAACGTCCGCCGCCTGCTGCTGGAGAAGTTCGGGCGGATGACCACGAACAACTTCATGCACACCCCGCTGCCGCAGCAGCGCGAGACCCTGCGGGACCTGGAGGACCTCTTCCCGGAGGACATCGGCCGCACCACGGCGTCCCGCTTCCGCTCGCCGCAGGACATCGCCTTGACGGCCCCGCTGCTCTACCAGTACGCGCTGATGACCGGCCGCGGTGTGCCGGGCCAGTTCGGCTTCCGGTACGTCAACATCAGCCGTCCGGACGCCGAGGCCCGCCTGGCCGACCTGCGCCGCACCCGCCGCTTCGACTTCTTCTGCCTCAACGACGTCGACGTGCCGCCGGAGGAGCGGGAGCGGGTCGGCCTCCGGATGCACGAGTTCCTGGAGGACTACTTCCCCTTCGCGAGTCCCTTCGAGAAGCCCGTCGAGAAGTCCTTCGAGAAGTCCTTCGAGAAGCAGAACTGACGGGGGTTGGGGGGCATGGACATCCGTCACCGCTTCACGTTCACGGCGCCCGCGGGCCTGCGCGCCGCCCGGGACCTGCTGGCGCACCTGTGCACCGTGCTGTCGGCCAAGCTCTGGGCGCTGCGCGCGACCCGGGCCCGACGACGCCTGCGCGCCGCCGTCCCAGGGCGCGTGATCACCTTCGGACCGACGCGGCTGTACGGCCGTACGGTCGACGCCTACACGGCCGCGGACGCCGCCGAAGCCGATCTCGAACGGGTCTGCACCCTGCTGGAAGGGCTGCACGTCCCGTACTTCCTGGTCCCCTCCGACCACGGACACGGCGCGCTGCGGCAGGTCGTCGGCGTCGAGGAGTCGTACCGCGACGCGATCCTCGCCCGGGCCGCCCAGCGCTTCGCCGGCACCACCGGATACGTCGGCGCCGTCGGACCGGGCGGCGCCGTGACGACCGCGGTGCTGTGGGCCGACGGCAGGCTGCCCCGGGCGCTGCGGCGGGCCGCCGTACTCCGCACCGGCGTGGTGCGCCTCGGCCCGGTGGGGCAGGTGCTCAGCGGCCTGGAGACGGGGTGCGACATCGAGTTCTGGCGGCACGGCCGGGACCTCGGCGCCTCTTCGGCTTCAGCCGGGGGCAGCGCCGGCGGCACCGATCCCGCCTGGCTCACCGTGCCCGGCAGTCGGCTGCCGGACGTCTTCGGGCCGGCACTCGTCGCCCCGCGCCGCAACCCCGTGGCGGAAGTGCTCCCGGTGACGGCGCGACAACCGGCGGCGGTGGCGGTTCGCCGCCGCACCGTCCCGACGTTCGCCCCGTTCGCCGGGCCCGCCATCGACGAGGTGCTGTTCCCCGTCGACGCCGTGTACACCTGGGTGGACGGGGACGACCCGGCGATGGCCGCGAAGCGCCGGGCCCACCAGGAACTCGCCGACAGCGTCATCGCTCCGCGCGAGACCGGCGCCTCCCGCTACACCAGCCATGACGAGCTGAAGTACGCACTGCGCTCGCTGGAGATGTACGCCGGGTTCGTCCGGCACGTCTACCTGGTCACCGACTCCCAGATCCCGTCCTGGCTGGACCCGGAGGCGGAAGGCCTGACGGTGATCGACCACCGGGAGATCCTCCCGTCCGACGCGCTCCCGGTCTTCAACTCGCACGCGATAGAGAGCCGCCTGCACCACATCCCGGGCCTGTCGGAGCACTACCTCTACTTCAACGACGACGTCTTCATCAACCGCCCGGTACGCCCCGAGCACTTCTTCCACGGCAACGGCATCGCCCGCATCCCCCTGTCTCCCCTGAAACTCGGCGTAGGCGCCCCGCACCCGCTCGAACCCGCCCCGAACTCCGCCGGCAAGAACGCCCGCGAGGTGATCAGGCGCTTCCACGGCAGATACATCACGCACAAGTCGCTGCACACCCCGCACCCCCAACTACTGTCCGTGATGCGCGAGATGGAGAGCCTGGGAATCGAGGAACTCGAACGGACGTCCTCTTCCCGTTTCCGCTCCACCTCCGACGTCGCTCCGGCGTCCACGCTCCACCACCACTGGGCGATGGCAACGGGCCGGGCCGTCCCCGCCGACTACCGCTTCCGCTACGTCCAGCTGGGCGCACCGGACATGCACCGCCGCCTGGCCCGCCTCGCGGCCGGCGAGGACATCGACTTCTTCTGCCTCAACGACGTGGACACGCCCCCGGAGGCCAGACCGGCTGCCCAGGCGGCCATCAGCAGGTTCCTGAACCGCAAATACCCCTTCCCGAGCCGCTACGAAGGAGCCCCCCGCACCGGCACCCTCCCCATCGCACCGCTCACGACGAGAATCCCGTCCCAGCCGACACGGGAGGGAGCACGGCGCCGCGAGGCGTAGCCGGCCCGGGCCGGACCGGGCAGCTAGGCGGCACGGGGCGCGGGGCGCACGCAGGTGCGTTCCTCGTGCCCCCGCCCTCGCTCGGCGGGACTCTCCCGCCTCACCCTTTGGGCGGGCTCAGCTGCATTCGAATGCGGACGGCCCAAACGGACCCTGATCTCTCCACCCCGGCACAGACTGCCACTGCCTCGGCCGACCGGCCTCGGAGCTCGGCTGCCGGGACCTGTCCAGCAGGTGCACCGGCGCTGTTCTGCCAGCGGCAGAACAGCGGCCGGACCGGGATCGACGATCACTACTGTCCATTCTCATGACGACGATTTCGACGCGTACGGTCGCGTACCCGGCTGACGGGTTGACGATGATCGGGTACCTCGCGCTCCCGGCCGGTGTCGACCGCCGACCCGCGGTGCTGCTCGGGCCGGAGGGCATGGGGCTCAGCGACGTCGAGCGCCGCCGAGCCGATGCTCTCGCCGAGCTGGGATACGTGGCGCTGGCCTTCGACCTTCATGGCGGGCGCTATCTGGGCGACCCCGAGGAGATGCTGGCCCGTTGCATGCCGCTGCTCGCTGATCCCGACCGGATGCGGGGCATCGGCCGTGCGGCGTTCGAAGCGTTGCGCAGCGAACCGCGGACCGATCCCGACCGGATCGCCGCCGTCGGCTACGGCACCGGGGGCGCCGTCGGGCTGGAACTCGGGCGCGACGGCGCAAACCTGCGCGCGATCGGGACGGTCAACGCACTGACCACGGGCCGACCGGGCGAGGCGGCACGCATTCGCTGCCCGGTATGGGCCGGGGTCGGGTCGGAAGACCCGATCATGCCACCCGCGCAACGGAACGCGTTCACCGCCGAGATGCAGGCCGCAGGCGTCGACTGGCGCCTCGCGGTCTACGGCGGCGCCCTGCACGCCTTCCACCACCCACCGGTCGACCACCCCACGGTCCCCGGCGTCGGCTACCACCCACGGCACGCACAGCGAGCCTGGCGCGACGTTGTCGGCCTGCTCGCCGAGTGCCTGCCCGTGACGGAGGATCTGCGGGCATGACCCAGGCACACACGTCGGCGCCACGCATGGGCTGCGGCTTCTCGACCCGGGTGATCCTTCCCGACAGGGGTCACACATGTGCGGGCGGTGCTCGCGGTGTCCGCCCGGGCGGTGACACGGTCCGGCATCCGGAGCTCAGCGGGCCGGCCGGTGCAGCACCTGGTCCGCCTCGCTGAACCGGGAGGACACGAGGTTTGCCTGGTGCCAGTGCGGATAGATCAGATCGGGCGCGCTCACCCTGTCGAGGCGGTCCACCTCTTCCTGCGTGAGGTGGACGTCGGCCGCCCCGAGGTCGTCGGCGAGCTGCTCGTCCTTGCGGGCGCCGACGATGACGGTCGTGACACCGGGCTTCGCCAGCAGGTACGCCAGCGCCACCTGGGCCGGCGAGACGCCGCGGCCGGACGCCACCTCCACGAGGACGTCGATGGTGTCATAGAGTTTGTCCTCGTCGCGGACGGGGGGTTCGGACCACTCGGTGAGGTGACGCCCGTTCTCGGGCTGCCGGTCGCGCCGGTACTTGCCGCTGAGCAGCCCGCCGGCCAACGGGCTCCAGACCAGGACTCCGAGTCCCTGGTCCACCGAGGCGGGGACGAGCTCGTACTCGGCGTCCCTTGATTCGAGGGAGTAATAGATCTGGTTGCTGACGAACGGCTGGTACCCGTTGGCGTGGGCAACCCACAGCGACTTCATCAGCTGCCGGCCGGAGAAGTTCGACACACCCAGATACCGGACCTTGCCCGAGGTCACCAGGCCGTTGAGTGTCTCCATGCTCTCTTCCAGCGGAGTCAGCCCGTCCCACTCGTGCACGTGGTAGATGTCGAGGTAGTCGGTGCCCAGGCGGCGCAGACTGCCCTCGATCTGGTCCAGGATGTGCCGACGCGACAGACCCTCGTCGTTGGGCCCGTCCCCCATCGCCAGGCGCACCTTCGACGACAGGATGACGCGGTCCCGCCGTCCGTCCAGTGCCTTTCCGAGGATCTCCTCGGACGCCCCCGGGAATACATGTTCGCGGTGTCGATGAGATTGACCCCTGCGTCGAGACACATGTCGACCTGCCGGCGGGCCCCGGTCACGTCCGTGTTGCCCACGTTGCCGAAGACGTCCTTGCCGCCGAAGCCCATGGTGCCCAGGCCGATCGTCGAGACCAGCAGGCCGGAGTTGCCCAGCTGCCGCACTTCCATGGTCGGTACTCCTCCGCTGGTTTCCCGCCGGGGGCGTCGCTCAGGAAACGGCCTGGCTGAGAGCCTCCAGGCCGTCGCTGTAGATGCCGGTGAAGAGGGCGACGGCCTCGTCCTCCGAGGTGTCGGTGGGAACGAAGCGCCCCGACCACTGGACCTCGCTGGTGCCGGGAGCACCGGTGACGGCGTGGACCCGCAGCGTGGAGATGTAGTCGGTCACCGGGAAGGGAGCTTCGACAATGGCGTAACTGTAGTAGCGCTCCTGCTCGTTGAACGCCAGTAGCTGCTCGACGACGCTGTCCCCTTCCGGGTTGGCGAGCCTTCTGCGGCGCCCTCCCTCTTCCAGGGTGCTGGAGACAATGAAGGGAAGCCAGTCAGGGAGAGAGCCGAATCCCCCGATCAACTGCCATACCCGCTCTGGTGATACCGGGAGCGTCCGACTCACCGACGTGGATGCCATGAAGTTGTCCAATCACTGTGAAGGGTGGACACGGTCGTTCCTGCAGGGGAGAAGTGATCACCAGAATGTCTGCCTCGGGAATCTGCCGGATCAGCGCGTCGCATCCCTCCGGCGTTCCGACGTCCGCGGCCACGCCGCGCGCGCCGAGCCGTCGTGCCGTCTCGGCGACGCGCTCGGCGTTCCGGCCGTTGATTACCACCTCGGCTCCGGCGGTGTCCAGCACCTCGGCGACCGCCGCTCCGATCCCGGCCGTGGACCCGCTGACCCAGGCGGTACGACCGCTCAAGTCAATGTTCATGCCACGGCAACCCTCACCGGTCGGGGCCCTAGGACCTCAGTTTCGGCCACCTGATGCTCACACGCATCCGCGCACGAGCGAGCGTTCCGCGGACGGACCTGGCGGCCGGGGGAATTGTTTCGCCCTGCAGTCCTCGCGCGCACCGCTCCCGCAGACCGCCGGGTCTGGTGCTGGTTGTCATGGCCGAACGGCGCCGCAGTCGGTTGCGGAAGATCTCGAGGGACGTTGGCCTCGTCGACGGTCGGCCGGATGCCCAGGGCCTGGTCCGCCCCGGGTGCCTCCAGCACCCGCCGAAGCTGGTGCGGGGGGCCTGACCAGACGCAGCCGGTGGCCCTGATGGCACGTCAGCCGCACGCTCAGGACGGTGGCATCCGCGAAGGTCACCCCCGGCCGCGTCCACGACGACCGTCCGATGGGGGTGACGTGCGTGGTGGGCAGCGTGGCTGTCGTGCCTGGGTCTCAGCGGGCTGGGCGGCGAGTGAGGGGGACCCTTCGATTTACAGGCGCCGACGAGACGGCATCCTGCGCTGTCCGTGGGCCCGGCAGGCTGCACGATCTCGGCGCGGACGTCACGGTTCGCGTTCGCCGGGAGCGGGCGGGACGGGGCGCCCGCGGTGACCGGACAGGTACGCGGACGCCCCGGCGGTTCAGGGGCGCAGCAGGGTTTTGATCATGCCGTCCTGCTTCGCCTGGAAGGCCTCGTACGCCCTTGGCGCCTCCTCCAGCGGCAGGTGGTGGGTGGCGAACCCGTCCACGCCGAGGGGGTCTCCGTCGCTGAGCAGGGGCCGAATCTCCGGTACCCAGCGCCACACGTTCGCCTGGCCCATCCGGAACTGGAGCTGCTTGTCGAACATGCGTAGGAGCGGCAACGGGTCCATGGCCCCGCCGTACACTCCGGAAATCGAGACGGTACCGCCGCGCCGTACGAGGTCGATCGCCGCGTAGAGCGCGCCGAGCCGGTCCACACCTGCCTTCTCCATGAGCGGCTGGGCCAGCGCGTCGGGCAGCAGTCCGGTCGCCCACTGGGCGGCCTTGGTCACCGGGCTGCCGTGCGCCTCCATTCCGACCGCGTCGATCACGGCGTCGGTGCCGCGCCCGTCGGTCAGTTCGCGCACCGCGTCTCCGAGGTCCTTCCCGTGACGGCGCAGGTCCAGGCAGGTCACCCCGTGCGCAGCGGCCCGGTCGAGGCGTTCGTTGACGAGGTCGACGCCGATGACCAGACCGGCGCCCCGGTGCCGAGCGATGCGTGTGGCCATGTCGCCAATCGGGCCGAGCCCGAGCACGGTGAGCGATCCGCCTGGGGGCACCGCCGCGTACTCGACGGCCTGCCAGGCGGTCGGCAACACATCGGAGAGATAGACGAAACGGTCGTCGGGCGGGCCTTCGGGCACCTTGATCGGCAGGGTGTTGCCGAACGGCACCCGCAGGTACTCGGCCTGCCCGCCCGGCACCTGCCCGTACAGCCTTGTGTAGCCGAACAGGGCCGCACCGGAGCCGTACGCGTGCACCTGTGTGGTCTCGCACTGCGACTGCAGGCCCTGGGAGCACATGAAGCAGGTGCCACAGGAGATGTTGAACGGAACAACGACCCGGTCCCCGCGAGCGAGCTCACGCACCTCGGGTCCGGCCTCCTCGACGACACCCATGGCTTCGTGTCCCAGGATGTCGCCCGGCTCGAGGAACGGCCCGAGGACCTCGTACAGGTGCAGGTCGGAACCGCAGATACCTGTGGAGGTGATCCGCACGATCACGTCGTCGGGCTGCTCGATCGCCGGATCCGGGACCGTCTCCACCCGGACATCCCGCCGCCCCTGCCAGGTCAGAGCACGCATACTGTCGGCCTCCTCGCTCGTCCTTCGACCAGTGGTCAGGGCCGGGTAACCGCGATGAGTGCCGGCAGTCGCCGTCGACGCCCCGCACCAGCGCCTCGGAGACGACCGGGCGTCGGCTCCCCCGGCGGCGGCCGGAGCCTCGGGGGCATGCCGGGCAACCATCAAGGTCGCGGCTCACCCGGCAGGTCCTCGGTCCCGCCGGCCCTCGCCCGGCGCCTGGGGGTGAGGACCAGACCGTCAGTGTGGTCCGATCCGGCGACCTCCGACGGAGGCAGGCGGTGCGAGTGCCGGTGCCGGCTCGTAGGCTGCCGCCATGACCGAGATCCAGAACCCGACGCCCCGCGAGGCCTTCGAGCTCCTCATGGCCGGAAACCAGCGCTTCGTCTCAGGCGCCCCCGAACACCCGAACCAGGACGCCATACGCCGCACCGAGATCGCGCCGTCCCAGCAGCCCTTCGCCGTGATGTTCGGGTGTTCCGACTCCCGGCTGGCTGCCGAGATCATCTTCGACCGTGGCCTGGGCGATCTGTTCGTGGTGCGTACGGCGGGGCATGTCGCCGGTGCAGAGGTCCTCGGTTCGGTCGAGTACGGCGTCAGCGTGCTCGACGCCCCGCTCGTCGTCGTGCTCGGCCACGACTCGTGCGGGGCCATCGCAGCCGCCCGTGCCGCAGCCGACGGTGGCAAGGTGCCCGGCGGCTTCGTCCGTGATGTGGTCGAACGGGTGACGCCGAGCGTGCTGGCAGCCCGCGCCGCCGGACGCGACCAGGCCGACGAGATCCTGGCCGAGCACATCGAGCACACCGTGGACCTGCTGCTCGAACGCTCCCGCGTCCTGGCCGAGCAGGTGGCCGCCGGCCGCCTCGGTGTGGTGGGACTGTCCTACCGGCTGGCCGACGGCAGTGCACAGCTCGTCGCCTCTCGGGGCCTCGATGCGGCGGTCCCTGCCGCGTCCTGACCCTCCCGGCCGTGCGCCTGTCCTGACGTGATCCGCCCCGGCCGCAGGAGACCCGCATCCGTGGGGGGGGAACCCACCGGGTTCACCACTCGGTCACCTCCGAAGGGCACTACCCGATGGCTCGCGGAGCCGGCCTTGGGCCCAGCGCCGCCCCCGCGCCGACCTGGCGCGGGCCGCGGGCCGCGAGGTTGCCGGGGATGGGGAGGCCGCGAGGTTGCCGGGGATGGGGAGACGGTTGTCACCCGCGACGGGTGGCACGAGCTGTGCCCGGCTTGCCGGCCCCGGCAGAAGCCCGTGCGGCACGAGCTGTGCCCGGCCTGCCGGCCCGGCAGAAGCTCGGCCCCATCCACCAGGCACGCGCATCCGGGAGCGGTCAGGGCACAGCGTCGGTGCAGGTCACGCGGTGGTCCGTGGCCCCGCGGCGCGGCGCAGCCGGTTGGCGATCGCCAGTCCCAGCCCCTCCTCTGCCGGCAGTGACGCGACGATGAGGTCGCACTCCTGCTGGTCGAGTTCGCGCAGGAACCCGTACAGCCCCCGCGCATACGCTGCCATCGAACCGGGGACCTGCACCACCGCGTGCGCCTTCACCTCGGCGCCGGCGAAGGCGGCAGGAAGAAACACGCCGACCCGGTGCCCCAGATCCCGCGCCAGCTCCGCCTCGGCGACGACCTTCTCCGGCTCGACGAGGACGACCCGCGCCCGCGGCGCATAGTGCGACGGATGCTGGCCCGGCACCCGGACGCGGCTGGTGACCGGGACCGCGAGCGGGCGCCCCAGTACCGCTTCGAGGTCCTCGCGCGTCACCCCGCCGGGCCGCAGAATGGTCGGGACCTCGCCGGTGGCGTCGACGATGGTCGACTCGACGCCGACCTCGCAGGCACCGCCGTCCAACACGAAATCGACGGCGTCGCCGAGCTCGGCACGGACGTCGTCCGCGGTCGTCGGGCTCACCGAGCCGAATCGGTTCGCGGACGGGGCCGTGACACCGCCACCGAAAGCCTTCAGCAGCGCGAGCGCCACGGGGTGGTCGGGCACGCGGACAGCCACCGTCTCCAAGCCACCGGTTGCCTCGAGTGGCACCCGGGGACCGCGCCGCAGGACCAACGTGAGGGGCCCCGGCCAGAAGCGTTCGGCCAGTAGGCGGGCCGTCGCGGGTACCTCCTGGACCCAGTCGTCCAGGTGTTCCGCGCCACTGATGTGGACGATCAGAGGGTGCGAGGGCGGGCGCCCCTTGACCTGAAAGATGCGCGAGACGGCGGCGGGGTCCTCGGCATTGGCACCAAGACCGTAGACGGTCTCGGTCGGGAGGGCCACCAGACCGCCGGCACGCAGCACACCGGCTGCCTTCTCGATGTCACTGGTTCTTGCCGTCACTCTCGCAATCCTAGGTGCGTCAAGGACCGGCGACGGCCTTGATCGATCTCAGCGCCGGCCACGGTCCCAACCACCCAGGGCTGTTGACGTCGGCGCGCCTGCCACCGAGGCCGTACATCCCTCAGACTCGAAGGAGGCGGGTGCGGGATTTCCGGTCCTGGTCAGGTGGGCTGGGGGCGGCCGAAGAGGAGGTCGTAGCCGACGGGGAGCTGGAGCAGGATCTGCCCCATCAGGTCCTTGCCTGCCGTGTCGGCGACGGTGGACAGCACGGCGCTGACGTCCCAGTTCGCGGTCTGCTCGGTGGCGCCCTCGATCCAGGCGGCGGTCGCGCGGACGAACCGCTCTGGGGGCAGGGGTTCGGCGCTCTGCAGCGGGTTGAGCAGGATCAGGGCGAATTCCTCCGGCAGGCGTGCCGCGAGCTGGGCGCGGACTTCACCGACCAGGTGTGCGCCGAGCAGCGCGAGCACCACGCGGGCCGCACGTTCGGCTTCCTCGGGAGTGGCGTACTCGCCGCGTTCCTTCACGTGGTCGAGGAACGCTTCGCGTCGCAGGGTCATCGTCCGCAATCCCTCTCCTCGCTCGGACTGCGCATGACGGTGCGGAGGGCGGGATGGAGGGGGGAGATCAGCTGCCCGTCCTCCGCACCGGCCCGGCCGGTGTCAGCCGGAGATCTTTTTGTGGCCGGAGCCGACGCCGATGGAGATCTTGCGGGGCTTGGCGCGTTCGGCGATCGGGATGCGAACCGTGAGCACGCCCGCGTCGTAGTCGGCCTGGATGTGCTCGGTGTCCAGGGTGTCGGCGAGCACGATCTGGCGGGAGAAGACGCCCAGCGGCCGTTCCGACAGGTCCATCTGCACGTCGTCGGCCTTCGCCACGGGCCGGCGCTCGGCCTTGACGGTGAGCATGTTCCGTTCGACGTCGATGTCGATCGCGTCCGAGGTGACGCCGGGGATGTCGAAGGCCACCACGTACTGGTCGCCTTCGCGGTAGGCGTCCATGGGCATCGGGGACGGCCGCGACCAGGTGCCCGGGCCCATCAGCTGCTGCGTCAGCCGGTCCAGCTCACGGAAGGGGTCGGTGCGCATCAACATCGTGAAACACCTCCAGCAGGTTCGGGCAGTTGCTGCCAATGCGCTGCACTGACACCGTTGTAACATGTCATCCGATGGATGACAAACACGGTGTCGTCAACGTGATGACTACCTGAGGGAGGTGCCCGTGACCGCAGCCGACCAGCCGTCCGCGGCCCGTACGAACACCCACAGCCCGGCGTCGTTCCTTGCCGCCGAGGCGGCTCTCGCCGCCATAGACGACGCGTTGCGCGATGCCCAGCACGAGACTCCCGACGCCGGGGACCCCGGTCCCGAGCAGGCGCTGGCCTCCCTGATGCTGCTGCGGCAGGTGCGCGAGCGGCTGGCAGGCTGGGAGACGGGCCTCATCGAAACCGCCCGCGACGCCGGAGCCAGCTGGGCCGACCTCGCCCATCCCCTCGGCGTCGCCAGCCGTCAGGCCGCCGAACGCCGCTACCTGCGCGGCCGCCCCGGCGCCGCAGGCACCACCGGCGAGCAGCGCGTGACGGCCACCCGCCAGGCCAGAGCCGCCGAACGCGCCACCGCCACCTGGGCCCGCGCCAACGCCGCCGACCTGCGCCGTCTCGCCGGACAGATCAGCGCGCTCGCCCACCTCGCGCCGGAAGCGCGCTCAGCCCAGGCCGCCCTGCATGCCGCTCTCGGCGCCGCCGACGCCGCCGAGCTCATTGCGCCCCTGACCGGAATGCGTCCCTACCTCGATGCCCGCCACACCGGCCTCGTCGAATCCCTGGACGCCCTCGAGGACCGGCGAACGGCGGCAGCCGCTGACGATGACTGACCCCCACCCCGCAGAATCGCCTCATGCGGGTGTGGTCCGGCCCACCCCGAACCACGCCGACGGCGGGCAACGGTCCGTCCCGGCCCGAGTCCGCCTCCGAGTCCGAGTTCGTTCATGACGATCCCACAGAAAGAGACCCACATGGGCAGCAGTGCCGAGACGCTGGAATTCCAGGCCGAGACCCGCCAGTTGCTCCGACTGGTGATTCATTCGATCTACTCGAACAAGGACATCTTCCTGCGCGAGCTGATCTCGAACGCCTCCGACGCCTTGGACAAACTGCGGCTGGAATCGCTGACCGACTCCGGCCTCACCGAGATCGACACCGCCGACCTGCACATCACGCTCGAGGTCGACAAGGACGCCCGCACCCTGACCGTCCGTGACAACGGGATCGGCATGACCCGGGACGATCTCGTCGACCTGATCGGCACGATCGCCAAGTCCGGCACCGCCGGCCTGCTGGAGAAGATCAAGGAATCCAAGGACGCCGCCACCGTCGAGAACCTGATCGGGCAGTTCGGCGTCGGCTTCTACTCGGCGTTCATGGTCGCCGACAAGGTCACCCTGCGCACTCGGCGCGCCGGCACCGGCTCCGGCACCCAGTGGGAGTCCGACGGCGAGGGCACCTACGACCTCCAGAGCGTCGACGGCCTGCCCGTGGGCACCTCGGTCACCCTGCACCTCAAGCCCGCCGACAGCGAGGACGGGCTCGCCGACTACCTGTCCGAGTCGAAAATCCGCCAGATCGTCAAGCGGTACTCCGACTTCATCCGCTGGCCGATCCGGATGGCCACCGAGCGCAGCGACGCCGAGGGCGAGACCACCTCCGGCATCGACACGCTCAACTCGATGAAGGCGCTGTGGGGCCGGCCGCGCAGTGAGGTGACCGAAGGCGAGTACAACGAGTTCTACCAGCAGATCAGCCACGACTGGCTGCCCCCGGCCGAGACGATCCACATGCGCGCCGAAGGCACCTTCGAGTACGAGGCGCTGCTGTTCATCCCCTCGCAGGCACCCTTCGACCTGTTCTCCCGCGAGACCAAGCCCGGCGTGCAGCTCTACGTCAAGCGGGTGTTCATCATGGACGACTGCGAAGCGCTCATGCCCAACTATCTGCGCTTCGTCAAGGGTGTCGTGGACGCCCACGACCTGTCGCTGAACGTCTCCCGCGAGATCCTCCAGCACGACCGGCAGATCCGCGGCGTACGCCGGCGCCTGGTCAAGAAGGTCCTCGGCGCCATCAAGGACATGCAGTCCAAGGACGCCGAGCGCTACGCCAAGGTGTGGGCGCAGTTCGGCCGGGCGCTGAAGGAAGGCCTGCTCGAGGACACGGACAACACCGAGACCCTGCTGGAGCTGCTGTCGGCCGCCTCCACCCACGACCCGGAGAAGACCACCACGCTGCGCGAGTACGTCGAGCGCATGAAGGACGGCCAGGACACCATCTACTACCTCACCGGCGAGAGCCGCGCCATGGTGGAGAACTCCCCGCACATGGAGGCCTTCGCCGCCAAGGGGTACGAGGTCCTCATCCTCACCGACCCCGTCGACGAGGTGTGGGTGGACCAGATCCCGGCCTTCGACGGTCACCGTCTGCAGTCCATCGCCAAGGGCCAGGTCGATCTCGACGAGTCCGCCGACGGCGACCAGGACTCCGACGCCGAGAAGGTCCAGCGCGAACAGGACTTCGCCGCCCTGCTGCCGTGGCTGACCACCACTCTGTCCGAGCAGGTCAAGCAGGTCCGGCTGTCCTCACGCCTGACGACCTCGGCGGCCTGCATCGTCGGCGACGCCCACGACGTGACGCCGACCCTGGAGAAGATGTACCGGGCGATGGGCCAGCAGATACCCCCGGTCAAGCGGATCCTGGAACTCAACCCCGCACACCCGCTGGTCAACGCCCTGCGCACAGCACACGACGCAGGCGCCGACGACCCCGCGCTGGCGGAGATCGCCGAACTGATCTACGGCAGCGCGCTGCTCGCCGAAGGAGGCGACCTGCCCGACCCGGCCCGCTTCACCCGGCTGCTCACCGACCGCCTGACCCACACCCTGTAACCACGGTGCGGCCCGGCACCACCGAAGCGCCGGGCCGCCCCCACCCCGACCGCGCCACCTGGCACCGTCGCGCGTGGATCACGCCGACGATCCACAAGGGGCGGCCGTGCAGGGCCGGCACCACGTCGCCTTCGTCCACGCGGCCGCCGTCGCCCGCGGTGGCGCCTCGCGCCGCGAACACCCGAACATGCGAGCGCGGTCATCCTCGACCTGCCGTGCCGAACGACGCGCCGGCCTGGGGGCGGCGTACGGTGCAGGTATGGCGCCGCCCCTGCCCGGTCCGCTGGCCCACCTCGCCCCACTGCTCGGACACTACGGCTACTGGGCCGTCGGCGCAGTGGTCCTCGTCGAGGACTTCGGTGTCCCCGCCCCGGGCGAGACCATCCTGATCGCCGCGGGGATCTATGCCGGAGCCGGCCGGCTGAACATCGTGGCGGTCGCGGTGATCGCCTTTGCCGCAGCCGTCGTGGGCGACAACGTCGGCTACCTGATCGGCCGCTCCGGCGGACGGGCCCTCGTGCACCGCTGGGGCCGCTACGTCTTCCTCACCCCCGAGCGCTTCCACAAGGCGGAGGAGTTCTTCACCCGCCACGGCGCCCCGATCGTCATCGTGGCCCGCTTCATCGAAGGACTGCGCCAGGCCAACGGCATCATCGCCGGGACCAGTGGCATGCCCTGGCGACGCTTCCTCGCCTACAACGCGATCGGTGCCGCGCTGTGGGTCGGGCTGTGGGCGACGCTGGCCTTCGTGGCCGGCACCCACATCACCGCCCTCTACGACGAGATCACCCGCTACCAGCTCTACGCACTGATCGCTCTCGCAGTTCTGGCCGCCGCGCTTGTCGGCCGGCATGTGCTGCGGCGCAGACACGAGAACTGATGTGACACCTGGAGCCGTTCACCCTTCGGTCCTCGACCCGGGTAGAGGCAGCACCGAGCGGCGGTGAAGGAACTCCGCCACCGCGAGGGCCCCGGTGAGCGCGGCGAGCGCTCCGAAGCCGTAGGTGAGGGTGGCGATCGAGGCGATGGCCGCGACGAGCAGCGGGCCGCCCGCGTCGCCCAGTTCGCGGCCCAGTTCGGCGGCGCCCATGGTCTGCCCCAGCCGTTCCGCAGGAGCGCTCGCTGCCAGTGCGGCGAAGCCGAGCGGGGTGATCAGCCCCGTACCGGCCCCGATCAGCGCGGCTGCGAGGAGGATGCCGGTCAGCCCCGGCAGCATCGCACAGGTCAGCCCCGAGGCGGTGAGCGACAGCCCTGCGGCCAGGCCGGTCCGGGCGGTGAGGCGTCCGTCGTCCAGAGCGCGCCCGGCACGCGGCTGCACGAGGGCCGCACAGCCGGCGAGCAACGACACCGCCGCCCCGGTCGCGACCGTGCCCAGCCCCACGGCGCGGCCGGAGACAGGCAGGAAACCGACGCCGGCCGACAGGGCCGCGGTGGCTGCCGCGAGCGCGGCCGTCGGGGCGAGGAAGACAGGCTCGGCCAACCGTCGGGCCAGGTCGAGGACCGTCTGCCGGGCCTTGGGCAGCGGCGCCGCATCGGGCACGGTGAGCGCGGCCCAGACGGCGACCGCCGCGCCGAGCACCGCCAGGACGGCGAACAGCAGGCGCAGACCTCCGGCCCACACCAGAACGCCGCCCAGCAGCGGACCGAGGGTGTAGCCGATCGACTTGTGGAAACCGTAGCTGCCGAAGGCCCTCCCGTGCCCGGCCGACGGGTTGAGGCGGGCGACCAGCACGGAGGCGGAGGGCGAGAAGGCCGAGGCCGCGGCTCCCTGGCCGAGGCGGGCGGCCCAGAGCCAGCCGGGACTGTCGGCGACGGCGTACAGCGCGGACGCGGCGGCGAAGGCCACGAGCCCGCCGAACAGCACCGGGCGGGCACCGATCCGGTCGGCGAGCATGCCGAAGAGCGGCTTGAGGACGACCTCGGCGCCGTCGTAGAGGGCCAGCAATCCGCCGAGCACGAGCAGGGAGGTGACAGCGTCATCGGTGTGGCCGCCGAGGTTGGCGGCGATGCCGTGCGCGCCGAAGGCGGTGGTGAACCCGGCCGCGTACAGCGGCCGCATCTGCCGGGCCGGGGTAGAGGACGGGGTCACCGGCGCGCCCCCGGCGTCTGATCGCGAGCGGCGAAGACCCGCTCGGCGTAGTCCTCGCGGACGGCGGCGCACGCCTCGAGCCGTCGGCCCGCGTCGGCCGCCTCCGGAACTCCGCAGGCGACCCGCGCGGACAAGTACCGGTGCCAGCGCCGCGGCCGTTCCAGCGACTGTTCCTCACCGGCGGCGAAGACCGGCACGTCCGGAACGGCCCACTCGCCCTGCCCGAGCGAGAGCGCACCGGCCTTGCACAGCGCCCGCCGGACCGCGCCCCGGTGCTGGGAGGGGCCGACAGACAATTCGGTCACGGGCACGAGCCGGCGTCTCCCCGGTTCCGGATTCGACACAACGGTGAATGTAGCGGCTGTTACGTTCCTTGATGTGCCGAAGGAGCGCTCGGCGACAACTTCAGCAGCCCAGAGATCAAGGCGTAGGCGACCACAAGGAGCCCGCGGTGCCCACGGCAAGCGGGACCGGGCCCGCCTGGCGCCGGAGCGGGAGAAGCCCGGGAAGAGCAGGGCGAGGATCTGCGGGCCGCCGACGAGCATCGCGCCCGTGGAGTGGACGTGGTGTCGCGAACTGCGCGGGGAGAACGCCAGACGGTCAGCGTGTCGAGGTCGTGACGCCCGCCGCCGGAGGGCCTCGGAGCCCCAGTCCGAGGCCCTCCGGTTCTTCCGCCGTCACAGGCCGCCGGCCCTCCCTGACCTGCGCGGGTTCTGCGTCACCTTGCGCTGCCACTCGGCTTGCTCTCACGGCCGGGTGCTGGGCGGATCCCACCTCCGGACCGTCGCACCCGGCGCGAGTCCTCCACCCGCACCGTGTGCGCCCGGCGACGGCAGAGGCTGCCCATGGTGCCGGCCGCCGGGCACGGCAGCGCGACGACGGGTCCCGCCGGTGTGGGAGGTCTGCTGGAACCGGTTGAACGGGTCAGCAGTTCCACTGGGACGAATGGGGGCTGTAGTTGTTCGCGAGGTGGACGAACTCGCCCCGCGAGACGCAGCTGCCAATGGGGCTGACATAGCCGGTCTCCCGGTACATCCTCACGCCCAGTCCCGACGTGCCGTTGTTGTAGACGGCGTACGTGAACTTCCCGTCCGCCACCCACGAGCAGTCGTACCAGGAAAAGGCGTCGTCCTGCCACTTGCACATCTGCGAGTAGGAATTGTCCTGAACGTGCCAGGCACAGAAGTACGTGCGGGGGCATTCGTTTTTGTCGATGGGGAACGCAGCCGGCGCTGCCGACGCCGGGGCTGTGGTGGAGGCGGTCATTGCGCCTACGGCGACGGCGGCCGTTGCGGCGAACCGTGCCAGGCGTGAGCGGATCAGCATCTCTCTCCTTTGGTCAGATCTGGTCGGTGCGTGAGCTGCCGGACGACGCGCATGGCCTTCAATGTGGCCTAGTGGAGGTGTTTCTGTTCGGCGACCGTAATGCCTTCCGCTTCAACGTCTGGTAGCGCCGAAGGTCAGCCCGGGTCGAATCGTCGAGCGTGGATTCCTCCGCGTCCCGTTGGGCTTCGCGCACCGTCTCGTGAAGCCGTACCTTGCGCTCGCAGACGTAATCGTCGGACGCGATGCGCAACTCCTTGCGGCCCAGGCTGCGTAGTGCTCTGTCGCTGCCGTCGGTCGACTCCACGTCTCGGGCAAGCTCTGTTCTCGGTGCCTGCAGATCGTCGAAGAAGTAGCCCGACTTCCACATGCACGAGGACCATGTGGCCACGGCGCTGATATATCGGCCGTCTCTTTCGACCTGGTCCATCACAGCCGCCTGCAAGCCCTCCAGTTCATTCTCGAGCCGGTTCCAGCCCGGCCCGTAGGCGGCTTCCCGGCCCCGGTAGGCGCACCCGTCGGGCCGGTAGGTCAGAACCACTCCGGTCGGAAGAGTGAACTTCTCGACGTGCGTGCCTTCCAGCGCCTTTGTCCAGTCAGTGGAGTGGTGGGCGGCCGGCGGAGCATGGTTGCGCGTCCCGCTGAGAATCTCTCCCACTACGCCGTAACCGTCCTGGCGCGCCTGCTCCTCGCGGAGCAGACCGTACGGATTGGTGGTCACCGCGCGCTCGCTCACCGACGTTCGCTCCGGCTCGTACCTGAATCCTCGGCGTGCCATGCACTCAGCGACGGCGGACTCCTCGTGCTCTCGCAGACGAGCGGTGTCGGCCACGGAGGTGACGAGGACGCCGGACAGGGGGCGGGGGTCGAGGGGGACTTGCCCTCGGTCGCCGCTACCCGGGAACGAACAGCCGGCCGTGAACGCGGCGGCGGTGACGACGATCTCCGCGAGCCGTACGGGGACTCGCCTCACACGCACCAGTCGTCCGAGTAGACGTGGTGGTACAGAGCCGTTCCCCATTCCGGGTTGTCGGCCACGTCGTTGAGCGAGTACATGCCCGTGCCGCGGGCCAACGTCCAGTAGTGGCCCGTGTAGTTGCGCTCGCTGTAGACCCGTACGTTGCAGGAGGTACCGGCGTTCCACAGAGACTCGGCGCCACGGAACGGGGAGAAGCCGGTGAGGTCCGTGTTGTCCTCGTAGACCGCCCCGCGTGATCCGGATTCGTACGTCGAGGTGTAGGCGCACAGCGCCCCGGAGGGGCAGTCTGCGGCTTCGGCGGTGCCTGCCGCCCCCAGGGTGGTCAGGACGAGTGCTGCGGCGCCCAGGAAGGAGCCGATGGCGAGCTGCCTGGGTACAGGCTCCGCCCTTTGCGTGTCTCCCATGACATCCTTTCGTCGGTCGTACCGCTGTGGCTCTCTGCGCCCGGCAGTCCGTCGTACGGGCCGTTGCATCTGCAGACGTACTGGTGCGCCCGACGCCGCTCCCCCGGGCCTGTTCGGCACTCAGGCCGAGGCCGCCCACGGCGAGGGCGACTACGGCGTCGGAGCTCGTTGCGTCGCCGTGGTGTGCACACCGGACGTGACAGGGCGGAGCTTCGTCATCGTCGGCCCTTCTCCGTGGTCCGGGTCCGCTTCCGGATCCTGCCGGCGTCCGGTCGTCCAACAGACCGAGGTGAGTCGGCGGAGCGAAGACCGCCGTCGGCTGCTGCCCTTGTTTGTACTGCTGTTTCGTTGTCCGGAATCGGGGGTTGGATGCCGGACGACAAGCTCCGGACAATGAGCCGGACCTGTTGATCTCAGGGAGGTACGGGTGCCACGAGGCGAGCGTCCGCTGGCGGACGACGACGGCGTGCTGACCGCCTTCGCGGCCGACCTGCGGAGATTACGGGCCGAGGCGGGGAGCCCGCCCTACCGGGAGTTGGCCCGTCGGGCGCACTACTCGTCCTCGACCCTCGCGGACGCAGCCGCGGGGCGCAGACTGCCGAGCCTGGCCGTCACCCTCGCATACGTACGGGCCTGTGACGGTGATCCGGCCGCGTGGGAGACGCGGTGGCGTTCGACCGCCGCGGAATTGGCGGCCGATGCGCCGGCCGAGGCGCCGACCGGTTCCCTCGACGACGAGCGCCGGAGCCCCTACGCGGGGCTCGCGGCGTTTGAGCCGCAAGACGCCGAACGGTTCTTCGGACGCGAGCGCCTGACCGACGACCTGGTCACCCGCGTCCGTGACCATCGCTTCCTCGCGGTGTTCGGCGCCTCCGGCTCGGGCAAGTCGTCCCTGTTGCGGGCCGGCCTGCTGCCCAGGGCCGATGCCATCGCAGCGGGGAAAGGCGAATGGCGCACGGTATTGCTCGTCCCCGGCCCCCACCCGCTGGAGGAGTGCGCGGCGCGACTCGCCGCGTTGAACGGCGGTTCAGCCACCGCCCTGTCCGAGGAGCTACGGGAAAAGCCCCGCGCCCTGCACATGACCGTGCTGCAGATCCTCGCCGACCGGTCCGAGGACAGTGAACTCCTGCTGATCGTGGACCAGTTCGAGGAGGTCTTCACTCTCTGCGCCGGCACACGGGAGCGGGCCGCATTCATCGAGGCACTGACCACCGCAGCCCAGGCCGCCAACAGCCGTACCCGTGTCGTGATCGGCGTCCGGGCCGACTTCTACGCCCGCTGCTCCGAACACCCGGAGCTTGTCGAGGCGCTGCGCGACGCCCAGTTGCTTGTCGGCCCGATGACCACCGACGAGCTGCGCCGGGCCATCAGCCAACCCGCCGTACAGGCCGATTGCACGGTCGAAACCCCGCTGCTGGCCCGCGTCGTCGCCGATGCCACCGGCCAGCCCAACGCCCTGCCGCTGATCTCACACGCCTTGCGCGAAACCTGGCGGCGCCGACGCGGCAACACCCTCACCCTGGCTGGTTACGAAGCCGCCGGCGGTATCCGACATGCTCTCGCGCAGACAGCCGAAACCGTCTTCGCCGCCCTGACGCCTGCGCAGCAGGACCTGGCCCGCGCCGTCTTCCTGCGGCTCGTCGTCCTGGGCGAGGGGGTCGACGACACCAGACGACGCGTGGCGCGCGCCGAATTGGACGCCCTCGCTCACCCCGGTACCCAGGCCGTTCTGGACGCCCTGGCCCAGGCCCGCCTCGTCACACTGGACACCGACACCGTCGAGGTCACCCACGAGGCACTGCTCCAAGCGTGGCCGCGGCTGGCCGGCTGGCTGAACGAGGACCGGGCAGGACTCCTCGTCCACCAGCGGTTGACGGAAGCCGCGACCATCTGGGATCGCGAACACAGGGATCCGGGCCTGCTCTACCGCGGCAGCCGGCTGGCCACAGCTGCCGAATGGGCCGAACGTCACCGCGGCGACCTCCTTCTCGGCGAACGGGTCCAGGACTTCCTGACGGCGTCCCTCCGGCAGCAACGCCGGGCAGCTCACCTGCGCCGAGCGGCAGTCGCGGTACTGGCCGTCCTGGCGGTACTGGCCTCAACCGCCGCCGTCGTCGCGTTCCAGCAGCGCGGCGCCGCACGGGCGGAGCGCGATGTCGCCATTTCCCGGGAGATCACGGCCCGGTCCGAGCAGGTGGAGGGCAACGACACCTCGCTGGCCGCACGTCTCAGCCTGGCCGCCTACCGGCTGCGGCCCTCTCCCGAGCTCTACACCAGGCTCCTCAGCACCGAGAACACGCCCCTCGCGACCACGTTGAACGGCCACACCGGCACCGTTTTCGCCGTGGCCTACAGCCCTGACCGGCGCACCCTTGCCACCGCGGGCGCCGACGGCACCGTGCGCCTGTGGGACGTCACCGACTCCGCCCGCCCCAGAGCGCTCGGCAAACCCCTCAGGGACCACATCGGCTGGGTGTACTGGCTGGCCTTCAGCCCCGACGGCCGCACTCTGGCAGCCGCGGGCCGCGACCGGGCGGTACGGCTGTGGAACGTCACCGACCCCGCTCACCCCGTGGTGTGGGGGCCGCCCCTGAGGGGGCACACCAGTTACGTGTTCTCCGTGTCGTTCAGTGCCGACGGCCGGATCCTCGCCACCGCGAGCTACGACCACACGGTGCGGCTGTGGAACGTGTCCGACCCCGCGCACGCCACGCTCGTCGGTCACGCCCTGACCGACCATGTGGGGGCGGTCGCCTCGGCGACGTTCAGCCCGAGAGGGCGCGTGCTCGCCAGCGCCGGCCACGACCACACCATCCGCCTTTGGGACATCGCGGACCCGGCCGAGCCCAAGCCTCTCGGCATTGCGATGAAGGGCCACGAAGACACGGTCTACGCGGTCGCCTTCAGCCCCGACGGACGCACGCTCGCCAGCGTCAGCAACGACCACACCGTGCGCCTGTGGGACGTGTCCCGCCCCACGCACGCCACCCCTCTGGGCCCTGCGCTGACCGGCCACACCGACTCGGTGTACGCCGTGGCGTTCAGCCCCGACGGACAGACCCTCGCCACCGCCGGCGCCGACCACACCGTACGGCTGTGGAACGTCACCGACCCCCGGCACCCGTCGACCCTCGGCGAACCGCTGACCGGTCACACCGACTACGTCTACTGGCTGGCCTTCAGCCCGGACGGCCGTACGCTCGCCAGTGCCTCCCGTGACCACACGGTACGGCTGTGGCATCTTCCCGCTACTCGTCTGGCCACCCAAGGTCCCCTCGGTGCCGTCGCCTTCAGCCCCGGTGGTCGTCTTCTGGCCACCGGGGGCAGCGACCAGACCACGAAGCTCTGGGATGTCACCGATCCATCGCTTCCCAGAGAACTGGCTGCGCTGGCGGGCACCGAGGACACCGTCTCCAGCGTGGCCTTCAGCCCCGACGGCCGCCTGCTGGCCACGTCCGGAGCCGACGGCACCGTGCGTCTGTGGGACGTAGCCGACCCCCGCCGGGCCAGGCGCCTGCGGGTGCTGGGCGGCCACAAGGGCCCGGTCATGCGTGTGGTGTTCAGCCGGAACGGCCGCGTGCTGGCCACCGCGAGCGCCGACCACACGGTACGGCTGTGGAACGTCACCGATCCGGGGCGTGCCCGCGCTCTGAGCGTCCTCCAGGGCCACACCGACAGCGTCGAGGCGCTGGCGTTCAGCCCGGACGGACACGTTCTGGCCAGCGCGGGCGCCGATGACACGCTGCGTCTGTGGAACACGTCGAATCCGGCACAGCCCCGGCTGTTCCGGCCGGCCGTACAGACCGACAGCGGCGGCATTCGCGCCGCGGCCTTCAGCCCGGACGGTCACACCCTCGCCACCGCGAGCGCCGACCACACCGTACGCCTGTGGAACGTCACCGACCCTGTCCACCTCGCACGGGCGGGCCTGCCGCTCACCGGCCACTCCAGCTTCGTCGACACCCTCACCTTCAGCCCGGACGGGCATGTCCTGGCCACCGGTGGCGACGACCGGACCGTGCGCCTGTGGGACGTATCGCATCCGGAACATGCCGGCGCCATCGGTGCGGCCCTGACCGGTCACGGCGGACCCGTCAACGACACGGCGTTCAGCCCGGACGGGCGTGTCCTGGCAACCGTCGCCGACGACCGCACCCTTCAGCTGACGCGCGTCGACGTCGGGGTAGCCGTCCAACGGGTCTGCGTCAGCACCCGCAGCGCCCTGACACCGCAGCAATGGCAGCAATACCTGCCCGACCTGCCGTTCCGGTCCCTGTGCTGACGAGGATCACCAGGACGGACACCGGCCGTAACCCGGTGACAGCCACCGGAACGACGGTGCGGCCTCCCGACGGAGACGGGTGACAGCCCATAGTGGGCAGGCCGCGCGGCTGCTGGTGGACCGCGGTACTGCGCGCACAGGGATCAGGCGCGAAGCTGCATGTATTCGAAAACGGAACCGTCCGGGTGGCGAGCGACGATTCTGGTCCCGTTGGGTACTTCGTTGGGAGCTTCAAGGATTTCGGCGTTCGCCTTGCCGAGAGCCTCAAGAACGGGAGCCAGGGAGCCGACGATGACGGTTCCGTTCTGCCAGACATACTTCTCAAGGGGGCCGGAGTAGAGCAGGAATGGTCCCACCAGTGCCAACTCGAGCTCACGGTAGGGGAATCGGCGGACTTCCGTTTCTCCGGTCAGCTCCTGGTAGAGCGGGATAGCGGCGTCAAGGTCATCCACCGCGACGTTTGCGACCATTGCATGGATGTTGCTGCTCATTTCAGTGCTTCCTTTTGGGTTTGCGGTTTCGGTATAGACGTAGTCGGCACCCGCACGGCGCCGTGAACCAGATTCGGCGCGAGGGGCCGTAGCCCGTGCGCTGTCGTCCGAATAGGCGCGAGGTTCGGAGGCCGCATATGGGGAACTGGGCGGGACCCTTCAGCACAACCGAGCGGACCGCCAGTGATGCGGTCAGATCTGGTTGAGTCCGCCGTCCACGAACAACTCCGATCCGGTGACGAAGCTGCTTTCGCTGCCGGCGAGGAACAGAGCGGCGGCAGCGGCCTCGTCGGGGTGTCCCATCCGGCCCAGTGGCACCTGGCTGGCGAAGACGTCCCTCAGTTTGGCGGCCTCGGTGGCGTCGGCAGCCAGTCCGTTGATGCCCGGCGTGACGATCGGCCCGGGTACCAGGGTGTTCACCCGGATGGCCCGTCCCCTGAGTTCGTTGGCCCAGGTGCGGGAGAAGGACCGGACGGCGGCCTTGGATGCGGCGTACACGCCGAAGGCGGCCTCGCCCGAAGTGGCCGCGGTCGACCCGGTCAGGATCACCGACGCGCCGTCGCTGAGGAACGGAATTGCCTTCTGGACGGTGAAGAGCATCCCCCTGACGTTGGTGTTGAACGTCGCGTCGAAGTGCTCCTCCGTGACCTGTTCGAGAGTGGCGAATTCGCCGCCACCTGCGTTGGCGAACAGCACGTCGATGGTCCGCCCCCGCTCTTCGACGGCCGCGTAGAGGCGGTCGATGTCTGCGAGGTCGGCGACATCGCCCCTTACCGCGGTGGCCCCGTGGCCGATCTCGGCCAGGGCGGCGTCGAGGGCCTCCTGCCGGCGCCCGGTGATGAACACGTGGGCACCTTCGCGCGCGAACCGCTTGGCAGTGGCCAGGCCGATTCCGCTGTTGCCTCCGGTGACGACGGCCGTCTTTCCGTCAAGCTGTCCCATGATCATTACTCCTCTTCGGCGCGGACATCGTCCGTTCGCCAAGCGCCGCTAGCACGTCACGGCCCGCACGGGAGGCGGGCACAGTTATGGACTATACGGTAAAGAACTTCGTTATGGACCGTACGGGCAAAAACGGCGGTGCGAGGTACGCCACTCCCCTCGCCGGTCGATGACCGCACAGAGGGTGGGCGCGGACAGGCGCTCTCTGCCCTGAGGCACCCCCACGCCGAACGGCAGGCAGGCCGGCGCGCGGCCCGGCCCCCAGGGGGCCGGGTCAGGCGATGACAGGCCCGGACTCGCGCGCGCCTCTTTGCCGCCCCCGCTCCAGGAGCCCGAACAGCCGCGCATCCGGCTCATCACGCGACGGCCTCAGCACCGATAGATCTGGACCGATGAGTCAAGAAGGGCGTATGCTCTCCTCATGGGACGGCCTCGAAAATTCGACGAAAAGCAGGTCCTGGAGTCCGTACGCGAGCAGTTCTGGAATCAGGGCTACGAGGCTACGTCGCTGCAGGATCTGACGGATGCCACCGGGCTGGGCAAGGGAAGCCTCTACGGCGCCTTCGGTGACAAGCGGCAGCTGTTCTTGCACGTGCTGGACAGCTACCGCACCGAGCAGCTGAACAGCGTCCGGGCGATACTCACCGGTCCCGGTGCCGCGGTCGAACGCCTGACTCTCCTCGTGGAGGGCGTGGCCAAGGGATTCGCGGAAGACCCGCTGCGGCGGGGATGTCTCCTGGTCAACAGCACGTCCGAGCTGCACAGCAACGAGCCCGAGGTCGTCTCACGGTCCAGAACCACGTACCAGGAGGTCGAAGACCTTCTGATCGCATGCGTGAAGGAAGCCCAGCAAGACGGATCCATCAAACCGAGCGCCGACCCCCAGGAACTCGGGCGCCTGATCCTGGCCGTGATGCAGGGCATCGAGTTCCTCGCCAAGACGGACATGGACGACGCGGCTCTTCTGCAGATCGCCCACACCGCGCTCAAGCTCCTCGGCTGACGTTCCAGGTGTGCGCATGCACCGTCTGGTACCGCACGGCCCACCCCAGGTCCGTGCGCCAGCCCGTGGAGAAGCGGCCGTGTCGTCGGTGCCGGCCCACTGTACCGATGCCGGTGCTCCAGCCAGGACGTCGACAGGTACAGACGCAGGTCGATCTGGGTGCGGCCGCCACGCGGTGTCGGGTGAGCACCGCGGGCGGCGGACGCCCCCTGCGCCTCGGCGCTAACTGCGCGCGAACTCCAGCAGGTCCTTGTTGAAGATTTCGGCGTACTTGGGCACCATCGCGAGGCCGTGCGGTGCGCCCTCGTAGACCTTGTACTGCGCACCCTTGACGATCTTGGATGATTTGTCGCCGGCTGCGACGATGGGCACGATCTGGTCGTCGTCGCCGTGCACGATCAGTGTCGGCACATCGACCTTCTTCAGGTCCTCGGTCGTGTCCGTTTCCGAAAACGCCTTGACGCAGTCGTAGGCGCCCTTGATTCCGACGGTCATGCTCCAGAGCCAGAACTCGTCACGCGTTCCCTGGGTGACGGTCGATCCCTCACGGTTTGCCCCGTAGAACGGGGCGCTGAGGTCCTTGTAGTACTGGGAGCGGTCTGTGAGCACACCTTGGCGGATCTCGTCGAACACCTCGATCGGCAGACCTTCCGGGTTGGCTTCCGTCTTGAGCATGAGCGGGGGGATCGCGCCGAGCAGGACCAGTTTGGCGACACGGGCCGTGCCGTGTCGGCCGATGTAGCGAGTGACTTCGCCGCCGCCGGTGGAGTGGCCGACCAGGATGACGTCGTGGAGGTCTTCGGCTTCGATGACAGCGGCCAGGTCGTCGGCGTAGGAGTCGAGGTTGTTGCCGTCCCAGGTCTGTCCCGAGCGGCCGCCGCCTCGTCGGTCATGGGCGATGGCGCGGAATCCGTTGTCCGCCATGAGCTTCATCTGGGGGTCCCAGGCGTCGGCCGTGAGGGGCCAGCCGTGGGAGAAGACAACGGGTTGGCCGGATCCCCAGTCCTTGTAGAAGATCTGAGTGCCGTCCTTGGCAGTGGCGAAGGGCATGGTGTGCGTTCCTCTCGCAGCTCGCTCGCCGCTCCCTGTTTCACGCCGCCCGGGCTGTGACGGGAGAAGGCGCTGAGGTCACCATAATCAGGAGGCATCGTTTCAGCGCGCTGGAAAGCACCGCACTGAATGTGAGCGGACCGGCAGCGCCTGACAAGATGCGGAAGCGCGCTGCGCATGGTGGACTGTAAGGCGTCATCGGCGTTTCCATGACCGCCTCGCTGCAGGCCGAGCCGAATGGCTGGACTCCGGGACCTGTCATATATCCCCGCCGTCTCGTGCCGGCGGGAACGCGTTCACCACCCGGTCGGCTTTCTCGTGATGCGCTGATCCGCGAGTTTCGAGTGATCGTGGTGCCCCATTCGGGTCAGGGCGTCAGGTGCGGTTGAGGGGGTGTGATATCCGCCCGGGCAGGCGCGGGGACACGGACGAAAACAGGGCAGCAATCCGCAACGGGATCAGCCGACCCGGACAGCCGGATGATCACCTGGCGTGCTGCTCGCTCGGGGGCAGGCGGAGGAAGAGTATGGGTTCAGACATCGATGTACTGGTTGTCGGAGCCGGCCCAGCGGGGTTGTTGCTCGCGGGCGACTTGGCCGAAGCAGGGCTTCGCTGCACCGTCGTAGAACGGCGAGAAGGGGAGTCGAAGCTCACGCGGGCATTTGCCGTGCATGCACGGACAATGGAGCAGTTGGACGCCCGAGGCCTCGCCGACGAACTGTTGCTGACCGGGATCCGCAATCCGGTTCTGCAGTTCTTGCGGATCGACCTGTCTCGGCTGCCGAGTCGCTACCCTCATGTGCTGGTGACCCCGCAGTACAACACTGAGCGCCTGCTCTTGTCTCGTGCCCAGGCGCACGGCGTGACCATCATGCGGGGCCACGAAGCAACCGGTGTCCAGCAGGACGAAACCGGGGTCGACGTAGCGGTGCGAGCGCCCGACGGAGCCGAGCGAAGCCTGCGTGCGGACTTCGTGGTCGGCGCAGACGGGCGCAACAGTTCCGTGCGCCGCTCACTCGGCCTTCCCTTCCCGGGCCGATCCGCGGTTCGCTCGATGATGCTTGCGGACGTGCGCCTGGCTGATCCACCGACGAAACCACCCACAGTGGGAGCGATCGGAGATGCCTTCGCCATTGTGGTGCCCTTCGGTGACGCCTGGTTCAGGGTCATGGCGTGGAACCGCCGTCACCCGATGCCGGACGATGCGCCGGTCGACCTGGAAGAAATCCGTGAAGTTGCCCGCCGGGCACTGGGCAGTGACTTTGCCATGCACGACCCCCGCTGGCTCTCGCGATTCCACAGCGACGAGCGCCAATCGCCGCGCTACCGGGTGGGCCGGGTGTTCCTCGTCGGTGACGCCGCGCATGTCCATTCCCCTGCCGGCGGTATGGGCCTCAACACCAGCCTTCAGGACTCTGCGAATCTCAGCTGGAAGCTGACAGCTGTTCAACGCGGCCGCGCACCGGACTCACTGCTCGACAGCTATGAGGATGAACGGCACCCGGTGGGACGCAGGGTCCTGCGGATGAGCGGTGCACTGCTACGCGGAGTCCTGACCACGCCGCGAGCACTGTGCGGGGTCCGTGATTTCGCAGCTCGTACGGTGCTGAAGACCCCTTGGGTGGCCAGACGGCTGGCGGCGGCGATTTCGGGGCTCGACATTTCATACGCCTCGGCGGCCGACGCGCATCCCCTCGCCGGAAAGCGGGCACCCGATGTCCCTCTGAGCGACGGGCGTCGACTCTACGAGGCGCTTCGTGGCCGACGGTTCGTGCTTGTCATCCCCAATGACTCCCCTGATCTCTCCTCGCTGATCAGCGAGTGGTCCGACGAAGTGGAGATCGTGTCCCCACGAGGCTCGACGAATAAAAGTGTGCTGGTCCGGCCGGACGCCTACATCGCGTGGGCCGTCTCGGACGAGTCGCCTGAACGTCGCATCGACGCAACCCGCCACGCGCTGGCGGACTGGTGCGGCGCACAGCCGGAGACCCCGGGCAGCAGGGCTTCGCTCGTGTGACGTCTCCACCCGGTTTACGGCCGCAGGCGCGAGCCGAGCACCTTCGTCACTCCGCGTCCTCCTGTCGGTCGGCCCCACCGGAGCCCGGTCGGGCCGGCGCAGCGGGATACTCGGGAAGAAAAGTGCCTTGGACCATGCCCTTTACCGTGCGTGCAGCAAGTGCTGCATAGCCCATGGTGGAGAGTGCGAGGAGAACGTACGTGATCACCTGCGAATGATCGACATCCTCGGCTCTCAGCCAGAAAATCACATCCGTGACAGCGGCGACATAGGTGAAGGCGAACGCCCAGTAGGGCGGCCCGAAAGGAGCCGTCCGATATGAGGGAATCATCGAAATCTGCACGATTGCCATGAGCAGTGCGTAGCCTGCCAGCCCGCTCGCCACGAAATCCGCTCTTCCTCCGTTCATCGCAAACCAGACGTTCCCGGCCACGACGGGCGGAGCGAACTCAATGGCGATGACGGGCAGCAGCCGGTTCGGCAGTGCGGGCTGCGTGAACAATCTGAGGAGAAGAATCGAGCCGAGCACGACCCAGCAGATGAACCCGAACCCGAACATGAGCTCGGAAAGCCTCACCCAGCCGAATGCTGCCGCCCCACCTGCCGCCAGCAGACCGCCGGCCACGGTAGGCAGAAAATAACCCGGATGCCAGTCCACAAGTTTCATTTCGACGCGAATCCACGCACCGGTCAGCAATCCTCCTAGAATAACCGTGACGGCATATGCGACGAGGTAGATGAATTTACCGGCCGTGTCCGCGTACGGCCTCAACGCGACACCGAAGAGCATGGGAACAATCGGCACCAGCGAAATGAACGGGCCGGTAACCGGATGTGTGAATTCAGTCCCCAGATGTCCCCGAGACCTGACATTCACCACGTAGGCCACCGTCGTCAGGAGCCACAGCAGACCGGCACCCAACCACAGAACGACTCCCGGCCATTCAGGCGTGCGCACCACGCTGTGCGCCACTGTCCACGCTTGAGCCAGCCCTGCCACACCAAAACTGATGCCGAAGAGATTCGGCGCCACCAGATACTTGCGGCTGGTCAAAGACGTACTCCGTTCCGTTACCACCCTGCCCGGGCGCTGCCGTGTTCCTCCTCGGCGATCATCGCTTCCGCAGGGAGCCAACGCGAGGCGACGCTCTCGCGGGCAGGCGCGCATGCAACTAATGCCTCACCGAAATCGGCTGCGCACGCGGCCCACGGGTCACCTCCGCACGGGCCGTACGGCGTGGAGTCAGCGCCATTAGGGCCCTGCCCCGTCCACGACGATCAAGACCTCGCAAAACTCTCGTGGAAGACGGGCCCCAGCATTTCAAACACGGTCTGGCTGCCAGCGCGCGCCCGCAGATGCTTCGTCTTAGAATCTCGATACAACCAAAGCGGCAAGGGAGGTCGAGATGAACGCTCTGTCGTACGAACGGGGACGCATAGGACTGCTGCTCATAGACACCGTCAACGACGTATTCTCCGAGGACGGGAAGGCATACAGGGTCTACAGAGAGGAATTCGAACGAATCGGCACTCTCGAAAACCTCAAGACCCTCCTCGCGGGAGCCCGAGAGCAAGGTTTCCCTGTATTCCATGCCCCCATGTCGTACACTGAAAGCGACTATACGACCTGGAAGCACATCTCAGGCGTTCACCACGAAATGTTCGACAACCGCCTGTTCGTGGCAGGGAGCTGGGGTGCGGACTTCCACCCGGACCTGGCCCCCGCCGACGGCGAGATTGTCATCGCGCCTCACAAGAACATCGACGTTCTGGCCAATACGGACCTCGAAGTACAGATGCGGCAGCACGATGTCGAGTACATCGCTGTCGCCGGCATGGTCGGAACTATGTGTGTGGAATCGACCGCCCGCAGCTGCATGGAACACGGCTTTCACGTCACGACCTTCACGGACGCGACAGCAGCCTTCGGCGGACGCCCTGCATACGACGCCATGATCCTGCGATATCCACTCATATCGCATGCGACTCTCAGCGCCGAAGAATTCCTTTCTGCGACCAAGGCTGCGGGCACCTGACCCGTCGTCATGCAGACAGCACCGGCTTCCAGGGGCAACGGCACGCCTGCCGCGCTACCGGGAGCACGGGGAATAGCGAAAGAAGCGGCCGGAAGGGAACCGGCCTTCCGGCGTCCGCAGATCGGGCACCGCTACATTTTGTACAAGTCACCCCTGGCCGGGACGGTCCTACGGTGGGACCGGCTGACGGACACACGTCAGCACACCCCGAGCGTTAGGGCCGTGACCGGACATGACTTCCCCCCGCGCCTTCTGGCTCGCCGGCCGCCAGGCCACCGGCGAGACCAGCCTGGCCGTGACCTCGCCCTGGACCGGCCAGCTGGTCGGCGAGATCAGCGTGCCGACCGATGATCAGGTCGAGGAGGCGGTGGCCGCCGCCTATGCCGCTCGCGAGGAGTTCGCGGCAACCCCCGCCTACCTGCGTGCCGCTGCTCTCGACCACGTGAGCAAGCGGCTCGTGGAGCGTACCGAAGAGATCGCGCAGCTCATCTCAGCGGAGAACGGCAAACCGATCAAGTGGGCCCGAGGCGAGGTTCGCCGCTCGGTGTCCGTGTTCCGGTTCGCCGCCGAGGAGGCCCGCCGATTCAACAGCGGCGAGGCTCAGCGACTGGACACTGACCCAGCGGGCCGGGGCCGTCTCGCGCTCACCCGCCGCTTCCCCAAGGGGGTGGTGCTGGGCATCACGCCCTTCAACTTCCCGCTCAATCAGGGCGCCCACAAAGTCGCCCCTGCCATCGCGGCCGGCGCCCCGATCATCCTGAAGCCGGCGCCGAACACTCCTCTGTCCGCCCTGGTTCTCGGCGAACTGCTCGCCGAGACGGAACTGCCAGGAGGCGCGTGGAGCATTCTGCCGGTCGCCAACGACCGAATGCCTGCGCTGGTACAGGACGAGCGCTTGCCCGTCATCTCGTTCACCGGTTCCGAGAGGGTCGGCTACGCGATCATGGACTCGGTACCCAGGAAGCACTGCACGCTGGAACTCGGCGGGAACGGTGCGGCCGTCGTGCTGGGCGACTTCGCCAGCGACCAAGACCTCGCCTATGCCGCCGACCGGATCGCCACGTTCTCCAACTACCAGGGCGGACAGTCCTGCATCTCCGTGCAGCGCGTCATAGCCGACGCCTCGGTGTACGACCGCCTGCTCCCCCGCATCGTCGCGGCGGTCGAATCGCAGATCACCGGGGACCCGTCGGACGACAGGACCGATGTGGGCCCGCTCGTCAGCGAGGACGCCGCGCGCCGCGTCGAGTCCTGGGTCGACGAAGCCGTCGTCTCCGGTGCCACCCTCTACACGGGTGGCAAGCGCGATGGCGCCTCGTATGCGCCTACGGTTCTCGCCGACGTTCCGGCTGACACGACACTGGCCTGCGAGGAGGTCTTCGGACCAGTTCTCACGGTGCTCAAGGTCTCCGGCGAAGCCGAGGCTTTCGCGGCAGTGAACGACTCCAAGTACGGCCTGCAGACGGGAGTGTTCACGCACGACCTACAGGCGGCGTTCCGGGCCCACCGGGCTCTGGAGGTCGGCGGTGTCGTAGTCGGTGATGTCCCCTCCTACCGGGCCGACCAGATGCCCTACGGCGGCGTCAAGCAGTCAGGTGTCGGCCGCGAGGGAGTGAAGTTCGCCATGGACGACTACACCTACGAACGCGTGCTGGTCCTCACCGATCTCGCCCTGTGACAGCCCACGCCAAGGACAGGCGTAGCCGCCGGAGTGCCGGTCCGGGGCGGCCGACGCCCTCTCGCAGAAGGCATTTGATCCAGGGGCTGCTGTGGTTGCGATCAGGCCCGGGGGTGAGGTGTCGGTCCGGTAGGACTGTGCGGTGACGCGTGCGCAACTAACCGCCGGTGAGTGGGAGTTCACCGGGCCGTTCCTGGCCGGGCGGTGCCGCGCGTCGGTCCCCTGTTCCCGCGAGGTCATCTCGTCGTGGCGGCGGAAAGCCTCCGCCGCCACACGTAGAGGGCCACAACGAGAGTGAACAACGGAACGCCGACGGCAACGGCGATGTAGAACCCTGGGGTGGCCCAGGACGGCCCCGGCCACACGGACACAACGACGTCCGTCGTGTCGTCGGCCGGTTCGGTGTCCCCGCTGGGATGTCGTGGGTCGCCGTCCATGACCGTGACCCGGCCGCTCCCCCCGGCACTGTCCTTGTCGACGCGCAGGGTGAACGGAAACGTCGCCGAGGCCCCCACCGCATCGATGCGCGCTGTGCAGACGTAGCGTCCGGCACTCGGCTGCCTGGCGGAGGCGTCGGCGAGTGGTGTGCCGTCGGCGGCGAGCGCTCGGCAGTCCTGCTCGATCACCTCCTCGTCGCGTTCGAAACTGTACGGCGACGCCACGACAGTGGTGCCCTCCGGCACCGTGAACAGGACCTTGACCGCCGCCGTGAGCGCACCGGGCCCGTCGTTCCGCGCGCCGATCCGCACCGTGGCGAGGCTTCCGAGAGGACCGTGCACCGTCCCGGCGACCGCGGCCAGCTCACTCTTGTTGGCGACGGTCACGCGGAGCACCTGCGGATCGTCGCTGCCAGTGCTCGTCGCGCCGGCGGCCTCGGAACGGGGGGCCGGAACGAAGCGCAGTGGAGGCCCGTCACCCGGCCGGTAGGTCGATGCGATCGTGTCCGGGGGGACATAGTCGGTACCGATGGCGTCAGCACGGAAGGTGACGGTCGGGTAGGTGGCGTCCTTCGTGGCCCGCAGATGTTCGCGCGCATCCAGGCCGTACGACCGGCCCGGCGGAATGACAATGTCGTCCGCGGAGAGCCGGCACCAGGCCGAAGTACCGCCTCGGTAGCGACAGTTGCGGTGCCGGTCGCTCAGGGTGATGCCGTCCTGTGCCTCCATGCGCAGCGCCACGCCACGGGCGGGCACGTCGCCGACGTTGCGCAGCGTCAGCCGGACCGCCACGCTCCCGCCGGGATTCACCGGGCCCGAATCCCGGTGCAGCACGACTCGCAGCTCCGGTCTGCCGATCACGATGAGGGAGCGACCACGGACGGGCTCCATGCCGGGCGCGGTCACACGGTAGCGCAGCACCGCGGAGTCACCCGCCTTCGCGCCTTGCGCGGGACTCAGGTGGAAGGCCTGGATACCCCCTGATCCTGTCGGGCCCGCCTGCGAATCGCAGTGATAGACGGGCAGATGGACGACACAGTTGTCGAGTGCCCGCTTGACCGTGACGATGCCCTTCAGATCACCGGCGTCGAAGGTCACCCGTAATGTGGCCGTCCCCGCGCCGAGCCTCTCCTCGACCCGCAGGTCCGACACGGGCTGTTGCGGACCGCGGGAGACGTAGAAGACCGATGGAACGACCAGCTTCACCTCGGCTCCGTCGTTCGAGGAGCACCCCGCGAGGACTGACGTCATGGTGACCAGCGTGAGCAGGAGGCCGACGGCAGCCTTGCAGGCACGAACGACCCGGTTCGTCTCCCGCTCCTGACTCCCTCGAAGGCGAGGGACACGCCGCAGAATGTCCATGCCGCCACCCTGCCAAGTCGAGATCACGACCACGCTTCTCTACGGTCACGGGGGCGCCTTGGCCGTCAGGTCACGAGGCTGCGTGGGAAAGTGTCTTCTCCACTCACCTCACCTCACCTCACCTCACCGGACCGGGCCCGACCGTCCGGTCAGCGGTTGATCCTGAGCGGCGCTCCTGGGACCCGCACCGGCGCAGGCAGGCGTGCAGGGCCGCAACGCGGCACAGAGAGGGACAGCGCCCCCTCTGGACGCTCCCCAGGTGCGGAAGGCACGACCTGACGCACTCACACCTGACTGTTGATCCTTTCTTGGTGTTGTTGGATTACCTTTCGGCTGACCAAGATCGACGTCGGCTGAAGGACGGGCACGGTGGACAAGCGCAGGAACCGGGGCAGGCTGTACCGGTCGGTGACAGGGGCGGTCGCAGTGAGCCTGGCGATGGGCGGTTGCGGCGCCGGTGGCGGTACCGGTGGTACCGCCCGCGCCTCCCGGCCCGCCGTATCCGACGGCACCGTCAGTACCGCGCCCGCCGTGTCCGACTCGGCGGCGAACTGGCACAAGTGGGGCCTGACTCCGCTGCCCGCTGCCCCGCGGCCCCCGGCCGACAAGCCGGTGCGGCTCTCGGCCACCGGAACCGTTCCGGTCTTCACCCGCATACCGACCACACAGAAGGTCGTCTTCATCACCGTGGACGATGGACAGGAGAAGGACCCCGCCTTCATCCGGATGCTGCGGGACCTGAGGGTCCCGATCACGATGTTCCTGATGGACGACGCCGTCAAGTCGGACTACGCGTACTTCCGGCCGCTGCAGGCACTGGGCAACCACATCCAGAACCACACCCTGCACCACCCCGTGATGAGCGCCCTCCCCCTGGCCCGCCAGAAGGAGGAGGTGTGCGGCGACCAGAAGATCCTCACCAAGGAGTACGGCACCGCGCCGCTGCTCTTCCGGCCGCCCTACGGCGCGTACAACGCCAACACCAGGATCGCGGTCGGGGAGTGCGGACCCCGCGCGATCGTGTGGTGGCGGGAGTCCATGCAGATCCGCAATATGCAGTACCAGTCGGCAGACAGGAAGCTGCACCCCGGAGACATCATCCTGGCCCACTTCCGCGGGCCGTCCGAGCTCAAGGGCACCACGATGACGCACATGTTCGCCAACCTGCTCCGGCGCATCCATGAGCAGGGCTTCGCCGTGGCCCGCCTGGAGGACTACATCCAGCCGCCGAACAGGTGAACCGGCGGGAGACCCGGCCGGCGTCGTCGTACGGCTCCGGGGCCGTGGGAGAGGCCGTCGCGGGACATCGTCGACAGCCGACGGGCCGTCGTCAGTAACGGTCGCAGGTCTCGCGCAGGTACCCGTGGTGACCGGCCGGTGTGACGTCGAGGTCGCGCCGGACGACGCTGATCCGGTCGCCCCAGCCCGCGCAGGCCTTCCTCAGGCCCTTCTCGGTGTATTCGACGACGATGACGTGGTCGCCGAACGCGTCGACGTAGGACCCGCATTCGTCGTACTGCCCGCATTCCTCCACCACCGCGAAGTCGAGGCCGACCCGCTTGCGGTCCTTGGCGAGTTCGAGGGTGTTCTTCTGGGCGACGGCGAGGTGCCGGGAGTGCGCGTGGCGGGCGAGGAGGGTCTGGAACGCCTCGGCGTCGGCCGCGGTCAGCAGTCCGTGCGGGGCGCGGGTGTAGCTGTCGTAGTTGTCCGGCTCGACGGCGTCGAACCCCTTGTCGGCGCACTCGTCGATCCAGTCGTCCACCTTCTGCGCGATCCGCGCGCGCTTGGCCGGGGTTCTGATGTCGAGCATCGCCTCGCCCCAGTCCTCGTCCATGACGATCCTCCCGGAGGCGTCGCGCAGCAGGAGGTCGGCGTCCCACTCCTGCTCCGCGTCGGGCTGGGCCTGGAACGCGTTGACGTAGCAGATGTTGTACAGGCCCGCGGCGGGCGACGCCGTGTGGTCGCGGGAGACCACGGAGACGCCCTTCGGCGGGGTGTAGGCGCCGCCGAGCTGGTAGTCGACGCCGGCGTGGACGGGCGGTCCGGAGACTTTCGCCGCCGGGGCTTTCGAGGCGCTGCCCGTTGGAGTGGTGGTGCCCGTTTCGGTGCTGATGCTGGAGCAGCCTGCGGTGAGGGAGGCTGTGGCCAGGACGACGGCGACAGCGACGGCGCGCGTGACCGCGGCGCGGCTGGATTCTGCCGGGGACTTGCGCATGACGGCCTGCTTCTGGACGGGAGAGCATGCCCCGCCTCGGACGCGCATGGTCCTGGCGACTGGGGCCGGGCTGACGGGTCGAAGGCCCGTGTCACCGGCTGGGAATGCCATGGTTCCGCGGACCGCGACGGTGCTGGGCGGTCCGACACCGTGACGATATCAAGCCGTCGCAACCGGCTTGTGCCGCGTCCGGGCCGGGCCGGAGGGCGTTGGGCCGCGGCGTGGGGTGCGGTCAGACGTGGTCGCCGCGGGCGTCGGGCTCTCCCCCGCGGCAGGGTGACCAGGAAGACGAAGCCGCCTCCGGACACGTCGGTGAGTTCGCCGGCACCCTCATCTGCTGTCGGCACACCACCACCGAGACGGCCCGGTGGGCGAGCCTCGTGGTACTGAACATGGCCGGCCACCTGACCGCGGCGATCAGACCGGAACCACTACTGATCACCGGCAGGGTCCGACCGTGTTGGATGGGCCCATGAGCCAGACAGCTGCCCTGCGCCTGCGGCGCGCCGTCGCCCGGACCGAAGACGCAACACGAGAACGTGTCCCCGTCGGACGCCGCCCAGAGGAAGCCGACGATCTACTGGGCACGTTCGCCACCGACGGGGCACTCGGCTTCGATCCCCTCCCCTTCCTCCAGGCGATCCATGCAGCCGGTTCCCACGCGGTGGTCATCGGTCAGGTCGCCGGCATCATGCACGGCTCCACCGAACTGACCGGGGACCTCGACCTGCTCTGGGACGGCACCCCTGACGAGGCGCACGCCTTGCGTGACGCCCTGGCCCGGTGCGGCTGCACCGACCTGCCCGATCTCGACCGCCCACATGTGGGGTACCGGGTCACCGGCGCAAGCGGAGACCTGTGCACTCCCGCCCTGCCCTGGGGCGCCATGGACGTCACCCCCTGCCTGGCCTCGGCCGAGACCACCCGTGACCCCGCGGGATTCACCATCCGCTACGCCGCACTCGACGACCTCATCCGCATGCGGCGGGCCCTCGGTCGCCCGAAGGACCACCGTCGCGCAGACGAACTCGCCCGGCTGACCACCTGACTCGGCACGCCCAGCGCTCACACTCGGGCTACCGGGACGTCGTCGGAGGCATCTGCTCTCGGCATACCTCCTCTTCCTGATCGCTGCCCCTGAGGCTCCGAGGCTCCTGGTGAGCTATGACGAAACCTGGGCAGAGCACCGCATGAGCTAAGCGGAATGGCTCTACCGCCATCTCATCGGCGAGGACATGAGCGGGCCCAACAGTGCAGCCTTTTACCCCGGCCCCGTGAGGTTGCAGCGCCTTCCCATGTCCGCCGACGAACGCACCGCACCTTGGTACGGCCCAGACCGCGGCATGTGAACGGCCGCCGCACCAGTCACGGCAGCCACCTGAGATCCCTCTCATCCGGGTGCGCACCCGCACCAGTGCGGTCAGGTCGAGGCGGGCGTGGCCGGGCTGTTCGCCCGCGTCGAGCCGGGCGAGCGGCAGCACATCCGCGCAGGTCGGTCGCCGTTCCCGGAGCGGACGACGTGCACAGCGGCGGGTGACGGGCTGCGCGCGGGATCGCGGGCCCGGACCGAGGGTGCGGCGGGAGAAGGTGCGCAACCGGGCGGGCCGGCCCGGCCCGTCTCCCCGTCAACGCCTTTCCAGACACGAGGCCCTGGGGCAGCCGTCCGTCGGCGTTCGGCACGGGTACGACTACGAGGGAGTGCAGGGTGATGCCGTGTCGATCCCGCCGGGGCAGGCTCCACTGCCCCGACGTGTGCACCTCGCGCCGCTCAACGCGGCTCGTCGTCAGCCCAGTCCGCGGGCGTCCTGCTTCAGAGCCGTGTCGACCGTCAACGCCGTAGCGACGACCAGGCTTCGCAACGGCTCGGGGAGTTGCTGGTGAATCTGGAGGACGTAGTTGTCCGCCGTGGTGAACATCGTCTTGGCGAGGCCCTCCCAGGTCTTGGTGATCCGGGCCACCTCGGTGCCTGCCTGGTCGACGACGGCGAAGTTCCAGGCGCGCCAGTTCTCCCCCTTGATGGCGCCGATCTGGGTCCCACCTGCGTTGATGGCGAAGTTGATCTTCCCGAAGACGTTCTGCTGGACCAACTCGCCCACCGGCTCTCCGTCCGGCCGGGTGACGATCACCCGCGACTTGAATATCTTCGCGGGACGGGTCAGTCGCAGCACCGGCTGCCCCTGGGCGTCCCTGATCTCCAGCTTGTGGGTGAAGTACTGGTCCCAGTCGCTGATGAAGCGTACGACCTTGCGCAGCGCGCTCTGCCCGACCTCGGCCACGGACCCGAGCTGGTTGCCGTGCTGGTCCATGACCTTGTACTCGTTGGTCAGCTCTATGAGTTTGGCCTTCTGGTTCACGACCAGAACCGGTTCGGTGAAGAGGGTGCCGCCGCCGGGGCCGCTCGGGGCGATCCCGGCCTGCTGCTGCACCTGTCGACTGACCGTCGGGTCAGGGGTGTTCGATTGTGTGGTCACTGCGGCAAGTTACCTTCCGGGGGGCGTCTCCCGGCCGGCCGTGCGCCGTCTCGTGGCCACACCGTGACGAATCGCGGGGCATCGACTTCGGTCGCATCGACTTCGGTCGCATCGCCTGAGGCCGGCAGAGCAAGCGGGCTAGCGGCGTTCGCCGTCGCCGGGCCACCTCAGACAACCGGCAGCGCACGCGGTTCGATGCGGGACAACGCCTCCGTGCGGACGCCTCGTTTCGGCGTCGTCCGTCACGGCGTGCGCGGCAGGGGCGGATGTACTGGTCACCGTCGTACCCGGCCCGAGCACCTTGCTGCGGCCTTGAGCGGCCGAGAGGCCGGTCGGCAGAGGGCCGTCGCTCCCGGCAGAAGACGAAACGTCCTCGGCGGTCCCCGTCACGGAGCGGTCCTGCGCCGGGTCCCGGCCGGCCAGCGGTTCGGCGGAGGCCTGTGGGCTCCCGGGGAGACGGAGAGCGGTCCGGTACTCCGGCCGTGGATCGCTGGTGCGTCGTCCGACCGACCGTGACTACGGGTGCGTGTCCGTGATCGCGATGACCTCGTCGAGGCGGTCCAGGGCGGCCTGCAGGTCGTCGACCTTGGCCTGGATGCGGTCGCGCTCGGCGCGCAGCATGGCTCGTTGATCGGCGTCGGTGTGCCCGGTGTCCCAGCATGGAAGGAGTTCCGCGATCCTTCGGCTGGTCAGACCGGCGGCGAACATCTGCTGGAAGAAGCGCACCAGGGTGACGGTGTCCTGCCGGTAGAGGCGCTGGCCGGACGGGCTGCGCTCCGCGATGAGCAGCCCCTGCTGCTCGTAGTAGCGCACGGCGCGTACCGAGACGCCGGCGCCCCGTGCCACCTCGCCGATGCGGACCAGCCGCTCGGCCGCAGCCTCCGTGACGGTCATGGTGATTCCTCTCGCCCCGGTTCTGACGGACAGCACTTGCCTCTGACGCCAGCGTCAGGTTTTAGCGTACCGGGCATGGATATCAACAACTCCGTCGCCCTTGTCACCGGAGCCAACCGCGGCCTGGGCCGCGCCTTCGCCCAGCGCCTGCTCGAACGGGGCGCCCACAAGGTCTATGCGACGGCCCGCCGACCGGAGACCGTGGACCTGCCCGGGGTCGAGGTGCTGCCCCTCGACATCGTCGACCCCACGTCCGTGCGGGCCGCTGCCGAGGCCGCCCCGGACGTCTCGCTACTCATCAACAACGCGGGAATCATTACGGGGACCGACCTGGTGACCGGCTCGCTGGACGCGGTCCGGCGCGAGCTGGAGACCAACACGTTCGGCCACCTGGAGATGATCCGGGCGTTCGCGCCGGCGCTCGCCAGGAACGGCGGGGGCGCGATCGTCAACGTCCTCTCCGCCATGTCGTGGTTCGGGGGCAAGGGCGCCAACGCCTACCACCTGTCCAAGGCCGCCGCCTGGGCCATGACCAACGGCGTCCGCCTGGAGCTCGCCGAGCAGGGCACGCTCGTCACAGCGGTACACCTCGGCCTGGCCGACACCGACATGGCGGCGGCCTGGCCCGTGGCAAAGATCGCTCCGTCGGACCTGGCCGACGCGGCGCTCGACGGTGTCGAGGCGGGCTCCGCCGAGGTGCTCGCCGACCAATGGAGTCGGGACGCCAAGTCCCGGCTGCCGCTGACGCCGGAAGAGTTCAACGCCGCGATGGACCGCGCCCTGGCGGCGCTGATGGGGGCCTGAGGGGCCCTCAGGCCGCGCCTACTTCGGTCGGTTGCTTCTTACGGCCGGTCCATTGATGCTCCGTGCCCAGTTGGGGATCGTCATGTCGTGGCCTCGCGTCGGCGGTAGCGGCAGTCGCGGGCGCGGGCTGATCTCGGCGACGCCATAGGGACCAGCGCAGGCGATGGTCGCGTCGGCCGTTCGGGTGTGCGGCGGGCAGGGCGAACAGTCGCTGTGTTTCGTTGCCGGTGAACGGGATGAGCGCGGTGGGTGCGGGGTGTTCGCGGTGCTCGTCGGCACGGATGACGGCCAGGAAGGCGGCCACCGTTCCTCCTGGGCGGCGGCCGACGGCACCCATGGGACAGACCCGTGTCCTCGGACAGACTCACCCCGGCCCGTGTCCGCGGCGACCGCAGTCACCACAACGTCCCGGAAAGAGAAGTCGACCATCCGCGGCCCCGCCGCACAGGCCAAAGATCAGGCTAGGGGTGCCCGCCGGGATCGTCTTCCCGGCGGGAGGGCGCCGCATCCCGATGCGTCGGTCCGGCCGCGTCGCCGGATCGGACCCAGGCGGTGAAGTCCTCGACCGCGTCGATGACGGCGTGGAAACGGAGCGAGGGGAAGAAGTCGAAGTTGTGCTGGGTGCCGGGGAGTTCGGCGTAGACCACCGGCTGGGTGGAGACGCGCCCGAGTTCGGACGCGAAATGTCGGGCATCCTCGACCAGGACCAGCGTGTCCAGCGCGCCGTGGACGACGAGGAACGGCGGGGCGTCCGGGTGCAGGTGTGCCAGCGGGGTGGAGTCGGCGCCGGCGTCGGCCTGCCCGTAGTAGCCGTAGAAGCCGATCACCCCCGCCACCGGTGGGCCGGTCTCCTCACCGTCCGGCTGACCCGGTGCCCCGCCTGCGGTGAGCGCGGTCGTGGCCGCCAGATGGGCCCCGGCGGAGCCGCCGGCGAGGAACACCGCCGACGGATCGGCTCCGTAGGCGGCACCATTGTCGCACACCCACCGGACGACCTGCCGCACATCCGCGAGCCGGTCGGCATAGTCCAGGCGGCCGCCCAGCCGGTAGTTGGCACTCACGCACACCCAGCCCCGGCCGGCCAGCCGGTAGAGCAGGGGACGCGCGCCGATCATCTTGCTGCCGATGCGGAAGCCCCCGCCGTGCAGGTAGACGAGGACCGGCGCGTTGGCTGTCCCTGCCCGGGGGACGTACACGTCCAGCAGGTGGCCTCGGCCTGCGTCGCCGTAGCGCAGGTTGGCCACCCGCCGCACGTCGAACCGGTAGGAGATCAGGGGCAAGACCATCAGCCGCACGATCGGCCACGGGCCACGCCGCCGTCGCTGCACCACCGCCGACGGCCCGAGTGCCTGTCGCAGCGCAGCGGTCAGCCGGGGTCGGGCGGTGCGGGCCCGCACCGCCAGCACCAGCAGTCCGCCCGCGGTGCCCGCGGCCGTGCCCGTGCCCAGCCACCACGACAGCGTTCCCGTCTCTCCGGCCAGCAGAGGCGGTACCGCACCGGCGGCCAGCACATACAGGCCGAGGAACGGCTGCTCGTTGATCAGGAAGGTGAGAAAGAAGCTCAGAGTGAAGGGAGTGGAGCGCCGCGGTCGCGGCGGACGCAGCGCGAGAAGGGTCATGAGCGTGAGCGTCCCACTGCTGCTGATCACCTGGCCGAACGGCACCGTGACTCCCCCTGCCGGCTCCACGGACCGCAGGACACCAGCCCGTCGGTCTGTGGCGCAGCTCATCGACGTGACGTGCACAAGGCGCAGGACAAAGTAGCACCGCGCCACCAACCGTGTTGAGCCCGTCTTCTTGAGTGCCTCCGGCCACGCGGTGGGGGCTGCCCTGCACGGTCCCCGGTCCCGGGGCTCGGACCGCGTACAGGGGGCCGGTCCGACGTCGGTGCGCTCAGGACGGCGGCGGATTGATCTCCTGCTCGGCCCAGACCGTCTTGCCCGCGGGCGAGTTGCGGGTGCCCCGCCGGCTGGCGAGCTGTGCGACGAGGAAGAGACCGCGCCCGCCCTCGTCCGTCGGACGGGCATGGCGCAGTCGAGGGACGGAGTCGCTGGTGTCCGTCACCTCGATCACCAGCACCTCGTGCCGGATGAGGCGAAGGGTGATGGGACCGTCGCCGTGGCGCAGGGCGTTGGTGACCAGTTCGCTGACGATGAGTTCGGTGGTCGCGACCAGGCCCTCCAGTCCCCATCCGGTCAACTGGGCGGTGGCCAGGGCCCGGGCGTGGGGGACCACGACGGGATCGCTCGGCAGGTCCCACGTGGCGAACTGCGACGGCGGGAGCGAACGGGGCCGTGCCAGGAGCAGCGTGGCGTCGTCCTCCAGGGCCCTGGGCGGCAGGGTGTCGAACGCTGCCGTGCACAGGTCGTCCAGAGGGCGGTCCGGCCGCGCGAGGACCGTTCCGAGCCGTCGTATCCCCGCGTCGATGTCCTGATCCCGGGTCTCCACCAGACCGTCGGTGTAGAAGGCGATCAGGCAGCCCTCGGGCAGGTCCACCTCGACGGACTCGAAGGAGGCCGGCCCGACACCGAGCGGCAGACCGGCGGGCAGGTCGGGGACGGAGACGCCGCCCTGGGGCGAGATGATCACGGGCGGCGGGTGACCCGCGCGGGCCATCGTGCAGCGGCGGGTGGCCGGGTCGTACACGGCGTACAGGCAGGTGGCGCCGGACTCCGCGGCTGCGCGATCCGGAATGTCGCTGTCCTCCACGCCGAGGCGGGAGATGGTGTCGTCGAGGTGGGACAGCAGTTCGTCCGGGGACAGGTCCAGGTTGGCGAGGGTGTGCACCGCGGCCCGGAGCCGGCCCATGGTCGCCGCCGCGTTGATGCCGTGACCGACCACGTCGCCCACGACCAGGGCCACCCGGGCGCCGGACAGCGGGATGACGTCGAACCAGTCACCGCCCACGCCGTGTTCCGTGTCGGCGGGAACGTAGCGGGACGCCACCTCGACGGCCGCCCCGCCGACCAGCCTGCCCGGCAGCAGGTTGCGCTGGAGAGCGAGGGCGGCGGTGCGTTCGCGTACGTACCGGCGGGCGTTGTCGAGGGACAGGGCGGCACGCGCGACGAGTTCCTCGGCCAGCCGCAGGTCGTCCGTCTCGAAGGGCACCGAGTCGCCCATGCGCACGAAGACCGCGACGCCCAGCACCGCGCCGCGGGCGTGGATCGGCACGATCATCAGCGAGTGCATGCCGTACCGGCGTACTTTCTCCAACCGTTCCCGGTCCTCTTCCAGCCAGGCGCCTCGCGCGGTGCTCAGCACCGGTTCGAGATGTGACGCGCCCGAGACCAGGACGTCCGTGAAGGGGGAAGGGGCCGGCACGGACACGGTTTCCCCGCGCGAGAAGAGCGACTCCGGTGCGCCGTCGTGGACCGAGGCGACGCCCGCCCTGCGGAACGCCGGCACGCGGCCGATCGCCGCGCCGAGCCGGGCCACGGAGTCCTCGCCCTCCGCGACGGACTCGGCCAGGTCCACGGTGACGTAGTCGGCGATGCGGGCCACGGCGAGGTCGGCGAGTTCCTGACCGGTTCTCATCACCTCCAGGGTGGTGCCGATCCGGGTGCTGGCCTCGCTGAGCACGGCCAGGCGTTCGCGGGCCCGCTGCCGGTCGGTCACGTCGACGCTCATGACACACACGCCCAGCGTGCGCCCGTCGGCGTCGTCGAGGCGGAAGAACGAGGTGGAGAAGGCGTGTTCCTGCTGTGGCCTCGTCGGCATCCACGCGCGGTACTCGTGGTCGACCTGCGGCTTCCCGCTCCGCAGGACCAGTCGCATCACCGCCTCGGCCGACTCGGCCTCGGGTCCCGGCAGCACCTCCGTCAGCCGGCGTCCGAGTCTCTTCTCACGCGGGATGCCGTCCTGCAGCGCCAGCGCGTCGTTGACCCAGGTGCACCGCAGATCGGTGTCGCGCACGGCGATGCCGACCGGCGCCCCGGTGAGCAGCGCCCGCACACCGGCGCCGTTCATCGGCCACGAGGGAACGGCCGTCATCGCGGTCGCGGTGACCAGCCAGCGCACCGTGCCGTCACGCTCGGTGAGGGGATGGGCCCGCAGGTACACGTCCCGCGGTGGTCCGTCGGCGCGGCGCAGGCCGACGATCCCGGACCAGCCGTCTCCCCGACGGCTCGGATCGGTGAAGGCGGGCGCCCCCAGGACCACCTGCGGGTCCGCCAGGAGCCGTCCGGCGAAGAGCCCGATCGCGTCGGCGGCCACGACACCGCTGAGCCGCTCCGCCTCCGGGCTCCACGAGACCACCACTCCGTGCGCGTCCACCACCGCCATGGCGGGGCCCGCCGACTGCCCGGCCTCCCGTCCGGCCTCCGGCATCGTGTTCCTGGTTTCGGCCATTGGCGCCGTCCCTCCTTCAGGATGCCGACCGCGCGGCGGAGTTCGCGTCGGCCAGGCGGTCGAGCCAGTCCGCCAGGAGCGCGCCCTCGGACGGTGTCAGCGGCGTGGTGCCGTGCCGGGACAGCGCCTCACGCAGGGCCGCGGCCCGGCACGCCACGTCCGCGCACGAGTCCTCGCCCGTGCTCCGCTCCCCCGCGGTGCCCGTGGTGGTGATCATGCGCAGTGCGTGTTCACGGGCCGTGGCCGGGAGGGTCTCGTCCCGCTCGGAAGGCGGCGTGGCGATCAGGGACAGTACGACGCCCAGGCCCATGGCATGGACAAGCTGAGTGGCCCGCCCCACGCTCATGCGGAGCCGGCCGGCCGCGGCCACCCGGGCGAGGGTGTGGCGCAGGATGGCGACTGTCTCGAGCCCTCCCGGCATGCCGCCGCGGTGGCGGCCCTCGCCGTACATCAGCACGTAGAAGCCGGGGCGCGACAGACCGAACTCGACATGCAGGTCCCAGGAGCGGCGCAGGTCCGCGACCGGGTCGTCAGTCTGCTCAAGCGCCTGCTTCTCGCGCAGGTACTGCTCGAAGCCGTAGGCCGCGAGGGCGTCGAGCAGCCCGTCCTTGTCGCCGAACAGGCGGTACAGGGTGGGAGGTTGCACACCGGCTGCCGCGCTCACGGCACGCGTCGAGACACCCGCACGACCCTGCGAGCTCAGGAGCTCCGCGGCGGCGCGCAGAACCCGCTCCCTGGTACGTACGGCCCGTTCTTGCATCAGTCCAATTTATCTCCGATTTATCACTGTTGCGATTATTTTACATAACATTGATATACTTGCCTGGTTATCTTGCCCGACCGCGGGCGTGGCGATCCTGCCGTCGGCCGCCGGAGCGACCGTCTGCGCCCCGCGGCCAGGCCGCCTGGCCGCCCGCACGGGACCTCGGCTGCCGCTGCTCCTCCCCGGCGGCTTCAGCACGGCGGGCAGGCTCTGCATGGCCGGGCTCAGCCGGCCTGCTCTCGGGCATCGGTCCCGCAGGACTGACACACGCGTCGCGCCCGGGTCTGAGCGTGGTCGCCGGCTGTGGCGCAGTGGTCTTCTCCGTCGCCCACCTTTCACGGCCCAGGTCGGTCACCATGGGCCCGTGTCCGCACGGGCACGGCGAAGCACACACCGCACCGCAACGCAACGCACCGCACAGCTGTTGCCTGATCCGTCGGCGACGACTCGTGGAGGCCGGATCGTGATCACACAACGGGCTCGTAGGATGACCGCGGTGATTCCCGGAATGATCCCTGACGTGTCCAAGTGAGCGGACGACGGCGGTCTTTCGAGTGCGCCTGAGACGGACGACGGACGCAACGACTGATACGGCGGTGCTGCTTTGCCCTCACGCGTAGCCCTCATCGGTGCCGGACGCATGGGGACACCTCTGTGTGGACGCCTGGTTTCGGCGGGGCACGCGGTGACCGCTTTCGATCTGCGTCCCGAACGGGAGGCAGCGGTACGTTCGTTGGGCGCGGACTGGGCGCCGTCCGCGGCGACCGCCGCTGCCGGGGCGGATGTCCTGGTCACCGTGGTTCCTGGACCCGACGAGGCCGCGGCCGCTCTGGAGGATGCCGTGTTCGCCGCCCTGGCCACCGGGGCGGTGTGGATCGACATGACGAGCAACGCGCCTGCGGTGGCACGGGAGCTGCGGAAACGAGCCGGCGCACACGGCGTCGATGTGCTCGAAGCGCCCATGGGCGGCGGCCCGGACGACGCCGAACAGGGGCGCCTGCGGCTGTTCGTGGGTGGTTCGGCTGACGTCCTCGACCGGTGCAGGCCGCTGTTGGAGGCGGTGACGACATCGGATCGCATCCGCCACATGGGCGGGCCGGGAACCGGCTACACCACGAAACTCCTCATCAACCTCCTCTGGTTCGGGCAGGCCACGGCAACCGCCGAGGTCCTGCTGCTCGGTCGCCGAGCGGGCATCGACCTCACCGCCCTGCACGGCACGCTGGCCGGCAGCGCGGCAGGCAGCGACTTCATCCGGCGGGACCTGCCGGCTCTGTTCGCCGGGGACTACCTGCGCTCCTACGGACTCGACCGCATCCACGACCAGCTCAAGGTCATCACCGAGGAGGCGCAAGACCTCGGCACGCCGCACGAGATGGCCGACACGGTACTGCGCATCCACCGGCAGGCCCTGGAGCGCTTCGGACCCGTGGACGGCGAACTCCTCGCCGTGGCGCTCCTGGAAGAGGCCGCCGGCACCCTGCTGCGCCCCTGACGACGCGTTCACCCCGTGATGGAGGCCCGGAAGTGGTACCGGTCGCCGCGGTAGGCGGCCGCGGTGAGTTCGAGGGGCTGTCCGTTCTGGTTGAAGGCGAGCTGCGTGGCGACGAGCACCGGAGTCGCGTCGGTGATTTCGAGCAGTCGCCGTTCCTCCGCCGTCGGGTGGCGTGCTTCCACGGAGTAGTCGGCGACCTTGGGCAGTTGCGGCGGGTCGGCGCGGCGGAGCGTCGCGAAGAGCGTGTGCGTGGTGAAGTCCGTCTCCGCGAGCTCCGGGCACAGTGCGAGCGGCAGCCGGTTGTGCTCCAGCACCACGACGATGTCGTCCAGGTAGCGCAGTCGGCGCATCTCGAAGAGCGCGGCTCCCGGGCCGACCCTCAGCTGTTCGGACTCCTGAACGGTGGCGGGACGGACCCTGGTCTCCAGGACCGAGTCGCGGAGCCGCAGTCCCTGCTGTTCGGCGTAGTCGGCGAAGCCCTGGACCGACTGGGCTGTCGCCCGACCCGGTGACGGCGGAGCCGATGCGGGGGCGACGCGCTCGTAGCCCTCGGCGAGGAACCAGCCGCGGGCCGGCGCGGACTCGATGACCCGGCGCTCCGCGAGTTCGTTCAGGGCCGAGCGAAGGGTGACGCGCGAGACGCCGTACCGGGTGGCCAGTGCCCGCTCCGAGGGCAGCCGGTCTCCCGGGCGGGCACCTCTCTCGGCGATGTCGTCCAGGAGGCGTCCGGCGACCTGGGTGTACAGCGGCAGGGCGTCTCCGCTCAACAGCCCTTGAGGGAGACCACGGTCCGAAGAAGACATACCAGATGTATACCAGTTTCGAGCAGACCAGTTCCATACCAATAACAGACCATTGACGGCCATGAGGGAGACCAGTACCGTTCCAGTCACGTTTCCGAAGGCGCGCCGACAGATACGGCGGACGCCCTTCGGTGAACCCTGGAGCGATCATGTGGAATCCCTTGGACGAAGTGGTCCGCCGCCAGAAGGCAGGCGAACCGCACGGCATCACCTCCGTCTGCTCGGCCCATCCGCTGGTCATCGAGGCAGCGGTCCGCCAGGCCCTCGCGTCGGGAGGCACCGTCCTCGCCGAGGCGACCTCCAACCAGGTGGACCAGTACGGCGGCTACACCGGCATGCGGCCCGAAGACTTCCGCGAACTCGTGCACGGCATAGCCGCCGAACACGGGCTGCCGCTGGACCGGGTCGTTCTGGGGGGAGACCACCTGGGACCCAACCGGTGGCGTTCGCTGTCCTCGCAAGAAGCGATGGGCGAAGCGGACAGGCTCGTCGCGGCATACGTCCGGGCGGGCTTCACGAAGATCCACCTGGACTGCAGCTTCTCCTGCGCCGACGACGTGGCCCCGCTGACCGACGACCTGGTCGCCGATCGCACCGCACGCCTGGTGCGCGTGGCCGAGACCACCGCGGGTGACTCCGCCGGGACCCTCCGATATGTCATCGGAACCGAGGTACCGGTGCCCGGAGGGGCCCACGAGACGCTGGAAGGCATGTCCGCCACCAGTCCGCAGGCGGCACGGCTGACGCTGGCACACAACCGGCGCGCGTTCGAGAGGCACGGCGTGGCCGGGGCATGGCCTCGCGTCATGGCCCTGGTCGTGCAGCCCGGCGTGGAGTTCGATCACCTCCAGGTGTTCGACTACCGGCGTGAGCGGACGGCCGAGCTGCGCACGGTCCTGACCGACGAACCCGGCATGGTCTTCGAAGCCCACTCGACCGACTACCAGACGGTGGACGCACTGGCCGGCCTGGTGGCGGACCACTGGGCGGTGCTCAAGGTAGGCCCCGGACTGACGTTCGCGCTGCGCGAGGCCCTGTTCGCGCTCGCCGACATCGAGGACGAGCTCGTCCCGGCCGGATCCCGGTCCCGGCTGGCCGAGGTCGTCGACCGGCGTATGCGCGACGACCCCTCCTGGTGGGAGGGCTACTACGGGGGCAGCGCCGCCGACCAGCGGCTGGCCAGGCGCTACAGCTACAGCGACCGCATGCGCTACTACTGGCCCGACCCCGAGATCGCCGCCGCGCAGGACCGGCTGTTCGCCAACCTCTCGGGCCTCGCCATTCCGCTTCCGCTGCTGAGTGCCCACCTGCCCAACCAGTACCAGCGCGTCCGGGCAGGCGCCCTGTCCGCGACACCGCGGGACCTCGTGGTCGATCACGTCCGTGACGTCCTGCGCGACTACGACCGTGCATGCCGCACCCATGACAAGGAGTACGCGTGAAGACCACCACCCAGGACCTGGTACCTCAGGACCGCGGGGCCGACCACACGACCGCCGAGATCATCCAGCAGCCCGACGTGTGGCGTGAGGTCGGGGCGATCGTCGCCGGTGAGCGCGCGTCCCTGGACGCCTTCCTGGCACCCCTGCTCGCCGACGAGGACCTGCGGATCGTCCTCACGGGAGCCGGTACCTCGGCCTTCGCCGGCGAAGTCGTCCGGGCCGCGGTCGCACGTGCCACCGGCCGGCGCACCGACGCCGTGTCCACCACGGACATCGTCGCCGACCCCCACGCGTCCTTCCCCGACGACGTCCCCACGCTGCTCGTCTCGTTCGCGCGGTCCGGCGACAGCCCCGAGAGTGTCGCGGCGACCCGGCTCGCGGACCAGGTCCTGACACGCGTCCACCACCTCGTCATCACCTGCAACAGCGCCGGAGAGCTGGCACGCCTCCACGGCGGCAGCGCCTCCTCCCACGTCCTGCAGATGCCCGCCGCGGCGAACGACCAGGGCTTCGCCATGACGTCGAGCTTCACCAGCATGCTGCTGGCCTCCCTGCTCGCCCTGGGCGCGCTCACCACCGACGCCGTCGAGGCCCCCGCCGCCGCGGCCGAGCACATCACCGCGGGCGGACTCTCCGCGCGGATCGAGGAGTTGCTGGCCCGCGCACCCGAACGGCTGGTGTACCTCGGCAGCAGCAGCGCGCTCAAGGGGCTGGCCCAGGAGTCCGCCCTGAAGCTGCTGGAGCTGACCGGCGGTGCGCTCGTGGCGTCCTCGGAGTCCTCACTCGGCTTCCGCCACGGCCCCAAGTCCGTCCTGAACGACCGCACGGTTGTCGTCGTCTACGTGTCGAACGACCCCTACACGCGCCGCTACGACCTCGACATCCTCACCGAACTGCGCGCGGGGCTGCCGCAGGGCAGCGTCGTCGCCGTCTCCACGTCACCGGACGGACTGCCCGGCGACGACACCTGGCTGCTCCCGGGGCTCGCCGGCGTCGACGACACCGTCCTCGCCCTTCCCGCGGTGATCTGTGCCCAGCTGATCGCGCTGCGCGCGTCCCTGCACCAGGGCCTCCGGCCCGACAACCCGTTCCCCTCCGGAGAGGTGAACCGCGTGGTGCAGGGCGTGACCGTGCATCCGCTCCCCCAGCGACGCGACGACGTCGTCTAACAGCGTTCAGACAGAGCCGAGCGGAGGAACAACGATGTTTCTGGGTGTGGACGGCGGAGGCACCAAGACGGCCTTCTGCCTCATCGACCGTGCGGGCGCGATCAGGGCCCGGGCCGTCGCGGAGGGTGCCTACTACTTCGCGGACAACGGCACCGGGGGCGTGGAGCACGTCGCGCAGGTTCTGCGCGAGGGCATCCGGGCCGTGACGGAGGACGCGGGCATCACGCTCGCGGACATCGACTACGCGTTCCTGGGCCTGCCCGGGTACGGGGAGGTCCCCGGCGACGTCGCCGCGCTGGACGCCGTCCCCGGCGAGGTGCTGGGACACGGGCGGTACGCGTGCGACAACGACATGATCTGCGGGTGGGCCGGATCGCTCGGCGCGGTGGACGGCATCAACGTCATCAGCGGTACCGGATCGATGACCTACGGCGAGCGGCAGGGCCGCGGTGTGCGCACCGGAGGCTGGAGCGAACTGTTCAGCGACGAGGGATCGGCGTACTGGATCGCCGCCCGCGCGCTGAACGTGTTCTCCCGGATGAGTGACGGCCGGCTGCCCGAGGGCCCGCTCGCGGACCTCCTGCGCCGCCATCTGGATCTGACCACCGACCTCGAAGTGATCGACGTCGTCCTCAACCGGTGGCAGGGTCACCGCAGCGAGATCGCCTCGCTGAGTCCGCTGGTGGTCGAGGCGGCCGGGCTGGGCGACACACAGGCCGCCGCCGTCCTCACCGAGGCCGGACGGGAACTGGCCCTGCTGGTGGACAGCGCGCGACGCCGGCTGGGCTTCGCCGACGCCGAACCCGTCCCGGTGTCCTACTCGGGCGGCGTCTTCCGCTCGGCGGCCGTACTCGACGCGTTCACCACCGAACTCCGCGGCGGCGCGGCCCGCTACGAGCTGCGCCGGCCGCAGTTCGAGCCGGTGGTCGGCGCGGCCCTCTACGCGGCGAAGCTCGCCGGAACCCCTCTCGACACCGCGGCACTCGCCGCCCTGCGCTCCTCTTCGGAGATCACCCCCACGGAGAACCACCATGCGTGACCAAAGAAACTGGATCCTGTACGCGGGCCTGCTGGTGCTGTTCTGGGGCGTCTGGGGAGCGTTCTCCAGCCAGCCCACCGAACGGTACGGCTACCCCAACGAGATGATCTACGTCATCTGGGCCTTCACCATGCTGCTGCCGGCGGCGGTCGCGCTGCGCCGCCAGCGCTTCGACCGGCGGCCGGTCGCCGCGTTCTACGGGCTCGCGGCGGGCCTCACCGGCGCGGGCGGTCAGCTCCTGCTGTTCCAGGCGCTGTCCAACGGCCCCGCCTACCTGATCTTCCCGGTGGTCTCGCTCTCCCCGGTGATCACCGTGCTGATGGCGGTGGCCCTGCTCAGGGAGCGGATCGGACGGCTCGCCGTCATCGGCGTGGTCGCCGCGCTGGTCGCCATCGTGCTCATCAGCATCCCCGCGGGCGACCACGGTTCGGCCGGCACCGGGTCCTGGCTGCTGCTCTCCGTCCTCATCTGCGTGGCCTGGGGCGCGCAGGCGTTCTTCATGCGCAAGGCCGCCCTCGCCGACGTCAACGACGCCACCACGTTCGGGTGGATGACGATCAGCGGTCTGCTGCTCGTCCCCGTGGCCGTCGCCATGATGGGCGGGCTGCCCGACGCACCGTGGCAGGCCCCGGCACTCACCGCCGGCACCCAGGTCCTCAACGCCGTGGGCGCGTTGTTCCTCGTCATGGCGCTCAGCCGCGGCAAGGCCAGCGTCGTCGCACCGGTCACCAACGCCCTGGCACCCGTGCTCACCATCGTGCTGTCCCTCATCGTCTACCAGACGCTGCCGACGATCTGGGGGACCATCGGCATCGTCCTCGCCCTCGGCGGATCCACTCTGATGGTGTACGCCGACGAGAAGCGCGAAGAGACGCCCGGGACCCGGCAACCATCGGCATCGCTCTCGGGCCCGTAGGAACGTGAGCCGCCGCACACCGACATCGCAGGTTCAGCCAGCCCCCCGCGCGAGGAGCACACACATGCCTCTGGTCCCCACCGGCGAACTGGTCGCCCACGCCGCGACCGCGCGCCGTAGCGTCACCGCCTTCAACGTCATCACCCTGGAGCACGCCGAAGGCATCATCACGGGCGCCGAGGCGGCCGAACGGCCGGTGATCCTGCAGATCAGCGAGAACGCCGTGCGGTACCACAGGGGCCAGCTGCTTCCGCTCGCGCTGGCGGCGGCCTCGATGGCCCGGTCCAGCGCGGTCGAGGTCGCGCTGCACCTCGACCACGTGACCGACGTGGAGCTGCTGCACCAGGCGGCCGACTGCGGCTTCTCCTCCGTGATGTTCGACGCCGGGGCCCTGCCCTACGCGGAGAACGTCTCCGCCACCGCCGCGGCGGCTCGATGGGCTCACGGCGCGGGGCTCTGGCTGGAAGCCGAACTGGGCTATGTGGGAGGCAAGCCGGACTCCCCCGCGAGCGCGCACACCGCCGGCGTGCGCACCGACCCGGCGGAGGCCGCCGACTATGTGGCGCGTACCGGCGTGGACGCCCTCGCGGTCGCGGTGGGCAGCAGTCACGCCATGACCGAACGGTCGGCGACGCTGGACCACGCACTCATCGAACGACTCCGGGAAGCGGTTCCGGTGCCCCTGGTGCTGCACGGCTCCTCAGGAGTTCCCGACGGCGAACTCCGTTCCGCCGTCCGAGCCGGCATCGTGAAGATCAACATCGGGACGGCGCTCAACATATCCCTGACCCGGGTCGTGCGCGACACGCTGGACTCGCTGCCTGCGCTGACCGACCCGCGCAAGTACCTGGGCCCCGCGCGCGACGCCGTCGCCGGCACGGTACACAGCATGCTCAGCGTGCTGGCTCACTGACCGTCACCGATCAGGCGTTCCCATCGCGTCGAGGCCGGGCCGCGGGAACCAGGCTGGTGACGCGCGAAGTAGTCGACGAGGTGCGGGGCGAGGGCGGGGACCTGGACCGGCGTGCCCCCCGAGCGCAGCGACGTGGTGGCCGCGATACCGGTCGCGACGGCCTCCCGTGCGGCGACGGGCGATGTCTCGGTCGCACCGCCGTGCGCGACGAACCGCAGGAACTCGTCGACGAGGGACTGGTCGGCGCCCCCGTGCGCGCCGCCGGCCGGCTCGGTGGGCGGCAGCGTCAGATCGGCCTCGGCACGGTAGCCGGAACGGCGCCGGTTCCACACCTTGATCAACGGGGCGTCGCCCTGGACGCCGTCCCCGAGGTTCTCGATACGGCCCTCGTCGCCGATGACGGTGTAGTTGCGCCAGTAGTCGGGGGTGAAGTGGCATTGCTGGTAGCTGGTGAGCACCCCGTTGTCGAGGCGGGTCAGCACCATGCTGATGTCCTCCACGTCGATGACGGGGTTGAGATCGCGCAGCGCCGACGGCGGCCAGACGCCCTCGTCGAACCAGTCCTGCACTCGCTCCGAGTCCTGGGGCCGGGTACGGCGGTGCGGGCTGGCTCCGTAGACGGACAGATCGCCCAGCGCGGTCACCGTGCGGGCGTAGCCGCCGGCGAGCCAATGGATCACGTCCAGGTCGTGCGCGCCCTTCTGCAGCAACAGGCCCGTGGTCCGGGCCCGTTCGGCATGCCAGTCCTTGAAGTAGTAGTCGCCGCCGTGGCCGACGAAATGCCGGCACCACACGGCCCGTACGGTTCCGATCGCCCCGTCGTCGACGAGCCCGCGCATGGTGCGCAGGACCGGCAGGTGGCGGAGGTTGTGCCCGACGTACAGCCGGGTGCCGGTGCGGGCCGCGGCGGCCAGGACCCGGTCGCAGTCGTCGAGGCCGACGGCCAGCGGCTTCTCGACGAACACGGCGACACCGGCCTCGAGGAAGTACAGGGCCGGAGCGGTGTGGAGGTCGTCCGGGGTGAGGACGAAGACGGCGTCCAGGTCGTCCGTGAGCATGTCCTCGTAACGGTCGTGGATCTGGACGTCCGGCCCGAAGAGCGTCCGGGCGTCGGTGCGGCCGCGCGCGGACGGATCCGCGCAGGAGACCACGCGGGCCGAGCCGGGCCGCTCGGCCAGGACGGCCAGCCCGGCTCGCTGGCCCGCGCCTACGACACCGACACGCAGTTCCGGCGCGGGCGGCTGGTTGGTCATGGAGCATCCCTTCGTCGCGAGCAGGGAGACGTGACGGACGCCTGGACGCCTCGGGCCTGTCGGAGGGCCGGCCGCGGTGCGCGGTGGTGGACGGACTCGCGGTGTCCCAACCGCCGTCGCGGGCACGCCCGGCGCGGGAGCGCGGCAGAGACGCGTCACGCATCGCCCCGGGCCGGCGGCGCGGCCCGGTCCGACCGTCACGCCGACGACCTTAGATGCTCGATGCTGCTCAATCAACGCTTACATCAAGCAGTTTCGCGCATTGCCTTCGACACTGGGGCAGCGCCGCCAACTGTCACGCCCCACCACGCGAGCATCCAACTCAAGCCCCACACAAGGGATTTCACAGCCGTTGACATCCTCGAAAGCGATCGCTTTACTCTCGGACTACACCGGAGCCACGCTCCGCGTTCAGAGGCACGCCCAGCCGGTATGCAGGCCCCGCGCCGCAAGCCCGGCCCAAGTCGCCAGGACACCCCACCCGTCCGAGGCGGGGACGTGCCCGCTTCCTCTGGAGCTCACGCATGAGCCACCCGAACACCACCGCTCGCACACTCACCGGCACCGCCATCGGCGCGGCCGCGCTGACCGGCGCCCTGTTCGTCGGGGCGCCCGCGACGCAGGCGGCGACCGTGTCCCTGCCGCCCACGCACACGGGCTTCGACTACCAGATCGGAGGGGCCTACACACCGCCCGCCGGCGTCAAGGTCGTCACCCGTGACCACACCGCCTCCCCGGCCGCCGGTCTGTACAACATCTGCTACGTCAACGCCTTCCAGGCGCAGCCCGGCGCGAAGGGCGAGTGGGCGCCGGACCTGCTCCTGCGCGACTCCGCGGGCAAGGTCGTCTACGACGAGGACTGGGGCGAGGCCCTGCTCGACGTCAGCACGGACGCCAAGCGCCAGCGGATCGCCGGCCAGATCGGATCCCAGATCGACGGCTGCCGGGACAAGGGCTTCCAAGCCGTCGAGCCCGACAACTACGACAGCTACAGCCGCTCCGGAAACCGTCTGACGGCGAACAACGCGCAGGCGTTCATCAAGCTGCTCTCCGCGCGCGCCCACGCGGACGGCCTGGCCATCGCCCAGAAGAACACGCCCGAGCTGGCCGGCAACCGCACCGCCAACGGCCTCGACTTCGCCGTGGCCGAGGAGTGCGGCCAGTACGACGAGTGCGGCGACTACACCAGCGCCTTCGGCAACAACGTGATCGTGATCGAGTACACCAACTCCGGCAAGACGAAGGCGTGCAGGGGATGGGGCGGCACGCTGAGCATCGTCCAGCGCGACGTGAACGTCTCGCCGGCCGGCAGCAGCGGATACGTCCGCAAGACCTGTTAGGGCGCATCCCGCACTGATCACGACCCCAGGCGCGCCCTGGAAAGCGTGCCGGCCTGTGACGGCTCACCGGGCCGCCACAGGCCGGCATCGCCTGATGCTCAATCATGCAGGTTTCCCCGGTGTTTCACGCATGTCCAATCAACACCTCCCTCTTGACAGCTGCCGGGCACCATCGTTTAACTCCTGGTCAACGCCGCAGTCGAAGCACTCGGCGGCAGAGGTACGCCCAGCCGGTAGCTGACCACGCGCCAGGAGTCCGGACTGAGTCGCCAGGACCACGTCGGTGTCCGAGGCGGGGACGTACCCACCATGCTCTGGGGCTTGGACATGATCCGTATCCATGCGGCTCCCCGCGGACGGCGCATCTCGACGGCCACGGCAGGCGGCACTTCACGTGCCGGCCGCCCGCTCCGGTCGCCCAGCGCCCGCACCCGGCCGCCCGTCCCGCTCCACGCCCGGCCCTGAGCACCGCCGCACGGCGCACGATCCCTTACGCACTGCGCTTGTCCCACAGCTCCGCACGGGAGGTACCCATGTTCGCGCTCACCCGCAGCGCACAGCCCGAACGCCGCACAGTGCTGCGCACCGGCGCGGCTCTGGCCACCACGGCGGCCGCGGGCCTGTGGGCCTCCGGCTGCGCGGCGGGCGGCGCCGACGGCGTGAGCGCCGACGGCACCGTGACGATCGAGATGTGGCACGGGCAGACCGACACCGGCAAGAAGGCCATGGACTCCCTGGCCGCCTCGTTCATGCGGAGCCACCCCCGCATCCGGGTGGAGCTGGGCGGCGGGGTGCTCGCCGACGCGATGCTCCAGAAGGTGACCGCCGCCCTCGCCGCCGGCTCCTTCCCGGACATCGCCTACATCTTCGGCTCCGACCTGGCGAGCGTCGCCCACAGCCCTCAGGTCGCCGACCTCACCGACATGGTCGGACATGCCGGCACGCCCTGGACGAACTACTGGGCGCCGGCCCGCCAGGCCGTGACCGTCAATGGCCAGGTACGCGCCGCGCCCGCACTGCTGGACTCGCTCGCGGTGGTCTGCAACCGGAAGCTCTTCCGGGAGGCCGGACTGCCGCTGCCCCAAGCAGGCTGGCGCTGGGACGACTTCGTCGCCACCGCCAAGGCGCTCACGAACGTCGGCAGCGGCCGTTTCGGCACCGGCTGGCCGGGCGTCGGCGACGAGGACACCGTCTGGCGCATGTGGCCCATGATCTGGGATCTCGGCGGGGACGTCGTCGCCGACGACGGCAAGCACATCGGGTTCGGCGGCGACGCCGGGATCCGCGCCCTGGAGGTGGTGGCCGCCCTCGCCCGGGACAAGAGCGTCTACGTCGACCCGAAGCCGGGCAGCGAGCAGATGTACCAGGTCTTCCTGTCCGGCCGGATGGGCATGGCCGTCACCGGCCCCTGGCAGCTCCCGGACATCCGGCAGGCGAAGGTCGACTATCACGTCGTCCCGCTGCCCACCTTCTCCGGCCGGCCGGTGACCATCAGCGGACCCGACACCTGGACGGTGTTCGACAACGGCGCCGCCCGCACGAAGGCCGCCAAGACCTTCGTGAGCTGGCTGATGCAGCCCGCGCAGGACGTGCGCTGGGACATCGACGCGGGCAGCCTCCCGCTCAGCCGCCACACCCGCGACCTGCCCGCCTGGCAGCACCAGGAGCACGCCACCGAGGGCCTGGACGTGTTCACCAAAGCACTGGACTCGGCCCGCGTGCGCCCCGTGCACGCCGCCTACCCGCAGATCTCGCAGGCCCTCGGCCAGGCCGTCGTCGCGGTGCTGCTGGGCCGGAGCAGTCCCGCCCAGGCGTTGCGCTCCTGCGCCGCCGACGCCAACGCCGCACTGCTCATACCCCGCTGAGGAGATCCGCCGTGTCCCGAGTGCCCACCCCGATCACTGTGTCCCGGCCCCCGGACAGCCGGCCCCCGGACAACCGCCGCGCCCTGCGCCGCAGACGGGCCGCCGAGGCCGCCACGGCCTGGACGTTCGTGTCGCCCGCGGTCCTGATCATCCTCGGTCTCAGCGTGGTGCCCATCATCTGGTCGCTGCTGCTGTCCTTCCAGGCCGACGACCTCGTCACACCGAGCCGCTGGGTGGGCCTGGACAACTACCGCGCCCTCGCCCAGGACCCCCACTTCCGCCAGGCGCTCCACAACACCCTGCTCTACACCGCGCTGTACGTGCCGGCGAGCATGGTGGCAGGGCTGCTGCTCGCCCTCGCCCTGAACCGGCGCATACGCTTCGTCGGGCTCTACCGCACCCTGTTCTTCGTCCCGTTCGTGGTCTCCTCGGCCGCGCAGGGCGTGCTGTTCTCCTTCATCCTGGATCAGCAGTTCGGCGCGGCGAACGCGGTACTGCATTATCTCGGCATCCCGGCGCAGGGCTTCCTCAACGATCCGTCCCAGGCACTGCCCGTGCTGGTCGCGATCAGTCTGTGGAGCGGTACCGGCTTCTGCATGGTCATCTATCTCGCGGCCCTGCAGGACGTGCCGGCCTCGCTGATCGAGGCGGCCCGGCTGGACGGCGCCGGCCGCTTCCAGATCCTGCGGCACGTCACTCTGCCCACGCTCAGGCCCGTCTCGGTGTTCCTGCTGCTGTGGCAGGCCATCGAGGCCCTCCAGACCTTCGACCTCGTGTACGTCACCACCAAGGGCGGACCCCTCGGATCCACCACGGTGATCGTCTACTTCATCTGGGAGCAGGCGTTCAAGAACGCCACCGCGGGGTACGGCGCCGCCTCGGCCTACGTACTGGCCGCGGCCCTGGGCCTGATCGGCCTGATCTTCCAGATCGCCCGCCGCCGACTCCAGGGAGCCGCCGCATGACCGCCGTCTCCGCTCCGCCCGCGGCCGCGCAGGCCGAACCGGCCGCCCGGCCCGACACCGGCCGGCGACGCCCGCGGCTGCCGTTCAGCCCCTGGCACCTGCTGCTCGCGCCGATGGCGCTGCTCTTCGCGGTGCCGCTGATCTGGCTGGCGCTCAGCTCGGTGATGAGCAACGCTGAGATCAACCGCTTCCCGCCGGCCCTGTGGCCCTCCCGTCTGGACCTGGGCGGCTACCGCTATGTGCTCGGCAACGCCATGTTCCCGCGGTGGTTCGCCAACTCGTTCCTCGTCAGCCTCGTCACGGTCACCGCGAACCTCGTACTCGGCACCCTGGGCGGCTACGCGTTCGCCCGGATGCGGTTCGCCGGCTCCCGGCTGCTGCTGGGACTGATGCTGGCCACGATGGCGATCCCGTTCCAGCTGACGATGATTCCCACGTTCCTGGTGATGAAGCAGCTCGGCCTCATCGACACGCTCGGGGCGCTGATCGTGCCGTCCCTCGTCACGCCGTTCTCGGTGTTCCTCCTGCGGCAGTTCTTCCTCTCGCTGCCCCGTGAGCTGGAGGAGGCCGCGTGGATCGACGGCTGCTCACGGCTGCACGTGCTGTGGCGGATCGTGCTGCCGCTGTCCCGGCCGGCCCTCAGCACGGTGGCCGTCCTGACGTTCCTCAGCACCTGGAACGACCTGACCTGGCCGCTGATCGCCATCAACCACGACACCCAGTACACGCTCCAGCTCGGCCTCACGACCTTCCAGGGACAGCACCACACGCAGTGGTCCGCCGTGATGGCCGGGAACGTCATCACCGTGCTTCCGGTCCTGCTCGCCTTCCTCGGCGCGCAGAAGGCGTTCATCCAGTCGATCACCTCCACCGGTCTCAAAGCCTGATCCCGCCCGTCACCCGACACACCACTCAGGCAGGAACACCCCAGTGCCGCACACCTTCGACGTGCTCGTCATCGGCGACGCCGCCCCTGACGTCATCGTCGGTACAACCGCACAGCCCACGCGGGACGACGTCCTCTCCCGCCCTTCCGAGACCGAGGAAACCCCGGTATGACCACCCCCAAGATCACCTTCGTCGGCGCAGGCAGCGTCGTCTTCACCCAGGGACTGCTCGCCGACCTCCTCGCGTTCCCCGAACTGAAGTCCGCGCACGTCGCGCTCCACGACATCGACACCGAACGCCTGGCCACCGCGCACGCGGCCGCCGTCCGCATCGCCGACACGCTCGGCGCCCGTCCGGACGTCACCGCGCACACCGACCGCCGCGAGGCCCTGGCCGACGCCGACTTCGTCATCAACATCGTGCAGATCGGTATGGCCGAAGCCACCCGGACCGACTTCGAGGTGCCGGCCCGCTACGGCGTACGGCAGACCATCGGCGACACTCTCGGCATCGGAGGCGTCTTCCGCGCTCTGCGCACGTTCCCGTTCCTCAAGGATCTGGGGCGGGACATCGCCGAGGTCTGCCCGCAGGCCTGGCTGCTGAACTACACCAACCCCATGGCCATGAACGTGCAGTACCTGACGCAGGCCACCGGCCTGACCCGGGTGGTGGGTCTGTGCCACTCCGTGTACTGGACGATGCGCGACCTCGCGGACCTGGTCAAAGTGCCCTACGAAGAGATCAGTTACCACGCCGCGGGCGTCAACCATCAGGCCTGGGTGCTGCGCTTCGAGCACGAGGGCCGGAGCCTCTACCCGAAGCTGGACGAACTGATCGCCTCCGACGACCAGTTGCGCCGCAGGGTCCGGGTCGACATGTACCGCCGGCTCGGCTACTACCCGACGGAGACCAGCGAGCACTCCTCCGAGTACGTTCCCTGGTACCTGCACCACGACAGCGAGGTGGAGCGGCTGCGGCTGCCGATCGGCGAGTACCTGAAGATCGTCGACGAGAACCTCGCCACGTACGAGAGGACCCGCGACGCGCTGGCCGCCGGGACACCGGTCGCCGTCGAGGGGACGATGGAGTACGCGCCGCAGATCATCCACAGCATGGTGACCGGCACACCCCGCACGGTCTACGGCAACGTCCCCAACCGGTCGCTGATCGACAACCTGCCCGCGCACGGCACCGTCGAGGTGCCGTGCCTGGTGGACTCGCTGGGCGTCCAGCCCACCCGCGTCGGTTCCCTCCCGCCTCAGCTCGCGGCGCTCAACCGCACCTACCTCAGCGCGAACGACCTGGTGGTGCGGGCGGCGATCGAGGACGACCCGCGGCACATCCGGCACGCGGCGATGACCGACCCCGCCACGGCCGCGGCCCTGCCGGTCGAGGAGATCTGGCGGCTGTGCGACGACATGGTCACCGCCCACGGCGACCTCCTCCAGCCCGGCCTGCGCGCCCTCCTGGGCTCGTGAGCGACCGCGGGCGGTGGGCCGACCGAGACCATGTCGGCCCACCGCCCGTCCCGAGTCCCGGGTGAACCGGACCCGACCCGTGCGGCAGGTCGCCCGGCCGGAACACGGCCCTCTCCCCCACGGATCCGTGGGCTCGGGCCGGTTCCTCACGACTCATGCGGCGGGGCCGTGCTCTGCCGTTCCACCAAGTGCGTCGCCAGCTCGATGCGCTGGGCGGCCTTGCCGGATTCCGCGGGGCCGAAGAGCATGCGTGACGCCTCCTCGGCCATGCGCCGCAGAGGCTGGTGCACCGTGGTGAGCGGCGGGCTCGACCACTGCGCGAGAGGCACGTCGTCGTACCCGACCACGGACAGGTCCTCCGGTACGCGCAGCCCTCTGAGGCGGGCCGCCTCCAGCACGCCGAGCGCCTGGAGATCGCTGCCCGCGAAGATCGCCGTCGGCCGATCCGGCCCGTCCAGCAGGCTCATCGCGTGGTCGAAGCCGCCCTGCACGTGGAAGTCGCCGAACCGCACGAGCCGGGGGTCCGCGTCCAGGGACGCCATCGCCATGGCGGAGCGATAACCGTCCAGGCGCGCCCGTGAGCACAGCATGTCCTCCGGTCCGGTGATGATCGCGATCCGCCGGTGGTGCTGTGCCGTGAGATGCCGGGTGGCCGCGAGACCGCCGGCCCAGTTCGCCGAGCCCACCGACGGCACGTCGGGATCGGGATCGCCCGCGGGGTCGACGACGACGAAGGGGACGGCGGCCGACCTGAGCCGTTGTCTGACATCCCGCGGAAGCGTGGAGAAGACCAGGACGACCCCCAACGGCCTTCTTTTCAGCACTCCTTCGAGCCAGTCGGGTCCGGGCGCGTGCCGCGTGCCGCTCACGGTGAGGACCACGGTCGCGTGGATCTCCCGCGCGACCTGCTCCACTCCTTTGATCAGTTCCATCGCCCAGATGCTCTCCAGCTCGTGGAACACCAGCTCGAGAAGTGCGGGCCGGGCCGGATTCCGGGGGCGGCGACGGTAGCCGTGGACCTCCAGTGCTCGCTCGACCTTGGCCCTGGTCACACGGGACACATCCGAACGACCGTTGACCACCTTCGAAACTGTCGGGAGCGAAACGCCCGCAACTCTCGCGACCTCGGCCAGGGTCACCTTGCCGCTGATCTTGCCGTCCTCGCCCATGTGCGCAGGATACAGGCGTGAGATGCCCGTAACGGTTTGAGCCTGTGCGTGCATGACTGTTGACCGGGCCCCGGGCCTGTCTTAGTGTCCCCACCGCATTGACTTTCGGTAATGAGGCCGAAACTTTCGAAGGGCTCCAACGATGAAGACACGCGCGCGCTTGCCCAGACTGGTCTCCTGCGCTGCGACGCTCGCCCTGGCACTCCCGCTGGCCGCATGCGGCAGCGGCAGCGGCCAGTCGTCGAGCGACGGCAAGATTCACGTTCTGGTCTACGGGGACGCCAGCAACAAGGTCGAGAAGCAGATAGTCGACACGTTCAACAAGACGTCCGACGTCAAGGCCGTCCTCGACACCATCCCCGGCGCCGACTACCAGCAGAAGCTCCAGACGATCATCAACACCCCGCAGGCCCCGGACATCTTCTTCAACTGGGGCGGCGGCAGCATCCAGCCGTTCGTCAAGGCCGACCTGCTGCTGCCGCTGGACGGTTTCATCGCCAAGAACCCGGACCTGAAGTCGAAGTTCCTGCCCTCGGTCTTCAACAGCGCGGTGGTCGACGGCAAGCCGTACGGCGTCCCGATGCGCGGCACGCAGCCCGTCCTGCTGTTCAACAACAAGAAGGTCCTCAAGGACGCGGGGGTCACGCCGCCCCAGACCTGGGACGAACTGCTCGACGCGGTCAAGAAGCTCAAGGCCCGGGGTGTCACCCCGATCGCCCTGGGCGGCGGCGACAGGTGGCCGACCCTGATGTGGTTCGAGTACCTGTACGACCGCGTCGCCGGACCGGGCCTGTTCCAGAAGGCACTCGCGGGCGACAAGTCCGCGTGGGAGAGCGCCGACAGCAAGAAGGCGCTGAGCATGCTCAAGGATCTCGTGGACGCCGGCGCCTTCGGCAAGAACTACGACTCGGTGAAGTACACCAACGGCGCCTCACCGGCACTCGTCGCCTCCGGCAAGGCCGGCTTCGAGCTGATGGGTTCGTGGTACTACGCCCAGCAGCAGACGGACGCCAAGAGCTTCGCGGAGAAGGACCTGGGTTACACGGCGTTCCCGACCGTTCCCGGCGGCAAGGGCGACGCCGCCGACGTGGTCGGAAACACCAACAACTTCTACTCGGTGCTGCGCAAGACCAAGTACCCCGACGCCGCCGCGAAGTTCCTCAAGCTGATGTACTCGGACGAGTTCGTGAAGGCGCAGCTGGCCATCGGCAACCTGCCCACGACCACGAACACCGAGTCCTTCCTGGACTCCTCGGCCAACCCGGACTACTCGCACTTCCAGTACACCCTGGTCGCCAAGGCTCCGGCGTTCCAGCTGTCCTGGGACCAGGCGTACCCGCCGGCCGCCGGGACCCCCATCCAGCAGGCCGTGCAGCAGTTCTTCGACGGCCAGATCGACGCGGACGGCTTCATCAAGGCCATGCAGGCACTTCCGGGTGAATGAACGGCTCATGACTACACAGATCACGAGCACCCCGCCCGCCGCCAGGTCCCTCAAGGTGGCCCGGCGGCGGGCGGGCCACTCGTCAACGGCAAACGTGGCGCGGCCCGGCTTCGGCTGGGCCCTTCCCGCCGCCCTGTTCTTCGCTGTCTTCGCGATCATTCCGCTGATCATGGTCGCGGTCCTGTCCTTCACGACCTGGAACGGGCTCGGGTCGCCCCAGTTCGTCGGCATGGACAACTGGTCACGTCTTCTGGACGACCCCGTGATGCTCAAGAGCATCTGGGTGACCCTGCTCCTGACCGCCCTCGGCATCGTCATCCAGACCCCGCTCAGCGTTCTCCTCGGCGTCTGGGCCGCCGGCTACCAGCGCAACCGCGCCGTGCTGTCCGTCATCTACTTCATCCCGCTGCTGCTGTCCGGCACCGCCGTCTCCGTCCTCTGGCGCGCCCTGCTGGACCCCAACTTCGGCATCCCCGCCGACGCCGGCTGGCTGTTCGGTGACGGGAACCTGTTCGGCAAGCAGGCCACGGCCATCGGGGTCCTGGCCTTCGTGAGCACCTGGCAGTTCACTCCCTTCCACACCCTGATCTACCAGGGTGCGGCACGGGCCGTCCCGCAGGTGCTCTACCAGGCCGCGGAGATCGACGGAGCGGGCCGCTACCGGCAGTTCTTCCACATCACGCTGCCGCAGCTGCGCAACTCGATGATCACCTCGATGATCCTGATGACCGTCGGCGGTCTGACCACCTTCGAGACCGTCCTCATCCTCACGCAGGGCGGACCCGGCACCGACACCACCATCAGCGCCTACTACATGTACGAGAAAGCCTTCAAGAGCTTCGACTTCGGCGCCGGTGCCGCCATCGCCCTCACGCTGGTCGTGGCCTCCACCGTCATCTCACTCGTCGTCGTCCGCGTGTCGGGCTACGACAAGATGCGCAGCACCATGGAGGGCGTGTCATGAGGCGCCGTCCCAACTACGTGGCCGGTGTCGGCTCCGCAGTCTGGCTGTTCCTGGTCGGACTGCCGCTGTACGTGATGATCGCCGCGACGCTGCGCACGCGCGGCGACTACGCGGCGAACGGCCCGGTGTCGGTGCCCGACACCTTCACCCTCGACAACTACCTCAACGCGTTCGACACCGGCTTCGGCCGGTACTTCCTGAACACGATCGCCGTCACGGCGGCCGTGGCCGGCCTGGTGCTGGTCCTGGTGCCGCCGCTCGCGTACGCCATCGTCCGCAGCCGCTCCAAGGTGACCTCGCTGATCTTCCGCCTGTTCCTGCTGGGACTCGCCATTCCGGCCCAGGCCGTCATCGTGCCGATGTTCTACCTCATCAGCAAAGCGGGGCTGTACGACAACCTGCTCGGCGTCATCCTGCCGACGGCGGCGTTCTGCCTGCCGATGTCGGCCCTGATCCTCAGCGGCACCATGCGGGACATATCTCCCGAACTGTTCGAGGCCATGGCGGTGGACGGAGCGACTCCACGGCGCATGTTCTTCCAGCTGGTCGTACCGCTCTCGCGCGGCGGCCTCTCCACGATCACCGTGTTCTCGGCGCTCCAGGCATGGAACGGGTTCCTCTTCCCGCTGGTGCTGACCCAGTCCGACTCGACCAAGGTGATCACGCTGGGTCTGTACAACTTCCAGACCGAACACGGCATCGACATCCCGGGCCTTCTCGGTGCCGTGATGCTGTCCATGGTGCCCGTCCTGCTCGTCTACCTGTTCGCCCGTCGCGCCCTGGTCCAGGGCCTGATGGGCGTCGGAGGAAAGTGACCGCCACGTGGCTGTAGAGACCTCCCACCCGGCCCCCGTGTGGAACGACCCGTCCCGCCCCCTCGCCACCAGAGTGGCGGCCCTGATCGAGGCGATGACTCTGGAGGAGAAGACGGCCCAGCTGTACGGCGTGTGGGTCGGCGCTTCCGCCCAGGGCGACGAGGTGGCTCCCCATCAGCACGACATGGAGGAAGCGGTCGATCTCGAGGCGTTGATGCCCACCGGACTGGGTCAGCTGACCCGGCCCTTCGGCACCGCGCCCGTCGACCCCGCCCTCGGGGCTCTCTCCCTGCAACGCACCCAGGCCCGCATCGTCTCGGCGAACCGCTTCGGAATCCCCGCTCTCGCGCACGAGGAGTGCCTCGCCGGCTTCGCGACCTGGGGTGCCACCGCCTTCCCCGTCCCGCTCTCCTGGGGCGCCACGTTCGACCCCGAGACGGTGCGCCGCATGGCCGCGGCCATAGGCCGTGACATGCGCTCCGTCGGTATCCACCAGGGGCTCGCGCCGGTCCTCGACGTGGTGCGCGACGCCCGCTGGGGGCGCGTGGAGGAGACGATCGGCGAGGACCCGTACCTCGTGGCCACCATCGGGACGGCCTACGTACAGGGACTGGAGTCGGCGGGAATCATCGCGACCCTCAAGCACTTCGTCGGATACTCCGCGTCCCGCGCGGGACGCAACCTCGCTCCCGCCGCGATCGGGCCCCGCGAACGCGCCGACGTCCTGCTGCCCCCGTTCGAGATGGCCGTCCGGGAGGGCGGCGCCCGCGCCGTCATGCACGCCTACAACGACAACGACGGTGTACCCGCCGCCGCCGACCGGCAGTTGCTGACCGGCCTGCTCCGTGACACGTGGGGCTTCGACGGAACGGTCGTCGCCGACTACTTCGGCGTCGCCTTCCTGAAAACCCTCCACGGTGTGGCGGCGGACTGGGCCGACGCCGCGAACACCGCCCTGGCGGCGGGCGTCGACGTCGAACTGCCCAGCGTCAAGACCTTCGGTGAACCACTCGTCCGGGCCGTCAAGGACGGCCGGATCCCGGAGTCCCTCATCGACGGTGCCCTCAGCCGGGTTCTCCGTCAAAAGGCCCAGCTCGGCATGTTGGACCCCGACTGGGACCCGGTGCCGGCCGCCTTGCGCGGGACCGATCCCGACGACCCGGACAGCCTGCGCGGCAAGGTCGACCTCGATCCTCCCGCGAACCGCGAACTGGCACGTGAGGTGGCCGAGAAAGCCGTGGTCCTCCTCAGCAACGACGGCGTGCTGCCTCTCACCGCGCCGCGCCGGATCGCCCTCGTCGGCCCCAACGCGACGGAGGCCACAGCCGTACTGGGCTGCTACTCCTTCCCCATGCACGTCGGCGTCCAGCACCCGACCGTCCCCGTCGGCATCGACCTGCCCACCCTCCACGAGTCCCTGACGGCCGAGTTCCCCGACGCGGCCATCACCGTCGCCCGTGGCACGGGCATCGACGACGGCGACCTCTCCGGGCTCGACGCCGCGGTGGAGGCGGCCCGTGACGCGGACATCGTCATCGCCGTCCTGGGCGACCGCGCGGGCCTGTTCGGCCGTGGCACCAGCGGTGAGGGCTGCGACGCGGAATCGCTCACTCTGCCCGGCGCGCAGCAGCAACTCCTCGACGCTCTGCTCGACTCCGGCCGTCCGGTCGTCACCGTCCTCCTCGCAGGTCGGCCCTACGCTCTCGGCCGCGCGGTGGACGAATCCGCGGCGATCGTCCAGTCGTTCTTCCCCGGGGTCGAGGGCACCCGGGCGATCGCCGGCGTCCTCAGCGGCCGAACCAACCCCTCCGGGCGCCTGCCCGTCAGCGTGCCCCGCAGCCCCGGAACCCAACCGACCACCTACCTCGGCGCCCGCCTGGCCCAGGCCAGCGACGTCTCCAACATCGACCCGACCCCGGCGTTCGGCTTCGGCCACGGCCTCGGCTATACGACCTTCACCTGGAGCGATCTCACGGTTCGAACCGAGGAGACCTCGACCGAGGGCGAGTTCGCCATCGCCTTCACCCTCCGCAACTCCGGCGAGCGGACCGGGACCGAAGTCGTTCAGCTCTACCTCCACGACCCGACAGCGTCCGTCGTCCAGCCGGTGCAGCGCCTCGTCGGCTACAGCAGGGTGTCCCTCGCGCCGGGCGAAACCCGTCGTATCGACATCACCGTTCCCGCCGACGTCGCGTCCTTCACCGGTCGCGACGGCCACCGCATCGTCGAACCGGGCGAACTGGAACTCCGCCTGGCGTCGTCGAGCACGGCCGCTCACCTGACCACAACGGTCACCCTCACCGGCCCCGTCCGCACCGTGGACGAGACCCGCAGGTTCCACGCCGTCTTCGTCCAGCAGCCCCTTCACCAGGAGTAGCCGGAGATCCTGCGGCCGGGGCGTCGACCCGGCGGATCCGAAGGTCCCTGCCCTACGGTGATCGGCGCACCGCGGCCAGGACCCTGGCGAACGCTCGGCCGGAGTTTTCCGGCCGAGCGTTCCGACACCGCCCGGGCGAACGGACCGCAGCAGCGAGATCGCCGGCTTCCCGCGCCCCCCTTCACGTCCCGGGCTGCGACGGGCGGAAGCCGCCCGCTTCGCCGACGTGCGCACCGAATACCACACCCGGCCGGAACAGGGCAGGGCCACCCACCACTGCCCCGAGGCCGTGAACACGTCGGCCCGCGAACGCGCCGCCGGCCGGCCGACCTGATCGGCGAACCGCCCGCCGGTCCCATTGAGTTCGGCGCCTCGTGGAACGACCCCCCACCTCCTGCGCCGCACCCGTGGGGCCACAGTTCTCGGCGCCGGGAAGCAGGAGCGATGCGGGCACGCTGCCCGCGAAGCCGGTCCGCGAGACCGGGGAGTCCTACGCCGGCGCACCCACACCGGCCGTGGAAGACCTTGGTGAAGACCGTGGCGCCCGGGAAACCCGGAACGCGGTCGCCGGTGCGGCGGGATGAGCGCTGGCCGGAGGGACGGCCCTCGGCATAAATCCCTGCCGGCGCCGCGCGGATGCCGTACGGTAAAGACACCGACGCGGGGTGGAGCAGCTCGGTAGCTCGCTGGGCTCATAACCCAGAGGTCGCGTGGTTCAAATCCCGCCCCCGCTACCAGCATCCGGCCCCCGGCGACTTTCGTCGCCGGGGGCCGGAGTCGTTCGGCAGCAGGGCTCCCGGTCGTACGCCGTCGTCAGACATGTCCGGGTGCCTTCGCACCGCAACGCCGCCGGGGTCGAGAGATCACGGCTTCAGCGCCACGGCTCCCAGCTGGGGTACGACCGTCGGCTCTTCGCCGGGCTCCGGCCGCCACAGAGAGCAGGAGACCAGGCCGGGCTCCAGGAGCGTGAGCCCGTCGAAGTACTGGGCGACCTCCTCGCCGCTGCGGGCGGTGACCGGCGGTTTGGCGTTGGCGTTCCAGAACTCCATCGCCTCGAGCTGCAGGTCGCCGCCGAGTTCGGGCTCCGTGGTGGGATGGGTCAGTACGAGGAAGCTGCCGGGGGCCAGCGCCTCCACGAGCCGACGTGCGATGGCCCGCGCCTCGTCACCGTCGAGGACGAAGTTGAGGATGCCGAGCAGCATGAGTGCGGTGGGCTTGGTGAAGTCGAGTGTCCGTCCGGAGATCCGGAGAATGGTGTCCGGGTCGTGCGCGTCGGCGTCGAGGTAGTCGGTGGCGCCCTCCGGAGTACTGGTCAGCAGGGCGCGGGCGTGCGCGAGCACGATGGGGTCGTTGTCGACGTACACGATCCGCGAGTCGGGGGCGATCCGCTGGGCGATCTCGTGGGTGTTCTCCAAGGCCGGCAGGCCGGTGCCGATGTCGAGGTACTGACGGATGCCGTGCTCCCGTGCCAGGCAGCGCACGGCGCGGCCGAGGAACTCCCGGTCGGCGCGCGCGATGTCGCGGATGACGGGGATCATTCCGGCAACGTGATCGCCTACCTGCTGGTCGACCTCGTAGTTGTCCTTGCCGCCCTGCCAGTAGTTCCACACGCGAGCGTTGTGCGCCGTCCCGGTGTCGAGTCGCTGCACTGCGGGGGTGGCGCTCTGGTTCTCGCTCACGTCTTCCTCTCCTCGCACGCCCAAGGACCGTGTGAAACAAGGCACTTGCGGTCACGGCTGCGCTACGGCACATCGGTGGGCGTCATTCTGCCGTACACCGCCGACGCCGTGTCCCGGAACGGGTGGGGCGGACTCACTTGGCCAGTTCCGCGTTGAACTGGGCGCCGACCAGAAGGGCCAGGTTGGACAGCCACAGCCAGATCAGGAACACGACGACGCCCGCAAGTGAGCCGTACAGGCGGTGGTAGGTGCCGACGTGCGAGGTGTAGACGGTGAACCCGAGGGAGACGATCAGCACCAGCGCCACCGCCAGCGCACCGCCCGGCGCCATCATCCGGACCGCGCGGGTGGGCGCCGGGCCGGAGCGGTACAGGACCAGCACCAGGACGACCGCGACCAGGGCCACCACCGGCCACCGCAGCGCGTCCCAGGCCCCCTGCGGCCAGGTGCCCAGGTCCAGCACCCGGCCCAGCCGCCGGGCCAGGCTTCCGGTGAGCGCCATCGCGATGGTGGACGTGAGCAGCAGGGTGACCAGGACGAGGGCGGTGGCCACGATGCGGGGCGCGGTACGCCAGACCGGCCGGTGCGCACTGATCCGGTGCATGGCGTGCAACGCCCGGCGGAAGACGCTCAGATAGCTGGAACCCGACCACAGCGCCGCCGCCCCGCCCAGGACGATCACCGTCCACGCCGTCGACGACTGTCCGGCCATCTGCCGCAGGGTGCTGCGCAGCAGTGCGCGGGACGCGAGCGGGGCGGCCTGTGCCATACGGTCGATGACCTGCGGCTTGGCCGTGGGGATGGTCAGGCCGAGGATCGACAGGACGACCAGCAGAACCGGGAACAGGGCCAGCACCGCGTAGTACGTCAGCGCCGCGGCCCAGTCCGTGATGTCGTCGTTCCAGACGGCCGCCGGGGTCCGGCGCAGCGCCCTCCACCAGCGGGCCGTACGGCTGTCTGCTCTCTCCATGAGGCGGATGTTCTCACTACCGGCGCCCCGTCGCCCAAAGGGGCGGCGGGGACTGATCACAGGAAGCGCCGGATCGGAGCGACGGCGACCTCCTTGACGCGCTGCAGGACCGCCCGTCGCCTCCACCGGCCGAGGTCGATGTCGACGCTGCGCTCCAGGTCCGCCTCGTAGTCGCGGTCGAGCACCGCGGTGAACCCCTCGTCCAGGACGGTGAGCATGATCTCTTCGTCGTGGTCCATGGAACGGCGGTTGAAGTTGGTGGATCCGATGAGGGAGGCGACCGAGTCCACGGTGATGATCTTGGCGTGCATCATGGTCGGCTGGTACTGGCGGATGTGCACGCCCGCCCGCAGGAGACGCGCGTAGTGGTGCTGACCGGCGAGTTGACAGGCCCGCTGGTCGGTGTGGGGGCCGGGCAGCAGGATCTCGACCCGCACGCCGCGGCGGGCGGTATCGCACAGCAGGTCGATGAAGTAGGTGTCGGGCGCGAAGTAGGCGGTGGCCAGCCGGAACCGCTCCTCGGCGGAGGTGAGCATGACCCGGATGAGCGTCTGCATGTCCTGCCAGCCGATGCTCGCGGAGCCGCGAACCACCTGTACCACCGCCGAACCGCTCTGCGGGTGCTCCGTGAAGCGGTCGCGGTCGTCGAAGAGTTCGTCGTGGCACTCCGCCCAGTTCTGCGCGAACGCCGCCGCGATGCCGTCCACGGCCGGACCGCGCACCTGTACGTGGGTGTCCCGCCACTCGGCGGGGTTGCGGGCGCTGCCGCACCACTCCTGCGCGATGCCGACGCCGCCGGTGAAGGCGGTCTCCTCGTCGACCACGAGGGCCTTGCGGTGACAGCGGTGGTTCTGCTTGAACGGGGACAGCAGGACCGGCTTGCGGAACCAGGCGACCTGCACGCCTGCGGTGTCCATGAGGTCCAGCAGCCGCCGCTCGATCTTCTGGGCGCCGAAGCCGTCGAGCAGCAGGCGCACGCGCACCCCGGCGCGGGCGCGTTCGGCCAGCGCGGCGGCGAAGTCGTGGGCGATCTGCCCGCGCCAGTACACGAAGGTCATCATGTCGATGGTGTGCCGCGCCGAGCGGATCGCCCCGAGCATCGCGGGGAAGATCTCGTCCCCGTTGCGCAGTGGCAACAGGTCGTTCCCCTCGGTGGCGGCCACGCCTATCAGCCGCTCCAGACGGCGGCGCAGCCGCAGTTTGCGGACCGCCGTGTCGGACGTGACACTCCCGCGAGCCGAAGTTGCCGGTGCATCGTCGAGTAGCACGCCGAATCCCCCCACTGGGCCATGAAGACAGAACGTCGAGGGCTGCCGGACGATCCGAGCCCGCAAGACCGGATGCCCGGCCGGCACCGCGTTACTCCAGAACGCACGCGCTCGCTGCGGATCTCACGCGCTCCCTGCCGGTCGCGAGCACGGCCGGTGGCGTCGGTGGCCGCACGCTTCTCCAGCCGGGCCAGTCCCGGCAGCGTGACGATCATGCCGGCCGCCGTCGCGGTGACGGTGCCGCGGTGTGCGACGGCGCGGGCCGCACTCGCGGCGCCGACGGGCCCGCTCCCCACACCCCGTCACCAGACCTCCAGGCACGTGGCCGGCCCGGGTCAGGCACCGTTGCCGGAGGCCAGGCAGAGCCGCCAACGGCGTAGCTGAGCCCGCCCGGTGCTGCACGCGCCGCGGTCCGGGTCTGGTAGACCGGGTGCTTCCGTGAGCGCGTTCCGTGCCTGTCAGCGCCCGGTTCCACCGACGTGCGGCGGCTCCCCCCTCGGCGGTGTGGGAGGGGCGCTGGAGGGTTACCCGGCGTCCATGCAGAGGCTTCGTGTTCCATGGCGGACGGCACCCCGGGACGGCGACGAGCACGCGGGAGTCGGGACACCGATCCCCAGGGTGCCGACTCCCGAGGAGGCGGGACCCGGACCCGATGTCGAACGGCGCGCGCCGGACACGCCGGCGAAACTGCCGAAGCGGGCCTGGGCCGCCGTCCTCAAGGGCGCCCTGCGCGAGTTCAAGGACGATGAACTGGCCGACCGCGCGGCGGCGTTGACGTACTACGGAGTGCTGTCGCTGTTCCCGGCCCTGCTGGTGCTGGTCTCCCTGCTGGGCATCGCCGGCAAGTCGACCATCGACGCGGTGCTGCGCAACGTCCGGCAGCTGGCGCCGGGGGCGGCCCGGGACGTCGCCACCCGGGCCGTCGAGCAGTTGCAGGGCAGGGCGGGCGCCGGGTCCGTCATGGCGGTCGTCGGCCTGGTGCTCGCGCTCTGGTCGGCCTCGGGCTACGTCGGGGCGTTCATCCGCGCCGCGAACACCGTGTACGACATGCCGGAGGGCCGCCCACTGTGGAAGCTCCTCCCGCTGCGCGTCCTGATCACCGCAGCCCTGATGGTGATGGCGGTGATCAGCGCGTTGATCGTGGTCCTCACCGGCGGCATCGCCCGCCAGGCCGGCGCCGCGCTCGGGATCGGGGACGGCGTGCTGACGGCGTGGTCGCTCGTCAGGTGGCCGGTCCTCGTGGTCCTGGTCACGCTGATGCTTGCCGTCCTGTACTGGGCCAGCCCGAACGCGAAGGTCAGGGGGTTCCGGTGGATCACCCCGGGCAGCCTCGTCGCCCTGCTGGTCTGGCTGATCGCCTCCGCCGGGTTCGCGTTCTACGTCGCCGGCTTCGCGTCCTACAACAAGACCTACGGCACCATGGCCGGCGTCGTGGTGTTCCTCGTCTGGCTGTGGCTCACCAACCTGGCCGTCCTGCTCGGCCTGGAGTTCGACGCCGAGGCCGCCCGCCAGCGGGCCGTCGCGGGCGGCCTGCCGCCCGGGGCCGAGCCGTACACCGAGCCCCGCTCCACGCGGACGTGGGACGAGGAGGACGCGCGCCGGCTTGACGACGCGTGACCCTTCCCCGGCACGCACGGCTGCTGCGGCACGCATGACGCTTGTGCGGTCATCGGTGTCCTGAACCCGGCCGTCCGGGGTACCCGCGCGTTCGTCGGACCGCCGGGCGGAACAGGCCCGGCGGGCAGGAACAGAAACGACGGGAGGTGAGCAGTGTGTCGGATACGCGGCCGTCCCATGTCTCATCCGGCCGGAGCACGGACCGCCTGGACCACGAGCCGGTGGGTGAGCTGGTGCAGCGGGCCTCGCAACAGCTGACCGAGTTGGTGCGCGGTGAACTCAGGCTGGCCAAGGAGGAGTTCAAGGAGAAGGGCAGGCATTACGGCAAGGGAGGCGGCCTGTTCGGCGGCGCCGGAGTCGCCGGCTTCCTGATGCTCCAGGCGCTGGCGGCCAGTGTGATCGCCGCACTGTCGGTGGTGCTGCCGGTCTGGGCGGCGGGGCTGATCGTCACAGCGGTGCTCGGCGTGATCGCCGCGGTGCTGGCCAGGAGCGGCAGGAAGCAGGTCGGGCTGGCGGCGCCGCCCACGCCCGAGCAGACCGTCGAGAACGTCAAGGCCGACGTGGCCACGATCAAGGAGAGTGCGCACCGATGACCCAGCCGCCACACGACGAAGCCACCGCCGCCGACCCCGGGGAACTGCGCGAGCAGGTCGAGCGGACCCGGGCCGAGCTCGGGGAGACGGTCGAGGCCCTCGCGTCGAAGACCGATGTCAAGGCGCGTGCCCGGCAGAAGGGCGCAGAAGTCAAGGAGCAGGCTGCCGTGAAGGGCGGGCAGCTGAAGGAGCAGGCGGTCGTCAAGGCCGGGGAACTGAAGGTGAAGGCCGTCGACGTGGCCCACCGGGCCCAGGAACGGCTGCCCGGCCCCGTCAGGGACAGGACCGCGCAGGGGGCGCGGCCGGCACGGGACAAGCGCGCGGCGCTGGTGGCGGTGGCGGGCGCGGCCGTGGTCGTGTGGATGGTCTGCCGCCGTGTGAAGGGGTGAGCCGGATGAAGGCAGCGAAAATCGCTTACAAGCCGGTGGGGCTGGCTCTCGGCGTCGCGGGCGGCCTGGCCGCGGGAGCGCTGTTCAAACAGACGTGGAAGGTGCTCGGCCACGACGAGGACGCCCCGGACGCCACCGACGAGGAGCGCACCTGGGGTGAGGTGCTGCTCGCCGCCATGGTCCAGGGCGCCATCTTCGCGGTGGTGAAGGCGGCTGTCGACCGGGCGGGCGCCACCGGTGTCCGCAGCCTGACCGGGACGTGGCCCGGCTGACGGGCCGCCCCGTACGCGGGGTGACGCGCTTGTGGAGGCGTCGACGCCTGCCGGGGTGGACGCCTCCACACGTCCTGCGGCGCCAGTCGCGCGGCCACCTTGTCGGTCCGCTGTCCGCTTGTCGGTCCGCTGTCCGCTTGCCGGTTCGGGGACTGCCCGTCGCCGACGTGCCGGCCCGCGGTCCAGGCGATCCGGGTCGCGTGCGGTTGACGCGCGTACGGGCAGGCGATGTCGGGTAAGTCCGAGCCGAGCACAACGTGGACGGTTCCGCGAAAGTCCGCGCGGCCTCCTCCCGGCAAGGCCACGCCGTGCACGCGGCCCTCAGGACAGGTAGCCCTCGACCTCCGACGCGGGACGCACGTTCGCCGCGCCGGGGTCCTGCCCCACCTCGATCCGGGCCCTGCGCTGCCGGAGCAGGTCCCAGCACTGGTCCAGTTCGGTCTCCAGGCGGGCCAGGCGGGCGTGCTCGGTCGGCTCGTCGATCTCCTTCCGTGCCAGACGGTCACGCAAGTCCTTCTCCTGATTGATCATTTCCGTGATGTGACCGAGTATCTCCCTCTCGGCCTCGGCCTCGGACCCTGTCATGGCTGCCCCTCTCCGGACGACGGGGCGAACCCCGGTTCCCCTTCACCACCTTCTCGCACCCCCGCCCAAAACGCATCGGCCGGAGGCGGCGGCACGGTGTACGGTGGCCCGCGGACCGGGGGAAAGCGGTTGCCGCAGGTCAGGGACAGGGACTGGGGAGGATCACCACCGATGGCGTCGACGTCGGAAAGGCCGCTCGATCACCGCTACCGGGGCGAACATCCCGTCCGGACACTCGCCTATCTGCTGCGCGCGGACCGCCGCAAGCTGGCGGCCGCGGTCGTGGTGTTCACCGTCAAGCACAGCCCCATCTGGCTGCTGCCCCTGATCACCGCGTCCGTCGTGGACACGGTCGTCCAGCACGGGCCGGTCTCCCGGCTGTGGACGTCCGTCGCGGTCATCATGGCGATCCTGCTGGTCAACTATCCGCTGCACGTGCTGTACGTACGGCTCCTCTACGGCAGCGTCCGCCGGATGGGCACCACGCTGCGCTCCGCGCTGTGCACCCGGATGCAGCAGCTGTCCATCGGCTACCACTCCCGGGTCAGCGCGGGCGTGCTCCAGGCCAAGGTCGTACGGGATGTCGAGACCGTCGAGCAGATGGTCCAGCAGACCGCCGAGCAGGGGCTGGGCGCGCTGACGGTGCTGGCCGGCGGACTGGTCATCATCGGCGTCCGCACACCCGAGTTCCTGCCGGTCTTCCTGGTCGTGGTGCCTGCGGCGACCCTCGTCGTGGCCCGGCTGCGGGCGCGCCTGCGGACTCACAACGAGCACTTCCGCCACGAGGTGGAGACGCTGTCCTCACGGGTGACCGAGATGACGCGGCTCATCCCGGTCACCCGGGCCCACGGCCTGGAGGGCAAGGCGCTGCGCCGGATGGACGGCACCCTGAGCCGGCTGCTCACCTCGGGGTTGCGCCTGGACCTGGTCAACGGCCGCTTCGGCTCGCTGGCCTGGGTGGTCCTGAACGTGATCGGCGTCGCCGTCCTGGCCGCCGCCGCGCTGGTGTCGTACTACGGCGTGTGGGGTGTCACGGCCGGAGACGTCGTCATGCTGAGCGCCTTCCTGACCACCCTCACCAGCTCCACCACCACACTGACGAGTCTGGCGCCGGTCATCACCAAGGGCCTGGAGTCGGTGCGTTCGGTGGGCGAGGTGCTCCAGGCGCCCGAGCTGGAGGACAACGAGGGCCGGGAGGAGGTCACCGCCGTCCGCGGGGCGGTCACGTTCGAGCGGGTCGGCTTCGCCTACGAGGACGCCGGGCGTCCGGCCGTGGCGGAGTTCAGCCTCGACGTGGTGCCGGGTGAGACGGTCGCCCTGGTGGGCGCCTCGGGGGCCGGCAAGTCCACCGTGCTCAACCTCGTCATCGGCTTCATCCGGCCGACCTCCGGCCGGCTGCTGCTGGACGGCACCGACATGAGCGGCCTCGACCTGCGCACCTACCGGCGGTTCGTCTCGGTCGTGCCGCAGGAGTCGATCCTCTTCGACGGCACGGTCCGGGAGAACGTCGCCTACGGCATGGAGGACGAGGCCGACGAGGAGGCGGTGCGCGCCGCGCTGCGGGACGCCAACGCCCTGGAGTTCGTGGACCGGTTGCCGCACGGTCTGGAGACCGTCATCGGCGAGCGCGGCGCCCGGCTCTCCGGCGGTCAGCGCCAACGCCTCGCCATCGCACGGGCGTTGATCCGGGACCCGCGCGTCCTGGTGCTGGACGAGGCCACCTCGGCGCTGGACACCCGCTCCGAGGCGCTGGTCCAGGAGGCACTGGCCCGTCTGCTGCGCGGCCGTACGACGTTCGTGGTGGCCCACCGGCTGTCCACCGTGCGCGGTGCCGACCGCATCGTGGTGATGGACGACGGCCGTATCCGCGAGATCGGCACCCACGAGGAACTGCTGCGCCGGGGCGGCACCTACACCTCGCTGCACGGCGGGCAGGTGGCCTGACGGGCGACTGCGCCGGGCCGCGGCACGGATCCGCGCCCTCCACAGCTTGGCCGACGTCCCGCAGGGGGCGTCGGTGTGGTTCAGGTGGCGTCCGTGGAGAGGCGTGGGTCGGCGGCGACGATCGCGCGGACGGTTTCGGTGACCAGGCGGCGGTCCAGGGGTGCGTCGGCGAAAGCCCGGTGCATCGGCCAGCCCTCGATCAGCGCGTCGAGTGCGCGGGACACTCCGGGCGCGAAGTGCAGGGCGAGGCTGTCCCTGCTGCGTTCGAGCCAGGTGCGGGTCGTGGCGGAGACCGCCTCGTTGTGGTTGGCGTAGGCGTACATCTCGAAGATGAGGGTCATGTCGCGTTCCGTGGCGTAGGCCGGGCCGCAGATCAGCTCGACGACGGCCGCCTCGGCCTCTTCCGTGGAGCAGGCGGACTGCAGCGTCCGCCGGTACAGACCGGACATCGTGTCCGACAGCCGGGCGAAGGCCTGGGCGAGCAGGTCCGCCATGCCGTCGAAGTAGTAGGTGAGCGAGCCCAGCGGGACGTCGGCTCGCGCCGCGATCTTCCGGTGGGTGGTGCTGTGCACGCCACTCTCGGAGATCACGTCCAAGGCCGCATCGAGAATCCGCTCCTTGCGTCCGGGATCGTTCGGGATCTCGCGTCGTGTACCGCTCACGCCCTCAATGTGCCATGGGTTGCCCCCTCCCGAGTGTGTACAGACGTACAGGTCAGTGTGTACGGTCGTACAGACTTGTGTACGGATCCAGCTGGAGCCACCGCCCATGACCTCTGACCTCGCCCGGCGTCGCACCGCCGTCTTCGTCCTCTTCTTCGCGCCGGGGCTGACCATCTCCTCCTGGGTCACCCGCACCCCGGACGTGCGCGACCTGCTCGGCGCCTCCACGGCCCGGATGGGCCTGATCCTGTTCGGGCTCTCGGTCGGCTCGATGCTCGGCATCCTGTGCTCGGGCACGGTCGTGGCCCGCTGGGGTGCCCGGCTCGTCATCCTGGCCGGCACGTCGGCCGTCGCCGCCGGTGCCGTGGTGGTCGGGGCGGGGGCCGCCGCGGGTTCGGGGGCCTGTGTCGCGCTGGGCCTCGGGCTGTTCGGTCTCGGCATGGGCGGCGGCGAGGTGGCCCTCAACGTCGAGGGCGCCGAGGTGGAACGGCTGCTGGGCCGCTCCACGCTGCCCGCCATGCACGGATTCTTCAGTCTGGGCACCGTGCTCGGGGCGGTCGCCGGCATGTGCCTGACGGCGGTGGGCTTCCCGGTCCTGGTCCATCTGCTCGTCGTGGCCGCGGTGGTGCTGGGCGCGCTCGCCCTGGTCATCCGGCGGGTACCGGCCGAGGTGGGCCGGCAGACCGCCGCCGGAGGCCGGTCGGCGGGCGCGACGGGCGCACCGCGCGCCGCGGTGTGGAAGGACCCCGCGCTGCTGCTCATCGGCTGTGTCATCCTCGCGCTCGCCATGGCCGAGGGCACCGCCAACGACTGGCTGCCGCTGGTCATGGTGGACGGTCACGGTTTCGACGCCGCGCTGGGCTCGGCCGTGTACGCGGTCTTCGCCGCCGCGATGACCGTGGGGCGCTTCGCGGGCGGACGGTTCGTCGACCGGTTCGGGCGGGCGGCCGCGCTGTGCGGGAGCGCGCTCGTCGGGGCCGCCGGACTGGCCCTCGTGATCTTCGTCGACAACCAGGCGGTCGCTGCTGCCGCCGCCGTCCTGTGGGGTCTCGGGGCGTCACTCGGGTTTCCCGTCGCGCTCTCTGCGGCGGGCGACTCCGGCGCCGACTCCGCCGCGCGCGTCGCGCTCGCCGCGACCGTCGGCTACGTCGCCTTCCTGGTGGGCCCGCCCTCCCTCGGCTACCTCGGTGAGCACTTCGGGCTGCGGCACGCCCTGATCCTGGTGCTCGTCCTGGTGGTCGCGGCCGCCTTCGCCACACCGGCCGCCCGTGCGCGCCGGGACGCGGTCGAGCCGGAACCGGCGACCACCTGAGAGCGGAGCTCGCCGGCCGGCCGGACCTACGCCCCGCCCCGTATCTCGGTCCCTTCGGCCGGGCCCGGCCATCGCCCGCCCGTATACGCGAGGGAAAATTCAGTTCATCGGTCCGCAAACCGGTCGCTGGATCGGTGTAATCGACACAGATGCCGTACCGCTCGGCGATCTAGCGTCGGAGGTGCACGGGGGCCACACGGACCAGAAAGCACCGAGGCGCACATGCCCATCCCGGATACCGACGTCATCTCCGCGACCGACTTCCACGCCGACACCGACATCGACATCGACACCCGCATCCACACTCCCGCCCCGCCCGCCGCCGCCCTGCTCCCCGGGCCCGCCGACGAACTGCCGCCGGTGGCGTCCCCGCCCGACCTCGTGCTGCAGCAGGTGCGCGACGAACTCGCGCTCGACGGCAGCGCGCAGCGCAACCTGGCCACCTTCGTGACCACCTGGATGGAACCGCAGGCACGGCAACTGATGGCCGAGACCGCGGAGAAGAACCTCGCGGACCGCGCCGAGTACCCGCAGATCACCGCCATGGAAGAACGCTGTGTGCGGATGCTCGCCCGGCTGTGGCACGCACCGCACCCGGAACAGGTCAGGGGCTGCTCCACCACCGGTTCCAGCGAGGCGTCGATGCTGGGCGGCCTCGCGCTCAAGCGACGCTGGCAGCAGCGCCGGCGCGCACAGGGGAAGGACACCGCCCGGCCCAACGTGGTGATGGGTGCGAACGTCCAGGTGTGCTGGAAGAAATTCGCCAACTACTTCGAGGTCGAGCCGCGTTACGTGCCGATGGAGCCCGGCCGCTATCACCTCACGCCCGACACCCTCACCGCCTACTGCGACGACAACACCATCGGCGTCGTCACCGTCCTCGGCTCCACCTACGACGGCTCCTACGAGCCCGTCGCCGACATCTGCATGGCCCTGGACGGCTACCAGGCCGCGACCGGCACCGACATCCCCGTGCACGTCGACGGCGCCTCCGGCGCGATGGTGGCCCCGTTCCTCGACCCGGGCCTGATGTGGGACTTCCAGCTCGAGCGTGTCGCGTCCATCAACACCTCGGGGCACAAGTACGGCCACGTCTTCCCCGGTCTCGGCTGGGCCCTGTGGCGCGACGCCGAGGCCCTTCCGGAGGACCTGGTCTTCGAGGTCGACTACCTCGGCGGCCGCTCCCCCAGCTTCACCCTCAACTTCTCCCGTCCGGGGGCGCACGTCGTCGCGCAGTACTACAGCTTCCTGCGGTACGGCTTCGAGGGGCTGCGCCACCTCGCGGTCGAGAACCGGACGACCGCACGGGCCCTCGCCGAACGCATCCGGGCCGTCGGGCCCTACGAGCTGGTCACCGACGGGTCCGAACTCCCGGCGCTCGCCTTCCGTCTCGCGCCGGGCACCCACGGCTTCACCGTCTTCGACGTCTCCCGCGCCATGCACGCACGCGGCTGGCAGTTGCCCGCCTACGCCTTCCCCGCTCCCTGCCAGGACGTCTCCGTCCTGCGCCTCGTCGTCCGCACCGGGTTCAGCGCCGAACTCGCGGGCACGTTCATCGCGGACCTGACGGAGGTCACGCGTCAGCTCCGCCTCCGCCGGTCCATGCCCGCGCCGGCCGTCAAGCCCCTCGTCGTGGCGGCGGAGCCGGCGCACGCCAACTCCCCGGCGTAGAAGCGGACTTCCGCATCCGCGGATCTGCACGGCGGGCTCAGACAGCCCCGGATCTCTTCGGCACCGCCGGGACGCACAGCCATGCGAGGCCCGCGGCGGTCAGGTAGGCGAGCGCGCCGACGGCCATGCTGATGCGCAGGCCGGCGGTGTAGTCGGTGGCGGTGGCCAGCAGACTGCCGCCGAGCGCGACACCGGTGGCGCTGCCGATCTGGCGGGTGGTGTTGAACAGGGCGGAGGCGGCGCCCGCGTAGGCGGCGGGTGCGGCACCCATCACGGTGCCGGTCGTGCCGGTGAGGGCGAAGGAGGTGCCGAACCCCGCGGCCATCATCGGGGCGACGAGCAGCGGGTAGGCGGGGTCGGCGCCCGCGGCCGCCCAGCCGGTCAGCCCGAGGGCGGCCAGGAGCATGCCGGAGACCACCAGTGGACGGTCGCCGGTACGGCGGGTCAGCCGGCCGGACAGGACGGAGGCGAACATGGTCATCGCCACCGCCGGGAACAGCGCCACCCCGGTGCCCAGGGCGCTGAAGTGGCGCTGGTGCTGGAATTCGAGGCTGGCGGTGAACACCATGCCGTAGAAGCCGAAGTTGAACAGCAGGCCGATCACGGCTCCCCCGCCCATCGCCCGGGAGCGCAACAGGCTCGGCGGCAGGACGGGCGCCCGGGCGAGCCGCTCACGTACCGCGAACGCCGCGGCGGCCAGGACGGCCAGGCCGAGCCCGGCGAGTACGGCCGGATCGGACCAGCCGCGGCGTCCGGCCTCGTTGAGCGCGGCGGTCAGCAGGGCGGCCGTCGCCATCACCGCGCACTGTGCCGGCCAGTCCAGGGGCCGGTCGGCGCGCCGGGGCGAGCGTGTCACGTGCCGCAGCGTCAGTACCAGGCAGGCCGCTCCGACGGGCAGGTTGACGAGGAACACCCACCGCCAGCCGAGGGTGGAGACGAGCAGCCCGCCCAGCAGCGGACCGGCGGCGGCCGCGATGCCCGCCATCGAACCCCACAGTCCGAAGGCCCGGGAGCGTGCGGCCGTCCCCGGGTAGGCCTGTTGGAGCAGGGCCAGGGAGCCGGGCACGATCAGGGCCGCGCCGAGCCCCTCGACCAGCCGGGCCGCGACCAGGAGGGGGCACTCGCGGCGAGCGCGCACCCGGCCGAGGCGAACGTGAACACGGCCACGCCCGCGCAGAAGACCCGCCGGTTGCCCAGCCGGTCGCCCAACGCGCCGCCGGTGAGCAGGAGTCCGGCGAAGACCAGGGTGTACCCGTCGGTGATCCACTGGTTGCCGGTGAGCGAGGCCGACAGTTCCCGGCCGATCACCGGCACGGCGACGTTGATGGCCGTCACGTCCAGGATCACCATGAAATACCCGGCGCACACCGCCAGCAGCGGAGCCCAGGACCGTTGCCCGGGCTCCGGGGCCGTACCGGGTGAGGACCTCGCCCCGTCCTCCCCGGCCGACGACTCCGCGAACGCCAAGGCCCACACTCCATCCCATCGACCGAGTCACGGCACCGAATGCCACAACAAGAGACATATTGCATGCCGAAGGATCGCGCGGTGGCAGGTTCGCGCACCGCCTCGCGGGCGCGTCGCACGCTGTCCGGGACGCCGCACGCGGTCGTGGGGCGTCGCGCAGCAAGTCGCCGCGGGGTCAGGCCGGGCGAGGGCGGTCGGTGCCGGATTGCCGGGAAACCGGTCCGCCCTGTGGTCTACCCCGGGACGAGGACGGTGAGCCACTCCGCCTCGCGTGGGCGGTAACCGTAGCGGTCCCACAGCCCTGACACGATCGCCGGGACGTGGCCGGCGCCGTAGACGATGGCCACCCGGATCGGCTCGGTGGCGCGTTCCGCGTGGATCTCGCCGAGTGCGTCGAGCAACCGCTGGTCGCGCCGGTCGCTCATCGCGTGTTCGACCGGGTTGTCGGCCAGCATCTCCGCCCGGTGCGTCGACGGCAGGTCCTCGACCACCTGGTCCTCGTCGAGGAAGGCGCGCGGACCGCGCAGCGCGAAGACCAGGCCCATCACCGGGGCGGCGAGCATGAGCAGGACGTACATCCACCGCGGCAGTGTCCTCAGGTCGGCGACCGCCTCGGCCGCGGTCACGTCCGGGTTGACCACCGGCACGCCTTCGGGAAGCACCAGTCCGTCGCTCTGCTCCTGCAGGCCGTTGCGCCGTCGGCGCGGGGCGAACCGGTAGGCCAGCGTGAGGGCGCTCACCTCGGCCGATCTCCCCCGGATTCCCTCGACGACTATGAGATCGCATTCCCTGAGCCGGAGGCGGACCTGGGAGTAGAACGTCGGCGATGCCACATGCAGCATCGGGAAGATCACGAATTCGAGCGGCGTCTGCGTCCGTCTCATGGTGATCACAGCAGACCGGACGGCATACCCGGTCACCTCGATGATCTGCACGGCCCCCTCCTTCACGCGTCGCCGGGTTCGCCTCACGCCCGCTGCAGAACACGAACGCGCCCCGGTGCGTGGTTCCCCGGCCAGGGCGGGGCGCCGGCCGCGGGCGGCGGCCTCCTTGCCGAACGGGCAACGGCCACCTGAACTCCTGCCGATGCCCTGGGTATTGACGCGCAGCTGGTCTAGTCCATACCGTCTTCAACCACCGGCGGTTCAGCAGTGAAGTCGTCGTTCAAATGCGTGAACTCCTGCCCTCAGCTTCCGGATACTCCGCTCCGACACCCCCCACCCCATGCTTGTCGCGTTCACGACAGGAGTCGTTCTGTGATCAGATCCGCTGCCAGAGCCCTCACCGCCGTTCCCGCGCTTCTCACGACGGCCGCCACCGTCCTCGTCGCCGCCGGAGGTTCGGCGAGCGCCGCGACCAATCCCGGCCCCGGCTTCCCCGCCCACTACGCCGCGCCGTACGTCGAGACGTGGAACTCGCCCTCGGCGATGACCAACGCCCGCAACGCCACAGGCCTGAAGTACTTCACTCTCGCCTTCGTCATCGACGGCGGCGGCTGCAACGCCATGTTCAACGGCGACACACCTGTCACCGACGCGGGCTGGACCTCGGCGATCAACTCCCTGCGCGCCGCGGGCGGTGACGTCATCGCCTCCTTCGGCGGTGCCTCCGGCACCGAGGAGGCCCAGGCCTGTACCACCGTGGCCTCGCTCAAGGCCCAGTACAAGAAGGTCATCGACACCCTCAACCTCACGCGGGTCGACTTCGACGTCGAGGGCAGCGCGATCGCCGACACCGCCGCCAACGACCGCCGGAACAAGGCCCTCGCCCAGCTCCAGCAGGAGTACGCCGCCGCCGGGCGCAAGCTCGACGTCCAGTACACCCTGCCGTCCATGCCGAACGGCCTTGACGACAACGGCACGAAGCTGCTGTCCAACGCCAAGAGCAACGGGCTCACCGTCAATCTCGTCAACATCATGACGATGGACTACTACGACGGCACCCGCGACATGGGCAAGGCGGCCACCGACGCCGCCACCGCCCTGCGCGCCCAGCTCGGTTCCATCTGGCCGGAGAAGTCCGACGCCCAGCTGTGGGCGATGGAGGGCAACACCCCGATGATCGGGGTCAACGACGACACCAGCGAGATCTTCACCACCGGCAACGCCACCACGCTCGCCAACTTCGCCAAGTCCAAGGGCATCCAGGAACTCGCCTTCTGGGCGCTCGGCCGCGACAAGGCGTGCGCCACCAACGGCCAGCTCTCCGACTCCTGCAGCGGGACCCCGCAGAGCGCCTGGCAGTTCTCCAGTACCTTCAACACCGTGACCGGCGGTACGACCACGCCACCGCCCACCGGTTCCACCGGCCAGATCACCGGCCTCGGCGGCAAGTGCGTGGACGTCGCCGGGGCGAGCAGCGCCAACGGAACCGCCGTTCAGATGTATGACTGCAACGGCACCACGGCCCAGCAGTGGACCGTAGGGTCCGACAACACCATCCGCAGTCTCGGCAAGTGCATGGATCTCACCGCCGCCGGCACCGCCAACGGCACGAAGGTCCAGTTGTACGACTGCAACGGCACCGGTGCCCAGGTCTGGCAGCCGGGCAGCGGCGACACCCTGGTGAACCCCGCGTCGGGCAAGTGCCTCGACGTCACGGACAAGTCGACGGCCAACGGAGCCCGGCTGCAGATCTGGACCTGCGCCGGCGGCACCAACCAGCAGTTCCACCTGCCGGCCTGACCCCGGAGAACCCCCACCGGCTGCCCGGCGCGACGTGAACGCGCCGGGCAGCGGTCTGACGCCGGGCCGGGCTGTCCCAGTCGGCCGTCGGCGCCCGCGTCAGCGTCGTCCGGCCGCGCACCGCCCACTCCGTCGCGGGGATCCGCGGCACGCTTTCGCCGCGGACGGCACTGTGGTTCGCAGCCATCCGGCCGCGGCGGCGCTACGCCGGCGGCGCAACCAGCGTCTGGGACTGGTGCGAGCGGCGAAGGGCGTCGGCCACGAACCCCTCCGCCTTCAGCTCCTCGACCACCGTGCGCAGGAACCGTACGGTCTCGGGAGCGGACTTCCGGGGAACCCCGACGGCCTGGCGGATCTCCATGAAGCGGTCCTCGATCAGCCGGACCTGATCCGCGTGTTCCGCGACGAAGACAGACATCGGCTGCCGGATGCCCGCCGCGGCCTCCAGCCCCTGTGCCAGGAAGACGTCCACGCCCTCGTCGCCACGCACCACGGTCGCACGCCGAAGAGTACGGCTCAGGTAGAGGTCGTACGCGGAGCCCTGCTTGACACCGACGCGGACGCCCGGCCGGTCGATGTCGGCGGCGGACCGGAGGTCCGATTCCACGGGCACCGCGTACACGCCCTCGATGACCACGTACGGGGCGGTGAAGGCGACCTCTGCCTCCCGAGCCGGTTCGACAGCGAGGAAGCAGAGATCCGCTCGGCCCGACGTCATGGCTTCGAACGACTTTCGCGCGGCGTCGAAGCAGACGAATTCCACCGGCACTGCCAGACGCCGGCCGATCTCACGGGCGATGTCCACCGTGACGCCGGCGGGCCGTGCCGAGGTGCCCTGGGCGAGTACGGGGTTGCCCAGGTTGATCGAGACCCTCAACACACCTGTCGAAGCGAGGCCTTCGACAATGTCTGCGGCAATGATCCCCATGGGGGTGAAGTATAGGACGGCGGCCGCAGGCGCCCGGCGCAGCTGCCTCGGCCGTCGTCCGTGCCTCGCCGGGCCCCCGCGACCACGACGCGCGCACGGCTCACTGACCCGTTCGCGCGCTCATCACGCGGTCGTCGCCGCCGACTTCGTGGCCAGTTCGCCCCGTACGCGGGCGGCCGCGCCGACCGGGACGGCGTCGGAGGCCAGCGCGGCCCGGACCAGGCGTACGGGGTGGCCGCTGACCGGCGGGTCGGCGGCGAGCGCGGACTGGATGAGCGGTTCCAGCAGGGGCCAGGCCCGGCTGACGCCGCCCCCGACGACCGCCGTCGTGATGTCGGCGACGCCCGCCGTGATCACGATCGCGCGGGCGATGCCGGCCCCGGCCGCGCGGTACACCGCGCGGGCGTCCTCGTCGCCGCTCGCCGCGGCCTCGGCCACCTCGCGCGCGGTGCGCCGCAGGCCGGTGCGGTCGGCGTAGCGGGCCGCGATGGAGCGGCCGGAGGCCAGTGTCTCCAGGTGGCCGCGTCCGCCGCACGAGCAGGGCAGGTCCCCGAAGCCGGGGATGTGCCCGATCTCGCCGGCCGCGCCGTGCGGGCCGGCGTACAGGGCGCCGTTGGTCCACAGGGCGCCGCCGACGCCGGTCCCCAGGGTCATGCCGAGCACGTCGGCCTCGCCGTGCACCGCGCCGCCGTTCACCTCTCCGTAGAGGAAGGCGTTGACGTCGTTGTCCAGGTAGGCGGGCACACCGAGGGCTTCCTCGACGGCGGCGGTGACCGCGAAGCCGGCCCAGCCGCGGAAGGAGTCGCTGGCGACCAGGATGCGGCCGTTCACGGAGTCCACCACCCCGGCGGCGCCGATTCCGGCGCCCGTCAGGTGGCCCGGCGTGCGGGCCAGCAGCGGGGCGAGGGCATCGAGCGCGGCGCCGATCATGGCGTCGCCGCCATCTCGCGCCGGGGTGTCCGTCTCCGCCCGGTCGAGGACCGTCAGGTCGTCCGAGCAGACGACCACCTGGGTGGTGGTGCCGCCGATGTCGATACCGGCGAACAGCGGCCGGCGGGAGGTGTGCATCGCGTGGTCCTGCGGGGTGTGGGGGGAGAGAAGGGGTCCGGTCACGCCTGGGCCTCCGTACGGCCGGCCGCGAGGGCGGCCAGCCGCTCGGCCCTGCGGCCCCGCTGCACCACCGGATCGGGTACCGGCACGGCGGCCAGCAGACGGCGGGTGTAGTCGGTCTCCGGATGCAGCAGGGTCGTTCCGGTGGGGCCCTGCTCCTCGATCCGTCCGGCGCGCATCACGACGACGTGCTGGGCGAAGTGCTGTACGACGGCGAGGTCGTGGGAGACGAACAGGCAGGCGAAGCCCAGTTCTCGCTGGAGTTCGGTGATGACCTCCAGGACCGTTTCCTGCACGCTCACGTCGAGCGCGCTGGTCGGCTCGTCGGCGACCAGCAGTCGGGGTTCGAGCACCAGGGCCCGGGCCAGGCTGACCCGCTGGCGCTGTCCGCCGGAAAGCTCGCGAGGCGCGCGGCGGGCGACTTCGCGGGGCAGCCGTACCTGGTCGAGGACGTCGGCGATCCTGGCCTGGCGGTCCCTGGCGGTGAGGTCGCGGCGGTGGATCCGGAGGGGTTCGGCGACGCACTCGCCGATGGTCATGCGGGCGTCGAGGGAGGCCACCGGGTCCTGGAGGACGACACCGATGCCGGCCCGCAGCGCGCGGCGGGCCCGGGCGCGGGTGCGGCCCAGGTCGGTGCCGAACAGGGTGACGGTTCCGGAGGTGGGCGCGACCAGGCCGAGCGCGACCCGCGCGGCGGTCGACTTGCCGGATCCGGACTCGCCGACCAGGCCGAGGGTCTGCGCCGGACCGACCTTGAACGACACTCCGTCGAGGGCGTGCACGGCGGTCCTGCCGCGGCCGAACACGACGCCGATGTCGCGCAGTTCGACCACCGGTCCGGCGGACTTGGCGGATGTGTCCGCAGGTTCGGCTTCCGGAGCGCGCACGGCACGGGGCTCGGTCACCGGGTGGGCGCCCGGCCCCGCGACCGACAGCCGCGGTACGGCGGCCAGCAGGCGCCGGGTGTAGTCGTGGGTGGGCCGCAGCAGGACGTCCTCGACCGCCCCGGTCTCCACGATCTCGCCCTGGTACATGACGGCGACCCGGTCCGCGAAGTCCGCGACGACGCCCATGTTGTGGGTGACGAGCAGCACGCCAGTGCCGGTCTCGGCGGCGAGCCGGCGCAGCAGGTCGAGGATCTCGGCCTGCACGGTCACGTCGAGCGCGGTGGTCGGCTCGTCGGCGATGAGGAGCCGGGGCTCGTTGGCGATGGCCATGGCGATGACGACGCGCTGACGCTGTCCGCCGGAGAGCTGGAACGGGTAGGCGCGGGCCCGCCGCTCCGGCTCCGGGATGCCGACCCGGCGCAGCAGGTCGACGGCCTCGGCGGCCGCGTCCTTGGCGCTCACCTCCCGGTGGTTGCGGATCACTTCGGCGATCTGCTTCCCGATGCGGGTGAGCGGGTCGAGCGCGGTGGCGGGCTCCTGGAACACCATGGACACGGTCTTGCCACGCAGTGCCGCGAGGCCGTTCTCCGCGGCGCCGACGATCTGGGTGCCGGCGACGACGGCACTGCCGGTGGCGCGGGCGTTCCCGGTGAGCAGGCCCATCGCGGCGAGCGCGATGGTCGACTTGCCGGAGCCGGACTCGCCGACGAGGGCGAGCGTCTCGCCCGGCCGGACCTGGAGGGAGACACCCTTGACCGCGGGCACGTCGCCGGTCTCGGTGGTGAAGACGACGCCGAGGCCGTCGAGTTCGAGGATCGGTTCGGCCGCCGTGGTGCGGGCGGCGGAGCCGTCGGTGGTGGCGGTCATCCGCGTCCCCTCACATCGAATGCGTCGCGGAGTCCGTCCCCGATCGCGTTGAACGCCCACACCACCAGGATGATGGCCAGGCCGGGCGGCAGGATCAGCCACCAGTAGCCGGAGTAGGCGGCGGTGAGACCGGCGGAGAGCATGCCGCCCCAGTCGGTCTGCGGTGGCCGTACTCCCATGCCCAGGTAGGAGACGTAGGCGACCAGCAGGATGGCGTCGGCGACCTGGAAGGTGGCGGCGACGATGACGGTGGACACCGAGTTCGGCAGGATGTGCCGCAGGATCGCGCGGGCGTGCGTGCCGCCGATGGCGCGCAGGGTCAGCACGTAGTCCCGGTTCTTCAGGGTCAGGGTCTCGGCGCGGACCAGCCGGGAGGGCACCAGCCAGGACACCAGGCCGAGGATGAGGACGAGTCCGCCGAGGCCCGGTGTGGTGATGGCGGAGACCACCAGCAGGATGAACAGGGCGGGGATCGCGATGCCGGCGTCGACGATCCGCATCATCAGGGCGTCGATCCAGCCGCCCGCGTAGCCTGCGGCGGCGCCCCACAGCGTGCCGATGCAGGTGGCCAGCACGCCCGCGGCGAGGCCGACGATCAGCGAGACCTTGCCGCCGTACATGAGCCGGCCCAGCTCGTCGTGGCCGACGGCGTCGGTGCCGAGCCAGTGGGCGCCGCTGGGGGCGAGGTTGACCTGTTCGAGCAGGGTGTGGGTCTGGTCGGTGGAGTACACCAGCGGACCGGCGAAGCAGAACAGGAAGAAGAGGACCACGACGGCGAGTCCGACGACGGCCAGTCTGTTGCGCAGGAAGCGGCGGACGGCCAGTCGGGTGCCGGTGGCCTCGCGCGGCTCGGCTGCCTTCGTCGGGACCGCGTCCGGCTGGATGACGGCGCTCATGCCCGGCCTGCCTTCACTCGGGGGTCGATGATCCGCTGGACGATGTCGGCGAGCAGCGTGCCGGTGACGGTGGCGACGGCGATCACCAGGACGCAGCCCAGCAGGACCGGGTAGTCGGAGGACTGTGCCGCCGTCCAGAACAGCAGCCCCATGCCCGGGTAGTTGAACAGCTGCTCGACGACGAGCGCGCCGCCGAAGAGCACGGGGATGTAGTAGCCGAGCATGGCCACCACGGGGGTCAGCGAGTTGCGGAAGACATGCCGCGCGAGGATGGCGCCGGAGCGGGAGCCGCCGGCCCTGGCCGTGCGGACGTAGTCCTCGGAGAGGTTCTCCAGGGTGGCCGCGCGCATGTACCGGCTGAACACGGCGATCATGGAGGCCGCTCCCGCGAACACCGGCAGGACCAGGCCCTGCGGGTCGGAGAACACCTGCCCCACGGTCTCCCCCTGCGGTGCCTGCGAGGGGAACCACGCCAGTTCCTGGCTGAAGACCAGCACCAGGATCAGCCCGAGGAAGTACACGGGCGTGGAGTAGGCGATGAAGCTGAGCGTGGTGATGACGTAGTCCGTGGCCTTGTTGCGGCGGACGGCCTGCCACATGCCCAGCGGGATCGCGAGGACGAGACCGACGACGGCCGACAGCAGGGTGAGGACCAGGGTCTTCGGCAGCCGTTCGCCGATGAGCTGGGAGACCGGCTCGTTGAGGGTGTAGGAGGTCCCGAGGTCGCCGTGCAGCAGCCGGCCGAGGTAGTGGAAGTACTGCACGGGCAGGGACGTGTCGAGGCCCTGTTCGTGGTTGAAGCTCGCGATCTGCTGGGCGGTGGCCTGGGGGCCGAGGATCCCGCGGGCGGGGCCTCCGGGGAGCGCGTGCAGCAGGCCGAAGACGACGACGGTCACGATGACGATCACCGCGACGGCCTGGAGGACGCGTCTGATCAGGTACGAGGAAGTGCTCATGTGTTTTCCGGTCGCTTCGTCTCCGTGGCGCGCGGGGGCGTCACCTGGACAGGGGCGTCACCACGACGTGGACGTCGGTGCGGCGCGGGTGCGCCAGGGGTGCGCGCGTGCCTCGGGCGTCCGGCCGTGCGGCCGGCCACCGTCGGCCCGCGCGGGCACCGACCGGGCTTACTTGGTCCACTTCCACATGGCGGGGTGGAAGTTGGCGAGCGAGTCCTGGGCGAAGCCGCCGAGGCCGTCGCGGATCACGGAGATCTGGTAGTCGGGCTCCGGCAGCCAGATCACGGGGAGGTCCTTGGCGAGTGCGGCGCTGTAGTTCTGCACCGCCACGTCCGAGGAGGACGTGGTGGTCTGGGTGATCAGCTTGTCGACCTCGGCGTTGGAGTAGTTGCCGAAGTTGGAGCCGCCGCCGGTGGCGAAGAGCGAGTCACCGCTGGGGTAGGCGGGGAAGTACCAGCTGCCCGCGGTGCCGAAGAAGGACAGCTGCCAGGAGCAGCTCGACTCGCCGGACTTGCACTGACCGGCCTGCGACAGCACGGAGTTGACCGGGGCGGTCCTGATGCCGAACTTGATGCCGGTCTTCGCGAACGACGACTGCAGCGCGCTCATCATGTTGTCGGTCACGGTCGAGCCGGACTGGGACAGCACCTGCATCTCGAACTTGGTGCCCTTGTCGACGCCCGCACCGCACTGGTTCGCGCCGGTGCCGGGGGCGTTGCACACCATGGTGCCGCCCTGTTCGGTCCAACCGTGGTCGGTGAGCAGCTTCCTGGCCTTGGCGGTGTCGAAGGGGTACGGGTTGTCCTTCTGGTCTGCCGAGACGAAGGACGACTCCTGACCCTGCGGGATCGGGCCGTAGGTGGAGACGGCGCTGCCGTTGAAGACCACCTTGGAGAGGGTGGTCTGGTCGACCGACATCTGGATGGCCTGGCGGGCGTAGAGCTGCTTGAACACCGGCCCCATGGCGGGGTTGTTGAAGTTGTACGGCATGTAGGTGATGGCCCAGCCGCTCCACGGCTTCACCGAGTAGCCCTTGGCCTTGAAGGACGCCTCCTGGCTCAGGTCGGAGGCGTTGATGTAGCCGTAGTCGACGGTGCCGGCGCGGAGGGCGTTCTCCTCGGCCTCGGTGGTGGTGAACGGCAGCAGGTTGACGTTCTTGATGTTGGCCCTGCCACCGCCGTCGTACTTCGCGTTGGCGGTGAGTTCGACCCGTCCCGCGGTGGTGAACGACTTGATGGTGTACGGGCCGCTGACCGTCTTCCACAGCGGGTCGGTCGCGTAGCCGGATATCTTCTTGGCGGCGTTGTTGAGGTACGTCCAGACCTGCTTGGCGCCGGCGGCGGTGCGGTCCAGGTCGGAGACGGCGCCCGAGTCGCCGGTCTTGTCCCAGGCGTGCTGCGGGATCGTGCGGATCATGCTCAGCTCGTTGGCGAGCATCCACTGCTGGTTGTAGGCCTTGTCGAAGGTGATCGTGAAGTGCGTGTCGTCGACCGTCTTGAAGGACGTCCAGTTGTCCGGCGCCTTGCCGGGGCTGTAGCTGGCCCAGTCCGCCTTGTTCGCCTTGACGAGGTTGAACCAGAACTCCACGTCGCGCGACGTGATCGGCTTGCCGTCGCTCCAGTGGCGCTGCCCGAGGGTGATCGTCACGCTCTTGCTGTCCGCGGCGAACCTGGCGTCGGTGGCCAGCGAGTTGTCCTTGTTCCAGCCGACCTTGCCGGCGGAGCCGTCGTACGCGATCAGCGGCTCCCAGACGGCCTGGGAGATGGAGGAGTTGTTGGTGTTGAGGTGCGCGGCGGTGCCGATCGGGAGGACCCAGTTCGGCGTGAAGTTCGCCGGGAGCGCGTAGTTGATGGTGTCCGACGACGCCGGTCCGGACGACGAGGTACCGCCGCCGGAGCAGCCGGTGACCAGCGCGCCGGTGATGACGGCGGCACCCGCGACGAGGGCCCAGCGGCGGCCGGCGGCCGTGGGAGCAAGGAACATGGCTCTCCTCAGAATGGAAGGACCCGCAAACGTCATGGGAGGACCCAGACCGGCGCCGCGGGGTCGGCGCTGCGTACGGCGACAGTCAACGACGGACGTGCCGAACAAACAAACAAGAACGAATAACAAGTAAGTTACTGCGAATTCGAAAAAACCCCGAACTCCCCGCCGGGGGCATCGTTTACGACATTTCTGTGCCGATTTGCTCTACATCGACAGCGCGCCGATGCTCGCGGTCGTCTCCACGGAACCGTTCCCCACGTGCCGGAACGGGCGTACTGTCTCCGGCACACCCATTACCCCGGAAGTTACTTCGTACATGACCGAAATAAGTGCACGGGACCGCAAGAGCAGCAAAGGCGTGAGCCCGAAGGGCGCCGCCCTCGCCACCCGGGTCCTCGAACTCGTCGCGTCGGGGCAGGCGTCGTCCCGCGCCGAACTCGCGCAGCTCCTCGGCACGGCCCCTTCCACCATCTCCCTCACGGTGGCCGAGCTGGTCGAGCGCGGCCTCATCGCCGAGGAGGGCACCCAGTCCTCGACCGGGGGCCGCCCGCGCAGGGTGCTCAGGGCCGGCAGCGCCGACGAGTACGCGGTGGCCGCGGACGTCGGCGGCCGGCACGCCCGGATCGGTGTCGTGCTGCCGGGCAACGGGGTCCGCGACGTCGCCAACGTGCCCTTCGAGATCGCGGACGGCCCCGAGGCGGCGCTGCCGAGGCTCGCCGAGCACCTGGAGTCGCTCGCCCAGCAACGCGGACGCGACCGGCTCCGGGGCGTCGGGCTCTCCCTGCCCGGACCCGTGGACGTGGTCGCCGGGGCCGTCGTCCTGCCGTCCCGGATGCCCGGCTGGAACCGTTTCCCGGTGGCCGCCTGGCTGGAGGAGCGCTTCGGCGTCCCGGCCGTCGTCGACAACGACGCCAACTGCATGGCGGTCGGCGAGCAGAGCGTCCGGCCCGCCGAGCACCGCCGGACGATCACGGTCAAGATCGGTACGGCGATCGGCGCCGGCGTCATCATCGACGGGAACCTCTACCGGGGCGCGACCGGGGCGGCCGGCGACATCACCCACATCCGGATCGAGAGCGGCGCCGACATCCCCTGCTCCTGCGGCAACACCGGCTGCCTGGAGACCGTGGCGTCCGGCGCCGCGCTCGTCCGCATCCTGCACGAACGCGGGGTGGACGTGGCCAGCACCGAGGACGTGGTCCAGCTCGCCACCGACGCCGACCCGGAGGCCACCCGCGCCGTCCGCCGGGCCGGCGACCACCTCGGCCGGGTGCTGGCCGCCAACGTCAACTTCTTCAACCCGGACGCGGTCTACCTCGGCGGCATCCTCTCCACCCTGGAGCCGTTCGTCGCCGCGGTGCGCAGCCAGCTCTACGAGAGCTGCCACCCGCTGGCCACCGAGCACCTCACCATCGAGCGGACCGTCCTCGGCGCCGACGCCGGTCTCGTCGGGGTCGGACTCTTCGCTCTCCAGCGTGCCCTGGCCCGCGCCCTGGGCGACTCCGGCGGCGACGGCGCCGACCGGTTCCGCACCGTCGTGCCTCCCGGGAGGGGCTGACGCCCCGTAGAGGCTTCCATTCCGCAGCACCGCCCACTCCGCACGACCCCGCACGAGGAGCCATGACGCACACCCGCACCGCCCTCGCCCGCCCCGTCATCGCCATAGCCGGCCTGGGCATCGAGTCCTCGACCTTCTCCCCCGCCCGCACCGAGGCACCCGCCTTCCATCCCGCGCGCGGCGCCGAGGTGTTCGACCGGTACCCCTTCCTGGCCCCGGGCGAGGAGCTGCGCGAGGCCGCCGAATGGCACGGCGCGCTGGTCGGCAAGTCGCTGCCGGGCGGCACCGTCACCGCCGCCGCCTGGACCGCGCTCACCGACGAACTGATCGAACGCCTCGCCGCGCTCCCCCGGCCGGACGGCCTCTGGTACGACATCCACGGCGCCATGACCGTGGAGGGGATCGACGACGCCGAGGCCGTGCTGCTGGAGCGCATCCGTGCCACCGTCGGCCCGGACGTGATCGTCTCCACCTCGATGGACCTGCACGGCAACGTCTCCCGTGAACTCGCCCACCGCAGCGACCTGATCACCTGCTACCGGACGGCCCCGCACGAGGACCACATGGAGACCAAGGAACGCGCCGTGCGCAACCTGGTCGACCTCCTGGTCTCCGGCGGCCCCCGCCCGGTCAAGGCGTGGGTGCCGGTCCCCGTACTGCTGGCCGGCGAGCAGACCTCCACCCGGATCGAACCAGCGAGGAGCGTCTACGCGGCGGTCGACGAGGTCGAGGCCACCGCGGGTGTGACGGACGCGGCGATCTGGGTGGGCTACGCGTGGGCGGACGAGCCCCGCAACCGCGCGGCGGTGGTCGTCACCGGCGACGACACGGCCGCGGTCTCGGCAGGTGCCGAACGTCTCGCCCGCGGCTTCTGGGACGCCCGCGACGCCTTCGGCTTCGTCGCCCCGACCGGGACGTACGACGAACTCCTCGACGAGGCCCTCGCCTCCGACCGTCGGCCGTACTTCATCAGCGACACCGGCGACAACCCGACCGCGGGCGGCGCCGGAGACGTCACCTGGGGCCTGACCCGGCTGCTGGAGCGGCCCGAGTTCCAGAAGGAGGACGGGCCGACCGTCGTCTACGCCTCGGTGCCCGGACCGGCCGCCGTCGAGACCGCCGTCGCCGCGGGCGTCGGAGCCACGGTCACCGTCACCGCCGGCGCCGAGGTCGACGACCGGCACGCGGGACCGGTCACCCTCACCGGCGTGGTGCACGCCATACGGCACGGCGACCGGGACGCCGAGACCGAGGTCGTCGTCCGGGTCGGCAGCGTGCACGCGATCCTCACCAGGCTGCGCAAGCCGTACCACCACGAGCACGACTTCACCGGCCTCGGCCTCGACCCGCGCTCCGCCGACATCGTGATCGTCAAGATCGGCTACCTGGAGCCCGAGCTGTTCGACATGTCGGTCGGCTGGAAGATGGCCCTCACCCCCGGCGGTGTCGACCAGGACCTGGTGCGCCTGGGCCACCGCCGCATCCGCCGCCCGATGTTCCCCTTCGACCGCGACATGCCGGCGCCGGACCTGACGGCCCGGATCATCCCGGCCTCCGACCAGCCGCTCACCGGGGACGACGAGTGAACGCGCCCACCGTGCCCGCACTGGAGATCGCCGTCACCTCACCGGCCGGCGCCCGCGTCGCCCTGGACCACGGAGCCGACCGCGTCGAACTCTGCGCCGGTCTGGAGCTGGGCGGTCTGACCCCGTCGGCCGCCCTGGTCGAGGCGGTCGCCGTCGTGGGCCTGCCGGTCCAGGTACTGGTCCGGTGCCGGCCGGGCGACTTCGTCTACGACGCCGAGGAAATCGCGCTGATGGCCGCCGAGGTGCGGTCCGTGATCGCCTCCGGCGCCTCGGGTGTGGTCGTGGGCGCGCTCGCCGCCGACGGCACCCTCGACTCCGAGGCCGTCGTCCGCCTCGCCACGGCGGCCCGGGAGGCGGGCCGTCCTGCCGAGGTGACGCTGCACCGTGCGGCCGACCTGTCCGCGGACCCCGTCGCCACGGCGGCGCTGCTGCCCGAGCTGGGGCTCACCCGGGTGCTCACCTCGGGCGGTGCCGCCGCCGCCGGACAGGGGCTGGAGCGCCTGGCCGCCATGGTCGAGGCCGCGCCCGGTGTGCAGGTGATGGCGGGCGGCGGCGTACGGCCGTCCGACATACCGGCGTTGACGGCCGCCGGTGTGGCCGCCGTCCATCTGTCGGCCAAGCGCCGCGCGGAGCCCCGGCGCCGGGCCGCGTGGGTTCCGCTCGGCGCCTCCGGTTCGGCGGCCGACCAGGACACCCATTTCGTCACCGACCCTGCGGTCGTCGCCGAGGCCAGGAGGATGCTGGCGGCCCGGACGACGGTCTGACCGTCCCGGTGAACCGCGGTCGGCCGAGACCGCGGTGAGCGGCCCGCAGCGCTCCGGCGCGGCGGCCGTAGAGGGCCGGTGCGACGTCTCCCGGGCCGGTGGTCTGCCGAGGGTGACGGTGGCGCCGAGGCGGTCGGTCCGCCGGCGGTCACCTTGACGGTGACGGTGCCGGAGCGGGCCGCCGTGTGGTTTCCGGCGCCCGGGTCGAGCAGCGCCGCCTTTGGTATCTGTTCGGCCCGCCCGGCAAGTGCGCCTGCGTATGCGGCCGTTGACCGAACCGGGCGGCCGACACCGCCCGGCCGGCCGCGGGCGCGGCGCGGGCGCCTCGGCTGCGCGGGCCGCCTCCCACCGGTGGAGGCGGCCCGTCGTCCCGTGACGGCGTGGCTACTTCATCCGTCGTGCCTCACCAAGGCGCCGGGGCCGGTGGCGGGACCACCGGGGGCCGGTCGTCGCAGGTGAGGGTGTTCGGCAGTTCCCAGGACGCCAGCCAGGGGCCGGTCGTGCCGCCTCCGTCGTTGCCGCCGAGGTCGTTCACCGCGAACTCGGACCCGGATGCTGGAAAGTTGAAGGAGCCGCAGTTGTTGATGCCGACCGCGCCCACGTTGCGGGCGTCCACGTTCTCGAAGGACGCCGAGCCGGCGGAGCGGGCGCTGAGGACGGAGGTGCCGGTGCCGTCCACGCGGATGTCCTTGAAACGGACGCCTCGGATCGCGTACTTGTCCTTCACCGGGAAGTCGGAGACCAGCATGATCGCGTTGTAGGTGTTGTCGAGGAAGTGGTCGCCGGTCACCTGGATGTCGGCGTCGATGTCCCGTTCCAGGGCGTAGAACCAGATCGCGCCCAGGCCGATCTTCCAGTTGAGCTCGAACGGCCCCGAGCGGACGGTGGTGTTGTCCGAGATCTTCAGACGGCCGGTGAACGGCTCCGCCCCGAACCGGGAGCCGACCTGGATGGCGCTTCCCTCTCTGATCGGGTCCGCCACGAGGTTGCCGGTGACCGTGTTGTCCGTGCCGCCGTACAGGGCGATGCCGTTGGCGAGGACCGGGGTCTGCACGGTGTTGTGGGCGAAGACGTTGCGGGCGTCGCCCGTCTTCTCCGACCACATGGCCAGACCGTCGTCGCCGCTGTTGCGGACGAAGGTGTCGGAGACACGCGAATCAGTGACGCCGGTGTGGAAGTTGAGACCGTCGGCGATCTGGTCGGCGATCTGGGTACGGGTGACGCGCAGACGTGTCATCGGGCCGTCGAACCACATGCCGACCTTGGTGTGGTGGAGGTAGAGGCCGTCGATCGTGGAGTCGCTGAGCGCCCCGCCGATGGCGTTGACCTGGTCGGTGTCGATGCGTTCACGTACGTCGCCCTCGACGGCGAAGCCCGACAGGTGGACGTCGTGGCTGCCGCCGTCCGCGGCGTCCTTGCCGTAGAAGCCCACCCCGGTGTGGACCGAGCCGTCGGGGGCGGGGGTGTCGAGGGTGACCTGGTGCCCCTTGACGATCGTGTACCAGCTGCCGGCCCCGACGATCGTCACGTCGTCCACGACGATGTGACGGTTCACCTGGTACGTGCCCGGCGGCAGGTACACCTTGCGGTGCCGCTCCTTCGCGTAGGCGACGGCCCGGTCGAAGGCGTCGCCCGCGTCACGCCGGCCGGTGGGGTCGGCTCCGAAGGCGACGACGTTCACGGCATGCGTCTCGACGTGGGGTGCGCCGACGAGTTGTGTGTCGAGCAGGTCGATGACGGTCCAGGCGGCCGTGCTGCTCCTGGGCGCGGTGAGGCGGACGGTGTCGCCGGCCGCGTACCGCTTGCCGAGCAGCAGTCTCTGCTCGTCGTAGAAGTGGCTCGGCCGGAACGGCTTGTCGATGGTGGGCGCCGGGGTGGTGGCGGACGGCACGCAACCGCATTCGGTGATCCACCAGTCGGGGTGCAGCAGGTCGCCCTGGGGGTCGTTGCTGAACGGGTACTGGTTGTAGAGCCAGGAGTACTGCGAGGTGAGGGTCATCGTGGTGCGGTGACGGCCGTCCACGGCGACGTCGAGGGGCGCGGTGATGCCGCCGCCTCCGGGAGCGTCGGGGATGCTGTACCGCACGGTGAGGGCGTTGGCCGCGTGGGGCAGGGTGAACTCGACGTACTGGCCCGGCTTCAGGCGCACCGCCGTGCGGCCGGATGCCTCCGAGGGCAGTGTGTAGGCGGTGCGGTCGGGGCCGATGACGGTGCCGTCCGTCGCCGCGTTCTCCGCCTCCTGTTCGTCGAAGTCCACCGCGGCGCCCCGCCCCGCGACGAGGGCGGGGTCGAGTCCGGCCCGGGTCACCACCGGGGAGCCCGTGCCGCCGGCGTGCCACGACGCCGCCGGAGCCGGAGCGCCGAGGCCGAGCACGAGTCCGGCGGTGACGGCGGTCAGTGCCACGAGCGTCCGAGCGGGTCTTCGCGCACGGCCTCTCAGCCGCTCCGCAGCCACGTGGTGGAGGTACGGCGCCATCGGGTTCTCGTTTCTCTAGGAGCGGAGGTCACCGAGGGCAGCTCGGTGCGCGGCGGCACGACGGGAACGGGCCGTGCCGCTGCGTACCGGGACATTAGGGCGCGACAGGACAGCCGGACAAGACAACGGACGCTTCTTTCCATGTCCAAGTAGGATTTCTGCAAGAGATTGTCAATTACTTGCGCGCACCAATGTCGTTCCACGCAAGGAGACAGACGCTCCCGGCCCAAAGCGTCAGGCGGTCTCGGACCGTTGTTCATCGCGCTGCGACCTGCGATGATCCAACCTCGATCCGTGATCACGGGGGGGGGAGTCCGAGCGTGGGACCCTTGAGAACAGGCAGTCACAGCAACGCGCCCAGCCGGAGTGTGGGACGAGCGCGCGTCGCACTCCTGGCTGCACTGGGCATCACCGCCGTCTTCGTTACGGGGTGCGGTAGTTCGGGTGACGAAGGACTCCCGGTGCGGTTGGTCAACGAGTCGGCCTGGGACGCTCACGTATTCGGCTGTCCGTCATGCGGAGAGCGCGGTCTCACGGCCGTGGCGGACCCTGACCCGACGCGGAGCGGGAGCGGCGGCAGCTACGTCGGGTGGACCGAAGAACGCGCATGGCCCGTGACGTACAAGGTGGCTGTCCGAGGAGCGGAATCGGTCTGCCCGGTCATCGACCCCAAGCCCGCCAAGGCACACGGTGAAGTGGGCATCCGGGACATCGTCTACGTGGTGGACAAGACCGGGAAGTGTGTCGCAGGCCCCGCCGACTTGGACGACCTCTGACCTCGGCATGTACGGGGCGCCCCTCGGCGGCCCGCCTGGCGAGGCGGTGCTGCTGAGCGGGGGTCAGGCGCCGCCGGCGTGTGGGGCGTCGAGGGTGTACGTGGTGCCGACGCTGGTCTGGACCCATGCCTCGGGAAGGGCCGCGGCGAGGGTGTGCTGGGCGCGCCACCCGGTGCAGTGACCGGGGACGACCAGCTCGGGTGTGAGTTCGGTGAGCGCGGCCACCGTCGGGCCGATGACCGGCTCGAAGGCGGGGCCGCTCAGGTGGAAGCCGCCGATGACGGCCAGCAGTCTGCCGACGCCGGTCAGCCTCATGGCGTGCCGGACGATGTTGACCACTCCGGCGTGGCCGCACCCGGTGACGACGACAAGTCCCCGGCCGCGCACGTTGATGACGAGTGCCTGGTCGTCGATGACCAGGGGGTCGTGCCGCCAGCCGCTCCCGTCCCAGGCCTGGTGGGCCCGCGGCATCCCGTGCTCGAACTCGGTGACGCGGTCCACCTCGCCGGTGATCAGGACACCGCTGGCCAGCAACGACGGCTGCCGCCGCTCGATGACCTCGAACCCCTCGCGCTCCAGGGCACCGCGTGACAGCGTGGGCATCTCCAGGCGTTCGCCTGCGGGCAGTTCCAGGCGGCGACGGGTCCAGACCGCGGGATGGACGGTCAGCGGCAGACCGGAGCGCCCGCGCAACCGGGCCAGGCCGCCGAAGCCGCCCGCGTGGTCGAAATGCCCGTGGCTGAGCACGACGCCCTGCAGGCCGCCGACATCGATGCCGAGACGTTCGGCGTTCACCGCCAGCGCGTCCGGGGACGCGCCGGTGTCGAACAGCAGCGTGCTGCTCGCGCTCCCGCTGCGGACGGTGACCAGCGCGGAGAAGCCGTGCTCGGCTCGCAGCCCCGCGACCGACTCGCCGCCGGCGAACTGTGGCGCGGCGGTCCGCCCGGTACCGACCCGCGCCCGGGCGACGCCTTCGGCAGAGGCCAGCAGTGCGTCGAAGGTGTTGTCGACCATCGTCGTGACCGTGACCTCGTCGACCTCCGGCAGCGTCACCGGGTCGACCGCCGGTCCTTCCGCGACCCGAGGCGCCGACCAGGCCGCCTCGGCCGCCGAGCGCCCGTGATCGTCACACATGCCGGAAAGCGCCTCCTCACCGATACGACCGGCCGGCGCAGCAGATCCCGGTACCGGCCACAGGCCCTCGGCGGTCGCGCCGACCGGAGCGGCCGCGCGCACCGCGCGATGTCATACTTCCACTCGCGCGGGCGGGACGACTACGTCGACGAGCCCGGTCGTCACGTCGTACACGAGCCCCGAGACGAAGACTCCGGCCGGCAGCTTCTGCCTGAGGATGCCGACGTCGACGCGGACGGCGGCGACCGGGTCGGTGACCGCCTTGGTGTCCACGTCGCCGGCCGGAACCTCGAAGTAGTCGGCGAGCAGGTCCGGGAACGCGGCCAGGTCGGTGATCCCGCAGTCGGTGTGCTGCAGGACCACGTAGTGGACACCGCCCGGGCGGGGGCCGTGTGTGCGGGCCTGGACGACCTTCGAGAGCATCCCCAGCGTGCGGAGTGTCGAGGGCGTGACCCGTCCTCCGACGTTGCGGATCGCCGCCGCCTCGCCGAGCTCGAGACCGAGCACGTCGGACGGGTCGACACGGGGATCGACGCATCCGATGACCGTCAGACCGCCGCTGGGCATGAGCCCCAGGCCGGCGCATGCTCCGCCGTCGGCGAACCCTGCATTGCGCCGCACCAGCTCATCCGTGTCGATCACCGTGGCGACACCCCTCTGCGCTACGAGCCCGTCCCCCGGCGGCGGCACCGCCGCACACCGACCACCCTGGACCGCCCCCGCCCCGCACGCCACCCGACCGGGTGGTACCGGAAGTCCGGTCGGTCCGGGCGCGCGGCGGTGCGCTCCTGGGGTGCGGGCGAAGGTGACCGGTGGGATTCTGAACTTCCCGCAAGGCGGGGGGCGACAGCGCGAACCCAGGCACCGGCAGTTGCCCGAGGTGGTTGAAGTGATGGGCATCATGACAGCAGGACGTCCACGGCGACGGCCTCTCACGCCGCTCGCCGCCGTCGTCGACGGCGTCCTCGCGGGCGTGGCCGGGACGGTATGCATGGATGCCACGCGCTATCTGCGATACCGCCGCGCGGGAGGCACCGACAGCCCCAAGGACTGGGAGTTCGCGCCGGTCGAGAACTGGGAGGAGGCACCGGATCCGGGCAAGGTGGCGAAGCGGGTCCTGGAGGGGTTCACCCAGCGCGAGGTCCCTGACCGGTGGGCGTGGCTCCTGAGCACCGCGATGCACTGGTCCTACGGCTCGGCCTGGGGTGCGCTGTACGGGATCGTCGCCGGGTCGGTCCGGCGCCCGAACCCGTTGCTCGGCCTTCCGCTCGGCGCGGCTGTGTGTGCCAGTGCGTACCTGGTCCTGCCGCAGGCCGGGCTCTACCAGCAGTTCTGGAAGTACAGCCCGCGGACATTGGCCGACGACCTGAGCGCACACCTCGTGTTCGGGCTGGGAGCCGGCACCTGCTTCTGGCTCATCAGCAGACATTGAGGAGACGACCGGTCGAGCGGGCCGCCTTTCACGGGTCGGTGCCTCCTTCTCAGCGCAGCTGCTCGGCAAGCCCGACGATGATGCCCTCCGGGCCGCGGAGATAGCAGAGCAGGAAGCTGTCCTCGAACCGGGCGATCTCGCCGACGAGTTCGGCGCCGTGCGGACGCAGACGGGCGACGGTGTCCTCGATGTCGTCGACGGCGAACATGACGCGGTGCGTGCCCAGAACGTTGTGCGGCCGGTTGCGCGCACCGGCGCTGGTCGCCGCGGGGCTGTGGTACTTCGCCAGTTCGAGCCGGCCGTGACCGTCCGGGGTCCGGACCATCGCGATGTCACAGCGGACGCCGTCGAGTCCGGTGCACTGGTCGGCGAAGCGGCCCTGGACCTCCGCCCTGCCCTCCAGCTCCATGCCGAGCTCCACGAAGAACGCGATGGCGGCGTCCATGTCCTCGACGACGATGCCGACGTTGTCCATCCGCTGAATCGCCATGCTGGTCTCTCCCTCTCCGCATGCGGCCGGTGGCAGCCGCTGTCGTCCCTGGGCCGGAGCCGGCGACACGTCCTCGACATCCGCGGACCGCCGGCGCTCCGGTCTTCGCCGGACAGCAGCACAGCAGATCCCGGGTGGCTGGCGGAAATCGGCCCGGGGACCCCGCGTGAGGTTGTCGAAGACGGCGCGCAGCCACGGGCTGCGCACGGCCGGCAGCCGGGCCAGGGTGTGCTGGAGCGTTCCTGGTCGGCGCGGAACAGGTGGGTGGGGAGCAGCGGGAACGGGTCGTCGCGGAGGACGTCCCGAGGTATCGGGCCCGACGCGGGAACCGGCAGGTACGGCCGGGGAGAGACCAGCCACAGGCACACTCCCGGCGGCAGGGGAACCGGGTACGCCGACGCGGCCGGCCCGGCGGGAGCCCAGGTCCGGCCCGTCTGGGGATGGACCGGTACGAGGAGGATGCCGGCGCCCGCGTCCGGGGCGGGCCCGTCCCGGCCCCGCCAGGACGGCCCGCCGCCTCGGGGAGCCTGCCGGCAGCAGGGCATCGAGCGCGCGTCGGAACACGTCCGCGGTCAGACCGGCCGGGACCTGCACCGGCTGCCCTCGGGAGGCGACCAGCAGGTGTGCGAGCGCATGGCCGGCCGCCGCCTCCCACCGCGGGCTCCACGACCAGTAGTGGCTGGACCCGCCTGAGGCCGGCGCCGCGCGGGAGCGGGGCCGTCGGCCGCCGGCGGTGTCCCGATGCCGCGGCGGTCCGGGGGCGGGGGGCCTGCTCCCGCAGGGTTCCGGGGCGGAGCGCTCTGTGGGGCGGCGTCGACTCCGTACCCTGGCGGCATGCGCATGCGCCCCACCCTGAGCTGGACCCCTGCCGCGGACCTGCCGCCGGGCACCACCGACCTGGAACCGGTCGTCCGGGCGCTGAGCACCGGCGGTGTGCTGGTGCTCAGCGGCGCGGGACTCTCCACGGAGTCGGGCATCCCGGACTACCGGGGCAAGGACGGGAGCCTGAGTCGGCACACCCCGATGACCTACCAGGACTTCACCGGCAGCGCGCACGCGCGGCGCCGCTACTGGGCGCGCAGCCACCTCGGCCTGCGCACCTTCGGCCGTGCCGTCCCCAACGCCGGTCACCGGGCCGTGGCCGCCTACGCGCGGCACGCGCGTGTCTCGGGTGTCATCACCCAGAACGTGGACGGCCTGCACCAGGCCGCCGGCAGCGAGGGCGTGGTGGAACTGCACGGCAGCCTGGACCGGGTCGTCTGCCTCTCCTGCGGCGTCTACAGCCCGCGCGGTGAACTCGCCCGGCGGCTGGAGGCCGAGAACCCCGGCTTCGACCCCGTGGCCGCCGGGATCAACCCGGACGGTGACGCCGACCTCACCGACGCGCAGGTCGGGGATTTCCGCGTCGTCCCCTGCGCCCGGTGCGGCGGTGTCCTCAAACCGGACGTGGTGTTCTTCGGTGAAGCGGTTCCGCCGCTGCGCGTCGAGCACTGCCGGCGGCTGGTCCGTGACGCGTCCTCGCTGCTGGTCCTGGGCTCCTCACTGACAGTGATGTCCGGGCTCCGGTTCGTCCGCCAGGCGCACCAGGAGGGAAAGCCGGTGCTGATCGTCAACCAGGACCCGACCCGGGGCGACCCGCTCGCCCTCACCCGGGTCGCGCTCCCTCTCGGGTCGGCCCTGACCACCGTGGCCCAGCGGTTGGGCATCCCGGTCGACGGCGGGTCCGCGGGCTGAGACGGCGCCCGGGTCCGCCAGTGGTGGAAAGCGGCGCATGCGAACAGAATTGTGATCCGTAGGACTGTCTTCTCACAGCCGCGCACCACAAGGCCGGTGTTCCGCCGACGAAGGGTGGAAGACATGCGGCACTACGACCTCGTCATCCTGGGGGCCGGCAGCGGCAACATGCTGCTGTCCGAGGAGTTCGACCAGCTGCGGATCGCCATCGTGGAGCCGGACCGTTTCGGCGGCACGTGCCTGAACCGGGGGTGCATACCGAGCAAGATGTTCGTCGTCACCGCGGACGCCGCGGAGGGAGCGCGGGAGGCGAGGCGCCTCGGTGTGCACGCGACTGTCTCGCACGTCGACTGGAAGTCCGTCCGGGACCGCGTGTTCGACCGCATCGATCCGCTGCACGAGAGCGCCGTGCAATACCGCAGGAGCCAGGGCGTCGACGTCTTCACCGAGGCGGCCCGCTTCGTGGCCCCGAAGGTGCTCGAGGTCGGGGCGGAGCGGATCACCGCCGAGACGTTCGTCGTCGCGGTCGGGTCACGGCCGGTCGTGCCGGACATCCCGGGGCTCGACACCGTGCCCTTCCACACCTCGGACACGATCATGCGGATCGACGACCTGCCCGGCTCCATGCTGGTGCTCGGCGGCGGGTTCATCGCGGCCGAGTTCGGCCACGTGTTCACTTCGTTCGGCGTGGACGTCACCATCGTGCAGCGCGGGCCGCGCCTGCTCATGGCGGAGGACGAGCAGGTGTCGCGGCGCTTCACCGAACTCGCCGCACATCGGCACCGTCTGCTGCTCGATTCCGAGGCCGTCTCCGTCGCACCGAAGGGGGACGGTGTGGCGGCGCGCGTGGCGGGTCCGGACGGTGAGCACGCCGTCGAGGCCGACATGCTGCTGGTGGCCGTCGGCCGCATACCCAACACCGACCGGCTGCGGGCCGTCGACGGCGGACTGGAGCTGGACGAGCACGGCCACGTCGTCACCGACGGCGCCTACCGCACGTCGGTGCCCGGGGTGTGGGCACTGGGCGACGCGGTGAACCACTTCCAGCTCAAGCACGTGGCGAACGCCGAATCGCGGGTGGTACGGCACAACATTCTCCATCCGCAGGACGTGCGGATGCTGCCGAACGCGGTGGCGCCGCACGCGGTGTTCACCCACCCGCAGATCGCCGGTGTCGGACTCACCGAACAGGAGGCGCGGCGGCGCGGCATCGACTGCCTGGTGAGCGTCCGCGACTACGCCGACACCGCCTACGGATGGGCACTGGAGGACACCACCAGTTTCGTGAAACTCCTCGCGAGCCCCGCCGACCGCCTGCTCCTGGGCGCGCACATCATCGGGCCCCAGGCCGCCACGCTCATCCAGCCCCTGATCCAGGCCATGTCCCTGGGCCTGACGGTGGACCGGATCGGGCACGACGTGCTGTACATCCACCCGGCCCTGACAGAGGCCGTCGAGCAGGCGTTGCTGGAGCTGTAGTCGGGCGCGACGGGCGATGCCGACGCGGACGATCAGGTGGTGACGATCAGGCGTTGACGTCGAGGACGACGCGGAACCGCGCCTTGCCGGAGAGCATCCGCTCGTAGGCGTCCATGGCCCGCTCGAAGGGCATCCGCTCGATGGCGGGGCGGATGCCGTGGGCCAGGGTGAAGCCGAGGTTGTCCTCGTTCTCGATCGACGAGCCGGTCAGGCTGCCGACGATGCTCCGGGTGCCGAAGATCAGATCGGCGGTGGACACCGACAGGGGGTCGGGCGCGGCACCCACGACGACGAGCTTCCCACCGGGCGCCAGACCGCGCAGCAGCGGGTTCATCGACGCGCCGCTCGACGCCGTGGCCACGACGAGCGAGGCCCCGCCCAGGTCGGCCAGGGCCGCACCGGGGTCGGTCTCCGAGCTGTCGATGTACTCGTGGGCGCCCAGCTCACGGGCGAGCGGCTCCTTGTCCTTGCCACGGGCGACGGCGGCGACCCGGTAACCGAGGCTGCGCGCGTACTGGAGGGCCAGGTGGCCCAGCCCGCCGATGCCCTGCACGGCCACCAGGCTGCCCGCCCGGACGGAGTCCTGCTGGAGGGCGGAGAAGGTGGTCAGACCGGCACACAGCAGCGGGGCGGCCTCGGCCGCGGCCATGCCGTCGGGGATGCGGACCAGTCCGCTGGCGCGCGCGTAGGTCACCTCGGCGTAGCCGCCGTCGACGTTGGTGCCGGTCTGCCCCTGGTCGAGGCAGTTGACGAAGTCACCACGGCGGCACGGCTCGCACTCACCGCAGTGGCCGTTCAGGAAGCCGACGCCGACGCGGTCGCCGGGGTGCCAGGCGGTGACGCCCGGCCCCACGGCGTCGATGACGCCCACGATCTCGTGACCCGGCACGATCGGACTCGACGGGTCGGCGCGCAGGCCCTCCACGGCGAGGACGTCGGTGTGGCAGACCCCGCAGGTCTCCACCCGGAGGCGGACGTGTCCGGGCGCCGGATCGACCGGCTCACGCTCGACCAGTCGCAGGTTGTGGACTCCGGTGGCCTCGAAGGCTCGGTAGGTGCTGGACATGGAATCTCCTTGGTACCGCCCGCCGGGTGTGGTCCCGGCTGGGCTCGGTGTGCGCTGCGATTCCAATATGACCAGTCGTCTTAGTTGGCGTCAAGCGGCACCGCCCGGGGCGCGGGCGCCGCGTTCGGGGATTGACAGCAGCCAAGACGACCGGACATATTGATCGGGAGGTGATCCGAATGGCACGTGCGTCGAAGCGCGAGGAGATCGCGCAGGCGGCACTGGAGCAGTTCCGCACCCGGGGCTTCAACGCCACCGGCATCAGCGACATCACCTCGGCCGCCGGCGCCCCGAAGGGTTCTTTCTACAACCACTTCGCGAGCAAGGAGGCCAGCGCCCTGGAAGCGCTCGACCGCTATGCCGTCGGCCTGCGCTTCGACATGCTCGACACGGCCGGGCGCCCCCCGCTGGAACGCCTCAGGGCGCACTTCGAGTTCATGGGCTCGGACACGGTGGACAGCGGCTTCGTCCGCGGCTGCCTGGTCGGGAACTTCGGTGCCGAGGTGGCCGACCACTCCGAGGAGATACGCTCGGCGGTCCAGCGCGGCTTCCAGCAGTGGGCCTCGCACATCGAGCGGGTACTCGCCGAGGCCCAGGAATCGGGCGAAGTCAGCCCCTCGCTCGACCTGCCGGCGACCGCGCTCTTCGTTCTCAGCGCCTGGGAAGGTGCCCTGATCGCGGCTCGCGCCGACAAGTCCGCCGCCCCCATGGACGCGTTCTTCCACATCGTGTTCGACGTCGTGCTCCGCTGAGCCCGCCGGTCACGAAGGAACGGCCCTGCGAGTAGCGCCCCGATTCCGTGCGGTGGTGGGGCGCTACTCGTCGCGGCTTTCCCGCTTCCCGCCTACGACTGCGGGCGACTGCTCCAGATGACGCCGCGGTCCTCGCATTCGAGATCGGATGCGACCGGGCCTTCTCCCCCGCGCTCGGACCGTCATGTGAAGTGGTTGGCAACTACCTTGTGGAGTTCCCAGTTCCTCAGTTTCTCGAAGCCGCACGGATCGACCGGCTTCCCCGCGCGGGCCGCGGCAACGGGGTCCGTGATCCCGTCCAGGTTGAACGAGATCTTCGTCGTGGACTGGATCGGTCCGGCGACATCACCGAAGAGGCTCTGCCATCCGGCGCGGACGAGGTCCTTGTCGGAGAACCTGTGCGTCCAGCCGTCGATCTTGATGTTCTTCGGCGACACCAGCTCGAGGAACTCCCACGCCGACTTCGGGCATCCGTCGGCCGCGGCCTGGGCCTGGTCGTCGGTGCACAGGTAGACGCCCGCCTCGTAGGTGACGACCAGGTCGAACGTCGCGTCACAGCCCACGAACGCGGCGTCCGGCATCCCGGGCAAGTCCCGATCCGCCGGGAGCTGACAATCTGCACGGTGGATTCGTCCGGCACGGAGAACACGCCCGTCCTTGGCGTAACCCTCGTCGTTGCCCGCGGCCTTGTCGGCGGCGGCCGCGTCCTCGGCGGCCTGCTGCTGCTCGGTGATCGGCGAGGGTCGGCACAGGGCTCAAAGCAGGCTGCGCCACGAGCCGTTGGGGCCGTCCGGCCGCGCTCATCCGGTTCCCCGTCCCTACGACGGACGCACCGTGGAGGACGACCTCCGCCGGCGCCCATCGCACGTCGGTGCCCGGGGTGTGGGCACTCGGCGACGCGGTGAACCACCTCCAGCTCAAGCACATGGCGAACGCCGGATCGCGGGTGGTACGGCGCACCATCCTCCGTCCGCGGGACGTGCGGGCGCTGCGCCGAAACGACGCATGCCGTCACTCTCACGAGTTGCACGGTCACACACGGACAGATAGCGTTACTGACAGTGAAGTACCGCGATCCGCGGTTCTCGACATGCGCGCACTCCCTCTCCGCGCCGACGAGTCGACTCGTTGAAGCCACCCTCCCTTCGCACGCTGCGCGACTGCGGACCCACCCAGGAATTCTTCAGGGAGATCCACCGTGCCCGAGTTTCTTCGTTCGTACTCCCGCAGGAAGTTCATCTCCACGTCGGCCACCGCGGTGACCGCCGCGACGGGGGCATTCGGTCTTCGGGCCTGGAGGGACTCCGGAGAACCTGAATCGCCGAGTGAGCGGCAGAGTGTCCGCCCCTTTCACGTGCACGTACCGGAGCAGGAACTGGACGACCTCCGCCGGCGCATCAAGGCGACACGATGGCCCGACCGCGAGACCGTCCGCGACCAGTCGCAGGGTGTCCAGCTGGCCACGATGAAGGAGCTCGCCCACTACTGGGCAACGACGTACGACTGGCGGAAGATCGAGACGAAGCTCAACTCCCTGCCGATGTACGTGACGGAGATCGACGGACTCGACATCCAGTTCATCCACGTCCGCTCTCGCCACGCCGACGCCCTCCCGGTCGTCCTGACCCATGGCTGGCCGGGTTCCATCCTGGAGTTCCTGAAGGTCATCGGACCGCTCAGCGACCCCACCGCCCACGGAGGCCGCGCCGAGGACGCCTTTCACCTGGTCATACCGTCGATGCCCGGATACGGCTTCTCGGAACGGCCGACGGCCACCGGCTGGAATCCCGACCGCATCGCCCGTGCGTGGACCGTGCTGATGGAACGCCTGGGCTACCGGCACTACGTCTCCCAGGGCGGTGACTGGGGCGCGGTGATCTCCGACAAGATGGCCGTGCAGAAGCCCTCCGGGCTGCTCGGAATCCACGTGAACTTCCCGGCCACCATCCCGCCGGACATCGCTGAGAAGCTCGCCTGCGGTGACCCGGCACCCGCCGGTCTCAGTCCGGACGAGAAGGCGGCCTACGGCCAGATGGCCGCCTTCTACAAGACGGGGTCCGGCTACTCGGCCATGATGGTCACCCGCCCGCAGACCGAGGGATACGGGCTGACGGACTCGCCCGTCGGACTGGCTGCCTGGATGTACGACAAATTCGCGGCATGGACATACAGCGGCGGCCACCCCGAGCGCGTACTCACCAAGGACGAGATGCTCGACGACATCACCCTCTACTGGGTGACGAACACCGCGGTCTCCTCGTCGCGTCTCTACTGGGAGAACAACGCCAACAACTTCAACGCCGTTTCCGTGTCGATCCCGGCCGCCATCACGGTGTTCCCCGGCGAGATCTACCAGGCCCCGCGCAGCTGGGCGTCACGCGCCTACCACGACCTCTTCTACTACCACCGTGCCCGCAGCGGGGGCCACTTCGCGGCCTGGGAGGTCCCGGGAATCTTCACGGACGAACTCCGCGCCGCGTTCGCACCGCTGCGCGGCTCCCGGCCGTCCGCCGGCAAGTAGACGCTCCGCGGACAGGAGCCACCGCCCCGGCATCCGGGGCGGCGCGCTGTCCGCCGACGCCGGGGTCGTACCGCCCGGCTCCACCGAGTCCGGGTCGCTGAGGCCCGACTTCCAGCTGACCGGTGAGGGGGTGTCCGACGCGACCGGGCACCCCTCACCAGGTGGGTCACCTGATGCCGGTCGTGGCGATTCCCTGGACGATCTGGCGCTGGAAGACCAGGAAGACGGCGATGAGCGGGATGAAGCCGAGGACCGAGGAGGCCATGATCTCGGCGTACTGGGGGCTGGTGGCGTCCACCAGTGAGGCGAGTCCGACCGGGATGGTCTGGGACCTGGTCTGGCTGAGGACCAGCAGCGGCCACAGGAAGGAGTTCCACGAGCCGATGAAGGTGAGGATCGCGACCGTGGAAACCGCCGGGCGGCAGATCGGCATGCAGATCGTGGCGTAGACGCGCCACCAGCTCGCGCCGTCGATGCGGGCCGCCTCGATCAGCGCCGTGGGGATGCCGCGGAAGAACGAGTGGAAGACGAACACCGAGATCGGTGCCGCGACCGACGGGAGGACCAGCGCCCAGAACGTGCCGAGCAGGTGGAAGGACCGGTACTCGATGAACTGGGGCAGCACCAGCGCCTCGGTCGGCAGCATCAGGCCGGCGGTGACGACGGCCATGACCAGGGCCCGGCCGCGGAAGCGCAGAAAGGCCAGGGCGAATCCGGCCATCGAGCAGAACGCCACCGTGAAGATCACGGCCAGTGACGAGATGACCAGACTGTTGAGGTACCAGGTGCCGATCGGGTGGTTGTCCCAGGCGGTGGAGTAGGCGTCCAGCGACCAGCCGCCCGCGAAGATCGACGTGGGGCTCTGGGTGATGGCCGCGTCGTCGCGCAGCGAGGTGATCAGAGCCCACGCGAAGGGCACCAGCCAGATCAGGGCGAACAGGGTCAGACAGGTGGCGCAGAGCCGGTTGAAGAGCTTGGCGCCGTTGACCGCGTCCTTCGGTTCGGCGGTCCGCGGCTGGGTGATGGTGGTCATGGGTCCTCCGCTCAGGCCGCGCTGCCGGCCGCGCGACGGCGCCGCAGCCCGTACCAGGCCGCCGAGATCGCGACGATGATGACGAAATACACCATGGTGGCGGCAGCGCCGTAGCCACCCCGGTAGGCGGTGAAGCCGGTGTCGTAGATGTACTCGATGACCGGCCTGGTGGACTGGTTGGGTCCGCCGCCGAGCAGCTGGTAGATCTGGTCGAACACCTTCAGCGAGGCGAGGATCTGCAGGATCAGCACCAGGCTGGTGGTCCGGCCGAGCAGCGGGACCGTGATGTGGCGGATCTGCTGCCAGGGGCTCGCGCCGTCGATGGCCGCCGCTTCGTAGACGTCCGCGGGGACGTCCTGGATGGCGGCGGTGTAGAGGACGAAGTTGAAACCGAACGTCCACCACACGGTCATCAGCACGACGGCGGTCCAGCCGCCCGAGGTGCTGCCGATGAAGTCGGGCACCGGCAGCCCGACGGCGCCGAAGACCTTCGGGATGAGGCCGATCTGCGGGGTGTACATCCAGAGGAAGATCAGGGTGACCACGGAGGACGGCACCACGTACGGCACGAAGAAGGCGATGCGGTAGAAGAGCCGGCCGCGGCGGATGCCCGAGGCGAGGATGGCGACGCCCAGCGCGAGGATCACCAGCGGGGGCGTGGTCAGCAGGGTGAAGAGCACCGAGTGCCACATGCTCTCCCAGAAGAGGGAGTCGGTGAGCACCTCGCGGTAGTTCGACAGGCCGACGAAGTCGCCGAGGCCGCTCTTGACGGTGGTGGTGTTGAAGAAGCTCAGCACCACGCCGACGAGCAGCGGTCCGACCAGGAACAGCAGGTAGATCACGAGGAAGGGGGCGGCGAGCAGTCTGCCCGCCCGGCGTTCGGAAGGGGTGGGCCGGTCGGTGGTGAGCTCTGCCGGGGATACGGCACGTACCGGTCGCGTCGGGACGGCGGTCGTCATGGTCACTGCCTCCTACTTCATCGTGACCGGCGGTCGGGAGGTGGTGTACCGCTTCAGGGCGGAGCGCATCGCGGCCGCCATGCCCGTGGGCGTGACGCGTCCGGCGAGCGCCTCGATGACCGTGCCGCCGATCACGCCCTGGAAGTCCGAGCCGGCGCCGGTGTACCAGGCCACCGGGTCGTACTGGGCGTTGAACGCGGCCTCGACGTAGTTGCGCTGCGGGGACTGGTCGAGGAACGCCTTGCTGCGCTGCGTCGGCAGCCAGGCGGGGATGTGGCCGCCCTCGGCCCACGTCGCGCTGCTGTCGAGGAGACTCCTGACGAACTTCGCCGCGTTACGGGTGCGGCTCTCGTCGCCGCGGTCGTCGCGCGGCAGGACCAGCGCGTGCGAGTCGGCGTACGCCACCGGCTTCGGGCCGAGCAGCGCGGGGAACGGCACGACGTTGAACCTGAGGTTCTTGACCTGCCGGTAGGTGGGGATCTGCCACTCGCCGTCGAAGAGGAAACCGGCCTTGCCGGTGCTGAAGAGGGCGTTGGCGCCGGCGCCGGTGAGGTTCTTCGGCATCAGGTCCGGGCCGGTCAGGCTCTGCATGAAGGCGACCGTCTCGCGCAACGCCTCGTCGTCGATGGCGATCTTCGTGCCTGAGTCGGTGACGATCGGGCCGGCCAGACCGGAGTAGACCATACTGAAGAAGCGCCAGGCGGTGGACGGGTCGGCGGTGATCGACATGACCGCGCCGTACTGGGCGCCGCCCGCGTCCCGCATCGCCTTCACCGCGCCGACGAAGTCCTCCTTGCCCTTGAGGGGCACGAGATCGTCGCCCGCGGAGTTCAGCAGGCCCGCCTTGCGGGCGATGTCCACGTTGTAATAGAGCACGAAGGGATGCGTGTCGAGCGGTACCGCGTAGGTGGTGCCGTCCACGGTGGCCTTCTGCCAGGCCGCCGGGGTGAACTTGTCCTCGGTGACGCCGAGTTCCCCGAGCGGCGTCCGTGCGATCGGCTCCAGCAGGCCGGAGGCGGCGAGCAGCGGAAGCCGCGAGAGGTGGGTGATGCCCACGTCCGGCGGCGTGCCGCTCGCGATGGCCAGCGCCAGCTTCGTGTAGTACGGGTTGCCCCATCCCAGGACGGTCGCCTCGACCGTCGTTCCCGGGTTGGCCTTCCGGAACGCCTTCTCCATCAGCACCATGTTGGCGCCGTCACCGCCGGTGAAGAGGTTCCAGAAGACGACGTCCGCCGTGTTCGGTTGCGAGCCCGTCAGGCCGGACGCGAGCGGGGAGGAGCACGCCGCGAGTCCTCCGGTCAGGGCAAGGCCACCGCCTAGGGCAAGAAACCGCCGGCGCGCCATCGCTCCGCTCATGGGGGTATTCACCTCGTTAATTCGATGTGAACTCGATGGCGCAGACCCTCGCACACGTTTTGCAACGATGCAATAGATCGCCGGGAAGAAGTCGTCGCGGGCCGCCGACGCGGCCCGGAGTCACTCCGGTACGGGCGTCCGGCGCGAGGATTCGCGGACGACCAGCCGGTACGGCGTGGCCTCCTGGGGAGCCGCCACCAGCACCCCTGCCCGCGCGTCCTCGCCCGGCGCGGCCTCCTCGGCCTCCCCGGGGGCCGCCATCTGCTCCTCCAGCAGGGTCAGCGAACGCTCGGCGATGGCGTCGAGGTCGGGGGCGACGGAGGTGAGCGGCGGGTGGGTGTACGCGGACTCCTGGACGGCGTCGATGCCGACGACGGCGACGTCCTCGGGCACCCGCACCCCGGAGGCGTCCAGGGCCCGCAGCGCACCGACGGCGAGCGCGTCGTTGAAGGCGAAGACGGCGTCGGGCAGCGGGCCGTCGCCCTCCAGCAGCTCGCGCACGGCCACGTAACCCTGCTCCCTGGTCCAGTCCTCGACCGGTACGACCAGCCAGTTCACCCGCCGCACCCGGGCCGCCGACATCGCCTGCTCGTACCCCTCGGTGCGCTGGCGGCCGTTCTCGCTGCCGTTGCGGCCGAGGGCGACGATCCGGCGGCAGCCCTGCTCCAGCAGGTGCTCGACGGCCGTGCGCGCGGCCGCCACGTTGTCGATGCCGACCCGCGGGAACTGGTCGCCGACACTGTGCTCACCCAGCATGACCAGCGGAAAGTCCGGCTTCTTGGCGGCGATGTCGCCGGCCGGCAGGGTCAGGGCGCTCAGCAGCACACCGTCGGCGACATTCGTCAGGCCGCCCTCGATGATCCGCCGTTCCACCTCGCTGTCGCCCGCGGTCGACTCGACGAGCACCGTGATGCCGCGCCGGCCCGCGGCCCGGATCACGGCCTGGGCGAGCTCGGCGAAGTAGGGCTCGGCGAGGAACGGCACCGCCAGGGCGATGAAGCCGGTGCGGCCCGAACGCAGGCCACGGGCCAGGTAGTCCATGCGGTAGCCCAGCTCGTCGAGCGAGCGCTGCACCTTCGCGCGGGTGTCAGGACTGACGTGCGAGAAGCCGTTGACCACGTTCGACACCGTGCGCACCGACACCCCGGCGTGCTCGGCCACGTCCCGCATCCGCACCTTGGCCACTGGGGCCTCCTTCCCGTCGTGACGGCACCCCGGTGTACGCCGGCCGGCCTCGATCGGGCGCCGGACCGGCTCTCCGAGTCTGCCGCACCGGGGAGCCCCGCCCTCATCGTCGCATCCCACTCGGGTATTGCATCGATGCAAACGATCACTCATGATGGCAGGGCTTCGATCGTGGAAACGCCTGTGCCGGGAATTCCGGAACAGGCAGGAGGAGGGTTCGTGAAGGCGAGCGAGCAGGACGGGACGTATCCGAGGCCGATCCTGCGGCGGGAGCGGTGGCACAGCCTCGACGGCGTCTGGGAGTTCGGGTACGACGACGCCCGCGAAGGCGAGCGCGACGGGTGGTTCTCCGATCCGGCGACGGGTGCGTTCGACCGGGAGATCACCGTCCCGTACCCGCCCGAGGCCCCTGCCTCCGGCATCGGCGAGACCACCGCGCACCCGGTGGTGTGGTACCGCCGCCGCATCCCTCACGAGGTCCTCGGCGTCGGCGGCGGCGACCGGGCGCTGGTGCACTTCGGAGCCGTCGACCACCGCGCGAAGGTCTGGCTGGACGGCCGCCTGGTCGCCGAACACGTCGGCGGTCAGACGCCGTTCACCACCGACGTCACCGACGCGCTGCGCCCCGGCGCCGCGGAGCACGTGCTCGTCGTCCGCGCCGAGGACGACCCGGCCGACCTGGCGCAGCCGCGCGGCAAGCAGGACTGGCAGGACCGCCCGCACGCCGTCTGGTACGAGCGGACCACCGGCATCTGGCAGACCGTGTGGGCCGAGACCGTCTCCGCGCAGCACCTGACCGACCTGGCCTGGATCCCCGATCCCAGGCGCGGCGTCGTGGCCGAGATCACCCTGTCCGCGGTGCCGGCCGCGCCGGTGAGCGTGGAGATCGTGCTGCGCCACGACGGTGAGGTGCTCGCCGAGTCCACCACCGCCGTCCGCACCCCGCGCAGCCGCGTCGACCTCGTCGTCCCCGCCCTGCGCAACGGAATCGACCGCGAGGACCTGCTGTGGAGCCCCGAGCGGCCCACACTGATCGACGCGCGGGTGACCGTCCGCGACGCCGCCACCTCCGAGTTGCTCGACACCGTCGACAGCTACGTCGGGCTGCGCAGCGCCGGCGTCGGCCGGGGCGCGTTCCTGCTCAACGACCGCCCCTACTACGTGCGTTCGGTCCTCAACCAGGGCTACCGCCCCGACACCCTGATCGCGAACTCCGGCACCGCCGAACTGCGCCGCGAGGTCGAGCTGATCAAGGCCATGGGCTTCAACGCGGTCCGCGTCCACCAGAAGGCCGAGGACCCCCGCTTCCTCTACTGGGCCGACCGGCTCGGCCTGCTGGTGTGGGGCGAGACCGGGGCCGCCTACGAGTACGGCACCGAGGCGGTGGAGCTGCTCACCCGGGAGTGGCTGGACATGGTGCGGCGGGACCGCAGCCACCCCTCGATCGTCACCTGGGTGCCGGTCAACGAGAGCTGGGGCTGCTCCGACATCGCGAACGACCCGGCGCAGCAGGCCTACACGGTCGCGCTCGCGAACCTCACCCGCGCGCTGGACCCGACCCGGCCGGTCATGTCCAACGAGGGCTGGGAGCACACCGACAGCGACATCATGGGCGTGCACGACTACTCCTCCGACCCCGATCTGCTCACCCGCCGCTACGGCGACGCCGCCGGGTTCGAGGCGCTGCTGGCCTCGCCGGGCCCGGCCGGGCGGACCCTCTCCCTGAACGCACGGCAGACGGAGCGCTACCGCGCCGGTGACGTCCCGCTGATGGTCACCGAGTTCGGCGGGCTGTCCGTGGGCGCGGAGGAGGACGAGTTCTCCTACACGCGGACCAGTTCGGACACGCAGTACGCCGCTCTGCTGGACGACGTCTTCGGGGTGCTGCACAGGAGCCCGATCGTCGCGGGCTTCTGCTACACGCAGTTCATGGACACCGCCCAGGAGACCAACGGCCTGCTCTACGCGGACGGTTCGCCGAAGCTGCCGCTGGAGACGATCCGCCGCATCGTCACCGGCAGCGAGTCCGCCCCCGAGGAGAAGCCGGAGTCACCGGCCCCGGCCGACTAGCGCGGTGACCCGCGGCGGACCTCGGCGCGCCGACCGCGCCGAGGTCTGCCCGTCCCTGCCCTGCTATCTGTACGAGATGGCCGTGGCAGCGCGGACGCTCTGCGGGGGCAGGGCGATCCGCAGTACGTGGGCGTCGGCGTCCCAGTGCCAGGCCGAGGTCGCCAACCGGGCACCGCCCGCGACTACTTGGTTGGGTGGCGTGTCGACACCGAGGAAGGACACCGTCCAGGTGCGCCGGGCTGCCTGCCCGGGGAAGGTTCCCCTGGCGGGTGCGATCCTCAGCAGGTGGGTTCCCTTGTGCTCGGCGTAGTGGATCCGGGTGGTTGCCGTACGGACCGGTTGTGAGGTGGTGCCGTCGTCCTCGTAGAGGGAGAAGGCGCCGGATGATCCCGTGGCCACGGTGACGGTGACCTTGTCGAGTGGGCTCTGGGTGTCGTGCGGCACGTTGTCGGACCGGGTGGTGACGATGCCGCCGGCCCGGACGAAGACCGGCATGGTGTCCAGGGTGGTCGCGATGTCGTACGTGGCTCCGCCGGCGGGTGCGGTGTAGGTGCGGCCGGTGAAGTAGTCCGTCCACCGGCCCGGCGGGAACCACACCGACGTGGTCGTGTCGGTGCCGGGGGCGGTGACGGGGGCGACCAGCATGTCGGGGCCGTAGAGGTACTCGCTGTCCGCCTTGGTGTAGGCGTTCTCCTCCTCCGGGTACTCGAGGTACATCGGGCGGACGATCGGCGCGCCGGTGGTCTCGGCTTCGTGCGCCAGGGTGTACGTGTACGGCACGAGCGCCTCGCGGAGCCGGAGGAACTTCTCGGCGGACCTCTGTGCTTCCGGGCCGTACTGCCACGGCAGTCGGTCGCTGTGGTTGCTGTGCAGCCGGTCGACGGGCTGGAAGGTGCCGAACTGCACCCAGCGTGCGTACAGGTCGTCGGGCAGTCTGGTGGTGCGGTGGGTCTGGCCGTCCGAGGTGTACGTCTCGGCTCCGGGGATGCCGTAGCCGTCGTTGTGGCCGCCGATGTCGTGGCTGACGGCGGCGAGGCCGGTGGCGGCCGACTCCCCCGGCGTGTAGCCGACCTCGGCGCGCAGGGTGCCCCAGTTCGAGGTGGTGTCACCGGTGAAGTGGAGGGTGCTGCGCTTGTCGGCCCAGGGTCCGGTGGGCAGGCCGACGCCGCCGCTGTAGCCGCCGGCCTGGAGGGAGCCGTAGGCACGGGACAGGACGAAGCCGCGGTCGCCGGTCTCGGAGGAGGTGAGGTCGGCGTACTGCTGGTTGATCCACGCGTCCGGGGTGACACCGGACCGGGAGGAGCGGGAGGCGTCACAGCACCAGTCGAGCCACCAGAAGTCGTTGCCGGCCCGGTCCATCGGCCGGTGCAGGTCGAGGTAGGCCTTGAGCTGGTCGGGGTCGCCGAAGTCGAAGGTGTAGCAGTCCGAGCCCGCGCTGCCCGCGCAACCGCCCTTGCGCAGCCTGCCCTTGGCCGTGGCCTGGGCCTGGGCGAACTCCGGGTCGGTGCCGAGGATGCTCGGGTGCACGTTCAGGGTGTTGTGGAGTCCCTGGCCGGTGGACCAGTCGAAGAAGCCCTTGGGGTCGGGAAACTTGGCCGGGTCGAAGTTCCAGCCGCTCCAGGTGTTGGGCGACTTGAAGTCGGTGTCCGTCACCAGCACGTCCAGGGGGACGTCCGCGGCGCGGAAGGCGGGCAGGATGGTGTTCTCGTAGTCGCTCGCGGTGCGGTCGATGTATTCGGAGTACCAGACGCCGTAGGCCCAGCGGGGCAGCAGCTGAGACGGACCGGTCAGGGTGGCGAGGTCGGACAGGCCCTGCTGGTAGTCATGGCCGAAGGCGAAGAGGTAGCCGTCCTGGTAGGGGCGGCCGTCATGGGCGGGGCGTGCGGACACCGTCCTGGTCGCGCTGTCGTAGACCGCGGACGCGGTGTCGTCGAGCAGGTACCAGCCGTCGCGGTGCAGCAGGCCGGGTGTGGTCCAGGGGGTGGAGTCGTTGTCGCCGTTGAGTCCGTCGAGGCTGCGGCGGTAGCCGCCCAGGGCGAGGTGGGGTGCGGGGGCCGCCTCGTCCTGACGGCTCAGCGCGAGGGTGTCGAGGTTGACGTGGCAGCTGGCTGCCTCCGGGCAGCTCAGGGCGACCTCGTCGGTGCCCGCCGTCAACTGGACGGGGACGGCGGCCGACTGCCAGGTGTCCCAGTTGTCGGTGGCCGGGAGCGTGAGGGTCCGGGAGGCGCCGTCGCCGGTGCCGACATCGATCGTGCGGGCCTGGTGCAGGCCGTCGCCACCCGTCCCGTTGGCGTAGCGCAGGTTCAGCACGTACGTGCCGTCCTCGGGTACGCCCGTGACACGGTCCGAGACACGCGATCCCTGGTTGAGTTCGGCGGTGAATCCGTAGCCGGCGTGGTTCTTGTGGTCCGTCGCGACGGTCGCGGACCCCGTCAGCAGGGCGTCCTCGGCCTCGCAACTGGTGCCGAACCGGCAGCCGTCGACCGTACTGCGCGCTCGGGAGGGGTAGTCCGCTCCGGAGGTGAGCAGGGCGAGGCTGTCGATGTTGACGCTTCCGGAGTCGGCCGCGGTGCGGTGCAGCCGCACGGTGTGCGGGCCGGCGCCGAGCGTCAGTGCCAGCCGGGCCACGCCCCAGGTGTTCCAGTCCGGCGTCGCGGGCAGCGTGAACGTCCGGTCGGCGCCGCCGTCCACGCTGAGGCTGAGGCTGCGGGCCTCGTGCCGGCCGTCGCTGCCCACGGCGTTGGCGTAGCGCACGGCGAGGTCGTAGGTGCCTGAGGCCGGTGAACTCATGTCCGCTTCGAGGGAGTTGTTGTCGACCTCGAATCCGGCGAGGAAGCCCTTGCCGGTGAATCCGCCGTGGTCGGCGGCGAGGCCCGGACCGTCGTACTGCTGGTCCTCGGCCTCGCACAGCGCGCCGACGGCGCAGACGTCGTGCTGCCAGGGCGCCGCCAGCACCGGAGTCCGGCCCGCCTTGAAGGAGGTGGTCAGGTTGTCGGCGTCGAACGGGCCGGAGCCGACCCGGTAGCGCAGGGTCATGGCGCTGGTGGAGATGGTCAGGACACCGTCGCTCACGGACGAGGTGTAGTGCGGCGGGGTGAAGGAGTCCCGGCCGATCGCGTTGAAGGTGGCACGGTCCTCGAAGTGGCCGTCTCCGGAGTACTCGGTCCGGATCAACGTCGGTGACAGGACCTCGAACCGGGCGTCGTCCACGCGCACCGTGGCGGTACGTGTCCTGGCGGGCGCGGAGCCCGCAGCCGCGACGCCCGGTGTGACCAGGCAGAGCCCCGCCAGCGCGCCGGCCACCACCGCGGCGACCGGCGTGCGGCGGGATCTCGACGAGAAAAATTTCACAGCACTCTCCGTCTCCGGCCCAGCCAGGTCTGGGCCACTACCACCACGGCCAGGAACGCTCCGCTGACGACCTGCTGGTAGGCGGAGTCGAGCGAGCCGATCTGGTTGATCACGTTCTGGATGACCTTCAGCAGCAGCACTCCGACCAGGGAGCCGCTGATGAAGCCGGAACCGCCGCTGAGCAGCGTGCCGCCGATGACCACGGCCGAGATGGCCTCCAGTTCCATGCCGTTTCCGAGGATGGTCACGCCGGACAGCAGCCAGGCCGCGTTGAGCGCGCCGGCGAGCCCGGCGCACAGCCCGGAGAGGGTGTAGACGGAGATCTTCGTCCGGGCCACCGGCGCGCCCATCAGGGCTCCCGCGTCCTCGTTGCCGCCGACCGCGTAGACGTACTGCCCGAACCTGGTCCGGCGCAGCACGACGGCGCCGAGCACGAACAGCGCCACGGTGATCCAGACGGGCACACCGATGCCGGCCAGGGAGCTCTGCCCGAGGGTGGCGAAGAAGGAGTCCTTGTCGACGAGGTAGGTCGTCGAGCCCTCGTCGGTGACGGCCAGCAGGATGCCCCGGGCGCCCAGCATCGCCGCCAGGGTGACGATGAACGGCGCGAGCCGGACCCGTGCGATGAGCACTCCGTTGACCAGGCCGATCAGTCCGCAGACGGCGAGCGGCAGCAGCAGGGCCACCACGGTGCCGTACCGCGAGCCCCAGGCGGCGAGGACGCCGCCGAGGGCGAACAGCGAGCCCACCGACAGGTCGATGCCGCCGGTGACGATCACGAACGTCATGCCGAGGGCGACCACGGCGAGGAACGCCGAGGACAGCGCCATGTTCTCCAGGTTGTCGCCCGTCAGGAAGGTGTCGAAGCTCAGCGACGCCACGGCCATGGCGATCACGAGGGTGACCAGGGCACCGTGCTGCTGCGCGAGTCCGCTCAGCCGCTCGGAGCGGTTCGTGGGCCCGGCAGCGGCGCCTTTGCGGCTCGCGGTGCCGGCCGGCGTTCCGGCCTCTTCGGCCTGCGTGGTCATCGCCTGCCTCGTTCCCGGGCCGCGTAGACGGCGAGGACGATCACCACGGCCTGGGCGATCTGGGTCCACGACGGCGGCAGATCGTGCTTGATGAGGGTGGTGGTGAGCAGCTGGATGAGCACCGCACCGGCGACGGTGCCGCCGATGCGTACCCGGCCGCCGCTGAGCGGGGTGCCGCCGACGACCACGGCGGTGATGGCCGAGAGTTCCATCAGGGTGCCGAGGGAGGTGGGGTCGCTCGCCGCGAGGCGGGCGGTGGCGAGCACGCCCGCGACCGCTGCGAGGGCGCCGGAGCAGACGTAGACCACGACCAGGACCCGGCGTACCGGGAGTCCGGCGAGCCGGGCGGCGGCCCGGCTGTCGCCGATGGCCAGGACCTGCCGTCCGAAGGTGGTGCGGCGCATCACGAACGCGACCAGCAGGGCGAGCGCCGCGGCGATGAGGACCAGGTAGGGCACGCCCGAGACGTCGCCGGAGCCGAGTGCCGCGAGGTCCGGGTCGTGTACGTCCTTGAGCTGGGGCAGCAGGACCAGGGCCAGGCCGCGTCCGGCGACCATCAGGGCGAGGGTGGCGACGATCGGCTGGACGCCGACGAACGCGATCAGCGCGCCGTTCGCGACGCCGACCACGGCACCCGTGATCACCGCGATCAGTGTGGCGATCCAGGGCCCGTAGCCGAGGTAGAGCGAGAGCAGGGAGGTGGCCAGGGCCATCACCGAGCCCACCGACAGGTCGACGCCCTCGGTACCGATCGCCAGCGCCATGCCCAGGGCGACGATGAGGACGGGGGCGACCTGGACGGCCTGGGTGCGGAAGTTCTCCGCGGAGGCGAAGTGCGGGGTGAAGGCGAAGTTGAACAGCAGCAGCACCAGGACGCCGGTGTACACGCCGTAGTCCTGGAGCAGGCGCAGCAGCCGGGCACGGTCCGGCGTGCCGCGGGCCAGGGTGAGTTCAGTCATCGCTCCCTCCAGCGGGTACGGCGGCGATGGCGCGCATCAGCTCGCCCTCGGTGACGGCGTCGCCGGTCAGCTCGCGGACCACGGCGCCGTCCTTGAGGACGACCACCCGGTCGCTGCCCTCGATCAGTTCCTCGGTGTCGGAGGAGATCAGCAGCACGGCCAGGCCGTCGTCGGCGAGTTCGTCGATGAGCGCCTGCACCTCGGCCTTGGCGCCGACGTCGATGCCGCGGGTCGGCTCGTCCAGCAGCAGGACCTTGGGATGCAGGGCGAGCCAGCGGGCCAGCAGGACCTTCTGCTGGTTGCCGCCGGACAGTTCGCCGACCGACTGGTGCGGTCCCGCGGCCTTGATGCGGAGCCGTTTCATGAACGTCTCCACGATCCGGTCGACCCGCGCGTCGTCGACGAGGCCGAAGCGGGACAGGCCGGGCAGTGCGGCGAGCGCGATGTTCTCGCGGACCGACAGACCCGGCAGGATGCCCTCGCTCTTGCGGTCCTCCGGCAGCAGGCTGATGCCGGCACGGATCGCGGCGGCGGTCGAGCCCGGCCGCACCGGGACGCCGGCGACGGCGACCCGGCCGGTGTCGGTGGGCAGGGCCCCGGCGATGGCCTTCGCGGTCTCGCTGCGGCCGGAGCCGAGCAGCCCGCCCAGGCCGACGACCTCGCCGGGGCGGAGCGACAACGACACGTTGCGCAGTCGGTGCCGGGCCGTCAGGTCCGTCGCGGTCAGGACCGGTTCGGCTTCGGTCTCGTGCGAGCCGGAGAACTTGGTCATGCCCTCCGCGCGCACCTCGCCGATCTCCCGGCCGAGCATCAGGGCCACCAGCCGCAGCCGGTCGAGGCCGGCGAGCGGGCCGGTGTGCACGACGCGGCCGTCGCGCAGGACGGTGATCGTGTCGCAGAGTTCGTACAGTTCGTCCAGGCGGTGGCTGACGTAGACGACCGCGACGCCGCGCTCGCGCAGCATGCGGATCACCTCGAACAGGGTCTGCACCTCGCGTGGTTCGAGCGAGGAGGTCGGTTCGTCCATGATGACCACGCGGGCGTCGACGGCGACGGCGCGGGCGAGCGCGACCATCTGCTGTGCGCCGACGCCGAGTTCGCGCAGCGGCCGGTGGACGTCGACCCGGATGCCGAGTCCGCGCAGTGCCTCGTCGGCCTCCCGGTGCATGCGCCGGAAGTCGATCAGGCCCAGCCGGTTCAGCGGTTCGCGGCCGAGGAACAGGTTGCGGGCCACGCTCATCAGCGGGACGAGGTTCACCTCCTGGTAGATGGTGGAGATGCCCGCCTGCTGGGCCTGCAGCGGGGTGCTGAAGCGGACCGGCTCCCCGTCGTAGGTCACCTCGCCGTGGTCGGGCCGGTACACGCCGGTGAGCACCTTGATCAGCGTCGACTTGCCCGCGCCGTTCTCGCCGACGAGCGCGTGCACGTGTCCGGCGCGCGCGGTGAAGTCCACGTCGGACAGCGCGCGCACGCCGGGGAAGGTCTTGGACAGCCGGGCGACCGAGAGCACGTCAGTAGGCCTTGCCGAGGTCCGACTGGGCGTTGCTCCTGTCGTAGGCACTGTCCTTGATGACGATGTCCTGCCCGACCTTGCCGCCCTTGGTGAAGGTGTCCAGGGTCTGGAAGGCGAGCGGCCCGAAGCGCGGGTTGGACTCGATGACCGCGGAGATCCAGCCGTCCACGATGCCCTGTACGGCGTTGCGGGTGCCGTCGATGGTCACGATCTTGACGTCGCCGGGCTTCTTGCCCGCGCCCTTGAGGGCGTTGACGGCGCCGAGGCCCATCTCGTCGTTCTCGGCGTAGATCCCGGTGATGCCGGGCTTGGACTGGATGAGGTTCTCGGTGACCGACTGGCCCTTCTCGCGGGCGAATTCACCGGTCTGGCGGAACACGATCTTCAGGCCGGGCGCCTTCTCCTTGATGCGGTCCTCGAAGCCCTTGGTGCGCTCGGTGGTCACGTTGTTGCCGGCCGAGCCGAGGAGGACGGCGATCTCGCCCTTGCCGCCGGTCGCCGCGATCATCTGGTCGGCGGCCCGCTTGCCCTGCTCGGTGAAGTCGGAGCCGATGAAGCTCACGTAGTCCTTGCAGGCCGTCGCGTTGATCTTGCGGTCGATGGTGACGATCGGGATGTGTTTGGCGGCCGCGGTACGCAGCACCGGCTCCCAGCCGTCGGAGTTGAGCGGTGCGATGACCAGGAGGTTCGCGCCCTTGGCGATGAGGTCCTGGACGTCGCTGATCTGCTTGGAGAACTGCGACTGGGCGTTGGCGGTGAGCAGTCTGACGCCCTGTGCCTTGGCTTCGGCTTTGATGGAGGCGGTCTCCGCGATGCGGAAGGGGTTGGCCTCCTTCTCGGACTGGGAGAAGCCGACGGTGGCGGTCTTCAGGTCGATTTTCCGTCCGCCGTAGGCGTCGACGGTGCAGGTCGGGCCGGCGGCGGTGCCGGGCGAGGCGACCGCCTGGCCGGCATTGTCCTGCCGGCCGGCGGAGGGCTTCGGGTTCGAGTCCTCGGACTTGGTGCAGCCGCTTGCGAGGGCGAGGCTCGTCACCAGGCCGGCGGCGAGAAGGGTTCGAGCGGAGGTGCGACGGGCAGGTGCGGTGGGCTTCATGAGTGTCCCCAAATGCCACGGCCCCGGAGCTGAGAGCGCTCTCGGGGGAGACTTGCTCTTGCGTCAACTGGGCGTGCTCGTCGTTCAGGGGAGGTTTTTACATCGTTGGAAGGGGCGTGTAAAGCCCTCCGTCCGAAATCTCGTCAACGTCGGCCCAGAGTGCTCTCCCGCTCCACCAGCCTGAATTCCGCGGTCAGTTCGCGGCCGCCGGGCTCCGCGCGGCCCGACAGGCTGCGCAGCAGCGAGGCCACGGCCATCTTCGCGATGGCCTGCTTGTCCGGTGACACCGTCGTCAGGGTGACGGCGCCGAAGCGCCCCTCCGCGATGTCGTCGAAGCCGACCACCGCCACGTCCCAGGGCACCCGCAGGCCCCGCTCGTGCAGCACCCGCATCGCCCCGATCGCGATCAGGTCGTTGAAGGCGAAGACGGCGTCCGGACGCACGCCCGAGTCCAGCAGCTCGGCCATGGCCCGCGCCCCGTCGTCCCGGTCCCAGCCGCCGACCGGCACCACCAGGCCGTCCGGGGCGGGCAGCCCGGCCGCCGCCAGCTCCGCGCGCCAGCCGTCCAGGCGCAGGTGGGCGGGCCGGTTCACGGAGTCGGTGCGCACGCCGAGGTAGGCGATCCGGGTCCGGCCGCGGCCCAGCAGATGGCGCACCGCGCACCGGGCCGCCGCCACGTTGTCGATCGCGATGTGGTCGAAGGGCAGGCCGTACTCGCGCTCCCCGAGCAGCACCAGCGGCACGTCGCCCGGCCGGCCCCGCAGGTCCTCGGCCTCCAGGGCCAGCGGGCTGAGGATCAGCCCGTCGATCACCCCGCCCCGAAAGCCCTGGCTGACCAGGATCTCCTGTTCGCGCTCGCCTCGGGTGTGGTCGAGCAGGACGGTGAACTCGTGCTCCGCGGCCGCGTCGATGACCGCGCCGGCCAGCTCGGCGAAGTACGGGTTGCCGAGCTCGGGAACGGCGAGCGCGATGATCCCCGTCCGGCCCTTGCGCAGATGCCGCGCCGTCAGGTTGGGCCGGTAGCCGAGCTCGTCGATCGCCGCCTGCACCCGGGCCCGCATGGCGGGGGTGACGTGCGGATAGTTGTTCACCACGTTGGACACGGTCTTGATCGAAACGCCCGCGCGTTCCGCCACGTCCCTCAGGCTGACCCGCAAGGGATCTCCTCAGCGTCGATGGGTGCCCCGCGCCCCCGGGATTGTCATGTCCCTGGACACAGGCCGAGAGCCGTGCTCTCATGCCAACTGCCGTTCCTTCCAACGTTGTACAGACAGAAGCAACGAGCCGCCACCCTTCCTCACCCAAGGAGGATTCGTGCGCATCAGACCTCTCGGGCAGCGCCTCGCCCTGCTGCTCGCCGCGGCACTGGGCCTGGCCGGCCTCACCGCTCCACCCGCCGCCACCGCGGCCTCCGCCGCGGCCGCCGCCTCCGCGGCCGACGATCCCGTCGAAGTCCACGGCCTCAGGGGCGACTACTACACCCAGTCCGCCCCCGGCGCCTTCGACTTCCACGAGCTCAAGGCCACCGGGTTCGACCCGAACCTCGACTTCGACACCCTGGAGCCGCGCCTGGACTTCGCCACCGGCCAGTCGGACGACGTCAGCGTCCGCTGGACCGGGAAGATCGTCCCGGAGAAGACCGGCCCCACCACCTTCTCCATCATCGGCGACAACGGCTTCCGCCTGTGGGTGGACGGCCGGCTGGTCATCGACCACTGGGTGGACGACTGGGACGTCGAACAGACGGGCCAGCCCGTCGAGTTGACCGCGGGCAAGCCCTACGACATCAAGGTCGAGTACTTCGAGCACTACGGCGGCTCCAATCTCCACCTGCGCTGGACCCCGCCTGGCGGCAGCAAGACAGCCGTACCTCAGTCCGCGTTCCGGCTGCCCGACGGCTACGACTACGACGGCGCCGTGTCCACCACCGTCCAGGCGAGCGGCCGTACCCTCGCCCTGGAGTTCGCACAGCCGCTCGGCTCGCCGCCGGCCGGACTCGGCGACCACCTGGACGCCGTGATCGGGGGCGCCGGCTGGCCCCTGGGCGACGCCCGGCTGGACTCCGCCGACCCCCGGAAGCTGCTGGTCACGCTGAAGGAGCCCGTCGTCGGCAACAAGACCGGCACCGCGTCCGGCCTCGCCGACCTGCGCTACGACGGTCAGGGCGGCCTGGCCGGCACGGATGGCAACGTTGTCGGCTCCTTCTGGAGCAGCGGTGCCAACAAGTCGACCTACGAGCTGCGCACCAAGTGGGCCGGCCAGGTCGGGCCGGACAACGCCCACCCCGAGTACCCGAGGCCCCAGCTCACCCGCGGTGACTGGCAGAACCTCAACGGCACCTGGCAGTTCGCCGCGGCCACGGCGGGCGAGCAGCCGCCGGTGGGCAGGAGGCTCGGCGAGAAGATCCTCGTCCCCTACCCCGTGGAGTCCCAGCTGTCCGGGCTCGAACGGCATGAGGATCGCATGTGGTACCGGCGCACCTTCACCGTTCCGGCCGGCTGGAAGATCGGCTCCGGCAGGCGGCTGCAGCTGAACTTCGGTGCCGTCGACTGGCGCGCCGAGGTGTACGTCAACGGCACCAAGGTGGCCGAACACCAGGGCGGCTACGACAAGTTCAGCGCCGACATCACCGACACGCTGAAGCCCGGCCGCACCCAGGAGCTGATCGTCGGCGTCTACGACCCCACCGACGCGGCCGACGGCGAGAACCCGCCGGTCGGCAAGCAGCGCCTGGACCCGAGCGGCATCTGGTACACGCCGACCTCCGGGATCTGGCAAACGGTGTGGATGGAGCCGGTGGCCACCGACCACGTCGACCAGCTCAGGCTCACCCCCGATGTCGACGCCGGCACCCTCACCGTCGAGCCGCAGGGCGTCCGCGACGGCCTGCCGGTCACGGCGACCGCCTACGAGGGCAGGCGCAAGGTGGCCACGGTCACCGGCCGCAGCGGCACACCACTGACCCTGCGCCTGCACAAACCCCGTCTGTGGTCGCCCGACGACCCGTTCCTCTACGACCTGAAGGTGACGGTCGGCGCAGACCGCGTCGGCAGCTACTTCGGGATGCGGTCGGTCAGGGTCGAGAAGGTGAACGGCGTCCCGCGCACCCTGCTCAACGGCAGACCGGTCTTCATGATGGCAACCCTCGACCAGGGGTTCTGGCCGGACGGGCTGTACACCGCCCCGACGGACGAGGCGCTCGCCTACGACCTGAAGATGCACAAGAGCATGGGCTTCAACGCGGTGCGCAAGCACATCAAGGTCGAGCCCGACCGCTGGTTCTACTGGGCCGACCGGCTCGGACTGATGGTGTGGCAGGACATGCCCGCCATGACGGCAGGGGTGAACCCGTCCACGCAGGCGCGCGCCGAGTACGAGCGCGAGATGAAGCAGATGATCGACGAGCACTACAGCAGCCCGTCGGTCGTCATGTGGGTCACCTTCAACGAGGGCTGGGGCCAGTACGACATGGCCCGCATCGCCGACCAGGCCAAGTCCTGGGACCCGACCCGGCTGGTCAACTCCATGTCCGGGCTCAACCTCGGCGAGGACGGCGGCACCGGCGACATCATGGACGAGCACGGCTATCCCAGTCCGGCCCTGCCACCCCATCCCGACGGCCGACGCGCCCTGGTCAGCGGCGAGTACGGCGGCCTCGGCCTGGCGGTGCCGGGACACGCGTGGTCGGTGCAGCAGTCGTACGTCGACGTCGACCCGGCGCGCTACACCGACGACTACCTGGCCAAGCTCGCCGAGGTCCACGCGCTGGCCTGCCGGGGCGGCAACGGCGCGGTGTACACCCAGATCTCGGACGTCGAGGGGGAGCTCAACGGCCTGCTGACGTACGACCGCAAGGTGGTCAAGCCCGACGTCCGACGGCTCAGGACGGCCCAGCAGGCGCTGATCTCCGACGCCTCACGGGCCACGCCGGCCGGGTGCGCCGCCTGACGCCCGACCGGAATCGGCGCCCGCCTCCCCGCGCCGCGCCGAGTGCCCTGCGCCATCCCTGAAAGGAGTGCGGTCCGCCGCCGCCCGAACGGCGGCGGACCGCCCCGTTGCTCCTGCGCACCCTCTGGACACGGTCCCCCGTCCGTGCTGTCATGCCGATTGGTCTCTACCTTCCAACGTTGAAATACCCCAGGCGCCCCGGTGACCCACTCCAGGGCCCTGGTCCCCGCACGTCCCGGATCGTGCCAGGAGGCTCCCCCCATGCCCCTGAACCGCAGACACTTCGTCGCCGGCGCGCTCACCGCGGCCGGGGCGAGCGCCTTCCCGCTCGCCGCGGCCGGCCCCGCCCAGGCGGCGCGCGGTACCGGCACCGCACCCACCTCGGCATCGGCGCGCGTGACGCCTGCCCCTGGCGGCCTCTACTCCCCCAGCGCGGCGCCCCTGTCCCCCACCGCCTTTCTGCGCCTGCCGCCCGGCGCGGTCACCGCGCGCGGCTGGCTCGACAACCGGCTGCGGCAGCAACTCGCCGGTCTGTGCGGCCAGTACGCCGCGATCTCGCACTTCCTGGTGATGTCCGACTCGGGCTGGGTGCACCCCGAGCGCACCGGCTGGGAGGAAGTCCCGTACTGGCTGCGTGGTTACGTCGACCTGGCGATCCTCACGAAGGACGCCACCGCGCTGGCCGCCGTGCGCCAGTGGATCGACGCGATCGTCGCCACCCGGCAGTCCGACGGCTGGTTCGGTCCGACCGGCCTGCGCACCTCGCTCGGCGGCGGCCCGGACTTCTGGCCCTTCCTGCCGCTGACCTGGGCACTGCGCAACTGGCAGGAGTACAGCGGGGACAGCCGGATCGTCCCCCTGCTCACCGGCTTCTTCCGCTTCATGCACGCGCAGGGCCCCTCCGCGTTCAACCAGAGCTGGGTGTCGCTGCGCTGGGGCGACGGGCTGGACAGCGTCTTCTGGCTCTACAACCGCACGGGCGACGCGTTCCTGCTCGCCCTCGCCGACAAGATCCATGCCAACGGCGCCGACTGGGTCGACAACCTGCCGTCGCTGCACAACGTCAACATCGCGCAGGGGTTCCGCGAGCCCGCCCAGTACGCGCTGCGTTCGCCGTCGGCCGCGCTCACCCAGGCGGCGTACCAGAACTACACGTCGGTCATGACCTCCTACGGCCGCTTCCCGGGCGGCGGATTCGCGGGCGACGAGAACGCGCGGCCCGGATTCGGCGACCCCCGGCAGGGCCTCGAGACCTGCGGCATCGTCGAGTTCATGGCCAGCCACCAGCTGCTGACCCGGATCACCGGCGACGCGGTGTGGGCCGACCGCTGCGAGGACCTGGCCTTCAACTCGCTGCCCGCGGCGCTCGATCCGTCCGGCAAGGCCATCCACTACATCACCAGCGCGAACAGCGTCGACCTCGACAACACCCCCAAGACCCAAGGCCAGTTCCAGAACGGCTTCGCCATGCAGGCGTACATGCCGGGCGTCGACCAGTACCGCTGCTGCCCGCACAACTACGGGATGGGCTGGCCCTATTTCACCGAGGAGCTGTGGCTCGCCACCCCCGACAAGGGGCTGGCTGCCGCGATGTACGCGCCCAGCCAGGTCACCGCGAAGGTCGCCGACGGCACCGCGGTGACCGTCACCGAGACCACCGACTACCCCTTCGGCGACACGGTCACCCTGAGCGTCTCCACGCCGCACCCGCTCGCCTTCCCGCTGTACCTGCGGATCCCCGGCTGGTGCGGATCGCCGCAGGTCACCGCGGCCGGTGCCGTCGTCTCCGCGTCGGCCGGGCCGTCCTGGACGGTGGTCCGGCGCACCTGGAACGACGGCGACACCGTCACGCTGCACTTTCCGCAGTCGACGGTGCTGCGCACCTGGACCGGCAACCACGGGGTCACCGCGGTCGACCGGGGACCGCTCACGTACGCGCTCGGCATCGGCGAGAACTACGTGCGCTACGGCGGCACTTCCCAGTTCCCCGAGTACGAGGTGCACGCCACCACGGCGTGGAACTACGGACTCGCGCCGGACGCCGGGACCTGGACGTTCAGCCGCAGTGGCGGCCCGCTGCCGGACGATCCGTTCGGCGGCGACACGACGCCGGTCCGGATCACCGCGCCCGCGCGGCGGATCGCCGAATGGCAGGCGGACGACCAGCACGTGGTGTCCTCCGTGCAGGACTCTCCGGCACGCAGCACCGCTGCGGTCGAGACCGTGACGCTGATTCCGATGGGCGCCGCCCGGCTGCGGATCTCCGCGTTCCCCACCGCGTCACCGACCGGCCACCCGTGGCAGCCGGTCGCCGTGTACCGGCTGATCCGCAACAGGAACTCCGGCAAGGTCCTCGGCGTCGACCTCATGTCCACCGCCAACAGCGCACACGCCGTCCAGTACGACGACAACGGCACCGCCGACCACCTGTGGCAACTCATCGACAACGGCGACGGCTGGTACCGCATCCACAACAAGAACTCCGGCAAGGTCCTCGGCGTCGACCTCATGTCCACCGCCAACAGCGCACACGTCGTCCAGTACGACGACAACGGCACCGCCGACCACCTGTGGCAACTCATCGACAACGGCGACGGCTGGTACCGCATCCACAACAAGAACTCCGGCAAGGTCCTCGGCGTCGACCTCATGTCCACCGCCAACAGCGCACACGTCGTCCAGTACGACGACAACGGGACCGCCGACCACCTGTGGCAGTTCGGGTAGGGCCGGGTCTCCGCCCTGTTCCGCTGCCGTCGTTCACATCACTGGAGGTCAGGTACATGACATCGAGGTCGGCAAGACCACTGCGCGGGAGATGGAGAAGGACCCTCGGTCTGATTCCCGTGGTCGCGCTCATGGTGGCGGCCACCGTCAGCGGGTCGCTCACCGCCCAGGCCGCCGTGCCCCCGACACCGGCGGGCTTCTCGCTCACCTGGAGCGACGACTTCAACGGCGCGTCCGGCACCGGCATCGACCAGAGCCTGTGGAAGTACGACACCGGGCCGGGCAGCAGTTTCGGCACCGGTGAGATCGAGACCATGACCAACAGCACCTCGAACGTCTACTACGACGGCCAGGGCCACCTGGTGCTCCAGGCCCTGCACTCCGGTTCCGACCCGCGCAGCGGATGGACCTCGGGGCGCGTGGAGACCCAGTCGGCCTCCTTCGGCGCCCCGGCCGGCGGAGTCGTCCGCATCGAGTCCGTCCTGCAGCAGCCCAACGTCACCACCGCCAACGGCGCGGGCTACTGGCCGGCGTTCTGGATGCTCGGCGCTCCGCTGCGCTCCGGTGTGACCTGGCCGAAGTCCGGCGAGGTCGACGTCATGGAGGACATCAACGGCCGCGGCTCCGTCTTCAGCACGATCCACTGCGGGGTGAACCCGGGCGGCCCGTGCAACGAGTCGACCGGCATCGGTTCCGGTGAGCGCGCCTGCTCCGGCTGCCAGACGGGCTTCCACGACTACGCGGTGGAGATCGACCGCTCGGTGTCGCCGGAACAGATCCGGTTCTACCTCGACGGGAACAACTTCTTCACCGTCAACGCCAACCAGGTGGACGCGACGACCTGGTCCGACGCGATCGACCACCCCTTCTTCATCATCTACGACCTGGCGATCGGCGGCGGGTTCCCGGACGCCTTCGGCGGGGGCCCGAACGCGGCGACGGTCTCCGGCGGCAAGCTGGTCGTCGACTCGGTGGCCGTGTACAACAAGGGTCCCGGCTCCGGCGGTGGCGGCGGTTCGGTGACCGGCCAGACGATCACCGGTCCCGGCGGCAAGTGCGTGGACGTGTCCGGTGACGACACCGGCGGCGACGGCACCGCGGTCCAGCTCTGGGACTGCCAGTCGGCGGCCAAGGACCAGCACTGGACGTGGAGCGGCCAGACCCTGCAGACCCTCGGCAAGTGCCTGGACATCGCGGGCGGCAACAGCGCCGCGGGCACCAAGCTGCAGCTCGCCACGTGCAACAGCGGCGGCTACCAGTCGTGGGTGCGGCAGACCGACGGTACGCTCCGGAACCCGGCCAGCGGCCGGTGCATCGACTCGCCCTCGGGTGCCACGGCCAACGGCACCCGGCTGCAGATCTGGGACTGCAACGGCTCCGGCGCCCAGCAGTTCGCCATCGGTACCCCCATCTACGGTCCGGGCGGCAAGTGCGTGGACGTGGCCGGTGACGACACCGGCGGCGACGGCACCGCGGTCCAGCTCTGGGACTGCCAGCAGGCGACCTCGCTCGACCAGAAGTGGACCTGGAACGGCCAGACCCTGCGCACCCTGGGCAGGTGCCTGGACATAGCGGGCGGTGTCAGCACGGCCGGCACGAAGCTCCAGCTGGCCACCTGCAACGGCGGCGGGTACCAGAACTGGGTCGCCAACACCGACGGCTCGCTGTACAACCCGACCACCGGCCGCTGCGTCGACTCGCCGTCGGGCGCCACCGCGAACGGCACCCGGCTGCAGATCTGGGACTGCAACGGCTCCGGCGCCCAGCAGTTCGCCCTGGCTTGAGCCGAAGGTGCGTGATCCCCGCAGCCGGCGGGGATCACGCACCCGCCCGCCCGATCCTGGGCGGCGCCGGCCGCGGCGATGCCGGGGGCGGCACGCGCGGTGTCACGGAGCGATCCGCAGGCTCGCGATCAGCCCGTCGCGCAGGCGGAAGGTCATGGGACCGGTGCCGTTGTATCCGTTGCCGGTCACGGTCAGGGTCGCGACATAGAGGCCGGCCGACGCGCCGGGTTCGATCGCGTCCAGCGTGAAGTGCGCCTGCACGCCGATGTTGTCGGTCCGGTCCCAGGCGCGCACACCGTCGCGGCCGCGGTATGCGCGGCCCCAGTCGTCGAGTTCGGCGTCGTGGGTGAACGCGGCGGCGAACGCCTCGGCGTCGCCGCGGTTGGTGGCATCGACGAAGGCCTGGACGGCCGCGGGGACTTCGATGGTGCTCATGGCGGATTCCTCAGCTCTGGACGGTGAGCAGGTCGGCTAGGCCGATGCGGGTGAGGAAGTCCCGGCGGATGCGGTCCGCCGTCTCGGAGACCTCCTCGGATCCGTCGTCGGCGGGGTCGACGTGCACGCGGTAGGGGCGCTCTCCGGCGGGCAGGGCGACGATGCGGGCGATCTCCTCGGAGACGAGCGACGCGGGCGCGTCCTCCGGGGCGAGCGCGGCGAGCTTGGTCGCCACCTGGTCCACCAGGCCGGGGTACCGGCTCTCGTACTCGGCTTCGACGGCGGTGTCGTCGGGGTGGCCGGAATGAGCGAAGTGGTTGGTGCCGCTGGTGAACGAGCCGGGGACGACGATCGAGGTCTCCACGCCCCAGCGGGCGAGTTCGCCGGCGTAGGACACCGCGAGGGAGTCCATGGCGGCCTTGGCCGCGAAGTAGGGGGCGAGGTAGGGCGGGGTGCCGCCCTTGACGCTGCTGCTGGACACCCAGAGCACCAGTCCTCGCCGGCGCAGGCGCATGCCCGGCAGCACAGCGCGGTTGACGCGCTGGGTGGACAGGACGTTCACGTTGTACAGCTCGGCGAGCTGGTCGGGGGTGAAGGCCTCGGCGGGCCCGGTCACCATGTGCCCGGCGTTGTGGATCAGCACGTCGACGCGTCCGTGCTCGGCCTCGATCTGTGCGACGGCGGTGTCGACCGAGTGCTGGGAGTTCACGTCGAGTTCGACGGGCCGCAGGTCGACGTGGTGCTCGTCGGCGTACTGGGCGGCTGCCCGGACCTGGGGCGCGTTGCGGCCGGCGGTCTGGCGCATGCCGGCGTAGACGGTGTGCCCGGCGTCCGCCAGCGCACGGGCGGTGAGTGCTCCGAAACCGCTGGAGGCGCCGGTGATGACGACGACGTTGCCGGTGGTGGACATGGGTGTGGTTCCCTTTCGCGATGACAGTGCGGGAAGGCGGGTGGTGCGTGTGCGGGGTGGGTCAGGCGAGTCCGCCGTTGGCGTAGAGGACCTGTCCGTTGACCCAGCGCCCGGGACCGGCCAGGAAAGAGACGACCTCGGCGATGTCCCCGGGCTCGCCGAGCCGCTCCAGCGGGGTCGCCCTGGCGAAGTTCGCGATGGCCGCGTCGTCCTTGCCGTCGAGGAACAGCGGTGTGGCGGTGGGGCCGGGGGCGACAGCGTTGACGGTGATGTCCCGGCCGCGCAGCTCACGGGCGAGGATGAGGGTCAGGCCCTCGACCGCGGCCTTGCTGGCGACGTAGGCGCCGTAGCCCGGCAGCTGGGTGCGGACCACGGAGGTCGAGACGTTGACGATCGCGCCACCGGGGCGGACCCTGCGTGCCGCCTGCTGGGAGACGACGAAGGCGCCGCGGATGTTCGTGCGGTGCATCCGGTCGAGGTCGGCGAGGTCGAACGTCGCGATCGGGGCGAGGACCATGATGCCGGCGGTGTTCACGACCACGTCGATGCCGCCGAAGGCCGATTCGACCGCGTCGAAGGCCGCGCTCGTCGCACTCTCGTCGGCGATGTCGCCGCCGACCGCCAGGGCCCGGCCGCCGGCGGCGGTGATCGCGGCCACGGTCTCCTCGGCCCTTGCCCTGTTCCCCGCGTACTGCACGGCGACCGCGAAGCCGTCCCGGGCAAGCCGTTCGGCCGCGACGCGCCCGATGCCGCCCGAGCCTCCGGTGACCAGTGCGACACGCTCGGTGGTGGGGGTGCTCATGAGGGTCTCCTCTTCCGACGCATTCAAATGAACGACGCGTTCATATAACCACCAAATGAACGCCACGTCCATATCTTCGGGCGAGTCCTGTGCCGGATGCCGTGGAGGCTTTTCCACCAGGTGTCCGCCGCCGCACGCGGGCGGTCTCCGTGCCGGCGCTGGCTGGGGGGCTACGACGGACGCCGGTCCGCCGACGGGTCCCGTGCCGTGTCCCCGGCCGGTGGCAGGCGCAGGGGTGAACGCGACGCGCGCCTTCCGGGCCCAGGGCCGGGCGGTCCGGGGGCCGTTCAGGCGGGCGGCCAGGCGGCGTGCGACGGCGAGGCCGAGGCCGGTGCCGACCGGGCGCGGACCCCGGTACCGCTCGTGGAGAGCGCCGCGTTCGCAGACCCCGGTACCGCTCATGGAGAGCGCCGCGTTCGAAGGTGGCCGTCGGGCCGTCCTCCGTCAGGCGGGGGCCTCCGTCGCACACCTCGACCCCACCCACCGTCGTCCCCGGCGTGTGCGGCGAGCACGACGGAAGCGCCCGCCGGGATGAGCCGCAGGACGGCGGCGAGCAGACGGCCCGTCAGAGGGCGAGCGGCGCGGGGCGGGTGCGGTCGAGGTCGTCCTCGACCAGGGCGCACTTGCCCAAGCGCCGATTCCCGCTAGCGTGGGGGCGCCAGGTCACCAGGTCCCGCCTCTCCCCCACCACAGGAGGCTCCGTGCCCGTCCGTCCTCGCCTGCTCGCCGTTCCCGCTCTGCTCACGGCGGCCGCCCTCGCCCTCGCGGCTCCGGCCGCCGAGGCCAGCGGCACCAAGATGACCCAGTCGGCCGCGGCCGCGAAACTCTCCGCCGCGGGCATCACCTGGAGTTCCAGCGGCAACTGCACCACTCGCTCCAACTCGACGTGCACGTCGTTCGACCAGATCAACTCCGGCACGGTCGACGCCATGATCACGCTGAAGCGGGCCGGCGGCTGTGCCATCAACATCACCGGCGGCACCGAGGTCGGCCACGCGGCGGGCACCTACAGCCACTACAACGGCTACAAGGTCGACCTGGCGCACAACTCGTGCCTGGACGGCTATGTGCACAACAGCTTCACGTACATCGGCTACCGCGGTGACGGCTACCCGCAGTGGCAGGCGGCCTCCGGCAACCTCTACTGCGACGAGGGCAACCACTGGGACGTCACGGTCTACTGAACCCCTCCCCGGAGCCCACTCAGGGCGCCGGTGAGCGGCAGAGCGCGCGCCGCCGCACAGCGGCGGCGATGCCGGCGAGTCCGAGTCTCATGACGGCCTCCGCGGATGCGTGGAGAAGGAAACCCGCATGGCGCCACGTCGGCCCGGGGGGGAATGGCTCAAGGGCGCTGGCGCAGCGGTTAGTTCACGTCTTGATTTAACTAGTGAGTCTCAATGCCCGGCAACCCTGCGGGAGTCGGAATCTTCCCGGGCCCGCTTCTGCCGGATCCCTTGACACCTCGATGGCATGCCCTCAACACTCCTCGGCGGGAGAGCGCTCTCCCGAACGTCTCCCGGCGCCCCCTCGCGTCAGCCCACCTGACGTCACGTCACGAGGGCGCCCGGCGACCGCCTCTGCCACCCCCACCGTTCAGGAGGAGGTCTCCATGCCACGGAGATCGAAAGGCCTGTCAGCCACGCTGATCACCGGCGCGCTCCTGCTGACCTCGCTCGGCCTCGGCGGCGTCGCCGTCAGCGCCGGGCGGCCCGCACCGCACAGCGCCGCCGCACGCTCGTTCGCGGCCACCCACTCCGGTCACGCCATGGCCGCGTCCACGGCCACCTCCCCGGAGGACCCGGACGGCGACGGCTACATCCCGGCGAACCCGCCGGTCACCGGCGTGACGCCGTCCACCCAGGACCCGCCGCACCGCTACTTCCACGAGTTCCAGGCCAACTGCTCGGTCACCCGCACCAGGCCGGACGACCCCATCGTCTACCCGCAGCAGCCGGGCAAGTCCCACGACCACGCCTTCATGGGCAACACGACGACCGACGCGTACAGCACCACCGCCTCGCTGTCCGCGGGCGGCACCACGTGCAAGGCCCCCGGCGACCTGTCGGGCTACTGGATGCCCACCCTGTACAACGGGGACCAGCAGATCCTGCCCGTCGGCCCGCAGGTCATCTACTACAAGGCCGGCGTCACCGACTACACCAGCGTCCGGCCCTTCCCCAAGGGCCTGCGCTTCGTCGTCGGCAGCCCCCTGCAGAGCGCCGACGAGTTCCGCAACCACCCCGGCTTCGTCGAGGGCTGGGAGTGCGGTGACAGCTACTTCAACACCGAGTTCCCGGCGACCTGTCCCGACCGGCCGGACGTCCAGCTCAACATCCGCTTCCAGGCGCCCAGTTGCTGGGACGGCAGGTACCTCGACACCCCCGACCACAAGAGCCACATGGCCTATCCCGTGGTCAAGCCCGGCACGAACGACAACATCTGCCCGGCCGACCACCCGGTGGCCCTGCCGATGATCGAGTTCAAGATGGCCTTCCCCGTCAACGGCGACATGTCGAAGGTGCGGCTCTCCAGCGGGACGGGACACAGCTTCCACTACGACTTCTTCAACGCGTGGGACGACCGCACCCTCCAGGCGCTGGTCGGCCACTGCATCGTCGGCGGGCTCCAGTGCGACGCGCGCGGCTACGACGAGACCCACCCGGAGGCGGGCGCCGCGCTCGACGAGCACTACCGACTGCCCTGAGGAGCCTGCCGAAATGACCCCACGCACCCGCATCCGTACCCGAACCCGCCGCGTCGCGGCACCCCTCACCGCCGGCGTACTGGCCGCCGGACTCCTCGCCGCCCAGGCCCACGCCGCAGGCAGTGTCGTCAAGGTCACCGGCGGCCAGGGAGCCTGGCAGCTGACGGTGGACGGGCAGCCGTACCAGATCAAGGGCCTGACCTGGGGCCCGAGCGTCTCGGACGCCGAGAAGTACATGCCCGACCTCACCTCCATGGGCGTCAACACCATCCGCACCTGGGGCACCGACGCCACCAGCAAGCCGCTGTTCGACTCCGCGGCCGCGCACGGCATCAAGGTGATCGCCGGCTTCTGGCTCCAGCCCGGCGGCGGACCCGGCAGCGGCGGCTGCGTCAACTACCTGACCGACACCGCCTACAAGAACCAGGTGCTCGACGAGTTCCCCAAGTGGGTGCAGACCTACAAGGACAACCCCGGCGTGCTCATGTGGGACGTCGGCAACGAGTCGGTCCTCGGCCTGCAGAACTGCTACAGCGGTGACGAACTGGAGAGGCAGCGCGACGCCTACACCACCCTCGTCAACGACATCACCAGGAAGATCCACGCCATCGACCCGAACCATCCGGTCACGTCCACCGACGCGTGGGTCGGCGCCTGGCCCTACTTCAAGAAGAACGCGCCGGACCTCGATCTGTACGCCGTGAACTCCTACAACGCGGTCTGCGACGTCAAGGCCGCCTGGCAGCAAGGGGGTTACACCAAGCCCTACATCGTCACCGAGACCGGGCCGGCCGGCGAGTGGGAGGTCCCGGACGACGCCAACGGGGTCCCGCTGGAGCCCTCCGACCAGGCGAAGGCCGACGGCTACACCCGTGCGTGGAACTGCGTCACCGGGCACCGGGGGGTCGCGCTCGGCGCCACGATGTTCCACTACGGCACCGAGTACGACTTCGGCGGCATCTGGTTCAACCTGCTGCCCGCCGGCCAGAAGCGCCTGTCGTACTACGCCGTGAAGCGGGCCTACGGCGCTGACACCGGCCACGACAACACCCCGCCCGTCATCTCCGGCCTCACCGTGGAGGGCGGCGCGGGGCAGGTGCAGGCCGGACGCGACCTCGTCCTGTCCGTGCAGGCCACCGACCCCGACGGCGACCGGATCTCCTACGAGGTCCTCGACAACAGCATGTACATCGACCAGAGCAAGAACCTGGCCTCGCTGCCCTTCACCGACCTCGGCGGCGGCCGTCTCAGGTTCACCGCGCCCGACCGTCCGGGCGTCTGGAAGGTCTACGTCAAGGCGACGGACGGGCACGGCAACGTCGGCGTGGAGACCCGCTCGATCCGCGTCGTACCGCCGGTCCCGTCCGGCACCGACGTGGCCCGCGGCAGACCCGCCACCGCCTCGTCGTACCAGGCGAGTTACGGTGACTGCCCGTGCACGGCGGCCAACGCGGTCGACGGCGACCAGGCCACCCGCTGGGCCAGTGACTGGAGCGACCCGCAGTGGCTCCAGGTCGACCTCGGCACCCGCACCACGTTCCGGCACGTCCAGCTGTCCTGGGAGGCCTCGTACGCCAAGGCGTACACCATCCAGACCTCCGACGACGGCCAGAACTGGCGGACCGTGCACACCGTGACCGACGGCAACGGCGGGATCGACGACTTCGACGTCACCGGGACCGGCCGCTACGTGCGCGTCAACGGGACCGCGCGGGGCACCGGCTGGGGCTACTCGCTGTACGAGTTCGGCGTCTACGCCTGACGGACGCGGCTCTCCCGGAGCGGCGGACCCCGCTCCGGGAGAGCGCTCTACTCCAGCCTTCGCAGGTCCGTTAGGGTGCCTGCATGAGCAGACGGGCCCCGACGCTCGAGGACGTCGCCCGGGAGGCCGGTGTCTCCCGGGCGACCGTGTCCCGGGTCGTCAACGGCATCCGCAACGTGGATCCGGAGATACAGGAGATGGTCCGCGGGGCCATCGAGCGGACGGGTTACGCGCCCAACCGGGCCGCCCGTTCCCTGGTGATCCGGCGGTCCGAGACCGTCGCCCTGGTGGTCTCCGGTGCCGGGGACACCACGGACGCCGGGCAGAACGCCTTCGCCACGTCGGTGTTCGCGGATCCCTTCTTCGGACGGGTCGTCAGCGGGATCGTCGGGTTCCTGCGCCCCCGTTCGATGCACCCCGTCCTGATGTTCGCCGAGTCCGCTCAGGCTCGGGAGGAGGTGGTGACCTACCTGCGCCAGGGCCGCGCGGACGGCGCCCTCGTGGTCTCCACCCACGCGGACGACCCGCTGCCGGCCCTGCTCGCCGACGCCCGGCTTCCCGCGGTGCTGTTCGCCCGCCCCTCCCGTCCGGTCCCGCTCAGCTACGTGGACCTGGCGCACCGGGACGGCGGCCGCCTCGCGGCGGAGCACCTCCTCGCGCGCGGCTGCCGCCGCCCCGCCACGGTCTGCGGCCCGCTGGACGTGGAGGCGAGCCAGGAGCGGCTCGCGGGCTTCCGTGACACGCTCGCCCGCCACGGCCACCCCTACGTCCCGGTCGCCGAGGGCGGGTTCACCCTGGACAGCGGTCTCGCGGCCACGTCGGAACTGCTGGCTCGGCACCCCGACACGGACGGCGTGTTCGCCGCCAACGACCTCATGGCGCAGGGCGCCTGCCAGGTCGTACGGGAGCAGGGACGCCGGGTGCCCGAGGACGTCGCCGTCGTCGGCTTCGACGACTCCGGCATCGCCGAGACCTGCCGGCCCCGGCTGACCACGATCCGCCAGCCGGTGGAGGAGATGGCGGCCGAGATGGCCCGCCTGCTCGACGAGCACATCCACGGCGCGCGCACCGAGGCGACGTCGGTCGTCTTCGACCCGAAGCTCGTGGTGCGCGACTCGGCGTAGCGCCGGGGGCTTCACACGGATGCGGGTTCTATCGTCCAGGAACCCGTAGGCCCCGCTGACGGCCTGGATCACCACGGTGCCGTCGCGGACCTGCCACTCGCTCATGCCGTCGACCTCGTGGCTGACGATGAACAGACCCTGGATCAGGTCGTTGTCGTCGTCGGAAGCCGGAACGCGTGCCAGGCTCCGCAGCCGCTCCACGAACCAGTCGACGCACCGGGCGCGCATGTGGGCCCCGAAGAAGACCCAGTTGGCGAAGTTGTACTGCCGCGGGGGAAAGGCCCAGCCGCCGCTGTACGTCCGGTCGGGATCGTCCGCTTCGACGATCCTTCTGACCTGGGCGAGCTGTCGCTCGTCGCACTCCAGCCAACCCCTGACGGCCACGAAGACACCCACGGCGATCGCTCCCCCTGTGGGCGCCCTCCGAGAACGCCCGTTCCGACCGTCGGCACGACAGACGTGACCGGATCGTCCGGGCAAAGCATTTCGGCCACGCAGACCCCCTAGGCGTACCGACCAGTCGGTACTACCCTCTGGCCACGCTCCCGGAGCCGGGCCGGCGCGAGGCCTCGTCGCGCCGACGCGCACCACCCGGTCTCCGGAATCCCCGGGAGGAGCCGCATGTCCGCTGCCACGACACCGCCCACCGACAGACCCGCACCCGACGCACCCTCCGCCGCCGGCACCCCGCTGGCCCGGCTGTACCGCCGCGAACTGACCGACTATCCGCCCACCGGCCGCCGCATGGGGTACCTCGCGATCGTGGTCGTCACCACCGTCGTCCTGTACTACATGCTGTACATCCAGTACGCGGTGGCGACGTCGATCATCACGCACTTCGGCATGACGTACCGCTACTTCATCTGGGTCTCGGTGATCGGCAACGCGGTCGGGGCCTTCGCCTCGCTCGTGGCGGGTCTGGCGGACCGCTGGGGCCGGGCGAACCTGGTGGTCTACGGACTGCTGGTCGCGGCGCTGCTGGTCTTCTTCGGGCTGCCCGACGCGGCGAACAAGACGACCTACCTGGTGCTCTTCGCGCTCGTCAGCTTCATCGAGGGCATCGTGCTGGTCGCCACCCCGGCTTTGATCAGGGACTTCTCCCCGCAGCTCGGCCGGGCCACCGCGATGGGGTACTGGACGATGGGGCCGGTCATCGGCTCCCTGGTGGTCACCGTCGTCACCAGCAACACCCTCGACAGCGCCACCTGGCAGGACGAGCTGCGCTATTCGGCGATCGCCGGGTTCGTCGTCCTCGTCTTCGCGATCGTCGCGCTGCGCGAGCTGTCCCCGGCGCTGCGGGACCAGATCATGGTGACGCTGCGGGACCGGGCCCTGGTCGAGGCACGCGCCAAGGGGCTGGACACCGAGGCGCTGCGGCGCGGCGAGTGGCGGCAGATGATGCGCCTGGACGTGCTGGGCTCGGCCTTCGCCGTCGCCGTGTTCCTGCTGCTGTACTACGCGGCGGTCGGCAACTTCGTCGTGTACTTCTCGACCGTCTTCGGCTACAGCGAGCAGCGCACCAACGCGCTGGCCAACTGGTACTGGGGAGCGAACGCCATCGCCCTGGTCCTGGTCGGTCTGGCCTCGGACCGGCTGAAGGTGCGCAAGCCCTTCATGATCGTCGGCGCGGCCGGCTCGATCGCGGTGACCGCGGTCTTCGCCACCCGCGCCACCCACCTGACGACCGGCTACTACACCTTCGCCTGGCTGTTCGTCGGCATCGGCCTCTTCAGCGGTATCGCCTACGCGCCCTGGATGGCGAGCTTCACCGAGACGGTGGAGAAGCACAACCCGGCGGCCACCGCGGCGGGTCTGGCGGTGTGGGGCTGGACCGTGCGCATCGTGGTCGCCGTCTCCGCCGCCTTCATCCCGGTGCTGGTCACCTCCGTGACCCCGCTCGTGGAGCACGGCGCCGAGGTCAAGGCCGCCTCGGCGCAGGCGGCGCCCGCGCTGGCGATCGTCGACGCGCATCCGGACCTCTTCGCCGAGCTCGACAAATACACCCCGGCCACCACCCCTCCCGCGCTGAGCGCCCGCGCCGTCAAGGAGGTCGGCGCGGCGAACCTCGCCGTCGTACAGAAGGCGGGTCCGCAGCTGAAGGTGCTGAAGGAGTACGGCACCAAGGTCCAGAAGGCGTCGAAGGACGGCCCCGGTGAATGGCGCACCTGGTGGTGGATCTGCGTCGGCGGCCAGGTGGTCTTCCTGCCCTTCGTCTTCGTGATGGCGGGCCGGTGGAGCCCGAAGAAGGCGCGCATGGACGCCGAGGCGCACCAACTGGCCGTCAACCGCGAGCTGACCGCCCTGGCCGCCGCCGAGGAGTGACCGGACGCGGAGCCTTGGACGGCGGGCAGGGGTTCCCCTGCCCGCCGTCCCCGGTGACGTGCCGGGTCCCCTCGGTGCACGGGCGGCAGTCCGGCCCGCGCGGCCTCACATCCGGGATCTCAGCACGTCGACCTCACAGCCCGGCGCGGACGGGTCGAAGCCGTGCTCGACCAGCCAGCGCACCCCCAGCAGACTTCGCACCGACCACCACGCGCGGAGCACGTCGAGGTCGACGTCGGTGCCGTAACCGGCGATGACGTCGCCGAGGTGCTCCTCGTGGCCCAGCGTCAGGGTGGCGAGGTCGAACAGGGCGTCGCCCCGGCCCGCTTCGGACCAGTCGATGATGCCGGTGACCTCGTCGCCGTCGACAAAGACGTGCTCGGCCTGCAGGTCGCCGTGCGTGAACACCGGGGTCCACGGCCGGATCGCGGCCTCGGCGACCTGGCGGTTGCGGGTGACCAGGTCGGCGGGCAGAACGCCGTTCGCCACGAGCAACTCGCACTCGCCGTCGAGTTCCGCCGCCAGCTCGTCGGGACCCCGGCGGCGGCGGCCGGGCCAGGGCGGCAGCGGCGCCTCGTGCAACTGCCGGAGGGCGGCACCCGCCGCGGCCCATGCCGCCGGCGAAGCGGCCGACGGCTGACCGAGCCGGCCGAGCGCCGTCCCCGGGACGGCGGCGATGGCGAGCACGGGCCGCTTGCGCCACAGGACCTCCGGAGTCGGGACCGGCACCAGGCCCATCGCCTCGACCTCGACCTCGATGCGCGCGTGATCGGCGTCCACCTTCAAGAACACGTCGCCGACGCGCAGCGTCGCGCGCTCGGAGTGGGCGACGACGACTTCGACCTCGTCCATGGGCGACCAGTATTCCGGGGATGATCGCCGATGTCGCCGGAATTGTGGTGGGCCCGGGGGGAGTCGACGGCGTCTTCGGCCCTCTCACCACCAGTGCCGCCGAGGCATTCCAGACCCATCGCGGTCTGCCCGCCGACGGCATCGTCGGCCCGAAGACGTGGAGCAGGCTGCGCAACGAGGGAGCCCGCCGGAAAGCAGGCCGTGGGAACGGAGCCGGGGCCGGGCCGGGTGGTGGGCCGGGCTCGACGGCGTCACCGTGCCGGTGCGCCGGGCGGGGTGTGGGTGCCCCGCCCGGCGTTCCGCTGTCAGGGGCGCTGCACGCGGAAGTGGTAGCAGCCGTGTTCGACGGCGCGGACGTGGACCTGGGCGGTCTCGGGGTCGGCGAACGCCTCGGCCAGTGCGTGCTCGAAGGCGAGGTCGGGGTCGGCCGGGAGCTCCAGCATGCGGCCGCCCGTGATGTGGCCTCGCCCGTCGTAGCGGCGCAGGACGCGCAGGGCACCGGGGCGTGCCCAGGGGTAGCCGAGGTTCTCCCCGGACGGACCGCCGCAGTCCTCGGCGTGGACGAAGACCGGTCCCTGTTCGTCGTACGCCCCGGGATCGGCGTCCGTCTGCGCCGCCCACCGGCGCAGCGGGGCGTAGGACACGAGGGCGATCAGCTCTCCCCGGGTACTGGACCGCAGGCAGCAGCGCAGCGGCGCGCCGCCCTCGTCGTCCGGGTACGGGCGTGGCGGATTCCCCGCGTCGTCCTGGACGCGCAGTTCCCTGAGGGCCGCGGCGGGGATGGGCAGGGGAGGAAAGGTGGGATTCATGTGTGCAGCGTGACGCCCGCCCGCCGGGGACGCTGGCGGGATCCGGACGCCGGCTTCGACGCCGGAGCCGCACGCCGGTCACCGCGGCGGGGCCGGGCACGGCGGGAAGGGACGCCCCCGCCGGGGGGCGCCCCTTCCCTTCACCGCCGTTCGGGAGTCACTCGATGTTGATCTTGAACGTGGTGGTCGTGTTCTTGATGTCCTGGGCGTTGCCGCTCATCCGCAGGTTGCGGAAGGTGGCCTCGCCGACGGCGGGACCCTGGCCGGGTTCGGGCAGTTCGTTGGCCCAGATGCCGAAGCCGGACTTGGCGTCGAAGGCGTCTCCGCTCTTCTTGGAGTTGGTGATGGAGATGTCGGTGAAGATGGTGTCCTTCACCGGGAACTGCGGCTGGCCGCCGACGTAGTTGGTCTGGAACATGACGCCTCCGTACGTGGAGTCGTCGATGTCGACGTCGTTGACCCGGATGCCCTGGAAGACCTTCGAGGCGGAGAACGCCCAGATGGCGGGGAAGACCTGGGAGCCCCAGAAGTGGCCGCCGGTTCTGTCCAGGGAGACGTTCTCGATCGTCGTGGGATCGGTGCCGAAGCCGTTCATCGGGTAGCCGAAGTCCAGCGAGGAGATCGTGATGCCGGAGTAGACGAGGGTGTCGGCGACGCGGATGTTGCGGAAGGTGTTGTGGTACCCGCCGTAGACGGCGATGCCGGCCGCGCGCCAGGTGAGGGTGGAGGTCAGGTTCTCGTAGAGGTTGTTCTTCTCGTCGGCGCCGCCGGCGTCGATGGCCGAGAAGAGCGCGAAGCTGTCGTCGCCCGTGGCGCGGGCGTCGTTGTTGACGACGTGGTTGTCCGTGGAGCCGTTCGTCATGTTGATGCCGTCGGCGAACGTGTCACGGATGCGGGAGTTCGAGATGGTCATGTTGTCGGTGTTGGCGCCCCAGTAGAGGCACACCATGTGTTCGGCCCAGATGTTGTCGATGGTGATGTTCGAGACGTTGGAGAAGTCGAACACCTTGCCCGGGCCGTCGATCCGGGACGTGTAGTTGCCGAAGTAGGCGAAGCCGGCGAACGTCGAGCCGTTGGCCGTGGCCTCGGCGCGGAAGCCGACGTCGGTGTTCTCCTGCGAGGCGGGCGCGTGGAAGCGGGTGAACCAGGGGCCCGCTCCGACGACCTTGACCGCCTTGCCGTAGACCTGGAACTTGCTGGAGGTGTCGTAGTCGCCGGCGGGGAGGTAGACGCCGACGAGCTTGCCCGTGGTGTCCATGCGGACCTTGTCGAGGGCGTTCTGCACGTCCTGCTGGGTGAAGCCGGCCGGGACCGTGTAGGCGGCCGGGTCGGGGTTCGCGACCGCGGTCGCCTGTTCGGTGTTGATGAAGTCGACGGCGTAGTAACTGGCGGTGTTCGCCGCGTCCTTCTGGAGGCGGATCTTGGAACCGGCGGGCACGGTCTTGCCGAGCAGCAGGTTCGCCTCGTCGTAGATGTGGCGCGGGGCACCGGAGCCGGGCGAGTTGCCGGGCGCGGTCTCGCTGCCGTACAGCCACGCGTACTTGGAGGTGAGGTCGATCGCCTTGAGGAACTGGCCGTCCACGTAGACGTCGAGGGTGGCGTTGGTGCCGTCCGGGATCGCGAAGCGGGTGACCAGGGTGTTGGTCGCGGCGCGGGTCGTCCACTCGACGTACTCGCCGGTGGCGTCGAGGGTGACCGCCTTGCGGCCGCTCGCCTCGCCCGCGAGGTCGCCGATGGTGCGGTTGGGGCCGACGACCTTGGCGCCGCCGCCGACCGTGCCGTCCTCGGCCTCGTACATGTCGTACGGCATGTCGGCGCCGCGGCCGACGAACAGGTTCTGTGTGGTGGTGTTGTTGGTGCGCTTGACCGGCAGTTCGTTGGTGTCGTCGGCGATGACCGTCTTCACGGTGTACTTGCCGTTGACGGCGGTCCAGGAGCCGAGGCTGATCGGCGCGGTCGTCTGTCCGGAGGCGACGGTGCCGTTGTAGGAGCCGCTGAGCGTCTTGACGGTGGCGCCGTTCGCGTCCTGGACCGTGAGGGTGACGCCGTGCGCGCCGGAGGCGGAGTCGATGGTCCCCTGGTTCTTGAGGGCCACGGTGAAGGCGACGTTGTCGCCGGCCGAGGCACTGGAGGGCGTCCAGGCGACCGGTGCGGCGACCAGGTCGGAGCTGGAGACGGGCTTGACGACGAGGGCGTCGGAGCGGGTGAAGGTGTTGTTGCCCTCGTTCTGCTCGATGACCTTGTTGGACGGGTCCACCTGGGCGCCGACCGGGTAACTGCCCGCGTCCCGGCTGCCGATGCTCGCGGTGACCGTCGCCGAGGCGCCCGCCGCGAGGGCCGGGACGTCGGCGGTGGCCGCCTTGGTGCCGCCGAGGGTGAAGTTCAGGTCGGTGGCCTTGGCCGCCTTGCTGCCGCTGTTGGTGACGGTCGCGGAGAGGCTGATGGCGTCCGACTCCACGGGAGCCGTGGGTGAGTTGGTGATGCCGGTGACCTTGAGGTCCGGGTTGGCGGCCGGGGTGCCGATCACCTGGAACTCGGCGACCTGTCCGCCGGGGGCGCCGGTGTTGGAGGCGAACTTGAGCTGGATGTCGGCGGCGGCGCCGGAGACCGGGATGGTCACGGTGTTGCCGGTGGCCGGGTTGAAGGTGTAGTCCTTCGCCGCGGCGAGGCTGGTGAAGGTGGTCGCGTCCTGGTCGCGGCCGAGCACCTGGATGTTCTGGGTGCGGGTGGACCAGGCCGGGTCCGGGTTGAGCTTGACGACGACCTGGCTGAGGTCGGCGTTGGCGCCCAGCTTGGTGGTGAGGGTGGCCGGGTAGGCGCCGCCCGCGCTCTCCCAGTAGGTGCCGATCTGGCCGTCGTTGGCGTTCGCGGCGACGTAGGTGAAGGTGTACGAGGAGGCCTCGATGGGCTTGCCCTGGGCGAGGTCGGAGCCCGTGCCGTTCCCGGGCCGGGTGACGCTGTTGCTCGCCACCGACACGTTCCCGGCGGCGTCCTTCGCCTTCACGTAGTAGGTGACGGTGGCCGTCGCCGACGGGGTGTCGGTGTACGTCGTCGCGTCGCCCGCCACGCTCTTGAGGAGCTGGTCATTGGCGTAGACGTCGTAGCCGGTGACCGCCACGTTGTCGCTCGACGCCTGCCAGGTGAGCTTCACGTCGTTGCCGGACTGCGTGTACGCGAGGTTGCCGGGTGCCGTCGGGGCCTGGGTGTCGCCGCTCGCTCCCTTGCGGGTGACGCTGTTGCTGTTGGCGGAGACGTTGCCCGCGGCGTCCTTGGCCCGCACGAAGTAGGTGATGTCGGTGCCGGCCGGCTGGGAGTCGGTGTAGGTCAGGACGTTCCCGGCGACGCTCGCCCGCAACTGGCCGTTTGCGTAGACGTCGTACCCGGTCACCCCCGTGTCGTCGGTGGCCGCGCTCCAGGTCAGCTTGATCTGCCCCGAGGCCGGTTCGGTGTAGGCCAGGTTGGCCGGCGCGGTGGGTGCCTGGGTGTCGCCGGTGGCCGGTCCGTAGACCTCCAGCTCGGACGCCTGCGCGGCGGGCCAGCCGTCGTTGGCGGTGAAGTACGCCCGTACGTACCGCGTCGTGGTCGTGTCGAAGCTGATGGTCGCCGACTGGTCGTCGGAGCTGTTGAAGGCGTACGCCTTCGACGCGGTCAGGTCGGTGAAGTTCTGGTTGTCCGTGGAGCCCTGGATCTTGAGGGTCTGGTTGCGGCTCGGCCAGCCGCTGGGCAGCCGCAGCGCCACCTGGTTCACCTGGACCGAGGAGCCGAGGTCGACCTTGAGCCACTGCGGGAAGGCGTTGTTGGTGCTCTCCCAGTAGGTGTTGCGGTTGCCGTCACCGGCGTTGGCCGCGCCGTAGACGTCGGCGTGCCCGCTCTCGCTGAAGGTCTTGCCCAGGGCGAGGTTGGGCGTCGAGGCGGCGGTCCTGAGGACCTGCAGCTCGGCGAGCTGGGCGGTGCCGGCGACCGAGTTGGCGCTGAAGTCGGCCCGCACGTAACGGGCGAGGGTCGCGGGGAAGGAGACCTTCACGGTGTTGTCGTCGCCCGGACTGAAGACGTACTGCGCCGCCGACTTGAGCGTGGCGAAGCTCTTGCCGTCGGCGCTGCCCTGGAGCGCCAGCGTCTGCTTGCGGGTCTGCCACCGCTCGGGCAGTCGCAGCACGACCTCGCGGACGCGCATGGTCCGACCGAGGTCGGTCTGGACCCACTGGGCCGACTTCTTCCCGGCCTGCCAGTAGGTGTCGGTGTCGCCGTCGGTGACGTTGACGGCCGCATGTGCGGCGCGGGCGCTGCCTGCCGTGGTCCTGGCGTCCGCGGCGGCGTTCGGGCCGCCTGCCGCGTGTGCGCCGACGGCGGGCAGGCCCAGAACCATGACGGCGGAGGCGAGCACAGCGGTCGCTGTGCGCCGTCTCCAGGATCTCGGCTTGTGTCGAGTCATGCGGGGTCACTTCCTGCGGAGGCTCGCACGCCGGAGGGGGCGGCGAGGGCGGCTCGTTCCTGACGGAGTGGTGCAGAAAGGTGCGATGCGGTGCAGCGGAGTGGCGCGAGAAGCAATACGCAGACTTTTGCATTGTTTCATCGAAATATTACAGAGCGATGTGAGCCCGTCTACAGCCAGGACTGCACAAATTTCACCAGAAGCACTCACGAACCCGTGACGGCGAGGGCGCGCATCCGGCACCAGAGCCCCCGCAGTACCCAAAGAGCGGGCTGGAAAGGGAACTTCGCTTGACGGAGTGCGACCCGACCCCACACGCGAGTCGCGCACACCACTTGCGTCCCTCGGTGCAAGTGGACGTAATTCACGCAATTTTTTGCGTTACCGCGGCGCCATGGTTGCGCTGCCAAGAGCCGCCAGGCGTGAAGGACGAGGCGCCTCGGACACCACGTCGTCCGACGGGCAAAGTGCCGACACGCTCGCGTTCCTGGCGGTGCGGACACCGGGCCCGGCGGCGACCCGCGGAGCCCGGACGATCATCACGTCGTCTTTCGCCCGCTTGCGGACGGCGAACGCCCCCCGGACCTCGGCGGGTCGGGGGGCGTTCGGGTTGCGGCCGGCTGTGTTCCGGTCAGCCGCGCGGGCGTTCGAAGGTAAGGAGCAGGCCCTCGACGGCTCCGGGACCTATGCGGCCCTTGACGTCGGCGGAGGTGATGGCCTTGAGGGCCCAGCCGTCCTCGGCGTGCTTGTTGAGGACCTTCTCCAGCTTGTCGCTGTCGAGCGCGTCGCCGATCAGCGACTCCCGGAAGGTGACGACCTTGTATTCGTACGCGTAGGCACTGCTCATGACTGCGGGGTCCTCCTGCCGGCGGAGCCGGGTCGGGTGGGAATCGGCCGGGGCCAGCCAATCATCCCCGGTGCCGCCGCGCAGCGCCGGGCCTCGGATTTTCTGCTTCAGGGACGGGACATGCACGATGTCCGCCCCAGCGGCGCGACCTGCGCACCGGAGCGGCCCTGAGGGCAGCGCCCACGCCAGGGCGAGCAGGACGCCGCGGGTTGCGAACCACGGGCATCAAGGGATGATTGTCGACGTTACTGGCGCCTTGTGTCGTTTTGATCACTTTTATCCCTTCGGTGAGCAGGGTATTTGTGTTACCCATGAGATGTGCGGGAGCGGGTCCTCGGGGCCTGCCCGCACGGACCCGGGAAGATCTGCCGGTACGCGCCGGAGTCAGCGAGCTGTGTGAGCTGCATGGACCCCACACCCTCCTCTGCTTCGCCGTTCGACACGGTCAGCGGCGCCCTGGGGGATTACATCCCGAAGGGCGGAGCGAAGGCGGTGGACGAGGAGGGCGCCCCGGGGGCCGCCGGCGAGACCGACGGCGGGGAACGGATCCTCGGAGTGGTCGGTCTCGGCCGGGATCTGCGGATCACCGGTTCCAACCTGGACGCGGCCCCGTTCGCGGGGGTGAGTGCCGCGCCGGGGACGGCCTTCGCCGACCTGCTGCCGCCCGGGGACGTGCCGACGGTCACGAAGCGGCTGCTGCGGGTCCTCGAGACGCGGGAGGCGCATGTCGCCCGGGTGCAGCGCCTGCGGCGGAGGGACGGGTCAGAGCTGGTGGTCTCGATGAGCATCCTGCCGGCCGCACCGCCGCAGGACGGCCTGACGGTCTCGCTGATCGCCATGGCCAAGCGGCTGCACCTGTACGCCTCGGCCACCGCGATCGGCACGTCCCTGGACATCGGGGAGACCGCGCAGTCCCTGGCCCAGTCCCTGCTGGCCTGGGGAGACGTGGCCGCCGTCAACCTCGACTACGCCGTGTGGACCGGCGAGGCGGTCACCGAGCAGGCACAGGACCGCATCCGGCTGCGGCGGGCGGCCCTGGTGCCGGACCGGGCCTGGCCCGAGGGATACCTGACGCCCGGGGACAACCTCCCCCGTGAGGCGAGCAGCCTGCTGGCCGGTGCGGTCATGCGCGACGACGTTCCGCAGGCCGTCGTCATCCCGGACCGTGCGGCGATCGAGCGGGCGCTGGACGATCCGCAGCTGGTGCGCGCCCTGGTGCCCGGCAACCGGCCGGTGAGCGTCGCCTGCATCCCGCTGGTCGTGGAAGGGCCGGAGGGCACCCAGGGTCCCATCGTGCTGGGCGTGACGGAGGTCTGGCGGCGGCCGGAGTGTCCCTTCGACGACGGCGAACTGCTCGACCTGCAGGAACTCGTGGCGAAGACCGCCCGGCACGTGGACCTGGCCCGCCAGCACCAGCGTGAGCACGCCCAGGTGCTGGCCCTGCAGCGCCGGCTGCTGCCGCGGGCGGGCAGCGACACCATCGAGGTCGCCAGTGTCTACGAGCCCACCACCCCGGACAGCGCGGGCGTCGGCGGTGACTGGGTGAACAGCTTTCCGCTGCCGGGGGACCGCACCGCGCTGGTGGTCGGTGACGTCGTGGGGCACGGCCTGGGGGCCGCGGCGGCCATGGGCCAGCTGAGCATGGAGGCGAGGGCCCTGCTGTCGGCGGGGCTGGGCCCCGGGGAGGTGCTCGAGCGGCTGGACGAGACGGTCACGCTGCTGGACGACACCGACGCGGGCCTCGCGGCCGGGTACAGCGCGCTGGGCTCGACGTGCTGCATCGCGGTCTACGATCCGGTCGACCACCGGGTGCTGATCTCCAACGCCGGCCACCTGCCCCCGGTCCTCGTGCTTCCCGACGGTTCCGCCGGCACCCTCGATGCGCAGCCGCACCCGGCCCTCGGCGCGGAGTTCGTCGTACGGGAGCCGTTCGAGGTGCACGAGTTCGCCGCGCCGCCCGGCTCGCTCCTCGTCCTCTACACCGACGGCCTGGTGGAGGATCCGGCGGCCTCGATCGACGACGGCATCGGCCGGCTGACGGACGTGGTGCGCGAGGTGCATCCCTGGGACGACCTGCAGCAGGCCGCGCGTCGCGTGGTCGCCCGGCTGGGCCCGCCGGAGCCGCTGCGCGACGACGTCACGCTGCTGCTGGCCCGGATGGCCGGGCGCCGCGGCCGGGACACCGCCACCTGGCGGCTGCCCGCCCGTGACGACACCGCCGCCCGCGCCCGCACCCTGGCCGCTCCCCTGCTGCGGCGTTGGCACCTGGGCGAACAGGCCCGGGACGGCGCGCTGCTGGTACTGAGCGAACTGGTCACCAACGCCGTCCGGTTCGGCACCGGGCCCGTCACGGTCCGGCTGGTGCGGGCCGGATCCCGGCTGACCTGCGAGGTCGGCGACAGCGGCAACGGCCGACCGCGGCTGCGCCGCGGTGACCTGCTCGACGACGGCGGGCGGGGTCTGCAGGTCGTCCACAAGCTGACCACGCGCTGGGGCGTGCGGTGGACCGACACCGGCAAGGCCGTGTGGGCGGAACTCGAGGGGTAGCGAAGGTGCCGCGAGGAGCGCGGCGGGCCTTCCGCTACAGCCACTCGCCTTCCAGTGCCGTGGCCGTGAGCCCGGGCGCGGCCGCGTACAGCACCGTACGGCTGCCAGGCTTCTGTCCCGCGTCGTGGGCGCGGCGCAGGATGTCGAGTACGGCGGCTCCGCCGCGGTTGCCCGAGGTGTAGCTGTCACGACTGTAGGCCAGCAGCCCCTCCGGCCAGCTGTCGGGCATCGTCTGCTCCATGTACTCCAGCACCCGCGTCCCGCCGGGATGCGCGAGCAGCAGATCGGGATGCCAGGAGCGCCCGTCGTCCTGGTGGCGTGCGCGCAGCCACTCCCACATCGCGGCCACCGTCTGCTGGACCGCGCGCGGCCCTCGACGGTCCATCACGAAGTGGGTGCCGTCCTCCCGGGTCTCCAGCCGGTGCAGGTCGGTGGTGCCGGGCAGGGTGTGGTGCCAGGCCGCGTCCAGGCGCAGGACCGACTCCGGCCGGGGGCGGCCGGTGACCACCACGGCGACGGCGGTGTCCGCGAACAGGAGCCGCACGATCAGCGACTCCAGCGTGTCGTCGGCCGGCTGGTAGGTGGTGCTCAGCGCCTCCGATATCACGACCAGCACCACCCGGTCGGGGTCCGCGGCGACCAGGTCGGCCGCGAGTGCCAGCGACCGGGTGCCGGCGATGCAGGCCCACTGGGTGGCCGGCAGCAGCAGTACGTCGGCGGGCAGTTCGAGGCGGTTGAGGAGGGAGAGGTCCAGTCCCGGCAGGGCCGGAGTGGTGGAGTGGCTGGTGATCACGCAGTCGACGTCGGAGGTGTCCAGTCCGGCGGCCCGGAGGGCGTCACGGGCCGCGCGTTCCCCGTACGTCTGCACGGCCGCCCAGGCCGGCGCGGTGCGCTCCTGGACGGTCTGCGGGGCCGGTATGGCCTCCAGCGCTGCGATCGCGCGGTTCACCTCACGCTCGGTGAACCCGCTGCCGGCCAGGGCCGTACGGGCCTGGCCGGCACGGGGAGTTCGCAGGCCCGACCCGCTGCCGGGGGCCGCGGCCGTCTCCAGCGGCAGCATCCACCCGCGGGAGTCGATCCCCGTGCTCGCGGCGATGCCGTCGATCCGGGAGAGCCACGTCGCCTGCGGATGCCGGCTGCGCACCTCCGCGAGGATCTCGCCGGTCTTCACGTCATGTTCGCCTTGGAGGACGGCTGGAGGAGTCAGATAGGCGCTCATAGCACGCATCTTTCACAGAAAGCCATTAAATGAGTGAAGTGTCCGAATCACCCCCGATTGCAGGGACTTGAGGCCAAGACACTGCCATTGCAATGTACTTCGCATACGGCAACTCCCCGGCGGCCTCATGTCCCCATAACGGCATGAAAGTTCCCTCCGGCCGTTGGCCCTCGAGGCCCCCGGACCGCACCGCCGAGATCGTTGCCGAGCAAAGCCCGTGCGTCTTGCGGAAGTTGAAGGACGTACGGATCGGGCCGCCGGACGAGACCCACGCCACCCATGAGGTGTGTCACAGCCGCGCCCCGCACGGGCGGACCAACCGCCGCGCGGGCCGGGGCTCATGAGGTGTGCGACGGCGCACTTTTCGAAACAATCGCGCCACCGCGCGCTCCGCCCATGCTTCATCACCTCCTGGCTCAGATCCCGACGTCAGCCCCGCGCACCGCGGGCTGTCCCCGTCGACTCCGGCCGCACCCCTGGCGAACGGCGCCCACGCCGGAGACCATGGCGCTTTGCCCACTCGACCGCTCTCCCACGAGACGACGTCCCGGACGACCGGCGCACACGGTTTCCCACCAGCTCTCGGCCGCACGGCGTGCGGCCGGCCGAACCGCCCTCCCTGCTCGCGTCCCGTCACGACCGGCCCCGGTCCCCACCCAGGAGTTGCCGAAATGTCCTACGATGTGCCTGAATTACCCTCGGGCGGCTCCCCTTGCGGCCGCCCGACCCCGTACGACCGCCCGTCCCCGGCCTGGTCGACCGGCGAGGAGCCGTACGACACCCCTCCGGCGAACCCTCGCTCCGGTGCCCACCGCACCCTGCGCCTGCTGCGGCGGGCGTACCGCTGGCAACGGCGGGTGGCGACCATCACCGCGCTCGGCTACTTCGCCGCCTTCCTCACCCTGACCGTCAAGGCGCCTGCCCTGATGACCCGCCCGGGTCCGGGCGGCCTGCCCACCGGACTGGTCCTGGCCCTGGTCCAGATCCCGGTGACCTGGCTGGCGGTCCTTCTCCACGAGGCCGCCGCGCACCGCTTCGTGGATCCCCTGGCACGGCGCGCACGCCGCCAGTCGGGCATGGCCGTCGCGGACCGGGAGCAGGCGCCGTGACCGGGTTGGGCGGCTCCGCCCAGTCCTGGTCCCTCGTCGCGTTCTGCGCCGTCGTCGCCCTCACCCTGCTGCTCTGCGTGCTCACCGGCCCGGAGGCGGACGACCTCGCCGAGTTCTACACCGGCTACCGGTCCCTGTCGCCGTTGCGCAACGGGCTGGCCGTCGCCGGTGACTACATCTCCGCCGCCACCGTCCTCACCATCGGTGGGATCATCGCCCTGTGCGGCTACGACGGCATCGTCCTCGCCCTCAGCGCCCTGCTGTCGCTGCTGTTGCTGATGTTCCTGCTGGCGGAACCCCTGCACAACACCGGGCGCTACACCATGGGCGACGCGCTGGCCCGCCGCCACCCGGCCCGGTCGGTCCGTGTCACGGCCTGCCTGGTCACCCTCGCCGCCCTGGTGCCGATGATGGTCGTCCAGCTCGCCGGGGTCGGTGAACTCCTGGCGTACGTCCTCGGGTTCACCGACCCCGGCATGCAGAACGGGTGCGTGGCCGGGGCCGGGGTCCTCATGATCAGTTACGCGGCGCTCGGCGGGATGCCCGGCACCGCGCTGGTCCAGATCATCAAGACCGTGGCGCTGCTCGGCTCGGGGCTGGTCGTGAGCGTGCTGATCCTGCGCGCGTTCGACTGGCAGCCCCAGGCGCTGTTCCACGCGGCGGCCGCGCGCAGCGGAGCGGGGGACGCCTACCTGACCTGGGGACTGCAGTACTCCAGCAGCCCGCACCCCGCGCTGGACATGGCCAGTACCCAGGGCGCCATCGTGCTGGGCGGCGCCTGCCTGCCGCACGTCACCATGCGCATGTACACGGCGGGCACGCCGCGCCAGGTCCGCCGGGCGATGTCCTGGGCGGTCTCCTCGGTGACCCTGTTCATCCTGATGCTCACCCTGATCTGCACGGGCGCGACCGCGCTCCTCGGTCACGACCGCATCGCCGCCGCCGACGCGCACGGCACGACCGCCTACCTGCTGGGTGCCCGTGCCGCGTTCGGAACCGGCCTGTCCCGGCCGGAGAGCCTGCTCTTCGCCACCGTCACCACCGCCGTCTTCCTCACCCTGCTCGCTTCCGTCGCGAGCATGACACTGGCCTGCGCCAACACCCTCGCCCACGACCTGACCGCGTCCCGCGCCACTCCCCCGGCACCGGCCCGGGAACTCGCTCTCGCCCGGTGCTGCGCCCTCGCCGTGGGCGTCCCCACCATCGTGCTGGCCGTCCTCGCCCAGCACCGCAGCCTTCAGCCGCTGGCAAGCGTCTCCTTCACCCTCGGCGCCTCCGCGATCGCCCCCGCGCTCCTCTACACCCTTTTCTGGCGCCGTTACACGCGCACCGCGCTCCTCGCCACTCTCGTCGTGGGCTCACTGACCGTGCTCGCCCTGGCCCCCGGCACCACCCTGGTCTCCGGGACACCGCTGTCCGCGTTCCCGGACGCCGACTTCGCCTGGTTCCCCTACAACACGCCCGCGCTCGTCTCGGTACCCGCGGGCTTCCTCACCGGCTGGCTCACCACCGTCCTCGCCGGCCGGAGGGCCGCCGACCGTGAACGCGGCCGCTACGAGTCCCACGAGCGCCACCTGCTGACCGGCTCACCCCCGGGCCCCTCGCCCCGGTAGGAGCGGTCAGCTACGGAGGTACCGGCAGGACAGGTCGCCCCCGACCGAGAGGTCGCCGCCAAACCCAGAGGTCGCCGCCCGACCCGGGCCGTCGCGAAACGAGCCGGGTCGGGGTCGGACCGACCCGTGCCACGGACGGACCTGACGGGCCGGTCCCCGTCTACTTGGCCGGGGGCCGGTCCTGCATGCCGGTGGCCATGGACGTGGCGGCCGCGTTCAGACCCGCCACCGCGGCCTTGGGCAGCGCCCCGGCGACCTTGGTGGCGAGGTCACGGGAGGGGCCGGGGGTGGTTCCGTCCGCGTGGGCCGGGGCGGCGAGAGCCACGCCCGTCAGGGCGAGCGCGGCGGCAGTGATGATCCTCTTCATGCTCTGAGGAACGACCGTCCCTGCCCGGGGACACGACCGGCGGCGGCGTCCCCTGCCGGAATTCGTCCCCGGCCCCCGAGTGGCGGCACCGGCCCGGTGGGACCACGCTGGATCCCGGAGAGCCGGGCCGCGCCGCCGTCGCGGCGCGGGCTCGGGCGGCGGGTGCCGGGCGCTCGGTGTTTGCCTCGCCCGGGCCTGGTCACCCGCCACTGCGGGGCGCGGCCTCCAATGTCCCGACCGGTCGGCGGCCCCCGGACACCGCAAGGACCCGGTTTCCGCACGGACCCCGGTCACCGCAGGGACCGGCATCCACTGCTCCGCGCCGAGAAAGGCAGAGTCATGACGCAGAAGCCACCCCTCACCACGACCGACTCCGGTGCCCCCGTCGAGAGCGACGAGCACTCGCTGACCGTGGGGCCCGGGGGACCGGTCCTGCTGCAGGACGCCTATCTGATCGAGCAGATGGCACAGTTCAACCGGGAGCGGATCCCCGAGCGCCAGCCGCACGCCAAGGGGAGCGGCGCGTTCGGTCACTTCGAGGTGACCGAGGACGTCAGCGCCTACACCATGGCCGGCCTCTTCCAGCCCGGCACCCGCACCGACCTGGTCATCCGCTTCTCGACGGTCGCCGGTGAGCGAGGCAGCCCGGACACCTGGCGCGACCCCCGCGGCTTCGCGATCAAGTTCTACACCAGCCAGGGCAACTACGACATGGTCGGCAACAACACGCCGGTGTTCTTCGTGAAGGACCCGATGAAGTTCCAGCACTTCATCCGGTCCCAGAAGCGCCGGGCGGACAACAACCTGCGCGACCACGACATGCAGTGGGACTTCTGGACGCTCTCCCCGGAGTCCGCCCACCAGGTGACCTGGCTGATGGGCGACCGCGGCATCCCCCGGACCTGGCGCCACATGAACGGCTACACCTCGCACACGTACATGTGGATCAACGCCAAGGGCGAACGGTTCTGGGTGAAGTACCACTTCAAGACCGACCAGGGCATCGAGTTCTTCACCCAGCACGAGGCGGACCAGATGGCCGCCGTCGACACGGATTACCACATGCGCGACCTGTTCGAGCACATCCGTGACGGCCAGTTCCCCAGCTGGACCCTGTACGTGCAGCTCATGCCGTACGCGGACGCCGCGGGTTACCGCTTCAACCCGTTCGACCTCACCAAGGTGTGGCCGCACGGTGACTATCCGCTCGTCCCGGTCGGACGGATGACCCTGGACCGCAATCCGACCGACAACCACGCCGAGATCGAGCAGGCCGCGTTCCAGCCGAACAACTTCGTTCCGGGGATCGGGCCCAGCCCGGACCGCATGCTGCTGGCCCGGCTGTTCTCCTACGCGGACGCCCACCGGCACCGGATCGGCGCCAACTACCAGCAACTCCCGGTGAACGCGCCCATCGTCGACGTCCACACGTACTCCAAGGACGGGGCGATGGCCTTCCGCAAGACGTCCGACCCGGTGTACGCCCCGAACTCCAAGGGCGGCCCCGCCGCCGACCCCGCCCGCTTCGGCCCACCGCCCACCTGGGAGGCGGACGGCGAGATCGTCCGCGCCGCGTACGTCTCCCACCCCGAGGACGACGACTGGGGCCAGCCCGGCACCATGGTGCGGGAGGTGCTGGACGACGCCGCCCGCGACCGCCTGGTGGACAACGTCGTGGGGCATCTGCTCAACGGCGTGAGCGAGCCGGTCCTCCAGCGCGCGTTCACGTACTGGTCGAACATCGACGAGACAATCGGCAAGCGCATCGCCGACGGCGTCCGCGCCAAGGGCGACGACAAGGACCCCAAGGCCGCCGAGCAGGGCAATCCCGCACGAAGCTCCATGCAGGACAAGGCCTGATCCCGTCCGCGAACAGCGGACGCCGAACGGGAAGGGTGCCGTGCGAGCCGTGGGCTCGCGCGGCACCCTTCACCCGGATGCCGGGGGCCCGGTGCGTGGCAGGTGGCCCGGTCACCACGCCGTGAGTTCGAGACAGTCGTCGACCGCCGCAGGGCCGGCCTCGGGATACGGGAGGCGCGGAGCCGCCTGCTGCTCCAGGAGGTGCCGCTCAGTCCGGACCGGCTTCTGAGGTCTTGACGCCCGCACCCGCCCGGTCCCGCAGGCAGGCGGTGTACAGCTCCTTCGAGGTGCTGACCAGCCGGCGCTGCTCCGCGCGTGAGCCGACCATGGGGCGGGAGCCGCGCAGCGGGACCTGGGCGCTCTCCGGCAGGAAGCGGACGGTCAGCAGACCGATCGCGCCGGCCAGCATCAGGTAGTAGGCGGGCACCAGCTCGTCGCCGGTGGCGTTGACCAGGGCGGCGGTCACCAGCGGTGTGGTGCCGCCGAAGGCCGCGACCGCGATGTTGAAGCCGATGCCCATCGCGGCGTAGCGGACGGCCGTGGGGAAGAGAGCCGGGAGGGTCGCGGCGCTCGGCGCGGCGAAGCAGGCCAGCAGGGTGGCTAGGAGCAGCACGCCGAGCACGGGTGGCCAGGTGCCGTGCGCCCTGATCAGCTGGAACGACGGCACCGCGAGCAGGATCATGGCGGCCGCGGAGACCCCGTAGAGCGGGACGCCGTCCGATCCGGTCGCTGAGCCGCCCGACGAAGGTGATCAGTACGACGATCCAGACCATGCCGATCAGCACCAGGAGGCCGGCCGAGCCGCTGGAGCGGTGCAGGGTCTCGGTCTGGTAGGTCGGCAAATACCCGGTGACCATGTAGTTGGTGACGTTGTACAGCAGTACGAGGCCCATGCAGACGAGCAGTGCGCGCCAGTGCCGCGTGACGACGGTCCGGAGTTCGCTGCGTGCCGACTCCTGGGCGACGCTCTTCTCGTGGTCGTCCAGCTGCTGCTGGAAGGCCGGGGACTCCTCCAGTTTCAGCCGCATGTAGAGGCCGATCACACCCAGCGGGCCCGCGATCAGGAAGGGCAGGCGCCAGCCCCAGGTGAGCATCTGCTGGTCCGTGAGGAGCACGTTCAGCACGGTGACCAGGGCCGAGCCGAGGGCGTAACCGACGAACGTGCCGAAGTCGAGCCAGCTGGAGAGGAAGCCGCGGCGCCGGTCCGGTCAGTACTCCGCGACGAACGTGGTCGCGCCGCCGTACTCGCCGCCGGTGGAGAACCCCTGGACCATGCGGGCGACGAGGAGCAGGACCGGGGCGGCGATGCCGATGGCGGCGTAGCTCGGGATCACTCCGATGGCGAAGGTGCCGAACGCCATCATGATCATGGTGGTGGCGAGCACCTCCCGCCGGCCGACCCGGTCGCCGAGCGGCCCGAAGAAGAGTCCGCCGAGGGGCCGCACGACGAAGGCGGCCGCGAAGGTGGCGAACGAGGAGATCACCTGGGCGCCGGGGGAGGCTCCGGGGAAGAAGACCTTGCCGATGGTGGCGGCGAGGTAGCTGTAGACGCCGAAGTCGAACCACTCCATGCAGTTGCCGAGCGCCGACGCGCCGACCGCGCGCCGCAGCAGCGGGCGTTCGACGACCTGGACGTCGCCGCTGCGGAAGGCCCGGTTGGTCCGCCGGAGCCTGCGGACGAGCTCGTCGCGGACCTGCCGGGGCAGTACGGCTTCGGACACGTTGCTCCCCGTTCCACCGTCAGCGGGCTCGACCGGCAGAAGTTCGCCGACGCGAACTCCGCGGCGGGCGCGAACACCTCACACCACAACCGGCTGCCCCGAAACGGCGACGCCACACGCGCGGTCTGTGCTCCTGCAACCACCGCCTCCCACCGGTTCTGGTCTGAACCAAAAAAGGAAACAAATATTGACGGACTCGAACAGCGTGCGTAAGTTCCGGGCCGAGCCGATCTGAGAGCTGTTCCGCCGCACCCCCGGTGCGGCCTCCCCCGTTCCAGCTTCGAAGGGACGCGCATGCCTGGATCCCTGTCCGCCGAATATGTCATGACCTCGCCAAGGTTGCGTGCACCGGGGCCGCGGGTCCTGGCCGTACTGGCCTCCCTGGGTCTCGCGCTCGGGCTGCTGCTCGGGTTCCCGGCCGCCTCGCAGGCCGCAGGCGCGCTGCCCTGCGACATCTACGCCGCGGCGGGTACCCCGTGCGTGGCCGCGCACAGCGTCACCCGCGCACTCTTCTCCTCCTACGCCGGCGCGCTGTACCAGGTGACCCGCGTCTCGGACGGGGCCACCGCCGACATCGGACCGCTCACCCAGGGCGGGTACGCCGACGCGGCGGCCCAGGACGCCTTCTGCGCCGCGGACGGCGGCTGCCGGATCACGAGGATCTACGACCAGAGCGGCCGCCACAACGACCTCACCCCCGGACCCGCCGGCACCGCCGGCATGGGTGCCGACCGGGGTGCCGACGCGTCCGAGATCGCCGTCACCGCGGGCGGCCACAAGGTCTACGGCCTGTGGATCTCGCCCGGCGTCGGCTACCGCTACACCGGGGTCGCGTCGGGTGTCGCCGTCAACGGACAGCCCGAGGGTGCCTACATGGTGGCCAGCGGCACCCATGTCGGATCCGCCTGCTGCTTCGACTACGGCAACGCCGAACGCACCCCCGCCGACACCGGCAACGGCCACATGGACGCCGTGTCCATCGCCACCACCTGCTACTTCGCGCCGTGCACCGGGAACGGCCCGTGGGTCGAGGCCGACCTGGAGAACGGCATGTTCCAGGGTGCCAACGGCTCCAACACGGCGAACCGGGGCAACGGCTCCGCCTTCGTCACCGCCGTACTGAAGAACAACGGGCAGACCCGGTACGCGCTCAAGGGCGGCGACTCCCGGTCGGGCGGGCTCTCCACCTGGTGGGACGGGGCGCTGCCGACCCGGGGCGGCTATCAGCCCATGCAGCAGGAGGGCGGCATCATCCTGGGCATCGGGGGCGACAACAGCAACTGGAACCGCGGGACCTTCTTCGAGGGCGTGATGGTCTCCGGCTATCCCACCGACGCCGCCGAGAACGCCGTGCAGGCGAACATCGTCTCCGTCGGGTACAACGGCGCGACGGACGTGCCGAACGGCCCGCAGGGGACCATCACCGGTCCGGGCGGCAAGTGCGTGGACGTCGCCGCCGACGACACCGGCGCGAACGGGGCCGCCGTCCAGCTGTGGGACTGCCAGACGTACGCCGAGGACCAGCACTGGACCCACAACCCCGACGGTTCGCTGTCCACCCTCGGACGGTGCCTCGACATCGAGGGCAACGGCACGGCCGGCGGGGCGAAGCTCGAACTGTGGGACTGCAACGGGGTCGGGGGCCAGAAGTGGGTCCAGCAGGCCGACGGCTCCCTCCTCAACCCCCAGTCCGGACGCTGCCTCGACTCCCCCAGCGGCGCCACCGCCAACGGCACCCGCCTGCAGATCTGGGACTGCAACGGCGCCGCCGCGCAGAAGTTCTCGGTGAACGGCGGCGGGCCAGTCAAGGGCCCGGGCGGCACGTGCGTGGACGTCGCCGCCGACGACACCGGCACGAACGGGGCCGCCGTCCAGCTGTGGGACTGCCAGACGTACGCGATCGACCAGCACTGGTACCACGGCTCGGACAACTCCCTCGCCACGCTGGGGCGTTGCCTGGACATCGTGGGCAACGGCACGGCCAACGGCACCAAGGTCGAGCTGTGGGACTGCAACGGGGTCGGGGGCCAGAAGTGGGTCCAGCAGGCCGACGGCTCCCTCCTCAACCCCCAGTCCGGACGCTGCCTCGACTCCCCCAGCGGCGCCACCGCCAACGGCACCCGCCTGCAGATCTGGGACTGCAACGGGTCCGGTGCACAGACCTTCGGCCTGACCTGAGCGCCGCCCGGGTGCGCCCTGCCGACGGCGGGGCGCACCCTCCACTCTGTTACGAGCCCTGCCACGAGTGCGCGAGGTTCATCCCTCCGAGTGAACCGGTGAGCGTGGCCGCGTACCGGGGACCGGTCACTCGCCGCCGGGGGTGTCCGGGTCCTCCATGCGGGCCAGCCAGGTGGTGAGCAGGGTTTCGAGCGACTCGGCCTCGGCGGGGGTCAGCAGGTCGACCAGGCGGCGTTCGTTGCGCATGTGGTCGGTGAAGGCACGGTCGACGAGTTCGCGCCCCGGCGTGGTGAGGGCGACGATACGGCCGCGCTGGTCGTCGTCGGAGCGGCGGCGGGTGACCAGTCCCGCCCGTTCGAGGCGGTCGATCCGCTTCGTCATCGCGCCGGTGGTGACCATGGTGTGCGCGGCGAGCTCGCCCGGCGCCCTCTCGTAGGGCTCTCCCGCACGGCGCAGGGCGCACAGGACGTCGAACTCCCCCTCGCCGAGGCCGTAGCGGCCGTAGACGAGGCAGAGTTCCTCGGTGAGCCGGCCGGCCAGGCGGTGCAGCCTGCCGATCACCCCCTGCGGGCCCACGTCGACGTCGGGCCGCTCGCGGCGCCAGTCGGCCTGGATGCGGGCCACGCGGTCGATGGGTTCATCGTGCTTCATGTCCCCACAATACCTTCCCAGGAAGTTATATTAGTTTCCATGGAAGCTAATTCACGCTGGGTGGCGGTCACCGCGGTCGCGCCGGTGGCCTGGGGTGCCAACTACTACGTGACGCACGAGTTCCTGCCCGCCGACCGCCCGCTCTACGGAGCCGCCCTGCGGGCGCTGCCCGCGGGTCTCGTCCTGCTGGCGCTGCGCAGACAGCGGCCGCGCGGTGCGTGGTGGTGGCGGTCCGTGGTGCTCGGGCTGCTCAACATGAGCGTGTTCTTCGTCCTCGTCTACGCGGCTTCCCAGCTGCTTCCGACGAGCGTCGCCTCGACCGTCATGGCGGTGTCCCCGCTGACGATGATGCTCATGGCCTGGCCCCTGGTGGCCGAGCGGCCCCGGCCCGCCCAACTGGCCTGCGCGGTGCTCGGACTCGGCGGGGTCTGCCTCATGCTGCTCACGGGGGTGCGGGGCACGAGCGTGCCGGGGATCCTGGCCTCGGCCGCCGCCATGCTGGTGTCGGCCTTCGGGCACGTCCTGACCAAGCGGTGGAGCGCCGGTACCGACGTGCTCGCGTCGACCGCCTGGCAGCTCACCGCCGGCGGCCTCTCCCTGCTCCCGGTCGCCGCGGTGGTGGAGGGTCCGCCGCCCGCGCTCTCCGCACCGGCGCTGCTCGCGTTCGGCTACGTCTCGCTGGTCGCCACCGCGCTGGCCTTCGTCGCCTGGTTCACCGGGCTGCGGCACCTGTCGGCGGGAACGGTCGGGCTGATAGGTCTGCTCAACCCCGTCACCGGCGTCCTGCTCGGCACCGCGGTCGCCGGAGAGGTGCTGACCGGCCGGCAACTGTGCGGACTGGTGCTGGCCCTGGCCGGAGTCGTCCTGGGCCGGCCCAGGCGGGAGGGGCCGCCGCCGCTCCCGGAAGCGAGCCGGCGGCCCTCCCACCGCGGGTCAGAGCGCCGTGGTCGTCTCCTGTCCTGACGCGCTGCCCGTGAGCCACTGGTCCCAGCCCAGGTTGAAGTCGGCGTAGCCGTTGTCGGCCGGGGCCTTGCCCCGGGGCGAGCCGGTGATGGTGACCGGGTCGCCCTGCTTGACCTGGCCGTAGAACCACTTGGCGTCCGACAGCGACAGGTGGACGCAACCGTGCGAACCGCGGGCGCTGCCGCTGCCCGGGTTGGGATCGCCCGTCGAGTAGTGCACGTACGTGCCCGACTGGGTGAGGTGGACGTCCCAGGGCAGCGTCAGGTCGTAGAAGTTGGGGCTGCCCTTGTCACAGCTGATGCCCACGCTGCAGGAGGTCATGTGGACCTTCTCCTGCTTGTCGATGACGGCCATCGTGCCGTCCCACGTCGGGTACTGGGCGCTGCCCGCGTTGATCGACAGGGTACGCACGGTCTGGCCGTTGCGGGTGACCTTCATGGTGTGGCCGGTCACCGAGACGTCCGCCCGCACGTCGTCGCCGATCGTGAAGGTGTGCGTGTAACCGTGCACGCCGTAGCGCCCGTTGCCGTTGCTGACGCCTGTCATGTCGGCGTCGATCTTCACCTTCGTACCGGAGGGCCAGTAGGTCTTCGGCCGCCAGTCGGCGCGGCGGTCGCCCATCCAGTGCCAGGCGCCGACCACCGGCTGCGAGGTGCTGATCTTCATGTGCTTCTCGACGTTCGCCCGCGCCTTGGCCGCCACGGGGTTCGTGAAGATCACCGAGATCGGCATGGCCACGCCGACCGTGGTGCCCGTCTGCGGGGTGATCGTGTCCAGCAGCATCGGCGGTCCCGCGGGCTTCGTGGGACTGGGCGAGGCGCTGGCGCTCGGCGTCCCGGACGCCTTCGCGTCGCCCCCGCTCGCCTTGTCGCTGCCGCCCCCGCCACCGCAGGCGGTCACCCCCACCAGCATTGCGACCGTACCGACTGCGATGCCTATGCCACCCTTGCGCCGTCCCACGCCCTGCCCCACTCACTCGTCTCGCCCTGCGGCCTCTCCAGGCCCCACTGTCCGTCAGACTGCTGCAGCACGGGTTCCAGTTCCCCCGGGGACGTAAAACATGGATCAAGAATCGGCGGCCGGCGCCCGGCGCGGTCCGGCCGGCACCGTGCGAGGAGATGCCCGGCAGCGCATCAGGAGGGCCGGGCGACCGCCACGGGGCCGTCGTCACCGGCCGCACCCCTGCCGCGGTGCGCGGCGCCCGGACGCGCGTGATTCATGTAACGGCCATCGTTCTATAACTTCTGGCAACACCCGCACGTCAAGCGGGTGTTGGTCGTAACGGACCGGTAAATTCCTTCCGTGCGTTGGCCCGGAGTTCACCAGCCGCACCTGACGCACCGCACCGCCCGGGGCCCACAGTGAACGGCGGCCCGTCCTCGTGGCCGGGCCTGCCGTCACTCCCGCAAAGACCTTCCCTGCCGGAGGGTCCGACAAAGGAGCAGTCATGGCCGAACCGACCCGTCGCAGACTGCTGGGCTCCGCCGCCGGCGCGATCGGCGGCGCCGCAACCCTGTCCCTCCTGCCGCCCAGCGTCCGGAAGGCCGTCGCCGCCGAACCGCCGAGGAACGGCTCCCTGCACGACATCGAGCACGTCGTCATGCTGATGCAGGAGAACCGGTCCTTCGACCACTACTTCGGCACCCTCTCCGGCGTCCGCGGCTTCGCCGACCCGCACGCGCTGAAGCTGGACAACGGGCGCTCCGTCTTCTACCAGCCCGACACCGTCAACCCCAAGGGCTACCTGTTGCCCTTCCACCTCGACACGCACAAGTCGAGCGCCCAGGCCATCCCCTCCACGAGCCACGCCTGGTCAGTGCAGCACCAGGCCTGGAACAACGGCAGGATGGACCAGTGGCTGCCCGCCCACCGCAAGGCCGACGGCGTCAACGGCCCCTACGTGATGGGCTACTACACCCGCGAGGACATCCCCTTCCAGTTCGCCCTCGCGGAGACCTTCACCATCTGCGACAACTACTTCTGCTCGGTGTTCGGCCCGACCTGGCCCAACCGCCTGATGTGGATGACCGGTTCGATCGACCCGGGCGGCACCCGGGGCGGTCCGGTCATCAGCAACGCGGCGCCCACGCCGTACCGCTGGACCACGTACGCCGAGCGCCTCCAGGCCGCCGGGATCAGCTGGAAGGTGTACCAGGAGGAAGACGACTACGGCACCAACATGCTGGAGCAGTTCGCGGCGTTCAGGAACGCGCAGCCCGGCTCCGATCTGTACGAGCGGGGGGTGCGGCCTCAGGCGCGCGGCACGTTCGAGGACGACGCACGCGCCGACCGGCTCCCGACGGTGTCGTGGATCTGCCCGACGAGCTACCAGTCCGAGCACCCGGACTACCTGCCGGCCGCGGGCGCCGACTACGTGGCCTCGAAGATCGAGGCCATCGCGGCGAACCCGAAGGTGTGGCGGAAGACCGCCTTCATCCTCAACTACGACGAGAACGACGGCCTGTTCGACCACGTGGCGCCGCCGACCCCGCCTGCGGGCACGAAGGACGAGTTCGTCCAGGGGCTGCCGATCGGCGGCGGGTTCCGGGTCCCGGCCGTCATCGTCTCACCCTGGACGGTGGGCGGCTGGGTGGCCTCGGAGGCCTTCGACCACACGTCGGCGCTGCAGTTCCTGGAGCGCTTCACCGGCGTCGAGGAGCCGAACGTCAGCGACTGGCGGCGGGCGGCCTTCGGTGACCTGACCACCGCGTTCCGCTTCCGCGACGCCCGCCCGCGCGCGCCACGGCTCCCCGACGACACCGCCGGGCAGCTGGAGAAGGCGCAAGAAGAAGTGGTCACGCTGCCCAAGCCGACCCTGCCCGGCGCCGACCAGTCCTTCCCCCGCCAGGAGAAGGGTTACCGCCCCCACATCTGACCGCCTGGGCGCGACGGTCCCGTGCCCGACGGTCCTGTGCCCGACGGTCCCGTGCCCGACGGTCCCGTGCCCGACGGCCCTCGCACGACGACGGGGCCGGGGCCCGGCCCCGCCCGCCGGTACGAACGGTCCGGCGGGTGGGGTCTCGGACGTCCCGGGTCTACGCCTGGGCGGCCGGTTCCAGTGCCTCCACGGCCGCGGCGGCCGCGGACGAGTCCTGGCCGTAGAAGATGTCGATGTCGACCTCCTCACCGCCCATCGTCAGCGTGTCCCAGGCGCCGCTGAGGACGAGCATGCGCAGGGTGGCGGGCTGCAGGGTGCGCAGGCGTTCCAGGATCGCCTCGTCGTCCGGCATGCCGGGCAGACGGAGGGCCAGCCGGTCGCGGATGGCCTGCATGCGCTCCAGCAGCGTCTTGGTGTCCGCCTCGCGGTCGGGCTCCTCGGGGATCCCGTCGATGCCGTGGCCGATGATGTCCTTGATCGCCCAGGTGACGCCACGGTCGTCGGTGGTCACCATCGCCTTCCAGGCCCGGCTCTTGTGCCGGTACTGCAGCATGGACATCGCCGCCTCGTGCCGGAGGAAGTCGGCGTCCCGGAACGGCCTGCCGTTCCATGCCCCGTTGAGGGAACGGGCCAGCGAGATCGCGGAGGCGAGGCCGCTGTTGAGGCCGCGGCCCGGCCAGAAGTGGATCGCGTTGGCGGCGTCGCCGAGCAGGAAGCCGTACGTGCCCGGCGAGGTGGTGGTGGGCGGCAGCAACTCGGCGGAGAAGCGGGGACGCTGCACCATGTCCAGGCGGAAGCTGGTGACCGCCGAGAGGTCGTCGGCCTCGACGCCGAACAGCAGCAGGCCCTCCTGCACCCGCCGCCACAGGGCCGAGCCCTTGACCAGGGCGGGCAGGAACAGCGTGCCGTGCGTCGAGCACTGGAAGTCGCCGTACTCGTCACGGTCCATCAGGCACGGCCGGGAGGCGATGCACTCCTCGAAGACGCGGCGGACCGGGTCCAGGCCGATCACCTCGGCGGTCTCGGCGTCGGTCAGCCGCATGTTGAGGAAGCCCTCGCCGCGCAGCGAGTTGAGCAGAAAGCGGTTCTGGGCGACGGTGAGCAGCACTGCCATGGGGTCGCTGAGTCCGGACTTCACGCGCAGGCCGAGCACGACGTCCTGGAGGTGGCGGCCGTCGAGGGAGTAGATCGACTCGTCGGCCTTGCCGAACCGGGCGGCGAAGTGCTCCCGGGTGCGCGAGCGGCCGCCGTCGCAGATCGCGAGCACGTGCTGGGAGGCGAGCGCCTCCTGCTGCTCCGCCGGGTCGAACCGGCCGGGTATGAGGCGTATCCGGTCCCGCTTCTCGTTGGCCAGCTCCAGCAGGCGGTCCTCGATGTAGGCGATGCGCATGTTGCGCGGGCTGTGGTCGCCGACCGAGTCGGGGCCGGAGGGCCACATCTCCGTGTAGTGCTCCGGGGCGAAGAGGCGCGCCTGTACCTCCTCGGGCCACGCGAGGTACTGGCGGCTCTGCACGGTCACCACCTGCTGGCGCCGTACGTTGCCCTCGTCCTTGCTCTTCCAGACGACGGTGCGGCCCTGCTTGCGCCACCTGCCGTCGTAGACGGTGATCTTCACCTGGGGCCCGAGGAAGTGTTCCAGGAGCAGGGCGAGGGAGAGCCCGACGGGGCCGCCGCCGGCGACGGTGACCTGGAGTACGGGTTCCTGTCCGTCCTTCTGCCCCGCGTGGGTGACGGACCGGGGCAGGGAGAGCGCCATCAGCGTCTCCATGGCGTCCGCCACCTCGAAGCGGAACTCCTGGTCGCCCAGGGCGATCTCGTCGCCGGGCTGCAGCAGCCGGGACTCCACCTCCTCCCCGTTGACCAGCGTGCCGTTGCTGCTCTCCAGGTCACGCAGTACGTAACCCTTGTCCTCGTCGAAGACGATCTCCGCGTGGAAGCGGGAGACGCTGAGGCTGGAGATGACGACGGTGTTCTCCGAGTTGCGCCCAAAGGTGACGCGGGTGTCCAGGACCGGGATGCGCTCCCCCGCCAGCAGACCTTCGAGTCCGACCAGCACCGGTGCCACGGCACTTCCTTCCAGGAGTGATTGACCTCGACATCACTGCGGGACCGCCGGACACTGCCGCGCACGTCCACTCCGGGCGGCAGTCAACCGGCGGGACAGCGACACGCTTGACATGTTGCCGAACCATGAGATCGATCGAGTGCGACGGCGCCACGGTTCTGCCGGCGGCGTCCGGCTTTCCTCACCCATTCGCCCCCATCGGGGAGCTTATCCTTGCGCTGCCAGGCAGTTCCAGTGGGCGCCGCGCCGCGATGTCGCGTCGGCGCGGCGGGAGTTCGCCGCTTTCGCCAGGCAGGGAGCAGGAGCCGCCGACCGGGCCGGAACACGGCGCGGGCCGGACGCTCACCGCCCGGCCCGCGTGTCCCGCCCGTCGCGCGATCAGCCGGCGTGGCCGTCGGAGCGCTTGCGGTGCAGGCTGAAGGTCTCGAAGACCGACAGTTCGCCGTTCGGCTTGTTCACGTTGTAGTACGTGACGTGCATCCGGGTGGTGTCACCGGGGTGCCGGCCGGGGTCGACGGTGAAGGCGGCGAAGCCGTAGGGGTGTTCGACGTCCCGGACGCCCACCCACACGGCTTTCTCCTGGACGTAGGTGGAGGTGCGCTTGCCGTTCGAACCGGCGGTCGCCGACACGGCGGTGATCACCTTGCCGGTGCCGTCGTTGAAGAACTTCTCGTTGGTGGTGCCCGAGACACCTCCGCCGCCGAGGATCATGTGCACGGTGCCGAGGTTGGCGTCGATGTCGTCGGTGGCCTGGGAGACCGGGTTGGGAGTCAGCGTCTCGCTGCCGTTCACCACGCCGCGCACGGCCAGCGAACGCTCGTAGTTGTGCTCGTGACCGCAGAGCACCAGGTCGACGCCGTACCGGTCGAACAGCGGGCCGTACTTCTCGCGCAGGCCGAGGTCGGCGCCGTTCGCGTCGGAGGAGCTGACCATGACCTGGTGCATGGCCACGACCACCCAGTCGACGTCCTTCGAGGAGCGCGCCGCCCTCAGCTCCTTCTCCAGGAAGGCGAGCTGGCGGCCGCCGGAGTAGCCGCTGATGTAGATGTCGCCGCCGTCCTGGAGGCAGTTGTCGTCGTTCTGCAGCACGATGACCCGCACCGAGCCGGCCGTGAACGCGTACCACAGGCCGGCGAGTTCGGCGTCGGTCTCGGTGGAGGGCAGCGAGAAGTACGTCTGGTAGGCACCGAGGCCGAGCGGGCCGTTGGCCTTCTCGATCTCGTGGTTGCCGGCCGCCGGCATCCAGGGGCGGAAGCGCGCCGAACGGGAGTTGTTGGTGAAGAAGTTGTTCCACGTGCGCACCCGGTCGACGTCCAGGTTGGCGTAGCAGAGGTCGCCGTTGAGGAGGTGGAACAACGGGGCGACCTGCTCGATGCCGGTGACGATGTCCTTCGTCGCGGGCGTGGAGTTGGCGTCCAGGCCGACGGACCCGTCGGCGGCCCAGGTGACCTGCGGGGCGGACTGGTCGCCGAAGCTGGTGAAGGTGACCGGCCTGCGTCCCCGCGGAGCCGTGCGGAACGTGCCGCTGTCGGGGGTCGCTCCCTCGTGCGTGGCGAGGTAGAGGTAGTCCGTGTCCGGGTCGAGCCCCTTCAGCAGGGCGTGGTGGACGTAGACGGTGCGGTTCGAGGTGCCGTCGACGTAGGTGACGGTCTGGGCCTTCTTGCTGGAGCCGAAGCCGTGCTCCAGGGTGCCGTAGCGCACGACGGGCCTGGTCACCGGACGGTCCGTGATCCACGACACCGTCATCTGGGTGCGCGGGTCCGCGCCGAAGGTCAGGTGCAGGCCCTGGACCGGGGGCGCGCCGGAGGAGTCCGCGGTGAGGTGGAAGGCCGGAGCGGCGTGCGGTGCGGCCTGGGCGGTGCCCGCCCCGAGGAGGCCGGTGGCGGCGGCGCCCGCCCCCGCGGTCCCCAGCAGGCCCAGCGCGTGCCGGCGGCTGAGCCCCTCCGGGCCCTCCGCCGATCTGTCCTGGGTCGACTCTGTGTGTGTGGTCATGACGCCTCCCGACGAGCAGCTGAGCAGACAACGACCGCACCCTTGCCCAGCCCAACTGCTGACACGTGAACACCACATGACCACCTGGCGATCACATGTCAGGCATCCGGCCGACGGGACCGGCTCCTGCCCGTGCCCTTACCGGCCGCCGCCCTGTCCTTGACCCCTCGGGGGGGGCTCCGACACCCCGGCTCCGGCCGTGCGCCGGCCGGGGCCGGACCGGCTTGTAGCATGCTGGTCCGACCCTGGAGGACATGAATGCGCGCCGGTGACCACGCCGACCCCCTCGACCGGGCGACGAAGGAGTTCGTCGCGGCGCGTCCGCAGCTCTTCGGCATCGCCTACCGCGTGATCGGCAGCGCCGTGGAGGCCGAGGACATCGTCCAGGAGGCATGGGTGCGGTGGCAGAACACCGACCGTAGCGACGTCCACGAGCCGGCCGCCTTCCTGGCCACGGTGACCACCCGGCTGGCGATCAACTTCACGCAGTCGGCCCGGGTGCGCCGGGAGTCGTACATCGGGCCCTGGCTGCCCGAGCCCGTCGACACGCGGCAGGATCCGCAGCTGGGTGCCGAGCGCGCGGAGGCGCTCGACTTGGCGGTGCTCTTCCTGCTGGAGAAGCTGAACCCGGTGGAGCGGGCCGCGTACGTGCTGCGGGAGGCGTTCGACTACACGTACCGGCGGATCGCGGACATCGTGGAGACCAGCGAGGCCAACGCCCGCCAGCTGGTGAGCCGGGCCCGCAAGCGGCTGGCGGCGGAGCGCAGGGAGCCGGTCGGCTCCACCGAGCACCGGCGCTTCCTGGAGGTGTTCCTCGCCGCCGCGCAGAACGGCGACCTGTCGGTCCTGGAGGAGGTGCTCACCGAGGACGTGGTCAGCTACGCCGACGGGGGCGGCATGCGCGGGGCGTCGAAGATCCCGGTGTCCGGGCTGCCGCACGTCTCCCGGTACCTGGTCGCCTTCGCCCCGCGGTTCTGGCCGCAGGCCCAGGTGCGCTGGGTCGAGGCCAACGGCCGGCCGGCCGTCCTGGTCTCGGCCTCGGGAACCGCGGTGGCGCTGCTGTCCGCCGACGTGTCGGCGCGCGGAATCGAACGTCTCCTGTGGGTGATGAACCCCGCGAAGCTGGCTCCCTTCGTGGCCTCGCTGGGGGCGTGACACACCCGTCCCCGGATTCCCGGAGCGCGTGTCACACCTGAGGGGGCTGCCCGGTCTCTTCTGTCGGAAGCAGCAGAAGGATCGCGAGAGGAATCCCGTCATGAAGGTCGTAGTCATCGGAGGCACCGGGCTCATCGGCTCGAAACTCGTCCGCAGGCTCGGCGAGCAGGGGCACGAGGCGGTCGCCGCCGCACCGAGCACCGGTGTCGACACCCTCACCGGCAAGGGCCTGGCCGAGGTCCTTGAGGGCGCCCAGGTCGTGGTCGACGTCTCCAACTCCCCCTCGTTCGAGGACCAGGCCGTCATGGACTTCTTCCGTGCCTCCACGGCCAACCTCCTCGCGGCGGAGGCCGAGGCCGGGGTGCGGCACCATGTGGCGCTGTCCGTGGTGGGCACCGACCGGCTGCAGGGCAGCGGGTACTTCCGGGCCAAGCAGGCCCAGGAGGAGCTGATCGAGGCGTCCGGCATCCCCTACACCGTCGTCCACGCGACCCAGTTCTTCGAGTTCGCGAAGGGACTCGCCGACGGGGTCACCGAGGGCGACACCGTGCGGCTGCCCGCCGGCCGGATCCAGCCCATGGTCTCCGACGACGTGGCCGCGGCCGTGGCCCGCGCCGCGGCCGGCGCCCCGGTGAACGGCGTGGTGGAGACCGGGGGCCCGGAGAGCTTCGCACTGGAGGAGTTCATCCGGATGGGGCTCGCCGCCCAGGACGACCCGCGCAAGATCGTCACGGACCCGCAGGCCACCTACTGGGGTGCCGAGCTGCAGGAGGACACGCTGCTGCCGGGCCCGGACGCGGACCTCGGCGAGGTCAGGTTCGCCGACTGGCTGGCCGGGCAGGAGTAGGGCCCGCTCCGCGGGGTCCGGCGCGGCCGCCGGGCCCCTGCCCGGCGTTCCGCCGGTCTACGACGCGCCGGCCAGCACCACGGCGACGCACAGTGCCATCGCCGCGGTGATCAGGAGCATCGCGGTCAGCGTGCCGCGCAGCCACCGACCGAAGCGGGCGTGGTGCCGCTGTTCCACCGCGCTGACGCTGGTGGCGATGTGCTCCGTCACCATGTGGGCCACGTAGGCCTGTTCCTGGAGGTACCAGCGCTCGATGTCCGCCTTCTGCTCCCGGGTCAGCCCCGGCTCGCGGGCGACGAACGCCGCGACGCGCCGGCGTGCCGCGCGCAGGTGGGCCTGCTGGTACAGGAAGTCCTGGATGTCGGTCAGGCCGCGGGCGGCCTCCTCGCTCGTGTCCATGGTGTGCTCCACAGGTGAGGCGGCGGCTGTCCGGCCGGTCGCGGTGCACGCGCATCGGCGCCGGGCGGGAGAGCTGCGCGCACGAACGTATCGAGCCGGAACGGGTCGGGGCCGGCGGTCTCACGAACGCCGTGGAGCGGGAGCAAGCGGTGCGAACCTCCAGCGTGACAACTTCCGCACGCGGTCGCAAGGTGTCGGCACCGTACGAACGCCGCGCTCGTCCGTGCCGGCGCGTTCGCGCCCGGCAAGGGCGAGTCGGTGACCCCCCTCGTCGCCGCCCCGGTGCCGCACACCCACCGGCAGCCGCCTGCCCGGCGGCGTCCGGCACGGCACACCCCGGCGCCGGCTTCCGGGGTCCGGCGTCCTCAGCGGCCGTGACACACGACTGACAAGAAGCTGTCACACAGGGACCGGAATGCGGGTCCGTCCGCCCCTCGTTCTGACGGGTTGGGCTCTTCCAGAGCCTCGCCTGACGACAGAGGACGGACGCATGACGACTGAGGCCACCACCGATCTCCAGGTCTTCACCGAGAGCTGGCAGGACTGGCACCGCGCCCAGGAGGCCCGGATCTCCGCCCCGCACGGGTTCCTGGCCATCACCGGGCTGCACTGGCTCGACGACCGCCCGCAGCGCTTCCCCGACGCCCCGGGCGCCTGGCGCACCGGCCCCGACGGGGTCGTCGTCGCCCTGGACGACGGCGAGGAGCTGGTCGTCGAGGGGAAGCCGGTGCGCGGCGAGCACCGCTTCGGCGTGCTTCCCGAGCGCGGCGGTGTCGACGCGGTCTGGGGCGACGCCGTCATCGAGGTCGCCAAGCGCGGCGGGAGCGACATCGTGCGCCCCCGGCACCCCGACGCCCCGCTGCGCACCGCGTTCACCGGAACCCCCGCCTACGCCCCCGACCCGCGCTGGGCCGTGACCGGCCGGTACGTCCCCTTCGACGAGCCGCGGCCGACCACGGTGGGCGCCGCGGTGGAGGGCCTGGAGCACGTCTACGACGCCCCGGGCCGGATCGAGTTCGAGCTGGCGGGGCGGCAGCTGTCCCTGACCGCGTTCCCCGGGCACGGTCCGGGCGGCCTGATGGTGCTGTTCACCGACGCGACCTCCGGGGTCACCACCTACGCCGCCAACCGGTCCCTGACCGTCGGACCGCCCGCCGCCGACGGCACGGTGGTGCTCGATTTCAACCGCGCCGCGAACCTGCCGTGCGCCTACACGGACCTGGCCACCTGCCCGCTGCCGCCCGCCGAGAACCGGCTGCCGGTGGCGGTCGAGGCCGGGCAGAGGATCCCGCGCGAGCGCGGCGGATCCTGACCCGGACGGCGGGGCTCGGCGCACATGATCCACAGGGCTGCCCTGTGCGCATGCCGGAGCGTCCCCCGCCGAGTGCGCCGAAGGACGGCGAGCGCCCCCTGCGGTGCGACGCCGCCCGCAACCGGGAACGGATCGTGCACGCGGCGCGGGAGGTCTTCGGGCGGCGCGGCCTCGGGGTGCCCCTCGACGACGTGGCCAAGCACGCCGGGGTCGGCGTGGGCACGATGTACCGGCGCTTCCCCCCAAGGAGGCCCTGGTACGGGCCGTGTTCGAGCACGACCTCGCGATGCGGCAGGAGTCCGCGGAGCGGGCGCTCGTCCACCCCGATCCCTGGCAGGGGCTCGTCGACTTCCTCATGACGCGGGAGAAGCCGACCGTGTCGAGCTGCTCGTCCCTGGCGACGTCGAACTGGGCCGGCAGCACGCCCAGTCGGCCGGTTCCCGTGCGTGGCTCCCTTCGCGGTCAGCCGTTCGGCTGCGCTCGGGCGGAGGCCATCGGCCGGCCCGAGCGGGGCGCCACGGATTTCCGGGCCGGGGCCGGTCAGCTGTCGTAGTCGACGGTCAGCGACTCGGAGACCGGGTAGGACTGGCAGGTCAGGACGTAGCCGGCGGCCACCTCGGCGGGTTCCAGGGCGTAGTTGCGGCGCATGTCGGCCTCGCCGTCCGTGATGCGGGCGCGGCAGGTTCCGCAGACGCCGCCCTTGCAGGCGAAGGGGAGGTCCGGGCGGAGGCGGGCGGCCGAGTCGAGGATGGTGCGCTCGCGCGGGAGGGGTGCGGTGGTGGAGCGGCCGTCCAGGGTGACGGTGACCTCGCTGGCCGGGCCGGTCGCCACCGCGTCCTCGTGGCGGACGGGCTCGATCGGCTCGTCGGCGAAGAAGAGTTCCTGGTGGATCCGTCCGGCGGGGACGCCCAGCTCGGCGAGGACCTTCTGTGCGTCGAGGACCATGCCGTGCGGGCCGCAGAGCCACCAGTGGTCGGCGCTCTCGAGGTCGACCAGGCCGTCGACGAGCGCGCCGAGGCGGTCGCCGTCGAGGCGGCCGGAGAGGAGCTCGGCCTCGCGGGGTTCGCGGGAGAGGACGTGGGCGAGGTGGAAGCGGGCGCGGTACTCGTCCTTCAGGTCGGCGAGTTCGTCGGCGAACATCACGGTGTCGGTGCGGCGGTTGCCGTAGAACAGCGTCACCGTCGAGCGGTCGTCGGCGGCGAGGACCGACTCGGCGATGGACATCATGGGGGTGATGCCGGAGCCGGCCGCGATGAGGACGTGGTGGCCGGGGACCGTGAGGTCGGGGGTGAAGGCTCCGGTGGGGGCCATCACCTCGACGGTGTCGCCCGGGCGCACCTCGTGGACCAGCCAGGACGAGAAGAGTCCGCCGGGCACCTCACGGACGCCGATGCGGGGGGCGGTGCCGGCCGGCGAGCAGATCGAGTAGGAGCGCCGCTCGTCGCGTCCGCCGACCTCGCGGCGGAGGGTGAGCGACTGGCCGGGGCCGAAGGCGAACTCCTCCGCGAGGGCGTCGGGGATGTCGAAGGTGACCGCCACCGCGTCCTCGCACAGGGGCTGGACGGCGGCGACGCGCAGGGGGTGGAAGGCAGGGCGGCGCCGGCGTGCTGTCGTCGCGGGGGCACCGGCGGTCGGTGCCGTCAGCTCTGCCATCAGATCTCCTTGACGTACTCGAACGGCTCCTGGCAGCTGAGGCAGCGCCACAGCGCCTTGCAGGAGGTGGCCGCGAACCGGGAGGTCTCCTCGGTGGCGGCCGATCCGCAGCGGGGACACGGAACCGTGCGCCGGGTCGGCGACAGGTCCAGCGGGACGGGGCCCGCGAGGCGCCGGGGCGCGGTGTTGGGCGGTGCGATGCCGTGGTCGGCGAGCTTGCGGCGCCCTTCGGGGGTGATCCAGTCACTGGTCCACGGCGGGTCGAGGACCGTCCGGATCTGCACGCGGCCGAAGCCGGCCTCGCGCAGGCGGGCGGCGACCCCGGCGCGCATCTCGGCCATGGCGGGGCAGCCCGAGTAGGTCGGCGTGAGCTCGGCGACCACCGTGCCGTCGGGCTCGACGGTGACGTCCCGCAGTACGCCGAGGTCGGCGAGGGTGAGCATGGGAAGCTCCGGGTCGGGCACCTGTTCGGCGATGTGCCGGGCGCGCCGGGCGTCGGTCAGAATGGTCACCACGTCGCCTCCGGGTGGGCGCGCGCCACGCTCTGCAGCTCGGCGAGGAGCGGGGCGAGGTGGCCGGTGTGGGCGCCTTCGCGGCCCTGGCCGGGCAGCGGCGGGACGGCCGGCATGGGGAGCCCGGCCGCGTCGAGGACCTGGTGGAGGTCGGCCAGTACCGCGTCGCGCACGTCGTGGGCGGCGAACAGCTCCTCCCAGTAGGGCGCCTGCGCCTCCAGGGCGGTCAGCATCCGCGCGTGCGACTCCTCCGTGCCGTCGCCGAGGCGTACGACCCACTCGGCGGCGTACTGCCGGTGGTAGGTGAGCTCCTTGACGCCCTTGACCGCGATCGCCGCGAACACCGGGTCGGGTGCGGCGGCCAGTTCGGTGAAGTGGGCGAGCCGCCAGCTCGCGAACACCAGGAGCCGCAGGACGGAGAAGGCGAAGTCGCCGTTGGGGAGTTCGGCGAGGCGTACGTTGCGGAACTCGGCGGCGTCCCGGAAGTAGGCGTAGGCGTCCTCCGTGCGGCCGGTGCCGTCGGTCTGGCCGGCGCGGGAGTAGAGCAGCCGGGCCTGGCCCAGCAGGTCGAGCCCGATGTTGGCCAGTGCCACCTCCTCCTCCAGCTCGGGGGCGCGGGTGACCCATTCCGCGAGCCGCTGGGCCAGGACCAGGGCGTCGTCGCCGAGCGCGAGGCAGGCGGCGGCCAGTGCGGCGGCGTCGACGCCCTCGGGTACCGCGGTGTCGACGCCGTACAGCGGGTCCTCGAACCCGGTGCCGAACGCCCAGCGCGCGTCGCTGTCGTCGTGGCCCTCGGCCAGGCTCAGGTAGACGTGGTCGTCGCTCATCGCCGGCTCCTAGATGTGCGGGACATCGTCGGGGATGTCGTAGAAGGTCGGGTGGCGGTAGACCTTGTCTGCGCTGGGGTCGAAGAAGGGGTCCTTCTCGTCCCGGGTGGAGGCGGCGATGTGCTCGGAGCGCACGGCCCAGATGCTGACGCCCTCGTTGCGGCGGGTGTACAGGTCGCGGGCGTGGGTGAGGGCCATCTGGTCGTCGGCCGCGTGCAGCGAGCCGACGTGGACGTGGTTGAGGCCGCGCTTGCCGCGGATGAAGATCTCGTACAGGGGCCAGTTCCCGGTGTCGCTCATGCCACTGCCTCCTCGCGGGCTCGGGCGGCCTGCTTGGCGGCGTGGGCACCGGCGGCCGCACGCACCCAGGCACCTTCCTCGTGGGCGGCCCGCCGGCGCTCCATGCGCTCCGCGTTGCACGGGCCGTTGCCGCTGATGACTTCCTTCAGCTCGGAGAAGTCGGGGGTGCCGAAGTCGTGGTGACCGCGCTCCTCGTTCCAGCGCAGCTCGGGGTCGGGCAGGGTCACGCCGAGCTTGGCGGCCTGCGGCACGGTCATGTCGACGAAGCGCCGGCGCAGTTCGTCGTTGCTGTGCCGCTTGATCTTCCAGGCCATCGACTGGGCCGAGTTGGGCGAGTCGTCGTCGGGCGGGCCGAACATCATCAGGGACGGCCACCACCAGCGGTCCACGGCGTCCTGCACCATCTCGCGCTGGGCGTCGGTGCCGCGCATCATGGTCATCAGCAGTTCGTAGCCCTGCCGCTGGTGGAAGGACTCCTCCTTGCAGATCCGCACCATCGCGCGCGCGTAGGGGCCGTACGAGCTGCGGCACAGCGGCACCTGGTTGCAGATGGCCGCGCCGTCCACGAACCAGCCGATGACGCCGACGTCCGCGTAGCTGAGCGTCGGGTAGTTGAAGATCGACGAGTACTTCTGGCGGCCTTCGAGGAGGCGCTCGGTGAGCTCCGCGCGGTCGATGCCGAGGGTCTCGGCGGCCGAGTACAGGTACAGGCCGTGGCCGGCCTCGTCCTGGACCTTGGCGAACAGGATCGCCTTGCGGCGCAGCGAGGGCGCCCTGGTGATCCACTCGCCTTCCGGCTGCATGCCGATGATCTCCGAGTGCGCGTGCTGGGCGATCTGCCGGATCAGCGTCTTCCGGTAGCCCTCCGGCATCCAGTCGCGCGGCTCGATCCGCTGGTCCCGCGAGATCGTCGCCTCGAAGTGGGACTCCAGATCGGGCCCGGCGTCCCTTCCGGCCGCTTCAGTCATCTCCACCAACTCCCAACCGACCATTCGTTCGGTCCATTTTAAGGTGCGCCCTCCCCGGTCTGGCAAGGGGCTACGCCGATCAGTGCGGTGCGCGGTACGGCGGCCACGGGCCAGGGACCGGTGCCGTGGCCCGCCGCGGTCACCATGTGTGGAAGCCCTGTCCCGACTTGCGTCCGAGTTCGCCGCGGGCCACCTTGTCGCGCAGCAGCCCGGGCGGGACGAAGCGGTCACCGAGGGTCGCGTGCAGGTCGTCCGGCCGCTGACGGCGTCGCGGGCCTCGGGCCGGTGAAGGGTGACGACGACCCGGTCGACGCCCTCCTCGACCAGGAGGGTGTCGTAGGACGCGGAAGTGGTCACACCCGCTCCACGAGGAGTGCGACGCCCTGGCCGACGCCTACGCAGAGCGTGGCCAGGCCGCGGTGGCCGTTCCCGCGTTCGAGGCGGCCGAGGAGGGTGAGCAGGATGCGGGCGCCGGAGCAGCCGAGCGGGTGGCCGAGGGCGATGGCGCCGCCGTCGGCGTTGACCTTGTCCTCGTCGAGCTTGAGGCGGCGGATCACGGCCAGCGCCTGGGCGGCGAAGGCCTCGTTGAGCTCCACGGCGTCCAGGTCGCCGGTCTGCCAACCGGCGCGGGCGAGGGCCTTCTCGGTGGCGGGGACCGGGCCGAGCCCCATGAGGTTGGGCTGGACACCCGCGGAGGCCGAGGCGACGATCCGGGCCCGCGGGGTGAGGCCGTACCGCTCGACCGCCGCGGCGCTCGCGACCACCAGGGCGGCAGCGCCGTCGGACAGTGGTGAGGAGGAGCCCGCCGTGACGATGCCGCCCGCGCGGAAGACGGTGCGCAGGGAGCCCAGCTTCTCCAGGGTGGTGGCGGGACGGGGGCCCTCGTCCCGGGTGACCTCGCCGTCGCGTACCGGTACGGGCACGATCTCGCGGTCGAAGCGGCCCGCCTCCTGGGCGGCCACCGCCCGCTGGTGGCTGCGCAGGGCGAAGGCGTCGGAGTCGGCGCGGGTGATGCCGTCAAGGGCGGCGACCTCCTCCGCGGTCTCCCCCATGGACAGCGTGACCTTGACCGCCTCGGGTCCGGCGTCCGCGGCCACGTCCCGGTCGGCGGCGGTGAAGCGCGGGTTGGTGAAGCGCCAGCCCGGCGCGGTGTCGTGCACCTGCCCGGGCTTGGCCCAGGGGGTCCCGGGCTTCTCCATGACCCAGGGCGCCCGGGTCATGGACTCCACTCCCCCGGCGACCACGAGGTCCGCCTCCCCGGCGCGGATCGTCTGTGCGGCCGAGGCGACGGCCGTGAGGCCCGAGGCGCACAGGCGGTTGACGGTGTAGCCGGGCACGGTGTGCGGCAGCCCGGCGAGCAGGACCGCCATCCGGGCCACGTCCCGGTTGTCCTCGCCCGCCTGGTTCGCGGCTCCCAGGACGACCTCGTCCACGGCTTCGCCGGGGACGCCGGAGCGCCGGACGGCCTCGCCGACGACGAGGGCGGCGAGGTCGTCCGGCCGTACGGTGGCGAGCGCGCCGCCGTAGCGGCCCTGCGGGGTGCGGGCCCCGTCGATCAGGTAGACGTCGGGCATCGGGCGGTCTCCTCGGCTTCGGTGCGCGGTCCGCCGCGGCCGCGGGACGGCGCGGCGGCAGGTGACGGAGGGGGCGTCGGACAGAGGGGCGCGGGCACTCTCCCGGCCTGCGGTCCACCCCTTGACATGCAGGTGGGTTGCTGGATTACTTGACCACGCCGCACGCTAACCGAATGTTCGGTCGGTTCACAAGGTGGTGGAAATGACGACCCAGGTACCCGGGACGACACCTGGCCCCGTCGAGACGATGTTCGCCGCGGACGAGGCGTCCAGGCGGCTCGGGATCGAGTTGCTGGAGCACGGCGAGGGGACGGCCGTGCTGCGGATGACGGTGACCGCCTCGCAGGTCAACGGGCACCGGATCGCCCACGGCGGGCACGTGTTCCTGCTCGCCGACACGGCGTTCGCCTGTGCCTGCAACAGCCACGGGCCGGTGACGGTCGCCGCCGGCGCCGACATCGACTTCGTCGCGCCCGCGTACGAGGGCGACGTGCTGGTCGCCACCGCGCGGGAGCGGGTCCGGTTCGGCCGCAGCGGTGTCTACGACGTGAGTGTCGTGCGCGGCGACGAGGTGATCGCGGAGTTCCGCGGCCGCAGTCGCACCCTGCGCACGCGGAGTGAGGAGCCGCAATGAGCAGCGAAGTGACCGCGCCCGAACCGAGGGGCACCCGCCGGGGAGAGCCGCTTCCCGAGGCCTTGCTGGACGAGGCCGAGCGGATGTCCCGCGAGGAGGTCGAGGCGCTCCAGCTCACCAGGCTGCGCACGACGCTGCGGCACGCGTACGACAACGTGGAGCTGTACCGCAAGAAGTTCGACGCGGCCGGCGTCGGTCCGGACGACTGCCGCACCCTCGCGGACCTCGCCCGCTTCCCCTTCACCACCAAGGCGGACCTGCGGGACACCTACCCCTTCGGCATGTTCGCGGTGCCGATGTCCGAGGTGCGGCGCGTGCACGCCTCCAGCGGCACCACCGGCCGTCCCACCGTGGTCGGCTACACGGAGAACGACCTGTCCATGTGGGCGGACGTCGTCGCCCGTTCCATCCGGGCCGCCGGCGGCCGCCCGGGGCACAAGGTCCATGTCTCCTACGGCTACGGCCTGTTCACCGGCGGCCTGGGCGCCCACTACGGCGCCGAACGCGCCGGCTGCACGGTGATCCCCGCCTCCGGCGGCATGACCGCGCGCCAGGTGCAGATCATCCAGGACTTCCGGCCCGAGATCATCATGGTCACGCCCTCCTACATGCTGACCCTGCTCGACGAGTTCGAGCGCCAGGGCGTCGATCCGCGCTCCACCTCGCTGAAGGTCGGCATCTTCGGCGCGGAGCCGTGGACGGAGGAGATGCGCCGCGAGATCGAGGAGCGCCTGGACATCCACGCGGTCGACATCTACGGGCTGTCCGAGGTCATCGGCCCCGGGGTGGCGCAGGAGTGCGTGGAGACCAAGGACGGGCTGCACGTCTGGGAGGACCACTTCTACCCGGAGGTCGTGGACCCGCTGACCGACGAGGTGCTGGCGGAGGGCGAGGGCGGCGAACTGGTCTTCACCTCGCTGACGAAGGAGGCGCTGCCGATCATCCGGTACCGCACCCGCGACCTGACCCGGCTGCTGCCCGGCACGGCGCGTCCCGGGTTCCGCCGGATCGAGAAGATCACCGGCCGGTGCGACGACATGATCATCCTCCGGGGCGTCAACGTCTTCCCCAGCCAGGTGGAGGAGATCGTGCTGCGGACGCCGGGGGTGGCCCCGCACTTCCAGATCGAGATCAGCCGGCGCGGCCGCATGGACCACATGACGGTCCGGGTGGAGGCCCGTCCCGACGCAGGCCCCGCCGACCGTGAGGCGGCGACGCGGACCATCGCCCAGGGCATCAAGGACGGCGTCGGCGTCACCGTGGAGGTCGCGGTCGTCGAACCCGAGACGCTGGAGCGCTCGCTCGGCAAATTCCGCCGGGTCAAGGACCTGCGGCAGGCCTAATTCCGTGGCGGGCGGGCGACCGGGGTACCTACTGTCCTCCTCATGCCCGAGCTCCAGTTGCTCAGCCCTGACCACTTCCCGGCGCTCCTCGCCTTCGAGCAGGACAACCGCGCCTATTTCGCGGCGACCATCCCCGACCGCGGCGACGACTTCTTCGCCGAGTTCGACGAGCGGATGCGGGCGCTGCTGGCCGAGCAGGAGGCCGGGACCTGCTACTTCCATGTGCTGGTCGACCCGGCGGGCGAGGTGCTGGGCCGGGTCAACCTGGTGGACGTCGCGGACGGCACGGCCGACCTGGGGTACCGGATCGCCGAGCGGGCCACCGGGCGGGGTCTCGCCACCCGGGGTGTACGGGAGGTGTGCCGACGTGCCGTCGACACCTACGGACTGACCACCCTGCGGGCCGCCGCCGCCGTCGGCAACGGGGCGTCCCGGGCCGTCCTCGCCAAGGCCGGGTTCACCGTGACCGGGGAGACGCGGCTGTCCCGCGGGCCGGGACTGACATATGTGCTCCGGCTGCGGCCGTGAGCGTTCCGCCGGACGGCCGCAATGCGCCACGTCGTGCGTCCGCGGCGCCGTCGTGGCTGGTCGCGCGGTTCCACACCCGGTTTTCGGCCGGGGGTGCCCCGGCGCCCCTTTCGGGGCGCTCTCGCCGCGGGGTCGGTCAGTCGCCGACCGGCCTGCCGCGCCCCCAGGCCCAGGCGAGGCGGTCGGCGCCGGACTGGTTGGTGGTGGCGAGCCATGGGCGTGATGTGCTGCCGATGAGCTTCTGGATCGAGTACGTGTCGTCGGTGCGCAGGCCGGGCCAGTACACCGAGCCCATGCCGAGCTTGCGGAAGGTGTCGGTGTCGGCCTGGACGAAGTTGACGGAGTTGTCGTCGGGGGCGGGCCTGTCGTAGTCGAGGCCGGTGGTCATGGGGGCACCGAACTCGTCGGCGACCGTGCGGTTCGCGCAGTCGCCGAGCCGGTCCTTCAGGTCGGTCACCCACTGGTCGTAGGTGGCGTAGCTCTTCCAGAAGCCGTAGTGGTGGAGGGAGAGGTAGGTGCCCTTCAGGCGCGGGTCGGCGCAGACCGTGGTGACGTGGTCGTTGTAGCCGGCGCCGCTGACGAAGACGCGGTCGTGCGGGACGGACGGGTAGGCCGCCAGCCACTTCGCCGCGAGGTCGGCCCACTGGGCGTCGGTGTAGCCGTGCGGCTCGTTCATCGGCTCGAAGTAGACGTGCGGGTCGTGCCGGTAGGCCTTCACGACGGTGTTCCACATGGGCCAGTAGGTGGCCTCGTCGTCGATGAAGCCGTCCTTGTCGGCGCCGGTGCCCTCCCAGTAGGAGACGATCACCTTGAAGCCCTGCGCCGAGGCCGCGTCGATGACCCCGCGGTACGACGTCCAGTACGAACCGTTCACCGTGTACGGGTTGACGGGCAGCCGTACGGTGTTGGCCCCGAGGTTCGCGCGGAAGGCCGCGATCACCCGGGTCGCCTTGGCGTAGGTCTGGGCGTAGGTGTCGGAGAGCGACAGGCCGGAGAGGACCACGGGGTCGTCGGCGTAGTTGTCGCGCGGGTCGGCCCAGTTGACGCCCTTGAACTGGCTGGTGCCGGGGCCCGGTGCGGCGGCGGAGGCGACGGCTGGGTTGCCGGAGAGGGTGGTGGCGCCGACCGCGGCGATCGCGACCGCCGCGAGGGCGGCACGGGTGCGGGGGGCGATCCGGGTTCTGGCGGGGGTCTTGCGCATCAACGTGCCCTTTCGGAAGACGGCGGCTCAACGCGGGGCTCGCGGGCCCGACGGCGTGTTCACGTAAACATCGACGCGGCATGTTCACGTGAACATCGCCTCCGCGAGCCCGCCCGCGGAATCTCCGCGGGGGCTGGTCACGGGGCGATGTTTACGTAAACTCGAAGGCGTCGGAATCGTGGCACCCGCTCCTGCGGCCGTCAAGGTTCGCGTTCCCGACTTCCCGTGCATGAAGGAGAATTGAGGGGTGGGGCGATGGGCCTGAACGAGCCGGGGCAGCCGGTCGCGCCGGCCGTCGGCGGTGCCCGGCGGGACGGCTCCGGGCTGCCCGGCGGACGCCGCAAGCAGCGTGTCTCCATGGCGGACGTCGCCGAACGCGCGGGTGTCTCCTCACAGACGGTCTCGCGGGTCTCCAACGGGCATCCCGGGGTGGTCGGTTCCACCCGGGAGCAGGTGCTGGCCGCGATGCGGGAGCTCGGCTACCGGCCCAACAGCGCGGCCCGCGCCCTGCGTTACGGCCGCTTCAACACCATCGGCGTGATCCTGTTCAGCCTGTCCTCCACGGGCAGCAGCCGCACTGTCGAGGCGATCGCCACGCATGCGGCGGCCGAGGGCTACGCGATCACGCTCATCCCCATCGACGTGGCCACGCAGGACAACGTGCTGGGCGCCTTCACGCGGATGGGCGAGTTGGCGGTGGACGCCGTGATCGTCATCATGGAGATCCATCTGCTGGACACCGCCACCGTGCAACTGCCTCCCGGCGTCCATGTGGTGGTCGTGGACTCGGACGCCGGGGACCGCTACGGCGTGGTCGACACGGACCAGGCGGACGGCGCGCGCGGGGCCGTACGGCATCTGCTGGATCTGGGCCACCGGACGGTGTGGCACGTGGCAGGTCCCGAGTCCTCGTACGCGGCCCAGCGCCGTGCCCAGGCCTGGCGGGCGGTGCTGGTGGAGGCCGGGTGTCCCGTTCCGGGGCTGCTGCGCGGCGACTGGTCGGCCGAGTCCGGTTACGCGGCGGGGCTCGCGCTCGCCGAGGAGGCGGACTGCACGGCCGTGTTCGCGGCCAACGACCAGACGGCCCTGGGCCTGCTGCGCGCCTTCCACGAACGGGGCCGGTCCGTGCCCGCGGAGATCAGTGTGGTCGGTTTCGACGACACTCCGGACGCGGCCTTCTTCATCCCGCCCCTCACCACCGTCCACCAGGACTTCGCCGAGGTCGGCCGCCGCTGCGTGGCGGGCGTCCTGCGCCAGATCCGCACCGGTGACGACTCCCGCCCCGGCACCGACCTGGTCCCGGCCCGTCTGGTGGTCAGGGGGAGCACCGCTCCGCCGCGCACGACGTGACGGCGGTCAGGGCCGCGCGCAGGGCCGGGCCGGACGGCTGGGGACCCTCCCAGCGGGCGGCGACGTGGCCGTCGGGGCGGACGAGCAGCGCCCCGCCGTGCAGGCTCAGGCCGTACCGGTCGGCGTGGTCGCCGGGCAGCGGTTCGACGTGCAACGGCCAGGGCCCGGTGGCGTGTTGCCGCCAGGGTCCGGGGTCCGGCGTCAGGACGGTGAACCACTCCCCGAGCGCGTCGAGCGTGGAGCGGTCCGGGGTGAGCCAGTGGTGGGGCAGGCGGTGGCCCGGCCGCGCGGTGGGCACGTACTCGGTGCCGGGGACCTCGGGGCGCGCGTGGACTGCGGCGGAGTCGTACACGGTGCCGAGAACCAGGCCCAGCTGTGCGAAGTACCTTTCCGACCAGGGCAGTTCGACCGGTGCCGAGGAGCCGCTGCGCAACTGCTCCTTGCGCAGGTTCTGCACCTGGAGCAGGAGGTGGGTGTTGGCGACCGCCTGGCGGAGGGTCTCGTGGGCCACCGGCAGGCGCTCGGTCTCGTAGGTGTCCAGCAGGGCGGGTTCGGCCCAGCCCTGCAGGACGCCGGCCAGTTTCCAGGCCAGGTTGTGCGCGTCCGCGACGCCGGCGTTCATGCCGAGGCCACCGATCGGCGGGACCGCATGCGCGGCGTCGCCGGCCAGCAGGACCCGGCCCCGCCTCAGCCTCTCGGCGACGTAGGCGGTCATCGACCAGTGCTGGACCCGCACCACGTCGGCACGGACCTCGGTACCGGCGCCCAGGGCGTGCGAGACGCGGCCGGACCAGTCGGGCCGCCCGTTCCCGTCGGGCGTGGGGCCGAACCAGGCCCAGCCGCCCTCCGGGTAGAGCGGGGTGAAGGAGCCGAACGCGGTGAAGTAGACCCCGGCGGGCTGGTGGGCGCACCAGGGGGCCAGGTCGGCGTCGAACACGACGGTGGTGTACTCACCGAGTGCTCCGGGGCCGGTGGTGGCGATGCCCAGCCGATCGCGGACGGTGGAGTTCGCGCCGTCGGCGGCGACCACGTACCGGGCCCGGACGCGGGTCCGCGCGCCGCGTGCGCCGTCGGCGAGCACGGCGACGACACCTTCCGGTTCCTCCTCCAGGGCGACCAGTCCGGTGCCGAACCGCACCTCTCCCCCGGCGGCGGCGAGCAGGGTGGGCTCCAGCCGGTCCTGCGAGGTGACCACCCCGACGACCGGGCTCTCGGCGACCGCCGCGCGCACCCCGACCATCGCGGCGCCGGCGAAGTCGGGGGCGCACAGAGTGTCCCGGAAGCGCACCCGGCCGTACTCGGGTGCGAACGCGGCCGCCGTGATCCTTTCGGCGACCCCGAGCCGGCGGAAGATCTCCATGGACCGCACGTTGACGAGGCGGGCCCGCGGAAACGGGGACAGTTCCCGGTGCTTCTCGACCAGCAGGGACGGCACCCCCCAGCGCTCCAGCAGCGCCCGTGCGGTGAGTCCGACCGGCCCCCCGCCGACGATCAGCACCGGCACCTCTGCGTCCGCTCCAGGCATGGCTCCATCGTCGGGCCCCGTCCACCGCCCGCCGTCGCCGGCCGCGGGCAGCCACCCGAACGGGTTCCCATCCGCGCGGGGGCTCCGTGGCACGGCCGCGGATGAAGAGGTACGCCAGGGGGTACCCGGGCCGGAACCGTGGTGAAGGGCACCGCGCGGGCGTAGGAGTTCTCCTGTGTCCATGACGCATCCTGCCGAGCGCTCCCGCAACGGGCGGGGCTGGTTCGAACGGCTGGCCGAGGCGGCCTCGAACCTCACCAGTTCGCTGGCGTTCATGTGCTTCTGCCTGGCCCTGGTCGCCGCCTTCGTCGCCGTGCACCTCTCGGGTCTCGCGCTCAGCTGGCAGCTGCTCGTCGGGGACGTCATGACCTCCGTGAACCTGCTGCTGCTCGCCCTGCTGAAGAACTCCGAGCGCCGCGCGGAACACGCCATCCAGCGCAAGCTCGACAGCATCGCCGCCGCGCTGCTCGACCAGCGGGAGGGCGACCACCCCGTCGAGGCGGCCGAGGAGCTGCGCAGGGCGATCCGGATGGAGGAGGAGCTCTGAGCCGCCCGGCGGCCGGTGGGCGGTCCGCTCCGGGCGTGGGCCGGGTCCTCGTACTCTGTTCGATGTGTCTCCCGTCCGTCTGCATCGCGTCGCCGTCCTTGTGCTGGAGGGGGCCAAACCCCTCGACGTCGGTATCCCGGCGCAGGTGTTCACGACCCGGGCGAGCATGCCCTACGAGGTGAGGGTGTGCGGCGCGGCGCCGGGTCTGGTCACCGGCGGCGACGGGCTGTCCTACCACGTCGCCGACGGCCTCGACGCGCTGGAGTGGGCGGAGATCGTGTTCGTGCCCGGGTACCGGTTCCCGGACCGGGAGGACCCGCAGCCGGCCGTCGTCGACGCGCTGCTCGGCGCGCACCGGCGGGGCACGCGGCTGGCCGCCATCTCGACGGGGGCCTTCGCGCTCGCCGCGACCGGGCTGCTCGACGGCAGGCGCGCCACCACGCACTGGCACTACACGCGCGCCCTCGCCGAGAAGCATCCGCTGGTCAAGGTGGACGAGAACGTGCTGTTCGTCGACGAGGGCAGCGTCCTGACGTCCGCTGGCGCCGCCTCGGGGATCGACCTGTGCCTGCACATCCTGCGCGGCGACCTCGGGGTGGCCGCCTCCAACCACGCGGCCCGGCGGCTGGTGGCGGCGCCCTACCGCAGCGGCGGCCAGGCGCAGTACGTGCCGCGCAGCGTGCCCGAGCCGCTCGGCGAGCGGTTCGCGGCGACCCGCGAGTGGGCGCTGCACCGGCTCGGCGAACCGCTCGGCCTCGACGCGCTGGCCCGGCACGCGGGGGTGTCGGCACGGACGTTCTCGCGGCGGTTCGTGGAGGACACCGGGTACACGCCGATGCAGTGGGTGATGCGTGCCCGGATCGACCTGGCCCGTGAGCTGCTCGAACGGTCGGAACGCAGCGTCGAGCAGATCGCGGCCGACGTGGGCCTGGGCACCGGGGCGAACCTGCGGCTGCACTTCCAGCGCATCCTCGGCACGACGCCGAGCGACTACCGGCGCACCTTCACCAAGGGGGAGTAGGGCCGCCCGGGAGACGCCTGGCGGGATCCTTTCGAACCATGGCGTTCTCGCCGCTGTCCCGGCCGCGGACGGCCCGCGAACCTGGTGGCGTAGCGAAGGGACACCACTTATGACTCGTATCGCCGTCAACGGATTCGGCCGCATCGGACGCAACGTGCTGCGCGCCCTGCTGGAGCGGGACAGCAGCCTGGAAGTCGTCGCCGTCAACGACCTCACGGAGCCGGCCGCCCTCGCGCGGCTGCTCGCCTTCGACTCCACGGCCGGCCGCCTCGGCCGCCCGGTGAGCGTCGACGGGGACGTCCTCGTGGTCGACGGGCGCCGCATCAAGGTCCTCGCGGAGCGCGAGCCGGCGCAGCTGCCCTGGGCCGAGCTCGGCGTGGACGTCGTGCTGGAGTCGACCGGCCGCTTCACCTCGGCGAAGGCGGCCCGCGCGCACCTCGACGCGGGCGCCCGGAAGGTGCTGGTCAGCGCGCCGTCGGACGGTGCGGACGTCACGCTGGCGTACGGTGTGAACACCGACGCGTACGACGCGGAGCTGCACACGATCGTCTCCAACGCCTCGTGCACGACCAACGCGCTCGCGCCGCTGGCCGCCGTCCTCGACGAACTCGCCGGGATCGAGCACGGGTTCATGACCACGGTGCACGCCTACACGCAGGAGCAGAACCTGCAGGACGGCCCGCACCGCGACCCCCGGCGGGCCCGTGCCGCCGGTGTCAACATCGTGCCGACCACGACGGGCGCCGCCAAGGCGATCGGTCTGGTGCTGCCGAACCTCGACGGGAAGCTGTCGGGCGACTCGATCCGGGTGCCGGTGCCGGTGGGCTCGATCGTCGAGCTGAACACGACCGTGTCGCGTGACGTGACGCGCGACGAGGTGCTGGCCGCGTACCGCGCGGCGGCCGAGGGGCCGCTCGCGGGCGTCCTGGAGTACTCGGAGGACGCGCTGGTGTCGTCGGACATCACGGGCAACCCGGCCTCGTCGATCTTCGACTCGGCCCTGACCCGCGTCGAAGGCCGCCACGTCAAGGTGGTCGCCTGGTACGACAACGAGTGGGGCTTCTCGAACCGGGTGATCGACACGCTCGAACTGCTGGCGCGCTGACCGGCCTTGACAGGTCGGGAGCGGTCGGCCGCCGGCCGGGTGGCCGACCGCTCCGCGCCGTACGTCGGACGGCGGCACCGATCACCGCCGTGACCACGGCGAGGACGAGCGAGGGCAGGAAGCGACAGCGGGAGCCGGGTCAGGCCGGTCCCGGCTGCCGTCCGCGCGGCGCCTGCGCGGCGGGTTCGGCCGGAATCACCGTTTCCGCGGGCCACTTCTGTCGGGGCCGGCGCTTCGGACCGCATACCGACGTGCCGCCTGCGGAGCTGCCCTTGGACCTGCAACCCGGGGTGAACGGCGCTGTCGCCTGCCCCCGTCCCCCGCTCTCCGGACGGCACCGTGGCGCCGTTCTCGACGCATACGTGAAACGCGGGCACGCCGTGTGCCGGCGTGCCCGCGTCCCACCCGAGTGCCGGGTGTGTCAGGACGGGAGGGTCCAGTTCTGGTTGGCGGCTCCCGAGCAGGTCCAGATCTGCAGCCGGGTGCCGTTGGCCGAACTCGGGCCGGTGGCGTCGAGGCACTTGCCCGACTGCGGGTTGACGAGGGAGCCGTTCGAGCCCGCCCGCCAGACCTGTGAGCCCGTGCCGTTGCAGTCGTAGAGCTGCACCTTGGTGCCGTCGGCGGTTCCGGCGCCGGTCACGTCCATGCACTTGCCGAGGGCGCTGAGGGTTCCGGAGCTGCCGACCGTCCAGTTCTGGGCGCTGGTGCCGTTGCAGTCGTAGAGCTGGACGGCGGTGCCGTTGGCGGTGGCCGCGCCCGCGACGTCCACGCACTTGCCGCCGTACCCGTGGATCGGGCCGGTGGCGCTGGTGGGCGGGGTGACCGGACCGGACTGGCCGGCCGCCCACTTGATCTCCTGGAGCAGGAGCTGGTTCTGCTGGGCGCTCGCGAACGTCGACGACAGCGTGGTGTTGGTCGAGTAGTCCATCGCGTTGTGGCCGAAGTTGTTGTAGACCATCTTGTAGTTGCGGTTGGACCAGACGATCGGGTAGTAGCCGCTGTACCAGGTCTGGTTGGGGTCGGTGCCGACCGGGAACGTGGACGGGGCCAGCGAGGCGAGGATGTCGATGGCCGGGTTCTGCCGCAGGTCGTTCTGCCAGCTGTACCACTCGCTCACCGAGGACGTGATGGTGGACGGGAGGTTCGCGGTGGCCGGGTGCGAGGGGTCGTCGATCTGCAGTGTCTCCTGGGTCGGTCCCCAGGAGTTGCTCCTGAAGGTGCCGGTGCCGAGGAAGGTGTTGTGGTACCAGGGCCAGTCGCTGGTGTCGTCGTTGTACGCCGAGACGTGGAAGCCGATGAACCCGCCGCCGTTCGCCATGTAGGTCTGGAAAGCGGCCTGCTGGGACGCGGTGTGGGGATAGTTGTCGAGGAACATGACGACCTGGTAGCCGGCCAGGGTGGAGGCGTTGAGCCGGCTCCAGTCCGTGGTCGCGGTGTAGGTGAAGCCGTTCTGGGCGCCGGCCTGCGGGAACCAGCTGTTGGCCTCGTGGTCGAAGCTGATGTGTGCCGCGTCGTACGTGCCGTCGTAGAAGGCGATCACGTTGACGGGGGTGGCGGCGTGGGCGTCGTGGGCGGGACCGGCCTGGATGCCGAGCACGACGGCGACCAGGGCGAAGAGTCTCAACAGGGTACGGGGCCAGGCGAGGTGCGGGCGGGGGGTGAGCATGCGGGGCCTTCCTCATACGTGACCGTCGGATACATATGCGGGTGAGCCGCATTGAAGGCCCCGGGGTGCGTACATGTCAATGGTGCAGACCAATCCGGTTACGGTCCGGAGATCCGCGGGCCACGTGCCGCACGTGATGGCCCCCTCCACGCGCCTCGGGTGACACCCTGAAGATCGGGGCCGAGAGCGAGAGGGATACGGATGAGGATCGCGATCCTGGACGACTATCAGGGCGTGGCGCTGAGCCTGGCGGACTGGGATTCGCTCCACGCCGACGTGCACGTCTTCTCCGACGCCTTCGGCGGCGAGGACGAAGCCGTGGCGGCGCTCGCCGACTACGAGGTGGTCGTGGCGATGCGCGAGCGGACCCCGTTCCCCGCGTCGGCCCTGGAGCGGCTGCCGCACCTGAAACTGCTGGTCACCACCGGGCCCGTCAACGCGGCGATCGACGTGGACGCCGCACGCCGGCTGGGGATCACGGTCTGCGGCACCGGCTACTTCTCCTACCCGACGGCCGAACTCACCTGGGGTCTCATCCTGTCCGCGGCCCGGCTGATCCCCCAGCAGGTGGATTCGGTGCGGCGGGGCGGCTGGCAGCAGGGACTGGGGACGAGTCTGCGGGGCGCCACCCTGGGGGTGCTGGGCCTCGGCCGGCTGGGGACGGCGGTGACGGAGGTGGGGCGCGCCTTCGGTATGCGGTGCATCGCCTGGAGCCAGCACCTGACACCGGCGGACGCGCAGGCGAAAGGGGTGACCTACGTGGCACGGGACGAGTTGTTCGAGCGCTCCGACGTGCTGAGCGTCCACGTCGTGCTCAGCGAGCGCACCCGGGGTCTGGTCGGCGCCCGCGAGCTGGGCCTCATGAAGCCTACGGCGATCCTGGTGAACACCTCCCGCGGGCCCGTGGTGGACGAGGCGGCGCTGATCGGCGCACTGACCGAGGGCAGCATCGCCTCCGCGGCGCTGGACGTCTTCGACCGCGAGCCACTGCCGCCCGGCCACCCGCTGCGTACCCTGCCGAACGCCGTGGTGACCCCCCACATCGGCTATGTGAGCCGGGATCTGTACGAGGTGTTCTACCGGGACGCGGTCGAGGACATCGCGGCCTGGCGGGCCGGGACGCCGGTGCGCACCCTCACGGGCTGAGTGCACCGCGTCCGTACACCTGGATCCGCTCAGCCGGCGTACGGCATCACCTTGACGGTCCTGCCCCGGCTGTCCGTCTCCTTCACGGCCGCGGCGCGCCGCGCCGCGGCACGAGCCCGCTCAGTAGGTGGACCCCAGCGTCTGCGTCGTGTAGGCGCACTCCGTGTAGACGTAGCCGTAGCGCAGCTTCGCGGTGTCGGAGCCGGGGGTGGCCGTGCTGTCGTTCTGCGGCTTGTGCACGAAGTACGTGGTGCCGGGCGGGAGGCTGATCGTGCGCTGCGGGTAGTTCTTGCCGCTGTCGCTGCACGGTTCCCAGCCGCTGATCAGCGGGCTGGCGAACGAGTACGCCTTGCAACTCCCGCACGCCTTCAGGGTGAAGCTGCCGGTGACCGGGCCCGTGTACAGGACGGTGATGTCGTCGGGACTGTCGTTCTTGACGGTCACGGAAATGCCGCCGCCGGAGGCGGTGGTGGGCAGCTTCTTGCCGGCGGCCGGGAGGGTCTGGGCGACCTCGGCGCCGATGGCGATCTTGCGGGCGCGGTCGCGGTTCTTGGCGTGCGGGTTGTCGCTGACGAACTTCCCCAGGGTCTGCTGTGCCTGCGCGTAGTCACCGTCCTGGTACTGCTTGACGCCGCACTGGTACTCCCCCGCGTCGCCGCTGCGGCCGGCCCGGCCGGCGACCTTGGTCAGACCGTCGGCCTGGGCGCCGGACCCGTTCGACAGCTGGACGATCTGTGTGGTGAGCGTGCCCAGCTGTGCGACGGCGCCGCACGGGTCCTTCCCGGAGACCGCCTTCGCCGCCTTCGTCTCGGCGGCGTCCACGGCGGGTACGACCTTGGCGGCCTGGGCGGAGTCGGGGAAGGTGCTCAGCAGGTCGCCGAACTGGGTGACCCAGTCGGTCCCGCCGTCGGCGAGGCCCTTCGCCCCGCACTCGTACAGCGAGGTGGCCAGCCGGTCGTCGGGCCAGTGGGCGAGCGTGCCGAGCAGGTCCTTCGGCATGGAGTCGGGCACGGTCCGCAGGAACTGCAGCGGTGCGACGGCCGAGCAGTAGTCACGGTGGCTGTAGGCGGCCGCGACCGTCGTGTAGTAGGTCTTCAGGCGGTCGGGGACCTGGGCGGCGGCGCGCGAGCCGGAGTGGTGGACGGCGAGGTCACGGTAGACGGCGAGGGCGCTCCGGTAACCGGACCTGGCCGTGCCGAAGTCCTGCCCGGCCGCCACGCTCACCTGACGGTCGGCGCGGTCGAGACGGCCGAGGAGGGCACGTTCGACGGCCTCGTGCTGTGCGCTGTCGTACCAGAGCGCGCCGCCCACGGGGACGGCGAGCAGGGCGATGCCCAGCACGAGCGCGACGGGCCGCCGTCCCGGCCATGCCAGGCGGGTGCGCAGGCCGGCGAACCAGCCGTGGACGGCGGCCGCCAGGAGGAGAACGGCGTAGAGGACCAGCGCGGTTCCGGGCACGCCGTCGGCGTCCGCGGGCAGGGCCATGAGCAGCAGGACCGCGGTGGCGGCCAGACACACGGCCAGCGCAATCCGTCTTCGCAGCAGCAGGTAACCGAGGCCGAGGCCGCTGAGGTTGAGCAGGGCGACGGCGGTGGCGCGCAGGGCGTCCGGCGGGGTGGGCGGCGGGGCCGACGGCATGGGCGGCACGAACGGGCCCGCAGTCGGGAAACCCGGGGCCGGGGCGGCCTGGCCGGGGAACCCCTGGTGCGGCGAGCCGTGATCGGGCGGTCCCTGGTGTGAAGGTCGCTGGTGCGGGCCGTACGCGTCCCCGGACATGGCGGCTCCCCCAATTGCTGCCGTTTCCTTCGGAATTGATAGCGTACGGCCATACGTGCGAATGTGACAGGGGCACCAGGACGGTCGGTACCGGACCGGTCACACTCCGGGGATCTCCTGCTCGGCCCAGATGATCTTGCCTTCTCCGGTGTAGCGGGCTCCCCAGCGGTGGGCGAGCTGAGCCACCAGGAAGAGGCCGCGGCCGCCCTCGTCGGTGCTGCGGGCGTGCCGCAGCCGGGGGGCGGTGCTGCTGGCGTCGGCGACCTCGCAGGTCAGCCGGGCGTCGCGCAACAGCCGTAGCCGGATGGGCGGTTCGGCGTAGCGGATGGCGTTGGTGACCAGTTCGCTGACGATGAGTTCGGTGGTCGTCGCCAGTTCGTCATAGCCCCAGGCGACCACCTGGCGCACGGCCTCGGCGCGGACGTCGGCGACGGCCGCCGGGTCGGCCGGCACGTCCCAGGAGACGACGTTGCCGGCGCCCAGGGCGTGGGTGCGGGCCAGCAGCAGGGCGATGTCGTCGGGCTGGGGAACGGGGACCAGTTGCCGCACGGCCGACGTGCACAGCGTCTCCAGGTCGGCGCCGGGGCAGGCCAGCGCGCCGCGGAGGCGGGCCATGCCCAGATCCACGTCCTGGTCGGCGCCTTCGATGAGGCCGTCGGTGTAGAGGCCGAACAGGCTGCCCTCGGCGAGTTCGATCTCGGTGGCCTCGAAGGCCATGCCGCCGAGCCCGAGCGGCGGTCCGGCGGGGATCTCCGGAAAGTGGACGCGGCCCTCGGGTGAGACGACGACCGGTGGCGGATGTCCGGCGCGGGCCATCGCGCACCGCCGGGTCACCGGGTCGTAGACCGCGTACAGGCAGGTCGCCCCGACGAAGGTGTCCGAACTGCCCTCCGCCACCGCTCCCTTGCCCTCCTCCTCCCCCAGCCGCAGCACGAGGTCGTCGAGATGGGCGAGGAGGTCATCGGGGGGCATGTCCATGTCGGCGAGGGTCTGTACGGCGGTCCGCAGCCGGCCCATGCTCGCCGCCGCGGTGAGGCCGTGCCCGACCACGTCGCCGACGACCAGGCCGACCCGGGCGCCGGACAGCGGGATCACGTCGAACCAGTCGCCGCCGACGCCGTCCGTCGCGTCGGCCGGCAGGTAGGAGGAGGCCACCTCCAGGGCCGTGCCGCCGGTCAGGGCCTGGGGCAGGAGGCTGCGCTGGAGGGTGACGGCAGCCGTGTGCTCCCTGGTGTAGCGGCGGGCGTTGTCGACGCAGACGGCGGCGCGCGCGACCAGTTCCTGCGCGAGCAGGACGTCGTCGGGCTCGAAGGAGATCGGGTTGAGCGAGCGGGCGAACGTGGTGAGACCCAGGACGGTGTTGCGCGCCCGCATCGGGACCGAGATCAGGGTGTGCAGTCCGAAGTCCCGGATGCGGGCGGCCCGCGCGGGCTGTTCGAGGGCCCACTGGCGGTCGTCCGGGTCGAGTTCGGGGACGAGGACCGGCTCGCCGCTGATGAGCAGGTCCACGCCGTGCGGCGGGGGCAGGAAGTCGACCTGGTCGCCGATCCCCGCCACGGCCTCGGGGCTGCCCTCCCGGACCGTGCGCAGCGCTGCGCGCCGCATCACCGCCCGGTCGGGGGCCGGGCCGGCGTCGGGCAGCCAGGTGCCGTGTCCCTCGTTGCTGAGGACGGGCTCCAGGAGGTCGACGATGACGAAGTCGGCGAAGCGCGGGACGGCGAAGTCGGCGAGTTCCTGCGCGGTGCGCAGGACGTCGAGGGTGGTGCCGATGCGGGTGCCGGCCTCGTTGACGAGCGACAGCAGCTGCCGGGCGTTCCAGCGTTCGGTGACGTCCGAGACCAGGTAGCAGACGCCGGTCACCGTGTCGTCGGGGTCGACGAGCGGAAAGAACGACGTCGAGTAGGCGCGCTGGCGGTGCGGGTCCGACCAGCTCCAGCCGAGGTACTCGTAGTCGGTGACCGGCTCCCTGGTCGTCAGCACCTTGCGCATCAGGCCTTCGATGGTGGTGCCCTGCAGGCCGGGCAGCAGCTCGCTGAGCCGGCGGCCCAGGCGCTGCTCGCGGGGGACTCCGCCGAACTGCTCCAGGGTGTCGTTGAGCCAGACGTACCTCAGGTCCAGGTCCATCACTGCCATCCCGATCGGTGACCGGGTGAGGAACCCGTCGAGGACGGACTGGCCCACCGTCCACTGCGGGCGCTGCTCGCGCGCCGAGACCAGGAAGCACTCGGCGCCGCCGATCCGGAAGGCCGCGGAGACCCGCAGGTCGACGACGACGCTGCGGCCGTCGAGGTGCCGCAGCGGGACGAGGCCGCTCCACCCCATGCCGGAGCGGCAGCGCTCGGCGACCCCGGCGGCCCGGGCCGGGTCGACGCGCTTGGCGAGCAGCCGCACGGCGGGGCTGCCCAGCATCGTGACGGCCGGATGGCCGAGCAGCGCCTCGGCGCCACGGGTCCACCCGACCACGTCGCCCTCTGCCGACAGCACCGCCGCAGCGTCACTGGCGGCGTCCAGCAGGCCGTGCGGCCTCACGGTGGTCGACACGTCGAAATCTTCTCGCGGAGAATCCATTGGATACATCCTGTACGTCCCCTCATGTTCCCGCTTGTCCACCCGCTGCGCACCGGCCCTGGCGGGGACCGCGACGGGCGCCTGGACACGGTGCGTGAGACCGGGCGGAGCGGGGCACTCGGTCTGGAGTTGGGGCGAGCCGCACCCCGGGGGCAGCATGGAAGGGCCGTTTGCAGCGGCATCGGCCCGGCGGCCGGTGGAGGTGGTTGAGGGATGGCGGTGGACTCCCTGCGGTCCGGTGACGCCGAAGGTTCCGGCGGCTCCCGCAGCGCCGATTACGGCTCTGCCCTACCGCGCCCGACCGGCCTGCTGGACGTGCTGAGCGTGGCCGCGGTGGCGCTGGACGTGCAGGGCCGGATCGTGTTCTGGACCCCGCAGGCCGAGGAACTGTTCGGCTACACGTCCGAGGAGGCCCTCCGCAAGAACGCGGCGCGCCTGCTCATGCAGCCGGAGCATCTGAAGTCCGCGGTGAAGGTCTTCACGGACGTACTGGAGACCGGGCACAGCTGGGCCGGCGCGTTCCCGGTCCGGCACAAGGACGGCAGCACCCGGCTGATGGAGTTCCGCACCATGCGGCTCCTTGACGACCTCGGCGACACCTACGCCTTGGGCATCGTCGCCGACCACACCCTGCTGCAGCGGCTGGAGACCGACCTGGCGCTGTGCGAGCGGCTGATCAGCCAGTCCCCGATCGGCCTGGCCCTGCTCGACCCCGATCTGCGCTATCTCCTGGTGAACCCGGCGCTGGAGCGGATCGACGGCGTCCCCGCCGAGGAGCACATCGGTCGCCACCTGCGGGAGACGCCGCTGCTGCCCGACATCGACACCGTCGAGTCGGCGCTGCGCCAGGTGCTCACCACGGGCACGCCGCTGCTCGACCAGTACCACGTGGGACGTACACCCGCCGACCCGGAGCACGAGCACGCCTGGTCGCTGTCGTTCTACCGGCTCGAGGACCCCGGTGGCCGGGTCCTGGGCGCCGCGACCTCGGTGGTCGACGTGACGGAACGGCACCGCGCGGCCGCCGAGGCCGACCGGGCCCGGCGCCGCCTCGCCCTGATCGCCGACGCCTCGGCCCGGGTGGGCACCTCGCTGGAGGTGGAGCGCACGGCGCACGAGCTGGCCGAGATCGCCACCCCGGTGCTCGCGGACGTCGTCGCGGTGGACGTGCTGGACGCGGCGCTGGCCCTGCGCCGCTCGCGCCGCCCCGACAACGGCCCGGAGCTGTTCCGCGCCCTCGCCCTCGAGGCCGCCCATCCCACGGTCGCCCTGCGGGCCGCCGACACGCCCGGTGACCTCGCCTCCTACGACGGCGACCGGCTGGTCACGCTGTGCGTGCACACCGCCCGCCCGGTGCTGGTCCCGCGGGTCGGCAGGCAGGACCTGCCGCGCATCGCCCGCAGTCCGGAGGCCGGGGCGCTGCTGGAGGAGGCGGGCGTGCACTCCTACCTGGTGGTGCCGCTGATCGCGCACGGGGAGGTGCTGGGTGCCCTCGACCTCAAGCGGACCCGCAATCCGCTCCCCTTCGACGAGGACGACGTCGTCCTCGCCACCGAGCTGGCCGGGCGTGCGGCCGTGGCCATCGACAACGCCCGCTGGTTCCAGAGCGTGCGCAACACCGCCCTCACCCTCCAGCGCAGCCTGCTGCCCGACCACCCGCCCGAGCACACCGGCCTGGAACTGGCCTCCCGCTACGAGCCGGCGCAGGCGACGAGCGAGGTGGGCGGCGACTGGTACGACGTGATCCCGCTGTCGCAGGACAGGACCGCGCTGGTCGTCGGCGACGTGATGGGCAACGGCATCGACGCGGCCGCCACGATGGGCCGGCTGCGGACCGCCACCTGCGCCTACGCGGACCTGGAGCTGCCCCCGGACGCGGTGCTCAAGCACCTCGACCGGATCACCTGCGACCTGGAGCACTACATCGTCACCTGCCTGTACGCGGTGTACGACCCGCACACCAGGAGCTGCGAGATCGCCAACGCGGGCCACATGCCGCCCGCGCTGGTGCACTCCGACCGTCCGCCGGCTCTCCTGGAGCTGCCGCCCGCCGCCCCGCTCGGCGTCGGCGGCATCGCCTTCGGGACCACCACCATCGGCTTCGACCCGGGGGACCTGCTGGTCCTGTACACCGACGGCCTGGTCGAGACCCGCCGCCACCCCATCGACGACCGCCTCGAGGTCCTCCTCGGCTTCCTCGACGAGCCCCACCGCCCCCTGGAGGAGACCTGCGACCTCCTCCTGCACGGCCTCCGCCACCCCGACGACCACGACGACGTGGCCCTGCTGGTGGCCCGGGCCCTCTGAAGCGCCCCGATACAGCCCCCGCAGTTCAGCGCCCCGAAGGAGGGGCCGCGGGGGTGCCCCCGGCCGAAGGCTGGGGGAGGAACCGCGCGACCAGCCGCGACGGCGCCGCAGACGAACGACGGCAGGCCGCGGTGCTACTGCCCGCCGCAGCACTCCGTCCGGCAGAAGCACGACGCCGTGATCGGCACGTCCGCCAGCGCCTCCGCCAGCCTCAGCTGCTGACCCACGATCCGCGCCTCGCCCTCCCGGCCGAGCCGCCGGAGGCACTCGTGGAAGCCGTGCAGCGCCCACACGTTGCCCGGGTGCTGCAACGCCCGGGGCAGGGTGCCGTCCAGGCCGAGGTCGGCCCGGTAGACCGCCTCGGCCTCGGCGATCCGGCCGCGTTCGAGGAGCAGGGCGCCGTAGGCGTGCCGGGTGGGCTGCATCCAGCCCCACGGTTCGTCGTACGGGAGGTTGTCGTCCAGGTCGACCGACCGGCGCAGCTCGGCGAAGGCCGTGTCGAAGTCGCCCTTCCGGTAAGCGAGTTCGCCGTCGAGCATGGCGGAGGCGATGGCCAGGATGTCGACGCAGGTGTTGTTGAACAGCATGCGGGTCTCCGGGACGGCGGCGACCGCGTCCCGGAAGCGGGCCCGTTCGGTCTCACCTTCGGCGATCCGGCCGGTGGCCGCCTGGGCGACACCGCGCGCGTAGTGCAGCATCGCGGTGGTCACGCAGTACAGCCGCGGGTCGGCGGGCAGCGGCAGGCGCAGGATGTCGTCCCAGCGGCCGAAGCGGACCAGGACGTGCACCCGCATGGCAACGAAGCCCTCCAGCCAGTCGGCCATCGGGGGGCTCTGCACCCTCAGCAGCTCTGCCGGTACGGCGGCTTCGAGCCGTTCGGCCAGGGCGAGGGCGTCCTGGAGGCGGCCGAGGAACAGGGCGCCGTAGATTCCGAAGTGCAGGTTGTGGCAGCGGTAGAGGGTGTAGAAGTTCATCGCGCCGGCGCGGGCGAGGTACTTCTCGTCGGCGGCGACGGCCGCGGCGTTGTCGGAGACGACGCGGCGGTAGTCGCCGCACAGGACCTCCAGGTGGGACGGCATGTGCTGGAGGTGCCCGGCGTCGGGCACGAGGCCGCGGAGCCGTTCGGCGACCGGCAGGGCGGTCTCGGGCGTGGGCGACATCTCCATGAGGTGGATGTAGAGGTGCAGCAGCCCGGGATGCCTGGCTCCGCCCTCGGTCGCGAGGGCCCGCTCCAGCACGGCCCTCACTTCCTCCGTGCGGGCCCCGTCGGCCGGGCGTCCGCTGCGGATGTCCCAGAGCTGCCAGGGGGTGAGGTTCATCAGGGCGTCCGCGTAGAGGGCGGCGACGTCGAGGTCGTCGGGCGCCAGTTCGTAGGCGGTGCGCAGGCTGTCGGCGTAGGCGGTGTTCCACACCGAGCAGGCCGCCGCGTCCGGGGCCGCGGACTGCGGGTACCGGGCGCGCAGTGCCTCGATCAGGGCGCGTTCGACGGGGGTCGCGTGCGCGGCCTTGGCGTGGGCGCGTTCCACGGCGGCGTGGGTCCGCTCGACCGTGTCCGCCAGGTCACCCGGGTCGAAGAACTCCCAGGGTTTGTTGTAGTGGGGACCGAGGGCGTAGGCGACGCCCCAGTCGGCCATGGCGCAGTCCGGGTCCGCCGCACCGGCCGCCTCGAAACAGCGGACGGCCTCCTCGTGGTTGAAGGCGTAGGTCCAGTTCAGCCCCCGGTCGAACCAGGTCTGTGCGGCGGCGGACGAAGTCGTCACGCGCCGGCCGTGACGGCCCAGGTCGTAGTAGTCCACGGTGGCGAACCTATCGACGCGGGGCGGGCGGGCGAACCCCGTTCATCCGAAGTCATGAGGGTGGCGCGGCGGTTGACGGGCCGCCGCGCCACTCGTGCCACCGTTCTCTCAGGGCGCGACCGCGCGGCCGGTCTGCGCGGAGATCCGCCCGGCGCACAGCCCCTTGGCCGCGAGGGTCTGTGCGATGCGCGGGATCGCGGCCAGGGTGTTGGCCGGCCACTCGTGCATGAGGATGATCTGGCCGCCGGTGAGCCGGGAGACGGCCTGCACGATCGCGTCGGTGCTCGCGCCGTTCCAGTCCTGCGAGTCGACGTCCCAGATGATCTCGGTGAGCCCGTACCTGGCCTCGACCGCCCGTACGGTGGCGTTGGTCTCGCCGTAGGGCGGCCGGAACAGCGCCGGTGTCCCGCCGCCGGCCGCCGCGACGGCCGACTGGGTGCGGGAGATCTCCGAGTCGATCTGCGCCTGGGTCTCCTGGGTGAGGTGCGGGTGGGTGTAACTGTGGTTGCCGACCCACATACCCGCGTTGACCTGGGCCTTGACCTGGGCCGGGTAGGCGGCCGCGTACTGGCCCTCGTTGAACATGGTGGCCCGCAGCCCGTTCGCCCTCAGGGCGCCGAGCAGGCCCGGGGTGTGGGCGGTGGACGGTCCGTCGTCGAAGGTCAGGCCGACGTAACCGGCGCAGGTGGCGGAGCGGGCGGGGGCGGCGCCGACGGCGAGGGTGCCGGCGGCGGCCAGCGCGACGGCGGCGGCGGTCGCGACCAGGGGGCGTGACGAGTGTTTCGCTACGGCACTCATCACGCCACCGTGATGTTCGAGCTGCCGCTGCTCTGGTAGCCCTCGGTCGCGAGGATCTGGTAGTAGCTGAAGCTGCCCAGGGGCATGCCGGCCCTGGCCCAGGAGTCGAAGTGGTTGCCGGTGGTGATGGTGCCGCCGGTCCGCTTGGACTGGCGGACGCTCCAGTACTGGTTGAAGGTCTTGGTGCCCTCGACGGACGGGGCGTTGTACCGCGTCGTCAGGTAGATGTCGTAGGTGCCGCCGTCGGTGGTGACGCTGCCCTTGTACGTTCCGGTGGGCCGGTAGGTGCCCCAGTTGTCGACGATGTAGTACTCGACGAGCGGGTTCGAGGTCCACCCGTAGAGGGACAGGTAGCCGTTGCCGGAGGGGCTGAAGCTGCCCGAGTAGGTCACGTTCCGGCGGGCGCCGGTGCTCCAGCCCTTGCCGCAGACGAAGTTGCCGGTGTTGCGCCAGCTGGTGCCGTAGTTGCCCCCGGAGCCGAGGGTCATGGAGACCGTGCCCTGCGCGTCGGTCCAGAACGAGTAGTAGTAGCCGTTGTTCGTGCCGGTCTGGTTGGTGGTGACGACGGTGGCGGCGCGGGCGGTGCCGGGCAGGGCCAGCCCGGCGGCGGCGCCCAGCAGCAGGGCGCCGGCACTCCTGCGGCTCAGGGCGTGGTCGAGCGGGTTCATGGGATGCCTCCTCGTGTTGGCCTGTGCGGGTGCGGCCTGGTGGGGAGTGTTGGTCTGGCCATGACAGCTGTCAACAGTTTCGGTAATTATTTCGAAACCTTCGATTCACCCGGTTACACATCTGCGCACTTGAAGCATCTGATCAGCCGACAGAAGAGCGAACTTCTCGCCGCGCGACAGAGATGAGATCCCTTTACGAGTATCAAATTCTCGAATGTTTCGACGCATGGCTCGAATGCTTCTGCGGGTCCCGGAACATGCCGCTGAGTGGAGCAATCACCAGCGTTCCGGGGGTCGGCCGGAGAGGCTGGGTGTCTTGTCTAGATTCATATGCCAGGAGTCCCGGGTGAGGCATGACGGTCCCAACCCACCACTGCCCGCGCCGCCCGCGTGGATGCGCTGGCTACCGGTCCTGTACATCGCCGTCGTACTGCTGATCGAACCGGTCACTCCGGTGCAGTGGCCGGTGAGTTTCGTCCTGATCGCGCTGCCTCTGGTGACCGCCTTCGCCCACCCGCCCGTCGTCGTCGCGGTCGCCACGGTCTTCGGCATCGGCCTCGAACTTCTGCTGGCCGGAACCCCGTGCTGTGCGGGACGCCCCGTCGGCTACGTCTGGGAACGGCACTACGTGGCCGCCTACGCGTGCACGGCTCTGGTGGGTGCGCTGGGCGCGATCCTGGCCGCGCACCGGATCCGCCGGGAACGCACCCTGGCCGACGTCCGGTTCGTGGCCGAGATCGCCCAACGCGTCCTGCTCAGGCCGGTCCCGCGCCGGATCGGGAACCTGCTCCTCGAGAGCTTCTACCTGTCCGCCGCCGCGGAGGCACGTATCGGCGGCGACCTCTTCGAGGCGGTTCCGACCGTGTACGGAGTACGGCTGCTCATCGGGGACGTGCGCGGCAAGGGGCTGCTCGCGGTGGAGACCGCGGCGGCGATGCTGGGCGCGTTCCGCGAGGCGGCGCACGACGAACCCGACCTGCGTGCGCTGGTGGAGCGGGTGGACATCAGCATGACCCGCCGGGCGGACCGGCTGGGCGGGACCGAACTGGGTGAGCGGTTCGTGACCGCCGTCTTCGCGGAGATCCCGGGGAACGAGCGGATCGTGCGCGTCCTCAACTGCGGCCATCCGCCGCCGCTGCTCATCCGCCCCGGCGAGGTGAGCGAACTGGACCGGGGGCAGCCGGGTCCGCCGCTGAACCTCGGCATGCTCGTCGGGGATCCCTACCGCGTCGACACCTACTCCTTCGGCCCCGGCGACCAACTGCTCCTGTACACGGACGGTGTCACCGAGACCCGGGATCCGGACGGCGCCTTCTACCCGCTGCTCCAGCGGCTGCGTTCGTGGGGCCCGATGCCGCCCCCGGAGCTGCTGGAGCGGCTCCATCAGGACCTGCTGGCCTACAGCCACGACCAGTTGCGGGACGACACGGCCGCGCTCACCGCCTTCCTGCTGCCCGAGGAGGCGGCCGAGACAGCCCGCTCCGGCCAGGACGACACGGTCAACGGGGAGTTCGGCGAGCCGCTGCCGTGACGCAGCCGCCGTGGCGACGTCGAAGACGCTGATCTGCGCGAACCGGCCGCCCGCTTGCGGGAGGACTCCTGACAGACGGTCAGAGGAAGCTGACGCCCTGGGCCAGGGTGAGTTCGCCGGAGTAGTTGACCGTGTTGGTGGCGGAGCGCATGTACGCCTTCCAGGCGTCGGACCCGGACTCGCGGCCGCCGCCGGTGTCCTTCTCGCCGCCGAAGGCGCCGCCGATCTCGGCTCCGGAGGTGCCGAGGTTGACGTTGGCGATGCCGCAGTCGGAGCCTGCGGCGGAGAGGAAGAGCTCGGCCTCGCGCTGGTCGCGGGTGAAGATGCTGGAGGACAGGCCCTGCGGGACGTCGTTGTGGAGCGCGATCGCCTCGTCGAGGGTGTCGTAACCGAGGACGTACAGGATCGGTGCGAAGGTCTCCTCCCGTACGACGTCGGTCTGTTCGTCGACGCGGACCAGGACGGGCTCGGTGTAGGCCGCCGCGGGTGCTTCCTCGGCCAGGCGCCGGTTACCGCCGGCCAGGAGCTTGCCGCCGTCGGCCTGGACGCGGGCGAGGGCGTGCCGCATGCGGTCGAGGGCGCCGGTGGTGATGAGCGGGCCGACCAGGGTCGCGGGGTCGAACGGGTTGCCTACGGGAAGCCTGCCGTAGACGGTGGTCAGACGTTCGGCGAGGGTGTCGGCGACGTCCCGGTGGACGATGAGCCGGCGCAGGGTGGTGCAGCGCTGGCCCGCCGTGCCGGCCGCGGCGAAGACGATGCTCTGGACGGCGAGGTCGAGGTCGGCGGAGGGTGCGACGATCGCGGCGTTGTTGCCGCCGAGTTCCAGCAGGCTGCGGCCGAAGCGGGCGGCGACGCGGGGTCCGACCTCGCGGCCCATGCGGGTGGAGCCGGTGGCGCTGACGAGGGCCACCCGCGGGTCGTCGACGAGCCGCTCGCCGACCGTGCGGTCCCCGAGCAGCAGGCGGTGCACGTCGCGCGGGGCGCCGGTCTCCTCGGCGGCTCGGGTGAGCAGGTGGTGGCAGGCCAGTGCGGTCAGCGGGGTGAGTTCCGAGGGCTTCCAGACCACGGTGTCGCCGCAGACCAGGGCGACGGCGGTGTTCCAGGACCAGACGGCCACCGGGAAGTTGAAGGCGGAGACGACGCCGACCACGCCGAGCGGGTGCCAGGTCTCGGCGAGGCGGTGGCCGGGGCGTTCGGAGGCGATCGTACGGCCGTAGAGCTGACGGGAGAGGCCGACCGCGAAGTCGCAGATGTCGATCATCTCCTGGACCTCGCCGAGCGCCTCCGAGCGGATCTTGCCCGCCTCGACGGTGACGAGGTCGGCGAGGTCGCTCTTGTGCTCGCGCAGCAGCTCGCCGAGGCGGCGGACCAGGTCGCCGCGGCGCGGGGCGGGGGTGGTGCGCCAGGTCAGGAAGGCGGCACGGGCGGCGGCGAGGGCCTCTTCGACGTCGGTGGCGGTGGATGCCCGCAGGCCGAAGAGGTGTTCGCCGGTGACGGGGGTGCGAGCCGGGAGGTCGTCGCCCTCGGGGACCTGTGCACCGATGGTCCGCAGGCGGGCCCGGGCGCGGGTGCGCAGCTCGTCCGTGGTGGGCAGCGCGGTGCTGGTCATCCTGGTCCTCCGGAGGTGTGAAGGGGTCAGCTGACGGGTTCGGTGAGGCCGAGGGTGCGGGCGGTCCGGGCGAGGGAGCGGTTCTGCTGCCGCTCGTAGAGGGCGAAGGGGTCGAGGACTTCGCGGCCGATGGCGCCGGAGAGCCAGTCGGCGTCGTAGGCGGTGCCCTGCGCGTCGCTGTCGCGGGTGCCCTCGCCGCCGAGGTTGGACTGGAAGATGCCGGCGGCGGAGCGGGGCAGGAAGTCCTCGTAGACGACCGGTTCGGCGCGCACCCAGCCCTGGCGTACCAGTTCGGCGATGCCGGCGGGCGGGGTGCGCCCGTCGTGCGGCCGGTCGTCGGCGACCCGGTAGGTGAAGTACGCCAGCCCCTGGGCCGCCAGTTCCTCCTCGCTGCCGGGCAGGTGGCGCTCCCAGACGGCGCGGGCCAGGTCGGCGCGCGCCGTCCCGGGGTGCCGGGCGGCCTGTTCGTCGACGCGGTCGAGGAGTTCGTCGTACAGCGCGCGGCCCGCCCGGGTGAGGGCGATGCCGCGGGCCTCGACCTCGCCGAAGCGCACCCGCAGGGCGCCGCTGACTACGCTGCCGTCCTCGGTGCGCATCGCGCGGGCCTCGGCCAGGGCGCGGAAGGAGGTCTGGCGGAGCAGGACGTCGGGGCCCTTCCAGGCCGGCGGGCCCTGGATGGTGTCGATCATCTCGATGCCGCGGTCGGTCATCCGGCGGTACAGCTCGTCGATGTCCAGGACGCGTGGAGTCAGGTGGTTGATGTGGGTGCTGCGGACGCCTCCGATGTCGGCGGCGACGGCGGAGACCCGCTCCAGGGTCCGGTACCAGGCGCGGTCCACCGGTTCGGCCGACAGCTCGAAGGCCCGCACGGCCAATTGCAGGAAGCGCTCGGCGTCGTCCGGCCGCAGTCCGCGGTCGGCCGCGGCGCGGTCGGCGAGCGTGAGCAGTTCCGGCGGGAAGAGTTCGCGGGCGGCGAGGAAGGCCTCCAGGCGGGCGCGCAGGTCCGCGTCGAAGAAGCGGGGGTCGGCCGGGGTGAGCAGGGAGGTGAACACGCGGAAGGGGTTGCGGGCGAGTCCCTCGCCGTCGACCGGGCGGAAGGCGGTGGAGACGACGGGGACGGCGCTGGTCGCGGCCTCCCGCAGGTCGTAGAAGCCGACGGGGTGCATGCCGAGGGCGCCGAAGACGCGGGCGACCTGGCGCAGTTCGCGCGGGGTGCCGACGCGGATGGCGCCGTGCCGCTCGGCGGTGACCCTGCCGATGGAGCCGAGTCGTTCGGCGTCGGCTCCACGGGCGCGCAGCACGTCCTCGTTCACCTCGCGGGAGACGTCCACCAGCGTGGTGTAGGCCGGGACCTCCCGCCCGTACATCTCCGACAGCCGTGCCGCGAAGGCGGCCCGCAGCTGCCATTGACCGATCGTCGACATGGTTCGCCCCTCCGGTCGTCGACGGCGCCGCGATCACGCCTTCGATGGTCGCCGACCGGACCGCCGCCGTACAGATGACGGGGCCGCCCGCGGGCGGCGGGAAAGGCGCAACTACGGGCGGCGCGAAAAACCCGGTGGACCGATCTTCACAGCTGATCTCTAACATATGGCGTCAAGACAACCAAGCGACCGGCTCGTCGGATGCGTGCCGGTCGGGGTCGCCGATGCCAGGGTCCGCTCCCCGGGCTGCGGTGATCTTCCTACCCAGGAGGACCTTCCGCATGTTCCGACGAATTGGCAGTGCCGTCGTCCGACATCCTGTCTGGACGATCGTGGCATGGCTGATCGCGGCGGTGGCGATCGTCGCCACCGCCCCGAGCCTGCCCTCGAACAGCGACGAGAGCAGCTTCCTGCCCAAGAGTTACGAGTCCATCAAAGCGGCCGATCTCCAGGCGAAGGCGTTCCCCAGCGCCTTCACCCCGTCCGCGATCGCGCTGTACCAGCGCACCGACGGCGGCAAGCTCACCGCCGAGGACACGAAGGACGTCGCCAGGTTCGCCACCGAACTGGGCGGCAAGCACATCGACCAGGTCCAGAAGGTCGTCCCCGGCCAGCCGTCGAAGGACGGCAGGTACGACCTGATCCTGGTGCAGATGGACAGCAAGAAAGCCGGTCAGCCCGTGCAGGCGGACGCGGCGAAGGTGTTGCGCGACGACGTCAAGCAACTGGCCAAGGGCACGAACCTGGAGGTGAAGCTGGGCGGTTCGGCGGCGCAGGCCCTCGACCAGCAGGACTCCTCCAAGCGCGGTGAGGCGCTGATCGGCGTCGGCACCTTCGTGATCATCCTGGTGACCCTGCTGATCATCTTCCGGGCGCCGATCCTGGCGTTCCTGCCGCTGGTGCTGATCGGCGTGGTGTCGGCCATCGCCAACGGGCTGATCGCGTACGCCACCAAGCTGTTCGGTCTGCAGGCCAACAGTTCCGTGTCGTCGATCCTGATCGTCGTGCTGTTCGGCGTGGGCACGGACTACTTCCTGTTCCTGATGTTCCGCTACCGCGAACGCCTGCGCGCGGGAGACGAACCGAAGGAGGCCATGGTCAACGCGGTCGGCCGGGTCGGTGAGGCGATCGCCTCGGCGGCGGGCGCCGTCATCATCGCCTTCCTCGCGCTGGTGCTCTCCACACTGGGCTTCCTGAAGCAGATGGGCCCGGCGCTGGCCATCGCGGTCTCCGTCACCCTGATCGCGGGGCTGACGCTGATCCCGGCCGTGGTCTCGCTGATCGGCCCCAAGGTGTTCTGGCCGTCCAAGTCCTGGCAGCAGGAGCCGTCGAACGCCCGTTTCGCGGCCCTGGGCCGTGGAGTGCAGCGCCGTCCGGGGCTGACCGCGATGGTCTCCGGGCTGGTCCTGGTCGTGCTGTCGCTGGGCACGCTGGGCTTCCACGCCACGTTCGACCTCGCGTCGGGCTCGATGCCCAAGACCAAGGAGTCCATGGTCGTCCAGGACCAGATGCAGAAGGCGTACTCGGCCGGTGCCGCCGCGCCCACCGACGTCTACCTCTCCAGCACCGACGGCAAGCCGCTGGACACGTCCGCCTTCGGCGCGTACGCGCGGAAGCTCGGGGCCGTGGACGGGGTCGCGAACGCCCGGATGGCCCAGGTGAACAAGGCCGGGACCACGGCGGACTTCACCGTCACCCTCAAGTACGAGGCGTCAACGGACAAGGCCATAGAGTCCGTCGGCCGGGTGCGGGACGTCGCGCACGCCGGCGCTCCGGAGGGGACCGAGGCGCTCGTCGGCGGCATGTCCTCGATCTACAAGGACATCGACTCGGCGGTCAACCACGACTACCGCACGGTGTTCCCGGTCGCCGCTCTGCTGATCATGGTGATCCTGGGGCTGCTGCTGCGCAGCGTGGTCGCTCCCTGGTACCTGATCGCCTCCGTCGGGCTCGGCTTCGGCTCGACCCTCGGCGCCACGGTCTGGATCTTCCAGGAGGCGCAGCACAAGCCGGGTCTGATGTTCATGCTGCCGGTGATCATGTATCTCTTCGTGGTCGCCATCGGCACGGACTACAACATCCTCATGATCGCCCGGCTCCGGGAGGAGGCCCGCGAGGGCCGGGAGCCGCGCGAGGCGGCCGGGATGGCACTGCGGCACGCCGGGCCGACGGTGGCCGCGGCGGGCTTCATCCTGGCCGCGACCTTCGCCACGATGATGCTGGCGGGCAACTCGCTGCTCACCGAGATGGGTTTCGCGGTCTCCTTCGGCATCGCGGTGGCCGCCTTCGTCATGGCGATGTTCTTCACCCCGAGCCTCACGGCGCTGATCGGCCACGCGGCCTGGTGGCCGGGCCACGCCGACCGGGCGGAACCGGCGGCGATCCCGGGACAGGCGGGCGGCGACGCCACGTCGTCGGCCGGGGAGGACCGGAACGCCCCCGCGGGGCGCCGCGGCTAGGCGCTCCGCCGGGAGGGCCGGCTGCCGGCCGCGGCGCCGTCGTGGCTGGTCGCGTGGTTCCTCCCCCAGCGCCCCCGCGGGGCCGGCGCGGTGTACGGATGGGATCCGGGGGAAGGCGTTGAGCCGACCCCGGACCCCATCCCCCACGAGGCGATCCATGGCGTTCTTCGCGATCTCCCGCACGGAGCCGTTGCGGTTGCTGTCGGTCACCGAACTGGCCGTCGAGCTGGAAAGGCTTCGGGCCGAGAACGCCCAACTGCAGCAGGCCGTCACCTCGCACGCCGTCATCGACCAGGCCATCGGCGCGGTCGTCGCCTACGGCCGGATCCCCCCGGACGAGGCCTGGCGGGTCCTGCGGGACATGTCCCAGCGCACCAACACCAAGGTGCGCACCCTCGCCGCGCGGATCCTGAGGTACGCGCAGGGCGAGGCCGTCCCGGACTTCGATGCGGCCGAGCTGCGACGGGCGATCGACCGGTACCGGGTCTTGCACCGGACCTCGGCTTGTTGACTACACTTGACGACCGTGAAAAATACGCAATACAAGCCGGCTGGTGCCGGTACCGACGGTGTCCGCGCCATACACCGGTGCCGGGTCGAGTGGCCGGACACCGACGCCTCCGGGCACTACCACAACACCGCGGTGGTGCGGTTCGTGGAGGCGGCCGAGGCCGCGCTGGTACGCGAGCGCGGCCTCGTGGGCTACTTCGGCGCCGCGCCACGGGTGCGCTACGAGGCCGACTTCACGGCACCGCTCTGGTTCCAGCAGGAGGTGACGACGGTCCTGACCGTCGAACGCGTCGGCACCTCCTCGATGACGTTCGGCTTCGAGGTGTGGGGCGAGGAGATCGACGGCCGGCCGCGGCAACTCGCCGCGGCCGGCCGCTATACCGTCGTCCACGTGCCGCAGGGGACGGAGCGGAACAGTGCCCCCTGGCCCGCCGAGTGGATCACCGCGCTCACCCCGGCGCGAGGCTGACGTGACCGGGTCCACCGCGCTGCGCCGGCGACGGTGCTACGCCGCGAGAGCGTGCCCCGGGTGCAGGACGACCTTGGTGTAGCCCTCGATCCGCTGGTCGAACTTCTCGTAGGCGCCCGGTGCCTCCTCGAGCGGCAGTTCGTGGGAGACCACGAAACTGGGCTTGGCCCGCCCGGCGATGATCAGGTCGCGCAACTGCCGGTTGTACTGCTTGACGTTGCACTGACCGGTGCCCATCTGCTGCCCCTTCTCGAACATCCGACCGATGGACACCAGCAGCAGGCCGTGCTTGGCGTGCTCGTCGGGTCCGCCCGGGTCGGACGGGACGTACAGGCCCGGTACGCCGAGCATGCCGGTCGGCCGTACCGTGTCGACGAGGGCGTTCAGGACGACGGCGGGTTCCTCGTGGCTCGCGTCGTGCGCCTGGGCCTGGTAGCCGACGGCGTCGACGCCCTTGTCCGTGCCCTCGCCCCCGGTCTGTTCCTTGATCTGCTCGGCCGGGTCGCCCTTGGTGAAGTCGATCGGTATCGCCCCGATCTGCTCGGCCTTGGCGAGCCGCTCGGGCACCCGGTCGACCGAGAACACCTTGGACGCGCCCCGCAGCAGCGCCGAGTACGCGGCCATCAGACCGACCGGGCCGGCGCCGAAGACGGCGACGCTCTCGCCGGGGGACAACCGGGCGAGCTCACAGCCGTGGTAGCCGGTCGGGAAGATGTCCGCGAGCAGCACGAAGTCGGTCTCGAACTCGTTGCCCGGCGGCAGCTTCAGGCAGTTGAAGTCGGCGAACGGTACGCGCAGCAGCTCCGCCTGGCCGCCCTTGTAGGGGCCCATGGCCACGTAGCCGTAGGCTCCGCCGGCGAAGCCCGGGTTGACCGTGAGGCAGAAACCGGTCTTGCCGGCCAGGCAGTTCTTGCAGAAGCCGCAGGCGACGTTGAAGGGCATGACCACCCGGTCGCCCTCGGACAGCGAGATCACGCCGGAGCCGATCTCCTCGACGATGCCGAGGTTCTCGTGTCCGAAGACGATGCCCGCCTCCGCGGCCGTACGCCCCTCGTACATGTGCAGGTCGGATCCGCAGATGGCGGTCGACGTAACCCGTACCAGCACGTCGTTCGGGTGCTGGATCTGTGGATCGTCGACGTCCCTGACTGTGACGGTGAAGGGCTTCTCGTAGACGACGGCTTTCACCTGGTTCACCTCCGCGTCGAACGCCGTACGACGACGGACCGCGCGGCCCGAGGCCTGGCCGGCAGAGACGGCCGGGACCGAGGCCCGGTCCGTGCCGCGACTCTGGGCGCTCTAGTTCCACCATCGGATACTTCCAGAAAACGCCGGTCGGGCAGCCGCTGCAACCCAGGCCCCGGCGAGGCCCTCCTCCTGGGAAAGCGCCCGGCCCAGCGAGCCACGCACGGCTGCGGCGCGGTCCTCGGTTCCCTCGCCAACAGGGCTGGCCGGCAGGGCTGTTGCACCAAGGGGGCCGGTGGGAGTGGAGCATACGGTGGCCGTGCGGCCGGTTTCGGAGCTGCTCGCCGAGAACTCCGTGCGCCACGGCGGGAAGGTCGCCGTCGCCGACGACCGGCGGGCGGTGGGCTGGGCGGAGCTGGAGCGCAGGACCGGCCGGCCCACGCGGCGGGGGCGTCGGTCGCCGTCGCCGTCTGTCGGCGCGTCCTGCCGCTGCCCTGTCCGCTGACGCTGCCTGGCGTGCGCGACCGTGCCGGCTGCCGGCTTTGGGCGGTGTCCCGGGAGCCGGGACGACCGAGCTCCGGGACACCGCTGTTCGCGCGCAGGAACGGCCGTGCACGTCTTTCGTCCGGGTGACGGTTACCGATTGCATCCACCGCGTGGATAACCCGGATACGGGATTCGGATCGCGCTGGGGATGGCACCGGCGCGTTGGCGCCCCCATAGTCGTCGCTACCGCACGCCGCTGTCCGGATGCCGCCGGCGTGCGCGTCCCCCAGCATGCCGTGCGTCGTCGGCGCCCGTGAGGCATGCCCGCTCCCTTTCCGTTCCCTGGAGTCGCCATGCCCGGTTCCGTGCCCCCGCCGCCTCCCGCCGCGGTCGATGCCACCGCTCCGTCAGCCGCCGCCGTGTCGGGCCCGGCCCATCTGCTGCGGGTGACCCTGCTGATGGCGGGCAGCTGTCTGCCGATCCTGGGGGCGGTGCTGATCGCCCCGGTACTGCCGAAGATGCAGGACCACTTCGCGTCGGTCCCGGGGGCCAAGGCGCTGGTGCCCCTCGCGCTGACCGTCCCGGCGCTCGCGCTGGCACTGCTGGCCCCGTTCGCCGGTGTGATCGTGGACCGGGTGGGCCGCAAGCGCCTGCTGGTCGTGGCGACCCTGCTGTACGCCGCGTTCGGCACGGCCCCGCTGTGGCTGGACTCGCTGGGTGGCATCATCGCCGGCCGCGCCCTCGTCGGAGTCGCCGAGGCCGCGATCATGACAGCCTGCACGACCCTGATCGGCGACTACTACAGTGGCCGGCAGCGGGTGAAGTACCTCGCCCTGCAGACCATGTGCGCCTCGGCATCGGCCACCGTCTTCTTCGTGCTCGGCGGCGCCGCCGGATCGGCGGGCTGGCGGGTGCCGTTCTGGGTGTACGCCGTGAGCCTGGTGCTGGCCCCGCTGATGGCAACCGCCCTGCCCGATCCGGCGGCCCGTGCGGACGGCGACGAGGTCCCGGCCGCGGCTCCGGCCGAGGCGGAGGCCCGCCGCCCGTTCCCCTTGCGGCAGCTGGCGGGCATCTGTGCCCTCACCTTCTTCGGGGCGATGGTCTTCTACACCGTCCCGGTGGAGATGTCGTACCTGCTCGACGACCTCGGGGTGGAGAACACCGGCGTGATCGGACTGGCCACCGCCACCGCCAGTGCCGCCACCGTGGGGGGAGCGGTCACCTTCGCCCGGCTCAAGCGTTCTCCCGACCCGATGCTTCCCGTCGTTCTCGCGGTCTGCGCGGTCGGCTTCGGGGTGATGTTCCTCGCGGGCAACGCCCCGCTGCTGGTCATCGGGGCGGTCGTCAACTGTGTGGGCACCGGCATGCTGCTTCCCGCCCTGCTCACCAGTGCCATGTCCCGTCTGTCGTTCGAGGACCGCGGCCGTGGCACGGGGCTGTGGACGGCGGCCTTCTTCGGCGGTGAGTTCGTCTGCCCGCTGGTGCTGCTCGCCGGGGAGGCTGCCGTCGGCAGTCTCGCCGGTGCGGTGGGCGTGCTGGGGCTGGCCGCCGCCCTCGTCGCGGCGGGGCTGTGGGCGGCCCGCCGCCGTACGGGTGCCGTCGATCCCCGGCCGTTGCCGGAGCGGTCGTTCTGAGGGCGGCCAGTCCGCCCGCCGACAGCGCGTCGCTCACGGGCTGCCGCCGGGCCCGGTCAGAGCCGGCCCGGCGGCAGCCCCGCGCTCTGGTCGACGGGCACGGCCTTCCCTGCGCCCTTGCCATTGCCGTAGCCGTTGCCCAGCAGCGTCGCGCCCACCTCCGCGGCCTTCTGCCGCAGCCAGATGTGGCCCGCGTCCTGCGCGTGCACCGGGTGCCACCACATCGCCTCCCGCACCGGTACCGCCTCGAACGGGCAGGGCAGGACGCGCACCGCGGCGGAGCGGACCGCCTTGCGCGCCAGGCGCTCCTGGATCATCGCGATCCGGCGGGTGCCCTCGACCATGTGGGGCAGCAGCTGGAAGGTCTGCACGGACACCTCCACCTGGGGACTGATCCCTATCATGCTGAGCTGGCGGGCGGCCGGGGCGTCGTAGGGACGCTGGTAGACGGCCCAGGGCAGACGCCCCAGCTGGTCCAGGGTGAGTTCGTCACCGATCTCGGGGTGGTCGTCTGCGACCAGGAACAGCCAGCGGTCCTGGTGGAGGTCGACGGCGGGCAAGCCGTCGATGACGCCGTGCGGCATCAGCAGTCCGTCGACGGTGCTCAGCACGGTGGCGGTGTTCTCCACGACGGACGGTGCCGGGTGCTGGAAGGTGAGCCGGATGCCGGGCGCCTCCTGGTGCAGGGTGCGGGCGAGTGCGGCGCCGAAGACGGCCGCTCCGTAGTCGGAGGCGAGCAGCGTGAACTCGCGGGTCTCGGCGGCCGCGTCGAAGTCGGCCTGGCTCGAGAAGACCCGCTCCAGCAGGTCGCACGCGGTGGCGCTGCGGTCGCGCAGGGCGGTGCCGAGCGGGGTCAGCTCGTAGGCGTTGCCGGTCCGGGCGAGCAGGTCGTCGTCGAAATGGCGGCGCAGCCGGGACAGCGCCGCGCTCATGGCGGGCTGGCTCAGCCCGATGCGCTCGCCGGCCCGGGTGACATTGCGCTCTTCCAGCAGCGCGCGCAGGGCGAGGACCAGATTGAGGTCGAGTCGGGACAGGTTCACCGGGCAACCACCTAGCAAGCGAGAGTCATCCATGGCATGGATTCGGCACATCCACAGGATTGATTTCCGTGATTGACCGATGGGGGCCAGAGTAGACCGCACCCCAGCAGGAGGAAATCGGATGGCAACGCTCGCGCAACCTGCCGGCCCGTTCGCGCTCGGCACGTTCTCCACTCAGGACGGGGAGCCGTTTCCCGGCCTCCTGGCCATGGGCCGGGTACTCGACTTGAGCGGTGTCCTGGCCTGGGCGCCGTCCAGCGTGCGCGCCGTGGTGGAGCGGTGGGAGGAGGCGCTGCCCGTCCTGCGCGTCCTGGCGGACGAGGACTCCCCTGGCCGGCGGCCACTGGAGGGCCTGCGGGTGCACGCCCCCATCGAGCCGCGGCAGATCTTCCAGTCCGGCGCCAACTACCGGCAACACGTGATCGACCTGGAGGTCGCCCACCGCTCCCCGGACGACCCGCGCACGGTCGAGGAGGCCCGTGCGGAGATCGCCGCGGTCATGGACCGCCGGGCCGCCGAGGACCTGCCGTACGTCTTCATCGGTCTGCCGAGCGCGATCACCGGCCCGTACGACGACGTGGTCCTGCCCGCCTGGGCCGAAAAGCCGGACTGGGAGCTGGAGTTGGCGGCCGTCATCGCCAAGCCCGCCTACCGGGTGACGGTCGAGGAGGCCCTGGAGTACGTCGCCGGCTACACCATCGCCAACGACCTCACCGATCGCGCCACCGTGTTCCGCCGGGACATGAAGGCCATCGGCACCGACTGGCTGCGCAGCAAGAACGCCCCCGGCTTCACGCCGCTCGGCCCGTGGCTCGTACCGGCCGAGTCGATCGCGGACACCGGTGACCTGCGGGTCACGCTCAAGCTCAACGGCGACACCATGCAGGACGAGTCCACCAAGGACATGCTCTTCGGCGTCGCCCGGTTGGTGTCGTACGCCTCGCAGACGGCTCAACTCCTGCCCGGTGACCTGGTGTTGACCGGCAGCCCGGCCGGCAACGGCATCCACTGGGGACGCCTGCTGCGCGACGGCGACGTCATGGAGGGTTCCATCACCGGTCTGGGCGTGCAGCGCACCCGCTGTGTCGCGGAGGGCACGGCATGAGCCTGGACCGCCGCGACCCGGAGGGCGCGATAGCCGAGGCCGCCAAGGCGTACTCCAACTGGGGGCGTTGGGGTGAGGACGACGTGCTCGGCACGCTGAACTTCCTCGACGAGGCCAAGCGGCGCGAGGGCGCGGCGCTCGTGCGCCGCGGCGTCAGCTTCTCGTTGTCGCAGCGGTTCGACATGAACGGCCCGCAGAAGGGCTGGCGCCGGCGGACCAACCCGGTGCACACCATGCTCGACACGGGCACCGACGCGGCGCTGGGCAACCAGGGTTTCCCGCACGGCATCGGCGGCGCCGACGACGTGATCGCCATGCCGCTGCAGTGCTCGACCCAGTGGGACGGACTGGGCCACATCTTCGACCACGGATTCGCCTGGAACGGGCGGCGCGCCGACAAGGTGGTCACCTCCGAAGGCGACCTCGTCACCGGCATCGAGCACATGGCGCCGCACGTCGCCGGACGCGGCGTGCTCCTCGACGTCTGCCAGGTCGTCGGCACCGACGGCGAACTGCCCGACGGGTTCGCCATCACCGAGGAGCACCTCACCCGGACCGCCGAGGCCCACGGGGTGACCGTCGGCCGCGGCGACATCGTGCTCGTCCGCACCGGACACCTCGCCCGCGCACGGCGCGACGGCTGGGGCGACTACGCGGGCGGCCCCGCGCCCGGCCTGTCGTTCACCACCGCCGGCTGGCTGCACGGCAGTGAGATCGCCGCCGTCGCCACCGACACCTGGGGCTTCGAGGTCCGTCCCAACGAGTTCGAGGGCGCCTTCCAGCCGCTGCACCAGGTCGTCATCCCCAACATGGGCCTGCTGATCGGCGAGATGTGGGACCTCGACGCACTCGCCGCCGACTGCGCCGACGACGGCGCGTACGAGTTCTGGCTCACCGCCGCTCCCCTCCCCGTCACCGGCGCGGTGGGCTCCCCGGTCAACCCGATCGCCGTCAAGTAACCCGCACAACCGCCGGGTGCGCCGTTCCCCGGACAGCAGCGGCGCATCCGGCCCCGCACCCCCGTCCCCTCCTCTGGCCCGCACGCGCGGCGGGCGAGCCGCAGCCCCGCCGCCCGATGTCGCGCGGCCCAACCCCGGGAGGAATCCCCGACATGGCCGACAGCCGCACTCTCCCCCAGCCTCCGGCCGGGGGCACACCCACCGTCCTGGTCATCGGCGGGGGCGCCTCGGGCAACGCCGTCACCGTCCTGCTGCGTCGCGCCGGCATCGCCGTCGACCTGATCGAGGCCAAGCCGGACTGGAACGCGACCACCGGCTCCGGCATCACCCTCCAGGGCAACGCCCTGCGGGTCCTGCGCGAACTGGGCGTGTGGGACCAGGTGAAAGCCTCCGGATACGCCTTCGGATCGCTGGGCGTGACCGCCCCCGACGGCACCGTCCTGTTCGTCGCCGAGGACATCCAGACCGGCGGGGAGGACCTGCCCGCGACCCTCGGCATGCAGCGCCCCCAGCTGCAGCAGATCCTCATCGACGCGGTCCTCGCCTCCGGCGCCGACGTTCGTCTCGGCACCACCGCCGAAGCGCTGGAGCAGGACGCCGACGGCGTCTCGGTGCGCTTCAGCGACGGCACCGAGGGCAGATACGACCTGGTGATCGCCGCCGACGGTCTCAACTCGGCCACCCGCGCCGCGATCGGCATCACCGACAAACCCGAGCCGACCGGCATGGGCATCTGGCGCATCGCCGCCCCGCGGCCCGCGAGCGTGACGCGCACCGACCTCGCCTACGGCGGCCCCGCCTACATCGCCGGCTACTGCCCCACCAGCGAGAACACCATCTACGCGTACGTCGTCGAAGCGTGCCGCGACCGCGCCTCGATCGACCCGGCCACCTACGCCGACGAGATGCGCCGCCTGGCGCAGAGCTACGGCGGGGTCTGGCCGGAGATCACCGAGCACATCACGGACCCGAAGAAGGTCAACTACACCTGGTTCGACCACCTGCTGGTGGAGGGGTCCTGGCACCGGGGCCGGATCGTGCTGATCGGCGACGCCGCCCACTGCTGCCCGCCCACCATGGCCCAGGGCGCGGCGATGTCCCTGGAGGACGCCCTCGTCCTCGCCGAGCTGCTCACCAGCGGACGGGACTGGGACGACGAACTGTTCCAGGCCTACCACGACCGCCGTATCCCCCGGGTGCGCACCGTCGTCGCGGCGTCCCTGCAGATCGGCCAGTGGCAGCTGGACGGTGTGCGCGACGCCGACATGGCCGGGCTGGTCGGCCGCACCATGAACCTCCTCAAGGAGCGCCCGTGACCACCACCGCATCCTCCGCGCCGACCGTCGACGTCCACGCCCACCTCCTGCTCCCGGAGGTCGAGGAGGCCGTCGCCGGTCATCCCGGTCTCGCGGAGGCCCGCGAGCTCGACGCCCGCCGCAACGGCCCGGCGGCGCTGGCCGTCAACGGTCCGATGGTCGGGGCGCGGGTGCCGAAGCTGACGGACGCCGCGGTGCGCCTGGCGGCCATGGACGCGCAGGGCGTGGACATCCAGCTGGTCAGCCCCTCGCCGTCCCACTACCACTACTGGGCAGAGCCCCAACTGGCCGGGAAGGTCTGCCGGCTGGCCAACGAGGGCACCGCCGCACACTGTGCGAAGGCTCCCGACCGTCTTCACGGCCTGGGCCTGGTCCCGCTCCAGCATCCCGACCTCGCGGTCGGCCTGCTCGACCACGCCCTGGACCAGGGGCTGAGGGGCGTGGAGATCTCCTCGCACGCGCTCGGCCACGAACTGTCGGACCCGGCGTACGAACCCCTCTGGTCCCGTGCGGAGGAGACGGGCGCCTTCCTCTTCCTGCACCCGTTCGGCTGCACCCTCGACGAGCGCCTGGACCGGTGGTACCTGTCCAACACCGTCGGCCAGCCCACGGAGAACGCGGTCGCCCTCTCCCACCTGATCTTCTCCGGCGTCCTGGACCGTCATCCGGGTCTGAAGCTGATCGCGGCGCACGGCGGCGGCTACCTGCCCACCCACATCGGCCGCTCCGACCACGCCTGGCGGGCCCGTCCCGACGCCCGGGGCTGTGAGCGGGAACCGAGCAGCTATCTGAAGCAGCTGTACTTCGACTCCCTGGTCCACGACCCGCAGGTGCTGCGGGAGCTGCTGCGAGCGGTCGGCCGGGAACGGGTGCTGCTCGGCTCCGACTTCCCCTTCGACATGGGCACCGACGACCCTCTCGGCGCGCTGCGCGCCGCGGACCTGCCCGACACCGACTTCCACTCCGTCCGCGGCGGAAACGCCGCCGCTCTGCTCAACCTCGTCTGAGGAGCCCCCCATGAGTAACCGCCTGCTCACCCACCTCCGCCACGTCGACCTCGCCGTGCCGGACTACGACAAGCAACTCGACTTCTACGCCGGCGTCTGGGGCCTGACCAAGGTCGCCGAGGACTCCGGCGTCTCCTTCCTGGCCGCCGAGGGCTCCCCCGAGCAGTACGTCGTCCGGCTGCGCAAGGCCGACGAGAAGCGTCTGGACCTCGTCTCCTACGGCGCCGCGAACACGACCGACGTGGACACCCTCGCCGAACAACTTCTCGCGGCCGGCGTGCAGTTGGTCTCCCAGCCGGGCAAGGTGGACACCCCCGGGGGCGGGTACGGGTTCCGGTTCTTCGACGTGGACGGGCGCACCGTCGAGGTCTCCGCCGACGTCGAGGTGCGGCAGCACCGCAGGATCGAGGAGAAGGAGTCGATCCCGGTCAAGCTGTCGCACGTCGTCCTCAACTCGCCGGATCTGGACAAGACCAGGGCGTGGTACGAGGAGCACCTCGGCTTCCGGCTGTCCGACACGCTCGGGCATCCGCACATCGGCGACGTCATGCACTTCATGCGGATCAGCAACCAGCACCACTCCATGGCCATCGCCAAGGGCCCGTACACCTCCCTGCACCACATCTCCTTCGAGATGCGCGGGATCGACGAGTACATGCGCGGCTCCGGCCGTGTCATCCGCTCCGGCGCCCGCAAGATCTGGGGCCCGGGCCGGCACATGGCGGGCGGCAACACCTTCACCTACTTCCTCGACCCGCACGGCAACACGGTCGAGTACACGACGGAGTTGGAGCTGCTGGACGAGGACACCTGGCACCCGCACGTCTACGACTTCTCCAAGCCCGAGGTCACCGACCAGTGGGGCACGGCCAACCCGATGAACGAACTGGTCACCAAGGAGTCGTTCAACGACGTCGACCGCGGCGTCTTCGTCGCCCCGCCGGTCTGATCGGCGACGCCCTGAGTCCCCGGGGGCGCGGTGACCCTGTCACCGCCCTGACTCCCCTGCCGCGCCCCCGGCCTTCGTGCCACCCCTCACGCCGACAGCCGACAGGAAACCGCCATGCGTTTCGCCACGTACGAGTACCGCAACCGACGCCAGGTGGCCGTCGTCGCAGAGGACGGCACGCTCCACCCCCTACCCGGTGTCAGCTCACTGACCGGCCTGCTCGTCGAGGGCGGCGGGCTGCCCGAACTGCTCGCCGCGGGCTCCGCGACCCTCGACGTCCCGGCCGGCCCCCACGTCTCCGAGGTACGACTGCTGACGCCGCTCCAGCCGCCCACCGTGCGTGACTTCGTCACCTTCGAGGAACACGTCGAGGGCGTACGGCGGTCCGTGGACGGGGCTGCCGGGGTACCGGAGCGGTGGTACGCGGCCCCGACGTTCTACTTCGGCAACCCCTACGCGGTGTACGGGCCGCACGACGACATCCCCATGCCGCCGGGGTCGAGCGTTCTCGACTTCGAGCTGGAGGTCGCCGCCGTGGTCGGAAAGGAGGGCCGCGACCTCACTCCCGAGCGGGCCCGCGACCACATCGTCGGCTACACCGTCTTCAACGACTGGTCGGCACGGGACCTGCAGTCCGCCGAGATGAAGGTCGGCCTCGGCCCCTGCAAGGGCAAGGACACCGCCACCACGCTCGGTCCTTACCTGGTCACCGCCGACGAGCTGGCCAAGTACCGCGACGCGGACGGCTTCCTGCGCCTGGCGCTCACCGCCGAGATCAACGGCGAGGTCGTGGGCAAGGATCTGCTGTCCAACATGAGCTGGACCTTCGAGGAGATGGTCGCCTACGCCTCACGCGGGACCGTCGTCCGCCCCGGCGACGTCCTCGGTTCCGGGACCTGCGGCAACGGCGGCTGCCTCGCCGAGCTGTGGGGTGTACGGGGTGAGCAGTCCCCGCCTCCCCTGAAGCCCGGCGACACGGTCACCCTCACCGTCGAGGGCATCGGCTCCGTCTCCAACACCGTGGTGGCCGGCCCGGACCCCATGACCGTTCCCGTCGCCCGGCGCCGCACGAGGGAGCGGCCGTGACCGGTCTCCATCCCAGAAGACTCCTCGGCAGGGTCGTCGTGGTCACGGGCGCGGCCGGTGGCCAGGGCGCCGCGGAGGCCGAGGCGCTGGCCCGCGAGGGCGCCCGGGTGATCGCCACCGACGTCACGCAGGCACCCGGCTGCCGCCGTCTCGACGTCACGAGCGAGAAGGACTGGGCGGAACTCGCCGCCGACCTGCGTGCGGCGTACGGGCAGGTGCACGGCCTGGTCAACAACGCGGGCATCACCTGGCGGGCCCGGATCGGCGACGTACGCCCCGAGGACATGGCCCGCGTCCACGCGGTCAACGTCACCGGCCCGCTGCTGGGCATCCAGCACCTGATGCCCCTGATGCCGTCCGGCTCCTCGATCGTGAACGTCGGCTCGTCCGCCGCGCTGACCGGCCACTACCCGGTCGCCTACACGGCCGGCAAGTGGGCGCTGCGCGGCGTGTCGAAGACCGCTGCCATGGAACTGGGGCCCCGCGGCATCCGCGTGAACACGATCCATCCCGGCTTCATCGAGACGGACATGACCGCCTCCGCGGCGCCCGCCTTTCGCGAGGCGAACATCCGGGAGACACCGCTCGGCCGCACCGGCACGGCCGGGGAGGTCGCCCCGCTCGTGGTCTTCCTCCTGTCCGACGAGTCGTCCTTCATCACCGGCGCCGAGATCCCGGTCGACGGCGGCCTCACTGCGCACGGCGGCGTCAAGTCGATCTCCGACGCCCTTCACCGGTAGCAGCGGAAAGGCCCTCCCACCCCCTCCCGCCCATGGACAAGGTCCGCGCGAGCGCGGCCGAGGCGGTCGCCGACATTCCCGACGGTGCGTCACTGGCCGTCGGCGGCTTCGGACTCAGCGGTGTACCCGAGACCGCGATCCGGGCCCTGCACGAGCAGGGCGCGACCGGCCTAGAGGTCGTGTCGAACAACTGCGGCGTCGACGGGCGCGGGCTGGGCGTGCTGCCGGCCGCCGGACGCATCGCCGGCAAGGAGACCGTCACCGTCCTGCCCGGCGCCTCCTTCTTCGACTCGGCCCTGTCCTTCGGGATGATCCGCGGCGGCCACATCGACACCGCCGTGCTCGGCGCCATGCAGGTGTCGGCCGCCGGCGACCTGGCCAACTGGATGATCCCCGGCAAGATGGTCAAGGGCATGGGCGGCGCGATGGACCTCGTCCACGGCGCCCGGCGCGTCATCGTCCTGATGGAGCACACCGCCAAGGACGGCACCCCCAAGATCGTCGAGGAGTGCACCCTGCCGCTGACCGGCGAGCGGTGCGTCCACCGGATCATCACCGACCTCGGCGTACTGGACGTCACACCGGCCGGCCTCGCGCTCGTCGAGACCGCACCCGGGGTCACCGCCGAGGACATCACCGCCCGCACCGAAGCACCTCTGATGATCCGGAAGCCATCAACCATGGCCGCGTCGGGCGGGCGGGGACCGCGGTCCCCGCCCGCCCGACAGGCCCTGGCCCCGCGCCGCCCTCAACCTCCTCGCCTACGCCCACCTCATCCCCGTCGTGGACGGAAGAATCCCGGTCGATGCGCGCGGCGCCATCTGAAGGGCGCCGAATGGCGTGCCCACGTTGCCGCACCGGGCCGCGCGTGCGGGGAATGCCTGGGCCAGTACGACCGGCTCACGTTCCCGTGGAAGGCGACGGGCTGCTCGACGGCCCTGCGAGCGGCATCACCGACACCGGCGGCTCACCTCTACCGCCTGACCATCGGAACCATCGACCAACGCCTGGAGGGCTGCGACGCCGGGTGCCTGTTCGACCAGCGCATTCCGTCGGTTCCCCCGCAGGACGCATCCTCGGCGCCGAGCCCGCCTGACGGGCCTTCACCAAGGCCGAGGCACCAACAACTCCGGGGCAGTGGCCGAGGGGCCTGCCACCTCACGGCCGTGCAGCCGCCGGTCGAAGAAGGAGGCGAGGCAGGCCCGTGCGACGGGGATCGCGCGGGCCGGGGCGATGGTGCCGATGTTCTTCACGACCGTCGCCCGGGGCAGCCCGAGGCGACGGGCGATCTGCGGGATCAGCGCCTCCTCGTCGGTGAACGTGGCGTGTTCGGCGCCGCGCAGGGTCAGGCCCTCGCGCGGGCCGCGGCTGTGCCGCCACAGGGAGTTCCAGGACGGGACCGTGCTCAGGTCGTTGCCGTCCTTGCCGAGCAGCAGGAAGGGCCGGTCCAGGCCCTCGGCGGCGACGGTGGAGAGGTGACCGGAGTCGCCGTCGTCCGGGACGTAGGCGACGACGCCGTCCATGTTGGCCCCGGCCGCGACGCGCCGGTCCTCGTGCATCGTCTGGAGGGCCGTGAAGCCTCCTGCCGAGTGCCCGAACATGCCGATGCGGTCCAGGTCCGAAATGCCGCGCAGTGCGCGGGGCAGCGCACGCGGCAGCTCGTCGAGCAGGAAGCGGGTGTCGGCCACCCGTACGTCGATCGTCTTCTTCAGGAGCGCCCTGATCCGCTTCTTGTCCGGGTAGGCCTTGTCGTACTCGGCGGGCAGCACGGTGCGTTCGACATGGCCGCCGGGGAACTGGACGGCGGTGGCGTCGTAGGTGTGGTCGAGCATCACCACGACGTAGCCGCGGGAGGCGAGATCGTCGCAGAGGGTGGCGCCGAGGGAGCGCGGGTCGCCGGTGCCGGGTGAGTAGCAGACGACCGGGTACGGGCCGTGGTCCCGGTCGGCCGGGGCGTCCTCGTGCGCGTGGGTCCGGGTGGCCGCCCAGTCGACCTTGTCGGCGGGCACGTCGGTGAGGTTGTTGACGGCAGTGAAGCCGGCGGCCTCCCCAGGCAGCATCTGCGGTGCCCTGGGGTGGCCGCCGGTGTCCCGCGCCGGGTACCGGACGCTGATCATCAGCTCCCGGTACGCCTGCGCGGTGATCCAGGGATCGGCACGTGCGGTGTCGACGAGGCGCAGGGAGACGGTCCCCACCGGATGCGGGCCGCCGGGCGCCGGCAGGGTCAGCCGCACCGGCCCCGCCGCGGACGGCGTGGCCGACGCGGTGCGCGCGGAGACGGCGGACAGGGCGGTGGCGGCGACGGCCGACAGCAGGGCGGTACGGCGGGTGAGCAAGGCGGGCCTCCTCGGCTGCGCGGTCCGCGCGGACGGCACGGACCGCGCGGACCGCGTGTGTTCGCGGCTCCTCTCAGCCTTGCGGACGGGCCCGGCCGCCACCATCCGGCAAGCCCGTTGTCACCCCGGGGGGTTAGCCCTACGCTCGGCCTCGCCACCGGTAGGTGGCGTAGGAGCCCGCCGGTACGGTCGTCACGAAGCTCTGGCCGCCGACGGTGACCCGGACCTTGCTGTCGGTGCCGTTGCCGTTGCCGAGGACGGTGACGTAGCCGCCGTCGCGAGTGCGGTAGACCACGTTGCCGATGCCGTGTTCGGTGGCGCTGGACTCCAGGCGGACGTCACCGGGCGAGAGGTACTTCGCGAACTGCCCGAGCCCGTACAGCTCGTCGCGGACGGAGAACTTCTTGGTCTCCGTGTCGACGGTCACCAGCCGGTCCTTCCACTTGGTGGTGGCCGCGACCTGGTCCCAGTCGACGTTGTTGTCGCGGGCCGGTGTCCAGTGCAGGGTGCCGCCGTCCTGGTCGGTGGTCTGGGCCCACAGGATGTAGGAGCCGGCGTCCAGGCGGAAGTCGTCGAGGACGGTCGAGGGCGAGAGGTCGCTGGTCTCCGTGAGCTGGACGGGCTTGCCGAACTCCTCGAACGCGTCGCGCATGACGGTCGGGTCGCCCCAGTAGGGGTGGAAGGCGATGGCGTCGGCCGCCTTGCGGACCTGCGCGCCGGTCACCGAGCCGTCGGGGGCGTCCTGGAAGATGCGGTGGTAGTTCTTGGTCGCCGTGCTGTTGGGGTCGCGCCAGTCCCAGAAGTTGAAGTCGTGCACGTAGAGCTGGGTGTCCAGGCGGGCAGCGCGCATCTCGCGCTTGACGGCGAGGGCCAGCTTCTGCTGCTGGGCGACGCTGATGTCCATGGCCGGGTAGACGACGTCCATGCCGGGCTCGTTGAGCAGGGTGAGCGCGTCGACGCGGACGCCGTGCCTGGCGTACGCCTGGACGAACTTGACGTAGTAGCGGGCGAAGACCTCGATGCAGTCGTCCCGCAACTTGCCGACCTGGTAGTAGTCCGTGCTGCTGCCGGGCTTGAGGGCGACCTCGCCGAGGAAGCGGTTGTTCGTCTTCATCCAGGCCGGGGCGCTCCACGCCGACGCGAAGAACGTGGCGTGCGGGTTGTAGTGCTGGATGAGCTTGACGGTGTCGACGATGTGCAGGTCGATGTCCCGCTGCACGGAGAAGTGCTTCAGGCCGAAGTCCTCGGTGACGCCGGCGGGCAGGTCGTCCTCGGACCAGAACGGCAGGTGCTCGATGAGGTCGGGACTGCCGATGGTCAGCCGGAACCGGTCGAGTCCGGCGCCGTGCTTCGGGTCGACGAGGAGCCGGACGGCCTTCGCGCGTTCGGCGGGGGTGAGCTTCCACAGGTTGGAGACGCTGGTCTCGTCCAGGGAGAAGCCGATGCCGGTGTACTCCTGCCGCGGCGCGCCCGGGTCTGCGACCACGGCCGCGTCGACGGCACCGCCCGGGTCAGCGCCGGTCCTGACGATCGGCAGGGGCTGCCACGCCTGCGCGGCGCCGGTGGAGTAGGTGCCGGTCACGACCTGGCCGTGCCCGGTGCTGCCGGTCCCGGGCCGCCCGGACTGCCCGGACGGACCCGCGGCGATGAGTGGCAGGGTCATGACAGTCACGGCCGCGATCGCGGTGATCGTACGTCTCACAGCAACTCCTCCGAGTGGACGGCGACTTGCGATCCAAGCAATATCCGCGATGTTAAGTCAAGGTGTGAAGAAAGGGTTTCCGCGAGGAGCCGTGCCGGCGCCCGGCAGGCTGCCGGCCGCCGACGGGCCGTCAGTTCAGTCATCCCGACGAGTCCGTCGAGCACGGCGGGCAGTGGCTGTTCGCCGTGCGCCGGCCGGTGGCCGACCGGACGGAGGCCCGCCCGTCGGCACCCTGAGCGGCGTCAGACCGGCAGGTGGCGGGTGAACCAGTCGCGGGCCAGGTGTGCGACGCGCTCCAGTGTGCCGGGCTCCTCGAACAGGTGGGTGGCGCCGGGGACGACCACGAGCCGGGTCTCGCCCGGGATCCGCCGGGCCGCCGCCTGATTCAGCCGCAGGACCTCCTGGTCGCGTTCGCCGACGATCAGGAGGGTCGGCCGGTGGACCGACGCCAGCGCTTCCGGGGCCAGATCCGGCCGGCCGCCCCGGCTGACGACCGCGCGGACCGTGTCCGGACGCGCGGCGGCCGCGACGAGGGCGGCCGCGGCGCCCGTGCTGGCGCCGAAGAGCCCACGCCCCAGGCCGGCGGCGGGGTCGTACTCACCGAGCCGGTCGACGAGGTCGGTCAGGCGTGCGGCGAGCAGCCCGATGTCGAAACGGAGCGCCCCGGACACCGCGTCGGTGCGCTCCTCCTCGCGGGTGAGCAGGTCGGCGAGCACGGTGCCGATCCCGGCCGCGTACAGCTCGCCGGCGACGTAGCGGTTGCGGGGGCTGTGCCGGCCGCTGCCGCTTCCGTGGGCGAACAGCACGACCCCGGTGGCCGCCTCGGGGACGGCCACGTCGGCGTCGAGCCGCACTCCCGCGGCGGGTATCCGCACGCTCTCCATGACCGCCTTCACGGCCCCTCCTCACCTGCGGGTCCGCCCACCGGCCCGGTCCGGGACCGTCCCGGGTGATTCGCCGGCGGAAGCGGGTACCCGTCCGCCGTGCGAATGCGAACCAATCGCATCAGGCACGCCTAAAAGGTTCATACCCTAACGCACAAGGGAGGAACAGATGAGCACGGTCAAGGAAACCGTGGACGTCGACGTCCCGGTCCACACGGCCTACAACCAGTGGACCCAGTTCGGGGACTTCCCGAGCTTCATGGAAGGCGTCGACGAGGTCCGGCAGCTCGACGACCGGCACAACCACTGGACCACCAGCATCGGCGGGGTGCGTCGCGAGTTCGACACCGAGATCGTCGACCAGTTGCCGGACGACCGGATCACCTGGCGGACCGTCGACGGCGACACGACCCAGCGCGGGTCCGTCCGCTTCGAGCCCCTGGACCCGACGCACACCCGGATCGAGCTCACCATGGACATCGAGCCCTCCGGGATGGCCGAGAAGGGCGCGGACGCGCTCGGCATGATCGACCGGCGGGTCAAGGGGGACCTGCACCGCTTCAAGGACTTCATCGAGCACCGCGGCGCCGAGAGCGGCGCGTGGCGCGGCCGCATCCGGCCCGGCGACCCCGGCGGCCTCCACTGAGGACGCACTGAGGGCGACACGGCCCAGCGTCACACCCCACGAAACCCCGGGCCCGTGCAGCGGGCCCGGGGTCTCGCGTCGGTCACTTCGCGCCGCTGCCCCCGCTTCCGAAGGATCCGCTGGACCCGGGGTGCCAGCGCCGGCGCGCCTGGTCCCCGCTCGGCCGGGTGGACGCGTTGCCGAGCTGGTGCGGGGTGAGACGCTCCCCGCCCTCGGCCGCCCGGGGCACCTCGTTCGGCTCGCGCATGGTCTGCTCCTCGCGCACCGGCCCGGAGTCGGGCAGCCTCGGCTGCTCCGAGCGCCGGGGCGGTGCCGACTCCCGCCGCCGCACCCCGATGCCGAGACGTACGGCGCCCATCAGCGCGGCCGTGACGAGTACCCCGCAGACGACGATGACGACCATCCCCGCCACCGAGCCGGCGGCGGCCAGTTGCTCCAGTGCTGTGTCCATCACCGCCGGGTACCCGCCACCGGGCATCGAATGCCCGGCGGTGAGGCGTGGCGGAGCCGGTCTTCGGCGGGTCCCCGGTAGCGTCGCCCGCAGCTGACACGTCCCGTTCGCCCGCCGAACCGGTTCGTCGTCCCAGGTGGCGGCCGCGTCCGTGCGCGAGCCGGCGGTTTCCGTGAACGGCGGGCAGAGCACCCGCGAGGCGCTTCCCGCGCCCGGCACGGCTGAGGAGGACCATGAGCGAACTCTCGCAACGCGTCGCCGAAGAGCCCGCGCCTCCCCGGCTGCCCGCGCCGCTGGGGCGCCGGCTGCTCGGCTGGATCTCCACGACCGACCACAAGGTGATCGGCCGCCTGTACATGGTGACGGCGTTCTGCTTCTTCCTGTTCGCCGGGCTGCTGGCCCTCGGCATGCGGGCCGAACTGGCCCGTCCCGGGCTGCAGTTCCTCAACGACCAGGCCTACAACCAGTTCGTCACCATCCACGGCACGATCATGATGCTGCTGTTCGCGACCCCGATGTTCGCCGGTTTCGCGAACGCGATCATGCCGCTCCAGATCGGCGCCCCGGACCTGGCCTTCCCGCGGCTGAACGCGCTGTCGTACTGGATGTACCTGTTCGGCGGGCTGATCGTGGTCTCCGGGTTTCTGGTGCCGGACGGTCCTGCGGCGTTCGGCTGGTTCGCGTACGCGCCGCTGAACAGCGCCTACTTCTCCCCCGGCGCGGGCGGCGACCTGTGGGTGATGGGGCTGGTGGTGTCGGGCGTGTCGACGACGCTCACCGCGGTGAACTTCCTCGCCACCGTCCTGTGCCTGCGCGCCCCGGGCATGACCATGTTCCGGATGCCGATGTTCACCTGGAACGTGCTGTTCACGTCCATCCTGGTGCTGCCCGCGTTCCCGGTGCTGACGGCCGCGCTGCTCGCCCTGGAGTCCGACCGCAAGTTCGGCTCGCACGTCTTCGACGCGCACAACGGCGGTGCGCTGCTGTGGCAGCACCTGTTCTGGTTCTTCGGCCATCCCGAGGTCTACATCGTGGCGCTGCCGTTCTTCGGGATCATCTCGGAGATCATCCCGGTGTTCTCGCGCAAGCCGCTGTTCGGCTATCTGCCGATGATCGGCGCGACCACCTCGATCACCATGCTGTCCGCGGTGGTATGGGCACACCACATGTTCGCGACCGGGGCGGTACTGCTGCCGTTCTTCTCGATCATGTCGTTCCTGATCGCCGTCCCGACCGGGATCAAGTTCTTCGCATGGATCGGCACGATGCGCGGCGGTTCGCTCTCCTTCGAGACGCCGATGCTGTGGTCGATGGGGTTCCTGGTGACGTTCCTGCTCGGCGGGCTGAGCGGGGTGCTCGTCGCCTCGCCCCCGCTCGACTTCCACGTCACCGACTCCTACTTCATCGTGGCCCATCTGCACTACGTGCTCTTCGGGACGGTGGTCTTCGCGATGTTCGCCGGGTTCTACTTCTGGTGGCCCAAGTTCACCGGCAAGATGCTCGACGAGCGGCTGGGCAAGGTGCACTTCTGGCTGCTCCTCCCGGGGTTCCAGCTGACCTTCCTGGTGCAGCACTGGCTCGGGGCCGAGGGCATGCCCCGCCGCTACGCCGACTACCTGCCGGCGGACGGCTTCACCCTCCTCAACACCCTCTCGTCGGCGGGCGCGTTCCTGCTGGGCGTCTCCACCCTGCCGTTCCTCTACAACGTCTGGCGTACGGCCCGCACGGGACGGCGGGTCGAGGAGGACGACCCGTGGGGGTACGGGCGCGGCCTCGAGTGGGCGACGAGCTGCCCGCCTCCGCGGCACAACTTCGTGGCGCTGCCCCGGGTGCGGTCGGAGTCGCCGTCCTTCGACCTGCACCATCCGGAGATCCTGCGGCAGGCGGAGAAGAAGGGGCTGCGGTGAAGGTCGAGGCACTGCTCTTCGGCGGGGTGGCGGTCTTCTTCGGTGCCGCCGCCGCGCTCTACGGCGTGTGGTCGCACGCCGATCCGGCCGGGACGGCGACGCTGATCGTGGCGTTCGGGATGGCCGCGCTGGTGTCGTTCTTCTGCGCGGTCAGCTACCTCCGGCACGGTCCGCGCCCCCAGGACCGCAAGGAGGCGGAGGTGGCGGAGGCGGCCGGGCCGGTGGAGTTCTTCCCGCCGCACAGCTCCTGGCCGGTCGTCACGGCGCTCGGGTTCGCGCTCGCGGCGACCGGGGTGGTGTTCGGGCTGTGGCTGTTCCTCATCGGCTTCGGTGTTCTGGCCCGGGGTGTTGCCGGGATGGTGTTCCAGTACGTGAATCGGGGGGTCGGTCAGGAAGACTGAGCGGCCTGCGCGGGGCGCCCGGCCGGAACGACGTGACCGGGCGGTGCCCGCTCTCGTAGCCGCCGGCGAGGGTCTGCCGTACCTCGCCGGTCTCCTCGCCCTCGGTCAGCCGCTCCTGTTCGGCGTGCAGCAGGGCCCGGCACACCGTGCGGGTCACGAGGAAGGCGGCGACCGGAGCCAGGACGAGTGCGACCCGGAAGATCCAGGTCAGTGCGTTGACCGAGATCCGGAAGGTCTGCGCCATGACGTCGTTGCCGCCGGCCAGCAGCAGCACGCCGTAGCAGGTGATCCCGGCGACGCCGAGCCCGGTGCGGACGGGCCGTTCGCGGGGACGGTCGCAGAGGTGCTGCTCCTGCCGCCCCTCCCCGGTCAGCCGCTGCTCGGCGAAGGGGTAGGCGTACAACACGAGGAAGAACAGCGCCGGCAGGACGACGGCAGGCAGCAGCACGTTCCACATGAGGGTGTGACCGGCGAAGTTCGTCTCCCAGGGCGGCACGAGGCGCAGCGAGCCTTCCAGGAAGCCGACGTACCAGTCCGGCTGGGAGCCGGTCGACACCTGGTCGGGGCGGTAGGGGCCGTACGTCCACACCGGGTTGATCTGGACGGCGCCGGCCAGCACGACCAGGAGCCCGGAGACCATGAGGGAAAGGCCCAGGGAGGAGGCCGTGAACTGCGGGTAGAGCGGCTTCCCGACGACGTTGGTGTTCCGGTGGCCCGGTCCCCGCCAGTGGGTGTGCTTGAGGTGGAACACGAGGATCAGGTGGACGGTGACCAGGGCGATCAGCGCGCCGGGCAGCAGCAGGATGTGCAGGCTGTACAGGCGGGGGACGATGTCGTGGCCGGGGAACTCGCTGCCGAACGCGAACATCGCGAGGTACGTCCCGGCCACCGGGATCGACAGCATGATGCCCTGGGCGATCCGCAGCCCGGTGCCGGACAGGAGGTCGTCGGGCAGGGAGTAGCCGGCGAAGCCCTCGGCCAGGGCGAGTGCGAAGAGGGTGACGCCGATGGCCCAGTTCATCTCCCGCGGCCGCCGGAAGGCGCCAGTGAAGAAGACCCGGAGCAGGTGCACGCCGATCGCGGCGACGAAGACCAGCGCCGCCCAGTGGTGGGCCTGCCGCATCAGCAGCCCGCCGCGGACGTCGAAGCTGATGCGCAGGGTGGAGTCGAAGGCTCCGGACACGGGCTGTCCGAGCAGGGGGACGTACGACCCCTGGTAGACGACGTCCCGCATCTCGGGTTCGAAGAAGAACGTCAGCCACACGCCCGTGAGCACCAGGACGATCAGGCTGTAGAGAGCGATCTCGCCCAGCAGGAACGACCAGTGGTCGGGGAAGGACTTGCGCAGCAGCTGCCCGGCCCCGTCGTGGACGGGCAGCCGGGCGTCGACCGCGTTCGCCAGCCGCTCCCCCGCCGCACCGTGCTCGTGATTCACCGGACGCCCTCCTCACCTCGCGCCATCCCTTGCCCGGGAGGCGCGGGGCGAGCACCCGGCCGCCGCGAAACACTCGCGCGGCCGGACCGCGGCACCCGATCGGCTGAGAGCGTGAGCGCCTCGGGTGTTCTCCCGGCCCTGCCGTCAGGTGTCGGGCCGGGCCGCGCTGATGTCACCGAGGGCGGAGGTCTCGTCGCGTTCGATCGCGAGGTCGCCGATGGCGATGATGCCCACCGACTGGTCGCCGTCGACGACCGGGAGCCGCCGTACGGCGTGCTCGCGCATCAGCCGGACCGTCCGGTCCAGGGTGTCGTCGGGGGTGACAGTGACCAGGTCGTCGCCGGCCGCCCGCAGCACGGTGGTCCGGACGGCGACGCTTCCGGCCGGCGCGAACTCGTGCCCCGCGCGTTTGAGGATGACGGTCCGTTTCCCATCGACGGCTCCCTTCGGACGACACGGACGGCCCGGACGACACAGACGACACAGACGGCACGGACGGGACGGGCGGCGGCCCGGACGGGACCGGTGGGACGGGCGGCATGCTCTACGCCGCCTGCGCGGTCGGCGCCGTGCGCACGCAGCGCCACAGCTCCTCGGCGTACGGCAGGACGACGCCGCAGACGACGGCGCCGCCGAGTGCCGCCAGGTACCTCGCCGGAAGCGGGTGCTCCTTGGGCAGCAGCCGCCAGTCCTGCGCACCCCGGCCGCCGCGCAGGGTGGCGCGGACCTGGTCGTCGTGCAGGCAGGCGGTGAAGGCCAGGGCGGTGAGCGGCAACACCTCCAGGAAGCTGTGGATGTGCTGCTCGATCGGCCGGACCTCCCGTTCGCCGACGGCCAGCGAGACGTCGTACACGGCCGTGGCGCCGTGGGCGAGGGCGGCGCCGCCCATCACCGAGAGCACCAGGGGGTTGATCCGGGCCAGCAGCCCCATGAGGACGGGCACTCCCGCCTCGGTCATCATCAGGGCGTGGACCGCGGACTCCTTGGTGCCGCTGGTGTGCTCGATCCGGGTCCGTTTGTGCATCCACCAGTCCGCCAGGCCGGGCAGTACCCACAGCGGGACGGCGCCGTACAGGAGGAACCGCCTGCCGGCGTCCTCCGTCTCGGTCGAGTGGAGCGGAATGCGCAGGTCGGCGGAGCGCCGCCAGTTCCGCCAGGCCTTCCGGGGCAGCACGCGCAGTGCCATGGACACCTCCGTGGTCGGTCCGTCGACGACCCGTCTCCCCGGTACCCCTCCGCATCCGGGCGACACTCCGTGCACAACCCGGTGGCCGCCGGGTACTCGGCAGCGGTTCCCCGTCACACACGTGCATCAGGAGAGACGATGGCGGCTTTCGGATACTTCCTCTCGTGCGAGGAGCACAGCCCCGCGGACCTGGTCGAGCAGGCGCGGATGGCCGAGCAGGCCGGTTTCGAGGCGCTGTGGATCTCGGACCACTACCACCCCTGGCACGACGGGCAGGGCCAGAGCCCGTTCGTGTGGTCGGTGATCGGCGCCCTCTCCCAGGCGGTCTCGCTGCCCGTGGAGACGGCCGTGACCTGCCCGCTGGTGCGCACCCACCCCGCCGTGGTCGCCCAGGCGGCCGCGACCGCCGCGGTGCAGCTGGACGGCCGGTTCCGGCTGGGGGTGGGCACGGGTGAGGCTCTGAACGAGCACATCCTCGGCACGGCCTGGCCCGAGGCGCCGGTGCGGCTGGAAATGCTGGAGGAGGCCCTCCAGATCATCCGCCGGCTGTTCACCGGTGAGCAGGTCAGCCACCACGGCCGGCACTACACCGTGGAGAACGCCCGCCTCTACACGGTGCCGGACGAGCCGGTGCCGATCGACGTGTCGGCGTTCGGCCCGCAGGCCACCGAGGTCGCGGCGCGGATCGGGGACGGGCTGATCACCATGATGCCCGAGGAGTCCGCGGTGGAGCGGTTCCGGCGCGGGGGCGGCGGCGCCAACCCCGTGTACGGCGGGATGAAGGTGTGCTGGGGCGCCGACCGGCAGGAGGCCGTCCGCACCGCGCACCGGCTGTGGGCGAACGAGCAGCTGCCCGGCGAACTCCCGCAGGTCCTGCCGACACCGCGCCACTTCGAGCAGGCCATGGAACTGGTCACCGAGGAGCAGGTGGCCGGCTCCGTGCCGTGCGGCGACGACCCCGAGGAGCACGTCAAGGCCGTGTCCGCGTTCGTCGACGCCGGGTTCGACACCGTCTACGTCAACCAGATCGGCCCCGACCAGCAGGGCTTCTTCGACTTCTACCGCACCAAGGTCCTGCCGCGCCTGCGGAGCTGACCTCGACAGCAGCGGAAGGTGGTGAACGCCGTGACCGGGTCCGGATCGACCGGCGGTACCGCGCTCGTCGTCATCGACATGATCAACACGTACGACCACGAGGACGCGGAGCTGCTGCTCCCCGCCGCCGAGCAGGTGGTGCCCGTCCTGGCGAACCTGATCGGCCGGGCCCGGGACGCGGACGTGCCGGTGATCTACGCCAACGACAACTTCGGCCTCTGGCGCTCCCACCACGGGGAACTGGTCGAATCCGCGCTGTCCCGCCCGCACGCCGCCCTGGTCGAGCCGATCCGGCCCGACGACGACTCGCTGTTCGTCGTGAAGGCCCGGCACTCGATCTTCTACGACACGCCCATGTCGTACCTTCTGTGGCAACTGGGCGTCGGGACGGTGGTGCTGACCGGTCAGGTCACCGAGCAGTGCGTCCTGTACTCCGCTCTCGACGCGCACATCCGCCACCTGGATGTCACGGTGCCGAAGGACGCCGTCGCCTCCATCCACCCGCACCTGGCGGACGCGGCGCTGGAAATGATGGAACGCAACATGGGTGCCCGAATCGTCCTGGAGAAGGAAGTCGATTTCCGGGGTACCCGGCGGCCCGCGCGGGAGGGAACTCGAAGTCAGCCCGGAGGTAGGCCATGAGCTCACGCGTTCACGGAGAGTCACTGGACCGCCGGTTCACGGCCCTTCGGGCCGGGACCGACGCGGAGGTCCGGTTCGACACCGGGAGCCGCGCCTACTCGACGGACGGCTCCGACTACCGGCACCGGGGCGGCACCGGGCGCCGGGCCCTGCACCTGGCGGAGGCACAGGCCGTGGCCCTCGACGGCCCCGTGCCCAGCGACCGCCCCGAACGGCTCGCCCGGCGGCCCGCCGAACCCTCCGGCACGGCGCGGTGGGCGACCACCGCGGCCGCCGGGACCCTCGCGGCCGCGCTGGGCGCCGTAGGGCGGCTGCGCCGCCCGTAGACGCACGCATAGGCACCCACCTCAACTTCAGGAAAGGTTGTCGCACATGTCGACGAAGGTCTCCGACTACATCCTCCAGCGGCTGCGCGAGTGGGACGTGGAGCACGTCTTCGCCTACCCCGGCGACGGCATCAACGGCCTGCTCGCGGCCTGGGGACGCGCGGAGAACAACCCCCGGTTCATCCAGTCCCGGCACGAGGAGATGTCCGCCTTCGAGGCCTGTGGGTACGCGAAGTTCTCCGGCAAGGTCGGCGTGTGCGCGGCCACCTCCGGCCCCGGGGCCATCCATCTCCTCAACGGCCTGTACGACGCCAAGCTGGACCATGTCCCGGTGGTGGCGATCGTCGGGCAGACCAACCGCAGTGCCATGGGCGGCTCGTACCAGCAGGAGGTCGACCTGCTGTCCCTGTACAAGGACGTGGCCTCGGACTTCTGCGAGATGGTCACCGTCCCCGAGCAGCTCCCGAACGTCCTGGACCGGGCCATGCGTACGGCCATGGCCCGCCGCTCGGTGACCGCCGTGATCATCCCGGCCGACGTGCAGGACCTGGACTACTCGCCGCCCGAGCACGCCTTCAAGATGGTGCCGTCCAGCCTCGGCATGCCGCACTACGCGCCGGTACCCGACGACGGCGACCTCCAGCGGGCCGCCGACGTGCTCAACTCGGGCGGCAGGACGGCGATCCTGATCGGCCAGGGCGCGCGCGGCGCCCGCACGGAGGTGGCGGAGGTCGCCGACCGGCTCGGGGCGGGGGTCGCCAAGGCACTGCTGGGCAAGGACGCCCTGGACGACGACCTGCCCTACGTCACCGGTGCCATCGGGCTGCTCGGCACCCGGCCGTCGTACGAGATGATGCGTGACTGCGACACGCTGCTGGTCATCGGTTCGTCCTTCCCCTACACGCAGTTCCTGCCGGCGTTCGGGAAGGCGCGGGCGGTGCAGATCGACATCGATCCGCACATGGTCGGGATGCGCTACCCCTTCGAGGTCAACCTCGTCGGCGACGCCGCCCGGACCCTGCGCAGGCTGCTGCCGCTGCTGGAGCAGATGGAGGACCCGTCCTGGCGGGAGACGATCGAGAGCAACGTCAGGGACTGGTGGGAGGTGATGGAGCGGCGGGCCGCCGTCGAGGCCGACCCGATCAACCCCGAGTACGTCGCCCACGCCCTCAGCGGACTGCTCCCGGACGACGTGATCCTCTCGGCCGACTCCGGTTCGGCCGCCAACTGGTACGCCCGGCACCTGAAGCTGGGCGGGGCGATGCGGGGCTCGCTGTCGGGGACGCTGGCGACGATGGGCCCGGGCGTGCCGTACGCCATCGGTGCCAAGTTCGCGCACGGCGACCGGCCGGCGATCGCCCTGGTCGGTGACGGGGCGATGCAGATGAACGGGCTGGCCGAGCTGATCACCGTCGCCAAGTACTGGCAGGACTGGGCGGACCCGCGGCTGATCGTCGCCGTCTTCAACAACCGGGACCTGAACCAGGTGACCTGGGAGATGCGCGCCATGGAGGGCGCCCCGCAGTTCCTGCCCTCGCAGTCCCTCCCGGACGTCGGGTACGCCGACTTCGCCCGCTCGCTGGGCCTGACGGGAATGCGGATCGACGAGCCGGGCGGGGTGCGGGGCGCGTGGGAAGCCGCGCTCGCCGCCGACCGTCCGTGCGTCCTCGACTTCGTGACCGACCCTGCGGTACCGCCGATCCCGCCGCACGCCACCCTCGACCAGATCGAGGCGGCGGCCGCCGCCGTCCTGAAGGGCGACAGCGACCGGGGGGCGATGGTCCGGCAGGGCTTCAAGGCCAAGGTGCAGGAGTTCCTGCCGCACCGGCACGAAGCGGGACGGCGGTGAGCGGCCTGCCGGCCGTCGAGCGGGTGGACAGCGCCGTCCACACCGTTCCGACGGACTCGCCCGAGGCGGACGGGACCGCGGCCTGGGACAGCACCACGCGCGTCCTGGTCACCGTCCGCTGCGGGGACGTCACCGGGCTCGGGAACACCCACGCCCCGGCCGCGTGGACCGTCTCCGACCTCCTCGCCCGAACGGTCACCGAACAGGGCCGCCCCTTCCGCATCAGCTGACGAACCGAAGGAAAGGACCATGTCGCAAGTCGTCGTCATCACCGGAGCAAGCGCCGGCATCGGCCGCGCCGTCGCCCGCCTCTACGCCGAACGCGGGGCGCGCGTCGCCCTGATCGCACGGGGCGAGGCCGGCCTCGAAGCCGCGGCGAAGGAGGTCGCGGAACTCGGCGGCCATCCGCTGATCCAGCGGGCCGACACCGCGGACCCTGGCCAGGTGGAGGCCGCCGCCGACACCGTCGAACGGCTCCTCGGGCCCATCGACGTCTGGATCAACTGCGCCTTCACCAGCGTGTTCGCGCCCTTCGTCGAGATCACCCCGGAGGAGTACCGGCGGGTCACCGAGGTCACGTATCTCGGGTTCGTCAACGGCACCCGGGCCGCCCTCGCCCGGATGCTGCCGCGCGACCGGGGCACCATCGTGCAGGTCGGGTCGGCACTCGGCGAGCGGGCGATCCCGCTCCAGTCGGCCTACTGTGCCGCCAAGCACGCCATCAACGGCTTCACCTCCTCCGTCCGGCTCGAACTGCTGCACCAGGGCAGCAACGTGCACATCACGATCGCCCAGATGCCGGCGGTGAACACCCCGCAGTTCTCCTGGGTGCGCTCCAAGCTCCCCCGTCATCCGCAGCCGGTGCCGCCGATCTACCAGCCCGAGGTGGCCGCGCGCGGTGTCGTGTTCGCCGCCGACCGTCCCGCTCGCAAACAGCGCTACATCGGCGCCACCACGGCGGCGACGATCTGGGCCAACCGGCTCGCCCCCGCCCTCCTCGACCGCTACCTGGCCCGAACCGGCTTCGGCTCCCAGCAGACGGACGCCCCCGCACCCCCCGGCCGGGGCAACCTGTACGCGCCGGCCGACTCCGTGCCCGGCACCGACCACGGCGCCCACGGCGAGTTCGACGACCGGTCGCACGGGCACTCCGTGCAGGCCGCGCTGGCCCGGCACCCGGCGGTGACGGCCGCGACCACGACCGCCCTGACCGTCGCGGCGGTCGGCGGGGTACGGCGGCTGCTGGGCACCAGGAGCGGGTAGCGGGGGTCCCGCGGTTTCCGGGAGATTTCCGGCGGCTGTGAGTGCCGGAAGCGATGGTCACGACTTGGGTCCGAGCGCTTGTGCGGTTGTGCGGCACAGTGGACCATGGCCGGATCGCGCCCCTCCTGAGCACGCTGGAGCTCCCGGTGACCGCTGCCCCACTCGCACCCGAGCCGGTCGACGCGCCGGCCGCCGCCCAGGCGGAACGGCAGAAGCTGCGCAAGCACTTCGGCCGCTTCGACATCCTGTTCTTCCTGCTGTGCACCATCGTCGGCGTGGACACCATCGGTGCCGTGGCCTCGTCCGGTGCCGAGGCGTTCACCTGGCTGATCGTGCTGGCCGTGGTGTTCTTCGTGCCGTCCGCGCTGCTGATCGCCGAGCTGGGGGCAGCCTTCCCCGACGAGGGCGGCCCCTACATCTGGACCAGCCGGGCCTTCGGGCGCCTCGCCGGTGCCGTCAACAACTTCCTGTACTGGATCACCAACCCGGTGTGGCTGGGCGGCACCCTCGCCGTCTCCGCCGTCACGGCGTACACCACCTTCTTCAACGGCGGGAAGGAGCTGAGCACCCCCGCCTTCTACGTCTTCACCGTCGTCTTCGTGTGGGTGGGCGTGCTCGCCGCGATCCTCTCCTTCGACATCGGCAAGTGGATCCCGACCATCGGCGCCTGGAGCCGGTTCGTGCTGCTCGGCCTGTTCACCGTCACGGTCGTGGTGTACGGGATCCAGCACGGTCTGCACGGCTTCGGCATCGGCGACTTCTCGCCGACCTACGCCGGATTCGTCGGCCTGGTGCCGGTCCTGATGTTCAACTACGTCGGTTTCGAGCTGCCGAACACGGCCGGCGACGAGATGACGAACCCGCAGAAGGACATCCCGTACGGCATCTTCCGCAGCGCCGTGCTCTCCGTCCTCCTCTACGCGCTGCCGATCCTCGGCATCCTGCTCGTCCTGCCGGTCAAGGCGATCACCGGCCTCGGCGGCTTCGTCGACGCGATCCGGCAGGTCTTCACGGTGTACGGCGGCCACGTCGGCGCCGACGGCACCGCCACGCTGAGCGGGTTCGGCACCGTGCTCGGCGATCTGGCCGGGATCATGTTCATCCTCACGGTGCTCTCCTCCGGCGTCACCTGGATCATGGGCTCGGACCGCGCCCTGGCCGTCTCCGGCTACGACGGCGCCGCGCCCCGCTTCCTCGGCGTGATCTCCAGCCGGTTCGGCACCCCGGTCCGGGTGAACATCCTCAGCGGACTGGTCTCCACCGCGGTCCTGATCCTGGCCCACCAGTTGACCAACGGCAGCGCGGCCAAGCTCTTCGGCGCGGTCCTCGGCCTCGCCGTGTCCACCACCCTCGTCAGCTACCTGGGCATCTTCCCGGCGCTGCCGTTCCTGCGCCGCAAGTACCCGGACACGCCCCGCCCGTACCGGGCCCCCCTCCCCTGGGTCATCAGCGGTGTGCTCACCCTGCTGATCCTCTTCGCCAGTGTGCAGCTGGTGGCGCCCGGGGCCGGCGACCACTGGTTCGGCGCCGACTACGCGCCGGACGGCTGGACCCACGCCGAGCGCGGAAAGTACCTGCTGACGGAGCTGATCCCACTCGTCGGCTTCATGCTCCTGGGTGTCCTGTTCTGGGCGCTGGGCCGGCCGACCCGGACGGCGGCCGCCGAAAAGTAGGGCGCGAATGCTTGAACCGTAAACATGTGGTGCCTACGGTTGCGCCCATGCCCCTCATTCGCGAACTGCTGATCGGCGGCAAGGACGTCCCCGCCCTGTCCGGCCGAACCACCGAGGACCTCGCCCCCTACAGCGGCGAGGTCTACGCCACGGTCGCCGCGGCCGGGCCCGAGGACGTGACCCGCGCCGTGGACGCCGCCGACGCGGCCTTCGAGGACTGGGCCGCGCTCGCCCCCTTCGCCCGCCGCGCGATCTTCCTGAAGGCCGCCGACCTGCTGGAGTCACGTGCGGAGCAGGTCGCCGACCTCATGGCCCAGGAGGTCGGCGGCACCCGGCCGTGGGCCGGCTTCAACGTGGGTCTCGCCGCGAACATCCTGCGCGAGGCGGGGGCCGCGATCACCGCGCCGCGCGGAGAGGTGCTGAGCGCCCAGGAGGCCGGCACCCTGGGCCTCGCGGTCCGGGAGCCGCTCGGCGTGGTGGCGGCGTTCGCGCCGTGGAACGCGCCGGTCATCCTCGGTGTCCGGGCGGTCGCCGCGCCGCTCGCCGCCGGGAACACGGTGGTCGTCAAGCCCAGCGAGGACGCCCCGATCGCCTGCGGGCTGCTCGTCGCGGACGTGCTGCGCGAGGCCGGGCTGCCCGACGGCGTGCTGAACGTGGTCACCAACGCCCGGGAGGACGCGGCCGAGATCGCCGAGGCGCTGATCGCCGACCCGCGGGTGCGGGCGGTGAACTTCACCGGCTCCACCGGCGTCGGCCGGATCATCGGCACCCACGCGGCACGGCACCTCAAGCCGGCGGTGCTGGAACTGGGCGGCAAGAACGCGGTGCTCGTCCTCGCGGACGCCGACGTGGACTACGCGGTGGACGCCGTCACCTTCAGCATGTTCATGAACTCCGGGCAGATCTGCATGTCGGGCGACCGCATCCTCGTCCACGAGTCCCTCGCCGAGGAGTTCACCGGCAAGCTCAGCGCCAAGGTCGCCGCCCTCCCGGCCGGCGATCCGGCCGACCCGCACACCGTGGTGGGCCCGCTGGTCACGGCCGCCGCGGCGGAGCGCGTGGCAGGGCTGGTGGCGGACGCCGTCGGCAAGGGCGCCACCGTGCTCACCGGGGGCGGCCGGCCGGAGGGCGCGGTGCATCCGGCGACCGTGCTCGCCGACGTCCCCAGGGACGCCGAGCTGTACTACGCGGAGGCCTTCGGACCGCTCGGCGTCGTCGAGACGTTCGCCGACGACGCAGCCGCGATCGCCCTCGCCAACGACACCGACAACGGCCTGACGTGCGGCATCATCACCGAGAACGCGACGCACGGGCTGGCGGTCGCGCGCCGGATCCGGACCGGGATCGTGCACATCAACGACCAGTCCGTGGCCGACGAGCCGCACGCTCCCTTCGGCGGGGTCAAGGCCTCCGGGTACGGCCGGTTCGGCGGCCGGTGGGGCATCGAGGCGTTCTCCAACACCCGCTGGGTGACCCTGACGACGCAGCAGGCGCACTACCCGTTCTGAACGCCGCGTCCGCCGCGGGTCGCGTGCTCGCCGCGGGGGCCCGGCGGCGGAGCGGGGGCCCGGCGGCGGACGCGGCGCCACAGCGGGTCGGTCCAGCCCGCGATCGCGAAGCCGGAGACGACGAGGTTGCCGGTCGTGTGGCGACGAAGACGTGGCCGGGGGCGAGGTGGCCGAAGGCGTCCACGAGGCCGGTGACCACGGTGAGGTCGAGCACCACCGGGGGCAGGGGGCCGTGCCGGTCGGCCGGGTCGGGTGGGGCGCGCCGGTCCGGCCGGCCCACGGTGGCTGCCCGTTCGGGCAGAGGGCGAGCCGGCAGGGCGTCTCCGCTTGCCTCGGCGCGGTTTCGGCGCGTAGGAAAGCGGCGTAGGAAAGCCGGGAAGGCGGGGGCATGTCAGGCACCACGAAGGACGACGACGGCGCTGGTGGTTCCCCGGTTCCGGGTTCGGCCTGGGCGCCGCTGGCGCTGCCGGTGTTCCGGGCCCTGTGGATCGCGCAGTTCGTGTCGAACATCGGCACCTGGATGCAGACGGTCGGCGCGCAGTGGCTGCTGCTGGGCCACGGGGCAACCTTGGTCACGCTCGTGCAGACCGCGTCCAGTCTGCCCGTAGTGCTGCTGGCGCTGCCGTCGGGGGTGCTCGCCGACCGGTTCGACCGGCGGGGGCTGCTCGTCGTCGCCCAGGTCGCCATGTGCGCGGTGGCGGTGGTCCTCGCGGTGCTGGCCTTCGCCGGCGCGCTCGCGCCGGGTGCGCTGCTCGCGCTGACGTTCCTGCTGGGCTGCGGCACCGCCCTGATGAGCCCGGCGTGGCAGGCGATCCAGCCCGAACTCGTGGGCCGCGCCCAGCTCGGGCAGGCCTCCGCGCTGGGCGCGGTCAACATGAACCTGGCCCGCGCCATCGGGCCGGCCGTGGGCGGTGTGCTGGTCGCGGCGGCGGGCGCGGGGTGGACGTTCGCCTTCAACGCGGTGTCCTACCTGGGCATCGTGGCCGTGCTGCTGCTGTGGAAGCGTCCCGCGGGCGCGTCCGTCCCGGCCGCCGAGGGCGAGGGGTTCTTCACCGCCCTGTACGCGGCCCGCCGTTACGTGTGGAACGCGCCCGGCGTCCGCCGGGTGCTGCTGCGCACCGCGCTGTTCATCCCCGGTGCGGCCGCCGTGTGGTCGCTGCTGCCGCTGGTCGCGGGCGACTCGCTGCACCTGGGCTCCGGCGGATACGGTCTGCTGCTGGCCGCCGTCGGGTTCGGCGCGGTGGGCGGCGCGTTCCTGCTGCCGCGGCTGCAGAAGCTGCTCGGAGCCAACGGGGTCCTGGCCGCCGGTGCCGTCGCCTTCGGGGTGGTCCTGACCGTCCTGGCCACGGTGCACGTCACCTGGGCCGTCGCGGTCGCGCTGCTGCCCGCGGGGGTGGCCTGGATCGCGGTCCTGTCCACGCTCAACGCGGCGACCCAGACCCGGCTGCCCGGCTGGGTGCGGGCCCGCGGCCTCGCCGTCTACCTGCTGGTCTTCCAGGGCGGCCAGGCCCTCGCCGCCCCGCTGTGGGGCGCGCTGGCCCAGGGCGCGGGACTCGGCACCGCCCTGCTCGTGGCGGCGGGCCTGCTCGTGCTCACCGCCGTCACCGTGCCGCTCTGGCCGCTGTACGACGCCGCGCGGATCGACCCGACCCCGTCCGACCACTGGCCGACCCCGCCCTGGTGTACGAGCCCGGTCCGGCCGACGGGCCGGTCCTCGTCTCGATCGTCTACCACGTCTCCCCCGACGACGGGGTGGCCTTCGCCCGGGCCATGGAGAACGTCGCCCGCTCCCGGCGCCGCACCGGGGCGCTCACCTGGGGGCTGTACGAGGACGGCACCGAACCCGGCCGGTTCATCGAGAACTACCTCGTCGGGTCGTGGGCGGAGCACCTCGCCCAGCACCACACCCGCCAGACCGTGACCGACCGGCGCTTCGAGGAGCAGGCCCGGTCCTTCCTGCTGCCCGGCAGCACGCCCCAGGCCACGCACGCCTTCGACGCCGCCGTCGCCGCGGGGAGGGGCCGCCGGGCCTCCGCGCCGCCACCGGCTCCGGACGTCTCCCCCGTGTCCGGCGCCGGTCAGGACGGGTAGCCGAAGATCGTTGCGCGTACGCTCGTGCACATGGTCCAGCATCGAATGGTCGACGTGAACGGGATCCGGCTGCACATCGCCGAGGAGGGTTCCGGTCCGCTGGTCGTGCTGCTGCACGGCTTCCCCGAGTCCTGGCACTCCTGGCAGCACCAGTTCGGTCCGCTCGCCGCGGCCGGTTTCCGCGTGGTCGCCCCCGACCAGCGCGGGTACGGCGGCAGTGACCGTCCGGCGGACGTCGAGGCGTACGACATCCTCCACCTGGTCGGCGATGTCGTCGGGCTGATCCGGGAGCTGGGCGAGGAGCGGGCGTTCGTCGTCGGGCACGACTGGGGCGCGCCGGTGGCCTGGCACACCGCCCTGTTCCGCCCCGACCTGGTGCGCGGGGTGGCGGGACTGAGCGTGCCGCCGCCGTTCCGCGGGACGCAGCCGCCGCTGCGGACCATGGAGGAGCGGTTCGGCGGGCGCTTCTACTGGAACTACTTCAACCGCCCCGGGGTCGCCGACGCCGAGTTCGGCCGCGACCCGCGCACCACGCTGCGGAAGTTCTTCACCATGGCGTCCGGGGAAGGCGCCGGGGCCGGTGAGGTCCGGCAGCCGCTGGTCGACCCCGAGCGAGGCTGGCTGGCGGACATGCCGGATCCGGAGACCCTGCCGGAGTGGTTCACCGAGGCGGACCTCGACGCGCTCACCGAGAGCTTCTCGCACGGCTTCACCGGCGCCCTCAACTGGTACCGCAACCTCGATCGCAACTGGGAACTGACCGCTCCCTGGCAGGGCGCCGTCGTCACCCCGCCCGCGCTCTACGTCTACGGGGACCGCGACCTGGTCCCGGCGTTCCCCGGCACACCCGAACTCATCGCCCGCCTGCCCCAGTTGATGCCGAACCTGGTGCGCGAGCCGGTCAGCCTGGCGGGCTGCGGGCACTGGACCCAGCAGGAGCGCCCGGACGAGGTGAACGCGGCGCTGCTGGACTTCCTGAAGCCCCTTTCCTGAGTCCCCTCGGGGCCGGACTCCGCTGTCCGGGCGTACCTCTACGATCTTCCCGTGAGCGCGTGGAACAAGACCCTGACCGCGGCAGGCATCACGGACCCCGTACTGCGCCGGGACTACGGCGTCCAGCGTCGGCTGGTGCGGCGGTACCGGCGCAGTGCCTACCTGGCCTGCCGGGTGCTGCTGCCGCCCGCCGTGCTGCCCCACGTGGTGGCCGCGACGGCCGTGATGCACCACGGGGACACGCTCCTGGACTCCGGCCCGAAGCCGGCGCGGGCAGCGGCCTGGGACGCCTGGGAGGAGCGGGTGCGCACCGCGCTGCAGACCGGGACCAGTGACGATCCGCTGATCCGCACCCTGCTGCACACCGTCACCGCGTACCCTCGGCACCGGGAGGCCGTGGAAGCGTATCTGGCCACCGCCGCCGCCGAGTTGGCGTTCGACGGCTTCACCACGGAGGCCGACTACCAGGCCTACGTGGACGCCTACTCGCTGCCCGCCTTCCTGCCGATCGCCGGCCTGCTGGGGCCCGACGACGACACCGACGGGCGGTTCCGGGCGGGTTGCCGCACGCTCATCGACGGCAGCCAGCGGCTGGACTTCGTCAACGACCTCGCCGAGGACCTGCGGGAGGGCCACCCGGGCATCCCGGCGGAGACCCTGAAGCGCTTCTCGGTCACGGTGGCCGACCTGGAGGCGGGCCGGGCCTCCGACGGGCTGCGCTCCCTCGTGGCGCACGAGGTCGAGGCGGCCCGGGCCGATCTGCGGACGGGGCGGGAGGTGCTGGGCCTGATGCCGCCCGCCCACCGGCCGATGGTGAGCGCCCTCATCGAGATCGAGCTGATGACCGCCGAGGCGGTACTGGCCCGCGGGACGGGGGTGCTGCGGGGTTCGGCGTCGCCGTCCACGGCGGGCACCCTCAAGCTGTTGCTCGGTGCCCGCCGGGCGGCGGTACGCGCTCAGCGGTAGCAGGTGGTGACGCCCGGGTGCCACCGGCAGGCGATCCCGGCGAACCCGCCGCCTGCGACGACGTCGATACTCAAGTCATCCCCTCCGTGCAGGACGTGACTGTCCTGGACGAGGCCGTCGGCGCCGTCCCGGATCGTCTGCACCAGCCACGTGCCCCGGCCGACGGCCAGGGGCACGGTGGCGGTGTGGGCAGCACCGGCGTACACCCCGCCGAGGAACCAGCGGTCCCCGCTGCGGCGGGCGAGCACGGCCTCCTGACCGGGACTGCCGGCCAGCAGCCGGGTGTCGTCCCAGGCGGCCGGCTCCTGGTCGAGGAAGTCCCGGGCCAGGGGCCGCTGGTCGTACGACTCGGGGGTGCCCGCGAACATCTGGAGCCCCGACTCGTAGACGACGGTGAGCCCGGCCTCGGCCGCGTCGGAGTTCGGGCGCAGGCCGACGCGCTGGAAACCGCCGGGGGTGAAGTCCATCGAGCCGATGACGTTGCGGGTGAAGGGCAGGGTGGTGAGGTGTGCGGCGGTGTTGGTGCGCTTCTCCTCCCCGCCGACGGCCTCCATGCTCATCACCTGCGGCCAGGTGCGCTGGATGCCCTTGGGCAGGGTGGCGCCGTGGAAGTCGACCATGAGGTGGTGGGCGGCGGTCTGGGCGAGGATGGTGTCGTACCACCGGAACATCGACTGTGCCTCGGAGTTCATGAAGTCGATCTTGACTCCCTTGACGCCCCAGCGCTCCAGCGTCGGTAGCCACCGGTCGCGTTCCTCGGGGGTGTCGAGGTCGCGCTGGTGGACCCAGACGATGATCCCGACGCCCTTGGCCCGTGCGTAGTCGACGAGTCGGGGCATCCAGCTGTCGGTCTGCCAGTCGGGGTCGGTGACGTCCCACTCGTCCTTCTTGAAGTACCAGCCGGAGTCGACGGCCTCGTAGGGCCAGTGGTGGGCGGCCGCGTAGTCGACGTACGCCTTCTGCGCGTCGAGGCTCTGGCCCGCGGCGCGACCGCCGGCCAGCCAGGTCCAGAGCACGGTGCCGGGGTGGATCCAGGAGGTGTCGGGGACCTCGGAGGCGGGGGCGAGGTCGTCGGTGAAGGTGGACCGGGTGACGGTGGCGAGGTTTCCGGTGATCATGGCCCGCCAGGGGGTGGTCAGGGGGCCGTCGGTGTGCACCTGGCTGTCGGCGAGCGTGACGCGGTAGGTGCCGGTGCCCTGGGTGTGGGCGAGCCGGGCGCCGGAGTAGGTGCCGGTGAGGTCGGACTCGGCGAGCAGGGTGTAGCCGCCGTCGGTGGCGAACAGGGCCTGGTCCGAGTACTCGCCGGTCGGGGCGGTCGCGGCGGTGTACCGGTTGAACTGGCCCTCGTTGTCGACCCGGTAGGTGCTCAGCCAGGCGCCCGCGTCCGCCGGCAGGTTGAACGCGGAGGTCTCGCCGAGGACGTCGCCGTACCCGGCGGGCAGGACGTAGCGGTAGGCGATGCCGTCGGCCGCGGCGCGGACGACGAGGTCGAGGCGGGCACCGGCGGCGGTGGCGAAGGACAGCCGGGTCTCGTTCATGCGCACCCGGCGGTCCAGGCGCTTGCCGGACTTCGCCCGGTAACGCGCCTCGACCGTACGGTCCTTGCGGTGCAGGAAGCGCAACCCCTGCGAGAGGTCGGCCTGTTGCGTGAGGATGCCGAGGGGCGACGGTTCGATCATCGTACGGCCGTCGCGCGAGACCGCGAGGCCTAGGGTGCCGGTGGTGTCGTCGAGGGCTATCCGGGCGCTGGGTGCGTGGGCCGCCTCGGCCACGGTCCAGCTGTGCGGCGGCCGGTGCTGCTGCTCGGCCCGTGCGGGGCCGGTGGCGAGGAGGGTGGCCGCCAGTCCGGCGCAGAGCGCGGCGGCCACGGTTCGCACGGTTCTCGGGGGTGGAACGGCCATGTGAACCCTGCCTTCCGGTCGGTGGTTTACGGCAGTCCCCACGCCGCGCCCGGCTCGCTGACGGCGACCGGGGCGATGACGAGGTCGGGGCGGGAGCCGGAGTGCACGAGGACCTCGCGGCCGCGGGGCAGGTCGATGGCGAGGGTGCCGTCGCCGAGGTCGTGGGTGCGGGCCGGGGTGCCGTCGTCGAGCAGGACGGTGAGGGGGCCGGTCAGGCCGTGGCGGAGCTTGAGCGGCTCGCCGGCCAGGCTGCGGATCCGGATGAACCGGGTACTGCCCCCCTTGCGCACCGCGCTGACCAGGAAGGCGCCCTGGGTGCGGAAGTCGTGCAGGGTGAGGTCCGCCCAGGCGGTCGGGACGGCCGGGAAGACGCGGATGATCCCGCCCCAGCTCTGGCAGAACATGTCGTGCAGGGACTGCGAGGCGGACAGCGGGGTCTCGATGACCGGTCCGGCCTCGGTGTAGTGGGTGTTGGCCCGGCAGGGGTAGCGGGTCGTGGGGTCGAAGAACTTCCGCAGGTAGCCGATGGCGGTGTCGCCGTCGCCGGTCATCGCGTACATCGAGGCGGCCCCGGTGTAGCTGTAGCCGCGGTGGGCCCCGGTCAGCGCGTGCCAGCGCACGACGGACTTCGTGATCAGGTCGCGGTTCTCCGGCTGGTCCCAGTTGACGAGGTACAGCGGGTACACCATCAGCAGGTGCGAGTAGTGGCGGTGGGACTGGTCGTACGGGGTGTCGGCGCCGATCATGAAACCGTTGTCGTCCACCGGGTACGGGGTGAGCCGGGTCAGTATCTCCTGCCAGCGCGGCTTCAACTCGTCGTCGATTCCGAGCAGTTCGGCGGAGTCGAGAAGGGTCTGGCAGCCCCAGCGGATCAGGGCGAGGTCGTAGTTGGTGTCCTGCGGCGGGACGACCGGGTACTCGGGCGAGAGCGTGCTGGGCAGGTGCAGCCTGCCGTCGCTGCCCGGGGTGAGGAAGTGCCAGTAGTAATTGACCGTACGGCGCAGCAGCGGGTAGATCGTTTCGCGGAGCAGGGACTCGTCCATGGAGTGGCGGTAGGACAGCCAGACGTTGTGCAGGGCCCAGGTGAGGTCCCCGGTCTCGGCGCCGGTTCCCGGCCTGCCGACCTCGCGGTTGGCGAACATGTCGGAGCTGCGCCCGATGCCGGAGCTGTCCGCGCGGTAGGCGGCGGGCACGTTGGCGGTGAGCTGTTCCTGGCTCTGGCGCAGGGTGGTGGCGAGGGAGTCCAGTTCCGGGTGGTTGAAGGCGTGGATCAGCCAGTACTCGAGCTGGACGTTGAGGTTCCACCAGACCGCCGGCCAGGGGGTGGGTTCCAGCCAGGGGCCGGAGGTGGCCATGACCGGGCCGTCGGCGCGGCTGGCGGAGGCGACCTTGTAGAGCTGGATCCAGTGGAAACTCTGCAGCCGCTGGTCGGGGAACGAGACGAAGCTCTTGCGGTAGAAGGCGTGCCACCAGTGGGTGTGGCGTCGCCTGAGTGTGCTGTATGACGTAGCACTGCGCAGCCGACGTCGGGAGTCCGCCTCGGCGGCGCTGTCCGACGGGAAGCTGTGCCCGACGCTCAGCAGCAGATCGTCGCCGGTGCGGCGGTAGGAGGTGGCCGTCTGGCCGCCGCCGGTGAGAGGTTGGAGGACCTGTTCGGTGCCGTCGGCCGTGGTGCGGGTGGTCCAGGGCGGGTTGGCGGTGTAGCCGGCGGGCGGTGCCTCCTGGATCCTGCGGGGGCTGACGGCCTCCTCGGGGTGGAAGGTCCAGGTGACGCGCTCGCCCCCGTCGGCGCCGGCGCGGACGGCGAGGACCTCGTCGTGGACGATGGCGGCGAGGGTGAGGGTGCCGGCGGTGGTGGTGACGGTGCCGGTGAGTTCGGCGTTCCACAGGCTCAGGCGCCAGTCCACGGCGGTGATGGTGCCGGCCGGTTCGAGGGTGAGGTGCCCGACGGGCAGACGGGCCGTGCCCCAGCCGCTGCCGAACTCCGGGCGGTGGTCCTGGACCCGGCCGTGCTGGACGGTGAAGCGGATCTGGTTGGTACCGGGCTCCTGGTAGACCATGCTGCCGAGCAGCCCGTCACCGAGGAACGGCCCCTCGTACCAGAGGGCCGGCAGCCTGGTCCACAGCAGATCCTGGCCACGCAGGAAGCGGTCCCAGGCGCCGTCGGTGGTCATGGTGTTGCGGAGTTCCCAGGGGTGGCGGGCGGCCGGCGCGGCCGGTGCCGGGGCCTCTGCGGCGGCGGGTTCCGTCGACGCCGCGTGGGCGGTTCCGGACAGGGTCACGGCCGCCGCTCCGCCGAGGGCGGTGCCGAGTACGGCTCTGCGCGGCATCGGCGAACGTTGCTCAGGGTGCGAGGTCATCATCGTCCTCCAGACCTGACGGATCATCGATACATCGGGTGTATCGGGGAACCTAGGGATCTGGCTTGCACCTGTCAACAACCTCAACACGGCGGAGAGCACGCCAGGTTAGTCCGCACAACGGGCCTGACCTCTATGTTCACATCAGTAGCCGCAGCTCAAGTCCTTGACTCATCCGATGTATCGGAGGTGCCTGACTCCTGTCCGATGTCTGTTCTCACGGTCGCCGCCTCGACCGGCGGCCGGACGCGGACGTCGCTCAACCGCACGTGGCGCAAGCTCGGGGAATCTCGAACCGACCGGACGGCGCGCACCGCCGTTCACCACATCGGAAGCGGCGGTGCGGAGGCCCGTTTCCGCGGCCTCCGCCACCGGACCAGGTGGCCGGCCTCGGTCGTCAGCTCTTGTGCCACTTCTGGTTGGGGGTGCCCGAGCAGGTCCACAGCTGGAGCTTGGTGCCGTTGACCGTGCCGTTGTCGGTGACGTCGACGCACTTGTCGGCCAGGGCGCTGACCAGGTCGCCCCGGTCGCTGAGGTAGAAGAGCTGGGCCCGGCTGCCGCTGCACTTGGCGACCTGGATCGCCGTGCCGTTCGCGGTGTTGCCCCACGCCAGGTCCATGCACAGGCCGAGCGAGCGGATGGTGCCGTCCGACTGGAAGACCCATTTCTGCTTGGCGGCGCCCGAGCAGTCCAGGATCTCCAGCCGGGTGCCGTCGCCGCCCGCGTCGGTGACGTCGACGCACCGGCCCGATCCGGTGCCGACGAGCTTCACGCCGGGCACGGTGGTGGTCTTCGTACCGCCGCCTCCCGACGTGGAACCGCCGGACGAGGCCGTGCCCGAGGAGGAGGACTTGGTGCCGCCGCCGGACTTCGAACCGGACGCGTTGGAGCCCGCGTTCGCGTCCGGGCCCGAGCCCGACCCGGAGCCGACGGTACCGCCTCCCGACTGCTGTCCGGTCGAGCCGGTGCCCGTGCCGCCGGCCGACCCGGAACCGCCGGAGGTGCTCTTCCCGGGCTTGTGGGAGGTGCTGTGCGAGGGCGAGGGGGACGGCGACGGGGAGACGGAACCGGTCGTACTGGACAGCGTTGTCGGCTCCCCCGCCGCCACCACGGCGGCCGGTGTGGTGCCCGGGTCGGGGAAGAGGTCCACCCGGCTCAGCAGCGGCACGGCCAGGGCGACGACGACGGTGAGCCCGGCCGCCGCGCCGACGGTCGCCCACACCCGCGCGCCCGGCACGAGCCCGCGGCGGGGCACGGCGGGCCGGCGGGCGAAGGTGTCGCTGAAACGTCCCGCCGGGGTACCGGGCCGTTCCGCCGAGGGCCGGGGTCTGCGAAGGGGCGGCACGTCGTCTCCTGAGGGTCTCGTGAAGGTCTCGGAACGCCCGGAACATGCGGGGCACAGGAACAGTAACCAAGGCGCGGCACCGATCCGCCCATGCGTCCACGAAGATCCAGCCGAACGTCACCTTCCGTCCACCTATGCGGGGTTGCCTGTGACCAACCTGTTGAAGTCCGGGGCGGGTGCGGCTTCGGGAACGGGCGTTATTCGCGCTAGCGTTCGTGCCTGACGCGATTCACAGTGACACAGAGCAACCCGGCAAGACAGCACAACAGCACCACCGACACCGGAAGGCGGAGGCCGTGAGCCTCATCGACCATGACCGCGCCGACGGCGCGGACCGGACGCTCGGCCTCCTTCTCGCGGAGCGCGACAGCCTGCGCCGCTTCGTGACCGGCATGATGGGGCGCGACCCCCACGGCGCGGAGGACGTCGTCCAGGAAACCCTGTTGCGGGCCTGGCAGTCGGCCGGACAGCTGGACTGGCGGGACCGGCCCATCCGGATGTGGCTGTTCCGGGTGGCCCGCAACCTGGTGGTCGACGGCCGGCGCCGGGACCGGAGCATCCCGGTGGGGATCACGGCGGCGGACTTCGGCGGCGCCGCACCCGCGCCGGTGCCCGACCACGCCGAACAGGTCGGCGACCGCCGGGTGCTGGTCTCCGCCCTGCGCACCCTCGCTCCCGCGCACCGGGAGGCCGTCGTCCGCGTGCACCTGCTGGGCCAGCCCGGCGACGACGTGGCCCGCCGGCTCGGGCTGCCCCCGGGCACGGTCAAGTCCCGGACCCATCACGGCATCCGCGCGCTGCGCGCCACCCTCGAATCCCACGGCTGCCGCCCGGCCGGGACCCAGCATCTCCGGGGAGAGACGCGATGACCTCCGACACCATCACCACCCTGCTCGGCCTCGTCGGCGTCCTGGTGCTGGTCCTCGCCGTCACGCACTGGCTGGTCCGGCGCGGCGGCGGCTGGAAGGCCCTGTGGCGCCGGCTCGGGCGTGAGATCGGCCTGACCGTGAAGGCGTTCACGGGTCCGGTCCGTATGGAGCTGCGCTACCGGCGCGGCCTGCGCCAGCTGGTGCGGCTGCTGCGCGACCCGGCCGTGTGGGCCGACGCCGAGCGGGCCACGGCGCTGGCCGCGGGCGTCCGGGCCGGGGTGCGGCCGTACGGCGTGCTGGCCAGCCCGGAGTGGATGGCCGTGCTGGTCGCGGCGGACGGCGACGCGCTGCGTGAGCCGCCGGCACCCTGGGCGGCGGACGAGAGCGACCCGCGGCTGTGGTGGATCGACCGTGCCGATCTGACCGACGACGGCGCGGAGTCCGCCGTACCGCTGCTGGTGTGCGTGGGGCTCGACATGGGCCACGCCGTGCTGCTGGACGTGCGTTCCGGTCCGCCCGCGCTGTCCGTGTACGGCCCGTCGCGCGCCGCCCGTTCGGCCCGCGCGGTGCTCCAGGCGCTCGCCGCGCAGGTGGACGCCCGGCTGCCGGAGGGCCGGGTCGCCATCGCCGCCGGGGTGCACCCGCGGCATCCGGGGATGCCGGCCGCGGCGGCCGTCGGACAGCCCGGCGTCGAGGTCGCGGTGTGCGCCGACCCCCTGGAGCGGCCGCTGCCGTCCGGGGTCCGGCTGCTGAGCCTGGGCGTGGCCCGGGGCCGGACCCGGCTGCTGGAGGTCGCCCCGGACGCGGTGCTCACGGTGCACGGCGCGCCCGCCGCCGCCCGGGTCGACGTGCTGCCGCTGTCGCGGGCCGTGGCCCGGACGCTGGCCGCGCTGCCGCCGTGCCCGGAGCTCCCACAGGCCGGACCCGCGGGTCCGGCGGACGCCGTGTCCGCGGCCGATCCCGACCTGCTGCCGGACGAGCCGGACCTCGACACCGGCGCGGCCCCCGTCACCGAACCGACCGGGGTCTCCGCGTCCCGGCCGGCCCCCGCGTCCGAGCCGGCCGCCGTGCCGGTGCCCGCTCCGGCCGCGGCCGTCGGGAGCGACGACGACTTCGCGGAACCGAGCACCTCCGAGGCGGCCGGGGTCTCCGCGACCTCGGCGCAGGCGCCGTGACGCCCTGACCGCCGTACCGTCCCCCGATCCCGTACGAACGAATGCCCGGCTGGGAGCCGTGAACCTCACCATCACCACCGTGGACGCCACGGACGGACAGCGCCGCGACCACCAGGTCCGGCTGCCCTCGAACGCCACCGTCGGCGATCTCGCCGCCGCCCTCACCCAGGACGAGGCCGCCGCCGGCGGCGGTGCGGACTGGGCGGCGGCCGGCGCGCCGCGGGCCCAGAACCTCTACACCGGCGGCCACCGGCTCGACCCCGACACGCCGGTGGCCGGCAGCGGGATCCGGGACGGCGGCCTGGTCGGGCTCGGCGGCCCGGCCCGCCCCGCCGACCTGGTCCGGCTCCAGGACGACGGCGCCCCGGACGGGGTGCTCGCCGAAGTGCACCTCGTCTCCGGGCCCGGCGCCGGGCGCACCTGGCGACTCGGTCCCGGCAGCCACGAGATCGGCAGCGACCCGCTGTGCGCCCTGCGCCTCGACCACGCCGACGGGGTGCCTCAGAACGGGCTGTGGGTGACCGTCGGCGCGGACGGCACCGCTTCCTGGCAGCGCATCGACGCCGACCCGGAGGCGGCCGTACGGGCCAGGCTCGCCTCGCCGCCGCCCGACGACGCCATCACCCAGCTGCGCCGCCCGCGCCCGCAGCCGCCCCGCGAACGCCCGGCGGGGCCCGGCCCGGTGCCGTGGCCGGCCGGAGAGGACCTGACGGTGGGTCCGGTGCTGCTGCGGATGAGCTCCCCGGTCGAGGCGGACGCGGCGGTCACGCCGTCCGCCGACGGCTACGGGGTGGACTACAACCGGCCGCCGCGGATCGCCCCGCACCTGGACGCCCAGCGGGTCCGGCTGCCGCAGCCGCCGTCGCCGCCGCAGAAGCGGCCGTTCCCGACCGTGATGATGATCTCCCCGATCGTCCTCGGCCTGTTCATGGTCAGCATCTTCAAGTCGTACTACTTCCTGGTGTTCCTGTTCCTCAGCCCGATGATGATGCTGTCGAACTGGGCGACCGGCCGCCGTGCGGCCCGCAAGCAGTTCCTGGAGTCGGAGGCGGCCTACGAGCGGCGCCGTGACGTCCTGGAGGAGCAGGTCCGGGACGCGGTCGTGGGCGAGCGCCGGGTACGGGACAAGACCGGCCCGGACCCGGCGTCGGTGGCCCTGATCGCGACCGGTCCCGGCGGCCGGCTCTGGGAGCGGCGCCGCCGCGACCCGGACCATCTGGTGCTGCGCCTGGGCACGGTGGACCAGCCGTCGGTGCGGGAGCTGGAGGACCCTGCGCGGGACGAGAACCACCGCTCGATCCGCTGGAACATCCCCGACACGCCGATCGGTGTGGACATCACCGCGCACGGTGTGGTGGGCGTCGCGGGTCCGGCAGCCGAGGTGCAGCCGCTGGCCCGCTGGCTGGTGGCGCAGGCCGGTGTCCTGCACAGCCCGCGCGACCTGAGGATCGTCGTCCTGACCGAGCCGGACCGGGTCGCGGACTGGGCGTGGACGCGCTGGCTGCCGCATCTGAAGCCCGGTACGGCGGGCGGTCCCGTGGTCCTGATCGGCAACGACCCGGAGTCCACGGCCGCCCGGATCAGCGAACTCGTCTCCCAGGTGCAGTCGCGGCGCCGGCAGGCCGGCAACGAGCGGGACGTGGTCTTCGCCGAGCCCGACGTCCTGGTGATCGCGGACGGGGCGCGGCGGCTGCGCGACGTGCCCGGCATGGTGCAGGTGCTGACCGACGGACCGCGGGTGCGGATCTTCAGCGTCTGCCTGGACGAGCAGGAGCGGCTGCTGCCCGAGGAGAGCACGGGTGTCGTGCTCGCCGCCGACGGACGCCTGACCGTACGGCGTCCCGGCGCGCCCGACCTGCCCGCGGTGCGCGCCGACCGGGTCTCCCCCGAGTGGTGCGAGCAAGTGGCCCGCGCACTGGCCCCGATCCGGGACGTCAGCCCCGAGCACGACGCCGGACTGCCGCAGCGGGTGCGGCTCCTGGACCTCCTCGGCCAGGAGCCGCCCGACGCGCGGGCGCTGCTGGACCGCTGGCGGACCGACCCCGCCTCCACGTCCTTCCTGATCGGCACCGGCTTCGACGGACCGCTCTCCCTGGACCTGGTGCAGGACGGACCGCACGGCCTGGTCGCCGGTACGACGGGTTCCGGCAAGTCGGAGCTGCTGCAGACGTTCGTGGCGTCGCTGGCCGCCGCCAACCGGCCCGACGAACTCACCTTCGTGCTGGTCGACTACAAGGGCGGCAGCGCGTTCAAGGAGTGCGCCGGCCTGCCGCACACCCTCGGCATGGTCACCGACCTCGACGCCCACCTCGTGGAACGGGCCCTGGAGTCGCTCGGCGCCGAACTGCGGCGCCGGGAGCAGGTGCTGGCCGCCGCCGACGCCAAGGACCACCCCGAGTACCGGGCCAAGCGGGCCGCCGACCCCTCGCTGGCCCCGCTGCCGCGGCTGCTGCTGGTCATCGACGAGTTCGCCACCCTGGTCCGCGAGGTCCCCGACTTCGTGCCCGGGCTGATCAGCATCGCGCAGCGCGGCCGTTCGCTCGGCATCCACCTGATCCTGGCCACCCAGCGCCCGGCCGGTGTGGTCACGGGTGACATCCGCGCCAACACCAACCTACGGATCGCGCTGCGGGTCACCGACATGACCGAGAGCCAGGACATCATCGACGTCAAGGACGCCGTCGACATCTCCTCCGGCACCCCCGGGCGGGCCCTGGTGCGGCGCGGGCCGAAGCAGGCGGACCCGTTCCAGACCGCGTGGGTGGGCGCCGAACGGCCCCGGGAGGCCCCGGCCGCCGCGGCCGAGCCGGAGGCCGGTCACCGCAGGCCGGTCCGTTCGGTGGACGTGGGCTGGGACGCCCTCGGCCGGCCCGCCGAACTGCCCGCCGAGGCACGGACGGTGACGGTCGCCTCCACGCAGGGGCCGGCCCCGACCGACCTCCAGGCGCTGGTCGAGGAGATCCGCACCGCGGCCGACCTGCTCGACGACTTCACCCCGCAGCCCAGCCCCTGGCTGCCCCCGCTCCAGCGGGAACTGACCCTGGACGACCTGGCCGAGCTCGGCGCCACCCGCGAGGGCCGGCTGGTGATCCCGTACGCATTGGAGGACGTGCCGCAGCTCCAGCAGCGCCGGGTGGCCGTGGCCGACCTGGCCACCTTCGGGCACCTGTACGTCATCGGCGCGCCGCGCTCGGGCCGTACCCAGGTGCTGCGGACCATCGCCGGATCGGCCGCGCGCGCGGCGAGCACCGCCGACGTGCACATCTACGGCATCGACGCGGGCGGCGGCGGACTCACCGCGCTCGGCGCGCTGCCGCACTGCGGTGGCGTGGTCTCCCGGCACGACCTGGAGCGGCTGGGCCGGCTGCTGCAGCGCCTGAACCGGGAGCTGACCGAGCGGCAGGACCTGGCGCAGACGCACAGCGCGACCGGCATCGCCGAGCTGCGCAAGCTGCTGCCGAAGGCCGAACGGCCCGCGCACATCATGCTGTTCATCGACGGCTGGGACTCGCTCTCGGTCATCATCGACGAGCACGACCACGGCCAGCTGGTGCAGGAGGTGACCCGGCTCATCCGCGAGGGTGCCGCCGCGGGCATCCACGTCGTCGCGACCTCCGAACGCTCCCTGCTGGGCGGGCGGATGGCCGCGCACAACGACCACAAGCTGCTGCTGCGGCAGGGCGACCGCAGTGACTACCAGGCGGTCGGCATGATGCCCAACAAGATCCCGGCGGACATCCCGCCGGGCCGTGGCTGGCACGTCCTCAGCGGCACCGAGACGCAGGTGGCACTGCTGGCGGCCGGCGGCGGGACCGAGCAGGCCGAGGCGCTGCGCACGATCGGCGAGGCCGCGCGCAAGCGGGACGCGCAGGTGCCGGAGGCCCGGCGGCCGTTCCAGGTCGCGGTGCTGCCGCGCTCGGTGGAGTTCGCCCAGGCCTACGAGAAGGTCAAGCAGAGCGACCGGCGGCCCATGTGGGGGCTGCTCGGCGTCGGCGGCGACGAGGGCGGGCCGGTCGGCACGGACCTGGCGGGCTCCGCCTCGGCGTTCGGGGTGTTCGGCCCGGCCGGGTCGGGCCGCAGCAACACCCTCGCCTCGATCGCGGTGTCCCTGCTGGCCGGCGGTACCTCGCTGGTCGTCCTCACCCCGCGCGAGTCGCCGTTGCGCGCCCTGGAGCGGCACGCCACGGCCACCGTGCTCACCGGGAACGACCCGTCGGCGGACACCGTGCAGGCGGCGCTTGACGCGCTGCCGGGGCCGAGGGTGGTGGTGATCGACGACGCCGACCTGCTCACCGGCTCGGCGGCGGACAAGCTCCTCAAGGAGATCGCCGTCTCGGGCCGCGACCGGGGCTTGGGGCTGGTCTACGCGGCTTCGGCGGAGGGCTTCCAGAGCGGGATGAGCGGGTGGACGCTCGCGGCCCGCCGGGCGCGGCGCGGCCTGCTGCTCGCGCCGAAGAACCTCACCGAGGGCGACCTGGTCGGCGTACGCCTGATGCCGAGCGTGGTCCGGTCGACGACGCATCCGGGCCGGGCCTGGACAGCCGGACCGGGCGGTGCGCTGCTCGCCCTCCAGGTGCCGCTCACCCCCTGCGGGCCTGACCCTCACCGCACGGCACACGAAGGGGCCCTCCCGGGAAGTCCGGGAGGGCCCCTTCTCGCTCGCGGGTGTTACGAGTTGTTCTGCAGGCTGCTGCTGATGCCCTGGTCGAACTGGATCGCGTTCTCCTTGATGCCGTTGAACATCTCGGAGAAGTCGTTGATGCCCTTCACCGCGGCCAGCAGGCTGGTGTCGAAGTTGTTGTAGGTGGTGCGGATGACTTCGCTGGACTGCTGGAAGACCATGCCGTCGTCGACGAGGGTGTTGACCCGGTTGCGCAGGTTGCTGAGCACCGGCAGCAGGTTCTCGTGGGCGTCGTGCAGCAGGCTCACGACCTCCTCGATCTTGTGGTAGTCGAGGTTGATGCCGTTGTAGCTGGCCATGGGGTTCCTGTCCGTTCCTGTCGTTCTCGAAGGGGGTACTTCTCTGAGGGGGGCGTCGGGCTACATGACGGGCCGGGTGCCGCCCGAGCCGTGGCCCGAGCCCCCGCCCGAGCCGCCGCCCGAACCGCCACCGCCCGAACCGCCGTCGTCTCCCGGGTCGCCGCCCACCTGCTGCCAGTCCGGCTGGTTGCCGTTGGCGTCCTTGGGGCCGCGGGTGTACTCGGTGCGGTCGCCGTCACTGCCGGTGGTCACCATCGTGCCGCTGCCGTCGGAGTTGAGGTTGGTCTCCGAGTGCACGGTGCTGCCGTCCGGGTACGAGGTGTCCGTGGTGTAGTGGTTGCCGTCGCTGGAGTAGTTGGTGACCGAGGTGTACGTCTTGCCGTCGTAGGTGACGGTGGACTCCTCCTTGATCACGTGGTGCTGGTCGTCGAGCGTGAGGTGCGTGTGCACGCTGCCGCGGTCGGTGGTGATCATCTGGTCCAGCGGCGGGTCACCGGGGTCGGTGGCGGAGCAGAAGTCCGGCATCGTGCCGTCCGGTCCTGGCACGCACTGGTCGAGGTGGGACTGCTTGTAGTCCCACAGATCCTTCTCCCGGAAGTAGTTCTGCAGGCCCAGGTTGCTGCCGGTGATGCCCATGCCCTGGGCCAGTTCGGAGTCGAAGGACAGGAACGCCTCGCCCACCGAGCCGAAGGCGTTCGCCAGTTCCTTGAGGCCCTTGTCCGCGTGGGACATGGTGCTGCTCGCGTTGGAGTAGAAGCCCGAGAGCGCGTCGGCCAGGGTCTGGTCACCGAGGACGGTCAGGGCCTCGGCGGAGGTGTACCCGTCGTAGTCCGTCTGGCCCAGCCGGGAGAACGTGCTGTTGTCGAGGAGCGGACCGATGTCGCCGGCCAGGTTCTCCAGGTCCCGTTTGGCGTCGTTGAGGACGTTGTATTCGATTTTCAGGCCATCGGCCATGGGGGGCCTCCCAGTCACGACTCCGGTCAGTTGGACCACGCCGCACACGCCTCGCCGGTTCACCCGGGACGGCGGCTGTAACCCAGATCACGTGAACCGCAGCGGTCACTGTGGCGTGGTCAGTTGGGGAGGAACCGCCCCGAGCCCCGCAGCTTCCGGGAGGAACCCGTATGCCACGCCCGACCGACTGGAACGCGATCGGGCTGGACAGCGACCCCACGCCGGGTGACCCGGACCAGATCCGGACGCTGTCCACCGAGCTCAACCACCTGGGTTCCGAGGCCCGCCGTATCAGCACCGCGATCGACGCGGTGATGAACACCGCCGGTGACAGCGTGTTCGTCGGCGAGGCGGCCGACGCCCTCCGCGGCAAGGTCAACGACCGGCTGCGCGGGCACATCGAGGACGTGGCGCAGTCCTTCGAGAGCGCGGCGACCGCGCTGACCACCTGGGCGGACAAGCTGGTCGACCTGCAGTCCCGGGCCGACGGGGCGCTCAACTCGGGCCGCGGGCTGTCCGAGGACGACCCGGACCGGGAGACCTACGCCTCCACGGCCCGGCAGGCCGGCACCGAGCACGGCGAGGGCGCCTCCACTGCGGCGAGCAGCATCTCGGGTGTCTCCAACATCCAGCTGCCGATCTCCGAGTGCCAGATCTTCTGGGAGGCGTTCCAGTGGCTGGCGATCATCCTGATCATCCCGGCACTGATCTTCGGCGGCCCGATCGCGCTGCTCGCCCTCGGCGTCAACCTGACCCTCTTCATCAAGACGATCGTCGACTTCGCCAACGGCAACGCCAGCTTCCTCGACCTCTTCCTCGCCGGACTGGGCATCCTGGCGCCCACCACCAAGGCGCTGCCGATCTTCCAGATCATCAAGGGCGTCGCGACGACCGCGTTCGCCAAGGGGTTCGCCAACATCGCCCGGGGCACCTTCCAGGCGCTGCGCAACCTGTTCACCAACGGATTCCGCCCCACCACGCTGCTGCTCGGCCTCAAGGACCTGGTGCGGCTCGGCAGTACCTGGGTCTACAAGGGCGGCCTGTGGGTGCTGGACGGCATCCACAACCTGCCCAACGTCATCGGCCGCGGCGTCAACTCCCTCGGCCTGACGGTGGTGCAGGGCTTCAAGGCGATCCCCGGATTCGTGCGCGGGCTGCCCGAGACGCTCTCCCGGGGCTGGCAGGCCACCAAGGAGTGGGTGGGCCAGGAGTTCGGCGGCACCAAATGGCTGCGCATCTTCCTGCCGGTGGACGCGGCGGAGATCGGCGAGTACGGCTTCGCGCGCGCCCTGCGCATCGGCCTCTTCGACCGCGGTGTGCTCGGCCAGCACGTCTTCGGCGCCCCGATCACCAGCAGCATCGGCCGTACGATCAGCTCGGTCCCGGTCGACCCGCGCACCGTCGACGCCCTGGTCGACATGCCCCGCATCCAGCTCAACGAGGTGCGGTTCGGGGCGGGTTCCGGACAGAGCAGCATCCACAACCTCGACCTCAACATCCCGAGCACCCATCTGGACGTGACGTCGACGCTGCGGCCGCCGTCCCTGAACCTGGGCGACGTCGGCGCGATCGCCCACCGCGGCAACTTCGGCGTCCACGCCGCGCGCACGGTGGACGCGCTGGTCGACATGCCGCACGTGCAGCTCGGCACCGTGCGCGTGGAGAACTTCGGTGCCCTGGGCGGTCACTCGGGGCTCGGGGTGAGCGCCGGCGCCACGCCGACCGTCACCACCGCGTCCGGCCTGCACGTGCCCGCCTCGGCCGGTGTCCCCGGCGCCACCCACGGCATCACCGAAACGCCGGTGACGGCCGTCTCCGGGGGCGCCCACACCACGCTCACCGGGCTGCCCCCGACGCCGGCGAACCTCACCTCCCACGCCGACGTGCTGCTGCCGGGCGGCGCGCACAACGCCACCCATGCGCCGGGCGGCACCGTCCTCACCGGCACCCACGCCACCCCGCCTCCGGTCGCGGCCACGCTCGGCGACCTCTCGACCGGCAACCCGGCCGCGGGCACCCTGCACTCCGCGTTCACCGGCACCCCGGGCGTGGGCGCCGTGCACGCGCCGGGCACCCCCGGCATCGGCGCCGCCCGCACCACGCTGACCGGCACCCCGGGCACGAACATCGCGCACACCGGGCTGGACTCGGCCCCGGCTCCCGGTTCCCCGCACGACGTGACGGCACCGCACAGCCTGCTCACCGGCCCCACGACCGTGGCGCACCCCTCGCCGAGCGGCCTCGGGCACGGCGGGCCGGGCAGTGTCGACGCCGGGGTATCGGCCTTCGACCTGCTGGCCGGCACCCGCCACCACACCCCGCACTCCCCCGTGGCGCCCGGCGCCGGCGACGCCCTCGCCGAGCGCACCACCAGCGCCCTCAACGCCCACCAGACCCGCCTGCACCTCGACGAACTCGTCCACCAGCCGGGCTCGCCGCACCCCGGCACCCCGGCGGAGCGGCTGCCGCACGGCTCGCCGTCCCCGGCTCCCGGGACGCCGGACCGGCTCACGATCGGCACCGGCGGCACGCACGAGCCTGCTCCCGCCCCGGTGGGCGGCGCCGGGCACCCGGGTCCCGGCGGCGACCCCAGCCGCTCGGCCCTCGACCTCGTCGACACCGGCCGCAGCGCCCGCACCACCGACAGCCCCGCCTTCGCCGGCGCACCGGCCCACACGGACGCCGACAAGGGGCTGGCCGGATCGGCCTCCGGAACATCCGGGCATGCCCCGGAGCACCTGCCGGAGCAGGGCGCCGCGTCCTCGTCCTCCATCACCGCCCCGTCCGACAGGTACAAGCTGCAGTTCGACGAGTCCGCCCTCGGCCATACCGCGCACGACTCCGGCGGGATCAAGGTCGTCACCGACAGGATGAGCACCCCCTACCTGGGCGGCGCGGGCGTCGACTTCGTGAACACGGCCGAGAAGCAGGGCTTCACGATCGACCTGCCGTCCGGCTCCGCCGGCCACGGCGGCGACGCCTTCGACGCCGCGCCCGCCGCCGCCCACTCCGACGGCTTCGACGAGCTCCTCAAGGACGCCAACGTCGTCAAGGTGCCCGGCGACCACCAGCTGGCACTCAGGGCACCGCGCACCGGACAGCCCGAACTCCACGGCGCGGCGGTCGAGTCGGGTCTGTACACCGTGGAGAAGCAGGGCACGGGCTTCGTCGTACGGCAGCTGGACGCCGTCGGCGGCAGCGTGGTGCACAGCTGGACGTTCAAGCGGCTGGGCGGCCTCCGGCTCGCCGAGGAGACCGTGCGGTTCGGCGACGGCCCGTTCGGCGGGGTGAGCGTCAAGATCGCGGGCAAGTCCGTGGACTCCGTGACCGACGGCGCCGGCACCTGGCCGGCGAAGCTGGCCGGCGAGGACGAGATCGTCGTCGCCTCCGCCTCCGGCAGCCACGTCTACAGCCGCTCCACCGGCGGCCTGCTGCGCTCCGCCACCCCGGACGTCACCCTGCCCCCGCGCCCGGCCGGACTCACCGGCACGTCCGCGGACAGCTGGGACGCCGCCGCCCACGCGGCCCGCGGCCACATGGGCAGGGCCGCGGCCGACAACGAGACCAAGCTGTTCATGCAGGGCGTCATCGGCGGCGCCTTCACCTCGAAGAAGGGGTACGGCGGCTTCGTCAACCCCAGCGCCCTGGAGGCCAATCCGGGCCTGGTGAGCAAGGTCAAGCAGTTCAACAAGGTCGCCGACGACCTGATGTTCGAGGGTCCCAACCAGCGCATGACGGTGTGGCGGGGCGTCTCCATGGACCCGCGGGCCGCCCAGGCCGACGTGTTCGTGGAGCGGCTGCCCGCCTCCACCTCCAACAACCGCGCCTTCCAGGCGGAGTGGGCGAAGAACGGGGTCAACAGCAACCGCGTCGTCTTCGAGATCGACGTCCCCGCCGACCACGGCAAGCTCGCCATGGCCTACCCGCCGGGGTACGAGAAGGCCGCGGACGACGCCCTCGCGCTCAACCAGGACCAGTGGGAGATCACCCTCTCGCCGACCCGGCTGCACCGCACCGGACCGGCCCGGATCGAGGACGGCATCACGGTCGTCCCGGTACGCGCCGAGCAGATCCCGCAGGCCCAGCTCGACGGGCTCATCAACGAGAAGTGGTCCGGACTGCACTCGGGCGAGGCGTTCGAGGACTTCGGCCGCGCCTTCGGCCAGGACGCGATCCGCCGCTGGGAGGGCCTCGGCGACGCGGTCGTACGGGAGGGCGGTGACGGCCCGAACGTGAGGACGTTCACCGTCGCCCGGCCCGGCCACGCGGACGAGATGACCATCACCGTCACCCACAAGGTGGACGAGAACGCCGTCTCCGTCACGATCACCGGCGGCGACCGCACGTTCGCCAAGGAGTGGAGCGGCACCGGCTTCAACGACCTCGCCGCCGACCTGCGCGGCCACGTACTGCACAACAACGAACTGCTCAGCTCACTGCCGACGCCCGCGTCCTGGGGCAGGGAGCTGCCGAGCCCGGTCCACCCGGCCACGGCCCACCCGGACACGCCCGTCCCCAGCCCGACCCGGGGCACCCCCGACACGACGCCGAGGCCGGGCCAGGACTCCGCGCACTCCGGCGGCCAGGACCTGCCCGGGCGCGGGCCCCGGCTCACTCCGGCCGAGATCGAGCAGGCGTGGTTCCGCGACGGCGAACGCGTCGACGCGCTCTTCGGGCACCTGGACGACCCGTCGCGCGGGGCCCGCCGCGAGGCCTGGCGGGACTACGTGCAGGCACGGTACGACCTGGGCCGGGCCGATGACCTGCTGCCGCACAACGGGCACGCGGGCAGCTCCCGCGGACCCACGCCCGACGAGATCCGCGCCCGCGAGAACGTCGACCTCGCCCAGCAGCGGTACGACGCCGCGCACCACCGTCTGACCGACCTCGGCGTGGACCCGGTGCGCATGGAGGCCGACCTCGCCCACCTGCGCATGCTCAGCCTGAAGGAACGACCCCGCGTGCTCGGCGGCACGGTCAGCGCCGCGGACGACGGGACCGCCGCGCCCGCGGCCCCCGCTCCGGCCGCCCACGCCACGACGGACGCGGCCCTGTCCGCACCGCCTCCCCGGCGCCTGGGCGAGATCCTCGCCGACCAGACCAAGGCACGTCAGGAACTGCATCAGGCGGAGATGAAACAGACGCAGACCGGCAAGGACGCCGACAAGATCGCGGAGGCGAAGGACGAGGTCCGCAGGGCGACCACGACGTTCGAGGGCACCTCCCGCGAACTGGACGAGGCCTTCCGGCACGAGCTGGACAACCATCTGCTCTCGCAGCGGGAACTGAACCTGCTCGTCGACCAGTTCGCGGGGGCGGGAGACATCGACCGGGCGCGGGCCCTGCAGCGCCACGCGCTGGACCTCGACGTCCGGACCCGCGCCACGACCGACGGCTCCGCCCGTCCGGACCAGTTCATCAGGACCGGCCAGGAGATCCGGGACCAGTCGCGCCACGTACAGCAACTCGCCAACGACCTCGAAGGACAGGTCAGGGCGGGCTCGGCGGCCCCGGAGGAACTCAGGGAACTGGCCGGCAAACTCGACCGGGCCGCCACCGAACTCGACGCGTCATTGCAGGGCCATGTCACGGACGCCGCCCGGTTCGGCGGCACCTACACCCTGCGCAACCAGCACGGTCCCGTCGCCGCCGTCGCCCACCACCTCGCCCACCTGGTCGACGAGGCCGCCCAGGCCGCCGGGCCCGGCGACTCCCTGGTCCTCAAGGGCTTCCTCGGCACCGACGCCTCGGTGGCCGACGTCCGACGCGGCCTGCCGGCTCTCGTGCGGCGCTACCGCGAGAACCAGGCGTTCGGCGAGGTGCACACCGGCAGCCAGTGGAAAGCCGTGCTGCCCGGCACCGAGGCACAGTGGCAGAGGGTGTTCGAGGACTTCCAGGGTTTCGACAGACTGTCGCGGTCCGAGCAGCACGACTTCGTGCGCAAGCTCTCCGAGCGGAACATCCAGGACCTGCGCGCCGAGGTCGACGACCTGCTGAAGGACATGCCGTCCGCGGAACGGGTGCGGTTCGAGCAGTTGCGGGACAAGCTCATGGACCTGCCCTACCGGATCAAACACGCCACCCCGGCCTACCACGCCATCGCCAACAGCGGTGTGATGTCCTCCCAGGGCGACCTGGCCCGCCGGGGCGTCAGGTTCCTCGCGTCCGGCAAGAGTTCGGCGAAGAACACCTCCAACCTGGGCAACGACGACTTCGTGTTCTTCCGGTTGGAGGTCGGCGACAAGCCGATGGCGACCCGCTACGGGCCGACCACCCTCGTCTTCGACGCGAAGGTCCTGGAGGAGCGGGGCGGCTGGGTCTCGCTGCACGACCAGCTGCATCCGCTGGACCGTGACACGATGAGCCGGCTCACGGTCGGCGACGACGTCGTGCGGAGCGCGAAGTACGACGAAGGCTTCAACGACGTGGGCACGAGGGGCCGCTGGACGTACACGTACCGCAACGGCGAGAGCGCCCGCCAGGTCTCCTTCGAACAGGAGGTCTTCCACGGCGAGCACGTGCGCGAGGCGCTCTCCCTCTCGGTGGTGCGCGAAGTGCACCTCATCGGCGGCACCTTCAAGGACGACGTCTTCCGGCTGCTGGCCGAATCCGAGAACCCGGAGGAGCTGGGCTCGGTCATCTCCAAGCTGTACCGGCCGGAGGCCAAGTTCGGCTCCGGACTGCCCATCAACCCGCACGGGAGCCAGGTCCGGACCGAGTGGCCGCAACCGCGCGAGGTGCACGACGCGGACGGCGACGGACGCTACCTGCCCGACGGCAACGTCGACCCGGTCGCGCGGGCCGCGGGCAAGGCGTTCGACGAGGCGTCCGACCGGGTTCGCCAGGCGGACAACGCCCTCAGGAGCGGCAACGCCAGAGCGGTTCGCCACAACCTCAACAGGGCCCGACCGCACGCCCAGCAGTCGGTCGACCTGTCGCGGGAGTTCCACGCCGTCGCCGACGGCCCGCGCAAGGACATGGCGGAGAAGCTGCTCGGCGAGCGCATCAAGCTCCTGGCCGACATCGACACCCGGATCGCGCAGCTGAAGACCGAGCCGAAGGCGGCGAAGGCGCCGGTCGTCAAGACGCCGGACGCGGGGACGTCCACGGCGGCTCCCGGGACGGGTCCGGCCGATCTGAGCGCGCTGCCCCAGCAGGCCGAACAGGCACTGCAGTCGATCCCCGGCATCACCGAGGACATGAAGCGGATGGCCCGGGCGCTCGGCCACTCGGACGGCTTCCGGGTGCTCAAGAACTCCAGCAGGGGCACTCACACCAAGGCGGCGGTGGGCCTCGACAAGACCGAGTTCAAGGTCGCGTTCGACGAGATGCGCAAGGCGGGCCTGGTCAAGGGCGAGCCGGACGGCCTGCACCTCACCGAGCAGGGCCGCAAGCTGCTGCTGCCGGCGGAGCTCGACACCGGCCTGCCGGTGCCCTCCACGTCCACCGTGACCGAGGGCCTCGGGGGCCCGGTCCACGCCGGACCCGAGCTCCCCCACACCCTGTCGGGCCCTGACACCGAGGCCGGCGCGCTCACCGGAGACGGCCACCCGCCGCACGGCTCCCCCGCGCCGCGCGACCCGGACACCAGCCCACCGGCGCCACACCACACCGACACGAACACCGTGCCCCCGGCCCCGCACGACCTCGACACCACGTCACCGGCCCCGCACCACACCGACACGAACACCGTGTACTCGTCGCCGCACGACATCGAAACCAAGTCACCGTCGCCGCACGACCTCGACACCAAGACCCCGGCCCCGCACGACATCGAAACCAAGACCCCGGCCCCGCACGACCTCGACACCAAGACCCCGGCCCCGCACGACCTCGACACCAAGACCCCGTCGTCGCATGCCCCGGCACCCCACGACGCCGGCACGCAGTCGCCGGCCCCGCACCACACCGACTCCGAGACGCTCCCGCCGCTACTGAAGGGGGGCGACACCGCCGTTCCGCCCGCCACGGGCCACGGCGCCGCCACGCACCCCCTCGACGCGGAGACCGCACCGCAGCACCTCTCCGACACCACCGCTCCGCACCGGCCCACCGAGACCGCGCCGGAGGCCTTCCAGCCGCACCCGTCCGACAGCCACACACTTCCGTCCGGGCTCACGAAGGCCGACCCGACCGCGCCGCACCTCACCCGATCCGAGACGCGCACCCCACACCTCCCGGACACCGACACCACCCCGCCCCACCCCACCGATTCCGACACGGCCGCGACGCCTCTCGACGACACCCGGATCGACGGCGGCCGGCCCGCCCGGCCACTCGGTGACGCCGTCCTCGGCGACGTGCTCGGGACGCCCCGGCGGACCGGCGACACCACCGTGGCGGCACCGGCGCCCGGCACCGTTCACCCGGCCGCTCCCGACCTCCTCGACCGGGCCGCCTTCCGCCGCAGCACGTACCGGGAGAACGGCATCCGCGCCCGCTCTCTGATCCGGTACGTCGACCGTGCTCTCGACGCCTTCCACCGCGTTCCCGCCGACCAGTTGGCGCAGCGGGCCCATGCCCTCGACAACCTGGCGGACGCGGCCGAGCGCTTCCTGCGGGACCGCCCGGTGTCGGCCCGCCGCCCCGGAGTGGAACAGCTGCTGCGGCAGGTGCGGGCCGAGGCGGACGCCTACCGGCTGCTCGACGACTTCCGGCGGCTCGGCGGCGACGGGGACGGGCTGGCCGGCCGCATCCGTGCCGCCCTCGCCGACGGCGGCACGACGCCGCACACGCGGGCCACGCTGCAGACGACGCTCGACGGCATGGACCGGTCCGCGCAGGCCCAACGGCAGAACGACGCCCTGAGCCTGCTGGCCGGCACCCCGCCGCTCCGGAACACCGGTGACACCACCTTCGCCGCACCGCCCCCGCCACACGGTGACACGACCCCGGCGGCACCCGCCCGCCACGACGGCGACACCACCCCTGCCGCCCCCGTCCGGCCGGACCGCGGCAAGGGCCCGGCCGTACCCTCCCGGCAGCCCGGGGAGACGCCGTGGGCGGAGGATTCGGCGCGCTTCGACGAACTGCTGGGCGGCGACGGTCGGCCGTTCCGCGAGGCCTGGGTCGAGCTGTCGTCCGCCCGGGTCGAACTGAACCGGGTCGAGGATCTGCGCGGCGCACCGGGCGGAGCCAGCACCTCACGGGGTGTCAGTGAATACGACGTGCAGCTCAACCACGAGCTGATCACCGCTCAGGACCGGTTCCGCACCGCCTACACGAACCTCGAGGACCTCGGGGTCCATCCGACCGAGATCGAGGCCCGGATCCGCGAGATCGAGCTGGGGGCCACCCGGCGCGGCGCGACGATCGGCGCGGGCAAGTTCGACACGCTGCCCGACACGGCCCCGCCGGCGGTCAACCACATCGCTCTGAACGACTCGGGTACGAGCGGGCCGAACGGCCTTGCCATCCAACGCAGTGTGGGCCAGGACGGCTCGGTGACGCTTCAGGTACTCGACCAGCACCTGCACCCGGACCCGACGCGCACGGTCGTCGCCCGGCCGGACGGCGGTTTCGACGTCCGGCACACGCAGTCGGACATCGTCGACACCTACACCGTGAACGGCGACCGCATCGCCTACGACACGCCACTGCTCGGGGCCGGCGGCGGGCCGACCGGCCTGCGTCTGCACACCGGCATCAACGGCCACGGCACGCCCCAGGTTCTGACGGTGCACGGCCCGGGGGCCGACCGGCTCACCGCCTTCCCGCTGCCCGACGGCGCCGCACGGATCACCCATCTCGACACCGGCGTCACCCGGCGCGTGGACTCCCTGGGCGCCCAGCTCGACGAGGGCGTCCAGCTCACCGGCCGGGACGGCGTGCCCGCCGGGACCGACCGGGTGCGGGTCACCGGCGCCGCGGACGTCCATGTCACCGATCTCGCGGGCAACCGGCTCGACCTGCGGGTGCAGGACCTGGGTGACGGGAACGGTGTCAGGGTCACCGACGGGACGACCGGGGTGTCCGTCCGCCACGACGGTCAGGGCCGCCTCCAGGAGACCGGCGTCTCGCTGACCGACCCGCGGGGAATCCGTGGGGAGCGGTTCCTGGCCGACGAGGGTGCGGGCCGCTTCACCCTGACCGACCCGTCCGGTGCCCGGTTGCCTCAGGCGGTCACCGAACTGCCCGGCGGCTCAGGTTTCCGGGTGACCGACGAGGCGAGCGGGGCGACCAGCAGGTTCGCGGGCGACGGCCGCTACCAGGACGTCGGCCTCGCACTGTTCGACCCGGCGGCGAACGCGCGCGGCGCCCGGATCGTCGTACCGGACGGCGCGGGCGGTCACCTTCTCACCGACGCGGCGGGGCAGCCGCTGATCCAACGGGTGGTAGCGGTCGAGGGCGATCGGCCGCGCACGATCGACGACGTCACCGGCGAGTCCGTGCTGTACGACGCCGAGGGCCGCCCGGTGAGCACCTCGACCGCGCTGGCCGACCCGGCCGGCGGGCCGCGCGGCGCCCGGTTCGCCGAGCCGGACGAGGCAGGCGGCTTCCGTCTCACGGACGCAGGCCGCAACCCGCTGCCCGACACGGTCACCGCGCTCCCCGGCAACGGCGGTTTCCGGACCGTGCACGCCACCGGCCACCGCACCTTCGCGCCCAACGGCGACTTCGCGGGAGACGGACTGCGGCTGACGGGACGGGGCGGCGTGCCCGCCGGGCATCTGGACCGGCCGCTCGGCGCGGATCAGCGCTGGCTGGACGAGGCCTTCGCGCCGGACCCGGCGCGCGCGGTCGGCTTCGACGCGGCCGGCCGCGTCGAGATCGCGGGTCCCGGCGGCCGGCAGGTCTTCGACCAGCACACCGGCCGGTTCGTCCGGGAGACGGTCCCGCTGCCCGGCGGCGGCCACCGCACCACCCTGGCCGACGGGACGTTCACCCGGTACGACGCCCGGGGCGCCGTCACGGCCACCGGCACCCCGCTGCCCGCGGGCCACGGCGGACGCCACCTCGTCGTGACTCCGCCGACCGCGGAGCACGCGGGCGCCTGGCTGGAGGACGCGGCCGGCGCCCGGCTCGCGCACTGGGACGCCGTCGGGCGGCCCGACGGCACCACCCGGATCACGTTCGGCGACCGGACCAGCCCGCGGGACGGCGAGTTCGTGCACCTGGCCGCCGACGGCAGCGTGGCCCGGCAGGGCTTCAACGTGCTGGACAACGGGCGGCGCACGGACTACCGGTACGTCGTCGACCACGTCGCGGGCACCTGGGAGCGGACCACCAGGTCCGGGGAGGCCGTGGCGGCCGGGTCCTTCCACCACGGCACCGCCGACCTCTCCGGCGCCGCGGGCGGTCACGTCAAGCTGCTCAGCTCCACCGGGAAGCAGGTGCCGGTCTTCGAGCGCCGGGTGCTGCCCGGTGCCTCCGGCGACGTGGTCGACTCCTTCCGGCGTACCGACACGATCGCCTTCGCCCGGACCAACCCCCGTACCCACTGGGTGCGCTGGGACGACACCGGCACTCCGGCCGGCACGGGCAGCCGGCACCACGACACGGCGGGCACCGGCTGGCGCGACACCGACGGCCGGGGCCGCACGGTGCGCGAGTACCGTGACGGGCTGCAGAAGTTCGACGGCCGGACCGGCCACACCCTGGGGACCGTGGACGGCAACGGCGCCTGGACCTGGCACCGTTACGACGGCGACGGCAAGGTGATCGCGTCGGGCCCGCGAACCCGTGAGCGCATCGGCGGCGGCTGGACCGACCGCACCGCGGACGGCCGGATCGCCCAGCAGCAGTGGGGCATGGCCGAATGGCCCGAGCGGGCCGGCCAGTACCAGGAACACGCCATGAACCCGGCCGACGGGACCCTCCGCGCCACCTGGGAGCGGCACTCCCCGCACGGCAAGGAGGTCGGCAAGCGCGAGAGCCTCGCCGGCGGCTTCCTGACCACCGACCGCTGGCGCGAGCAGCGCCCGCCCACCTGGATCCGCACCCGCTGGCTGGCCGGCGCCGAGCACACCCGGCCGCCGTACGCCCATGTCCGCGGCGACGACACCTACCAGCTGTTCACGTGGACGAAGGAGGCGGGCGACGGCACCACCACGTCCGGGGTGCGCTACGTCGCGATGGACGGCAGCGCTCTGGACCTGGCCTCCGACGGCAGCTTCGCCCGGTTCAGCGGCAAGCTGCACGACGGCACCTCCCTGAAGGTGGGCGATCACGCGGCGCGCCCCGACCACGCCCCGGCCCACCCGGGCGACCTCCCCTGGCAGGCCGGCGATCTCAGGGGCTACCGCCAACAGCTCACGAACGACCCGCAGGGCAGGCTCTGGCAGGACGTCCACCGGGACGCCGGCGGCGTCACCCGGACCGTCCGGGAGGGCCGCCCGAACGGGGTCGTGCGGGAGTTCACCGGTGACCGCACCTGGGTGGACCGGGACCCGCACGGCAACCTCGTCGGGCAGAGCCACGCCCACCCGGACGGCACCGCCGGACGGGTGGTCCAGGGCTCCGGCCGCGCCGACTCGGGCCGCTGGACCTGGCGTGAGCTGGACGCGCAGGGCACCGAACTGGGCAGCGGCCGACGGGAGTTCTTCCGCGGCTCGAACGACTCGCGGCTGCCCTGGGACGACTCCTACCGGGACTACGACGGCAACGGGAACCTGGTCCGCGAGCGCCGGATGCTGGACTCCGGCCGGTACGTCGACGCCTGGCGGGACGACCGGGGCAACTGGCGCGTCAGCGCCCATGAACGCAACGGCACGCCCATCGGCGTGGGCAACGGCGAGCAGATCCGCCGCTGGTGGAACGGCCGGGCGTGGCAGGACCAATGGGCGCACGGCGCCCGCCACTTCCGTGACGAGTTGCACGTCCCCGGTCAGGCCGCGCCCACCGTCCTGCGCGAGACCCCGGTCCACAACGGCGGACCGCTGCGGGTGCGGGCGTACAGCACGACCGTCACGCAGAACACCCCGGCCGGCTCGGTCTGGAAGGAGTTCGACCACGGCAGCGTGGTGCGGGAGCGCAAGGCCGACGGCGGCGGCTTCCTGGAGACCGACGCCTGGCGCGGCCAGTGGAACCGCTACAACAGGAACGGCGACCTGATCGCCCAGCGCACCGACAGCGGCCTGGTGTTCGAGCGGGACAGCTTCGGCCGGATGCGGCTCACCGGCAACGAGTACGACTTCCGCGGCCCGCTCACCGAGATCCGCGGCTGGGGCCGTACCACCCGGGAGGCCCAGCGGATGCCGTGGTCCGGCACGGTGGTGCCCGGCGGCGACGCGGCGCTGCGCGAGGCGCGTCACGAGCCGTACTGGCAGTCCGTGGCCAAGAAGGCGGCGCTGGAGCTCGGCCAGGAGTTCATCCTGGAGTTCGGCGCGAACCTCGCCGTCAACGGGATCGTCGCCGCCGTCCAGAACAAGCCGTTCACCGGCAAGGACGCGCTGAAGTCGTTCGCCAACGCGGCGGTCGGCGCGACCCTCAAGACGGGTCTGAGCACCGCGGTGCACGAGAGCCGGGCCCTCGGGTTCGAGAAGCTCGGCCGGTTCAAGGCGGGCATCGCCAACATCGACGGCGGCAAGCCGTGGACCCGGCGTCCGCTCAACCACGACAAGACCTGGGCCAACGAGTGGGCGGGCAACGAGACGCCGACCCGCTGGCGGGGCGGTGTGTACGACTTCTCGTTCGGGGTCCTGAGCGGTGCGCTGTCCGGCTGGGTCAACGGCAGCATGAACGCGGCCGTATGGGGCGTCACCGACGCGGACGGGCAGACCGTGAAGCTGCACGGCGGGGACGCGGTCTGGGAGGGCGGGATCAACGCCGCCGCCTCGGTCACCACGGCGGCCACCACCGGCCTGGTCAAGAACGTGTTCGTGATGAGCGCGGGCGGCCGGCTCTTCCACCGCCAGGGCTTCGCCGACTTCTGGATCCAGCTACCCTTCAAGATCTTCGAGAAGACGATCCAGTCGCTGTACCTGACCAGTACGTATCGTGCGAGCATCAACCCGACGTACTACCAGGCACCGTGACCGGGCAGCGGCGAGCACCGAGGACTGAGGAACGTAGATGACCACCCGTCACACCGTGGCGCCCAAGGGGCAGGGCGGCCGGGGCGCGTACCGGACCATCGGCGAGGCGATACGCGCCGCCTCGCCCGGCGATCTGGTGGTGATCGCCCCGGGCACCTGGACCGAGAACCTGGTCCTGGACCGCGCGGTCGTGCTCACGGCCGAGCACGGCCGGGGCAGCGTGGTGATCGCGGCGCCGCCCGGTGAGGCGCCGGCGGTGACCGTGGACGGGCCGGACTGCGCCCTGCACAACATCACGGTGTGGGGCTCGGACGCGGGCCTGCCCGCGGTGAGCGTGTCGCCGGGCGCCGGGCTGGTCCTGGAGGAGTGCTCGGTGGAGGGCGGCCGGGTCCAGGTGAAGGGCCCGGAGGACGAGGAGGGCGGTACGACGGCCGTCGTGCTGCGCCGCTGCCGTCTGGAGGGGGCCAGGCTGGCCGGTCTGCACCTGGCGGGCGGTGTCCGCGCCCGCCTGGAGGACACGGCGGTGACCGGCGTCGACGGCACGGGCGTGGTGCTGTCCGGCACGGCGAGCCTGGACGCCGTACGGCTGCGGCTTGAGCGTACGACCGGGTCCGGGATGCGGCTGCGCGGCCGGTCCCGGCTGCGGCTGACCGACTCGGTGCTGGCGGGCAGTGGCCGGGCGGGGCTGCTGCTGGAGGACTCGACCGAGGCCACGGCCGGGGAGTCGCGGATCGAGACGCCCGGCGCGGCGGGGGTGCATCTGACCGGTTCGGCGCGGGCCGAGCTGACCGACTGCCGGATCCGGGGAGCGGCCGCCAGCGGGCTGGTCGTGCAGGAGACCGCGCGGCTCAGCGCGTCGGGCTGTTCCGTGGCCGACGCGGGGGCCAACGGGCTCCTGGTCACCGGCTCGGCCGAGGCGGAGCTGGCCGACTGCCGGATCGACCGGAGCACCTTCAGCGCGGTCCATCTGGCCGGGACGGCCGTCGGGCGGCTCGCCGACTGCCGGGTGCGGGGCGGCTCCGAGCACGGGGTGCACGCGACGGGCGAGGCCCGGATCGAGCTGACCGACTGCGGGATCGCCGACGTCGCCATGACCGGGGTCAGCGTCCTGGAGCGGGCGGTGGCCACGCTGACCGGCTGCCGGGTCGCCGGGACCGCCGCCGGGATCGGCATCGGCTCGGCCGCCGGCAGCACGGTCTCGGACACCACGGTGACCGGGACGAAGGAGATCGGCGTGCAGGTCGCCAAGGGCGCCGCCGTCTCCCTCGCCGGGATCCGGATCAGCGGCGCCGGAGCGGCCGGCCTGGTGGTCGACGAGGGCGCCGAGGCGACGGTGACGGGCGGCCGGGTCGAGGACTGCGCGGGCTCGGGCGCCGTCGTGTGGACCGGGGCCAGGCCGGAGGTGACCGGGCTGCACATCGACCGGCCGGGCAAGAACGGGGTGTTCCTGGCCGAGGGCGCGGGCGGCACGTTCACCTCGCTCGACGTCACCCGGGCGGGCTTCCCGGCGCTGCACGTCGCCAAGGGCGCCGACCCGGTCTTCCGGCACTGCCGGATCCGGGACTGCGCGGAGGCGCTGGGCACCGACGAGGGCGCCGAGCCGGTCCTGGAGGACTGCACGGCCGACGGCGCCCCGCTGACCTTCGGCGCCCCGGCCGCCGCCCCCGCGAACGGCAGGCCCGGTGCGGCCCCCTCCCCTGCCGCCGCCAAGCCGGCCGACGACTCCAACGAGCCGGAGGAGGAGAACCTGGAGGACCTGCTCGGCGAACTCCACGAACTGGTCGGCCTGGACCGCGTGAAGCAGGACGTCGGCTCCCTGGTCAAGCTCATGCAGACGGTCCGCCGCCGCGAGGAGGCCGGTCTGCCGGCCCCGCCGCTCAGCCGCCACCTGGTGTTCGCCGGCAACCCCGGCACCGGCAAGACCACCGTCGCCCGCCTCTACGGCCGTCTCCTCAAGGCCCTCGGGCTGCTCCGCCGGGGCCACCTGGTCGAGGTCGACCGGACCGCGCTCGTCGGCGAGTACGTGGGCCACACCGGCCCGAAGACCACCGCCGCCTTCAACCGGGCGCTCGGCGGCGTCCTCTTCATCGACGAGGCCTACTCGCTGGCCCCGGCCTTCGCGGGCAACGACTTCGGCACCGAGGCCGTGGCGACCCTGGTGAAGCTGATGGAGGACCACCGCGACGACGTGGTGGTCATCGCCGCCGGCTACCCCGGCGACATGCACCGCTTCATCGGCTCCAACCCCGGTCTCGCCTCCCGCTTCGGCCGCACCCTCCTCTTCGAGGACTACGAGCCGGCCGAGCTGGTGTCGATCGTCGAGTTCCAGGCGGGGCAGCACCGCTACGAGCTGACCCCCACGGCGCGTACCGAACTGTTCTCGCTCTTCGAGGCCATGCCCCGGGGCGAGGGCTTCGGCAACGGCCGCTCGGCCCGCCAGATCTTCCAGGAGATGACCGAGCGCCAGGCCCAGCGCGTCGCCGAGCTGACCGCCCCGACGGCGGAACAGCTGATCAGTCTGGAGGCCCACGACCTGCCCCATCCGGCCGCCCGCTGACGGGGCGAGCTGTTCGAGGGGCTGGTCCCGCGGCCGGCCGGCGAGGTGCCGCGGGTGCGCTCGAACTTCGTCAACGGCGTCAAGCGGCCGCCGGCCGAGGTGACCCTCGCCCGAGGGCCGGACGGAGCTTCTCGGTCAGAGCGCCGCGACCCAGGCGTCCACCGTCGTGACCTCGGCCTGCTTCGGGAACACCTTCTCCGTGAGCACCCGGTGCACCTCCGGGTCGGAGTCGAGGCAGCCGTCGGACAGGACGGTGAGCTCGAAGTCGAGGTCCGCCGCCTGGCGCAGCGTGGACAGCACGACGCCGCTGGTGGCGATGCCGGTGAGGACGAGGTGATCGATCTCGCCGGCCCGCAGCACCATGTCGAGGTCACTGCCCGCGAAGGCGCTGACCCGCCGCTTGGTGACCACCGGCTCGCCGGGTGCGGGGGCCACGTCCGGGTGCACCTGCATGGCCGGGCCGTCCCCGGCCAGCCGTCGCGCGGCGCCCACGAGGCCGCGGAAGGTCTTGTTGCGGGCGCTGACCTCCGGGTAGCCCGGGCGGAAACCGACGACCACGTAGATCACCGGGACGCCGGCGGCCCGGGCGGCGTCGATCGCCTTGCCCAGGCGGGGCAGGTAGCCGTCGTCGGGAAAGCGGTCGACGACGACCTGCTGGGCGTCCATGACGAGCAGGGCTTGCTGAGGCACCGTCTCTGTTCCTTCCACGCGGCCCCGTTGGTCATCAAGCGATTACTTGGCAACGTAGACCGCGGTGCGGGATCATGTCAACGCATGATGACTTCGTGGCGGCATCCCCGGGCCCCGACCCGCCGGAGGGCCCGGGGTGGCGTCGAGGAGAGGAGCCGCTGTGCCGTCGGACGACATGACCGGCCGGGCCGCCGGGGGGACCCGGCGCAGGGACGCCGCGGCGACCCGGCGGGCCCTGCTGCTGGCCGCCCGCACCCGGTTCACGCGGCTGGGCTACGACCGTACGACGCTGCGGGACGTCGCCGCGGACGCCGGGGTCAACCTGGCGCTCATCAAGCGGTACTTCGGCTCCAAGGAGGGCCTGTTCAAGGCGGCGCTGGCGTCGGCGCCCCGCTTCCTGGGCGGTGACGGGGAGGTCCCCCGCGACCGGGCGGCGCTCGCCGAGACGCTGAGCCGGCAGCTGGCCGCCGGGGCGTGGGCGGAGTTCGGCGAGCACCCGGTGCTGATGCTGCTGCGGGACTCCGGGGACGCACAGGTGGGTCAGCTGCGACGGCGGGCCCTGGCGGAGTTCGGGCGGCAGGTGCTCGAAGCGTCGGGCGCGTCGTCGGCACCCGACGCCGAGCTGCGGGCCGAACTCCTGGTCGCCCTCGGCGTCGGGGTCGCCGTCGTCCGCTCCGCCGTGGGCCTGCGCCCCCTGGCCGACGCCACGCCCGAGGACCTGCTGGGCCCCCTCCGCGACGTCGTGGAGGGGCTGCTCGGACCGGCGCCGGACTGAACGTCCCGCTCGCAGGGGTCACTCGGGCCAGGCGGAGTTCTTGATGACCTCGACGAAGTCGCCGCGCCGGAAGCCGGGCACGAAGTGGGCGAGCACGTCCGCCTTGACGTTGCCGAAGGTGGTGTCGGGGCGGTCCTGGATGCCCTCGGTGAAAGCGGCGAGGATCTGGTTCTTGAAGTCGGGACGGGGGTGCGCCGCGACGACCGCCGCACGCTGCTCGTCGGTGACGTCGTGGTAGCCGATGCCCAGCACGTCCAGCTCGACCCCGCGGGTCACCAGGGCGATCTCGGGTGCCATGTGCAGCGGGATCTCCGGGGTGGTGTGCAGGGCGATGGCCGTCCACACCCGCTCGCCGGGCTCGCCGGTGATGCCGTGGGCCTGGAGGAAGGCGCGGGCCTCGTCGGCGCCGTCGATCTCGAAGCGCTGGTCGGTACGGCGCAGGCTCTTGGTGAGCCCGAGGTCGTGGAACATCGCGCCGACGTACAGCAGCTCGGGGTCGAAGCCGAGCCCCAGGGCCCGGCCGCGCAGCGAGCCCCACAGGAAGACCCGCCGGGAGTGGTCGAACACCACCGGGGTGGCGACGTCACGGACCATCTCGGTGGCCTCCCGGACCAGGGCGGTGTCCGGGATGCGCACGCCTGCGATCTCTTCGTTCATCGTTCTCGGCCTCCGTACCGGATAGGTGATGTACCTCCAGGGTCCGCCCGGCGACGTAGGCTGAGCCATGTCCCTGCTGCCAGGAAAACCACGGATTCGGACATGACGCATCGAGTGGGCTTTGTGGTCTTCGACGGGGTGACCATGCTCGACGTCAGCGGTCCCTCGGAGGTGCTGCACCAGGCGGGCCGGATCGCCGAGCCCTACGAGCTGGTGCTGGTCTCCCCGGCGGGCGGCACCGTGACCACGTCCGCCGGACTGGCACTGACCGGCACGGTACGGGCGGCCGACGCCGGACCGGTCGACACGGTCCTGGTGGCCGGCGGTGACCGGCTCGCCGAGCGGCCGGTCGAGGAGGCGCTGCTCGCCGCGGCCCGCGCCCTGTGCGAGGGGGCGCGCAGGGTGGCCTCGGTGTGCACGGGCGCGTTCGTGCTGGGCGAGCTGGGCCTGCTCGACGGCCGGCGCGCGACCACGCACTGGCGGCATGCGGCCGCCTTCGCGCGCCGGTACCCGCGGGTGCGGGTCGAGCCGGACGCCATCCACATCCGCGACGGGCGGTACGTCACGTCGGCCGGCATCAGCGCGGGCATCGACCTCACCCTCGCGCTGGTGGAGGACGACCACGGCGCGGACGTGGCCCGGGACGTCGCCCGCGAACTGGTGGTGTTCCTGCAACGCCCCGGCGGCCAGTCGCAGTTCTCCACGGCCGTCGCCACACCGCCGGCCCGCAGCGACCTGCTCCGCACCCTGGTCGCGGCCGTCCTCGCCGATCCGACCGCCGACCACACCCTGCCCGCCATGGCCGCGTCCGCCGCCGTCAGTCCCCGGCACCTCACCCGGCTGTTCACCGCCGAGCTGGGCACCACGCCCGCGCGCTGGGTCGAGCGGGTCCGCCTGGACCGCGCCCAGCAGCTGCTCCTGACCGGCCACAGCGTCACCGCGGCCGCCCGGCACAGCGGCCTCGGCAGCGACGAGACCCTCCGCCGCGCCTTCGCCCGCCACCTGGGCACCACCCCGACCCACTACCGCAGACGCTTCGCCACCACCGGGTCTCCGGACCAGGCGGAACAGCCGCAGCGGGCGGAACGCCTGCCATGATCGTCGGCATGGGCACACACATCACGCCGGCCACGATGGCCGACTTCCACCGGGTTCTGACCGATCACCCGCGTTACTGGGGCGAACGCGACCTCCGTTCCCTGCATCTGCCGGCCCTGGTGCAGGAGTTCGGCTCCACCTGCCTGGTCGCCCGGGCCGAGGACGGAATCCGCGGGTACGTCTTCGGGTTCGTCACCCCGGACGGCACCGGGTACGTGCACCTGATCGCCACGCGGGACGACGCCCGTGGCACCGGTCTCGGGCGTCGCCTGTACGCGGAGTTCGCCGCGGCGGCGGAACGCCACGGGGCACGGAGGCTGAAGGCGATCACGTCGGTCCGGAACACCGGCTCGATCGCCTTCCACCGCGGCCTCGGCTTCGACGCGGAGATCGTCGACGACTACAACGGCCCCGGCCGCACCATGGCCGTCTTCCGCCGGGATCTGCCGCTCGACGTCTCCCGTCCCTGACTCACGCCAGGAGCCGCCCGGCCGCGCCGTACTGCTCCGACGACAGCGCGAACACCCGCACCGGCCGACCTGAGGTGGGATTCACGGTCTCACGGACCGGACGCATCCCCAGCTTGGTCACGATCCGTTCGGAGGCGTCGTTGCCCACTTGGACGATGCTGACGATCCGCTCCAGCCCGCACTCCCCGAACCCGAACCGGACGGCGGCCACGGCGGCCTCGGTGGCCAGGCCCTGTCCCCAGTGGGCACGTCCCAGCCGCCAGCCGACCTCGACCGCCGGCAGTACCTCCGGCAGGAACCCGGGTACCGACAGGCCGGTGAACCCGGCCAGTTCGCCCGTGGACCGGATCTCCACGGCGAACAGGCCGAACCCCCGTGACTCCCACTCGTCCTCCCATGCCCGGACCCCGTCGCGGGTCTGCTGTTCGTCACGGACACCGCCGTCGCGGATCCACCGCATGACCTCGGGGTCGGCGTTGACGGCAGCCATGGGCGCGATGTCCTCCTCGCGCCAGCGACGCAGGATCAGACGGGGAGTCTCGAGTATGACCATCCGGTCATTCTGGATGACACGGCGGGAAGAGCTGTGCCCGCACCCACGCGGGGTCCGGGCGGGTGCGCGGCTGCCCCGCCAGGACGGCGGTCGGCACGGTCTCGTTGCCGTCGTCGGCCGCCCGCACCGCCGTCGCTCCCGCCGGATCGCGCCGGATGCCGACCCGGTGCGACTGCCGGGCGCTGCGCCCCGGCCGGATGCGCAGTCGCATGCGGTACGTGCGGCCCCGCCGCCAGAAGACGACCGGCCTGCCGTCGGCCGCGCCGCGGCGCTGCGCCTCCTGCGCACGGACCTGGGGAAGACCGGCGGCGAGTTGACGAGTTGACGCCCGCGAGCGCCGGGAACGCCAGGAGGAGCAAGGCCGCCGTGCCGGGGCTCCCCCGAAGGATCAGCCCGGTGGCGACGGCCGAGCATCAGAGCCATGGGTAAGTAGTTACCTGAAGGTGCCTAGGTCCCCCAGAGGTGAGCGATGCCGACGACGACGGCGGCCCAGCGGCGCGAGAAGGCGCGCGTGGCGTACGACGCGTTCCTCCGGGCCTGCCCCACCAACCAGTTGCTCGACCGGATCAGCGACAAGTGGGTCAGCCTGGTCGTCTGCGCACTGGCCCCCGGCCCCATGCGGTACAGCGAACTCGCCCGCAAGATCGCCGGCGTCAGCCCCAAGATGCTCACCCAGACCCTGCGCTCCCTCGAACGCGACGGCATTCTCGCCCGTACGGTGACCCCGTCCGTCCCCGTCCGCGTGGACTACGAACTCACCCCGCTCGGCCTCAGCCTCTCCCTGCTGCTGGCGGGCGTGAAGGACTGGGCGGAGACCCACATCGAAGAGGTCCACGAGGCCCGCGAGCGCTATGACGCGGGGGCCGAGAGCTAGGGGCTGTCCGCCTCCGCGGCCGAAAAGCGCTGTTCAGGCGCTCGAACGCGCCGCTCGCAACCGCCAGTTCAAGCCGTTGTTCTGATGCGGTCATGACATTCTCGTCCCGCGGGTGTCAATCTGCTCTCCGAAAGTTCACCGCCTGCTCACAGGTGTCTCACTCACCTCCCTTTCCCCATACCTGACTTCACCCCGCACGGCAGCGAGGAACCGACCCCCCTCCGAGCCGTGCCACCCACCCGCGCGCCGCCGGACGGCCCCACCAGGCCGACCCGCTCTCCCGGGCCCCACCAGGGCCCGACCACCCCACAGAAGGAGAACGCATGCTCCGGCAGGACCGTCACCACCGTCGCACCAGACACAGCGTGGCCCTGGCACTGACGGCGGCGAGCGCCATGCTCGTGGCCGGGATCCAGAGCGGCACCGCCGTGGCCGCACCCGGCGGCCACGCCACCGCCAGGATCCAGGCCACCCCCGACGCCGGCGCGGCCCCCGCCCCGCTCTCGGCGGCCAGGCGTACGGCGCTGCTCAAGACCGCCGCCACACAGGCCCCGGACACCGCACGGACCCTCGGCCTCGGCACCGGCGAGAAGCTGGTCGTCAAGGACGTGACCCAGGATGCCGACGGGACCACGCACACCCGCTACGAACGCACCTACGCGGGTCTGCCGGTCCTAGGCGGCGACCTGATCGTGCATGACAGCGGCGGTCGCCTCACCGTGTCGCGTGCCACGAAGGCGGCCCTCGCGCTGCCGTCGACCAAGGCGAAGGTCTCCCCGGCGACGGCGAAGGCCCAGGCGCTCACCGCGGCGGCGAAGACCGGCGGCGAGCACCCCGCACTCGACACCGCCCCGCGCCTCGTCGTCTGGGCCGCCTCCGGCCGCCCCGCCCTCGCCTGGGAGTCCGTGGTCGGCGGCTTCCAGGACGACGGCACCCCCAGCGAACTCCACGTGATCACCGACGCGGACACCGGAAAGCGGCTCTTCACGTACCAGGGTGTCGAAACCGGCACCGGCACCGGCCAGTTCAGCGGGACCGTGCCGCTCAGCACCACGCTCTCCGGTTCGACGTACCAGCTCGTCGACGGTGACCGCGCCGGACACCGCACCTACGACCTGAAGCAGGGCACCTCCGGCACCGGCACGCTCTTCACCGACGACAACGATGTCTGGGGCGACGGCACCCCGGCCGACCGGCAGACCGCGGGCGTGGACGTCGCCTTCGGCGCGGCGGCCACCTGGGACTACTACAAGAACGTCTTCGGCCGCAACGGCATACGCAACGACGGCGTCGCCGCCTACAGCCGCGCCCACTACGGCAACAACTACGTCAACGCCTTCTGGCAGGACAGCTGCTTCTGCATGACGTACGGCGACGGTTCGGGCAACACCCACCCACTCACCGCGCTCGACGTGGCCGCCCACGAGATGAGCCACGGCGTGACCGCGGCCACCGCGGGCCTCACCTACTCCGGCGAGTCGGGCGGTCTCAACGAGGCGACCTCCGACATCTTCGCCGCCGCCGTCGAGTTCTACGAGAACCTGCCGGCCGACGTCCCGGACTACCTGGTCGGCGAGAAGATCGACATCAACGGCGACGGCACCCCGCTGCGTTACATGGACAAGCCCTCCAAGGACGGTGCGTCCAGCGACTACTGGAGTTCCTCCCTGGGCGGCCTCGACGTCCACTACTCCTCGGGCCCGGCCAACCACTTCTTCTACCTGCTCTCCGAGGGCAGCGGGGCGAAGACCGTGAACGGGGTCGCCTACGACAGCCCCACCTACGACGGGCAGTCGGTGACCGGCATCGGCATCGACAACGCCCAGCGCGTCTGGTACCGGGCGCTCACCACCTACATGACGTCCAGCACGAACTACGCGGGCGCCCGCACGGCCACCCTGCAGGCCGCGGCCGACCTGTTCGGCGCCTACAGCCCCTCCTACCTCGCCGTGGCCGACGCGTGGGCGGCGATCAACGTGGGCCATCGCATCGCACTGGGCGTCAACATCGCGCCGGTCGCGGACCAGATCAGCGGTGTCGGGCAGGCCGTCTCCCTCCAGACCGACGCGTACACCACCAACTCCGGGGCGGGCCTGACCTACACGGCGACCGGCCTGCCGGACGGCCTGACGATGAGTGACACGGGCCTGATCTCGGGCACCCCGACCACTCTCGGCACCAGCGACGTCACCGTCACGGTCACCGACGACACCGGGGCGAGCAGCACGGTGAGCTTCTCCTGGGAGGTGGCCTACGTCTACGCCAACGCCACCCACGTCGACATCCCCGACAACAGCACGGCGGTGGAGTCCCCGATCACCGTCACCGACCGCACCGGGAACGCCTCGGCGACCACCCAGGTCTACGTGAAGATCATCCACACCTACCGGGGCGACCTGACGGTCGACCTGGTCGGTCCCGACGGAACGGTCTACTCGCTGCTGAACCGCAGCGGCGGCTCCGCAGACAACGTCGACCAGACGTTCACCGTCGACGCGTCCGCGCAGCCCCTCAACGGCACCTGGAAGCTCCGGGTCCAGGACCACGCCGCGATCGACGTCGGCTACATCGACCAGTGGCGGCTCATCCCCTGAGCCCGCCCCGGCCGGTGACCTCGGCCGGATGTGCGGAGTCGTTGTCGCGGGACGTGGACACGTCCCGCGACAACGGCTTCGCCCGGGTGCTGACGGCACCCGTTCGGCGTAACGTATTGTGCGAATGAACCGGTCGCGGGCCATGCGGTCCGATGTCGTCCGTCGGCCCGTTGGTCTCCGCGACGTGCACCCGTATCAGTCAGGAGCGCATCGTGGGGACACCTGTTCGTCGACGCGCCCGCGGCGGCTCCGCCGCCCGGCGCACCTCTGTGGGACTCGTCACCGCCGCGCTCGCCGCCGGTGTGTGCACGGTGCCGGCCGCGGACGCGGCCGCCCGGCCCGTGTCCGCCGTCTCCGCCGCGAGCTGCGCCGACACGGTGTACGCGAAGATGACCCAGGCCCAGCGCGTGGGCCAGTTGTTCATGGGCGGGGTCAACGCCACCCGACCGAGTACGACGGACCTGAAGACACTGCGTACTTACCACGTCGGGTCCGTCATGCTCACCGGCCGCAGCACCGCCGGGACCGCCGCGACGCGGAAGGTGGTCGACGCGTTCCGCACGCAGGCCGACACGGTCGGCGGACACCGGGTCGGGCTGCTCGTCTCCACCGACCAGGAGGGCGGCCAGGTCCAGGTGCTCAGCGGACCCGGATTCTCGGTCATCCCCAACGGCCTGACCCAGGGCACGTGGAGCACCGCGACCCTGCGCAGCCGCGCCGCGACCTGGGCGGGACAGCTCAAGGCGGCGGGCCTCGACCTCAATCTCGCCCCGGTCGCCGACGTGGTTCCCGCGAGTCTCGGCACCCGCAACGCCCCCATCGGCCACTTCTACCGCGAGTACGGCCACACCCCCGCCGTCGTGACCTCGCACACCGGCGCCTTCGCCGCGGGTTTCCGCACGGCCAAGGTGATGACCACGTTCAAGCACTTCCCCGGCCTTGGCCAGGTGATCGGCAACACCGACACCACCGCGAACGTCGTCGACTCGGTGACCACCGCGTCCAGTTCGAGCCTGCAGCCGTTCCAGAGCGGGATCAAGGCGGGGGCGCCGTTCGTGATGATCTCGTCGGCGAAGTACACGAAGATCGACTCGAAGCACATCGCCGCGTTCTCCCCGACCGTCATCAACTCGCTGCTGCGCACCAAGTTCGGCTTCAAGGGAGTCGTCATCTCCGACGACCTCGGCCAGGCGGTCGCGGTGCGCGCCTACACTCCGGCGCAACGCGCGGTGCAGTTCATCGGCGCCGGCGGCGACATGGTCCTCACGGTCCAGGCGTCGACCGTGCCGGCGATGGTCCAGGGGGTGCAGGCCCAGATGGCGAGGGACGCGTCGTTCCGCACCAAGGTCGCCGCCTCCGTGCACCGCATCCTCACCGCCAAGGCCAACGCCGGCCGCCTCACCTGCAGCTGAGACCAGTCCCCCGGTGCGTTCCGTGCGCAGGAGTCCATCACGCGGTCGCCACGGGATGCCCGGCTTCCGTCGTTTCGTGGGGTCACAGGTCGAACTTCGCGGCGAACTCCGTCATCGCGCCGCCGACAGCGCGAACTGCGCGATGTCGCAAGCGACATGGAGCGAGATCATCCGCTCCCAGTCGGTCTTGGGATCAAGCCCGGCGAGCTCGCGGTCCGCTCACCAGTACCCACGGCGCAACGTCCGTCCCTCCAAGTCGAAGCCGTTCCCCGGAGGACGGGACGCAGAAAACGCGCTCTTGGCCGCGTCCGGCGTGGAAGACGTCGGCGGCCATCGGCCGAACACGCCGACCGTGACGCCCGCCGTCCGGTACACCCAGGCGAAGAGGAGGCGCTCCGCGGTCACGGGCGGCACGACGACACGCCGCACACCCGGTGCCCCAGATGTCTTTGCCCATGCTTGGACGCCTCTGGTGTATGAGTTTCAGGTCCGCGTGCCGGCCCTGAACACGACCTGACTGCCACAGCGAACTCCCTGGTCACGGTGGTTGAGCAGGTGCTTCGCAGGCGCGTTCGGATGTCGGCGCCGCAACCGTGGGCGCACCGTCGCCCGTCCGCGATCGTCTAGAGTTCCGTACGACGTCTACAAAGTTGTAGTCGTTCAGGTGTTCAGGTGTTCAGGTGCGACCGTCCGCCGGAAAGGGCCCCCCTTCATGACCACACCGATCCTCGCGGCGTCACAGCTGGCCGTGAACGTGCTCGACGCCCATTCGCTGCTGTCGGCCTTCGGCGTGCTGGGCGTCGGCCTGGTGATGTTCGCGGAGACGGGGCTGCTGGTCGGGTTCTTCCTGCCGGGCGACTCCCTGCTGTTCACCGCAGGCCTGCTGTGCACGGGATCGGCGCAGGGCAACCTGCACCTGTCCCTGGGACCGCTGCTCGTGGCGGCGGCCGTGGGTGCGCTGGCCGGGGCGCAGTTCGGGTACCTGCTCGGCCGGAAGGCGGGCGGCGCCCTGCTGGCACGCAGCCGTTCCAAGCGCCTGCACGAGGGCGTGCAACGGGCCGAGGACTTCCTCGGGCGGTACGGCCACGCGAAGGCCATCGTCCTGGCGCGCTTCGTGCCGGTGGTGCGTACGGTGCTCAACCCGATGGCGGGGGCGCTGGAGGTCCCGGTGCGGACGTTCACCCAGTGGCAGGTCGTCGGCGGACTCGTGTGGAGTCTCGGCCTCACCCTCGCCGGATACGCGCTGGGCTCCTCGATCCCGAACGTCGACCGCTACCTGCTGCCGCTGGTGGCGCTCATCGTGGTCGTGTCCCTGATTCCCGTGCTCTCCGAGGTGTACCGGGGGCGGCGGGCCGCCAGGGCAGAGGGCCGCGGGTGACCGACGCGGCCCGGACCGCGGTACGGCCGTAGCTCCGACGGAGGACCATGCCTCACAAGATCCTGGTCGTGGAGGACGACCATGCCCTGCGGGACGTGCTGCGCCGCGGGCTGGCCGACGAGGGTTTCGAGCCCGTGCCCGCCGCCGACGGCGCCACCGCCCTGCGGCTGACCGGCGACGGCATCGGCGCGGTCGTACTGGACGTCGGGCTGCCGGACGCGGACGGCCGGGACGTGTGCCAGGCGATGCGCGCCAACGGATTCGCGGCCCCGATCATCTTCCTCACGGCCCGCCACCACCTCACCGACCGGCTGTCCGGGTTCTCCGCCGGGGGCGACGACTACCTCCCCAAGCCGTTCCACCTCGCCGAACTCGTCGCCCGCCTCCGGGCCGCGCTCAAGCGGTCCGCCCCGCCGGCCGTGTCCGCGGCCGGGGACCTGGTCCTGGACCCGACCCGGCACAGCGCGCGCGTCGGCGAGGCCAGGGTCGAGCTGTCGCCGACGGAGTTCCGGCTGCTGGCCACGCTGGTGGCCGCGGGCGGGGACATCGTGAGCCGCCGGGACCTGGTACGGGCCGCCTGGCCGGACGGGGCCCAGGTCAGCGACAACACGCTGGACCAGTACCTGAGCCGGTTGCGCCGCAAGCTGCGCGCGGCGGGCAGCGGGCTGGACCTCGGGACGGCGCGCGGGATCGGCCACCGGCTGTCGTGAACGGCCTCGTACGACGCCTGGCCCCGCGCACGCTGCGCGGCCGGCTCTCGCTCGTGGCGGTGACCACGGCGGCCCTCCTGATGACCGTCCTGACCGTGGCGTTCAACACCGTCATGGACCGGCACCTGCGGCACCAGGCGGACGCCGAGCTGGGCAGCCGCGCGGCCGCCGTCGCCACCACCGTGGACACCAGCGGCTCACGGGTACGGGTCCTGGAGACCGTGAACGACCGGCTCCTCGACTCCAACGTCTGGATCTACACCGGGAAGCGGCTGCTGGAGAAGCCTCCGTCCGCCACCGCCGGCGGCGCCCTGACCGAGGCCGCCGCGCGGCTCGCCGCGCACGGGGACGGCACCTGTACGACCGTGACGGTCGCGGAACCCCGGTCCGTGCGCCTGTGCGCCCGCTCCGTGGCCGGGCGTGGCAGCACGGTGACGATCGTCACCGCCCTCGACCTCGGCCCGTACCGCAACTCGGCGGACGCCGTACTGCTGGGTTCCCTGGTCCTGGACTCGCTCATGCTCGCGTGCACCTACGCGCTGACCCGTCTCGCCGTCGGGCGGGCGCTGCGCCCGGTGCGCACCATGACGGACCAGGCCGCCGAGTGGAGCGCCGCGGGCTCCGACGAGCGGTTCGGCGCGGCCGGGCAGCCGGCCGAACTCGCCCGCCTCGGCGCCTCGCTGGACGCGCTCCTCGACCGCGTCGGGACCGTGCTGCGGCACGAGCGCCAGCTGACCGGGGAGCTGTCCCACGAGCTGCGCACGCCGCTCACCCGGATCATCGTCGAGCTGGACTGGTGGGGGGCCCGGCCCCGCTCCGGCGCCGAGACCCGGTCGACGCACGAGGTGATCGCAGAGGCGGCCCAGGCCATGCGCACCATCTGCGACACCCTGCTGGACGACGCCCGCGAGGAGGCGCACACCGCCGGCACCGCCCCCGGCGCCACGGCCGTCGTACCGGTCCTGCACCGGCTGGTCGACCGCCTGGGGACACCGGAGCGGGTGACGGCAGTCGTCGACGCGGCCGGTGCGGAGCCGGCGGCGGGCGTCCGGCCCGCCCTCATCGAACGCATCGTGAGCCCCTTGCTGGCGAACGCGCTCCGCTACGCGGAGTCCACGGTGACCGTGTCCGCGTGTCCGGTGCCCGGCGGGGTCCGGATCAGCGTCACCGACGACGGCCCCGGCGTACCGGAGACGTTCGTGGACGACCTCTTCCAGCCCGGTCGCCGGGCCGATCCCGGGGACGGGCACGACGGCGCGGGCCTCGGCCTGCCGCTCGCACGGCGCCTGGCCCGGTCCGTCGGCGGCGAGGTGACCCACGACCCCACGCACACCACCGGCGCCCGCTTCCTGGCCGACCTGCCTGCCGGGTGAGTCACCGACGAAGGCCGTCCGTCGTGCCGATGGCCGGGAAACTGGCCAGGTCCCTCCTCACGGCCCCGGTCTTCCCGCGCCCCGGACTCGTGGTCGCGCTGGAGCGCCGCCCCACCGAACGCCGCCGCCGTACGGTCTTCCTGCAGGTCCGCGCCATCTCGCGCCGGCGCACAGCCGAGATCGTCGCGACCCTCTTCCCGTCCCTGACCGAGGACGGGGTGGACACCCTCACCGCCTACGCCGTGGCCGGCGCCGACGGCCCGTTCGTGCACCGGGAGGTCCAGGGCGACCCCGTCGACCTGGTGGCCCTGTTCGAACTGCACGCCCGGCTCATCCACGACGCGGCGGCGCGGGCGGGGCACTGACGGCCGCCCCGCCCGCGCCCCGGACCCACGTCCGCCCGTCGGCGGCCGACCGGGGGTACCGGGTGGCTCAGGAAGGCGCGCCCTCGTGGGAGACGGTGACGACGATCTTGCCGACGTGCTCGTTCGCTTCCATGTAGCGGTGTGCCTCGGCGATGTCCGCGAGGTCGAAGGTGCGGTCGACGACGGGGTCGAAGGAGCCGGAGGCGAGGCCCGCGTTGACGAACGCGACCGCACGGCGCAGCCGCTCGGGATCCGTGGTGATCTCGAAGAGGGTGTAGGTACTGCTGTTCAGCGCCGGGAAGGACTGGGCGTTGGGCAGCGGGGTGGGACGCGGGTCGAGGGCGCCGTAGACCACCAGGAAGCCGCCCGGGGCGATCCCCTGCGCGAGGGTCTCCACGCCGGGTCCCGCGACGGGGTCGAAGGCCAGGCGGACGCCCTCGCCGCCGGTGATCTCCTTGATCCGGGCGGGCAGGTCCTCCTCGTCGGTGACGATCACGTGGGCCGCGCCGGCCTCCAGCAGGCGCTGCTTCTTGCCGGGGCCGCGCGTGGTGGCGATCGGGATCGCACCGACATGGCGGGCGATCTGGGGGGCGGCGAGTCCGACGCTGCTGGAGGCCGCCGTGATCAGGACGTGGTCGCCGGGGCGCACCCGGCCGCTCTCGGCGAGGGGGCCGTAGGCGGTGGTGTACGCCATCCACACGGCCGCCGCCCGCACCGGGTCGACGTCGGCCGGGCGGGGCACGACCGCCGAGGCCGGGACGATGACGTGGTCGCCGTACGTGCCGTAGTCGGTCTGCAGGAACTGCGGTACGACCGCCACCGGGTCGCCCTCGGCGAGGCCGGTCACGCCCTCGCCGACCGCCTCCACCACACCGGCGGCCTCGTAGCCGAGCGTCGAGGGGAAGACCGGGTCGTAGAAGTAGGCGCCCTCCCGGTACATGATCTCAGCGCGGTTCAGGCCGATCGCGTCGACGCGGATCCGGACCTCGCCCGCGCCGGGCTCGCCGACCTCGACGTCACGGAGGGTGAGGACCTCGGGTCCGCCAATCCGGTCGAACTGAACGAGTCTTGCCATGGTGCATCCGTCCTCAGGGCAGGTATCGGGAAGGAGACGCGCCGGCCCGGCCCGGCGTCTCCACCCACCCTGCCCCAAGGTTCGATAGCCGTCAAATTTTGAGCGCCATCGAAATAGGGTCACCGGCCGTTCCGGTCCGCACCCGCTTCCGCCTCCGCCGACGCGGCGGCCAGGACCGCGGAGAGCAGACCCGGGAACCGCAGTTCCATCTCGTCGGTGCGCAGCGTGTTCATCTTCGCCGTCCCGACGTAGTACTGCCGGATCACACCGGCCTCGCGCAGCACGGAGAAGTGGTGCGTCAGCGTGGACGGCGAGACGGGCGCGACGAACGTCCCGCAGCTCAGGTCCTCCCCCGCGCGGGCCAGCTGGGACACCACCATGCGCCGCACCGGGTCCACCAGCGCCTCCAGCACCTGCTGGAGCGAGACCTCGGACAGCTCGGGGTGCTCCACGGTGCGGGCGGTGGTGCGGGGGCGGGCCACGGTGACTCCTCGGGGCGGCTGCTGGACGGTCACGTCATGGTACGACCGCCTTCCCGACCACCTCCGGCCCGAGATCGTCCGGCGGGACTTCAGGCGTTGCGCAGCACCTCGCGGACGTGCCGGACGATCTCGTCGTCGGTGCAGGCGTGCCCCCCGATGCCCCAGCCACCGGGCACCGCCTCGGTCAGGACGGCCCAGGTGCGCTCGGCGAGAGGAGCGGGGGGGTCGGTGCGGCCCCGCGCAGACGGGTCAGAGGTTGATCATGTGCCCGGCGAGCCCGTGCAGGGCGTCCTGGACCGCCTCGCTCAGCGTGGGATGGGCGTGCACGTTCCGGGCGAGTTCGTGCACGGTGAGGTCCCACTTCTGGGCGAGGGTCAGCTCGGGCAGGAGTTCCGTCACGTCCGGTCCGATCAGGTGGCCGCCGATCAGTTCGCCGTACCGGGCGTCGCTGACGAGTTTCACGAACCCGACCGTGTCGCCGAGGCCGTGGGCCTTGGCGTTGGCCGTGAAGGGGAACTTAGCCACCCGCACGTCGAAGCCCTGGGCGCGGGCCTCGGCCTCGGTCCAGCCGAAGCTGGCGATCTGCGGCTGGCAGAACGTGGCGCGCGGGATCATCCGGTAGTCCAGCTCCATGGTCTCCGCCCCGGCTATGGTCTCCGCGGCGACGATGCCCATCGCCTCCGCGGTGTGCGCCAGCATCAGCTTCGCCGTGACGTCGCCGATGGCGTAGATGTGCGGCTGGCTGGTACGGCAGTACCCGTCGACGTCGATGGCACCGCGCTCGGTGAGCCGCACCCCGGTGCTGTTCAGGCTGTAGCCGGCCGTCCGCGGCTGGAAGCCGGTGGCCTGGAGGACCTTCTCCGCCTCCAGGACCTGCTCCGCGTCACCGGAGCGGACGGTCACGCGGACGTTGTCCTCGGTCTCCTCGATGGACTGCACGGCGGTGGAGGTCAGGATCCTGATGCCCTGCCGCTTGAAGCGCCGGGTCAGCTCGGCGGAGACCTCCTCGTCCTCCAGCGGGGCGATCCGGTCCAGGAACTCCACCAGCGTGACCTCGACGCCGTAGGACCGCAGCAGATAGGCGAACTCGACGCCGATGGCCCCGGCGCCCGCGATGACGATGCTCGCCGGGAGGGTGTCGGAGAGGATCTGCTCCTCGTAGGTGACGACGCGGCGGCCCAGCGTGGTGCCGGGGAGCAGCTTCACGGTCGAGCCGGTCGCGATGATGCAGGAGCGGAAGGAGAGCGTGGTCTCGCCGTCCTGCATGCGTACCTGGAGGGTGTGCGGATCGAGGAAGGTGCCCTGCCCGTCGAACTGCTCGATCTTGTTCTTGCGCATGAGGTAGCCGACGCCCTTCACGCGCCCGTCGGCGACCACCCGGCTGCGCTCGTAGGCGGCGCGGTAGTCCAGAGCCACCTCCCCGCTGATCTTCACGCCGAACTTCTCCGCGTCGTGCAGGATCAGCTGGGCGACCTCGGCGTTGCGCAGCAGCGCCTTCGCCGGGATGCAGCCGATGTTCAGGCAGACGCCACCCCAGAAGCGGCCCTCCACGACGGCCGTGCGCAGGCCCAGCTGGGCGGCGCGGATCGCGGCCACGTAGCCGCCCGGCCCGGCTCCCAGGACGACGACGTCGAAGTCGGTCTGCATGGCTCCACCTCACCGTTGTGTCGAGTGGTCTGCTGACTCCACGGTCGCACGATCAGGACGCGCGATCAGCCGGTCGGGTAGAGAAGATCGAGCGGACCGGAGAGCGCGGCGCGGACCCGGCGGGCTGTCTCGTCGACGAGGACCTCGGGCTCGTCGCGGGCGATCGCCTCCATGGTCTGCGCGGCCACCTCGGCAGCGTCCGTCTTCGGCTCGTCCACCGCCGCGGTGGCGTCGGTGTCCACCCAGCCGACGTGCACGCCGACGACCAGCGTTCCCTGCTCCCGCAGGGCGACCCGCAGCGCGTTGGTCACCGACCACTGCGCCGCCTTGGACGCGGCGTAGCTGGGGAACCGCCAGGTCGAGCGCCACGACGCCACGGACAGCATGTTCACGAGGGCGCCGCCGCCGTTGGCCGCGAGCACCGGCGCGAAGGCGCGCGAGACGGCCCAGGTGCCCAGGTAGTTCACCTCCAGCTCCTGCCGGGCGCCGTCCAGGGAGCCCTCCAGCAGGGGCGGCCCGCCCTGGATGCCCGCGTTGTTGATCACGATGGTCGCGTCGGACGCGGTCCGGGCGGCGGCCTCGATCTGCTCGGGGTCGGTGACGTCGAGGCGCAGCGGCACCGGCCCCGGTTCGGTGAAGCTCTCCGGCCGTCGTACACCCGCGTACACCTTGGCCGCGCCCCGGGCGAGCAGGGCCCGGCAGAACGCCAGCCCGATCCCCCGGTTGGCTCCGGTCACCAGCGCGACCGATCCCTCGATCTTCATGGTCGGACACCTCGCTCCACGGCTCACGGCCGCCCTCCGGACGGCCCCCGGCCCCCCGCTTCATGCTGCGGCCTCGGCGGGCCGCCCACATCCGAAACCGTAGCTGTCAGCAGAGTTTCTTCACAAGACTCGCTATCGTGGAGCCATGAAACGGACGTCGTTCGCCAAGTGGCCGTGCTCCATCGCGCGGACCGTCGACCTGCTGGGTGACCACTGGACACCGCTCGTGGTGCGGGAGGCCTTCTACGGGATCCGCCGCTTCGACGAGTTCCAGCAGGAACTGGGCATCGCCCGCAACACCTTGACCGACCGGCTGCGCCATCTGGTGGACGAGCGGATCCTGGAGAAGCGGCTGTACGAGGCCGAGCCGCCGCGCTACGACTACGTCCTCACGGAGAAGGGCCGGGACCTGTTCGCGGTGCTGGCCGCGATGTCCGCGTGGGGCGACCGGTGGCTGGCCGGGGAGCGGGGCGTGCCCGTGGTCTTCCACCACGAGGCGTGCGGCCACGACACCACGCCCGAGGTCGTCTGCGCGCAGTGCCGTACACCGCTCAGGTCCGAGGAGACCTCGATGCGGATGGGGCCCGGCTATCCCGAGCGGCTCAGGGAGCGGCCGGACATCCGCCGGCGGTTCGGCACCGACTGAGCACGGCACACCCTGTCGCCCTCTTGACAAGGTAAGTCTCATATAGCAACTCTGACGGTCAGACACCTGCACGGCAAGGAGGCCGACGGTCTTGGAGTGGACGGGCGCACGCTACGCGGACAAACCCACGGTCGAGGCACGGACCTGGATCGACGCCCCACCGGCCACGGTGTGGGCGCTGGTCAGCGACATCGGACTGATGCCGGACATGAGCAAGGAGCTCCGGTCCGTCACCTGGCTGGACGGGGCCGAAGCTCCGGCGGTGGGGGCCAGGTTCGTCGGCCGCAGTGAACACGAGGCGCTCGGGAAGTGGGAGACCACCTCCCATGTGATCGAGTGCGAGCCGGAGTCGGTGTTCGCCTGGGCGGTGGAGGATCCGTCCGACCCCTCCGCGGTCTGGCGGTTCCGGCTCCACGCGAAGGACGGCGGGACGGAGCTGTCGGAGTGGATGCAGCTGGGTCCGGGGCGTTCCGGGCTGTCCCTCGCCATCGACCGGATGCCCGACAAGGAGCAGAAGATCGTGTTCGTACGGCTGCGGGAGTTCGAGCGTGGCATCACCGCCACCCTCGCCGAGATCAAGAAGCGGGCGGAGGCGTGATGCGGACGGCCACCACGATCGAGGCCTCGGGCGGCGAACACTGGTCCCGGACGAGCGACTTCGTCGTCGAGGCCGAGAAGCTGGGCCTGGACGTCTGCTGGGTCGCCGAGGCCTGGGGCTCCGACGCGCCCTCCGCGCTCGGCTACTACGCGGCGCTCACCGACCGGATGCTGCTCGGCTCCGGCATCATGCAGCTCGGCACCCGGACACCGACGGCCGTGGCCCAGACGGCCATCACCCTCTCCAACCTGTCCGGCGGGCGCTTCCTGCTCGGTCTCGGCGCCTCCGGCCCGCAGGTGATCGAGGGGCTGCACGGCATCCCCTTCGCGCGGCCGCTGCGCCGCATGCGCGAGACCGTGGAGATCGTCCGGCAAGTCGTCGCCGGCGGCCGGCTCTCCTACTCCGGCGCCGAGTTCACACTGCCCCTGCCCGGCGGCGAGGCCGTCCCGATGCGGCTGTCGATGCGCGCCGAGCACGACATCCCCGTCTACCTCGCCGCCCTCTCCCCCGCCATGCTGCGGCTGACCGGCGAGGCCGCCGACGGCTGGCTCGGCACCAGCTTCGTGCCCGAGGGCGCCGCCGACGCCTACTTCGCGCACCTCGACGAGGGCCTGGCCCGCAGCGGTCGTACCCGCGCGGACCTGGACGTCTGCCAGGGCGCGGAGGTCGCCTTCGCGGCCGACGAGGAGGCGCTCGGCGCGATGGTCGCCGGACGCAAGAAAGAACTCGCCTTCAGCCTCGGCGGGATGGGCTCGGCGTCCACGAACTTCTACAACAACGCCTACAGCCGCCAGGGCTGGGCCGAGGTCGCCGCCGAGGTGCGCGAGCGCTGGCAGGCCGGCGACCGGGACGGCGCGGCCGGTCTGGTGACCGACGAGATGGTGCTCGGCACGACGCTGATCGGTACGGAGGCCATGGTCCGCGAGCGCCTCGCGGTCTGGCGCGACGCCGGCGTCGACACCGTCCGCCTCTACCCGGCCGGCGAGACCCTGGAGGACCGGCTCACCACCCTGGGGCGGGCGATCGAGCTGGTCCGCGAGGCCGGCGCGCCCGCCTGAGCCCGGCCCGTTCAGCCGAGGGCGTCGCTCCGCACCGAGGCCTGCCGCTGCCGGTGCTGCTCGTTCCAGAGGTCCGCGAGCTCGCCGAGGGCGCTGCTGACGCGGCGCAGTTCCCAGAGCAGGTAGACACCGGCCGCGGCGAACGGGATCCACTGGCCCCAGTGGAAGAGCAGGACCGGCATGTACAGCAGGCCCGCCAGGACGAGGAACTTGACGAGCACCTCGGCCGCGTAGGTCCGTCCGCGTGCGACGACGGCCTGCTCTCCACGGCCCTGGACCCACTGCAGACGCGATGTCATGACTGCCCCCTCCGCCCCTCGGGCTCCGGCAGCCAGTCTCGGGGCGGGGGCGGCACCCCGCCAGGACCGCCGGAGGAACTCGACATTCTCCACATGATCATCGCGAACGGCGGACCGGGTTCCGGACCGATCCCGAGGTGAGCCGCTCGCGCAGGGCACGGCCGAGCGGGTTCGGCTCGGGCGGCGGTGTCCCGCCGCCGAGTTGGCCGGCACGCGGTTCCCGGGGCGCCTCGACCAGGGCGAGGGGGTTGCCGCCGGTCGAGGCGACGATCCGGTCCCGGACACCGGGGTCGAGGGCGCCGGGGACCGCCGGCTCCAGCAGCCGTCCGGCCGCCGCCAACACCGATCACGCCGCCCGGCGTTAAAGGTCTCGCAGAGCGCCTGTCGCGAAACTCTCGCGGAATTGTCCGTGATCGGTAACGGAGGGATCCGGTGCCCTCCGTTCTCCGTCCTGACGGGTGCACGAGATCGACTCAACGGCAGGGATCGGGGCGGACATGGCGCGGCACGGCGGACGGGGATGGTACGGCCAGGTGGCCGCGGCGGCGCTCGGGGTCACGGCCGTGACCGTGGCCGCCTCGCTGTGGACCGCACAGGCAGGTCCCGTCACCGGCCCCGCGAAGGCCGGGACCTCGGTGCACCATCCCGCGCCGAAGGCGGCTGCGGCCGCGGTGTCCGCGCAGATCGCGCACGCCTCGGACCGGGGCACGCGGGGCGTGAACATCACCATCGACGACGGACCGGACCCGGTCTGGACCCCCAAGGTGCTCCAGGTGCTCAAGGAGTACGGCGTGAAGGCCACGTTCTGCATGATCGGACCGCAGGCGAAGGCCCACCCGGACCTGGTCAGGGCAGTGGTGGCCGCCGGGCACCGGCTCTGCGACCACACGGTCTCCCACGACGTCACCATGGACACCAAGTCCGAGGCCTACCAGTCCCGGGAGATCCTCGACGCCGACAGCATGATCACCGAAGCGTCGGGGGGTGTGCGGCCGCTCTACTACCGCGCCCCCGGCGGCGCCTTCGCCCCGTACAGCCGCAAGGTCGCCGCCTCCCACGGCATGCGCCCGCTCGGCTGGAACGTCGACTCGAAGGACTTCGAGCGCCCCGGCACGGCCGCCATCGTCGCCACCGTCAAGGAGGAACTGCCGAACGGGCCGACCGTCCTCTTCCACGACGCCGGCGGCGACCGCTCCGAGACGGTCGACGCCCTGCGCGAGGTGCTTCCGTGGCTGAAGGAACAGGGGTACTCGTTCGGCTTCCCGGTGCGCTGAGCCCGCGCCGCTCCCAGGGGCCCGGGGCAAATGTTGCGGGCGGCCCGGCGGTGACCGCATATGGAGTGGTGTGGGCGGTGCGGCGTCGGAGCCGGCCGCCCGGGGCCGGTGGGAGGTGGACATGTCGGGGCGGGCGCCACGGTGGGTGACGTGGTTGCGCGGCAAGGACCCGGATCTCGCGGCGACCCGGCGGGCCGCGCGTACGGCGCTGGTGATGCCCGCCCTGTTCGCCCTGTGCAACGAGGTGCTGCACTCCCCGACGATGGCGAGCTACGCGGCGTTCGGCTCGTTCTCGATGCTGCTGCTGGTGGACTACTCGGGGCCGATGGTGGAGCGGCTGCGGGCGCAGGCGGCGCTCACGGTGGCGTGGCTGGTGCTGATCTGCCTCGGCACGCTGGTCGCGCCGTGGCTCTGGCTCGCCGTGGCGGCCACGGTCGTGGTCGGGTTCGCGGTCCTGTTCGCCGGTGTGGTCAGCTCGGTCCTGGCAGGCAGTTCGACAGCGCTGCTGCTGGCCTTCGTGCTGCCGGTGACCGCCCCGGTGCCCTTGTCGCTGCTGCCCGCGCGCCTGGCCGGCGCGGGCCTGGCGGGGGCGGTGGCACTGCCGGCCGTCGCCCTGCTGTGGCCGCGTCCCGTGGCCGACCTGCTCAGCGCTCCGGCGGCGGCCGTCTGCCGGGCCGCCGCCGGGTATCTGCGGATCCGCGCGGACCTGCCGGGGAAGGACGGGCCGGGGTCCGACGCCGAGCTGTGCCGGGCGGGGGCCGAGCACACCGCCCGGGCCGACGCGGAGCTGCGCGGGGTCTTCGGCGCCACGACGTGCCGCCCCACCGGTCTGTCCGCGACCTCGCGTGCCCTGGTCCGGCTGGTGGACCAGCTCACCTGGCTGTGCGCCGTCCTCGTCGACCGGTCCGAGTACACCGACGAGCCCCCGGCCTGCGATCCGGCCGCGCACACCGTACGCCGCGCCGCCGCGCACGTCCTGGAGGCGGCCTGCGATCTGCTCACGGACCTGGACGGGGACACCGGTCCGCTGCGGACCCGGGAGAGCGACCTGCGGGCGGCACTGGCCGGGATGGAGCACAGCTCCACCGTCCAGGTGCCCGCCGAGCACCCCGGCGGCACCAGCACGGCGGAGGTCTACGGGTTCATCGCCGCGCTCGACGTGTCCTTCCGCGCCCAGGAGCTCGGTTTCGCCGTGCTGCAGATCGCCGAGAACGTCGACCTGGCGGCCACCGCCTGGCAGCGCAGCTGGCCTGAGCGGCTCCTCGGCCTCGAGCCGGGCGCGCTGACCGCGCCCCTCGCGGCCGCGCGGGAACGCGCCGTCGCCCATCTCGAGCCGGACTCGGTGTGGCTGCACAACAGCCTGCGCGGCGCCGTCGGCCTGGGCATCGCCGTGTTCCTGGCCGGGGTCACCGGTGTGGGGCACTCCTTCTGGGTGCTGCTGGGCACCCTTTCCGTGCTCCGCTCGAACGCGCTCAGCACCGGCCAGAACGCCGTCCGCGCCGTCCTCGGCACGGTCGGCGGGTCGGTGGTGGGCGCCGTGTTGCTGCGGCTGATCGGCCACCACGGCACGGCGCTGTGGTTCGTGCTCCCCGTGGCCATCCTGTGCGCCGGGATCGCGCCCGCCGCCATCTCCTTCGCGGCCGGGCAGGCCGCGTTCACCGTCACGCTGGTGGTGCTGTTCAACATCGGCCACGACCCGAACTGGCACATCGCCCTGCTGCGCGTCCAGGACATCGCGCTTGGGTGCCTGGTCAGCGTGGTGGTGGCGGTGTTCTTCTGGCCGCGCGGCGCCCGGGCCGCCGTCCACAAGGCACTCGCCGAGGCGTACGACGACAGCGCCCGCTACCTCGGGCGCGCCGTGGACTACGCGCTCGGTCACCGCGATCCCACCGATCCCGATCCGCAGGGCCGGGTGGCGGCGGCCGCGGCCCGCCGCCTCGACGACGCGTTCCGCAACTACCTCGCCGAGCGCGGTGCCAAGCCGCTGTCGCTGTCCTGCGCGACCACTCTCGTCACCGGGGTCGTCGGGCTCCGGCTGGCCGCCGAGGCCGTCGTCTCGCTGTGGCGGGGCGAGGACCTGGCGCGGGTCCAGGCCGTCCGGGCCGACGCCCATCGTGCCGTCCTCGGCTCGGCGGCGCTGGTCACCGGCTGGTACCACGACTTCGCCGCGAGCCTCGGGGGCCGTACGGCCGTGCCCGACGCCCTTCCGCTCCGGCCCGAGGGGGCGGCGCGGCTCGTGGAGTCCGTCCGCACCGAACTCAGCGACGGTCAGGGCCGGGCCACCCCCGTCGCGGTCCGGGTCATCTGGACCGACGACCACGTCGACGCCGCCCGCCGCCTCCAGCCGGCCCTGTCCGAGGCCGCCAGGGCCCAGGCGAGGTCACAGCACCGCCGAGTGCGGAAGGCACAGACCGGTTCGACCGCGGCACCGGAACCGGGCAGCGCGTCATCGCCGCGCGGCTCGGAGCGGTGATCCGGACAGTCGGCGCGGCCCGGCACCGGCGGCGCCCGCCGGCGCCGTCAGTCCGCGGTGCGCCGGATCCGTCCGGCGTACCTGGGGACGCGGGGCGGCGAGGGCGTAGAGGCGGGCGGCGACGCCGGGATCGCGTTCCAGGAGCGGGTCGTCGAGGACGCTGGGGTGTTCGCTGCCCTAGAGGACGAGGTCGGCGATGCTGATCCGATTGGTGGAACCAACCCGCCCGCACGGCCGGCGACTTCGAGGACCAGAGCCTGGGAGTGGCCGGTACCGAAGGCCTGGACGACCCCGTCGGCGCGGACGCAGTCGGCGATCGGCCCGGCGGCCCGCGCGACGTCGGCGCGGGCCGACTCCGCGAGGCGGTGGAGGGCCGCGAGGCCCTCGCGGGCGAAGCGTTCGGCGCTCACCGGTCCAGCCCTGGACCCGTCGGCGGACTCGACGGACACGCGCACACTCCCCACTGCCGCAACGGCCGGGACGCGTCCCCGGGGACGGCACCGCCGGAACCCGTGGCCGCCGGAACCCGGAACGGCGGTGGATCGGACCACCCCGGACTCGCCCCGATCGGCGGATCGATGAATCAGGCACCCGGCAGCCGGTGCAACGGCGTGCCGCTGCGGGCCCGGTATTCAACTGACGGCTCGTAAGGTGCCAGGTACGGTCTCCCCATGCCCTCGACCGACGTCACCGCACTGATCCGAACCGAGCTGCCGCGCCTGGCCGGTTCCCTGCGGAAGGTGGGCGAGCTGATCCTCGCGGATCCGGCCGCCGTCGCGCACTGTTCGGCCGCGGAGCTGGGCCGCCGTACCGGCACCTCGCAGGCGACCGTCACCCGTTTCTGCCGGGCCGTCGGTCTCGACTCCTACCAGCACCTGCTGATCGCGCTCGCGCAGGAGCGGGGCCGCGGCGAGGTCTCCGACTGGGGCACGGCCGAGATCGGTCCGGACATCTCCCCGGACGACAGCCTGGAGCGAGTGGTGAAGGTGGTCGGCACCGCGGACCTGCGGGCCGTCCAGCAGACCCTGGACCGGATCGACCTGGACGCGGTCGAGCGGGCCGCGCAGGCGATGGCCCGGGCCCGCAGGATCGACGTCTACGGCGTGGGCGGCAGCGGCGCGGTGGCGCAGGAGACCGAGACCCGGCTGTTCCGGATCGGCTGTTCGGTGCGCGGCTGGACCGAGGTGCACGCCGCGGTCACCTCCGCCGCGCTGCTCACCCCCGCCGACGTCGCGCTCGGCATCTCGCACTCCGGGTCCACCCGCGAGACGACCGAGCCGTTCGAGACGGCCGGGCGGCGCGGCGCGACCACGATCGCCCTCACCGCCGACCCGCGTTCCCCGCTCGCCCGCGCCGCCGGCATCCGGCTCATCTCGTCCACCCCGGAGACCAGCTTCCCCACCGGCATCATCGGCGCCCGCCACTCGGTGCTGCTGCTCATCGACTGCCTGTACGTCCGGGTCGCCCAGCTCACCTACCAACGGGCCAGCGCCGCACTGGCGTTGACCGACCACATCGCCGGGCAGCACGCGGTGAGGGCCCGGCGATCGCACTGAGCCGACGACCGCTGGGTGCAGGGATGGACCAACGACAGACCAGGTAGCTGGGTGATCGAGCCATTCCGCGATGCCAGGAAGGGGCTCCACCTGCACCCGTAGGAGCCCTGTGCGTGTGACCTCTGCCGAGTCGACCGTGTTCTTCACCGGCCCTCCTGGGGAGAACACCGGGCGCGGTGAGGCGACCGGTCCCGGAGCGCGCGGCGGGCGGGGGCGGAGGAATCGGCTGGTGCCAGTAATCACGGGGTGTCGGCGGGCCGATGGCCGGTGAGCAGCCGTGCCAGTGCCACGGCCCCCGCCCGGCCGTCCGCCACCGGGACGATCGTGAGGCCGGCGAGCCGTGCCGCGAGCGGGGTGAGCAGCGGACCGTCCGGGGCGGTCAAGCCGCCCGTGACGACCAGGAGTTCGCCCGGGCGTGGTCGCAACGCGTGCACGGTCAGGACGAGATGGGCGACCGCCTCCCGGAGGATCCCCCGGGCGACGAGATCGTTGTCCGCCGCCGCCTCAAGCACCAGTGGCGCGAGGTCGGCCAGCCGTACCGGCGGGCGGTCCAGCACGGCGGGCAGCAGCCCCGCCCGGTAGGCGGCCCGCCGGGCGGGCGCCCAGCACCCACCGCCGGCCGGCGGCAGCGTGTCGGCCGCAACCCCAAGAGCCCGGCCGACGGTGGCGGTCAGCACGGTCGGTCCGCCCCGCCCGTCCACGGCCCGCAGCGCCGCCCGGGTCGCCTCGCGGCCGATCCAGAACCCGCCGCCGTCGTCCCCGAGCAGCCAGCCGTCCCCGCCAGAGGTGGCGGCCGGCACACGCCCCACGATCCGGGCGGCGACCACTCCCGTGCCGGCCACCAGGGCGAGTCCGTCCGCCGGGCGCCCGGGCGCCCCGGCGAAGGCCGCCTCGACGTCGCTGTGGACCTCGACGGCACCGGTGCGGATCCCCAGCCGTGACAGCGCCGCGCCGAGTGCGGCCCGCGCGCGTACCCGGCCCCGCTCCTCCTCCGGCGCCCGGGCGGCGCCCGCGAAACCGGCGGCGACCGCGAGGACTTGCCCCCGCATCGCCGCGGGCACGGCCGACGCGACCGCCTCGGCCAGATGTGCGGCGAGTTCGGGCCCGGGCACGGTCAGCGCGTTGCCCGGCCCGGCCTCGCCCTCCCCGCGCACCTGCCCGTCACGCGCGTCCGCGAGGACCGCACGGGTCCGGGTGCCGCCGGCGTCGATCCCGACGACCCACCCGTCGCGCCGGTTCGCGTCACTTTTCATGGGGGCTCATGGTGGCCCCTGAGTCCGCCCCGGCGAAGGTGTGAGCATCCGCACTCCCGCCGGCATTGCGCCGGCCGGGCCGGCACGCAAGAGTGTTCCAACTGTCCCACCCGTCAAGCGAGACACTTCCGTCGACCGCCGCACACGGTGGCCCGGGCGAAGAGGAAGAGAAGCGCGTGAGCCGCATAACGGTCCGGGGACTCGCGGTGGCGTCGGCCACCGCGGTCACCGCTGTCGGAAGTGTCGTCGGTGTCGCCTCGGGCAGCAGCGCGCAGAACAACGACGCGGAGGCGACCGCGGCCGACTCCACCCTCCTCGCGGACCTCCCCGCGGGGCAGCAGGCCCGGGTGCAGACCACGTCGCTGACGCAGCAGGCCGAGGCCATGGCGGTGCAGGCGGACGCGGGCGCCCGCAAGGACGCCGAGCAGGCCGCCCGGACCGCTGCGGCCAAGGCCGCCAAGGCCAAGAAGGCCGCCGCCGAGGAACGGGAAAAGGCCAAGGCCGCGGCCGGCGACCCCACCGCCGGCTTCCCGGTGCAGAGTTCCTACACCGTGGCGCAGATCAAGGCGATCGCCGCGGAGATCGTGGGCAGCGGCCAGTTCCAGTGCTTCAGCAACATCGTGGATCACGAGTCCACCTGGAACTACCTCGCGGTGAACCCCTCTTCCGGCGCCTACGGCCTCGTCCAGGCCCTGCCGGGCAACAAGATGGCCTCCGTGGCCGCCGACTGGCAGACCAATCCGGCCACGCAGATCAAGTGGGGCCTCAACTACATGAACACCACATACGGCAGCCCCTGCCAGGCCTGGGCGTTCTGGCAGGTCCACCACGCCTACTGAGCAATCGCCCACCTCGTTGGGCTGGTCGGTCGGGGCCTGTTCGCGCTGCGGACGTCTGCGCTCAGGACTGTGACCCGGCGGAGCGGCCGGGGCGCCGGGTGAATCTGCGGATCCCCCGGCGGGTGGGGCTGAGGGGTGTGTCCTCGGGGGCGATCGGTCCCTGGCCCGCCGTCACGGCCGGTGCCGTGGGCGGCGCCGTGGCCGCGGCCGACAGTGAGCGGGTGCCCCGTTCGAGCCGGCTCCGGACCGCTCGGGCCATGGCCTGGTGGGACGGTTCCAGCGGGATGCCCTCGGTGGCCAGGTGTTCCCACATGTGCAGCAGTTCCTGCCCTCGGGTGGCGACCTGACCGTCGTCCGTCAGCCGCTGCCAAGCCGCGGTGGCGCGGGCCACCTCGGGGGCCGCCCGGTTCAGGTCGGTGCGGCAGCGGATGCGGGCGACGGTCAGCGCGAGGACGGTGGAGAGCATGTAGTCGCCGCGCTGGTACGCGAGGTACGCCTCGATCGCCCGCGCCTCCAGCGAGAGTTCGTCCTCGGCACCCCTGCGCAGGGTGAGGTGTTCCCGCAGGGCGCTGGCGAGGACGGACGCGGCGTGCAGCTCTCCTCGCTGCGCGTGCTGGATGATGCGTTCGACGCGGGCGAGGGGCGGGAACGCCTCCTCCTCCGCGGCGGTGCGCTCCCGTCCGGGCGGCAGGTCCTCCTCGTCGGCGATGGTCCGGCTGGAGCCGTCGGGGTGGACCCGCAGCCGCGCCACCTGCAGCACGCTGCGGTCGATGACGGTGGCCGCCACCGGGGCACCCAGGGTGCGGGCGAACATGGCGATCGCGTCGAGGATCGCCTCGTTGGGGGGCCGCGTGCCGCCCATCTCCAGCAGATGGCCGTTGACGACCGTCGAGCCGTCCTCGGCCACGTAGGCGTCGAGCCGGATCAGCGGCGGTGCGCTCAGCGCGGGCAGGTTTCCCCCGTTGCGGGGGGTCATTGAGGAGGTCATCCGCTCAGACTCCGGGTCGGACGACACCGAGGATGGGCATGGAGGCGGCCGGGGCGGTCGTGACCGTGCGTCCGGGCCGCGGGGCGTGGACGATCTGTCCGCCGCCTATGTACATGCCCACGTGGGTGGCGTCGTAGTAGATGATCAGGTCGCCGGGCTGCACGGAGGACAGGCTGACCCGGGTCAGCCCCTGCCACTGCGCCTGCGAGGTGCGGGGTATGGGGTGCCCGGCCGCCGCCCACGCGGTGGAGGTCAGCCCCGAGCAGTCGTACGACGAGGGGCCCACGGCGCCCCAGACGTACGGTTTGCCGATCTGCGCCAACGCGAAGTCGACGGCTTTCCCGGCCGCTCCGCTGACCTTCGTCCGGCCGCCGCTCGAACCGGTGCCGGTCGAGGTACCGCCGCCGGAACCGGGTCCCGTCCACCTGGCCTCGGCCTCCTTCGCCTGATCCTTCTCCAACTGGGCCAGCTTGCGGGTCTGTTCCTTCTTCAGGCCCGCCTCGATCTGTTCGGCCTCGGCGATCCTCTTCTCGATCTTCTGCTTCGCCTCGGCCTTGTCCGCGCGCGTGTTCTTCAGTTCCCGCAGCTTCTCCGCGGCGGCGTCCGTCTGCCGGCTCAGCTGCGCGCGGACGTTCGCCTGGTTCTCGGACACGGTCACCACGTCGCGCAGGGCCTGCCGGGCCTGGGCGGCGTCGTCCAGGGCGTGCTCGGGGTGGTCGCCGAGCAGGAGCTGGAGGCCCGTGGAGTCGAGATTGCCGCCACGGTACTGCGTGCGGGCGGCCGCGCCCGCGAGGTCGTGCAGGTCGGCGAGCTTGCTCTCGGTACGGGCCAGGTCCGTGTGGAGCGACGCGAGCCGCTTCTCCTGCTCGGTCGCCTTCACGCCGGCCGCGTCGTAGGCCTCGGTCGCCACCTCCGCCTGCCGGTAGAGGCCGTTCAGCTCGTCCTGGATGTCCTCGATCGACTTGTCGTTGCGCGGATCCGGTTTGCCGGGAGTCGCGTAACTCGGGCCGGGTAACACGGCGATCGCGCAGACGATGGCCGCGGTGGCGGCCAGGCTCCGCAGCCGTCTGCCACGGGTCGACACGTTCATCGGCTCCATCTTCAGAGGTCACATGCGGGTGGCCCGGACGGCCAGCTCTCCCGTCGCAGCCGTCATCGCGGTTCCCACGGGGAACTGTTCGATTCCTGAACACATTACCCCGCCACGAACGGCCCGCCTCTGTACCCCCGGGCGTGTCAACCTGCCCGCAAGCGCCTTCTGCACCACGGACGGACACCGCGGTGACGCCCCGGCACGACACCGGCGAGGGGGAACTCCCGCACGGCAGAGGCCACTTGCCTTCTCCTCATTCACCCGACCGAGGTCTCCCCTGCACGGCATGCCATACTCCCGGCCGGCCATTCCGTTCCGAAACGGTCTGCCCGGCCAGGATTACGGACAGTGCGAAGTGCCCCCGAGGGCACCCGTGTTGACCTCGCGGCCGTGCCCGGTGTGCCGTCCGGCTAGCCGCACGTCAGCGTCGGAGTCCCCCAGTCGCCGTGGTCGTTGCCGTTGCCGTCGCCGGCGTCGCCGACCTTCAGGTCGAGCACCTTGGCGCCGCTGACGTCGACGTCGATCGGCACCGCGGCCTGTTTGCCGCGGACCGTCGGCGTGGTCACCAGGGTCCGGCCGTCGGCGATCACGGAGAACGTCACCGTTCCCGCGCCGCCGGTCTCGTCGTCGACGCCGACCTCCGCCGTGAGCCGGGAGCAGCGTCCGGCGAGATAGAGCTGGACGTCACTGACCGAGTTGGTGCCCAGGCCCTTGGCGTAGCCGACGCCGGCGACGGTGATCGGACGGCCGTCCCCGGCCGCCTGTTCGCCGACGCTGGTGTCGCGCTCCACCGGGCCCCACCCGTTGGTGGACGACAGGAACGGCAGGTCGCTCACCGCGCTCTGCCCGGCCGGCGGGGTCGGTGGGATCCCGCGGACGATGCGCTCGTCACCGCCGGTGGTCTGTCGTCCGCTCTGCGCGTAGTGCACCGTGGTGGTGAGCGCCGAGGCGGACGGGAGGGTGCCGTCCGGCGGCCTGACCGTCCAGGAGAAGGTGGCCGATCCGCCCGGTCGCACCCGCTCGACCGAGCCCGGGCTCGTGGCGGTCACGGTCCAGCCGTCGGGCGCGGCGAGCGCTGCCGTCAGGCGGGAGGCGGACGGCCGGTCCCCCGGCACCCGTACCGTCGTCTCGGCCGTGAAGGCCTGGGCCGACTGTGCGGTGTCCGGCACGTCCAGGGTGACGTCCGTCCCCGGGCGTTGCGGCATCGCGTACTTCCCGGCGTCGTAACGGGGGCTGTCGTTCTGCGCGACCCGCAGGGACGAGGCGTAGCTGCCGTAGTCGGTGAGGGAGACCTTGCCGAGGCCGCCGGTGCTGCCGTCCAGGTTCCAGACGGCGATGGCGATGCTGTTGTGACCGTTGGGGTTGAGGATGCCGTTGGGCACGGGGAAGGTGTGCTGGGGGCCGAGGTAGTTGACGTAGTTGCCGACCTGCCAGCCGTTCACGAAGATCGTGGCGCGGTACTTGCGGGACGGGTCGTCGGTGAACGTCAGCCCGACGGAGGTGTCCTGACCGTGCGGCAGGTCCAGGTCGGCATCGGTGCGGTACCAGGAGACGCCGGGGCGGGTGTCGGTCGCCGGCAGGGACACCTGGTCCCAGGTGCGGTCCGGGTAGCCGGGCAGGGACCAGCCGGCGCGTTCGCCGTACAGGCCGCCCGTGGCGAGCGGGCCGCGCACGGTGTCCTGGAGGTCCTCGCCCCCGCGGACGCCCTGTACCCGCCAGGTGACGGAGGTCAGCGGCGCCCCGGTGAGGGAGGCGCTGGTCAGGCCTCGGGCGGTCTTGTTGCCATTGGTCGAGTTGTAGTCCTCCTCGTGCCCCATGTTCACGGTGAGGACGGAGATGACGTTGTCGCCCTCGGCGTTCAGCGAGCCGGCGGGGAAGGTGAAGTCGGCGCTGCCGGTGGTGGAGCTGCCCAGGAAAGTGCCGTTGAGCCAGGCGGAGAACGCCTGCGCGCCGCCGCCGGAGTCGGAGACCAGGTGGACGCCGGTCTCCTTGCCGGTGGTGCGGAAGCGGCCGCGGTACCAGGTGTTGCCGGTGTGGAAGCCGTAGTCGTCCGCGTAGAGCACCGGTTGCGCGTCGCTGCCGGAGACGCTGTTGGTGGTCGTCCTGTCGGCCACCTGCCAGCCGGTGTCGTCGAAGCCGGGGGCCGCTTCGGGCGACTCCTCGGCGTGCTTCCAGTTCGTCAGTTCCGGCAGGTGGACGGGGGCGGCCGTCGGGATCGTCCCGGTGCGGCTCGCCGTGCCGGCGGCCGCACCGCGCACCGTCCTGCCGTTCCAGGTGACGCGGTCGGCGGCGGTGAACACCTCGATGTTCTTGTCGTCGGCGTTGTCGCCGGTGAGCGCCACGGTACGGCCGCCGTCCAGGCTGGTCGCCGTGCGCAGCAGGTGGGTGCCGCGCACCAGCACCGGACCGGTCGACGTGTCCTGGCGCCAGAAGGTCTCGGCCGTGGCCTTGTCACCGGCGAGCAGCAGGAGCGGGCGCTTCCCGGCGCCGCTGATGCTGATGCGGATCAGGCCCTTGTGCGTGTAGTCGAGGCGCAGGTCGCCGGTGGCCGCGTCCCAGGTGGTGGTGACGGTGCCGCCGGTGGCGGTGACGGTGGGCTCGGTGGCGTAGCGCAGCACGGTCTCGCCGTCGCTGTCCTGGTCGCCGTAGAGCACGGCGACGTCCCGGTCCCCGATCGTCGCGCTGGTCATGAGCTCCGACGTCGAGTACTGCAACTGCGCGTCCCCGAGCCGGTAGTTCGCGACGATCACGTGCGAGTCGCGGCCGTCGAGGGTGATCGCGGTGCCGGGCTGCTGGGGCACGACCGGGTAGGTCGGCGCGGCGGCGGAGTCGCCCGTCGGAACGTCGATGGCGTCAATGGCCACGTAGTTGTCCGTCGACCCCGGACTGTGGGTCCCGTCGACCACGATCTTCAGGGTGTGCGCACCCGGTGCCAGGCCGGTCTTCTGGAAGAGCACGGCCTGGTTCTCGCCGCCGGAGTCGTCGACCGTCGCCGCCTTCGTACCGTCGAGGTAGACGTCGGCGTAGCCGTGGTTGTTCGTCTTCGAGCCGATCCAGCGGATCGCGGTGCCGTCGAAGGGCACGGTGAGCGAGTCACCGGCCTTGGCGGAGAACGACTCGGTGTGCTTGTAGTCGCCGCCGGTGTAGCTGGTGTTGGCGACGTGCGACCAGGAACCGGCGTACTGGAGCGCGGAGTCGGGGTCGTCCCAGGTGTAGGTGGTGTCCGCGGCCGGCTGGGCGTTGAAGTCCAGTGAGATGTGCGTCCTGTCGACCGCGGTGGACGTGGAGTTGCCGTGCCGCAGGACGTGGAACTGGGTCTTCGTGTCGGGGTTCATCCGGGCGGTGTCGACGATCGCGGAGTCGTCCGGCGGGGTGGTTCTGATCGCCTCGGTCTTGGTCAGCGGGGCGACCGACTGGGTGAAGTACCCGATCAGCTTGTCCTCGTAGTACTTCGGGTCGAGCTGGCGGTTCTCGCGGATCGCGGCACCGTAGTCGTACGAGGTGTAGTTCTCCGGCATGCCCAGCCAGCCCCAGTTGGTGCCGCCGTAGGTCATGTAGAAGCTCTGCGCGGTGGTGCCGACGGCGATGTTCTGCTTGTAGAAGACGTCGGCGAACTGGTCGTTGATCAGCTGGGCGCACTTGTCGTACCCCGGTCCGCCCCAGGGGTCGAAGGCGCCGCCCTGGAACTCCGGTGAGTACAGCGGCTTTCCGGCGGGGTGGTCGTAGCTGATGTCCGGGACGCCGTTCCACTTCGCGGGGTTGGAGCAGTCGAAGCCCTGCGGGTAGGAGTCCGGGCCGTCGACGTCCAGGGCGCCGGTGCCGGAGTTGAACGTGCCGTTGTTGTTGCCGGTCAGCGGGACCGTGATGCCGTCGGCGCGGGCCTTGTCCTCCAGGTGCTGCATGTAGGAGCGGCCGGCGGCCGAGCCGTTGTAGTACTCGTTCTCGACCTGGTAGGCGATGACCGAGCCGGTGCCGTTGGTCAGCTGGTGGCGGGCGATGATCCGGTCGATCTGGGTCAGCCATTCGTCGGCGTACTTCAGGAACCGCGGGTCGTCGCTGCGGTTGTTCCCGGCCTTGGTGGTCAGCCAGCCGGGCAGGCCGCCGCTGTCGACCTCCGCGTTGATGTACGGCGCCGGGCGGGCGATGACGTAGAGCCCGGCCTCCTGGGCCATGTCGAGGAGCCTGTCGACGTCCCGCACCCCGCTGAAGTCGTACACGCCCGGCTTCGGCGAGTGGTAGCCCCAGTCGAAGTACAGCGAGGTGGAGTTGAACCCGGCGGCCCTCATCTTCTGGAAGATGTCCCGCCACAGGTCCGGGCTCGGCAGCCGGAAGTAGTGGAACTCCCCGGACCACAGGTAGGTGCGCTTGCCGTCGACGAGGAAGGAGTAGCCGTCGAGGCTCACCGTGTGCGGCTGCGGGGCCGCGGCGGTGGCGGCGGTCTCGGCTGCGGTCGCCCGCCCGCCGATGTCCTGTGCCGCCGCGGCGGGGGCGATCATGCCCGCCGCCAGGGCGATGGTCGCGGCCGCCGCGAGGACGGGCCGCCACCACCGGCGCCCACCGGGCCTTGCCGCCTCTGAACCGATCCGATCACTCCGCACCGCGGCCTCCAGACCGACTTGAGCAATCAACACCAAACAGACTCGGGCAAAGTCGAACAGTAAGGGGGCGCAAGGCTCAACACAATGGGGCGGGAGAACACAGTCGAGGTGTCCGGCGGCGAGGCGGACGCGTGGGGGGCGGGCCCGCCCCGCCCCCCACGCGCGAGTGGGCGTCAGGCGCTGAAGTGGTGTGTTCCGGAGCCGACTTGGTAGACCGCGCAGCCGTCCTCCTGGCGCAGGAAGGTGCCGTGCGTGCGGGTCACCTGCTTCGGCGTGTCCGTCGGGATCCAGACCTCGGCGGTCGTGTTGGGCGGCACCTCGCAGCTCAGGGTGAAGCGGCCGGCCCGCTGCTGCCACCGGGTGGCGACCGGGCCGTAGACCGAGGTGAAGCGGGCGTCGGCGGTGGTGACGGCGCCGCCCGGGCGGGGGCGGACCACGATCTCGCGGTACCCGGGCCGGCCCGCCGCGATGCCCGCGATGTTGGCGTACATCCACTCCCCCACCGAACCGTAGGCGTAGTGGTTGAACGAGTTCATGGCCGGGTCCTGGAAACCGCCGTCGGGCCGGATGGAGTCCCAGCGCTCCCACATCGTGGTGGAGCCCCGGTCGATCTGGTAGCCCCAGCTCGGGAAGGTGCGCTGCTGCAGCAGCCGGTAGGCGACGTCGGTGTGCCCGGTGTCGGTCAGCACGGGCAGCAGCCGCGGCGTGCCGAGGAAGCCGGTGGACAGGTGCCAGTCCCTGGCCTCGATCAGGGCGACGAGCCGGTCGGCGGCGGCCTCACGGGCGGCGTCGGGCAGCAGGTCCATGGACAGCGCCAGGACGTACGCCGTCTGCGTGTCTCCCTTCACCCTGCCGTCGGCGGTGACGTAGGCGCTCTGGAAGGCCGCCCGGATCCGGCCGAAGAGGTCGCGGCAGGCCGCGGCGTCCGCGTCCGCGCCGAGTTCCGCCGCCATCTCGGCCGCGAGGGCGGCGCTGTGCGCGAAGTACGCGGTGGCGATGACGTCCTTGGGGGTCTCGTCGTCGACGTTCAGCCAGTCGCCGTACCCTTCGGCGGGGCGCAGCAGCCCGTCGCTGTGCTGTTCCAGGTACGTCAGCCACTCCCGGACGGACGGCAGGGCGTCCGCGATGACCTGGCGGTCGCCGTAGGCCCGGTAGAGAGCCCAGGGCACGGTGACGCCCGCGTCGCCCCAGCCCGCGGTGCCGTTGCCGAGGGTGCCGACCACCGGCGCCACGTCCGTGAACGCGCCCGCCGGAGTCCGCGAGTCACGCAGGTCGACGAGCCACTTGGACAGGAAGCGGGCCGACTCCATGGTGTAGGCGGCGGTGGGCGAGAAGACGTTGATGTCGCCCGTCCAGCCGAGCCGCTCGTCGCGCGCGGGCGTGTCGGTCGGCACGGAGAGGAAGTTGCCGCGCTGGCCCCACGTGATGTTGTGGTGCAGCTGGTTCAGCATCGGCACGTCGGTCTCGAAGTCCAGGGTGAAGGGGGCGTCCGTGTGCATGACGCGCCCGGTGACGGCCTTCGCCGTGGGGGTGCCGGGGAACCCGGTCACCTCGACGTAGCGGAACCCGTGGAAGGTGAAGCGCGGCTCGTACACCTCCTCCCCGCCGCCCTTGAGGGTGTACGTGTCCATCGCCGCCGCGCTCCGCAGGTTGGCGGTGTAGACCGTGCCGTCGGGGTTGAGCACCTCGGCGTGTCTCAGCCGCACGGTCGTGCCCGCGTCTCCCGTCACCCGCAGCCGTACCGAGCCGACCATGTTCTGCCCCAGGTCGAACACGTGGACGCCGGGCTTGGGCCGGGTCACCGCCAGCGGAGTCAACTCCCGCTCCACGCGCACCGGTCCGTCCACCTGCGCGACGATCAGCCCGGGTCCGATGTCGCCCTCGTCGCGCGCGCCGAGCCAGTTCGTGTCGTCGAAGCCGGGTGAGGTCCAGCCGGGCGTCTCCTTGCGGGCGTCGTACGTCTCGCCGTTCAGCAGGTCCGCGGCGACGATCGGCCCGGCGGCGGCCCGCCAGTCGGTGGACGACGTGACGCGCCCGCTCGTGCCGTCCGCGTACTCCACCTCCAACTGTGCGCGCAGGGCCGGGTGCCGACCGTACTGGCCGGGTCCGAACATGCCCACGTTGCCCGCGTACCAGCCGGGCGCCAGGTACGCCCCGATGGCATTGGAGCCGGGCCGCAACAGCCCGGTGACGTCGTACGTCTGGTACTGGACGCGGGTGCGGTAGTCCGTCCAGCCCGGTGCGAGCTGGTCGTCGCCCACGCGGCTGCCGTTGAGGCGGGCCTCGTACAGGCCGAGGGCCGTGGCGTACAGGCGGGCGCGCGCCACCTTCTTGCGCGGCAGCCGGAACTCGTGCCGCAGCTGCGTGACGGCGTACGACACCGGGACGACCCGCCCCCACGGCCCGCCGCCCCACGCGGCCGCCACCCCGGCGGTGAGCCAGCCCCCGTCGTCGAACCCCGGCTCCCGCCACCCGTCGCCCGGTTCCGTGTCCGTGGCCTTCCAGGAGGCGTCGGTGAACACCTTCTGCTCGCCCGATGCGGTCCGCACCACCAGGACGGCGACGAGTCCGGCCGGCCCCTCGGTCGCGTTGGTGGCGGACACGGCGATAACGTTGTCGCCCGCCTGTACGCGGTCCAGCACGTCGATCACGGCCGGGCGGCGCCAGTCCTCGTTGTCGGTGTCGAGGTCGGTGTGCGCCACCTCGACGCCGTTCACGGAGACGGCGTACACGTTGTCCGCGGTGATGGCGAGGGTCGCCGCGGTGATCCCGGCGGGCAGTTCGGCGGTGCGGCGGAACCAGCGGGTGGCCGCCGGGACGCTGCTCGCAGGGTCGCCCTCGGGGAACCAGATCCACGAACCGCCCTCGAAGGACGGTGCGTCGGTGAGGATCGCCGGTGCGGAGATCCAGTCGGCGGTCCACCGGCCGGTGCCCATGAGCCCGGTCTCCCACCACGAGGGCTCGCTCCAGCCGGAGACCCTGCCCGCGCCGTCCCACACCCGCACGGACCAGTGGTAGCGCGTCCGGGGCTGCAGCGCGGGGCCGGCGTACGGCACGAGCACGGACTCGCCGGAGGCGACCCTGCCGCTGTCCCAGACGTCCGGGCGGGCCAGCCCCGAGGCCGTGGTGGCGACCCGGACCTGATAGGCGCTCTGCCGCACGTCCACCCCGTCGGACACCAACGGCCAGCTCAGCCGGGGGCGTTGGACGTCCAGGCCCAGGGGGTGCCGGACGTACTCCACGGTCGGCGCGGCGACGCCCAGGGCGTCGTGCGTCGTGTCCGGCCGGGTCCGCGCCCCGGCCTCGGGGCGGCCGGACGCCGACGCGGTCGCCGCCGGCACACCGTCGACGGCGGCCGCCGCGACCGTGGCAGCGGCGGCCGCGAGCATGTTCCTCCTGCTGATCATCTGCGACTCCTCACACACACGAGGCATTGTTTGAATCGATTCAATCGGAAGGGGCGTGGGTAACGTAAAGCCGGGCGAGGCGGGGGTCAATCGTCGCGCAGGTGATTTCGCGTCGTCGTCGGCACATGTCGGCCGTGAGCAGGTTCCGGCCACTGGGCGACGGATCAGGGCCGATTGAACGGTTTCAATCGCTTTCGACGGCACGGCAGGCGCGCCGTCGGGGCCGAGCCGCGGCACGCCACCGTGTCGCCGTGGCGCACGGCCCCACCGCGCCGGGAGAACGGTGACAGCGGTGTGGGCCGGGTGGCCCGTCCTTGACACCAGCCGGGTCGGGCGACGTACGGTGAACCGATCGGTTTCTGATGGGTGGAGGCCCTTGATGCACGCATCCGGCGCGGCACCGCGAGGTGGGCGCTGTGGCGTGCGGCTGATCGTGCGCAGGCATGTCGACTACTGCCGCACCTGCTCCGCCGTCTGTCCTTCCGCACGCCGCTGAGCCCTGTCGGCTCGTCTCGCCGTCACCTCGCACAACGGCCCCGCCGCCCGGCCCGTCCGGCCGTGGCCTTCTGATCCTGCCCCCGCAGCGGCCCGTCGGGTCTCCTCCCGCCGCGGCCCGTCCCGGCTGTCCAGCCGGGCTCCCCGTCCGGCTCCTTCGCCGCGGCCCCGCGGTCGCGCGTCCCCGTGTTTCCCGGAAGGAACGTCCATTGTCCGGCCCTGGCCTGCACCTCGCCGTCGAGATCGACGGCGACGGCGCCCACCCCGCGGCCTGGCGCCGCGCCGCCCACACACCCGACCGACTGCTCGCCCCGCGCCGTGCGGCCGGGTCGGCCGCCGTGGCCGAGAACGCCGGGTTCACTCTGGTCACCCTGGACGACGGGGTACTGCCGCCCGGTGCCGGGCCCGATCCCGTCGGCCGTATCGGGGCGGTGGAGCGGGCCGCCTTCGTCGCGGCGTCCACGAGCACGATCGGGATCGCGCCCGTCGTCCCGGTCACGTATGCCGAACCCTTCCATGTCTCCAGCCAGTTGGCGTCCCTGGACCACCTCTCCGTCGGCCGTGCCGGGTGGGTGGTGACGGAGGAGGAACACCCCGAGGCTGCCCGGGTCTGGGGGCGCCCTCTGGTCGCCGACGCGGCCGCGCGGGCCCGGGAGTCCGAGGACGGTGTCGAGGTGGCCCGCGCCCTGTGGGACTCGTGGGAGGACGACGCGGTCATCCGGTCCGTCGCCACGAGCCGCTACCTCGACCGCGACCGGCTCCACTACATCGACTTCACCGGGGAGACCTACGCGGTCAAGGGCCCCGCGATCGTGCCGCGCCCCCCGCAGGGGCAGCTCGTCGTCCTGGGCCGCCCGGACCGGGTGCCGGCCGCGCGGCTCGACGTCGCGCTGGTCGACGGCCGTGACCCGGCCGCGGTCGCCGCGGCCGCCGCCGGCGCGGGTACGCCCCGCGTCTTCGCCGAGGTCGAGGTGGCCCTGGACGGCCCGGACGCGACCGGCACCGAGCGCGTCGCCGACCTGGAGCGGCATGCGCCGTGGGCGGACCGCGGGCGGTTGCGGTACGTCGGGGCGGCGGCCGGACTGGTCGCCGTCCTGGACGAGTTGAGCCGTCACGTGGACGGGGTGCGGCTGCATCCGCTGGTGCTGGACGAGGATCTGGCCGTCCTCTCCCGCCTCGTCCTGCCGGCCCTGTCCGAGCGGCGTCTCGTCGCCCGGCCGCTGCCCGGCACGTCCCTGCGCTCGGCCCTTGGTCTGGAGCGTCCCGCCAACCGGTTCGCGGCCGCGGCCGTCCAGGAGGAGACCCGATGACCCGCACCGACCCCCTCGACGTCCCCCGGCCGCACGCCCAGCTGCACTTCGGGGTGTTCTTCCAGGGTGTGAACCACTGGACCATCTGGTCCGCGCCCGACAGCGGCTCGCAGATCGACCCCGCCTCCTTCCGGCGCGTCGCGCAGACCGCCGAACGGGGCCTGTTCGACGCCTTCTTCCTCGGTGAGGGACTCCGGCTGCGCGAGGTCGACGGCAGGATCCACGATCTCGACGTGGCCGGACGGCCGGACGCCATCACCCAGCTCGCGGCGCTGGCCGCGGTCACCCGCCGGATCGGCCTGGTCTCCACCTCCAACTCGACCTTCAACGAGCCGGCGGATCTCGCCCGCCGGCTCTCCGGTCTCGACCTCCTCTCCGAGGGCCGGGCCGGCTGGAACGTGGTGACCACGGACAACGCCTGGACCGGCGCCAACTTCCGCCGCGGGGGCTACCTCGACCACGCCGACCGCTACCGGCGCGCCGAGGAGTTCCTGACCGTGGCCCGCGCCCTGTGGGACGGCTGGGACGACCGGGCGGTCGCCACGTCCGCGGACGCGCCCGCCTGGTCGGTGCCCGGCGCGGTACGCCGAGTGCGCCACCGGGGGCCGCAGTTCGACGTCGACCTCGCCCCCACCCTGCCGCGCAGCGCCCAGGGCCACCCGGTGATCTTCCAGGCGGGTGACTCCGGCGAGGGGCGCGACTTCGCCGCCCGCAACGCGGACGTCATCTTCTCCGCGCACGGCAACGACTTCGACGACGCGCTGGCCTTCGCCGATGACATCCGGCGCCGGCTGCGGGCGGCCGGGCGGCCCGACGACGACCTGCGGATCCTGCCCGGCACCGAGATCATCATCGGCGCCACAGAGCAGGAGGCCGAGGAGAAGAAGCGCTGGATCCGGCTGCAGCAGGTCACTCCCGCGACGGCGCTCGGGATCGCCGGGCTGTTGTGGGGCATCGACCTGTCCGACCGCGACGCCGACGGACCGCTGCCCGCCGAGGGCCCGGTCGTCGCCGAGAACGACGGCTCCTTCGGGGCCCGGCGCATCGCCGACCCGCGCTCGGTGGTGGCGGAGTGGCGGGCGAAGGCCGAGGCGCACGGCTGGTCGCTGCGCGAGACCGTCATCGCGCTCGGACCCCAGCGCGGGCACATCGGCACCCCGTCCGGTCTGGCCGACAAGTTCGCCCGCTTCGTGCGACACGGCGCGGTCGACGGCTTCAACGTCACGCCGTACCTCATCCCCGACGGCCTCGACGACATCGTCGACCTGCTCGTCCCCGAACTGCAGGAACGCGGGGTCTACCGCACCGACTACACCGGCACCACGCTGCGCGAACACCTCGGCCTGCGCGCGCCCCTCACCCACCGCTCCGCACCCGAGCGGCGGCAGGCGGGCTGAGCCCCTCGGCGACGGGACCCCGCCGCCGACGGACCGGCACCCGGTGCCGGTCCGTCGGCGCGGCGGCCGAACGCCCCGCCCGGCTCAGCCGACCTGGGGCCCCGCGCACACGAGCACGTGAATCCGTAGGCACACACGCAGCGCCCTTCCCTGTTCGGTCGGCGCACCGGGCAGAGGTCGTCCCACGGAAGCGCCACGTCGTCCCTCGCAAGCGCCACGAAATCGCCACGGAGCACAACGCGCGGCCCGAACTCTCGCGCCCCCCTGGCGTCTTGACCGCCTCTGACACTCCTCGGGCAACACCGGGGCGCGGCTCACCGTTCCGCTCGCAGCCGTGCGGGCGCCTCCCGGTCGAGTACGTCGTCGGCCGGGCAGCGACCGCGTGCGACGTAGCGGTCGGCGTAGGCCGCGACGGCGGCCACGACCCCGGTGCTCGCGCCCAGTCGCGGCAGGGCGTCCAGCGCCGCGGCGAAACAGGTCACCGCGGCACGCCTGAGTCCCGGGTCGGCGAGCCCGTGGCGGGCCGCGGCGGTCCACAGCGGATTGTGCGGCGCCGGGGCACCGGCGCCGCGCTCGGCCAGGGGTGTCACGGCCCGGTTCGCGATCGCGGCGGCGCCCGGGTCGTCGAACAGGGCCGTGACCACCGCGAGCGGCACGATCCACCCGTCGTCGCCCGGCTGTGCGTCGATCATGCGCAGTTCCAGGTGTCCGCGCGGCCTGACCGGCGGGAACAGTGTGCTGATGTGGTACTCGAGGTCCGCGTGGGTCGGCGGGCGCATGGTGCGCGAGCGGGTCCACTCGCGGAAGCTCACCCCGTCCGGCACCTCCCAGGGGCCGTCCCGGCGTACGCACATCACCGGCGCGTCGAGGACCCGCCGGACCCAGGCGTGCCGGGGATCGTGGGACAGGGAGGGACCGCCGGCCCGTCCCGGATCGAGTTCCGCCCACATCAGCTGCCGGGTGGACAGCCAGCCCGTGGGGCGGCCTTCGGCCATGGGCGAGTTCGCGAACACCGCGACCAGGACCGCGCCCAGGTGGTGCGCCAGCCACCAGCGGCGCGCGAATCCCATGACACCGGGCTCCTCCCGTCCGCCGTCGAGGCAGACCTGGACGGAGGCCGACGTGCACATCAGGGTGCGCCCCGCCCGGCCCGTGCGGTCGAGACAGGCCTCCATCGCGTCGTAGCGCCGCTCCCGCAGGAAGCGGCGAGGCCGCTGCCAGGGATCGACGCCCATGCCGGCCAGGGCCAGACCGTGCTCGTGGAGTGCGGTGCGCACCGCGTCGAGATCGGCGGAGACCTCCGAGACGCACGCGGCCAGCGACGGGGCCGGCCGGGAACTCAGCTCCACCTGGCCGCCGGGCTCGATGCTCAGCCCGGACGTCAGCGGGAGGTCGCGCAGGTCGGCGTGGGCCGCCGCCAGTTCCTCCCGGCCCACGGGCTCGTGCGGCGCGCGCTCCCGGTGGACGAGCCACTCCACTTCGACGCCGACGCTGCGCGGCGGGCCCGTCTTGAAACAGACTCCCTCGACCAGCGCCTCCGCCTGTTGTTCGGTGACGGCAGGGCCATCAACGCCACACTCCGGTGAAACCGACATCCGGGAGCCTCCTGAGCCGCCTCAGGGTCGTCGGGGATCCGACGTCCGGTACGCGTACCGCTGTGCCTGCTGCCAGAGTCCGCCGTCCCGTCCTGTCATGACAAGAGCGCACTTTCCACGTCGCCGGATCAGAAGGCCGGGCGGCGAGCCGTCACACCACGCTCACCGGATGCCGTACCACCGCGTCGAACAGGTAGCCCTGTGTGTTGGGCACGGCGGCGTCCGGCTGAGAGCGGCCGGCGGTGTCGGTGGCCCGGGCCAGCAGCTGGGTTGCGCCGGGTTCCTCGGGGTGCCAGTCGAAGGACCAGCGGGTCCAGGTACCGGCGCGGGGCCGGTCGCGCAGGCGGGCACGGCGCCAGCTCGTCCCGCCGTCGGTGCTGATGTCGACCCGGGCGACGGCGCCCGCACCCGACCACGACCGTCCGTGCAGTACGTGCCGGTGCCCCGCCGTGAACGTGGCCCCGTCGGCGAGCTCGAAGGCGCTCTTCGTCGCCTGCCGGGTGAGCGGTGCGCTGCCGCCCTGCGGGTAGGCGGGGCCGAACAGGCGGTAGAAGGTGGTGTTCCAGGGCGAGTAGAGCGGCTCGGCGGACACCTCGATGTCGCCGACCCACTTGATCGACGCGATCCCCACCCAGGAGGGCACCAGCACCCGCACCGGATACCCGTGGTCGTACGGAAGCCGCTCACCGTTCATCTCGTACGCGAGCAGTACGTCGTCCAGTGCCTTGGCCAACGGCAGTGGACGGCGGACCCGGCCGAGGTTCTCGCCGCCGCTGACGTACTCGGCGTCCAGGCCGCGCGGCTGCACGTCCACGGCGTCGTGGGAGAGCCCGGCCCTGCGCAGCACGTCGGCGAGGCGCACCCCGCGCCAGCGTGCGACCCCGACCGCGCCCAGGGTCCACGCGGTGCCGGTGACGGTCTCGCCCTGCTGGGTCGTGTAGTAGGAGCGGCCGTTGCCGGCGCACTCGACGAAGGCGGTCCGGGTGACGGCCGGCAGGGCGCGCAGGTCGTCGTACCCGAACTCCACCGACCGGTCCTCGCCCGGGCTGCCGCGCAGTCCGCTCCCCCACAGCCGCAGTCGCCAGTCACCGGCGTCCAGGACGGGGGTGGCGGTGTGGTTGCGCACGAAGAACAGCTCGTTGGGGGTGTGGTGACCGGTCCCGCGCAGTGCCTCCCAGCGGGTCTCGGCGTTGGTGCCGCGCTCGATGAACCACTCGGGCGGCAGCGGCTTGACGATTCCGGCGACGGCGGCGCGGGCGGAGCGGGAACTCCCGAGTGCCGTCCCGGCGGCGGTGGCGGCGAGCAGGGTGAGCAGCCGGCGGCGGGTGACCCCGTCGGCTCTGGCCTCACCGGCGAGCCACTGGCGCAGCCTCCGGCGGTCGTAGTCGGTTTCGTGGCGGTGACCGGAGGGAGTGGCAGCAGACATGGCGGGTCCTCGTCATGAGAGGGCGGAGGAGCGCGGCAGGGTGCGACGAGGGGCCGGGGCCGGGGCACCCGGCGGCAGCCGGTACGACCGGGCGTGCCGGACTGGCGGCTGAAAGAGCGGTCAGCGAGCGGAGGGGGCGATCAGCCGCTCGTCCGACACAGCGCGGCGGCGACCCGGACGAGGTCCACGGCGCGGCGGCGGGTCAGAGGCTCCAGCGACGGCATGGCGGGATGCAAGCACGCGGAGCGCAGGGTGTCAACGGAGCCTTCGGGTCGGCATGACAGGGTGTCCGGCTCGTCGAACACCCCTCCACGGTGGTGGATTCGGTTCGTGGCGCCGTCGAGGGGCAGCGCGACCGGCTTGCCCTTGACGTACGCGTCAGGGGTTAGGTTCTGCGCTCCGGCAGCCCGACCGTCCGGCTGTCCGGGCCCTCGCTCACCCCCCCGGAACCCGTTCAGGAGCCCCGACATGCCCGCCGAGCTGCCCTCGACGTCCCGCGAGATCCTGCTGACCGCCACACCCGGCGGACTGCCCGGACCCGAACACCTCACGATCACGCCAAGGCCGCTCCCTCACCCCGGGCCTGGACAAGTCCTCGTCAGGAACCAGTACTTCCTGGTCTTTCCCGGACTGCGCACGCTCGTCGGGGACGAGGCCGACGGCATGCCGCTGCCCCGCATCCACCCCGGTGACGCTCTGTACGGCCCCGCGGTGGGTGAGGTCGTCGCGGCCGGGCCCGGCGGTCCGCTGCGTCCGGGGGACAAGGTCACGCACCTGCTCGGGTGGCGCGAGTACGCACTGGTCGCGGCGACGGACTGCACCACACTCGGCGACCTCCTGCCCGACCCGGTCGCCCACCTCTCGTCCGGTTCGGCCGCCTACGGGGCGTTGACCCGGCTCACCGAAGTCCGCCCAGGCGACACGGTGTTCGTCACGGGAGCGGCCGGAGCCGTGGGTACGCTGGCCGGCCAGATCGCCCGGCTGCTGGGGGCCGGCAGGGTCATCGGGAGCACCCGGTCGCCGGCCAAGGCCGAGCGGCTGCGGGCCGAACTGGGCTACGACGCGGTCGTGGTGCCCGGGAACCGGCCCTTCGACGAGCAACTGGCCGCGGCGGCACCGGACGGCATCGACGTACTCGTGGACAACGTCGGCGGTGAGCAGCTCACGGCGGCTGTGCGCACCGCGCGCCGGGGCGCCCGCTTCGCCCTGGTGGGCGCGCTGTCGGGACAGCTGTCGCCGAACCGCGGCGGTGGCAGTTCACCCACGGAGATCGACACCTTCCGCCTGGTCGGCCAGGGCGTCTCGCTGCACGGCTACAGCGGACAGGACCATCCCGACGTCGCGGCGGAGTGGACCAGGCGCTTCGGGGACTGGCTGCGCTCCGGCGACATCACCTTCCCTCAGGCACGGATCCCGGGCATGGATCGCGCCCCTCGGGCGTTGCGGGAACTGTTGGAGGGGCAGCACTTCGGAACCGTCGTCGTGGAGTTGCCGCCACGGTGACGCGCAGGCGCGCGGTCGCGGCGGCAGAGGCCGAGGCTCGGGGGTGGACATGCGGATCGGGGACGCGGCTGCAGCCGCGGGGACCACCCCGCGGGCACTGCGGTTCTACGAGGAACGGGGGCTGCTGCCGCCACCGCGGCGCACAGCCGCCGGGCAACGTGAGTACGGGCCCGACGAGGTGGCCAGAGTCCGTGTCATCCGTGAACTGCTGGCGCTCGGCCTCACCGTCGAGGACCTGCGCAGTCTCACCGACCGGCTCGCCCTGCTCGGCGAACTCCCGCCGGGGCGGTGCGGCCACCCCGACAGCGACCGGCCCGGCTCCGGGGTGATCGTCCGCAGGCTCGCGGCCCTCGACGCCGAGATCGACCGGCTGACCCGGCTGCGCACGGAACTGGCCCTGCGCACCTTCGGTCAGCCGTGACGGCACGTCAACGTCGGCAGGGCCGGCGCCGGTTCTCAGTCCGGGTACCGGGGGCCGACCGCACTGCGAGCGCCGAGTGCCCGGCCCTTGCCCCAGCCGAGTTCGCGGACGCTCTCCCCGGTCGTACGCTCCACCGCCCGCGCGCCCGACACGACCGCGTCGGCATCGACCAGCAGCTCCAGCGCCGGAGTGCGGTCGAGGATGCGTACGCCCAGGCGCTGCACGCGGATCCGCTGCCGGCGCATGTACTCGGGACCTTGGAGGTCACCGCGGAGCTGACGGCCCCGGGCGTCGACGGGGAAGGGGTAACGCTGCACCCGGGCCAGCTCGTCCATGCGGGCGTGGGTCTCGTCGAGGACCCGGGCCATCCAGTCCCGGTCGGCGAGAAACCCGCCCAGGCCCTCCCTGCTCGCCATGGCGGCCTCGCGCAGCTCGGGGACGTCGTCGACGTACCAGATGCCGGTGCCGACCGACGCGGTCGCGCCGTTCGCACCCGTGTAGCCCTTGTCGGCCAGGACGACACCGGCCCCGGCCTGGGCGGCCTCGATCGCGGACCAGGTGCCGGCCGGCCCGCCGCCGATCACCAACACGTCACCGGTCAGGGTCTGTTCGGATTCGGGACTCGTCATGGCATGCGTTCCTTCCCTCGACCCGAGCACAGTTCGTCCGCACGCCGGACCGCCGTTCTCCGGCCGATACCGAGGCATGGGGAGGTCCCTCTCCAGGACGGGGCGCACTGACGGTTGCTGAGGGGCGGGTGATCGGGGGACGAGCGGCGGTGGGACGGATGCGGGGCGGGTGCCCGGGCCGGTCGCGACGCGAGGGTTCGACGGCAGGACCCTCGGCGGTGTCGGGGCCGGCCCCTGCTCACTGCCCCGGGGCGTCCGGGAGCCGGAAGGACGAAGCACGCGTGCGGGCGGCGGTCGGCGCGATACCGCGAGAGGGACACCGCTGGGGCGGACACCGCGCGCCGGCCCTTCCGGACGTAGGCGCCGGGCTCAGGCCGGCCGATGTCGTGATCCGCTCAGCGGATCAGCGACACGTCTTCCGGATCAACGACGACAGAACGCGCTGGAGACGTGCGCCAGGTCGATGTGGCGCCTCCGGGTCGGATCCGTGCGCGGGGTCAGGGAAAGTGAGTTGAGCGGAGGTCCACGCCGCCGGTCGATACGTTCCGGACAGCCCTCACATTGCGGAAACATCGGCCGCCCGTGAGCGGGCGTCGCAGCACGACCGACGGGGCCTGGCTGTCGGGTGACATGCCGGGCCCCGTCGCGGCGCGGCCGGCCGTGCACCGAGGTGGTCCGTCCGGACGGCGGCGGTCGTTGCCCGTCAGGCGCGCTGCTGCTCCACGAGCGCCTTGGTGAAGTGGGTGACGGGGCGCGCCAACCGTTCGCCGTCGACGGTGATGTCGACGGCCTCGTTGTAGAAGGCGAGGAGCCCCTCGACGGCTCCGACCGCGGGCAGCGGGTCCGGGTAACTCCAGACGACGTTGGGCGGGACGTCGGCCTCGCCGCGCCACGACCAGTACTCGGCGGTGCCCTTGTACGGGCAGCCGGTGTGGTGGTCGGTGGCTTCGAGCAGGTCGAGGCGGACGTCCTCGCGCGGGACGTAGTAGCGGGTGGGCAGGCCGGTCTCGAAGAGCAGGACCGGACGGCGGGTGTCCGCGACGACCGTGCCGTCGATCTCGACCACGAGGTGCCGGCTGCTGGGGATGGCGTCGACCCGCTTGTGCGGGTCACGGGGGTGGACGAAGATCTCTTCCTCCTCCTCGTACCAGTGGTCCAGGCCCCGCCCGACGCGCGGGAACCACTCGAAGGCGATGTGGTCGGCCAGGTCGGCGGCCGGGAAGGTCCAGGCGGCGTTCTCGAGCAGTTCGCCGTCGACCTCGACGTCGTAGAAGATCCGCGAGCCGGTGTGGGTACCGGTCGGCGGGTTCTTCGCCGGCCGGAGCAGTTCCTCGCGTACCTCCGCACGGGGGAACGCGTACAGCGGTACGGGAACTCCCGGCTCCCAGACGAGGACGGGGTGGCGGCTGTCGACGACCGTGACGTCACCCCTGCGGCCGCGCACCCAGCGCTCGCTCGGCTCCCACAGGAGCCCCTCCGGGGTGGTCCGCACGGCCCGTGCGGTGGGGAACGTGGTCATGAGCGGGTCTCCTTCGGCTGGTTCACGCGGTGACTTCGGCGACGTAGGAGCGGTTCTCCCGCCAGGCGGCGAGTTGCTCGGGGCGGCCGAAGACCCTCAGGTACTCCTCGACGTTGCCACTGGCACGCTCCCACACCGATACGGGTTCGAAGTCGGATCCGTCCGGGTCGGCGGAGGCCGGCAGGGGTGCCACGACCGTGTCCAGGCCCGGGTGGACGAAGACGGCGGAGGAGCGTCGCGTCACCGTGCCGCCGGCCACCACCCGGTGCCGTCCGGGGCGCAGCCTGCCGTCCGTCCAGTTGGTCAGCAGGGTGCCGGTGAACACCTGGAGGGCGTCGTGCCGGATCGTTACGGAGGTCCAGGTGCCGTCCGGACGCCGGCCCTGGAGGCCGGCGTAGTCACCCTCCTGGTGGAGCACGGTGAGCGCGGAGCTGTCGGCGTGTTCCAGGAGGAGGAGTTTCTCGTCGTCCGACGCGCCGTCGTGCGGCCACTTGGGGTAGTTGTTGACGACCGTCGTCGTGCAGACGTCGTCGCCGAGCGGGAAGGTGTCGGCGGGCACGCCCAGCACGCGCGCGTACAGGCCGAGGACGCGGCGGGCCACGTTCACGAACGCGTCCTGGTAGCGCCGGGTCGCGGCGCGCAGGCCGGGCTCCTGCGGCGGCCACACGTTGGCGTGGGCGTAGAGGGTGGCCTGCGTGGGGGTGAGCCCGGCGGCCTCGGCCGCTTCCGCGTCGTCGTACTGGCCGACGTTGAACCGTTCGAGTTCGAGGCGGCCGAAGTCGTCGGGCCACTGCCGCCAGCCGCGGTAGGGGTGTCCGGTGGGACTGGCCAGCTGTTCCTTCTCCTCGCGGGGAGGTCGAGGACCCGGCGGAAGCCGTCGTTGAATTCGGTGATCACCTCCGCGGGGACTCCGTGGTTGACGATCTGGATGATCCCGATCGTCTGGGCGGCCTGGCGCACCGTGGCGCGTCGACGAGGAAGAGGCGCCCCGACGCTGTGCGGGAACTTCGCCTTCAGGGCGATCGCGGCCGGCGCGCCGAACCCGGCGCCCACGAGGGGCACGCCGCCCGGCGTGAAGGACCGCGCGGCCTCCTCCAGCGTGCCGGCCAGGCGCCGGGGGGCGGTAGTCGCCCCGGCCGCGCCTGCTGGAGCGGCCGTGGCCGGGCAGGTCCAGGCCGACGGCGGGCCGGTCGAGGGCCGGCAGGACGTGCGGTGTTCATGAGGCCGAGGCCCCGGGAGCCGACGTCGAAGACACGCCCCGCGAACAGCGTCAGCGTGGGTGGAAGTTGACCGCGAAGGTGGCGACCAGGCCGAAGCTGGTGAGGACACCGACGAGTTCGGGCCGGGCCGCCACGTAGCGCAGCCCCGCCGCGCCCGCCCCTGTCCAGGGCGGCCGGGCCACGAAGGGCGTGTCCCGCGCCCGCGGCCGGATCGACAGCAGACCGGCGAGGACGACGGTGAAGGACACGGCGTTGAGGGCGAGCACCCACCCGGTGCCGATCGCCCCGATCAGCACACCGGCGATCGCCGGGCCGATCAGCCGCGCGGCGTTCAGGGACAGGATGTTCAGGCCCGCCGCCTTCGGGATGAGCGCCCGGCCGACCAGCTCGGTGACGAAGGACAGGCGTGCCGGGTTCTCCACCGTGAACACGCAGCCGAGCGCGAAGGACAGGACGTACAGCAGCCACAGGGCGGCATGGCCGGAGAACACGATGACCGTCAGGACCAGTGCCTGGACCGCGTACAGCGGCTGGGTCCACAGCAGCAGGGTCCGGCGGTCGTACCGGTCGGCGACGACCCCGCCCCACAGGCCGATCAGCAGCACCGGGGCGAACTGGAGTCCGGCGACCCAGCCGAGCGCGGTACCGCTGTGGGTGAGCGTCAGGACGAACCAGTCCAGCGCGACACCCTGCAGGGCGCTGCCGATGTCGGACACCAGGCCCGTGCTCCAGTAGATCCGGTAGTCACGGACCCGCAGGGCGGCGAACACCCCCTTCGGGGCAGTGCTGTTGACGACCATGCGGCTCTTTCCGAGCGGGCGGGGCCTGGACGCGGACGCGTCGCGGGACGCTTGCGACGCCGGTCCGGGCCCAGCAGGGGACGCGGCGCGGCGGAGGCGGACGCGAAGGGAGCGAGTGGTCAGCGACAGGTCTGGTCGAACTGGTCGGCACGACGGCCCGACCAGAACGGGTCGAGCAGCACCGTGCGTGCCTGACCTGCGGTCTCCATGGCCGGATCAAAGCACACGGAACAAGGTGCGTCCACCATCCGTCCCGGCACATGAGACGACCCCGCTCTCCGGACAGGGCGTCACGTCGCGGCATTGACGTACGACAAAATCGATCCGTAGCATCACCAACGGCATTGAGTGTCAGCGTCAAGCCCTGGCTCGCTGACCGGCAACCCTCCCGCGCGGTGGGGTGCTCCAGGTGAAAGCCCGGCGGGGTCACCGATGACTCCCGCAAGCGCGTGGCCCCGTGACCGGGGCCGGAGACGGGGAGGTCCGGCATGCTGCACAGCGATGACTCCGCTGCCTCCCCCGCCGACGCCACGGCGTACTCCCGGCTCTCGCGCCGGCGCCACATCGATCTGAAGCGCTCGACCAGCTGCCTCTGTCGGGCCTGACCGGCCAGGCCGCCGCCGGCTGACATCCGTCACCGGCCCGCCACCTTCGCGCCGTCCTTCCCCCTGGGCCACCGGTTCCCGGTGCCGTCCGCATGCCAACCCCCTGTCTGCACAGCGCATCCCCGGCCGGAGTCGATCCGCCCGGGCCGCGCACACCGTCATGCCTGCGCGCATCCGTGCGCGGTAGTGCCTCGGTGACACGAGTAGGAGAAAGCCCTCCGTGACTGCACTTCCGGATTTCAGACCCTCCCGATGGGCGCCCCTGGCCGCGCTCCTGACCACCAGCGTCCTGCTGACCGCGTGCGGTTCGGGCGACGACGGCTCCGGCGGCGGAAGCGGCCGGGCGAAGTCCGGCGGCACCCTGACCTTCGCGGTGGGCTCCGACGCGGGCTGCGTGGACCCGCAGCAGGTCGGCAGCAACGACACGATCTACTCGGTGCGCCAGATCGTGGACTCGCTCACCGACCAGGACCCGAAGACCGGAAAGATCGTGCCGTGGCTCGCCAAGAGCTGGGACATCAGCACCGACGCGACCACGTTCACGTTCCACCTGCGGTCCGGCGTCACCTTCAGCGACGGATCCAAGCTGACCGCCCAGGTGGTCAAGGACAACTTCGACGCGGTGCCGCAGCTCGGTGCCCTGGGCACCCTCGCCGAGGGCTACCTGAGCGGCGTCAAGAGCACCGCCGTGGTCGACCCGCTCACCGTCAAGGTGACCTTCAAGCAGCCCAACGCCCAGTTCCTCCAGGCGACTTCGACCCACTCGCTGGGCATCGAGTCCTCGGCGAGCGTCAAGAAGAGCCCGCAGCAGAAGTGCAGCGACGGGGTGGTCGGGTCCGGCCCGTTCGTGCTCAAGCAGTACGTGCAGAACCAGTCGGTCACCCTGGGCAGGCGCACCGGGTACGACTGGGGTTCCTCGCTGTGGTCGAAGAAGGGCGAGGCCTACCTGGACAAGCTGGTGTTCAAGGTCGTGCCCGAGGCGGGGGTGCGGGCCGGCAGTCTCCAGTCCGGGCAGGTGGACGCGATCAGCAGCGTCGGCAAGGCCAACGAGGCGGCGCTCAAGGGCGGCCAGGTCACCCTGCAGAGCCGTGCCAACCCCGGTGTGGTGTTCGGCCTCGGGCTCAACAACGCGCGGCCGCTGCTGAAGGACGCGAAGGTCCGTCAGGCGATCTCGGCCGCCGTCGACCGGAAGCAGATCGCCGACACCGTCTACCCGACCGGCACCCGGCCGGCGACCAGCATCCTGGCGCACACCACGCCCGACTACACGGACCTCTCCGCGGACCTCGCGCTCGACGCGGCCAAGGCGAAGTCGCTGCTGGGCTCGGCCGGCTGGCAGGCGGGCAGCGACGGCGTCCGCACCAAGGACGGCAAGAAGCTGACCCTGACCATCAGCTGGTTCCCGAACGCGGCCACCAACCAGCCCGCCCTGGAGCTGGTCCAGCAGCAGCTCAAGGCCGTCGGGATCGACGTGGTGCTCAAGCAGCTGCCGGTCACCCAGTTCGCCACGACGCTCCAGTCGGGTGACTTCGACGTGGTGTGGGGGAACACGACCCGCGCCGACCCGGACATCCTGCGCAGTTCCTTCTCCACCCGGCTGGCCAACTTCTACCACCTGCCCGCGACTTCGCTGGACACGGCACTGTCCGCGCAGGCCGCGACCACGGACACCGCACAGCGCGGGCGGCTCGTCGCCGAGGCGCAGAAGCTGATCGTGCAGAACGCGTACGACGTGCCGGTGGTGGAGCTCCAGACCCAGCTCGGCGTCTCGAAGAAGGTGCACGACCTGGAGTTCGACTCCGGCAGCCGCGTCCAGTTGCACGACACCTGGATCGGGTAGCGGATGCGTCGCTACGTGATCAAACGGCTGGCGCAGGCGGTCGGGGTGCTGTGGGCGGCCTACACGGTGTCGTTCCTGGTACTGGACTTCCTGCCCGGTGACCCGGTCTCGGCGATGGCCGGGGCGGGGATGGACACGGGACAGGTCGACCCGGCCCAGCTCGCCGAGCTGCGGCACGAGTACGGCTTCGACAAGCCGGTGCTGGTGCAGTACGCGGAGTATCTGGGCCGGGCGGTGCGCGGGGACTTCGGCGACGCGGTCTCCACCGGCCGCCCGGTCACCGCCACTCTGGCCGACGCGCTGCCGCAGACGCTCCAGCTGACCGGTGCCGCGCTGCTGCTGGCGGTGGTCCTCGGCGGCGGACTCGCGGTGGTGGCGACCTACACCTCGCGGCGGTGGCTGCGGCAACTGCTGCTGTCGTTGCCCCCGTTGGGGGTGTCGGTCCCGACGTTCTGGGTCGGACTGCTGCTCGTCGAGGCGTTCTCGTTCAAGCTGCACTGGTTCCCGGCGTTCGGCAACGACGGGCTGCGCGGCCTGGTGCTGCCGGCCCTGACGCTGGCGATACCGACCGGCGCGCAGGTCGCCCAGGTGCTGGCGAAGAGCCTGCTCACCGCGCTGGACCAGGCCTATGTGGAGACCGCGCGGGCCAAGGGAGCCGGCCGGTGGCGGGTGCATCTGAGGCATGCGCTGCGCAACGCGTCGCTGCCGGCGCTGACGGTCGTGGGCCTGCTGGTCGGGCAGCTGATCGCCGGTTCGGTGGTGGTCGAGACGGTGTTCTCCCGCGACGGTCTGGGCCGGGTGACCGCCGGTGCGGTCACCACCCAGGACATCCCGCTGGTCCAGGGGGTGGTGGTGTTCGGCGCGCTGATCTTCGTGGCGACGAACCTGCTCGTCGACCTCGTCTATCCGCTGCTGGACCCGCGGATCGTGGTGGCCTCGGAGAGAAAGGCGGGCTTCGCATGAGTCAGAGTCTTGTCGACGACCGGGCCGAGGCCGCCCGCGGCCTCGCCCGGCCGGTCGGAAACGGGTCCCCCGCGGAGTCCGGCCGGCCCGCCGGCATCCGCCGGGTGCTCCGCTTCCTGCTGCGCCGCCCCGGTCTGCTGCTGTCCGGCGTCGTCCTCGTGCTGGTGGTGCTGGCCGCCTTCTGGCCGGATCTGTTCACCTCACAGGACCCGCTGAAGGGGGTGCCCTCCCAGAACTTCCGCGGCCCGAGCGGCGGTCACTGGTTCGGCACGGACGAGTTGGGCCGCGACGTCTTCTCCCGTGTGGTCCACGGTGCCCAGCTCTCCCTCAAGGCCACGCTGATCGCGGTCCTGGTGGCGTTCGTGGTCGGCGGCCTGCTCGGGGTCGTCGCCGGGTTCGTGGGCCGCTGGGTGGACGACGTGCTGATGCGCTTCGTGGACGTCCTGCTCTCCATCCCCGCGCTGTTCCTGTCGCTGGCCCTGGTCACCGCGCTCGGGTACGGGACGGTGAAGGTGGCCGTCGCGGTGGGCATCGCCAGCGTGGCGTCCTTCGCCCGGGTGGCGCGGGCGGAGGTGCTCCGGGTGCGGCAGGCGGTGTTCGTGGAGGCGTCCCGGTCCTGCGGGGCGCGCTGGTACTCGGTGCTCGGCCGGCACGTCCTGCCCAACGCCGCGGGGCCGGTGATCGTCCTCGCCACGCTGGACTTCGGCACCTCGATCCTGTCCGTGTCGGCGTTGAGCTTCCTCGGCTACGGCGCGCCGCCGCCCGCCCCGGAGTGGGGGACGCTGATCTCCGACGGCCGCAACTACCTGGCCAACGCCTGGTGGCTGACCGCACTGCCCGGTCTGGCGATCGCCGCCACCGTACTGGCCGCCAACCGCATCGCGCGGGCGCTGGACGGCGAATGGGCACGGCAGCGATGACGCACGACGCACGCGAGAACAACGACGACGCGCACAAGAACAGCGGCGCAGGCGAGAACCGCGGCACACGCGAGAACGGTGGGGACGTGAGCACACCACTCCTGGAGATCCGCGGCCTGTCCGTGTCGTACCGCACCCGGGGCGGCACGGTGCCGGCCGTACGGGGCGTGGACCTGGACGTATGGCCCGGACAGGTGACCGCCGTGGTGGGCGAGTCCGGTTCCGGCAAGAGCACCACCGCGCACGCGGTCACCCGGCTGCTGGCGGCCAACGGCACCGTCGACGCGGGCACCGTCCGGTTCGGCCGGCACGATCTGGCCGCCCTCTCCGAGGCGGAGCTGCGCACGGTGCGCGGTGCGCAGATCGGGCTGGTCCCGCAGGATCCGACGGTCTCGCTCAACCCGGTGAAACGGATCGGCGAGCAGGTCGCCGAGGTGCTGCGCGTCCACGGCCTGGCGACCCGGCGCGGGGCGGCGGCCGAAGCGGTCGCCGTCCTCGACCGGGCCGGGCTGCCCGACGCGGCCGTCCGGGCCCGGCAGTACCCGCACGAGCTGTCCGGCGGCATGCGGCAGCGGGCCCTGATCGCGGTCGCCATCGCGGCGAAGCCCCGGCTGATCATCGCCGACGAGCCCACCAGCGCGCTCGACGTCACCGTGCAGCGGGTCATCCTCGACCACCTCCAGCACCTCACCGAGGAGTCGGGCACCGCGATCCTGCTGGTCACCCACGACCTCGGGGTGGCCGCCGACCGGGCCCAGCGCCTGGTGGTCATGGAGCAGGGCAGGGTCGTCGAGTCGGGCGACACCCGGGCCCTGCTGGCCGACCCGCAGCACGAGTACACCCGGCGGCTGCTGGCCGCCGCCCCGAGCCTCACCACGGCCCGCGCCCGGACCCCGGTCCCCACCGCCCCGCCCGAGACGGCGCCTTCCCTGGTCGAGGCACGCAACCTGGTCAAGGAGTTCCGCCTGCCGCGGGCCGGCGGCGCGGCCCGGACCCTGCGCGCGGTCGACGACGTGAGCCTCACCCTGCGGCGCGGGCAGACCCTCGCCCTCGTCGGGGAGTCCGGCTCGGGCAAGTCCACCACCGCCCGGCTGGTGCTGCGCCTGGCCGAGGCGACCTCCGGACAGGTGCTGTTCGACGGCACCGACGTCACCACCGCCAAGGGCGCCGAGGTGAGGGAGCTGCGCCGGCGTGCCCAGCTGGTCTACCAGAACCCGTACGCCTCGCTCGACCCGCGCTTCTCCATCGGCGAGGTGATCACCGAGCCCCTGCGGGCGTTCAAGGTCGGCGACCGCGCCTCCCGGCTGGAGCGCGCCCGCGAACTCCTCGACCGGGTCGCGCTGCCCACCGCGACGCTGGAGCGCCGCCCGGCGGAACTGTCCGGCGGACAGCGCCAGCGGGTCGCCATCGCGCGTGCCCTCGCCCTCTCCCCCGACCTGGTGGTGTGCGACGAACCGGTCTCCGCGCTCGACGTGTCCGTCCAGGCCCAGGTCCTCGATCTGCTGGCCGAGTTGCAGACGGACACCGGCGTGGCGTACCTGTTCATCTCGCACGACCTGGCCGTCGTACGGCAGATCGCGCACCAGGTCGCCGTCATGCGGGCCGGCCGAATCGTCGAGACGGGGCCGCCCGGGGAGCTGTTCTCCGAGCCCCGTCACGAGTACACCCGCGAGCTGCTGGCGGCGATCCCGGGCGGGCGGGTGCCCGCCCCCGCCGCCGAGACCACCACGAGCTGAGGACCGGCGCCCATGACCACTCCGACCATCACCTCACTGGCCTTCCTGACGCCCGGCAACTTCGCGGACGACGACCCCTACCCCGGCCTGGAGGAAACCCTTCGGCTCTTCGAGTACGGCGAGCGGCTCGGCTACGACGGCGCCTGGATCCGGCAGCGTCACCTCGAACACGGCGTGGGCTCGGCGGCCGTGTTCCTCGCGGCGGCCGGGCAGCGCACCGAGCGCATCGAGCTGGGCACCGCGGTCATCCCGATCGGCTACGAGAGCCCGTTCCGGCTCGCCGAGGACCTGGCGCTGGCCGACGTGCTGTCCCGGGGCCGGCTCCAGGTCGGTTTCAGCACCGGCATGCCCCACGCCGACCTGCTCGGCGACCTGGTGTACGACGGGGACTGGCGCGGCTTCGACCTGTCGTACGGCAGGATCACCCGGGTCGTGCAGAACCTGCGTGGCGACTATCTCGGCGGCCCGGACACGGTGATCCACTCGCCCGGCAACGTCCAGCGTCCCCGTCTGCAGCCGCACAACCCCGGCCTGGCGCGCCGTATCTGGTACGGCGGCGGCAGCCTGCGCTCGGTCCGCTGGGCCGCCGGGCAGGGCCTCGGTCTGCTCGGCGGCAACATCGTCACCGGCGAGGACACCGACGACTTCACCACCGCCCAGCTCAACCTGCTGTCGGAGTACCGGCGCTCGCTGCCGGACGGCCGTGCGCCACGGGTGGCCGTGGGCCGGGTGATCGTGCCCCTCGACAGCGCCGACGCGGCCACCCGCGCCCGCTACCGGGCCTACGCGGCGAGCCGCCACGAGCGCACCCTCGCGCCGCAGGGCCCGAGGCGCGTCCTGTTCGCCCCGGACGTCGTCGGGACCGCCGAGCAGATCCTGGAGGAGCTCACGGCCGATCCGGTGCTCGCCGAAGTGTCCGAGCTGCGCCTGGAGTTGCCGTACGAGTTCCACCGGGAGGAGTACGAGCAGATCCTGCACGACGTACGGCACCTCGTGGCGCCCGAGCTGGGCTGGCGCCCCGAGGCTGCTCAGGCAGGCGCCGGGCGAGCCCCGGAGGCCACGCGTCGGGGGCCGGAGGTGCGTACAGGCCGGGCCGGTTGACCATGATCGCCTCATGGCTGCTGCGGGCGATGACGAGCACGGCCTCCTCGGCGGGGTCCGGATTCTCCTCGCGGTGCGGTACGAACCGGGGGGAGACGAAGATGTGGTCGCCCAGTGCCCTGGCCACGCCCGCCCCTCGCACGGCTCGGGGCCCAAGCCGTCAGACGCCGGACGTGGACTGTTCGTCCTGCAGCGCGGCGAGGGCGGCCGCCAGCTTGCCGCGGCCGGTGATGCCCAGGCGTGGGTAGATGCGGTAGAGGTGCGCTCCGACGGTGCGGTGCGAGATGAACAGGCGTTGGCCGATCTCCCGGTTGCTCAGCCCCCGCGACGCCAGCACGGCTATCTGCATCTCCTGGGCGGACAGCTGATCGCCGGTGTTCGCGTGCCGTCGACCGCTCGACTCGCCGGTGGCACGCAGCTGTTCGCGGGCCATCTCGGCCCAGGGCTGCGCGCCGGCCCGGTCGAACTCGGCGCAGGCGAGCCGCAGCGGGTGCCGGGCGTCGACGTTGCGGCGCTGGCGGCGCAGCCACCGGCCGTGGTGCAGACGGAGCCGGGCACGCGACAGCGTCCATGCGGCGGGCAGTGCGGTCAGGGCCGCGGCGTATCGCTCCTCCGCGGTGTCGTCCGGAGCCAGCACCGCGTCGGTGTAGGCATGCGCCACCATCATCATTTCCGAGGGCAGCCGTCCGGCCAGCTCCGGAAGACCGGACAGCAGGTCCCGGGCCTGCCGTACGGTGCCCGCGGCGACCGCGGCGTCCGCCAGGTCCGGTGCGAGCAGCCAGCGGCTCACCGAGTGGTAGTGCGGATCCGCGGGGTCGAAAGCGCGCGCCAGCACGTCGTACGCCTCCGTTGCTCGGCCTTCGAAGAGCGCGAGCAGGCCGTCGGTCTGCTGTGCCATCACGGTGACGAACGGCATCTGCAGGAACAGGCTGTGCGTACGCAGTTCGCCGGTCGTCCGCGTCGCCTGCTCGGTTTCCCCGCGCAGGGCCGCCACCAGGCCGCCCGCAGCCTTCAACCCCAGCCAGACGATCCACTCCCCGGTCTCCTCGGCCAGGGCCAGTCCTTCGGCGCACTCTTCGCGAGCCCGCTCGAGCTGACCGAGGTACACCTGCGGCCAGGCGGCGGCCAGTGAACGGGCGAGCAGCCCGAGCCGGCCCTGCGAACGCCATGCCGCGGCCGCCGCCGCCAGGTACTGGACGGCGCGGCTGACGTCGCCCGTCACCATCGCACCGCTGCCGAGGAAATGCAGGATCCGGCCGTCCTCATGGTCTGCTCCGATACCGCCGAGCCGCGCGATCACGTCGGTCCCGTGCCGGTACGGCTCGGCATACGCCCGCACCGCGAGCACGTGGGGGGCGTTCGGATCGGGATTCCATCGATCGAGTTCCGCCGCGGTCTGGGCCCGCACCCGCGCGTCGCCGTCCTGGAAGAAGCACCGCGCGCTGGCACGCCACAACAGGTTCTCCGCGACGTCTCCGGCTCCCGCGTCGAAGGCTCCGGCCGCCGCGGTGACCATGTCCTGGATCCGTCGTTCCGGCTCGCCCGGTTCGAAAGCAGAACTGTCCGACACCACCATCAGGCGAGCCCGGTCGACCGGGTCCAGCACGCTCATGTCCATGCGGTCCAGCAGCGACTGGACGCTGATGCTGTGATTGATCTCGCTGGACAACTCGGCCGTCCGGACCAGAATGCCGGTCCGACGCTGGGCATCGAGGACGAGGTCGGCCGCCTGACGCAGCGCCGGGACGGCTGCGGCCGCCTTCCCCGCGGCCTGCGACGCGTCGGCGAAACGCTCGAGCCGAACGGCCAGCTCCTCGTCCGGCCCGATCGTGGCCGCCGCCTCGTGAGCGAGTTGGCGCTCGGGGGTCCCTTCCATCACCACTGCGAGGGCACGGTGGGTGGCCAGTCGGTCGGCGAGTGTCGCGTGGGTGTAGATCGCCGTGCGCATCAGCGGATGGCGGAACTCGGCGGTGAAACCGACCAGGGTGACCAGATCTGCGTCGACCGCCTCCTGCACCGCGTCGACGGAGACCGCAGAGCCGGAGAGGCGGCTCGCCAGATCCAGCAGGAGGTTCAGGGGCGCGGCCGGCTCGGCGGCCAGGACCAGGAGCAACGTGCGGCACTCCCGGCTCACGGAATCGGTACGTGCGGAGAACGCGTCCTCCAGCCGCTGGGTCAGCGGCAGGTCGTCCAGCTGCGCGGTCATGCCCTGGACGGCCTTGGGCAGCTCCACCAGGGCCAGCGGATTGCCCGCGGCACGCTCCAGGATGAGCGCCCGCAACGACGGCGGCAGGTCGGGCGCGCCGGCATCGAGCAGTTCGGCGGCGGCCGGTCGGCTGAGCGGTAGCAGCGGAAGGTCCAGGTGTCCGTACGACTCGGAGTACTGGACCCGGGCGCCGGCGATCACCTGTATGGAGAGGTCATGGGTGCGCCGGGCGACGAACTTGAGCACGTCCCGGCTTGAGGAGTCGATCCACTGCAAGTCGTCCACCAGCAGCAGGAGCGGCTGGAGACTGGCCTCGTCGGCGAGCAGTTCGAGCACGGCCAGTCCGACCCGGTACATCTCGGGCTCGGTGTCCCTGGCACTGAACGCGGCGCTCAGCGCCGACCGGTGCGGATCCGACAGGTCCTTCATGCCACGGGCGACCGGCTGCAGCAGCATCTGCAGTGCGGCGAACGGCAGCCACTGCTCGGGCTCCACCCCGGAGGTGCGGAGCACCTTGAAACCGCTTTCCGCGGCCTCGGCCCCGACCGTGCGCAGCAGTGCCGACTTGCCGACACCGGCGGCGCCGTGGATCAGTAGTGCACCACCGTGCCCGGCTGCGGCGTCCGCGAGCAGACCCCGCAGGATGCGCAGTTCCTCGTCCCGCCCCCTCACACGCGTGCGGATCCCGCCTTCCGCGGGATTCGCGACAACCGCGTCCCGACACGTGCGCCCGCGGGATGCTCAGGCGCCGGACGTCCATTCATCGGCACGACAAGCAGGGGGCACAGCACGTGAAGCTTCTCTCCGCCAGGGGGGTGGTCCGCTCAGCATGCTACTCGTCGGGTACGACCCTCCTGTCGGTGAGGGTGGACCATCAGTCGAACGACTCTCTGACGTCACGTCTCGTCCGACAACCGACCGGCAAAACCCTCCAGCCCCAGAAAGCTCCCCTCCCCCCCGAGGGGCACGACGTCGAAGGTGGAGGTCAGGAATTCATCGATCACTACCGCGGACGCGGCTACGACGAACGTCTCCCAGCCCGACCGGAACGACAAGTACACCAAGCCGTGACCACGGATTTCGTCGGGCCAGATCTGCACGTCACCGAAACCGTCGAGCCGCCGCCTGCCGGAGGCCAGGAGCTCGCGGCCGAACTCCCACTCGATGACCGGATCACTGCCCGCGTTGAACGCCATGGTCACGGAGTACGGCTCCGCGCTGTCATAGCGGAGCTCTGTCATGACCGGCAGCGGCGTCCCCTCTTCGAGAAGAGCCACGACCGTTCGACATGTCACCGGCTCCCGCTCGACACCCCACCTCGCGTGGCCCTCCGACCCGGCTTTGCGAGCACACCCTGGCTCGTCATCGGTGTCGAAGACCTTGCCGCTCATGATTCGTCCTCTCCCGTCTTCCCGTCGCGACGGCTGTGGATCGGCGCGCACGGGGCCAGGCCCAGGGCATGGGCCGGCTCGCTACCACGAGCGTGGGACGGGCTGAGAGGCGATGCATCAGTCAAGTGACTTCGAGGGCACGACAGGCCGGATCACGGCTCCTCAGATCATCTGTGACCGACTCACATGAAACCGTCACGAATGCACCTATGGCTGTAATGTGACCTCGTGACGACCCACGCACCTCACGAAGCAGCCCCGCCGGGCGCCCCACGCGCCACCGACCGCCCCGGGGACACCTCGCCTTTCGCTCTCGCCCTGCTGTTGCGGCGGGCGCACTGGCGGGTGGCCGGGGTGATGACGGAGGCGCTGCGCCCGCTGGGTATCGAGTTGCGGCACTTCGCGGTGTTGCTGGTGCTGGTCGACCGGGGGCCCACGGTGCAGCGGGACCTGGGTGCGGCGACGGGGTCGGACAAGGCGGGTGTCATGAGGGTCGTGGACGATCTGGAGCGGATGGGACTGGCCGTCCGCAAGGCGGTTCCGGGCGACCGGCGGGTGCGCGCGGTGGAGATCACGCCACGGGGTCTCGAGCTGTTCGATGCGGCGCATGCGGCCGCGGAGTCGCCGGCCGAGCGCCTGGTGACCAATCTGGAGCAGGGCGAACGCGAGCAGCTGACAGGACTGCTGACCCGGTTCGCCCACCCCACCGAGCCCGACAAGACATGAACGGGCCCCTCTCTCCCCTCACCGTCACGCTCGTCCGATATAGTATTGACCGATACTATTTCGAGTGAGACGGTTATGGAGGTGTCAAGGAGAAAGTGGTGCAGGCGATCATGAATGTCTACGAGGCTGTCGCGAGTCGGCGAGCCGTGCGGGGCTTCACCGACCAGCAGGTACCGCGGGAAGTGCTGGAGCGCGTGCTGGCCGCCGCGGCCTGGGCACCATCCGCATCGAACCTCCAGCCGTGGCACGTCTACGTACTGACCGACCGGCCGCTGGCTGAGCTCAAGAAGCGTGCCGGCGAACGCATAGCCGCAAGCGACCCCTGGGACGAGCCCGAGTACGAGCAGTACCCCCCAGCCCTCAAGAGCCCGTACCAGGAGCGCCGATCCGCCTTCGGCGAGCAGCGCTACGGCGCGCTCGGCATTCCGCGCGAGGACCTGGAGGCACGGCAGAGGGCCGCTGCCGCGAACTGGGACTGCTTCGGGGCACCCGCCGCCCTGTTCTGCTACGTCGACCGCGGCATGGGCCGGCCGCAGTGGTCGGACCTGGGCATGTATCTGCAGTCCGTGATGCTGCTGCTCCGGGTCGAAGGGCTGCACAGCTGCACGCAGATGGCCTGGGCGAAGTACCACAAGACCGTCGCGGACGTCCTGTCGCCGCCGGATGAACTCCTTCTCTTCTGCGGCATGTCGATCGGGCACGAGGACGTCACGGCAAGCCAACCTCGTATCGGCCGGGCGCCGCTCGAGGAGACAGTCACGTTCGTCGGCGGCTGCTGACCAGGCGGCGCCGGCGATCAGAGCGAGTCGTCGCCCTGCGATGACGGGCCCCCGTGCGAGCCGGAGTCCGGGATGGCGGGAGGCTGGTTCCAGGACCGCAGCTTGTCGGGATTGAGGACAACCCACGCCTGCGCGACACGGTGTTCAGCGATGTCGAGGCTGATGACGGCGGCGACCTGGCAGTCGTAACGAACGACGAGGCCGGTACGCCCGTTGACGGAGTGGGTGGTCAGGGCGGTGCGGGGGTGGCGGGCCAGGAGCGTCAGCAGGCTGTGGGCGACCTGACGGCTGCCGTGCACCGGCCTGCTCAGTGCGCGGACCTTGCCGCCGCCGTCGAAGAACGCCGTGGCGTCCGGACACAGCAGCGACTCGAGCAGTTCGGCATCCTCGTCCACGCAGGCCTGGCGGACGGTGCGGGCGAGGAGATCCTGTTCGTCAGGAGGGGTGGAGCGCGAGCGCTGCATCCGAAGGCTGCGGCGGGCACGGTCGGCGAGCTCGGTGCACTCGGGCTCCGGGCGTCCCACGATGTCGGCAACCGTGCGGGAGGCCATCCCGAAGACGTCGTTGAGCACGAACGCCGCCCGCTCGGCCGGCGACAGGGAGTCCAGCGCGTTCAGCAGAACCCGGCTGACCTCCTCCGCCAGGCCCGCCTGAGCGCCCCCGGAATCTGGTGGTGCCGTCGAGTGCTCCGCCGGCCGGTCAGGCCGACCGGTCACGCCACGACGGGGGCGGGCGAGTAGGCCCAGGCAGATCCCGCCCGCGGTCTTCGTGAGCCAGTGCCGGGGAGCCGTGATCCGGCCACGCTCCGCGTCGGACAGGCCGTACCACCGACGGTAGCTCTCACCAACCACGTTCTCCGCCTCACGGGAGTCGCCCAGCATCCAGTAGGTGACTTCCAGCAGGTGCCGCCGTTCGTCGAGCAACTCCGCGACCGGCACCGCGTCGGCGTCGTCCATTTGGCTTTCTCCCCCTCACCAGGCACAGCGCAACAAAGACAGGTACGTTCCTCGGCTCAATCCTCTGACCGGGCACGCACACGTCGTGTGACACCGGCTGTCTCCCGCGGCCGCGCATCTCAGGAATGCATCGGGCGGGAGACCATCTCGTCACACAACCTGGGGACAACCGGTCTTCCCTCACGCCGGTGTGACCAGAACGTCGAAAGGGAGGGCCTGTTGTGCTCGTTGTTCCGGATCCGAAGATCGTCAGAGGACTGCTGACCCGGTACGCGTGCCTGCGGATCGCGTTCGCCGAGAACGAGGGGCGGGAGAGGGCACGCGAGCTTGAGGACGTGAGTTACACGCTGTGCATCACGATGGGAGCCCGGACAGTCGACGACGCCGTAGCGGCCGCGGACACGCTGTTGGTGGCCCAGGCAGCCGGGCGGGGCCGTGTCCAGGAGCCGGACGGCGGGGACGGTCTGCCGACGAGCCCCGCCGACTGCCCGGCGCCCGGTGACATCCCCTCCGTCGCTCCGTAGAAAACCGTCCTCACCCGTTTCCGTACGGCCGTGTGGGCGAACCGGTCCCGTCCGGGCGTGTTCATGTCTTGTCGGGCTCGGTGGGGTGGGCGAACCGGGTAAGCAGCCCTGTCAGCTGCTCGCGTTCGCCCTGCTCCAGATTGGCCACCAGGCGCTCGGCCAGCGGCTCCGCGGCCGCATGCGCCGCGTCGAACAGCTCGACACCCCGTGGCGTGATCTCCACCGCGCGCACCCGCCGGTCGCCCGGAACCGCCTTGCGGACGGCCAGTCCCATCCGCTCCAGATCGTCCACGACCCTCATGACACCCGCCTTGTCCGACCCCGTCGCCGCACCCAGGTCCCGCTGCACCGTGGGCCCCCGGTCGACCAGCACCAGCAACACCGCGAAGTGCCGCAACTCGATACCCAGCGGGCGCAGCGCCTCCGTCATCACCCCGGCCACCCGCCAGTGCGCCCGCCGCAACAGCAGGCCGAGAGCGAAAGGCGAGGTGTCCCCGGGGCGGTCGGTGGCACGCGAGGCGGCCGAGGAGAGCGGAGCGTCGGCTGTCACAGCCCCACGCTATCAGCCGTCCACTCACCCGATACGGTAGCGACTGACACAAAAGGAGAGCGGTCTCGCCGTCGGTGCACGTAGGCACCAGCTCCCGATTCCGGGCCGCGCGCCACGCGCGTGCGGCCACGCTCCCGGCCACTGCTGACGCGATGCAGGCGCCCCGGGCGGTCGTAGCGATCACGAGCCTCGACAACCGTCTACGTGGCGATCGCGTCCTGGCCCGCCAACCACACCACCGAGGCCCTCTCTGTCACGGCGCGGAGGGGGTGCGGGACCGGCTCTGTGACCGTCTTCGGCACACCGACGACGTGTCCGCCGGCCCGGCCCCGTGCGGTGATCGGCGTCCCGCGGTCAAGGTGGGTGCACAGCTCGCGCGCCCTCGAACCCGGCACGGTGACGACACGACGGCTGAGACCCGGGTCACATCAGACTTCGGTGTCACACCTCGGCGGGCTGCCCGGTCAGTGGTGCGAACCAGCAATTCCGCAAGGAGAAATCATGGACGCACGTCTCAACTACTACGGCAATCCGCTCGCGGGCAAGGTGCTCAAGCACCTCGTCTCGGCCAGCAAGGCGCTGTCGGACTCGTCGCTGCCGGCCACCGTCCAGCATCTGGTGGAGGTCCGCGCCAGCCAGATCAACGGCTGCGGCTTCTGCACCGACATGCACACCAAGGAGGCCACCCACGCCGGGGAGACCTCGGTACGGCTCAACCTGATCGCCGCCTGGCGGGAGGCGACGGTCTTCACCGAGGCCGAGCGCGCCGCGCTGGAGCTGGCCGAGCAGGGCACCCGCGTCGCGGACGCGGCCGGTGGGGTCACCGACGAGGCCTGGGCGAACGCCGCGAAGCACTTCGACGAGGACCAACTGGCGGCCCTGACCAGCCTGATTGCCGTCATCAACGCCTACAACCGCATCAACATCATCACCCAGCAGCCGGCCGGCGGCTACAAGGTCGGCATGTTCGGCTGAGCTCGAAGCCGGGGCCGGATGCCCAGGGGCCGGGAGGCAGCCGGGTAGGGACAACCCTTGTCCCGTCATCGATGCCTTCGGCGCGGAGAACGACCTTCGGGCGCCGGCCGACTGCGCTCAAGCAGGTGGTCGGCCGAGCCGGTCTCTTCGGAGCCCGGCACCGCTGCGCCGACGGTGCCGCTGCCGGGACCGCAGCCGGCCGAACGGTGGCGGGCGAGCACCGGCCCGCCGCGCGTGACGCGGGAGGCTCGCGGCGTGCCACAGAAGTGGGCCGCGTTCTGTCTTCGCTGTAGATCAAGTCGTTGTGAGCCTGGAACCGCTGACGCGAACTCGTCCGTTCCGGGCCGGTAACACGGAGGTAGCACCATGCACGAAATGCACTCAGAGGACGGATTCGGACCGAAGATGCTGGCGGATGTCAAGCCGCCCTTCGTTCCCGAGGGCGCTTCGGGAATGACCGTCCTCGTCGAGTGGGCTCCCGGCGACCCGGGTACTCCTCCGCACCGCCACTCGGGGCCGTGTTTCGGCTACGTCCTCGAAGGTGCGGTCAGGTGGGAGCTCGAGGGCGAGCCGGAGCACGTGATCAAGGCCGGTGAGACGTTCTGGGAGCCGGGCGGCGAGGTGATCCACTACCAGAACGGCAACGCCTCCTCGGAGGTGCCGGCCAAGTACATCGTGTTCATGATGTGCGCGCCGAACCAGCCGATGCTCACCCTGGTCGACGACGAGGAACTGGAGAAACGGGCCCACCTGCGGGCCCCCCGCCCCACCGACTGAGCTCCCGCCTGTCCACGGGCCGACGGAGTCACGGGACCTCGGCCGACGACAGCGAGCAGCTCCTCCCCTGCGCGCCGCCATGGCTCTCGCCATGGCGGCGCCGTCGTATGGACGGCGTCCCCGGGCGGGCGCACGGCGTCCTCGGACGAACGCAGGGCGCCCCGAACGCCCCGGCCGCGCCCTGGTCAGGAAAGCCAGTCGGTGTAGCGGGTGGGCGCGAGGTGCGCGTTCTTGTCGGTGAGGACGTCGCCCTTGACCACGGCGAACATACCGGCAGTGGGGTCGGTGACGACGGTACGGGGGTCGCCCTTGTGGGACAGAGTGATCCGGCCCAGTTCGTCCAGGGGGAAGATCTCGGGGCCGGCGATGTTGCGGATCCCGTTCAGCGGGGCGCCGGCGGCCACCTCCGCCACCGCGTGCGCCACATCCCGGGAGGCGATGGGCTGAATGGGCGTGGCGGGAAGCCGGACGGTGTCCGCGTCGGCGGTCCAGGACAGCACCGCATCCATGAAGTCCATGAACTGCGTGGCCCGGACGATCGAATAGGGGATCGGCCCGTCCGCGAGGATCTTCTCCTGGAGCGTCTTGGCGCGGTAGTAGTCCAGCTCGGGCACCTGGTCCGTGCCGACGATCGAGAGGATGACGAAGTGACCGACACCGCCCTTGTCGGCCGCCGCCAGGAGGTTGTCCATCGAGGTCTGGAAGAACGCGAGGGAGGCGTCGTCGAAGGTCGGGGAGTTCGTCAGGTTGATGACGACGTCGGCTCCCATGACCGCCTCGTCCAGGCCCTGACCGCTGAGGATGTCGACTCCTGTGGACTGCGAGTGCGGCACCGCCTCGTGCCCGGCGGTGTTCAACTCCTTGACGACCTGCGACCCGATCAGTCCCGTACCGCCGATGACCGCGAACTTCATGACATGCCCTTCCGCCGGCGACCAGCCCGGAATGTTACGTAAGTCACTATATGTGAGCACCAAGGGTTCGGCTCGGACACATGTCAGGGTGCGCAGCAGCCTCCGTCAGCCGCGCGGCGACCCACCCGCGTCCGCCTCGACGGCGACTGTCACAACGGCGGGCATATGTCGGTCAACTGGCTGTCCGCATCTGGAAACCCTCCATACGCGAAGGTGCCCCCATGGCATTCGACATCACCGGTCCGTCGGGTTCTGCCCATGGCCGCCCGGAATCCCGCAGCGCACGGCGGCTCGGTACAGGCAGGTCGCCGGGTGCGCACAGGCCGACGGAGGTGAGCCCTACGGCGTCGGTTTCGGCTCAGCGCCCGGCTGTGTACTGCGACGCCGACGGAGACATGCCGTGAACGAGCCGACCCGGTTGCCCGATCTTTCCGCTGACAAGGACTTCCACGGAGAGGCCTTCGCGCCGATCTACACCACCACTGTGACGGTGAACGGGGGGATGGCGCATCACGGCCGGGCCTCGGGAAGGGCCCGCTCGGGCGACGGCGTCCTGGATCTCGACCTGCGCATGCCGGCGGAACTGGGCGGAGACGGCCAGGGGACGAATCCCGAGCAGTTGTTCGCCGCCGGTATTGCCGCCTGTTTCCACGGGGCGCTGAGTCTGGTCGCGCGGCAGGCCGCACTGGACCCTGCAGCGATCTCCGTGGAAGCGACCGTGGCTTTCGGACGGGACCCGGAAGACGGCGGCTATCTGTTGCATGTCGACCTTGAGGTCAAGTGGCCGGACATCGACCTGGCCGCCGCGGCCCCGCTCGTGGAGAAGGCCGATTCGCTCTGCCCGTACACGAAGATGGCCCTGCGGGGAACACCGACGAGTATCAGGCTGGCCTCATAGCCGACTGCGTCGGCTGCTTGCCCGGCCGTACGTCGTTTCGACGGCTGTCGTGTGTCTCGTGCTTGCACACGGCAGCCGTCGAAAGAGAGTGCCGACCACCACTCCTCAGCACCGATACCGGCCGCCGGAAGGCCCTGTTCACAGCGCATCCGGGGCCACGGGCGGAACGTCGGAGCCCGATTCCAGCGCGCTCCTGCTCTGCTTGATGATCTCCTGGACGTGCAGCTCGATCTCCTCCGGATTCAGGCCGAGCGCCTTTCCTGTGTGCACCGCCCAGATCTCGGCACGAAGATTGGTCTCGAAATCCAGGTCGGCCCGGACGTTCTCCCGTACTGCTTGCCGGTTCTGGCTCACCATGACGAAGGTCGACAGGAAGATGGCCTCAAGGCTCACGATCATGGTGAGCAGCCCGAACGGGTAGGGGTCGAAGACCGCTACGGCGCCGAACAGCCTGAGGTTGAGGGCGATCCACACCGCGAACCAGACGGCATGCACGTAGACGAAGCCCATCGTGCCCGCGAAGGCCGTGATCACGTCCGCGAACCGATCCTGCGACGTGCGCACCCTGGCGAACACCAGCCGCTCGTGGCGCGCGCGGAGGTCGGGGCGGTCAGCGCCCCCGGAAGCGGAGCGCGGCCGGGAGGTCCGGCCTTCTGATCGAACGGTCATTCGCACTTACACCCTCATTCCCTCGCCGAGGACGCCATCGCCACCGGCCGCCCATGGCCTCGGCCCATCAGGTGGGGACGCCCGGAGCGCCCTCACGCCGGGAGGACACCTGGGAGTACGACCGGAGGTATGACCGTGGAGCCCACGAGATTGTGACGCGGCCCAGCGCCCGCTGGCAGCTTCCGCGGTCACGGAGCCGTCGGGTGAGCCGGCGTGGAAGACGATCCCCTCGTGGGCACTGATCGGCCGCCAGGACAAGATCATCCCGGCGGCCGCGCAAGAGGCGGCGGCGAAGGTCGCGCACACCAAGGTCCAGGAGATCGACTCCTCGCACCTCTCCATGGTCTCCAACCCCGGCGCCGTGGCCAGGCTCATCACCACGGCGGCCCGCACCAGCTGATCCGTACGCGACCCTCCCTTCGAGGCTTCCGGACAGAGCTCTCCGGACTCCTCGAAGGGAGGAAGCGCCGCCCTCGACGACACCGTCGAGGGCGGCTGCCCGGTGTTCCGGAGACCGCTCAGCGCTCACCGGCCGGTCCCGGCCACAGCGCCCGCACTGCGTCGGGCACCTCGGCCACCACCGCCGGATCGAGCAGAGCCACTTGCAGGATGTAACCGGGGAGGACGGAGAGCATCGTCGAAGCGATCCCCTCTGCGGTCGCGTTCGTCGGCAGACCGCCCCGCTCCTGGTGGTCGCGGACCAGAGTGACGAGATTGGCGCGCATGCCGCCCATGAGATCGTCGAGCTTGCGCGCCAGCGAGCGGTTGCGCATGGCCTCTCCCCAGACCAGAACCGCGAGGCCGGCCACGTCCTCCTCGGCGGACTTGACCCGAATCACCTCCAGCAGTTCCGCCATGACCGCCCCCATGGACCGGCCCCGCCGGTTCGCCGCGACGGCGACCGTGACGTCCAGGACATCGCGCATGTTCTCCTCGGCGATCGCGAGGATCATCTCGTCCTTGCTGGTGAAGTGCCGATACACCGCGCCCGCGGACAGCCCCGACTCCGCGAACAGGTCCTGCATGGACGTGGAGTGGAACCCGTCGCGCAGGAAGCAGCGGCGCGCCGCGTCCAGGATCTGCTTGCGGCGGGCGTCCATGTGCTGCTGAGTGACCTTGGGCATGAGACGAGGCTACCAAAGAAAACGAACGTTCGTGTTGACGCTTGCGACCCCACGGGCCAGACTGAACCCCTCAAGAAAAACGATCATTCCTTTTTATGAGAGGGCAGGCCGTGAGGAACCCCTTGTCAGGACACCAGACATGGCGGGAAGTAGCCATCGCCGCCGTCGTGCTGCCCATAGTGATCACGCTGGCGGTGATGACGTTCGCCTGGCCGGCGGGGCGGATCTCGCCGCGCGACGTCCCGGTGGGGATCGTGGGCACGGGGCCGGCCAGTCAGCACGCGGTGGAGAAACTGACTCAGCAGAAGCCCGGTGCCTTCGACTTTCGCCTCTACCCTGACCAGCACGCGGCGCGGTCGGCGATCAGGAACCGGGATGTCTACGGAGCCTTCGCCATCTCCGGCCACGGCATCACCGTGCTGAAGGCCACCGCCGCAAGCCCCTCCGTGGCCCAGCTTCTGACCGATGTCGGACAGCAGCTGGCGGACAAGGCCGCCGCGCAGGCGACCGCCCGGCAGGAGGCTGCCGAACAGAAAGCCGCCGAGCAGAAGGCCGGCGGCGCGCGTTCGCCGGCGAAGGCCCACAAGCAGGCAGCCGCCCAGCAGGGAGCCGCCGGCGCCGATTCCCCGGTGAAGATCCTCGCGAAGTCGGTCGACGTGGTGCCCGTCGCCGCGGACGACCCTCGGGGTGTGGTGTTCAGCTCATCGGTCTTCCCGCTCACGATCTGCGGCATCTTGATCGGGGCGTTCGTCACGATGGCTCGCGGCCTGGCACGCCCGCGGCACCGGGTGCTGACGCTTCTCGTCGCATGCGCCGTCGCGGCCCTCGGCGTCTATGTCGTGGCCCAGGGTTTCCTCGGGGCCCTGCCCCACAACCACGTGGCCACGTGGGCGATCCTGACCCTCGACCTGCTCTCCGTCAGCGCCACCGCCGCCGGTGCGATCCGGCTCTTGGGGCCGGCAGGTCTCGGGCTCAGCGCCGCGATCATGGTCTTCGTCGGAAACGCCTTCTCCGGCGCCACCTCCGCTCCGGAGATGCTTCCCAAGGGCGTGGACTACGTCGGCCAGTGGCTGCCCCCAGGCGCCGGCGCCGGCCTGCTGCGCGACGTCACGTACTTCGACGGCAACGCCGACGCCGGTCACCTTGCCGTCCTCGTCCTGTGGACCGTCTGCGGGCTCACGGCGGTCATGTGCGGCCACTGGGTCATCAGGGAAGGCCGCGGCACGAAGAGCGGTGTGCCGGCTTCCGGAGAGTTGCTCCCGGCAGTGCCGGGCTCCGGCACCGCCCTGACGGTGCCGCGCCACGCGCACGCGCACGCCCGTCGCCACGACGGGGAGGACTGATACCGAGCGCTTCATGTGCGCGATCACGACTTGGCCGCCGTGGACTTCGGACGGATACCGAAGACCGATGAGGCGCCGACCCGCGCCGACTCCCGACACAGCTACGGCTGCGACCGCACCCACGCCCACCGAATCTGCGCGAGTTGTCGCACCGCGACGGCTCGCGCCGTACCGGAACGGACACGCACCATGCCCACCCCACAAGACCCTCACCGGGCAGACCGAACCGAGCATCCGCGGTCCGCCGACACCTCTCCGGCCATCGCCCGGGCCTTCGCCCTGCTCAGCAACGACTGGAACGGCCTGATCCTGATGGCTTTGGCCAAAGGGCCGGCCGATTCCGCGCAGATTCGCGAGCGCGTCCCCGGCATCAGCAGCCGCATGCTCACCCAGCGGCTCCAGGAGCTGACCGCGACCGACCTGGTCACCCAGGAGGTCCGGCCCGGACTGCCATCGCGGCCCCGTTACGCACTCTCACCGCACGGCAACGCGTTCCTCGTCCCCCTGGCCGTTCTGTTCCTTTGGGCGGAAGATCACCTTCCTGTGAGCAGTTCGCCGGCCGACCGACCGGCCACGACCGACCTCTGACAACTTCCCGTCCGGACGCGACCGCCGCGGGAGACGCGAGACGGCGGGGCTACGATCCATGGCATTTCATGCATATTGTTACATTTCATAGTCTTTCGACTGGCAAGGATGGCATGTAGGGCAGACGAGGGAGCCTGGTGATCTTGGACGTCTACGAGGCGGTGACGAGCCGACGAGCCGTACGTGGATTCATCGACCGGCCCGTCCCGAGAGAGGTGCTCGAGCGGGTGCTCTCCGCCGCGGCCTGGGCGCCCTCCGGGTCGAACCTCCAGCCCTGGCACGTCTACGTACTGACCGGCCGGCCGCTGGACGAACTCAAGGAGCTCGCCGGCGGGCGTGTGACCGCGCGCGATCCCTGGGACGAACGCGAATACGAGATGTACCCGCCGACACTGAGGTCCCCCTACCGCGAGCGCCGGTCCGCCTTCGGTGCGGAGCGCTACAGCTCACTGGGCATCGGGCGAGAGGACTGGGAGTCGCGCCAGAGGGCCGCTTCCGCGAACTGGGAGTGTTTCGGGGCACCGGCCGCCCTGTTCTGCTACATCGACCGCGGTCTGGGCCGGCCCCAGTGGTCCGACCTGGGCATGTACCTGCAGACGGTGATGCTGCTGCTCCGCGCCGAAGGCCTGCACAGCTGCCCGCAGATGGCGTGGTCGGTCTACCGCAAGACCGTCGCGGAGGTCCTCTCGCCCCCGGACGACCTCATCCTCTTCTGCGGTATGTCGATCGGATTCGAGGACACCGCGGTGCCCTACACCCGTACCGGCCGGGCACCGCTCGAACAGACGGTCACCTTCGTCGCCGAATAGATCCCGTGCGAGAAGGTGACCCTCCGGCGTGGCGGTGTCAGGCAGCGATGCCGCGGCTGTCCATGGCGTCCTCGACGATGCGCAGCCCGTCCAGGCCCGGCAGCTTCGCGATGTGCGCGTCGATGTCGCGGATGAGTTTGCGGCCCTCGGAGCCCCCGAAGAGGTGGGTCATGACATGCGTGACCTCGGTCTCGGGCATGACGCCCGAGCCGACCGGGCCCCAGGCCCTCTCGAGCGCCAGGCGGGCGACCACCCGGGCCTTCTTGCTCGCCGCGAGGCGGTCGCGCGCCTGCGATGCGTAGAACGCGACATGCTTCGTCTCCTGCTGTGCGATCCGCTTGAGCAGCGGCAGCAGCACGGGGTGGCTCTCCAGCGCGGCCAGTCGGTGGTACGCCGCGGTCGCCGACCACTCGTTCGCCGCTCCCCACGCCATGTGCACGGCGACGAAATCGTTTCCGACCAGCCGACCTATCACCGTCTGCTTCACCGTCCCCAGGCGGTCCCGCCAGCCGAGCTTCAGGCGGGTCGCCTTGAGCTCGTCGAAGTCGACTCGGAGGCCGTGGCGCTCCAGCACGGCCGCGAGGGCTTCGCCGTGCCAGAACTCCTCGCGGTTCCACATCGTCATGAAGGCGCCCACCGCCGGCTCGTCGTGAGACGGGGTCGTCAGCAGATCACGCAGGTAGCACACCGTGTGGTACTCGATGTCGCACATGTAGCGCAGTGTGCGCAGCGTCTCCGCGGGCAGCGGGTTGCGCTCGAACTCGTCGAAGTCGAGGTCGGCCCACTGCACGCCGGTGGAGTTCTTCGTGTACTTGTCCATGTCGAAGGCCATCAGTCACTCTTCCCGTCGGTGCGCGTCGGATTCGTCGCCCGGGCCGCGATGACCTCGCGGCGCACACCCGCACCGCCGCTCTTCCAGCGGTGGATGTCCCAGTTCCTCCGGTGCGACGCGCGTGCCAGTTCCGCGTCGGGGTTGATCGCCGAGGGCTTGCCCAGCAGTGACAGCCACGGCAGGTCGGAGTGGCTGTCGCCGTAGCCGTAGGAGGCGGCGAGGTCGTAGCCGCCCTCCTCGGCGTACCGCAGGAGCCACGCGGCCCGCGCCTCGTCCACCAGCGGCGGCTTCGCCAGATAGCCGGTGAGCACCCCGTCCCTCACGTGCATGGAGCTCCCGACGACCTCGTCGAACAGGTCGGCGAGCGGAGCGGCGAGAAGGCCGGCCGAGCCGGTGACCAGGACGGTGCGGTGACCTGCCGCGCGGTGCTCGCGGATACGCGCCAGGGCGTCCGCGCTCGTGTGCCGCAGCATCGTGTCGGCGTAGCCGCTCCGCACCACCTCTTCCAGGCGGGCGACGGGCATGCCGCGGTAGCGGCGCAGGAAGGCGCGGATGAACTCGCCGCGGTCACGTCGCTCGGCGCGGAGGTAGCCGGGCAGGGAGACGAGCAGGTCCGCCACCTCCTTCGGCCAGGCCGCCTTGCGGAAGCCCGCGGTGCGCACCCAGAGGTACTGCTCGACGATGTTGGAGTCGACGACGGTCCGTTCGAGGTCGAAGACGGCGAGTACGTCGGTACGCCGCGGCAGTTCGCGTCGCGGACGGGCGCCCGGCGGCCGGACGGTCGCGGCTCTCCGACGACGGTGGGCGGCCGTCAGCTCGGTGATGGCGGGGAGGTGCACCTTCTGCAGGTACCCCTCCCAGTCGATCCGCTCCACACCGAAGCCACGGTCCTCACGCACTCCGGCCGGAAGGGCGTTGTTCAGCGCGCGGGCGTTGCGGTCGTCGAAGACGATCTCGGTCTGCGCATAGGCGCGGTAGAGGTCGACGAAGTTGCCGAGTGTGGCGATACCGGCGCGCAACTTGGCGTTCCCGGTCGCGAGAGCGCGCTTGCGCTCGTTGTTCGGCATCAGCCGCAAGGCGGCGTCCCACAGGTCGGCCTTCGTCCTCGCCAGCCGGAGGACGCGGTTGAACCTGCGCTCGCCCGAGAACTTCCAGTCCGGCACTTCGACGAATCCGCCGTCCTTCGGAAGCGGGTGCTGCGTGTAGTAATCGCGTACGTTCTCGTACATGCGGTGGAAGGGCAGCGGATTCGACGCGCCCGAGGCGATGTGGAAGTACCGCGGCTCGTCGACGGGGGCCGGGTTGGCCGCCACGGCCAGGATGGCGTTGACGACCAGGTCGACGGGGATGACATCGAGGATCGAGTCGGGCAGCCCGGGGAAGTCGGGCAACTGACCGCGGCCGTAGGCGAAGATCAGCGGATCGGCGACCTTGAAGCCGTCGATCCAGCCGGGGAACGGGTGCCGCAGCGCGCTCTCGATGATCGCGGGCCGGACCACCGAAAGCCGGTGTCCGGCCTCCCCCCAGAGGTCTTCCGCGGCCCGTTCGGCGAGTGCCTTCGTCAGCGTGTAGACGTCGGTCCACCCCAGGCTCTGGGCGCGCCGCCGGCCGGCGGCGACGAGCCGGGAACGCACCCACTCGCGCCGCGCGTTCTCGCTCGCGCGGGCCGCAGCGATCGGGCCCTCCTTGCCGTGGTCGCCGCGGGCGCGGGACATGAACCGCTCGAGCATCGCCGGTTCCCGTGAGGTGAGTTCGGCCTGCTCGTGGATCCGGGTCGCCAGGGTCCACTCGGTGTGCCAGAGGACATCGTGTTCGAGCCTGGCCTCGGGCACCACACCACGGCGGAGCCCTCCGACGTAACAGGTCGACACGTGGACGACGTGCGGGTCGGATCCGGAGGCGAGCAGGGCCTTGTAGAGGCCCACGGCGCCGTTGACGTTCGTGTCGAACGCCTCGTGGATGGGCGGGTCGAACGAGACGGTCGACGCCGAGTGGATGACGACGTCGAGGTCGGCGGGCAGCTCGGGGACGCGGGTCACGCTGCCCTCGAGCACGGTGATCCGTGCCCGGACGATGCGGTCGGCCTCTTCGGCGCCCACGGTGTCCCGCCAGCGCCGGAAGACGGGTTTGCGCAGCAGCTGTCGGAGCCGGTCCTGCCCGGTCTGACTGCCCTTGCGGCGCACGAGGAGTGAGATACGGGTGGCGGGGTGGTCGCGGAGCAGCCGCTCCAGCACGGCCTGCCCGACGAAGCCGGTGGCGCCGGTCAGCAGGACGTGCGCGTCGCCGAGTTCGGTGTTCGCGTGGTGCGGTGTCACGGAAGGAGCCTCGATTCCACGGTAGATGCGACACCGGGACGGATGCCGGGGAGCGCGGCGACCATCCCGCGGATACGGCGCGCCTCGGCCCGTCCGCGCTGGTCGCCGAAGACATGGCGTTCGAAGAAGGTGCGCTCGTGCCCTGAGCGGTCGACCGAGCCGAGCGGCCAGGCGGCGTGCCGGAGAGCACGGCAGGTGATGCGCTGGGCACGAGCGGAGTCGCGTAGCCGGCGCTCGGCCTCCTCGGCGAGGAAGCGGATGTGACGGTTCTTGATCTCCACCAGGGGATCGATGATCGACGCCGTGGCGGAGGACACGCCGGCCAGGCGCCGGTAGGCAGCCTGCGTGATCCATTCGTCCACGAGGCCCGTCGTCACATGTTCGGCGACGATCTGCGTACCGGTGATGCCGGCGACGAGAGAGCGACGGATCGGGCCACGGCGTGCGCGGCGCTCCGCAGGTACCCGCCGTGCCGGACCGGCGCTCGAAGGCAGGTCGCGGGCGGCGGGAGAGGCATCGAGGACGGCGTCGAGAGTGTCGGCAGTCCAGAACCTCTCGAACATCCACGTGGTGAGGAACGCGGTGACCCGGGCGTCCTTGTGTGTCGCCGTCACGAGGAGGTCGCGTACGCGGTGCAGCGTCGTACGTTCCATGTCGCGCAGCGCGCGCACGAGTCGGACGGAGTCGGCGTCGAGCGGCTCTTCGGCGAGCGGCCCGAGGTCGAGCGTCCCGCGGTGGCTGCCGTGTGCCGTGCGGGCGAACTCACGCACGTCGAAGCCCGCTGTCTCGGGCGGCAGGGTCGTCTCGTTGTTCGCGTTCATGCACGGGCTTTCTAGGCGGGAGCGGGGGAAACTCTGCGGCGGTCCCGAAGCCTGCGAGAAGCCACCGGGACCCTCACGTGAGACCGCGCGCCCGACACATGTGTGACATCACTCGCCTCGGTCATGTGCGGAAGCTCGTGTCACAAGGCGGAGGCGTGCCCGGTCTAACGCGATGACCCCGGAAACGAAAGGTGTGTCAGGCGCGTGGACTCAGCCATCTGCCGTTGTACGAGGCAGGTCACCCGGTGCGGCTCGTCGGAGCCGGTCGTCGGCCGAGCGGGGATCTCGGATGTCGAGTAGAGGACGGGTGAGACCGTGCTGAGCCGTACCCGGGTCGCCCTTGTCACCGGTGCCACCTCCGGGATCGGGGCGGCGTTCGCGCGCGCCCTGGCAGACCGCGGATGGGACCTGGTCCTGGTGGCGCGCGACAGGGAGCGGCTCGGCCGGGTGGCCGCCGAGCTCGAATCCCGGGGCCGTGCCGTCGAGGTGCTGCCCGCCGACCTGGCCGAGCGTGCCGACGTCGCACGTGTCGCCGCCCGGCTGGCGGACCCCGCCCGTCCGGTGGACATGCTCGTGAACAACGCCGGTTTCGGCGTGCACGCACCGATGACCTCGGCCGACACCGCTCCGCACGACCGGGCGATCGAGGTCATGGGGCGTGCGGTGCTGGTGCTCGCCGGCGCCGCCGGACGGGCCATGCACGAACGCGGGCACGGCGCGGTCGTCAATGTGTCGAGCACGGCCGGGTTCGTCACGATGGGAAGTTATTCGGCGGTCAAGGCCTTCGTGACCTCCCTCTCGGAGGGACTGGCGAACGAGCTCCACGGAACGGGCGTCACCGTGACGGCACTCTGCCCGGGCTGGGTCCGCACCGAATTCCACACGCGGGCCGGAATCCGCTCGTCGAGCATTCCGGACTTCCTCTGGCTCGACGCCCGGCGAGTCGTCGAGACGACTCTGCGCGACGTCCGCCGCGGACGGGTGATCTCCGTGCCGAGCTTCCGGTACCGGTTGCTCATCTGGTGCGCACGTCATCTGCCACGCCACACGCTGCGGTGGATCTCGCGACGGATCTCGTCCAGCCGCACGGACATTCTCACTGACTGAAGGAATCAGTGCGGGCGAACCCGCACGGGAAGGAAGCGGATGCCTGCGACGGTACGCGACCGTTTCACCTCACGCTCACACGCCGCGGCGCGTTTCATCGCACAGCGGGGGCTGCTGAAGCCTCTCGTCTGGAGCGTGACCAGCGTCACGGTGCTCGGGCGCGAGCGGTTGACGAACGTCGAGGACTCGTATGTCGTCGTCGCCAATCACACCTCGCATCTGGACACGCCACTCATCATGGGCGCGCTGCCGCGCCGGCTGGCGCGCTACCTCGCGGTGGGAGCCGCTGCCGACTACTTCTTCGACGTGTGGCGGCGACGCGGCCTGACGGCCCTCTTCTTCAACGCCTTCCCGGTCGACCGCACCGGAGCGTACGCGCGCGGAGTGAGCACCCGCGCCGTGACCGCCAAGGCTCTGCTGAACCGGGGAGTGCCACTCCTGATCTTTCCGGAGGGGACCCGATCGCGCGACGGTTCGCTCGGAACGTTCAAGCCGGGGGCGGCGGCACTCGCCTCGTCGGCCGAGGTGCCGGTGCTTCCCGTCGCGGTCATCGGCGCGCATGCGGCGCATCCTCGCGGATCGAACTGGCCGAGGCCGGGCCGGCTGCCGGTCGGGGTCGTCTTCGGCGAACCGCTCACTGCTTTTCCCGGGGAGTCGAGGAGCGAGTTCACCGAACGTATCCGCTCGGCGATCCTCACCCTCACCGAGGAGAACTCCGAACGCATCCTCGGCGTGAGTACAACCTCACGTCGTATTCCCGAAGGAGACCACTCGTGACCGAACCTGCCGGCCGCACCGACGCGACGCGCACCGCTGATGTGAAACACATGAAGTGGTGGGGCTGGGGCGTGGAAGGTGTCGGCTTCCGACACGAGGACAAGCCTGGTTTCGCGCCGTTCGTACAGCGGGCCATCGGCCTCGATCTCCGGGCGGCCGAACACACCACCGCGGGGCCCGACTTCGCGCAGTTGAAGGTGCCGCCCTCGGAAGCGCCCGAGGGATTCGTCACGCTGCTGACGGACATCGTCGGAGCCGGCAACGCGGTCGTGGACGACCTGTCCCGCGTCGTCCACACCTACGGCAAGAGCCTGCGAGACCTGGTCCGCATCCGGGCCGGCGAGATGGGGCGCAGTCCCGATGTGGTCGTCTACCCGGCTGACGAGGCGGAGGTGCGGAGGGTCGTCGACGCGGCTGTCGAAGCGGACGCCGTGATCATTCCCTTCGGGGGCGGCAGCAATATCGCGGGCAGCCTGGAGCCGCACGTGGACGAGGACCGGGTGGTCGTCTCGCTCGACCTCGGCCGCCTCGACCGGGTGCTGGAGATCGACCCCGACTCCGGCCTGGCGCGGGTCCAGGCCGGGGCGCAGGGGCCCGGCCTCGAGGCCCGACTCAACCAGGAGGGCTGGACGACGGGGCACTTCCCCGACTCGTTCACCCACTCGACGCTGGGCGGGTGGGTCGCCACGCGCTCGTCCGGCATGCAGTCGGACAAGTACGGCGACATAGCGGACATCGTCAAGGGGCTGCGCGTCGTGCGGGCCGGCGGGGTCCTCGTGATCCGTGCCGTGCCGAGCGCGTCGACCGGGCCGAGCGTCCGGGAGATGGTGGTGGGCTCAGAGGGGCGGCTCGGCGTCATCACCGAGGTCACGGTGCAGGTGCACCGGCTCCCCGCGAAGCGGGTGATCCACGCCTACTTCTTCAGGAATCTCGACCACGGCCTCGCGGCGATGCAGGAGATCGCGGAAAGCGATGTGTCGCCCTCGGTCACCCGTGTCTCGGACGCGCACGAGACTGGCTTCTCCCTGGCGACGAGCAAGGAGTCGAGGGGCGTTCGGAAGACGGGACAGGCCGGCCTCATGGCGTACCTCAGGCGGCGTGGCTGGAACCTGGACGAGATGTGCCTCTCCTTCATCGGCTTCGAGGGCGACAAGGCACACGTGAAACGGCAGAAGTCGATCGTCGACCGGATCGTGCGCAGGCATCACGGCATCGGCGTCGGCAGGGGACCGGGTGCGCTCTACGACCAGAAGAAGTTCGACACGCCCTACATCCGCGACTTCCTGCTCGACCGCGGGGCCGCCGGCGACGTGAGCGAGACGGCCGGCCCGTGGTCGAAGCTCCGCGGCATCCACGCGGCGGTCTACGAGGCGGCCGACCTCGCCTACGAGAGGATCGGCCGCACCGGCTGGACCATGTCGCACATGTCGCACTCCTATCACTCCGGAGCCTGCCTCTACTTCACGTTCGCCTTCGTCTTCGGCGACGACCCGCTCGGCGAGTACGACACCGTCAAGCGCGCGATCCAGCAGGCGTTCGTCGACGCCGGCGGCACGATCTCGCACCACCACGGGGTGGGCCTGGAGCACGCGCCCTGGCTGGCGGAGGACATCTCCCCCCAGGGTGTCGCGATCATGTCGGGCCTCTTCGGCGCCGCCGACCCGGGGGGCAACTTCAACCCGCGCAAGATCGTGGTCTGAGCGGGTGCGCGCCACCTTGTCACACACCGGCCAGGTGCCCCGTCTCAGATGACAACCCCCCGGAGGTCTCCTCTGTCATGGCTACAGCACAACGCGACCACACGACGCACTGGCGTGAACGGGGAGCCTGCCCGCGCGTCGACCCCGATCTGTTCTTCCCCATCGGCGACGGCGGCCTGACGCAGGTTCAGATCACCGAGGCCAAGGCCGTCTGCCGTCGATGTCCGGTCATGGAGCAGTGTCTCGGCTGGGTCATGCAGGTCGAGCAGGTGGAAGGCATCTGGGGCGGGACGACGGAAGGCGAGCGCCGCCTGATGAGGCGACGCGACGACACTGACGAACACCTCGGGGCAAGACGTGTCACATCCACGCGTCCTGCTCGGTCGTATGGGTGGAAGCAGTCATGAGCCTGCTCGCCCAGGGAGTGCGGACCAGGCGGCCCGCCGACTCGGTTCCGCCCACGACAAGCGACTGACCTGCCGTATCCGTTCCCTGTCCGGCAGCAAGACGGGCTCATGCATCGCGAGCGTCCCTTTTCGGGCCGGGTGAGGAATGGTTGCCGGACATGGATGATCCGAGCCAGAAGGAAGAAGTGGCCGAAGGAGGCGATGGGGAGCGCATCGCCCGCTGGGCGGACGGACGCCTGGGCCCGAACAGCCTGCTGCGGGCCACATCACGAAAGACGTTCCCCGACCACTGGTCCTTCTTGTTGGGGGAGATCTGTCTCTACAGTTTCCTCGTCATTGTCGTGACCGGGGTTTATCTGAGCCTGTATTTCCATCCGTCGATGAAAGAGGTGCAGTACAACGGCAGTTATCTGCCGTTGCGGGGGCAGACGGTGTCGGAGGCGTACAACTCCACGATGCACGTCTCCTTCGACGTCCGGGGCGGCCTGTTGATCCGGCAGGCGCATCACTGGGCGGCCCTGGTGTTCATCGGGGCCGCGCTCGTCCACATGCTGCGTGTGTTCTTCACCGGGGCCTTCCGCAAACCCCGTGAGTTCCAGTGGCTGTTCGGCTTCCTGCTGCTGGTCCTCGGAATGTTCGGAGGACTGACCGGATACGACCTGCCGGACGACCTTCTTTCCGGCACCGGGCTCGCCGTCGTGAACGGGACAATACTTTCCATACCCGTCGCCGGAACCTACCTGTCGATGTTTCTCTTCGGAGGCGGGTTCCCGGGCGGTGAACTGGTGGCGCGCTTCAACGCGATCCATGTCCTGGTCATCCCGGCCATCATGGTGGGACTGCTCGTGGCCCATCTGATCCTGCTGCTCCACCACAGGCACACGCAGTATCCGGGCCCGGGCCGGAGCAACAGGAACCTGGTGGGCCTGCCGCTCAGGGTGCGGGCGGTGAAGTCCGCGGGTGTCCTCTTCCTGGTCGGCGGTGTCATCTTCGCGATCGCGGCCCTCGCGCAGATCAATCCCATCTGGCTGTACGGCCCCTACCGCGTCGACCAGGTCTCGGCCGGCTCACAGCCCGACTGGTACATGGGCGTGGCGGACGGACTGCTGCGCGTCATGCCGGGCTGGGAGATCGCCCTGTGGGGCCACACCCTGGCCCTGGACAACCTGATTCCGCTGGTGGCGGGCGTCGGCTTCTTCCTGGCCATGGGCGCATACCCGTTCATCGAGTCCTGGGTGACCGGGGACGATCGTGAGCAGCACCTTCTCGACAGACCGCGCAACCGCCCCGTGCGCACGGCACTCGGTGTGGCCTGGATCGGCTTCTATCTGGTGTCGCTCATCGGCGCCGCGAACGACATCATCGCCACCCGGTTCCATCTCTCGGTCGAATCAGTCACGTGGGCGGTCCGCGTCGGCCTCTTCGTCGTGCCTGTCGCGGCCTACGCCGTGGCGAAGCGGTGGTCCCTCGGTCTGCAACGCAGGGATCGCGACAAGGTGCTGCACGGTCGCGAGACGGGCGTCGTCAAGCGCCTGCCGCACGGCGAGTTCGTCGAGGTGCACGAGCCTCTCGGCCGGGCGGAGCTCCACCTCCTGACACAGCATGAGCAGTACACACCGATCGCACCCGGCGCGAACGGCGACACGGGCGACCGGGGTGCAGGCGCCCGCCTCGCCCGGCGCCTGCGGGTCGGGGCCAGCCGTGCCCTCTACGGCGAAGGCTCGCAGATCCCCAAGCCGACCTTGCCGGAGTACCAGGAGATCACTGACAAGCACCGTGCGTGACAGTGCGGCCCGGATGCCGACAGACGGTGTGGGAGAGAGGTTCGGAAAACTGTGCCGAGAACATGTCTCATAGTGGACTTCGGCGGTGTTCTCACAACATCGCTCGACGATGCGGTGCGCGGCTTCGAAGCCCGCGAAGGCCTGCCCGAGGGGGCGGTGGAGCACGGCTGGTACCGGAACCCGGCGATGGTCGCGCTCACTCACGACCTCGAATGCGGCAGGGCCAGTCAGTCCGGCTGGAACCGGCGCATGGGCCGGGCGCTGGGCATCGACAGCACCGACCTGCTGGGCCGGATCTTCGCGGACTCCCGTCTCGACGATTCCATGGTGGCGGTGCTGGCCCGGGCCCGCGCCTGCGGCCTGAAGACGGGTCTGCTGTCCAACAGCATGGGCTTGGCGCCATGGAACATGTACCGGGGCTTCGACATCGACACGGCCTTCGACGCGGCGTTCGTCTCCGGGCAGCACGGACTGCGCAAACCGGACCCGGCTGCGTATCGGCTGCTCCTCACGATGCTCGAAGTGCCCGGCGGGGACTGCGTCTTCGTCGACGACAACGCCGAGAACCTGCCGCCCGCCGAGGCCCTGGGAATGGCCACTGTTCTGCATCGCAGCGCAGAGCTCTCCACGGCGCGGCTCGGGGAACTGCTGGGCGTCGCCCTCACGCCGGAGCCCCGTCCGGCGTTCGCGCCGGTGTTGTGACATCGCGGCGCAGCCTGCTGTGTCACGGATTCACCGTGCGTCCGGTCATCACTGCGGGAGGCGCGTGGGACCAGGATGCAGCGGATCCACGGAGGTGGAACACGATGCCGGAGAAGCCCGGCCGGGTGGTGATGTGATCCATGACCAGGACGGCAACGCACTGACGCATGCGCGGACCCGGTTCGTCGCGACCATGATGTGCGCGCCGGGCAGGCCGATGCTCCAACTCGTCGGTGAGAAGGAACCGGCCGAACGGACCCATCTGCGCGCCCCGTGCCCCACCGGCTGACCACCCAACCGCTCACACAAGCCAGTTCCGACACGGATCCCGACCGCTCCGTGGGAGGGTGCGACTCGGCATGAGTGCCACCGACGTTGTCCATTACATGCTGACCGCCTTGTTCGCGGCGGCCGCCGTCCGAGCGCTCCGGCAGAGTGTCGTGGCCCGGGCCGGTGGCTGCCGCCGCCGCGTCGACCATCTGCTGCACGCCGCCATGGCACTGACCATGGCGGTGATGCCGTGGAGCCGGGGCGGCGCCCTGCCCGCGCTGCCGCAGTCGGTCTTCTTCGCCGCCGCCGCACTGTGGTTCCCGCTGACCGCCGTCAGGAGCGGCCAGGAGGGACAACTGTCGGCAACGGTGCGGAGACTGCCCTACGCGGTGGGCATGGCGGCGATGACCTGGATGTCGTACCGCGCGGCGGGGCATGGGCACCGGACCATGGCCGACGGCGTTCCGACGGCACATCAGGCCATGCAGGTCAGCCACTCCATGGGCGAGTCGAAGGCCGGCAGCGTCGTCACCGTGGTGTTGGCGCTGTACCTGCTCACCTGTGCTCTGCGGGCGCTGACCCGCGACATGCCCGCGCTGCGCGCGACCACCGGCACGGTGGCCGACTCGACCAGCCTGAGCGATGTGTGCGACCGCTTCTGGGACGGAGCGACAGCCATGGGAACGCTGGTCATGCTTCTGATGCCCCATTGACCGAAACGAAGACCTTCCAGGAGAACACCGTGACCACCACTCCCCCTGCGCTGTCGGACGACCTGCTCGCCGCCGACTTCTACCTCTACGAGGCGCTTCTCCCGGACGAGGAACGCACAATACTGGGCAAGGCCCGCGCCTTCCTGCGTGACGAGGTGAAGCCGTTGGTCAACGGGTACTGGGACAAGGGCGAGTTCCCCGTGGAACTGATCGAGAGGTTCCGCGGGAGCGGCCTGACCGCCCTGTCGTACGAGGGTTACGGTGACCACCTGCCCGCCACCAGCCATCTGCTCGGCGGCATGCTCGCGATGGAGATGAGTCGCGTCGACGCCTCGGTCGCCACATTCTTCGGTGTCCACAACGGCCTCAGCTTCTACTCCATCCTCACCGGTGGCGACCAGGAGCAGCGGGAGAGGTGGCTGCCCGCCATGGCCTCGATGGAGAAGATCGGCGCCTTCGCCATGACCGAACCGCTGGGTGGCTCCGACGTCTCCGGCGGCATGCGCACCACTGCCGAGCGCCGGGGCGGCACTTGGGTGCTCAACGGCGCGAAGAGGTGGATCGGCAACGCCACCTTCGCCGACCACGTCGTGGTGTGGGCGCGTGACGTGGACGACAACCAGGTCAAGGGCTTCGTCGTCGAGAAGGGCACCCCCGGGTTCGTGCCGGTGAAGATCGAGGGCAAGATCGCGCTCCGGATCGTAGAGAACGCCGAGATCACCCTGACCGACGTACGGGTCCCGGAGGCCGACCGCCTCCAGAACATCAACTCCTTCAGGGACGTCGCGGAGATCCTGCGCTTCACCCGCAGCGGTGTCGCCTGGCAGGCTCTGGGCGTCATGATCGGCGCCTACGAGCTCGCACTCGGCTACGCCAAGGAGCGGCGGCAGTTCGGGCGCCCGATCGCCGGATTCCAGATGGTGCAGGACCTGCTGGTGAAGAGCCTGGGCGACATCACCGCGTCCTGGGGCATGCTGGTGCAGCTCGCCCGGCTGCAGGACCAGGGCATCTTCCGCGACGACCACTCGGCGCTGGCCAAGGGGTTCACCACGTCCCGGATGCGCGAGGTCGTCGCGGCCGGCCGCGAGATCTTCGGCGGCAACGGCATCGTCCTCGACTACGACGTCGCACGGTTCTTCGCCGACGCCGAGGCCCTCTACTCCTACGAGGGCACCCGCCAGATGCAGACCCTCATCGTCGGCAAGTCCATAACCGGGCAGAGCGCTTTCGTCTGAGGTGCGGCTTCGGCGCCGCAGCCCGTGCCTCCGGAGCCGGGGCACCGCTCACCCGGTCCCGTCGGCGACATCGCCCCGTTCGACGGCCAGCCGGGTCAGTTCGACACGGGTGTTGATGTCGAGCTTGGTGAAGATGTGTCTCATGTGGGTGTTGACGGTGTGCACGGACACGTGGAGCCGGTCGGCGATCGCCCGGTTGGTGAGCCCGGCCACGACGAGCGGGATCAGTTTCCGCTCGGATTCGGTCAGACTCCCCCACCCCGGGGAGCCGACCGTGTCCAGCCGGGGGGTGCCCGCGCGCACGCCCAGCTGCCGTAGCCGCCGCCTCAGCCGTTCGCCGTCGCCCCGGGCACCCGAGGCCGACACCAGCTCACCCGCTTCTTCGAAGTACGCGATCGCCTGCGCCGTCTCGGCCGAGGCGGCCAGGAGCTCGCCGAGGTCCTCACACGCCGCGGCCAGAGCCAGTCGCCTGCCGGTACTGCGGTAGCCGGCGACGGCGGACACGAGGGCACGCGGGTCGCTGTTGAGCAGGCCGTCCACATGGGCACGGACGGCCGCGCCGATCCGCTGACTGTCGTCCCGCGCGGTCAGGGTGCCCAGTGCGCCGGCCACGGCCTGCGCGACCGACGGGTCGGCGCCGCGCAGCGCGATACGCACGATCGAGGGCCAGTGGGACGGCGGAAGGGTGAGCAGCCGCGTCGGCTCGCTGTCCGCGAAGCTGCCCGTGAGTGCCGCCGCCGCTGCCTCGTGCCTGCCCTCCGCGTCCGCCAGGCAGGCGCGCGCGAGCGACACCCACAGGGCGTACCGCCGCGCGTTCGTGCCGGAACCGGCTTCGGCCGCGCGGAGATGGTCCCTCGCCCCGGCGAGGTCACCGCGCCTGGTCTCCACGAGTGCCAGCACGGCGCGGGCCTGCGGATTCGGCTGGGTGATCTCGAGTTCGTCCGCCACGGCCAGGCCGGCCTCGGCCTCCACGGCCGCGTCGTCCAGCGCGCCCTGTTCGAGCAGGGCGCAGGCACGCCTGGCATGCCAGTGCGGCAGTGACCAGCCGAGGCCCAGCGCCTCCGCTTCGCGTCGGCCCTCACGCAGCACCCGCTCGGTGTCCCCGAGCCGGTCGGTGCTGGTCAGTACCGTGGCCAGCCACAGCGCCGGAATTCTAGGAGGCCGCAGGTAGGCCACGATCGGCTCGGCGTAGGCGCGGGCGGTGGCGGCCTCGGCGAGCTCCAGCGCTCGGCCGAGGCGGCCACGGTAGAAGGACGTCTGCGACTGGAACACCATGACACTGACGACGACGGCTGGATCGTGGCTCTGGTAGGCATCCGCGACCAGGCCTGTGTCCGTCTGCTCGGCGGCGGTGATGTTCCCGAGGTACACGTGGCCCGTCCCCTGGGTCTTCAGCAGCAGGACCCGCAGGTCGTTCGGCAGCGCGGGGAGGGCCAGGGCCTGCTGCAGATGGGTCATGGCCGCGTCGTCGTCGCCCGCGGCCTGGTGAATCTCGGCGGCCACCAGGCGCAGGTTCGCCTCCTGCGTCGGCTCCAGACCGTCCGACAGGGTCGCGTCGACCAGGTCGAGCGCCTCGTGAACCCGGCGGGTCCGGCCGAGGTACTCGGCGGCGTCGGTCAGCAGTCCCACGCGGCGCCGGTCGCGCGGGGGCAGCAGGCCGGCGATCCGCTGGGCCAGGTCCGCGGCCGCGTCGGGGGCCGTCGACGACAGTTCCCGTACGGCGGTGTGCAGCATGGTCACGGCGTCGTCGTCGAGCGGGCCGCCCGCCATGACGACATGCCAGGCCACCTCCGCCGACCGTGCCCCGTCGGCGCGCAGGCTCTCGGCGGCCTCCCGGTGCAGCGCGGTCCGTACGGCCGGCGGCAGGTTCTCGTGGACAGCCTGGCGCAGGAGGTCGTGGCGGAAGGCGAGCCGCGGGCCGTCCGCCGAGAGCAGATCGCTGTTCAGGGCGGCTCCCACGCCGGACAGCAGACTGCCGACCCGCCTCCCGAGCATGCGGGCCGCCGTGCCGAGGTCGAACTCGCGGCCGAGGACGGAGCCGATCTGAAGGAGACGCGCGGCGTCCTCCGGGAGCCGGTGCAGACGCGCGGCGACACCCTGCCGGAAGCCGACGGGTATGTCCCGGTACAAGCGGCCAGCCGCACCCGTCCCTGCTGCGGCGGCCCCCGTGTCAGGGAAAGAGCGCACCAGTTCGATCGCGAGGAACGGGTTGCCCGCGACGCCTCGCAGCATCCTGGCCAGACCGGGTGAGGGTTCCGCCCCGAGCACGTCGGCCGCGATGTGCTCCAGTTCCCGCTGGGGCAGCGGGCCGAGGGTCAGCCATCGGGCGCCGAGGCGTTCGAGGTCCTCCCGCACCCTGGCCACGGTCGGGCGCTCGGTCTCCGACCGTACCGCCAGCACCCACAGGATCCGCGAGGTGGCCAGGCGTCCGGGCAGCGTGCGCAGCGCGAAGAGCGTGGCCGGATCCGACCATTGTGCGTCGTCCACGAGCACGACTACCGGCGCGCGCTGAGCCCGCTCCTCCAGCGCGTCCGCGATGCTGTCCAGCAACCGGAGCCGCTGGTCGTCCAGGCCCGCGGCGGCTCGGGCGGAACCGTCGTGGGCCTGCAGGACGGACTGCAGGGCGGCTCCTGCCGCATATTGATCGAACTCGTCGGCCCGTACGGAGACCACGTCGAACCCGCACCGCCGCGCGCGGCCGTCCAGCTCCGCGAGGAGCCGGCTCTTGCCGACGCCGGGCGCGCCTTCCACGACGACGCAGGCGCCTCGTCCGCCACGCACCGCCACCAGAGCCTCGCGGACGGCCGCGATCTCACGGTCCCGTCCTCGCAGGCGCAGCCCGGTCCCGGCCTTGCCTTCGCGCCCGGGATCCAGGTGGCCCGTGGCGTCCGTGCTGTGCATGAGGCAAGCATGCCGCAGGTCATATGTGCCCTCAACGCCGGTCCCCCTGCCCATGTCGGCCGGGTCCCTCCTTGCGAGCCGGCGGATCACTCGCCGGTGCGTGGGGCGCGCAAGTGGGCCCGTTTCTCCAGTTCCTCGTCGTCGACCAGGGTGAGCATCGGCTGGCCCGGCGCACACATCATGAACACGATGTACTTGGCCGGCACCTCCGAGGAGGCGTTGCCGTTCTGGTAGTGGATCACCTCACCGCCCGGCTCCCAGAACGTCTCACCGGCCTTGATCACACGTTCCGGCTCGCCCTCGAGCTCCCACCTGACCGCACCTTCGAGGACGTAGCCGAAACACGGCCCCGAGTGGCGGTGCGGAGGAGTCCCGGGGTCGCCGGGCGGCCACTCGACGAGAACGGTCATGCCCGAGGCACCCTCGGGAACGAAGGGCGGTTTGACGTCCGCCAGCATCCTGGGGCCGAACGCCGACCCGTTGTCCTGTCCGGCGGTCCCGGCCGCCGGGTCCTCTGCCGACACTGGTGCACCTCCGTAGGGCTGCCCGGAGCGGATGGTCCGGCACTGCTGCTCCAAGAACCACCCTGCATCCGGACGGCGGCCCTCACAAACCAGGAGCGCGCGGCCTGGCGAACCCCCTACCAGGGCGAGGGCCCGCGTACCGCGACGACACCGGAGTCCGCGGCCGTCGCGGAGACGAGGACGGGGCGTTCCGCGGACACGGGAGGAACCCCGGGGGCCGGTGAGTCTGCCGATGCGGGGGCCAGGTCCTCTTCGGCCCAGACCACCTTGCCGCCCGGCACGGTGCGGGAGCCCCATCTGCGGGACAACTGGGCGACCAGAAAGAGGCCGCGGCCGTTCTCGTCATGGGTGCATGCGCTGCGCAGACGTGGGGCGCAGGCGCTCGAGTCGAACACTTCGCAGGTAAGGACCTGGTGCCGGATCAGGCGCAGGGTGATCCGGCCGCTGCCGTGCCGGACGGCGTTGGTGACCAGTTCACTGACGATCAGTTTCGTGGCGTCCGCAAGACCGTCCAGGCCCCATTCGGTCAGCTGGCGGGCCGCCATGTGCCGGGCGCTGTGGGCCGCGGTCTGGTCGCTGGGCAGCGCCCAGGAGGCCACCTGGGTGGGGCTGAGCGTACGGGTGCGGACGAGGAGCAGCGTGGCGTCGTCGGAGGGCGCCTGCCCCGGGAAGGTATCCATCGCGCCGCTGCAGAGTTCTTCGAGGGCGCGGCCCGGTTGGGCCAGGGCGCTGCCGAGGCGGTGCATTCCCACGTCGATGTCGTGGTCGCGGGTCTCGACGAGTCCGTCGGTGTACAGGCCCAGCAGACTTCCCTCGGGCAGTTCCAGCTCCGCGGCCTCGAAGGGGACGCCCAGGCCCAGGCCCAGCGGAGTTCCGGCGGGCAGGTCGGGGAAGGCGACCCGCCCCTGCGGGTCGATGATCGCGGGCGGCGGGTGCCCGGCCCGTGCCATGGCACACCGGCGGGTGACCGGGTCGTAGACCGCGTACAGACAGGTGGCGCCGACAGCCGGGGAGTACTGCTCCGGAGCGTCGGCATCGTCCTCGGCCAGCCGCTGGACCGTGTCGTCGAGGTGGGTGAGTAGTTCGTCGGGGGGCAGCTCCATGTCGGCGAGGGTGCGTACGGCGGTGCGGAGGCGGCCCATGGTCGCGGCGGCGTCGATCCCGTGTCCGACCACGTCGCCTACGACGAGAGCCACCCGCGCGCCGGACAGCGGGATCACGTCGAACCAGTCGCCCCCGACGCCGTGATCCATGTCGGCGGGGAGGTAACGCGAAGCCGTGTCGACCGCCGAGCCGCCCTTCAGACGGTGCGGGAGCAGGTTCCGCTGGAGGGCGAGGGCGGCGGTGTGCTCGCGGACGTACTGGCGCGCGTTGTCCAGCGCCAGCGCGGCGCGGCCCACGAGTTCCTCGGCGAGGAGCACGTCGACCTCCTGGAACGGCCCCGGGTCCGAGGTGCGGATGAACAACACCATGCCCAGCAGGACGCGCCGCGCACGGATGGGTATGAGCATCAGCGAGTGGATGCCGTTCTCGTCAATCGTCCGCGCCCGCTCCGGGTCCTCGTCGAGCCAGGTGCCCGGAGCGGTGTCCAGGACCGGTTCCAGGTGGGGCATCCCGGTGCGCAGGACGTCGGTGAAGGGTGAGGCGGGCGGCCAGGGGACCACCTCGCCGTGCGCCCACGGGGACTCCGGGACCCCGTCGTGGATCGATGCCAGACCGGCGCGCCGGAAAACGGGGAAGCGCCGGCCCGTGGCGCCGACGTGGACCGGGGGCCCTTCGCCGAACGGGACCGACTGTTCGAGGTCCACGGCGACGTAGTCGGCGAGCAGCGGCACGGCCAGGTCGGCCAGTTCCTGGCTGGTCCGCATCACGTCCAGGCTGCCGCCGAGGCGGGCACTGCCCTCGCTGAGGATGGCCAGGCGATCGCGCGCCCGCCGGCTCTCGGTGAGGTCGACGCTGATGACGCACACCCCGAGCACCTGACCATCGGCGTCCTGGAGGCAGAAGACCGAAGCCGCGTACGTGTGCTCCCGGTGCGGGCTCGACGGCAGCCACGTCCGGTGGTCGTGGACCTTCACGGGCCCGCCCCGCATCACCTCTCGCATCGCCGCCTCGAGTGTTTCGGCCTCGGCACCCGGCCGCACATCGCTGAACCGCCGCCCGAGCCGACGGTCGCGGGAGATGCCGTCGTGGCTCTCCATCGTGTCGTTCACCCAGGTGCACCGCAGTTGCGGGTCCCGCACGACGACGCTCATGGGGACGCGGGCGAGCAGCGATTCCCGCACCAGTTCGTTCGTCGCTTCCCCGGAGGCCTCGCCGATGTCGGTCACGGAGACGAGCCACCTGACCGTTTCGCCGCGCCCCCACAGCATCGAGACCCGCAGGCTCACGTCGAGCCGGTGCCCGTCCCGGTGCCGTACCGTCGTCGTGCCCGACCAACCGCGCCGGGCCCGGCACCGGTCGACGAACTCCGCGGTCGTCGTCGGCGCTTCTTCGGAGTACGGCAGTACGGCCGAGGCCGACCGGCCCACCACGTCGCCGGCGGAGTACCCGACCAGGCGCTCGGCGGCCCGCGTCCATCCGACCACCGTCCCCTGCTCGTCGAGCATCGCGATCGCCGACTCCGAGGGCTCGCGGATGTTCGGCTGCCTGCGGGGTGTCGCTGTGTCTGTGCTGATCATCGAATCGTCGTCCTCGGATAGGTGGCGGCGAGGCAGGCACCTGTGGCACGCCGTGCTTCGTCACCGTGATCGATTCCGCTGTCGGACATGAGCGCGATTGCGCCCCCACTTGTCCCTTTTCAGGGCATTGACCGGACGGCGCTCTGATCTGTGACAGAGGCCACCGCCGCGACGGCGGTCCTGGCGGCTCTCCGCGTGGGGCCGGCCGGTGCGGACGTACCGTGCTGGTATGTGCTCCACGTGGGAGAACGGCGCGGTACCGCCCTACGGACCTCGTCCGTCCTCCGCCGCCTCCGAGCCGACACGCCGGGCGGAGCTGGACCGGCTGCTGGAGTTCGCCGTGCGCGACACGGGGGTGCTCGCGGGTGCTGTCTTCCTGCTGGCGTCCGATGGGCAGACGCTGCGGCTGGAGGTGACCACGGGGCTGCCGACGGAGTACCTGACGCCCTGGTCCCGGGTGGCGCTGTCAAGCCCTGTCGCGGTGGCGGAGGCGCTCCGCCTGCGGCGGCTGGTCCGGCTCAGCGATCCCGACGAGTTCGCCCGGCGCTATCCGCGTACGGCGACCGCACTTCGCCACCACTGCGCGGCAGCCGCGGCACCGATCGTCTCGGTACCGGCCTCAGCCGCCATCCCCGGGCGGGCATGGTCGCGCTCGGGGCGGCCAAGGCCGCGCTGGAAGGGCTGGCCCGCTATCTCACCCAGGAACTGGGTCCGCACGGAATCACGGTCAACGTGATCGCGCCCGGTGCGGTGGAGGACACCCGGATGGCCGGCGTGACCGGCGACGCGGTCAGGGAGCGGCAGGTGGCCGCCACCCCGCTGGGCCGCCTGGCGCGTCCGGCCGACGTCGCCCAGGCGATCGCCTTCCACACCGGTGAGGACAACTCCTTCATGACCGGCACCACCGCCGCGGTCAACGGCGGAACTGCCATGGACCGACGAACTCGCCGTCTGGCGCGCACGGAGCGCCGGCCTCCCGGACCACACGGCCGAGAAGGTCATCGTGCGCACCATCGATCTCGCCCACGTCGGCCGTGGCCTGCACGAGGAACTGGCTTCCAGATCCCCACCGTGGGCGTGGCCGTGGATGCCACCCCCATCCCGCCCGACGACCCGGCGGTCCAGGCCGTCGTACGTGCGCATCGCCGTGCCCTGCAGGTGATCCACGACGCCCCCGGGACCACGCTGCGGCACATCCGGACATTCCCGGACGGACAGACCGCGAAAGAGGTCCGAGCACACTACGAGACGTACATCGAGCCGTACTTCACCGACGACGGCCGAGCCGATCTCGAGGCCGGCGAGAGCGCGATCGGGGCGGTCGCGGCCGAACTCGGCATGCCCGCCTCGTCACCGCAGCCGAGATGTACCGTACCGCGGTGTTCGAGCCCGGGTGAGGAAGCCGGGAGTGCGGCTCATCCGACAACCGCCCCAAGGCCGGGCGCGGTTGCGCCTCGGGTGCCGGAGTCCAGAAACGCGGCGATCTTGCCGGGGTTGAACACCCACATCACCCTGCGGATGCCTTCCCGGGAAGCGGCGATCGTCAGGATCGTGGTGGGGGAACCGTCGCGGTAGATCATCACGCCCGTACGGCCGTTGGCCTCGACCAGCCGCAGGTCCGCGCCCTGCCAGAAGCGGCGGGTCGCGGTGGCCAGGTTGGCCACACGCGCAGGCCCCACCACAGGTACCCGGGCGGCTCCCCGCAGACCGTTGCCGTCGGACAGGCTGACGACGTCAGGGGCGAGGACGGCTTCCAGCGAAGCCACATCGCCGGTACTAGCCGCTGATACGAAGGCGTCCAGCAGGCGCCGATGCTCCTGTGCGTCCACACTCGACCGCGGCTCGCCCGCAAGGCGCTTGCGCGAACGGCTGACGATCTGACGGACGTTGACGACGCTGAGCTGCAGGATCTCGGCAATCTCCGGATAGGAGTAGTCGAACGCCTCGCGCAGGACGTACGCGGCCCGCTCGGTGGGGCTCAGCTTCTCCAGCACGAGCAACAGGGCCAGCTCCAGAGCCTCCGCCCGCTGCGCGCCCACCTCCGGATCACAACCGGTGTCGACGGGCTCGGGCAACCACGGCCCGATGTAGGTCTCCCGGCGCACCCGCGCCGACTGCGCCACGTTGATGGCCAGGCGGGTCGTCGCGCTGGACAGGAAGGCCACGGGGCTCAACACCACGGAGCGGTCGGTCTTCTGCCAGCGCAGCCACACCTCTTGGACCACGTCCTCGGCCTCGGCCACGCTGCCGAGCACACGGTAGGCGATCCCGAAGAGGCGCGCCCGGTACTGCACGAAGGCAGAGACAGCCTCGTCAAGGTCACTCCTCGCAGGGGACGACTCTAGATACATGATCCTGTGGTCCTCGTTCCTCCGGATACGGCAGTCGCGTGGCGGGATCACATCGCTACCGCGGACAGGTGGACGGCTTCGGCAAGCGGTCCAGGGGAAAAGCGGCAACTGAAAGTCACGACTGGTCCCATCGCAGCTGACCAGAGATCCGGATCGGCCCCGCTCCTCTGGCGGAGCAACGGCGGTCAGGTGGAGACATCGTGATCTCGCGGCCCAGCCCTCGGCTGACCTCAGGACTCTCTTCAGGTAGCGCATGCATTCTTCGCCAACCACACCAGACTGGGTCATAGCGATGGCCGGGCACATCGCATGATCGAGTGATTCGGCCGGCCCTGGGACGGGCGGTGGATCGCGCGGCCCGCGGGTAACTCCTTCCGCCTGGCGTGTCTCACCATTGACCGGCGGGGATCGGAAAATGTGACACGGTGCCCGACACACCATGAGCGGCCGTCACACCAGGACGCGGCCCCTCGTCAGGGCAGGTCCGGACGGCCGGAGCGGCTCGGTGCACTCCCGGGGCCCATCGCACGATCTAGTGATTCGACCCGGCCGGCCGACGGCAGCGGAACCATCGACGCGGTGCGCAGTCGGCGTTTCAGCTCAACGATTTCAGGAGCACGGCGAAGCACAGGGCCATGGCCACGCTGATCAGGATCATCGCGGTGAGCGTTCCTCGCAGCCAGCGCGTGAAGCGGACCCGGTGCCGCTGCTGAACCTCGGTGACGTGTGCCGCGATGTGTTCCGTCACCATGCGCGCGACGTATGTCTGTTCCTTGAGATACCAGGTCTCGATGTCCACCTTCTGCTCCGGGGTCAGCCCCGGTACCCGCGTGGTGAAGACCGTGACGCGCTGCCGTGCCGCTTCCAGATGGGCGTGCCGGCACAGGAAGGTCTCGATGTCGGTCAGGCCGCGGGCGGCCTCCTTGCTCGTGTTCATGGTGTGCTCCACGGTCATGCGGCCGTACGACCGCTCGTCGGACTCTCGCCGGCGCGCTGCGGATCACCGCTCGTGACGAACGCGTCGCGTGGATGCTGGACGGAGGCGAGGGAGACGAGATCCCGGCCGAAGACCGCGGCCGTGAGCCAGACCGTGAGGACGCGGATCTTGCGTTCCCATGAGGGCACGGCCAGGACGTGGTAACCGCGGTGCATCAGCCAGGCAGGAAGCCCCTTGATGACGATTCTCTTGTACTGGAAGATGCCCCGGCCCAGCCCGAGCGTGGCCACCACCCCCAGGCTGCTGTGGCGGTAGTTCTTGATGCGCCTCCCGCGCAGATCGGCCACGATGTTCTTCGCTAGGCGTCTGCCCTGCCGTACGGCGTGCTGGGCGTTCGGCACCGTGTGAGCCCCCGGCACCCTGGAGGCCAGGTCGGGCACGGCCGCGTCGTCCCCGGCCGCCCATGCGTCCGGGACTGGTTCGCTGCCGGTGCCCACGCGCAGGTCGGGGCGGACCACGAGCAGGCCCCGCTCGTCGATCGGAAGATCCGAGTGGTTGTGCACGACCGGATTGGAGGCGTTGCCGGCGGTCCACACGACCAGTGCGGAATCGAACTCCTCCCCGTCGGAGAGCACTACACGGCCGCCGGCGAGGGAGCGGATCTGTGTGTCGAGGTGAACGTGCGCGCCACGGCGCTCCAGGGAGCGCACCACCCAGGCGCCCGGCTTGTCCGCCACCTCGGGGAGGATGCGGCCCCGGGCCTCGACCAGGTGGAAGGAGAGTTCGTCAGCGCTCAGCTCCGGGTACGACTTGAGCATCGCCATCGCGAGCGACAGCAGTTCCCCGAAGCCCTCGACCCCGGAGAACCCGCCGCCCACGAACGTGACGGTCAGCAGCCGTCGCCGCTCGGCGCCGGCAGGCAGGGAGGCCGCCTGGTCGAACGCAGTCATCAGCCGGTCGCGGATGGCCACCGCCTCTTCGACGTGCTTCAGACCGATCGCGTGCTGGGCGAGCCCCGGGATGGGGAAGGTGCGGGTCACGGCACCGGCGGTCACGACGAGGGTGTCGTAACGCAGTTCGTACTCCGCTCCGTCGGCGGGTCGTACCGTGACCGTCCGGTCCGCGTGGCGGATCGCGGTCACGGTTCCCGCGATCAGCCGGGCGCGGCGCAGGTGCCGCCGCAGCGACACGGCGGCGTGCCGCGCCTCGACCGATCCGGCCGTCACCTCCGGCAGAAACGGTTGGTACGTCATGTACGGGCGGGGGTCGACAACCGTGACCCGTGCCTCTGCCGCACTGAGCCTCTTCTCCAGGCCCCATGCGGCGTAGAAGCCTGCATAGCCGCCACCGACGATCACAATTTCGCGCATCAGACCCTCTGTTTGTTGTTCGACACCCCTTAGACAAAACAGGGCCAGAAGGTGTGACAGGGCCGTCTCATGACCAGCCCGATGGTGAGCACGGTGATGACGGGCTTGAGCACCGCCTGCCGGCCGGTCAGCCCTGAACGCTCGGGGGAGCGTCGGTCCGCGGACCGGGGCGGTGACGCCGCTGCGGCGTCGCCGCCCCGTCGCTGGGCACGGCGCTGCGCGACGTGGTGGAGCGTGGGCTGGTCCGGCGGCGGGCCCACCCCACCCACGGGAAGATCCTCGAGATGTCCGTCACCGCCGCCGGGGTGGAGCCGGCGCTGCAGGGCGGGGGCGTACTGGAACCGTGCGAGCGGGGAGCCCTCCGGGCCTTTCTGCCCGAGGAGCAGGAACAAGGGCGCGAACACCTCCATCGCATGCCCGGCACCCTCAGCCCACGGGCCCTCGGAGCCGCCGGGCCCCCCGACGAGACGCACGGTGCGTGAGCCGGCACGACACACCCGGCGGGCTGCGGAAGACCCAGGTGCGCCGGTCCGATACTCGGTCCATGCGTGTGGAATACGCCCCCGAGGCGATGAGCAGCACGGACTTCTACAGGTTTCTGACGTCGGTGGTCATTCCCCGGCCGATCGCATGGGTCTCCACGATCACCCCCGACGGACGGACCGAGAACCTCGCGCCGCACTCCTTCTTCAGCATCGCCAGCACCGATCCCCCGATCGTCCAGTTCACCTCGATCGGCCGGAAGGACTCGCTGCGGAACGTCGAGGCGACCGGGGAGTTCGTCGTCAACTTCTCGTCCGAACCGCTCCTGCGGCTGATCAACGCCACGGCCACCGACTTCCCGCGCTCGGTGAGCGAGTTCGACACCGCGGGCATCGAGCGGGAAGCCAGCCGAAGCGTCCGCCCGCCCAGGGTGGCGGCCGCCCATGTGGCGCTGGAGTGCCGTTCCCACACCACCCTGCGCATGGGCAACTGCACCCTGGTCTTCGGGCGGGTGCTGCAGGCCGCGGTCGACGAGAAGTACCTCGCGGACGGCCGCCCCAGCAGCGAGCTGCTGCGCCCCCTGACGAAGCTCGGCGGCGACGAGTGGGGCACTCTCGGTGAGGTGCTGCACCTGAACCGCATCCCCTACGAGGAACCCGGCACCGCCTGATTCCCCGCCGGTGCCGCCCGGCGACGCGGCCCACCGGCGGCACCCCTCCCCCCGCTCACGCGCTCACGCGCTCAAAGGAGTTTGACAGCGCGGGCGGACATCCACCATGCTTCCATTAATTCATTAGCACAAGCATGGTGGAACCGAGGAAGGCGACGTGATCGACTACCGGATCGACCGCGGCAGCGGCGTACCGGCCTACGTACAGATCGTCGAGCAGACCGAACGAGCGCTCCGGATGGGGTTCCTGAAGGTCGGGGACAAGCTGCCCACGGCCAAGGAGGTGGTGGCGGCGACCGCCATCAACCCCAACACCGTGCTCCGGGCCTACCGCGACCTGGAGCAGGCCGGCCTGGTCGAACTCCGCCGCGGCCTCGGCACCTTCGTGACGCGATCACTCGCCCGCCCCGGCGCGGAGGACGACTCCCCGCTGCGCCGGGAGGTCACCGCCTGGGTGGCCCGCGCCCGGGCCGAAGGCCTGGAGCGGGCCGACGTCCTCGCCATGGTCACAGCGGCCCTGGACACCCACGACGAACACGACACCCACACCCCGGGCGACCGGGAACCTACGAAGGAGGACGCATGACCGGGCCAGACGCGCCGGCCGCGGTGCGCGCCACGGGACTCGGATTCCAGTACCGGAGGCGGGGCGACTGGGCCCTGCGGGACTGCGAGTTCACCATACCCGGCGGCCGGATAGCCGCTCTCGTCGGACGCAACGGCGCCGGCAAGAGCACGCTGCTGCACCTGGCCGGCGGCCTCCTGCGAGCCGGCACCGGGGACCTGCGGGTACTGGGCGCCGCGCCCGGCACCCCCGAGGCCCGCACCCGGGTCGCCCTGCTCACCCAGGACAAGCCGCTCTACCCCCGGTTCACCGTGGCGGACACCCTGCTGATGGGCGAGAAGCTGAACTCCTCGTGGGACCGGGCGGCCGCCGAGCGGATCGTCCAGGAGGGCGGCATCCCGCCCCATGCCCGCGTCGGCGAACTCTCGCCCGGCCGGCGCACCCGCGTCGCGCTCGCCCTGGCCCTCGGTAAGCGACCCGAACTCCTGCTGCTCGACGAGCCGTTGGCCGACCTCGACCCGGTGGCCCGGGGCGAGATCATGGCGGCGCTGATGTCCGAGGCCGCCGAGCGCGGCACGAGCATCGTGCTCTCCTCGCACGTCCTGCCCGAACTGGAGGAGACCTGCGACTGGGTGCTGGTGCTGCGCGAGGGCCGGGCCGAGCTGAGCGAGGACGCCGAGGCGCTGCGCGAGAGCCACGCCGTACTGACCTGCTCCGCCGACCGGGCCGACGCCCTTGCCGCACAGCACACCGTCGTACAGCGCCGCATCGCCGGCCGGCAACTGACCGCCCTGGTGAGACAGCGCGGACCGCTGCGCGGCGACTGGCACACGGCACGGCCGCGGCTGGAGGACATCCTGATCGGCTACCTCCAGGCCCCGGAGGAGCCGGCGCGGACCGCCGCGGGCGAGCGGACGGAGGCGGCGGCGTGAAAGGCTCCCTCTGGCTCGCCTGGCGCCAGCAGCGCGTCCCGGCCGGCATCGGCGCGGCCGCCCTCATCCTCACCGCGGCGATCGCCGCGTACTACCGCTCGCGCATGCTGGACGCCTTGCACAGCGGGCTGTTCGACCACTGCGCCACCGGGCCGCTGTACTGCACCCGGCCCGACACCGGCCTGCCACTCCTGCTGGACGTCGAGCCGCTGAAGTACCTCGGGGCGCTGAACATCCTGCTGCCCGTCGTCATCGGAGTCTTCTGGGGCGCCCCGTTGCTGGGCCGCGACCGGGAACTGGGCACGCACCGCATGGTCCTCGCCCAGGGCCCGAGCCGCGGCCAGTGGTTCGCCTCCCGGTTCGCCCTCGCCGCGGTGACCACGACCGCCCTCTCCGGCCTGCTCGCGGGAGTGTTCGCCTGGTGGTGGCGCCCGGCCGCCGACCGCAGCTACGGCCTGTTCTGGTACGACACCACCGCGCTGAGCGGCTCGGGCCCCCGCGTCGTCGCGGCCGCCCTGTTCGGCCTGGCGGCCGGCACCCTGCTGGGCCTGCTGGCCCGCCGGGTCCTGGCGGCGATGGGCCTGACCCTGCTGGTGACGGGGATGACGATCCTCCTGCTGGAGTGGACGCACTGGACCCGGCTCCTGGTGCCGCCGCACACCTATGTCAGCGCCGGCAGCGCCCCCAAGGCGCCGATGGGCGAGAAGTGGTCGACCGGGAACTACGGCCTGATCACGGCCTCCGGACGCCACGACTCCGTGTTCAACTGTGCTTTCCCGTCAGGGGCCCGGCTGAAGGAGTGCATGACGGCACATGGGTACGTGGCCCGTTTCTACGAGGCCAACCCCGCCGGTGACTACTGGGCCTTCCAGTGGACCGACACCGCCGTCCTCGGCGGCCTGGCCGTCCTGCTCACGGTCGTCACCGTGCTGCTCCTGCGCCGCCGCGTCTGAGCAGTCGCCGCACCCGCACCACTCCCCCTCACCGTCCGCCCCTCACCGGGGTTCCCAACTTCCCCTGCACGGAGGTCGCTTCGCCATGCCCGCCGACGCCGAGTCGCCGAAGAAACCGCTCCCGCACGTCCGGCCCGGGACAGGCGTCAGCCGCCCGCCGGCCACCGTCTGCTGACCCGGTCCCGGTTCCGACATGCCGTCCCCCGAACCGCACAGCGGGCCGTCGCGCCTCGTCGCGATCGACGGACTTCGCCTGGTGGCCGCGCTGATGGTCGCCGCATACCACTTCCTGGGCACGCCCACCCCGCACTTCTGGGGCAGAACCGAACTCCGGGACTCCGCCCCGCTCCTGCACGAGATCAGCGGCTACGGCTGGCTCGGCGTCGAGTTCTTCTTCCTCATCAGCGGCTTCGTGATCTGCATGAGCTGCTGGGGGCGGACCCCGGCGCAGTTCACCGTCTCCCGCTTCGCACGGCTCTTTCCGGCCTACTGGTGCGCGGTGCTCCTGGTCGTCCTGCTCGTCCTGGGCTCACGGCTGGTCCGGTGGCCCGCCGCCACCCACGTCGACCCGCGTACGGTGCTGGGGAACCTGACGATGGCCCCGGGACCACTGGGACTCGATCCGGTCGACGGAGTCAGCTGGACCCTCTGGGTGGAGGCACGCTTCTACCTGCTGATGGCCGCGCTCCTCGTCCTCGGCCTGACCTACCGGCGGGTGGTGGCCTGCTGCGGAGCCTGGCTGCTGGCCGGTGTCATCGCCCGTGAACTCCACTCGCCGCTGCTCGACGAATTCGTCCTGACCCGGTACACCGGGCTGTTCGTCGCCGGCATCGTGCTCCACCTCATGCACAGGTTCGGGCAGAGCCTGCTGCTCTGGCTGCTGCTCGGCTTCGCCTGGTGCTACCAGCTCACCGTGCTCGACCTACGGGTGGCCGACCACGCCGCCGTACCCCCTGGCGAGGGGCGGCCCTCCTGGGCCGTCTGCGCGGTGGTGCTCACACTCTGCCTCGGGCTGCTCGCCCTCGCCGGAACCGGCCCGCTGACCGGGCTGCGCTGGCGCTGGCCGGTCACCGCCGGGGCGCTCACCTACCCCTTCTACCTCGTCCACCAGAGCCTCGGGGTCCCCCTGGCCAAGGGCCTGGTCCGGGCGTTCCCGGGGCTGGGGCCGCTGCCCGCGACGGCGCTGTCCGTCGTCTGCATGCTGGGGCTCGCCCTGCTGGTCCACAGGCTGGTGGAACGTCGGCTCGGACGCCGGCTGAGGCAACGCCTGACCCTCGACATGCGGCCGCGGGACCTCTCCGCGCGGCCCGCCCTCACCCGCACGCGCTGACCCCGCGACTCCATCGAAGAAGGGGCTCCCATGCTCTTCAACGCACGTACCAGACGGTCCCGTGTACTCATCGCCGTCGCGACGGCGGCCGTCGTCGCCGTGGCCGTCGCCGTGACTCTGGCCCTGACGGTGACGACCTACGAGCACACCTCGCCACGCACCGCCCGGAACAAGGCATCGGGATCGGTGACCGGAGACGTCGACTGCCGCAGGGCGAAGTGTGTGGCCCTCAGCTTCGACGGCGGCCCCAGCGCGACGACTCCCAGGCTGCTGGACATCCTCAAGCAGCAGCATCTGCACGCCACCTTCTTCGTGCAGGGCAGGGGGCACATCTCGAAGTACCCCGGCATCCTGCGCCGCATCGCCGAGGAGGGGGAGGAAATCGGCAACCACACCTGGACCCACCCGAGGCTGACGGACCTCGACGAGGCCGGCGCCCGTGCGGAGCTGACCCGGACCCAGAACGCCATCGAGAGGATCACCGGCACCAGGCCCGTCCTGATGCGTCCGCCGGAGGGCCGTACGGACCGCACAGTGGCCAAGGTCTGCCGGGAGCTCGGGCTGGCGCAGGTGCTGTGGAGCGTCACCGCCAAGGACTACGAGACGACGGACTCGGCGCTGATCACCAAGCGGGTTCTCGAACAGACCCACCGCGACGGCATCATCCTGCTGCACGACCTGCACAAGGGGACCGTGCCCGCCGTCCCCGGGATTCTCAAGGCGCTGAAGCAGCGTGGCTACACCGTCGTCACGGTGTCGCAACTGCTCGCCCCCGCCAAGCCCCAGCCCGGGATGGTCTACCGGCCCTGAGGCGCCTCGCCGGCGCTCCTACCCCTTGTCGCGCGCTCTCCCCCCGCAGAACTCCAGCCGCCCGGCTCGAGCGCGCTCCAGAACGCGCAGTGGTGGCGGGACTCCGCCGTCCGGGTGGGCACGACGTGGTCCGGTGCCAGGGAGAGCACCGTGTGCCGGGACCAGACCGGCGCCGACGGGCCGTTCGGGTCGGCGGTGCGGGCGAAGCGGCTCCAGTAGTCGATCATGGTGTCGGCCAGCCGGTGCTGTGCCGCGGTCAGTTCGCGGGGCCGGCCGCCCAGGTCGAAGAGGTAGGGCAGTTCGCTCGCGTGCGGTGCGCCGAGCGGGAACGGCGGGGTGCCCGGGGTGAGGGGCGGAGCGTGCTCGTCGGCGAACTCGTACCGCCAGACCGGCACCCGGGCCGCGAGCAGGCCGCCGGTGCGCGCCGTCGGGCAGGCGAAGTCCGCGTCGCCGATGACCGCGCCGAACACCGGGCCGCCGTCGGCGCCGTGCACCGGATACGCGCGGACGACCGCCTCCGCCTGCCCCGGGGAGGGGAAGAAGGCGGCGGCGACGTCGGGCCAGGTGGCGGGGGTGACGGGGTGGCCGGCCTGGATGATGCCGGCGGCCCAGCCGTTGCCCTCGTCGTGGTTGTTCCCGATGAGCACGGGGACCTGGTGGAAGCGGCCGCCGGCGATCGCCGCCGTGGGATCACCGGGCAGCAACGGGGTGCCGTAGGCGGGCTGTTGGTCCGTGTCCTGGGCGGCGAGCAGCCGGGAGACCCGCACGCGCCGCAGGCAGGCGAGGACGTCGTGGGAGGAGCCGCAGCCGACGTTCGACGCGAGGTCCGCGCCCGCGTCGCGTGCCGTGGACAGGGGAACGGCGGACGGCGCGAAGGGGCGGTCGGGACTGCCGGTGCAGGGGCCGCTCTCGATGATCGCCCGGTCGAAGAGTCCGGCGGCCGCGGGTGAGGCGAGTTGGGCGCAGACGCTGTAGCCGCCCGCGGACTCGCCGGCCAGCGTCACCTCGTGCGGGTCGCCGCCGAAGGCGCCGATGCCGGCACGGACCCAGCGCAGCGCCGCCTGCTGGTCGGCCAGCCCGAAGGTGCCGGAGCCGGGCAGCCCCGCGCGCGCGAGGAAACCGAGCGCCCCGAGGCGGTAGTTCACGGTGACGACCACGACGTCGCCCCGAACGGCCATGCGGTGGGCGTCGTACGAGCTGCCCGCCCCGGTGGTGAAACCGCCGCCGTGCAGCCATACGATCACCGGCCTGGGGTGCGCCGGGCTCGCGCCGTCGGGTGTCGTGACGTTCAGGTGGAGGCAGTCCTCGTCGGTGCTGCCACCGGGCACCTCGCCGGCCGGCTGCGGGCAGGCGCTCGCGGGCCGGGTCGCGTCTCGCACCCCTGTCCAGGCGGCCGGACGGCGCGGGGCCGCCCAGCGCAGCGTGCCGACCGGTGGGGCCGCGTAGGGGATGCCCTCGAAGGTGCGGTATCCGTCGTGTGCGGCTCCCCGCACCAGGCCGTCGCGGGTGTGCACCGTCGTCGCGACGGCGGGCCGGGCGGGTGGCGCCGGAGACCAGGCCGCCGCGAGTACGGCGGTCAGGGCGCAGGCCAGGGTGGTCAAGGTGCGGTGCATGGTCGTCTCCCCCTTGCTGTCGGTCGTCCCGCCTCGGGGACGGTGTCCCGCCTCGCGTGCGGTTCTCCCGCCCCGCGGTGCGGGGCTCCGCCCTGCGGTCAGCTGCCGCCCATGCCGCCCTGCGCCGCGACCATGGTCGTCGGCAGCGCGCGCACGGCGTGTTCCAGGCCGGGCGCGAGGGCGCCGAGGCGGCTCGTGCAGGCGTCGATACGGGCCCGGTGGGTCTTCTGGTCCTGCCGTGACACGACCGCCCGGACCCGTCCCGCCGCGGCCAGCGCCACCAGCACGGCGTCGGCGTCGGGAACCTCCCGCACGGGGCCGTCGCCGTGCAGTGCTGCGGACACCCTGGCGCGCAGTGCCGCGGACACGGCGTGGTCCGTCACCGTCGACCGGCGGGCGCCGAGGCGGAAGCGGGGCGCCCGCAGGGTGAGGAGTCCGGCTGCGGCGAGCCGGTCCTCGACCTCCGTCAGGCTCCGCCGGCGGTGCCGGCGTACGAGCTGCTTCCAGCCGTGTCCGCCGACGGCGTCGCGCAGCACCCCGTCCAGGACGGGGTCGCCGGCCGGTTCCGTGCCGGACACGGTGACCGTGCCGCGGTCCTCTCCGAGCCGGCCGCGCAGCGTGAGGTCGGCGAGGGCGGCGGCACGGACCAGCAGCTCGGTCCGGGAGCGGTCGTACGGTCCTTCGGCCGCGTCGTCGTGGGCGAGCAGGTACATGAGGCAGGCCAGGTCATCGGTCACATCTCGACGCTAGGGCCGGTCACCCGGGCCGCGGATCGCCCGCCGGGACGGACCGCGACCGGGAGCACGGGAGGACGGCGGCCCGGTCTCCTCCCTGAGGAGGAGGGACCGAGGCCGGTGGGCTCAGGCGCGGCGCGGTCGTACCAGGCCGTGGTCGTAGGCGGCGACGACGGCCTGGACGCGGTCGCGCAGGCCCAGTTTGCGCAGCACCGCCGTGACGTGGTTCTTCACGGTGGCCTCCGACAGGCGCAGCCGCTCGGCGATCTCTGCGTTCGACAGTGCCTGCCCGATCAGGGTGAGCACCTCCCGCTCGCGGCCGGAGAGGTCCCGCAGGGACGGCGGCGGCGCCGGGTCGGGCGTGGTGCGCAGGAACCGGTCGAGGACGCGGCTCAGCACGGTGGGCGCCAGCAGCGCGTCACCGCGCGCGGTGACGCGGATCGCTTCGACGAGTTCGGGGGCGCGGATGTCCTTCAGCAGGAATCCGCTCGCTCCGGCCCGCAGCGCGTCGACCACGTGCGCGTCCACGTCCCAGGTGGTCAGCACGAGCACCCGGGCCCGGCCGCCGTCCGCCACGATCCGGCGGGTCGCCTCGATGCCGTCCACGACGGGCATGCGGACGTCCATCAGCACCACGTCGGGCGCCAGCTCCCGCGTCAGCCGCACCGCCTCGCCGCCGTCGGACGCCTCACCGACCACCTCCAGGTCGTCCCGGGCGTCGATGATCATGCGGAAGCCGGTACGCACCAGGGCCTGGTCGTCGGCCAGGACGACACGCAACGTCATGACACCCCCTCCACCGGCAGCCGGGCCGCCACCTCGAACCCGCCGCCGGGCAGTGGGCCCGCACGCAGGCTGCCGCCCACGAGCCGCACCCGCTCCCGCATGCCCACGAGCCCGCGCCTCGCTCCCGTCGTATCCGAACGCCCCTGCACGGTACGGCCGTTGTCGACGACGGTGACCTCCACGCACCTCCCGTCCAGCAGCACGCGCACGCTCACCTCGTCGGCGTCCGCCGCATGGCGCAGGGTGTTGGTCAGCGCTTCCTGCACGATCCGGTACGCCGCCAGGTCCACCGCGGCCGGCAGTCCGTCGGTGGCGCCGTCGCGGTCCACGTGCACGGCCATCCCGGTCGCCCGCACGGTGTCGGCCAGTTCGTCCAAGCGCGCCAGCGAGGGCCCCGGCTGCCGCGGTTCCCCGGTGCCCTCCGTGCTCTCGTCGGGCCCGAACGCCCGCAGCAGCAGGCGCAGTTCGCCGAGCGCCGACCGTGCACCCGACTCGATGGCCCGCAGCGCCTGGCGGGCCTGTTCGGGCTGCCGGGTGAAGACGTCGTCGGCGGCACCCGCCTGGACGACCATCACGGACAGGGTGTGTGCCACGACGTCGTGCACCTCGCGTGCGATCCGCGCCCGCTCCTCCACCACAGCCCGGCGCGTCTCCGACCTCGTCCGGGCCCGCTGCGCCCGGCGCCACTGCCCGGCGGTCCACGCCAGGACCACCATGAGCAGGTAGACCGCGAGGCCCGCGGGGCCGCCCGCGCCGAAGGACAGCGGGGCCGGCAGGCACACCGCCACGAGCGCCCGCGCGGACACCCGCCGCGGTCTGACCGCCGACAGCACGCACAGGGCGACCTGTGCCGCGAGCAGGGCGCCGGTCAGGGTCACCGCGGGCAGCAGCGCCCAGACCGCGAGTCCCGCCGCCGCGGTCGCGGCCAGTACGGCGGCCGGGGCGCGTGCCACCCACCTCAGGGCGCAGACCTGGACGAGGACCAGGGCCACGGCCGCGGGCAGCCGCCCGGCGTGGTCCGCACCGACGACGAGGACCGAGGTGCCGAGGACACCGAGCACCAGCCCGGCCGACCCCCACCACAGGACCCGCGCCGACCGGGGCGACGGCTCCTCCCCCGCTTCCCCGGCGAGCACCTCGTCCGGCTGCCTGTTGCTGCGGTCCACGCCCCGACCCTATCCGTTCCGTGACCGGGTCACGCCACCGATTCAGCCCGCATTGTCCGTCTGTGAACCCGAGCATTCATGCCGACGCCCTGACGCACGCCGAAACGGAGGGCGCGCTGATCGCTGCAGTCACCGGAGTCGCGCAAGTCCGCGCATGAGAGCAACGCGGCCGTCGCGGCGGCCCGGCAGGGCCCGGTTGCCGGTGGTGCGGGACGACGGACGAGGATTCAGGACGCGGCGCGCAGTTCGGCGTACAGCTCCGCTCCGGTCCAGGTGCGCGGGGTGGTCTCCGCCTGGTGCACGAGGGCGGCGAGCCGGGCGTTGGCAGCGGCGTCCTGTCCGTGGCCGCGGGCAAGGGTGACGATCTCGCCCTGGAGGGAGTCGATCTCTGTGGGGCGGCCGCGTTGCAGGTCCTCCCACATCGACGAGCGCGCGTGGGCGTCGATCCGCAGCGAGGCCGCGGCCACCCGGCGGAACACGGCGTCGGGCAGTCCGAGGAGGTACGGGGTCAGGCGGGGCGAGGCCGGGCCGAGGCGGGCGGGGGTGATGCCGGCGGCGCGGTAGGCGGCGAGGGCCTCGCGCTGGCACAGGGCTAGGCAGCGCCGGTAGGCCCGTTGGCCGAGTTGGTCGCGAAGCGGCAGCCCGGACAGGGCGTTGACCGCGTTGTTGAGGTTCATCAGCAGTTTGGCGTGCTGCACGGCGGCCATGTCGGTGCGGGCCTCGACGGCCAGGTCGGCGCGGCGCAGCGCCGTGTGCAGGGTGTCGTCGGGCTCGGTCATGAGCGTGCCCGGCATGCCCTGGTGGACGGCGCCGGGTTCGGGCTGGACCACGTTGTAGGGCACCATCCCGGCGAGCACGGTGTGTCCCGGCAGGGCGGAGCGCAGGGTGGCGGGGTTGTGCAGGCCGTTCTGCAAGCTGACCACGACGGCGCCGGGGGCGAGATGGGCGGCGAGGTCCTTGGCGGCGGCCTCGGTCCCGGCGGTCTTCACGGTGACCAGCACGTGGTCGGCGTCGGCCGCGGCGCCGGGTTCGGTGGCGAGGATCAGCCGCTCGGGCGCGAGGTGCACGGGCGGACGGGCGCCGACGGTGAGCGTGAGCCCCCGTTCACGCAGCACCTCCATGCCGGAGGGCCGGCCGATGAACGCCACCTCGTACCCGGCCGCGACGAGGTGGCCGCCGAGATGGCAGCCGATGCTGCCGGCGCCGAAGACGGCGAAACGGGGCTTCGACACGGGTGACCTCCGGTGCATCGACGGTGGCGGCGCGGTTGCGGCCCGGGCCGATCGGCCACCCTAGCGCTCCCGGACGGGGCCGTCGGTGGCCTGTGCCGTCTCTGATCCCGGGTCACCGCGAGCCTGCCGCCACCAGGGTCGCGGTGATGGGTTCGAGCTCGGTGATCAGCTCGTCGAGTTCGGCCGGGGACAGGGCGGCGTAGGGCGGGGTGGCGAGTTCGTCGGTGAGGGTTTCGATGCGTTGTTTGGCCGCGCGGCCGGCGTCGGTGAAGCGGCCGTCGGAGTCGACGAGTCCGCGTTCGCGCAGGCCGTCCATGACCGCGGCCAGGCGTTCCTTCGGCAGGTGGTGAAGGCGTCCGAACGACTCCGGGGGTGGATGCCCTGTTCGAGAGCGGAGAGCACGTGGGCCTCCGTGCCGCCGATGCGCGCGCCGACGAGAGCGGCGATGTGCCCGTCGCCGCGGTGCTCGCGCAGCATGGTCGCGGAATGCCACAGCCGGGCGACGGGATCGCCGGGTACCTCGAGGGTGCGCATGCCGGCGTACATCACCCGCCCTTCGGCGGGGGCGCTCGTCGCGGCCTTGGTGGTCAGGTCCGCGGCGCGCACCAGGCCCGGTGAGTCGGCCGACCCCGCGCCGAGGATGCGCCGCAGGGAGGCCACGCTGCCCCGCTGCCGCGCGGCGACGGACGCCTCGGGCGGAATCGTCTCCCAGGCACGGGGGATGTGCCGTGCGGCCTCCCCGTCGGCGAAGCTGTAGAAGGCCGCGTGCACGACGTGGGCCGGCACCCGCCCCAGTGGTGCGGCGCGGCTGGCGAAGTAGCCGTCCCAGTAGCCGCGGTGGCCGAGTGCGGCCAGTTCCTCTTTGCACTCGTCGGCCAGGTAGGTGACCAGGCAGATCGGCTCCAGGAGATCGAACATGCGCCGGGCGATATGAGTCATCGGGTGCAAGCGGGTGTCGCGCATCGGTCTTCTCCCTTTGTGAGGTGTGCCGGCTTGGACCGGCCGGCACACCTGAAGTCATCGGCGGCCGAGGAGGAGCACCGCGGACGGGCATGCGCGCCGGCGACTTGCCGTCGCACTGGGAGCGGAAGCCGTCCCGGCGCGGTGTGCACCCGCTCCCCCGGCCTCACACCGAGAACTCGCGTATCACCGTGTTGCGGAACACCGCCCCGCCGCCGATCGTGAACAGTGCCAGCCGGGTGTCCAGCAGGTACGGGAACACCTGGCTGGTGTGCACGTGGCGGCCGTCGTCGACGAACATCTCCACCGACGTGCGGTCCACCAGGATGCGCAGCTTCACCGTGCCGGCGGCCGGGTCGAACGGGGTGTGGCTCTCCTGCCACCTGCCGGACGTGTCGGCGTTCACCGTGTTGCGTCGGTTGAGGAAGGCGTAGTCGGCGTAGACCCCGGCGTCGATGTGCCGACCGCCGTCGGGTGAGCGCCTCAGCTGGAGGCCGGCGCCGGTGAGCCGGGACCAGGTGATCTCGGTCGTCACCTCGTAGGAGATACCGGTGTAGTCGAGCACCTTCGTGCCGTCCACGGTCACGTCGCCCAGGTTCACGGTGCGGGAGACGTGCGAGTCGAGGCCGGCGACCGGTCGGGAGGCGAGGTAGTAGGTGCCGTCGGATGCCTTCTTGAGGGTGATCTCGCGGACGACGGAGTCGGTGCCGTTGAAGCCGTCGCAGTCGATGGTGGGGGTGGTGTGGGCGTAGTCCCAGTCGTTCACCCAGCCGATCGCGTGCCGGGCGGCCGCGTCCACCGCGCCGCCGGGGTCCCGCTTCTCGAAGGTGACGGCGGCGTACCAGTCCCAGCCGTGGTCGAGCCACTGGGGGTCGTTCGCGTCAGGGGTGAACGCGCTGCCGTCGAAGGAACCCGTCCAGTAGGCGTACGTGTTGGGCAGCCCCGAGCCCTTGCCGTTGGCGCTCGCGCCGAGCACCCACTTGACGGTGCCGTCGCCTGCGGTGATGCGGAACAGGTCGGGGCACTCCAGGACGCCGATGCCGTCGTGAACGAATCCGTCCGCGTAGGTCCAGGACTTGAGGTCGTCGGAGTGGTAGAAGCCGATCTTGTCGTTCTCGGCGAGGGCCATCACCCAGCGGCCCCGGTCCTCGTCGCGGATCACCTTGGGGTCGCGGAAGTCGGCGACGCCCGGGTTGGGCAGGACGGGGTCGGTGCCGTGGTTGCTGAAGGTGACACCGCCGTCGGTCGAGTAGTACAGGAACTGTTCCTGGTGGTCGGTGCCGCCGCCGGGGGACATGGTGACGATGACGACGACCGCGCCGGCGCCGAATCCGGCCGTGTTGCCGGTGTCGACCACCGCCGAACCCGACCAGAGGTCGCCGTTGGGCGTGGTGTCCTTGGGCACGGCGACCCCGCGGTCGGTGAAGGAGACCAGGTCCCTGGTGGTGGCCAGGCGCCACGCGGTACCGACGGCGCCGGTGAAGTAGTCGGCGTTGTAAAGGTAGTAGTAGTGGTATTCGCCGTCGATCCAGACGGGCCGCTGCGGGTCGTTCTTCCACTGGTCGGGCACCGTGAAGTGATACGCGGCGCGGTAACTCGCCCCGCTCGTGGCGGGCTTGGTCTTCTTCCTGCCCGCGGCTCCGGGCTGCGGAGCGGCCGTGGCCGTTCCGACGGGCAGCAGTGCGGCGGCGGTGCCCGCCGCCGATCCTGCGAACAGTGCTCTCCTGGAAATCCCTGACGTTCCGGACATGACGCATCGTTCCTCTCATGGCGGCTCGGGAGGGCGCGTGGCGGCTCGTGTGAACGAGGACTGTAGACCTAACTCGTTAAAGGTCAAGCGTTCCCGACCCTTGACAGGCCTGTTGCGCGGTTCTCATCATCTGGGGCATCAACCCTGATCTAACACGAGTTAGGCGCTTTGGATGACTGACTCGCACCTCCCCCGCCGCACGCTCCTGCGGTACGGCGCGTACGGGGCGGGAGCGGCCGCCCTGGCCGCGACCGCCGCGAGCTGGGACCGGCTCACGGGAGCCGACATCCCCGGCCGCGACGACGGCTCCCTCGTCGTCGCCACCCTCGGCTCCGCCTTCGACCCGGCCACCGTCGACGCCCTCACCAAGGGCTTCCACCGGCTCCACCCGGACATCCCGCTGCGGGTGAACGCGGTGCAGGCCGTCGACTGGTCGGACTTCTTCGCGAAGATCCTCACCCAGATCGCCGCGGGCAGCGCGCCCGACCTGGTGTACGTGGCCACCGAGGGTGTGCAGCTGTTCGCCCGGCGGCTCGGCGTCCCGCTGGACCGCTGGGTGCGGCGGGACGCGGCGGAACTGCGTGAGTACTTCGCCGACGTCCACCCCTCGCTGGTCGAGTCGATGATGTACGAGGGGAACCTCTACCAGCTGCCGATGGAGTTCAACGCCGCCGACATGTACCTCAACAAGCAGGTACTCGAGCGGGCGGGCGCGGGATTCCCGGCGGCCGACTGGAGCCGCGACGACTTCACCGCGCTGCTGCGGGAGATGAAGCGGGCCGGCGACGCGCACTTCACTCCGTACTTCTGGACCAACCGGCTGTGGGGCGGCGTGGTGCCCTGGCTCTTCGCGAACGACACGAACCTGCTTGAGGAGTCGAGGGCGCCCGGCGGCTCCTGGCTGTGGGACGCCTTCTACCCGGCCGCCGACCGGCGGGGGCGCGGCGGGGGCTTCCGCTGGACGAACCCGCAGGCCACCGCCGACCGGGTCGAGGAGGCGTACGACTATCTCGCCTCGCTCGTCCAGGAGAACCTGTGCACCCGGCCCGAGGGCGGCAACGGCAGCAATCTGGTCGGCGTGTTCTCCACCGGCCGCGTCGGCGTCACGCCGGCGGGCGGATTCTGGGCGGGCGGTCTGCATCTGGCCGGCATGCGGGCCGCCGACTACGACGTGCAGTACTTCCCGCGCTGGCGTACCCAGCGCCACCAGTTCGGCGCGGCGGGCTACGCGCTGCTGCGCACCTCGAAGAAACAGGAAGCCGCCTGGGAGTTCATCAAGTACGCGGCCCGCAAGGACACCATGACCCGGCTGTTCCGGAGCAACCAGACCACCCCGGCCCGGCGTTCGATGCTGAACGCCGCCCGCTACGCCGCGAGCGGCCCGGCGCACTGGCAGGTCTTCTACGACACCCTCGACCGGTTCCCCGACACCGGCCCGATCCCCGCGCCGCCGCAGGTCGCCGAGGTGACCGACGTCCTGCTCAAGTACACCGGCACCGCGCTGGCCTCGCCGCGCGCGGTGGGTCCCGCGTTGCGCCGGATGCAGGGCGACCTGGAGCAGGCCATGGAGCGTGAGGTATGACGAACACCCAGGTCCCGGCCGTACGTCCACGGCCCTCCGTGCCGTCCGCCGTCGCCGTGCGGTCCTCCGTCCGTGACCGCGGCGCCCGGCTGCTGGCCGCGCTGTTCCTGGCGCCCACGGTCGTCGGCATCGTCGTCTTCACGGTCGTGCCGATCATCGGGTCCGTCGTGCTGAGCCTGTTCCACTGGAACGTGATCGACCCGCCGCGCTTCGCCGGCGGCGCCAACTACCGTACGACGTTCACGGACTCGACCGTCCTGGTCTCCTTCCGCAACACGCTCGTCTTCATGGTCCTCGCGGTCGCTCTGCAACTGCTGATCGCGCTGGCGCTGGCGCTCGCGCTGAACGGGCGGATGCCGGTGTGGCTGCGATCGGTGTTCCGGTCGGCGTTCTTCTTCCCGCTGGTGCTGTCCGCCGCTTCGATCTCGGTGGTGATGAAGTACCTGTTCAACCAGGACTTCGGGGTGGTGAACTGGCTGATCGGCCTGGTCGGCGTCGCGCCCGTGCCCTGGCTGACCTCGGAGCACGCGGCCATGGCCACGGTGATCCTGGTCTACGTGTGGCAGCAGTTCGGTTTCTCGTTCCTGCTGTTCGTCGGCGGTCTGAACAACATCCCCAAGGAGATCCACGAGGCGGCCGCCCTCGACGGCGCGAGCGGCCTGCGCAAGCACCTCGCCATCACGCTGCCGCTGCTGTCGCCGACGCTGCTCGTCGCGTCGGTGGTCGGCATCATCAACGCCCTCCAGGTCTTCGAACAGCCCTACGTCCTCACCGACGGCGGACCCGGCGACGCCACCCGCACCGTGGTGATGGTGATCTACGAGAGGGCCTTCGAGCAGCTCGACTTCGGCGAGGCATCCGCGGTGGGCGTGCTGCTCTTCGCGCTGATCATGGCGGTCACCGCCCTCCAGTTCCGGCTCAGCCGGCGTTACGTCCACTACCAGTGAGCCGGTGAGCCGCATGAGCCAAGCAACCCTGTCCCTGAGCCGCGTACGCCACTCGCTCGCCCCTCGGGCCCGGATCGCCGGACTGACCGTGTGCGCCCTGCTGACGCTCGGCCCGGTCGTCTGGACCGTCTCCACCTCCCTGCGCACTCCGGCCCAGTCCTTCGACCTGCCTCCGCAGATCGTCCCGGCGCACCCGACGACCGCGGCCTACCGCGGGGTCTTCCAGCAGATCGACGTGTGGCTGCTCGCCCTCAACTCCACGCTGGTGACGGCGCTGATCGCCCTCGGCCAGATGATCACGGCAGGTCTCGCCGGATACGCCTTCGCGCGCCTGGAGTTCCGCTTCAAGAAGCCGCTGTTCGGCCTGGTCCTGGCGACGATGATGGTGCCGTTGCAGGTCACCATCGTGCCCGTGTTCCTGGTGCTGAAGTCGATGCACCTCACCGACACACTCCTCGGCCTGATCATCCCGGCCTTCCCGACCGCCTTCGGCACCTTCCTGATGCGCCAGTACTTCCTCGGCATGCCGAAGGACCTGGGCGAGGCGGCCATGCTGGACGGCGCGGGGCCCTGGCGGATCTTCCGCTCGGTATACGCGCCGCTGGCCGCACCCGGCCTGGCGATCGTCGGCGTACTGGCCTTCAACTACCACTGGAACGAGTTCTTCCGCCCGCTGATCCTGGAGACCTCCAGCCAGAACTACACGCTTCCACTGGGCCTGGTCTCCCTCCAGGGCAACCTCGGCACCGGGTCGATCTCGGTGGTCCTCGCGGGGGTCGTGCTCTCGATGCTCCCCGCGGTCGCCGTGTTCGTCGTCGGCCAGCGCCCGCTGCGCGAGGGCATCACGTCCGCAGGAGTCAACCGTTGAGCGATGACCCCAACGCCCCGCGTCTCAGGGTCCGTCCGTCCACCGGCTGGATCAACGACCCCAACGGACCGTTCCGTTGGCGGGACCGCTACCACCTCTTCTACCAGCACAACCCCGACGCACCGGTGCACGCGAACGTCCACTGGGGACATGCCTCCAGCGCCGACCTCGCGCACTGGGAGCACCACCCGATCGCGCTCGCCCCGACGCCCGGCGGCCCCGACGAGGCAGGCTGCTGGTCGGGCTGCGTCATCGACGAAGCCGGCACACCGACCGCTGTGTACACGGGAGTCGACCGTGCCCACACCGGACTCGGCGCCATCTGCCTGGCGCGGGCGGCGGACCCGGACGACGAGCGGCTGACCGCGTGGAAGCCACTGCCGACGCCCGTGGTGGCCGGGCCGCCGCCGGGACTGGACGTGGTGATGTTCCGCGACCCGTTCGTCTTCCGCCACGCGGACCGGCGCTGGGCCCTCGTCGGGGCCGGGCACGCCGACGGCACGCCGTCCGTCCTGCTCTACGACTGCGACGACCTGGCCGACTGGCGGTTCGCCGGTGTGCTGCTGGACGGCGCGGACCCGGTGGCCGTCGGCGCGTTCGGCGACAAGGCGGTGGGCTGGGAGTGCCCCCACCTGTACCGGACAGCGGGCGGCGACCACGTACTTCTGGTGTCGCTGTGGGACGGGGATCCCTGCTCGACCGGCTATCTGACCGGCCGTCTGCAAGCGGACGGCCGGGGAACGCCGAGGTTCGTGACGCGCGCCGGCGGCCGGCTCGACCAGGGGCGGGACTTCTACGCTCCCGCCGTGCTCCAGGAACCGGACCGCGCACTGCTGTGGGGCTGGTCGTGGGAGGCCCGCCCGCAGGACGAGGTGCACCGGGCCGGATGGGCGGGCGTCCTCACCGCGCCACGGGTCGTCGACGTACACGCCGACGGTTCGCTGCGCGTCCGTCCGGCCCCGGAGCTCGACCTGCTCCGCCCGGCCGAGCCGTTCGTCACCGCGCCGGGCCGGGTTCCGCTGCCCACGACGTACGACCTGACGATCACCGCCTGCGGACCGACCACGGTGAGCCTGCTCCGGGACGCGTCGGGCCGGGAGCTGACCCTCCGGGCGGACCCCGCCGGCGGAACCGTCGTCCTCGACCGCAGTGGCTGGCCCCGGACCGGCAGGGAAGGCTCCGCCCCGATCACCGTGCACGTGCCGAGGGCGCCGGAACTCACGCTCCGGCTGCTCGTCGACGGCTCTCTCCTCGAAATCTTCGTCGCGGAGCGGGCGATGGTCACCGAGCGCGTCTACCGGCGCCCGGGCGACATCGCCGAACTGGTGGTCGAGGGGCCTGGTGCCCGGGTCACCGGGTGGGCGCCGGCGCCACGGAGGCGCGGCTGACCACAGGGCAGGCCAGACGCCGGACGGTCGCGGGCGGCGTCCGGCCGGTGTCGATGGCGTCCAGGAGCAGCCGGGCCGCCGCCTCGCCCATCGCCCGGTGCGGCAGCGCGACCGAGGTGAGGGGCGGGGTGAGGAACGCGGCCATGTGCTCCTGGTCGTCGTAGCCGACCACCGACAGATCGGCGGGGACGTCGATCCCGAGCCGGGTCGCGGCGTGCAGGACGCCCGCCGCGACCCGGTCGTTGTAGCACAGGACGCCGGAGGGGCGGCGGTCCGGTTCGACCCCGTCGAACAGGCGCAGTGCCCCCGCGTATCCCGCCGAGATCTCCCCGCCGCCGCGTACGATCCACTTCTCGGGCACGGTGACGCCCTCGGCGCGCAGCGCGTCGCGGAAGCCGCGGGTGCGTTCGGCCGAGGCGATGTCGTCCAGGCCGCCGATCACGGCGAGCCGGCGGTGGCCCGCGTCGAGCAGTAGGCGGGCCGCGCTACGGCCACCGGCGCGCTCGGCTGGGACCACGGCGGGCAGGGAGTCGTCCTCGGGCAGGCAGTTGGCCAGCACGGAGTGGGTGCGGTGCAGGCCCTCGGGGACGCGGACCCGGCGCAGTGACATGGCCGCGTAGATGATGCCGTCCACGCGCCGGTCGAGCAGCTCCGCGACGGCCGCGTCCTCCTTGGCGGGGTCACCGCCGGAGTCGACGGTGAGGACTAGATGGTCGCTGCCCCAGGCCGTCTCCATGGCCCCGCGCAGCAGCCGGCCGGCGAACGGTGAGGACGCGATCTCGTCGGTGACCAGCCCGATCACGGCCGTACGGCGACGGCGCAGACCGCGGGCGACGGGATCGGGGCGGTAGCCCAGTTGTGCGGCGGCCTGCCGGATGCGTTCCTGGGTGGCGGGCGAGAGGTTGCCCTCGGCCCGGCCGTTGAACACGAAGGACACCGCGGTGTGCGACACACCGGCGATCCGGGCCACGTCCCGTGACGTCGGGCGCCCGGTGCCCGTGCTCCTGCTCTCCTCGGCACCGCCCACGCCGTCCGCCGCCCTCGCCCAGCCCGTCCCTGCCGATCACCGCCCACCCTATCCGCGGGGAGCGCCGCGGCACACGGGAGCCCCTCAGGGCACCGCGGCCCGGGCGCCCGACGTGATCACCGGAGGCTGGCCTCCGGACCCCGCTGCGGACTGGACGAACTCATCCTTCCGGCGAACGAGCCCGGTTCCTCGATCATGCCGGGCAAGGTCAACCCGACCCAGTGCGAGATCATGGTCATGGTCTGCGTCCAAGTGCTGTCCGAGGACGAGACCATCGCCTTCGCCGGCGCCCGGGGCACCTTCGAACTCAACGCCATGCGCCCGGTCGCGGCGGGCCACCGAGGAGGGGCTGCTCCGCGACGACCTGCCGTCCGCCTGGGCGAGTTCACTGCCGCCGCGGCTCATGCATCTGGCCGCGCAGCAGCTGCCCGAGCTCAGCGCGGCCCAGGCCGCCGACGCGGTCGTCGACACCCTTCTGCGGGGGCTCGGGGCGCCGTGATCGTCGCGGGGCTTGTGACCGGCCGGTAGGTCTGATTGGGTACCGCGCGACAGAACAGAGGTGGGCGGCGTGGATCAGGCAGCAGGACAGGACGTGCGCGGGGCGTTGCCCGCGGGGCTCGGGCAGGCGATACGGCGGACCGCCGCCGACATCACGGCCGTACTCGACGGGGTGGCCGACACGAGCCGGGCCGTGCCCGGGTCGCAGTGGACGGTCGGCGAGGCGGCGGCCCATCTGGCGCTGGCCAACGAGCTGATGGCCGACCTCGCCCTGGGCCGGGAACGGCCCTACGGGGACGGTACGCCGCAGAGCCTGGCGGCGGCGAACGCCGAGTCGCTGGCCGTGTTCGGGGAGCGCCGGGCGGCGCCGCTCGCGGCGATGATCAGCGACCAGGCGGAGCGGTGCGCCGACGCGCTGGCCGCGGCGGCCGACGGCCCGGCGCCGGTGACCCCGCTCGGCCCGATGGACCGGTCCGTACTCGCCTCCTACCTGCTCACCCACATGCTGGGCCACGGTTACGATCTCGCCCGCGCGGTGCGCCGCCCGCACATGATCGACGCCGAACGGGTCGCGTGGTGCGTCCCGTTCCTGCTCTCGGCGATGCCGGCCGTGGCCGACGGCACGGCCACCGCCGGTCTGACCGCCCGCTACACGATCCGGCTGCGCGGCGGCGGCGCCTTCGGCGTCAGCCTGGGCGACGGCGCCGTACAGGTGGCACCGGAACCGTCGGCCCACCCGGACTGCACGATCCTCATCGACCCGGTCGCCTTCCTGCTCATCGCCCTGGGCCGCCGCAACCCGTGGCTCGCCATGGCCCGGGGCCAGGTGTTCGCCTACGGGCGCAAGCCCTGGCTCGGGCCCCGCTTCCCCGCTCTCTTCGTCGCGCCCTGAGCTCCCGGCTGCCACTGCCGTCGCCGTTGCCCCGGCCTCGCGTCGGCTCACCGGCCCGGCGGCACGGCGGTACCGCCGCCGCGCGCTGATCCGGCCCGCTCCCAGGCATCCCCCGTCCGGCCCAACCCCGCTCGGCCAGAAGAGGCGCGCGGGCGTGACCGGTGTGACCGTGGTGGAAGGTATGGGCGCGCGCACGGATTCGAGGAGGTCGCATGGCCGAGGGACTGGTCGACGGCAGAGCGCCCCGCACTGCCCTGGTGGACGGCTCCGGCCGCCCCGCGCCGACCTTCGAAGCGATGAGTGCCGTCGCCGATGCCGTGCTCTACGAGGGTTACCTCCTCTACCCCTATCGGCGGTCGTCGCCGAAGAACCGCGCCCGCTGGCAGTTCGGGGTCCTCTTCCCCCGCGACTGGGCGGAGGCGGACGGGCCGGTCAGTCCGGGCGTGTCGGGTTCGGCGGACTCCTGGTACCAGCGGACGGAGTGCCTGCTGCGGGTGAACCGGCCGGATGCGGTCGTGCGGCTGCGGGTGCGGTACCTGCAACTGCAGCACAAGCAGGTCGAGGACGCCGACGGGCGGCCCGTCGAGTCGCTGGCCTGCGGCGACGGGACCGTGCAGCTGACCTTCGAGGAGGCGGTGGCCCGCGCGGCCGACCTCACGGCCGCGCTGGACGAGGGCGAGTACAGGTTCGCGGTGGGCTCCCCGGCCGGTACCGACACCGAGGAACTGCCCGGCGGCGCCGGGCGGATCGTCCGCCGCCGGGCGGAGGTGCGGGCGAGTACCGTCCTGGTGGCCGAGCGGCTCGGCGAGGGCCTCTTCCGGCTCCGGGTACGCACCGCGAACGAAGGGAGCGTGGGGGATCCGCGCGCCCCGCGCGACCTGGCCCTGCGGCACGCGCTCATCGCCACCCACACCCTCCTCGGCGTCGAGGGCGCGGAGTTCGTCTCCCTGATCGACCCGGGCCGGGCCCTCCGGGAGGCCGCCCGGGGCTGCCGCAACGACTTCACCTTCCCGGTGCTCGGCGGCCCGCCCCCGGCCGGCGCCCCCGCGGACGGCTCGGCGTCCGCCCTGCTGCTCTCCTCGCCGATCATCCTCCCCGACCATCCGCAGGTGGCGCCGGAGAGCCCCGGCGACCTCCACGACGCCGGTGAGATCGACGAGATCCTCACCCTGCGGACCATGCTGCTGACGGACGAGGAGAAACGGGAGGCCCGGGCCACCGACCCGCGGGCCGCCGAGATCCTCGACCGGGTCGACACCATGCCACCGGAGGTCTTCGAACGCCTGCACGGCGCCATCCGCTCACTCGGCCCGGCCGCCGCTGCCTCCTCCCCCACCGTGCGTCCCGCCTGGTGGCAGGAGGGCGGCGACGACGGGCTCTCGCCCGCCACCGACAGCGTCCTCGTCGGCGGCGTGCGGGTCGGCGGCGGCAGCCCGGTGCGGCTGCGCCCGCGCGGCAGGGGCGCCGACGCCCAGGACATGTTCCTCGTCGGCCGCACCGCGACCGTCGCCGCCGTCTTCCACGACGTGGACGGCAGTACCCACCTGGCCGTCACCGTGGACGACGACCCGGCGGCCGAACTGCACGGCTGGTACGGCCGCTTCCACTACTTCCGGCCCGACGAAGTCGAGCCGCTCGGGGCACCGACGTCCCGGACCCAGCGGCGGCTGCCGAGCCGTCCCCGGGACCCACTCCATCGGAGGCCTAGCGCATGAGCACCAGCAAGAACGGCACCACGGCCGTCACCGGCGAAGGCGGCCGGGCCGACGGCGAGCACCAGGGGTTCGACGAGATCACCATCCTCTGGATCTCCGAGGGCATGAGCTGCGACGGCGACACCGTCTCCGTGACGGCCGCCGACCAGCCCTCCATCGAGGACCTGGTCCTGGGCCTGATCCCGGGCATGCCGAAGGTCAACCTGGTCAACAAGGTGCTCTCGCCGAGCCTGGGCGGGGAGGACTTCCTCGCGCCGTACCGGGCGGCCGCGCGGGGCGAACTGGAGCCGTTCATCCTCGTCATCGAGGGCTCCATCCCGAACCAGAACATCATCGAGGGCGAGGGCTACTGGACGTCCTTCGGCAACCATCCGGAGACCGGTCAGCCGCAGACCCTCAACGAGTGGATCGACGACCTGGCGCCCCGGGCCTGGGCGGTGGTGGCCGTCGGCACCTGCGCCACCTTCGGCGGCATCCACGCGATGGCCGGCAACCCGACCGGCGCCATGGGCCTCGCGGACTACCTCGGCTGGGACTTCAAGTCCCAGGGCGGGCTGCCCGTGGTGAACATCCCGGGCTGCCCGGTGCAGCCGGAGAACTTCATGGAGACCCTGGTCTGGGTGCTCTACCACGCCGCCGGCACCGCTCCCCCGCCGCCGCTGGACCACATGCTGCGGCCGCAGTGGCTGTTCGGCCGCACCGTCCACGAGGGCTGCGACCGCGCCGCCTACTACGAGCAGGCGACCTTCGCGGCGGACTACAACTCGCCCAAGTGCCTGGTCAAGACGGGCTGCTGGGGTCCGGTCGTGAACTGCAACGTGCCCAAGCGGGGCTGGATGGCCGGTATCGGCGGCTGTCCGAACGTCGGCGGCATCTGCATCGGCTGCACCATGCCGGGCTTCCCGGACGCGTTCATGCCGTTCATGGACGAGCCGCCCGGCGGCACCCTCTCCTCGCTCGCCATCAAGCCGTACGGGGCGGTCATCCGCCGGCTGCGCGGCTTCACCAACGAGCTGGTCAACCACGAGCCGAAGTGGCGCCACAACAAGCGCAAGCTCACCAGCGGCTACGCCCCGCGCTGGCGCCCCTGACGCGCCACGGCCAGTCCCCCCACCCAGTCCCCCCAGTCCCCCACAGCAAAGGTCAGCACACGCCGATGACAACCGAGGCCCGGCAAAAGGGGCGCAAGCCCGCGCAGATCGTGGACATGTCCTGGGATCCGATCACCCGGATCATCGGAAACCTGGGCATCTACACGAAGATCGACTTCGCCAACCGGGAGGTGGTGGAGTGCCACAGCACCTCCTCCCTCTTCCGCGGCTACTCCGTCTTCATGAAGGGGAAGGACCCGCGCGACGCCGGGTTCATCACCTCCCGCATCTGCGGCATCTGCGGCGACAACCACACGACGTGCTCCGACTACGCCCAGCAGATGGCGTACGGAGTGAAGCCGCCGCCGCTGGCCGAGCACATCGTCAACCTCGGCGAAGCGGCCGAGTACATGTTCGACCACACGATCTTCCAGGACAACCTGGTCTTCGTGGACTTCTGCGAGCAGATGGTCAAGGCCACCAACCCGACCGTCCTGGCCCGCGCGCAGAAGACGAACGCGCCGCGCGGTGACATCCACGGCTTCCGGACCATCGCGGACATCATGAAGGCCTTCAACCCCTTCGAGGGCGAGGTCTACAAGGAGGCCCTGAAGGTCTCCCGGACCACCCGCGAGATGTTCTGCCTGATGGAGGGCCGCCACGTGCACCCCTCCACCCTGTATCCGGGCGGTGTCGGCACGATGCCGTCACCGACCGCGTTCACCGACTACCTCAGCCGGCTGATGCACGTCATCGACTTCGTGAAGAAGGCCGTCGCCATGAACGACGACGTCTTCGACTTCTTCTACGAGGCGCTGCCCGGTTACGAAGAAGTGGGTAAACGCCGCATCCTCCTCGGCTGCTGGGGTGCCTGGCAGGATCCGAAGGTCGTCGACTACCGCTACGAGAACATGGAGCGCTGGGGCCGGGCGATGTACGTCACCCCGGGCGTCGTGGTCGACGGCGAGCTGGTCACCAACAGTCTGGTCGACATCAACCTGGGCCTCAGGATCATGCTGGGCAGCTCCTTCTACGAGGACTGGGTCAACGAGGACCCCTTCGTCACCCACGATCCGCTCGGCAACCCCGTGGACATGCGCCATCCGTGGAACCAGACGACCCTGCCGGTGCCGCAGAAGCGGGACTTCGAGGGCAACTACAGCTGGGTGATGAGCCCCCGCTGGTACGACCAGCGCACCGGCGACCACCTCGCCCTGGACACCGGCGGCGGCCCGCTGGCCCGGCTCTGGTCGACCGCGCTCAGCGGCCTCGTCGACACCCCGTACATCAAGGCCACCGGCAGCAGCGTTCGGATCTCGCTGCCCAAGGGCCCGGAGCTGCCGGAGACCACGCTGGAGTGGAAGATCCCGAAGTGGTCGAACACCCTTGAGCGCGACCGCGCCCGGCCGTACTTCGTCGCGTACGCGGCCGCCATGGCCCTGCAGTTCCTGGACGAGGCGATGGGCCTCGTCCGGTCCGGCGACACCAAGGTGTTCGAGGACTTCGAGGTGCCGGACGAGGCGATCGGCTGCGGCTTCCACGAGGCCGTGCGCGGGGTCCTCTCGCACCACCTGGTGATCAAGGACAAGAAGATCGCCAACTACCACCCGTACCCGCCGACTCCGTGGAACGCCAGCCCGCGTGACAAGTTCGGCACGCCGGGGCCGTACGAGGACGCCGTGATGGGCCAGCCGATCTTCGAGGAGAACGGTCCGGACGACTTCAAGGGCGTCGACATCATGCGCACGGTCCGCAGCTTCGACCCCTGTCTGCCGTGCGGGGTCCACATGTACACGGGCAAGGGCAAGACGCTGAGCGTCACGCACTCGCCGGTGTACGGGGCGAACCATGGCTGACGGGCGGCTCGACGGCCCGGCGGTCGAGTCCCGGCTGGCCCGGCTCGACGGGCTGCTGGAAACCCTGGAGTCCGCGCCGGGGCCGACGGGCGGCTCGGCCGTCGAGGCGGTACGCCTGCTGACCGAGGTCTACGGCGAGGCCCTCGCCCGCGTCCTCGACCAGGCGGACGCGCCCCTGGCCGAGCGGCTCGCCGACGACGAGCTGCTCGACCACCTCATGGTCCTGCACGGCATCCACCCGGACCCGCCCGAGCGCCGGGCCGCCCGCGCGGTCGAGCGGCTGCGCCCCGCCGTGCGGGAACGCGGCGGTGACGTCGAGTGGGCCGGGGTGGAGGGCGAGGTGGGCTGGGTGCGGCTGGCCACGGGCGGCGGTTGCGGCTCGGGGTGCGGCGGAGGTACCACCGAGGTGACCGACGCCGTCCGGGAGGCGGTGCTCGCCGCGGCTCCCGAGCTGGCCGACGTGCAGCCGGTGCCCGAGGCTCCGGCGCCCGCCTTCGTCCCCCTGGACTCCCTGCGCCGGCCCCAGGAGGCCCGGTGACCACGCGCACGCCGCCCGGCGGAGCCCTGGCCCGCCTCATCCGCTCCTCGGCCGACCGGCGGCCGGCGGCCGGGGCGGAGGTGTGCGACCTGTGCGCCGAGCCGCTGTCCGAGGACCATCCGCATCTGTACGACACCGGGCAGGCCGAGGTCCGCTGTGCCTGCCGCGCCTGCTCGGTGCTGTTCGCCGACGCACGGCACGGGACCGGCGCGGGCGACGGCCAGTTCCGGCTGGTCCCGACCCGCCGGGTCCGCCTGCCGAAGGTGGACACCGCGGCCCTCGGGGTCCCGGTCGGCCTGGTGTTCTTCGTGCCGCGGGCCGACGGCTCGGTCACCGCAGAGGGGCCGAGCCCGGCCGGGGCCATGCGCTGGGAGGTGGACGCGGCGGCCTGGCAGCAGGCGGTCGCCGGCTGCCCCCCGCTGGCCGGCCTGACCCCCGATGTCGAGGCGCTGCTGGTGAACACCGTGCACGGCCTCGACCACCACTGGATCGTCCCGGTCGACGACTGCTTCCGCATGCTCGCCGTCGTCCGCCGGGAGTGGCGCGGCCTGTCCGGCGGTGGCCGGATGTGGCCGGCCGTGGAGCGTTTCTTCGAGGAGCTCACCGAGCGGCCCTGAGCCGAGCGGCCTCGGAGAACGGCAACACAGGATGGCGCAGGAAGGAGAACCCCATGGGAAGCATCAGGGTCGGCCGCGCGCAGGCGAGGCCCGACACGCCGTCCCACGTGCCCGGCATGCACCAGGGCAACAGGGGCCCCTACACGAAGCAGACCGGACACCACCCGGACGGCACCGCCGACGCGCGGCGCTCGACCAACATCCACTGGAAGCGGCACGACGTGCTGCTGGACGTGATGCCGAACATCCCGCCCGGATGACCCAGAGCGACAGGGAGTCCCCCGCATGAACCGAATGGACCACATGAAGGTGCAACGCAAGAGAACGGGTACGGCGGCCCAGCGGGTCCTGACCGCCGAGGTCGCCGTGGTGGGCGCGCTGCTGCTGGCGCTGTTCGTCACCGAGATCCCCAGCATGATGCGCGAGATGAGGATCTGGCGGATCGCCGGCGGGCTGCGCGCCGGTCACCGGTATCCGTGAGCCGGTCGTGCACGAACTGTCGATCGCGACCGCGATCGTGGAGCAGGCCGACGAGTGGGCCCGGGCGGACGGCGCGGACCGTGTCTCCGCGGTGACCGTCCGGGTCGGCGAACTGTCCGGGGTCGTCCCCGACGCCCTGGACTTCGCCTTCGAGGTGGCCCGCGACGGCACCGCCCTCGCGGGCGCCCGGCTCGTCGTCGAACAGGTGACCGCGCACGCCTGGTGCGGGCCGTGCGCCGAGGAGTTCGCGGTGGGCATGCCGCCGTTCTTCTGGTGCCCGCGCTGCGACCGGCCCTCCACGGACCTGCGCAGCGGCCGGGAGCTGGAGATCACCGCGGTCGAATGACCCCGCCGGTGCCCTGGCGGTCCCGGGCACCGGCGGGGTCGTCGCCCGTCTTCGGGAGATGTCGTCAGCAGATGCGGGGCAGTTGCTCCCCGAGCGGGAGGTCGACGATCCGGGTGCCTCCGAGTCCGGTCGACACCACCACCATCCCGGGGTGCTCGGTCACGCATTCCCCGATCAGGGTCGCGCCGGTCCCCTGCGGATGGGCGCGCATCGCCTCCAGCACCGCGTCGGCGTCCGCCGCCGGGACGAAGGCCACGAGCCTGCCCTCGTTGGCGACGTAGAGCGGGTCGAGGCCCAGGAAACCGCAGGCCGCCGCGACCGCGTCCGGGACCGGCAGGGCGCGCTCGGCGAGCCGGACCCCGGTGCCCGAGGCGCGGGCGATCTCGTTCAGGGACGCGGCCAGGCCGCCGCGGGTCGGGTCGCGCAGGACGTGGACGTCGGGGGTGACGTCCAGCATGGTGGCGACCAGGTCGGCCAGCGGCGCGGTGTCGCTGGCGATCTCGACGCCGAACTCCAGCCCCTCGCGCACGCTGAGCACCGCGACACCGTGCAGGCCGATCGGCCCGCTGACGATGACGGCGTCGCCGGGCCGGGCCCGCTGCGGCCGGATGTCGACCCGCTCTGGGACCAGGCCGACGCCGGCCGTGGTGACGTACACCCCGTCCCCGTGGCCGCTCTCGACCACCTTGGTGTCGCCGGTGGCGATCGTGACTCCGGCCGTCTCGGCCGCCGCGCCCATGGCCCGCGCGACGCGTTCGACGACGGACAGCTCGACGCCCTCCTCCAGTACGAAGGCGGCGGAGAGGTAGGCGGGCCGGGCGCCGCTCATCGCCAGGTCGTTGACGGTGCCGTTGACGGCGAGGTCGCCGAGGCAGCCGCCGGGGAAGAACAGCGGCCGTACGACGTAGGAGTCGGTGGAGAGGGCGAGGCGGGCGCCGCCGAGCTGGAGGACGGCGGAGTCGGTCATCCCGGCGAGGAGGGCGTTGCCGTAGGCGGGGGCGAAGATCTGCTCGATCAGTTCGGCGGAGAGGGTGCCGCCTCCGCCGTGGCCCATGACCACGACCGGCTGGTCGCGGATCGGCGCCGGGCAGCTCCAGTTCGCGGGGTCGACGACGGTCTGGTCAGCCAACGGGGTTCATCTCCTCGCGCGGGAGCGCCGGTTCGGACATCCGGCGGTAGAGGTAGTAGGCGGCGCAGGCGCCCTCGCTGGAGACCATGGTGGCGCCGAGCGGGGTGCGCGGGGTGCAGGTGGTGCCGAAGGCCGCGCAGTCGGTGGGCTTGATGAGCCCTTGCAGGACTTCGCCGGCGCGGCACTCGGCGGGTTCCTCGGTGCGGATGCCGGTGACGTCGAAGCGGTGCTCGGCGTCGAAGTCGCGGTAGGCCTCGCTCAGCCGCCAGCCGCTGCCGGGGATGCGGCCGATGCCGCGCCAGTTCCGGTCGGTGACCTCGAAGACCTCCTCGATCATGCGGATGGCGGCCGGGTTGCCTTCGGCGCGCACGGCGCGGGCGTAGGCGTTCTCCACCCGGTGCTCGCCGCGCTCCAGTTGGCGGACCGTGCGGCGGATGCCCTCCAGGATGTCGAGCGGTTCGAAGCCGGTGACGACGACGGGGACCCGGTGCCGTTCGGCGAGTTCGGGGTACTCGGCCATGCCCATCACACTGCACACGTGCCCGGCGGCCAGGAAGCCCTGAACGCGGCAGGCGGGGGCGGTCATGATGGCCTCGATGGCCGGGGGGACCCGGACGTGGGAGACCAGCAGGGTGAAGTTGGCCAGGCCGAGGCGCTTGGCCTGGTGGACGGCCATGGCGTTGGCGGGTGCGGTGGTCTCGAAGCCGATGGCGAAGAACACCACCTGCCTGTCCGGGTGGCGGCGGGCGAGCTGGAGCGCGTCGAGCGGTGAGTAGACCACCCGGACGTCGCCGCCCTCGCCCTTGACCCGGAACAGGTCCCGGTCGGTGCCGGGGACCCGCAGCATGTCGCCGAACGAGCAGAAGATCACGTCGGGGCGGGCGGCGATCTCCAGCGCCTTGTCGATGCACTCCAGCGGGGTCACGCACACCGGGCAGCCCGGCCCGTGGATCAACTCGACCTGCTCCGGCAGGAGTTGGTCGATGCCGTGCCGGATGATGGAGTGGGTCTGGCCGCCGCACACCTCCATCAGGGCCCAGGGCCGGGTGGCGGTGGCCCGGATCTCGTCCAGCAGCCGGCGGGCCAGCTTGGGGTCGTTGAACTCGTCGAGGTACTTCACCGGGCCTCGCTCCCCTCGGTCCCCTGAGCCGCCTGCCGGGCCGCCTGCTGCCAGGCGTCGCCGAACTCCTCCTCCAGGAGCCCCAGTTCCTCGAAGAGTTTGAGGGAGGCCAGGGCCGACTCCTCGTCGAGGCGCTGCAGGGCGAAGCCCACATGGACGATGACGTACTCACCGACCTTGACGTCCGACACGTACTCCAGACACGCCTGCTTCTGCACCCCGCCGAAGTCGATCAGGCCGGTGAGGGGATCGGCGGTGTCGTCGATGCGCACGACTCTGCCGGGAACTGCCAAGCACATGGGTCACTCCGTCTCGTCGCTGACTGCCTTGCGTCGGTCGTCGTCGGGCCGTGGTCCGTGGGCCGCGACCACCAGCTGCCCGAGCGCCAGTCCGCCGTCGTTCGGCGGGACTTCGCCGTGCCGCAGGACCGTGAATCCGGCGCCGTGCAGCAGGTCCGCGCTCGCGTCCTCGAGGAGCGCGTTGGCGAAGACTCCCCCGGTGAGGGCGACGGTGTTCGCTCCGGTGGCCCGGCGCGCTCCGCGGCACAGGTCCAGGACCGCCCGGGCGACCCCGCGGTGGAAGCGTGCCGCGATCACCGGCACCGGGGTGCCGCGCCGCAGGTCGGCGATGATCGCGCACAGGGCGGGGCCCGGGTCGAAGGTATCGCCGAAGGGGTATGCGGCCGTCTCCGCGTCCCAGGCCGCGCAGGCCTGCGCCTCCAGTTCCAGGGCGGCCTGGGCCTCGTACCCGGCGCGGTGACACACGCCCGCGAGGGACGACACGGCGTCGAAGAGGCGCCCCATGCTGGAGGTGGCCACGCAGCCGACCTGGTTCGGCAACTGCCGCTCCAGCACGCGGAGTTCCTCACGGGAGCAGGCGGCGACACTGGGCAGGTCGGCGTCCCAGGGCAGGCCGGCCGCCCACAGCCGGGCAAGGGCCGTCCGGCAGGGGTTGGCGACGCCCGCGTCCCCGCCGGGCAGCGGGGCCGGGGCGAGGTGGGCGAGGCGCCGGTAGCCGGTGTAGTCGGCGAGGAGCACCTCGCCGCCCCAGACGGTGCCGTCGTCGCCGTATCCGGTGCCGTCAAAGGCGACGCCGATGACGGGTGCGGTGCCGTCGAGGCCGGCCTCGGCCATGGCGGAGGCGATGTGGGCGTGGTGGTGCTGGACGAACACCGGACTGCCGAGCCGCAACCGGGTGGCGCGGCGGCGGGCCCAGGCGGACGAGTGGTAGCCGGGGTGGCGGTCGGCGGCGACCACTTCGGGGCGGACCCCGGTCAGCAGGCGCAGGTGCCGTTCCGCTCGCACGGCCGCCTCCAGGGTGGCCAGGTCGCCCATGTCGCCGATGTGCGGCCCGAACCAGGCCAGGTCGCCCTCGCCCACGCACAGCGCGTTCTTGAGGTCGCCGCCGGCCGCGAGCGCGGGCCGGACCGGGACCGGCAGGCGCAGCGGGCGCGGCGCGTAGCCGCGGGAGCGGCGCAGGACCTGTTCGGTGCCGTCGGCGCGGACCCGCAGCAGGGAGTCGTCGCAGGGCGAGGCGATGGGCCGGTCGTGGGCGAGCCAGGCGTCGGCGAGGCCGGACAGCCGGGTCAGCGCCTCGTCGTCGTCCGTGACGATGGGCTCGCCCGAGCGGTTGCCGCTGGTCATGACCAGGACACGGGGGCCGGGCGGGTCGCCGGGGAGGCCGAAGAGGAGGGTGTGGACGGGGGTGTAGGGCAGCATGACGCCGAGGTGTGGGCTGCCGGGGCAGACGCCGGGCGCGAGCCGGGCGGCGGGACGGGGGCGGAGCAGGACGATGGGGCGGCGGGGGCCGGTGAGCGCGGCCCGTCCGGCCGTCCCGACCTCGGCGATCCGTTCCGCCTCGGCGAGGTCGGCGCACATCACCGCGAACGGCTTGTCGCCGCGTGCCTTGCGGGTGCGCAGGGTGTCCACGGCCGGGGCGGCGGAGGCGTCGCAGGCCAGGTGGTAGCCGCCGATGCCCTTCACGGCGACGATCCGCCCCGCGGCGAGCAGCTCTCGCGCCCGTGAGAGGGCGTCACCGTCGCGGGCTGCTCTCACCCCGCTGCCGGCGGCGGGCACCAGCCGCAGCCGGGGGCCACACTCCGGGCAGGCCACCGGCTGGGCGTGGAAGCGGCGGTCGGCCGGGGCCTCGTACTCCCGGGTGCAGGCCGGGCACATGGGGAAGCCGGACATGGTGGTGGCCGCGCGGTCGTAGGGCATGCCGGTGGCGATGGTGAAGCGGGGGCCGCAGTGGGTGCAGGTGATGAAGGGGTGGCGGTGCCTGCGGTCGGCCGGGGCGGCCAGTTCGCGCAGGCAGTCGGCGCAGGTGGCGGTGTCGGGCGGGAGGAGGGTGCGGCCCGGGACGGACTGCTCGGTGGCGCGAATGGTGAAGTCCGGGTCGGCCCCGGTGGCCGGCAGCTCCTCGACGGCCACGGCGGTCACGGTGGCCAGCGGCGGCGGCTCACCGGCGAGCCGCGCGCAGAACCGTTCGACGGCGGCCGCCGCGCCCTCGACCTCGATGAGGACCCCGCTCGCCGTGTTGCTGACGAACCCGGTGAGCGCCAGGCCGGCGGCCAGCCGGTGGACGTGGGGGCGGAATCCCACGCCCTGCACGGTCCCGCGCACCGTGACGCGACGGCGGACCGCCGTCGTCGTGGCGGGCGCCGTCACGAGGCGGTCGGGGCGTGGACGTGGCCGTGCGGGTGCGGGGCGAGCGGCGGCCGGTGCGCCGGGGCGCCGTCCCGTACGGCGAGCGCCCGCTCCAGGACCGTGTCGACGCCCTCCCCGGTGCGGGCGCAGGAGCGCACGATCTCCACCCCGGGGTTGACCCGCCGCACCTGCTCGGCGAAGGCGGTCTCGTCGAAGCCGGCCGGTCCCGCGAGGTCGGTCTTGGTGAGCACGACCAGGTGCGCCGAGCCGAAGGCGGTGGGGTACTTCGCCGGCTTGTCCTCGCCCTCGGTCACCGCCATCAGCACGATCCGCAGGTGCTCGCCGAGGTCGTAGGAGGCCGGGCAGACCAGGTTGCCGACGTTCTCCACGAACAGCAGCGCGGTCTCCGGCGGCAGCCAGCCCTCCAGGTGGCCGCGGACCTGCCGGGCCTCCAGGTGGCACAGCCCGTCGGTGAGCAGCTGCTTCACCGGCGCTCCGGAACGGGCCAGGCGCTTGGCGTCGTTCTCGGTGGCGAGGTCGGCGGTGAAGGCCGCGACGGGCACGCCCCGCTCTCCCGCCCGGGCCAGCACCCGGCCGAGCAGCTCGGTCTTGCCGCTGCCGGGGCTGGACAGCAGGTTCACCACGCCGACGCCGCGCGCGGCCAGGTCGCCGCGCAGGCTCGCGGCCAGGCCGTCGTTCCTGGCCAGGACGGCCCGGGTGACCTCCTCCGACTGACACATGGGGACTCCGCTCCGGTGATGCCGTTCGTCTGCCGCGGGCCGGTGGGGGCCCATCGCGCCCACGCGGCGGCGGCCGCCCGTCGGCTCAGCCCCGCACCCCTGACGGGGCGCGTCCGCTCAGTGATCCTCCGCGCCGCCGGCGGCTGTCGGCGGGCGACCGGCCGCGGCGGGGGCCGCGGATTCCTCCGGGCGGTCCAACGCGGGCGTGACCAGGGGATCGGCGAGCAGTGCCGGGACCAGGGTGTGCAGGGCGGCGACGGCCCGTGCGACCGCGTCCCGGACGGGGGCGCTCAGCCCGGGGGCGATGTCCTCGTCGCCGCGCGGCGGTTCCCCGGGCTCGCAGGCGAGCACGAGGACGCGGGGCAGGGGCTCCTCGCCGAGGTGGGCGGCGAGGGCGAGGACCTTCGCCGGGTCCATGCCGTGCGCCTCGGGCGGGGCGTCCGGGCGGCGGCCGGGGAGTTCGGGTTCGACGAGGGACAGGGTGCCGGGGCGTTCGCCGCGTACGGCGGCGTCCACCAGCAGGACCACCGACCACCCGTCGAGCAGGGTGTAGGCGAGGTCCATGCCCCGGATGCCGAAGTCCCGGATCCGCGCCCCGGGCGGCAGCGGGCGCTGCTCCAGGGCGCGGATCACCTCGGGGCCGAAGGCGTCGTCGCCGAGGAAGATGTTGCCGACGCCCGCCACCAGGAGTCGCGTCACCGGGCACCGCCCGGGACCTTGCGGACGAAGTCGGAGCGCAGCGCGTGGTAGGCGGCGTCCGGGTCGAAGAACAGGGCGTGCATGCGGGCGAGTTCGTCCTTCCGGTACTCGGCGAGCGGCCGTTCCTCCTCGTGGACCCGGCGCGCCGCGGCCTTGGCGGCGATCCGGCGGCCGAGATCCGGGCCGGCGGCGAGCTCGGCCGCCAGCCGCTCGACCTCGGCGGTGAAGCCCTGCGCCGGGACCGGCAGCAGCCGGTCGACGAGCCCGGTCCGGGCGGCGGTCGCGGCGCTCACCGGCCGGGCCTCCTCCGTCAGCCGCCGGGCCGTCTCCGCGCCGACGCGGCGCGGCAGGGAGTACGTCCAGAACTCCGAGCCGTACAGGCCCATCCGCCGGTAGTGCGGATTGAGCACGGCGCCGGGCCGGCACCAGACCTCGTCGGCGGCGAGGGCGAGCATGGCGCCGCCGGCCGCCGCGTTCCCGCCGAGCGCGGCCACGACGAACCGGTCGGTGGTCCGTAGTACGGCCTCGACCAGGTCGTCCATCGCCTCGAGGTTGGTCCACGACTCCTGGGCGGGGTCCGGGGCGGCCTCGATGACGTTGAGATGGATGCCGTTGGAGAAGAAGTCCCGGCGGCCGCCGAGCACCAGGACCCGGGTCGGCCGGGCGAGGGCGTACCGGTAGGCGGCGAGCAGGCGCCGGCAGTGGCCGGTGCTCATGGCGCCGCCGGGGAAGGAGAAGCTGACGAAGCCGACGTCGCCGTACTGCCGGTAGCTGATGTCGGTCCAGGTGCGGCGGTCCGGGGGCAGTTCGAGCGGGGCGGGGCGCTCGGGGAGGTCCGGGTCGAGGACGTGGGTGGCGGGACGGCGGAAGGGGGCCCGATCGCCGGAGTTCTTGCGGGGGCGCAGTTCGGGGATCCAGACGGCGCCGTCGCGGGTGGCCCGGCAGACCGCGCCCGCCCGGGTCGCCAGGAGCTCGCCCGGCTCTCCGCGCAGCCGGTCCTCCGGGTGGCCGCCGTGCAGGAACACCTCGCGGCCGAGGAGTTCGTCCAGCACCCCCGGCTGCGAGTCGGCGCCGCGCAGCTTGCGCAGCACCGTCGCGGTGTCGTCGGCCGCCCAGTCGATCCGCCGCCGCTCCTGCCGGAAGGCGTCCCGCCAGACGACCTTGCCGTGGATCGCGGGGTCGCTCTGCGGCCGTGGCTTGTAGGAACCGTCCGCGTACCGGCGTACGGCCCGGTGGACGGCGGTGAGGGCGGCGTCGGCGGCCTCGTTGCGGTAGAGGTCGCTCTTGCCGACCGGCGTCACCGGGAAGGTCTCACTCGCCCAGACCGCGCCCGCGTCCATGGCCGCCTCGGCCTGGAGCACGGTCACCCCCCACTCGGCCGCCTCTCCGGCGATGGCCCAGTCGAGGGCGGAGGGGCCTCGGTCGCCGGGCGGTCCGGGATGGACGATCAGGCAGGTGTGCTGCTGCCAGACGTCCGTGGGGAGTGCCGTCTTCAGCATCGGCGCGATGATCAGCTCCGGGTGCCGGTCCCGGACGGCACGGCGTACGGCGTCGGGACCCTGGCCGGCGAGGACGACGTCCACCCGGTGGCCGAGGTCGGACAGTTCGGCGCAGACCCGTTGGGACAGGCTGTTGAACGCACTCGCGACGAGCAGAATGTCCATGGTGCGGCATATTCGTCGCTTCGACGGCTCCCGGGAAGGACCCGTGCGGCGTTTCGCCCGCCGTCCTGCGCCGGGCGGCCCTGTTCGGGCGGCGGAACGGGAAACGGGGACCGTACGCCGGGCCCGTGGCGCGAAGATGGGTGCGCCCGTGCCGAGCGATCCCTCTTTGGAGCGTGCCGCGTGACGTCGTCGGACCGTGTCTGCGAACGATTCGAGGAACTGCTGGACACCCGCCCGGAGATCCTGCGGGAGGCCGCGGAGGACTTCGGCCGGCTGGTGTCCGCCCCGCCGCTGGGGGTGCTGCGGCCCGGGTCGGCGGCCGGGGTCCGGGACGCGCTCGCGTATGCCGGGCCGCGCGGGATCCCGGTGGCGGCCCGGGCCGGCGGCCATTCGATGTACGGCCAGGGGCAGGCGCCCGGCGGGATCGTCCTCGACCTGCGGGGGCTGAACGCGGTCGGTCCGGTGACCGGGGACCGGGTGGAGGTGCAGGCGGGGGCGCTGTGGCGGGACGTGCTCGCGGCGACGCTGCCGTACGGGCTCGCGCCGCCCGTCCTCACCGACTACCTCGGGGCCGGCGTCGGCGGGGTGCTGAGCGTCGGCGGCCTGGGCGGCGCGAGTCACCGGCACGGCCTGGTCGCGGACTCGGTGCTGGAACTGGAGGTGGTGACCGGAGCCGGTGAGCATCTGGTCTGCTCGCCGGAACGCCACGGGACCCTCTTCCACGCGGTCCTGGCCGGCCTGGGCCAGGTGGCCGTCGTCGTCCGGGCCACTGTGCGCCTGTCCCCCGCGCCCGCCCTGGTCCGCCGCTACTGCCTGTACTACCCCGGTCTCGACGCCTACCTGGCCGACCAGCGCCTGCTGGCGAGGGACGGGCGCTTCGCCTACCTCGAAGGCCAGGCCCGCCCCGCCGAGGGCACCGCCGACGGCTGGACCTACATGGTGGAGGCGGTGGCCGCCCACCGGGCAACGGCCCCGCCCGACGACCGGACCCTGCTCGGTGACCTCTCCTTCACCTCGTCCGAGACCGAGGACCTCGGATACGCCGAGTTCGCGAACCGGGTCGCCGCAGACGAGGAGGTCCTGCGCGCGACCGGCGAGTGGTTCCACCCGCACCCCTGGCTGAACCTGCTGCTCCCCGACGACACCGCCGCGTCCGTCGTGACCGGCGTCCTCACCGACCCCGCCTTCCGGGACCTGCGCGAGAACGGCCTGGTCCTGCTCTACCCCCTGCTCACCCGGACCCTGCGGGCCCCGCTGTTCCGGCGCCCGCGCGGTGAGGTCGTCCACCTCCTCGCCCTGCTGCGCACCGCCGCCCCGGGCACGGCCGACCCGATGGTGGCGGCCAACCGGAAGGCCTACGAGCACGCGCGGGCCAAGGGCGCGGTCGCCTATCCGGCCAACGCGCTGCCGATGTCCGCCGGCGACTGGCGGGAGCACTACGGCAGCGGGTGGGGCACCCTCGCCGAGGCGAAGAGCCGCCACGACCCGCACGGCATCCTCGGCCGGGGGCACGGCATGGGCTGGTGACCGGCGGCGCGGAAGATTCGGTGCGCCGGAGGTGTCGATCGCGCGGGGTGCCGTTCGTCGGTGGGGTGCAGGAAGTTCTTCAGGACCGGGAGGAACCGTGAAGTACATGCTGCTGGTCTGCGGCGACGACACCGCTGCGCGTCCGGGATGGCCCCGTCGAACCCTGGGCGGAGGAGCACGGCGTCCGGCGCGGGACGCGGTTGTACGGCCACCGGCCGCAGCGCTCAGGCACCCGGGGGTTCGCCGCTGCGCCGCGCGTCCTGCGCCAGCGCCCTGAACTCCGCCCACCGCACCCGTGGCCGGGGCAGGCCCCGTCGGCGCAGATAGCGGTCGGTGGCCTGCCGCGTGCTGCGCAGCACGCTCACCGCGTCGCTCACCCGGCCCGACCCCATCGGCTCCACCACCTTGCCCGGGACCAGCACCCAGCCGGAACCGGCCGCCCGCAGTTCGCCGCGCACGAGGGCGTTGTGCATGTGGTTGAGGCGTTCGTCGTGCCGGTGCACCAGGAGGGCGGCGGGGCCTTCGGTGGCCGGGCAGTCGGCCGGTACGTCCACGGCGAAGCCCTCGCCCGCGGGTACCGGCCGGGTCCGGGCCAGCACCGGCGCACCGGAGGCGTCGCGTGCGGCGAGCACCGCCGTCGGGAACCGGGCGAGCTGCGCGGCGCCGACCCGTTCACCGGGCGGCGCGGCGGGCGTGCCGGACGGCGGCAACGGGGAGCGCACGACCACCTGTTGCGGCGTGACGGTGATCAGCAGACGCAGGTAGTACCAGTCCATCACCAGCCGCATCGGTGCCGTGACGTACGACCTGCTGTGCGGCTGCCGTTCGAACAGCATCCGCCAGTAGTCCTCGGCGCCCTGCGGGCCGGTCATGATCTCGTCGGGGCACTCGGCGCGGCCGCCGACGAAGATCTGCGGGGGCTGCTCCAGGCCGCTGCCGGTGGGGTCGGAGAAGAGCAGGGCGACGCGGCCGTCCCGGCGGATGTTCAGCGCCTTCTGCGCGAACGCCAGGGAGGTGCTGAGCAGCAGCGTCCCGTCCGGGCGGCGGCGCACGGCCGTCGGCCAGGCCAACGGGGTGCCGTCCCGGCCCAGGGTGGCGAACTCGCAGGTCCGGTAGGCGTCGAGGACGTCGAGCGGGGCGGAGTCGAGGAGGGCCACGGTCTACTCCCCGTCCAGCGGGGCACGCATGCTCTGGCGGTAGGCGGCGTACTGGCGGCGGCCGACGGCCCGCCACAGCACCCGGCCGATGAGCGGGGCCTTGCCCAGGAAGAAGGCGCTCTCCTCGGGAGTGGCCTCCTCCAGGATCGCGCCGAGGGCCAGCAGGCGCTTGTTCTTGGGCAGCCCTTCCAGGCCGCGTTGCCCGACCAGTTCCCATTCCGGGACGGTGAGATGCTCGGCGACCAGCGGGAGCAGCGAGCGCTCCTCCTCCTCGAGGTGCTCGAGCAGCGCGATCCGGTGTGCGTCCAGGGCCAGCGCCAGTTCCTCGCCGGGTATCCGGTCTCCGGACCGCTCCCACAGGAGCAGCCACTCGTCGACCGCCGCCAGGGTGCGGTCGATCGCCTCGTGCTGCTCGGTCATCCGGTCCATCAGCGCCTCGTCGTGCGCGGCCCGGTCCCGCAGCAGCGGCCAGATCAGTTCGTCCTCGGCGTGGTGATGGTGGTGCAGGCCGCGGGTGTAGTCGCGCAGGGCGGCGGTGACCCGCGCCGCGGCGGCCCGGTCGCCGTCGGGCACGGCACGCACCAGCCGGGGCAGCAGGGCCGACTCGCGGCGGAAGACCCGGTGGACCACGACCATCTCGTGGGTGTGCGGACGCTCTGCGGGGGCGGAGGCGCCGTGGCTGCTGTTGAGGGACACGCTTGCTTGCTCCAACGATGCGGTGTGTGCGATGAGCTGCCCACGGTCGCGCACTCCTCTTGGCGTCCGCTTGGTGCCCGGCTCCGCGGCCCCGTCCAGCGCGCGTTCAACGTCTGTTGACAGGATCGACGCAGCGCTCGGGTAGATTCCCGCGGCGTGCTGCGTTTGCGAGTCCTGGGTCCGCTGGGTGCCGAAGTCGCGGGGACGCCGGTCGAGTTGGGCGCCCCGCGACAGCGCGCCGTGCTGGCGCTGCTGATCGCGGCCCGGGGCGGTGTCGTACCGGTGGACCGGATGACGGACGCGCTGTGGCGGGGTGAGCCGCCGGCCAAGGCAGGTGTGTCGCTGCACGCCTATCTGTCCAACCTGCGCCGGTCGCTGGAGCCGGCACGCCCGCCGCGGGCCCCGGCCACCGTCCTGGTCACCGTGGCACCGGGGTACGCGCTGCGGCTGGCCGGGGACGCGGTGGACGCCTGGCGGTTCGAGACCTGGGTCGGACGGGCCCGCACCGCGCCGGCCGACGAGGCCCGGCGGCTGCTCGCCGAGGCGCTGGGGTGGTGGCGCGGACCGGCCTTCGCCGAGCACGCGGACGAGGAGTGGGCCGCCGCTGAGGTGGCCCGGCTGACCGGGCTGTACGCGGAGGCCCGGGAGCTGGCCGTGGCCGCGGATCTGCGCACCGGCCGGGCGGCCCAGGCCGCTTCCGACGCCGAGTCGCTGGTCCGGGACGCTCCCCTGCGCGAGGAGGGCTGGCGGCTGCTCGCGCTCGCCCACTGGGCCTGCGACCGGCAGGCGGACGCCCTCGCCGCGGTGCGCCGCGCCGGCGCGGTCCTGCGGGCCGAACTGGGCTGCGATCCCGGGCCCGCCCTGCGGGAGCTGGAACACGCCGTGCTCAACGGGCGGTTGGACGTGTTGCGCGCGGTCGTGCCCGAGCCGGCCGCCGAACTCCCCGCGCGCACCGGCCCCGGCCTGTTCGTCGGCCGGGGCCAGGAGTTGCGCGCCCTGGCCGGGGCGGCCCGCGGCGCCCGCGACGCCGGCGGACTGGTGCTGGTCACGGGTGCGGCCGGGGCCGGCAAGTCCGCGTTCCTCGACCGGGGCGCGGGCCGGCTGCGCGAGGCCGGCTGGCGGGTGGTGGTCGGGCGCTGCCCTGAGTACGAGGGCGCTCCGCCCGCCTGGGCCTGGGTGGAGGCGCTCGGTGCGCTCGCCCGCGAGGTGCCCCCGGCCAGGCCCGAGGAGCTGACGGTGCTGCTGCGGGAGCCGGATGGCACGGCCGTCCCCGCCCCGGACGGCGAGGCCAGCGCCGGCCGCTTCCGCATGCACCGCGCCTTCGCCGCCTGGCTGCGCGCCGCGGCCTCCCGGGCGCCCCTCGCCGTCCTCCTGGAGGACCTGCACCGGGCGGACGCCGAGACGCTCGCTCTCGTCGAGGCGGCGGCCGCGGTCACCGGAGTGCCCCTGCTCACCGTCGCCGGTTACCGGCCCGGGGAGGTCGGCGAGCACCTGCTCAAGACCCTCGCCCACCTCGCCCCCGCCGCCCCGTACCGGATCGCGCTCGGCGGACTGCCGCTCCGGGACACCGCCACCCTGGTGACCGCCGTCTGCGGCGCGCCCGTGGCCCCGGAGACCGTGGCGGCGCTCGCCGAACGCACCGGCGGCAATCCCTTCTACGTCCTGGAGAGCGCCCGGCTCCTGGCCGACGAGGGCGCCCTGGTCGCGGTCTCCGAGGTCCCCCAGGGGGTGCGTGACGTGCTGCGCAGGCGCCTCGCCCTGCTGCCGGCCGCCGCCCGGGCCGTCGTACAACTCGCCGCCGTGCTGGGGCTGGAGGCCGAGGTCGCGCTGCTCGTCGATGCCGCCGAGGCGGACGAGGAGCAGGTGCTGGAGGGCCTCGACGCGGCGCTCGACGCCGAGTTGCTCGCCGAACCCGGGCCCGGCCGCGTCCGGTTCGTGCACGCCCTGGTCCGCGACACCGTCTACGCCGACCTCTCCGGCGCCCGGCGGTCCCGGCTGCACGCCCGCGTCGCGCGCCTGCTGCGCCACCACCGCCCCGCCGAACTCGCGGCCCTGGCCCACCACTTCGCCCGTTCCGGCAGCACGGCCGACGCCCCGCTCGCCGTCGACTACGCACTGCGCGCCGCCGAGGCCGCCGAGCGGCGCTACGCCCACGACGTCGCCGTCACCCTGATCCAGCAGGCGATCGACACCTGTACCGCGACCACGGGCGACGACGCCCCGCCCGACCGGCTGATCGAGCTGCTGGTACGGCTGCTGGGCGCGCAGGTGCGCACCGGCGCCACCGACGCGGCCCGGCGCACCCGGCAGCGCGCGGTGGAACTCGCCGAGCAGGCCGACCGCGGCGACCTGGTCGCGGCCGTGTACGGGGCCTGGACCGAGCCCGCGGCCTGGCGCAGCCGGCTCGAAGGACCGTACGACCGGACCGCGCTGGCCCGCCTCGAACGGCTCGCGGCCGATCCGGGTCTCGACGGACCGACCAGGGCCCGCGTCCTCCAGGTCCTCGTCGACGCGGTCGCCGCCGAGGACCCGCCGCGGGCTCTGGCGGCGGCCCGGGACCAGCTGGACCTCGCCCGTGCCGACGGCGAACCCCGGCTGATGGCCGCCGCGTTGATGGCGTCGGCACGGTTGCTGCCGCACGAGCACCGGACCGGCACCCGGCCGACGCTCACCGCCGAGCTGCGCGACCTCGCCCGGGCCCACGACCTGCCCGCCTACCGCTGGGTCTGCGAGAACCTGGACGCGATGACCGCGGCCGCCCGCAACGACCCTGCGGCCGTGCACCGGCACACCGCGGAGGGGCTGGCCCTCGCCCGCCGCTACCGGCTGGTGTGGGCGCAGGGGCTCAGCGCGGCGACCACCGCCATGCTGGCGTGCGTTTCCGGGCGCTTCGAGGCGGCGGAGGCCGCCTACACGGAGGCGGACACCCTGCTGCAGCGGGTGGGCGCCCACCACGCCACCGGTCTGCGCACGCTCGGGTTGATCACCATGCGGCTCGTCCAGGACCGTGCGGCCGACATCGAGCCGCTGGTGCGGACCGTGTACGAGTCGGCGCCCGGCCAGGTCGCGGTGGCGTGGGCGCTGGTCCTGGCACGGCTGGGCAGACTGGACGAGGCCCTGGCCGTACCCGTCCGCGCGGAAACGCCGCGGGACCACCTCTACGGCCTGGAGCTCGACTTCCGCGCCCAGCTCGCCGTCGTGCACCGGGACCACGGCACCGCGGCCGCCCTCCTCGGGCACCTGCGGCCGCTGCGGGACCAGCTGGCCGGCGCGACGGGCGCGGCGTACGCGAGCCGTCCGCTCGCGCACGCGCTGGCCGACCTGCACCGCCTGCTCGGCGAGGACCGGGCGGCGGCCGAGGGCTACGCGCTGGCCGAACGCACCGCGCTCGCCTGGGGTTCGGCCCACCTGGCGGCCGACGCCCGCCGGGCCGCGGCGGACCTGGCCGAGGCCCGGGCCCGCCGCCGCACCTTCGCCACCTGACGGCCCGGCAGCGGGCCGCCCGCGTCGTCAGCCGCCGAGCGCGGCGTTCACCACCGCCTTCGCCTCCTCCTGCACCCGGGCCAGGTGGTCGGGGCCCTGGAAGGACTCGGCGTAGATCTTGTAGACGTCCTCGGTACCGGACGGCCGGGCCGCGAACCAGGCGTTCTCGGTGGTCACCTTGATGCCGCCGATCGCCGCGCCGTTGCCCGGCGCCTCGGTGAGGACGGCGGTGACCGGTTCGCCCGCCAGGGTCTCGGCGGTGACCTGGGCCGGGGAGAGTTTCGCGAGGAGGGCCTTCTCCTCGCGGGTGGCGGGGGCGTCGATGCGGGCGTAGGCGGGTTCGCCGAAGCGGGCGGTGAGATCGGCGTAGTGCTCGGACGGCGTCTTGTCCGTCACGGCCGTGATCTCGGAGGCGAGCAGGGCGAGCAGGATGCCGTCCTTGTCGGTGGTCCAGACCGAGCCGTCGCGGCGCAGGAAGGAGGCGCCCGCCGACTCCTCGCCGCCGAACCCGATGGCGCCGCCGACCAGTCCGTCGACGAACCACTTGAACCCGACCGGAACCTCCACCAGTTGACGGCCGAGGTCGGCGGCGACCCGGTCGATCATCGAGGAGGAGACGAGGGTCTTGCCGACGCCGGCGTCGGCCGCCCACTGCTCGCGGTGGCGGTAGAGGTAGGAGATGGCGACGGCGAGGTAGTGGTTGGGGTTCATCAGGCCGGCGTCGCGGGTGACGATGCCGTGCCGGTCGGCGTCGGCGTCGTTGCCGGTGGCGACGCGGAACTCGGCGCGCTTCTCGATGAGCGAGGCCATCGCGTACGGCGACGAGCAGTCCATGCGGATCTTGCCGTCCCAGTCCAGCGTCATGAACCGCCAGGTGGGGTCGGTGTACGGGTTGACCACGGTGAGGTCGAGGCTGTGCCGTTCGGCGATCCGGCCCCAGTAGGCGACGGAGGCGCCGCCGAGCGGGTCGGCGCCGATGCGCAGCCCCGAGGCCCGGACCGCGTCGAGGTCGAGGACGCTGGGCAGGTCGTCGACGTACACGCCCATGAAGTCGTAGCGTCCGGTGGCCGGCGCGGCGAGCGCCCGCTCGTAGGGGATGCGCTGTACGTCCTTCAGGCCGTCCGCGATGATCTGGTTGGCGCGGTCCTGGATCCAGGAGGTGGCGTCGGACGCGGCCGGGCCGCCGCTGGGCGGGTTGTACTTGAAGCCGCCGTCGCCGGGCGGGTTGTGCGAGGGGGTGACCACGACGCCGTCCGCGAGGCCGGTGGTACGGCCCCGGTTGTGGGTGAGGATGGCGTGCGAGACGGCGGGGGTGGGGGTGTAACCGTCGGCGCTGTCGATCAGGACGGTCACGCCGTTGGCGGCGAACACCTCCAGGGCGGTGACCTTGGCGGGCTCGGACAGGGCATGGGTGTCGGCGCCCAGGAAGAGGGGACCGTCGGTGCCCTGGCCGCTCCGGTACTCGCAGATGGCCTGGCTGGTGGCGGCGATGTGGTCCTCGTTGAACGCGGTCGTCAGCGACGATCCGCGGTGTCCCGAGGTGCCGAACGCCACCCGCTGGCCGGGGTCGGACGGGTCGGGGTGCAGCGCGTAGTAGGCCGTGACCAGCCGGGCCACGTCGACAAGGTCCTCCGGAGCCGCCGGCCGGCCCGCTCGCTCATGCGGCATGAGTCCACTTCCTCCGCAGTCGTTGATCGATCGCTCGCCGCCCATCTTTCCTTGTCGGCGGTCACGAGCGCGAGTACGGCACCGGCCGCGCGCCGAGGACACGGCGGGTTCGCGGCCGGTTCACGGCGCAGGTACCGCAGAGGACCCGCCGGACGGTTCCGGCGGGCCCTCTCGTGTCGTGCGGTGTGGCGTGGTGGCGGTCAGTGCGGAGCGGGCACCGTGCGCGCGGCGGCCGGGGCCTTCGCGGGCCTCGGGTCGAGGACGCGGTCGGCCAGCTCGCCGAAGAGCAGGCCGAATCCGCCCCAGAGCACCAGCTGTATGGCGAGCGCCGAGAGCCGGAACCGCCACAGCAGGGTGGCCGGGAAGTCCGCCGGCACCTCGTTGATCACCGGCAGGAACTGGTAGGCCAGCCCGATGACGACGGCGAACGCGCCCACCGCGAGAACGGTCGCCCACCAGGTGCCCAGCCGCGGCTGGAGCCGCTTGCCGAGGATGGTGGCGGCGACCGCTAGGAGCACGCTGAGCAGCATCATCAGGAAGTACAGCGTGGTCCGCTTGCCGATGGTGTCCGGGTCGCCCACCGACGGCGGGTTGGCCGGGTACTTCAGGAACGGCACCACGTACACGGTGGCCAGGGCGCAGCCGGACAGCAGCAGCGCCGTCGCCCGCGCCGAGAGACTGCCGACGCGGCCGAGGGCGAAGCAGAAGGCCAGGGCGGCGATGCCGCCGAAGGCGACCCCGTAGACGAGGACGCCGGTGGCGAGGCCGGCGGTGGACTGCAGGGAGCGGGAGACGACTTCCATCTCGTGCTCGTGCGAGTGGGCGTCCTCGAAGCTGATCGCCTTGTCGACGTTCGGCTCACCGAGGACGTAGGCGGCGACGAGGGCGAGCAGGCCGGCGGCCAGGCCAGCGAGCATGCCCCGCACCAGGAGGTTCCGGACCGTTGCGGAGTTCATGGGTGGTACGGCGCCCCTCGCGTCAGTGGCAGGGGAAGCCGAGCAGGTGGCGGGCGTCGTGCACCCACTCGTGGACGTCCGTGCCGCTGAACACGGAGGTGGCGCCCTGTTCGGCGCCGACGAAGTAGAGCAGGACCAGCATCAGGATGCCGAAGAAGACCGCCCAGGGAGCTATCGCGGACAGCGGCAGCTTGGCGGGAACGGCGGGGGTGTCGGCTGTCGGCGGAGCGACGGTCTGCGCCATGGCAGGACCTCCTCTGGGAGTTCGCGTCCCAACTCGGTGGTGCACAGGACGACGGCCACGGGTCTGACTCACGAGCAGCTGTGAGGCTCTCGCATACAGTGGCGCGACCGTCCCGGATTCTCACCGGGTTCCGTCTCGCCGTCGTCGATATCGGACAGACCGTACCGCGTGTCAGGAGCACGGCCAAGACCGCACCATCAGGCGTGATCTTCGTCTCGCGCCTGACGGGCGGCCGGTCGAGTGGGTCAGGCGGGTGGGGCGAGGCCCAGTTCGCGGTCGCCGAGGGGGGCGAAGAAGCGGTCGACGTCGGCGTCGGTGACCTCGGTGAGGGTGGCCGGGGACCAGCGCGGGGTGCGGTCCTTGTCGACGACCTGGGCGCGGATGCCCTCCACCAGGTCATGGGCGGCGAGGGAGGCGCAGGAGACGCGGTACTCCTGGTCCAGGACCCGTTCCAGGGTGCCCTGTCGGCGGGCCCGGCGCAGCGCCGCCAGCGTGACCTTCAGGGCGGTGGGCGACCTGGTGAGCAGGGTGTCCGCCGCCTCCTTCGCCGCGGGATCGCCGTGCGCGAGCAGCCGCTGGACGATCTCCTCGACGGTGTCGGCCGCGTAGCAGGCGTCGATCCACGCCCGCTGCCCGGCCAACTGCCCCTCGGGTGCCTGCCGTACCCGCCGGGCGAGTGCCTCGGGTACGGACAGGGCGGCGAGGTCGGCGACGAACGCGGGGATCGCACCGGACGGCATGCAGTGGTCGGCGAGTCCGCAGAGCACGGCGTCGGCGGCACCGATCGCGGCGCCCGTCAGGGCCAGGTGGGTGCCGAGTTCGCCGGGCGCGCGGCCGAGCAGATACGTGCCGCCGACGTCGGGCACGAAGCCGATCCCGGTCTCCGGCATGGCGATCCGCGACCGCTCGGTGGCGATCCGGACGCTGCCGTGTGCCGAGACGCCGACCCCACCGCCCATCACGATGCCGTCCATGACCGCGACGTACGGCTTGGGGTACCGGGCGATGCGGGCGTTGAGGCGGTACTCGTCCCGCCAGAACGCGGCCGCGGCCGAGCCGTCGCCGTCCCGGGCGTCGTCGTGGACTGCTCGGATGTCCCCGCCCGCGCACAGGCCGCGCTCCCCCGCGCCGGTGATGACCACGGTCCGGACGGCGGGGTCCCGTTCCCACGTGGTGAGCGCCTCGTCGATGCGGCGCACCATGGCGTGGGACAGCGCGTTGATGGCCTTCGGCCGGTTGAGCGTGAGGTGCGCGGCCCGTCCTTCGACGTGCAGCAGGACGTGTTCGTCGGCGCCGGTCATCCGGACACCTCCGCCGGGCCGCCGGCCACGATGAGGCGCATGATCTCGTCGGTTCCTTCCGGGATCGGGTGGACGCGTGGGTCACGGACGATCTTCTCGTGTCCGCCACGTCCGGAGCACGCCGGCCCGTCGCGGGGCGTCCGGCGACCTCGCCGGTCCGTGGCCGTGCGCTTCCGGCCGGTCCGGCCCGGTACCGGCCGAGCGGCCGCGCCGGGTCTCCGGTGAACCGGCAGGGAACTCTTGGTCATGGGTTTCCCTGGACGGCCGTTCGAGTACAAAGGGCTGCCTAACATGAGGCGACCGCGAACGGTACGAACCCCGGGAGCTCGGGATGGTGTTGTCCGGCCTCAGCTGGAGGTCGTTGCGTCCCTGGACGGTCGTCGGCGTCGCCGTCGTGTGCCTGGTGGCCGGAGTACTGGCGTTCACCCGCGACCCACGCCCCGCGCACGCCGGCCCGACGGCGCTGCCGCACACCACCGTCGAGGTGTCCGCCAGCCGCTGCGGCCGGGGGTGGAGCGCGCCGGTGTCCGGTGTCCAGGTCTTCGACCTGCACAATCCGACCGACGGGGCCGCCGGGGTCCTCCTGGAGGACCCCGGGAGCCGGGCCGTGTACGGCGAGGTCGAGGACATCGGCCCCGGTACGACCCGGGAGCTGACCGTCCGGCTGGGCAAGGGCGCGTACGCGTTCACGTGCGTGCCCGCCGACGCCGACGCCGTCACCGGGCCCACCGTCCGGATCGCCGGGGGCAGCAGCGGCCCGGCCGCCGCCCCGGTCACCGAGCACGACCTGATCCCGCCAGCGCTCGCCTACCAGAAGTGGGTCGGCAACGGCCTGTCCGACGTCGTACGGCTGACGACCGCCCTGCGCGCCGCGGTCGACCGCGGCGATCTGGCCGAGGCCCGCACCGCCTGGCTGCCGGCACACCTGGAGTACGAGCGGCTGGGCGCGGCGTACGACGCCTTCGGCGACGCCGACGGCGCGATCAACGGCACGGACGCGGGACTGCCCGGCGGGGTACACGACAAGGACTTCACCGGCTTCCACCGGATCGAGTACGGCTTGTGGCACGGCGAGTCCGCCGCCGGCCTGCGCGGTCCGGCCACGGACCTGGTGAAGGCCGTCACCGCACTGCGCGACGACTGGGCGCAGACCCGGATGGACCCCGCCCAGCTGGGGCTGCGGGCGCACGAGATCCTGGAGAACACGGTGCAGTTCGAGCTGACCGGCCGTACCGACTACGGCAGCGGCAGCAACCTCGCCACCGCCCGCGCCAACCTGGACGGCACCGTGGAGGTCATGTCCCGGCTGCACCCGCTGCTCGCCACCCGGTACCCGGATCTGGCCACGCTGGAGAGCGAGTTGAAGCGGGCCGGGACGGTGCTCGACGCTTTCGGGCACGGCGGCACCTGGACGCCGCCGGCGAAGCTCGGTCACCGGCAGCGCGAGGACGTCGACGCGGTCCTCGGCGACCTGGTGGAGCGGCTGGCGTCGGTGGCCACCCTGTGCGATCCGCGGAGGACGGTATGAGCGCGAACGAGACGGCCGGCAAGGGCGGGGTGGGCCGCCGCGGGTTCCTGCGCGGCGCGGCCCTCGCGGGGGCCGGGCTGGCCGCCGGCGGCGCGGCCGCCCCCGGCACGGACAGCACCGCCCCCGGCACGATCGCGCCCTTCCACGGCGCCCGCCAGCGCTCGGCGATCGCCGCGCCCCGCCGGACGACCGTGTTCACCTCCTTCGACGTCACCGCCGAGGGCCGCGCCGAGCTGACCGAGCTGCTGCACACGCTCACCGACCGCGCCCGCTTCCTGTCCTCGGGCGGCACCCCTGACCCGGCGGGGGTCACCGCGCCGCCCGCCGACTCGGGCGTCCTCGGTGGGCAACTGCCCTCCGGTGCGCTGGCGGTGACCGTCGGCGTCGGCGGCTCGCTCTTCGACGACCGGTACGGGCTCGGGAAGCTGAGACCGCGTCGGCTGACGGCGATGCCGGAGTTCCCGGACGACGACCTGCGGCCCGAGTGGTGCCACGGCGACCTCAGTGTGCAGTTGCACGCGGACGACCCGGACACCGTGCTGCACGCCCTGCGCGACATCGCCCGGCACACCCGGGGCGGGATGCAGGTCCGCTGGCGGCTGGACGGCTTCACCAGCCCGCCCCGCCCGTCCGGCACCCCGCGCAACCTGCTGGGCTTCAAGGACGGCACCGCCAACCCGGAGACCGGCAGCGCCCGGGAGATGGACCGGCTGGTGTGGGTCGGCAAGGACTCCGGCGAACCCGAGTGGGCCGTGGGCGGCAGCTACCAGGTGGTGCGGCTGATCCGGATGCTGGTGGAGTTCTGGGACCGGGTCTCGCTCAGCGAGCAGGAGCGGATGTTCGGCCGGTCGCGCGAGTCCGGAGCGCCCCTGGACGGCAACGCCGAGCACGACGCGCCCGATTACGCCGACGACCCCAAGGGCGACGTCATCCCGCTGGACGCGCACATCCGGCTGGCCAACCCGCGCACCACGGCCACCGCCGACCAGCGGCTGCTGCGCCGTGCGTACAACTACGACCGGGGCATGGACAGCAACGGCAACCTCGACATGGGGCTGCTGTTCTGCTGCTACCAGCAGGACCTCGCCCGGCAGTTCGAGACCGTGCAGAAGCGGCTGGCCGGCGAGCCGCTGGTCGACTACATCTCGCCGTTCGGCGGCGGCTACTTCTTCGCCCTGCCCGGCGTGCGGGACCGCGGCGACTGGTACGGACGCGCTCTGCTCGCCTGAGCTTGTCCGAACAACTCGTCGGCACATCCGCGAACCACATGGTCAATACACAGTCAAGTTTTGCCCCAGCATCCCTGACTCGGTGTTCATGCGCACGCCATCATGGCTCCGCCGCGGCGCCCGCAAGCGGGCGAAGCATCCCTGCCTGTACGACGCAGTGACGTTCATGCCCGGAGGGGAACCAGCATGGCCAGCACAGGAAGACGAACGGCGATGAGGAGCCTCGGCGCCCTCGCGGGGGCCGCCGCGCTCACGGTCCTCGGGGGCACCGCGCCCAGCTGGGCCGCCGAACCCGCCGGGCACGGCAGCGGGTCGTCGACCGCGACCCCGATCAAGCACGTGGTCGTGCTGTTCGACGAGAACATCTCCTTCGACCACTACTTCGCGACCTACCCGAAGGCCGCGAACACCGACGGCACGAAGTTCACGGCCTCGAAGAACACCCCGAAGGACGTCGACACCGTCGCGCACGCCGGGCTGCTGACGAAGAACCCGAACCAGTACGCGCCCAGGCGGCTCTCCCCGTCGCAGGCGATGACCTGCGACCAGAACCACTCCTACGGGCCCGAGCAGCTGGCCTACGACGGCGGCAGGGCCGACCAGTTCGTGCAGAACACCGAGGTCGACAAGTGCAGCGGCGGCCTGTTCGGCGAGCCGGGCCTCGTCATGGACTACTACGACGGCAACACCGTCACCGGTCTGTGGAACTACGCCCAGCAGTACGCCCTCAACGACCGCTCCTACAGCTCGGTCTACGGCCCGTCCACGCCCGGCGCGCTCAACCTGGCCTCGGGTCAGACGCACGGCGCGATCTCGGTGGACTCGGTCACCGGCAAGCAGACGTCGACGCCTGACTCGTACGCCATCGCCTCCCCGGACGCGAAGGGCGTCGGCACGGTCGTCAACGACCCCGACCCGGCCTACGACGACTGCTCCGACAAGGACCACACCAGCACCAGCGCGCTGGCGTCGCTGCAGGGCAGGAACATCGGCGACCTGCTCAACTCCAAGAAGGTGACCTGGGGCTGGTTCCAGGGCGGCTTCCGCCCGTCGACGGCCTACGACGGCACGTCCGGCTCCTACGCCAAGTGCGACACCGCGCACACCAACGTCGGCGGCGCCTCCGTGATCGACTACAGCCCGCACCACAACCCGTTCTCGTACTACAAGTCGACGTCCAACCCGCACCACGTGGCGCCGAAGAACGTGAACGAGATCGGTCACAACGGCCGGGCGAACCACAACTACGACCTGACCGACTTCACCGCGGCCGCCAAGGCGGGCAAGCTCCCGGCCGTCAGCTTCCTCAAGGCCGGCGAGTACCAGGACGGCCACGCGGGCTACTCCGACCCGACCGACGAGCAGCACTTCCTCGTCAACGAGATCAACACCATCCAGAGCTCGCCGCAGTGGAAGTCCACCGCGATCGTGATCGCCTACGACGACTCCGACGGCTGGTACGACCACGCCTACGCCAAGCCCCGCAACGGCTCCAAGGACACCACGGTCGGCTCCAACGGCAAGGCCCTGGACAGCGCGGCCTGCCAGTCCGGCCCGGCCGCGTCCGGTGGCTACGCCGACCGCTGCGGCCCCGGCACCCGGCTGCCGCTGCTGGTCGTCTCGCCGTACAGCAAGGTGAACAAGGTCGACCACACCCAGACCGACCAGGCCTCGATCACCCGCTTCATCGAGGACAACTGGCACACCGGCCGCGTCGGCGACCACTCCTTCGACGCGACCGCGGGCTCGCTGACGAACATGTTCGACTTCCGGCACCCGAACAACAAGCAGGTGCTGCTGAACGCGGACGGCTCGGTCAGGCACATCGGCCCGATCCGCCACGTCTCCGCGGTGAGCACCCACCTCACCCCGGGCCCGGCGATGGTGGACACGGCCGCGACGACCGACTCCGGCCGGTTCCCGGCCCTTCCGGTCAGCCTCGGTGCGGGCGCCCTGGTGGCCGTCGGCGCCACGGGCACGTACCTGACGCTCCGCCGCAGGCAGCGCACCGCCGCCTGACGCACCCCGCGTCCTGACCCGCTCGGCACGGTCCTCCTCCCCGGGCCGTGCCGCGCGGCGTCTCCATGCCCATGCACAGTCCCGCCGCTCCCTGCGGCCCGGCACCGCCGACGTCCTGCGCGAGACGGAGATCGCGCCGCGCCCGGCCTGGGTCCGGCAGCACCCGCGGCTCGCGCCGACCCTTCTGTGGGGGACGACGGACAGGTGCCGGGTCCGCCCGAGGCGGGATCGCCGGCGGGACGCGCGTGACGGGTGCCGAAGGTCTGTCCCGCGCCCCGGGCCGTCAGGGCTTCTCGTGGTGCGGCTCCGCTCCGGCGGGCGGGCCGTGCGGTTGTCGTCCGTCCTGCGGCACGGGATGCTGGGGGAGCACGGAGGGAAGCGGTGCCCATGGATCGTTTTCCGAACGCGGCCGACGTCGATTTCCACAGTCCTCTGGACCTCACCAAGGCCGCGGCCGCGGTGCTGGACGCCGACGGCCGCATCTCGGGCTGGAGCCCGTCGGCCCGGCGCCTGCTCGGGCATCCGGCCGAGGACGTGCTCGGCCGGCCGGCGGCCCTGCTGCTGGCGACGGACCCGGGACAGCGGCCCTCCTCGCTCTGCACGGCGCACCGGCCCCGCAGCACGGTCCTGGACCTGGTCTGCCGGGACGGGCGTACCCTGCGCGCGGCCGTGACCTTCAGCCCCATCGTGACCCAGGACATGGCCGCGACCGTCGTGCTCGCGGCGGAGCTGAAGGAGCTGCGCTGCTGGGAGTCCCAGCTGGCCATGTTGCAGGGGCTGGCCACCGAGTCCCCCGTGGGCCTGACGATCTTCGACACCGACATGCGGGTCGTCTGGGGGAACGTCTCCACCGATCTGGAGCTCGCGGGGGTCGCCCAGTACGTGGGCCGTCCGGCGGCGGACCTCTTCCCCGAGGGCGAGTTCATCTCCCGGCACCATCCGCCGGACGAGGACCAGATCATGGAGCACGTGCTCACGACGGGCGAACCGATCATGGGCATGCACTACCGGGGACGGGCCCCCGCCGACCCGGTGCGCGAGCACGTCTGGTCCTGCTCGTACCACCGGCTGGTGGACGCCCGGGGCGAGCCGCTGGGCCTGTTCGAGGAGTCCCTGGACATCACCGACCGCTACCGGGCCCAGGAACGGCTGTCGCTGCTCGTGCGGGCGGGCAAGCGCATCGGCGCCTCGCTGGACGTGCGCCGCACCGCCGCGGAACTCGCCGACGTGGCGGTGCCGCAGCTGGCCGACGAGGTACTGGTCGACCTCCCGCCGGCGGTCATCGAGGGCCGGCAGCCGCCGACGGGTTCGGCGCCGGGCCACAGCCTGCTGCGGATGCACGGCCGGACCCCGGAGGAGTTCCGGACCAGTCCCGTCTCCTACCCGCCGTCGTCGCCGCAGGCACTGAGCCTGGCCACCAGCCGCCCCGTCGTCGACGCCGTCCCGCCCACGTCACCGGACGGGCCCGCGCCGGACGGGCGGCGCTCCAGCCTCTTCGTCCCGCTGCTCGCCCGGGACGCGGTCCTCGGCCTCGCCACCTTCCGGCGCAGCCACAACCCGGACCCCTTCGGGCCCGAGGAGCAGACCCTTGCGGTGGAGCTGACCGAGCGGGCCGCCGTCGGCATCGACAACGCCCGCCGCTACACGAGCCAGCACGCGGCGGCCCTGGTGCTGCAGCGGAGCCTGCTGCCGCAGCACCTGCCCGAGCAGAGCGCGGTCGAGGTGGCGTACCGGTATCTGCCCGCCGACAGCCGGGTGGGCGTGGGCGGCGACTGGTTCGACCTGATCCCGCTCTCCGGAGCCCGCGTGGGGCTGACCGTCGGCGACGTGGTCGGCCACGGCGTGCACGCGGCCGCGACCATGGGCAGGCTGCGCGCCACCGTACGGACCCTGGCGCTGCTGGACCTCGACCCGGCGGAGCTGCTCACCCGCCTCGACGGCCTGGTCGCGCAGGACTCCGAGCCCGACGCGGACGACGGGCTCGGCGACGAGGCGCTCGGGGTGACCTGCCTGTACGCGATCTACGACCCGGTGAGCGGCCGCTGTGTCTGGGCGAGCGCGGGGCATCCGCCGCCGATCGTGGCCGACGCGACCGGCTCGGTGGCGCTGTCCGCGCTGGCGCCGGGTCCGCCCCTGGGGCTCGGCAGCCTGCCCTACGAGAACGTCGAGCTGAGCCTGTCCAACGGCAGCGTGGTGGCTTTCTTCACCGACGGGGTGGTGGAGGACCGGCGCACCGACATCGACAGCGGTATCGACCGTCTCGCCCATGTGCTCACCTGGCAGCGGTGCCCGCTGGAGGAGCTGTGCGACCGGGCGCTGTCGACGCTGCCGCCGGGGCCGCAGGCGGACGACGCGACCCTGCTGCTGATCCGTACCCGGCGGCTCGGGGCCGGCCAGGTGGCGGACCTGGAGCTGCCGCCCGACCCGGCGATGGTGGCGCGGGCGCGCACGGACACGGAGCGCCAGCTGGAGTCCTGGGGCCTGGCCGACCTGGCGTTCACCGCGGAACTGGTGGTGAGCGAGCTGGTCACCAACAGCATCCGGTACGCCACCGGGCCGGTGATGCTGAGGCTGATCAAGGACCGCAGCCTGCTGTGCGAGGTCTCCGACAACGCGCACACGGCACCGCACCTGCGGCGGGCCCGCCGGGACGACGAGGGCGGCCGCGGCCTGTTCCTCGTCGCCCAGATGTCGCAGCGCTGGGGTACGCGCTACACCGGGTCCGGGAAGACCATCTGGGCCGAACTGGCCATCCCCTGACCCGGGCGGGCCTAGGACCGCTCTTCCCCGGCCGCGGCCGGCACGGCCGGTGCCGGTGCCCGGTGCAGGGCGCGGGCCGGGATCACCATCAGCCACCAGTACTTGGCGAGGCCGGGTGACCAGAACGCCAGCGGGATCGCGGTCACGAAGACCAGGACGTGCAGGGCGCTGCGGCGGACCGACGCCCGCAGTTCCGCCGGGTCCGTGCCCGTCACCGCCAGCGCCGGGGCGGCCAGCAGGCGCAGGTACATCGCGCCGAGGAAGCCGAGGGACAGCGCGATCGAGCCCGAGTAGCACGCCGTGGCCGCCGCCGTCTCGCCGTACTCGCTGATCAGCTTGGTCGGAAAGGGCAGCGCCGCGGCGACCGCGAGCAGGGCGAAGTACAGGTAGAGCAGCCAGCGGTCGACGGTCGCGATCATCCGGAACAGGGCGTGCTGGGTCAGCCAGAGCACGCCGATGACGGCGAAGCTCAGCAGGTACGCGCCGATCGCGGGCAGCAACTCCCGCAGGGCGTGCGGGACTTCCGAGTCGCGCAGGCCCTCGGGGACGGTGATGTCGAGGGCGAGCAGGGTGATGGCGATGGCGAAGACGGCGTCGCCGAGCATCGACAGTCGCTCGGGACTCACGGAGATCGCGCCGCGGCGCAGGGTGAGGGGCGGGAGTTGCTCATGTGAAGGACACCAGGGGCTCGTCGGCGTGGGGACGACGACAGAGGTACCACACGACGGTGTGCGGACGGAGCGGGAAAGATCCCCGGGCTGCGCTTTGCCCCTCGGGGAAATTCCCCGCCCCTTCCGGACGGGTGTCAGCCGTCGATGCGGTGCGTGGTCCAGAACGACGTCAGGTCGGTGCTGGTCGCGGCCTGGGCCGCCGCCTTGAACTCGGCGGTGGTCGAGACGCCGTACCAGTGCGAACTGGCGTAGCTCTTCAGGAGGTTGGTCATGGCGGTGTCACCGATGAGGCGGCGCAGGTCGTGCAGGGCGCACTTGCCGTAGCCGTAGACGACGGTGGAGTAGCGCGAGGAGTGGGTGTCCCAGTAGGCCATCGAGTTGGTGATCTTCTCGGCCGACGAGGCCCAGGAGACGCTGTTCCAGCAGTTGCTGCCGGTCAGTCCCTGCGCCAGATCGGTGGCGTAGTCGGTGAACGCCTCGTCCAGCCAGGGGCTGTTGTACTCGTCGTCGCCGACGATGCCGTACCACCACTGGTGGCCGATCTCGTGGGTGAGCGCGGTGGTGCTGACGAGGTCGAGGACGAAGCCGGGTACTCCATGCCGCCGAACCAGAAGTTGTTGTCGATGACCGCGTCCAGTTCGCCGTAGGGGTAGGCCCCGAAGCGGCCGGCGTGGGCGTCGACCGCCGACTTGGCGGTGGTGAGCATGGACTGGGCGCTGGAGGAACTGATGCCCGACACCGAGTAGATGTTGACCGGCACGCCGCCCGGGGAGGTGCCGGAGATCTTGGTGAACGGCCCGGCCGCCCAGGCGAAGTCACGGGCCTTGGAGGCCGTGGCGGTGGTGACGGTACGGCCGCTGGTGCCGGGGGTGTCGACCGAGGTGCCGGTCGCCGGGACCAGGAGGCTGCTGGGATGGTCCAGGGTCACCTTGAAGTCGGCGGCCAGGGAGTAGAAGGACTCGCCGTTGTTGGTGTACGGGTCCAGGTGCCAGCCGGAGCCGTCGCGGACCGCGAGCACGGGCAGCGCGTTGCCGATCATGCTGAAGGCGCCGTCGTGGCCGAAGCGGTCGGCGCCGCTGGGCACGGTGATGCCCAGGTCGAAGCCGATCGTGGTGCTCTGGCCCTGCGCCAGCGGCGTCGGCAGGGCGACCTCCAGGGCGGTGCAGGCGACCGAGAGGGCGCCCGCGGTGCCGCCGGTGACGTTGCTGACGGTGATCGGCGGGGCCGAGCAGGTGCCGTGGTAGTTGTCCCACAGCCTGAGGTAGACCTCGCTGAGCGCGGTCGCGGAGGCGTTGGTGAAGGTCACGCTCTCGTGGCCGCTCCAGCCGGTGCCGGCGGAGTTGCTGGTCAGGCTGACGGTGTACGACGGCGCTGCGGGGGTGCGGGTGGTGTCGCCGGGCGTGCCGGCGGCCGAGGTGTCGAGGGCCACGTCGTCGACGACGAAGCTGGTCTGGAGGCTGGAGTCCTCGGTGCCGGTGAAGGCCACGGTCACGGTCTGGCCGGCGAAGGCGGACACGTCGAACGACTTCTTCACGTACCCGGTGTTCTTGTCCAGGTTCGAATAGGTCGCCAGCGTGGTACTGCCGATCTTGGCCGTGAGCTTGTCGTACGCCGTGGACGAGGTGGTCTCGGCGGTGTCGACGTGCAGCCAGAAGGAGAGCGTCGCGGCGCATCCGGAGGGGACGCTGACGCTCTGCGAGAGCGTGTCGGTATGGGTGGAGCCGGTGCCGTCCAGCCAGGCGAAGCTGGAGCCGCCGTGGGCGGACTGGCCGGAGCGGCTGGTGATCACGCTGGTCGAGGACTGCGTCCAGGGTGACGTACCGCTCTCGAAGCCGCCGTTGGCGACGACCTGGGCGGGAGTGCAGGCCGCCTGGTCGGCGGCTGACGCCGTGCTGCCGGGGAGCAGGGCCGCGGCGAGCGCCGCGATGGCCAGCGCGCTGGTGGCGAAGGCCCTGTGGGGGGTCGATCTCACACGAAACTCCTTTGCGGAGGCCGGGATCCTGGCCTGCTGAGTGGCCGCCGGTCCGGCCCGGGGTGCGCCGGCGGCGGCCATACGCGTTGCGAAGTGGTGCGAGTCGGAAGCCTGACAGATTTGACCAGGCCATGTCACTAAGGGGTTACCCTCGCGTCAGGAGTGGTGCGCGCGGCACGGGGTGGGGCCCGGGCCTCGAAGGGGGCCGGCAGGCCGCCCGCGGCCGGGACCAGGACCAGGACCAGGACCAGGACCAGGGTGAGGGCGGCGTCGCGCCACTCCGGACGTACGTGGTCCTGCGTCATGGCCGGACGTCAGTTCCGCGTCGGGGACCGACGGATCGAGGGCGGGCGGCAGCGACGACGCGGCGTCGCAGTCCCCGTGGTGGTGATGGTGCTGCAGAGTCCGCCGAGGTCGCGTGCTACGCGCTTGTCCCGGTGGGGAGTTGACCAGGCAGCCGCACAGACGGCAATGCCCGGACCGGCTCACGGGGAGCCGGCCCGGGCACAGGGCTCCGGTCGGTCGGACCACGGTCGCTCAGACCACGGTCGGTCGGACCACGGTCGCTCAGACCAGGTTCGGTCAGACCAGGTCGAACCTGTCGGCGTCGGCGACCTTCGTCCAGGCGGCCACGAAGTCCTTCACGAACTTTTCCTTGGCGTCGTCGCTCGCGTAGACCTCGGCGACGGCGCGCAGCTCGGAGTTGGAGCCGAAGACCAGGTCGGCACGGGTGCCGGTCCACTTGACCGCGCCACTCGCGTCGCGGCCCTCGAAGGTGGACTGGTCCTCGGACGTGGACTTCCAGGTCGTGCCCATGTCGAGCAGGTTGACGAAGAAGTCGTTGGTCAGCACGCCCGGCGTCTCGGTGAGGACGCCGTGCTTCGAGCCGCCCTGGTTGGCGCCGAGGACGCGCAGACCGCCGACGAGGACGGTCAGCTCGGGGGCGCTGAGGCCGAGCAGGTTGGCGCGGTCGAGGAGCAGGTACTCGGCCGGCAGGCGGTTGCCCTTGCCGAGGTAGTTGCGGAAGCCGTCCGCGGTCGGCTCCAGAGCCGCGAAGGACTCGGCGTCCGTGTGCTCGTCGGTCGCGTCGACCCGGCCCGGGGTGAAGGGCACCTCGACGTCGACACCGGCGTCCTTGGCGGCCTTCTCCACCGCGGCGGCACCGCCGAGGACGATCAGGTCGGCCAGGGAGACCTTCTTGGCACCGGTGTTGAAGTCGCGCTGGACGCCCTCCAGAACCCGCAGGACCTGGGCGAGCTCGTCCGGGTCGTTGACCTCCCAGCCGCGCTGCGGCTCCAGGCGGACGCGGGCGCCGTTGGCGCCGCCGCGCTTGTCGCTGCCGCGGAACGTCGAGGCCGACGCCCACGCCGCCTTGACCAGCTGCGAGACCGTCAGGCCCGAGTCGAGGAGCTTGGCCTTCAGAGCCGTGACGTCGGCCGCGTCGATGGCCTCGCCCTCGGCCTGCGGCAGCGGGTCCTGCCAGATCAGCGTCTCCGCCGGGACCTCCGGGCCGAGGTACAGGGACTTCGGGCCCATGTCACGGTGGGTCAGCTTGAACCAGGCGCGGGCGAAGGCGTCCGCGAACTGGTCGGGGTTCTCGTGGAAGCGGCGCGCGATCGGCTCGTAGATCGGGTCGAAGCGCAGCGACAGGTCGGTGGTGAGCATCGTGGGCAGACGCTTCTTCGACGGGTCGTGCGCGTCCGGGATGATCGCCTCGGCGTCCTTGGCCACCCACTGCTTGGCGCCGGCCGGGGACTCGGTCAGCTCCCACTCGTAGCCGAAGAGGATGCCGAAGAAGTCGTTGCTCCACTGGGTGGGCTTGGTGGTCCAGGTGACCTCCAGACCACTGGTGATGGCGTCGCCGCCCTTGCCGGTGCCGTAGGTGCTCTTCCAGCCGAGGCCCTGCTGCTCGATCGGGGCGCCCTCGGGCTCGGCGCCCACGTTCTCGGCGGGGCCGGCGCCGTGGGTCTTGCCGAAGGTGTGGCCGCCGGCGATGAGGGCGACGGTCTCCTCGTCGTTCATCGCCATCCGGCGGAAGGTCTCGCGGATGTCGCGGGCCGCGGCGATCGGGTCCGGGTTGCCGTTGGGGCCCTCGGGGTTGACGTAGATGAGGCCCATCTGGACGGCGCCGAGCGGGCTCTCCAGGTCACGGTCGCCCGTGTAGCGCTGGTCGTCGAGCCAGACCTTCTCGGGACCCCAGTAGACGTCGTCCTCCGGCTCCCAGACGTCCTCGCGGCCGCCACCGAAGCCGAAGGTCTTGAAGCCCATCGACTCCAGGGCCACGTTGCCGGTGAGGATCATGAGGTCGGCCCAGGAGATGGCCTGGCCGTACTTCTTCTTGACCGGCCACAGCAGACGGCGCGCCTTGTCCAGGTTGCCGTTGTCCGGCCAGCTGTTGAGCGGGGCGAAGCGCTGCTGGCCGGCGCCGGCGCCGCCGCGGCCGTCGGAGATGCGGTAGGTGCCGGCGCTGTGCCAGGCCATGCGGATCATCAGCGGGCCGTAGTTGCCGAAGTCGGCCGGCCACCAGTCCTGGGAGGTGGTGAGCACCTCCGCGATGTCACGTTTCACGGCGGCGAGGTCGAGGTTCTGGAACGCCTCGGCGTAGTCGAAACCCTCGTCGAGGGGGTTCGAGACAGCGGGGTTCTTGGCAAGGATCTTCAGGTTGAGCCCCTCGGGCCACCACTGGCGGTTGCCGCCGCCTTGGGTGGGGTGCGGTGCGCGGTCGTGCGCGACCGGGCACTTGCCCGCGTTCTCCTGGGCCTCAGACATGGGGGAAATCCTTCCGGAAAGGGCGGATCGACGTACTCAGGAACTACTGGATGTACTCGGGAACTACTGGACTTACTCAGGAACTACTGGCGGTGGAACAGGCGGGGCACAGGCCCCAGTAGATGACCTCGGCCTCGTCGATCGCGAAGCCGTGGTCGTCCGACGCGGTCAGGCACGGGGCGTCACCGACCGCACAGTCGACATCGGCGACGGCACCGCACGACCGGCACAGGACGTGGTGGTGGTTGTCGCCGACACGCCCCTCGAAGCGGGCCGGGCTGCCGGCCGGTTCGATGCGGCGTATGAGTTTCGCCGTGGTGAGCGCGTGCAGCGCGTCGTACACGGCTTGAAGCGATATGTGGCCCACCCGCTCGCGGACGCCCGAGGCGATCGCCTCGACGTCGAGGTGGTCCCCGTGGCGGACGGTCTCCAGCAGCGCGACGCGGGCGGCCGTCACCCGCAGGCCGGCACCGCGCAGCTCGTCGGCGGTCGTCGGGGGCTGGGAGGCGGTCATGGCGACAACCTATCGCCATAAACACGAGTGATTCAAGAAAACAAACCACTCAAGTCTGGTGGCGAACCGGCCAACGTCCGGCCGCACCCGTCACCCGCCGCCCGTCCGCCGCACGGCTTTGCCATCTCTTTACAACCCGTCCCGGTGCCGGGTCGTCTCTCCGCACGATCCGTAACTCAGCCCGCCCCGACCACGGCGGGCCGACGAAAGAGAGCGTCCTCATGCGCCGAACAGTCCTGAGCGCCACGGCACTCGCCTGCACCGCCGTCCTGGCGGGCACGGTGCCCGCGTTCGCCGACAGCTCCACCCCGCGCCCGGTCCCCACCGTGGCGCAGTCCGCCGCGGTCTCCGCCAAGCCGTCCGCCGTCCCGTCCCAGGCGCCGTCCGCCGCGCCGTCCCGGGCCTCGACCCCCGCGCCGACGCGGGACTCCCGCCAGGTCGCGGCGGTGCCGCAGGGCGCGCCCGACACCGGGGTGACGGAGCCGTCCTCGGACTCCGGCTCCGAGAACGCGCTGATCGGCGGCGGCGCGGCGGCCGTGCTCGCCGCGGGCGCGACGGTGTTCGCCGTCCGTCGCCGCCGGGCGACCGGGGCATGACCCCCCTCTCCAGGCGCACCTTGGTCACCGCCGCGACGGCCTCGCTGCTGGCGGGCTGCGCGGGCCGGACACCGGACCGGACGGCCCCGGCCGCCCACCGGAGTCCGGCGTCCTCGCCGCCCCCGGCCACGACCACGGCCGCCTCCGGCGCGCCCACCCCACTGGGCAGGTCCACGCCGGTCCGGCTGCGCATTCCGGCGATCGGGGTCGACACCCCGCTGCTGCGGCTCGGCCTGGCCGCCGACGGCACGGTGCAGGTGCCGCCGGTCACCGCGCACGACCGGGCGGGCTGGTACCGGTACTCCCCCACCCCGGGGCAGACCGGCCCGTCGGTGATCCTCGGCCATGTCACGGTCGGCGCCTACGGGGACGGGGTGTTCCGCCGGCTCGCGGAGCTGCGCCGGGGCGAGCAGGCCGTGGCGCGCCTGGAGAACGGCAGGTCGGCGGTGTTCACCGTCGACAAGGTGCGTACGGTCGCCAAGGCCGCGTTCCCGACCGAGGACGTGTACGGGGACGTGGACCGCCCGGAACTGCGGCTGATCACCTGCGGCGGTCCGCGCGGCGGCGACGGCTACCTCGACAACGTGATCGTCTTCGCCACGCTGACCGGCACCACACGCTGACCCGCCGGAACGGATGCGGGTCAGGTGGAACGCACGCCACCGGGCCCGCATCCTCCCGGACGAGCTACCCCCCCCCACGACCCTGGAGAACGTTGAAACGGTCCCGTGACACGGCGGCCTCCGAGCTGTTCGCCGCCCTCTATCCGCGCCTGGCCGGCTGGTGCCGTCGTCTGGTCGACGACGACGAGACGGCGCACGAGATCGCCTCGGAGGCCTTCACCCGGCTGTGGGCCCGGTGGACGAAGGTGGAGGAGCCGCGCGGCTTCCTCTACGTCACCGCGGCCAACCTGGTCCGGGACCACTGGCGCAAGCTGGAGCGCGAGCGCCGCGCGGTGCGCCGGGCCGGTACGGAGGCCGCGATCCGCCCGCACGCCGAACCGGCGGATCCCTCGGTACGCCTGCTGGTGCAGTCCCTGCCCGAGCGGCTGCGGGTGCCGATCCTGCTGCACTACTACGCTGACATGCCGATCCGGGAGGTGTCCGAGCTGACCGGGCGCAAGGAAGGAACCGTCAAGGCCGATCTGCACGCGGCCCGAGAACTGCTCCGCGGCCATCTGAGGAGAAGCCTTGACCACACGCTTTGACGACGAGCCCGAGTTCGACGGCCCCGACGACCCCCTGGCGGTCATCCTCCGGCCCCCGGCCGCCCACCTCGGTCCGCCACCGGGCCGCTACGAGCAGATCCGGCGCGCCGCGGGCCGCCGCCGGCTGGTCCGCACGGCGGCCGGGGCGGGGGTGACCTGTGCCGTCGCCGTCTGTGTCGCCCTGTCGCTGCACCTGACGGCGCCTGCCGCGCCGCACTCCCCCCAGGTCCCCCTCGCGCCGCCGGCTCTCAGTCCCACCGCCCCGCACCGCCCCTCGGGATCACCGACGCCGGCCACGCCCAGCCCACGTCCGAGTGTCGCGCCGACGCAGCGGGCGAGCACGCAGGCTCCCGCCCGGGGAGCGTCGGCCACTCCGTCCACCGCCCCGTCCGCGCTCCGGCACGTGCCGTCCGCGGACCGGCCGAGCGCCGCCAGGGCGGCTACCCGCTGAGCGCTGCGCGGGACGTGCCCCGTCACGTTGTCGGCCGACCGCGGCGCCGCGGCAGCTGGTCGCACAGTTCCCCGCGCCCCTTATGGGGCGCTGCCCTCGGGGCACTGCCGAGCCGAGCCGTCAACGCGGCGGCGGCCGGTGTCATCCGTCCGTGAGCCCGGCTTCCGGCGTGGCGCCGCTCCCCAAAGGCGCGGGTCAAGGCGCCACTCCGGCGGGTGCGGGGTGTGGTGGGAGGGACGGCCCGGATGGCCGAGGATGCGCCTCGGCGTTGGTGTGATGTTTCGTACGAGGCCGGAATGAAAGGCGTGGAACGGGCAACGCTCCGTTTCATGCTCCACGCGCGAACCCTCCGGCAGGTGACTCGATGACGACGGCGACCCAGGCCCCTCCGACCGCTCCGGCCGCCGCGCCGTCCACCCGCTCCCTGCCGTCCGCGCCCGCTCCCTCGCTGCCCTCCCTGACCGGGCTGAGATGGATGGCCGCGCTGCTTGTCTTCGGGCTGCACGTGCACAACTTCCGTTATTTCGGCGGCACGGGCGGTCGCATCGTGTCCTGGGGGTTCGAGGCCGGCGCCTCGGGGGTGTCGTTCTTCTTCATCCTGTCCGGGTTCGTCCTGATGTGGTCCGCGCGGCCGGGTGACCGGGCGGCACGCTTCTGGTGGCGGCGGGTCGCCCGGATCTACCCGGTGCACCTGGTCACCGTCGCCCTCGCGCTGGTCATGGTGTGCACGCTGCCCCGCCAGCCGAGGCCGACCCTGCCGCAGGGCCTGGCGGACGTGTTCCTGGTGCACTCCTGGTGGCGGCCGTGGTGGCAGACGCTGGACCCGGTCAGCTGGTCGCTGGCCTGCGAGGCCTTCTTCTACGTCGCGTTCCCGCTGCTGGCGCTGGTGCTGCGCCGCCTGGACGGGCGGGGCGCCGCGGCGCTGGCGGCGCTGGCCGTGCTGACCGTACTGGCGCTGGCCTGGACGGACGCGCACCACTGGTGGGCGCAGCCGATCAGTTCCTTCCCGGCGGCCCGGCTGCCCGAGTTCGTGCTGGGCGCGGCCACCGCCCGGCTCGTGCTGCTCGGCCGGTGGCGCGGCCCGGGCCTGGAGGCCTCGCTGGCGCTCGCGATCATCGGCTACTTCCTGGTCCCGCAGGTCACCGCCGAGTACGCGGCCATCGCGTGCACCATCACGGGCTTCGCGCTGCTCATCCCGGCGGCGGCCGTCGCGGACCTGCACGGGCTGCCCTCGCTCTGGCGGCGCCGCCGGCTGGTCCGCCTCGGCGAACTGTCGTTCGCGTTCTACATGGTCCATCTCCTGGTGCTGCGGGCGGGCACCCACCTGCTCGGTACCCGCCCGCGCTTCCACCTGTTCACCGGCGCCGCCGTCGCCGTCGCCGCGTTCACCGTCGCGCTGGGCCTGTCCTGGCTCCTCTACGAGGGCGTGGAGCGGCCCGCGCGACGGCTGCTGCTTCGGACGGCACGGCGGCGGACGGCCTAGCTACGGGAACTGGACCACCTTGGAGGGGGTCGTGCTGGTCCCCGAGGTCGGCGATCCGGTGGTGTTGACGACGTGGGCGTACTGCCCCATGCCGCCGAGGGAGATCACCAGCAGGTCGTGCATCTTGATCCCCGAGCCGGTCGGCACCTGGAAGCCGTTGGACTGGACGATCGACGGATCGGCCGTGTAGTTGCAGTAGCTGCCCAGGCCCCACGCCTCGTGGGTGGTCACGGTGTCGGCGACCCTGTAGGCCGCGTAGCCGACGACGCCGTCGTGGGTGATGGCGGCGGCGTTCGGGGCGTCGTACGCCTTCTCGTTCTGGAAGAAGATCGTGCGGCCGCGTTCGCCGTTCCAGTAGACGTCGTACTTGTTGAAGTGCTCGACGAACAGGCCGGTGGCCAGGACGTCGTTGCCGTTGACTCTGAGGCCGTAGTCGGCGCGGTTGGTGGTCCAGCCGACGCCGCTGCCGTGGTCGGCGCGCCACAGCCAGGTGTGGTCGATGATCACGTTGTTGCTGTTGACGACCACGGAGTTGGTGGCGAGGCCGGGTCCGGCGCCGCCGATGCGGACGAACACGTCCTGCATGGAGGTGGGGTTGGCGGAGTGGTCGGCCGTGGAGCCGGGGTCGCCGATCCGCAGCAGGGTGTCGGAGTTGACGGTGCCCGCGTCGATCAGGAACCCGGCCAGCTTGACGCCGTCGACGTCGGCCACGTGCAGGGCGTCGACGCCGTTGTCCGGGACCAGGGTGGCGAGGCCGAGGCCGAGCACCACGGCGTTGGCGCGGGTGACGTTGATGGTCTGGTTCAGGTGGTAGATGCCCGGGGTGAAGAGGAGGTTGAGGCCCTGGGCGAGGGCCTGGTTGATGGTGGCGGCGGTGGCGCCGGGCTTGACGACGTAGAACTGGTCCAGCGGGAGGGAGGTGCCCGCGTTGGCCGGCCAGGAGACGCCCCGCGCGTTGGTGCGCTTGGCCGGGACGAAGACCTTGTACGCGTTGCCGTCCAGGTAGAGGAACGGCTTCTCGCGCGAGACCGGGGTGTTGTCCAGCGTGGTGTATGAGCCGGTGGCGAAGTCGGTCGCGGGTGCGCCCTGGACGCCGGAGAAGGTCATGTTCCACACGCCGTTGGTCCAGCCGCCGACCGAGCTGTCGCGGGTGTACCACTGCTGCTGGGAGTACGGGCCGACCGTGCCGTCGATCTTCGAGTCGGCGATGTAGCCGCCGGAGGCCCAGCCGTAGCCGTTCGGGGCGAGGTTGAGACCGCCCTTGACGTGGATGCGGCGGAAGGGGGCCGCCTGAGCCACGGCCCACCGGTCGGTGCCGTTCGAGGGCGTGATGGCGAAGTTCTCCGCGGAACGCCAGAAGTTCTGGGTGGCGTTGCCGTTGAACCATCCGGCGTCGACCGTGACGTCACCGTTGATCTGGGTGTCGTCGGGGTTCAGGCCCAGCCCGGAGATCGAGGTGTAGAAGCCGATCTGGGCGTTGATGCCGTTGTAGGTGCCCGGCTTGAGCAGGAACTGGTAGCGGCCGGTGCCGAACTGGGCCGACTCCTGCTGGGCGAAGACGGAGTCGAACTTCGCCTGGAGGTTCGGCGTGGACGGGTCGACGACGATCACGTTGGGGCCGAGGTCGCCGCCGCCCTGGACCGGGGGCGTGCCGGTGGTGGTGCCGAAGACCTGGAACTCCCAGAGCGAGTAGCCCCACTGGGTGGCGCGGTGCACGCCCAGCATCCGGACGTAGCGGCCCTGCCCGGAGACGGTGAGGGTGTCGGTGCCGCCGTCGCCGCCGGTCACGGACTGCAGGTCGGCCCAGCTGCTGCCGTCGGAGGAGATCTGGACCTTGTAGTCCTTGCCGTAGGCGGCCTCCCAGTTGAGGACCACCTGGTTTACCTGAGCGGTGGCGCCGAGGTCGACCTGCAGCCACTGGTCGTCGGTGAAGGCGGACGACCAGCGGGTGCCGGTGTTGCCGTCCACCGCGTTCCCGGCGGCGGTCCCGGCGTTCTCCTCCGAGGAGGCGGCGGCCGTCCTGCCTTGCGACAGCGGGGTGTCGGCGGCCTGGGCCGCCGGAGCATGGACGGCGGGAAGGGCGAGCAGTGCTGCCAGGGCGGCGAGCACTGCACCCAAGGATCTCAGTCTCATCAGCGGCTCCCTGAGGTGGGCACGGGGCGCGCGCAACCGGCGTGCCCCACTGCTTAGTTCAGGATTTGATTTAAGTGGTGAGGCAACCAGTCGACAACCCTTGCGACGGTGGAATTTCCCACGACCGTGCCCCAACCCGCCTCCGCCGGGCCCTGGTTACCGGCCGAGCTGCCGGTACAGGTCGGCAGGGTCGGCCGACAGGCCCCCCTTGACCGTGCGGGTCAGTTCGTCGCCGAGCACCTCCCAGGCGTCCGCCTCGATCCCGTCGAGAGCGGCCGCGGCGATGTCCTCGGACTTCGCCTTGGCCCCCTCGACGTGGGCCGCCATGTCGGTGTCGACGTAGCCCATGTGCAGGCCGGTCACGCCGATGCCGCGCGACTGGAGCGCCAGGCGCAGGCTGTTGGTCTGCGACCACAGGGCCGCCTTGGAGGCGCTGTAGGCGCCACCGTCGGCGATCCAGGACAGGACCGAGTGCACGTTCAGGATGTGGCCGCCGCCGTTGCGCTCGATGACCGGGACGAAGGCGCGGGCGAGCAGCAGCGGGCCGTAGAAGTTGGTCTCGAACTCCTGGCGGATGTCGTCCAGCGAGGAGGTCAGGAAGCGGGTCCCGGTGGCGACCCCGGCGTTGTTGATCAGAACGGTGACGTCCTGCGCCCGCTCGGCGACCGCCGCCACGGAGTCGGGGTCGGTCACCTCCAGGGCCAGCCCGACGGCGTCGGGGTGGGTGACGGTGCGCGGGTCGCGGGCGGTCGCGTAGACCTTGCCGGCGCCGCGCGCGTACAGCTCTTCCACCAGCGCCTTTCCGACGCCTCGGCTGCCGCCGGTGACGAGGACGACGGAGTCCTTGATAGCGGTCATGACACTCACGCTCCAGACGTGTGCACAGATCGGAAACCGATCGGTTTCCTCCGGTTCCCGGCCATCGTAAACCGATCGGTTTCCAACTTCAATCGCAGGGGGCGCCACCGGGCCGCCGCCCGGACCGGATGCCCTTACGGGCAGGGCGGGTTACTCGATCCAGTTCCTTGCGTCCGACCTCTGGCTACGGACTCCTACCGGGCGGTATACAGACCCCCGACACACGCGTGCGGGCCGCCCGTCGGGACCGGTTCCGTGCGCGTCCTGGTTCCAGGGGGGATCTCCATGGCGTACGGCATCCCGTCCGACGGTCCGGTAAGACGGCACCGGCGGAGGGCCACCGTGGCGGCGGCGCTGGGCGGCTGCGTCCTGGTGGCCGCGTCCACGGCTCCGGCCGCGGCGCACGGCGGCGACCACGGTCCCGGCCACGACCGCGGCACCGGTTACGTGGCGCTCGGCGACTCCTACACCTCGGGCCCGGCCATCCCGACGCAGGTCGACGCGGGCTGCGCCCGCTCCGACCACAACTACCCCTCGCTGGTGGCGGCGGCCCGGCACGTGAGCGCCTTCAAGGACGTGAGCTGTGCCGGCGCGACCACCGCCGAGATGTGGAAGGCGCAGGGCACCAACGGCCCCCAGCTCGACGCCGTACAGCGCGGCACCGACCTGGTGACCGTCCAGATCGGTGGCAACGACATCGGGTTCAGCTCGATCATCGGCACCTGCGCGGCCCTCAGCTCCAAGGACCTGACCGGCGACCCCTGCCGGCAGTACTACAACGCGTCCGGCACCGACCAGCTGGTGCGCAACATCGTGCAGACCGCGCCCAAGGTCGACAAGGTGCTGCGGGCGATCCGCGCGCGGGCCCCGCACGCCCGGATCCTGGTCGTCGGCTACCCCGACCTGCTGCCCGACGACGGCAGCGGCTGCTACCCGACGGTTCCCTTCGCGGCCAAGGACTTCCCCTACCTCCGCGACACCGGCGAGCGGCTGAACCTCATGCTCCGGCTGGTGGCCGCCTGGAACGGCGCACGGTACGTGGACACGTACGGTCCGACCGTCGGCCACGACATGTGCAAGGCGCCCGCCGACCGCTGGATCGAGCCCCTCCAGCCGGCCTCGCCGGCGGCCCCGGCCCACCCCAACGCGAAGGGCGAGGCGGTCATGGCCCAGGCGGTGCTCAAGCGGCTGGAGCGCCGTTACTGAGCGCTCCGGCGCCGTCTGCCGGCTGCGGCGCCGCCGTGGCCGGTCGCGCGGTTCCCCGCGCCCACGGGGCGCTGGTCACGGGGCGCCGTTCGCCGGCAGTGGTTTGGACGGATAGGTGCGCACCTCAACTCCGCGAGCGGTCTCGGGGGCCGGCCGGCCGGCAGCTCCTGGACTCACTGGTGGGCCTCTGAGCGGACCCGGCGCCCCGACACCACGGGCCGTACGGCCCCGCAGGAGGGACCGCGGAGCGGTTCGCGATAGGTTGACCTGCATGAGCGACAACGTTTATTTCGACATCTCGATCAACAACGAGCCGGCCGGCCGGATCGTGTTCAACCTGTTCGACGACGTGGTGCCCGACACGGCCCGCAACTTCCGTGAGCTCGCCACCGGACAGCACGGCTTCGGGTACGCCGGTTCCGGCTTCCACCGGATCATCCCCCAGTTCATGCTCCAGGGCGGTGACTTCACCCGCGGTGACGGAACCGGCGGCAAGAGCATCTTCGGCGAGAAGTTCAAGGACGAGAACTTCCAGCTCAAGCACGACCGCAAGTACCTGCTGAGCATGGCCAACGCGGGCCCGAACACCAACGGCTCGCAGTTCTTCGTCACCACCGTCGTGACGCCCTGGCTGGACGGCAAGCACGTGGTCTTCGGTGAGGTCGTCGAGGGCCAGGACATCGTCGACAAGATCGAGGGCTACGGCTCCCAGAGCGGTACCCCCAAGGCCAAGGTCGAGATCACGGCGAGCGGCACCGTCTGATCCCGGACCGGCGCCCTTCCACGGGGGACCGGGCGGCTCGCCCGGTCCCCCGAGCCGTCGGTCACCGCGCGCCGCGCTCGCGCCGCGGTTCCGGCTGCGTCGGGGCCCGCCCCGGTGGGGAGCCGTGCGCGGTGAGGTGTTCCAGAACCTCGGCCAGTTCCTTGCAGGCCTCCTCGACGGAGCGCCGGGTGTGGTGCTGCTCGGTGATGACGGCCGACAGCAGCAGCGCGGTCAGCGCCAGCGAGCCGTTGAACAGCTGCAGCTTCAGCATCACGCTCACCGGGGAGAGCCGGGCGAACGCGCCGACGCCGTCCCGCGCGGCGATCGCCGCCATGACCGACGTGAACAGGGCGCACAGCATGCTCCCCGCCAGCCGGAACCGCAGCGCGGCCCAGATCACCACCGGGTAGACGAGGAACAGCGCGCTCAGGGTGCTGTGCGTGGCCACCGTGACCAGGGCGACCGTGACGACCGCGAGGGCCAGTGCCTCCTTCCACCGGGCCGCGGACGGCGGCCGTCGGGCTTCCCAGAGCACCAGCAGGACCGGGGTGACGATCAGTACGCCCATCGCGTCGCCCGCCCACCACGCCAGCCAGATCGACCAGAAGTGGGTCGCGGCGAGCTTGCCGGCCAGGAACAGGGCGACCACGTCGACGGTGGAGCTGACCAGCATGGCGGCCAGCGCACCGAGGAACACCAGGGCGACGCCGTCCCGCAGCCGGCCCAGGTCGGTGCGGAAGCCGACCCGGCGCAGCAGCACGCAGGCGCAGACCGGCCCCGCCGTATTGCCGACCATGATGCCCACGACGTCGGGCCCGGGCGGGCCGAGCGACAGCACGAGGAAGAGGGCACCGAGCGAGACGCCCGGCCAGCAGCCCAGGCCGAAGACCAGCAGACAGGCCAGCGCCACGCCGGTCGACGGATAGACGGGGGTGACGACGGCACCCTGGACGGTGAGCCGGCACAGCAGGCCGAGCCGTCCCGCCGCGACGTAGCAGGTGGCGACGGCCACCGTCCGGAGGGCGAAGACGGCCGGCCGACGCAGCTCCTGGTAACCCACCACACCAGCCATCACACACCGAGGCGGCCGTCTCGGCGAGGCGGGAGCCGTCCGCGGCCGAATCGGCAAAGGCCCGTCGGCACCCGGAGGCTACGGCGCGGCGGCGGGCGGGTCGTCGTGGCCCATGACCAGCACGGCCGCGTCGTCCTCGTGGCCCACCCGTTCCGCGCCCTTGATGACGGCGGCGGCCAGGGACTGCGCCTCGAGGCCGGCCACGGCGGCGAGGCCCGCGAGCCGCACCACCTGGTCGAGCCCCTCCTCGATGGGCATCGACGGCCCCTCCACCACCCCGTCCGTGAGCAGCACGACCACGCCGCCGGTGGTGAGCCGGTGGCGGGCGACGGGGTACTCGGTGCCCGGTTCGATGCCCAGCGGCGGGCCGCACTCGTCCTCTCCGAGGCCGGACTTTCCGTCGGCGGTGGCCCACACGAACGGCACGTGGCCGGCCCGGGCACTCTCCAGCACCCCGGTATCCGGGTCGAGCCGCATGAAGGTGCAGGTCGCGAAGAGGTCACCGCCCAGGGACGCCAGGAGGTCGTTGGTGCGGGCGAGCAGTTCGCCGGGCCCGCCGGTCACTGTGGCGAGCGCCCGCAGGGCCGCCCGGACCTGGCCCATGAAGGCGGCCGCCTCGATGTTGTGTCCCTGGACGTCGCCGATGGACAGGCCGATGCGGCCGTCGGGCAGGGTGAAGGCGTCGTACCAGTCGCCGCCCACGTTGAGCCCGAAGCAGGCGGGCGCGTACCGGACGGCCAGGTGGCAGCCGGGGGTGTCGGGCAGGTCCCGGGGCAGCATGCCGCGCTGGAGGGCGACGGCCAGCTCCACCTGGGAACGCTGGTACTCGGCCCGCTCGCGTGCCTGGGCGGTGAGCGACCTCAGTCTGGCCAGCAGCTCGTCGTCGTCCGTTGCGCGCTTGCGGGGCATGGATCTCTCCGCCCGAGGCTTCGTCCTACCAGGGCAAACCCCTAGGTTGTGACCTCTACAGGATCATAGTGCGAACGGCGGCCGGCCGAGCGGACGCCGGCGGCGACGGCCGGGCACGGCCGGCCGCCGCCGGACGGACCCGTTCACCCCTCGCGCATGCCGTCCGGGCGGCGGGCCGCACGCAGCGTGCCGACCTTCTTGAGCAGCCGGTCCGCCGGGTCGCGCAGCCGGGGATGGGCGAGGACGGTGTTGCGCAGCCCGCGGACCGGCCGGCGCCACAGGCGGTGCGCCGCGGCCACCGGATGGGTGCGGGTGGCGAAGCCCTCGCCCACCCGCAGTTCGCGGGTCTTGAGCCAGTCCTTGTACTCCTTGTCGCCACGCCCGAGGTCGACGAGGGTGACACCGCCGCGGGCCGCCGCCTCGGCGGTGCGCAGATGCATCATCAGCCCCGGTGAGTAGTAGTGCAGCTCGGGGTCGTAGGCGGTGAACCAGGCGGCGAGCACGGTGGCCGACCGCGGGCCGAAGTGCGCGGCCACCGGCCGGTCGCCGGCGTAGAGCACGGACAGCAGTCCGGTGAAGTGTTCCTCGCGGACGTGGAAGAGGTGGTCCACCAGGTCGACGATCCAGGGGCGGGCGAAGCGGTCCATGCGGCCGGTCCGCCGGTACTGGGCGGACTTCCAGCGCATCAGGGTGCGCAGGGCCGCGGGGTCGCGCTCGTCGGGCTCGAAGCGCAGGTCGCCGAGGTCGCGGCCGAGGCGCCGTTCCTTCTTCAGCGTGGTCTTCGCCAGGCCCGGGTAGGTTGCGCGCAGCCACTCGGGGTAACCGCCGTCGCCGGGCTTCACGTCGATCACCGGCGAGGCGAAGGTGCCGGTCACATGAGGGGCGAAAGGTCTCTGTTCGGCGACCAGGTGGTCGAACTCGAAGATGGACATCCCGCAGGCGCTCAGCAGCTCCTGGGCGTCCCAGAGGACTCCGGGCCGGTGCACCAGCGCCTGGCAGTCGGAGAGGCCGAGGCCGACGGCCCGGCCGACCCCCAGGGCGTTGCGCTCGTACGGGAGGAAGCCGACGGGTTCGCCGCCCTCGCGCAGGACCGCCACCCGTACACCGGCCCGGTGCCTGCCGACGCCGATGGTGAACTCCGGGGCCAGAAAGGGGTTGGCGTACTCCGGTGACTCGTCCATCGCGTGGTGCCAGGCCCGGCGGAGCGGCTCGGTCAGCTCGCCGGGTCTGTGGATCGTGATGTCCACCTCAGATCAACCGCCCCTCGGCCGACGAGGTGTGTGAAGCATGACTGCACTGGCCTCTGGATCGCATGGGCGACCGCTCCCCCCCCAAAAACGCGTATTCCGCGTTCTGCCGTTTCTACGAACAGCTTCTGTTCCCCGCTGTGCTCTTTCGTTCCCGGACCGGCGACGGGGTCGCCGGTCCGGGGGTGTCGCTCAAACGTCGCGAAACAGTACGCACGATGTCAAGAGTGCCACTGTCGGGGCAGGTTGGGGGTGGGTGACTCGGACTTTCCCGGCCCTTTCCATCGGGTCGCCACCGGACCGCCGACGCCTGCGGCCGAGCAGCCCCCCGAGCGTTTCCTATAGGATTCGTGCCCCTCCTTCACGCAAGGCTCCCGCGCTTGTCGAATCACCGCAGATAGAGGCGATTCTCGCCGCAGACCTTGACGCACGCATCCGCCTGCCCCACGATCGCCGCATCGATTTCCTATCTGATCCGGAAGGGGTGGGCGATGTAGTTCCCGACCAGATCCGTCCTGTCCGCGGCTGTACCTCTCGTGCGGCTGACCGCCTCGAAAGCGCCCGCGGAGCCCGCAGAGCGCGCAGAACCCAAAGGAGAACGGACATTGATGAGCAGCACCATCACGGCCGCGACCGCCCGGCTGGTCGACATCGCCGTCGAGACGGACCGCACCGACGCGGTGCAGTCCTTCGTCAAACAGGAGACGATCCTGGTCGACCTGGCGATGGCGGACGGTCTCGCGGGTACCGGCTACGCGTACACGATCGGCACCGGCGGCACCTCCGTCCTGGCCCTCCTGCGGGACCATCTGCTGCCCGCCCTCGTCGGGCAGGACGCCCGCAACGTCGAGGCGCTGTGGCAGCGGCTGTTCGCCCTGACCCGAGCCACCACCACCGGCGCCATCACCTCCCTCGCCCTCGCCGCCGTCGACACCGCCCTGTGGGACGCGCGCTGCAAGCGGGCCGGGGAACCGCTGTGGCGGCTGGCCGGCGGGCACCGCCGGGAGGTGCCGGTCTACGACACCGAGGGCGGCTGGCTCCACCTGAGCACCGAGGACCTGGTCAAGGGCGCCCTGCGGGCCCAGGAAGCGGGCTGGGCCGGCGTCAAGATCAAGGTGGGCAAGCCGCATCCCGCCGAGGACGCGGAGCGGCTGCGCGCCGTACGCGAGGCGGTCGGGCCCACGCTGCACGTCATGACCGACGCCAACCAGTCCCAGACGGCCTCCTCGGTGCTCCGGCTCGCGGCCGCGCTGGAGCCGTACGACCCGTACTGGCTGGAGGAGCCGCTGCCCGCGGACGACATCAGCGGCCACGCCCGACTCGCGCGGGCGACCCGGATCCCGGTGGCGGTCGGCGAGTCGATGTACTCGCTCATGCAGTTCCGCAGCTACCTGGAGACCGGTGCCGCCTCCGTCGTCCAGGCCGACGCCGCGCGGATCGGCGGTATCACCCCGTGGCTGAAGGTCGCGCACCTGGCCGAGAGCCACAACGTGGCGGTGTGCCCGCACTTCCTGATGGAGCTGCACGTCAGCCTCGCCGCCGCGGTGCCCAACGGCGGCTTCGTCGAGTACATCCCGCAACTGCGGGCCGTGACCCGGACCGAGCTGGCCATCCGCGACGGCCTGGCCGTGGCCCCGGACGAGCCGGGCATCGGCATCGACTGGGACCCGGACGCGCTCGACGACCGAAGGGTGGCATGACGACCTCCGTGAGTCCCCCGGACGCGGCCCCCAAGGAGGAGACCACCGGTCACCGGATGCCGTTCTGGGGCGACCAGCGGCTCGGTTATGGCGGCGCACCGCACCCAATCAGGCGCCGGCTCCGGAGGCGGCCCCGGGCGAGTGGTGGGTCACCGCGGAACAGGTGTTCCTCAGGGAGTGACCGGTCCTGTGACGCCGTCGCGGCCCTCGTCCTCGCCGCCGTCGTCCTCTTCGCCGCCGTCCGGGAGCTGGCGTTCCATGCTGCGGGTGAGGTGCTCGGTCATCGCCTCGGCCGCCCGCTCGGGGTTGCGGCGGAGCACGGCCCGGACGATCCGCTCGTGCTCGGCGACGGTCGGGCCGCCGGCGCCGACGACGCCGCCGAGCCGGAAGATGTGCAGGTGCGCGTGGAGGCGCTGTACGGCATCCGCGAGGAGCGGCCGGTGCGCGGCCTGTCCGATCGCCTCGTGGAAGCGCTGGTCGAGGGCGGCGAAGTCGCGGTAGGACGCGTACCGCCCGTTGGGGCTCGGCTGGTCCTGCATCTCCTCCACGATCCGTTCCAGACCGTCGAGTTGCTCCTCGGTGGCGTTGGCCGCGGCCAGGGCGGCGGCCCGCGGTTCCAGTAGCAGCCGCATCTCGAAGAGTTCCGCGAGGCCCTGACGGGTCAGCAGCTCGGTGGCCCGGTACCCGGACAGGGCGCGCTTGACCACGAGGCCGTCGGACTCCAGCCGGGCCAGCGCCTCCCGGACCGGGGTGGGCGAGACACCGAGGGTGCGGGAGAGCGCGTCGATGCCGACGCGGGCGCCGGGGGCGATCTCGTGGTCCATGACCATCGCCTTGATGCTCTCGTACACGCTGTCCGACAGCGCCTGCCGGACGGGGGGCGGCCCGCCGGGTCCGTCGCCGTCGCCCGGGACCCCGGCCGCGGAAGAGCTGTGCGGCGGCATCCCGGCTCCCCCTTCTCAAGGCCTGCGTGTCGCCCAGAGTTTACCCGGGTGACCGGACCGGGCGGCACGGAAGTCCTGATCAGCGGGCCGTCGCCACCGAAGCGCACCGGCGGGACCGGTTCCGCACCGTTCTCGCGGAACATTCCCGTCGGCTCGCACTGGCGTGCTATGACCGGTGTCATGGAGACCGTGGCGGCCGAGCCCGTAACCCCGTCCACCCCACGCCCCGTCCGGGTGCCGACGATGGTGCAGGGGTGGCACCGACTGACCTTCCTGCACTGGCCGGTGGCGCCGGAGAAGGTGGCGGGGCTGCTGCCCGCCGGCACCCGCCCGGACACCCTGGACGGGGTCACCTACGTCGGGCTCGTCCCGTTCCTGATGCGGGGCACGGGCTTCGGGCCGGGGCCGGGACTGCCGTATCTGGGCACCTTCTGCGAGACGAACGTACGGCTGTACTCGGTGGACGGGCAGGGCCGGCGCGGGGTGGTGTTCAGGTCGCTGGACGCGACCCGGCTGCTCCCGGTGCTGGTGGGCCGGCTGGGGTTCGGACTGCCGTACGTCTGGTCCGCGATGCGGCTGCGCCGGGAGGGCGATGTGGTCACCTACACCTGTCGGCGGCGGCGCCCGGCGGCCGCGAGCCGGGCGGTCGTGCGGATCGGGGCGCCGGTCGGCGAGCCGTCGACGCTGGAACACTTCCTCACCGCCCGCTGGGGGCTGCACGTGACCTGGCACGGCCGCACCGCGCACCTGCCGAACGAGCATGCCCCCTGGCCGCTGCACCGGGCGGAACTCCTGCGGCTGGACGACGAGTTGGTGGAGGCGGCCGGCCTGCCGGCGATGGCCGGGCCACCGGTCAGCGTGCTCTGGTCGCCCGGCGTGAAGGTGCGGTTCGGGACGCTGGAACTGCTCCGCCCGACCAGGTAAAGAAATCGTATGGTCTAGTCCAAAGTGGGCTTTGGTCCAGTCCAATTCATTGACGTGACCGCGACACCTCCGGAAGCTGGGACCCACCCACCTCCCCCGGCCCCCCTGGAGGCACCAGTGAGACCCCTTCGCGCATGTCTGGGCGCGGCGGCCGCCGTCACCCTCGCCGCCGCCGGCGCCACCGCCCTCGTCGCGAGCAACGCCTCGGGCGCGACCAGCTCGCTGAGCAACCGGTGGTACGCGGCCGCCCCCTACCTGATGCCGCTGGACAACAACCCGCCGGACGCGGCCGCCATCATGGACGCCACCGGGCTCAAGGCCTTCCAGCTGGCGTTCGTCCTGGCCCCCAGCGGCGGCGGCTGCTCGCCCACCTGGGGCGGCACCGCGGCGGTCTCCTCGGACACCGCCGTCCAGTCGGTGATCAACACGATCCGCGCGAAGGGCGGCGACGTCTCCGTCTCCATCGGCGGCTACGGCGGCACCAAGCTGGGGCAGACCTGCGCGGACGCGGCCTCCACCGCGGCGGCCTACCAGCAGGTCATCACCAAGTACGGGCTGCACGCGATCGACTTCGACCTGGAGGAGCCGGAGTACGAGAACACCGCGGCGATCAAGAACGAGATCGGCGCCGCGAAGATCCTCCAGCAGAACAACCCCGGCCTGTACGTCTCGGTGACGACGGCCGGCACCGCGGACGGCACCGGCTGGTTCGGCAAGCAGATGCTGCTGGAGGCGAAGTCGCAGGGGTTCACGCCCAACAACTTCTCCATCATGCCCTTCGACGGCGGCTTCAGCGGGGCGGCCTCGCAGACCAGCGCGCTCACCAACTTCAACTCGATCCTGCAGTCCACCTTCGGCTGGGACCAGGCGACCGCCTACGCCCACGAGGGTTTCTCCGGGATGAACGGGCGCAGCGACACCGGTGAGTACTTCACCCAGGCCGACTTCCAGACCGTGCTCGACTACGCGACGAGCCACAACATGGACCGGTTCACGTTCTGGTCCCTGAACCGCGACCGCCAGTGCAGCCCGGTCGACAACAATGGCACCACGTCCGGGACCTGCTCCAGCGTGGCGCAGGGCGCCTGGGACTTCGCCAAGTTCTCGGTGAAGTTCGCCGGGGTCACCCCGCCGACCACCACGCCCACCCCGACGCCGACCCCGACGCCCACGCCCACCTCGTGCAAGACGGCCTGGAGCGCGACCGCGGTGTACACGGCCGGGAACGAGGTCTCGTACAACAGCCACAACTGGAAGGCCAAGTGGTGGACCCAGAACGAGGTGCCCGGCGCCTCGGAGTGGGGCCCCTGGCAGGACGAGGGCGCCTGCTGAACCTCTTGACGTGACTGGTCCGGACCTTTAGCTTCACGGGTCATCGGCGGTTACGGATGCGTCCGGAGTTCACGGATATGAACAGCAATGGGTTCCGGGCGCATCCCTCTGACGAAAGGACCCCCCACGTGAACCGTTCCCGGCTGCTCGCGGCACCCACCGCCGCGGGTCTCGCGCTCGCCCTCACCGTGCTGTTCGGCGGGAGCGCGGACGCGGCGAACCCGAACGTCGCGCCCGGCGGCAACTTCGACCTGTCCATATGGCAGCTCCAGGAGCCGGTCGGCTCCCCCGGCTCGCCGACCACCATCCCCTCGTCCCGGCTGCAGGGCGCGAACGGCTACCAGGACGCGTACTTCTACACCGACACCCGCGACGGGGCGATGACCTTCTGGGCGCCCGAGAAGGGCGTCACCACCCCGAACTCCAACTACGCCCGCTCCGAACTGCGCGAGATGAACCGGGACGGCAGCGCCGCCAACTGGTCGCTGAGCGGCAGCCACAGGATGAGCGCGACGCTGCGGGTGGTCTCGGTGACGAAGAACGTCTGCGTGGGCCAGATCCACCTCGGCACCGGCGGCTCCTCCACCAAGCCGCTGCTCGAGCTGTACTACCACTCCAACGGCGACATCGTGCTGGGCACCGAGAACTCCCCGGACGGCGGCCAGACCACGCACAGCGTGGGCCACGTGTCGATCGGCAAGACCTGGACGTACACCATCGCGGTCTCGGGTGGGAACACCATCGACCTGACGGTCAACGGCACCACGACCCACTACGCCATCCCGTCCTCCTTCAATCCGTACAAGCAGTACTTCAAGGCCGGCTCGTACAACCAGTCGTCCTCCGACAGCACGACCAACGGCGCCCGGGTCGCGTTCTACGGCCTGACCGTCAAACACGGCTGAGTCCCCCCGGTCCTCCGGCCGGCGGACGCCCCCGAACCGCGGCCGGTGCCCGGCGTCCCGGCACCGGCCGCGGAGGAGGGCTCCACCGGCGGGCACGACCTGAACGGACTGCCGAATACTCCGCAAGTGGTACATCCCGCATCCCGGTCGTAGCGTCGAAGAGGACCTGTACGACCTAGCGGGCGGGAGCGACCATGCGACCAGTGGTGGGAACGGCGATCGGACTCGGGGCGGCCCTGCTGCTTACGGCGGGCATGACGACGGCCTCCGCGACGCCGCCGACACCGCCCGCGGCGCGGGCCTCGGCCCAGCATCCGGTGCTCGTCGACTGCCTCTGGCACCAGCGGTACCGGCCGAGCGACTTCATCCTGGCCTGCGGGGACGGCAACAGCCTCCTCACCGGTATGCACTGGACGCAGTGGAACGACACCACGGCGGTCGCCCAGGGCGTGAACGTGGTGAACGACTGCAAGCCGTACTGCGCGGCCGGGAAGTTCCACAAGTACCCGGTGACCGTACGGCTCGACCGCCCGGCGGCCTGGACGAAGCACCCGAACGTAGCGCACTTCACACGGCTGAACCTGACCTACTCCGGTGCCAAGCCGGAAGGGTACGCGCAGGTCATGAAGTACGCCATGTGGAACTGAGCGGGGCCGTCACCCGGCTGCGCGGCATGCGGGGCCAGGCCGTGCGCCGGGCGGGCGACGTCGCGGCCACGGCTGCCGCGGCCCGGGGTCGGGAAGGCGTCATGTTGGTGTGACCGGTACGCCGGAGTCTTGCGCTCCCGTCGAAAGAGGTCACATGCCCCGATTCCCCCGCCGGGCCGTCGTCGCCCCGGCCGTGGTCGCGATCGGCCTGCTCGCGGCGGTTCCGGCCGCGAGCGACGAGCCGGTCCTCTCCCGCCCGCACACCGTCGCCCATTTCGATCTGGCCCAGGGGCAGACGCCCGAGAGCGTCGTCGCGGAGCAGGGCGGCTCGGTCGACATGTCCTTCGCGTTCGCCCGGCAGGTCGTCAAGGTCACCCGGGAGCGCCGGGTCCGTGTCCTCGCCACCCTGCCCGACGAAAGCCACCCGCGGACGCCCCTGGTGAGCAGCGCGGTCACGCACGGCCTGGCCCGCGCCCACGACGGCACGCTGTACGTCAACTACGCCACCGGCACCAGCAGGACCGGCGTCTGGCGGATCCCGGCGGGCGGCGGCTCGCCCGAGCAGATCGCCCAGCTGCCGGCGGACGGCCTGCCCAACGGTCTGGCCCTCGACGAGCGGCACGGCGTCCTCTACGCCGCCGACTCGGCGCTGGGCACGGTGTGGCGCATCCCGCAGTCGGGTGGCACGCCCACCGCCTGGGCCACCGGCGCCGACCTCTCCGGACTCCCGTCGGCCACCGGCTTCGGCGCCAACGGGGTCAAGGTGCACAAGGACGCGGTGTGGGTCACCAACACCGACCGGGGCACGCTGCTGCGCATCCCGGTCGGCGCGGACGGCTCGGCCGGGCCCATCGGGACGAGGGCGACCGGCCTCACCGGGGTCGACGACTTCGTCTTCCCCGGGCACTCGGACCTCGTGCTCGCCGCGCTGAGCCCGTCCAACGAGGTCGCGCTGGTCGCCCCGGACGGCAGCCACGCCGGCGTCCTGACGGTGCAGGAGGGGCTGTCCAACCCGACCTCGCTGGCGGTCCGCGGCCGGGACGTGTTCGTGGCGAGCGCCGCCTACTTCACCCAGCGCGACCCCAACCTGCTCAAGGCCCTGCTGGGCGCCCACTTCTCCCGCTCGTAGCCGGGGAGGGCCGGGCGGACCCGGCCCTCGTGCGGGCCGGCCTCAGGCGATCTCGACCAGCAGGTCGCCGCCCTCCACCTGCTGGATGCGGTTGATGGCGAGCCGGGAGATGCGGCCGGCCTTCGGGGCGGTGATGGTGGCCTCCATCTTCATGGCCTCGATCGTGGCCACGGTGGCACCGGCCTCGACCTCCGCGCCCTCCTCCACCGCGAGGGTGACGACACCGGCGAACGGGGCCGCGACATGGCCGGGGTCGGAACGGTCGGCCTTCTCGGTGACCGGGACGTCGGAGGCCGCCGCACGGTCGCGGATCTGGATCGGCCGCAGCTGCCCGTTGAGGCTCGACATCACCGTGCGCATGCCGCGCTCGTCGGCCTCGCCGACCGCCTGGAGCTCGATGAGCAGCCGGACGCCGGGCTCCAGGTCGACCGCGTACTCCTTGCCCGGGCGCAGGCCGTAGAAGAAGTCCTTGCTGTCGAGGACGCTGGTGTCGCCGTACGTCTGCCGGTGGGTCTCGAACTCGCGGGTGGGGGCCGGGAACAGCAGCCGGTTGAGGGTCGTGCGGGGCTCCTTGGCCAGGCCCTCGCGGTCCTCGGCGGTCAGCTCGGGCGCCGGCTTCGCGGCGGCGCGGCCCTGGAGGGCCTTGGTGCGGAACGGCTCCGGCCAGCCGCCGGGCGGGGTGCCCAGCTCGCCGCGGAGGAAGCCGATGACCGAGTCGGGGATGTCGAACCGGTCGGGGGTCGACTCGAAGTCCTCCGGACTCACCCCGGCGCCGACCAGGTGCAGGGCGAGGTCGCCGACCACCTTGGAGGACGGGGTCACCTTGACCAGCCGGCCGAGGATCCGGTCGGCGGCCTCGTACATGGCCTCGATGTCCTCGAAGCGGTCGCCGAGGCCGAGCGCGACGGCCTGGGTGCGCAGGTTGGAGAGCTGACCGCCGGGGATCTCGTGGTGGTAGACGCGGCCGGTCGGCGAGGCGAGGCCCGCCTCGAAGGGGGCGTAGACCTTGCGGACGCTCTCCCAGTACGGCTCCAGGTCCTCGACCGCCCGCAGGTCGAGCCCGGTGGGACGCTCCGAGTGGTCGGTCGCGGCCACGATCGCCGACAGGGACGGCTGCGAGGTCGTACCGGCCATGGAGGCCACCGCGCCGTCCACCGCGTCCGCACCCGCCTGGATCGCGGCGAGGTAGGTGGCGAGCTGGCCGCCCGCGGTGTCGTGGGTGTGCAGGTGGACCGGGAGGTCGAACTCGCTGCGCAGCGCCGAGACCAGCTTGGCCGCGGCCGGGGCGCGCAGCAGGCCGGCCATGTCCTTGACGGCGAGGACGTGCGCGCCCGCCTCGACGATCTGCTCGGCGAGCCGCAGGTAGTAGTCGAGGGTGTAGAGGCGCTCGTCCGGGTCGGACAGGTCGGCGGTGTAGCAGAGGGCCACCTCGGCGACGGCGGTGCCCGTCTCGCGTACGGCCTGGATGGCGGGGCGCATCTGGTTGACGTCGTTGAGGGCGTCGAAGATGCGGAAGATGTCGATGCCGGTGGCGGCGGCCTCGTGGACGAAGGCGTCGCTCACCTCCGTCGGGTACGGGGTGTAGCCGACGGTGTTGCGGCCGCGCAGCAGCATCTGCAGGCAGATGTTGGGGACGGCCTCGCGCAGGGCGGCGAGGCGCTCCCAGGGGTCCTCGGCGAGGAAGCGGAGCGCGACGTCGTAGGTGGCGCCGCCCCAGCACTCCAGCGACAGGAGTTCGGGCAGGGTGCGGGCGACGACCGGGGCGACGGCGAGGAGGTCCTTGGTGCGCACGCGAGTGGCGAGCAGGGACTGGTGGGCGTCGCGGAAGGTGGTGTCGGTGATGCCGATGGTGGGCGACTCGCGCAGCCAGCGGGCGAAGCCCTCCGGGCCGGCCTCGACCAGCCGCTGCCGCGACCCGGCCGGCGGCTCGCCCGCGGGCAGCGGGGGCAGCTTGGTGGTCGACTCGATCAGATGGGGGCGCTCGCCGTGCGGCTTGTTGACGGTGACGTCGGCCAGGTAGGTGAGCAGCTTGGTGCCGCGGTCGGCGGAGGAGCGGGCGGTGAGCAGGTGCGGGCGCTGCTCGATGAACGAGGTGGTGATCCGGCCCGCCTGGAAGTCCGGGTCGTCCAGGACGGCCTGGAGGAACGGGATGTTGGTGGCGACGCCGCGGATGCGGAACTCGGCGACGGCGCGCCGGGCGCGGCCGATGGCGGCCTTGAAGTCCCGGCCCCGGCAGGTGAGCTTGACCAGCATGGAGTCGAAGTGCGCGCTGATCTCCGTGCCGGCGTGGGTGGTGCCGCCGTCGAGCCGGATGCCGGAGCCGCCCGGGGAGCGGTAGGCGCTGATGCGGCCGGTGTCGGGGCGGAAGCCGTTGGCGGGGTCCTCGGTGGTGATGCGGCACTGGAGAGCGGCGCCGTGCAGTTTCACCGTCTCCTGGGAGAGGCCGAGGTCGGCCAGGGTCTCGCCGGAGGCGATGCGCATCTGGGCCTGGACCAGGTCGACGTCGGTGACCTCCTCGGTGACCGTGTGCTCGACCTGGATGCGGGGGTTCATCTCGATGAAGACGTGGTTGCCTTCGCGGTCGAGGAGGAACTCGACGGTGCCGGCGTTGCGGTAGCCGATCTCGCGGGCGAAGCGGACGGCGTCGGCGCAGATGCGGTCGCGCAGGGCGGGGTCGAGGTTGGGCGCGGGGGCCAGCTCGATGACCTTCTGGTGGCGGCGCTGGAGCGAGCAGTCCCGCTCGAAGAGGTGGATGACGTTGCCCTCGCCGTCGGCGAGGATCTGCACCTCGATGTGGCGGGGGTCGACGACGGCCTTCTCCAGGAAGACGGTCGGGTCGCCGAACGCGGAGGCCGCCTCCCGGGAGGCCTGTTCGATCGACTCGCGCAGCGCGGCCGGGTCCTCGACCCGGCGCATGCCGCGGCCACCGCCGCCGGCCACGGCCTTGACGAAGACCGGGAAGCCGATCTCGTCAGCCGCGCGGACCAGTTCGTCGATGTCGTTGGAGGGCTGGGAGGAGCCGAGCACCGGTACGCCGGCCGCACGGGCGGCGGCGACCGCGCGGGCCTTGTTGCCCGTCAGTTCCAGCGTCTGGGCGTTGGGCCCGACGAAGGTGATGCCCGCCTCCTCGCAGGCGCGGGCGAGTTCGGGGTTCTCGGAGAGGAAGCCGTAGCCGGGGTAGACGGCGTCGGCCCCGGCCTGCCGGGCGGCGGCCACGATCTCCTCGACGGAGAGATAGGCCCGTACCGGATGTCCCGGTTCCCCGATCTCGTAGGCCTCGTCGGCCTTGAGCCGGTGCAGCGAGTTGCGGTCCTCGTAGGGGAAGACGGCGACCGTGCGCGCACCCAACTCGTAGCCCGCGCGGAATGCGCGGATGGCGATCTCTCCACGGTTGGCGACCAGCACCTTGCGGAACATCCCTGGATCCCTTCAGCCTGCCGGCGACGAACACCATGGTGTCAGCCGCGCCCTGCCGTAGCCCGCGCAACATTAGGGGTTGGCCGGACCGGCTGAAGTGCGAAAACCATCACATTGACGTGGGTGAGCAGTTCGGCGGGTCAGCCGCGTGACATATGGGGTTTCGGGGAAGCCGGCAGGGTTGGGGAGTTCGCGGGGCGGCGCGGGGCGGGTACGGAGTGGCGCGGTGGGCCCGGGCGGGGTACCGGCGGGTCGGACCGGGGCGGCCGCTGTGCGGCGTCGAGGCGGCCGGCGAGGCGGGCCAACAGCGGCAGCCTGCGGCCGTGCAGCAGGCCGAGGACGAGCGCGGCGGCCACGGCGATCAGGTGCTCGCGGCCCGCGAGGTTCGGTACGGCGACGGACTCCCACACCATCGAGCCGCCGGTGAGGGTGAAGACGACGGGGGCGCGCCGCACCACCGCCAGGTAGGTGAAGAGGCCCACCACGGCGGCGGACGGCCCCGTGTCGAGGATCCGGCCGGCCTCCGGGGGCAGTCCGAGACCCCACCAGCCGGGGCCGAGCGCGACCATCACCCGGGCGGTCATCGTGCCGGCCAGGGTGGTGAGGTACGCGACGGCGAGGGTGCGGCCGCGGCCGAGGGCGAGTTCGGCGAGCGCGAAGGCGAGGAAGAGCTGGGTGATGCCCGCCCAGACCGGCAGGTCGAGCGCCGGGACGTAGAGCGAGACCGGGGTGCGCAGCAGGGAGAGCCACAGGGGCAGGTCGGCAGTGACGCCGCCGAGGTGCCACACCAGCCGCCGGCCGAAGGGGTGCTGGGCGATGCCGTGGAAGAAGATGACGCCGAACGCGGCCACGAACGCCAGCACGAGCCCGGACAGCCCGCGCCGCACCAGCTGCCGTACCGGGTCCACCACGACGGCGTGCCATTCGCCGCGCAGCGTGTGCCGCACGAACCGGACCGCCCACGCGGCCACCCGGCCCCAGTCGCCTGCCATGAAAGGCATCGCCCCCCTCGACACCGTCCCCGTCGTCGGCCTGCGCACTCCAAGAGGTTCTCCGCGCCCGGGGCGTTCCACGCGTCATCGTATAGACGTTTGGATCATTTGCGACGATGCGGGAGCTACGGCCGACCGGATACCGGCGTCGGATTTATCACCCGTCCATGGCTGAACCCGGGCACCCGCGACTGCGTCCCCTGACTGCCGTCCCGGTGATGGAGCGGTAGCGCGGAAACCGTCGCGTCGCACGGTGCCGGCCTCGGCTCCGCGGGCGGCGGTGACCACCGCGCCCGCGCCGAAGGCGGCCACGGGACTGCGCGCCCCGGAGCGCGAACACGGGCCCCGGATCGGGGTGTTCGCCCGGGAGGCGGCGCTCCGGTCACCGGAGAGCCGGAGAATCTCACCGCGGGAATGACGGTCGCGGAGGTGTGCGGAGCCGCGATCGAGTACGGCGACAACACCGCGGCCGACCTGTTGCTGGAGCAACCGGGTGGGCCGGCGGCGGTGACGGGGCTGTGCCGTTCGCTCGGGGACGGGGTGACGCGCCTGGACCGGTGGGAGCCGGAGCTGGACTCGGCGGAGCCCGGGCGGGTCACCGACACCACCACTCCCCTGGCCGTCTCAACCACCTACGCGAAGCCGACGGACGGTCATGCCCTGGCGGTCGGCGACAAAACCGGAACGGGCGACTACGGCACCGCCGACGGTGTCGCGGTCGCGGCGGACGCCTTCGGACACGGCGGCGCACAGGATCGTTCACAGCCGGAGCACAGCAAGCCTCCATGCCGGTCCCGGAATTTCCGCGATGGGACCGGAACCGTTCTGCTTCGATCACGAACTCTCGTATAGTGACGCGCAGTTCAGCACCGAGCGTCACAACTCCTTCACCGGACACGCATCCCTACCCGCTCCGAGGACCAGACCGGAACGATGACCGCGCCCACGCATCCCGGCGAACGACCTGCCCTCCGTACGCTCGTTCCGACCTTCGCGCTGACCGCGGTGGCGTCGGCCCTCGCGGTCGTCGCCGCGACGACCGCCGCGCCGGCCTCGGTACGCACACCCCTCGCCCTCGGCGCGAGCGCGGCCGCACTGCTGCTGTGCGCGGCGGTGACCTGGGCCGTGCACGCGGCGCGGACCGCCCGCGCCGCCCGGCGCCGGCTGGAGGCGGTGAGCCAGGACCTCGGGCGGCTGCTCCAGCAACAGGCCAGGGCCACCGAGGAGGCGCGCCAGGAGCAGCAGCGGCTGATCGACGAACTGGCGCAGCAGCGCAGCGAGTTCGCCGAGTCCTTCAAGCAGGAGCGGGCGCGGATCCAGCAGGACAGCGGCCAGGAACTGGACTGGTACCAGCAGGAGAACGCCCGGCTCACCGCCGAACTGGAGCGCGCCGCACGGGAACGGGCCGCCGCGATCGCCGCCGCCGGCAACGCGGCCGGGCGCATGCAGGCCCTGGCCACCGCCACCCTCGCCGACCTGCGGGCCATGGAGGACCGGCACTCCGACGAGGAGGTCCTCGCCGACCTGCTGCACCTCGACCACCGCACGGCCCAGGCGGGCCGGCTCGCCGACTCCATCGCCGTGCTCACCGGGGCGCGCTCCGGCCGCCGGTGGGCGCGCCCGATCAGCATGGAGTCGATCCTGCGCGGCGCGATGGGCCGCATCAGCGGTTACCGCCGGGTGCGGGTGCACTCGGTGAGCGAGACGGCCGTGGCCGGACACGCCGCCGAGGGTGTCATGCACGCACTGGCCGAACTCCTCGACAACGCGGCCAACTTCTCGCCCCCCACGGCCGAGGTCCACGTGTACGTGGAGGAGGTACCGGCCGGGGTCATCGTGTCCGTGGAGGACAGCGGGCTGGTGATGGGCGAGGTGCAGCTGCGCCGCGCCGAGCGCGCGGTCGCCGGTGACAGCACCGAGCTCGGCGGCCTGACCGGCACCCGGCTGGGGCTCGCGGTGGTGGGCCGGCTGGCCCGCAAGCACGGTCTGAAGGTGTCGTTCCGGCCGTCGGCGCGCGGCGGCACCGGAGTGCTGATGCTGGTCCCGCAGGACCTGCTGACCCGCCCGGCCGCCGACGAACCGGCCTCGGCTCAGGAGACGGAGCCGGCCGCACCGGTACCGGCGCCGCTCGACCCCGCGCCGGTCCACGAGTCCGCCGCCGAGCCGACCGAGGACGAGGACGAGGAAGGGCCCACCGGGCTGCCCAGGCGGCGCCGCGGCCGGACCCTCGCCGAGGCCGAGCGCCGGGCGGCGCCCCAGCCGGCGGAGCCGCGCCCCGCGCCCGCCGCCGCGGACGCCCAGGTCCGCGCCGCCCGCTTCAACAGCTTCCGGCAGGCCGTCCGCCCCGCCACGCACGACACCCCCTCCGCCGAGACCACCGAAACCCCCGGCGCGGCCGGCGGACCGGCGGCCCCTCACGCCCCCACCCCCACGCACGACCCGGTCCCCGCGCCCCACCCGGAGTCCGGCCCAGAGCTCACGTCCCACCCACATGCGTACCCGGAAGGCGACCCCACTCCATGACCGGCAGGACCACCGCCGACTCCAAGCTCACCTGGCTCATCGAGGGACTCCTGGAGCGCACCCCCGGCGCGCGGCACGCCCTGGTGCTGTCCCGCGACGGGTTGAAGCTCTGCCGTACCCCCGAGCTCTCCGTCGACCAGGCCGACCAGCTCGCGGCGATCGCCGCCGGCATCCAGTCGCTGTCGCACGGGGCGTCCGTCGAGTTCGGCGACGGCAGCGGCGGCGTGCGGTCGGCGATGACCGAGTTCTACGGGGGCGTGCTGTTCATCGTGGAGGCCGGCGAGGGCGCCCACCTGGCCGTGGTGACCAGCGAGGACGCCGACCCCGGCCTAGTCGGGCACAACATGAGCGAACTGGTCGAGCAGCTCGGCGAGCACCTGACCGCGCAGCCCCGTACGTCATGAGCCGCCCGGGCAGGGACGACGCGCCCGACCGCCTGTACACCCTCACCGGCGGCCGCAGCGGCACCGGCCCCGACAGCCCCTTCGACCTGGTCACCCTGGTCGTCGCCGAGTCCGAGCCGACGCCCGGCATGCAGTCGGAGCACGCGGCGATCCTGCGCCTGGCGGAGTTCCCGACCTCGGTGGTGGAGATCGCCGCGGAGCTGAGGCTGCCGGTGAGCATCACCAAGATCCTGCTGGTCGACCTGCAGGCGGCCGGCCGGGTCAGCGCCCGCCACCCCCACCGGCCGGCCATCACCGACCCCGACATCCTGGAGCAGGTGCTCGTTGGACTCCGCAACCTCTGACGCGCGCACCCCGTTGGGTGCCTCCGCCGACCACGGTTTCAAGATCGTGGTGGTGGGCGGCTTCGGCGTCGGCAAGACCACCCTGGTCCGCTCGGTCAGTGAGATACGTCCCCTCAACACCGAGGAGACGATGACCCAGGCCGGCGAGGCGGTCGACGACATCCGTGAGGTGCGCGGCAAGTCCGCGACCACCGTCGCCTTCGACTTCGGCCGGATCACCCTGGACGCCCGCAACGTGCTGTACCTGTTCGGGGCGCCGGGCCAGGAGCGGTTCTGGTTCCTGTGGGACCGGCTGTTCTCCGGCACCCTCGGCGCGGTGGTACTCGTCGACACCCGGCGGATCGGCGACTCCTGGTACGCCATCGACCGCCTGGAGAAGCACGGCACCCCGTTCATCGTGGCCTGCAACGACTTCGGCGGCCCCGTGCACACGCCCCGGGACGTCCGGCACGCCCTCGACCTGGACCCGCACGTCCCGCTGGTCAACTGCGACGCCCGGTCCCGGGAGTCCGGCAAGCAGGTGCTGATCACACTCGTCCAGCACGTCAAGAACCGGTACGCCGGCCCGTCCGCACCGGCGGACCTGCCCCGACAGGAGTTCGTGTGACCCCCGAAGCCGTGCCGCTCGGCGGCCCCCGGTTCCAGACCGAACCGGCGCGTCTGTACCGCGAGATCCGGCGCGACCACGGTCCCGTCACGCCCGTCGTGCTGGACGGGGACGTGCCGGCCTGGCTGGTGGTCGGCTACCGCGAGCTGCACCAGGTGACCGGGGACCCGGTACTGTTCAGCCGGGACTCCGAGCTGTGGAACCAGTGGGACATGATCCCCGACGACTGGCCGCTGCTGCCGATGATCGGCCGCAGGCAGCCGTCGATCCTCTACACGGTCGGCGAGCGGCACCGCGAGCGGGCCGGGATGATCAGCGACGCGCTGGAGGCCGTCGACCCGTTCGAACTGCGCGGCCACGCCGAACGGTTCGCGGACGAGTTGATCGACGCGCTGTGCACGAGCGGCGAGGCGGACCTGATCGGCCAGTACGCGATGCTGCTGCCGGTGCGGGTGCTGGCCCGGCTGTACGGCTTCGCCGACGAGGAGGGGCCCGGCCTGGTCACCGCGCTCAACGACATGATCGACGGGCGGGAGCGGGCGATCGCCGGGCAGCAGCATCTGGGCTCGTCCATGGCGCAGTTGCTGGCCGACCGAAAGGCGGACCCGGCCGACGACGTGGTGTCGCGGATGCTCCAGGACAAGAGCGGCTTCACCGACGAAGAGATCATGCAGGACCTGATGGTCATGATGGCGGCCGGGCACCAGCCGACCGCCGACTGGATCGGCAACTCGCTGCGGTTGATGCTCACCGACGACCGGTTCGCCGCCTCGCTGTTCGGCGGGCGCAACAGCGTCGCCGAGGCGATGAACGAGGTGCTGTGGGAGGACACTCCCAGCCAGAACATCGCGGGCCGCTGGGCCTCCCGCGACACGCAGCTGGGCGGCCGCCGGATCCGCGCGGGCGACCTGCTGATCCTCAGCTTCCAGGGCGCCAACTCCGATCCGCAGGTGCGCACCGACGCCTCCGCGCTGACCGGCGGCAACTACGCGCACTTCTCCTTCGGGCACGGCGAGCACCGCTGCCCCTTCCCCGCCCAGGAGGTCGCCGAGGTGGTCGCGCGGACCGGCATCGAGGTCGTCCTCGACCGGCTCCCGGACATCGACCTCGCGGTGCCCGCCGACACCCTCACGCGCCGGCCCTCGCCCTGGCTGCGGGGGCTGACCGAGCTGCCCGTCAGGTTCACGCCCGTACCCGCCCTGTAGTCACCACCGACAGTTTGGCGCAGCACCGATCGGCGCAGTACTCCGACCCTGCCCTGGGAGGCACGTCACGATGACGACCGGTACCGAACAAGCCCGGATCGCCCTCGACCCCTTCGTCACCGACCTCGACGGCGAGAGCGCGCGGCTGCGCGCCGCCGGTCCCCTCGCCGCCGTGGAGCTGCCCGGCGGGGTGCCCGTGTGGGCCGTCACGCACCACGCCGAGGCCAAGGCGCTGCTCACCGACCCGCGCCTGGTCAAGGACATCAACGTGTGGGGTGCCTGGCAGCGCGGCGAGATCGCGCCGGACTGGCCGTTGATCGGCCTCGCCAACCCCGGCCGTTCGATGCTGACCGTGGACGGCGCCGACCACCGCAGGATGCGCACGCTGGTCGCGCAGGCGCTCACCCCGCGCCGGGTGGAGCAGATGCGGGAGCGGATCCAGAAGCTCACCCAGGACCTGCTGGACGGCCTCCCGGCGGACGAGGAGACGGTCGACCTCAAGGCGGCCTTCGCGTACCCGCTGCCCATGTTCGTGATCGCCGACCTGATGGGCATCGACGAGGCCGAACTGCCCCGCCTGAAGGTGCTGTTCGAGAAGTTCTTCTCCACCCAGACCCCGCCCGCGGAGGTCGTCGCGACCCTCACCGAGCTGGCGGGGATCATGGCGGCGACGGTCGCCGCCAAGCGGGCCGAGCCCGGCGACGACCTCACCAGCGCTCTGATCCTGGCCTCCGAGGACGGCGACCACCTCACCGACGAGGAGATCGTCTCCACCCTCCAGCTGATGGTGGCCGCCGGGCACGAGACGACGATCTCCCTGATCGTCAACGCGGTGGTCAACCTCTCCACCCACCCCGACCAGCGCGCCAAGGTGCTCTCCGGCGAGGTGGACTGGTCCGCGGTGGTCGAGGAGACCCTGCGCTGGTCCACCCCGACCTCGCACGTGCTGATCCGGTTCGCCACCGAGGACGTGCCGGTCGGCGACACTGTGCTTCCGGCAGGCGACGCGCTCATCGTCTCGTACGCCGCGATCGGCCGCGACGAGAACGCGCACGGGCCGAGCGCCGGGGAGTTCGACGTCACCCGCGAGTCGGCGAACCGGCACATCTCCTTCGGGCACGGCCCGCACGTCTGCCCGGGTGCGGCGCTCTCCCGGCTGGAGGCGGGCGTGGCGCTGCCCGCGCTGTACGACCGCTTCCCCGGCCTGGATCTGGCGGTACCGGCGTCCGAGCTGCGCAACAAGCCGGTGGTCACCCAGAACGACCTCTTCGAACTGCCGGTCCGGCTGACTCCTTGAGTACGCCGTCGGCCGGCCGCGGCGCCGTCGTGGCCGGTCGCGCAGTTCCTCCCGCAGCCTTCGGCCGGGGGTACCCCCGGCGCCCCTTTCGGGGCGCTTGCTCAGCGGTTCCTCGCCGAGCGCGTCGCCCTCGGCGAGGATGCGGTGCGCCCACGCCAGCACGACCTCGCCCTCGGGGGTCAGGTCCTCGTAGCGGCGGCCCCGGCGCACGATCGGCACGTCGCGTTCGTGTTCGAGTCGCCGTATCGCGGCGGACAGGGAAGGCTGCGAGACATGGCAGGCGGCGGCCGCCCGGGCGAAGTGCCGCTCGCGGGCGAGCGCCACGAGGTATTCGAGCCGGCGCAGCGGCATGCGGCCTCCGCGGCGGTCCCGGCGACGGGGACAGGGTACGGGCTCCGGGTCCAGGTGTACCGGATCGGCGGTCGCCCGTTTGACTTCGAGTGCTCTTGAAGTCGTAGCGTCCAGAGGGAGAACGCGACAGCGGGAAAGGCTGGGAGTCACATGCGACAGCGGAATCTGCGGGATCTTCAGGTGAGCAGCATCGGCCTCGGGTGCATGGGGATGTCCGCCTTCTACGGCACCGCCGACGAGGACGAAGGCGTGCGGACCATCCGCCGCGCGCGGGAACTCGGGATCACCTTCCTCGACACCGCGCAGCTCTACGGACCGCTCACCAACGAATCGCTGGTCGGCGAGGCGGTCCGGGGGCACCGGGACGAGTACGTGATCGCCACGAAGTTCAACTACCGGATGGACCACGCCGTCCCCGGCGACATGAGCAGCATCGGCCCGCAGGACGGCTCGGCCGAGCACGTCCGCAGCTCGGTCCACGGCTCGCTGGACCGGCTCGGCACCGACTACATCGACCTGTACTACCAGCACCGCGTCGACCCGAACGTGCCGATCGAGGAGACCGTGGGCGCGCTGGCCGAGCTGGTCGCCGAGGGCAAGGTGCGGCACATCGGGCTGAGCGAGGCGAGCGCCGACACGATCCGGCGGGCCAACGCCGTGCACCCGGTCGCGGCCGTACAGACCGAGTACTCGCTGTGGAGCCGGGACCCGGAGGACGAGGTGCTCCCCACCTGCCGGGAGCTGGGCATCGGCTTCGTTCCGTACTCGCCGCTGGGCCGCGGCTTCCTCGCCGGCCGCTTCTCCTCCCCCGAGGACCTCGACGCGAACGACTGGCGCCGCACCGGCCCCCGCTTCACCGGCGACAACCTGGAGGCGAACCTGCGGCTGGCCGCCAAGGTGAAGGAGATCGCCGCCGAGAAGGACGTGACCCCGGCCCAGCTGGCCCTCGCCTGGGTGCTGGCCCAGGGCGACGACATCGTCCCGATCCCGGGCACCAAGCGCGTCGCCTACCTGGAGCAGAACGCGGGCGCGGTCGACGTCGAGCTGACCAAGGAGGACCTGGCCCGGATCGAGGCCGAGGTCCCGCGGGCGGCGGGCGACCGCTACGACGAGGCCGGGATGCGGTCCGTGAACCTCTGAACAGCACCCCCGAAGTAGCGCCCCAAAGGGGCGCGGGGAACTGCGCGACCAGCCACGACGACGGCGCAGCCGGCGGACGGCATGTCGCGGCACTTCCGGAGGCGCGCCCGGAGAGCCGGAAGTCTCCGGGGCGCCGCCCGGCTCTCGGTGGCCGGTACCCCGGTGGTGGCGCACGCTGGTGCCATGGGGAAGCTGCAGGGGTGCGTGTCGGGGCTGCGGCGGTCGTGGCAGTCGTCGCACGCGCTGCTGCTGCTCCCGGTGCTGCTCATCGTGGTGATCACGGTGGCGGACCTGCGCGCGCCCGAGGACATCCATCTGGGGCCGGCCCTGGTCATCGCCCCGGCGCTCACCCCGTCCTTCGCGGGCCCCCGGTCCACCGCGCTGGTCGGGGCGCTCGCGGTGGTCGCCCAGCTGCTGATCGCCGTGCTCCACGGCGGGCTGACCACCGCCAACCACATCGTGCAGATCGTCACCCTGGTGCTGCTCTCGGTGATCGTGGTGGTCTACAGCGCGGTCCGCGATCGGCGCCGTGCCCAGCTGGCCCAGGTGCGCACGGTCGCCGAGGCCGCGCAGCACGTCCTGATGTGGCCGCTGCCCGAGCACATCGGCCCGCTGCGGATCGCCTCGCTCTACCTGGCCGCCGAGGACGAGGCGCAGATCGGCGGCGACCTGTACGCGGCCACCCGCTGCGACGGCGAGGTCCGGGTTCTCATCGGCGACGTCCGGGGCAAGGGCCTGTCCGCGATCGGCGAGGCGGCGCTGCTGCTGGGTGCGTTCCGGGAGTCCGCCCACCGGCACATCACCCTGCCGGACCTCGCCACCGCCCTGGAGCAGAGCGTGCAGCGGTACGCGGAGGATCTGGAGCCCCGGGAGGAGGCGGCCGAGCGGTTCGCCACCGCGCTGCTGGTCGAGATCCCCGACGAGGACCTGGTGACCCGGATGACCAGCTCCGGTCATCCCCCGCCCCTGCTGCTGAGCCCGGGGCACGCGGTCACGGTGCCGAGCCTGCACCCGTCGCCGCCGCTCGGTGTGCACGGTGCGGGCGGCATTGAGCGCACCCTGGACGTGTTCTCGTTCGAGCCCGGTGACACCCTGCTGCTCTACACCGACGGTGTCGTGGAGGCCCGGGACGCGCAGGGCCGCTTCTACCCGCTCGCCGAACGGGTCGCCCAGTGGACGGACGCCTCACCGGAGGCGCTGATGTTCCGCATCCGGCGCGACCTGCTGGCGCACGCGGGCGGCCACCTCGGCGACGACGCGGCCCTGATCGCCCTGCACCGCACCTCGGCCGTGCACCACCCTCACCACCACGGCGTCCTCGGCCACGGCTCCGCACGGTCCTAGCGGGCCTCGGAACTCCGCGGACCGTGCCTCCGGGCAGGGTGGCCCAGTTGGCCAGGAAGCCGGGTCCGGACTCCGTGGACACCGCCGTGCCGGCCGCGGTCCTGGCCTCGGCCGGTGTGGGCAGCGTGCTGTCCGTGTCGCTCACGGGGGTTGCCTCTCGGGGCGGTGAGGGGACGCACCGACGAGCAGCCTGGCCTCGGGGGTACGCCCTGCGCCAACCGCATCCGGGGGACTCACAGCAGGTCAACAGCGTTTGACAGCAGCCGAGTTGGGCGCGCTGTTCAATTGCCTTTCGGTCAAAGTTAAGTCGTAAGGGTGGTCGTCGGCAGGGGCTGACTGCGAGACTCCGCTTCGCCTTTCACCGACAGGGAGTCCCCATGACCGAACTGCAATCCCCCACCCGCAGACGGCCGCTCCGCAAGGCCCTCGCCGCCGCTCTCGGCGCGCTCGCGCTGGTCGTCGCCGTGCCGGCCACCGCGCACGCCGACGTTCTGACGCTGCTGCCGCAGAACGCCGACGGTCTGGAGCAGACGTTCTCCCCGGCCTACGACTACGACGGCGACGGCTGCTACGCCACCGCGGCCATCGGCGCCGACGGCACCATCAACCCGGGTCTCTCGCTCGGCGGCGACGTCAACGGCCACTGCCACGACTACGCGCAACTCGCCAACGCCAACACGTACTCGCGCGAGAAGTGCAACAACGGCTGGTGCGCGGTGATGTACGCCAGCTACTTCGAGAAGGACCAGGCGACGTACGGGCCGCTGGCCATCGGGCACCGGCACGACTGGGAACACGTCATCGTGTGGATCCAGAACAACCAGGTGCAGTACGTCTCGGTCTCCCAGCACAGCAGCTACCTGGTGCAGCCGGCCTCGGCGATCCGGTTCGACGGCACGCACCCGAAGATCGTCTACCACAAGGACGGCCTGTCCACCCACGACTTCCGGTTCGCCAACTCCAACGACGACCCGCCGGAGAACGTGACCGGCGGCTGGTTCTTCCCGCGTCTGGTGGGCTGGGACGGCTATCCGGCGGGCTACCGCGACAAGCTGATGAACGCGGACTTCGGCGAGGCCACCATCAAGATCAAGGACGGCTCGTTCAACGCCAACCTGGGCTACTCCATGCCGTCCGGGATCTCGTTCGACCCGAACGCCTGACCCGGGCGCCGTCCTCGCGGCGAGACGACCGTGCCGGGGCCGGGAAGGTGAGCCGGGCCCCGGCACGGAACCCCTGCTACGGCTTGCGGGCCACCGCTCCGTACATCGCGATGTCCTCGTCGCGGATGCCCTGCTCGCCGCTGCCGTCCGGGTGCCACTTGTGCACCTGGACGATGCCCGGCTCCACCAGCTCCAGGCCCTCGAAGAACTGGTGGGCCTCGTCGATGGTGCGCAGCCGCATCGGCATGTTGCGGGCCGCGTACTCGCGGGCGACCCGGCCCACCTCCTCGGGGGCGAACTCGGCGGTGCCGATGGACATCGCCAGGTAGCTGCCCGACGGCAGCGGTTCGAGGAGCCGTCGGACGACGCCCACCGCGTCGTCCGCGTCGAGCATGAAGTGGACGATGGCGATCACCGTGAGCGCCACCGGCTTGTCCAGGTCGAGGGTCTCGCGCAGCTCGGGGGCCTCGTAGAGGTCCGTCAGGTCGCGGAAGTCGGCCTCGATGTACGCCGTCCGGCCCTCGGGCGTGCTGGAGAGCAGGCCCTGGGACAGGGTGAGGACGATGGGGTCGTTGTCCACGTAGACGACCCGGGAGTCCGGGGAGACCTCCTGGGCTATCTCGTGCAGGTTCGGGGAGGTGGGGATGCCGGTCCCGACGTCCAGGAACTGGCGCATCCCCGCCTCCTCGGCGAGCCAGCGCACGGCACGGTTCATCCAGTCGCGGTTGGCGCGCATGTGGATCGGGAGCGCGGGCCACTCCCGGGCCATCGCATCGCCCGCCTCCTGGTCGGCGGGGTAGTAGTCCTTGCCGCCCAGGATGTAGTCGTAGATCCGGGCGGAGTGCGCGTTCTCGGTGTCGATGCGGTCGGCCGGCCATCCGTTGTCGGGCAACGCCGTGTCTCCCATTCAGGTGAGGGATGCGGGGGTGTTCGGGGGGCTGCGCTGTGCTGCACGGGATGTGGGGAATTTGTTGAACGATCAGCTATAGCAAGGAAGTTCCGGAGAATCCGATCACATCAGGAAGTCGGCGTCACCCGCCTTCACTCCGGACAGGAAACTCGTCATCTCACGGGGTGTGAAGACCAGCGCCGGTCCGTCGGGGTCGGTCGACTGGCGTACCGCGACCCGGCCGTCGGCGAGCTTCTTCACTTCGACGCAGGCGCCGCCGGCGTCGTCGCTCCACGGCTTGGACCAGCCGCGCGCGCCGAGTTGCCGGGACGGGATGCCGTTGCGTATGGGGTGGTGCACGTCAGAGCTCCTTGCGAATCGCACCGAGGATGGCCTCGGTCTTCCTGGCGGGCGTCGCCTGCGCGCCCAGCCGGTCCAGGGCCTCGCGGTAGACCACCACGTCGTCGTTCTTGTCCAGGTAGACAGCGCCCACCAGGCCGTTGAGATAGACGATGTCGGGCAGCTCGGGGGCCTTGAACCGGAAGAGGTGGTACGCGCCCGCGCGCATGGCGGGGTGCGGGCCGTTGGCGAACGGCATGATCTGCAAGGTGACGTTGGGGAGCCGGTTGATCCCGATGAGATGGTCGATCTGGGCGCGCATCACCCCGGCGCCGCCGACCGGCCAGCGCAGCACGGTCTCGTCCATCACGACCCACAGCCGCGGCGGCGCGGGCCGGGTGATCAGCTCCTGCCGGCGCATGCGCAGCGCCACCATGCGCTCGGTCGCCTCGCTCGGCGCGTGCGGGTTGCCGGCGCCGAGCAGGGCGGCGGCGTACTCGCGGGTCTGCAACAGGCCGTGCACGAACTGGTTCTCGTAGGCACGGATCTGCAACGCCGCCTGTTCCAGGCTCAGGTACGCGGCGAACCAGTCCGGCATCACGTCGCGGTAGGTGTGCCACCAGCCGCGCTTGTTGGCCTCGCGCACCGACTGCAGGAAGGTGTCGATCTCCTGGCGGTCCGTCACGCCGTAGACCTGCAGCAGCTTCTCGGCGTCGGCCAGCCGGAGCCGGGCCACCTTGGCGGCCTCCATCCGGCGGATCGTGGAGTGGCTGACCCCGATCGCGGCGGCCGCCTGCTCATAGGTCAGGCCGGCCCGGGTCCGCATCTCCTCCAGCTGCCGGCCGAGGATCATGCGCAGGACGGACGGGGCTCCGCCCCAGTCGGTCTCCGAGGTCACGCCCTACCCCCTCACACCAGCTTCCAGGGTCACCGTCTCACGTACGCGTGATCGTTCACGTGCGCGTTCGATCACTTCCTACCGGGAGCAGCATGCACTTCGCTTCTTGCAATTTTCAACTTGCTGGTTGCGAGCCGATGTTGGCAGATGCCAGAGTGGAGTCACTGCTCCGGCCGACCAAGGAGCAGGCGAAGCAGTGCAGTTGGGGGAGACTGAGCTGCGGTCCGGCGCCGTCCAGGCACGGGTCGTCGTCTGCCCCCGCGCGGCCCGGGACGCACGCGACCGATCAGCCCCCACGCTGCGAAGCCGGACGAAAGGCGCACGGCGATGGCCCCGCCCTCTCTCCCCCAGCCGCTCGACCGACTGCCCGAGGACCACATACCCGGCCTGCCCCGGCCGGCCCTGGCGGCCGCCGCCGAGGGCCCGTACCGCCCGTCGGAGCCGACGGGCGTCCCCAGACCACCCGGAGGCGAACGCCTCGGTCGACTCCCTGGGCCGCAAGGCCTCGACCGGTTCGCCTCCGGGGACCGGCCCGCCCCGCGCAGCCGGGTCCTCGACCTGGCGCCGACCCCACGCGCCGTGGGCAACGCCCGCCGGAGCGTGGCCGAGCTGCTCGGCTCGTGGGGCGTGTGCGAGGAGGCCCTCGACAACGCGGTCCTGGTGACCTCGGAACTGGTCACCAACGCGATCGTGCACTCGGCCGGCCGGCGGATCGTCTGCCGGGTGCACGCCGGAGCCGACCGGATCCACATCGAGGTCGAGGACCAGAACAGCGGGAGCATCGCGCTCCCGGCGCCCCGGCGGGCCAAGCCCGACGAGCAGAACGGGCGCGGCCTGTTCCTCGTCGACGCGCTCAGTCTCGACTGGGGCGTCACGACCGCGCCGGAAGGACGGCCCGCCGCCCGGGTCGTCTGGGCCGAGTTGTCGACGGCGCCGGACGCACCGCTCACCACCCCCCACGCCTCAGGAGGCCCCCCGACCCATGGACCGTCCCCCCACTCCTGAACCCGCAGCCGACCCGTCCTGGACCCGCACCCGCCCCAAGCCCGGCCCGGAACAACCCCACACCGCTCCGGCCGGCTGAACCACCGGCACCACCCCGCGGCCGGGACGCGTTTGTCCCGGCCCTGCCGCCTCGCCGGCCGGGAGCCGCGGTTCACTCCACCGCGTGGGCCAGCAACGCGGCGGCGGCCGCCCGCAGTTGTACCGCGGCGGTCACACAGGCCGTCGCCTGCCGCTCCAGGGCGGCACCGCTCCACTCCGGGGCCCCGGCACAGTCGCCCAGCCGCTCGGCGGCGCCGCGCAGCCGCTCGGCGTAGCCGTCCATCCGGTCCGCGTCGACCCGCAGGCCGTCCACGTACGCGAGGAGTTCCGGGGCGGCGGTGGCGGGACGGGATTCGGTCGCCATGAGGTTCACCTGTCCTCGGGGGATGCCTAGCGCGGCAGCACCGCGCCGGCGCTTCTGTGGGCCACGAACCGGGGGCTGGTCAGGACGAACCCGGGCCGCACGGCGTCGAGTTCGAGGATCTGAAGGTGCCGGGCGAGCGGCCCGTGGGCGCCGTCGAGCCGCAAGCGCAGCCGGGGACGGGCATGGACGCGCGGTCTGCCGTGGGCGCGGACCAGGGTACGTACGGTGCTCTCGCCCCGGCGCCCGTAGAGCACCCAGTCCGCCTCGGGACAGCGGGCGCCGGGGCCCGGGCGGCCCTCCACCGACACTCCCAGCTCGGGCGCGTGGACGCGCAGTTCCCGTCCTTGCAGCTCGATCTCGGCGGCGCCGTGCACGGCCGGCTGCGCCCAGAGCTCCTCGGCCACCGCCCGCGCCTCCTCCGTGCCGACGGCGAGCGCGACCACGTACCGTCCGGTGCGCCGCAGGTCGGCACGGCGCACCAGGTCCGCGGCGAGGTCGTACGCGTGCGGCCGCCACAGGTCGTCGACCAGCACCGACAGGCCGAGTTCCGTGTACGGGCCGATGGTGGTGCAGCGGTGCTCGTAGAGGGAGAGCACGGCGAGGGCGCGGCGGCCGAGCCGGGTGGGGACCATCCAGGTGACGTCGGGCAGCAGGCTGCGGGCCACGTCGGTGTCGACCGGGAAGCACAGGTGCGCGGCGGAGGAGTCGTAGTAGCGCACCGGCACGTCGACCGGGCCCGCCGACGTGGCCAGGCCGGTGGTGGGGACGGCCAGGAACGGGTAGCCCTCGGGCGGGCGGCGGCGGTCCCTGAGCCGGTAGACACGGGTGCGTTCGACCGGGCCCCGGTAACGGGCGAGGGCCCGGTCGACGTCGGCCCGGGCCTGCGGGACCACCGTCTCCAGGTCGTCGATGTACACGCGGAGCAGGTGGCAGCGCGGGAACTCGCGGGTGGGGCCGGGGTAGTCGACCCGGTACCTGTTGGGGTGCGGGGCGCCGGGGCCGTCCAGGACCGGGACGATGTCGTGCCGGTTGGTGATGCCGGCCACCCAGGTGCGCGGGTCGGCGGGTCTGCGGTCGTCGGTCTGCGCGCCGACGACGGCCACGTGGGTGACCCGGTAGGCGCGGCAGAACTCGTCGTCCTGCGCGAGGCTGAGCAGGGCGGTCCCCCCCTCGCCGTGCCCGACCAGCGCGAGTTCGGCGCCGCGCGGGATGCCGTGGTCCCGGATGGCCAGCAGGATCGAGCGGGCGTACGGCGAGTCGGTCAGGAACAGGTTGCGCCAGGCGCCGGCGAAGTCCTGCGGGGAGTCGTCGCGGGGGCGGCCGGGGGCCGTGCCGGGTGCCTGCACGACGTACCGGAGCACGCCGTCGGGGCCGCGCACCTCCTGGACGAGGACGCGGGCGTCCCCGGCGAGTACGTCGATGTTGCGCAGGAAGCCGAGGAAGGAGCCCTCGGTGGCGAGGGCCCCGGCCTCCTGGACGGAGGGTTCGACGGCCTGGGCGGCGCCCGCGCTCCGGGCCGGGCCGGCCAGGTGGGAGGCGTCGGTGCCCCGGACCGGGCCGGCGCTCAGCTGCCGTCCCGCGGCCAGCGCCCAGGCGGTCTCGTCGCTCAGCGGGTCCTCGTCCAGCAGGCCCCGGACGGCGAGGAGATCCGCCAGGATGGGGGCGAGCGCGGAGAGCGGGCGCTGGGCGTCCCGGTCCTTGAAGAGGGCCCGCAGCGCGCGGACGGCCGCCTCCGGGCCGCGGTCGGCGCCGACCGCGGCCGCCAGCCGGCGCATGCCCGGGTCGCGCCCGAACTCGGGGTGGTCGAGGAGTACGGCGGCGATCCGCAGCCGCAGCGAGGTGACCGCCACCAACTGGGCCAGGCTCGCCCGGCCCAGCGCCTCCCCCGCCGCGCCGAGCAGATGACCCACGCCGTCCGGCGCGACGATCGCCGAGCCGCCGAGGCCCTGCCTGTTGGTGAGCGTCCGCAGCAGCGCCCAGCGGGCGGCCACGCCGGTGCGCGGGCGGCGGCGCGCGGAACCCGTCAGCGCCGGGGCGAACAGGACCGAGCTGGTCCGTGCGGAGACCTCGCGGATGCCCTCGGCGACGGCCACCACGTCACGGGCGCACTCCCGCAGCATCTCCGCCGCGGGCGGCCCGCAGGCACGGCGCTCCGCTGCCATCCGGCGCTCCCCGGGATCGACGACATCGCCTGCTCCCATCGTGTGCCCTGGCTGCGGCGCCCGCACCTTCGTCCGTCCGGGTGAACGGCGGCCGCACCGGGGTCAGGCGTCGTCGGCGAGGCCGGCGGCGACCGTCGCGCCCAGTTCCCAGCACGCCTCGATGTCGGCCTTGCGGGGTTCGCCGGTCACCGTGACCGGTTCGGCCGCCCGGCGCCAGCCGAGGCCGGTGGTGATCGAGTCGAGGGCGCGCAGGGCGCCGGTGACGTCGTTGCCGCCGTGCACGTAGGCCCCGAAGGGGCGGCCGCGCGTCTCGTCCAGGCACGGGTAGTAGATCTGGTCGAAGAAATGCTTGAGCGCGCCGGAGACGTAGCCGAGGTTGGCCGGGGTGCCGAGGAGGTATCCGTCGGCCGCGAGCACGTCGGCGGCGGTGGCCGACAGCGCCGCCCGCCGCACGACCCGCACGCCCTCGATCTCCGGGGTCGTCGCCCCGGAGACCACGGCCTCGAACATGGCCTGGCAGTGCGGTGAGGGGGTGTGGTGGACGATCAGCAAGGTGGGCACACCGGCACCCTGCCGTGCGCCGCCCGCCGACGGCAAATTGCCGGCGGGCCGGCACTCAGGGCTGTAGGGGCATGCTCCGGCAGTTGGAGCCGGCCGGTACGCCGGTCAGCCGGGCGGTGAGCCAGGCGATGGCGTCGCCCTGGTCGGTGAGCAGGGGTTCCAGGTGGTTCAGCAGGGCCCGGCCCGTGGACGGCAGGAGGACCGGCACGTAGGTGACGTCCGCGCCCCTGTCGCACCAGTCGACGGCGAGCTGCCGGGCCTGCGCGTGCGGGACGAGGTCGTCGCTGACGCCGGTGGCCAGCCGCACCGGGCTCGCGGGCGCGGTCCGTCCGATGCGCTGGTCGTCGAGGAAGGCCTGGAGGACGGGCTCCTCGGCGATGACCTGGGAGACGGAGCTGCCGTCGTTCGTCCAGGCGGTGCTGTGCCGGGATCCGTAGGCGAGGAGCGCGTCGCCGACGCACATCGTCGCGAGGTCGGCGAGGGCGGCCCGGCCCGTCGTGCCGAGGTGGGCGTCGACGACCGGCCTGAGCGCCGGGTCGGCCTGTACGAAGCCGTTGACCGCCCAGCCGAGGGCGCCCGCCAGGTCGCTGCCGTCGATGGCCGCGGTGACGGCGGTGAGGTCGGCGGGCGGTGCCCCGGCGTAGGTGCCGGAGAGGGTGATGTCCGGGGCGTAGGCGGGCTGCAGCTCGGCGGCCGCGGCGGTGGCGCCGCCGCCCTGGCTGTAGCCGAACAGGCCCACCCGCGAGGCGGCGGTGACCGAGGCGCCGGCCAGGTGCCGGGCGGCGCGTACGGCGTCCAGGACCGCGTGGGCGCCGTCGAGCCGGTTGACGTAGGTGTGGACCCGGTCCGTGGCGCCGAGGCCCACGTAGTCGGTGACGACGACCGCGACGCCCTCGGCGAGCAGCCGGTAGATCGACAGGTCCTCGTAACCGACGGACACCGTCCGGCCGTTGAGGATCAGTGGGTACTGCAGGCCCATGGAGGCGGCGCACTGGTCGCCCTGCCCCATGGTGCCGGGGGCCAGCGCGACCAGCGGGCGGGCGCCGGGACCGAGCCAGGGGGCGGTCGGCTCGATGTAGGCGCCGGTGACGGCGACCGGGTCGCCGGCCGAGTCCGTGGACTTGTACATCAGCCGGGTCGCGGTGCCCGGCAGTGGCCCGGACAGGCTCGGCAGGCTCAGGGCCAGCGGGAGGGGCTCGGTGCGGACGAGGGCGCCGTCGGCCGTGGGCAGGGTGGCCGGCGGGTCGTAGAAGGCGGGGATGGTGACGCCCCGGGAGACCTCCGCCTGGGAGGCCGTGGCCTGCAGGGTCTGGAGACCGAGACAGGCGGCGACGGCGACGGCGGTGGCCAGCAGGCGGACGCGGACAGGCATGGGGAACCTCCTGGACGTGGGGGGTGCGGAGGACGTCCCCGGAGCGGCCGACGGGGCGGGGCGGTTTACCCGACGGTAACGAGCCGCGCGTTACCGGGGGTAGCAGTCGTCAGATTACGGTTCGGTAATGTGACGGTCCGTCAACAACTGGGCGCTGGGCGCACACGCGCACGATGGGTGCGAGCGGCCGGCAGGGAGAGGCTCGGCCGACGTCATGATGCCGGTGCGCGGTTCCAGCGGGGCGACCGGGCACGCGGGCACGGTTGGCGCCGCCGGTTCGGCGGGCGCACCTGGGCGGGCTCGACAGCGCGGAGCACGACGAGATGCTCCCCGCGTTCGAGCCCGCCCAGGACACGCTGCGTGGCAGGTGACAGGTCAGAACGAGGTCCGCTTGGTGCGCCACAGCAACGCGGCCCCGGAGACCAGCAGCAGGCCGCCGAAGACCGCGGGCCACAGGTGGGCGCCGGTCTCGGCGAGACCGCCCTGGACGGCCTGGGGTTCGGTCTGGGGCTCGGTCTGTGAACCGGTGGGCGGGGTCTCCTGGCCGGCCGGAGCGGCGGCCGCGGTGCCGGTCGGCGAGGCGGCCGCGCTGCCGGTGGGTGCCTGGGTGTCGGGCCGCCGCGTCGGCTCGTTGATCACACCGCCGCCCGACGACTTGGTGGTCGACGTCTTCTTCGGGGACGCGGTCGCGTAGACCCTCGGCAGCCCGGTGGAGCCGGAACCGGAGCCAGGGGCCGGGGCGGTGGCGGTCTCCGTGGCCGGGGTGCCGGCCGGGGGCTCGGACGACGGCTGGTCCGACGACGGCTGCTGGGTCGCGGGCTCGGAGGGCTCGGCGCTCTGCGTCGCGGCCGGCGGCCCGGACGGGCTCGCGGTCCCGCTCGGCTGCGAGGGCTCCGCGCTCTGGGACGGGGGCTGCTCGTCGGCCCCCGCGCCGCACTTGCGGCCGGAGTTGATGCAGTCGACCATCTTCCGCATCAGGCCCTCGTCGAAGACGTTGATGAAGTCGCCGTGGTCGGTGACCGGCTTGTGCAGCTGCTCGGGGAACGAGTCCACCGCGAACAGCGGGACGGTACGGCCGCCGTCCTGGAGACTCGGCGCGGCCACGTCGTAGACGATGCGCTGCACCAGCTGCGGGATGGCCTGGAAACCGGCCGGGCAGCTGCCGTCGGGGCCTTCGAACGCCACGTGGGTGCGGTGGTTGGCGCTGTCGATGTTCCGGCCGTCCCAGCAGCTCTGGAACCGGAACGTGCGCACGACGTCGCTGCCGGAGGGGCAGAGGGGGTACTTGTCCTTGAGCTGCCGGTCCTCGTAACCGGTGCAGCTCCAGGAGGCGTTGGCGTTGGCCGGGCCGTTGACGAACGACTTGGCGTCGCCGGTGATGATGCGCAGCAGCCGCGGCATCTCGGTGACCTTGGAGGTGGGGTTGCCCTCGAAGGTCAGCGTGACCTGCTTGGCCGTGACGATCTGCCCGGCGTTGCCCTCGGTGCCGCCGCCCGGCTTGTCGGCGTCCCGCTCCTGCTTGCCGTTCTGCAGCCGCAGCACGGGCCAGTAGTACGTGGACTTGTCGCCCTGGTCCGCACAGCTGGTCTGCGCGTTCGCCAGGTCCTGGTCGCTGGCGAAGGCGTTGTTGGACTGGTTGCCGATGTAGTCGTGGAAGTGGTGGGCGCCGTTGGAGACGCCGGGGGCGACGATGACGTTGTCCGAGTTGAACAGGCCGTTCGCGTTGACACCGCAGCTGGAGGAGAACGTGCCGGTGGAGCCGCCGGACCGCTCGGCCGGGGTCGAGACGTTGGGCTGGACCGAGGTGATGTCCGCGTAGTCGGCGGCGACCGGTCCGTTGCCGCCCTGGCCGCCGGCTCCGGCGCCCTGGCTCGGCGCGGCGCCGCCCTGGCCGCTCTGGCTCGGCGTGGCACTGCCCTGGGGGGCCGCCGACTGCCCGGCGCCCTGGTTCGAGGAGCGCAGGGTGCAGGCGGCGAGCTCGTCGAGGCCCTGCGGGCGGTCGCCCTCGCGGCCGATGGCGTCGGCGATGCGCTGGAGGGACTCGGACCGCTCCGCCTTCAGCGGGTCGATGATGGTCTGGCCGGCGAAGCCGGGGTTCTGCTCGATCTCGGCCGCGGACTGGGTGAGTTGCTGGTAGGCGGCGGCGATCTGCTGGTCCAGCTGGGCGAGTTCACGGTCGACGTCCGCCCGGGCGCCGTCGGGAACCGCGGTCAGCCGGCTGCCGACGTCGGGGCAGTAGATCGTGGGCGCGGACAGCACCTGGCCGGTGGCGACCTGTCCCTGGTCCCCGCCGTTCTCGGTGGCCGAGGCATAGACGTTCACCGCGACCAGTCCCCCGCCGCCGAGCATCAGGGCGACCGCTGCGAAGGTCGCGCGTTGTGCGCCGGTCGGGCGTCTGCGCCTGTTGCGTCTCAAGGTCGTTCCCCTGCGTGTCGTGGGCGGCCGGGCATGGAAATCCCCCGCCCTATACGGCTCACAGCCCCACCGTGTTCAACAGACCCGCGAATTCACGGTGACCTCACAGAAAGCGCGTGCGCCGCGGCAGGCGAACGCGACCGACGGCAACGCCCCGGTGACCCTGCGAATGCAATGGATGCGCGCGAAATACCGTTCCGCACGGTCGAGTTCCGAACGCTACGACGAACATCACAAATACGTATCGGACATTAGCCACTTCAACCTTCACACGAGTGACACAAGTTGGCTAAGTTGACGGGCAAGCCGCTCGGCTCCCCCCGGCGAATCCCGTCGGGCCGTGCGGCCTCCGCCGAGTCCGGTGCCCCTCAGGGGCTGATCCGGAGCCGGGGACCCAACCGACCACTGGGGTGAATCGGCCGCCGTCCGCAAGGACAAAGGCCGTAGGGCATGCCTTCCGGATTCGACCGCCCGAACCCGACAGCTAACCCGGTAGGCGGAGTACGGAAGGAGCACGACCCCTCAATGGCGCCCGAGAGCCGTGACGAGGTTCGGCAGCGGATCGACAGCCTCTACGACCAGGCCGAGAACGCCACCGGGAACTACAACGCCACCCGTGCGTTGAGCGGGGGCTCGCGCTCACGCGGCGTCCCGCTGTTCAAACGGCCCCGTCGTGACGACCCGGGCCTCGACAACATCGCCCGGGAGTGGTTCGAGGGGGCGCGCTCGAAGCTCGGGCCGAGCGTTCCGGCCGCGCTGCCCTCCGACCGGCAGCCCGCCCGGCCCGGCCCGCGGCGGCCCGTCAGCGCCATGGCCGCCGACCTGCTCGGCCAGCTGGAGGACTCCGGCCCGGCCCGGCTGGAGCTGACCGCGGGACCGTCCGGGCAGAGCGAGATCGAGGTCGTGCGCGAGCTGCCGGCCCGCCCGAGGCTGGAATTGACGGCGGGGCCCGCCGCGGCGCTGCCCGCGGGGACCTCGGGTGCGCCCCGGGCGCTGCCCGCCGCCGGGCCGCAGCGGCCGACGCCGGGTGCCTCGAAGACCAAGAACCAGCTCAAGCTCGCCAAGGCGCGCGAGGTGCTGTCCCAGCGCACCGGGCAGCGCGCGATCGCCGCCCTCGACGCGACCCCTGCCCCGGCCCCTGTCGTCCAGGCCGTTCCGCCGTCGACCAGCCCCTGGCCGACACCCGGGGCCCCGGCCCCGGCGCAGCAGTGGCAGGCGCCCGCCGTCGGCATACCCGACCAGCGCACCGGCAGCGCCCCCGCCAGGCCCGACTCCCCTGCCGCCACCCGCGCGCTCCCGGCGGTGACCGAGACGGGCGGCATCCCGATCGTGTCCCCTTCGGACACCGGCACCTTCCGCATCATGACCCCGGGGGGTGCCGACAGCGCCCCGACCCGGGCCGCGGCGGACACGGGCGGCTTCCGCGTCATGACACCGGGCGGCTCGGTCGGCGGGACCTACCAGAGCGCGCCCGCCATGGACGCGGGCGCCGCCCAGACTCCGGCCCCGGGGGACACCGGCTCCTTCCGGATCATGACGCCCGGCGCCACGGGCTCGTTCCCGATGCCGACGCCGGCCGACCCGGGCGTCTTCCCGACAGCCGATCCCATGGCGAGCACGAGCGTCTTCCCGACCGCGGACCCCATGACGGGCACCAGCGTCTTCCCGACCGCGGACCCCATGACGGGCACCAGCGCCTTCCCGACCGCGGACCCCACGAACAGCGGCGCCTTCCCGACCGCAGCGCCCGTCGCTCCTGCCCCGGCCCCCAGCCCGATGGACGTCGGCGGTTTCCGGGTCATGTCGCCGAACGCGCCCGCCTCCTACACCGACGTTGCGCCGGTCGCCGCCGACACCGCATTCGGCACCGCATACGGCACCGCCTATGGCGCCGGCGGGTACCCCATGGCAGCCCCCGCCGTCCCCGCCCCGCCCATGGCCGCCATGCCGACGGCCGCCCCCTTCGCCGCGGCACCCGCCGCCGACGTGGCCGGCGCCTATCCGGCGGCCATGCAGTCCGCCGACGGCGCGTACGCCTATGCCTACGCATACGACACCAGCATGGCCATGCCCACCGCGATGGCGGCGCCCACCGCGGCGATGCCCGCACCCATGGCAGCCACCATGGCGGCGCCGATGACGGCACCGCCGACCGCCGCGATGCCGACGGCCATGACCGCGCCGCCCGAGGCGATGATCGCTGCCGCGCCCGCGATGGCGATGCCCATGGCCGCCCCCGCGCCGGTCGTCACCGCCCCGGTGCCCACGACGCCCCTGCCGACCGCACCCCCGCAGGTCCCGGCCCCGGTGCCCACCACCGCCGAGCCGGCGCCCGGCGGCTACGCCGACGCCGGCGCCTTCCTCCAGCCGGGCGCAGCCGCCGAGCCGGGCAAGGCGATGAAGGCGCTCGCGTTCGCGCGGGAGCAGATCGGCCGGCCGTGTGTCTGGGGCGCGACCGGGCCGGGGGCGTACGACGCCTCCAGCCTGACCCAGGCCGCCTGGCGCGCCGCGGGCGTCACGCTGCCGCGTACCGCGCCGGAGCAGACGCTGGCCGGCACCCCGATCACGCTGGCCGCCGTCGAGCCGGGCGACCTGGTCTTCTTCTTCGACGACGACAGCCACGTGGGGATCTACGCGGGCGGCGGCACTATGGTGCACGCGCCGAGCCCCGGGGCGCTCATCCGCGAGGAGTCGATCTACAACGCCGGGGAGTCGGCGATCCACCGGGTGATCCGCCCGGCCTGACCCTCCGCGGCCGTGGGGCTCAGACCCTCCGCCGCCGGGTGCGCCAGCTCTCGTGGTGGTCCAGGAGGGTCTGTTCGACGGGCCGGTAGGCGATGCCCAGATCGCGGACGCTGCGGCCGTTGTCGACGCGGAAGCGGATGCCGAGGTGCTTGCGTATGTAGTCCTGGGTGAGGCCGAAGAGCGGGCCCAGGACGCGTACCGGGCCGTGCGGGAGCGCGGTGCGCGGCAGGCGCGGGTCCCAGGGGTGGCGGGTGCGGATGATCCGGGACATCTCGTGGAAGGACGTCATCGTCTCGTTGGCCACGATGTAACGGCCCCTGGCCGCCGGGTTCTCCGCGGCCGCGATGTGCGCGTCGGCCACGTCGCGGACGTCCGCGGTGGTGAAGCTGAAGTCCGGGGCGCCGTAGCAGAAGCAGCCCTTGAACAGCTCGTCGAGCAGGAAGAGGCTGCCGGACTCGGAGGCGGGGGCGAGGGAGGGGCCCAGGATCAGGCCGGGGTTGACCGAGACCAGGCGCCAGCGGTCCTGGGCGGCCCCGGCGTCCCGGGCGGCGCGCTCGGCGACCGTCTTGGCGTAGTGGTAGGGGTTGTTCGCCACGGTGCTGGTGGTGTTGAAGTACTCCTCGGTCAGCACCCCGCCGGCCATCTCGCGGACGTCGGCGTAGTCGCCGAAGATCGCGCCCACGGTGGAGGTGAGCACCAGCGTCTCCACCTCCGGCGTGCGCTCGACGCCGCCGAGCACGTTGCGGGTGCCGAGCAGCGCCGGGTCCACCACGTCCCGTTGACCGTCCTTGATCCGTTCCGGCATCAGGAACGGCGAGGCCACGTGGAAGACGGTCGCGCAACCGCGGAACGCCTCGTCGAAGGAGCCGTCCTTCAGCAGGTCGGCCTCGAACAGGGTGAGCCGCCCGGGGAAGGCCTCCTGGAGCTCCCACAGGGGCCGTACCTTCGCCGCGTCGGAGGCGCGGCGGACGGTCGCCCTGACCCGGTACCCGCGCTCCAGCAGCCGCCGTACCAGGTGGCTCCCGACGAATCCGCTGCCGCCGGTCACCGCGACGGCCGTCCCCCCGCGTGCTGCCACGCTCTCACCCCTCGCCCTCCGGCCACCGCGCCTCGGTGCGCCGCAGAGGACAGGGTGGTGCATGTGACGTGCGCCCGCCAAGCACTGGGAGGTCACCGGGCCGCCCCGGAGGCCATAAGCCGGACCCGGTACATGTCATAAGATCGGCTTATGAGGTCATAGGGCGGACCCGCGTACTAACTTAGGACTGCCTTAGTTTAGGCTTCCCGTTCGAGATCGATTGTCCTCACTCGAAGGGAACCTGATCATGCCGCGCCCCCTGCGGGTAGCCATCGTCGGAGCCGGCCCCGCCGGGATCTACGCCGCCGACGCCCTGCTCAAGTCCGGGGTGGCCGCCGAGCCCGGCGTGTCCATCGACCTCTTCGAGCGGATGCCCGCCCCGTTCGGCCTGATCCGCTACGGCGTCGCCCCCGACCACCCGCGCATCAAGGGCATCATCACCGCCCTGCACCAGGTGCTCGACAAGCCGCAGATCCGGCTCTTCGGCAACGTGGACTACCCGGCCGACATCAGCCTCGACGACCTGCGCACGTTCTACGACGCGGTGATCTTCTCGACCGGCGCCACCGCCGACCGCGAGCTGCGGATACCCGGCATCGAGCTGGACGGCTCCTACGGCGCCGCCGACTTCGTCTCCTGGTACGACGGCCACCCGGACGTGCCGCGCACCTGGCCGCTGGAGGCGGAGAAGGTCGCGGTCCTCGGCGTCGGCAACGTGGCCCTGGACGTGGCCCGCATCCTCGCCAAGACCGCCGACGAACTGCTGCCGACGGAGATCCCGCCGAACGTCTACGACGGCCTGAAGGCCAACAAGGCCCTCGAGGTCCACGTCTTCGGCCGCCGCGGCCCGGCGCAGGCGAAGTTCTCCCCGATGGAGCTGCGGGAGCTGGACCACTCGCCCAACATCGAGGTCATCGTCGATCCCGAGGACATCGACTACGACGAGGGCTCGATCGAGACCCGGCGCGGCAACAAGCAGGCCGACATGGTCGCCAAGACCCTGGAGAACTGGGCGATCCGCGACGTCGGCGACCGCCCGCACAAGCTCTTCCTGCACTTCTTCGAGTCGCCGGCCGAGATCCTCGGCGAGGACGGCAAGGTCGTCGGCCTGCGCACCGAGCGCACCGCCCTCGACGGCACGGGCAACGTCAAGGGCACCGGCGAGTTCAAGGACTGGGACCTCGGTGCCGTCTACCGCGCCGTCGGCTACCTCTCCGACAGGCTGCCCAAACTGCCCTGGGACATCGAGTCGGGCACCGTCCCCGACGAGGGCGGCCGGGTCATGGAGGAGAGCGGCGGCCACCTCCGGTCGACGTACGTCACCGGCTGGATCCGGCGCGGCCCGGTCGGCCTCATCGGCCACACCAAGGGCGACGCCAACGAGACGGTGTCCAACCTGCTGGACGACCACGCGAACGGCCGCCTGCACACGCCCGAGGCGCCCGCGCCGGAGGCCGTGGACGCCTTCCTCGCCGAGCGTGGCGTCCGCTTCACCACCTGGGAGGGCTGGTACCGCCTGGACGCCGCCGAGAAGGCGCTGGGCGAGCCGCAGGGCCGCGAGCGCGTCAAGCTGGTCGAGCGCGAGGACATGCTCCGCGAGAGCGGCGCCTGAGGCGCTCGGACGTGACCTGTGAGAGGGGGCCGGCGCACCGCCGTCGGCCCCCTCTCGTGCTTCCTTCTCGTGCGTCCTTCTCGTCGTTCTGTCTCATGCCTCCCGGCGGCGGGCACGGGGGCCGCCCCTGGCGGATGGTCGGGCGGCCCCCGTGCCCGGCACCATTCTCCGAGGCCGGCCGGATCGGCGGCACGGGTGAACCGGCGTCGTACGACGCACTCGGTTCGCACCCCGGGTGCGGGGCGCACTCGCCGTGCGCGGGCGGCCCCCGCCCTATGAGACACGCTCCCGGGCGGCGATACTGGAGGACGCACTCCTCTCCCACCCGCAGATTGGCCCATGTCGAACTCCGCCACCGACCGTGCCGTCCTTCCGCCGACCGTCTGGGCCGCCCGCGGCCGTCACACGGGTCCGGACTCCGAGGAGGTGATCCGCAGGATCCTGCGCAGCCGCAAGGAGGCCGGCGTCCTCGACGACCTCGCGGAACCCCCCGTGCCCGAGGACCCCGCCCGACGTGTCTTCGAGGCCCGCTGGCGCGTCGACGACGGCACCGTGACGGTGCGTGCCCGGCTGGTCCTCACGGTCGACCCGCAGGGCCGGCAGGCGGGGCGGGAGTGGCAGCTCGTCGCCGAGGCCGACCGGCCCTGGGACGAGGCCTGGGCCTCCCCGGCGGTGATGTTCTGGCCCGACGGCGACGAGGCCGGTGACGGCGGCGAGGCCGCCTGGGACTACCACCCGACGGTGGCGGGCGTCAGGCTCCGCACGGTCAACCCGCTGCCCGCCGACGACAAGGACATGCGCCGGGTGCTGCGGGACGCGGCGAAGGACGCCTGGTGCGTCAACCTCGTGGTGCACGAGGCGATGACCCCCGACGCGCTCGGGCGGCTGCCGCTGGTCCGGCAGCTGCCGCCCGGCCTCGCGCACCGCGTCGTGGAGCACCGGGCCGCGCCCCAGCAGTTCCGCGCCGTCAACTGGGCGCTGCGCGACCTCGGGGTCGAGGTCCCGCGCGGCGGCGCCGTACTGCTGCCCCCGGACCCGGCGCCGTCGGGCTACGACGCGCAGGAGTACGCGGTGCGCAGCGTCTTCCTCGACGGCTCGGAGCCCACCGAACTGATCGCCGCCGTGCGCCGGTTCGCCGCGCTGCCGAAGCCCGCGCCGCTGGGCGCCGAGGAGGCGCTGGCCGATCTGCGGGACAACTGGACCCTGATGACGCTGGAGGAGGAGCTGGCGCGCGAGCGCAGGCGGGTCGCCCAGTACGCCGAGGCGCTGGAGGCCATGACCAGGTCGCGGGACCTGTACCGGGAGGCCGCCGAGCGGGCCGACGAGGCGCTCGCCGCCCTCCGCGACAACCCCGCCCCGGCCGCACCGGCACCCCGGACCGCCTCCCCCTTCCAGCAGTTGACCCGCGCCTTCAAGGGGCGGCGGGCCCCGAAGGACGGTGCCGGGACGGCGGTCATGCCCGAGGACGAAACCGGGAAGACGGAGCAGTGAGAGACCCCGGGCCGGATCGGGGCCGGACGACAGGACAGCCATGGACACCACCACGACCGTGCTCGTGATCGGCGCGATCGTCGCCGCGGCCCTGCTGGCCGGCGCCGTCGCCGTACTCGTACGGCTGGTCCGCACCCGGCGCACCCTGCGCCGGGCCGGGCTGCCGACCGGCTCGCGCTGGGTGTTCTGGGGCGCCGTCCTGTATCTGGTGCTCCCCACCGACCTGCTGCCCGACCCGATCTACCTGGACGACATCGGCGTCCTGCTGCTGGCCCTGCGCTCGATGCGCGCGGCCCTGCCGGCCGCGGAGGAGACGGAGCTCTGACCGGCCGGGCATGATGAGGTGATGCGAGCCACCTTCACCGGCCTCCCCGGTCTGTCCTCGACACCCGAAGTCGCCGTGGTCGTCGACGTGATGCGCGCGTTCACCGTTGCGGCCTGGGCGTTCCACCGGGGCGCCGAGCGGATCGTGTTCGCCGAAACCCTGGACGAGGCGCTGGAGTTGAAGGCCCGTCACCCCGGCTGGCTGGCCGTCCAGGACGGCCCGGTGGTGCCGGGCTTCGACCTGGCCAACTCACCCGCCCAGCTGCGCGCGGTTCCCTATTGAATGAGCGTGTTGAAGCTCATCAAGAAGGGTGCTGCCAGAGTGAGTTGGCGTGTGTTCTGGGTGCCGCCACAGGCACTGCGAAGCGGAGTCCGAGACGGTCACCACGCACCGCCCCGGCCAGTCTGAGGCCGTAATGCGGTCCGGCCGCCCCGGCACGGCGATGAGGTCGTGCCTCAATCGGCCTTGTGGTCGTCGGATCAAGTGATCGTGAACAGTGACGGCCCCGGGGCGTCGTGCAGCCTGACCACCGTTGCCCCGCAGGTGCGCGCAGACGCCGGCGGCGCGACCACGATCGCAGCGACCTTTTCCCTTGCGGTGGTCGTCACCATTGCCGGGACCCGCCGGGACAGGTCAGTCAGGCAGCACCTTTTGAGCCCTTCACCGCGGAGCCCGGCTGCGGTCCTCAAGGTCCGGGCTGCTGCTGACTCCTAGAGATCAGACGGTTGCGCCGGACGGGAGCCCAGGCGGAGCCGCCGCCTGGTTGGAAGGAGAGGAGCCGTGACATTCTTCAGCGTCGTGGCCGGATTGATCGCCGGTGGGTTGGCCCTGCCGACCACTCGGCTTCGTGAGCGCTACCGGCACGGAAGAGTGCTCAAGGTCAGCGGGGAGCTGCCCGGGGGCTGGGCAGGATGGACGCTATTGGGGATCTGCGAGCCAGTCATCGAAGGTGGTCGGCGCGATGCGGGCGTCCTTGCCGGGCAGGAGGACGTCGCCTGCCATGTCCGGACCGAGCAGCGATGACCAGGTGGGCACCAGCTTGACCGCGTGTCCGCGCGCGTCGTTGGTGCGCCGGGCCATGTCGACCAGGTCCTGCGGTTCCGGGCCGGCGACGTCGCGGTAGCGCCCCTGCGGTGCGCCCGTGGCGATCTCGGCGAGGATGCCGGCGACATCCGCGGGGGCGATCGGCTGGACGAGCAGCGGCGGGATGGTGGCGACGCCGTGGTGTTCGGTCCAGCTCGTCACCGTTGCGGCGAAGTCGTGGAACTGCGTGAAGGGAACGATCGTCCACGGTGTCGGGCCCTCGGCCACGAGGCGCTCCTGCTCACGTTTGCCGGCGTAGTGGGCGTTGCCGTCCACCCGGTCGACGCCGACGATCGAGAGCAGCACGTGGTGACGGACACCGGCTCGCTCCTCGGCGGCGAGCAGGTTAGAGGTGGCGGCGCCGAAGAAGGCCACCGCCTCGTCCCGGTCGGCTGTCTCGTGGCTTGTGGCGTCCACGACGGCGTCGACGCCGATCAGCGCGGTGTCGAGGCCGTCCCCGCTGATCAGGTCGATGCCGTGCGAGCGGCTGATCCGTACGACGTCGTGTGCGGCCTGCTCAAGAACGGCGACGGTGCGGGATCCGATGTTCCCGGTTGCTCCGGCGACTGCGATGCGCATGGTGAGTGCTCTTCCGGTGTGTGCGATGCCTCTCAGCGTCCCCCGCTGTAGGCGTCCGCGGGATGGGCGGTCTTGCCCTTCCCAAGATAGGAGCATATGCTCGTATTATCAAGGGGGGCTCTCCGAGGCCCCTTCTCTCTCCGGCGATTCCCCGTCAAGAGGTTGTGCTATGGCTCTCTCCACTGGAACGGCCACCGAGCGTGAGCGGCAGCGTCCCGCAGTGGCGGAGCAGGCCCCCGAGCCGAACCGGGGGGCTCACCGGCCGCCCGTGAAGGCATGGCTCCAGCCGGTGCTGATCTCGCTGATCGTCGTGGCCGCCTTCATCGCGTGCTACGTCGGTCTCCAGCGTGACCCACAGCCCCACCGGGTGCCCATCGCCGTCACGGGGCCGAGCCTGCCGGGCGAGATACAGCGGGCCCTGGGTGACGCCGTCGAGGTCCACCCCGCCGCGGACGCTGCGACGGCACGTCACGCGCTGGAGCGGTACGACGTGGTGGCGGTGCTCGATGCCGCAGCCCCGGGCCATCTGAACCTGCAGATCGCCGGCGCCGCCGGTGTGTCCACCACGTCGGCCGTGAGCCGGCTCGTCGACGCCTACGCCCAGGGCGCCGGCGCGCACATGACCACCGCGGACGTGGTCCCGCCGGTCGAGCACGACGCCCGCGGCCTGGCCGGCTTCTACGTGGCCTTCGGCGTGAGCCTGGCCGGTTTCGTTCTGGGCTCCAACGTCCTGGGGCTGGCCGGTGTCATGCATCTCCGGCACCGGTACTTCCTGCTCGCCGGAGCCTCCGCCGCCATCGGCACCGTAGGGGCGATCGTCGTCGGACCCGTCCTGGGCGCCGCTCCGGCCCCGCTGGTGCCGCTGGTCTTCGTTCTGGCCCTGCTCGCGGCCGCGACGGCGTTCACGACCAAGCTCCTGGGCGCCCTCCTGGGGCCGATCGGGCTGCCGATCACCACGCTGGTGCTGCTGACCGTCGGCAACGCCACGAGCGGTGCGGTTGTCGGAGCCGACCTGCTGCCCTCCTGGGCCCGTACGGTCTCCGCCCTGCTGCCGCCGGGAGCGGCCGTCCGCGGCATCGCCGATCTCAGCTACGACAACGGCTCACACCTCGCCGGTCCCGTCCTCACCCTGGCTCTGTGGGCCATCGCCGCGGGATTCCTGCTGAGCCTGCGCCCCCGCCTGATGCGGCGCCGGGCAGCCGTCGCGTGACCGCTGCGTCAGACCCCGCAGCTGCTGTTCCTGCCGTTCTATCGTTCCGGCACTCTGCCGTTCCTGGCGGGCAAGACTCCCGGCAAGAACGGCGGCAGACGACCGGTCCTCCCGCCGACTGCGGGGAACGGCACGACCGGTCGGAATCGTCACGCAGAAGCTCCTGGTGGCTGAACGACGCCGCCAGGAAGGCCGCTTCCGACCCTGCCCCGGGCAGAGCGGATGCCATCGAGCGCGGCGAGGGCGCCGCGAAGAGGAGACGCTGAAATGGAACACGAACGCACCACCGCCGACCCGGCGCAGAGGCAGCGCAGCTTGCGGTTCTCCAGGCTGCCCGAGCGGGTCCGGCTGGAGGACACGGTGGAAGAGCGACCGGCCGTGCCGCACGACACCCTGAGCGGCGCCTACAACCCGGACTGGTGGCTCATACGCATGGGCGGCCTGTGAGCCGCCGCCCCGGCCGGCCTGGGCGGGTTCCGCCCGCCCGTGCCACTGCGAACCGGTGTCACCCCCGGCCGGGATCCTCAATCTTCCGCAGTACTGCGCCGCCCTTCGCGCGCCGTACGAATCCCGAGGGGAGTCCTTGTGAAGTACCGGAAGATCCTTGTCCAGTTGACGTCGATCGCGGCCGCCGGAGCGATCGCGACCGGATGCTTCCTCCACCTGTTCTAGGCGGAGCCCGCCAGCAGGAGGGCCGCCGACTACTCAGCCCAGGGGTGGAATCCGGTGCCGAGGACGTCCTCGAGAGCGGCGCGCAGTCGGGCCGCCTTGTCCTGGCCGAAGCTCTCCTCGAACTCGGACTGCACGGTGCGCCAGTAGGGGAGTGCGGCCTTCATCCGGGCGAGGCCGTCCGGGGTGAGGGTGACGATGCGGGCGCGGCGGTCTGTCGGTGACGGTTCGACGGTGACGAGGCCTTCCCGGGCGAGTGGTTTGAGATTGCTGGCCAAGGTGGTGCGGTCCATGGCGATCATCTCGGCGAGGCTGCTGATGGTGATCTGCTCGCGGGTGCTCAGCTTCTGGAGGATGTTGAATTGCGTGGCGCGCAGGCCCGTCGGGGCGAGCGCCTTGTCGTAGGTGGCGCTGAGGTACCGGGCTGCCTTACGTAGAGCCAGGTTGTTGCAGGAACTGCTGTTGTCCCTCTCGGTGCCGGCCATGCTTTCCTCCAGATGCGGTATCAAAGTACGAGTATATGCACCTAACCGCTGGAGGTACTACGAGGAGGCGGTCGCACCCCATCGGTGCGGCAAGAGGCGGCGCCTCGCCGGTTCGGCCGCTACGACCGCTTCGCCGGGGCCTAGTAGGGCTTGGTCAGGTTCATTTGTGGATGGCGTGTCCGTTGGTCGGTGGGTGTCGTTGAGGTGGTGTGACACCTGAGGAGATGGTCGGGGTCCGGGAGGCCCTGGAGGCGTTCACGGCGGAGTTGTTCGACGGCTTCTTCCGTGCTGACCAGCGGCGATGGGGACAGGTTTATGTGCGGGGACTGTTGCTGAACGGTCGGCGCAAGTCGGTGGAGCCGATGGCGGCCCGCCTCGGCGAGGACGGCAACCGGCAGGCACTGGCCCACTTCGTGACGACCAGCCCGTGGAATCCGGCGCACGTGCAGGCCCGCCTGGCCTGGAAGATGCAGGACGCGATCCGGCCGGAAGCGCTGATCGTCGACGACACCGGGTTCCTCAAGGACGGGGACGCCTCGGCGTGCGTGTCCCGGCAGTACACCGGAACCGCGGGCAAGGTCACCAACTGCCAGGTGGGAGTGTCGCTGCACCTGGCCACCGACCGTGCCTCGGCCGCGATCGACTGGCGGCTGTTCATGCCGGCCGGCTGGGACCCGGCCTCGCCCGAGGCAGATGCGGCCAAGGTCGCCCGCCGCACCCGCTGCGGCATCCCCGCCCAGACGGGACACGTGGAGAAGTGGCAGCTGGCCCTGGACATGATCGACGAAGCACGGTCGTGGGGCATCGACGTTCCCCTCGTCGTCGCGGACGCCGGATACGGCGACGCCGCCGCCTTCCGCAGCGGCCTGGAAGAACGCAATCTGCCCTATGCGGTGGGCATCTCCGGCCGCCACACCGCTCACCCTGCCGATGCCCGGCCCGTCCAGCCCGCCTACGCGGGCACCGGCCGGCCGTCGAAGATGCAGTACCCCGACCCGCCGCAGAGCGTGAAGGACCTGGTCATCGCGGCCGGCCGGACGGCCGCTCGGCCGGTGTCCTGGCGAGAGGGATCCCGGCCGGGCAACAGCCGAAGCGGCTTCAGGCGCATGTACTCGCGGTTCGTCGCCCTGCGCATCCGTCCCGCCGGACGCGGCATCCGCAAGCCGGCCGACGAACCGGAACTGCCCGAGCGCTGGCTGCTTGCCGAATGGCCAGCCGACGAGAGCGAACCGGTGCAGTTCTGGCTGTCCAGCCTGCCCTCCGGCATGCCTTTGGCCACCCTGGTGCGGCTGGCCAAGCTCCGCTGGCGCATCGAGCACGACTACCGCGAGATGAAACAAGCCCTGGGACTGGCCCACTTCGAGGGCCGCACCTGGAACGGCTGGCACCACCACGTCACCCTCGTCTCCGCCGCCCACGCCTTCTGCACACTCCAACGGCTGGCACGAGACCCAAAAGACACGGCGCAGGACTGAGCCTCTACCAGACCGTCCGCGAGCTGCAAACACTCCTCGCCCTCTGGACCGGCGCCTGCCCCACCTGCCACCACGACATACCCACCCCAATACGAACCTGACCAAGCCCTACTAGGTTCGAAAGGCGCCGGAGTGGCTTTCGGGAGCGGCGGCCCGGCTGCCGGAAGCGCAGTTCACCGCATCGTTCGCAGCCGCAGCCCCCGAAGGGAAGAAGACTTCTTGCACTTCCCCAATTAGGAGCATATGCTCCTAACGCCAGGGAGGAAGCCTCTCGAATCCCCTCCCTGCTTCTCCCGCGACAGTCAAGGAAGCGCCGCCGGTACGGCCGCGCCCCACCAACCGCGGATGCGATTTCGATCTTCGCCCAGTCACAAGGAAAAGGGAGACAAACCCATGGCTGCCAGTAACCCCGTCCTCATCACAGGCGCGGGCGGCGTGGGCCGTAGCGTCCTCGAGAAGCTGCGCGCACGGGACGTGCCCGTGCGTGTCATGGTCCGTCGGGACGACGACCGCGCCGCGCAGTTGCAGGCACTCGGAGCTGAGGTCGTCCTCGGTGACCTCACGCGACCCGAGACCGTCGCGGTCGCTCTGGAAGGCGTTCGAAGTATGTACTTCGCCATGCCTGTATCGCCGGACCACCTGCTCGCGGCAACCACAGTGGCGAGCGTCGCGCGGGAGTACGGCGGGTTGGACGCGCTGGTGGACATGTCGCAGATGACCGTGTCCCAGATGACCGCCACCAGCACCGCGGAGTCCCGCCAGCAGCGGCTGCACTGGCTTGCGGAGCAGGTGTTCGACTGGTCAGGTCTGCCGATGGTCCATATCCGGCCCACGTCGTTCCTGGACAACCCGCTGTTCACCACGCTTCCGGCGCAGACGATCCCCAAGAGGGGCACGATCGAGCTGCCGTTCGGAACCGGGCGCACCTCGCCGATCGCCGTGGACGACGTCGCCAGGGTGGTCGCCACCGTGCTGCACGAGCCCGCCCCCCACGCGGGTCACGTCTACGAACTGACCGGCCCGCGCACGGTCGACATGACCGAGATGGCCGAGGCCTTCTCCAAGGTGCTGGGCCGGCCGATCTCGTACGTGGACGTCCCCTTGGAGCAGTGGCGGAACGAGGTGCTCTCGACGATCGGTCTGCCGTCCCACATCGAGCAGCACATCGTCACCATGTGCCGCCTGCATCAGCAGAACCGGTACGACCGGGCGTCGGACGCCGTCGAGCGCCTGACCGGCGTTCCCGCCTCGACGATCGAGGACTTCGTCGCGGCACGCAAGGACTTCTACCTCGCCTGACCCTTCCCGAGGGCTCGCCGCACACGGCGTGGCGAGCACCACGAGGATCCCCCTGCGTCCCGCGCTGGTGCGGGACACCGACAACGAAAGTGATCAAACGCATGAACATGAAACTCGAGCTTCTCGTCCTGCCGGTCTCGGACGTCGACCGTTCCAGGGCCTTCTACGAGAAGGCCGGATTCCGGCTCGACCTCGCTCTGGACGTCACCGACGACTACCGCGTGGTCCACCTCACGCCGCCCGGGTCCGAGTCATCGATCATCTTCGGACAGGGCCTCACCACGGCCGCGCCCGGGTCGGCCCAGGGGCTGTACCTCGTCGTCGAGGACATAGAAGAGGCCCGCGCGGAACTGGTCGGCCGCGGAATCGAGGTGAGCGAGGTGTTCCACGACGACAAGGGCATCTTCTTCCACGGTCACGATGCCGGAGACGTCGTCCACAACGGTCAGGGCCAGGCGCGCATCACCGGACCGCACCCCGGACGTGCCAGCTACGGCTCCTTCGCCACTTTCAGCGACCCGGACGGCAACGGCTGGGTGCTCCAGGAGATCACGCAGAGGTTCCCCGGCCGCTGAACGCCCTTGCGACTGACGGTTTTCCACAATCAGCCTCGCTGTCCCGGCGGGTGGCCCGCCCGCCGTCACGCGCCCCACCGCGACTACAGCCTCACCCACGAACCGAAAGGAAACCGCTCATGACAGTCGTACGAGCCGCCGCGGTGCAGATCAGCCCAGTGCTCTACAGCCGCGCCGGCACCACGGGCAAGATCGTGCAGAAGATCCGCGACTTGGGCGAGCAGGGTGTCCAGTTCGCGGTCTTCCCCGAGACCGTCGTCCCGTACTACCCCTACTTCTCCTACATGAAGCCGCCCTACATGACGGCCAAGGAGCACCTGCTCCTGCTGCAAGAGGCGGTGACCGTACCGTCCGCCGAGACCGACGCGATCGCCGAAGCCGCCCGGGAAGCACGGATGGTCGTCTCGGTCGGCGTCAACGAGCGTGACGGCGGCACCCTCTACAACACGCAGTTGCTGTTCGACGCGGACGGCACGTTGATCCAGCGTCGCCGCAAGATCACGCCCACTTACCACGAGCGGATGGTGTGGGGTCAGGGCGACGGGTCGGGTCTGCAGGCGGTGGACAGTGCCGTCGGCCGCATCGGCCAGCTCGCATGCTGGGAGCACTACCTGCCCCTGGCGCGCTACGCCCTGATCGCCGACGGTGAGCAGATCCACGCCGCGATGTACCCCGGTGCCTTCGGCGGCCGGCAGTTCGCTGAGCAGATCGAAGTGAGCATCCGTGAGCACGCGTTGGAGTCGGCCTGCTTCGTGGTCAACGCCACCGCCTGGCTCGACGCCGCTCAGCAGGAGCAGATCGTCGCGGACACCGGTGGACCCCTCGCCGCTGTCTCCGGCGGCTTCTTCACCGCCATCGTCGACCCCGAAGGCCGCGTCATGGGCGAGCCCCTCACGTCGGGTGAGGGAGAGGTCATCGCTGACCTGGACCTCTCCCGCATCGACCTGCGCAAGCGCCTGATGGACTCGCGCGGCCACTACAGCCGTCCTGAACTGCTCAGCCTCCACATCGACCGCACGCCGACGCCGCACATCCACGAGCGCGGCACCAGGGCTCCGGCCCCTGCCGTTCGTGCTGTCGACGAAGACAGCAGGAACGGCGTGACCAGTGACACCCCGACGACGATACGAGAGGAGTTCTCCCGTGGGTGATCTGCTGAGCACCGCCGTCGAGGCGCACGGCGGCCTGGATCGCTACAACCAGTACAGCTCGGCCACAGTGCACTTCCGCCTCGGGGGTTCACTGTGGCGGCTGAAGGGACGGGAAGGGATTCTGAGCCATGCGGCGGTGCGGCTGGACCTGCACCGGCAATACGCCAGCCACTACCCCTTCACCGCCGCCCAGCTGCGAACCTCCTTCACCGCCGAGCGGGTGGCCGTCGAGACGGTCGAGGGCGAGGTGAAGGCCGAGCGCTCCCACCCTCGCGCCTCGTTCCCGAGCGACGTGCGCGCTCCCTGGGACGACCTGCACGTCGCCTACTTCGCCGGCTACGCCATGTGGACCTATCTCACGTCCCCCTTCACCTTCGCCTCCGACGGGTTCAAGGTCGTGGAACTGCCGGCGGTCACTGAGGAGACGGAGCCCTGGAGACGCCTGCGGGTCACCTTCCCGGACCGCATCGCCACACACTGCCGCGAGCAGGTGTTCTACTTCGGCCCGGACGGCCTGCTGCGCAGACACGACTACACGCCCGAGGTCATCAACGCGGGCCCCGCCGCCCACTACCCCTCCGCCTACCAGGAGTTCGACGGGATCATGGTCCCGACCAGGCGCCGCGTCTTCCGGCTCGGCAAGGACGGAACAGTGTCCCGGGACTCGGCACTCGTCACCATCGACGTCGAGAGCGTCCTGTTCATCTGAGCGGGCAAAGCGACCCCTCCCAGCGATGCGATGCCCCCGCACGCACGCGACGACAACACCCTTAAGAAACGGAGGCGCACCATGCGCAAGATCCTCCTGAGCCGACTCCTGCCAGTCACCGCGGCCGCCCTGCTCCTCGCCGGTACTGGAGTGGCATCAGCCAGTACCGACAGCGCGACGAGCGCACACCAGCGCGCGGAGATCGTCGAGTTGGTCGCCAAGCAGACCCAGTCCCACACCGTCGACACGGGCGAGAAGGGACACAGCCTCGGTGATGAGCTGGTCGTCGCCGAAGACCTGTACCAGAACGGAAAGAAGGTCGGCGACCACGCCGTGGTGTGCACCTACGTGCACATCGGTCCGGACACACTCCAGTGCCTGGGCACTTTCGCCCTGCCCCAGGGGCAGATCACCGGACAGGCTCTGCTCCACCTGCCCTCCCACTCGGCCGTCGACGTCGCCATCACCGGCGGATCAGGCACCTACAACGGTGCCGAAGGCTACGTCCACACCGTTCCGGCCGGCACCACGGAGCGGCACCTCACCTTCCACATCACCCGTTAACCACCCCCAAGCCCGCTCACCTCTACCGGAGCAAGGAGACATGACATGACAGACACGGAACACGGCGACACCGACCGCCAAGGCCTGAGCTACTACCCCTGGTGGCTGGACCACCTGGCCGACGACGCCACACTGGAGGGCGCCGCGATGAACGGCACGGCGCGCGGAGCGGAAACGGTCCGGACCATCGTGGTCAAAGCCCGCGAACTGTACGAGTTCCAGGACTTCAGCTACGCCGGCGACTTCGGCGACAACGGATTCCTGGAGGTCTATGAGTCCTCGATCCAGGGCGAGCCCCTGAAGGTCGTCGTCACGGTCACCCGGAACGCCGCGGGGCAGGCCCAGGACCTTGCGGTGCTCCACCGGCCGCGCAACTCGCTGCTGCTCTTCTCCCGTCTGATGCACAAGAAGTTCGCCGGCACCCCGCTCGCCGGGCACTTCCTCTCCGACGAGTCCTGAGCAACGATCCCGAGCGCAGGCCCGGGTCCGTCAGCCAGCCTCGTCGCCGATCTGCCAGCCGTACCTCAACACGCCGCACTTGACAGGGAAGCTCACTGGACGTCGCGGGCCGTACGGTCGTCCAGAAGACCACCGCCGGGACGACCGGCGCGCTCGCCGTCGCCGGGGCCGAGCTGCTGCTGTGCGCGAGTTTCGTGGTCGCCGGGGCCACCGCGGCCGTGCTGCGGCGCGAGCGGCCGGCGGCGGTCACCTTCGTGGTCACCGGGGACGGCGGGCGGGCCGCGGAGGACCTGGCCTGCGCCGAGTACATCGCCGGGCTGGTGAGCGAGGGCTCCGTCGCCCCGGACCCGTTCGTGGAGCGGGCCCGGAACTCCGGCGCGGCGGCGCGGCTCGCCGAGGGCCTGCGGCTCGGCCGGCAGGGCGTGCACCCCGAGGACGTACCGATGTGCCTGGTGCCGGACGCCTTCCCGTTCGCCATGGCGGCCGCCCGGGAGGACGGTCACCTGGTGCTGCGGCCGGTGGGCGGCGGCTGAGCCGGCCGGGACCGCACCGGTCCGGGCCCGGGGGTGCGTGTTCGGGCCGTCGTGACGCATTCTTGCTGTGTCACCCACCCGGCGGTGCGCGGACGAGGTAGGACCCCATGCCTGGGAGCGACGAGCACGTGGGCCGGGCGCGTGAGCGGCTGACCGCGCTGCTGGTCGAGGCCTCGACCGGCGCCCTCGGCGCGGCGGGTGCCCACGTCGCCGGGGTGTACCTGCGCTCCGGCACGCCCGGTCTGCTCCGGCTGGCCACGCTGGTGGGGCTGCCCGGTCGGCTGTTCAGACCCTGGTGGCGGCTGCACGTGGACCGGCCGTTCCCGGTCGCGGACGCCTACCGGCTCGGCACGCGGGTGGTCCTGCCCAACGCGACCGAGATGGTGCGCCGCTATCCGCAGTTCGCGGCGGGCCTGCCGTTCCAGTTCGGTTCGGTGTACACGCCCGTGCCCGGGGCGGAGCCGTCCTTCGGGGTGCTCACCGTGCTGCTTTCCGGTACCGAGGACACCGTGGACGAGCTGCCGGACCTGGACCGGCTGTGCGGGCTGGCCCAGCGGCTCGGTGCCGGGCTGCGCGAGCTGGCGGCCGAGGAGGGGGACGCGGCGGCCGCCTGGGAGGGCGAGCCGGTGTGCGTCCGGCCGCCCGCGCCCCGGCCGGGGCCGGCCCGGGTGGGCCGTTTCACCTGGGACCCGGTCACCTCCGCGGTGCACGCCGACGACCGGCTGCACGCCCTGCTCGGCAGGGCGCCGGAGGACTTCCCCGCTACCGGCGCCGGGCTGGCTGTGGCCGTGACGCCCGCCGACGCGGAGGACGTGCTGACCGCGCTGCAGGAGTCCGCGGCCGGCAAGCCGCCGTACGCCCCGCTGCGGGTGCGGGCCGCGGACGGCACCCCGCTGCTGCTGGAGCTGTGGCCGCCCGGCGCGGCCGACCCGTCGCTGGTCTCCGGGATCGTCGTCGACCCGGGCCCGTCCGCCGCCGCCGACGGAGCGGCCGACCTGCTCCCCGAGGGCGTCTTCTGCCTGGACCGCTCCGGCATCGTCCGCTACGCCAACCCGGCGGCCGTCCGGCTGGCCGGCCGGACCCGCGCCGAGTTGCTCGGCCGGCCCCTGTGGGAGGCCATGCCGTGGCTGAGCGGGCCGTCGTACGACGACCACTGGCGCGGGGCGCTGCTCGCCCGCGGCCCGGTGCACTTCCAGGTCCGGCGCGGCGGCGCCGCGGAGGGCGACTTCCTCGCCCTGTCGGTGCATCCGGGGTCCGACCTGGTCACCTGCACGGTCGTCCCGGCCAGCCGGATCGACCCGCCCGTGCACCTGACCCGCGCGGGCGGGCCGGGCGCGCTCGGACGGTCCGGCGGCTCCTCGATGGCCCCGCTGTACCGGCCGATCGCCCTGGCGATCGCGCTGACCGACGCCGTGACCGCCCGGCAGGTGTCCGCGGTGGTGGTGCGGGAGCTGCTGCCCGCGTTCGGCGGTCGCCGGCTGGCCATCTACCTGCTCCAGGACCGGCATCTCTACCTGGCCTGGGAGACGGGTTTCCCGCCGGGCTTCCTCGCCCCGTTCGACGGCGTGGGTCTGGACGCCCGCATCCCCGGTGTGGAGGCCCTCACCACCGGCCGGCCGTTGTTCTTCGAGTCGATGCGGCGGCTGGCGGACACCTTCCCGGGTCTTGCCCTGGACGCCGACGTGGGCGCCCGCGCCTTCCTGCCGCTGATCGCCTCGGGGCGCCCGGTCGGCACCTGCATCCTCGGCTTCGAGTCCGAGCGGAGCTTCAGCACCGAGGAGCGGACCGTCCTCATGGCGCTCGCGGGCCTGATCGCGCACGCGATGGAGAAGGCCCGCCGTTACGACAGCGAGGCGGCCCTGGCCCGCGGACTCCAGCAGGCGCTGCTGCCCCGCAGGCTGTCGGCGCACCCGCGGGTGGAGACCGCGGGCCGGTATCTGCCGGGCACCCAGGGCATGGACGTGGGCGGCGACTGGTACGACGTGGTCGGGGCGGGCGACGGCCTCGCGCTGGTCATCGGCGACGTCCAGGGGCACGGCGTGCAGGCGGCCGCCACTATGGGGCAACTGCGCAGCGCGGTCCGAGCGTTCGCGCTCAGCGACCGGCCGCCCGACGAGGTGCTGAGCGGCACCAACCGGCTGCTCATCGACCTCGACCCGGGCCAGTTCGCAAGCTGCTGCTACCTGCGCCTCGACCCCGCCACCGGGCGCGTCCGGATCGCCCGGGCCGGTCATCCGCCGCCCCTGCTGCGGGCCCCGGACGGCCGTACCCGGGTCCTGGAGGTCCCCGGCGGCGTCGTGCTGGGCGTCGACCCGCGGGCCCGGTATCCGGTGACCGGGCTGGAGCTGGTGCCGGACGCGATCCTCGCCCTGTACACGGACGGTCTCGTGGAGCGGCCGGGAGGCGACATCGACGACGGCATCGCGGCGCTGGGGGCGGCCCTGGCCGAGGCCGGGGCGGCGCCGGGACGGCGTGGCGCCCGTACCCTCACCGGCGTGGCCGACCGGCTCACCGCCATGGCCCGGCACGCCACCGACCGCCCCGACGACGTGGCGCTGCTGCTCGCCACCCGCCGTTCGGGGGCCGCGGACCGGGGCTGACCGGGACACAAAGGGTATGGGCCCGGTTACCTCGGGGGACGCTCTCGCCTCGGGCGGCCCGGCAGTGTAGACATGGGCTCATGGTGCGTCAGCCCGGCCGGTCCGACACTCGGCCGTCCCGATCCGGGGCTCCGCGCGCGCCGCTCGCCCGGCAGAAGCCGAGCGGGCCGGGGCGTATCCGGTCCGGACGGCTGTGGTCGGCGCTGAGCGGCCGCAGCGTGGCCGCGCAGGTCTTCGTGCTGCAGGTCGCGATCGTGCTGCTGCTGATCGTGTCGGCCGTGCTGGCGCTGGTGCTCCAGGTGGAGCACGACAGCAGCATGGAGGCCCGCAACCGGTCCCTGGCCGTCGCCCAGACCTTCGCCGACGCCCCCGGCACGGCGGCCGCACTGCGGCTGCCCGACCCGACGACGGTGCTCCAGCCACGGGCGGAGGCGGCCCGCAGGGCCACGGGCGTGGACTTCATCGTCGTCATGAACACCGACGGGATCCGGTACACGCACCCCAAGCCGGACCGCATCGGGAAGAAGTTCGTCGGGACCATCGGGCCCGCGCTGGCCGGCGGGACCGTCACCGAGGAGGTGCACGGCACCATCGGGGAGCTGGTGCAGGCGGTGGTCCCGGTCCGGGACGCGAACGGCAAGGTGGTGGGCCTGGTGTCGGCCGGTATCACCACCGCGCACGTGGGCGGCATCGCCAACCAGCAGCTGCCGCTGCTGCTGGCCGCGGCCGCCGCGGCGCTCGCCCTGGCGACGGCGGGCACCGCCCTGGTCAGCCGGCGGTTGCTGCGCCAGACGCACGGTCTGGGCCCGGACGAGATGACCCGGATGTACGAGCACCACGACGCGGTGCTGCACTCGGTGCGCGAGGGGGTGCTGATCGTCGGCGGCGACGGCCGGCTGATGCTCGCCAACGACGAGGCGCAGCGCCTGCTGGACCTGCCCCAGGACGCCGAGCACCGCCGGGTGCTGGACCTCGGCCTGGACCCGGAGACGGCGACGCTGATCGCCTCCGGGCGGGTCGCCACCGACGAGGTGCACCTGGTCAAGGACCGGCTGCTGGCCGTCAACCAGCGCCCCATCGAGGTGCGCGGCGGACCGCCCGGCAGCGTCATCACGCTGCGCGACTCCACCGAGCTGCGGGCACTCTCCGGCCGCGCCGAGGTGGCCCGCGAGCGTCTGAACATGCTCTACGAGGCCGGGGTGGGCATCGGCACCAGTCTGGACGTCACCCGTACCGCCGAAGAACTCGCGGAGCTGGCCGTGCCGCGGTTCGCGGACTACGCCGCCGTCGACCTGTACGAGGCGGTCCTCAAGGGCGAGGAACCCAAGCCCGGGGACGCGCTGCGCCGGGTGGCGTGCACCGGCATCCGCAAGGACGCGCCGCTGTACCCGGTCGGCGAGAGGTTCCAGTTCGTGCCGTCCTCGCCGCAGGGCCGGAGCCTGCTGAGCGGGGAGTCGGTCGTCGAGCCGCGGCTGCGGGAGGCGCCCGGCTGGCGGGCCCAGGACGTGGAGCTGGCCGGCCAGATCCTGGAGTTCGGCATCCACTCGCTGATCACGGTTCCGCTGCGGGCCGGGAACATGGTGCTGGGGGTGGCCAACTTCTGCCGCTCGGAGAAGCCCGCCCCGTTCGACACCGAGGAGCTGGCCCTCGCGGAGGAGCTGGTGGCCCGCGCCGCCGTCTCCATCGACAATGCGCGCCGCTACACGCGCGAGCACAGCATGGCGGTGACCCTGCAGCGCAGCCTGCTGCCGCGCAGTCTGCCGGCGCAGAGCGCCCTGGACATCGCCTACCGGTACCTGCCGGCCCAGTCGGGCGTGGGCGGCGACTGGTTCGACGTGCTGCCGCTGTCCGGAGCCCGGGTGGCGCTGGTGGTCGGCGACGTGGTGGGGCACGGGTTGCACGCGGCGGCGACCATGGGGCGGCTGAGGACCGCCGTGCACAACTTCACGGCGCTGGACCTGCAGCCGGACGAGCTGCTCTGCCTGCTGGACGAGTTGGTGAGCCGTATCGATCAGGACGAGACCTCCGAGGACGACGCGGACACCCCGGCCGCGATCAGCGGCGCGACCTGCCTGTACGCGATCTACGACCCGGTGTCGCGGCGCTGCACGGTGGCCCGTGCCGGTCATCCGCCGCCGGCGCTGGTCAGGCCGGACGGCGGAGTGGAGTTCGCGGACGTGCCGGCCGGCCCTCCGCTCGGCCTGGGCGGGCTGCCCTTCGAGACGGCCGAGCTGGAACTGGCGCCGGGCAGCAGCCTGGTCCTGTACACCGACGGGTTGGTGGAGGACCGGCAGCGGGACATCGACGAGGGGCTGGAACTGCTGGCCGGCGCGCTGGAGTCGGCGGCCGACGGCACCCCGGACGAGACCTGTGCGGCCGTCCTGGAGCGGCTGCCGGCCCGCCCCAGCGACGACGTGGCGCTGATCGTCGCCAGGACCCGGGCGCTCGGCGCGGACCGGATCGCCGAGTGGCAGGTGCCGGCGGATCCGGCGGCCGTCTCGGAGGTGCGGTCCAGGGTGACCCGTCAGCTGGCGGACTGGGAGCTGGACGAGCTGTCCTTCACGACGGAGCTGATCCTCAGCGAGCTGGTCACCAACGCCATCCGGCACGGCCGGGCGCCCATCGGGGTACGGCTGCTGCGCGACCGGACGCTGATCTGCGAGGTCTCCGACGGCAGCACCACCTCCCCGCACCTGCGATACGCGGCGAGCACCGACGAGGGCGGCCGGGGCCTGTTCCTGGTCGCGCAGATGGCCGAGCGGTGGGGCACCCGCTACACGCCCGCGGGGAAGGTCATCTGGGCGGAGCAGCCGCTGCCGTGATCCTCAGCCCAGCGCGCGGTCCAGGTTGAAGGCGGCGCTGATGAGGGAGAGGTGCGTGAACGCCTGCGGGAAGTTGCCCTGTTGCTCGCCGGTGCGGCCGATTTCCTCGGCGTACAGGCCGAGATGGTTGGCGTAGGTGAGCATCTTCTCGAAGGCGAGCCGGGCCTCCTCGACGCGTCCGGCGCGTACCAGGGCCTCCACGTACCAGAAGGAGCAGATCGAGAAGGTGCCCTCGTCGCCGCGGAGGCCGTCGGGGCTGGCCTGCGGGTCGTAGCGGTAGACGAGGGAGTCGGAGACCAGGTCCTCGGTGAGGGCGTCCAGGGTGGACAGCCACTTGGGGTCGGTCGGGGCGATGAACTTGGCCAGGGGCATCATCAGGAGCGAGGCGTCGAGGACGTCGCCGCCCTCGTACTGGACGAAGGCGCCGCGCCGCTCGGACCAGCCACGGTCCATGATCCGCCGGTAGATCGCGTCGCGGCACTGCCGCCAGCGGGGCAGGTCGGCGGGGAGGCCGCGCCGGTTGGCGAGGCGGATCGCGCGCTCGATGGCGACCCAGCACATCAGGCGCGAGTACAGGAAGTTCTTGCGGCCGCCGCGGGTCTCCCACACGCCCTCGTCGGGCTGGTCCCAGTGGTCGCAGACCCAGCCCACGAGGCGGGTGACGTCGTCCCACTGGGCGCTGGAGATGGGTTCGGCCCATTTGTCGTAGAGGTAGATCGAGTCGATGAGGGCGCCGTAGATGTCGAGCTGGAGCTGGTCGGCGGCGGCGTTGCCGACCCGGACCGGGGCCGAGCCGCAGTGGCCCTCCAGGTGGGTCAGCTCGCGTTCGGGCAGGTCGGAGCGGCCGTCGATGCCGTACATGATCTGCAGCGGGCCGGAGGCGAAGCCGTCGCCGGGGCTGATGTAGGTGGTCACGAACTTCATGAAGGCCGCGGCCTCGCTGCTGAAGCCGAGCCGCAGCAGGGCGTAGACGGCGAAGGCGGCGTCGCGGATCCAGACGTAGCGGTAGTCCCAGTTGCGTTCGCCGCCGAACTGCTCGGGGAGGCTGGTGGTGGGGGCGGCGACGATGGCGCCGGTGGGGGCGTAGGTGAGCAGCTTCAGGGTGAGCGCCGAGCGGTGCACCATCTCACGCCAGCGGCCGCGGTAGCGGGACTGGTGGAGCCAGCGCCGCCAGTAGCAGACCGTGGCCTCGAACTCTTGTTCTGCCTCGGCCCGGGCGCAGCCGCGCGGCGCGATGTCCTCGCCTGCCTGGTCGAGGGCGAAGACCGAGGACTCGCCCTCGGTGAGCTTGAAGTCGGCGCAGGCGTCCGGCCCCTCGCTCTCCAGGGCCACCGTCGAGGTGAGCAGCAGGGACTTGTCCGGGGACTCGAACAGCGCGGTGTCACCGAGTATGCGCACGGTGTGCGGGTCGGCGCCGTAGTTGAAGCGGGGGGCCACCCGGACCCGGAAGGGCACGGTGCCGCGCACGCACAGCACCCGGCGGATCAGCCGGTGCCGCGCGGACTCCGACTCCCCCGTAACCGGCATGAAGTCCTGGACCTCGCCGACCCCCTCGTCGGTGAAGAACCGGGTGATCAGCACGTTCGTGTCGGGGAAGTAGAACTGCTTGGTCCGGGCCGGTACGGCGGCGGCCAGCGCGAAGAAGCCGCCACGCTCGGCGTCCAGGACGGCGGCGAAGACGCTGGGGGCGTCGAAGGACGGGCTGCAGTACCAGTCGATCGTGCCGTTGCTGCCGACCAGGGCCACGCTGCGCAGATCGCCGATCAGTCCGTGCTCGGCGATCGGCAGGTAGCGGGGGCTCCCGGGCGCATTCTGGTAAAACGCCTGCTCGGCCATCGTGACGGCCTCCCCGGAACGGATGTACGGTCACCTTACAACCTAAAACGGGCTAATTCCTTCCCGGGATGCGGGGTGCGGCCGGGCGGGCAATCGTGAGAGTGTGCACCCCGCTCCGCGAAGGAGGGACCATGTCGACCTCAGAATCCGAAGCGTCCCGGTCGTCCGACGACCGCGCCACCCCGGACTTCCTGCTGCACAGCGCCCCCGGCACCGGGGTGGCGCCCGAGGACCTGGTGATGGCGTCGGGCCGGGACGTCACCCCGGAAACCCTGGAATGGGCCAGGAAGAAGATGGAGCGCGAAGGGCCGAACTGCGTCGAGCGGCTCCTGCCCTGACACCGGCGGCCCCGCGGGGCCGGTGAGGCGCGCAACGGGCCTGGCTCCCGCCGGAATTCACGGGAAGGTTGCCCGTTCACCCTTACGAAGCGGGGGCGGCTGCTGACAGACTTCGCAGGGTGCCCGACTTCGACATGCTCGTCATCGGTTCCGGACCCGGCGGCCAGAAGGCAGCCATCGCGGCGGCCAAACTCGGCCGCCGGGTCGCCGTCGTGGACAGCCCCGACATGGTCGGCGGGGTGTCGATCCACACCGGGACCATCCCATCCAAGACCCTGCGCGAGGCGGTCCTCTACCTGACCGGCCTGACCCAGCGCGACCTGTACGGCCAGAGCTACCGGCTGAAGGAGGACATCACCGTCGCCGACCTGACCGCGCGCACCCAGCACGTGGTCGGCCGCGAGGTGGACGTCATCCGCAACCAGCTCTCCCGCAACCACGTCACCCTCTGCTCCGGCACCGGCCGGTTCGTCGATCCGCACACCGTGGCCCTGCGCGAACCCAACGGCAACGAACGGCTGTTGACCGCCGAGCACATCATCATCGCGACCGGCACCCGGCCGGCCCGGCCGGACAGCGTCGAGTTCGACGGCCGCACCATCATGGACTCGGACAACGTGCTGTCGCTGGAGCGGGTGCCGCGCTCCATGGTCATCGTCGGGGCCGGCGTCATCGGCATGGAGTACGCCAGCATGTTCGCCGCGCTCGGCAGCAAGGTCACCGTGGTCGAGAAGCGCGCGGCCATGCTGGACATGTGCGACGTCGAGGTCGTCGAGTCGCTCAAGTACCACCTGCGGGACCTGGCCGTCACCTTCCGGTTCGGGGAGACGGTCGCCGCCGTCGAGCGGCACGCCCGGCGCACGCTGACCGTGCTGGAGAGCGGCAAGAAGATACCGGCGGACACGGTGATGTACTCGGCGGGCCGGCAGGGCCTGACCGACGGACTCGACCTCGACAGGGCGGGCCTGTCCGCGGACCGGCGCGGCCGGATCAAGGTGGACGAGCACTTCCGCACCGAGGTGCCGCACATCTACGCCGTGGGCGACGTCATCGGCTTTCCGGCACTCGCGGCGACCTCGATGGAACAGGGCCGGGTCGCCGCGTACCACGCGTACGGGGAACCGGTCGGGCAGATGGACAACCTCCAGCCCATCGGCATCTACACGATTCCGGAGATCAGCTTCGTCGGCCGGACCGAGGACCAACTCACCGCGGACAGCGTGCCGTTCGAAGTCGGCGTGGCCCGCTACCGGGAGCTGGCCCGGGGCCAGATCATCGGCGACTCGCACGGCATGCTCAAGCTCCTGGTCTCTCCCGAGGACCGTCGGCTGCTCGGTGTGCACTGCTTCGGTACCGGAGCGACAGAACTGATCCATATCGGACAGTCGGTCATGGGATGCGGTGGCACGGTCGACTACCTGGTGGACGCGGTGTTCAACTACCCGACTCTCGCGGAGTCGTACAAGGTTGCGGCCCTCGACGCCACCAACAAGCTGCGGCAGCTCGACCGGCTGGAGGACTGAGGGGCTGACGGAACCGGCGCCTCCGGTGTGAGAGTTGTCAGCACCAAGTGGCATATGTGATTGCTGATCGGTCAGCTTGAAAGGTCAAAGCGTGCCGCTATAGTCACACCCACACACGCGGTGTGACCGTTCGCCGACTCTGGGCATGCGGCCCTCACCACCATCCTTCTCTTCCGACCGGTCCTTGCCCGAGGCCAACCCTCACGGGGTGCGGGGCGGGTCGCGCACCCCCCACCCGTACCGCCGCGGGTCTGCACTCCCGTGCGCCCTGCACGACCGGAAAGCAGCACAACCATGAGCAACAACAGGGGCAGAGGGCTCCAGGCCAATGCCCTCGGCACGTTCGACACCGTGGTCATGGCCGTCGCGGGCAGCGCCCCGGCGTACTCGCTGGCCGCGACCACCGCGGTGCTGGTCGGCGCGGTGGGGCCGGCCAGTCCGGCCGCCCTGTTGTGGTGTGCGATACCGATGCTGGGCATCGCGCTCGCCTTCAGCTACCTGGGCCGGATCGACGTCAACGCGGGCGCGAGCTACTCCTGGGTGGGGCGCACCCTGCATCCGTTCCTCGGCTTCGTCAGCGGCTGGGCGCTGGTGGTCTCCGCGACCATCTTCATGGTGGCCGGCTCCCTGCCGGCCGGGTCGATGACCCTGTCCCTGTTCGACGCGGACCTCGCCGGCAACGTGGCCCTGTCCACGGTGGTCGGCGCCGCCTGGTTCCTGGTCATGCTGGCGGTGGTGCTCGGCGGCGCCCGCCTCACCGTCCGCGCCCAGCTGCTGATGTCCGGCATCGAGCTGGCGATCCTGCTGCTCTTCGCGGTGCTGGCCCTCTTCCACACCGGCAACGCCCGCAGCTTCGACTGGTCCTGGTTCGGCTTCTCCCACTTCGACGGCGTCTCCGGCTTCGCCGCCGGCGCGCTCGTCGCCGCCTTCTACTACTGGGGCTGGGACGTCACCAGCAACCTCAGCGAGGAGACCCGCAACTCCCGCCGCACCACCGGCCTCGCGGGCCTGATCGGCGTCGGCGTCGTCTTCGTCCTCTTCGAGGTGTTCACCGTCGCCGTGAACGTGATCCTCTCCTCGGGCCAGATCGCGGCGAACAAGGCCAACGTGCTGGGCGTGCTGGGCGAGGAGATCTGGCCGGGCTGGGGCGGCAGGCTGCTCGTCGCCGCCGTGATGCTGTCCACCATCGCCACCCTGGAGACGACGCTCATCCAGGTCACCCGCTCACTGTTCGCGATGGGCCGCGACCGGACGATGCCGACCGCGCTGGGCCGGGTGCACCGCACCTGGAACACCCCGCACGTGGCGATCGGCGTGGTCGGCGCGGTGGCGCTGACCCTGTTCATCGCCTCCAACGCACTGGGCTCGGTGGGCGAGATCCTCGACGACGCCATCAAGGCGATCGGCCTGCAGATCGCCGTCTACTACGGCCTCGCGGGCCTCGCGGTGGTCGTGGCCTACCGCAAGATGCTGTTCAGGTCGGCGGCCAACTTCCTGCTCGGCGGGCTGTGGCCACTGCTCGGCGCGGTGTTCATGTTCTGGATCTTCGTCGAGTCGCTGGGCGACCTGAGCACCGCGGCCATCGCGATCGGCATCGGCGGCCTGGCCGTCGGGCTGATCCCGATGCTCTGGTACTGGAAGCAGGGCAGCGACTACTACCGCCCCGCCAAGCTGGACGCCACCCGCACGGTCGAGGCCGACTACGTCCCCGACGAACCCGCCACCGTGCACGCCCGGGCTTACGAAGGCCTCCCCACCGACTTCTGAGGTACGAGTCATGGCGCGCGACCGTTTCGCCCCCGACTTCGACCCGGACTGCGGGGACGCATCCCTCACCTCGGCCCGGCAGGACATCGTCATCGGCCGCTGGCAGGGCCTCCGGGATCTGCTCCGGACCACCGGCCCGGACTGGCTGGCCCGGGGGCACCGGGTCCGGCTGCTGGCGCAGGCCTGCGCGGGCAACTCGACGGCCGAGTCCTGGCTGGCCACCGAACCGCACGGCGCCGACGCGCTGATGCTGCGGGCGGCGACCGAGACGGCCCGGGCGTTCACCCTGGCCATCTCGGCGGGCCGCGGTGTCCCGATCGACCGGGCCAGGATCGACACCGCCGTGCTGGCCTGCCTGGCCGCCGCCGACGCGTACCCGCAGGACCCGACCCCCTGGGTCTCGCTGATCTCGGTGGCCCGGCTGTACCCGACCGGGGTACGCCGGCAGGAACTCGCCCGCTGGTGGGACGAACTGCACCGGCGCGACCCCTACAACGTGGAGGGCCACCTCCAGGTGCTCCACTACTACTCCGCGCGCTGGCACGGCACGCACGGCCTGATGTACGACTTCGCCCGGGACGCGGCCGGGGTCGCCCCGCCGGGCTGCGCGCTGCCCGTCCTGGTGCAGTACGCCCGCGTCGAGGAGTTCCGGTACGCCCTGGACGCGGCGCAGGGGCAGGGGAACGCGGTCGCGCTCAGCCAGCACTGGAAGCACGACGGCGCGGTCAGCGACGTTCGCCGTACCTGGGAGCGCTGGATCGCCCAGCGCCCCGAGGGCCCGGTCGCCCCGGGCGAGCTGCGCGACCTCAACCACCTGACGCACGCGGCCTGCCAGGCGGGCGCCATGGACCTCGCCCTGGAACTCCTGCGGCTCCAGGGGCGGCGCGCGACCCGCACACCGTGGTCGTACACCGGCGACGCGGAGAAGCAGATCATCAAGTGGCGGGCGGATCTGAAGATGCGTGGCTGATACGCCGTCCGCGGGCTGCGGCGCCGTCGTGACCGGTCGCCCGGTTCTTCCCGCAGCCTTCGGCGGGGGTACCCCCGGCGCCCCTTGCGGGGCACCGCTCAGCTCTCGGTTTGCTCGGCGAGGCCGCTGGTCCACTTCTCCTCGATGCGGCCCATCTTCCAGACCGCCAGCGCGATCGCCCAGGTGGCGAAGAAGAGGCCGACGATGACGAAGCCGACGGTGTTGAGGTCCAGCCCGGCGACCCAGTCCCAGAAGAATCCGTGCAGGTCCATCTTGTCGGCGAGCAGGCCGAGGAGTTCCACGGTGCCGATGATCAGGGCGACGGCCACGGACAGGCCGGTGATGGTGAGGTTGTAGTAGACCTTGCGGACCGGCTTGGAGAACGCCCACTCGTAGGCGAAGTTCATGAACGAGCCGTCGATGGTGTCCAGGAGCGACATGCCGGCCGCGAAGAGCACCGGCAGGGTCAGGATGGCGTACCAGGGCAGGCCGGAGGCGGCGCCGGAGCCGGCGAGGACGAGGAGCGCGATCTCGGTGGCGGTGTCGAAGCCGAGGCCGAAGAGAAGCCCCAGCGGGTACATCTGCCAGGGCTTGCGGATCGAACCGGTGACCCGGCCGAGGAAGCGGTTCATGAAGCCGCGGTTGTTCAGCTGGATCTCCAGCGCGGCCTCGTCGTAGGCGCCGGAGCGCATCTGCCGGAACACCTTCCAGATGCCGGCCAGGATGACGAGGTTGATGCCGGCGATGAGGTAGAGGAAGGTACCGGAGACCGTCGTACCGATCAGGCCGGTGACGTCGTGGAGGCTCGATTTGTCGTTCTGGACGGGTCCGGCGAGGGTCTTCATGCCGAGCGAGAGCAGCAGGGAGAGGCCGAAGACGATGCTGGAGTGGCCGAGGGAGAACCAGAAGCCCACCGACAGCGGCCGCTGCCCCTCGCCCATCAGCTTGCGGGTGGTGTTGTCGATGGCCGCGATGTGGTCGGCGTCGAAGGCGTGCCGCATGCCCAGCGTGTACGCGGTCACGCCGATGCCTATGCCGAAGGACTCGGTGCCCACGCTGAAGTGCCGGGGCGCGATGATCCCGACCAGGGTGCCCCAGCCGATGACGTGCAGGGCGAGCACGAGGCCGGCCATCCCGCCGACCCTGGTCCACTCCTGCCGTGTCATGGAGCCGCGGACACGGCGCCAGGCCGAGCGCTTGGTCTCGGCCTGGGCGGGGAGGGACGGAGCGGAACCAGGGGCGGCCGTCATCGGGGGGTGACATCCTTCGGTCGAGCGTGGGGCAGCTGCCCTCGGCAGCCTTGTGCCATCGTCCCGCACTTGCACATCATTCGCAGCAAGGCTCGAGGCAGGCCTTCACCAAGAGAACGTCATGAGAAGGCAAAGGCCGGTCGGGTGGTCAGGACGCCAGCAGTCCGCTCCCCAGCCAGTCGCCGGAGTTCCTCACCCCCGGCAGGGCGAAGAAGTAGCCGCCTCCGGTCGGTGATATGTAGTCGACGAGCGGCTCGTCGATGAGCCGGGTCTGGGTGGCCTCGAACTGGCGCTGGACGTCCTGCTGGTAGCAGCAGAAGACCAGGCCCATGTCGAGGTTGCCGACGGCGTCGATGCCCCGGTCGTAGTTGTAGCCGCGGCGCAGGATACGGGAACTGTCCGTCTTCGCGGTGCGCGGGTTGGCCAGCCGGATGTGGGCGTCCAGCGGGATGGCGTTGCCCTTCGGGTCCTTGGCGTAGTTGGGGATGTCGGTCTCCTTGGCGCCGTCCAGCGGGGCGCCGGTGTCCTTGCGGCGGCCGAACATCAGCTCCTGCTCACTGAGCGAGACCCGGTCCCAGAACTCGACGAGCATCCGGATGATCCGGACCACCTGATAGCTGCCGCCCACCGTCCAGGCCGGCTCACCCTGCCCGGCGCCGACCCAGATCAGCCGGTTGGTCTCCCGGGCCGAGGTGACGTCCGGGTTGGCGATGCCGTCCTTGAAGCCGAGCAGGTTGCGCTGGGCGCCGGTCGGCCGCGGGGCGTTCTGGAACCCGTCGATCCGCCACTTGATCTGCATGGCGCCACGGGTGTGCCTGGTGATGTCCCGCAGGGCGTGCAGGACGGTGTCGGTGCTGTTGGCGCAGATCTGGAGGGAGAGGTCGCCGTGGCACTCGGCGGGCTTGAGGTTGTCGTTGGGGAAGGTCCGCATCGGGGTCAGCCGGGCGGGCTTCGCCTTCCCCAGGCCGTACCGGTCGTCGAACAGCGAGGCACCCACGCCGACGGTGACCGTGAGTGCGTCGGAGGGGACCTCGGGGCCGAGGATGCCGTTGTCGGCGGGCGGTGCGCCGACGCCGAGGTCGTCGGGGGTGCCGCCGGAGGTGAGGAAGCGGGCCCGCTCGGTGATCGTCCTCAGCAGGTCGGCGAGCTCCTGGCGACTGCCGGCGATGATGTCGAAGGAGACGAAGGTGGCGGCGGCCGGGGCCGGGGTGAGGATGCCGGCCTGGTGGGTGCCGTGGAAGGGGACCCTGGCCGTGCCGGACACGTCGGCGGCCTGGGCCTCGGCGGTGCCGCCGGCCTGGCTCAGCGCGAAGCCGCCGCCGGCCAGGACCGCGCCCGCGGCGCCGGCGCCCAGCGCCGTCCGCACGAAGGAGCGGCGGCCCGCGCCCATCGGGCAGGACGGGGTGTCGGCAGCGGACATCGGAGGGTTCCCTTCGTCGTACGGGTGCGGGTGCGGTGCGGGGTTCATCAGGCGGACTTCCTGATCTCCAGGAGGTCCGGCACCGGGGCGAGGTCTTCCAGGAGCTGTCCGGTGGCGCCGGTGATCCGCTGCCGGGTGACGGTGTCGAGCTGCTCGACCGGGGTCCAGCTCGCGTCCCGGTGCTCGGCGTCCAGGAGCTGCTGGAGACGGGCGACGTCCGCGTCGACGGCCGGGAGCAGCTTCGGCGCGCGGGTGGTCAGCAGCGGGCGCAGGACGGTGAGCAGCTCGCGGGTACCGGCGAGGTTGGCGTTCGCGGTGGCGAGGTTGGTTCCGCTGCCCTCGTCGGTGTCGGCGGTCAGCTCGAACTGAAGGGTGTTCTCCAGGATCTCGTGGGCGCGCAGCGGCAGGTCGCCCGGGTCGAAGTCCTGGGTGGGGAAGGCCTTCTGGAGCCCGGCCGCCGCGTCGGCGAGCGCCTGGACCGGGGCCTTCAGCCGTCCGGCGGTCTGCGCGTGCCACAGACCGTACTCGACCCGGTGGAACCCGGCGAAGTCCCTGTCGGCCACCCCGCCGGGCAGGCCGTCGGCACGGCCGTCGATCTTCTGCTCGTAGTCCTCGAAGGTGCCGTAGGCGGCCCCGAGGGAGGAGTAGGTGAGGTGGGCGGCCAGCCAGTCGGTGCGGGCCTTGGCGAGGTGGTTGCCCGCGATGTCCGCGTCGAGCGTGCGGGTCTGGGCGACGAGGGTGGCCAGACCCTGTTGGACGTAGGCCTTGTACGCCTTCAGCGGCCCCGCGAGGTCGTTCTCGGAGACGGGTACGACCGCCTTGGTGCTGCCCGTGCCGCCGCCGACGGTGACCGGCCTGGAGGTGACGGCCCTGCCGGTGGAGGGGACACAGCGCCAGGCGTAGGTGCCGCCGGCGACCGTGGCGACCAGGTCCCGGGTGGTGCCGGGGGCGAGGCCCTCGACCTCGCCGTAGACCGCGTTGCTGCTGGGGTCGATCAGGTACACCTCGGAGGTCTTGTCCCCGGTGTTCTGCATCTGGAAGGTCTGGCGGCCCGCCTTGGGCGCGGTGAACCCCTTGCCGCAGTCGGTCTCGGAGACGGCGACGGTCTGCCCGCCGCTCGGCTTGGGCCGGGCCAGGGCGACGACGAGCCCGGCGACCACGACGGGGACGGCGACCACGGCCACGGGCACCACCCAGGCAGGCCGGCGGCCACCAGCCCCGACGGGCTTGGGGCCGGGCCCCGGCAGGCCGGCCACAGGACCCGGCCGCGCCGGCGTCCCGGGCTTCCCGGCGGCCGGCTTCGGCGCGGCGGCACGCGCTGCGGGCACCGCGCGCACTCCCCGCACGAACAGGGTCATCACCACGGCGAGGTAGCCGGCGTAGCCGGCCACCTGGAGCCAGGTCATCGCCGGGGTGATGTTGAGGACGCCCTGGAGGAGGGTGCTGTACCAGGAGCCCGCGTCGATGTGGCTGCCGAGGTCGAAGGCGTAGGCGGTGCTGCCCGGGAGGACGCCGCCCTCCTGGAGGTCGCGGAGCCCGTAGCCGAGGACGCCGGCCGCGATCACGATCAGGACGGCGCCGGTGTAGGTGAAGAACTTCGTGAGGTTGATCTTCAGGACCCGGCGGTACAGGCCCCAGCAGAGGCCGGCCGCCAGGACCAGGCCGATCCCGGCGCCGGTCAGGGGCCCCGCGGACTCGCCGGCCGCCCGGGCGGTGGTCCACAGGAACAGCGCGGTCTCCAGGCCCTCGCGGCCCACCGCGAGGAACGAGGTCAGGATCAGCACGCCCGAGCCCATGGCCAGGGCACCGGTGACCTTCTCCTTGATCTCGCCGGAGAGGCTGCGGGCCGAGCGGCGCATCCAGAAGACCATCGCGGTGACGAAGGCGACCGCGATCACGCTGAGGGTGCCGCCGAAGGCCTCCTGGGCGGTCGCGGAGAGGGAGGCGGCGGTGAAGGTGAGGACCGCGCCGAAGCTCATCGCCAGCGCGATCGCGGCCAGGACACCCGTCCACACCTGCGGCAGCCGGTTCCTGGCCCCGGCCCGCACCAGCGTGGCGACGAGGATCGAGACGATCAGCCCGGCCTCAAGACCTTCCCTCAGTCCGATCAGGAAACTCGGAAACGCGTCGTCCCACATCGGCCGCAGCCCTCCCCGGCAGGCCCGTCCCCGCCCCTTGGCTCGAACTTAGTGAAGGCATGCCTTACTCCGCCGACCATGATGACTACACCCATGCAGTCAGCCGGTCATGAACGGGTAATGGTGCGGCAAAAGCCACGGCCGGCCGCCGACGCGCGCACCCGGGAGCACCGCCGGGACGGCAATCGTCTACATTCGAGTAGACCGTCTACAGGTTCGTAGTCATCACTTGCGTCGCACCGCGTCACACCGAGGGGGCCGTCGTCACAGTCATGGACCGCAAGAGGACCGCGGAGTTCGCCGGGAGTGTCGCGCTCGGAGCCTGGGCGGCGTTCGCCGTGCTGGCCCTGGTGGTGGCGGGCCGGCACGGCACCCCGCTCGCGCCGGACCACGCCCTGCTGACCTGGGCCCTCGGTCACCGGACCGACGTGGCGGTGGCCGTGGCCCGGGGAATCACCGCGACCGGCACCGGGGCCGTGCCGTACGCCCTGGTCGTGGCGGCGGGGCTGGTCGTGGGCCGCACCCGGCGGCAGCGGCTGGTCGCCGCGCTGCTCGGCGCCGGCTGCCTCACCCTGGGCCAGGCGCTCCGGTGGGGCGTGATGGAGCTGGTCGCCCGGCCCCGGCCGCCGCGGGCCGACTGGCAGACGTCGGCCTCCGGCTGGTCCTTCCCGTCCGGCCACACCACCACCGCCGCGCTCGCCGCCGGCCTGGTCGTCCTCGCGATCTGGACGAGGGCTCCGCGCGGCCGCGGCCCGTGGTGCGCCGCCGTCGCCTGCTGGGGACTGACCGTGGGGGCCACCCGGGTGTTCCTCGGCGTGCACTGGTGCACCGACGTGCTCGGCGGCTGGCTGTTCGCGGCCGGGTGGCTCGGGGTCTGCGCGTGCCTGGCGGCCCGGTGGGTTCCGGACGCGTGGGCGCGGGACGGCAGTCAAGAGAGACCGGTGGCCGCGCCCTGAGTCGGGGCGCGGCGCCGGGCCCGTCCGGGCGGAGCGCCGCGCCGGCCGGCCGGCTCGCGGGTCAGGTCCCCGGTCGGGGCCGGGGCCGCCGGTCGCCGAGTCGTCGTCACAGTGCCCGGCGCCGGACCAGCAGGCCGAGCACCAGGAGGCCCGGCAGCAGCGGCAGCCACATGGTCAGCAGCCGGTAGCCGAGTACGGCGGAGGCGGCCGCGGCGGCCGGGGTCCCGGAGGCGGTGAGGGCGAACGCGAGAGCCGCGTCGAGGGAGCCGAGGCCGCCAGGGGTGGGCAGCAGCGCGGCGGCGCCGCTGGCGGCGAGGTAGAGGAGCGCCACCCGGGCCGGGGGCAGCGGCAGTCCGACCGCCCGGGTGACGGCGAAGAGCACCAGCGCGTGCAGCCCGGCGAAGGCCAAAGAACCGCCCCACAGCGCGGCCGCGCGGACCGGACGGGCGTGCAGGGCCCGGATGTCGGCGGTCACCGCGGCCACCGCACCCCGGCAGCGCGGCCACACCCGGGCCCGGAGCAGCAGCAGGGCCAGGGTGGCCGCGGCGGCCACCGCGAGGAGGGCGGCCCCGGACACGTGCGGGATCCGCAGCAGCCCCGGGCACGCGGGAGCGAGCACGGCGATCAGCGCCAGCCGGACCACGGCCCCGGAGGCCGCCTTGACCGCGAGGGCCGACGCACCGCGGCCGGCCGTCAAGCCGCAGCGCATGAGGAACCGCAGGTTCACCGCGCCCGCGCCGAGCCCGGCGGGCAGCACGTGGTTGGCGGCCGACGCGGCGAACTGGGCGGCGACCAGCCGGCCACCGGGCAGCCGGCGGGTGACCGCGCCCTGCTGGGCGAGGGCGGAGGACGCCCAGGTCCCGGCCGCCGCCACGGCCGCCACCAGCAGCCACCTCTGGTCGGCGTCGGCGAGCCGCGCCGCCCCGTGCGCCACGACCGGCCAGTGCCGCCGGACCAGCCAGCCCGCGCCGAGCAGCAGCACCAGGCAGACACCGCTCTGCCAGTAGAGCCCCCGGCGGCCCATGACGGGCGTGGTGTTCACGTTCGAGACCATCGAGGCACCCACCCCTGTTCCCCTGCGGCACGCAGGACCCTCCACGGGCCTAAGGGACAAACACTGACAAATTAACCGGACTTACCGACGGAGGCAGCGCGGGTACGTCCATACGAACGGCGGCACTACGCGCTGTAAGGTTGTGGCATGGCTGGCACAGGGTCCCGCGGCAGGACGGAGCGGCGCAGCGCCGGAGCGCTGGAGAGCGAGGTCCTGGCGGCCCTGTGGGCGACCGACCACCCGCTGACCCCGGTCGAGATCCAGACCGAGATCGGCGGCGGACTCGCCTACAACACGGTTCACACCATCCTGAAGCGGCTGTACGACAAGGGACTCGTCCTGCGCGACGCGGACGGGCGGCGCGGTGCGTACCGGCCGGCGAAGAACGCGGCCGAGCTGACCGCCGAGGCCATGCACGAGGCCCTGGACCGGGGACCGGACCCGATCGCGGCGCTCCAGCAGTTCGTGTCCGGGCTGAGCCCGGAGGAGGAGCGGGCGCTGCGGAACCTGTTCGCCGGAGGCGGCGCATGAGGTTCGACGTCTACACCCCGCTGCTGGTCTCCCTGCTGCTGTCCCTGGTCAGCCCGGTGACAGCCCGCCGGGTCGCGCCGGCACTGGCGGCGCGCGTCCTCGCGTCCGCCGCGGTGCTGACCGCCACCGCGGTCACCTGGTCGCTGATCCTCCTGGCGACGGCTCTGCTGGGCGACGCCCCGCCGGTGGTCCGGGAGGCGCACGAGGACGGTCGTCCGCTGGCCGACCCGGTGCCCGAGGTGATCGGCGTCGCCGCCTGCCTGGCGCTGGTCGTGGTGGTCTGGCGGGTGCAGCGGGCGCTGCGGGCCGAGCGGTGCACCCGGCGGGCGCTGCGGCGGCTGTGCGAGGGGCATCCGCGGGACACCGAACTGGTGGTGGCGGCCTGCGAGGTGCCGCAGGCGTTCGCGATCCCGGGCCGGCCCGGCCGCATCCTGGTCACCTCGGCGATGCTGGGCGCGCTGGCACCGGCGGAGCGGCGGGTGCTGCTCGCGCACGAGCGCGCCCACCTGCGCCACCGGCACGGCCGCCTGGTGACGGCGGTGTCGCTCGCGGCGGCCGCCAATCCGCTGCTCGGACCGGTCCGTTCCGCGGTGGCCTTCCTGGCGGAGCGGTGGGCGGACGAGCAGGCGGCGACCGAGGTCGGGGACCGCGACACCACCGCCCGGGCACTGGCCCGGGCGGCCCTCAGCGCGGGGCGTGCCACCCGGCCGGCCTGCGGCCTGAACTTCACCGACCGCGCGGTGACGCGCCGCATCGCGGCCCTGCAGACGACCCCGCCGCCCTATCTCTGGTCGGCCGCGGCGGCGGTGCTCGCCCTGGGCGCACTCGCCGCACTGTTCGCGGCGGACGCGACGGGCGATCTGGTACGGCTCCTGTACCAGGCCCTCACGTGAGCGCCCCTTCTTCCCGGGGGCGCGGGGAACTGCGCGACCAGCCACGACGGCGGCACGGACGACCGATCACGCCGTAGGGGTACCGACGCGTCGCCGGGTGCCGGTCGTGTAGGGCCGCTCGCGCAGTTCCCCGCGCCCTTGGAAGACGGGGCGCCGTCGCTCACGCCGGCCGAGCCGGTGCCCTGTGCGGCGGCTGGGCCGGTGCCGGCCCCGGCCGGGTGGGCGGCACCGCCCGTACCGTCGGGCTCTCCGTGCCGACCGTCACCGGCTCGCCGTGGTGGTACACCGTCAGCGGCGGTCCGTCCAGCAGGGTGTACGTCGCCTTGTCGGCGCCGATCTCCACACGCAGCCTGCTGTCGCGCAGCTGCAGGCTGAAGGCGAGACGGCGCAGCCGTTCGGGCAGCCGGGGGGCGAAGCGGGCGCCGTCGTCGTAGTGGCGCAGCCCGCCGAAGCCGGCGACCAGGGCCATCCAGGTACCGGCGAGGGAGGCGATGTGCAGTCCGTCGCGGGTGTTGTGCTCCAGGTCGTCGAGGTCCATCAGCGCGGCCTCGGCGGTGTAGGCGTGGGCGAGCGTCAGGTGCCCGGCCTGGGCGGCGACGACGGCCTGGCAGCAGGCGGACAGCGAGGAGTCGCGGACCGTCAGCGGCTCGTAGTAGGCGAAGTTGCGGGCGATGTGCTCCTCGTCGAAGTACGACTCGCAGGTGTACATCGCGAGGACCAGGTCGGCCTGTTTGACGACCTGTTTGCGGTACAGGTCGAAGTACGGGAAGTTCAGGAGCAGCGGGTACTGGTCGGGGCGGGTGTTCTCGAAGTCCCAGCGCTGGTAGCGGGTGAACCCGGCGCTCTGTTCGTGGACGCCGAGCTCGTGGTTGTACGCGATGTGCATGGCCTCGGCCGCGTCCCGCCAGGCGGCGCTCTCCTCCGCGTCGACGCCGAGCTCCGCCGCCTGCCGCGGATGGCGTTCGACGGCGTCGGCCGCGGCCAGCAGGTTCGCCCGGGCCATGAGGTTGGTGTACGTGTTGTCGTCGGCGACCGCGCTGTACTCGTCGGGGCCGGTGACGCCGTCGATGTGGAAGGCGCCGCGGCTGTCGTGGTGGCCGAGCGAGCGCCACAGGCGGGCGGTCTCGACGAGCAGTTCGACGCCGGTGTCCCGTTCGAAGTCGGTGTCGCCGGTGGCGGCGACGTAGCGGACCACGGCGTCGGCGACGTCGGCGTTGACGTGGAAGGCGGCGGTGCCGGCCGGCCAGTAGGCCGAGCCCTCCGGTCCCGCGATGGTCCGCCACGGGAACGCGGCCCCCTCCAGACCGAGCTGGGCGGCGCGTTCGCGGGCGGCGGGCAGGGTGTTGTGCCGCCAGCGCAGCGCCTCGGCGACGGCGCCGGGGGCGGTGTGGGTGAGGACGGGAAGCACGAACATCTCGGTGTCCCAGAAGGCGTGCCCGTCGTACCCGGAGCCGGTGAGGCCCTTGGCGGGTATCGCCCGCTGTTCGGCGCGGGCTCCCGCCTGCAGGACGTGGAAGAGGGCGAAGCGGACGGCCTGCTGGATCTCCTCGTCGCCGTCCACCTCCACGTCGGCGCGGGACCAGAAGTCGTCGAGGTAGTCGCGCTGCTCGTCGGCGAGCCCCTGCCAGCCCTCGTGGGCGGCGGCCGCGAGCGCCGCGTCCACCTGGTCGGCCATGGCGGGCAGCGAGCGCACCCCGGACCAGCCGTGCGCGACCAACTTCTCCACCCGCAGCCGCTGCCCGGGCTCCAGGACGGAGGTGACGGTCATCCGGGCCACGTCCACGCCGCTCTCGGCGCGCACCGTGGTCCGCTCGGGGCCGGAGACGGTGTGGTCGGCGGCGACCGCGACCCGCAGGCCGCTGCGCCGGGTGCGGTGCACGAGACGCAGCCGCTGCCCGGAGGCGAAGTCGTCCTCCTGCTCCAGCGGCGACTGCAGTGCGAGCGCGGCGCGGGGATCGCCGTTCGCATCGGGCAGTTGCTCGTTGGCGACCAGCTCGGACTGGACCACGATCCGGCAGCGCCGGTCGACGGCCTCCACCTCGTAGGAGACGGCGGCGATCGCCCGCTGGGTCAGCGACACCAGCCGGGTCGAGCGCACCCGCACGGTGGAGCCGGCCGGTGAGGTCCACTCGCAGGTCCGCTCCAGGACGCCACGGCGCAGGTCGAGGACCCGCTCGTGGGCGACGAGCCGTCCGTAGCGCAGGTCGAAGGGTTCGTCGTCGACCAGCAGCCGCAGGATCTTGCCGTTGGTGACGTTGATGACGGTCTGCCCGGACTCCGGGTAGCCGTAGCCGGCCTCCGCGTACGGCAGCGGGTGCACCTCGTGCACGCCGTTGAGGTAGCTGCCCGGCAGCCCGTGCGGTTCGCCCTCGTCGAGGTTGCCGCGCCAGCCGACGTGCCCGTTGGACAGCGCGAACACCGACTCGCTCTGTGCGAGCACGTCCAGGTTGAGCGCGGTCTCGCGGACCGCCCAGGGTTCCACGGCGTACGCCCGTTGGGTGATCACTCCTTGCCTCCCAGCTCGGCGAGGTCCTTCACGACGGTGTTCGCGCCGTGTGCGTACAGGGCGTCCGTCTGCCCGACGCGGTCCACGCCGACGACGTACCCGAAACGGCCCGCCCGACCCGCGTCCATCCCGGCGAGGGCGTCCTCGAAGACCGCGGCGGCGGCCGGTTCGACCCCCAGGTCGTGGGCGGCGGCCAGGAAGGTGTCCGGGTGCGGCTTGCCGGGCAGGTGCCGCTCGGCGGCCACGACGCCGTCGATCCGGACGTCGAAGAAGTGCTCGGCGCCGATGGAACGCAGTACGTCACGGCAGTTGGCGCTGGACGAGACGATCGCGGTGCGCAGCCCGTGCGCGCGGACCGCCTCCAGGTAGCGCAGGGTGCCGTCGTAGGCCTCGACACCTTGGGTGCGGATCTTCTCCAGCAGCAGTTCGTTCTTGCGGTTGCCGAGGCCGTGCACGGTCGGGGCGTCCGGTGGGTCGTCGGGGGTGCCCTCGGGCAGGTGGATGCCACGGGAGTCGAGGAAGGCGCGTACCCCGTCGGCGCGTGGGCGTCCGTCGACGTACTCGTCGTAGTCGGCGGCCGCGTCGAAGGGCCGTTGTCCGTCGTGGCCGCGCAGGAAGGCGTCGAAGGTCTCCTTCCACGCCGCGGCGTGCACGACGGCCGTCTTGGTGACGACCCCGTCGAGATCGAAGAGACAGGCCTGGATGGTGTCGGGCAGACCTAGTGCAGTCATGTCCCGCATCTTCCCCACCGAACGGTTTCGAGAGGGTGGCGCCCGCCACATTCCCGGCCCGGTGTCACACTTTTTGCGTGCCGCTGACTTTCGACGACCTTCTCGACCGCGCCCGATCTCTCGCCGGACGGGGCCCGCGCGCGGTCCTCGGCATCGCGGGCAGCCCCGGCGCGGGCAAGACCACCCTGGCCGAGCACCTGGTACGGGAGCTGAACGGCACCGGTGCGCCGTGGGCCGCGCACGTGCCGATGGACGGCTTCCACCTGGCCGACGTCGAGCTGGACCGGCTCGGGCTCAGGGACCGCAAGGGGGCGCCCGAGACCTTCGACGCGGCCGGGTACGCGGCGCTGCTGCGGCGGTTGCGGGAGGACAGGGACGTCGTGGTGTACGCGCCGGGCTTCGAGCGGGTCCTGGAGCAGCCGATCGCGGGCGCGATCCCCGTCCTGCCGAGCGCCCGGCTGGTGGTGACGGAGGGCAACTACCTGCTGCTGACGGACGGTTTGTGGGCGCGGGTGCGGCCGGCCCTGGACGAGGTGTGGTTCTGCGAGATCGACGAGGACGAGCGGGTACGGCGGCTGGTCGCCCGGCACGAGGAGTTCGGCAAGGGACACGAGCAGGCGGCGGCCTGGGTCAAGGGCACCGACCAGCTCAACGCCGACCTGGTGGCCGCCACCCGGGACCGGGCAGACCTGGTGATCACCGAGACGGCACTGGGCAGCGCCCCGTAAAGGGCGCCGGGGGTACCCCCGGCCGAAGGCTGGGGGAGGAACTGCGCGACCGGCCTCGACGGCGCCGCAGCCGGCACACGGACTGTCGCGCAGGACCCACGGCGCTCAGCAGGCGATGACGGTGAGTTCAGGCACTCCGTGCTCGTCCTCGGCCCCGATGGCGGCCGTGAACGCCTCGGTGCGCACGGTGAGGTCGCCCTCGAAGGACGGCGCAAAGTCGCCACCGGCCCCGTACCGCACGGCGAACACGTGCAGCTTCTCCGGCGCGCCCGGCGCCGGTTCGGCCTCGTACGCCGTGGAGGCGACCAGGTGCCGCCACCCCTCATCCGGGTTGCCGTACCCGCGCGGGTCGGCGGCGAGGGCGAACGCGGCCTGCTCCTGGGTGAGTTCGGCGCGCGCGTCGAAGTGGTCCGCGCCCTGCGCGGCGGGATGCGTGAGGCGCAGGGCGCCCGCCGCGGCGACCTCGCCCTCGGCGACCCGGCGCACCCGGTCGCCGTCGTCGGCCGCGTAGGGCAGCCCGGCCAGCAGGTACGGCGACCCGTCCAGGCGTTCCACGGCCACCGTCACCCAGAGCCGGGTGCCGTCCGTGACGTACAGGGAGCGCACGTGGCGCAGGACCTGGTCGCGGCCCACGACCGGCTTGCTGACCAGCTTGGCGGTCAGGCCGTCGGCATGGACGTCCCGGACCCGGACCTCGCCCATCGGCCGGCAGTAAAGGAAGCCGTCCAGGACCGGGCCGAAGCCGTGCTGCCGGTTCACCGCCGCCGGCAGGTGGTAGGTGCCGCCCGCCTCGATCAGCGACGGCGTCATGCGGTGGTCGAAGGCCACCGAGACCGATCCCGCGCGGAGTTGGTGGCGGGCGGGGGCCGTCGAGGGCTCGCGGTGCCAGGGGGTGGGGTCCTGGATCTGCCAGACCAGCATCCAGGCGAAGTGCCCGTCGACACCGCCGTCCGGCTTGACCGCGTGCCGGCCCCAGTTGGTGTCGCCCCGGTAGCGGCCCAGGTCGGAGCCGATCCGGGCGCCGAAGTAGCGCAGCCCGAGCACGGATTCGAAGCCGGAGTGCTGTTCGCTGTAGCGGGGGCCGCCGTTGTCGAAGCCGCCGTTCGGCAGGCGGGCGTCGATGTAGCGGGCGAGCGCGTCGCCGTCCTCGGCGAACATCTCGGCGCCGCTGATCCGGTGGGCCTGGGCGAGGAAGGACAGTGAGATCGGGCCGTAGTTGTTGTCGTAGGCGCCGCCGTGCTCGGGCGGCAGCAGCGCGCCCCGGTCCGGGATCCGGTGGGCGCGGATCTCGTCGTGGTACAGCCGCAGGGCGCGCTGGCGCGTCGCGTCCGCCGGGGCGTTTGGCAGATGGCGGGCGAGCATCAGTCCGCCGACCACGCACCCGATGGCCTGGTTGCCGGCCTCCTGCGGGTTGAAGAAGGTCGCCTCGGTGAGCCAGCGCCAGTAACCCAGCGCCACCTCCAGCAGACCGGTCCGCTGCTCCTCGTCGACGAGCCCCTCGGCCAGGTCGAGCAGGTTGACCGCCTGCAGCAGCGCCCACACGGTGCTCGGCCAGTCGCCGATGGGGTGCGCGCCGGCCTCGAGAACGTAACGGGCGTACGGCAGACCGGAGTTGCGGACCCTGAGGTTCGGGTAGCCGGGGTTGTCCTCGCGGTAGACCCGCTCCCGCAGATGGAAGGCGAGGCTGCGGTGCACCGCCTCGGGCAGGCGCGGATCCTTGGAGCGCTGCCAGGCGAGGGCCAGCAGGGAGGTGACGCCGAGCGAGGTGTCGCCGATGTCGTCGTCGGCGTCCGGGTGCTCGAGGTTGCCCTCGGGGGTGAGGCGCGCGAGGGCCTGCACGGTGACGTCGGCGAGGACGGCGTCGTATGCCTCCGGGGTGTCCGGCAGGTCGTGCAGCGGCCCGAGCTGGCGTGGGAGGTGCAAGGAGATCAGCCCTTCATGCCTGAGATGTGGCGCGCAGTGCGAGGGTCAGTGTCTGCGGTCCGTGTCCGCCGAGGTAGACGCGGTTCCCGGTCGTCGCGTCCGTGCCGCCGACCACGGTGTGGTCCTGCCCCGGGTCGTAGCGCAGTACGTCGCTCCGGTCCGGTCCGGCGAGCGGTTCGCCCGTCTCGACGGCGGCCTCGACCCGGATCTCGTCGTCGCCGACGCGGTAGGTCAACGGCTCGGTCGTCAGGCACCAGCGTCCGTCCCCGAGCGGTACGGCGCCGTGCGGCTCGCCGCCCGGCCGGAAGGTCAGTTCGAGGGCCCAGGGCACCGACGGGCCGCTGATGTCGATCCGCAGGTCGGCCCCGTCCTCCCGCAGGTCGACCTCGACTCGGGTCGTGTGGGAGACCTCGTCCTGAGAGCGGTCGGGGAAGGCCATCGCCGCGGAGAAGCGGCCCTCGTCCACCAGACGGTAGGCGCCGTCGTCGCGCCGCCGGTCCTTCGGGAGCGGCTGGTAGTAGGCGGTGGTGAGGGTTTGGGTGAGCCGGTACCGGTTGTCGGCGAGCTGTTCCATGTCGGTGGCGCGGAACGGGCCCAGGTCGAAGAACACCCGCGAGAGGCGGACCGCGTCGAGGACGGCGGCACCGGCGAACAGGCGCAGGAAGGTGGGGTTGCAGGCGAGGCCCGAGCGGATGCGCCGGTGCTCGGGCACGTCGGAGCCGCCGTAGACCACGGTGTGCGCGGTGGCCGAGACGTGTGCGGCGAGGCGTGCGGTGGGGAGGTACCGGTCGCGCGGGAGCTTCTCCGTGTCCGGGGCCGGCAGGGCGCGGCACAGATCCGGGGTGAGGAGGGTCTGGGCGAGCAGGTCGGGGTCGTCGATGCCGTCGGCGGCCGCCAGACGGGCCGCGCGGGCGAAGTCGCCCCGGCCGGTGCGGATCGCGAGCAGCCGGTAGTGCGGCAGATAGGGCCAGAGCGCGAACGACAGCCTCTGGTCCTGGCGGCGCGAGTGGACGGTCTCCACCGTGCCGTCCGGCCTGATCAGGTCCAGGGTCGTGGCGAGGTTGCGTTCGACGGCGTCCAGCAGGTCGGTACGTCCTAGCACCTCGGCCAGCAGCAGCAGCGACGGGTTGGTCACGAGGGACGCGTAGACGGCACTGCGTTCCGAGTACAGGCCGTCCGCGTCGATGTCGACGCCCTCGGCGAGCCACTCCTCGGCGCGGGCGAGCAGCCGGGCGTCCGGGAACGAGCGGTGCAGCCGGGCCAGCGCCGCGGACAGCTCCCAGCGGTGGTTCGGGGTGTGCACCCCGCCGGTCAGGAGGGGGCCGGTGGCGGGGCCGGCGATGTCGGCGAGCGCCGCCGTGACGTCGGCCAGTTCCGGCCCCGCGCCCGCGGCGAGGACGTGCGCGTCGCACACGTCGTTGACGGTGAACGCGGAGTCCGGCGGCGACTGCACGTTGTCGCCGCCCGCGAAGAGGCCGGAGGCCGTCTGCATGGACCGCAGGGCACGGAGGTGGGTCAGCGCGGCGGCGACCGCCCGCTCGCTGCCGTACAGGGCCGATTCCGGCGAGCGGTACACCGCGACCAGGGTCTTCACCCGCCGGGCCAGGGCGCGGTGCGGCCCGATGAACTCCGTCGACGGGTCGGCCTCGAGCAGGGCGGCCTGCCTGTCGGCGGCGAGCGCCGCCGCGCGGACGAACTCGTGGTCGAGCAGGGCGGTCAAGTCAGTCCTTCAGTCCGGCGTTGATGTCGGCGCTCATGACGTACCGCTGGAACACCAGGAAGACGAGGATCAGCGGAATCATGGAGATGACCGATCCGCCCAGCAGCACCGACCAGTTGATGTTCTGCGCCCCGACGAGACTCTGGATGCCGATCTGCACGGTGAACTTGTCGGGGTCGTTGAGCATCAGCAGCGGCCAGATGTAGTCGTTCCACCGCCACTGGAAGGACAGGATGGCGAGGGTCAGCATGATGGGCCGGGAGATCGGCACCATGATCCTCAGGAAGATCGACAGTTCACGGGCGCCGTCGATGCGGGCGGCCTCCACGAGTTCGTCGGGGACCGTCAGGAAGAACTGCCGGAACATGAAGCATCCGGTGGCGGTGAGCACGGCCGGGAGGATGATGCCGCCGAACGAGTTGTAGAGGCCGAGGTCGCGGACGACCAGGAACTCCGGGGCGAGCATGACCTCGGACGGCAGCATCGTGGTGGCCAGGATGCAGACGAAGAACGCCTTGAGCCATCTGTTGTCGTACTTGGCCAGTGCGTACCCGGTGCAGCAGCTGACCCCCACCGTGAGGATCGTCGTGATCACGCACACGAGGGCCGTGTTGATGAAGTACTGGGAGAAGTTGGCGCTGTCCCACGCGGCCTTGTAGCCCGACAGGGTGGGGTGGTGCGGAACCACCGTCAGCGGAAGGGAGAAGAGGTCTCCGGCCGGCTTGAAGGAGCTGAGGATGAACCACAGCACCGGCAGTCCGTAGAGAGCCGCCAGGATCCACAGCAGGGTCGTCGCGGGTACCGCGCGCCGGAGCCCGCCGTCGCGCCCGCCGCGGGGCCGCCTCTTGGAGAGGGCCTTCACGGAACCGGCGTCGACCGGACGCGGCGTGTCTGTGGTGGTCATCGGTTCTCCATCCGCCGGTTGGCGATCAGCTGGATGATCGCGACGGCCATCAGGATGAGCATGAGCACGAACGACGCGGCGCTCGCGTAGCCGATCTGGCCCCGGTTGAATCCGGTCTGGTAGATGTACTGGACAAGCAGGTTGTTCGAGGTGCCCGGTCCGCCGTTGTTGAGGGAGACGAACAGCGGGTATTCCTTCATCGCGTTGATGGTGTTGAGGAGGATGACGATGAAGGACGTCGGCGCGATGCTCGGCAGTGTGATGCTGATGAACTGGCGCCAGGGGCCGGCGCCGTCGAGCGACGCCGCCTCGTAGTAGGAGGTGGGCACGTTCTTGATCGCCGCGATGAACAGCAGCATCGAGAAGGCCGTTCCCCACCAGGCGCCGGCCATCACGACCACGCCCAGCGACAGGTCGGCGTTCGACTGCCAGGCGATCGCGTGCCCGCCGAGCTTCTCGATGACGTAGTTGATCAGTCCGAAGTTCTCACCGAACAGCCACCGCCACAGGACACCGACGACGATGGGCGAGATGAGCCACGGGACGAAGAAGACGACCCGGGCGATCGAGGTGCCCTTGGCCTGCTTGCTCACCACCAGGTTGGCGATGAGGAGCGAGAGCACGAAGTTCAGCGGCACGACCAGCACGGTGTACAGCAGCGTCCGTGTCAGCGCGTCGTAGAAGGTGGAGTCGCCGAACAGGTTGGTGTAGTTGTCCAGTCCGATGAACTGGAACGCTCCCACGCCCGTGTAGTTCGTGAAGGAGTAGACGAGCCCGATCACCGCCGGCCACACGAAGAACAGTGCGAAGAGCACGACGTTGGCCGCGATGAGGACGAGCGGCGCGAAGGTGTAGGTGCTGCGTCGCCTGGGCGGGCTCCCGGACACGTCCGAGGCGCGTTTTGTCATCTTCCTGACTCCGTGCTGTGGGGATGGATGCCGTGGGCTCAGGCCCTGAACCCGTGATCGTGTGGGCGCCCGGGGCGGGCGGCGGAGTCTCGATCCCGCCGCCCGGCCCGCCGGCCTGTGATCAGCCGCCGACCTGCTGGTTGTAGCCGTCCACGATGTTCTGCAGGGCCTTGTCGGCCGACTGCTGGCCGTTGACCGCCTTGCCGAGCTCCGTCTTGGTCGGGTCGGTGGTGAGGCTCTTGCCCTTCAGCGCCCACTCGGTCTGCGCGTTGTTGAAGTAGCCCGAGATCGGGTCGTAGAGCGGGATCTCCTCGTTGTACAGCTTGAACGCCGCCTGCGCCGCGTCGGAGGTGAAGGGGTACTTCGGGCTCAGGCCGCTCTCGACGGGGAGGAACCCGGAGGTCTCGACCAGCTCGGTGTACTGCTTCGGGTCGTACACCCAGGACATGAACTTCTTCGCGGCGGTGGCCGCGGCGCCGTTGTTGTTGAAGCCCACCATCATGCCGCCGCTGTTGACGTCACTGGCCTGTACCGGCTGGGCGGGGGTCGGGACGCTCGCCCACTGGAACTTCTTGATGCTGTCCGCGAAGGAGGCGACCTGCCACACGCCGGACCAGTAGGCGACCACGTCACCGCTCTGGAACATGGCGGACGGGTCGGCGCCGCTGGTCCACACCGACTTCGGCATGGTCTTGTCGTCGTTGAGCCCGACGAAGTACTTGACGGCCTTCTTGGTCGCGTCGTCCACCGAGAACTTGCCGGAGGAGTCGGCGTGGACGTACTTGCCGCCCATCTCGTACACCATGGCGCGCAGCCGGGACGGCGACTGGTCGAAGGTGAGCGAGTACTTGGCGCCGGTCTTCTGCCGGACCTTGTCGGCCGCCGCGACGAACTCGGTCCAGGTCCAGGTGTCCGAGGGCGAGGCCGGGACGGAGACGCCGGCCTTCTCGAACAGCGTCTTGTTGATGAACAGGCCGGAGGCGGTCACGTCCGAGGGGATGGACAGCACCTTCCCGGACGAGTCCTTGGCGAGGAAGTTGGCGTTGATGTTGTAGCTCTTGTTGTCGGCGACGGAGCTGAGGTCGATCAGCTTGTTCGACCAGATCGGGTCGAGCGCCGGCACGTCCGCGACGTCGGGCAGCGAGTTCGCCTGAGCGGCGTTGTGGAGCTTCGTCGGGTAGCCGTCGTAGGGGATGTTGACCAGCTTGACGTCGACGCCGGCTTCCTTCTTGTACTGCGCCACCAGCTTCTTCCAGCCCGCGTCCTGTCCCGGGACCGTGGAGATCCAGAACGTCAGCGACTTGGAGGTCCCGCCCGAGCCGGAGCCCGACCCGCAGGCGGAGAGCAGCAGAGCTCCTGCCGAGGCCACGGCAGCGAGGGGAATCAGGCGGCGCATACCGCCGCGGCCGAGTCGGCTGGTGCGCCGCACACCCACAGTGGTCATCTTCGATCCCATTTCGTCGAACGGACGGAGCACGGCGCCGACTGGGGCGGCACTGGTGCATTTTGAAGGAAAAGTCGCTTTCCGGGTCGCGGCCTCGCCCGGCCGCATCGTCCACGCGGAGTGAGGTCCCCGGCCGTCCTGGCCGTCACCGCACGGGCACGCCCTCGTGCGGTTGCCGTACGTCGTGTACGGGCTGGGAGGCTCGCCCCAAGCCGGCGTCCCGGCCGACTTAGAAAGCGCTTGTCCGGACATTGGCAGACCGATCAGGAGGCCGTCAATCCTTCACCCGCGCGCCTTCGGTCACGGTTTGGACTCCCTTGGCGACGGCGAGCCGGGCGGCCCCGAGCACGGTACCGAGATCGCCGATCTGGCTGCTGACCACCTCGGTGGGCCAGCTCAGCCGCCCCAGCTCGGCCCGCACCCCGGGCAGGAGCTGCGGGTCCGCGCCCGTGCTGCCGCCCAGCACGATCAGCCCCGGGTCCAGTACGGCGGCCACCGCGGCGGCCAGCCGGCCCACGTCGGTGGCGTGCCGGGCGACCAGGGCCTGTGCGGGCTCCCGGCCCTGGGCCGCCAGCGCGAAGAGCCGCTCGGCGGTGCGCGGGCACGGACCGTCGGTTTCCGGCCACGCCTCGCAGGCCCGGCGCAGCAGGGCCTGCGAGCCGACATAGGCCTCCAGGGCCTCCTGGCGGGGCTCCCGGCCGTCGTCCCAGGGATAGGGCAGCCGGGCGAGCTCACCGGCCGCGCCGTTGGCGCCGCGCAGCACGTGTCCGCCGATGACGACACCCAGACCGATACCGACGCCGATCCGCAGGTAGCCGAAGGTGTGGCGGCCCCGGGCCGCGCCCTCGTGGAGCTCGGCGAGGGCCGCGCAGTTCACGTTGTTCTCCAGGTGGACGGGGACCCCCGGCGGCAGGGCGACGGAGACCGCGTCGAAGACGGGCCCGGCCTTGGCGGTCGCCGGGCGCATGCCGGTGCCTGCCAGGTCGGGGGCGGTGACGTCACCGACGGCGACGACGATGGCCCGCAACGGGGCGCCCGCCGGCAGCGCGGCCAGCGCCTCGCGGACGGCGTCGGCGGCCCGGGTGCGGGGCGTGTCCGCCTCGGCGAGCAGGGTGCCGTCCAGGGCGCAGGCGCGGACCCGGGTACGGGCCGGGCCGAGGTCGACGGCGAGGACGGAGCCGGCGGCGGGCCCGAGGCCGTAGACGGCGGCGGAGCGGCCGGTGCCGCTGGAGGCGGTGCCCGCGTGGGTGGCGAGCCCGGCCCCCTCCAGCTCCGCGACGGCGGCGGAGACCGTCGGTTTGGACAGGCCCGCGAGGCTCGCGAGCTGCGGCCGGGTGGCGCTGCCGGCCTGGGTCAGTACGGCGAAGACCGCGCCGGCGCTCTCGGTGAGCCGGGGGCCCTCAGCCACGACGTGTTCCACAGTTCCCCCATGGGTCAGGGGCCGCGCTCCCCCGGAGGCGGGAGATGCGGCGATGCGGTGCCGTTGTGCCGCGCGGTTCTGGCCTCGACAGCGTCCCGTTGATCGAGTCCGCGGCAACTCTTGACGCACTGTACTTCGTTAGTTAACTTCCTAACGAAGTACACGGTACTCGCCTGCCGTGCTCCGCAAGAAGCCCGTCCCGGGGCTTCCCGACGTGCCCAACTCCTGTCCGGCCAGACACGGTTCGCCCGCCGTCGCAGCCAGTCGCTCCGCTGGAAGTGCCGCGATGCGCCGTCGTTCGCCCTCGGCGCCATCGTGGCTGTTCGCACCGTTCCTCCCCCAGGCCTTCGGCCGGGGGTGCCCCGAGCGCCTCTTCGGGGCGCTGTCGAACGGCGGCGGACTTCGGCTCGGGGCCAGACTCTTCGGCGCTCTTCGCCCAGCCGACGAAAGAGGATCCGTGCAGGACACATCTTCTCCCCCGCTCGTGGTCGGGATCGACGTGGGCGGCACCAAGACCCAGCTCCGCGCCCTCGCCGGCGCGGACCGGGTCGCCGACCTCGTCCGTCCCAGCAGCGGCTGGCGGCCGCACGACGCGGCCGCCGCGGCCCGCTGGCTGGCCGCGCTGGTCCACGACGCCCTGCCCTCCGGCACCCGCCCGGCCGCCCTGGCCGTCGGCGGGCACGCCTGTGAGACCCCCCGTCAGTGCGCCGGCATCGCCAACGCCCTGCGGGACCTCCTCGGCGTACCGGTCCGGGTGGTGGGCGACGCCGAGCTCCTCGTCCCCGCCGCCGGCCTGGACAAGGGGGTCGGTCTGGTCGCCGGTACCGGCTCGGTGGCGGTCGGCCGGCAGTCCGACGGCAGCCCCGTGCAGGTGGGCGGCTGGGGTGCGGTCCTCGGTGACGAGGGCGGCGCCGCCGGACTCGTCCGGGACGCCGCCCGTGCCGTCTGGGCCGCGCACGACCGCGGCGAGGCCCCCGACGCCCTCGCGGCCGGACTCGTCGCCGCCTTCGAGGTGCCGGAGGTCCCCGCGCTCGGCGCCGCCCTCGAAGGCGCCACCGACGTCTCCGCCGAGTGGGGCCGGCACGCCCCGGTGCTCTTCGCCGCGGCCGACGCGGGCTCCCGGCTCGCCGCGGCGGTGATAGCCGACGGCGGCCGCGCCCTCGCCGGCCTGGTGGCGCGGCTGGCCGCGCGCGGTCTCGCGGTGGACGACGTGGTGGTCGCGGGCGGCACGATCCTGTCCCAGCCGCGTCTGTACGACGCCTTCGCCACCGCGCTCGCCGAGGCCGTACCCGGCGCGCGACCGCAGCCGTTGCGGTGCCCGCCGGTCGAGGGAGCGGTGGCGCTGGCGCGTTCGGTCCGGTGAGAAACCCTTCCGCAGCCCGTCGGGTCCCGCCGCACCGGACCACGGGTCGTCCGAGGCCGCGAACACGCAGGTCCGGGGCGGTTCTTCCGGCGAACCACAGAGCCGCCGTTCAACTCCGGGTCACACGGCGGCCGTCGGGCGATGGCCGCCGGGACACGAACTCGCCCTAGAACTGCGCTCGTTCAACGCTCTTCCCTCGCGAACCCACACGCTCGCGCGCACCCGGAGCACCGGCCGTCCGCGTGAACTCCCCCAGCATTCGAGAGAGGCACACCCATGCCGTCACCTGCCGGGCAACACTCCGCCGCCCCGACCCGTGGACCCGCCGTCGGCCGACGGGGATTCCTGAAGACCTCGCTCGGCGCGTCGGCCGGTGTGCTGGCGGCCCCGACCTTCGTCGGCTGGCTCGCGGCCGCCGACGCCAAGGCCGCCACGCCCCTGGCGTTCGTCGACGACTACAAGACGAACATCAGCACCAACGTGACCGCCGACACCAACGCGGTGGTCCGCATCCTCGGCGGCTTCGCGCGGGTCTGGAAGACCGGTGCCGCCTGGAACACCGGCACCGTGCTGCGCGCCGACATCCTGCGCGACAACATGCGCTACTGCGCGAAGATCACCCGGAAGCGCAGCGCCGCCGACGCGAAGAAGGCGTTCATCTACGACCGCCAGCACCAGAGTTACGCCATGATCGCCGGCCTCGGCCCGCTCGCCGGCCTCTACCGGGCCGGTGCCCTCGCGGTCACCTCGATCACCAGCGCCCCCGACGGCACGCCCGCCACCACGGTCAGCGACGCCGTCCCGGCCGGCGCCCCGGCGGGCGCGGCGCTCGGCGCGGGCTCACACGACTCGGCGCTGGGCAAGGTGGCCACCCTGGTCGACACCCTGCGCGGCACCTACGCGTCCGGCAACCCGTCCAAGTACGCCTACCAGTACCCCCGTCCGTGGCGGATGAACGAGGACAGCCAGGTCGTCGACACCGGGACGACGGACGCGTACGGCTTCCCGGTCTACGACTCCGAGGTGGCCGTCGCCCCGCAGCTGCTGCGCCAGCGCAGCACCTCCCCCACCGACGACGGAGGCTTCCCCTCCGGCCACACCAACGCCTTCCACCTGGCGGGCCTGGCCTACGCGTACGCCGTGCCGGAGCGCTTCCAGGAGCTGGTCACCCGCGCCCTGGAGCTGAGCGACACCCGGATCGTCGCGGGTATGCACAACACGGTCGACGTGATCGGCGGCCGCATCATGGCCACCGCGCTCGCCGCCGCCACCCTCGCCGACCCGGCCAACGCCGACCTCAAGGCGGCCGCCCGCGCCCAGGCCCTCGCCTACTTCGCGGCGCAGACCGGCTCCACCGCCGACACCCTGTACGCCTACGCCCACTCGGCCGGCACCGCGGCCGACCCGTACGCCGACCGCGCGGCCAACGAGCGCGCGACCATCCCCCGGCTGACGTACATCCTGGACCGGGAGGGCCGCGAGCTGCCGTTCGACGTGCCCAAGGGCGCGGAGGTGCTGCTGGAGACGCGGCAGCCGTACCTCACGGCCGACCAGCGCCGCGAGGTACTGCGCACGACCGGCCTGCCCTCCGGGTACGTGCTGCTGGACGGCCCGGAGCAGTGGGGCCGCCTCAACCTGTTCGCCGCCGCGGACGGTTACGGCGCCTTCGACGCGGACGTCACGGTCGCCCTGGACGCGGCGGCCGGCGGCTTCGCGGCGGCGGACACCTGGCGCAACGACATCGACGGCCACGGCGGTCTGACCAAGAACGGCACCGGCACGCTGACCCTGACCGGCGACAACGACTACCGGGGCGGCACCGTGCTGGCCGCCGGCACCCTGGTCGCCGCGTCCGAGAAGGCACTGGGCCGCGGTGACGTCCGGGTCTCGGCGGGCACCCTGCGGGTCGTCTCGGAGCTGTTCGTGCGCGGCACGTACACGCAGGACGCGGGCACCCTCGCCATCACCCTGGCCAAGGGGGGCAAGGCGCCGCTGACGGTGAAGCACCTGGCCGTCCTCGGCGAGGGCGCCACCCTGTCCCTCACCCTCGACACCGAACACCCGCCGGCCGTGGGCAGCACCCTGCCGGTCGTCGACGCGCCGCGGCTGCGCGGCCAGTTCGACAAGGTGGAGCTGAACTCCGCCACGCTGCGAGCCGTACCCGTGTACACGGCAGACGGTCTGTCGGTACGACTCGTGAAGCGGTGACGCGCCCGGTGGCGGGAGCGATGCGACAGTAGGGCCCATGACTGCTCGTGATCGCTCCCGTCACCGCGGGCCAGGTGTCCCCGCGGGGCGGATGATGGCAAGCGAACAGCAGTCGGTCCTCGAACCCGGTGTCCCCGGCCTCCCCGCCGGCCCCGGTCCCCTTCCCCGGCCCGCCCCCGCGGCCCGGCTGACCGCCGCCCTGCGCACCCGTCGCCGGTGGCTGGTGCCGGTCCTCGCGGTGCTGCTGCTGGCCCAGATGGCGGCGGCCATGGTGACCACCGCGGTCCAGCAGACGCCCACCGTCGACGAGCCGGTCTACGTGGCCACGGCCACCGACTACCTCCACGAGCACCGGCTGCGCTACAACACCGAGCACCCGCCGCTCGGCAAGCTCGTGATCATGGCCGGGATCGCGGTCGCCGACCCGCACTACGACCCGTCGTACCGCGGCGACCAGGGGCAGGTGGGCCGGCATCTGCTGTACGCGTCCGGCAACGACCCCTGGCGGGTGATGCTGTGGGCGCGGCTGCCGGTGATCGTGCTGACGCTGCTGTTCGGCCTGGTGGCGTTCGCCTTCGCCCGCGAGGTCCTCGGTACGGCGGCCGGCTTGTCGGCGCTCGCCCTGTACTGCTTCTCGCCGGACGTCATCGCGCACGGCTCGCTGGCCACCCTGGACGTGCCGTCGGCCGGGTTCGTGCTGACGTCGGCGTGGCTGGTGTGGCGGGCCCGCCGCCGGCCCCGGCTGTACCTGCCCCTGGCGGGGGCCGCGCTGGGGGCCTCGGTGGCGACGAAGATGAGCGCGCTGCCCGCGATTCCGGTGCTCGTGGCGCTGGCGGTGGTCTCGGTGTGGGGGGCGCGCCCGGGCCGTGCGCTGCGCGCCGTCGCGGCCGCGGTCGTGGTGACGGTGACGGCGGTCGTCGTCGTGTGGCTCTCCTACCTGGCGGTCGATCCCCGGCTGCGTGCGCTGTCCGCCGAGCCGGTGCCCGCGGTGCACGGCCTGCGGGGCCTGCTGACCGGCCTGCTGCCCTTCCCGGCGTCCTACCGGGACGGCATGCGGATGCAGTTCGCGCTGGAGGACTACCCCTGGCAGGGCTATCTGTTCGGGCACCTCTACACCGGCTCCCGCTGGTACTACCTGCCGGCCGCCCTGCTCGTGAAGACCCCGCTCGGCATGCTGGCGCTGTGGGCGGCGGGTGCCGTCGCGCTGGTGGCGGTGCGGCGGCTGCGACGGGCCGCGCCCTACGTGCTGGTGCCGCCGGCCGTGCTGCTGGCCTCGGCGATGACCGGGTCGCGGGATTTCGGGACGCGGTACGCGGTCTTCATGCCGATGTTCCTCGCGGTGGCCGGGGCCGCGGCCCTGACGGTGCGCCGGCGCTGGGCACGGCCGGTGGGCGGGGCGCTGGTGCTGTTCGTCGCCGTGAGTTCGCTGCGGACGTTCCCGTTCTATCTGCCGTACGCCAACGAAACGTTCGGGGGTCCGGCGAAGACGCATCTGTGGCTGCACGACTCCAACGTGGACTGGGGGCAGGACCTGGGCAGGCTCGCCGACCGGCTCGCGGAGCGCTACCCGGGCGAGCGGATCTGGCTGGTCTACAAGGGCAGTGGCGTCCCGGCGTACTACGGGATCCATGCCGCCGACCCCCGCAAGGTGCCGCCCGGGCAGGTGCACGGCCTGCTGGTCGTCTCGGACTCGTCGGCCGCCAAGGCCCGGGGCAGGCTGGCCGAATTGATCGACACCAGCCGTCCGGTCGATGATGTCGGTCATTCGATCACCATCTATCGGCGATGACCGTACGATCCATCCGATCCACCGACGAGGCCCACCGCATCCGTCGCCGGTGAGCGCCGGAATCCCGGTGCTGTTTCCGCATCCCGGGCGTCCGGCGCCGGGACGGTCCGGCGTACCGCACAACCCCTGGTCACCACGGTCCGTGAGCTATGTTGAGTCCTCGTGGGAGACAAAGGAGGCGCTTCGGTGCCATCGCCGCAGCAGGCACGTGCACAGGCATCCGCGATCACCTCGGGCAAAACCGTGCCGGAGGCGGAGGCCGCGCCCACCTCCCAGCTCCGCGAACTCTTCGACGGTCCCCGCCTCTCCCCCGGCCAGCGCCGCATCGCCCAGTACCTGATCGACCACATCACCGAGGCGGCCTTCCTGTCGATCACCGACCTGGCCGAGCGGGTCGGGGTCAGCCAGCCGTCGGTGACCCGGTTCGCGGGCGCGGTCGGCTTCAGCGGGTACCCTGCGCTGCGCGAGCGGCTCCAGTCGATCGCGCTGCGCACCCTGGCCGGCGGCACCGGGGCCGCCACCGAGCAGCGCAGCAACGAGCTGCAGGCCGCCGTGGACGCCGAGATCGAGAACCTGGAGAACCTGCGCCGGGACTTCGCCGACCCGGACCGGGTGATCTGGATCGGCCGCGAGCTGTCCCAGTCGTCGCCGCTGACCGTGCTGGGCCTGCGCATCTCCGTCTCGCTGGCTGAGTACTTCGCCTACGCCGCCCGCCGTATCCACCCCGATGTCCGGCTGGTGACCCGGGGCGGCAGCGTGGCGTACGACGCGCTGCTGCAGTCCCGCGAGGCGGGCGGCACCTGGGTGCTGGCGTTCGGCATGCCGCGGCACGCGCAGGAGACGCTGACCGCGATCCGGGTGGCGCGCACGGCGGGGCTGCGGGTGGCGCTGGTGACCGATCTGGCGCTCGGCGCGCTCGCCGACGAGGCCGACGTCACCTTCAGCACCGGCATCGGGTCCCGCCTGGTCTTCGACACCTACGCGGCGCCCGGTCTGATGGCCGCCGCCCTGCTCCAGGCCATGACCGATGCCGATCCCGAGCGCACCCAGGCCCGGCTTGAGGAGTACGAGCAGGTCGCCGAGGAACACCAGTTCTTCCTCAAGGACTGACCCGGATCCGATCCCCGCGGGACCTCGTAAGGGGAGTATTCACCTCATTTCCCGCATGAATGTTTTCATGCGTCTTGCAAACCGGACGGCATATATAAATACTGCTCACGGATCACCCACCCGGCCCACTCCGGGCATGTTCCGCACCCGAGGACGCACCGCTCGCACCCGCCCCGAGAAAGCCGACGGACCGCCCATGCGCACGCAGCACCACCCGCAGTGCCGGCGGCCGGCGTCCGGGGCCTCGCGCGGACACCCCCAGCCGCCGTCTCCTACCCGCGTCGGCGCCGGGGATGTTCGAACGGGCATCGCCTGCGCGATCCGCCCGCGGCGGCTTCGGCCATCCCCTAGGCCGGAGCCGCCAAGACCTCCGTCGAGCACCCTCACGACGCCGCACACCCGGAAGCGATGATCATGACTCTGACGACGACCGCGCGCATCAGCCCAGACTGGCCCTGCCAGGTGAAGGCACCGGGCAGTTACGACTGGGAGCGCTCCGCCGCGAAATGGCTGCGCGAGCTGGTCCCGGCCCGCTACGCCAGCTATCCGGCACTGATCCGGCACCCCGTGCTGCTCGCCCGGCACGCGCAGATCCAGGTCCAGCAGGAGGTCCGGGTGGCGCGCACGGCGCTGCAGACCGCACGGGCCGAGCTGCCCCTGCTGGGCCTGCCGGAGTCGGTCATCGAGCACACCATCAAGCTGTACGCGGCGGAGGTCATGCAGCTGCAGCACATCGCCCGCAGCGTCCGCGTGGTCACCGAGGCGCTCGTCGGGCACAGCACCGGACGCTGACCACATCCGTCCACGGATGCCCATGTCCTGCACAGCTCGGGTACAGGCGTGATCGAGAGCCCCGTCCTGTGCCATGCTCGATCCGTGACGAGCGAGTACGTGCCTGCCGTGGACTCCGGTGCCGTCGCCGAGCCGGCGGCCCTGGCCAGGATCGTGTCCAGGCAGCGCGCCGAGCTGGACCGGCTGCGGGAGTCGGCCGCCACTTCCGCGGTGGTGGAGCGTGCCAAGGGTGCTCTGATGGCCACCGCGGGCTGCTCCCCCGACGCCGCGCACGAGGCGCTGGCGCAACGGGCCGAGGCCGGGAACCGCACGCTGCTGGAGGAGTGCTGGCTCACCCTCGGCGCCCTGATGCCCACCCCGCCCGCCGCCACGGCCCCCGCCCCCGAACCGCTCGCCCCCAACCCGTCTCCCGGGGCGCCCGCCCCGACCGGGACCGCCGAGGTCCTCAGCCGCCTCGGCAGGGCCCTGCTGCACGTCGGCTCCCGGCAGGAACTGGCCGAGGTGCTCCACGAGCACCTGGCACCCCGGATCGACGCCGACGCGGTGCTGCTCTACCGGCGGCTGCCCAGCGGCGGGCTCGAACTCGCCGGGCACGCGGGCCTCGACGCCACGCTCGCCACCCGGTGGCACAAGGTGCCGCCGCTGCGGGGTATCGCCCCCCTGGAGGTGCTGACGGCGGGCGAGCCGCTCTGGCTGGAGCACTTCGCCGAGGACCGGCAGGTGTACCAGCTCATCGACGAGCCGCCCGGGCACTGGCGGTCCCGGGCCTGGGTACCGGTCACGGCGGACACGGTCCTCGGGGTACTGCGTCGCCCCGAGGCCGCCTTCGGACAGGCGGACCGTGAGCTGCTGCAGTCGGTCGCCCGGCTCGTCGCCGGCCACCTCGGCGTCCCCGCGGCGCCGGTGACCTCGGACCTCGCCACGGCGGTGCAGCCGGTCCTCGACGCCCTGCCGGGAGCCACGGTCCTGCTGGTCCCGCTGCGCACCGCCGCCGGGGAGGTGGAGGACTACCGCATCGAGGCTGCCACTCCGGGGGCCGTCGACATCCTGGGCCGCACCGGCCGGGAGCTGATCGGCTCGCACGTCCTGGAGAGCTATCCCTCCGTCGCCGGCGAGTCGCTCTGGCAGGCCTACCTGAAGGTGCTCGCCGGAGGCGAGCCGTACGAGGGCGAGCCGTTCGTCTACGAGGAGATCGTCGCGGGGGTGACCGTGACGGCCACCTACTCGGTGCGCGCGGCGCGGCTCGGCGACGGGCTGCTGGTGACCTGGCTGCGGCACGACACCGAGGAGCGGCAGGAGCAGCGGCTGGCGGAGCTGCAGCGGCTGGGCAACCTCGGCTGGGCGAACTGGAACCTGGTCACCCGCCAGGTCAACTGGTCGTCCCAGGTGTACACCATCCTGGGCCGCGACCCGGGACGCGGCGCGGTGCCGCTGGACCTGCTGCCGGACCTGGTACTTCCCGAGGACGCCCACGCGCTGGCCCGGGCCGTCACCGAACTCGCCCGTACCGGCCGGTCGTTCGACGTGCCGTTCCGGATCAGGACCGGGAACGCGGTACGGCATCTGAGGGCGGTCGCGGAAGCGGTGAGCGGCACGGACGGGACGGTCGTCGAGGTGCACGGCTTCGTGCAGGACCTCACCGCGCAGCGCAGCGCCGAGCTCGCGCTGGTGGACAGCGAACGCGCGATCCTCGTGCAGCGCGGCGTCCTGGACGCCGAGCGTGCGCTCGCCGCCCGGCTCCAGCACGCGCTGCTGCCGCTGCCCAGCAACCCGGTGCAGCTGCACGGGCTGCACGTCGAGGTCGCCTACCTGCCCGCACAGACGGGGGTGCACGTCGGCGGGGACTGGTTCAGCGCCATCGAACTGCCCGACGAGGCCGCGCTGTTCGTGGTCGGCGACGTCGCGGGCCACGGTGTCGACGCCGTCGCCACGATGGCCCAGCTGCGCTTCACCGCCAAGGGCATGGTGAGTACCGGCTCCTCGCTGACCGGTGCGCTGGCCCGGCTCAACTTCCTGCTCCTGCACTCGCGCGACGCCCAGTCCACCGCGACACTCGTCCTGGCCCGCTACGACCCCGCCGAGCGGCGTCTCGCCTGGGCCCAGGCGGGTCACCCGCCGCCGCTCCTCGTGCGCGGGGGCCGGGCCTACCGCCTCGACCGTCCGGCCGGCATGCTGCTCGGTGCGTCGGCGAATCCGGTCTACGAGTCGGCCGAGTTCCAGCTGGAGCCCGGCGACCGGCTGCTGCTGTACACCGACGGGCTGGTCGAGCGGCTGGGCGAGGACATCGACGCGGGCCTGGACCGTCTGGCGGCGGCCGCGCTCGCCGCCGGACCCGCCTCCCTGGACGACCTCCTCGCCGCGATGCTGACGGGCGAACGGCGCGACGACGTGTGCGTGCTGGACATCCGGGTGCCGGTGGAGGGCGAGGAGCAGCCGCCGCCCCGGGCGGTCAGCCACCGCTGAGGCCGGTGCGGGACTCCAGGGCGCGGCGGGTGTCGTCGCCGTAGACACCGCGTTCGTCGCCGCTGATGCCGTACCAGACCTGGAACCGCTCCACGGCGGCGGTCAGGGCGGCGTCGTAGGTGCCGCCGGTGGAACCGTCGCGGTAGACGTCCGGGATGCGCAGCAGGCGTTGCTCCAGCTCGACGACCCCGGGGCCGGTGTCGCCCTGGCGGAGGGTGCCGGCGCCGTCGGGGTCGGTGGAGGTGTCCGACGCCGGCGGGGTGGAGACCGGTGCCGTGCTGGCCGACCCGGACGGCTGCGCGGCCTCGGCTGTGCCCTCCCGGCCGGGCAGCAGCAACGCACAGCCGAAGCCGACCAGGGCGGCCGCGCCGACGGCCACCACGACGGCGGCCCGACGCAGTCCCGGCCCGAAGCCGAAGGCACGGGACGGGTCGGCGCCGTGGCCGTATCCGCCGCTGCCTGGCGCGGTGCGCGGGCCGTCGGTGACGGGCGGCAGTTCTTGTGTCTCGTCCTCCGTGCCGGAGCCGAAGGACCCGGCGCCGGTGCCGGAACCGGCTGCCGGTTCGAAGGCCTCGAAGTCCGCGGGGCCGCCGTTCCCCGCCGCCTTTCCTTCCTTCGCGTCTCTCGCGTCTCTCGTCGCCCGCGTCCGCTCGGCCGCCTCCGCGTCCGCGTGGAACTCCCGCATCAGCTCCGCGAGGGTGTCGAGCCGTCGGGGGCGCAGGACCCGGACCGGTTCCAGGACCGGCCCGCGGTGCGGCTGTTCAGGGTCAGGCGGTGTCGACACACTGCTCTCCTTCCACTCCCCGTGCGCACGGGGAGTCCGCGATCCCCGAGAACACATACGGGAGGAGCGCCCCACCGGTTCAGCCCGGGCTCGCGTGCGGGCCTCGGTCCGGCGGCGGAGCACTCAGTCCCCTGACCTGGTGCACTGAGTGCCATGCGGGTCGGCGGAATGCTACGTTCGCGTCCATGAGCTCCAGCAGCGTGGCACCGCCCGCCAAGCCGCCCATGCGGGACGCCCTGGTCGCGGCGGCCTTCCGGCTCTTCCTGGAGCGCGGGTACGAGCAGACGACCGTGGACGACATCGTCTCCCTCGCGGGAGTCGGGCGCCGGTCCTTCTTCCGCTACTTCCCCTCCAAGGAGGACGTGGTCTTCCCCGACCACGAGGGATGCCTGGCCGACATGACCGCCTTCCTCGCGGCCGGCGACCCGGAGTGCGAGCCGGTATGGCGGGTCTGCGACGCGGCGCGGCTGGTGCTGCGGATGTACGCGGAGAACCCGACCTTCTCGGTGCAGCGCTACCGCCTCACCAAACAGGTCCCGGGGCTGCGCGCGTACGAGCTGTCGGTGGTGTGGCGCTACGAGCGCGCGCTCGCCGAGTACCTGCGCGGCCGGTACGCCGGCCGCCCCGACGGAACGCTGCGGGCGGATGTCGTGGCGGCGGCCGTCGTCGCGGCGCACAACAACGCGCTCCGCTCCTGGCTGCGTTCGGACGGCCGGATCGACGCGGACGAGACGGTCGGCCACGCCCTCGGGTACGTGCAGGCCGCGTTCGGCACCCCGGCCGCCGGTCCCGCGGCGGCCACGGCGCCGGCCGCGCTGTTCGGCGGCCCGGCGGAACACCCGGACGACGTGGTCGTCCTCGTCTCCCGGCGGGACGCCCCGCTGTGGCGGGTGGTCCAGGAGATCGAGACCGCGTTCGGCCGCGCCTGAGACCCGGAGGACCTCGGCGCAGGGGTACGCCACATTAGGGGTACGCAGTGCCTTTACGGTTGGCACTGAGTGCCATACTCTGTCGACGTGCACGGTGGCACGGCCGACCGGGCACAGGCGTGCCCGGCCGGGTCCGGGCACGTGGGATTCCGGGCGAGCGCAGGGAGTTGACCAGCGTGTACCACCACTCGACGAGCGCCGCGCAGTCGGCGGTCGGATTCGCGACGGGCGTGCTCGACCCCGCGCCCGCGGACCGCGCCAAGGACGCCATCGTCTACCAGCGCTGCACCTGGTGCGGCACCGCGATGTACCACCGGCTGCTGTGTCCCGTGTGCCAGGGCAGCGAACTGCGGACCGAGCGCAGCGAAGGCACCGGCACGGTCCGCCACTCGACGGTGGTGCACCGCAACACGCCCGCCGCGCGCAACGTCTCCCTGATCGAGATGGCCGAGGGGTTCGTGGTCCGGGGCCGGGTCATGGGCCCGCCGATCGGCATCCACAGCGGTGACCGCGTGCGGCTCTCGACGGCCAAGGACCCGGTGCGGGGCGAGCCGGTCTTCCAGCTGCTGGACGAGCCGTACCGGGCCTGGAGCTGACGGTCGCGAACGCGGTTGCCCGGCGACCGGGGCGCCGGGCGAGGATGTGCCAATGAACGATGAATCAGCCCAGGTCGAGGCCGCGATCGCAGGCGAGCTGCGGCTCATGGATCCCGAGGTGCGCGCCTCCCGGGAGCTGGCGGCAGAGCTGCTGGACCCGGAGTTCGTGGAGGTGGGCGCGTCCGGCCGCAGGTACGGCTACGAGCAGCTGATCGCCGAACTGCCTGACAAGGCGGGCGCGTCGGCGGCCGGCCCCCGCTACGAGCCGTCCGGCATGACCGGCGTCGTCCTCGCTCCCGGGCTGGTCCTGGTGACTTTCGAGGCCCGCCTCGGCGACCGCCGTTCCCGGCACAGCTCACTGTGGCGCCGACGCGACGAGCGGAGCGGCTGGCGGATGTACTACCACCACGCCACGGTCGTACCGCCCGGCGTCGAGTGACGGTTTCCCGGCACTTGATCCAGCCACTCCCGCCACACAGGCAACCCACAGACTCGGCTCCCCGTCCTCCGGGACGCGAGGGGCTCCCCGGAACCGCCGGGGCGGCCCGCACTCGCGTTCCGAGGAGGAGGAACATTGGTCCGTACCCGGCGCATATGGGTCACCGCGGCGGCGGTGCTCGCGCTCGCGGGAGGAGTGTCCGGTACCACGGCGCACGCTCAACAGGCCCCGGCCGCAGCCGTGTCCGACGGCAAGCTGCCGCCGGGCTGGCACATCGACCGGGGACGGCAGGCGCCCCAGTTGGTGTGGCGGTCCGGCAGACGGGTGCCGATGGGGGACGCGCGGGTCGAATTCCGTGCGGACGGGCGGCTGTTGGGGGTGCCGAAACCGGAACGGGACGGGCACACCTTCCGGCTCGGCCTGGACGGGGCGCGCACGGGAGCGCTGAAGAACCTTCAGGTCTGGTCCGGCGGACGCCGGCTGGACAGCCGACCGGGCGCTGCCGTGTCCGGGCCCTCGGCGGCGGTCCGGCCCCCGGCGCAGCTGCCCGCGAATCCGGTGGACCCGGGCAGGCCCGGCCCGTACCGCACGAGGACGGGCTCGTACCGACTCGCGTCGGTGCGGCTGCCCGGGTTCTCCGTCCCGGTCGAGATGCAGGCCGTGGTGGTCGCGCCCACCGGGATCTCCGGGGCCCGCCCGCTCGCCCTGTTCCTGCACGGCCGCCATGCCACCTGCTACGCCCCGCACGGCGGCTCCGAAGACGCCTCCGGCGCCTGGCCGTGCCCGGCCGGGACGCTCCCGGTACCGAGCCACCGGGGCTATCTGCGTGACCAGCGACTGCTGGCCTCCCAGGGCTATGTGACGGTGTCGATCTCGGCCAACGGGATCAACGGCCAGGACTGGCAGGCCGAGGACGGCGGTGCGCAGGCCCGTTCCTCCCTGATCCGGCTGCACCTCGCGCACTGGGCCGACTGGGCGCGCGACCCGCGCCACGCACCCCCGGTCGTGCGCGAGGCGCCCCGCGCCGACCTCTCCCGGGTGCTGCTGATCGGCCACTCGCGGGGCGGCGAGGGCGTCAACCGGGCGGCGCTGGACAGCCTGTACCCGCCGCCGGCCGGCCAGGACGGCTACCACGGCAGAGTGCGCTGGCACGTCAGCGGGACCGTCCTGATCGGCCCGACCGTCTTCGGCCAGAACCCGGTGCCGGACGTGCCGTCGCTCACGGTCCTGCCCGGCTGCGACGGGGACGTCTCCGACCTCCAGGGCGAGGTGTACGTCGACGGCACCCGCGCGGTCAGCACGGGCAAGGCCCTGCACAGCGCGGTGTACGTGACCGGCGCCGACCACAACTTCTTCAACACCGAGTGGACGCCTGGACAGGCGCAGGCCCCCGCGGAGGACGACTTCTCCGACGACCCGGACCACCCGGACCCGGTCTGCTCCCCGCGGGCCGCGACCCGGCTGACCGCCGACCAGCAGCACCGGGCGGGCTCGACGTACATCGCGGCGGCGGCCCGGCTGTTCGTCGCGGGCGACGACAAGATCCGTCCGCTGCTGGACGGTTCGGGACGGCGGGCGCCGTCGGCGGACCCGGCGCGGGTGCTCGCGCACGCGGTCGGCGCGAACCGCGGTGCCGGGTTCCTGCCGGACGGCAAGGTGACGGTGACCGGTGGCCGGCTGTGTTCGGCGGTCGATCCCGACCCGGCGGTGGCCTGCCTGGGCGAGGGCGCCACGGGTGTCTCGCCGCACTTCGCGCAGTGGGAGACGGGACGGGAGGCGGGCCGGCACGCGATCGCGCTGCACTGGACGTCCGCCGGGTCCCCGGCCCGTGTCCGGGTGGCGCGGCCGGTCTCGCTCTTCGGTGCCGACGCGCTCGCGCTGCGGGTCTTCGTGCCGCCGAACTCCCGGGGCACTGCCCTCGACGTGTCCGTATCCGACAGCCGTGGCCGGCGGGCCACGCTGGGCCGGGTCCGCGCCGACGGCCTGCCGGGCAGCGAACGCACCGCCTCCTACTGGGCGCGTGAACTGCGGGTGCCGCTCACCGCCGCCCGCCGGGCCGGCCTCGACCTGCGGTCCGTCACGTCCCTCGACCTGACGCCGCGTTCGGGATCCGGACGGGCCTGGCTGATGGACGCCTGGGGCTGGCGGCCGGGCACCCCGGCGGTCCGCGCGGCCGCAGTTCCGCGCGTCGACGTCGGCCGGCTCACCGTCGACGAGGGCGACTCGGGCGTGCGCACCTACCACGTCCCGGTGCGGGTGTCCGGGCGGGGCAGCGGCCAGGTCCGGGTGTACGTCGTCGACCCGGCGACCGGTACCGCGAAGGACCGCCTGGTCACCGTGGGCCCCGGCGGTCACGGCATCGACGTGCCGGTCGAGGTGCGGGGCAACACCCGCTACGGCGCCGACGTGCCGTACGACGTGCTGGTCAAGGCCGTCCACGAGGCGGTCGTCGGCTCCTACCGGGGCGGGGTGACCGTACGCAACGACGATCCGGCACCCACCGTCACCGTGGCTCCGCTCGCGGACCGGGTGACCGAGGGCTCGGCCCTGAAGTGGCGGATCTCGCTGTCGGAGGCCGCGGACACGGACATCGGCGCGCTGTTCGTGCCGGTGCCGGTCGGCAGCGGCGGCACGGAACTGTCCACCAAGGACGTCGACCCCGGCTGGCTGGCCGACGCCTCCGGCGCGGATCCCGACCCGGAGCGGCCGCTGTCCCAGGTGGCCGGCCTGTACCTGTGGCTGGACGTGCCCGCGGGACAGACGAACCTCGACGTGACCGTGCCGACCGTGCGGGACCAGGTCGCGGAACTGGCCGAGTCGGTGATCTTCCGGCAGACGGACGACGGCGGGGACCCGCTGCCCGGCGGGCCGACGCTCACCGGCACGGTGCTGGACGCCTCGTAGCGCTCCGCGCGCCCTGAGGAGGCCTCGGCCTTCTCAGGGCGCCAGGGTCACCCGGATGCCGAGCGTGCCGTCGACGCCCCGGCGCAGCCTGCTGCCGAGGAGGACGAGACGGCCGGAGAAGCCGTACTTGCGGGCGATGAGGCCGCGGTAGCGGGCGGTGGTGACCGCGTCGGTGATCTCGGCGGTGGCCGGTACGGGGTCGCCGGTCGGGTTGCCGCGCACATCGCAGGGGCCGACCGTGACGTCGGCGCGGCGGCGGATGCGCTTGACCTTGAAGGAGTCGGCGGTCGTCCAGACGCCGAGGGCGTCCCCGTCCCGCACGACCCACACCGGGGTCGGGACGGGGGTGCCGTCCTTGCGGTAGCTGGTGACCAGCAGGTACTTACCGCTGCCGAGCCGGTCCAGGGCCGTACCGGAGGTGTCGTCCATGCCCGGAGTCTAGTGCTGCGGCAGGCAACGTTTGCCCGTCAAGGAGCGGCGTCCGGTGCGTGCTCTCGGCGTGCCGGCCGGAAGTCCTCGTACTGGATGTACTTGGGCTTTCGGCCGGTGCGGCGAGAGTGCGTGCCGGGCGTCGTGACAGGGCGAACGTTGCCTGTTGCGGCACTAGGCGAGTCCGCGGCCCGAAGGGCGCTGGGAGGTGCCCCCGGCCGAAGGCTGGGGGAGGACCCGCGCGGCCGGCCACGACGGCCCCGCGGTCGACGGACGGCAGGTCGCGGCGCCTTCAGCGGAGCGCTCGGTCGAGCAGGTCGAGGTACCGCCGCGCGAACAGATACGCGTCACCGGGCCACCGGGCCGACAGATAGGTGCCGTCCTGGACGACGAAGGCGTGCGTGTCGTCGGTCGCGGTGCCGCGCCGGGTGAGCTCGCGGGGGCCGTGCTCGAACTGGGCGGCCGGGTCGGCGAGGGCGGCCCGCACCTCGTCCTCGACGTAGGCGGGATAGGTCCGGTAGTAGCGCCCCAGGCGCCACGCGGTGGTCAGGTACGCGGTGCGTTCCATGTACTTGGGCAGGCAGGTGGTACGGCGGCCGGACAGGACGCTGCGCCCGGTGGCCGGGTCCCCGGTGCGGGCGAGGACGAGGACGCCGTGGCAGATCGCGCCGACCGGGCGGCCGAGCGCCCAGAACCTCCCCACCTGGTCGCGCAGTTCGGGCGAACCGAGGTACTGGCGCATGCCGGGCGCGTGGCCGCCGGGCAGCAGCAGTCCGTCGAAACCGGTGACATCGAGGCCGGACCAGCCGACCGTGTCCGTGAACTCCGGTGCTGCGGTGAGCTGTTCGTAGAACCGCTTGGGTTCGTCCTCGGCGCCGAGCTGCCCGAACAGGACGCCGGTGAGCAGCCGGGGGTCGGCCGCCGGCCGGGTGCCGGGGCGTTCGGTGGCGAAGACGACCTCGTGGCCGGCCCGGGTCAGCTCCCGCCAGGGCACGGCCACCTCGGTCACGTCGAAGTCCCGGTCGGGAAGCGGCATCAGCACACGCATGCGGCCATCATGTCAGCCGCGCGGTCACGCCTGAGGTGGGCGTCACACCTCACGCGAGCGCCGCCGCCATCCGCCGTACCGCCTCCGTGATCACCTCGGGTGAGGTGGCCAGGTTGAGCCGCACGTGCCCGGCGCCGCCGGTCCCGAAGGGGAGGCCGGAGTTGACGGCGACCCGGCCCCGCTCCAGGAAGACCTCGGCCGGATCGTCGCCGAGGCCGAGATCGCGGCAGTCGAGCCAGGCGAGGTAGGTCGCCTCGGCGGGCCGGTACCGGATCCCGGGCAGGTGGCGGTCGAGCAGGCCGGCCAGCAGGCGCCGGTTCTCGTCGAGGCCCGCGAGCAGGGCCTCCAGCCAGGCGGTGCCGTCGGTCAGCGCGGCCGTGTGGGCGATGACGCCGACGTGGCTCGGGCCGTGGCTGACCTCCTCCGGCAGCCGGGCGAGGTCGGCGGCGGCTCCGGGTCCGGCCAGGGCGAGCGCGGCCTTGAGGCCGGCGAGGTTCCAGGCCTTGGACGCGGACATCAGGGAGAGCCCGTGTTCGGCGCCCGGCACGCTCAGGTACGGCACGAAGCCGACGCCCGGCGCGGTGAGCGGGGCGTGGATCTCGTCGGCGACGACCCGGACGCCGTACCGCTCCGCGAGGGCGGTGACGGCGGTGAGCTCGTCGGCGGTGTGGACGGTGCCGGTCGGGTTGTGCGGGCTGCACAGCAGATAGCCGGCCCGGCCTCCGCCGAGGCCGCGGAAGGCGTCCTCCAGGACGTCGAGGTCGATGCGCCCGTCGGCGCCGAGCGGGGCCTCCACCACCCGCCGGCCCATGTTCCCGACGAACTGGTAGAAGGGCGGGTACACCGGGGAGTTGACGACCACCGGGTCACCGGGCCCGGTGACCAGCTTCAGCATCTCGACCACGCCGAGCATCACGTCGGGGACGATCGCGGTGCGGGCCGTGTCCAGCCCGTCCCAGCCCCAGCGTTTCGCGGCGAACGCGGCGAGCGCCTCGGCGTAGCCGGTGCCCGCCGGGTAGCCGGTGTCGCCGAGTTCCATGGCGGCCGTGACCGCGCGGACGACGGCCGGGGCGAGCGGCACGTCCATCTCGGCCACCCACACCGGGAGCACGTCCTCGGGATAGGTGCGCCATTTCATGCTGGTACGACATCGCAGCCGGTCGAGGGTGAGGGCGCGCAGCGGGTTCGGCTCGCCCGGATTCTCCTGCGGGATGCTGGTCATGGCCTCAAGATAGGCGGCCGGGGCAGGCCCGGGAACGAGGCGTACGGCCGTGCCGCACTGCCACGGGATCGTAAAGATCACCGCCGCTGTGAACGCCCTGGGGGCCACCCGCGTATGGAGAGCAGGGCGCTCGACGACCGGAGGGCCCCGCGGTGCAGGCACCGCGCGTTCGGGGTTTCGGGAGCCATGGATGAGGCACGCACGACGACGGGTCGTCCGGCGGGGGACACAGCTGGCGGCGGTCGGCGGACTCCTTCTGGGGGGCGCGATGGTCACCACGGCCATGGCGAGCGAGACGCCCGGCACGTCCGCCGTCCCGTTCAGCGCGGGCTCCGCGACCGAGGCCGGCAACACCGGTGCCGCGCTGGTGGCGAAGCTCGGTACCGCCCGTACGGCGGGCAGTTGGATCGGTGCCGACGGCAGGCCGGTGGTCGCGGTGACCGACGCCGGTGCCGCCGCGACGGTGCGGCAGGCGGGCGCCGAGCCCAAGATGGTGTCGCACAGCATGAACGAGCTCAAGGCGGCCACCGCCACGCTGAAGGCGGCGCCCCGGGTGGCCGGCACCGCGTGGGTGGTGGACTACAAGACCAACCGGGTGATGGTGGAGGCCGACAGCACGGTCTCCTCATCCGACTGGTCGGACCTGAGCCGGGTCGCCTCGGGCATCGGGAGCTTCGTGCGGATGCAGCGCTCCGAGGGCAGGTTCACCACCCGGCTGAACGGGGCGCAGCCCATCCTGTCGACGGGCGGCCGCTGCTCGGCCGGGTTCAACGTCACCAACGGGAGCACCGACTTCATCCTCACCGCCGGTCACTGCGGTCCCGCCAACACCATCTGGTTCGACGAGGGCCAGGGCAACGGCCAGCAGGTCGGCACGACGATCGACACGCAGTTCCCGGGCAACGACTTCTCGCTGATCCAGTACGCCAACGGGAAGGCCGGTGACAACGCCGACGTGGTCGCCATCGGCAACGGCCAGGGCGTGCGGATTACGGGGGCGGCCGATCCGGCGGTCGGCGAGAAGGTGTTCCGCAGCGGCTCCACCAGCGGGCTGCACGACGGCACGGTGACCGCGCTCAACGCGACCGTCAACTACCCGGAGGGCACGGTCACCGGGCTCATCCAGACCAATGTGTGCGCCGAACCGGGCGACAGCGGGGGCCCGTTGTTCTCCAACGGCATCGCGCTGGGGATGACGTCGGGCGGCAGCGGTGACTGCACCACGGGCGGGGTGACGTTCTTCCAGCCGGTGACGCGTGCGATGGCCGCGCTGAACGTACAGCTGATCGTGACGAAGCAGGCCGCCGGGGGGCAGGCCGCCACGCCCGCGCCGTCCGCGTCGGCCAACCACAGCGCCATCGCGCCGAGCGCGGCTTCACCGGGGTCGTCGGCGCCGGTCACCGGGGACGACACCAGCCTCATCACCCGGCTCACGGACACCCGCAACATCGGACCGGGCCTGCTGGTGATCGGCGGCAGTCTGATCGCGCTGGTGGGTACGCGCTTCATCCGCGCGGAACAGGACCGCAAGGCGTACCAGCGCTACTACTCGGCCACTTGGGGCTGACGGGGGGCGGCGCGAGGTCTGCCGCGCGAGGTCTTGCGAGAAGGGGCACCCGCCGTGGCAGGTGCCCGGGACGGGCCGGTCAGGCCGTCTGGCCCGGCTGCTACGGGGTCGCCGCCGCCCATTCGAGGACGAGCCGCCGGTACTCCTCGCGCTGCTCGGTGCTCAGTGTCCCGCCCGACCGGAGCCACAGGGCCCGGATCTCCTCGTTGACCTCGTCGGCCGATCGCTCGGAGACGGTTTCAACAGTGGTGGACATGGTGTGAAGCATATGCCGCTCGACGTGAAGGCGCCGTGAGTAAGTACGACCGATACGGACATATCGGACCGTGTTACTCATCACGTCAACAGGTCGGGCGCCGGTGGGAGTTCGATGCCGTCCCGGCACCGCCCGCACCTGCGGAAACGGCAGTTCAGCCGCCGGCCCGGCCGAGAACCAGGACCTGGATCGCCAGGACGGCCGCGCCCCGCGCCCAGTCGTGGAAGTCGGAGACCTTGGTCTCCAGGCCGATCGGGGCCGCGAGCGGATGCCGGTGGGTGCGGACCGTCTCCCGCACCGTGTCGCCGGCCACGTCCATCAGGCCGACCCCCTCCCCGGCCAGCAGGATCTTCTGCGGCATGACGAAGTTGGCGATCTGCGCGAGCAGGGTGCCCAGCGCCCGGCCGGCCTCGCCGACCACCCGCGCGGCCATCGGCTCGCCCGCGGCGGCGCCGGCGAGGATCTCCTCGTACGACGCGTCGCGGCCGGTGGCGGCCCGGACCTGGTAGCGGATGCTGGGGATGGTGAGCAGCGACGCGGCGCTGCCGCGCTCGCCCTGCGGGGTGAGCGGGCCCAGGGGGTCGATGATCCAGTGCCGTCCAAAACCGCGGTCCTCCTCGGCGCAGGGGACCCGCCTGCCGCCGAGCACCAGGCCGTAGCCGATGCCGGCGCCGATGGTCAGGACGACGAAGCGGTCGAGTCCGCGGCCGGCGCCGAACCAGGTCTCGGCCTCGACCAGGGCGGCCACGTCGTTCTCCACGACGACCGGCAGCCCGGTGCGCTCCCGGACCAGCCCGGCCAGCGGGACGTCACGCCAGGACAGATAGGGCGATTCGCCTACCACGGCGTTCTCGCGCACGAACCCGCCGACGCCGATGCCGATGCCCGCGATCGCGGGGTGGCGGCCGGCGAGCTCCGCGGTCATGTCGGCCAGCAGGTCGGCGACGTACTTCGGGTCGTGACCGGTGAGCGGCCGGTCGAGACGGGCGACGATGTCGCTCCTGAGGCTGGTGACGACGGCGTAGACCATCTCGTCGGTGATCTTGAAGCCGAGGAAGGACCGGGACTCGGCGACCACGGCGAGCGGCTGCGAGGGCCGGCCCTGACGGGTCTCCGGGGCGCCCGTCCAGGGGGCCTCGACGAGCAGGCCGGACTCGATGAGCGGCTTGGTGAGGCGGGTGAGGCTGCCCTGGGAGAGGTTCAGCCGACGGGCCAGCTCGGTACGCGACAGGGGTCCGTTGACGAGCACCTCGATCGCCACGGAGCGCTCCGCGGAGCTCAGCGGCAGCCAGTCGGTCACGGCATTCCTTTTCTTCCGAGACTGAAGCAACCACGCCACCCTACTGTGCGCCGTGTGCGCCGCATAAGCGCCCTGCCCGCACCTTTCTGACTTCCTTCCGCCCCTTGACGCCAAGATTCTTCCGCGACGAAAGTAACCCCCATGACTTTCTCACTCGGCATCGTCGGCGCCGGACAGTTCTCCGGACAGTTCGCCACGCTCTTCCAGGCCCATCCCGGCGTCGGCGACGTGTACGTCACCGACCTGCTGCCCGAGCGGGCGGAGAAGCTCGCCGCCGCCCAGGGTCTGGCGGGCACCTTCCCGTCGTACGAGGCCATGCTGGAGTCGGGCGTCGACGCGGTCGCGATCTTCACGCAGCGCTGGACGCACGGCCCGCTGGTCCTCCAGGGCCTGAACGCGGGCAAGCACGTGTACTCCGCGGTCCCGATGGCGATCACGACCGAGGAGATCGCCGCGATCATCGACGCGGTCAAGGCGACCGGTCTGACGTACATGATGGGCGAGACCAGCCAGTACAACCCGGCCACCGTGCACGCCCGCAACCAGATCGCCGAGGGCGCCTTCGGACGGCTCTTCTACGCCGAGGGCGACTACGTCCACGACATGGACCTCGGCTTCTACGACGCCTACCGCTACAGCGGCGGCGAGAACTGGAAGGCGACCGCCAGCTATCCCCCGCTGCTCTACCCGACGCACGCGGTCGGCGGGGTGCTCGGCGCCTGGCAGACGCACGCGGTGAGCGTGTCGGCGATCGGCGTCGTGGACGACCGGGGCGACGGCGTCTTCGACAAGGAGGTCAGCCAGTTCGGCAACGACGTGTCCAACGCGACCGCGCTGTTCGAGGTGGCGGGCGGCGGTTCCTTCCGCACCAACGAGTTCCGGCGGGTGGGCTACCCGTCCCACATCCGTGAGTCCCGCTTCCGGTTCTTCGGCACCGAGGCGAGCATGGAGCAGCTGGCGACGGTGGCGCTGTGGCAGGACAAGAAGGGCGTGCAGGACATCAGCGAACTGCTGGAGCCCAAGCCGACCATGTCCCCCGACGACCCGTCCCTCCAGCACATCGCGCCGGAGCTGCGGGCCGCCTTCACCTCCGGGTCGGCGCCGGTGCACGACCGGGCGCGGCTGCCGCGGGAGTTCGACACGCTGCACAACGGGCACGAGGGCAGCCACCACTTCCTGGTGGACGACTTCGTGACCGCCGTCAACACCCGCGGCCTCCCGACGGTCAACGCGTGGGTCGCGGCCCGCTACACCCTGCCGGGCATCGTCGCGCACGAGTCCGCGCGGCAGGGCGGGGCCAGGCTGGAGATCCCGGACTTCGGGGACGCCCCGGAGAGCTGAGCCGCGGCCGCCGGCCGGAGCCGGCGGCGGGCCGGGTGCCGTCAGGTGCCCGGCTTGCGGCCGTAGACGTAGACGTCGTCGCCGTTCTTCAGCAGCGACCAGTACTTCTTGGCCGTCGTGGTGGTCATGTTGACGCAGCCGTGCGAACCCGGCGGGTTCCACATGCTCAGACCCACCGAGTGGAAGGCCTGCCCGCCGTCGAAGAACTGGCTGTAGGGCATCGGCACGTTGTAGAGCGAGGAGACGTGGTCGATGTCACGCCAGTAGATCTTCTTCAGGCCGGTGCGGGTGACGTACCCCTTGCGGCCGGTGCGGACCGGGACCGGGCCGTAGACGAGCTTGTTCCCGTCCTGGATCCAGCTGAGCTGGAGCGTCAGGTTGACGCATGCGATGCGCCCCTTGTTGGTGGGACACTTGCCGTCCTTGTTCGGCTTGTCGCCGACGGCCTTCTGCTTGTTCATCAGGTCCATCACGCCCCAGGTGACCGAGCCGGCGTAGCCGATGTCCGGCGTGATGCCGTGCTTGTCCTGGAAGGCCTTGATCGCCTTGCAGTCGGCGGCGGACTGCTTGCCGTCCACCGGCCGCCCGAGGAACTTCTCCACCTGCTTCTGGTACGGCCCGGCCTGCGTCGTGCAGCTCGCCGCCTGCGCCGGAGCGGAGGTGAGGGCGAGGGTGAGCGGCGCCACGAGGCCCGTGACACCGAGCACGACGGCACTTCGTCTACGTATGTCCCCCATATGAAGTCTGTCTCCTCTTCCGGTTTTTCCTGTGCTGTGGTCTCGTCGTACTGGACCGCCCGATGCGCGGCATTGGTTGTAGCCCGGGGCGGGCTGTGACGAAACGGTTAACTTAGCCGCCGCGGCCGGCCGGGTGAGCACCGGTCCACTTACCCGGAAGTGGACCGCGCCACAGCATCCTGGCCGACCTAGTGCCGGGCATGCATCCGGCGCTCGCCGGCGATCTCGCCCGGCTTCCCGAACTCCTCCGGACCGCCCACGACGCAGCCGCCCGTGCGGCGGCCGGATGGGCAAAGCGACCGGTGGCCGCGCTCGGGCCCGCGCCCGCGCGGGCGCCGCTGCCGGAGCGGGGCGAGGGCGGTGCCGGCGCGCCGGCCCGGTTCACTGAGCGGTGGGCGCCGGGAATGTCGGCCTCGGCCGGGCCACGCCGCCTCGGTTTCGTCACCGGCGGTGTGACCCCGGCCGCCCTCGCCGGCGACTGGCTGACCTCCGCCTACGACCAGAACGCGGCCGGCGACGCCGGTTCCTGGGGTACCGCCCTGGAGCGTGAGACCGTCGCCCGGCCGGCCGGGATGTCCGGGCTGGGCGACGCGCACAGCGGGGCCTTCGTGACCGGGGCCACGATGTCGAACACGGTCGGTCTGGCGATCGCCCGGGAGTGGCCCGGCGAGCGGCTCGGGGTGGACGTCTGGCGGGCGGGCGCCGCCGCGCTCGGCCCGGTCGACGTGCTCTCCGGCAGCAGCCCTCGCGGCCGCCTCAGCCGCGCTCTGAGCCGAGCCGGGCCTCCCGGTGCGGCCGCAGCGCCGCGTGGAACCCGCCGTGCACGGCGGTGAGTCCGCCGTCCACGCTCAGGGTGGTGCCGGTGATCCAGGCGGCGTCGCGGGAGGCGAGGAAGGCGACGGCCGCGGCGACGTCCTCGGGCTCGCCCACCCGGCCCAGCGGGTACAGCGAACGGACGGCGTCGAGTTCGTCGTCCCGGCCCGCCCAGGCCGAGGTGCGGACGGTGCCCGGCTCCACCAGGTTGACCCGCACCCCGCGCGCGGCCGCGTGCCCGGCGAGGGTGCGGGTCAGCGAGCCGAGGCCGGCCTTGGCGGCGCTGTAGGCGTGGTTGCCGAAGTCGGCACGGGCGTTGACGGAGCCGATGCTGACGATCGCGCCCCGGCCCGAGGCGGCGAGATGCGGAAGGGCGGCGCGGCAGCAGCGGTGGACGCCGGTGAGCGTGATGTCGAGGTCGAGGGCCCACGCGTCGTCCGGCTGGTCCTCGAAGAGGGGCAGGTCCGGGGTGCAGTGCGCGGCGCAGTTCACCAGGACGTCGAGCGAGCCGAAGACGCCGGCGGCCCGCTCGACGGCCGCCTCCACCGAGTCCCGGTCGGCGACGTCACAGGCGAACGCCTCCACCGCCAGTCCCTGTTCGCGCAGCGCGGCCGCCGCCCGCTCCGCCTCGGGCAGGTCCCGGTCGGTCGCCAGCACCCGTGCGCCCTCCTCGGCCAGCCGGCGGGCCACGGCCGCGCCGATGCCGCGGGCCGCGCCCGTGACGAGAACTCCGTATCCGGCAAAGCGAGTCAGTCCGGTCATGACGACGACCGTACGGCCCGTGCGATCAACAGGACAGATACCGTGCGCACATGACCGCGTTCCTGCAGCAACTCCCGGCTCTGATAGGCGTCGTGATCGGCGCGCTCGGCTCGTATCTCGCGGTCGTGCGGGGCGACCGGGCGCGGTTCCTGCGGGAGCGGGAGGCGCGCTGGGAGGAGCGCCGGCTAGCGGTGTACAGCGAGTACGCGCGAGCGCTGAAGAAGACGGTGAACCTCACCTACCGGGTAGCCGCCCATCTCGGCAACGACCCGCATCCGCACCCGATCTCCCCGGCCGAGGCCGAGCCGCAACTGGCGGCGGCCACCGACGGCCGTGACCCGGCCGGGGAGGCGCTGATCATGCTGGGCAGCCGCGAGGTGGTGGAGCAGGCCCGGGAGTGGGTGACCGCGGTGATGGCGATGGAACGGTTCATGCGCTCCGGGACGGTCGACCCGGACGCCTGGCAGGACCTGCTGGCGCGGCAGCGGGCCTGCCGCGAGCGCTACTACACCGCCGTCCGCGAGGACCTCGCGCTGCCGCCGGGGCACCCGGCGCTCTGGCCCACCCGGCCGGCGTCCGACGGCTGAGGGCGGGCCGGTTCGGCGGTGGCGGTTCCGCGGAGGCCGGTGGCGGGCCTGCCGCGGAAGCCGACGTCACGTGCGGGTCAGTGCCCCCGGGCGATCCACTCCGCCAGCTGCGGCGCCTCGGCGCCGATGGTGGTCGGGTCGCCGTGTCCGGTCAGGACCTTCGTCTCCGGCGGGAGGGTGAGGAGCTTGTCCCGGATGGAGTCGATGATCGTCGGGAAGTGCGAGTACGACCGTCCGGTGGCGCCGGGGCCGCCCTGGAAGAGGGTGTCGCCGGTGAAGACGACGCCCAGGCCGGGGTCGTGGAGGCAGACTGCGCCGGGCGCGTGGCCCGGTGTGTGCAGGACGGTCAGGTCGGCGCCCGCGGCCTCGATGACCAGCCCGTCGGACAGGTGGTTGTCCGGGTCGCGGTCCGGGTGGGTGAGCTTCCACAGCGGCAGGTCGTCGGGGTGCAGCCAGATCTTGGCGCCGGTGAGGTCCGCGAGGGCGGGCGCGGCGTCGATGTGGTCGTTGTGGGCGTGGGTGCAGATGATCGCCTTCAGGACGCGGTCGTCGACGGCCTCGGCGATGGCCCGGGCGTCATGGGCGGCGTCGATGACGATCACCTCGCGCTCGTCGCCGACGATCCAGACGTTGTTGTCGACGTCCCAGGTGCCGCCGTCGAGGGTGAACTGGCCAGAGGTGACGAGGCGTTCGATGCGCGTGGTCATCACAGCACCACCACCGAACGCAGCACGTCGCCGCCGTGCATCCGCTCGAACGCCTTCTCCACCTCGTCGAGCTGGATGGTCTCGGTGACGAAGGCGTCCAGCGGCAGCCGCCCCTGCAGGTGCAGGTCGATGAGCATGGGGAAGTCCCGGGTGGGCAGGCAGTCGCCGTACCAGCTGGACTTCAGGGCGCCGCCGCGGCCGAAGACGTCCAGGAGGGGCAGTTCCAGCTTCATCTCGGGGGTGGGCACGCCGACCAGGACGACGGTGCCGGCGAGGTCGCGGGCGTAGAAGGCCTGCTGGTACGTCTCCGGGCGGCCGACCGCCTCGATGACGACGTCGGCGCCGAAGCCGCCGGTCAGGCCGCGGATCGCCTCGACGGGGTCGGCCTCGCGCGAGTTGACCGTGTGGGTGGCGCCCAGGGAGCGGGCCTTGTCCAGCTTCCGGTCGTCGATGTCGACGGCGATGATCTTCGCGGCGCCCGCGAGCCGGGACCCGGCGATCGCCGCGTCGCCGACCCCGCCGCAGCCGATCACGGCGACCGAGTCGCCCCGGCCGACGCCGCCCGTGTTGATCGCCGCGCCGATGCCCGCCATCACCCCGCAGCCCAGCAGCCCGGCGACCGCCGGGGAGACGGCCGGGTCGACCTTGGTGCACTGCCCGGCGGCGACCAGCGTCTTCTCGGCGAAGGCGCCGATGCCGAGGGCCGCGGAGAGCTCCTGACCGGTCGCGGCGAGGGTCATCTTCTGCTGCGCGTTGTGGGTGTTGAAGCAGTACCAGGGCCGCCCGCGCAGACAGGCCCGGCACTGGCCGCACACGGCACGCCAGTTGAGGATCACGAAGTCACCGGGCGCGACGTCCGTGACGCCCGCCCCGACCGACTCCACCACCCCGGCGGCCTCGTGGCCGAGCAGGAAGGGGAACTCGTCGGTGATCCCGCCCTGTTTGTAGTGCAGGTCGGTGTGACAGACCCCGCAGGCCTGTACCTGTACGACGGCTTCGCCCGGCCCGGGGTCGGGCACCACGATCGTCTCGACCCGCACGGGCTCGTCCTTGCCCGGTGCGATCACGCCGCGTACTTCCTGCGCCATGGGCCTGCCCTTTCGTCGCTCTGCTGACGTGCTGTCTTCCGACCCTACGCGGGAACGATCAGCGACGGCACGCATCGGTCGACGCGGATCGTCCGGCAGCGCCGCCGTTCGTGTGGCCACCCTCCCTGCCACATACCCCCAGGGGGTACATCTGCCAAGACGCCTCATGCTCCCCCAGCACCTTGCTACAGCCCCCGCGTGCCTCCGGCGCCCGGGCCGAGCGCGCCGGGCACGACATCCCGGCGGCGGCCTCGGCGCGACCCCGGCGAGGCTCGGTTCCGCCCGGGCTGACCGGGCGGCCCCGGTACCGGGAGCGGCCGTCGTAGCCTGGGGCGTCGGAGGGCGCCGCCCGCCGCCCGGACGAGGAGCACCGTGACAGCCGCTGACGCAGTTCCGACGAGCCAGGCCAAGGAGCCCGTGTTCCGGCTGCTGCTCTCCTGCGTACGGCCGCACCGCTGGGCCCTGCTGACCGGTGCGCTGCTCTCGCTGGTGACGGGCGCGACCGGGCTGCTGCTGCCGCTGGTGGCCCGGGGGTTGATCGACGACCTGTCCCAGGACCGTTCCATCACGGGCAAGTTGGTCGCGATGGCGGGCCTGGTGGTCGCCAACGCCGGGGTGGGTGCGCTGGGTTCGTACGTTCTGCGGCGCACCGGGGAGTCGGTGGTGCTGGGGGCACGGCGCGCCCTGTCGTCGTACCTGCTCAGACTGCGGATCACCGCGGTGGACCGTACCGAACCCGGTGACCTGATGGCGCGGATCACCTCGGACACCACCCTGCTGCGCGAGGTCACCACGGACTCGCTGGTCGCACTCGGCACCGAGGGACTCACCCTGGTCGCCACCGTGGTGATGATGGGGCTGGTCGATCCGGTGCTCCTCGCCGTCACCCTCGCGGTGATCGCCGCGGCGGGCACGGTGGTGGGGACGATCGTGCCACGCATCAACCGGGCGAGCCGCCGGGCGCAGGACGCGGTAGGGGTGATGGGGGCCTCGCTGGAGCGGGTGCTGGGCGCGCTGCGCACGGTGAAGGCGTCCGGCGCCGAGCAGCGGGAGGAACTCGTCCTGCACGAGGCCGCCGAGGAGTCCTGGCGGCAGAGCGTGCGGGCCGCCAAGTGGTCGGCCGCGGCGGGCAACACGGCGGGACTCGCGATGCAGCTGGCGTTCATCACGGTGCTCGCGGTGGGAGGTGCCCGGGTGGCGACCGGTGCGATCGGCGTGGGCACGCTGGTGGCTTTCCTGCTCTACGTCTTCTATCTGCTGCAGCCGATCCAGCAGATCGTCGGGGCGATCACCCAGTACCAGACCGGCGCCGGTGCGCTCGCCCGGATCCAGGAGGCGCTGCGGCTGCCCGCCGAACCCCCTTCCCGTCCCGCCGAGTTGCCGTCCGCCGGCGCCGAACCGGCCTCGGTCGCCTTCACCGACGTACGCTTCCGCTACGCCGACGACCTGCCGTACGTCCACCACGGCGTCACCTTCGACGTCCCCGCGCGGGGCATGACGGCGTTCGTGGGGCCGTCCGGCGCGGGCAAGACCACCGTCTTCTCACTGGTCGAGCGGTTCTACGACCCGGAGTCCGGCACCGTCGCCGTCGACGGCCGTCCGGTCGCCGACTGGGAACTGCCACTGCTGCGTTCGGCCATCGGGTACGTCGAGCAGGACGCGCCCGTGCTGTCGGGCACGCTGAAGGACAACCTGCTGCTCGGGAACCCGGAGGCGGACGAGGACGCGGTCGCGCGGGTGCTGAAGACGACCCGGCTCGACGGTCTGGTGGCACGGCTGCCGCAGGGGCTCGAGACCCTGGTCGGCCATCGCGGCACCAAGCTGTCGGGCGGGGAGCGCCAACGGGTGGCGATCGGCCGGGCGTTGCTGCGCCGGCCCCGGCTGCTGCTGCTGGACGAGGCCACCTCCCAGCTGGACGCGGTGAACGAGGCGGCACTCCGGGACACCGTCGCCGACGTGGCACGGTCGACCACGGTCCTGGTGGTCGCGCACCGGCTGTCGACGGTGACCATGGCGGACCGGATCGTCGTCATGGACGCGGGCCGGGTCCGCGCGGTGGGCACGCACCGCGAGCTGGTGGCGGCGGACCCGCTGTACGCGGAGCTGGCGGCGACGCAGTTCCTGGCCTCGGAGCAGTGAACACGGAGCACCGAGCACCGAGCACCGAGCACCGAGCACCGAGCACCGAGCACGGGCAACGAAGAGGGCCGCCCCTGCCGGAACGGCCCTCGGTGTGCGGCGCGGTCAGCGGTCAGGCTTCGACGGCCGGCAGCAGCCCCATGACGGGCGCGGCCAGGTCGGTGACCTGGTGGAGTTCGCCGAGCTTGTGGAGTCCGTTGAGCCCCTGCACCTGCTCCGAGACCTTCGGCATCTTGTCCCGGTACTCCGCGGGGATGTCGCCGCGGGTCACCGAGTCGAGCACGCCGAGCGCGGTGAGCTTCCCCGGGTGCTGCGCGCCCCCGTCGGCCGCGTTCGCGAGCGGCGCGGCGAGGCCGGTGACCCCGACGGCAAGGCCGACGGCGGCGACGATACGTCGTGTTGAGATCATGTCCTCAGCAACGGCCCCGGCGCCGGGCCGGACACGGGCGGCCGGTCCCCCTCACCCGCAAGGCGGAGCGCGCGGCCTGCGCTTGCCGAGCCAGGCGGCGCGGGGGACGCTCGATGTGAGGGGCTGGCGCGGCCCGCTCCGCATCGGGTCGCGGGCTCCCGTAGGAGGTCACCATGGGCACCGCGACGGGTTCCACGTTCGACACCGACACGCTGCGCCGGGCGATAGAGGGGAACACCGGGAACAGTCTTCTGGCGCTCTACGCGGACGACGCGGAGATCCGCATCATCGACCGCAACACCCAGCCCAGCCACCCCAAGGTCCTGCACGGCCGCCGGGACATCGCCGCGCTGCTGGACGACGTCTACAGCCGCGACATGACGCACACGCTGGACCAGTGCATCGTCCAGGGCGACAAGGCCGCCTTCAGCGAGTCCTGCGAGTACGGGGACGGGGTCCGGGTGCTCGCGGAGTCGATGATCACGCTGCGTGACGGCAAGATCGCCGAACAGATCATGATCCAGGCATGGGACGAGTAGTCGCCAGGACCGGGAGGGTCCAGGTCAGCTCCCGGCTGACCTGGACCTTCTCGGCGCGGGCCGCGCTGGGGCACGCCCGCCGCCCGCGGCCTCGCGCGTGCACCGCGCTGCTGCGGGCGTTCCTGCGGACCGCGCACTGCCGCCGGAGGCGCCGGGCGTCTCGGTTACCCTGAGGGCGGGCCGTGACTGGCGCTGAGGTGGAGCACCACCGGGGAGCGGTCCGCAGTGTCGTTGCCGTGCGCCTGGGCGATCAAGGTCGAACCAGCTCAGGAGTGTGCGCATGACCCAGGCCCGCCTCATCGACGGCACCGCCGTCGCCCGCCGGATCGTCGAGGAGACCTCGGAGCAGGCCGCCGGCCTCACCGCGCGGACCGGTGTCACGCCGTGTCTGGCGACCGTGCTGGTCGGCGAGGACCCCGCCTCCGTCACCTACGTCCGGATGAAGCAGAACCGCAGCCGCAAGGCGGGGATCGCCTCCCGGCACGTGGCGCTGCCCGCCACCACGACCACCGCGGAACTCGTCGCCGTACTGCGCGGGTTGTCGGCGGACCCGGCCGTGCACGGCATCCTGCTCCAGCACCCGGTCGGCGAACACATCGACGAGCGGGCCGCGTTCGAGGCGATCGCGCCGGAGAAGGACGTGGACGGCGTGACCTTCGCGTCGTTCGCGACGATGAGCTTCGGCCTGCCGGGCTTCGTCTCCTGCACCCCCGGCGGCATGCTGCGCCTGCTCGACGCGTACGACGTCGACCCGGCCGGGAAGCGGGCGGTGGTCGTGGGCCGCAGCGCGATCCTGGGCAAGCCGGCCGGGATGCTGCTGCTCGCGCGCGACGCCACCGTCACCTACTGCCACTCCCGCACCCGGGACCTGTCGGAGGTCGTCCGTGAGGCGGACATCGTGGTCGCGGCCGTCGGCCGGCCCCGGCTGATCGGGGGGCGGGACCTCAAGCCGGGCGCCGTCGTGCTCGACGCCGGCTACAACGCGGGCAACGTCGGCGACGTCGACTTCGACACCGCCGTCGAGCGGGCCTCGCTGATCACGCCGGTGCCGGGCGGGGTCGGCCCGATGACGATCGCCGTGCTGCTGGAGCAGACGGTGGCGGCGGCCGCCCGGCAGCTCGGGGCGTGAGGGTCAGCGCAGCCAGGCGCGGTACTCCATGACGTCCCCGGCGTGCACCCCGTACTCGGGGTCGTCCCGGGTGAACGTGGTCTCCAGGCCGAGTACCGCACCGGTGGCCGGGTCCAGGATCAGCATCCGCCGTCCGCCGGTGCCCTCGTCCAGGACGTAGGCCTGCCCGGTGCGGTCCAGCCGGTCGGTGACCTGGCCGGCGGGCCGCAGCCCCTTCGCGTCCGCGAGCAGTTCGGCCAGGGCCGCCGACTCGCGCGCCCCGAGCGTCCAGTTGTCCAGCAACTCCGCGGTGGCGTCGAGGAGTTCGGACGTGGTCAGGGTGTCGCCGTGGATCAGGTCGGTGAGGTAGGCGCGGAGCTTCGCGGGGTCGTGCGGGGGTGTGGACAGGGGCGGGGCGTCGCCCCACATCGGCGGGAACGTCCGCCGGCTGAGCACATGGCCGTCCTCGACCCGGCCCGTGTCGGTCAGGACGGGCCGGCCGGCGTGGTCCGGGTCGGTCGCCACGACCACCTCGGTGTGCGTGCCGTCCGCCCGCCAGCGCACCACGCGCTCCTCGGGCAGGGTGACGGGCGGGCTGTCGTCGCTCATGGCCAGGCTCCAGGACTGCACGTGGGTGCCCCGGCGCAGCACCGGGGAGCCGTCCGTGGCGGCCACGGCGGCGAGTCGCGCGACCTGGGCGAGCGGTACGGCGGCGGAGTGGGCGTGCACGGCCAGCGGCCGGGGCGCGGCGACGGCCGGGGCGCCCGCGGGTCCGCCGAGCAGCACGGTCAGCGTGGTGGCGGTGACGACGGCGGCCGCGGTCAGCCCCCACAGCAGGCGGGTCCGGGCCGAGGTCCGGCGGCCGGGGCGGGTGCCGGACAGGAGCCGGTCGAGGTGCCGTTCGGCGGTGTGGTCCAGGGGACCGTCGCCGAAGTGGGGGCCGTCGGCGGGCACCGGGTCGGCGGCGCGCAGCAGGTCGAGTTCGTCAGCCATGGCGGTGTTCCTCGGGAAGGGCCTCGGCGGCGGGCGGGCGCAGTCGGTCGATCTCGGCTCTGAGCCGGTGCCGGGCTCGGTGCAGCCGCATCGCCGCCGCCCGGCCGCCGCAGCCCAGGACGACCGCGATCTCGTCGGCCCCCAGCTCCTCCCAGGCGGCCAGCCGCAGCACCTCCTGGTCGGCCGGGGACAGCCGGGCCAGCGCGTCGTGCACCCAGGCGCCGGGGTGCTCGCTGTCCGGGGCGGCCACGATGTGCCGTGCGTGGGCGGTCTGGTCGTTGCCCAGCCGGTCCAGCAGCCGGCGCCGGCGCCCGTATCCGCGTACCGCGTTGGCGAGGCAGTTGCGTGCCACGCCGTACAGCCAGGGCAGCGGGGCCGCCGGCAGGTCGGCGCGGCGCCGCCAGGCCACCGTGAACACCTCCGCCACCACTTCCTCCACCTCGCCGGCCCGCCCGTCCAGTCGCCGCGCGACATAGCGGCTGACCGCCCAGTAGTGCTCGCGATAGGCAGCGGCGAAGATCTCGTCGTTGCTCATGTCCCGTTCTTGTCCGGCACCTCCCCGAGCGTCACACCCGGCTCCGTGACGCTCGTCGCATCCGTCGAGTGTGACCGGTGGGGACAGCCCGGACACAGGCGGGGCATGAGCAACCTCAAGTGGCTGACGACCACGGATCACAAGACGATCGGGACGCTGTACCTGGTCACGGCGTTCTCGTTCTTCTGCGTGGGTGGGGTGACGGCCCTGCTGATGCGCGCCGAGCTGGCCCGTCCCGGCCTGCAGATCATGTCGAACGAGCAGTTCAACCAGGCGTTCACGATGCACGGCACGATCATGCTGCTGATGTTCGCGACGCCGCTGTTCGCCGGATTCGCGAACTGGATCATGCCGCTCCAGATCGGCGCCCCGGACGTGGCCTTCCCCCGCCTGAACATGCTGGCCTACTGGCTGTACCTGCTCGGCTCCACCGTCGCGGTGGGCGGCTTCCTCACCCCGCAGGGGGCGGCGGACTTCGGCTGGTTCGCGTACGCCCCGCTGTCGGACGCGGTCCGCTCGCCGGGGATCGGCGCCGACATGTGGATCATGGGCCTGGCGCTCTCCGGCTTCGGGACCATCCTCGGCGCGGTCAACTTCATCACCACGATCATCTGCATGCGTGCCCCCGGCATGACCATGTTCCGGATGCCGATCTTCGTCTGGAACGTCCTCCTCACCGCCGTCCTGGTCCTGCTCGCCTTCCCCGTCCTCGCCGCCGCCCTGTTCGCCCTCGAGGCGGACCGCAAGTTCGGCGCCCACGTCTTCGACGCGGCCAACGGCGGGGCACTGCTCTGGCAGCACCTGTTCTGGTTCTTCGGCCACCCGGAGGTCTACATCATCGCGCTGCCGTTCTTCGGCATCATCAGCGAGGTCATCCCGGTCTTCTCCCGCAAGCCGATGTTCGGGTACATGGGCCTGGTCGCGGCGACGATCTCGATCGCCGGCCTCTCGGTCACCGTCTGGGCCCACCACATGTACGTCACGGGCGGTGTCCTCCTCCCCTTCTTCTCCTTCATGACCTTCCTGATCGCGGTCCCGACGGGAGTGAAGTTCTTCAACTGGATCGGCACGATGTGGCAGGGCTCGCTGTCCTTCGAGACGCCCATGCTCTGGACCATGGGCTTCCTGGTGACGTTCGTCTTCGGCGGCCTGACCGGCGTGATGCTCGCGTCCCCGCCGATCGACTTCCACGTCTCCGACTCGTACTTCGTCGTCGCCCACTTCCACTACGTCGTCTTCGGCACGGTCGTCTTCGCGATGTTCGCCGGATTCCACTTCTGGTGGCCCAAGTTCACCGGCAGGATGCTCGACGAACGCCTCGGCAAGATCACCTTCTGGACCCTGTTCATCGGCTTCCACGGCACGTTCCTGGTCCAGCACTGGCTGGGTGCCGAGGGCATGCAGCGCCGGATCCCCGACTACCTGGCGGTCGAGGGGTTCACCACCCTCAACACGGTCTCGACCATCTTCTCGTTCCTGCTGGGCTCGTCACTGCTGCCGTTCTTCTACAACGTCTGGAAGACCGCCAAGTACGGGGAGAAGGTGGAGTCGGACGATCCGTGGGGCTACGGCCGCTCCCTTGAGTGGGCGACGTCCTGCCCACCCCCGCGCCACAACTTCGTCTCCCTCCCCCAGATCCGCAGCGAGTCCCCGGCGTTCGACCTGCATCACGCCCCCGCTGAGCGGGAGTTGAGCGCCCGATGACGGCGCGGGAGGAGGAGCGGGCGCTGGTGGCTCAGCTGGAGGGCCATCTGCTGCTGGCGGCGACGAGGCAGGAGGGCCGGAGGGCGGCGGCCCGGCTCGTGGCCCGCGTCGACTGGCTGACGGACACTCAGCGAGCCGACGTCGAGCGGCATTTCGAGGCCGAGTACACGGAACTGGCCCGGAGGTCCTGGCAGCACACGGCACATCGCGCCGAGCAGTTGAGGCACGAGTACGAGGGGAGATACCGGTCGCTACGCCAACGCCTCCTGGGGTACTTCCTGCCGGCCTGCGCCCTGCTGACGGCAGCAGTTCTGCTGACGCTGTCCGCACGAGCGCCCCTCTAGGGGCGCTGGGGGTACCCCCGGGCGAAGGCTGGGGGAGGAACCGGCGCCGCGGGCCACGACGCACGCGCAGCCCGACGACTACCGGGAACCCCCCGGCTTCCATCCGTCCGGCCGCAGGATCCCCACCAGCAACCGCACCAGCTCCTCCACGACGTCGTCCAGCGTGGCCTCCACCCACCCCGCACTCCAGTCGTGCAGCAGCCCGTTCACGCTGCCGATGAACGCCGTCGCGGCCAGCCGGTAGTCCCGCGGCGCCGCGTCCCCGCGCGCGACCGCCGCGTTCGCCTCGGTGCATATCAGCTCCACCCACCGCGCCCGCCGCGCCAGCCGCTGCTCCTCCAGCCGGGAGCTCACCCCGATGATCTCCACGAAGGCGATGCGGATGCGCCGCGGATCCGACGTGACGTCACGGGCGTACGCGCGGAACAGCACTGTCACCCGCTCGACCAGCGACAGCGGTTCCGCCTCGGCGAACGCGTCGGCCACCGCCCGCTCCGCCCACCCGTTGACCTCCAGGTGCAAGGCGGCGAGCACGTCCTCCAAGGTCTGGAACTCCTCGTAGAACTGACGCGTCGACAGACCGGCCGCCTGACTCAGGGCGGCGACGGTCGTGGCGCGGAACCCCGGTGCTTCGCCGAAGAGTTGAAGGGCCGCGTCCAAGAAGCGCCGACGCCGGTCGGCCTTTCGTTCCGCGGCGGACCGACCGCCGTAGCGACCCGTCGGCGCCTTGAGCCTGCCCGCCAAGATTGCCCCCTCCGTCGACCGCCCGATGGGCGATTTTCTCGCGTACGCCTCTTGTGGAGACACCGACCCCTTCCTTACTTTTCAGTAAGTTCCTTTTGAACGCGCCCGTGTTCAGATTCTGTGACCCTGTGACGGCACGCGCGCGTCCCCACCCCCCTCAGAGGAGAGAGCAGTCATGCCTGCTTTCAGACCCAGGCACCTTTGCTCCGTGGCCGCCGCCCTCGTCCTGACCGTCGCCGCGCCCGCGACCGCCGCCACCGCCGCCGCGACCGACGCGTCGCTGCGTGAGGTGCTGTTCGTCGGCAACAACTGGGACGGCACCGCGACCGTCCTGAAGTCGACCGGCGACTTCGCCAAGGTCGGCCAGATCAACGTCGTCCCCGACAAGGACGCGCGGATCGCCGAGATCAACGCCGACCCCATCAAGTGGATCTACTACACGTCGATCCGCAACGAGGTCGGCCAGGGCCACGACCAGTACGTGGACGACATGTACTCCACACCGGACGGCAGGTCCGTGGTCGTCTCCCGCCCGAGCTTCGCCGACGTCGTCTCCATCGACCTGGCCACCGACACGATCAACTGGCGGTTCCCGGTCGCCGGTTACCGCGCCGACCACATGGCGGTGTCGCCCGACGGCACCAAGGTGGCGGTGTCGGCGTCCACCGCGAACAAGGTGCAGGTGCTGGACATCAACACCGGTAAGGAGCTGGGCGAGTTCGCCACCGGCGACAAGCCGCACGAGAACGTCTTCAGCCCGGACGGCAAGTACATCTGGAACATGTCGATCGGCGAGGTCACCACCTCGCTCGACGACCCGATCTGGGACTGGACGAAGGGCGACCGGCACATCACCGTCGCCGACGCCACGACCTACAAGCAGGTCAAGACCATCGACATGCGGGCCCGGCTGAACGCGATCGGCCTGACCGACTTCTCGGACGCGGTCCGGCCCGCGGCCTTCACGCCCGACTGGTCGAAGATGTACTTCCAGGTGTCGTTCTTCAACGGCTTCCTGGAGTACGACATCGCCACCGACAAGATCACCCGGGTGAAGACGCTGCCGGCGAACCCGGCGACCAGCACCGACCGCACCACCTGGCTGCTGGACTCGCGTCACCACGGGATCTCGATGAAGCCGGACGGCACCAAGCTGTGCGTCGCCGGGACGATGGACAACTACGCCACGATCGTCGACCGCGCCACCCTCCAGGAAGGGCCGCTCGTCACGGCGTCCACCCCGTACTGGGCCACGGTCAGCGGAGACGGCAAGGACTGCGTCATCTCGGAGAGCGGCGCCGACCAGGTGACGGCCATCGACTTCGGCACCGGCCAGAAGGTGGTCTCGGTCCCGGTCGGCGACCACCCGCAGCGCGTCCGGCTCGGCCATGTGCAGGCCGACTGGACTGGTGCGGCGACTGGTTGACGGCCCACCAGAACCTTCGGTCTCCGGGATGCGCGGCATCCCGGAGACCGGAGCACTGCTCAGAACTTCGCCGCCACCCAGGCGGCCAGCTCCGCCTTGGCCGCGTTGAGCACGGCCGAGCCGGGCGACGTCGCCCCGTTGGTCACCAGCGCGAAGTGCGGCACGCCGGAGTCCGAGTCGGTGAGCAGCAGTCGGCGGCTGCCCGTCCCACCCGGTTCCGCCGCCACTCCGACCGGGGTCGAGGACGTGTACGACGGTGGCGCGTAGGCCGTGCCCAGGTCCGAGACGACGGTGGTGGACGCCGTCGCGAAGGAGGCCGGGAGGTGCAGTTCGGTCGGTGCGGTGGCGCTGCCGGAGCGCCAGACCTCTACGGCGTACTGGCCGGAGCCGACCAGCGCGGCCACGTTCGGCAGCGAGCCGGGCACCGGGTTCCAGGTCAGGGTCGTGGAGCCGTCCCGGGAGCGGTCCTCGTAGGTGAAGGCGAGGATGGCGCCCGAGGTGGCGGACGGGTAGATCCGGTCGAGCAGCCGGGCGTCCTGACGGAGCGTCACGGTGCCCGAGCCGGTGGTGTTCACGGCCGACATGTCCTCGCCGTTCCAGGCGTCACCCGAGGTGAGGACCTTGTTCGGGTTGTCGTTCATCAGCTCGTGGTGGCGGCCGCTGTAGATGTCCCACTGCCACTGGGTGCCGGACAGGACCGGCCCGGAGGAGGCCGGGGTGGACCACCAGCTCGCCCCGGAGAGGCGGGAGTCGAGGGCCTGGTACATCGCCTTGTCGACGGTCGGCGCCTTGCCGGAGGTGGTGCCGGACAGCGGATGCCCGAACTCGCTGACGATCGCCGCCGTTGCGGCCGCCGAGGCGCGGTCGCGGACGGTGCCGAAGTCGGTGGAGTACTGGCCGTCGGAGGCGTTGCCCCACATCAGGATGCCGGAGATGGCCTTCTGGTCGTAGAAGTGGGTGTTGAAGACGTAGCCGGAGCCGAACGTCCCCGCGTCCAGCAGGCCGCCCTCCTCCTTGGTGACGTTGCCGTTCCAGAAGAGGTTCGGTTCCACGAGGGCGGGCTTCACGCTCCAGCCGGCCGCGTCCATCCGGGCCCGGAACTTCTGGTAGAAGGGCCACAACCGGTTCTGCTCCCAGCTGCGGGAGGTCTCGCCGGAGTCGTAGGAGCCGGCGTACGGCTCGTTGTACGGGTCGAAGCCGACCACGCCCGCGAACTCGTCGGACGTGAGGTGCCGGGCCAGGTAGGTCATGGTGGTCTGGGCGGTGGCCAGGAAGGCGTCCTGGAGGCCGTGGTTGTTGTGCCAGAAGTCGTACTGGGCGTCCTGTACGGCGGCGTTCTGGGTGATGTTCTGTCCCCAGACGAAGCAGATGCCGCAGTACTCGGTCGGGTAGTCCCCCAGCTCCACCGCCCACTTCGGGGCGCCGTCGCCGGTGTACCAGCTGCCCGAGTTGAACAGGTGGCGGGAGTACAGGTCCTGGTGGAAGTCGGGGAAGACGCGGATGCCGGCGTCGAGGAACGCCTGCATCTGCGCGGTCGCGTCGGCCAGGTAGGCCGTGTCGACCTGGCCCTGGACGGGTTCGGCGTGCGCCCAGGAGAGCAGGAAGCGCACGGCGTTGCCGCCGCCGAGGGCGCGCAGCGCGGTGGCGGACTTCCTCGCGTCGGCGACGGAGGCGAAGGGCAGGCCGCTGTTCTCCTCCAGCTTGGTCTCGCCGGAGACGTTGTAGCCGCGCAGCACGACCTCACGGCCCTGGCCGTCGACGAAACGGCCGTTCTGCACGGTGAGCGCGGTGCCGTCGAACCAGAGGGAGCCGGACGGGGTGGCCGCGGTGGCGGACGGGGCGCCCGCCACCGCGAGGAATCCGCAGAGGACAACCAGGACAACGATCAGTCGTGCCCGGATATTCGTCATGTCCATTACAGTCGGGTGATTTCCGGACACAGTCAATACTTCTGACTCACGAGTAAGTTGTGTGCCGGTTCCCTCAGCCGGCCACTCGACCGGTCACGTTCAACAGGTACTCCTTGCGGCTCAGCGGGTTGTGGTCGGTCCGCGACCGCTCCGGGACCGGCCCCCGCAGCACCGGCGCGTAGTGGTCGAAGGCGGTCTCCAGCTCGCCCTCGCCCCGGGTCAGCCCCGGCAGCCGTTGCTCAAGACCGTGCACCCGGGCCGCCGGTACCACGCCCTCCAGGAGCGCGAGCGCCCCCTCGGTCCCGGTCCGCTGCGGCACCGCGCCGAGCCCGGCGAGCACCGGCAGCAGGGCGCCCAGGGTGTCCACCGGTGCCTCCAGGCGGAAGCGGTGCATGGGCTCGTGCACCAGGGTGCCGGCCCGCCGCAGCGCCTCGGTGAGCACCAGCGGGGCAAGGCCGCGGAAGTCGTACCCGGTGCTGGACATGCTCTTGTCGAAGCCCTGGTGGGCGTGGCTCTGCCGGGGCGAGTAGCCGGAGTGGGTCATGGTCACCGTGCAGTCCGGGATCCGCCAGCCGTGCAGCCCCTGCCCGAGGGACTCGCGCACGGCGTCCTCGACGGCCTTGAAGAAGGCGTACGGCATCGCGCCGAGCTCCACCTCCAGGCGGAAGCAGACACCCGCTCCCGGCGGGGCCGGCTCCACCCGCAGGCCGACCGTGGCCAGGAAGGGGTTGCCGTCCCTCTTGTTGAACTCGACGGCGGATCCGGTGCCGGTGAGCCGTTCGACGCAGATGACGGTGGTCTCCCGGAAGGTGACGCCGAGGCCGTACTCGTCGGCGAGGGTCGCCTGGATCACCTCCTTCTGCACCTCGCCGTAGAGGGAGACCGAGGTCTCCTGGCGCACCTCGTCGTGCCGGACGTCGATCAGCGGGTCCTGCTCGGCGAGCTGGGTCAGGGCGACATGCAGGGAGCGGCGGTCGGTGCCGGGGCCGGGAACCACGACGGTCTCCAGGGTCGGGGGTGCGAAGTGATGCGCGTACACCCGGCCCGGCACCCCGAGGGCGTCCCCGACCCGGATGCCGCCGAGCCCCCACACCTTGACGATCCGCCCGGCACCGGCGCGCTCCCGCCGCAGGTCGGTGCCGTCCTCGAAGACGCTCAGCCCGGTGACCCGGCCCTCCGGCCGGCCCCCGGCCGCGGCGCGGTTCCCGAACGGGACCCGGTCGCGGACCCCGAGGGTTCCGGAGAAGAGACGCGCATAGGCGACCTTCTCCCCCGCCGGGCCCCGCTCCACCTTGAAGACCGTGCCGGAGAGCGGGCCGTCCGCGTCTGCGCCGGCGGCCGGGAGCAGCCGCTCGATGCCGGCGATCAGGTCGGGCACCCCGGCGCCGGTGGCGGCGGAGCCGAAGTAGACCGGATGGACCACGGCCCGCCGGGCCTGCTCGGCGAGGGCGGCGCGCAGCCGCGGCTCGGGGACCCCACCGTCGAGGTAGGCGGCGAGCAGCGCGTCGTCGTGGTCGGCGAGCGTGTCCAGCGCGGCCGGGCCGAGGCCGGGCAGGAAGCGGGCGGCGCGGGTGCCGAGCGCGGTGGCACGGCCCATCGGGACGACCGGGACGGCGAGCCTGCGGGCCAGCTGGGCGAGCACGGCGTCGCCACGGGCACCCCGCCGGTCGATCTTGTTGACGAAGACCAGCGTGGGGATGCGCAGCCGCCGCAGGGTCCGCATCAGCACGCGGGTCTGCGCCTGGACGCCCTCCACGGCCGAGACGACCAGGACCGCGCCGTCGAGGACACCGAGCACCCGCTCCACCTCGGCGATGAAGTCCGGGTGGCCCGGGGTGTCGATGAGGTTGACGGTGACACCGTCGAGCGGGAACGACACGACCGCCGACTTGATGGTGATCCCGCGCTGCCGCTCCAGGGCGAGGGTGTCGGTACGGGTGCTGCCGTCGTCGACGCTGCCGAGCTCGTCGGTGACGCCGGCGGTGTGCAGCAGCCGTTCGGTCAGACTGGTCTTACCTGCGTCGACGTGGGCGAGAATGCCGAGATTGAGCAGATGCACTGAGCGTGATGTCCTTCGCCATGGGTGGGATTCCTTCCTCGGTGGACATGCACGCAGCGCGCATCGGTGGCCCTCTCTCTGTGACGTCGGGTGAGGAGCAGTGCAGCAGGGCGGACCCGGTGGCGGCAATGGATTAACGCTCAACGAAAGCCCCGTCGCAGCACTCGCCGCCCCCATGACACGGTTCTAGAGTGACCTACATCACGCCGCCTGGCTGAACTCCCTCGGTCCCGCGCACGGTCTGGAGGCCACATGACCCACATCAAGGTGACGGTGGACGGCACGCGCTACGAGGACGAAGTGGAACCCCGTCTGCTGCTCGTCCACTACCTGCGCGACCGTCTCGGCCTGACCGGCACCCCGATCGGCTGCGACACCTCCAACTGCGGCGCGTGCACGGTCGACCTGGACGGGGCGACCGTCAAGAGCTGCTCGGTGCTGGCCGTCCAGGCGGACGGCTGCGCGGTGACCACCGTCCAGGGGCTGGCCTCGGACGGGGAGTGGACGCCGCTGCAGCGCGCCTTCCACGAGCGGCACGGCCTGCAGTGCGGCTACTGCACGCCCGGAATGCTCATGGCCGCCCGTGATCTGCTGAACGAGAACCCGCACCCCACCTCCGACGAGGTCAGGCAGGCCCTGGAGGGCAACCTGTGCCGGTGCACCGGCTACCAGAACATCGTCCGCGCGGTGCTGGCCGCCGCCGCGGAACCGGACGGGCGGCAGACCGCCTCCGGGCACCAGGTACCCGAGGAGGCCACGGCATGACCGACCAGGCCGTACGGTCCGCAGCGCACGAGATCGGCCGCGCCCGGCTGCGCAAGGAGGACGCCCGGCTGATCACCGGCCAGACCAACTGGACCGACAACATCCAGGTCGCCGGACTGCTCCACCTGGCCGTCCTGCGCAGCCCGATGGCGCACGCCCGCATCACGCGTGTGGACGTCTCCCCCGCCCTCGAACGCCCCGGCGTCGTCGCCGCGTTCACCGGCGCCGACCTCGCCGAGGGCCTGGGTTCGCTGCCCTGCGCCTGGCCGGTCACCGAGGACATCGTGCTGCCCGACCACCCGCCGATCGCCGTCGACGAGGTCCGGCACGCCGGCGACCCGGTGGCCGTCGTGGTGGCCCGCGACCGGTACGCCGCCGCCGACGCGCTGGAGGCGGTGGAGGTCGACTACGACCCGCTGCCCCCGGTCCTCGACCTGGAGGCCGCCCTCGCCGACGACGCCCCGCTGGTCCACGCCGACAAGGGCACCAACCGCTGCTACACCTGGCCGCTCGCCACCGGCGAGAGCTTCGAGGCGGTACGGCAGCGCGCCGAGGTCACCCTCAAGCGCCGCTACCACCAGCAGCGGCTGATCCCCAACGCCATGGAGCCGCGCGCGGTCGTGGTCACCCCGATCGCCGCCTCCGGCGAGTACACGGTCTACTCGGCGACCCAGATCCCGCACATCCTGCGGATCATGCTGGCCACCGTCACCGGCATCCCCGAGCAGAAGATCCGGGTGATCGCCCCGGACGTGGGGGGCGGCTTCGGCTCCAAGCTCCAGGTGTACGGGGAGGAGGCCCTCGCCCTCGCGATCGCCCGCAGGCTGGGCCGACCCGTCAAGTGGACGGAGTCCCGCTCCGAGGGCTACCTCGCCACCCACCACGGCCGCGGCATGATCCAGGACATCGAGGTCGCCGCCACCCGCGAGGGCCGGCTGCTCGGCCTGAAGGTGGACCTGACCGCCGACATGGGCGCCTACCTGATGCTGGTCACCCCGGGCATCCCGATCCTCGGCGCCTTCATGTACCCCGCGATCTACAAGATGGACGCCTACGAATTCACCTGCACCGGCGTCTTCACCACCCGCACCCCCACCGACGCCTACCGTGGTGCCGGGCGCCCGGAGGCGACCTTCGCCATCGAGCGGATCATGGACGAGCTGGCCGCCGAACTCGACCTGGATCCCGTGGAGTTGCGGCGCCGGAACTGGATCCGGCACGAGGAGTTCCCGTACACCACCATCGCCGGGCTGACCTACGACAGCGGCGACTACGAGGCGGCCACCGACAAGGCTCTCGCCCTGTTCGGGTACGACGACCTGCGCGCCGAGCAGCAGAAGCGCGACGAACGCGGCGACACCGTACGCCTCGGTATCGGCGTGTCCACGTTCACGGAGATGTGCGGGCTGGCCCCGAGCCGGGTCCTGCGCGACCTGCGCTACGCGGCCGGCGGCTGGGAGGCGGCGAGCATCCGCATGCTGCCCACCGGAAAGGTCGAGGTCGTCACCGGGACCAGTCCGCACGGGCAGGGGCACGAGACCTGCTGGAGCCAGATCGCGGCCGACGTGCTGGGCGTGCCGTTCGAGGACGTCGAGGTGGTGCACGGCGACACCCGGTCCTCCCCGCAGGGCATGGACACCTACGGCTCGCGGTCGCTGGCCGTCGGCGGCGAGGCCGTGCACCGGGCGGCGACGCAGGTGGTCGAGAAGGCGCGCAAGGTCGCCGCGCACCTGCTGGAGGCCAGCGAGCAGGACCTGGAGTTCACGGACGGCGTGTTCGCCGTGAAGGGCTCGCCGGAGGCGCGGAAGACCATCCAGGAGATCGCCTTCGAGGCGTTCACCGGCCACGACCTGCCCGACGGGGTCGAAGCGTCCATCAACGCCGAGACGGTCGTCGACCCGGAGAACTTCTCCTACCCGCACGGCACCCACCTGTGCGCCGTCGAGGTCGACACCGAGACCGGGAAGACGAGGATCAGGTCGTACGTCTGCGTGGACGACGTCGGCCATGTCGTCAACCCGATGATCGTCGAGGGCCAGGTGCACGGCGGGCTCGCGCAGGGCATCGCGCAGGCGCTGTACGAGGAGGCCGTCTACGACGAGGAGGGCAACCTCGTCTCCGGGACCATGGCCGACTACCTGGTGCCGTCGGCGGCGGACCTGCCGGACTTCGTCACCGACCGGACGGAGACCCCGGCGACCTCGAACGCCATGGGCGTCAAGGGAGTCGGCGAGGCCGGGACGATCGCGTCGACGCCCGCGGTGGTCAACGCCGTGGTGGACGCGCTGCGTCCGCTGGGCGTCACCGACGTGCGGATGCCGTGCTCGCCGCACCGGGTGTGGCAGGCCGTGCGGGCCGCCCGCGCCGGCCGGGGCGGTACCGGCGAGGAGGCCGGCGGCACCGGTCCCGCGCGGTCGGGCCAGTCCGGGCAGGCCGCCCGCTCCGGTGACCTGGGTCAGTACGGTGAGGAGGGCTCCGCATGATTCCCCCCACGTTCGAGTACACCCGTCCGGCCACCGTCGACGAGGCGGTGGGCGCGCTCGCCGACGCGGGCGAGGAGGCGAAGGTGCTGGCCGGCGGGCAGAGCCTGCTGCCGCTGCTGCGCCTGCGGCTCGCCTTCCCGGAGCTGGTCGTGGACGTCGGCCGGATCCCGGAGCTGCGCGGGGTCCGCGAGGACGGCGACACGCTCGCCGTCGGCGCGCTGACCACCCACCACGACGTCGTCCACGACCCGCTGGTGCGGCGGCACGCCGGGCTGCTGGCGGCGGCCACGGCCACCGTCGCCGATCCCGCCGTACGGCACCGCGGCACCCTCGGCGGGTCCCTCGCGCACGCCGACCCGGCCGGGGACCTGCCCGCCGTGGCGCTCGCCCTCGACGCCGAACTGGTGGTCGCCGGGCCGGGCGGGCGGCGTACGATCCCGGCCCGGGAGTTCTTCGTCGACTACCTCCAGTCGGCGCTCGCGCCCGACGAACTCCTGGTGGAGGTGCGGATCCCGAAGACGGACGGCTGGGGCTTCCACTACGAGAAGTTCCACGCGGTCGCGCAGTCCTGGGCGATCGTCGGGGTCGCCGCGCTGGTGCGGCGGGACGACGGGCACATCGCCGAGGCGCGCGTCGGGCTCACCAACATGGGCTCCACCCCGCTGCGGGCCGCCGCGGCCGAGCAGGCGCTGTCCGGTGCCGACGGCCCGCAGGCCGTGGCCCGCGCCGCCGAGGCCGCCGCCGAGGGCACCCGGCCCTCCCAGGACCTGTCGGCCTCGCCCGAGTACCGGCAGCACCTCGCACGGGTGCTGACCAGGCGGGCCGTGCTGACCGCCGCCGGAATGGGGTGAGTGCCGATTCCCCCGATGGACGACCCGGAGCAGGTGGGGGCCCGGCTTGCGGAGACGGGGTACCTCGTCGACGAAGGGCTGGCCGTCACCTGCTTCCTGGCCCTCAGACTGCACCGGCCGCTGTTCTGTGAGGGCGACGCCGGCGTGGGCAAGACCGCGCTCGCCGCCGCCCTCGCTCAGGCGCTGGGCGCACCGCTGATCCGGCTGCAGTGCCACGAGGGCATCGACGCCTCCCAGGCCCTGTACGACTGGGACTTCCCGCGCCAGCTGCTGCACCTGCGGGCCGCCGAGGCGGCGGGCGTGCAGGACGCGGAGCGGCTGGAGAGCGAGCTGTACGACCGGCGCTTCCTGATCGCCCGGCCGCTGCTGCTGGCGCTCCAGCGGCATCCGTCGGTGCTGCTGGTCGACGAGATCGACCGGGCCGACGACGAGTTCGAGGCGTTCCTCCTCGAATTGCTGTCCGAGTACTCGGTGACGATCCCGGAGCTGGGCACGCTGCGCGCCGAGGTGCCGCCGGTGGTGGTGCTGACCTCGAACCGGACCCGCGAGGTGCACGACGCGCTGAAGCGGCGGTGCCTGTACCACTGGTTCGACCATCCCTCGTTCGCCCGCGAACTGGCCATCGTGCGCCGCCGGCTGCCACAGGTGTCGGCCCACCTGGCCGAACAGGTCACGGCGCTCGTGCAGGCGCTGCGCGGCGCGGACCTGGTCAAGCCGCCGGGCGTCGCGGAGACGCTGGACTGGGCGGAGGCGCTGGACGCGCTGGGGGCGAGCGAGGTGGACGCCGAACTGGCCGTGGCGACACTGGGTTCGGTGCTGAAGTACCGGGAGGACACGGAGCGGGCGCGCGGGCTCGATCTCTCGGCGGTCCTCGCGGCCCGGGGCGGGTGACCTGGCGTGGGCGCGGCGCTGTCCAGCACGGCCGGGGTGCCGGCGGATGCCGTACTGCTGGGTTTCGTAAGGGCGTTGCGGGCGGCGGGGGTGGACGCGAGCGCGGAGCGCGGGTACGCGTTCCTGCGCGCCGTGGCCGCCCTGCGGCCCGGGGTGCGCCCGGACGTGTACTGGGCGGGGCGGGCGACGCTGTGCGGCGGCCACGACGACCTGGAGCGGTACGACAGGGTGTTCGCCGCATACTTCGGTCCGTCCCCGGCTCCGGCCCGGCTGCCGCTGGGCACCGCTCCCGCGCCCCGGCTGCGGCTCGTCGCCCGGGAGACGGCCACGGCACCCCGTACCGGTGGCGAGAGCGAGCCGCCGGGGCCGCCCACCGCCGTCCTCGCCAGCTCCGCCGAAGTCCTTCGGCACCGTGACGTCACCGAGCTGGATCCCGCCGAGCGGGCCCAACTGCGGCGCCTGCTGGCCGCGTTCACGCTCGAAGGGCAGACCCGCCGCTCGGCGCGGCGCCGGCCGGCCAGGCGTGGGGAGGTCGATCCGCGGCGCACCGTACGGGAGTTGCTGCGGCGCGGCGGGGAACCGGCCCTGCTGCGGCGGCACGCGCGAGTGGCCCGGCCGCGCCGGGTGGTGCTGCTCGTCGACGTGAGCGGTTCGATGGGCCCGTACGCCGACGCGCTGCTGCGGTTCGCGCACGCGGCGGTGCGCGCGGGCCGCACGGAGGTGTTCACGATCGGCACCCGGCTGACCCGGGTGACCCGTGAACTGTCGCACCGGGACCCGGACCTGGCGATGGCGGAGGTCGCGGCCGCGGTCCCCGACTGGCGTGGCGGCACCCGGCTCGGCGAGCTGCTGCGCGAGTTCCTCAACCGGTGGGGGCAGCGCGGCATGGCGCGCGGGGCGATCGTCGTCCTGCTCTCGGACGGCTGGGAGCGAGGCGATCCGGAGCTGCTCGGGGAGCAGATGCGCCGGCTGCACGCCCTGGCCCACCAGGTGGTCTGGGCGAACCCGCGCAAGGCACGGCCCGGTTACGCGCCGCTGGCGGCGGGGATGGCGGCGGCGCTGCCCAGCGTGGACGCCTTCGTGGCGGGGCACAGCCTGGCGGCGCTCGAGCGGCTAGCCGCGGTGGTACGCGGGGCGCGGACCGGTGCCGCGCCGGCACAGGGACCCGGGAAAAGCCCCGGAAAAGCACCCGAGGCAGGACCGGGGAAGGGAGCGGACGGTGCGTGAGATTCTGCCGACGCTGGCCGGGTGGCACGCGGCCGGGATCCCGTTCGGCCTCGCCACGGTGGTCGCGGTCAGCCGCAGCGCACCGCGCGGACCCGGTGCGGCCATGGCCGTGGGTCCTGACGACGAGGTGGTGGGCAGCGTCTCCGGCGGCTGCGTCGAGGGCGCCGTCTTCGAGCTGGCCCAGGAGGTCGTCGCGACCGGCGAGCCGTCGCTGCAGACCTTCGGCTACAGCGACGCGGACGCCTTCGCGGTCGGGCTGACCTGTGGCGGCGAGATCACCCTGCTGGTCAGGCCGGTGACCGCGGACTCCGACCCGGCGTTCGGCGCGGTGGCCGGGTCGGTCGCCGCGGGCGAGCCGGTGACCGTGGCGACGGTGGTGGACGGGCCGGCCCGGCAGGGCGCCGTGCTCGCCGTCTGGCCGGACCGGACGGCGGGCTCGCTCGGCACGACCGGCCTCGACGTCGCCGTCACCGCCGACGCGCGCGGCGAACTCGCGCTCGGCGCCTCCGTCCTGCGGCACTACGGCCCGCACGGCGAACGCCGCGAGGACGCGGTCACCGTGTTCCTCCAGTCGTTCGCGCCGCCGCCCCGGATGCTGGTGTTCGGCGCGATCGACTACGCGGCCGCGGTGGCCCGCATCGGCGACTTCCTCGGCTACCGGGTCACCGTCTGCGACGCCCGCCCGGTCTTCGCCACCCCGAAGCGCTTCCCGGCCGCCGTCGAGGTCGTCGTCGACTGGCCGCACCGCTACCTGAGCCGCACCGTCACCGACGACCGCACGGTGATCTGCGTCCTCACCCACGACCCGAAGTTCGACGTGCCGCTCCTCGAGGAGGCGTTGCGCCGTCCGGCCGCCTACATCGGGGCGATGGGCAGCCGCCGGACCCACGACGAACGGCGCGCCCGGCTGGCCGGGTCCGGTCTCACCGAGGCCGAACTGTCCCGGCTGCGCTCGCCGCTCGGCCTGGACCTCGGCGCCCGTACCCCGGAGGAGGTCGCGGTCTCCGTCGCCGCCGAGATCGTCGCCCTGCGCTGGGGCGGCAGCGGCGCGCCGCTGGCCACGACCACCGGCGCCATCCACGCGTCCGCCGTCCACTGAGCGGGAGCCCCAGGAGGAGCAGAAGGAGCGAGTCATGGAACTGCACCACGAGTTCAGCGTCCCCGTCCCGGTCGACGACGCCTGGCGCGCGCTCCTGGACATCGAACGGGTCGCGCCCTGCCTGCCGGGCGCGGTCGTGGAGGAGTACGACGGCCGGACGGTGACCGGCTCGGTGAAGGTCAAGGTGGGCCCGGTCACCGTGACCTACCGGGGCACCGCGGTCTTCGAGGAGCAGGACGGGGCGGCCCACCGGATGGTGCTGGCGGCGAGCGGCCGGGAGACCCGCGGGCAGGGCACGGCCAGGGCCACGGTCACCGGCACGCTCACCGCACGCGACGGCGGTACCGCGGTGTCGGTGCGCACCGACCTCACGGTGACCGGCCGCCCCGCGCAGTTCGGCCGTGGGGTGCTGTCGGAGGTCGGCGACCGGCTGGTGAGACAGTTCGCGGACTGCCTCGCGACCCGGCTGGCGGAACGGCCGCCCGGCCCCGGCGGCGAACCGGAGCCGGTGGGCGAGGAGGTCGGGGAGGCCGAACCGGCGGAGCCGCTCGACCTGCTGCGTACCGCCGGGGTACCGGTGGCCAAGCGGGCCGCCGCGGTGGCCGCCGTGCTCGCCGTGCTCGCGGTGACGGCGGCCCGCCTGTGCCGACGCCGGCGGCGGCCCGCCGGGCACCGCGCCCGGCACCGGTGACGTGTTCCGTCCGCCGAACACTATGAACACAACGCCCGAGCCCATGGTTCCGGTCCCGGCCCGCTCCCTAGTGCCGCGGCAGGCAACGTTTGCCCGTCAAGGAGCGGCGTCCGGTGCGTGCTCTCGGCGTGCCGGCCGGAAGTCCTCGTACTGGAGGTACTTGGGCTTTCGGCCGGTGCGGCGAGAGTGCGTGCCGGGCGTCGTGACGGGGCGAACGTTGCCTGTTGCGGCACTAGCATCGCCGCGAACGGCGCGAAGGAGCGCCGACGACGACAGGGAGCCGCGCCGTGGACAGGTCGAGAACGCCCGTACGGGTCCGCCGGACGGGCCGCAGCCGACGTACCGGACTGCTCGCCTCGCTGGCGGCGGCCCTCACCGCCGCCTTCGCCGGGGCCCCTCCCGCACAGGCCGCGACGCCGCCGCCGGCCGCCGTCTCCTGCCCGGCGGAGCTCGACGGCAGGGCCACCTGCTACACCGGCCAGGGCGCCGACGGCGCCTACTACGCCATCGCCGTCCCCGGGCACTGGAACGGCTCCCTGGTCGTGCACGCCCACGGCGGCCCCGACCTCGGCGCCGGTTCGGACCCGGCGCGCAGCGTCGACGACCTGGCCCGCTGGTCGGTCATGGTCAAGGAGGGCTACGCCTGGGCGGGTTCGTCCTACCGCCGGGGCGGCTACGGCACCCGGACGGCCGCCGCGGACACCGAGAACCTACGCCGGCTCTTCGTCGCGAACTTCGGTAAGCCGCGGCGGACTTACGTGCACGGCCAGTCCTGGGGCGGGGACGTCGCCGCCAAGGTCGTCGAGGTGTACGGGAAGCGGGGCGGACCGTACGACGGGGCACTGCTCACCAGCGGGGTCCTCGGCGGCGGCTCCCGGGGTTACGACTACCGCGTCGACCTCCGCGTCGTCTACCAGTACTACTGCCACAACATGCCCCGGCCGACCGAACCCCAGTACCCGCTCTGGCAGGGACTGCGCGCGGACTCGACGCTGACGACGGCCGGACTGCGCGCCCGGCTCCAGGAGTGCACGGGCTACGCCTCGGACCCGCGGGAGCGCACCGCCCTCCAGCAGCGCAACCTCGACGACATCCTCGCGGTCACCGGCGTCCCCGAGCGCACCCTGGAGTCGCATCTGCGGTTCGCGGTCTTCACGTTCCGGGACATCGTGCACGACCGGCTCGGCGACCGTGACCCGTTCTCGAACGAGGGCGTGCGGTACTCGGGTTCGCACGACGACAAGGCGCTCAACGCCGGGGTCGAGCGCTTCAGCGCCGATCCGACGGCGGTACGCGACCTGTCGTACGACAGCGACCTCACCGGCAAGGTGTCGATACCGGTGCTCACGATGCACGCGATCGACGACCCGACGGCGTTCGTGGAGCACGAGGCGGCCTACCGGGCCACCCTGCGCGGCGCGGGCCGGGACCGGTACCTCGTGCAGACGTTCACCCGCGAGTCCGAGCACAGTTCGCTGAGCGACGCGGAGTACGCCGACTCGATCGCGGCGCTGGACCGTTGGGTGCGCACGGGCCGCAAGCCGACGCCGGGGACGATCGCGGGCTCGTGCGCCGCGTTCGACCGGGTCTACGCCACCGGCTGCTTCTACGACCCGGACTTCCGTCCCGCCTCCTACGCCTCCCGGGTCCGGCCGCGGCCGGGCGGGCTGAGCTGGCCCGCCATGACGGCCGCGCAGCAGAAGCGGTGGAGCAGGATCGACGGGGTCGGCATCGCGCCCTGACGGACCGCGCCCCGACGGGCCCGCTCAGCGCGGCGGCAGCCGGTGCAGGGTCACCTCGGTGAGGGCGCCGTCGTCGACGGTCGCCGTGAGGTAGGTGCAGTGCGGCTGGCGGCGGCGGTCGGTCGGGGAGCCGGGGTTGAGCAGGCGCAGGCCGCCGGGGGCCGTGGTGTCCCAGGGGATGTGGCTGTGCCCGAAGACCAGGACGTCCAGGTCGGGGAAGCGGGCGGCGCAGCGGTCCTCGCGGCCCTGGGCGGGGCCGGTCTCGTGGACCACTCCGAAGCGCAGGCCGCCCAGGTCGGCGCGGGCCACCTCGGGCAGCCGGGCTCGCAGGCCCGGGCCGTCGTTGTTGCCGTACACCCCGATGAGCCGGCGGCTGCGGCTCTCCAGCAGGTCGAGGGTGGCCTCGTCGACCCAGTCGCCGGCGTGCAGGACGACGTCGGCGCGCGGGAGTTCGGCGAGGAGCCGGTCCGGGAGACGCTTGGCACGCAGCGGGAGGTGCGTGTCGGAGGTGAGGAGCAGGCGCACCCGGCCCAGGGTAGGCCAGGAGACCGCACAGAGATCTTCAGTCCGGGCTTAACAGTTTCGATTGGACAGCTACGGCTGTACAGTTCCGACTGGACAGTTCGGACTGACGGTTTTACGGTGGGGCGCATGACAGAGATCTCCGGCTCCGCGACCCGCGCGGCACGCGACCTGCGCGTGATGTTCAGCAGGATGCGCCGCCGTATCCGCGAGGTCGCCCAGGACGCGGACCTCACCCCGTCCCAGGAGTCGGCCCTCACCCTGGTGTCGAAGCACGGCGCGGCCACGGCCAGTGCGCTGGCCTCCGCCGAGGGGGTGCGGCCGCAGTCGATGGCCGCCACCCTGGCCGCGCTCGACCAGCAGGGGCTGATCCGCCGCAGCCCGGACCCGACCGACGGCCGCCGCCAGCTGGTCACCCTGACCGAGGCCGGTCAGGCCCGTGTCGAGGGCAACCGGCAGGCGCGTGACGAGTGGCTGGCCCGCGCCTTCCAGGACCGGTACACCGAGGACGAGCGCCGGACCCTGCTCACCGCGATCGAGCTGCTCGACCGGCTGTCGCGCCCGTGATACCGAGGCTCACCGCGGGAACCCGCAAGGACACCCGCCCGGCCCCCACCGGATTCGACCGGCGGCTGATCGCGCCGATGGTCCTGGGTTCCGTACTGAACCCGATCAACTCCTCGATGATCGCGGTGGCCCTGGTGCCGATCGGCATCGCCTTCGGGGCCCCGCCCGCCGAGACGGCCTGGCTGGTCACCGCGCTCTACCTGGCGACCGCCGTGGGCCAGCCGGTGATCGGCCGGCTCGTGGACATGTACGGGCCGCGCCGGCTCTACCTCGCCGGCACCAGCCTGGTGGGCGTGGCCGGGCTGATGGGCGCCCTCGCCCCCACGCTGGGGGTACTGATCGCGGCGCGGGTGCTGCTCGGCTTCGGCACGTCGGCGGCGTACCCGGCGGCGATGCGGCTGACCCGGAGCGAGGCCGAGCGCACCGGGCGGGACAGCCCGGCCGGGGTGCTGACCGCGCTCGCCGTGTCCGCCCAGACCGTGGCCGTGATCGGTCCGACACTGGGCGGGATTCTGATCGGCGCCGGCGGCTGGCACCTGGTGTTCACCGTCAACGTGCCGCTCTCCGCGGCCTGCCTGGTGCTCGGTGTGAAGTGGCTGCCGAGGACCCCGGCCGCCGGGCAGCGGCAGCGCATGGACCTGCCGGGCATGGCCCTGTTCGCCGTCCTGCTGGTCTCGCTGATGCTCTTCCTGATGAGCCCGGGACCGGACCGGTGGTACCTGCCGGCGCTGACCGTGGCCGCGGCCGCCGTCTTCGCGGCCCGGGAGTTGCGGGTGCCCGACCCGTTCGTCGACCTGCGGGTCCTCGGCGGCAACGTTCCGCTCATCGTCACCTACGTGCGCCAGCTGCTCGCGTACACCACCTCGTACGCCTTCCTGTACGGCTACACGCAGTGGCTGGAGCAGGGCCGCGGGCTCAGCGCCTCCGCGGCCGGGCTCGCGCTGCTCCCGCTGTCGGCCGCCGCGCTCGTCACCGCCACGGTCACCGGCCGCCGGGAGGCGGTCCGCGCCAAGCTGGTGATCGGCTCCGTGCTGCAGATCGCGGGCTGCGCGGCCCTGCTGCTGGTCGGCGCCGGCAGCCCGGTCTGGCTGCTGCTCGCGGTCGGCGCGCTGCTCGGCGTCCCGCAGGGCCTGCTCGGACTCGCCGCGCAGACCGCCTTGTACCGGCAGGCCGACCCGGAGCGAATCGGTTCCGCGGCCGGACTGCTGCGCACCTTCATGTACCTCGGCGCGCTGGGTTCCTCCGCCGCCACCGCGGCGTTCTACCCGCACCGCGCCGACACGGGCGGGCTGCACGGCCTGGCCCTGTTCATGCTCGCCGGCTCGGCACTGCTGCTGGCGATCACCCTGCCGGACCGCTCCCTGGCCCGGCTCACCCCCGTACCCCGTCAAACCCCCCGAAAGGCCTGATCCACCCCATGTCTCTGAGCACGCTCGACCCGCGCACCGCCCTCGTCGTGATCGACCTCCAGCAGGGCATCGTGGGCATGCCCACCCAGCCCCACACCGGCGCCGAGGTGGTCGCCCGCACGGCGGAGCTCGCCGACGCCTTCCGCGCCCAGGGCCTGCCCGTCGTCCTGGTCCGGGTCTCCTTCGCCGCCGACTTCGCCGACGCCGTCCCGGGCCGCACCGAGCGCCAGGCCCGCGGCCTCGCCTTCCCGGAGGGCTGGGACGTCGTCGTCGACGAACTGTCCGGTCACGACGGCGACATCCTTGTCACCAAGCACAACTGGAGCGCGTTCCACGGCACGGACCTCGACGTCCAGCTGCGCCGCCGGGGCGTCACCCAGATCGTGCTGACCGGGATCGCCACCAGCATCGGTGTGGAGTCCACCGCCCGGGACGCCTACGCGCACGGCTACCACGTGACGCTCGCCACGGACGCAATGGCCGACGCCGACGGCGAGGCGCACGCGGGCAGCGTCGAGCGGATCTTCCCCCGGCTCGGCGAGTCCGGCAGCACGGTCGAGGTGCTGGAGCTGCTCGCCAAGACCCACGGCTGAGCCCGGCCGGCCGCCGGGGCGGGTTCCCGCTGCCCCGGCGACGCCGTCCGACACGCCGCAGGGCGGCCGACGCGCTCGATGAGCCGTCGGCCGCCCTGCGGCGTGTTGCGGAGGTGTTCTGAGCGCCGCCTAGGCGGACATCTCCTTGCGGATGAGCGGCAGCCCCTCCGCCAGTGCCTGCCGCCAGTCCCGCAGCGGCTCCAGGCCGGCCTCGGCCCACCGGTCGTGCCCGAGGGCGCTGTAGGCGGGGCGGGGTGCCGGGCGGACGAACGCCTCGCTGGTGGTGGGGCGGACCCGCTCGGGGTCGGCGCCGAGCAGGCGGAACACCTCACGGGCCAGCTCGCACCAGGTGGCCGATCCGGAGTTGGTGCCGTGGAAGACGCCGTGCGCGCGGTCGTCCCGGCCGAGGCGGGGGCCGAGGTCGGCGATCCGGGCGGCCAGGTCGGCGCTCCAGGTGGGCTGGCCGCGCTGGTCGTCGACGACGTCGAGGGTGTCCCGGCGGGACTCCAGCTCGATCATCGTGCGCACGAAATTCTTCCCGTGCGTGCCGTACAGCCAGGCGGTGCGGACGACCGCGCTCGCGCCCGGGAGCTCCGCCAGGACGGCCCGCTCGCCCGCGAGCTTGGTACGCCCGTAGGCGGTGCGCGGGGCGGTCGGGTGGTCCTCGGGGTACGGGCTGGTGCGGGCCGCGCCGTCGAAGACGTAGTCCGTCGAGACGTGGACGAGGCGGGCGCCGTGCCGGGCGGCGGCGCGGGCCAGCAGGCGCGGGCCCTCGCCGTTGATCAGCAGGGCCCGCTCCTCGTCGGTCTCGGCGTCGTCGACGGCGGTGTACGCGGCGCAGTTGACCACCAGGTCGGGCGTGTGCGCGGCGAGCGCCGAGTCCACCGAGTCGGCGCTGGTGATGTCGAGGCCGGCGCGGCCGAGGGCCACGACCTCCTCACCCCGGCGGGCGAGCTCCTCGGTCACGTCGTGGCCGAGCATGCCGCCCGCTCCGGCGACGAGCCACTTCATCAGTGCTTCCCCTGCTCCTTGCGGGACTCCAGGGCGGCGCGCTCCTTGAGCGGCTCCCACCAGTCCCGGTTGTCGCGGTACCAGGCCACGGTGTCGGCGAGGCCGGAGGTGAAGTCGTGCTTGGGGTGTAGCCCAGCTCGTCGTGGATCTTGCTCCAGTCGACGGAGTAACGCTGGTCGTGGCCCTTGCGGTCGGCGACGCGGTCCACGCGCTCCCAGTCGGCGCCGCAGGCCTCGAGCAGCAGGCCGGTGAGCTCCTTGTTGCTGAGCTCGGTGCCGCCGCCGATGTTGTAGACCTCACCGGGCCGGCCGCCGGTGCGGACCAGGTCGATGCCCTGGCAGTGGTCCTCGACGTGCAGCCAGTCGCGGACGTTGCTGCCGTCGCCGTACAGGGGCACGTTCTTGCCGTCGAGGAGGTTGCTCACGAAGAGCGGGATGACCTTCTCGGGGAACTGGTGCGGCCCGTAGTTGTTGGAGCAGCGGGTGACGCGGACGTCCAGGCCGTGGGTGCGGTGGAAGGCCAGCGCGAGCAGGTCGGAGGAGGCCTTGGAGGCGGAGTACGGCGAGTTCGGCTGGAGCGGGTGGCTCTCGGGCCAGGAGCCGGTCTCGATGGAGCCGTAGACCTCGTCGGTGGAGACGTGCACGAACGGGCCGACGTTGTGCCGCAGGGCCGCGTCGAGCAGCGTCTGGGTGCCGACCACGTTGGTGCGGACGAACGCGCCGGCCCCGTCGATCGAGCGGTCGACGTGCGACTCGGCGGCGAAGTGCACCACCTGGTCGGCGTCGGCCATGAGCCGGTCGACCAGCTCGGCGTCGCAGATGTCGCCCTGGACGAAGGTCAGCCGGGGGTGCGACTCGGGCAGGTTCGTCAGGGTGCCCGCGTAGGTGAGCTTGTCCAGCACGGTGATGTGCGGCGCGTCAGGGGCGGTGTCGGCGAGCAGGCCGCGGACGTACGTGGAGCCGATGAAGCCGGCGGCGCCGGTGACGAGGAGATTCATGAACGGATCTGCACCTTGCTGTGGTCTCCGAGAACGAGGCGGTGGGCGCTGGGGGTGCCGGGTGCCGGGGTGACCTCGACGTGCCGGCCGATCAGCGAGGACTCGATCCTGCCCACCCCGTCGATGGACGAGTCCCGCAGCACTATGGAGAACTCCAGCTCACTCGCGGTGATCCGGCAGTTCTCGGCGACCGACGTGAAGGGGCCCACGTACGAGTCGCTGACGACGGTCCCCGCGCCGATCACGACGGGGCCGACGATCCGGGAGCCGGTGACGCGCGCGCCCGCCTCGACGACCACGCGGCCGACGATCTGGCTGGCCTCGTCGACCTCGCCGTCGATGCGCGGCTCCTGCGACTCCAGGACGGTCCGGTTGACCTCCAGCATGTCGACGACGTTGCCGGTGTCCTTCCAGTAGCCCTTGATCACCGTGGAGCGCACGTCGGCGCGCTGGTCGATCAGGTGCTGGATGGCGTGGGTGATCTCCAGCTCGCCGCGCCAGGACGGCTTGATGGCGCGGACGGCGTCGTGGATGGCCGGTGTGAAGAGGTACACACCGACCAGGGCGAGGTCGCTCTTGGGCTCCTGCGGCTTCTCCTCGAGCCCGACCACCTGACCGTCGGCGTCCAGCTCGGCGACGCCGAAGGCGCGCGGGTTGGGCACGTGGGTGAGGAGGATCTGGGCGTCGGGGCGGGTCTCGCGGAACTCGTCGACCAGTCCGCTGATGCCGCCGACGATGAAGTTGTCGCCGAGGTACATGACGAAGTCGTCGTCGGCGAGGAAGTCGCGGGCGATCAGCACCGCGTGGGCCAGGCCCAGCGGCTGGTCCTGGGGGATGTAGGTGACGTCCAGGCCGAACTTCGACCCGTCGCCGACCGCCTCCTCGATCTCGGCGGCGGTGTCGCCGACGATCATTCCGACCTCGGTGACGCCCGCGGCGGCCAGGGATTCGAGCCCGTAGAAGAGCACGGGTTTGTTCGCCACCGGTACGAGCTGTTTCGCCGATGTGTGGGTGATCGGCCGCAGCCGTGTGCCGGCACCGCCGGAGAGCACCAAAGCCTTCATTCGCTACACCTTATAGGTGAACATCTGGTTGAGACGTTCTTCTGTTTTCCTGACTGGTTACGACAGTATGGCCTCGGTGCGGACGCCCTGTGACCACGAGGTGCCCCGGAACTGCGTCTCGTCCCCTTTTTCCGCTGGTCAGGAGCCTTCCGGCCAGGCCGCCGCGCGTTCCACCTCGGCCTCGATCTCGGCCCGGGACCGGCCCTCGTCGCGGGCGTACTCGTTCACCGCGGTCAGTTCGTCCCGGGCGAGGTCGCGCCAGGCGCGCAGGGCGGTCTCGTAGGTCTGCGACTGGGCACCGCCCGACTGCTGACGGGCCGGTGGCCCGTAGGTGTCCCGCAGTTCCAGGACCTTTTCGTGGGCCGCGTCGGCCGCGCGGTGCTTCGCCACGAGTTCTTCGAAGGTGTGTGCCACGTCTTGGACCCTAAGGAGAGTCGGGCCGCGCCGCCTGTCGAGAGCGCGGGGGTCACTCCGCCAGGACGAGTTCCGCCCACACCTGCTTGCCGCCGCTGGCCGGCACGGTCCCCCAGGCGGTGGACACCGCCTCCACCAGGAGGATGCCGCGGCCGCCGGTGGCCTCCCAGCCGATGTTGGTGGGCTTCACGGGGCTGCGCGGCGAGGCGTCGGCGACGGCGACCCGCAGCCGGTGGTCGACCAGGGTCAGGTCGAGCCGGACGGGCCCGTCGGTGTGGATGAGGGCGTTGGTGACCAGCTCGGAGACGACCAGCAGGGCCACGTCCATGCCCTCGTCGGTCAAGCCCCAGGAGCGCAGGGTGCGCCTGCTGAAGCGGCGCGCGTGCCGGGCCGCCTCGGGGACCCGCCACACGGTCCAGCTCTCCCGCAGCGGACGGACGGCCATGCCGTCGTAGCGCATCAGCAGCAGGGCGACGTCGTCGGCACGTTGGGCGTTGCCGAGCAGGGTGTCGGCGACCAGGCCGAGGTGGGCGGGGTCGGAGCCGGCGAGATCGCGGGCGAAGCGCTCCATGCCGTCGTCGATGTCGGCGTCGGGGGACTCCACCAGACCGTCGGTGGTCAGGGCGAGCACGGTGCCGGGGCGCAGGCTGAGCTGGGTCATCGGGAACTCGGCGCGGCCGAGCACGCCGAGCGGCGGGCCGCCCTCGGTCTCGGTGATCCGCGTGGTGCCGTCCGGCTGGCGCAGCACGGGCGGCAGGTGTCCGGCGCGCACGCACCAGGCGGTGCCGTCCTCCATGTCGACGTCGACGTAGCAGCAGGTGGCGAACAGGTCGCTCTCCATGTCCAGGAGCAGCCGGTTGGCGTGCGAGACGACCACGTCGGGGGTGTGCCCCTCGGCGGCGTAGGCGCGCAGCGCGGTGCGCATCTGGCCCATGAGGGCGGCGGCGCTCGCGTTGTGGCCCTGGACGTCGCCGATGACCAGGGCGACGTGGTTGTCGGTCAGCGGGATCACGTCGTACCAGTCGCCGCCGACCTCCAGACCGCCCTCGGTGGTGGGCAGGTAGCGGGCAACGGCCTCGGCGCCGGGCAGCCGGGGCAGCCGGCGCGGCAGCAGGGCGCGCTGGAGCATCCCGACGAGTTCGTGCTCGGCGTCGAAGGCGTGGGCGCGCATGAGTGCCTCGCCCGCGAGGCGGGCGGAAGCGGTGAGCAGGGCGCGTTCGTCGGGCCCGAAGTCGTGCGGGGCGTCCCAGCCGATCAGGCAGGCGCCGGCCATCCGGCCACCGGCGGGCAGCGGGAGGACGGCGAGGCCGCCGGGACCGACCTCGGCGAGGGCGGGTTCCAGGGCGGCCCGGGCGGGCCAGATCTGGGCGCGGCCCTCGCGCAGGGCGGCGGCGAGGGTGGGCATGGACCGCACGGGGGCGTCGGGCCACTCGCTGCGCCACTCGGTGCGCCACAGCTCCGGCCAGGACTCGGCCTCGGGCGGGTCGAGGACGGTGACGACCAGGCGGTCGTTCTCCAGTTCGGCCAGCGCGATCCGGTCGGCCTTGAGCGGCGCGCGCAGCGCGTGGACGACGGCCTGGCCGACGTCCTTGACCGTGCGGGCGGTGGCCAGGGCGGCGGCGAGCTGCTGCACGCGGGTCACGTCGCTGACGTCCGAGCGGAGCGTGGAGGCGTCGGCGACGGTGCCGGCCAGCAGGGCCGGGTGCCCTTCGCCGCCGGGCACCAGCCGGCCGCGCAGCCGCAGCCACTTGGGCGGGCCCGACGGCTGCAGGATCCGGAACTCCAGCTCGCGGTCGCCGATGGACATGTGGTCCGCCTCGACGACGGACATCAGGGCGGGCAGGTCCTCGGGGAGGGTGCGGCCCAGCAGCGTCTCGACCTTGCCGTCGAACTCGTCGCGGCCCATCCGGAAGAGGTCGAGGATGCCGTCGCCGACCGCGATCCGGCCGGTGTCCATGGCGAGGCTGAAGGCGTCGGCGGGCAGCTCGCCGGTGTAGGCGGCGGTGGGGAGCGGGGCGGGCAGGGCGATCGTCCGGGCCACCAGGCCCAGGCAGCCGCGGTCCTCGGGACCGAACCCGTCGTCGCGCTCGCTGATGGCGACGAGGATCCCGGCGCCGCCGGGCAGCGGCAGGACGCCCAGCCAGAACTCCGATGACGGGGTCCGCCGCGCCTCGGGGCAGTCGGCCAGCTCGTCGGGGCCGAGCCAGACGGACCGCCCGGTGCCGTACGCCTCCGCCGCCGGGGACCGCCCGATCGCCGGGTAGGCGTCACGCAGCCCGTACAGGGTGCGGGGCAGGCCCGCCGACTCGGCGAGGCGCAGCACGGTCCCTTCGTCGCCGGGGGTGTACACCCCGGCGAAGGCCGCGCCGGCGAACACCAGCGCCTGTTCGAGCACGCGACGGAGCCGATCGGGTGCGCCGGGATCGCCAGTGAGCGTTTCGAGGGCGATTTCGGCGCGATCCGTTCTCGTTCCGCGTATCGCAGCACCCTCACTGACCACGCCGCCATTACAGCGCTTATGCGCCGTCTGCGCAGCCCCTGTGACCGTTCCGCGGAGGACGGGGAGCCGGCGTGCTCGAAATCCACCGAACATCTCCGACCCGTGCGTTCCGCACGGCGTTCTCGTGACAGACGTGACTGTCCGCGACCATGCGACGCCTGGAAGTGTCGGGACCGGCCCACGGAGGGGGACACGGATGGACGGACGCTACGAGGTGTACGCGCTGGCCGACCGGCACTTCTACGACACGCCGGACCGGCTCCGGAGCACCGGGCCGCGGACGGAACGGCTGTTCGCCGCCGCGCGTCGCACGGTGCCCGAGGGCTGGCGTGCGGCGCGCTCGGGGGACTGGCTGACCATGACCCCGCTCGGCGCGGACTGCACGCCGCAGCCCTCGCCGGCCCAGGGCTGGAAGATCCACTCCTCGGCCACCCGGGCGAACGCGGAGCGGATCGCGGCGATCGTGTGGGACTACTGCGTCCCGCGCCGCATCCCGTTCAAGTTCGTCCCGGGACCGCATCTGCTGCACCTGCGCAACGCCAAGTACGCGGCCCGCGACACCAGCGGGAAGTTCGTCACGGTGTACCCGCCCGACGAGGACCGGCTGCTGGAGGTGCTGCGCGAGCTGGGCGCGCTCCTGGAGGGCTTCGAGGGGCCGTACATCCTGACCGACCTGCGCTGGAACGACGGGCCGCTGTACGTCCGCTACGGCGCGTTCGCGCGCACGTACGTCGTCGACGAGCGCGGTGCGCTGGTGACGGCGGTGCGGGACGGCGAGGGCAGGCCGGTGCCGGACCGGCGGACGCCGGCCTTCCAGGTGCCGGAGTGGGTGGCGCTGCCCGAGTTCCTGCGGCCGCAGCTGGCGGCGCGGGAGGCCACGACGGTGGGCGAGCTGCCGTACCGGATCGAGAAGGCGCTGCACTTCTCCAACGGTGGCGGGGTCTACGCCGGGACCGACACCCGGGACGGGCGGCGGGTCGTGCTGAAGGAGGGGCGGCCGCACGCGGGGCTCGCGGCCGACGGCGCCGACGCCGTGGCCCGGCTGGGGCGGGAGAAGGCGGCCCTGGAGGCGGTGGCAGGCACCGGGGTGGTGCCCGAGGTCCGGGACTGGTTCACGCTGGGCGAGCACCGGTTCCTCGTGATGGACCTCCTGGAGGGCCGCCCGCTCAACGCCTTCTTCGCGGAACGGCATCCGCTGCTCACCGCGGACCCGGACCCCGGGGCGGTGCGTGACTACACGGCCTGGGCGCTGCGCATCCACCGTAAGGTGGCGGAGGCCGTGGCGGCGGTGCACGCGCGCGGGATCGCCTTCAACGACCTGCACGTCTTCAACATCATGGTCGGGCCCGACGAGGAGTCGGTGTTCCTCATCGACTTCGAGGCGGCCGCCCCGATCGGGGAGAACGGCCGTCAGGTGGTCGCCCATCCGGGCTTCTTCGCGCCGCCGGACCGCAGGGGCGCCGAGGTGGACCGGTACGCCCTGGCCTGTCTGCGGCTCGCCCTGTTCCTGCCCGTGACCTCGCTGTTCGTCGTGGACCGGGGCAAGGCGGCCCATCTCGCGGACGTGATCGCCGGTCAGTTCCCGGACGTGCCGCGGGAGTTCCTGGACGAGGCGGTCACGGAGATCACCCGGGGCGCCCCGGCCGCGCGTCCGGTCGTCCCGGCGGAGTGGCCGCACAGCCGGGACTCGATGGCCAAGGCGATCCTGGCCTCCGCGACCCCCGGGCGCGACGACCGGCTCTTCCCCGGTGACATCGCCCAGTTCGGGGACGGCGGCGGCCTCGGTCTCGCGCACGGCGCGGCCGGGGTGCTGTACGCCCTGGACCGGGCGGGCGCCGGCCGGTACGAGGAGGGCGAGCGCTGGCTGCTCGACCACACCGCGCCCCCGCCGCCCGGCACCCCGCTCGGCCTGTACGACGGTCTCGCGGGCGTCGCCCACGTCCTTGACCTGCTCGGCCACCGGCAGCGCGCCCTGGACCTGGTGGACGGCGTCCTCCGGGAGAACTGGCGCAGCCTCTCCTCCGACCTGCACGGCGGCCTGGCCGGTCTGGGCCTGGTCCTGGACTCCCTCGCCGACGCGACCGGCGAGAGCGAGCTGCGCGAGCGGGCCGCCGAGGCCGCGGAGATCCTCCTGCGACGGCTCGGCGAACCGCTCCCGGACACGCCCCGGCGGCGGGCCGGGCTGCTGCGGGGTGCGACCGGGCCCGCGCTGTTCCTGCTGCGGCGCCACGAACGGACGGGTGACGCCGGTCTGCTGGCTGCGGCCGGGCGGGCGCTGCGTCGGGACCTGGACCGCTGCACGGTGCAGCGGGGCGGCGGCCTGGAGGTCGACGAGGGCCGGCGCACGCTCCCCTACCTCGGCGACGGCAGCGTGGGGATCGGCATGGTCCTCGACGACTGGCTCGCCCACGGGGCGGACGGGACCGGCGACTTCGAGCGCGCCCGGGCCGCGATCCGCACGGCCGCCACCTCGCGCTTCTACGCCCAGCCCGGTCTCTTCCAGGGCCGCGCGGGCATGATCCTGCACCTCGCCCGCACCGGCGCCGACCCGGACCGGCTCGCCGCGCAGGTCGACGGGCTCGGCTGGCTGGCGATGGCCTACCAGGGCCAACTCGCCTTCCCCGGTCACCAGATGATGCGGCTCTCCATGGATCTCGCCACCGGAACCGCCGGGTGTCTGCTGGCGCTCACGGCGGCCCTCGACGGCGACCGCGCCGCCCACCTGCCGTTCCTCCCGCCGCCACCGGCGGCCCCCAGAACGCGGCCGCGCGCTTCGGCGCGGTCGTGACACATCCCCGTCCCCGACAACACCCGGGGGGCCGCTCGGTCCCCGGAAAGGACACGCTATGGCACTGCTCGACCTGCAGACGATGGAGTCCGAGGAAGGTCACGACGGCGGTGGCGCCAGCACGGTGAGCCTGCTGTCGTGCGTCTCGGCGGCGAGCGTCCTGCTCTGTCTCTGACCGGCACCACGACACCGGCTCCGGACGGCTCCCTCCCGAAGGAGGGGGCCGTCCGGGGCCTTCGCCGACACGAGGGCTGCCGCGATGACCCGACCCCCGCACCGCGATCCGATGTCCACCGCCCTGCGCCACGCCGGGGCGCGTTGCGCCGCCCTGTGCCTGGCGAGTACGGCGGCCACGGCGACGGGGCTGCTGCTGCCCGCGGTGCTGGGCCATGCCCTGGACCTGCTGCTGGCGGGCGCCCCGGCGACCGCGTGGGTGGCCCGGGCCGCCGGGCTTGTGCTGCTGCTGGCCCTGCTGGACGGCTGCGCGAGCGTGCTCGCGGGGACCGTCGACGCGCGGGCCACGGCCGGGCTGCGCAAGCGCGTCACCGGGCACGTGCTGGCGCTGGGACCGCGCGCGGGGACCCGGTTCGGCACCGGGGACCTGGTCGCCCGGCTGGTCGGGAACGCCGCGCAGGCCGGGACCGGGCCCGCCGCCCTCGCCGCGCTCCTCGCGGCCCTCGCCGGTCCGGTCGGCGGGGTGGTCGCGCTCGGTCTGGTCGATCCGTGGCTCGCGGCCGTGTTCCTGGCCGGGGCACCCGTACTCGCCCTGCTGCTGCGGGCGTTCGCCCGGGACACCTCGGCGTGCGTGGCCGAGTACCAGCGCGCGCAGGGAAGGATCGCGACGGCGCTGGCGGAGGCGGTCGACGGCCACCGGACGATCGTGGCCGCCGGTCTCCAGGCCCGGGAGGCGGAGCGCGTGCTGCGCCCGCTGCCCGATCTCGCCCGCGCCGGGCACCGCATGTGGCGGGTGCAGGGCCGGGCCGCCGCCCAGGCGGTCGCCGTGGGCCCGCTGCTCCAGCTCGCGGTCGTGGCGGCGGCCGGCCTGCTGCTCGCCCGGCACCGGATCTCGGTCGGCGAGCTGCTCGCCGCCTCCCGCTACGCCGTCCTCGCGACAGGCGTCGGCGTGCTGGTCGGACAGCTCGCCGCCACCGCCCGGGCGCGCTCGTCCGCGAGCCGCCTCGCCGAGGTGCTGGCCCTTCCCGCGCCGGCCCACGGCAGCCGCGCGCTCCCGCCCGGCCCCGGCCGCCTGGAGCTGCGCGCGGTCACCGCCCGCCGGGACGGCCGCACGGTACTGGACTGCGTCGGCCTGGACGTACCCGGCGGCACCGCCCTCGCCGTCGTCGGCCGTTCGGGCACCGGCAAGTCCCTGCTCGCCGAACTCGCGGGCCGGCTGGCCGATCCCGACGCCGGTGAGGTCCTGCTGGACGGCGTCCCCCTGCCCGCGCTCCGCCACGACGCGCTGCGCCGGGCCGTCACCTGCGCCTTCGCCCGTCCGGCCCTCCTCGGCGGGACCGTCGCGGACACCATCGCCTTCGGCCTCACCACCCCCTCCCCCGACGAGATCCGCGCCGCCGCCGCCAAGGCCCAGGCGGACACGTACATCCGCCGGCTCCCCGACGGCTGTGCGACCATGCTCACCGACGCCCCCCGCTCCGGCGGCGAGTCCCAGCGTCTCGGTCTGGCCCGGGCGTTCGCGCACCCCGGCCGGCTGCTGATCCTCGACGACGCCCTCTCCAGTCTGGACACCGTCACCGAACACCGCGTCGCCGCGGCCCTGCTGGCGCCCGGCCCGGGACCGACCCGGCTGATCGTCGCGCACCGCCCGTCGACCGCGGCCCGGGCGGACGCGGTGGCCTGGCTGGACGGCGGCCGGGTGCGGGCGGTGGGAACCCATGCGGAGCTGTGGCGGGACCCTGAGTACCGGGCGGTGTTCGGGGCGCGCGCGGCCGAGGGCGCGGCCCGGTGACCGCCCCGCCGCTGCGGACTAGCCGGGCCGTGCCGGTGCGCCTGGTGTGCTGGTCGCTGCTGGAGGCCGGGCAGACCTTTCTGCTCGGCTACGCCCTGGCCCGTGCGCTCGACGCCGGGTTCCTGGCCGGGGACGCGCGGACCGGGCTGTGGTGGCTCGCCGCGGCCGCGGGCGCGGTGGTGGCGGGGGCGTACGGGACCCGGCGAGTGTACGGGGTGGTCGCCGACCTCGTGGAGCCGGTGCGGGACCGCCTGGTCGCGGGGGTGGTCGCGCGCGGGGTGCGGGAGGCCGACCGGGGGGCGCTGTCCGGCCTGACCCAGCAGGCGGAGATCGCCCGGGACACTCTCGCCGGGCTGGTGCTGGTGTCCCGGTCGTTCGTGTTCACGGCCGCCGGCGCCGTCACCGGGCTGTGCGCCCTCGCACCGCCGCTGCTGCTCGTGGTGCTGCCCCCGCTGCTGGCCGGGCTGGCCCTGTTCGCCGCGACGCTGCGCCCGCTGGCACGCCGCCAGGAGGCCTTCCTGACCGCCGACGAGGCGCTCGCGGCGGAACTGGGCGCAGTGGGACCGGCGTTGCGGGACGTCACCGCGGCGGGGGCCGAGGAACAGGTCGCCGCGCAGACCGGTCGGCGGGTGGACGCCGAGTTCCGGGCCGCCCGGGCACTGGCCCGCTGGAGCGTCATACGGGTGGCGGCGCTCGCGGTGGGCGGCCAGCTGCCCCCGGTGCTGCTGCTCGCCGCCGCGCCCTGGCTGCTCGCCCACGGCATGACCGCGGGTGCCCTGGTCGGCGCGCTCGCCTACGTCACGCAGTCCCTGCTTCCCGCCCTGCAGAACCTGGTGCACGGGCTGGGCACCGGCGGGACCCGCCTCACGGTCGTCCTGCGCAGACTCCGCCCGCCCCCGGATCCCGGCCCGCCCCCGGCGCCGGCCGCGGAGGCGACCGCCGGCGCCCCCGCGCTCTCGTTCTCCGCCGTCACCTTCGCCTACGGCCCGGCGAGCACCCCCGTCCTCGACGGACTCGACCTCGTCGTCCCGTGCGGCGGTCATCTCGCCGTCGTGGGCCCCAGCGGGATCGGCAAGTCGACGCTGACCGCGGTGGCCGCCGGGCTGCTGAGCCCGGCGCAGGGCACGGTCCGGGTGTGCGGCCACCCCGTGCCGGCGGCCCGGACGGCCGCGCTGCGGGTGCTGATCCCGCAGGAGGCGTACGTCTGTACGGGCACCCTCGCCGAGAACCTGGGGCTGCTGCGCCCGGACCCCGTCCCGGATCCTGAACTGCTGGCCGCGGCCGAGGCGGTCGGGCTCACGCCGCTCCTGGAGCGGCTCGGCGGTCCGGACGCCCCGGTGCGGCCGGCGGCGCTGTCGGCGGGTGAGCGGCAGCTGATCGCGCTCACCCGTGCCTATCTCTCCCCCGCCCCGCTCGCCCTGCTCGACGAGGCGACCTGCCACCTCGACGCGGAGACCGAGGCCCGCGCCGAGACGGCGTTCGCCACCCGGCCGGGCGGCACGCTGGTGGTCGTCGCGCACCGGATCGACTCGGCCCGCCGCGCCCGGCGGATCCTGGTGATGGACGGCCCCCGCACGGCCTACGGCACCCATGAGGAGCTGCTGCGCACCTGCGCCCTCTACCGGGAGCTGGCGGCGCCCGGCGAGGCGGCAGGGTCACAGCCACCCCTCGCCCTGTGAGATCCGGATCGCGTCGACGCGGTTGCGGGCCCCGGTCTTGCGGGTGATCGCCGCCATGTAGTTGCGCACGGTCCCGTGCGACAGGTGCAGGCTGCCGGCGATCTCCGCGATGGACGCCCCGCCGGCCGCCAGTTCCAGCACGCTCAGCTCCCGTCTGGTGAGGGGGATCTCGGCCGCCCGCAGGAAGCCGAAGCCCAGCGAGTCGTCGGCGAAACGTTCCCCCTCGGCGGCGCGCCGGATCGCCTGCACCAGCCGTTCCGGCGCGCCCGCCTTGTCGACGTAGCCGAGCGCCCCCGCCTCGGCCGCCCGCTTCAGCAGCCCCGGCCTGTTCGCGCCGGCGAGCACCACGAGCCGCGGCGCGGGCGCACCGGGCTCGGCCGGGCGCAGGTCGGCCAGCGGCGGCACGCCGCGGGTGCCGGAGCTGTCGAGGTCTGCGGCGCACACGTCGGGGCGCGCCGCCCGGACCCGCCCCCGCGCGCCGTGCCACGGCGTGTCGTCCACGCTCAGCCCCGGTTCCCGGCGTAACCACTCCGCCAGGACCGATCTCACCAGACACACGTCGTGCACCAGAAGTACCCGGATCACCGCCGCCCCCTCAGCCAGACATACGTCGGTTCTTCCGTTCAAGGTGTGGAACGCGTGCCCCATTGTTGGCGTCGTCCACCATTGATGGGCGCGAAGATCCGGCCATAAGGGTGCGCGGGGGCGCACGCCCGGCGCTCGCACCCCGCCCCGCGCTTCGGCTGCGGGGGAATGTGCCGGGGCGAACGGGGTACCCCGGCCGGCCCGGTGCCGGGGGTCGGCGCGGCTCTCGCCGTGCGCCGGTCGCCGCCACGAGGGAGCCTTGAGCCGGAGGACGCGACGCGCGGCCGGACGAGGAGGTGGTCGGGCGTGTCCGACGGGATGGGGCCGCCTCCGGCGGGAGCGGAGCCCGACGCCGAGGTGCCGGCGGCCGGGGGCAGCCGCTCCGGCCGGCCCCTGTTGTCGCTGGCGCTGGCCGCCATGCTGGAGGAGGTCCAGGCGCACTCCGGCGCGGTCTACCTGCTCGCGGCCGACGAGCCGGTCCTGGAGATGTCGGTGACGGCGGGGCTGCCCCGGGCCTTCGCCGCGCCCTGGGAGCGGGTCGGGCTCAGCGCGCCGATCCCGGTCGCGGACGCGGCGCGCGACCGGCGGCTGGTGTGGGTGGGCGGCGAGGAGGACATGGCGCGCCGGTACCCGCGCATCGCGGTGGTGCTGCCGTACGCGTTCGCGCTGGCCGCGCTCCCCGTGGCGACGGCGGACACCCTGTACGGGGCGGTGTACGTGACCTGGCCCGGCGCCCATCCGACGGTGCTGTCCGACCGGGAGCGGGAGTCGCTGACCTCGGCGTGCGACCGGCTGGCGGTGCGGCTGGAGCGGGTCGCCCGGCAGAACCGTCCGCTGCGCGGCGAACCGGATCTGCTGGCGGCACCCCCGTCGGGGGTGGCGGGCACGTTCGGCACGGTGGAGGCGGCGCGGATGGTGGGGCGGCTGCCGTACGGGCTCGTCTCGCTCGATCTGCGCGGCCGGGTCGCCTTCGCCAACGGGGCGGCGGCCGAACTGCTCGGCGTGCAGGTCGACGATCTGCTGGGCACCCAGCCGTGGGTGTCGGTGCCGTGGCTGAACGACCCGATGTACGAGGACCGCTACCGGGCGGCGCTGCTCAGTCAGCACGTGACGTCGTTCGTGGCGCTGCGGCCGCCCGGCGACTGGCTGTCGTTCCGGATGTATCCGAGCACGACCGGGCTGACCACGCGGATCAGCCGGGCGCGGGCGGTCGCCGAGATGGTGGGGGCGGCCCCGCGCGCGGACGCCGCGCCGACGCACCGGCTGGTCACCATCTCGCAGGTGCTGAGCCTGGCCGGGGCGCTGACCGAGGCCGTCGGGGTGCAGGACGTGGTGCAGCTGGTGGCGGACGAGGTCGCCCCGTCCGTCGGCAGCCAGGCCGTGGTGGTGCTCGGCCCGCGGGGCGGACGGCTGCACGTGCTGGGGCACCGCGGGCACGAGGAGCCGCGGACCGTGGAGCGCTTCGACGGCCTCCCGCTGGCCGAACGCACGCCCGGCACCCATGTCCTGAACACCGGCGTGCCGGCGTTCTTCGAGTCGAGGCAGCAATTGGAGCGGCTCTATCCGGATCGGCGCGACACTCCGGACGGGTTCGCCGCCTGGGCGTACCTGCCGCTGATCGCGTCGGGCCGCCCGGTGGGCACCTGTGTCCTCGCCTACGCCGAGCCGCACGTCTTCCCGGCCGACGAGCGTGCCGTCCTCACCAGCCTCGGCGGGCTGATCGCGCAGGCGCTGGAGCGGGCCCTGCTCTACGACGCGAAGAACCAGCTTGCGCACGGTCTGCAGGCGGCCCTGCTGCCGCACTCGCTGACCCCGCCGGCCGGTATCGAGGCGGCCGCCCGCTATCTGCCGGCCACGCACGGCATGGAGATCGGCGGCGACTTCTACGACCTGGTGCCCACCCGGCCGCTGGCCGCGGCGGTGATCGGGGACGTGCAGGGGCACAACGTGACGGCGGCCGGGCTGATGGGCCAGATCCGTACCGGAGTACGGGCCTTCACGAGCGTCGGGCAGACGCCGGAGGAGGTGATGTGCAGCACCAACCGGCTGCTGATCGACTCCGGTGCCGAGCTGTTCGCGAGCTGTCTGTACCTGCGGCTGGACCCGGAGCGCGGGCGCGCGGTGATGGCGCGGGCTGGGCATCCGCCGCCGCTGCTGAGACGTCCGGACGGTCGGGTGCGGGTCCTCGATCTGGCCGGCGGCCCGTTGCTGGGCATCGACTCGGAGGCGACGTACCCGACGACCGAGGTGTCGCTCGCGCCGGGCGCGGTGCTCGCCCTCTACACCGACGGGCTGGTCGAGTCCCCCGGCATGGACATCGAGGACGCCCTGGTCGGACTCGGGGAACTGCTCTCGGAGAACGGCGACCAGCCACTGGACCGGCTCGCCGACACGCTCGTGCGGCACAGTGCGGCGGCGCAGGAGCGTGTCGACGATGTCGCGGTGCTGTTGCTGCGGGCCGAGGCCGGCGGCTGACCCGCGCCGGCGGCGATCCGGTCCGTCCCTCCCGCCGGAGGCCCGGAGCCGGCACCGTCGGCGGGGAACCGCCGGCAGGCCGTCCCCGGGGGGCGGTCAGTGGGACGACGAGGTGCTGTCCGCGCCGGTCCCGGACTGGTCGCCGGTGCCCGTCCCGGCACCCGTTCCGGACTGGTCGCCGGTGCCCGTCCCGGCACCCGTGCCCGACTGGTCGCCGGTACCGGTGCCGGTCGGGTCCCCGGTGCCGCTCTGGTCGCCCGCGGTGGCGGACGGGTCGGCGGTGCCGCCGATCTGGTCGCCGCCGATCTGGTCGCCGGCGCCGTTCTGGGCACCGGCGGTGGCGGACGGGTCGGCCGTGGCGCTGCCGTCACCGGCTCCCGCGCCGGCTCCCGCGCCCGCGCCGCCGAGGGTCGCGCCGGTCGCCTGCAGGGCGGTGGTCACCGGCTGGAAGAAGGTCTCGCCGCCGGAGGTGCAGTCGCCGCTGCCGCCGGAGGTCATGCCGACCGCGCCGCCGTCCTGAGTGAACAGCGAGCCGCCGCTGTCGCCGGCCTCGGCGCAGACGTTGGTCTGGATGAGACCGGTGACGGTGTCGACCCCGTTGGGATCGGTCTCGCTCTGGAAGTTGACGGTGGCGTCGAGGCCGGTGACCTGGCCGTCGTGCAGCCCGGTGGTGGAGCCCATCCGGAACACGGTCTCGCCGACGGTGGCGTCGGCGGCCTGGTTGATGGCGACGGTCTGGCCGTTGCCTATGTTGACCTCGCTGGGCGCCTGGGTGGTGGCGTCGTTGTACTTGACGAGCGAGAAGTCGCCGTTGCCGGGGAACTGGGCCTGGTCCACGGTGGCGATGGGCTGGCCGGTCTCGGAGTCGGACCAGTCCTTGGCCGCGACCCCGCAGTGACCGGCCGTCAGGAAGGCGGGGCTGCCGTCCGAGGCGGTGACGTTGAAGCCGAGGGAGCAGCGGACGGTGCCGTTCTGCACCTGGGAGAAGATCGCGTCGCCGCCGGAGACGAGGGTCTTGAAGGTGCCCGACGACTTCTTGAGGGTCGCCATGTTCGAGCCGAGGCCCTGGACCGTCGACTGCAGGGTGTCCCACTTGGTGCCGGAGACGGTGGAGTCGGCGGTGACCACGACCTTGTTGGTCTTCGGGTCGACGGCCCAGGCGGTGCCCGGGATGGTCGCCTTGGTCTTCAGGGTCTTGGCGACGGCCTCGAGTGCCGAGGTGCTGTTCTGCACCTGGCGCACGACCGCGCCGGCCTGCTCCGCCTGAGCGACCACGTTGTTGTCGCCGTTGACGACGTTGACGACCAGCTGCTGCTTGGCGCTGTCGTAGTAGGACCCGGCGAAGGCCTGGCCGAGGAGCTGCTGGAGCTGCGCGGCGAGGTTCGAGGCGCCCGCGGCCTTCAGGGTCTTGGGGGCAGCGGTGGCGCCGGAGGCGTTGTCCTGGGACGCGTTGGCCATCGGCAGCAGGAACGCCGCGGCTCCGAGCGCGGCGACACCGCCCACCGCGATGGCGGCCTTGCGCTTCGGAATTCGCTTGTGACTCAAACTTCTCGACCTCCAAGGGACGGAGTGTCTGCCGTTGCGGGGCAGTCGTTCGTGAGCGGCGCCTGGATGGCCATAGGTACGGGCGGGTCACGTGGTGCGTTCAATTCCGTTTGCCAACTTGCTTGACCCGGTGATGAATCGGCCATGGCGCGCCCATGAGGGAACAGGTCCGCGTACGGGGCGGCCGCGCCGGGAACAATCCCCCATATGACGATGACCACCGCCGAAGCCGACAAGATCCTCTCCGCCAACTTCGCCCCTTGGGTGCTCGACCTGGGGCTGGCCGTCGAGGCGCTGGGCGAGGACCGGGCGGTGCTGCGTCTGCCCTGGTCGGACCGGCTGTCGCGGGAGGGCGGCGGGCTGTCGGGGCAGGCGCTGATGGCGGCCGCCGACACGGCGACGGTGATCGCGGTCTCGGCGGCCCGGGGCGGCTTCGTGCCGATGACGACGGTGCAGCAGTCGACCTCGTTCCAGCGCGCGGTGACCGGTTCGGATGTCCTGATCGAAGCGGTGCTGACCAAACTGGGCCGCCGGATGGCGTTCGCCGACATCACGATGAGCGATCAGCGGTCGGGTGCGCTCGCGGCACAGGCGAGCACGGTGTACGCGATTCTGGGCTGACCTCGCGCACGGCCGGCCGAACAGGCCGACACGTTCGGCAACCGGTCATCGACGGTCCGTTGCGATCACGGACTGGAATCATTGCTTCAGGGAATCTGCACATCCACCACCCAAGCGGGTCACGGGAAGCGGCGGATCTGCACATTCGCGCGCCCCTCGCCGTGCCCTTGGCCCGGAGTGCCGGATTCGCCGCCGGGTGCACAAGCGGTGCGGCGGGGGCGAAGTCGCGCGCCTTGTGAAGGAGTCGCCGACAAGCGGTGCGCGCGCCTGCACGGTTGCGTCCTTGTGGGACTCAAGTTCCCAGGTGAGACGCATGGTTGATTGGAAGCGCGGCCCGTGGGCGTGCTTTGATCCAACGCACCGCGGGCCGCGAAGGGCTTCCGGAAACGGGCGCCCGGCGCTCGCGGTCGCGGCCGTCCGCTCGTCCCCCCAAGGGCCGTGTTCGTCCCTGAAGGGCGTCGGGGGCCGCTCTCCCCCTTGTGAATATCCATATGAAGGGAAGTTCCATCATGAACTCCACCCCCCAGGTTGAGACCGTCGAGATCTCCGACGCCGAGCTCGACAACGTCTCCGGCGGTCTGTCCCTGAACGCCGTCGGCACCGTCACCGGCCTGGTGGACGGCGTTGCCCCGGTTTCCGGCCTGGTCAACACGGTCGTCGGCACCGTCGAGGGTGTCACCGGCCTGAACACCCAGCCGGTCACCAACCTGGTCGCCGGTCTCTGACCGCACCTCGTCGCCGTTGAGTCCCGGAGCCGGATCCCGGCCCCGGGGCTCTCGGGCGTTCTGAAACACCCGTGTCTCTCCCCTAGGTGAGGGAAGTTCCGTGCAGTTCCGCCAACAGGCCCTCGCCAAGCTCCAGTCACCGGAGGAGCTCGACCTTCCGGTGCGGTTCGCCCGTCCGCAGGGCTGGCTCGCGCTGTCCGTCTCCGTCGTCGTGATGGCGGCGGCCTCGGTGTGGGCGGTGACCGGTTCGGTCGCCTCCACGGTGAGCGCGCAGGCCATCCTCACCCACGGGCAGGGCAGCTACATCCTGCAGAGCCCGGTCGCCGGGCAGGTCACGGCGGTCCTCGCCGAGCAGGGCGAGCGGCTGCCGGCGAACTCCCCCGTCCTGAAGGTGCACACGAGCCAGGGCGACTCCGTCGTGCGCACGGTCGCCGCGGGCCGGATCAGCGCGCTCGCCGCGACCATCGGGCAGATCATCCAGACCGGCACGAACGTCGCCGCCGTGGAGAAGGTCGCCCACGCCTCGGACCCGCTCTACGCGACGGTGTACGTCCCCGCCGAGAACGCCTCGTCCATCCCCGCGGACGCCCCGGTCGACCTGACCGTGTCGTCGGTGTCGACGCAGGAGTACGGCGTGCTGCGCGGACATGTGAGGTCGGTGGACCGCGCCGCCCAGTCGGCGCAGTCGATCTCGGCGTTCCTCGGCGACAGCCAGCTCGGCGAACAATTCACCAAGAAGGGCCGACCGGTGGCCGTACTGGTCCGGCTGGACCCGTCGAAGAGGACGAAGAGCGGCTACCGGTGGTCCTCGGCGGACGGGCCGCCGTTCAAGCTCGACTCCATGACCCTGGCCTCGGGTTCGATCCGGCTGGCCGACCAGCGTCCCGTCGATTGGCTGCTCCCGTGACCACCGCCCAGGAGACCCGCGGCCGCCGCCGCGCCGCGCCGCCCAAGCGTCCGGTTCCCAAGGGCCGCGGCCGGACGGTCCGTACGCCCACCGTGCTCCAGATGGAGGCCGTCGAGTGCGGCGCCGCCTCCCTCTCCATGGTCCTCGGCCACTACGGCCGCCATGTCCCGCTGGAGGAGCTGCGCATCGCCTGCGGTGTCTCCCGCGACGGCTCGCGCGCCAGCAATCTGCTGAAGGCGGCCCGCAGTTACGGCCTCACCGCCAAGGGCATGCAGATGGACCTGGCCGCCCTGGCCGACGTGCAGGGACCGGCGATCCTGTTCTGGGAGTTCAACCACTACGTCGTCTACGACGGCATGGGCCGCCGCTTCGGCCGCCGGGGCGTGTACATCAACGACCCCGCCAAGGGCCGCCGGTTCGTGCCGATGGAGGAGTTCGACGGCAGCTTCACCGGTGTCGTCCTGGTCCTGGAACCGGGCGACGGCTTCGAGCGGGGCGGCCGGCGCCCCGGCGTCCTCGGTGCCATGCCGGCCCGGCTGCGCGGCACCGCCGGCACCATGCCGGCCGCCATCCTGGCCAGCCTGCTGCTGGTGGTCGTGGGCGCGGCGGTGCCCGCGCTCAGCCGCCAGTACATCGACCTGTTCCTCATCGGCGGCCAGACCTCGCTGCTCACCGTGCTGTTCGCCGCGATGGGCACCTGCGTCCTGCTCACCCTGGTGCTGACCTGGCTGCAGCAGGCGAACCTGCTGCACGGCCGGATCGTCTCCTCCACGCTGTCCAGCGCCCGCTTCCTGCGCCACCTGCTGCGCCTGCCGGTGACCTTCTTCGCCCAGCGCAGCCCGGCCGACCTGGTGCAGCGCCTGCAGTCCAACGACCAGGTCGCCGAGACCCTGGCCCGCGACCTCGCGGCGGCCGGCGTGGACGCCGTGGTCGTCGTCCTCTACGCCGTGCTCCTCTACACCTACGACGTCCAGCTCACCTTCCTCGGCATCGGCGTGGCCCTGCTGAACATCGTGGCGATGCGGCTCGTGGTACGGCTGCGTGCGACCCGGACCGCGAAGCTGCGCGCGGACACCGCCCGGCTCACCAACACCTCCTACACCGGCCTCCAGCTGATCGAGACGATGAAGGCGACCGGCGGCGAGGACGGCTACTTCCGCAGGTGGGCGGGGCAGCACGCGAGCACGCTCGAGGAGCAGCAGCGGCTCGGGGTGCCGAGCGCCTGGCTCGGCGTGGTGGCCCCGACACTGGCCACCGTCAACAGCGCGCTGATCCTGTGGATCGGCGGCATGCGGGCGGTCGAGGGCGGCATCTCGGTCGGCCTCCTGGTCGCCTTCCAGTCCCTGGTCACCCGCTTCACCGCCCCGCTGACCCGGCTCAACGGGGTCGCGGGCCGCATCCAGGACTTCGCCGCCGACGTGGCCCGCCTCAAGGACGTGGAGAACTTCCAGGCGGACCCGGTCTACGCCCGCCCCGGCGCCGGCGACTCCACCCGGCGGCTGCAGGGCCACGTCGAGCTGGAGAACATCAGCTTCGGCTACAGCCCGCTGGACAAGCCCCTGCTCACCGGCTTCGACCTCTCCGTCGGCCCCGGCCGCCAGGTCGCCCTGGTCGGCGGCTCGGGCAGCGGCAAGTCCACCGTCTCCCGGCTGATCTCGGGCCTGTACGCCCCCTGGGAGGGCGTGATCCGCATCGACGGCCGGCGTCTGGAGGACATCCCGCGCGGCGCGCTGGCCGCCTCCGTCTCCTTCGTCGACCAGGACGTCTTCCTCTTCGAGGGGTCGGTCCGCGACAACGTGGCGCTGTGGGACCCGTCGATCCCGGACGAGGCCGTGGTGGAGGCGCTGCGCGACGCGGCCCTGTACGACGTGGTGGCGCGCCGGCCCGGCGGGATCCACAGCAGGGTCGAGCAGGACGGCCGCAACTTCTCCGGCGGCCAGCGCCAGCGCCTGGAGATCGCGCGGGCGCTGGTGCGCCGGCCGAGCATCCTCGTCCTCGACGAGGTGACCAGCGCGCTGGACGCGGAGACCGAGCTGACCGTCATGGACAACCTGCGGCGGCGCGGCTGCGCCTGCGTCGTCATCGCGCACCGGCTGAGCACGGTCCGCGACAGCGACGAGATCGTCGTGCTCCAGCACGGCACGGTCGTGGAGCGCGGGCGGCACGACGAGCTGGTGGCACACGGCGGGGCGTACGCCGCGCTGGTCAGGGAGCGATGAGATGACGACCGTGGACCAAGGCGACCTCGTACTCGGGGCGTTCGGGGCACTGGGCAACCGGATCGACTGCACCGGCTTCACCCGCCTCGACCTCGAAGGCCCGCAGGTGCTGTGGCTGGTGGCGTCCGGCGCCCTCGACCTGTTCGCGGTGGACGCCGAACAGCAGGGCCACTGGCACCACCTGGGCCGCCTGGAGGCCGGCGCGCTGCTGCTCGGCCCGGTCGCGGGACCGCAGCACACGCTGGTGGCCCGCCCGTTGCGGGACTGCGTCGTGCACCGCATCGGCCTGCGCGAGCTGTACCAGCCGTCCAGCACCCAGACCTGGTCCTACGACGAGTACGGCACCCCCCAGTACGTCCCGCCGACCACGAGCCCCGTGGAGTACGCGCTCGCGCTCGGCGTCGGCCGCGGCCTGTCCGTTCTCTTCCAGGCCCCGATGACCGACGGCGAGCGGGCCACGGCCCCCACCGACGACGACGTCTTCTGGATGCAGGTGCCGCCGGGCAGCGTGCAGTACGGCTCGCTGTACGGCGCGGAGGCGGCCGCCGACCTGCTGATGGACCCCGCGCTGTGGCAGAGCATGGTCGACCAGCAGTACCGGCTGCTCACCACCCTCGACCGGTGGATCGAGCAGCTGGAGCGCACCCACGAGACGCGGACGGCGGCCGGTATCAAGGCCGGTGAGGCGGTCCGGGCCCAGGCCGACCGCACGCTCCTCGCCTCCATCGGCAAGGCGGCCAAGCGCACCACGGCCGCCGACGCCGACGCCTCCTACGCGGCCTGCAGACTGGTCGCCGAGGCCGCGGGCATCACCCTCGCCGAGCCCGCGCAGGGCGGCACCGAGAGCGACCGCATCGACCCGGTCGAACGGGTGGCCCTCGCCTCCCGGGTCCGCACCCGGGCGATACGGCTCGACGGGCGCTGGTGGCACGACAACGTCGGCCCGCTGGTCGGACACCGCGCCCTGTCCGGCGCTCCGGTGGCCCTGCTGTGGCGGCGGGGCGGCTATGTGGCCGTCCATCCGGCGACCGGCCGCGAGACCCCGATCGAGAAGGCGAACGCGCCGGAGTTCGAGCCGCGCGCGGTGATGTTCTACCGGCCGCTGCCCGACAAGGCGCTCAGCCCGCTCGGCCTGCTCCGGTTCAGCCTGCGCGGTACGCGCGGCGACCTGGCCAACCTGCTGCTGGCCGGGCTGGTGACCGTGGCGATCGGCGCCCTGGTGCCGATCGCCACCGGCAGGGTGCTGGGCGACTACGTGCCGAAGGCCCAGACGGACCTGATCGTGCAGGTCTGCCTGGCGGTGATCGTCAGCGCCGTGGTGTCGGCCGCGTTCACGCTGCTGGAGAACCTGACCATCCTGCGCCTGGAGGGCCGTATCGAGGCGACCCTGCAACCGGCCGTCTGGGACCGGCTGCTGCGGCTGCCGACCAGGTTCTTCACCCAGCGCTCGACCGGTGAGCTGGCCAGCGCGGCGATGGGCGTCAGCGCGATGCGCCGGCTGCTGGCGGGGGTCGGCCCGGTGGTCGCCCAGTCGGTGACCGTCGGGGTGATGAACCTGGGTCTGCTGTTCTGGTTCAGCGTGCCGATGGCGCTGGCGGCGCTTGCCATGCTGGTCGTCATCGGCGCGCTGTTCCTCGGGCTCGGGCTGTGGCAGGTGCGCTGGCAGCGCAAGCTCGTGGTGCTCGGCAACAAGCTGAACAACCAGGCCTTCCAGACCCTGCGGGGCCTGCCCAAGCTGCGGGTGGCGGCCGCCGAGAACTACGCGTACGCGGCCTGGGCGGGCGAGTTCGCGCGCAGCCGGGAGCTCCAGCAGAAGGTGGGCCGGATCAAGAACCTGACCACGGTGCTGGGCTCGGTCTACCTGCCGGTCTGCACCCTGCTGATGTTCATGCTGCTCGCGGGCCCGGCGCGGGGCGCCATGGACGCGGCGGCCTTCCTCACCTTCAACACGTCGGTGACGATGCTGCTCACCTCGGTCACCCAGCTGACCGGTTCCTTCGTGTCGGCGGTGGCCGCGCTCCCCCTCTTCGAGGAGATCAAGCCGGTCCTGGAGGCCGCCCCCGAGGTCCGCACCGCAAGCACCCGCCCCGGCCCGCTGTCCGGCGCCGTGGAGGCCCGGCGCCTGTCCTTCCGTTACTCGGACGACGGTCCGCTGGTCCTGGACGACGTCTCCTTCGCCGTCCGCCCGGGCGAGTTCGTGGCGGTCGTCGGCCCCAGCGGCTGCGGCAAGTCGACCCTGCTGCGGCTGCTGATCGGCTTCGACAAACCGGTTTCCGGAAGCGTGCTGTACGACGGCCAGGACCTGGGCGCCCTCGACCAGTCGGCGGTCCGCCGCCAGTGCGGGGTGGTGCTCCAGCACGCGCAGCCGTTCACCGGCTCGATCCTGGACGTCATCTGCGGCACCGAGCCGTACACCCCCGAGGAGGCGATGGCGGCGGCCGAGATGGCCGGACTCGCGGAGGACATCAAGCGGATGCCGATGGGACTGCACACCATCGTCGCCGGAAGCGGTGCGATCTCCGGCGGCCAGCGGCAGCGGCTGATGATCGCCCAGGCGCTGATCCGGCGCCCGCGCATCCTCTTCTTCGACGAGGCGACGAGTGCGCTCGACAACGACACCCAGCGCACGGTCATCGAGAGCACCCGCAAGCTGAACGCCACCCGGATCGTGATCGCCCACCGGCTGTCCACGGTCCTGGACGCCGACCGGGTGATCGTGATGGAGGACGGCAAGGTCGCCCAGCAGGGCCCGCCCGCCCAGCTGCTCGCCGACACCGGCGGGCGCCTGCACGAACTGGTGCGACGGCAGCTGGCGTGACCGGTCAGGCGCCGAGGCCGGGGACGGGGGCGCCGGAGGGCAGGCCGGCGTCGAGATAGCCCTGGTAGTACTCCTTCCAGGGCGCGGTGACGCCGGCGTGCGGGGCCGGGAAGCGCTCACCGCGGGCCTTGGCGTCGAGGGCGGCGAGGCAGACCTCCCAGCCGGCGCTGTTGCGGGCGGCGGTGTTCTCCTCGCCCAGCACGTGCGTGAGGGTGAAGCGGGTGCCGTCGGGCCCGGCGTCCTCCAGGTCGAAGCGGATCTCGTCGCCGCCCCAGTCGAAGGTGAGGTTGCGGGGCGGGTCGACGGCGAGCACGGTGCCGTGCGACTCGGGCATGTTCGGATCGCCGGTGAACCTGACGGAGCCGCCGGAGCGCAGGTCGAACTCGGCACGGGAGGGGAACCACCCGGCGAGTTCGTCGGGGTCGGTGACGAAGTGCCAGACGCGGTCGACGGGGTGGCCGTACAGGCGGCTGAAGCGGACGGCGGGGCGGCCGTCGTCGAGGGTGACGTAGGTGCCGGTGAGTTCGGCGGGCATGGGGATCAGTCCTTCGAGGTGGGGGCTTCCGGATCGTCCGCCGTCTCGTCCAGGCGGCGGCCCAGGGTGTCCAGGCTGCTGTTCCACAGCCGGCGATAGGGGGCCAGCCAGGCGTCGAGTTCGGCGATGGGTGTCGGGTCCAGGGCGTAGACGCGGCGCTGCGCGTCCTGCCGCACCCGGACCAGGCCCGCCTCCCTCAACACTTTGAGGTGCTTGGACGTGCCGGGCTGGCTGAGGCCGCAGGCGTCCACGATCTCGCCGACGGGGCGCGGGCGGGCGAGGAGGAGGCCGACTATGGCACGTCGGTGCGGGTCGGCGAGGGCGGTCCAGAGAGTGTCGGCGGACATGGCTTCAATATGCCCAGGCGGTTATATTCCTGTCAAGGAATATACACTCCACGACGGGCGGTGCGCCCCCTCCCAGCGAAACGTTGCCGTTTCGCTGAAAGTGGTCTAGGCTCGATGTGTACGAAACCGTTTCGTTCGCGGCGTGGGAGATGCCGTGGCAACGAAACGGCTTCTTGGTAAATCCCGAACGACTTCCCTGGAGTGGTTCTCGCATGTCTGAGAAGACTTTGACCGACGACGTCCGCGTCGGTACCGAGGAGGCACCGCCGGTCGCCTCCTCCAAGCGGTGGTGGATCCTCGCGGTCATCGCCATCGCCCAGCTGATGGTGGTGCTCGACGCCACCATCGTGAACATCGCCCTCCCGTCCGCCCAGGCAGACCTCGGGTTCTCCGACGGCAACCGGCAGTGGATCGTCACCGCGTACGCCCTCAGCTTCGCGTCCCTGCTGCTGCTCGGCGGCCGGATCGCCGACCTGTTCGGACGCAAGACCGCCTTCCTCATAGGGGTCGCCGGCTTCGCCGCCGTGTCGGCGCTGGGCGGTGCCGCGAACGGCTTCGGGATGCTGGTCACCGCGCGGGCCCTCCAGGGCGCCTTCGGCGCGCTGCTGGCCCCGACCGCGCTCTCGCTCCTCAACACCACGTTCACCGACGCCCGCGAGCGGGCCCGGGCGTTCAGTGTCTACGGCGCCATCGCCGGTGCCGGCGGTGCGGTGGGCCTGCTGCTCGGCGGTGTCCTCACCGACACGTTCGACTGGCGCTCGACCCTGTACGTGAACGTCGCGATCGCGGTCGTCGCCTTCGCGGGCGGCATGACGCTGCTGCACAACCACCGCGACGCCGGGAACGCCAAGCTGGACGTCCCCGGCACGGTCCTGGTCGCGGCCGGTCTGTTCTCGCTGGTCTACGGCTTCTCCAACGCCGAGTCGCACGACTGGGGTTCGCCGCTGACCTGGGGCTTCCTGATCGCCGGTGTCGTGTTCCTGGCCGCCTTCACGTGGTGGCAGACCAAGACCGAGCACCCGCTGCTGCCGCTGGGCATCCTGATGGACCGCGACCGGGGGGCCTCGCTCCTCGCCGTGCTGATCTCCGCCGGCGGCATGTTCGGCGTGTTCCTCTTCCTCACCTACTACCTGCAGCTGAACCTCGGTTTCAGCCCGACGAAGACCGGCGCGGCGTTCCTGCCGATGATCGGCGGCCTGATGGTGACGGCACAGATCGGCACCCAGGTTCTGGTGCCGCGGATCGGCCCCAAGCTGGTCGTCCCGCTGGGCTTCGCGGTCTCCGTGGTCGGCATGATCTGGCTGACCGGGATCGGCGTCGGCTCCAGCTACGTCAGCGCGGTGCTGCCGCAGCTGATCATCACCGGCCTCGGCCTGGGCCTGGTCATGCCGGCGGCCATGCAGCTGGGAACGGGCGGGGTGACGGCCGACGAGGCCGGCGTCGCCTCCGCGACGGTCAACGCCATGCAGCAGGTGGGCGGTTCGATCGGTACGGCGCTGCTCAACACGCTGGCGGCGAGCGCGGCGACGGGCTACCTGGCCGGCAAGGACGCGACCAGCAAGCTGGTGCAGGCGCAGGCGACGATCGAGAGCTACACGACCGCGTTCTGGTGGTCGGCCGGGATGTTCGCGGTCGGCGGGGTCATCGCCTTCGTGCTGTTCCGCAAGGGGGTGCCGCAGCAGGACCCGGACGCGGCGCCGGTCGTCCACATGTAGCTTCCGCAGAGCCGCAGGCAATGAGGGGCCGCCGTCAGCAGGGAGACGGTGGCCCCTCGCCGTTGTCGTCAGCGGGTGTGATGCGGCTGGTCGCGCAGTCCCTCCACCAGCCGTCGGCCGGGGTACCCCCAGCACCCCTGAAAGGGCCACCCCGGCGAGGTTTCCCGGCTGTTCGGCTCCAGCGAGGCCGCGGCTGCCGGGACGTCTTCCGCCGCTCCCCGGCATTCCCCAGGACGGGAACGCCGGGAAGCGGCGGTGATGCCGGGGGTCGGACGGGCAGCCCCACACCACCCGTCCGCCCCCCGGTGCGAGATCGCAGGTTCCCGCTCCAGGGGCCGCACTCCCCAGTTACGGACCTGTCCGGCAGTCACGAGGACCGTGCGATCCCGGGCTCAGAAGGCGAAGACGTTCGTCCCGTAGGCGTCCCGCATGCACTGGTTGCCGAAGGTGTGCTCGTAGGAGACGCGCTTGCCCTGCCAGACGCCTTCCACTGTGACCACGACGGGGTCGTAGAGCTTGGTGCACCACACGTCGGCCCTGGGCACCAGGGCGTTCAGGTCACCGCCGGCGCCGCGTAGATCGGCACAGGCCTCGGCGGCCGCCGGGTGGGTCCCGGAGGCGCTGGGGGCGCAGTTCAGGGTGACGGCGCGCTCGGGCGTGGCGGTGGCCGCGTCTGTGCCGTGGCCGGTGGTGAGCACCAGGGCCGAGGGGGCGTAGAGCGAGCTCGGGGCGGCGACGGCGGCCCCCGTCAGGGGTCCGCAGACGGCGGCGGCCGTGAGGCCGATGGCCGCTGCCCAGCGCGCGGTGGTTCGCATTGTGTGCATCCTTCCGCTCGGTTCGACGGGTGCCGCCCTCGGCCCGGTGGGTGCCGGGGCGGCGGGCGCCACTCTGCCGAGTCCGCCGCGGAAACACACATCGACCCCACGGGTTTCAGTAACCTTGCGTATTGAAGCAGTGGCGTGAAGTCACGGAATTCGAACGCGTCGGCCGCTCAACGGAGCGGTTCTTGATCGCCCGAAGCAGCCAGATGGCGCGATCTCATCGCCTCGTTAATCGTCCTGAAACATTCCGCTTCCGCTGTCGGCGGACTTCCGGGCAAGCCCTTGCCTTCGCTCTGCAACGGAGTAATCGTCATTACATGATTACTCAAGAGCAGCGAGACAAGGTTCGCGGCTGGTTCGCCGGCCGCCTGCCCGACGGCCTCTTCGAGGAACTGGTCGAGGTGACGGTCGACCGCGAGGAGGTCACCGTCATCGGGCGCATCCCCGGCCCCGAACTCGCGGACGGCGCGTCGGACGCAGAGCGGGAGGGGGCCGTACAGGGCCGGATCCAGGAGTTCCGGGAGCGCACCCGGGAGGGCCGGATGGCCGTCGCGCGGGAGGCGGAGCACCAGTTCCGGCGCAAGGTCTCCTGGGGCGTGGTGTGTTCGGGGCAGCGGGCGCTGTTCACGCATGTGGCCGCGCCGGTGATGACCCGGCTGCGCCAGCCCGAGCGGGAGGTCCTGGACACCCTGATCGCCGGCGGCGTGGCACGCAGCCGCAGCGAGGCACTGGCCTGGTGCGTACGCCTCGTCCAGCGCCACACCGACGACTGGCTGACGGAACTCCGCGACTCCCTGGAACACGTGGAACGCGTCCGGTCCCAGGGCCCGGACGCCGACCAGGACTGAACGCGCTCCGAAGGGGCGCTGGGGGTACGCCCGGCCGAAGGCGGGGGGAGGAACCTCGCGACCACCCACGACGGCCCCGCGGACGACCCACGACGCCCACGGCCTCCCCGCGCAGCGCCTAGTGGCCGGCCAGCCCCGCCGGCTGCGCCGAAGGCCCCCCGCTCCCGGCGATGGAGAGCGAGCCACGGCTCTGTGCCGGCACCGGCGCGTCGGTCAGCCAGCGCTGGCCGCTGGTGTGGTCGCGGACCTTGACCACGATGTCGGAGCCGGGGTCCACCCCGCCCGTCCCGAGGGCGAGGGTCTCGTCCCAGCGCGGCAGCAACTCGCCCTGGGCGGTGAGGTCGTAGCGCACGTCGGCGCCGCGCTGGGCGCCCTCGCCGGCACAGGCACCGAGGATGACCACCCCGGCGTCCGCGTGCGAGTCCAGGCACAGGTCCGGGCCGGCCGCGCTGCGCAGCTCCCCGTCGCTCTCGTACGTCCACTGCTGGGTCGAGGCCGAGGAGCACACGGCGAGCACGACGCTCGTCCCCGTCTTCGGCTCGCCGTTGATGTCCAGGCAGAGCTGGGCGGCGGCGTTGCGCAGCCGGGTCGTGTGGTCGGCGGCGGGCAGCCCTGCCGTGCCGGAGGTGGGCGTCGCCTCGGGCTCGGAGTCGCCGGGCACCAGGCCCGCGGTGGCGACGGCGTCGCTGCCCTCACCGCCGCCGGACAGCGTGCTGACGGCGAGCACGGAGGCGAGCAGTCCCGCGCCGGCCACCCCGACACTCGTCAGCAGCGTCTTCGACGACCAGGAGCCGGGCGGACGGCGCACCGGCACGGGGATGCGGGCGAGGATCCGGGTCGTCCGGTCGGCCGCGCGCCGCCGACCGCCGCCTCCGGCGCGCCGGGCGGCCGCACGGGTGAGGGGAACCTCCGCACCGCCCTTGCGCCCCGGGCGCGTGTCGAGGTAGCGGCGGGCGCCCCAGCCGAGCACCGCCTCGACCAGCAGGACGCCCAGTCCGCCCTCGACATGGCCGAGTTGCTCGGCGGCGGCCCTGCAGTACGGGCACTCCGCGAGATGCGCCTGGACGTCCGGCAGCAGGGCACCGCCGCGGCGGATGGGCACGTCGAGGAGCCGGTTGTAGTACCGGCACTCCTGGGACGGCGCGAGTTCCCGGTGGGCGCGGACGCAGCCCTCACGGAATCTCTCCCGGGCGTCTTCGAGAGCCGCTGACGCGGTTGTCGTGTCCATGCCCAACAGACCGGCCGGTACGGTTATCGGTTCCGCCTCCACCTCGGCGTGCCAGAGCAGGCTCTGGGCGAGCGCCGGAAGGCCCAGGAATGAACGCTCCGCGAGCATGCGGTTTTCCGGGGTCATGGACTTCGTGGCACGCATACCACGCCCGCCGGCCGGTTTCCCGAGGTCCGGGAGAACCTCGGCTATTCGGTCCTCGACGGCCCAGTTGGCCACCGTGTCCCGGACCGAGACCAGCAGGCGCGGCCGGATCGCGTCGGCCGTCTCACCGAGGGCCACCCGGTCGAGGACCTGGTGGAAGGCGGCCGCCGCGACCATGTGCGCGACGGGCCCCGAGGCGGCCAGGCAGATGACCGCGTACTCCTGGACGGGCCGCCAGTGCCGGGCCATGAGCAGCGCGGCGGACCGGGAGGCCTCGATGTCCGACCCGGCTCGCAGCGGCGCGGCGAGGGACTCGTCGGACTCCCCCGCACCACCGCCCGGCGGCGGACAGGAAGGTCGAGGCGGGAGGGGGGTGGACACGGAGCGGATTCCTTAGGTGCGGTGGTGCGTACCTCTTCGGTGCGCCTGCGGAGGGCGGGAATTCGCCGGCACGGTGTCGGTCGCGTTCCTCAACTGCCTAATTGGACCAGGCCATTACCCCGCGCGGGTATTCACCCTCGCACAAGTCTCACACAAGCAACAAGGCGCCCGAACAACATCGACGGCATTGACAGAAAGTCAGAAAGGTGGCGGCGGCTATTGCCCCTTCATGGCCGCATTCACATTCCGCGCACCCCGTGTGAACCGCGCGCCCGCACCGGCCCCGCGCGCACGCTCCCGGCCCGCCAGGCGGCGTCGGAGTCCACACCGAGACGCGGCGGGTCGACCCGGTGCCGGGCGACGGCGGCGACCAGCGCGGAGAAGTCGTTGATGGTGGGCTGCTCCGGCATGACTTCCTCATGGCGCTGGAGCAGCCAGGGCACGTCGATGTGGATGACCGGCGGCATGGCTCAGGCGGCCTCGCCCTTCGCGGGCGGCCGCTCGTCGTCCGGGAACGCCGCGGCGAACTCGGCGGCGTGCGCCGCGAAGAAACGGCGGAATTCCTCCGCCCCTTCCTGCAGCGCCCGGTGCCGGGCGATGTCGGCGGCGGCCGCCTCACGGACAAGGGCCTTCATCGACGTACCGCGCTCCTTGGCTATCTGCCTCAGGTCCTCAAGCTCGCGGTCGCTGAACTCCACGTTGAGAGCTGGCATGCCCTTCACGGTACCGCGAGGGTACTCCACCGTAAATACCCGCAGGTCAAGACCGACTCTTCACGGTACCAGCGGGACCCGGGAACCATGTCCGTTTTCCGCCGGTCGGCGGCGTGGCGCCGCGCCAGACTCGGTGTCACGACGAGAGCGACGGCGAGTGAGGCACCGGATGGATGAGATGGACGTGTACACCGTGTACGACAGCCCGCTGGGCGAGCTGTGCCTGACCGGCGCGGAGTCAGCCGACGGCTTCGTCCTCACGGCACTCTCCCTGCCGGCGCGGCGCGGCGCCGGGACCGTCCGCGCCGACCGCCCGTTCGCCGAGGCGGTACGCCAGTTGAACGCCTACTTCGGCGGCCGGCGCACCCGCTTCGACCTGCCCCGCGCCGCCCGGGGGACGGAGTTCCAGCAGCAGGTGTGGCGGGCGCTCGACGACATCCCGTACGGCACCACGACGACGTACGGCGAACTGGCGGCACGGCTGGGCGTGCCCCGGTCCGAGATCCGGGCGGTGGGCGCCGCGGTCGGCGCCAACCCCCTGCTCGTGATCCGGCCCTGCCACCGCGTGATCGGCGCCGACGGCTCGATGCGCGGGTACGCGGGCGGGGTCGAGAACAAGGTACGGCTGCTCACCCACGAGGGCGCGCTGCAGCCGATGCTGGGCTGAGCCGTCTCCCGCACGGCCGTTGTCGGGCCCGGCGCGCGAACCGCCGGTGACCGCGAAGGAGATGAGGTGTTCGGCGTCGGGTATCACCACGCCGTGTGAGTGGACGATCTCGGCGGTCGCGAAGACCGGCGAACGCCCGTACGCGGCCGTGGACTTGCGGTCGGGGTGAGACGGACGGCGTGCGGGCACCGGCGGTGCGCAGAATTCTGACGGGGTGGTACTTGTGCCCGTCAAGGGTCCGGAAGCCTCGGCCCACCCCTTTCGTCCCGGCGGCCGGTCCCCGTTCGGCACCCCGGACAGGGCCCGGCCCCGACCGGCCGCCCCTCGCCGCTTGCCGGTCACGGGAGGGTCCGAAGCACTACGCTGAACACGAGTGGTGCACCTGTTGACTGTGAGTGTGCGCTTGGGAGTGGCGAGATGAGCCGGGTCTACCCCTTCGACGACGCGGCGACGGCCCGGGCTGTCATCGACGAGGACGGCACTCTGACCGAGTGGAGCGAGGGCGCGCGGCGGCTCCTCGGCCACCCGGCCGAGGAAGTCGTGGGCCGCCCCGCGGCGCTGCTGCTGGCCGGGGACGCCGTGCCGCGCGCACCCGTCGGCACCCGCTGGGACGGCACCCTCGGACTCCGCCACCGCGACGGCCGCACGGTCCCGGTCTGGCTGCTCGCCCACCACACCCCGGCCCACGACGGGCGGCCCGGCCACTGGGTGCTGGTCTCCCCGCTGGACGACGGCGGGCCGCGCACCCCGGACGATCCGCTGGCCACGGCCGCGCTGACGCAGTCACCGTGCGCCATCGCGGTCTACGACGACCAGCTCAGGCTGCGCCGGATGAACGAGGCGATGGCCCAGGTCATCGGGCTGCCCGAAAAACGGGTCCAGGGGCTCAGGGTCACGGAGATCGGTGGCAGGCAGGAGAGCGGGGACCTGGAGCTGAGCATGCTCCGGGTGCTGGCCTCGGGCCGGCCGCTGGACGTGCAGACGTACCTGCGGATCGGCGACGAGGACCGGGCGCACGCCTGGCTGGCCCGGTTGGCGCCGGTCACCGACGCCGCCGGGCGGGTGTGGGGCGTGAGCCTGGCCGCCCACGACTTCACCGAGAACTACCTGGCCAGGGAGCGGCTCCAGCTGGTCAACGCGGCGAGCGTGCGGATCGGCAGCACCCTCGACGTCGTACGGACATCCCAGGAGCTGGCGGACGTCTGCGTCCCGGCCCTCGCCGACCTCGTCACCGTCGACCTGCTGGACCCGCCGGAGGACGGCGGCGACCTCCCGGCCCGGCTGACCGCGCCGGTCACCCTGCGCCGCATCGCACACCAGTCCGTGCTCCCCGGCGTGCCCGAGGCGGTCCTCAAGCCCGGGCAGACCGAGGTCTACCCGGCCGCCTCACCGCAGGCGGACTCGCTGACCGCGGGGCACACGATCGTGGCCTCGGTGTCGTCCGGTGAGCTGGACGACTGGCTGAGCTGGAACAAGGCCCGCGGGGAGCGGGTGCGCGAGTTCGGCGTGCACTCCTCGATGTCGGTGCCGATCCAGGCCCGCGGTACCACCCTGGGGGTCGCGGTGTTCCGGCGGCACCGGCGGCTCGACCCTTTCGGGCCCGACGACGTGCTGCTCGCCGAGGAGATCACCGCCCGGGCCGCCGTCTGCATCGACAACGCCCGCCGGTACTCGCGCGAGCGCGAGACCGCCCTGGCCCTGCAGCGCAGTCTGCTGCCCCGGACGCTGCCGCGCACCGCCGCCCTGCAGGCCGCCTCCCGCTACCTGCCGGCGGCACGGGCCGGGGTGGGCGGCGACTGGTTCGACGTGATCCCGCTGTCCGGGCTGCGGGTCGCCATGGTCGTCGGGGACGTCGTCGGCCACGGTGTGCAGGCCTCGGCGACCATGGGCCGGCTGCGGACCGCCGTACGCACCCTCGCCGACATCGACCTGGCCCCGGACGAGCTGCTCACCCACCTCGACGACCTGGTGCTGCGGCTCTCCGAGGAGCAGGGCGGCGAGGGCAGCACCGGAGAGGTCGGCGCGACCTGCCTGTACGCCGTCTACGACCCGGTGTCGCGGCGCTGCACACTGGCCCGCGCCGGGCACCCGCCTCCCGTACTGCTGCGTCCGGGCCACCTCCCGCACCGGCTCGACCTGCCCGCCGGACCCCCGCTGGGCCTGGGCGGGCTGCCGTTCGAGTCGGCCGAGGTGACGCTGGACGAGGGCACGGTCCTGGCGATGTTCACGGACGGGCTGATCACCTCCCGGCACCGGGACCCGGACACCGGCCGACGGCTCCTCCACGAGGCGCTGGCGGCGTACAGCGACTCGCTGGACGAGACCTGCGACCGGATCCTGCACGCCCTGCTGCCGTCCGGCGGCGCGGCCGACGACGTGGCCCTGCTGCTGGCCCGCACGCGGGGACTGCCGCCGGCCCGGGTGGCGTCCTGGGACATCCCCGCGGACCCGGCCCTGGTCGCACCGATCCGCAAGCAGGTCGTCGAGCAGCTCGACGTGTGGGACCTGAGCATGGCCGCTTTCACGACGGAGCTGGTGGTCAGCGAGCTGGTCACCAACGCCATCCGGTACGGCGCCCACCCCATCGGGCTGCGGCTGATCCACGACACGGCCACCCTGATCTGCGAGGTCTCCGACACCAGCCACACCGCTCCGCACCTGCGCCGGGCCAAGACCTGGGACGAGGGCGGCCGGGGCCTGCTGCTGGTGGCCCAGCTGACCCAGCGGTGGGGCACCCGGCACACCGCGGAGGGCAAGACGATCTGGGCGGAGCTGTCGCTCTTCGAGGACGACGAACTCCGCTGAGAGTGCCGCCTGGTGCCGTCGGCCGACTGCGGCGCCGTCGTCGCTGGTCACGCAGTTCCCCGCGCCCCCTCGGGACGCGTTACCAAGCCGCAGTCTTCAGACAGTCGCCGCAGACAGGTGACCGCGAACCGATCGCCAGGTCCCAGTCCGACTGCGGCGCCGTCGTCGCTGGTCGCGCAGTTCCCCGCGCCCCTGACGGGGCGCGTTGCCAAGCCGCAGTCTCCAGACAGTCGCCGCAGACAGGTAGCCGCGAACCGATCGCCAGGTCTCCGTCCGGCTGCGGCGCCGTCGTGGCTGGTCGCGCAGTTCCCCGCGCCCCTGACGGGGCGCGTTGCCAAGCCGCAGTCTCCAGACAGTCGCCGCAGACAGGTGACCGCGAACCGATCGCCAGGTCCCAGTCCGACTGCGGCGCCGTCGTCGCTGGTCGCGCAGTTCCCCGCGCCCCTGACGGGGCGCTGCTGAACCGTTGGTGTCAGACAGTCGCGGCGGAAAGGTGCTCGTGGACCGCTTGCCAGGCGTCGCCGTCGGTGCGGTGGAGGACGATGGTCTCGCGTTCGTGGAGGACGTCCTCGCCGGCCGTGGTGGAGATGCGGGTGGTCACCGAGTGGGTGAAGACGGCGGTGTCGCCGAGGAGCTGGAGGCGGCGGTCGCTCGAGTCGCAGGCGAGGACGCGGAAGGCGTCCTCGTCGGTCCACTGCTGCCAGAGGGCGCGGTACTCCGCGGTGGAGTCCAGGCGCCGGCCGGTGGTGTGGAAGACGAAGGTGGCGTCGGGGGCGAAGGCGGCGAAGTAGTCGTCGGTGCGGCCCTCGGCGAAGGCGGAGATCAGGGCGTCCGCCGCGGCGAGGACGGTGTCGTGGTCGTGGCTCAAGGCTTCGGCTCCGAGATCCGGGCCACGGCGCGGACGGGTGCGCCGTCCGCGCCGGGCAGGTGCAGGGGGAAGAGGGTGACGTGGACGTCGTGGCCGGTGTGCTGGGCGTCCAGGACCTCGGCGAGGTTGGTGAGGTTCTCGGCGATGACGGCGTCGGCGCCGCACAGGATGCGGTGGGCGGGGAGGGTGTCGCCGGGGGTCGGGTCGACGCTGAGGGCGTCGATGCCGACGGTGTGGATGCCGCGGGCGACGAGGAGGGCGGCCGCCGCCTCGGTCAGGTGGGGGTGGTCGTGGTAGGCGTCGGTGCCCCAGTGCGCGGACCAGCCGGTGGCGATCAGCACGATCCGGTCCGCCGGGACGCGGGCGAGCAGGTCGGTGCCGATGGCCGCCCGGGGCGGAAGGCCCCGGGCGTCGACGATGTGGGCGGGGCCGTCGAACCGGTTCAGCGGGAGCTGGTCCAGCGTGGGCAGGCCGTCCTCGATGTGGGATGGTGCGTCCACGTGGGTGCCGGACTGCGAACCCATGTGCACCTGGAGGACGTTGACGCCGTCGTGGGCGGCGGTGAGCGCGGGGCGGATGTCCACCCGCGGGTCGCCGGGGTAGACCGGCATGCCGGTGCGCAGCGGCACGGACAGGTCGATCAGGCGCATCCCGCTCACACCTCCGCGGGCTCGGGGGCGGCGACGACCGCGCCGTCGGCCGCGGTGATGGGCGGCACCGGGGTGTCGGCGGCGCGCACCAGCCGCGGGCCCTCGGGACCGAAGACGGCGCGGGGCTCGGGGAAGAGCCACAGCAGGGCCAGGTAGAGGACCGCGGCGAGACCCAGGCCGACGGGCAGCGAGATGTCCACGCCGCCCGCGAGGTCGCCGAGGGCGCCGACGAACTGGCCGGGGAGGTTGACGAACTGGACCGCGAGCAGGGCGGCGGCCAGCCAGGCGGCCATACCGCGCCAGTTCCAGCCGTGCGTGAACCAGTAACGCCCGCCCCGCTGACGGCGGTTGAAGACCTGCAGCGAGTCGGGGTCGTACCAGCCGCGGCGGGTGAGGAAGCCCAGGGTCATGATGACCATCCACGGCGCGGTGCAGACGATGATCAGCGTCGCGAAGGTGGAGATGGACTGGGTCAGGTTGGCGGCGAACCGGCCGATGAAGATGAAGGAGATCGACAGGACGCCGATGAACACGGTGGCCTGCACCCGGCTGAACCTCGGGAAGACGCTGGCGAAGTCGAGGCCGGTGCCGTAGAGCGAGGTGGTGCCGGTGGACATGCCGCCGATCAGGGCGAGCAGGCAGACAGGCAGGAAGTACCAGGAGGGCGAGACGGCGAGCAGGCCGCCGACGTAGTCCGGGGCGCTCGGGTCGAGGAAGTTCCCGGCCTTGGCGGCGATGATCGAGGCGGTCGCCAGGCCGAAGAAGAACGGCAGGATCGTCGCGATCTGGGAGAGGAACGCCGCGCCCATGACCCGGCGGCGCGGGGCGTCGGCGGGGATGTAGCGGGCCCAGTCGCCGAGGAACGCCCCGAACGAGACGGGGTTGGAGAGCACGATCAGCGCGGAGCCGATGAACGCCGGCCAGAAGCCCGGGGTGCTCAGCGAGTGGAAGCTGCCCTGGTAGCCGGGGTCGAAGTCGCCCCCGAAGGCGAAGAGGCCGAGGACGAAGAGCAGCGAGGCGGCGGCCACCGCGATTTTGTTCACGAAGAGCATGAACCGGAAGCCGTAGATGCACACCGTCAGCACCAGCGCGGCGAACAGCCCGTACGCCAGCGCGTACACGCCCTCATTGGTCGGCAGGTGGAACATCCGGTGCGCGCCGCCGACCAGGGCGTCGCCGGAGGACCACACGGAGATCGAGAAGAACGCGACCGCGGTCAGCAGGGAGAGGAAGGAGCCGACAACCCGGCCGTGCACCCCCAGGTGGGCGGAGGAGGAGACCGAGTTGTTCGTGCCGTTCAGCGGGCCGAACACGGCGAGCGGGGCCAGGATCAGCGCACCGACGGCGAGGCCCAGGCCGGTGGCCGCCAGGCCCTGCCAGAAGGAGAGCCCGAACAGGATCGGGAAGGCGCCGAGGACGCAGGTGGCGAAGGTGTTCGCGCCGCCGAAGGCGACCCGGAACAGGTCGAGCGGCCGGGCGGTGCGGTCGGCGTCGGGGATGCGCTCGACGCCGTAGGTCTCGATCTCGGTCAGCGACGGGGCGTCGTGCTGCTCCGCTGGGGGGCTGGTGGTCATGTCTGCTCCTCGCGAGGGCCGGCGGAGTCCAGGGTGAACAGGCTGATCAGGTCGTAGGCGACGTGCGACGCGGCGACGGAGGTGATGTCGGCGTGGTCGTAGGCGGGGGCGACCTCGACGACGTCGCCGCCGACGAGGTGGAGCCCGGCGAGGCCGCGCAGGATCTCCAGCAGCTCACGCGAGGTCATGCCGCCGGCTTCCGGGGTGCCGGTGCCGGGGGCGTGTGCGGGGTCGAGGACGTCGATGTCGACGGAGACGTACAGCGGCCGGTCGCCGATGCGCTGCCGCAGCGCGTCCACGGTCTCGTCGACGCCGCGGCGCAGCACGTCGGCGGAGGTGACGATGCCGAAGCCGAGCCGGCGGTCCTCCTCCAGGTCCCGCTTGCCGTACAGGGGGCCGCGGGTGCCGACGTGGCTGAGCGCCTCGGTGTCGACGATGCCCTCCTCGACGGCGCGGCGGAACGGGGTGCCGTGGGTGTACTCGGCGCCGAAGTAGGTGTCCCAGGTGTCGAGGTGGGCGTCGAAGTGGAGCACGGCGACCGGCCCGTGCCGCTTGGCGACGGCGCGCAGCAGGGGCAGCGCGATGGTGTGGTCGCCGCCGATGGTCACCAGCTTCGTGCCGTCGGCCTGGAGGCGGGAGGCCTCGTGCTCGACGGTCTCGATCGCCTCGTTGATGTCGAAGGGGTTCACCGGGATGTCCCCGGCGTCGGCGACCTGCGCCGTCGCGAACGGGGACACGTCGAGCGCCGGGTGGTAGGGACGCAGCAGCCGGGACGCCTCGCGGACGGCGGCCGGGGCGAACCGGGCGCCGGGCCGGTAGGAGACGCCGGTGTCGAAGGGCACGCCGACGACGGCGATGTCCGCGCGGGTCACCTCGTCGAGACGCGGCAGCCGGGCGAAGGTCGCGGGTCCCGCGTAGCGGGGGATCCGGGAGGAGTCCACGGGTCCACGGGGCTCGGTCGTCATGGGGAACCTTCCTGTCGAGCCTGGGCGTACACCGCCGGGTGGGCGGACCCTGGACCGGAGCTGGTGGTTCCGGTGGCGGGGGGATCGATGCCTCAGTGTGCGGACGGCCGGCCAAGAGGGTCAATTGTCGACGGCACGAAGAACTACAGTGGGCTTGTGCCCGACCACAAAGCGACTCCGCGCTCCGTCCTCACCGTGGGCGACCTGCTGTCCTTCCCGGCGTTGCAGATGCGTCTGCTCGCGGGCGGTGCCGGCCTGGGCCGTACGGTCTCCTGGGCGCACGTCAGTGAGCTGGAGGACCCCACTCCGTGGCTGCAGGGCTCGGAGGTCCTCATGACCGTGGGCCTCGCGGTACCGCGCGGCGGGGCTGCGCAGCGGCGCTATCTGGAGCGCCTCGACGACGCGGGCGTCGCGGCGCTGGTTCTCAGCACCCAGCTGCGCACCCCGCCGCTGCGGCAGGCCTTCCTCGCGGCGGCCGGGGAGCGCGGCTTCCCGGTCCTGGAAGTGCCGCTCACCGTTCCCTTCGTGACCATCGCCCAGGAGGTCGCCGCCGCGGTCAGCGAGAAGTCCGCCGAACGGCTGGGCGCCCAGCTCCAGGTGTTCGGCGCGCTGCGCTGGATGGCCGAGGAGGACCTCGACATCCCCGCGCTCTTCGACCGCCTGGAGCAGCTCAGCGGCTACCGCATCTTCCTGTGCACCCCCCAGGGGCGCCCGCTGCTGCCCGGTGTCCCGGCACCGGAGGACCTGTCGGTGCTCCCGGCACACCCGGACGCCCCGCCTACCGTGCCCGGCGGCTTCGTGCTGCCCGTCCTCGGCCCGGGCGGCGCGGCCGGCTATCTGGTGGCGCTGGAACAGGCCGGCGCGCGTCCGGCCGGGCTGGCCGTCGTCCAGCACCTGGCCACCGTCGCCGCCCTGCGGCTCGCGATGGTGCGCCAGGAGCGCGAGGTGCTGCGGCGGGAGGGTGCGGAAACCCTCGCCGAGCTGCTCCAGGACACCCTCGACGCGGCCGGCGCCCAGCGCAGGCTGGACCACCACGGTCTGGACGCCCGGCGGCCGGTCGTCCTCGCGGTGCTCCGGCGCGCCCAGGACGAGCAGCTGGCCGGCGCCCTGTCCGGCCACCCGCACCTCATCCTGCGCCGCGGCGAGGACCGGCTGGTGCTGGCCGAGCCCGGCTTCACCGAGGCGCTGGCCGAGCTGCCGGACGCGGTGTGCGGGGTGAGCCGGCCCGTCACCGTCGGCGAGCCGCTGCGGGTCGCCCTGCAGGAGGCGGAATGGGCGGCGGGCCGCGCGGAGGAGGCGGGCAAGCCGCTCCTCCACTACGGCGAGGACGCCACCGGGCGCTGGCTGCCGGAGGACCGCCGGCTGCTGGCCGCCCTCGTCGAGCAGGTCCTCGGCGCGGCCCTGCGCTACGACCAGGCGCACGGGTCCCAGCTGCTGGTCTCCGTGCGCACCTGGATGGAACGCGACCGGCGCACCGAGGACGCCGCCGCGGCACTGCACATCCACCCCAACACCCTCGCCTACCGGCTGCGCCGATTCGGCGAGGTGACCGGCCGGGACCTGTCGACGACGGCCGCCTTCACCGAGGTCTGGTTCGCCGTGCGCGCGGCGACCGAACTGGGCGTGGCGGTCGCCGGGCCGTAGCGGGCGCCCGCGACACGTCGACGCCCGCCGATTGCGAAAGCAACGGTCACGAGGCCGCCGGACGTACAGTCGGTCACGCTCGGCACCGCACGCGGAAAGGACGGTTCAGTGTCGGAGGACCCACAGCACGCCCATCCCGGCGACGCTCCGGACGCCCCGAACTGGATCCGCGCGGCGCAGGTGCTCCAGGACGCCGCTCCCCTCACCATCCCCGAGGGCGCGTCGGCGATGACCATCCGCGTCCAGTGGGAACCCGGCGATCCCGGAACCCCACCGCACCGCCACACCGGCCCGGCGTTCGGGTACGTCGTCGAGGGCGCGGTCCGCTTCGAGCTGGAGGGTGAGCCCGAGCGGATCGTCGAGGCCGGCGGCACGTTCTGGGAGCCGGGCGGCGACGTCATCCACTACCAGGACGGCAACGCGCTCGCCGACGCCAGGACCGAGTTCGTGGTCACCATGATGTGCGCGCCGGGCAAGCCGATGCTGGAGCTGGTCGAGGCCGAGGAGCTGAGGCAGCGCGCCCATCTGCGTGCTCCCCGGCCCGCGGGCTGACCTGGCTCCGGCCCAGGCGCGTGCGTCGACCGCGGCGCCGTCGTGGCTGGTCGCGCGGTTCCTCACCCAGCGCCCCTTGGGGGCGCTGATCAGTCGCTGGTCAGGACGACCAGCTGCCGGGTCGCCCGGGTCATCGCGACGTAGCGGTCCACGCCGCCCGTCACGCCTGTGCCGAACCTCTCCGGGTCGACGAGGACGACGAGGTCGAATTCGAGTCCCTTCGACAGTTCCGGGGTGAGCGCGCTGACCCGGGGCGTCGGTGTGAACGAGGGGTCGCCGATCACGCAGGCGACGCCCTCGGCGTGGCCGGCGAGCCAGGTGCCGAGGATCTCGTCCCGCTCGGACACGGATCCGTGGACCACGGGCAGGCCGCCGCCGCGGATCGAGGTCGGCACGTTGGCGTCCGGGAGCACGGCCCGGATCACCGGCTCGGCCTCCGCCATGACCTCTTCCGGGGTGCGGTAGTTGATGCTGAGCGAGGCCAGCTCGATCCGGTCGAGCCCGACCCGTGCCAGGCGTTCCTGCCAGGTCTCCGTGAACCCGTGCCGTGCCTGGGCGCGGTCCCCGACGATGGTGAAGCTGCGGGACGGGCAGCGCAGCAGCAGCATCTGCCACTCCGCGTCGGTGAGCTCCTGGGCCTCGTCGACGACGATGTGGGCGAACGGGCCGGCCAGCAGGTCGGGAGCGGGGACGGCCAGCTCGGACTCGTCGACCAGGCTGACCGCGGCGTCCTCGCCGCGGAGCATGATCACCAGGCCCTCGCCGTCGTCGCCGTCGGCTCCCGAGTCCCGGACGGCCCCGATCAGGTTGTCGACGACCTGGGTCATGCGCTCGCGCTGGGCGGCGAGCACGGCCTCCTGCCGGCGCCTGCGCCGGGAGGTCTCCGGGTCGCCGAGCCGCTGTCGGGCCGCGTCCAGGAGCGGCAGGTCGGACACCGTCCAGGCCTGGGCGTCGGCGCGCTGGAGCCTGCGTACGCCGTCCGGGCCGAGCCAGGGGGCGCACAGCCGCAGGTAGGCGGGCACCGACCAGAGGTCCCCGACCAGGTCGGTCGGCTCCAGCAGCGGCCAGGCGCGGTCGAGGGTGTCGACCAGGTCCCGGTCCCGCTGCAACGATCCGCGGAACTCCGCGGGCGCCACGTCGTCGCCGCGGTACTTCTCCAGCAGGATGGCGGCCAGCTCCTCCCAGATCTGGTCGCGTGCCTCGTTGTGCGGGGTGCCGGGAGCCGGTGCCCGGAACGCGTCGGCCCAGTCGTCCGCGGTCAGCCGGAGGTCGCCCCAGTCGGTGGTGACCGTCGTCCCCCGCTCCGGGGGCTCCTCGTAGAACCGGACGGCGGTCTCGATCGCCCGCACCATGTCCGCGGACGACTTCAGCCGGGCCGCCTCCGGGTCGGTCTCGACGGCGGCCGTGGCCCCCTCGTCGACGAGATCCCTCAGGACGCAGGTCTGCACGCCCTCCTCGCCGAGGCTCGGCAGGACGTCGGAGACGTAGTTCAGGTAGGGCCGGTGCGGGCCGACGAACAGCACCCCGCCCCGGCGGTGGCCGAGCCGCGGGTCGGAGTACAGCAGGTGGGCGGTGCGGTGCAGGGCGACGACCGTCTTGCCGGTGCCCGGGCCGCCGTCGACGACGAGGGCGCCGCGGGATCCGGCGCGGATGATCGCGTCCTGGTCGGCCTGGATGGTGGCGAGGACGTCCCGCATCCGCTCCGAGCGGTCGGCGCCCAGACTGGCGATGAACGCGGACTGGTCGTCGAGCGCGGCGTGCCCGTCGAGTCCGTCGGCGGTGAACACCTCGTCCCAGTAGTCGCTGATCCGGCCGTCCGTCCAGCGGTACCTGCGCCTGCTGCGCAGCCCCGCCGGGTCGGCGTGGGTGGCCGCGAAGAACGGCTCGGCGGCGGGCGACCGCCAGTCGATCAGCAGCCGGCGCCCCGTGCTGTCGGTGAGGCCGAGGCGGCCGATGTACACGGGCTCGGGGTCGTCGGCGGCGACGATGCGTCCCAGGCACAGGTCCAGGCCGAAGCGGCGCAGGGTGCGCAGGCGCCCGGTCAGCCGGTGGACCTCGATGTCCCGGTCCATCGCGGCCCGGCCGGTGCCGCCGGGCGCCCTGAGCTCGGCGTCGAGGCGGTCGGACAGTTCCGCGATCGTCTGGGCGAGGCACTCGGCCACGGCGGCCAGTTGCCGCTCGTCGTCGGCGATCAGGGCCGGGTCGGCCTTGGCGGCGAGCCGTTCGGGCAGGTCGAAGGCGCTGGTGGTCAGGGGGTTCAAAGAATCAGCTCCGTGGGGTGGCCGTGCGGGCCGCGGGCACGCACGGCAGGGCGTCCGGGGAGGACGGGAAGAACGGGTGGACACGGGGGCCCGGACGGCGGCCGCCGTCGGGGGGTGATCGCGGGGTGTGGTGGGTGACGGGCGGGTCGCGGGGCCGTCGTGGCCGGTCGCGCCCGCGCGGCGGGGCCGTACGGTCGGGCAGCGCCCGAGGTGGTCGTGTCACGGCGGCTCAGGCGCCGCCGAGGAGCGGCCGTGCGGCCACGGGGTCGTGTACGGCGACTCAGGCGCCGCCGAGGAGCAGCCGTGCGGCCACGGTGGCTCCGTCGGTGCGCATCGTGCCGGCCACGGCGGCCGCACGGGCACGGGTCTCGGGGGTGAGGGCGGTCGCGAGCGCGGCCGAGAGCGAGCCGACGGTCGGTACCGGGCCGTCGTGGGCCGCGCCGATGCCGAGTGCGGCGACCCGGGCGGCCCAGTGCGGCTGGTCCACGAGCTGGGGGACGACCACCTGGGGCACCCCCGCCACGGCGGCCGTCGTCGTGGTGCCCGCGCCTCCGTGGTGGACGACGGCGGCGACCCGGCGGAACAGCGCCTGGTGGTTGACCTCGCCGACGGCGAAGCAGTCGGCGAGGTCCCCCGGAGCGAGGTCGGCCCAGCCACGGCCGATCAGCACCCGGCGGCCCTGGGCACGTACCGCCTCGACGGCCACCCGGGCGGCGTCCGGCGCGCCGCGCATGGCCATGCTGCCGAAGCCGACGTAGACCGGCGGCGGGCCGGCCGCCAGGAACGCCAGCAGGTCGGCCGGCAGCGGTCGGGTGTCCGGCAGCAGCCACGCGCCGGTCTGGACGAGGTCGAGGTCGGTCATCTCCTGCCACGGGGCGAGCCCCGGATCGGCCGCCAGCCACGGCCGGTCGGTGAGGACGTGATCGCGGACGTTGTCCACCGGGGGCAGGCCGAGCGCGGCCCGGTGGGTGTTGAGCGCGTCGCCGTACAGGGCGTTCACCCGCTCGGCGTCCACCTTCCACAGCGTCGGCAGGTCGGCGTCGGCGGGGGCCGGGCGGCCAGGCCTTCTCGCGGGCGGGAAACGCGAGGAGGGCAGCCCCGCCGTGTGGTAGCAGGCCAGGACGTAGCGGATGCCCAGGTTCTCGGCCACCGACCGCGCACCGGCCGGCATCAGGCCGCTCGCCACGATCGCGTCGCAGCCCTCGGCCGCCGGGCCGACCGTGTCGAAGTGCGCGGCCACCAGCTCGGGCGCGAGCTTGAACGCGTCCTCAGGAGCCGGGTTCGGCCGGGTCACCAGCGCGCGCACCGACGGCCCGAACGGCACGTGCGGCACGCCCGCACGGGCCAGCAGCTCCGCGAACTCCTGATCCGGCGGTGCGCACACCCGGGCCTCGGCGCCGAGTTCGCGCAGCGCCACCGCGAGTCCCGCCAGCGGCTCGACGTCGCCGCGCGACCCATATCCCATCAACAGCACACGCATGTCGCGCATCCCCCACATACCGCGGTTCCTGGCTTCGGCCTGCGATTGTGCGGGACGAGGGGGGCCTTGCCACAAGCCCCCCGGTGCGCTATACGTTGAGAAGGGAGAGGAGAAGCCCTCCCCCCTGTGTATGTTGCGGGCCGCCGACGAGCGGCCCTTTCCGCTGTCAGGGCGCGCTCAGCCAGGGCCGGACCTGCTTGCGCGCCTCGTGCAGCCGGGACTTCAGGGTGCCCAGCGGGATCCCCACCCGCTCGGCGACCTCGGCGTAGTCCAGCTGGCAGATGTCCCGGTAGACGAGCGGCGCGACCAGCTGCGGGTGCTCCCGCTCCAGCCGGTCCAGCGCCTCCAGCAGATCGATGCGGGACCCGGCGATCACACTCGTCGTGCGCGGGTCGACGTGCGCGGTGGGTTCGATGGTCGCCGGCTGCTCCGCCGCCCGGCGCTTGAGGTCTCGGTACTTCTGCCGGGAGCAGTTGGCGACGACGGTGTACAGCCAGGTGCTGAAGCGGCTGCGGCCCTCGAACGTGGAGATCTTCCGGGAGATCTGCAGCAGCACGTCCTGGGCCGCCTCCTCGGCGTCCTCCCGGCACGGCAGGAACCGCCCGCAGCGTCGTACGACGTCCGGCCAGACCTCGGAGAGCAGCTGGTTCAGAGCCGCCTGGTCGCCGGCGGCGGCCTGCCGGGCGAGGTCTTCGGTCAGCGCGGCGTCCGGCACGGGAGGTCCCCCTCGAAGTCGATCTCAGGACAGGCATGATAGTCGTATGCAACCCCTGGAGCGGATCGGCCGCTATCGCCTCGGACAGCGCCTGGGCACCGGTGCCTTCGGGACGGTCTGGCTCGCCCACGACGACCAGCTGGACGCCCCGGTCGCGGTGAAGGTGCTCGCCGACAACTGGTCCCACCGGCTCGACATCCACGACCGCTTCTTGTCCGAGGCGCGGCTGCTGCGGCGGGCCGACTCGAAGCGCGTGGTGCAGGTCTACGACATCGGCGAACTCCCGGACGGGCGGCCGTACTTCGTGATGGAGTACGCCGACGCGGGGACCCTCGCCGACCTGCTCGGCGGCGGCCCGCTCCCGATCCCCGACGCGCTGCGGCTGACCGCGCTGGCGGCGCGCGGCGCGCAGGACCTGCACGGGGCGGGGATCGTGCACCGGGACATCAAGCCGACCAACGTGCTGCTGCGCACCGCGCAGGACGGCACCCGGCGGGTGCTGCTGGCCGACCTGGGGCTGGCGAAGAGCCTGGCGCAGGCGTCGGGGCTGACCCTGGCCGCCGGTTCGGCGGGGTACCAGCCGCCGGAGCAGGCCGAGCCCGGCGAGGGCATCGACGCGCGCGCCGACGTCTACGCGCTGGGCGCGGTCGGCTACGAACTGGTCACCGGGACGGTGCCGGGGGCGCCCGGGCGGGTGATCCGGCCGGAGCGGCTGCGGCCCGATCTCGGGGAGGACGTGCAGCGGGCCCTGCTGCGGGCCCTGGAGCCGGACCGGCAGCGGCGCTGGCCGTCCGCGCAGGCCTTCGCGGACGAGCTGGACCGGCTGGCGGCGGCCGCGGCGGGCCGCAGGGCGCGCCGTCCCCGGCGCCTGGACGGTGTCCGCAGGCGGCTCAACGCGGTCACGCTGACCGTCGCCGCGGTCCTCGCGGCCGGGGGCACCGCCCTCGCGGTCACGATGATCGACCGGAACGGGTCGGCGGGTGAGGAGACGCGGGTCGCCGACTCCACCGGCCGGGTGGTGGCCGAGGTGCCCTCCGGGTGGGCGGGCGAGCTGCGGAACTCCGGCTGGAACCCGCAGGCCCTGGGGCTGGCCCCCGGACAGCAGCCGGGTCTGGAGGTCGCCGACGACGTGTCCGAGTGGCAGGACCTGACGACCGCGGTGAACGGCGTCTTCATCGGCGTGAGCGAGAAGGGGGACGTCTCCGCCAAGGTGGACGCCCTCTCCCACTCCGGCTGCCACTACGACGGCAGCCGCGCCTTCACCGGCACCGAGTGGAAGGGCAGTGTCCGCAGCTGGAGCGGCTGCGCCGGCGCGGGCGGCTCGATCCAGGAGGCGGCCCTGCGCCCGGCCGGCGGGGAGAGCGAGCCGCAGGTGTACGTCCAGGTACGGCAGAAGGGCGCCGTCGACAGGACCGTCACGGACGGCATACTCCGGTCCCTTCGGGTCACCTGAGTCGGGGAATCCCGGCGTGCCCCCGAACTTTTCCGCCGTTTCTCGCATCGGATGGGAGTGACGGCGCACGGAGCGCCTCGGGCACGTCCCGCGGGCGTGCCACGACACATCCAGGAGTGGTGAGACACATGGCGCACACGTCCCAGTCCTTGCGGCGCGGGGCGGCCCTGCTCGCGAGCACGGTCGCCGCCCTGGGCCTGCTGACCGCCTGCGGCAACGGCGGCCAGGGCAAGTCCCCGGAGTCGGTGTCGGGCACGGCCGCGCCGGCGACCGGCAACGCGTCGAGCACGGACAGCTCGGGCACCTCCGCCGTCCCGTCCGGCGGCGGATCCTCCTCGGCGTCGCAGAGCGGCGGCTCGTCGACGGGCGGCGGGTCGTCGACCGGCGGCACCACCTCGAGCAGCGCCACCGCGACGCGCTGCCACACCTCGGAGCTGGCCGCCTCGGTGGGCGGCAACAACCCGGGGGCCGGACAGGAGAACTTCCCGCTCGTGCTCACCAACAAGTCGGGCCGCACCTGCACGGTGCGCGGCTTCCCGGGCGCCGCCTTCGTGAACGCTTCCGGCACCCAGCTCGGCCCCGACCCGCAGCGCGAGTCCGGCACCACCGCCACGACGGTCACCCTGAAGCCCGGCCAGAGCGCCTGGGCCGGGTTGACCTTCTCCAACCCGGAGATCAGCGGCGCCAAGACGGCGACGCCGGCCGCGCTCCTCGTCACCCCGCCGGACGAGAAGGACTCGCTGAAGGTCACCTGGAAGAACGGCGCGGTCCCGGTCTCCGGGAACGCCTCCTCGGTGCGCCTGGGCGTCTTCAGCGCCGGTACCGGCGCCTGACCACCCCCTGACCCGGACCCCGCCGCCCACTCCCCCGGGCAGCGGGGTCCGTCATGCCCGGGCCACAACTGTCACAGGCGTGCAACACGCGCGGCCGGCTCCGATCTTTTTCGCCCGACCACCCATCGAACCCGTCGACCACACAGCGACGGGGCTCCGCGAGGGGCCGGACGACGGAATCGGGGACGGACATGGGCGGCATCTCTCGCAGGCGGGTGCTGACGGCGGGCGCGACGGCAGGGGCCCTCGGCGCCCTCTCGGCATGCTCGAACGGCAGCTTGACCCTGGGCGGCAGCAGCCCGGCCGGCGGCGGCAGGGGCGGCGCCGACGGCGGCGCGCCGGCGAAGCCGCTGAAGCTCATCGGCGACGGCTCCACCGCCGACACCGGCGCGCAGCCGCACCAGCCGAGGGCGGCCCGGATGGCGCCCGGCACCAAGCCGCCGCAGTTCGTGGTGTTCTCCTGGGACGGCGCGGGCGAGCTCAGCAACAAGCTGTTCTCCCGATTCCGCACGGTGGCCGCGGACCACGGCGCCAAGATGACGTTCTTCCTCTCCGGCATCTACACCCTGCCCGAGTCCAAGAAGGACCTCTACCGTCCCCCGCAGCACCCGGTCGGCGCCTCCGCGATCGGCTACCTCTCCGACGGGCACATCCACAACACGCTCCAGCAGGTGCGGGCGGCCTGGCTTGAGGGCCACGAGATCGGCACCCACTTCAACGGGCACTTCTGCGGCTCCGACGGCGTGCGCAACTGGTCCCCCGCCGAGTGGCGCAGCGAGATCGACCAGGCCGTGGACTTCGTGACCAAGTGGAAGACGAACACCGGCTTCACCGACCTGGAGCCGCTGCCCTTCGACTACCGCAAGGAGCTGATCGGCGGCCGCACGCCGTGCCTGGAGGGCCAGGCCAACCTGCTGCCCACCGCGGCCGCGCTCGGCTGGAAGTACGACGCCTCCTCGCCCGGCGGCCTGCAGATCTGGCCGGGCAAGGTGCAGGGCAACCGCATCTGGGACTTCCCGCTGCAGTCCATACCGTTCCCCGGGCACTCCTTCCAGGTCCTGTCGATGGACTACAACATGATGTACAACCAGTCCGCCGGGAATCCGCTGGGCGACAAGACGCAGTACGACGCCTGGCGCACCCAGGCCCGCGACAGCTACGTGGCGGGCTTCGAGCGGGCCTACAGCACCAACCGGGCGCCGTTCTTCATCGGCAACCACTTCGAGCGCTGGAACGGCGGCATATACATGGACGCCGTCGAGGAAGCGATCGGCAAGATGGCCCAGTACGACGACGTGCGCTTCGTGTCCTTCAAGCAGCTCGTGGCGTGGCTGGAGGCGCAGGACCCGGCGGTGCTGCGGACGCTGCGCACGCTGAACCCGGGGCAGGAGCCGACCGGCGGCTGGGGCGAGTTCCTCGGCGCGGCGGGTACCCCGTCCTCGTAAACGGGGTCCGTCCGCGTTCATCTGCTTTCATGGGCGGGGCCCCACTTGATCACGCCTCCGAGGGACACGCCCTGAACACCCCGCTCGCCGAGACCCTGTCCGTGCTCCTGCTCGCCGCCGTGCTGGCCTGGGCCGTCGTTCGGCCGCGCGGCTGGCCGGAGGCGGTGCTCGCCGTGCCGGCGGCGGGCGTCGTCGTCGCCACCGGGGCGATCTCCCTCGACCATGCGCGGGCGGAGGCCGAGCAGTTGGGGCCGGTGGTCGGGTTCCTCGCCGCGGTCCTGGTGCTGGCCCACTTCTGCGACGTGGAGGGCCTGTTCCAGGCCTGCGGGGCGTGGATGGCGCGCTGGTCGGGCGGGCGGCCGGTGCGGCTGCTGACGGCGGTGTTCGCCCTGGCCTCGCTGATCACCGCCGTACTGAGCCTGGACGCGACGGTGGTGCTGCTGACGCCGGTGGTGTTCGCGACGGCGGCCCGGTCCGGGGTGCGGGCGAAACCCCACGTCTACGCCTGTACGCACCTGTCGAACACCGCCTCGCTGCTGCTGCCGGTGTCGAACCTGACGAACCTGCTGGCATTCGCGGCGAGCGGGCTGAGCTTCACCCGGTTCGCGGCGCTGATGGTGCTGCCCTGGCTCGTGGCGATCGGCGCCGAGTACCTGGTGTTCCGGCGGTTCTTCGCCCGTGACCTGTCCTCGGCGGCCCCCGGTTCCCAGGACCCCGGCGAACCGCCCCGGCTGCCGGTGTTCGCGCTGGTGACGGTGGCCTGCACGCTCGCCGGGTTCGTGCTCACCTCGGCGGTCGGCGTCGACCCGGCGTGGGCCGCGTGCGCGGGCGCGCTGGTGCTGGCCGGGCGGGCACTGGTACGGCGGAAGGCGACCCCGCTGACGGTGGTGAAGGCGGCCGCGCCCGCGTTCCTGGCGTTCGTGCTGGCGCTCGGGATCGTGGTGCGGGCGGTCGTCGACAACGGGCTGGCGGACGCGCTCGGCCAGGTGCTGCCGGGCGGGACCGGGCTGCCGGCGCTGCTCGGCGTCGCCGCGCTGGCGGCCGTCCTCGCGAACATCGTCAACAACCTGCCGGCGGTGCTGGTGCTGCTGCCGCTGGCCGCGCCGGCCGGGCCGGGCGCGGTGCTCGCGGTGCTGCTCGGGGTGAACATCGGACCGAATCTCACCTACGCCGGTTCCCTGGCGACACTGCTGTGGCGCAGGATCGTGCACCAGCACGACCACGGCGTGGACCTCGGCGAGTTCACCCGCCTGGGCCTGCTCGCCGTGCCGACCGCGCTGTGCGGAGCGGTGGTGGCACTGTGGGGGGCGCTCCAGGTGGTCGGGGTCTGAGCGCCCCGGAGGCGCGCGGGGAACTGCGCGACCGGCCACGACGGCGCAGCAGTCGACGCGCGGCGGACCGCGGCACTTCAAGCGGAGCGCGTCATCGGGAAACAGCTGGGAGGCCAAGGACATGCGGGTGATCGTCTGGCTGGTCGAGGGGACCTGGCCGGCCTGTGTGGACGCGGCGCGCGGTTACGCGCCGGACGCGTCCGAGGTGGTACTGCTGCACGTGGCCGAGCCAGGGGTGGCCGGGCTCGCGCACGGTGCCTTCGCGGGGCTGCTGGGCCGGGCCGGCTCGGAACCGGACCCGGAGGGGCGGCTGGTGGAGCTCGGCGACACGTCGGCGGCGGAGTTGCTGGCCGCGGCCGAGGCCCGGCTGGGGCGGCCGTGCACCCGGCTGGAGCGGGTCGGCCGGGTCGAGCGGGAGGTGGTGGCCGCCGCCGAGGACGCCGGCCTGCTGGTCCTGGCCCGGGACGGCGACCGGTCCCGGCTCGGGCCGCACAGTCTGGGCAGGGCGGCCCGGTTCGTGGTCGACCACGCGCCCTGCCCGGTGCTGCTGGTGTGGCCGGAGGGGGCACCGGGCCTGACGACGATGCCGCCCCCGCCGCCGCACTCCTGAGCCGGCGCGGGCTCAGTGCCCGTGATAGCCCCCGTAGCCACCGCCGAAACCGCCGCCGCCCCCGTAGCCGCCGCCCCCGTAGCCGCCGCCGTACTGGCCGCCCCCGGAGCCGTAGCAGTAGCCCGGGTACTGGACGCACGGGGGGTAGCCGGCGGTACTCGACGGCGTCGGCTGCGCGGTCGTCCTGGACGCCGACGGGGCTGGTGTCGGCGTGGTGGGCTTCGCGGCCCTGGTGGTCGGGGCGGCGGACGCGGTCGGGGCCGGTGTCGGTGTGGTGTCGGCGTCCCAGTTGACGATCTGCATCTGCAGGTCGGGCTGGGAGGTGTCCATCACCCAGCGCTGGGCATTGGCGTTCGTCCGGTTCTTCACCACCAGGGCGCCGCCGCCGTCGGTGGCGGCCGGGGCGAGCGCCAGGTCCTGGTCCCAGCGGGGCACCAGCGCGCCCTGGAGGGTGAAGTCGTACCGGACGCTCTTCGCCTTGGTCCCGGCCGCCGCGGTGCACGGGGCGAGCTGGACGGAGTAGCCGAGGTGCGAGTCGAGGCACAGGTCGGGGGCGGCCGCGTTGCGCAGCAGTCCGTCGCCGTCGTACGTCCACTGCTGGCTGGCGACCGTGGAGCACTCGGCGAGCTCGGTCTCGGCACCCTTGACGGCCTTCTTGCCGACCACGCCGATGCACAGGCCGGAGGCGATGTTGTGCAGGCGGCCGCGCAGGGTGCCCTGGGCGCTCCGGCTGGTGCCGACCCAGGACGGTCCGGAGGTGGCGGAGCCGGCCGGTGTGGCGGACGGCCTGGCGGTGGCCGAGGTGGAGTCGTCGCCGGAGCCGAGCACCGACCACAGCACCAGGGGCAGCACGACCAGGCCGCTCACGGCGCCCACGGCCACGGCGAGGTTGCGACGGCGGAGCCGGCGGGCGGCCCGCTGCGTGGCGCGGCGGGAGGCGGCCGGGTGCGCGACCAGGTCCTTGCCCGGGGCGGCGGACGGCGCGAAGGCCTCGCCGCCGGCGAGGCCGCCCGCGAATCCGTCGGCGGGTGCGGCCGGTTGTTCGGCGGGCTGCCCGGCCTGTGCGGCCCGGGACTCCATGTAGGCGCGGGCGCCCCAGCCGAGCACGGCCTCGGCGAGGGCGATGCCGAGCCCGCCGTTGAACTGGTGGAGCTGGTCGGCGGTGTACCGGCAGTGCTTGCAGCCGTTCAGGTGCTGCTGGAGGTCGCGGTCGATGTCGATCCCGCCGCGCCGGAAGGTCACGTCGATCATGCGGACGTAGCGCCGGCACTCGTCCTCGTGGGCGAGTTCCCGGTGCACCTGGAGGCACTCCTCGCGCATCCGGTCGCGGGCCCGGCCCAGTTCGACGTGCGCGTCCTGCTCGTCGAGGCCCAGCAGTGCGGCGGGGGACGCCAGGGGTTCCGACTCGACCTCGGTGTGCCACAGCACCGTCCGCGAGGACGGGGTGAGCCGCTGGAAGGCACGGGAGAGCAACCGCCGGTCGGCGGGCGGGAGCAGCCGGGAGGCGGCCCGCTCGCCCTGGCCGGCGCGCAGCTGGGGGTGGAGGAGTTCGCCGCGGCCGTCGTTGTCCCATTCGGCGGCGATACGCCGGACGGTGACGAGGAGCTGGGGGCGCCAGGCGGCGGTCGGCCCGGCCTGGCGGAGGGATTCCCCGAAGAGCCGGGTGAATGCGGCGGTGGTGAGCATGCCCGCGCCGCGCGTCCCGTCGGCGCACAGTCGGGCGTAGGCGAAGGCCGCTTCCCAGTGCCGGTCGAGCAGTTCACCGACGGGATGCAGGGCGGGTGCCGTCCCCGTCCACTGCTTGAGCTCGGCGCTGAGCTGCTCGTCGGTGACGTCGAACGGCCGGGCGGGGGTAGGGGAATTCCCCAGGCCTGCGTCGTTCACGGCTGCATTCCTTCCAGACGCAACGCGGGATTCGGCCCATACCGCCTGGTATGCGACCGGTATGCGGCCCCGCCGACGTCAAGGCTGGATGGGCTTGTTGGGGGGTTCGGCGCGCGGGGAGCGGCCTCGCGCACGCGGCGGTGGAAAACAATTGTCCGCATGCCGACACGCCACACCTTTGCACAGGCCAGCACGGCAGAACAAGAGATCCCAGGGTTTTGCGCATTGCCCGGCGGCTGCGCCAATTTGACGATTCGTCAAGGACAGAGTCCGCGCTTTGTCGTCGTATCGACATCGCAATTGGCGCGGGGATTCAGGGCGGGCCGCCCCGGTATCGGCACCAACCATTGAACCACGCCCCGACCTGGACAGGGCAGCCGGGCGGCCGGCACCCGGGAACCAATAACCGGGCGCATTACGGACGTTCACCCGCGCGGTAGGCGCCGGGCGGGACACCGTATCGCTCTCGGAAAACCCGGTTGAAGTGGAACGGGCTGGGAAATCCGGACGCGGCGGCGACCCGCTCGACGGTCAGGTCGCTGCTCTCCAGCAGCCGGGCGGCGTGTCGCAGCCGCGCCTCGCGCAGGGCGCGCATCGGCGGCACGCCGGTGCGGGCGGTGAAGAGGTGGGCGAACCGGGACGGCGACAGCGCGACACGCGCCGCGAGCGAGCGGACCGTGTGCGGGGCGGCCGGGTCGGCGGCGATCAGTTCCTCGGCGCGGCGCACCCGTTCGTCCCCGGCGTCCCCGCCGGGCGCCGCCGGGTGCGCGCCGGCGGTCGCGAGCAGGACGGCCTCCTCCAGCGCGCACAGGGCGAGTTCGCGGGCCGCGCTGCCGTGCGCGACGGCGACGGGGTCGTCGCCGGCCGCCGGGGCGGGCGGCGCGCCGGTGCCACTCCAGCGGGAGTCGGCGAGCACGCGCTGGAAGGCCGCCTCGATCCGGGCACGGGTGCCGTCCGGGGCGCCGACGGCGTACACGCCGTCGCCGAGGGCTCGGGGGGCCAGCCACGGCATCCAGTGGGGGCGGACCTGGCAGTGCGTCCACCAGAACCGCCAGCGGCGTGCGCCGGGCCCGACGGCGTAGCTGTGCGGGACGCCGGGGGCGAGGACGACGAGGTCACCGGCGCGTGCGGTGGTCTCCACCGCACCCTGTCGGAGCAGGCCGCTGCCGTCCGTCGTCCAGGTGAGCAGCCAGCTGTTCGCCCCCGCGGGGCGGTTGATCCGGTAGCCGGGCCCTTCGTCGTAGCGGCCGGTGACGACCATCCCCGGAGGCGGGGCCGGGACAGCAGTGCCGGGCAGCTCCGCAGCGCTCATGGGCATCCTCTCCGCGGCGGCCTCGCCCTAGCGTGACAGGTCCAGGGCACCGGACCGAGGAGGGCGGCCATGACAGCCACGGGCATCGACACCACCGTCGCGCGGCAGTTCGAGGAGGACGGGTTCACCGTCGTACGGGGGTTGTTCGGGCACGACGAGATCGACCGGCTGTGCGCGGAGTTCGCGGCGCTGCACGCGGCGGGGCGGGTCGTGCCGGGCCACTTCGAGCCGAGGCCGACGGGGGATCCGCTGCAGCGGTATCCGCGGGTGATGCAGCCGCACGAGATCTGTGCGCTCGCGCGGCGGTTCCTGCTGGACGCGCGGCTGCGGGTGGTCCTGGAGGCGCTGTTCGGGGAGGAGGTGCTGGCCGCGCAGAGCATGTTCTACTTCAAGCCGCCGGGGGCCCGGGGACAGGCGCTGCACCAGGACAACTTCTACCTGCGGGTGGAGCCGGGGACGTGTGTCGCCGCGTGGGTCGCCTGTGAGGCAATCGACCGGGAGAACGGCGGCCTCGAGGTGGTGCCGGGGACGCACCGGATGGACCTGTTCTGCCCCGAGGAGTCGGATGCGGAGCTGTCGTTCGCGCGGGAGTACGTGGCACCGCCGGAGGGGCTCGCGGCGGTGCCGGTCGACATGGGACCGGGGGACGTGCTGTTCTTCAACGGGAGCCTGGTGCACGGGTCGCGGCCCAACCGCTCCGCCGGCCGGTTCCGGCGTTCGTTCATCGGGCACTACGTGGGACGGTCGGCGGAGCGGATCGGTGAGTACTACCGGACGTTGTCCATGGGCGGGGAACCTGTGCCTCTGCTCAGGAGCGACGGGGGTGGGCCGTGCGGGACCGAGCGGGTGTGACGCGGGGCGGCTGCGACGCGGTTGCCCGCGCAACTCCCCACGCCCCCGCAGGGGCGCGGCTCAGTGGCCGGAGACCGGATGGGGGCCGTACGGCTGCTGCAGTTCTTCGAGTTCCTTGTCGCTGAGGGCCAACTCCACTGCCGCCACCGCATCCTCGATGTGCTTGGGCTTCGACGCGCCGACGATCGGGGCGGTCACCGTGCTCTGGTGCAGGAGCCAGGCCAGGGCCACCTGGGCGCGCGGGACGCCCCGGTCGTCGGCGATCCGGGTGACCGCCTCGACGATCGCGCGGTCGCCCTCCTGGTAGAGGCGGCTGCCGAAGGTGTCGTTCGCGCTGCGCTCGGTGACCGTGCCCCAGTCGCGGGTGAGGCGGCCCCGAGCCAGCGGGCTCCACGGCAGTACGCCCACGCCCTGGTCGGCGCAGAGCGGCAGCATCTCGCGTTCCTCCTCGCGGTAGAGGAGGTTGTAGTGGTTCTGCATGGACACGAACTTGGTCCAGCCGTGCCGCTCGGCGGTGTACTGCGCCTTGGAGAACTCCCAGGCGTACATCGAACTCGCCCCGATGTAGCGTGCCTTGCCGGCCTTGACGACGTCGTGCAGCGCCTCCATCGTCTCCTCGATCGGCGTGGCGTGATCGTAACGGTGGATCTGGTACAGGTCGACGTAGTCGGTGCCGAGACGGCCGAGGCTGTGGTCGATCTCGGTGAGGATCGCCTTGCGGGACAGGCCCCCGCCGTTGGGTCCGGGGCGCATCCGGCCGTGCACCTTGGTGGCGAGGACGATCTCGTCGCGCCGGGCGAAGTCGCGCAGCGCCTTGCCGACGATCTCCTCGCTGGTGCCGTCGGAGTAGACGTTGGCGGTGTCGAAGAAGTTGATGCCCGCCTCCAGCGCCTGCCGGATCAGCGGACGGGCCGCCTCCTCGCCGAGGGTCCACTCGTGGGTGCCACGGTCGGGCGCGCCGTAGGTCATGCAGCCGAGGCAGATCCGGGACACGTCCATACCGGTGCGGCCGAGCTTCACGTACTCCATCGTTGTCTCCCACCGTCGAGATCACGTCGTACAGAGGCGAGCGTACGTCGGCCGGCCGGCCGGTCTCCTGTCGTGGCGGTGGTTATCGGACGCCGGGGGCCGTCGTCAGGGCCGCTCCAGCAGGTCCAGCGCGCGCTCCCAGGCGAACTCGGGGCGGCCGCCGTCGGCGCCGGCCTCGCCGGCATAGGGGTCGCCGAAGCGGACACCGAGCGCGCGCAGCCGGACCAGGCTCTCCTGGTACGCGGGGTGGGCGGCGAGCGCGCCGGCGACGCAGGGCAGGACCGCGATCGGCACGTCCAGTCCGAGGGCCTCGCACAGGGTGCCCACGGCGAGGGTGTCGGCGAGCCCGGCTGCCCACTTGTTGACGGTGTTGAAGGTGGCCGGGGCGACGACCACGGCGTCCGGCGCGGGGAAGGGACGCGGATCGGAGGGGCGGCGCCAGGCCGACCGGATCGGGCGGCCGGTGCGCGCCTCCGCCTCCGCGGTGTCGAAGAAGCCGTTCACGGCCACGGGGGTGGCGATGACCCCGACCTCCCAGCCGCGCTCCTGGGCCGCGGTGATGAGTCTGCCGACGCCCGCGGCGATACCGGCGGCGCAGACGACCAGGTAGAGGAAGGGCTTGCGGGGCTCGTCGGTCATCCGGGAACCCTATGCGGGGGCTACCGGAGCGGGAAGGACAGGCCCCGCTCGGACTCCGGGCGCGGCCCGTGGATCCGGCGCTCGTGCTCCTCGATCGGCACGTCGTTGATGCTGGCCTCGCGCCGGGTCATGAGCCCGTGTCCGTCGAACTCCCACAGCTCGTTGCCGTAGGAGCGCCACCACCGGCCGTCGGCGTCGTGGCACTCGTACTGGAAGCGCACCGCGATGCGGTCGCCGTCGAAGGACCACAGGTCCTTGCGGAGCGCGTAGTCGAGTTCGCGGGCCCACTTCGCGGTGAGGAACTCGACGATCGCGGCGCGGCCGGTGACGAAGGTGTCGCGGTTGCGCCAGACCGAGTCCTCGGAGTAGGCGAGCGCGACCCGCTCGGGGTCGCGGGTGTTCCAGGCGTCCTCGGCGGCCTGCACCTTCTGGAGGGCGGTCTCCCGGGTGAAGGGCGGCAGGGGCGGGCGGTCGGCCATGGTCTCCTCCTCGTCGAAGCGGAGAACGTACGTTCTCCCAGGCGCTGCTACCGTAAGAGAACGCACGTTCTCTCGTCAAGGAGTGGCCCATGGACAGCGCTGTCGCGCGTGAGCAGGCTCTGGACGCCGCCGAGCGGCTGTTCTACGGGCGCGGGGTGCAGTCCGTCGGCATGGACGACATACGCGGCGCCTCCGGCGTCTCCCTCAAACGGCTCTACCAGCTCTTCCCCGCGAAGGAGCAACTGGTGGAGGCCTATCTGGAGCGGCGCGACGTGCGTTGGCGGCAGCGGCTCGTCGAGCACGTCCGGCGGCACGAGGAGCCCCGGGAGCGGCTGCTCGCGGTCTTCGAGTGGCTGGAGGGATGGTTCGGGGAGGCGGACTTCCGCGGTTGCGCCTGGATCAACGCGTACGGCGAACTCGGCGCCACCTCCCCGCGGGTGGTGGCCCAGGTGCGCGGCCACAAGCAGGCGTTCCGGGACTACTTGGCGGGGCTGGTGGCAGACGCCGGGCTGGACGCCGCGCTCACCGGGCCGATGTTCCTGCTCGCCGAGGGGGCGATGGTCACCGCGGGCGTCACCGGGAGCACGGAGCCCGCGGCGGAGGCCCGCGCGGCGGCCCGGGTGCTGCTGCGCGCCGGGTGAGTCAGGCCGCGGCGGCGAGCCGGGAGAGGGCGGCGCGGGCCTGGGCGAGTCGCCGGTCGCGTCGGCGTTGGAGTCAAACCGTCCCGGCCCTGGTGGACGGCCGGGTCGGCCTGGTCGTCGCCCCGCGCGGACGGCTGCGGTACGTCCCGCGGGTCACCGTGCGCGGCGACCGGGTGGCGGCGTAGCAGGTGGTCGCCGACCCGGTGCGGCTGCGCGGGCTTGAGCCGGAGGTGCTCGACGTGCCGACGGCCGCCTAACCCGTCGGTTCCTTGACGGTGATGGCGCTCACCGGGCAGGCCCGGGCTGCCTCCTTGACGAGCGGGTCGCCGCCCCCGTCCTCCTTGCCGGGGAGCAGGGCGCTGAAGCCGTCGTCGTCCTGGGTGAAGACGTTCGGGGCGGTCAGGGCGCACTGCCCCGCGCCGATGCAGACGTCCGTGTCGATCTCGATGTGCATGGCAGGAGCCTCTTACCAGGTCACGGGGAGTTCCAGCATCCCCTGGATCGTGTCGCCGGGTTTGAAGGGAATCTTCTCCGGCGGTGCGGCGAGCCGCAGGTCCGGGAGCCGCTCCCACAGGGTGCGCAGGGCGATCTCCAGCTCGGTGCGGGCCAGGTTCTGGCCCAGGCACTGGTGGATGCCGAAACCGAAGGCCACGTGGTGGCGGGCCGGGCGGTGCCAGTCCAGGGTGTCGGGGTCGTCGTACACCGCCTCGTCCCGGTTGATGACCGACGTCGCGAAGACCACGCCGTCACCCTTGCGGATGGTGGTGCCGTCCAGCCGGATGTCCTCCAGGGCGACGCGCAGCAGCCCGTCGGCGATGGACAGCATCCGCATCAGTTCCTCGACGGCGGCGGGCACCAGCCCGGGATCGGCGCGCAGTTCGGCGAGCCGCTCGGGCTGCTGGAGCAGGGTGAAGGTGCCGAGCGAGATCATGTTGGCGGTCGTCTCGTGCCCGGCGACCAGCAGGATGAGGGCCAGCGCCACGACCTCGGCGCGGTCCAGTTCGCCCTCGCGCAGCCGCTCGTGCACGAGGTCGTCGAGGACCCCGTCGCCGGGCGCCTCGTCCCGGCTCTTGCGGTCGGCCAGGTCGCCCAGATAGGCCTCCAGCTGGTCGCGCGCGTCCAGGGAGTCGGCAGGCGCCGGACCGCGCAGCAGCCGCCGGGACTGCGCCTCGAAGAACTCGTGGTCGGCGTAGGGCACACCGAGCAGGTCGCAGATGACCATGGACGGCACGGGCAGCGCGAAGGAGCTCACCAGATCGGCGGGCGGTCCCGCGGCGATCATCCGGTCGAGCAGTTCGTCGACGATCCGCTGGATGGCGGGCCGCATCCCGGTCGCGCGTTTGAGGGTGAAGTCCGGGATCAGCATCCGGCGCTGGATCTGGTGCTCGGGGTCGTCGAGGCCGAGCAGTGCGACCTGGCGGCGCTCCCGGGCGGCCGCGAACCGGGCGTTCGGCATCGGGAAGTCCTCCCGCCGGCGGTCGCTGGAGAGCCGGGGGTCGGAGAGCAGCGCCCGGGCCGCGCCGTGGCCGGTGACCGCCCAGACGGTGCGGCCGTCGTAGAGGGTGACGCGGGACAGCGGGGCGCCGTCGCGCAGCGGGTCGTATCCGGTGGGCGGGTGGTAGGGGCACGTGCGGTCCTGCGGCCAGGCCACGGGGTCGGCCCGGCCGGCGGGAGAGGTGGTTTCCGTCAGGTCCGTCAGTTCGTTCATGGAAGACCTCGCAGACGAGTGTCGTACGTCGTGCCGATCTTCATTAGATGCTCGGGGCACCTATGTGGCGACCGGAAGTTCGGCCAGATCGCCGCATCGGATGATCTGGCCGAACCACGTTCGGTCGGGGGATGATTCCGCGCCGAAATTCGCTTGCCGGTGCGGCGCCGCGGGTCCCAGGATCTGCGCATGAACTCTCCTGACGCCATCGTGCCGCTGACCACCGCGACCTCCGGTCGGGTGCGGGTCCAGCAGCAGCCGGGGCGTCCCCGGAGGCCCGAGCCCGCACGCGCGTGACGGCCGCGCTCCTGGCCGGCCTGCTCGCCGGATACGGGATCGCCGTCCCGGTCGGCGCGGTCGGCACATATCTAGTGTCCCTCACGGCTCGCACGTCACTGCGGACCGGCGCCTGCGCGGCGCTCGGCGTGGCCAGCGCCGACGGCCTGTACGCCCTGCTGGCGACCGTCGGCGGTGCCGCGCTGGCGGCGGCGCTGGTGCCGGTGCTCGGACCGCTGCGGCTGGTGTCGGCGCTGGTGCTGGTGGGACTCGCCGTACGCGGTGCGGCGGTCGCGCTGCGCCAGTACCGGGAGCGGCGGCTCGCGACCCGGGCCGAGCGGCCGGTACCCGGCCCCGGACGGGCGTATCTCGGCCTCCTCGGGATCACGCTGCTCAACCCCACGACGGTCATCTACTTCGCCGCCCTGGTGGTCGGCACGCGCTCCGCCGAAGGGGTACGGCCGCTGGAGCAGGGGGTCTTCGTCCTCGCGGCCTTCGCCGCGTCCGCGAGCTGGCAGCTCCTGCTGGCGGGCGGCGGGGCGCTCCTCGGCCGCGGCCTGACCGGCCACCGGGGGCGCCTGGTCACGGCGTTGCTGTCGAGTTGCGTGATGCTGGCGCTGGCGGCCCGGATGATGCTGTCTCCCGGCTGACGTCCGGCGTGCTCGACGCGGCGGCGGGATCCCGTCGCGGGAGCGGTGTCGTACGGATGATCCGGGGAACTTCGCGTGTTGAATCATGCTGTCAGTCAGTCTTGGAACAGACGAGGGGACGGACCTCATGCCTCTTGAGGGCGACTACGAGCCCAGCCCGGCCGCCTGGGTGCGGGAGCAGGTCGAGTTGTACGAGAGCTCGGGCGGGAAGGAGGGCAACACCCTGATGGACACCGGGTTGCCCGTCATTCTGCTCACCACCCTGGGGGCGAAGAGCGGGAAGATCCGCAAGACGCCGCTGATGCGGGTGGAGCACGACGGGAAGTACGCCATCGTCGCCTCGCAGGGCGGCGCGCCCAAGCACCCGGTGTGGTACTTCAACGTCAAGTCCCACCCGGACGTCGAGCTTCAGGACGGGCCGGTCAAGCAGGACATGACCGCGCGCGAGGTCACCGGGGCGGAGAAGGCCGAGTGGTGGGACCGCGCGGTCGCGGCCTTTCCGCCGTACGCCGACTACCAGAAGAAGACCAGCCGGGAGATCCCGGTGTTCGTGGTCGAACCGAAGTAACCGGAACTGCAGTAGCCGGGACGGAGCAGTCGGAACCGGAGCGGCCGGAACCGCACGGGGAATTGGCGGTTCCGGGAATTCATTCCGGCCGGGGACCGGTGGAATTTAGAAAAATCTGTTTCCGGGAGGCATGAACCGGCTTCGGGCCGGGCAGCCGAATATCAGGCCCCGCCGCGTTCCCCCGTCGCGGCGGGGCTTTCGTACGCCTCCCGCGCGGAGCGGTCCGTCACGTCCAGGAAGATCTGGTCGGTCTCGTGGAACGTCTCGGCGAGGGCCCGCTTGATGCGCACCAGGACCTCCTCCACCTCCTCGCTCTCGAGGCCGGGCACCAGGTCGACGCGGGCCGCGACCAGGGTCGACTCGAGGCCCATCTGCATCGTGTAGAGCGCCTCCACACTGTCGATCTCCGGCTCCGCCTCCAGCTGCTCCCGGATCCTGTCGCTGAGCTCCGGATCCGCGGCCTCCCCGATCAGCTGGTCGCGGGCGTCGGCGCCCAGCCGGTACGCGACGAACACCAGCAGGACGCCGATCGCCAGTGAGGCCGACGCCTCCCAGACCACCTGGCCGGTCACCATGTGCAGCACCATGCCGACGATCGCGAGGCAGACGCCGAGCACAGCGGTGCCGTCCTCGGCGATCACCGTGCGCAGGGCCGGATCCCGCAGCCCCCGCGACTCCCCGCGGGCCTGGTGCAGCGCGCGGAACAGGGACGCGCCCTCGGCGAGCAGGGCGACGCCCAGCACGACCAGGCCGGCCACGTAGCCGCTGAGTTTTTCGTCCGCGCCGTCGCGCAGTGCCTCGATCCCCTGGAGGAAGGAGAAGCAGCCGCCCATGACGAAGATCCCGACGGCCGCGAGCAGGGCCCAGAAGAAGCGCTCCTTGCCGTAGCCGAACGGGTGCCGCGCGTCGGGCGGGCGCCGGCTGCGGCGCAGGGCCGCCAGCAGGAACACCTCGTTCAGGCTGTCGGCGACGGAGTGCGCGGCCTCGGACAGCAGGGCGGGCGAGCCCGCGAGGACTCCGCCGACGGCCTTGGCGGCCGCGATGACCAGGTTGGCGGCGAGCGCCACGTACACGGTCACGCGGGTCCGGCGGTCGGCATGCGGCTGTTCCGATTGGTTCTGCGATGGTGTCCTGCTCACCACCGCCGACTGCCCCGCCGCGCGCCGATCACTCCGTGCGAGAGGCGGAAATGAGGGAACGCATTCCCACAGGGCCGCCGTTCGACCGTGGGGCGGCCCCCGGGCAAGGAGGACGCATGAGCGGCGGCGACGGCAACAGCGCGCTGGGACACAAGGCATTCAAACGGTCCCTCAGTCACTTCACGGACCGGATCACCGCGGACGGACGCGACGGCTGGCCGGTGGCGGCCGGACGCTACCGGCTGGTGGTCAGCCGTGCCTGCCCGTGGGCGAGCCGGGCGGTGATCTCCCGGCGGCTGCTCGGCCTGGAGGACGCCCTGTCGCTCGCCGTCACCGACCCGGTCCAGGACGACCGCAGCTGGCGTTTCACCCTCGACCCCGGCGGCCGTGACCCGGTGCTCGGCATCCGGTACCTCAGCGAGGCGTACGACCGCCGGGAGACCGGCTACCCCGGCGGGGTGAGCGTGCCGGCGGTGGTGGACGTGCCGAGCGGGAAGCTGGTCACCAACGACTACCAGCAACTCACCCTCGACCTGGCCACCGAGTGGACGGCACTGCACCGGGACGGGGCACCGGACCTGTACCCGGCACGGCACCGGGACGAGATCGACGCGGTGACGGCGGAGGTGTACGAGGACGTCAACAACGGGGTCTACCGGGCCGGGTTCGCACACGAGCAGCGGACGTACGAGGAGGCCTGCGCCGGGGTGTTCCGGCGGCTGGAGCTGCTCGCCGGGCGGCTGGCCGGGCGACGCTACCTGGTCGGGGACACGATCACCGAGGCCGACATCCGGCTGTTCACCACGCTGGTGCGGTTCGACGCCGTCTACCACGGCCACTTCAAGTGCAACCGCTACAAGCTCGCGGAGAGCCCGGTGCTGTGGGCGTACGCCAGGGACCTCTACCAGACGCCGGGATTCGGTGACACCGTCGACTTCGACCACATCAAGCGGCACTACTACCAGGTCCACACCGGGATCAACCCGACCCGTGTCGTGCCCCTCGGTCCGGATCTCGCCGGGTGGCTGGCGCCCCATCACCGGGAGCAGCTCGGCGGCCGGCCCTTCGGGGACGGGACGCCGCCCGGCCCGGTGCGGCCGGCCGAGGAGGTCGCGGTCGCGGGGCGGCCCTGAGAACGCGGAGGCAGGCATGGCCAAGAGCAGGAAGAAGCTGAAGCTCCCCCTCGTGGACGCACCCCTGGGTTCCGTGCTGAGCTGGGCCGGCGGGGCGCTGGGCGCGCTGGCCTTCCGCCGCACCTGGAAGGCGCTGCGCGGCGAGGACGACGCGCCGGACGCCCTGGACCGGGACCGCGGCTGGGGCGAGGTGCTGCTGGCCGCGGCGGTCCAGGGCGCGGTCTTCGCGGTGGTGCGCAGCGCCGTGGACCGTACCGGCGCGACGGCCATAGAGCGGTCCACCGGGGTGTGGCCGACGGCGGGCAGGGGTGGGCGGGACTGAGCGGTCTCAGCCCTGCTTGGGTGCCGCGGACGGCACCAGGCGCAGCGTGAAGGAGTGTCCGGCCGGGTCGGCGTACCCGCGTTCCTCGTACGGGCCGGCCGGGTCCTTCGTCTCGATGGGACGTCCGCCCAGGGCGACCACCCGGCGCTCGGCCTCGTCGAGGTCCTCGACCAGGAATTCGAGATGGGCCTGGAGCGAGTTCTCGGGCCGTGGCCAGCTGGGCGGGGTCGCGTTGACGTCGCGCCGGAAGGCGATGTGGAAGCCGTCGGCGGTCCTGATCCCGACCAGGTTGGCCGAGGCCTCGCCGTCCTCGCCGTCCAGGAACTCCCGGTAGAACTCGGCGAGTTTCTCGGGTTCTGCGCAGTCCAGCACCACGACGGCCGCGGTCACCAGTGCCATGTTTCCTCCCTCGGCAGGTTCTCCGGGCACACGTCTGTCCCCGATCGGCCGGTTCAGTCGCCCACCGGCCGCCTCCCGGCACCCTGTTGAGCGAGCCGGGCCCCGGCCGCCGTCAGCAGCAGGTCGAGGGCGGCCGGATAGGAGCTGCCCCGCATCGAGGCGACGAGATGGCGGGCGGTGGCCGCGATGTGCGGGTGACTGGTGGCGGGCAGCCGGGCGTAGGTCGCCCGCCACACGTCCGCCTCGGCGTCCCGGGCGGCCCTGGGCAGCGCGGTGTTGGCGGAGTCGAGGGCGCCGTACGCGAGGGCCTGGTCGACGAAGGCGTGGTAGACGCGGACCGCCTCGCCGTCCGGGAAACCGGCACCGCGGAGGATCCCGAGGATGGCCTCGACGGCCTGGATCTCGTACGTCCGTCCCGTCACCCGGTGGGCACTGAGCGCCGCGGCGCGAGGGTGGGCGAGGGCGCCGGCGTGCATCCGCAGGCCGAGGTCGCGCAGATCGGCGCGCCAGTCCCCGGTGGGCCGCCAGGCGCGCAGGGTACGGCCGATCAGCTCGTCGGCGACGGCGAGCATCAGGTCGTCGGTATGCCGGAAGTAGCGGTAGAGGGAGCTGGGGTCGGCGCCCAGGGCACGCCCGAGGCGGCGCACCGACAGGGCGTCGGCGCCGTGCTCCTCGATCAGCCGCATCGCGGTCTCGACGATCAGCTCCTCGGAGAGGACCACGCCCTGTTTGGTGGGGCGCCGGCGCTGCCGTGCGGCGGCCGGGACGACACGTTCGCTCAACGGACCTCCTCATGACGTGCGGGCACCTTATGACAACACCGTTGACCTGTGAAGGGCACCGGCAGTTTCATGTCCCGTCACCGGGGCCGACCAGTCCGGCCCCCAGGTGCGAGCGGAGTGTGCCGGCCATGACCGACCAGCCCTACACAGCGGACCCCCCTGCGTTGCGCAGATCCCTCGGCGTCCTGGACGGCGTGGCGGTCGCCGCGTCCAGTACGGCCGCCACCACCAGCATCGGGATCGGGCTGGGGGTGACGGCCGGGGTGGTCGGGCTGCATCTGCCGGCCATCATGCTGCTGGCGTTCGTGCCGGTCCTCGGCATCGCGGGCGCCTACTCCCGGCTGAACCGGGTGGAGCCGAACGCGGGCAACGGCTATGTGTGGGTGGGCCGTTCGCTCAATCCGTGGCTCGGCTTCCTGGTCGGCTGGGTCAACATCGTGGCGACGGTGGCGTTCCTCGCGTACACCACGGCGGTCACGGGATCGGCGTTGCTGCAGCTGGCGGGAGAGGCGGGGGCGCACCGGATCGGCTCGCTCGCCCTCGACCCCGGTTCGACGGCGCAGACCACGGCCCTCGGGATCGTGGTCCTGGTCGCCGTCACCCTCACCGCCGTGACCGGCATCCGTACCGCCGCCCGCCTGCAGACCGGGCTGCTGGTCTTCGAGTACGCGGTCCTGCTCGGGTTCTGCGGCTACGGCATCGTCAAGGGACCGCACCCCTTCAGCCTGAGCTGGTTCGACCCGTTCGCGATCCCGTCGGCCACGGCGCTGGCGCAGGGCCTGCTGCTTTCGGTGTTCTGTTACTGGGGTTTCGAGGCGGCGTTCAGCGTGAACGAGGAGGTCCGCGACCCGCGGGACGCCTCCCGGGCCGGGCTGATCACCCTGGTGACCATGCTGGGCCTTTTCCTGCTCGGCTCGGTGGCCTTCCAGCGGGTGCTGTCGGAGCGGGAGCTGGCCGGCCACGGGGCCGAGGGGCTGGCGTTCTTCGGCGACCGGCTGGCCGCGCAGCCCTGGGCCGCGCTGCCGCTGGTGGCGCTGATGTTCTCGGCGGTGGCCTCGCTGCAGGCCGGGGTGATCCCGACGGCGCGGGGCATGTTCGCGATGAGCCGGGACCGTACCCTCGGGCCGGTGTGGTCCAGGGTCAGCGCCCGGTACGGGACCCCGGCGGCCGGCACCCTGCTGATCGGCGCGCTGGCCGCGGCGGTCGCCGGGCTCGCCCTGGTGATCCCGCGGCTCGCCGACATGATCATGGCGACGGTGAACGCGGTCGGCATCGTCGTCGCCCTGTCGTACGCGCTCACCGCCCTGGCCGCCGCCGCGCGCTTCCGCGCCCTGCTGCGCGAGGACTGGCGGCAGGGGGTACGGGCCGTGGTGCTGCCGGCGCTGAGCGCGCTCGCCCTGCTGGGCCTCGGCGGCTACCTCGGCTGGTCCTTCTACACCTCCGCCGACCACTTCGAGGTCAGCGCGGACAACGGGTGGTTCCTGCTGGCCACCCCGCTGGTGATGATCGGGTCCGGGTTCGTCGCGGCCGGCTGGGCGAAGTACGTGCGCCGGTCGCCGTACTTCCGCACCGGCGAGGGCACCGACGCCGACGCGCCCCAGCTGCTCACGACCCCCAACTGAGGAACGGAAACATGCACGCAGATCTGCTCTTCACCGGTGGCCGCGTCCTCACTGACGAGGACCCCACGGCCACCGCCGTCGCCGTCACCGGCGAGCGCATCACCGCCGTCGGCTCCGCCGGGGAGCTGCGGGAGCTCGCCGGGCCGCGCACCGAGGTGGTCGACCTCGCCGGGCGGCTGCTGCTGCCCGGGTTCCAGGACGCGCACGTCCATCCGGTCCCGGCGGGCCTCGAACTGACCCAGTGCGACCTGTCCGGGCTGCGGACCGCCGAGGAGACCGTGGCCGCCGTACGCTCCTACGCCGACGCGCATCCGGAACGGGCGTGGATCCTGGGCGGCGGGTGGTCCATGGAGGCGTTCGAGGGCGGTACGCCGACGAAGGAGCTGCTGGACGCCGTCGTACCGGACCGGCCGGTGTACCTGCCCAACCGGGACCATCACGGGGCGTGGGTCAACAGCCGGGCACTGGAGCTGGCCGGGATCGGCCGCGACACGCCCGACCCGGCGGACGGGCGGATCGAGCGGGACGCCTCGGGCGCGCCGGGCGGCACGCTCCAGGAGGGCGCGATGCAGCTGGTCGGCCGGCTCGCCCCGCCGGCCGGCCCGGCGGACCGGTTGGCGGCGCTGCTGCACGCGCAGCGCCATCTGCACGCGCTGGGCATCACGGCCTGGCAGGACGCGCTGATCGGGGACTTCCTCGGCATGGACGACCCGGCGTCGGCGTATCTGGCGGCGGCCCGGGACGGTTCGCTGACCGCGCGGGTGGCCGGGGCGCTGTGGTGGGACCGGGAGCGGGGAGCCGAGCAGATTCCCGAACTCGTCGAGAGGCGGGCCGCGTTGAGCCATGGCAGGTTCCGGGCGGGCACGGTGAAGCTGATGCTGGACGGGGTCGCCGAGAACGGCACGGCGGCGCTGCTCGACCCCTACCTGGACAGGTGCGGCTGCGCGACGCGCAACCGGGGCAAGAGCTTCATCGATCCGGCGCGACTGCCGCAGTACGTGACCGAGTTGGACGCCCTCGGCTTCCAGTGCCACTTCCACGCGCTCGGTGACCGGGCCGTTCGGGACGCGCTGGACGCGGTCGAGGCGGCGCGGGCGGCCAACGGGATGAGCGACACGCGGCCCCACCTGGCGCATCTCCAGGTCGTGCACCCCGCCGACGTACCGCGGTTCGCCCGGCTCGGCGCCGCCGCCAACATCCAGGCGCTGTGGGCCGCGCACGAGCCGCAGATGGACGAGCTGACGATCCCCTTCCTCGGCCCGGAACGGGCCGGACGGCAGTACCCGTTCGGGTCGCTGCTGCGTTCCGGGGCGCGGCTCGCGGGCGGCAGCGACTGGCCGGTGAGCAGTCCCGACCCGCTCCAGGGCATCCATGTCGCGGTGAACCGGGTCGAACCGGGCGGCGACGCGCCGGTGTTCCTGCCGGCGGAACGGCTGGAGCTCGCGGCGGCGGTCAGGGCGTACACGGCCGGTTCGGCGTACGTGAACCACCTCGACGACACCGGGCGGGTGGCGGTCGGCATGCTCGCGGATCTGGTGGTCCTGGACCGCGACCCGTTCGCCGGGCCCCCGGAGCGCATCGCGGACACACGCGTCGCGTACACATACGTCGGGGGCGCGCGAGTGTACTCGGCTCAGGAGGTATGAGCAGTAACACACGTCACGGCCAGGTCACGCGTAGATCATTTACGCTCTGGGCAGACTCGTAGCGCTTCACGGCTCAACTTTCGAGCCACGAAGGCCAGTTCGAGTGCCCGGGTGGCTGACAGGCCACCCGTTCGCAGGGACGGGGGGACTCTGCGCACTGTCGCCCGAAAGGAAACACATGCCTCAGGACGTCACCTCCGACCTGCCCTTCGAGTCCCCCGCCGGTGAGCATCCGGAGTCCGTGCGGCCGTCATCCGCGCCGGCTCCGGGACACGGACCTGGGGCGTGGCCACAGCAACAGAGCTGAGGCCACGCCCCAGGTCCTCGTCGTGCGGCCGCAACGCTCCGGCGCACGCAGGCCGTTCACGGAAGGCCCGGCGGCGCCGAGGACGCGTCCGCCGCGCCGTCGCGCACGAGCGCCGCGCTCCGTCCTCCCGGGCCCGACGCGGCGGTCGCTGCCCCGCGCGGTCCTTCGCAGCAGCGGCCGGAGCCGGTCGCGGAGCCGGGCTGTCCGGCTGCCCGGCTGCCCGGCGAGGCCGTCACGGGAGGGGCCGCCCCCTTCCCGGACCCGGCTGCCGACGACCGCCGTCGGCCGATTCCGTTGTCATGACCACTACTCGAAGGAGATCGCTGTGAATTCCCGAGGCGCGGGTGCTGTTCCGAAGGCGTCCCCCGAAAGCCTGCTCCCGGCGCGGTCAAACGCCCAGTTCCGGCCCACGGAGGCGGGGACCGCTCTCGCCGACCTCTTCGTGAAACGCGCGAACGGGAGCACGGATCAGTACCGGAACTTCCGAAACGCCGCTCAGCGGCGGCTGGAAGCGCTGGGTCCCGGCCACTCGGGCACCACGCTGCATCTGGCGGGAGCCCTCCACCAGGCGCCGCGCGAGTTCCTCCCGCCCGACGAGGAGGGCCGTGCCAGGTTGCGGCACCTCGACACCAGCCTGCGCATGATCGAGGCGGCCTTCCCCGAAGTCGGCACCGACACCGAGATCTGCCGGCTGACCTGCGCGATGCTGGAAGGGGCCTGGCGGAGCCGGGCACTGGCCCCGCCGCGCGTGGCGGAACAGGCGGCCCCCTGTTCCTGCCCGTTGTGCCGTCGGCTGCCCACACCCCCCGCGCGCACGCTGGACGACTACCGCTGGCGGCAGAGCGCCGGCCGGCCCCTCGCCGTCAAGACCTGGCCGTACCGCCGGGAGCTCGACAGCGTCCTGACCGGTGGCTGGTCCTGGACCCGTCAGATGAACGACCTGGAGCACGACCTCGGCCACCGCAACCGCTTCGAGGACGACATCCTCGTCTTCCACGAGTACAAGCGCGTGATCGACACCATCGACACCACGCGCCTCACCCAGCACGTCGAAGACCGCCTGGCCGAGAGCTTCAGCACCAACAGCGCACGAGCCCTGGTCTCCGGGCTCTTCGCGGCCCACAAGCGATCCGTCGACGAGTACTGGCTCCGCCAGCACGACGCCGGCAGGGTCACGCTCCCCCAGACCAACCCCCTGGGCCACAGCTCCTACTCGGTCCTGCAGATGCTGGACTGCCTGTTCTGGCACGTCGCGCCCGACACCGAACTGTGGCAGGAGGAGAACCTCGCCTCCCTGCTGCTGTGCCGCGTCATCGACGACATGGCCGACGTCCGGGCCGACGCCCTCACCGGCGAGATCAGCAACTTCTGGCTCGCCGAGATGCCCGCCCACACCAAGGCCTTCTACGCCGCCTGCGCGATAGCCCTCGTCAAGTACGGCTGCACACCCGAGGCGCATCGCCCGATGTGGAACACCTGGCTGCTGACCACCACCGTCGTCTGGATGGGGCTCACGGGACGGCACGCCCTGTGGTTCGACGGCATCACCGAGGGCCTCCCCCCGGCCGACGGGTGCCCGCTGTGCGACCTGCAGCCCAACCCGTGCGCCGGCATCCTCACCCACGGCACGACCCTCACCATCGCCCCCCGGCCCACGGTGCCGGAACTGAGCCCCCGGACCGCCGAACTGTCCGCTCGCTGCCGGGTCCAGCACCCGGCGGCGTGGCCCCTCTTCGACGCGGAGCTCCATGCCTTCGAGGCGGTGCACGGCCCTTGGCACGGCGACACCGACAACGCCTGGGAGATCCTGCGCCGCACCTACGTCGCCGCCGTGGAGGCATCCGGCGCCGCGCCGTCCCCCGACCGCGCTCGTCAGGTCCAGCAGGACGCCGGTGCGGTGGGATCCGAAAGGTTCCACGCCCTGCACGACCCGCTGACCGGACGGGAGGACACCGCACTGCTCGCCTACATGTTCGGCTGCGCGCACCCGCATTTCCTGTGGAACGCCACGGGCTACCGCCCCACGGACGTCGCGGGCGACTGGCTCGACGGCTGACGCCGCAACGCCTGTTGCCCGGTCGGGTGACCCGACCGGGCAACGGTGCGTCCGTGTCTACACCGCGAACTCGACCGGCAGGCTGTCCAGCACGGACATCCAGGTGGACGCGGTCGAGGTGAGCTCCTCCGCCGGCACGGCCAGGCGCAGGCCCGGCAGCCGGTACAGCAGGACGTCCACCGCGATCTGGATGATGGACAGCCCGATGCTCTGCCCGGGGCACTCGTGCGGGCCGGCGCTGAAGGCCAGATGCGACTCGTTGCCCTGCACCGAGACGTCCGGGTCGGGCCGGATCTCGGGGTCGAGGTTGCCGGGTGCGAGACCGAGGACGAGCAGGTCGCCCTCCTGGATGCGGTGCCCGCCGAGTTCCACGTCGCTGACGGCGAAGCGGCCCGGCAGGACCGACAGCGGCGGGGAGTTCCACATGACCTCCTCCACCAGCGCGGTGATGGTCACCTGACCGCTGGTCAGGCCGGAGAGTCGCGCGGGGTCCGTGAGGACGAGCTGCAGCACCCGGGCCAGCAGGTTGCTGGTCGTGCTGTGCCCGGCCATCAGCACCAGGCGCAGGTGGCTCACGACCTCGTCGTGGTCGAGGGCCGCGTGATGCTCCAGCAGGCCGGTGGTGAAGTCGGAGCCGGGCTCGGCCCGCTTGCGGTCGACGAGTGCGCCGAGGATGTCCTTGATGATGCCGTCGTGCAGGATCGCGTCCTCGCCGCCCCGGAACACCATGGCGTTGGACTCGACGAGCCGGCGGCCCTCCGCCTCGGTGAGGCCCAGGACGCGGGCGAGGATCAGCATCGGCAGGTAGCCGGCGTAGTCCGCCACCAGGTCGGCGTGGCCCGTGTCGGCGAACGCGTCGATCTGCTTGTTCGCGAAGTACGTGGCATGCCGCCGGATGCCGCGGCTCACGGCGGCCTGGAGCCCGTCGTTGACGGCGCCGCGCAGCCGGCGGTGTGCCTCGCCGTCCTGGGACACGCAGTCGGGGCGCCAGGCGACCATCGGAACCAGCGGATGGTTCTCCGCGACCCGGCCCTCCTGCCAGTCCCGCCAGATCCGCGCGTCCCGGGCGAACTGGCGGGGATTGTCGAGCACCCGCCGGCCGTCCCGGTAGCCCAGCACCAGCCAGGCGTGGATGTCGCCCTCCAGCAGCACCGGAGCGACCGATCCGTGCTCCTTGCGCAGCCGTTCGTAGATGCCGGACGGGTCGGTCGCCGCCTCGGGCCCGTACAACCGGGTCAGGTCGGGAGAGCCGTGCGCGACCGGGCAGCCGCGGGGGGCGTCGGGGCTGCCGGGGCTCTGGTCGTTCATCGGGGCTCCAGTACGACGGCGGAGCGTTCCTTCAAATGACGTATCAGGGCGATCAGTACGTCACGGCTGGATGCCCGGTCCCGGGCGTCGCAGGCCACGATCGGGGTGTGCGGGGAGATGTCGAGGGCGTCCCTGATCTCCTCGATGGGATGTTCCTTGCAGTCCGGGAAGACGTTCAGCGCGATGACGAAGGGCACGTTCTGCCGCTCCATCTCCTCGATGGCGCGGAAGCTGGAGGCCAGCCGGCGCGTGTCCACCAGGACGATGGCCCCGAGCGCGCCCTTGAACAGGCCGTTCCACAGGAACCAGAACCGTTCCTGCCCGGGGGTGCCGAACAGGTACAGCATCAGGTTGTCGTTGATGCTGATCTTGCCGAAGTCGAGGCTGACCGTGGTCTCGGCCTTGTCCGCGACGCCGATGAGGTTGTCGACGCCGACGGTGGCCTGGGTGAGTGTCTCCTCGGTGGTGAGCGGCCTGATGTCGCTGACGGAGCGGACCATGGTGGTCTTCCCGGTGCCGAACCCCCCGGCGATCATCACCTTGACCGAGCGGGTCCCCCCGGCACCGGGGTCGCCGGGATGGTCAAAGCCTTTCAAGTCCACTGAGTACCTCCTGGAGGAGCGCGAGGTCAGGCCCGCGTCCGGCGTGGTGCGCCGGAATGGGATCACGGGCTTCAATACGGCCTGCGTCCAGCAGATCCGCCAACAGCACCGCGAGAATGTTGAAGGGCAATCCGAGATGGGCGGTGAGTTCGGCCACCGACAGCGGATCACGGCAGCGCCGGACTATCTCCTCGTACTCGTGCTGCATCCCCTGGACGGGGGCGGTCCGGGAGACGACGAGGGTCGCCACGTCGAGGCTCGACGCCGACCCGCCCGGCCCGCTGCGTCCCCCGGTGAGGACGTAATAGCGTTCGAGACCGGACGGATCCGACGGTCGGCGGGGAGCACTCATCCAGAGTGCTCCTCCAGGCGCGGAGAGGTGCCGAGCAGCTCACCCATCCGCCGGGACAGGTCCCGCATCTGATGGCCGAGCAGCCCCTGGTCGAGTCCTTCGCGGGCGAGGACCCCGAGATACGTCTCCACACCGGCCCGTACGACGAAGAGGTGACCGCCGTCGACCTCGATCATCGCCAGCCGCAGCTGCCCCGCGTACTTGGGGAACTGCTCGGCGACCGGCTGGGCCAGGGCCTGCAGCCCGGCCACCACGGCCGCGAAACGGTCAACGTCGTCGGGGTCCTCGGCGCCAAAGGAGGTGATGGCCTTGCCGTCGCTGGAGGCCACGAGGGCGAAACGGATCTCCGGGATGCTCTCCACCAGATCACGGAGCGCCCAGCTCACGTCGGTTCCCTGTTGCGTCATGTGGACTAGTCGCTCTCTTCAGTGCGGTGCTCGGCGGACTCGCTTCCGGCGGCGGCGTCATCGGCGCCGGCCGGGGTCGCGGGTGCCGCGTCGTCTACGTCTCCGGTCAACTCGGCCTCGCTGTCCGCTTCCTCGCCCGCGGCGGGCGCGCGGCCCGCGGTGGCGAAGGCGGCCAGACCGGCGAAGGACTCCTCGGGCGGGACCGCGGGGAACGCGGTGCCCTCGGTGCGCTCCGTGCGGGCGGTGCGCTCCTCGGGCTGCTCCTCGTCGCGGCGCCGGCTGCGCCGCCGGGGCAGACCGCCCGGGGTGGTGTCCAGGGCCTCGCCGGACTCCGGCTGGGTGACGGTTTCGACGGCGACCGGGCCGTGCGCCTGTACCGGGGACGTGGCGGCGGGGGCGGCCGCCACGGGGGCCGGAGCGGCGGTGGCCGCGGGCAGCGGGCTGAAGAACTTGTGCGGGACCACGACGACCACCGAGGTGCCGAGCCAGGGCGAGTCCGCGAAGGTGACCCGGATGCCGTAGCGGCGGGCGAGGATGCCGACCACCCGCAGGCCGATGTTGGCGTCCTCGGAGATGCCTCCGATACCGGGTCCGGCCTCGGTGCCGGCCAGCGAGTGCTCGGCCTCGCGCTTCTTCTCCTCGCTCAGGCCCTTGCCGGAGTCCTGGATCTCGATGCCGACGCCGTTGGGCACCTCCTTGCCGGAGACGACGACCGGTTCGGTGGGCGGCGAGTAGCGGGCCGCGTTGTCCAGCAGGTGGGAGAAGATCAGGGTGAGGTGGTCCACCAGACCGCCGTCGACGCCGAGTTCGGGCAGGTGCCGGACCTCGACGCGGTGGAAGTCCTTGATCCGGCCGATGCCGCCGCGCACCACGCTGAGCAGGCGCTGGGGCTCCTGCCACTGGCGGCCCGGGCGGTCCGAACCGCCGAGCACACCGATACTGGCGGCGAGCGAGTCGGCGGGACCGAGTTCCTGGTCGAGCTCCATCAGGCCGCGGGCCACGGCGGGCAGCCGGCCGTGCTCGCCCTGCATCTCGTGCAGCCGGCCGCGCAGCTTGCTGGTCAGGACGTGGATGCGGTTGCCGATGCTGATCACGGCCTGCTCGGCGGAGGTGGAGCGGTTGAACTCCTCCTCCACGCCGATCAGCGAGGTGCGCAGGATGCGCCGCAGGTCGGCCTGGAGGTCCTTGTCGACCTTGGCGCACTGCTCGGTGACGGGCAGCAGGTCGTCGATGGCGTCGCCCGCCCGCAGCCGGTTCAGCGCGTCGGGCAGTTGCTCGTCGGCGAGCCGGGAGATCGCGGCCCGCTGGTGCGCGACCTGCTCCTGCCAGACCTCGGCCTGGTCGGCGAGCTGCGCCTCGGAGGACTTCAGCTGGTCGGCGAGCCGCTCCTCGTACGCCCGGGCCTGCTCGGCCAGTTGGGCGTCGTAGTGGGCGGTCCGGTCGGCGAGCCGGGCCTCGAACGCGGCGTTCTGCTCGGTGAGCTGGACGTCGAACGCGGCGGACTGCTCGTTGATCCGGCTCTCCAGCGTGGCGCGCTCGGCGGAGAACTTGCGCTCCAGGCCCGAGACGTGCTGCTGCCACTGCTGGGAGTGCTCCGCCTGCGAGCTGCGGAACGTCCCTTCCGCGCTGCGCAGTTGGCGCTGCGAGCGGATCAGCAGGCGTACACACACCGAGCTCGCGACGGTGGCCGCGGCGCCGGCGACGGCCGCGGTTATTCGCTCCGAGCTCATGAACGTGGCGGCGACCGTCCCTCCTCCTAAGGCCAGCGGCATCAGCCACCAGCTGTACCAGGCGACAGGGGCCCGCGCCGCCGGCGGCGGAGTGGCGAGTTCCATCTGCATCCCTCGAAGCAACACGATCGAACAACAGCGAACAGGGTCGGTGTGCGAAGGCCGCACTCACGAGCACGCACGGCGGGACGGACCCACCCTCGGGTGCGTCAACTCGCTGTGACGGAAGGGAGCTTATCGGGTTTGAACCCGAAAGGATCAACCTCGGTGAGCAGAGGAGGTGAGGGTTCCGTCACGCTCCGCCAGTTGGCGGCAAATCAACAAATACCTATTCCCGACCGCGACTTCCCGACGCGCGGCCCACATTCCGGGCCAGAACGGAACCCGAGCACTCCTGGACACCTGCCCAGCTATAGTGGACGACCGTCCAAGAAAAGGGGAGGGCTCACGATCATGGAAATCCTGGCGAACGTGCTGGTCGGACTGGTGGCCGCGCTGCACGCGTACATCCTGGTGATGGAGATGTTCCTGTGGCAGAAGGGCCCCGGGATGCGGTTCCACGGCTTCGACGCGGAGCTGGCGGGGCGGACCGCGCCGCTCGCCGCCAACCAGGGCCTCTACAACGGATTCCTGGCGGCCGGCCTGGTCTGGGGGCTGGTCGCGGCCGACCCGACCGGCTTCCGGGCCCAGGTGTTCTTCCTGTCGTGCGTGGTGGTGGCGGGGGTGTACGGCGCGGTCACCGCCAACCGGCGGATCCTGTTCGCGCAGGCACTGCCCGGCGCGCTCGCCCTGGCCGCCGTCCTGGCCGCCCGATGACCGGCCGCCCGGCGGCGCAGGACCCGCGGGCCGCCCGCACCCGGGCGCGGCTGCGGGCCGCCCTCCTGGCGGAGTGCGCCGAACGACCGCTCGCCGAGGCCGCCGTGGCCACGGTGGTGCGCCGGGCGGGGGTGGGCCGGGCCACCTTCTACGTCCACTACGACGGCCTGGAGGCGCTGGCGGTCGACGCCTGCGCGGACGTCGTGCGGGAGGCCGTCGACGCGCTGCACGCCTGGCGCGGCCGGCCGGACCCGGTGCACGCGCCGCCGGCGCTGCGGGAGTTCTTCGCCGGCCTCGTCCCGCACGGGGCGCTGTACCGGGAGCTGCTCGCGCCGGGCGGCGGGGGCCCGCTGGGCAGAGTCCTCCACCGCGACCTGCGGGCGCGCAGCCTGGCCGAGCGGGAGCTGGTGGGCGCGGCCGACGCCCCGCTGGTGGCCTCGGCGGTGGCCGCCACCTTCGCCGGGGTACTGGCCGACTGGCTGCACGGCCTGCTGGACGCCGGCCCCGACGACGTCGCCGACCAGGTCTGGCAGTTGCTGGTCGCCCTGCACATGAGCCGCTGACCGGTCAGTCGCAGGCGAACCCGCGCCGCTCCTTCGGCCAGGCCTCCACGCCCTGCGCGGTGCGGACGTACGCCGTGTCCCCGTCGTCCGTCAGCCACAGCCGCCAGGCACGCAGACGGTATCCGGTGTCGTGCGCGTCGGCGGGCATCGCGGTGTCACTGTCGTAGCGTCCGCCGAGTACGGAGTCCTGGGCGAACACGCCGTGGGGATCGCGGACGTAGGTCCTGCCGCCGACCGTCAGGAAGTGCGCGGACTGCCAGCCGCAGTGCTCGGCACCGGCGGAGCTCGTGATCCTCGAGACCGGTACCCGGCGGCCCTGGGTGTCGGTCCAGATCTCGGGCCACCCCGGCCCCGACGTCACGCCCGCCGGAAGCTCCGAGGGATCGCAGGAGGCGCTGGTCTCCGGACCCCAGCCGGGTCTGCCCCGCTGGTCCCTGGCGACCACGACGGCCACCTTCGTGCGCCCGCCGACGTCGTAGGAGTAAAGAACCCGGTCCGCTTCCCGGCGCTCCACGCGGTAGCCGGCGCGCGGCACCTCCGGGTCGAACATGTCGAAGAAGAGCCGCAGACCGTCCTCGGGCGAGTCGCCGCCGTCACTCTTGCTCCAGCCGTCGGGCCCGCTGCCCCAGTAGGTCTCCCCGTCGCACTCCAGCGCACGTCCGGCCGCGCCCGAGGCGGTGCGCAGCGCCGGCGCCGTGCTCGCGTCGGCCTCCCTCGCGGGGAGGTCCAGCGGCCCGCGGTACGGCGTCGCGGGCGGCGTCCCCTCCACCACGACGTCCGGTCCGCTCGCACCGTCGCACCCCACCGCCGCGGCCGCCACCAGTACCGTCGCCGCCGCCAGACCTCTGCGCATGCCCACCCCTGCCGCTCACCGCCGTTGCCGTCCTTCGACGGCGGAGCGGGCCGGAACGTTCACGCCGCGGGAAGCGCGACGGCCGGGCTGGCACGATTCCATCGAAGCTTGGCCATCGTGCCATTTTCCCGCCGGGCGCGTCCCGGCAGGCTGGGTGACCATGAACGACATGAACACGATGCACGCGATCAGCCAGGACGTACTCGGCGGCCCCGAGGTCCTCAAGGTGATCGAGACGGCGCGGCCGAAGCCGCGTCCCAACGAGGTGCTGGTCCGGGTACGGGCCGCCGGCCTCAACCCGACCGACTGGAAGCACCGGGAGAACGGAGGCTTCCTGGGCAAGCCGCCGTTCGTGCTCGGCTGGGACGTCTCCGGAATCGTCGAGGAGACCGGGATCGGGGTCGCCGCCTTCAAGCCCGGTGACGAGGTCTTCGGCATGGCGCCCTACCCGTTCGGGCACGGCACGCACGCCGAGTACGCGATCGTCCCGGCCCGGGCCCTGGTGCCGAAGCCCACCGTGATCGACCACGTCCAGGCGGGCGCGCTGCCGCTGGTGTCCCTGACCGCCTGGCAGGCGCTGGTGGAGAACGCCGACGTCCGGCCGGGGCAGCGGGTGCTGGTCCACGCGGCGGCCGGCGGGGTGGGGCACGTGGCGGTACAGATCGCCAAGGCGCGTGGCGCGTACGTGATCGGCACGGCCAGCGCCGGCAAGCACGACTTCCTGCGGGAGATCGGCGTGGACGAGCCGGTCGACTACCGGTCCGTGGACGTCACCGAGGTGGTGCGGGACGTCGACGTCGTCCTCGACACGGTCGGCGGCGACACCTCGACGGCCTCGCTGCGGGTGCTGCGCCAAGGCGGGATCCTGGTGTCGATCCTGCCGGTGGGCTCGCCCGCGCTGTACGAGGAGGCCGAGCGGCTGGGCGTGCGGGCGGTGCGGATGCTGGTGGACGCCGACCGGGCCGGGATGCGGGCGGTCGCGGAGCTGGTGGAGGCGGGGAAGCTGCGGGCGACCGTCGCGGGGACCTTCCCGCTGGCCGATGCCGCCAAGGCGCACGAGCTGGGCGGCACCGGCCGGACCACCGGGAAGCTGGTCCTGGTCGTGGACTGACCGCGGGTCAGAAGGTGAGCACGGGCTTGACCGCCTTGCCCGTGCTCATGTCCCGCACGGCCCGGTCGATGTCGGCGAACGGGTAGGTGCTGATCAGCCGGTGCAGCGGCAGCCGTCCCTCGCGGACCAGCCGGACCAGGGCCGGGATGAAGGCCTGGGTCTCGCTGTCGCCGAGGGTGAGACCGACGATCCGCTTGCCGGACAGCAGCCCGTTGACGTCCAACGGGACTTCGGTGCCGAAGGGCGGGGCGCCGACGACCACCAGGGTGCCGCGGGCGGCCAGCGCGTCGGCGCCCTGCCGGAGGACGCCGACGTTGCCGGTGGTCTCCACGATGCCGTCGGCGCCCGCGCCGTCCGAGATACGGCGAAGGGCGGCGGGCACGTCCTCCCGGGTCGCGTCGACGGTGTGGGTGGCGCCCACCTCCCGTGCCAGCTCCAGGCGTTCGGGCACCCGGTCGACGGCGACGATCGTGGTGGCGGGGGTGAGGGCGGCGGCCATGACGGCCGAGAGGCCGACCGCTCCGGCACCCAGGACGGCGACCGTGCTGCCGGGGACCGGCCGCAAAACGTTCCACACGGCGCCGGCCCCGGTCTGCACCCCGCAGCCGAGCGGTGCGACCGTCTCCAGCGGCACGTCCGGGTCGATCTCGACCAGGCTGCGCTCGTCCACCAGCGCCCGTTCGGCGAAGGAGGACTGGCCGAAGAAGTGGCCGCCGAGCGGCTCACCGTCCCGGCTGACGGTGGCGGTGCCGTCGGCGCGCCGGCCGCCGATCAGGTTGAGCGGCAGCCAGGTGGTGCAGTAGGCGGGGTGGCCGCCGCGGCAGTTGCGGCAGGTGCCGCAGGAGGTGAAGGACAGTACGACGTGGTCGCCGGGGGCCACGCCGGTGACGGCGGAGCCGACGGCCTCGACGACGCCGGCGCCCTCGTGGCCCAGGACTCCGGGCAGCGGGAAGGGCAGTCCGCCGCTCGCCGCGGCGAGGTCGGTGTGGCACAGACCGGTGGCCACCATCCGGACGAGCGCCTCGTACGGTCCCGGCTCGTCGAGCTGGACGTCGCGGAGGGTGAAGGGGGCACCGCCGGACTCGACCACGGCGGCTCGGGTGGTGAGGGTCATCGTGGGAACTCCTGGTCCGTGGGGCTCAGTCGAGGGAGACGACGACGGACTTGACCTTGGTGTAGGCGGCGAGCGCCTCGGGGCCGTACTCGCGGCCGAAGCCGGAGGCCTTGACGCCGCCGAAGGGGACGGCGGGGTCGAGCAGCGCCCAGTCGTTGACCCAGACGATCCCGGCCTGGAGACGCGCGGCGACCCGGTGCGCGCGGGCGGTCCGCGAGCTCACCGCACACCAGGAGGAGCAGTTCCGCCAGGCGCTGGGCAAGGCGTGGCACGCGCTGTCCTGACCGGGCACCCGGGCTCTCACGTGCCCGTTCCCCGGCTGTCGCGCACGCCACAGAAAATAGCGAGCCGAAGCAGCAGACATATGTCAATCGAACATGCTCAAATTCCCTCCATCGAGGGTAACTTGCAGGGCGGGGACCGGAATTGAACCGGCAGGGGTGGGAGGGGATGTCGTCGTGCGCCAGGAACCCCGGCAGGATGCCGCGCCGCTCACCCGGCACCTGCGCGTCCACCAGGACCGCGGCCACACGGTGCTGGAGCTGCGGGGCGAGATCGACATCGTGGCGGCGACGGAGATCGCGCCCCATCTGGACCGGGTGACCGCCCAGGAGCACGCCCAGGTGGTGATCGACCTGCTGCCCGTCGAGTTCTTCGACTGCTCGGGGCTGCGGCTGCTGTACCGGGCGCGCAGCCGGGTGCTGGAGCGCGGCGGACAGCTCCAGCTGGTCTGCGCCCACCCGCTGACCCTGCGGGTGCTGAAGGTGACCGGTCTGTCGCGGCTGCTGCCGCCCAGGCCGACGCTGGACGCGGCCCTGGGCCGGCCCGAGGCCACATCCGGCACCTTATGACACCGTTGTCACCGTGCTCCCCCGCGAGTCCGCGGCCACCGTGGTCACCGTCGTCACCGTCGTCACCGTCGTCACCGTGGTCACCGTGGTCACTTGAGGATCCTGGTCACCTGACCGGCGCCGACGGTCCGCCCGCCCTCACGGATCGCGAACTTCAGGCCCTCCTCCATCGCGATCGGCTGGATCAGCTGCACGCGCACGGTGGTGTTGTCGCCCGGCATCACCATCTCGGTGCCCGGGGGAAGGGTCACGACGCCGGTCACGTCGGTGGTGCGGAAGTAGAACTGGGGGCGGTAGTTCTGGAAGAACGGGGTGTGCCGGCCACCCTCGTCCTTGGAGAGGATGTAGGCACGGGCCTCGAACTCCGTGTGCGGGGTGACCGATCCGGGCCTGATGACGACCTGACCGCGCTCGACGTCGTCCCGCTTGATCCCGCGCAGCAGCAGCCCGACGTTCTCCCCGGCCCGGCCCTCGTCGAGCAGTTTCCGGAACATCTCGACGCCGGTGACCGTGGTCCGCGTCTTCTGCGGGTGGATGCCGATGATCTCGACCTCGCTGTTGACCCGCAGCACCCCGCGCTCGATCCGGCCGGTGACGACGGTCCCGCGGCCGGTGATGGTGAAGACGTCCTCGATCGGCATCAGGAACGGCCGGTCCACGTCCCGCACCGGCTCCGGCACGAACTCGTCGACGGCATCGAGGAGTTCGAGCAGGGCCGTCGTCCACCGCGGGTCCCCGTCCAGGGCCCGGAGCGCGGAGACCCGGACCACCGGGACGTCGTCGCCGGGGAACTCGTACTCGGTGAGCAGTTCGCGCACCTCGAGTTCCACCAGCTCCAGGATCTCCTCGTCGTCGACCATGTCGGTCTTGTTGAGCGCGACGACGATGTACGGCACCCCCACCTGGCGGGCCAGCAGCACGTGTTCCTTGGTCTGCGGCATCGGCCCGTCGGTGGCGGCGACCACCAGGATCGCCCCGTCCATCTGGGCGGCCCCGGTGATCATGTTCTTGATGTAGTCGGCGTGGCCGGGGCAGTCGACGTGCGCGTAGTGCCGGCGCTCGGTCTGGTACTCGACGTGCGCGATGGAGATGGTGATGCCGCGCTGCCGCTCCTCCGGCGCCTTGTCGATCTGGTCGAACGGCGTGAACGGGTTGAGCTGGGGGAACTTGTCGTGCAGCACCTTGGTGATGGCCGCGGTGAGGGTCGTCTTGCCGTGGTCGATGTGCCCGATGGTGCCGATGTTCACATGTGGTTTCGTCCGCTCGAACCTGGCCTTCGCCACTGGGGGCCTCCCGTTCGCCTCGGTGTCGCCGAGCGCGGTGCAGCGCTACAACTCCTCCTTCCTGTCTAGAGGTTGCGCGGCTCGTCGAACAGGGCGCTCACGGACTCACCGTTGTGAATACGGCGTACGGCCTCCGCAAGTGCCGGGGCGATGGACAGGATCCGCAGCTTGTCGGTGTGCTCCTCGGCCGGTACCGGCACGGTGTTGGTGCAGACGATCTCGAGCACGTCGGGCTGCTCGCTGAGCCGCTTGAGCGCCCCGGCCGCGAACAGCCCGTGGGTGCAGGCGATCCGGATCGACCGCGGCGGACCCAGCTCCCTGATCTTTTCCAGGAGTTCGACGACCGTGCTGCCCTTGGCGATCTCGTCGTCGAGCACGATGACATCCCGGCCGGCCACCTCGCCGATCACCGAGCTGATGGTGACCCGGTCGTCCGGGTAGCGCTGCTTGGCACCGGCCGCCACCTGGGCGCCGATCAGCCGGGCGAAGGCGGCGGCCTCCTTGGCGTTGCCGAGGTCGGGCGAGACGACGGTGGTGCGCGACAGGTCGTACCGCCGGAAGTGCGCCGCCAGCTCGCGCAGCGCGTGCAGGTGGTCGACCGGCACCGAGAAGAAGCCGTGCACCTGAGGGGCGTGCAGGGTCATGGCGAGGACCCTGCTCGCGCCGGCGGCCACCAGCAGGTCGGCGACCAGGCGGCCGCCGAGCGAGATGCGCGGGGCGTCCTTCTTGTCGGAGCGGGCGTAGGAGTAGTGCGGCATGACGACGGTGATCCGGCCCGCGGAGGCACCGCGGGCCGCGTCGCACATCAGCAGCAGCTCCACCAGGTGCTCCTGCACCGGCCGGACCAGCGGCTGGATCAGGAAGACGTCCCGCTCCCGGCAGTTGGCCTGGAGCTGCACCTCCAGGCAGTCGTTCGCGAACCGGCTGACCCGCGTCGGGCTGAGCGGCACCCCGAGGTGCGCGCAGACCTCCTCGGCCAGCTCGGGGTGGGCGCTGCCGCTGAAGACGGCGATGTCTCGCACGATCCGCTCCTCGCATGATCCATACGGGCTACGGGCTCATGCTACGGACCGTGCCGCTCTCACCACGGCACGGGTGTGCCGTCCCAGGAGAAGAACCCGCCGGTGGGACCGTCGTCGGGCAGCAGCGCCAGCCGTACGGCCCCGCGCGCGCCCTCGGCCGGATCGCCGCCCCCGACGGCCGCACCGGGCACCAGGCCGGTGGCCCGCCGCCCGGGGGCCAGGGCGTTCACCTTGATCCCGGCCTCGGCCAGCTCCTGGGCGTACAGGACGGTCAGCGCGTTCAGCGCGGTCTTGGCGGAGCGGTAGGCGGCGGACCGGGGGCTGCCGTGGGCGAACTGCGGATTGGGCCCGGTGCTCCAGGCGAGGGACGCGGTACCGCTGGAGACGTTCACGACGCGCGGGTGGGCGGAACGGCGCAGGGCGGGCAGGAAGGCGTTGGTGACCGCGAGGACACCGAAGACGTTCGTCTCGTACGTCCGCCGGAAGTCCTCGACGCCGGTCTCCGAGGGGCTACCCGTCACCGGCTGGATCCCCGCGTTGTTGACCAGGACGTCGAGGCGGCCGACGGAGGCGGCGGCCCGTGCCACGCCGGCGGGGTCCGTGACGTCCAGGACCAGCAGCCGCGCGTGCGCGCCGATCTCCGCCACGGCCCGCTCACCGCGCTCGGCGTCCCGGGAACCGACGTGGACGTGGAAGCCCTCCTCGGCCAGCAGTCTGGCGACATGGAAGCCGATGCCCGTGTTGGCACCGGTGACGAGTGCTGTGCGATCGTTCATGACAGCCACGGTCCCCCGGCCGCGTCCGCCCTGCCAGGGACCGTCTGTACCAGGCGGACCGAGGAGGCGACGACGGCATGCCGAGGCAGGAACTGGCCCGCTTCCTGCGCGAGCGCCGGGCGGGGCTGCGCCCGCAGACGGTGGGGCTGCCACCCGGCGCCGACCGCCGCACTCCGGGGCTGCGCCGCGAGGAGGTCGCCGAGCTGGCGCACATGTCGGTCGACTACTACATCCGCCTGGAACAGGCACGCGGCCCCCGGCCCTCCCCGCGCGTCCTGGACGCCCTGGCCGAGGCGCTGCGGCTGGCCCCCGCCGAGCGCAGCCACCTCTTCCGGCTGGCCGGCTCCGGTGCACCGCCGCCCGGCACCGCGGCGGTACGGCGGGTGCGACCGCACGTCGGCCACCTGCTGGATCGGCTTCCGGACACCGCCGCGATCGTCACCGACGCGGCCTACGGCCTGGTGGCCTGGAACCCCCTCGCCCAGCTGTTGTTCGGCGGCGACCTCGGACACGGCACGACCAACGTGGCGCGGCGGCGCTTCCTCGGCCAGGGGCGCATGTACGAGAGCTCCGGTGCCGAGGAGTCCGGGCACGTCGTGGTGGCCCGGCTGCGGCGGGCCGCCGAGCGCTATCCGCACGACGCGCAACTCGCCGCCCTGCTGGACGACCTGCGCACCGGCAGCGCGGAGTTCCGGCGGATCTGGGCGACCCATCCGGTACACGCCCCCGGCCACCGCACCAAGGTCCTCGACCATCCGGAACTGGGGCGGCTGCACCTGAACTGCGACGTCCTGCTGGTACCGGAGGACGACCAGGAGGTCGTCCTGGTCACCGCGGACCCGGGCACGGCCTCCGCCCGCCGCATCGCGGAACTGGCCGGGCGGCCCTGACCGGTCTTCCGCGACGCGACGGCGCGGGTGGCCGTCGGGCACGTTTCGGCACCGCGTGTATCAGTCCTGACCCAGCTGTCTCAATCAGCCGACAACGCGGTCTGGCACGGCCGTTGGCGGGCATTGGTCTCGTTGGAAAGGAGGACCGTCACATGGCGAGTTCCACCAAGGAGAGCAAGGCGAGCTCCACTCAGGAGGCTCCCGTCACGGCCCGGCCCCGGCGCATGCCCGGCTGGGCGAAACTGGTCACCGCGCTGGTGCTGGTGCTCGTGGTGCTGTTCGCCGGGATCAAACTGGCGGTGCTGCCCGGGATCAAGGACCTGTTCGGCACGGAGACCCGCGACAACACCGGCCCGGCGCTGCTCAAGTCCATCCAGGACATGAGCCGTTACGACGCGGCCTCCGGCAACTTCCAGGTCGTCGTGGACCTGGAGAAGGACGCCAAGTACCTGCCCAGCGCGATCCGCGGCACCCGCACCCTGTACGTGGGCGCGGGCACCGTCGACTCCTACGTCGACCTCGGCAAGATCGCCCAGAGGGACGTGACGGTCAACGCCGACCGGACCGAGGCCACCATCCGGCTGCCGCACGCGCAGCTGGGCAAGGCCACCCTGGACGCCGACCACTCGTACGCCGTCTCCAAGCAGCGCGGTCTGCTGGACCGGCTCGGCGACCTGTTCTCGGACAACCCGAACAGCGAACAGGCGGTGCAGAAGCTCGCGGTGAAGCACATCTCGGACGCGGCCAAGAGCAGCGGGCTGACCACCCGCGCCGAGACCAACACCACCGGCATGCTGGAGGGCCTGCTGCACTCCCTCGGCTTCACGGAGGTGCACGTGTCCTACGGGACGGTCTGACCGGCACCGCGCGAGAAGGCCGACCGGCGCCGGATGAACAGCCCGGCGACCGGCCGGTCGATCAGCCGCCCAGCACCCCCGGCGCCGCCAGCGCACCGAGCGCGGCGGCGCCGACCAGCAGCCAGGCCACGTAGTCCCCGACGTGCCCGGACTGCAGGCGGCGCACCGGCAGCGCCCCGCCTCTGGCGGCGACCAGGCCGGGCCGGGTGACCGCGAGGGCGGCCAGGCCGAGGGCCAGGAGGGTGGAGAGACAGCCCAGCAGGACCCCGGCCGCCGTCCAGTGCGCGCCGGCCGGGGCACCACCGGAACCGGCCCGGGCAACGGCCCGCGCCACCACCCCGGCGAAGCCCGGTGCGAGGCCGACGGCGAGGGCCCCGGCCAGCAGCACCGCGGGGACGACGGTCATCGTGTCCGGGATCCGGGAGAGCCGGCCCTCGGTCTCCGGTTCCTCCCCGGACCCGGTGGTCTCGTAGGCGTCACCCCGCGGTGGCCTGTCCCCGAGGCCGAGGAAGACCCGCGCCGCGACGCGCAGCACCGCGCCCGCCGTCACCGCCGACACAACGACGTACAGCACCGTCAGCGGGCCGCCCACCGCCTCCTCGGCGACCGACTTGCCGAGCCCGGTGCCGAACGGCGGCAGCCCCGCGAGCGCCAGCCCGCCGAGCCCGAACAGCACGCCCACCGTGCGCAGTTCCCGGGCCCGGCCGTGCAGGGCACGTTCGTCGACGTTGCCGTAACGGTCCAGGAGGATGCCCGCACAGGCGAAGAGGGCCGCCTTCACCCCGGCATGCCCGAGGAGGTACAGGGCGATACCGGCATCCCCCTCGGGAGAGAGGACGTCCAGGCCGACGAGGAACAGGCCGGTGTGCGCGACCGTGGAGAAGGCGAGCAGCCGCTTGATGTGCCGCTGGTGCCAGCACATGAAGGCGCCGAGCGCGGCCGTGCCCACCCCGAGGACGACCAGCGCCCGCTCCAGGTCGGCCGCCGGGATGCCCCCGGGCCCGGCGAAGACCGTGCCGTACACCCGCCAGACGCCGTAGGCGCCGAGTTCGACCATGACCCCGGACAGCAGCATGCACACCGGGGTGGGGGCCACCGCGTGGGCGTCGGGGAGCCAGAAGTGGAAGGGGGCGGCGGCCGCCTTGACCAGCAGCGCGGTGAGCACCAGGACGAAGGCGGCGAGGACCAGGGCGTCCGGGCGGCCGTGCGCGTCCAGACCGCGGCCGATCTTCGACATCGACAGTTCGCCGGTGCGGGCGTAGAGCAGGCCGATGCCCGTCAGCATGGCGTACGCACCCAGGGAGTTGACCACGCCGAAGGTGAGCGCGCCCTGGACGGCCCGCGCCTCGTCGATGCGGTAACCGGTCAGCGCGTAGGCGACGACGCTCATCAGCTCGAAGAACACGAAGGCGTTGAACAGGTCGCCCGCGATCGCGAACCCGCACATCCCGGCCTGGAAGACCAGCATCAGCGCCGGGAACGACCCCGCGTGCCGGGTCGGCGGCTCCGCGAAGTAGCGCCAGGAATAGGCCAGGGCGGCCAGCGTCAGCAGGGAGACCAGGGTGGCCATGCCGAGGGCCGGTCCGTCGCCGGTCAGTACGATCCCGACGCTCTCGCCGCCGACCGGCCGCCAGCCGCCCGCCCACTCGGTCAGCGGCGGGGCGGAGTTCAGCAGCAGGACCAGGGCGAGGGCACAGGTCGCCGCACAGACCGCGCAGGCGAAGCTCTCGGCCGCGAGCCGGGGCAGCCGGCGGCCGCCGGCCACCAGCAGGGTGGCGCCGAGCACCGGGACGGCCACGAGCAGGGGCAGCAGGTGGTGCATCAGCCGCGCAGCTCCGTCAGTTCGTCGGGATCGACGGTGCCGTGCCGCTTGGCGATCTGCAGGACCAGCGCCAGCAGCAGCGCGGTGACGGTCGCGCCGACCACCACGTCGGTGAGGGCGAGGGCCTGCACCACGGGGTCGACGAGCGGCCGGGCGCCGGGCCTGAGGTCGGAGAAGACGGGTGCGGTGCCGCCGTCGCGGTAGCCGACCGCGAGCAGCAGGACGTACGTCGACGACTGGCAGACGGCGAGGCAGCCGACGGCGTGGATCAGGTTCCGGCTGGTGGCGAGGCCGTAACAGCCCGTCAGGAAGATCCAGACGGCCACCAGGTAGGGGAAGACGTGCAGCACGGCGGGGCTCAACTCCCGTTCTCCTCCTCGATCTCGACGGCCTGGTCGAGGAAGCGGGCGAGCAGGACGACGACCGCGCTCGCCACCTCCATGCCGATGGCCGCGTTCAGCAGGGGGACCAGTCCGCCGGAGGACAGCGTGTTGAACGTGCCGTACGGCAGGAGGGTGTTGGCGAGGAAGGCGGTGCCGGCCAGCACCCCGGCGAGGCCCAGCACCACGAAGGAGCAGGCGGCGAGGGAGTCGGTGACCTCGAAGACGCCGATCGGGCGGACGCGTTCCAGGGCGCGGTAGTCGGCGCCGAGGTACAGCAGGTGCAGGGCGGTCGCGGCGACGACCCCGCCCTGGAAGCCGCCGCCGGGGCTGAGCTGGCCGTGCGCGATCACGTACAGGCCTGTGACCAGGGCGACGGGCACCACCAGGAGGGCGTAGCGGCGTACCGGCCGGGCGACTTCGGCGGGAAGCGGGGCGGCGCGGTGCTCGTCCCGGGCCTGGCGCAGCAGGACCACGCAGCCGAGGACGGCGGCGAACAGGATGCTCATCTCGCCGAGGGTGTCGTAGGCCCGCTGGTCGAAGTTGACGGAGGAGATGACGTTGGCGGTGTGCCGGGTGAGGGAGGCGCGCACCGCGCGTTCGCCGTACGGGTGGCCGCGCCGGCCGAACGCGGGCAGGTCGAGACAGGCGGCGACCAGCAGCGTGCCGAGTCCCGCGCCGCCGACGGCCAGGAGCCAGAGCCTCAGCCGCCGGCTCACTTGTCGTCCTGATTTCCGCGCCGCTTCACCTTGCGGACCGACAGCATGATCAGCAGCGGGGTGAGCACCGAGCCGACCGCGAGCTGCGACAGACCGACGTCGGGGGCCTGGAGCACGGTGAACACCACGCCGAGCAGCAGCCCGAGGACGGCGAGCACCAGGGCCTGACGGGCCGGGTCGCGGGTCGCCACGGCCGCGGTCGCCGAGGCCGCGGTCAGCAGCAGCGCGATGACGATCACCGCGTCAGCCACCGCGCACCTCCCGGAAGCCGCCCGACAGCGCCCGGGAGGCGACCACGTTCCCACCGATCAGCAGGGCCCCGATCACCAGGAGCTTCACCATCGCCCGGCCGGGTCCGGCGACCGCGCACAGCACGAGCACGACGACGGCGCCGACCCCGGCCGCCGTCCAGGTCAGCCCCCAGGCGGCGGGACGCTCACCCGCCAGGTCGTCGGCGAGCAGCCGGGCGAAGACCAGGGTGCCGACCGGGCCCAGCAGGGCCAGCAGCAGCGCGAGATCGACGTAGGAGGGGCGGCCGTAGCCCTGGGCGAGGAGCAGCAGGCTGGGGCAGACCGCCGTGGTGGAGAGGTTCTGGGCGATCACGCGGCGGCTCAGCGGGCCGGTGGCCACGCCCCACAGGGCCGCGCCCCCGCCCGCGGCCAGCAGTACGGTCGCCGCGAGGATCCAGCCGTTCACCGCCAGCTCACCGCCCGCCGTCCGGCGCGGGCCAGCAGGGCGCCGACGGCCGCCGCGCTCGCGCCGACGACCCGCTCCAGGGTGTCGACGGTGCTGATGAAAACCAGCCAGAGCAGGGCCAGTACGACCCACCACGCCAGCAGCTCGACCGCGGCGACGAGCGCCGTACGCCTGGTCATTCGCCGCCTCCTCGAGCCGTCGCGCGGCGAGATGTCCGCTTCGCCGCTTCCGTTATCCAAGCATCGCTCCGGGCGGCCGGAGCGGCGGCACGCGGGAACGCTGCCGGAGTACCCGGGGAGCGTGGACGGAAACCGGCGGTGTGCCTTCGGGCTCCGCCGGGAGGCGGGCATCTTGGGGCGCTTCGCGGGTAACAGCGCTAGCACGCCGCCAAGTTCACGAGTGGAGGACCGGATGGCCAGCGCCACCTCGCGCCTGCGTACCGCCAAGCGCGACCCGATCGAGGGGTCGGACAAGGGAAGAAGCCCCGGCAGGAGCGCCGGGCTGTTCGCCAGGGCCGCGGGCCTGGTGAAGGCCCGTCGCCCCGCGGCGGGGGCCACCACGGAGAAGGGCGGCACCGCGAAACCGGCGGCCACCGGCAAGAGGAGCGGCGCGGCCGGGAGGGGCACCACGGGGAGCAAGGGCGCCGTCGGCTGGGCCCGCGGCTTCGGCAGGAAGACCGCCCCGGGAAAGGCACCGGGCAAGTCTTCCGCCAAAGCCTCCGCCAAGGCCGGCGCCGACGAGCGCCGTCCGCTCCCCCTCCCCCTGCGCCTGCTGGCCATGATGTGCGCCTTCGTCGTGATGGTGGCGTTCGCGGTCGTCCTGGCCAAGCTGACGCTCGATCCGTCCCCCGCGTCGGTGTCGATCGCGCACACCAATCTGCACCCCGGCGCCACCCTCAGGATCTATCTGGACCAGCCCGCGTTCCGTGACGCGGTGAAGCAGATCGGCGGCAACATCCTGCTCGGCGTCCCGTTCGGGGTCCTCGTGCCGGTGCTCGCGCCCCGCGCCCGGAGTGTGCTCCGGGTGCTGCTGCTCACCGCGATCGTGATGCTGCTGGTGGAGCTGGCGCAGGGCGCGCTGGTCACCGGCCGGGCCTTCGACGTGGACGACGTCATCCTCAACACCACGGGAGCGCTGGTGGGTTGGGTGCTGCTGGGCCGCCGGCTCGGTCGCGCGGTGCACGCCCGCAGGCGCAAGGCGTGACGGCCGTGCGGGCGTCCTGGTCCAGCCATCAGATCGTCCTGTACTGGTCCGTACCAAGGTATTGACGCACTACTTATCTCACTCCTTAAATCAACAGGCGTAACCCTTACCCCCCACCCCGGCCGGACGCCTCCCCGCGCCCGGCCGCCGTACGGAAGGGAGCGCCATGGCCTCGCCACGACTGCTCCGCAGATGTCTCCTCGCCGCCCTGTCCGCCGCCGCCCTGGTCGGGTCCGTCGCGGTCGGTCCCGCGCACCGGGCCGAGGCCGCCGACGCGAGCGCGGCCGCCGTGACCTTCTCCGACACCTTCGACGGGGCCGCCGGTTCGCCGGTCAACTCCTCCAAGTGGACGCTGGAGACCGGCGACAACGTCAACAACCACGAGCGCGAGTACTACACCTCGGGCACCAACAACGCGGCCCTCGACGGCCAGGGGCACCTGGTCATCACGGCCAAGAAGGAGAACCCCGCCAACTACCAGTGCTGGTACGGCACCTGCCAGTACACCTCGGCCCGGATGAACACCTCCGGGAAGTTCAGCGCCCAGTACGGGCACGTCGAGGCGCGGATGAAGATCCCGCGCGGGCAGGGCATGTGGCCGGCCTTCTGGATGCTCGGCAACGACATCGGGTCGGTCGGCTGGCCGAACTCCGGTGAGATCGACGTGATGGAGAACGTCGGTTACGAGCCGTCCACCGTGCACGGCACCATCCACGGTCCCGGCTATTCCGGCTCGAACGGGATAGGCGCGGGCTACTCGCTGCCGAACGGCCAGGCCTTCGCGGACGGCTTCCACACCTTCGCGGTCGACTGGGCGCCCAACTCGATCAAGTGGTCGGTCGACGGCACCATCTACGAGACCCGGACCCCCGCCGACGTGGGCGGCAACACCTGGGCGTTCAACAAGCCGTTCTTCCTGATCCTGAACCTGGCCGTGGGCGGCTACTGGCCGGGCGACCCGGATGGGTCGACCGCGTTCCCGGCGCAGCTGGTCGTGGACTCGGTGTCGGTCACGACCAGTGACAGCGCCGCCGGGGTCCCGATCAAGGGCCTGGCCGGCAAGTGCGTGGACGTGGCCGGGGCGAACACCGCCAACGGCACGCCCGTCGACCTCTACGACTGCAACGGCACCGCCGCCCAGCAGTGGACCGTCGGCAGCGACGGCACCATTCGCGCGCTGGGCAAGTGCCTGGACGTCACCGGCGGCGGCACGGCGGACGGCACGACCGTCCAGCTCTACGACTGCAACGGCACAGCCGCCCAGAAGTGGGCCGTGTCCTCGGCGCACGACATCGTGAATCCACAGGCGAACAAGTGCCTGGACGTCACCGGCAACAACTCGGCCAACGGCACCCGGCTGCAGATCTGGACCTGCTCGGGCGGCGCCAACCAGAAGTGGACGGTCGGCTGAGCGCGGCGCGCGCCGGCTAGCGGCGTGCCGGGCGGGGCGACCAGGTGAACTTGTCCCCGCCCACCCAGCGGACCACGTCCGGGTCGTCCAGGTCGTGGACCTGGATCCCGAAGGACGCGGCCACCTCCAGTACGTCCGTGACGGTGCGCGCCTGGCATACCACCTCCCCGTCGATCTCCACGATGCGGAAGGGCGGGGTGCCGGGCCGGCCGGTCATGACCCCGAGCACCAGGATCCGCGGCTGGGAGATGTACGGGCTCGCTATCTCGGTCATGCAATCGAGGGTAGATCCCCTGGGGCGGAAGTGACCGGCCTGAGTCACCCTGGCGGTGGAGGTGGCCATGGATCCCGTCGAGGCGCTGGAACGCATCGCCTTCCTGCTGGAACGGTCGCTGGCGCCTACCTACCGGGTCCGCGCGTTCCGCACCGCCGCAAGGGTTCTGGCCGCTCTGGCCGCCGACGAGGTGGCCGCGCGGGCGCGGGCCGGGACCCTGGAGTCGCTGCGGGGCGTGGGCCCGAAGACCGCCCAGGTGGTCCAGGAGGCGCTGGCCGGAGATTTGCCCGGATATTTGCGCAGACTTGAGGAAGAAACGGGCAAACCCGCGGCCGGTCCCGGGTCGGGGTTGCGGGAGCTGCTGCGCGGGGACTGCCACCTGCACTCGGACTGGTCCGACGGCGGCAGCCCGATCGAGGAGATGGGCCGCACCGCGGCGGCCCTCGGGCACGAGTGGGCGGTGCTCACCGACCACTCCCCCAGGCTCACCGTGGCGCGCGGGCTGTCCCCGGAGCGGCTGCGCGAGCAGCTGGCCGTGGTCGCCCGGCTCAACGCCTCCTGGGCGCCGTTCCGGCTGCTCACCGGCATCGAGTGCGACATCCTGGAGGACGGCTCGCTGGACCAGGAGCCGGAGCTGCTGGAGCGGCTCGACGTGGTCGTCGTCTCGGTCCACTCCAAGCTGCGGATGGACGCCCGGTCGATGACCCGGCGCATGGTGGCCGCCGTCCGCGACCCGCACGCCGACGTCCTCGGTCACTGCACGGGCCGCCTGGTCACCGGGCGGGGGCGGCCGGAGTCCGAGTTCGACGCGGACGAGGTGTTCGCCGCCTGCGCCGAGTCCGGTACGGCCGTGGAGATCAACAGCCGCCCCGAGCGGCTCGACCCGCCCCGCCGGCTGCTGCGCCGGGCCGTCGGCGCCGGAGTGCTGTTCGCGGTCGACACCGACGCCCATGCCCCCGGCCAGCTCGACTGGCAGATCCTCGGCTGCGCCCGGGCCGAGGAGTGCGCGGTGCCGGCCGACCGGGTGGTGACCACCTGGTCCGCGGAGGAGCTGCTGGCCTGGACCCGCGAGGGACGGGTCCCGGCACGCGTGACCGGCGCCTGACGCGGTACCCGGGTGCAATGGGGCCGTACCACAGGAAGGGGCGCCGAGTGATGCAGCGGGCTGCCGTGTTCGACGTCGACGGGACCCTCGTCGACACCAACCACCTGCACGTCACGACCTGGTGGGAGGCCTTCAGACAGGCCGGCCACCAGGTCACCATGAACGCCGTGCACCACTCCGTCGGGCTCGGCTCGGGCGACCTGATCGCCCATCTCCTGGGCGACGATCGCGACAAGAGCCAGGACGACGGTCTCAGCGCCGCGCACACCGCGCTGTACGGCCAGTTCTTCGACCGGCTCGCCCCGCTGCCGGGCGCCGGCGAGCTGCTGCGGCGCCTGCACCGGGACGGCTGGCGGGTGGTGCTGGCCACCTCGGCGAGCGGCCCCGAGCTGGCCGCGCTGCGCCGCGCGATCGACGCCGACGACGCGATCGACGCCACCGCGAGCGCCGACGACGTGACCCACGGCAAACCGGCGCCGGAGCCGGTGGAGCACGCCCTGGAGCTGGCCGGGGTGCCGGCGGACCGGGCCGTGTTCGTCGGGGACACGGTGTGGGACATGCGGGCGGGCACCAAGGCCGGGGTGCGCTGTGTGGGGGTGCTGTGCGGCGGGATCCCCCGCTCGGACCTGGTGGCCGCCGGGGCGGAGGAGATCTACGCCGACCCCGCCGACCTGCTCGGTTCGCTGGCGGACAGCCCGCTGGCCCCGGAGTGACACGCGTCACGTGCGGGTCCGGAACACCCAGGAGTGGTTGTCCGATGAACCAGCCGTGGGTGCGGATGGGACAGTGTCCCCGGGCCTCACCTTTTGCCCACAGGGACGATCGTTCGGCTGAAGCCCTGTGGAGCGTTTCGCCGAGAGGCGACCGCCATCCGTGCCCACCACCTGACCGCCCCGGCCGCGAATCCCCCGTCGCGACCGGGGCTTCCCCCTGTCCGGGACCGCCCGGGACTGTTCGGGACCGTTCCGGCCGCGCCGGGAGCACGCGCTTGACTTCGAGCGCACTCCAATTCGTAGCGTTCGGGTCATGAGCGCTACGACACCTCAGCACAAGATCGGTTCCGGCTTCGGCGCGGACAGCACGGCCGACGAGGTCCTGGCCGGGGTCGACCTCGGCGGCCGGCTCGCGATCGTCACCGGCGGCTACTCCGGGATCGGGCTGGAGACCACCCGGGCCCTCACCAAGGCCGGTGCCCGCGTCATCGTCCCCGCACGGCGCGCCGAGACCGCACGCCAGGCGCTGACCGGGCTCGACGGGGTCGAGGTGGACGAACTCGACCTCGGTGACCTGGAGAGCGTGCGCGGCTTCGCGGAGCGGTTCCTGGCCTCCGGGCGGACCGTCGACTTCATGATCGACAGCGCCGGGATCATGGCCTGCCCCGAGACCCGGGTCGGACCCGGCTGGGAAGCCCAGTTCGCCACCAACCACCTCGGGCACTTCGCCCTCGTGAACCGGCTCTGGCCCGCCGTCGAGCCCGGCGGCGCCCGGGTCGTGTCGGTCTCCTCGCGCGCCCACCACTTCTCCGGGATGCGCTGGGACGACGTCCAGTGGCGCCGCGGCTACGACAAGTGGGAGGCGTACGGCCAGGCCAAGACCGCCAACGTGCTGTTCGCCGTGCACCTCGACCGGCTGGGCCGGGACTCGGGCGTACGCGCCTTCGCCCTGCACCCCGGCGGCATCATGACCCCGCTCCAGCGGCACATCCCCCTCGCGGAGAAGGTCGAGCGCGGCTGGACGGACGAGCGGGGGAACCTGCTGGAGGTCGCGGGCATGAAGACACCCGAGCAGGGTGCGGCCACCCAGACCTGGGCGGCCACCTCGGCGCAGCTGGCGGACCTGGGCGGGGTGTACCTGGAGGACTGCGACGTCGCCGAACCCGCCGCCGAGGGCGAGCCGACCGGCGTCAAGGCCTGGGCCGTCGACCCGGAGCAGGCCGCCCGGCTGTGGGACCTGTCGGCGGAGCTGACCGGCGTGAACGCGTTCGCCTGAGCACCCGGCGAGCACCCGGCGGGTCAGGCGGCGTCGGCGCGCTCCCGCTGCGGGACCACCGTGTACTTCGGGTCCGCCGCCGACGCCACGCCCGCCGCGAACACGCCGAACCGCGTGCAGGCCGAACCGGCCAGCAGCGCGAGCCCGGAGGCGGCCGCGGGCAGCCGCCGGCCGCCGAGCAGGACGGCTCCGAGCGCGCCGCCCGCGGTGAGGAACCGCGCGGCCCGCAGCAGCGTCCCGGCGCGCCCGTCCTGCCAGGTCTCGGCGACCAGCCCGAGCCGCCGGGCGGCGGCGCGCTCCGCCGCCGCGTCGGCCAGGGCCGCCAGCCCGGCCGCACAGCGCGCGGGCGCGTTGTCCCGGACGGGCCCGGTCACCAGCGCCATACCGGCCGCCGCGGCCGTGGCGGACGCGGCGAACAGGTACGGCAGTTCACGGTGGGCCCCGTGCCAGGCCGGTACGGCGGTGTCGGCGGCCAGCACCGCGGTGTACGTGGCGACCACCGGTCCCAGCAGCGCCGCCGCGCCGGTCGCCGCGCCCCCGAGCCGCGGCAGCCGGCCGCTGACGGCGCTGGCGGCGGCCGCACCCGCCGCGGGTCCGTAGGCCCCGAGCAGCCAGGAACCCATGCTCATCGGCGAGGTGGGCTTGAACACCCGCAGCATGTTCGCGAACCGGCCGGGCCTGCCCAGGTCGTGGATGAGTGCGGCGGCCGACAGCGACACGGCGGCGAACGAGGACACCTTCAGCGCCCTGGCGGTCGCCGTACGGCCGGTCAGGTGCGCGCCGGCCGCGAGGACCGACCCGGCGCCGGCCAGGCCGCCGAGGAAGAAGTACCCGGCGATGTCGGGGGCGGCCCAGGACGGCGGCTTGATGACGGGGCGGCCGTAGTAGGAGCCGAACTCGGCCCGTGGCACGACCGGTTGCTCCCCCCGGCCGCCCCGGCCGCGCCGCCTGCGCCCGCCACGCTCCGGCTCGCTCATCGCACACCCCTTCCTGCCGCCCTGCCGGCCGCGGCCGCGGCCGCGAAGCAGGCGGCCGCACCGCCCAGCAGGGACAGGGCGGCGACACCCGCGTGCTTCCACATGGCGGGCAGGTCACGGGTGGTGACCACGGGGGCCGGGGGCAGTCCGTACACCTCGGGTTCGTCCAGCAGCAGGAAGAACGCGCCGTCGCCGCCGACCCCGTCGTCCGGGTCGTGGCCGTACAGCCGGGCGTCGGTGACGCCCTGTTCGTGCAGTTGGTCCACGCGCAGGGCGGCCCGTTCGCGGAGTTCGTCGAGGGGGCCGAACTGGATGGACTCGGTCGGGCAGGCCTTGGCGCAGGCCGGTTCCTGTCCCGCGCCGAGCCGGTCGTAGCACAGGGTGCACTTGAACACCCGCCCGTCGGAGGGGCGTTGCTCGATGACGCCGTAGGGGCAGGCGGGCACGCAGTAGCCGCAGCCGTTGCAGATGTCCTCCTGGACGACGACCGTGCCGAACTCGGTGCGGAACAGCGCACCGGTGGGGCAGACGTCGAGGCAGGCGGCGTGGGTGCAGTGCTTGCACACGTCGGAGGACATCAGCCAGCGCAGGTCGCCTCCGCCGCCGTCGTCACCGCCACCGTCACCGTGGTCCGGTGCGCCGTCCACCAGCGGAAGTTCGGTACGGCCGTCCGGGCGGGGTTGTTCGATGAAGGCCACGTGCCGCCAGGTGGAGGCGCCGAGCGCCCCGGTGTTGTCGTACGACATGCCGGTCAGGGAGAGGCCGTCCTCGGGGATGGCGTTCCACTCCTTGCAGGCGACCTCGCAGGCCTTGCAGCCGATGCAGACGGAGGTGTCGGTGAAGAACCCGACGCGGTCCTCGGTCACTTGCGCACCTCCGTTCCGGTGGCCGCGGTGATGCCGGCCCGCCTGCGGTACTCGGCGACCAGCTTCGGAAGGTCGGGGCCGCGAGGGCGGCGGCCGGCCATGATGTCGGCGGAGAGCGCCTTGTCCTCCTGGATGTGGGCGTTGGGATCGAGGGCGATGGACACCAGCTCGTTGGCCGCGTCGCCCCGCGCGACGCCGTTCGGCCCCCAGTGGAAGGGCAGGCCGATCTGGTGGACGGTGCGGCCCTGCACCCGTAGTGGCCGGATGCGGTCCGTGACCAGGACCCGTGCCTCGACGGCGTTGCGGGCGGTGACGATCGTGGCCCACCCGCCGTTCTCCAGGCCGCGTTCGCGGGCCAGGGCGGGCGAGACCTCGCAGAAGAACTCAGGCTGCAGCTCGGAGAGGTACTCCGACCAGCGGCTCATGCCGCCCGCCGTGAAGTGCTCGGTGAGCCGGTGCGTGGTCACGACGTACGGGAAGACCTCGGCGCCCTCCTCGTCCCCGCTCGGGTGGTAGCGGTTGCCCTCGCGGGGCAGCAGCTGACGCACCGGGCTGCGCGGGGTGGACGGGTGGAGGGCGTTGGGGAACGGGGAGTCCTGGGGTTCGTAGTGCGTGGGCAGTGGGCCGTCCTCCAGACCGGCCGGGGTGTAGAGCCACCCCTTGCCGTCGGCCTGCATGATGAACGGGTCGTCGCCGCGCAGTGCGGCCACGCCCTCGGCGTCCTCACCGGGCTCGTAGCCGGGCGGCCGGTCAGGGATGAAGTCCGGGACGTCCCGGCCGGTCCACTTCCCCTCCTCCGGGTCCCACCAGACGTACTTCTTGCGTTCGCTCCACGGGGTGCCGTCGGGGGCGGCGGAGGCGCGGTTGTAGAGGATGCGGCGGTTGGCCGGCCAGGCCCAGGCCCATTCGGCGGCCACCCAGTCCTGCTCCCACTCGGGCTTCCTGCGGGCGGCCTGGTTGACGCCGTCCGCGTAGACACCGCAGTAGATCCAGCAGCCGCAGCGGGTGGAGCCGTCGTCCTTCAGCTCGGTGTAGGCGCTCAGCGGCGCGCCGTCCGGTCCGTGGCCGTTGATCTCGGCGAGCACGGCGTCGGCGACCGGCTCGTCCAGCTCGCCGCTGACCGGGTAGTCCCAGGCCAGGTCGAGGATCGGCCGGTCCATGGGGTCGGTGGAGCCGGCCAGCTTCTCCCGGATGCGGCGGCCCAGGTGGTACATGAACCAGAGGTCGCTGCGGGCGTCGCCCTCGGGTTCGACCGCCGTGTGGTGCCACTGCACCCACCGGTTGGTGTTGGTGAAGGAGCCGGACTTCTCGGTGTGGGCGGCGGCCGGGAAGAAGAACACCTCGGTGCCGATGTCCTCGGTGCGCAGCTCGCCGGTCTCGATCTCCGGGCCGTCCTTCCACCAGGTCGCCGACTCGATGAGGGAGAAGTCCCGGACCACCAGCCACTCCAGGTTGGCCATGCCGAGCCGCTGGAGGCGGGTGTTGGCGGAGCCGACGGCCGGGTTCTCGCCCATGAGGAAGTAGCCCTTGCACAGGCCGTCGAGCTGGGCCATGACCGTGTCGTAGGTGGAGTGCGAGCCGGTCAGCCGCGGGAGGTGGTCGAAGCAGAAGTCGTTCTCGGGGGTGGCCGCGTCGCCGTAGTACGCCTTGAGGAGACTCACGGCGTAGGCCCGCATGTTCGACCAGAAGCCCTTCACCGTGCGGCTCGCCTCGATGAAGTGGTCCAGGTTCATGTCGTCGTGGGCGTGCGGCATCGGGATGTAGCCGGGCAGCAGGTTGAACAGGGTGGGGATGTCGCTGGAGCCCTGGATGGAGGCGTGGCCGCGCAGCGCCTGGATGCCGCCGCCGGTGCGGCCGATGTTGCCGAGCAGCAGCTGGAGGACGCAGGCGGCGCGGATGAACTGGCTGCCGGTGGAGTGCTGGGTCCAGCCGACGGCGTAGCAGAAGGCGCTGGTGCGGTCGGGGCCCGAGTTCGCGGTCAGGGCGTCGCAGACCTGCCGGAAGGTCTCGCGCGGGATCCCGCAGACGTTCTCCACCATCTCGGGGGTGTACCGGGCGTAGTGGCGCTTGAGCACCTGGTAGACGCAGCGCGGGTGCTGGAGCGTCTCGTCGCTGGGGGCCCGGTGGCCGGTGCGGGCGCCGCCTGAGCCGTGTGCCTCGGCGCCCGCGGACTTTCGGGTGCGGTCCTCGTACTGCTCGTCGGCCTCGCCGGTCGGCTGCTGCACCTCGACGCCCTCGTACTGCCAGCTGCGCGGGTCGTAGTGGGCCTTCTCCTCGTCGAGTCCGGAGAAGACGCCGTCGAGGTCCTCGGTGTCCCGGAAGTCCTCGCTGACCAGGGTGGCCGCGTTGGTGTACTTCAGGACGTACTCGCGGAAGTCCTTCCCCTCGGTCAGGACGTGGTTGATGATCCCGCCGAGGAAGGCGATGTCGGTGCCGGCCCGGATCGGGACGTACAGGTCGGCGAGTGCGCTGGTGCGGTTGAAGCGGGGGTCGACGTCGATGATCGTGGCCCCGCGCAGCTTGGCCTCCATCACCCACTGGAAGCCGACCGGGTGGCACTCGGCGAAGTTGGAGCCTTCGATGACGATGCAGTCAGCGTGCTGGAGGTCTTGCATGAAGGTGGTGGCGCCGCCGCGGCCGAAGGAGGTGCCGAGCCCGGCGACGGTGGAGCTGTGGCAGACCCGGGCCTGGTTCTCCACCTGGACCACGCCGAGGCCGGTCAGCAGCTTCTTGATCAGGTAGTTCTCCTCGTTGTCGAGGGTCGCGCCGCCGAGACTGGCGATGCCCATGGTGCGGGCGGTGCGCATGCCCTCGTACTCCCACTCCCAGGTCTCGCGCCGGGTGCGGATCACGCGGTCGGCGACCATGTCCATGGCCGTGTCCAGGTCGAGGGACTCCCAGTCGGTGCCGTGCGGCCGTCGGTACAGGACCCGGTGTTCACGGGCGGGTCCGGTGGTGAGCTGGAGGGTGGCCGAGCCCTTGGGGCACAGACGGCCGCGGCTGACCGGGGAGGCCGGGTCGCCCTCGATCTGCACGACCTTCTCGTCCCGGACGTAGATCTGCTGGCCGCAGCCGACCGCACAGTACGGGCACACCGACTGCACGACGCGTTCGGCGGTCTCGGTGCGGGGGCGCAGGTTCTCGGTGTGCGGCGACTTGGCGGCGGCGCCCCGGCCGGTGCGGTCGGGGCCGGTGAGCTGGCGGTAGACGGGCCACGAGCGGAGTCGGTCGGCGAGGGTCATGTGCGTTCCTCCCAGCTGCCTCGGCCTCAGGCCGACGGCTCGTCGGGGACCGGGTCCTCGGGGTGCACCGAACCCGAGCGCGGGGCGCCGTCGGGGCCGGCGCCGGCCTCGTCGGGGTCGGGGAGGTCGTGCTCCGGGTGGTCGCCGTCGCCGCGGTCCTCGGGCCGTGTGCCGTCCGCCGCCTCCCACGGGTCCTGGCCGGAGCCGGCCTGCTGGTCCGGCAGGTCCCGGGGCACCGGCTTGCCGCCCTGCTTCTCTCCCACGGCGTACTCCCCTCGCGTCGTTCCGCCACACTCCTGGCGTCGGCCGAGTACCACGGCGGAGCCGGGCGAAACGCGCGGGAGCGGCGGGTTGCGTGGGGTCAGCGCGGGCTGCGTTCCTCCAGGGCCGCGCGCCAGGCGGGGAAGCGGTCCTCGGTCACCGGTTCGGCGCGGCGGCCGCCGCGGCTGAAGAAGTCGGCGAGAGGCAGGATCGCGGCGCCGACGGTGACCGCGTCCGGGCCCAGCCGGCCGAGATCGATGGTGACCTGCTCGGCGGGATGGCGCAGCGCGTACGTGGTCGCGTACCGGCGTACGGCGGGCAGGAAGCGGGCGCCGAGCTGGAGGCCTGCCCAGCCGCCGATCAGGATCCGCTCGGGCTGGAAGAGGTTGATCAGGTCGGAGAGGCCGGCGCCCAGGTACTCGGCGGTCTCCTCGAGGACGGCGAGCGCGACGGGGTCGGCCGCGGTGCCCTCGGAGGGGTAGGCCGCGGCGAGCATCGCGGTGAGCGCGCTCTCCTCGTCGATGCCCTCGTCGGGCCGGCCGCCCTCCTCGCGCCAGCGGGCGAGCAACGACTCGGCGCCGGCGTACGCCTCCAGACAGCCGAGCGCGCCGCAGCGGCAGCGGCGGCCCCGCACCCGTACGGTCAGGTGTCCCCATTCGACCGCCCGGCCGTTCTCCACGTCGGCGGTGACCAGGCAGGCGCCGACACCGGAGCCGAAGAGCACCACGACCGCGTTGTCCGCGCCGCGCCCGGCGCCGAACCACATCTCGGCCTGGCCCAGGGTCTTCGCACCGTTGTCGATGAAGTACCGCACGGAGTCCGGGAGGCGGCAGCCGGAGCGGAGCAGTTCCTCCAGCGGGACGGCGTCCCAGCCGATGGTCTGGCCGTGCACGACGGCGCCCCGGTCCTCGGTGTGCTCGATGATGCCGGGGACGCCGACGCCGACGCCGAGGAGCAGTTCGGGCGAGGCGCCGTCGGTGGCGAGGACCTCGTCGATGCCGTCCCGGATGTGGCCGACGATCACCTCGACGTCGTAGCCCAGTTGCTCCAGGGGGCGCTCGACGCGGGCCAGTTCGGTGAGGTTGAGGTCGAACAGCTCGACGCGGACCCGGGTCTCGCCGACGTCCACGCCGATCATGTGACCGCTGTGCGGGGCGACGCGCAGCAGGGTGCGGGGGCGGCCGCCGTCGGAGTCGACGCTGCCGGCCTCCTCGACCAGGCCGTCGGCGACCAGGTCGGCGACCACGTTGCTCACCGAGCCGGAGCTCAGGCCGGTGGCCGGGCCCAGCTCGAAACGGCTGAGCGGTCCGTCGAAGTAGAGCCGCTGCAGCACGGCCGTGCGGTTGGCCCTTCTGAGGTCGCGTACCGTGCGCCCGTTCCGCCCCGCCATGTGGCCCCGCTCCCTTCACGAACCCTGCCCGACCTGCAACATACTCCTTCGGGGGGCCGGAAGCGATATTTTCCCAACCCTTAGTTCACGCTGTGAGCTAAGGAGGGATCGACGCCGGGTCGCACCGTGCTGGGGGAGATCGTACGCGGGCGGAAGGTTCGTCGTGGCTGCTCGCGCAATTCCCCGCGCCCCTGACGGGGCGCCGCGGGCGGCGGCGCCCATCACCTCGACGCGCATACATCCTCCACAAAACGGCCGTCCCCCACCAGGGAGTTGAGCCATTCGTCGGGATTTCCCCCGGGAACGCGGTCGCGGAACATCGCGCGGAACGCCTCCCGGACCCCGGCCATCCGGCTGCCGTCGCCGCGGACGGGACCCGGGCGCCTGCTTCCCGCAGCCGCCACACCTCGTCGGCCTCGGCCGCGACGCAGCCGAAGTAGCAGTCCACCCGGTAGCCCAGACGTCCGTGAAGGCGACGGCCGGGACCCGCTTCGGCCCGTCCCGGTCCGTGGTGCGCACGCTGTCGACTACGAGTCCCCCGGTGCGCAGCCCATACCGCCGCAGCCGGTGCACCACCGAGCCCTCGTGCGGCGCTGCGCACGATGGCCGCCCCGGGCAGCCCCGGGGCGGCCATCGTGCGCAGCGCCGCGCCGACGTTCGTCGCCCCCAACCCTTCCGCCCGACCGGACCGTTCGGCACCTCGGGTGCAGAGGACGCGTCGGTCCGGCGTTCAGTTGCCGATGGGCGGGCGGCGCGCCGGGGACCCTCCGTCATCGACTCTGGTCAACCGGCCACCAGGACGTGAGTGATCTGCGGAAAATACGTTCGCCATGACACCCGAGTGGGAACAGGCCAAGGGATGCAAAACGTACGGAAGTGGACGGAGGGGCTGTCGCGACTCCTGCGGCGGCACCGGGACCCGGTGGTCGTGCAGACCCTGCGGTCGGCCACCGCGGCCACGATCGCCTACGTCGTCGCCCTCCACCTGAGCCCGGAGCCGGCTCCGCTCACCGCCCCGCTGACCGCGCTGCTGGTCGTCCAGGTGACCCTGTACGCCACCCTGACCAACGGCTTCCGCCGGGTCAACTCGGTGGTGGCCGGGGTGCTGGTCGCCATCGCCTTCAGCCAGCTGGTGGGGCTGACCTGGTGGAGCCTGGCCCTGCTGATCGTGGCCTCACTGGCGGTGGGGCACCTGGTGCGGGTCGACGAGTACATCCCGGAGGTGGCGATCAGCGCCATGCTGGTGCTGGGGGTCACCACCATCAGCAGTACCGCGTGGGCGCGGATCGTGGAGACCCTGATCGGCGCGGTCGTCGGCATGGGCTGCAACCTGCTGCTCCCGCCGCCGGTGTGGGTGGACGAGGCCGGGGAGTCGATCGAGGGACTGGCGCGCCGGCTGCGGCAGCTGATGCTGCGGATGGGCGAGGAGGCGGCGGAGATCATGCCCTGGCAGCAGGCCGCCGCCCGGCTGCACGAGGCCCGCCGGCTGGACCACGCCATCGTCGAGGTGGACGCGGCGCTGCGGCAGGCGGAGGACAGCCTGCGGCTCAACCCTCGGGTCCGGGAGGGCCTGCTGCACCGGGTGGTGCTGCGCACCGGCCTGGACACGCTGGAGATCTGCACGGTCGTGCTGCGTGTGCTGGCCCGCACCTTCACCGACCTGGCGAAGGCCCGCGAGCCCGAACCGCTGTTCAGGTCGGACGCGGGTGCGGCCGTGGAACAGCTGCTGTCCCAGATCGCCGACGCCGTGGTCAGCTTCGCGGTGCTGGTGACCACCAGCATCAGCGAGAACGCCGAGTCGGCCGAGGCCCGGCTCGCCGCCGAACTGCACGCCGCGGCCGGCACCCGTGACAAGCTCGCCGACCTGCTGCATGAAGAGGTCCGCGACGACGACCGGAACTGGCAGCTGCTCGGCGCCGTGCTGACCGAGGTCAACCGGCTCCTCGACGAGCTGGACACCGAGCACCGCACCCGCCGCCTGCTGGAGGAGCTGGACCGGGTTTCCGGGGAACAGCGCGCCAAGCGGCCGCGCCTGACCCGGCTCCGGGAGCGGGTGGGCGTACCGGAGCGGCTCCGACGGAACCAGGGCGGTCGCCCGGGGCGTTCTCCGTCACGGACGGGAAAGGGGGTACGCCGATGACGGACACGGCGGTACGGATCGACGGGAACACACTGCGGCTGCCGGGCGGGGTGGCGGTGCGGTTCGTGCGCACGCTGCGGTTGCCGGAGACGGGCACGCATCCGCTGCCGCCGGGGCTCGGCGAGTTCCCCGTCCGGCGGGTGAGCGACTATCCGGACACGGTTCCGGACGAGTGGCGGGCGCGGGGCGGGGTGATGCTGCCGGTGTACCTGCGCGAGGCGATGTGGCTGAGCTTCGCGGGCACGTCGGAACCGGCCGCCCTCCAGGTCGGCGTCGGCAAGGTGTGCGCGGTGTCCGGCGAGCCGTGGCGCGACCGGCTGTCCCGGAAACCGCAGAACTACCTGGTGCTGCCCCGGCAGCCGTGGCTGGACGGCATCAACTCCGGGAAGGGCACGGTCCGCCAGTTCGTGGCGGTGCCGCTCGGGCTGGGCGCCACGGTGGAGGGCCAGGTCACCGGCGAGGAGGTGTGGGGCGGGGTGCAACTGCAGTGCTTCACGCTCCGGGACGGCCCGCTCGCCGAGTGGCGGCGCGCGGAGCGGCTGCGGCGCGAGCGGGTCCGCGGGCCCGGAGCGACCGGCGGCTACGGCGCGGCCCTGCCGATGATGTCCGCGCTCCCCGCACCGGCCCTAGGCGCGGCTCCGGCCGGGCCGGCCGGGATGGGCCTGGGCGTCGGCGGCTCGATGCGCCAGGAGGTGTACGAGGACGACCGGCCACCGGGCGACTGGGCCGAGACCCCGGCCGGGCGCGTCTTCGTGCACCTGGTCACGCCGCCGCAGTGGCAGCGCATCACGGGCGAGGCACCCCCGCCGTCGCCGGTGGACCGGTCGGCGTACACCCGCGCGGGGCTGCCCTGGTACGACTACTACGACCAGGACGCCCAGGATCTCGCCCCCACCGACACCCTGGAGGCGGTCAAGCCGGTCGGCGACTGGCTCGGCGCCGACCTGGAGCCCTGGCAGCAGCCGGACCCGGGGCAGGTCGTCCCGCTGAAGGACGCACAGGGCAAGCCGGTGGCGGACGGCGACTGGTGAGGCCGTTGCGCCGGACGCGACGGGCGTTGCTTTTCTTGCGCTGCACCCGTGGTCCACGCCAAGGTGTGTCGGGTCGGGGGTGACTCACGACCTGGGGTGCGTGGCATGGGCAGTGGTACGGAAGGGACGCGCGGCGGCTGGAGCAGGCGCCGGTTCGTCGGCGCGCTGGGGGGCGCGGCCGCGGTGGTCGCGGTCCCGGCGCCGGCGGCCCCGCCCGCGCAGCGGCCACGCCGGGCGGCGCGCCCAGCGGCCGCCGCCACCACGCGGACGTCCGCGGCGCCCCGCCCGCTCTACCTCGGCACCTACACCTCCGTGGACGGTGGCGGCACCGGCATCGGCCTCGCCACCTACGATCCGGCGACCGGCGCGATCACCGGCACCGGCGCGCTCACGGGGGTCGCCGACCCGTCGTACCTGGCGGTACACCCGGACGGCCGGACGCTGTACGCGGTGAACGAGCGCGCGGCCGGGAGCGTGACCGCCGTACGCCTGTCGGACCGGAGGATCCTGGGCAGCCGGAGCACGGGCGGGGCGGGCCCGTGCCACGTCTCGGTGCATCCGACCGGCCGCTGGCTGCTGAGCGCCAACTACACCTCCGGCAGTGTGGCCGTGCACCCGATCGACGCCTCGGGCGCCCTCGGCGAGCGCACAGCCCTGGTCACGCACTCGAGCCCGGCGCCCGGACCCGGTCAGCAGGGGCCGCACGCCCACCAGTTCGTCACCAGTCCGGACGGCGGGCACGTCCTCGCCGTGGACCTCGGCACCGACACCGTCTACAGCTACCGCCTCGATCCCGCGCGGGGCACGCTCACCGAGGTCGCCCAGGCGCACACCGGGCCGGGGGCGGGGCCGCGTCATCTGACCTTCCATCCGGGCGGGCGGTACGCGTACCTGGCGAACGAGGTGGGCGACACGGTCGCGGTCTGCGGCTACGAACCGGCCACCGGCCGGCTGACGATCGGCGAGCCGCAGTCCACCGGGAGCGCCGCCGGCACCACCAACTACCCGGCCGAGTTCCTGGTCACCGCGGACGGCGCGTACGCCTTTCTGGCCAACCGGGGCGACAACACGCTCGCGAGGTACCGGGTCGAGGCCGCCGGGGCCCGGCTGCGGCTGCTGGACACGGTGCCGGTGCACGGGGACTTCCCGCGCCAGATCGCCTTCTCCCCCGACGGCCGGCTGCTGTTCGCGGCCAACCAGCGGTCGGGCACCGTGAGCGACTTCACCGTCGACCGGGACAGCGGTGAACTGCGGCTCGCGGGCGAGCCGTTCGCGTCACCGGTCGCCGTCTGCGCGCTGCCGCTGTAGCGTCCGCGGGCAGGAGGCGGCCGCGTTCGCCTGCGCCAGCAGGACGTGCATGCGCTCGGTGAGCTGGGAGACGTCGTCGGCGGGCGCGTGGAAGGTGAGCCGTACGTCGCCGTGGGCCCGGGTGCGTTCGATGCGCAGGGTCAGTCCGTGCCGGTCCACGGCGAGAGGCTGGACGCGGGTCGCGGCGTGCAGGCTCTCGGGCTCGACGAGCCGGGTGAGCCGTTCCACGGCGTCCGGGTGGGAGTCGGCGAGATGGGTGAGCAGCCGGGCCTCGGCGCCCGCCAGCGGGTCAGGCCGGGCGGCGGCGAACTCGTCGAGGTCGACGGCCACCGCGCCCGAGGGCCGGCGCAGCACCACGCGGGTGGGCCGGAAGACGAGATGCCCGTCGCCGGGGCTGAACCAGCCGGCCATCCAGAGCCGGGCCCGGATGCGGCTGCGCACCGGAACGGGCGCGACGTCGGCGAACTCCAGCACGGCGGACGGCTCGCCGCGCGGGGCGCAGATCGCGGCCGTGAGCAGGGCGCTGTCCTCGGGCACGTGCAGCAGCACCCGGCCGTCGTCGGCGACGGCGTGCGCGCCGACGTACTCCTCGCGGCCGCCGTCCGCGGTCACCGTGCACGACCACGCGACGGCCAGCAGGGACCGGGCCTGCTCCGCCGCACCGGGTCCGGCCGCCCAGGCTGCCTGTTCGTCACCCATCCCCAACCTCCTTAGGTAAGCCTCACCTAACCTACCGAAGATCGGGGAGTACGCCAAGCGCGGAGCGCGTCACGCACCCGAAGAACGGGGTGGGGAAAAGAGACCGGGACGGTCAGGAGATGACGCCCAGCAGCGCCCGCGCGCACAGGTCTCGCACCTGTTCCCGCGTCAGCTCCTCGGTGCGCAGCCACTCCAGGCAGACGTGCGTGGTGAAGGCGAGCCAACCGCGTACCGCGAGGCGGATGTCGGGGCGCTGCTCCAGGGCGGGGCCGAACTCGGGGTCGGCGGCGAGGGCCGCCAGGATCTGGCGTTCCTGAGCGGACTGGGCCTGCCGGTAGACGCGGCGCACGGCCTGGTCGCCGGACGCCTCCGCGCGGTGGAAGGCACGGAAGCCGTGCGCGTGGGTGTGGACGTAGTCGAGGTAGACGTCGAGGGCCGCGGTGAGCTGTTCGCGGGCGGGCACGCCGGGTTCGGCGGCCGTCATCCGCAGCATCCGCTCGCTCTCCCGCTCCACGACCGCCGCGAAGAAATCACGTTTCGTCGGAAAATAGTGGTACAGCAGCCCCCGGGAGACGCCCGCGATCTCCGCGACCTGCTCGATCCACACGTCGCCGTACGGGCTCTCCGAGAAGAGTCTGGCCCCGACCGAGAGGAGCTGCTCACGACGGGCCGCGGTGCTGAGTCTGCGGCGGCCTCGCTCGCCCTGGTTCGGGACCATGCCCGCACTTTACTTGACGTGGGTTCAACAACGGGACGAGACTGAAACCGCCTATTGAACCCACGTACAACTAGCTCAACCTGCCGCAGCATCGAGGGAGATCGCGTCATGGCGGAGACGGCCACGCAGCCGGGGACGGACGGCCCACTGCCGAAGGGGTTCCGGGGCGCCGAGCAGGGCTGGCCCGAGCTGCACCGCATCCCGCACCCGCCGCGCCGGCTGCCGCTCCTCGGCGACGTCCTGGGCGTCGACCGGCGCACCCCGCTGCAGGACTCGATGCGGATCGGCGGGCACCTGGGTCCGATCTTCCGGCGCAGGGCGTTCGGCAACGAGTTCGTGTTCGTGTGGGGTGCCGAGCTGGCCGCCGACATGGCCGACGAGTCGCGGTTCGCCAAGCACGTGGGGCTCGGGGTGGCCAATCTCCGTCCGGTCGCCGGGGACGGCCTGTTCACGGCGTACAACCACGAGCCGAACTGGCAGCTGGCGCACGACGTGCTGGCTCCGGGGTTCAGCCGGGAGGCCATGGAGGGCTACCACGCGATGATGGTGGCGGTGGCCGGGCGGCTGACCGACCACTGGGACCGGGAGCTGGCGGCCGGCCGCTGGGTGGACGTGCCCGGCGACATGACCAAGCTGACCCTGGAGACGATCGCCCGCACCGGGTTCGGGCACGACTTCGGCTCGTTCGAGCGGGACCGGCCGCATCCCTTCGTGACCGCGATGATCGGCACGCTCACCTACGCGCAGCGCCTGAACAGCGTGCCCGGGCCGCTGGCCCCGCTGATGCTGCGGCAGGCCGCCCGGCGCAACGCGGCCGACATCGAGTACCTCAACCGCACGGTCGACGACCTCGTCGCCGAGCGGCGCCGGACCGGCCGCGGGGAAGGCGACCTGCTCGACCGGATGCTGGAGACGGCCCACCCGCGGACCGGGGAGCGGCTGTCCGCCGAGAACGTACGGCGGCAGGTGATCACCTTCCTGGTGGCCGGCCACGAGACCACCTCGGGCGCGCTCTCCTTCGCGCTGCACTACCTCGCCCGGCACCCGGAGATCGCCGCGCGGGCGGCCGCCGAGGTGGACCGCGTGTGGGGCGACACGCCCGCGCCGGGCTACGACCAGGTGGCCAAACTCCGTTACGTCCGCCGAGTGCTGGACGAGTCGCTGCGGCTGTGGCCGACCGCCCCCGCCTTCGCCCGCGAGGCCCGCCAGGACACCGTGCTGGCCGGCCGGCATCCGATGCGCCGGGGTGCCTGGGCGCTGGTGCTGACGCCGATGCTGCACCGGGACCCCGAGGTCTGGGGCCCGAAGGCCGAGAGCTTCGACCCGGACCGGTTCGAGGCGAAGGCGGCGCGGGGCCGGGCCCCGCACACCTTCAAGCCCTTCGGCACGGGGGCGCGCGCCTGCATCGGCCGCCAGTTCGCCCTGCACGAGGCCACCCTGGTCCTCGGCCTGCTGCTGCGCCGCTACGGCCTCGGGGCCGACCCGGACTACCGGCTGCGGGTGACCGAGCGGCTGACGCTGATGCCGGAGGGGCTGCGGCTGCGCCTCGATCGGCGCACCCCCGCCCCGGCGCCGGTGAGCGTGCCGGACGCGCCCGCGTCAGCGAACGGCGACGGCTGTCCAGTGCACCGGACGGGTGACTGAGGCCGGCAGGCGCGTCCGCGTGTTGCCCCGGGCCGCGTCGAGCTGCGGCTGGGTCAGGAAGAAGGCGCCGGTGAGGTCCGCGTCACCGAGATCGGTGTCCCGCAGGTCGGCGCCGATCAGGTCCGCGTCCCGCAGATCGGCCCCGGTGAGGTCGGCGGCGATGAGGATCGCCCCGCGCAGGCTCGCCCCGCGCAGGTCGGCGCCCCTGAGCCGGGCGCCCACCAGGTCGGCGCCCCGCCGGTCCTTCTTCTTCCCGCGCGTCCCCGCCCGGGCCAGCTCACTGGTCCGCAGCAGCAGCACGTTGACCTCCTGCCGGTGGGCGGCCACGTCCAGGGCGGCCAGTTCGTCGGGCGTACCGAGACTCAGTTCCTCCGTCTTCCGCAGCGCGGCACGCAGCTCGGCGTGGACGGGGCGGGCGGCGGCCAGTCCCAGGGCCTCCGTCAGATACCAGAGCAGTTCGTGCAGTTGGCGTACGACCGGGAACGCGTCGAACATCCGGCGGGCGTCCTCCACGGATCCGTTCCGCCAGTCCCGGCCGCCGAAGGTGACCTGTGAGACCTTCTGCCCGGCGCCGAGGCAGTCGTAGACCGTACAGCCGTTGAACCCCTTCTGCCGCAGGTCGGCGTGGATGCCGCAGCGGTGGTCGCCGCCGAGGTTCGCGCAGGGTTTTCCGGCGGGCTTGCCGACCGCGAAGTCCGCCGACGCGGCGAACGGCAGGGCGACGCAGCACAGGCCGAAGCAGCGGGCACAGTCCCCGCGCAGCCGGTCCCGTTCGGATATGTGTTCTGGCACCCGGTCAGCCTACTGAGCGGTGCCGACCTCGTCCTGCGCGTTTCTCAGCCGCACCGCGTCCGCCCCCGGCGGCCGTCCGAACTGCCGCCGGTACTCGCGGCTGAACTGGGAGGCGCTGTCGTAGCCGACCGCGTACCCCACGTCGGACACGTCGTCGGTGCTGCTCATCAGGCGCAGCCGGGCCTCCTGGAGGCGGATGTGCTTCTGGTACTGGATCGGGGTCATCGCGGTGACCGCGCGGAAGTACCGGTGGAACGGGGAGGCACTCATCCCGGAGAGGCGGGCCAGGTCCTCGACGCGCAGGACGTCGGTGTAGTGCTGGCGGATGTGGCGGACGGCCCGGCCGATCTGGGTGAGCCTGCTGTCGGCGAGCCCGATCTGCCGGACCAGTGCGCCCTGCCCGCCGGTGATCAGCCGCCACAGGATCTCCCGCTCGATCATGGGGGCGAGCACCGGGATGTCCGCGGGCCGGTCGAGCAGCCGGACCATCCGGACGACCGCGTCGACCAGGTCGGCGGGCGCCTCGCCGACCGCGAGCGCGGGCAGATCGGTGCGTCGGCGCACCCCGCCCGGGTGAGGGTCGGTGCCGGACTCCAGGAGCAGCGCCGCGATGCGTGAGGGCCGCAGCCGGAAGCCGAACCCGAGGAACGGCGTCTCACGGCTGGCCCGGGTGCACTGCCCGCTGACCGGCAGGTCCACGGAGACGACCAGGTACTGGCCCGCTTCGTAGTCGTAGATCCGGCCGCCCAGCGTCAGCCGTTTGGCCCCCTGGGCGACCAGCGCGAGGACGGGGTCCACGATCCCCGAGCGCGGACCCGTCGGCCGTTCGGCGCGGGTCAGCATGAGGCCGTCGATCGCGGCCACGGCGTCGGCGTCGCGCGGGGCGTGCCGGTCGATCAGCGAGCGCAGTTCGTCGAGGGACACGCTCCCGATTCAAACGCCGCCCGGGGGCCGGCCGCAACGCCCTCCCCCGGAAACCCGGCAGGATCGTGCAAGCCCGCGATGCGATCGCCCTAACGTTCCCGCAGCTCAGCCTGGTTTGCTCGAGGAGTCGGATTTCCCACCGTCTTCCACGGAGCATTACATGACACTCGACTCGTACGTCGGTCTCGGCCGGTCCGGACTCAAGGTGAGCCCGTTCTGCCTCGGTGCGATGAACTTCGGCGAGGACGGCGGCTTCGGCTGCTCGGTCGAGGAGTCGGAGAAGATCCTCCAGACCTATCTCGACCTCGGCGGCAACTTCGTCGACACCGCCAACTTCTACACCAACGGCCACTCCGAGGCGATCCTCGGCGACTTCCTCGCCGCCCGTCCCGGCCGCCGCGACCGCCTGGTGCTGGCCACCAAGTTCTTCGGCAACCTGCACCTCGGCGACCCGAACGGCGGCGGCGCCGGCCGCAAGGCGATCGTCGGCCAGCTGGAGGACTCGCTGCGCCGCCTGCGCACCGACTACGTCGACCTGTACTGGCTGCACAACCACGACCGGTCCACCCCGGTCGAGGAGACCCTGCGCACCCTGGACGACCTGGTCACGGCAGGCAAGATCCGGTACGTCGGCTTCTCCGACACCCCGGCCTGGTTCACCGCCAAGGCCCACACCACGGCGCTGCTGCGCGGCTGGACGCCGGTGACGGCGCTGCAGATGGAGTACTCGCTGCTGGAGCGCACCATCGAGGGCGAACTGGTCCCGCTCGCGCAGGACGCCGGGATGGGGCTGTTGCCCTGGTCGCCGCTGAAGAACGGCTACCTCTCCGGGAAGTACCGCAGGGACCGGTCCGCACCCGCCGACGCGAAGCGGGCGGCCCTCCTCGGGCAGCCTTCCGAGGGGCAGTTCACCGTGATCGAGGCGGTGGCCGCGATCGCTGAGGAGACCGGCGCGAGCCCGGCCGCCGTGGCGCTCTCCTGGGTGCAGAACCGCCCCGGCGTCACCTCCACCCTGATCGGTCCGCGCACCCTCGACCACCTGGAGGCCAACGTGGCCGCCCTCGACGTCCGCCTGGCACCGGAGCAGACGGCCCGGCTCGACGAGGTGTCCGCCCCGGCCCTCAACTTCCCGCACGACCTCAACCACCGCGTCGGCACCATGCTCAAGTACGCGGGCGCCACGGTCGACGGGGTGCCGAGCGCGGTGTACCCGCCGCTGCTGGCGAGCAGCGCCCGCTACTGAGCGGGGATCCGCCGCGGTCCCGGAAGTCGCCGCTGGGATTCCGGCCCTGTGGCCCTGTGGGAGTCCTCCCTGTGGCCCTGTGGGAGTCCTCTTCACCCGGTGGAAGGCAAACCACCCGGCTACCACGGAGAGAGGAACCACCCGCAGGACAGGAGAACGGCCACGCGCAGGCGTCAGCCCCCGTGCCCCGTCGCCGCCGGCCACCCGGCCGCCGTCGTCCGAACGGCCGTCAGTCGTCCCCGGCGGTGTAGTCCAGGCGGGCCAGCCGGTCCGGGTCGGCCAGGATGTACATCTCGGTGATCCGGCCGTCGGCGACGGTGACCGCCATGACGGAGAGCGGGCGGCCCGCGGGCGCGGTGACCATGCCGACGGTGCCGTTGACCAGGGCGAGGTCTGCCGCTTCGGCGAACTGCCGGAAGGTGAGCGCCTGTTCGGCCACCGTCCGCGCCCCGCGCAGCACCTTGGAGGCGGCGGCGCCGCGCACCAGGGCGCCCGAGTCGACGCGCAGCACCACGTCCGGGTGGAGCAGCGCGACCAGCGCCTCGAAGTCGCCGTCCCGGGAGGCGGCCAGGAAGGCGTCGAGAACCCGGCGCTGCCTGCCGAGGTCCGGGTCGGCCGAGGGGGCGGCCCCCTGGACCCGGCGGCGGGCCCGGCTGGCCAGCTGGCGGGTGGCCGCCGAACTGCGCTCCACGATCGGCGCGATGTCGTCGAAGGGGACCGAGAACAGGTCGTGCAGGACGAACGCCAGCCGCTCGGCGGGCTCCAGCGTCTCCAGCACGATGAGGAGGGCGAGTCCGACGGAGTCCGCCTCCAGCGCCTCCTGTTCGGGGTCGATGCCCGGCAGCGGCCTGATCACCGGGTCCGGGACGAAGGTCTCGTCGATGGGCTGCTCGCGGCGCGCGGTACGGGACCGCAGCATGTCGAGGCTGACCCGGCCGACCACCGTGGTCAGCCACCCGCCCAGGTTCCTGATCTCGTCCGTGTCGACGCGCCCGAGTCTGAGCCATGCCTCCTGGACGGCGTCCTCGGCCTCGGCGAGCGAGCCGAGCATCCGGTAGGCCACCGCGCGCAGCCGGCCGCGGTGTTCCTCGAAGCGGCCGGCCAGCAGTTCCGGGTCCGTGTTCATGCTGTTGGTGTCCCTCGTTCCGCCACGGCCGCAGACTACGCGGACCCGCCTCGCGCGCAAGCGGTGTACCGGCCGGGGGTCACACCTCGTCGTGGACGAGGGCGAGGAGCCGGTCCAGGACCCGGGGAGCGCCGGTGCGCAGTCCGTCGTGCTCGAACTCGTCGGTGACCCAGGTGCGCAGGCCCCGGACGGCCCGGGCGGTGGCCAGCGAGTGCCCGGCGTCGACGTACATGTCGTCGTGGTAGACCGCGGCGGCGACCGGGACCTCGTTGGCGGCCAGGCGGGCCGGGTCGTACAGCGGCTGCCAGTCGGTTCGGGCGGCGAGCAGGTCGGCCGCCGCCTTCAGGGGCCGCAGGGCCGGGTCGGTCTCGAACATCCAGGGGTGCACGGTCTCCCCGGTGAACAACAGCGGGGCGTCGCCGGCGAGCGCCTTGGCCGCGTCGAACTGCGGGAACTCGGCGCGGACCCGCTCGGCCGCCCAGGCGGTGGGGCGGGCGTCCTGGCCGTAGACCGGCTCGTGGACCAGGGCGTACAGCGGGTTGCTCGCGTACGACAGCAGGCCCTGGACCTGTTCTTGGAAGGCGTCGGAGAGCTCCGGGCCGGACCGGGTGCGGACGAAGGCGTCCTCCAGGAGGAAGTGCAGGCGGTGGCTGCCGTCGCTCATGCCCAGCATCAGGCCGAGGGACTGGAAGGCCTCCACGGTGAGCCGGTAGCCGTTCGGCAGCAGGGTCTCGTGCTCCAGGAGGTGCTCGGCGATCCGCCGGGCCCGCTCGACGTCCTGCGGGTAGCGGTCGTAGTGCGCGGTGACCTTGCGCTCGATGCGCGGGTAGGCGGCGCGGTAGACGTCTTCGGCGTGCGCGTCCAGGGCGGGCAGGCCGCCGGTGATCAGGGAGGTCTTGAGTCCCTCCGGGAAGAACGACAGGTAGGTGACCGTGCAGAAGCCGCCGAAGCTCTGGCCGAGGGTCGTCCACGGGGCGCCACCGGTGACCTGGGGGCGGATCGCCTCGCAGTCCCGGACGATGGAGTCGGCGCGGAAGCGGGCCAGGTAGTCGGCCTGGGCGGCCGGACCCCCGCGCAGCGGGAGGGTCTGCCGGTTGACCGGGGTGGAGCGGCCGGTGCCGCGCTGGTCGAGGAGCAGGACGCGGTAGTCGGCCAGGGCCCGGTCGAGCCAGGCCTGGCGTCCGACGAAACGATTCGCTCCGAAGCCCGGGCCGCCCTGGAGGTACAGCAGCCAGGGCAGCTCCTGGTCCGCCTTGTCGCTCGCGACCACCTCCCGGGCGTACAGCTCGACGGTCTCACCGTCCGGGTCCGCGTGGTCGAGGGGGACGGTGAAGCGGCGGTCGGTGAGGACGACGCCGGGCTGGCGGTAGCTGAGGCTCAACGTTTCTCCCGGGACGGACGGACGGTCGCGTCCCAGTTCAGCACACCTCCCGGCCGGATCCACCCCCGGGATCATGCAATCGTTACTGAATCACCGATCAGCGGGCGGCGAGGCTGGAGCGCCGCACCACCAGTTCCGGCTGGAGCACCACCCGGCGGTGTTCGTGCGCCGCCTGTCCCTCGCGATCCTCGGTCTCCTCCAGGAGGAGGTCCGCCGCCATGGCCCCCATGGTGACGGCGGGCTGGCGGACGGAGGTCAGTGGTACGGCGGCCGCTGCGGCGAACTCGATGTCGTCGTAGCCGACGATCGCGAGGTCGTCCGGGACGACCACCCCGGCCGCGTACATGGCCTGCAGGACGCCGAGGGCGAGGAGGTCGTTGGCGCAGAAAACGGCGGTGGGCCGGTCGGCGAGGCCGAGCAGGCGGGCGCCCGCGTCCCGCCCGGCGGCCACGTCGAGCCGCTCGGACGGCAGCTCACGCAGCGCCTCGGGGCCGAGCCCGGCCTCGGCGAGGGCGTTCAGGGCGCCGGTGCGCCGGTCGCGGACCTGGTTGAGGCCGGGCGGCCCGCTGACGTACGCGATCGAGCGGTGCCCGGCGTCGACGAGGTGGCGCACGGCCAGCGCGCCGCCCGCCACGTCGTCGACGCTGACCGAGCACTCGGTGGTGCCCTCGGCGACCCGGTCGACGAGCACGAAGGGGATGCCGTGCCGGCGGAAGGACTCGATGTTGCGGCCGGTCGCGTCCGCGGGGGTGAGCAGGACGCCGCGCACCCGCTGTTCGGCGAAGAGCGAGAGGTACTCGGCCTCCTCGCCGGCGTTCTGCGCGCTGTTGCAGACCATCACTCCGAGCCCGGCGTCCCGGGCCGCCCGCTCGGCGCCGCGGGCCACGTCCACGAAGAAGGGGTTGCCCATGTCGAGGACGAGCAGGCCCATGATCCGGCTGCGGCCCGCGCGCAGCTGACGCGCGGACTCGCTGCGGACGTACCCGAGCCGGTCGATCGCCGACTGCACCCGCGCCCTGGTCTCGCCGGCGACGGTGTCCGGGCGGTTGATGACGTTCGAGACCGTACCCACCGAGACTCCGGCGGCGCGGGCGACGTCCTTGATACCCACCGACTGGGCCATCGGTCGAGACCTCCAGGAAACATGGACGGCGCCTTCACGGCACGGAAGGGCACATCCGGAAGGGCTTCACATTACGACATGACTCGCACACCGGTCCGGGTCAGGCGGGCAGGGCGAAGTCGACGACATGGAGTGCGGAGGGTGTCGTCCCGCTCGACGTCTCCTGGTACATGAACGACAGCACGTTGTCGGCCCTGACCCGCAGCTCGTCGACCACCACCTCGCCGAAGGCGTTCAGGTCGCTGCCGTCGTGGAGCAGCGCCCAGTCGGAGTAGCCGGAGGCCCTGGACGCGCCGGCGATCCGGCCGTGGGGAAGGACGGCGTAGGCGTTGTCGTACTTGTCCAGGACCAGCTTGGTGCGCTGGCTGGAGTTCAGGGGGACCGGGATCTCGGTCTTCTGCCAGGCGCCGGCGGAGTTCTTGCGGAGGTGGAAGGCGCGGCCGTGGGCGGTGCGGTCGGCGACGTAGTCCGTGGTGCACCGGCCGAAGCGGCCGGGGACGTAGCTGATGACCGCGTGCGGGAGGCCGGCGGAGTCGGTCCACTGGCTCTCCTGGTTCATCAGGGAGTGGTCCGGGCCGAGGAAGTCGACGACCAGCCCGGAGTCGGTGACGGCGACGGTGTCCGAGGTGCCGGTGGTGGCGACCAGGGCGCCCGCGTCGTTGCGCCAGGTGCGGCCGCGGTCGGTGGAACGGACGTAGCAGGTGTCGTGGTTGGTGATGCCACCGCCGCTGCACATGACGGACGCCGACTGCTCGCGCCAGGTGAAGAAGGCGTGCAACCGCCCGTCGACGTCGTAGTCGATGCCGTGCAGGTACATGTTGCGGGCGGTCGACGAACCGTGCGTGCTCGTGTACGTCCCGGTGGAGCCGCTCCACTCCCCCAGCTCGGTCCAGCCCGAACCGTCGTACTCCGCAAGGGCGTTGCGGCCGTTTCCGGAGACCCCCACCCGGTAGCTGAGCTGGAGCCCGCCCTCGGGGGTCTGGACGAACTGCGGGTACGTGAACTGCGAGGTGAGCGACAGCCCGTCGAGGGACGTCTGTACGGCGCCGAAGACGGCCGGGGTCCAGGCCGTGGAACCGGGGTTGTCCAGCAGCCCGGCGACCGACTTCACGTAGAAGAACCCGTCGCTGTGCGCGTCCATGGTGATGTGGAGGCGGCCGTCGGTCCTCGACACGCCCATGGAGATGACGTTGTGCGAGTCGCTGGACTTCAGCCGGTGGGCGAGGTTCACGGTCGACCAGGACGAGCCGCCGAGGACCCGGCGCCCGATCACCGCGGCGCCGGTGGAGGTGTACCAGCCGGCGTACTGGTGGTCCTGGTACGTGAGCAGGCCGCTCTTCTGGAACGAGTTGTTGTTGACCAGGCCGTCGTAGGAGACGAAGTAGATCGCCTGGGCGTCGAGTCGGGTGGTCTGCTGCTTGCTCACCGACGGTCCGGAGCCGGCCGCACCCGCGGTGCCCGCGGGGGTGGCCGAGGCGCCGGCGAACGCGGCACCGAGCACGGTACGTCTCTTCACGAGCGGCTCCTGTCATGGTTCAGGCGAGGTGGAACACTTCGGTGAGCGGTTTCATCGCCTCGTCGGGGCGGGCGCCGTCGAGGGCTTCGAAGAAGGGGCCCATCTCGGCCTGCCAACGGGCGTTGACCTCGGTGGTCTCCATGCCGGCGCGGGCGGCCTCGAAGTCCTCGGTCTCCAGGTAGCCCACCAGCAGGCCGTCGTCGCGCAGGAAGAGCGAGTAGTTGTGCCAGCCGGTGGCGGAGAGCGCGGCGCGCATCTCCGGCCACACGGCGGCGTGCCGTTCGCGGTACTCGGCGAGGCGGTCCTGCCGGACCTTGAGGAGGAAACAGACGCGCTGCATCAAAGCCTGCCGGAGACCTAGAAGTCGAACTGGTCGATGTTCTTCGCGTCGAACACGGTCGGCTTGCCGAGGTTGATCACCCCGTCCTTGCCGATGGTGTACGTGGTGCCGCCGGCCTTGAAGGTCTCGCCCTCCTTGCCGGTGATCTGCCCGGAGACGAGCGCGACGGCGGTGCGGGCGGCGAGGTCGCCGAGCTTGGCCGGGTCCCACAGCTCGAAGCCCTCGACGGTGCCGTTCTTCACGTACTGCCGCATGTCGTTGGGCGTGCCGAGGCCGGTCAGCTTGACCTTGCCCTTGTACTTGGAGCCGGAGAGGTACTGGGCGGCCGCCTTGATGCCGACGGTGGTCGGGGAGATGATCCCCTTGAGGTCCGGGTACTGCTGGAGCAGGCCCTGGGTCTGCTGGAAGGACTGCTGGGCGTCGTCGTTGCCGTAGGCGATCTTGACCAGCTTGACGTTCTTGTACTTCGGGTCCTTCAACTCGTCCTTCATGTACCCGATCCAGGTGTTCTGGTTGGTCGCGGTCTGCGCGGCGCTCAGGATCGCGATCTCGCCCTTGTACCCGATCTGCTGGGCGAGCAGCTGCGCCTCGGTACGGCCGAGGTCCTCGGCGCCGGCCTGCGAGACGAAGACGTTGCGGCAGCCCGCGTTGGTGTCGGAGTCGTAGGTGACGACCTTGATACCACTGCTCATGGCCTGCTTGAGCGCGGTGCACAGGGCACCGGGGTCCTGGGCGGACACGGCCATCGCGTCGACCTGCTGCTGGGTGAGCGTGTTGACGTAGCTGACCTGCCCGGAGGTGTCGGTCGCGCTGGACGGGCCGACTTCCTTGTACGTGCTGCCCAGTTCGGTGAGCGCCTTCTCGCCGCCCTTGTCGGCGGAGGTGAAGTAGGGGTTGTTCACCTGCTTGGGCAGGAACCCGACGGTCAGGCCCTTCTTGAGCGCGGCGTTCGGATCGGCCTTGGCGGTGGAGGTGGCGGCCGACGTCTCGTCACTGCCGGAGTTGTTCTTGGTGGTGCCACCGCAGGCGGTGGCGGCGAGGGCGAGGGAGGAGACGGCGGCGAGGGCCACACAGGCACGCCGGAGGGACGACTTACGCATGACGGTTCCTTTGTGAGTAACGGCTCTGGGAGCGCCCTTCCTTCAGGGGCGCTGGGGGTACCCCCGGCCGAAGGCTGGGGGAGGAACTGCGCGACCAGCCACACACGGCCCGCAGTGTTCAGACGACCTTCACACTCCTGTGCCTGACGTGGGCGATCTGTCGCGCCACCCTCGGGCCGAGCACCGAAACAACCAGCAGCACACCGGTCACGACAATCTGGGACTGCGCGGACACGTTCAGCAGACTCATCACGTTCTGCAACGCCCCCAGCAGGAACACCCCGGCGATCGCGCCGCCCAGCGTCCCCTTGCCCCCGTCGAAGTCGATGCCCCCGAGCAACACGGCGGCCACCACACTCAGTTCGAGCCCGGTCGCGTTGTCGTACCGCGCACTCGCGTAGTGCAGCGCCCAGAAGACCCCCGTCAGAGAGGCCATGAACCCGGTCGCCACGAACAGGATCAGCTTGTGACGCTTGACGCGGACGCCCGCGAACCGCGCCGCCTCCTCGCTCGCCCCCACGGCGAAGAGAGACCGCCCGAACGGCGTGGCGTGCAGCACCACCACGGCGATCACCAGCAGCACCAGGAACGGCAGGAAGGCCCGCGGCAGGAACGTGCCGCCCAGCCGGCCCGCCGCGAAGTCCAGGTACTGCGTGGGAAAGTCGGTCACCGCGTCGGAGCCGAGCACGATCTGCGCGATGCCCCGGTAGGCCGCGAGCGTGCCGATAGTGACGGCGAGGGAGGGCAGCCCGAGGCGGGTCACCAGCAGCCCGTTGACCAGCCCGCAGACCACGCCCAGCAGCAGGCACAGCGGGATGATCGTCTCGATCGCCATGCCCTCGTTCCACAGCCTGCCCATGACGGCGCCCGAGAGCCCGGCGGTCGACGCGACCGAGAGGTCGATCTCGCCGGCGACCACCAGCAGGGTCATCGGCAGGGCGATCAGCGCGATCGGCAGGGTGTTGCCGATCAGGAACGACAGGTTGAGCGCGTTCCCGAAGCCGTCGACGAAGCCGAACGACAGCACCAGGAGGACGATCAGCAGCGCGCCGACGACCGTGTCCCAGCGGACCGCGCGGGTCAGGGAGTCAGGCATGGCGGATGCTCCTCTTCTTCAGGGCGGCGGCCACCCGCACCGCGACGATCCGGTCGACGGCGATGGCGAGCAGCAGCAGGAAGCCGTTGATGGCGAGCACCCACACGGAGCTGACCCCGAGGGCCGGCAGCACGCTGTTGACGGAGGTGAGCAGCAGCGCGCCCAGCGCGGCGCCGTACACGCTCCCGGAGCCGCCGGTGAAGACCACGCCGCCGACCACCACGGCGCTCACGACGGTGAGTTCGTAGCCGTTGCCGGTGCCGGAGTCGACGTTCCCGAACCGGGCCAGGTACATCGCCCCGGCGAGTCCCGCGAGGGCGCCGCAGAAGGTGTACGCGGTGAGGATCCGCTTGCGGACCGGGATGCCGGCCAGCCGGGCGGCCTCGGGGTTGGAGCCGAGGGCGTACAACTCCCGTCCGCTGCCGAAGTGTTTGAGGTAGTAGGCGGTGGCGACCAGGACCGCGAGGGCGATGAGGGCCAGCCAGGGGATCGCCGACAGGCCGCCGGAGCCGAAGGCGACGAAGGAGCCGGACAGGTCGGCGGCCGTGATCTGCCGGGAGCCGACCCAGATGGAGTCGACGCCCCGGATGATGTAGAGGGTGCCGAGGGTGACGACGAGCGCGGGGACCTGGCCGAGGCTCACCAGCAGGCCGTTGAGGAGTCCGCAGCCGATGCCGAGGAGCACGGCGAGCAGGACGGCGACGACCGGGTTGCCACCGCCGTGCAGGTAGTCGCCGGCGGCGAAGGCGGTGATGCCGAGGGTGGAGCCGACGGACAGGTCGACGTTCCTCGTGATCACCACCAGGGACTGACCGGTGGCGACCAGCACCAGGATGGTGGCGTTGAGCAGCAGGTCCTTGACGCCCTGCGCGGAGAGGAACTGGCTGTTGCCGGCCTGGGTGACGGCGATCATCGCCAGGAAGACGACGAGGATGGTGAGTTCGCGCATCTTGAAGACGCGGTCGACGAGCCGGGTCCCGGAGGACTCGGGTGTCTTGGCGACGGGGGTCGGCTCGGAGGTGGTCACCGTCATGCGGCGGCCCTCCCCGTGGCGGTGGTCGTCATGCGGCGGCCCTCCCGGTCGCTGCGGCCATCACGGTTTCCTCGCTGGCTTCGGAGCGCGGGATCTCGGCGGTGATCCGGCCCTCGTGCATCACCAGCACGCGGTCGGCCATGCCGAGGATCTCGGGCAGGTCGGAGGAGATCATCAGGACGGCCACCCCGTCGGCGGCCAACTCAGCCAGGAGCCGGTGCACTTCGGCCTTCGTGCCGACGTCGATGCCCCGGGTCGGCTCGTCGACGATCAGTACCTTCGGGCCGGTCGCGAGCCATTTGGCGAGGACGACCTTCTGCTGGTTGCCGCCGGAGAGGGTGGAGACGGCGTCGGCGATCCGGGCGTACTTCACCTGGAGCCGGACCGCCCAGTCCAGGGAGCGGCTGCGTTCGGCGCCCCGGTCGACGAGGCCCGCCTTCACGGTCGTACGCAGTCCGGTCAGGCCGATGTTCCGCTCGATGGACATGTCCATCACCAGGCCCTGGGCGCGCCGGTCCTCGGGGACGAGGGCGAGGCCGGCGGAGATCGCGACGGAGGGTGCGCCGTTGGTCAGTCTCCGTCCCCTGACCTCGACGTCGCCGGCGTCCCAGCGGTCGACGCCGAACACCGCGCGGGCGACCTCGGTGCGGCCGGCGCCGACCAGGCCGGCGAGCCCGACGATCTCACCGGACCGCACCTCGAAGGAGATGTCCGTGAACACCCCCTCGCGGGTCAGCCGCCGCACGCTCAGGGCGACTTCGCCGGGTTTCACGTCGTGCTTGGGGTAGAGCTCGTCCAGATCGCGGCCGACCATCCGGCGTACCAGGTCGTCCTCGGTCATGCCGTCGACGAGCTCGCCGGCGATCCGGGCGCCGTCCCGGAGGGTGGTGACCCGCCGGCAGATCTGGAAGATCTCCTCGAGACGGTGCGAGATGAACAGCACGGCGGCGCCCTGGTCCCGCAGGGTGCGGACGACGCCGAAGAGGCGGGCGACCTCGCTGCCGGTGAGGGCCGCCGTCGGTTCGTCCATGATCAGCACCCGGGCGTCGAAGGAGAGCGCCTTGGCGATCTCGACGATCTGCTGGTCGGCGATGGACAGGCCGCGGGCGGGGCGGTCGGGGTCGAGGGCGACGCCGAGCCGCTTCATCAGGGCGGCGGTGGCCGCGCGGGTGGCCTTGTGGTCGATCCGGCCGAGGGCGCGCCGGGGCCGACGGCCCATGAAGATGTTCTCGGCGATCGACAGGTCGGGGAAGAGCGTGGGCTCCTGGTAGATCACGGCGATTCCGGCGTCGCGGGCGTCGCCGGGGCCGTGGAAGACGACGGGCCCGCCGTCGAGCAGCACCTGGCCGGCGTCCGGCCGGTGCACTCCGGCGAGCGTCTTGATCAGCGTCGACTTGCCCGCGCCGTTCTCCCCGGCGAGGGCGTGCACCTCGCCGGGGAACAGCTCCAGGGAGACGTCCCGCAGGGCGCGCACGGCACCGAAGGACTTCGAGACGTCCTTCAGCGCCAGCACCGGGGCCGGTCCCGTGTCGGACGGGTGGGTCATGGGGGCTCCTCGACGACACCGGCGAGACGGTGGGCACCGGACCTCACGGCGTCGTGAAAGGTTTCAACTGGATTGCCGGGACCGTAGGCATCACCGGCATGTCACGTCAATGGGTCCGTCTCGAAAAGATTTCGATGGCCTAAGGTCACGAGGGAGTCACGGAGGACGAGGTCGGTCGTCATGCTTGACACCCCTGCGCGGGGCTCATACTTTGCGGTCCTGAATCGTTTCACCACTCAGTTGTTCCGATCCCCAGGAGCCCCGAAGTGACCGACCTCGCCGCGGTGAAGGCCGCGCTGAAGACCCAGGCCGTCGAAACGCCGTCGTGGGCGTACGGAAACTCGGGGACCCGTTTCAAGGTGTTCGCCCAGCAGGGTGTGCCCCGCTCGCCGCAGGAGAAGCTGGACGACGCCGCGCAGGTCCACGCCGTGACCGGGGTCGCGCCGACGGTCGCCCTGCACATCCCGTGGGACAGGATGGACGGCCCGGACGGATACGCCGACCTGGCCAAGCACGCCGAGGACCGGGGCCTGCGGCTGGGGGCGATCAACTCCAACACCTTCCAGGACGACGACTACAGGCTGGGCAGCATCTGCCACCCGGACGCGGCGGTGCGCCACAAGGCCGTCGGTCATCTGCTCGAGTGCGTCGACATCATGGACGCGACGGGGTCGAAGGACCTCAAGCTGTGGTTCGCCGACGGCACCAACTACCCCGGTCAGGACGACATCCGGGCCCGGCAGGACCGGCTGGCCGAAGGGCTGGCCGAGGTGTACGCGCGGCTGGGCGAGGGGCAGCGGATGCTGCTGGAGTACAAGCTCTTCGAGCCGTCCTTCTACACGACCGACGTGCCCGACTGGGGGACTGCCTACGCCCACTGCCTCAAGCTGGGACCGAAGGCGCAGGTCGTGGTCGACACCGGCCACCACGCACCGGGCACCAACATCGAGTTCATCGTCGCCACGCTGCTGCGGGAGGGGAAGCTCGGCGGGTTCGACTTCAACTCGCGGTTCTACGCGGACGACGACCTCATGGTGGGGGCCGCGGATCCGTTCCAGCTCTTCCGGATCATGTACGAGGTGGTGCGGGGCGGCGGGTTCACCGCCGAGGTCGCCTTCATGCTCGACCAGTGCCACAACATCGAGGCGAAGATCCCGGCGATCATCCGGTCGGTGATGAACGTCCAGGAGGCGACGGCGAAGGCGTTGCTGGTGGACCGGGGGGCGCTGGCGGACGCGCAGGCCGCGGGGGATGTGCTGGCCGCGAACGCCGTGCTGATGGACGCGTACGACACGGATGTGCGGCCGCTGTTGCGGGAGGTGCGGGAGGAGATGGGGCTGGACGCCGACCCGCTTGCGGCCTACCGGCGGTCCGGGTGGGCCGAGAGGATTGTCGCCGAGCGGGTCGGCGGACAGCAGGCCGGCTGGGGTGCGTAAGCGTCTGCCCTGATCTGTTTCGTCGCGGCGTGCGGGCCGGGTGTGGCCGGTCGCGCCGTTCCTCCCCCGGCCCCCGGCGCCCCCGCGGAATGCACTGACGCCCTTTCGACAAGTAAGGAACCTCATGCCCACCCATCCCCAGGCAGCCGCCCTCCTGTCCCGTTCCCATCGGCTCGGTGCCGATCCGCGCAACACGAACTACGCCGGCGGCAACACGTCCGCCAAGGGCACCGCCGTCGACCCCGTCACCGGAGGTGATGTCGAGCTGATGTGGGTGAAGGGGTCCGGTGGGGATCTCGGGACGCTCGGCGAGGGCGGGCTCGCCGTGTTGCGGCTGGACCGGTTGCGGGCGCTCGCCGGCGTGTATCCGGGGGTCGACCGCGAGGACGAGATGGTCGCCGCCTTCGACTACTGCCTGCACGGCAGGGGCGGGGCCGCGCCCTCCATCGACACCGCCATGCACGGGCTCGTCGACGCCCCGCACGTGGATCATCTGCACCCGGACTCCGGGATCGCGCTCGCCTGTGCCGCGGACGGTGAGAAGCTGACCGCCGAGTGTTTCGGGGACAGCGTGGTGTGGGTGCCGTGGCGGCGGCCGGGGTTCCAGCTGGGGCTGGACGTCGCAGCGATCAAGGCCGCCAACCCGCGGGCGATCGGGTGCGTCCTCGGCGGGCACGGGATCACCGCCTGGGGCGACAGCTCCGAGGAGTGCGAGCGGAACTCGCTGCACATCATCCGCACCGCCGAGAAGTTCCTGGCGGAGCGCGGGAGGGCGGAACCCTTCGGGCCCGTCGTCGAGGGGTACGGCGCGCTGCCCGAGGCCGAGCGGCGGGAGCGGGCCGCGGCCCTCGCCCCGTACATCAGGGCGCTCGCCTCCCAGGACCGGGCGCAGGTCGGGCACTTCACCGACTCCGAGGTCGTCCTCGACTTCCTCGCCCGGGCCGGGCATCCGCGGCTCGCGGCACTCGGGACCTCGTGTCCGGATCACTTCCTGCGGACGAAGGTACGGCCCCTCGTGCTCGACCTTCCGCCGACCGCACCGGTGCCGGAAGCCGTGGCACGGCTGCGCGAGCTGCACGCCGAGTACCGCGAGGAGTACGCCGGCTACTACCGGCGGCACGCCCTGCCCGACTCCCCCGCCATGCGCGGCGCCGACCCCGCGATCGTGCTCGTGCCCGGCGTCGGCATGTTCAGCTTCGGCAAGGACAAGCAGACCGCCCGGGTCGCGGGTGAGTTCTACGTCAACGCCGTCAACGTGATGCGCGGCGCCGAGGCCGTGTCGGCGTACGCGCCGATCGAGGAGTCGGAGAAGTTCCGGATCGAGTACTGGGCGCTGGAGGAGGCCAAGCTCCGGCGAATGCCGAGGCCGAAGGCGCTGGCGACCCGGGTGGCACTGGTGACGGGGGCCGGGAGCGGGATCGGGAGGGCGATCGCGCACCGGCTCGCGGAAGAGGGGGCCTGTGTCGTCGTCGCCGACCTCAACGCCGAGGGCGCGGCCGCGGTGGCGGAGGAACTCGGCGGGGCCGACAGGGCCGTCGCGGTCACCGTCGACGTGACGGACGAGGAGCAGGTCGTCGCCGCCTTCCGGGCCGCCGTGCTGGCCTTCGGCGGGGTCGACCTCGTCGTCAACAACGCCGGGATCTCCATCTCCAAGCCGCTGCTGGAGACTTCGGCGAGGGACTGGGACCTCCAGCACGACATCATGGCCCGCGGTTCCTTCCTGGTGTCGCGGGAGGCGGCGCGGGTGATGACCGCGCAGGGGATCGGCGGTGACATCGTCTACATCGCGTCGAAGAACGCCGTGTTCGCCGGGCCTGACAACATCGCCTACTCGGCGGCGAAGGCGGACCAGGCGCACCAGGTGCGGTTGCTGGCCGCGGAGTTGGGTGAGCACGGGATCCGGGTGAACGGGGTCAACCCCGACGGTGTGGTGCGCGGGTCGGGGATCTTCGCCGGAGGGTGGGGGGCCCAGCGGGCCGCCGTGTACGGGGTGGAGGAGTCGAAGCTGGGCGAGTTCTACGCGCAGCGGACCATCCTCAAGCGTGAGGTGCTGCCCGAGCACGTGGCGAACGCGGTGTTCGCGCTGACGGGTGGCGAACTCACCCACACCACCGGGCTGCACGTGCCCGTCGACGCGGGTGTGGCGGCCGCGTTCCTGCGATGAGCTCGCCGAGGGCGTACGCCGCGGTCGACCTGGGCGCGTCCAGCGGGCGGGTCATGGTCGGGCGGGTGGGCCCGGACTCGCTGGAGCTGGCCGAGGCACACCGGTTCGCGAACCGGCCGGTGCGGGTGCCGGAGGGGCTGCGCTGGGACGTACTCGGCCTGTACGCCGGGGTGTTGGACGGCCTGCGGGCCGCCGGGCGGGTGGATTCCGTCGGCATCGACAGCTGGGCCGTGGACTACGGTCTGCTGGACGCCGACGGAGCCCTGCTCGGCAACCCGGTGCACTACCGGGACGCACGGACCGAGGGTGTCGCCGAGCAGGTGTGGGCGCGGATCCCGGCGGCGGAACTGTACGCCCGCACCGGGCTCCAGTACGCGCCCTTCAACACCCTCTACCAGCTGGTGGCGGCGCGGCCGAGCGCCCAGTTCGCGCACGCCGAACGGCTGTTGCTCGTCCCGGACCTGGTGTCGTACTGGCTGACCGGCGAGCAGGGCACCGAGCTGACCAACGCCTCCACCACCCAGCTGGTCGACCCCCGGACGCGTGACTGGTCGTACGAGGTCGCGGACCGGCTGGGGATCGACCTCGGGCTGTTCGCGCCGCTGCGGCGGCCGGGGGATCCCGCCGGGGTGCTGCGGCCCGCGGTCCTTGAGGAGACGGGGCTGACCGGGCCGGTGCCGGTGACCGCCGTCGGCTCGCACGACACCGCGTCGGCGGTGGCCGCCGTACCGGCGGTCGGCGAACGGTTCGCCTACATCTGCACCGGCACCTGGTCGCTGGCCGGACTGGAGCTGACGGCACCCGTGCTGACCGAGGAGAGCCGGGCCGCCAACTTCACCAACGAGCTCGGGCTCGACGGCACGGTCCGCTATCTGCGCAACATCATGGGGCTGTGGCTGCTCCAGGAGTGCGTACGGGCCTGGGGCGATCCGGAGCTGGGCGGGTTGCTGCGGGCGGCGGCCGGGGCGCCGGCGCTGCGGTCGGTGGTGGACGCGGGGGATGCCGGGTTCCTGGCACCCGGGCGGATGCCGGAGCGGATCGCCGAGGCGTGCCGGGCCTCCGGGCAGCCGGTGCCGCGGACGCCCGGCGAGACCACCCGGTGCATCCTCGACTCGCTGGCGCTGGCCCACCGGCGGGCGGTCGCGGATGCGCAGCGGCTCGCCGGACATCCGGTGGACACCGTGTACGTGGTGGGGGGCGGCACCCGCAACGCGCTGCTCTGCCAGCTCACCGCCGACGCCTGCGGACTGCCGGTGGTGGCGGGGCCGGCGGAGGCGGCGGCGCTCGGGAACGTGCTGGTCCAGGCTCGCGCGCACGGAGTCGTCGGTGACCTGGCCGACATGCGGCGGCTGCTCACCCGCACCCAGCCGCTGACCCGGTACGTGCCGCGCGGCGGCACCGTCCGCTGGGCGGCGGCCGAGGCACGGCTGGCCACCGGGTGACGGGCCGCCGCCAGGATGTCCGGCGGCGGCTTCCGACCCGCCGCACCGTCACCGGGTCTCCCGCTGATCGAATCGGCCCATTAGGCTGCACTCATCCGATGACCGACCTCTAGGAGCCGCGATGCGTGTCGCCCTCTTCCTGACCTGCGTCAACGACACGCTCTATCCGGAAACCGGCCGCGCAGTGGTGAAACTCCTGACCAGACTGGGCGTCGAGGTCGATTTCCCGATGGCCCAGACCTGCTGCGGGCAGGCCCACTACAACACCGGATACCGACATGAGGCGGAGCCGCTGGCCCGGCATTTCTCCGATGTCTTCGGCGAGTACGAGGCGATCGTGACCCCGTCCGGGTCCTGCGGGGCGATGGTGCGGGAGCTGTATCCGCGGATGGGCGAACGGGCCCGGGCGGAGGGGCGCGGGGGCGGGCTGGCGGCGGCGCTGGCGCCCGTGGTGCCGAAGACCTACGAGCTGACGGAGTTTCTGGTGGACGTCCTGGGGGTGACGGACGTCGGGGCATATTATCCGCACCATGTCACCTACCACCCGACCTGCCACGGGTTGCGGAGTCTGGGGCTCGGCGACCGTCCCCGACGTCTCCTCCAGGCCGTCAAGGGCCTGGAGCTGGTGGAGTTGCCGGGCGCCGAGGAGTGCTGCGGGTTCGGCGGCACGTTCGCGGTGAAGAACGCCGACGTCTCGGCGGCGATGGGCACGGACAAGGTGCGCAACGCCGAGTCGACCGGCGCGGAGGTGCTGTGCGCGGCCGACAACTCCTGCCTGATGCACATCGGCGGCACCATGACCCGGCTCGGCAGCGGGCTGCGGCCGGTGCACATCGCGGAGATCCTGGCGAGCACCGAGGAGGACACGGCCGCATGAGCGGGACGTTCGTAGGGATGCCTGAGTTTCCCCCGTCCACCCAACCGGCCTTCCCGAAGGCCGCGCACGAGGCCGTCAACAACCCCGTCCTGCGCGAGAACCTGCGCCATGCCACGCACACCATCCGCGCCAAGCGGGCCAAGGCGGTCGCCGAGGTGTCCGACTGGGCCGCGCTGCGCGAGGCGGGCAAGCAGATCAAGGACCACACGCTCCGTCACCTCGACCGGTACCTGGTCCAGTTGGAGGAGAGGGTGACGGCGGCGGGCGGCACGGTCCACTGGGCCGCCGACGCCGACGAGGCGAACCGGATCGTCGCGGACCTGGTCCGGGAGACCGGCGAGTCGGAGGTCGTGAAGGTCAAGTCGATGGCCACCCAGGAGATCGGGCTGAACGAGGCGCTGGAGGCCGAGGGCATCCGGGCCTACGAGACCGATCTCGCCGAGCTGATCGTGCAGTTGGGCCACGACCGGCCCTCGCACATCCTGGTCCCCGCCATCCACCGCAACCGGGGCGAGATCAGGGACATCTTCCGCAGGGAGATGGGCGAGTGGGGGCGCCCCGCGCCCGAGGGTCTCACCGACGCCCCGGCCGAACTCGCCGAGGCGGCCCGGCTCCATCTGCGCGAGAAGTTCCTGCGCGCGAAGGTCGGCGTCTCCGGCGCCAACTTCATGGTCGCCGAGACCGGCACCCTGGTCGTCGTCGAGTCCGAGGGCAACGGGCGGATGTGCCTCACCCTCCCGGAGACGCTGATCTCGGTCGTCGGCATCGAGAAGATCGTGCCGACCTGGCAGGACCTGGAGGTCTTCCTGCAGACCCTCCCCCGCTCCTCCACCGCCGAGCGGATGAACCCGTACACCTCGACGTGGACCGGCACCACCGACGGCGACGGACCGCGGACCTTCCACCTCGTCCTCCTGGACAACGGCCGCACCGACACCCTCGCCGACGAGGTGGGCCGGCAGGCCCTGCGCTGCATCCGCTGCTCGGCCTGCCTGAACGTCTGCCCGGTCTACGAGCGGGCGGGCGGCCACGCCTACGGCTCGGTCTACCCGGGCCCGATCGGCGCCATCCTCAGCCCCCAGCTGCGGGGCACCGCGAGCGAGATCGACGCCTCGCTGCCGTACGCCTCGTCGCTGTGCGGGGCCTGCTACGAGGTCTGCCCGGTCGCCATCGACATCCCCGAGGTCCTTGTGCACCTGCGCGAGCGGGTCGTCGAGGGCGGTGAGGCGGTCCGGGGCGGCAACAGGGTGCTGCTCAAGCCGGCCAAGGGGCACGCGGCCGAGCGGGCGGCGATGCGGGCGGCGCGCTGGGCGTTCTCCCACCCGGCCGCCCTGCGCACCGGCCAGCGGCTCGTCTCCCGCAGCCGCCGGCTGCATCCCCGTACCCTGCCGGGTCCCGGCCGGGCGTGGACCGGGACCCGGGACCTGCCTGCCGTACCGGCGGAGCCGTTCCGGGACTGGTGGCAGCGGACCGGCGGCGGAAAGGGCGGGGCGAAGTGAGCAGCAGGGAGCGGATCCTGGGCCGGGTGCGGCGGGCGCTGGCCGAGGTGCGGGACGAGGACACGCCGGTCGAGCGGGCGTATCTGCGGGAGCACGGGGAGCGGAGCGTCCCGGAGACGGTGGACCTGCTCGCCGAGAACCTGGCGGACTACCGGGCGCTCGTGCACCGGTGCACGGCGGACGAACTAGCGGCACTGATCGGGCGGTTGGTCGCGGAGCGCGGTTCGAGGTCGGTGGCCGTGCCCACCGGGCTCCCTCCGGAGTGGCTCGCGTCGACCGAGGCCGAGCGGGTCCCGGACCGGGCCGGGAGCACCTCCCACGAACTCGACCGGGTCGGCAGCGTGGTCACCGGCTGCGCGGTGGCGATCGCCGAGACCGGGACGGTCGTGCTGGACGGCGGCCCGGACCAGGGCCGCCGCCGGCTCACCCTTGTGCCCGACCACCACATCTGCGTCGTGCGGGTCCCGGACCAGGTGGTGTCGTCCGTGCCGCAGGCCCTCGAACGGCTCGACCCGGCCCGCCCGTTGACCTGGATCTCCGGCCCCTCCGCGACCAGTGACATCGAGCTGGACCGGGTCGAGGGGGTGCACGGTCCGCGCACCCTGGAGGTGGTGCTCGTCGGCGGCGGCTCGCAGGGCGCCGAGGCCGGTACGGGCGGATCGTGACGGTCGCGGCTACCGTGAGGGAATGATCCGGTTCGAGCAGGTCACCAAGCGGTACGCGGACGGGACGACCGCGGTCGACGGGCTTTCCTTCGAGGTGGCCGCGGGTGAACTCGTCACGCTCGTCGGCCCCTCCGGCTGCGGCAAGACCACGACGATGATGATGGTCAACCGGCTCATCGAACCGACGTCGGGACGGATCCTCGTCGACGGCGAGGACGTCGCGGGCGTCGACCCGGTGCGGCTGCGGCGCCGGATCGGCTATGTCATCCAGCAGGTGGGCCTGTTCCCGCACCGCACCATCCTCGACAACACCGCGACCGTCCCGGCCCTGCTCGGCTGGCGACGGGACCGGGCCCGGGCCCGCGCCGCCGAACTGCTCGACCTCGTCGGCCTGGACCCGAAGACGTACGGGCCGCGCTACCCGGACCAGCTCTCCGGCGGCCAGCGGCAGCGCGTCGGCGTGGCCCGGGCGCTCGCCGCCGATCCGCCGGTGCTGCTCATGGACGAGCCGTTCGGCGCGGTCGACCCGGTGGTGCGGGAGCAGTTGCAGGACGAGTTCCTCCGGATGCAGGCCGCGGTCCGCAAGACGGTGCTGCTGGTCACGCACGACATCGAGGAGGCGGTGCGGCTCGGCGACCGGATCGCGGTGTACGGGCAGGGCCGGATCGAGCAGTTCGACACTCCGGGCGCCGTGCTGGGCAGGCCTGCCACGCCGTACGTGGCCGGGTTCGTGGGCGCGGACCGCGGGCTGAAGCGGCTCTCGGTGACCGACGTCGAGCCGGACGACCTGGAGCAGCCGCCGGTCGTCCGCCTGGGCGAGTCCGCCGAGCGCGCCGCGGCACGGCTGCGGGCCGGGGGTGCCCGGTGGGCGGTGGTCCTGGACCCGGACGGCGACCTGCACGGCTGGGTCGGCCGCGACGAGCTGGCGGCGGGCGGCACGATCGACGGGCTCGCCCACCGGATGACGGCGTGGGTGCCGGTGGGGGCCCCGCTGAAGCAGGCGTTCGGTGTGATGCTCCAGTACGACGCCGGATGGGTCGCGGTGCTCGACGGTTCGCGCTTCCTCGGTGTCCTCACCCCGGCCAAGCTGCACGAGGCGCTGCGCCGCTCGGTGGACGCCGACGCGCGCGGCGTCCCGCGCGGCCAGGTGCCGTTCGACTCGGTTTCCGATGCCTGACGACAGAAGCCCTAGTCAGCAGTACGTCATCGGGCAGCCACGCCGCAACGAGTGCTCGGCGGCCCGCAGGTACAGCGCGACGTAGAAGGCGGTGTCCAGGTCCTCACCCCACGGGCCGGGACGGGACTCGGCCGTCTCCTTCGCCTGCCCCTCCAGGAACCAGAAGGTCAGATCGAGGTTGTCGCAGGCCTCCGGTATCGCCTCGACGGGAAGTCCGATCACCGCCGCCAGCCGCTGCGCGAGGGCGAGCACCTCGGGCGCGCCGGCGACCACCGTCTCGTCGGTGTAGGGGGACGCGACGGGCAGCCGGATCTCCTCGTCGATTGAGAAGGGCACCAGCACCGTCCAGCCCAGCAGCAGTTCCCCCTCCTCCGGTGACAGGTGCTCTCGGCACAGTGCGCCGAACCCGTCCATGGCCGGCGCCAGCTTCTCCTCGAACGACAGCCCCGAGCCGCGCACGAAGGCGGCCGTCTCGGGCACCGACTCGTAGGGTGCCAGCCCGCGCCGTCGCAACTCGTCGTCGAGGGCCGAGGCGAGGGCGCCCCTCCCGCCCTCGTCCTCGTCGTCCTCGCCGCCGTCGAGCCATTCCTGCGCGCCGACACTCACCAGATAGATCCCCATGCCGCGAACGTACCGCCCGCCACTGACAACGGGCCGGGGCGTCGCGCTGCCGGGCATCACGGCGCCGGCCGTCACTTCAGCAGGCCCTTGTCCCGCAGATAGGTCCGGGCCACGTCCTGGGCCAGCCGTCGCCAGCTGTCGACCTGCCGGTTCATCGAGGCCAGGTCGGCCGTCGTCAGGACGTCGTTGAGCTTGCCGAGCGCCTTGGTGACGCGCTCGCTGCCGGCCCGCGCGCGGTTGACGACCGGGACGACGTAGTCGGCGTTCTGCAGATGCCTGTCGTCGGCGAGGAGGACCAGCCCGAACTGGTCGAGCGTCGCGTCGGTGGTCGTGGTCAGCACCATCTGGTCCTGCCCGCTCTGCACGGCCCGCTTGGCCTGGGTGGTGCCGACGCCCTTGGGGTCGATGCCGGTGATGTCGATGCCGTAGACCTTCTTCAGCCCGGGCTCGCAGTACGGCCGTTGCACGCATTCGTCGCCCGCGGCGAGCCGTACCTTCAGACCCGAGGCGCCGAGGTCGCTGAGCGTCCTGAGGTGGTGCCGGCGGGCGTAGGCGGCGGTGACCGCGAAGGCGTTCTGGTCCACCGCCCGCCCCGGGTCGAGGACGGTGAGGCCGCGAGGGGTGGCGAGGCGGCGCAGTGCCCGCATCGTGGTGGTGAGGTCCGGGGAGCCCACGGGGGCCGCGTCGGGGCCGTTGGTCCTGGCGTTGAGCCAGTCGGCGAAGGTGGCCGCGTATTCGGGGACCACGTCGATCTGCCCGGACTCCAGGGCGGGTTCGTAGAGTTCGCGGTTGGCGACGGTGATGAGGGAGGTCCGGTACCCGGCCTGGTTCAGGAGCTGGGCGTACATCTGGGCGAGCAGGTCGCTCTCGGTGAATCCGGCGGAGCCGATGGTCAGGTGCTTGCTGTCGCCCGGGGGCGCGGTGACCTCGCCGCGGTTCTCCAGGGAGGGTCCGGTGGTACAGGCGGTGAGGGCGAGGAGCAGGCCGGCGGCCGCCGTACGGAGTCTCATCGCGAGCCCCGCAGCCAGACCGGGGCGAGGCGCTCGGCGAGTTCGAAGACCCCCTCGACGATCAGGGCGAAGACGGCGACCAGGATCGCCCCGGCGACGACCATGGGGGTGCTGGCCAGATTGAATCCGGCGGTGATGATCCGGCCGAGTCCGCCGCCGCCGGCGAGTGCGGCGATGGTGGCCGTGGCGACGAGCTGGACGGCGGCGATCCGCACCCCGTTGAGGACCATGGGGAGCGAAAGGGGCAGTTCCACGTGAAACAACACTTGTCGCCCGGTCATCCCCATCCCCCGGGCCGCCTGCACGATGTTCCGGTCGACCTCGCGCATGCCGACGTAGGCGTTGGTGAGCAGGGGCGGTACGGCGAACAGCACCAGGGCGACCACGGTGGGGCCCTCGCCCCATCCGCCGATCGGGGTGAGCAGGAGCAGCACCAGGACGGCGAAGGTGGGGACGGCCCGGCCGACGTTGGAGATGTTCACGGCGAGTGCGCCACCCCTGCCGAGGTGGCCGAGGAGCAGCGCGACCGGGAGCGCGATCAGGCAGCTGACGACCAGGCAGACGACGGTGAGGGCGAGGTGCTGGAGCAGCCGGTGCCCGATGCCGTCGGCACCGGACCAGTGCGCGGAGTCGGTGAGCCAGGCCCAGGCCTCGGTGAGCGTCTTCACGTGCGGGCCGCCCGCGTCCACGGGGTGAGCAGGCGCTGCACCCCGAGCAGCAGCAGGTCGGCGGCGACCGCGATCAGCACGCACAGTACAGAGGCGGTGAGGACCTGGGCCTTGAAGTAGGTGTTCATGCCGGCGTAGATCAGGTTGCCGAGCCCGCCGAACCCGACGATCGCGCCGACGGTGACCAGGGAGACCGCGGAGACCGTGGCGATGCGCAGGCCGGCCATCGCGGCGGGCAGCGCGAGGGGCAGTTCGACGGTGAGCAGGAGGCGGATCGGGCCGTAGCCCAGGCCTCGGGCGGCCTGCCGGGTCTCCTCGGGGACGGCGCGCAGGCCCGCGAGGATGTTGCGGACGAGCAGAGTGAGCGAGTAGAGCACCAGTCCGGCGACGACGAGGGTGGCCGAGAGCCCGTACAGCGGCAGGAGCAGGGAGAACATCGCCAGGGACGGGATGGTGTAGAGGATGGTGGTGACGCCCAGGACGGGCCCGGCCGACCAGCGCCAGCGGCGGGCGAGTACGGCCAGCGGGACGGCGATGACGAGCCCGACGAGCACCGAGACCACGGTGAGCCGCAGATGCTGGCCGACCGCGTCGAGGAGGATCTGGCGGCGGCTGGTCAGATAGGCGCCGCAGATCCACTCGTTGCGCGCGAGGCAGTCGTTCGGGGGCGCGGTCACGCCTCCATTGCACCGGGCGGGCGACCGGCCCGGCGCGTTGTGGTGATCCGTCCGGGCGGCTACTTCAGCCCGGCCGCGTCCAGGAGTGTGGTCACCGTGCGGGTGACCAGCCCGTCGTCGAGGTGCTCGATGTGGGCGCCGGCCCGGGCGCTGGCCCCGTCGAAGACCAGCATGAGCTGGCGGGCGAGCAGGGCCGGATCCGCCGCACCGCCCTGTTCGGCCTGCTCCTCGAAGTAGCGCTGCAGCAGTTCCTTGGCGGCCCGGGCCACCACGCTCGCGGGATGCTCGCCGTCCTTGAGCTCGACGAGGACGGCGAGGTAGGGGCAGCCGCAGTAGCCGGGGGCCGCCGCGTTCTCCTCCACCCGGCGGAACACGTACCCGATCCGTTCGCGAGGGGTGGCCGTCTCGGCGTCCGGGGCCCTGAGCTGGGTCTCGTACCAGGGCCTGCGCCGCTCCAGGCTGGCGGCCAGCACCTCGTCCTTGCTGCCGAAGAGCTGGTACATCGAGCGCTTCGAGACCCCCGCGGACTTGCACAGCGCCTCGACGCCGATGGAGACGCCGTCGCGGTAGAAGAGCTCGCCGGCGGCGTCGAGCAGACGGTCGCGGGGGGACGCCTTGTCTGTGGTGGCCATACGCCGAGGTTACCGCGCGGGGCACTGTGAGGAAACCGATCGGTATACAGGGTGGCAGGGGAGGGTGAACAAGCGCTTAGATAGGACCCGGACCTGTTCCCCACGCGCGTCCCACCTGCGTGCGTTCCCCGACCCCGATCAGCCGGAGGCCCCGTTGTTCACTTCCGTCGACGACGTCTCCGCCCGCCTCGCGGAGACCGGCTACCTCGCCTCCCCCGCCGTCGCCACCACCGTCTTCCTGGCCGACCGGCTCGGCAAACCGCTCCTCGTCGAGGGCCCCGCCGGGGTCGGCAAGACCGAGCTGGCGAAGGCCGTGGCCCAGGTCGCCGGGGCCCGGCTGGTGCGGCTGCAGTGCTACGAGGGCGTGGACGAGTCCCGGGCACTGTACGAGTGGAACCACGCCAAGCAGCTGCTGCGGATCAGCGCCGGCCGGGACGAGACCTGGGACGAGGCCCGCACCGACATCTTCAGCGAGGAGTTCCTGCTCCCCCGCCCACTGCTCACCGCGATCCGGGGCGACGACCCCAAGGTGCTGCTGATCGACGAGACCGACAAGGCCGACGTCGAGGTGGAGGGCCTGCTCCTGGAGGTGCTCAGCGACTTCCAGGTGACCGTCCCCGAGCTGGGCACGGTCACCGCGACCCGCCGCCCCTTCGTCGTCCTCACCTCCAACGCCAGCCGCGAGCTGTCCGAGGCGCTGCGCCGCCGCTGCCTGTTCCTGCACATCGGCTTCCCGGACGAGGAGCTGGAGCGCCGGATCGTACGGCTGAAGGTGCCGGGGCTCACCGAGGCGCTGACCGAGTCCGTGGTCCGGGTGGTCGGGGCGCTGCGGGCGATGGACCTGCGCAAGGTCCCCTCGGTGGCCGAGACCATCGACTGGGCGCGCACCCTGCTGGCCCTGGGCGCCGACACGCTGGACGAGCAGGTCGTACGGGACTCCCTGGGCGTGATCCTCAAGCACCAGGACGACATCCAGAAGGCGGCCGCCAAGCTGGACCTGGACGCGCTGTGAGCCCGGCCGGCGCATCGACCGACTCCCCGACCGACTCCCCGACCGACTCCCCGACCGACGCTCCGGCCGACCTCGCCGAGCGGCTGACGGGGCTGGTCGGCGCGCTGCGGGCGCACGGAGTGCGAGTCGGCACCGGGGAGACCGTGGACGCGGGACGGGCGGTGACGGCGCTGGGGCTGGCGGACCGGGAGCTGCTGCGCGAGGGACTGGCCGCGACCCTGCTGCACGGCACTGGCCAACGGGCCGTGTTCGACCAGGTCTTCGACCTCTACTTCCCGCGGTCGGTGGGCGCGCCCGGCGGCGGCTCCGGTGACCCGTCCGGCGACCGGGACGAGCTCAGGGAGCGGCTCGCCGCCGCCTTGGCCGACGACGACACCGCGCTGCTGCGGCAGTTGGCCGCCGAGGCGGTGGACGGCCTGGGCGGATACGGGAGTTCGCCGGGTTCGGACGGCTGGTCGTCGTACCAGACCCTGGACCGGCTGCGGCCGCAGACGCTGCTCGCCCGGGTGCGGGCGGACGTCCGCGGGCAGGGCGGCGGCGAGGGGTTCGCGGACCGGCTGCTCGACGACGAGATCCGGCGGCGGATCGAGGCCTTCCGGGGCATGGTCGCGGCGGAGGCCCGGCGCCGGGTGGCCGAGCGGCGCGGGCGGGACCGGATCGCCCGGCGGGCGGTGGCGCCGAGCGCCGACCGGGTGGACTTCCTCTCCGCCGGGCGGGAGCAACTCACCGAGCTGCGCAGGACCGTGCGGCCGCTGGCGCGGAAGCTGGCCACCCGGCTGGCCGCACGCCGCCGCCGGGCCGCGCGCGGCACCATCGACCTGCGGCGCACCCTGCGCGGTTCGCTGTCGACAGGCGGGGTGCCGATGCGGCCGGTGCTGCGCCGGCGCCGGCCGGTCCGCCCCGAGCTGGTGCTGCTGTGCGACGTCTCGGGTTCGGTGTCGGGGTTCTCCGACTTCACGATGCTGCTGGTGCAGGCGCTGCACGACCAGTTCAGCAAGGTGCGGGTGTTCGCGTTCGTCAACCGGATCGACGAGGTGACCGGTCTCCTGGAACACGGCCGGGCCGATCCGGAGGGGCTGGGCGCCCGGATCCGCGCCGAGGCGACCCTCACCGGCTGGCACGGCAGCAGCGACTACGGCGTCGCGCTGGGCGAGTTCGCGGAGCGGTACGGCGCCGCGGTGGGCCCGCGCACCACGGTGTTCGTGCTCGGCGACGCCCGCACCAACAACCTCGACCCGAACCTCGCCGCCGTCCGCCGGATCGCCGGACAGGCCCGGCGCGTCTACTGGCTGAACCCCGAACCGCTCTCCCTGTGGGGCACCGGCGACTCGGCGGCGCCCGACTACGCGGAACTGGTGGAGATGCACGAGTGCCGCACCGCCCGCCAGCTCGGCGGGCTGATCGCCAGGCTGCTGCCGGTGTGACACACCGGATGCCGTCACCCACGGAAGGTGACGGCACCCGTCGGCCGCTCCCGGCTCTCCCCGGCCTTCGCGTAGTCCGTCGCCATGCCGCCGGCGATGTCGTGCACGATGCACTGCTCGTCCCCCACGACCCAGGCGGCGTGTCCCGGCGGAAGGACGAAGACGTCACCCGGGCCGATCTCGCCCTCGCCGCCGTCGTCCACGACGAGGTGCATCCCGCGCTGCACCACACAGCCGTTGTGGTGGACCATGCAACTCCCGGTGCCCGCGACCGGCGCCACCGACTCTTACCGGCGCCCGCCCGGCTCGAAGGTGCCGATGGCGAAGCCGAGGCCGGTCAGGCGCACGGCCTCCAGGTGGCCGTGGGGGAAGACCCGCCGCTCGTCCGGATTGTCGACCGGCTTGATCTCCGGCATGACGGTGTCCTCCCGTCGAACTCCCGTCCACCACTCCACGTCTGCCTGTCACATCGGGAGCGCCACTCGGTGCTGGGGGTCTTCCGAGGGTGTGTGCTATGTGACATATTACTGGCGTGAGCATGCGACTGACCTGCGACGTCGTGGTGATCGGGGCGGGCATGGCAGGCGCCGCCTGTGCCCTGTACGCGTCCCGGGCGGGTCTGGACGTCATCGTGGTGGACCGTGGTCCGGTGGCCGGCGGCACGACCGGGGCGGGTGAGGGGAATCTGCTCGTCTCCGACAAGGAGCCCGGGCCCGAGCTCGAACTCGCCCTGCTCTCGGGCCGGTTGTGGGCCGACCTGGCCGGGGAGTTCGGTGACCGGATCGAGTACGAGCCCAAGGGCGGGGTGGTCGTCGCCGCCGAACCCGAGGGACTGGCGGCCCTGGAGAGGTTCGCCGCCGGGCAACGGGCCCGCGGGGTGGCGGCCGAGAACGTCGGTGCGGACCAACTCCGCGACCTTGAGCCGTACTTGGCGCCCGGCCTGGCGGGCGCGGTGCTCTACCCCCAGGACGCCCAGGTCATGCCGACCCTGGCCGCCGCACATCTCCTGCGGGCCTCGGGAGCCCGGCTGGCGACCGGCCGCACGGTGACGGAGGTGCTGCGCGATGCCGGCGGTGCCGTACGCGGGGTCCGTACCGGCCGCGGCGACATCCACGCCCCGGCCGTGGTCAACGCGGCCGGGACCTGGGGCGGCGAGGTCGCCGCGCTCGCGGGTGTGCACCTGCCCGTCCTCCCCCGGCGCGGCTTCGTCCTGGTCACCGAGCCGCTGCCGCGCCGGGTACGGCACAAGGTGTACGCCGCCGACTACGTGGCCGACGTGGCCAGCGACTCGGCCGCGCTGCAGACCTCGCCGGTCGTCGAGGGCACGGCGTCCGGGCCGGTCCTGATCGGCGCGAGCCGGGAACGCGTCGGCTTCGACCGGTCGTTCTCGCTGCCGGCCGTACGGGCGCTGGCGGCGGGTGCCGTCCGGCTGTTCCCCTTCCTGTCCGCGGTCCGGGCGCTGCGCACCTACCTGGGTTTCCGCCCGTACCTGCCCGACCACCTCCCCGCCATCGGCCCCGACCCGCGGGCGCCCGGTCTCTTCCACGCCTGCGGGCACGAGGGCGCGGGCATCGGACTGGCCACCGGCACCGGGCGGTTGATCGCGCAGGTGCTGAGCGGCGAGGCACCCGAGCTGGACCTGAGCCCGTTCCGTCCCGAGCGTTTCGGCGAGGAGAGCGCGTGAATCCCCTGGAGCTGGTGCAGGCCCGCCCCGGGCCCGCCTTCACCGTCACCTTCGACGGGCGCGAGATCGTGGCGCTGCCGGGCCAGACGGTCGCGGCCGCGCTCTGGGCGGCCGGTGTCACGTCCTGGCGGACCACCCGCGGCGAGGGCCGCCCACGCGGCGTCTTCTGCGGGATCGGCGTCTGCTTCGACTGCCTGGTGACCGTCAACGGCCGTCGCAACCAACGGGCTTGTGTGCTGCCCGTGCACCCCGGCGACGCGATCCGTACACAGCGGGGCACGGGGCACGATGACTGACGCCCCTCGGCCGGAGCCGGCGCCCCGGCTCGCCGTGATCGGCGCGGGCCCTGCCGGTCTCGCCGCCACCCTGGCAGCCGCCCGAGGCGGTCTGCGGGTCACCCTGGTCGACGCGGCGCCCGAGGCGGGCGGCCAGTTCTACCGGCAGCCCGCCGCCGGGCTCGGCGCCCGCCGCCCGCAGGCACTGCACCACCGGTGGCGCGACTGGGAACGCCTGCGCGCCGGCCTCGACAGGCTCGTCGCGGCAGGACTGGTGACGCAGCTGCCGGACCATCACGTGTGGTGCGTGACGCGGCGGCGGTCCGGTTTCACCGTGCACGCCCTGCTCGGCCCCGAGCAGGAACGGGCCGTCGAGGTACGCGCGGACGCCGTGCTGCTCGCCACCGGGGGTTACGAGAAGGTGCTGCCCTTCCCCGGCTGGACGCTTCCCGGTGTGGTCACCGCGGGCGGGGCGCAGGCCATGCTGAAGGGCGGACTGGTGCTGCCGGGCCGTACGGCGGTCGTCGCAGGCACCGGACCGCTGCTGCTGCCGGTCGCGACCGGCCTCGCGGCTGCGGGTGCCCGGGTGGCGGCGCTGGTCGAGTCGGCCGACCCGCGGGCCTTCGTACGGCGCTCCCCCGCACTGGCCGCCCACCCGGGCAAGCTCGCCGAAGGCGCCCACTACGCGACCCGGTTGCTGCGGCACGGTGTGCGGACCCTGGCCCACCACACCGTCGTCGAGGCACACGGCGACCGGCGCGGACTGCGGCTCGAAGCCGTCACCGTCGCCGCGCTGGACGCCGCGGGCCGGGTACGGCCGGGCACCCGGCGGCGCGTCGACTGCGACACCCTGGCCGTCGGGCACGGCATGCTCCCGCACACCGACCTCGCCGAGGGCCTGGGCTGCCGGATCGACGAGGTCGCGGTGCACGTGGACGACGAGCAGCGCACCGACGTACCCGGGGTGTGGGCGGCGGGCGAGGCCACCGGCGTCGGCGGCGCGGTCCTCGCCCTCGCCGAAGGGCACGTCGCGGGCAGGTCGGCGGCCGCGCGACTGTCGGGCCGGGAGCCGGACCCGCGCGACTGGGCGGGAGCCGCCCGGGCCCGTACCGCGCTGCGCCGGTTCGCCGCGGCGCTGAACGACGCCTACGCCCCGCCCGCGCACTGGGCCGAGCAGGTCACGGACGACACGGTCGTCTGCCGTTGCGAGGAGGTCACCGGCGGGGCGGTCCGGCGGGCCGTGACCGAGCTGGGCGCCGGAGACGTACGGACCGTCAAACTGCTCACGCGGGCCGGGATGGGCTGGTGCCAGGGGCGGATGTGCGGGCCGGCGGTCGCCGGGCTCGCCGGCTGCCCGGAGACGGCGGCACGCAGACCGTTCGCCCGGCCGGTGCCGCTCGGGGTGCTCGCGCGGGCCGGCGGCGCGGATGACGAACAGTGCAATGTCACATACCACCCGGACGAAGACCACCCGGCCCCTACGGAGGAACCCTGATGCCCACCCCACACCCCCACCCCTGGCGGGGCGTCCTCGTGGCCACCGCCCTCCCGCTCCGCGACGACCTCTCCGTCGACCACGACAAGTACGCCGAGCACTGCGCCTGGCTGGTGGCGAACGGCTGCGACGGCGTCGTACCGAACGGCTCTCTCGGCGAGTACCAGGTGCTCACCCCCGAGGAGCGCGCCAAGGTCGTCGAGACCGCCGTGGCCGCGGTCGGCGGCGCCCGGGTCATGCCCGGGGTCGCCGCCTACGGTTCGGCCGAGGCTCGCCGCTGGGCCGAGCAGGCCCGGGACGCCGGCTGCGCGGCGGTGATGCTGCTGCCGCCCAACGCGTATCGGTCTGACGAGCGTTCGGTCCTTGCGCACTACGCGGAGGTCGCGAAGGCCGGGGTGCCGGTGGTGGCGTACAACAATCCCGTCGACACCAAGGTCGATCTGGTCCCGGAGATCCTCGCCAGGTTGCACGGCGAGGGGTACGTCCACGCCGTCAAGGAGTTCTCGGGCGATGTCCGGCGCGCCTACCAGCTCGCCGAACTCGCCCCGGACCTGGACCTGTTGATCGGCGCCGACGACGTCCTGCTGGAGCTGGCGATCGCGGGTGCCAAGGGCTGGGTGGCCGGTTACCCGAACGCGTTGCCGGCCGCGTCGGTCGAGCTGTACCGCGCGGCGGTGCGTGGGGACCTGGACACCGCCGGGCGGCTGTACGCACAGCTGCATCCGCTGCTGCGCTGGGACTCCCGGGTCGAGTTCGTGCAGGCCATCAAGTTGTCCATGGACATCGTCGGCCGGCACGGCGGTCCCTGCCGCCCGCCGCGCGTGCCGCTGCTGCCCGAGCAGGAGGCCGTGGTCCGCGCGGCCACCGAGAAGGCCGTCGCGGCCGGACTGGCGTGACGGAACCCGCCCACCCTCCAGGAGCGTCATGCGCAGCAAACTCGTCCTGCACGCCGTCGACTCGCACACCGAGGGCATGCCGACCCGGGTGATCACCGGCGGGATCGGCACCATCCCCGGCGCGACCATGAACGAGCGGCGGCTGTACTTCCGTGAACACCGCGACGGCATCAAGCAGTTGCTGATGAACGAACCGCGCGGGCACTCCGCGATGAGCGGGGCGATCCTGCAGCCGCCGACGCGGCCCGACTGCGACTGGGGCGTGGTCTACATCGAGGTGTCCGGCTATCTGCCGATGTGCGGGCACGGCACGATCGGCGTGGCGACGGTGCTCGTGGAGACCGGGATGGTGGAGGTCGTGGAACCGGTCACCACCATCCGGCTGGACACCCCGGCCGGCCTGGTCGTCGCCGAGGTGGCGGTGGAGGACGGCGCGGCGCGGAACGTCACGCTGCGGAACGTGCCGTCGTTCCCGGTCGCGCTGGACCAAAGGATCGTGCTCGCTGACGGCCGGTCAGTGACGTATGACATGGCGTACGGCGGCAACTTCTACGCCATCCTCCCCCTGGACGAGTTCGGCCTCCCCTTCGACCGCACCCGCAAGGACGACATCCTCCGGGCGGGTCTGTCCCTCATGGCGGCGATCAACGCCGAGGCGGAGCCCGTTCACCCCGAGGACCCGTCCATCCGCGGCTGCCACCACGTCCACCTGGTCGCCCCCGGCGCCACGGCCCGCCACTCCCGGCACGCGATGGCCATCCATCCCGGCTGGTTCGACCGCTCCCCCTGCGGCACCGGCACCAGTGCCCGGATGGCCCAGCTGCACGCCCGCGGCGAACTCCCGCTGGACACCGAGTTCGTGAACGAGTCGTTCATCGGCACCCGGTTCACCGGCCGGCTCCTCGGCACCACCGACGTCGCGGGTCGCCCCGCCGTCCTGCCCAGTTTCACCGGGCGGGCCTGGATCACCGGCACCGCCCAGTACCTGCTGGACCCGGACGACCCGTTCCCGGCGGGCTTCGTACTCTGAATCCTCCGGCGACTTCCTCCGACGACTTCCTCCGACGCCCCTGCGGCGACGATCCTCCTGGAGTTCCACCATGGCCGACCGGCCCAGCAGCAGCACGCCCACCGCAGCCAAGCCCGCCGTACCGGCCGCCAAGCCCGCCATTCCCTCGCTGGGCGGGCGGAAGCCGAACTTCCGGGAGCGGGTCGTGGACGTCCTGCGGGCCGCACTGATCGCCGGTGAGCTGCGCCCCGGCGAGGTGTACTCGGCGCCGGGGCTCGCTCCTCGTCTGGGCGTCTCCGTCACCCCGGTGCGCGAGGCGATGCTGGAGCTGGTGAAGGAGGGCATGGTCGAGATCGTCCCGAACAAGGGGTTCCGGGTCACGGCCGTCTCCGAGCGGCAGCTCGACGAGTACACGCAAGTCCGGTCCCTGATCGAGATCCCGACGACGGTCGCCCTCGCGGCCACCGCCGACCCCGACGACCTGAAGGCGCTGCGGCCGGTCGCCCTGGAGATCGTCACCTCGGCCGTGAAGGGCGACCTGATCGGCTACGTCGAGGCCGACCTGGCCTTCCATCTGGGTCTGCTGGCGCTGGCGGGCAACGACCATCTCGTCGCGGTGGTACGGGACCTGCGCCGCCGGTCGCGGCTGTACGGGCTGACGGCGCTGGTGGCGGCGGGACGTCTGAAGGCCTCCGCCGAGGAGCACGTGGAGCTCCTCGACGCCCTGCTGGCGCGTGACGAGCAGGCTGTCCACGAGGTCATGACCCGCCACCTGGGCCATGTCCGCGGCCTGTGGGCTGCGCGGCAGCCCGAGCACGGCTGAGCGCTCCGCCGGAAGTGCCGAGGCAGGCCTTCGGTCGACCGCGGCGCCGTCCCGTCCTGGCCGGGCGCGCGGTTCCTCCCCCGGCCTTCGGCCGGGTGACCCCCAGCGCCCCTTCCGGACGTTGCCGAACCGCAGAATGCTTCCAGGGACCCACTTGGCATCTCCCAGATTCGCCGTGCCCCCGACGCAACCCCGGCTCGACTCACGCAATCCCGGCTCGACTCACGCCCCGTCGGCGCGACTCACGCAATCCCGGCTCGACTCACGCCCCGTCGGCGCGACTCACGCGACCCCGGCTCGACTCACGCGACGTCAGCTCGACTCGCGCACCACCAGCCGGCACGGCACCGTCCGCACCCCCGGCTCCGGCTCGGCGTCGATGGCCTGGAGCAGCCGGAGTGCGGCGATCCGCCCGATCTCGGCCAGGTTCATGTCGACGGTGGTGAGCGGCGGCCGGCAGGCGAGGGCCATGGTGTCCCAGTTGTCGTAGCCGACCACGGCGATGTCCGCCGGCACGTCCCTCCCCCGCTCCCGCAGGGCGTCCGCGACCCCTCGCGCGATCTGGTCGTTGCCGCAGAACACGGCGTCCGTGCCCGGTGCCGTCCGCAGTACCGCGTCGGCGGCGCGCCGCCCCCAGGCCTCGCTCCACTCCCCGAAGTGCACGCGTCCCGCGGCGAGTTCGAGTCCCGCCTCGGCCAGGTGCCCGACGGCGTGCCGGGCACGGTCGCGGGCGGCCTGGTGATGCTCGGGCCCGGTGACATGGGCGATGCGGGTACGGCCGGTGGCGAGCAGGTGCTCCACGGCGAGCCGGGCGCCGCCGCGGTCGTCGGTGACGACGGAGGCGTCGGCCGGGTCGGTCGACGGGGAGAGGGCGTACACCACCGGGATCGCCGGGTCGATGCCGGTCAGGGGCGGGCGGGGGTCGGTGCGGCGGCCGGCGACGATGATGCCGTCGACCCGGCGGTCGGTGAGGGCGCGCAGGTGGTGCTGCTCACGGATGGCGTCGCCGCGGGTGTCGCAGAGCAGGACGGAGATCTTCCCGGCGCCCAGTGCGTCCTCGGCGCCGAGCAGCACCGGGGTGCTGAAGCGGCCGATGCCGTCCGTCGTCATCAGGCCGACCGTCCAGCTTCGGCCGCTGTGCAGGCTCTGGGCGTGCTGGTTGGGCCGGAACCCGAGCGCCGTCACCGCGTCCAGCACCCGTTGCCGGGTCTCCGGGCGCATCCGGCCGGCGCCGTTCAGCGCCTTGGACGCGGTACCGACGCTGACGCCGGCGAGCGCGGCGACATCGGCGAGCCTGGCCCGGCCGGCGGACGGAGAGCTTGGAGCAGAGGTCACGGGCAAACCTTTTCCTGGACGGATACTCGGCGCCACCGTCGGCCTCGCGACGGCAGAGCCGCCCCACATCGTCGCAGCCGCCCATGCGAAGTACCAGCCCTCCCGGGCAACTTGAAAAAGCTGCGCCGGGCGTCTTGACCCGCCCCTCGGGCTGCCCTGTACTTCTCGGCGGGAAAACGATTGCGCAATCCGGTTCCGCACCGCCGCACATCACCGGTCCTTGCTCGATCTTCCAAACGTCGTTCGACATCCCGAACCACTGTGCCCCGGCACCCCGCCCCTCCCCACCCCGGAGAGCCATGCCCCGCACCCACTCCGCCCCGCCCTCCCCCGCCGGTCCGGTCCGCCCCACCCCCGATGCCCGCACCGCGCTGCGCCCGGCGGCCGTCACCGTCGACGGCGGCTTCTGGCACGACCGGCGCGCGACCAACGCGCGCGTCTCCCTTCCGCAGGGACCCGACCTGCTGGAGTCCGCCGGAAACCTGCACAACCTGCGGCTGGCGGCGGGCACCGCCGAGGGTGTGTTCCGGGGCGCTTACCCGTTCGTCGACACCGACGTCTACAAGTGGCTGGAGGCGGCCTCCTGGCAACTCGCCGCCGAGGACGACGGATCGCTGTCCGCCGAGGTGGGCCGGATCATCACCCTGGTGGCCGCCGCCCAGCAGCCCGACGGCTATCTCAACACCTGGTTCCAGCTGGTCAAGGGCGGTGCGCGGTACCAGGACCTGCGCTGGGGCCACGAGTTGTACTGCGCCGGCCATCTGATCCAGGCCGCCGTCGCCCACCACCGCTCCACCGGCCGCCCCGAACTCCTCGACGTCGCCCGGAGGTTCGCCGACCACATCGACTCAGTGTTCGGCCTCCCCGGCAGCGGCAGGCCCGTCGACGGCATCGACGGTCACCCGGAGGTCGAGACGGCACTGGTGGAGCTGTACCGGGAGACCGGCGAGCGCCGCTATCTCGACCTGGCGGGCTACTTCGTCGACCGGCGCGGCCACGGCCTGCTCGACGGCGACGCCTACTGCCAGGACCGGGTACCGCTGCGCGCGGCGACGGACGTCGAGGGCCACGCCGTACGGCAGTTGTACCTGCTGGCGGCGGCGGCGGACCTGGCTGCGGAGACCGGGGACGCCGGACTCCGCGCGGCGGGCGAGCGGTTGTGGCACGCGATGACGACCACCAAGACCCACCTCACCGGCGGACTCGGCGCGCACCACGACCAGGAGGAGTTCGGCGACCCCTACGAACTCCCCAACGAGCGGGCCTACTGCGAGACCTGCGCCGCCATCGCCTCCGTCCAGTGGAGCTGGCGCATGGCCCTGCTCACCGGCGAGGCCCGCTACTCCGACCTGATCGAGCGCACCCTCTACAACGGGTTCCTTGCCGGGGTCTCGCTGGACGGCGAGCGCTGGCTGTACGTCAACCCGCTCCAGGTCCGCGACGGCCACACCGACACCGGCGGCGACCAGTCGGCCCGCCGCACCCGCTGGTTCCGCTGCGCCTGCTGTCCGCCCAACGTGATGCGGCTGCTGGCTAGCCTGGAGCACTACCTGGCGTCGGGCGACGAACAGGGCCTGCAGATCCACCAGTTCGTCACCGGGACGTACGCGACCGACCGGGTCCGGGTGCGGGCCGAGACGGACTATCCCTGGCACGGCACGATCGCGTTCACCGTCGAGGAGACGCCGTCGGACGAACCGTGGACACTCTCGCTGCGCATCCCCGGGTGGTGCCGGGAGTTCCGGGTGCGGTGCGGGGAGGAGACCTACGACTCGCCGGCCGACGACGGCTGGCTGCGGCTGTCGCGGACCTGGGCGCCGGGCGACCTGGTGGTACTGGAGCTCGCCCTGGAGCCGCGGCTCACCACCGCCGACCCGCGCGTGGACGCCGTGCGCGGCTGTGTGGCGATCGAGCGCGGGCCGCTCGTGCACTGCCTGGAACAGGTCGACCACCCGGGAGGCGGCCTCGACGACGTCGTCCTCGACCTGTCCCGGCCGCTCGCCGTGAAGCACCGCCCGGACCTGCTCGGCGGTGTCACCACCGTGGTGGCCGCGGGCCGCCGGCGCCGCATCCCGGACCGGGGCTGGTGGCCGTACGCCACCGCTACCGACCCGGCCGAACCCGGGGACGAGCCGGTCGAGTTGACCGCGATCCCCTACCACGTCTGGGCCAACCGCGAGGACGGCAGCATGCGCGTCTGGCTCCCCACCTCCTGAGACACCCCGTCCTACGACAACGAGGTCACCCCGTGATACCAACCCGCCGTACCGTCCTGGCCCTCACCACGGCCGCCCTGCTCCCTCTCACCGCCTGCGGTGGCGGTTCCGGCTCCTCGGGATCGTCGTCCTCGGCCGGTGGGACGTACACCTTCTGGGACCCGTACCCGCAGTTCGACGCCTCCTCGGAGTGGGGCAGGCGGGTCAGCGCGTGCGGCACCGCGGCCGGGGTGAAGCTCAAGCGGACCGCGTACGACACCACCGACCTGGGCAACAAGGCGCTGCTGGCCGCGCAGCAGGGCAACGCGCCGGACGTGATGCTGGTCGACAACCCGGTGGTCTCCACGCTGGTGGAGGCGGGCATCCTCAACAGGACGCGCGATCTCGGGCTCGACACCTCCTCGATCCAGAAGAACATCATCGGCGCCGGCACGATCGACGGCTCCTCCTACGGCGTCCCGATCGGCGCCAACACCCTCGCGCTCTACTACAACAAGAAGGTCCTCGCCGCGGCCGGTGTCGACCCGGCCTCCGTCAAGGACTGGGCGTCGCTCACGGCCGCGCTGAAGAAGGTCAAGGCGGCCGGGAAGAAGGGGATCACCTTCTCGGCGATCAACACCGAGGAGGGCAGCTTCCAGTTCCTGCCGTGGTTCTGGGGCGCGGGCGGTGACCTGACAAAGCTCGACTCCGCCGCGGGAGTTGCCGCCCTCGCGCTGTGGAAGCAGTGGGTGGACGCGGGGTACGCGCCGAAGGACGTGCTGCAGAACACCCAGACCACCAGCTGGCAGGAGTTCGCGACCGGCGACTACGCGTTCGGCGAGAACGGCACCTGGCAGCTCGGCAACGCCGACAAGGCCGGGTTCGGCTACGGCGTCGTCAACATCCCCGCGCGGACCGGAGGTTCGGCTCCGGTGCCGACGGGCGGCGAGTTCGTGACCGTGCCCGTGCAGAAGGACACCTCCCGCTACGACGTCAGCAAGAAGATCGTCGCCTGTCTGACCAGCGACTCCAGTCTGCTGGCCACCGACACCACCCTCATGTACGTGGCGCCGACCTCCACCGTGCAGTCCCAACAGGTGGCGAAAAACGCGGAGTTGAAGCCCTGGGTGGCGGCGGTCGCGGCGGCGCGGGGCCGGACCAGCGGTGGTCTCGGCACCAAATACCCGACGATCTCGCAGCCCTTGTGGACGGCCGTCCAGGCCGCGCTCTCCGGCGGCAAGAGCCCGCAGGACGCGCTGGACGCCGCGCAGGCTGCGGCGGGCAAGGGCTGACCCATGGCGGTGAATCCGCGAGTGCGTGGGGGCCTGTCGCGCAGTTCCCCGCGGCCCGGTGGAGGCGCTGTGCCGCGAAAAGTTCGTCTGTCCCCTGGGCATCGAAGCCGGCTGACCTCGCTTGCCTTCGTGACGCCCCTGCTCGTCTATCTCGCCGGCTTCTACGTCTATCCCCTCTACCGCAACCTCGACCTGAGCCTGCGCGACTACACCGTCCGCTCCTTCGTGGCGGGCGACGCGCCGTTCTCCGGCTGGGCCAACTTCCGTACCGTGCTGGACGATCCGACGTTCGGCCCGGCGATGCGGCACACCATGGTCTTCACCCTCGTGTCGCTCGCCTTCCAGTACGTCATCGGGCTCGCCCTCGCGGTCTTCTTCAACCGGCACTTCAGACTCTCGACCGTGCTGCGGGCGCTGTTCCTGATCCCCTGGCTGCTGCCGCTGATCGTGTCGGCGTCGACGTGGTCGTGGATGTTCAACAGCGAGTCGGGGGTGGTGAACTACCTCCTGCGTCTCCTCGGCGTCGACCCCGTCGGCTGGCTGACCTCGCCCGACTGGGCGCTGACCTCGGTGATCGTCGCCAACATCTGGATCGGCATCCCCTTCAACCTGGTCATCCTGTACAGCGGCCTGCAGAACATTCCCGGTGAGCTGTACGAGGCCGCGGCACTCGACGGGGCGGGCGCCTGGCAGCGGTTCCGCCGGATCACCTTCCCGCTGCTGCGCCCGGTGTCGGCGATCACCCTGCTGCTCGGGCTCGTCTACACACTCAAGGTGTTCGACCTGATCTGGATCATGACCAAGGGCGGTCCGGGCGACGCCTCCGCCACGCTGGCCACCTGGTCGTACCAGCTGGGCTTCGGCACGCTGCTGCCCAGGTTCGGCCCCGGAGCGGCCGTCGGCAACATCCTGATCCTCATCGCCCTGGTCTTCGGCCTGCTGTACGTCCGCGCCCAGAGGAGGCGGGAGGCGTGAAGTCCCGTGGCCACACCGTGCTGGGTCTCCTTCTCACGGCGCTGATGCTGTTCCCGGTGTACTGGATGCTCAACGTGTCCCTCACCCCGCAGCAGGACATGCGCAAGGACCCGCCGGACCTGCTCCCGCTGCACCCGACCTTCGAGGGCTACCGGGCGGTCCTCGACGACCAGCTCCCCTACCTGGGCACCAGCCTGCTGATCGGCGTCGGCACGGTCGCCCTCACCCTCCTGATCGCCGCCCCGGCCGGCTACGCGCTGGCGAAGCTGCGCCCGCGCGGGGGCGGGGCGCTGAGCCTGGCCCTGCTGATCGCCCAGATGGTCCCGGGCATCGTCATGGCGATGGGCTTCTACGGCATCTTCCTGGACCTCGGCCTGCTCAACTCCTGGTGGGGGCTGATCGTCGCGGACTCCACCATCGCCGTGCCCTTCGGCGTCATGATCTTCACCGCGTTCATGTCGGGCATCCCCGGCGACCTCCTCTCGGCCGCCCGGATCGACGGCGCCGGCACCTGGCGCACCTTCCGGTCGGTCGTCCTCCCGCTGAGCCGCAACGCGGTCGTCACCGTCTCGCTGTTCGGCTTCCTGTGGGCCTGGTCCGACTTCGTCTTCGCCAACACCTTGGACGGCGGCGGCAGTTGGAGGCCGATCACGCTCGGCATCTACAAGTACATCGGCAACAACAACCAGGAGTGGAACGCGATCATGGCCACCGCCGTCGTCGCGTCGGTCCCCGCGGCCGTCCTCCTGATCCTCGCCCAGCGCTATGTGGCCGCGGGCGTGACCGCGGGCGCGGTGAAGGACTGACACCCCCCGGACTCCTCGAGGAGACGCACGCCATGAGCCGCACACCCCGCAGCGCCACTCTCGCCGCCGTGATCCTCACGGCCGCCCTCGGCACCGCCGCCCCCGCCCACGCGGCGCCCGCCCCCGCCACCACCCTCGTGGTGAGCGCCGACCAGACGCTGCGCCCGGTCACCCACGTGGCCTCGGGCAGCCTCTACGGCCTGGACACGGCGAGCGTGCCGGCGGACGGGCTGGTCGAGCCGCTGAAGCCGAACACCTTCGTGCTGCAGATGGCGCCCGGCGGGAGCCAGCTGCCCAACGGCGAGTCCGCTCCCGGCGGTGACGCCCTCACCGTCGCTCCCGAGGCGGCGAAGGCCGGCGCGAAGGTCGTCGTACGGATGCCTGACTGGTATCCGGACTTCCCCTACAAGTGGGTGAGCTGGAGCGACTGGCTGTCGGCCGTGGACAAGCAGGTCGCGTCGGTGAGGTCCTCCGTGGCCACGAACATCGCCGCGTACGAGCTGTGGAACGAGCCCGACGGCACCTGGGACACCTCGGCGGCGGGCGCCTTCGACGACGGCTGGTCGCGGACGTACAAGGAGGTCCGCGCGAAGGACGCCGGCACCCCCGTCCAGGGGCCCAGCTTCGCGACGTACACCGACGGCAAGATGAGGACGTTCCTCCAGGACGCCGTCGCGAACAACGCCGTGCCCGACGTCATCAGCTGGCACGAGCTGCAGAGCAGCGCGAACATCGCCGCGCACGTGGCCGACTACCGGGCGCTGGAGTCGAGCCTCGGCCTCAGCCCCCGCCCGATCGCCATCGAGGAGTACGGCACCACGGGCGAGGTCGGCGTCCCGGGCCCGCTCGCGAGCTACGTCGCCAAGTTCGAGCGGGCCGGAGTGCACGACGCCGAGCTGGCCTTCTGGAACCACTACGGCACCCTCGGCGACACCCTCACCGACACCGGCGGCTCACCCAACGGCGCCTACTGGCTCTACGAGTGGTACGGCGAGATGTCCGGGAACATGCTGGTCACCAGGCCTCCGGCGCAGACCGGCATCGACGGCTTCGCCGCCCGCAACGGCGCGGGCAACCGGATCAGCGTGGTCACCGGCGGCTGCACCGGTTCGTGTGCCGTCACCGTCAACGGGCTGTCGTCGCTCTCCGCCTTCGGCAGCACCGTGCACGTCAAGCTGGAGCACACGCCGTCCAGGGGTCGTACGACCGCCGTCTCCGGTCCGGTGACGATCTCCGACACCGACTACCGGGTCAGCGGCGGCTCGATCACCGTACCGGTCACGATGAACGCCTCCGACGGCTACCGCCTGACCATCACGCCGAGCGGCACCGCCACCTCGCTGGCCGGCCGCTACCGGATCACCAACAGGAACAGCGGCCTCGCCCTGGACACCAGCGGCGCGGGCACCGCGCAGGGCACCCCCGTCGTGCAGGCCGCCGTCACCTCTGGCACCGACCAGAACTGGACCCTGGTCGCCGCGGGCAGCGGCCTCTACAAGATCCAGCAGCAGGCGAGCGGACTGCTCCTCGGCGTCACCAACGCGGGCACGAGCGCCGGCGGCACCGCCCTGATCTGGGGCGACAACGGCACCGCCGACCACCTCTGGCAGCTGATCCCGTCCGGCGACGGGTACTACAAGATCGCCAACTACAACAGCGGGCTGCTGCTCGGGGTGACCGGCATGAGCACCTCCCCCGGCGCCCAGGTCCTCCAGTGGGACGACAACGGCACCGCCGACCACCTGTGGAAACTGACCGCCCGCTGACGTACGCCACGACGAACCCGAGCACACCCGTGCGGGGCGGCGACCGGCAGTCACCGCCCCGTACGGCCCGCTCCGTGACGAACCGGAGCACGGTCGTCGTGACGGGGGCTGCTCGCACGCGGACGGAGCCGTCCTCGACAACCTGAGGGACGGATTCCGTACGACCGGCCCACCGCTCGGCAACCGAGACCTCGGGCCGCTAAGTTGTCCGACATGAGCAACCTTGACCGCGCGCCCGTTCCGAGCGTGTGCGGCGGCCGCGGATTCGTCGTCGCCGAACCCGTCCGCGAGCTGCTGAGCCCCCGCCACGTGCAACTCGGCGAGTCGACCGAGGTGCGCCGGCTGCTGCCGAACCTCGGCCGCCGCATGATCGGTGCCTGGGCGTTCGTCGACCACTACGGCCCCGACGACATCGCCGACGAGCCCGGGATGCAGGTTCCGCCGCACCCGCACATCGGACTGCAGACGGTCAGCTGGCTGCACCAGGGTGAGGTCCTGCACCGCGACTCCACCGGCAGCCTGCAGACGATCCGCCCGCGTGAGCTGGGGCTGATGACCTCGGGACGGGCGATCAGCCACTCCGAGGAGAGCCCCCGGCCGCACGCCCGGTACCTGCACGGCGCCCAGCTGTGGGTGGCCCTCCCGGACGCCCACCGCCACACGGACCCGGGGTTCGAACACCACCCCGACCTGCCGACGGTCACGGCCCCCGGCCTGACCGCCACGGTCATCCTCGGCTCCCTCGACGGCGCGACGTCCCCCGGTACGACGTTCACCCCCATCGTCGGCGCGGACCTGGCCCTCGCCCAGGGCGCCGACCTCCGCCTGCCGCTGCAATCCGACTTCGAGTACGGCGTCCTCGCCATGTCCGGCGAGGTACACGTCGACGACGTGCCGGTGCTCCCGGGTTCCATGCTCTACCTGGGCTGCGGCCGCACCGAACTCCCCCTGCGCGCCGAGTCGGACGCGGCGATCATGCTCCTGGGCGGCGAGCCGTTCGAGGAGGAGCTGATCATGTGGTGGAACTTCGTCGGACGCACCCAGGAGGACATCCAGCGGGCCCGCGAGGACTGGATGAACGGGACGCGATTCGGGGAAGTGAAGGGTTACGACGGAGCGCCCCTGCCCGCCCCCGAACTACCGCCGGTGCCGCTGAAGCCACGAGGCCGAGTGCGCTGAGCCGGGATCCCGCGCAGTCAGCCGAATCCCACCGTGGCAAGCTGCGCGGCCGGCATCCCACTGCAGGAGCACCGGCGTCGCACGCCTTCGCCGCCTCGTCCTTGCCGGACAGATCGACGGGACATGGCCACGGAGCCGGCTGACTCGGCTGCTCGCTCCATTGCGGGAGCTCCTTGCGATCTCCCCGGGCGGACGGTGGACGCGAGGCCTGCCGCCCGACCGGCGCGGCGCGGGGCCGGAACGGGGCGGTGCTGCTGGGGTGCGGTGGGTGTTCATGCGCCGATCCCGTACCAGTGGCCGGCTGTGCTGCCGAAGACCGCATCGTGCTCGTGAGTGCTCAAATCCTGGGTGAGTGCCTCGGCGAGGGTGATCACCTCGTCGTAGGGAGCCGCGAGGAGGCACACCGGCCAGTCCGAGCCGTACATGAGGCGATGCGGTCCCAGGACCGACAACAGGACCTCCGTGTAGGGGCGCAAGGCGCGCAAAGGGGGCGCGTCGGTCCGGGTGACCAGGCCGGACAGCTTGACAGCGACATTGGGAGAGGCGGCCAGCTCGGTCATGAGCGCCGTCCAGGCGGACAGGCCGTCCGCGTCGATCACAGGATTACCCGCGTGGTCCAGCACAAAGCGGACTTCGGGCAGTCCGCGAACGGCCTCTACGGCGTCAGGTAGTTGATCCGGACGGACGAGCAGTTCGTAGACGAGCCCCGCAGTGGCCACCGCCCGCAGGCCACGGCGGACGTCCGGCTGCGACAGCCAGCCGGGATCGGTCTCACTCTGTGTCGCGTGCCGGATGCCGACGAGGGCCGACCCTCCCGGCCCGTCCCGTAGCGCGGCGAGGCGTTCCGCGACGGCGGCGTCGGCGAGATCGGTCCAGCCCACGACCGCCTTGACGTGCAGGTCCGCGGCAGCCAGGGCGAGCAGTTCCGCCGTCTCCTGCTCGGTGGGCAGCGTCTGCACGACGACGGTGGCGTCGATCGCGTGCCGGTTCAGCGCCGGGCGCAGGTCGTCGGCTGAGAACGTGCGGTTCAGGGCGGCGAGACCATGGGTCCAGGGCTGGTCACGGACCTTGAGGTCCCACACATGGTGGTGGGCGTCGATGCGCGGGACGTGCGGGGCTCCCGCTGCGCGCTCCGCTTCTGAGGGGTCTGGCTCAGTGGCCGGGGGCACCAGCGGAGCGGGGTGCCGTCCCGTGGCGCTCACTCCTCCCTCCGCAGCCGCAGGCCGTCCATTCCGCCGTCCACGGCCAGGCACGATCCGGTGGTGGACGCGGCAGCGGGAGAAGCCAGGTACGCGATCGCGGCAGCGATTTCGTCGGCACTGACCAAACGGCCGTGCGGCTGTCGAGCCGCCAGCATCGCGTACTCGGCCGCCGGGTCCGGAGCCCGCTCAAGAAGTCGGCCGATCCACGGGGTGTCCGCGGTGCCGGGGTTGACAGCATTGACCCGGATGCCGTCCGGCAACAGATCGGCGGCCATGGCCCGGGTCATCGCCACCACTGCTCCTTTCCCGGCCGAATACAGTACCCGCTGCGGCAGCCCGGCCGTGGCGGCGACGGAGCCGACGTTGACGACCGCCGCGTGTGCCGAGGCACGCAGGGCCGGCAGCACGGCCCGGGTCACCCGCACCATGCCGACGACGTTGGTATCCAGTACCCGGTGCCACTCCTCGTCGGAATTGTCCTCGACCTTCCCCTGCGCCCCGATCCCCGCGTTGTTGACCAGGACGTCGAGCCCACCCAGCACGGAGACCGCCTCGTGGACGGCGGCCACGACCGCGGCGTCGTCGCGAATGTCGGCCCGCAGGTGGGCGGCGAACCGCCCGGGAGCCCGCTCGGCCAGGTCGAGTACGACCACACGTGCCCCTTCGGCGGTCAGCAGTCGGGCGGTGGCCAGGCCGATGCCCGAGGCACCGCCGGTGACCAGGGCGGTGAGTCCGCCGAACGTACCCCCCTCATGACCTGCGGAACGAGTCGATGTCATGTGCGGCACCTTCCTTGGGTGGGTTTCCGGTTGCTGCCGTACGGCGGCGCACGGCTCTTGTCCGGTGCACGGACCGCGCTCAGGGGACCGGCGTGGCCGAGTCCAGCAGCCCCGCCTCGCGGAGCTGCGCCCACATCTCGGCCGGAATCGGGTGGCGGGCCAGTTCCAGGTTGCCCGCCACCTCCGCAGGCGAGACGGCACCCACGACGACCGAGACGACGGCCGGGTGCCCGAGAGGGAACTGCTGGGCCGCGGCCCTGAGCGGCACGTCGTACCGGGCGCACACCTCCCGGAGGGCCAGCGCCCGGCGCAGCACCGCGTCCGGGGCGGGCCGGTAGTTGTACGGCGCGCCCGGACGGGGGTCGGCGAGCAGGCCCGAGTTGTATACACCGCCTGCAATGACCCCGACACCTCGCGAGGTGCACTGGGGCAGCAGGTCGCCGAGCGCCGGCTGCTCGAGCAAGGTGTACCGGCCGGCTATCAGCACCACGTCCAGGTCGGCCCGCCGAACGAGTTCCGCGAGCGGGGCGCTGTGGTTCATCCCGGCTCCGACGGCGCCCACGACACCCTCGTCCCGCAGCCGCAGCAGGGCCGGCACCGCGTGCCGCACCGCCTCGTCCAGGTGCTGCTCCGCATCGTGCACGTGCACCACGTCGAACCGGTCGACGCCAAGACGCTTCATACTGCCTTCGAGACTGCGCAGTATGTCGTCACGTCCGAAGGAGGGCCGGGGCGCCGTGCCCGCGCCGATCAGCCAGCCGACCTTCGTCGAGAGCTGCACCCGCGCCCGGTCCACGGTAGCCAGTGCCCGACCGACCCGCTCTTCCGACAGGCCGTCGCCGTACAGAGGTGCCGTGTCCAGCAGCGTCGCACCGAGCTCGACACTTGTACGCACGGTGGCCGTCGCGGTGTCCGGATCCACGGAGCCGTAGAGGTTGCCGATAGGGGCGCAGCCGAGTCCGAACCGGGGCAGGGCGGGCCGGTCCGGGCCGCCCTGCCCCCGTTCGGACCGGTCCTGGCCGGCCCTCAGTTCTCCCGTGCCGCGCGCCATTGCTCGAACTCCTCCCTGCTGTCCGGGGTCAGGGGGTAGTAGTCCGACAGCCGTGCCCCCGCGTCTATCCGCGTGCGACTGAACTCCTCCCACTGTTCGTGGTCGAAGGCACTGTCGATGACCTGCTGGGCCTTCGACACCGGGACCACCACGGCACCGTCGTCATCCGCCACGACCAGGTCGCCCGGGAGGGTGAGCACGCCTCCCGCTGCCACGGGTACGTCGTACGCCCAGGGAAACAGTTCGGACTGCGACGCGTAGTGCGGGGTGCTGCCCGCGCACCAGATGGGAACGCCCAGCTGCCGCACTCGGGGCGCGTCCCGGATCCGCCCGTCGACGACGATGCCGGCACCGCCTCGGCGCTTGAAGTAGCGCACCAGCATGTCGCCCAGGCATCCGGTGAAAGCACTGCCGTAGGCCTGCACCACGAGGACGTCGCCCGGCTGGACAGCCTCCAGCACCGCCCACAGGGCGGTGCTGCGCTCGACGTACTCCTGCGCGAGGCCGCTGGCCACGTCCTCGCGCTGCGGCATGAACTGCAGGGTGCGGGCCGGGCCCGTGATCTTGTTGCCCGGCTGCAGGGCGGTCGGTCCGGCCATGTAGGTGCGCCGGATGCCCAGTTCGTGCATCTTGGCGCAGGCGGTGGCCGAGCTCACCCGGTTCAGCCGCTGCACCAGTGCGTCGTCGGGTCGCTCCCACGGCTCGCCGCGCACCGGAAGGTCCCACACGGGGGGAGCCTCGGGGCCGGCACAGGAACCGGCGTCGGGGTCGGTGGAGTGCGGAACGGTCGCTTCCATCAAGGTCTCCGGAAGGTCGTGGGGGAGGTGTGATGTGTAAAGGGGCGGGCGTGGAGCTGCATGTCCAGGCGCAGTCGGATGCGGCGCCCCGGGGGCAGGGTGACGTGGAGACTGTTGTCGTGCACCGGGGCCGAGTCGCTGATCTCCTCGCCGGCCGGCAGGTGGTAGTCGTGGGAGTCGCCCGGGTACCGGCCGTCCCCGCGGTTCCAGCGCGCCGAGGTGATCAGGTGCTCGCCGAAACCGCCCGCCAGCAGCCGCAGTCGGCGCGTGTGCACCGCACTGACGTTGACCAGGTGCACGGTGGTGCTCCCGGCGTCGAGGTGTTCGACGAGGGCCGCGACGTCGGGAGGCAGGCCCGGGCGCGCGGCGTCCAGATCGTCGTAACGGATCCGGGTGAGGGGCAGACCGCCGTTGTAGAGGGTCTGCGGCGCTCCGGTGGTGAGCTGGGTGAGCACCTCGGTCACCACCGGGTTGACTCGCTGCCACCGGTGCAGGTCCTGGTCGTCCGACCCGGGGGTGTCGGCCGCGATGAGGGCTGTCCGGTGGGACACCTGTGCCAGGGCCATCCGCAGTGCCCGCTCGGGGTAGTCGGAGTTGTCGCCGTCGAGGTAAGCCAGCCACGGAGGTTCGTGTCCGGCCTCCTCCTTGTCACGGAAGGCATGTACGGTGCTCCACTCGTAACCGGAGTGGGCGCGAACCGCCTCCAGGCGTGCGCGGTCCTGATCCTGCATGCCGAACCACCACAGCCAGGTCCAGTAGGCGACTTGCGCGGGCTGATGGTCGAACCATCCGTCCGGGCCCAGGCGGGTGGGCAGCGCGTTGACGGTCCGCCCGTCACCCAGGCCCACGGCGTGGGCCCAGCCGGGACGGCGGGTGGCGTGGGTGTCGAACGGCATGCCGGTGCGGCGCTGGTCCCACACCTGGTCCAGAGGCCGCCGTGCGAGGTCCAGCCGGTCGGCGCCGCCGTCCACCATTCCGGCGCTGATGGCCCCCACCAGCGCGGCCGCACCGACCGAATGCACACCGTGCGGCCAGGTCCAGCCGTAGTGGCCGCCGAACCACCGGCCGTCGTGGTACTCACCGACCCGGCCGGACAGGCCGACGTTGTCGGGCATGGCGCCCAGTGCGTCCGCTCTCTCGCGCCAGGCGTCGACGTATTCCAGCACCCAGGCCGCCAGGCGCGGGTCGTGGTCGTAGAGCCAGGCGTTGACGACGAGAGCGGCGGCCGCGAGGTTGACCGCAGTGTCCCCGCGGCCCAGCCGCTCGCGCATGTGCCGACCCATCCGGGCGGCGTTGTCCCCGTGGGCCAGGTCGTCCCACGTACGAACGCCGGGCACGTCACGCAGGGGCAGGCCGTAGGGCCGCATCGTCTTCTGCTCATGACCGAACCGGTCGTCCCACTGGGGTCCGAGACCGGGCCGCGGGCCGTCCGAGCCGTTGTGCGGAGCGCGCAGGGCGCGGATGCCGGCGTCGTAGTTGCCGGTGTCGCTTCCGGGGAGGTACTGCTCGGCGAAGCGGACGGCCCGCTCCCGGAAGCGCCGGTCGGCGGGGTCCGCAGCGCAGATGCCGTAGAACATCAGCAGCGCCTCACCCTGGTGGAACCAGTCGTATCCCCGCTCGAACTCGTCCCGGTACAGGCCCAGTTCCGTGAGCTGCCGGGTCACTCCTTCCCAGTGGTGCTTCGCGGCGGGCAACAGGTCGTCGGCGCCGCCCAGGCGGTACAGGGCGGGCCAATTGAAGAACGCTTCGTAGAAGTCGTCCCCGCCGTCCCGGTCGACGAGGGCGCCGGAGAAGCGCAGCCGTCCGTCGGCCTCGGTGTAGCGGTCGCTGAACAGCCGCCACGCGGCGTCGAGTTCGTCGAAGAGCCGGCGCTGGAGCACGGCCCAGGCGGGAGGTGGTCCGGTAGGCACGGAGGCGGTGATCTCGATGGGCGCCGAGCAGGCCGGGGTGGCACCGTCGTGTGCGGTCATGTCAGCCCTTCATTGCGCCGGAGGTGAGGCCGCCGATGATGTGCCGTTGCATGATCGCGAAGAAGGCGAGTGCGGGAGCGACGGCCAGGAGCAGGTTGGGGAAGACCACCTCGTAGTGCGTCGAGTATTTGCCGACCGCCGCGTAGACGCCGGTGGTGACGGTGTACAACCCGCTTCCGGGCCCCAGGATGATCTGCGGGTTGGCGAAGTCGTTCCACACGCTGAGGCTGTGCAGAATCACCGCCGTCGCCACGATCGGCCGCATCAGCGGCAGTACGACCAACTGGAAAGTGCGCAGCCTTCCCAGGCCGTCCACGGCGGCGGCCTGGTCCAGCTCCCTGGGGATGGTCCGGATGTAGGCGCTGTACAAGAACACCGACACCGGGAGCGTCAGCGCGGTCTCGAAGAGCACGAAGCCGGTGACGGTGCCCATCAGCCCCAGGTACTTCAGGACGTAGACCACCGGGATCAGCAGCACCTGGCTCGGTACGAAGGTCCCCGCCACGAACAGCAGCAGCAGCGCGGTGTGCCACCGGGTCGTGCCGCGGGCGATCACGAACGACACGGGGGCGGAGACCACCAGCGAGAGGACGTTGACGAGCAGGACGAAGAGCAGCGTGATGGCGTAAGCCCGCGCGACGTCGAAGTCCGGATCGGTGAGGGCGGCACGCAGAGGCGCCAGGGTCAGGCGGCCCAGCGGCAGGCCGAACGGGGCGTCGCGGATGTCCTGTTCGGACTTGAAGGCGTTGACCACCAGCAGCCACAGCGGGATCACCATGAAGGAGACGGCAAGCAGGAGCAGCGGCAACCGCCAGAACGGCGCCTTCGACAGCATGTGGTGCCGGCGGCGTCCGGGCCCGGTGGGGGACGCCGGCTGCGGCAGGTCCGCGGCCGGGACGATGACGGGTGCCACGCCACGGGACGCCAGGGGCGGTCCGGTGGTGGGTTCGGCAACCATGGTCACGCCCCCGCTCTCTCGTCGGCGCGGCGCCGCAGGAACGTGATCGCCAGCGCGGCGATGCCGGTCACCACCGTCAGCACCATCGACTGGGCGGAGCCGTACCCCAGGGCGTTGTTCTGGAAGGACTGGGCCAGGATCAGGTAGGCGGCCGTCTCCGTGCTGCCCGCGGGGCCGCCTCCCGTCAGCGAAAGCACCAGATCGTAGGAGCGCAGCAGGGTCACCAGGGTCAGCACGACGTTGACGGTGACCACCGGCGCGATCATCGGGAGAGTCACGCTGCGCAGGATTCGGCCCCGGCCGGCGCCGTCGATCCGGGCGGCTTCCAGCAGGGATGCAGGAACGGTGTGCAGACCGGCGATGTACAGCACCAGGGTGAAACCGGACCCCGACCAGACCACGACACCGATCAGGCTCGCCAGTGCCCATCCGGGCTGGGAGAGGAAGGGCAGGCCGGCATGTCCGGCCGCGCGCAGCGCACTGTTGACGGCCCCGTTCGTCGACAGCAGGGCCGACCAGAGGAAGCCGATGATCAGTGCGCTGATGACGTACGGGTAGAAGAACACGGTGCGCAGCAGGGTGTTCGTGCGGCTCGGGGCGGAGATGGCGAGCGCGAGTGCGAGGCCCACGGCGTTGACGGCGACGGTACCGACGACCGCCAGCACGCCGGTGATCCAGGCCGCCTGGCGCACCTCCGGGTCGTGCAGCAGGCTGCGGTAGTGATCCAGGCCGACCATCGCGGGATGCGCCGTGTAGCCGTCCCAGTCGGTCAGGCTGAGATAACCCGACAGCACCAACGGCACGATCACCATGACAGCGAAGAGAACAACCGCCGGAATGGTCATGACCAGCCCCGTCAGGCGGTCCCGTCCGCGTGCGGTCGCGAACAGACCCCGCAGGGCCCGCACCGGCCGGGCGGTGGTGGAAAGGCTCATCTCGCGTGCGCCTTCAGCCAGGTGTCCACCTTGTTCAGCCCGGTGGTCGCGTCGCCGCCCGTGTACAGGCCCTGCACCTGCCTGTTCTGCTCGGCCTCGAACCCGGCCGGCATCTGGTAGGCGCCGCTGCCGACGATTGCCTGGTGGCCCGCCGAGTCGTCGAGGAGCTTTTGCACTTCGTCGGCCAGCGGGGAGAGCTTGTAGGGGTAGCCGGTGCGGAACGAGGAGTCCTGCTTGAGCTGGCCGGCCACGGCGGCGTGGTCGGTGGTCAGGAACTGAACGAGTTTCTCCGCGGCTTTCTGGCGGTTGCTCGCCTTGAAGATGCGGTAGTTCGCTCCCGGCGTCACCGACAGCCTCGGCGTGGCGGAGTCGTTCAGCTGGGGCGCTGGGAATACGCCCACTTTGAAGTCCTTCTTCGCCTGCGCCTCCGCGGCCACGAACCAGCAGCCCATGGGGTACATCGCTGCCTTGCCCGAGAGGAAGTCCGTCTCCGCTTCGGCATACTTGGTGCCCAGAGCCTGCTTGTCGAGGTAGCCCTTGTCCAGCCACGACTTGTACAGCTTCATGGACGCGCCCAGGTCTGTGCTCAGGGACCGTTCGCCTCGTGCGGCCTGCTTGAACCACTCCGGATCGGCCGTGGTCACCGTCGGCGCGAAAAGCATCATCACCTGGGCCTGGGTGACCCACTCGCCGGCCGTCTGCATGGGCAGGTATCCGGAGGCCCTGAGCTTCCTCATCGCCGCCGTCAGCTCCCCCATGGTGGTGGGCGGTGCGGTGACACCTGCCTTGGTGAACGCCTCCTTGTTGTAGAAGACGAGCGACTGCACCTGCTGCCCGATCGCGACGTCGTACAGGTGGCCGTCCAGACGCTGGGCGTCCGCCATGGGTGCGTTCGCGGCCCAGTTCAGCTTCGACAGGTCCCGCAGGTACGGAACCACCTTGTCGCTGTGGGAACCCTCCACGACGTCGGGAGCGTTCCCGGCCGCCAGCAGCTGCTGGAGCGTGCTGTCCACGGAACCGTCGGCGGCCGTGGGGGAGTCGATCTGGACCTTGATACCCGGATTGGCCTTCTCGAAGGGAGCAACCAGCTCTCGCCAGTAGGCCCTGGTCAGGTTCGGCGTGATGTTCACCAGCATCCGTACGGTGCCGGTGGCCCCCGAGTCCGGGTCGCCGGACGAGTCCCCTGCGAACCCCCCGCCCCCGCAGGCCGTCGTCAGACTCAGGCCCAGAAGGATGCCGACCGCAGCGTTGATGGATCTTCTTCGGCCCATGTTCGCTCCTATCGATTATCGTCTATCGATAGGCGATATGATGAACCTCGTCGTTCAGCGGTTGTCAAGAGCTGCACCGCAGACGCACGATCATCGATAAGATGTGAAAACGTTCCGAGACCCAAGGGGGCTGTCATGGCGGGCGTCGGTGAACCGTTGACGCGGGTGCTGCTGTCCGACCAGGTGTACACCCGGGTCAGGGGTCTGATCATCGGCGGAGACCTCAAGGCCGGGGATCGGCTCGTCGAAGCGGAGATCGCCCGCGACCTGGGGGTGAGCCAGGCTCCGGTTCGGGAAGCGGTGAAGCGGCTCGTCCACGAGGGCCTGGCCGATCACATCCCTCGGCGCGGCAGCTTCGTCGCCGACGTGTCCTCGCAGGACGCGGACGCCGCGCGGGCCGTACGGGTCATCATCGAGGAGTTCGCGGCCCGCGCGGTCGCTGAGCGCTGCACCGCTGCAGCCATGGAGGGCCTGAGCTCCCAGGTGCGGGCCATGCGGGAAGCCGCCGCCGCAGGCGACATCGGACGGTTCAGGGACGCTGACATCGGCTTTCACAGAAGCCTGTGCGAAGCCAGTGGCAACCCGTTTCTCACGCGGATCTGGAGCCTGATGGAGCCCAGCCTCCGTGCTCTGCGCGTTGTCTCCGACCCCCTGTTCACCGGTGACTGGACACAGATGGCGGACCACCACGGCGTGCTGCTGGAAATCCTCGAGTCGGCCGACGCCGATCGTGCCGCCGCCGCGTTCGCGGCACACGCCCGCGGGGACGACGGCATCCTCGACCACGGCTGAGCGCCGGCGGCGACGCCGCCGGACACCCCCTGCTGCTCGGACAGTCGTCCCCGCCACCCTCTCCTGACCTCCGCCCCGGCCCTTTCACGAGGTGCGGTGTGAAGCGGAGGCGATCAGCCCCGCGCACAACACTGCGGGTCACTCCACCTGGTCGGCTCCGATGACGTCGGGTGCGCGCCTCCATCGGCCGGCCTTGCGCACCCGGAACACGCAGCCTGCGCAACCTCCGACCGCACCGTCCTGCCCTCCGCCGCAGTCGAGGCCGTGTCCGCCAGGCCCGCGCCGCACACCGCTCGGTTCGTGTCTTACGCGATCCCGCGCTGGAGTCCTATATTGACCATCGACTCGCGATTATCGATAGGCGATGGGATAGACCATGCAATGGAGACATCGCGCACTGGCCATCGGAACCACGGCAGCGACCGTGGTGACCGCACTGGCGACCGCCCTCCCGGCAACCGCGCAGGCAGCCGCCCACACCACCCGCTATGTGAGCAGTACCGGATCCGACAGGAACCCCGGCACCGCTCACCGTCCCTTCCGCACCGTGCAGGAATGCGCCTCCGCCGCCCTGCCCGGCGACACCTGTGTGATTGCTTCCGGTATCTACCGGGAGTCCATCAGGCCGGCCCGGAGCGGCACCGACTCCGCCCGCATCACCTATCGCGCCGCGCCCGGTGCGGACGTCGTCGTCGACGGCAGTGACCCGGTCACCGGCTGGGCCCCCGTCACGGCTTCCGACGTGACCCAGCTCCAGCAAGCAGACCCGACGCTGACCGGCTCGGACTTCGCCGTGGCAGCGGCCGCCGGCAAGATCTACCGGACCGACATCGACCTCGACCCCTCACTGCCCGGCAACCAGCTCTTCCTCGACGGCACCATGCTCGGCGAGGCCCAGTGGCCCTACCCCGGCACCGACCCGACCAGGCCCGAGTACAACTCGGCCGACGCAGGCACCGACGACACGCTGTACGACGACGCCTTGACCCAGCCCGACGGGTACTGGAAGGGAGCCCGGCTGACTTCGCACAACTGGTTCGTCAGCCAGACCGGCACGGTCACCGGTTCGCGTGCCGGTTCCGTGACCGCGACGGGTCTGTCCACCGCGTGCGTCAGCCTCAGCCCCAACCAGCGGAACCTGTACGCCCTCACCGGCAAGCTCCAGGCGTTCAGCCACGCCGGTCAGTGGTTCTACGACCAGGACGCGCACCGCCTCTACATATGGATGCCGGACGGCGGCAGCCCGGTCGCACACACCGTCGAGGCCAAACAGCGCAATGTCGCCGTCGACCTGTCGGGACGTTCCTACGTCTCCGTGGTCGGCATCGGTGTCAGGGCAGCGACCGTCCGGACCTCTTCGACGTCGACCCACAATGTCCTGGACGGCATCGAGGCCACATACGTCTCCCACTACATGGACCTGAAGACCGACCCCGCCAAGGTCACACCGGCCGACCCCTGCGACGTGCTGACGGCGGGAGAGACGACCAGCGGCATCCTCCTGGGCGGTAGGTCGAACACCCTGAGGAACAGCCGGATCGACTACAGCGCCGGCAACGGGGTCGTGCTGTCCGGCTCCGGCAACGTGGTGACGAACAACCTCATCACCCGGGTCGACTACCGAGGCAGCTACGCCGCCGGGATCAACGTGCTCGGACGCGACCAGACCATCACGCACAACACTGTGATCAACAGCGGCCGAAGCGACATCAACATCGACAACAAGGTCGCCGGCACCACGGCCTCCGGCCACGAGATCGCCTACAACGACCTCTCCGACTACGGGAACCTGGTCGTCGACGTCGGCGCGATCTACATCTGTTGCCAGGTGAATCTCGCGGGGACGGCCATCCACCACAACCACCTGCACGACGCAGCGCTTTTCGCGGCCAGTGCCCCGGCTCCCGGCGTCTACCTGGACCTTTCGACCTACAACAGCACCGTGTACGACAACGTCGCGTGGAATCGCACGACCTACGGGGTCGTGCTGATCAACCCCAACGGGGGCAGCACGACCGGCAACCGTATTCTGAACAACACCAGTGGCACGGACCGCAAGTCCGTCAGTCTCTTCGGCGGCACCTACTCGGACACCGAGGTGGCCAACAACATCGGGGACGCCGACACCATGGAGGGCGTGTCGTCCACCAACAACCTGCCTCAGTCGGCCGGCCCGCAGTTCACCGATCCTGCGGCCCACGACTTCACCCTCACTTCCGCCTCACCGGCCCGCGATTACGGCTTGGTACGGCCCCCGGCCACCGACGGATACACGGATCCGCAGCCCAGTGCGGGTGCCTACCAGTACGGTGCGCCGGTCTGGCGCGCGGGCATCGCCGCCGAGACGACAACGGTGCAGGCGGAGTCGTACGCCGACGCAAGCGGAGTGACCACCCACGCCGCCGGCACGGGCACCGTCCTCGGCAGCTTCGACGGCGGCGACTGGACCCGGTACGACAACGTCGACTTCGGCAGCGGCCGTGACCTCCTCATCGCGAGCATCGGCAGTGAACAGCCGTACTCCGGAGGCAGTTTCGAGATCCGGATCGACTCCGCCACCGGCCCGCTAATCGGCACCGTCACCGTGGAGAGCACCGGCGCCTGGGACACCTATCTGGATCAGACATCCACGATCACGTCCACGAGCGGGACGCACGATGTGTACATCAAGGCCCTCGGTACCGCTCCGGGTGTCGCCAACATCGACAACTTCTCGCTGGCACGACTGATCCATCGCTAGCGGGCACCGGACCCATGTCCGCCGTGACCGGGTGAACGGAAGGACAGCGGCGCACGGCAGTGATCCAGCCCGTGCGCCGCAGGTCCGACACCTCGGAAGCGGTGTCCGTTCAATGGGCAACGGTCAAGGCCCTCGCCTCGGTGATCCGCTCGCCCGAGTAGGTGATCTCCGACGCCTTCGACCAGCCGAGGCCCGTGACCGACACACCTGCGGCCGTGAGTCGTGCTGGTGGACAGCGCCCGCCACCAGATCGACCTGATCAGTTCCGAGACCGGCCGCGGCGACGCCCGGTCCACGTCCCGGTCTGCTTGGCACCGAGCGGTCTCGCTGCCCGAGACGGCGTCAGACGAGTTCCAGGCCGCCGTCCACGGTGACGACCTGGCCGGTGGCGTGCCGTCCCGCGGGGTCGGCCATCCGCAGGACCCAGTGGGCGATCTCTTGGGTGCCCGCGATGCGGTGGGTGGGGATGCGGTCGCGTTCGTAGGCGTACATGTCGTCGGCGGCCTCGGGGGTGAGTCCGGCGTGCAGCATGACGTCGGTGAGGGTGGGGCCGGGGGCGACCGCGTTGACGCGGACTCCCTCCTCCGCCAATTCCAGTGCCCAGCTGCGGGTCAGCTGTTCGACGGCGGCCTTGGTGGCCGCGTAGTGCGCGCCGCCCGGCATAGGCCGGTGCCCGTAGGTGCTGGAGAGGTTGATGATGGTGCCGGAGGTCTCGCGCAGGTGTGGCAGGGCGGCGTGGGCGAGGAGACTCGGCGCAACGACGTTCAGGGCGAGCAAGTTCGTGACAGTCTGCTCGTCGGTGTCGGCGAGTCTCATCACCGCTGTGGCACCCGCGTTGTTGACCAGGTGGTCAATGCGTCCCCACCGCCGTACGGCGGTCCTGATCACCTCGGCGGGGGCTCCCTCGGCGCAGACGTCGATCGCCAGGACGCCGATGCGAGGGTGAAGTGCGGCGGTCTCCGTCAGCGGTGCCTCGCGCCGTCCCACACCGAGCACGTGCGCGCCCGCTTCGGCGAAGGCGACTGCCGTGGCCCGGCCGATGCCGGAACCGGCTCCGGTCACGATGGCCACATGGCCCGCGAAGGTCAAGGCGGAAAGGTCTGCGGACATCACATGTTCCTTCTGTCTTCACTGGTATGCACACTCAAAACAGTGTGACCCCCTCAGCGATCGTACATCGAACAGTGTGACACGGTTGGCGACTCGTCACGCGGCGGGGCAAGCACCTTCACCAGGCCGCCCAGGTCGCCGGTGTGGGCGGCCGTCCGGAACACCACGGCGAGGCGGTGGTGCGACTCGACGGGGACCGGGCGCTCCCGACCGGACTCCAGCCGGGCCTGTGCCCGGTGCACCACCACGCGCGCGTTCGGGGCGGTGGTCCGCAGCAGGGACGCGAGTTCGGCGCTGGCGTGGCCGAATCCCTTGCGCAGGACGTAGCCAGGTGGAGTCCGTGGGCCCCGTGAGATTTCCCCCCGGGGACCGCTCCCCGAACCAGTGGGGTTTCCGTGGGCCACCCCGTGGGGGCCCCGCGGCCGAGCCCACGGGGTTCACTCATGATCCGCCGTCCGACCCAGCCTGTACCCGCCACGGCACGAGGACGTTGATGTCGTGGTCGGCAAAGATCTCACTGACGGTCGCTCTGGTGTGGTCCCCGGCACCGGCGTGCGGCGGGGTGCCGTTCTGCCGACGCCGGGGTCGCCGCGGCGGCTCATCTGAGCCGGGGAGGGCGCGTCCGGTTCAGTTCCTGGCGCGGCGCTGGGGGGCGGCCGGTGTTTCGGGCAGGTGGCGGGACGCCCAGCCCGCCAGCTCGCCGAGGATGGGCATGAGGGCCGTCCCGTCCGGGGTGAGCCGGTAGCGGACCATGACCGGTGGTCCGGACTCGACCTCGCGCACGGTGAGCCCCGCGCCGGACAGCTCGGAGAGGCGCTCCGAGAGGACGGAGTCACTGATGCCCTCCACCGCGCGCCGCAAGTCGGCGTAGCCCAGGGGCCCGTGCTGCAGCGTGGCCAGGATGATGCCGTTCCACCGTTTACCGAGGAAGCCGAACGCCCTCGTCAGCGCCCCGTCGCAGGACGCCGGGTGGTGCTGCCCGGTGAGGGCGTCGCCCGTGCGGGGCGACCGGGGGTCCGCTGCTTCCGTCATGTCTCCAGGATAGCGAGGGTGCTACGCTCCGCCTTGCCACTCTGTTTTCCGAAGTAGCATTGACAGAAAAAGCTGCTTTGCATTCAAGAGCTAGGAGAGTTCGACGTGACCACCTCGGTCCCTCTTTCCCGGGTCGGCGCCGACGCCCGGGCTGCGCTCTTCACCGACGCGCGCACCGCCTACTCCTTCACCGACACACCGGTCGACGACGCGACGCTGACCGGCATCTGGGAACTGGCCCGCTGGGCCCCGACCGCCGCGAACCTTCAGCCCCTGCGCGTCCTGTACGTCCGCACGCCCGAGGGCAAGGAACGCCTGCTGCCGCACCTCGACGAGGGGAACCGGCCCAAATCGGCCTCCGCCCCCGCCGTCGCGGTCCTGGCCGTGGACGACCGCTTCCACGAGCACATCCCGCGCATCCTGCCGATCAGGCCCGAGCTGCGGGAGCACTTCGCCGCCGATCCCGCCCAACGGGACGGCATCACGTCCTTCAACGGCCCTCTGCAGGCGGGCTACTTCATCCTCGCCGTCCGCGCCTGCGGCCTCGCAGCCGGACCCATGGCCGGCTTCGACGCGGCGGGCATCGACAAGGAGTTCTTCCCCGCCAGTTCCTGGCACTCCGTGCTCGTCGTGAACATTGGCCACCCTGCGGGCCCTGCGGAGTTTGACCGCATGCCGCGCCTCGCGCACGAGGATGCCGTCGCCTGGGCCTGAGCCGACGGGCTCTTTCCTCGCCGACGACCGGGCACGACCGCCTACTGTGTCAGGTTGCCGGGGAGCAGGCTGAGCATGCGCACGTTGGTGTCGCTCCGGTACCCGGCGTGGCGGTGCAGATGACGAGCCGCAGCGGCTGGGCGGGGGCGACCAGGGTCTGGCAGTGCAGCTCCGGCGTGCCGAACCGGGGGTGGAGGAAGCGCCTGGGCGCGTGGGACGGTCCCAGGGCGGGGCGCTCGCGCTCCGGGGCTCCGGGTGCCCGCGGCCGGCTCGAGAATGCCGTTCCTCCCCGCTCTCCCCGGGACCGCGGCGAGGGTCAGGGGCGGGTACTCACGAGGAGTACGGTGCCCACGAAGGTCAGCAGGGTCAGGGCGGTCACGGCGATGAGCAGCCACCGCATCCACCGGAGGCTGCTGCGGTGCAGGGCCGAGTCGGCCTGGGCGATGCTGTCGGCGATGTACACCAACTGCCCACGCGGCGGCGCGTATCCGCCGTCGTAGAAGACACGACAGTAGAGCGCAATCTCGCCGAGCAGGAACGACCAGTGGTCCGGGAGGACCAGGCGTCGGGCGGAGCGGGCCGTCCCGCGCAGGTCCGTCCGGCGCGCCACCCACATGGGGAGCCGCTCTCCACCGCGCCCCCGCTCCGGTCCGGTCGACCGGCTGTCGTTGCCCATCTCGTCACCGTTCGTCACGCGGCACACTGTTCGGGTGCATTCGTCAACTGCTGTGCCAGTCAGGACCGGTGAGGACGCAAAGGTGTGACACGAGGGTGGCCTGGTGTCAGCGTCTGACGACGTTCTCCAGTTCCCCGCCCGCGGCGAACCGGGCCAGCTGCCGTCGCACGAGCGCTTCGAGACGGGGCCACAGGCCGGGAGTGAAGGCGCCGACGTGCGGGGTGATCAGGACGCCGGGCGCGGTCCAGAGCGGGTGGCCCGGCGGGAGCGGTTCGGGGTCGGTCACGTCGAGGGCGGCCAGCAGTCGGCCGCCGTGCACCTCCTTCAGCAGGGCGTCGGTGTCGACGACCGCGCCCCGGGACACGTTGACGAGCAAGGCGCCGTCCTTGACGCGGGACAGCAGTGCGGCATCGAAGAGCCCGTGGGTCGCCGCCGTCAGCGGAGTGCACAGCACGATCACGTCGGCGTCCGCGACGAGCCGGGGCAGCAGCGACACGGAGCGCACCGGCCCTTGGGGTGTGTCCCGGTCCGCGCGCCCGACGCGGGTGACGGCGCAGCCGAAGGGCGCCAGGAGCTCCTCCAGGGCGGAGCCGACGGCGCCGTGACCGACGATGAGCACGGACCGTTCGTAGAGGGTGGAGAAGGTCCGCGGGTCCCAGTCCTCCCGGTCCTGGGCGCGGAGCGACTCCGGTATGCCGCGCAGGCTGGCGAGGATCAGCGTCAGGGCCAGCTCGGCCGTGCCGGCAGTCGGCACCCCCTTCGCGTTGCACAAGATCACCTCACGGGGCAGCCGGTCCAGTGCCGCCCGCAGCTCGTCGGTTCCGGCGCTGAGCGCCTGCACCGCCCGCAGCCGGGTCATCCGGGCCAGCGGCCGGGCAATGACGCCGATGTCTTTGGTCAGCGGGGGCACGTAGAACTCGACCTCCGCCGGGTCCGTGGGAAAAGCCGAAAGGCCGTCCCACCGGGCGTAGTCGAGGCCCGGGGGCAGATCGGCGAGGCGGCCGAACTGTGCGGGCAGCCATACCTGGGGGGATCGCGCGGTCATGACGACGTACTCCGCTCTCACGACGTTTTCCGGGGCTCCGGTCCGGTCCCGGAAACGTCCCGAAAGGCCGCGGGCGGAGCCGGACCATTGACTGCGCACCATGTGCTTCTGTGACAACGGTTCGCGCTGCGGTCGCCTGTCCTCGCTGTCACACACTATGCCCATACGTTGTCATGTCAGGCATGCACACTATCCTCAGCGGACCGTCGGGCCTCCGACGGGAATCCGACTCCTATGCGGTCACCGCGGAGTTCTACGACATCTTGCAGGCCGACGCGGACGAGGCCCGGGTCCGCCGGCTCTACGCACGCCAGATCGCCGACGCCCGCACCGGCGTGCTGGACGTCGGTGCCGGTACCGGGCGAGTGACCATACTGGCCCTCGCCGACTCCTGGGCCGACGTGCACGCCGTCGAACCGGCCCGGGCTATGCGTACGTCACTGCTGACCCGGCTCGCGGCCCTGCCCTCCGAGCAGCGGGATCGGGTAACCGTGCACCCGCACCCCCTCGACGAGACCGCGCTGGACGCGGTCGCGGACGTTGCCGTCTGCCACAACATGGTGGGTTGCCTTCCACCCGGCGTACGCGAGAAGTTGTGGCCCGCACTCGGCAGGGCCCTCACCCCCGGCGGCTCGCTGTTCGTGCAGCTGCCGCCGGCCCGGCTCCCGGCCCGCACCGTCGTGCGCCTGCTCGCGGACAAGCGGGTCGGCGCGCACGTCTACGGCGGACGCATGACAATGTCAGCCGCCGGCTACCGCATCCGGACCCGCGCCGACTACTGGGTCAGGGACGCCGAGGACGTGCTGCGGGAACACACCGAGACGTTCTGGATGTGGCCCGCGACGCGCGCCCGGCTGACCCGCGAGCTGGGAACGCACGGATTCGTCCCGCTCCCGGGGTACGAGGAGTCGGAGCTGCTGGCCGTGACGCTGCGCGGCCGCCGGTGAGACGCCGCACCTCAAGAGCCCCTCGGGTGCCGCACCGCCACAACCCGGCCCTCCGCGCGGTCATCCGCACGTCCCCACCGCACGGTTCGCCGTGTGTGCCACACCGACTGGGACGGGATGCAATGCGTCGCATGTGAAGACGTTCGTGGTCGTCGAGGGCGTGGTCCGGCCGCCGGCGAGGCCGCGGAGGAACTGTGCGCGCACGGTCACGACGGACCCTCGTCGTCGCGGTTGCGGACCGGGTCCGGGTCGAGGGTGATGACCGCGCCGACCGGCCCCGGTGCCGGAGGACCAACCCGGCGCGTCCGTTGACCGGCCAGGTGTCCGCGATGTCCGCGGCTGGGCGCGGAGCAGGGTGAGCACGCTCCGGGCCGCACCGAGGTCCGCGCCCGCGACGTCGCGTCGGCTCTGGGACGCGGCACCGACAGCGGCAGCATCAACACCGTCCGCAGCACGCTCGACCGCCTCGTCGGCGCCTCGCGCGTCCAGCGGGCCGGTCGCGGACTGTACCGCGCCGTCATGCCGTGAGCCGGCCTCCGGGCCCTGCGGGCTCCTCTCCTCGGCGCGGTTCGCCGCGGGAGACGAATGCCTGCCTCGGGTGCTGCACCGACGCCAGCGACACGATGTCGCGGCCGTAGAGAAGGGCCGTCACCCACACGGCGAACACACGCGTCTTGCGCTCCCAGCTCGGTATGGCCAGAACGTGGTAGCCACGGTGCATCAGCCAGGCGGGGAACCCCTTGATGACCAGGCCCCGGTACTGGAAGATGCCACGGCCGAGCCCGAGTGTGGCCACCACACCGAGACTGCGGTGCACGTAGTCCTTGGTCGGACGGCCGCGCAGCGACGCCAGGATGTTCTTCGTCAGCAGCTTGCCCTGGCGGACGGCGTGCTGGGCGTTGGGCACGGTGTACACGCCCGGCCTCCCGGCCGCGAGATCGGGCACCGAGGCGTCGTCCCCCGCCGCCCAGGCGTCGGGCACCACCTCGGTGTCCTTGGTGACCCGCAGATCCGCCTGTACGGTGAGCAGGCCCCGCTCGTCGACGGGCAGGTCGCTGTGGTTGTGCACGATCGGGTTGGCGGCGTTGCCGGCCGTCCACACCAGCAGGCCAGAGTCGTACTCGGTGCCGTCCGACAGCCGCACCCGGCCGTCCTCGGCGGAGACCAGCTGGGTGTTCAGGTGCACCCGCGCCCCCCGCTTCTCCAGCGAACGCACCACCCAGGCGCCCGGCCGGTCCGCGACCTCGGGCAGGATGCGGTCCCGTGCCTCGACCAGGTGGAAGACCGGTTCGTCCGCGCCGATCTCCGGGTACTGCTTGAGCAACGCGGTCGCCAGGGCCAGCAGCTCACCGAATCCCTCCACTCCGGAGAATCCGCCACCGACGACGGTGACGGTGAGCAGTTTGGTGCGTTCGGGCCCGCGCGGCAGACCGGCCGCACGGTCGAACGAGGTGAGGAGGCGGTCGCGGATCGCCACCGCCTCCTCGACGTGCTTGAGTCCGTACGCCTGATCGCTCAGCCCCGGGATCGGGAAGGTCCGGGTGACCGCCCCCGCCGTCACCACCAGCACGTCGTAGTGCAGGTCGAGGGATGGCCCGGACTCCGGTCGGACCGTGACCGTGCGCGCGCTGTGGCGGATCTCGGTCACCGAGCCCGCCACCAGACGCGTGGAGTGGAGGTGACGGCGGAGCGAGACCGCAGCGTGCCGGGCCTCCACCGAACCGGCCACGACCTCGGGCAGGAAGGGCTGGTACGTCATGTACGGGCGGGGGTCGACGACGGTGACGCGCGCCTCGCCCGGCCGCAGCCTCTTCTCCAGACCCCACGCGGTGTAGAAGCCCGCGTACCCGCCACCCACGATCAAGATCTCACGCACGGTGTCCTCTGTTCCCTCTCGGTCCTCACCCTCTAGACCGGTCGTCGGCACTCGGTGTGACACGGTGGCCGGATCACGTGCCAGGGCTGCGGGCGCGCCCTCTTCACCCGCATGTCAGTTTCATAGATCAGGGACGTGCGGGGGCCGTACTGGATGGTGTACATCCTGTTGGACCACTGGCCGGCGCCGCAGTCGAGGAGTCAGCCGAAGAACTGCAGGATGAAGGCGCGCTCGAATGCCCGGCCGGAGGTGCAGAGGACGTCCTCGTCGGGGGAGGCGCGCGCGGTGAGCTCGCCGGCCTGACCGGCCCTCCCCGCAGGCGAAGTCCCGGCGCGACCCGCCGGCCGGGCGAACGAGCGGCGGCGCCGGCATGCAGGTTGGAGGGGCACGGCGTATTCCGTATCCGGGCCGGCCGCGGCTCAGGCGGGGAAGGCGAACAGCCGGTACTCGGATGTCGTCGTGAAGCCGAAACGCCGGTACAACGGTTCGCCCGCAGGGCTGGCCACCAGCGCGGCGCAGCGCATCCCGCGCTCCCTCCCCACCTGGAGCGCGGTGGCCGTCAGGGCCGCACCGACGCCCCGCCGGCGATGTGCTTCGCTCACGTGGACGAGGAAGATCCCGGCCACCCCGTGGGCGGTGATCACCACGGTCGTCCCGACCACTCGGCCGTCCAGCACGGCGGCCAGCCGGATGATGTCGGCGTTGTCCGCGCGCCGCGACTCGATGCGCACCATCTCCGCCTCCAGCCGGGGATCGACACCCATCGAGGCCCGGTACGTCCGGACCAACTCGGCCAGCCGTTCGTCGTCCCGTACCGACTCCACTCGCACACCGGTGCGAGCGGTGCGCGGGACCGTGCCCGGGTCGACCGGTTCGTCGAGCGGGAGCACCATCACGGGGAGAACCGTGAGCTCTCGTCCACCATGGCACCGCAGGACGTCGGCGGTGTCCTCGGGGCTGTCGGGTCCGACCCACCACCACCAGGGAACGTTCGCGAACTCCTTGCGGACGGCCGTCACGTCCGCCTCGTCCGCGGACACCGACCGTACGCGTACGACGCCGTTGAACTGCGGGGTGGCAAGCCCGCTGCGGAACCGGTCGACGGTGTTGCCCGCTCGGCTCTGTGTGCCCCATCCCATGAGGTACTGACGGAAGTTGGCGAACACCGAGGCCATGGCGCCAGGTTCCCGCGAAGCCTCAGTGCTTCGTGTCGCGTTGTTCGACGTGCCGATCGGGCTTGCCGGATCCACCATTGCCGCTGTCTTCCTCATCTCGTGATTCTGCACACCACAGTGTGCGTCGTGGTTGCGGCCGGCGTTCCGCGGCCATGGCTGTCCTCCGCAGCGCGGATCATCGCCGTCTTCGGAAGTCCGAGGGCGGCCGGCGTTCGGGCTCCCGAAGGCACCCTCCATCCGGTCGCCTTACGTGGCGCGGCCGGGGGGCGATTCACTCATGACGTAGTCCCTGCGGTCGCGTCGAACGCCACAGTGCCGGCAGGGTCAACAGGGTGGCACCGAGGGAGACGGCCGCCCCGATGCCGGCTATGGCCAGCAGGGTGCTCCAGTTGTGCGTCACAGGCCTTCCGGCGAGATCGAGCAGCGTGCTGCCGAGGGCCGTCCCGATCGACTCCGCCACGAGCAGACCAAGTCCGACGGGGAGTACGGACTGCAAGAGGACGGATGTGGCGAGCGTACGACGGGGCGTGCCGAACGCGACGAGTACGGACAGGACTCGTGCGCGCTCGCGGACCTGTTCGAGCGCACCGAGCAGCATGCTCGCTGCGATCAGTACCAGCACCGCGGTTACCCCGGCCAGCAGGGCCCGCCTGACTCCGTCGAGGGCAGGGTCGCCCTGGGACTTTCCAGGAAAGTCGACGCTGAAGGCCGGGTCGAGCCGTGCTGCCGCGGTGCGGATGTGGTCCTGCACGTCTTTGAACCCGGTCGCGTAGGTGAGGCTGACCGTGCTGACGGCGTGTGCGACGGCGGTGTGCCCGGCCGCCCAGGGAGTGGCCAGCAGGGTCCGTTCAGAGGAAACCTCTGCCGGACAGGCGGGGGTCGCACGGACCGTTGCGGTGATGTGCGGCACTGTCCAGTGGGGGCCGTACATGTCCATGCGCAGTTTCGTGCCGGTCGCCCACGTGGACATGTCGGGCATGGTGTCTGTGGCCGGAGGAGCGGTGAGAAAGGCGTCCCCGTCCGAACAGGAAGGCAACTGTGCCAGCAGGCGCAGACGAGCGCAGTCGGCGATGAGGACGGTCTGAGGGAACCCACCGTTCAGGGGGCTCACCGACAACTCCTCGAACTCGATCGCCCGTCGGACACCAGGAGTCGTGGCGAGCACCGGGGCGTACTGCGTCCCTCGCGTCCCGCCGTCGTCGAGGCGGGCGACAGCGACGCGTGTGGAGGCGGAGGGGCCGTGTGCCCCTCGGGCGGTGCTGTCCACCGGGTTCTGCGAGAGTCCGGTGAGGAGGGTCTGGAGGGCCACGGCCCCCGCCACGGCAACCGCGATTCCGTTGACCGAGCGGGTGGCGGAGTCGCCGTTCAACTGCAGGCCGCGCAGCGCTAGTTGCCAAGGCAGCGGGCCGAAGCCGCCGAACAGTCGGGTGAGGCGCTCCACGGCCCACGGCAGCACCGCGGTGACTCCGACGAGCAGCGCGAGGATGCCGATGAGCACCAGGACGACACCGGAGGTGCCGTGCAGGTCGGCAGGGCTGCGTACGGAGATCCGCAGCAAAATCAGTCCGAGCAGGGGAAGTGCTATGCGCCACCACAGGCGTCGCGAGATGCTGCCGGACTTCCGGACGACTCCGAGGGGCTCTACGGCCACCTTGTGCATCGACAGTTGTGTGATGCCGAGGGAGAGCGTGAGTACGGCGACGACCACGAGCGCCGCCAGCAGGGGCTGTGGCGTGAGATCTTCGGTGAAGACACCGAGCCCCTGTATCTCCACCGTTCCGGCGAACTGACGCCCCGTCATGAAGAGGACCGCACCCAGGGCGATACCTGCCAGTGTGCTGAGCGCCACCTCGCCTGCGGCGATGGTGGCGGTCATCCCGCGGTTCGCGCCGACCAGGCGCAGGGCGGCCAGCCGCCGGTCCCGTCGCTCACCACCGAACCGTACGGCCGCGGCGATGAAAACACCGACGGGGAGGAGCAGGACGACGATTCCTGCGATGCAGACGAGGACGAGTTCGGGGGGAAGGGGCTTCTTCGCGTAGGCCTTGCCGAAGTGGTCGAGCCGTCGCGTTGGCCCAGCATCGGCCGCCATGTGGTTCGCGACCAGATAGAAGACGTGCTCGCCCGGGTCGAGCAGACCTGCATCGCCGATCTCACCCGCGACGGGATGGGCGAGGCGCTCGCGCAGCAGGCCGTCTCCCGGTGCGGCCAGCAGTTTGTGCAGTGCAGGAGAGACGACCATGTCCCCGGGGCGTGGGTAGCGCTGGACTCCGGGCGGCAGCGGTGCCGCAGGCCCCTCCGGCTGCACCATGCGCCCTCGGATCTTCTCGCCCCGGAACACGGTGTCGATGTCCCTGACAAGAACGGTGTGATCCGAGCGCGTGATGGCGCGGTCGCTGAGGTTGACATCGATGCGGTGGTGGATCCGCTGGTCCCGGTGGTGTCTGACGGTCGGCACCGACGCGGCGAACAGCAACATTGCCACCCCCAGCCCCACGCCGACAGCTGTAAGAGACGTACGGATCGCGCTGCCCCGCCCGCCGAAGAGTGCGAGTCGAGCGCCGAGGGCGAGCGCGCGGAGAGCTCCGAGGCGCCGACGTGCGGGTGGGCTCACAGTGTTCCTCTCGTACGACTGGGGACAGGGTGCCGTCTCGCGGCGCAAGGGTGGGCAGCGCAGGGGCGTGAACGCCATCTGCGGTGTCCGTCACACTCTGACTGATGGTGCAGGCGACTCCTGTTCGACGACGTCTCATCGCGTCGGCAATTCCGGTCCACGAGCGACGTCCGGCCGGGTCGGCGAGGATCACCCACGCCCCGCCTCGTGCACACCCGTCGCCCATCACGAGGTGGGGCGAGGCCTGCCTCGTTCCTCGCCTGCGCGAGGCGGTGACCGCCCTCGTGCGGCTGGACCGAGCGCATCGGATCCAGGCGCTGTATGCCGTCACCCATAGGCGCGCGGCCCCCGCGGGTTCGTGATGGCTGTCGGTTCTGACTCACCGTGCCCGTGCGATGTCGAGGACGTCCGGAAGGGCTCGGCGGGAGCTGATGCCGAGCTTCACGTAGACCTTCCGCAGGTGCCATTCCACGGTATGGGGGCTGATGAACAGCTCCGCGCCGATCCGCGCGTTCGTCATGCCGTCGGCGGCGAGGGCCGCGACCTGCGACTCCTGCGGGGTGAGAGCGTTCTCCGGTGTGGTCTCCCGCGCGGTCACCTGCTCGCCGGTGGCGATCAGCTCACGGCGGGCCCGTTCGGCGAACGCGTGAGCCGGCATCGCGCCGAACATGTCGTAGGCCGTGCGGAGATGCTCGCGGGCCTGCGCGCGGCGCTGTGCGCGCCGCAGCCACTCGCCGTACAGCAGGTGGGTGCGTGCCACCTCGACGACAACCCCGCCGCGGCCGAATTCCCGGATCGCCGTGCGGTACAGGCGGTCGGCCGCCTCACCGTCGGCCAGCAGCGCCTCACTGCGAGCCCTCGCACCCCGCGCCCACCCGGAGTCGGTGGCGCGGGTGAGTTCGGTGAGGCGGGCCAACGAGGCCCGAGCCTGGTCGAGTTCACCGCAACGCGTCGCGGCCTCCACATGTTCGACCAGCGACAGACCGGTGAAGTTGAACCCGTCGTGCTCGATACCGGTGCGGGCGGCTTCGATCGCCTCTTCGTAGCGGGCCAGTCCGTTGAAGAGCACGCCCTGGATGTAGCCCATGGCACCGAGCAGGGATACTTCGCCCCGCTGCACGGCGCGCTCTCTGGCTTCTTCGATGATGCCGGCGGCGACATCCGCTTCACCCCGCCACGCGGCCAGGACGAGCGCGGCGTACTTGTGCGGGGCGTGGCCGGTCGCGGTGGCGATCGCGTCGGCTTCGTCGATCATCCGGTCGGCCTCGGCGAAGTCGCCGTAGTGGATGTGCACCCCGCCCGCGTAGATCAGAGCCGGCGGCAGGCTGCCGAGTGCTCCGATGTCGCGGGCCAGACGCACTGCGCGAGTCGAGAGTGTGTCCCAGGCATGCAGGTCCCAGGCCCAGTGGATGAACGACTCGAGCGCGACGGGAGCCAGCAGCAGCCACCGTACGGTCGCCTCCCGGGTGTGGAGCTCTTCGTGCTCGAGCAGGTCGAGTGCCTCGCGCAGGGCCGGGACGGCCGTCTCCGGGCCGTCCGCGAGCAGGGCCGCCACACCGTCCAGGAGAGCGTCCGCGGCCCTGGATCCCGAGGAGGGCGCCCCGGACGCGCGGGCCGCTATCGCCGCGGCGCGGGCGCCTGTCGGACCATGGACCCGGCCGGCGAAGATGGTCGCGCTGATCGCCTCCAGGTACGTCTCCCGCGCCAGGGGAGATCCGGCCGCGGTGAACTGTGCCGCCGCGTCCAGGAGCAGTGGTGCCGCCTCGTCGCTGCGGCTGCGGGCGAACAGGATTCTGGCCCGCAGACGTGCCAGGCGGGCCCGGTCCAGGACGCTGAGGGGATACAGGTCGGCCACCGCGGCCAATTCCGTGGCCCGTTCGGGCGCGGCGGCCGAGAAGTGCGCCTCGGCCGCCGCAAGGGCCCGGCGCCCGCGCGGCCAGGGATCGGGCGTCACCTCCACCGCGCGTTCCAGCAGAACCGCCTCGGCCGCGATGCCCCCGCGCTGCCGGGCACGGTCGGCGGCCTGCTCCAGTCCCGCGGCGACCTCCTCGTCCGGCCCGTCGGCCGCCTGCGCGGCGTGCCAGGCGCGCCGGTCAGGGTCCAGGAGGGGGTCCGTGGCCTCGGCCAGGGCCCGGTGCACCGCACGTCGATCCTCCGGCTCGGCTCCGTGGTAGACCGCCGAACGGACCAGCGGGTGCCGGAACCGTACGGGCTCGCCGAACTCGATCAGGCCGGCCGCCTTGGCCGGTGCGGCGTCCGGAGTGATGCCGAGGGAAGCGGCCGCGCGGATCAACAGGCGCACGTCGCCCACCGGTTCCGCCGCAGCGATCAGAAGCAGGGTGCGGGTCGCGGCCGGCAGCGCGCCGAGCCGTGCGGCGAAATCACGCTCGACACGGCTGGCCACCGGCCCTTGGACGACCGGGGCACTCGACGCGTCGACGCCGTAGGCCAGTTCGGCGGCGCTGCGGCCGCGGGAGAATTCCAGCAGTGCGAGCGGGTTGCCGTGTGTCTCGGCCACGAACCGGTCCCGGACCCGCTCCTCCAACCGTCCCCCCACAGCTCCCTCCAGGAGTTCCCCGGCCGAGGCGGCGTCAAGTCCCCCCAGTTGCAGCGCCGGCAGGCCCGCGAGCGCGGACTGCCCCTCGGGGTCGCGCACCGCGAACACCATGGCGACCGGCTCCGCGAGAAGTCGCCGGGCCACGAACTCAAGTGTCTGCAACGACACTTGATCCAGCCACTGGGCGTCGTCCACCAGCACCAGCACCGGCCGGGTCTCCGAGGCGCGGGTGAGCAGGGTCAGAACGGCGAGGCCGACCAGGAAACGGTCGGGCGGATCGCCGACCGCCGTCCCGAATGCCACGCGCAGGGCGTCACGTTGGGGTTGCGGCAGTTCTTCGACACCGTCCAGGAACGGCGCGCACACCTGGTGCAGACTCGCGTAAGGGAGCTCCATGTCGGCCTCGACACCGCGCGCCCAGGTCACCTGCACCCGGGAAGCCCGCGCAGCCGTGTACTCCAGCAGCACCGACTTGCCGATGCCCGCCTCGCCCCGGACGACCGTGACGCGGGAACCGCCGGCCTGAAGGCCGGCCAGCAGGTCGTCGAGCGCCGTGCACTCACGCTGCCGGCCGACCAGAGCGGGAAGCGGGCTGGCGATCATGCGACTCGGCTCCTCGGCGGGATCCGGGGAGAACAGTGCTCCCACAGCGGTGTTCGGAAGAATCCTTGTCACGGTACCCGCGGCCCCTCCCCCGCGGTGCGGACAAACGGTGTGACTACTTCCACGCCCGGAAACACGCTGAGGTTGTCACAAATCGGGGCCCTGTCCGGTCCATCCCAACCAATGATCCTGTCCGTGCGCTGTCATAGGAGGACCCATGTCTTCGCTCGGACACCAGCTCACCACGTCCGTCCCAGTGGTGGGAACCGGTGCGTCAGGCCTCCGAGCGGCCGTCGAAGTCGCCGAGGCCGGTGTGCGGTCGTCGTGGTCACCCAGCAGGCCCGCGAAGACGCCCAGGCCGGCGCGGCGCGGGACGATGCCGAGTGGGCGCCCGCCCCTGCCCGCCTTGGCGACACCGGGGAGCGGCACTCGGCTGAGACGTCGCGGCAGAGCCGCTGTCGAGGCCCGGACGGCGGACATCGCCGTGCACATCGACATCGGCGGCTTCTCGGACCTGGCGCACGCCTGCGACCTCAGACCCGCGCGCCCCCGGGCGACCATCCAGTGTGCTCGGGAGCGGCTCCGGCCCCGGGACTGCCACCACCGGTCCGAGCGCCCCGGCGCCGCGCCCGTCCTGCCGGACGCCACGGTGTGGTCCGCGAGGACCGGCGTGCGCCGCACACCCCTGTGGCCCGCCCCGACCGGAATCACCGAGCCGTGACGCGACGCGTCCGACGATGCCGGACCCGCTGTGTGAGGGCGATCGACCGCGGCGCGAAATCTTTGTGCGCCGCCCTGTCACAGATGCCGGGCTCGCCCGGTCAGGAGGGTACGAGCCACGCGGCCGGTGCCGTGGACTAGTGCCGCAACAGGCAACGTTCGCCCCGTCACGACGCCCGGCACGCACTCTCGCCGCACCGGCCGAAAGCCCAAGTACATCCAGTACGAGGACTTCCGGCCGGCACGCCGAGAGCACGCACCGGACGCCGCTCCTTGACGGGCAAACGTTGCCTGCCGCGGCACTAGGTCGCCGCAGACCCGCCCGGCACCGTGCGAGATCAGTGAAGGGAAAGTCCATGAAGGTCGTAGTGATCGGCGGAACCGGACTCATCGGTTCCAAGGTCGTCTCCAAGCTCGACGAACACGGTCATGAGGCGGTGGCAGCCTCCCCGAACACCGGAGTCAACGCGGTCACCGGAGAAGGCCTGGCCGACGTCCTGAAGGGCGCCTCCGTCGTCGTCGACGTCTCCAACTCCCCCTCCTTCGACGACGACGCGGTGATGGAGTTCTTCCGCGCCTCCACCACCAACCTGCTCGCCGCGGAGGCTGCCGCCGGCGTCACACACCACGTGGCTCTGTCCGTCGTGGGCACCGACCGCCTCCAGCAGTCCGGCTACTTCCAGGCCAAGCAGGTCCAGGAGGACATGATCCGGGACTCCGGAGTGCCGTACTCGATCGTCCACGCCACGCAGTTCTTCGAGTTCGCCAAGACCCTCGCGGACTCGGCGACCAGCGGTGAAACGGTGTCCGTCGCCCCCATCAAGATCCAGCCCATCTTCTCGGGCGACGTGGCCGCGGCCGTCGGCCGCACGGCGGTCGGCACTCCGGTCAACGGAATCGTCGAGGTCGCCGGCCCCGACACCTTCACCCTGGAGGACTTCATCCGCAAGGCCCTCACGGCCCACAACGACCCCCGCACGGTCGTGACGGACCCGAAGGGTCTCTACTGGGGCGCCGCCCTCAAGGAGTCCGACCTGCTGCCCGGCCCCGACGCACAGCTCGGCGAGACGCACTTCGCCGACTGGAGCAGCAAGCAGTAACGGCGAGCCGGGAGCCCACGGCCCCGAAATCGCAGCAACCTCAAGCCAGTTCATCTCCGATCACTCGACTATCAGGATTCCTCCATGGACGCGCGCATCGACTACTTCGGCAACGCTCTCGCGGGCAAGGTCATGAAGCACCTCAACTCGGCCGGAGCCGCTGTGCACTCGGCGCTTCCCGTCGCCACCCAGGAACTGGTGAAGATCCGGGCCAGCCAGATCAACGGCTGCGGCTTCTGCACCGACATGCACACCAAGGACGCCACCGCCGCGGGCGAGGACCAGCAGCGGCTGCACCTGGTCGCCGCCTGGCGCGAAGCCACCGTCTTCACCGACGCCGAGCGCGCGGCGCTGGAGGTCACCGAACAGGGCACCCGCATCGCCGACGCGGCGGGCGGTGTGTCGGACGAGGCCTGGGCCAACGCCGCGAAGCACTACGACGAGGACCAGCTCGCCGCGCTGATCTCGTTGATCGCGATCATCAACGCCTACAACCGCATCAACGTCATCAACCAGCAGCCCGCCGGCGGCTACAGGCCCGGCATGTTCGGCTGACCCGCCGGTCCGCCGGACGCCCACCGTCCGTCTCCCGCTCGCCCCGGCCCACCGAGCGGGAAACGGACCCTCGGACACCCTGCGTCCTCACGACGCCACACCGCGTACCGCAGCCCCCCGGGTGCCACGCGGAGGACCACGCACGAACCACCGCACCCCGGGCATACGTGACGCGCCACCCGGTGCACCCGTGCGTAGACGAGAAGACCGACCCGCCGCACCCGCTGCCCGGCACGAACGTACCGGCCGCCTCCTGGCCCACTGTCCCAAGGAGACGACATGCACCCCTCCCCCGCCCCGAGCGACCCGGCCTTCCTGCGCATCGCCAGCGCCCGTGGCCGATGGACCCTTCTGGCCACCGTCCTCGGCTCCAGCGTGGTGCTGCTCGGCTCGACCGTCACCAACGTCGCGCTGCCGCACATCGGCGACGACTTCGACGCCGACCTCACCGCACTCCAGTGGACCGTGAACGCCTACATGCTGACCCTGGCGGGACTCATCCTGCTGGGCGGATCCCTGGGCGACCGCTTCGGCCGGCGCCGGATCTTCGTCCTGGGCATCATCTGGTTCGCTGCGGCGTCCCTGCTGTGCGGACTGGCTCCCGACACGACCGCGCTCATCGCCGCCCGCGCGCTCCAGGGCGTCGGCGGCGCGCTCCTCACCCCCGGCTCACTGGCGATCATCGAAGCCTCCTTCCACCCGGACGACCGGCCGCGCGCCATCGGCCTGTGGTCCGGGTTCGGCGGCATCGGGGCGGCACTCGGGCCGTTTCTCGGCGGATGGCTCGTCGACGGCCCCGGCTGGCGCTGGACCTTTCTGCTGACGATCCCCCCGGCGCTGCTGTGCGTGCCCCTGGCAATGCGCCACGTCCCGGAGTCCGTCGGCAGGCCTCAGCAGCCCACCGTCCCGGCCGGTAACCACATCCCGTCCCGGCGGGGGTTCGACCTCGCCGGTGCGGCGCTGGGCGCGCTGACGCTCGCTCTGGCCACCTACGCGCTGACCGAAGCCCGTTCCGGCGGGCCCGTCGCCCTTGCCGCGGCCGCGGGCAGCATCGCGGCCGGGGCCGCGTTCCTGCTGGTGGAGCGGCGCAGCAGCGACCCGATGATGCCCCTGTCGATCTTCTCGTCGCGGCCGTTCACGGCCATCAACCTGATCACCCTGTGCGTCTACGCCGGGCTGGGCGGGTTCTTCTTCCTGACCGCCCTGCAACTGCAGATCGTCGCCGGCTACTCGGCACTGGCGGCGGGCGCTGCCATGTTGCCGAGCACGGTACTGATGCTGCTGTTCTCCGCCCGCTCCGGGACGCTCGCCCAACGCCTGGGACCGCGCATCCCGCTCACCGTCGGCCCTGTGGTGTGCGGGGCGGGCATGATGATGACGGCGCGGGTGGGCACGCACGCCTCCTACTACGCCGACGTTCTGCCCGCCCTGCTCGTGATGGGGACGGGCATGGTCATCATGGTCGCTCCGCTGAGCGTGACGCTGCTGGCCTCGGTCGAGGCCGCCGACGCGGGCCTGGCCAGCGGAATCAACAACGCGGCCGCACGCGCGGCCGGGCTGGTCTCCGTGGCCGCGCTGCCGCTGCTGGTCGGCATGAGCCCGGACGCCTACCGCTCCCCCGGCTCCTTCGACACGGCGTTCAACCGGGCCATGCCCCTGTGCGCGGGTCTGCTGGCCATCGGAGCGGTGATGGCCTTCGCCCTGCTGCGCGAAACCGCCGGCACCTCTCACGCACGGCACGGCCGGGCTCACGGCTGGCTGATGGAGCCGCCGCTGGTGTCGCGCTTCGCCCATCACCGGGTTCTCGACTAGTAGGGCTTGGTCAGGTTCATTTGTGGATGGCGTGTCCGTTGGTCGGTGGGTGTCGTTGAGGTGGTGTGACACCTGAGGAGATGGTCGGGGTCCGGGAGGCCCTGGAGGCGTTCACGGCGGAGTTGTTCGACGGCTTCTTCCGTGCTGACCAGCGGCGATGGGGACAGGTTTATGTGCGGGGACTGTTGCTGAACGGTCGGCGCAAGTCGGTGGAGCCGATGGCGGCCCGCCTCGGCGAGGACGGCAACCGGCAGGCACTGGCCCACTTCGTGACGACCAGCCCGTGGAATCCGGCGCACGTGCAGGCCCGCCTGGCCTGGAAGATGCAGGACGCGATCCGGCCGGAAGCGCTGATCGTCGACGACACCGGGTTCCTCAAGGACGGGGACGCCTCGGCGTGCGTGTCCCGGCAGTACACCGGAACCGCGGGCAAGGTCACCAACTGCCAGGTGGGAGTGTCGCTGCACCTGGCCACCGACCGTGCCTCGGCCGCGATCGACTGGCGGCTGTTCATGCCGGCCGGCTGGGACCCGGCCTCGCCCGAGGCAGATGCGGCCAAGGTCGCCCGCCGCACCCGCTGCGGCATCCCCGCCCAGACGGGACACGTGGAGAAGTGGCAGCTGGCCCTGGACATGATCGACGAAGCACGGTCGTGGGGCATCGACGTTCCCCTCGTCGTCGCGGACGCCGGATACGGCGACGCCGCCGCCTTCCGCAGCGGCCTGGAAGAACGCAATCTGCCCTATGCGGTGGGCATCTCCGGCCGCCACACCGCTCACCCTGCCGATGCCCGGCCCGTCCAGCCCGCCTACGCGGGCACCGGCCGGCCGTCGAAGATGCAGTACCCCGACCCGCCGCAGAGCGTGAAGGACCTGGTCATCGCGGCCGGCCGGACGGCCGCTCGGCCGGTGTCCTGGCGAGAGGGATCCCGGCCGGGCAACAGCCGAAGCGGCTTCAGGCGCATGTACTCGCGGTTCGTCGCCCTGCGCATCCGTCCCGCCGGACGCGGCATCCGCAAGCCGGCCGACGAACCGGAACTGCCCGAGCGCTGGCTGCTTGCCGAATGGCCAGCCGACGAGAGCGAACCGGTGCAGTTCTGGCTGTCCAGCCTGCCCTCCGGCATGCCTTTGGCCACCCTGGTGCGGCTGGCCAAGCTCCGCTGGCGCATCGAGCACGACTACCGCGAGATGAAACAAGCCCTGGGACTGGCCCACTTCGAGGGCCGCACCTGGAACGGCTGGCACCACCACGTCACCCTCGTCTCCGCCGCCCACGCCTTCTGCACACTCCAACGGCTGGCACGAGACCCAAAAGACACGGCGCAGGACTGAGCCTCTACCAGACCGTCCGCGAGCTGCAAACACTCCTCGCCCTCTGGACCGGCGCCTGCCCCACCTGCCACCACGACATACCCACCCCAATACGAACCTGACCAAGCCCTACTAGTGCCGCAACAGGCAACGTTCGCCCCGTCACGACGCCCGGCACGCACTCTCGCCGCACCAGCCGAAAGCCCAAGTACATCCAGTACGAGGACTTCCGGCCGGCACGCCGAGAGCACGCACCGGACGCCGCTCCTTGACGGGCAAACGTTGCCTGCCGCGGCACTAGGTCGAGAGCCCAGATCCCCCGGCCGGGGCGCATGTGCCAGCCGGTTCCCGCCCCCTCCCCGGCGGGAACCGGCTTCGTCCGTAGGCCGGGCCGGTCCTGCGGGTCGGCAGAACATCAAACCCCGCCCCCTCCGCCGCAGGACAGATGAAGCACCGCCACATCGTCCCGAAGCCCGCCGAACGGGGCGGCCAGCAGCGATACGCCGCCTACCAAGGCATCGACGAACGTCTGCGCCTCCAGATGCGCGAGCCGACCGGCCAGCCTCAGCAAGCCCTCCTCCCCGAGCCGTCCGCCGGCCGTACGACCTTCGTAGAGTCCGTCGGTGAACAGCACGATGCCGTCCCCGTCCGACATCGCCGTCTCGCTCTCCCGCCAGTCCCCTTGCCCGGGGAAGAGTCCCAGCGGGAGACCTGGCGGCGGCTCCACCCAACGGACCTCTCCTCCGTGCCGGTGCAGATAGCCCGGATGGCCGGCGGTGACCGTCCGCAGGGTGCGGCGGTGGGGCGACAGGACCAGGGACACCACGGTCGCGTAGGTCTCCTCCTCCGCTCGTTCCGCGGTCAGGATGCGTTCGAGCAGATGGAGTTGTTCCAGCTGGCTCTGCCCGCACAGCACGGCCGTGCGCCATGCCAGGCGCAGGTGGACACCGAGGGCGGCCGCGGCGGCACCGTGCCCGGACACATCGCCCATGACCACGTGGGCGCTGCCGTCGTCGCCGCGCACCACATCGCAGAAGTCACCGCCCAGCAAAGTGTGCGCCCGACCCGGCGCGTAGTGGAAGGCGGTCGTGAAGCCGTCTGCCCGCAGCGTCAGGTCGGGCAACAGGCCCCGTTCCAGCAGGGCGTTGTCCCGCGCTATCTCCTCGCCTGCCACGGTGCGCCCCGCGACGGCACGTTGCGGCGCCGCCCAGATCTTCCGGCTGAACTCGTCGGGAGCGCTGCGGCGGTGATCGGCCCAGCCCTGCGTCGAGCCGGCGACAGGGCGGAAGGCGTGCGACGCGTGCGTGCCCTCGAGAACGAGCACGGCCGCGTCGGGGGCGTGGCGGCGTACCAGGGTGACGACGTCGGCCGAGGTCCGTCCGGCCGGTGTGCTGCCCACCAGGACGCACAGCGGGCCGTGGGCGCCGGACGTGCGGCATACTTCCTCGACGCTCGTGTGGCAGACCAGCGCATCGGCCAGCCGGTCCGGAAGCAGCCGCCGGACGTGGACCGCGTCCTGTTCGTCCTGGGACAGCAGAACCACGCGGAGGTCGCGGCAGAAGGAGGAGCCCCCACGGGGACGGGCCTCGAGAGCCCGATGTCCTCCACAGCGATCGACGGCCGGAACGTCCGGCCGCGGAATGGGGATGCTCATGTGTGGTCTTTCGTGCGGCGAGTGGCGATGGCGGCTCCACGCACGAGTGTCGGCGGCTCGCGGAACGCACGCCCTTTTTCTCCTGCCTGGCCCGATCTGTTCGCTCATGAGACAGGGGCACACACGTATCTGTGACACCAAGATCTCCATCCACGAGCCGCGCCACAGCAGTTGAGAGGGACAGCGGCAACAGGCCGATTCGCTGTCACGAACCGGGGCGCTGTCCAGTCAATGAAGAAAGGGCGGAACTCCTCGCGGAGCCCCACCCACCTTTGCCGCCATCGCCGTCGGCAGAGAACGGAGATGAGACCTCATGTTCAGCACACCCAGAGACTCAGACTCCCGCATCTGGTTGGTCGGGCTGCCGTGCCGGTCGGACGACTCCCGGATCGTCTGGCTGTACTACGTCGTCCGCGAGGCGCCGGACAGCGCCGAAGCCCTGTGCGCAGCGGTGCGCCGGGCCCACAGCGCCTCCGAGCGGGACGCCTGCGGCCAGGGGCCCGTGGAACCCGACCGCGCCGAGGTGCGGCGAATACGACACCACCTCCTGGGCGATTTCGCCCTGGAAGCCTGCTGAACCCAGGACGTGTCAGCCGCGGCCACGCCCCGGGCCACCCGTCCTGCGGGTACGACGTCTCCGGCTGTCACAAGCGCGCCCCGTGTCCGGTCAGTACGGGGATTGGTGTCCGACACGATCCGAGGAGGACCAGGAAGATGTCCCAAGGCGTTGATCTTCAGGCAGACCCCGCCACGGTTGCGGCGTCGCTCACGGCCGAGGCGACGGCTCTCGAGGGGCGGCTGCGCCAGCTCCGTGAGGCCGTTCACGTCGTGAACACACGTATCGCGTCGATCGCCGAGTCCCTCCAGACCCTGCGCGGCACCGCGACGACACACGGCGCAGGTGAGCGTCGCTCCGGATCCCCGGAGGACGCCCTCCCTCGCGACTGAACACTGCACGAGCCTCTCAGGCCCGCGCCGGTACCTCCTGAAGCACCCATTCGTTGCCGTCCGGGTCGCTGAACTCGGCGTAGGAGTGATAGTCACGACGCTGCGGGTCGGGTCCCTCGACCCGCTTCTCATCGGTGCTGCGGTGGAACACACCGCTCGTGTCATGGAAGATTCCGCCGGTCACCACGCCCCTCGTGGCGAGCTCCCGGCAGGCCTGCTCGATGTCGGAGACGACGAGGTGCAGGCCCCGCACCGAGCCGGGGGCGGCCGTGGTGACTCCGGTCCCGAACAGGATGGAGCACGCCGATCCCGGGGGCGTCATGTGCACCACGCGATAGGAGGCGTCGATGGCATGGTCGGCATCCAGTCGGAACCCGACGGCCTCGTAGAACGACTTCGCCCGGTCGATGTCCGAGACGGGCAGTACCAGGACGGCCAGCCTGAGCTGCATGACGTCGGCGCTCTCGCCGGCGGGCAGGTTGCCCGCATCGGCTGACGCGCCCTCGCCCGCGGTGCGGGTGTCGGCCTGCGCGGTGTCCTCAACCTCCTCGATCTCCACCCTGTACCGGTGGATCCCGGTCCGCGGGCCGCTGGCCACGACGGTCCAGCCTTCCACCACGCGCCAGATCGCGTCGGTGCCTCGCAGGTACGTGCCGTCCGGCGCGGCGGCAGCCCGCAGTTCGGCATCCAGTGCGGGCTGCCGTTCCGGCGGCACGTGGAGTTCCAGGACGAAGCGGCGCAGCGACCGTGTGCCGTGCGCGGCCTCCGCCGCGGGCAGTGGTACGGCGGCTATCTCGCGGAGCCCGCCGAGCAGGGTGACATGCAGTGTCGTCATGAAACCGTCACCGGTTCCCTTCCGTGCCGGCCCGCACGATCACGCGTGCTCCTCGTCGTTGACCCAACTCATCAGCTTGCGTAGCTCCTTGCCGGTGGTTTCCAGCAGCAGTTCGGAGTCCTGCCGCTTGTACTCGGCGTACTTCTTCAGACCGCCGTGGTACTCGTCCATCCAGTTCCCGGCGAATGAGCCGTCCTGGATCTCGGCGAGAACCTTCTTCATCTCGGTCTTGGTGGCGTCGTTGATGATTCTCGGGCCGGTGACGTAGTCGCCCCACTCGGCGGTCTCGGAGATCGACCAGCGCATCTTCTCCAGTCCGCCCTCGTACATGAGGTCGACGATGAGCTTCAGCTCGTGCAGGCACTCGAAGTAGGCGATCTCCGGCTGGTAGCCCGCCTCGGTCAGCGTCTCGAAGCCCGCCTTGACCAGGGCTGACACGCCACCGGCGAGCACGGCCTGCTCACCGAACAGGTCGGTCTCGGTCTCCTCGGTGAAGGTCGTCCTGATGACACCCGCACGGGTGCCACCGATGCCCTTGGCGTACGACAGGGCCAGCGGGAAGGCGCTTCCCGTGGCGTCCCGCTCGACCGCCACCAGGCACGGAACGCCGCGGCCCTCCTCGTACTGGCGACGCACCAGGTGGCCCGGGCCCTTGGGGGCGACCATGCATACGTCCACGTTCGCCGGCGGCTCGATGAAGCCGAAGCGGATGTTGAAACCATGCCCGAAGAACAGCGCGTCGCCGTCCTTCAGGTTCGGGGCGATGTGCTGCTGGTAGATCTCGCCCTGGAGCGGGTCCGGGACGAGGATCATGATCACGTCGGCCTCGGCAGCGGCTTCCGTCACCGTTACCACACGCAGGCCCTGCTCCTCGGCCTTCGCCCAGGACTTGGAACCCTCGTGGAGCCCCACGCGCACGTCCACACCCGAGTCACGCAGCGACAGCGCGTGGGCATGACCCTGGCTCCCGTAACCGATGACCGCGACCTTGCGGCCCTGGATGATGGACAGGTCGGCGTCGGTGTCATAGAACAGCTCGGCCATGGCAATCCCCTCGCTCGTAGCCGCCCGCATCGAGCCGCGGGGAGGAACACCCGCCGTCGGACGGCTGTCGAAACACTATCTCATTCAATGTTGTCACACGTATTGCACTGTGCGGGTTCAACACCTAGGCGACGCATCCTCGAAGGAGCAGCGAAGAACCCGCTGAACTCCGGCTTCGGGAGCCGACGAGCGTGCCGACGACCCCGACACACGGTGCCTTCCAGCGCCGCGTCGCCACCACCTACGTCGCGTTGACGAACAGGCGAGGGCGAGGCTGATGTCCTGCGTCCGGGCCCGGACCGTCGTCGCACTGCCCGTCTCCAGGACCGTGCGCAGCGGAACGCCGGTGCGGTGCAGCACGGCCGCCATGCGGGCGTCGTCGGGGTGGATGACGCCGTAGACCTCGGGTACGCCCAACACGACGGCGGACCGGCCGAGTTCTTCCAGGAGCCGGGTGCCCAGCCCCCTGTTCTGCCAGGTGTCCTCCACCAGCAGCGCTGCCTCGGCATCACCGTCGTCCGACAGCAGATGCCCTATCGCGACGAGCCGCTCTCGCGAGTCCCGTACCGCCAGGTGCACCGAGTGGGGCCGGGACAGCAGCGGCCCCAGGTAGGTGTCGGGGTCGCCCATGGCCCGGTGGTAGCGGTGCCACCGGGCGGCGGCGGAGCACCGGCGGTGCAGTGCGGCCACACGGGGCTCGTCGTCCTGGTCGACGCGTACGATCCGCAGTCCCTGTCGCATGTCCCTCTCCCTCGCCCTCGGTACACCGCCGGCCGGCTCCGGCCCAGTCATCAGACCGGGAGACACGGGCCGTTGTGACGTGTGCCGGTGCCAGGGGCGCTGCGGCTTTTCCGCGGGCTGTCACATACGCCTGGACCCCTCGGTCTTCTCTGCGAGAGCGGGTCGGGCCCGCGGGACCGCCCGGGACGCGCGGCTCTCACGCGTCCGCCCTCAGCGACTTCGAGAAAGGCGGTTCCATGCCGATCGGCTCATTCACCGTTCTGGACGCCGGACCCTTCGACGGGGTGGACCCCGACGACTACGTCAGGGCGGCCATGCAGTGGCACTTCGGTCCCGAGACGGGGTCCCGGTACTGGCTGGAACGGGCCGACCGGCTCGGTTTCGACCCCCGCCACGACGTGAAAGGCGTGGCGGACCTGGCGCTCTTTCCCGATCTGACGGACGAGCTGCGCGATGTGCAGGTGTCCGATCTCGTCCCCCGCGGCTACGGTCCGCAGGCCCGACCACTGCACGTGTTCGAAAGCGGCGGCACGACCGGGGCACCAAAGCGGGTCGTGCAGATGGACGACTGGGCGCGGCACGGCAGCGAGCAGGTGACCCGCCGGCTACGGGACCACGCACTGCCGGTCGGCGCGCTGTGGCTGACCGTGGCGCCGACCGGCCCGCACCTCGTGGGCGATGTGCTGCAACGGGCCGCGGCAAGTCTCGGCAGCCCCGGGCTGGGGGTGGACATGGATCCCCGCTGGGTCAGGAAGCTCCTCGCCGCGGGCCGTCGCGACGAGGTCGACGCCTACACCGACCATCTCGTGGACCAGTGCCGGCGCATCCTGCTCGGCCAGGACATCGGTGTCATAGCCGCCACCACCCCGATGCTGGAGCGCCTCGCCCGGGACAGCGACCTCGTGGAGGCCGTCAACGGCAAAGCCCGGGCGATCATCTGGGGTGGCACCCACATGGATCCCGACACCCGGGACCTGTTGCGGACCGAGGTGTTTCCCGACGTGCCACTGATCGGCATGTACGGCAACACCATGATGCTCACCGCGCTTTTGGAGCGGGTCGGTCTCACGGCGTCGGAGCCGTGTGTGTTCGACCCCGTCTCGCCGTACGTCTTCCTGAGCATCGTGGATCCCGACACCGGGCAACAGGTGGCGGAGGGCGAGCGGGGACAGGTGGTGGTGAGCCACGTCAGCAAGTCCATGCTGATCCCCAACAACAGGGAGCGGGACACCGCGTTGCGGGTCCGCCCGGCTGACGGCCACGCCGGGGACGCCGTCGCCGACGTCGCGCCGGTTCCCGCGCTCGAGGGTGAGACGGTCATCGAGGGAGTCTACTGATGGCCCCCGTACCGACCACCGAGCCGCTGCACCTCGACGCCCTGGGCCCGCGGGGCACCTACCGCACACGCGTGCCGAGCACGGTGACCGACGTGGCCGGTGCACCGATCGCGCGGCTGAGTCTGGTTCCCCCGCTGTACGTGGCTCGGGCGATCGACGCCCTGCGCCAAGCACCCCCGATCGCCGCGTCCGACCTGGAGACCGTGTTCGCCACCGCCGGGGAGGCCTTCGCCGCGGGCACCGTGGGGGGCTTGAGCGTCCGGGAATACGAACGTCACGTCAGCCGGACCTCGGGCACACCGCTCGCCGTGGTCCGCGCCGCGACCCGGGGCACGGCGCACTTCGTCCGACACGCCGCCTCGTCCGCCGACCGTGGAAGGCCGCGCGGCGCCGCCCGCGACCTCAGCGACCCCGTCCTGCATGAGACGCACACGGTGTGGGCGCGTCAAGGCGACGTGTTCGCCGTCAACGCGTCCGGCAACCATCCCGGCGTACACCGTGTCTGGCTGGAGGCACTGGCGCTGGGTTACCGCGTCGCCGTGCGCCCGTCCCGGCGCGAGCCCTTTACCCCCTACCGGCTCGTCGCGGCACTGCGTCAGGCGGGAATCCGGGACGACCAGCTCATGCTGCTGCCCACCGACCACGCGACCGCCGACACGCTCGTCCACGGCGCGGACCGGGCCGTGGTCTACGGCGGCGACGACGTGGTGACCAAGTACGCGCACGACGCGAGGATCCTGCCGCAGGGGCCGGGACGGTCGAAGATCCTCGTCACCGCGGACACCGACTGGCGTGACCATCTGGACGCCCTCGTCGCGTCCGTCGCCGGCGAGAGCGGCACCGCGTGCGTCAACGCCACCGCCATCCTCGTCGAGGGCGACCCGGCTCCGCTCGCCGAAGCCCTCGCGGCACGTCTGGCCGTCCTGCCCAGTCTTCCCCCGCAAGACGAGAGGGCCCGTCTGCCGGTGTGTCCGAAGGAGCGGGCGCGAGCCCTCAGCGTGTATCTGAAAACGGTGGCGGCCGGGACGCACGCCTGGCTCGGCAGCGACGGGATCGCCGACGACCTCGGAGACGGGAGCGCCGTGCTGCGCCCCGCCGTGCACCAGACCGCGAGCGCCCGCGCCCCTCAACTGGGCACCGAACTGCCCTTCCCCTGCGTGTGGATCGCCCCCTGGACCCGCGCGGACGGCGTGGCGCCGCTGCGCAACACGCTGGTGCTGTCGGCACTGACCCGGGACCGGGACCTATGGGATGCCCTGGTCGCGGAACCCAGCATCGCCAACGTGTACTTCGGCGATCAGCCGACCCACTGGATGTCGCCGGGCGTCCCCCACGACAGCTATCTCTCCGACTTCCTGATGCGGAGCAAGGCGGTGTACGAGGGCCCGTCCTGAACGGCGCTCGCCTCCTCGGCGCGGGCCCGCGGTGAGCGGCGCCCGCCCCTCGGCAGGGCGACGACCGTCGCTCCGACCGTCCGGCGTGGTGGTCCGCGGTCACTCAGCGCATGCCCGCGGGCCACCGCGCCTTCACCGTGCCGGGCCCGTGCCCGTTGTTCTTCCCCGCGCTCAGTGGGGCAGGACCAGCATCACGGCCGTGCCGAGCGCCATCGCCCCTTCACCCACGTGCCGTGACGGCGTCGCCGCCGCGGCACGGCGCGCCGCGCTCACGGCCGAGCGCAGCGAGGGCATGGGACGGGTCAGCGACCACAGCGCAAACGCCAGCAGACACGACGCCAGCGTCAGCGTGATCACGGAGCCGCCGAGGGGGACACCAGCGCCCGGAGCGCCGGGCCCGGTGAGGTGCGCAGCCGACCCCAGGTGTGCGTGCGCCGGTCCGGTCCCGGTGTGCGGTACGCGCAGCATCCAGGCCATCGCGGCCATACCGGCCGCGTGCGGCAGCCGGTGGGTCATCGCCGCCCTCCTCGCGGCCTCCCGACGGCCGACAGGCAGGAGAAACCACACCGCGCCCGCGGTGAAGACACCGCCGGCGACGGCAGCGGGCCCCGCGCGGACGTCGATCCAGGGCATCGCCGCCATGGACACGGCCATGGCGACGGCCAGCAGCCGGTCCACTCGGACACCGAACCCGGTCCCGGGGGACCCGACGCCCCGCGCCAGCCCATGCAGGAGCACCGCCACGAACAGCAGCGTCAGCAGGCAGTGCACCAGGACGACGGGCGTGCCCATTCCGGCTCCGTGCCCGGTCAGGCGGTGGGGCGCGGTGCCCGCAGGTGGGCGCGCTCCGCCAGTTCCTTCTCGTCGACCAGTTCCAGCATGGGCTTGCCCGGAGCACACATCATGGTCACCACGAACCGGGTCCGCGCGTCGGAAAGCGCGTTGCCGTCCTGGTAGTGGATGGCGTCTCCGCCGGGCTCCCAGAAGGTGCCGCCCGCCTCCACCACGCGCTCGGGCTCGCCCTCGAGCTCGAAACGGACCGCGCCCTCGACGACGTAGCCGAAGGCGGGGCCGGAGTGCCGGTGCGGGGGCGTGCCCGGGTCGCCCGGCTCCCACTCGACGAGAATGGTCATCGCCGACGCCCCCTCCGGGACGGCGATCGGTGCGGCGTCCTGGAGCACCTTCGCCGCCGTCATCCAGCCGGCGTTCCCCTCCTGGTCGCCGTGCCCGTGGTGCCCGTGGGCGGAGTGGTCGTGTGCTGTCATGTTGTCCGACACTGTGTCGCACCTTCCGTAGGCGTGAACATCGTTCGTCACTGGTGACCGGGGACCGGGCACATGTGTGACAACCGGCCCCTCGCACCGTCCTTTCACCTGTCGATCGCGGTCTTCCGAAGCACGGGGCCGGCAGTGGTCCGGGAGGGCAAACCTGGCGGATCGGGCGCGACGATTGCCACCGTGTGATCGGGGATCGCGAAAGAGATAGCGTGAGCAGATGCGGCCCGCAGCGCGTAGCCTCCCCCCTCGCGCGTAGCATGTAGGGCGCAAAGCCAGAAGGGACGACCCATGCGCGCCGGCGCCCACCCCGACACGTTCGACCGCGGTCTCGACGACTTCCTCTCGGCCAGACCCCGGTTGTTCGGCATCGCGTACCGCATCCTCGGCAGTGCCGTCGAAGCCGAGGACGTCGTCCAGGACGCCTGGCTGCGATGGCAGAACACCGACCGCGCGCAGATCCACGAACCAGCCGCCTTCCTGACCACGGTCACCACGCGGCTCGCGATCAACCTGGCCCAGTCCGCGCGGGTACGCCGGGAGTCCTACGTCGGGCCTTGGCTCCCCGAGCCGGTCGACACCACCCAGGACCCGCACCTGGGGGCGGAACGCGCCGAGGCGGTCGAGCTGGCGGTGCTGCTGCTGATGGAGAAGCTCAACCCGGTCGAACGCGCCGCCTACGTGCTGCGGGAGGCGTTCGACTACCCCTACCAGCGGGTCGCCGACATCCTGGAGACCAACGACGCGAACGCTCGGCAGCTGGTCAGCCGGGCGCGCAAGCACCTGGGCGCCGAGCGCAAGGAGCGCGTCAGCCCCGCGGCCCACCGGCGTCTGCTCGAAGGCTTCCTCTCCGCCGCGCGCACGGGAGATCTCGCCACCCTGGAGGACCTGCTGACCTCGGACGTCGTCAGCTATGCGGACGGCGGCGGCATCCGCGGCGCGTCCAGGATCCCCGTCATCGGCCGCGATCACGTCTCGCGATACCTGGCTGCCTTCGCCCCGCGGTTCTGGCCGGACGCCGAGACCCGGTTCGTCGAGGCAAACGGCCGGCCCGCCGTGCTCGTCGCACGGGACAAGGCCCCGGTGGCCCTGTTGTGCGTGGACGCGTCCGAGGCCGGCATCGAGCGCATCATGTGGGTGATGAACCCGGTCAAGCTGAACCCCTACGTCCTGTCCCTGGGGGCCTGACCCGCACCCCTGCACGCCGTCCCCGGGTGCCTGACCCGCCGGCCCGCCGCACGGGGCCCGGGCGCTTCACCACGGGAACCACAGGTCGGCGTCGACGGTCCCCTCCTTGCGGGCGGCGAATCCGGACAGGCCGTTCTTGACCGCGTGCTGCGGAGGCAGGGCCGCGACCACCGGATGGTCGGCCCGCGCGACCCGTCCGGTGCTCTCCCCCGGCGCGTCGCGGAAGTACTCGGCGTTCACGGACCCGTACTGCGCCCACTGTGCCGGCAGGTCGTCCTCGTGGAAGACGGCCTCGACCGGGCAGACCGGCTCGCAGGCATGGCAGTCGACGCACTCCAAGGGATTGATGTACAGCGTGCGCTCGCCCTCGTAGATGCAGTCGACCGGGCACTCGATCACACACGCCCGGTCCTTGACGTCGACGCACGGCTCAGCGATGACATAGGTCATCGTCCCCACCTCCCCTTCGCCGGCCGGCGGTTGCGGACCGCACGGCCTTCGTGCGCCCGGCCGGTGTGCGGTCTGACCGGCCCGGCCGCCGGGGTGTGACACCGACAGGCGGGCCCGGGCCAGGGCGGCGGTGTCACAAACCGTCCCTCCACCTGGTCGTAGCAGGTGACCACCCCGAGCGATGGGAGCAATCGTGGTTGCCACCGAACAACGTCTTTCCACCACCGTGCTGGTGATCGGCACCGGCGGAGCGGGCCTGCGCGCGGCCATCGAGCTGGCCGAGGCCGGCGTCGATGTCCTCGCCGTCGGCAAGCGCCCCAAGGAGGACACCCACACCTCTCTCGCCGCCGGCGGGATCAATGCGGCCCTGGCCACGATGGACCCCGAGGACACCTGGCAGCAGCACGCCGCCGACACCCTCAAGGAGAGCTACCTCCTCGGCGACCCCCGCACCGCCGAGATCGTCACCCGGGGAGCCGCCCTCGGCATCGACGACCTGGAGCGCTACGGCATGGCCTTCGCCCGGGAGGAGGACGGCCGGATCTCCCAGCGCTTCTTCGGCGCCCACAAGTTCCGCCGCACCGCCTTCGCGGGCGACTACACGGGCCTGGAGATCCAGCGCACGCTCATCCGGCGCGCGAACCAGCTGGACATACCGGTGCTCGACAACGTCTACATCACCCGTCTCCTGGTCGACGACGGCGCCGTCTTCGGCGCCTACGGCTTCGGCCTTGCCGACGGCAGGCGCTACCTCGTGCACGCGGACGCCGTCATCCTCGCGGCCGGCGGCCACACCCGGATCTGGCGGCGCACCTCCTCACGGCGCGACGAGAACACCGGCGACTCCTTCCGGCTGGCCGCGGAGGCCGGAGCCCGGCTGCGCGACCCGGAACTCGTCCAGTTCCACCCCTCCGGCATCATCGAGCCGGAGAACGCGGCCGGGACCCTGGTGAGCGAGGCAGCCCGCGGCGAGGGCGGCATCCTGCGCAACGCGCTCGGCGAGCGGTACATGAACCGCTACGACCCCGTACGCATGGAGCTGTCCACACGCGACCGGGTCGCCCTCGCCTCCTACACCGAGATCAAGGAGGGCCGCGGCACGCCCAACGGCGGGGTGTGGCTCGACGTCTCCCACCTGCCCCGGCAGACCATCATGAACCGGCTTCCCCGCGTCTACCAGACACTGCTGGACTTGCAGATGCTGGACATCACCCGGGATCCCATCGAGGTCGCGCCCACCGCGCACTACTCGATGGGCGGGGTGTGGGTGCGCCCCGAGGACCACAGCACGGACGTGCGGGGCCTGTACGCCATCGGTGAGGCCTCGAGCGGACTGCACGGCGCCAACCGGCTCGGCGGCAACAGCCTCATCGAGCTGCTGGTGTACGGCCGCATCACCGGACAGGCGGCCGCCGCCTACTCGGAGTCCCTGACCGCGCAGCCGCGCTCGGCCGCCGCGGTGGCCCAGGCGCGTGCGGAGGTCGACGACCTGCTCGCCGCGGACGGACCTGAGAACGTGCGTGCCCTGCAGCGCGCGGTCCGCAACACCATGACCGAGCACGCGGGCGTGGTCCGCGACGAGGAGGGGTTGCGCACCGGGCTGGCGGAGCTGGACGCCATCGAGAAGCGCATGGAGAACGTCGGCGTCCATCCGGACATCGCGGGTTTCCAGGACCTCGCCCACGCCTTCGACCTCAAGTCCTCGGCACTGGCGGCGAGGGCCACACTGGAAGCGGCGCTGGAGCGGCGCGAGACGCGCGGATGCCACAACCGCAGCGATTACCCCGACATGGATCCCGCGCTGCAGGTGAACCTCGTCTGGTCCCCGACCGACGGCATCACCCGCGAGCCCATCGGCCCCGTCCCCGACGAGATCGCGGCCCTGATGGAGGACGTCTCGGCGGACGGAAAGCTCGTCGAATAGGAATCACCCTGCCCGGGAGAGGATTTCCGGCTTTTCGAGAAAGGTGTCACAGCGCCGATCAATTCCCGGTCATATCTCGTGCAGGTGGCAGATGAGAATGAGTGAAAGGAACGTCCCCATGAAGGTCGTAGTGATCGGCGGCACCGGACTGATCGGTTCGAAGGTCGTCAGCAAGCTCAACGAACACGGCCACGAGGCGGTGGCGGCCGCCCCGAACACCGGCGTCGACACGCTGACGGGCGAGGGCCTGGCCGAGGTGCTGGAGGGCGCGGCCGTCGTGATCGACGTCTCCAACTCGCCCTCCTTCGCGGACGACGCCGTCATGGAGTTCTTCCGTACCTCCACCGCCAACCTCCTCAAAGCGGAGGCGAACGCCGGTGTCACCCACCACGTCGCCCTGTCGGTGGTGGGTACGGAACGGCTCCAGGAGAGCGGCTACTTCCGTGCCAAGCAGGCGCAGGAGGAACTGATCAAGGCCTCCGGGATCCCGTGGTCGATCGTGCATGCCACGCAGTTCTTCGAGTTCATGAAGGGCATCGCCGAGTCGGCGACCGAGGGTGACACCGTCAAGCTGGCCCCGGTGAAGATCCAGCCCGTCTATTCGGACGACGTCGCCGCCGCTGTGGGTCGCACCGCCGTGGGCACGCCGGTCAACGGTGTGGTCGAGGTGGCCGGTCCCGACACCTTCCGGCTGGACGAGCTGATCCGCAAGGGCCTTGCCGCCAAGAACGATGCGCGTACGGTCGTCGCCGACGCGCACGCCCCGTACTTCGGTGCCGAGTTGCAGGAGACCACGCTGCTTCCCGGCCCGGACGCCCGCATCGGCGAGACCCGTTTCGTCGACTGGCTCGCCCAGCAGCGGTAGGCGCGTCTTCCTGGGCCTGTCGTGCCACGACCCGTGGCACGACAGGCCCATTTTTTGTACGGCGCCGTAGATCAGCCGGCGCGTACGGCCGATTCCGCATCCACGCCGCTGAAAAGTGCTCCCAAAAGCACTGTCACAGCGTCCTTGGTCCCTCGGTCGTCGAGGTGGAACGATCGCCGGGTCTGTGAGCGCCTCGTGGCCGCATTCCGACAACCCGGGCCCCGGAGGAACGGAGTCAGAGGGACATGTATCCAGAGGCACCTCCCGCGGACAGGAACCTAGCCGAGGCCGTCACCACCTTCGTGGAACTGCGGCCACGGCTCTTCGGTATCGCCTACCGCGTCCTGGGCAGCGCGACGGAAGCCGAGGACGTCGTGCAGGAGGCGTGGCTGCGCTGGCAGCGGACCGACCGTTCGGCGGTGGCCAGCCCTGCGGCGTTCCTGTCGACCACGACGACGAGGCTGGCCATCAACGTGGCGCAGTCCGCCCGCGTGCGCCGCGAGACCTACATCGGGCCCTGGCTGCCCGAGCCCATCGACACCAGCATTGACCCGGTGGCCGGCGCTGAACGCGCCGAGGCCCTGGAACTCGCCCTGCTCCTCGTCCTGCAGAAGCTCACGCCCGTCGAACGGGCCGCCTACGTGCTGAGGGAGGCATTCGAGTACGGCTACTCGGAGATCGCGGAGATACTTCGCCTCACCCCGGTCAACGCCAGGAAGATCGTGAGCAGGGCGCGCAAGCACCTCACGGACGACGAGCGGGACAGTGTCGACGTCCAGGAACACCGCAGGCTGCTCGATGCTTTCGTCGCGGCCGCCCAGGAAGGGGACGTTGCCTCGCTGGAAGCGCTCCTGACGCCCGACGCGGTCAGTCTGTCCGACGGCAACGGGCTGCGCGGCGCGGCCCGCGTACCCGTGGTCGGTCGTGCCCGGGTGGCGAACCTGTCGACCGCCTCGTCACGCTTCTGGCCGACGGTCGAGATCGCCCCCGTGCAGGCCAACGGGCGCGCCGGGGTTCTGCTGTACCGGGACGGCCGGCCCGCCACCTTCATGACCGTCGCTGCCACACGGCGGGGGATCCACCGGGTTCTGTGGGTGTTCACCGCCGACAAGATCGCCGCCTTCCTCGGATCCCGCGCCCACGGCGCGCCCCTGCCCTCGCGTCCCGTGGACGCCGTGGCGCGTGAGCTCACCCGGGAAGGGAACGGTTCCAGCTACGCAGCTTGTCGGGGTTGAGAACTGCCCAGACCTGAACGACCAGCGAGTCCGCGATGTCGAGGGTCAGCACCGCGGCGACCTGGTCGTCGCACCGGGCGACGAGGCCGGTGCGCCCGTTGACCGATCCGGTGCACAGCGTCACACGCCGCTGTTCAGCCAGCAGGACCAACAGGCTGCGGGCGACCTGCTCGCCCCCGCGGACGGGCCGGGTCAGCGCCCGGATCTTGCCGCCGCTGTCGAAGAAGGCCGTCGCATCGGGGGCCAGCAGCGACCGCAGTCGGGGGCCGTCCTGATCGCTGCACGCCTGCCGCACGGCCACAGTGATCTCATCCTCGCGACGCGCCGACACCGGCCGCGCACGCCGCGCACCCACACTCAAGAGGGCCCGCTCGACCGGTTCCACGTCCTCGTCGCACAACGCCCTCAGGGCGTGAATCTCCCGTTGCTCCCCACCAGGCGGTCGCATCAGACACGCCTCGTCCACGACCTGGGTGAGCCAGACGCGGGGGGACGGCATCCGGACCCGCTCCGGATCGGTAAGGCGGTACCACCGCCGGTAGGCCTCGTCGACGACGCGTTCGGCCGCGACGCGGCTGCCGAGCGCGCGGCAGGCGACGTCCAGCAGGTACCGCCGCTCGTCAAGCGACTCGGCGAGCGGTACCGCGCCAACGACATGATCCATGGAGCGACCCCCACGCCGACGAGAATCCGGAGCCGCAGCCGCCGCGACGGCATGACTCAGACGTTACCCGCCCCCGTCCGGACCGGCTGGTCGACCGGCCTGATCAGGACAGAAGCTGCGGCATGATTTCACAACACGCCGATGGTGTGCCACTTAGTGTCACGTCATCGTCGGTGCAGAGAGGCCCGCCGGGTCCGCCATCCGCAGCTGGGCGGGGGGCGGATGCGGCAGGGCCGCGCGGTCACGGGCCCGCAGTCCGTCGAACGCGATCTCCAGGAAGCGTTCCCACGCCCGCGGTTCGCGGTCCAGCAGCGGCTGGGCGGTCTGGTGGATGCCGCCGAGGAGCAGCACGATGTCGGTTCCGGTGATGTCACCGCGGACGGCTTCTTGTTCTCTGGCCCGGGCGGTGAGGTCCTCGACCGTGTCGCAGAGCCGGTCGATGGCTGCGCGTACGTTCGCGTGCTGCAGCGAGGGCCGACCGATGACGTCGCAGAACGCGCGGTCGGCGGCGAGCAGGCCGATTCCGTGTGCCATGAAGTCCTTCAGCGCACGGCCGGCGTCATCGGCGCGCAGGAGCCGGTCCGCCGTCTCGAGCAGCCGGTCGAGCAGCTGCATCATGATCGCCGCGAGAAGGTCGTCCTTCGTCGGGAAGTGCCGGAACACTGTGCCCTTGGCGACGCCGGCCCGCTGGGCGATCGTGTGCATCGACACATCCACCCCGCATTCGGCGAAGGCCTCGGTGGCCGCTCGCAGGAGCAGCCGTCGATTGCGCACGCTGTCGGCCCTGGCCTGCGCTGCCGCTGTTCTCCCGGCCATGACGCCTCCCTCTGAGTGTCACAACATTAACACTGAACATGACCCGCAGGTCATTTTCAGTGTTACTCTGGCACAACATGACCCCTCGGTCATCTTCTCGGGCCGCCGTGTCCTGTCCTCGCACACGACACCGCCTGCCCGTCTCACCCCACTACCCCTTTCGGAGTTGACATGAGTTCCGTTCTCGACCCCAAGGTCGTCCTTGTCACCGGCGCCTCGTCCGGCATCGGCAGGGCGACCGCACTGGCGCTGTCGAAGGCGGGGGCCACCGTGGCCGTCGGCGGCCGCCGGACCGACCGGCTCGAAGCACTGGCGCAGGAGGCGCCCGGGGAGATCCTCGTCCTGGACATGGATGTCAGCGACCCCGAGTCGGTGCGCAAGGCCGTCGACCGGACCGTCGAACGCTTCGGCACCCTCGACATCGTCGTGAACAACGCCGGCATCATGCTCACCGGCCCCGTCCTTGGCGCCGATCCCGCGGAATGGACCCGCATGGTGGAGACCAACCTGCTGGGCTCCATGTACACGGTGCACGCCGCGCTGCCCCACCTGCTGCGCTCCCGCGGCGCGGTGGTCCAGATCTCCTCCACCTCGGGCCGTATCTCCTCGGCCGGCGCCGCGGTCTACTCCGCCACCAAGTTCGGCGTCAACGCCTTCGCCGAGGCGCTGCGCCAGGAGGTGACCGAGCAGGGGGTCCGCGTCGTCGTCGTGGAGCCTGGCTTCGTGTCGACCGAGTTGGCCGACCACATCACGGACCCCACCAGGCGTGCCGCGGTCAAGACCATGGCCGAGTCGATGCGGACCCTTCAGCCGGAAGACATCGCGGCCGCGGTGGTCTACGCCGTCACACAGCCCGACCACGTCGCGGTCAACGAGATCCTCGTACGCCCCACCGACCAGTCCCGCTGATCACCCCTGATCACCCGCGGGGCGGCAACCGCCGCCCCGCACCCTCAGCTTGCAGCCGAGTACGGGCAGGCCGGCCGTCACAGTCGGGCGCCCCGCACGGTCTGAGCTTCGGGAGGCACAGGTCGTGCCTCTGCCCGTACCTCGGCTGAGAGGCAAGCATGAACTCGCGCATCGTTACCGTGGCCGAAGGAAAGCAGCTCGCGCGCTCCGTGGCGATCGGTACACACCGCCTGACAGCCGACGAGCCGGAGCCCGTCGGCAGCGACACCGGCCCCACCCCGGGCGAACTCCTCCTGGCCGCGCTCGGAGCGTGCACGTCCATGGCGGTGCGGGCCTACGCGCAGCGCCACGAGTGGCCGCTGGACCGGGTGGACGTCGCGGTCCGCTTCGACGCACAGGGGCAGGTGGTCAAGAACATCGGGCTCGTCGGGGAGTTGACACCCGATCAGCGGGACCAGCTCCTGGCGGCCGCAGGACGCTGTCCTGTCCATCGGCTGCTGACCAAGGACGTCACGATCATCACGGTGCCCACCCTGCTCGCGGAGCCCGCACCGCTGCCGTGACGCAGGGGGCTCACACAAGAACGCGGGCTGCGGGGTCCGGCTTCACGGCCGGACCCCGCACCCCGCGTCCGTCAGGCGCGTGCCTCCGGCGCTCAGGCGGTCGCCTGCGCCGCCTCGTTGATCAGACGGGCCACGTCACCGGGGCGCGAGACGCTGACCGCGTGGGAGGCGGAGACCTTCACGACGGAAGCCCCGGCCCGCTCGGCCATGTAGGTCTGCACCTGCGGGGGGATGTTCCGGTCCTCGTCCGCCACCAGCACCCAGGAGCGGATGTCCCGCCACGCGGGCGCGGACGCGCCCTCCGCCAGCGCGGCATCGGCCACCGGCCGCTGTGTCGCGGCCATGACGGCCGTGGTCTCCTCGGGGACGTCAGCGGCGAACTGAGCGTGGAACTTGGCCTGTTTGATGTACAGGTCCATGACCTGCCTGCCGTCGGGCAGCGTCACCGGCACGGGCCGGAGCGTGTCGCCGAGGGTGCTGCCGGGGAACTTGCCCGACAGGGTGACGGCGCTCTCGCCCTCCTCCGGCAGGAACGCCGCGACGAAGACGAGCGCCTTGACCTCGGGCAGTCCCTTGGCCGCGTTGCTGATCACGGAACCGCCGTAGGAGTGGCCGACGAGGACGACGGGGCCCTCGACGGATGTCACGATCTGCCGGACGTAGTCGGCGTCGGTGGTCAGTCCGCGCAGCGGATTGGCGACGGCGATCACCGGATAGTCGTGTGCGAGCAGCTTGTCGACGACGCCGTTCCAGCTGGAGGCGTCCGCGAACGCGCCGTGTACGAGGACGATGGTGGGCTTGTGCGCACTCATGGAGAATGGCCTTTCGAGGTGCCGGGGAATGTGGTCGGGTCCGCGGTGTCAGTCGGTTCCGAGAGCCTTGCGCAGCGCGTGGACGGCCTGCTCGATCGCGGCGGTCGACGCCTGGGTGCCGCGGACCGTGTTCAGCATCATGAAGTCGTGCAGGGAGGCGTTGTAGCGGACGGTGGTCGTCGGCACACCGGCCTGGATGAGCTTGCGGGCGTAGGCCTCGCCCTCGTCGCGCAGCACGTCGTTCTCGTCGACGACGACATGCGCCGGCGGCAGGTCCCGGAGGTCGGTCAGCGTCGCCCGCAACGGCGAGGCGGTGATCTGCGCGCGCTCGGCGGGGTCGGTGGTGTAGGCGTCCCAGAACCATTCCATGGCCTTGGCCGTCAGATGCGGGCCGTGCGCGAAGGTCCGGTAGCTCTCGGTGTCCTGGGCCGCGTCGGTGACGGGGTAGTACAGCGACTGGTGCACGAAGGCCACGTCCCCCCGCTGCTTGGCCATATGGGTCAGCGCGGCGGTCATGTTGCCGCCGACCGAGTCACCGGCGACGGCCAGGCGGGAGGCGTCGAGGCCTTCGCCGGCGCCCTCGGTGGTGATCCACCGGGCGGTCGCGTAGGCCTGCTCGACGGCGACCGGGTACTTGGCCTCCGGGGAGCGGTCGTACTCGACGAAGACCAAGGCGGCGTTCACCCCGACGGTCAGCTCGCGCACGAGCCGGTCGTGCGTGCCGGCGTTGCCGAGGATCCAGCCGCCGCCGTGCACGTAGAGGATGACGGGCAGGGGGCCAGAGCTGCCGACGGGCTTGAGGATGCGCACCCGCACGTCGCCGACCTCCGCCGGGACGGTGATCCACTTCTCGTCCACGTCGGGCTTCTCGATGGGCTGGGCCTGCACGTCGTCGAGCAGGTTGCGCGCGCCCTCGACCCCGAGCTCGTACAGCAGCGGCGGCTTGGCGGTCGCGTCGGCGAAATCCTGCGCGGCGGGCTCGAGAACGATGTCGCTCATGGTGTGTTCCTTCTCTGGCGATTAAGGAGGACTTTTCACACCACGAGACCGGGCCCGCAGCAGACGTGTGACACCAGAAGGTCCCGGGCAGTCGAGCGCGGCCCGGGACCGGACACCGGAGCGGGGGTTAGGAACGGAGTGCGCCGGGCTTCGGCAGCGGCTCGCCGTCCACGAAGAGGTCGACATGCTCGTTGTAGAAGGCCGTCAGGCCCGCGATGCGGTTGGCGTGGATGGTCGGGAAGTCGTACGCCCAGGCGATGTCCTCGTGGGCGGCGGTGGCGCCGTCGAACGACCAGTAGCCGCTCGTCGTTCCCTTGTACGGGCAGCGGGTCACCGTGTCGGTCCGCCGCAGTCGGGTCCAGTCGACGTGCGCGCGGTCGAGGTAGTAGCGCGTCGGCAGGCCGGTCTCGAAGAGTTTGACGCACGCCGGCGCCTCCGCCAGGACCACACCCTCCAGCTCCACGCGGACGCTGCTGGAGGAACGCACGGCGTCCACACGCGAGTACGGGCTCCTGGGGTGGACGAAGACGGGTTCGTCCTCCTCGAACCAGTAGTCGATGGCCGGCCACTCGAAGCGCACCGTGCCCTGGAGCGGCGCCGGGGCGTCCTTCCCCCACACCCAGGCGGCACCGGGGCGCGAGTCCCCGCCAACGGACAGAGTGTGCCGGTGCGCGGTGCCCGCACCGTGCTCCTCGGCGACCCCTTCGTCGTCGAGAACGCCGTCGACGAGGTCCCGCACCGGGATGCTGAACTGCGGATAGGCCTGCCACTCCCAGACGTACAGGGCGCGCCGCGTGTCGAAGACGGTGCGACCGCCGATCACGCCCCTGATCCGGCGGGGCACCGGCTCCACGTGCCCGACGGGCACCAGGAAGCTCGGATGCAGAACACTTTCGGTTTCCATGGTCATCACCTAGGTCGGTCGGAGGTTCCGCGCTCGTTCGGACCGGACGCGGAGAGTGTGTGCACCCGGGACGCCCATCCTCGGGCCGTCACGGTCGCGGGGTTCGTCCGGCGCCGACGCACACAGCGCTGAGCAGGGCTTGCTTCGCTGTCACAGCAGGTGGCGAAGGCCGGTCTGTGCGGGGAGACGGTCCCCCATGGAGAGGAGATCACGCCGTGCACACGCGTACTCATTATGACGCCAACACTCATGACACTAACAGGACAACCTTCTCATGCACACTGTGCACACTGTCACCGAGGGTCGGACCCGGCGGCGGCCGGGCCCGGTAACGCACCCGGCCACGTGAGCCGGTCCCCAGCCGCGCCCGACCGGAATCGCGGCTCCCCTCCCCCACCGCTCCTTCGCCGGAGGATTCGCATGTCAGCCCTGCCCCTGCTCGCCCCCCTGCGACACGTCACGACCGACGTGCTCGAAGTCGCCTATTACGAGACGGGCTCCCCCGACGGTGACACCGTCGTCCTGCTGCACGGTTTCCCCTATGACATCCACAGTTACGTGGACGTGTCCCCCCTGCTGGCCGAAGGCGGATTCCGCGTCATCGTCCCCCATCTGCGGGGGCACGGCCCCACCAGATTCCTGTCCGACTCCCTTCCCCGTTCCGGCCAGCAGGCGGCCCTGGGGGCCGACGTCATCGCGCTCCTGGACGCCCTCGGCATCGAGCGGGCCTACCTCGCCGGCTACGACTGGGGCGGTCGCGCGGCCACGGTCGCCGCGGCGCTGTGGCCCGAACGGGTCCTCGGCCTGGTCTGCGTCAACGGCTACCTGATCCAGGACATCGGCGCCGCCATGAACCCCATCTCCCCCGAACTGGAGGCGGGTTTCTGGTACTTCTACTACTTCCTCACCGAGCGCGGCCGCACCGGACTGGCAGCCGATCCACGGGGCGTCGCCCGGGTCATCTGGAAACGCAACTCCCCCGTGTGGGCCTTCGGCGAGGCCGAACTGGAGCGGGCCGCCGAGGCCTTCACCAATCCGGACTACGTCGACGTCGTCATCCACTCCTACCGGCACCGGCTCGGCCTGGCACCGGGCGCGGACGCGTACGCCGAACTGGAAGCCCGCCTCGCCGGCCTTCCTCCGATCACCGTCCCCACGGTCACCCTGGACGGCACCGCCGACGGCAACTTCCCGGCGACCGACGGGTCATCGACCGCTCACCACTTCACCGGCCCCCGCCTGCACCTCCAGGTCGCGGACACGGGCCACAACCTGCCGCAGGAACGCCCCGAGGCATTCGCCGCGGCGGTACGGGACGTACGGGCCCTGCGACGGGGACACCCCCGCCACGACTGCCTCACCCGCTGACACGCGACCGCGCGGCACCGCGGCCCACGCCGGGCCGACGTCACATCGGACCGTGCTCACCGGTCACAACGAGTGCGGGCGGGCACGCGGCCGCCCGACTGCCTCAGGAAAGGAAACCGCCATGTCGTACCCCTACCCGGAACAGAAGTACTTCGGAGACAACGGCGAGGTCAGCGCCGTGTTCCGGCCTGCCGACACGCCGCCCGACCTCGGCGAGAGCGGGCCGGGCAAGGACGCCACCCACTATCTGGCCACCACCGCGACCACCCGCGGCGAGTTCGGGTTGTACCGCGTCGAGATGAGTCCGCGGGCCGGCGGCCCCAAGACCCACTTCCACAAGCGGATCTCGGAGTCGTTCTACATCCTGGACGGCACCGTGCGCATCTTCGACGGTGTGCGCTGGGTGGACGCCCGCAAGGGCGACTTCCTGCACGTGCCGCAAGGCGGGCTGCACGCCTTCCGCAACGACTCCGACGCACCGGCGGACATGCTCCTGCTGTTCACACCGGGTGCGCCGCGCGAGGAGTACTTCGAGCAGGTGTCGCAGCTGGCACACGCCTCGGAGGAGGAGCGCTCCGCGTTCTTCGACCGGCACGACTCCTACTTCGTGGAGTAGGTCCACCCCTGCGGTGTCCCGAGGCACCCGCGTCCTCCCCGCGGTCGTGGTCGCGGGACACCCGCCGTCGGGACGATCCGGGTTCGGGTAACGGGCAGCTTGTCACAACAACACCATTCGTCCGGTCAACAAGGCAGGGCGCGCGGGCGTACCCGCCCTCGTCGCGCCCTCTCAGCACGTCCTGGCCGTCACGCCCGACCGTCCCGCCCCCGGCAAGGGAGACCGCATGAAAGTCGTCGTTGCAGGCTCCACGGGACGGATCGGCTCGGGACCGGTCACCCGTCTGCGGGGCCACGGGGCGCCGGTGGTGCCCCTCTCCCGCGCCCTGGGCGTCGACGTCGGTGACCCACACGCTCTGCGCCGAGCACTGCGCTGCCCGCAGATCCTGGTGGACGTCACCGACGCGCCCTCACGACAGCAGGACGTGAGCACGGCGTTCTTCGGCGACACCACCCGCGGCCTCCCTGACGGCCGCCGGGGAGGCCGGCTTCGAGCACTACGTGGCCCTGTGGGCGCGGGTGCCTGCAGCCCCGCTGCCGCGGCCGGTCGCGGCCGCCGACGTGCTCGCCGCCCAGGACCACGTGACTCCCGTGATCGGCGAGGCACGGACGCCGTTCTTCAGTGCCCTGATCGGGGAGCGGCCCCTGCTGCCCGGACCGGACGCCCATCCGGGCCGTCACACGTCGGCCCAGTGACCCAAAGACCGCTGATCCACCCGCGCCGCACCGTCCGACGGCCCGCGGCATCCACCGCCCCCACCCGTCTCTCCCCCCACGCCTTGAGGAAGGCCGCCCATGAGTGACCCGTCCCGGCCCACCGCGTCCCCGTCGAGCAGTGAGCTCGACCAGCTTCCCGACCGTGACCGCGAGGAGACCGCCGAGTGGCAGGCCTCCCTCGACGCCGTCATACGCAACGCCGGACCCGATCGGGCGGTGTACCTGATTCGGCGCGTGCACGAGTACGCGGCCCGCGCCGGCCTGTCCGTACCGGGGCTGCTCACCACGGACTACGTCAACACAGTCCCGGCGGCCGCGCAGCCGGCGTTCGACGGCGACATCGCCATGGAAACCAGGATCACCGCCCTGAACCGGTGGAACGCCGCGGCCATGGTCACCCGCGGCTCCCGGCTCGGCCTGGGCGGACACATCTCCACCTACGCCTCGGCGGCCTGGCTGTACGAGATCGGCTTCAACCACTTCTTCCGCGGCAAGGAACAGGACGGCTCGGGCGACCAGTTGTTCCTCCAGGGGCACGCCTCGCCGGGCATCTACGCCCGGGTGTTCCTCGAAGGCCGCCTGAGCGAGCAGCAGCTGGACGGCTTCCGGCGCGAGGCCGGCGGTCACGGTCTCCCGTCCTACCCGCACCCCAGGCGCCTGCCGTGGCTGTGGGAGTTCCCGACCGTGTCCATGGGCCTCGGCCCTCTGGGCGCCGTCTACCAGGCACGCTTCAACCGCTATCTGCGGGCCCGCGGCATCAAGGACACCTCCGCCTCCCGCGTGTGGGCGTTCCTCGGCGACGGGGAGACGGACGAGCCGGAGGCCACGGCCGCCCTGACGCTGGCCTCCCGTGAGGGCCTGGACAACCTCACCTTCGTGATCAACTGCAACCTGCAACGCCTCGACGGGCCCGTACGGTCCAACTCCAAGATCGTGCAGGAGCTGGAGGCCCGGTTCCGCGGGGCGGGCTGGAACGTGGTCAAGACCCTGTGGGGCGAGGCCTGGGACCCGCTGCTGGCCCAGGACACGACCGGCGACCTCGTGCGCCGCCTGGGCGAGGAGCCCGACGCCCAGATGCAGACCTTCGCCGCGCGGGACGCCGCCTACATCCGCAAGAACTTCTTCGTCGGAGACGCCCTGTCCGCACTCTCCGCCACCCTGAGCGACGCCCAGGTGGTGGAGCTCTTCGAGAATTCCCGCGGTGGTCACGAGCCGTTGAAGGTGTACGCCGCCTACCGGGCCGCCGTCGAACACCGGGGGGCACCGACAGTGATCCTCGCCCAGACGGTCAAGGGGCACACCCTCGGGTCGGCGTTCGAGTCCCGCAACGCCAACCACCAGATGAAGAAGCTGACCATGGCGCAGTTCCGCGAGCTGCGCGACGTGCTGGATCTGCCCATCCCCGACAGCGCCCTCGCCGGTGACCTCGTCCCCTTCTGGCATCCGGGGGAGAACTCGCCTGAGGTGCGGTACCTGCGCGAGCGGCGCGCCGCGCTGGGCGGTCCCGCCCCCGCGCGCCGGGTGATCGCCAAGCCGCTGCCGGAGCCCGCCGCACAGCCGTTCGAGGCGCTGCTCAAGGGCTTCGGCCACCAGGAGGTCGCCACCACCATGGCCTTGGTCCGCCTGGTGAAGGACCTGATGCGGGACGGCCGCACCGGCGCCCGCTGGGTGCCGATCATCCCTGACGAGGCCCGTACCTTCGGCATGGAATCGATGTTCCCCACGGCCGGCATCTACTCGCCGCAGGGCCAGACCTACGACCCCGTCGACGCCGACCAGCTGCTGCACTACAGGGAGAGCGAGACCGGGCAGCTCCTCATCGAGGGCATCACCGAAGCCGGTTCCATGGCCGAGTTCACCGCCGCCGCGACCTCGTACGCCACCCACGGCGAGCCGATGATCCCTTTCTACATCTTCTACGCCATGTTCGGCTTCCAGCGCACCGGCGACCAGTTCTGGGCCCTCGCCGACCAGATGGGCCGCGGGTTCGTCGTCGGCGGCACCGCCGGACGCACCACCATGACCGGCGAAGGTCTCCAGCACGGCGACGGCCACTCGCACCTCCTGGCCGCCACCAACCCGGCGGCCGTCGGCTACGACCCGGCCTTCGCCTTCGAGATCGCGGTCATCGTCCGCGACGGCCTGCGCCGGATGTTCGGGGAGCGGCCCGAGAACGTCTTCTACTACCTCACGGTCTACAACGAGCCGAAGCCCCAGCCGCCCATTCCTGCGTGGCCCGGCATCGAGGAGGGCATCGTCCGCGGCCTGTACCCGTTCCGACCCGGCGACCGCGCCGTGTCCGGCCCTCGGCTGCAGCTCCTGGCCTCCGGCACCGCCGTCCACTGGGCACTGCGTGCGCAGGAACTGCTCGCCGCCGACTGGAACGTGCGCGCCGATGTCTGGTCGGTGACGTCCTGGACGGAGCTGCGCCGGGACGCGATGGACGCCGACACCGCCCGCACGCGCGGCGAGACACGTGTGCCCTTCGTAACGGAGGCGCTCGCCGGTGCGCCGGGGCCGGTCCTGGCCGTCAGCGACTGGATGCGCCAGGTCCCCGACCAGATCGGCCAGTGGATCGAGCAGGACTACTACTCACTGGGGACGGACGGATTCGGCCTGTCCGACACCCGGGAGGACGCACGGCGCTACTTCCGCGTGGACGCCGAATCGATCACCGTGACGGCCCTGGACCGGCTGGCACGGGCCGGACAAGTGGACCCCGACACCGTCGGCCGCGCCCGCAAGCACTACGGCCTGGACACCTGAAGGAGCCATACGCCGTCATGACTGTTTCCGTGACCCTTCCCGCGCTCGGCGAGTCCGTCACCGAGGGCACCGTGACCCGCTGGCTGAAGCAGCCCGGCGAGCACGTCCAGGAGGACGAACCGCTGCTGGAGGTTTCCACCGACAAGGTGGACACCGAGATCCCCGCTCCCGCCACGGGAGTCTTGCTGACCATCGTCGTCGGCGAGGACGAGACGGTCGAGGTGGGCGCCGAGCTCGCCGTCATCGGCCGGCCCGACGCCGAACCGTCGGCGGCGACCGCGGTCACCGCCGCCCCGGCCGCGCCGGTGACCGCACCGCAGCCCGCCTCCTCGTCGGCGCCGGTCGCGCAGCCGCCCGCCACGGCGCCGATGCCGCACCCCGCGCCCGCCGCCGACCCGGCACCGCAAGCCGCACCCGCCCCGATGCCGGCACCGGCACCCGCGGCCACTCCGGCTCCGCGCCCCACACCAGCAGCGGCTCTGCCGACGGCCGCCTTGCGCGGGCACACCGCCGCCGTCCCCCGGCTGCGCAAGGCCGTCGGCGACAGTCTCAAGCAGGCGCTGCTGGAGCAGGCGCAGCTGACCTCCACCGTCGAGGCCGACGCCACCGGCCTGCTACGGCTGTGGCGGCGGACAGCGGACGGCTACCCGGCCCGCGAGGGATTCGCCCTGACACCGTTGCCGTTCTTCGTCCTGGCCGCCGCCCAGGCGCTCAAGGCACATCCCGTCATCAACGCCAGGATCGACACGGGCGGCGCGACCATCACGTACTACGACACCGAGAACGTCGGCATCACGGTCGACACCGACCAGGGGCCGGTGACTCCGGTGGTGCGGGGCGCGGGCGATCTGACCGTCAGCGGCGTCGCCCGTGCCGTCCACGACCTCACCGACCACGCCTTGGCCGGCCGGCTCACGCCTGCGGACGTGGCCGGAGCCACCTTCACGGTCTCCGACACCGGAACACGCGGCGCCCTCTTCGACACCCTCATCGTCCCGCCGCACCAGGCGGCCATCCTGGGCGTGGGAGCCGCGGTCAGACGGCCCGCGGTCGTACAGGACGGCGACGACGAGCTCATCGGTGTCCGCGACCTGGTCCACCTCTCGCTCTCCTACGACCACCGGCTGGTGGACGGCGCGGACGCCGCCCGCTATCTGGCCACCGTGAAGAAGATCGTCGAGGCCGCGGCGTTCGAGGACATACGCTGACGCGACGCCGGCGGCCGCGGATACGCCGGACACGACCGCCGACCGTCCGGCAACACACGCCGTCCGGCCCGGCGGCTCCACCACGGCCCGGCACGGCGCCACTGCCCTGCGTCTCACCCACCGGGTGACCAGCGCAGATGAGTTGTGTGGCCGCAGACCAGATCTATACGCTCGCAGCCGGGGGTGTTCATGAAAGGCAAGAATCCGGGCTTCCTGCACGGCCGGCAGAGCGAGCGAGCGGTGCTGGACCGGCAGCTGGCCAAGGTGCGCGACGGTCACAGCGCGGTGCTCGTGCTGCGCGGTGAGGCCGGTATCGGCAAGTCCGCCCTGCTGGAGTACATGGCCGAGACCGCCGAGGGCTGCACCGTGGTGCGCGCGGCGGGTGTCGAGGCGGAGATGGAGCTGGCTTTCGGGGGTCTGCACCAGCTGTGCGCGCCCTTCCTGGATCGCCTCGGGCACCTCCCCGATCCGCAGCGGACGGCCCTGGAGACCGCCTTCGGGCTCAGCGCGGGCACTCCCCCGGACCGGTTCCTCGTGGGGCTGGCGGTCCTCAGCCTGCTCGCCGACGTCGCTGAGGAGACGCCTCTGATCTGTCTCGTCGATGACGTGCAGTGGCTCGACCGCGTCTCGGCCCAGATCGTCGGGTTCGTCGCCCGGCGTCTGATGGCGGAGCGCGTGGGGCTGATCTTCGCTGTACGCGAGGCGGACGGGGAACGCGCCCTGCAAGGGCTGCCCGAGCTCACCCTCGGTGGGCTGAGCGAGCCCGACGCCCGCGCCCTGCTGGCCTCGGTGCTTCCCGGCCGGTTCGACGAACCGGTCCGCAGCAGGATTCTCGCCGAGGCGCGCGGCAATCCGCTGGCCCTGCTGGAACTGCCCCGCAGCGCCTCCGCGGCCGAACTCGCGGGCGGCTACGCCGCACCGTCGATGGGGCCACTCGTCGGCAGGCTCGAGCACAACTTCAGCCTGCGCGTCGAGGAACTGCCCCCGCCGACGCGGCGGCTGCTGCTGCTCGCGGCGGCCGAGCCCGTCGGCGATGTCTCACTGCTCCGCCGCGCCGCCGACATACTCGGCGTGTCCATGGGCGAGGCCTCCCCCGCGGTGGCCGCGAACCTGCTGGAAGTGCGCACACGGGTCCAGTTCCGGCACCCGTTGGTGCGCTCGGCCGTCTACCGCGCGGCGGGACCGGCCGAGCGCCGGGAGGCGCACCGAGCCCTGGCCGAGGCCACGGACGCGCGGTCCGACCCCGACCGCCGCGCCTGGCACCTGGCCCGCGCCACCGCGGAGCCCGACGAGGCCGTGGCGGACGAACTGGCCCGCTCGGCCGACCGCGCGCAGGCGCGTGGCGGCATCGCCGCGTCGGCGGCCTTCCTGGAACGAGCGGCCGAGCTGACACCTGATCCCTCCCGCCGCCGCAGCAGAGCGCTGGCAGCGGCCCGGGCCAAGTACCTCGCCGGAGCTTTCGACGCCGCGCTCGAGCTGCTGAACGTGGCCGAGATGGGGGCGCTCGACGATCTGCAACACGCCCAGGCCAGCCTGCTGCGTGGGCGGATCACCTTCGGATCCCGCAGTGCCGGTGCCACTGTGCCGCTGCTGCTCACGGCGGCCCGGGAGTTCGAGCCGCTCGACGCCGGCATCGCGCGCGAGACCTACCGGGACGCGTTCTACGCGGCCCTCACCGCGGGTCGTGTGTCCAGCGGCCCCGGCCTCGATGAGGTCGCCCGGGCCGCACGCACCGCGCCCCCGACGGCTCACCCCGGACCCACCGACCTCTTCCTCGACGGCCTGGCCTTGGCCACCACGGACGGCTACGCGGCGGGCGCCCCGATTCTGCGCCGCGCACTGAACACACTGCGGTGCGCCGGCTTCACGGTGGAACAGTCGCTGGGCTGGCTCCCGTTCGCCTGCCGCATGGCCCACAACGTGTGGGACTTCGACAGCTGGAGCACCCTGTCGGCCAAGCTCGTCGGTCTGGCACGGGAGACGGGAACACTGTCCGTGCTCCCCTCGGCGCTCCTGCTGCGGCTGGCGAACCGGGTCTTCGCCGGTGATCTGGACGACGCGGACTCGCTCGCCGCGGAAGCGGTGACAATCGGCGAGGCCACCGGCAGCCACTTCCTCGCGCACTACGGGGCACTGGTGATCGAACCCTGGCGCGGCCGCGAGACCGAGACGCTGCGGGCGATCGGGACGATCACCGGCGACCGGACCCTCAGCGGCGAGGGAAAGGCGCTCACAGCTCCCCAGTGGGCGCTGGCCGTGCTGTACAACGGCCTCGGGCGACACGAGGAGGCCTGCGCCGCCGCCGCCAAGGGCTGCGAGCACCCGCAGGAACTGGGGCTCGCCCTCTCCTCCCTGGTCGAGCTGGTGGAGGCGGCGGCCCGCAGCGGGCAGCGGGACCTCGCCGCCGAGGCCGCCGACCGCCTCGCGACCATCTGCCAGGCCAGTGGCACGGCCTGGGCGACGGGCACTTCCGCGGCGGCGCGTGCCCTGATCAGTGAGGGGGACACGGCCGACGCCCTGTACCGGGAGGCGATCGCCCGGCTGGAGAGCACCCCGGTGCGAACGGCGCTCGCACGCACCCGGCTGCTGTACGGCGAATGGCTGAGCCGCGAGAACCGCCGCGCCGAGGCCCGGGACCAGCTGGCCCGTGCCCACGAGATCCTCGACCGGGCCGGCGCGGAGGCCTTCGCCGAGCGCGCCCGCCGGGAGCTGGAGGCCGCCGGGGAGACGGTGCGCAGGCGAGACACCGGCACCGACGAGGCGCTCACGCCTCAGGAGGCCCAGATCGCCCGGCTGGCCGGCGAAGGGCTGACCAACCTCGAGATCGGCGCGCAGCTGTTCCTCAGCCCGCACACCATCGAGTGGCATTTGCGGAAGGTGTTCACGAAGCTCGGGATCCGGTCCCGCAAGCAGCTGGGCGCCGTGCTGCCGGGCGGGGCGGCGACCCCCGCCTGACCCCCGGGGGCGGAGCCGTCGGCGGGGGTGCGATCCGCCTGCCGCGCCCGGTCGGGAGCCCGCGCGGGCCGCACAGGCGGCCTCCCCGCCTCGCAGTGCGCCCACGAACTCCCCTGGCCATGCCGTGGCTCCGGACCGTCCGGGGCAGGTCCTGCAGAGGTCCGGTCCCCTTGAGGCCCGGCCCCGGCCAGGGGCCAAGGCGCGGGGGCCGGGGGGCGCGCCCCAGGGGCGTGGGGGCCCGGGGGCAGGCCCCGGGGGCGTCCGGGGCCAGGGGGTGGCAGGCCCCGGACGCCCCCGGGGCCAAGGAGGTGGCAGGCCCCGAGAGCATCCGGGGCCAAGGGGGTGGCAGGCCCCGAGAGCATCCGGGGCCAGGGGGTGGCAGACCCCGAGGGCCTGCGGGCCAGGGGGTGGGAGGCCCTGGCCACGTGGCGGCCACGGTACGACCACGGGGTGCCCCACGGTCAATCAGGGGCGCGGCAGTGCCCTTGTCGGCGCGAAGTTGGTGTCGGCGGCGAGGGAAGCCGCCGATCCCCAGCCAACAAAGGAGCCGATCGTGGAGACATCTGTGATCGCAACCCGGCAGAGTCCGCAGTCGGTGACGGTGACCATCACTGCCGCGCCCGTGGAACTCAACGACGCGGTCTTCGTGTTCGGCCGCGTCCGGCCAGGACTGCTCAGGATCGCCAACCGGATCCTCCGAGATCCCGGCGAAGCAGAGGACGTCATCCAGGAGGCGTGGCTGCGCTGGCAGGGCACGGACCGCACCGTCGTCGCCGACCCCGGTGCTCTGCTCCGCACGACGACCGTCCGGCTCGCCATCAACGTGCTGCAGTCGGCACGCAGACGCCGTGAGTCCAGTGCCACCCCCTGGCTGCCGGAGTCCACGGACACCGGGATGACGCCGGAGGTCCTCGCCGAACGCAAGGACTCGGTGGAGCATGCCGTCCTGCTGCTTCTGCAGACCCTGACCCCCAACCAGCGCGCGGCGTACGTGCTGCGCGAGGCGTTCGGCTATTCCTACGACCAGATCGGCGACCTGCTCGGCCTGTCCGTGGCGAACGCACGGCAGCAGGTCTCCCGCGCGCAGGACAGACTGAACAACCGGCGGCACCGGCAGCACGTGGACGCGGCCACCCATCGGCGGCTCGTTCAGGCGATCTTCACCGCCGCCCGCACAGGAGACCTCGACCGCCTGGAGCACGTGCTGACCGGCCAGGACGCGCCGTACTCCGGCGAGGGGACGGCCGCACGCGACGGCGCGCCTTCCTACCGGGCCACCGCGTGACCGGCACGTCGCACGGGGACGTGGTGTGCGAGGTGCGCGCCGACTGTGCCGACGATCGCACGCATTCCTGCGCGACCGACCGGTGGGACGCCCTCGACCGCCTCCACCGCCGGTTGCAGGGGACGGTGGAGCGGCGGCTGCGCAAGGAGACCGGGTTCGGGTTGAGTGAAGTACAGGCCCTGCGTTACGTGGGAGGAAGCTGTGCCGCGGACGCCGGCGCCGAACCCGTGCGGGTCGGGGATGTGGCCGACGGGCTCGGCCTGAGTCAGTCCGCCACGAGCAGGTTGATGGCACGCCTGCGCCGACAGGGCCTGATCATTTCGAGCGCCGTCGGCCACGACCGGCGCGGCGTGCAGGTGCTGCTCACCTCGGCCGGGCACGCCGCGCTGTGCCGTACCGCGTCCCGCTACGAACAGGTCGTCCGGGACGCGGTCCGCGATCTCGGCTCCCAGGAGGCCGATCCCCTCCTGTGGCGTTTCCTCGTCGGCGAGAGCGGCGCCCGCGCGGTCATCCGTTGAGGAAGTCGCGCACTGCCGCCGTGAACTTCTCGGGACGCTCGATGTGCCCGAGGTGGCCGGTCTCCTGCAGGATCACCAGCCGGGCGCTGGGAAGGAGCTGGTGCATCATGTGCGCCCAGTGCGGCCCGCAGATGAAGTCGTCCCCGCCGACCAGGACCAGGGTCGGGACGGTGAGCCGGGGTAGTTCCTCGCGGACGTCGAACGGGGGCTCCACCCCCCAAGCCGGTGCCGCGAACATCCGCAGGGACGCCCGCCCCGCGGCGAACTCCTCCTCGCGGCCCCAGTAGTCGTGGAAGTAGGCGGGCGAGATGGTGCGCAGCACCTTCGTCGCGCCCTCGTCGTCGGTCTGGTCGAGTCGCGTGGTGAGACCCGCGACGTAGGTGGCCACTTCCGGCCGCTCGTCGGCGTGCCGCTGGACGAAGGTCCGCATGTTGGTCACGGCGGCCGCCCAGAACTCCTCTCCCGTCACCGGTGAGGTGTCGTACAGGACGAGGGACGCCAGGTGCTCGGGGTGGTCGAGGGCGTAGCGCTGCGCGACGAAGCCGCCGTGGGAGTGGCCCAGGAGGGCCACCTTGGCGAGGCCCAGGTGCTCGATCACCGCGTGCAGGAAGTGGGTGTAGGTGGCGAGGGTGTAGTCGCGTGGGTCGGCCAGCCGGCCGGACTCGCCCGTGCCGACCGGCTCGAGGTAGACGACGGTCATGCTGCGCTCCAGCTCGAGCAGGCGCAGGTACTCCCAGCCGATGCCCGGCCCTCCGGAGTGGGCGACGCACACCGGGCCGGTTCCGGCGACGTGGTAGCGCTGGTCGACGGCGGCCGTGCCGTGCTGGACGACGAGGGTGTGGGTGCCCGGGGAGAGGGGGTCCCGGGGATCGACGGCTGGGCTGGGTAGGGGCCTCGGGCCCTGTGTGGCGTTCACAACTCACAGATGGTGCGACGGCCCGGAGCCCCGCTCAAGACATTGTGTCTGTTGTCACACTCTATTTCACACCGTTGCTCTCCGCCATGGAATGTCACAGGAACTCCCTTCGGACGGTCAGATACATGAGAGGCATCCTCGACGAGTAAGGAGACGCTGCCATGAGTTGGCGTGAGAGAGCGGCCTGCCAGGATGTCGACCCCGACCTGTTCTTCCCCATCGGCACCGCGGGTCTGACGCTGGTCCAGATCGACGAGGCGAAGGCCGTGTGCGCCCGGTGCCCCGTGCGGGAACGGTGTCTGCAGTGGGCGCTGGACGTCGGGCAGGTCGAGGGCGTCTGGGGCGGCACGACGGAGAGCGAGCGCCGCGCGACGCGACGACGGTCGGCACGTAAGGACGTCGAGCGGGCCGGTGCGAAGGCGTCCTGACGCGGACAACCTCGGCTTGATCCTCACTTGCGGTCATGTCACACCTTCACCACTTTCTCGGTCCCTTCTGGTGAGGGCAACGAACCCCGGTGCGGCAGCTCGTCGCCATGCACCGTTTCGTTGCGCAGACCCGGCCGCAAGGCGCTCCCGGTGATGTGTTGATGGTGGTAATGACGTGAGCGACGCAATCGAACCGGTCACTACGGCGGGCAGCCGCAGCGGTGACAAGATCGCCGACTGGGCGAGAACACGGATGGGCATCGGGCATACCCCCACGACCGGCGCACGCAGGGCCCGTCCGGAGCACTGGTCGTTCCTGCTGCGCGAGATCTGTCTCTACAGCTTCGTCGTCCTGGTCGTCACCGGCGTGTATCTGACGTTCTACTTCCATCCGTCGTCGAACGAGGTCGTCTACGAAGGCGGTTACGCTCCGCTGCGCGGCCAGTTGGTGTCCGAGGCGTTCGACTCGACGATGCACATCTCCTTCGACGTACGCGGCGGCCTGCTCATCCGTCAGGCCCACCACTGGGCGGCACTGATCTTTGTCGCCGCCCTGCTGGCCCACCTGATGCGTGAGTTCTTCACCGGCGCCTTCCGCAAGCCGCGCGAGCTGAACTGGATGGCCGGTTTCGGCCTGCTCGTCCTCGGCATGTTCGGTGGTCTGACCGGCTACGACCTCCCCGGCGACCTCTTGTCGGGGACCGGGCTCGCCGTGGTGAACGGGACACTTCTGTCGGTACCGGTCGTCGGCACCTACCTGTCGACGTTCCTGTTCGGCGGCGAGTTCCCCGGGCACGACCTGGTGCCCCGCTTCCACGTGATCCATGTCCTGGTCATTCCGGCGCTGATGCTGGCGCTCGTCGCCTTCAACGCCTTCCTCGGGCACCGGCACCGGCACACCCAGTACCCGGGACCCGGCCGCACGGAGCGAAACGTGGTCGGCCTGCCCATGCAGGTGTACGTGGTCAAGGCGGGTGGCTATTTCTGCATGGTCGCCGGGGTCGTCTTCACCCTCGCCGCGATCGCCCAGATCAACCCGGTCTGGGAGTTCGGCCCCTATCGCGCCGATCAGGTCTCCGCGGGATCCCAGCCCGACTGGTACATGGGCATCGCCGACGGGCTGCTGCGTGTCATGCCCGGGTGGGAGGTGAACTTCTGGGGCCACACTCTGGCCTTGGACAATCTGATCCCTCTCCTCGCCGGCTTCGGCCTGTTCCTCGTCATGGGCGCCTACCCGTTCATCGAGGCCTGGGTCACCGACGACGACCGCGAACACCACCTCCTGGAACGGCCACGCAACCGGCCCGTGCGCACCGCGTTCGGCGTGGCATGGCTCGGCGTCTACCTGGTGGCTCTGCTCGGAGCCGCGAACGACATCATCGCCGTGACCTTCCACATGTCGGTCGACACGATCACCTGGACAGTCCGCATCGCCCTGTTCGTCGTACCGGTCGTCCTCTTCCTCCTGACCAAGCGCATCGCCTTGGGTCTGCAACGCCGCGATCGCGACAAAGTCCTGCACGGCCGCGAGACAGGCGTCATCAAGCGCCTGCCACACGGCGAGTACGTCGAGGTGCACCAGCCCCTCGACCCCTACGAACTCCACGCCCTCACGGCACACGAGCAGTACCGGCCCCTCGACCCGGGACAACGCGACGCAGACGGCCACGCGAGCGGCAGGGCGCGACGGCTGCGCGCGCGGCTCAGCCGCGGCTTCTACGGCGAGGGGACACAGATCTTCAAGCCCACCGTCCAGGAGTACGACGAAATCACCGGCGAACATCACTCCACCGGCGAAATGGACCAAGAAACATAAAGTGTCACACCTGCGACACACACACGGTCCTTGAACGTGATAGCACACTGTTTCCCGAAAGGGCCTCCCATGAACCGCAGTTCCACCTACCAGCGGGCCCGCACCCCGCTGTTCCTGCTGGCCACCGCCTCCGTCGCCACTGCCCTCATCGCCACGGCGGTCGCTCCCGCCCACGCGGACAGAACCACATCCGTACCGGACGGCGAGAAGAAGCCCACGGTGGTGCTCGTGCATGGCGCGTTCGCCGATTCCACCAGCTGGAACGGCGTCATCAGGAGGCTGCGGCACGAGGGCTACCCCGTCGTCGCCGCGGCCAACCCGCTGCGCGGGCTCAGCGACGACGCCTCCTACCTGAAGGAGGTCCTGGCCGCCATCGACGGCCCGGTGGTTCTGGCCGGACACTCCTACGGCGGATCGGTGATCAGCGACGCCGCCCACAACGCCGGCAACGTCAAGGCCCTGGTGTTCGTCGCCGCCTTCCTCCCCGAAAAGGGAGAGAGCGCGGTGGAGTTGTCGGGCAAGTTCCCCGGCAGCACCCTCGGTGACGCTCTGCGCTCCGTGCCGGTCACCCTGCCGGACGGCTCCCGGGACGCGGACCTGACCATCGAACCGAGCAAGTTCCACCAGCAGTTCGCCGCTGACGTCCCCCGCAACACCACGGACCTCATGGCCGTCACGCAGCGCCCGATCACCCATGCCGCGCTGGCGGACGACGCCTCCGAGCCCGGCTGGAAGAACATCCCGTCCTGGGCCGTGGTCGCCACCCAGGACCGCAACATCCCGGCCCAGGCCCAGATCTTCATGGCACAGCGCGCACACGCCCACATCACGCGCGTACGAGCTTCACACGCCGTGAGTGTCTCCCACCCCGCGGACGTCGCCAGGGTGATCGAGGCAGCCGCTCGGACCGTGCGCTGACCCACCGGTGCCGGGGGTCAGGGGGCGTGCGGGCTCCGCCCCCCCCTGACCCCCGCACACATGGTGGCCCCCTGGACCGTTGGTCCAGGGGGCCACCATGTGTGCGGGGGTCAGCCGCGGTCTTCCGGAGCGACGTAGTCGAAGGTCGGGCCCGCGGTCAGGCCCTCGCCGTCGGGCATCGACATCAGGCTCTGTGCCTGCCCCTTGAGCGCGTACATCGTGCCCACCGACACCCCGAGCATCGCGGGATTGCCGTTGAACGCCTGCTCCAGGAGCTGCAGCAGCTTGCCGTACGCGATGTTGAACGTCTCCTGCGCCGTGCGGATCGCGCTGCCCTCCGGATGGTCCTCCAGCCGCGGGTTGGGCCGCATCGGGCGCACCCCGGCGGGGTCGACGGTGAGCGTCTCGCCGGTGGGCCCTGTCTCCGGTGTGTCCCCCGGCTGGTAGCGCCGGCCCTGTGCGAGCTCCTGGAAGCGGTAGTAGTGCGAGACCGCCTTGGTCTGCGGGTGGAACATGTCCATGTCCCCGTCCCACACGTCGACGCGCGCCGCACCCTCGCCCTGCTCCACGATCTCCTCCAGGGCGGAGAGCGCCGAGGCGAGGTCGGTGACTGGGCTCAGCCGCCCGCCGGTGTGCCCGAAGGGGCCGGCGGCCACCTGGCGGGCCGGATCACCGGCGAAGACCTGTTCCTCGCCGAGTTCGGCGCACAGGTGTCGCAGGCCCTTCTCGATCGCGTCGTAGAACTGGCCGATCGTCATGTAGGCGTCGCCCTCGGCCGGGTCGCCCGGGTGAGCGGGTTGTTCGAGGCGGAGGAACATGGTGAGCGCCTCCTGACCGAACGGCAGCAGGGACAGCTGCATGGACGGGTCGGCGTGCGGCATGGGCCGCGGATGCGGCGACAGTATCCGCGGGGTGTCGACGCGAGGTTGCCCGCCGACCGCGTTCAGGAGGTTCGCCACCAGCGCGAGGTGGATCATCTCCTCGACGAACACGCTGCTGACCACTTCGACGGCGTGGGCGTTCCGGTCGGGGTCGAGGGAGTAGAGAGCTGTGAGGTAGGGCGGCAGCGTGGCGTGTTCCAGCTCGATGGCCCACTGCAGGTGCTCTCGCAGGCCCTCCACCGTCGTGATCGAGCGGAACCGGGTCTGGCTTGTGGGGTCTTGATGATTCATCGGGAGTCTCACCTGGGTTTCGTGCGTACGGTTCGGCCGCGGTTGCGGACCGACCTGTGGTCACCGGCATCTGTGCCGGCGGGACCGCGCGGCGCGGTCGGTGTTGTGGCGTGGGTGGGTCAGGCGGCATACGACCGGGAGAGGCGGACGGCGGAGATGTCGAAGTCGAGCCTGACCTTGTCGCTGATGAGGACGCCGCCGCTTTCGTCGGGCGTGTTCCCGCCCAGCCCCCAGTCGGAGCGGCGCACCAGAGCGGTGCCGGAGAAGCCGACACGATGGTCTCCGCTCTCGTCCTGCGTGGCCCTGTCGAAGGCGAGGTGGATGTGGAGAGGGAGTTCGACGTCCTTGATCCTGAGGTGGCCCATCAGACGGAACTGGCCGTCTCCGCGGTCGGCGAGGCTGGCGGAGCGGAAGACCATCAGCGGATAGGTGGCGGCGTCGAGGAAGTCCGGACCCGCGAGATGGATGTCCCGGTCAGGACTGCTGGTGTCGATACTGCCGGTCTGGACGCTCAAGTAGGCCTCGGAGCGGCTGAGTTGGTACCCGTCCAGCTTGACCAGCCCCTCGAACGCGCCGAAGCGCCCACGCACGTTCGCGATCATGGCGTGCCGGACGGAGAAGCCGATGGTGCTGTGTGCCGGGTCGACGGTGTAGACACCTGTCAGCGCTGGGTACGGGACGACGGTCGACATATGTGGGTCCTTGCGGTCGCTGGTCACGACGATCAGTCGTTGCGAGCCGTCGCCGTGTGCCTGCCGATGGTGGAGCGGACCGCAGCCGAGGAGTCCCGGGCAAGGTCCGCAGAAGGAGAGACAGGTGAGGGCCCGCGCGTGTGACACCGGGCCCGCCGCCGGGAAGGCGTTCTGTGCGTCACAGCGTGCCGAGGGGAAACGAGCCGCCGGGACGGAGCGCTTCGGTGACGGCGGGGTGGACCCGTCGGCGCGAGGAACGATCGAGGCACGGGGGGTTGCGGCAGACCGCGACACCCGCGACACCGGGCAGGCCGGTCTCCGGGAGGTGCAGGGGTGGACGGTGATCCGCTCGCGCACGTCGGCGGGCAAGGACGCGAGCCGGGTCATCAGGGCGGCGCGCATGGACCGCGCGGGCTCGACGGCGTGCACGCTGACGCCGGACCCGGTGAGACCCCGCGGGGTGACACGGCCGATGCCCGTGCGATGTCCAGCGCACCGACCCGCGCGTTGCCCACCGATTCTCCGTACAGTCGCCGCACGTGCGCGGCATCGGCCTCCCTTTGCAGCACGTCGTAGAACTCGGCACGGACGGCGCAGGCCTCTCCGGAGGGCGCACTCGTCGGATGCGCGGGCGAACGGGACGAAGGCGAGCACACCCCCCACGTGACAGGTCCGGCGCCGGCCTGCGATGGAGTGCGTGACACTGTGTGCCACTATGTTGGGTGCAAACGACGCAGCACATGATGCGCGTCGTCTCGGCCCGCCGCGGCCCCTATCACGAGGGATGTACCGACCATGCCCGCCATCCTCATCCACGGCGTTCCCGACACCCACCGCGTGTGGAACGGCGTACGCCTTCACCTGACCCGCTCCGACGTCGAGGCCTGGGACCTGCCCGGATTCGGCACCCCCCGCCCCACCGGCTTCGGCTCCAGCAAGGAGGAGTACGTCGACTGGCTCGTCGAACGCCTCGAGCGCGTCGGCGAGCCCGTGGACCTGGTCGGTCACGACTGGGGCTGCATCCTCACCGCCCGCGTCGCCTCCCTCCGCCCCGACCTGGTGCGCACCTGGGCCGGTGGCAACGGACCCATCAGCTCCCGCTACGTCTGGCACCCGCTGGCCGAAACCTGGCAGGACCTCGTCGCCGGCGAGCGGTTCATGGCCGAACTGGACCCTGAGTCCTTCGCGAAGGACCTGGTGAACGGCTTCGACGCGCCCGCCGAACCGGTGGAGGAGATGGTCCGGCACGTCGACGGCACGATGAAGGACAGCATCCTGCGGCTGTACCGGTCGGCCGTGACCATGGGGACGGAGTGGGAACCGGCCCTGTCGAACGTCACCGCACCCGCGCTGGTGTTCTGGGGCGAGCGCGACCCGGCCTGCCAGATCGAGTTCGGCGACGAACTCGGCGCCGCCCTGCGCGCCACCCGCGTCCTCCATCTCGACTGCAACCACTGGACGGTGCTGGAGCGGCCCGCGGAGGTGGCCGCCGCCCTCGAAGCGCACTGGGCGCAGGGCACCGGACGCTAGCCCGCGCCGGCAAGCGACGAGAGGCGCGGATCTGCGGACCGACTCGGCCACAGTCGTGGAACACGGACGTCGTCCGCGCCCTCGGCGCAGTGCGGAGCGCCCCTGCATCCGACCGCCGCTGTCCAAGGGGTACCTGCTGGGCAAGGAGGACCGCGAGTCCATATTCGTGCATCCCGAGAACTGGTACCGCGAGCACGACGTCGACCTGATGACCGGAACGCGTGTGACGGCCGTCGACGCACACACCCGCCAGGTCGAGCTCACCGGCGGACGCCGGATGTCCTACACCAAACTGCTCCTGGCGACCGGATCGTCTCCCCGCCGGCTGACGGTGCCCGGGGCGGACGTGGACAAGCGCTGTACCAGCGCCGCGTGGGAGACAGCGAGCGGCTCAAGGCCGCCTTCACCCCCCGGGGCCCGGATCGTGGTCGTCGGCGGCGGCTGGATCGGCTTGGAGACCGCCGCGGCGGCCCGGACGGCCGGGGCACTGGTGACCATCCTGGAGCACTCCGAGCTGCCGTTGCTGAACGTACTCGGCCGGGAGGCGGCCGAGGTCTTCGCCGACCTGCACCGGGATCAAGGGGTGGTCCTGCGGCCCCACGCCGCCGTCGAGCGCATCACCGGTGACGGCACCCGCGCCGACGGCGTCCAGCTCGCCGACGGAACCCGACTGCCTGCCGACGCCGTGGTGGTGGGCATCGGCATCACCCCCAACGTCCGGCTCGCCGAGGCCGCGGGGCTGTAGGTGCGCGTGGAACGCCATCGGTTCCGTCCGCGCCCTGGTCGAGTCCGGTGCCTCCGTGGCGGACGCGGGCCTGTCCGATCCCGACGTACCCCTCGACTGCCCTGACGACCACTGCGAAGGTGACCGCGGCTCGCCGGAGCACGGGGAGGTGCCGCTGCGTACGACCGGGAACCGTGTCACATGGTCTGTCCCTGTCCGGTCAGCAGTGCATCCGTACGACCCGCCGGACGAAAGCGGACTGCCCTTTCCCGGGAGCCGCGGCGGACATCGGCCGGAATCAGGGGTGGCACCGCCTTGTCGGGTGCTGTGCGAAGGGGCGGTGCCAGATGGACCGGGAACAGGACGACGAGACGGTGCCGATCGTGGAACTGCTCGACGAGCGACGGCGGCTGCTCAACGTGGCCTACTGGATGCTGGGCCGGAGCCGGGACGCCGACGACGTCGTGGCGGAGGCCTACCGGCGCTGGTACGGCCTGTCCGACGACCACAGGACCCAGATCGCCGAACCCCGGTCCTGGCTGGTGGAGACCGTCGGCGGCATCTGTCTGGAGCGCTTGGCGCCGACCGGGCGGTCGCACCCGGGCCCGGTCGGCGCGGCGCCCTCTCATGACCTGGACGAAGAGGTGAGCCAGGCCCTTCTCGATGCGCTGGACACGCTGGCACCGGCCGAGCGGGCCGCATTCGTCCTCAACGACGTGTTCGGGATGGCTCCGGGAACGGTCGCCGCCATTGTCGGACAGACGGAACAGGAATGCGGCGAACTCGCCGCCCGGGGCCGGCACAGCCTTCGGACCAGGTGGGCACATCCCACTAGACCGCAGCAGCACGACCGTGTGGCGCGAGCGGTCCGCCGGGCCTGCGTGGCGGAGAGACCCGAGCGCCTGAGGTCCCTCCTGGCACCGGACGCCACCGTGTTCTTCGACGGAGGCGGCAAGGTCAGAACCCTGACCCGGCCCGTCCACGGCGCACGGCGCGTCACCCGCAGCCTGCTGACCCTCCTGGCCGGGCGCCCCGGCACCACACTGCACTGCCAGTCCGTCAACGGCCGCACCGGGATAGTGGTGCGCTACGGCGACGAGGTCGCCGCGGTCATCAGTCTCGACGTCGCGGGTGACCACGTCGTGCAGATCTGGGCGGTCCTCAACCCTGACAAGCTCCGCCACTGGAACCGGGCCGCCACACAGGAGAAATGAGGACACCGCATGGGCCAGGACCTCGATCCGCGTGCCGTCGGCGTCTTTCTGACCGCGGAAGCGGCCCTTCTCGAGGCGCGGATCCGCATCCTTCAAGAAGCGATCGACGACGTCAGCACCCGCATCGAACGATCGGCGGAGCGACTGCGCCGCCTTCGCGAGCAGCCCCGAGGGGAATCCGGCCGAACGCCCGAGGAACCGCCGACCACGGCCGATCCCACCCTCCCCGGCCCGGAGTCCCGTCACGAACGGCCCGAGCGGTCCGCACCCTGTCCACACCGCTGAGGTGCCGCTCACCAAAGGCTGAAGACAGTGGCAGGCACCTCATTCGACGATGGCCTCCCACCACCATCTTTTACATCTTCCGGGTTCGGAACTCGTACGCTGTGACATACAATGCACCCACATACATCCCCGGGTCCGAGCCGAGCGGCACCGCGGCTGACTTCAGCGAGGCGCGGCACGGAGGGTTGAGGATGAGAGGAAGACATGGTCTCGGCAACTCGCGCAGCGCATGAGATTGAGGTCACTGCGGAGAGCCTCCAGGAGGACCTCGCCCGCCTGGAGATTCAGAAGCGGGCACTGGAGAGGGAACTGGCTGCCGTGGCCGCCCACCTCGACTCCGTCCAGCGCGCCCTGAGCGCCCTGACGGTCCTGATGGCCGAGCCGTCCGGCCACCGCTCCGCCGAGCAACCCGAACAGGCGAAGGCCGACACTCCGGCCGTCGCGCTCGCCCGCACGACGCGGAAGCAGTCCGCACCGCGACAGGAGGCGCCCCCGCAGAAGGAGAAGCCGACGCCCTCCTCGCGTGCGGAGGCCGACGAACAGCGCGGCTACGGCGCACTCACTGAACAGATCCTGGAGTACTTCGCCGGCGTCGGTGACGCGGAGGTCCGCGCGCGCGACGTGGCCGCGGCGCTCGGCCGAGACACCGACTCCGGGAGCATCAATGCGGTGCGCAGCACGCTCGACCGACTGGTCGGCACCTCCCGCGTGCGCCGGGCCGGCCGCGGTCTCTACCGCGCCCAGAAGTCCTGAGCAAAGCTCCTTCGGTTCCGAGCACTCAAAGTCATGCAGTTGCCTCGGGTGCCTGCTCGCGGGGGTTCGCGCAGGTGCCCGAGGTACGCACCCGCTGACGGACGGTCCGCGGGTGGGCGAGCGATCCCACACCGGCCCCTAAGTAGTGGCACACGCTGTCGAGTTGCTGTGAAAAGTGTATAGCACTCCACACTGTCTTTGAATCCAACGTCCCGTTACCGGCCCTCGCTCGGACGCCTGGGGCCACGCCTGGTCCCTCACCTTCGCGGCGGCCTCTCCCTCGCCGGAACTCTTCGACAACTTGTGCTCCCGAAAAGGCCGTTAAGCCCTTCCTGCACAGCTCAGTCACAACACACGTGTGACAGAAGCAGTTACTCTTTCCGTGGCCACTGCAGCAAACATGGTCCTATAGTCATCCCGCATCGAGTTGTCGCCCGGGCCTTCCCCCACGAGCGGCCATGCCGCCGGCGCACCTTGATGCCCATGTTTCTTCCTCTGAGGAGCATCACCTTGCACAGAAGAAAGAAGGCCCTTGGCGTGCCCCTCGGCATCGCCGTGAGCGCGTTGGTCGCGGGCTCCCTGCTCACCCTGCCCGGCCACGCACTCGCCGACGGCCCGAGCGCGACCGCGGACTCTCGCCAACAGGCGCTGCTGGCCGCTGCCGAGGAGTTCGACATCCCGTCGAGCGTGCTGCTCGCCCTCTCCCACCAGGAGTCGGCATGGGAGGGCCACGGCGCCTTGCCGAGCACCGACGGCGGTTACGGACCCATGAACCTCACGGACGTCACCCCCACCATATTGGCGGGCGGTGCCGCGGGAGCGGCGGGCCGCACCGACCTCGACTCCCTCTCCGCGGACCCCGCCCTGCACACCCTGCGCCAGGCGGCCGAGCTGACCGGGCTGCCCGTCAAGTCCCTGCGCGAGGACGACACCGCGAACATCCGCGGGGGTGCCGCCCTGCTCGCCTCGTACGAGAAGGAGTTGGTCGGAGCGACCCCCGCGGACCCCTCCCAGTGGTACGGAGCCGTGGCCCGGTACAGCCAGGCCAAGCAGAAGCAGGCGGCTGCCTCCTTCGCCGACCGCGTCTTTCGCACCATCCGCAGCGGCGCCTCGGCGACGACCCAGGACGGCCAGCGCGTACGTCTGGCCGCCGGACCTACCGTCAGTCCCGCCCGGGAGCAGATCAACTCGTTGCGTCTGACGTCCTCTTCGACGGAAGCCGCCACCGAATGCCCACCGACCGTCGCCTGCACGTTCGTCGCCGGATCACCGGTCGGCCGTCAGGTCGCCGACCGACCGACCAACGGCATCCGCATCGACACGATCGTCATCCATGACCTGGAGTCCACTTACGACGCCGGCGTGGCGGGCTTGGCGAACCCCACGAACCCGAGCGCGACCCACTACGTGATGTCCTCGACCGGCGCGGTCACTCAGATGGTGCCCACCAAGGACATCGCCTTCCACGCGGGGAACTACTCGACCAACCTGCACTCGATCGGCATCGAGCACGAGGGGTACGCCGCGCACGGCGCCGCCTGGTACTCGGAGGCGCAGTACCAGTCCACGGCGGACCTGGTGAAGTACCTGGCCGATCGGTTTGACATCCCGCTGGACCGGCAGCACGTCATCGGCCATGACAACGTTGCCGGGCCCAACTCCGCCCTGGTCTCCGGTATGCACTGGGACCCTGGTTACGCCTGGGACTGGAACCACTTCATGAGCCTGCTCGACGCCCCCGTCAGCGGCGTATCCGAGGTGCCGCAGACGGGCTCCGTCGTGTCGATCAAGCCGTCGTTCGCGGACAACGTGCAAACCCTGCAGATCTGTCCCTCCGACGACCCGACCGGCCAGACGACCAGCTGCACCGAGCAGCAGCACCCGGCCAACTTCGTCTACCTGCACACCGCCCCGAGCGAGACGGCCCCGCTCTTCGGCGACCAGGCGATCCACGGCACCGCGCCCGGCACCGGCCGGGTGAACGACTGGGGCAGCACGGCTCAGGCCGGGCAGCAGTTCGTCGTCGCGGATGTCCAGGACGACTGGACCGCGATCTGGTTCAGCGGTGCGAAGGTGTGGTTCCACAACCCCGGCGGCGTCAACACCCGTACCAGCTACGGAGTGAAAATCATCAAGCCCGCGGGCACCGCTCCCGTGTCCCTCTACGGCTCCAGCTACCCCGACAAGGCCGAGTACCCGGCCGGCCTGGGCGCCTCCACGCAGGCACCGCTGAACATGTACGGCATCCCGACCGGACAGGCATACGTGGCCACGCGGGAAGCGGCCGCCACCGACGACTACTTCCCCTCCAGCGGCGCGGTGGTCATCGGAGGCAGGAAGATGTACACCATCCAGTACAACCACCGGGTCGCCCTGGTCTACGCGAACGACGTCACCGCGACCACAGCCGTCCACCACTGGGAGAATGACGGCAACTGATCCTGCCCTTGCGGCAGTTGACCGACCCGAAAGTGGCCCTCACGCGAAGTGCCGTCGGGCAACCTCGCATGAGGGCCATCTCCCCGGTCACAGACGCAAGGCGTCGTCGGTCAATAGGGGCATGAGCCATTCCCTCGCATCGAAGACCAGCACCGACGGGCCTGTCACCGTCATCAAGAGCTACGTCGTGCCGACGGGCGAAGCCGACCGCTTCACCGTCGTGTACCAGGAGAACGCCCGGATCATGGCGGCCCAGCCCGGCTTTCTCCGCTCCCGCCTGCACCGGCCCCTCGCTGAAGGCCCGGAGACCCGCTTCGTCCACATCGCGGAGTGGACGTCGGGGACCGCGCTCGACAAGGCCACCGACAATCCCGAGTGGCATGCCTCGCTGCAGCGCATGTTCGACGACCCCGACCTGCACATCACCTCAGAACCGGCGAGCTACCGCGTAGTCGTGGAACTCCACCCCTCCTGACAGCGCGTCACTCGGCATCCTGACCTCGAGGGGTGCTTTCGTCATCTGCAGCTTGCCGACGTGCTGGGCGTCGGCCCACCACGCAGCAGGCGTCTTCTTGCCGACCGGGGCCGCCTCCCGCAGGGGGAGCCGCGGCAGACCCCGTCCTCGCGGCCGGTTCGCGCGGCGTCCGGCTTTCGCCCACCCCGCGGCCGCGAGGACGGCCCCCGACAGGGCTCGCGCGCCGAGGCAGCGCGCGAGCCCTCACAGAAGGGCGTTGCCGGTCGAGCTCGGCCGTCCCTTGCCCTGTCCCGGCCAGCGGAGTGCCGCCGAACCGCTCACGCACAATCCGCCCTCCCGCCCGCCGATGAACTGCGCGGCCCGGATGCCGAGCCCGGTGTTTGTGTGCTGACCTGCTTCCGGTCGACGTCTCGCTCTCGAACGGGCAGCGGGGACGACTCCCTCCCCAACGAGGTCGCTTTCACCACTCGACATCACAATTGCGCGTTAAGTCTGATATGCGCGCGTACTATGCGCATACTTCTCATTCCTCGCGAGAAATAGCCGCCTTCCCAAGATCTGCCGCCCCCCTCAGGAGCGATGTGATGCCGGACGAGAGACTCATCCCCGAGACCACAGTGACCTTGCAGGTCAACGGAACGACGACACAGGTGGTGTGCGATGTGCGCACATCTCTTCTTGATCTTCTCCGCGAGCGGCTTCGGCTGACCGGAACGAAGAAGGGCTGCAATCGGGGAGAGTGCGGCGCCTGCACGGTCCACCTCGACGGGCGTCGGGTCAACGCGTGCATGGTGCTGGCCGCGAGCGCCGACGGCTCCGAGGTGACGACGATCGAAGGACTCGCGCGGGACGGTGAACTGCACCCCGTCCAGAAGGCTTTCATCGAGGCTGATGCCTTCCAGTGCGGGTTCTGCACTCCCGGCCAGATCATGTCGGCCGTCTGCTGCATCCGGGAGGGCCACACCGGATCGAACGAGGAGATCCGTGAATGGATGAGCGGGAACATCTGCCGCTGTTCCGCCTACCCGCAGATCGCTGCCGCCGTCGAGGCAGCGGCCGGAAAGGAGCGGTGACATGCGACCGTTCACCTACCTACGGGCCGAATCGCTGCCCGACGCCCTGGACAGTGCGCGCACGGAGGACGCCATGTTCCTCGCCGGCGGCACCGAACTGCTCAACTGGGCGCGGATCGGCATCGAGTCGCCGCGCCACCTGATCGATATCGGCCGGCTGCCACGGCTGCACGAGATCACGTCTTCCGGCGACGGGCTGCGCATCGGAGCGCTGGCCCGGCTCAACGACGTGGCCCAGGACCCTCGTGTCGAGGCGTCGTACCCCGTGCTCGCCCAGGCCATTCTCCAGGCCGCCTCCGCGCAGTTGCGCAATCTGGCCACCATCGGTGGCAACCCGGTGCAACGTACCCGGTGCCCCTACTTCCGGTCGAACGGTCCGGTGGCCTGCAACAAGCGTGTCCCCGGCTCCGGTTGCGCGGCCTTGCACGGGGCCAACGAGCGGCTGGCCGTCTTCGGCTGGACCGAGGACTGCGTGGCTGTTCAGCCGTCGGACCCCGCTGTCGCGCTCGCCTGCTTGGACGCCGACATCATCACCGAGCACGTGGACGGCGGCCGCAGGATTGCGGCGGCCGAGTTCCACACCCTGCCCGCCGATGACCCGGCCGCCCACAACGTCCTGCGTTCCGGAGAGCTGATCACCGGCATCGAACTGGGGGCGCCCGCGCCCAGGTCGGCCTACGTCAAGGTACGGGAACGCCAGAGCTACGAGTTCGCTCTCGTCTCCGCCGCCGCAGCGGTCGAGGTCCGGGACGGTCTGATCTCCCGTGCGCGCCTGGCTCTCGGTTCTGTGGCGCTGCGTCCCTGGCGCCTGTACGACGCGGAACAGGCACTGGTGGGCCTGCACCCCGGCACCCCCGAGGTGGTGGACGCCGTCACCTCGGGCTTCGCGGCCGGCAGGCCGCTGTCTTCGAACGCGTACAAGATCCCGCTCGCCCGCAACACCGCGCTGCGTGCCCTCGAACTGGCCCTGGAGGCGTGATGACCCGCATGCGTGGCGTGACGAGGCAGGACGGCTCCGACAAGGTCACCGGAGCGGCGCTGTACGCGGCCGACTACAACGCGGACGATCAGCTGTACGCGGTCCTGGTCGGCGCGACGATCACCGCGGGCCGGGTCAGCGGGTACGACGTCGCCGAGGCGAGGCGGGATCCGGGCGTTGTCCACGTGCTCACGGAACTGCCGGCCGTCGACCAGGCGTTCGTCACACTTCCGAGCCCTCCGCTCGCGACCCGCTTCCTTCCCATGCAGGGGAACGTCGTGCACTACTGGGGCCAGCCAGTGGCCATGGTTCTGGCCGAATCCCTGGAAGTCGCCGAGGGCGCCGCGTCTCGTGTTCGGGTGCACTACGAGCGTGAGCCGTTCATCAACCCGGACACGGCCGTGGCCGTACCGCCGTCGCCGGAGAGCGGTTACGGGATGCTCGACGCACTGGAGTTCCGCAAGGGCGACGCGGCCGGTGCGCTCGCCGAGGCCCGCGTGCGCGTCCGGGGCACTTATACCCAGCCGTCCCGGCACGGCAACCCGATGGAGCCGAGCGCGATCGTCGCCGAGTGGCACGACGGTCGGCTGACCGTCCACGACTCGGTTCAGCACGTTTATGCGGTGCGGGACACCCTCGCCGCGGCCCTCGGTATGACGGCAGACAAGGTGCGGGTGGTCTCTCCCCACACCGGCGGCGGCTTCGGAACCAAGGCGTTCGTCTGGCCGCACGAGATCCTCGCCGCCATGGCCGCCAAGGCCGTCGGCCGCCCGGTGAAGCTGGTGCTCACCCGCCAGGACATGTACAGCATCGTCGGCTACCAGCCGCTGCTGGAGCACCGAGTATCCCTGGGGGCCGACGAACGCGGCGAGCTGCGGGCGATCGTCCACGAGGCCGACAACATCACGGCCGTCACCGACGACTACGTGGAATTCGGCACCGGGCCCTCCAAAGCGCTCTACGCTTCCCCGAATATCTCCACGAGTCAGCGGGTGCGGCGCGGCCACGTCAACCTGTCGTCGTTCATGCGCTCGCCCATCGACGGCCCCGGCACGTGGGCACTCGGTTCCGCCATGGACGAGCTGGCCCGCACCCTGTCCATGGACCCGCTGGCCCTGCGCCTGGTCAACTACGCGGAGACCCACCCCGCCGACGGCACGCCCTGGTCGTCGAAGAAGCTCCGGGAGGCGTACGAGGAGGGTGCCCGGCGCTTCGGCTGGTGGGAGCGGCCCGAAGGCGGCACCCGGGACGGGCACTGGCTCATCGGCTGCGGCATGGCCGACTGCACACAGGGACAGTTCCGCTTCACCTCGCAGGCCCGGGTCCGGCTGCGGGCCGACGGCACGGCGCAAGTCGAGGCCGGCTACACCGACATCGGAGCGGGCTCCACGACGATCTTTCCGCAGATCGCCGCCGAGACGCTCGGTATCGACATCCGCTCCGTCAAGGGCGTGTCGGGCGACACGGACCTGCCGTATGCCGGTCCCACCTACGGATCAGGCACGACACTCGCCATGGGGACCGCGGTGCACCTGGCCGCCAACGCCGTCCTGCGCCGGCTCGCCGGGCTGCTCTCCTGGCCGGCCGAAGAGGTGCGGGCCGACTCCGGCGCCCTCGCCTGGGGCGACCAGCGCCGGTCGTACGCCGACATCCTGCGTGCGGCGCACCTCGACGAAGTGGTCGGCGACGGCGAGATGGCCCTTCCGGGCGGCGCCTTCGCCGATGCGGGAGCACCGGGCGTCGCGTCCCGCACCTTCGGTGCCATGTTCGTCGAGGTGGGCGTCGACCCGGACCTCGGCCTGCTGCGGCTGCGCCGTGCGACAGGGGTCTACAGCGTCGGCGCGGTGGTCAACGAACGCACCGCCCGATCCCAGATGATCGGCGGACTGGTGTGGGGCTGGGGCATGGCCGCCATGGAGGCCAGCCACTACGATCCGCAGCTGGGCCACTGGCTGTCTCAGGACCTCGCCGGAGTGGCACTGCCGGTGAACGCCGACATCCCACCTCACATCGACATGTCCTTCGTCGACGAGTTCGACCCGTATGCCGGGCCGCTGGGCGCCAAGGGGATCGGTGAGCTGTCCGCCACCGGCATCGCCGCGGCCGTGGCCAACGCGGTGTTCGACGCTACGGGACGGCGGGTTCGGGACCTGCCGATCACCCCCGAGAAGCTTCTGGACCCCCGTATGTGAGCTCCACGCCCCGCCCGGACGAGAGCAAGCCCCCTGAGGAGAGGATGCCGGTCACCGCAGCCGAGGTGCGGCACGACGCGAACGAGGTCGTCCTGGTACGGCAGTCGGACTTCGTGGGCTGGTACGCATGGTCATGCCGTGAGTGCGAGGCGTCTGCGGTGGCAGCGCCGGCGGGCTCGGGCCTGATGGCAGCGTCGCCATTCTGACCAGGTCAGATGGAAAGCGACGCTCTGGGTCAGGGGTATTCGCTGCGTGACAGCCAGGCAAAGGAGGCGCTGGATCTCGGGGACGGTCCGCCTGGCCGCCCGGCTGGTCCGTGCCGGTCCGTGCGGCCTATCCCTTGACGGACTTGGCGGAGTTCCACAGGACGCCGCGGTTGAGCCGGTCGGGGTAGAGCGCAACCATCGCGTCGTAGAGGTCTTGGTACCCGGTGGCCTTTTCGGCGGCGGTGTCGAAGTCCTGGATGTAGCGGCGGGTGCGGGCGATGTCCTCGGGGTCGTCCGGGTCGCCGTCGCGTTTGTGTCCGGACACGACGGCGGTGGGTGCGAGCTTTTCGATGGTGTCGAGTACGTTGAGCCAGTCGCCGCGTCCGGTGCCCTCGGACTCGGCGAGGTAGAGGTGGACGTCGCCGTAGACCGCGTCGCCGGCGACGACCAGGCCGATGGAGGGGACGTGGAGGGCCGCGGAGCCGTCGGTGTCGGCGTGGCCCAGTTCGATCGCGTGGAGCTGCTCGCCTTCGAGTTCGATCAGTGCGTCGTCACCCAGCGGTTCGGCGATCAGACGGGTTTCGGAGATCTGGCCGGGGAAGCGGGGGTTCCAGAATCCGTCGAACCAACGCGGACCGTACTGGGCCTGCATGAACTCCACCACGCCCGGAGTCGAGACGAGCTTGGCGTGCGGGAAGCGTTCGAGGATCGCCGGGGCGCCGAAGAAGTGGTCGCCGTGCGCGTGGGTGACGAAGACGGTGGTGACGTTCTTGCCGGTGTTCGCCACCCAGTCGGCCAGGGCGCGGGATTCGTCGATGGTCATCAGCGGGTCGACGAGCACCGCGTCGCGCTCGCCGTGGATCAGGGTGGCGGCGGTGGGCGACCACATCCGGCGCGCCTCGCCCGGGGGCAGGTCGTCGGAGACCGCCGGCTTGGACGGGGTGACATACACGGAGTATTCGAGGTCGGTCATTCCTGCTCCTCAGGTTCGCGGACCCGGTTGGTTCGAGAGGGGGGTTCTCACCTTTCGGGGGTCAGGGCGGTCAGTTCGGCGACCTCGTCGGCGGACAGGGCGACCTGTGCGGCGGCGAGGTTCTCGCGCAGGTGCTCGATGCTGGTGGTGCCGGGGATCGGAAGGCTCCCCGGGCTACGGTGCAGATGCCAGGCCAGGGCGAGCTGTCGCGCGGTGACGCCGTGGCGGGTCGCGATCGTCTCGACCACCGCCATCACCTCGGGGGTGTCAGGGCCTTCGGTCAGGGTGACCGGGTGCCAGGGCGAGAAGGCGATACCGTCGCGCGCGGCTGCTTGCAGCAGGTCAGCGCCGGTGCGTACGGCGAGGTTGTAGTGCGCGGTGACGGCGGCGATGGGTGTGATGCCTTGGGCGGTGCGCAGTTGCTCGAGCGTGACGTTGGAAAGTCCGATGTGCCGGATCAGACCTTCGTCGCGCAGCGCGGCGAGGGTTTCCACTTGCTGCTCGAACGGTGTGTCGACGGCCCGGCCACTGTGCAGGTAGTACAGGTCGAGCCGGTCCAGTCCGAGTCGTCGGGCGGAGAGGTACGCGGCCTGACGCAGGTAGTTCGGGTTGCCCACGGCGCCGAGGGTGGAGTAGTCGAACCCGCCGCGCACGAACCCGCCCTTGGTGGCGATGACCAGGTTCTCGGGGTAGGGATGCAGGGCCTCGCGGATGAGCAGTTCGTTGGTGTGCGGGCCGTAGACGTCGGCGGTGTCGATGAAGGTGACCCCCGCCTCGACGGCTGTGCGCAACAGCGCGATGGCGCCGGCCCGGTCGGGGTAGTCGCCCCAGACCTGTTTTCCGGTCAGCTGCATGGCGCCGTAGCCGATGCGACCGACGGTCAGTTCGCCGCCGAGGGTGAGGGTGGATGCGGGAGGAGTGGACATTCCAGCGCCTGCCTTCGTCCTGCTAATCTGATAGAGACACTCTCACTTTAGCGGAATGCATCTATCACTTCCAGTGTCGAGGGGACCCTCATGGCTCTGGCCGACATGATCGCGGCTCGCCGCCCACAACGGATCGACGCGCGCCGCAACTTCGACGCGGTCCTGGCCGCGGCCGAGGCGGCATTCACCGAACTGGGCGCGGAGGTGTCCATGGAGGAGATCGCCAAGCGTGCCGGAGTCGGCGTCGCCACGCTCTACCGCAACTTCCCGACGCGTGCCGATCTGATGGAGTGCGTCTACATGGTCTCCGTGGACGAACTGGTCCGCTACGGCCACGGCATCGACCCCACCGACCCGCACGCCGCCCTCGTCGACTGGCTACGGCACCTCGTAACCCATCTGGCGACCAAGCACGTGCTCACCGCCGTCCTGACCCGCGAGTCGCGGGCCTACCAGCCCAGCCGCGAGGCCATCTACGCCGTCGCCGACCCCTTGTTCGCCCGCGCCCAGCAGGCCGGCGAGGTGCGTGCCGACGTCGACGCCGACGACGTCATGCGCCTGATCTTCGCCGCCACCGCCGGCACCTACCGCGACGACGCCCAACGCGAGCGAGCCGTCCAGATCATCCTCGACGGCATCCGGCCGACACGGACGACACCCGCATGAACCCCTGCCGAATCCGGCAGGATCGCGCGGAGCGTGACATTTCGAGTGATCCACCATGCGCGGTTCCTTCGCTGCGGGAGCCCGTCGGTGCCCAGTTTCCGGCCGCCGCCGGTTTCGCGGAAGGCCGCAGCTTCCTAGGTGCGCCGCACCCAGGAAGATCAGTGCGCCGACAGCCTTGCCAGCGCGCCGGCGCTCGGGCTGCCCGGTTCCGCGGTGCCGACGAGCAACTGCTGTCCAGGGGCCGCCCGCACATCGAATGTCTGGTAGGTCAGCTCGATCCGGCCGGCCTGCGGATGATGGAAGATCTTGTACGCCCGGCTCAGGCCGCGCGCCGTCTGCTCCTCCCACAGCGCCCGGAACTCGGCGGACCGCGGCAGCAGGTCATCGACCAGCGACTTGATCTCGGGCGCATCGGGGTAGGCGACGGCGTTCAGCCGCACCGCGTGCACCGCGCGGGCGGTCACCGCCTCCCACTCGCCGAAGATCGTCTTGGCCTGCGGGTGTTCGAACATCATCCGCAGCATGTTCGTCATGCCGAACGGTGCGAGCAGCGCCTGCGCGGTCCGGTTGGTCGCCAGGATCTCGTAGGCCGGGTTGAGGACGTAAGCGGCTGCCGCCGGGAAGTTCTCCAGTAGGTGCAGGAGCGCCGGATGCACCTGGTCCCGCGCGGCCCCGAGGCGCGGCGGCACAGGCGTCAGGCCGGCCAGCCGGAACAGATGCGCCCGAGCATCCGCGTCCAGCCCGAGTGCGTGCGCGATACCGTTGACCACCTGGGCCGAGGGGTTACGCTCCCGACCCTGCTCCAGACGGGTGTAGTAGTCCGCGCTCACGACGGCCAGCACGGCGACCTCTTCACGCCGCAGGCCGGCGACCCGCCGGTCGCCGCCGGCCGGCAGCCCGACCGACGCCGGTTCCACCCGGGCCCGATGGGCGCGCAGGAAGGAAGCCAGCTCACTACCGGATGCGGCCACATCCACAAGATAACGCCCCGCCAAGGCGCACACTCACTTGTCCGCGATGCGCGCTGATCGGCTCCGGAAAGTCCTTCGAGGGTGGACGTGAGCCAGATTGTGCGCGGGTTCCCGCGATAGCGAGGTAGCGGCTGATAGGGCACTCCAAGGCATCCTCAGGGGATCGAGGAAGTCGTCGGTGGCCAGGGAAGCCGTCTTCGTACCTGCCGGATCTGGTCAGACAGGGAGCGGGGAGTGTCAGGTGATGGCCGAGTCGCCAGAATCGACGGGCTCGCTCAACAGCTTGCTCGCCGCCTTGTGGACCTTTGCCAGGGCGTTCAAGAGGGCTTCGCGTTCGGTCTCGGTGAGATCCGCGGTCACCTTCTCCTCGATCAACCGCCGTTCCGCTTCGACCGGTTTCTGCAGGGCACTCCCCGCGTCGGTGAGCCAGAGCCGGACGAGGCGGTTGTCCCGGTCGTCACGGCGACGGGTCAGCAGCCCGGCCGTAGTCATCCGGTCAGCCATCTTGACGACGGTGGGCGTCGTGACGTTCAGCGCGGCGGCGACCTCGCCCGGTGTGCTGCCGTCCCGCTCCCACAGCACCGCGAGCAGGTAGTTCTGTCCGACGTGCAGCCCGTGGCGTCGCATGGCCGCGTCGGCCAGGGACCGGAGCACCTTCGACGTTCTGCCGTGCAGGTCCAGGAACTCTGACATCGCGGCCTTTCGGTGATGTGCGAAGCGGATGCCCGAGCCGCACGCAAGTCGATTGACGGCTAATCATTCACCGGCTAACGTTCCCTCGCATCGCTAGACGGCAAACGACTTTGGGGAACCACGATGATACTGGTCACTGGAGCCACCGGGCACATCGGCCGCGAACTCACCCGCGAACTCGACGCGAAGGGCGCGAAGTTACGCCTCTTGGTCCGCGACCCCGCCCGCGCAGCACAACTGCCCGAGCGTGCCGAGCGCGCCGTCGGCGACCTGGGGGAACCCACGACATTGGCTCCCGCCTTCGCCGGCGTCGACACACTCTTCCTGCTCACGCAGGGCATCGGCACCGAGTACACCGCCGCCGCCATCGCCGCCGCCGAGGCCGCCGAGGTGCACCACGTCGTGCACCTGTCCTCCTTCCACGTCACCTTCGACCCGATACCCGCCATGGGGCGCTGGCACCACGAACGCGAGAAGCTCATCCGCAGCTCCGGCATACCCGCCACCTTCCTGCGGCCCGGCGGCTTCATGACCAACGCCCTCGACTGGCTGCCCACCATCCGCGAGGGAAACTACGTCCTCGACCCGGTCGGCCCGGGCCGCTATGCGCCGATCGACCCCGCGGACATCGCCGCGGTCGCCGCCCTCGCCCTGACCGAGGCCGGCCACCAGGACAAGCAGTACGTCCTCACCGGCGACGAGACGTTCACCGTCACCGAGCAGGTCCGGATCATCTCCGAGACGATCGGCCGCGACATCGAGGTCCGCGAAACGGCCACACCGGCCGAGGCAGTACGGTTCCGCTTCCCCGACGGCGCACCCCAGGCACTCGCCGACGCCATCACGGAGGGCTTCACCCTCATGCGCGCCGACACCGTCGGGTTCCGGACGGACACCGTGGAGCGGCTGCTCGGACGCAGGCCGCGGACTTTCGCCGACTGGTGCGCGCGTAACGCCGAAGCATTCCGGCGGCCTGAAACGGCCTGAGCCTTCGGACGCCCACCCCCTCTTCTGCTTCTGCTGACCGGTCCGCCCGCTGTGCCAGCCTGCGTCGCCCGCCCGATGAGCCTGACCGCCTCCGAACGCGCACGGTCGAAGAAGGCCGCCTACGGTCACAAGACTGAGCACCGGCTGCGGGTGCGCGCCCAGGTGGTCCTGCACGCGGCTCGCGGGTGTTCCGACGCGCGCGTCGCCCGCGAGAGCAGCCTGCACCTGGACACAGTCCGTGTCCGGCGCGGCCGGTTCGCAGAACAGGGCCCGGCAGACCGCAGGCGCCACGGCTCTCACCTTCTGCTTCTGCGCCGTGTATCCCCAGTCGGTCGACGCGCTGTTCGAGGAGACCTCCCGGCGGAACATGCGGATGGCCGCGGGCAAGGTACTGATGGACCGCAGCGCCCCGGCCCCGGCCCGCCACTCTCCCGACCTCGGCACAGGTCCGGTGGGGGCCAGGCGGGAGTTGCCTCCGAGGTGGTTGGTGCGGATACCTGCGCGAGGAGTCCCTGAGCGCCTGTGTCGCATCCTGTTTCCGCAGGTCACGAGTCGGTCCGGTGGATCCGCCCGGGTGAGGCTGCGGGTCATGGGTGATGTCGCTGCCGGTGTCGCCGTCACCGCTGCCGGTCCAGGGCGAGGTGGCCCGTCAGGCGGCGGGCGTGGGCCAGCAGTGCGCCGTGTGTGGCCAGGGTGCCGGGATCGTCGCGTACGGCGCCGGGCAGTGTTCGGTGGAGTTCGTCGAGACTCCGGCGCAGTTCCTCGGCAGCCCCGTCCAGCGCCTCCTGAGCGCTCGGCTCGGTGCCGGTCTCCGCGAACCGGATCCGGCCGTAGAGACCGAGCGCCCGGCCCGCTTGGTGCAGGAAGTCGGCGTAGGGGCCGGTGATACGCGGGCCGGGGCGTACTGGGTCGTCGTGGTGGCCGGCGATCTCCAGCACCGTGCGGGTCACGCCCGCGAGGTGCACGGCGACATGGTCCAGTACGGCCAGTGCGTCGTCATACGTCCTTCCGGGCGGGGACACGGCACACGGACCGCGACCGCGATGATTACCCCGCATGCTCTCGCGGCTCCATCCGACCGCGGAACGGGCCTGCTCGACCAGACGCCCGAGGCGCAGTGCCCGCTCGTGCCAGGCCCCGGCCACATGCTCGTCCCACTCCCCCCGGGCCAGCCCCTCGGCCACCGAGGAGAGGACCTCTTGCGCTTCCCGGGCGGCGTCCTGGAGGGCGGCACGGGTGTCGCGCAGATAGACCGGGGGCCGGATCACCGCGTTGACCGTGATGCCGACCACCGCACCGAACACCGCCTCCGCGACCCGTGCCCCCGAAGTGGCGAAGGTGATCTGCCCGCTGGTCAGCACGAACAGCGCGGCGGTCGCGGCATGGATGCCCTGGCTGCCCAAGCGGCGCCACCGCGTGAGCAACAGCACCGCCGGGAGCACCACCGCCATCGCGGCCATCGTGTTGTCCAGCACCAGCGCGACGAGCGTCGCCGCCACCGTGCCCACCGCGATCGCCGCCACCTGCTGCAGACCGTGCGCCAGCGACCGGTACACCGTCGACTCCACGAGTACGACCGCCACCCAAGGAGCGACGAACGCCACCGGCGCCTGCAGCCACCACCCGGCCGCTCCCCACGCCAGACAGGCGGCCAGTGCCGCCTTGCCGGCCTGCACCGCCAGATCCCGTTCACGGCCCGGCTCCGTCCACACCCGCCGCACCGCCCGCCGAGCCGCTCCACCCTGACGCCGAACCGTCCCTGCCACCCGGCCCATCCACTCCATGACACACCCAGTGCCACACCAGGAGACCCGGATGCGCCTTTGTGACCACCATCATGGATGGACAGTCGAGCGCACACGGCGCCGACGGGACGGGGCCGCACAGGAGGAACCGCCCGCTCGCGTCCTCCACCTCGGTCGAGTGGAGCGGAATGCGCGGGTCGGCCGGGCTCCACCGGTTCCGCAAGACCTTCCTGGGCTGCACGCACAGCGCAGCACGCGCGGCGCCATGGACACCTCCGTGGTCGGTCGGTCAATGACCTGCCTCCCCGGTACTCCTCCTCGTCCCGGCGTCACTCCGTGCACAACCCGGTGGCCACCGGGCACTCGGCAGCGGTGCCCCGCCACACACGTGGGCAGGAGAGACGGTGGCGGCCCCTCGGATACTTCCTCTCGTGCGAGGAGCACGGCCCCGCGCACGTTCGGTACACGTACCACTGTGGCGACCATGCATGAAAAGGGCGCCGCCGGACACCCGGGGAGCGAGTTATCTCAGAGCAAGGAGCCTCTCCGCGTGATCACTCCCCATACCCAGGTGCTGCGTGTGCTGCTGGCTCGCTACGCGGAAGCGTGTGCACGGCTGCTGGAGCACGACACAGCCGCGAGCCGAGGTTTCCTCAGGGACACCGCTCACACGCTGTGCGTCGTCACCGGGACATGCGGGATCAAGGACGCCCTCGCAACGGCGGACCGGCTCCTGGCCACCGTGGCCACCGAACAATCGGACGCAGCGGTTCGACCCGACGGCGCGAGCCGGGATCAGGCCGGCCAGACCCTGGCCGTGTGAACCGGTCCCATCTGAACCGGTCCCATCTGAACCGGTCCCCTGGCCGTCCGGTCGATCAGGGCGAGACACCGGGCGGACGAGTAGCAAGGACACCACCTATGACGGGCACCACCTTGTCACCCGACGTCTCCGCCGGAGACGGTTCGGACCACGCGCGACACGACGGGATCACGCCGGATGCGGCCCGCAGGGAGAGCTCCGCGCGGTTCGCCTCGGCGGTCGAGTCCATCGACGCCGGAAGGCTGGAGTTCCCGCTGCCCGGTTCCGGGCGGACCGCGGGCCGCCTGGCCGCCCTGCAGTCGATCGCCGAGGAGGACCTGAGCCTGGCACGTCTGGTCGAGGGGCATGTCGACGCGCTCGCCATCCTCGCCGAGCTCGACGGACCGCCGCCCCGGACCGGCCACCGCTGGGGAGTGTGGGCAGCCGAACCTCCGGGCACCACCCTCGAGGCCACTCCCTCCGGGGGCGGATGGGTCCTGAGCGGCCTGAAACCGTACTGCTCAGGCGCGCGCAGCTGCACCGACGCCCTGGTGACCGCGCGGACGCCGGAGGGACGGCGGCTCTTCGCCGTCGCCGTCGACCCGCACGTCTGCGTGCCGGTCGAAGGCAGCTGGCAGGCCGTCGGGATGGCCGGCAGCGACACACCGGACGTGCACTTCGACCACGTGCCCGCGGTTGCAGTCGGCGGGGTCGACGCCTACGTGCGCCGGCCCGGGTTCCAGCACGGCGGGATCGGGGTCGCCGCCTGCTGGTACGGCGGCGCCGTGGCCGTCGCCCGCACCCTGCACCGCGCCACGGCCCAGCGAGCCGACCCGCACGCGGACGCGCATCTCGGCGCCGTGGACGTCCAGTTGCACGCCGCCGCCACAGTGCTTCTGCGGGCGGCCGCGGAGATCGACGAGGATCCGTCGGACAGGAACGGCCAGGCACGGGCACGAAGCCTGCGGGTACGCGCCTTCGTCGAATCGGTGTGCGGCGAGGTGCTGACGCGGGTCGGGCGCGCCACCGGGGCCGCTCCGCTCTGCCACGACCTTCGCCACGCCCGCAACGTCGCCGACCTGACCGTCTACCTGCGTCAGCACCACGCCGAACGCAACCTCGCGGAACTCGGCAGCCTCCTCGCCCGCCCGCAGGACTCCCGGTGAGGCCCCTGCCGCGTACCGGACGGGCCGGCACCGTCTCAGGTCCCGCGAACCCGATCCAGGCGCCCGGGACCGACGAGACGTACTGGCGTCGATGGAACGGATGGGAGACGCTCCCGGCGGCCGGCCTGCCGACCGGCGGCCGGGTCGTCGTGGTGGCCGCGCACCCCGACGACGAGGTGCTCGGCTTCGGCGGGGCGATGGCCGTACTCGCTGAGCGGGGTGTGGAGTTGACCGTCGTCTCGATCACGGACGGCGAGGGCTCGCACCCCCGCAGCCGGGTGGTGACACCCGCCGCCCTGGCACGGCTACGGGCCCAGGAGCTGCGGGACGCCCTCACCGAACTCGGCGCCGTGCACGCCCGGATCGTTCGCCTGCAGGTGCCGGACACCGGGGTGGCCCGGCACGAGGGGCAGGTCGTGGACGCCCTCACGCCGCTCGTCCGTGCCGCGGACCTGGTCGCCGCACCGTGGACCGGTGACGTGCACAGTGATCACGAGGCGGCCGGCCGTGCGGCTCGCGCGGCCGCGCATCGCGCAGGCACCCTCTGCCGGCTGTATCCGGTCTGGATGTGGCACTGGGCGACGCCGGGGGACGCACGGATTCCCTGGCAGACGGCGCGACGCCTCGACCTTCCGCCACACATCCAGGCATTGAAGCGAGCGGCGATCGACCGGTTCACCACGCAGATCCGACCGCTGGGACCCGGACCCGACGAGGCGGCGATCCTCCCGCCCGAGGAACTCGCCCACCATCTGCGCCCCATGGAGGTCCTGTTCCAGTGAGCACGCCCCCCTCCTACTTCGAGAACATGTACCGCGATTCGTCCGACCCCTGGCACCTGACCGAGCGCTGGTACGAGCAGCGCAAGTACGACCTCACCCTCGCCGCCCTTCCCCGCCCTCGTTTTCGCCGTGCCTTCGAACCCGCTTGCTCCGTCGGCGAGTTGACTTTGCGACTTGCCGCGCGCTGCGACGCCCTGCTCGCCTGCGACCGCGTCCGGTCGGCGGCGGAGACCGCAGCTCGCAGAACCCGGGAGCTGCCCCATGTCGAAGTCCGCCATCTGACCGTGCCCACGCAGTGGCCGCCGGGCACCTTCGACCTCGTCGTCCTGTCCGAGCTTCTGTACTACTTCGACAGCGTCGAGTTGGCCACCTTGCTCAGACACACGGTCGACGCTCTGGAGCCGGGCGGCACCCTCGTGGCCGTGCACTGGAACCACCCGGTGCCCGAGCACCTGCACACCGGCGCGGAACTCGCCGACATCCTCGGGTCCGTTCCGGAACTGACCCTGTCGTGCGAGCACCGCGAGGACGACTTCGTCCTGCAGACGTTCGGCCGCCGCCAGGACGACGGGGCGGTTCCCCGCTCCCCCGCGGCCGCGGAAGGCCTGGTGTGAGACCGCGCGCGCTCGCCGTCCTCGTCCCCGCCCACAACGAGCAGGACCTTCTCCCCCGCTCCCTCGAAGCGATCCGTGCCGCCGCGCAACACCCCGCCCTGTGCGAGGTACCGGTGATCACGGTGGTCACCGCGGACAGCTGCTCGGACGGCACGGCGACCACTGCCCTGCGCGCGGGCGCCCAGGTCGTCCAGGTCGAGGGACGCAACGTGGGACTGGCCCGAGCCGCCGCGGCGGACCGCGCCCCGGAGATGCTGGGCGGCCCGGAAGGACTCTGGCTCGCCTCGACCGACGCCGACAGCCTCGTGCCACCCGACTGGCTCGCCTTCCAGCATGTGCGCGCCGGCGAGGGATGGGACGCGGTCGTCGGCACCGTCACCGTCATCCCCGGACCGCACCAGCCGCCTTTCCTGGCGGCCCGCCACCAGATGCGCTACACCGCGTCCCGTCCGGCGTTCGGCCCCTGGACCCACCCCCATGTGCACGGCGCGAACCTCGGAGTGTCCGCCGAGTCCTACGTGGCTGTCGGGGGCTTCCCTCCGGTGCCGGTGGGCGAAGATCGCGGTCTCGTCGCGGCGCTGGGCCGTGGACGGCACCGGGTCCTGCGCACCGCCGAGTGCCCTGTCGCCACATCGGGACGCCTGCGCCCACGAGCCAGAGGCGGATTCGGCGATCATCTCGTCAGCCTGGCCCTTGAAGAGGGTGCCCCGCCCTAGGCACGACGGATCCGGGGCGCCCGGCCCGACGCTGCCCCTCCTTCTTACATGCCGCACCGCCCAGCGGGGTACTCGCCACGTCCCGTACGTCAGACGGCAGGTCCGAGGAAGGCCGATGGCCGTCGGCCCACCCCCTTCTCTTCTTCCTTCGGAAGTGACCAGTCGTGTCCAAGCCAGTCACACTGACAGAAGTCCATCCGCATCGTGTCACCACATTGCGCCACCATGCGCACCTGGTCCGCGCCGATCGGCCCGCCGTGCCGCTCGACCTGGAGCTGCACTACACCGCCTTGGACCCGTTCGCCGTCCGCATCGTCCTGCGGACGGACGGCGCTTCAGTGCGGTGGTCACTGTCGCGAGAGGCGCTCCTGCTCGGCCTGCGCCGCCACGAGGGAATCGGCGACGTGGCCGTATGGCCCGTCCACCCACCAGGCACCCCAGGACGACTGTGCATCCGGCTCGGCCCGCTCAGGGCCTGCGCCGTTGTCCAGGCAGAATGGGACGTGATCTCTGACTGGCTGGACGTCACGCTGCAGCTCGTTCCCGCGGACACGGAGAGCGGTCACCTGCAGTGGGAGGATTTCCTCGCGCCTCTGCTCGGACAAGAAGGGCCCTGACCGACCAGGACGCCGTCCGGTTCGGTCCTGGTCTCGAAGCACGGCTGCGGCGCCGTCGCGGGACCGCTCACCGGGGCACCGTCGGACAAGATGCGCCGCTCGGGAGTTCCCCGCTTCAGGTCGGCGACCGGGTCAGGCCGGTGCCGGCCGGGCTGCACCAGGTGGGCGACGGGCCCGGTCTTGTGGGCGCCCGCCCCCTGTCGCCAGGCGAGACGGCCGCCGACGAACCCGCCGGCACCCGCGCCCACCAGACCTCCGAAACCGGGCGCCCGACCGGCCCTCGGGCGGTGGCCACGCACGGCGAACGACGCGCCGAACAGCACAACCGCGTCGGCGTTGGCAGCCGCGTGCGCCAGTCGGGTGCGCATCTGCTGTTCATGCTGCCCCGCCCAGTCCGACAGTCCGAGGCGAAACAACCACACACCGACCGACCAGCCACATCTCCACGCCCCGACGACCACCATCCGTCGGCATGCCTGCCACTGATCTCACCCGCTAGTGCCGCGGCAGGCACCGTTTGCCCGTCAAGGAGCGGCGTCCGGTGCGTGCTCTCGGCGTGCCGGCCGGAAGTCCTCGTACTGGATGTACTTGGACTTTCGGCCGGTGCGGCGAGAGTGCGTGCCGGGCGTCGTGACAGGGCGAACGTTGCCTGCTGCGGCACTAGTCACCGTGGTCGTCCCGCAGCGCACTGCGACGCTCCTGTTCGCGCTTGGAGTAGGCGGCTGCCCGGATCGCCTCGTCGCTCTCCAGACCCGATCCCAGCGCGCCGCCCACCGTGGCGACCGAGGCGACGAACCAGGCCAGCGTCCAGTACCCCGAGGCGTGCAGCGGCGTTCGTGTCGTGGAAGCGAACAGCCGGCCGTTGAGGATGAACAGCGCCCACACCAGGTTGATGACCACCAGACCCGCGTAGCAGACGATCACCCCGATACCCACGGTCAGGATCGTCGAGGCGTTGTAGAGGGCCGCCCGCTTCCTCGCCTCCGGCGCAACCTCGTCCGTTCGATGCCACAGGTTCGCGTCCACGATCAACCAGCCGATCATGAGCGCGACAGACCCGACCGTGGCGATCACCATGCGTGGCGTGCTCAGGGAGGTGGCCAGGTTCCAGATGGTGGAGTTCACGGTGGCGACCGCTCCCGTGGCGAGTGCGGCCGCCAGGGCCTTCGACAGGCCAGGCACCAAGCGCCACGGCCGGTTGGCGCGGACCATACCGAGGAGCACTCTCACGTAGCCGCGCGGCCCACCGACGACGTACCGCAGGTCGGCGATCTCCTCCTCACCGATCTGGCCCGGATGGAAAGGCGCGAGACGGCGGATGAAGGGCCCCCGCAGCGGCTGGCCTCCCGCAGGCACCTCAGCCTCCGTGGCCGCCGCCAGGCTGAGCACGGCTTCTTCCACCGCCTGCCGGGCCCTGGTCTGCAGCCGGAAGCCCCCCAGCGGAGGAAGAGACAGCAGCGCCAAGCCGTGTTCGTGACTCAGATCCACCACGAGATTGCGCCCGTGTGAGTGCAGCGGAAGGTCGGTGAGGGCCACGACGATGTCCCAGTTCCCCGCACTTCCGCGGTCGATGATCCGGCGCATCAAGGTGAGCGGGTCCTCGGCCCCCGCGGTGAAGGGCTCACTGATCACCTCGACCTCGAACCGCCGTCCCTGCTCCGACCTGCCGGCCAGCCGATCAGGGAGCATGTCGGCCATACGCTGTGCGATCTCCGTCGGCGCATCCGGATCCGCCAGAAGAGCCACGACCGTAACGCCCTGAGACGACACCCGCATGACTCCCTCTCGTCGGCTGCCCCCGCGATCGCGAGTGCCCACAGGATGCCCCCGAGGTGCCACCGACACCCCGTGACACGCTGGCCCCTGCCCGCAGGTGCGGACGGCACGATCAGATCTCCTCGTCCTCTCCCTGCATGACCTCCCCACCACCGGCCCACACAAGTGTGGCCGCATGCCCCCAGCCGGTCGGCCGCTTGGCCCGGTCGGCTGACACCAGCGGCAAGTCGGCGGCGGTTCTTCGGTGTTCAGGCCGCGGTCGCCGTGGACGGGTTCCCCGGCGGCAGGTTGAACGGTGTGACCACCTGGATCGCCGACGGGAGGGCAGGGCCGTCGTACGGGAGTGCCTTGTGGGCGCGCATGATCGTCTGGCAGGCGCGGCGCATGTCCTGGCGCAGGTCGTGGTGGAGCACCGCGGACAGGCGGCGCTCGCGCAGCAGGCGGGTGTTGTCGCGGTCCAGGTCGTGGGCGATGAAGACGGCGCATGCGCGTCCGAGGGCTTCGAAGGCCTCCAGGGTGGCGTGGTTGCCGCCGCCCACGGAGTACACGGCCACGATCTCCTCGTCGCGTCTCAGTGCTTCGAGGACGAGGTCGTACTGGGTGGTGTCCAGTCCGTCGCTGTCCGTGACCTCGACCAGGGACCGCTGCGGATCGGTGAGGCGCATCGCGCTGCGGAAACCCATCTCGCGCTCCTCCTCGCCCCGGAAGGAGCCCCGGCTGATGGTCGTGAGCACGTGGCCGGGACGGTCGCCCAGCCACTGTTCGAGGAGATAGGCGGCCGTGGTGCCGGCCGCACGGTTGTCGATGCCGACGTAGGCCAGGCGTGCGCTGTGCGGGAGGTCGGTCACCAGGGTGACGACGGGGATGCCCGCCGCGACCAGTCGTCCTACGGCGGCAGCGACCTCGGGTACGTCGGGTGCCTTGAGGATCACGCCCTGCGAACCCCGCTTGGCGATCTTGTCCAGGGTCCCGGTCAGCTCGGCGGCCGGGCCGGTCTCACGGAAGTGGAACCGCGACCGCACGACGGCGGGATGCAGGGAGGGCAGTTCGGCCTCCAGTGCCTCGCGCACCGCGGTGGAGAACCGCTCCGGTGCCTGCATCACGATGTCGATCATGAAGGTGCGGCCGCCGATGCGGACCTGCGCCTGCTGGCGGTCCAGGTCCTTGATGGCTTCCCGCACCTCCCTGACGGTGCTCTCCCGCACGTTGCCGCGCTCGTTGAGCACGCGGTCGACCGTGGCCGTGCTCAGGCCTGCCTGGCGGGCGATTTCCCTGATCGGGTAGGGGTGCCTCATGACGGATTCCAAGAGCTCCTGATGCACTTTTGATGTATTGCCAAGCATTGAATGATGGCTTCGGGTTCTCAAGACTGGCAGAACTGCACGGACGGCGAAAGGACCACGGATGCCCACCTCAACCGCGGGAGCGCGGACCTGGCTGACCGAGGCCGACTGTGACCTCGACGCGTTCCGCTCCCTCGTGGACCAGCGCACCGATCCCGCCGACACCCCCTCGGCCGAGCGCGTGGAGCTGAACGTGCCGCTCTACGACAGCGACCGGCTCCGCGCCCTCACGGCGACCCCGGAGGGCCGGCGCGAGGTGCAGGGCGAACTGGTCCGGGCGTTGCTCGACGGCCCCGGCATCGTGGTCCTCAAGGGCGCGTTCGCCGACGCGGACGTCGTGGACCGGGCCACCGAGGCCTTCACGGCGCTGATCGAGGAGGAGCGCGCGGGCGGCGCCGCCCGCGGCGACCACTTCGCCAAGCCGGGCGCCAACGACCGCGTCTGGAACGCCCTGGACAAGATGGCCCTACGGGCGCCCGAGGTGTTCGCCGACTACTACGCCAACGACATGGTCGCGCTGACCGCCGAGGCCTGGCTGGGCCCCGCCTACCAGGTCACCTCACAGGTCAACGTGGTCAACCCGGGCGGCGCCGCGCAGAGCGTGCACCGCGACTACCACCTCGGCTTCCTCTCCCAGGAGCAAGCCGCCGCCTACCCGGCGCACGTGCACCGCCTGTCGCCCGTCCTCACTCTCCAGGGCGCCGTCGCCCACTGCGACATGCCCGTCGAGTCCGGCCCGACCCTCTACCTCCCGCACTCCCAGAAGTACGAGCCCGGCTACCTCGCCTGGCGACTCCCCGAGTTCGTCGAGTACTTCGACGCCCACCACGTCCAACTCCCCCTGGACAAGGGCGACGCCGTCTTCTTCAACCCCGCGCTGTTCCACGCCGCCGGGCACAACCGCTCGACCGGCATCCGCCGCATGGCGAACCTGCTGCAGATCTCCTCCGCCTTCGGGCGCGCGATGGAGACGGTGGACCGTGCGGCGATGGCGAACGCCCTCTTCCCGGTGCTGCTGCGCCGCAAGGCCGAGGGCGTCTCGGAGGACTGGCTGCGCCGCGTGGTCGCCGCCACCGCCGAGGGCTACCCCTTCCCCACCAACCTGGACCTCGACCCGCCGGTCGACGGTCTCGCCCCGCCCTCCCAGGCGGACACCGTCCGGGCGGCCGTAACCGAGGGCTGGGCCCCCGGTCGGCTGCGCGAGGAACTGCAGGCCGACGCCGAGCGCCGCCAGAGCTGAAGGGAACACCGCGACTCATGGGACTCCTCAAGGACAAGGTCGTTCTCGTCAACGGCGGCAGCCAGGGCGTCGGCGCGGGCATCGTGCGGGCCGCGGTACGGGAGGGTGCGAGCGTCGTCCTCACCGGCCGCCGGGCGGAGGTGGGCGAGAAGCTGGCCGCCGAGACAGGCGCCCGCTTCGTACGCGCGGACCTCGCGGACCCGGCGCAGGCGCGGGACAGCGTCGTCCGCACCCTGGACGCGCACGGCCGTATCGACTGTCTGGTCAACGCGGCCGGGCTGACCTCGCGCGGCTCGCTCCTGGACACCACGCCGGAACTGTTCGACCAGCACATGGCGGTCAATCTGCGGGCGCCGTTCTTCGCCATGCAGGCGGCCGTGGCCGACATGGTCGCCCGTAAGGCGCCCGGCACCATCGTCAACATCATCTCCAACTGCGCCCACGGCGGCCCGCCCTTCCTGGCGCCCTACTCCGCGGCCAAGGCCGGACTCGCCGGGCTCACCCGCAACGCGGCCCACGCACACCGCTGGGACCGTATCCGGATCAACGGGCTCAACATCGGCTGGACCGACACCGAGGGCGAGGACGCGGTGCAGCGTGCCTTCCACGGCGCGGGCGACGACTGGCGGGAGAAGGCCGCCGCGACCCAGCCGATGGGCAGGCTCGGGCAGGTCGACGAGATCGCCGACTTCGTCGTCCTCCTGCTCTCCGACCGCAGCGGGGTGGTGACCGGTTCGGTCATCGACTGGGACCAGACCGTCTTCGGCGGCCAGGACTGAGCCGCTCCGTCGGGGAAGAAGAAGGTCGGGTCCAGGACGAAGGACTCACATCGTGCAGGAGTCATCAGGGTGGACCGGGCCGCCGGAGCGTGCGAGGTATGACGGACGAACCCCCTGCGGACCGGCGTCCTGGGCGCCGCCCGGATCGCCGAACTCTCGACCGTCGGCCCGGGACGCGGAGGAGCGCTGACCACCATGGCCTCATCGGCGAGTGCTGCCTGGCGGCCGCTTTCCCGGTCCGGTACCGCGCGCCGTTCCGCTCTGCACGGCAAGCTCCCGTCGCCGCAGGTCAGTTGCGACGCGCATGCCGGTCGGGCGACTTCTGCGGCACGTTACGATCATCCGGCACAGGTGATGCGCTCATGACGTAGGAGCGAGATGAGTACGCTGAACGGCAGAACGGCTCTGGTCACCGGTGCCGGGCGCGGGATCGGGCGGGCCATCGCCCGCCGGCTCGCGGCGGACGGCGCGCTCGTCGCCGTGCACTACGGCAGTGACGAGTCCTCGGCCCGCGAGACCGTCGCGCTGATCACCGACGCGGGCGGGCGGGCGTTCCCGCTGCGCGGTCCGCTCGACGAGCCCGACGGCATCCGGACCGTGTACGAGCGGTTCGAGGCCGGCCTGCGCGCCCTGGGCGAGCCGACCGCGCTGGACGTCCTGGTCAACAACGCGGGCTTCAACATCGGGGGCGGTGTCCTTGAGGTGACCCCGCAGGACTTCGACCGGCTCATGGCCGTCCATGCCAGGGCCCCGCTCTTTCTCGTGCAGGAAGGGCTTCCGCTGCTGCGCGAGGGCGGACGCATCGTCAACATCAGTTCGGCGGCCACCCGCGTCGCCCTCCCGTCCGCCCTCGCCTACTCCATGGCGAAGGCGGCCCTGGAGGCCCTCACCCACACGCTCGCCAAGGAGCTGGGAGCCAGGCAGATCACGGTGAACTGTGTGGCACCCGGCTTCGTCAGGACGGACATGAACCGAAGGCGCTGGGAAACGCCCGAGGCCGAGGCCCGGCACGCGGCGCTCTCCGCGTTCGGCAGGATGGGGGAACCCGCGGACGTCGCGGACATCGTGGCCTTCCTCGCCTCCACGGACTCCCGCTGGGTGACGGGGCAGTGCATCGACGCGTCCGGCGGCTCGGCCCTGTGATCGCCGCATCGAACGGTAACTCTGCGCGAAGGCTGGGCCAATGGCACAATCACAACGCCCTCCACCGCCTCGTCCGCGGCGCGCGAAGCGACCTCGGTGAGCCGGTCAGTGATCTAGTGCGCGCTGGAGTCATGCATGGCCGCCTTACCTTCCTCCGAAGGCCGTATCGACACGAGCAGGCCCCATCCGGCACGGGTCTACGACTGGCTGCTGGGCGGCAAGGACAACTATCCGGTCGATGAGGAGGTGGCGTCGAAACTGCCGCCGGAAGCGCGTCTCAACGCCCTGCGCAACAGGGCGTTCATGCACCGCGCGGCGGCCTGGCTGGCCGGCAACGGCATCGACCAGTTCCTCGACATCGGTACGGGCATCCCGACCGAGCCGAACCTGCATCAGATCGTGCAGGGCATCGTGCCGTCGGCGCGGGTCGCCTACGCCGACAACGACCCCATCGTGCTGCGGCACGCGGAGGCCCTCCTCGTCAGCAGTCGCGAGGGAGCCACGGACTACATCGAGGCCGACGTGCGCAGGCCGGGAACCATCCTCGACCACGCCCGTACGTTCCTGGACCTCACCCGGCCGGTCGCGCTGTCGATGATCGCGCTGATGCACTTCATCACCGACGACGAGGACCCCTACGGCCTGACGCGGACGATTCTCGACGCGCTGCCCCCGGGCAGCTACTTCATGTTCTCCCACGGCACCACCGACGAGCACCCGCACCTCGTCAAGTCGGTGAACGCGACCTACCGCAAGGGCGAGATCCCCCTGCGCATGCGTACGCGGGCCGAGATCGAGCCGTTCTTCGAGGGCCTGGAACTGGTGGCTCCCGGGCTGGTCACGGCGACCCACTGGTACAAGGACACACCGGCTCCCGCCCAGGAGCTGAGCGGCTTCTACGTCGGCGTCGCCCGCGTGCCGTGAGAACGCCCCCGCCCGCGCCCCCGAGGGCGAGGCGGGAACGCGGGAGGATCACCCCTCCGGCGGCGACTGCCCGGTGCGGGCGCCGTCGGCAGCCGGACGGGCCGGTCCACCGACTGGACGGACCCGGTCCGCCGCGTCGGCCGCGTCAGTTCACGCGGACGGTGACCGTGACGGTCTTGAGCACGGCCGGCAACTTGGCGGTGTCGACCTTCAGGATCTCACCGTTGTCGGTCTGGCCCGTGGCCGGCAGCACCTTCTGGTGGACGGTCCACTTCCCGTCGGGGTCGACGGCGATGGTGTCGATGCCGAAGTCGTCGTCGTTGGACAGGTACAGCGTCTTGCCGGCGTCCGTGGTGGCGACGCCCTCGACCTTGTCGTGCCCGAAGAACGTCCCGGTGGGGTCGAGCTGGCTCACCAGCGTCCCGACGTCGAGGTACGGCTGCTTCTGCGCGACCTGGACGCCGGCACCGGTGAGCGCGGTGAGCGCGGCGTTGGTGCCGGCCTTGCCGACGAACGCCTCGGGCGACTTCCCGCCGATGGTCAGCCCGCTGACGTCGGTGGCGCCGTTGATGTCGGCCTCGTAGAGGGACTTCCGGGCGAACGGCTCGACGTTCCCGTCACGTTCGTCGATGACGAACTTCGTGTCGGACAGCGCCGTGATCTCGCTGTTCGCGTCACCCGTGGTCGCCGGGTCGTCCAGCAGGTACAGGTACTGCTTGGTCCTGAACGTGCGCAGGTCGATGGTGACGATGCGGGTGGGCGCGAGGTTGGACGCCTTCGTGCTGCCGAGATCCGGCTGTTGCAGCGCGGCCTGCATGACGCCCACCAGGGTCGAGCCGTCCGGCGTGACCGTCAGGCCCTCCATGCCCTTGTTCTTAGGGCGGTCGGCCAGTTCGGCCGGCAGGTAGCCGAGGATCTTGTGGTACTGGTTGTCCTGGCTGTCCTTGTAGGGGGTCAGCCGGCCCAGTTCATAGCCGTTCGCGTCGAAGTGCGTGAGGTACGGACCGTACTCGTCCGAGACCCAGAACGTGCCGTCGGGCAGTGCCACCAGGCCCTCGGAGTCGTAGCCGTAGGGGTCACGCCGGACGGGCACGGGCGTGCCGCCGCTGGCGTTCGTCGCGGCGACGTCGTCGATGACCTCGCTCGTGTCGTGCGGCGGACGGCCGCTGTACGGCACACCGCCGAGGCCCTTCGGCCCCTTCAGGGTGATCTTCCGGACCAGTTCGGCCCTGCCCTTGTCGAGCTTGAACTCACCGACCTGCGGCGTGAAGTCGGTGAGCATCTCGGACTTGTTGCCGTCCGGGGCGTCGGCGTTGGGACCGCGGTCGGTGAGACCGTAGAAGCGGCCCGGCTTGCCCGGCACCGGGGTGAGCGCGGAGCCGTAGCCCTCGCCGGAGATCCGGGTGGCGGTACCGCCCGGGCCTGCGACCGTCGCGAGCGAGGGCAGCGGGTCGCCGTTGCGCCGCGTGTCCTTGAACAGCTGTACGGCGTCGGTCGCCGTGTACGTGAAGGTGTCCGTGCCCTTGAAACCGGCGTCCGGCGTGTACGTGAACGTGCCGTCCGCGTCGACCGTCGCCGTGCCGTGGGACGGGGCGGTGTGTCGCACGACCGCGGTCGCGCCGTAGTCGTTGCGCAGCACGTCACCCGTCACCTTGCCGTGGCCGGAGAACGAGTCGGCGGCCGCGTCGAAGTCGTGCGCCGGGGCCGACAGCCAGCCGTGGGCCTGGGCCACGACGGTGCCCGTGCCCGCCACGGCGGCGGTGACAAGGATCGCTATGCCGATCCGGGTGCGCTTGCGCAAGCGAGGTCTTGAGGTCATGCCCAAGAACTTGTAGGTCCGGGATGAACCCTGAGCCGCCATCAGGTGAACCGACGGTTCACAGTGGCCTGTTGACGGCCTTCGGGTCGCGGCGCATCGACACATCTGTCATGTTCACATCTTGACGGACTTGGTATAGACCTTTTACCTTCCCGCCATGGCCGCTCGCGCTCCCTTCCGCACCGCCGCGTCACGCGGCACTCCCGTCATAGCCCTGCTCACCCGCAACACCTGCGGCAGGGGCGACCGACACCGTCGGGTCCTCGGCTGAGACCTCTGCCCCGGCAGACCGGTCACGGCTCCCCCCTCTCACTTCACGTCAGGAGCAGCTCTCCATGCGCCTCCCTCTCGTCATGCCCCGCCGCGGGCGCCGCGTCCTCGGCCGGCCGGCACTGGGCGTCGTCCTCGCCGCCGTCCTGTCCGCCCTGTTCACCGTCACCCCGGCCCAGGCGGCGACCGGCCAGATCACCGGGCTGGCCGGCAAATGCCTCGACGTGGCCGGCGCCAACAGCGCCAACGGCACCGCCGTCCAGCTCTACGACTGCAACGGCACCGGCGCCCAGAGCTGGTCGAACAGCGGCGACGGCACCCTGCGCGCCCTCGGGAAGTGCCTGGACGTGGTCGACCGCGGCACCGCCGACGGGGCCGCCGTCCAGCTCTGGGACTGTTCCGGCGGAGCGAACCAGCAGTGGGTCGTCACCGCCGCCCACGACATCGTCAACCCCGCCGCGAACAAGTGTCTCGACGTGCGCGACAACAACAGCGCCAACGGCACCCGCCTGCAGATCTGGACCTGCACCGGCGCCGCCAACCAGAAGTGGAACGCCCCGGCCGGCAACGGCGGAGGCGGCAACCCGTCCGGGTTCGTGGTCAGCGAGGCGCAGTTCAACCAGATGTTCCCGAACCGGAACGGCTTCTACACCTACCAGGGCCTGACCGCCGCGCTCAGCGCCTACCCGGGCTTCGCCACCACCGGCAGTGACACCACCAGGAAGCAGGAGGCGGCCGCCTTCCTCGCCAACGTCAGCCACGAGACCGGCGGCCTGGTGTACGTCGTCGAGCAGAACACCGCCAACTACCCGACGTACTGCGACTGGAGCCAGTCCTACGGCTGCCCCGCGGGCCAGGCCGCCTACTACGGCCGTGGCCCCATCCAGCTCAGCTGGAACTTCAACTACAAGGCGGCCGGCGACGCGCTCGGCATCGACCTGCTCGACAACCCCTGGCTGGTGCAGAACGACTCGGCCGTCGCCTGGAAGACCGGCCTGTGGTACTGGAACACCCAGAGCGGACCCGGCACGATGACCCCGCACAACGCCATGGTCAACGGTGCCGGCTTCGGCCAGACCATCCGCTCCATCAACGGCTCCCTGGAGTGCGACGGCCGCAACCCGGCCCAGGTCCAGAGCCGCGTCGACGCCTACCAGCGCTTCACCTCGATCCTCGGTGTCTCCCCCGGCGCCAACCTGTACTGCTGAGCACCGCCGCGTGCGCGTGGAGCCGGCCGGGCGTTTCGGCTGCCCGGCCGGCTCGTGCCGCTCAGCCCGGCAGCTTCCAGTTCTGGGCCGCGGTGCCGTTGCAGGTGTACAGCTGGAGCTGGGTGCCGTTCGTCGTCGAGGAGTTGGGGTCGTCGAGGCACAGCTTCGACTCGGGGTTGACCAGCGACCCGTTGCTCCCGGCGGTCCACTGCTGGGCGCCGGTGCCGTTGCAGGTCCACAGCTGGATCAGCGTGCCGTTGGTGGTCCCGCTGTGGTCGGCGTCCAGGCACTTGCCGAGAGCCCGGACCGTTCCGTCGCCCGCGACGATCCAGTCCTGGGCGTACGTGCTGTCGCAGCCCCAGATCTGGACGTGGGTGCCGTCGGTGGTGCCGGAGGACGCCACGTCCGCGCACAGGTTCGAGGCCACCGACGAGGTGAGCGGACCGATCCTCGGCGAGGCGGGCGCGGTGGTGTCGCCCGCGTAGGAGGGCGGCGCCGCGCCGGCCGTCGTCGCCCAGGAGGTGTTGGCGCCGGTGCCCAGCGTGAAGTCCAGCGTGCCGCCCGCCGTGATCGCCGCGGTGGGAGCGTAGGCGTTGTTCCACGCCGTGCCGTTCCACGCGGCGGACTGGACGTAGGGGGCGTTGTCGGCGGCGCCGTTGCCGTTGACCGTCAGCGTCCTGCCCGACGGGAGCGTGACCACGGCCTGCGTGAACAGCGGTGAGCCGAGGGCGAGGTCGGAGGTGCCGGGCGTCTCGGGGAACATGCCGAGCGCCGACCACACGTACCAGGCGCTCATCGCGCCGAGGTCGTCGTTGCCGTCGGCCAGGCCGCCCGGGGTGTTCGACCAGATCTGGTCCTGGATCGCCCGCACCGTGCCCTGCGTCTTGTAAGGCTGCCCGGTGTAGTCGTACTCCCACGGGAGTTCGATGCTCGGCTCGTTGCCGACCCAGGCGTAGCCGTTGGCGCCCGTGTAGCTGCGCAGCACCGTGTCCAGGTAGTGGTTCATGGCCGTGTTGCCGCCCTTGGCGTGCGCCAGGCCGCCGATGTCGAAGGGCACCATCCCGGTGTAGATCCACGAGTCGGCCTCGACCATGTCGGTGCCGCTGGTGGGATCGAAGCCGCCGGTCCACGAGCCGCTCGCGTTGCGGGGCTCCACGAAGCCGGAGGCGGGGTTGAGCACGTTGCGCCAGTCCTGCGCACGGTTGGCGTAGGTCTTCTGGTTCGCGGTGTCCCCGAGCGCTCCGGCCATCGCGGAGATCGCGAAGTCGGCGGTGTCGTACTCCAGGGTGGTGGCCACCGGGCCGTAGAAGTTGCAGCAGCCGTAGCTGCCGTCGTGCGGCATGTAGCCCGGCGAGTTCAGGTAGGCGAGGCCGGGGCGGTCGTTGTTGGTGGTGCTCGCCTGTCTCACCATGTCGGCCAGGGCGGCGGTGGTGTCGAAGTTCCGGGCGCCGAAGGCGTAGTAGTCGGCGAGGATGGCGTCCGCCGGGTCACCGACCATGACGTACGACTCGCCGTTGTTCTCCGACCACTTGGGGAAGATCCCGGTCTGCGCGTAGTCGTCGACCATGGACTGGGCGGTGTCCGAGGCGACCTGGGGGGCGACGAGGGCTTCGAGCTGGGCCTGTGAGCGGTAGATGTCCCAGCCGGAGTAGTTCGCGTACACCGCGCCGTGGCCTGCGTCCACGGTGTGCGTCTTCCCGTCGAAGCCGTAGTACTGGCCGTTGCTGTCGCTGATCACGTTCGGGTGCAGCAGCGAGTGGTAGAGCGCCGTGTAGAAGCTCTGCTGCTGTGCGGCCGTCCCGCCGGCGATCTGCACCTTGCCGAGCGTGCTGTTCCACGCGTTCTGCGCCGCGGTCCGCGTCGCGTCGAAGTCCCAGCCGGTGTTCTCCGCGCTCCGGTTGGCGACCGCGTTGGCGACGGACACGTAGGAGATGCCGACCTTGGCCTGCACGACCGGGTTGCTCGTGGTGTTGAAGGTGACGTAGCCGTTCGAGGCGGCGGCGGCAGGGGCGACGCCGCCCTGTGCGGTCCTCGCGGACCCGGAGTCCGCGCTGCCGGCGGTCCTGCCGTGCAGGACCGGCCGGTTGGGCTTCTCGGCGGCGTTCTTCGAGGCCTTGGTGGTGGCCGGAGGAGTGGTGGCCGCGGCCTTGGCGAGCGAGCTGCCCTGCGAGGCGAACGACTGGTCGAAGACCATGTCGAAATACACGGTGTACGTGTTTCCCGCCCCGCAGAAGTGGCCGCTGGTGACCTGCCCGCTGACCTCGGTGTTCGACACCTTGGTGAACTGCGTCGAACTGGCGCCGTTCTGGCTGCCCGTCAGCTTGAAGACGAGGTTGGCCTGGCTGGTCGAGGGGAAGGTGAAGCGGGCCATGCCGCTGCGGGTCGTGGTGGTCAGCTCGGTGGTCACCTGGTTGTTGAGGGTGACCTTGTACGACCCGGCGGAGGCGGTCTCGTTGGCGTGCGAGAACGCGTCCGTGGCACCGGTGTTCACCGCTCCCACCGTGGGCAGCACGGGTATGTCACCGGCCGCGCCGCAGCCGGGGCCGGCGATGTGGGTCAGGCTGAAGCCGGTGATCGACGAGTCGTTGTACTCGTAGCCCCCGCCGTCGGGCCGTGAGGGCGTGTCCGGGCTCCACTGCACCATGCCGAACGGGACGTCGGCCCCCGGGAAGTCGTCGGCCTGGTTCGACGTTCCGATGAACGGATTGACGAGAGTGGCCGGTGAGGTGACGAGCGCGGCCTTCCCTGCGGCCCACGCCGGCGTGCACAGTCCGGCCGCGGCGAGCGCCGCGGCCGCGAGGAGTCCGATCGCCGTGGTGCCGGGCGGTCTCGACAGTCGTGTGATCACGGGGTTTGCTCCTCCACTCGGAAGTTGAGGGTCCGACAACGTTGTCGGCGCGGTCGGGAACGCGACCCCGGATGAGGAACGGCGCGCGCCGGATGGTCTGATGGCCGAGCCTGACAACGTTGTCCACCCATGGAGACGAGGTGCCTTGGCTACGAACGCTTCGACGGGTCCCCGGGTCGTGAGCGCCCCGGGAGCAGAGCGGGAACTGTCCGTGAAGCTAGCCACAAGGCAGGGGCATGTCAACGACTGCCGCAGGGTGCCCCGTTGAGTACGAATCGGCGGGCCGCCGGCCTGCGGGTCGCGGACGGCGTCACCACGCAGCGGCAGGCTACGGTGGCCCATCCGGCGCCAAGGGAGGCAGCGCGTGATCGACGTCGTTCTCGGAGTGGACGTGGGCACTTCCAGTACCAAGGGCGTGGTGGTGGACGCGGCCGGCCGGGTCCTGGGCGAGGCCGTCCGCAGTCACGTGGTGGACCGTCCCCGGCCTGGGCATGTCGAGATGGACGCACAGGTGTGGTGGGACGAGTTCGTCTCGCTCGCGGCCGAACTGCTGGACCGCGACGACGTCACCGTCCGGGCCGTCGGGGTCAGCGGCATGGGCCCGTGCACCCTGCTGGTCGACGACGCGGGAGAGCCGGTGCGGCCGGCGGTGCTGTACGGCGTGGACACCCGCGCCGGGGAACAGATCACGCGGCTGAACCGGGAGTTGGGGCCGGACACGGTCTTCCGCAGGTGCGGTTCGGCACTGTCGTCCCAGGCCGTCGGGCCGAAACTCGCCTGGATCCGCGAACGGGAGCCCGACGCGTGGGCACACGCCCGCCGCCTCTACATGCCCGCGTCGTGGCTCGCCCACCGGCTGACCGGCGCCTACGTGCTGGACCTGCACTCCGCCAGCCAGTGCACCCCCCTGTTCGACATCCACGAGCGGCGCTGGATCCCCGAGTGGGCCGAGCACATCGCGCCCGGCATCGAACTCCCCCCGCTGCGCTGGCCGGGCGAGGAGGCCAGCCGGGTGAGCACGCCCGTCGCGGGCATCCCGGCCGGGACACCGGTCACCGTGGGGACGATCGACGCCTGGAGCGAGGCCGTCAGCGTCGGCGGCCACGGCGTCGGCGACCTCATGCTGATGTACGGCACCACCATGTTCCTGGTGAACACCGTCGACCGGCTCGTGACCAGCCCGTCGATGTGGTCCACGGTCGGCGCCCTGCCCGGCACCCGCTGCCTGGCCGGCGGCATGGCCACCTCCGGAGCCGTCACCGACTGGCTCGGGCACCTCTGCGGCGACGTCGGCTCCGGCGTGCTGTTCGGCGAGGCGGCCGCGTCGCCCCCGGGTGCGAACGGCCTGGTGATGCTGCCCTACTTCGCCGGGGAACGCACCCCCCTGATGGACCCCGACGCCCGGGGGGTGATCGCGGGCCTGACACTGGGTCACACCCGGGGCGACCTGATGCGGGCGGCGCTGGAGGCCACCGCCTACGGGGTCCGGCACAACGTCGAGACGATGCTCGCGGCCGGCGCCGACATCCGGCGGATCGTCGCGGCCGGCGGCGGCACCCGGGGCGGACTGTGGCCCCGGATCGTCAGCGATGTCACCGGTCTCGAACAGATCGTCGCCCGCACGACCATCGGTGCCAGTTACGGTGCCGCCTTCCTCGCCGCCGGGCTGACCGGCCGGCCCGACATCGCGGCCTGGAATCCGGCGGAGTCGGTGGTCCGGCCCGATCCCGCGACCGCGGATGTCTACGCCCGCCGGTTCAGCCAGTACCGGGACCTGTACGAGAGCACCACCGCGGTCACCCACGCCCTGGCCCACGACCAGCTGACGGACCGTGGAACAGGCTGACCGGCGCGCGGATTCGGCCTGCTATGGTGCGCCGATGCCGGCGATCAAACAGTTCCAGGTCACCTTCGACTGCGCGGAACCCGAGCGTCTCGCACACTTCTGGTGCGAGGTGCTGGGGTACGTCACGGCGCCGCCGCCGGCGGGCTTCGCCACGTGGGACGAGTACAGGCGCGCGCAGCCGCCCGAGCAGCGGGACGCGTGGTTCGCCTGCGTGGATCCCTCGGGAGTCGGACCGCGGCTCTACTTCCAGCGCGTGCCCGAAGGGAAGGCCGTCAAGAACCGGGTGCATCTGGATGTGCGGGTCGGCACCGGCCTCGTGGGCGAGGAGCGCCTCGCCGCGCTGGAGGCCGAGTGCGCGCGGCTGGTCCCGCTCGGCGCGGTACACGTGCGGACGCTGTACGACGGCAATGACGCGTGCATCCCGATGCTGGACATCGAGGGCAACGAGTTCTGCATCGACTGACCGCACGGGCGCGTCCCGCCCGCTCCCGTGCGGCTCGGATCAGGTTCTTCTCCCCTCGGTGGCGAGGGCCGGCGTGCTGCGCGGCACCGCGGCGCCGCGCAGCACGCCCCGCCGCCCCGGGGTTGTCCCGGTCTGCTTGTTCAGGTCCGTCAGAAGCCGGTGAGCGTGGTCTTTCCGATGGCGGAGCCGGCCTCCTGGAGGCGGTGGGCCGCGCGGAGGTTGGCGGCGTTGATCGGGCCCAGGTCGCGGGTGGCCGTGGTGGTGAGAATGCCGGTGTCGACCAGCCGGGCGACCTGGGTGAGGATGTGGTGCTGCATGCTCTGGTCGGCCGTACGGAACATCGACCGCGTGAACATGAACTCCCAGTGGAAGGAGATGCTCTTCGGCTTGAGCACGCCGATGGGCAGCGTCTCGAAGTCGTCGATGGCGACGATCCGGCCGAAGGGGGTGAGCGACTCGGCGTACGCGGTCAGGTTGCGTTCGGTCCCGGTGGTGCTGAAAACGAAGTCGATGCCGTTCGGGGCCACTTCGGCCAGCTGTGCGGCCAGTGGCCGGTGGTGGTCGACGAGGTGGTGGGCACCCATGCGGCGCGCGAAGTCGACGCTCTCGGGGCGCGACGCCGTGCCGATGACGGTGAGGCTGGTCAGGGCGCAGGCCATTTGCGTGGTGATCGAGCCCACGCCGCCCGCGGCCGCGGTGACCAGCAGGGCACCGGTCTGCTCCAGGGCGCCCGTGCGCAGGCCGAGCCGCTCGAACAGTCCCTCCCACGCGGTGAGGGAGGTCAGCGGCAGCGCGGCGGCCTCGGTGAAGGAGAGGGTGGAGGGCTTGCGGGCGACGATGCGCTCGTCGACCACGTGGTAGCGGGAGTTGGCGCCCGGCCGGTCCACCGCGCCGGCGTAGTACACCTCGTCGCCCAACGAGAAGAGCTCCACCTCGCCGCCGACGGCGACGACGGTCCCGGCGGCGTCCCAGCCGAGCACCTTCGGCTCGCCGCCCGGGTCGGCGCTCTGCCGGATCTTGTAGTCCACCGGGTTGACGGCGATCGCCTCGACGCGCACCAGCAGGTCGCGGGGTCCCGGCTCCGGGGTGGGCAGGGTGACGTCGACCAGGCTCTCGGCGTCCTCGACGGGCAGCGACTTGCGGTAGGCGACCGCGGGCATCGTCGCGGGGATGTCGTACGTGGCGTTCATGGTGGTCCGGCCTTTCCATGGGTGCGTGTTCCGGGAGCCGCGGACGACGCCGCTCCGGTCCAGGTGCGTCGGCAGAACGCGGCCGCGCCGACGGCACCCGCGGGCAGGCGGTCCGTGCCTGCGGCCACGTCCGCGCCAGTACGAAACGGATCGTGGTTACCCGCAAGGGCCCATGGTTCCTGTTGGGTGCCATTGCTGCATGCCGACCACGGCTGACCTGGGCGACGACCCGAAGAGCGTCTGTCTTGCCGCCCGCCTCTGCCGCGACATGCTGGATCCGCCCGCCGACAAGTGGAGCGCCTCGCCCTGGGCGCGCCGGAGGAGGGTCCCCGGCGCTTCGGGGGCCTGCGCGCGCGGCTGCAGGGGATGAGCCCGAAGGTTCTCACCCGGACGCTGCGCCGTCTGGAGGACCACGGCCTGGCGCACCGCGAGATCTGCCCGGAGGTCCCGCCCCGCGTCGAGTACCGCCTGACCCCGCTCGGCGAGGACGTCTGCCGCCCGCCGGCCCACTTGCGCACCTGGGTGGAGGACACCATCGAGCGATCCCGGCGTCCCGCCGACCCGGCGGGCCGGACCTGGTGGACGGCGGTCTCCGGCGCGGGTCCTGACCGCTGCGGGCGCCCGCCCGCCGTCAGGTTCGACGGGCGCAGGACGCGAGGCGGTCGGCGAGGGCGGCGACGAGGTCGCGCAGTTGGCCGGGACGCTCGACGACGAACGGCCGGTCCAGTGCGGCGAGGACCGGAGGCAGCCAGTCGAGCCGCTCCGCCCGCAGCTCGACCCGCAGCCAGCGCTCGGCCGCCGGGTCCCGGTCGGCCGCGGGTTCGTGTTCCTCCAGGGTCGCGACGGCGGCGGGCAGCCGGGCCCGGATCTGCTCGGGCGTCCCGTGGATCCGCAGGGTCACCTCGTGCCGGTACCCGGCCGTGGCGAACCCGGACAGCACGCGCTCCGCGGGACCGGGACCCTCGGGTGCCTCGAAGGAGCCGGGCAGGGTCCGCGCGTCCGCGATGCGGTCGAGCCGGAAGGTCCGGTCCGCACCGGCCGAGGCGTCCCTGCCGGTAACGTACCAACGGCCCGCGTGGGCGACGATCCCGTACGCGTGCAGGATGCGCTCGCTGCGCCGTCCGTCGCGGTCGGTGTAGCGGATCGAGACCGGCCGGCGGTGGCGTACCGCGTCGGCGACGGTGAGCAGGACCCCGGCGTCCGGGGTGTCGAACTCGCCGGGCCGGTCCGTGAAGGCGAGGGCCTCCAGGAGGGTGTCGAGGCGGCGCGCGAGGTGCCTGGGCAGCACCCGCCGGATCTTCGCCGCCGCCGTCTCGCTCGCCGTGAGCTCTGTCGTCAGCCCGGCCCGGCGGCCGGCGACCAGGCCGAGCAGGACGGCCAGCGCCTCGTCGTCGCCGAGCATGAGCGGCGGCAGGCGGTACCCGGGGGCGAGCCGGTACCCGCCGTAGCGGCCGCGCACCGACTCCACGGGCACGTCGAGTTCGATCAGCTGGTCCACGTACCGCCGTACGGTGCGCCCTTCGACGCCGAGCCGGTCGGCGAGTTCGGCCACGGTCCGGGTGCCGCCCGACTGCAGCAGTTCCAGGAGGGTCAGCACACGGCCGGTGGGTCGGGACATGGACACAATCTAGCGCGAATACCGGACCGATTCTGTCCACTATTTCTCCTAGCCTGCGTGGTGTCAGGCTTCAAGCACAGCCAAGGGAGATCCCATGGACTTCGTCTCGATCCGCATCATCACCGGCGACGTGGCACGCCTCGTCGAGTTCTACGAGCGAGCCACCGGGGCTCGGGCGACGTGGGCCACGGAGGACTTCGCGGAGCTCAGGACGGCCGGCGCGACCCTCGCGATCGCCGGCACCCGCACCGTCCCGCTGTTCGCCCCGGGCTCCGCCCGCCCGGCGGCGAACCACAGCGTGATCACCGAGTTCCTCGTCGACGACGTGGACCGCGTCCACCGGGATCTGAAGGGCTTCGTCACCGACTTCGTCACCGAGCCCACCACGATGCCGTGGGGCAACCGGTCGCTGCTGTTCCGCGACCCCGACGGCAACCTCGTCAACTTCTTCACCCCCGTCACCCCGGCGGCCGTCGCGAAGTTCGGGCGCTGACGCCTCGGCCGTGGCCTCAGAGGGCGGCCAGCCAGGCCGCCGTGTCGTCGGGGTGCGCGAAGCGGTGGGTGTCGAGAGGGGCGAAACGGGGATCCCCGACCCGGCGCCCGATCTCGCGGCTTCGCGGGCCGTGCTGGGACCAGGCCCACCAGGCCGGGTGCTCCCGTCTCAGCCACCCCGACCAGGTCTCCCTGTTGCCGCCGAAGAGGGCCTCGCGTGTGACGGTCCGCCGGACGGAGCGGCGCAGCACACGGGGCATGACGACGCGCCTGGGGTAGTCCAGCCAGACCACGGTGTCGGCCCGGTCCCAGAGCAGGTCACGGACTTCCGGATAGCCGAGTGAGTCGATGATCCAGCGCGGCCCTGCGGTGAGCCGGGCCACGTCCGCGGACAGTTCGCCGTTGACGGCCCAGCCGGGGCCGTTGAAGTACAGGGCGTCCATCTCGAGGTAGGGCAGGCCCAGACGACCGCTCAGGGCCCGGGCGAGCGTGGACTTGCCCGCTCCGGTGACACCCACCACCAAGATCCGTTCCATCGGTGCACCCTATCCCGCGGCCCTCAGCCTGGGCTCCCCTGAGTACGGCTACTCATGCCGCCGCGCGGCCGGGCGGGGACGATGGGCCGTACCGGCGGGCGGGAGACGGGGGGACAGGGGTCATGGGCAGGTTTCTCGGAGCGGTGGCGGCCGTCGTCGCGGCGGCCGCGGCGTTGATCGTCGCGTACGTGGCGGGGGCGCCGGCCGCCGTGGTGTTCGCCGTGGGCGCGGGAGTGCTGAGCCTGCTGTGGCTGCTGCTCCTGCTCACCCTGCCCTGGAACCTGTACTTCCGGGCGCATGCGGTGCTCGCGGAGATCGCGGTCAGCCGGGAGAAGGGCATGACGGTCCCGGCGGCCCGGGACGCCGAGGCCGCGCGCATCGCCCGCGCGATGCTCCGGGCGGCGGTCGCGGGGCACCTCGTGACGGCCGCGGTCCTGATCGCGGTCACTTGGGCGACGGGCGAGTTCACGGGGTACTGGTTCGCCGCGTTCTTCCTGCTCAGCACCTTCTTCCGGCCGGCCGGAGCCTACTTCGGCCAGCTCCGCAGGCGCCTGGGCAGCCTCCTCAAGGACGTCACGTATCCGCGGGACGACGTCGTCGAACTGCACGCCCGGCTGGACCGCGCCGAGACCGGGTCGCGGGTCCTGGAGGAGAAGGCGGCGGAACAGTACCGGGCCCTGGCCGACCTCCGGCGCACCGTCGACGCGTTGGCCCAGCGCCACGACGAACGGGCCGAGGCGGCGGACCGCCGGATGGTGGCGCTGGGCAGGCAGTTCGAGTCCACGGTGAACCGGCTCACCGACAACCAGGAACTCATCGCGGGCGTCAAGGCGTTCCTGCGGCTGCTGCGGTCCGGCGACGCCGCCGACGGCACCCCGGCCGCCGGGTGACCGGCCGCTGTTCCCGCCCGCACTGTCTAGGGTTGGAGCATGGACGCCAGTACAACACCTCCCGCTCCGGCCGCCGTTGACCCCGCGGAGCTGCTCACCGACCCGTACGCCGGGTACGCCCGGCTGCGGGAGGCCGGGCCCGTGCACCGGGTCGCCGGCACCGACGGGCTGCCGGCCTGGCTGGTGACGCGGTACGAGGACGTACGGCAGGCCCTGGCCGACCCGCGGCTCTCCCTCGACAAGGCCCACGCCAAGCCCGGTGGTTATCGCGGGCTCGCGCTGCCGCCCGCGCTCGACGCCAACCTGCTGAACATGGACCCGCCGGACCACACCCGCGTCCGGCGCCTGGTGTCCCGGGCGTTCACGCCCCGCCGTGTCGCCCTGCTGCGCGAACCCGTCCGGGTGACCGCCGGCGCGCTGCTCGACGCGATGGCGCCCCTCGGCCGTACCGACCTGATCGCCGCCTACGCGGCGCCGCTGCCCGTCGCCGTGATCTGCGAGCTGCTGGGCGTACCCGAGGAGGACCGGCCGGACTTCCGGTCCTGGACCGACGCGCTCGTCGTCCCGGACCCCGCCCGCCCCGGGCGGGCGAAGGAGGCCGTCGGGGCGCTGCTGGCCTTCTTCGCCGGGCTGCTCGCCCGCAAGCGTGCCGAGCCCGCCGACGACCTGCTCTCCGCCATGATCGCCGTGCGGGACGAGGAGGACCGGCTCAGCGAGGACGAGTTGATGTCGCTGGCCTTCCTCATCCTGTTCGCCGGGTACGAGAACACCGTCCATCTGATCGGCAACGCCACGCTGGCCCTGCTGGAGAACCCCGGGCAGTTGGCCGCGCTGCGCGCGGATCCGGCCCGGATCGGTCCGGCCGTGGAGGAACTGGTCCGCTACGACGGGCCGGCGCCGCTCGCCATCCGCCGCTTCCCGACCGAGGACGTCGTCATCGGCGGGGTCACCGTCCCGGCGGGCGAGACGGTGCTGCTGTCCCTGGCGGCGGCCCACCGCGACCCGCGCCGCTTCCCCGAGCCCGACCGGCTCGACCTCGCCCGCGACGCCACCGGGCACCTGGGCCTCGGCCACGGCATCCACTACTGCCTGGGCGCGCCGCTGGCCCGGCTGGAGACCGAGATCGCCCTCGGCGCGCTCCTCGCACGCTTCCCCCGGCTCGAACTCGACGTCCCGGCCGACCGGTTGGAGTGGCGTCCGACGATGCGCACCCGCGGGCTGCGCGCCCTGCCCGTGCGCTACTGAGCGGGCCGGCCGACATGCGGCGGCCCCCCGGGTACCGCCGCGTGGGCGTCTCCGGGGGGCCGCTGCCGGCGTGCTCCGCCGTCAGGTGCTGGTGCGCCGGCGGGCCGGTGCACGGGAGGCCGACTTGGGCTCCCGGGGCAGCGGCTTCGTCGGCGCGGTGCCCCTGGCGTCGAGCACCTGGTTGTCGTCCGCGGTGCGGGGCACCAGGTCGCCGTCCTCGGTGGCCAGCACCTGGTCGCCGTAGAGGTCGTGCAGCCAGTTGGTCTGGTAGATGGTGTCGAGGTAGCGCTCGCCGAGGTCCGGTGCGATGGCGACCGCGGTGAGGTCGCGGGCGTCGTGCCGGGTCAGCCAGTCGGTCGCGCCGCTGACCACGGTCCCGGTGGAGCCTCCGAAGAGGAAGCCGTGCCGGGCCAGGCGGTGGCACATCCGGATGGTGTCCGGCTCCTCCACCTGGATCACCTCGTCGACGAAGGACTCGTCGAGCAGCGGCGGGCGCATGCTCATGCCGAGGCCCGGGATCATCCGGCGGCCCGGCTCGCCGCCGAACGCCACCGAACCGGCCGCGTCCACCGCGACGATCCGCACCGGCCGGTGCCACTCGCGGAAGTAACGGGCGCAGCCCATCAGGGTTCCGGTGGTGCCGGCCCCGACGAACAGCACGTCGAGTTCCGGGAACCGGCGGGCTATCTCCGGGCCGGTGGTGCGGTAGTGCGCCGTCCAGTTGCCCACGTTGGTGTACTGGCTGAGCCACACGTACCGGTCGTCCGACTTGCACAGCGAGCGGACGTACTCGATCCGGGTGCCCAGGAACCCGCCGTTGGAGTCCTGGTCGGCCACGATGTGCACCTCGCTGCCGAGCGCCTCCATCAGGAGCCTGGTCGACAGGTTGCAACGGGAGTCCGTCACGCACAGGAACCGGTAACCCTTGCTCGCGGCGATCATGCTGAGCGCGACGCCGAGGTTGCCGGAGGAGGACTCGACCAGGACGGAGTCCGCTTTCAGGATTCCGTCCCGCTCGGCGTTCTCCACCATCTCGTTGGCGGCCTTCAGTTTGATGGATCCGGCGAAGTTGAAGGCCTCGCACTTCAGGTAGAGCGGGTGTCCGCAGATCGACTCCAGGTCGACGTAGAGGTCGCCCTCGTTGAAGGCGTAGGGAGCGGAGATGACAGGCACGGCGGGCCTCCTGGTGCCGGGCCGAGGACGACGGCCTCAGCCGTAGCGGCGCAGTTCGTGGAAGAAGTCATCGATGAGACTGAGGTCCCCGGCCCGGGACACCTCGTCGTAGACGTACTTGCCGACGGCGAGGTCGAGGACGCCGAGTCCGAAGGGCGAGAAGATCACCGGGCGGTCGGGCGGCGGGGCGGCCCGGCCGGCCATGACGTCGCCGAGGGTTCCGTTGAGGAAGTCACGGTTCCCGGTGAGCTGTTCGACCAGGTGGGGTGACGTGTCGGCCTTCAGGCAGTGGTCGACGTCGTCGACGAAGTTGGCCGCGCCCATGAGGACCTCGGGGGCGAGGTCGCGCAGGGACACGTGCAGGACCAGCGGGTTGTGGGTGAACCAGGCCGGGTCCGTGACGTGGGGCTGTCCCGCGATGGTGGCGAAGACCACCAGGTCGCTGCCGCGGACCAGGTCCTCGGCGCTGTCGTGGACGGTGATCCGCGCGCCGGTGCCGGTCTGTTCCAGGTAGCCGCGGAAGCCTCCGGCGCTGTCGGCGGACAGGTCGTGCACGCCGATCTCGTCGAAGTCCCAGCCGCTGCCGGCCAGGAAGGTGTGGATGTAGCGGGCGATCAGGCCGGTGCCGAAGAAGCCGACCCGGCGGGGGCGGGTGCGGTTGCGGCTGAGCCAGTCGGCGGCCAGGGCGGCGGAGGCCGCGGTCCTGGTGGCGCTGATGATCGAGCTCTCCAGGCAGGCGAACGGGTAGCCGGTGTCGTGGTCGTTGAGGATCAGCACCGCGGAGGCCCGTGGCAGCCCGGAGCCCACGTTCTCCGGGAAGCTGGAGATCCACTTCAGGCCGTCCACCTGGACCGTCCCGCCGAGGGAGGCGGGCAGCGCGATGATCCGCGAGGTCGGCCGGTCCTCGAAGCGCAGGAAGTACGACGGCGGGTTGACCGAGTCCCCGGCGTCGTGCAGCCGGTAGACGGTCTCGACCAGCTCCACGAGTTCCTTCTCGCGGCCGCTCAGGGCGCGTTGCACCCGCTCACCGGTGATCACCGCGAAGGTCGGCGCGGATCCGCGCCCGGGCCGGGCCGCCCGGGCGGCCGTGGACAGTACGTCGGTCATCGCTCGCTCGCCTCCACGGCCGGGCAGTCCTCGGCCGGCCGAACGGGTTCGCCCATGCCGACGAGCACCTGCCGCTCACCGGTGAAGGCCTCTCTGCTGTGCGCGGTGCGGATGTTGTCCACGAGCAGCAGGTCACCCTGGTGCCAGGGCTCGCGCCGGGTGTGTGCCTCGTAGGTGCTGTTGATCAGCCGGACGACGTCCTCGCCGACCGGACTGCCGTCGCCGTGGCGGGTGTTGAACGGCAGCCCGTCGGCCCCGTAGACGTCCACCAGGTACTCGCGGACCTCGGGGGCGAGGGTCCACTCGTTGAGGAAGGCGATCTGGTTGAACCAGCAGCGGCGGCCGGTGACCGGGTGCCGGACGACGGCGTTGCGGCGCTGTTCGGTGCGCAGGGTGCCGTCGGGCTGCCAGGTGAAGTCGATGGCGTTGGCCCGGCAGTAGCGCTCGATCCCGGCGCGGTCGGCGGTGCCGAACGACTCCGCGAGGCCGGCGCCGATCTCGTCGTTGTAGGTGCGGGTCAGGATCCAGCCCTCCCGCTCGAACCGTTCGACGAGCCCGGCGGGCAGCGCTTGCAGCACCTCTTCGGCGTCGGCCACCGCCGTCGCCCCGCCCTCCTCGGGCGCGGTACGGCAGGCGAACAGCATCAGTCCGGGCACCTGGAGCTGGTAACTCAGCTCGTGGTGCATGCACATGGGCTGGTTGGCCGGCCAGGGCGTGGACGCGTACACGCCGGGCAGGTGGGCTTCACGGGGAGCGAAGGCCTCCCGCTCCGTCATGAGCTCCCCGGCCAGCTGTCCGAAGACGGCACCGACCTGGGCGGTGTCGCGCAGTCCGAGGCCGCGGACGACCAGGGCCCCGTGCTCGGTGACCTGGGCGCGCAGCGCCTCGCGGTGCTCGGCCGCCCACTTCGGGGGGTCGTCGGGGGGATCGACGCACAGCAGGGCCGGCTTGTCCGGCCGCAGCTCCACGTCGAGCGGTGATGCCAGGGAGGAGAACGGCATCTCGGTTCCTTTCGGTCGCCCGCCTGGGGTGTGACGGGTCAGGAGGAGGCGAGGGGGAGGACGGTGGTCAGGACGGCCTGCGCGGCCTCGGTGGGGCGAGTGCGCAGGAAGTGGTGGCCGCCGTCGGCGAGTTCGTGCAACTCGACGCGGTCGGCAAGGAGCTGCCAGTCCCGGTGCAGCCGGTCGTGGCCGGCGGTGTGCGGGTCGTCGGCGGCGACGACCACCGAGACCGGGGCGGACAGCTTGGCGGACGGCGGGGCTTCCAGGGCCGCGCCGAAGTAGCGGTGGGCCGCGGCGCAGTCGTGCCGGTAGGCGGCGGCGATGTGGGCGGCGTGCCGCGGGTTCAGCTCGGCGAGTTCGGGGTGGCCGCCGTCCGCGGCCAGGCGGCCCGCGATGTCGGCGTCGCTCAGGTGTGCCAGCTCGGTGGCGGCGGTGCGCCGTTCGGCGGCGGTGCCGAGCAGGTGCGCGGCAAGGAAGAGCCGTTCCACGGGTACGCCCCGCCGCTGGAGCCTCCTGGCCGTCTCGACGGCCGGTGCGGTCCCCGAGGAGTGGCCCCAGAGCAGGACCCGGGTCAGACCGCGTGCCGTGATCTCGGCGGCGACCTGCTCGGCCACCTCCTCGACGGACGCGAACGGCTCGGGGGGTTCGGCCAGGTTGTGGCCGGGCAGGTCCACGGCGAGGACCGCGAGGCCGCTGCCCGCGAGCGCGCCCGCCATCGGCTGGTAGTTGACCGCGTTGCCGCCCGCGTACGGGAAGCAGACCAGGGCGCTCCCGGGGGTGCCGCTCCCCTCCGCCAGGGTCAGCAGCAGCTCCGGGCGCTGCCGGGCCGGGCCGTCGAGGAGGGCGGCGAGGTCGGCGAGGACCGGGTGCCGGGTGATGTCCTTCAGGGACACCGCGCGGTCGAGGGCGAGGCTGAGTCTGACCGCCGTCAGGGAAGTGCCGCCGGAGTCGAAGAAGTGGTCGGTGCGGCCGATCTGGTCCACCGGCACCCCCAGCAGTTCGGCCCAGGCGGTGGCCACTCTCCGCTCGGTCGCGCCGAGTTCAGCCGCGCCGGCCCGGTGCGGCTCGCCGGCCGCCCGCTGTGCCTCGCCGACGGGGGCGGCTTCGGCCAGCCTGGTGAGGGCCTTCTTGTCGATCTTGCCGTTGGCGGTCAGCGGCAGGCTGTCCTGCCGGTGGAAGGCCGAGGGCACCATGTAGGCGGGCAGTGTCGCGCCGAGCGCCTCGCGCACGGCCTGCGGGTCCTGCCGGTCGCCGGAGTAGAAGGCGATGAGCTGCTTGCCGCCGCCGGTCCGCTCGGCGACGACCACCGCGCCGTCCCGTACGCCGGCCACCCGCAGCAGGCAGTTCTCGATCTCGCCGATCTCGATCCGGAACCCGCGGATCTTGACCTGGCTGTCCCGGCGGCCGAGGAACTCCAGCTTGCCGCCGGGGTGCCAGCGCCCCCAGTCGCCGCCCAGGTAGAGGCGTTCGCCCGGCCGGTACGGGTCGGTGCGGTACGCCTCCCGGGTGCGCTCGGGGTCGTTGACGTATCCGCGGCCCACGCAGACGCCGGAGAAGGCGATGAGTCCGGGGGCGCCCAGCGGTACCGGTGCCAGGTGCTCGTCGACGACGTGGACGCGGACGTTGTTGACGGGCCGCCCGAGCAGCACCCGGTCGGGCACCTCCGTCAGGAGTTCGTGGTTGGTGTCGTCGGACGTCTCGGTCAGGCCGTAGGCGTTGAGCAGGCCGATGCCCGGCTGGACCGCCAGCCAGCGCTGGACCAGTTCGCGTTTCAGCGCCTCGCCGGTCACCGACACGTACCGCAGGTCCGGCAGGGTGCGCGGGTGCTGCTCCAGGTAGGAGACCACGACTTCCAGGTACGACGGCACGAGTTGGGCCACGCCGACCCGGCCGCGTTCCAGGGTGTCGGTGAACCGGGCCACGTCCGTGATGGCGTCCTGCTCGACCAGCAGGGTCCGCCCGCCCGTCAGCAACGGGGCGAGGAGCTGCCACAGGGAGATGTCGAAGCACTGCGGGGCGGTCTGCGCGACCACCGTCCCGGCGCCGATCTCCAGGTCGTCGATCTTGGCGTGGAGGTGGTTGAGCATGCCCGCGTGCTCGCACATCGCGCCCTTGGGCTCGCCGGTGGAGCCGGAGGTGAAGTAGATGTAGGCGAGTTGACCGGCGTCGACGCCGATCCGGGGGTCGTCGTCGGCGTGCGGTTCGGCGTACGCCGTGTCGAACGGCAGCTTCTCGACGTCCGGCAGTCCGGCCAGCGCCCCGTCCAGGGTGGCGGTGCTGCCGGGCTCGGCCAGGGCGAGCCGGCATCCGGCCCGGGACAGGGTGGCCTCGATGCGGCCGGCCGGGAAATGCGGTTCGATCGGCAGGTACACGCCGCCCGCCTTGAACACCGCCAGCACCGCCGCCAGCCAGTCGAGGGTGCGCTCGGAGACGACGGCGACCACGTCCTCCCGGCCCAGGCCCCGGGCCAGCAGGGCGCGGGCCAGCCGGTTGGCGCGGCGGTTGAGTTCGTCGTACGTCCACTCCCGCGTGCCGTGCACGGCCGCCACGGCCTGCGGGTGCGCCCGCACCCGCTGTTCGAACAGTTCGTGCGCGCGGGCGTCCGGCAGGGGGCGGTGCGGCCCGGCCAGGCCTTCCAGCTGCTCGTAGCGTTCCTCTGCGGAGAGCAGGCTCTGCCGGGTGTGGTCGGCATCGGGGTCCGCGGTGAGCAGCCGCAGCGCGGTGAGGTGGTAGCCGCCGATGCGGGCGGCGGCCTCGGCGTCCAGGACGTCGGTGCGGTACCGCACGTGCAGCGTCAGCCGGCCGTCCCGGTCGGACCAGCGCACGTCCAGGACACACCCGTCGGCGTGGGCCGCCTGGACTCCGAATCGGCCCCAGGCGATTTCGTACGGGGGCTCGGTCAGGCCGAGTTCGCCTCGCAGCTTCGCCACCGGGTGGTCCCGGTGGGCCGAGACCTCGGTCTCGGCGTGGGCGGCGGCCGTGAGCAGGTCGGACCAGTTCCCCGGAGGGACGGACACCCGGCAGGGCAGCGGCTCGCCGCCGGCGTCGGTGACCAGGCCCGTGACCACGTCCGGCTCGCCGGAGAGCGCGGCCAGCACCTTGAGGTGGGCGGCCAGCAGCAGCACGTCGGCCGGCAGGCCCCGCAGGACCGCCGCCTGGCGCACCGCCCGCGTCACGTCGTCCGGCACCGGTGTCCGGTGTCCGGCCGTTCCCGGCGCCGGTTCCCGGACCCAGCGGGGCACGGCGGTGGCACCGCCGGCGGTCAGTGTCCGGGTCCAGAACTCCCGGTCCGTCTCCACGCGCGTTCCCATCGAATGACCTTCCTCAGCTCACGGTCGCCGTGGCGGCGTCGGCTGCTGTCGTGGCCCGGGCGACGCCTGCGGACCGGCTGCCGCCGTCCGGCATGTCCACCGCGGGATTGCCGCCCCACCGGGCGTTCGGGGGGACTTCCTCGCCCTTCATGAGGAAGGAGTCGGGTGCGAGCACCGCGCCGTCGCCCATGGTCACGCCGTAGTGCACATGCGCGGAGACGCCCAGCGTGCAGCCGGCGCCGATCGTGGTGACGTCGGACTTGAAGGTGCCGTCCTCCTGCGAGTGGCACTGGATCTTGCTGCCGGCGTTGAGGGTGCAGTCGTCGCCGATGGTGGCGAGGGTCCGCTCGGTCAGGTAGCAGCCGTCGTCGAACACCCTGCGGCCGATGCGCACTCCCAGCAGCCGCCAGACCAGGCTCTTGAACGGGGTTCCGTTGAAGATGTTGAGGAAGTGGTCCGGGACCTTCCACAGCCGTTCGTGCCACCAGAAGTACGGGTCGTAGATGGAGCACAGCCGGGGGCGCAGCGCGCGGAACGAGGCGAGGCAGCGCTCCACCAGGACGAAGTAGGCGGCGGAGAAGGCGAGCGTGAGCGCGAAGTAGCCTGCTATGACCACCTGTCCGACCACGCCGTACAGGTCCACGGAGGCGAGGCCGAAGAGGGTGAGCGCGAAGGTGTGCAGCCAGCGCACGAACAGCATCAGTGCCATCGAGCGGAGGTTGTAGCGGTTCTTCGCGGCCAGCCGGCGGCGGAACGTCTCGCCGGTCCGGAGATGGTCGAAGCTCGCGTCGCGGTCCACCGAGCGGGGGATCTCGAAGCAGGGTGAGCCGAGCAGCCCGACGCCTTCCCGGATCTCGCCGTCGATGGGCACCATCACCTTGGTCGCGAGCAGGCAGTTCTCGCCGGTCCTGGCGCCCGACGGGTAGGCGATGTTGTTGCCCAGGAAGTTGTGCGCGCCGATCGACGCCCGGGAGAGCCGGAAGGACGTGCTGGAGAAGTCGGCGTTCAGGACGGAGAGGCCGTCGGCCACCATCGTCCCGCTGCCGACGCTGACCAGCAGGGGTGTCTCGTGCTGCACCTCGGTGCCGAAGTTCGACCCGGTCTGCTCGACCCGCGACAGGTCGTATCCGATCCCGCGGAGGTAGCCCACGATGTAGGAGCTGTCGCCGAAGAGCCAGGCGAAGAACCTGACGTTCGTCATGCGGGCCGTGGTCCGCTGCAGCGCGTAGTGGAACCCGTAGAGCGGGTACACCTTGTCGGGCTTGACCAGGAGGCCCACCAGGCGCGGCAGGGTACACAGGGCCGCGAGTCCGAGGACGAGGAACCCGAAGAACAGTACGGCGGAGACCAGCAGCGCGTCGGGGAGCAGTTCCGACCAGCCGAGCGCGGCGGTGGACGAGTCGAGCCGCTCGCCGATCAGCGGTACTTCGGTGAACAGCATGTAGGCGCCGCCGACGGCCAGCGGGATGTACAGGAAGAGCAGCTGAAGCAGTGTGCCGAGGCCGAACCAGGCGCGGCGCAGGGTGCCGCAGTCGGCCGGGGCGATCCGGATGTAGTCGGTCCTGGTGGGTTCCGCGGGGGATCCGTGCCAGCGTTCGCCGTCCGGGACCGCCTGGCCCCGGTGCAGGGCGGAGGAGTGGCCGAGCTGGGCGCCGTCGCCGACGGAGGTGTCGATGTCCAGGACGGTCTTCTCGCCGACGAAGGCGTTCGTGCCGAGGGTGATGCGGCCGGTCTGGATGTGCCCGGCGTGCGCCCGGTAGCCGAGGAAGAAGGAGTCCTTGCGAATCACCGTGCCCGCGCCGACGGTCAGCAGGTCGGTGCAGACGGGCACGGAGTGGGAGAGGATCGTGACGCCCTTGCCGATGCGGGCGCCCAGGGCCCGCAGGTAGAGCACGTACAGCGGGGTCCCGGTGAGGAAGACCATCGGGTTCGCGTGCAGCAGCGCCTTGACGAGCCAGAACCGCAGATAGGTCAGGCCCCAGACGGGGAACTCGCGGGGGCGCCAGCGGCCGACGAGCAGCCATTTCGCGACGATGGGGAAGGCGCACAGCGCCACGAACGCGCCGCCTCCGAAGAGCACCGACCGCACATAGACGTCGGTCAGTCCCTTGCCGGTGGCGATCCACTCGTATCCCGTGGCGGTGACGTATCCGGAGAGCAGGGAGTAGCCCAGGAAGACGAGCAACTGGAGGGTTCCGCAGACCAGATGGTTCCACCGGGCGGGGCGCCGGCCCGGTGGCGGCGACGGTTCGGGCGGCTGCGGGGCGGGCACCGGATCGGCGGGGGCGGGGGCGGTCTCGCCGAGTGCCGCCGCCAGGCTCCGGATCGTGGGGTACCGGTAGATGTCCCGCATGGACGGCGAGGGCAGGTCGGCGGCCTTGCGTATTCGTGCGCAGAACTGGGCCATGACCAGGGAGTTCGCACCGAGGTCGGTGAAGAAGTGGCCGTCGACCGGGACGGTCTCGGCGTCGAGGAGGTCGGCCAGTGCCTGCGCGAGTCGCCGCTCGGTCTCCGCCCCCTGGGGCCGGTTCCGGTCAGGACGACGGCAGATTCATCCGGCTCCGAAACGACCTCGGAGGACTGTTCCACCATGCGATCTCCTGGAGAACGGGATGTTCCTGATCACGAACCGGCGGATTCAGTTTGTCCGGATAAGAGCAGTACCTGCCACTTGTCCCATGGGCTTGAGCGAGTGCCCCACATGAGCCGTCAGGCCCGCGTTCCCTTGGTTTCGCGCCCGGAAGAGGAGCGCGCGAATCACCCGAACGGCGGCCCCCCGGTCGGCGGCGCCCCGTGCGGGCACCGGCATCGGCCGGGGAGGAGGGACCCCGCGGGCGGTGGTCGTGGCCGGATCCGTGCCGCGCCGGCGGGAGTCCTCACCGGCGGCGCGTGGGCACGGACCCTCGGGCCGCGTCAGCCGTCGGCGCCGTCCGCCCCCGCGACAGCGGTCTCCAGCGCCGCGATGCCGACGAAGCGGCGCACGGCCTTCACGGGCATGTCGAGCCCCTCGGAGGCGGCGCGCTCGTCGCCGAAGACGTGGACCGCCTCGGCGACGGCGACGGCCAGTTCCGCTTCCGCCTTGCGGACCTTCACCTCGGCCTTGTCCACGGTGTCGACCACCGCCAGCTGGCGGCGCTGCTTCTCCTGAAGTCGCTGCTTACGGGAAGGCGTTCTGTCAGTGTTCTGCACAATCACGGCCAAGATCATATGCGGGCCGGTACACCCGCACGAAATCGGCAACTCCGGCCCGCGACAGCCTGGTTGGCCTCCCCCGCTCAGACCGTCAGCGTCGCCCACACCGCGTGGCCGCTGGTGAGCCTCGACCGGTCGACGCCCCAGGAGTCGGCGAGTTGCTCGACGAGCAGCAGCCCCCTGCCGCCCTCGTCGTCGGGGCCCGGGTCGCGCCGGGGCAGGCTGCGGCCGGAGTAGTCGTGGTCGTGGACCTCCAGCCGCACGCATCCGTCGCTGACGAGCCCCATCCCGCACAGGATCCGCACGCTCAGCGTGTGGATGACGGCGTTGGTGACCAGCTCGGACACCAGCAGCACCGCGTCCTCGCACACCTCGCGGGAGAGTCCCCATCCGGTGAGCCGGGCTCTCACGGAGCGACGGGCGACTCTGACGCTGGAGCGGTGCGAGGGCAGTTCGATCCAGTGCGCACGGTCGGGAGCGTCTACGTCTAACAGGTCGCGGGGGGTGGTCGCGTGGGGGGACACGATGGCTGCCTTCCGTAAGACGGGCGCGGCGGAGAGCGGGCGGAGCAGGCTGAGCAGGCAGAACGGGCGGAGCGGAGCGGCCGGGCGGGCAGGACTGGGCAACGGTCGCACGGGGCGCGTGACGTCGTCCGTGGTCCTGGCCGCGGTTACTCAAGTAATCATGCGCGCATGCAAGTTCAGGCTGCAACCGACTCCCTGATAATTTCAGCATGCCGGTTTCGGTCTGGCCGCTTCAGCAAGTGCCTGCCACACTCGACCGGGTGACAGTCCCTCAGGAGGTAGGGCGTGAGCGAAGGTCGTTCGAGCGCGGGGAGCACCAGTGCGCCCACCGTGCTGCGCATGATCCTGGGCCGCAGGCTCCAGGAGCGGCGGCAGGGAGCGGGCGTGTCACTGGAGGACGCGGCACGGGCGCTTCGGGTCACCCCTCTGACCATCCGCCGACTGGAGAAGGCGGAGGTGGCCCTCAAGCCCCTCTACGTGGAGAAACTGCTTGAGACCTACGGTGCCGACCGGGCGGAGCGGGACGAGTTCGTCGCCTTCGCCGAGCGGGCCAACGAACCCGGCTGGTGGCACACCTACCGGGACGTGCTGCCCACCTGGTTCAGCGCCTACGTGAGCCTGGAGACCGGCGCGACGACCCTGCGCACGTACGAGCCGCACTACGCCACGGGGCTGCTGCAGACCCGGGAGTACGCCCGCCACGTGCTCAGCGGCGGTTTCCCCGACGACAGCGACGAGGATCTGGAGCGTCGGGTGAACCTGCGGCTGCGCCGCCAGGCCCTGCTGGACGGCCCCGACGCGCCCACGCTGTGGGTGGTGATGGAGGAGGCCGTACTGCACCGGGTGGTCGGCGGGCCCGAGGTGATGCGGGAGCAGATCGAACGGCTGCTGGAGGCCTCGGAGCTGGCGCACGTCAGCGTCGACGTCGTCCCGTTCACCGCCGGCGCCCACGTGGGCGTGTGCGCCCCGTTCACCTACTTCCGCTTCGCGGAGCCCGAGCTTCCGGACGTCGTCTACACCGAGGTCCTGTCCGGTGCGATGTACCTGGACCAGCGCTCCGACGTCGTCGCCCACCTGGAGGCGCACAACCGCTTGTCCCTGCTCACTTCGGACGCGCAGAGCAGGGCGCTCCTGAACCGCATGCGCAAGGAGTACTCATGACCACCTTCGACGCCTGCTTCGACGGCGGTGTCCACGACGTGTACAACGGCATGCCCGCATCGGACCTGGGGGAACAGGGCTGGGAGTCGCCCTGGAGCGGCCCCAACGGCGGTCAGTGCGTACAGACGAAACAGCTCGCCGACGGCAGGATCGCCCTGCGGCAGTCGACGGATCCGGCCGGCCCCGCGCTGATCTACACCCCGGAGGAGATCACCGCGTTCGTCGCGGGGGTCAAACGGGGCCTCGCCGACCACCTCACCACCGGTTGACCACTCCCCCACGCTCCCCCCTCTTGAAAGGTCCAGCATGACCGACTCGCCCGCGGCGCGGGACATCGACACCAGCAGGCCCCACTCCGCCCGCATGTACGACTACTATCTGGGCGGCAAGGACCACTTCGACGTCGACAAGGTGGCCGCCGAGGCCGTTGCGTCCGCCTACCCGGGCATCTTCGTCTGCGCCCGGGAGAACCGCGCCTTCATGCACCGCGCCACCCGCGTCCTCGCCCGCGAGCACGGCATCCGGCAGTGGCTCGACATCGGCACCGGCATCCCCACCGAGCCGAACCTGCACCAGGTGGCCCAGTCCGTGGTGGCCGACGCGCGGGTGGTGTACGCCGACAACGACCCGCTGGTCCTCAAGTACGCCGAGCGTCTGATGCGCGGCACGGCGCAGGGCCGCACCACCTACATAGAGGCGGACGTCAACGACCCGCAGACGCTGCTCGACGACCCCGAACTGGCGGAAGTCCTCGACCTCGACCGGCCGGTGGCACTGTCCCTCAACGCCCTGATGCACTTCATCACGGACGCCCAGGACCCGTACGGGATCGTCAGCAGGCTGCTCGACGTGCTCCCCTCGGGCAGCGCGCTTGCGCTGAGCCACTGCACGCCCGACTTCGACCCGGACATCTGGCAGAAGGTCACCGACATCTACAGCAACGCGGGCACCCCGGTGCAGTTCCGCTCGCGGGCGGACGTGACGCGCTTCTTCGACGGGCTCGAACTGCTCGACCCCGGTGTCTCGGTGGGCCACCGCTGGCGCCCCGACGCCGAGCCGACCGCCACCGACGCGGAGGTCAGCCTCTGGACCGGGGTGGGCATCAAGCCGTAGAGCCACTGCGAGGGGGGAACAGCCTCCGGGCTGTCGTGCCGCATGGGGGTGCGGTACGACAGCCCGGGGGTGTCAGCCGATGTGGTAGCTGTCGCCGTAAACCTTCCAGTCCAACGGGGTGTTCAGACACAGGTTGCCCTTGTTCAGGAAGACCCGCTGCTCGGTGTCGACCCGGGTGGTGTCGCTGTGCGCCTCCTCCTGCTTCATGGCCCACACCCGGGCGTCCAGGAAGGCGTTGAGGTACGTCTTCTCGTTGCCGCCCTGCGCCGGCGGCTTGGCGTGGCCGAGGGCGCGCTTGCGTATGTTGCGGAAGCTGGTGGCGTCGTCGCCGTCGCCGTGCATGACGATGGCGTCGTAGTAGGTGAACTGCCCGAGCGTGCCGAGCCCGTCCGTCTTGCCCTGCTGCACGGCCGGGTTGAAGTACACACGGTCGCGTTCGTCGTTCTGGGCCTGCTGGAAGGCGGTGTCCTGGGCGGCCTTGCGCCAGTCCGCCGGGAAGTTCGGGTCCAGGCCGCTGTGCGAGTCGGTGCCGTTGACCCGGCGCAGGGCGGGGAGGTACTTGGCGAGCACGTTGCCGGGCTTGCGGTCGGTGTAGAGCTGGACGAGGTCGAGCATGTCGCCGGTGCCGGAGCAGAAGCCGATGATCCCGGCGGTGTAGCCGCGGCCGTCGCCGATGTCCTCGATGTACTTGTACTGCGCCTTCCAGTCGAGCGAGGAGTTCTCCGCGCTCGACACCAGCTTCATGGCGATCTCCTTCTTCGCCGGGTCGTCGAGGCCCACGCAGCTCGCGGCCGGCGCGGCGGCGGAGGCGTGCGCCGGGCGCAGCAGCACGGCTCCGGCACCGACGGCGGAGGCGCCGAGCAGGGCCAGCAGGGTGCGGCGGGAGGTCAGGACGGGGTTGGTCGTGGTGGTGTCGTTCGGGTTCCGCACAGCGGCTCCAGTGGGGGATTGAGGAGGTTCACCGATAGGAAGGTTTCCTATCAGTTGAGCGCACTGGTGTGTACCCGTCATGCAGAAAGTTCGTAGAGTCGAACAAGGCCGCCGACGCGGTCCGGGTCAGCCCGTGGCGGTCCAGGCGCGCGGGCCGATGCCGCGCCACTCGATCAGCTCGGGATCGTCGACCGTCGTACTGGCTTCGGGCAGGCCCGCGCGACGCAGGAACTCGACGATGTCGAGCAGGTGGTACGCGATGCCGACGTACTCCCCGCGGATGGTGACCCGCCGGCCGCCGTCGGGGCCGGGCGGCTGCACGATCACAGGCGCGCCTTCCATAGTCTCCGGATGCCCCCGGGCGGCCCGGATCATGCGGCGGGCCGCACTCTCGAACCGCACGGGACGAGCCGGCGCCGCCCGCGGCCCCCGCTCCTCGTGACGGTTGGCGGGGGGCGGGGGCGGCTACCCGGGCCGCGGCGGGCACGACGAGAGCGCCGCCGGGAGGAATCATGCCCGAGCTGCCGGACGTGGAGGGCTTCCGCGAGGTACTGGACTCCTGCGGCCGGGGACGCCGCGTCCGGCACGTGGAGGTGCGCTACGACACCGATCCGGTCTGCCCGCGCTGCGGCACTCTCCTGCGCTCCCGCCCGTCTCCGGCCGCCGCACGGTCTGGTGCCCGGCCTGCCGGCACTGACGCGGCCACCCGGCGCAGGCCGGGCCGGCCGCGGCACGCGGTCAGCGGACGACGTCGAAGACGTTCTTCTGCACGCCGTTCGCGTAGACCTCGTGCTCGACCAGCTTCAGCTGCTGGGTGTCCTTGTCCGAGGCGCTGAACAGCCGCTTGCCCGCGCCGAGCAGCAGGGGATGGACCAGCAGGTGGTAGCGGTCGATCAGGCCGGCGTCGGACAGCGCGTGGTTGAGCGCGGCACTGCCGTGCATGATGACCGGACCGCCCTCGGTCTGCTTGAGGGCGGCGACCTGGTCGATCGAGCGCAGGATCGTGGTCTCTCCCCAGTTCGACACCAGGTCACCCTCGGTGAGGGTGGTGGAGACGACGTACTTCGGCAGTGTCCTGTAGTGCGCGAACTCCGCCATGTCCGGCCATACCGGGCTGAACGCCTCGTAACTGGTCCGGCCCATCAGGACCGCGGTCGACTCCCTCTGCTCCCGCTCCTTGATCTCGAACGCCTCGGGGACGAACTCGACGCCCTTGAAGGTCCATCCGGAGTTCCGGTAGCCGGGCTCGCCGCCCGGGGCCTCGACGACACCGTCGAGGGAGATGAAGGCAGTGCTGATCAGGGTACGCATCGCGGATTCCTCGCGGTCCGGGGCCGCCGCGGGGCTCCGCGGTCTCCCCCACCCTCCAACCGACAACTTATTTTGTCAAGAAAACCTGCCTTGTCGGTCGCGCCACGACGGACACACTGGAGCACGGTGATGCCGTGCGGTCCCCCGCCCCTCAGGTACTCGACCGAGCAGGACCGTTCCCCCGCGGACGAGCGGCACCGGCACCGCGTCCGGCCGGATCGCGGGGCCCCCGGGGCCCGGCCTCAGCGCGGACCGACGCGCTCCCGGCGCAGCCTGCGGCCCACGACCAGCAGGTCCACGGCCGCCGCCACGGCCAGGGCCGCACAGACCGCGGCGAGGGTGACCAGAGCGCCACGGCCGGGGCTGTCACCCGCACCGGAGGCGGCGGCCCAGGCGGCGAACAGGGCAGCCGCCATGGCGAACAGGGGCAGGAAGAGACTGCTCAGCAGCCGGCGCAGCCGCATCGGGCTGCGGGCGGTGACCGGTTCGGTACCGGTCCGCATGCGGCGGCCACCGGCCGGCCCGGAGCGCGCCCGCCCGCGAGGATCGTGGTCCACAACTCTCCCCTTCCTCGGCGGTCTGGTGTCCGTCCACCGTCGCGTCGCCCACACCGGCACCGCCGAACCAACCCCTCCGCAGAATTGGTGGAATTTTCAACTACCCCTGTACGTTGTCGGCACCGAAGGAGGTCACGAGTGGACACCACCTACTACGACCAGGGAACCGCCGCCGAGCGCTGGGCGCGAGCGCAGCTGTTCTTCGACGCCAAGGACTACGCGGGCGCCGCGCAGGTGCTCGCCGGGCTGGTCGAGGAGGCGCCGGAGCAGACCGGACCCCGGCTGCTGCTGGCGCGCGCCTACTACCACTCGGCCCAACTGCGCCGCGCGGAGGCCGAGTTGCGCGAGATCATCGAGCGCGACCCGGTCGAGCACTACGCCCGGCTGATGCTGGGCCGTACGCTCCAGCGGCAGGCCCGGCACGAAGAGGCGGAGCCGCACCTGCGGATCGCCTCGGCGCTGGCCGGGGACTTCCCGGAGAAGTGAGCGGCAGCCGACGAGGAGGGGCCCCCGACGTGGTCGGGGGCCCCTTTCGCCGTCGTACGGTCGGCCCTCACAGCGGCGCGGCCGCGCGCAGGATCAGGAACAGCGTCACCGCCGAGTTGGCCGAGGACATCGCCGATGCGAGGGTGCCCGCCGCGGCGCTCCAGACGGCGAGGCCGGCCGCGGTGAACGTGGAGGGCCGGCCGCGAGCCACCGGGGCGGGGCCGAGCAGCGCGGCGACCCGGCGCGGCACCGGACCGGTGGCGGCGACCGCGGCCAGCGTCGGTGCCGGGGTGCCCGCGGAGAGCAGCGCGGCCTTGCCGATGGCCCGCGCGACCGTGCGCCGGTCCGCCACCGAGCGGGCCGCCTCCTCGTCCGCCCAGCGCTCGGCCGTGCAGCGGACGGCGGTGCGCAGGGGCCGCAGGAAGGGGTTGGCGCGTGCCGCCAGGTGGACGGCGAGCAGGTGCCGGTGGTGCCGCGCGGCGAGGTGGGCGCGTTCGTGGGCGAACAGGGCCCGGCGTTCGCCCGGGGCGAGGCCGTCCAGGAGCGCGGTGGTGACGACGATCCGGTCGGGCAGCGCGTAGGCGTAGGGGGTGCTGTCGGACAGTACGGCGACCGCACGGCCCGGCAGTGCGGTGAGCGCCCGGCGGGCCCGCCGGGTGACGCGGCGGTGCCGGTGGAGGGTGCGGCCGCACAGGACCGCGACCGCGGCGAGGGCGGGGATGGCGGCGCGGCCGGCGATCTCGTCGTGCGGGACGGCGGCCCGCACCTCCGGGTCGGACCAGCCGTCCGGGAGGGGGTTGCCGGGGAGCTGGGCGGTGCCGACCACCATCAGCAGGGCGAGGCAGAGCGTGCTGCACCCGGCCATGACCACGGCCACCGCGGTGAGCAGCCGGGTGCCGGTGCGCGGATGCAGCCGCCCCTCGGCCAGCCGGGCGACGGGCCACGCGGTCAGCGGCAGGACCAGCGGCAGAAAGACGAAGACCCCCATGGGCGGTCAGTCTTCCGTACCGCCCGGGCCCTCGGGCGGTACGTTCCGAGTGTTCACCGGGCCCGGTCCTGCGGCCTCCAGCAGGGCCCGCAGCACCTGCTCGTCACCGGGCGGCAGGGTGGTGACGAAGCTGGCGAGCACGGCCTCCCGGTCCTGTTCTCCGTCGAGGAGCCGGCGCATCCGCAGGGCGGCGAGCCGGGCCACGTCGGCGGTCGGCGTCCACAGGAAGGAGCGGCCCTGCCGTTCGCGGGCGACGACGTCCTTGGCGAGCAGCCGGGTCAGGATGGTCACCACGGTGGTGTACGCGAGGTCGCCGCCGAGCCGCTCCTGCACCCAGGCCGCGGTGACGGGGCCGCCGGCCTCGCGCAGCGTGGCCAGCACCTGGCCCTCCAGCTCCCCCTGCCCCCGCCGGGCCCGCGCCATAGCCCCGTCTCCCTCCGGCGTCGGCATGCGGTGACACGCGCATCGGCGTGTCCGACCACGCTACTTCACGCCGGCCCGGCCTCCGTACGTCCGCCGGCCGCGACTCGGCGACGAGCAGGAAGAGGGCGACCAGGACGCCGGCGTAGAAGTGCAGGCGCAGGACGAGGGGGCGCAGCGGGGCCCAGCGGCTCGGGGAGGCGGCCGGGACGACGGAGTGCGGGACCTCGTCCGTGGCGGTCGAGGGGGCGATGGACATAGAGGCTTCTCCGGGGACTGGTCGCGGGGCGGCGACGGTCCAGTAGTCGGACCGCTCCCCGGCGGAGTGCCCCGCACTCGAAGTGACCTGAGTCACACCCCATGCCATGGCATGCTGGCCCGATGGCATCTCCCAGCGATCGCGTACCCCTTGCCGAGCGGGTCGAGGAACTCCTCGCCCCCGGCGGCCCGTTGCCCATCGTCGCGGCCGGCGACCCGGTGCTGCGGCGCGGAGCCGAGCCGTACAACGGCCAGTTGGCCCCGGCCCTGCTGGCCCGCTTCGTCGAGTCGCTGCGGGTCACCATGCACGCGGCACCGGGCGTGGGCCTCGCCGCACCCCAGGTCGGGGTCCCGCTGCGGATCGCGGTCATCGAGGACCCGGCACCGGTGCCGGAGGAGGTGGGGGTGGCCCGGGGCAGGGTCCCGCAGCCGTTCCGGGTGCTGGTCAACCCGGTCTACCAGCCCGTCGGCACCGCCCGTGCCGCGTTCTTCGAGGGCTGCCTGAGCGTGCCGGGCTGGCAGGCGGTGGTGGCCCGGCCCGCGCGCGTCCGGCTGACCGGCGCGGACGAGCACGGGCACCCGCTGGACGAGATGTTCACGGGATGGCCGGCCCGCATCGTCCAGCACGAGACCGACCACCTCGACGGCACGCTGTACCTGGACCGGGCCGAGCTGCGCTCCCTCTCCTCCAACACGGCGATGGCGGAGCGCTGGACCCAGCCGACCCCGGCGGCGGCGGCCGAGGCCCTCGGTTTCGAACTGCCGTGACCACAGCGCCCCGTCAGGGGCGCGGGGTACTGCGCGACCAGCCACGACGGCGGTGCAGCCGGCCGACAACCGAGCGCGCAGTACCTTCACCAGGCTCAGCCGCGATACGCCTCGAGGAGCCGCAGCCAGACCTCGCTCAGCGTCGGATAAGACGGCACCGCATGCCACAACCGGCTGATCGGCACCTGTCCGGCCACGGCGATCGTCGCCGAGTGGATCAGCTCACCCACGCCCGGCCCCACGAACGTGACCCCGCGCAGGATCTCCGACTCCAGGTCGACGACCATCCGCGCCCGCCCCTTGTAGCCGTCGGCGTACAGGCCCGCCCCGGCGACCGACGAGAACTCGACGTCGACGGCCCGCACCCGGTACCCGGCCTGCTCCGCCTCCGCGAGGGAGAGCCCGACGGCCGCCGCCTCCGGGTCGGTGAAGACGACCTGCGGTACGGCGTGGTGGTCGGCGGTGGCCGCGTGCGCACCCCACGGCGTGTCCAGCAGCGGCGTGTCCGCGACGCGCGCCGCGATCGCCGCGCCGGCGATCCGGGCCTGGTACTTGCCCTGGTGGGTGAGGAGCGCCCGGTGGTTCACGTCCCCGACGGCGTAGAGCCAGTCGGTGCCCTCGACCAGGAGGGTGTCGTCGACGGACAGCCAGGAGCCCGGCTCCAGACCGACCGTGTCCAGGCCGATGTCGTCGGTGTGCGGGACGCGCCCCGTGGCGAAGAGGATCTCGTCGGCCTCGATGCGGTCGCCGCCGTCGGTCACGGCCACCACCGTGCCGTTCTCCCGGGTGACCGAGCGGACCGACGTACCGGTGCGGACGTCGACGCCGGCCTCCTTGAGCGCGTCGGCGACCAGTTCGCCGGCGAACGGCTCCATGCGGCCCAGCACGCCCTTGCGGCGGACCAGGAGGGTGACCCGGGAGCCGAGGGCCTGCCAGGCGGTCGCCATCTCGGTGGCGACGACACCGCCGCCGACGACGATCAGCCGGCCGGGTGCCTGCTGGGCGCTGGTGGCCTCGCGGCTGGTCCAGGGCTTGACCTCGGCGAGGCCGGGCAGGTCGGGCAGCTGGGCGCGGGTGCCGGTGGCGACGGCCACCGCGTGCCGGGCGGTGAGCGTGGTGAGGGTGCCGTCGGGGCCGGTCACGGTGACCGTGCGGGGCCCGGCGAGGCGGCCGTGGCCGCGGTACAGGTCGGCGCCGATGCCGTCCAGCCAGGCGACCTGGCCGTCGTCCTTCCAGTCCGAGGTGAAGTAGTTGCGGCGGGCGAGGACCGCGGCGGTGTCGAGGGGGCCCTGGACCGCCTGGGCGAGGCCCGGCAGGCGGCGGGCGTCGGACTGGGCGATGATCGGGCGCAACAGGGCCTTGCTCGGCATACAGGCCCAGTACGAGCATTCGCCGCCGACGAGTTCGCTCTCCACGACCGCGGTGGTGAGGCCGGCCGCACGGGTGCGGTCGGCGACGTTCTCCCCCACGGGCCCGGCCCCGAGCACCACAACGTCGTAAGCGATGGATTCCGTTTCCGTCATGGGGCCAGTCTTGCGGGTGGTGTGCGCGGAGGCCACACGGGTGGGCAGGCGGAATACCTGTCCGGCCGGACATGTTGTCGCGAGCGGTTCCGTCCCGCACCGGGGCGTCCCCCACATCAGGAAGAGGGAAGCACACATGAGCAGCACCGTGGAGCTCACCAAGGAGAACTTCGACCAGACGGTCACCGACAACGAGTTCGTCCTCATCGACTTCTGGGCGTCCTGGTGCGGCCCGTGCCGGATGTTCGCCCCGGTCTACGAGAAGGCCGCCCAGGACAACCCCGACCTGGTCTTCGCCAAGGTGGACACCGAGGCGCAGCCGGAGCTGGCGCAGGCCTTCGGCATCCAGTCGATCCCGACCCTGATGATCGTCCGCGACCAGGTCGCCGTCTTCGCCCAGCCCGGCGCCCTGCCGGAGGCCGCCCTGACGGACGTCATCGGCCAGGCCCGCAAGCTGGACATGGACGAGGTCCGCAAGAGCATCGCGGCGCAGCAGGGCGACGCGCAGGGCGAGTAGGAACGGGCAGGCCAGTGGCGCGGTGCCGGCCGGGGTCAGCTGGACTCGCGCTGCACGACCGAGGCGCCGAGCACCCGGTGCGTCTCCGGTTCGGCGCCGGGGTCCTGCACCACGCGGTCGACCAGTTCGGCCAGCTCCCGGCCGGAGGGCAGTGCGATGTGGATCGTGGAGAGCCGGGGCCGTAGCAGCCGGCCCAGCATCAGGTCGTCGGCGCCGAGCACCGCGGTGTCCTCGGGGACGCGCACGCCCATGTCCTGGAGGGCGCGCATCAGCAGCATGGCGTACTCGTCGTTGTACGCGAACACCGCGTCGATCCCCGACTCGGGCCAGCGCGCGGCGAGTTCGGCCGCCGACTGCTCCGTGTAGGCGAGCGGCACCGCGGTCACCCGGGCGTCGGTACCGTGCAGGGCCTGGCGCACGCCTTCGAGGCGGGGCCGGGAGTATCTCTCCAGGCCGGCCTCCTCGGGGACGACCACGCCGATCCGGCGCCGGCCGCGGGCGTACAGATGGCGTCCTGCGCAATGGCCGACGGCGTCGTGGTCCATGAGCAGGGCGTGGGCGCCCTCGACGCGTTCGGGGCCGAAGGTCACCACGGCACGGGCGCCGGCCCGCTTGAGGACCGAGACGCCCTCGGGGCCCAGTTCGGCGTCCGGGACCAGCACGGCCACCGGCCTCAACTCCGCCCAGGCGCGGGCCGCTTCGTCGCCGCGCAGGCCCGCGGTTCCGTACTGGACGACCGTGTAGTCGAGGCGACTGAGGGCCCACTGGAGTTCGTTGATGAACTGCCCGTGCAGCGGGCCCATCGCGATGGCCGGGGCGGGCATCAGGACCATCCGGCTGTGGCCGGCGCGCAGGCTGCGGGCGGCCGCGTGCGGGACGTACCCGAGTTCCTTCGCGGCCTCGTGGACCCGGCGGCGGGTGGGCTCGCTGATCCGGACGGCACTGGTGTTGTTGAGGACGTAGGAGACGGTCGCGCGGGAGACGCCCGCCAGGCGGGCCACATCGGCGCTCGTGGGGACCGCGCGCGGGACCGGCGACGCCGCGGGCGGTTTCGGGATGTGCACCATGACGTACGGCATCTTGGCAGAAGCCCGGGGAGGGGGGACGGGCGGGTCAAGGTGGTTGACAGTTAGACGAGTTGGGCCCTGATCAGCCGCCCCCAGGGGCCCTTCACGCGGACCCCGGAGGCCCCTCACGCGGACTCCGAAGGACTCCGAAGGCCCCCTCGAACGCGGACTCCGAAGGCTCTTCGCGCGGGCCTCGATCAGCCGGTCCGTGGGCTCTTCATCCCATCTGACGAACACGTTCGTCACGAACTTGTTCGCAACGAACGCGTTCGTTATGGTGGACGCATGCCAGCAACTCCCCGTTCCCGCCGGGAGCGTCCCGCCAAGCCCGCCCTGTCCAGGGAGGCCATCGTCGCCGCCGCCGTGGAGATCCTGCGCGCCGAGGGCCTGCACAAGGTCACCATGCGGCGCCTGGCCCAGGAGCTCGACACCGGACCGGCCTCGCTGTACGTCTACGTCCGCAACACCGCCGAGCTGCACGCGGCCGTCCTGGACGAGCTGCTCGGCTCCGTCGGCCCGGCACCGGCGGAGGGCGACTGGCGAGAGCGGCTGGAGCGGGTGCTCGTCGCGTACACACGGATGCTCATGGAGTATCCGAGTCTCGCCCGCTCCGCACTGACCGCGTGGCCGAGCGGCCCGCACTACCTGGACCTGATCGAGACCCTGCTGGGCCTGCTCGACGAGGGCGGGGTGCCGCGCGAGCGGGCCGCCTGGGGCGTCGACCTGCTGCTGCAGCGCGCCACCGCGACCGCCGCCGAGCACGCGGGCGAGGCGTCCCAGGAGGACTGGGACGCCCTCGGCCGGGCGCTGAGCCGGGTGTCGGACCGCACCCATCCGCACATCGCCGCCGCCTCCGGGGTGCTCCTGTCGGGCGCGCCCGAGGCCCGCGTGTCCTGGGCCTTCCAGGCCCTGATCAACGGCATCGAGCACACCGCCGTACCCGAACCCCATGACTAGGAGACCCCCATGTCCACTCCCCACCACCCCGTCGCGATCGTCGGGGCCGGTCTCGGCGGGCTCACGCTCGCCCGGGTGCTGCGGGTGCACGGCGTCGAGGCGGCCGTCTTCGACCTCGACGCGTCGGCGACGGCCCGCACCCAGGGCGGCATGCTCGACATCCACGACGATTCCGGCCAGCCGGCGCTGCGCGCGGCCGGGCTGTACGACGCGTTCCTGGCGCACGTCCACGCGGGCGGCCAGGCGACACGGGTCCTGGACAAGGACGCGCGGGTCGTGCTGGACATCCCCGACGACGGCACCGGCGGGCGGCCCGAGATCGACCGGGGAGACCTGCGCCGGCTGCTGACCGGCAGCCTCCCCGACGGGGTGATCCGCTGGGGCGCGAAGGTCACCGGCGCCCGCCCGCTCGGCGGCGGCCGGCACGAGGTGACCCTGGAGGACGGCGGCTCCTTCACGACCGATCTGCTGGTCGGCGCGGACGGTGCCTGGTCCCGGATCCGCCCGCTGGTCTCGGACGCGCGGCCCGCGTACACCGGGGTCTCGTTCGTGGAGGCGGACCTGCCGGACGCGGACGTACGGCACCCGGGGAGCGCCGAAGTGGTCGGCGCGGGCATGCTGTTCGCGCTCGGCGCGGGCCGGGGCCTCCTCGGCCACCGGGAGAGCGACGGCAGCCTGCACGTGTACACGGCGGTCGAGGCGCCCGAGGAGTGGCTGGACGGGATCGACTTCACCGACGCCGAGGCCGCCAGGCGGGCCGTGCTCGACCACTTCGGCGACTGGGACAAGTGCCTGCGGGCGCTGGTCGCGGACGCCGAGGGCCCGCTGGTGCCGCGGCGGATCCACGCCCTGCCGGTCGGCCACCGCTGGGACCGGGTCCCGGGGGTCACCTTGCTCGGTGACGCGGCGCACCTGATGTCGCCCTTCGCCGGCGAGGGCGCCAACCTGGCGCTGATCGACGGCGCCGACCTGGGCCTCGCGCTCGCCGCGCACCCCGGCGACCCCGAGGCCGCCCTGGCCGCCTACGAGGAGAAGATGTTCAGGCGTGCCGAGCGGTCCGCGGCGGACTCCGCGGCGAGCGCCGCCATGCTGTTCCGGGCCGACGCGCCCCAGGGACTTGTCGACATGTTCACCGGCGCCGGTCCGGACGGCGGCGAGATGGACGTCAGCGGGGCAGCGCCGTCCGCGTGACGCGGTCGACCAGGTCGGTCCAGCCGGCCTCCAGGCGCTCCATCGGCATCCCGCACTGCCTGGTCAGGTGGTGGATCTGGGCGGGGTCGAGGTAGGCGAGCAGCGTCTGGGCGAGCAGTTCGCAGTCGGCGGCCGGATCGATCTGCCGCAGCAGCACCGTCACGTGGGTGCGCAGTGCCTGGATCGGCGGATTGGCGTAGCGCCGGGTGGGCTCGGGCTGGGCGGCCAGCTGCAGGTCGAGCTGCTCGGCCGCGCGGTAGAGCACCGCGACGCCGAACGCCCTCAGCCGTTCGACCGGCGGGGCGCCGGGGCCGAGAGGCGGGGGCCCGCCCATGAAGTCCGCCTGGAGCTGTCGCGAGGAGTGGTCGAGCAGCGCCATCAGCAGTCCGGTACGGTCGCCGAAGCGGCGGAAGACCGTGCCCTTGCCCACCTCGGCCGCCGCGGCCACCGCTTCCATGGTCACGCCGGCCACCCCGTGCTCGGCGATCAGCCGGGCGGCGGCCTCCAGCAGCCGGGCGCGGTTGCGGGCCGCGTCGGCACGCAGGCACGGCTCTTCAGGAGCGGGTCCGACTTCGAGCAACTGTGGGGTGTCGAAGGGCTCCTGGGGCTGCGGGAGGGGCGGCAGGACGCTGGACATGAAGACAGCGTAAAGCATCGGGAACAGAACTGGACCGAGGTCCGCTTAGGGTGTTAGAAATTAACCGGACCTCGGTCCGGATTCGTTACGGCAGTGTTTCACCCCCCTTGGAGCTCCCCATGTCTGTCCGCATCCTTGCGCTCGTCGGCAGCCTTCGCGCCGGTTCGCACAACCGCCAGCTCGCCGAGGCGGCCGTCAAGCTCGCCCCCGAGGGTGCCGTCGTCGAGGTCTTCGAGGGCCTGGCCGACATCCCGTTCTACAACGAGGACATCGACGTGGCGGGCGACGTCCCGGCCGCCGCCGCGAAGCTGCGCGAGGCCGCCCAGGCCGCCGACGCGTTCCTGCTCTTCTCCCCCGAGTACAACGGCACCATCCCGGCCGTCCTGAAGAACGCCATCGACTGGCTGTCCCGCCCGTACGGCGCCGGCGCCTTCGGCGGCAAGCCGGTCGCCGTCGTCGGCACCGCCTTCGGCCAGTACGGCGGCGTGTGGGCGCAGGACGAGGCGCGCAAGGCCGTGGGCATCGCCGGCGGCAAGGTGATCGAGGACATCAAGCTGTCGATCCCCGGTTCGGTGACCCGCTTCGCCGAGACCCACCCGGCCGACGACACCGAGGTCGCCGCCCAGCTGACCGAGGTCGTCGCCCGCCTGCACGGCAACGTGGGCGTGGCCGCCTGACCCACCCCCCGAAAGGGGCCGGCGACCGCCGGCCCCTTTCGCGCGCCCCGCGTCCGCTCCCGCTCACTCGATCCCGGCGAGCCGCTCGACGGCCGGCGCGGCGAAGGTCTCCATCCAGCCCGAGGTCTCGCCGAGGCGCGGCGACAGGATGACGGTGTCGAGGCCGAGCTTGGCGTAGCCCTCGATGTCCCTCGTGAAGGCGTCCAGGTCGCCCGTGGTGACCGGCTCGGCGCCGTACGCGACGGTCTTGCGGATGGTGTCGTAGTCCCGTCCGACCTCGTCGCAGTGGCCGCGCAGCACCTCCAGTTTGTGCCGCAGCTCCTCCGCGGAGGAGGGGATGAGGTTGCAGGCGTCGGCGTACTGGGCCACCAGGCGCAGGGTCTTCTTCTCGCCCTGGCCGCCGATCATGATCTCGGGGTGCGGGGTGCTCACCGGCGCGGGCACGCAGAGCGTCTCGGCGAGCTGGTAGTACCGGCCCTCGAAGGGACCGTTGTTCTCCGGGTCCCACATCTGCAGACAGATCCTGAGCGCCTCCTCCAGCCGCTCGAAACGCTCCTTGAGCGGCGGGTAGGGCACGCCGAGTCCGTGGTGCTCACGGTCGTACCAGGCGGCACCGATGCCCAGGGTGGCCCGGCCGCCCGACACCACGTCCAGGGTGGTGGCGATCTTGGCGAGGAGCCCGGGATGCCGGTACGTCACTCCCGTCACCAGGGCGCCGAGCCGCACGGTCGAGGTGCGGCCGGCGAGGTAGCCGAGGGTGGTGTAGGCCTCCAGCATGGGGTCCTCGGCGCCGCCGTTGAACTCCATCTGGAAGTAGTGGTCCATCACCGACACCCAGCTGACGCCCGCCGCCTCGGCCGCGGCACCGGCGGCGGCGAGTTCGGCGCCGAGGGCGGGTCCGCCGCCGGGGTGGTTGAACCGGTTGATGTGCACGCCCACGCGCATGGCCGTTCTCCGTTCCGCCCTGAGGTTCCGCGCTGGAGTTCCGCGCTGGTGTTCCACATCGGTGTTCCGCGCCGACGTCCAGCGCCGGTCCCCTGATCCGCACTGATCGTCGTCCGCCACCTCGACGCTAGGTCCTGGAGCGCGCTCGAAGTCAAGCCCCGGCTTCGGCGGCCCGGCGTGTCCGCGCGTGTTTCCGGACAGGCACCCGCCGGACGGCGGGGAGCTTCGCCGACCGGCGGCCCCGGTGAGCGCACGACCGCCCGGATCATGGGCATACGAGCCGCAGAACCCCGGATCGAGGAGCCGCGATGACCGCCGTACCGCCCCCGTTCGACCCCGAACTCGCCGCCGCCCTGGAGCCGATCGAGGACGCGATCCCTCCGTCGTTCACGATGGCGGACATCACCGAGATCCGGCAGGGCCCGGGGATACGGCTCCTGGCCGAGCTGGACCTCACGATGGAGGGCGCGTTCGACGTGGAGGACCGTACGGTCCCCGGCCCCGCGGACGCCCCCGAGATCTCGCTCCTGGTCTGCCGCCCGGTCGCCCCGGCAGCCTCCGGTCCGCTCCCGGTGATCTACCACGTCCACGGCGGCGGCATGGTGGTCGGCAACAACCGGCTGGGCGTGGACGCCCCGCTGGCCTGGGCGAAGGAGCTGGGCGCGGTGGTGGTGTCGGTGGAGTACCGGCTGGCGCCCGAGCATCCGCACCCCGCGCCGGTCGAGGACGTGTACGCGGGGCTGCTGTGGACCGCGGAGCACGCGAAGGAGATCGGCGGCGACCCGGAACGGATCGTGATCGCGGGCGCCAGCGCGGGCGGCGGCCTCACGGCAGCCCTGGCCCTCCTCCTGAGGGACCGTCAGGGTCCGTCCGTGATCGGCCAGATGTTGCTCTGTCCGATGCTCGACGACCGCAACGACACCCCCTCCAGCCACCAGATGAAGGGCCTCGGCCTCTGGGACCGCACCTCCAACGAGACCGGCTGGACCGCCCTGCTCGGCGAGCGCCGGGGCGGCCCCGACGTCTCCCCCTACGCGGCCCCGGCGCGTGCCACCGACCTCACGAACCTCCCCCCGGCCTTCCTCGACGTCGGCTCCGCCGAGACCTTCCGCGACGAGACCGTCGCCTACGCCTCCCGCATCTGGCAGTCCGGCGGTATCGCCGAACTCCACGTCTGGCCCGGCGGCTTCCACGGCTTCGACGGCTTCGCCCCCCAGGCCGCCGTGTCCCGGTCGGCACGCGCGGCCCACATGGACTGGCTGCGGCGGGTGCTGGCCCGCTGACCGCCGGTCGGGTCCGCGGTCAGCGCGGGCCCAGCCCCAGTCTTCCGCGGTACGGCCACCGCGGGCCCGCCTCGGCCGTGATGGCGGCGCAGGTCGGGTGGGCGGGGCAGGGGGTGGTCGGGGTGAGGAGGGTGTTGGAGGTGAAGTGGAGGTGCTGGGGGTCGCCGCAGTCGGGGGCGGGGGGCCAGGCTCCCGGGTAGGGGCGGCGGGCGAGCCAGGCGGGGACCCTGTCGTCCCAGTAGTTGCCGGTGTAGCGGATGTTGCGGACGGGGCGGTTGCCCCAGTTCTCGCTGCATCCGCCGATGGAGGCGACGTAGTCGTGGACGACGTTGTCGCGGACGGTGACGCGGTTGCTGGAGTCGTCGGTGTAGATGCCGACGTTCCAGACGGCGCCCGGACTGTCGGTGACGGCGTTGCGGGCGACCAGGGCGCCGTCCGCGTAGGAGGGGCCCTGGTCGCCGCGCAGGTAGATGCCGCCGCCGTCGGCCAGCAGGCGGTTGGTGGCGAAGACCCGGTTGCCGAGGACGCGGTTGCGGCGGGTCAGGCCGCGCAGGTCCTCGCTGGGGCCGGAGAGGATGCCGGTGTAGGGGACGTGGTCGACCTGGTTGTGGGCGATGAGGGTGTCCTGGGTGGCGCTGTTCCAGACGGCGGAGGCGGCGCGGTACTCGGCGCCGATGCGGTGGATCCAGTTGTCCGTGATCCGGTTGCCCGCGTTCCTGCCGCGGGTGGCCGGTGGCAGGACGCCCAGCGTGATGCCGCCGTCGGAGATGTCCGTGAAGACGTTGCCGGTGACCGTGGTGTGCGAGGTGCCGGCGGTGAGGGTGAGGCCCTGGGCACCGAGGTGGACGAAGCGGTTGCCGGTGAGGGTGATGCGGTCCGCGTACCGGAAGGTGACGTTGCCGGGGACGGTGTGAACGGTGATGTCGCCGCCCTGGCCCGGGCGCATGTACATGCTCCAGGCGGCGGCGAAACCGGCCGGTTCGTTCGGTGCCAGCCAGGTGGCGTGGGCGAAGGTCAGGCCGCGGAGGGTGAGGTCGTGGAGCGGGCGGGAGGCCCCCGTCCCGGTGCCGCTGAGCAGGGTCTGGAGGGTGGGGGCGAGGACCTCGGTGCGGGTCATGTCCTGACCGGGTCGGGGGCGGTAGAGGAGGGTGTGGTGGCCGGGGCGGGAGCGGTCCAGGTACCAGGTGCCGGTGCGGGTGAGGAAGTCGGCGGCGTTCTCGACGTCGTGGGTCCGGGTGAGGGCGTCCGCGCCGTAGAGGGTCCGGGCCAGCCGCCAGCAGGGCTGGTCCATGGTGATCGTGGTCCTCGTGGGGGTGGCGGCGGACGCGGAGATCGCCTTCACGCCGCAGCGGCCTTCCGCGTAGTCGTAGCGGTAGACGACTTCGAGGTCGGCGGGGCGGTGCCAGGAGAGGGGCAGCCCGCTGGTCGTGGTGTAGCCGGTGGCGGTCAGGGTGAGTCTGCCGGGCAGGGGTGCGCCGAGGGACGCCCGTGGGGCCCGGTGGCCGTCGACGTAGAGCTGGCGGGTCTCCAGGCCTCCCACGTCGGCACGCCAGACGCCGGGGCGGCCGGGATCCGGGCGCCAGCCGGTGACGGGCCGGCCGCCGCTGAGGGTGACCGGTTCCTGGTGCGCGGTGCCGTAGCCGTACGCCTGGTAGACCACCCGGTGGCCGTGCCGGCCGGAGTCGGCGGCGGTCAGGCGGAGGGGGGAGGTGAGGCGGTAGGTGCCGGCGCGCAGGTTCACCGTGACGTCCGAGGTCATGCGCGGGGCGACGGCCCGTACCGCGCGCTGCGCGCGGGCCGGGGTCGCGAAGGGGTGGTCCAGGGTGCCGGGCCCGTGGTCGTCGCCCCAGGGGGCCACGTAGAGCCGGATGGGTGAGGGGTGGTGCGGGGCCGGTGTGCCGGCCGTCGATGCCAGTGCGGCCGCCACGGCCAGGGTCACGGCCGCACTCCCCCGTGCTGTCCTCACGTCTCGTACCTCCCGCTCGTCGGATGGACCCCATCGTCGGGCGGGCGTGGTCGCGGGCGCGTCGGCCGATCGTCTGTGCCCGGGCGTCCATGGTCCATGCCTCGGCATCTTTGGTCGCCCTTCGCGGGTCGGAAGGTGACGGAGCGGGGCCGGGGCTCAACCTCCGCTCGCCGAAGCCTTCTTGCTCGCCTCCCTGATCCTGGGGCAGGTGCCGCGGCGGCGGACGTTCTCGATGGCGTCGATGGCGGCGTCCGTCGGGTGCGGGGTGCGTTCGAGGAGGGCGGCGGCCGCCGTGATCCGGCCGGGCCGGCGGAAGCCGCACCCGGCCACGTCGCAGGCCGGCCAGGCCTGTCGGACGGGGTGCAGGGTGTCGCCGTCGGCGAGTCCCTCGATGGTGGTGACCGTACGCTCCGCGCAGTGGGCGACCGGGACCGTGCACGGCTGGATCTCCTCGCCGTACCGCCGGATGACGCGTCATGTCCGCATGTCCAGGAGCGGTTGACGCATGCCGGGCATCTGCTGGACTGGCCGGTGCGCACCCCGCAGGACCGGTTCCGGCTGCGACTCGCCCTCACCATGCACCATCTGATGGGCAGTCGGTGAACCGGCCGTCATCCGGTCAGTAGACGTCGCGGACGTAACGCCGCTCCGCGGCCAGCTGTCTGACGTACACCGTCGCCTCGTCCTCGGTCAGTCCGCCGTGCGCGCCGGCGATGTCCTTCAGGGCCCGCTCGACGTCGTTGGCCATCCGGGAGGCGTCGCCGCAGACGTAGAAGCGGGCGCCGTCCTGGAGCCAGGACCACAGCAGCGGGCCGTGTTCGCGCATCCGGTCCTGGACGTAGACCTTGGCACGCTGGTCGCGGGAGAAGGCGGTGTCGAGGCGACTGAGGGTGCCGTCGGCGAGCAGGGCGGTGAGTTCCCGCTCGTAGTAGAAGTCGGTGGCCCGGTGCTGTTCGCCGAAGAACAGCCAGTTGGGGGCGCGGTGGCCGCGGGCGCGGCGTTCTTCGAGGAAGCCGACGAACGGCGCCACGCCGGTGCCGGGGCCGACCATGACCATGGGGGTCGCCGGGTCGGCGGGCGGCCGGAAGTGCGGGGAGCGCTGGACGTGCACCGGGACCGGCGTGCCGGGTTCGGCCTCGGCGAGGAACGGCGAGCAGACGCCCTGCCTGCGTCGGCCGCGCAGGTTCTCGTAGCGGACGACGGAGACGGTGAGCGAGACCTGGTGGGGGTCGGTCAGCGGGCTGGACGAGATGGAGTAGAGGCGGGGCCGGAGCCTGCCGAGGACGCCGGCCCACTCCTGGGCGCCGGCCCGGATCCCGAACTCGGCGACGACGTCGACCGCCTGGCGGCCCCAGGACCACTTGGCCAGCCCGTCCTTGTTGTCGGGGCGCAGCAGCTTGCGCAACTCGCGCGGGTCACGGGTGCGTTCGGCGGCGAAGCGGAGCAGGTCCGGGGTGACGCGGGTGATGTCCAGGTGGCGGGAGAAGGCCTCGGCGAGGGGGACTTCGCCGACTCCGTTCACTTCCACGGCCGTTGCGGCGTCGAGACCGGTGACGTCCAGCCATTCCGCCACCAGGTCAGGGGAGTTGAGTGGGCGGACACCGAGCGCGTCGCCCGCCTCGTAGACCAGTGGGGTCTCGCCGTCGCGGGTGTCGAAGGTGAAGCGGCGGACCTCCTTGCCGGCGCCGGGCAGGCTGAGCAGCCGGTTGCCGACGAGGCGGGCGGTGAGGGGGACCGGGCGCCGGGACCTGGCGGGCGCGGGGGCCGGGTCCGCCGCGGCGGACGACGTGGGCTCGTGCTGCAGGGCCATGAGCACCTGGTCCAGCCAGGCCGCCGCCCGGGTCTCGTAGTCCGGTTCGCAGTCGGCGCGCGGCGTGATCCGGACCGCGCCGAGCTCGTCCATCCGGCTGTCCAGGCGTCGCCCGTGCCCGCAGAAGTCGTCGTAGCTGGAGTCGCCGAAGGCCAGCACGGCGTACCGGCGGCCCGCGAGGGGCCCGGCATCGAGGGCGGCGAGGCCGTCCCAGAAACCGGCGCCGTTGTCGGGGGCGTCGCCGTCGCCGAAGGTGCTGGTGATCAGGAGCAGGTCGGCGCCCGGGGGCAGGGCGGCCGGGTCGGCCTGGTCCATGGCGACGAGGGAGACCGCGTGGCCGCCCGCGGTGAGGCGCTCGGCGGCGGTGGCGGCGAAGTCCTCGGCGTTGCCGGTCTGCGAGGCCCAGAGCACCACCACCTGGCGGCCGGGCGTGGGCAGCGGGGCCGGGACCGCGGCAGACCGGGAGTACATGCCGGCGAGGGCGCCGTTGACCCACAGGGCGTGGTCGGGGCTGAACGGCGCGTCCGGCGAGAGCACGGGGACGCCCGGGGCGCCGGCCGGGATGCCGGCGAGGAAACCGACCAGGTACTGCCGTTCGGCCGCGGTGAGGACCGGCGGTGGGGCGGGGTCGAGGCCGAACACCGAGGCGGCGGACGGCACCGGCACCGCGGTGGGCGCGACGACGGCGGCAACGGGCCCGTCGAGGGCGGCGGGAGCCTCCTGGGCACCGGGCACCTGCACGCTCACCGGCGTGGCCACCTTGGTCAGCGACACCGCGCTCACCTTCAGCTCGGGCTGGAACGACAGGGGGTCCACCGCGTCGCTGGTCACCGCGTTGACGCTGAGGTACTCGCCGAACAGGTCGTTCCAGTGGAAGGGCGCGAAGCAGGTTCCGGGCAGCACCCGGTCGGTGACGACCGCGGGCAGTACCGCCCGGCCGCGCCGTGAGGCGACCTCCACGGAGTCGCCGTCGGCGAGCCCGAGCGCGGCCGCGTCCTCGGGGTGCACCTCGACGAACGGGCCGGGGTTGAGCCTGTTCAGCCTGGCGACCTTCGCGGTCTTGGTCAGGGTGTGCCACTGGTGCTGGAGGCGGCCGGTGTTCAGGACGAACGGGTGGTCGTCGTCCGGCATCTCGGCGGGGTCCAGGTGCGGCCTGGCGTGGAAGACGGCGCGTCCGGAGGCGGTGGCGAAGGTGAGGGTGCCATCGGTGTCGAGGTAGCGGACGGGGTTGCGGTCGGGTCCCTCGGCGGTGGCGGCCGGCCACTGGACGGGGGCGGCGCGCAGCCGGTCGTAGGTCACGCCCCGCAGGTCGTAGCCGGTCTGCGGGTTGTGGAAGCGCTTGATCTCCTCGAAGATCTCCTCCGCGCTGTCGTAGCAGAAGCCGTCCTCGTACCCCATCGCGCGGGCCACGCCGGCGATCAGCCGCCAGTCGGCGGTGGCCTCGCCGGGCGGGTCGGCGGCGGGGCGGGCGAGGGTGAGGGTGCGCTCGCTGTTGATGAGGACGCCCTCGGTCTCGGTCCACAGGGCGGCGGGCAGGACGACGTCCGCGTAGGCGTTGGTCTCGGTGTCGGTGAAGACGTCCTGGGTGACGACGAACTCGGCGGCCTCCAGGCCCTCGATGACGGACCGGCGGTTGGCGACGGAGGCGACCGGGTTGGTGCAGATGATCCAGCAGGCCTTGATCTCGCCGTCGGCCATCTTCCGGAACATCTCCACCGTGCCCTTGCCGACGCCGTCGGCGCGGATCGACCCGGGCGCCAGCCCCCACTGCTCCTCGACGAAGGCGCGGTCGGCGTCGACGAGCACCGACCGCTGGCCGGGCAGTCCGGGACCCATGTAGCCCATCTCGCGGCCGCCCATGGCGTTGGGCTGGCCGGTGAGGGAGAGCGGGCCGCTGCCGGGGCGGCAGATCTTCCCGGTTGCCAGGTGCAGGTTGACCAGGGCGTTGGTGTTCCAGGTGCCGTGCGTGGACTGGTTGAGGCCCATGGTCCAGCAGCTGGTCCACTCCCCCGCCTCGCCGATCAGCCGGGCGGCCGCGCGCAGGTCGGCCTCGGGGATGCCGGTGATGTCGGCGACGGCGGCGGGCGGGTAGCCGGCGAGGAACTCCGGCATCGCCTCCCAGCCCTCGGTGTGGGCGGCGACGAAGTCCGGGTCGGTGTGCCCGTTCGCGTGCAGCAGGTGGAGCAGTCCGTTCAGGAGGGCGAGGTCCGTGCCGGGTCTCACCTGGAGGAACAGGTCGGCCTTGTCGGCCGTGGCGGTCCGGCGCGGGTCCACGACGATCAGCTTCGCGCCCGCCTTCACCCGGTCCATCAGACGCAGGAAGAGGATGGGATGGCAGTCGGCCATGTTGGCGCCGATGACGAGGAATACGTCCGCCCGGTCGAGGTCCTGGTACGAGCCGGGCGGGCCGTCGGCACCGAGCGAGAGCTTGTAGCCGGTGGCGGCGCTGGCCATGCACAGCCGGGAATTGGACTCGATGTTGTTGGTGCGCAGCCACCCCTTGGTGAGCTTGTTGGCGAGGTACTGGGCCTCCAGGCTCATCTGGCCGGAGACGTAGAGGGCGACCGCGTCCGGGCCGTGCTCGTCGACGATCGCCCGCAGCCGGCGCGCGGTCTCCGCGACCGCCGCGTCCACGGCCGAGGGCACCGCCTCCGCGCCCCGCTCGGGCCGCAGCAGGGCGGTGGTCAGCCGGCCGGGAGCGGCGAGCATGTCGGCGGTGGTGGCGCCCTTCGTGCAGAGCCGGCCAAAGTTGGCCGGGTGCTCCTTGTCGCCGGACGCCTGCAGGACGGTACGGCGGCCGTCCGGGCCCCTGCCGACGTCCAGGACCATGCCGCAGCCGACCCCGCAGTACGAGCAGACGGTCCGCACCCTGCGGGTGCCGGTGCTGCGCGAGTCCGGCGCGGCCACGGGCGCCCCCTGTTCCTGCTCGTCTGCCATTTCCGTCCGGTCCCGACGGTAGGGAGGGCTGATTACACCGGCGTCACCGCTCCCGATCAACGGGGGTTAAGGCCGCCGCACAGCCGCGCTCGGGGCGATGTGAGCGAGAGCGCCCGAGGTACCGGCCGGAGCGGTTCCGGGATGCGCCGTGCCGGGACCTGTTGCACGATGAGGGCGGCCGAGGGAGGGGGCAGGCGAGGAGGACCGGGTGGACAGGGACACCTCCTCACGACGACGGGCCGCACCGGCACCGCCGGTCGAACCGACGGCACCGGCTGCGCCCACGGCACCGACGGGAGCGACCGCACGGGACACCCCGAGCTCACCGGGCGCCCGGGACACCCCGGAGGCGCCGGTCGCGCCCCCCGCACGGGGCACACAGGCTCCGGCCGGTGCGGACGCACCGCCCGTCGGCATCGACTACGTCGACATGCTCCGCGGCATCGTCGAGGACGCGGCCGTGGGCTTCGCCGTGCTCGGCACCGACCTGCGCTACCTCTACGTCAACCCGCACATGGCCCGGGCCACGGGCCTGCCCGCCGAGGCCTACCTGGGCCGCACCCAGCGCGAGGTGCTGCCGCACCTCAGGCGGCCCGACCAGGTGCTGCGGGACGTCATCCGCGACGGACGGCCCCGCGAGGCGGTCGTCACCGGCCGCACCTGGGTGGACTCGCCGTACCAGGTCCGCGAGTGGCGGTGCGTCTACCACCGGCTCGTGGACGGCACGGGCCGGGTGGTGGGCGTGGCCGCGGTGGGCCTGGAGATCAGCGAGCCGCAGCAGTACGTGTACGAGCTGGAGCGCGCCCACCGGCGCCTCGCGCTGCTGGACTCGGCCGCGTCCCGGATCGGCACCGGCACCGATGTCGCCGGGACCTGCCGGGAGCTGGCGGAGTTCGTCGTACCGGAGCTGGCGGACGCGGCCGGGGTGGAGCTCAGTCCGCCGGACACCGTGCCGGCGCGGCGTACGCCGACCCGGCTCGCGGCGTACGCCACGCGGCCCGGGCTGGTCACCGGTCTCGCGGCCCTCGACGCGCGCGGCGAGCTGGTCGGCTGGCCGCGCGGCACCGGGAACCGGCGGAACCTGGCGGCGGGCCGGATCTGGCGGCGCAACGCGATCACGGCGGCGCAGTGGCGGTCGCTGATCCCGCGCTGGGCGCCCGCGCAGGCGTGTCTGGCCGCCCAAGTCCACTCGGTGCTCCTCGCCCCCCTGGTCGCGGACGGCCGGGTGCTCGGCATCCTGCTGCTGGCCCGGGCCGGGGACTCCGCGCCGTTCTCGAACGAGGACGCCACGGTGGCCCGCGAACTCGCCGCCCGCGCCGCCCGCGCCCTGGACCGCGCGGTCCGCTTCGAACGCGAGCACACGATGGCCCTGGAGTTGCAGCGGGCCCTGTTGACCGAGCCCGGCCAGTTGCGGCAGCACGGCGGCGTGGAGACCACGGGCCGCTACCGTCCCGCCGATGACGGCTCGCTGATCGGCGGCGACTGGTACGACGTCCTGGCCCTGCCCGACGGCCGCACGATGCTGGTCATCGGGGACGTGATGGGCCACGGGGTGGACGCGGCGGTGGCGATGAGCCACTACCGTTCGACGATGCGCGCCCTGGCCCTCGCGGGGCTCTCGCCGGGCCGCATCCTCCAGCACGCGGACCGCATGGTCGCCGACTCCGGCTTCGAGCGGGTGGCCACCTGCTTCCTCGCGCTCGGCGACGCGGACGTCGCCACCCTCACCTACGCCAGCGCCGGCCACCTGCCGCCGGTCTGGATCTCCCCGCAGGGCGAGACGCAGCTGGTCCCGGTGCCGGTCGGCCCGCCGCTGGGCAGTGGGCTCGGCCGGTACGAGCAGCGGGTCACCCCGGAGCGCGGCGGAGTGCTGCTCCTGTACACGGACGGTCTCGTGGAGCGGCGCGGCGAGGACATCGACCGCGGGCTGGCCCGGCTGACGGGGCTGTCGCTGTCCCCCACCGATCCGCTGGACAAGATCGTCGACACGGTCCTCGCGCACCTCGCCGCCGGTTCCGAGGACGACATCGCGCTGCTCGCGGCCCGCGCGGTACGCGGCTGAGCGCCCGCCCGCCGTGCCTCCGGCAGCCGTGTGACACCGCCGCGTGTGACTCGTGCACCGCAGGTCTCAGTCGTGGGTCCCGGCCGCGGGTCTCAGTCGTAGGTGAGGACCATGCGGAAGCGCGCGGCCCCGGTGAGCATCTTCTGGTAGGCCTCGTCCGCCTGGTCCAGCGATACGGTCTCGATCGTCGGGCGGATCCCGTGCAGGGCGCTGAACTCCATGGTGTCCTGCACGTCCTGCGCGGTGCCGGACGGGTGGCCGCGGATCTCCCGCGCGGCCGTGAGCAGCTGGAGCGGACTGATCCCGAGCGGCTCCGGGTCGATGCCGATCACCACCAGCTCGCCCCGGGGTCCCAGCCCGTCCACGGCCGCCGAGATCGCCTGGGAGTTGCCCGCGGTGGCGAGCACGACCTTGGCGCCGCCGAGCGACTGCAGGGCCTCCGCGACCGGGGTCTCGGTCGTGGAGTCGACGTAGTGGTGGGCGCCGAGCTGCTTCGCGAAATCCGCCTTCTCGGCGCCGCGGGCGATGGCCACCGTCTCGAAGCCCATGGCCACCGCGTACTTCACGCCGAGGTGGCCGAGTCCGCCGAGGCCGACGACGGCGACCAGGTCACCGGGCTCGGCCGGGCTGCGCCGCAGGCCGTTGAAGGTGGTCACGCCCGCGCAGCCGAGCGGCGCCGCGTCGGCCGAGGTCAGCCCGTCGGGGATGCGGGCCAGGGCGTCGACCGGCGCGATCACCTGCTGGCCGAAGCCGCCGTCGTAGGACCAGCCGGGCACCTTCAGGTTCTCGCAGACGATGAAGTCGCCCTGGCGGCAGGGCTTGCAGTGGCCGCAGCTGCCGCCGAACCAGCCGACTCCCACGCGGTCGCCGAGCCGCCAGCCCCAGTCCTCGATGCCCTCGCCGAGTTCCTCGATCCGCCCGGCGATCTCGTGGCCGGGCACCACCGGGAACGTGACACCGGGCAGTGCGGCGGTGACGAAGAAGGTGTCGCTGTGGCAGATGCCGCAGGCCTCCACCGCGATCCGCACATGGCCGGGGCCCGGCCGCGGCACCTCCCGCTCGACGATCTCGAACGGCCCGCCCAGGGCGGGCACCTGCGCGACTCGGTACGTACTCATGCGTCTTCTCCCGGAACGGGTACGACGGGTAGGGTCCGAAGCCCCCTCACCCAGCACACCAGCTCCGGACCGATCGCGCGCGTCGAGCCCCGCCCGGCGCCGTCGCCCCCCGCTCCGGCGGTCGGCTCCCGACGTACCTGCGCAGCCAGGGCGGCATCAGCGCGCGGGTGGCCTTCGTGCCGACGTCGACGGAGGACGGCTCGTGGGCGTGCGTCATGTCCACCACCGACTCACCGAACCGTTCGACCTGGCGGCGGGGGGCTTCGCCCGGTTCCCCGGGGACATCCCCCACCGCCGTGTCCGCCTCAGCGAACGCGTGGTCGCCCGCATGGTCACCACACTGCCTCGGCGTCGGCAGATCAGCCCTGCGGTGCTGCAGGGCGGGCCCTGCGCCTGATCAGGAGGTGATGCCGTTGTACTGGTCCCAGGTGTAGGCGAGGTCCGGCGCGGCGGGCTTGCCGGGCCAGTCGAAGTAGTCCCAGACGAGTTCGGCGGGGTTGGTGGCGAGGTACCCCCGGCCGGGCAGGTCGTCGCCGTCGTCCCAGGCCCACGGCGGGTTGGCCGCGTCGGTGTCGCAGGCGCCGTTGGCCGGGCCGAGGACCCCGCCCGCGCCGCACTTGGCGCCGTAGGGGTTGGCACTGTCGTCGCCGGCGAAGTTGTCCGTGGTCGCGAACAGCGTGGTGAGGGTGCGGTTCGCCCACATGCCGTTCGCCGCGAAGACGTCCGTCAGGGTGTACTGCACGTCGCGGTCGTCGGAGCCGGCCGGCACCTCGGCGGTGGAGCCGGGGTAGTAGACGATGCCGTCGCCGCTCGCGTACTGGCTGCGCTCCTGGGACAGGTAGCCCTCGGCCCACGCGGCGTGGGTGTTGGGCTGCTGGGTGGTGAACGGGCGGCCGTGCCCGTCGTCGTGCGGGTCGCCCTGGAGCTTCAGCGTGCCGTCGACGCTCTCCTGGCCGCTGGTGAAGTCGCTTCCGGAGGGCACCCAGGAGTAGAAGTTGCTGTGCGCGACGGTGATCGCCGCCTTCAACTGGCCGTGTGCGGAACCGTCGTTGGCCACGACGACCAGGACTCCCTCGGCGTCGTTCTCGTGCTCGGTCAGGTCCTCCTGGTAGTTGTCGAGGACACCGTCGGACCAGTCGCGCGGGTGGAAGTACGTGTACAGCAGGTAGGAGAAGGACGGGGTCTGCACGACCGAGTAGTAGACGTGCGCCGCGAGCGGGAACTGGCCGGTGTTCTCCCAGTTGTTGCGCCCGTTGAGGTCACCGTCGTAGTCGTAGGACGTGATGTAGTCGGACTTGCCGCCGAGCGCGGTCTCGCCGGTGGAGTCGACGTCCTGGAAGTTGACGGGGGCCCACCACTGGGCGAGGGCGGCGCGGTCGGCGGCGGCGTCCGCGTGGGCCGCGGTCGGCTGGGTGAGGCCGGCACCGCAGACGGCGGCGAGTGCGGCCGTCACGGCGAGGGATCTGCGTCGGGTCAGAGGCACACGGAAACGGTGGGGGCGGCTGGTTGCCACGGTTCCTCCGGCGGCGGCGAAAGGAACCGGCACGTGGGTGAAGTCGACGTGCCGGTACGGGAGTTGATGCATGTTCCGGTGGTGCGTGTGCTGCCGCGCGTACGATACAGCGCGGCCCGGGCGGCCCGGCAGGGGCTCAGCAGGTGATGGTTCCCCTACGCGGCGCGTGACCGCTGTCGTCGCTGTCGCGGGACCACCACACCGGCCGGCCGCGGCCGCTCCGGCGCTCCCCCGTCCGTGGACCGGCCGCTGAACTCGACGAGCCCGCGGTGCAGCCGGTTGTTCGGCTCGGAGTAAGTCATGACCTCACCGGCCACGACCGCGCCGACCGTCCCCGCGCGGATCTCCCCTGCCGTGATGCCCGGCCGCGCGTCTATGCGGCGCCGGGGTCCGGCCGGCCGGTGCCGTCAGCGGTGGTCGTCGCGGGTTTGCTGTGGAGGACGTCACGGGCCTGTTCGGCGGCGCGGGCGATGCTCTCGCTGACGAAGTCGAGGAATCGCGCGATGTTCTCCAGGCGGTTGGCGGCGGGGGTACGCGGGCCGAGGACGGTGACGCCCTGACGGGCGGTCTCGGCGATCTGGGCCGTGCCGCGCGCACTCGCCATCATCGACCGGTACCAGACGTCGTCGTCGACGAAGTAGCTCTCGCGGCGGCGTTCGTCGCGCTCCCGGCGGACGAGCCCCTGCTCCTCGAGGAACGCGACCGCCTTCGAGACGGACGCCGGACTGACCTGGAGCCGCTGGACGAGTTCGGACGCGGTGAGGCCGGCCGCGTCGCTGACGCAGAGACAGGCCAGCACCCGCGCCATCATCTTGGGCGTACCCGACCGCATGAAGACGGTGGCGAGCGTCTCCTCGTACTCGGCCACGGCCTCGGCGTCCCGTCCGTGCGGCTGCGGCACCACCCCCGGCCCCCGGGAGGAGGCGGGCCGGCGCCGGTGCGCGCGGCGCTCGGTGGCGCGGTGGGCCAGGTCGGCGCGGTAGGCGGTGGGGCCGCCGTTGCGCATCACCTCACGCGTGACCGTCGAGGTCGGACGGTCGATACGGCGGGCGATCTCGGCGTAGGGGAGGCTGTCGGCCAGCCCGAGCGCGATCTGCTGGCGTTCCTGCTGACTGAGCCTGCCTCCCGGCATCGCGATCTCCTCGCTGTTCCCGCGGGGTGGCCCCCGACCCTCTCAAGGGTAGCGTTCACTGTCTATTCATTGCAATGATCCAGGCTTGCGCGTTGCGTTACCTTCAGAACAGTTGCAACACTTTAAGCTATCTGACATGCGGTTATATGTTTCTTACGCAACGAATCCATTGTCGCATCCCGGAAAGCAACGTAGCGTTTCCGTTGTCAGAAACAAGGAACGCCAACGGGAGACCACGATGCAGAAGTTCGACACCCCCGCCCCGATCTCCGCCGTCCTGGACATCCCCGCCGGACGCGTCCAGTTCATCGCCGCGTACCGCGCCGACACCACCGTCGAGGTTCTGCCCGCCGACCCCGCCAGGGGCCGTGACGTCAAGGCGGCCGAGCAGACCGCCGTCTCCTACGCCGACGGCGTCCTGCGGATCACGGCCGGGTCCCCCGGCAACCAGCTCTTCGGCCCCTCCGGCTCGGTGGAGGTCACCGTCCAGCTGCCCGCCGGCTCCGGCGTCGAGGCGAAGGCGGCCGGCACCGAGCTGCGCGGGGTCGGGCGCCTCGGCGACGTCGCCTTCGACGGCGCGTACCGCACCATCAAGATCGACGAGGCCACCAGCCTCCGCCTCACCGCGACCGACGGCGACGTCGAGGTCGGCCGGCTGGGCGGCTCCGCGGAGATCAGCACCGCCCGGGGCGACATCCGCATCAACGAGGCGACCCGCGGCACGGTCGTCCTGCGCACCCAGGACGGCGACATCTCGGTCACCGCCGCCACCGGCGTCTCGGCCGCCCTGGACGCCGGCACCGGCCACGGCCGCGTCAGCAACGCCCTCAAGAACGACGGCACCGCCGAACTCGACATCCGCGCCACCACGTCCCGCGGCGACATCACCGCCCGCAGCCTCCAGGCAGGCTGACCGGCCGTCCGCCCGAGGGGGCTCGGCGACCCGATCGCCGAGCCCCCTCGGGGTAACCGCACCAGCCGCTTCCACGCGACCGGATGGGGGAACAGGGACATCACGGCGAACGGCACTTCCTCGACCGGAGCGACCGGGGCGACCGGGGGGACCGGGGGGGACCGGGGGGACCGGAAAGGCCGTAGCAACCGGAAACATCGGAGCCGCCGCAAAGGCCGGAGCGACCGGAAAGGCCGGTACGGAGTGGACCGGTACGGTCCCGGTGGACGACACCGCTCTGGCCGTCAGCGACACCGGCGGCCCCGGTGTCCCGGTGGGCTACCTCAACGGCCCGTTCGCCACGCGGGGACACTGGCGCCGGGTCGTCGCCGAACCGGGCCCGGAATGGCGGCACATCACCTACGACGAGCGGGCTCGTGGCAGGAAGCCGCAGCGCTCCGCGGACTACTCCTTCGAGGCCGCGGTCCGGGACGTGGACGCCGTCCTCGCGGCGAGCGGAAGGGGTTCCCGGCCGTCGCCAGGGCCGTACGAGAGGTCGCCGCCCCGGGCAACGGACGTCCGCCCCGCGAAGGCGATTCACATATCTGAACTTTGCGCACATGTGTATACGCGCGCGCCGCCCCGTGCGAGACTCCTTCAACTCCCCCGCTCACCGGTTCAGTTGGAGAGGAAGGCACCCATGCACATGTCCCGCAGGGCCGTGCTGGCCACCGCAGGCGGCGCCGCGGTCGCGTCCGCCGTACCCCAGTCCGCGCAGGCGCTCACCGGCCAGGTGCCGGCGGCGACGGAGGCGGTGCTGCGTGACGCGGCGGACTACGCGGTCGCGAAGGTGCGTGCCGTCGCACCCGGGGTGACCGCCTTCCCCGTGGGGACGAAGTTCGAGAAGTGGGTCTACTCCCAGAACGGCGACTGGGTCGGCGGGTTCTGGCCCGGCGTCCTCTGGATGAGCTGGCTCCACAGCGGCGACGACAGCCTGCGCGCCCTCGCCCTGGCATCGGCCGCGAAGCTCGCCCCCCGCCGGTACGACACCGGCACACACGACCTGGGCTTCCTGTTCACCCCGTCCTGGGTCACCGCCTGGCGGCTGACCGGCGACACGACCTGGCGGGACGGCGCCGTCCAGGCGGCCCGCTCACTGCTCCAGCGTTACAACCCCCGTGGCCGCTACCTGCGGGCCTGGGGTGCGCTGGGCACCGCCGACAACGCGGGGCGCATGATCATCGACACGATGATGAACCTCGACCTGCTCGTCTTCGCCGCCCGGGAGACCGGCGAGAGCGCGTTCATGGACGCGGCCGTGGGACACGCGCAGACCACGCAGCGCCTCTTCCCGCGGCCGGACGGCTCCACCCCGCACGCCTACGATCTCGACCCCGCCACCGGCACCCCCGTCGGCCCGAACACCGTCCAGGGCTACAGCCCCACCTCCTGCTGGGCCCGCGGACAGGCCTGGGGCATCTACGGCTTCACCACGATGTACCGCCGCACCGGCGACCACCGGTTCCTCGCCACCGCCCGCACCCTCGCCGACTACGCGGTCAAGGCACTCGGCCCGGACCACGTACCCGTCTGGGACTACCGCGCACCGCAGCAGCCGTACGACGTCAAGGACGCCTCCGCCGGGACCGTCATGGCCTGCGGGCTGCTCGACCTGGCCGCCGCCACGGGCAGTTGGTCCTACCGCACCACCGCGCTGCGCATCCTCGGCGCCCTGTGCGAGACCTGCCTCACCACCCACTCCACCCGCGCCGAGGCCGTCGTGGCCCGCTGCACCCGCAACCGCCCGGCCGAGGACGGCATCGAGATCTCCCTCCCCTACGCCGACTACTACCTCCTCGAAGCGATCCTGCGCGTCCTGCGGCCCCACGACCTGGACCGCGCGATCGACCTCTCGACGGTCTGACGGCGCGGGACGGTGCCGGGCGCCGCCGTCGGCGACAGCCGGCCGGGCCGTGACGGGGGACGCCGTCCGCGAGGGGTCGGGAGAACAGAAAGTGCCGTCGCACTTCCCAGGTGACTGCTGTTCGGAACCGTGCAGGAGACGCCGGCTCTCCCGGCCGCAAGCCAGAACGCTCAGTGCGGTGAGACGCTCGCGAAGGCGTTCCTGGAGCACATGCGGGCCCCGCGGTCATGCGGAATCCTCACCTGCTTCTCCGTCGGACACACCGTCACCGAGCCGGCCCGTCACGCGATCCGAGCCCCGCCCGAGCAGGTCTGGCATCCCGCCCCCGGTCAGGACGACGCCTAGGGAACGGTGCCCGTCGCCCCGGGGGCATTCGTCGGCGGTGCGGTGAGGGGGGACGGCGGGGGCGGGGACGCTTCTCCCGAGTCGGCCTGCACGACGAGGACCACCGCGATGACCGCGGTGGTCAGGGCGGCCATCGTGGCCAGCCACCAGATCCCGATCGCTTTCGCGTGAGCGGCCATGGCACCCTCCTTCGACGCGGAGCGTACGCCGTTGCCCGAAGACGGGACTCCCTTTTCACAGGATGCGACAGCCGACGCCCCACACCACCGGCCGCACGCCACATTCTGGCCGTCTTCCACGGTTGTCGCGCCGAATTGAGAAATCCACAAGCCAATTGACCCGGTATCACCGGAAACAACCCGACGATCCCCGAGCGCGTCCCGCCGCTCGCGCACGGCCGTCCGATCACGCGGGCGCTCCGCGCGCCCGGCACCCCACCCCCACGGCGACCGCCGCATCCTCGCGGCCGCCCGGCGACGGGCTTGTGGAGGTGATGTGCGGGCATACGGGATTTCACCCTACGAGAGGAGCCCCTCATGGCCGGCATCGTCGCAGCAGTCCTGTTCTTCATCGCCTTCCTGATCAACGCGGCGGACATCAGCACCAATGACACGTTCACCTCCACGAACGTCATGCTGCTGGGACTGACCGCCCTCGCCCTGCACGTGGCGGGGATCGGCACCGCCCGGACGTACCGGAGCCGCCGCTGACCGCGCGCCCCTGACCGCTTCGCTGCGCGGCAGACGGGCACCGGCGCCCCCAACCCTTGCGACACCTATCGAATCTCGATAGATTTCCATCGCAACTCGATGGAAGGACAGGTCGTGGGAAAGCTGGCAGTGCGTACGCTGCGCGCCGTGCTCGCGCTGGTGCTCACCGGCACCGGGCTCATACAGGCAATGATGGTCTGGACGTTGGTGAGCGGGAACGACCCGGAGGACGGGACGCTCCCGCTGACCGCACTGCGCCTGATCACGGTCCTGGGCATGGTCACGGTCCAGGTCGCAGTGGTCTGCGTGTGGCGGCTCGTGACGATGGTGCGGCGCGGAACCGTGTTCTCCCACGCCGCCTTCCGGTACGTGGACGGCGTGATCGGCGCGATCACGGCGGCCGCCCTCCTGTGGTTCGCGGTCACGGCCGTCAACGCGCCGGGCCAGCGGGACGACCCGGGCGTCACCGTCATCATGGGCGGGATCGGCGTGGCCGTCCTCGGGGTCGCGCTCATCGTGCTCGTGCTGCGGATGCTGCTCGCCCAGGCGGTCGCCCGCGACGTCGAAGCGACGCGGATGCAGGCCGAGTTGGACCAGGTGATCTGATGCCGATCGCCGTCGACATCGACGTGATGCTGGCCAAGCGGAAGATGTCCGTGGGCGAACTGGCCGACCGCGTGGGGATCACGCCCGCCAACCTGGCGGTACTCAAGAACGGTCGCGCCAAGGCGGTGCGCTTCGCGACCCTCGCCGCGCTCTGCGAGGTACTCGAGTGCCAGCCGGGTGACCTGCTGCGCTGGGAGGCCGAGGGCACTGCCGCCGACTGACGCGGGCCTGAACCGCAACGCCGCTGGACCGAATGAACGCAGATTGTCGGGATAGATCCGACAATTAACGCTTTGCCACGAAAGACATCGGTAATCTGCGAACCCGGAGACGACCACCGGGAACTGGAGATTCACTCGCATGTCCAAGATCGCCCTGTTCGGCGCCACCGGCACCATCGGATCCCGCGTCCTGGACGAGGCGCTCCGTCGCGGGCACCTCGTCACAGCGGTCGTGCGCGACCCGGCGAAGCTCACCCGGAACGACCCCGGCCTGACCGTGGTCACCGGCGACGTTCTGGATCCCGGGTCCGTCGCCGAGGTCGCCAAGGGGCAGGACGTCGTGGTCAGCGCGGTCGGCGGAGGCGACGGGCCGGGCCACATCGCCACCATCAGACCCAGCGTCGAATCCCTGGTCACCGGCATCCGCAGCCTGGGTGAACCGGCACCCCGGCTCGTCCTCGTCGGCGGCGCCGGGTCCCTGCGCACGCCGGACGGCAAGCAGGTCTGGGACGCCGAGGGCCTGCCGGAGTTCCTGCTCCAGATCATGCACGCCCACGGGGACGCCCTGGACTTCTGCCGCACCGTCAGCGACGTGAAGTGGACCAACCTCAGCCCCTCCGCGACGATCGAGCCGGGCGAGCGGACGGGTGTCTATCGCATCGCCAAGGAAGACCTGCTCATCGCCGACGACGGCAGCAGCCGCATCTCCGCCGAGGACTACGCCGTCGCCCTGCTCGACGAGATCGAACGGCCACGGCACACCGGCGAGCGCTTCACCGTCGGCTACTGAACCGCACCCCTTCGCCCATTCGAGTGAACGCGGCACCGGACTGACCCCGCGCGCCGGTTCGGCCCGCCCCCGGCGGGGGCTTTGACCGGCTACCAGATCAGGCACCAGTAGTCGCCGTAGTGCCCGACGCCGATGCGCCCGACCCGCGGCACGAGGCTCGGGTTCGGCTGCCCCACGGCCGACAGCGAGCAGACCGGGTCGCCGACCGCCCGGGCAGCCGCCATCCGCTGGGCGGCGGCCACGGCCTGCGGCGACGTGACCCAGGTGGTCGTTCCCGGTCCGTTGCCGGTGGTTGTCGGGGCCGGAGTCACGGTCCCTGGTGTCTGCGCAGGCCGTGAGGTGAGCGGGGGCACGCTCGGCCGGGTCGCCGTGAGGGACGGAGACGGCGGGGGCGCGCTCGGCCGGGTCGCCGTGAGGGACGGAGACGGCGGGGGCGCGCTCGGCCGGGTCGCCGTGAGGGACGGAGACGGCGGGGGCGCGCTCGGCCGCGTGGTCGTGAGGGACGGAGACGGCGGGGGCGCGCTCGGCCGGGTCGCCGTGAGGGACGGAGACGGCGGGGGCACGCTCGGCCGCGTGGTCGTGGGGGACGGCGAGGGCGGGGGCGAGCTCGGTCCGTGCGGGGTGACGGACGGTCTGGGCGTGGGGGTGGGGGGAGGTGCCGGCTTCGTGGTCGGCGTGTGCACCGGTGGCGGGGGGAACAGGGGCGTCCGGTGGGGCGACGGCCGGGTGGCGGTCGGCACCGGCGGTAGGGTCCGGGTCGGCCTGGGCGCGGGGGTCCGGGTGGGCCTCGGCGTCGCCGGCGCCGGTGAACTCGGCGCCGACGGCCGCGGCGAAACGGACGGGGACGGACTCGGCGCCGTCGCCGAGGGCGACAGCGAGGGCGTCACCACGGGCGACGGCGTCGGGTGCGCGGCGCTGCCGCCGTGGTCGGACGACAGCAACGCCCAGGCCGCCAGACCGCCCCCCAGGGCGACCACGGCCGCTCCGCCCGCTATCCACGGAGCCCGCCGCGATGGCCGCCGGTGCCGGTTCATGATTCTTACTGTCCATCCGATCGCCGACGGCCTCAAGCCGGAGCCGAGCCGCCGCCCGCTTCCGCAGGCCACTTCCGCAGCCCGCTTCCGCAGGCCACTTCCGCCGGCCACTTCCGCCGGCCACTTCCGCCGGCCGTCCGCCGGAGCGGTACTCCTGGGCCGGCACGGCGGCGAGCACCGGGGGCGCGACAACCGGACCACCTGACGGCACCGACGACGGCGACGGGCCCCCCTGGGCGCTCCCCTGGGCGAAGGCGTGTCAGCCGGCCTGCGTCGCTTCGGTGAAGAGGGCCCGGTCGGGCTGGCGTTGGGTGCCCCCGTGTGGTTCTCTGTCTCCATGACCGTGCTTGTGACCCGCCGCCACGTGGACTACGTGCGTGTCACCGCGACCGGTTGTCGCGCCGAGAGCTGACGCTCCGCTCCGGCCCTTTCTCCCTCTCCCGCAGTTCCGCCTGTTCCGCTTCTCCCCTCTGCCACGGGCGCGTGCCCGCACGCGCGCGCCGTCGCATCCTCGCGTCTGCCCGCACAAGGAGTACCCGCCATGAGCCAGCCCATCGACTCCGTCACCGCCGGTCACACCGCCGACGAGACACCCGCCGGACCCGACACCTCGGCCTGGTCCTTCGAGACCAAGCAGATTCACGCCGGGGCCGCGCCGGACCCGACGACGGGAGCCCGGGCGACGCCGATCTACCAGACGACGTCGTTCGTGTTCCGGGACACCCAGCACGCCGCCGACCTGTTCGCCCTGGCCGAGCCCGGCAACATCTACACCCGCATCCACAACCCCACCCAGGACGTCTTCGAACAGCGCGTCGCCGCGCTGGAAGGCGGTGTCGCGGCCGTGGCACTGTCCTCCGGGCAGGCGGCCGAGACGCTGGCCATCCTGACGCTGGCGAGTTCCGGGGACCACATCGTCTCCAGCACCTCGCTGTACGGCGGCACGTACAACCTGTTCCGGCACACGCTCCCGAAGCTGGGCATCGAAGTGTCCTTCGTCGATGATCCGGACGACGTCGACGCCTGGCGGGCGGCCATCCGGCCCCACACCAAGGCGCTGTTCGCGGAGACGCTGGGCAACCCGCGCGGCAACGTGCTCGACGTGCGGGCCGTCGCGGACGCCGCCCACGCGGCGGGCGTGCCGCTGATCGTGGACAACACCGTTCCGACTCCCTATCTGCTGCGGCCCATTGAGCACGGCGCGGACATCGTCGTGCACTCGGCCACCAAGTTCCTCGGGGGGCACGGCACCGCCATCGCGGGCGTCGTCGTGGACGGCGGCACCTTCGACTTCGGTGCGCACGTAGAGCGGTTCCCCGACTTCACCGAGCCCGACCCGAGCTACCACGGGCTGCAGTACTGGCCGGCGCTCGGCCCCGGCGCCTTCGCGATCAAGCTGCGCGTGCAGTTGCTGCGCGACCTCGGCCCTGCCCTCTCCCCGCACTCCGCGTTCCTGCTGCTGCAGGGCGTGGAGACGCTGAGCCTGCGCATCGAGCGGCACTCCGCGAACGCGCTGGCGCTGGCGGAGTGGCTGGAGCAGCGGGACGAGGTCGCCGCCGTTCACTACCCGGGCCTGGCGTCCAGCCGGTGGTACGAGGCGGGGCGGAAGTACCTGCCGCGCGGTGCCGGTGCCGTGGTCTCGTTCGAGCTGCGGGACGGCGTCGAGGCGGGCAAGCGGTTCGTGGACGCGGTCGAACTGTTCAGCCACCTCGCCAACATCGGTGACGTACGCAGCCTGATCATCCACCCCGCCTCCACGACCCACAGCCAGCTGGACGAGGAGCAGCTGGCGGCGACCGGCACCTCGCCGGGCCTGGTGCGCCTGTCGGTCGGCATCGAGAACCTCGCCGACCTCAAGGCCGACCTGGAGGCCGGTTTCCGCGCGGCCAAGGGCGCGTCCTGAACGCCGGACCCACCACCGGGGTTCCCCTTCCGCCGGCCACCGGGGCCTGGCGGGAGGGGGACCCGGCCGGGCGCCGGCAGTGGTACGTGGCCGAGAAGCCACTGTCGCTGGAGGCGGGCGGTGAACTGCCCGACGTCCGGCTGGCGTTCGAGACCTGGGGGGAGCTCGCGCCGGACCGCGCCAATGCCGTGCTCGTCCTGCACGCCCTCACCGGTGACAGCCATGTCGCCGGGCCCGCCGGACCCGGCCATCCGGCCCCGGGCTGGTGGAACGGGCTGGTCGGGCCGGGTCTGGCGCTGGACACCGACCGGTGGTTCGTCGTCGCCCCGAACGTCCTGGGCGGCTGTCAGGGCAGTACGGGACCGGCCTCGCCGCGTCCCGACGGTCGTCGCCGCTGGGGCGGCGCCTTCCCGTTCCTGACCCAGCGCGACCAGGTGGCCGCCGAGGCCGGGCTGGCCGACGCGCTGGGTGTCGAGCGGTGGGCGCTGGTCGTCGGCGGCTCGATGGGCGGGATGCGCGCCGTGGAATGGGCGGTGACCCACCCCGAGCGCACCGGTGCGCTGCTGCTGCTCGCCACCACGGCGGCGGCGAGCGCGGAGCAGATCGCCTGGGCGAACATCCAGCTGCACGCCATCCGAGGCGATCCGCACTGGCAGGGCGGCGACTACCACGACACCGGCCACGGGCCGCACGCCGGCCTCGGCCTCGCGCGCCGCCTGGCCCACGTCACCTACCGCAGCGAGCCGGAACTCCAAGTCCGCTTCGGCCGTGCGCCTCAGGGTGCCGAGGACCCGTTCGGCGGCGGCCGGTACCAGGTCGAGTCGTATCTCGACCACCACGCCGCCAAGCTGATCCGGCGCTTCGACGCGGGCAGTTACGCGGTGCTGTCCGAGGCGATGAACGCGCACGACGTCGGCCGTGACCGTGGTGGCGTGCGTACCGCCCTGGGCCGCGTGACCGCCCGCACCCTGGTCGCGGGCGTCGACTCCGATCGCCTCTACCCGCTCGCCCAACAGGCCGAACTGGCAGCGAACATCGGCACGGCGGACGACGTCCGGGTCATCGAGTCCCGGTACGGGCATGACGGTTTCCTGATCGAGACGGAGCAGGTCGCCGCGCTCGTGGCCGAGTTGGTCCCCAGGGCTCTACCCGACGGCCTGCCGCAGCCTTCCCGTGGCCCCGCGGAACGATCGTGAACGCGGCCGGCCCCGTCGGACGGCGCCCGCCTGTCCGGGTTCACCGTCCGGCGGCCGGTGTTGATGATGTCCACCCAGTCCTCCTTCGGGCAGCGGTGGGCGCGGCCGCCGGGTCCCGGAGGGCCTCCACGAGTTCCCGCCTGGCGGCGAACGCCTTCGCCAGTACCTTGGCCCGGTAGGGGTTCGCGACGTCCAGAGCCGACGCCACCGCGACCGCCTCGTCCAACAGCGCCAGGCGCTGCCCGGGCAGCTCCCGCACCAGCGGCGACGCACTGGCCTCGACCAGAACGTACGCCAGCTTCGACCCGTACACCTCCGGCTCGACCTGAGTCAGCAGACGGTAGATCCGCAACCCCTCGGTGCCGCCCACCACCCGCCGGTTGGCGCTGAGCAACTGGACCCTCGCCCGCATGACCATGTCCTGATCCATCGATCCCCCTCCGTTCCCCCACCCCCGCCTGCGCCCGTCCCACGGCGGGACAGCACGACGAACGCGGCGGCAGCCGGGAACGGATGCCGACACGCACGTCGGTGAGTGGATGACGACGAGTCTGCGGGCGGGCCCCCACCCCGGACGAGCCTGAACGGACGTGCGCTCCGTCCTACCGCACACCACGTCCGAGCAGGCATGATGGACCTGACACTCACTCACGCCCCGTCACCGCAGTGCTCAGCCCCAGGGCGCCACCGCCACGAACGAACTGTCCCGCCGGAACAGGTCGGTTCCGTTCGAGAGGTCCACGCGGAGTCGGTAGTCGTAGTGGCGCAGGTAGTAACCCGGGTAGTTGTACGACTCGAAGCGGACCGAGCCGTCGGCCGTGCCCGTGCGGGCGATGAACGTGGCGTCCCGGGCGAAGGCCGTCGTGCCGTCGTCCGGGTCGAAGCGGCCGCGGAAGTCGTAGTGGCGCAGGTAGTTCCCGGAGACGTCGCGGAAGGAGCAGGCGTCGGCGTCGGCGAGGCCCGCGACGACCGTGAAGGTGGCCGCCTTCTTGTCGGCGGTGGCGCCGGCGCCGGTCACCACCGGGAGGTCGAGGAGGGCGGACACCTCCTCCCAGTACCGGGTGGGGTAGTTGACCGACTGGAGGGAGCGGGTCGCGTTCCTCGTCACCGACGGGCCGCTCGGCACCGTCTCCTTGATCACCGTGAAGTGCCGGGCCGTGCCCGAGAGGGTCGGCAGGGCGGTCGGCGCGGACCACGTGGCGAACGTGTCGTAGCTGTCGCTGCAGTAGTAGTTGCCGTCGCCGTAGCCGTCGAAGAAGATCCGCCAGCCGCCGTTGTCGAGCTGGATCACCGAGGGGCCCTCGCGATAGCTGCCCCAGCCCGCCCAGTCGCCGGTCCTGGAGATCGTGTAGGGGCCCTGGAGACTGGCGGCTGTGCCGTACTCGATGTACTTCGCCGTCTCGTTCTTCGTGAAGGCGTGGTAGGTCGAGCCGATCCGCACGATGTACGTGTCGATGTGGTTCGGGCCGATGCCGGAGAGCGCGGTCGGTGAGGTCCAGGCCGTGAGGGCGGAGTCGGTCGCCGTCAGGACGTACGGGGTGAAGATCCACTCGTCGTCGGTGGTCGAGCAGGACACGATGACGTTGACGCTGCCGTCGCCGTCCACGAACCACTCGGGCGCCCAGGCCCGGGACAGGTTCGTGATGGGGACCGGGTAGTCGTACAGGAACGTCCAGTCGGTCCGGTCCGCGCTGCGGGCGAAGCCGATCGTGGTGCTCTCGTCCTGCCAGGTGTGGGTGGTGTAGGTGACGTAGTAGTAGCCGTCCGTGTGCTTGAAGACGCTGGCGTCGCGGATGCGGTTGGCGGGCGGGGTGTAGGCCGAGGACCGCAGGAGTCGGAAGTCGGTGGCGTCGTCGGACTGGTAGACGTTCACTGTCCCGTCGTCGCTGTTGAGGAACGGGACGATGGTGTAGCGGCTGGCGTGGCCGCTCGCGGGGGCGGCCGCGTCGGCCGTGCCGAGCAGGCCGGGCACCTCGCCCAGGGCAAGGGCCGTGGCGGGCAGGGCGGCCAGCGCGCGCAGCAGGGTGCGACGGGACGGAGCGGGGGGACGTGTGGTCACGGCGGCTCTCCGGGGTGCTCGTGCAGACCCGAACACGGCGATGCGTCCGGTATGTCGAACGGAGTTCGAGAAGTCGACGCAGAAAGTAGGAGTCACGCCAGGTACACGTCAATGCTTTGCGCAGGACTGGGGCACGGCCGGACGCCGCCTGTGCGAAACCTGTGCCGACGGGGCCGGATCGACGTTACTCTCCGGTAAACGATGCGCCCCGGAGGTGGGTCCCCGTATGCCGTACGACCGTTCCGCAGGGCTCGCCCAGTCCGTACACGCCCTGGCCACAGGCGAATTGACCTCGCGTCAGCTGGTCGAGGAAACTCTCGCGCGCATCGAGGCCACCCAGGACTCCCTCAACGCCTTCCGGATCGTGCGCCGTACGGCCGCCCTGGCCGAAGCGGACGCCGCCGACCGCGAGTTGGCCGCAGGGATGCGGCGGCCGCTGCTCGGGGTGCCGGTCGCGGTGAAGGACGACACGGACGTGGCCGGCGAGCCGACCGCTTTCGGCTGCCCGGGCGAGTTCCCGCCGGTGGCCGAGGACGGGGAGGCGGTACGGCGGCTGCGCGCGGCCGGGGCCGTGATCGTCGGCAAGACCAACACGTGCGAGCTCGGGCAGTGGCCGTTCACCGAGGGGCCGGCCTTCGGTGCCACCCGTAACCCGTGGCAGCCCGGACACACTCCGGGCGGTTCCTCGGGCGGGTCGGCGGCAGCCGTCGCGGCGGGCCTGGTGCCGGCCGCGCTCGGCTCGGACGGCGCCGGGTCCGTGCGCATCCCGGCCGCCTGGACCCACCTCGTCGGCATCAAGCCGCAGCGCGGCCGCATCTCCACCTGGCCGCGCGGCGAGTCGTTCCAGGGCATCACGGTCAACGGCACCCTGGCCCGCACGGTCGCCGACGCGGCCCTGCTGCTGGACGCGGCGAGCGGGAACCATCCGCGGGATCCGCACCAGCCGGCCCGGGTGACGCTCACCGAGGCGGTCGGCCGGGACCCCGGGCGGCTGCGCATCGCCCTCTCCCTCAAGCCGCCGTTCACCGCGCTCCCCGCCCGTCTGCGGCCGGAGGTGCGCAGCCGCGTCCTCGAACTGGCGGAGACCCTGGCGGAGTTGGGTCATACCGTCGAGGAGGCCGACCCGCCCTACGGCCAGATCGGGCTCACCTTCGTCCCGCGCGCCACGGCCGGGATCGCCGAGCGCGTCCGCGAGGCGCCGCACCCGGACCTGCTCGACCCGCGCACCCTGGAGGCGGCCCGCCTCGGCCGGCTGCTCGGCGGGGCCCCGCTGCGGGCCGCCCGGCGCGCCGAAGCCGCCCTGCGGGGCAGGATCGGCGCCTTCTTCGCGTCGTACGACCTGATCCTCGCGCCGACCACGGCCGCTCCCCCGCCCCGTGTCGGCGCGCTGCTGGGGCTGGGCCAGTTCGCCACCGACCGGGCGATGATCGCCGCCTGCCCCTACGCCTGGCCGTGGAACGTGCTGGGGTGGCCGGGGGTGAACGTGCCCGCCGGGTTCGTCGGGGGCGGCCTGCCGGTGGGCGCGCAGTTGCTGGGGCCGGCGGACAGCGAGCCGTTGCTGGTCTCCGTCGCCGCCCAGCTGGAGGCCGAACTGCGCTGGCACGAGCTCTGGCCGCCGCGGACCCCGGCCGTCGACGCCCCGGCGGCATAGGAACAGGCGGGGAGCGGGCGGGGCGCAGGCCGCTTCCCGCCACCGGGGCAAGTCCCTTTCCCGCCGCTTGACCTGCCCGTACCCTCTGACCATGGACGATGCGTCGATGGTCGGGCTCGTGGGGCGGGTCAGCGGAGTGATCGGGCCGGGGCTCGTCGGTGAGGTGATCGTCCGGGTCCGCGGGGGTGCGGAGCACTTCCTCGCGTACGCCGCCGACGGCACCGGCCGGATCGAGCGGGGCACGGTGGTGATGGTGGTCGAGTACCTGCCGCCGCGGACGGTCTACGTCACGCCCGCGTACGACAGTTGAGCAGGCATAGCCCCAGCTGAGGGGCGCATGCGTCAAGATTGCAACAAGGAATCGTCAGCGCCTTCACCCGGCGCTCGCGCGGGCGCACACTCCCTTCGTTCGGTGCCGAAAGGGCACCATTCAAAGGGGGCGTATGCCGATGGTTGTCGGCGTCGTTGCGGGGGTGGCGGTTCTCGCCGTTCTCGTGCTGATCGGTGTGTTCAAGATGATGTGGCGGGTCGCCGAGCCGAACGAGGCGCTCATCATCTCCGGTTCGAAGCATCGGACCGAGGGTCTCGAAGAGGGCATGGGGTTCCGGATCGTCACGGGGCGCGGCACGCTGGTGCTGCCGGGCGTGCAGGCGGTCCGCAAGCTGTCCCTGGATCTCAACGAGACCGAGTTGTCGGTGGACTGCGTGACCCAGCAGGGCATTCCGCTGAAGGTGCGGGGTGTGGTCATCTTCAAGGTGGGCGACGACTTCGTGTCGATCGCCAACGCGGGCCGCCGGTTCCTGGACCAGCAGAAGATGATGTCCGAGCGGGTGCACAACGTGTTCGCGGGTCATCTTCGGTCCATCGTGGGTGGGTTGACGGTCGAGGACATGATCCGCGACCGGGACAAGCTCACCGGGCAGACCCGGGCCGCCTGCGGCACCGAGATGGAGAAGCTGGGGCTGATCGTCGACTCCCTGCAGATCCACGAGATCGAGGATCCGACCGGGTACATCCAGAACCTGGCGATGCCGCACGCGGCGGCCGTGCAGCGGGACGCGCGGATCGCGCAGGCGGAGGCGAACCGGCTCGCCACCGAGGCGGAGCAGCAGTCGTTCGCCCGGATGGCGGAGGCCACCCGGGACAGCGAGATCCTCCAGGCCGGTTACCAGGCCGAGCGGGACAAGGCGGCCGCCCAGGCCCGCCAGGCGGGTCCGCTCGCCGACGCGGCCGCCCGGCAGGAGGTCGTGGTCCAGGAGACGCGGGTCGCCGAACTGGAGGCGCACCGGCGCGAGCAGCAGCTCCAGGCGGATGTCCGCAAGCCGGCCGACGCCAAGGCCTACGAGAAGCGGACGCTGGCCGAGGCCGAGCGTGACGCGCGTATCTCGGCGGCCCAGGCGAAGGCGAAGGAGACGGAGCTGGCGGCCGCGGCCGAGGCGACCCGGGTCAAGACGGCCGCCGGTGCCGAGGCCGAGGCGACCAGGTCCCGGGGTACGGCCACCGCGGCGGCGACCCGGGCGACCGGTGAGGCCGAGGCGGCCGCCGCGCAGGCCAGGGGTCTGGCGGAGGCCGAGGCGGCGAGGGCGAAGGGGCTCGCGGAGGCGGAGTCCATCAAGGCCCGTGCCGCCGCCCTCGCGGAGAACCAGGAGGCGGTCGTCGCCCAGCAACTCGCCGAGAACTGGCCGGAGATCGTCAAGGCCGGCGCCTCCGCCTTCGGCAACGTCGACAACATGGTGCTGCTCAACGGCGCGGACGGCATGGCCGAGTTGTTCGCCAAGGCACTCACCATGGGCGGCACGGGGCTCGGTCTCGCCCGGCAGCTGCTCGCGTCGATGAACCAGAACGGGCAGGCGCCGGAGGTGACTTCGCCGGTCCTCAACGGGGTCACGACTCCGAAGTCGCAGAAGGTGCAGGTGGAGGAGGGCGGCGAGTAACAGCCGGCGAACCACCGAAGCGCAGGGATGGCCCCCGGCCGCGGCTGGGGGCCATCCCCGTGTCATTCCTGCGCGTTGAGTCGCCGCAGCAGCTCCAGCAGCGTCGCCCGCTCCGCGGCCGACAGCCCGGCGAAGCAGCCGGCGAGCACCTCGCCGGCCACCCCGTGCCCGGCCGCCAGCGTCCGCTCCCCTTCGCGGGTGAGGTGGTGCTGGATCCGCCGCCCGTGGCCGGGCCGCCGTTCCACCAGCCCCTGCGCGGCCAGCCGCCCCACCAGCGTGCCGAAGGCCTGCTCGCTCTGGAAGGTGGCCGCGGCCAGCTCGCGCGCCGAGGCACCGGGCGACCGGTCGATGGCGCGCAGCGCGTCCCACTGCGCGAGGGTGGTGCCGACGGCGGCGAGCGCGCTGTCCATCGCCCGGTGCTGGCGGTACTGGGCCTGTTTCACCGCTCTTCCGAGAACTTGCAGGTCGTCGTGCATGGCTCCACTGTAACCGATGACTAAGCTTGTTTATATCAACATCCTTAGTTAGATTGGGCGGCATGACGACGAACCGCACCGTCCAGGTGTACCCCGACCTTCCCCTCTCCCTGACCGAGGCCGGTTCCGGCCGCCCGGTGCTCGTGCTCCACGGAGGCGGCGGCCCCGCCACGGTGGCCGGCCTCGCCGCCCGCCTCGCCGGGTCGGCCCGCACCCTCGCCCCGGTCCACCCCGGCTGGGACGGCACGCCCCGCCCCGACTGGCTGACCGGCGTCGACGACCTCGCCGTCGCCTACCTCCACCTGCTCCAGGACGCGGAGTTGAACGACGTCCTGGTCATCGGCTCCTCGCTGGGCGGCCGACTCGCCGCCGAGATGGCGATACGCGACACGGCCGGGGTGATCAGCGGCCTGGTCCTCATCAACGCGGTCGGCGCGGACATCGAAGGCGAGCCGGTCACGGACTTCTTCGCGCTGGACCCGCGCGCCCAGGCCGAGCACTCCTGGCACGACCCGGACCGCTTCTACGTCGACCCGGCCACCCTCCCCGCCACCGAACTCGCCCGCCGCCAGGCCAACATGGCGACCATGCGGCTGCTCACGGACGGCGGCCGGATGAGCGACCCGAAGCTGCTCCCCCGGCTGGGGCGGGTGCGGCAGCCCGTGCTGCTGATCTGGGGCGAGAGCGACCGCATCGTCACGCCCGCGTACGGGGCCGCCTACGCGAAGGCCTTCCCGCAGGGCCGGTTCGAGCCGGTCCCCGGAGCCGGTCACCTTCCGCACCTCGAACGCCCCGAGGTGACCGCCGAGTTGATCGAGGCGGAGCTGCGCAGCACCGGGACCCCGCCTGCCCCGGCCGGCTGAGGCCCCTTAGGGTGCCCTCGTGACTGTGTTTATCGACGACGAGAACATCCCCGGCCGGTACGGCCCCACCGCGACCACCGAGGCCGACCCGCACGAGGTCGGCAAGGTGCGCACCGAGTACTCCCCCGCCCACGACGGCGACCCCGACCCCGGTGAGATCGTGTGGACCTGGGTGCCCTTCGAGGAGAACGACGGGCGGGGCAAGGACCGGCCGGTCCTTGTCGTCGCCCGGGAGGCGGCCGGCACCCTGCTCGCCGTCCAGCTGTCCAGCAAGCAGCACGACAACGACCGCGAATGGGTGGCGATCGGCAGCGGGCCGTGGGACCGCACGGGCCGCGACTCCTGGGTGGACGTGGACCGCGTCCTGCGGCTGCACGAGGACGGCATGCGCCGCGAGGCCTGCGCGCTCGACCGGGGCCGCTTCAACCTCGTACGCCACCGGCTGCACGAACGCTACGGCTGGAACTGAGCAGGGCGTTCCGCCGGAACTGCCATGACTGTGCCGTCCGCGGCACCGTCGTGGCCGTTCGCGCAGTTCCTCCCGCAGCCTTCGGCCGGGGGCACCCCCAGCGCCCCTAACGGGGCGCGACGGTCCGGAACGTCTCCGCGAAGGCGGCCCGGACCACGGATCCCGGTGTGCGGTCCAGGACCCCGAACACCACGTGGGCGAAGGTCCCCGCGAACCGGCCGCCGGGGCCCAGCAGTCCCCGGAAGGCGGCCGCGACCTGTGCGGGGTCGTTCTGGAACACCCCGCAGCCCCAGGCGCCGAGGACCAGTCGCCGGTAGCCGTGGACTGCGGCCACCTCCAGCACCCTCTCGGCCCGTACGGCGAGGGCTCCCGGCAGTTCACCGGTCCGCTCCGGAGCCGTCCGCCGGATCACGCCCGCGTTGGGCGCGGCGGCCGTGAGGAAACCCACGCGGTAGGGCTCGGCGAGCAGCGCGCCGCGGTCGTCGCGGAAGACCGGGACGGCCGGGGAGTGGATCACGCGGTCCGTGTAGAAGGGGTCGCGGTGCGCGCGGTGGTGGTCGTAGTAGGCGGCGGCCTCGCGCACGCACGTGTACAGCGCGGAGGCGCGGCACAGGGCCTCCTCCTGCGCCTGGGCGCCGTTCAGGTAGCCGCCGCCCGGATTGCGGGCCGAGGCGAAGTTGAGCACGGCCACCGGGGCGTCGGCGAGGCGGCGGGCGGCCTCCAGGCTGCTCTCGCCGGTGACCTCGAAGACGGCGTCCGGCTCCGGGCCCGGGGCCGTCGGGACCGGCACCGGTTCCGGGCCGTACAGCCGCGTCCCCGCCCGTGCGGCCGCGATGTCGGCGGCGAGCAGGACCTCCCGGCCGTCGGGCGCCCGGTAGCCGCCCGCCGCCACGATCTCCTCGGTCTGCCGTGCGATGCCGCGCAGGCGCGCGCTCATGGCGCCACCCCCGTGGACGCCATGGCCGCGGCCCGCGCGGCCTCCCCCGTCGTGCTCATGCACGCATCCTGGGCGATGCTGGTGGTGCCGTGCAACGGAGTTTCGCTGGTCTGAAACGCCCGGAAACACGCAAGGAAGCAACAACGAAGCGGCAAGGAAGCAGAGGTTACCGATCTAGAACGTCCCGATAGGTACTCTTGTGCGAATCGACGTGAAGGTCTTGGGTGGTACGGACGATGCCGCCCCGGACGCATCCACGGCCGGGACGGTGGCATGGTGGAATCTCAGGAGGATCCCGACATGTCCGACTCAATATCCGACAGCGGCGACTGTACCGACGGGCCGGTGAGAACCGACTTCTCGGACGACCGCACGACTGTCACCGAAGCCGAGGTGGAGGCCCTGGTCAAGGGCATCTGCTTCAAGACCGGCCCGCCCCGCACGCTCGGGGTCGAGGTGGAATGGCTGGTCCACGAGCTGCGCACGCCGCAGCTCCCGGTGACACCCGAACGACTCGAAGCGGCCTACGCCGCACTGCGCACGGTGCCCCTGGGTTCGGCGCTCACCGTCGAACCCGGCGGCCAGCTGGAGCTCAGCTCGCCGCCCGCCGCCTCCCTCACGGAGTGCATCGGCACCGTCTCCGCCGACCTGGACGCCGTCCGCAAGGTCCTCGCCGAACAGGACCTCGGACTCGTGGGCGTCGGTCACGATCCCTGGCACACCCCCCGCCGCTTCCTGCGCGAGCCGCGCTACGACGCGATGGAGAGCTGCCTGGACCGGACCGGCACGGCGGGGCGCCACATGATGTGCTCCTCGGCGTCCGTCCAGGTCTGCCTGGACGCCGGCCACGAGGAGCCGGGCCCGCTCGGCCACATCCGGCGCTGGTGGCTGGCCCATCAGCTGGGCCCGGTCCTGGTGGCCGCGTTCGCCAACTCCCCGCTGGTCGGGAACCGGCCCACCGGCTGGGTCTCCACCCGGCAGCTGCTGTGGATGGAGATCGGCGCGGGCCGAGCGGGCGCGCCCGCGCTGGACGGCGATCCGCGCACCGCCTGGGCCCGGCACGTCCTCGACGCACCGGTGATGTGCGTACGGCGGGACGACGGCCCCTGGGACGTCCCCGAGGGGCTGACCTTCCGGGCCTGGACCCGGTCAAGGACGCCCGCCCCGCCCACCGGCGCGGATCTCGCGTACCACCTGACCACGCTGTTCCCGCCGGTCAGGCCACGCGGTCATCTGGAGCTGCGGATGATCGACGCGCAGCCCGGCGACGACGGGTGGATCGTGCCGCTGGCGGTGACGGCGGCGCTGTTCGACGACCCGGAGGCCGCGGAGACGGCGTACCGGACGGTGAAGCCGCTGGCCGAGCGGACGGGACCGCGGCCCGCCCCGATCAACCCCCTGTGGATCGACGCGGCCCGCTCCGGGCTCCGCGACCCGGAGCTGCACGAGGCCGCCGTCGCCTGTTTCGCGGCCGCGCTCGATGCCCTGCCGAGGATCGGCGCGCGCCCCGAGGTCGTGGACGCCGTGGCGGCGTACCGGGACCGGTACGTGCTGCGGGGCCGCTGCCCGGCCGACGATCTGCTGGACCGACTGCGCGGCACGGCCGGTCGCGCCCATGGGAAGGACATCAGCGCATGACCGAGACCGACGTCGACATCGATATCGAGACCCTGCGGGACCGGGCACTGAAGTCCCTGACCACGGCCCGCGACCGCACCACGCTGCTCACCAGCTGCGTGGAGGGGCCCGACCTCACCGCCCAGCACTCCCCGCTGATGTCCCCGCTGGTCTGGGACCTCGCGCACATCGGCAACCAGGAGGAGCTCTGGCTGCTGCGCAACGTCGGCGGCCGGGAGGCGATGCGGCCCGAGATCGACAGCCTCTACGACGCCTTCGAGCACCCGCGCTCCGAGCGGCCCTCACTGCCGCTGCTGCCGCCCGCCGAGGCCCGGCAGTACGCGGCCGAGGTACGCGGCCGGGCCCTGGACCTGCTGGAGGGGGCGGCGTTCCGCGGCAGTCGGCTGACGGAGGCGGGCTTCGCCTTCGGGATGATCGCGCAGCACGAACAGCAGCACGACGAGACGATGCTGATCACCCATCAGCTCCGCAAGGGCCCCCAGGCCCTGACCGCCCCGGACCCGGCTCCGGCGCCGCCGTTCACCGGGCCGCCCGAAGTCCTGGTCCCCGGCGGCCCGTTCACCATGGGCACCTCCACCGAGCCCTGGGCGCTGGACAACGAGCGCCCCGCGCACCGGCGGGAGGTGGCGCCGTACTGGATCGACACCACGCCGGTGACCAACGGTCAGTACCTGGCGTTCATCGAGGACGGCGGTTACGAGCAGGAGCGCTGGTGGACGCCCGAAGGCTGGGCGCACATCCGGCAGCACTCCATCACCGCACCGCACTTCTGGCACCGGGAGGGCGGTCAGTGGCTGCGCCGCCGGTTCGGGGTCACGGAGGTCGTGCCGCCCGAGGAGCCGGTGCTGCACGTGTGCTGGTACGAGGCGGACGCCTACGCCCGCTGGGCCGGGCGCCGGCTGCCCACCGAGGCCGAGTGGGAGAAGGCCGCCCGGCACCACCCCGGCGAGAACCGGTCCCGGCGCTACCCGTGGGGCGACGCCGACCCGGCGCCGCACCACGCCAACCTGGGCCAGCGGCACCTGCGCCCGGCCCCGGCCGGCAGCTACCCGGAGGGCGAGTCCCCGCTCGGCGTACGGCAGCTGATCGGAGACGTGTGGGAGTGGACGTCCAGCGACTTCCTGCCCTACCCCGGCTTCACCGCCTTCCCGTACAAGGAGTACTCGGAGGTGTTCTTCGGCCCCGAGTACAAGGTGCTGCGCGGCGGTTCGTTCGCCGTGGACCAGGTGGCCTGCCGGGGGACGTTCCGCAACTGGGACTACCCGATCCGGCGGCAGATCTTCTCCGGTTTCCGTACCGCCCGGTCGGCGGAGGCCGCCTGATGTGCCGTCACCTGGCCTGCCTGGGACCCGAGGAGCCGCTCGGGCGGCTCCTCGTGGAGCCCGAGCACTCCCTGTACCGGCAGTCGTGGGCACCCCGGCTCCAGCGGTACGGGACGGTCAACGCGGACGGATTCGGGGTCGGCTGGTACGCCCCGGACGATCCGCAGCCGGCCCGTTACCGGCGCGCCGGGCCGATCTGGGCCGACCAGTCCTTCGCCGACCTGGCCCGGGTCGTGCGCACCGGCGCGCTGCTGGCCGCCGTCCGGGACGCGACCCTGGCGGGCGCGGACGCGGAGGCCGCGGCGGCGCCGTTCGCCGCGGGCCGCTGGCTGTTCAGCCACAACGGGGCGGTCCCGGGCTGGCCGGGGTCCATGGCGCCCCTGGTCCCGCTGCTGCCCCCGGCCGACCTGCTGTCGATGGAGGCACGCACCGACTCGGCGTTCGTCTGGGCGCTGGCCCTGCACCGGCTGCGGTCCGGTACGGAGCCGGGCCGGGCCCTTGCCGAAACGGTTCAGCAGGTGGCCGGGGCAGCACCCGCGGCCCGGCTCAACCTCCTCCTCACCGACGGCGAGACCATCACCGCCACCGCCTGGGGCGACAGCCTCCACTACCTCGCGGAACCCGGCCTGCGCACCGTCGTCGCCTCCGAGCCGTACGACGACGACCCGCGCTGGCAGGAGGTCCCCGACCGCACGCTGCTCACCGCGAGCCGCGCGGGCGTCGTCCTCACGCCCGTCGAGAACCCGGTCGAGGACCTGGCATCGGTACCACCTAAGGAGCCCTGTACGTGAGTCCCTTCCTGGTCACCCGCACCCTTCCCGAGGACGCGACGGACGCCGCGCTGCGCGCCGATGTCCTGACCGGCCTCACCGCAACCCCCAAGACGCTGCCGCCCAAGTGGTTCTACGACGCCCGGGGCAGCGAGCTGTTCGAGCGGATCACCGAGCTGCCCGAGTACTACCCGACCCGGGCCGAGCGGGAGATCCTGCTCGCCCGGTCCGGCGAGATCGCCGCCGCGAGCGGTGCCCGCACCCTGGTGGAGCTGGGCTCTGGTTCCTCCGAGAAGACCCGCCTGCTCATCGACGCGCTCACCGGCCTGGAGGTGTACGTCCCGGTCGACGTCAGCGAGAGCGCGCTCACGCAGGCCGGGGAGGCGCTCGTCGCGGAGCGGCCGGGGCTGTCCGTGCACGCCCTGATCGCCGACTTCACCGGCCGCCTGGAGCTGCCCGAGACGCCCGGGCCCCGGCTCCTGGTGTTCCTCGGCGGCACGATCGGCAACCTGCTGCCGGCCGAGCGGGCGGAGTTCCTGGCCTCGCTACGGCGGCGGCTCGCGCCCGGCGACGCGCTGCTGCTCGGCACCGACCTGGTCAAGGACGAGGGGGTGCTGGTCCGGGCGTACGACGACGCGGCCGGGGTGACGGCCGAGTTCAACAAGAACGTCCTCGCCGTCGTGGACCGGGAGCTGGGCGCCGACTTCGACCCGGAGGCCTTCGACCATGTCGCCCTGTGGGACGCGGACAACGAGTGGATCGAGATGCGGCTGCGGTCCCGGGTGGCGCAGACCGTGAAGGTGCCGGCGCTCGATCTGGCCGTGGACTTCGCGGCGGGCGAGGAGCTGCGCACCGAGGTGTCGGCGAAGTTCCGGCGGGCCGGGGTGACCGCGGAACTGGCCGGTGCGGGACTGGAGCTGACGCACTGGTGGACCGACACGCAGGGACGCTTCGCGCTGTCGCTGAGCGTGGCCCGCTGAGTGCTTCGGCGGACCTGCCGTGTCGTCGGTCGGCTGCGGGGCCGTCGTGGCTGGTCGCGCAGTTCCTCCCCCGGCCTTCGGCCGGGGACCCCCGGCGCCCCGTGCGAGGCGCTGCGGAACCGGGGCGCCGGTCACCCGAAGTCCGGTGCGAGTAGTTCGGTGATGCGGCGGGAGGCGCGGCGGGCCTCGGTCTTGGGGTCCGCCCCGTCGAGCACCTTGGTCATGTAGCCCTTGATCGGGTTGTCGGCCTCCACCGCCGGCCAGTCGGGGGTGTGGGGGGTCGCCCGCCCTCGCGCTGCGCCCGCCGCCATGGCGGCGACCCCCTCCTCTCCTGCCACCGCACTCGCCAGGGTGGTCTTGTTGGGCACGTAGTTCATGGTGCGGGCCAGGTCGGTGTCCCACTTGGCGCCGGTCAGCGCGCCCACGACGGCGGTCGCGTCGTAGGGCCGGTCGGTGTTCTGCGGGACGACGAGGTCGGAGCCGCCCGTGAAGACGGCGCCGGGGTGGTCCGCGGTGAGTCCCGGCACCGGGAAGTAGCCGATCTCGCCCTTGAGTTCGGGGTTCTCCTGCACGATGGACTGGGCGAGGCCGGGCACCGCGACGATCTGCGCCACCTGCCCGCCGGCGAACACCTGGGCCTGGGGCGGATGTTCCTCGTCGGCGTCGACGGGTCCCTTGCCGAGGGACTGGAGTTGCCGGTAGAAGTCCATCCCGCGCAGCGCGGCCGGGCTGTCGAGGGCACCCTTCCACTGGGCGTCCGTCTCCTGGGCGAGGTCGCCGCCCTCGTCCCAGATGAACCCGGAGAGGGTGTACCAGTCCTGTCCGGCGAGGTAGATCCCCTGGTCGCCCCCGGAGTTGAGCTGCTCGGTGTCCGCCAGCCACTGCTCGCGGGTCTTCGGCGGCGCGGTGATCCCGGCCTTCCTGAACAGGTCCTTGCGGTAGATGACGACCCGGTTGGCGGCGTACCAGGGGATGCCGTACTGGCGGGAGTCGTCCGAGCCCGGCTCGGCGAGGCCGGGCAGCCAGTGCTCCTTGCCCCAGTCGCGCATCGACTCCAGGGTGAGGTCGGCGAGCCGGCCGTCCTCGACGTACTGCGGGACCTGGGTGTTGCCGACCTCGATGACGTCGGGCGCGTCGGCGGAGCCGCTCTTCAGGGCCGTCTGCACCTTGTCGACGATGCCGGTCCAGTCCTGGATGCGGATGTCCAGGCGGATGTCCTTGTGGGTGCGTTCGAAGTCCGCGGTGAAGCGGCGCAGGAAGTCCGCCGAGGCGCTGTTCCGCATCAGCCAGACCGTGACCGTGTGGCGTCCGCCCCCTTCGCCCGGCAGCACCCCACAGGCGCTCAGCAGGGCGGCGGACACACAGACGAGGGCAAGCGGGCGGCGATGTCTCACGGGGGTTCCTGTTCTGTCTGGCGGACAGGCGAAGGGGCCCGACGTGGGGGGAACGAGCACGGGGCCCGTACGGGTGTACGGGATTTTGGTATGGACCAATACGGAGGGTCAAGGGCTGTCGGCGTTTCGGAACCGACGCCTCGCGCTCCGCTTCGGGATGCGGCACCGTGGAGTGACGACGAGAGGAGCTTCCCGATGACGAACCACACCTACCGGGTCACCGAGATCGTCGGCACCTCGCACGAGGGCATCGACCAGGCCATCCGCAACGGTGTCGCACGCGCCAACCAGACCCTGCGCAACCTGGACTGGTTCGAGGTCACGCAGGTCAGGGGCCAGATCGAGAACGGGCAGATCGAGCACTACCAGGTAGGCCTGAAGGTGGGCTTCCGCATCGACGTGGACGGCTGAAGAGGCCGAAGCGGGCCGCCGCCGTACCGTCAGGTCCGCCCCTCCCCCTCCTGGGCCTGCTCCAGCGCGGCCGAACGGTCGGCCCAGCGGGCCCGTACGACGGTGAACCCGGCCCGTTCGGCGGCGTCGCACACCAGCTCGTCGTCATCGACCAGGACGCGGACCGAACGCCGTTCCGCGAGCCGCCGCAGGATCTCCAGCTTGGTGTGCCGGGCGGGCCTGCGGTCGGCGTCGCGCCGCATGTGCACGCGCCCCTCGGGCAGTCCATGGGCGGCGAGCCAGTCCAGCGTGTCGCGGCGGCAGCGCTCGGGGCGCCCCGTGAGGTAGACGATGTCGCACTCCTCCGCGTCGGCCACGGCCAGCGCGATCCCCTCGGGGATCGGCGGATCGTGCCGCGCCGCCGCGAAGAACGCGTCCCAGTCCCGCGGCCTGCGCTCCAGGAACCGCTGCCGGTGCGCGGTGTCCGCGAGGGTGTTGTCGATGTCGAACACGGCGATCGGGCGCTTGCTGCTCTCGCTCATCCGGCAACCCTAGAACGCGACGCCCCCGGCGGTTCGGCCGGCGGCGGCCCCAGGGTGCCCAGGGGCGGGGCGGCCCGGCGGGAATCCCGTGGCCGCGCGGCTGTTGAAGCCTGTGTGAACGCAACCATCGCCCGGACCCGGTTCTCCGTCCTCGACCGCTCCCGGACCCGCGAGGGGCACGCGCCCGGCGAGGCGCTGCGGGACACGGTCGCGCTGGCGCGGGAGGCGGAGGGGCTCGGTTACCACCGCTTCTGGGTGTCCGAGCACCACGGGGTGCCCGGGGTCGCCGGCTCGGCGCCGACCGTGCTGGCCGCGGCCGTGGCCGCCGCGACCCGGACCATCCGGGTGGGGACCGGCGGGGTGATGCTGCCCAACCACCGGCCGCTCGTCGTGGCCGAGCAGTTCGGCGTGCTGGAGTCGCTGTACCCGGGACGGATCGACATGGGGCTCGGCCGGTCGGTGGGTTTCACCGACGGGGTGCGCAGGGCGCTGGGACGCGACAAGGGCGACGCCGAGGACTTCGCGGCGCAGCTCGCCGAGCTGCTCGGCTGGTTCGAGGGGACCTCGCCGACGGGGGTGCGGGCCCGCCCGGCGGAGGGGCTGCGGGTGCCGCCGTTCGTGCTGGCGATGGGTGAGGGCGCGGAGATCGCGGCCCGGGCCGGGCTGCCCATGGTCATCGGCGACCTCAGGGGCCGCGAGAAGATGCGGCAGGGCATCGAGCGCTACCGCGACCGCTTCCGGCCCTCCCCGTGGGCGGCCGAGCCCTACGTCGTGATCTCCGGGACGGTCGCCGTCGCCGACACCCCCGAGGCGGCACGCCGGCTGCTCGTCCCGGAGGCCTGGTCGGCGGCGTACTCCCGCACCCACGGCACGTTCCCGCCGCTGCCCCCGGCCGAGGCCGTCGAGGCCCGGACGATGACCGCGCGGGAACGCGGCGGGTACGAGTCCGGGCTCGCCGGGCACATCGCCGGCACCGAGGACCAGGTCGCCCACGAACTGGAGACCGTCCTGAAGGAGACCGGTGCCGACGAGGTGCTGGTCACCACGAGCACGTACGACCGTGCGGCCCTGCTGGACTCGTACCGGCGGCTGGCCGGGATCATCGCCTCCTGACCGGACCGGTCAGACCGTGGCCGGCTTGTCGGAGCGGATCACGATCTCGCCGTTCGCCGCGTCCACCACCGCCCGCTCGCCCGCCACGAGCTGGCCGGAGAGCAGCAGGTCGGCGAGGCGGTCGTCGACCTCGCGCTGGATGGTGCGGCGCAGCGGACGGGCACCGAAGTCCGGCTGGTGACCGAGGTTGGCGAGCAACTCGGCGGCGCTGTCGGTGACTTCGAGCGTGACGTCCTGGGCGTGCAGCCGGCGTCGGGTGTGTTCCAGCAGCAGGTCGACGATCTCGCGCAGTTGGGTGCGGTCCAGGCCGCGGAAGACGATGATCTCGTCGATGCGGTTCAGGAACTCCGGCCGGAAGTGCTGCTGGAGGGCCGGCATGACCGCCTCGCGGACCTTGGCGTAGTCCTCCGTGCCGGCGGCCAGGATGCGGTCTGCGCCGATGTTCGACGTCATGATGACGACGGTGTTCTTGAAGTCGACGGTACGGCCCTGGGCGTCGGTGAGGCGGCCGTCGTCCAGGAGCTGGAGCAGGGTGTTGAAGACGTCCGGGTGGGCCTTCTCCACCTCGTCGAGGAGCAGCACGGCGTACGGCTGCCTGCGCACCGCCTCGGTGAGCTGGCCGGCCTCCTCGTGGCCGACGTATCCGGGCGGGGCGCCGACCAGCCGGGAGACCGTGTGGCGCTCCTGGAACTCGCTCATGTCGAGGCGGATCATGCGGGTCTCGTCGCCGAAGAGGGCGGCGGCCAGGGCGCGGGCCAGTTCGGTCTTGCCGACGCCGGTGGGGCCGAGGAAGAGGAAGCTGCCGACGGGCCGGTTGGGGTCGCTCATGCCGGCGCGGGCACGGCGGACCGCGCGGGCGACGGCGGTGATCGCCTCGTCCTGGCCGACGACCCGCTCGTGCAGGTGCTCCTCCAGCTTCATCAGGCGCTCCCGCTCCTCCTCGGTGAGTTCGGCGACCGGGATGCCGGTGGTGCGGGAGGCGACCTCGGCGATGTCCTCGGCGGTGACCTTGGGCGCGTGTTCCTCGGCGGTGCCGGCCTGGTCCAGTTCGGCCTCGGCTGCCTTGATGCGGTCGCGGAGCTCCTTGGCCCGCTCGTACTCCTCGTCGGCGACGGCCTGGTCCTTCTCCCGGTTCAGGGCGGCGATGCGGTCCTCGATGTCCCGGGTGTCGGTGGGCGAGGTCTTCGAGCGCAGCCGGACCCGGGCCGCCGCCTGGTCCATCAGGTCGATCGCCTTGTCGGGCAGGAACCGCGAGGTGATGTACCGGTCGGACAGCTCCGCCGCCGCGACCACCGCCTCGTCGGTGATGCGGACCTGGTGGTGCGCCTCGTAGCGGTCGCGCAGGCCGCGCAGGATCTCGATGGTGTCGTCGACGGTGGGCTCGCCGACCAGGATGGGCGCGAACCGGCGTTCCAGGGCCGCGTCCTTCTCGATGTGCTTGCGGTACTCGTCGACGGTGGTCGCGCCGATGAGGTGCAACTCGCCGCGCGCGAGGGCCGGTTTGAGGATGTTGCCCGCGTCGAGGGAGCCGTCCCCGCCGCCGCCCGCGCCCACGACCGTGTGCAGCTCGTCGAGGAACAGGACGAGCTCGTCGCCGTGTTCGCGGACCTCGTCGAGCAGTTTCTTCAGCCGTTCCTCGAACTCGCCCCGGTACTTGGTGCCGGCCACCATCCCGGCCAGGTCGAGGGAGACCAGCCGCTTGCCCTCGAGCGTCTTGGGCACGTCCCCGGTGACGATCCGCTGCGCGATCCCCTCCACGATGGCGGTCTTGCCGACGCCCGGGTCACCGATCAGGACCGGGTTGTTCTTGCTGCGCCGGGAGAGCACCTCGATGGTCTGCTCGACCTCCTCGTCCCGCCCGATCACCGGGTCCAGGCGTCCGGCGCGGGCGTCCTCGGTGAGGTCACGGCCGTACTCGTCGATGGTCGGCGTGGTGCTGGGCTTCCTGCGCTCCCCGGCACCCTCGGCCGGCATCCGGGTCGGCTCCCAGCCGCTTTCGCCGAGCGCCCGGCCGGCCGCCGACTCCGGGTTCACGGCGAGCGCGCGCAACAGGTGCTCGGGGCCGATGTAGGAGGCGCCCTCGGCGCGGGAGATCTGGTAGGCGTCGAGGAGCGCGCGTTTGGTGGCCGGGGTGAGGGTGGCGGGCTCCGCCTTCTCGCCGCCGCCGTGGCCGGCGGTGAGCCGCTCCCTGAGCTGGTCGGGGTCGGCGCCCGCCTCGGTGAGCAGCCGCCGGGTGGAGTCGTGGGTGGTGGCAGCGGCCAGCAGATGCCGGGTGTCCAGTTCGTCGCTGCCCTCGACGGCGGCGATGTCGCGCGCCTCGGCGACCAACTCCCGGGCCCGCTCGGACAGCAGGCTGCCGATGTCCACGCGCTGCGCGCGGCGGGGCTGGGCACCCGCCCCCGCGCCGCCGAAGAAGCGGGACATCAGCTCGTCGAAGTCCTCGAAGGGGCTGCGTCCGAATCCGAAACCGGAAGTACTCATGGGGCCGGGCCTTTCTGCGGACAGCTGTGCGGGGGGGGCGGGACGGCTGCGCGAGAGCCTCTCCGGAGGGCTCCCCGATCGGCGGCAATCCGCGTCTTCCAAGCTCGCACAGGCGCGCCGGGCCCGCACGGGGAGCGCCGCCGAGATGCGGACGGCGCCCCGGCCGGTGACGCTGGGGGTGGAAGCCGCAACCAGCGAGGAGGGCTGCCATGTCGATGCTGGACAAGCTCAAGGGGATGCTCAAGGGCCACGAGGACCAGGCCAGGCAGGGCGTCCAAAAGGGCGGCGACATGATCGACCAGCGGACCGGAAACAAGTACCAGTCCCAGGTCGACTCGGCCCAGAAGCAGGCCGACGACTACATCGAACGGCAGCGGAGGCAGGGCGACCCTCCGCAGTAGCGAGCTGCTCCGGGCCAGGATCGCGGGGTGTGTCCCTGCCCCGCGATTCCCCCCGTTCGGCGGGCCGGGCGGCGGCGGTGGCCCGGGCGGCCCGGACGGGACGCCCACCCAGCAGCACATCCGCACCGTCGTCCGCACGCCCAACGGCGGCGACTACGGCGTCGGCCGGCTCAAGCTCCACTCGGAGACCGACCACCGAGCGCCCCGCTCGGGGCTCACCAGGGCCGCGTGCGTCCAGGCCGGCTCGTGGTTCACCGGCTGGGCGGCACGGGCGAGGGTACGACGGTCCGGGTGACTGGAGGCCGCTATCAGTGGCCGTATGTCCACCTCGGCCACCAGGCCGCGGGTCGAGACCACTCGCCAGAGGGAGGCCACCAGCGTGTCGGCGCCGACGTAGGCGGGCACGGTGCTGGCCGCTCCGGCTTGCAGCCGGTAGTGCAGCCGCACCGGCTGCACGGGCGCGCCGGCGTCCAGCGCGGCCTGGAACACGGCCCGCCGGAACCGCCCCTGGGCCCGGCCGCACCAGGTGCTGCCCTCCGGGAAGGCGACGACCGCGGCCCCCTCCCGCAGCGCCTCCGCGATCCGGCAGACCGTGTCCGGCAGGGCACGCAGCCGGTCCCGGTCGATGAACAGCGCCCCGGCCCCGGCCACCAGTGCGCCGGCCACCGGCCACTCGCGGATCTCCTTCTTGGCGAGCATCCGCGCCGGCCGGACGGCGGCCAGCAGCGGGATGTCCAGCCAGGAGATGTGGTTGGCGACGAGCAGCACCCCGCCGGTGCTCGGGGCGCTGCCGGTGATCCGGAGCTTGACCCCCGCGGCCCGGACGAGCGTGCGGGAGAACCGCCGCACCCACTCGGTGGGGATCTGCCCACCGAGCGGCAGCAGCGCGATGGCGACGAGCATCAGGGCCACCACCGCGGCGAACCGCAGCACGGCCCGGGGCAGGGCCGTCGGGGACCCCGCGCGCTCCACGCAGGCGCCCGGGGTGCAGGGCGCGCTGGGCAGCCAGACGCTCATCAGGCCGGGACGAGCGAGAGGAAGTGCCGCAGATAGCGCGCGTCGACACGGCGCATCGACAGCAGCACGTACAGGTCCGCGACCGCGAAGTCCGGGTCGTGCGCGGGCTCGCCGCACACCCAGGCGCCGAGGCGGAGGTAACCGCGCAGCAGGGCGGGCAGCTCGGTACGGACCTCGGGGGCGGGCACGCCGGGGACCCAGGGGTTCAGCGGCCGTACCCGGAACTCCTCGGGCGCGAGGTGCTTGGCCTGCACGCGGTCCCAGGTGGCGGCGGCGAGGGCGCCGCCGTCGGCGAGCGGGACGGAGCAGCAGCCGGCCAGCCACTCGTGGCCGCGCTCGACCATGTACCGGGCTATGCCGGCCCAGATCAGGCCGATGACGGCACCGTCGCGGTGGGCGGGGTGCACGCAGGACCGGCCGACCTCGACGAGGCCGGAGCGGAGGGGGGCGAGCGGGCTCAGGTCGAACTCGCCCTCGGAGTAGAGGCGGCCGGCGACCGCGGCACGCTCCGGCGGCAGCAGCCGGTAGGTGCCGACGACCTCGCCGGTGAGGGCCTCGCGGATCAGGAGGTGGTCGCAGTACGCGTCGAAGGCGTCCACGTCCAGTCCCGGCTCCGGCCCGTCGAGCCGGGCGCCCATCTCTCCGGCGAACACCTGGTGGCGCAGCCGCTGTGCGGCCCGGACGTCGTCCTCGTCACGGGCGAGCTGCACCAGGTAGCCGGAGTCCCCGGGCGGGGCGGCGAGAGCGGGGGGTGAGGCGGGCATGGCGGTCATGGACGTCTCCTGCGCCGAGCGGAAGCTGAGGAAATCTGCACCTGCTTTCTTCCGTGGCGGGCTGGACTGGGCGTGACATGCGCGGGACCCGTGGATGTGGGACTGCTGAATGCCGGGGGTCGCAGGGCGTACGGTCACCGGGGGACGCTCCGGGGTAACGCCACCGTGACCCGGCGGCCACCCTGACATGCGAGACGGGGCCGGTGAGCACCAACCCCGGCCCCGCCCGTCCGCACCTCTCGGCGAACGACTTTCACATGTCAGCCCGTGAAGGCCGGCGCCCCGTCAGGGGCGCTGGTGGGTCCCCCCGGGCGCAGGCCGGGGGGAGGAACTGCGCGACCAGCCACGACGGCGCAGCACTCCGCAACGGCGCTACCGCTTCCCCGCCTTCCGGGTAGCCCGCAACCACTCCTTGTTCATGCTCGTAATGGACACCAGTGGAATGCCCTTCGGGCAGGCGGTCGCGCACTCCCCCGTCAGCGTGCAGCCCCCGAACCCCTCCGCATCCATCTGCGCCACCATGTCCAGCACCCGCGTCTCCCGCTCGGGCGCCCCCTGCGGCAGGACGTTCAGGTGATTCACCTTGGCGGACGTGAACAGCATCGCCGCCCCGTTCGGGCACGCCGCCACACATGCCCCGCACCCGATGCACTCGGCGTGCTCGAAGGCGAAGTCGGCGTCGGCCTTGGGCACCGCCGTGGCGTGCGCCTCCGGCGCCGCCCCGGTCGGCGCGGTGATGTACCCGCCGGCCTGGATGATCCGGTCGAACGCCGACCGGTCCACCACCAGGTCCTTGATCACCGGGAACGCGGACGCCCGCCACGGCTCGATGTCGATCGTGTCGCCGTCCTTGAAGGACCGCATGTGCAGCTGGCAGGTGGTGGTGCGCTCGGGACCGTGCGCGTCCCCGTTGATCACCAGGGAGCACGCGCCGCAGATCCCCTCACGGCAGTCGTGGTCGAAGGCGACGGGGTCCTCACCGCGCAGGATGAGTTCCTCGTTGAGGGTGTCGAGCATCTCCAGGAAGGACATGTCGGAGGAGATGCCGTCCACCTCGTACGTGGACATCGCGCCGTCGGCGTCGGCGTTCTGCTGCCGCCAGACGCGCAGGGTGAGCTTCATGCGTAGCTCCGCTGGGTGGGGTGGACGTACTCGAAGACCAGGTCTTCCTTGTGCAGCACCGGGGCGTCCCCGGTGCCGGTGAACTCCCAGGCGGCCGCGTACGCGAACTCGTCGTCCTTGCGGGCGGCCTCGCCGTCCGGCGTCTGGGACTCCTCCCGGAAGTGGCCGCCGCACGACTCGGCGCGGTGCAGGGCGTCGAGACACATCAGCTCGGCCAGCTCCAGGTAGTCGACGATCCGGTTGGCCTTCTCCAGGGACTGGTTGAACTCCTCGCCGGTCCCCGGCACCTTGATCCGCCGCCAGAACTCCTCACGGATCTGCGGGATGCGCTCGAGTGCCTTGCGCAGACCGGCGTCCGTGCGGGCCATGCCGCAGAACTCCCACATCAGCTCACCGAGTTCGCGGTGGAAGGAGTCGGGGGTGCGGTCGCCGTCGACGGACAGCAACAGGTTCAGCCGGTCCTCGGTCTCGGCCAGCACCTCCTGGACGACGGGGTGTTCGCCGGTCACCGCGTCCTGGTGGGGGTTGCGGGCGAGGTAGTCGTTGATGGTGGCCGGCAGGACGAAGTAGCCGTCGGCCAGGCCCTGCATCAGCGCGCTCGCGCCGAGCCGGTTGGCGCCGTGGTCGGAGAAGTTGGCCTCACCGACCGCGAACAGGCCGGGCACGGTGGTCTGGAGGTCGTAGTCGACCCAGAGCCCGCCCATCGTGTAGTGCACGGCGGGATAGATCCGCATCGGCACCTCGTACGGATCCTCGTCCGTGATCCGCTGGTACATGTCGAAGAGGTTGCCGTACTTGGCCTCGACGGCCTTGCGCCCCATGCGCCTGATCGCGTCGGCGAAGTCCAGATAGACACCCTGGCCGCCCGGGCCGACGCCCCGGCCCTCGTCGCAGACGTTCTTCGCGGCGCGGGAGGCGATGTCGCGCGGGACCAGGTTGCCGAAGGACGGGTAGATGCGCTCCAGGTAGTAGTCGCGCTCGTCCTCGGGGATCCGGTTCGCGGGCCGGGTGTCGCCCTTGGCCTTGGGCACCCAGATCCGCCCGTCGTTGCGCAGCGACTCGCTCATCAGGGTGAGCTTGGACTGGTGGTCGCCGGTGCGCGGGATGCAGGTGGGGTGGATCTGCGTGAAGCACGGGTTGGCGAACCAGGCACCGCGCCGGTGCGCCCGCCAGATCGCCGTGGCGTTGGAGTTCATGGCGTTCGTCGACAGGTAGAAGACGTTGCCGTAGCCGCCGCTGGCGAGGACGACGGCGTCCGCGAAGTACGTGTCGATCTTCCCGGTGACCAGGTCCCGGGCCACGATTCCGCGCGCCCGTCCGTCGACCACGATCACGTCGAGCATCTCGGTACGCGGATGCATCTCCACGTTCCCGGCGGCGATCTGCCTGCTCAGCGCCTGGTAGGCGCCGAGCAGCAGCTGCTGGCCCGTCTGGCCGCGGGCGTAGAAGGTCCGGGACACCTGCACACCGCCGAAGGACCGGGTGTCGAGCAGCCCGCCGTACTCGCGGGCGAACGGCACGCCCTGCGCCACGCACTGGTCGATGATCTCGACGGAGATCTGCGCGAGGCGGTGGACGTTGGACTCGCGGGCCCGGAAGTCGCCGCCCTTGACGGTGTCGTAGAACAGCCGGTGGACGGAGTCGCCGTCGTTGCGGTAGTTCTTCGCCGCGTTGATCCCGCCCTGCGCGGCGATCGAGTGGGCGCGGCGCGGGGAGTCCTGGTAGCAGAACTGGACGACGTGGTAGCCCTGTTCGGCGAGGGTGGCTCCGGCGGAGCCGCCGGCCAGGCCAGTGCCGACGACGATCACCGTGTGCTTGCGCCGGTTGGCGGGGTTGACCAGCTTGGCCTCGAAACGGCGCTTGTCCCACCGCTCGTTGACCGGCCCTGCCGGGGCCTTGCCGTCGGCGACGGGTTCGCCGGTCGTGTAGTTCACGTATTCGGTCATGTTCAGCTCACCACTCCGGTCATGACACCCACGGGTACGGCGATGAATCCGGCCGTGAGCAGCAGCGCGAGGACGTCTGCCGTGATCTTGAGGGCGCGGTCGCGGGTGCGGCTGCCCACGCCGAGGGTCTGCGCGGCGCTCCAGAAGCCGTGCCGCACGTGCAGGCCGAGCGCGAGCATCGCGACGATGTAGATGACGTCGCCGTACCAGGTGGAGAAGGTGTCCACGACGTTCTGGTACGGGTGGCCCTCCTGGAAACCGCCGGAGTGCACGGTGCCGGTGGTCAGGTCGAGGATGTGCCAGACGATGAACAGGCCGAGGATGATCCCGCCCCAGCGCATGGTGCGGGTGGCGTAGGAGGCCCGCTGCTTCTTGTGCACGTACTTGCTCGGGCGTGCCTTGATGTCGCGGCGGCTGAGCTGGTACGCGGACGTGGCGTGGGCGACCACGGCGACGACCAGGACGATCCGGATCAGCCAGAGCGTCCACTCGTAGTGCATGAACGGTTCGCCGACGGTGCGCAGCCAGTGGGCGTAGTGGTTGAACTCGCCCGCCCCGAAGAAGATCTTCAGGTTCCCGATCACGTGGGCGACCAGGTAGAGCAGCATGATCAGGCCGCTGACGGCCATCACGGTCTTCTTGCCGACGGAGCTGTCCCACATCGTGCGCGCCATGGACGGCCGTCGGTCCGTCCGCGTTGCCAGAGCCATGGGGACGACGCTAAGGCCCGGCCACCCGATCGGTCCAAGACATGGTCCGGCTGGATTCCATAGTCGGAAGCTATCGTGTCCCCATGCAGTTCCAGCAGCTTCAGTACTTCGTCGCCGTGGCCGAGACCCGGCACTTCACCCGGGCCGCCGAGCTGGTCCATGTCGCCCAGCCGTCGCTGTCCCAGCAGATCAAGGCGCTGGAGCGGGAGCTGGGGGCGGATCTGTTCCTGCGGGCCCGGGGCAACATCACCCTCACCGACGCGGGCGAGGCGCTGCTGCCGCTGGCCCGGCGGATCCTCGCCGACGCGGACACCGCGCGGCACGAGGTGCAGGAGCTGGTGCAGCTGCGGAGCGGCCGGGTGCGGCTGGGCGCGACGCCGAGTCTGTGCACCGGGTTGCTGCCGGACGTGCTGCGGTCGTTCCACGACCGGTATCCGGGGATCCAGCTGCTGATCGAGGAGGGCGGCTCCCACGACCTGGTGCGGGAGCTGGCGCGCGGGGCGCTGGACCTGGCGCTGATCGTACTGCCGCTGCCGCCGGCGTCGCCCGCGCTGACGACCGTGGAGCTGCTGCGGGAGGACCTGGTGGTGGTGTCCTCGCCCGAGGCGACGGTGCCGGGGCGGGGCCGGGGCGGGGTGAAGATCTCCGATCTGGAGGGGGAGCGGCTGGTGATGTTCCGGCACGGGTACGACCTGCGGGAGCTGACCGTGGCGGCGTGTCGCTCCGCCGGGTTCGAGCCGGGCTTCGCGGTTGAGGGGGGCGAGATGGACGCGGTGCTGGGGTTCGTGCGGGCGGGGTTGGGGGTGGCCGTGGTGCCGCGGATGGTGGCGGCGCGGTCGGGGCGGGGGTTGCGGGTCACTCCGCTGGCCCGGCCAGGGTTGCACCGGACGATCGCGTTGGCGCACCGGAGTGATGTGGCGCCGCCCCGGGCCGCCAGGGAGTTGCAGAGGATGCTGTTGGAGAGGTGACGGGGCGGCAGCGCCGCGGTCGGGTGCGGGTGTGGGGGGCTGGTCGCGCCGTTCCCCGCGCCGGCACCGCGCGGATCGCCGCCGACCCGGTGACCCGCGCGTGGTGGACGCTCACCGGTCCGTGCCGGCAGCCGCTGGACGCCGCGGCCCCCGACGAACGGTGGGCCCTCAGCCGAGGAGGTCTTCCACCTCCGCTGAGGGCCCTCGACGACGGGCGTCACGGTCAGCCCGTGGCGTCCACCAGGGCCAGCTCGTGCAGGCGTTCCGGTGGGCCCGGGCGGGCGTAGTACCAGCCCTGGGCGGTGTCGCAGCCCAGTATCCGCAGCTGTTCCGCCTGGGCTCCGGTCTCCACGCCCTCCACCGTGACCGCGAGGTCGAGGCTGTGGGCCAGGGTGACGATGCCCTCCACGATCTTGAGGTCGACCGGGTCGGCGGGGAACTGCTGCATGCTCTGGGTGAAGGAGCGGTCCAGCTTGAGGATGCTCACCGGCAGACGGCGCAGGTTCGCGAGGTTCGAGTAGCCGGTGCCGAAGTCGTCCAGGGCGATGTCCACGCCCATCTCGGCGAGGCGCCGCAGGGGCTTGAGGAGGTCGTCGTCGGCGCCGATCAGCGCGGACTCGGTGACCTCGAGGCAGAGGGCGTCGGGGGCCACCCCGGTCCGCTCCAGGATGTCCACCGTGTCCTGGACCAGGCCGGGGTGGGAGAGCTGGCACGGGGAGAGGTTGACGTTGATCCGCAACGGGCCGGCGCTGTCGTGCTCGCCGTAGCGTTCTCGCCACTCGCGGGCCTGGCGGATCGACTCCTCCAGGACCCAGCGGCCCAACGGGACGATGAGGCCGGTGTGTTCGGCGAGCGGGATGAACCGGTCGGGGCCGAGCACGCCGTGCTGCGGGTGCAGCCAGCGGACCAGCGCCTCGGCGCCGCGGACGCTGCCGTCGCCGAGGTGGACCAGCGGCTGGTACTCGATGAAGAACTCATTGCGGTCCAGGGCGGCCGGCAGCGCCGTGGTCAGACCGTGCCGGGTGATCGCCCGGGCGTCCGCCTCGGGATCTGCCAGCTCGAAGCGGTTGCCGCCCGCCGACTTGGCCCGGTACATGGTGATGTCGGCGCTGCGCAGCACCTCGGCCGGGGTGCGCTCGCCCGCCGGGCCCTCGACGATGCCGATGGAGCCGCGGACCATGAGTTCGCGGCCGTCGATGCTGATCGGGGTGACCAGGGCGTTCATGATGCGGTCGGCCAGGTCGTCGACCTCGCGCTGGGTGGCCGGTCCCGTGGTCAGGGCCACGAACTCGTCGCCGCCGAGCCGGGCGACCATCTCGCCGGGCGCGGTCGCGCAGGACTGCAGCCGGTCGGCGACCTCCACGAGCAGCCGGTCGCCGGCCGAGTGGCCGAGGCTGTCGTTGATGGTCTTGAAGCCGTCCAGGTCGAGGTAGCACAGGCCGAAGCGCTGGCCCTCGCCGGCCGCCAGGGCCTTCTCCAGGCGCTCGAAGAACAGCGTGCGGTTCGGCAGGCCGGTGAGCGCGTCGTGGGTGGCCTCGTAGCGCAGCCGGAGGTTGAGCAGGCGGCGCTCGGTGGTGTCCTCCATGAGGGCCAGCTGGTACTGCGGTTCGCCGTCCGCGTCCCGGAGCAGGGAGACGGTCAGGTTGGTCCACAGGACCGTGCCGTCGGAGCGGTTGAAGGCCTTCTCGACGTGGTAGTGCTCGCGGTCGCCACGCACCAGTTCCTCGTAGAGCCGCCAGGTCTGCGGGGCGTCCTCGGGATGCGCCCACTCCATGACCTTGCGGCCGCGCACCGTCTGCTCGGATCCGCCGAACATGCGCAGCAGCGCGCCGTTCACCTGGAGGACGTTGCCTTCGAGGTCGGCGATGCCGATTCCTATCGCCGCGCCCTCGAAGACGGCGCGGAAGCGGGCCTCGCTGGCGTGCAGCGCCTGCGCGACCACGCCCTGGGCGCGCAACGCGGCCTGGGCGATGGCCTCCTGCTCGGCCAGCGTGCGCTCGCGCAGCGCCCGGGCGAAACCGGCGGCCATCGCGTGCTGGATCCGCGAGGACCGCATCCGCATCTCGTCCTGGGGGCCGTCCTCGCCGCAGTAGAGGACCAGGTAGGCGTCGACGCAGTCGAGGGAGCGGGTCAGCGCCTCGGGGTCGGTGCAGTGCGCGTCGATGAGCGCGGCGCCCACCTGCCGGGCCTCGTCGGTGTCGAAGCCGTGCGCCAGCAGGATCTCGCTCAGCCGACGGGCCAGCGGGAGGAGCTGCTCCTCGAACTCCGGGCGGGTCAGGGACGTCGAGGTGACCGGGAACACCGCCCGGCTCCAGATCGTCGCGAACCTGCGCAGTCTGTCCTCCGGGCCACCCGGCTCCGCGGTCACGCCGCGGTCCCCACGCCGGCGAATCCGGAGAAGGCGAACGGATCCTCGTCCTCCGGCGCCGACTCCGGCCGCCAGTGCGGCATCGGCACCAGTCCGGGTTCCACCATGTCGTACCCCTCGAAGAACCGCGCGATCTCGTCGCGCGAGCGCATGATCAGCGGGTTGCGAATGTCCTTGTATACGTCCACCGCGCCCTCGGCCCGCTCGGCAGGCAACGGGATTCCCTCGTACGAGGCATGCGTCAGAACAAGCAGGCTGCCGGGCGCGAGTGCGTCGCGCAGCTGTGCCACTGCCCCGTACGGGTCGTCCGCGTCTTCCACGAAGTGCAGTATGGCAACGAGAAGCAGCGCCACTGGCCGATTCAGGTCGATCAGGCGCTCCACCTGAGGGCTGGACAGGATCTCCTGGGGCTTGCGGAGATCGGCGGCGACCACGTCGGCTTCCTCGTTGCCGGAGAGAACGGCGTTGCTGTGTGCGACGGCCACCGGGTCGTGGTCGACGTACACCACGCGCGCGCCGGGGTGCGCCTGCTGTGCCACCTCGTGGACGTTGCCGAAGGTGGGGATGCCGGAGCCGATGTCCAGGAACTGGTCGATGCCGCTGCCCACCGCGTACCGGACGGCGCGGCGCATGAAGGCGCGGTTGGCCTGCATGATCTTCGGCAGCCCCGGCAGGTGGGTCATCGCCTTCCGGGCCGCTTCCCGGTCGACCTCGAAGTTGTGCGAACCGCCCAGGTAGAAGTCGTAGATACGCGAAACGCTCGGCACCGAGATGTCGATGCTGCGTGGGGCCCAGGCGGGACGCTCCATGTATCTCTCCAAGGCTGAGGCGATCCGGTGTTCGAGCTGAGGCTACTGATCGCCTGCGAACGGGGGTAGCCGAAACGGAAATTGACCATCCGTTCCTGGTCACTGCCTGGGAATCGAGGGGTGCGGTTTGGGGGGCGTTCGGTTTGTTCGTCGGGTGCGGGTGATTCGTGGTCGCTCGCGCCCACGCGGCGGAGCCGCACGTCGACCCGGCCCCGCGCGCCTTCGGGGCGCGACACCGGGACGCGCAGAAGCCCGCCCCCTCCGTGCGGTGCGAAGGGGGCGGGCGGTCGGACCTGGGAAACCGATCCCTAGCTGGCCGGCGCGCCGACCAGCTTTCCCTCGGGCGAGACGGCGTACCAAGTGCCGCCGACGCCCTGGCCGTTGGTGTCACCGGCCTTCGTGTCCCCGGAGAAGGTGTAGATGGGCCAGCAGTTGACCGTCTGCTGCTTGGCGCCGTCGTCGGGACGGGTGAAGCCCATCAGGCCCTTCTTCACGATGCCCTTGGTGTCGCTGGAGGCGACCTCGGCGACGGCCGGCCACTTCACGAGGCAGTCACCGGTGCAGTTCGAGACCACCTTGGGCCACGCCTTGTCCTTGATGAAGCGGTAGACCGTCATGCCGTTCTTGTCGACGATGATGTCGCCGAGCTTGGCGTCCTTGCGGACCGACAGACCGGGCAGGTCGGCCAGCGTGGCCTTCTTGCCGTCGGGGGCGGTCGCGAACCACTTGCCGCCCACGCCCTGGCCGTTGACGTCACCGGCGTTGACGTCCTTGGCGTACCGGTACATCGGCCAGCCGGCGACGGTCAGCTGCTTGGTGCCGTCGGAGCGGGTGACCTCGCCGAGCAGCGACTTGTCGATGCCGGCACCGGCCGTGGCGTCGCCGGCGGGCACCGGCGGCCAGGTGGTGGCGCAGTCGCCGTCACACTTCGACTTGGGGGGGTTGGCGGTGTCCGCGTCGAATCGGTAGAGGGTGAGGCCGCTGCCGTCGGTCAGCACCTTGCCCAGGTCGGGGTTGCTGGCAATGGTGAGCTTGCCGGCGGGCGCGACCGCGGCCGGGGAGCTGGAGGCCTGGCTGCCGTCGGCGCCGTAGCCGTTGCCCGCGCCGGTGGAGGCGGAGGGGTTGGTGATGCTGCCGATGCCGGCCGGTGCCGTGGCACCGACGTTCTGGGCCGCCGAGGACGGAGTGGTCGTGTTGTCCTGACCGCACGCCGTCGCGAACACCATCACCCCCGCGGCCGTGGCCACCAGCGAGGCGCTCCTCCACGAGGTCTTCATCGTCAACTCCCCATAATCGCCTGGTTATTGCAGCGCCTCTGCGCCGCCGCACGACACCAGGTACGGATGCCGGGGGCCGAAGTGTTCAACGACCGCACAAATTTCTTTCGGGACACCGCGGCCGTGGACCGCGTCCCGCACGGGCGTACGCTTCGAGCCATTCGCGATGCGGTGTGATTCAAACCGGTTTACGTCACATGTACCCCGTTCGGGCCAATCACCCGGTACTCCGGCGTGCGACGGCGCCCGACGACCCATGATCTCCGTCGTGCATGCACCCGAAGCGACCAGACTCGCGCCCGTCCCAAGGGTATTGGCCCTGCTGACGCTGACGTGGGCCCTGGCGGGCTGCCCGGTCGGCACGGCGTCGGCCGACGCCTGCGCCTACGCCTCGACGGGCCCCGACGGCAGCTACGCGGTGGCCGTCGCCGGGGGCTCCTGGCCCACTCCCCCGCCGTGTCCGGCGCCCACCCCGCCGCCCTGCCCCACGCCGACCCCGACGCCCACGCCCACTCCGACACCCACCCCGCCGCCGAAACCCACCCCGAAACCGACGCCCACCCCGAAGCCGCCGCGCACCACCCCGCCGGCGCCGCGCCCGGCGCCCCCGCCGCCACCCCGGCGGGCACCGGCTCCGAAGCCCACCCCGCCACCGGCGCCGCGGCCCGAGCCGAAGCCGACGCCCACGCCGTCGCCGAAGCCCACCCCGCGGCCCTCGCCGACCCCGGTGACCTACCCGCCGTACCACGTCCAGTCGACCGGTGCGGCGGCCCCGAACCGCACCTCACCGGTCACCTACGTCCTGCTCATCGCCGTACCCGCGATCATCGCCGTCGCCGCGTTCCGCGCGCGCTGACGGCCGGCCCACTGAACCTGGAGGCTTCCGTTGCCGGATTGGCTTGTTCTCGTCCTCGCGATGCTCGCGGCCGTTGTCGTGGTCGTCATCATCACCCTCGTTCGCGACAAGAGGGCGGCGGAGGACGAGGATCCCTCCGAGACGCCGGACGTCATCGAGTACATGACCATGTGGATCGGCGTCATCTACGCCATCGTCCTCGGTCTGGCGGTGGCCGGGGTGTGGGAGGCCCGCAGCGCCGCCCAGGACCACGTGCAGGCGGAGGCGCAGGCGCTGCACGAGATCTACGAACGGGTGCGGGTGTATCCGCCCGACACGCGTGACCGGATCCGGGCGGACGTCGACGCCTACGTCGCCCAGGTGGTCGACAGGGAATGGAAGGAGATGGCCGACCACGGGCGGCTCTCCCGGAACGGTGCCGAACTGCTCGCGCAGATCCGTCAGGACGTCACCGACTACGAGCCGAAGTCCGACTTCCAGGCGCAGGCCTACCAGCCGCTGGTGGACCAGGTGGCCGCGCTCGACCAGGCGCGCACCGCCCGGGCCGACTCCACCGGGGCGACCATGCCGAACGTGGTGTGGATCGGGCTGCTGACCGGAGCGGCGATCACCATCGGCATGGTCTTCGCGCTGCAGATCAGGCGTTCCCGGCGCGAGCTGGTCCTGGCCGGCCTGTTCACCGCGACCATCACCTTCATGCTGTTCCTGATCTGGGACTTCGACGAACCGTACAGCCGGGGGATCACGGCGACGGCGCAGCCGTTCCTGAACCTCTTCCCGCACATCAAGGGATAGCGGGCACCCCGGGGGACATCGTGCCGCGGCGTGCCACGCCGCCCGTGTCCCCCGGACGGCCCACGCCGGTCCCCCGTTCGCCCTACAGCGTTCGCGCGCATGTGCGGAGGTTTCTAGCGTTCCGATCATCGAGGTGCATTTCCGGCACCGGCGGAACAGGTCCGCATGCCGCTCCTCGGGGACCGGAGGAACCACCATGCGCCCGATACGCGTTGCCTCGGCCGCCCTGCTGGGACTCGGCGCCCTCGCCCTCTGCGCCCCGGTCATCCTCGCGAGCGACACCGGCGGCAGCGGCCGGGACGGCGGCCGGGCCGGTGATACGTCCTTCGGCTTCCGGATCACGCCCACCACCGTCACGGCGGGCGGCCGGGTGAGCCTGCACCTGGACCGCGGCAGTGGCTGCCGGGGCGCCGCGACGGTCACCTCGGGTCTCTTCGACACGGTCCGCATCCCGTCGGGGCGGAACTCGGGAACGGCCACGGTCGACCGGACGGCGAAGTCGCAGTCGTCGTACCGGGTGACGTTCAACTGCGACGGCTCCAGCGCGTCGACCGAGCTGGCCATCGCGAGCAGCACGCCGGCCGGACAGGACGACGTGCACGCGGCCGGACACAGTGACGGGACCGGCGACGGAAACGGGCGCACCGACGAGGAGACGGGCGGCCGCACCGCCGAGCACGCGGCCGGGGGCACCGACAGCGGCACGGACACGGATACGCACACCGGCAGCGGCAGCGGTACGGGCGGTCGCGCCGACGACGTCGTCGAGGGCCTCGCGGACACTGCCGGTTCCGGCAGTCACCAGGCGCTCAACCCGCAGCCCCTGCCGCCCGGGCGGGGTGTCCAGGCAGGTGAGGGCGGCAGCATCGGCGGGTTCGATCTCGGGGAGATCGGCTTCGGGGTGGCGCTGGTCGTGATGTCGATCGGCACGGCGTACCGGCGCTCGCGCAGGCACGCCGGCGAGGAAGAGGGCGCCTGATCATGGTGCGGCCGGGCGGGTCCGTGTCCCGGTCCCGCGGCGGACCGGGACACCAACCCGCCGGCTCAGAGCCGCCTCTCGCTCCGACGGCGCAGCCAGAACCCGCAGCCGGCGAGCACGGCCGCGCCCACCAGGCCGCCGCCGATCGCCATGTCCGCGGGGGTGGCCCCGCTGGAGACGCTGCCGCCGAGCCCGCCGCGGACCCCGCCGAGCACGAAGAACGCGTCCCGCCGGAGCAGGGTGCGTCCGTCGCAGCGCACCGTCAGGTCGTACGGGCCCGGGCTGGCGTTCCGGTCGATGGTGGCGACACCGCGCGCCATGTCGCCGCCGAACGGATAGAGCGATGTCGTCCGGAAGGCCCGGGAGGTCATGGAGCCGCTGCGGCAGTTGTTGACGGTGACGGTGAGCCGCTGGCCGGTGGCGATCGACCGGGGCTGGACGTCGATGTCACGCGCGCCGTCGCCGCGGCCGTTGAAGTCGTCGAAGCGCCCTTCGTCGCGCCCTTCGTCGCGCCCTTCGTCACCGTGGCCGCGGGAGCCGTTGTTGAAACGCCCGTCACCGAACCCGCCCACCCCGTATCCGGGGACCACGACGCCCGGGACCGCGAACCCGGGAGCCACGCCGACGCCGGGCGCGACCCCGACCCCGCCGACGCCCGGACCGACGCCGACCCCGCCGACTCCGGTCCCGGGGGCGACGCCCGCCCCGCCGACGACCGGGGCCTGGGTGTTGGGTGGGCCGCCGGGGTTGCCCAGGCCGTCGGCGACGGCCACGGGGGCGGCGGCGCCGAGAACGGCGACCACGGTGCACGCGGCCGCCAGCGCACGTGAGTTTCGCATCTCTTCCTCCGCGGAAGGCACCCCGGGAACGGTCCCCGGTGGATCGGCGAGAAAGCACCTCCCGAATAGACCCTCAGATGCCCAGAACACGCCCGCATTTCGAGAATGGTCCGTCCTGGTGAGGGGACACGCCGAACGACAAGCGCACAATCGGATATTGCCGCAGGTCACGGACCGTCAGAAAAAACCTGAGAACGGCAACTCGGATGGCGCACCGGAATACGCGCGGGCCACCCGTTCGCCCGTCGCCCCGTCGCCGCACGTGCGCGGGGGACTTAGCTTTTTCCCATGCGCGATACGGACCTGAAGGCGGCCGCGTCGAGAGGGGATGGCGAATGTCTGCGTCCGATCTTTCCGAGCTGGCCGAAGAGGAGGAGCGGCGGAGGAAGCGCGCCCCCTGGGGCGTGATAGCGCTCGTTCTGCTGACCGGTCTGGCTCTCATTCGCAACGGATCGGGAGAGTTCGACGTCGGTCCGCCGCAGCCGGCCTCGGCCGCCGCCCCGGACAGCCGTATCACGGTTCCGGGTACCTTCGCCACGGCGCCGGCCGCGCTGCCGTTCGCGGCGGCGGACCGGATCAGGATCCCGGCGATCCGGGTCGACGCGCCGGTGATGCCGGTGGGTCTGGACACGGACGGCTGGATCGCGGCGCCGCCGCCGGACGACCCGAATCTGGCCGGTTGGTTCAGCGGTGGCGTCTCGCCCGGGGAAAAGGGCACGGCCGTCGTCGTGGGCCATGTCGACAACACGAAGGGCCCGGCCGTCTTCTACGGGCTCGGTTCCCTGAAGAAGGGGAACCGGATCGAGGTCGACCGCCAGGACGGCCGGACGGCGGTGTTCGAGATCTACGGAATCGAGGTCTTCGCGAAGGCCAACTTCCCGGGCGACCGGGTCTACGGTTCCAAGGGCACACCGGAGTTGCGGGTCATCACCTGCGGCGGCGGTTTCTCGAAGCAGAACGGCTACGACGGGAACGTCGTGGTCTTCGCCCGCCTGGTCTAGGGCCTGATCCGGACGACAGGCCCTGGCGCCCGCTCGGGCCGGCACCGGGCGGGCGTGGGACCGTTCAAGTCCGGCGACGGGGCACGGTCAGGCGGTAGCCGTTGTCCAGCAGGTAGGGCAGGTACTCGCGCAGCGCCTTGACGCTCTGCGAGCGGTCGCCCCCGGCGTCGTGGGAGAGGACCACGACACCGGGGGCGGCGCCGTTCTCGATCGTGTCGACGATGGTCCGGGTGCCCGGTTCGGTCCAGTCGGTGCTGTCCACGGTCCAGGCCATCGGCTCCATGCCCATCTCGGCGCCGAGCTGGAATGCGGCTCGGTTCCAGGCGCCGTAGGGGGCGCGGAACCACTGCGGGCGCTCGCCGTAGGTGTCCTCGATGGCGTCGCTGGTGCTCGTCATCTCGTCGCGGATCTCCCGGCGGTTCAGAGTGGTCAGCAGCGGGTGCGTCCAGGTGTGGTTGCCCACGACGTGGCCCGCCTCGGCCATCCGCGCGACCAGTTCCCGGTTCACCACGATGCACTCCCCGCACAGGAAGAACATCGCACGCACGTCGTACTTGGCGAGGGTGTCCAGGATGTGCGGGGTGTAGTTCGGGTTGGGGCCGTCGTCGAAGGTGAGCATCATGCGCCGGCCGCTGCGGGAGATCTCCGTGATGGGTTCCGTCCGGACCTTGAGCTTGCGCGGCGCGGTGCGCGGCGGCCCGTACCCGGTCAGCGGCTGGAGCCGGAAGGCGGAGGACTTGAGTGCCGGGCGGGCCTGCGGTCCCGCGGCCGGGGCGGCGGCCCCGCCGGCCGTCTCGGCGGCGCTGCCCGCCACCACGATGCCCGCGGTGCCCGCGGCTCCCAGAGCGGCGCCCCCGGCGAGCAGCAGCCGGCGGCGGGTGAACAACTGATCCTTCTGCATGACTCATCAGTCGCCCGGCAGGACTCCGGCGCAGCACATCAACACCGGTGCGGCGGTGGGAAAACACCCGCACGGACCAGCACCAAAAGGTTTCGGTAAGAAAAGACCAAGAAGCGTCAGAGGCGGCGGACCAACGGGAAGGGAAGCGTCTCGCGGATGGTCAGGCCGGTGAGGAACATGACCAGCCGGTCGACGCCGAGGCCGAGCCCGCCGGTGGGCGGCATCGCGTACTCGAGGGCGTCGAGGAAGTCCTCGTCGAGTTCCATCGCCTCGGGGTCGCCGCCGGCGGCCAGCAGCGACTGGGCGGTGAGCCGGCGGCGCTGTTCGAGCGGGTCGGTCAGTTCGGAGTAGGCGGTGCCCAGTTCGGTGCCGAAGGCGACCAGGTCCCAGCGCTCGGCGAGCCGGGGGTCGGTGCGGTGCTGCCGGGTGAGCGGGGAGACGTCGGTGGGGAAGTCCTTGTAGAAGGTGGGCAGCCGGGTCCGCTCCTCCACCAGGCGCTCGTACATCTCCAGGACCACGTCGCCGGGCCCGTCGTCGGCGGTGTACGGCACCCCGGTCCGGTCGCAGTACCGGTGCAGCCGCAGCAGTTCGGTGCCGGGGCCGATCTCCTCGCCCAGCACGTCGGAGATCGCCCCGTACACGGTCCGGACCGGCCAGGTGCCCGAGATGTCGTACTCCTGCCCGTCCCTGCGGGCCACCGGGGTGCCGAAGGCGGCGGTCGCGGCGCCCTGGATCAGTTCGCGGGCGAGGTCGAGCATCACGTCGTAGTCGGCGTACGCCTGGTAGGCCTCCAGCATCGTGAACTCGGGGTTGTGCTTGTGGGAGACGCCCTCGTTGCGGAAGGTCCGGCCGAGTTCGAAGACTTTCTCCAGGCCGCCGACGCAGAGCCGTTTGAGGTACAGCTCGGGGGCGATGCGCAGGTGCAGGTCGAGGTCGTAGGCGTTGCTGTGGGTGGTGAAGGGCCGGGCGTTGGCGCCGCCGTGGATCTGCTGGAGGATCGGGGTCTCGACCTCCAGGTAGCCGCGGTCCAGGAGTCCCTGGCGCAGCGCCTGTACGAGGGTGGAGCGGGTGCGGACCACGGTGCGGGCGGCGGGGCTGGTGGCGAGGTCGAGGTAGCGGCGGCGGACCCTGGCCTCGGGGTCGGCGAGCCCGCGGTGCTTGTCGGGCAGCGGGCGCAGGCACTTGGCGGTGAGCTGCCAGTCGGTGACGAAGAGGGTCGGTTCGCCCCGGTCGCTGACGCCCATGCGGCCGGTTGCGGTGATCTGGTCGCCGATGTCGGTGTCGGCGGTGAACCGGTCGAGGGCGGGTCCCGAACCGTCGCGGGTCAGGGCCAGTTGGCGGTCGCCGGACCAGTCGCGCAGCGTCACGAAGACGATGCCGCCGAAGTCCCGGACCAGCATGACCCGCCCGGCCACGGTTGCCGTCTCGCCCTCGCGGACCTCGGTGAGGGCGCGGGGCGGTGGGCCGGCGGCCACCGGGTAGGGATCGGCGCCCGCCGCCCGCAGCCGGTCCAGCTTGCGGCGTCGGACCCGGAACTGGTCCGGCAGGCCGGCGTCCGGTGCGCCGGGCCCGGTTCCGTCCCCTCCGTCGACACCGGGCACCGGCGCGGACCGCGGCGCCTCCACGGGCCGCGGTCCGGTCTGCGGGTGCCCCTTTCCCCAGAGTTTGCGCAGGGACGGTACGGAGACGAAGCCTTCGGCGATGCCGGAGGCGAGGCCGATCCGGGCGAGGGAGCCGGCGTCGCCGTAGCACAGGAAGCGCGGGTACCACTCGGGGCGGTACTTGGCGTTGGAGCGGTACAGGGCCTCCAGTTGCCACCAGCGGGAGAAGAACAGCAGCAGCCGGCGCCACAGCCGCAGCACCGGTCCGGCGCCGATGCGGGCGCCCTCCTCGAAGACCGAGCGGAAGACGGCGAAGTTCAGCGAGATGCGGCGCACACCCAGTTTGGGGGCGGCCTCGCACAGGTCGGCGACCATGAACTCCATGACCCCGTTGGGTGCCGTGCGGTCGCGGCGCATCAGGTCCAGGGAGATGCCGTCGCCGCCCCAGGGCACGAAGGAGAGCAGGGCGAGCAGCCGGCCGTCCTCGGACACGGCCTCGACGAGCAGGCAGTCGCCGTCGGCGGGGTCGCCGAGGCGGTCCAGGGCCATGGAGAAGCCGCGCTCGGTCTCGGTGTCGCGCCAGGCGTCGGCCTTGTCGACGACCTCCTCCATCTCCGTCTCGCCGAGGGCGGCGTGGCGGTGGATGCGGCAGGTCGCCCCGGTGCGCCGGACCCGGTTGACGGCCTGCCGGGTGACCCGCATCTCGCGGCCGCCCAAGTCGAAGCCCGCGACGTGCAGGATCGCCTCGTCGCCGAGTTGCAGGGCGCCGAGCCCGGCGCGGACGTAGGCCTTGGCACCGTCCTCGGAGGCACCCATCACCGCGGGCACCCAGGCGTGCCGGCGGGCCACGTCCAGCCAGGCGGCGATGGCGTGCGGCCAGGCCTCGGGGTCGCCGACGGGGTCGCCGCTGGCCAGGCAGACCCCGGCCTCCACCCGGTAGGTGACGGCGGCCTTGCCGCTGGGCGAGAAGACCACGGCCTTGTCGCGCCGGGTGGCGAAGTAGCCGAGGGAGTCCCGGTCGCCGTAGGCCTTGAGGAGGGCGCGGATGCGGGCCTCCTCGTCGCCGTGCAGGGCCGCTTCCAGGCGCTGCGAACGGAACAGGGTGGCGGCGGCGTTGAGCAGGGCGAGGGCGCCGAAGAGGCCGAGCAGGAACGCGACGAAGCGGGGTGGGCGGCCGCCGTAGCTGCCGCCGGAGACGAGGCCGCCGCAGACCCGGTCGGCCGCCCAGGCCAGGTGCTGGCCGTGCGGGAGCGAGCCGGGGAAGAGCGAGACCAGGCCCCAGCCGGCCAGGATCGCCACGAGCAGGCCGACCAGCAGGACGGCGAGGGCGCGGCGCACGGCGGCTCTGCGGGAGGCCGCGTAGAACTCCCGGCGGGCCACGATCAGCAGGGCCAGGGCGAGTCCGCAGACCACCAGTGAGCTGAACGGGTACCAGCCGAAGCCGAAGGCGACGGTCAGGGCGTCGGCCAGCACCAGCAGGCCGAGGTAGATCACCACCAGCCACCAGGCGACCTTCTTGCGGGCGGCGGTGGCTCCGCCGAGCAGGAACAGGAAGACCGCGTAGGCCAGGTTGGGGCTGACGGGCACCGCGACGGCGTCGACGAAGTGCACGACCGGGTGGAGCAGCACACGCAGCGGGGCGATGAAGGAGAGCAGGGCGCACAGCAGGGCGAGGGCACCGAAGAACGTCCCGAAGGCCTCGGGCACCCAGGTCAGACGCCCGCCGCTAGGCGGGCGTATCGGCCCCGCCGGCTCTCTGCCCGTGGCGGGCTGCACGGCGGCACTCATGTCTCCGACTGTAGGAAGAGCCCGCCGGGCCCGCCCGTCGAACCGGTCGCGGCCGACGGGCGGCCGCGGGTCGGTGGGCGGTTGCTCGCGCGGTTCCCCGTGCCCCTGGAAGCAGCGGGCTGCACGGCGCCCCGTCAGGGGCGCGGGGAACCGCACGGCCGGCCCCCACCGGCCCGCACCCGTACGGCACGCGGTGGGCCCGGCGGGAGCCCGGGCACTGACCGGACCTGCGTATTCCGATAGCCTCGGATCGTGGCGGAACAACACCAGTTCGAGCGGGGCACGGACGGCCCCAAGGTCATCGTGGTCGGTATGGACGGCTCGGACTCCTCGTGGCGCGCGACCTCCTACGCGGCGGGTCTGGCCCGGCGGCAGCATGCGCTGCTGGCCATCGTGTACGTCCAGCCGGTCCTCGCGGCCGGCGCGGCGCTCGGGGCGCCGGTGGCGGAGACCACGGACGAGATCGCGGAGGAGCTGGTCGGGCAGATCCGGGACGCGGCCGAGCGGTTCAAGGGGATATACGAGGTGCGCTGGGAGTTCCACACCTTCCGCGGGGACGCCTACAGCGGGATGGTGAAGGCGGCCGACGAGCTGAAGGCGGACGCGGTCGTGGTGGGCGCCTCCGAGCAGGCCGGCCACCGGTTCATCGGCTCGGTCGCGATCCGTCTGGTGAAGGCGGGACGGTGGCCGGTGACGGTCGTGCCGTAGCGGTCTCCCGCAGGAGCAGCAGCGGGGTCGCCAGGAGCAGGATCCCGGCGAGTGCGATCGCGGTGCGCGGTCCTGTGAGGCTCGCCAGCAGGCCCCACAGGGCGGTCAGGGCGGCCGTGGTGGCCTTGCTGGTGACCGCCCACGCGGACAGGGTGCGGGCGACCCGGTCGTCCGGGGTGTGCTCCAGGCGGCGGGTGGCGTAGACCGGACTGTAGACGGCCGAGCAGGTGATCACCCCGAACTCCAGGACCATCACCAGCAGCAGTCCGGCCGGCCCTGGCCCGACGAAGGCCAGCCCGAGGGGCCAGAGGGCACGCAGGCCGCTCGCGGCGCGCAGCACCCGCCACTGCCCGTACCGGGCGACCAGCGGCCGGGCGGCGCGGGCGCCGAGGAGTCCGCCCAGGCAGGGCACGGCGAAGGCGAGGCCGTACTGCCAGGGGGTGAAGCCGAGCCGGCCGAGCATGAGGACCGCCAGCGGGGGTGCGGCGACCATGATCAGGGCGTTGCCGGCGAGGCTGTTGAAGAAGAGGGGCCGCAGAGCGGGGCTGGTGAGGATGTGCCGCCAGCCGTCGAGCAGGTCCGCGGCGCGCAGCCGCTGCACGTCCCGCTGTGCGGGGCGCGGCTCGCCGCCGCCGACGGCCCGGATGCCGAGCGCCGACAACAGGAAGCTGACCGCGTTCGCCGCGACGGTCGTCACCGGCCCGAACAGGCCGATCGCGGCGCCGCCGAGGGGCGGGCCGAGGACCAGCGCGGTCCAGTTGGTGGACTCGAACCGGGCGTTCGCGGTGAGCAGCCGGTCGGCCGGGACGAGGGACTTCAGGAAGGCGCCGGAGGCCGCGTTGAACGTGATGTCGGCGGCCGCGACGGCCACCGAGACGAGCAGTAGCTGGCCGAGGCCGAGGGCTCCGAGCGCGTAGGCGACGGGGACGGTGAGCAGGGCCGCGAACCTGATCAGGTCCATCGCCGCCATCACCGGCCGCTTGCGCCGGAACTCCACCCACGGCCCCAGCGGCACCGCGGCCACCGCGCCCACGGCGGGCCCGGCCGCGGCGAGCAGCGCCACCTCGGCCGGCCCCGCGTGCAGCGCGATGACGGCGATCACCGAGAACGCGTCGAAGGCGAGCCAGGTGCCGAGCGCACTCACCGAGTACGCGGCCCACAGCCACCCGAACCGCCGCCCCATGCACAACCTCCCGTTGACTCGGGACATGAAAACGCGCAGGTGGCCGCCGAATCAAACAACCTACGGGCCCGCCGCCACAACCGACGGTTGTACGGTGTGGAGGTGGATCTCACCGCCGTGCGCACCTTCGTCGCCGTGGCCGACTCCGGGCAGTTCCAGGAGGCCGCGGCCGTGCTGGGGGTCACCCAGCAGGCCGTGTCCAAGCGGATCGCCTCGCTGGAGAAGGAGCTGGGGGTGCGGCTGTTCACCCGGACCGCGCGGGGCGCCGAGCCGACCGCCGACGGCCGGGCGTTCCTGCCGCCCGCCCGCGAGCTGCTGCTGGCCGAGGAGCGGGCGGCCGCCTCGGTACGGCGGGGCCGGCGCCCCCTGCGGGTCGACGTGGTCGGCGCCCGGCTCGCCCCGGCGGCGCTGCTGCGCGGGTTCCACGAGGCGCACCCGGGCCACGCCCTGGACGTCGTCACCCTCTTCGACGTGGAGTCGGCGCTGACCGCTCTGCGCTCCGGTGCGGTCGACGCGTCCTTCCGGGCGGTCGCCATGCCGGGCCGGCCGCTGCCGAGGGGCATCGAGGCGGTCCGGGTGTACGACGAGCCGGTGCAGCTGCTCACCGGCCCGGGGCACGCCCTGGCAGGCCGGACCTCGGTCACGCCCGCGGAGCTGGCCGGGCACCGGATCTGGATCCCGGGGATCGTGGAAGGCACCGAGTGGGCCGCGTACTACGCCTCCCTCGCCGCCGAGTTCGGACTCGCCATCGACTCCTCCGGCCCCAACTTCTCCGGGGCCCTGCAGGACGCCCTCGCGGCCTCCGGCACCCTGGCGACCCTGGTCACCGAGGAGACCCGGCTGACCTGGCCCGACGGCCACGACCTGCGCCGGATCCCACTCCTCGACCCGACCCCCGTCTACCCGCTCTCCCTGCTCTGGGCCACCGCCAACCCGCACCCGGCGCTCGCCGCCCTGCGCGCCCATCTCACCGAGGCCCGCCCGCCGCGCACCGCCGCCCGGACCTGGACGCCGGGCTGGGCCGAGACCGTGCGTGGCGTCTTCCGTCCTTGATGCCCCTGGGCCATCATGATCGGCCGTCAGCCGTTCGCGATCGGCGAAGAGGTGAGGCACATGGCCAAGCTCCGCATGGGTGAAGGAATTCTCCGTCGCAAACCCATCGAGCACGTCGAGGAGAGCGAGGTCACCGAGGGCGCCCGGCTCGACAGATCGCTCGGGCTGGTGCAGCTCACCGCGATCGGCGTGGGAGGCATCATCGGTGCGGGCATCTTCACGCTCGCGGGCACGGTCGCCAACGAGACGGCAGGGCCCGCCGTCCTGGTCTCGTTCCTCATCGCCGGGGTGGCGAGCGCCTGCGCGGCCCTGTCGTACGCCGAGTTCGCCGGGCTGATCCCGAAGGCGGGATCTGCCTACACGTACGGCTACGCGGTGCTCGGCGAGTTCGCGGGCTGGTTCATCGGCTGGGACCTGCTCCTGGAGTACACGGCGATCGTGGCGGTGGTCGCGATCGGCATCTCGGGGTACTTCAGCTTCCTGGTCGAGGAGATGGGCGCGAACCTGCCGCACTGGATGCTCGGCGCGCCCGGCACCGGCGACGGCCACCGGGTCGACCTGTTCGCCGCCCTGCTCTGTCTGCTCATCGCGTATCTGCTCAACCTCGGCATCCGGAGCGCGGCCCGCTTCGAGACGATCGTGGTGGTGCTCAAGGTGCTGGTGGTGCTGCTGGTGATCGGCGTGGGTGTCTTCCACATCAATGCGGCCAACTACCACCCCTTCTTCCCGTTCGGCGTCAGCGGGACGTTCACCGGGGCGGCGACCGTGTTCTTCGCGGTCTTCGGGTACGACGCGATGTCGACGGCGGCCGAGGAGTCGAAGGACGCCCAGCGGCACATGCCGAAGGCGATCATCTACTCGCTGGCGATCTCGATGGTGCTGTACGTGGCGGCCTGCCTGGTCCTGACGGGCATGCAGAAGTACAAGGACATCGACCCGGAGAGCGGCTTCTCGACGGCGTTCAAGTCGGTGGGGCTGAGCGGCCTGGCGGACGTGATCGCGGTGGGCGCGATCATCGGCATCCTCACCGTCATGTTCACGTTCATGCTGGGCGTGACCCGGGTCTGGTTCTCCATGTCGCGGGACGGGCTGCTGCCCGGCTGGTTCGCGAAGACGCACCCGACGCGGCACGTGCCGACCCGGGTGACCTGGATCGTGGGGGTCGCCTCGGCACTGCTCGCCGGGTTCGTGCCGATCGGCGAGGCGGCCGAACTCACCAACATCGGCATCCTGCTGGCGTTCGTGGTGGTGTGCACGGCGGTCATCGTGCTGCGCTACCGCCGGCCGGAGCTGCCGCGCAGCTTCCGTACGCCGTGGATGCCGTTCGTGCCGGCGCTGGGTGTCGTCTTCTCGATCTGGCTGATCACGTTCCTGAAGTGGGAGACCTGGGTGCGGTTCGCGGTCTGGTTCGTGATCGGGTGCGTGATCTACTTCGGCTACTCGTACAAGAGGTCGCGGCTGGCCGGGCGGTGACCGGCTGCGCCGGAAGGACCGCGGTGCGCCGTCCGCCGGCTGCGGCCCCGTCGTGGCTGGTCGCGCAGGCCTAGAGGCCGTGGAGGAAGCCGAGCAGGAGGGCGTTGAACTCCTCGGGCTTCTCCAGGTTCGGGTAGTGGCCGGCGCCCTCGACGACCTCGGCGCGGCCGTTCGGGACCTCGCGGGCCAGGCGCTCGGCGGCGGCGAGCAGTTCGGCGGGTTCCAGTCCGCCGTTGACCGCGAGCACCGGGACGTCGATCTTCGGCACGCGTGACCAGGAGTCGGTCACGCGGATCAGCCGGTCGGGCTCGTCGGGCGTGTGCTTGGAGATCATGTGCAGGGCCAGCTCCCGCAGCCGGCGCGGGATCTCCGGGTCGACGTCGTCGAGGGAGCGGTGCTCGCCCGCCACGACCTTCACGAAGGCGTCGAGCCAGCCGTCGATGTCACCGGCGCCCAGGGTGCGGGCGTACTCGGCCTGGAGTTCCGTGTGCCAGGGGCCGGTGTACCTGAAGTCGCCGGTGGCGGCACCGCAGGTGACCACCGCGCGGACCAGCTCGGGGTGTTCCAGCACGGTGTCGGTGGCGATCACGCCGCCCATCGAGACGCCGACCAGGACCGCGGGCCCGGCGTCGAGGTGACGCAGGAGCGCGGCGAGGTCGTCGGCCCAGCGGAACGGCGCGCCCGCGTTGGCGGAGAAGCCGTGGCCGCGCACGTCCGGGGCGATCACCCGGTACCCGGCGGCGAGCGCCGGAACCTGCCGGTACCAGAAGCGGTGGTCGACGTACCCGGAGTGGAGCAGGACCACCGGGTCGCCCGAGCCGGTGTCGAGGTAGGCGAGGTCGCCGTCGGAGGACGGGAAGAAGCGGACGTCCGCAGCAGCATTCATGACAACCAAGGTGTCATCTTCACGCGTCTTTGACAACCCAGTTGTCATCTTGACGGGAGGTGCATGATGGCCGGGTGGACGACATGGACAAGCCCCTCGCCCCCGACGAGCTGGGCGAGCGCATCACCGAGGTGTTCGATCTGATCGGCCCGCTCTACCGGCGCGCCTTCCGCAAGGTCGAGCAGGGCGAGCAGATCGAGGGGGCCTCGGTCGGGGTGCGCTCGGTGCTGGACCTGCTGCGCCGGTACGAGCCCATGACGGTGCCCCAGATGGGCCGGATCATGGCGCTGAGCCGGCAGTTCGTGCAGCGCATGGTGAACGACGCGGTGGCGCGCGGCTGGGCCGAGGTCACCCCCAACCCGGCGCACCAGCGCTCCTCGCTGATCCGCCTCACGGACGAGGGCCGGGCGACCGTCACCGCGATCCTCGCCCGCGAGCACGCCCTGAACCGGCAGGTCGGCGGCGACCTGACCGACGCCGAGCTCACGGCGTGCGTGCGGGTGCTGAGGCAGTTGCTGGTGACCTTCGACCACGTCGACGTGGAGTGACCGGCACTCGGGGTGACCGCCGCGTGGGGTGACCGCCGCTACTCCCCCATGATCAGTCCGTCCTTGGCGGCGCCGCGGCTGAGCACGACGTCCCGGATGGCGTCCCGGGCGGCGGTGAAGTCGGCGCCCTGGTCGATGGCCGCGTTGAGGTCGACGACCCGGCCCGCGTCGACGTCGTAGAGCTGGGGGACGAACTCGGCCTTGGCGACCTCCCAGCGGCCGCCCGGGGTGGTGGGCGGGCTGAAGGTGAAGCGGGCGAGGGTGGACTGGTTGCCGCGCGGGTCCTGCCGGCCCTGGCTGTTGTACATCTCGCCGGCCAGCTGGTCGCCGAGGCCGTAGACCACCCAGGTGCCGTTGACCTTCTCGTAGGCCTGCGGGACGTGGGCGTGGGTGCCGAGGATCAGGTCGATGTCGGGGCGGCCGCCGGTGCGGGCCTCGGTGAGCCGTTTGGCGAGGGTCAGCTGCTGCTGGTCGGGGGCGTCCGTGCCCTCGGCGCCCCAGTGTACGGAGACCACGACCACGTCGGCGCCCGCCTGCCGGGCGGCGCGGGCGTCGGCGAGGATGCGGTTCTCGTCGAGGAGGCCGACCGCCCAGGGCTGGCCGGGCGGCAGGGAGTTGCCGTTGACGTCGTAGGTGTAGGAGAGCTGGGCGACCTTGGCGCGGCCCGCGTTCAGCAGGGTGAGGGTGCCGGCCTCGGCCTGGGTGCGGGCGGTGCCGGAGTGTCTGACGCCCACCCGGTCCAGGGCGTCGAGGGTGCGCTGGATGCCCGCGGCGCCGTCGTCCAGGGCGCGGTCGGAGGCGGTGGAGCAGCCGTCGTAGCCGGTGGCGGCGAGTGCCTCCGCGAGCTGCGGCGGGGAGGTGAGCCCGGGCCGTTCGCCGTCCGTGCCGGTGACGGTCGCCAGGTGACAGAGCGCCAGGTCGGCGCGGGAGACGACCGGTGCGACGCCGGTGAGCATCGGGCGGAAGTCGTAGCCGTTGCCGCCCGCGTCGAAGTTCGCGTGGTCGTACGCGGAGTTCAGCGGCATGACGTCACCCGAGGCGACGAGGGTGAAGCCGGTGGCGGGCACGGCCGGTGCCGGTTGCGGGGGCGGGGCGGCGCTCTCCTCCCGCACGTGGTTCTGGCATGCGGCCGCGGCGGCGAGCAGGGCGGTCAGGGCCAGGGCCGCCTGGCGTCTGCGATTGATCATCAGGAGTACCCCAGAGTCGCAAGCCTTGTCCGATTTACAGATCAATGGGTACGAAGGTGGAGGCAGCCGCAAACAACTCAGGCGCCCCGATTGACCCATCCGGGTCGGGTACGGGGGGTGCGGGACCGTTCGTCGCACCGTTCACCGACGCGATCGACCGTCCGCCGCACATCCCGGCATGCCCCCTGTCCCCCGGCCGGGCCCTGCGATGCCATACGGCCATGACGGCCGGAACCACCCTTCCCCACGGGACGACGACCGCCGAGCACGAGCTCGTCGCGCTCCAGCGCGAGCACGGCCGACCGCTCTTCGCGCTGCTGCTCCGGCTCAGCGACGGGGACCGGCAGCGGGCCGAGGACCTCGTCCAGGAGACCCTCGTACGCGCCTGGCAGCACCCCGAGGCGCTGCGCGCCGACGCCTTCGACTCCGTGCTGCCGTGGCTGCTGACGGTCGGCCGGCGGCTCGCCATCGACGCGCGCCGGGCCCGGCAGGCGCGGCCCGTCGAGGTGCACGACGCCGTCCTGGAGAACACCCGGGCCGCCGGCGACCACGCCGAACGCGCCGCCGCGACGCTCGACGTCCGGGAGGCTGTGAAGACTCTCACCCCCGAGCACCGTGAAGTCCTGGTGCTGGTGTACTTCCAGGGGGCGAGTGTTGCGGAAGCAGCCGAGGCCCTCGGGATCCCACCCGGTACCGTGAAGTCGCGGGCGTACTACGCGCTGCGCGCCCTGCGCCGGGTTCTGCCCGGTTATGCACCCGACCTGCACTGAAACCGCGAGCCAGGTCAAACCTCGGTAAAGCGCCTTGCTGAGGACCATGTTTGGGCAATCAGCTGTCTTCATCCGTGTTCCGCACCGGGAGAGGGACGGACCCGGGGTCGGGGCCACGCGCGCACCGGAGGAAGGCAGGACGGGATGCTGCACAGAGGTCAAGAGAGCACGGACGGGGCCGGAAGCGGGGAACTGGCGGTCCCGATGGCCTGGTTCTACGCCGAGTACATCGCCGACGAACTGCTGCGCACCGGCGATCTCATGCCGCCGACGTCCTTCGAGTTCCGGGCCGGCCGCGACGCGCTGGCGCTGACCATCTTCCTCTCCGACACGGACGGCGAACTGTCGGGCATCCGGGTCGTGTCCCAGTTGGAGAACTGGCTTTCGCTCACGGCGTACGACCAGCCGTGGCAGGACTGGGTCGGCGGACGTATGGCAGTGGTGACGGCCGAGGCCGCCGAGTCGGGCGGGCCGTCACCGGACCTGGAACTGGCCACGGCCGCCTGGCGCTGGCTGGAGGAGACCGAGCTGCTGGCGCCCGACCTGGACGCGGTGCCGGGCGGTGGTTCGGTGTTCGGCGAGGACGACGGACCGAAGGTGTGGACCCCCGCCTGGCGGCTCGGTCTGCCCCTCGGGCACCTCGCCATCCATCTTTTTTGATTCGGGACCAATCCGCGGGCCCGGCCGCTCCGAATCCGTTGATTACGATTCTGTACGTGGCTTGAGTGAAACGGCTGCCGACTGCGTACGGGTGGGAGCAAGGAACAACGAGTAACCCCCACCCGCACCCATCGGCACGAGGATTCGGCATGAGGTCCCTGGAAAGGCATCGCGACGTCGGCGCGTACGCGCTCGGCGTGCTGGACGAGGCGGAGGCCTTCCGCTTCGAGGACCATCTCATGGAGTGCCCGAGCTGCACGGCACACGTGACCGAGTTCGGCCCCGCGGCACGGCAGTTGATGCTGTACCGCCGGGCCACGCCGCGCTTCGTGCACCCCATGGCACAGCCCGGCCCCCGGCTCCTCGACCGGCTGCTCGCCGAGGTCGCGACCCGGCACCGGGCCAAGCGCCGCAAGCTGCTGTACGGCCTGGCCGCCTCGGTGGTGTTCGCGGTCGCCGGCCCCGGCATCGCGGCCTACGTCGGCCACGAGGCCGCGCCGACCGTACAGGTCACCGCGGCCACCGACGCGCACTCCGGGATCTGGGCGCAGGTGAAGTCGGAGGACACGGACTCGGGCAGCACGATCGAGCTGCAGGTGAAGGACCCGGACGGGCCGCGCTCCTGCCGCCTGGTCGCCGTCGGCCACGACGGCTCCGAGCAGATCGTCACCACCTGGGCGGAGCGGGACCACGACGACCGGGTGAGCACCATGGCCGGCGGCGCCTCGATGCACCCCGACGAGATCGACCGCTACGAGGTGCGCGACGCGGACGGGCAGCGCCTGGTGACCCTGGACCCCAGGTGAGCGCCGGCTACCTGAGCAGCCGGGACATGCGGCGGTCCGCGAGCGGCTTGCCGCCGGTCTGGCAGGTCGGGCAGTACTGCAGCGAGGAGTCGCTGAAGGAGACCTCGCGGATGGTGTCGCCGCAGACCGGGCAGGGCTCGCCGGTCCGGCCGTGGACGCGCAGACCGCTCTTCTTCTCGGCCTTGAGCCGCCCCGCCGCCAGGCTGTGGGAGCGCTCCACCGCCTCGGTGAGGGTGGTGCGCAGCGCCTCGTAGAGCCGGTGCGTCTCCTCCGGTGTCAGGGACGCGGCCAGCTTGAACGGGGACATCTTCGCCGCGTGCAGGATCTCGTCGCTGTAGGCGTTGCCCACCCCGGCGATCAGGCTCTGGTCGCGCAGGGCGCCCTTGAGCCGGCGCCGCTCGTCCTTCAGCAGGGCGGCCAGCCGGGCCTCGTCGAAGTCGCCGGCGAGCGGGTCGGGGCCGAGCCGGGCGATGCCGGGGACGTCCTGCGGGTCTCGGACGACGTACACGGCCAGCTTCTTCTGGGTGCCGGCCTCGGTGAGGTCGAAGCCCGCACCCGTCTCCAGGGCCGCTCGCAGCGCCAGCGGACCCTTCCCGGGGCGGGGCAGCCCGTCCGGCAGCCGGTCCTTCCACTGGAGCCAGCCGGCGCGGGCCAGGTGGGTCACGAACCGCAGTCCGCGGTCGCCCTCGATGTCCAGGAACTTGCCGTGCCGGTGCACGGCGACGACCTCGCTGCCCTCGAAGGCGCCGACCGGGGGGTCGTACGTCTTCAGGACGCTGACGGCGACCGGCAGCACGCGTACGACCTGGCGGCCGACCAGGTGCTCGGTCAGGAAGTCCCTGAGCGCTTCGACCTCGGGCAGTTCGGGCATGCGTCCAGGGTGCCATCCGCTGCGCGTGCGCGGTCCGCCGGAAGTGCCGCGTCGGGTCGTCCCGCGGCTGCGGCGGCGTAGGGGGCTTGTCGCCCATTTCCTTCCCCAGCCTTCGGCTGGGGGGTACTACGGGGCGCTGCCGTCGTCCTTCTCCGGCACGCGGAACTCGCACCAGACCGCCTTGCCGCCGCCGCGGGCCTCCACGCCCCAGGCGTCGGCGATCTGGTCGACGAGCAGCAGCCCGCGGCCTGAGACGCCGTCCTCGCCCGCGTCCCGGCGGCGTGGCAGGGCGCTGGAGGAGTCCTCGACCTCGACCCGCAGCCGGCGGTCGGTGCCGACGAGGGCCCGGATGGTGACGATGGCGGAGCCCTCGGTGTGCATCAGCGCGTTGGTGACCAGTTCGTCGGCGACCAGCTCGATCTCGTCGGCGCGGTCCCCGGCGCCCCAGGCGCGGACGGCGGCGCGGACCATGTGCCGGGCCAGGGCGAGCGCCTCGGGGTCGCCGGAGGCCACGTGCTGCTGGAGGCGGCCGACGGCCTGCGCGGTGTCGGAGCCGCGGCGGCGCAGCAGGAGCAGGGCCACGTCGTCGTCACCGCCCTGCTCGTCGGCGATGTCGATCAGCAGGTCGGCGAGTTCGCGCACGTCGTCCGGACCCTTGGCGACCTGCTCGGCCAGCGCCCGCATGCCGTCCCCGAGGTCCTTGCCGGGCTGTTCGACGAGCCCGTCGGTGCACAGCAGCAGCGTCTCGCCGGGGTCCAGCTCCAGGGTGGACACCGGGTACTCCAGGCTGTGGAACTCGGCGGACAGACCGAGCGGCAGCCCGCCCTCGACGGGCATCCGGCGGCAGCCGCCGTCGGCGGTGCGGACCAGCGGGTCGATGTGCCCGGCACGGACCACCTGGACGACGCCGGTGGCCAGGTCGGCCTCGGCGTACAGGCAGGTGGCGAAACGGTCGGTGTCGAGCTCGTCCAGGAAGACGGAGGCGCGCGCCATCACGGTGGCCGGGGCGTGGCCCTCGGCGGCGTAGGCGCGCAGCACGATGCGCAGCTGGCCCATGACGGCCGCCGCGTGCGTGTCGTGGCCCTGGACGTCACCGATCACCGCGCCGACCCGGCCGCCCGGCAGCGGGATGAGGTCGTACCAGTCGCCGCCGATGTCCCGGCCGAGGGAGCCGCCGCCGGCGGCCGCGGAGCGGTAGCGGACGGCGACGTCGGCGCCGGGCACGCTGGGGATGGTGCGCGGCAGCATGGCCTGCTGGAGGCCCTGGGCGAGGTCCTTCTCCTGCTCGAAGAGCATGGCCCGCTGGAGGCTCTGCGCGATGCTGCTGCCGAGCGCGACCAGGACGGCGCGTTCCTCGGTGGAGAAGCCGAGCCTGTCGTTGTAGAGCAGGCCCATGGCGCCGATCGGGCGGGCCTGGGCGATCAGGGGCAGATAGGCCGCTGAGGTGATGTGCAGGTCGGTGATGTGCGGCCACAGTATCGGGTAGCCCTCGGCGAACGCCTCCGGCGACTCGATGAAGCAGGGGCTGAGGGTCCGCACCACCTCGCCCATCGGGTAGGGCTCGTCTATCCGGGTGATCCGGGTGCCGGGCACGAAGCTGCCGGCCGGCCCCTCGGCGACGAGCCGGATCCGGCCCGCCTCGACCAGGCCCATCACCAGGCTGGTGGCGCCCAGGTTGGGGATGCCGTGGCTGTCCTTGAGGACGTCGATGACCTCCTGGACGCTGCTGGCGTGCGCGAGCGCCGCGCTGACCGCCTGGACGACGCCGGTCTGCCTGCGCAGCGCCTGCCCCTGGGCGTCCCGGATGTCACGGGCCTCGCTGTCCTCCAGCTCCTGCGTGGCGTCCCTGACGATCCCGACGACCCGGCGCGGGCGGCCCGTCTCGTCGCGCCGGATGTAGCCCTGCGTGTGGGTCCAGCGCGGGGTGCCGTCGCGGCACCGGATGCGGAAGTAGGTCCCGTAGTTCTCGCTGCCGTCCTTGATGGCCCGGGACACCACCGCGTCCAGTCTGCTGGACTCGGCCGGGGGTACCCGGAGGGCGAGGGACTCGGGACGGCCGTCGTACTCCTCGGGGGTCAGGTCGAACACCTCGTACGCCTGGGTGTCCATGTGGAACAGGCCGGCGTCGAGATCCCAGTCGAAGGTGCCCATGTGGTTGAGCGCCAGGATCGGGTGGTCCAGATGGGCGGGCCAGTCGTCCGGGAGTGACGGAGCGCTCGCTCCCCGGTCAGCCATGGGGCCACCATGCCAGGGGAACCCTTTGTGGGCAATTCCTCCCTTATTGTCTGTTTCACTCGCCCGGGTTACGCAAGCGGGAAGGCACGGTACACAGGGTGACAGGCCCTGCCCGTCCGGGCCGCACACCGGAGAGAGTCAGGAGCGCACGACCGTGGACTGGTTCACCGACCCCGGGTACTGGGTGAGCCGGCTGGTCTTCCAGCGGGCTCTGGCCGCCGTGTACCTCGTCGCGTTCCTGACGGCGGCGCTGCAGTTCCGGGCCCTGCTGGGCGAGCGCGGGATGCTGCCGATCCCGAGGTACGTCGCCCGCGTCCCCTTCCGGCGGGCGCCGAGCCTGTTCCAGCTGCGCTACTCGGACCGCCTCTTCGCGGGCTGTGCCTGGGCGGGCTGCGCGGTGTCGGCGGCGCTGCTGGCGGGCGCGGACTCCGAACTCCCGCTGTGGGCCGGGATGGTGCTGTGGCTGGTCCCCTGGGCGCTGTACCTCTCGATCGTCAATGTCGGCCAGACCTGGTACGCGTTCGGCTGGGAGTCGCTGCTCCTGGAGACCGGCTTCCTCGCCGTCTTCCTGGGCAACGACGAGGTGGCCCCGCCGGTCGTGGTGCTCTTCCTGCTGCGCTGGATCCTGTTCCGGGTGGAGTTCGGGGCCGGGCTGATCAAGATGCGCGGGGACGCCTGCTGGCGCAAGCTCACCTGTCTCCACTACCACCACGAGACCCAGCCGATGCCGGGCCCGCTGAGCTGGTTCTTCCACCATCTGCCCGGACCGGTGCACAAGGCGGAGGTGGCCGCGAACCACGTCACCCAGCTGCTGGTCCCCTTCCTGCTGTTCACCCCGCAGCCGGTCGCGACGGCGGCCGCGTCGCTGATGATCCTCACCCAGCTGTGGCTGGTGGCCTCCGGCAACTTCGCCTGGCTGAACTGGATCACCATCGTGCTGGCCGTGTCGGCGCTCCGTCTCCCCACGGACCGCCGTACCGCGCCGCCCGCTCCGCTCTGGTACGAGGTGGTCGTCCTCGCCGTGGCCGCGCTGCTCCTCTTCCTGAGCTACCGACCGGTGGTGAACATGGTCTCCCGCCGCCAGGTCATGAACCGCTCCTTCGACCCGCTGCACCTGGTCAACACCTACGGCGCGTTCGGCAGCGTCAGCCGGGTCCGCTACGAGGTGGTGGTCGAGGGCACGCTGGACGGCACCCCGCGCGAGGAATCGGACTGGCGGGAGTACGAGTTCAGGGGCAAGCCGGGCGACCCCCGGCACTGGCCGCGCCAGTTCGCGCCCTACCACCTCCGGCTGGACTGGCTGATGTGGTTCGCCGCCCTCTCCCCCGCGTACGCCGGGGAGTGGTTCGGCGGGCTGGTCGAGCGCCTCCTGGAGAACGACCGGGACACGCTCAGGCTGCTGCGCCGCTCCCCCTTCCCGCCCGGCGAGCCCCCGCGCTTCGTCCGCGCCCGCCTCTTCCGCTACCGCTACACCGACTGGCGGGAGCTCCGGGAGACGGGCGCGTGCTGGGAGCGGACCTACGTACGGGAGTTCCTGCCGCCGACCCGGCTGACGGGGACGGCTCAGAGGCCGTAGACCCGGGCGGCGGTGGTCTCGAAGACGGCGGTGCGGTCGGTCGGGGCTACCAACTGGACCGCCGCGTCGAGGACTTCGCCGTAGGTCCCGGCCAGGACGCACACCGGCCAGTCCGAGCCGAACATCAGGCGGTCGGGGCCGAAGGCGTCCAGGACCGTCTCGGCGTACGGGCGCAGGTCGTCGACGGTCCAGGAGGCGTGGTCGGCCTCCGTGACCATGCCGGAGAGCTTGCAGACGGTGTTGGGGCGGGCGGCGAGGGCGCGGACGGCCCCGGCCCAGGGTTCGAGGGCGCCGGACGCGATGGGCGGCTTGCCCAGGTGGTCGAGGACGAAGGTGAGGTCCGGGTGGGACTCGGCGGCCTTGACGGCGGCCGGGAGCTGGTGGGCCTGGACGACGAGGTCGTAGACCAGGCCCGCGTCCGCGAGCGCGGCCAGGCCCCGGGCGACGTCCGGGCGCAGCAACCACTCCGGGTCGGGTTCGCCCTGGACCTGGTGGCGGATGCCCTTCAGGTAGGGGCCGCCGGGGAGTTCGCGCAGGCGGGCGAGTGTGTCGGAGACGTCCGGGCGGGTCAGGTCGGTCCAGCCGACGACTCCGGCGACCAGGTCGTGGGCGTCGGCGAGGGCGAGGAACTCGGGGGTCTCCTCGGGGACGGTGATCGTCTGGACGAGGACCGTGCGGGTGACCCCGGCCGCCGCGGCCTCGGGTGCGAGGTCCTCGACGGTGAAGTTCCTTCTGAGCGGCCGGAGTCCCGGTCCGGTGATCCAGTCCTGGTCCCGTACCGAGAGGTCCCAGACGTGGTGGTGGGCGTCGATCGTCACGGCAGCTCCCATACGACGGGCAGGCCGGCCTCCGAGCCCGCCTCGGAGTAGTCGTGGACGACGTCGAGAAGCTCGGCCATCCGGGCCTGCCAGGCCACGTTGACCGGGAGCCGCTCCAGTTCGGCGAGGAGGCGGCCGTAGTCGGCGCAGTCCAGGACGTGGAAGAGGTCGGTCCCCCTGCGCCAGATGGTCCAGGAGGTGGCCCCGGCCGCGCGGATGGCGTCGGTGAGTTCGGCGGGGACCTCGCGGTGGGCGGCCTCGTACTCGGGGATGCGGTCGGCCCGGACCTTGGTGTGCAGGGCGACCCTCATGACCCCTCCTCCGTGGGTACGGGGGCGTCGGCGGGCAGCAGGCCTGAGGCGCGCAGCTCCTGCCAGAAGGCGGCGGGGACGTGCGCGGCGAACTGCTCCGCCCCGTCCGCGATCTCGGCCGCCGAGCGGGCCCCGACCAGGACGCTCGCCACGGCCGGGTGGGCCGCGCAGAAGGCGAGGGCGGCGGCACGCAACGTGGTCCCGTGTTCCTCGGCGAGCGCCTTGAGGCGCAGGGCGCGGGAGAGCAACTCGGTGGACGCCTGCGTGTAGTTGTAGGTGGCGTCCGGCTTCGGGTCGGCCAGCAAACCGGAGTTGAACGCCCCGCCGATCACCACGGAGGTGCCGCGTTCCGCGGCGGCCGGGAGCAGGTCGGTGAGGGCGCTCTGGTCGAGGAGGGTGTAGCGGCCGGCACACAGCACCACGTCGACGTCGGTGTCGCGGACGAACCGGGTGAGCATCGCCGTCTGGTTCATGCCGGCGCCGATCGCGCCCACGACACCCTCGGCGCGCAGCTTCTCCAGGGCCGGGTAGCCCTCGCGGAAGGCCTGTTCGGCGTGGTCGTCGGGGTCGTGCAGGTACACGACGTCGACCCGGTCGAGGCCGAGCCGCTCCAGGCTCGCCTCCAGGGTGCTGCGGATGCCGTCGGCGGTGAAGTCCCAGACCCGGCGCAGGGTGTCGGGCACGGCGAAGCCGTGGGCGAGGTCGTCGCCGTCGCCGGGCCCCGGTTCCAGGCGGCGGCCGGCCTTGGTGGAGAGGGTGTAGGCGTCCCGGTCGTACTGGCGCAGGGCCTCGCCCAGCCGCCGCTCCGAGAGCCCCAGGCCGTAGTGCGGGGCGGTGTCGAAGTAGCGGATGCCGTGCTGCCAGGCGGCGGTGACGGTGTCGTACGCCTGCCGGTCGGGGAGTTCGGTGTAGAGGTTGCCGATCACGGCGGCGCCGAGGCCCAGCGGGCTGACCCGGACACCGCTGCGGCCGAGGGCGTTCACTGGCCCACCGGCCGCAGCCTGAGGCCCTGCATGCCGCCGTCGACGGCGAGGGAGGTGCCGGTGGTGGCGCCGGAGAGCGGGCTCGCCAGGTAGGCGATGGCACCGGCGACCTCGGCGGCCGAGACCAGCCGCCCGGCGGGCTGGCGGGCCTCCAGGGCGACGCGCTCGGCGGCCGGGTCGGGCGCCTTGTCCAGGAGGCGGCCGATCCACGGGGTGTCGGCCGTGCCGGGGTTGACGCAGTTCACGCGGACCCCCTCGCGGACGTGGTCGGCGGCCATGGCCAGCGTCAGGGAGTACACGGCGCCCTTGGTGGCGCTGTACAGGGCGCGCTGCGGCAGGCCGGCGGTGGCGGCGATGGAGCAGGTGTTGACGATCGCCGCGTGCTCGGAGCGGCGCAGGTGCGGGAGGGCGGCGCGGGCCGCGCGGACCATGCCGAGGACGTTGACGTCGAAGACGCGGCGCCACTCGTCGTCGTCGTTGTCCTCGACCGTGCCCTGGGCGCCGATGCCCGCGTTGTTGACCAGGACGTCGAGTCCGCCCAGCGCTTCCGCGGCGCTCGCCACGGCCGTCCGCACGGACGCGTCGTCGGTGACGTCGGCCTGGAAGCCGAGCAGCGGCTTCTCCACGGCGGACGGGTCGAGGTCGAGGACGGCGACCTGGGCACCGCGCTCGGCGAGCAGCTCGGCGGTGGCCCGCCCGATCCCGGAGGCGCCCCCGGTGACCAGGGCCCTCAGACCCTCGAAGTCGGTCATGCCGCCTGTCCCTTCTGTGTCTCGGGGTCGGCGGCCCAGAAGGTGCCGCCGGGGTAGGTGTACTCCGCGACGGACTCCGGCAGCAGGGCGGCCGAGAAGCCCGGTGCGGTGGGTGCCGCGTAATGACCTTCGCGGATCACCACCGGGTCGCGGAAGTGGTCGTGCAGGTGGTCGACGTACTCGATGACCCGGTCCTCGGTGGTGCCGGAGACGGCCAGGTAGTCGTACATCGAGAGGTGCTGGACGAGTTCGCACAGGCCGACGCCGCCCGCGTGCGGGCAGACCGGGACCCCGAACTTGGCGGCCAGCAGCAGGACGGCGAGGTTCTCGTTGACGCCGGCGACCCGGGCCGCGTCGATCTGGACGATGTCGACGGCACCGGCCTGGAGCAGCTGCTTGAAGACGATCCGGTTCTGTACGTGCTCGCCGGTGGCCACCTTCACCGGGGCGACGGCGCGGCGGATCGCCGCGTGGCCGAGGATGTCGTCGGGGCTGGTGGGCTCCTCGATCCAGTACGGGTCGAACTCGGCGAGGGCCTTGGTCCAGCGGATCGCCTCGTCGACGTTCCAGCGCTGGTTGGCGTCGATGGCCATGCGGATGTCCGGGCCGACGACCTGGCGGGCGACCCGGCAGCGTCTGATGTCGTCGTCGAGGTCGGCGCCGACCTTGAGCTTGATCTGCCGGAACCCGTCGGCGACCGCCTGCGCGGCCAGCCGGGTGAGCTTCTCGTCGTCGTAGCCGAGCCAGCCGGCCGACGTGGTGTAGGCGGGGAAGCCGTGGTCGAGGAGGCGGGCCCGCCGCCCCTCGGCACCCTCCCGGCCCCGCTGGAGGATGTCCAGGGCCTCCTCGGGGGTGAGGGCGTCGGTGAGGTAGCGGAAGTCGATCTGCCGGACGATCCACTCGGGGTCGGCGTCGGCGAGCAGCTGCCACAGCGGCTTGCCGGCGCGGCGGGCGGCGAGGTCCCAGACGGCGTTGACGACCGCGCCGATCGCCATGTGCATCACGCCCTTCTCGGGGCCGAGCCAGCGCAGCTGGCTGTCGCCGATCAGGTCCCGGTAGACGGATCCGGGGTCGGCGCAGACCTCGTCGACCGGGCGGCCGAGCACATGGTTCCGCAGCGCGTCGATCGCGGCGACCTGGACGTCGTTGCCCCGCCCGATGGTGAACGTGAACCCGTGCCCCTCGTGCCCGTCGCCCGCGTCGGTGCGCAGCACGACGTAGGCCGCCGAGTAGTCGGGGTCCGGGTTCATCGCGTCGGAGCCGTCGAGCTCGCGCGAGGTGGGGAAGCGGATGTCGTAGGTGTGGACCGCGGTGATGCGGGCGGGGCTCGGGGACACGGATTGCCTTTCCTTCGGGTGGGGTTCGGGACGCGGGCGGGTCAGTCCTGGGCCCGTCCCGTGGTGACACGGGCGATCATGAGGGCGACGAGGATGATGCCGCCGTAGATGGCCTGGATCCAGAACGACGGCACCTGCGCCAGGGTGAGCAGGTTCTGCACGACACCCAGAAGGAGTACGCCGGTCAGGGCGCCGAACATGGTGCCCTTGCCGCCGTCGAGGCTGATGCCGCCGATCACCGCGGCGGCGAAGACCGTGAAGATCATGTTGTTGCCCTGGTTGGCGCTGATCGCGCCCACGTACCCGGTCTGCATGATCCCGCCGACGGAGGCGAGGACCCCCGCCACCACGAACACCCCGAGCATCACCCGGTCGACGCGGACACCGGCGGCGCGGGCCGCGTCGGCGTTGCCGCCGATGGCGTACAGGGCGCGGCCGACCCGGTGGTACTTCAGCACGAGGCCGGTGACCGCGAAGGCGACCGCGGCCAGCCACACCGACATGGGGACGCTGAGGAACGTGGTGGTGGCCAGGGTGAAGAAGCTGTCGGGCATCCCGAACAGGGTCTTGCCCTTGGTGGCGCCGACCAGCACACCGCGCAGCACGATCAGCATCGCGAGCGTCACGATGAAGGCGTTGAGCTTGAACTTGACGACCAGGATGCCGTTGAAGGCGCCGACGGCCGCGCCGACGACCAGGATCGCGACCATGGCGAGGGCGGCTGGGAACTCCGTGCCCCAGCCGGACTCGGCCGACGGCAGCACCAGGAGGGCGCCGACGGCGGGCGCGATGCCGACGACCGACTCCAGGGAGAGGTCGAACTTCCCGGTGATCAGGACCAGCGACTCGGCGAGCACCACCATCGCGAGGGCGGCGGAGGCGCCGAGGATGGAGATCAGGTTGCGCTCGGTGAGGAACGAGTCGTTGACCACCGCGCCCAGCACCATGAGCAGCAACAGGGCCGGGACGAGGGCGAGTTCACGGGCCCGGCGCAGGATGACCGTGCGGGCCGCGCGCGGGTCGGGGGAGCGCACCGGGGTGAGCGGCGGGGCCTTGGTCTCAGCCATGGTCCACTCCTTCGGGCATGGAGTCCACTCCTTCTATGGAGGCGATCAGCTCGTGGTCGTGCCAGCCGGCCGGGTGTTCGGCGACGGTCCGGCCGTGGAAGAGGACGAGGACGCGGTCGCAGCGGCGCAGGTCGTCGAGTTCGTCGGAGACGACCAGCACGGCGGTGCCGTCCTCACGGGCGCTGTCCACGCGGGCCAGCAGCGACTCCTTCGACTTCACGTCGACGCCCGCGGTGGGGTTGACCAGGACCAGCAGCCGCGGCCGCGAGGCGAGGGCGCGGGCCATGACGACCTTCTGCGCGTTGCCGCCGGACAGGTCGGAGACGGGCTGGTCGGGGCCCTCGGCGTGGATGTCGAGGCGCTCGATCAGCCCGGCGGCGAAACTCCGTTTGCGGTCGGTGCCGACGAACCCGCCCCGGCCGAGCCGGTCGAGGACGGTCAGGGTGGCGTTGTCACCGATGCTCATGCCGGCCACGAGTCCCTGGTCGTGCCGGTCCCGGGGCACGAAGCCGACGCCCGCCCGGAGCGCGGCCCGCACGTCCCCGAACGGCAGCCCCCTGCCTTCCAGTTGCGCGGTCCCGGCGGTGGGGGTGCGCAGCCCGGCGATGGTCTCGGCGAGTTCGATCTTGCCGCTGCCGCTGGTGCCGGCCAGGCCGACGACCTCTCCGCTGCGGACGGCGAGGTCGATGCCGTCGTACGACTCCGACGTGAGCCCGCTGGTGCTGAGGACGACGGGTGCCTCGGCGGCCACCGCGTCCCGTGCCGTCTGCTCCTGCCGGGTCACGGCCTCCCCGGCCATCGCCTCCACCAGGGCGGCCCTGGGCAGGTCGGCGACAGGGGCGGTGACGATCCAGCGGGCGTCGCGGAGCACGGTGACGGTCTGGCAGACCTCGTAGACCTCCTGGAGGTGGTGCGAGATGAACAGGAAGGTCACGCCCGAGTCCTGGAGCGCCCGCATCCGGCTGAACAGCCGCTCGATCTCCCGGTTGTCGAGCTGGGCGGTCGGCTCGTCGAGGACGATGAACCGGGCGCCGAAGCTCAGCGCCCGGGCGATCTCGACCATCTGCCGGTCCTCGACCTTGAGGTCGGCGGTGCGCGCCTCGGGGTCGACGCGGACGTCCCAGGTGTCGAGGAGCGCGGCGGCTTCCCTGCGGAGCCGCCGCCAGCTGATGAAACCCCGGTGCAGGGGCTGCCGGTTGATGAAGAGGTTCTCGGCGACCGTCAGCTCCGGCACGACGGTCGGCTTCTGGTAGACGCAGGCCACCTTGCGCCGCCAGGCGTCCCGGTCGGCGAGCGCGGGCGCGGGTTCGCCGTCGAAGCGGACGGTGCCCTCGTCCGGAGCCTGGAGGCCGGTGAGGACGTTGACCAGGGTGGACTTGCCGGCGCCGTTGCGGCCGACGAGGGCGTGGGACTCGCCCGGCAGGACGGTGAGCCTGCCGTCGGCGAGGGCGACGGTGGGGCCGTACCGCTTGACGATGTCCCGGGCCTCAACGAGTGGCGTGATCATTTGACCGTGTTGCCCCACAGCTTCGGGTCGTCCACGTTGTCCTTCGTGACCAAGGGCGCCGGGAGCTGGTCCTCCAGGATCCCGCTGGGCAGCTTGACGATCGTGGAGTCGTGGTCGGTCGGGCCGGGCTTGAACGTCTTCCCCTCCATCGCCGCCTTGATGTAGTACATGCCGTACTTGGCGTAGGCGTCGGCGGGCTGGGAGACGGTCGCGTCGATCTCGCCCTTGCGGATGGCGTCGAACTCCTGCGGGATGCCGTCGTTGGAGACGATCACGATGTGCCCGCTCTGCCCGGCCGTCTTGAGCATGCCCTTGGACTTCAGGGTCTGCAGGGTCGGCGCCAGGTAGACGCCGCCGGCCTGCATGTAGATGCCCTTGATGTCGGGGTTGGCGTTGAGCAGCGTGCCCAGCTGGGAGGCGGCCGTGTCGGACTCCCACTTGGCGGGGATCTCCAGGACCTTGAGCTTCGGGTACTTCTTCTTCACGCAGGAGCGGAACGCCTCGGAGCGGTCCCGGCCGTTGACCGAGGCCAGGTCGCCCATGATCTGCACGACCTTGCCGCTGGTGACCTGCCGGCCGAGGTAGTCGCAGGCCTTCTCGCCGTAGGCGACGTTGTCGGCCCGGACCACCATGGCGACCTTGCCCTTGTCCGGCGCGACGTCCACGGCGACCACCGGCACGCCCTTGCGCTCGGCCTGGTCGAGTCCCGCCTCGATGGCGGCACTGTCCAGCGGGGCGACGACCAGCCCCTTCACGCCCTGGTTCAGCTCGTTGTTGATGTCGGTGATCTGCTGCGAGGGGTCACTGTTGGAGTTGACCGTCTTCAGCGCGTCCACGCCCTCGGACGTCGCCATCTTGGGCACGTAGTCGTTGTACGACTGCCAGAACGGCGAGGTCAGCAGGGGCAGGATCACCCCCACCTTGCCGGTGCCACCGCCTCCGGCGCTGCCGCTGCCGGTGTCCTTGGTGCTGCCGCAGGCGGCGAGCACGAGCGAGGCTCCGACGGCGACGGCCGTCGCGCCGATGATCCGGGACCTGTTCCGCTTCCTCAGTGTTCTGCCGGGCATCTTGGCAGCTCCTCATCGAGCGTGTTCGAGCAGATGCCCGCATACTTATCAGACCACTCGGCGGATTCAACACCCCGCGAACGCTTATTTTCCGTCGATGAGCCGTCGAACGAGCCGTAGTGGTCGGACCACCTCGCTGGTTAGACTTCGGCGCACCGGCGACGGGAGGAGCGGTGTGGACGAGACGACGCCACAGAAGGGCACGGTGACGCAGCGCGCCATCGAGCGGATCAAGGCGATGATCGCGGAGGGCCGCCTGGAGCCGGGCCAGCGGCTGCCGACGGAACGCGACCTCGCCGCCCAGCTGGGCATGTCGCGCAGCTCCATGCGCGAGGCGATCCGCGCGCTGACGGTCCTCGGCGTCCTCGATGCCCGGCACGGCTCCGGGATCTACGTCACCCAGCTGGAGGCGGGTGACCTGCTGGAGACGTTCGGTGTGGTCGCCGACCTGTCACGCGGGCCGCGGCTGGTGGAGCTGCTGGAGGTGCGGCGGGTCCTCGAATCGACGGCGACGGCGCTGGCCGCCGCGCGGATCACGGCCGACCAGTTGGCCGAGGTGGAGAAGCACCTCGCGGCGATGAACGCGACGGACGATCCCGAGGAGATCCTCGCGCACGACCTCGCCTTCCACCGGGTGATCGCGGGGGCCGCCGGGAACGACACGATGGCCGCGATCCTGGAGGGCCTGTCCTCGCGGACGTTCCGGGCTCGGGTGTGGCGGGGGTACGAGGAGGAGGGGGCGTTCGACCGGACGCGGCGGGAGCATGCGGCGATCCACCGCGCCCTCGTCGCCCGGGATCCGGAGGCGGCGAGGGCCGCGGCGGCTGCGCATGTCGGTGAGGTCGAGGAGTGGCTGCGCGCACAGCTCGGCACCTGAGCGGTCCCGGCGAAGTCCGCCGCGGTTCGGCAGCGGCCCGTCAGGGGCGCTGGGGGTACCCCCAGCGCCCCTGACGGGGCCGCTCAGGCTCGGCGGAGTCGCAAGGTCATCAACTCGAAGGGGCGCAGGCGCAGTCCGACGCTGTTGCCGACGTGCTCCGGTGCGTCGGGGAGCGGGCGCTCCAAGAGGTCGGTCGCCGTGACATCCGCGACCTCGAAGCCCGCGGTCAACGTAGCGCGGGCCCTGCCGCCGTGCGCCTCGTGGAAGCGGACCACCACGTCGCCGCTGCCGTCGTCGGCCAGTTTCACCGCCGTGATCACCACCGCCTCGTTGTCGACCGTGACCAGCGGAGCGACGTCGTTCGCTCCCGTCACCCGGCGCTCCGCCAGGTTGATCCGCCAGCCCTCGCGGACCGCGTCCGCGATGGCCGCGCCCGGCACCAGGGCGTGCCGGAAGCGGTGGATGCCCTGGTCGGTCTCGGGGTCGGGGAAGCGGGGGGCGCGCAGCAGTGAGGCGCGGACCGTGATCGTCGTTCCCTTGTCGCCGTCCGTGCGGACGCTGCGGGTCACGTCGTGGCCGTAGGTCGAGTCGTTGACGATCGCCACGCCCCAGCCCGGCTCCTCCAGGTGGACGAAGCGGTGGTTGCAGGCCTCGAACTTCGCCGCCTCCCACGAGGTGTTGGTGTGGGTCGGGCGGTGGAAGTGACCGAACTGGGTCTCCGACGCGTATCGTTCGGCGTGCATGTCCAGGGGAAAGGCCAGTTTCAGGAACTTCTCCGTCTCGTGCCAGTCGACCTCCGTGTCGATCAGCAGCCGACGCTCCCCCGGTGGCAGGGACAGCACCTGGGTGACCCGGGACGAGCCGAAGGACCGTACGATCCGGACGCCCTCCGCACCGGCCGTCAGCTCGTCGGTCTCGGTGAGGTCCGTGACCGCGTTGCGGTAGAAGGCGTCGACGTCCCAGGCGTCCCACATGTTCGGGAAGTCCGGGTGGAGCTGGAGCAGGTTGGCGGCCGTGCCGGGCGCGACGGTCTCGCGGTCGGCGTCGAGGTCGTACGCGGACACGACGAGGCCGCGGGCGTCGATCTCGACGCGCAGGAGGCCGTTGGCGAGGACGTGTCCGCCCCCGGGCCGGTCCGACACGGTCACCTCGCCGGACGGCTGCTCCCGCGCCGCACCGCCGGCGGGGACTCCGCCCCGGCTGTGCGGTGCCGCGTTGAACAGCAGCGGCCGGTCGCCCTGCCCCGCCAGGGACCGCTGGGCCGCGTCGATGATCGCGGTGAGTTCGGCCGTGAGCCGCTGGTAGGTCGCCCTCGCCTCCCGGTGCACCCAGGCGATCGAGGAACCCGGCAGGATGTCGTGGAACTGGTGCAGCAGGACCGTCTTCCAGATCCGGTCCAAGTCCGCGTAGGGGTAGGGGAATCCGGTGCGTACGGCCGCCGTCGCCGCCCACAGTTCGGCCTCCCGCAGGAGGTGCTCGCTGCGCCGGTTGCCCTGCTTGGTCTTCGCCTGGCTGGTGAGGGTGGCGCGGTGCAGTTCGAGGTAGAGCTCGCCGACCCAGACGGGCGCGTCGGGGTACTCGGTCTCGGCCTTGGCGAAGAACTGCTCCGGCGTCTCCCAGACGACCGTCGGTGAGCCCTCCAGGTTCCGTACCCGGGCCGACTTGGCGACCATCTCACGGGTCGTGCCGCCGCCTCCGTCGCCCCACCCGGTGGGTGCGAGGGAGTGCCGGGCGCGGCCCTTGTCCTTGAAGTTGCGTGCCGCGTGGGCGAGTTCACTGCCCTTCATGGAGCAGTTGTAGGTGTCGACGGGCGGGAAGTGGGTGAAGATCCGGGTGCCGTCGATGCCCTCCCAGTGGAAGGTGTGGTGCGGGAACTTGTTCGTCTGGGACCAGGAGATCTTCTGGGTGAGGAGGCGGGTCGAGCCCGCCGCCCTGATGATCTGCGGAAGTCCGGCGGCGAAGCCGAAGGTGTCGGGCAGCCACGCCTCGTCGTTCTCGATCCCGAACTCCTCGAGGAAGAACCGTTTGCCGTGCACGAACTGACGGGCCATCGCCTCCGAACCCGGCATGTTGGTGTCCGACTCCACCCACATCCCGCCGGCCGGCACGAACCGCCCCTCCGCGACCGCCTTCTTCACCCGCGCCCACACCTCGGGCCGGTGCTCCTTCACCCAGGCCCACTGCTGGGCCTGGGACATGGCGAACACGAAGTCGGGTTCGTCCTCGGCGAGGGCGGTCATGTTGGCGGTGGTGCGGGCGACCTTGCGGACGGTCTCGCGCAGCGGCCACAGCCACGCCGAGTCGATATGGGCGTGCCCGACCGCGCTGATCCGGTGCGCGGAGGGTACGGCGGGGGCGGCGAGGACCTCGGCGAGACGGGCACGGGCCTCGGCCGCCGTGCCGTTCACGTCCTGCAGGTCGACCGCGTCCAGCGCCCGCTCGACCGCGCGCAGGATCTCGTGGCGGCGCTGCCCGTCGGCCGGCAGCTCGGCCATCAGCTCGCCGAGCACCTCCAGGTCGATGACGAGCTGCCACACGGTCTCGTCGAAGACGGCGAGGTCCATCCGGGTGAGCGTGTACTGCGGTTCGTGTCCGGCGGTGTCCTTGTCGCCGAGCCAGGTGGGCCGGAACGGGTGGTAGTCGAGGATGACGGGATTGGAGGCGGCCTCGATGTGCAGCCTGACCTGTTCGCCGCCCTCGGCGGGGGCGCCGACGCGGACCCACTGGTTGCGCGGGTTGAGGCCCTTCACCGGGGTGCCGTCGGGGCGGTAGACCAGGCCCTCGCACTGGAAGCCGGGCATGTTCTCGTCGAAGCCGAGGTCGAGGAGGGCCTCCACGGTCCGGCCGGCCCACTCCTCGGGGACGGTTCCGGTCACCCGGAACCAGCTGGTGCCCCACGGAGCACCCCACCGGGTGCCCACCGCGATCGGCTCGGGCTCGGCCGCGAGCCCCTCGTCGACCGGTACGGGCTCGCCGGGCGCGTGCCACACCGCGACGTCGAGCGGCACGGACTCGGGATACACGGCGGGGCGGATGCGCTCGTCGAGGACCCGCCTCAGGCGGGCTTCGACCAGGCTGCGGTCGTCATGCATGCGGGGTGCTCCGTTTGTTGGTTACCGGTTACCAGGTGTGCGAGACGGTGACGGGATCCGACGAGGTGTACAGCTCCCCTACGGCACGCACTTCGAACCGTCCCGTCGTCTCTCCCTGCTCCGGCTGCAGGCCGGTCAGGAAACAGGCGCGCTGGCCGGTGGCGCCGAGGAAGCGCCGGGTGCCGTCGGGGAGAAGGCGGTGCAGGGTGTACTGCCGTACGGCGCCGGGTGCCGCGTCCCAGGCGAGGCGCAGGGTTCCGCCGTCGGCCGCGGTGATCCGCGGGTCGGCGGGAGCTGCCGGGGTGTCCGCTCCCTGCCGTACGGCGATTGCGCCGAGCCGCCACCGGACCGGACCTTCGGTCGCCGTGAGGCGGACGCCGAGGGCGTGGACGGTGCCGGAGAGTCCGGTGAGCGGGACGGTCGCGGTCGACCAGCCGTCGCCGGAGTCCACCGGCACATAGGTGTACGGCGGTGCCGTGCCGGCGCTGCCCGGCTCGGCGGTGGCGACGGCCAGTTCGACGTCCACGCTCCCAGCGTCGGTCCGGTACGTCAGCTCGACAACCGTCTGTGCCGTGATCGGCAGCCGGGTCGCGTAGAGGTCGAGGACGACGGGCCGGTCCAGGGCGCCGTCCACCAGCACGCTGCTGCCGCCCCGCCAGGCGGCCGCGAAGTCGAAGGTCACGGCCGGCCGGGTGCCGGACGTCCGGACCGCCCAGCGCCGGGACGGAAGCCGGTCCTGGAGGCCGAGGTGGTTCCAGGGCGTGTCCGAGGCGACCTCGCCGTCCTCGTACCAGCGCAGCCCGTGCCCGGTGTTGAAGACGCTCGCGAACGGCACCGCCGTCACCGTCGAACGGTCCGCCACCGACACGGCCGGCGCCCGCCAGGGGTCGGTGCCGTCCGGCCGGGACGGGTCCAGTGAGCGCCCGGTCCAGAACCGGTCGTCGGCGGCGTGGAAGTCGCCGGGGGTGCGGCTCGCGGGCAGGTGGTTGCGGGTCCACTCGGGCCGGTAGAAGCCGACGGACGTGATGTGCGCCGCACCGCTCGGGACCATCGCGTCCCAGTTCACGGAGGTGTTCGAGCCGTTGGACTCGACGTCGACCCCGGCCCACAGCTCGTAGCGGCTGCGACCGAGCCGGACCGCCTTCGTGCCCGAGGAGGCGAGGGTCGAGGCGCTCCACCGGAAGTCGACGAACATGTCGTCGGCGGCCTGGAAGAAGGCCTGGTTCTGGCCGTTCAGCGCGCCCTGCCAGCTGACCGTGCCGCCCACGGTCATCGCGTCGTACCAGGTGACTCGCTGGCCCTGGGCCGCGGCCAGGGACTTGAGTTCGGTGACGAAGCCGAGCATGGCGGTGCCGAGGGCGGTGTTCCCGCCGCCGGTCTCGGCGTTCACGAACCAGCCGTCGAAGCCGTAGGCGGCGGCCAGGGCGACGAGCTGAGCCGCCAGGGGGTAGTGCCCGGCGGCGTCGGTCTGGACCAGGTCGCGGGTCCACTGGAGCTGGCCGCCGTAGGCGGTGGGCGGCAGGAAGATGTTGCCGAGGACGGGCACGCCGTGCCGGTGGGCCGCGTCGACGATCGGCGCGTTCGGGGCGAGGATCAGCCCCTCTCCCGCCGAACCGCCCCAGAAGACCAGTTCGTCGAGGTAGGCCCAGTGGGTGAGGGCGTAGTAGTCGGCGGTGGCCGAGCCCTGGGAGGGGTTGCCGGAGGTCGGTCCGAAGGACACCAGTGACTGGATGCGGGCCTGGCCGGAGCGGGCGGTGGTGTTGGCGGGGGTCGGGGTGAAGCGGGTGGCGAGCGGCACGGAGGCCGCGTTGAAGGCGAGGTCGGGGTCGCCGGCCGCCGTCCAGGTCTTCAGGCTGCGCCAGGTGATGCCGGTGCCGGGGCTGCCGGAGGGGAAGGAGTCCGGGTAGAAGTAGGCGGCGTAGGGCGGGGTGGCCGTGGCGGTGGCCGGGGTGGCCTTCCGGGTGGCGGCCGTGGCGGGGGTGGGTAAGAAGGCGGCCGCGGTGGCGGCGATGAGGACGGTGCGTCTGCTGGGGTTCACGGGCGGGTGCCTCCTTGTGGGGTGGGGAGTACCTGGTCGGGTGTGACGACCTCGGTGATGCCGCGCGCGGTGAGATGGTCCAAGTCAGCCGCGCGGGTGTCGAGGACGGTGGTGGGGCGGGCGCCGTCGGCGGCGAGCCGGAACCAGGCGTCGAAGACGGGGCCGCCGGGGGCGTTGCGGGAGCGCAGGGCCGGGTCGGCGGGCACGACGAGCGCCGTGGAGCGCCGCCGTGCCGCCGCGGGCTCGGCCGCCGCGAGCACGTGGGCGATGTCCTTGGGCTTGCGGTCGTTGGTCAGCAGGCCGAGCCCGTACTCGAGTTCGGGGAAGTCGGCGAGGCCCCGGCTGACGTCGTGGGAGCACCACCAGGTGACGCCCCACAGGTCGGGGCAGTCCAGGACGGCGCTGATCGTCGCCTCGGCGAAGGCGGCGGCGTGTTCGGCGGGGATCAGCGGCGCGGGCGCGCCCACCTCCTGGAGCCAGACGGGCCGGTGCGCGTCCTCGGCCCAGGCCTTGCTCAACTCGACGAGATAGGCGCCGTGTTCCTCGGTCTGCCGGGCGGCGCGGCCGTACCGCTGGGCGGTGCCGTCGAACACCCAGGAGTGCACGGCGGTGACCGCGCCGAGGCGGGCCGAGTGGGCGGGGGTGAAGGGCTGGTCGTCCTGGTACCAGGCGGCGTCGTACGAGGCGTGCACGTGCAGCCCGCCGGGGGCGCCCTCGGCGCAGGCGGCCAGCAGCCGGACGAGCCACCTCTCCGCGTCGGCCGCGCCGATCCGGTCGGGATCGGGGTGCGGTGCGGCGGCGAACTGGTTGACCTCGTTGCCGACGGTCATCCCGATGAAGTTGGGCCGGTCCGCGAGGGCCGCGGCGAGGGTGCGCAGGTAGGCTGCCTCGCCCTCGACGACCTGCGGGTCGGTGAAGAGGTTGCGCCGGTGCCAGGTGCGGGTCCAGGCGGGCAGGAAGTCGAAGCTGCTCAGGTGCCCCTGCAGGCCGTCGACGTTGACGTCCAGGCCGCGCTCCGCCGCGGCGTCGGCGAGGGCGACGAGCTGTTCCACCGCACGGGGGCGGATCAGGGTGCGGTCGGGCTGGAAGTAGGGCCACAGGGGGAAGACCCGGATGTGGTCCAGCCCCAGCGCGGCGATCGAGTCGAGGTCGGCGCGCACCGAGTCCAGGTCGAAGTCGAGCCAGTGGTGGAACCAACCTTCGCTGGGGGTGTAGTTGACGCCGAAGCGCACGGCAGGAGGCATGCGTATCCCTTGCTGGCGATTGACGGGGGTCAGCCCTTGACGGCTCCCTCGCCCACGCCCCGGAAGAAGTACCGCTGGAGGCAGGCGAACAGGGCGATGAGCGGGGCGACGGCGATGACGGTGCCGGCGGCGACGAGGCGTTCGTCGTTGGCGAAGGTGCCGTGCAGGTAGTTGAGGCCGATCGTGAGCGTGAACCGGGAAGGGTCGCTGAGCACGATGAGGGGCCACAGGAAGTCGTCCCAGGCGCCCATGAAGGCGAAGATCGCGACGACGGCGACGGTGCCCCTGACCGACGGCAGGGCGATCCGCAGGAACCGCTGCCAGACGTTGGCGCCGTCCACGTAGGCCGCCTCCTCGATCTCGTAGGGCAGGTTGAGGAAGGCGTTGCGCATCAGCAGCACGTTCATGGCGCCGATCGAGCCGGGCAGCACGACACCGATCAGGGTGTTGTTGAGGCCGAGTTCACGCATGGTGGTGAACTGGGCGATGATGATGCCCTCCACCGGCACGAGCATCGCGAGGACGAACACCAGGGTGGCGATCCGGCGGCCCCGGTAGCGCAGCCGGGCCAGGGCGTACCCGGCGAGTGCCGAGCCCACGCAGTTGGTGACCACGCTCGCGCTCGCGACCTTCAGGGAGTTGAGGGCGTAGTCCCAGACGGGGATGGTGTCGGCGACCCGCCGGTAGTTGTGCAGCGTGGGGTGTTCCGGCACGAAGCCGGGCGGCGAGCTGAAGATGTCCTCGGTCGGGCCCTTGAGCGAGGTGGACAGCTGCCACAGGAACGGGCCGACGGTGACGGCCAGGACGAACAGCAGCAGGGCGTAGCGCAGGACGAGTTCGCCTACCCGGATGCGGCGGCCGTGTTCGTCGGTGACGCGCGCCTCCTTCGCCGCGGGCACGGTCCGCACGCGTTCCTCGGTGACGGTCATGTCCGCTCCCTCCGGTCGGCGCGCAGCACGAGGAGCATCAGCACCACCGTCACCACGAAGACGACGACGGAGAGCGCCGAGGCGTAGCCGACCCGGCCGGTCAGTCCGGTGCCGGTCCGCTGGACGAGCATCACGAGGGTGGTGTCCTCGCCGGCCGGGCCGCCGTCCGGGCCCGCCAGCAGGTAGACCTCGGAGAACGTCTTGAAGGCGGCGACCGAGGAGAGCGCCGCGACCAGCACCACGGTGGAGCGTACGGCGGGCACGGTGACGGTGAGGAAGCGGCGGACCGCTCCGGCGCCGTCCACGGACGCGGCCTCGTGCAGCTCGCGCGGCACGTTGGCGAGCGCCGCCAGGTAGATGATCATGTAGTAGCCGAGGCCCTTCCAGACCGTGACGGCCATGGCGCTCAGCAGGAGCAGCCACTGGTCGCTGAGGAAGCCGACCCGGCCGATCCCGACGCTCTCGAGCAGCGAGTTGACCAGGCCGCGTTCGTCGAGGAGCCACACCCAGATGAGCCCGACCACGACCACCGAGGCGACCACCGGGGTGTAGAAGGCGGACCGGAAGAAGGTGATGCCGGGGATGTTCTTCTGCACCAGCAGGGCGAGCAGCAGCGGCAGGACGACGAGGGCGGGCACCACCCCGACGATGTACAGGGTGCTGTTGCGCAGGCCGGTCCAGAACATGTCGTCGTGGATCAGCTCACGGAAGTTGGCCAGGCCGACGAAACGGCCCGGGATCAGCGTGCGGCGGTCCGTGAAGGAGTTGACCACCGTCGAGACGAACGGGTAGAGCACGAAGGCGCCGACGACCAGCAGCCCGGGGGCGGCGAACAGCCAAGGGCTGGTGGGAAGTTGGCGCCGCACGCGGGACACGTCGGCCATCGGGGTCTCAGCCCTCCTGCTGGAGCAGGCGGTCGCAGGCCTTGACAGCGTTGTCGAGAGCCGCCTTGGGGCTCTCCTTGCCCTGCAGCGTCCTGGCGACCTCGTTGCGCAGCGCGGTCTTCATCTGGTCGCTGAACAGCACCGGCGTGTAGTTGACCGCGCTCTTCAGCGACTTGGCGGCGGCGATGCGCACCCGGGTCTCGTCGGTGCCGTCCTCCTTGGTGAAGTACGGGTCGTCGAGGGAGCCTGCGGTGCTGGGGAAGATGGCGACCTTCTCGGCGAAGGACATCTGGTTCTGCGCGTCGGTCACGAAGTGCGCGAAGGCCACGGAGGCCGCCGTGTGCTTGGTCCGGGAGTTGACCATCACGCCCATCACGTACATGTTGACGTGCCCGGTGCTGGTGATCTGGTCGGTGATGCCGATGTTCTTGTACAGGTTCGGCGCCTGCTTCTTGAAGTTGTCGAGGTCGAGGGCGCTGCCGGGGTTCATGGCGACGGCCCCGGTGAGGAACTTCTTGCCGGTGGACTCGGGGGTCGCGGTCAGCGCCTGCGGGTCGAGCGCCTTGGCGTCGTACAGCTCCTTGTACTTGGTGAGCAGTTCGACGCCCTTCGCGTCGTTGAAGGCGAACCCGGTCCCGGCCTTGTTCATCAGCTGTGAGCCGTACCGCCCGAAGTCCTCGATCGTCGGCACGTTGGCGAGGGTGGCGACCTTGCCGCCGCTCTGCTGCGCCATCTTCAGCGCGTCGGCGAAGAGTTCGTCGTACGTCTTCGGCGGCTGGTCGGGGTCGAGTCCGGCCTGCCTGAACAGCGTCTTGTTGTAGAAGAGGGGGCCGGTGTTCAGGTACCAGGGGAAGGCGTACGTCCCGCTGGTCCCCGGTATCTGGTGGCTGGCCCAGGCGCCCGCCAGGTACTCGGACCTGTACTTGGCCGCCGCCTTGTCGAGGTCGAGGGCGAGGCCCGCCTTGGCGAGCGGGGCGACCAGGTCCGGGGAGACGTTGACCACGTCGGGGAGGGTGCCGCCGGCCGCGTCCGCGCTGATCTTGTCGGCGTAGCCCTCGGCCGGCTGGTCGATCCACTTCACGTGGGTGCCCGGGTACTTCTTCTCGAAGTCCGCGACCAGGCCGTCGAAGTACGACTTGAAGTTCGCGCGCAGGTTCCAGGTCTGGAAGGTGATGTCGCCCTCGACCTTGCCCGAGGCGTCGGTGGAGCCGCCGCCGTCCCCGCCGGAACCGCAGGCGCTCAGCGGCAGGGCGAGGACGGCGGCAGCGGCGAGGGCGAAGGCTCTGCGGGAGATGCGCATGGTCCGTTGCTCCTTTGCGGCGGGGGGTCCTTAGGTGCCGCGCCAGACCTTGCACGCCGTTTTGGCGCCACGTCAATGGATTCGGCGCAGCTAAAGTCATTAGTGACTCAAAACCCCTGCTCAGAAAGGTGTTACGGACGTATTGCCACGGATCGCTAATGCGCTTTAGGGTGTGGCGACTCAAGCGCATTAGCAGATCACGGTCCCGAGCCGAATGAGGAAGTGAGTTGGCGGAGAAACGCAGCCCCGCGCGCCGGCCGACGATGAAGGACGTCGCGCGCCGCGCCGGAGTCTCCGAGAGCGCGGTCTCCTTCGCGCTCAACGGCCGCCCCGGGGTCTCCGAGACGACCAGGGCCCGGGTCCAGCGGGTCGCCGAGCAGCTCGGCTGGCGCCCCAGCACGGCCGCCCGCGCCCTGTCCGGCGAGGGCGCGGCCACCGTCGGCTTCGTGCTCGCCCGCCCCGCGCACTCGCTGGGCGTGGACTCCTTCTTCCTGCAGCTGGTCTCGGGCATCCAGGAGGTGCTCGCCGAACGCCATCTCGGGCTGCTCTTCCAGATGGCGGAGGACGTGGCCGACGAGTGCGCGGTCTACCGCCGCTGGTGGGCCGAGCACCGCGTCGACGGCGTCCTGGTCGTCGACCCCCGCGCCGACGATCCCCGCCCCGACCTGCTCGACGAACTCGGCCTGCCCGCCGTGGTGATCGGCGGCGCGCCCGACGAACGTCACGCCGAACTGTCGACGGTCTGGGCCGACGACTCGGCCGCGATGGCCTCGGTGGTCGACGAGTTGACCCGGCTGGGCCACCGGCGCATCGTGCACATCGCGGGCCTGCCCGGCCTCGCGCACACCCAGCGCCGGATCCGCACCCTGCGCGCCGAGGCCGACCGGCGGGGCCTGTCCGAGGTCCACTCGGTCACCACCGACTACTCCGACGCCGAGGGCGCGGCCGTCACCCGCCGGGTCCTGCGCGCGACCCCGCCCCCGACGGCCCTGATCTACGACAACGACGTGATGGCGGTGGCCGGCGTCGCGGCGGCGGCCGAACTCGGCTGCTCCGTCCCCGCCGACGTCTCCGTCGTCTCCTGGGAGGACTCGGCCCTGTGCCGCATGGTCAAACCCTGGCTCTCCGCCCTCTCCCGCGACAGCACGGAGTTCGGCCGCACGGCGGCCCGGGAGCTGACGGCACTGCTGGACGGGGGTACGGCCCGGGCGGTACGGGTGCCGGTGCCGCATCTGACGATCCGGGGCAGCACGGCACCCGCCCGCTTCTAGAGCGAGCCGCTGCGGCCTCCCGCCGCGTTCACCTGCGCCAGTCGATCTTGAACACCCATGCGTGCCGTCCCGCGCGCCGGGCCGCCTCGGGCACGTCGATCACCACGGCGCCGTTGGAGAGCGTCCAGGTCAGGGGGCGGCCGTGGCCGAGCATGGTCACCTTGTCGCCGGGGCGGACCGGCACCGGTGCCTCGACGATGAGCCTGGTGCCCGGCCGGGCCAGGGAGTGGATGTAGAAGGCCTCGTCCGGGCGGACGGTGAACCGCAGGTCGTCGCCGAGCTGGGGCATGCGCGACCAGTACGTGGTGCCGTGGATCGCCTCACCGTTGACGGCGAGCCAGGCGCCCGTCTCGCGCAGCCGGGTCTGCATGACCTCCGGGATGGTGCCGTCGGCGCGGGGGCCGATGTCCAGGAGGAAGTTGCCGTTCTTGGAGACGATGTCGACCAGGCTGTGCACGACCTCCTCGGTGGTCATGTAGGCGTCGTCCGGGGTCTGCCGGTTGTAGCCGTAGCTGCGGGGGTCGAGGCCGCGGCTGGCCTCCCACTTGGCCACGACCGTGTCCGCGTAGGTCGTGTACTCGGGCGTGGTGAAGTCGTGGAAGCCGATCCCCGAGCGGTCGTTGACGGTCACGTCGACCGGACGGGCGCGGTTCTTGGCATGGTTGAAGTACTCGGCGAGGACGTCGACGCTGTCGTTGGCGCCGCCGATGTCGCACCAGATGATCTCCGGGTCGTAGCCGTGGATCAGTTCCAGCATCTGCGGGGCCTGGTAGTCCCGGACGAAGTCCTTGCCGGAGGTGTAGCCGGTGTACGGCAGCGGATCCAGGGTGTACGGGTTGCGCGGGGCGTGGCCCATCCAGGGGCTGTCGGGGTTGAACCACTCGGGCATGGAGAAGTAGAGGCCGCGGTGGAGTTCGGGCGTGTACCGCCGGGACGCGTCGAACAACTCCTTGACCAGGTCCCGTTTCGGGCCGAGCTTGACCGCGTTGCGGTCGGAGACCTTGGTGTCCCACAGGGCGAAGCCCTCGTGGTGCTTGGAGGTCAGCACGTGGTACTGGGCACCGGCGTCGCGGAACAGCTCCACCCAGGCACGCGGGTCGAACTTCTCGGCCGTGAAGCGCGGGATGAAGTCGTCGTAGGCGAAGTCCGCGCCGTAGGTGTCCCGGTGGTAGGCGTACGTCGGGTTGTCCGGGTCCTGCATCTGGTCCCAGTACCACTCGGCGTACTGCACCCCGACCGGCGCCCACGCGGGCACCGAGTAGACGCCCCAGTGGATGAAGATGCCGAACTTGGCGTCGTTGAACCAGTAGGGCGCCCGGTGGCCGGCCAGCGAGGTCTCGGTGGGCTGGTAGTCGGCGGTACCGAGCGTCAGGGTGCGCCGGTTCGCCGCGACCTGGGTACCGCGGCCGTGGACGGTGACCGTGCCGTCCTGCTCAGTGCCGGGTGCGGTGCCCGCGCGGTTGCGGATGCCGACGCGGACGCGTGCCTGTTCGCCGGGGTCGAGGCGGCGGATGCGGGCGGGTTCGACGGTGCGGGCGCCGGGGACGTCGACGCGCACGGACACCGCGTCGCCCGCCAGGATCGCGACGGTGCCCGCGTTGACGACGGTGGCCTCGACGCTCTGGGCGCCGCTGGTGTCGAGCAGGGAGCTGGTCGACCGGGTGTCCCGCAGGGCCAGCGCCCGCCCCTGGGCGACGGGTTGCAGGGAGAGCGCGAAGACGTGCAGGGCGGTCTTGCCGGCCTCCGCCGGGTTGGTGACCGGCAGGGTGAGGGCGACGGCCTCGCGCTGCGGGTCGATCCACACCTCGGAGGTGCCGATCCCGACGCTGTGCGCGTCCTTGCCGCCGTCCGGCTGGTAGCGGTACGGCGCCGACAGGGGCCCGCCCGCCGAGTACCAGTCGCCGCCGCTCAGGCCGGCGGTGCTGGTCGTGCCGTCGGCGTAGTGGACGGTTGCCGTGCCGGAGGCGTTGCCGTAGCTGCCGGCGGTGAGGAAGAGCGCCGAGAGGTAGCGGCCCTTGGGGAGGTCCAGGCGCTGGCCGAGCGCGACGACGTTGTTCCTGGCGCCCGCGGTGGCGGCCGGGAACTCGAAGGGGATGCCGTCGACCTCGACCCGGCCGGCCGGGAGCTCCTCGCCCGGGAACGTGTAGCCGGAGCCGTCGAAGTCACCGCCCCGGGCGGCGGCGGTGTCGATGCCATCGTTGTCATAGAGCGAGTCGAGCGGTACGGGAACAGGCTCCGGGACGGGAACCCAGGACGACCCGGCCTCCGCTTCGGCCGGGTCGTCGGCCGCCCCGGCGGCGTGCGCCTCGGCCGGTACGGCGAGAGGGAGGGCGACCGCCGCGGCGGCACCCGCCGCGACCCCCAGGACCTGACGTCTTGGACAAGGAGACATGCTCATTGCGCGGCTCCATTCATCGGATGTCTGATGATTGAGCGGGCGCAAAGGCCTGTCAATGGGGCCTGCACGAACAAGAGTTGACGCAGTGGTCGGATGACCCGCGAGGAGAATGCGGTCACCGACGGCTGCCCCGCGGCAGATCCGGTGCCTGGGGCCGGGAGCCGGGACTCTCGACGCGGAGACCCCCGACCGGGCAGAGTGCCCTTTCGTACCGACGAGTAAGCCGCCTTCCCGCACCCCGAGGAGCGCCCGTGACCGACTGGGCCGGACGGACCGCCGCCGAGATCGCCGCCGCCGTACGCGAGAGGCGGGCCACTCCCCGGGAGGTGGTCGCCGGGCACCTGGAGCGGATCGCCCGGCTGGACGGGCGGATCGGCGCGTTCCGCAAGGTCCGGACGGACGCGGCACTGGCCGAGGCCGACGAGGTCGCGGCCCGTGCCGACCTTCCCGAACTCCCCCTCGCCGGAGTGCCGTTGGCGGTCAAGGACAACCTGGCGGTGCGCGGCGAGGCACACCTGGACGGTTCGGCCGCGATGCCGGACACGCCCGCCGACACGGACCATGTCACCGTGGCGCGACTGCGGGCGGCGGGCGCCGTGGTCATCGGGCTGACCAACGTGCCCGAGCTGTGCGTCTTCGGTACCACCGAGGGGGCCCACGGCATCACCCGCAACCCGTGGGACACCCGGCTCAGCGCGGGTGGCTCCTCGGGCGGCAGCGCGGCCGCCGTCGCCGCCGGGCTGGCACCGATCGCCCTCGGCAACGACGGCATGGGCTCGCTGCGGATCCCGGCCGCCAACTGCGGTCTGGTCACCGTCAAACCGGGGTTCGGCGTGGTGCCGGCCGGGATCGGCAACGGTGACTGGTTCGGCATGTCGGAGAACGGGCCGCTGGCGACCACCGTGGCGGACGCCCGGCTGATGCTCTCGGTACTGGCGGAGAGGGAGTTCGAGGACGCCGGCGAAAGCGCCCCGCTGAGGATCGCCGTCTCGCTGCGCAGCCCGCTGGTCGGCGTGACCGTCAGCAGACCGTATACGAACGCGGTGACGGAGGCGGCCGGGCTGCTCGCCGGCACCGGACACGAGGTACGGCGCGCCGAGCCGCCGTACCCGGCGTCGATCGGCGTCACCGCGATCCGGCACTGGACCGCCGGGACGGCCGTGGACGCGGCCGGCCTGGACCCCGCCCTGCTGGCGCGGCGGACCCGGGTGCACGCGGCCATCGGGCGCCGCTTCCTGCGCGGGGTGCGGGCGGGCGGCGCCCGCGAGCGGCTGCGTGCCCGGCTCACCCCGTTCTTCGCCGAGCACGACGTGCTGCTCACCCCGGCCCTGGCCCGCCACGCCCCCGAGGCCGCCCCCTGGCACGAGCGCGGCTGGCTGCGCAACGCCCTGGCCGGAACCAACTACTCCCCCCTGACCCCGGCCTGGAACCTCACCGGCTGGCCGGCGATGTCGGTCCCGTTCGGCACGCTGCCCTCGGGCGCGCCCTGCGCCGTACAGCTGGTGGGCCGGCCGGGGGCGGAGGCGGTCCTGCTGGAGGTGGCCCGGCAGCTGGAGACGTTGCGTCCTTGGCAGCGGACGGCGCCGCTGGACTGATCGCGCTACGGCAGCGCCGCCGCGCTGGGGGAGGAACTGTGCGCGACCAGCCACGCAGCCGTGGTGTGCAGCCCGGCCTCCCAGGAGTCCCGCCCGGCTTGAGGAGCGCTACGCCCGCTTCGGCTCGGTCATCCGGCGGGCGGCCTCCACGACCGCCGCGCGGTGCTGGGTGAGCCGCTCCTCGTTCCAGGACTCGCCGATCTCCTTGGGGTCGACGCCCTCGGCGGCCCAGAACCAGGCCTGGGCCGCGGCGAGCACCAGGGTCAGGAGGTCGTCGGGGGCCATGACCGGGTCGAGGTCGCCGCGCTGCTGCGCCTCGGCGACCAGGGCCGCCTTGTTCCGGAAGGCGTCCTGTTCGAGTCCGGTGGCGGAGGGGCGCTCCAGCAGCTTCCACAGTCGCAGGCGCATCAGGTCCGGCCGGGCGACCAGGTGGTCGAAGATCGCGCCGGCGTAGCCGGGCAGGTCCTCGACGTCGAACGGCACGGACTCGGCGCCCGCCGTCATCGCCCGGGTCAGCACCTCGTCGAAGAGCTGTTCCTTGTTGCCGAAGTAGACGTAGATCAGGCGCTTGTTGGCCCCCGCGGCCTCGGCGATCCGGTCCACCCGGGCACCGGCGATGCCGTACGCGGCGAACTCGCTGAAGGCGGCGTCGAGCAGCCGGGCCTTGGTGGCGCTGGAATCCCGTGACATGACCATCACCCTACCAAGTAACTATCCAGTTATTGACATGGGGTCCAGGCGGGCTTACGGTCAGGTTATCTATCCAGTTAGTTATGGAATCGAGGAACCTCATGGAACAGCACGCTCTGGGCGGCCAGGGCCTGACGGTCGGCGTCCAGGGCCTCGGCCTCATGGGCATGAGCGCCTTCTACGGCGCCACCGACGAGACCGAGTAGCCGGCCACCGCCGACCGGGCGCTGGAGCTGGGCGTCACCCTGCTGGACACCGCCGAGAGCTACGGCCGCTTCGTCAACGAGCAGCTGCTCGGTACGGCGCCGACCGGGCGCCGGGAGTCCGCCCTGGTCGCGACCAAGACGGGCTTCGAGATCACCGACGACGGCCGGGCGGTCGGCCTGAACGGCACGCCGGAGTACGTGCGGCACGCCCTGGACCGATCGCTGCGCCACCTCGGCACCGACCACGTCGACCTCAACCACCTGCACCGCATCGACCCGAAGGTGCCGATCGACCACGACATCCCGCCGGCCTTCCGGTGACCGGGCCGCGGCACACCCCGGCCGCGTCGCCCCCACGCACACATCCACAGGAGACACCCCTCATGTCCGTATCCCAGACCCCCCGCACCTTCGGGGTCACCACCACCGCCGCCGAGGTCGTCGACGGCGTCGACCTGCACGGCCGCCGGGCCGTGGTGACCGGAGCCAGTTCCGGCATCGGCGTGGAGACGGCCCGCGCGCTCGCCTCGGCCGGCGCCGACGTCACCCTGGCCGTGCGGGACACCACGGCGGGCGACCGCGTGGCGGCCCGTCTCGCGGCCGGACTCCCGTCCGGGTCGGGCGAGTTGACCGTGCGGCGGCTCGACCTCGCCGACCGGTCGAGCGTCGCGGCCTTCGCGGCCGACTGGCAGGGCCCGCTGCACATCCTGGTCAACAACGCCGGAGTGATGGCCCCGGCCGAGGTCACCCGGACCCCCGACGGCCACGAGCAGCAGTTCGGCGTGAACCACCTGGGCCACTTCGCCCTCACCACCGGCCTGCACCGGGCCCTGGCGGCGGACGGCGCCCGGATCGTCTCGGTCAGCTCCACCGGCCACCTCTTCTCCCCCGTCGTCTTCGACGACCTGGACTACCGGTTCCGCCCCTACGACCCGTGGACCTCCTACGGCCAGTCGAAGACCGCCAACATCCTGTTCGCCGTCGCCGCGGCCGAACGCTGGGCCGACGACGGCATCACGGCCAACGCCCTGATGCCGGGCAACATCGCCGACACCAACCTGGCCCGGCACATGGACATGAAGCAGGTCGAGGAGTTCATCGCGTCGGGCGAACTCGCCCTGCCGCCGCAGAAGACGGTGGAGCAGGGCGCGGCGACCTCGGTGCTGCTGGCCGCGTCGCCGGCCGTGGCGGGCGTCAGCGGCCGCTACTTCGAGGACTGCGCGGAGGCCGGGCCGGTCACCGGGCGGGCCGGTGCCGTCGGCGGGGTCGCGCCGTACGCCCTGGACCGGGACAACGCGGGCCGGCTGTGGCGCGTGTCCGAGGCGCTGCTCGGCTAGTGCCGCAACAGGCAACGTTCGCCCCGTCACGACGCCCGGCACGCACTCTCGCCGCACCGGACGGAAGCCCAAGTACATCCAGTACGAGGACTTCCGGCCGGCACGCCGAGAGCACGCACCGGACGCCGCTCCTTGACGGGCAAACGTTGCCTGCCGCGGCACTAGGACGAGACGCTGCTCGGCCGCGACGCCGGAGCGCCGGCCGGCCGGGTCACAGGGCGCGGTACATGACGTGCAGGCCGACCGGTCCGTGCTTCGGGTGGTCGAAGGCCTGCGGGACCGTGCCGAGGATCGTGAAGCCGAGGGAGATCCACAGGGCCACGGCGGGATTGGTCTCGACGACGGCGTTGAAGACCATCGCCCGGTAGCCGTGCGCCCGGGCCTCGGCGAGGACGTGCTCGGCGAGGGCGCGTCCGATGCCCTGGCCGCCCCGGTCCGGGTCGACCATGAAGCCGGCGTTGGCGACGCGCGCGGCGGGCCCGCCGTAGTTGGGGGTCAGGTAGGCGGAGCCGACGACGGCTCCGGTGGGGTCCTCGGCGACGTAGACCCGTTTCGCCGGGCTCATCCACAGGGCGCGCGCCGCCTGCTCCGAGGTGTCGGGGTCCCAGCCGTAGGTCTCGGCGGCGGCGACGATCCGGTGCCAGAAGGGCCAGATCCGCGGCCAGTCGTCCGCGGTGGCTTCTCTGATCAGCATGGGCGTGAGTCTCGCACGCCCATGCGCGTCGGCGATCGCGACGGGACTGCCCGGCCGGTCAGTCCACGCTGGGCAGGATGTGGGGCTCGGCGAGATCCTCCTCGTAACCCGCGAGGCGGATCGGGGCGGACCGGGCCCACACGTCGAGGCTGCCGAGCTGTCCGGGCCTGGTGCCCGCGCGCTCCGTGCGTTCCTTGGGGCGCTGCTCGCGATTCGTCTTGTCAGGTGTCACCGCGCACTCCTTCTGTGTCGGTCACCCTCGGGGCGGTACCGGACAGTCTGCGTTCCGGTGCTCGGCGCCCGCTCGGGTCTGGGTCAAAGGCCGGTTCGGACGCGGTGGCGCCGGTAACTCACAAGAGAGCAGCCCGTTGTCGACCGGATTGTCCCCGGGACGGACCGTGGGTGTGGGTGGGACCCCTTGGTGCTGTCCGTCCCCTCTAGATTAACCAAATGAGCGGGGGGTCGCTCGATAGGGAGTGCAAACAAGGTGTAACTATCTCGAGTCGCTCCGCGATTCAGTGATCCCGAAATGCACCCGTTCGTAACATCATGCCCGGTTTACGGCCCGACCGCCCGCCTCCTTAATTCGAACATGCGCTCGCCTGAACCGGACGCGCCGATCCGCGGCCGCGGCGGGCCGAAGCCGCGACGGGCTGTGCGGTTCAGGTTGCGTTGGCCGGGTCGAAAACTCGGCATGATCCGATGGCGCAGGACAACGGCTGTCTCGCGGAGGGACTGACGCATGGAGCTGCGCGGCGTCGAGGAGCTGATGGATCTGCTGTACGCCTGCCGGCACCAACGCGCGCTGCGCGCCGCGGCACTGCTGCGCCGCAGCCGCCCCGCCGACAAGGAACTCCAGGTGGCAGGCCTGGTGCATGGCATCGAGGAACTGCGCGGCCCCGTCGACGGCGCCGCGCACGCGGTCCGCCACCTGCTCGGGGAACGCGTCTACCACCTCGTCCGCGGGGACCGCGCGGCCGCCGGCGACGACGTGCTGCGCCTGCGCCAGGCGGACGAGGAGAGCCGCACCGCGGGCTTCGACGCGGGCGTCCTGGAGGACTGGCGGACCGTCCTGGAACTGGTCGCCGCCCGCAACTCCCGCCTGGGGGCTGTCGACTGACATCTCGTCATGAGACGGTACGGCGATGACGTCATCGTACGGGCCGGCGTACGGGCTCCGGGGCCGGGCCGCCGTCGTCACCGGCGGCACCCGCGGGATCGGGCGCGCGGTCGCCGAGGCGCTCGCGGCGGCCGGTGCGCTGGTGTGCGTGAGCGCGCGGGATCCGGACGAGGTGCGGCGTACGGCGGCGGAGCTGGGCGGGGTCGGCCTGGCCGGCAGCGTCGGCGAACCGGAGCACGCCCGGGAGCTGACCCGGCTGGCGCTGACCGAGTTCGGGCGGCTGGACGTCCTCGTCAACAACGCGGCGACCAACCGCCCGTACGGCCCGCTCATGGACGCCGACCTGGGCCTGTGGCGGGAGGCGTTCACGATCAACGTGGAGGCACCGCTGCGGCTCACCCAGTGCGCGTGGCGCGGCTGGATGCGGGAGCACGGCGGGTCCGTGATCAACATCTGCACGGAAGGCGCGGCCCATGTCGGCCCCCACGTGGGCGCGTACGGCACCAGCAAGGCGGCGCTGCTCCACCTCACCCAGCAGCTGGCGGGCGAACTGGCACCCCGGGTACGCGTCAACTCGGTCTCACCGGGCCTGGTGCGCACCGAGATGGCCCGCTTCCTGTGGGAGCCGCGCGAGCGGGAGATCGCCGCCGGGCTGCCGCTGGGGAGGATAGGAGAGCCGGAGGACGTCGCGGCCGCGGTGCTGTGGCTGGCCTCGGACGCGGCGGAGTGGGTGACGGGAGCGGACCTGGTGGTGGACGGCGGCACGAGGGTACGAGCGGCGCGTATCCCTACCTGAAGGGGCGCGGGGAACTGCGCGACCGGCTCCCCGCACACCGGCACCCGCCCGACCAGGCCGGGCTCACCACCTGCCGGGCTCGTAGTCCTTCAAGAAGACCCCGTACACGTCGTCGCCCGCCTCGCCCCGGACGATCGGGTCGTAGACGCGGGCGGCCCCGTCGACCAGGTCGAGCGGCGCGTGGAAGCCGGCCTCGGCCAGGCGCAGCTTGTCGTAGTGCGGTCGCTCGTCGGTGATCCAGCCCGTGTCGACGGAGGTCATGAGGATGCCGTCGGTCTCGAACATCTCCGTCGCGCTGGTCCGCGTGACCATGTTCATGGCGGCCTTGGCGGCGTTGGTGTTGGGGTGCCCGGCGCCCTTGTAGCCGCGGCCGAAGACGCCCTCCATCGCCGACACGTTCACGACGTAGGACCGGCCGCGTGCCGCCTGCTTCGCGGCCGTGGCCATGGCCGGCCGGAGCGCGCTGATCAGGATGAACGGCGAGGTGTAGTTGCAGAGCTGGGTCTCCAGGAGCTCCACCGGGGAGATCTGGTCGATGGTCTGCACCCAGGTGTTGGTGTCGACGACGTCGGGCACGAGGCCGCCGGCGTCGATGGCGGTGCCGTCGAGGTGCCGGGCCACGCTGGCGTTGCCCGCGACGAGGGCGAGGTCGGCGACCTGCTGCGCGTCCAGGCCGCTGGTGCCGAGGGGCAGCGCGGCGAGGCCGTCGACCGCGCCCGAGTTGAAGGCGCCGATGACCTGGTGGGCGGGGAGCTCGCCGGCGGGCAGCGGGGCGCTCTCGCCCTCGACCAGGGCCGCGTACGCGGACGGCAGCCGGCGGACGGTCTGGGTCGCGTTGTTGATCAGGATGTCGAGCGGGCCGGCCGCACCGACCTGCTCGGCGAGGGCGACGGCCTGCGCGGGGTCACGCAGGTCGATGCCGACGACCTCCAGCCGGTGCAGCCAGTCCGCCGAGTCCTCCATCGCCTTGAACCGGCGGATGGCGTCCTTCGGGAAACGCGTGGTGATCGTCGTGTGGGCGCCGTCACGCAGCAGCCGCAGCGCGATGTACATGCCGATCTTGGCGCGGCCACCGGTGAGCAGGGCGCGCTTGCCGGTCAGGTCGGCGCGGGCGTCGCGCTTGGCGCGGTTCAGGTCGGCGCAGTCCGGACAGAGCTGGTGGTAGAAGTAGTCGACCTCGACGTAGCGGGTCTTGCAGGTGTAGCAGGAGCGCGGGCGCTGGAGTATGCCCGCGACCCTGCCCTCCTCGGTCCGGGAGGAGGGCAGCAGGCCCTCGGTCTCGTCGTCGATGCGCTGCGCCGAGCCGGTCGCGGTGGCCTCGGTGACCGCCTTGTCGTGGGCGGTCTTGGCGGCCCGGCGCTCCTGGCGGCGGCGCTGCTTGACCGTGCGGTAGATGCCGGCCGTGGCCCGGCGCACCGCGATGGCGTCCGGGTGGTCGACCTCCAGCTCGTCCAGTTCCGCGAGCACGCCGAGGCAGACCGCGAGCCGCTCGGGGTCGATGCCGGGGCCGTGGACCACGGCCCCGTCCACGGCCTCGTCCGCGGCCCGCACCGCTTCCTCGGCCGCCGGGCCGTCCTGTGTCACCGTCATCGCGCTGCCGTTTCCCTGATCCACCAGCGGCGCTCCGACTCGCGCCCGCCTTCGAACCCGGAATTTTACGGAGCGCCGGGCATTACCTCCAAACCCGTCCTGATCATGGATCGCAGACCGCGATCAGCGAGTCCACCTCGTCGGCGACCGCGCGGGCCAGCATGTCGAGGTCGGGGACGGCGCTCGCGTCGGCGACCAGGCCGTAGTGGACGCGGTTGCGGTAGGTGGAGATGGCGACCGCCAGGGACTGGCCGGGCGCGAGCGGGGCCAGCGGGTAGACCGCCGTGAGCGGGTGGCCGCCGAGGCACAGGCCGACGCCCGGCAGCGGCACGCTGGTGACCAGGATGTCGAACCAGAGCCGGGCGGCCTGGCCGACGAGTGGCCCGCCGAGCCGGTGCCCGAGCGCCGGCACGTGGTCGGCCAGCAGGGCGACGGCACCGGCGCCCCGGTTGGGGCCGGCGTCCTTGTTGCGGACCATCGCCGTGCGGACGCGGTCGAGGCGGGCGAGCGGGTCGGGGTTGTCGACCGGAAGCCGTATCAGGTACCCGGAGAGCCGGTTGCCCTGGGGGGACGCGGTGCGCGGACGGCGCCTGGAGACGGGGATCAGGGCGCGCGGGGCGACACCCTCGGTGCCGTCGCCGCGCTCGTCCAGCCAGCGGCGCAGGGCGCCGGCGACGACGGCGATCAGGACGTCGTTGACGGTGCCGCCGACGGCCTTGCGGACCCGGTGCACGTCGTCGATGTCGAGGTCGACCCCGGCGATGCTGCGGGTGCCGGTGGGCTCGGACCGCAACGCGGCCGACGAGCTCACCCCGAGCGCGGACAGGGCGACGGAGGCGCCGATGTCGAGGGCCCGGCCCACGTCGGAGAGGGCACCGCGCACCAGCTCGGGGAGCCTGCGGACGTCGGGCAGGGCCAGCATCGGGCGCGGCGGCTCGATCGAGCGGGGGGCGCGCGCCGGCAGGTCGAGCGGGTCCATGACGCCCGCCGCCAGCTTGAGGGCGCGCAGCCCGTCGGCGAGGGCGTGGTGGAACTTGAACAGCACCGCGAAGGACACCCCGTCCTCGCCGGGCAGCACGTGTGCCTCCCACGGCGGCCGGCCGCGCTCCAGCGGACGTTCCATCAGCCGGCCGGCGACGGCGTGGAAGTCGGCGGTCGGGGCGTGCAGCCGGACGTGGTTCAGGGGGTCGAAGTCCGGGTCGGTCTCGCGGGCGGCACCGCCGAACGCGAGCGGCTGCCAGACGTCTCTGATGCGCATCCGCAGTCCGGGTACCGCGGCGGCCCGGGCCGCGAGCAGGTCGGCGGCGTGCGCGCCGGCGGTCGGCGAGTGCGTCGAGAAGACGCCCAGCGCGCCGAGGTGCATCGGGTGCTGTTCGGACTCGATGTTCCAGAAGGCCAGATCGAGCGGGGCGAGCAGGTCAGCAGTCGCAGTCATCGAAAAGGGTGCCTCGCGTTGACGGAGGGTGGATCAGCAGTCAAACGTCGACTCGTGATTACGGTCAAGTACGATCAGGCTACGCTCAGTTAACAGCAGATTAAGTCCCGCCTCCTCCGAAAGGGGCGGGACTCCTGGGACACCTGAGGTCACTTCAGCGCCGGCGGTCCCGCCTCGGGTGACGTACCCCACTCTGACGGGCGCGGGCCGACCGTGAACGCCAGCGAGCGCAGGGAGCGCAGCGCCCCGGTCGTCAGATAGGTGCGGCCGTAGTCGGTGCCGTCGGTGCGGGCCCGCTGGATGTACCGCTGGCCGGCGGAGGTCCCCGGCGCGGTCACGGTGAACCCGCCGCTCGGCCAGAAGCGCCGGTCGAGGCGGACGTCGGCCCGGTCGAAGACGGGCGTGGACAGGCCCCAGGTGCCGTAGCCGGGCTGCACCGGGAAGAGGCCGAGGGACGACAGGACGTTCCAGGCGGACATGGTGCCGAGGTCGTCGTTGCCGGTCATCCCGGTCGGTTCGTCGGTGAACAGGGTCAGCGCCGCGTGCACCACGTCGGTGGTCTTCCAGGGCTGGCCGGTGGAGAGGTAGGTGTACGGGGCGATCAGGTCCGGCTCATTCATGGGGTTGTAGACGGCCGCGTTGTAGTAGGTGTACGCGTTGCCGTGCACCCACACGTCCCGCGCGGTCTTCACCGGGTCGGCGAGCAGCCTGTCGTAGGCGAAGAAGGAGTCGAGCCGTGCGTTGGTGGCGCGCTCGCCGCCGATCAGGGAGATCACGCCGGGCAGGTCCTGCGGGACGAGCCACTGGTACTGCCAGGCGGTGCCCTCGTGGAAGCCGATGCCGCGGGCCGGGTCCGGGTCGCCGGTGAAGGCGCCGGAGGCGTCGCGGGCGCGGAAGAAGCCGGTGGAGGGGTCGAAGACGTTGCGGAAGTTCTGCGCCCGGGTGGCGTAGCGGGCCGCGTCCTCGACATGGCCGAGGTCCCGGGCCATCTGCCCGAGCATCGCGTCGGACAGCGCGTACTCCAGGGTGACGGAGGCACCGTGGTCGTAGTCGGAGTCGCCCACCTTGGTGTGCGGGCGGCCCTTGAGGTACGGCGCGTAGCCGTCGGCGAGGTACTCGGCGTTGGCCTCGCGGCCGACCCCGGCGTTGGCGGCCGGCGGCACGCCGTCGGCGTTCCTCCGCAGCGCCCGGTAGGCCCGCTCCTCGTGGCCCTTGAGCAGGCCCAGCTGGTAGGCGGTGGTCAGGAACGGGGTGACCGGGTCGCCGGTCATGATGTTCGTCTCGACCGTGCCGTAGCCCCACTTGGGCAGCCAGCCGCCCTCCTCGGCGATCCGCAGCACCGACAGGGCCATGTCGCGGGCCTCGCGCGGGGCGAGCAGGGCGAGCGCCTGGGCCTGGGTGCGGTAGGTGTCCCAGAGCGACCAGTTCTGGTAGTAGGTGAACCCCTGGGCGCGGTGGATCCGGCGGTCCCAGCCGGTGTAGCGGCCGTCGGCGTCCTCCCCGACGTTGGGCGCGAGGAAGGTGCGGTACAGGGACGAGTAGAAGGTACGGCGCAGGGCCGGGGAGCCGCCCTGGACCCGGATGCCGGCGAGCCGCCGCTCCCAGGCGTCCCGGGCCGCCCGTCGTACCGTGTCGAACGAACGTCCGCCCTCGGCGCGCAGATTGGCCTCGGCGCCGCGCGCGTCGACGTACGACAGGGCGGTGGTCGCCTCGACCGTGCGGTCCCGGGTGGTGTCGAAGCGGACGTAGGCGCCGTCGGCCCCGGTACGGGCGCCCGGGGTGACCGCGGTGCCGTTCCAGGTGCCGTACGCGGTGAAGGGGCGGCTGAAGCGGGTGACCGTGTAGACGGTGTAGGGGGCGGTCTCGCGGCAGAAGCCGTGGCCGCTGATCCGGGTGCGGACGGTGTGGTCGTCGAGGATCTCGACCTCGCTGCCGGCCGGCTTGTGCAGCGCCTGGCGGGCGTTGAGCAGGACGTTGGCCTTGCCGGTGGCGGGGAAGGTGTAGCGCTGGACGCCGGTGCGGGCGGTCGCGGTCAGTTCCGCCGTCACGCCCGAGTCGAGGCCGACGCGGTAGTAGCCGGGGCTCGCCGCCTCGTCGGCGTGGTCGAACCCGGCGGCGTACTTCGCGTAGTCCGTCTGCGCGACGTCGCCGGTGGTGGGCAGCACGGGCAGGTCGCCGCCGATGGCGCAGCCGACGCCGGAGAGGTGGACCAGGGAGAAGCCGCGGATCCGGTGCTGGGCGTAGTCGTAGCCGGTGCTGTGCCCGGTGTCCGGGGAGAACTGCACCATGCCGAAGGGCACGGCCGCGCCGGGGAACGTGTTGCCGTCGTCCTGGCTGCCGATGAAGGGGTTCACCAGGTCGGCGAGGCTGCCGTCGGCCGGTTCGGCGGCCTCCGCGGCGGGGGCGGTGAGCAGCGCGGACGCTGTCAGCACGGCGGCGAGGCACAGCCGGGTGCCTCGGAGAGCCGCGGTGGTATGTGACATACCACTGGCCTCTCTCGTCCCTCTCATGTCGGATGACCTCCGAAGTTCGACATTGCTGTCTGCATCGTGAGGGGAGAGTGGCCCAAAGTCCGGCAAATGAGGGTTATTCACTCACAGCGCGTCGCGCGCGAGTTGGCGGGCGGGCGAGGGCTACGAGACGATCTGGCCCTTCCCGAGGGCGATGACCCCGCCCTTGGAGACGGTGTACAGCTCGGTGTCCCGGTCCGGGTTGACGCCTATCGTCGCGCCCGGCGGCACCTCGACGTTCTTGTCCAGGACCGCGCCGCGCACCACCGCGCCCCGGCCCACCACGACGTTGTCGTGCAGGATCGACCCCTGGACCACGGCACCCGGATCGACCCGCACCCCCGGGGACAGCACCGACCGGGTGACCTGGCCCCGGATCAGGCAGCCCGCGCTGATGATGGACTCGCTCGCCATGCCGCCGGCGTTGAAGCGGGCCGGGGAGAGCTGGTACGAGTGGGTGTAGATGGGCCAGCTGCGGTTGAAGAGGTTGAACGCGGGCCGCTCGGCGATCAGGTCCATGTGGGCGTCGTAGTACGCGTCGAGGGTGCCGACGTCCCGCCAGTAGCCGCGGTCGCTCCTGGTCTCGCCGGGCACGTGGTTGGTGCCGAAGTCGTAGAGCTGGGCCTCGCCGCGGGCGGTGAGCTGGGGCAGGATCGAGCCGCCCATGTCGTGTACCGAGTCGTCGTCCTCGGCGTCCCGGTGCAGCGCCTCCACCAGGGCCTTGGTGGTGAAGATGTAGTTGCCCATGGAGGCGAAGACGCAGTCCGGGGCGTCCGGCAGACCGGGCGGGTCGGCGGGCTTCTCCAGGAAGGTCTCTATCGTCTGTCCGTCCGAGCCCGGAGTGATCACCCCGAACGCCGAGGACTCCGCGCGCGGGATGCGGATGCCCGCGACCGTGACCCCGGCACCGCCCTCGATGTGCTGCTGGAGCATCTGCCGGGGGTCCATGCGGTAGACGTGGTCGGCACCGAACACCGCGACGTAGTCGGGCTGTTCGTCGTGGACCAGGTTGAGGGACTGCAGGATGGCGTCCGCGCTGCCCAGGTACCAGCGCGGGCCGAGCCGCTGCTGCGCCGGGACCGGGGTGACGTAGTTGCCGAGCAGGCTGGACATCCGCCAGGTGGTGGTGATGTGCCGGTCCAGCGAGTGCGACTTGTACTGGGTCAGCACGCAGATGCGCAGCACGTCGGCGTTGACCAGGTTGGACAGCACGAAGTCGACCAGGCGGTAGGTGCCGCCGAAGGTGACCGCTGGTTTCGCCCGGTCGGCGGTCAGCGGCATCAGGCGTTTGCCCTCCCCGCCGGCCAGCACGATCCCGAGTACCGAAGGTCCACCACGACGCATGGCCGCTCCCCTCACCCTGTGCTCCATGCCTGCCCTGGGAGCACTCCCGCTAAGCCTGCACCGTGATCGCGTCGAACAGGCGGCCTGTTCGTCACGCCTGCCGTTACGCCTGTTTGAGGATCTCCTCGTAGAGCCGGACCGTGCGCCGGGCCACCGCGTCCCAGCCGAACTCCCCGACGGCGCGCTCGCGTCCGGCCTCGCCCATGCGTTCCGCCGTCTCCCGGTCGCCGACGACGGCGTCCAGGGCCCGCGCCAGGCCCTCCTCGAAGTCGTCGTCCAGGTCGACCAGCAGGCCCGTCTTGCCGTCCTCGACGACCTCGGGAATCCCGCCGACCCGGGACGCCACCACGGGCGTGCCGCAGGCCATCGCCTCCAGATTGACGATGCCGAGCGGCTCGTAGACCGAGGGGCAGGCGAACACGGCGGCGTGGGTGAGGAGTTGGATGACGTCGGCGCGGGGCAGCATCTGCGGGATCCAGTGCACGCCCTCGCGGGCCCGGCTCAGCTCCGCGAACAGCTCGCGGAACTCCCGGTCGATCTCCGGCGTGTCGGGCGCGCCGGCACAGAGGACGACCTGCGCCGCCGGGTCGATGTCCCGTACGGCGCGCAGCAGATGGGGCACGCCCTTCTGGCGGGTGATCCGGCCCACGAACAGGACGTAGGGGCGGGCGGGGTCGATCCCGATGCGGGCGAGGACGTCGGTGGCGCGGTCCGGTCGGTAGAGGGCGGTGTCGATGCCGTTGTGCACGACGTGGACCTTCGCCGGGTCCAGGGCGGGGTAGCAGTCCAGGATGTCGGTGCGCATCGCCCCGGACACGGCGATCACGCCGTCGGCGGCCTCGACCGCACTGCGCTCGGCCCAGCTCGACAGGGCGTACCCGCCGCCGAGTTGCTCGGCCTTCCAGGGCCGCAGCGGCTCCAGGGAGTGGGCGGTCACCACGTGCGGGACGCCGTACAGCATCTTGGCGACGTGGCCGGCCAGGTTGGCGTACCAGGTGTGGGAGTGCACGAGGTCGCGGCCCTCCAGGCCCGCGGCCATGGCGAGGTCCACGGAGAAGGTGCGCAGCGCGTCGTTGGCGGTGTCCAGGGCGGTCCAGGGGCGGTGCCGGACGACGCCGACCCCGCGGCCCTCGCCCCAGCAGTGCACCTCCAGGTCGACCAGCGGCCGCAACTCCCTGGCGAGGAACTCCACATGAACGCCCGCGCCGCCGTAGACGTCCGGGGGGTACTCCCGGGTCAGCAGTCCGACTCGCACCCGCAACCCCTCGCTCTCCACGGCCGGTTGTTCCATGGTCACCCAGATGCGGCGCGCGGGGAAGAGCGCGGTGGTTGTGTGAAACAACAGTCACCGCAGACCCCGCCGCCCGGTACCCGGTAGTAGAGACAGCAGCTGCGGCGCCGGAAGGCCGGGCCGGTGCGGGTGCCGGTGGCGCTCAGCAGAGGGTGCGCGAAGAGGGCCTCGGCGAGGGCGCGGGTCCGGGCCGCCGTATCCGCGCAGTTGTTCGCACGTGCCCAGCGGTCCAGCTCCCGCGTGGTACCGGCCAGCGCGGAGCCGGCGTTGCCCCACAGCAGGCCGGCGGCGATGCCGTAGCGGTCCCGCAGGGCCGCCCCCAGGGGTTCGAGATGGCCGTGCACGACGACGCGTGCGACGGTGTCGGCGAGCGCGGCCTGCCCGGCGCCGCCGGGCAGGGCGCGCAGCTCGGTGAGCCGGAGGTCGTCGGGGGCGGTGGCGCCGGGATCCCACAGGAGCAGGCCGGGGCCGAGGTCGGGGAGGCGGCCGTAGCGGACGGCGCAGCCGAGGGCGACGGACCAGAGCCGGGCGGCCAGCGCCTGGTGGGCGATGGAGGCGGCGACCCGGGGCTCGTCGGCGCCCAGACGCCTCGAAACCGTGTCGACACGGAAAGTAAGGGCATCCCGGGAAACATCCGATGTGAGTTTTTTATAGGCCTTTGCCAGAGTTGTGGATTGGCCGGTCCGCGCCGGTCCTGGATCTCCTACCGCAGGCCGGACCGTGCGCAGGACGAAGAAGCCGCCGAGCGGGCGGAGCGCGGCGAGATCAGGGTCCAGGTCCTCGAACAGGTCCACGAACAGCAGTAGTACCAGGCCTCGCGGGATCCCGGGCGCACGCCCTCTCCACCCGGCGGCCCCCACCCTGGGGATGATCGGGATCCCGGCGTACTCCATCGGTAGTAGGACCCATTAGGTGCTCAGGTACGACGACGGGAAGCACGCGGACGGGCAGAGTGTTGCTCATGGAAGCCGACCGATCACCGCGCGGGGCCAACCGGCCGCGCCCGACGCAGAGGAGCCGAGCATGAGCGCCCTCGCGTTGTCCGTGTTGCTTTCCTTCGTCTCCGCCGTCGCCTACGCCGGCGGCGCGATCGTGCAGGAGCGGGTGGCGGTCTCCTCCCCCGACGAGCAGTACGCGCCGCTGCGCCGCCCGAGCTGGTGGGGGGCGATGGCGCTGAACGGCCTCGGCGGTCTGCTGCACGTCGTCGCGCTCGCCTACGGACCGCTGAGCCTGGTCCAGCCGCTGGGCGCGCTCACCATCGTGTTCGCGCTGCCCATGGCGGCCCTCTTCGTCGGCCGCCGGGCCGGGGCGACCGCCTGGCGGGGCGCGATCATGGCGACCGTCGGCCTGGCCGGTCTGCTCTCCCTGGTCGGCTCCTCCGACTCGCACACCCTGGACTCCGCCGGGCGGATCGGCGTCGCGCTGGTCACCGGCGGCGCGGTCGTCACGCTGATGATCGCCGGCCGGGCCGCCCACCGGCACCCGGCGGTGCGCAGCGTGCTGCTCGCCACCGCGTCCGGCGTGGCGTTCGGCATGTCCTCGGTGTTCACCAAGGTCGTGGCGATCGACTGGGACGGCGGGATCGCCACCGCCGACCTGCTCTGGCTGTCCGTGATCGGCGCCTACGCCGTCGCGGGCGTCCTGATCTCCCAGGCCGCCTACCGCGGCGGCGGCCTCGCCGCACCGCTGGCCACACTCACCGTGGTCAACCCGGTGCTGGCGGCGGCGGTCGGCATCACGATGTTCGGCGAGACGTTCCGCTACGGCACGACGGGCACCCTGCTGGCGCTGGGCTGCGGTGTGGTGGCGGTGGGCGGCCTGATCCTGCTGACGACCGAGCGCATCGAGGGCACCCCGCACCCGGCCCGGCCGGTACCGGAGCCCGCCCTGGCCGAGGTCTCGCCCGAACCGCTGGTCGAGGCGCTGGTGGAACTGGCCGAGGCCGGCCTGGTGCAGGCCGGTGCGGCGCGGACGGAGCCCGCGGACGTCAGGCCGGCGGAGGCCGCCTCACTGGTCGGGATGCCGCAGCAGCGGTCGGGGCCCGCGGCGCCGGACGTGGTCCCGGACGTGGCCGATGTGCTGCTGCCCGCCGCCGACTACGTGCACGGTCCGCTCCTGAACCGCCGCCGTACGCGGATCAGATCCTGACGCCGCCGGCCCGGAGATAGGCGACCGGGTCGATGTCCGTGCCGAAACCGGGCCCCGTCCGCACCTCGAAGTGCAGATGCGGGCCCGTGGCGTTTCCGGTGGAGCCCGAGCGGCCGATCCGCCGGCCCGTGGACACGCTCTGCCCGGCCCGCACGGAGATCGCCGACAGATGGCCGTACTGCGTGTAGCGGCCGTCGGCGTGCCGTATGACCACCTGGTAGCCGTAGGAGCCGCCCCAGCCCGCCGTGACGACCTGCCCGGCCTCGACCGCCTTCACGGAGCTGCCGGTGGGCGCGAGGAAGTCGACGCCGGTGTGGTAGCCCTTCGACCAGTGCGAGCCGGACACGTGGTAGCCGGTGCCGATCGGGGCGTCGACGGGGGCGACGAGGGTGTGGCCGGTGTGGGTGGCGGTCTTCGCCTTCTCGGACCTGGTCCTGGTCTTCGTCCTGGTATCGGCCTTCGGGTGGGCCTGGGAGTTGGCCTTGGGGGCGGTCGTCCTCGTCGCCCGGCCCGTCAGGCTCAGCCGTTGTCCCGGCAGGATCAGGTCGGGGTCGGGGCCGACCGTCGTGCGGTTGGCCGCGTACAGCCGGTGCCAGCCCCCGGCCACGTCGTGTTCCTCGGCGATCCCGGAGAGCGTGTCGCCGTGCACCACGGTGTACATCTCGGCCTGGCCGGCCCTGGACTGCGGCGTGGTCTGCGGTTGTACGTCCCGTACGGAACTCTTCGCCGTGCCCTTGGCCGGACTCTTCGCGGCGTGGTGCGTCGCCGGGTGGGTGGCGGCGCTCTCGGTGTGCACGTCGGGGGTGTCGCCGCCGCGGGTGAGCCCGGCCCGCACCGAGCAGACCGGCCAGGCGCCCGGCCCCTGTCCGTCGAGGACCTTCTCCGCCACCGCTATCTGCTGGTCCTTGGTGGCGAGGTCGGCGCGCGGCGCGTACCGCGTGCCCCCATAGGCCTCCCAGGTGGACTGGGTGAACTGGAGCCCGCCGTAGAACCCGTTGCCGCTGTCGATGCCCCAGTCGCCGCTGGACTCGCAGGCGGCGACCCGGTCCCAGGTGGACACGGAGGCCGCGTCGGCGCTCGAGGCGGCGGCGAGCGGGAGCGCGAGGCCGGCACCGCCCGCAGTGACGGTGAGCGAGGCGCGGTTGATCCTGTTCGGCTGGTACCGGCGGTGCCGGCCGCGTTCGGCCATGTCTGGAGTCCCCCTCGCCACGCGCGTCAGGAAGGCCAAAAGTAAGCGCCCCGAACAGGCCATGACAAGACGGCAATCAGCCGCCTCTCGCCCCTGCGGTCCCGGCCGCCACGCCCGAACGCGTGGGACGAGGAAAGGCGTTGACGCGCCGTCAGCCGTGCCGGTCCGGCGGGACCCCGCGGAGACGTTGCACGAGGTTACTGAGCCGTCGGGCCCCTGTGGTGCGTATCTGCAAGTGCGGCCGGTCGAACGGCGGGTCAGGATGGCCTTTGGGCAATACTGGCGGGCATGAGCGGCGGCAGCATCCCTTGCACGTTCTACGGGATCGACTTGATTCTTGAGGAGCAGGCGGTATGAGCACTTCGGCGCAGATCGGCGTCACGGGTCTCGCGGTCATGGGCCGCAACCTCGCCCGGAACTTCGCGCGCAACGGCTACACGGTGGCGTTGCACAACCGCACGGTGTCGAAGACACACGAGTTGGTGGAGAACTTCGGGGACGAGGGCGACTTCATCGCGGCCGAGACCGCCAAGGAGTTCGTGGCGGCGCTGGAGCGGCCGCGCCGGCTGGTCATCATGGTCAAGGCGGGCGGTCCGACGGACGCGGTGATCGAGGAGTTCGCACCGCTCCTGGAGCCCGGCGACATGATCATCGACGGCGGCAACGCGCACTTCGCGGACACCCGGCGCCGCGAGAAGGCGCTGCGCGAGCAGGGCATCCACTTCGTGGGCATGGGCGTGTCCGGCGGTGAGGAGGGCGCGCTGCACGGGCCGAGCATCATGCCGGGCGGGCCGAAGGAGTCGTACGACTCGCTGGGCCCGATGCTGGAGAAGATCTCGGCGAAGGCGGCGGACGGCGCGCCCTGCGTCACGCACATCGGCCCCGACGGCGCCGGGCACTTCGTGAAGATGGTGCACAACGGCATCGAGTACGCCGACATGCAGCTGATCGGCGAGGCGTACCAGCTGCTGCGGGACGTCGCCGGGTACTCCCCCGCGCAGATCGCGGACATCTTCCGCACCTGGAACACGGGCCGGCTGGACTCGTACCTCATCGAGATCACGGCGGAGGTGCTGGCGCACGTGGACGCCGCGACCGGCAAGCCGTTCGTGGACGTGGTGGTGGACCAGGCGGAGCAGAAGGGTACCGGCCGCTGGACGGTCCAGATCGCGCTGGACCTGGGCGTGCCGGTGTCGGGTATCGCCGAGGCGGTCTTCGCGCGCTCGCTGTCCGGTCACGCCGACCTGCGGGCCGCGTCGCGGGACCTGGCCGGCCCGAAGCCGAAGGCGCTGTCCGAGGCGGAGGCGGCGGCGTTCGCGGACCGGGTGGAGCAGGCGCTGTACGCGTCGAAGATCGTGTCGTACACGCAGGGCTTCCACGAGATCCAGGCGGGCAGCGACGAGTACGACTGGGACATCGACCTCGGCGCGGTGGCCTCGATCTGGCGGGGCGGCTGCATCATCCGGGCGGCGTTCCTGGACCGGATCCGGGCGGCGTACGACGCGCGGGCGGACCTGCCGAGCCTGCTGTCGGACGAGACGTTCGCGCGGGAGATCGCCCAGGCGCAGGACGACTGGCGCGAGGTGATCATCGCGGCGACGCGGGAAGGGGTGGCCGTGCCGGGCTTCTCGGCGGCGCTGGCGTACTACGACGCGCTGCGGGCGGAGCGGTTGCCTGCGGCGCTCACGCAGGGGCAGCGGGACTTCTTCGGGGCGCACACGTATCGGAGGGTGGACCGGGAGGGGTCGTTCCACACGCTGTGGGGCGGCGACCGGTCGGAGGTCACCGCGTAGCACCGGGCGTTCGCGGGGTGCGGGCGGGCTGCGGTTTTCGCGCAGTTCCCCGCGCCCCTGGGGAGGTGACGGGCGGGGTCGTCCGTCGAGTGCGGGAGCGTGGGGGTTTTGCGCAGTTCCCCGCGCCCCTATCGGGGTGACGGTCAAGGCCGTCCGTCGGGTGCGGGCGGGCTGCGGTTTTCGCGCAGTTCCCCGCGCCCCTGGGGAGGTGACGGGCGGGGTCGTCCGTCGGGTGCGGGAGCGTGGGGGTTTTGCGCAGTTCCCCGCGCCCCTATCGGGGTGACGGTCAAGGCCGTCCGTCGGGTGCGGGAGCGTTCGGGTTTCGCGCAGTTCCCCGCGCCCCTATCGGGGTGACGGTCGGGGTCGTCCGTCAGGTGCGGGGGCGTTGGGGGTGGTCCGGGGTTCAGGTGAGGGGTGGGCCCGGGTCTGGGGTGGGGGTGGGGTCTGGGTCCGGGGGATGGGGACGGGTTGGGGGGTGGAGGTGGCGGTGTGGGGGTCGGGGGCTGGGGGGCGGGGGGTGGTTGGGGGGTGGGGACGGGGCTGGGGTAGGGGTCCGGCGGATGTGGGGTGGTCATGGTGTCCTCCGGCCGGTGTCTGGGTCTACTGGGCCACCTACCCGAGCGGCGCTCGCGCACTCCTCGCTGCCGCCGCCAGGCCCGGGCGCGGGCTGGAGAGCAACGGGACCGCGGTGGTCGTGAACCTCGCGGCCGAGGCCATGGAGGCCTGGGCCAGGACGATCACGTCGGCGTCGGTCACGGCGTCCGCCGCGGCTGCCACCAGACGGGCGCAGCCCTCGATGTCGCCGGCCGCGAAGCGGGTCCAGGCGTCCGGTACGACCCGGGCGCGGGCGCGGATCGGGCGGTCCGCGCGCCGGGCCTCGTCGTCGAGCAGGGCCAGGGTCGGCGGCAGGGTGCTCTCGACCGTCGCCAGGACGGCGACACGGCGCCCCGCCGTCACCGCCTCGGCCGCCATCGGACGGTCGCCGCGGACGACCGGTACGCCGATCTCGCCGGCGGCGCGCTCCGCCACCTCACCGATCGTCGAGCAGGTGCAGAGCACGGCCCTTGCGCCGCCGTCCGCCACCGACCGGCGGAGGGCCGCGGTGACGTCCCCGGACACCGCCTCGGGGCCGTCCCGGCGAGCCCTGGCCAGCAGGTCCGGGGCCACGGAGTGGCTCAGCTCCAGGCCCGGGTGGTGCTCGTCGCGCAGGGCGTCGAAGACGGGGACATGGAGCGGTGAGGTGTGCAGGAGGGCGAGCATCCGAGGCCGCGTCGCTCAGAAGCGGCCGGGGTGGGCGACCAGCCACTCCTTCGCCGCGCGGAGCAGCTCGGGGTCCGGTGCCGGCGCCACGTCGGGGTGGCGCTCGGCCCACCTGACGACGTACGGGCACAGCGGGGCCACCGGGATCTCCTCGCGCTCGGAGATCGCGTACAACTCGCGGGCGAGGGAGCCCGCGATGCCCTTCCCCTCGTGCTCGGGCTGCACGATGGTGTGGACGGGCACGAGGGCCCGGGAGGGCGACTCCAGGACGAAGTACTCGATGTGGCCGACGACTTCGTCGCCGGCGACCGCCTCCAGACGTCCGGCCGCCCGGTCGTCGCGGATCTCGATGTCGCTCATGTCGCCCTCCTGGTCCTTCGGTCAGGCCGACACGGCCTGCGGGCTGCGCTCCTGGTCCGAGCCCGGTACCGGCTCGGACGGGTCGGCGCCGAGGGCCACGACCCGGTTGCCGTGGTCGACGTGCACGACCCGCGGCCGAAGCGTACGCGCCTCGGCGTCGGTGACCTGAGCGTAGCTGATGATGATCACCAGGTCTCCGGGGTGCACGAGATGGGCGGCCGCCCCGTTGATCCCGACGACCCCGGAGCCCCGCTCGCCCTCGATGACATAGGTCTCCAGCCTGGCGCCGTTGGTGATGTCGACGATGTGGACCAGCTCGCCCGGCAGCAGGTCGGCGGCGTCGAGGAGGTCGGCGTCGATGGTCACGGATCCCACGTAGTGCAGGTCGGCCTGGGTGACGGTGGCGCGGTGGATCTTGGACTTGAACATGGTACGAAGCACGAGGAACTCCCGATTCGTCTGCTCCCTGCCTGCTTCCGCAGGTCAAGGGCGGTCACTGGAGGCTACCTCGGTTCGCGCGTGCGGTCAGCCGCCGTCCGTCCCGGTGTATCCGGGACGGACGTCCGTGACGGTGAACAGCTCCGCGGTGCCGCTGATCTCCAGGAGCCGGCTGACGGCGGCCCGCAGGGGTCCCACCAGCACGAGGGTCCTGCCGTCGGCCCGGTGGCGGTGGCGGGCCCGGACGAGCGCGTTGAGCAGCATGCTGTCGGCGAAGGTGACCCCGGCGAGGTCGACCGCCGTGACGGGCATCCCCGCCCGGTCGGCCGCCTCCCAGGCGCGCTCGAAGTCGGCGACGTCGTCGTAGTCGACCTCGCCCCGCACGGTGACCACGACGACCTGTGCACGGCGGTCGACGCGCACGCTCAGTTCGGGGGCCGGGTGCATGGCGCCATCCTCCCGTCGCCGGTCCTCGTGGGGCCGCCGGGGCCTGTGGGGGCGGACCGGACGGCCGGGCCGCTCCCCGTGGGCGCCGTCACAGCCTGGGCGACGAACGTCATGCGGTCCCTCTCGGGGGGTACACGGATGGCTGTCGGGTTCGCGAACGGGCGGACGCGACCGCACGACGGCGGTGCGTGGAGGGCCGGTGCGGCCACCACGGAGACACGGCCGTCGCGAGCGCACCGCGCCCGGGTCGCGGACCGGGAAGCGCTTCCGGTCACCCGTGCGCCTCCGGCGTCCGGGTCGTACCGCGCGGTCACCGCGGACCGCGTCGGCAAGAGGTCTCCGAAGGGAGTGAGGAGCACGCGAAGAACAGTTGCCGTTTGACAACAATAGCCATGAGGCAACAGAGTAGCCGCGTCGGACGTACACGGGGAAGGACCTGGAATGATCCGGTGGACGGAGACCGCTCCGGGCACCGCCCGCCATCGCCGTGAAGCGGTGGTGGCACCGGCGCCGTGAGGGCTCTTCAGGCGGTCCGGCTGTCGGAGTCCGGAGCCTCGTCGTGTATCTGCGTGGCCGCGGTGGCACAGAACGCCTCCAGGCCCTCCAGCAGGGCAACGCGCTTGGCCGCGGGCATGTCGGCCAGCACCTTCTGCAACTCGTTCTCCCGGCGGGCGCGCAGATCGGCGAGGAAGAGGCGCCCCCGGGTGCTGAGATGGAGCCGCACCTCGCGCCGGTCCTCCGGACTCACCACGCGCTCGACGAAACCCGCGGCCTGCAGCCGGTCACACAGCCGGCTCGTCGACGGCGGGGTGGAGGCGAGGAACTCGGCGAGGGTCCGCAGGTTGATGCCCTCGTGGTGCTCGAGGATGTGCAGCACGCGCAGCTGGGAGGCGGAGGTGGGCGCGGTCGATGCCCGGCCCCAGACGACCTCCAGCAGCTCGACGGCCCGCGTGGTCACGCGTGCGACCTCTTCGGGCTCAGGACGACGGCGGAAGGCAGTCACGGTCACACTCTCGCAGGCACTGGGGTGCCTCTCAGCGTACTAGCCGCCGCCACCGGCCATGGACACCTCGGGACGACAGACGCGGCTCCGCACGGAGCCCGGCGCCGCCGCCGGGCCCGCACGTTGTCAGGAGAAAGATTGGTGCATCCCCCATCGTGAACAGATTCGAAACCGCTGAACGCGCCCTGCGCGCAGCGGCTCCCCACGAACTGCTGGACGCCGTCCGCCTCGTGCTGGCCGAGCGGTACGACGCGACGGACGCCGAGCTGTTCATGGCCGACTACAGCCTGACGGTGCTCCAGCCGGTGTCGGTGGCGCCGCACAACCTGGCGCCGGTACCGGTGCACGGCAGCCCGGCCGGCCGGGCCTTCGGCTCCCAGGAGCCCTACTGCGAGGAAGGCCGGGGCCGGCCGGCCCGGGTCCATCTGCCGGTGAGCGTGCGCGGCGACCGGCTCGGCGTGCTCACCGTGACGCTGAACGGCAGCGAGGCGGCCGCCGACCGCGTCGCGGAACTCGCCGAGATCGCCGACGCGCTGGCGCACGAGGTGATCGTGGCCGAGCGCGACACGGACCTGTACCTCCAGGCCCGGCGCAAGGACCGGCTCACCCTGGCCGCGGAGATGCAGTGGCACCTGCTGCCCGGCCGCTCCTGTTCCCGGCCGGAGTACGACCTGGCCTGCCAGCTGGAGCCGGCCTACGCCGTCTTCGGGGACAACTTCGACTGGTCGGCCACGTCCGACCGGCTGATGCTGTACGTCACGAACGGCATGGGCGAGGGCATAGAGGCGGCCCTGCTGACCAACCTCGCCGTCAGCGCCCTGCGCAACGCGCGGCGCGCCGGAATCTCCCTCGAGGACCAGGCGGCCCTGGCCGACCAGGCCGTCTACGCCCACTACCGGGGCCGCCGCTACCTGTCCGTCCTGATGCTGGACCTCGAGCTGACGACGGGCCGGGCGAAAGTGGTGGACGCCGGCTCACCCCAGCTGCTGCGGCTGCGCGGCGGCACTGTCGATCGCGTGCCCTTCGAGGCGCAGCTGCCGCTGGGCATGTTCGAGGAGACGGACTACGTGGCGCAGGACTTCGCCGTCGAGCCCGGGGACCGGCTCGTCTTCGTCAGCGACGGCGTGCACGCGGTGCGCTCCCCCAAGGGCGAGACGTACGGCGAGCGGGCGCTGGCCCGGGCCATCCAGTCCACTCGCCTGCTGCCGGCCGCCGAGGTGCCGCGCGCCGTTCTGCGCGAGCTGGCGGGTCATCGCGGCGACGCCGTCGCGGCGGACGACGACGCGCTGGTCGTGTGCCTCGACTGGCGGGGGCGGACGCGGTCGTGACGCCGTGACGTGAGGCGGCGTCCGCGTTCCCGGACGCCCGGCTGCCGACCGCCGGGCCCGGAAACGGTCTCGTGCTCGCTCTGTACGTCCGCACGTACGTCAGGCGGTTCCGTCCTCGTCTCCCGTCCCGGCGTCCAGTGCGGCCAGAAACCCGCGGAGCCCTCGCCCGAGGGCCTCGGCATCGGCCGGCTCCATGGCACCGAGGGCGACGGCGAGCCGCCGCGCCCTGCGGGAGGCCACCTCGTCGAGCGCCTGCCGGCCCTGCCTCGTCACATGCAGTCGCACCACGCGCCGGTTACGCGGATGCAGCTCCCGCTCCAGCAGGGCGGCCGCCTCCAGCCGGTCGCAGAGCCGGCTGGCGGCGGGCAGCCCGATGTCCATCCGCACGGCCAGGGCGGTGAGGTTGATCCCCGGTTGCCCGTCCATGACGCGCAGGGCGCGCAGCTGGTGCGACGACAGCCGCACGCTCGCGCCCTGCGCGGCGACCGACCACAGGTTCGTGAGGCACTCGACGGCGTCGGCCATCGACACGGCCAGCGCGGTGAGGCCGTCCGACGGGCCGTCCCCGGCACCACTGAGACCAGTCACGAGGTTTCGCTTTCCGACATCGCCTGTCCATGCAGGTACCACCTTGTTCTCTCGCGGTACCCGACCGGCGGCCGGTCACGCCCCGCCGCCTTGCCGCCGCCTCGGCCTCCACAGCATCTGCACGAGTCGCGGTGCGGGGCGGGCCACGGTCCTCCGCGGTCAGGCGGAGAGCAGGGAGTCGTCCTCGACGCGGGCACCGGGCAGGCGGTACCGGGCCACGACCAGGGCGGCGTCGATGTCACTGGTGCCGGTCGCCACACACAGTGTGTAGGCGATGTCCGCCATCCGGCGGCGTACGACCTCGTCGCCCTCGTCCGCGTGCAGGGTGCGCAGTGTCTCGTACTGCTCCATCAGGTCCGTCAGTACGGCGGGGTGTGCCAAGAGCATCGGGGGCCTCCTGCGTGTCGACCGTTCGCGTGGATCATGCAGCGGCCCGTCTGCCCCGGCCGTCGCGGTTCAATCCCCGAGGGTGCCGAGCGCCCTCAGGTCGCCGCGGGCCCCTCGCCTCTCCGCCTCCGGCGGCTCCTACCGGCCACCCGTCCGGCCACCGTCACCGGCCGGCCGCCCGAGTCCCAGCAGCGGGTCGTCGAAGAGCGCGAGCCTGACGGTGACACACTTGCCCACGGGCTCACGGCGTGCCTCGAAGCCCTGCACCACCGCCAGCACGATCTCCAGTCCGTGCTGGCCCACCCGTCCGGCGTCGGCGGCCCGCGCCAGCGGCAGCGTGGGATCGGTGTCCCAGACCTCGATCTCCACCACGCCGTCGACGACGCGCAGGTGCAGCAGCACCGGTCCCGGCGCGTACTTCAGCGCGTTGGTGACCAGTTCGCTGACCACCAGCTGTGCCGCGCCCATCGTGCGCGAGGTGACCGGCAGTCCGTGCTCGGACTGAGCCCTGGTCAGGAACTCCGACGTCCGGTCCCGCGCGCCGGCGATACAGCCGTCCGCCCCGTCCAGGGCGATGGTGACCTCGGCAGGTGCGGCTTCCGGCATCCGGGAACACTCCTCGGGCGGGACAGGCCGCTCCCTGCCACTGACATGCGATACCCCGTTCATGAGCGCGCGTCTACCCGGCCTTCCCGGCGGTATTCCCGTACTCCGGGAAGTTGTCCGGGACCACGGGTGCATCACCGCCGGGATCCTGGGCAGCGTTGGCTACAGGAAGGGGGCTCGACCCGTACCGAGGGCGCAGAGGACGGACGTGGCAGACGACCAGGAAACTGTGGGACGCGGCGAGTTGGCCGTGGTCCGCGCGGATGTCGACGGCATCGCCGTGCTCGGCGTCCGCGGTGAGATCGACTACCAGAGCGTGGGCGTGCTGACGCGGGCGATGCCCCCGGCCGACCCCACCACCGGCCCCCGGGTCGTCGTCGACCTCAGCGAGGTCACCTTCATGGATTCCAGCGGCGTCAACGCACTCGTCGCCGCCCACCACGCCACCCGGGCCGTGCGGGGATGGCTGCGCCTGGCGGGCGCCCACGGGCCGGTACTGCGCACCGTGCAGCTGGTGGGCCTCGACGCCGTCGCACCCTGTCACCCGACCGTCGCGGAGGCCATCGCGGCCTGACGGCCGGGACCGCGTCACCGGCGGCGACCGCGACCACGCGAGCGGCGGCGGGGACCGGTTCCGCCGACGGCCAAAACCGGTTCAGGTACCCCTGGACGGCCTTGCCATGCCTCTTGTTTCCGCTGTTCTTCGGTGCGCCGCGGACTTCACGCCGACCTTTTGTTGCTGCACGACAACTGAGTTAGTCTGCGATCGATTTCCCGTCGGCCGGAGCCGTCGAGCGCGGCGTCGCCACTGGTGGTGGGGGTGCGTGGCGCCGGCCTGGTTCCGGGTCCTCGGGGTGGGATCCTGCGAAGCGGAACGAGGGTGGGCATGGCCGGCACGTCGATGGACGCCCAGGTACGGGGCCCGGGCGAGCAGGAGCTGCGGCAGCTGCTCGCCGGACTGACAGCGGTACGCGACGGCGACTTCGGCACCCGCCTGCCGTCCGACGGCACGGGTCTGCTCGGCGACATCGCCACGGTGTTCAACGGCATGGTGGACCAGTTGTCCCTGTTCACCTCGGAGGTGACGCGGGTCGCCCGCGAGGTGGGCACCGAGGGCACGCTGGGCGGGCAGGCCGAGGTGCCCGGGGTCTCCGGCACCTGGGCGGACCTGACCGAGTCGGTCAACGCCATGGCGGGCAACCTCACCACCCAGGTCCGCGACATCGCCCAGGTGGCGACGGCGGTGGCCAAGGGCGACCTGTCCCAGAAGATCGACGTGCCCGCGCGCGGCGAGATCCTGCAGCTGAAGGAGACCGTCAACACGATGGTCGACCAGCTGTCCTCGTTCGCCGCCGAGGTCACCCGCGTCGCCCGCGAGGTCGGCAGCGAGGGGCGGCTCGGCGGTCAGGCGCAGGTGCCCGGGGTGGGCGGGGTCTGGCGCGACCTCACGGATTCGGTCAATTTCATGGCCGGGAACCTCACCTCCCAGGTCCGCAACGTCGCCCAGGTGACGACCGCGGTGGCGCAGGGCGACCTCTCCCAGAAGATCACCGTCGACGCCCGCGGCGAGATCCTCGAACTCAAGAACACCATCAACACCATGGTCGACCAGCTCTCCGCCTTCGCCGACGAGGTCACCCGCGTCGCCCGCGAGGTCGGCACCGAGGGGCGCCTGGGCGGGCAGGCCGACGTCAAGGGCGTCAAGGGCACCTGGCGCGACCTGACGGACTCCGTGAACTTCATGGCGGGCAACCTCACCGCGCAGGTCCGCAACGTCGCCCAGGTGGCCACCGCGGTGGCGCAGGGCGACCTCTCCCAGAAGATCACCGTCGACGCCCGCGGCGAGATCCTCGAACTCAAGAACACCATCAACACCATGGTCGACCAGCTCTCCGCCTTCGCCGACGAGGTCACCCGCGTCGCCCGCGAGGTCGGCACCGAGGGCAATCTCGGCGGTCAGGCGATCGCCCGCGGTGTCTCGGGGACCTGGAAGGACCTCACGGACAACGTCAACGTGATGGCGTCCAACCTGACCGGGCAGGTCCGCTCCATCGCCCAGGTCGCCACGGCGGTGGCGCGCGGCGACCTCTCCCAGAAGATCACCGTGGAGGCCAAGGGCGAGGTCGCCGCGCTGGCCGATGTCATCAACACCATGGTCGACACCCTGTCGGCGTTCGCCGACGAGGTGACCCGGGTCGCCCGCGAGGTCGGCACCGAGGGCCGGCTCGGCGGTCAGGCGCACGTGCCGAACGTGGCCGGCACCTGGAAGGACCTGACGGACAACGTCAACTCGATGGCCAACAACCTCACCGGGCAGGTGCGCAACATCGCCCTGGTGACGACCGCGGTGGCGGGCGGCGACCTGTCGAAGAAGATCGACGTGGACGCCCGCGGCGAGATCCTGGAGCTGAAGACCACCATCAACACGATGGTCGACCAGCTGTCCTCGTTCGCCGCCGAGGTCACCCGCGTCGCCCGCGAGGTCGGCAGCGAGGGCCGGCTCGGCGGCCAGGCCGAGGTGGAGGGCGTCGAGGGCACCTGGAAGCGGCTGACGGAGAACGTCAACGAGCTGGCCGGGAACCTCACCCGGCAGGTCCGCGCGATCGCCGAGGTCGCCAGCGCCGTCGCCGAAGGGGACCTGACCCGCTCGATCACCGTGGAGGCCTCCGGCGAGGTCGCCGAGCTCAAGGACAACATCAACGCGATGGTGGGGTCCCTGCGCGAGACCACCCGGGCCAACCAGGAGCAGGACTGGCTCAAGACCAACCTCGCCCGTATCTCCGGCCTGATGCAGGGCCACCGCGAGCTGCCCGTCGTGGCCGAGCTGATCATGGACGAGCTGACCCCGCTGGTGTCGGCCCAGTACGGCGCGTTCTACCTGGCGGAGGACACCGCGCGCGGTCCCGAGCTGCGCCTGGTCGGCTCGTACGGGGCTCCGGACGACCCGGACCGGCCCACCAGGATCCCGGTCGGCCGCTCCCTGGTCGGACAGGCGGCGCGCAACCGGCGCCCCGTCACCGTGGACGAGCTTCCGGAGGGCTACGTCACCATCTCCTCCGGCCTCGGGCAGGCGCTGCCCCGCGCCCTCGTGGTGCTGCCCATCGTGGTCGAGGAGCAGGTCCTGGGCGTCATCGAGCTGGCCTCGCTGACCCGCTTCACGCAGATCCACCAGGACTTCCTGGCGCAGCTGATGCCGACCATCGGCGTCAACCTCAACACCATCGTGGCCAATGCCCGCACCGACGAGCTGCTGGAGGAGTCCCAGCGCCTGACCGCCGAACTGCAGTCGCGGTCGGAGGAGTTGCAGGTGCAGCAGGAGGAACTGCAGCGCTCCAACGCGGAGCTGGAGGAGAAGGCGTCCCTGCTGGTCGACCAGAACCGCGACATCGAGGCCAAGAACCTGCAGATCGAGCAGGCCCGGCAGGAGCTGGAGACCCGGGCGCAGCAGCTGGCGCTGGCCTCGAAGTACAAGTCGGAGTTCCTGGCCAACATGAGCCACGAGCTGCGCACCCCGCTCAACAGCCTGCTGATCCTCGCCCAGTTGCTGGCGCAGAACCCGTCGCGCAACCTCACGCCCAAGCAGGTCGAGTACGCGGGCATCATCCACTCGGCAGGGTCGGACCTGCTGCAGCTGATCAACGACATCCTCGACCTGTCCAAGGTGGAGGCCGGCAAGATGGACGTCGCTCCCGAGCGGGTCCCGCTGCGCCAGTTGCTGGACTACGTCGAGGCGACGTTCCGGCCGATGACCTCGCAGAAGAGCCTGGACTTCGCGGTGGCCACCGCTCCGGGAACCCCCGCCGACCTGCTCACCGACGACTCCCGGCTGCGCCAGATCCTGCGCAACCTGCTGTCCAACGCGGTGAAGTTCACCGAGGAGGGCGGGGTCCGGCTGCGGATCGAACCGGCCGCCGACGAGGAGGTGCCGCCGGGGGTGCACCGCGGCGGCCCGGTGGTGGCCTTCCGGGTCGTCGACACCGGCATCGGCATCCCCCAGCAGCAACTGGAGACGATCTTCGGCGCGTTCCAGCAGGCCGACGGGACCACCAGCCGCAAGTACGGCGGCACCGGCCTGGGTCTGTCCATCACCCGGGAGATCGCGCACCTGCTCGGAGGTGCCGTCACGGTCGACAGCACGCCGGGGCAGGGCAGCACGTTCACGCTCTACCTGCCCGTCGCCCGCGACGACTTCGAGGAAGTCCTGGAGGCCGGGGGCCGGCCGGTGGAACACCACCACGAGCAGGCCGACGGTTGCGTGGAGCCGTCGGCGCCCCGCGCTCTGCCCGCTCCGGCGGCCGCCGAGCCGCGCAGGCGACGGCTGCTGGTGATCGAGGAGCGGCCGCGCGGGCTGCTCACGCTGGTCGCCGAGCGGGCCGTGGCGGACATCGCGCAGCGCCCGGACGACCCGCACGGGGACATCGACATCATCACCGCGGTCGGGGCGCAGGAGGCGGCGAGCACCCTGGCCACGCAGGCCTGCCACTGTGTCGTGCTGGAGCTCGGCATGCCCGGCCAGGAGGGCGCGAGCTTCCTGGAGGCCATGCGCGGTGACTCGGCGCTGGCCAGCGTGCCGGTGCTGGTGCACACCGGGCACCGGGTGGACCTGGCCCAGGAACAGGGGCTGCGGGCCCTGGCCGGCGGCCGGCCGCTGGACTTCCTGGCCAGCCTGGACGAGCTGCGCGAGCGCATCACGCTGCACCTGGCGGCCGAACAGCCCGGCGACGTGCTGTCGCTCGTGCGCGCCGAGGACTCGCACCCGCCGGCCGCGCAGGTCATCGACGACGCCTTCCAGGGCCGGACGGTCCTGGTGGTCGACGACGACGCCCGCAACCTCTTCGCCCTGAGCGGGGTGCTGGAGCTGCACGGCTTCCAGGTCCTGCACGCCGACAACGGCCGCAAGGGCATCGAGATGCTGCTCGCGCACCCCGACGTCTGCCTGGTCCTGATGGACGTGATGATGCCGGAGATGGACGGCTACGCCGCCACCGCGGAGATCCGCGCCATGCCCCAGTACACGGAGCTGCCCATCATCGCCGTGACCGCCAAGGCCATGCCGGGCGACCAGGAGAAGAGCCTCGCCTCGGGGGCCAACGACTACGTCACCAAACCCGTCGACACCGGGGACCTCATCGGCCGTGTCCGGCGCTGGCTGTCCGGGCCCGGGTGAGCACGCGGCACGGCCGCACCGTCCACCAGCCGACCGCGTGACGCCCTACGGCGTCCCAGCCGAGGAACATACTGACCGTGAGCGACCTCCATCGACCGCCCGATCCCCATGCCCCGCGGCTCCCGGCGGGCGCTCGGCCCATGCCGGACGAGACCGGGCCGGCGGGCATCACACCGGCCGACGCCGGCGCCGACAGAGCGCATGCGGCCGCCGACGTGAGCCACGCCACCGTCGGTACGACCGAGGCCACCGGCGGTACGACCGACGTGACCGCCGGGACCGCGGCCGGGACCGCCGGGGCCGCGGCCGGTGCCGTCGGGACCGCGGCCGGTGCCGTCGGCGGCCCGGCCGAGCCCGGCGGACCGTCGCCCGTCGGCCGGCTCACCGCGACCGTGGAGCGGCTGCGCCGGGAGGTGCGGGCGGCGCAGGCGGAGGCCGACGGGCGTGCCCTGATCGAACTGGCCAAGGGCATCCTGGTCGAACGGCTGCGCTGCGGCCCGGCACAGGCGGCGCGGCAGCTGGCCGAGCTGGCCGGTCAGGCGGGCGTGACACCCCTCGAGTTCGCGGTCGACGTCATCAACCAGGCGGCCCGCGACCGGCTCTCGGAGGTGACCGCGGCCTTCCTCGCGGCCACCGCGGACGAAGCCCGGCCCGCGGAGCCGGCGGAGGGCCGCTCCTCGGCCGTACGGCTGCGGGCCGCCGAGAGCGGCGCGCTGGCCGCCCACGACACCCAGGCCGTGGCCGACTCCCTGCTGGAACACGCCCTGACACCGCTCGGTGCCGAGGCGGTGGCCATCTGGGCCCTGGGCACCGACGGCTCGCTCGCCCTCGCGGGCTCCGCGGGGTTCCCGGCCGCCGAGGCCGGGCGGTGGCGGCACGTGCCGCCGGGGGTGACGACCGTGGCCCGCCGGGGGCTGGCGCGGCGCGCGGGCCACTGGATCCGCAGCCTGGCCGAGACGGGGGTGCCGTCCATCGGCCAGCACCAGCATCCGGAGGGCGGCCGGGTCGCCGTGCCGGCCGGGACCGGCGGACGGATCCACGGTGTCCTGGAGATCGCCTGGCCCACCCCGCTGGACCCCCCTCCCCCGCCCGTCGTCCGTCAGATCGAGGCACTGGCCGAGCTGTGCGCGCACACCCTGGAGACCTACGCCCGGCATGACCCGGACGGCGCCTACGGCCCGCGCGTGCTGCCCGACGTGTCGGAGCTGGTGGACCTGGCCGACGGGCTCCACGACCCGGCCCTGGTGCTCGTTCCGGTGCTGGACGTCGACGGGGACCTCACCGACTTCCGCATCCACCACGTCAACAGCCGCTTCCTGGATCCGGCGGGCCGCCCCCGGGGCGTCGTCAACGGGGCGCTGCTGCTGGAGACGTACCCGGTGGCCGCCGGTCACAGCGAGCTCTTCGAACGGATCGAGCGCGTCCACGCCACCGGCGAGCCCTACCGTGCCCACCGCATGCGGCTGACCGCCCTGGTCGACGAGGTGCCGCTCGCGGCGGTCGCCGACATCAACATCAGTCGGCACGGGAACTGCGTGCTGCTCGTCTGGCGCATCGAGGACGAGACGGCCCGGCTCGCCAGCCTGCTCCAGCACGCCCAGCGCCTGGGCCGCATCGGCGGCTTCGAGGAGAACCTGCTCACCGCGGAGATCACCTGGAACGGGCAGCTGTACGAGCTCTTCGGCAGACCCGCCTCCAGTGTCCCGGTGGCGCTGGAGGAGCTGCCCGCGCACGCCCATCCGGACGACGCCGTGGCCATCGGACGGTTCCTGCGCACCCTGTTCCACCACCGCCGGGCGGCGTCCACCGCGTTCCGCCTGCAGCGGCCGGACGGGGTCACCCGGCACATCCGGGTCGTGGCCGAACCGGTCCTCGACTCCGACGGCCAGCTGTACGTCGTACGCGGCGCCTACCAGGACATCTCCGCCCAGCACTGGACCGAGGTCGCCCTCGCCGCCACCCGGGACCAGCTCGCCCACACCGAGCAGCAGGCCAGCGAGCGCAACCGGCTCACCCTCCAGCTGCAGCACGCCATCATGCCGCCCGAGCAGATTCCGCTGGCGGTTCCCGGGCTGGACCTGACCGTGCGCTACCGGCCGGCGGAGACCCAGCACCTGGTCGGCGGCGACTGGTACGACGCGGTCGTGCTGCCGTCCGGACGGGTGCTGCTGTGCGTGGGGGACGTCGCCGGGCACGGCATCGACGCGGCCACCAGCATGGTCGTCCTGCGCAACGCGCTGCGCGGACTCGCCGTGACCGGCGCCGGGCCGGGGCAGTTGCTGTCCTGGCTCAACATGGTGACCCACCACCTCACCGGCGCGGTCACCGCCACCGCGGTGTGCGGCCTCTACGACCCCGACCGCCACACCCTGCGCTGGGCCCGGGCCGGCCACCTGCCGCCGGTCCTGCTGCGCGCCGGCGAGGCGGAGCCGCTGCCCCTGGTGCGGGGCATACTGCTGGGTGCCCTGCCGGAGGCCGAGTACCAGGAGCACGAGGTGCAACTCGCGGTCGACGACACCCTGCTGATGTACACGGACGGCCTGGTCGAACGCCGTGACCGGTCCGTGGAGGAGTCCCTCGCGCAGCTGCTGAAGGCCGCCCGCACGGTGCCCCCGGCCCTGGACCAGCAGGTGGACCGGCTGCTGGCGCACAGCCGGTCCGACACCGACGACGACACGTGTGTGGTGGGCATCCGCGTGGCTCCATGACTGCCGGGGTCCGCACCGGGTACCTGCAGGATGGAGGTGCCCGATGTTCGAAGCAACCGACATCCGAGAGTGGCGCGGCCATGACGTCGTCGACGTCGCCGGGCACAGGATCGGCGTGCTGGAGTCGGTCTACGTGGACACCACGACCGACAGGCCCCGCTTCGTGACCGTGACGGTCGGGCTGCCCACCCGCCGCCGCCTGGTGTTCGTCCCGGTCGCCGAGGCGACCGTCGGCCCGGCCTACCTGAAGGTCGCGTACCGCAAGGACGTGGTCAAGAAGGCCCCGTCGATCGACACCGACGGCGAGCTGCCGGCGGCCGCGGAGCCGGCGGTGTTCGCGCACTACGAACTCGATTACGTCCCGGGTGCGGGCGGCGAGCGCCGCCTGGCCCGCCGCTGACCACCGAGCCCGTCCGGGAGAGCCGATGAGTCTGTTCCTGCTCCTGATCCTCGTGGCCCTCGTCCTCGGCATCATCGGATTCGCCGTCCACGGGCTGTTCTATCTGCTCGTCATCGGTGCCGCCGTGTTCCTCGCCGACCTCGGCTACGCCGCGTTCCGGCTGCGGCGCGGCGGCCGGCGCCACCGCCTGGCCCGCTGATCGCGGTATTTACTAACGGTAGGTTGAGCAGTTCGGACTGTTCAACCTAGTGTTAGTACACGTGAAGGCAGACACAACCGCCGATGGCGGCGGTATACGCGACCTGAGCGACGCCGGCCGGCTCGCCTCCGACCTCCGGCTCGCGGTGGGCCGGGTGACGCGGCGGCTGCGGCAGGCGCACGCCGTGGGGGACGTGTCCCTGTCGGGCGTGTCCGTCCTTGCGCGGCTCGCGGGCGAGGGTCCGGACTCCCCGAGCGCCCTCGCCGAGACGGAACGGGTGCGGCCGCAGGCCATGGCGAGCACCCTCGCCCAGCTCGAACAGCGCGGCCTGGTCCGTCGTACCCCGGACGCCGCGGACGGGCGGCGGAGCATCGTGGCGGCCACCGACGAGGGGCGGGCGGTGCTCGCCGAGCGGCGCTCCGAGTCGGTCCAGCGGCTCGCGGCCGTACTCGACACGTTCTCCGAGCAGGAGCGCGCGACGCTCGGGGCCGCCCTGCCGCTCCTCGACCGGCTGGCGGAGCGGCTGTGAGCGGGCACGGGTGGTCCGCCGCCCTGCGCTCCGCCCGCCGCAAGGACACCCCCGCCGGGCCCGGTTACAAGTGGGTCGCGCTGTCGAACACCACGCTCGGCGTGCTGATCGCCACGATGGACGCGTCGATCGTGATCATCTCGCTGCCGGCGATCTTCCGCGGCATCGGGCTCGACCCGCTCGCGCCGGGCAACATCGGCTATCTGCTCTGGATGATCCTCGGCTACCTGCTGGTGTCCGCCGTGCTGGTGGTCGTGCTCGGGCGGCTCGGCGACATGTTCGGCCGGGTGAGGATCTACAACCTGGGCTTCCTGATCTTCGCGTGCGCGTCGGTGGCGCTGTCGCTCGATCCGTTCCGCGCGGGGGCGGGCGCCCTGTGGCTGATCCTGTGGCGGATCGTGCAGGCCTTCGGCGGGTCGATGCTCACGGCCAACTCGGCCGCCATCCTGACCGACGCGTTCCCGGCCCGGCAGCGCGGCATGGCCCTCGGCGTCAACCAGATCACCGCGCTGGCCGGGCAGTTCCTCGGTCTGCTGGCGGGCGGTCTGCTCGCCGTCGTCGACTGGCGTGCGGTGTTCTGGGTGAGCGTCCCGGTCAGCATCACCGGCACGATCTGGTCGTACCTGAGCCTGCGCGAGACCTCGACGGGCCGCCCCGGCCGGGTCGACTGGCTCGGCAACCTCACCTTCGCGGCCGGCGCCGGCATCCTGCTGGCCGGGATCACCTACGGGATCCAGCCCTACGGCGACAGCGCCACCGGCTGGGGGAACCCGTGGGTACTGACCGGCCTGATCGGCGGCGTGGCCCTGCTGCTGGCCTTCTGCGTCATCGAGACGCGGGTCGCCGAGCCCATGTTCAACCTGGCGCTGTTCCGGAACCGGGCGTTCGCGGCGGGCAACGTGGCCGCGCTGCTGACCTCGATCGCGCGCGGCGGCCTGCAGTTCATGCTCATCATCTGGCTGCAGGGCATCTGGCTGCCGCTGCACGGCTACGACTTCGAGGACACCCCGCTGTGGGCCGGCATCTTCATGCTCCCGCTGACGCTGGGCTTCCTGATCGCGGGGCCGGTGTCCGGGTACCTGTCGGACCGGTTCGGCGCCCGGTTCTTCTCCACCGCGGGTCTGCTCGTCGTCACCGCGTCCTTCCTGGGGCTGCTCGCCCTGCCCGTCGACTTCGACTACGGGCTGTTCGCGGCGCTGCTGCTGCTCAACGGCCTCGGCCAGGGCATGTTCTCGGCGCCCAACACCTCGTCGATCATGGGCAGTGTGCCGGCCGCGTACCGGGGCGTCGCCTCGGGCATGCGGTCCACCTTCCAGAACTCCGGCACGGCGCTGTCCATCGGCGTCTTCTTCTCACTGATGGTGTCCGGGCTCGCCTCCTCGCTCCCGTCGACGCTGAAGAGCGGCCTGGTGGCGCACGGCGTGCCGGCCGCCTCCGCCGCACACGCCGCGTCGCTGCCGCCGGTGAGCACGCTGTTCGCGACGTTCCTCGGCAACAACCCGGTCCAGCACCTGCTCGCCTCGGAGGGTGTCCTGGACCATGTCAGCAAGGCCCAGCGGGCCGTCCTGACCGGCCACACCTTCTTCCCGCAGCTGGTCTCGGGCCCCTTCCACCACGGCCTGGCCATCGTCTTCGGCGTGGCCGCCGGCATGGCCCTGGTCTCCGCGGTGGCCTCCGCCCTGCGCGGCGGCCACCGGCCCGCCGAAGGGCAGCAGGCCCCGGTCACGAAGGTCACCGTGCGTTCAAAGCGGTGAGGATCCGGTCCGGGGTCAGCGGCAGGGTGCGGAAGCGGATGCCCGTGGCGTGGTGGACGGCGTTGCCGACGGCGGCGGGGGTGCCCACCATGCCGATCTCGCCGACGCCCTTGGCGCCCATGGGGTTGAGGTGCGGGTCGTCCTCGTCGATCCAGTACGCCTCGATGTCGGGGACGTCGGCGTGCGCGGGGATGTGGTAGGCGGCCAGGTCGGCCTCCGCGAAGTCGCCGTGGGCCGCGTCCACCGTGCTGCCCTCGGTCAGGGCCATGCCCAGGCCCATCGTCATGCCGCCGACGAACTGGGAGCGCGCGGTACGGGAGTTGAGGATGTGCCCGGCCGCGTAGACGCCGAGCAGCCGGCGCACCCGGACCTCGCCGGTGACGGTGTCGACGGCGACTTCCGCGAAGTGGGCGCCGAACGCGTGGCGGGCGTAGGGGCTGTCGGCGTCGGCGCGCCCGCTGGTGTCGGCGCGCACCCCGATCCCCCGCTCGGGCAGCGGCCCGGTGTGGTCCGCGAGCCGGGTCAGCAGCCGGGCGCAGGCCTCGTACACCGCCCAGCCCCAGGAGGCGGTTCCGGAGGAGCCGCCCGCCACCGGTGCCGGGGGCAGGTCGCTGTCGCCGATCTCGGTACGGACCCGGTGCAGGGGTACGCCGAGCGCGTCGGCGGCGATCTGGGCGAGGACGGTACGGGCGCCGGTGCCGATGTCGGCGGCGTTCACGCGGATCCGGTAGCCGCCGTCCGGGCAGGCCTCGGCGGTCGCCGTGCACGGGTAGGCCAGCACCGGGTAGGTGGCGGCGGCCACCCCGGTGCCGATCAGCAGCGGGCCCTCGGCGCGGCGCACCCGGCGGTTCCAGCCGAACCGGCGGGCGCCCTCGCGCAGGCACTCGACGAGGTGCCTGCTGCTGAAGGGCAGGCCGCCGGCCGGTTCACGGTCGGGTTCGTTGCGGATCCGCAGCTCGACGGGGTCCGTGCCGAGCGCGTCGGCCAGTTCGTCCATCGCCGACTCCAGGGCGTACATGCCGGTGGCCTCGCCGGGTGCGCGCATCCAGGAGGGGCTGGGCACGTCCAGCGGGACGACGTGGTGCACGTAGTACAGGTTCGAGGTGGCGTACATGACCCCGGAGGTCGTGCCCGCCATCTCCACGAAGGACCGGACGGGCGAGGTGTGGGTGGTCACGTCGTGCAGGAGGGCGGTGAGCCGGCCGTCCCGGGTCGCGCCCAGCCGCATCCGGTTGAGGGTGGGGGCGCGGTGGCCGACGACCGTGGGCAGGTGGCGGCGCGGGTAGACCAGGGTGACCGGCCGGCCGGTGTGCCGGGCGGCCATGGCGGCGAGGACCACGTCCGGGCGCGCGGAGCCCTTGGACCCGAAGCCGCCGCCGACGTGCTCGGCCCGCACCGTGATCCGGTCGACGGGCAGGGCGAACAGCCCGGCGAGCACGCTGCGGACGTCGCTCGTGCCCTGGCTGGAGGTGTACACCGTGAGCCGGCCGCGGTCCCAGTACGCGGTGCTCGCGTGGGGCTCCATCGGGTGGTTGTGCAGCGGCGGGGTGCGGTAGGTGACGTCCAGGCGGACGGGGGCCTCGGCAAAGGCGGCCTCCGGATCGCCGCGCCGGCAGCGGGCGGGCTGGCCGCCGTTGGCCTCCTCCGGTTCGCGGGCGCCCGGGTGGCCGGGGGTGAAGACGACGTCATGGCCGACGGTGTCGTAGGTGATCCGTACGGCGGCGGCTCCGGCGCGGGCCGCTTCCAGGGTCTCGGCGACCACCAGGGCGACGCACCAGCCCCGGTGCGGTACGTCGGGGCTCTGGAGCAGGGCGAGGGTGGCGTCCTCGGGTTCGGCGAGGTGCGGGGCGTTCTCGTGGGTGAGGACGGTGAGGACGCCGGGGACGGCGCGGGCCGGGCCGGTGTCGATGCCGGTGATCCGGCCGCGGGCCACCGTGGCGGGGACGGCGCGGGCGTGCACGCGGCCGGGCAGCGGGTGCTCGGCGGCGTAGCGGGCGGCGCCGGTGACCTTTGCGAGCCCTTCCCGGCGCTCGACCGGACTGCCGAGGGCGGCGGTGCGGGCCATGGGGACCTCCGGGGTCGGAGTGGAACGCTCCGTGGTCAGAGCGGGACGGCCGCGGGGGCGAGCCGGGCCAGGACGTCCAGGGCGAGGTTGCGGGCGAGGGGCACTTTGTAGGCGTTGTCCGGCAGCGGGCGGGCGGCGGCGAGTTCCAGGTCGACGGCGCTGGCGAAGACCGCCGGGGTGGCCGCCTCGCCCAGCAGGGCCGCCTCCGCGACCCGGGCCCGCCAGGGCCGGTGGGCGAGGCCGCCGAAGGCCAGGCCCACCTGGGTGACCAGCTCGCCTGCGACGCGCAGGACGACGGCGACGGAGGCGAGGGCGAAGGCGTACGACGCCCGGTCGCGGGCCTTGCGGTAGGCGGAGGGCGCGCCGGCCGTGGCCGCGGGCAGCAGCACCCCGGTGATCAGCTCGCCGGGGCGGAGTTCGGTGTCCCGCTCGGGGTGGTCCTCGGGCAGCCGGTGGAAGTCGGTCAGGTCCAGGGTGCGGGCGCCCTCGGGGCCGTAGAGCTCGACGCGGGCGTCGAGGGCGGCGAGGGCCACGGCCATGTCGGAGGGGTTGGTGGCGATGCAGTGCGGGGAGTGGCCGAGGACCGCGTGGTCGCGGTGGACGCCGTCGAGTGCGCCGCAGCCGCTGCCCGGCTCGCGTTTGTTGCAGGGCTTGCCGGGGTCCTGGAAGTAGCCGCAGCGGGTGCGCTGGAGAAGGTTGCCGCCGGTCGTCGCGACGTTGCGCAGCTGGCCGGAGGCGCCGGCGAGCAGGGCCTGGGACAGCACCGGGTAGCGGTCGCGGACGAGCGGGTGGGCGGCGAGGTCGCTGTTGCGGACGGTGGCGCCGATGCGCAGGGCGCCGTCCGGCAGCTGTTCCAGCCGGTCCAGCGGGAGGCGGCTGACGTCGATCAGCGCGGTGGGCTGTTCGACGCCGAGCTTCATGAGGTCGACGAGGTTGGTGCCGCCGGCCAGGTAGTGGGCGCCGGGGCGGGCGGCGAAGGCCTCGACGGCCTCCTCGGGGGTGCGGACGCGGACGTAGTCGAAGGACCTCACGGGATCACGTCCTCGACCGCCTCGACGATGCGCGGGTAGGCCCCGCACCGGCACAGGTTGCCGCTGAGCCGCTCGCGGATCTCGGGCCGGTCCAGCGGGACGGGCCGGCCGGAGGGCGCGGCGGGGTCGGTGACCTGCGACGGGTGTCCGGCGGCGGCCTCGGCGAGCATGCCGACGGCGGAGCAGATCTGGCCGGGTGTGCAGTAGCCGCACTGGAAGGCGTCCCGGTCGAGGAAGGCACGTTGCAGCGGGTGGGGGCCCTCGCCGTCGGCGGGCAGGCCCTCGATCGTGGTGATCTCGCTGCCGTCGAGGGCGACGGCGAGCAGCAGGCAGCTGTTCACCCGGCGGCCGGCGGCCAGCACGGTGCAGGCACCGCACTGGCCGTGGTCGCAGCCCTTCTTGGCGCCGGTCAGGCCGAGGTCCTCGCGGAGCACGTCCAGGAGGACGCGCCGGTGGTCGAGGAGCAGGGTGTGCGGTTTGCCGTTGACCCGGAGGGTGGTTTCGGAGCGCTGGATCTCACTGCCCATGGCGTGCCTGACTTCCGGACTGGCCGTGCTGCCGTTCGGTCCGGGTATCCAGGTCACGCCGTTTCCACACGCGCCGTCCGCGGGACGACCGTGGGTGACCCGGCAGAGACACCGGGTCACCCACCGTCCGGCTCAGGTACCGACGGTCACGGGTACGAGGTCAGGTTCGCCACGTTGGTCGACGAGTTCGACGGGCCTCCGCTGTTGTCGATGACGTGGGTGATGGTGCCGGTACCGCCGAGGGAGACCGTGACCATGCTGGTGAACTTGACGTTCGAGTTGGTCGGCGCCTCGATCGCGTGGTCGGCGACGACGCCCGGGTTGGTGCTGAAGTAGCAGTAGCTGCCGAGGCCGTACGCCTGGTGGCTGGTGACCGAGTCGGCGACCTTGTAGGCCGCATAGCCCTTGGTCGAGCCGTTCATCCAGGCCGACTGGTTCGGCGGGTCGTACGGCATCTCGTTCTGGTAGAAGTACGTCTTGCCGCCGTTGCCGTTCCAGATGGTCTGGTACTTCTGGAAGTGCTCGACGAACAGGCCGTACATGGTCACGTTGTTGCCGTTGACGATCAGTCCGGTGTCGGCGGTGTTGGTGGTCCAGCCGACGCCGGAGCCGTGGTCGGCGCGCCAGATCCACATGTGGTCGCCGATGACGTTGCTGCTGTTGACGACCAGGCTGGTGGTGGCCTTGCCGACGCCCGCGCCGCCGACGCGGAAGTACACGTCGTGCAGCGAGGTCGGGTCGGACGCGTGCGAGGCCGAGGAGCCGCTCGGGCCGACCTCCACCAGGGTGGCGGAGTTGGTGGTGCCGGCGTCGAAGAGCAGGCCCGCGATGTTGACGCCGTCCACGTCGGCGACCTTCATGGCGGTGACGCCGTTGTCCGGGACGAAGGTGGCGAGGCCGAGGCCCAGGACGACGGTGTCGGCGCGGTTGATCTGCAGGGTCTGGTCGAGGTGGTAGACACCCGGGGTGACCAGGAGGTTCTTGCCCGCCGTCAGGGCCGCGTTGATCTGGGAGGCGGTGGCGCCCGGCTTCACGACGTAGAAGCTGTCGAGGGAGAGGGACGTACCGGCCGCCGAGCCCGAGGTCCAGCTGGTGCCGGAGGAGTTGGTGCGGGTGGACGGGACGAACACCTGGTAGTTGCCGGAGCCGTCGACGTACAGGAACGGCTTCTCACGCGAGGCCGGGCTCTGCGCGACCGTGGTGTCCGGCGGGCTGGGGAAGGTGGTGGAGGGCACGCCCGTGCTGCCGACGAAGACCATGTTCCAGTTGGAGCCGGTCCAGCTGCCGAGCTGTGAGTTGCGGGTCAGCCACTGCTGCTGGCTGCCGGAGTTGACCTGCCCGTTGATCTGGCTGTCGGCGATCAGGCCGCCGCTGGACCAGCCGCCGTCGTCCAGGGCCAGGTTGCCGCGCAGGTGGACCCGCCGGTAGGCGGACGCCTGCGAGACCGCCCAGCGGTCGCTGCCGCCGGCCGGGTTGACGGAGAGGTTCTCGGCGCCGCGCCAGAAGTTCTGGGTGGCGTTGCCCTGGAACCAGTCGGCCTCCGCGTGCACCGCGCCGTTGATGGAGACCGCGTCGGGCGACAGGCCCAGGCCGAGCACCTGCGTGTAGAAGCCGACGTTGACGTCCGCGTTGTAGGCGCCGGGCTTGAACATCACCGCGTAGCGCTGGGAGCCGAACTGGTTGGTCTCCTGCTGCTGGAAGATGGAGTTCAGCTTGCTCTGGATGGTCGACGCGGACATCGACGGGTCGAAGACGACCACATTGGAGCCGAGGTCCGGGTTGCTCGACTGGGTGACCGGGACGACCTGGAACCGCTGGGCCTGCGTGCCGTTGCAGGTGTACTGGACGAACTGCACGCTGTCCGCGGTCGAGGCGCCGGGGTCGTCGAGGCACTTGCCGCTGTTGCGGTTGACGAAGTGGTAGGCGCCGCCGCCGTCGTCGACGGGCAGCCACTGCTGGTTGTTGCCGCCGCCGTAGGTCCACATCTGCACGGCCGCGTTGTCGGCCGTGGAGACGTCGGTGACGTCCAGGACCTCGTTGGTGTTGTTCGCGTTGCTGATGCGGACGTAGCCGCCACTGGTGGCGGTGAAACTCCACTGCTGGGCGGTGGTGTTGTTGCAGGTGTACTGCTGGACGACGGTGCCGTCGGCGGTGGCGGCGGCCTTGGCGTCCACGCACTTGCCGCTGGCCGCGTTGAGCAGGGTGGTGTTGCCGCTGGGGAGCGTGGCGGCGGACGCGGGCGAGGCGGCGCCCGCCGCGGTGAGCAGGGAGGCGGCGACAACGGCCACCGCTGCGGCGGCCGTTGCTCTGCGGCCCCGGGGAAGGGAAGGCACTGGTTCTCCTTGGAGGCGGCGTGCGGAGGGGGTCAGCCGGTGTATCCGGCGAAGACGCGCGTGTAGTCCCAGTTCGACTGGCTCACGCCGGAGCAGCTGTCGGCGGAGCCGCCGGTGCAGGGCCGGTCGCGGTTGGCGGACCAGAAGGTGAGCCGGGCCAGGTGGTGCTGCTGGGCGTAGGCGAGGATGGTCCGGAAGTCGTTGACGGTCACCGTCTCGTTGTTGTCGGTGATGCCGTTCATGGACGAGATGCCCATGTCCCGGTAGGCCTGGTCGTCGCTGTAGTGGTACGCGTTCTTCAGCGCGTTCTTGAGCCCCTCGGCCGCCTGGGTGGTGAGGTTGCCCATGTTCTGGCCCGCGCCGCCGAAGTCGAATGGCATGATGGCCCAGGCGTCGACGGTCAGCCCGGAGGACGCGGCCCGGTTGATCAGGCTGGTGTCCGGACCGCTCTGGCCGGTGCCGATGGTGATGTAGACCTTCAGGCCGGAGTTGTTGGCCTTCACCGTCTTCAGCGCGTCCACGACCCGCTGCTGCACGGTCCCGCTGCTGTAGGCGTCGGCTTCGAGGTCGATGTCGATGGCCTTGAGCCCGCCGTAGGCGTTGATGACCTTCTGGTAGGCCGCCGCCAGCTCGCTCGCGCTGGAGCAGGAGCTCTCCAGCTTGTTGCCGCTGTAGCCGCCGAAGGACGGGATGACGTCACCGCCGTTGGCCCGCACGGTGTTGATGGTGCTCTGGTCGACGCCGCCGGTCAGCGCCCGGCTGCCGTCCCACTGCGGGTTGCAGTAGCCGTTGCTGAGGACGAACGCGAGCGTGTAGTACTTCACGCCGGTCGCGTTGGTGATGGTGGTCGGGCTCGGCGGGTCGCCCCAGCCGTTGTAGAGGTAGGGGGCCACGGCCATCGGCGACGACGGGGTGGTGCCGCCGCCGTCGGCCGCGGGGGCCGTCCACTTCTGGTTGGCGGTGCCCGCGCAGGTCCAGATCTGTATCCGGGTGCCGTTGGCGGAGTTGTTGTCGGTGACGTCCATGCACTTGTTCGCCTGCGGGTTGACGATGTCGTTGGCGGACGACACGGTCCACTGCTGGTTCGCGCCGCCAGTACAGGTCCACAGTTGCAGCTTGGCGCCGTCGGCGGTCGAGTTGCCGGTCACGTCGAGACACTTGCCGAGGGCCCGGAGGGTGCCGTCGCTGCCGCGGGTCCACTGCTGGGCGGCGGTCCCGTTGCAGTCGTAGAGCTGTACGGCGGTGCCGTCGGCGGAATTGGCGCCGGCGACGTCGAGGCACTTGCCGGCGAGGCCGGTGATGGCGCCGGTGGCGGCCTGTGCCGGGGAGGCGGCGAGCAGGCCTGCGGAGAGCGAAAGGGCGGCGAGGGCGACAGCCGTGGGAAGGGGTCTGGCCATTGCGGAGGTTGGCCTTTCACGCGGGGGGCGGCAGCACGGAGTGCGCCCAACGCGCGTGGGGTCACTGGGCGTTGGGCACATCCGTGAGGCTTTGTTTAAGGCGTGAAGCTAAAGGTCCGGACCACGGCCGTCAAGTGGGGGAGCGCTCCCCTTGGCCACTCACAGGAAAATATGACGGCGGTGTGAACGCTCCGTCAGGGCGTGGTCACCTCCGCGAACTGGGTGCGGTGCAGTTCGGCGTACCGGCCGTCCGCCAGCAGGAGTTCCTCGTGGGTGCCGCGCTCCACGATTTCTCCCGCTTCGACCACCAGGATCTGGTCGGCGGCCCGGATCGTCGACAGCCGGTGCGCGATGACGACCGCGGTACGCCCCTCCAGCGCCTCGGCCAGGGCCTCCTGGACGGCCGCCTCCGAGGTGTTGTCGAGGTGGGCTGTGGCCTCGTCGAGGATGACCACGCGCTGGCGGGCCAGCAGCAGCCGGGCGATGGTCATCCGCTGCCGCTCGCCGCCGGAGAGCCGGTAGCCCCGCTCGCCGACCACCGTGTCCAGGCCGTCGGGCAGCGACCGGACCACCTCGCCGAGCCGGGCGCGGTCCAGCGCGTCCCACAACTCCTCGTCCGTGGCGGCGGGTTGTGCGAGCAGCAGGTTGGCGCGGACGGTGTCGTGGAAGAGGTGGCCGTCCTGGGTGACCATGCCGAGGGTGGCGCGCAGCGAGCCGGCGGTCAGGTCGCGGACGTCGGTGCCACCGATGCGGACGGTGCCCTCGTCGACGTCGTACAGGCGCGGCAGCAGCTGGGCGATGGTGGACTTGCCGGCGCCGGAGGAGCCGACGAGGGCGATCGTCTGGCCGGGTTCGGCGCGGAAGGAGATGCCGTGCAGGACCTCGCTGCCGCCGCGCGAGTCGAGGACCGCGACCTCTTCCAGGGAGGCGAGGGAGACCTGGTCGGCGGCCGGGTAGGCGAAGCGGACGTCCTCGAACTCGACGGCGACCGGGCCCTCGGGGACCTCGCGGGCGTCCGGTTTCTCCTCGATCAGGGGCTTCAGGTCGAGCACTTCGAAGACCCGCTCGAAGCTGACCAGCGCGCTCATCACCTCGACACGGGCCCCGGCCAGGGAGGTCAGCGGGGCGTAGAGGCGGGTCAGCAGCAGGGCCAGGGAGACCACCGCGCCCGGCTCCAGGGTGCCGCGCAGGGCGAACCAGCCGCCGAGGCCGTAGACCAGGGCGAGGGCGAGGGAGGAGACCAGGGTCAGGGCGGTCATGAACACCGACTGGGCGGTGGCGGTGCGTACGCCGATGTCCCGGACCCGGGCGGCGCGCGCGGCGAACTCCGCCGACTCCTCCTCGGGGCGGCCGAAGAGCTTGATCAGGGTGGCGCCGGGCGCGGAGAACCGCTCCGTCATCCGGGTGCCCATGGCCGCGTTGAGCGCGGCGGCCTCCCGCTGCATCCGCGCCATCCGGCCGCCCATCCGGCGCGCGGGCACCACGAACAGCGGCAGCAGCACCAGCGCGAGCAGGGTGATCTGCCAGGACAGGGTGAGCATCACCACGAGCGTGAGCAGCAGCGTGACCAGGTTGCTGACGACGCCGGAGAGGGTGTTGGCGAAGGCCCGCTGGGCGCCGATCACGTCGTTGTTGAGACGACTGACCAGCGCTCCCGTACGGGTACGCGTGAAGAACGCGACGGGCATCCGCTGCACATGATCGAACACAGCCGTGCGCAGGTCGAGGATGAGGCCCTCCCCGAGCGCCGCCGAGAGCCGCCGCCCGAGCACCCCGAGCGCCGCCTCCGTGACCGCGACCAGCGCGATCAGCAGCGACAGCCGTACGACCGTGCCGGTGTCGTGGCCCGACACGATCGCGTCGACGACATGGCCGGCGAGCACCGGGGTGGCGACGGCGAGCAGGGCGGTCAGCACACCGAGGAGGACGAAACGGACTATGCCGCCCCGGTGCGGGCGGGCGAAGGCGGCGATACGGCGCAGCGTGGCCCGGTCGAACGGGCGCCGCTCCTGCTGGGCGGTCATGACGCTGTGCAGCTGCGTCCAGGCGGTGGTTTCCATACTCATGAGGGAGAACGTAGGACCTCAAGCATCGTTGAGGTCAATGTCCGCTCGCCGTCCCCCCGTACGAAGGACCCGATGAGCCCTGCGCAGCCCCCGCTCAGCGCCACGAAGCCGCAGGTGGGCTTCCCGGTGGACCTCCCCCCTCACCCGCTTCCCGGCCGTCATCCGGTGTCTCCTCTTCCGCCACCCGCAGTTGGGGCGGCGCGGAAAACCTCTCCCGGTGTGACAGCGGTACGCATCCCCGGCTTCCGTGAGAGCCGTCTCCCCCGGCTCGCCCGCCGTGTTCCCTGGCGGCACGTCCTCACGCTCATTCCGCTCGTGCTGGTCGCGGTCATCGCGGTGCAGCACTGGCCGGTCCTCGTCGAGGGCTTCGGCCACCTGCGCGACGCCTCCTGGCCCTGGCTGCTCGCGGCCGGCGGTGCCACCTGCCTGAGCTGGGTGGCCGCGGCCTTCACCCGGCAGGGTGCGGTCGTCCAGCCGCTGCCCCGCTGGCGGCTGCTGGCCACCCAGCTCGCGGCGGGCTCGGCCAACCACCTGCTGCCCACGGGTCTCGGCTCGGGCGCGGTCAACCTGCGGTTCATGACCGTGTGCGGGGTGCCGCTCGCCACCTCCTCCGCCGCGCTCGCCCTCTATCTGCTCGCCGAGTCGATCGCCCGCGTGGGCCTGACGGCCGTGTTCTTCGTCGCCTTTCCCGACGCCCTGCGGCTCGACGGTCTGCTCCCCGACGGGGGCGTCGGACCGGTCCTGGCCGTCGCCGGCGCCCTGGTCGTCGTGGCGCCGGCCGCGCTGCTCCTGGTCCGGCGGGTGCGCGAGCCGCTGTTCCGCTTCGTGCGCAGCGCCCTGGGCGAGGCCCGCTCGGTGCACACGCGGCCGTCCCGGGCGCTGGCGCTGTGGGGCGGCTCGCTGGCCTTCCCCGCGCTCCAGGCGGGCGGTCTGGTGGCGGTGGGGCGGGCCCTGGGCCTCGACGTGCCGCCCGCGCACGTGGCGCTGGCGTACCTGGCGGCCACGGTCGCCGTCGCCCTGATCCCCACGCCGGGCGGCCTGGGTTCGGTGGAGGCGGCGCTGATCGTGGCGCTGGTGGCGGCCGGCGGCCCGGTGGCGGTGGCCACGGCCGTCGTCCTCGCGTACCGGATCATCACCGTGTGGGTGCCGTTGCTGCCGGGAGCCCTGACACTGGGAGCGCTGGTGCGACTGAAGGTCATCTGAGAGCTCGCCGCGGAGGAAACGCATGCCGGTCCGTCTGGAACGCAAGGGTCCCGTCACCACGGTCGTCCTCTCCCGGCCCGGGGTGCGCAACGCGGTCGACGGGCCGACGGCGGCCGAACTGGCTGACGCCTTCCGGGAGTTCGAGGCGGACGACGAGGCGCGGGTGGCGGTGCTGTGGGGTGAGGGCGGCACGTTCTGCGCGGGTGCCGACCTCAAGGCGATGGGCGCCGGGCACGGCAACCGGGTCGCGCCGGACGGCGACGGCCCGATGGGCCCGACCCGGCTGCGCCTCTCCAAGCCCGTGATCGCGGCGATCGCCGGGCACGCCGTTGCCGGGGGCCTGGAGCTGGCTCTCTGGTGCGACCTGCGCGTCGCCGAGGAGGACGCGGTGTTCGGCGTCTTCTGCCGCCGCTGGGGCGTGCCGCTGATCGACGGCGGCACGGTACGGCTCCCCCGGCTGATCGGCACCAGCCGGGCGCTGGACCTGATCCTCACCGGCCGCCCGGTCCCGGCCCGCGAGGCCTACGAGATGGGCCTGGCCAACCGGCTGGTCCCGCCCGGCGGTTCCCGCGAGGCGGCCGAGGAGCTGGCCGCCTCCGTCGCGGCCTTCCCCCAGGCCTGCCTGCGCAGCGACCGCGCCTCGGTGCTGGACCAGGAGGGGCTGGCCGAGCCGGTGGCGATGGACGCCGAAATCCGTTACGGCATGGGCGTGCTGGCGGAGGGCCTGGAGGGCGCGGCCCGGTTCGCGGCGGGGGCGGGCCGGCACGGCTCCTTCACGGGTGACTGACCAGCCACTCCAGCGCCGCCCCGCCCGCCTCGGCGCCCGCCCGGGCCGCCGCCCGGACGTCCGGTCCCGGCCGCCGGACCGCCGGCGGCGAAGCCCCCCGGGCGCCCTGACGATCACTGCGCGACAGCCCGCCGCCGAGCGGCAGGCTGCGTCAACCGAGCGTCGTCAGGAGGGTGCCGAGGGTCAGGTGCGGACCACCTCCTGGCCCTGCTCCGTCGCCGGTCCGGTCCGGGCCCCGGCGGTGTCCCTCCGGGCGGGCCAGGAGAGGACGGGGGCGGTCATCACCGTGGTCACCAGGGCCACGGGCACCGGTGCGGAGAACAGGGCGTCGCCGACGACTCCGGCCCGCGAGGCCGACGTTCAGGGCGATGAGCCGCATGAGCCCGCGGGCGTTCATGAGCGTGCCCACGCGGACCGCGACCGCCGGCGGCTCGCCCCTGAGCCGGGCCGCCGCCCAGCAGCCGCCGAACTCGCCGGCCACGGCCGGCACCACGGCCGCCGTGCCGAGGAGCCGGGTGTCGTCGCGCAGTCCGGGCCGGTGCACGGTCAGGGCCGGCAGCGGGCGCCCGAACCTCCGTGCGGATACGGCAGGATGGGCGGTTGCACTACCGAAGGGGAGGTAACCGGTGAACCGAGCGCTCACCGTTGATGACCTGGTCCTGGCCGGAATCGCCCTCGCGGCGGGCCTGCTGGCGGCCTTTCTGTCGCGCGGGCTGCTGCGCTGGCTGGCCAGGCACGCGAAGCGGACCCGCTGGAGCGGTGACGACGTCATCGTGGACGCGCTGCGCACGGTGGTCCCGTGGGCGGCGCTCGCGGGCGGGGCGGCGTCCGCGGCCGCGGTGCTGCCGCTGACCAGGACGGTCCAGCACCACACGAACCAGTGCCTCCAGGCGCTGCTGATCTTCGCGGTCACGGTGTCGGCGGCGCGGGTGATCGCCGGGCTCGTGCAGTCGGTCACCCAGTCCCGCTCCGGGGTGGCCGGTTCGGCCACGATCTTCGTGAACATCACCCGGGTGCTGGTCCTCGCGATCGGCCTCCTGGTGATGCTCCAGACACTGGGCATCTCCATAGCGCCCCTGCTCACCGCGCTGGGCGTGGGCGGCCTTGCGGTCGCGCTCGCCCTCCAGGACACCCTCGCCAACCTCTTCGCGGGCATCCACATCCTCGCCTCCAAGACCGTCCAGCCGGGCGACTACATCCAGCTGAGCAGTGGCGAGGAGGGCTATGTCGTGGACATCAACTGGCGCCAGACGACCGTCCGGCAGCTCTCCAACAACCTGGTGGTCGTCCCCAACGGCCAGCTGGCCAAGACGAACATGACCAACTACACGCGCCCCGAGCAGCAGTTGACGATCCTGGTGCAGGTGGGTGTCGCCTACGACAGCGATCTGGACCACGTCGAGCGGGTCACGCACGAGGTCATCGCCGAGACCATGACCGGGATCACCGGCGCGGTCCCGGACCACGAACCCGCCATCCGCTTCCACACGTTCGGCGACTCGCGGATCGGTTTCACGGTGATCCTCGGCGTCGGCGAGTTCAGCGACCAGTTCCGCATCAAGCACGAGTTCATCAAGCGCCTGCACCGCCGCTACCGCGAGGAGGGCATCCGCATACCGGCGCCGGCCCGCACGGTGGCGCTCCAGCAGGGGGCCGTGGTGATCCCGCACCAGCGCACCCGGGAGGAGACGCCGGCCGAGTAGCCCGGTGCGTCCGGGGACCACCATGCCGCGGACCGGCGACTTCGGTTCGGTGCCGTCCGGCGGACGGGCAGCGCGGCCCCGGTGCTGGTGCGCAACGGCGGCCGGGCCGAACTCCACCTGCTGGTGGAGCCCGCCGGACAGGACCGCCGGCTGCGGCCCGGGGAGGCCGTGTGCGTCACGTCGTAGGCGCCGAGTTCCCCCCGGGCCGCCCCGAGCCCGCCCGGACACCGCTGGTCACAGCGTGGCCGAGTTGTCGTGGTGGTGGCCGCCGCGCAGGCTGTGCGGGGTGGCCGGGGACGGGGTCACCGGGGTGACGGTCCAGTCGGGGTGGCCGGGCATGCGGGGGGTCGTGGTGCCGTAGAGCCAGTCGCGGAGGAAGCCCGACCGGTCCTGGCCGGTGACCTCGCCGGCCACCGCGATGTAGTCCTCGGTCGAGGCCGAGCGGCGCCGGAAGCGCTCCAGGAAGGTGCGCTCGACGGCGTGGAAGGCGTCCTCGCCGACCAGCTCGCGGAAGGCGTACAGGACCAGGACGCCGCCGAGGTAGCGCTGGCTGTCGAAGAGGTCGGCCTCGTTCGGGGCGGCCACCGGGCCGGAGTCGTGGCGCCACTGGTCGCCGCGGGCGTAGGTGTCCTTCATCCGGGCCTCCATGGTGGTCATGCCCAGGGAGTCCGGCCAGCCGCGCTCGTAGCGGTAGAGCAGCCCGTAGAAGTCGGCGTGGCCCTCGTTCAGCCAGAGGTCGGCCCAGGTGGCGGGCGAGACCAGGTTGCCGAAGTAGGAGTGGACCAGCTCGTGCATCATGTGCGAGCCGATCTTCGCCTCCTCCTGGAGCAGGAAGCCCGGCTTGTAGAGGGTGAGGGTCTGGGTCTCCAGGCCCGTGAAGTCGAAGGCGTCGGGGTCGTCGGAGTTGCAGGGCAGCAGGCCGTACGTCTCGAACGGGAAGGCGGCGCCGAGCCGGTCCTCCAGCCAGGCCACCTGGCCCGGGGTGAGGGCGAGCGCCGGTTCCAGGGCGGCGGCGCGGGCCGTGGGGACGACGTCCCGCAGCGGCAGGCCGTGCGGGCCCGGCCGCTCCCTGACCACGTAGTCGCCGACGGTGATCTGCACGAGTTCGGTGGCGAGCGGCGAGCGGGAGCGGTACGCGTACGCGGTCCGGTCGCCCGGCAGGTTCTCGACGCAGGTGAGCAGGCCGTTCGCGACGCCGCGCAGGCCGCTCGGGACGGTGATGCGGAAGGTGAAGTCGGCCTTGTCCGAAGGGTGGTCGTTGCACGGGAAGACGGTGTGCGCGGAGTTCGGCTGCGGGCAGATCGCGAAGCCGTCGGGGGTGGGCACCCAGGCGGTGTGCGGGAGGGGGCGGCGCGGGTCGGCCGCGTAGGTCACGCACACGGTGGCGTCGGCCCGCTCGCGCAGCGGCCGGGCGGGGGTGATCCGCAGTTTCTCGTCCGCCTGCGCGAAGGCTGCGGCCCGGCCGTCGACCCGGACGGCGGTCACGTCGAGGCCCAGGGCGTCCAGGGAGAGGCGGGACAGGTCCTGGGTGGCGCGGATGCGCAGGGTCGCGGTGGCGTCGACCAGGCGGGTCGTGGCGTCGTAGGCGAGGTCGAGGTCGTAGGCGTGGACCCGGTAGCCGTCGTTGCCGAGGGCCGGGTAGACGGGGTCGCCGAGGGTCTCGGAACCCGGAGCGGGTGTGCTGCCCCCGGTCCTCGCGTCGCCGCTTGTCTCCCCCGCGGAGAAGGGACGCGCGAGGGCCGGGGCCCCCGTGGCCAGGACGGTCGCCGTGCCGAGCAGGGCGGCCGCCGGGGCCGTGACTCTGGTGCGATATCTCATGGTCCGCTTTCGCTCGGGCGGGCCGGGTGGTCGGTCCGGCCCACCGGGTCGGTGGTGGCTCGTTTGTCATGACCACCCTTGTGACCGATCCGGTTGCCCGTCGTATGACAACCGGACAACCGGATCTTCCGAGTCGCGGACCCCTGTCGAGCACGGGTCGATCAGGAGATATCTTGATGTCGAGCAATGTTGCAGACGTGGAGCGGAGCACCCGGTGACTGACTCGACCATCATCTACACCTACACAGACGAGGCCCCGGCCCTCGCGACGCACTCGTTCCTGCCGGTGATCCAGGCGTACGCCTCGCAGGCCGGTGTCGCCGTGGACACCCGCGACATCTCGCTGGCCGGGCGCATCATCGCCGTCTTCCCGGAGTACCTGAACGAGGACCAGCGCATCCCGGACGCGCTCGCCGAGCTGGGCGAGCTGGCCAAGACGCCCGAGGCCAACATCGTCAAGCTGCCGAACATCTCGGCGTCGATCCCGCAGCTGAAGGCGGCCGTCGCCGAGCTCCAGGGCAAGGGCTACGCGCTGCCGGACTACCCGGACGACCCGAAGACCGACGAGGAGCGCGACATCCGCGCCCGCTACGACAAGGTCAAGGGTTCCGCCGTGAACCCGGTCCTGCGTGAGGGCAACTCGGACCGCCGCGCCCCCGCCTCGGTGAAGAACTACGCCAAGACCCACCCGCACCGCATGGGCGCCTGGACCTCCGAGTCCCGGACGAACGTCGCGACCATGGGCGAGAACGACTTCCGCTCCACCGAGAAGTCCGCGGTGATCTCCGAGGCCGGCAAGCTGAGGATCGAGCTGGTCGCCGAGGACGGCACCACCACGGTCCTCAAGGAGTCCGTACCGGTCCTCGCGGGCGAGGTCGTCGACGCCTCCGTGCTGCACGTCGCGCAGCTCAACGACTTCCTGGCCGCGCAGGTCGCGCGCGCCAAGCAGGAGGGCGTCCTGTTCTCCGTGCACCTCAAGGCCACGATGATGAAGGTCTCCGACCCGATCATCTTCGGCCACGTGGTGCGCGTCTTCTTCCCGAAGACGTTCGCGAAGTACGGCGAGACGCTCAAGGCGGCCGGCCTCTCCCCCAACGACGGTCTGGGCGGCATCCTCAAGGGCCTGGAGAACCTGCCCGAGGGCGCCGAGATCAAGGCCTCCTTCGACGCCGAGATCGCCGAGGGCCCGGCCCTGGCGATGGTCGACTCGGACAAGGGCATCACCAACCTGCACGTGCCCTCCGACGTCATCATCGACGCCTCGATGCCGGCCATGATCCGCACCTCCGGTCACATGTGGGGCCCGGACGGCCAGGAGGCCGACACCCTCGCGGTGATCCCGGACTCCTCCTACGCCGGTGTCTACCAGGCCGTGATCGAGGACTGCCGGGCGAACGGCGCCTACGACCCGTCCACCATGGGCTCGGTCCCGAACGTGGGCCTGATGGCGCAGAAGGCCGAGGAGTACGGCTCCCACGACAAGACCTTCGAGATCGCCACCGCCGGCACGGTCCGCCTGGTCGACGCGGCCGGCAACGTCGTGATCGAGCAGCCGGTCGCCGCCGGTGACATCTTCCGCGCCTGCCAGACCAAGGACGCGCCAATCAAGGACTGGGTGAAGCTGGCCGTCACCCGCGCCCGCGCCACCGGCGACCCGGCCGTCTTCTGGCTGGACGAGGACCGCGCCCACGACGCGCAGCTGATCGCCAAGGTCCGGCAGTACCTGCCGGAGCACGACACGGAGGGCCTGGACATCCGGATCCTCTCCCCCGTCGAGGCCACCAAGCTGTCGGTGGAGCGCATCCGCCGCGGCGAGAACACCATCTCCGTCACCGGCAACGTGCTCCGTGACTACCTGACCGACCTGTTCCCGATCCTGGAGCTGGGCACCAGCGCCAAGATGCTGTCGGTCGTCCCGCTGATGGCGGGCGGCGGCCTGTTCGAGACGGGTGCCGGCGGCTCCGCGCCGAAGCACGTCCAGCAGCTGGTCAAGGAGAACTACCTGCGCTGGGACTCCCTCGGCGAGTTCTTCGCCCTGGTGCCGTCCTTCGAGCAGTACGCCGACTTCACCGGCAACGCCCGCGCCAAGGTGCTCGCCGACACCCTTGACCGGGCCACGGCGACCTTCCTCAACGAGGACAAGTCCCCGACCCGTCGCGTCGGCGGCATCGACAACCGCGGCAGCCACTTCTACCTGTCCCTGTACTGGGCTCAGGAGCTGGCGAAGCAGACCGACGACGCCGAGCTCGCGAAGGCGTTCGCGTCGTTCGCCGAGACGCTCACCGCGAACGAGCAGCAGATCATCGACGAGCTGCTCGCCGTCCAGGGTTCCCCGGCCGACATCGGCGGCTACTACCAGCCCGAGAAGGCCAAGGCGGACGCGGTCATGCGTCCGTCGGCCACCTGGAACGCGGCCCTCGCGGCTCTCTAGCCCGCCTGGCCCTCCGGGCCGCCCCGTCACCGTCTCCGCCCCGGCAGCCACCCGGCCCGCCGGGGCGGAGCCGTGTCCGGCCCCGTACGCCCCTCGGCCCGGCCCGGTCGGTGGCCGGTGGGGCCGTCCCCGCGGAACGCCCCGCCACCACGGGGAACCGGCCGCCGCTCGGTCCGCTCGGCGGGCGTCGCGGCCGGCTCGGCGGGCATCGCGGCCGGCTCGGCGGGCATCGCGGCCGGCTCGGCGCCGACGGGGGCCGGCGCGAGCCGGTTCGGCAGCCCGGCCGCGCACAGCGTGAGCGCGGACTTCGACTGGATCTCGGCGGTGAACAAGCGCTGACCCGCCGATACGCACGCGCCGACGGCGCCGGCCCGTCGGTGTGACACCGTGGTCCCGTCCTGCACGCCACCACGGACAGAGCACCCGGAGCCGCCCGTGTCCCAGCCCTCGTACGCCCTCCTGCCCGGCGCCGACGAGTCGCCCGTGATCCTGCACGTTCCGCATTCCGCGCGGGCGGTCCCGGCCGGTGTCCGGGCGGACATCGTGCTCGACGACGCCGCCCTGGAGCGGGAGCTGGACCACATCACGGACGCGCACACGGCCGAGATCGCGGCGGCCGCGGCCGGGCTGGCCGCGGTGCCGCCCTGGCGGTTCGTCAACGGCCTGTCGCGGTTGGTGGTGGATCCGGAACGGTTCCCGGACGAGCGGGAGGAGATGCTCGCCGCCGGGATGGGGGCCGTGTACACGCGGACCACGCACCGGGGGGTGCTCCGGGAGGAGCCGTACGACCCGGGGCCGCTGGTCGAGCGGTACTTCCGGCCGTACGCGCGGGCGATGACGGAGGCCGTGGCCGGGCGGCTGGCCGCGACCGGGCGGGCCGTGGTCATCGACGTGCACTCCTATCCGAGCCGACCGCTGCCCTACGAGCTGCACGGTGCCGGGCCACGGCCACCGGTGTGCCTCGGCACGGACGCCTTCCACACGCCGGCCCAGCTGACGGAGGCGGCCCGCAGGGCCTTCGCGGAGTGCGGGGAGACGGGACTGGACAGCCCGTTCGCCGGCACCTACGTACCGCTGGAGTTCTACGGGACGGACGCGCGGGTCACGGCACTGATGGTCGAGATCAGGCGCGACCTCTACATGACCGAGCCCGGCGGCCCGGCGGGCCCGGGAGCGGACCGGCTCGCCGCCGCCCTCGCCGCCCTCGTGGACGCCGCCGGACGCCGGCCCTCCGGCTGGAGCACTCCGGCAGGACACGGGGACGAGGACCGTACGACCGTGGAGACATGACCTCGGAGAGCACCGCGCCCACCTCGCCCACGGAGCCGGCCGGATCCGGGACGGCGGGGCCGCTGCCGCCCGGGTTCGAGGCCGCGCCGCCGGTGCGGGACTGGCCCGCGCTCGAACTGGCGGGGACGGACTTCGACCCGGTCCTCGCGGCTCTGATGGCGGAAGGGCCGGTGACCCGGATCCGGCTGCCGTACGGCGAGGGCTGGGCGTGGCTCGCGACCCGCTACGAGGATGTCAGGACCGTCACCAACGACCCGCGGTTCAGCCGCGCCGAGGTCACCCGGGGTCAGGTGACCCGGCTGGCCCCGCACTTCAAGCCCCGCCCCGGCTCGCTGGCCTGGGCCGACCAGCCCGACCACAACCGGCTGCGCAAGCCGCTCGCGGGTGCCTTCACGGTCGGCGCGATGAAGCGGCTGCGGCCCCGCGCGCAGGAGATCCTCGACGGGCTGGTCGACGGGGTCCTGCGGGACGGGCCGCCCGCCGATCTCGTCGAGCGGGTGCTGGAGCCGTTCCCGATCACCGTGGTCAGCGAGGTGATGGGGGTGCCGGAGGCGGACCGGGAACGGGTGCACGCCTGGACCCGGCGGATCATCTCCACCTCGGGCGGGGCCGAGGCCGCCGAAACGGCCAAGCAGGGGCTGTACGGGTGGATCACCGAGACGGTGCGCGCGCGGGCGGGCAGCAGGGGCGAGGACGTGTACTCGTTGCTGGGGGCCGCCGTGGCCCGCGGCGAGATCGGCGAGCAGGAGGCCGTGGGACTGGCCGGCCCGCTGCAGATCGGCGGCGAGGCGGTCACCCACAACTGCGGGCAGATGCTGTTCCTGATGCTGACCCGGCCGGAGCTGAGCGCGCGGATGCGGGAGCGCCCCGCGGAGCGCGGGCCGGTCCTCGACGAGCTGCTGCGCTGGATCCCGCACCGCAGCACGGTCGGGCTGGCCCGGATCGCCCTGGAGGACGTCGAACTGAGCGACGGCACCCTGGTCGCGGCGGGCGATCCGGTCTACGTCTCCTACCTCGCCGGCAACCGGGACCCGGCCGTCTTCCCGGACCCGGACCGCATCCTGCCGGACCGCGATCCCAACCCCCACCTCGCCTTCGGCCACGGCACGCACTACTGCACGGGCGCGGTCCTGGCCCGGCTGCAGACCGAGCTTCTGGTCGACACCCTCCTCGACCGGCTGCCGGCGCTGCGGCTCGCGGTGCCTGCCGAGGGGGTGGAGTGGCGGCGCAGGACGATGATCCGCGGGCCGCGGACGCTGCCTGTCACCTGGTGACGCCTCACGCCCGCAGCCACTCCGTCACGATCACGTCCCCGCCCGTGCGCAGCCGGAGCGCGAACGGGCCGGTGGGCGGGGTGTCGTGGGTGAAGCGGCCCAGGGCGTCGACCGTGAGCGGATGCGCCGCCGCCGGACCGCCGAGCACCTCGATGCGTGCGGACTGCGGGGGCAGCAGCTGGCCGAGCAGCCCGTCCTCGGTGACCTCGACGTCCACGGTCAGCTCGCCCGCCTGGAAGGTCAGCATGCGGGGCGGGTCCTCGACCCCCCGCACCGGGATCGCGTCGACCAGGGAATCGAAGGTCAGCTCGGCGACCCGGGCGTCCAGGTCATGCAACAGGTAGGCGTCCATGGCCAGTTGAAGCAGCCCGGAAGGGAGCGGGTCGAGGACGGCGGCCGCGCCGCGCAGCTCCTCCTCCAGCAGGTCCGCGTCGAAGCCTGCGTCACCCGGAACCCCGTCGAGGGCCTCGTCCGCCGGGAACTCGTCGTCGCTCATACCGCACCCCTCGCGTCGAGCCGGGCCCGCAGCCGGCGCAGACAGCGCTGGCGCAGCGGGCCGATGCTGCCCACGGCGATGCCCAGCGCGACGGACACCTCGACATAGCTGGGCGGCGGCGAGGCCATCAGGACCCGCAGCAACTGCCTGCAGCGGTCACCGAGTTCCTCGAACTCCTGCCACAGCAGCCGGATCCGCTCGGCCTCGTCCGCCTCGTCCTCCGCGTCGATCAGGGACTGTTCGGGCGTACGGTCCTCGCTGACCCGGTCCAGGACCTGCGGATCGTCGGTCGGCAGCAGCCGGGTCAATCCGCGGATCACCTTCAGGCACTCGTTGCGTGCCGTGCTGGCCAGCCAGGAGCCCGCCTTGTCGGGCTCCCGGATGCGGCCCAGGTGCTGGGCGAACCGGAACCACACGGTCTGGTACACCTCGTGCCCGTCGGCGTCGGAGAGCCGGTGCGCGCGCACCACCGACCACACCAGGGGGCTCAGCCCCTCCACGAGCGCCTTCCAGGCCGCCGCGTCGCCGTCGACGGCGGCCCGGACCAGCGCGCCGGCCTCTGCTCGGTCCACGGTCCCACCCCTCGTGTACGGCAAGTCATGGTACGCCGTGGAGGGGAGTGTTCCGGAACTCAGGCCGTGGCCGCCGGCATCACGACCGGCACCGGCTGCCAGCCGGCCGGGCGGAGCGCCGGTACGTGGGCTCCGCGCACCTCCGCGTACTCCGTGATGCCCTCCAGGAGTTGAGCGCGCGCCGCGCGCGGGTCGGACTCCTTGAGCGTGGTCATCCGGTCGGCGACGAGGCCGGCCACGATGGGGGTGGCGAACGATGTTCCACTCCACTGTGCGAACCCTTCGAACATCACTTGGTCCGGTTTGCCGGGACCGGTCGTCCCGGTGTCGGTCAACACGCCGGTGTGGCGCGGGTACTGGCAGGTGCAGGCGTAGCTGAAGCCGAACCGGCAGGCGTCGTAAGTGGTGTGCTGGTACACGTACGGCACGGGCGCGTCGAAGCCGGCCATGGCGCCGATGAGCTGCTCGCCGGGGGCGAAGACCTTGACCCAGCCGCCGTGGTTGGTGAAGCAGGCGCCGTACTCGCCGTCACTGCGCAGCGCGCCGACCGAGAGGACGGTGTCCTCGTAGCCGGGCAGGTCGGCGCAGGCGGCGGGCCAGAAGCGGCTGGCGCTGCCGTTGTTGCCGGCGGCTGCGACGAGCAGGGTGGACTGCTCGCGCAGGGCGTCCATGAAGGCCTCGACGGCGAGCAGTCCGTCGGCGCTGCCGTTCGGGGTGCCGGCGGAGAGGCTGATGATGTCGGGCCAGCCGTGCTGGTCGATCGCCTCGAAGAGCCTGGCGCCGAACTCGGACTCCAGGATGGCGCCCGCGTCGTTGAGGGTGTTGGTGACCGTGATGTCGGTGTTGGGGGCGAGGGCGGCGATGAGTCCGGCGATGAACGTGCCGTGGCCGACGTACTGCTGCAGGACGCCGTCGGCGTCGGTCTCGTTGAGCTGCGGGTCGCCCTGGACGCGGGCGAGGAGCGGATAGGTGCGGTAGTCGTGCACCAGGCCGGTGTCCATCACGAGGACGCTGACGGCGGTGTCCGGGTCGTAACCGCCCTCCACAGGCGCCGGGTTGGGGGCCTGGGTGAGCAGGGCGGGGAGCGGTTCGCAGGGGTTGCAGGAGTTGGCGTTCGGAGTGGTGGACACCACGTGGTTGCGGCTGACCAGGCGGCGGCCGGCGCGGCCCTCGGTCTCCCGCAGGGCGCGCAGCGCGTGGCCGACGGCGGGGTCGGCGGTGCGGTCGCGGTGGTTCGGGTCGCCGACCCGGATACGGGTGACCCCGGTGCGGTTGGTCTCCGGTCCGGTCCTGCCCACGTGGTCGGCGACGAGGCCGGCGGTGGCGGTGAAGTGGGCGCGCACGGTGTCCTCGACGACCCGGGCCTCCTCGCCATCGCGGGCGAGGACCACCCCCTTCTCGTACAGGAACTCCGCCGCGTCGTCGGGCCCCATCGCCAGTGGAACGTCCGGCATGGAGCGCTGGATCTGCTCGAACTGCTCATGGAATCGCTGAGGTGCCATGGCCTGTCTCCTCCCCCAGAAACGGCGTTCTTCAGTCAGACTCGCGAAGCCGCCGCTTGATACAGCGTCAAACCTGTGGGGCATGTATGCCCAGGCCACTACCATCCGAGGGGTGAGTGCGGGAAGCGATTCGGTTACGGAACTCCTGCCGATGGTGTTCGCCGCCCCCGGCGAGGCCCTGGCGCGGGCGGAGGGTGTCCTGCGGGCCGATCCGTCGCCGCTGGACGCGTCCGTCGCGCACCAGGTCATCGGCATCTGGCAGCGGGACTTCGGGGATCTGGCGGTCGCCCTCGACCATCTGCGGCAGGCCCGGGACTGGGCGGCGCGAGCGGACTCGGCGGAGCGGGAGGCGGACGTCCTCGGCACCCTCGGGGTCGCCCTGGTGCACGCGGGGCGTACGCGGCAGGGGCTGGCCGTGCTGGACCGCGGGGTGGCCCGGGGCAACGGGCACACCCGGGCGCGGGTGCTGTACCGGCGGGCGTACGCCGGGTGGGTGCTCGGCCGGCACAAGGAGTCCCTGGAGGACCTGCGGCGGGCGATACCGGTGCTGCGGCAGGCCGACGACGTCATCTGGACCGCGCGGGCGCTGAGCGTGCGGGCCACGGTGCATCTGGCGATGGGCGCGGTGGAGCGGGCCGACGCGGACTTCACGGCGGCGGAGCTGCTCTGGGAGACGACGGGCCAGGAGCACGACAAGGCCGTCGCCGTGGAGAACCGGGGCCTGGCCGCGTACCGCTCCGGCGACATCCCGGCGGCACTGCGGCTGCTGGCCGAGGCCAAGGAGCGGTACGACGAGCTGGGTACGCCCTCGTTCATGCTGTACATCGCGCGCTGCGAGGTGCTGATGGCGGCCGGTCTCGCCCCGGAGGCGCTGGCCGAGGCGGACGCGGCGATCGCAACCCTGGACCGGATCGGCGGGCAGTCCACCCGCAAGGCCGAACTGCTGCTGACCGCCGCCCGGTCGGCGCTGTCGACCGGGGACGCGCAGACCGCGGTCGCCCGTGCCGCGGTCGCCGTACGCCTCTTCTCGGGGCAGCGGCGGAGCTGGTGGGAGACGCATGCGCGGCTGGTGCTGATCGAGGCGCGGGTGGCGGGCGGGGCCGCGTCGGGGCGGCTGGTGCAGGACACGGCGGCGGTCGCCGACCGGCTGGCGTCCTTCGGTGCGCCGGCCGCGCCGGAGGCCTCGCTGCTCGCCGGGCGGATCGCGCTGGCGCTGGGCTGGACGGCGGACGCGGAGCGGCATCTGGCGGTGGCCGCGCGCAGCCGGCACGTCGGGCCGCCGCTGGCCCGGATGACCGGCTGGGCCGCACAGGCGCTCCGGGCGCGGGCGGCCGGTTCGGGCCGCGGCGTCCTGGAGGCGTGCCGGCGCGGCCTCGACGTCCTGGACGACCACCGGATGACCCTGGGCGCCTCGGAGTTGCGGGCCCGGGCGACCGCCCAGGGCGCCGAGCTGGCGGCGCTGGCCCAGCAGGTGAGCCTCGCGCACGGCGGCCCGCGCCGGCTCCTGGAGTGGAGCGAGCGCTGGCGGGCCACGGTGCTGTCGACGCCGCCGACCCGGCCGCCGGCGGATCCGGCCCTGCTCGCGTCGCTGACCGCGTTCCGGGAGATCGCCTCCCGTGCGGAGGAGGCCCGCCGGGAGCGCCGTCCGGTGCCCGCCCTGGAGCGTGAACAGCGGCGTCTGGAACGGGAGATCCGCGCCCGCACACACCACACCCGGGGCGACGCCCCCGGCGGCGGCGACCGTTTCGCAACGGCCCGGCTGCTGGAGCGGCTCGGCGACGCCCGGCTGGTCGAACTCGCGGTCCTGGACGGGCGGGTGCACGTCCTGCTGTGCGGTCAGGGCCGGGTGCGGCGCTTCGCGGGCGGTCTGCTGGCGGAGGCGGTCGCCGAGGCGGAGCACGTCCAGGCGGGACTGCGGCGGCTCGCGCACCCGGGTGCGGAGGGGCGGCTGCCGGTGGTGGAGGCCGCCGGGAAACGGCTGGAGGAGCTGCTCCTCGGCGCGGCGGCGGACCACCTCGGCTCGGGCCCAGTGGTGATCGTCCCGCCGGGGGCGCTGCACCGGGTGCCGTGGGCTCTGCTGCCTTCCCTCCGGGAACGGGTGCTCAGCGTGTCACCGTCGGCGTCGAGCTGGCTGCGGGCCCGGGAGACCGAGCCGCCGCCGGGCGGCCGCCATGTGCTGGTCCGGGGGCCGGGGCTGGCGACCGGCGGCGCGGAGGTGCCCGAAGTGGCGGGCCGGTACGCGGCGGCGCGGATCCTGGAGCACGACGAGGCGCAGGTTCCGCGGGTCCTGGAGGAGTTGGACGGTGCGGCGCTCGCCCACATCGCGGCGCACGGCACGTTCCGCGCGGACAGCCCGCTGTTCTCCTCGCTGCGGATGGCGGACGGCCCGCTGATCGTGCACGACTTCGAGCGCCTCGCCCGCAGCCCCTACCGGATCATCCTCTCCAGCTGCGACACGGCCCGTCTCGCGTCGGTCGGCGCCGACGAACTCCTCGGTCTGGTCACGGCGTTGCTGCCGTTGGGCACGGCCGGAGTGGTGGCGAGCAGCGCACCGGTCAACGACGCGGCCGTGGTTCCGCTGATGCTGGCCCTGCACAAGGGGCTGGGTGCCGGGCTGTCGCTGGCGGAGGCGCTGCGCGACGCCCGGGCCGCCCTGCCGGGCGATGCCCTGCACCAGGCCACGGGATGGGCGTTCGCCGCGTTCGGGGCGGCCTGAGCCTCAACGTCACCGACGACGCGCTCCCTCTCGTCCTGGTGACTCGGTGGCACGCGTCCCCGACGTGGCCGGCAGCCGTCTTCGTGACGAGCACGGTGCTGGTGGTCACCCTGCAGGCGCCGGTCACCGTCCTGTTGTCCCGTTTCTCCCGGCGGACCGCGCCGGCTGTCGCCGGTGTGGTGGTCGCCGCGTCCTGCCTCGGCTTCCTCGCGGCCACCTCGCCGGGACCGACTGGAGTGCCCCGGCCGTCGCGGCGGTGTCCGTGGTCTGCACCCTCGGCGCGATCGTCTGCGCCCGCAGCGCCACGGAGCTCGTCATGCACCCTCACCGCCGCGACGCTGCTGTCCGCGACCGGCGTCGCCACCGAGCAGGACCGCAGAACGCGGCTGAGCGAGCGCCCGCGCCGGGCGCGGACGGGCTCCTCGGCTTCCCGGTCCTGCTAGGCCGACTGCCGGTCCGGCTGGTCCACCAGCCAGGGCAGTGCCGCCCGGTCGTTCGCGCCGAGGCGGGTGTAGGCGCTGTAGAGATGGTTGCCCACCGTGCGTACGGACAGGGTCAGTTGCTCGGCGATCTGCCGGTTGCTGAGACCCGCGGCGGCGAGGGTGACGATCTGCCGCTGGCGGGCGGTGAGTTCGCCGAGCACCAGGCCGGACAGGGCCGGGGTGCGGGCGCCCTGGCAGCGGCGGACGAGGGCGAGCGCGCGGGTGCGGGACATCCGGGCGGCGCGCGGGTCGCGGTGGGCGCGGACCGCCTGGGCGTGCGCCTCGGCCGCGAACAGCAGCAGACCGCGGGCCGCCAGCGCCTCGGCCGCCCGGTCCAGGGCGGGTCCGGCGCCGCGGGCCACCGCCTCCGCGTGCCGGCCGAGCACGCCGTCCAGCCGCGCCGCGGCCGCCGCGGCCCCCTCGGGGTCCCCGAGCCGTACGGCGCCGTAGTGCGCGAGACCCCCGTCCCCGCGCACTACGGCGTCCTCCCCCCGTTCGGCGGCGGCACGGGCGAGTTCGGTACGGCAGGCAGCGTCGCCCGGCGCCGCCCGCAGTCCCTCCCTCGCCCACGCCGCCGCCTCTCGCAGCTCCCCCCGAAGCCACGAGTACCGGGCACGCACGGCCGCGTACCCGGGCGGTACGGGCAGGTCTGCCGCCGCCAGCCACTCCCCCACCGGGGCCGGCACCTCCCGTACGTCCAACTGCTCGATGCACTGTTCCAGTTGTGCCTGTTCGGCCTTCAGGGCGGCCGCGCACTGCGCGGGGGTGCGGGCCAGCCGGCGGGCCCGGAGCCGGCCCGCCGAGGCGCGCAGTGCCGGGCCGTGCAGGGGATGGGCGAGGCGGACGGCGCCCCGGTCGTCGACGTGGACGAGGCCGTCGGTCTCCAGCCGCTCGAGGGCGGCCAGGTCGGGGGCGTCGTCGAGGTGGAGCGGCAACGGCTCGGCGAAGGCGAGGCGTTCGAGCGTGTCGCGCTCGCCGGGCCCCTGCCCGTCCAGCAGGGTGGCGATCCGGTCCCGTACGGCCGCGGTGCGGGGCAGCGGGCCGCGCCAGGCCCATTCGCCGGTGTCCGGGACCCGGGTCAGCGGGCCGGACCCGCGCAGCGCACCGGCCAGGTCGCGCAGCAGCCGCAGGTCGCCCCGGCACACCCGGTGCAGGCGGCGCACGGTCAGCGGCTCCAGGCCAGTGCCTTCGAGCAGCGCGGCCGTCTCGTCGTACGGCAGCGGCGCCAGGGCGAGGTGGGTGAGGAGCTCCCCGGTCCACAGCCGGGAGACCGCGCCGGGGACGGGTGCCGTGCCGGTGGCGGCCACCACGAGGCGGGTGCGGCCGTGCGCGGCGAGCTGGTGGACGAGGGCGGCCGAGGCCTCGTCCAGGAGGTGGGCGTCGTCGACGACCAGGAGCCGTACCCCGGACAGGTGCCGGACCGCGCCGGGCAGCGAGACGCGGTCGGAGAGCAGGTGCGCGAACGCGGCGAACGGCAGGGCGCCGGTCTCGGGGGTGCCCGTCACCCGGACGCAGTCGGTGCCGTGGACGGCCTCGGTGATCAGCCGGGTCTTGCCGACACCGGCCGGGCCGGTCACCACGACACCCTGGCGGCCGGCCACCGACGCCCGCCTGACCAGCTCCAGTTCGTCCTCCCGGCCGGTGAACGGCCAGGGCAGTTCGAGGGTTCGCGCATCCCGTCCGTAAGTCGTCACGTGAGTATGAGCCGCGTTACTCAGCTCTGATACAGGGGGACTTGAGTAGCTTCCGACTCAGGCGTGCGGCGGGGTCGAACGGCAGTCTGGGCGCATGACCCGACGCTACTGCTCGCTTCCGCAGCAGCCTGCCCCGGCGTTCGCGCCGGGACTGGCCGCCGAGCGGCTCGGCGCGCTCGTGAGCGGACGGCGGATGTGGGTCAACGGGACGGTGCTGCACTACTACTTCTTCGACGCCGACACGGACGCCTCGGTGATCCCGGTCCCGGGGACCGGGGAGACCCGCCGGGTGCCGTGGGCGGGTGCGAAGGAGCAGCGGGACGTGGTGCGCGAGTGCTTCCGGGAGTGGCAGGACCTCGGCATCGGGGTGACGTTCGCCGAGGTCTTCGACCGGTGCGAGGCGGAGCTGCGGATCGGCTTCCAGCCGGGGGACGGGTCCTGGTCGGCGGTGGGGCGGGACGCGCTCTCGGTGGGGGCGGGCGAGCGCACCATGAACCTGGGCTGGGACCTGACCGAGCCCGGCGGACGGTGGACGGCGCTGCACGAGATCGGGCACGCGCTCGGGATGCGGCACGAGCACCAGAACCCGTTCGCGGGCGTCCACTGGGACGACGAGGCGGTCTACGCCGACCTCGCCGGTCCGCCGCATCACTGGAGCCGGGACCGGACCCACTTCAACATCCTGCGCACGCTGGATCCGTCCGAGGCCAACGGCTCGGTGTGGGACCCGCAGTCCGTGATGCAGTTCCCCTTCGGTCCGGGGCTGGTCCTGGAGCCTGAGCAGTACCACGGCGGCCTGTACCCGCCGGGGTCGCTGTCCCCGGCCGACAAGGAGTTCGTGCTCCGCTGGTACCCGCCGGCCGAGCCGCCGGCCGAGCTGGTGCCGTTCCGCTCGGCGCCGCTGTGCCTGGGGCCCGGCGGCCAGGCGGACTTCGCCGTGGAGCCGCCGGAGACCCGCGTCTACAGCGTGGGCACCTTCGGTGAGAGCGACTCCGTCGTCGTGGTCTTCGAGGAGCGCGACGGGGAACCGCGCTACCTCGCCGGCCACGACGACGGAGGCACCTCGCACAACACGAGGATCAGGGTCAGGCTCGTCAAGGGCCGCCGCTATGCCGTCCGCGTCCGTCTCCACTCCACGTGGGGGTCGGGGGAGACAGCGGTCATGTGCTGGTGAGAGCACGGACCGCGGCGCGGAGGTCGGACCACTGTCCGGCGCCGGGGGAAGTGGCCGCGGCACGTAACCTTCGGGGGAGGGATACGTGCCGCGGCCACACCGCGTCTTGCCGGAGACCGTGCGGACACCTGTCCAGGGGCGCGAGGAACCGCCTCCGGGGCGAGGGCAGCAGTGCGGTGGCGTCGAGAACGGCCGGCCGGGGGTCGTCCAGGTGGGTCGCGCGCGGGGCGCCGTCGACCAGGGGGCCGGGCAGCAGGGTGGTCAGGGCGGGCGGTCGTACGTCCGTGACCTGGATGTCTCATGTCCACGCCGAGTTCGCCCTGTCCGAGCCAGACTCCTTCCACGGCGTCACCCGGTGACCGGCGAACGCGCGGCCGGCGTACGAGTACTACGCCGGCCATGGCGAGGGGTTCTCGGGAGCGTCCGGCCACCGGCTCCTCGAGCCGGTGGCCGGACAGGTGTGGGCCTCAGCGGCGGCGCCACTCCGCCGCGAGGAGTTCGTACGAGCGGACCCGGTCGGCCTGGTCGTGGGTGATCGTGGTGATGAGCAACTCGTCGGCTCCGGTGGCCTGCTGGAGCTGTTCCAGACGGTCGGCGACGTGCCGCGGGCTTCCCACGAACTGGGTGTCGAGGCGGTCTTGGACCAGTTCGCGGTCCTCGTCGGTCCAGACGTGGGCGCGGGCCTCCTCGGGGGTGGGGAAGGGGATGGCCCCCTCGGCGGTGCGGATGCTGCGGACCCAGGGCCCGTAGCCGGTGGCGAGCTCCCGGGCGGTGGCGTCGTCCTCGGCGACCACGACGTCCGCGGAGACGCTGACGTACGGCTTGTCGAGGACGTCCGACGGCTGGAAGTGCGCGCGGTAGCCGTCCACCGCCTCCAGGACCGTGGCCGGGCTGACGTGGTAGTTGGCGGCGAAGCGCAGGCCCCGCTCGCCCGCGACCTGCGCGCTCTCGCCGCCGCTGCTGCCCAGGATCCACACCTCGACGTCGGCGCCCTCGCCGGGTACGACGTGGGCCTCGACGCCGTCCTCCGTGCGGTAGGTCCCGGCGAGCAGGGCGAGGATGTCGTCGATCTGTGCGGCGTACTCCTGGGACTCGGCGTTCGGGAGCAGGAGCAGCCTGCGGTGGAGTGCGAACCGGGGCGAGCGCAGGAGATGGGCGAAGGAGAAGCGGGCCGGGACGACCAGGCCGTTGGGGGCTCTGCTGTCGACCACCGGGGTCGCCGTCGGCGCCGCGGCCTTCTCCGCGGGCGGACGCCCGCCCGACCGGCCCAGGCCCAGGTCGAGGCGGCCCGGGTGCACGGCGTCGAGGAGGCCGAACTCCTCGACCGTGGACAGGGCGGTGCGGTGGCCGAGTTGTACGGCACCGGAGCCCAGCCGGATCGTGGAGGTGGCGGCGGCGGTCAGTGCCAGGACGACCGCGGGTGAGGTGCCGGCCACACCCGGGTTGAGGTGGTGCTCGGCGAACCAGTAGCGGGCGTAGCCGAACTCCTCGGTGCGCTGGGCGAGTTCGACGGAGTTGCGCAGGGCTTCGGCGGCGGTGGCACCGCTCGGTATCGGCACCAGGTCGAGGACGCCGAGCGGGATGTCAGACATGGGCGGGCTCCTCGGCGGCCGGGTGCACGGGTGCCCAGGGGAAGGGCGGGTCGGGGATGTCCTTGCGCAGTGCCGGCGCCACCGCCGACTGGAAGAGCTCCAGCGAGTCGCGGTGTTGAGTGTCCGTCAGTCCCCCGGCGTCGGCGTGCAGATGCAGGACGGTGTGCCCGAACTGCTCGTGGTAGCGGTGCACTTTGTCGATGACCTGCTGCGGACTGCCGATCAGCGCCGAGCTGCGGGCCACGAAGTCCTCCAGGGTCTCGAAGACGACCGGCAGCCCGGCACGACGGAAGAAGGCCAGGTTCGCCTCGAACACCGGGCGGTACGCGGCCAGCGCCTGCTGGCTGGTGGGCGCCACCAGCAGGCCCGCCGTACCGGCGCCGACGGCGATGCCCGCCGGGTCGTGGCCGTAGTGCCGCCAGCGTTCCCGGTAGTAGCGAATCAACTCGGCATACGGCTCAATGGGGTTGGTGACGTTCGCGGAGAACAGCGGGTCGCCGTAGCGGGCGGCGAGGTCGACGGACTCCTTGCTGGTGGCGCTGCCGTGCCAGACCCGGACCGGCCGCTGGTAGGGGCGCGGCCAGACCTCGGCGTCCGTCAGCTCCGGCCGGAACCGGGTCCTCGCCGTCACCTTGTCCTGCCGCCACAGCCGCCGGAACACCTCGTAGCTCTCGGCGTTGCGCTCCCACTGGTCCTCGGGCGTGACGTGGAACAGCTCGCGCTGGGCGGAGCCGTTGCCCTTGCCGATGATCAGGTCGAGGCGGCCCTCGGAGAGGTGATCGAGGGTCGCGTAGTCCTCGTAGGCCCGGACGGGGTCCAGCAGGCTCAGGGTGGTCACCGCGGTGAAGAGCCGGATGCGCCGGGTGAGGGCGGCGACATGGCTGAGCACCACGGTCGGCGAGGAGGAGATGAACGGGCGCTCGTGCCGCTCCCCCACCCCGAAGCCGTCGAAGCCCAGTTCCTCGGCGAGCACGGCGTTGTCGAGGACCTCGCGGAACCGGTCGTGGGTGGACTTCAACCTCCCCGTGACCGGATCCGGGCGGTGCACGATCAGGGTGATCGCCAGGAACCTCACGACGCCACCCGCTCGCTCCGCTTCTCGTCCGGGTGGGCGAGGCCGAGGTGGTCGCGCAGGGTGGTGCCCTCGTACTCGGTGCGGAAGACGCCCTGCTCCTGGAGGAGCGGTACGACCGTGTCGGCGAAGGTGTCGAGGCCGCCGGGGGTGATGTGCGGGACCAGGATGAAGCCGTCGGAGACGTCGGCCTGCACGAAGTCGTTGATGGTGCGGGCGACGGTGGCCGGGGAGCCGACGAAGGTCTGCCGGTTCCCGGTGTTGATCACGAGGTCGCGGATGGACCACTTGTTGGCCTCGGCGAGCTCGCGCCACTCGCGGGCGACGGCGAGCGGGTCGCGGTACATCCGGACCTGGGCGCGGCCGCGGGAGATGTGCTCCTCGCCGACGAGCGGGTCGACGTCGGGCAGCGGTCCCTCCGGGTCGTACGACGACAGGTCCCGGTTCCAGACGAACTCCAGGTGCCTGAGGGCGGTCGCGCCGCTGACCTGCTGGCGGCGCACCTGGTGGGCGATCTCCTCGGCCTCCGCGTCGGTGTCGCCGAGGACGAAGCTGGCGGCGGGCAGGATCAGCAGGTCCTCGGGGCGGCGGCCGTACTTGGCGAGGCGGGACTTCACGTCGGTGTAGAAGGCCTGCCCGGCGTCGAGGGTGGCGTACCGGCTGAAGATCGCGTCGGCGCTGGACGCGGCGAACTCGCGGCCCTCGTCGGACTCGCCCGCCTGGAAGATCACCGGGCGGCCCTGCGGGGAGCGCGGCACGTTGAACTGGCCGTGGATGTCGAACTGCGGGCCCTTGTGCACGAACGAGCCGGCCCTGGCGTCGCTCAGGAAGGTGCCGGTGGTCTGGTCGGCGAGGATCTCGTCGCCGTGCCAGGAGTCGAAGAGCTCGTTCGCGGTGGCGAGGAACTCCTGGGCACGGGAGTAGCGCTCGTCCTGCGGCAGGAAGCCGCCGCGCCGGAAGTTCTCGCCGGTGAAGGCGTCCCAGGAGGTGACCACGTTCCACGCGGCCCGGCCGCCGGAGAGGTGGTCCAGGCTGGCGAACTGGCGGGCCACCTCGTAGGGCTCGTTGAAGGTGGAGTTGATGGTGCCGGTCAGCCCGAGGTGGTCGGTGACGGCGGCCAGGGCGGCGAGGACGGTGAAGGTGTCGGGACGGCCGACCACGTCGAGGTCGTATATCTTCCCGCCCTGTTCGCGGAGCCGTAGGCCCTCGGCGAGGAACAGGAAGTCGAACTTGGCGCGTTCGGCGGTCTTCGCGAAGTGGGTGAAGGAGCTGAACTCGATGTGGCTGCCGGCGGCCGGGTCGCTCCACACGGTCGTGTTGTTGACGCCTGGGAAGTGTGCGGCCAGGTGGATCTGCTTCAGCGGCTTGCTCATGTCGGTGCGGGGTCCTTCCGGCTCAGGCGGTGGCAGCGGCGACGTAGCGGTTGGCGGGGCGGGCGAGCCCGAGCAGGCCGCGCAGGGTGTCCGCCTCGTAGGCGGTGCGGAAGCGGTTGCGGCGCTGGAGTTCGGGGACCAGGTCCGCGGTGATGCGCGGCAGGTCGTGGCCGAGGACGGCGGGGCGCAGGCGGAAGCCGGTGAGTCCCTGGGCGGCGAACTCCTCCAGCAGATCGGTGAGTTGAGTCGCCGTGCCGGTGAAGACACGGGCGTCGCTGGTGTATTCGGCGCCGTCGAGGGCGTCCAGCCGCTCCTTGCGGGCGACGGCCGCGGCCTGGTCGTCGTCGAGGAAGACCACGAGGTCGCCGAAGACGTGCACGGTGTCGCCGGCCCGCCCGGCGGCCTCCTGCTCGGCGCGGATCTCGGCGACGATCGCGCGGGCGTCGGCGGCGTCCCGCGGGGTGACGTAGCCGACGTCGGCCTGGCGGGCGATCAGCCGGTAGGGCACGGTCTGGTGGCCGAGCGCGGTGACGAGCGGCTGGCCCTGCGGCGGGCGCGGGGTGATGGAGGGGCCCTTGACGCTGAAGTGCCGGCCCTCGAAGTCGATGTAGTGCAGCTTGTTGCGGTCGATGAAGCGGCCGGTGGCGGCGTCCCGGATCTCGGCGTCGTCCTCCCAGCTGTCCCAGAGCCTGCGCACCACCTCGACATGGTCGGCGGCCTCGTCGAAGTGCTCGGTGAGCCGCTGCTGCCCGGCGGGGGACCGCAGTTCGGTCAGGTCGATCGGCGGGAAGGTACGCCGGCCGAAGTGGTCCGCCTCGTGGGGGCGGGCGGAGATCTGCACCCGCAGTCCGGCGCGGCCGGTGCTGACGTAGTCCAGGGTGGCGATCGCCTTGGAGACGTGGAACGGCTCGGTGTGGGTGGCGATCACCGTCGGCACCAGACCGATGTGGCTCGACAGCGGCGCGATCCGGGACGCGATCAGGACGGCGTCCAGACGGCCGCGGACCTGGTCGGTACGGCCGTCGAGCTCGCCGTAGTGCGACGACTGCAGGCCGAGGCCGTCCTCGATGGTGACGAAGTCGATCAGACCTCGCTCGGCCTCGGCGACCAGGTCGGCCCAGTAGCCGGCGGTGAACAGCTCACGGGGGCGGGCGACCGGCTCGCGCCAGGACGCCGGATGCCAGCCGGTGCCGTCCAGGGCGACGGCGAGGTGCAGGTGGGACGCGGGAGATGAGGACACAGTGGTGCCTTCCTGAAGGTCCGTACGGAGGCGCGCCGGAGAGAGGGGCGCGGCGGGGACGACTGGTCAGGAACAACAGAGCGCGCCGGCCACGCGCTGCAGGTCGATGTGCGGCCGGGAGTGCAGGACGGTACGGCGGCTGGGGCTGAGGACACGTGTCACGTCCCGCACCTCCCGGCCTGCTCCGCATGCACTTCGTCCTGAGTCACAACAGACCGGCGTTCGTGGTTGTTCCCGGGCTGCGCAACAGCAGGGTGCGGCCGCGCAGCCGCTCGGTGAAGCCGATCGACTCGTAGAGCCGGATCGCGTTCGCGTTGCCCGGCGCCGCGTGCAGGAACGGGGTGTCGCCGCGCTCCCTGATCCCGGCGGCGACCGCGCGGACCAGGCGGGTGGCCAGGCCCCGGCCCCGGTGGTCCGGGTCGGTGCAGACCGCGCTGATCTCCGTCCAGCCGGGCAGCCGCAGCCGCTCCCCCGCCATGGCGATCAGCCGCCCGCGGTGCCGGATACCGAGATAGCTGCCCATCTCGACGGTCCGGGTGCGGAACGGGCCGGGTGCGGTGCGGGCGACCAGGTCCAGCATCTCGGGCACGTCGTCCGGCCCGAGCCTGACCGCCTCGGAGACCGGCTCGGCCCGCAGTGCCGTGTCCACGAACTGGACGCCGGTTCCGCCGCCGACCACCTCCCAGTCCGGCGGTGCCGCCTCGGCCGACTTGATCTTCACCGTCGCTCCCGGGCCGACGAGCGTGCGCAGGTCGGCCCAGGCCGCCGGGTCGGTGGGGTCCGCGAGCGCCGCGTAGGCGTAGACGTCGTCGGGATACCGGGCCGCCCGGCCGATCCGCTCCCCGAGGTGGGCGTGCGGGCCGGTGAGGGCCGCCCAGACGGCGTTGTCGAGCGGGGACGTGCCGGGTGCGAGCGGGGCCCCGCCTCCGTGGAGGTCGGTCTGGAGGGTCACGGAGGCGCGGTCCTTTCTCGTCTTGCGGCGGTGCTGTTCGACGGATGGTCAGGAGTTGTCGAGGGGCAGTCCGGGCGGGTTGACCTCGGACTTCGCGACGGCCTCGTTGGAGAGGTTGTACGCCTTGAGCCACTGGGCGTACTGACCGTTGTCGATCAGGTGGTTGATGGCGTCCGCGAGGGGCTTGGCGAGGCCGCTGTCCTTCTTGGCGGTGGCCGCGATCAGGCCCTGGAGGCTGGCGCCCGCGCCGGAGTAGGTGCCCGCGGTGCGGGTGGCGTTGGGCGTGTTCGCGGTCTGCCTGTTGTGGTACGCGATGCCGGGGTTGGGGCCGAGGTAGGCGTCGATCTTGCCGCTGGACAGGGCCAGGTAGACGCTGTTGCTGTCCTGGAAGTACTTGACGGTGAGCTTCTTGCCCTCGCTCTCCAGCTTCTTCTTCCACTCCAGGAGGATCTTCTCCTGGTTGGTGCCTGCGCTCACGGAGACCGTCCTGCCGGCGAGGTTCTCGTAGTTGCCGTCGAAGTTCCAGGTGCTCTTCTTGGGCACGGTGAAGGCGAGGTTGTCCTGACGGTAGGAGGCGAACTCGTACTTCTTCTTGCGCTCCTCGGTGTCGGTGACGTTGGAGAAGGCCACGTCGACCTTGCCGCTGTCGATGCCGACGAACATGTTCTCCCAGGTGGCGTTCTGGATCTCGGGCTTGAGGCCGAGGACCGCGGCGACCAGGCGGCCGAGGTCGGGCTCGGAGCCGGTGAGGGTCTTCTGGTCGCTGCCCACGAAGGCCAGCGGCGGGAACCCGGCGGGCAGGGCGCCCTCGCCGATGACCAGCTTGCCGCTCTTCCTGACGGAGGCGGGCAGTTCGGCGCTGATGGACTTGACCTCGGAGACCTTGATCGCGGTCTGGGTGGCGGCGCCGTTGGAGACCTGGCCGATGACGACCTCGCCGGTCTTCGCGGCGGAGGTGGTGGTGGCCGCGTCGCTGTCGCCCCCGCAGGCGGCGAGCCCGGTGGCGAGGGAGGCGGCGACGGTCGCCGCGGAGATGCCTCTGATCAGGCTGCGTCGGTTGAAGTGGGCAGGCATGGTCGTCCTTTGTGACGGGGTGAGATGAGAGAGGCGTGGGGGGAGATCTGGGGGTGCGGCGGTTCAGAGGACCTTGCTGAGGAAGTCCCTGGTCCGCTCGTGCTGCGGGTTGTCGAGGACCTCGGAGGGCGGCCCCTGCTCGACGATCCGGCCGCCGTCGATGAAGACGACGCGGTCGGCGATCTCGCGGGCGAAGCCGATCTCGTGGGTGACGATGACGAGGGTGGTGCCGCTGGTCGCCAGGTCCTTGATGACGGCGAGGACCTCACCGACGAGTTCGGGGTCCAGAGCGGAGGTCGGCTCGTCGAAGAGGATCACCCCGGGGCGCAGGGCGAGGGCGCGGGCGATGGCGACGCGCTGCTGCTGGCCGCCGGAGAGCTGGCGGGGGTAGGCGCCGATGCGCTCGCCGAGGCCGACCCGTTCCAGGAGCTCCTTGGCCAGGGCCTGGGCCTCGGGCTTGCCGAGTTTTCCGGTGGCGACCGGGGCGGCGGCCACGTTGTCCAGCACGGTCAGGTGCGGGAAGAGGTTGAAGTTCTGGAAGACGAAGCCGATCCGGCCGCGCTGGGCCAGGATGGCGCGCTCGCTCAGCTCCTTGAGCCGGTCGCCGTGCCGCTTCACACCGATCGGCTCGCCGTTGATGCTGACGTGCCCGCGCTCGGGCTTCTCCAGGTGGTTGACGACCCTGAGGAGGGTGGACTTGCCGGAGCCGGACGGGCCGAGGACGACGGTGACCTCGCCGGGGCGGATGGTCAGGTCGATGCCGTCCAGGACACGGTGGGTGCCGTACCACTTGTGGACGCCGTTGATCTCCAGGGCGGCGGGGGCCGTCTCCACGCTGTCGGTGATGGTCATACCGCGGCCTCCCGGCGGATGCGGGCGCGCAGGTCGGTAAGGCCGGTGCGCAGCTTCTGGAGGGGAGTCGGGGGCAGCGTGCGGGTGGCGCCGCGGGCGTAGTACCGCTCGACGTAGAACTGGATCACGGAGACGACGCTGGTCAGGATCAGGTACCAGACGGTCACCACCAGGAGGAGCGGCACGATGTCGCCGGGGTAGGTGGAGCCCATGCTCTGCGCGGAGCCGAACAGGTCGAGCAGCGAGACGTAGAAGACCAGCGAGGTGCTCTTGATCAGGCCGATCAGCTGGTTGACGTAGTTCGGGGTGATGGACCTGAGCGCCTGCGGGAACACGATCTTCCGGAACTGGTAGCCCTTGGGCAGGCCGAGCGCGGCGGCGGCCTCGTGCTGGCCCTGGTCCACGGAGAGGATGCCGCCGCGGACCACCTCGGCCGCGTAGGCGGCCTCGTTGAGGCTCAGGCCGATGACGGCGACCACCATGTCGGTGGCGAGCTTCGACTCGTCGAAGGAGAAGAAGGCGGGCCCGAAGGGGACGCCGACGCTCAACGTCTTGTACAGGGCGCTGAAGTTGTAGAGGAAGAGCAGGACAACGATGAGCGGTATGGAGCGCAGCGCCCATACGTAGGTCCAGCTGACCGCGCGCAGCACGGGGCTCTTCGAGAGCCGGGCCAGGGCGAGCAGGATGCCCCCGAGCAGACCCAGCACCGCGCTGTAGGCGGTGACTTCGAGGGTGATGACCAGTCCGTCGAGGATGGTCGGCCGCAGGAACCAGTAGCTCCAGCGGTCCCACTGGTAGAAGGGGTTGGTCACCAGTCCGTGCACGAACTGGGCGGCCAGGACCAGGACGACGGCGGTGGCGATCCACCGTCCCGGCCTGCGCAGCGGCTGAACGCGCTGTGCGGTGAGGGATGGTGACGGTTCGTCGGCGGCGGGCGGTGCCTCGGGGGCGGCGATCGTGGCGCCTGGGGGTTCACTCATGGCGGGCTCCGGCGGAGTCGGACACCCACGTGTCCCGCGGCGGGGGCCGCGCACCGGTCCGTGTTCGGGCACGGCGCGGTGCGCGGGGGCGCGCGGGGCACGGGGCTGGGCGGACGGCGGCACACCGGACGGCCGGTGTTTCGACGGGGACGCTGGGGTGCGAGGCTGCGGGGAACCGGGGGAAAAGCCTGGTCAGACCCGACAGCGGGCACAGCCCGGTGCGGTACACGCGCTACACAGGGCGCTGTTGACACGGAGCAGGTCGACGGCTCGGTCGGCGACGAGCGGGCTCGGGTACGGGCGTACGCAGCCCTCGGCGCGGCGCTGGGCCGTCCTGGGGGCTGCGTACATGTCCGTCACCTGTCACTGTGTCGTGCCGGCCCCGAAGGGCACTCGCGCTTACCGAATCGTCGCTTGCCGAAACGTCGTCGGTCCGGTCGTCACCTGGGGCACCCCACCGCGGTGCGAGGGTTGCCGGTCAGCAAGCCAGGGCTTGACGCTGACGCTCATGACCGTTCTGGTCCGCAAGTAACGCAGTTGCCCGAACGATTGTCAACGCCTGTCCGACTGGCGAAACGGTTCGGGCGGCTCTCACCTGCGCGGACCGCGGGGTGCGTCGGCCGCGTGGCCCGCCCAGTCCAGGATCTGGACGGCCGCGCCGGCGGCTTCCAGGCCCTGGCAACGGCCGTGGTGGCGGCGGGCGATGCCGTCGAGGTCGAGGTGGCCGCCGAAGGCCGGATGGGCGGCCAGCCGGCGGGCGTAGGCCCACAGCACCGGGTGGCCGGCGACGGCGTGCACCGCGGCGGCGTCCAGGTGGTTGCGGTGCACGGTGTCGAGTTGCACCAGGGTGACCCACAACTCGATGTCGGCGGCCGTGAGTCGGCCGCCGACCAGGAACTCCACCCCGGTCAGCCTGCGCTCCAGTTCGTCCAGGGCCGAGAGCAGCACCTCCAATGCCTCCGGGTCGCCGCCCGCGCGCCCGGCCCGCTGTGCGGCCTGCTCGATGTCCTCGGTGCACAGCCGCTCGACGGCCTCGATCTCGGCCTCGGCTCCGCACGGGTAGAGCCGGGCGACGCCGTCACCGAAGTGCTGGTCCAGGTCGCGCAGGATGTCCCGGCTGTGGGTGCTGACGATCCTGCCGGACCAGCCGTCGCTGAACACCGGCGCGAGGGCCGGTCCCGAGTAGCGGTGCGCGCTGGCCTCGTACAGCGGGCGCAGCACCGCGTGGCTGCCGTCGGGACAGTCCGGGACGGCGGGCAGGAAGGTGACCGGACAACAGTCGTCCAGGGCCAGCAGGCTGTGTCCGACGGCGATCCGCAGGCCGTCGGGGCAGGCCGTGGACAGGTGGAGCCGGTAGCGGCGTGGCACGGCGTAGTGGCCGCTGCGCGCGTCGCGGCCGATGCGGCCTCGGAAGGCGGGGGCGGTACGGACGGACGGCAGGGCGGCGAGTGGAGTGATGGACATGCGTCTCCCCGGGGCGGGCGGGCGCGCGGACGTACGCGCGGCCGAAGCGTTCGTCGGTGGGTTCTCGGCGGGATCCGGTGCGTCCTGGCGGACGGGCGCCCGCCTCGTACGACCGGGATCGGGCGCTCAGTCTCTGCGGCCGGTGGCGCCGCACATCCGCAGCAGGTCGAGGTGGCGGCGGGAGGTGAGCAGGGGGGCCGTCCAGGGCGCGGGGCTCTCGCGGCGCTGTCTGCCGGTGAGCGTGCGCAGGCGACCCATCTTTCCCTACCTTTTCACTAGGATTTCCATCTGGAGTGTCGATCGGCCTCCGCCCCGCGTCAAGGGGGCGTCCACGCCTGGGACACCCGGCCCCGACTTGCCGCCGGGCGGGCGGGGCGGTGCGCTGGTGGCGGAGGCCGAGTGACAGGAGCCGGAGCCGATGACCGAGCCCCCGCCGGGTCCCGGGCCGGTGCCGGGCGCCGTGCCCGAGACCTTCGCGTTCCGCTGCGGGCGGTGCGGCCACGGCTGGGAGGCCGTCTTCCAGGCGGTGTTCTTCACCGACCCGGTCGCCGATCCGGAGCTGCAGAGCACCTTGGAGTACGTCGACGAGGCCGGCCGGGCCGTGCCGTCCCCGCTCACGGACGCGGTGTGCCCGCGCTGCGGCAGCCGGCGGGTGCGGGTCACGGCGGCCTGATCACGACGCTCACCCGAATGGCACGTGCGGGTGGTCGGCGCTCGCGGCCGGTGGTGGCGTGGAGGGACGCAGCGACGTCGTCCGGCGTCGTCCGGCGGAAGGGGCCGCACCGGCGCCGCCGCCCAGTGACGTACCGCGTCCCCGAGGAGGCAGTCGCGATGACCCGTCCGTCCCGACCCGCGCGTGTGCTCGCCACGGCCCTGGCGGCGGGGACCCTGCTCGCCACGGCGGCCTGCTCGGACGGCAGCGGCTCCCCCGAGGCCGCGGCCGTCTCGCCGGCCGCCGAGCGCTCCCCGGCCCCGTCGCGCACCCCCACCCTCACCGGCCCCGGGGCGCAGGCCGCGCTGATCACGCCGGCCGACATCGAGGACGACTGGCAACTGGCCAACGACGCGGCCACCTGGCGCAACCAGATGCTGGTCGGGAAGGTCGACGTCGCCCAGTTCCTCAACGCCAAGTCGGACGCCGCCGACTGCCAGCGGCTGCTGGACAGCCTCTACTCCGACACCCTGCTGGGCCGCGCCACCGGCGCCTCCGGGCTGCGCGGCTTCACCTCGGACGACTCCCGGCTGCTGTACCAGGTCGGCGACTACGGCCGGCCGGCCATGGACGCGACCATCAAGTGGCTGAAGAAACTCCCCAGCGAGTGCAACCAGTTCTCGGCCACCGCCTCGGACGGCAGCAAGCGGACCGTCCAGGTCGTCGAGTACAAGGAACCGCCCAAGGCGGGCGACGACCTGGCGGCGCTCACGGTCACCGTCCAGGGCACCTCGAACGGGCAGCCCACCACCACCACTCTCGACGTCGTGGCGCTGCGCGTCGCCGCCTCCGGGGCCGCGGTCACCAACGGCGGCCTCTCGGGCGTCGACCACGACAGCACCGCCCTGGCCGTGCGGAACGGCGCCAAGCGCCTCGAGGAAGTACTGTCCGGCAAGACCCCGGCACCGCTGCCGAGCCAGTTCGACTAGGCCGGCGGTCCCGTGGGTCCCCAAGGTCGCGCCGGCGTCGGCCGTGCACCGGGCCACGTGCCCTGCGGCTCGCCCCGCCCGCCGGCGGCGACCGGGCCCGCGCCGCGATCGGTGCCGTCTACCGGGGAGCAGATCCCGGGCTTCCTCGAAGCGCTGTCCTAGGGCCGTCCCCACTCGGCTCCGAAGGGCCCGTCACCGGTGCGGCCCACGTCAGGTCTGCCGACCGGCGCGTACCAGGCCATGTCCTCGGCCACCGCGGGCAGGCGCCCGCTGCGGTCCGCCAGTGGCACGGCGGGCCGGTCGTCGGTGTTCGCGGCGAGCACGAGCCGGGCCGCCGTCCGCCAGCGCTGGTACGTCTCGGGCGCGGCGGTGGCCAGCCGGTGCACGTCGGTCACCCGGAGCCGGCCGCCCAGGCCCCCCGCGCCGGGCGGGCGCAGCCACCGCAGCTCCGCACCCGCGAGCGGTTCCGCCGCCCGGTCCGGCACCACCTGCTCGACGCGGGCCAGGTCCGCCGCGGCGGCGGTCGCGTAGAGGGCCAGCGCGACGAGTACGACGGCCATGTGCGCGTCGAGCGCGTTGCCTCCGGCGGGCGGGTAGAGCCGCTCGTAGAGCTCGCCGTCGCTCGGCAGGGCCCAGGCGCACAGCCGCCGTGCCCAGTGCAGGCAGTCGGTCAGCGGCGGGGTGCCGGTCGCGGTCAGGACGCGGCCCTCCCAGCGCAGCAGGCGCCCGGGCACGTCCGGCGACGGCGGGTACAGCGTCCGGTCCTCGGAGATCCGCGGCAGCATGTCGATCCTGACCGCCGCGCCCGGGAACCGGGGCGGAGCACCCTGCGCGCTCAGGTGCAGCAGCTGCCGCACCCCGCACGCGGCCACCTCGGGGTCGGTCCAGACGTGGCCCTCCACGCACTCCAGGTGCGCCTCGCGCCCGTCGGCCACCAGCGTCAGCCCTGCCGTGCGGCCGCAACGGGGACAGAACAACGGCACGTCCAGCACGTCGTCGATCAGATCGCCGTACTTCGCCACGACGATCTCCCCTGCGACCAGCACCCGGACCAGTCCCTGCACGCGCATTCCCTCCGAGCGGACCGACGGTCACTGTCGTAACCGATGGTCACACACCCGCGCCGCACCGACCCGACTCAACGGCTGCCGTCGAGCAGCACGACGTGGACCAGGTAGGGAAGCACCTCGTTGACGCGGGGGTCCTGGTCCAGGAGTACCGCGACCGGGGTGCGGCCCTGGGCGCGCAGGGCGTCGAGGCGCCGGGACCAGTGCACGGGGGCGGACAGTCCGGCTCCGGGCGACGGGAGTTCCCGGTCCGGGCCGATCGCGGGCAGCGGGTGCGGGCCGCGGCCCGCGGCGGCGGCCAGGGCGCGCCGCGGGTCAGGGCGTCGAAGGCCAGCGCGTCAAGACCGACTGGTCAGCGGGGGGCATCCACCGATTCCTCGGCCGCGTCCTCGCATGGCGTCCCGGGCCGCCGCTCCCCCGGTTCTCCGGGATGTCTGGAACGGATCGCCGCCGCGCGGCAGCTCTCACGTCAGCAGGGAGAGGTCGACCGCGTTCGCCAGTGCCTGCATGCCGGCTTCGTTGGGGTGGATGTGGTCGCCGGAGTCGTAGGCCGGGTCGAGGGCGGTGGGGTCGGCCGGGTCGGCGACGGCCTTGTCGAAGTCGACCACACCGTCGAAGGCCCCGCTGGTGCGGATCCACCGGTTGGCCGCCTGGCGGATCGCCTCCGCGGAGTCGGAGTAGTAGCCGTTGCCCTTGTCGGGCAGCATGGTGCCGCCGATGATCCGGACTCCTGCGGCGTGCGCCTGCCGGATCAGGTCACGGTAGCCGTCGATCAGGTCCTGCGTGGTCAGTGGGGCGCCCCCGGGACCGCTGTTGTTGCCGATGTCGTTGATTCCCTCCAGGAGGATCACGTCCCGTACTCCTGGCCGGCCGAGCGCGTCATGGGCGAAGCGCTTCTTCGCGCTGACGCCCTGCCAGATGTTGGGGACGTCCGTCAGGACGCGGTTGCCGCCTATGCCGGCGTCGACGACGGCCATCGGGCTTGGGTCGGCCAGGCGCCGGGCCAGGTCGTCGGGCCAGCGGTGGTAGGCCCCCGCCGGGGTGTTGTAGCCGTCGGTTATCGAGTCGCCGAAGGCCACCACGGTTCCGTGGGCACGCGTCGGGACGACGTCGATCCCGGACAGGTAGTACCAGGAGGTCCGCGCCGCGACGAAGGACGCGTCGGACGCCTCGGCGGTGTGGTCGCCGGGCCCCGACAGGTAGCTGGTGTCGAAGGCGTCGGAGTGCCACGTGGCCGAACTGGTCGCATGGGGCAGGTAGATGCTGACCAGGACGCTCTGGTCGGCCTTGACGTGCATCGGCACCGGGTCGCTGACCACTTCTCCGCCGGTGGGGACGGTCACGGACCTCCGGTGGTCGAAGGTGACCGGGAGCAGCGACCGTGCCACGGCGGTCGCCCGGTCGGCCTGCGCGCCGACGGTGACGTGTGCCACCGTCAGCGGGATGGTGCTGCGCAGGTTGGACAGGTGGATGCGCAGCGCGTCGCCGTCGACGGTGGAGTGCGCGACCATCCGGATGGTCTGGTCGTTGAAGTTCGGACCGCCGGCCGTCATGCTCGGCGACCAGGCCGCGACCCGGCCCTGCGGTGTCCGGGCGTGCGGCGCGGTGGAGTCGGCTGCCGGGGAGGCCGCCGTCCGGCCTGCGGCGAGGTGCGCGCCGGTGAGCAGCGCGACGACCGCGGCGGGTGCCGTCAGCACGGCGAGCAGTTTGCGTCTGGGTGCGGAGAGCATGGGGTGTTTCCTTTCTCCCGGCGCACGGCCGGCCCCGATGGCGATGAGGTGCCTGTGGTCGCGGTCCGCGGTCAGTTCAGGGCGAAGCCGTCCACCAGGAGGTAGTCGCCGCCGGCCTTGGTGAGAGTCAGGGTGTGGGTGCCGGCGGGCAGGTTCGAGACCGTGTACACGCTCTGCTGGGCGTGCCGTTGCGGGGTGTTGGCGCTGACGGTCTTCTGGGCGGCGCCGTCGAGCGAGACGGCGATGTCGCCTTCGTCGGAGTTCGTCTCGGTGAGGAAGCTGATCCCGGTGCCGGTGAAGGTGATCGTCGCGGCGGCGCCGTCGTGCTGGGCGTAGTGGACGCCGTCGTCGAGGTCGCCGTAGCCGCGGGAACCGCTGGAGGACCAGCTGCCGGTGTAGGAGATCCGCAGGTCGTCGTCGTCGACGGTCCGGCCGGGGAGGGTGCCGGGGCCCGCGGCCTTGATGATGTCCTGGGCCGCCTGCGGCCAGTTCCCGTCGGTCACCACGGTGGCCTGCTGGAACGTGATGTCGGTGCCGTTGTTGTTGTAGGAGGCGGTGTCGCTGTAGTTGTCGTGGATCGTGTCGTCGTGGATGCTCGGCGTCCACAGGTTCGTCCAGAGCGACCCGTTGGCGAAGCGCACGACGTTGTCGTGGGTGTTCCACAGCGAGCTGCCCTCGTCGTGGTAGATCATGTTGCAGCCGTCGATGCACTCCGAGAGCACGTTGCCGGCGAACTCCGAGGGTGCGGACTGGCCGCCGAGGGTGTAGATCGGACCGCCGTCGAAGAGCGCGCCCATGACGCTGTGCACGTGGTTGCCGAGGATCTTGTTGCCGCCGGCGTACGTGGTGCCGTGCAGGCAGGGGTCGGGCAGGCCTTGCTTGGCCTGCAGTGTGCAGCTCGACGCCCATCCCCAGCCCCATCCGACGGACATGCCGGAGTACGGGGTGTAGCCGATGTCGTTGTGGGAGACGGTCGTCGCCCTGGTGTGGCCGACCCAGACGCCGACCGCGTCCTGGTACTCCTGGCCGGGGAACTGCACGGTGTTGCCGGAGACGGTGTTGCCGCTCGTCATGAGGGCGGGGTCGGTCTGGTAGTAGTCGTCCACCTCGCCGACCGAGACGCCGGTGCCGGAGGTGTCGGTGACGGCGCTGTCCTCGACCGTGGAGTTCTGTGTCTGGTCGGCGAGGTCGATGCCACTGGTGCCGGTGTGCTGGACCACGTCGTGGGAGAAGGAGATCCGCGTGCCCCGGTGCACCTGGACCGCCGCGGGGATGCGGATGGGTGTGCGGGTGGCGGGGTCCCAGATCACTCCGGCCTGGTTGTCCACGTAGCCCTCGGCGGACGGGGCGTTCCACGTGGTGTAGGCGAAGGTGAGTCCGGAGAGGACGAGGTCGTGCACGGGTGCCACGACGTCGGGGATCACGGTGAACCCGTCGACGAGCAGGTAGGTGCCGCCGGTCTTGACCAGACGCAGGGTGTGCTTGCCCCTGGCCAGTCCGGTGACGGAGACCATGGCCTGCTGGGCGAGGCGCTCCGGGCCGTTTCCGGAGACCGTCGAGACCTTCTTGCCGTCGACGTACACGTCCGCGGTGCCCTCGTCGGAGTTGGTCTCGGACAGCACCTGGATCCCGGTGCCGGTGAAGGCGTAGGAGACCGCGTCACCGTCGTGGGAGGTGTAGTGCACGTCCGCGTTCAGGTCGCCGAGGTGCCGGCCGCCGGAGTATCCCCAGCTGCCGGTGTAGTCCGCCCGCCAGTCGGTGTCGTTGACGGGGGCCAGGTGTCCCGGGGTGCCCGAGGCGTCGACGAGTTCGGGCGCCACCGGCAGTTCGACGTCCGCCGTGGCCAGGTTCTCGCCCGCGCGCGGCACGTAGTAGAGGTACCCGGCGGCCTCGTCGAGGTAGAACTGGCCCGGCGTGCCCAGGAGTTGGTAGGCGTTCTCCAGCCAGCCGACGCCGTCCATCGTCGGCAGCCCGGCGCCGTTGAAGGGGAAGCTCGGGTTGGGCACCGCGTTGTGGTTGTTGTTCCAGCAGCCGGGATCGACGGTGAGGTCCGAACCGCCCGACGCGGAACGGGTGATGGACGCCAGCGGGCAGCGCATCTGCTTCCAGCCGCTGTTGCGGACGACCTCGACCTGGGCGGGGTTCGTCCACGTGGTGTACGAGGCGTCGGCGGTGGTGAAGCCGGTGGCGGTCACGGAGAAGCCCGCCGGGTCACGCGGCCCGCGGGCCCGGTCGGCGCGTGTTCCGTCGACGAACAGCTCCCGGCCGGCGGTGCCTGCGGGCACCCGGGCCCGGTAGATGTTCTTCGCGGCGTCGACCCGCGTGAAGCCGGTGATCCGTATCGCGCCGCTGAGCACCGGCGTCTGCCCCGCGGCCGCCCGGTACACCACCGGGTGGCCGGGCCGGCCGGAGTCCTGGACGCCGAGCCGGAAGGGCGCGGTGAGCCGGTAGGTCCCGCCCTCCAGTTCGACCACGACGTCGCCGGCGGCGTCCGGGACGAGAGATCTCGCGCGGTCGCGAGCGGTTTCGAGACCGCATGGATTTCGGTCACTGCACGCCGAACCGCGCCCGTCGGGCGCGACGTGCAAGGTGTCCGCCGCGTGCGCGGACGCGTCGGCGGCGACGGCTTCTGATGGGCCGCCGGTGAAACCGAGACAAGCCACGGCGGCAGCAAGGCATGCGGCGACAACGGTACGCATGGTCGATCTCCCACAGGACGAGCGATGGGCCCAGACGTCCGATGAATGTACGGAACCTTGGGGCCAAGTCCTAGATCTGGGACGAAAATTATCTGTCGCCATCCGATCTCTCTGGAAAGGAGTGCGGCAGTTTCGTCGCCGACGGGGTCGTCCGAACGGTCCGGCCGGGGGCGTGTGCCCCCGGCCGGACCGCTCTCGCCTCGCGTGCGATCCGTGGCGGTGCGTCAGCGCAGGCCGAACGCCCGGATCACCGTCTGGTGCACCGCGTTGCCCGCCGAGTCCCGGGCGCTCGCCCTGAGTGAGACGTAGGACGCCTTCTTCGGCGCGTCCAGGCGGAACCGCCCGGCGTGGTCACCGGTGACCCGGTGCCACGTCGTGCCGTCGTCGTAGGACATCTCCAGGGTGACCGCGCCGAGCCGGCCGGCGCCGACGGCACCCGGTAGCTGAGCGGCGGTGGCGGACAGGGAGTCGTGCCGTCCGGCCCGCCCGGCCGGGTCGGTGCCGACCTCGTAGTCGATCTGCACCAGCGGCAGCACCGCCGCGGAACCGTCCGCCGGCGCCTTCGAGGTGAAGTCCCACTCGGTGCGCGTACGGGAGGAGTACGGGGTGAACGCCACGTCGCGCTTGCTGGTGACGACCATCCGGTACGGGAGTCTTCCGGCGCCGGGTGCGTCGCCCGAGACGTTCGTGAAGGTTCCCGTGCCCAGCTGCGTGGTGCCCTGGTAGAGGGTCTGGCGCTGCTCGGTCACCGGGTCCATCTGGCTCATGCCCACGTGGTCGTGGCTGCCCCAGGCCGGGGCGTCGATGTAGAGGTGGTCACCCGTGCGGGTGGGCAGACTGTAGACGTCGTTCAGGTAGGGCCGCTCGATCGGCTTGAACCACTCCTCCGACTGGGTACTGCCGGCCCGGTAGGACGTCTTGGGGCCGGCTTCGAAGACCAGGCCGTCCGCGTACGCGCTCTGGCTCCAGCTGTTGAAGCCCCCGGTGGAGACCCAGTCGGTGCGCTTGCCTCGTACCGGCTCCGGCATCATCTCGCCGATGGCCCAGTCGTTGTAGGCGGGCCAGTCGTATCGAAACTCGCCGCCGGTGCTGCCCGGCGCGGGGCTGTCGAAGGTCTCGTCGATCCTGGCGAGGTTCTTGGCGCTGCCCTGCACCACCAGGTGGGCGGGGATCTCGTTGTGCCAGGTCCGGTCGAGGTCGTAGACGTACGGGCTCACGGGCGCGGATCCGACCGTGACCGTGGCGCCCCGGGTCCGGGCCTGCTGTACGAGCTTCTCGCCCTCGTCGGTGCTGAGCAGGCCCACGTCGAGCCGGACGGGCGTCGAGCTGAACGGTGCGTTGTAGGAGCGGAAGCCGCGGCCGTCCACGTTGTTGACGACCAGCATGAGCTTGGCGCCCGCGGCTATCGCGGCGGCCGCCTGGTTCCTGTCGGACACGTCGTCGTTACGGCGTACCACCACGGCCTTGCCGTGTGCGTCGAGGTGGGCGTAGTCGGCGGTCGCGCCCTCCCCGGCGAAGACCAGCGGGAGCTTGACGGTGCCCTTGGGCAGGGGGGTGACGCCGTTCTGGCGCAGCACGTCGGTGAAGTCGGTCGTCCTGGTGGAGACGGACAGCGCGGGCTGCTCCTTGCGCCAGCGGGCCGCCAGGTAGAAGTCGCCGTGGGTGACCTTGTGGGTGGTCGGCTGGGCCCAGAGGCTGTCGTAGTTGGTCTGGGTCTCCATGTAGTCGCGCCAGGCCTGGCCGCCCATCAGGCGGGTGTAGTCCAGCCGCTGGTAGGTCGTCTCGGTCCGCTGCGGGGTCGTCATGTCGACGCGTTCGATCTTGGACGCGTCGAGTGTGACGGTGGTGTCGCGGTCCATGCGGACGTCGGGGTCGCCGAGCAGGGCCATGCCCCAGGAGTGGGGTCCGTGCACGCCCTGAACCGTCTTGAAGGACAGCACCGAGTACACGTCGTTCGGCAGGTACATCTGGCCCGTGCCGGAGCCGTCGATCTCGACGAACATCGGGGAGTTCTCACCGGACCTGAGGAGTTCGACCACGCCTGGCATCGGCCGCCCCTGGGCGTCCTTGAACCGCATGGTCAGCTTGTGCTCGACGTCCCCGAGGGAGACGGCGGTGTGCGCCGCGACCTCGCCGGCCGGGGTCTTCGCGACGACCTGGCCGGTGTACCGGCCGCCCGTGGTGACGCCCGATCCGTCGATGGTCACGGTGACACCGGCGGTGCCGCGTGCCGGCACGGTCACCTGGGAGGCGGAGAGCCGGAACACCCCGCCGGGGGCATGTGCCGCCTCGACGCTCAGCGCGAGGGTGACGGGCTTGTCCGTGGTGTTGGTGTACGTCACCGGGCGCTGCACGCCGCCGGCGGGACTCTGCGGAACCTGCGCGGCGTACGCCGTCGCGGTGGCGAAGACTCCGGCGTGCGAGGCCGCGGCGACGTCGAGACGGCCGCTGCCCGCCTGGAAGGCGTCGTACTGCGGGGTCTGCCGGGAGCTGCTGGCCAGCAGGTCCTTCAGCTGGCTTCCGGTGAGGTCCGGGTGGGCGGCGGCCATCAGCGCGGCGGCGCCCGCCACGTGGGGCGTGGCCATGGAGGTGCCGCTCATGGTCTGGTAGGCGCCCTCGCCGTTGCCGTCGAACTGGGAGTTGGCCGCGAGGATGTCGACGCCGGGGGCGGTGAGCTCCGGCTTCAGCGCGCCGTCCACGCGGGGGCCCTGGCTGGAGAACTCGGCCACCGAGTCGCCGGAGTCGACGGCCCCCACGGTCAGCGCGTCGCTCGCCGCGCCCGGTGCGCCGATGGTGTCGGGCGCCCCGGAGTTGCCCGCGGCGACGACGAACAGCGCACCGGTCTCGGCGCTGAGCGTGTCGACGGCCTGGCTGAGCGGGTCGGTCCCGTCGGACGGCTGATCGTCGCCGAGGCTCATGTTGATGATCTTGGCGTGCTGGTCGACGGCGGCCCATTCCATGCCGGCCAGGACCCAGGAGGTCTGACCGGACCCGGTGTCGTCCAGCACCTTGCCGATGTCGAGGCGGGCGCCGGGGGCGACACCCTTCTCCTTGCCGTCGGAGGCCGCGCCGGTACCGGCGATGATGGACGCCACGTGCGTGCCGTGGCCGACGTGGTCGTCCGTGTTCTCGTCCGGTACGAAGCTCTGACGGTCCGCGACGCGGTCCGCGAGGTCGGGGTGCCCGGCGTCGACGCCGGTGTCCAGGACGGCCACGTCCACACCCTGTCCGGTGTTGCCGTTCGCCCAGACCTGGGGGGCGCCGATCTGCGCCGTGCTGTCGGCGAGGTCGGCGTGGACCAGGCCGTCCAGCCAGATGTGCGCGATCCCGTCGGCGAAGGCCGGTGCGGCGGACTGCTTGCGGACCCCGTCGGCCGGCGGCGTCGCGGTCACGGACTTCCAGAAGTCCGCGGCGTGCGCGCGGTCCGCGGCGAGGGCGGCGCCGTCGATGCCGCCGAGGGTACGGACCCGGGTCGCCCCGTCGGGCAGGGCGGCGGCCTTGCCGCGGGCGTCGGCGGCGTGCGTGTAGGAGACGATGAGCGGCAGCCGGTCGCGGTGCGCGTCGTCGTACCTGTCGGCGATCATGGCCGTGATGTTGAACAGCTGCCGGTCCAGGATGCCCTTGGCGACGAACGGCAGCGCCGACTCGGGGAACACGTACAGGTCGTCGCCCGACGTCAGGATGTGGGTCTGCACCGGGCGTCCGTCGGCACCGCGGACGCTGACGACGCCTCCGGCCCCGTTGCCGGTGCCCGGGCTCCGCCGGGTGGTGACCACGTCTCCGGTGATCAGCGTCACGGAGTGGTCGCCCGCGGGCACCCGGTCGGACGTGGCCGCCGTCGACAGGGATGCGGTGGGCAGGTGCTCGGCGGCGGGACGGGCCGCCGAGGACGCGAAGGCCGTCGCGTCGTAGGGGCCGGACAGCGCCAACGCCAGGGCGCCGGCGGCAACCGGCGCACTCCAGCGTCTGCGGTGATGCGCTTTCACAGGGTCTCTCCCCGCTCGCGGTCGGGCAGAGCACGATCGCCCTCTGCCCTCCAAGTGGCGCCGCCTGACCGGTCGTAGGCGCCGAGGGTGCCCGGAACCCGTCCACAGGTGGCGTGAACGTTCAGAGTGAAAGCTTGTGAACGGCGAATGTCTAGATCAAACTCCTGTCGTACATCGCCAGCTGGCGATTCGCGCCACGGCCGTCCCGACTGCTTGACGGGCGGCGATCGCTGGGAGGCAACCGGTGCTGAGCACCCTGGGGATCAGCGAGTTCGACGAACAGGTCTACCGCGCCTACCTCACCACGTCGGACCGGACGGCGGCCGAGATCGCCGAGACCCTGGGCACCACGCCCAGCCGGATCAGGCGCGCCGTCTCCCGGTTGGTGGAACTGGGCATGCTGCGAAGGGAAGGACCCGGCCAGTACCGACCGGTCAGCCCGCACACCGCGCTGAGGGCACTGCTCGCCAGACGCCGGGCCGAGACCGAGGCGGCGTTCACCGCCGTGTGGGGCACCGTCGACGATCTGGCGGACGACTACCGCGCCCATCGGCTGCAGGAGGATCCGACCGGACTGGTGGAGGTGATCACCGGCGAGGCGGAGATCACGCTGCGCGTCGCCGAACTGATGCAGTCGGTCCGCACCCATTTCTGGGTGCTCGACCGGCCTCCCTATCTCGGCCCCTACAGCACCGAGCTGGAGGAGGCCCTGACGATGGACCTGCTGGGCCGCGGCGTCGACATACGGTCGGTCTACACCCAGGAGGCGCTGGCACAGCCGGGCCGGTTCGAACTGATCACCCACCTCGCCCAGATCGGCGAGCAGGCCCGCATCCTGCCGGCCCTGCCCTTCCGGCTGCGCATCATGGACCGGCGCGTCGCGCTGGTCGCGCTGGTCCCGGGTCGCTACGACAGGATCGCCGTCGTCCACCAGTCGGGCCTGCTCGATGCGCTCCTCGAATTGTTCGACTCCTACTGGCAACGTGCGCAATCCCTCGTCGCGACCGCTCCGGCGGCGCCCGACGGGCCGAGCCCGCAGGACCTCCTGCTCTTGAAGATGATGCACGCGGGTTACAAGGACCACGCGATCGCACGGCAGTTGGGGACGAGCGCGCGCACGGTGACCCGCCGGATCGGGGCGATCGCGTCCGGCCTCGGCCTCGAAACCCGCTTCCAGGTGGGAGTCGAGGCGGCCAAGAGAGGCTGGATCTAGGACCACGGCATCGGTGACCTCCCGGGCCCCGGGCGCAGGGCCCACGGACGGGGCGTCGTCGGCCGGCCCGGTTCGATGCCGGTGCTCTCAGGAAGGAGGGGGTGACCTCCTGCTCGGCCCAGACCGCCTTGCCCACGGGCGAGTTGCGGGTGCCCCGCCGGCCGGCGAGCTGTGCGACGACCCCTGCCGACCGCTCGGAACCTGATCACCGCAGGTGGGTGTCGTCCGCCGGCTGGCGTCCGAGGTGGTAGCCCAGACGCAATTCGTAGTCGCCCGGCTGATTGCGTCCTGCGGCGGTGGCAGCCGGTAGCCTGCGCTGGGAACCCGGCCAGCCGAAGGAGTCCATGTAGAGGTCGTAGGAGGACTGCAGATCCTCCGCGGACGGCAGCGTGGACCGGTTGACCTGCTGCTTGACGGCGGCGATCGATTCCTTGTCGAAGGAGGCGATCCGGCGGGCCAGGGTGTCGACGAACGCGTCGAGTTCGCTGTCGGGGACCGTACGGTTGACCCAGCCGTACCGCTCGGCCAGCTCACCCGAGTAGTCGTCACTGGACAGGGCCACCTCCAGTGCCCGGGCACGGCCGAGCAGCCGGGGCAGATGTTCAAGGCCACCGCCGCCAGGCAGGTTGCCGTTGGCGGTCTCGGGCTGGCAGAACAGCGCCCGCTCACTGGCGAAGCGCATGTCCATCGCCAGGATCAGCTCACTGCCGACCCCCGGACGCGGCCCCTGACCTTGGCGACCGAGACGACCGGCAGACGTGACAGGCGGGTGCTGGCGTCAATCAGGAGCGGGTGGCCGCCGGCTCCCAGTTCCTTGGGAGTCTCAGCCACCCTGGAGGTGTCGTAGTGGTTCAGGAAGTAGTCGCAGTTCGCCGACTCGAACACGGCCACCCTCAGTTCCGAAGCAGCCTCCATCTGATCGACCAGTCTCGGAAGCTCGACGAGCATCTCCGGGGACACCAGGTTGATCGGCGGGCTGTCGAACGTGACCCTCCACAGACGCCTGGTCTCGGCGGTCACAGAGAAATGCGTCCATTTCTTCACGGATTCGTCTCCTTGGCCTGCGGCTCCATACCTCTGGCCAGACAGTCGGCAACCCGCAGCCTCCCCGTCCGCGGCGTCGACGGCCACCGTCGCCGTGCCGGCCGCCGGTGGCCGTTCTCGGGCTGATTCGCCCGATTATCGGCGCGACAGGGTGATGCGGCCCAGGTCCACGACGGCGCGGCGGACGGATCACGGACACCGGTTCAGCCGATCGGCGCAGTTCAGAAGAGTGCGGCAGGCGACACCGCGAACTGTGCCGTCCGTCTCCGGACTCTTCCGCGGATCCGTCTGGTGTTCCGTACTCCCCCGGAAATAGCCGCACTTGCCCGATGAACCAATGGCAACCATGGCCAACGCCGAACCGCATCGCGGGAAGGAGACCACAGCGAACCCTGCGCGGGCTGACCGACAAGGGCACCAAGGGCACGCCCGCAAGGTTCCCGTCGTCGAGGAGATCCGCCCCCTCGTCGCCCGGCGCGTCCTGCCCGCCGGCCTTGATCCCGATGCCCGCCTGTTCACCGGCCCGCGCGGCGGACGTGTCTCCACCGCCGTCCTGCGCGACGCCGGCCACGGCTCCCTGACCACCACTCAGCGATACCTGCACCCCGGCGTACACAAGATCACGGCCGCCGGGGCGGCGCTCCCGTACACCTCGGCGTGCTGCGCGCACCACGCTCACCGCCGGGCCCGATCGTCGTGACCCGCCGACCCCGGTCAAGGGCGCCGGTCCCCCACTGGTCCCCAAGAATGATCAAGGGCCGGTTTCGGATACCTCCGAAACCGGCCCTGACCTGCGACTGTCTCCAGTCGGGACGACAGGATTTGAACCTGCGACCCCTTGACCCCCAGTCAAGTGCGCTACCAAGCTGCGCCACGTCCCGCTGCGGAGTCACGCGGCCGCTGCCGCGTGATCACGCAGGTCAACATTACCGTACGCGTACGGGTGCTGCCGCCGGCTGCTCCACCACCGGACCGGTGACGCGGCTCGCGCGGCGGACCGGGACGAGGAGGGCGGCCCCGGCCGCGGTCAGGCAGAACAGGGCGAGCAGGGTCCAGGCGTGGGTGTAGCCGGAGGCGTACGGCAGCCCGGAGGGCTGGAGCCGCCCGGTGACCAGGACGCTGGTGAGCGCGGCGCCGACGGAGCCGCCGATGGTGCGGATGTTGGCGTTCATGCCGGTCGCGGCACCGGTCTGCTCGGGCGGCACGCTGCCGACGATGAGGTTGGCCATCGAGGCGAAGGCCAGCCCGATGCCGAGGCCGAACAGTCCCGCGACGACGCCGATCTGCCACTCCTTGTCGTGCCAGAGGGCGAGGAAGGCGCAGGCCAGGGCCCCGAGCGCGGCCCCCGCGGTGAGCTGCGCCTTGGCGCCGACACGGTGTTCGAGGCGGCCGCCGAGGACACCCGAGAGGAACATGGCGATGAGCATCGGCAGCATGAGCAGGCCGGACTCGGTGACGGTGGCGCCGAAGCCGTAGCCGGCCGAGGCGGGGGTCTGGACGAAGCCGGGCAGGAAGGACCAGATCGCGTACATGCCGGCACCGAAGAGGAGGGCGGCCGTATTGGTGGTCCAGACGGCGGGCAGCCGCATCACGCGCAGGTCGATGAGCGGGTTGGCGGAGCGGGACTCGGTGAGCAGCCAGACGGCGCACAGGACGACGGCCGTACCGAAGAGGCCGAGGACCTTGGCCGAGCCCCAGCCCCACTGCCCGGCCTGGCTCAGCGGCAGCAGCAGTGCCACCAGCCAGGCGGAGAGCAGCCCGGCGCCGAGCCAGCTGACGCTGCCCTCGGCCCGCTTGGGCGACTCGGGAACGTAGCGGGCGGCGATCAGGACGGTGGCCGCGACCACGCCGACCGGGATCCAGAACAGCCAGCGGTAGTCGAGCGCCGAGACGATCGGTCCGGCGGCCACGATGCCGACGCCGCCACCGGCCGCGATCACCGCGGACAGGTTGCTGATGCTGCCGCTGACCTCGGCCGGGGTGAACTCGTCGCGGATGATGCCGAAGGAGAGCGGGAACAGGGCACCGCCGACGCCCTGGACGACCCGGGCGATGATCAGGACGCCGATGTTCGGCGCGAGGGCGGCGACCAGACAGCCGGCCAGGACGGCCAGCAGGACGGCGACCAGGGTGCGCTTCTTGCCGATCAGGTCGCCGACCCGGCCGAGTATCGGGGTGAAGACCGAGGCGGACAGCAGATAGGCCGTCATCACCCAGGTCGCGGTGGACTGGGAGGTGTGCAGGGCGTGCTGGACGGTCGGCAGGGCCGGGGCGACCAGCGACTGGAGCATGGAGAACACGCCGGCACCGGTCGCGAGGACCGCGAAGGTGAGGCGGGTGGACTTCCGGGGCATGAAGAGCCTCTCCGACATCGGAACGGAGGGAATGACGAGGAAAGAGAAGGGAACTGCGAGCGGGACTTCCGTGAGCGTGCGGGAAGGGAACACCGGGCCGCGTCCGGCCATGGCGGTACCGCTCCGCACTGCTAAAGTGGAGGTACCCCTCCACTCTACTGGAGGCAACCCTCCGCTTCAACCGAAGTCGAGGAAACCCTCCGGTTTACCCCTGTCGCGCGGGAGGCAGCAGTGACGGACAGCCCGTTCCCCGTAAGCGAGATCGTCGCGTCCCGCAGACCGCACCGTAAGGACGCGGCCCGCAACTACGACGCACTGGTCACGGCAGCCCGCCAGGCGTTCGCGGAGCGGGGCGCCGATGTCTCCCTGGAGGACGTCGCCCGCCGCGCGGGGGTCGGGATCGGCACCCTGTACCGGAACTTCCCCACCCGTCGCGACCTCTTCGAGAGCGTCTACGCGGACGAGGTCAACGCGCTGTGCCGGGCCGCCGTGGAGCTGGCCGACCTGGAGCCGTGGGAGGCCCTGACGGCCTGGCTGGAGCGCTTCACCGGCTACATGGTCACCAAGCGGGCGGTGCGCGAGGCCCTGAACGACGAGTCGGAGATCTTCCAGGCCTGCCGCGACTCGATGTACGCGGCCGGCGGCCCGCTCCTCGAACGGGCCCAGAAGGCGGGTGTGGCCCGGACCGACATGGAGATCGGCGACCTGCTCCGCATGGTCTCCGGCATCACGGCGACGGCCTTCGACGACGACGTCCAGCGCGACCGCGTCCTCGGCATCGCCCTGGACGGGGTACGCGCCGGCCGTTAGCGGGCACCGCTCCCCCGCCGGGCCGCCCCGGCTCAGAGCCGTACGACGACGAGCGCGATGTCGTCCCGGCCGCCACTGGCGACGCCCAGGCGGGCCAGTACGGTGTCGGCGAGCTGTTCGGTGCCCAGATCGGCGAACTCGCCCAGGACGTCGGCCAGTTGCCCGAGACCGACGTCGATGTCCTGGTTCCGCCGCTCGATGAGGCCGTCGGTGTACAGGACGAGGGTGTCGCCCGGCCGGTACGGCAGGCTCGCCTGCGGGCGGGGCACGTGCTGGGGGCGGGCGCCGAGCGGCGGGTCGGTGGCCTGGTCCAGCAGATCGCAGCTGCCGTCGGGGTGGATGAGCATCGGCGGCGGATGGCCCGCGCTGCTGTAGGTGATCAGGCGGCTGGCCGCGTCCACGACAGCCTTGACGGCGGTGGTGCCCAGCGCCCCCTCCACGGACCTGGCGTACAGGCCGAGCACCTCCAGGGCCTGGGCGGGGCGCTCCAGGGCCCGGATGGCGGCGGACAGGGCGCTGCGCAGCATGCCCATGACGGCAGCCGCCTCCAGGCCGTGCCCGATGACGTCGCCCACCGCGACGGCGAGCCGGTCCGGCGGGATGTCGACGACGTCGTACCAGTCGCCGCAGACGTTGAGGGAGCCGGTGGCGGGAAGGTAGCGCACCGCGATGTCGCGGTGGTGGGCCAGGTCGGGGACGTGCAGCATGGCTTCCTGGAGGATGACGGCGACCTCGCGTTCGCGGGTGTGGGCCTGCCGAAGTTCCTCGTTCAGCCGCTGCAACTCCCGCGCCCTGGCGTACAGTTCCGCCTCCAGAGCCTGCGTCTCCTTCAGCCGTTGCCCCTCCAGGACGCAGTCGGGGTGGGTGGCCCGGTATTCCGTGACGAACGCGGTGACGTCCTCCACCCGGTGGATGATGTACGCCACCTCCCCTTCCGGGCCGAGCACGGGGGTGTTCACCGGGGACCACCAGCGTTCCTCGAAGACCCCGGGACGGCTGACGACGGGGATGTCGTACTTCTGCAGCGCCATCGTGTCGGGCCGGCCGGTGGCGAGGACCCGGCGCAGGGATGCGCCGAGATTGCGGACCCCGTCGGCGTCCGGGTCGGCCGGGTTGTCCGGGAACGCGCTGAAGATGTGCCGCCCGAGCAGGTCCTCCCGGGTGCGTCCGGTGGCCGCCAGATAGGCCCGGTTCACATCGACGATGACCAGGTCGGGACCGAGCACCAGATACGGGCTCGGTGTCGCGGCGAACAGCGCCGTGTGATCAACCCGCGATGCCACCGCTGACGCTCCTTCCCGCCTCAACGGCTTCCTCCTCAATCTACGGTCCGAACAGCGCCTCTGCCCGCCGTGCGGACCCGCGGACCGGCTCGGCCCCCGCCCCGGACGCGTGCACCCGGCGCGCCGGTCCGGGCCGTGCCAGGCTGGACATCCGGGCCGACAGGGACGGCGGTGAGTACCGATGAGCGCGAGCCCTGTGGAGGGGCCGGACCCCGGTCCTCGCGGCGCCCGGAACGGGCCCGCCGTCTCCCGCCGCGATTTCGACGCGCTCTTCGCGGCGGTCCGCACCTGGGGCCGCTGGACCCCGGCCGACCGCGGCGCCTGGAACCAGGTGACCGCGGAGCGGGTACGACGGGCCACGGCCGCCGTGCGGTCCGGCAGCGTGGTACCGCTGGCGCTGCCCTGGAACACCGTGCCCGGCCCCGACAACCCCAGGCCCGCCCTGCACCACATGACCGATCTCGGCGACGTGGAGAGCCCGGAGCCGGCCACCCACAAGGACTTCATCGCCGCCGACTACCACGGCAAGTCCGTCACCCATCTCGACGCCCTGTGCCACGTCTCCTACCGGGGGCAGGTGTACGACGGCCGGGCGGCGAGGGACGTCGTCGGCGCGGCGGGCGCCCGGTTCGGCGCGGTGTCGGCGCTCGGCCCGCTCGTGACCCGGGGCGTCCTGCTCGATCTCCCCGCCGTGCTCGGGGTGCGCTGGCTGGAGCCGGGGCTGGCGGTGCACGCGGAGGACGTCCTCGCCGCGGAGCGGGCGCACGGCGTGCGGATCGGTGCGGGCGACGCGGTGCTCGTGCGCTCCGGGCGGACCCGCCGTCGCGCGGAACTCGGCGCCTGGGATCCGGGCACGGCCTGCGCGGGCCTGCACGTGGACGCCGTACCGCTGCTGGCCGAGCGCGGCATCGCACTGCTCGGCGGCGACGGCGACAACGACGTCCGGCCCTCGCCGGTGGCCGGTGTGCACTCGCCCGTCCACACCCTCGCCGTGGCGGCGATGGGCGTGCCACTGCTGGACAACCTCGACCTGGAGGCCCTGTCGGCCGCGACCACCGAGGCCGGGCGGTACGAGTTCCTGCTCGTGGTGGCGCCGCTGGACATCCCGGGCGGTACGGGTTCGCCGGTCAACCCGGTCGCCGTCCTGTGAGGCCGGGTACGCAATGTCCGCAATCTCACATATACCCTATTGTTGTAATAAAACTTGGCAGCACAGGGTGCTGGTGAGGTGTCGGCGAGACGGACTCTGCGAACGCGAGTGAGGCGAAGCGTGGTTCGGGGCAGCGGGATGGCGGCAGCGACGGACGGCAAGGGTCCCGCCCGCTCGCGTGAGCGCTTCCTCCAGGGCGAGGCGGTCGAGGCCGGCGTACGCACCCCCATCTCGCACTCGTGGCAGCGCTGCCGGGCCCTGGGGCTCTCCCCCGACCAGCCGGGTCTGCCCTTCCGGGACGACTTCGACCGTGATGCCCGGATCATCCGGGCGGCCGCGCCAGTGCTCGACCGGCTGGAGGCCTGGTTCGCCGGCACCAGGATGAACATCTCCGTCGCGGACCCGAACGGAACCGTCCTGCTGCGCCGCTTCGGGGAGGCGTCGCTGGCCAGAAGCCTCCCGGCGTTCCAGCGCGTCCCCGGGTTCGTGTTCGCCGAGCGGTACGCCGGCACCAACGGGATCGGGCTCGCACTCGCGGAGCGGCAGCTCGTCCAGGTCTACGGCGCCGAGCACTTCGCCGAGCGCGCACAGGGCAACGCCTGCCGGGCGCTGCCCGTCCGCGACCCGATCAGCGGCCGTATCGAGGGCGTCCTGTGCCTCGGCTACCCGCGCGGCGCCGAGGACCCGGCGCTGGCCACCGTGATACGCCGGGCGGCCCACGCCATCGAGAGGCGGCTGCTCGGGCAGAGTTCCGAACGCGAGCGGGCCCTGCTGCGGGCGTACCTGGACACCGGAGCCGAGACCGCCGCCGGACCCCACCAGCGCCTGGGGCTCGGCGAGCCGGCCCTCGGGGTGCGCCCCTGCGACCGGGCGCTCCTCATGGAGAAGGCCGCCGAGCTGATCTCGTGGGCGCAGCGGGCCGCCGTCCACGTGGCCCTGGCCGGCGGTCGCCGGGTCACGCTGGTCAGCCGTCCGACCACGACCGCCACCGGCGTGCAGGGCTTCGTCGTCGAGGCGGTCCTGCCCGGCCCCGCACCGAACGGGCCGCTCCTCGTCCCGCGGCCGGCCGCGCAATCCCCGCGCCTCATCCTCGTCCCCACCGACTTCGCCCGCGCCGGCACCGTGCCCGCCGCCGGGGTGCGGGCGACGCCGGCCGTCCCGCCGGCCGCGGCCGTCCCCACGGCCGCGCCACCCGGCTCCCCAGGAACCGTGCCCGGCATCGCCGCGTCCGGCCTCGCACCTCTCCGGGCCGTGACGCCCGGCACCGCCCCGCCGCCCCCCTCACCGCAGTCCCCGGCCGAGTCCCCGGCCAGAGGACTCGTGCTGGTGGGAGAGCCGCACGTGGGGCGGTACGCGCTCGCCGCCCGCCGCCGCCTGGAGCTGCTGACCGACGCCAGCACGCGCATCGGGACCACCCTGGACGTGCGGCGCACCGCGGAGGAACTCGCCGAGACGGCCGTGCCACGGCTGGCCGACTACGTCACGATCGACCTCCCGGAGGCCGTGCTGCGCGGCGAGGAGGCCGCCGACCCCTCCTCCGACCTGTACCGCACGGTGGTCCACGGCATCGCCGACGACTGTCCGTTCCACCCCGTCGGCAAGCGCGTCGACTACGGCCCGGCCACTCCGCACCTGCGCTGCCTCAGCGGCGGGCAGGCCGTGCTGGAACCGGACCTGAGGACCGCCATGGGCTGGCTCTCCCACGACCCGCCGCGCACCGAGGTGATGCTGGCCCACGTCCACTCGCTCATCACCGTGCCCCTGGTCGCTCGCGGCGTCGTGCTCGGCGTGGCCGCGTTCTACCGTGGGCGGCAGCCCGCGCCCTTCGACGACGACGACCGCTCGCTCGTCCAGGAACTCGCCGGCCGTGCCGCCCTGTCGATCGACAACGCCCGCCGCTACACGCGGGAGCGCACCATGGTCCTGACCCTGCAGCGCAGCCTGCTGCCGCAGGGGCTGCCCGACCAGGACGCCGTCGAGGTGGCGCACCGCTACCTGCCCGCGGAGTCGGACGTGGGCGGGGACTGGTACGACGTCATCCCCCTCTCCGGCACCCGGGTCGGCCTCCTGGTCGGTGACGTCGTGGGCCACGGCATGCTCTCGGCCGCCACCATGGGACGGCTGCGCACCGCCGCCCGCAGCTTCGCCGAACTCGACTTCTCCCCGGACGAGGTCCTCACCCACCTCGACAACCTGGTGGGGCGCCTGGACCGGGAGGCCCCCGCCGCGGGCGAGACGGGCATCTTCGGCGCGACCTGCCTGTACGCCGTCTACGACCCGACCACGCAGCAGTGCACCATGGCCCGCGCCGGGCACCCGCCGCCCGCGCTCGTCCGCCCCGACGGCACGGTCTCCTTCCCGGACCTGCCCGCCGGGCCCCCGCTCGGTCTGGGCGGCCTGCCCTTCGAGGCCGTCGACATCGACCTCCCCGAGGACAGCCGGCTGGTCCTCTACACCGACGGGCTCATCGAGGGCCGCGACCGCGACGTGGACCTGGTCCTGGACCGGCTGCGCGGCGCCCTCGCCACCCCGGACCGCACCCCCGAGGAGATCTGCGAGACGCTGCTGGACACGGTGGCCCCGGTCCACCCCCAAGACGACATCGCCCTGCTCGTCGCCCGAACCCGGGCGCTGGCCCCGCACCGGATCGCCACCTGGGACCTGCCGGCCGACCCCTCCTTCGTCCGCGAGGTCCGCTCCTCGGCGCTGTCCCGGCTGGCCGACTGGGGACTCGAGGAGCTGGGGTTCGCCGCGGAGCTGGTGCTGAGCGAGCTGGTCACCAACGCCATCCGGCACGGCCGCGGCCCCGTCCGGGTACGTCTGCTGCACGGCCGGACCCTGATCTGCGAGGTCTCCGACGGCAGCAACACCGCCCCGCACCTGCGCCGGGCGGCCACCACCGACGAGGGCGGCCGCGGCCTGTTCCTGGTGGCCCAGCTGGCGCGCAGCTGGGGCACCCGCTACATCCGGCAGGGCAAGGTCATCTGGGCCGAGTGCGGGACCGAAGCCGCCTGAGGCCGCGGAGACCCGGACCGCTGAGGCGAACGGCCCCTCGGTGACGCGGCGGGCGGCGTCCGATCCGGCACCGAAGACGGCACGAGGGCATCAAATCCGGAATGCCACGACTCGGCCCACTAGGATCACCGGCGAGAGTCGGGAAGAAGAGAACGTCAGGCCGACCCCCGGAGCTGTCCGTGCACGAGCCTCCCGACCCCCTGGTCCGGATCCGCGGGCTGGCCAAGCGGTTCGGCGGGACCCGCGCACTGGACGGGGTCGACCTCGATGTCCGGGCCGGCAGCGTCCTCGCCCTCCTCGGCCCCAACGGCGCCGGAAAGTCGACCCTCATCAAGGTGCTCGCCGGGGTCCATCACGCCGACGCGGGATCGGTCACGGTGGCCGGGCATCCGCTCGGCAGTCAGGCCGCGGCCCGCAGCATGTCGTTCATCCACCAGGACCTCGGGCTCGTGGAGTGGATGACCGTCGCCGAGAACATCGCCCTGACCACCGGATACCCGCGCCGCGCCGGACTGATCTCCTGGCGGCGGACCCGGGAGCGCTGCGCCGGAGCCCTGGAAGCGGTCGCCGGACACCTCGATCCGGACACTCCGGTCGCACGGCTCGGGCCCGCCGAGCGTTCCCTGGTCGCCGTCGGCCGGGCACTGGCGGCCGGTGCCCGGCTCGTCGTGCTCGACGAACCGACCGCCCGCCTGCCCGCGGCGGACTGCGCCCGGCTCTTCCGCGTCCTGCACGACCTGCGGGACCGGGGACACGGCATCCTCTACGTCACCCACCGCATGGACGAGGTGTACCAGGTGGCCGACGCCTTCGCCGTCCTGCGCGACGGCCGGCTGGTCAGCCACGGACCGCTGGCCGGCCACGCCCCCGCCCTGCTGGTCCACGACATCGTCGGCACGGCAGCGGCCCGCGACCTCGTCGGCACGGAACCGGACCACCCGCCTGCCCCCACCGCTCCCACCGCCCCCGCGCCCGCCCTCCTGGTCCTCGACGGCACGCGGACCGCGGGCACCGCGCCGGTCACCGCGGAGCTGCGGGCCGGGGAGGCGCTGGGCCTGGTCGGGCTCTCGGGCGCCGGACACCAGGAGCTGGGCCGCGCACTCGCCGGTGCCCGGCCCTTCCTCGGCGGCCGGGTCCTGCTGGGCGGGCGGCCCTACCGGCCCCGTACGGTCGCGGACGCCGTCGCGGCCGGGGTCGGCCTGGTGCCCGGCGACCGGCAGCGCGAGGGCTGCGCGATGCAGCTGACCGTGCGCGAGAACCTGCTCGCCAACCCCCGGGCGGCCGGGCGGCACGCGCTGCGCTGGACCGGTCCGCGCCGCGAACGTGCCCGGGCCGCGGAACTGATCGAGCGGTTCGCCGTGCGGCCCCGCGACGGCGAGGCTCCCCTCGCCACCCTGTCCGGCGGCAACCAGCAGAAGGTCCTGATCGGCCGCTGGCTCGGTGTGCACCCGCGGCTGCTGGTCCTGGAGGAGCCGACCGCGAGCGTGGACGTCGGCGCCAGGGCCGCGGTCCACCGCCTGCTCGACGACGCGCTGGCCGGCGGTCTCGCGGTCCTGCTCGTCTCGACCGACTTCGAGGAGGTGGCGGGCGTGTGCCGGCGCGCCCTGGTGTTCGTCCGCGGCCGCGTGACCACCGAGCTGAGCGGTGCGGACCTCACGGTCACCGGACTCACCCGGGCGGCCTCGGCCCTGCCGGCCCCCGGAACCGGCGCGGGCTCATGACCGCCGCCGCGCTCCCGCCGTCCGCGCCGCGTTCCCGGCCGCCGCGGCGGGACACGGTCCGGCGCCTGGCGGCCTCCTACGGCCTGCTGGTCCTCACCGCGCTGCTCGTCGTGGTCTTCTCCCTCGCGCTGCCGCACACGTTCCCCACCCGGGACACCCTCGACTCGGTCCTGTCCAACCAGTCGATCCCGGCCGTCCTCGCGCTCGCCGCGATGGTCCCCATCGTGACCGGCTCCTTCGATCTCTCCCTCGGCTACGGTCTCGGCCTGGCCCACGTCATGGTGCTGTGGCTCGTCGTCGACGGCGGGTGGCCCTGGCCCTGGGCCTGCCTCGCGGTGATCGCCGGGGGCGGGGTGGTGGGGGTGCTCAACGGCGTGGCCGTCGAGTTCGGCCGGATCGACTCGTTCATCGCCACCCTCGGGACCGGCAGCATGCTGTACGCCGTGACCGGCTGGGTCACCGGCGGCGGCAGGATCGTCCCCGGGCCTGCCGGTCTGCCGGCCGCCTTCACCGGCCTCTACGACTCCACCCTCCTCGGCCTGCCGCTGCCCGCGTTCTACGTCCTCGCCCTCGCCGCCGTCCTCTGGGTGGTGCTGGAGCGGCTGCCACTGGGCCGGTTCCTGTACGTCATCGGTGCCAATCCGCGCGCCGCCGAACTGGTCGGCATCCCGACCCGCAGGTACACCGTCCACGCGTTCGCCGCCTCGGGGCTGATCGTCGGCTTCGCCGGGGTGCTGCTGGCGGCCCAGCAGCAGATCGGCAATCCCAGCGTCGGCCTCGACTACCTGCTGCCCGCGTTCGTCGGCGCGCTCCTCGGCTCCACCGCGATCAGACCCGGCCGTCCCAACGCCCTCGGCACACTCGTCGCCGTGGCCGTGCTCGCCGTCGGCCTCACCGGCATCGGACAGCTCGGCGCCGACTTCTGGACGGTCCCGCTGTTCTACGGCGGCACGCTGCTGCTCGCCGTCGGCCTGGCCGGCTACTCCGCCCGCCGGCTGCGCACCGGGGCCGACGCGGCCCGCGACGCACCGGCCGCCGCGCCGCGCCCGCCGACGGCGGCGTCCGGAGGCGGCACCGCGGGCACCGCGCCATGACCCCCGTCACGTCCCCCGCCAGGGCCGCCCGCCCGCGCAGGGCCGGCGCTCCCCGGACCGTCGCCCTCGCCCTGCTGGCCGGGGCAGCCGCCCTGGCCGGCTGCCGGCACGGCTCGTCGGACGGCCCCGGGACCGCCACCACCGGCCCCGGCGGCTGTCCCGCCGTCCAGGCCTCGGCGGGGGCCGCCGTCGCGCGGGCGGAGCGGACCGGGACCACCTGGGACGGACCGGCCACCGGCCCCCGGGCGGTGTCCGGCCGGACGGTCGTCTTCGTGGCGGAGACCATGACCAATCCCGGCGTCGCGGGCGTCGCGAACGGCCTGCGGGAGGCCGCGCGCGTCATCGGCTGGGACGTCAGGGTGATCGACGGGGCCGGCAGCCCCGCCGGCATCCAGGCGGCCATGAGCGAGGCCGTGGCCCTGCGGCCCTCGGGCATCGTCGTCGGCGGCTTCGATCCGGGCTCGACCGCGCGGCAGGTCGCCGAGGCCGGCGCGGACGGCATCCCGCTCGTCGGCTGGCACGCGGTCGTCGCCCCGGGCCCCAGCAGACGGCCCCCGCTCTTCACCAACGTCACCACCCGGGTCGAGGACGTGGCCGGCATCAGCGCGCAGTGGATCATCGCGCACTCCGGCGGCCGGGCCGGGGTCGTCCTGTTCACCGACGCCTCGGTCCCGTTCGCGCGGACGAAGTCCGACCTGATCAGGGCGGAGCTCGCCACCTGCGCGGGGGTGCGGCTGCTGGCGTACGAGAACATCCCGATCCCGGACGCGAGCAGCCGCACCCCGCGTGAGATCGCCTCGCTGCTCGCCCGCTTCCCGGACACCTGGACGCACTCCGTCGCCATCAACGACCTGTACTTCGCCGACGCCGCCCCCGCCTTCCGCGCGGCGGGCCGCAAGGGCACCGGGCCGCCGTTCAACATCGGGGCCGGGGACGGCGACCCGTCCGCCTTCCAGCGCATCGACAGCGGGCAGTACCAGGCCGCCACCGTTCCCGAGCCGCTGTCGCAGCAGGGCTGGCAGATCGTGGACGAGTTCAACCGCGCCTTCGCCGGCCGCCCGGCCAGCGGCTACGTCGCTCCCACCCACGTCTCGACGGCCGCCAACAGCGCGGGAGCCACCACCTGGGACCCACCGGGCTACCGGGAGGCCTACCGGAGGATCTGGGGCAGATGAGGCCCGGGAGGCGTCCGGCGCGCGGTGTCGTGGAAGGTGTGGCGGCGTTCCTCACGGGACACTTGGGGGAGACGGCCGGCGAGCGGGGCGGGGAGGCTAGCGTGGTGATCGCCGTCAATCCGACGGACAGCGGCTCGCTGCTCGCTGCCTTCGGTGCGCTGGGCGTCCTGGCGGTGATCTTCGCCGAGTCGGGGCTGCTGGTCGTCGGTTTCTTCCTGCCGGGGGACACGCTGCTGTTCCCGGCCGGTGTGCTGTGCGCGGCGACCGCGGACCGGGCGCCCCGGCTGGAGCTGTGGCAGGTGCTGGTGTGCGCGGCGGTCGGCGCGGTGGCGGGCGGGCAGGTCGGCTATCTGATCGGCCGGCACGGCGGACGGCCGCTGCTGGCCCGTACCTCCCGGCGGCGGGTGCGGGAGGGCGCCGCCCGCGCGGAGCGGCTGCTCGCCCGCTACGGGTACGGCAAGGCGCTGGTGATCGGCCGATTCGTGCCGATGCTCCGGTCGGTGCTGCACCCGGCGGCCGGGGCGCTGGGGGTGCCGGTACGGCCGTTCACCCTGTGGCAGGCCGTCGGCGGGGTCCTCTGGTCCCAGAGCTTCGTCCTCGCCGGGTACGCGCTGGGTTCCTCGGTCTCCCACATCGACCGCTATCTGCTGCCGCTGGTCGGCGCGATCGTCGTAGTGTCCCTGCTGCCGCTGCTGCTGGAGGCCCGCCGGGCCCGCCGCCACCGCTGACCGGACGGCCGCGGAGGGCGGCGGCCGGGTCGGTCCGCCGCCGGCAGGACCGGCCGGAAGGGGCAGCCGCGGCCGGGCGCCGTGTCGAGTTCGAGGCGGCCGCGACGGCCCTCGGCGATGGTCGCCGCGACGGCCGGGCGCCAGGCCCTCCGGAGGGTCGCCGGGGCCGTCGGCCAGGTCACGGGCGTCATGGTGACGGTGGGCGGCGGAACGCGGGCCGGCTTCTAGCCGGACGCCGAAGGCCCGGTCTGGACGGACACCGGCGGCACCAGTCGGCCCCGGGAGATGAGCGATGCCGCCTTCTTGAGGGGGCGGGCCCGCATGCTGACGCTGTAGCCGTCGATCCCCGAGGTCGCGGCCACGCGCGTGGTCAGATAGCGGTAGAAGTCGTCGGGGTCCCGGGCGACGACACTGACCAGCAGGTTGTACTCGCCGGTGACGGCCCCCGCGAACGGGACCTCGTCGTGGCGGGCGAACTCCTCACCGACCCGCTCCAGATGCGCGGGGGCCACGCGCAGCCAGACGGTGGCGTTGAGGGGGAAACCCAGGTGCTCCGGCAGCAGTTCGACCTCGTATTCAAGGGTGCCGGAGCCTTCCAGGGCCTCCAGCCGGCGGGCGACCCGGGCCGCCGACCAGCCGGTGCGCTCGGCGAGGCGGGTGTGGGTGGTACGGCCGTCCTCGGCGAGCGCGTCGAGCAACGGGGCGTCCTCCTCCGCGGGAAGCGGCGGGGGCGCGGCGGCGGGCGCCGGCCGTTCCGCGGTGAGCAGCCGGACCTGCTCGGCGTCCAGGCTGTCGCCGAAGCCTGTCCACTCGGCGGTGCCGGGAGCGCCGTACTCGTGCAGGAGCAGGTCGACACTGACGTCCAACACCGAGGCGGATCTCGGCAACTGCCGGAACAGGGTGTCGTCGCGCTCCGTGTCGAGCGGCGAGCGGATCACGCAGAAGATCTCCGAGCCGCCCGAGGCCAGGTGGGCGTAGGAGATGTCGGGGCGCCGGGCCAGCGCGTCGGCGAGCGGGCCGACCCGGTCGGGGCGGCAGCGGACCCGGGCCACCCATTGCGCGGAGCCGTACACCCGGGGGTTGACGAGTCCCAGCACGCGCAGCGTGCCACTGCGGCGCAGCGCCTGGTAGCGGCGGGCCGCGGTCTGCTCGGAGACGCCGGCCACCTCGCCGATCCGGCGGAAGGGCAGCCGGGGTGCGCACTGCAGGGCACGGAGGATCTTTCTGTCCACGATGTCGAGCATGGCGGAAGTCTGCCACGAGGATACGGGGATGATGGAGGTTTCTGTAGCCGGAGCACCCCTTGGTTGGTGGTTGCGGGTGCGCAGACCGGATGCTGTGGCGGCGGGTTTCCCCTCGGAAGCCCGTTCGACACAGGCCGCCGGACACGCCGGTGGCCTTCGACCGCGGTGCGGTGCGCCGCGAAGGAGTATCTCCGTGAACGTCACGACACCGGCGAGCGCGCCGGTCGAGCGGCGGGCGGCCACGATCGTCATGGCCTGCCTGGGCGTCTTCGTCGCCTATCTTCCGGTCACCACCGTCGCCGTGAGCCTGCCCGCCCTGCAGGCCGCGTTGAACGCCTCGACCGCGCAACTGTCCTGGGTGCAGGACGCGTTCGTGCTGCCGATGGCCGCGTTCATCCTGACCGCGGGCGTCGTCGGGGACGTCCACGGGCGCAAGAAGGTGTTCCAGGCGGGCCTGTTGTCCTCGACGGCGGGCGCGGTCACCGCCCTGTGCGCACACTCGGTCGAGGTCGTCTGGGCCGGACAGGCCCTGGCCGGCGTGGGCGCGGCCGCGCTGCTGCCGACCACGCTGGCGCTGATCAGCCATGCGGTGCCGGACCACCGGGAGCGCGGCAAGTTCATCGGCATCTGGGCCACCTGCCTGACAGCGGCCCTGGCCGTCGGTCCGCTGCTCGCCGGGGTGATCGTCCAGCACTTCTCGTGGCGCTGGATCTACCTGCCGACCGTGCCCGTCGCGCTCCTGGCCGTCGCCGTCGCCGCCCGGCAGCCGACCGACTCGCGGGCACCGCACGGGCGCCGCCTGGACTGGCCCGGCCAGCTCACCGCGACGCTCGCGGTCACCGCCCTGGTGTACGGCGCGATCGAGGGCGGGGCCAGTTCGTTCACCGACGTCAAGGTGATGGTGGCGCTGTTCACGGCCGTGGTCGCGGGTACCGGGTTCGTGCTGGCGGAGCGGCGCAGCGACAGCCCGATGCTGGACCTGAGCCTCTTCCGCAGCCCCGCCTTCACCGCCACCACGCTGGTCGCCACGACCAGTTTCCTTGCGCTGATCGGCTTCTTCTTCGTGCTCAGCCTCTACTTCGGCATGGTGCAGCGGCTCGACACCCTGCAGGCCGCGTGGCGGCTGCTGATGGTCAGCGGGGCGGCCCTGCTGGTCGGCGGACCGGCCGGGCGGCTGATGCACCGGATATCGGCCCGGGTGATGATCACCGGTGGCCTGCTGGCGGTCACCGCCGCCCTGTTCGCGCTGACCGGCCTGACCGCCGGCACCTCGTTCGGCTCGGCCGCCTGGCGGCTCGCCCTGCTGGGCCTCGGCATGGGCTTCGTCATGACGGCGATGACCGCGACCGCGGTGGCCTCCGTACCGCACCATCTGGCGGGTATGGCGGCCGCGGGCAACAACGCCTTCCGGCAGGTCGGCGGTGCCCTCGGCCCGGCCGTGATGGGCGCGCTGCTCACCACCCGGGCACTGGACGCGCTGCCCGGTCACCTCACCGACGCGGGTGTCACCGGAGCGGCGCAGGACCGGATCGTCACGACGGCGCAGACGGACGGCCTCGGCGCGGTCGCCGGGCTGGACCTGGGCGCCCGGACCGGGCGGACGATGGGCGCGCTCGGCGACTCCTTCCTGGACGGCATGCGCCTGTGCCTGGTCACGGCGGGGAGCCTGACCCTGCTGGCCGCCCTGGTCGCGGTGGTCCTGCTGCGCGCGCCCCGGCAGCAGCTCACGTTCCGGGCTGCCGGGCAGACCACGGCCGAGAAGTCCTCGGCCGCGCGGGGCGCCTGACGGCTCACCGCACCAGGCACGGCCGCTTGGCGTCGAAGCTCCAGTCCGCCACGAGGTACTGCATCCCGGCCGCGTCGTCCCGGCCCGCCCCGAGGTTCAGCTCCTCGTGGCGGGCATGGGCCGCGAGCAGCCGGTCCATGTCGAGCCGGACGCCGAGCCCGGGGGCGTCGGTGACGGCGACCTCGCCGCCGGTGATCCGCGGCGGTTCGACGGTGAGCCGCTCCTGGCCCTCCTGCCAGATCCAGTGCGTGTCCAGGGCGTTGTAGTCGCCGGGGGCCGCGGCACCGCAGTGCGCCATCATCGCGAGCGAGATGTCGAAGTGGTTGTTGGAGTGGCAACCCCAGGTCAGCCCCGCCTCGTGGCAGAGCTGGGCCACCCGTACCGACCCCTGCATGGTCCAGAAGTGCGGGTCCGCCAGCGGGATCGACACCGACTGCAGGGCGAGGGCGTGGGTGAGCTGCCGCCAGTCGGTGGCGATCATGTTGGTCGCGGTGGGCAGCCCGGTGGCCCGGCGGAACTCGGCGAGGATCTCCCGCCCGGAGTAGCCGCCCTCGGCCCCGCAGGGGTCCTCGGCGTAGGCGAGGGTGCCGAGCAGCGGGCGGCACAGTTCGACGGCCTCGCGCAGGGACCAGGCGCCGTTGGGGTCGAGGGTGATCCGGGCCTCGGGGAAGCGGTCCTTCAGCGCCCGGACGGCCTTGACCTCCTCGGCCCCCGCCAGCACGCCGCCCTTGAGCTTGAAGTCACGGAAGCCGTAGCGGTCGTAGGCCGCCTCCGCCTGGCGGACGACGGCCTCCGGGGTGAGGGCCTCCTCGCGGCGGATGCGGTACCAGGGCACGTCGGAGTCGGGTTCGCGGAGGTAGTCCAGGTCCGTGCGGTCCGGGTCGCCGACGTAGAAGAGATAGCCGAGGACGCGGACCGAGTCGCGCTGCTTGCCGTCGCCGAGCAGGGCGGCGACGGGGACCTCCAGGTGCTGGCCGAGCAGGTCGAGGAGCGCGGACTCGACGGCGGTGACGGCGTGCACGGTGGTGCGCAGGTCGAAGGTCTGCGCGCCGCGGCCCCCGGCGTCCCGCCCCGCGAACTCCTCTCCCACGGCCCGCAGCACCCGCTTGTAGTCCCCCAGCCTGGAGCCGACCACCAGGGACCCGGCGTCCCTCAGGGTCCTGGTGATCGCCTCCCCGCCGGGTACCTCACCGAGCCCGGTGCGGCCCTCGGAGTCCTCGACGACCACGACGTTGCGGGTGAAGTACGGGGCGTGCGCGCCGGAGAGGTTGAGCAGCATGGAGTCCCGGCCTGCCACCGGATACACGGAGAAGCGGGTGACGACGGGCTGGCTCATGGGCGAAACGTCCTTACTGCTGGAGAGGCTTCGCGCGAGCCTCTGTCTACGTATGAAGATGAAGGCTATGGATGCGGACGCATTCCAGTCAACGGGCGGGCTCGCGAAATCGGCAGCATCACTCCTAAATGCCAACACAATTCGCTAATCGGAAACTTCGCAGCTCGGGCCGACCGCTCGACGACGCGTGCTGGACGCGCCCCTGACGCCGCGTGAGACTGAGGGGATCCGACGCCCCCGGCCCAGGACGGTACCCATGGACGACGACAGGACCGCGCCCGCGCGCGTCGAACTCACCCCGCAGGCCGCCGAGCTGGTGCGCCGGCTCCACGCGGAGCACGGGCCGCTGATGTTCCACCAGTCCGGCGGCTGCTGCGACGGCAGCGCGCCCATGTGCTATCCGGACGGCGAGTTCCGTACCGGCGGCTCGGACGTGCTGCTGGCCGAGCTGGCGGTGGACGGGGTCGAGGAGCCGGTCACCTTCTGGATGTCCCGCAGCCAGTACGAGGCCTGGAGCCACACCCGGCTGATCGTGGACGTGGTACCCGGAAGGGGGAGCGGTTTCTCCCTGGAGGCACCCGAGGGGGTGCGTTTCCTCACCCGTTCTCGCGTAGTCGACGGCTAGCCGCCCCGCGGGCCACTCTCGTCTGCTGCACTTCCTGAGTCCCAGGAACTTGACGAGACTTCAGGGGGTGCGGTGACGCATCGTCGGAGACGGCTTGCAGCGACGACCCGAACTCTGTGCACGATTCTCACCACGTCCGGCGTGCTGGCCGGTGCGGCCCTCGTGGGGGCGGCACCGGCCGGCGCCGCGTCGGGCGCCGGCCGGATCGCGTCCGGCGTCGCCTACCGGCAGTTCGACCTCTCCGCGGCCAAGGGCACGGTCCACGTCCATCTGCTGACCGTCGACCTGACCGACCCGCACGTCCACGTCGACCTGCTCTCGCCGGGCGCGGTGGCCGCACGGTCGCCGGTGTCCGCGATGGCGGACGCGGCGGGCGCGGTCGCGGGCGTGAACGGCGACTTCTTCAACATCAACGAGACCCAGCACCCGGGCGTCCAGGTGACCGGTGCGAGCGTCGGTCCGGCGATCGCGCACGGCAGGGTGCTCAAGGCGGCGGTGCCGACGGCCCAGCGGTTCGGCCCGTCGCTGCCGCCGGGGACCGCCACCACCGACGTCCTCGGCGTCGGCGTGGACCGCCGGGCCCGGCTCGACCGGCTGACCCTGGTCGGCACGGTCCGCACCCCCGGCGGCACCCTGGCGCTGCGGGGGCTCAACCAGTACGCCCTGGCGCAGGGTTCCGTCGGTGCCTACACCGCCGCCTGGGGCTCGGCCTCCCGCAAGCGCGCCACCTGCGGCTCGGACACCGACCGGGCCGCCGGGTGCAGCACCGACACCTACGAGGTGCAGGTCCGCGGCGGCAAGGTCGTCGCCACGTCCGCCGGCCCGGGCAGCGGTGCGATCGCCGCGGGCACCACCGTCCTGCTGGGCCGGGAGGCCGGCGCGGACAGGCTGCGCGCCCTCACCAAGGGCGAACGGGTCACGGTGCGCGAGCGCATGGCGCCCTCCGCTTCCAAGATCCCGTACCGCTTCGCCGTCGGCGGCTACCCGGTGCTGCGGGACGGCGAGCCGCTGGCCGGTCTCGACGCCACCACCGCGGCGGTGCGCACGGCCGTCGGCTACGCGAACGGTGGGCGCAGGCTGCTGCTGCTCGCGCTGGACGGCGCGGTGGCCTACCGCAGGGGCCTGACCATCGCTGAAGTAGCGTCCGAAATGCGGCAGTTGGGAGCGGCCGACGCGTTCAGCCTGGACGGCGGCGGCTCCACGACCATGGTGGCCCGCACCGCGGGCGCGAAGACGGTGAGCGTGCTCAACCACCCGACCGAGAGCCCGGCACGCGCCGTGGCGAACGGGATCGGGGTCTTCTGGAAACCCTGACGGAACCCCCGGGCGGCAGGCTCAGGGCCGCAGACTGCTGACCAGGTCCGCGGTCGCGGTGAGCCCGCTGGTGATGGTCGGCGCCATGCTGGTGCTGGCCAGGAAGAACCCGAACAGCATGCAGACCAGGGCGTGCGAGATCTTCAGCGCGCCCTGGCGCATGAAGATCACGGCCAGCAACAGGAGCAGCAGCACCACAGAGATGGAAACGGCCACGCGAACCTCCTCCGCCACGCCCGTTCCGGGGCGTTCGGCCGCAAGTGTGGCGTAGCGGAGGGTGGGGCCGTGCGGTTGACACGGCCCCCGTTCGAGTGGTGTTACGACCCGGCGTGGTTGTCCGGGAAGGCATCCGGACCTGCCAGGCCGTCGGTGCCGAAGTGGTCGGTTCCGGCGGCCGGCAGTTCACCCCACAGCGCGTCGCGGCCGGGCCCGGCCACGTCGGGGGTGTTCCAGAAGCGCACCGTCTGATCAGCGGGGCCGAAGGGGACGGGCGCCGAGGTGCCGAGGCCGGTGAGCCGGCCGTCGTGGCCGAGGGCCGAGAATCAGGGCGCCTGAAGATCGACCAGTTCGGCCAGGGCCTCCCGATGCGCCCCCGCCGTACCGAAGGCGATCGAGTCAGCCTTCGCCCGCTTCAGATACAGGTGGATCGGATGTTCCCAGGTCATCCCGATCCCCGCATGCAGCTGCAGCGCCTCCTCGGCGGCGTGCACGGCAACCGGCCCCGCATAAGCCTGCGCAACGGCCACCGACACCTCGGCATCACCGCCGGAGGCCAGCGCGTCGGCCGCACCGCGCGCCGCCGCACGCAGGTTCACGACCTCCAGCCACAACTGCGCCAGCCGGTGTTTGACCGCCTGGAACCCGCCCACCGGCCGGTTGAACTGCTTGCGCTCCTTGAGGTACCGCACGGTCTCGGTCAGCGCCCACTCGGCGACGCCGAACTGCTCGGAGGCCAGCAGCCCGGCCCCGGCCCGCAGCGCCCGCCGTACCGCGGGCTCCGCGTCGCCCACGCGCCGTCCCGGCGCCCCGTCCAGGGTGACCGTGGCGAGCGGCCGGGTCAGGTCGAAGGACACCTGCGGGGTGACGGTCACGGCACCCGCCTCGACCGCGTACAGCCCGCCGTCGTCCCCGGGCACCAGCAGCACGTCCGCGGCGACCGCGTCCGCGATCCCGGTCAACTCGCCGTGCAGACGCCCGTCCTCGACACGTACGGCCTGGAACTCGCCGCCCGGCGCGACGTGCAGCCCCACCGCCAGCGCCCCGACGGTCCGCCCGGACGCCAGCTTCCCGAGCAGCTGCCCGTCGCCGCAGGCCAGCAGCGCCTCGGTCGCCACCACGGCACTGGTCAGATACGGCACGGGCGCCACCGCCCGCCCCAGCTCCTCCAGGACGACGGCGACCTCGCGGTGCGAGGCACCCTGGCCGCCCAGTTCCTCGGGGACCAGCAGCCCGGCGAGACCCATGCCCTCGGTGAGGGCCTTCCAGGCGGCCGGGTCGTACGGGGTGTCGGACTCGGTGCGGGCGATGACGCCCGGCGCGTCGCAGTGGTCGGCGAGCAGGTCCCGCACCGCGGCCCGCAGTGCCTCTTCCTCCTCCGAGTACAGCAGATCCGTCATCGGGCCAGGTCCTTCCAGGCGACGTCCTTGTCGGTGCGCGGTTCGGCCGGCAGGCCCAGGACGCGCTCGGCGACGATGTTCAGCAGGACCTCGCTGGTCCCGCCCTCGATGCTGTTGCCCTTGGCACGGAGGTAGCGGTAGCCGGCGTCGCGGCCGGTGAAGTCCACCAGTTCGGGCCGCCGCATGGTCCAGTCGTCGTACAACAGGCCTTCCTCGCCTCGGAGTTCGACCTCGAGGCCGCTGATCTCCTGGTTGAGGCGGGCGAAGGCGAGCTTCATGCCGGCGCCCTCGGGGCCGGGCTGGCCCGCGACGAGCTGCTGGCGCAGGCGCTCGGCGGTGAGGCGGGCGACCTCGGACTCGACCCACAGCTTCAGCAGCCGCTGGTGCAGGTCGTGGGTGCGCAGCTCGGGGCGTTCGCGCCAGGTCTTCGCGACCGGGCCGATCATGCCGCCCTCGCGGGGCAGCCGCATGCCGCCGATGGCGACGCGCTCGTTGTTCAGGGTGGTCTGCGCGACCCGCCAGCCGTCGCCGATCGCGCCGAGGCGACGGGAGTCGGGGATACGGACGTCGGTGAGGAAGACCTCGTTGAACTCGGCCTCGCCGGTGATCTGCCGCAGCGGGCGGACGTCGACGCCGGGGTCGGTCATGTCGCAGATGAAGTAGGTGATGCCCGCGTGCTTGGGCACGTCCGGGTCGGTGCGGGCGATGAGGATGGCCCAGCGGGAGTTGTGCGCGCCGGAGGTCCACACCTTCTGGCCGTTCACCACCCATGCGTCGCCCTCGCGGACGGCGCGGGTGCCCAGCGCGGCCAGGTCGGATCCGGCGCCCGGCTCGCTGAACAGCTGGCACCAGACCTCCTCGCCGATCCACAGCGGTCGCAGGTAGCGCTGCTTCTGCTCCTCCGTGCCGTACTTGAGGATGGTCGGCGCGGCCATGCCGAGCCCGATGCCGTTGCGGCGGGAGTCGTTGTCGGGAGCGCCCGCGGCTTCCAGTTCGGCGTCCACGACGGCCTGGAGGGAGCGCGGGGCGCCGAGGCCGCCGAGGCCCTCCGGGTAGTGCACCCAGGCCAGTCCCGCGTCGAAGCGGGCCTTGAGGAAGTCGAGCCGGTCCGTCGAGGCGGGCGGGTACGCGGCCAGCAGCTCGGCGGTGCGGCGCGTGAGTTCGGCGGCGTCGGTCATGCTGCGGCTCCGTTCGGTACGACGGTGACCCGGCCGGTGGTGACGCCGTCGCCGACCCGCTGGACGGCCGCCGCGGCCTCGGACAGCGGGACCCGCTCGCTGACCAGGGGCTTGATGGCGCCCTTGGCGGCCAGCTCGGTGAGCTGCCGGTGGCAGTCCAGGATCAGCCTGGGGTTCTTGGTGGCGTACAGGCCCCAGTGCAGGCCTTGGATGGAGTAGTTCTTCACCAGGGCGTGGTTGAGCGCCGGGCTGGGGATGGTGCCGCTGGCGAAGCCGACGACCACGATCCGGCCCTCGAAGGCGACGACCTTGGTGGACTGGGTGTAGGCGTCGCCGCCGACCGGGTCGTAGATCACGTCGGCGCCCCGGCCGCCGGTGGCCTCCTTGACGGCCGCGACGACGTCCTCGGCGCGCCGGTCGACGACGACGTCACAGCCCTGTTCGCGGGCGACGGCGGCCTTGTCGGCGCCGCCGACCACGCCGATCACGCGCGCCCCGGCCGCCTTGCCGAGCTGGACGGCCGCGCTGCCGACCCCGCCGGCGGCGGCGTGCACGAGCAGGGTCTCGCCGGCCTGGAGGGCCGCCCTGCGGTGGAGTCCGAACCAACCCGTCTGGTAGCCGATGTGCAGCGCGGCGGCCTCGGCGTCGTCCAGCGCGTCCGGGGCGGGCAGCAGCGCGGCGGCGTCCGCGACCGCGTACTCGGCGAAACCGCCGTGCGGCAGCGCGGGGTTGGCGATCACCCGGCGTCCGTCCTCGGTCTCGCCGCAGATCTCGACGCCCGGGGTGAACGGCAGCGGCGGACGCACCTGGTAGTGGCCCCGGCACATCAGGACGTCGGGGAAGTTGATGTTGGCGGCACGCACCCTGAGCAGCACCTGGCCGTCGCCGGGCGTGGGCCGCTCCACCTCCTGGAGCCGCATCACCTCGCTCGGCTCGCCGTTCTCGTGCACTTGCCATGCCTGCATGCGGTGCCTCCACGGGACTGCGTCGACTGCGTCGTCCGACCGTCGTCTGACCGGGTCCACCGCATACTAAGCGGTCGCTTGCCATGGAGGGAACAGCCGCCCGGGGCAACGCCGGATTCGTCACGCCCGCTTCGGCCGCGCCCGCACGTGCATCCGCTCCCCCTGGGGCCCGAACAGGCTGAGGAACTCCACCGGGCCCTCCCCCGTCGACCCGAACCAGTGGGGCACCCGGGTGTCGAACTCGGCTGCCTCCCCCGGGCCCAGCACGACGTCGTGCTCCCCCAGCACCAGCCGCAGCTTCCCGGACAGCACGTAGAGCCACTCGTAGCCCTCGTGGGTGCGCGGCTCGGGTTCCAGCTTCCGCTGCGGCTCGACCACCTTGAAGGCCTGGAGGCCGCCGGGCTGCCGGGTGAGCGGCAGGAAGGTGCGGCCGTACCGCTCCATCGGCTTGGCCCGCACCCGGGGATCGCCGGCCGGCGGGGCGCCGACCAGTTCGTCCAGGGGCACCTGGTGGGCCTGCGCGATCGGCAGCAGCAGCTCCAGGCTGGGTTTGCGCAGCCCGGACTCCAGCCGGGAGAGGGTGCTGACCGAGATACCGGTGGTCTCGGAGAGGGCGGCGAGGGTGACCTCACGCTCCTTGCGGAGCCGGCGCAGCCGGGGCCCCACGCCCGCGAGGACGTCGTCCGTAGTCATGCCTGCATTGCAGTTTCGGCAAAGACGTTTGTCAATCCGGCAGTACCCGGGCGACCCTCGGCCGCGGAGGTGGTCACCATGACCGACACGTACGAGGTGGTCGTCGTCGGAGGCGGCGCGGCCGGACTGTCCGCCGCGCTGGTGCTGGGCCGGGCCCGGCGCCGCACCCTGGTCGTCGACGCGGGCGAGCCGCGCAACGCCCCGGCGGCCCACATGCAGGGCTTCCTGTCCCGCGACGGCATGCCGCCCGCGGAGTTCCTGGCGGTGGGCCGGGAGGAGATCGCCCGGTACGGGGTGGAGCTGGTCCGGGACCGAGCGGTGGACGCGACGAAGGACGAGGCGGACCGCTTCGCGGTGGTGCTGGCGGGCGGCCGGACGGTCCGGGCCCGGCAGCTGGTCGTCGCCACCGGCCTGAAGGACGAGCTCCCGCCCGTCCCCGGGGTGGCCGAGCGCTTCGGCCGGGATGTGCTGCACTGCCCGTACTGCCACGGCTGGGAGGTCCGCGACCAGGCGTTCGGCGTGCTGGCCACGACCCCGATGAGCGTGCATCAGGCGCTGATGGTCACCCAGTGGTCCAAGGACGTGACCCTCTTCCTGCACCGGGTCGAGGAGAGGGAGCTGACCGACGACGACCTGCGGCGGCTGGCCGCGGCCGGGGTGCGGGTGGTGCCGGGCGAGGTCGCCGGGCTGCGGGTCGAGGACGACCGGCTGACCGGCGTACGGCTCGCCGACGGCGGCGTGCACGACCGGGAGGCGCTGTTCGTCGCGCCCCGCCCGGTCCCGCAGAACGCGCTGTTCCGCGCGCTCGGCGCGGAGCCGGCCGAGACCCCCTTCGGCACCTACCCGGTGATCGACGAGCTGGGCCGGACGACCGTGCCGGGACTGTGGGCGGCCGGCAACGCGAGCGGTTTCGCCGAGCAGGTGGTCAACGCGGCGAGCCGCGGCTACCGGGCCGGCGCGGCGATCAACGGCGAGCTGCTCTTCGCGGACCTGGACGCGGCCGTGCGGGCGTAGTCCGGGCGCGTACGTGGTGGTGTGGTCGGGGCGCACCCGGTGCACCATGGCTGCATGCTGCTGACCCGGCTCGCCGAAGTGTCCCGGGAGGTCGCCGCCACCGCGGCCAGGTCCCGCAAGACCGCGCTGCTCGCCGAACTCTTCCGGGAGACGGCTCCCGACGACGTCCCGGTCGTCATCCCCTACCTGGCCGGCCGGATCCCGCAGGGCCGCCTCGGCGTCGGCTGGAAGGTGCTGAGCCGGCCCGTCCCGGCGGCCGGCGAACCGTCCCTCACCGTGCGCGAGGTCGACGCCCGGCTCAGCGAGCTCGGCAAGGTCTCCGGGGCCGGTGCGCAGGCCGAACGGGTCCGGATCGTGGGCGAGTTGATGGGCGCGGCGACGGCGGACGAACAGCGCTTCCTGCTGGGGCTGCTCTCCGGCGAGGTGCGCCAGGGTGCCCTGGACGCGGTCGCGGTCGAAGGGCTCGCGCAGGCGACCGGCGCGGACCCGGCCGACGTCCGCCGGGCGGTGATGCTCGCCGGGTCCCTCCAGACGGTCGCGGCGGCGCTGCTGGCGGACGGCCCGCCGGCCCTGGACCGCTTCCGGCTCACCGTCGGCCGCCCGGTTCTGCCCATGCTGGCGCACACCGCCTCCTCGGTCGCCGAGGCGGTGCAGAAGCTGGGCGGCTCGGCGGTCGAGGAGAAGCTGGACGGCATCCGGGTCCAGGTCCACCGGGACGGCGACACGGTACGGGTCTTCACCCGCACCCTGGACGACATCACCGACCGTCTTCCCGAGGTGACCTCCGCCGCACGCGCGTTGGGCGGCGACCGGTTCGTCCTGGACGGCGAGGTGATCTCCTTCGGCGCGGACGGCCGGCCCCGTTCCTTCCAGGAGACGGCGGGCCGGGTCGGCTCCCGGACCGACGTGGCGAAGGCGGCCCGTCAGGTCCCGGTCTCCCCGGTCTTCTTCGACGCGCTCTCGGTCGACGGCCACGACCTGCTCGACCTTCCGTTCGCCGAACGGCACGCGGAGCTGGCCCGGCTGGTCCCCGAGCCGATGCGGGTGCGCCGGGCGCTGGTGGCCGGGCCGGACGACACGGCGGCCGCCGAGGAATTCCTCGCGGCCGCCCTCGCTCGCGGCCACGAGGGCGTGGTCGTCAAGTCGCTGGACGGCCCCTACAGCGCGGGCCGCAGGGGCGCCTCCTGGCTGAAGGTGAAGCCCGTCCACACCCTCGACCTGGTCGTGCTGGCCGCCGAGTGGGGCCACGGCCGCCGCACCGGCAGGCTGTCCAACCTCCACCTCGGCGCCCGCAACCCGGACGGCACCTTCGCCATGCTCGGCAAGACCTTCAAGGGCATGACCGACGCGGTGCTGCAGTGGCAGACCGCCCGGCTCAAGGAGCTGGAGGTCTCCGACGACGGCCGGCTGGTGACCGTGCGCCCGGAACTCGTCGTCGAGATCGCCTACGACGGCCTGCAGCGCTCCTCCCGCTACCCGGCCGGCGTCACCCTGCGCTTCGCGCGCGTCGTCCGCTACCGCGAGGACAAACGGCCGGAGGAGGCAGATACGGTGGAAACCCTGCTGGCCGCGCACCCGGAGGTACGGCGTTGACGGAGCCGAGGCGAAGCGCCGGACTGCTGTTGTTCCGGCATACCGGCGAGGGCGTCGAGGTCCTGCTCGGCCATATGGGCGGCCCGTTCTTCGCGAAGAAGGACGCGGGCGCCTGGACCGTCCCCAAGGGCGAGTACGAGCCGGACGAGCCGGCCTGGGACGCGGCCCGCCGCGAGTTCCAGGAGGAGCTGGGGCTCGCACCGCCGGACGGGACGGCGATCGAACTGGGCGAGGTGCGGCAGACCAACGGCAAGATCGTCACCGCGTGGGCGATCGAGGCGGACCTGGACCCGGACACGATCGACCCCGGCACCTTCGTGATGGAGTGGCCGCCGCGCTCGGGCCGGATCCAGGAGTTCCCCGAACTGGACCGGGTGGCCTGGCTGAGCCCGGACCGGGCCCGCGAGGTGATCGTCAAGGCACAGGCGACGTTTCTCGACCGGCTGGCGGAGCACTCGGGCTGAACGGAGCCCCATACGTTGCGGCCGACCCGGCCGCGCGCGAAGGTCTTAGCAAGCCCGCTCCCAGGGAGGTCAGCCATGCCCATCGCGACGGTCAACCCGGCGAACGGCGAGACGCTCGAAACGTTCGAGCCCATGGACGAGGACGAGCTCGAACGCCGGCTCGAACTCGCCGAGGCGACGTTCCGCACGTACCGCACGAGCACCTTCGCCGAGCGCGCCCGGCTGCTGCACGCCGCCGCCGGTCTGCTGGAAGCGGACCTGGACGACATCGCGCGCACCATGACCACCGAGATGGGCAAGCCGCTGAAGCAGGCCCGCGCGGAGGCCGCCAAGTGCGCGAAGGCGATGCACTGGTACGCCGACCACGCGGAGGAGCTGCTGGCCGACGAGGAGCCGGCGGACACGGACGTGAAGGACTCGGGCGCGTCCCGGGTGCGGGTGCGCTACCGGCCGATCGGGCCGGTGCTCGCCGTGATGCCGTGGAACTTCCCGCTCTGGCAGGTGGTCCGCTTCGCCGCACCCGCGCTGATGGCGGGCAACGTGGGCCTGCTCAAACACGCGTCCAACGTCCCGCAGACCGCCCTGTACCTGGAGGACCTGTTCCACCGGGCCGGCTTCACCGAGGGCTGCTTCCAGACCCTGCTGATCGGGTCCGGCGCGGTCGACGACATCCTGCGCGACGAGCGGGTACGGGCGGCGACGCTCACCGGCAGCGAGCCCGCGGGCCGCGCGGTCGCCGCCACCGCCGGCGAGATGATCAAGAAGACGGTCCTGGAACTGGGCGGCAGCGACCCGTACGTGGTGATGCCCTCGGCGGACGTCGACCGCGCCGCGCGGATCGCGGTGACGGCGCGCGTGCAGAACAACGGGCAGTCGTGCATCGCCGCGAAGCGGTTCATCGTGCACACCGACGTCTACGACGCGTTCGTCGAGAAGTTCGTGGCCGGCATGGCGGCGCTGCGCATGGGCGACCCGATGGACGAGGCGACGGACGTCGGGCCGCTCGCCAGCGAGCAGGGGCGCAAGGACCTGGAGGAGCTGGTCGAGGACGCCAAGCGGTCGGGTGCCCGGGTGCTGTGCGGCGGGGAGCGGCCGGACGGGCCCGGCTGGTTCTACCCGCCGACCGTCCTGGCCGGGATCCACCGCGACATGCGCATCCACCGCGAGGAGGCGTTCGGGCCGGTGGCCACGGTGTACCGGGCCGGGGACCTGGACGAGGCGATCCTCATCGCCAACGACTCACCCTTCGGACTGAGTTCGAACGTGTGGACGCGGGACGAGGCCGAGGTCGACCGGTTCGTACGGGACCTGGAGGCCGGTGGCGTGTTCGTCAACGGCATGACCGCCTCCCACCCGGCGTTCCCGTTCGGCGGGGTGAAGCGGTCCGGATACGGCCGTGAGCTGTCCGGGCACGGAATCCGGGAGTTCTGCAACATCACGACCGTTTGGCAGGGTGCGTGAGGGTTGCGCGACTACGATCCCGAGTGTGAACCGCGAAGTGACCCTGCCTCTGATCGTCGACGACCGCGGGACCTTGCAGGTTGCCGCGGCCGACGTGAGTAAGTTGTTGCGGACGTTGGGGGCACGGTGGCTGCGTCTGGTGGAGGCCGACGAGGGCGGGCTGGACGAGGACACGGTGGCCGCGCTGACCATCGAGCTCGCGAAGCTCGCCGACCGGATCGACGTGGCCTGTATCGCCCACAGCAGTGGGGAGTAACGGTCGTTCGGGCGGGTGCCGGCCGGTGGGGGCTTGTCGCGCGGTTCCTCCCCCGGCGCCCCTAGGTACGTGAAGTGAGGGACGTCCAGAACATCACCTCGTACGCCTGGAGCAGGCGGCCGTAGGCGTACACCCGCTTCTCGTCCAGGCGGCCCGAGTCCAGTCCCGCCCGCACCGCCTCCGCCGCCTGTGCGTCCAGCGCCGGAGCCGGGGTCGCGAAGAAGTCGAAGAAGGCGCAGGCCTCGTCGGTGAAGCCGTAGTGGGTGCGCAGGCCCTGCGCGATGCTCGCGCAATACGTGCCCCACGTGGCGAAGTTGGCCGTGATGGCGAGGACGGCGTCCGCCGGGGCCGCGTTGAGGGCCAGCCAGGAGATGTACGCCGGGTACGCCTGGCAGCCCGGCAGGGGCTCGTACGCCCGCATGCGCTCGTCATCCACTTCGCACGCCTCGGCGAACGCGCCCAGCCGCTCCGCCGCCAGTTCCTCGCCCCCGGCCAGCAAGGTGAAGAACCCGGCGGCCGCCGGCTCCTCGGAAGCGCGCTGCGCCAGATGCAGGAACGCGCGCCGGTCGGCGGGGATCACACGGTGTTGTTCCAGGGCGAGTGCGGCGAGTGTCTCCCGACTCGCCCGGCCGCCGGCGACGAGGGGGACCAATGGATTGGCGTTCGAGTCCGGGGCAAGCTCTGACCTGGTCTTTTCCAGCATTTCCGCGGCCGTGCCGGGCATCGCGTCCTCCTCGTGCGGATAGCTCTGTGCTGCTCCGACCCTGACACGGGGTCACCGGTTCGGAGTAGTCCGGCGAGAGATCGTCGCCCTCACGGGTGATCGTGAAGGAACCACCTCCTGAGGTGAACCACCTCTCTGACCGGTCGGGCCAAACCCGCCGGAAGGCTGAAAGCAGGCACGGTTCATGGCGACTTTGTGCAAACCCTCAGTGTCGGTCCCGGAGTACGTGATCACGATGGAGGAGACGCTGGAACTGGCGCGCTCCCACCACGAGAACCACCCGCAGCTGCCGCTGGCGCTGAGACTGATCGAGAACACGGGCGTACGCACCCGGCACATCGTGCAGCCGATCGAGGAAACCCTGAAGCACCCCGGCTTCGAGGAGCGCAACAAGCTCTACGAGACCGAGGCCAAGGCCCGGGTCCCCGCAGTCATCCAGCGGGCGCTCGACGAGGCCGAACTGCTCACCACCGACATCGACGTGATCATCTACGTCTCGTGCACGGGCTTCATGATGCCGTCGCTCACGGCCTGGCTGATCAACGAGATGGACTTCGACTCCACCACCCGCCAGATCCCCATCGCGCAGCTCGGCTGCGCGGCGGGCGGAGCGGCGATCAACCGGGCGCACGACTTCTGCTCGGCGTACCCGAACGCCAACGCCCTCATCGTGGCCTGCGAGTTCTGCTCGCTGTGCTACCAGCCGACCGACCTCGGCGTCGGCTCGCTGCTCTCCAACGGCCTCTTCGGTGACGGCATCGCCGCCGCCGTGGTCCGCGGCCAGGGCGGCACGGGCGTCGAACTCGAACGCAACGGCTCGTACCTGATCCCGAAGACCGAAGAGTGGATCATGTACGACGTGCGGGCGACCGGGTTCCACTTCCTGCTGGACAAGCGGGTCCCCGCGACCATGGAGCCGCTGGCTCCGGCTCTCCAGGACCTGGCGGGGATGCACGGCTGGGACGCGTCCGACCTGGACTTCTACATAGTCCACGCGGGCGGCCCGCGAATCCTGGACGACCTGAGCAAGTTCCTCCAGGTCGACCCGCACGCCTTCCGGTTCAGCCGGTCCACGCTCACCGAGTACGGCAACATCGCGAGCGCCGTCGTCCTGGACGCGCTGCGCCGGATGTTCGACGAGGGCGGTGCCGAGCACCAGGCGCGCGGCCTGCTTGCCGGGTTCGGTCCCGGCATCACGGCGGAGATGTCGCTGGGTCGCTGGCGGCGTCCGGGCGGAGAGGCGGCGCGATAGAGATGGCACTCACCGAACCGCTCGACCCCGCCGGCGAAGCCGCAGAGGAGGCCGCCGGTGCGGCCACCCGCGCGGCCGCCTGCCCGGTCCGGCACTGGGAGGTGCCGGACCTGGCGGGGGTGGACTTCGACCCCACCCTGGCGGAGCTGATGCGGGAGGGCCCGGTCACCCGGATCCGGCTTCCCAACGGCGAGGGCTGGGCGTGGCTGGTCACCCGGTACGACGACGTGCGGATGGTGGCCAACGACCCCCGGTTCAGCCGTGAGGCGGTGACGACGCAGCCGGTCACCCGGCTCGCCCCGCACTTCATCCCGGACCGCGGCGCGGTCGGCTTCCTGGACCCGCCCGACCACACGCGGCTGCGCCGCACGGTGGCCCCCGCGCTCACCTCCAAGGGTGTGGAGCGGGTCCGGGAGAAGGCCCGCCTGATGCTGGACGAGCTCGTCGACGAGCTCGTCCAGGACGGCCCGCCCGCCGACCTCACGGCCACGGTGCTCAGCCCGTTCCCCATCGCGGTGATCTGCGAGGTGATGGGCGTACCGGCCGCCGACCGGGACACCATGCACATCTGGACCCAGTTGATCCTGTCCTCCAGCCACGGCAAGGAGGTCAGCGAGGAGGCCAAGCGCGAGATGAGGGCCTACTTCGCCGAGCTCGTCGAGCTGCGGGAGCACAGCACGAGCGAGGACGTGTGCTCACTGCTGGGCGCCGCCGTGGGCCGCGGCGAGGTGACGCTGGAGGAGGCCGTCGGTCTCGCCGTCCTCCTCCAGATCGGCGGCGAGGCGGTCACCAACAACAGCGGGCAGATGCTCTACCTGCTGCTGACCCGCCCCGACCTCCTCGACCGGCTGCGCACCGAGCCGGCGATCCGCCCCCGGGCGCTCGACGAACTGCTGCGCTGGATCCCGCACCGCAGCGCGGTCGGGCTGTCCCGGATCGCCACGCGGGACGTGGAGATCGGGGGCGTACGGATCCGCGCGGGCGACGCGGTCTACGTCTCGTACCTGGCCGCCAACCGCGATCCGGAGGTCTTCCCGGACCCCGAGACGATCGACTTCACCCGCAGTCCCAACCCACACGTCTCCTTCGGGTTCGGCCCGCACTACTGCCCCGGCGGCCGGCTCGGCAGGCTGGAGGAGGAACTCCTCCTCGACGCCCTGCTCGACCGGCTGCCCGGCCTGCGGCTCGCCGTACCTCCGGAGCAGGTGCCCTTCAGGAAGGGCGCGCTGATCCGGGGACCCGAAGCACTACCGGTGACCTGGTGAGTGCCCATGACCACAGCCGAGGGACTCCTCGTCCCACCGGGACACGGGCGCGTGGTCCACACGCCGGCCCAGCGCGTCACCTTCAAGGTGACGGGAACGCACTCGCGGATGGCCTCCACCTTCGAGGTGGACGTCCCGCCGGGCTTCGACGTGGGCGCCCATGTGCACACCCGCAGCGAGGAGCTGTTCTACGTCCTCGAAGGCGAGCTGGACGTCCTCGCCTTCGAGCCACGCATCCGCACCCCCGACAACTGGCAGAAGTGGGAGTCGAGTTCGGGCACGAGGGTGGTACGGGCAACCCCGGGCACGCTGATCGCCGTGCCCCCCGGCTGCCCGCACGCCTTCGCCAACCCGACGGACGCCCCCGCGCGGATGTTCTTCCAGTCCTCCCCGCCACCCGACCACGAGCGCTACTTCGAGGAACTCCTGGAGATCCTGGGCAGCGGCGGTCCTCCGGACCACGAGGCCATCGAGATACTCCGCAAGCGCTACGACATCGAGCAACTGACCCCTCTGAAGCACCGGTGAGGAGTTCGCCCGGGGGTGCTGGGGGTACCCCCGGCCGAAAGCTGGGGGAGGAGCTGCGCGGGCAGCCACGACGCACGGCCGGCCCGCGACGCACCCGCACCCCGCGGCGTTACCGGATCGGCATCCCCGACAAGGTACGGGCGATCACCAGGCGCTGGATCTCACTCGTCCCCTCGAAGATCGTGTAGATCGCCGCGTCCCGGTGCATCCGCTCCACCGGATACTCCCGCGTGTACCCGTTCCCGCCCAGGATCTGGATCGCCTGGGCGGTCACCTTCTTCGCCGTCTCGCTCGCGAACAGCTTCGACATCGAGCCCTCGGCCGCGGTGAACGGCTTCCCGTTCACCGCCATCCAGGACGCCCGCCACACCAGCAGCCGGGCCGCGTCGACGGCCGTCCGCATGTCGGCGAGCTGGAACGCAACGCCCTGGTTGTCGATGATCGGCCGCCCGAACTGCTCCCGGGTCACGGCGTAGTCGAGGGCGACCTCGTAGGCGGCGCGGGCCGTACCGACGGCCATCGCGCCGACGGCGGGCCGCGAGGCCTCGAACGTGGCCATCGCCGCGTTCTTCACCCGCTCACCGCCCGACTTCGCCCGCTCCCGGGCCCTGGCGAGGCGCTCGTCCAGTTTCTCCTTGCCGCCGAGCAGGCAGGACCCGGGCACCCGGGCGTTGTCCAGGACGACCTCGGCGGTGTGCGAGGCACGGATCCCGTGCTTCTTGAACTTCTGGCCCTGGGACAGGCCGGGCGTCCCCGGCGGGACGATGAAGGAGGCGTGGCCCTTGGAGCCGAGCTCCGGGTCGACGACCGCGACGACGACGTGGACGTTGGCGATGCCGCCGTTGGTCGCCCAGGTCTTGGTGCCGTTGAGCACCCACTCGTCCTTGGCCTCGTCGTAGACGGCCCGGGTGCGCATGGAGGCCACGTCGGAGCCGGCGTCGGGCTCGGAGGAGCAGAACGCGGCGACCTTCACGTCGTTGGTGTCGCCGTACATCTGGGGGATCCAGGTGCCGATCTGCTCCTCGGTGCCGTTGGCGAGGACGCCGACGGCGGCGAGGCCCGTGCCCACGATGGACAGGGCGATGCCCGCGTCGCCCCAGAACAGCTCCTCCATGGCCATCGGGATACCGAGGCCGGTGGGGTCGAAGTACTGCTGGGCGTAGAAGTCCAGGGAGTAGATGCCGACCTTCGCGGCCTCCTGGATGACCGGCCAGGGAGTCTCCTCACGCTCGTCCCATTCGGCGGCTGCGGGACGGATCACGTCGGCGGCGAAACCGTGCAGCCAGTCCCGGACCTCCTTCTGTTCGTCGTTGAGTTCCATGGTGAACTCGGCCATGACCCCTCCAGCGGCGGCGCATAATGTGTTACTAGCGGTAACCCGAGTCTGTTACTCGTCGGTAGGAAAAGTCAACTCCCAAGGTCACCTCGGCAGCCAGTTCGAGAGCAGATGGCTGTCAGGTGTTAGTTTGCGCAGGCGTCACCGAAAAGAGCACGGGGTGGGGAGAGCACATGGACACCACGCAGCGGACCGAACAGCAACGGTCCGCCGACCGCCGACGGCGCGAGCTGCTGGAGGCCGCCGACCGGGTGGTGCTGCGCGACGGCCCACAGGCTTCCATGAACGCCATCGCGGCGGAGGCGGGCATCACCAAACCCATCCTCTACCGCCACTTCGGCGACAAGAGCGGGCTGTACGCGGCACTGGCCAAGCGGCACACGGACGCGCTGCTGAACTCGCTGCGGGCCGCGCTGGACGCTCCGGCGGAGCGCCGTGAGCGCGTCGAGGCGACCCTGGACACGTACCTCGCGGCGATCGAGGCGCGGCCTCAGGTGTACCGGTTCCTGATGCATCCCGCCGAGGGCGGCACGGGGGCCGACCAGGGGTTCGACGTGGGGAAGCACTCGGCTCCGCTGCTGCGGCGGATGGGCGAGGAGCTGGCGCAGGTCATCGAGGACCGGCTGGACCTCGGGCCCGGGAGCCAGCAGCTGGCGCGGGTGTGGGGGCACGGGATCGTCGGGATGATGCATGCCGCAGGGGACTGGTGGCTGGGGGAACGGCCCTGTTCTCGTGCGGAACTGGTGAAGAGTTTGGCGGACCTTTTGTGGGGGCGGCTCGCTGCGGCCGGGGACAAGATCGGCGGCCCGGGGTTCTGAGGGTCGGGTTTCGGCTGACCGCCGGTGGGGGCTCGTCGCGCCCACGCGGCGGTGGCCGCACGTCGAATGCGGCGGTGGCCGTACATCGAATACGGCCCCGCGCCCCCGGTGTCTCTCCTCACCGGCGCCACGAGGAGGTGGCCACCTGGCGCATCAGCCTGCGCTTGCGCCAGCCCGTGACATGGTCGGCGTAGACGCGGCCCTCCAGGTGGTCGGTCTCGTGCTGGAGGCATCTCGCGAAGAAGCCCGTGCCGTGGACGGTGATCGGCTCCCCCGTCGCCGTGAAGCCCTCGACCACCGCGTGGTCGTACCGCTCCGTGCCCGCCTCCAGGCCCGGCAGGGACAGACAGCCCTCGGGGCCGCGGAGTGTGATGCCGTCCGCCGCCACCAGGCGGGGGTTCACGACGTGGCCCAGGTGCCGGACGTCCTCGTCGTCGGGGCAGTCGAAGACGAACACCCGCAGTGGCTCGCCCACCTGGTTCGCCGCCAGGCCCACACCCTCCGCCGCGTACATCGTCGCGAACAAGTCCTCCACGAGCCGGGAGAGTTCGGGGCCGAACTCGGTGACCTCCGCGCAGCGGGCGTGCAGGACGGGGTCGCCGAGCAGGGTGAGGGGCCGGACCCGCCCGTGGGCGCCCGGAATGGAACCGTGTCGCATGGCCGCAAGGGTACGGTTCGGGTGGGCCCCTGCTCGCCGCGCAGGCATGGGCCGGAATTCGGGTGTGCGAATGGATCTCGATAGGCTGAGGTGCACACCACGTTGCCGGATGGCTCAGGCGCGGCGCGTACGCAAGGAGGATCGAGAACTGATGGCAGGCAACTCGGACCCGCTCACGCCGCGGGCCAAGCTGGCCGTGACCGCGGGCAAGGCGGTCGCGGCGGCGTCCCGGGCAGCGGGGCGCGGCAGCGGATCCGTGATCGGTGGCCGGGTGGCGCTCAAACTCGACCCCGACCTACTCGCCCGGCTCGCCCAGAACCTGGACGTGACCCTCGTCTCGGCGACGAACGGCAAGACGACGACCACCAGGCTGATCGCCGAGGCCCTGAAGGCCGCGGGGCCGGTCGTCTCCAACGCGCTCGGCGCCAACATGCCTGCCGGTATCACCTCGGCCCTGGCGGGCGGCTCTGAGTCCAAGTTCGGTGTGATCGAGGTCGACGAGAAGTACCTGGCCGGGGTGGCCCGGGACACCGACCCGAAGTGCATCGCCCTGCTCAACCTCTCCCGGGACCAGCTCGACCGCGCCGCCGAGACCCGCATGCTCGCCGAGAACTGGCGGGAGGGGCTGGCCGGGTCGAAGGCCGTCATCGTGGCGAACTGCGACGACCCGCTGGTGGTCTGGGCCGCGTCCTCCTCCCCGAACGTGATCTGGGTCGCCGCCGGGCAGATGTGGAAGGACGACGCCTGGTCCTGCCCGTCCTGCGGCGGTGTGATGCAGCGGCCCGGCGACGACTGGTTCTGCGGCGAGTGCGGGTTCCGGCGGCCGACGCCGAGCTGGGTGCTCTCCGGGGACCACGTGCTCGACCCGCACGGGTCGGCCTGGCCGATCCACCTGCAGCTGCCGGGGCGCGCCAACAAGGCGAACGCAGCCTCCTCGGCCGCCGTCGCCGCGGTCTTCGGGGTGCCGCCGCAGGTCGCCCTGGAGCGGATGTACCAGGTGCAGGCCGTCGCGGGACGCTACGACGTCGTCCAGTTCCAGGGGCGCGACCTGCGTCTGCTCCTCGCCAAGAACCCGGCCGGCTGGCTGGAGACGTTCTCGCTGATCGACCCGCCGCCGGCGCCGGTCATCCTCTCCGTGAACGCGCGCGGCGCCGACGGCACCGACACCTCCTGGCTGTGGGACGTCGACTACACGCGCCTGACCGGCCACCCGATCTTCGTGCTCGGTGACCGCAAGCTGGACCTCGCGGTACGTCTCGAGGTCGCGAACCAGCACTTCCAGGTCTGCGACTCCCTCGACCAGGCGGTCCAGATGTGCCCGCCGGGCCGGATCGAGGTCATCGCGAACTACACCGCGTTCCAGGACCTGCGCCGCCGCGTCGGCAACTGACCACGAAGGACGAACCGTTCATGAGCGACAACCAACTGCGGCTGGTGTGGATCTACCCCGACCTGCTCAGCACCTACGGCGACCAGGGCAACGCGCTCGTCGTGGAGCGCCGGGCCCGGCAGCGCGGTCTCGACGTGGCCCGGCTGGACGTGCGCAGCGACCAGCCGATCCCGACCTCCGGCGACATCTACCTGATCGGCGGGGGTGAGGACCGTCCGCAGCGGCTCGCCGCCGAGCGGCTGCGCCGCGACGGGCACCTGTACCGGGCGGTGGAGAACGGCGCGATCGTGTTCTCCGTGTGCGCCGGCTACCAGATCCTCGGGCACGAGTTCATCAACGACCTCGGGCAGCGCGAGCCCGGTCTCGGCCTGCTCGACGTGACCACCGTGCGCGGCACCGGCGAGCGGTGCGTCGGTGACGTCCTCGCCGACATCGACCCGCGGCTCGGGCTGCCCCCGCTCACCGGGTTCGAGAACCACCAGGGCGTCACTCAGCTCGGCCCCACCGCCCGCCCCCTCGCCCGGGTCCAGCTGGGCAAGGGCAACGGCACCGGGGACGGCACGGAGGGCGCGTACAACGACACCGTCTTCGGCACGTACATGCACGGTCCGGTGCTCGCCCGCAACCCGCTCATCGCGGACCTGCTGCTGAAGCTGGCGCTCGATGTGAACGCGCTGCCGCCGATCGACGACCGCTGGTACGAGGCACTGCGCAACGAGCGCATCGCGGCCGCTCAGCAGCCCGCCTGAGCTGCGTCGGAACGGCCGGTCCCGGGCCCGCCTGACAGGGTGTCCGCTCACATGTGCGGGCGCGTCCAGCAGGCGGACGCCCGGTACGGAATGACCCCCTTGCGCCGGTAGGGTGGCCGCGATGTCAGCCGGACAGCGTGGTCCGGTCTCCGGCCCACGTGGAGAAGGTTGTTTCGGGCTATGCGCATTGGTGTCCTCACCTCCGGCGGCGACTGCCCCGGCCTGAACGCCGTCATCCGGTCCGTCGTGCACCGCGCCGTCGCCGACCACGGCGACGAGGTCATCGGCTTCCGGGACGGCTGGAAGGGCCTCCTGGAGTGCGACTACCTCAAGCTCGACCTCGACGCCGTGGCCGGCATCCTGGCCCGCGGCGGCACCATCCTCGGATCGTCCCGGGTCCAGCCCTCCCATCTGCGGGACGGCGTGGAGCGGGCCAGGGGCCATGTCGCCGAGCTCGGCCTCGACGCGATCATCCCGATCGGCGGTGAGGGCACGCTGAAGGCGGCCCGGCTGATGTCGGACGCCGGCCTGCCGATCGTCGGCGTCCCGAAGACCATCGACAACGACATCGCCGTCACCGACGTGACCTTCGGCTTCGACACGGCCGTGGGGGTCGCCACCGAGGCCCTCGACCGGCTGAAGACCACCGCCGAGTCCCACCAGCGGGTGCTCGTCGTCGAGGTCATGGGCCGGCACACCGGCTGGATCGCCCTGCACTCCGGGATGGCGGCCGGCGCCCACGCCATCGTCGTCCCCGAACGGGCCTTCGACATCGAGGAGTTGGCCCGCCGGGTCGGCGAGCGGTTCGAGGCGGGCAAGCGGTTCGCGATCGTCGTCGCGGCGGAGGGAGCCAAGCCGAAGCCGGGCACGATGGCCTTCGACGAGGGCGGCAAGGACATCTACGGCCACGAGCGGTTCGCCGGGATCGCCCGGCAGCTCTCCATCGAGCTGGAGCAGCGGCTCGGCAAGGAGGCGAGGCCGGTCATCCTCGGGCACGTGCAGCGGGGTGGTACGCCGACGGCGTACGACCGCGTCCTGGCGACGCGGTTCGGCTGGCACGCGGTGGAGGCGGCGCACCGCGGGGAGTTCGGTCACATGACCGCGCTGCGGGGGACCGACATCGTGATGGTGCCGCTGGCCGAGGCGGTGGAGACGCTGAAGACGGTTCCCGCGCAGCGCTACGACGAGGCGGAGACCGTGCTCTGAGGGACCTCGCCGCAGGAGGTTCTGATTCGTTGCCCGGTGCGGGTGCGTTGTGGCTGGTCGCCCGGTTCCTCCCGCGGCCTTCGGCCTGGGGGCACCCCTGAGTCGGCTGCCCGGCCCCCGGTCGCACGTGCGGTCGGCGGCGGTTCTAGTCTGGGGTCGGCAGTAAACGTACAACCCCCCACGAATCAGGAGCCGCCGGATGGATCACAGCGGGCACGGCATGACGATGGATCTGCCGCCGTTCACGCTGGGGCGCGGGCTGGACTGGTCGGCGGATCCCTTCTTCCTCGTCGCCTGCCTCGCGGGGCTGGCGCTGTACGGGTGGGGTGTGGTGCGGCTGCGGCGGCGCGGGGACGCGTGGTCCGTGGGGCGGACCGTGTCGTTCGTCGTGGGTGTGCTGACGATCATGCTCGTGATGTGCACCAGGCTGAACGACTACGGGATGGTCATGTTCAGCGTGCACATGGTGCAGCACATGATCATCAGCATGCTCTCGCCGATCCTGATCCTGCTGGGCGCCCCGATGACCCTGGCGCTGCGTGCGCTGCCCGTCGCCGGGCGGGGCCGGAAGGGGCCGCGTGAGCTGCTGCTGGCCCTGCTGCACAGCCGGTACATGCGGATCATCACCCATCCCGCCTTCACGATCCCGCTGTTCATCGCGAGCCTGTACGCGCTCTACTTCACACCGCTCTTCGACTTCCTGATGGGCTCCAAGGCCGGGCACATCGCGATGATGCTGCACTTCCTCGCCGTCGGTGTCGTCTTCTTCTGGCCGATCATCGGCGTCGACCCGGGGCCGCACCGCCCGGGATACCTCATGCGGATGCTGGAGCTGTTCGCGGGCATGCCGTTCCACGCGTTCTTCGGCATCGCGTTGATGATGGCGTCGGAGCCGATGGTGGGGACCTTCAAGAACCCGCCCGCCTCGCTCGGCATCGACGCGCTCTCCGACCAGAACGCGGCCGGCGGGATCGCCTGGGCGTTCAGTGAGGTCCCGTCCGTCCTGGTGCTGATCGCCCTGCTGTTCCAGTGGTACGGCTCCGAGCAGCGCCAGGCCCGGCGTACGGACCGGGCCGCCGACCGGGACGGCGACAAGGAGCTCGAGGCGTACAACGCGTATTTGGCCTCATTGAACGCACGCGAGGGCTGAGCGGGGCACCATGGAGGGAGTCGGACCATGAGGAGGGTGTCGCGATGCCCGGTTCTGCGAACGGCTCGGACGGTGCCACCAAGGCGATGGGGGTGCTCACCGTCGGCGGCCTCGTCGTGGTGACGGCCTACACGGTGGCCCTCGGCAGCAACGGCTGGCTCTGGTTCGGCTGGGTGGTCCTGGGCCTGCTGACCCTGGCGATGGTGGTCACCCAGAGCAACTGACCCAGCCGAACCGTCCCGGCGCCCCCGCCCGCAGCGCCCCGTAAGGGGCGCCGGGAGTACCCCCGGCCGAAGGCCGGGGAGGACTGCGCGACCAGCCCCGACGGCGCCGCACCCGAACAACGGCGCGCCGCGGGGCGCTAGTGCACCCCGGGCTGGTATTTGGGCAACCGCGCGGTGATCTTCATACCCGCACCGGGCGCCGTCTCGATCACGAGCCCGTGGTCGTCCCCGTACACCTGGCGGAGCCGGTCGTCCACGTTGGACAGGCCGATACCCCCGGAGGGGCTCGTCTCGCCCGCGAGGATGCGGCGCAGCAGCACGGGGTCCATGCCGGCACCGTCGTCCTCGATGACGACCAGGGCCTCGGCGCCCTCGTCCTGTGCGGTGATCTGGATGCGGCAGGTGCCGGTCTTGCCCTCCAGGCCGTGTTTGACGGCGTTCTCCACCAGGGGCTGGAGGCAGAGGAAGGGCAGCGTGACCGGGAGCACCTCGGGGGCGATCTGGAGGGTGACCGTGAGGCGGTCGCCGAAGCGGGCCCGGACCAGTGCCAGGTAGTGGTCGATGGCGTGGAGCTCGTCGGCGAGGGTGGTGAAGTCGCCGTGCCGGCGGAACGAGTAGCGGGTGAAGTCGGCGAACTCCAGCAGCAGCTCGCGGGCGCGTTCGGGATCGGTGCGCACGAACGAGGCGATCACCGCGAGCGAGTTGAAGATGAAGTGCGGGGATATCTGGGCGCGCAGGGCGCGGATCTCGGCCTCGATGAGCCGGGTGCGGGAGCGGTCGAGGTCGGCCAGCTCCAGCTGGACGCTGACCCAGCGGGCGACCTCGCCGGCCGCCCGGACCAGGACGGCGGACTCGCGGGGGGCGCAGGCGACCAGGGTGCCGTGGACGCGGTCGTCGACGGTGAGCGGGGTGACCACGGCCCAGCGGACCGGGCAGTCGGGGGTCTCGCAGTGCAGCCGGAAGGCCTCGCCGCGGCCGGACTCCAGCGGCCCGGCGAGCCGCTCCATGATCTCGGTGCGGTGGTGGTCGCCGACGCCGTCCCAGACCAGCAGGTTCTCGTGGTCGGTGAGGCAGAGCGCGTCGGTGCCGAGCAGGGTGCGCAGCCGGCGGGCCGAGCGGCGGGCGGTCTCCTCGGTCAGGCCGGCCCGCAGCGGGGGCGCCGCGAGGGCGGCGGTGTGCAGGGTCTCGAAGGTGGCGTGCTCGACGGGGGTGCCGAGACCGCCGAGGTTCTCCGGGCGGGCGGTGCGGCGGCCGAGCCAGAAGCCGGCCGCGAGGAGCGGGAGGACGGCCACGAGGAGGCCCGCCAGGAACCCGGTCACGCCTTGACCTCCGCGCGCAGCTCTTCCGGCAGGTGGAAGCGGGCCAGGATCGCGGCCGTGCCGGGCGGTACCCGGCCCGGGGTCGCCAGGGAGACCAGGATCATGGTGAGGAACCCGAGCGGGACCGACCAGAGCGCGGGCCAGGCCAGCAGGGCGTGCAGGTCGCCGGTGCCGGGCGGGTCGGCCATCGTCGCGGCCACCGCGCAGAACGCCGAACCACCGCCGGCCAGCATCCCGGCGGCCGCGCCGGGCGGGGTGAGCCGGCGCCACCAGATGCCGAGGACCAGCAGCGGGCAGAAGGAGGAGGCGGACACGGCGAAGGCGAGGCCCACGGCGTCGGCGACCGGCAGACCGCCCACCAGCACGCTGGCGGCGAGCGGTACGGCCATGGCGAGGACGGTCCCGAGCCTGAAGTGCCGTACGCCGCGGGACGGCAGGACGTCCTGGGTGAGGACCCCGGCGACCGCCATGGTGAGGCCGGAGGCGGTGGAGAGGAACGCGGCGAAGGCGCCGCCCGCCACCAGTGCGCCGAGCAGGTCGCCGCCGAGGCCGCCGATCACCCGGTCGGGCAGCAGCAGGACGGCGGCGTCCGTCTCGCCGGTGAGGGTGAGTTCGGGGGTGTAGAGGCGGCTCAGGGCGCCGTAGACGGGCGGCAGGATGTAGAAGAGGCCGATCAGGGCGAGGACGGCGACCGTGGTGCGGCGGGCGGCGACCCCGTGCGGGCTGGTGTAGAAGCGGACGACGACGTGCGGCAGGCCCATGGTGCCGAGGAAGGTGGCGAGGATCAGGCCGTACGTGGCGTACAGCGGGCGCTCCTCGCGGCTCTCGGCGAGCGAGGTGGACATGCCGCCGTTGGTGCCCCGGTCGGTGACAGGGACGCGGGTGCCCCTGGTGAAGGTCAGGCGGGTGCCGGCGGCGATGCGGTGGGTGCCCTCGGGGAGGGTGACCCGGGTGTCCCGGAGCGGGCGGCCGTCGACCGTGCCGGAGACGGTGACCGTGAGCGGGCGGTCGAGCCGGAGGGAGAGGCCGTCCTGGACGTCCACGACGCGCTGGGCGCGGAAGGTGGCCGGTTCGTCGAAGGCGTGGACGGGGGCGCCGGCGCGCTGCCAGGCGAGGACGAGGAAGAGGGCGGGGACGAGCAGGGCGGTGAGCTTCAGCCAGTACTGGAAGGCCTGTACGAAGGTGATGCTGCGCATGCCGCCGGCGGCCACCGTGGCGACCACGACCACGGCGACGATGAGCCCGCCGAGTGCGTCGGGGGCGCCGGTGAGGACCGTCAGAGTGAGTCCGGCGCCCTGGAGTTGGGGCAGCAGGTAGAGCCAGCCGACGCCGACGACGAACGCCCCGGCCAGCCGCCGTACGGTCGGCGAGGCGAGCCGGGCCTCGGCGAAGTCGGGGAGGGTGTAGGCGCCGGAGCGGCGCAGCGGGGCGGCGACGAAAAGGAGGAGGACGAGGTAGCCGGCCGTGTAGCCGACCGGGTACCAGAGCATGTCGGGGCCCTGCACGAGGACCAGTCCCGCGATGCCCAGGAAGGAGGCGGCGGAGAGGTACTCGCCGCTGATCGCGGCCGCGTTGAGGCGCGGGCCGACGGTGCGCGAGGCGACGTAGAAGTCGGAGGTGGTCCGGGAGATGCGCAGTCCGAAGGCGCCGACGAGGACGGTCGCGACGACCACGAGGGCGACCGCCGGGACGGCGTAACTGGAGTTCATCTGGCCTCGTCGCAGTTCATCCCGCGTCGTCGCGGCTGGAGTTCATCGGTCCCACCGGTCCTCGACGAGGCGGACGAAGTCCGCCTCGTTGCGTTCGGCCCGGCGCACGTACCAGCGGGCGAGCAGGATCAGCGGGGCGTACAGGCAGAAGCCGAGCACCAGCCACTCCAGGCGGCGCGCCTCGGGGGCGGCGGAGAAGACCAGCGGGAGCGGGCCGACGAGCAGCACGAGGACGGCGAACACGACCAGTGCGGCGCGCAGTTGGCTGCGCATGAGGGAGCGGACGTAGGTGTGGCCGAGGGTGGTCTGCTCGTCGATCTCGGTGCGCGGGCGGTAGTAGCCGGAGGCACGGCGGCTGCGGCGGGGCGGCCCGGTGACGGTGACCCGGCGCTCGGCGGGGTCGGCGGCCATCGTCAGGCCCTCCTCATCAGCAGGTCCCGCAGTTCGCGGGCGTGGCGCCGGCTGACCTGGAGTTCCTCGGCACCGACCAGGACGCTCACCGTGCCGGCGTCCAGGCGGAGTTCGCCGACGTGGCGGAGGGCGACGAGGTGGCGGCGGTGGATGCGGACGAAGCCGCGGGAGCGCCAGCGCTCCTCCAGGGTGGACAGCGGGATGCGGACCAGGTGGCTGCCGCGCTCGGTGTGCAGGCGGGCGTAGTCGCCCTGGGCCTCGACGTGCGTGATCTCGTCCACCGCCACGAACCGTGTCACGCCGCCGAGTTCGACGGGTATGTGGTCGGGGTCGGGCTCGTGCACGGGTATCCGGGGTGCGGCGCCGCGCAGTTCGGCGGCCCGGCGCACGGCCTCCGCGAGGCGTTCCTTGCGGACCGGCTTGAGGACGTAGTCGACCGCCTTGAGGTCGAAGGCCCTGACCGCGAAGTCCTCGTGGGCGGTGACGAAGACGACCAGTGGAGGCCGGGCGAAGCCGGTGAGCAGCCGGGCCAGGTCCAGGCCGTCCAGGCCGGGCATCTGGACGTCGAGGAAGACGACGTCGACGGCCTCGGGACCCTGGGGTCCGGACTCCAGGGCCCGGGTGATGCGGCGCAGTGCCTCGGTGGCGTCCCCGGCACCCTCGACGCTGCCGATGCGCGGATCGGCGTTCAGCAGATACAGCAACTCCTCCAGCGAGGGGCGTTCGTCGTCGACGGCGAGGGCGCGCAGCATGAACGGAGTGTAGGCGGCACAACGCGGCGCTGGACATGTGCCGGACGTGGACGTTCGCGCCGGACGATGTGGTGCTCCCGAACCGTCCTCGCCCGTGGTTACAGTGCGGGCATGAACAGCGGCACCGCCCCCTTCGACGACCTCGACCGGAAGATCACCACCGCGTTGATGGCGAACGCGCGGACCAGTTTCGCCGAGATCGGCGCGGCCGTCGGACTCTCCGCGACGGCCGTGAAGCGCCGGGTCGACCGGCTGCGCGAGACCGGTGTGATCACCGGGTTCACGGCCACCGTCACCCCGGCGGCCCTCGGCTGGCGTACGGAGGCGTACGTCGAGGTGTACTGCGAGGGCGCGGCCCCGCCGCGGCGGCTCGCGGAGGTGGTCCGCAACCATCCGGAGATCACCGCGGCCATGACGGTGACCGGCGGCGCGGACGCCCTGCTGCATGTGCGGGCCCGGGACGTGGACCACTTCGAGGAGGTGCTGGAGCGGATCCGGGTGGAGCCGTTCATCCGGAAGACGATCAGCGTCATGGTGCTGTCGCATCTGCTGCCGGAGAGCCCGGAGGCCGGGGCCACGCACCCCGTACCGGAGTAAACGCACCGATGCTGCGTTTGTACGACCGGAGACGCAGCGTTCCTGCGCTGACACGCAACATTTATTTCTTGTCGCCCGTATCCGACGCTTTCTACCTTGGTGTCAACCCTCAGTCGACACCGCGGGAAAGCGGAGGAACCCCTCTGTGTCCGAAAGCCGTGTGCCGCGCCTCAGGCGCTTCCTTGTCTGCGAACCCAGACATTTCGCCGTGCAGTACGCGATCAATCCGTGGATGAACCCCGACACCAGGGTCGACGTCGACCTGGCCCAGGAGCAGTGGACCGCGCTGATCGGCGCCTACCGCACCCATGGCCACAGCGTCGACCGGCTGGAGCCGGTCCCCGGCCTGCCCGACATGGTGTTCGCCGCGAACTCGGCGGTCGTCGTCGGCGGCCGCGTCTTCGGCTCGCTCTTCCACGCGCCGGAGCGGCGCCCGGAGTCCTCCCACTACGACCTCTGGTTCAAGACCGCGGGCTACGACGTGTACCGGCCGGGCTCGGTGGTGGAGGGCGAGGGCGACCTGGTCTGGACGGGCCGGTACCTGCTCGCCGGTACCGGTTTCCGCACCACCCGCGAGGCGCACCGCGAGGCCCAGGAGTTCTTCGGGCATCCGGTGATCAGCCTGACCCTGGTGGACCCGTACTTCTACCACCTGGACACCGCGCTGTTCGTCCTCGACGACGACAACATCGTGTACTACCCGGAGGCCTTCTCCCCCGGCAGCTGCGAGGTGCTCCGCCGGCTGTTCCCCCAGGCGGTGCTCGCCACCCGCGACGACGCGCTGGCCTGGGGCCTGAACTCGGTCTCCGACGGCCGCCACGTCTTCATCGCGCCGCAGGCCGAGGCGCTCGCCGCCCGGCTCTCCGACCAGGGCTACGAGCCCGTCCCCGTCGACCTGTCGGAGTTCCACAAGGCAGGCGGCGGCATCAAGTGCTGCACCCAGGAAATCCGCTGACATCCGCCGAGGACCAGGAGATCCCCCTGATGACCGCACCCGCACGCGCACGCACCTCCGCCGAGCTGATCGAGGCGGAGGGCCCGGTCCTCGCGCACAACTACCACCCGCTGCCCGTCGTCGTCGCCCGCGCCGAGGGCGCCTGGGTGGAGGACGTCGAGGGCCGCCGCTACCTCGACATGCTGGCCGGTTACTCGGCCCTCAACTTCGGCCACCGCCACCCTGCGCTGATCGAGGCCGCGCACCGCCAGCTGGACCGCCTCACCCTCACCTCGCGCGCCTTCCACAACGATCGGCTCGCCGAATTCGCCGAACGGCTCGCCGCGTTGACCGGTCTGGAGATGGTGCTGCCGATGAACACCGGGGCCGAGGCGGTCGAGTCCGGGATCAAGGTGGCCCGCAAGTGGGCCTATGACGTGAAGGGCGTCCCCGCCGACCGGGCCACGATCGTCGTCGCCGCGGACAACTTCCACGGCCGTACGACCACGATCGTCAGCTTCTCGACGGACGAGACGGCCCGCGCGGGCTTCGGTCCGTTCACCCCGGGCTTCCGGATCGTGCCGTACAACGACCTGGCCGCGCTGGAGGCGGCGGTCGACGAGACCACGGCGGCGGTGCTGATCGAGCCGATCCAGGGCGAGGCCGGGGTGCTCATTCCCGACGACGGCTATCTGACCGGGGTGCGCGAGCTGACCCGCCGCAAGGGCTGTTTGTTCGTCGCCGACGAGATCCAGTCCGGCCTCGGCCGCACCGGCCGCACCCTGGCCGTCGACCACGAGGACGTCGTCCCGGACGTGCTGCTGCTCGGCAAGGCGCTGGGCGGCGGGATCGTGCCGGTGTCCGCGGTGGTGGCCCGCCGGGAGGTGCTGGGGGTGCTGCACCCGGGCGAGCACGGTTCGACGTTCGGCGGCAATCCGCTCGCGGCGGCGGTCGGCACGGCGGTCGTCGAACTCCTCGAGAGCGGCGACTTCCAGCGCCGGGCCGCCGAGCTGGGCGTGGTCCTGCGGGACGGCCTGACGGAGCTGGTCGGCAACGGCGTGGCCGGTTTCCGCTCGCGCGGCCTGTGGGCGGGCGTCGACGTGGACCCGGCGATCGGCACCGGGCGGGAGATCGGCGAGCGCCTGATGCGCGAGGGCGTCCTGGTCAAGGACACCCACGGCTCCACGATCCGGCTGGCCCCGCCGCTGACCGTCACGGCGGAGGAACTGCGGTCGGCACTGGGGGCGTTGGAGAAGGTGCTGGGAGCCTGAGCCAGGGGTGGCCGCACCCGTGGGCGCGGCCACCCCGGCCTCCGTCAGCCCTTGCCGAGGAGCTTGTTCATCTCCTTGATCTCGGCGTTCTGCGCGGTGACGATGGCGTCGGCCATGCTCGTGGCGGGACCGTAGGCGCCCTTGGCCTTCTCGGTGCCGGCCATCTCGACGGCACCCCGGTGGTGCTCGACCATCATGGTCAGGAACATCGAGTCGAAGTCCGTCCCCCTGGCCTGCTTCAGCATGGTCATGTCCTTGTCGGACATCATCCCGGCCATGCCGGCGTGGCCGCTGTGGTCCATGCCCGCCATGGGCACGTCCTCGCCCCAGGCCTTCAGCCAGCCGGTCATGGTCCTGATCTCCGGGTCCTGGGCCTTCTCGATCCGGGCGGCGAGGCCGCGCACCTGGGCGGAGGAGCCGCGGTCGACGGCGAGCCCGGCCATCTCCAGGGCCTGCTGGTGGTGCGGGATCATGCTCTGCGCGAAGGACACGTCCTGCGCGTTGTGGGCACCTGCGGTGGCGGAGGCGGTGGCGCCGGCCGCCGCCGAGTGGGACGCGTGCGTGGCGTCGGCGCCGTCGTCACCGCTGCCGCACGCGGTGAGCGCGAGGGCGGCGGTCACGGTGAGCGCGACGAGGACGGCACGGGTACGTGTGCTGGTCATGCTGGATCTCCTGCGATGAGTGTGAGTGGGCACGCGGGAGCACGACCGCTGCGCTGTGTGCGCGGCCGGCTCGGGTGCCTCTAGATCCGCAGGAGTTGGAGTTCGGCCAGGTCGGGGGGTGCTCGGGCACCGTCCGGTGCGGTGGCCTGGCGGGAGGCGGCCCGGCAGGCGGCCGCGAGGACGGGAACCGGGTCCGGGACCGGCGCGGGCACCGCGGGTCCGCCGCTGACCGCACCGGAGGCGCAGGTCGCGTCGGCGTGGTGCGCGTGGTCGCCGCCGCAGTGACCGTCGTCGCCGGAGCAGCCGTCGTACGCGGTGACCACCACCGCGGGACGGGGAACGGCCCGCTCGTGGCCGCCGCCCATTCCCATGAGGCCGCCGGGCGCCAACGCGTGCATGCCGAACAGCCCGGCCAGCAGCCCCAGTACGAGCAGCGCACGCCGACGCCGGTGCGGCGGTCGGGGGGCAGTCTGCTCGGTGGGGTGCATCGGGCCCATCCTATGCACACCCTGAGAACCGACCGCCCCAGGCACGCCCCGGCCGACGGCCTCGACCGCCTTTCGAAGGGGCCGGTCATAAAGGTCCCCAGAAGGGCGGTCACACGGCGCGGACGCCCCCGACGGCCCGGCGGGACGCGTCGGCTGCCGGGCCGCCGCGTTCGGCAGCGGGTCCGCCGAGTCGGTCACCTCGGGCTGTGGTCATCCTCGTCTCCCTTCTCCTGACCGGTAGACGCACGCCGCCCGCGGAACGTGAGATGTGATTCGGTGCCGTCGCGGACCGCGGCCGCGGCACCTCGGCAGCGGAGCGCGATCACGGGGCGGAGACGGCCCGAGGACGACCGGATACAGTGCGCGGGACGGCAGCCTGGGCAGAGAGGGCAAGCGTGACCGACACCAGCAACACCCGACCCGCCGACAGCGAAGCGCCGGCCCCGCGGCAAAACCAGGTGCTCCGCCTGGTGCGCTTCCTCCCCCTGATCGCCCCCGTCCTGCTGTGGGCCGTGCCCTGCTGGCTGCTCCTGTACGCCGGCCAGCACTGGCCGCTGCCCGTCACGTCGGCCGGCACCGCGCTGTTCGCCCTCGGCCTCGTCGGCATGCCGCTCGCGATGGTGCGCGGCCACGGCAAACGCCAGCAGGACCGGGCGGCGATACTCGGCGACACCCTGCTGGGCACCAGCTGGGTCCTGTTCACCTGGTCCGTCCTGCTCGGCGTCCTGCTGCGGCTCGCCCTGGCCGTGGCCGGCGTCGGCGAGGGCCAGGACCGGGCCCGCATCGTCACCTGGGCCGTCCTCGGCACGACCGCCGTACTGCTCGCCTGGGGATACGCCGAAGCCCGCCGCGTGCCACGCGTGCGCCGCCTCGACGTGCAACTCCCCCGCCTGGGTGCCGGGTTGGACGGCCTGCGCGTCGCCCTCATCACCGACACCCACTACGGCCCGCTCGACCGCGCGCGCTGGTCGGCACGGGTGTGCGAGACGGTGAACACCCTGGACGCCGACGTGGTCTGCCACACCGGCGACATCGCGGACGGCACGGCCGACCGCCGCCGCGCCCAGGCCGCCCCCCTCGGTACCGTGCGGGCCACCCGGGCCCGGGTCTACGTCACCGGCAACCACGAGTACTACAGCGAGGCCCAGGGCTGGGTCGACCTGATGGACGAGCTGGGCTGGGAGCCGCTGCGCAACCGCCACCTGCTGCTCGAACGCGGCGGCGACACCCTCGTGGTCGCCGGCGTGGACGACGTCACCGCCGAGTCCTCCGGCCTGGCCGGCCACCGCGCCCACCTCGCCGGAGCCCTGGACGGCGCCGACCCCGACCTGCCCGTCCTGCTCCTGGCCCACCAGCCCAAGTTCGTCGACCGGGCGGCAGCCGCCGGCGTCGATCTCCAGCTCTCCGGCCACACCCACGGCGGCCAGATCTGGCCCTTCCACCACCTGGTCCGCCTCGACCAGCCCGCCCTCGCCGGCCTGAGCCGGCACGGCGCCCGCACTCTCCTCTACACCAGCCGCGGCACCGGCTTCTGGGGGCCGCCGTTCCGCGTCTTCGCCCCCAGCGAGATCACCCTGCTCGTACTCCGCTCCCCGCACCCGACCACGTCGGCGTAGCCGAAGAAGTTCCCCGGGCGGCGCGGAGGCGGCTGTCTTCGCCCGGGTCCACGAGTGGGAGGCCGCCGCCCAGCGCCACCGACACGCGCCCGGCGCTCACTCCCGCCGCCCTGTCCTGACCGGCTCAGTGCGCGGCGCGGTAACGGTGCTCGGGGCGTCCGGTGGCTCCGTAGCGCAGTTCCAGCCGGACCATGCCCTCCTTGACGAGGTAGGAGAGATAGCGCTGGGCCGTGGCACGGGAGACCCCGGTGCGTTCGGCTGCCTCCGCGGCCGACAGGGCGTCGCGCGTGGTGCGCAGGGTCTGGTGCAGCAGGGCGAGGGTAGGCGCCGAGTGGCCCTTGGCGGGGACGCGGGGCACGGCCGGCGGGCGGGCGGCGCTGAACAGGGCGTCCACGTCGGCCTGGTCGGTCTCCGGGACGGTACCGAGGGCGTCCATGCGGTGCTGGAGCTCGCGGTAGGCGGTGAGCCGTTCGGCGAGGTCGGGCGCGCCGAAGGGTTTGACCAGGTAGCCGACAGCGCCCAGTTTCATCGCGGTCCGTACCGAGGTGATGTCCCGGTCGGCGGTGATCATGATGGCGTCGGGCCGGTCGCCGCCCTCGTCTCCGCTCAGGCGGCGCAGGACGTCGAGTCCGCTGCCGTCGGGCAGGAAGATGTCGAGCAGCAGCAGGTCCGGGTGGAGGGTGCGCACCGCGTCGAGCGCCGCGTCCACGGTCGCCGCCTGGCCGACCACCTCGAAGCCCCTGACGCGGGACGCGTAGTCGCAGTGGATGCGGCTGACCCGGAAGTCGTCGTCCACCACCAGGGTCCGGATCACCAGCGGTCACCTCCCGCGATGCCTTCCGGCGCGCCCACCGGCACCGGCAGAGCCGTGGTGAACAGGGCGCCCCGCGGGGCGGGGGCTGTGTCGGGCACGGGCAGCGTCACGGTGAAGACCGCGCCCGGCCCCTCGCTGACCGTGATCGTGCCGCCGTGCCGCTGCACCAGCCGGTGGACGAGGGCGAGTCCCAGGCCGCGCCGCGCGGTGCCCCGGTCCGGACGGGTCGACCAGCCGTCCTCGAAGATCGACTCGGTGGCGCCCGGCGGAATGCCCGGCCCGGTGTCGGCCACCTCCACCCGCACCACGTCGACGGCCTCGATCAGCGACAACCGCACCTCACAGCCGCTCGGCCGCGCCGGTGCGTTCGTCGACGCGTCGATCGCGTTGTCCAGCAGGTTGCCGACGATGGTCAGCAGCCGGCGCAGATGCGGCGGGTCCTCGCCCAGGGCGGAGTCGTCGCTGAGGACGATCCGCACCCCGCGTTCCGCGGCCACCGTGGTCTTGGCGACGATCAGTCCCACGAGCAGCGGGTTGCCGACCCGTTCCCGGACGGACTCGGTCAGCGCCTGCTCGGCGCCGGCCGTCTCGACGGCGAACTCGTAGGCGGCGCCGTGGTCGCCGATGTCCAGCAGGCCGGCCACCGTGTGCATCCGGTTGGTGAACTCGTGCTGCTGGGCGCGCAGCGCGTCGGTGAGCCCGCGCACCGAGTCCAGCTCGCGCAGCAGCCCGATGAGCTCGGTGCGGTCGCGCACGGTGACCACGGCGCCCAGCTCACGGCCGTGCAGGGCCACCGGCATCCGGTTGACGACCAGGCAGTGGTCGTCGGTGAGCACGCTGATGTCACTCCCGGTCAGGGTGCCGTCCAGGGCGCGGCGCAGCCGCCCGTCCGGCAGCACCTCCGCCAGCGTGCTGCCGAGCGCGGTGCCCAGGCCGAGCAGGTCGCGGGCCTCGTCGTTGACGACCGTGATCCTGCCCTCCGGATCGAAGGCGACGACTCCCTCACGGATGCCGTGCAGCATCGCCTCGCGGTCCTGCAGCAACCCGGCGATCTCCTCCAGCTCCAGTCCGAACGTCGTCCGCTTGAGCCGCCCGGCCAGCAGGAACGCGGCCGCCGAGCCGAGCGCGACGGCGATGGCACTGTACAGGCCGAAGGTCGGCAGCTCGTGCCACAGCTCGCCCAGCACGTACTGCTCGGGGATGCCGGCGGACACCTCGCCGACCAGCTTGCCGGTGGGCCCGCGCAGCGGAGCCTTGCCGTTGGCGGACCGCCCGGTCGCGCCCTGGTCGGTGCCGACGTGCGGCTTGCCGTCCAGCACCACGATCGGATCACCCGTCGGTTCGCCGACCAGCGCCGGGTCGGGATGGGAGTGGCGGATGCCGCGCAGGTCGAGCACGACCACGTACGACGCTCCCGACGCCCTGCGGATCCGCTGGGCCACGGTCTGCACCACGTCGCCGCCGCCCCCGTACTCCATGGCCTGCCGGATCTGCGGGTCGGCGGCCGTGGTCTGCGCGATGTCCAGCGCCCGCTGCTCGTAGGCGCGGTCGATCTCGCCCCGCTGCGCGAAGGCGAACAGCACGAAACCGATCAGCCCGGTCAGCGCCAGGATGGCCAGCTGATTGGCCAGAATCCGCGCGGAGAGCCGCCCCCTCCCGCCACGTCCGACCGGGATACGGATCGGTTTCACCAGTGTCCCTCGTGTCTCTCGCCTGTCGTACGCCCGCCGGGCGCGGCCTGTGCACCGTACCCGTGGTGGCGTGATTGTGCCCCCGGCCCCGGCCCGCTGCCCACCCCCGGATCGCTGAGCAGAACGAGCAGAAGTCCGGCTAACACGGCTTACGCGAGATACGGATGAAACAGCGACGTAACACCGGGCGGCCCCTAGCGTCTGCCTTCCTCGACCCCCGAGGTTCGACCCCCGAGGTCAGGAAGGAGACAAACCCAGATGGCTTCGCGAAACGATGCCGCGGTGAGTCCGGTCGCCGGGAAAGCCGGCCAGGACAGCGCGCGAGTCGAGATCTCCGGGCTCACCAAACGATTTCTGACTCCCGCCGGTGAGGTGTTCACGGCGCTGCAGGACGTCTCGTTCACCGTGGAGCCCGGCCAGTTCTGCGCGGTGGTGGGCCCGACCGGCTGTGGCAAGTCCACGACGCTGGGCATGGTTTCCGGCCTCGACCGGCCCAGCGAGGGCTCCGTCAAGGTCGGCGGCCGTGAGGTGGACGGCGTCACCGACGGCGTCAGCTTCATGTTCCAGGCCGACGCGCTGCTGCCCTGGAAGACCGTGCTCGGCAACGTCCTGATGGGCCCCGTCTTCCGCAGAGTACCCAAGCAGCAGGCCCAGGCATCGGCACGCGACTGGCTGCGCCGGGTGGGCCTCGCGGGGTTCGAGGACCGCTATCCGCACCAGCTCTCCGGCGGTATGCGCAAGCGCGTGGCGATGGCCGCGGCGCTGATCAACGAACCCCGGATCCTGATCATGGACGAGCCGTTCGGCGCCCTGGACGTGCAGACCAAGGCGATCATGTCCACCGAGCTGCTCGGCCTGTGGGAGCAGATCCGCCCGTCGGTCATCTTCATCACCCACGACCTCGACGAGGCCGTGGCGCTCGCCGACCGGGTCGTCGTCATGACATCCAGCCCCGGCTCGGTCAAGGCGGTCTTCGACATCGACCTGCCGCGCCCGCGCGGCTCGGTCCAGGAGATCCGCTTCCAGCCCCGCTTCATCGAACTTCAGCACCAGATCTGGGACTCGCTGCGCGAGGAGGTGGAGCGCGCCTACGCACGCACCGCAGGAGGTACGGCATGAGCACGGCGTCCGCAGTTTCCCCCGCTCCCGTCGAGGGCGGCGCCCCTGTCTCGGCCGGAGCCCTCGCCAGACGCGCTCGTCGGCGCCGCGCCGCCCAGGTCTGGGCCGGCCGCGTCGGCCTCGCGGTCCTGGTCGTCGGAGGCTGGCAGGCGTTCACCACCTGGGGAATCGTCGACCCGTTCTTCTTCGGGCAGCCCTCCGGTATCGCCAAGCGGCTGGTCGACCTCTTCCGGCACGGCACCGAGTTCGGGTCCTTCTACGCGAACATCTGGACGACGATCCAGGAGGCACTCGCCGGCTTCGCCGTCGGGGCCGTCGCCGGTGTGGTGTTCGGTGTCGCGCTGGGCCAGAGCCGCTTCCTCGCCGACGTCCTCGGCCCCTACATCAAGATGGTCAACGCGATCCCACGGATCGTCCTCGGCTCGATCTTCATCGTCGCGTTCGGCATCGGCGTGCTGCCGAAGATCCTGCTCGCCGCGGTGCTGGTGTTCTTCATCGTGTTCTTCAACGCCTTCCAGGGCGTGCGCGAGGTCGACCGCAACATCCTCGCCAACGCCAGGGTGCTCGGCGCCTCCCAGCTGCAGATCATCCGGCACGTCACCGTGCCCTCCGCGCTCACGTGGATCATCGCCAGCCTGCACAGCGCCTTCGGTTTCGCCATCGTCGGCGCGCTGGTCGGCGAGGTGCTCGGCGCGCAGAGCGGCCTGGGCCTGGTCATCAAGACCGCGCAGAACAACTTCGACCCCAACGGGGTGTTCGCGACGATGCTCGTCATCTCGGTCATCGTGCTCGGCGCCGAGTGGGTGATCGGCAAGCTCGAACGCCGGCTGCTGTCCTGGCGTCCGCCGGCCCCTTCCGAGGCGTCGAACGCCCTCTGACTCCTCCCTTCCCTTCCCCCGTTCTCCCCTGTCCGACCTCAGAAAAGGAATGTGGCCAGCCATGTCCAGACGACCCGCCACCGTTGCCGCGTCTCTCCTCGCCGTTCTCGCCCTCGGCGCGGTCAGCGCCTGTTCGAGCAACTCCGGCAGCACCACCGCGAGCAGCGGCGGCACACCGACCGTCAAGCTCATGGTCGGCGGCATAGACAAGCAGATCTACCTGCCCTACCAGCTCGCCCAGAACCTCGGCTTCTACAAGAAGTACGGCGTCGACGTCCAGCTCAGCACCGAGCAGGACGGCGGTGTCGGCGCCGAGGAAGCCATGGCCTCGGGGCAGGTCGACATGGCGGGTGCCTGGTACAACCACACGATCGAGTTCCAGGCGAAGGGCAAGGCGGTCGAGGACGTCGTCCAGCTGTCCGGCGCGCCGGGCGAGCGGGAGATGTGCACCAAGAAGTCGGGCGTCACCTCGGGCGCCGACTTCAAGGGCAAGACCCTGGGCGTCACCGACCTGGGCTCGGGCACCGACACGCTCACCCAGTTCCTGGCCGCCAAGAAGGGCGTCAAGACGAGTCAGTTCCACCGGATCGGGGTCGGTGCGGGTTCCACCGCCATCGCCGCGCTGCAGAACGGCAAGGTCGACTGCGTGATGACGACGCAGCCGACGGTCGCCGCGATCCAGAAGAAGGGCGTCGGCACCTCCGCGATCGACCTGGCCACCACGCAGGGCGCCACGGCGGCGATGGGCGGTGCCTACCCCGCGGCCAGTGTGCTCGCCCGCACCGACTGGGTGGACGCGCACAAGGACACGGTGCAGAAGGTCGTCGACGCGCTGGTCGCCACCATGCACTGGATCAACTCGCACAGCGCGGCCGACATCGCGAACAAGCTGCCGGTGTCGTTCGTCTCGAACCAGCTGGTGACCAAGGCCGACTACATCACCGCCCTGACCGAGGACAAGGGCCAGTTCCTTCCGGACGGCATCATGCCGGCCGGCGGTCCGAAGACCTCCCTGGCCACGGAGCAGCTCGTCGGCAACGTGAAGGGCTCGGTGGACCTCAGCAAGACGTTCACCAACGACTTCGCCGTCCAGGCCAACAAGACGGAGGGCTTCAAGACCACCACGACGCCGGCAGGACCGACCGGCTGATCCCCACCGGACGGGGCCGCCCGGGTGACATCGACCCGGGCGGCCCCGCGGCATGCTCACCCGCTTGCCGCCGCCCCGTGTGTCCCGTCCTGCGCGGCCCCGGGCGACACCGTCGACCTGCGCATCCAGGACGCGCGCACCAAGTCGCTGCGCACGGTCCCCTTCCACCACGCCGGCATCGCCAAGGAGTTCCCCACCGCCCCCAAGGACAGCTTCTTCGTCGCCAACGCCGCCTACGTCGCCCAGGCCACCGGTGACGGCTCGGTCGGCGCCTTCCTTCTCGACACCGGTGGCACGAACCAGCAGCGGATCGCCGCCCACCCGCGGGGGCAGCTCGGTACCCGGGCCACCGTCACCGGCCTCACCCAGACCCGCGGCACCGTCGGCACCAGTCTGACCTCCGTCGACCTGGCCGGGCTCACCGCATCGAGCTCGCCTTCGCCGTCCTGCTCGCCGCCGGGGCCGGCGGCCTGGTCCTCGCCCTCGGACTCGCCGAACGCCGCCGCACCTTCGCCATCGCCACCGTCCTCGGCGCGCAACGACACCACCTGTGTGGCATGGTCCTCTCCGAGGCCCTGCTGCTGGCCGTGGTCGGCCTGGCCGGAGGCGCCCGCATCGGCTGGGCCTTGTCCGAGACGCTCGTCAAGGTCCTCACCGGCGTCTTCGATCCACCCCCCGCGGCCCTGTCGATCCCCGGTGCCTACCTGGCACTCACCCGGGGCGGCGCGGACGGGCGGGCGGCCGGTCCGGCTGCCTCGCATCACCACGTTGCGGGGGCACGGGTACCGGATGGAACAGGAACCTGCTCCGCCGGACTGATAACGCGCCCACGGCGCCCCCGGTACGGCGGACACCTCGAAGGCCGGCACGTGCCGGAGCCGCCGAATGGACCGATCCGCCGCCCGCGCCAGGGCAAGCACCATGGGAAAGGTGCGTCAGGGTGTCCGCTTGTAGTGACCCGGCCTCGTATCGCTGGGACACTGAACCGAAGATCCAGAAAATCTCGACAGCATCCGCCCCGGGTACATCGCAGCCCACCGACCAGGCCCAAACCCCACGCACGACGACGTAAGGACGCGAAAGCCCCGTCACCCGGCACACCGCCGCACCGGCCGAGCACCTGTCCGGTCGGCAGGCAGGCCGGCCAGGGGTCAGCTCAAGGATGGCGAAACACGGCGACGGACGACCACGGGCGCACATGAGCCACACGCTGTGAAAGCACTAATGAACTGGGACCACACCAGCCCACAGGGGAGCTGGCAAAGTGAGGGGCGAGCCGTGTTCTACTACCTGCTCAAGTACGTACTGCTGGGGCCGCTGTTGAGAGTGGTGTTCCGGCCGCGGATCGAGGGCCTGGAACATGTGCCGGCGACCGGACCGGCGATCATCGCCGGCAACCACCTCTCCTTCTCCGACCACTTTCTGATGCCGGCCGTCCTGAAGCGGCGCATCACCTTCCTCGCCAAGGCCGAGTACTTCACGGGGCCCGGGCTGCGGGGCCGGCTGACCGCCTTCTTCTTCCGCAGCGCCGGGCAGATCCCGGTGGACCGCTCCGGCAAGGAGGCCGGTCAGGCCGCGATCCGGGAGGGGCTCGGGGTACTGGGCAAGGGCGAGTTGCTCGGCATCTATCCGGAGGGCACCCGCTCGCACGACGGCCGCCTGTACAAGGGCAAGGTCGGGGTGGCCGTGATGGCGCTGCGGGCCGGTGTCCCGGTGATCCCCTGCGCGATGATCGGCACCTTCGAGGCCCAGCCGCCCGGAAAGGTCATCCCGAACGTCCACCCCGTCGTGATCCGCTTCGGCAAGCCCCTGGAGTTCTCCCGCTACGCCGGGATGGAGCACGAGAAGGCCGTCCTGCGCGCCATCACCGACGAGATCATGTACGCCATCCTGACCCTGTCCGAGCAGGAGTACGTCGACGAGTACGCGGCTGTCGTCAAGGCCGGACAGGCGGCGAAGGGCGAGAAGGAGCGCAGGTTCCCGCGGGCGCCGCTGAGTTGAGGCGGTGGGCGCAGCGGTGAGGGGCGGCCGGAGTTGTTCCGGCCGCCCCTCGTCGTCGTACGGGAGCGGTGGTTACGGCTGCGGGGTGGCGTGCGGGGTGCAGGTGACGTCCGCGCCGTCCAGCCTGCCGGTGAGCAGGTAGGTGTCCACACGGCTGTTGATGCACGGGTTGACCAGGCCGGTCACGCCATGCGAGCCCGCGCCCTGCTCGGTGATGAGGCGGGAGCCCTGGAAACGCCTGTGCAGTTCGACGGCGCCGGGGTACGGGGTGGCGGCGTCACGGGTGGACTGCACGATCAGCACCGGCGGCAGCCCCTTGTGGGTCCTGACCTCCACCGGGGTCTGCTGCTGGACCGGCCAGGTGGCACACGGCAGGTTGAGCCAGGCGTTGGCCCAGGTCATGAAGGGGTACTGCTTGTTGAGCTCGGTGTTGTCGCGGTTCCACCTGTGCCAGCCGGTGGGCCACTTGGCGTCGGTGCACTCGACGGCGGTGTAGACGGCGTTGCCGTTCTCCGAGGTGGCGTTGCCGGCGGTGTCGGTCAGGTCCGGGGCGGCGGCGTCGACCAGGGCCTGGGTGTCACCGGCGAAGTACTTGGCGAACACCGTGGCGACCGGGACCCACGAGGAGTCGTAGTACGGCGCGCTCTGGAAGAAGCCGATCAGCTCGGCCGGTCCGACGACCCCGCCGATCGGGTTCGCCTTGGCGGTGGCGCGCAGCTGGAGCCACTTGGCCTGGACGGCGTCCCGCGTGGTCCCGAGGTGGAAGGCGGAGTCGTGCGCGGCGACCCAGTCCTCCCAGTCCTTCCAGCGGCCCTCGAAGGCGACGTCCTGGTCCAGGTTGGCCTGGTACCAGATGTTCTTCCGCGACGGGTTCACGACGCTGTCGACGATCATCCGGCGCACGTGGCCGGGGAACAGCGTTCCGTACACCGCTCCGAGGTAGGTGCCGTAGGAGACACCTAGGTAGTTGAGCTTCTGCTCGCCGAGCGCGGCCCGGATGACGTCCAGGTCGCGGGCGCTGTTCGCGGTGGTCATCTGCTGGAGCATCGCGCGGCCGGTGCGCTCGGCGCAGCCTTCCGCGTACTGCTTGGCCAGCTTGCGCTGGGCGGTCTTGTCGGCCTCGGTGTCCGGCACCGGGTCGGCCTTGGGGGCCTTCACGAACTCCTGCGGGTCCTGGCAGGAGATGGGCGCGGAGTGGCCGACACCGCGCGGGTCGAAGCCCACGAAGTCGTACGCCTTCGAGGCGTTGACCCACAGGGGGTTCTTGGTGGTGACCCGGAGCGGGAAGCGCATGCCCGAGGCGCCGGGGCCGCCGGGGTTGTAGACGAGCGCGCCCTGGCGCTCCGCCTTCGTACCCGTGTTGCCTATTCGGTCGACGGCGAGCCTGATCTGCTTGCCGTAGGGCTCGGTGTAGTCGAGCGGCACGCTGACCCAGCCGCACTGGACGGGCTTGGTCAGGGCCCAGTCGGCCGGGCAGTCGGCCCAGTCGATCCCGGCCTTGGCGGCCCGTGCGGCGGCGATCGCCGCGCCCTGCTGCGCGCGGTCCTGGCCGCCGTGCCGGGCCTCGGCGCCGGCGGCGGGTGCCGCGAGGGCACCGGCGATCAGGCCGGCCGTGACGAGCACTCCGGCCGAACCGAGCGCCAGCGTCCGGCTCCTCGATCTGAAGTTGTCCCTCAAGTGGGCCCCTCCCCGTACATCATGGCGAATGGTCAGGGGAGATCCTTCCGGCTGTGAGGTCCCTGAGAACAGGCCTCAACAGCCGTCTTTACCAATCCGATAAGCGGACGTCGGTGTCCCGCTGAGCGATCAGCCGCCCAACTGGGCCAACGCCTCGTCCAGGACCCGGCGCAGCCGCAGCGCATCGCCCGCCACCGCACTCACCAGCACCGCGGGCCCGGCGAGCGGCATGAGCGCGGCCCCGTCCCCCAGCATCCGTGCCCCCATCGGGTGTTCCGCGAACTCCGGCCGGACGATGACGAGTTGCCCGACCGCGCGATGTCCCGCCAGCACGGCGGCGCCGTCCCAGCCGCCCGGCGCCCCGGGCCCGCAGGCCAGCTCCTGATCCAGCACGGCCCTCCCGGCCACCCGCACGGTGAGCCGGCTGCCGAGCCGGCCCGGCTCCTCCCCCGCCCGCCCGAGCACCTGCTCCTCCCGCACCACGAGCCGCCCCCGTGCGCCGACCTCGACGCGTGTCGTCACGCACAGCTCACTCCCCTTGGCCGAGATCAACTGCTCGGGCAGCCAGCGCAGTTCACCGCCGTCCGCGACATCGAGCCGTACGTCGTAGCGCGCCTCCTCCTTTACCTGCCCCGGCAGGGCGATGGTCGCGGCGGCCGACCCGACGGACAGCCGGGCCCCTTCCTCGACCCGGACCTCGATCCCGAACCGGTCCCCGCCGAGGGGCCCGCTCATCGCCCCGACGACCATCACCCGGGCCTCGGCCCCGCTCCCCCGGGTCCGCCGCAGCGCGAGCGGCCCCTCGCCCTCCAGCACCGGGAGCGAGGTACCGCCCCGCCCGTCGTCCCGCGCGACGATCCGAGCGACGGCGCTGACGCCCCTCCCCGTCATACGGTCCACGCCACGAGCCGCTCCCGCACCCACGCGGCCACGTCCGCGACGCCGGCCTCGCTGCGCAACGACTGGAAGACGACGGGCAGTTCGGCCCGCTGCGCCTTGGCGTCCACGGCCATCCGCGCCAGGTCCGACCCGACGTAGGGCGCCAGGTCCGTCTTGTTGACGACCAGCAGATCGGCGGTGGTCACCCCCGGCCCGCCCTTCCGCGGGATGTCGTCCCCTCCCGCCACGTCGATCACGAAGATCTGCGCGTCCACCAGCCCCTTGGAGAAGGTGGCGGTGAGATTGTCCCCACCCGACTCGACGAGGATGAGGTCCAGCGGCCCGACCGCGTCCTCCAGGTCCTCCACGGCTTCCAGATTGGCCGAGATGTCGTCCCTGATCGCGGTGTGCGGACACGCCCCCGTCTCGACGGCGGCGATCCGCTCCGGCGGCAACACGGCCTCCCGGAGCAGGAACTCGGCGTCCTCGCGGGTGTAGATGTCATTGGTGACGACAGCGAGCGACAACTCGTCCCGCAGAGCCCGGCACAGCGCGGCGACGGTGGCGGTCTTCCCGGACCCCACGGGCCCACCGAGCCCGATACGGAGGGCACGGCGGGACCCGTCGGCCCGGTGGGCGTCGGCGCTGAGGGCGGCGGGACCGTGGTGGTCATGGTCGAGATGCATGTGCGGCTCCTAAGTGATACTCGGCCTTCTGACAGGCCGGTTCTGCAACTTCCAGCTCGTCCGGCGTTCGAGGGCGAGGCCGGAGGCCGATGCGGGGTCCGGGGGCGGCAGCCCCCGAACCGGGCGGTCGAAGGGTGCCCACCTCCGGAGGACGGGGCGGGTAGGGGTGGCGGAGGCGAGAAAGCCCCCTACGACGCGAACAGCCGCACCGCCCACCCCGCATGCCACTCCGCCCCGATCTCCGCCAGCGGCGCCGACGCCGCGGGCAACGCGTCGACCCCCGCCCCCGCGACCACCTCCCGCGCCGCCTCCACCCCCCGGTCGACCACCCGGTCCACCTCTCCCGCCAACCGCGCCAGCACCCCCGTCGCCTGGAACGGATCCAGCCCCAGCAACCGCACCACCGCCGTCGCCGGCCCGCTCACGCACTCGTACGCCACGCAGTACGCCGCGTCCTCCGCCGAGAGTCCGGCCGCCCTGGCCACCACCCCCAACACCACCGGCTGATGGACCCCTTTGGGGAACTCCCGTGCCAGGGCATCGAGTTCGGCACAGGGCCAGGCCACCCGCGCCGCCCGCAGCAGTTGCCGCCCGAGCCTGCGCGCGGCGCCCCGCAGCGCGGCCGACGGCGTCCGCGCGTCGGCCGCCGCGTCCAGCTCCCGCACGCCCGCACCGAGCACCGCGGCCGCCGCGAACGCCCCGGCCACCAGCCCGGCCGTGTGCAGCCGTCCCCGGCAGTACTCCTCCAGGCTCGCGGCCCCGGTGATCCGGCCGGCCTTGACGGCCGCCTCCGCCCCGCCGGAGTGCGCATGCCCTCCGGCGGGAAAGCGGCCGTCGGCCAGCACCAGCAACGCTGCACGGGACACCGCACCCACCCGCTCTCAGAAGAGGAAGTAACGCTGGGCCATGGGAAGTTCGGCGGCCGGTGTCGCCTCGACCAGCTCTCCGTCGATGTGCACGGCGAAGCTGTCGGGGTCGACCCGGACGTGCGGGCGCGCGTCGTTCTCCCGCATGTCCGCCTTGGTCACCCCGCGGGTCGACTCGATGGCGACGAACCGCTTTCCGAGCTGCAGCCGCTCCGGCAGGCCGTCCTCGATCGCCAACGGGGCGACGAAGTTGAAGGAGTTGGCGGCAGGCGCGCGCCCGATCGCGCCGTACATCGGGCGCGGCAGGATCGGCTGGGGCGTCGGGATCGACGCGTTGGCGTCGCCCATCTGGGCGTAGGCGATCTGGCCGCCCTTGAGGACGACCTGCGGCTTGACCCCGAAGAACGCGGGCTCCCAGAGCACGAGGTCGGCGAGCTTGCCGGTCTCGACCGAGCCGATCTCGCGGGCCAGCCCCTGCGCGAGCGCCGGGTTGATCGTGTACTTGGCGACGTACCGCCGTACCCGGTGGTTGTCGGCCCGCCCGTCCCCCGGCAGCGCGCCCCGCCGCCGCTTCATCACGTGCGCGGTCTGCCAGGTCCGCAGGATCACCTCGCCGACCCGTCCCATGGCCTGGGCGTCGGAGGAGATGATCGAGATCGCGCCGAGGTCGTGGAGTATGTCCTCGGCGCCGATGGTCGACGGCCGGATCCGCGACTCGGCGAAGGCCAGGTCCTCCGGCACCGCCGGGTTGAGGTGGTGGCACACGATCAGCATGTCGAGGTGTTCCTCGGCGGTGTTCACCGTGTACGGCCGGGTCGGATTGGTCGAACTCGGCAGCACGTGCGGTTCGGAGACGACCGTCATGATGTCCGGCGCGTGCCCGCCGCCCGCGCCCTCGGTGTGGTACGCGTGGATGCCCCGCCCGCCGATCGCGGCGAGGGTGTCCGCCACGAAGCCGGCTTCGTTCAGCGTGTCCGTGTGGATGGCGACCTGGATGCCGGTCCGGTCGGCGACGGTGAGCGCCGCGTCGATGACGGCCGGGGTCGACCCCCAGTCCTCGTGCAGCTTGAGCCCCAGTGCCCCGCCCCGGATCTGGGAGAGCATCGCCTCGTGCGAGACGGTGTTGCCCTTGCCGAGGAAGCCGATGTTGAGCGGGTACTGCTCCATCGCCTCCAGCATCCGGGCGAGGTGCCAGGGGCCGGGGGTGACGGTGGTCGCCTTCGAGCCCTCGGCGGGCCCGGTGCCGCCGCCCACCAGCGTCGTGATCCCGGCCGCCAGCGCCTCGTCGGCGATCTGCGGGCAGATGAAGTGGACGTGCGCGTCGACGCCGCCCGCAGTGAGGATGCGTCCGTTGCCGGCGATGACCTCGGTCTCGGGGCCGATCACCAGGTCGGGGTGGACGCCGTCCATGGTGTCGGGGTTGCCGGCCTTGCCGATGCCGGTGACGCGGCCGTCGCGGATGCCGATGTCGGCCTTGACGATGCCCCAGTGGTCGATGATCACGGCACCGGTGATGATCGTGTCGGGGGTGCCGTCTGCGCGCGTAGCACGCGACTGGCCCATGGACTCGCGGATGACCTTGCCGCCGCCGAAGACCGCCTCGTCCCCGGCGAGTCCGGGGCCGCCGGAACGATCCTCCTCGATCTCGACGACCAGGTCGGTGTCGGCGAGCCGGATCCGGTCACCGGTGGTCGGTCCGAACAGGTCGGCGTAGGCGGCGCGGGAGATCTCAGGCATCGAGGGCACCTCCGGTCTCGCCCCGCAGCCCGGGGACCACCCGGGCGCCGGTGAGCGGCACGAGTTCGACGTCGACGGGGATGCCGGGCTCGAAGCGGACGGCGGTGCCGGCGGCGACGTTCAGCCGCTTGCCGCGGGCCGCGTCGCGGTCGAACTCCAGTCCGGGGTTGGCCTCGGCGAAGTGGTAGTGGGAGCCGACCTGGACGGGCCGGTCGGCGGCGTTGAGGACGGTCAGCCGGGTGACCTCACGGCCCGCATTGAATACGACGGGCCCCTCGGCGAAGAGCACCTCTCCGGGAATCATCGGCGGCCTCCTCAGACGATCGGGTCGTGGACGGTGACGAGCTTGGTGCCGTCCGGGAAGGTCGCCTCGACCTGGACGTCGTGAATCATCTCGGGGATGCCCTCCATGACGTCGTCCCTGGTGAGCAGCTTGCGCCCGGAGGCCATGAGTTCGGCGACGGTTCGGCCGTCCCGCGCGCCTTCGAGGATGTGCGACGTGATGAGGGCGACTGCCTCGGGGTGGTTCAGCCGGAGCCCGCGGGCCCGGCGCTTCTCGGCCACGTCGGCCGCCACGTGGATCAGCAGCCTCTCTTGCTCGTGCGGGGTCAGTTGCACGTCCCACCTCACAGTCCTCGCTCCGGACCGTGCGGGGCCCGGTTGCCGCGGCCACCGCGACGGATTGGGCTCACGGACCGAATCCGGCTGGGAAAACCCCAGGTGGCGTGGATCGGCAGGCTAGTTCGCCGGAGTTTCGGCGACGTTAACCGGACCTTGATCACTTCATGGCCGGGCCATGAGTCCCACGGCGGGCGCGCGGGAGGGTGTACCACCCGAACGGCCCTCACCCGGACGCTCGGGGAGCGCCGGCGACAGGGATCGTCGGGCCGCCTCGACGACGCGCGTTCTCACACGTGCCGGGCGCTCAGAACGTGCCACGACGCGCGGTCTTTCGTCCGTGGCACCGTCGGGGCTGGTCGCGCGGTTCCTCCTCCAGCCTTCGGCCGGGGGGACCCCCGGCACCCCTGACGGGGCGCGGCTTCAGGCGCCCGCCGCCCCCCGGTGCTCCGCCGCGATACCGAAGCGGCCCCGCTCCGGACGTACGGCTGCGGTGGTCTCCCGGACCGTGGAGACCGAGCTGACGACATGATCCACGTGCTCCTCGGCCGGTTCCGGGAGCTCTTCGAGGCGTTCGAGGTCGGCGGCGGAGACGAGGGCGACCAGCGGCTTGCCGTGGCGCGTCACGACGACGCGCTCACCGCCGTACACCACCCTGTTGATCAGTTCGGCGAGCTCAGCCCTGGCTTGGGTCACCGGAATCTCGTAGGCCATGAACCCAGCTTACGGGGCACCCCGGACATCACATCTTGTTCGGCGACAGCGGAATCCCCCCTCGATGATCTGTACGTCCTGTACATTTTCAACAGAGAGCCCGGCCACCGGGCTGCCTCAGTCGCGAGGAGGGGTACGCCATGATCCGACCGTCCGCCCGCTACGTCCTGCCCGAGTTCACGGAACGCACGGCCGCCGGGCAGCGCACCCTGGATCCGTACTCGAAGCTGCTGGAGGAGCGGATCGTCTTCCTCGGCACGCCCGTCGACGAGGTCTCGGCCAACGACGTGATGGCCCAGCTCATGTATCTGGAGTACGCGGCTCCGGAGCGGGACATCTCGCTGTACATCAACTCCCCGGGCGGGTCCTACAGCGCGATGGCCGCGGTCTACGACACGGTCCAGTACGTGAACTGCGACGTGGAGACGGTCTGCCTCGGACAGGCCGGGGCGTCGGCCGCGGTGCTGCTCGCGGCCGGCACACCGGGCAAGCGGTCCGTCCTGCCCGGCGCGCGCATCGTGCTGCAGCAGCCGTCGCTGCCGGAACCGGTACAGGGCCAGCCGAGTGATCTGGCCATCCAGGCGGCGGAGTTGGACCGGGTCCGGGTGATGATCGAGGCGATGCTCGTCCGGCACACCGGACGTACGGCCGAACAGGTGCACCACGACCTGGAGCGGGACCTGGTCCTGGACGCGCCGCAGGCGCTGGCCTACGGACTGGTGGACCGGGTGATGCCCACCCGCCGGACGCTGCCCGGCCTGCCGGACGGGGAGTGAGCGGCCGATGCTGCCGCCGGAGCTTCCGCCGCTGCCCGCGCTGACCCGCGCCGAGGGCGAGCTGATCGACCGTTATCTGGACGTGGTGGATTTACTCGGCCGGATCAATCCGGCGCGGAACGAGGACACCTACCGTGGGCTGCGCGCCGCGCAGGCGCTGGTGCGCGCGGCGTCCGAGCTGCGTGACGCCCTGGCCCTGATGCATCTGCGGGGCGAGACGGAGCTGCACGGGGACACGCTGGCACGCGCGTTGCGGGTGCTCGACGGCGAGCGCCGGACCGCTCGCGTCGTACTCCCGCCCGACTGCGTACGGTGACACCCGCCGGACTCCGGTCCGGCCCGTCGACGGCACGAGCGGGCCGGAGTCGAAACGACCCAAAGGGGTTACCGCCGTTCGGCGGAGCGCGGCGTGGTTTTACCCGACCCGGGAAGCCGCTCAGGTTGCCTGCGCGCGAGTGCCCGCGAGCGGCTTCCGCGCAGGTCCGGGGCTACGCAGGGGAGTTGACGAAGAATCGAACACAGGGCTGTCCACCCGAACGGGTGGGTGGTGAGTAACCCCACAAATCCCCGGTTCCGTTGGGATTTTCGGACACACGTGAGTGAAGATCCCTGTCTGACGACAAGCCCCCGCCACAGCGGCGGGGCGGTCCGGGCGGACGCCGAGTCCTGCCGCCGCCCGGATTGACCCGTCGACAGAAGTGCATCGGCAGGAGTGGAGGACCCAAGCACGACGGGTCGACGGCACGGTCGCGCCATGACCGGGCCGAGCAGCCCTTGGGGTGAAGCCGTGGCGACACGGCCGGGCAACTTCGCCAGCCCGAATCCGACAGGTCATCCTTCACAGGCGGCTGACGAAGGGTTGCGCATGACTGCGCTCAATCGTGTTCCGTCGCTGATGGCCCGGGCCGGTACGGCCTCGGCACTGACCATCGCCGCCGTGGGCGGTTCGATCGTGATACCGGGTGTCGCCTCCGACGCCTCGGCCGCCACGATGGCGACGAAGGCACTTCAGGTCGCCGCCTCGAAGAAGGGCTCGCCCTACAGGTGGGGCGCCACCGGACCGAACAGGTTCGACTGCTCCGGGCTGACGCTGTACTCGTTCAAGAAGGCGGGCAAGACCCTGCCGCGTACGGCTGCCCAGCAGTACAACAAGACCCGTCACGTCTCGGCCGGCAACCGCAGGGCCGGGGACCTGGTCTTCTTCCACTCGGGGTCCAGCGTGTACCACGTCGGCATCTACGCCGGGAAGGGAAAGATCTGGCACGCCCCGAAGACCGGGGACGTGGTCAAGCTCCAGAAGATCTGGACGCGAAGCGTCTGGTACGGCCGGGTCAGCTGACCCGTTCGCACGGCGGCCGGCCGGCAGGAACTCAGGGCTACGGTTCCTGCTGGCCGGCCGTCGTGACGCTCGTGGGGACCGTCCAGGGCAGTTCGATGGACACCGTCTTGCCGCCCTCCCGGGTCGGTCGTACTTGCAGTTTGCCGCCGCACTCGGCGGTCAGCCAGCGGATGATGACCATGCCGCGCCCGTTGTCCTGCTGGACCGCGGCGGGGAGTCTCTTGGGGAAGCGCGGATGGCTGTCCGTGACGCCGATGCGCAGCTGTTCGTCCCGGTCGAGCACGAGGTCCACGGTGAAGGTGGGTGACTGCCCGAAGGTGTGCTGCACGGCGTTGGTGGCGAGTTCGGAGACGATGAGGCGCACGGTGTCCGCGGTCTCCGTCTCCGGTGGCAGCCCCCACTCCGCGAGGGTGTCCAGCACGTAGGAGCGGGCGGCGGAGACCGAGGCGGGATCGCTCGGCAGGGTGACGGATGCTTCCAGGTGGTCTGCCATGGCGACGTCGTCCCTTTCCTCGGGACCGGAGTCCGACACGGAGCGGATGGTTCGAGTACGGTCCCGGACTGGTGCTTCTTCGCCAGACTGCCATTACCGGGCCGGTCACGAGGAGCGATCCACCAAGATATGCATATATCTGTCGCTCGAAGCGGTGAACTCTGCGACCTCAGACCGTATTTGGGCGGCTCGGAAGGAGTAAGGAGTAGCCCATGCAGAACGGTCCCGCGGTACGCCGCCGGAAACTGGGCGCCGAACTGCGCACACTGCGCACCGGCGCCGGCCTCACGAGCGGTGAGGCCGCCCGTCTGGTGGGCTGGCATCAGTCGAAAGTGAGCCGGATCGAGACCGGCGCCAGCGGTGTGAAACCGGCCGATGTGCGGTTACTTCTGGACGCCTACGGCGTGGCGGAGGGGCAACTGCGGGAGTTGCTGCTGGTGTTGGCGGGGTCGGAGGACACGGCGGGCCGGCACCACTGGTGGCACGCCTACCGCGGGGTCCTGCCGCCCGCCTACCGCGACTTCATCAGCCTGGAGTCACAGGCAGGCACGATGCGCACGCTGGAGACCCTGGTCGTGCCAGGGCTGCTGCAGACCCCCGAGTACGCGCGCGCGGTGACCCGGGCGGCCATGGACGGGCGCGCCGACGACTCCCTGGACACCCTGGTGGAGGTGCGCCTGGCCAGGCAGGACGTGCTGCACAACGATCCGCCGCTGGAGCTCAGCGCGGTCCTGGACGAGGCGGTGCTGCGCCGGGAGGTGGGCGGCCCCGGTGTGATGGCGCGGCAGCTGGAGCGGCTCATGGAGGCGGCCCGGCTGCCCCAAGTACGGCTCCAGGTTCTGCCGTTCGCGGCCGGAGCACATATCGGCATCACCGGACCTTTCGTAATCTTCTCATTTCCGAGCACTTCTGATCTGGACGTGGTTGTTATCGACCAGTTGACGAGTAGCCTCTACCTGGAGCGGAAAGAAGACCTCCAGGCCTACACGGAGGCCTTCGACACGCTCCGGATCCACGCCCTTTCCCCGAGGACTCGTTGGATTACATCGCCGCAATAGCTGACGGCGCGTAAGGAGGCACCATGACTGCACTGCCTCGGAACGTACCTTCAAGTGCTGATCTGCACGGACTGCGGTGGCTGCGCAGCAGCTACAGCACCGGAGCGAACAACTGCGTGGAGACGGCACGGCCGCGCTCCGGCCCGTCGGCCGGACTGCTCGCCGTGCGCGACTCCAAGGCTCCGGCCGGACCCGTACTGCTCTTCTCCCCCGAGAGCTGGGCGGGTTTCACGGCGGCACTCGCCGACTGATCAGCCCCGGAGGAGTCTGATCGAGGCGAACGAAATCGATCAGACTCGCACCCAACCGTTCCCGACTCCCTGTCCGCTCGCGAGCCAGGCCCGGCCGTGTCCCGCCGACTCATGGTCGTGTCTCGCCGATCACACGTACAGCGCGTTCGATCTCGGCCCCGGAGAGGTCCGCACGGGCGGTCAGCCTGAGCCGTGAGATGCCGTCCGGCACCGACGGCGGGCGGAAACAGCCCACGGCCAGGCCTGCCGTCCGGCAGTCGGCCGCCCACCGCACGGCCTGCTCCGGGGACGGGGCCCGCACGGAGACCACCGCGGCGTCCGGACGCACCGCTTCCAGACTCGCGGCGGTCAGCCGTGCGTGCAGTTCCGCGGCCACCTCGCGGGCCCGCGCCGCACGCGCGGGCTCGCGGCGCAGCAGCCGCAGGGCCGCCAGCGCCGCCCCCGCCGCGGCGGGGGCCAGACCGGTGTCGAAGATGAAGGTCCGGGCCGCGTTGACCAGGTGGTCGATCACCCGGGCCGGCCCCAGCACCACCCCGCCCTGGCTCCCCAGCGACTTCGACAGGGTCGCCGTGACCACCACGTCGTCGGCCCCGGAGAGCCCGGCGGCGTACGGCGCGCCCCGCCCGCCGTCCCCCAGCACCCCGAGCCCGTGGGCGTCGTCGACGAGCAGCCCGGCGCCGTGCTCCCGGCACGCCTCGGCCAGCGCCGCCAGCGGTGCCGCGTCCCCGTCGACCGAGAACACCGTGTCGGAGACGGCCACGGAGGGCCCCTCGTGCGTCCCGAGGGCCTTGCGTACGGCGTCCGGATCGGCGTGTCCGACGACCTGGGTGGCGCCCCGGGCCAGCCGGCAGCCGTCGATCAGGGAGGCGTGGTTGAGGGCGTCGGAGACGATCAGGGAGCCGTGCGGGCCGAGCGTGGTGACGGCGGCGAGGTTGGCCGAGTAACCGGAGGAGAAGACCAGGGCGGCCTCGAACCCGCAGAATTCGGCCAGCTCCCGCTCCAGCTCGGTGTGGAGTTCCGTCGTGCCGGTCACCAGCCGGGAGCCGGTGGAGCCGCCGCCCCAGGTCCGGGCCGCCCCGGCGGCGCCCTCGGCCACCTCGGGGTGGTGGGCGAGGCCCAGGTAGTCGTTGCTCGCCAGGTCCAGCAGGGGCGAGTCGGCGGGGCGGGGGCGCAGGGTCCGTACGAGTCCGGCGCGGCGACGCTGTTCCGCCTGTTCGTCGATCCAGCCGAACGCCATGACCCCTCCGGTGAATTTGTAGGCAGTGGACAGACCCTAGCGGGATCACCAGGCGCCCACTGTGTGGCAATACCCACACGTCGAACTGACAGGGTTGTGCAAACTCTCCTTGGCCCGGAGCAGCCTCGTAGTACAGGATCGGCTCTCATGGACCTGCTGAACACGCTGGTGGACAAGGGGCTTCGGCGCGAGCTGCCGACCCGCGACGAAGCGCTCGCCGTACTGGCGACCTCCGACGACGACGTGCTCGACGTGGTGGCCGCGGCCGGCAAGGTGCGCCGGCACTGGTTCGGCCGGCGCGTGAAACTCAACTACCTGGTCAACCTCAAGTCGGGCCTGTGCCCCGAGGACTGCTCCTACTGCTCGCAGCGGCTGGGCTCCTCCACCGGGATCCTGAAGTACAGCTGGCTGAAACCCGACGAGGCCTCGAAGGCGGCCGCCGCGGGCCTGGCCGGGGGCGCCAAGCGGGTCTGCCTGGTGGCCAGCGGACGCGGTCCGACCGACCGGGACGTGGACCGGGTCGCGGGCACCATCAGGGCCATCAAGGAGCAGAACGACGGCGTCGAGGTGTGCGCCTGCCTCGGCCTGCTCTCCGACGGCCAGGCGGAACGGCTGCGGGAGGCGGGCGCCGACGCCTACAACCACAACCTCAACACGTCCGAGGGGACGTACGGGGACATCACGACCACGCACACGTACGCCGACCGGGTGGACACGGTCAACAAGGCGCACGCGGCGGGTCTGTCGGCCTGCTCCGGTCTGATCGCCGGCATGGGCGAGAGCGACGCGGACCTGGTCGACGTGGTCTTCTCGCTGCGCGAGCTGGACCCGGACTCCGTTCCGGTGAACTTCCTGATCCCGGTCGAGGGCACCCCCCTGGCCAAGGAGTGGAACCTCACCCCGCAGCGCTGCCTGCGCATCCTGGCGATGGTGCGGTTCGTCTGCCCCGACGTGGAGGTGCGGATCGCGGGCGGCCGCGAGGTCCATCTGCGCACCATGCAGCCGCTCGCGCTGCACCTGGCCAACTCGATCTTCCTCGGCGACTACCTGACCACCGAGGGCCAGGCCGGCCAGGCCGACCTGGAGATGATCGCGGACGCCGGGTTCACGGTGGAGGGCGCCGACGAGGTGACGCTGCCTCAGCACCGGGCGGAGGTCCGGGGCGGCGGCTGCGGGTCGCACGGGGCCGGGAGCGCCGCCGGGTGCGGGTCCCACGCCGAGGACGGTTGCGGTTCGGTGTGCGGCTCCCACGAGGGCACCGCCGAGGGTGCGGCCGTCCCCGCCGTCAACGAACCGCGCACCGACCTGGTCTCGGTCCGTCGCCGGGGAGCCGGAACGGACCTCGCGCCCAATGCCTGAGCCCGGCCTCGGCGTCCCCGAGCTGCTGGAGCTCGACCGCCGGCACGTCTGGCATCCGTACGGCCCGATGCCCGGCCGGGCCGAACCGCTCGTCGTGGAGTCGGCGAGCGGGGTCCGGCTGCGGCTCGCGGACGGCTCCGGCGAGTTGGTCGACGGGATGTCGTCCTGGTGGTCGGCGATCCACGGCTACAACCACCCGGTGCTCAACGAGGCCGCACGCGACCAGCTCGGCCGCATGAGCCACGTCATGTTCGGCGGGCTCACCCACGAGCCCGCCGTCCGGTTGGCGAAGCTGCTCGTCGACATCACGCCGGCCGGCCTGGAGCACGTCTTCCTCGCCGACTCGGGGTCGGTGTCGGTCGAGGTCGCGGTGAAGATGTGCCTGCAGTACTGGCGCTCCCTCGGCCGCCCCGCCAAGCAGCGCCTGCTGACCTGGCGCGGCGGCTACCACGGCGACACCTGGCAGCCGATGTCGGTGTGCGACCCCGAGGGCGGGATGCACGAGCTCTGGTCCGGCGTGCTGCCCCGCCAGGTGTTCGCGGACGCCCCGCCCGCGGAGTACGACGAGCCGTACGCCGAGCACCTGCGGTCCGTGATCGAGCGGCACGCGCACGAGCTGGCCGCGGTGATCGTGGAGCCGGTGGTGCAGGGCGCCGGCGGGATGCGCTTCCACTCCCCCGCCTACCTGCGGGTGCTGCGCGAGGCGTGCGACGCGCACGACGTCCTGCTGGTGTTCGACGAGATCGCGACCGGCTTCGGGCGCACCGGCGCGCTGTTCGCGGCGGACCACGCGGCCGTCGCCCCGGACGTGATGTGCGTCGGCAAGGCGCTGACCGGCGGCTACCTGACGATGGCCGCGACCCTGTGCACTCACCGGGTGGCCGACGGGATCTCGCGGGGCGAGGTCCCGGTGCTGGCGCACGGGCCGACGTTCATGGGCAACCCGCTCGCGGCCTCGGTCGCCTGCGCCTCGCTGGGGCTGCTCCTCGGCCAGGACTGGCCGGCGGAGGTCAAGCGGATCGAGGCGGGGCTGCGGGAGGGCCTGGCGCCCGCCCGGGAGTTCGCCGGGGTCCGGGACGTCCGGGTCCTCGGCGCCATCGGGGTGGTCCAGCTGGACCACGAGGTCGACATGAAGGCCGCCACCGCGGCCGCCGTGCGCGAGGGCGTGTGGCTGCGGCCGTTCCGCGACCTCGTGTACACGATGCCGCCGTACGTCACGGATGACGCGGACGTGGCACGGATCGCGCGCGCGGTGTGCGCCGCCGCGCGGGAGGGATGAGCATGCCGATCCTGGTGATCACGGGGACGGGCACGGAGGTCGGCAAGACGGTCACCACGGCCGCGGTCGCCGCCGCCGCGCTCGCGGCGGGCCGCTCGGTGGCGGTGCTGAAGGCCGCACAGACGGGGGTACGGCCCGACGAGCGCGGGGACGCCGACGAGGTCGCGCGGCTCGCGGGTGCCGTGACGGCGGCCGAAGTCGCCCGTTTCCCGGAGCCGTTGGCGCCGGGCACGGCGGCCCGCAGGGCGGGGCTGGCCCCCGTGCGGCCGCGGGACGTGGCCGAGGCCGCCGCCAAGCTGGCCACCGAGCACGAACTGGTGCTGGTCGAGGGCGCGGGCGGCCTGCTCGTCCGCTTCGACGCGGCGGGCGGCACGCTGGCGGACGTGGCCCGGCTGCTGGACGCGCGGGTGCTGGTGGTGGCGTCGGCCGGGCTCGGCACGCTGAACACCACCGAGCTGACCGCCCGTGAACTGCGCCTTAGGGAGCTGGAGTTGCTGGGCGTGGTGATCGGGAGCTGGCCGGACTCCCCGGATCTGGCGTCGCGGTGCAATGTCGCCGACCTGCCGGAGGTCGCCGGAGCACCGCTGCTGGGTGCGCTGCCCGAGGGAGCCGGGGCGCTGGCGCCCGCGCACTTCCGTGCGGTGGCGCCGAGTTGGCTGTCGGCGCGGCTGGACGGAAGCTGGGACGCGGAGGCGTTCCGGGAGCGGGAAGCACCGTAGCGGCGGGCCGCGTCGGTCGGGTACGGCTGTGTGTGGGGGCTGGTCGCGCGGTTTCCCCGCGTCCCTGAAGGGGTGCTGCACCAGCACCCCTCCTTTGGGGGCGCGGGGAACTGCGCGACCAGCCAGGACGGCGCCGCACCCGGCCGACGGTCTAGGGCGACTCCCCCAGCAGCCGTACCAGTTCGATCCGGGAGCGGATCCCCAGCCGGCTGAAGACCCCGCGCAGATGGTGGTCGATCGTGCGCGGGCTGAGGTTGAGACGGTCCGCGATCTCGCGGTTCGTGGCGCCCTCGGCGGCCATTCGGGCGACCATCAGCTGCTGGGCGGTGAGTACGGCAGCCGGGTCGGTCCCGGAGTGCGCCGTCAACGGAGTACCCAGGGCGCGGAGTTCGGCGCGCGCCTGGGCGGCGCAGTGCGGGGCGTCGAAGGACTCGAAGGCCTCCAGGGCGCTGTGCAGCCGGTCGCGGGCCTCGGTGCGCTGCCGCAGCCGGCGCAGCGCACCGCCGAACAGCAGCTCGGTGCGGGCGCGTTCGAAGTCACGGGTGCCCCGGGCGTGCAGGTCCAGTGCGCAGCGGTAGTGCTGGACCGCCTCGGCACCCGGGGCAAGCAGGGCCCGGCAGCGGGCGCTGAGCGCGAGCTCGTCGGGGCTGCGGACGGCGGTCGCCCAGCGGTCGTAGTCGGCGTGCGCGGCACGGGCGACCCGGGTGTCCCCGGTACGGACGGCGGCCTCGACGTAGTGCGGGGTGGCCAGGTGCCGGATGGCCCGGTGGCCGTGTCCGGGGCCGAACCCGGCGAGGGCGCGCAGCCGGGCGGCGGCCGCCGGGAAACGGCCGCCCGCCAGGTCGAGGAAGGCGAGCGCCCACTGGGCGAGGGCGGCGGGCAGACCCAGTCCGTGCGCCAGGGCGTGCGAGCGGGCGGCCGCCGCGCGCTCCCGGCAGGCCTCCTCGTCCCCGGTGACGGCGGCGAACATGGCGAGCGCGGCCTGGAGATGGCAGGCCCCGTTGTCCTGCCCGGTGGCGTACGCCTGGCGCAGGGCCTCCTGGGCGGCGGCCTCGGCGGCCCGGGGGCGGCCGGTCCAGAAGTCGGCGTAGGCACGGAACTCCATCGCCTGGGCGACGGTCCCCGGGATGCCGCGTGACCGGGCGGAGGCGGCGGCCCGGAGGGTGGCGGCGACGGCCCGGGTGTGGTCGCCGAGCAGCAGCGCGGCGATGCCGGAGTGGATCAGCAGCGCGGGGTCGCCGCCGGGCCCGCAGCGACCCGCGGTGCTCTTGAGGAGGACCCGGGCGTCGGCGTAGCGGCCTTCGACGGCGCGGGCGAGGGCGGCGAGGATGCCGGCCGGCGGGAGGTCGAGCCACTGGGCGAGGACATGGGCCTCGCGGCAGCGTCTGAGGTCGCCGGTGTAGAGGGCGGCCTCGGTGGCGAGGGCGAGGAGTTCCACAGCGTCGGCGGAACGTTCCTGCCTGACGGCGGCGCTGAGCAGGGCGTCGAAGGCCTCGGCGGCGTCGCCCGCCCTGAGGGCGAGGACGCCGTTGAGGGCCGTGTTGTCCGTGCGGGCGGCCAGCCGTCGCGCCCGGTCGGGTTCTCCGGAGCGCCAGGCGTCGGCGGCGGCCAGGGCGAGCAACCGGGCCTCCTCGGCCGGGTCGGGGCAGAGCTCGGCGGCCCGTTCGGCGAGGGCGCGGGCCAGGGCGGGGCGTCTTTCGGAGCGGGCCCGGTCGGCGGCGGTGCGCAGTTCCGCCGCGAGCCGGGCGCTGGGGCCGAGGGCGGCGGCGCCCCGGTGCCAGGAGCGGCGGGCCGTCTCGCCCTTGCCGCCGAGTACCCGGGCGAGCAGCAGGTGGGCCGCGCGCCGGTCGGCCGGTGAACCGGTCTCGTAGGCGGCGATCCGGGTCCAGGGGTCGCGGAAGAACACCCCGCAGACACCGGCGTGGGCGACGCCGGCCGCCTCCGCGGTCTCCAGCGGGCGGGTGTCGAGCCGGCCGGCGGTGACCGCGCGCAGGAAGGCGTGGGTGGCGACCGGGTACTGGTCGGCTGCGGCGAGCAGCAACAGCAGCCGGGTCTCGTCGGGCAGGGCGCGGATCTCCCGGCGCAGGGCGTGAAGCAACTCCGGTGCCATTTCGGCCGGTTCGACCGGCAGCGGGTCGGCGCCGGTGGCCTGCCGTCCGGTGAGGCGCGGCACGAGTTCGGCCACGGCGCGCTGGTCCTCGTACACGACTCGTGCCACTCGGACGCGGACGCCCTCGGGGAGCGCCGGAGCCGGGCACGGCCCCGCCTCGGTCGGCTGCGGTGGCGAAGTGCGGTCAAGGTGTGGGGGGTTCACCGGTATCACCACACCAAAGATGTTACTGGCGAGTTAGTTGCTTCGTAAAGACTGGCGACTTCGCCGATGCGGCGCGCCTAGACCCGTCCCGACACTCCTGAACAACCCCACCCGTTTCAGGAGGCATCATGCAACGCGCCGAGCGTCGCATCGCAACCGCTCTGTCGGCGGTAGCCGGTTCGCTCCTTCTGTCCCTCCCCCTGAGTGCCGGCACCGCGCAGGCCGCGAGCCACGAGCCGATCGTGTTCGTGCACGGCCTGAGCGGCGACTCCAGCAGCTGGAACGACTGGATCGCGGACTTCGAGGCGGACGGCTACTCGTCGTCCGAGCTGTACGCGATCTCGTACGACTGGACGAAGTCGAACGTCACCACGGCCTCGACGCTGTCGACGTACATCCAGTCCGTCCTCTCCAGGACCGGTGCCTCGAAGGTGGACCTGGTGGTGCACTCCATGGGTGCGCTCAACAGCCGCTACTACCTCAAGAACCTCGGCGGGACCTCGTACGTGGACCACTTCGTGTCGGTCGCCGGGGTGAACCACGGGACCAGCGTCGCCTCGCTGTGCGGGTGGCTGTACACCTCCTGCAAGGAGATGACGACCGGCAGCTCGTTCCTGACCGCCCTGAACTCCGGTGACGAGACGCCCGGCGGCGTCTCGTACGCGGCGTACTGGTCGGACTGCGACGCGGCGATCGACCCGGACACCTCGGCGGAGCTGAGCGGGGCGACCAATGTCGACGTCGGCTGCATCTCGCACACCGACATGAACGACGACCACGGGGTCTACGAGCAGGTGCGCGACTTCATCGGCTGAGCCGTCGGCGGCAGCGGGGGTGCGACGGGCCGCAACGGGGGACAATCACCGTAGACCCGCTTCCGTCGGGAGGTCCGTCATGCGGCTGATGTCCGCCGGCGCCGGGACACCGGCGCGGGATCCCGTCCACCACCCGCTGTTCGCGCGCTTCTACGCCCGCTGCAGCATGGCCGCCGAGACCGGACTCGGTATGGCGGCGATCCGGGAGCGGCTGCTCCTTGGGCTGTCCGGGCGGGTGATCGAGATCGGCGCGGGCAACGGGCTCAATTTCGCCCGGTATCCCGGTTCGGTCGCGGAGGTCGTGGCGATCGAACCGGAGCGCACCCTGCGGCAGTTGGCCGCGGAGGCAGCGGTGCGCGCCGATGTCCCGGTGGACGTGGTGCCGGGCGCGGCGGAGGCGCTGCCGGTGAAGAGCGAGGCGTTCGACGCGGCGGTGCTCTCGCTGGTGCTGTGCAGTGTCCGGGATGTGCAACGGGCGCTCGCGGAGGTACGGCGGGTGCTGCGGCCGGGCGGTGAGCTGCGGTTCTTCGAGCACGGCGCGGGCGGTGGCCCGGCGATGCGGTTCTCCCAGCGGGCCCTGGACCGGACGGTGTGGCCGCTGCTGGTCGGCGGCTGCCATCTGTCCCGGGAGCCGGTCGCCGAGCTGCGCGCGGCCGGGTTCGAACTCGGCCCCTACCGCCGGGTGTTCCTGCCGGAACACGGCCCGCGGCTGCCCTCCTCGTACTGCGCGCTGGGCGTCGCGCGCAAGCCTTCGGAGGCCTGATCACGGACCGTCGAGCCGGTCACAGGCTCCAGCGGCGCAGTTCCTCGGCGATGTCCGCGACGCTCGCCTCGCCGTTCTTCACCAGCCGGGCCAGGTCGCGGACCTGCTCGGGCGAGGTGACGACCTTGAGGCCGCTGGCGACCAGGTAGGCGTAAGCGACCGAGGACGCGAACAGGGCGTTCGAGCGCTCCAGGGCCGGGACGTGGATCAGCAGCTGGAGCAGGGCCGCGGCGCGGGCCTGCGGGGTGTCGTAGACGGGGACGTCGAATATCTCGGCCCGGTGCCTGGCGACGGCGGCGATCAGCGCGCCCCAGTCGGTGACCTGCGGGTCACCGGGGGTCTTCTGTTCGGCGAGCATGAGGAGCCAGGCGAGGTCGATCGTCAGGTCGCTCAAGGGATCAGTGGTGGCCTTCGGTCTTGTCAGACGTGTCGGTAGCCTGCGTCTCGCCGAACTCCTCGGCGAAGACGGACTCGTACTGCTTCATGAAATCGGCGGCGGCCTCGACGAAGGTGCGGCCTGCCTCACCCGTGTCCTGCATGACCAGTTCCTCTATGTAGCGGTTGACGCTCACACCGCGCGCGAGAGCGCGTTCGCGGGCCGCCCTGGCGGTGCCCTCGTCCACGCGCACGTTCAGCTGGGTCTTCGCCATACCTCGAAGCTAGCGCGGACGCGCTAGCAATGCCAGCGCGCATCGGAATCGAAAAGTGGTACCGGCTGTGGGACGGGTCACACTACGCTCGACCCGGACAAAGAGGCCGGACGGAGAAGTCGGACGACCGTCGTCGAAACGGGGAGGCAGTCTTGTCCACAGCAGCTGCGGAGGCGCCGGCCGCCGACGGGGTCGCGGCCCGTGCGCGCGGGCTGACCAAGGCGTACGGCGCGGGTGAGACGGCGGTGCTCGCACTGGACTCGGTGGACGTGGACATCGCGCGCGGACGCTTCACCGCGGTGATGGGGCCCTCGGGTTCCGGCAAGTCCACCTTGATGCACTGCCTGGCGGGGCTGGACACCGTGTCGGCCGGCCAGATCTGGCTCGGCGGCACCGAGATAACGGGGCTCAGGGAGCGCGAGCTGACGCGGCTGCGCCGGGACCGGATCGGGTTCATGTTCCAGTCGTTCAACCTGATCCCGACGCTGAACGCGGCCGAGAACATCACCCTGCCCATGGACATCGCGGGCAGGAAGCCGGACGAGAAGTGGCTGGACCAGGTCATCGACACGCTCGGGCTGCGGGACCGGCTCGGGCACCGGCCCGCGCAGCTCTCCGGCGGCCAGCAGCAGCGGGTGGCCTGCGCGCGGGCGCTGGCCTCCCGCCCGGAGCTGATCTTCGCCGACGAGCCGACCGGGAACCTGGACTCGCGGGCGGGTCTGGAGGTGCTGGGCTTTCTGCGGGAGGCGGTCGACCAGCTCGGCCAGACGGTCGTCATGGTGACCCACGACCCGGGCGCCGCGGCCCACTCCGACCTGGTCCTCTTCCTGGCGGACGGCCGGATCGTGGACCGGATGGAGGGGCCGACGGCGGACGCCGTACTGGAACGCATGAAGCGTTTCGACGTGGGACGCGGGTCCGCCGGACCCGAGGAGGACTGAGCCGGTGCTCAAGGCGACCCTGCGCAGCTTCCTGGCGCACAAGGGACGGCTGCTGCTGTCCGCGCTGGCCATCGTCCTGTCCGTGGCGTTCGTCGCGGGCAGCCTGATCTTCTCCGACACCGTCACCCGCACCTTCGACCGGCTGTTCGCCTCCACCTCCGCCGACGTGACGGTCGAACCGAAGGCGGACCTGAAGTCGCCCGTGCCGACCGGCGCCGTGCAGACCGTGCCGGCCGCGCTGGCGGGCGAGATCGCCAAGGTCGACGGGGTTGCGGCGACCCATGCGGACGTGTCCGTACAGAACATCGTGGTGGTCGACAGCCACAACAAGTCGGTCGGCCCGACCACCGGCGCCCCGACCATCGCCACGGACTGGTACCTCACCCACCGCAGCCCCCTGAAACTGACCTCGGGACACGCCCCGCGGGGCGCCGGCCAGGCCCTGCTCGACGCGGACACCGCCGCCGGGAAGCACGTGCGCATCGGCGACACCCTCACCGTGCAGGCCCAGCCCGGCACCTTCGAGGTCGAGGTCGTCGGCATCGCCACCTTCACCACCACCAACCCGGGCGCCGCCCTGGTCTTCCTCGATCCGGCGGTCGCCGCCAGGGAACTGCTGGGCACCCCCGGCCGGGCCACCAGTATCTCGGTGGACGCGGCACAGGGGGTGACGGACGCCCGGGTCAAGAGCCGTATCGGCGCGGCGATCGGGACCGGCAGGTACGACCTGAAGACCGCGGACGAGCAGGCGAAGTCCTCCGCCGCCGACCTCGGCGGCTTCCTCGACGTCATCAAGTACGTGATGCTGGGGTTCGCGGGCATCGCGACCCTGGTCGGCATCTTCCTGATCGTCAACACCTTCTCCATGCTCGTCGCCCAGCGCACCCGCGAACTGGGCCTGCTGCGCGCGTTGGGCGCCGACCGGCGGCAGATACGGCGGTCCGTGCTCACCGAGGCGGTGCTGCTCGGTCTTGTCGGCTCCACGCTGGGTCTGGGCGCCGGGATCGGGCTGGCATTCGGGCTGATCGGGCTGATGAGCGCGTTCGGCATGCACCTCAGGGCCGCCGAGATGGTCATCGGCTGGGAAACGCCGGTCGCGGCGTACGTCGTGGGCGTCGGCGTCACGTTCATCGCCGCGTACCTGCCCGCCCGGCGCGCCGCCGCCGTGTCGCCGATCGCGGCGCTCGTGGACGCCGACATCGCCGGTGTGGGCAAGCCGCTCAGGGTGCGGGCGATCACCGGCTCGGCCGTCGGGGCGCTCGGGGTCGCCGCCCTGGCGGGGTGCGCGACCGCGGCCAGGACGGCTTCGGCGGCCTCGCTGCTGGGGCTCGGGGTGATCCTGACCCTGATCGCGACCGTCATCGCGGGCCCGCTGCTCGTCCGGCCCGTCATCCGGGTACTCGGCGCGGCCTTTCCCGCCCTGTTCGGTTCGGTCGGCCGGATGAGCCAGCGCAACGCCCTGCGCAACCCGCGCCGTACCGGCGCCACCGCCGCCGCGCTCATGGTGGGACTCGCCCTGGTCGGCGGGATGTCGGTGGCCAGCGCCTCCATGTCCAAGTCCTTCGACCAGCAGATCGACAAGACGCTCGGTGCCGACTTCGTCGTCCAGAACGGCAACTTCCTGCCGTTCACCCAGGAGATCACCGACAAGGTCCGCGGCACCGAGGGCGTGGGGCTGGTCGTACGACAGCGGTTCGCGCCGGTGGCGGTACGGCTGCCGGACGGAAAACGGGTCACCACCACCGCCGCCGGGTACGACCCGCGGGTCGACGAGGTCGCCCACGTCGTCTACCGGGGCGGCGACACCGCGGCGGCGCTGGCCGACGGCAGCCTCGGCATGGACGTCGGCTTCGCGAAGGACCACCAGGTCCGCCTCGGCACCGTGCTGCCGGTCGAGTTCCAGGGCGGCAGGTCCGCCGAGATGAGGGTGGGCGCCCTCACCGACCAGGGCACCGGTGGCGGATTCGGCACGCAGGGCGGCTTGTTCTTCGGCATCGCCACCGTGGAGAAGTACGTCCCCGGCGGCCAGGACTCGGCGCTGTACGTCAACCGGGCCCCGGGCACCGGCGCCGATCAACTGCGCTCCCGGCTGGAGCAGACGCTGGCGCCGTATCCGCAGGTACAGGTGCGTGACCAGGCCGACTACAAGAAGCTGGTCCACGACCAGATCGCGGTCCTGCTCTACCTGGTGTACGCGCTGCTCGGGCTGGCGATCGTCATCGCGGTGCTCGGCGTGGTCAACACCCTCGCCCTCTCGGTCGTGGAACGCACCCGGGAGATCGGGCTGCTGCGCGCGATCGGGCTGGCCCGGCGGCAGTTGCGCCGGATGATCCGGCTGGAGTCGGTGGTGATCGCGGTGTTCGGTGCGGTGCTGGGCCTCGCGCTCGGGCTCGTGTGGGGCGTGTGCACCCAGCAGGTCCTGGCGCTTCAGGGCATGAAGGCGCTGGCCGTCCCGTGGGGCACGATCGTCGCGGTGGTGATCGGCTCGGCGGTCGTCGGGGTCGTCGCCGCGCTGCTGCCGGCGTTGCGCGCCTCGCGCATGAACGTGCTGGCCGCCATCGCGCACGAGTGAGCGACGCGCCGCCGTCTCTTCCGCGTCGGGGCCGACCTGCTGCCGGCGGCGCGCCCGGCGCAGGCGCGCCGGGGAACCCGGGTACGGCACGCGGTGGAGCCGCTGCCGCCCGCCGGAGCCGATTCGCTGTGGGCCGGGCCAGGCGGGTCCGGTGCGGTCCCGCGGGGCCGTTCAATGCGGCCGCAGGCGCGCCGGGGAACCCGGGTACGGCACGCGGTGGAGCCGCTGCCGCCCGCCGGGGCCGATTCGCTGTGGGCCGGGCCGGGCGGGTCCGGTGCGGTCCCGCGGGGCCGTTCAGTGCGGCCGCAGGCGCGCCGGGGAACCCGGGTACGGCACGCGGTGGAGCCGCTGCCGCCCGCCGGGGCCGATTCGCTGTGGGCCGGGCCGGGCGGGTTCCGGTGCGGTCCCGCGGGGCCGTTCAGGGCGGCCGCTGGCCGCCGGTGAGCGTCCGCCCCCGTGTGGCCAGAGCCCTGAGGAGCGCGCTCCGCCCGCGGTCCGGCACCGTCCACAGCGTCTGGCCCCGCACCCCCCACTGCTCCAGCAGGGCGTTGGCCGCGAGGAAGCCGCTCGTGGCCGCCCGTTCCATGAGCGCCACGGGCAGGCCGGTGCGGACCAGGTCGCCGGCCACGAACAGTCGGGGGTGCGGGGTGCGGACGGTGGGGCGGTCGCCGTAGCCGCCCACCGGGAACAGGGGGCAGTCCTCGCGCCACTCGTGACGGGCGTCGACCACCGTGGCCTTGGTGGTCTCCGAGTAGACGCGGTGCAGTTGCCCGAGGAGGCGCTTGTGGTCGACGTCCCGGGCAACTCCGGGCGGTACGGCGTAGGCGTGCAGTTCGACGACGGAACCGCCGGTGCGCGCGCTCCAGCGTGCCGCCTCGTCCTCGTAGCGTTCCAGCACGCTGATGTTGTCGAGGGTGCCGAAGCCGCTGGTGCCGAGGAAGCCGGGCCGGTCGGGTGCGACGGGCCGGTCCAGCCACACCCGGCTCACCAGGAAGGGCGGGGCGGTACGCAGCTGTCCGATCCGCTCGCGCCAGGGCGCGTCGCCCAGGTGCCCGCTGTGCTCGACCAGCGAGCGGAGCCCCGAACTGTCCAGGGCGAGGACGACCCCGTCGTAGGGCCGCTCGTCCCGTTCCGAGGCGACCACGAGACGGCCGTCCGGGGTGGGTGTGATGTGCTCGACGGCCGTGCCGGTGCGCACCTGCGCGTGGTGCCGGGCCAGGTAGCCGGCGAGCGGGTCCCACAGGGCGGCCGGAAAGGGGGCGCGGGGCACGTCGAACAGCAGGCCCTCGGCAGAGCCGAGGAAGTAGATGTGGAACATCAGTGCCATCTCGGCCGCCGACAGCTGACGCGGATCGGCGAAGAAGCTCCGGGAGAACACCTCGAAGGCCAGGTGCCGGGCGTCTGCGGGGAATCCCACGACGTCCAGGAAGTCGTGGGCGCTGGTGCCGTCCAGCTGGTCGTACACCTCGGGCACGCGCACGTCGAGCAGGGGCAGGGCCGCACGCGGAGCCATGGCGCGCAGGTCCGCGAGCCGGAAGGAGGGGCTCAGTGCCGCGAAGCCGAGCGCGCTGAGCGGCGGGGTGCGCGGGACGTGCCGGAAACTGTCGCGCAAGCCGCCGGCGTGCAGCAGCGGGTAGTCCGGAAGGCCGGTGAGGCGCTCCAGGCCCGGGTCGGTCCGGCGCAGCAGTCCGCGCAGGTTGTAGTACTGGCGGAAGAACGCGTGGAAGCCGCGGCTCATGGTCACCCTGGTGCCGTCGCGCAGTTCGGTCGGCCAGCCGCCGACCCGCCCGCCGAGGTACGGCCGCTTCTCGTACACGGTGACGGCCACCCCGCGCTCGGCGAGCGCGGTGGCGGCGGCCAGGCCGGCGATGCCCGCGCCGACCACCGCCACCGACGGCGGGCTTCCCTGCACCCGGGAGGCGCCGGGCCGGGCCGGCAGGATCCGGGCCCGGCGGTCGCGTCCCCGGCGCGCGGCGCCCTGGTGTGCGGTGCCCTGGTGTGCGGTCCTCATGCGTCCTCCCGGGGGCCGGGGGCCCGGCGCGCGACGAAGGTGTGGGTGATGCCGGTCTGCCAGCCCGGCAGGGGCAGGGCTCCCACCTGGTCGAAGCCGGCCGCGCCGAGCCTCCGCGCGAAGCGCCCGGCGGTGTCGAACTCGACCACGCTGCGCCACAGATGCCGGTACAGCGGCCCGTCCCCCAGCAGGGTCGCCACGGGCTGTACGACACCCCGGCACACCAGTGTCCACACCGCGCGATCGGCGCGCCGCCCGCGGAGGGCGTACTCGTGCACGGCGAGCCGCCCGCCCGGCCGCAGCAGCCCGTGCACGGCGGCGAGGACGGCGTCGGGATCGGTGACGTTGCGCAGGAGGTAGGCCGCGAACACGGCGTCGAAGGGGCCGCGCACCCCGGCCTCGGACAGCCGCTCGGCGGGGGCGTGCACGAAGGTCACCCCGTCCGCCCACGGCTTGGCCGCGGCCCGCCGGAGATGCCGGCCGAGGCGTCCACGGCCGTGACGTCGGCGGCGGGCAGGACGCGGCGCAGTGCGGCGGTGGAGGCGCCGGTACCGCAGCCGAGGTCGAGCAGGCGCAGCCCCTGCCCCCGTCCGGGCAGGCCGAGCCGCCGCACCGAGCGGCGCAGGTGGGCGTGGTAGCCGGGGTTGACGGCCACGAGCGTGTCGTAACTGCGGGAGGCGTGGTCGAAGGCGGCGGCGAGGTCGTCGTCGCGCAGCAGCGTCATGCGGTCTCCGTCGGGAGGAGGTGCGGGGCGGGTGGGTCCGGCGCGAGGCGGGCGGCGCCGGCGACCGGGGTCAGGCGGGCGGCGGATGCGGCTCGGTGGCGGAATGCGCCGACGGATGCGGCGGCGCGGGTGGGTCGAAGGGGCGGCGGGGCAGTCGGGGCAGCTCCAGGGCGGAGCGCAGCATCGGGCCGACGGGCGCGTGCAGGCCGATGCGCAGGTCCTCGTGCAGGCGGGTGCCTCCGTCGAGGAAGCGCAGCAGCCGTGCCATGGGCACGCGGGCGAACAGCCGGCCGAACAGTTCCGGGCCGTCGGCGCGGCCGCTGTCCAGGGCCCGCAGCAGGACGGCGTCCATGGCGCGGGAACGCGCCGAGTGGGCGGCGGGCGGCATCGGGCGGCGTCCGCGGCGCAGGGCCTCGGCGACGGCAGTCGTCTGGCGCTGCAGTCCGGCGAAGGTGTACCCGGTGGCGGGGCGGGTGGCTCCGCCGGCGGCGCCGATGCGGAAGACCGAGGCTCCGCTCTGCCGGGGGATCGGCGCGTCGGTCATCGGGATGACGCCGGTCTCGGTGGCCAGGACCTGCCGTTCGCCGATCCGCAGCACCTCGTCGGCGTAGTGCCGTACGGCGGCCTCGTAGCGCTCCCGCGTGAGGACGTGCCGGGAGAACTCGGTGTACTCCACCAGCGCCTCGCACGGCCCGGTCGGCAGGACGTAGCCGAAGGACAGGCCGTGGTCGGGCTGCGGGGTGCGGAAGTCCATCAGCTCCACGACGGCCGGGTCGAAGGCGGGCCGGGCGGTGCGCACGAACCAGCCGTGGAAGTGCTGGAGCAAGGTGGTGCGTGCGGCCGGCAGGCTGCCCGGTGGGCGGGAGTCGAGGACCCAGCGGGCACTGAGCAGCCGCGCCCGGCCGTCGGCCTCCCGCAGGTGGAGGTGCGTGCCACCGGGCACGTCCTCCACCGCCTCGACAGTCGCTTCCAGGCGCCGGACGTTGGGGCTGCGGGCCAGGTCCCGGGAGACCAGGCGCTCGAAGTCGCCGGAGCGGATCATGCGGTAGCGCAGCGGGGCGATCCCCCCTTCGACCGGGGCGCCGGTGCGCGGGCGCACCCGCAGCCGCTGCCACTCGGCTCGCACCGCCGCGTCGAACCGTCCGGGTCCCGCCGCCCAGTAGCACCAGGTCCGTGGTGGCGGCCGCAGCGGTCCGGGCGGCGCGTCGACCAGCACCACGGACGGTGTCCGCAGGCCCGGCACGCTTCCGGCGAGCCGGTGGGCCAGCGACAGCCCGGCGGCGCCCGCACCGACGACGGCCACGTCAGTCTCCGGCACGGCCTCTCCTTTCCTCTGCTTCCTCGGCTTCGCTTCCTCGGCGTTCCGGTCCGGTCCGCGGGCGACTCGCGACGGCGGGTCCTGCGGCGAGGCCGCGCTCCGGACGGGCGGTCGGCGGACACGGCGCCCGCTCTCGGCTGCCCCGGCCTGGTCTTCCGGATTGTGTACCCCGGCGGATGCAGGCACCTCCCTGACGGCGAGCGGCCGAACGCCGGAGACGGCACGGTGGAGTGGGCGGCCCCGGTGGCCGCCGCGATCGCGTGACACGTGCGCGCATCCGTCCGCGCCGCCCGCGCCGAAGCAGACGGGTGACGGGAACGACGGACACAGACACGACGGAGGGAACCGGTATGCGTCCCACGCACGCGAAGGACCACCCCGCAAGCGCGCCGCCGCGGCCGATGGCGGCCGCGCCCGTGGCGGCACTTGCGCGCGGGCCGGTGGCCGACGGCGGAGAGGGACCCGGCAGGACCGAGGCGGGCCCGGTGGCGGGCGGACCGCTGCCCGCCGGGTCCGCCGAGGTGCGTGAGGTCGACGCCGATGTGCCCGGCGCTGTCGGCCGGATGCTCGACCATGTGCTGGCGGAGCGCCTGCGCCGCGCCCGGCTGGCGGATCCCCTGTTCACCGAGGAACTGGCCGAACGAGTGGCGCGCTTCACTCTGCAGGGTGGCAAGCGGACGCGCGCGCAGTTCGTGTGGTGGGCCTCGCGGGCCTGCGGGGGCCGGGACCCGGCGGCCGCGGCGGCGGCCCTGCACATCGCAGCCGCCCTGGAACTGCTCCAGACGTGCGCGCTCGTCCACGACGACGTGATGGACCGGGCCTCGCTGCGGCGTGGCCGGCCCGCGCTGCACACGGACCTGACCGACAGGTTCGCCGGCGAGGTGGGACCCGAACGGGCCGGGCGGTTCGGGCAGTCGGCGGCGGTCCTCGCCGGGGACCTGGCGCTGGCCTGGGCCGACGACCTGGTGGCGGAGTCGCCGCTGGCGCCCTGGACCGGGGTGGTGGTGCGGCGGCTGTGGAGCGACATGCGCACGGAGATGGTGGCGGGCCAGTACCTGGACGTACAGGGCCAGATCACCGCGGCGCGGTCCCTGCCCCGCGCGCTGCGCGCCGCCCGCCTGAAGAGCGCCCTGTACTCCGTGGAGCGGCCCCTCGCCCTGGGGGCCACCGCGGCGGGCGCGGACGATCTGACGCTACGTCGGCTGTGCGAGGCCGGACGCTGTGTGGGCATGGCGTTCCAGCTGCGCGACGACCTGGACGACGTTTTCGGCGACCCGCTGGAGACCGGCAAGGCCTGCGGCGGCGACATCCGGGAGGGCAAACCGACCTATCTGGTCGCGGTCGCCCGCGCACGTGCCGAGACGGCCGGCGACGGCGCCGCACTGGGCGTCCTGGACCGCTGGCTCGGTGCCGCGGCGCTCACCGGGCGAGGTCTGGACGAGGTGCGGGACGTGCTGGTCGCGACGGGGGCGCGCGCCACCGTGGAGAGCAAGATCGACCGGCTTGCCGCGCAGGGGCTGCGGCACTTCGACGGCGCCCTGCTCGACCCGGAAGGCGCCGGACCCCTGCGCGCCATGCTGGCGGCGGCGGCCGGGAGGCGGTCGGCGGAAGCCGGACCGGGAAGAGCCGGACCGGGAAGGGCCGGCCCGGGCGAAGCCGGACCGGGCGAAGCCGGACCGGGCGAAGCCGGACCGGGCGAAGCCGGACCAGAGGAAGCGCGGCCGGGGGATGCCGTCCTACGCCGGCGGGCCGTGCACGGTCCCTACGCGTCCGGTGCCCGCGGCGGTGCGGGGAGTGGCCGGTGACCCGCACCCTGCCCGGTCCCACGGACCACGTGGTGGTCGTCGGCGCCGGACTGGCCGGTCTGTCGGCGGCGTTGCACCTGCTGGGTGCCGGACGCCGGGTCACCGTCGTCGAGCGCGACAGGCTGGCCGGCGGCCGGGCCGGACGCCTCGACCTGGCCGGCTACCGGATCGACACCGGCCCCACCGTGCTGACCATGCCGGAGCTGGCCGACGAGGCGTTCGCCGCCGTCGGCGACAGCCTGTACGAGCGGGTCGAGCTGATCCCCCTGCACCCCGCCTACCGGGCCCGCTTCGCGGACGGCAGCAGCCTCGACGTGCACACCGGCGCGGACGCGATGGCCGCGGAGGTGGAACGCTTCGCCGGAGCGGCGGAGGCGGCGGGCTACCGGCGGCTGCGCGAGTGGCTCCAGCGGCTGTACCGGGCCCAGATGGGCCGGTTCATCGACGCCAACTTCGACTCACCGCTCGGTCTGCTCAACGGCGACCTCGCCCGGCTGGCGGCGCTGGGCGGCTTCGGCCGCCTGGACGCCCGGATCGGCCGCTTCCTGAGCGACGAGCGGCTGCGCCGGGTGTTCTCCTTCCAGGCCCTGTACGCGGGTGTGCCCCCGGAGCGGGCGCTGGCCGCCTACGCGGTCATCGCCTACATGGACACCGTCGCCGGCGTGTACTTCCCCCGGGGCGGCATGCACGCCCTGCCCCGGGCGATGGCGGAGGCGGCCGCCGCGGCAGGCGCCGATCTGCGGTTCGGGCAGCGGGTGACCCGTCTGGAGCGGTCGGGCGAGCGTGTCACGGCCGTCGTCACCGACACCGGCCGCGTCCCGTGCGACGCGGTCGTCCTCACCCCGGACCTGCCGGTCGCCTACCGCCTGCTCGGCCGCCGGCCGCGCCGACCGCTCGGACTGCGCCACTCTCCCTCGGCGGTCGTGCTGCACGCCGGCACGGACCGGACCTGGCCCCAGCTCGCCCACCACACGATCTCGTTCGGCGCGGCGTGGCGCACCACGTTCGACGAACTCACCCGCGCCGGACGGCTGATGAGCGATCCGTCGCTGCTCGTCACCCGCCCCACCACCACCGATCCCGGCCTCGCGCCGCCGGGCCACCACCTGCACTACATCCTCGCTCCGTGCCCCAACACCGACATCGGCCCGGGCGCGGCGGCGTGGTCCGACCTCGGCCCGCGCTACCGGGACACGCTGCTGCGGGAGCTGGAGCGGCGCGGACTGGACGGCATCGAAGCCGCCATCGAGGAGGAGTGCCTGATCACCCCGGCCGACTGGCACGCCCAGGGGCACGCCGCCGGCACCCCCTTCTCCGCCGCCCACACCTTCGCGCAGACCGGGCCGTTCCGGCCGCGCAACCTGGTGCGCGGCACCGAGAACGCGGTCCTGGCCGGCTGCGGGACCACGCCTGGCGTGGGGGTGCCCACCGTGCTGCTGTCGGGGAAGCTGGCCGCGGCCCGTGTCACGGGCGTACCCGGCCGTCGAAGCCGTCGCGCGCGCCCCGCCGCGACCGCCGCCACCGGCCCGACCGGTGCCCCGGCCCCCACGGGCTCCCCGGGCCCGTCCGTGTTCCGGCCTGCCGGGCAGCGGTCCGCGGCCGTCCGCCCAGCTCCTGAGGCACCTCGCGACCGCTTCTCCGCCCCGCTGGAGCCGCGGGCCTCCTCGCCGGACTCCCCGGCCGACCCCTCGGCCGCCGCACAGCGGCCTCCGCTGCCGGAAAGCCCTCCGGCCGACCCGCCGGCCCCCGCGACCGAAGGCAGGACACGATGACCGACCGAGAGCTGGACGCGGCGGGGATCAGCGACGCGGCGCTGCGCGCGGCCTACCGCCACTGCCGCGCCCTCAACGCCCGGCACGGCAGGACCTACTTCCTCGCCACCCGGCTGCTGCCCGTCGAGCGGCGGCCCGCCGTGCACGCCCTGTACGGCTTCGCCCGCTGGGCCGACGACATCGTCGACTCCCTCGACCCCGGCGCCGGACCCGACGTGCGGGTGCGGGCGCTGGCCCGGCTCCAGGAGGACCTGGAGGAGGGGCTGCGGCAGGGCGGCGGACAGCCGGTGGTGCGCGCGCTCGCCGACACCGCCCGCCGCTACGCCATCGACCACACCCACTTCCGGGACTTCATGGCCGCGATGCGCTCCGACCTGGTCGTGACGGCCTACCCCACCTACGCCGACCTGCGCGCGTACATGCACGGCTCGGCCGCGGTGATCGGGCTCGAGATGCTGCCCGTACTGGGCACGGTGGTGCCGCGGGAGGAGGCCGCGCCGTACGCCGCGGCGCTCGGTGTCGCCTTCCAGCTGAGCAACTTCCTGCGGGACGTCGGCGAGGACCTGGACCGCGGGCGCGTCTACCTGCCCGCCGACCTGCTCGCCGCCAACGGCGTGGATCGGGAGCTGCTGGCCTGGAGCCGCGCGACGGGCCGCCCGGACAGCCGGATCACCGAGGCGCTCAGGGAGTTCGAGGCGCTGACCCGCGGCGTGTACCGGGCGGCGATGCCCGGTGTCGAACTGCTCGACCCGGTGGCGCGGCCCTGCATCCGCGCCGCGGCCGTCCTCTACGGCGGCATCCTGGACGCAGTCGCCCGCGACGGATACGCCGTGCTGCACCGGCGGTCGGTGGTGCCGCGGCGACGCAGGGCGGCGGTCGCGGCCGACGGGCTGGTCCGGGTGGCGGCGGCCCGGCTGCGCGCGCGGACCGTCCCCGGACACCGCCCGCCCCCTTCCGCCCGCGCCCTGCCCGCAGCCGCGTCCTCGCCGACGGCGGCCGTCCGCTCCACCGAGGAGGTCGCGTGAACCGCCGCCGCCTGCCGCTGTCGCTGCGCCGGACCGCCGTCTCCTGGGAGCGTCAGCGGCCCACCTGGCAGGAGGCGCGGCCCGGGCTGATCGCCGGGGCGCTGAAACGGGCGCAGGCCCGTCCGTCCGGGAACTGGTACGTCGTCGGGGCCTCTAGCGCCCTGCGGGGCGACGGCAAGCTGGCGCGGACCGTGGCGGGGCAGGAGGTCGTGGTGTGGCGGGGTCCCGACGGGCGCCCCGTCGGCGGGCCGGGTATCTGCCCGCACCTGGGAGCACCGCTGCGGGACAGTCCGGTGCGCTGCGGCACGCTGGTGTGCCACTGGCACGGACTGGCCCTGGACGGCGGCCCGTACGGGGGCTGGTCGCCGCTGCCGGTGCACGACGACGGGGTACTGGTGTGGACCCGGCTGGACGCGGTGGGCGGCGAGCAGCCGCTGGACGCACCGGTCGTCCCGCGGCGGCCCGAACCCGCGCGCACCCTGGCGGCCGTGTACACGGCGGTGGGGGTCTGCGAGCCCGAGGACGTGGTGGCCAACCGGCTCGATCCGTGGCACGGGGCGTGGTTCCACCCCTACTCGTTCGTCGACCTGACCGTGGTGGACGCACCCGGCGGCCCGGCCGGCGCGGTGGACGACGCCCCGGACACGCTGACCGTCGACGTGTCCTTCAAGGTGGCAGGGCGGCTGGTGGTGCCGGTCCGCGCCGTCTTCACCGCGCCCGAACCCCGCACGGTCGTCATGCGCATCACCGAGGGCGAGGGGGCGGGCTCCGTCGTGGAGACACATGCCACGCCGCTCGGCGCGGACGGGACGGGCCGGCCGCGCACCGCCGTCGTCGAGGCGGTGCTCGCCGCCTCGCACCGCCCGGGTTTCGCGGCCGCCCGCCGGGCCGCACCGCTGCTGCGTCCCCTGGTGCGCGCCGCCGCCGCGCGGCTGTGGCGGGACGACCTGGCCTACGCCGAGCGCCGCTGGCAGCTGCGGTCGACGGGCCGCTTCCCGGGCTGAGCGGCGACTGGCTTCGCACGAGGAGGCGGACACGCGTGAGTCCGGTTCGGCGCGAAGGATCTTCCGCCGGGTGGCCCCGTGCCCGGTCCAGGCGTCGGTCGGCTCGCCCGGAGGACGGACCGGATTCCGCACGGCCCGTCCTCCGGGTGACGACGCCGCCTCCTCGCCGGGTGCCTGACGCCTTCCGGGACATGGCCTCGCCGGCCGCCGCGGATGCGTCGGCACCCGGACGGGGGACTTCCGGCGGCTCGCCGCATCCGGCAGCGGCCGACGGGGCGAAGCCATCCCAGAGTGTCCTCACAGGAAGTGGAAGCGAGTCCCCATGCAGACCTCGGTCGTCGTGTTCACATGTGATCTGCGCCTGTCGGACCACCCTCCGCTGCGCGCGGCCCTGCACGGCGGAGGCCGGGTGGTACCGCTGTTCGTACGTGACCCGGCCGTGGACGCGGCGGGATTCGCAGCGCCGAACCGGCTCGCGTTCCTCTCCGACTGCCTGCGGGACCTGGACGCCCGGCTGCGGGAGCGGGGCGGCCGACTGGTGCTGCGTGAGGGCGACACCGTCACGGAGGTGTGCCGGGTGGCCGCCGAGGCGGACGCCGACGAGGTGCACATGGCGGGTGACGTGAGCGCCTTCGCGCACACGCGCGAGCGGCGGCTGCGCCGGGCGCTGGAGGCCGACGGGCGGCGCCTGTACGTGCACGACACGGTCTGTACGGCCGTGGCGCCGGGGGCGGTGACCCCGGCCTCCTCCGACCATTTCGCGGTCTTCACGCCGTACTACCGCCGCTGGTCCGCGCAGGGGCTGCGGGATGCGCTGGACGCGCCGGGCGCGGTCGCCGTGCCGGAGCAGGTGGGGTCCGCCCCGCTGCCGAAGCGCGGCGACGTGAACGGGGTGTCGCCCGGGCTCTGCGCGGGCGGTGAGACCGAGGGACGGCGCAGGCTCACCGCGTGGCTGCGCTCCGGCGTGGCCCAGTACGAGGAACGCCACGACGACCTGGCGGGCGACGCCACCTCCCGGCTCTCCCCCCACCTGCACTTCGGCACCCTGTCACCGGTCGAGGTGGTGCACCGGGCCCGCAGGGCCGGCGGCGCGGGCGCGGAGGCGTTCGTACGGCAGGTCGCCTGGCGCGACTTCAACCGACAGGTGCTCGCCGCACGCCCCGACGCCGCCGCACGCGACTACCGCACCCACCGCGACCGGTGGCGCGGCGGGAGGGACGCGGAGGCGGACGCGCAGGCGTGGCGGGAGGGACGCACCGGCTACCCGATCGTCGACGCGGCGATGCGCCAGCTGCGCCACGAGGGCTGGATGCACAACCGGGGGCGGCTGCTGGCGGCGAGTTTCCTGGCCAAGACGCTGTACGTCGACTGGCGGGTGGGCGCCCGGCACTTCCTGGACCTGCTGGTCGACGGCGACATGGCGAACAACCAGCTGAACTGGCAGTGGATGGCCGGCACCGGCACCGACACCCGGCCCAACCGGGTGCTCAACCCCGTCACCCAGGCCAAGCGGTACGACCCGGACGGAGCGTACGTGCGGCGCTGGGTGCCGGAGCTGGCGGAGGTGAAGGCGGCCTCCGTGCACGAGCCGTGGAAGCTTCCGGCGCAGGAGCGCGCGAGCACCGGTTATCCCGAGCCGGTGGTGTCCCTGGCGGAGGGCCTGGACCGCTTCAAGCGGGCCCGGGGGCGCGCCTGAGGGCCGGCCGCAGGACATCCGCCACCCCTCGTCGAGCGCGCAGGCCACACCCAACACCCAGCGCATGCCCGCGCACCGCCGGCCGGACACGGGGACTTCCCGTACCGGCACCGGCGGCTGCCGTCCGGCGATGCCCGCATGCCACGCGCGGTGCGCGGCCGGTACCGGCTCGGCGGCCTCGACGAGGTGCCGCGGCAGGAGAGGGGCTGCGCACGAGCGAGGCGCCCGCCGTGACGGGATGGGCCCCCGACGGCTCGGGATCGCGGCCCGGCGCACCGCGGTGGGCTGACGGGAACGCGTCCGTTGGCTCACCCGGCGGTGCACAGGGCGCGCAGCGCCTCGACCGCCTGCGCCAGTCCGGCCGGCCTGAGCACGCCGGCCGGCTGGGACCGGCTCCAGCCGGGGCCGCCCAGCAGCACCGCCGGACCGCGCCGCGTCCCCTTCATGCCCCAGCGCTGCCCGGCGATGTGCCGGGCCAGGGCCGGAGCCGCCCGTGCGCTCTCCTGGGCCCACAGCACGACCGCGACCGGACCGAGCCGGCGCACCGCCGCGTCCAATGCCTCGACGGGCACCGCGGCTCCCAGCATGCGTACCGGCAGACCCTCGCGACCGAGCGCCGCGTGCAGCGCCTCCAGGGGCAGGGTGTGCTGCTCCCCGGGCGCGCAGGCCAGCAGGACGCAGCCGGCCGCGGGCGGGACCACGGGGACGGCCGGCGCCGCGCTGCGGCGCAGCACGGTGGAGACGTGCCAGGCCAGCAGGTGCTCCACTTCCACGTACTGGTCCTCGGAGGACGCCCAGCGGCGTCCTACGGCGTGCAGGGTGGGGACCATCACTTCCTGCCACGCGACCACGACGCCGTAGCGCTCGACGGCGGCGGTGAGCTGCTTCTCTAGCGCAGGGGCGTCCAGCCGTACGGCGGCGCGGGCCAGCCCGCGGCATTCCTGACGGACGTCACCGAGAGGCAGCGCGCCGGCCGCCCGCGACCGCCCCTGTGGGGCGGTCGGAACGGCGGCGGCCTCGGCCGCGGAGGGCGGGCCGGCGGCGACCGTACGGGCGGCGCGGGCCGCGTCGGCCGGCGGGACACCGGTCGCCGTCAGCCGGCACATCTCCTCGATCGTGGCCACGTCCGCCGCCGTCCAGCGACGGTGCCCGCCCTCGGTGCGCGCGGTCGGTCCGATGCCGTAGCGGCGGTCCCACGAGCGCAGGGTCATGGGCGACACGCCGAGGCGGCGGGCCAGCACACCGGTGGTCAGACCGGCGCCGCCCGGTACGGCGGGCGGCTCGGACGGAGGCTGCCCAGTGACGTTCACGCTGGTCATGTGTTTCTCTCCCCGGCCTGGTTCCGGTCCGGCGCACCGGAGCGGGCTCCGCCCGCTCGCCGGTGCGCGAGCCGTCCGGTCAGCGTGCGCGCTCCACGGCCTCGGCGTCCAGGTTCCGGCCCAGGCGCTGCAGACCGCGCCGGGCGTGACTCTTGACCGTACCCAGCGGCCAGCCGGTGACGTGGGCGATCTGCGTCTGCGTCAGGTCACCGTAGAACGCCAGGCACAGCACCCGCCGCTGGGCCTCGGGAAGCCGGCGCAGCTCCCGGGTGACGTCCACGCGGTCGAGGACCGTGTCCTGGGTGTACGACGGATCCGGCGAGCGGGCCGACTCGCGCGCCGCCGCCGCGGCGACGTCCGTGCGCCGGGTGCGGGCGGACAGCGCATCGGCGATCTTGCGCCGGGCGATGCCCACGAGCCAGGCGGGCAACGGCCCACGGCCCGGACGGTATCCGTGGCGGCCGCGCCAGGCGGCGAGGAACACCGTCTGGGTGACGTCCTCGGCCTCCGCACCGTCGCACAGCGACTGCCGGGCCAGGGACAGGACGAGGGGTGCCCAGCGACGGTAGACCGCCTCCAGACCGCTCTCGTCCCCGGCCGCGAAGCGCAGGGCCAGATCGTCGTCCGGGTCCGCCGTGGGCCTGGGCGGGGCTTCGGTCACAGCCATTGCGGTCATCCGGTTGCTCCTTGCGCGGGATGGTTCCCTGCCTCACCGCCACGGTCCGTCCGGCATCCCGGCGCCAGCAACTCGCATCGAGTCTGCATCGAGTTCTCTCGGGCGGCCCGCCGAGCCGCCGAGCCGCCCTGGCCGCCCGGACCGCGCCCGTCAGGCGCCGTTCTCCCCCCGGAGGAAGGCTCGGGGTCGCCGCTCCGGTGCGGCTGAGCGGCCGTCCGGCTCCCCCGGCCGGGTGGGCCACCACACGCGGTCCCCGGCGTCCCGCACGAGCGCCGGGACCAGCAGGGAGCGCACCACCAGGGTGTCCAGCAGCACGCCGAAGGTGACGATGAAGGCGATCTGGACCAGGAAGGCGAGCGGAATCACGCCGAGCGCCGCGAAGGTGGCGGCGAGCACCGCACCGGCGGAGGTGATGACCCCGCCGGTGGTGACGAGCCCGCGCCGAACGCCTTCGGCGGTGCCGCGCCGCAGGGTCTCCTCGCGGACCCGGGACATCAGGAAGATGTTGTAGTCGACGCCGAGGGCGACCAGGAAGACGAACCCGTAGAGCGGCACCGACGGATCGGTGCCGCGGAAGCCGAACAGGTCACGGAAGACCAGCGCTGCCACGCCGAGGGTCGCGGTGAAGTTGAGGGCGACGGTCAGCACCAGCAGGACGGGCACGGCGAGGGAGCGGAGCAGCAGCACGAGGATGGTCAGGATGACGGCGAGCACCACCGGGACGATGACGGTACGGTCGCGTTCGGCCGCGCGCAGGGTGTCGTACTGCTGCGCGGTGTAGCCGCCGACCAGGGCCTGCGCGCCGGGCAGCGCGTGCAGCGCCGTGCGCAGCCGGGCCACGGTGTCGCGGGCGGCCTGCGTGTCAGGAGCCGCGTTCGCGGTCGCCTCGAATCCGACCCGTCCGCCCGCCACGCGCGAACCGGCCGCCGGACGGCCCTGGGCGCCCGCCGCGGTCACCGCCGCGATGCCGTCGGTCTCACGCAGGGTCCGCTCCACGCGGTCGGCGGAGGCGGCGTCGGCGAGGACCACCACCGGGGTGCCCGCGCCGGCCGGGAAGTGCCGGGCCAGGGTCTGCTGGGCGGCGACGGACGGTACGTGCCGTACGAACGTCTCGTCCAGCGGCACGCCCCGCGAGTCCAGGGTGAGCGCGCCCGCCGAGCAGACGAGCAGTCCGGTCAGGGCGAGCGCCCACACCCGCCGCGGCGCCCGGTCGACCAGGCGCGCGATGCGCTGCCACAGTCCGGTGGCGCCGGCCCCGCTCGCGGACCTGGCCGGCCAGTAGGCGAGGCGGCCGAGGACGGCCAGGACGGCCGGCAGGAAGGTCAGCGCGCTCAGGGCCGCGCAGACGATCCCGACGGCGCCGACCGGCCCGAGGGCGCGGTTGTTGGTGAGGTCGCTCAGCAGCAGGGCGCCCAGACCGAGGGCGACGGTGCCGGCGCTGGCCAGGACGGCCGGCGCCGAGCGGCGCAGGGCGGCGCGGGCGGCGGCGTGACGGCCCCGCCCGGCGGCGAGCTCCTCCCGGCAGCGGGCCGTGACCAGCAGCGCGTAGTCCGTCGCGGCGCCGATGACGAGGATGGACAGGATGCCCTGCACCTGCCCGTCCACGCGCACCAGACCGTGGTCGGCCAGGGCGTAGACGACGGCACACGCCAGCCCGAGGGCGAAGACCGCGCCGGTGATGACGACGAGCGGCAGCAGCAAGGAGCGGTAGACCAGCAGCAGGATGACCAGGACGGTGGCCAGGGCGACCGCGAGCAGCACCCCGTCGATGCCGGAGAAGGCGTCCGCCAGGTCGGCCTGGGTGGCCGCCGGTCCGCCCAGCTGCACCCGGGTACCGGGCACCGTCTCGGCCGCCGCCCGCACCCTGTGCAGCGCGGGTGCGAGCCGGTCGCCCAGATCGGGGCTCAGCGGCACGACGGCCTGGAGGGCGGCGCGGTCCTGCGAGGGCAGGGCCGGGGAGGGGGATCCGGCCGTCCCGGGCGCGCCCGCGAGCGCGGCCATCGCCGCGGTGGCCGACCGCTGCTGCCCGCTGACGGCGCCCCCGCCGTCGGCGGTCCACACCACGATCACCGGCAGGGACTCGCGCTGCCGGAAGGCGGCCTGCTCGCGCAGGACGCGGGTGGACTCGGCGCTGCGCGGCAGGAAGGCGGCCTGGTCGTTGGTGGCGACTTCACCGAGCCGTCCGGCGAAGGGCCCCAGGAGCGCCCCGACCACCAGCCATACGGCGATCACGGCGAACGGGGCGAGCTTGCGGATGCGGCGGTGCGGCGGCATGGGACTCCTCGGGACGACGGACAGCGGGAGAAGGCTCAACCATGAACAATCTCAATGATTGAGTAATAGCAGGGAGGGTGTTTCACCGCTGCTTCTTGTCGGGCCGGGGCTCCGGATGCACCCTGCCGCCTCCCCCGGACGCGGACAGCGCCTCAGCGGCCGGCAGGATCCCCGGGCACCTGGGCCAGGGCGTCGTTCAGCGCGGTCAGGAACCGCAGGGCCACGGTCAGCTCGTCCGCGCCGAAGTCCGCGCCGACCCGGCGCAGAGCGTCGGCGAGAGGACGGAAGTGGGTACGGGCGGCGGCGCGGGCGTCGTCGGCGTAGTGGAGGTGGACCACGCGGCGGTCGGCGTCCTCGCGCACCCTGCGGACGTGCCCGGCGCGCTCCAGCCGGTCGACGCAAGCGGTGACCGCGCCGGAGGTGAGGCCGAGCAGGGCACGCAGCCTGGTGGGGGTCATCGGCTCGGGAGCGTCGAGGATGGCTGCCAGCGCCTGCACGTCGGTGGCGTGCAGGTTCTGCCGGGCCGCGTACTGCTGGACGACCCGACCGATCTCGCCGTGCATGCGGCGCAGCTGCACCGCGAAGGCGGACAGGTCGCCGGGGAAGGCGGGGAGGTCACCGGGCCCGGCGGCCGCGGCGTGCCGGCCACCGGCGGCAGGGGACGCCCCCGCGGCGGCCCCTCCGCGCCGCCGCGGCGGGTGCCCTCCGCCCGTCACCGTGTCCACCGGCGCATCGTACCCGGGCGCGGGTCACGGCCGGCCCGCATACGTATCCGGTACGCCGACCGAAAGCCCCGCCGGCAAACCCGTTCGCCGGACGGGCGGGCGCTCTGCTTGGCTCACCCCCATGAGCGATCTCCGCATCCGTCACGCCACCTTCCGGGACATCGACACCGTGCTGCGGTTCTGGCGTGACGCCGCAGAAGGAACGAGCATCAGCGACGACCACGACGGAGTGGCCGGGCTCATCGCACGAGACCCGGAGGCCCTGCTCCTGGCCGTACGCGACGACCTCCTCGTGGGAACCGTCATAGCCGGCTTCGACGGATGGCGATGCTCCGCCTACCGACTGGCCGTCCGTCCCGGCCTCCGTCGGCAAGGCATCGCCACCGCCCTGCTGCAGGCCGCGGAACAACGCTTCGCCGCCCTGGGCGGGCGACGCGTCGACGCCATGGTCCTGGAAGCCAACGAACGGGCTCACCACACATGGGCCGCGCGCGGCTACCTCCGCGAGGACCACTGGCGACGCTGGGTGAAGCCCCTCTAGGTCCAGGCGGCGGCACGCTCGCGGGCGCGAAGGCTGTCAGGGAGCGGTGCGCCCGGCCGGGCGGGCCGTGCGGAAACGCGGTCGTGTCGGCCAGCCACGAGACCGGCCACCATGCCGGCGCGCCGCCGGGTACCTGCCGCAGCGCTGGGTACCTGCCGCAGCAAAAGAGCGGCGGGTGGGGCCCGGCGGAGGGCACCGAGTCCGACCCCGCTTTGCCGATCCTTTACCATTGGGGAGTCGACCGGTACCTCCATGAAAGGTGTGTGAGCGTCCAGCCATGGGCGAGCCTCCCAGTCCTGTCCGTAGGCAACGCCGCGCGGTCCCGACCGCCCTGTCCGACCATGGGACGGAGGTGACCCGATGACCGAAGTGCTCCTCCTGCTGGTGGCGATCCTGCTGTCGCTCGCCTGCGGCGCCTTCGTCGCGGCCGAGTTCTCGCTGACCACCGTGGAGCGCGGCGAGCTGGAGCGTGCCGCGCAGCGCGGCGAGCGCGGCGCGGCCGGCGCCCTCAAGGCCGTACGGAACCTGACGTTCCAGCTGTCGGGGGCGCAGCTCGGCATCACGGTCACCAACCTGGTCGTCGGCATGCTCGCCGAGCCCTCGATCGCCAAGCTGCTGGCCGGCCCGCTGGAGGCGGTGGGCATCGGGGCGTCGGCGGCGAGTTCGCTGGCGCTGGTGATCGGCACCGCGCTGTCCACGGTGTTCCTGATGGTCGTCGGCGAGCTGGTGCCCAAGAACTGGGCTATCTCCTCGCCGCTGACCGTGGTCAAGCGGGTGGGCAACGCCCAGCGCTGGTTCAGCGCGGCCTTCCGGCCGTTCATCACCCATCTGAACAACACGGCGAACCGGCTGGTACGGCGGCTGGGCATCGAGCCCACCGAGGAGCTGGCCTCCGCCCGCGGGCCCCAGGAGCTGGCCGCACTGGCCCGGCACTCCGCCAGGCAGGGCGCGCTGGAGCCGGACACCGCGGAACTGTTCGTGCGCACCCTCAACCTGGCCGATCTCACGGCCGAGAACGTGATGACCCCGCGCGTCCAGGTCGTCGCCCTGGACGTCAGGGCGACCTGCGAGGACGTGGCGAACGCGACCCGCGCGACCGGCCTGTCCCGCTTCCCGGTCTACCGGGACAACCTGGACTCGGTCGTCGGCACCGCCCACATCAAGGACATCGTGACCCTGCCCGTCGAGGAGCGGGCCCGGACCCGGGTGGCCCAGGTGATGCGCGAGCCCCTGCTGGTCCCCGAGTCCCTCACCGTCGACCGCCTCCTGGACCGCCTCGGCGGCCGGCGCACCATGGCCGTCGTCATCGACGAGTACGGCGGCACGGCCGGGGTCGCCACCCTGGAGGACATCGTCGAGGAGGTCGTCGGCGAGGTCCGCGACGAGCACGACCCGCACGAGACGCCCGACCTCGCCCCGGCCGGCGCCGACGCGACGGGCCGCGCGCTCTACTCGGCGGACGGCGCGGCCCGCATGGACCAGCTCGCCCGCGTGGGCCTGCGGGCGCCCGAGGGGCCGTACGAGACGCTGGCCGGGCTGATCGCGGCCCAGCTGGGCCGGATACCCGAGACCGGGGACACCGTCGAGGTCGCCGGGTGGCGTCTCGACGTGGTGGACGCGTCGGGGCGGCGGGCGGCCCGCGTGCTGCTCCACGCACCGCCCGCCGACGGGACGACGGAGCGGGAGGGGCAGCGGTGACCGCCGTCCAGTTGCTGATCGGTTTCGCGACGCTGGTCGTGAACGCCTTCTTCGTCGGTGCCGAGTTCGCGCTGATCTCCGTGCGCCGCTCCCAGATCGAACCGCACGCGGAGGCGGGCGACCGGCGGGCCAGGAGCGTGCTGTGGGGCCTGGAGCACGTGTCCGCGCTCCTTGCCGCCGCCCAGCTCGGCATCACGCTGTGCACGCTGGTGCTCGGTGTGGTCGCGGAGCCCGCGATCGCGCATCTCCTGGAGCCGGTGTTCCACGCGGTCGGCGTGCCCGCGAGCGCGGGCCACGTCGTGTCCTTCGTGATCGCGCTGTCGCTGGCGACCTACCTGCACATGCTGCTGGGCGAGATGGTGCCGAAGAACGTGGCGCTGGCCGAGCCGGTGCGCAGCGCGCTGCTCCTCGGCCCTCCCCTGGTCGCCCTGTCCCGAGCGCTGCGCCCGGTGATCTTCACGGTCAACGCCTTCGCCAACGGCCTGCTCACACTGCTCCGGGTGGAGACCAGGGACGAGGTCTCGGCCACCTTCACGGACGCCGAGCTCGCCGAGATCGTCAAGGACGCCAGTGAGGCGGGCCTGATCGACGACCGGGCCCAGGAGCGGCTGCACGACGCCCTGGAACTGGGCCGCCGGCCGGTGCGGGACGTGGTGGTGCCGCTGGAACGCGTCGTCTACGCGCGCGTAGGCGTCACCCCGGAGGAGCTGGAGCGGCTGTCGGCCGAGTCGGGCTTCTCCCGCTTCCCGGTGGTGGACGAGGGGCGGCGGATCGTCGGCTACCTGCACGTCAAGGACGCGCTGGACGCCTCGCCCCGGGACGAGCCGTTCCGGCTGCGGGACATGCGGCCGATCGCGCGGGTGCGGGAGGAGACCCCGCTGGACGACGTGCTCACCGCGATGCGCGGCAGCCGCACCCACCTGGCGGGCGTGCTCGGCGACGACGGGCGGCTGGCGGGCCTGGTGACCATGGAGGACGTGCTGCGGGAGCTGTTCGGGCAGCATGCGTAGGCCGCACCGGCGGAGGGGCCGGCGCCGGAGGGAGTGACCGACCGGCGGGTATGCGCCTCGGGATACCATCTCTGTCGCCATGCAGAAGAACCCGGTGCCTCCCGCACACTCCAGCCTGGTCGCGATCGGCGACTCCTTCACCGAGGGCATGTCGGACCTGCGGCCCGACGGCTCCTACCGGGGCTGGGCGGACCTCCTCGCCGCCCGGATGGCCGCCCGCACCCCCGGCTTCCGCTACGCCAACCTCGCGGTGCGCGGCAAGCTGATCGGACAGATCGTCGAGGAGCAGGTCGACGTGGCGGTCGCGATGCGGCCCGACGTGATCACGCTGGTCGGCGGCCTCAACGACACGCTGCGCCCCAAGTGCGACATGGTCCGGGTCCGCGACCTGCTCACCGAGGCGGTCGAGCGGCTGGCGCCGGCCTGCGAGCAGCTGGTGCTGATGCGCAGCCCCGGCCGCCAGGGCCCGGTCCTGGAGCGGTTCCGGCCGCGCATGGAGGAGCTGTTCGCCGTCGTCGACGAGCTCGCCGGTAAGCATGGTGCCCTCGTCGTCGACCTGTACGGGGCGCCCTCGCTGGCCGACCCCCGGATGTGGGACGTGGACCGGCTGCACCTGACGGCGGAGGGGCACCGCAGGGTCGCCGAGGCGGTCTGGCAGACCCTCGGCTACGACCCCGAGGACACCGGGTGGCGCACGCCGATCCCGGCCACGGTGCCGCCCGGCTGGGTCGCGCGCCGCGTCGCGGACGCCCGCTTCACCCGGCAGCACCTGCTGCCGTGGATAGGCCGCCGCCTCACGGGCCGCTCCTCCGGCGACGGCCGCGCGCCGAAGCGCCCGGAGCTGCTGCCGTACGAGGCGTAGGGTCACCGCCGTGCCCACCCGGGTGATCAACGTCAGGGGCCGCATCCACGAGTTCGGCCCCCGGCTGGAACACGCCCCCGCGCACGTCGTCTACGTCGGCCGCCGCTGGACGATGGGCGGCTGGGATCTCCCCCGCCACCCCCTGTACAACCCCTTCGCCTACGACACCCCGAAGAAGAAGCGGGACGGCACCCGGGCCGAGGTGATGGCGATGTACCGGGCGTACCTGCTGGAACGGCCCGAGCTGCTGGAGCTGGTGGCCGGCCTGCACGGGAGGACCCTGGCCTGCTGGTGCGCGCCCGAGCCGTGCCACGCGGACGTACTGGCCGAGCTGGCCGGCGTCCAGGAGCGGTGACGCGGCTCTCGTACGTTCGCACGAGCGGGCCCGCGGGGCTGGCCTGCAGGAATCGCCAGTAGAATCCGTACACGTGACTTCAGCCGCGCCCGCCAAGCCCCGCATTCCGAACGTCCTCGCCGGACGCTACGCCTCCGCCGAGCTCGCCACGCTCTGGTCCCCCGAGCAGAAGGTGAAGCTGGAGCGGCAGCTCTGGCTCGCCGTGCTGCGGGCCCAGAAGGACCTCGGGATCGAGGTGCCGGACGCGGCGATCGCCGACTACGAGCGGGTGCTCGACACCGTGGACCTGGCGTCGATCGCGGAGCGCGAGAAGGTCACCCGGCACGACGTGAAGGCGCGGATCGAGGAGTTCAACGCCCTCGCCGGCCACGAGCACGTGCACAAGGGCATGACCTCCCGGGATCTGACGGAGAACGTCGAGCAGCTGCAGATCCGGCTCTCGCTGGAACTGATGCGCGACCGTACGACGGCCGTCCTGGCCCGTCTGGGCAGGCTGGCCGGCGAGTACGCCGAGCTGGTCATGGCCGGGCGCTCGCACAACGTGGCCGCCCAGGCCACCACCCTCGGCAAGCGCTTCGCGACCGCCGCCGACGAGCTCCTTGTGGCCTACGGCCGCGTCGAGGAACTCCTCGGCCGCTACCCGCTGCGCGGCATCAAGGGCCCGGTCGGCACCGCGCAGGACATGCTGGACCTGCTGGGCGGGGACGCGGCGAAGCTGGCCGAGCTGGAGGACCGGATCGCGCGGCACCTCGGCTTCTCGCAGGCGTTCACCTCGGTCGGCCAGGTGTACCCGCGCTCGCTGGACTACGAGGTGGTGACCGCGCTCGTGCAGCTGGCCGCGGCGCCGTCCTCCCTGGCCAAGACGATCCGGCTGATGGCCGGGCACGAGCTGGTCACCGAGGGCTTCAAGCCGGGCCAGGTCGGGTCCTCGGCGATGCCGCACAAGATGAACACGCGGTCCTGCGAGCGCGTCAACGGCCTCATGGTGATCCTGCGCGGCTACGCCTCGATGACCGGCGAACTGGCCGGTGACCAGTGGAACGAGGGCGACGTGTCCTGCTCGGTGGTGCGCCGGGTGGCCCTGCCGGACGCCTTCTTCGCGCTCGACGGACTGCTGGAGACGTTCCTGACGGTCCTCGACGAGTTCGGCGCCTTCCCGGCCGTCATCGCCCGGGAGCTGGACCGCTACCTGCCGTTCCTCGCCACCACCAAGGTGCTGATGGGCGCGGTGCGCGCCGGGGTCGGCCGGGAGGTCGCGCACGAGGCGATCAAGGAGAACGCCGTCGCCACCGCGCTCGCGATGCGCGAGCAGGGCGCCGAGCGCAACGACCTGCTCGACAAGCTCGCCGCCGACGAGCGGCTGCCGCTGGACCGCGAGCAGCTGGCGGCGCTGATGGCCGACAAGCTCTCCTTCACGGGCGCGGCCGCCGCCCAGGTCGGCGTCGTCGTCGGCCGGATCGAGGAGATCGTCAAGCAGCACCCCGAGGCCGCCGGTTACACCCCCGGAGCGATCCTCTGACCCGCTTCACCCAGGCGGAGCTGGAGGCCGCCCGCGACCGGCTCGTCCCTGACGTGCTCGCGGACGGCCTCCACGTCCTGTTCTGCGGCATCAACCCGGGCCTGATGACGGCGGCCACCGGCCACCACTTCGCCCGTCCCGGCAACCGCTTCTGGCCGGTCCTGCACCTGTCCGGCTTCACCCCGCGGCTGCTGAAGCCCGCGGAACAGGGCGAGTTGCTGTCGTACGGGCTCGGCATCACGAACGTGGTGGCGCGGGCGACCGCGCGCGCCGACGAACTGAGGGCCGCGGAGTACGCCGAGGGCGGGCGCCTGCTGACGGAGAAGGTGACGCGGGTGCGCCCGAGGTGGCTGGCAGTCGTGGGCGTCACGGCCTACCGGGCCGCCTTCGCCGACCGCGGGGCCCAGGTGGGGCCTCAGGAACGGACGATCGGGGACACCCGGGTGTGGGTCCTGCCGAACCCCAGCGGCCTGAACGCGCACTGGACTGCGGCGACGATGGCGGAGGAGTTCGGGCGGCTGCGGGCCGCCGCGGAGGGGTAGCCGGTCACGGCGGGTCCAGGACCGTGACGACGGCCAGCAGCTGAAAGGGCAGCTCGCGGTCCCACTGGGAGACGCCGAGGCCGACCCGGCGTCCGGTGTCCGTCCGCCACAGCTGCACGTCCGGCACGTGGTCGCAGAGGTGCGCCCACGGTTCGCCGACGTCCTCGCCGTCCATGGCACGCTCCAAAACGCTGTCCAGACCGACCACCTGCGCAGGCCCCCACCGCTCGCCGAGCCGTTCCCCCAGCGCGTCCCGGTCGGCCTCGAACCGCGCCTCGGTCTCCTCCCACTCGCTTCCGTCGTCCTCGTAGAAGTCGCCGCTCGTCTCCAACGCGGCCATCAGGTACCCCGGTCCGCCGGTGCCGACATCGGTCCGGCCGTGTTCCGCCGGGAACTCCCGGGCGCACAACTCGTCGATCAGGGCGAGGCACTTCGCGATGTCCATGCGATCCAGTGAAGCGGGGGCCACTGACACCCGGTCGATCGCCGGGCCGCGCGCCTGCGCGGAGCGGTGACCCCGGCTCGAAAACGGCACGCACCGGGGACGGCGGCGTACGGGTCGGAATCCGCCGGGCCCTGCCGATCGCGCATCTGCGGCAGATCGGGGGCGTCCGGCACTCGCCGGGGTCGTCGGCGTCGAAGTACGATCCGGCCAACGTGCAGGGCTAGCAGGGAGGACGGACGTTGGCGGGGTTGACCGGCGGTGATCCGTCTCTGCTGCGAAGGATCAATTCCGCAGTGGTGCTGCATGCGTTGCGGGCCACCGACTGTGCGACGCTCACCGAGATCACCCGGGTGACCGGGCTGTCCCGGCCGACCGTCGAGGGGGTCGTGGAGGGGCTCATCGAGGCCGGACTGGTCGTCGAGACGGTGGCCGACGAGGGCGCCACCCGGAAACAGGGGCGGCCGGCGCGGCGGTTCCGGTTCCGCGCCGAGGCCGGACACCTGCTCGGCCTGGAGATAGGCCCGCACCGCGTCGCCGCCCTCCTGTCCGACCTGGACGGGCGGGTGCTGGGGGCGCAGGCCAAGGAGGTCGGCGAGACGGCCGGCGCGGACGAGCGGCTGGAGCGGCTGCGCACCGCCGTCGCCGAGCTGCTGCGCCGGGCCGGGGTGGCGCGCAGTTCGCTGCGGGCCGTCGGGGTCGGCACGCCCGGCATCGTCGAGGCGGACGGCCTGGTGCGGCTGGGGACCGCGCTGCCCGAGTGGACGGGACTGCGACTCGGCGAGCGGCTGAGCCGGTCCTTCAAGTGCCCGGTCCTGGTGGAGAACGACGCCAACGCGGCGGCGGTGGCCGAGCACTGGAAGGGCGCCGCCACCGATTCCGACGACATGGTGATGGTGATGGCCGGGCTGAGTCCGGGCGCCGGATCGCTGATCGGCGGGCGGCTGCACCGGGGGTACGGCGGGGCGGCCGGGGAGATCGGCGCGCTGCATCTGCTTGGCCGGGAGGTGACCCCGGAGACGCTGCTGTCCACCACGGACGAGCCACTGCACCCGCTGGACGAGCAGGCGGTCGCCGAGGTGTTCGCGCTGGCCCGCAAGGGGGACGCGCGGGCGCGGGCGGCCGTCGACCGGTTCATCCAGCGGCTGGTCCACGACGTGGCCGCGCTGGTGCTGGCGCTGGACCCGGAGCTGGTGGTGATCGGCGGCTGGGCGGCCGGTCTGGACGGCGTCCTGGAGCCGCTGCGCCGGGAGCTGGCCCGGTACTGTCTGCGGCCGCCCCGGGTGGCGCTCTCGCTGCTCGGTGAGGCGGCGGTGGCGACGGGCGCGCTGCGGCTCGCCCTCGACCACGTGGAGGAACAGCTGTTCGCGGTGGACGGAACGGTCACCGCGCGCCGCTGAGCGGCTGTGCCGGGCCGGGGACACGTCGCGCCCCGGACCGCGCCCCGGAGGCTGGTCCGGGGCGCGGTCCGGGCGTCCGGCGCGTTGGCTAGGAGGCCTGCCGCTCGGGGCCGTGGTGGATCTCCACGCCGCCGGTGTCACCGAAGGTCAGCCGGCAGGTGTCCGCGCGGTAGGTGGCGACGGAGAGCGCGGCGGTACGGCCGGCGGCGAGGAACCGGGTGGTGACGACGAGCACCGGGGCGCCGGGAAGACGGTCGAGCTCCTTGGCGTCGTCCGCGCGGGCCGAGCCGAGTTCCACGGCGCGGTCCTGGCCCTCGAGCTCCAGGCGCTGCAGCTCACGCAGGACCGCACGCGCGCGGGCCGCTCCGGACGGCGCGTCGATCGCCGTCAGCTCCGGGACCGAGTCCGCCGGGATGTAGAGCAGCTCGGCGGCGACGGGCTGGCCGTGCGAGACGCGGGAGCGGCGCACGATGTGCACGGGCTCCTCGGGGCCGGTCTCCAGGGCGGCCGCGACGGCGGCGGGCGGCACCGCGAGGGTGCAGTCGCCGGGCTGCCATGCGTCCCCGGCGGCGCCGGGCCAGGCGTGCTGGTCGGTGCCGACCGCCACGCCCACGCGCGGGGGCGCGACCGTCGTGCCGACACCGCGGCGGCGCTGCAGCCGGCCCTCCAGTTCGAGCTGTTCGAGGGCCTGGCGGAGGGTGGCGCGGGCCACGCCGAAGCGGGCGGCGAGGTCGCGCTCGTTGGGCAGGATCTCGCCGACCGAGAACTCCGAGTCCAGTGCCTCACTGAGCACGGTCTTGAGATGCCAGTACTTCGGTTCCGGCACCGATTCCAGCTGCGTGGTCCCCACCCTGTCCTCCGCAATCGCCGTGGTCCGGCGGCGTTTTAGCGCCCTTGTTTATTAAAGGTTGTTTTACTTATCTGCGACCATAGGGCGGCACGGACCCTTGGTCAAGACCAATCCTCGATCCCTTGACCTACGCATAGAAAGCGGTGCCACAGAGCGTTCACGAGGCGTTCGCGCGGGTGCGTTTTCGTGACATGGCGGCAAAGCTCCCGTCGCTCGGCGGGAGGCGCCCGGAGCAGGGCGAGCGGCGGCCGGCGCCGCGGGCGGCGGCCGTCTCGTGTCCGACACGTCCTCGCATGTCAAGGCTGAATCGCGGCGCGTCTCGCACCCTCGGCCCAGAATGATCCGGAGACCGCTCGCGACCGGTGATCCCGGTACGGAGGCGGCCGGTGCGGTGAACCGGGGACACGGGCGCGGCATCCCGACGCACGTCCGGAACCGTCCGCGGTGCGTTGACGGGGCGCGTCGGCGTACGACACACCCCCATCGGGGACTACCCGCGAGTAGCAATTGCTGACAAGCTGTCTACGGCGTCCGCCGAAGTCGCCAGACGAGGAGCCCCCATGTCCGCCACCGTCTCGTTCAAAGCCCCGGCCGCGCACGGCCGGCAGGATGTGACCGTCTCGTACGCGCGCGTGGGCCGCGGCGAACCACTGGTCCTCATCCACGGCATAGGGCATCACCGGCAGGCCTGGGACCCCGTGGTGGACATCCTCGCGACCGAGCGGGACGTGATCGCCGTGGACCTGCCCGGCTTCGGCGCCTCCCCGGCCCTGCCCGACGGCCTCGCCTACGACCTGCCGACCACCAACGCCCTGCTCGGCGCCCTGTTCGAGGCCCTGGAGCTGGACCGGCCGCACGTGGCGGGCAACTCGCTCGGCGGGCTGCTGGCGCTGGAGCTGGGCCGCGAGAAGCTCGTACGGTCCGTCACCGCGCTCTCCCCCGCCGGGTTCTGGTCACAGGCCGAGCGGCGCTACGCCTTCGGTGTGCTCATCGCCATGCGGCGGATCGCGGAGCGGCTGCCGCTCCCCCTGGTCGAACGGCTGTCCCGGTCGGCCGCCGGTCGGGCCGCCCTCACCAGCACCATCTACGCCCGCCCGGCGCGCCGTTCACCCGAGGCCGTGGTCGCCGAGACGCTGGCCCTCGCGCAGGCCAGCGGATTCGCCGAGACCCTGCGGGCGGGCGCCGCCGTCCAGTTCACCGACGACGTCCCCGGCATCCCGGTCACCGTGGGCTGGGGCACCCGGGACATGCTGCTGGTGCGCCGCCAGGGGGTCCGGGCCAAGCAGATCATCCCCAAGGCCCGGCTGGTCCGGCTGCCCGGCTGCGGCCACTGCCCGATGAACGACGACCCGGCGCTGGTCGCCCGCGTCATCCTCGACGGCAGCCGCTGACCGGCACCCGGTCGCCGACGCCGGGTCGCCGCGGGCGGACGGCGCCTGTCGGCGGACGGCACGGTGTGGCGCGGGGCGGAGCGACGGTGCGGGCCGGAGAGCCGTTGCGTGCGCCGGGCGGCGGCCGGGGTCGCGACGGCCGGACCGGAACGACCGCGAGACGGCGGCCTCCTCCGGAGGGACAGGGCTTGCAGGAGCGGTCAGTTGGTCACCCGCGGTGTGCGCGTCGGCGGCCCTGACCCTGTGTTCGTCAAGGCGCCGACCGCCTCGAACGTGTCACCCGCCGAGGGCTGCCAGTCCTTCGGCGAGGTCGACATCGACGGCGGCGACGGCGACGAGCTGACGGTGCGTCTGCGCGCGTACGGCGGCACCGTGCCGGCCACGCGGACCCTGCAGCCGGGCCCGGTCGGCCAGTAACTCCCGTACGCTTTCCACAGGGCCGCGCGCCGGCGTCATCCCCCGGTGCGCGGCGCTGCCGCATCCTGCGAACCGGCCCGCCCGCAAGGCGTCTTCGGGTGCGTTTTCGCCGGTCAGCCGACTGTCAGTGGTCGAGGCGTTCCGGCGGTTGGGCCGGCCGGTGACCGCCTTCGGGGAGAGCCGGTGCTGCCACCACTGGGGCAGGAGAACCACGCACACTGGCCGGCCGCGCTCCCGGAGCGACGTGAGCTGGTAGCCGTGCGCCGGGTGCAGGACCCGTCCTGGAGCGCCGTGAACGACCAGCGGCGCCTGACCGCCGCCCTGCCGCCGCTCGCCGAGTCCGGCGGCCCGGCGCGGCTCGTCCCGGCTGGTGGTCCAGGCCCGTCGGCTGCGGGGCGCCCTGACCATGATCACGGCAACTGTTGAAAACGGCACAAAGACCGCGTAAGCATCCTTTACCCATCGGTCACAGAGCGTTCGTGATCACGCAACACCGTTGCTTCACAGTGGCTGCATGAATCGAGACATGTCTGATGTGACACGCACGAGGAACGGACGCCCCGTGCACCACTGGCGGCGGGACGTCGTCGAACTCGCCGCCCTGTTCACGGCGGTCGCGGTGGCCGACGGGGTGGCCAATCTGGTCGGGCACGGGCCCGACGGCCCGGCCCTGCTGGTGATCTCGGCGCTGGTGCTGGCGGCGACGGCCGGCTTCCACGTCTGGTGGGCGAGGCGCCCAGGTCACGCACCGCCGGTGACGGATACCGATACCGGCGCCCGGCCCGGCGTTCCCGAGGCACGGCAGGCCGGATCCGGCGCGGGCGCCTCGGGAACCGGCGACCGGCCGAGCACGCTGTGGCGGCTGCGGACGACGGTGCGGGACGAGCCCGGTTCGCTGGCCGCGCTGTGCGGCGCGCTCGCCGGGCACCGGGTGGACATCCTGAGCCTGCAGACGCATCCGCTGGGTGACGGCACCGTGGACGAGTTCCTGCTGCGGGCGCCGGGTGGACTGACCGCAGGCGAGATCACGCGGGCCGTCGCGCTGGCCGGGGGCACGGACACCTGGATCGAGCGGGCCGACGCCCACGATCTGGTGGACGCGCCGACCAGGGTCCTCGGTCTGGCCACCCGAACTGCCCTGGACGCAGCGGAACTTCCGCTGGCCCTCCGGCAGTTGTTGGGGAGGTGCACGATCCGCTCGCTCCCCGCCCACCCGGTCGGCGGGGCCCGGAGCCCCGAGGCGGTTCCCGTCGAGGGGGCGCTGGAGGACACCGTGATGCGGCTGCGTGCGCCGGAGGGGGGAGTGATCACCGTGGAACGGCCGTATCTCCCGTTCACGCCGACCGAGTTCGCGCGGGCGCGGGCGCTGGTGGAGCTGGACGCGCGGCTCGGACCGCGCATCCCGCGCGGCCAGGACGTGATCTCGCTGCCCGCGGGCAGCGAGATCACGGTACGCCGGGCCGACACCGGTGACCTGGAGGCGGCGAAGGCGATGCACGAGCGCTGCTCGCCGCGGACGCTCGGGCTCCGCTACCACGGGCCGGTCGGGGACGCCGACCGGTACCTGAACCACCTGCTCAGCCCCCGCTTCGGCCGGACGCTGGCCGTGCAGACCGCGTCGGGCCGGATCGTCGGCCTCGGGCATCTGCTGTGGGACGGGGACGAGACCGAGGTGGCGCTCCTCGTCGAGGACGACTGGCAGCGGCGCGGTATCGGCGGCGAACTGCTCGGGCGGCTGGTGAGGATGGCCGTCGAGGCGGGCTGCGAGAGCGTGTACGCGGTGACGCAGGCGTCCAACACGGGGATGGTGGCGGCGATGCGGGGGCTGGAGCTGCCGTTGGATTATCAGATCGAGGAGGGGACGCTGGTCATCACGGCGCGGCTCGCTGCGGAGTCGGCGGGCGCCGTGACCGCCGCGGGGCGGCTTTCCGGTGCGGGTGAGTGGGGGAACGCCGAAGCGCCCTAGCGCTCGGGGTGGTCCTGCGGCTGCGGGTGCGCGGGGGCTGGTCGCACGGTTCCCCGCGCCCCTTGCGGGGCGCTGCGGCTGACGGGGATCTCAAGCACCCCCAGCGCCCGGTCCAGGTCCGCCCACAGGTCGTCCACGTCCTCCAGGCCCACCGACAGCCGCAGCAGCCGGTCGCTCACGCCGGCGTCCCGGCGGTCTCCCTCGTCGACGACGCGGTGGCTGATGGAGGCCGGGTGCTGGATGAGGGTGTCGACGCTGCCGAGGCTGACGGCGGGGGTGATCAGCCGTACCCGGGAGATGACCTCGTGCGGGTCGTCGTGGACCTCGAAGGCGATCATCGCGCCGCCCAGTCGCGGGTAGTGGACGCGGGCGACGCGCGGGTCGGCGGTGAGGCGGCGGGCCAGTTCGGCGGCGGTGGCGGAGGCTGCCCGGACCCGGACCGGGAGGGTGGCCAGCCCGCGCAGCAGGAGGTAGCCGGCGAGCGGGTGCAGGACCCCGCCGGTGGCGAACCGTATCTTCCGGAGCTGACCCGCGAACTCCTCGTCACAGGCGACCACGCCGCCGAGCACGTCGCCGTGGCCGCCGAGGTACTTGGTGGCACTGTGCAGCACCAGCCGGGCGCCGAGTTCGGCGGGGCGTTGCAGCACGGGGGTGGCGAAGGTGTTGTCGGCGAGCAGCGGCACCGTACCGCAGGCGTGGGCGACCGCCCGCAGGTCGAGTTCGGCGAGGGTCGGATTGGCCGGGGACTCGACCAGCACCAGGCCGGTGTCCGGGCGCAGGGCGTCGGTGATCCCGGCCGGGTCGGTCCAGGTGACCTCGGTGCCGAGGAGTCCGGCGGTGAGGAGATGGTCGCTGCAGCCGTAGAGGGGCCGTACGGCGACGACATGACGCAGGCCGGCGGCGGCGCGGGCGAGGAGGACGGCGGTGAGGGCGGCCATGCCACTGGCGAAGGCGACCGCGGCCCCGGTGCCCTCCAGGACGGCCAGGGCGGTCTCGAAGCGGGCCACCGTCGGGTTGCCGAGGCGTCCGTAGACCGGCGGTCCCGCCGGGTCCGCGCCGTCGGCGGCGAAGGCGTCGATGCGGGCCGCCTCGGCCCGGCTGTCGTACGACGGGTAGGTGGTGGACAGGTCGATCGGCGGGGCGTGCAGGCCCTGGCGGGCGAGGTCGTCGCGGCCGGCGTGCACGGCCTCGGTGGCCAGGGCGCGGGGCGCGCGGGAGAGGGGGCCGCCGACGGGCGCCGGGGTGTCGTAGGTGCTCGCTGTGTCCATGACGGAAGGGTGAACAACCGACGGGGTGGGTGCGATGAACCCCGTGCTACGTTCGGCCCGTGGCCGATTCCGTCGTACTGGATCCGGTCGATCTGCATCTGCTGCGGCTGTTGCAGAACGACGCCCGGACCACCTACCGCGACCTCGCCGCCCAGGTGGGCGTGGCGCCGTCGACCTGTCTGGACCGGGTGACCCGGCTGCGCCGCTCGGGGGTGATCCTCGGGCACCGCCTCGAACTCGATCCGGCCAAGCTCGGGCGTGGTCTGGAGGCGCTGCTGTCGGTGCAGGTCAGGCCGCACCGGCGGGAGTTGGTGGGTCCGTTCGTGGAGCGGATCCGGGCGCTTCCGGAGTCGCGGACGGTGTTCCATCTCACCGGTCCCGACGACTATCTGGTGCATGTGGCCGTGGCGGACATGACGGACCTGCAGCGGCTCGTCCTGGACGAGTTCACGGCCCGCCGGGAAGTGGCCCGGGTGGAGACCCGGCTGATCTTCCAGAAGTGGGAGTGCGGGCCGCTGCTTCCGCCGGTGTCGTCGGTTCAATCCCCGTGACGGGCGGCGGTCCGTCGTACGAGGATGGACCGCATGTCACAGACCAGTAACCCGCTGCCCCGTCAGGTCGCCGACACCTTCGTCGACGAACTCATCGCCCTCGACCCGATCACCGGTACCTTCCTCGGCGACAAGGAGAGTTCGGGCCGGCTGCCCGACAACTCGCCGGCCGGCGCTGAGGCGCTCGCCCGGCTCCAGCGCGACACGCTCGCCAAGCTCGACGAGGCGGAACGGCAACCAGGTGCCGACAGTGACATCGAGCGTCGCTGCGCGCGCCTGCTGCGCGAGCGGCTCAGCGCCTCCCTCGCCGTGCACGAGGCCGACGAGAGCCTGCGTTCGGTCAGCAACCTGAGCTCGGCCGCGCACGCGGTGCGCCAGGTGTTCACGGTGACGCCCACCGCCACCGAGGAGGACTGGACGGCGGTCGCCGAGCGGCTGCGCGCGGTGCCTGCCGCGCTGGAGGGCTACCGGCAGTCCCTCGAACTCGGCTTGGAGCGGAAGCTGTACGGCGGTCCGCGCGCCACCGCGACCTTCGTCGGGCAGCTCGGCGAGTGGGCCGACACGGGCGACGGCAGGAGCTGGTTCGAGCAGTTCGCGGCGTCCGGCCCCGAGGCGCTGCGAACCGAGCTGGACACGGCGGCCCGCTCCGCCACCGAGGCCGTGGTGGCGCTGCGCGACTGGATGCGGGACGTGTACGAACCCGCGGTCGAGGGCGCGCCGGACGTGGTGGGCCGGGAGCGGTACGCCCGCTGGGTGCGCTACTTCAACGGCACCGACCTCGATCTGGACGAGGCGTACGCGTACGGCTGGTCCGAGTACCACCGGCTGCTCGGCGAGATGAAGGCCGAGGCCGAGAAGGTCCTGCCCGGCGCGGCCACGCCGTGGGTGGCGCTGGCACACCTGGACGAGCAGGGCACCCACGTCGAGGGTGTCGACGAGGTGCGCGGCTGGCTGCAGTCGGTGATGGACGAGGCCATCGAGAAGCTGGACGGCACCCACTTCGACCTGGCCGAGCGGGTGCGCCGGGTGGAGTCCCGGATCGCTCCGCCCGGCAGCGCGGCGGCCCCGTACTACACCCCGCCGTCGGACGACTTCTCGCGCCCGGGCATCACCTGGCTGCCGACCATGGGCCAGACCCGGTTCCCGGTCTACGACCTCGTGTCGACCTGGTACCACGAGGGTGTGCCCGGCCACCACCTCCAGCTGGCGCAGTGGAAGCACGTCGCCGGGAACCTCTCCCGCTACCAGGCGAGCGTGGGCATGGTCAGCGCCAACGCCGAGGGCTGGGCGCTGTACGCGGAGCGGCTGATGGACGAACTGGGCTTCCTGACCGACCCGGAGCGCCGCCTCGGCTACCTGGACGCGCAGATGATGCGGGCCGCGCGGGTCATCGTCGACATCGGCATGCACCTGGAGCTGACGATCCCGGACGACTCCCCGTTCCACCCCGGGGAGCGCTGGACCCCCGCGCTGGCGCAGGAGTTCTTCGGAGCGCACAGCAGCCGGCCCGCGGACTTCGTGGAGAGCGAGCTGACCCGCTACCTGTCCATGCCGGGGCAGGCCATCGGCTACAAGCTGGGCGAGCGGGCCTGGCTGCTGGGCCGGGAGCAGGCCCGGGCGCGGCGGGGCGCCGGCTTCGACCTCAAGTCCTGGCACATGGCGGCCCTCTCGCAGGGCTCGCTGGGCCTGGACGACCTGGTGGACGAGCTGTCGCAGCTGTGACGGTACGGGCCGCCCGCGCCTGACCGAGCGACGGCGACGAGCGCCGGCGACTAGTGCCGCGGCAGGCAACGTTTGCCCGTCAAGGAGCGGCGTCCGGTGCGTGCTCTCGGCGTGCCGGCCGGAAGTCCTCGTACTGGATGTACTTGGGCTTTCGGCTGGTGCGGCGAGAGTGCGTGCCGGGCGTCGTGACGGGGCGAACGTTGCCTGTTGCGGCACTAGCGACGACAGCGAGCCGGCACCGAGCGGGCGCCCACTGCCGGTGGGCGTCCGACGGCGGCCGCGACCGGGTCGGCGCGGTCTGCCGTTCGGGTGTGTTCCGGTGGCGGCGGCCGGAGCCGGCGGGCTTGCTGGTCCCGGGGGCCACCGGAGACAGGAAGCGAGCCGCGGATGCAGACCGCCACGCACCCGAGGGAGCCGTTGCGGGCGCCGCGCGCCGCGGGCATGGCGGGGGTCGTCTTCGCCCTGCTGCTCGCCGCCGCCATGGTGCTGATCCGGCTGGCCATCCCGCAGGGCGCCGACGCGGTCACCGTCCAGCACCCGGATCCCGGCCGGCGCGAGGCCGTCCGCACGGCCCTCCTGCTGGTGCCGTTCGCCGGCATCTTCTTCCTGTGGTTCGTCGGCGCCGTCCGCTCGCACGTCGGCGACGCCGAGGACCGCTTCATCGCCACCGTGTTCCTCGGCAGCGGCCTGGTCTTCACGGCCATGATCTTCGCCGCCGCCGCGGTGGCCTCGGCCGTCCTCGACACCGCTCATCCCGCGGGCACCTCGCCGTCCCGGCCCACCTGGGACTTCGGCCAGCACCTCGCGTACACGCTGTTGACCGGGTACGCGATGCGGATGGCCGCCGTCTTCACGTGCTCCACCTCGGTGATCGGGCACCGCCTGCGCATCCTGCCGCGCTGGCTCACGCTGGTCGGCTTCCTCACGACCGTCGTCCTGCTGTTCGTGTCGTCCGCGGTGCCGTGGGCCGAGCTGGTGTTCCCGGCGTGGTCGCTGCTGCTCAGCGTGTACATCGTCGTGGCGAGCTTCCGCCGCTCCGCGGCGGCCCCGGCGGTCTGACGCGCCGCTCACCCGATCGGCGGGCTCCGGCGGGCGACGGCGGGACCGGGCTCCCATGCTGGCGTGCGGGGAGTCCTCCGCCGTCCGGCACTGGGACGACGGACCGCGGTACGCACCCGGAGCTGGCCACCGGAAGGGCGGAGCCATGATGCGTCTTGTCGTCGACCTCAACAGATGTCAGGGATACGCGCAGTGCGCGTTCCTCGCCCCGGACGTCTTCACCATGCACGGCGAGGAATCCCTCGTCTACAACCCGCAGGCCGAGCAGGAGCACCGCGAGCGGGTGGCGCGTGCCGTGGCCGCCTGCCCGGTGCAGGCGATCACCGCCGACGGCCTGGACGGATTCGCGGGAGGGGCCTCCGATGCCGCCCACTGACTATCTCGACTGGCTGCGCCGCGAGGGCCGGATCGTGATCGTGGGTGCCTCGCTGGCCGGGCTGCGGGGCGCCGAGACGCTGCGGGCCGAGGGGTTCGCCGGGGAACTCACCCTGATCGGTGACGAGCCGTACGAGCCCTATGACCGGCCGCCGCTGTCCAAGGCGGTGCTGCTCGGCAGGGCGGTCCCGAACCACACGGCGCTGCCGCACCGCAGGGAGATCGACGCGAAGTGGCGGCTGGGCGTGGCGGCGACGGGCCTGGACGTCGAGGCCAAGCGGGTCCGGCTGGCCGACGGCGACGAGGTCGAGTACGACCGGCTGCTGATCGCGACCGGCGTGCGGGCCCGGCCCTGGCCCAAGGAGGACGAGGCCCGTCTGGAGGGCGTGTTCACGCTGCGCACCCGGGACGACGCCGCGACGCTGCTGCGGCGGCTGAAGGCCGGGCCGCGCCGGGTGTTCGTGATCGGCGCCGGGTTCACCGGGTCGGAGATCGCCTCGGCCTGCCGCGAGCAGGGCATCGCGGTCACCGTCGCGGAACGGGCGGGCGCGCCCCTGGTGGGCGCCCTCGGCGGGGTGATCGGCGCGGTGGCGGCCGAGCTGCACCGCGAGAACGGCGTGGACCTGCGGACCGGCGTCCAGGTCACCGCGCTGGAGGGCGACTCGGCCGGGCGGGTGCGGGCGGTCCACCTGTCCGACGAGTCCATCGTCGAGGCGGACGTGGTGATCGTGTCGCTCGGCGCCATCCGCAACACCGACTGGCTGGCCGGATCCGGGCTCGGCGCGGGGCCGCGGGGCATCGCCTGCGACGCGGGCTGCCGTGCCTTCGACTTCCGGGGCATCGTCACCGACGACGTCTTCGTCGCCGGCGACGTCGCCCGGTCCCCGCACGCGCTCTTCGGCTACCAGTTCCTGTCCCTGGAGCACTGGGGCAACGCGGTCTCCCAGGCCGAGACCGCCGCGCACAACATGATCAGCCCGAGCGCCGAGCGGCGGCCGCACCTGTGGGTGCCGGCGTTCTGGTCGTCGCAGTTCGGGGTGAACATCAAGTCGGTCGGGGTGCCGCCGATGGGTGAGCAGATCATGATCACCCAGGGTTCGCTGGCCGAGCGGCGGTTCGTCGGGGTGTACGGCTACCAGGGCCGGACGATCGCCGCGGTGAGCTTCGACAACGCGCGGTGGCTGGAGTTCTATCAGCGGCAGATCGAGAAGGCCGGGCCGTTCCCGGTGGAGTTCCCGACCGTGGACCGCCGTCCCGAGGGACGGGTGCCGGTGGACGCCGACTTCCCGGACCCGGCCCTGCCGACGCACGCCCCCATGGTGACCCTCAGCGGCTACTCGCCGACCGACACGCAGCTGATCTTCCACCCCGCCCGCCACTGACCGCGACCCGGCCCCGACGCTCCAAGGAACTGTCATGACGCAGACCTCGATGTTGCGCCAGATCACCGACTTCGCGAACCGCGCCGACCCGTATCCGCTGTACGAGGAGCTCCGCAAGACCCCGGTGCTGCACGAGGAGGAGGACGGCCCCTACGTGATCAGCACCTACCACGACATCGAAGCCCTGCTCCACGATCCGCGGATCAGCTCCGACGAGTCCAACGTGATCGTGGGCAGGGACGACGAGCTGTCCGGCCCGGAGGCCACGGGGCTGCCGCCGAGCTTCATCCGCCTCGACCCGCCCGAGCACGACCGGCTGCGCCGGATCGCCAACAGCTCCTTCGGGCCGCCCCACCAGCCGCACCGGATCGACAACATGCGGGGCCAGCTGGAGGAGATCGTCACCGAGCTGATCGACGGTCTCGGAGACGCCCGGGAGTTCGACCTGGTCGACCAGGTCGCCTACCCGTTCCCGGTCACCGTGATCTGCCGGCTGCTCGGCGTGCCGCGCGAGGACGAGCCGCGGTTCCGGGCCTGGGTCGACCCGATCGTGGCCGGTCTGGACCCGGACAGCCGCACGGCCGACGAATCCGCGAAGACCGCGCAGGAGGCCCGGCTGCAGCTCGGCATGTACCTGAACGGACTGGCGGAGCAGCGCACCAAGGAGCCGCGCGACGACATGTTGTCCGACCTGGTGCACAGTCACGGCCCGGACGGCGCCATGACGACCATGGAGGTGCTCAGCACGTCGGTGCTGCTGCTGATCGCCGGCCACGAGACGACGGTCAACCTCATCACCAACGGCATGCTGACGCTGCTGCGGTACCCGCAGTACCTGGAGCGGCTGCGGAACGATCCGGGGCTGTCGGTGCGGATCGTGGAGGAGCTGCTGCGCTACGAGCCGCCGGTGCAGTTGCTGCCGCAGCGCACCTGCATCGCCGACCTCGAGGTGCACGGGGTGACCATCCCCAAGGGGTCGCGGATCTGGCTGGTCCTTGCCGCCGGCAACCGGGACCCGCATCGGTTCACCGATCCCGACCGGTTCGACCCGGACCGCCAGGACATCCAGCACCTCGGCTTCGGCAGCGGCATCCACAGCTGCTTCGGCGCCCCGCTGGCCCGCCTGGAGGCACAGATCGCGCTGTCGCAGCTGGCCCGCCGGCTCGCCAACCCGCGCCTGGTGGAGGACCCGCCGCCCTACCGCCCGAACGCGGTGCTGCGCGGGCCGCGGCACCTCAACATCGCCGTCGACGGCATCAAGTGACGGGCGCTCAGGACGAGAGCCGGCGCAACTGCACCAGGCCCAGCCAGGTTTCCGGGCCGGGTCTGGTGTAGGCGGCGCGCACCGCGTAGGTGCCGGGTTCCAGCGGGACCCGCAGATGGTCACCGCCCTCGGCCTCGCCACCGGGCCAGGCGGAGTCGAACAGCACGACGGGGCCTGGGACCTGCCAGCGGATCTCGTTCTCCCACGCGGCACCGTCGAGGGCGGCGGGCACCTGGGCCAGAAGTTCCTCCTCCGAGTCGGCGGCGGACCACCGTACGAAGGTGCCGTGGTCGGGCAGGAAGGACGTCGAGGCGGGTTCGTCGCCGAGGACCAGGGCGGTGCTGTCCCCGACCGGGAGCAGTCCGACGTAGCCGTCGACCTCGCAGGCCCGGTCGTAGTCGGTGGCCAGCTCCTCGCTGTCGGCGCCGGCCCAGAACGGCAGGACCGTCTCCGGAACCGCCACCAGTGGGCCGCCGCCCGACTCCACCCACTCCACCGCGCCTGGATCCCCATATCGAGTCATGGGGTGAACCTACACGGACAGCGACGGCACAGGTTCGCCGCCGGGAATCAGCAACCGCAGTCGCCCGCGACGGGTGCGGTCAGCGGGTCGGGGGCGCGGCGCTCACGGCCCTGCCAGGTCTCGAACTCGAACCCTTCACGCACCCAGTACTCGAACCCGCCGAGCATCTCCTTGACCTGGTAGCCGAGTTCGGCCAGGGCGAGGGCGGCGCGAGTGGCGCCGTTGCAGCCGGGACCCCAGCAGTACGTCACCACGGGCACGGTCCTGTCGAGGAGTTGGGGCGCCTGGTCGGGGATGAGCGCGGTGGGCAGGTGGACGGCGCCCGGGATGTGGCCCTGGTCCCAGGACTCGGTGGAGCGGGAGTCCAGGACGACGAAGCCGGGGTCGCCGCCGGCGGCGAGGGCGGCGGCCACGTCGGAGACGTCGGCGTGCCAGGCGAGGCTCGCCCGGAAGTGGGCGGCGGCCTCGGCGGGCGCGGCGGGGGCGACGCGCAGGACGGGGTTGAGGGTGGTGCCGGTCATGTGGGGCCTTTCGCCGGCCGCCGTCAGTGCGGCGGATCTCTCCGTGGCCGCAAATCTACGAGGGTGCCGGGGCGCCCTGAAGGTGCGATCCCCGGCTCCGCCCTTGTCCGGCCGGGGATTCCCTGTTATCCATCCCCCATGACCGAGTTTTCCCCGGACGCCACCGACCGGCGCATCCTCGACGTCCTGCAGCGTGAGGGCCGGGCCAGCTTCGCCGAGCTGGCGCGGGCCGTCGCGATGTCCCCGAGCGCGGTGACCGAGCGGGTGCGCCGGCTCGAGGAGGCCGGCGTGATCCAGGGGTACGCGGCGGTGGTCGACCCGGAGCGGCTCGGCCTGCCGATCCTCGCCTTCGTCCGGCTGCGCTACCCGAACGGCAACTACAAGCCCTTCCACGACCTGGTCGCCGCCACCCCCGAGATCCTGGAGGCGCACCACGTCACGGGCGACGACTGCTTCGTCATCAAGGTCACCGCCCGTTCGATGCGGCACCTGGAGGAGGTCTCCGGCCGCATCGGCGCACTGGGCTCGGTGACGACGAGCGTCGTCTACTCGTCGCCGCTGCCGCGCCGGGCCGTCGGCACCTGAGGGTTCCGCGGGAGTGCCGGGACAGGCCGTCGGTCGACCGCGGTTCCGTCGTGGCTGGTCGCCCGTTCCCCCCGCCTCTTCGGGGGCGCTTCCCCTGGCGGTCGGCGCCTTGCGTGAAGTCGGCTGGAAAACTGCCCCCGCAAGCGGCGCGGGAACTGCGCGCCCCGCCCCCGCCCGCCCACGGTGAAGGAACCGCGCCCAGCGGGGCACTCCTCAGACCCCGCGCTGCCGCAGGGTCGAGCCCGTTCTCCCCTTCGAGACCTCCAGCTGGGCGTGGATGCGGCGGCGCAGGTCGGCGACGTGGCTGACGATGCCGACGCTGCGGTCGCGTTCCCGGAGGGAGTCGAGGACGTCGAGGACCTCGTCCAGGGTCTGGTCGTCCAGGCTGCCGAAGCCCTCGTCGATGAAGAGGGTGTCGAGGCGGACGCCGCCCGCTTCGTCGGTGACGACGTCGGCGAGGCCGAGGGCGAGCGCGAGGGACGCGAAGAAGGTCTCGCCGCCGGAGAGGGTGGCGGTGTCCCGTTCGCGCCCGGTCCAGGCGTCGACGACGTGCAGTCCGAGGCCGCTGCGTCCGCGTCCGGTGCGGTCGTCGGAGTGGACCAGGGTGTAGCGCCCGGACGACATGCGCCGCAGGCGTACGGTCGCGGCGGCGGCGACCTGTTCCAGGCGGGCGGCGAGGACGTACGACTCCAGGCGCATCTTTCGCTCGTTGTCGGCGGAGGTGCCCGCGGTGAGGCCGGCCAGGCGGGCGACCCGGTCGTACTCCTCGCGCAGCGGCGCCAGTTGCCGTACGCCCGCGGTGGCGCGGGCCGAGAGCGTGTCGAGTTCGGCGCAGCTGCGGGCGGCCCGGTCGCGGGCGGAGGCGGCGTCGCGCAGGCGCTGGGCGGCCAGGGCGGCGGTGCGCTCCGCCGTGCCGAGGTCGGCGGGCGGCCGCTGGGCGGCGGCCGCGGTGTCGGCCTCCGCGAGGACCGCACGCACCGCGGCCTCCTCGGACTGCCACTGGTCCAGGCGCCGTTGGAGTTCGCGGTGGGCGGTGTCGTCGAGGAGGGCGGCGGCCGCTGCCTGCGGGGTGTCGAAGCCGGCCCGGTAGGCGGCGTCGGCGAGCCGGGCGTCGGTGTCCTTCAGGTGCCGGGCGGTGTCCTCCGCGGCGCGCGCGATGTCGGCGGCGTCGGTGAGCAGTGCCACCTGCCGCTCCAGCTGCGCGGCCCGCGCGGACACGCTGCCGGCACTCCCCCGGGCCTGGGTCAACTCCTCTTCGAGGGCCGCGAGTTCCGCGTCGAGTCCCTCGCGGCGGGTAAGCCGTGCGGCGGCCCGGAGCTCGGCCTGCTGCCGGTCGGCCAGTCGGCGCTCGCGTTCCTGCTCGGCCAGCCGCAGCTCCTCGTGCGCCGCGTGCAGGACGGACCCGGCCCGCCGGGCCTGCGTGTACTCCTGTTCCAACTCCTCGGCCTGGGAGGCAAGCCGCTCGGTCGGGATGTCGCCCGCCTCGGCGGTGGCGGCGGCGAGCGCCTCGCGTGCGGTGGCGAGCCGCCGTTCGTCCCGGGCGCGCTCTTCGTCGGCGCGCTGCACGGCGGCGAGCGCGCGTTCCTCGGCCTCGCGGTCGACGTGACCCGCGAACTTCTCCGCCGGAGCCGGGTGTTCGGTTGCTCCGCAGACCGCGCACGGCTCTCCCTCGGTCAGCTCGGCGGCGAGCTCGGCGGCGATGCCGTTCAGCCGCTGTTCCTTGAGGTCGAGCCAGTGCGTCCGCGCGTCGACGGCACGCTGCGCGGAGGCGAGGGCGGTGCGCTGGGCCTCGTCGGTGTCCCGGCCCAGCTCGTCCCGGAGCCGCGCCGCCACCAGCCGCCGCCGGGCGGGGTCGCGCTGTACGGCGAGCTGCTCGGCGCGGGTCGCGGCCTCCTGGGCGGCGTCGACCCGGGCCTGGAGTTCCGCGCGCCGGGCGTCCCAGCCGGCGAGCCAGCCCGCGGCCTCGCGCAGCGTGTCCTCGTCGTCCCGCTCCTGCCGGTCGAGCCGGTCCCGTTCGTCGGCGGCCTCGGCGAGCCGTCGCTCGGCCCGGCGCGCGGACTCCAGCCCGCCCAGCTCCTCCGCGGCCCGGCGGGCGGCGCCGGAGAGCCCCGCCGCACCGGCTTCGGCGAAGCTCTCCGGCAGCAGCGCCCGTGCGCGCGCCTCGGCGCCGGAAGCTCTTCGGTGCTCCTCCTCGGCGGCCTCCCGCAGCTCCAGCGCCGGCGCCACCGCTTCCGCCTTCCGGGCCCGCTCCATCCGCGCCTGCGCCGCCCGGTGGTCTCCCGCCCGCTCCTCCAGCCGTACGGCCCGCTGCCGGGCCTCTGCGAACCGGGTCTGCAGTCGGGCCAGTTCGCGGGCCTCGGCAAGGGCGCGGTCGGCGGCGAACTGGGCGGACTCGGCGGCGGTGAGCCGGCAGTGGGCGACGGCGAGGCGCTCCCGCGCGGTGCTGCGGGCCACGGCCGCGGCGGCCAGGACGGCCGCGGCAAGGCCGGGCTCGCCCGGGGCCAGCTCCGGCAGCTCCATCGCGTCGCCGGCCTCCTGCTGCATGCGGTGCGCGTCGGCCAGCAGCGCGGAGTCGCCGTCCCGGACCCTGGCCTCGGTCGTCTTCCGGCGTTCGGCGAGGCGCTTCTCGACGTCGGCGAAACGCTGGGTGTCGAAGAGCCGGCCGAGCAGCTGGCCGCGGGCGCCCGCGTCGGCGCGCAGGAAGCGGGCGAAGTCGCCCTGGGGCAACAGGACGACCTGGCAGAACTGCTCGCGGCTCATGCCGAGCAGCTGGGTGATCTCCTCGCCGACCTCCTGGTGGGAGCGGCTGAGGTCCTTCCAGGCGCGGGTGGTCGTGTCGTACTCGCGCAGCCAGGTCTGGGCCTTGTCCAGGGTGGTGCCCGCGCCGCGTTTCTTGGGGCGCTCCCAGGGCGGCTGCCGGGTGATCTCCAACCGGCGTCCGGCGACGGTGAGTTCGAGACGGACCTCGGTGCGGGTGGCGGGGTCGGCGTGGTCGCTGCGCAGGGTGAGGCCCTGGCCGCTCTGGCGGGCGCCGGGGACAGTGCCGTAGAGGGCGTAGCAGACGGCGTCCAGGACGGAGGTCTTCCCGGCGCCGGTCGGGCCGTGCAGGAGGAAGAGCCCGGCGGTGGAGAGCGCGTCGAAGTCGACGCTCTGGGACCCGCCGAACGGTCCGAAGGCGGTGATGTCGAGCCGGTGGAGCCTCATGCGGCCGCCTCCTCGCAGGGGCTCGGGTGCGCTGTCACCGGGCCACCTCGCGCACCGTGCCGTCCGCGCGCACCGCGTCGAACGCCTCGCTCAGGACGGCCAGTTCGTGTTCGTCGGGGCCCGCTCCGCGCACGTGGGCGACGAAGTCCTCGGCGATCTGCCGGTCCGTGCGGCCGGCCAGCCGACGGGCGTAGGAGACGTCGGGGTCGTCCGGGGCTCGGTCGGGGTCGAAGACCAGGCTGAGGGTGTGCGGGAACCGATCGGTGAGGCGGGCCATGGGGTCGGCGGGGCGGACCGGGTCGGTGAGGGTGGCCTCGACCCAGGCGTCCTCGTGGGGGGTGAGGGCGGGGTCGGCGAGGAGGTCGTCCAGGGTGCCGCGGAGGCGGGCCAGCGGGCGCGGGACCGGGCAGTCGAGGCGTTCGGCGGTGACCGTGCCGTCGGCGGCGAGATCGACGAGCCACATGCTCTTGCGGTGGCCCGCCTCGGAGAAGGAGTACGCCAGCGGGGAGCCCGAGTAGCGGACGCGATCGGTGAGGGTCTGGCAGCCGTGCAGGTGGCCGAGGGCCACGTAGTCGACGCCGTCGAAGACGCCGGCCGGGACGGCGGCGACGCCGCCGACCGTGATGTCCCGTTCGCTGTCGCTGGGCTCGCCGCCGGTGACGAAGGCATGCGCGAGGACGACCGAGCGGGTGCCGGCCGTGCGGGCCGCGAGATCGGCGCGGACCCGGTCCATGGCGGCGGCCAGCACCGTCTCGTGGCCGGCCCGCTCGACCGCGAACTCGTCCTTCACCAGGGCGGGTTCGAGATAGGGCAGGCCGTAGAACGCGACGTCCCCGTAGGCGTCGGCGAGCACGACCGGGGTGCCGCAGGCCGACGGTTCGGTGCGCAGGTGGATGCCGGCGCGGTCGATGAGACCGGCGCCGACGCCGAGGCGGCGGGCGGAGTCGTGGTTGCCGGAGATCATCACCGTGGGCACGCCCAGGTCGGCGAGCCGGTGCAGGGCGTCGTCGAACAGCTCGACCGCGGCGAGCGGCGGCACCGCGCGGTCGTAGACGTCCCCCGCCACCACCACGGCGTCGACTTCGTGCTCCCGGACGGCCGCCACGAGGTGGCCGATGAACTCGGACTGGGCGCCCAGCATGCTGACACGGTGGAACGCCCGGCCCAGATGCCAGTCGGAAGTATGCAGGATTCTCATGAAACCACCCCGACCTGCACCCTGACCCCTATTGAACCTGTATGACCCGTATGAACCAGCACGGGGACCCCCGGCAACGCCTGCCACGCTAACGCATATCACCCCCTGATCCACCACGGACCTCACGTTCCCCGGGCCCGCACGGCATCGGCGGTCGCCAGCGCCCGCGGCGGCCGGACACCCCGGCCGCCGCGATCCCCCCGGGCCCCGGTTACTCGCCGCCGTACGGGAGGGTCGTCCCCGGCAGGTCGTACGCGTCACGGCGGCCGCACATCCCGAATCCCCCGAGCCGGGTGGGCGCGGCCTCGTGTGCGGTCGCCGCGTCGAGGTACGAGGTTTCGCCGGCCTCCAGGGCGTCCAGCTGGGCGTCCGTGCGCTCGGCGGCGGCGAGCGCACCGGCCCGCCACAGCTCGCGCCAGCGCGGCACCTTCGCACGCACCAGCCGGGCGGCGGCCCGCTGGAACTCCGCGTACGGGCCGCCGTCCCCGGCGACCAGCGCCTCCCGCAGGACGAGGTAGCCCTCGACGGCGAGGTCCCGGCGCCGGCGGGCGGCCCGCGCCGTCTCCGCTCCGGTGCCCGGTGGCAGCGTCGCCGCGGCGGCGTACCGTTCGGGATCGGCGAGCACCTCGGGCGGGAAGGTGAAGACGGCGTCCCCGGCCTCCGGCAGTCCGCCGTTCTGCATCAGCACGGTGATGCGCAGACCGCCGCCCTGCACCATGCGGTGCACGGTGCCCGGGGTGAACCAGGCGACGGACCCGGGCTCCAGCGGGATGTCCCGGTAGCCGTCCGGGCTGAGCGTCTGTACGGCGCCCCGCCCGCCGGTGACCACGTACGCCTCCGTGCACACCAGGTGGAGGTGCGGGCTGCCGCCGCGGACCCCGTCGGCGGCCTGCCATTCGTAGGCGCTGAGGTGGGACAGGCCGACGGCGCCGGGCAGCGGGTGCGGGAGCGCCGGCTCCGGTGCGCTCACCACGGCAGGCCCGCCAGGTGGGCGGCGACGCGGTCGGCGTCCCAGGCGCCGTCGGCGAGGACGATCCGGTACCGGTAGGCAAAGAACTCCCCGGGCGGCAGGTCGAACTCCTCGAAGAACGCCCAGGAGAACGCGGCCGTGGGGATCGGTTCCGCGCGCACGAACCAGTGCGACTCGTGGATCGCCGTCCGTGCGTCGAGGTTCTCGGGCGCGTGGGCGAAGACGATCGTGGAGTGGCCGTCCACCTCGTCGTGCTCGGTGGTGTAGGCGAGCCAGGGGCCCTGGGTGCCCATCAGCTTCTCGGCGCCGGTGACGGCGTCCGGGCCGAACGCGGTGCCGCCGGTGAAGTCGCGGGGGCCGCGCCACTGGAGCCCGGTGTATCCGGCCATCTCGCGGCCTTCGGTGGTGGGGGAACCGAAGGTCAGCGGCGCGTCGCGGACGTTGGTGAGGCGGATGGCCCAGTCGAGCGCCCAGGCGCCGGCCTCCTCGTCGACGGAGTGGACGGTGAGCCCGCGCACCTCCCGGGCCCACTCGGCGCCGCCGTTCTCCACCCAGGTCAGTTCCTCGGTGAAGGAGAGCCGGTCGTCCGCGACGGCGAACCCGGTGAACCCGTCGTGCCGCATCGAGCCGACCCGGTCCGGCAGCATCTGGTAACCCTGCCCGTGGACGTAGGTGTTGCCGCCCCAGAAGTTCTGCCCGGACAGGTGGCTGGCCGTCATCTGCAGGCCCTTGTGCCAGCGGTGGTCGCTCGGCCGGTAGCCGGTGACGGTGCGGCCCGCGAGGGTGCGCACCGGGTGGGCGTACGGCTTGCGCGCCTCGTAGGCCTCCGGGTCGGGGCGGTAGACGTACCGCAGGATCTCGGTGCCGTCCGGCGCCTGGACCGCGATGTGCTCGCCGTGGACGTGGCTGACGCGGATGCTCATGCGCGCTCCTCGGTGGGGGCCCAGTGCGGGTGGTCGCCGTGCATGGCTGCGTAGTAGGGGTCGCCGGGGCCGATCTCGCCCGCGTGCACGGGGCGCCCCGTGAACGCCGACTTGTAGAGCGCGGCGGCGAACTCGAGGGTGGCGCGGGCGTCGGGGCCGCTGCCCGGCGGCCGTACGCCCGCGTCGAGGGCGTCGAGGAGGGCACCGAGCTGCGCGGTGTGCGAGCTGGGCACGTCCGTCTCCGGGGTGCGCCAGGCGGCCGCGCGCGCGGCGGGGACGTGCGGGGCCGGGGTGTAGACCCAGTCCTCGTTGCGGTGCCCGTACAGGTGGGTGAGTTCGACGGTGGCGTCCGCACAGTCGACGCGGACGCGGCTCACCTCCTGAGGGGACAGCACGCTGTTGACGACGGTCGCGAGCGCGCCGTTCGCGAAGCGGACGAGGGCGGTGGACACGTCCTCGCTCTCGGTGTCGTGGACCAGGCGGGCCGCCATGGCGCGGATCTCCGTCCACGGGCCGAGCAGGTGCAGCAGCAGGTCGTACTGGTGGATGCCATGGCCCATGGTCGGGCCGCCGCCCTCGCTCGCCCAGGTGCCGCGCCAGGGCACGGCGTAGTAGGCGGCGTCCCGGTGCCAGGTGGTCTGGCAGTGCGCGACCAGCGGGGCGCCCAGCCCGCCGCCGGTGATCAGCTGCCGGGCGTGGACGGCGCCGGAGCCGTAGCGGTGCTGGAAGACGACGGAGGCGTAGCCGCCGGAGGCGGCCTCGGTGGCGGCGATCTCGTCGTACTCGGCGAGGGACAGGCACAGCGGCTTCTCGCAGAGCACCCAGGCGCCCGCCTTCAGTGCGGCCACCGTCTGGTCGCGGTGCAGGGCGGGGGGTGTGCCGACGAGGACGAGGTCGGGGCGTACGGCGTCGAGCATGTCCTCGACGGAGGTGTAGCCGGCGACGTCGCCGCCGGCGAGTTCCCGGAAGGCGTCGAGGCGGGCCTGGTCGACGTCGACCGCGGCGGCCAGTGCGGCGCGGTCGGCGTGGGCGGTGAGGGCGGGCAGATGGCTGCCGCTGACGATGGAGCCGGTGCCGATCACGGCGACACGGCGGCGGGTCGGGCGCGGGGGCATGCGGTCCTCCATGGGAGTGCCGGGGACCAAGACGCCGGGAAAGCGCTTGCTCTCGGAGGGACCCTAGATCCGGAGGAATGTCAGGACAACCCCCCACGCAGCGATGGCCGGGAGAAGCGGGCGAGGCGGCCGGGCGGCCACACGGTGGCAGGGCCCGGGAACGCCGTTCGATCGGCATGCGCAGGCGACTTGGTAATCACGCAATGTGAACGCCGGTTCATCCGATCTGCCCGACTGAAAGCTTTCAACACTGTCCGGTAAGACGAACACGGCACTTGCCGGCTTCCAGCCGAGCCGGGCCGGTGCGCACGGCCGCGCACGGTCGAGGGCCGGGTGTCCCCGCTCCGTCACGCGTCCCCGTAGGCCTCCCCGCCCAGTTCGAGGGTGGCGGTGCCCGCCGTCGCGTCGGCGAGCCAGGCGCGGAAGGTGTCCACGTCGGCGTCCGGAAGGCCGATCTCGATGGCGACGGCCTCGCCGTAGCGGACGTCGCGGACCTCGCGGCCGGTGGCGCGCAGGTCGTTCTGGACCTTGCCGGCCCGCTGGTGGTCGACGGTCACCGTGGCCAGCCGGAAGCGGCGCCGGGTGCGGGTGCCGACGGCGTCGAGGGCCTCGCCGACCGCGCCGCCGTAGGCGCGGATGAGGCCGCCGGCGCCGAGCTTGACGCCGCCGTAGTAGCGGGTGACGACCGCGACGACGTACCGCATGTCCCGGCGCAGCAGCATCTGGAGCATGGGGACGCCCGCGGTGCCGCCCGGTTCGCCGTCGTCGCTCGCCCGCTGGGTGGATGCGTCGGCGCCGATGACGTAGGCCCAGCAGTTGTGGGTGGCGTCGGCGTGCTCCCTGCGGACCGCCGCGACGAAGTCCTGGGCCTCCTGCTCGGTGGCCGCCGGGGCGAGGGCGCACAGGAAGCGGGAGCGGTTGACCTCGGTCTCGTGCGTGCCCGCGCGGGCCACTGTGCGGTACTCGTCCTGCATCCGCCCACCCTATGCGGACCCCCGCCGCTCCCCCTTCACCCCTCCTTGCGGCCCCGGGCCACGGTCACCTCCGTCAGCAGGGCCGTCCCGGGGACGAGAGCCGCCCACGTCGTGCCGTGCCAGGCGAGGACGGCGACGGCGGACGTCGGGAACTTCTTGCGCACCTGCTCCAGGGTGTCGTCGAGGCCGTCGCCCGCGAGGTCGAGGACGAGTTCCTCCAGGCCGGGGTTGTGGCCGACCAGCAGCAGCGTCTCCACCTCGGCGGGCACCTCGTGGACGACCGCCAGCAGGTCGGGTACGTCGGCCGCGTACAGGCGCGGGTCGTGGCGGACCGGGGGCGGTGTGCCCCACTGGGCGGAGGCCAGTTCCCAGGTCTGCCGGGCGCGTACCGCGGTGGAGCACACCGCGAGGTCGGGCAGGCAGTCGGACTCGGCGAGGGCACGGCCGGCGGCGGGGGCGTCGCGGCGGCCGCGGGCCGCGAGCGGGCGCAGGTGGTCCGGGACGCCCTCGGGCCAGGCGGACTTGGCGTGCCGCAGCACGACCAGGCGGCGCAGCGGGCCCGCGCCCGCCCGGGTGATCACGCGGTCCGCCCGAGGTCGCGGGTGAGGTCGAGGGCGAGCAGCCGGTCGGCGTAGGCGCAGGTCTCGAAGCGGGCGCCGTCCGGGATCTCGGGCTGGTTCTCCATCCAGCGCAGCACGCCGAGCACCCCGGGGACGTCGAGGTCGTCCTCCCAGGCGTCCCGCAGCCGTCCCCGCACCTTCTCGGGCACCGGCCGTGAGGGACTGCGGGCCCATTGCGCCACCGACTGCCGCAGCCTGCCGAGCCGGCGACCGGCCGCGTCGAGGGCGCCGGCGCCGAGGTGGACGGCCGTGCCGCGGGGGGCGTCGAGGAGGGCGAGCCGCAGTGCGGCGGGATCGTCCAGCGTGCCGAGGACACCGGCGTCGGGGCCGTCGGCGGGGGCGACGGCGACGGTCACGCCGGTCCCGGGCACGGTGCCGGTCCCGGGCACGGTGCCGGTCCCGGGCACGGTGCCGGTCCCGGGCACGGTGCCGGCCGCGGCCGTCACACGGACGACCTGTGCCTCGCCCAGTCCCGCGGCGAGGTCGCGGCCGTCCTCGAAGGGGCGGATGCCGAGGGTGGTGGCGGCGGCGTGCAGCTCGGCCTGGTGGTGGTCGGCGGTGAGCAGGGGCAGGACCGGGGTGCCGCCGAGTTCCAGTGCGCGCAGCAGGAGGTCGGTGGTGAGCAGGACCCGCAGCGCCGTCAGGTCGTACCCGGACGTGTGGACCTCCACCCGGGTCAGGGCACGGCGGGCGGAGACGGCGGGGACGGTCTCACCGGACTTGGCGTCGAGGATGCGCAGCACGGGCTGAGCGTAGGCGGGCGGCGGGCCGCGCGCAGGCACCTTGCGACGATTCAGGTCACCGTGGCGGGACATGCGGGACATGCGACACCCCCTGCCGCCCGGGCTGTCCCGCCGGTACTGCGCGGACCCGGTCCCCGGCCGGGGAATCCGGGTCCGGCGCCCGCTGTTGCCCACGGCGGATGTTCCCCAAGGCGAGGAGGCCGACGGTGTACGGCGACGAAGCGACGATCCGCAGGATTCTGACCGGGACGGGTGACACCTGGGCGGTGGTCGGCCTGTCATCCAACCGGGGACGGGCGGCGTACGGGGTGGCGCAGGTGCTGCAGCGGTTCGGCAAGCGGATCGTGCCGGTCCATCCCAAGGCGGAGCCGGTGCACGGCGAGCAGGGCTACGCGTCCCTCTCGGAGATCCCCTTCGAGGTCGACGTCGTCGACGTCTTCGTCAACAGCGAGCTCGCCGGTGCCGTCGCGGACGAGGCGGTGGCGAAGGGTGCGAGGGCGGTCTGGTTCCAGCTCGGGGTGGTCGACGAGGCGGCGTACGAGCGGGTGCGGGCCGCGGGTCTGGACATGGTCATGGACCGCTGCCCGGCCATAGAAATTCCTCTGCTGGACCGGGACTGAGCCGGAACAGAACGGGATTTGAGGAAAATCTGAGCTTGCCTGTCTTACCCTCTTCTCACTTAACACAACTGAATACGGACATTCTGTGACCCTCACTGACCTGTGCAAAAGCTTTGGCCAAGACAGGAAAGATCGAGGGTCAAATCTTGGGCAACACTCTTCTCGGCCTGCCGCGTGCGCCCTTAACTTGTGCCCTCTTGCTCGTTAAATCTGCGTTCAGAAACTGAGAGGCCACTTGACATGGTGAGTGTCGAGAATGCCGCGACGGAGGACATCACACCTTCGGGCGGTCTGAGGCGGGACGTCGGGCTGATCGGCCTGATGTGGGCCTCTGTGGGCTCGATCATCGGCTCCGGATGGCTGTACGGCGCGCATGACGCGGTGATGCAGGCCGGTCCCTCGGCGATCATCTCGTGGGTGATCGGCGCGGTCGCGATCGTGCTCCTGGCACTGGTGCACGCCGAGCTCGGCGGCATGTTCCCGGTGGCGGGCGGCACCGCCCGCTACCCGCACTACGCGTTCGGCGGCCTGGCCGGCATGTCCTTCGGCTGGTTCTCCTGGCTCCAGGCGGCGACCGTGGCGCCGATCGAGGTCGAGGCCATGATCGGCTACGCCGGTCACTGGAAGTGGGCCCAGGGCTTCCAGCACGCCGACAAGACCCTGACCGCCAGCGGTCTGCTGGTCGCGATCCTCCTCATGGCGGTCTTCGTCGGGGTCAACTTCTTCGGCGTCCGGGCGCTGGCGCACACCAACAGCGCCGCGACCTGGTGGAAGATCGCCGTGCCGCTGGCCGCGATCTTCATCGTCGCCGCCACCAACTTCCACCCCGCCAACTTCCACTCGGAGGGCTTCGCCCCCTTCGGTGCCAAGGGCGTGCTCGCCGCGATCAGCACCAGCGGCATCATCTTCGCGCTGCTCGGCTTCGAGCAGGCGATCCAGCTGGCGGGCGAGAGCCGCAACCCGAAGAAGGACCTGCCGCGCGCCACGCTCGGCTCGGTCGCGATCGGTGCCGTCATCTACGTCCTGCTGCAGGTCGTGTTCATCGGCGCGCTGTCGCACAGCTCCTTCGCGCACGGCTGGGCCCACCTCGCGTACAAGGGCGACAGCGGTCCGTGGGCCGGCGTGGCCACCATGGTGGGCCTCGGCTGGCTGGCCTGGGTGCTCTACGTGGACGCGATCATCTCCCCCGGAGGCACCGGCCTGATCTACACCACGGCCACCTCCCGCGTCTCCTACGGCCTGGCGAAGAACGGCTACGCGCCGAAGATCTTCGCGCGGACCGACTCGCGCGGTGTGCCGTGGTTCGGGCTCATCATGTCCTTCGTGACCGGCGTGATCTGCTTCCTGCCGTTCCCGAGCTGGCACGAGCTGGTCGGCTTCATCACCTCCGCGAGCGTGCTGATGTACGCGGGCGCCCCGCTGGCGTACGGCGTCTTCGCCGACAAGCTGCCGGGCCTGGAGCGCCCGTACCGGCTGCCCGCAGGCAAGCTGGTCTCGCCGGTTGCGTTCGTGGTGGCCAACCTGATCATCTACTGGGCCGGCTGGGGCACCCTGTGGCGGCTCGGCCTGGCGATCGTCCTCGGCTACCTGCTGCTCGGCGGCTACGCCTGGTACGCCCACAGCAAGAACCTGCCGGACGCGCCCCGGCTGGACTTCAAGGCCGCGCAGTGGCTCCCCGTCTACCTGGTGGGCATGGGCCTGATCTCCTGGCAGGGCGGCTTCGGCGGTCGGGGGAACCTCCCGCTGTGGTGGGACATCGTCGTCATCGCGGCCTTCTCGGTGGTCATCTACTACTGGGCCAGGGCGACCTCGTCCACGACCGAGGACATCGAGCGCAGCATCGACGAGGTCGTGGTCACGGACGCCCCGGCGCACTGACCCCTCCTCCTCACCCGCGTCCCGTCAGCCACGGTGGCACTGCCGTGGCTGACGGGACACCGTCATAATGCGGGGGTGACTCACCCCTCCCCCCACCACAACTCCCCCGCCGAGGAACGCCGTACGGTCGTCGTCGTGGGCGCCGGGCCCGCCGGGCTGACCGTCGGGAACATCCTGCGGGCCGCCGACGTCGACTGCGTGGTCCTGGAGACCGAGAGCAGACAGTTCATCGAGACCCGGCCGCGAGCCGGGGTCATCGAGGAGTGGGCGGTCCGCGGGCTCCGGCAACGCGGCCTGGGCGACGGCCTGGCGGCCCGCGCGCAGATGCACAGCGAGTGCGAGTTCCGCTTCGGCGGCGACCGGTTCCGGTTCGACTACACCGAACTGACGAATCATCACCACTACGTCTACCCGCAGCCGTTGCTGGTGACGGACCTGGTCCGGGAGTACGCCGACGTGCGCGGCGGGGACATCAGGTTCGGGGTGCGGGACGTCGCGCTGCACGACCTGGAGACGGACCGGCCCGCCGTGACCTACCTCGACCCCGCGACCGGCGAACGGCAGGTCCTGCGCTGCGATTTCGTGGCGGGCTGCGACGGCGCGCGCGGGGTGACCCGGGACGCGATACCGCAGGGGCGGGTGCGCGTCGCCCGGCAGGACCACGGCGTCGCCTGGCTGGCGCTGCTCGCCGAGGCGCCGCCGTCCTCGGACTGCGTGGTGTTCGGCGTCCATCCGAACGGTTTCGCCGGGCACATGGCGCGCAGCCCCGAGGTCACCCGCTACTACCTGCAGTGTTCGCCGGGCGACGACCCGCAGGACTGGTCGCACGACCGGGTCTGGGACGAGCTGCGCGAGCGGCTCGGCGCGGCCGGGGCGCCGCCGCTCACCGAGGGGCGGCTGATCGAGAGGCGTCTGCTGGACATGCACGACTACGTGGTCGAGCCGCTGGTGTGCGGCCGCCTCTTCCTGGCCGGTGACGCCGGGCACCTGACCGCGCCGATCGCCGCCAAGGGCATGAACCTCGCCCTGCACGACGCCTTCCTGCTGGGCGACGCGCTCGCCGCGCGGGTCACGAAGGACGACGGCACCGGTCTGGAGGGCTACTCCCATGCCTGCCTGCGCCGGGTCTGGGACTACCAGGAGTTCTCCCGGTTCCTGTCCGGCATCTACCACGGCACGGCCTCCGGCGACCCGTTCCTCGCGGGCACCAGCCTGGCCCGGCTGCGCAGGCTGTTCACCTCACGCGCGGCGGCGACGGCCTTCGCCGAGCAGTACGTCGGTGCGGCCGCCGCCTTCTGAGAGCGCCTGCCGACGGCCTCCGGCCGATGCTCAGCCGTCCGCCTCGGCAGTGGTCTCGGTCAGCCGGTGGTCCGCCACCTTCAGCGCCTCCTCGACGAGCGTCCGCAGGTGACCGTGGCGCAGCGAGTACACCACCCGCCGCCCCTCCTTGCGCGTGCCCACCAGACCCGCGAGCCGCAGCCGGGCCAGATGCTGGCTGACGGCGGGCCGCGCGGCGCCGCACACCTCCGTGAGCGTGCTGACGTCGGCCTCCCGCTCGGTCAGGGCGTGCAGCAGCGTGAGCCGGGTGCGGTCGCCGAGCAGGGCGAGGAGTTCGGCGGCGAGCGCGAACTGTTCCTCGCCCGGGGTGCGCGGATGCGCATGATGCGCAGGTGATAGGTGCAAGCGTGCGCTCATACGCACATAATGGCGTCGTGGGCGCCCCGTGTCCACGTCCCGCGCACCGGAGAGGGGAGCCGCATGAGCGACCGGCACCATCACGAACACGCACACGCGGGTGACCGTCATCCCCACGAGCACGCACACGCAGGTGACCGTCATCCCCATGAGCACGTGCCCACGGACGACCGCGACCGCCACGAGCACGCACACGTGGACGACCGCCCCCATGACCGCCACCGGCACGGCGACCCCGGCCACGACAGCCACCACGGCCACGACCACGACCGGCGACACGGCCACGACCACGACCGGCGACACGGCCACGACCACGACCGGCGACACGGCCACGACCACCAGGACGGCCACTCGCACTCCCACCCCCCTTCGGCACGCCTGCGGCACCGCCTCGTCCATCTCCTGAAACCGCACTCGCACGAGACGGCCGACAAGCTCGACCCCGCGCTGGAGTCCTCGGCACGGGGCATGCGCGCGCTCTGGCTCTCGCTGGCCGTGCTCGGCACGACCGCGCTCGTACAGGCGGTCGTCGTGGTCCTGTCCGGCTCCGTCGCCCTGCTCGGGGACACGGTGCACAACGCGGCTGACGCGCTGACCGCCGTACCGCTGGGCATCGCCTTCGTCATCGGGCGCCGCGCCGCGAACCGCCGCTTCACCTACGGCTACGGTCGGGCCGAGGACCTCGCGGGGATCGCGATCGTGCTGACGATCACCGCGTCGGCCGTCTTCGCCGCGTGGACGGCCGTCGAACGGCTGCTGGATCCGCGTCCGGTCACGCACCTGACGGCCGTCGCGGTGGCCGCCCTCGTCGGGTTCGCGGGGAACGAATGGGTGGCCCGGTACCGGATCAGGGTGGGCCGGGAGATCGGGTCGGCCGCACTGGTGGCCGACGGACTGCACGCCCGAACCGACGGGTTCACCTCGCTTGCCGTGCTGCTGGGGGCCGGCGGCGCCGCCCTCGGCTGGCAACTCGCGGATCCGCTGGTGGGGTTGGCGATCACCGCGGCGATCGCGCTGGTGCTGCGGGACGCGGCGCGCGAGGTGTTCCGGCGGGTGATGGACGCGGTGGACCCGGAGTTGACCGACCGGGCCGAGCGGGCGCTGCGCGAGGTGCCGGGGGTACGGGCCGTGGGTGAGCTGCGGTTGCGGTGGATCGGGCACCGGCTGCGCGCCGAAGTGGCGGTCGTGGTCGACGGCGAGGCGACGGTACGGCAGGCGCATGCCGTCGCCGTCGCGGCGGAACACGCGCTGCTGCACGCCGTACCGCGACTGACGGCGGCCCTGGTGCACGCGGATCCGGCACCGGCGCCGGGCCAGGCGGACCCGCATCTGGCGCTGGCGCATCACGCGCACACCGTGTCCTGAGCGCTCCCGCCGGACGTGCCGCCGCCGTCCGGCTGCGGCACCGTCGTGGGTGGTCGCGCGGTTCCTCCCCCAGCCTGCGCCCGGGGCCCCAGCGCCGCTCTGCCGAACCGCTCAGACGCCCAGCCCCTCCAGCACCACCGCGCCCGGCAGTTCGGCGAACGCCTCGCCCGGGACGAGCAGTTTGCCGCGCCGCCGGCCGCTGCCGACCAGGACATAGGGCAGGTCGACCACGGCCGGGTCCACCAACAGGGGCCAGTCGCGCGGGAGCCCGATCGGGGTGATGCCGCCGTACTCCATGCCGGTCGCGCCGGTCGCGGTGTCCACCGAGGCGAACGAGGCCTTGCGGGCGCCGAGTCGGCGGCGCACGACGCCGTTGACGTCCACCTTGGTCGTGGACAGCACCAGGCAGGCCGCCAGGGTGGTCTCGCCGCCGCGCCTGCCCGCCACCACCACGCAGTTGGCCGACGCGCCGAGCAGATCGCGCCCGTAGTGCTCGACGAAGACCGCGGTGTCCGCCCACCGCGGGTCGGTCTCGACGTAGACGATCCGGTCGGCGGGGACGGCACCGGTCCAGCGGCGTACGGCCTCGGCGACCGGCGCGGTCAGCTCGTCGAGGCAGTCCGGGGCGGGGACGGCGGTGTCGAAGTCTCCGATGGGTGCGCGCATGTCCGCACGCTAACAGCCCGGTCCGGCGGGCTCAGGGAACGGGCGGCACGGAGACCGTCATCACCATCTCCATCGGCACGTCCCCGGTGTTGCCGTACACATGGGCCGAGTTGGCCTCGAAGGAGGCGCTGGCGCCGGTCGGCACGCGGTAGTCGACCCCGTCGACGGTGAGGGTCAGTTCACCGGCGGTGACATGGACGATCTCCACCGTGCCGGAGGGATGCGGCTCCGACGGGCTGCTCTCGCCGGGCATCAGGCGCCAGTCCCACATCTCCAGCGGGCCGGGCGCCTCGGTCCCGGCGAGCAGCCGGTTGAAGCTGCCGGCCTCGGTGTGCCACAGCCGTACGGCCTTCTCGACGGGGACGATCTGGACCTTCGGGCCCTGCTCGTAGTCGAGCAGCGTGGTGATGCTGACGCCGAGCGCGTCACCGATCTTGACGACGGTGCCGATGCTCGGGTTGGTGCGGGCCTGCTCGATCTGGATCAGCATGCCCCGGCTGACCCCGGCCCGGGCCGCGAGCACGTCCAGGGTGAAGCCGCGCACCGCCCGCCAGTGCTTCACGTTGCGGGCCAGGGACTGGGTCAGCAGGTCGAGGTCCGACACGTTCCGTCCATCGTCGAGGGCATCGCGGTCCATTATTTTCGAGTGCAGGGTTCGGTCAAATGTACTACGGCGGGGTGTACCTGACCGTGCACCGAACTGTACTGCGAAGCCGTGCCGTTCCCGGCATCAGATCCTGCGCCAGCGTGCGCTGCACCACGAGAAGACGCCGAAGGCCGCCAGACCGAGCGCGATCGCGGCGAGCAGCCACGGACCGGCGGGCAGATCGCGGAACGCGCGCAGGGTGTCGTCCATGCCCTTGGCCTCGCCGGGCCGGTGCCTGACGGCCGCGACGACCGCGAACACCCCGGCGACCGCGAAGACGACCCCGCGTGCCGTACCCCCGGTCACCCCGAAGGCATCGGTGAACCGCCTGGCCCGCGAGGACATGGCAGCGGTCCGCAGGTTCTCCCGGAACTTCAGCCGGACGGCCCGGACGGCCATCCACAGCCCGGCGGCCACCACACCGGCCCCGGCCACGCCCACGAGCCACTGACCGCCCGGCCAGCCCAGCACCAGGGCGGTGACGTCCTCCGTCCGCCGGTCCGAGGAGCCGCTGCCGCTGCCGCGGTCCCCGGCCGCGTACGACAGCACCGAGTAGCAGGCGAAGACGTAGAAGACGCACCGGCCCGCCGCGGCCGCGCGCTTGGACGGCTCGGCGCCCTTGGGTCCCGCTCCGCCGAACACCGCCTCCGACAGGCGCCACAGCGCCATGCCCGCGAGCGCCACGGCCAGGACCACCAGCAGCGCCGCCCCGAAGGGCCGGCCGGCCAGTTCCTCCAGGGCACCGCCGCGATCGGCCTGCTGTCCACCGCCCCCGCCCTGCGCGAACGCGATCCGCAGGGCGATCACGCCCACCAGTACGTAGATCAGCCCGCGGGCGGCGAACCCGGCCCGTGCCGCCACGGCCAGCGCCTGGCTGTGCGCCCCCCGAGCGGCAGCGCCGCGTCCCCGCAGTGTCCATGCCCGTGCATCCATACCTCGCCGGTGCCCCGGTCCCCCGGTCCGACACCTCACCGGACGTAGTCAGCCCCGGGTGAAAGCGGCGGCCGCGGCCCGGCTCAGCCCTCGGGCTCCAGCTCGGCGAGCCGTGCCACGTCCGCCTCGTCCAGCTCCGCCAGCGCGCGCAGCTGCTCCGGGGTGGTGCCCGCCGGAATCGGCACCGGCGGGGGCGTGCGCAGCGGCGGCTGCCAGCCCGTCTCGGGCGTCCAGCGGCGCACCACCCGGGCGGGCGCACCGGCCACCACGGCGTGGTCGGGCACCACACCCCGGACCACCGCACCGGCGGCCACCACCACGTTCCGGCCGATCCGCGCGCCCGGCAGGATCACCGCGCCCGTGCCGATCCAGCAGCCTGCGCCGATCTCCACGGGCTCCATGCGGGGCCACTGCCGGCCGATGGGCTCGTGCGGGTCGTCGTAGGAGTGGTTGGTGGAGGTGACGTAGACGTACGGGCCGAAGTAGCAGTCGCTGCCGATGGTGACCGTCGTGTCCGCGATGACGTGACTGCCGCGGCCGAGGACCACACCGTCGCCGATGCGCAGGATCGGGTCCGGGCCGAGGTCGAGGTCGGGCATCAGGCCCGCGGTGAGCGTGACCTGTTCGCCGACGATGCAGTGCGAGCCGAGGTGGATCCACGGTTCGCCGAAGACCGTGCCGAGCGGGAAGGCGAGCCGGGTGGCCTCGCCGAGGGCGCCGAAGCGGAAGCGGCCGGGATGGTCGGCGGTGACGGATCCGGTGCGCTGCACCCAGGCCCAGGCCGCGTGCACTGCGCGTTGGGCGAGGTGGCGGCGCCAGGACGAGAACGTGTTCTTGGGCTTCGGCACGCAGTCACGCTACTCAGCGGGCCCCGACTTGGAGAGGGTGGGCTGCTGTGATCTTCGCCCCAGGTGGTGGCGTAGGTTGCCGGGGAATCGACGACGGGAGACGGTGATGACGCAGCGGGCGCTGATCGTGGGGATCGGGGGGCGCGAGCCGAAGGTCGGGGCCGACGTGTTCGTGGCGCCGACCGCCTCGGTGATCGGGGACGTGACGTTGGAGGCCGGGGCGAGTGTCTGGTACGGGGCGGTGGTGCGGGGGGACGTGGAGAGGATCACCGTGGGGGCGCAGGCGAACGTCCAGGACAATGCGACCCTGCACGCGGACCCGGGGTTTCCGGTGCGTGTCGGGGAGCGGGTGTCCATCGGGCACAACGCGGTGGTGCACGGGGCGACCGTCGGGGACGACTGCCTGATCGGGATGGGGGCGACCGTGCTGAACGGTGCCGTGATCGGGGCGGGGTCGCTCGTCGCGGCGCAGGCTCTGGTGCCGCAGGGGATGGTGGTGCCGCCGGGGTCGATGGTGGCGGGGGTGCCGGCCAGAGTGCGGCGCGAGCTCAGCCGTGAAGAGCGGGAGGGGGTGACCCTCAACGGGACCTTCTACGCGGAGTTGGCCGCGGCGCATCGCAGGGTGCATGAGTAGGTCGTGGGGCGGGTGCGGGCGCGTGGGGCTTCTCGCGCAGTTCCCCGCGCCCCCAAAAGCATTTACTCCCCGGCGCTCACAGGTTCGGCTTCCTTCTCCGTCACCTGGAGCTTCTTCGCCCTGCGGCGGACGACCAGCATCGATGCCAGGCCGAAGAGGACCGCTGCCGCCAGGCCCGCGTACGAGAACCGCTTCAGCCAGTCCTCGGCGACGAGGCCGACGTAGTAGACGACCGCCGTCGTGCCGCCCGCCCAGCAGATGCCGCCGAGGAGGTTGGCGGTGAGGAACTTCCAGTAGGGCATGTGGAGGACGCCGGCCAGGGGGCCCGCGAAGATGCGCAGGAGGGCGATGAAGCGGCCGAAGAAGACCGCCCACATGCCCCACTTCTCGAAGGAGCGCTCTGCCGTGGCGACGTGGCCCTCGCTGAAGTGTCTCGGGAACCTCTTCCCCAGCCAGGCCAGCAGCGGACGGCCGCCCTTGCGGCCGATCGCGTAGCCGATGGAGTCGCCGACCACCGCGCCCGCGGTCGCGCAGGCGCCGAGGACGAACGGGTTGATCCCCGAGTGCTGGGAGGAGAGCAGCGCGGCGGAGACCAGGACGATCTCGCCCGGCAGCGGGATGCCCAGGCTCTCCACGCCGATCACCAGCGCCACCACGGCGTAGACGGCGACCGCAGGCACCGAGTCGAGCCATTCCTGGACGTGCACCGCCGGATCCTCCCCTGTCGTGTGCTCCTTCCCCAGGAAGGCTACCGGGTCGGCCGGGTACCACCGCGCCCGTGGCACCGGCCCGCCCCCCTGCCTTCGTTTTTCGAACATCCGGCTGTCATACGGGGCGGGAAGGCTCCCCGGCGTCTGCCCGCCTGCGGCTCCCCACCGCAGGCCGCCGTGGAAGGACAACGTCCCCGTGTCCTCACTCTCCTCACTGTCACCGCCCCGCCCCGACGCGCCCGTACGTCCGCTGCCGGCGGCCTCTTCGACGGCGGGCCGGCCGCTCCGGCTCGCCCTGTGCCTGTCCCCGCTGCTCATCGCCGTGGTCTGGGGGCTGACCCACCAGTCCCTGCTGTACGAGGGCGTCACCCGGCTCGCCCGCGCCGAACCGGCGTGGCTGCTGGCCGCGGGCGGTTTCACCTGCCTGACCTGGGTGGCGGCCGCCTGCATGCGGCAGGGCGCGGTGCCCGACCGGCTGCCGCCGGGGCTGTTGCTGGCCTCGCAGTTCGCCGCCGGTGCCGCCAACCACGCGCTGCCCGCCGGACTGGGCGCGCACGCCGTCACGGTGCGTTTCCTGCGCACCCGGGGCGTCCCCATGGAGCGGGCCACCGCGTCGATCGCGCTGTACTCGGTGGCGAAGTCGGGTGCGAAGACGGTCGTGCTGATCGGGTTCCTGCTGTCCTCGTCGGCGTGGCGGCGGCTGGGCGAGCTGGTGCCGGACGGCGTGGTGCTGATCCCGGTCGCCGCGGTACTCACCCTGATGGGCGTGGCGACGGCCGTCGTACCTCCGCTGCGGCGGCCGATCACCGGCATGGTGCGGACCGCGTTCACCGACGCCCGGACGGTGCACGCGCGGCCCGCCCGGGTGCTGGCCCTGTGGGGCGGGGCCACCGCGATGCCGCTGGTGCAGGCATGCGTGCTGGCCTGTACCGGGGAGGCGCTCGGGCTCGGGCTGTCCTGGGGCACCGTGATCTTCGCGTACCTGGCGGCGGGCACGGCGGGAGGGGCCGTGCCGGTGCCCGGCGGGGTCGCGGTGGACGCGGCGCTGGTGATCACGCTGGTCGCGTTCGGCTCCCCGGTGGCGGTGGCCACCGCGACCGTGATCGGCTACCGCGTCCTGACCGACTGGATTCCGCTGCTGCCGGGCGCTCTCGTCCTGTCGGCGATGATCCGCGCGAAGGTGCTGTGAGGCGGGGCGTCAGTCGCGGCGGGCCACGATCCGGTAGGCGTTGGAGACGCGCAGGCGGCGGGAGAGCGGCCGTACGGCGACGCGGTCCAGGAGGGTACCGGCGATCAGCGCCGGGATGCCCGCGATGAGCAGGGCCGCGCGGAGCGTCTTCTGGAGCGTGCCGGGCGGGGTCGGCAGCCACGGGGCGTCGTCGGGCGGGGCGGTGTGGTCCAGGGCGAGCCAGACGGCGGCCAGCAGGTCGACGGGGTCGTGGGCCTCGGCGTGCTCCTCGGCGACGACCGTGAAGCCCAGGCCGGTGAGGCGTGCACGCAGGTTGGCGACCGGGACGAAGTGCAGGTGCTGCGGCTGCAGCCAGGGCAGCCACCAGCGGCCCAGCAGGCGGGCGTAGCGGCTCTCGGGGTCCGGGACCTCGATGAGGAGGTGGCCGCCGGGGCGTACCGTCTCGTGGGCGGCGCGCAGTTCGCGGTCGGGGTCGGTGCTGTGCTCCAGGTAGTGGAACATGCTGACGACGTCGTAGTGGGCGGCCAGTTCGGGGGCGAGGTCGGGGAAGGCGCCGCGGTAGGCGTGCTCGACGCGGCCCTCGCGGGCGGCGAGTTCGACACCGTCGGTGAAGTCGAGGCCGTCGAAGGCGGTGCCGGGCAGCACCTCGCGGGCGGCCTCGCAGAAGTGGCCGTGGCCGGTGCCGACGTCGAGCCAGTTCTTGGGGGTCGCATCGTGCGGGACCATGGACCGGGCGCGGCCCTGGTACATCTTGGTCCGGCCGCCGAAGGTGCCGCTCATCTTCTGCTCGCCCAGGCCGTCGTAGAAGTCCCGGTAGTAGAACTCCAGGCCCGTCTCGTTCAGGCGCGGGTTCTGGAAGGCGTGACCGCATTCCTGGCAGCGGTCGAGGACGAAGGCGCCGGGCTTGTGCTGGAGCAGGTCGGTGGTGCGCAGCCGGGTGGTCAGCCGGTCGGAGGCGCACCAGGGACAGGTGGTGCGCCGGGGTTCGAAGAAGCGGTCGGTGCCCTCGGCGAGGTCCCGCTGGTAGGCGGAGCGCAGCGCCTCGACGTCACTCTGCTTGCTCATCGGGTCTCCTTGCGTGCGGGCCGGCTGCGAGGGCTTCCAGGTGGGCAGCGGCGGCCGGTGCGCCGCCCGCCGCGCGGAAGGCGGTGCGGATCCTGGCAGCCGCGGTGCGCGGGCCGGGCTCGTACAGGACGGTGTCGAGGGCCTCGCCGAGCCGCGGGGCGGTGACCCGGCCGAACCGGACCCGCAGGCCCGCGCCGGCGTCGACGACCTGCCCGGCGATCACCGGCTGGTCGTCGCGGATGGGCGCGACGACCAGCGGGACGCCGTGCCACAGGGCCTCGCACACGGTGTTGTGGCCGGCGTGGCAGACGACGGCGTCGACCCGTTCCAGGAGCGGGAGCTGGGGCAGCGAGGGCAGGATCAGGATGTCCTTGTCGTCGGCCGCGGGGGGCAGGGTGCCACCGGGGTCGGCCACCAGCGCCTGGACCCGGTCGGCCCGGTCGCGTACGGCGGCCACGCACTCGGCCAGGAACCGCCCGCCCACGTCCGCGTTGGCGGTGCCGAGGGAGATCAGGACCCGCTCCCGGCTCGGGTCGAGCCAGTCCCAGCAGAACCCGTCGGCGACCGGCCGCTCGGAGACCGACGGGCCCACGTAGCGGACCGCAGGCCGGTCGGTGGGGCCCGCCAGTTCGGGGGTGGTGAAGGCGAGGGTGAGATACGGCGAGAAGCGCGGATCGGCGGTGCCCGCCGGGTCACCGAAGTGGCCGCGCAGCTCCGCGAGCCGGTCCCGGAGCCACTCGGCGACCCTGGGGATGCCGTCGTAGGCGCCGCCGAACTCGGCCGAGGTGGTCGCGGAGGTCGCCCACGGCAGCCCGAGCCGCTCGGCCACCAGGGCCCCGGCGAAGGCCTGTTGGTCGGCGACCACCACATCGGGGCGGAACTCGTCGACGGCCGCCGCCACGCCGGGCGCCATGGCCTCCGCCAGCGGCACCAGGAACCACTCCCAGAGGAACTTCAGCGCCTCCGCGCCCCGCAGGTCGGCGGGCCGTTCGCCCGCCAGGGCGCCCGCGCAGGGGAAGACCGTGGCCTCCGGACCGGCCAGCCGGTGCACCAGCCCGGCGTCCGCGCAGACCCACGCCACCCGGTGTCCGCGCGCGGCGAGTTCGGCCGCGACGCCGACGGCCGGGTTGATGTGCCCGACCAGGGGCGGTACGGCGAACAGGAAGCCGCTCACCGGACCCCGGCCCGTACGCCGCCGCTGACCGAGTGGATCAGCTCCAGGATGTGTCCGCCGACCGTGCCGGACGCCTCGACCAGCACGGAGTGCTCGTGCCCGGGCAGCACCACCGACCGGTAGTTGGCGAGCAGGGCCTCCTTCAGCGGGACCACCTCGACCAGGTCGGAGTCCCCGCCGTACACGCCGAGGACCGGGCAGCGTACGGCGCTGATCTGGTCCTCGGTCAGGACCCGGCTGGCCGGGATGTCCCGGCCGAGGCTGGTCTCGCGGGCGAGGCGGGCCGCGCCCTTGGCGAGGCGGGCGGTGTTGCGGCTGCGGTTGGCGGTGATCCAGGCGATCGCGTCCGGCTCGTTGTGGGCGAGTTCGGTGACGACCCGGTGCAGGATGCCGCCGAGTTTGGTGGCCCAGGCGGCGGTCGCCGGTTCGGACTCGATGAGGGTCAGGCTGGCCGCGCGCTCCGGGTGGCGGGCCGCGTAGCCGAAGGCGATGGTGCCGCCGTAGGAGTTGCCGACGAGGTGGACCGGGCCGGTGATCGACAGGTGGTCGAGCAGGGCCTCCAGGTCGTCGATGTTGTGGTCGAGGGTGTAGCCGCCGGACGGGCGGCCGCTGCGGCCGTGGCCGCGCAGGTCGTACATGACCACGTCGAGGCCGGAGGCGGCGAAGGCGGGGGCCACGGTGAAGTAGTAGCTGGCCAGGCTGTCGGTGAGCAGCCCGTGGACGAGGACCACGGTGGCGACCGGGGTACGGCCCTCCCCGGGACCCATTCTCTGTACGTGCAGCCGGACGTCTCCGGTGTCGACGATCGCCATGGGTCAGCCCGCCTCCGTGGCCTTCAGGCTCCACACCACGTACTCGACGAGCCGGCCGACGGTCAGTTCGATGATCTCGTCGAACTCCATCCCGGCCAGGAACTCGGCGAAGTTGACCCGCTTCCCGTACCGCTCCTCCAGGAGTCCGGCCAGGGTGACCAGGTCGATGCTCTCCAGCTCCAGGTCGCGGTTGAAGGTGGTGCTCATGCCGATCTCGGCGTCGTCGTCGCCGTACTCCTCCAGGAGGGTGCGGAGCATCCCCGCGAGGTCGGCGAGCACGGCCTCCTCGTCGGCGCGGATCTCGGGCTCGGTGGGATTCATCGTGGGTCCTCCTCGGGGTCTGCGGCTGCCGGTCCGGTGGTCCAGGCCACGACGTAGTCGCGGTCCGGCAGTGCGGGGGTATTGCGGACCGGCGCGCAGCGCACCGGGTAGGCGCGTTCCAGGCGGCCCGAGACCAGCAGCCGGCTGCCGTCGGGTGCCGCCTCCAGAACGGTGAAGTCCCGTGGCCTGCCGTCGAATCCGGTGCCCTCCGCCTTGGCGACGGCCTCCTTGGCGGCCCAGAAGCGGGTGAACCACAGCGCCGGCGGCCCGTCGGCGTCGGCGGCGGAAAGTGCGTGCAGCAGGCGGAGTTCGTCCGCGCCGAGCGCGACCTCCATGGCCGCCGGGTCCCGGTCGGTGACCTCTTCGAGGTCGATGCCCGGACCGGGTCCGGGGGTGTGCGGGCGTACGATCGCCACCGCCGCCTCGGCCCGGTGGGCGAGCGAGACGTCCAGCGCGGGCAGCGTGCGGCCGTGCACGCCGACCACGTACGGGCGGCCCAGCTCGTCGTTGTGGACGCGCAGTTCGGCCGGGAAGACCGGGCCCTCGCCGTGCTGCCAGAGCCACTGGCGTACCGCGTCCTTGGCGGCGATGCGGCCCAGCAGCCACTGCCTGCGGCCGCGTGGCGGGTGCGCGGCGTATTCCGAACGTTCGGCGCCGCCCAGGGAGTTACGCATGATCAGCTCACGGGAGGCCAGGTCCGGCCAGCGTTCGTGGAGCAGGGTCCAGCCGCCGGGCCGGGCCACGGAGAGGGTGTGGCGGTCCGGGAAGCGCTCGACGGGGCGGGTGTGCGGGTCGTTGTCGAAGCGGCGGTCCTGCCAGCCGTCGATCCGGGCCCAGACCCGGTCGCCGACGGTGAGTTCCACGTCCGCCTCCAGGACGGTGTCGGTGAGCGAGGTGATCCGCACCAGGCAGCCGACCTCGGTGCCGGGGGCGGGGTGCGGGCCGTGGAAGCGCATCCTGCGCATCTGCACCGGGAAGACGACGGTCCGCTCGGTGCGGGTGGACATGATCCAGTAGCCGAGGATCTGACCGACGTTGTCGAGCAGGGCGCCCGGGGCGGTGGGCGTGGTGATCACGCCGCGGACGTGCCGGTCGCCGATCGCGGTGAGTTCGGTGACGCCCTGGAACGCCGGGCCGTGGAACATCCAGCGTTGGGCGTACAGTTCGGCGGCCGTGTGGTCGGGGGCGCGCTCGGGAGCCGGGGGCCGGGCGGGTCCCGCGGACGGCGCAGTGCGGTCCGCGGCCACCTCCACGACCGCGCGGGCGGTGGGGCCGAAGGTGACCGTGACGCGGCCGGGACCTTCGGGGCTGACGGTGACCTGGACGTCGACGGCTGGTGTGGCGGTGAGCCAGCGGTCGAAGCGGGCTCCGTGCACGGCGACCGCCCGCAGTCCGGTGGCGGCCTCGGCCGCGTCCACCATGTGCTGGACGATCGTGGTGGCGGGGACCACCGGCCAGCGGTCCTCGGTGTCGGGCCAGCCGGGGCGCTGCGGGAAGAAGCAGTGGTCGAGGAGGTGCGGCATCGCCTCCGGGGACACCCGGAGGGTGGTGCTGCGCGAGGTGGGGAGCGGTGGTGAGGGAGGTCCGGCGGGCTGGGGCGCCGCGGGGGCGGGGATGCGGGGCAGGGCCCGGGAGGCGGTTCCGGCCGCCGTGCCCGCCACGGTGCCGGACGCGGTGTGGGGCACGGTTCCGGACGCGGTGTGGGACACGGTTCCGGACGCCGTGCCCGCCACGGTGCCGGACGCGGTGTGGGGCACGGTGCCGGACGCCGTGCCCGCCACGGTGCCGGACGCGGTGTGGGGCACGGTTCCGGACGCGGTGTGGGACACGGTTCCGGACGCCGTGCCCGCCACGGTGCCGGACGCGGTGCGGGACACGGTTCCGGACGCCGTGCCCGCCACGGTGCCGGACGCGGTGCGGGACACGGTTCCGGACGCGGTGCGGATCGCGGTGAGGACGGCCGCTGCCGTGTCGGCGGTTTCCCGGAGCAGCGCGTCGAGTTCGGCGGCTGCCGGGACGCGGGCGGCGAGGTCGTCCAGCGGGGAGGGCCCGGCGGGTGTCCGCAGGCTGCCCAGCGCGGCGCGGAGTGCGGGCAGTTCCGGGCCGTCCAGGGACACCAGCGCGCCGCCCAGGTCGAGCCGGACGGGCGGTCGCTGTCGTGGCGGCGTGGCGGTGCCGGCCGTGCTCGGGACCGTCGGCGCGACGGCGGCACCGGCGGTCCACAACGCGGTCGCGACGCGCCGGAGTTGGGCCAGGCCGGAGCGGTGCGGGGAGTTGGCCGCCACGGCGAGGTGGTCGCGGTCGCCGAGGGTGTCACCGATCAGGGAGGCCAGCTGCCCGGGGCCGGTCTGGACGAAGACCCGGTGCCCGGCGGCGTACAGGGCCTCGACCAGCTGCCGGAACCGGACCGGCTCCAGCAGGTGCCGGACGAACAGCTCGCGTACCTCCGCCTCGGCCGCGGGGAAGGGGGCCGCGGTGGTGCCGGACCAGACCGGGACGGCCGGCGGGTGCAGCCGGAAGCGCTCGGCGGCCTCCCTGATGGGGGTGAGGTACGGCGCCAGCATCGGGGTGTGGAACCCGGACCGGAAGGGCAGCACCTGGCACAGCACGCCGTCGGCGCGGAAGGCGCGGACGAAGTCCGCCACGGCCCGGTCCGGGCCGCAGACCATCGACTGGTTCGGCGCGTTGTCGTGGGAGAGGACGATCCCGGCGTCGCTCCAGTCCGCGCCGAGTGCGGCGAGGACCCGGTCGGCGGGGGCGCCGACGGCAGCGAAGGCCAGGCCCGGGACGGTGACCGCGTCGGGGTCGAACCCGGCCATGAAGGCGTCGACCTGGTCTCCCGAGTACAGCCCGGAGGCCACCATCGCGGTCCACTCGCCGACGCTGTGCCCGGCGACCGCGTCCGGCACCACGCCCATCCGGCGCAGCGCCGAGTCCAGCAGCCGCCCCACGCCGACGACACCGAACCCATGACGGCCTACGTCCCCGACCCGCACGGCATCCGTGGCGGGGCCGGTGACGGCGGGGAGGCCGAAATGCGTGGCGATGTCGTCGACGCGGGGAGTGAACTCGCCTTCCAGGCCGGGGAAGACGAAGGCCAGCCTGCCGGTGCGCAGCAGCGGGGCGGGCCGGAACCAGACGTCGTTGCGGCCCTGCCAGGCGCGGCCCTTGCCGACCGCGCGCCGGGCGAGGGCGAGCCGTCTGGCGGTGGGTTCGACGATGCCGAGGCGGACCGGTCCCGCCTCCGGGTGGGTTCCCTCGGGGGCGAGACCGGCGGCGAGGACGGCGGAGTCGTCGGCGGCGAGGAGCGCGGTCAGCTGCCCGGGGGTGTCGGCGGCGAGCAGGAGGACGCGCTCGGGTTCGGCGACCTCGACGCTGTCCGCGATGCGGGGAGCGGCCGCTTCCGGGCCGCGGCGGCCGGCGGCGGCGCGACGGCCGGGGGCCTCCTCCAGCACCACGTGCGCGTTGATCCCGCCGAACCCGAAGGCGTTCACCGCGGCTCTGCGGACCGGCTGTCCGGGGACGGTCTCCCAGGGCGCGGACCGGTCCAGGGTGCGGAAGCGGGTGGCGGCGAGGGCCGGGTGCGGGTCGTCGCAGTGCAGGGTGGGCAGCAGGGTGGCGTGGTGGAGGGCCAGGGCGGCCTTGACCAGCCCGGCGACTCCGGCGGCCGGCATGGTGTGGCCGATCATCGACTTCACCGAGCCCAGCACGGCCCGGTCGCTCTCGCCCTTGCTCGGTCCGAACACCTCGGCCAGTGTGGTGAGTTCGGCCGCATCACCGGCCGGGGTGGCGGTGCCGTGCGCCTCCAGGAGGCCGACCGAGTGCGGTGCGGCGGGGTCGAGTCCCGCGGCCCGCCAGGCCTGGCGCACGGCGTGGGTCTGGCCGCCGGGGTCGGGGTTGACGAGTCCGGCGGTACGGCCGTCGCTGGCCACGCCGGTGCCGCGGATCACGGCGTAGACGCGGTCGCCGTCGCGTTCGGCGTCGGCGAGGCGCTTGAGGACGACGACCCCGGTGCCCTCGCCGATGAGGATGCCGTCGGCGTCGCGGTGGAAGGGGCGGATGCGCTGGCTCGGGGAGAGCGCGCGCAGCTGGGAGAAGACGCTCCACAGGGTGATGTCGTGGCAGTGGTGCACTCCCCCGGCGAGCATCAGGTCGCAGCGCCCGGTGGTGAGTTCGGTGACGGCCTGGTCGACGGCGACCAGCGAGGAGGCGCAGGCCGCGTCGACGGTGTAGGCGGGGCCGCGCAGGTCGAGGCGGTTGGCGATCCGGGAGGCGGCGAGGTTGGGCACCAGGCCGATCGCGGACTCGGGACTGGCGGGGCCGAGCCGCTCGGTGAACGCCTCGCGCACCCGGGTCAGTTGGCCGGGCGTGAGGCCGGGCAGCAACTCGCCGAGGGTGCGGACGAGCTGCCCTGCGGTGCGGACCCGCTGGTCGAGCCGGACCAGGCCGGGGGTGAGGTAGCCGCCCCGGCCCAGGACCACGCCGATCCGGTGCCGGTCGGGCAGCCGGTCCGCGCCGCCCGCGTCGGAGATCGCCGCCGCGGCCACGTCGAGGGTGATCAGCTGGTCGGGTTCGGTGCCGTGGACGGAGCTGGGCATGATCCCGTACCGGGTGACCTCCACCTCGGCCGGCCCGTCCACGAAGCCGCCGCGCCGGCAGTACACCTGGTCGGGGACGGCGGGCCCGTTGGCCGAGCCGGGCCGGTAGTACTCCGCGTCCCAGCGGTCCTCGGGCACCTCGCCGATCGCGTCCACGCCGTCGCGCAGGTTGGTCCAGTAGGCGTCGAGGCCGGCGGCGCCGGGGAGCAGCACCGCCATGCCCACGATCGCGACCGGTGTCCGGCGGTCGTCGGTCATGTCACCAGCCCGAGGCGGTGTAGACGACGGCGCGGACGGACTCCTCGCCCCAGGCGAGTTCCCGCAGCAGCGCGGCGGTGCCCTCCTCGGGGTCGATCAGCCGGACGCCGCGGCGCGCGTACTCGCGTCCGAGTTCCGGGCTGACCATGCCGGTGTGTCCGCCGACGGGCGCCCAGGGCCCCCAGTGCACGGTCAGCGCGCGGTTCCCGGTGCGCTCCGCCCAGCCGGCGCCGAGGCTCTCCAGGGCGTCGTTGGCGGCGGCGTAGTCGGCCTGGCCGCGGTTGCCGAGGACGGCCGAGATGCTGCCGAACAGGACGGCGAAACCTGGGCCGTTGGGAAGCTCCTCGAGGGCGGCGAGCAGGGTGGCCGCGCCGGTCGTCTTGGTGCCGTACACCCGCTGGAAGGACTCCGGGGTCTTCTCTGCGATCAGCCGGTCCTCGATCACCCCGGCCGCGAAGACGACCCCGTCGAGGCGGCCGTGGTCGGCGTGGATCTCCTTGACGGCCTGGAGGGCGGCGTCGCGGTCCCGGAAGTCGACGGCGTGGTAGCGGGCCTCGCTGCCGAGCGCGCCCAGTTCGCCGAGGGTGGCGCTGATCTCCCGCTGCGCCAGGAGCAGTTCGGCCTCGCGGTTGATCTCGGCGGGCTTCAGGCCACCGCGGGCGGCGAGGGCGGCGCGGAGTTCGGCGGGGGTGTGGGCGGCGGCGGTGTCCGGGGCCTCGGGACCGTTGGGCGCGGGGGTCCGGCCGAGCAGTTCGATGCGGCAGCGGCAGGCGGCGGCGAGGGTGGCCGCGAACTTCGCGGTGATGCCCCGGGCGCCGCCGACCAGCAGCACCACCGAGTCCCGGTCGAGACCGAGGGCCGCGGCCTCGGCGGCTCCCGCCCCGGCCGGTCCGGCCCCGGTGCCGCCGAGCGCGCCGGGCGCCGCCTCGACCAGTTCCAGGCCTTGTCGGCCGGTGGCCGTGCGCAGGACGACGGGGGCCGGTTCCGGTGCGAGCAGTTCGGCGAACAGGGCGTCGGCGACCGCCTCCGGTGCGGTGTCGACGAGGGTCACGACCCGGGCGACGGTGTCCGGGTACTCCCTGGCCACGGTGCGGAACAGCCCGTGCAGGCCCGCCGAGCGTGCCGCGTCCGGGCCGTCGGCGGGGCGGACGGCCAGCAGCCAGCGCGGGCTCCGGGCCAGGGCCGCCCGCAGGACCGGGTAGGCGTCGGGTAGCACGGGGCTGTCGCTGCCGGGGAGCGCGCCCAGGTACAGCACGCCGTCCACGGGTCCGTCCGCCTCCCCGAGCAGGTGGTCCGCCTGGACCGTCACGGCCTCGGCGCCGTGTCCGGCGAGCCGTGCCGCGAGCCGCGCGCCGCCGTCCCCGAGGACGAGGAACCGCCTGCCGGACAGCACTGCCGCCGGGTCGGCCACGGCGTCCGGCTCGGCCAGCGCCACGGGCCGCATCTCGAACCGCTTGGGTGCCTCGCCCGACGGGATCTCGTCGGCCGTGGCTGGGTGGGGCGCCGGTATGCCCGGTCCGACGCCCGGCTCCGTCACGGCGGCGGCCGCGACGACCGGCTCGGCCACGGCGGCCGTCCCGTCGGTGGTGGCCGAGGCCGGGCCCGCCGACGCCGAGGCCGGTCCCGCCGCGGCGGGGGTCGTCTCCTCCTCCCCCGTGCCGACCCGTGCCCTCAGCCAACTGGTGACGGCCGCGGCCGTGCGCGCCTTGGCCAGCTCCTCCAACTCCGCGTCGTCCAGCGTCTCCGCGCCGCCCGCGACACCGAGTCGCTTCGCCAACTCACCCGCGATCTCGGCCCGCTTGATCGAGTCGATGCTCAGGTCGGCTTCCAGATCGAGGTCGGGCTCGATCATGTCCACGGGGTAGCCGGTGCGCTCGCTGATGATCTCCAGGACGACCCGCTCGACGTCGGCCGTCGGCTCGGGTTCGATCGCGGGGACGGCCGCGGGCGCGGGGGTGGGTTCCGTCGACTGCGGCTGGGTCACCATCACTTCGCCGGCCGTCAGCTGCTGGAGCACCGGCGCGGCCGGCGCCTGCACCTGGGCCGCCCCGAAGTAGGTGAGCAGTACGTCGCGCTGGGCGGCGACCATCTCCCGGCTGGTGCGCAGGAACTCGGAGATCAGCGCGTCGCGGTCGGCGGGGGCGCCGTGCGGCTGGTTCGTCGTCACAGTCGTCGTCTCCACGACTCGTCGGGCCGGTGCGAGGGCACCGGGCAGGAGGTCTCCGTCGGCGGTGCGCACGAGCTGTCCGTCGACCGTCCAGCCGGGCCGTTTCGGCGCCGGGGTCCGGACCGCGTCCACGGCGTCCCGGCCGCGCAGCAGCCAGGCGGTGCGTACCGGTGCGCCGGCCGCGGCCAGCTGGGCGAGCGCGTCGAGCCAGCCGCGCAGTCCGCTGCCGGCACGGGGCTCGCAGGCCACCGTGGTATGCGGGCGGTCACCGAGGATCTGCCCGACGAGCCGGGTGAGGACGGCCCCGGGCCCGGCCTCCACGAAGACGCGGGCCCCGGCCTCGTACATCGCCTCGATCTGGGCGGCGAAGGCGACGGGTGAGCCGATCTGGGCGGCGAGTTCGGCGCGTACCGCGTCGGCGTCGGGCCGGTAGGGGGCCGCCGTGCGGTTGGACCACACCGGGAACTCGGGCGGTCGTACGACCGTGTCCGCGAGGACCTCCGCGAACCGGTCGCCCGCCCCTGCCACGACCGGGCTGTGGAAGGCGCAGGCCACCGGGATCCGCTTGGCACCGAGGCCTGCCGCGCGCAACAGCCGTACCGCTTCGGTCACTTCGTCGGTCGGACCGGAGATGACGGTCTGGCGGGGCGAGTTGTGGTTGGCGACGACCACGGAGGCGGGGGCGTCGGCGGTCCGCAGGGCGTGCGCGACGTCGTCCGCCGAGCCGGACACGGCGGCCATGGTGCCGGGTTCGTCGCCGGCGGCGGCCAGGATCGCGGACGCGCGTTCGGCGCTCAGCCGCAGCAGGGTCTCGGGGGCGAGGGCGCCGGCCGCGCTGAGGGCGACGAGTTCGCCGTAGCTGTGCCCGGCGGCCATGTCGGGGCGGACGCCGGCCGCCGTCAGGAAGGCGTGGGCGGCGAGGCCGGTGATGCCGAGGGCGGGCTGGGCGGCCCGAGTGTCGGTGAGGGCGGCCCGGCGGCGCTCGCGGGTGTCCTCGTCGAAGGCGGCCGGCGGGTAGAGGGTGTCGGCGTGGGCGCGGCCGAGCTGGAGGTAGTGCTGCAGTTCCGGGAAGGCGATGAGGAGGTCGGCGAGCATGCCGGGGCGCTGGCTGCCCTGGCCCGGGAAGAGGAAGGCGACCTTGGCGTCGGCGTCCCGGGGCCCGTCGGCCAGGTGGATCCCGGCGCCGGGGTCGTGCTCCCCCGCGAGGACCCGGCGCAGCTGTGCGGCCAGCCCGGCGACGTCGGACGCGACCACCGCGGCCCGTACCGGATCGTGGGAGGCGTCCGCGCGGCGGGCGGCGGCGAACGCCAGGTCGCGCAGCCGCCAGGAGCCGGACGAGGCGGCCCGCAAGATCTCCTCGACGCCCCGGTGCGCGGCCCTGTCGTCCCGCCCCCGGAACACGAACAGCTCGGCGGGCCAGGCGTCCAGACCCTGCTCGGGCGGTACGGCGCTGTCGTACGCGCCCAGCACCACGTGGAAGTTGGTGCCGCCGAAGCCGAACGCACTCACCCCGGCCATCCGTTCGGCGGGCGGGACCGCCCAGGGCCGGGCCTCGGTGTGGAAGGCGAACGGGCTGTCCGCCTCCTTCCAGGCCTCGTTGGGGCGGTCGAGGTGCAGGGTGGGCGGCTTGACGCCGGTGTGCAGGGCGAGGGTGGTCTTGATCAGCCCGGCGAGTCCTGCGGCGCACTTGGTGTGCCCGATCTGGGACTTGACCGACCCGAGCCCGCAACCGCCGCTCACCGCTCCAGCCTCCGCGAACACCTCGCTGAGGATGGTGAGTTCGGTGCGGTCGCCGACGACGGTCCCGGTGCCGTGCGCCTCCACCAGGCCCACCTGCGCCGGGGAGACGCCGGCGTTGCGGTACGCGCGCAGCAGCGCGGCCCGCTGGCCTTCGGGGCGGGGCGCGGTCAGGCCCAGGGACCGGCCGTCGCTGGACGAACCGAGCCCCTTGATCACGCCGTAGATCCGGTCGCCGTCGCGCTCGGCGTCGGCCAGTCGTTTCAGGACGACGCAGGCCACGCCCTCGCCGAGGGCGATGCCGTCGGCGGAGCCGTCGAAGGCGCGGGAGCGGCCGGTCGGGGACAGGGCGTGCACCGAGGAGAAGAGGACGTAGTCGTTGATGCCGTTGTGCAGGTCGGCGCCGCCGCACAGGACGGTGTCGCTGGTGCCGGCGGTGAGTTCCTTGCAGGCGACGTCCACGGCGGCCAGCGAGGAGGCGCAGGCGGCGTCCACGGTGTAGTTGGCGCCGCCCAGGTCCAGGCGGTTCGCGATCCGCCCGGAGATGACGTTGGCGAGCATGCCGGGGAAGGAGTCCTCGGTGAGCCCGGGAAGCTGGTCCGCCAGGCCGTCGGGGACCTTGCCGTAGTAGGAGGGCAGTACGGCGCGCAGGGTGGCCGCGTTGGAGAGGTCGCTGCCGGCCTCGGCGCCGAAGACGACGGAGGTGCGCGACCGGTCGAACTCCCGTCCGCGGGCGCCGTATCCGGCGTCGTCCAGGGCGCGCCGGGCGGCCTCAAGGGCGAGCAGCTGGACGGGCTCGATGTGGCCGAGGGAGGCGGGCGGGATGCCGTAGCCCAGCGGGTCGAAGGGGATGGGCGGCAGGAAGCCGCCCCACTTCGAGGTGGTGGAGCCGTCGGCGTGGTGCACGGCCGGGTCCCAGCGCTCCACCGGCACCTCGGTCACCGCGTCGTGTCCGGCGACCACGTTCGCCCAGAAGGTGGCGAGGTCGGGGGCCCCGGGGAACATGCAGGCCATGCCGACGATCGCGATGTCGAGCGGGGCGGGGGCGGGGAGCCGGGCCGGCCGTGCCACCGCCGTCGTCCGCCGGGCCAGGAGGTCGGCGGCTCCGTCGGTCACGGCGTGGTGCAGGGCGGCCACGGTGGTGGTCACCGAGCGCAGCACGGCGACCTCTCCGGCCATGAACATCCCGTCGGAGAACTGGCGTTGCTCGTCGACGGGCGTCAGCCGGCCGCCGGCCGTCCGGTCGACGCCCTTGCTGGCGATGCGCAGCCGGCCGACGTTGAGCCGCTCCAGCTCCTCCCACACCCGTCGGCCGGGTATCCCGCTGTCCCGCAACTCCGCCTCGCGCTCGCGGTAGTTGAAGGTGAACGGGCTGGGCACGCAGCGGGTGGCGTGGCCGGGGGCGGTCTCCAGCAGTGCGGTCGAGGCGGCCGCGACGACCTGGCGCTGGAACAGCGGCTGGATGGCGCCCCGGTCCACGGCCTCCTCGGTGAAGAGGTAGGCGGTGCCCATGAGCAGGCCGACGGCCGCGCCCCGGGCGGTGAGCGGCGCGGCGAGCGCGGCGACCATCGCCGCGGAGCGTTCGTCGTGGATGCCGCCCGCGAAGAAGACCTCCAGACCGTCCACGTCCGGGAAGTCCTCCAGGACGGCGAGCTGGGCCTCCCAGAGCGGGAAACTCGCGCGCGGTCCGACGTGGCCACCGCACTCGGAGCCCTCGAACACGAACTTCCGGGCCCCGGCCTCCAGGAACTGCCGCAGCAGCCCGGGGGAGGGCGCGTGCAGGAAGGTGCTGATCCCGGCCCGCTCCAGCGCCTCGGCCTGCGCGGGCCGACCGCCCGCGACGACGGCGTGGCTGGGCCGCAGCTCCCGTACCGCTTCGAGCTGGGCGTTCCTGAGTTCCTCGGGCGCGAAGCCCAGGACGCCGACGCCCCAGGGCCGTCCGTCGAGCGCGGCCTTGGCCTCGGTCAGCATCTCGCGGGTGCGGGCGCCGTCGGCGAGGGCGAGCGCGAGGAAGGGCAGCGCCCCGTCGTCGGCGACGGCGGCGGCGAAGGCGGCCCGGTCGCTCACCCGGGTCATCGGGCCCTGCGCGACGGGCAGCCGGGTACCGAGGGCACGGCTCATGGCGGAGGTGCCGGGCCGCAGCGCCTCGACGGCGTCGGTGTCCACGCCGATCGCCGCCGTCAACTCCCTTACGGTCCGTCGTACATCGCCCCAGCGCTCGGCGAACCGTGCGGCGAGGAAGCCGTCCTGGCCCACCGGGAGCAGCTGGGTACGCAGGTCGTCGGCGCCGAGCAGCGCGGCGACCGCGGCCGGGTCGTCGGCGGGCGGCCGCACGGCGTCCGGGCCGCGGCGGTGCAGGATCCGGTGGCCGGCCACGACGGCCGTCTCGGAGCCGTCCAGGGAGCGCAGTGCGGCCGCCGTCGCCTCGGGGAGCCGCGACTCGGCGAGCAGGGCCAGTTGGCTGTCGAGGACCACCCCGGCCGCGCCGCCGGCCACCGCGGCCGCCGCGGTGCGCGGCCCGATGCCCCCGGCGGCCCAGACCGGCACGTTCAACTCGGTTGCGCCGAGCAGCTGCTGGAGGAGGACGAAGGTGCTCAGGTGGCCGACCCGGCCGCCGCTCTCGGCGCCCCGGGCGATCAGCCCGTGCGCTCCTGCCGCGACCGCCGCACGCGCTTCGGCCAGGTCGGTCACCTCGGCCAGCACCCTTGTGTGCGGGGCGAGTTCGGCGATGCTCCAGGGGGCGTCGGCGGCCCGGACCACGGTGTCGGGCGCCGGGCCGAGTTCGTCCGGGGCGAGGGCGCAGCCGGCGGCGACCCGCACGCCGTACGGTCCCGGTGCCGCCCGTCTCAGGCCGGCCAGCGCCTCCCGGGCTCTTCGGTCGCCGCGGCCCAGGTCGAGGACGCCGAGTCCGCCGGCGGCACAGACCGCTGTGGCGAGCCTGGCGTCGGGTGCTCCGAAAGGGGTGATGCACATGATCAGGTCGACGGCACGCACAGGGGACGTCATGACGCTCCGAATAATCGGGAGGACAGCACGGTGGGGGATGTGTGCGGCGGAAAGCTCGTGGTGAGGCCACCGGAAACTAGCGAGTTCATTACTCGCGGGTCAATAACGGAGGGGACCCGTCACGTCCGGTAGTATTGATTCGGCCAGCGGGAGGAATTCACCGCAAGAGCCGAAAACCCGAGCAATCCACTGCGGATCGGCGACCGCGCGGGACCTGGATCCCTGGCGGCACACCGCCACAAGCCCGTCAAAGCGCACCGGCCATTCACTCGGCACTCATCGCGACGCAACGCGCCGTGCGGCCGCGCCGAGCTCTGTAAATTCGGGATGACTTCGGTCCGCTGGCTCGATCGTGGCACACCGGAAACCCGCGGCGAACGCCGCTGCGCAACCCCTCACCCAATCCTGACAAAAATTTGTCGTCAACCACATCACTTCAAATGAAACACACGCCGGGGAAAATTCTTGTAAACCCTTGAAGTAAGCGGCCGGAAAGCCCTTGCCCGCCGGCCGTTCCTTGACAGGAATTCAGCAGTGGCCGCCGCCCACCCGCACGCCACAGGAGGGGTCCGGCCCCGACAGGAACCGAGGACGAGGCGGGGTTGACTCTCCGGGACCGGGACCGGGACCGGGAGGGCGGGCCGCCGAAACGGATCGGCGGCCCACCGACGAGGGTCAGCCGTCCGCCGGGCGGCCGGTGTGCCGCCTCCCGTCAGGCCTTCAGGGCCGGCCCGTGTCCGCCCGTTTGCGTGCCCGGTAGTTGCGCAGGTTGGCCGCGTTGCCGCAGACGTGGACGTCGTGCCAGACCCCACTGTTGTTGCGGGAGCGGTCGTAGAAGGCGGACAGGCAGCGGGGGTTGCGGCAGGACTTCAGGCGGCGCAGCGTGTCGGTGCACTGCGCCTGGTAGACCTCCGTCAGGGCGAGTGAAGCCACCTGCCGCCAGCCCGTGCCGCGAGGCTCGGCGTGGACGACCCCGTGCTCGTCGAGCCGCAGCGCCGTGGGCAGGGTCAGCACCGATGCCGCCGGGCCGGGCTCGGTCGCCGGGTCGCCGGACCGGCCGTGCAGGCTCTCGAACAGGTCATGACGGAAGCCGCGCAGGCCCTCCACATCCTCGCCCGTCAGTTCGATGCCAGGTGCGGCCCGATGGGTGACGTCGCTCCAGCTCCGCAACGCCTGGCCGAGCCAGGCACGGGCGTCCTCGGGGGTCTGCAGCAGGTCGGGCTTGCGCGGCTTGCCGGCCGACAGCGTGTTCAGCAGGTCCTGCACGAAGGCCAGCCCGCCGGGGGCGGGCTCGAGGCCGTAGCGAGCGGTGGCGGTCCAGGACATCGGCGGATCTCTTTCCGTGACGGAGCCGCGACGTCGCACCCGTCCAGCTCCTCCAGCCGAAAGTAACCCAGGTCATCGACATGGCCAAAGTCGGCACGTCTATGTCCTCAGCAGGCGACGTCGTGCACCCACTGGGCAACGGACGAGGTCGGCGTCACACCAGGACGACATATGCATAGGGCATACACTTCTGTCGATCGGCGTTGTGTCCGATATCGGGCGTTCGGCATCGCCCCACGAGTCGCTCCGCTACGGCACGGAGCGCGCCGCCATCCGACGGAGGTCCGACAATGATCATTGACGCTGCGGAACTGGACGCCGCCCACGCCTACAAACTGCTGATCGGGAGCATCATTCCGCGACCGGTTGCCTGGGTCAGCACGGTGTCGGCCGAGGGCGTGGCCAACCTCGCGCCCATCTCCTTCTTCACCGCGGTGGGCAGGAAGCCGCCCATGGTCTCGATCACGCTGCAACCGCGGGCGGACGGCGTCACGCTGAAGGACACCTTCGTCAACATCCGTGACACCGGCGAGTTCGTCACCAACCTCGTGACGCTGCCGCAGGCGGAGGCCATGCACGGTTCGGCGTTCGGGTACGAGGCGGACGTGGACGAGTTCGAGGCGCTCGGCCTGGGCAAGTCGCCGTCCGAAGTGGTCCGCGCCCCCCGGGTCGAGGATGCGCCGATCTCCTTCGAATGCGTCGTCGACCGGATCATCCCCGTCGGCGACGACAAGGTCGACCACGTGGTGTGGGGCCGGGTGGTGCGCTTCCACATCCGGGACGACCTCTACCTGGACCGCGGCCGGATCGACACCGCCGCCCTGCCGGCCGTGGGACGCCTGGCCGCCGAGTACACGCTGGTCGAGAACGTCTTCACCACTCCCCTGGACGAGGACCTGGTGTCGGCGAGGCACGGCCGACGGATGCGGCGCCTGGACGGACGACCCGCCGACTGGTCACCGATCGACACCGGGGAGTGGTCCCCGTCCGGAGCCACGACCGCCCCCGGAAGGTGAGCGGCCGCCGCCGACCACAGGGCCACTGATCACCCCGGCCCCCAGCCCTCCCCCACACACTCCCGCTCCCGTCGTTCCACCACATGTCATGGAGAAACCCCGAGTGCGTCCCAAGCCCCACCCGCCCCAGTCCCACCCGCCCCACCCCGCGCAGCACAGGCGTCGGCGTCCGGTCCGGGTGTGGCTGCAGCCGTTCCTGATCGGCCTGGTCATCGTCTCGGCCTTCGTCAGCTGCTACATCGGGCTCACGCGCGATCCCCAGCCCCACCGGATCCCCGTGGCGGTCACGACTCCCAAGCTGGCGGACAAGGTCCAGCAGGCCATGGGGGACTCGCTCGACGTCTGGCGCGCCCACTCGGCCACCGAGGCCCGCGACGCGCTGCGTCACCGCGACGTCGTGGCCGTGCTCGGCAGCGGCCCGCACGGCAAGGGCCTCGAACTCGACGTCGCGAGCGCGAACGGCCTGTCGACGACCAGCGCGGTCACCAAGCTCGCCACGGCCTACGCGCACGGCGCCGACCGGCACCTCGGCGTCTCCGACCTGGTGCCGCTCGCCCGGTACGACGCCCGGGGCCTGGCCGGGTTCTACGTCTCCTTCGGAGTGACCCTCTCCGGCTTCGCCCTCGCCCAGAACGTCGTGGGACTGAGCGGCCTGCTCAAGCTCCGGCACCGCTTCGCCCTGATGGCCGCGTTCGCCGCGGCCTCCGGCCTGGTCGCGGCAGCGATCGCCGGCCCCGTTCTCGGCGCCGTTCCCGCCCCCTACCTGCCGCTCGCCTTCGTCCTGGCCCTGCTGGCCGCCGCCGCGGCCTTCACCACGAAGATGCTGGCCACCTACGTCGGCCCGCTCGGCATCCCCCTCGCCACCCTGTTGCTGCTGACCGTCGGAAACTCCACCAGCGGCGCCACCATCGGCATCAACCTGATGCCGAGCGGCGCCCGCGCCCTGTCGGAGCTGCTGCCGCCCGGCGCCGCCGTCCGCGCCATCGCCGACCTCAGCTACTTCGGCGGCTCCCACGTCCTCGGCCCACTGGCGACACTCGTCCTGTGGGCCGCGGCATCCGCATTCCTGCTGGCCTTCCGCGCCGCCAAGCAGAGCCCGACCCCGGCAACCAGCTCATGACCCGGACCTGCGCAGCAGCCACTGCGCCACAGTCCGTCGCGGGGGCCGCACCACGACACGGCCGTGGGCCTTCTGGCCGGCCAGTTCCACGCGCAGAGTGACCGGCGTTCCCGGACTAGCGGGCGGCTGACGGTACTTGGCCTTGGTGTGCACCAGTTGCAGACCGTCGGTGTCGACCAGGATGCCCGGCCTCGTGATCAGCGTCAGCGTCTTCCCCGTCATGGCCACGTCGATCCGCAGGGTGTCGTGCGTGATCACGGCATCCGTGAAGTCGAGCGTCACCGCGCAGTACGTCACGGCGAGCTCCAACCTGCGCGGTACCACCCAGCGCCCCGTGCGCTCGATGGCTCCACTGTGGACCTGTTCGATCCGCACCACGTCCTTGACTTCCGCTCCGAGCGCCCCGAACGCGGCCGAAACGGGCGGCAAGTCGGCGGTGAGCGTGGCCAGTTCGCTGAGAGTCCGCGCCGACAGGGCGGCTTCCAGGCGCTCGTCCAACTCGTCCGCGGTCAGCAGGCCGTCCCCGGCCGCGATACGCAGCACGTCCACCACCCGGTCCCGGTCGGCGTGCGAGGCCCGCAGCTCGGGCGGCGAGCCGGGGCCGGGCCCGGGCCGCTTCCCGGTGGGCGAGATCTCTCCCGGCATGGTTCCGTCCTGATCCTGTCGAAAGCTGTCCGCGCGACGCGGGCAACGGCGCGGACAGCAGACTAACGCCACATCGCGACACGGCTCCCGGCCCGACCGGGCCGCATGCAGCCGGAGCGGCTCAGGACGCGCGACCGCCACGCACCGCGCACCACCGCGACCAGCCCGGACGTCGTACCGGTCCGCCGTCAGCCGAGCAGGCCACCCACCCCGTTCACGACGGCCGGTACGGAGTCCAGGACGTCCGTCATGGTCGTCGGTACGGAGTGCAGGACGTCGCCGACCGATGCCGATCGCGCGCCGACGGGTTCGCCGGGCGTGGTCGGTGTGGCGGAGACAGGAGGGTGCCGGTCCGCGGCCTGTGCGACCCGCGTGCCGTACGGCTCGCCCGGTTCGGCGGACCGCTCCTGCGGAGCGGGCGGCTGCGCGGGGATTCCCGTCGGCCCGGCCCTCCGGGGCCCGGGCGGTGCGGGGAGCGTGGCGCCAGGCGAGTCGGGCGTCTGCGCCGGACCGCCGCTCCCGGCCTCCAACTCCCATCGCTGGCGCACCGATCCGTTCCGCCCGGCCACGACCACGCGCGTGCCGTCCGCGGCCAGCGCGAGGTCCTTGTCCCAGCGGAGCAGGAGCTCGCCGCGCACCGTCAGGTCGTAGGACACCTCCCCCGCGTGCACCAGGCAGTAGGAGACCACGACTCTGCGCGCACCGGGGTCGGCGGCGAGGCAGAGGGTGGGGTCGAGCGCGCTGCGCAGCATGCCGTCGTCCTGGTACGACCACTGCTGGGACCCGGCGTCCGAACACAGGCCTAGCAGCAGTTCCGCCCCGGTCCGCACCTGGCCGCCGCGCACGTCGAGGCAGCGCCCGGTGTCGAGGCTGCGCAGCCTGCCGTGCGCGATCTCGACGGGCTCGCCCACCGAGGCCGGGGACGCGGAGCCCGTGGAGGGCGGGTTCACGGCGGGGCCGGAGCCGGTGGTGCCGGCGCTGGGGGCTCCCCAAGTGGCCGTACCGGAGCGGGGGACGCCGTTGTCGTCGGACCAGCCCTTGGCCACCAGCACGGTGGCGAGGAGGGCGAGGGAGACCAGGCCGGCACCGGCCAGCAGGACCGTGCGCCGTCCGCTCCCGGCCGCGGTGCGGTGCCGTCCGCCGGGAGCCGTGGCCGGAGGCGAGGCCTCGGCCGCGGCCTCGCCTCCGGCCGGCCGGGCCTCGGCGACCCCGCCGGGTCCGGGCCGCGAGTCGAGATAGCGGCGGGCGCCCCAGCCGAGCACGGTCTCGGCGAGCAGCACCTCGAGGCCGCCGTCGAAATGGCTGAGTTGTTCGGCGGCGTGCCGGCAGTAGCGGCACTCGGTGAGATGCCGCTGCACATCGGGGAGCAGAGCGCCGCCCCGGCGAATGGGGACATCGAGCAGCCGGTTGTAGAAGCGGCATTCCTGCGAGGGCGCGAGTTCCCGGTGGGCGCGCACCAATCCGGTCCTGAATTGTTCGCGGGCCTGGCCCAGGGCGGCCGTCGCGGTAGCGGTGTCGACACCCAGCAGACCAGCGGGTATGTTTATGGGTTCGGCTTCGACCTCGGTGTGCCAGAGGAGGCATTGCGAGGCCCCCGAAAGGGCCTGGAAAGCACGTTCGGCGAGTTGCCGTCTTTCCGGGGTGCCGGGTCTTGCGGCACTGAGTCCTCGGCCACCGGTGGTCTTGCGCAGTTCCGGCGCGACCACCGATACGGCCTCGTCCGCGGCCCACGCGCGGACGGTCTCGCGTACCGCCACCAGGAGCTGTGGACGCAGGGCGCCGCCGGCCGGACGGCCGAGGACCCGCTCGAAGGCGGCGCTGGCGACGAGCTGGGCGGTGGGGGTGACCGCGGCGAGGCAGACCACGGCGTAGTCGCAGGTGGCACGCCAGTGCCGGGCCAGCAGCAGGGCGACGGCGTGATGCCTGTCCGCGGGGGCGCCGGTGAGCTGGGCGACGAGATTGCGGTCGGACTCCGCCGGGGTCGAACCTGGACGGGGCGAGTAAGGCGGGCGTGGGGGGTAGGGCGATTGCACTGAACCGTTTCCTTCCGGGCCGCAGGACGGCATGCGAAATGGCGCCCTGACGGAATGCAGTGCCGATTGGTGCATACCTTTTGGGGTCCCTTACGGCGGCCGGCCTGCCGGCCGTACCGTTCTGTGGACCCTCCCGCGGGGTGGCTCACCTTTGCACACAGGCCTCACGGGAAACAAGAAGTCGAGGTGACCGAAGTTCAAAAAGGCGTGAATTCAGATAAGTTACCGACGGTATCCGCATCCGGCCCGGATTCAGCGGCGGCAGGGGTTCAACTTGTGTGCGCCCAGGACCCGATGGCACACGAAATCTCCAACTCCCGGACGGCCGGGGTGACCAGGGACGGAACGCCGGGTTCCACAGCCGCCTCCCACGCTTCTCCCGGCCCTCTCTCATCCCGGTGGGCCAGCATGTGCCGCATGATCGCCCCCCACTCCCCCGCCCCGTCGTCGCCCCGGCCGGTCCGCAAGGCCGTCGTCCCGGCCGCCGGGCTCGGCACCCGGTTCCTGCCCGCCACCAAGGCGACCCCGAAGGAAATGCTGCCGGTCGTCGACAAGCCGGCCATCCAGTACGTCGTCGAGGAGGCCGCCCAGGCCGGGCTCGACGACATCCTCATGGTCACCGGCCGGCACAAGCGGGCCATCGAGGACCACTTCGACAACGCCTTCGAGCTGGAGCGGGCGCTGGCCGCCAAGGGCGACACCGTGCGCCTGGACGCCGTACGCGACCCCGCTCGGCTCGCCGACATCCACCACATCCGCCAGGGCGACCCGCTCGGTCTCGGCCACGCCGTGCTGTGCGCCCGGCACCACGTGGGCGGCCAGCCCTTCGCGGTGCTCCTCGGCGACGACCTGATCGACGCCCGCGAGACCCTGCTCCGCCGGATGCTGGACGTCCGCGACCGGCACCACGGCAGTGTCGTCGCGCTGATGGAGGTCGACCCGTCCCAGGTCCACCTGTACGGCTGTGCCGCGATCGAGCCGACCGGCGAGGACGGCGTGGTCCGGGTGACCGGCCTGGTGGAGAAGCCGTCCCCGCGGGACGCGCCCGGCAACTACGCGGTCATCGGCCGCTACGTCCTCGACCCCGAGGTGTTCGAGGTCCTGGAGCGGACCGCCCCCGGCCGCGGCGGCGAGATCCAGCTGACCGACGCGCTGCAGGACCTGGCGGCGGCCGGCACGGTCCACGGGGTGGTCTTCGACGGACTGCGCTACGACACCGGCGACAAGGCCGACTACCTGCGCACGGTGGTCCGGCTCGCCTGCGAACGCCCGGACCTGGGGCCGGAGTTCACGGCATGGCTCAAGGAGTTCGTGGCGGGCCCGGCAGAGCCGGGGGCCGGGCGCGAGGAGAGCCGCGCCGCCTGAGCGGCTCCGGCGCCGGCCGGGGTGAGGGTCCGGCGACCCTCACCCCGGCCGGCAGGTGACAACGACGCCCGGCAGCGGCGCCGGGCCGGTCGGTCAGCCGTTGGGACGCAGCGTCCAGACAACGGTCATCTCACCGGTGACCGCGCCGTCCTCGCGCGTGATGGCGACGGCGACCGGAAACTCGGGACGCTTGCCCGCGTCGAGTTCGGCGACGACGTCCGCGATCGGGCGGCCCAGGGTCGCGGTGGCCCTGACCGGGCCGAGGGCGACCTTCTTGTAGGAGATCTCGGCGCTGACGGCCAGCGGCACGGCCCGGGAGAGCTGGTCGCCGAAGGCGGCGATCACGATCGCGCCGCTCGCGGACTCGGCGAGGGTGAACATCGCGCCCGCGTGCGGGCCGCCGATGTGGTTGTGGAAGTCGCCCTGGTCCGGCAGGGACAGCACGGCCCGCTCCGGAGTGGTCTCCAGGTACTCCAGGTTGAGGGTCCGCACCATCGGGACCGTGGCGGCGAGCATCTCGCCGATCGACATCTGGTCAGTGCTCATGACATCTATGTTACTAGCGGGTAGCAGGGTCTGACCAGAGCGGTTCCCGTGATCGTTCGTGAGGGTCGTCATGGCGGGCCACGGCCCCCGCCCTGGACCGGACCGGGCGGCACTAGGGTTACGAGCCATGTGGCCAGAGCAGCAGCCGCCAGGGGGCGAGCAATACCCGCAGAGCAACCCGTACCAGCAACCGGGTTACCAGCAGCCGAATCCGTATCAGCAGCCCGGCTACCAGCAGTATCCGCCGCAGGGCGGGTACGGGCAGCAGCCGCAGTGGGGCCCGCCCGGCCCCGCCGGCGCTCCGCGGCCACCGCAGGGCGGGGGCGGCGGCGACCGCACGAAGCTGGTCGCGATCATCGCGGCGGTGGCCGTCGTGGCGGCGGCCGGGGTGACCGGGTTCCTGGTCCTCGGTGGCAAGAAGGACGACAAGGCGGACACCGGAGGGAACCGGCAGGTGAGCCACTCGCCCACCGTCAGCGCCTCCGCCTCATCGCCGGCGGACGACGATCCGCGCGGCGGCGAGACCGAGAAGCCGACGATCGCGGGCTGGAAGACCGTCGTGAACCCCAAGTGGGGCACGGCCTTCGACGTACCGGCCGACTGGGAGGTCCTCACCCCGGGCACATCCATCGGCTTCGAGGACAAGGGCGGCAAGCCGATCATCACGATGTCGGCGCCCGCGCAGTACAAGTCGAAGTGGTGCACGAGCGACGACGACAAGGACGGCAGGACCGAGGACACGTCCCTGGCGGGGGTGGGCACCAAGGGCGAGAGCGGCGCGAAGAGCCCGGGCGACGCGGCCGTCACGGAGGTCCCCTGGTGGGTGTACGGCGGCTACACGTACCCGGACAAGAAGACCATCACCTACGACAAGAAGGCCACCGCCTACACCACCGCGTCGGGCCTCAAGGGCGCCTACGCCTGGGCGCGTTCGACGGGCAGCCCGCAGAAGGGCAAGTGCGCGAGCGACGGCAAGGCGATCACCTTCGGCTTCGAGAACTCGGCCGGCGACCTGGTGTCGTGGGACTTCTACGGCGCCAAGGGAGTCGGCGGCGAGGTCCCCACGGCGACGATCATGAAGATCCTCAGCACGGTCCGGCTGCACGGCACCCCGACCGGAAGCTGACGGCGGCCGGGGACCGGACGGCGAAGGCCCGGACGCCCAGGGGCCGGACCCCCGGGCAATCCGATTCCCGGACGCCCGGGGGCCGGACCCCCGGGAATCGGATTGGCAAGGCGGGCTCCCGGCAGGGATAGTCGGTCGGTGACCTCAGCCTCCGACTTCCCCGGCCCCCCGGGTGCCCCCGGCACCGCCTCCCGCCTGCGCAGACCCGCCTGGGCGGGCCGCAACTACAGCCTGCTGACCGCGGCGACGATCGTGACGAGCCTGGGCGCCAACGGCTCCCTGATCGCCGCCGCCTTCGCGGTGCTGGACGCGGGCGGCGACGGCGGGGACGTCGGACTGGTGGCCGCAGCCCGCACCTTCCCGCTGGTGCTTTTCCTGCTCGTCGGCGGCGCCGTGGCGGACCGTTTCCCCCGCCACCGCGTGATGGTCGCGGCGAACACCCTCAACTTCCTCTCCCAGGGCGCCTTCGCCGTCCTCGTGCTCACCGGCGACCCCCGCCTGTGGCAGATGATGATGCTCACCGCGCTGGGCGGCACCGGCCAGGCGTTCTTCAGCCCGGCGGCGGAGGGCATGCTGCTGTCCTCGGTGAGCGGCGAACAGGCGGGCCGTGCGTTCGCGGTGTTCCGGATGGCGATGCAGAGCGCCGCCCTCGGGGGCGCGGCCCTGGGCGGCGCGCTGGTGGCGGCGGTGGGCCCCGGCTGGGTCCTGGCGGTGGACGCGGCGGCGTTCGCGGTCGCCGGTGCGCTGCGTTCGTTCCTCGACGTCAGCCATATCCCGCCGCGCATCCCCGGCGGGGGGATGCTGGCCGATCTCCGGGAGGGCTGGCGGGAGTTCGCGGGCCGTCCCTGGCTGTGGGGGATCGTCGTCCAGTTCTCGATCGCGAACGCGGTGGTGGGCGCCGCGGACGCGGTCTACGGCCCGCTGGTCGCCCGCGACAGCCTGGGCGGACCGGGCCCGTGGGGCCTGGCACTGGCCGCGTTCGGCGCGGGTACGGTGGCCGGCGCCCTGCTGATGACCCGCTGGAGACCCCGCCGGCTCCTGTTCGTCGGCACCCTCTGCGTCTTCCCGCTGGCGCTCCCCTCCGCGGCGCTCGCGGTACCCGTCTCCGTGGGAGTCCTCTGCGCGGTGATGTTCGTGGCGGGCACGACGGTCGAGGTCTTCGGCGTCTCCTGGATGACGGCGCTGCACCAGGAGATCCCCGAGGAGAAGCTCTCCCGGGTCTCGGCCTACGACTGGTTCGGCTCCGTCTCCCTGCTGCCCCTGGCCACGGCGCTGGCGGGCCCCGCCGAGCAGGCCTTCGGCCGCGGTCCGGCGCTGTGGGGCTGCGCGGGCCTGGTCGTCGCCGTCACGGCCGCGGTGCTCCTCGTCCCGGACGTGCGCAACCTCAACCGCCGCACGGTCCCGGTCACCGCCCGGCCGTCGGCCGCCTCAGCCGATCCCGAACGCTCCGCCGGGGGGCTCGGGTGACGGTACGGCGTCCGCGTCCCCGACCGGCCGGGCCGCGCCGACGAACTCCCGCAGCGCGAGCCCGTGTTCGACCCGTGCCGGAAAGGCGTCGGCAGCCGTACGGCGGGCCAGCGCGCCGGCGTCGAGCGGCCGGTGCGAGGCGATGAGCACGGCGTTGCCGAACCGCCGCCCGCGCAGCACACCGGGTTCGGCGATGAGCGCCAGTTCCTCGAAGACGGTGCCGAACGTGGCGAGTTGGGAGCGCAGGAAGCCGAAGGGGGCGGAGTCCGCGAGGTTCGCGAGGTAGACCCCGTCGCCGCGCAGCACGCGCCGGGCCTCCTTCGCGTACCCCAGCGAGGTCAGATGCGCGGGGATGCGGGACCCGCCGAAGACGTCGGCGACGATCACGTCCGCCGAACCTGCGGGCGCAGCTTCCAGCCAGCCTCGCGCGTCGGCGGCGTGCAGGGCGATCCCGGTGCCGTCCGCCAGCGGCAGATGCTCGGTGACCAGTTCCAGCAGCTCCCGGTCGGCGTCCACGACGTCCTGCCGGGACCCGGGCCGGGTCGCCGCCACGTACCGGGGAAGCGTGCAGGCACCGCCACCGAGATGCAGCACGTCCAGTGGCACACCGGCCTCCGCCACGGCGTCCAGTACATACCCGAGCCGCCGGGCGTACTCGAACTCGAGATGCGTCGGCTCGTCGAGGTCCACGTACGACTGCGGCGCCCCGTCGACGGTCAGCAACCAGGCCCGCTCCCGATCGACGTCGGGCATCAGCTTGGCGGTCCCGTGCCCGGTGACCCGGACGACGGGTATGGATTCGTTCACCTCTCCATTGTGCGGCGCCGACGCCTGCCCGGGGGCGCGGGGGCGTGCGGCTCCGCGCGCGGGCGCCACCGGCGACACCCACGCCCGCTCTCATGCCAACGGGGACACCCGCGCCCCCAAAGGGGCGCGGGGAACCGCGCGACCGGCCCCCACCGGCCCGCAGTCCCCCACACACCGCAACCTCACTCCACGGAGGTCACGGTCCCCGCCCCCACGGTCCGGCCGCCCTCACGGATGGCGAACCCGAGCCCAGCCTCCAGCGGCACGTCCCGCCCCAGCTCCACGGTCATCTCCACCGTGTCCCCGGGCCGGGCGACCGCCGCCTCGCCGAGGTCGACGTCCCCGACCACATCCGCCGTACGGATGTAGAACTGCGGCCGGTACCCCGTCGAGACGGGAGTCGTACGACCCCCTTCGCGCCCCGACAGGACGTAGACCCGCGCCGAGAACCGCCGGGCCGGCACCACGCTCCCCGGCGCCGCGACCACGTGTCCCCGCCGCACCGCGTCCCGGGGCACGCCCCGCAGCAGCAGCGCCACGTTGTCCCCGGCCTGCGCCTCGTCCATCGGCTTCCCGAAGGTCTCCAGGCCGGTGACGACCGTCTCGACGTCCGCGCCGAGCACCTCGACCCGGTCCCCGACCCGCACGGTCCCCCGCTCGACCGCACCGGTCACGACGGTCCCGCGCCCGGTGATGGTGAGCACGTTCTCCACCGGCAGCAGGAACGGCGCGTCCAGGTACCGCTCGGGCATCGGCACGTACGTGTCCACCGCGTCGAGCAGCGCCTCGATCGACGCCGTCCACCGTGGCTCGCCCTCCAGCGCCTTGAGCCCGGAGACCCGTACGACGGGCACGGAGTCGCCGCCGTAACCGTGCGCGCTGAGCAGCTCGCGGACCTCCAGCTCGACGAGCTCGACCAGCTCCTCGTCGGCCGAGTCCGCCTTGTTCAGCGCGACCACCACGTGGTCGACGCCCACCTGCCGGGCGAGCAGCACGTGTTCGGCGGTCTGCGGCATGATCCCGTCGAGCGCGGAGACCACGAGGATCGCGCCGTCCAGCTGCGCGGCCCCGGTGACCATGTTCTTGACGTAGTCGGCGTGGCCCGGCATGTCCACGTGGGCGTAGTGCCGGGTGTCCGTCTCGTACTCGACGTGCGCGATGTTGATGGTGATGCCGCGGGCGGCCTCCTCGGGGGCCCGGTCGATGCGGTCGAACGGCACGAACGTGCCGGTGCCGCGCTCGGCGAGGACCTTGGTGATGGCGGCGGTCAGGGTGGTCTTGCCGTGGTCGACGTGGCCCATCGTGCCGATGTTGAGATGCGGCTTGGTGCGGACGTATGCCGTCTTGGGCATGGCTGTACCTCGAAGCTTGTCCGGAGGAAGAGCGGGGACCCCGAGGAACTGCCCGACCCTCCCCCTGCGGGGTCCGCCGGACTTTCCGGGGAGGGTCAGCTTCGGGCGCCGTCGACAGCGGCCGTGAGAACGGGAACGGCAGCCTTCGGCGCATCCGCGACTGCGGATGCTGCGACGAGGAAGGCGAACCGGAACATGAGACAGATCATGTCCGACGCGTCGCCCCACGTCGAACGGTTTTTTCGCGGCTCCGGTCCACCCAAGGGACAGGAGCCGTACGGCGATCACACATCCGCTTCGGTTAGTGTCACCGAATGCTCGATGCCAACCGCTCTGGCACCGCCACGGCCTCTCACCAAGCCACCGCCAGGGAGCTGACGATCGCCGTGCCCGCTCCGCCGGGCTTCGGCGCCCGCTGCACCCGCGTGCTGCTGTCGCCGTGGTCCCGGCTGTCCCTGCTCGTCGCGCTGCTGGCGGCGGCCGGGGCGTCGGTGCTGCTCTTCGAGCCCCAGAAGCTGATGACACAGGGCTGGCCGCCACACGTGGCGGGCACCACCGCGGTGGTGGTCTTCGCCGTGGCGTACGGCCTGATCACGGTGGCGTTCGTGCCCCGGCCGCTCCTGAACCTCGCGGCCGGCGCGCTGTTCGGCTCGGCCCTGGGCATGGGCGCGGCCATGGCCGGCACCGTGCTCGGGGCGTGGGTCTCCTTCGTGCTCGGCCGGATGCTCGGCCAGGAAGCACTGCGCCCGCTGCTCCGCGGACGGCTTCTCAAGGCGGCGGACAACCAGTTCAGCAAGCACGGCTTCCGCTCGATGCTGGCGGTACGCCTGTTCCCCGGCGTTCCCTTCTGGGCCGCGAACTACGCGGCCGCCGTCTCCCGCATGCGCTGCACGCCGTTCCTGGTCGCGACCGCCCTCGGCTCGATCCCGAACGTCGCCGCCTACGTCGTGGCAGGCGCCCGCGCCTCGACCCCGACCTCCCCGGTCTTCCTGATCTCGGTGGCGGCGATCGTCGTCCCCGCGCTGGCCGGAGCAGTGGTGGCCTGGCGAAAGCGCCACCACCTGCGCCCCAGGCGCTAGCACGCCCGCGGGGGCGCGGGGCACTGCGCGACCAGCCCCCACGGCGCCGCCGGCCGCTCGTCGACCCCAGCGGCGCCCCACTGGGCGCACGGCCCTACCGAACCGCCTCCAGGATCATCGCGTTGGCCAGTCCCCCCGCCTCACACATGGTCTGAAGGCCGAAGCGAGCGCCGCGTTCCCGCATCGCATGCACCAGCGTCGTCGTCAGCCGAGTCCCGCTCGCCCCCAGCGGATGCCCCAGCGCGATGGCCCCGCCGTGCACGTTCACCTTCGCGAGATCGGCCCCGGTCTCCTGCCGCCAGGCCAGCACCACACTGGAGAACGCCTCGTTCACCTCGAACAGGTCGATGTCCCCGATGCCGAGCCCGGCTCGCCGCAGCACCTTCTCCGTCGCCGGGATCACGCCGGTCAGCATGAGCAGCGGATCAGAGCCGGTGACGGCGAAGTCGCGCAGGCGGGCCAGTGGCCGCAGCCCGAGCCTCGCCGCGGTCTCACCGGAGGTGATCAGCACGGCGGACGCGCCGTCGTTGATCGGGCTCGCGTTGCCCGCGGTCACGTTCCACTCGATCTGCGGGAACCGCTCGGCGAACCCGGGGTCGTAGTAGGCGGGCTTGAGCCCGGCGAGGATCTCGGCGGTGGTCCCGGGCCGTACCGACTCGTCGCGGGCGACCCCGTCCAGCGGCGCGACCTGCGCGTCGAAGAGTCCCGCCGCCCACGCGGCCGCCGCCTTCCGGTGCGAGGAGACCGCGAAGTCGTCCATCTCGGCCCGGCTGATCGACCACTTCGCGGAGATGAGCTCGGCGCTGATGCCCTGCGGGACCAGGCCCTCCGGGTAGCGCGCGGCGACTCCGGGCCCGAAGGGGTCCTTGCCGGCCGGCACGTTCGACCACATCGGCACCCGGCTCATCGACTCGACGCCGCAGGCGATCACGATGTCGTAGGCACCGGACATGACGCCCTGCGCGGCGAAGTGCACGGCCTGCTGGGAGGAGCCGCACTGACGGTCCACGGTGGTCGCCGGGACCGTCTCGGGGAAACCGGCGGACAGCAGGGCGTACCGGGTGGTGTTCATGGCCTGCTCGCCGACCTGGTCGACGGTGCCGCCGATCACGTCGTCGACGAGGGCGGGGTCGATGCCCGAGCGCTCGACGAGGCTGCGCAGGGTGTGGGCGAGGAGTTCGACGGGGTGGACGTGCGCCAGGGACCCGTTCGGCTTGCCCTTGCCGACGGGGGTGCGCACGGCTTCGACGATGACAGCGTCACGCATCTCGGGGACCTCGATTGCCAGTCTCGATTACCGGTGAGTAGGAAATCCGAACCCACCATAACTCCGAGGGTTGGAAAATCCAACCCTCCTCTAGACTGGCCCCATGGCCGCCCCCAAGGACCCCCGCCCGTGTTCGATCGCCGACGCCCTGGCGCTCGTCGGCGAGAAGTACTCCCTGCTGGTCCTGCGGGAGGTGAGCCTGGGCAACGGCCGCTTCGACCAGCTGGTGCGCAACATCGGCGCCCCGCGCGACATCCTGGCCACCCGGCTGCGCCGGCTCGTCGACGCGGGGATCCTCACCAAACGCGTCTACAGCGAGCGGCCGCAGCGCTTCGAGTACCTGGCCACCCAGGCGGGTGTCGAACTGCAGCCGGTCCTGTTGACCCTGATGGCCTGGGGCGACCGCCACCTGCACCCGGACGGCGACCGCCCGATGGTGATCGAGCACGGCTGCGGGGAGACACTCACCCCGGTCGTCACCTGCGCGGCCTGCGGCGACCCGGTGCGACACGGCGACTCGACGGCCCACCCGCAGACACCGGGCTGGACCGTCACCGGGCCGGAAGCCGCCTGAGGGGCCGCTCCCCCGCCCTCACCACGGATGCGCCGCCAGGTATCCGGCGATCTCCGCGCGCCCCCAGGCGCCGTCGGCGACGACGACCCGGTAGCGGCGCCTGAGGGTGTCGCCGGGGGCGAGCGCCAGCTCCTCGTGGAAGGCCCACGAGGGCGCGATGCCGGCGAACGGGTCGGTGCGCACGAACCAGTGGGCGGGATGGCCGCCGCCGGTGCCCAGGTGGTCGTTCTCCGGCGCGTGTTCGAAGACGACGGTGGCGTGTCCGTCGGCGCCGTCGTGCTCGCCGGACAGGGCCAGCCAGGGGGACTGGGAGCCCATGTGCTCCGGCCCCTCCCCCTCCGGGCCGATGATCCGGCCGTCCCGGAAGGCTCGCGGGCCGCGCCAGAACAGGCCGGTGTAGCCCGCCTGTTCACGCCCGGCGGTGGTCGGGCTGCCGAACAGCAGCGGTTCGGCACGGCGGTTGGTGATCGCACTGGTCCACGTCAGCGCCCAGGACCGCGCGCCGGGATCCACGTCATGCACCTCGATACGGCGCCGCTCCTCCGCCCACAGCGTTCCGTCGTACGGATGCCAGGTCAGCCGTTCCGCGACGACCAGGCGGCCGCCGCCGGAGGACAGCTCCTCGAACCCGGCGTGCCGCATCGAGCCGACGCGCTCGGGGATGGCCACGTAGCCCTGCCCGTGGATGTACGAGTTGCCGCCCCACAGGTTCGCGCCCGACAGGTGCGATGCGGTCAGGGAGATGCCCTTGTGCCAGCGGTGGTCGTTGGGCCGGTAGTCGGTGACGACGTCCCCGGCGAGGGTGCGCACCGGATGGAGATAGGGCCGCGGCGCCTCCCAGGCCCTCTCGGGCCGGTAGACGTACGAGAAGAGCTGCACGCCGGTGACCGGCTCGGTCACGGTGACCCGGTCGCCGTGGGTGTGGGTGATCCGCAGCTCGTCGCTCACGCGGACACCTCCGCACACACCGGCGCCCCGCCCGGGGCGTCCCCGGGCGGGGCCGCGGCCGGCCGGGCCGGGACGGGCGGACGGGAGCCGCGCCCGATGGCACCGGCGACGGCGGCCCGGACGCGGCGGCCGGCGAAGGGAGCCGTGGAGCGGGGGGAGCGGGGCATGTACGTGATCAGGACTCCTCGGGCGTGTACCGGCGGTGGGCGAACTCCCGCCCGAAGTGCGCCGCACCCGCACCCCGATGTGCGGAGCAAGCGCTTTCTCCTGCAGAAACGTATGCGGCGGCACCTTGACCGGTCAACACCCCGTGGCCGCCGGTCCGCTTGCCGAACCCCTGTGTCCCCGCTGCCACCGCGGCCCGCTACGCTGCGGTCGACGCGCATGATCATGTGCGCCCGAGTGTTTCACGTGCAGCCGTGTGAGCATCCGGGCCGGCGTGAGGCGCGTGCCCGCGCGACCACCAGCCCGCCCCCTCCTCATCCCTGGGACGCCGTACCTTCATGTCTTGGTTTGAATCGCTGGTCCTCGGACTCGTCCAGGGGCTGACCGAGTTCCTGCCCGTCTCCTCCAGCGCGCACCTGCGGCTGACCGCGGCCTTCTCCGGCTGGAAGGACCCGGGGGCCGCCTTCACGGCGATCACCCAGATCGGCACGGAGACCGCGGTGCTGATCTACTTCCGCAAGGACATCGGGCGGATCGTCTCGGCCTGGTTCCGCTCGCTGTCCGACAAGGCGATGCGGCGCGACCACGATGCCCGGACGGGCTGGCTGGTGATCGTGGGCTCGATCCCGATCGGTCTGCTGGGCGTGACGCTGAAGGACCAGATCGAGGGCCCGTTCCGCGACCTCCGCATCACCGCGACCATGCTCGTCGTCGTGGGCGTCGTCATCGGCATCGCCGACCGGCTCGCCGCCCGCGACGAGACCGGCGGCCGGCACCGGGCCCCGAAGCAGCGCAAGACGCTCGAGAACCTGAGCGTGAAGGACGGCCTGATCTACGGCCTCTGCCAGGCCTGCGCCCTGATCCCCGGCGTCTCCCGCTCCGGCGCCACCATCAGCGGCGGCCTGTTCATGGGCTACAGGCGCGAGGCGGCGGCCCGCTACTCCTTCCTGCTCGCCGTCCCGGCGGTGCTGGCCTCCGGCGCCTTCGAGGTCAAGGACTCGGTGAGCGAGGGCCATGTGGACTGGGGCCCGACCCTGTTCGCGACGGTGATCGCGTTCGTGTCCGGCTACGCGGTGATCGCGTGGTTCATGAAGTGGATCTCCAACAAGAGCTTCATGCCGTTCGTCTGGTACCGCGTCGCCCTCGGCATCGTCATCATCGCCCTGGTCTCGGCGGACGTGCTGAGCCCGCATGCGGCGGAGTCGGCGAGTTAGGCGCCTCGCCACAAGCGCCGCGGTGTGCCGCCGGCCGGCCGCGGCGCCGTCGTGGCTGGTCGCGCAGTTCCCCGCCCCCCTTGCGGGGCACTGCCGCCCCCTGGGCGCTCCGCTTGGAACACCGGGCCAGACCCTTCGTCACCGCGGCAGCATCGTGGCGCCCCTTCGGGGTGCTGTCAGCCGTGGTCGGTGGCGAGGGTGCCCTGGTGGTAGTAGACGCGCCAGCCGGTGTTCGTGAGGCGCCACAGGGAGCTGCGCCAGGCGCGGCGGCCCTGGTTGTCCGCGAAGTAGGTCAGGTGCACGATGCCCGGGGCCAGGACGGTCCCGGACATCTCGCTCACCTCGACAGGTGACTCGGGGGACACCGATCCGCCGCTGGTCACCGCCAGGATCGACGTCGCGTCCCAGTGCCGGCCGGACACCCCGACCTCGGTGAACTCCGGATCGAGCAGTGCCTGGACGAGGTCCGGGCGGGCGCGTACCTCGGGGTCGAGGAGCCTCAGCTCCGCGTCGATGGCCGCCTGCACCGCCCGCTGGTCCTGTTCCGTCATACGCCGACCCTATGGACGGACGGCTGCCGTGCCCAGCGGATCCCGTCCGGGTCAGCCCAGCCTGAGCAGCAGGGCGGTGAGTTCGGCCGGCATGGTGATCATGCAGTCGTGGCCGGTGGGCAGTTCCCACACCGGCTCGGTCGCGGGGACCGGCCGCCGGACGATGCCCTCCGGGACGTTCGCCACGCAGTGGATGTGGGTGCGCGGGATCGCGCGCACGGCAGGATCGTCCAGGCGCACCGGCTGCTGCAGGGTGCGCACCGGCTGGTCGGACAGCAGACCGCGCAGCCACGCCACGTCCGCCGCCTCGGTCACCCCGAACAGGCCGTAGGGCGGCGGCAGTTCGGGCAGCGGCGGGACCCGCCAGCCACTTCCGGACGCGAGGGCCCCGCCGATCAGCTCCCGGGTCGCGGGCTGGACGTCGGCCGCGGTCTCGCCGTGCTCCGGGACCATCGCGTCGAGGTAGACCAAGTGCCCGATGCGGTCGGGGACTTCGTTGGCGGCGGCCGTGACGACCAGTCCCGCGTAGCTGTGCCCGACGAGGACGACGTCGGTGAGGTCCTCGTCCCTGATCAGCCCGACCACGTCGGCCACGTGTGTGTCGAGGCCGACGTCCGGACCGAGCAGACGTGCCTTCTCGCCGTGACCGGTCAGGGAGGGTGCGTACACCCGGTGCCCCGCCGCCGCCAGCAGGGGGACCACCCGCTCCCAGCACTCCCCGCTGTGCCAGGCACCGTGCACCAGCAGATACGTCGACATGATCGCGCTCCTCGGTAAGTTCGCCGCTGTTCACCCGCAACGCTCGCGGCCCGGCTCCGGGCGGGGCAGAGCCCTGCCGATCCTGGGGGTGACAGGACCAGGCACGAGCCCGACGGCGGCGTTACGGTGGCCGGATGGCCGACGAACCGAACCTGCTGGGCGCCTACGTGCGCGCCCGCCGCGAGCTGGTCACGCCGGAGCAGGTCGGCATCCCCGTGCTGGGGGTCCGGCGGGTGCCGGGCCTGCGCCGGGAGGAGGTCGCGATGCTGGCGGGCATCAGCGCCGACTACTACCTGCGCCTGGAACAGGGCCGCGACCGCAACCCCTCCGTGCAGGTCCTGGAGTCGCTCGCACGCGTGCTGCGGCTCGACGAGGACGCGACGGCGTATCTGCTCAGCCTGGGCGCCGCCCGGCCCCGCAGGCGCCGGCGCCGGGCCCGCAAGGAGACCGTCCCGCCCGGCGTCGCCCAGCTCGTCGCCGGTCTCCCGCTGCCTGCGCTGGTCGAGGGCCGGTACTTCGACGTCCTCGCCGTCAACGCCCTCGCGACCGCCCTGTCACCGCGCTTCGCGGTCGGCGCCAACCGGCTTCGGGACATCTTCCTCGACCCCGCCGAGCAGGCCCTGCATCCCGGCTGGGAGGAGGCCGGTGCCGGCATGGTCGCCGGCTTCCGCAGCTCCGTCGGGACCGACACGGACGATCCGCGTGTCATCGAGCTCGTCGGCGAACTCTCCGTCGCCAGCCCGCACTTCAGCCGCCTCTGGGCCCGCCACGACGTGGCCTCCTGCGACGGCGCGGCCAAGCTCGTCGACCACCCCCGGGTCGGCCGGCTGCGGCTGAACCGGGAGCGGCTCGACGTCAGCGGCGCGGCAGGGCAGACCCTCGTCGTCTACCACCCGGATCCGGGGAGCAGCAGCGCCGAGAAGCTCGCCCTGCTCGCCTCGACGCTGCCGACGGGGTGACGACGGCCGGCCGCCGCATCTCGGCCAACCCCCGGCTTCCGTCGTTCTCCAGGGATTCGAGGCCACCGCACCCGCTCCGGCGAGGACGAAGTCCTGCACAGGGGCACAAGGCCGCCCGGAGCCCCGACGATACGCCTGGCACATGCCAAGGCTCGGCCACCCGCCAACCCGGTCGCCCGTGACCAACCCCATACGGTCTGCGTAGTGGCCCGGTAGCGCACGGTCAGTTCTTGCCCCTACGCTGTGTCGCATGTCCCCCGATTCCCGAACCCCTGGTTCCGTGCGTTCTGCCGCCGAGATCAACGAGCACATCCGGGCGCTGTGGCTTCGTGCGGGCGGAACCCTGTCGACGCAGGAACGGTCGGAGTACGAGCTGCTGGTGGTCGAGTGGGCCGCGGCGATCCGCGACCAGATCATCGAGGCGGCCTGAGCGGCCGGGGGTTCAGCGGCCGCCGGAGACGCGCAGCACCGTGCCCGTCGCGTAGGAGGCCTCGGGCGACAGCAGCCAGGCGATCGCGGCGGCGATCTCCTCGGGTCGGCCGGCCCGGCCCAACGGCGTGGTGTGACCGACCCGTTCGGCCCTGCCGGGGTCGCCCATCGCCGCGTGGATCTCGGTGTCGATCACGCCGGGTGCCACCGCGTTGACCCTTACGCCGTCCGGGCCGAGTTCCTTGGCGAGGCCCACGGTGAGCGCGTCGACGGCCGCCTTGGTCGCCGCGTAGTGGACGTATTCGCCGGGGCTGCCGAGGGTGGCGGCCGCCGAGGAGACGTTCACGATGGCACCGCTCCCCCGGGCCGCCATCAGCCGGGCGGCACGGCGCGAACACAGCAGCGTGCCCAGCAGGTTGACCTCCACCACCCGGCGGAGGTCGGCGGTCGCGGCGTCTGCCAGCCGCCCGAACGGCCCGGTCACGGCGGCGTTGTTCACCAGCCCGGTGACCGCCCCCAGTTCCCGCTCGGCCGTGTCGAAGAGCCCTTCCACCTCGGCTTCCACGGACGTGTCCACCCGGACCACGGCACAGCGCGCCCCGCCCTTCCGCACCCCCTCGGCGACCGCCTCGGCGGCGTCCCCGTCTCGGACGTAGCCGATCACCACGTCGTGGCCGTCCGCCGCGAGCCGCAGACAGGTCGCCGCGCCGATACCCCGGCTGCCACCGGTGACCACCGTGACGGGACGTGCCATCTCAGACCTCCTCGAACCGGCCGGACGACGATCTTACGACCACGGACGCGCGAACACCGGCCCGCAACGGCTCACGGCCCCGGGCCGCCGAGATCGCGAGCCGCCCGGATCCGGCCGAGCCACTCCTTGCCCAGCCGACGCCCGTCGGGGAGTCGGTCGTCCTTGTCCCAGCGCCACGGGGTGACCACCGCCGGCCCGAGGACCCGGCACTGGCGCAGCAGCTCCTGATCGGCCCCCGGGCAGTACTCGCCCACCTCTTCGGGCGCGTGCGCGAGGTCGAACTCGACAGGTCCACGGCAGCACGTCTCCAAGTCGACGAACAGCAGCCCGCTCTCCGTGCTGAGCACGTTGCCCGGGTGCGGTTCGACGTGCAGCGGCTGCACGGCACCCGCGCGCACACCGACCGCGCGCCGCGGGCTCCGCAACGCGTCGCCGAGCAGAAGCCGGCGGCATCGGGCGATGAGTTCCGGTGCGAGGAGAGGTCTTGTCGGGCGGACATGGCTTCGAGGTGCCGGCGGACCGGCAGAGCGGCGGCCGGTCCTGGACGGTGGGCGCGTGGGAACGCGACCAGGCTTGACGACCGGTGAGGAGACTCCAGCATGAGCGACATCGTGGTCCGGAAGATCGTCCGGCCCGAGCGCGCGGTATCGGGCCCGTGGCTGGAGGTGATCGCCTCGAATCTCGACTATCACCGGGCGACCTTCCTGTGGAAGTGCGAGGGCCTCTCGGACGAGCAACTGCGGCTACGTCCCGTGCGGTCGTCGGCGTTGACCCTGCTGGGTCTGATGCGCCATCTGCAGGGAGTCGAACGCGCTTGGTTCCAGCGGACGCTGGCCGGCACGACGCCTCGCTTCTCTCCCTACCGGACCTACGTCACCGCAGACGGTGGCGAGTGGTACGACGAGTCGGACACGACGTCGGCCAGGGACGTCTACGACGACTACCTCAAGGCGTGCGAGGAGTCGCGGCAGCTGTTCGCGAAAGTGACCGCCGACCTCGCGCGCATCGTTCCGAACCCGGAATTCGGTGACACCGATGTGCGGTTCGTCCTCCAGCACGTGATCGAGGAGTACGCCCGCCACGTCGGCCACGCGGACCTCCTCCGCGAGGCCGTCGACGGTGTCACCGGCGAGTGACCGGTCACGGCGACCACCTGCGGTCACCCCCGGGCACATGGGCCTGCCGCCGTGACAGCGCTAGCGTGCCACGCGGTGGCGAAGGTAGACGACGCCTGAGCCGAAGGTGCGGGATTCGACGAGTTCAAGGTCCACCCGGCGCTCGTGCCGGGGAAAGTACGGGATGCCGCCGCCGACCAGCACCGGGTGGACCCGGACCCGGTACTCGTCGATCAGGTCCAGCGCGGCCGCCTCCGCGGCGAGAGCCGCGCCGCCGATCGCGATGTCGCCCTCGCCCGGCTCTGCCCGCAACCGCCGGATCTCCTCCGCCAGGCCGCCGGGGACCAGGCGGGCGTTGCCCTGTACCGCGCGCAGCGTGGTGGAGAACACCACCTTGGGGAGCCGCTTCCAGATCTCCGCGAACTCCAGCGTCGAGAAGCCGAGCGACGGGTCCTGGTCGGCGGTCTCCCAGTACAGCATCGTCTCGTACAGCCGTCGCCCCAGCAGGTGGACGGCGAGGCCCCGGACCTCGTCGGTGGCGAGGCGGAAGAGCTCCTCGTCGGGCGCCGTCCAGTCGAAGTCGCCGTCCGGCCCGACGATGTAGCCGTCGAGCGAGACGTTCAGCGAATAGGTCACGCTGCGCATCGGGAGTCCTCCTCGGTATCGGGTTCGCCAGTACGACCGCCGGCCCCCGCAGGACTCATCGGTACGACGCGTCGGACAACTCGGCGGCCTTGCGGTCCGGTTCGAACATCACCGAATATCGTCCGCGCCCCTTGGCTCCGCCCGCCCGGTGCCCAACACTGAGCCGATGACGCAGCGTGTGGAGCTCGCGACCGTGATGGACCGGCTGGCCGTGGACGAGATGGTCACCGAGTACGCGGTGGCCGTCGACGACGGGGACTGGGCGGCGTACCGGAGGCTGTTCACGGCGGACGGGCGGGCCGACTACCGCTCCGCCGGCGGGATAGAGGGCGATGCCGGGCAGGTGGCCGGGTGGCTCGCGGAGAACCTGGCCCTGTTCTCGATGCGGCAGCATCTGATCGTCAACCGCCGGGTGCGGTTCGGGATCCTGGACCAGGACACCGGCGACACGGCCCGTCTGCAGGCCGACTACGTCAACCCGATGCGCTTCGCCGGCGGCGACGCCGCTTCCACCGCGCCGGACTTCGTGTGCGGCGGCCGTTACTCCTTCGCGTTCCTGCGCACCCGGGACGGCTGGCGGCTGCGTCAGGTCGTGGTCGAGGAACGGTGGCGCAGGCTGCCCGAACCGCGTGCGGTGGCCGTGTCCGACTGACCGCGCGCCCCTGCCCCCTGTCGGAGCCCCGGCCCGGTCCCGCACACTGGAAGGACCCGCAGGCAGGAGGCGATGGATGAGGACCGTCGAGCGCTGGCTCACCTCCCCGTGGCGGCGTTCCTGCGCCGGGGCACTCGCGGGGGCGCTGCCGGTGCTGGCCTTTCCGGCGCCGTCACTGTGGTGGTTCGCGTACGTCGCGCTGGTTCCGTGGCTGCTGCTGGCCCGCTCGGCGCCGACCGGGCGGCGGGCCGCGTACGACGGCTGGTGCGGCGGGTTCGGGTTCATGGTGGCCGTGCACCACTGGCTGCTGCCGAGCCTGCACGTCTTCATCTTCCTGATCGCCGGTCTGCTGAGCGTGTTCTGGGCGCCCTGGGGCTGGGTGACGCGCCGGCTGCTCGGCGGGGTGCCGTCGCCGGGGCGGGCCGCGGCCGCGGTGCTGGTGCTGCCCTCGGGCTGGCTGATGGTGGAGCTGGTGCGGTCCTGGCAGGGGCTCGGCGGCCCGTGGGGCATGCTCGGCGCGACCCAGTGGCAGGTGACACCGGCGCTGCGGCTGGCCTCGGTCGGCGGGGTGTGGCTGCTGAGCTTCCTGGTGGTGGCCGTCAACGTCGCCGCCACCGTGCTGGTGTCCGTGCGGGAGGCCCGGGTCCCCGCGGTGGCCTCGCTGGTGGCCACGGCCGCCGCGACCTCGGCCGCCTGGGTGTGGTCGCCGCGCCCGGACGTCGACGGCAGCGTCCGGATCGCCGTCGTCCAGCCCGGCATCGTCGACGGCACCGACAGCGGCGGCCGGCGGTTCGACCGGGAGGAGCAGCTGACGCGTCAGCTGGCCGGGCACCGTCCCGACCTGATCGTCTGGGGCGAGAGCAGCGTCGGGTACGACCTCGGGGACCGGCCCGATCTGGCGCGGCGGATCGCCGCCCTCTCCCGGGAGACCGGCGCGGACATCCTGGTCAACGTGGATGCCCGGCGTTCCGACCGGCCCGGCATCTACAAGAGTTCCCTCCTGGTCGGCGCCGACGGCCCGACCGGCGACCGGTACGACAAGATGCGGCTGGTTCCGTTCGGCGAGTACATACCGGCCCGCTCGCTGCTCGGCTGGGCCACCTCGGTCGGCAAGGCGGCCGGCGAGGACCGGCGGCGCGGTACCGGGCAGGTGGTGATGGACGTCGGACACGGGCTGCGGATCGGACCGATGATCTGCTTCGAGACGGCGTTCCCCGACATGAGCCGGCACCTCGTCCAGGACGGCGCTCAGGTGCTGGTCGGCCAGTCGTCGACCTCTTCCTTCCAGGGCGGCTGGGCCCCCGAGCAGCACGCCTCGCTGGCCGCGCTCCGGGCCGCCGAGACTGGCCGCACGATGGTGCACGCCACGCTGACCGGGGTGTCCGCCGTGTACGGACCGGGCGGCGAGCGCATCGGCCCGTGGCTCGGCACCGACGCGAGCACCGCCCGGGTCTACCAGGTGCCGACGGCCCGCGGGGTCACCCCGTTCGTGCGGTTCGGCGACTGGCCGGTGGACGGCGCGCTGCTGGTGCTGGCCGCGTACTGCCTGGCCGAGGGGATGCGGACGGTCAGGCTGCGCCGGAGTGCCGCCGAACCTCTCGTACCACCTGCTCGCACAGCTCGTGAGTCGCCAGTGCGTCCCGGGCGCTGAGCACCTTCCCGGCGCGGACGGCGTCCAGGAAGGCGAGCACGGCCTGTTCGATGCCGCGCTGCCGGGCGACCGGCACCCAGTCGCCGCGCCGGCGGACCGTCGGCTGGCCCTTGTGGTCGACGACCTCGGCGAGGTTGAGGACCTGGCGCTTGGTGTCCTGTCCCGAGACCTCCAGGATCTCCTCCGCCGAGCCGCTGAGCCTGTTCATCACGCCGAGCGCCGTGAAGCCGTCGCCGGCGAGCTGGAGGACGACGTGGTGCAGCAGGCCGTCGGCGACCCGGGCCCGGACGGTCACGTCCTCGACCGGTCCGGGGGCGAGGAAGCGCAGGGTGTCGACCACGTGGATGAAGTCGTCGAGGATCATCGTGCGGGGTTCCTCGGGCAGCCCCACGCGGTTCTTCTGCATCAGGATCAGCTCGCGCGGGTGGTCGGCGCACTGCACATAGCCGGGGGCGTGGCGCCGGTTGAAGCCGACGGCCAGCGACACGTTCCGCGCCTCGGCGAGTGTCACGAGGCGTTCGGAGTCGGCCATCCGGTAGGCGAGAGGCTTGTCGACGTACGTCGGTACGCCCGCCTCGAGGAGCCGGGTGACGATCTCGGGGTGGGCGACCGTGGCCGCGTGCACGAAGGCGGCGTCGAGGTCCTGGGCGAGGAGGTCGTCGAGGGTCGCGTGCCGGCGGTCCTCGGGCAGGTGGAGGCTGTCTCCGATCCGGGCGAGGGTGGCGCGGGTGCGGGTCTGGAGGTGGAGTTCCAGCCCCGGCTGCACGGCCAGCACCGGCAGGTACGCCTTCTGCGCGATGTCGCCGAGTCCGATGCAGCCGACCTTCACTGACGCTCCCCTAGCGGTTGTCCACACGTGCCTGCGCAAAAGCATACGGGCCGATAATCCGTGGTGGGACCGGCCGTGGGTGCGCCAGGATGCCCGGTATGACGACCGAACGCCGTGCACCCGACGTCGACGCCGACGAACGCAGCATGCTGGAGGGCTGGCTGGAATTCCACCGGCAGACCCTCGCGGTGAAGTGCGAGGGCCTGACCGACGCCCAGCTGCGGACCCCCTCCGTGGAACCCTCCCCGCTGACCCTGATGGGGCTGGTGCGGCACATGGCCGACGTGGAGCGATCGTGGTACCGCAGGGTCCTCGCCGGGGAGGAGGCGCCGCCGCTGTACTTCACCGACGAGGACCCGGACGCGGAGTTCCGCCTCACCGAGGCGCACACCTGGCAGGAGGCGTACGCGGTCTGGCAGGCCGAGATCGAGGCCGCCCGGCGGGCCGCGGCCGGCTTCGGTCTGGACGACCTGTCCAAGGGCCGTCACCGCCGCAGCGGCGAACAGTTCAACCTCCGCTGGATCCACACCCACATGATCGAGGAGTACGCCCGGCACAACGGCCACGCCGACCTGATCCGGGAGCGGATCGACGGCGCGACCGGCGAATGACGTCAGCCTGACAGCCGCCCGTCCCCCGTACGGGGCACGAGATCACCCGTGCGGGGCACCAAAGTCTTGTCGACGGTGTCAACCCCCGCGCCGAACCAGCAGAGTTGCGCGGGTGCATCGAACGACGACCACCGCAGCGCTCCTGGTCACCGTGACCGTCTCGGCCCTCTCCGGCTGTGTGACGGTCCAGCACCCGGCGGCACCCGGCCCGCCTCCGGGTACGGCGCCCTCGCTGCCGTCGGTGCCACGCCCGGACGGCAGCGCCGAGCCGCGCGTGGTGCAGGCCCCGGTCAAGGAGGCCCTGGAGATGGTCGGCCCGTCCCGGCCGTCCCACCGTGCCGCACCGGCCGCCCCGCACGCCCCGGCGCCCGCTCCCCCGGCCGGGCGTCGCCCGCCGGCGGCTCCGCGTTCCGTCACACCGCATCCCCCCACCGCCCGCCGGCCGCACAGCCCGCAGGCCGGCCTCCCCGGCCTCTCCCACTCCGTCCCGAATCCCCCGGACGTGTGCGCCCTCGGCGAGCAGTACGGCGGCTGGGCCGCCGACAGCACGCAGGCACGCGTCTGCCAGCAGGCGTACGGGCACTGACAGCCCGGCGCGGCGCTATTTCGGCCGCTGTCGCGGTGGGCCCCAGGACTCGCCGCCGGGGTCGCCCGCGTCGCCGAGCCGCAGCTCCAGGCGGCTGATCGCGGCCCGGACCCCGTCGCCGTACCCGTCGTCACCGAGGGCCACGGAGGCGCCACGGGCCCGGTGCAGGTGGCTGCGGGCGGCCTCGGTACGGCCGAGCTTCACGTAGTCGGCGGCGAGGTTCAGGTGCAGGGAGGGGTAGAAGCCGCGCAGCCGCGCGTCTCCCTCCGCCTCGTCCGCCGCGGACAACGCCCGCAGATCCCATGCGAGTTCGTCGGACGGGTCGTCCTGGGTGTCGGCGAGGTAGTGGGCCAGGGTGCAGCGGTGCAGCGGCTCGCCGTGCTCGCCGTGCTCCGCCCACAGGTCGAGCAGGCGCCCCCGGGCCTCCTCGCGGTCCCCGGCGTGGTGCAGCATCACGACCTGCCCGATGCGCGTGAGCACGGCATCGGGTGCCGTGCGCTCCTGTCGCTCCGCCACGGGGCCCTCCGGGCTGTAAGCCGTTGTGTGCTGCCGACGGTAAACGGCGCCGTCAGCTTTTCTTGTCAGGCGGCGCCGCTGGACCATGGGCCGGTGGTCAGCCGCGGGCCCGCGGGGGGCTGGTCGCGCAGTTCCCCGCGCCCCCTACGGGGCGCGTTGCCCCACGGTCGGCTGCGAGGCGCCCTCGTGGTGGCGACGCTTGACGGCGGCGCCGGGGGTGATCGGCAGGTGGCGGCGTTGGACCGCGGCCCGGTGGTCGGCCGCGAGTCCGTGGGGGCTGGTCGCGCGGTTCCCCGCGCCCCCTACGGGGCGCGTTGTCCTCCGGTCGGCTACGAAGTCAGCCCAGGTCCGGGATCCGCCAGTCGATCGGCTCGTGGCCCTGGGCCGCCACCGCCTCGTTGATCTGGGTGAAGGGACGGGAGCCGAAGAACTTCTTCGCGGAGAGCGGGGACGGGTGGGCGCCCTGGATCACCACGTGCCGGGTCTCGTCGATCAGCCGGAGCTTCTTCTGCGCGTAGCCGCCCCAGAGGACGAAGACGGCCGGGTCGGGCCGCTCGGCGATCGCGCGGATCACGGCGTCCGTGAACTTCTCCCAGCCCTTGTTCTTGTGCGAGTTGGCCTCCCCGGCGCGGACCGTGAGGACCGCGTTGAGCAGCAGCACGCCCTGCCGGGCCCACGGCATCAGATAGCCGTTGTCCGGCACGGACTCCCAGCCGAGCTCCTCGCGCATCTCCTTGTAGATGTTCCGCAGGGACGGCGGGATCCGCACGCCGGGGCGGACGGAGAAGCACAGCCCGTGGCCCTGGCCCTCGCCGTGGTAGGGGTCCTGGCCGAGGATGAACACCTTGACCTGGTCGAACGGCGTCGCCTCCAGCGCGGCGAAGACCTCTTCGCGGGGCGGGTAGACGGGACCCTTCGCCCGCTCGTCCTCGACGAACTCGGTCAGCTCCTTGAAGTAGGGCTGCTGCAGCTCGTCGCCCAGAACCCCGCGCCAGGACTCGGGCAGCATGGCGATGTCGGTCACGTCAACGTCCTCACGAATTGCGGTCACTTGCAGATCCTGCCGGTACCGGAAAACCTACAGGCGACCACTGACAACGGGTGCCGGACGGCGGTTTCACCAGCTGGTCTTGCGGTGCAGCTCCCACATCATCATGATCGTCGACGGGTCCAGCGCCTTCTCGCCGCCGGAGACGTCGTCGCTGGCCGCGACGTACTGCCGCCCCTGCCAGAGCGGGATGAGCCGGGCGTCGTCGACGAGGATCCGCTGGGCCTCCTCGAAGTCCTTGACGACCGCGGCGCGGTCGCTCTCGCCGCGGGACCGCGGCAGCAGCCTGCCGGTGATCACCGGGGACGGGTACGGCGTGCCGAGAGCGTTCCGCTCGCCGACGAAGGGCGCGATGAAGTTGTCCGCGTCGGGGAAGTCCGGGAACCAGCCGCGGCCGAACACCGGGTACTCGCCCTTCTCGTACCCGACGACGTAGGTCTTCCAGGGCCGGCTCCTGAGGGTGATGGTGAACAGCCCGGAGTCGTCGAGCTGCTGCTTGAGCTCCTGGAACATCCGGCCGGTCTCGGAGCCGTAGCGGTCGGTGGTGTACCAGAAGGTGAGCGGGACGCGCCGGGTGATACCGGCGTCGGTGAGGATCCTGCGGGCCTTGGCTGTGCTGGGGTCGCCGAAGTCGTCGAAGAAGCCGGTGGTGTGGCCGGTCAGGCCCGCCGGGACCATGGAGTACAGCGGGTCGACGGTGTCCATGTAGACGGAGTGGGCGATCGCGGCGCGGTCGACGAGCTGGGCGACGGCCTTGCGCACGGCCGGCACCTTGGCCCACGGGTCCCTGGGGTTGAAGACCAGGTAGCTGATGTCGGTGCCGGTGCCGTCGATCAGCTGCAGGTCGGTGCTGCTGTGCGCCTCCAGGGCCACGATGTCGGAGGCGGCGAGACCGCGGTAGGTGACGTCGATGTCCCCCGAGCGCAGGGCCTTGACCATGGTGGCCGAGTCCTGGAAGTAGCGGATGGTCACCGCGTCGTTCTGCCGGTCGGCGAAGCCCCGGTAGTTGTCGTTGCGGACCAGCTCGGCCCGTTCGCCGTCCTCGTAGGACTTGAGGGTGTACGGCCCGGAACCGTACACGGAGGCGTCCGTGCGCAGCGAGTGGGCGGGGTAGTCGTCCGGATCGACGATCGACATCGCCGGGGTGGCGAGCACGAACGGGAAGGTGGCGTCGGGCTTGTTGAGGTGGAAGACCACCTCGCGGTCGCCGGTCGCCTGCACCCGGTCGAGGCTGCCGAGCAGTCCGGCCGGGCCGCTGGGCGCGTTGATGCTCCGGATCCGGTCGACGGAGTACTTGACGGCCTGGGCGTCGAGCGTGGCGCCGTCCGCGAACTTCAGGCCGGAACGCAGCTCGCAGCGGTACGTGCGGGAGCCGGAGTCCGTGAAGGCGCAGTTCTGCGCGGCGTCGGGCCGCGGTGTGGTGGCCCCGTCGGGGTAGGCGAGCAGTGTCTGGTAGACGTTCCGGAACAGCTCCCAGGAGCCGTCCCACGATCCTGCCGGGTCAAGGGTGCTGGGGGCGCTGGTGGTGCCGACGACGATCGGCCCGCTGTTGTCCGTGCTGCTGCCGGAGAACACCCCGCACCCGGCCACCAGGGCGATGGACGCGACCGCGGCGACTCTTCGCGGACCTCGGTTCCGGTTGAACACGCGCACGCTCCTCGATCCGCCGCACCAGGGGTCGGCGGCCGACCATACCGCAGCGTTGCGCGCGTTGAAGTACCCCGGAAACACGGGCGTTGATCGAATGTGCTAAGACGACGTTGTCATCCTCCTGTGTGGATCTCGTACGGCCGCGCGGGCGCCGTTTTCCTCACAGATGCGGCAGATGTCTGTGACGAAAACGACGCCCGACGGTCTGTCAGGCCATGCCGGCGTTGAGGAAGATGCCGCCGTCGACGACGAGTGTCTGGCCGGTGATCCAGTCGGACTGCTCCGAGGTGAGGAAGGCGGCGGCGCCGCCGATGTCGGAGGGCACGCCGAGCCGCTTGAGCGGGTAGCCCGCGGCGGCCTCCGCCTCGCGGCCCTCGTACAGGGCCTCCGCGAACTTGGTCTTGACGACCGCGGGGGCGATGGCGTTGACCCGGACGCCGGGGGCGAACTCGTGCGCCAGCTGCTGGGTCAGGTTGATCATCGCGGCCTTGCTGATGCCGTACGCGCCGATGAACGGCGAGGCCGACAGGCCGGCGACGGAGGCGATGTTGACGATGGCGCCGCCGTTGTCCTTCTGCCAGGCGTGCCAGGTCTTCTGGGCGAAGCCGAGGGCGGAGACCACGTTGGTCTCGAACACCTTGCGGGCCACGTCCAGGTCGACGTCGGCGATCGGGCCGAACACCGGGTTGGTTCCGGCGTTGTTGACCAGGTAGTCGACGCGGCCGAAGGCCGCCATGGCGCGTTCGACGACCTCGCTCTGGTGGGCCAGGTCGTGCGCCTTGCCGGCGACGCCGACGACGCGCTCGGCGCCGAGGCTCTCGACGGCCTCCTTGAGGGTGTCCTCGTTGCGGCCGGTGATGACGACGCGGTCACCGCGGGCGATCATCGCCTCGGCGATGCCGTAGCCGATGCCGCGGCTCGCGCCGGTGACGACGGCGACCTTGCCGGACAGCTCGGGCAGTTCAGTCATGTCAGTGTTCCTCAGGTTCCCCGGTGTGCGGCTAGTCGAGCGGTCCGCCGGCCACGTACAGCACCTGGCCGGAGACGAAGCCCGCGGCCTCGTTCGTGAAGAAGGCGATGGCGTTGGCGATGTCCTCGGGCTCGCCGACGCGCTGCACCGGGATCTGGGTGGCCGCGGCGGCCTTGAACTCCTCGAAGCCCATCTTCACGCGCTCCGCGGTGGCCTTGGTCATCTCGGTGGCGATGAAGCCGGGGGCGACGGCGTTGGCGGTGATGCCGAACTTGCCGAGCTCGATGGCGAGGGTCTTGGTGAAGCCCTGCAGACCGGCCTTGGCGGCGGAGTAGTTGGCCTGGCCGCGGTTGCCGAGCGCCGAGGAGGAGGACAGGTTGACGACCCGGCCCCAGCCGGCCTCGACCATGTGCTGCTGGACGGCCTTGGTCATCAGGAAGGAGCCGCGCAGGTGCACGTTGAGGACCGTGTCCCAGTCGGACGCGGACATCTTGAACAGCAGGTTGTCGCGGAGCACGCCGGCGTTGTTGACCAGGATGGTCGGGGCGCCCAGCTCCTCGACGACCCGCGTGATCGCGGCGGCGACCTGGGCCTCGTCGGAGACGTCGGCACCGACCGCGATCGCCTTGCCGCCGGCCGCGGTGATCTTCTCGACGGTGTCCTTGCAGGCGGCCTCGTCGAGGTCGATCACGGCGACCGCGCGGCCCTCGGCGGCCAGTCGTACGGCGGTGGCGGCGCCGATGCCGCGTGCGGCACCGGTGACGACGGCCACCCGCTGCTCAGTGCTGGACATTGCTGTTTCTCCTCGCCCTTGAGAACACCTGGGTACACCTGGTCGAGAACCCGGCCGTAATGGTGAGCGACCGCTTAGTACCTTCGACAGACGTGACGCTAGAAGCCCTGGCACGCGGTGTCAACGTCACTCCGCGCAGTGTGATCCATTACCTCACCAGGACGTCCAGCAACCGCTCCGTCTCGGCGGCCGGGTCGCGGGTGAGCCCGGTGTGCACGGGTCCCGGCTGCACGACCGTGGAGCGGGGCGCGACCAGCCAGCGGAAGCGCCGCCCCGGGTCGTCGCCGGCCGCGTGACCGGCCGCCGCCCCGCCCGCGCAGATCCCCTCCACCGCGCCGAGCGCGGCCCGCACCCCGGCGACGTCCGCCTCCGGGTCCAGGGCCAGCAGCCGGGCCTCGTCGAGATGGGTACGGGCGCCGACGTAGCCCTTGGCCCGGCAGTACACGAGTACGCCCGCGTTGATGCACTCGCCGCGCTCCACGCGGGGTACGACGCGCAGCAGGGCGTACTCGAAGACGTCCCGGTCGCCGCCCTGGCCGGACCGGGTGATGTGGCGCTCGGTCATGCGTCCGGCCACGTTGATGTGGGTCTCGCTCACTTGGCCCCCTCGATGCCGGTGATGCGCTCGTGAATGACGGCGGCCCGGGCGAGCAGCGGCCGCGCGTAGGTGCGGCGCAGGTCGTCGGGGGTGTCGAAGCCGGGCTCGGCGGTGAGCCAGACGTCCGGGATCTCGGCAGTGACCTCGGCGAGCAGGTCCTCGGTGACCAGGGGCGCCAACTCGGCGGCGGCCGCCCGGACATCGGGGCCGAACCCGCTCAGCGCGTGGTCGGCGGCGTCGTACGGACGGGCCGCGGACGCCTCCGCGGCCGGCCAGTTGTGCTGCCAGATCATGGTGGCGCCGTGGTCGATGAGCCACAGGTCGCCGTGGTGGACCAGCAGGTTGGGGTTGCGCCAGGAGCGGTCGACGTTGTTGACCAGCGCGTCGAACCAGACGATCCGCCCGGCCTCCGCGGGGCTCACCGCGAAGGCGATCGGGTCGAAGCCGAGGGCACCGGAGAGGAAGTCCATGCCGAGGTTGGTGCCGCCGCTGCCCCGCAGCAGGTCCTGCACCTGTTGTTCGGGTTCGCCGAGCCCCAGCACCGGATCCAGTTCGACGGTGACCAGCCGGGGCATCCGGAACCCGAGCCGGCGGGCGAGTTCACCGCAGACGACCTCGGCGACCAGCGTCTTGCGGCCCTGCCCCGCGCCGGTGAACTTCATGACGTACGTGCCGAGATCGTCGGCCTCGACGAGCCCCGGCAGCGAACCGCCCTCGCGCAGGGGCGTGACGTAGCGGGTCGCGGTGACTTCTCGCAGCATTTTCCCAGGCCATCCAGCTTCTCAACCAGGCAGTCGGCGACCGGGGGGCCTCCGGCACGGAGTGAGCATAGTAACCGAGCGTGACAGCCGGGCGAGATCCGGGACCGGGAGCGGCCGCCCCCGCCGGGCGCTCGGCGTCCATCTCGCCTCCGCCCGGAAGGAACGGCGGCACCCACGGCTCGGACGGGTCGACCTGGACCACCCGGCCATGGCCGACGCCCATGGCGAAAAGCTGTCACTGGTCGTCCTTCTCACCGCCGAAGCGAACGGCGCCCGATGATCCACCGCTGTTCAACGGAGTACGGGCCAGGTCACGGCGCCCTTCCGCCGCGCCGGTCCGGCGGACCGGCGGCCGGGGCGCGTCGGTTTCGCCGCGTCGCAGGTCAGGACCGACAGCGAACCGACAGCGCCGCTTTACCGAAGCCTCATGTCCAGGTGGTCACTATCTGGATGCCGTCTGAACAGGTGGTGCCCGAAGACCGTACCCCTGGACGGATCAACGAGAAGCTCCGCGGAAGGGAACCCCTCACATGACCAGCGCACCGCTCAACCCCTCGGCCAGCCCGGCTCGCCGCACCGTCATGGTGGCGGCCGGAGCGGCAGGGCTCGCCGCCGCGCTGACCGCCTGCGGGTCGTCGGACGACGGCTCGTCGAGCTCGACCACCACGAACGGCAACGCGGGCGGTGGCTCCACCACCCAGGACAGCAACGGCTCGGCCGGCGGCTCCACCGCCGCGGCCGGTGGCAGCGCGCTCGCCAAGACCACGGACATCCCCGAGGGCGGCGGCACGATCTACAAGGACCAGGCCGTGGTCGTCACCCAGCCCACGTCGGGCACGTACAAGGCGTTCTCGACGAAGTGCCCGCACGCCGGCTGTGCGGTGACCAGCATCGCCAACGGCGAGATCGTCTGCCCCTGCCACGGCAGCAAGTTCGCCATAGCGGACGGCAGCGTGAAGCAGGGCCCGGCGACCACGGGTCTGACGGCCGCGAACATCACGGTCTCCGGCGACCAGATCTCGCTGGCCTGATCCTCAGGACCGCCTGCGCGGTTGTTTGAGGCAGCCGAGCACCTCGTCCGTGGTCGCGACCGTGGCGACCAACGCGAGGGTGTTGCGGACCATCGCGGGGGTGTACTCGGGGGGCACTCCCGCGACGGCGTCGGCCGGGACGACGGCCGTGTAGCCCCGGTTGACCGCGTCGAACACGGCATTGGGAACGGCCACGTTGGCCGAGACACCGGTGACGACCAGGGTGCGGCAGCCGAGGTTGCGCAGCAGCGGGTCGACCTCGGTGCCCTGGATCGGCGACAGGCCGTGCAGCCGTCGTACGACGAGGTCCTCCTCCCACACCTCGATGGGGGGCGCGACGCGGACCGCCGCGGTGCCGGAGAGCTGCTGGACGGGCAGCCGTTCGGCGGCGCGGAACAGGCGGGCGTTGCGGTTCGCGCCACGGCCGTCCGGACGGCGTTCGGCGATCGCGTGGATCACCTGGACACCGGTGTCGTGCGCGGCGGCCACAAGGCGGGCGATGTTGTCGAGAGCCCCCGACGTCCGTGCCTCGCGGGCGAGTTCGGGCAGCGCACTGTCCGGGCCCACCACACCCTGCTGGCACTCGACGGTGAGCAGCACGGTGCTCACGGGGTCGAGGAGTTCCGCGAGCCGTTCGTACGACGACGGCATGACGCCCCCTTCCACCTTGGTGCGGGGCGGGTGACACTAACCGCCATCGCGCGGGAACGGAAGAAGAGACAGAAGAAGAGGGGGCCGCATGACCGTCACTCAGCGCCGGGGCCGGAAGATCATGATGACGCCCGGTGAGCTGGACGAGTTCCTCACCACACAGCGCACCTGCCGGGTCGCGACCGTCTCGGCGTCCGGTGCTCCGCACGTGAGCGCCCTGTGGTTCGCCTGGGACGGCACGTCCCTGTGGCTCTACTCGGTGGTGCGCAGCCAGCGCTGGAAGGACCTCAGCCGTGATCCGCGGGTGGCGGTCGTCGTCGACTCCGGTGAGGAGTACGACCAGTTGCGCGGCGTCGAGCTGAGAGGGACCGTCGAGTTCGTGGGCGAGGTCCCGCGCACCGGCGAACTGGTCGCCGAACTCGACTACGTCGAGACGGTGTTCGCGCGCAAGAACTTCGGCCTGGACGAGATGCCGCACGACGGACGGCACGCCTGGGCGCGGCTCACCCCGACGAAGACGGCCTCCTGGGACTTCCGCAAACTGGGCTCGGCCTAGAGCGCGGTTCGAGGGGAGCCGCCTCAGGCGATCGCCTCGGCAGCGCCGCGCAACTCCTGCACCGCCGCCCGGATCGAGGGGCGGCGGTCGGCGTCGGCCCGCCAGACGACGTACACATGGCGGCGCACCCGCTGCTTCAACGGCACCATGACCACGCCGTCCGGCACCGGGTGCCGGCCCAGCAGCGGGGCGATGCAGACGCCCAACCCGGCCGCAACCAGGCCCAGTTGGGTGTGCGTCTCGGCCGCGCGGTGCCCGACGATGGGCTCGATGCCGCGCGAGCGCAGCGTGAACATCAGCCACTCGTGGCAGAACTCGCCCTCGCCCCAGGTGATCCACTGGTCCTCGGCGAACTCCCCCAGGTCCACCTCCTCGCGGCCGGAGAGCCGGTGCCCGGCCGGCAGCGCCACCTCGGCCGGGTCGTCCAGCAGGGGCGCCTTGACCAGCCCGTCGGGCACCGGCATCGGCTTGTTGTACCAGTCCAGGACGACGGCGAGGTCGAGGTCGCCGCGGACGACCCCGGCGACGCCGTTCTCCGGTTCCAGTTCGCTGGAGCGGACGCGCAGCGCCGGGTGCCGGGCGCGCAGCGCGGCGAGTGCGGCCGGGAACAGGCCACGGGCTGCCGTCGGGAACGCGGACAGCCGCAACTCGCCGACGACCTGGCCCCGGTGCGCCTCCAGGTCGGACTGGGCCAGCTCGACCTGGGAGAGGATCCGGGCCGCGTGCTCGGCGAGCAGCCGGCCGGCGTCGGTGAGCCGGATGCCCCGGCCGTTCTTCGCCAGGAGCTGCTGGTCCACCTCGCGCTCCAGCTTGCCCATCTGCTGCGACACCGCCGACGTGGTCACGTGCAGGGCCTCGGCGGCGCCGCTGACCGAGCCGTGCCGGGCGAGGGCGTCGAGGGTGCGCAGGCGTTCCAGGTTCAACATGTAAGCGATTCTAAGAGGTACCCGGTGAGAAATCTCGATTGTGCTACAAGGTTTCCCTCCCGCATCGTTGCGGGCATGAGCACCGTGACCTCCGCCGCGACCGGCAAGCCCGCGCTTGCCACCGCCGCCTCCCGCCCCCGCCTCGACTGGCGGCTGCGCTTCGGCGCCCTCTCCCTGATCTGGGGCTTCAGTTTCCTCTTCATCAAGGTCGGGACGGAGGGCTACGCACCGTTCCAGGTCACGCTCGGCAGGCTGGTGTTCGGTACCGCGGTCCTCGCGGCGGCGATGGCCGTGAAGCGGCAGCGGCTGCCGCGAGGCGCCCGGACCTGGAGGCATCTGGCGGTCGCCGCGTTCCTGCTCAACGCGCTGCCGTTCTCCCTGTTCGCCTACGCGGAGCTGACCATTCCGTCCACCCTGGCCGGGATCTGCAACGCGACCTCGCCGCTGTGGGGGATGGCGCTGTCGCTGGTGGCCCTGTCGGAGGACCGGCCGACGCGGGTCCGGTTCGCCGGGCTCGGCCTGGGGTTCGTCGGTGTCCTGACGGTGCTGGGGGCCTGGGAGGGCTTCCACGGACTGGACGTCACGGGGACGCTCATGGCGCTGCTGGCGTCGCTGAGTTACCCGATCGGATGGATCTACGTCCGGCGGACGCTGGCCGGTACGGGCGACTCGCACCTGGCGATGACCGGCGCGCAGCTGTTGCTGGCGACCACGCAACTGGCCGTGGTGACACCGTTGTTCACGTCCTTCCCGGCGCACTTCGCGCTCGTCCCGCTGCTGGCGATCGCCGCGCTCGGCGCACTGGGGACGGGCCTGGCGGTGCTCGTCCAGTACGGGCTGGTGGCGGAGGTGGGCCCGACCACGGCCCAGATGGTCACCTACTTCATTCCGGTCATCGCCGCCGCGGCGGGGGTCGCGGTGCTGGGCGAGTCGCTCCGGTGGAGCACGCCGGTGGGCGCGGTGATCGTCCTGGCGGGAGCGGCCCTCACCCAGGCGAGGCAGCGTCCTCGGCGGGGCGCGGCCGGCTGAGCGGGTCCGGCGAAGCGCCCCCGAAGGGGCGCTGGGGGGCACCCCGGGCCGAAGGCAGGACGAGGAACTGCGCGACCAGCCACGACGGCGCCCCGGACGGCAGACCACACCGCACTCACGGCACTTCCAGCGGACCGCTCAGGCCTGGACGCGACCCTTCGCCGGCGTCACCGCCCTCGCCACCGCCGCCGCCAGCGGACCGGCCTCCTCCGGGGTCAGCGTCGAGACGGTGACCCGGATGCCCGGCGGGGTCGCCAGGCGGTAGCGGGCGCCCGGGGCCACCGCCCAGCCTTCGAGCAGCAGCCGGGACACCGCGCCCGTCTCGTCCGGGACCGGGACCCAGACGTTCATGCCGCTGCGGCCGTGCGCCTCGACACCGTGGTCCGCGAGCGCGTCGACGAGGAGGTCGCGGCGGGCCCGGTACGCCGCCGCCACCGCGGGGCCGTCCACCACGCCGTCGGCCCACATCCGGACCACCGTGCGCTGCAGCAGGCGGCTCACCCAGCCCGGGCCCAGGCGCTGGCGCCCCCGCACCCGGTCGACCGTCACCTCGTCGCCGGTCAGGGTCGCCAGACGCAGGTCCGGGCCGTAGGCCTTGGCGACCGAGCGGACGAAGGCCCAGTGGCGGGCGACGCCGGCCAGGGGGTGCAGGGGGAGGTCGACGATGCCGTGGCCGTGGTCGTCCTCGATCAGCAGGGTGTGCGGGTGCGCGCGCAGGACGGCCCGCAGGGCACGCGCGCGTGCGGCGCTCACCGCGGCACCGGTGGGGTTGTGCGCCCGGGCCGTGACGATCAGGGCGCGCGCCCCGGACTCCAGGGCCCGGCGCAGGGCGTCGGCGCGCGGCCCCTCGTCGTCGACGGCCACCGGGACGGTGCGCAGCCCGAGCGCGGGGATCAGGTCGAGGGTGCGGCCCCACCCGGGATCCTCGACGGCGACCGGGTCGCCGGGCTTGAGGTGCGCCAGCAGGACCCGTTCGGCCGCGTCCAGGGAGCCCGAGGTGACCGTGAGCGGCCCGTCGGGCACGCCGTCGGCGGCCAGCTCGGCGCGGGACATCCGCTCCAGCTCCGGCTCGACCGGGTCGGCGCCGTAGAGGACCGGGTCGCGGTCGCACTCGGCCGCCACCGCCGCCAGGACCGGCGCGAGGGCGGGGAGCAGCGCGGGGTCGGGGTTGCCGGAGGACAGGTCGCGCACCCCCGCCGGGACGTCGGGGAGCTGGTCCCGTCCGGTGGTGGCCGGCTTCGGCCGGACCCGGCTGCCCCGCCGACCGGCCGTCTCGATGACCCCGCGCTCGCGCAGGGTGCGGTACGCGGCCGCGACCGTATTGGGGTTCACCCCGAGGCGGCCCGCCAACTCCCGCATCGGGGGCAGCAGTTGCCCCGGCTCCAGCTCCCCGGCACCCACCGCGCGCTCGACGCTGGCCGCAATCTCTGCTGCGCCGCGCCCTTCGATCGGATATTCTCCTATCACAAACAAGATTATGCACTAGTGCAATGGAGTCCGCAATGGAGACAGCCGCACCGGGGACCGTCCCGGCCCAGCCCGCCGCCTACGCGAAGACCGGCCGCACCGTTCCCACCCGCTCCGCCGAGCGGGCCTCGTACGACAGGGAGCTGGTGCACTCGATCCTCGACGAGGGCTACCTCTGCCACCTCGGCTTCGTGCGGGACGGCGCGCCGGTGGTGCTGCCGACGCTGTACGGCCGGGTCGGCGAGGTCCTCTACCTGCACGGTTCGACGGGTTCGCGTCCGCTGCGGATGACCGGCCAGGCCGATCCCGGACTCGCGGTGTGCGTGACGGTCACCCACGTCGACGGCCTCGTGCTGGCCCGCTCCGCCTTCCACCACTCGGTCAACTACCGCTCCGTGGTGGTGCACGGCATCGCCCACCAGGTCACCGACCCCGAGGAGAAGAGCCGCGCGCTGGACGCCCTGGTCGACCACGTGGTGCCGGGCCGGGCCGCCGACTCCCGCCCCGCCAACAGGAAGGAACTGGCCGCGACCGCGGTGATCCGCCTCGACCTGAACGAGGTCTCCGCCAAGACCCGCACGGGCGGCGCGAACGACGAGCCGGAGGACATGGACCTCCCGCACTGGGCGGGCGTACTGCCGCTGCGCAAGGGATACGACGCTCCGGTGGCGAACGGCGACCTGGCGGCGGACGTTCCGGTGCCGCCGTACCTGACGGGCGCCTGAAACAAGGCTGACGCGCCCCCCACAGGGGGCGCGGAGAACCGGGCTCCCAGCCACGACGGACCGCGGCGGTCGCCGCGACGCGCTCAGGCCGAGGCGACCGGTTCCTTCGCCGAGCTCCGGCTGACCACCGGCTCCGGCACCGGAGCGGAGGACTGTGCGATGAACGCGCCCAGCAGGACCACGGCTCCCCCCACCACCTGCGCCGCCCCCAGCCGCTCCCCAGCAGCACCCACGCCAGCCCGGTCGCCACCACCGCCTCCAGGCAGGCCACCACCCCCGCCACCTGCGGAGACAGCCGCCGTACCGACACCACACCCGTGCCGTACGCGACGACCGTCGCGACCAGCACGATCCAGCCCAGCAGGACGGCCGCCGGCACGACAGCACCGTTCATCCGCGCGGAGCCGCCCAGTACGGACCAGTCCATCTCCCACGGCCGGGCCACCACGGTGAGCAGGCCCGCCCCGATCAGCAGCCCGTAGGCGATCACCCCCAGCGGATCCGCCCCCTCGCCCCCGCCGTGGTCGGCCAGCACGAAGTACCCCACCTGGCAGCACGCCGCCGCCAGCGCCAGCACCAGCCCCAGCGCGTCGAACCGCAGCCCCGACCACACCTCCACCACACAGGCGAGGCCGCCCGCCGCGAGGACGACGCCGAACGCGGCGGCGCGGGTCACCGGCCGTCGCTGCACGAACCGGACCCAGCCGAGCACCAGCGCGGGAGCGAGGTACTCCACGAGCAGCGCCACACCCACGGGTATCCGGGAGATGGCGGCGAAGTAGCAGGCCTGGACGCCGGCCACGGCGAGCAGGCCGAACCCGGCGAGCAGCACCGGCCGGCGGCGGGGCAGGTCGCGGTGGCGGACGGCGACCGGCAGCATCACCAGGGCGGCGCCCGCCACCCTGAGCCACACCACCTGCAGCGGCGCCAGCCCGGCCTCGATCAGGGGCTTGGCCGCGACGCCGGAGCCGCCGAAGGCGAGCGCCGACGCGAGGGCGAGGGAGAGCCCGAGGCCCTTTCCATGGCTGCTGTCAGTGGTGTGCACCGGCACATGATGCCAGCAGGCGACATGAGCGTCACCCCGTATGACACCTGTCTCAACGGCTGGACGTGCGGCGCTCCCCCTCGGCGTCCCGGACCGCCCCGGCCGTACCGACCACCCCGGCGCCGTCTGCCCGCACGGCCAGATCACCCGCGGCCACCCCGGCCCGCTCCAGCACCTCGACGGCCCGGGACTCCGGATCGAGGACCAGACCCACGAGCAGGTCGATGCCGTCCGGGTGGGGCACGCCGCGGCGCCGGGCGCGGCTGCGGGCGTACTCCAGGGCGGCCGCGGCCACCGGGGACCAGACGCCGTCGCCCCTGCCCTCGGCTCTTCCCCCGGCGTGCGGGAGGGCGGGCAGCGCGCCGGAGTCCTCGACCCCGCCCTGCCAGCGCAGGCCGTAGCCGATGCTGCGCTGCACGAGGTAGCCGAGCAGGCGGGCCAGTTGCGGAGCGTCGCCGACGACGGCACGCACTTCGGGGTCGTACTCGATCAGCGAGTGCAGCAGATGGGCGGTGTCGACCTGGCGGTCCCCGTCCCGCACGGCCCGGCGGCGGGCACCGGCGACCACCGCCGCCGTCCCGTCACCGAGCCCGGCATCGTCGTCCGCGTGGATACCGCCCTGGTCCTGGGCGGACTGGCGGGGAATACGGGGTTGCACACCCCTTACCTCATCAATCCCAGGGGCCCGCGTCATCGGCAGGGGGAAGCATCTTCACGTCCCACGCAGAGTGGACGCGGATGGCCGGAATCTCCTCCTTGCGGAGGAGATCAGACCGATTCCGGCCACCGGGGCGCGCGCCGTCGTGCCGCGTGCCCCGTACGCAACCGTCGCGCATCCGCCGGACGTCTCCCCCTGACGTGGAGAGCGGGTGCTGTTGCTGGCTGGTCGCCCTGCCGGCGGTCGACGGCAGGCAGTACGTGTACCGGGTCTACGCCCCGGCGGACGCGCTGCTCGCGGACCTGTTCTGGGACGCCTGGCACTGCCACGACGAGAGCGCGTTGCCGCGCGCGTGGGATCTGTTCGACGCGGCGCTGATACGGCGGGTCGGCTGAGCGGCCGGGCGCTCCCCGACCGGCACATTTCCTGACGGTTCATCAGTATTGAATGTTCGGGCCCCTGCGGCTACGTTCCGCGACACCGTAGCCCGACACGAAGGGGTGGCCCGATGGCCGAAGTCAGCGCGGAGGCACGCATCCAGGCACCGGCCGAGAGGGTGTGGGCACAGCTCACCGACTGGTCGGCGTACGGCGAGTGGAACGCGACCCACACCAACTTTCCCAAAGGCGGCCCCGAGACCCTGGCGGTGGGCGGCACCTTCCAGGAGAACATGAAGCTGATGGGCTTCCCGGCGGAGGTCGAGTGGACCATCGAGGAACTGGAGCCGGCGCGGGTACTGGCGATCCGCGGCAAGGGCCCGATGGCGGTGACCGTCGCCACGCGCTACACGCTGACGCCGGACGGGGACGCGACGGGGGTGCGGATCGACGGCGAGTTCACGGGCGCCGCCGTGTCGCTGATGGCGGGCAAGCTCAAGGACTCGGCGACGGCGGCCCTCAACGAGTCACTGCGCAAGCTGGACGGCCTGGTCGCCTAGGGGCTGTCCGGCGGAGACGGAGGCGCGCCCCGCGGATCACTCCGCGGGGCGCACCCGTCTCCCGCCCGAGGGTCAGTCCTCCTCGGCGAGGATGAGGTACAGCTTCTTGCGGCTCTCGTTGATGACGGCCAGCGCCTTCTCGCGCTGTTCCTTGCTGCCGGTCTTCCAGACCTGCCCGAACGCCTCCATCAGACCGAAGCCGGCCTGCCGGATCTCGCTCAGGGCCTCGAAGTCCACCCCACGGGAAGCCTCTTCCCAGGGGGCGTCGGGGCCCTCGGCGGCGGCGGTCCGGCCGCTGTCGGTGAGGGAGAACAGCTTCTTGCCGCCCTCGCTCTCGCTGGCGATCAGCCCTTCGTCCTCCAGCAGCTGAAGGGTGGGGTACACCGAGCCGGGGCTGGGCTTCCACGCGCCGCCGCTGCGCTCGGCGATCTCCTGGATCATCTCGTAACCGTGCATCGGGCGGTCCTTCAGCAGGGCCAGGATCGAGGCCCGCACGTCACCGCGCCGCGCCCTCCCCCTGGGACCACCGCGTCCGCGCGGCCCCCAATGACCCGGTCCGAAACCGGGCCCGCCGGGACCGAAGCCGGGGCCCCCCGGGCCGAAGGGCCCGAACGCCGCACGCCGTCCGTCACGTCCACCGAAGCCGCCCCGCCCGTGCGGGTGAGGGCCGGCCTGACCATGTCCACGCTCGAATCCGTGGGAACGCATCGCCATCACTCCATCCATCGTTGATCTGTCGCGTACCTTTCGCGATGCCTCAACGATATATCGCAAGCGTTCGGGAGACAAGGCCCTGGAGCAGCACTCCGGCAAGCCCCCCGGCGAGCCGCCAACAGGGACGTTGCATGACCATGCGTCCTGATGCATAATCTTCCTATGTCCAAGGTCCTCACCTCCCTTCCCGTCGGCGAGCGCGTCGGCATCGCCTTCTCCGGTGGGCTCGACACCTCGGTCGCGGTCGCGTGGATGCGCGACAAGGGCGCCGTCCCGTGCACCTACACCGCCGACATCGGCCAGTACGACGAGCCCGACATCGCCTCGGTGCCCGGCCGTGCGCACACCTACGGCGCCGAGATCGCGCGTCTGGTCGACTGCCGGGCCGCGCTGGTCGAGGAGGGCCTCGCCGCGCTCACCTGCGGTGCGTTCCACATCCGCTCGGGCGGCCGGGCGTACTTCAACACCACGCCGCTGGGCCGCGCCGTCACCGGCACGCTGCTGGTGCGGGCCATGCTGGAGGACGACGTCCAGATCTGGGGCGACGGGTCGACCTTCAAGGGCAACGACATCGAGCGGTTCTACCGGTACGGCCTGCTCGCCAATCCGCACCTGCGGATCTACAAGCCCTGGCTGGACGCGGACTTCGTGACCGAGCTCGGCGGCCGCAAGGAGATGTCCGAGTGGCTGGTGGCCCACGGGCTGCCGTACCGGGACAGCACCGAGAAGGCGTACTCCACCGACGCCAACATCTGGGGCGCCACGCACGAGGCGAAGACCCTGGAACACCTGGACAACGGCATCGAGACCGTCGAGCCGATCATGGGCGTGCGGTTCTGGGACCCCGAGGTCGAGATCCTGCCCGAGGACGTGACCATCGGCTTCGACCAGGGCCGTCCGGTGACCGTCAACGGCAAGGAGTTCGGGACCGCCGTCGAACTGGTCATGGAGGCCAACGCGATCGGCGGCCGGCACGGGCTCGGCATGTCCGACCAGATCGAGAACCGGATCATCGAGGCCAAGAGCCGGGGCATCTACGAGGCGCCGGGCATGGCGCTGCTGCACGCCGCCTACGAGCGGCTGGTCAACGCGATCCACAACGAGGACACGGTCGCGCAGTACCACAACGAGGGCCGGCGGCTCGGGCGGCTGATGTACGAGGGCCGGTGGCTGGACCCGCAGGCGCTGATGATCCGGGAGTCGCTGCAGCGGTGGGTCGGCGCGGCGGTCACCGGTGAGGTGACGCTGCGGCTGCGGCGCGGCGAGGACTACTCGATCCTCGACACGACGGGGCCGGCGTTCAGCTACCACCCCGACAAGCTGTCGATGGAGCGCACCGAGGACGCGGCGTTCGGTCCGGTGGACCGGATCGGCCAGCTGACCATGCGCAACCTCGACATCGCCGACTCCCGGGCGAAGCTGGAGCAGTACGCGGGGCTGGGCCTGATCGGCTCCGCCAACCCGGCGATCGGGGCGGCGCAGGCGGCGGCCACCGGTCTGATCGGCAGCATGCCGGAGGGTGGCGCCGAGGCGATCGCGTCCCGCGGGGAGGCTACGCCGGACGCGGACGAGTTGCTGGACCGGGCGGCGATGGAACTCGGCACGGACTGAGCGTTCCGCTCAGGGGGGCCGACCTGGTGACAGGTCGGCCCCCTTTCGTCTTGCCGGGGGCGCTCGGGCGTCGACGCCGTCAGACACCGGTCGAGTGGCCGGCGCGGCGCCGTCGTGGTTCTCGCGCAGTTCCCCGCGCCCCTGCAGGGCGCGACCGCCGTCCATCAGCCGGCGCGGCGCCGTCGTGGCTCTCGCGCGGTTCCCCGCGCCCCTGCAGGGCGCGGCCGCCGTCCGTCAGCCGGTGCGGCGCCGTCGTGGTTCTCGCGCGGTTCCCCGCGCCCCTGCAGGGCGCAGCGGCCGTCCATCAGCCGGCGCGGCGCCGTCGTGGCTCTCGCGCAGTTCCCCGCGCCCCTGCAGGGCGCGACCGCCGTCCATCAGCCGGCGCGGCGCCGTCGTGGCTCTCGCGCAGTTCCCCGCGCCCCTGCAGGGCGCAGCGGCCGTCCATCAGCCGGCGCGGCGTCGTCGTGGTTTTCGCGCGGTTCCTTCCCCAGACTTCCAGCCGGCGGCCTTGACGGGGTCCTCAGCCGCGGGTGGGCGGCACCCCCGTTCGGCCGCGCCTGGAGGAAAGGGGCCAGGGGCACAGGATTGGCCTTGGGCGGGTGCGGTGTGCGGGGCCTAGCTTCTTGGGCATGCGGATTCGAATCGTCGATGCCTTTGCGGAGCGGGCGTTCTCCGGGAACCCGGCCGGAGTCGTGCTGCTCGACTCCTTTCCCGACGACGGCTGGATGCAGAGCGTCGCCATGGAGGTGAACCACGCCGAGACCGCGTTCGCGCACCCGCTGCCTAAGGACGCCGACGCGGACTGGGCGTTGCGGTGGTTCACGCCGGTCACGGAGGTCGCGATGTGCGGGCATGCCACGCTGGCCACCGCGCACGTGGTGCACACCACGGGGGCGCACGAGGGACCCGTGCGGTTCGCCACCCGGAGCGGGGTGCTGATCGCCTCGGCCGGTCCGGACGGAGCCGTCACGCTGGACTTTCCGACCGCGCCGCTCACCCGGGTCGACGTGCCCGACGGCGTCGCCGGGGCGCTCGGGGCGGACCCCGTCGCCGTGTTCGACACCGGAGCAGACATCGGCGACCTGCTCGTCGAACTCGCCGACGAGAGGACGGTCCTCGGTCTCTCCCCGGACCACAGGAACCTCGGCGCCCACTCCTCGCGCGGAATCATCGCCACCGCCCGCGCCGAGGACCCGGCCAAGGGGTACGACTACGTCTCCCGCTGCTTCTTCCCGAACGTCGGGATCGACGAGGACCCGGTGACCGGGAGCGCCCACACCGCCCTCGCGCCGCACTGGTCCGGGCGGCTGGGGAGGACCGATCTCACGGGGCTGCAGGCCTCCCGCCGCTCCGGGCTCGTCCATACCTCGCTGCGCGGTGACCGCACGCTGCTGACCGGGCGCGCGGTCACCGTCATCGACGGCGAACTGCTCACGCCGTAGGCAGCCAGCCCACCTTGCCCGCGAGCAGCGCGTAGCCGACGAACGCACCGATGTCGAGCAGGCTGTGCGCCACGACCAGGGGACCCACCCGCCCCCACCGCCGGTACAGGTAGACGAAGACCACGCCCATCACCATGTTGCCGACGAAGCCGCCGATCCCCTGGTAGAGGTGGTAGGAGCCGCGCAGGACGGAGCTGGCCACCAGCGCGGTGCCGGCGGTCCAGCCCAGCTGGTCGAGCCGGCGCAGCAGGTAGCCGACCACGATGACCTCTTCGAGGATCGCGTTCTGCATCGCCGAGAGGATCAGCACGGGGTACTTCCACCACACGTCCGGCAGTGCCTCCGGGACCACCGTGAGGTTGAAGCCGAGGCCGCGTGCGGCCAGGTAGAAGGCGATCCCGGCGCTGCCGATCACCGAGGCGATCGCCGCGCCGCGTCCGAGGTCGGGCCAGGGGCGGGTGCGGTCGAAGCCCAGCGTGCGCAGGCTCGCGCCCTCGCGCAGGAGGAGGTGGGCGACGAGGAGGACGGGGACAAGTGCCGTGGCGATGCCGAAGAGCTGCCAGGCCAGGTCAAGCCAGGGGCGGCCCGGCGCGGCCGACGCGTTGAGGGTCGCCGCCTGGTCCTTGAGGCCGCCCGGCTTGGTGACCGACCCGATGAAGCTGATCAGGGCGGACACTCCGCTCGCCCCGAGCGAAAGCCCCAGGACGAGCAGCGTCTCGTCCCTGAACATCCGCCGCGAGGGCCGCTCCAGTGGATAGGCACCGGCCACCTGATCCGCCTCCACCTGCACCCCTGACTCCAGTCGAGCAAACCCACGCCCCACGGTCATCCTCACCACGGGACACCACAGCTTGCCCGATCAACCTGAAGCAGACGCGACCGACCCCCGCGGCAGCGCCCCCTTAGGGGCGCGGCGAACTGCGCGACCAGCCCACACGGCACGGCACCCGGCAACGCACCGCACCCCTCACGGCGCGAGCCCCGTCGGCCTCACCCCACCGGCACCGGCTCCAATAACCCCACCGGCCACGTATGCACCGGCTCCCCCTCGTTCATCAGTTCCGCGTACCGCCGCGTCATCGCCGCCAGCGCCGCGTCCCTCGGCAGCCCCCGCTCCAGTGCCCGGTGGAACGTGGCCGCCTGCCAGGACGCCCCGTTGACCCGCCTGCGGCACCGTTCCTCGATCACGCCGAGGTAGAAGTCCCGGTCGGCGGGCTCCACCCCCCACGCGTCAAGACCCGCGTGAGCCAGCGGCAGGAGCTCGTCGCGGACCAGGGTGACCGCGTCCACCTCGGCCGTACCGCCGCCGTACCGCGCCCGCCTCGGCCAGACCAGGCGCGCGTCGATACCGTCGCGGCACGCCCTGTCGAAGTTGGCCTCGGCCGCGGCGAACGGCAGCCGTGTCCACACCGGGCGGGACTCCTCCGCGAGGGCGCGCACCAGGCCGTAGTAGAACGCCGCGTTGGCGACGATGTCGGTGACGGTGGGGCCGGCCGGCAGCACCCGGTTCTCGACGCGCAGGTGGGGGACGCTGTCGGCGATGCCGTAGACCGGCCGGTTCCAGCGGTACACCGTGCCGTTGTGCAGGACGAGTTCCGCGAGCTTCGGCACCCCGCCCGCGTCGAGGACGGCGAGCGGGTCCTCCTCGTCGCAGATCGGGAGGAGGGCCGGGAAGAAGCGCAGGTTCTCCTCGAACAGCTCGTACGCCGAGCTGATCCAGCGTTCGCCGAACCAGGTGCGCGGCCGGACGCCCTGGGCCTGGAGCTCCGGCGGGCGGGTGTCGGTGGCCTGGAGGAACAGCGGGGGGCGGGACTCGCGCCACAGTTCGCGGCCGAAGAGGAACGGCGAGTTCGCGCCCACGGCGATCTGTGCGGCCACCGCCGCCTGCGCCGCGTTCCACACGTCGGCGAAGCGGGCCGGGGTGACCTGGAGGTGCAGCTGCACGGAGGTGCAGGCGGCCTCCGGGACGATCGACTTCGACGTGCACACGAGGTGCTCGACGCCCTCGATGTCGAGCAGGAAGTCCTCGCCCCGGGCGGCCACGATCTGATCGTTGAGCAGGGTGTAGCGGTCCACCTCGGAGAGGTTCGCGGAGACCAGGTCGTCCCGCTCCAGGGTGGGCAGGATGCCGGTCATCACGATCCCGGCGTCCACCTCGCCCGCCTTGCGGTCGGCGTACGCCAGCGAGGTGCGGAGTTCCTCGGCGAGCCGGTCGAATACCCGCCCGTCGAGCCGGTGTGGGGCAATGTTCACCTCGAGGTTGAACATGGCGAGTTCTGTTTGGAAATCACGGCTCGCGATACGTTCCAGAACCTGTCCGTTCAACATTCTCGGCATGCCGTCGGAGCCCGCCAGATTCAATTCGATCTCGACTCCCATGAGGTTCTTCGGGCGATCGAACCGCTTCTCCACCAGCAGCCGCTCCAGCCCCGTCAGGCAGTCCTGGAGCTTTTCGCGGTAGTGCCGGCGATCGGACAGGTCGAACCGGCCCGCCACGACCTTCTCCCCCATCGAAGGGTCCCTCCTCGAATGGGCGGGCCGGGCTTCCGGCCGCCGGTGTCCCGAGTCCAGGTGGGATGATGCCCAGCGGAAGCGATCGATAACGTCGCGCGCGGCACCAGCACCCGCTACTCTGTTGGAATGTGTCCTGCGGCACATTCACGAGGCATGACGCCGCATGCAACTGCGGGTTCCCCGTTCCCCTCGTGAAAAACGCCGACGACATCCGGCCGACCGCGACAGCCTCGAAAACCGAGGTCAGCGAGGTTCCGAAGGGCCGGAAATCGGGAGGATTCCACACCAATCGTTGGCCGAATTGCGCCTTGCTCTCTTTTGTGAAACGGCCCGGTGAAACACCATCTGAACAGGCGTCGTATAAACTCCGCGAACAAGGCAGAAGGCTGGCGCCCATGGTCTGGTTCCTGCCGCCTGAGCGACGTGCGGCAGGCAACGCCCGCACCTCTCGTCACCGAACCGGGCCCCCGCCTCTCTGACTTCCTGTGAGCTGACAGCGCCGTCCGCCCCTGCCCTCGCGCCGCCGCGCCTGTCGAACGAGAGGCGACCCACCATGCCGCTGCAAGTCCCTCCTGCCCCCGCACCCGCACTGCGTTCCGTCCTCACCGCCCTCGGTTCCCCCACCGCGGTCCGCGAGGCCCGCACCCCCTCCCTGCGCTCCGCCCAGGGCCCCACCACCCCCGAACTCCCCCTTCCCGTGCACGTCATGGACCGGATCACCCCGGAGGGCGTGTCCGCCACCCGGCTGGCCGGCTGGCGCTTCCTGATCCGCTGCGGCGACCGGGCGGTGGCCGCGGCGGAGACGATGCTCACCCCGGACGGCTGGGCCTTCTCGCACTTCTTCGAGGGGCCCTACATCGCCTCCACCGAGCGCGCCCTGCACCAGGCCGAGGCTCTGCAACAGACGTACCAGCCGCGCCTGTTGTCCCTTCCGGGCCTCTACATGCTCACCCTGTGGCTGCACGGCGACTGCACCGCGGACGGCGCCGAGGGGCACCCGGCCGCCACCGACCTGCTGGTCCCGCTGGCCCCCGCCCCGCCCGGTATCGCGGCCCACCACCCGCACCTGGTCGCCGAGCTCCTCCCGGTACTGACCCACCGCATCGCCCAGGCCCCCCTGCTCATCACGCCCGCCTGAGCTCCGCGACCGCCGTACCCCGCCACTGCCGGACAAGTGGCGGGGTACGGGCGGGTACGGGGCCCACCGTCCGGACTAGCCCTATCCGGCCATGCAGAACCATCCGAATCGGCAACCCTGCGGAGCTGAACCGTCCGCGTGGGTGACGCGTCTCCAACCTGTGAGAAGCGGTGCAGCGAAATCCCTGCGGAGCAACGCCCGGAGGGCAACACTGGTTTCCGACCGACTCATCAGCACGGGGGACGACATGACCACGACCGAGCGAGAGACCCTATCCATGTGCCAGCACCAGCCGCCGTGTCCGACCGCCGAATCCGCCGACCGGGAGTCCGCCCGCCTCATGGCGCACCACCCGGAGCAGGGATGGAGCCTGCTGTGCAACGGCGTTCTGCTCTTCGAGGACACCGGTGAGCTCCTGCCCGACGGCCAGATCATCGCGCCGCACCGCCCGCTCGGTGCCGCCCGCGTGGTGACCGCCGCCTGACGGACCACCGCACCACCCCGGGCGGCCCCGCCGCTCCGCCCGGCGACCAGCAGGGGCCGGACGCACACACGGTGCGCACCGGCCCCGACGTGCGTCCGGGGACGGTCACCCGGTGTAGCCGAGCGCTGCGCGCAGCGCGACGTAGGCCGGTTTGGGGGCGAACTGCTCGTCCCAGGGCAGGGCCGCGCCCTCGCCGGGGAAGAACGCCGGGATCCACGAGTACTTGTCCGTCCAGTCCCAGACGGTGATGCCGACGCACCGGCGCACGGCCAGACACGCCTTGGTCAGGTCCGCGTACCAGGCCGCCTGCTCGGCCAGCTTCGCGTCGGTGGCCGGCAGCTGCATCCGTACGTCCACCTCGGTGAGCGCGGTGTCCAGGCCGAGGCGGGAGAAGCGGCGGAGGTTGTCCTCCAAGGTGGCCGGATAGCCGTACTGGAGGGCGAGGTGAGCCTGGAAGCCGATGCCGTCCAGCGGCACGTGCTCCGCCTTCAGCTGCCGGGCGAGCGCGTAGTAGGCGTCGCTCTTCGCGCCGAGGCCCTCGATGTTGTAGTCGTTCAGGTAGAGCCTGGCGTGCGGGTCGGCCTGGTGGGCCCAGCGCAGCGCGTCGGCGATGTAGCCGGGGCCGAGCGTCTTGTACCAGAGGGTCTCGCGGTAGCTGCCGTCCTCGTTGAAGGCCTCGTTGACGACGTCCCAGGAGTAGACCTTGCCCCGGTAGTGCCGCACCTCGGTCTGGATGTGCTTCTTCAGGACGGCGCGCAGTTCGCCGGCCGTCCAGTCGCGCGAGGTGAGCCAGTCGGGCAGCTGGCTGTGCCAGACCAGGGTGTGGGCGCGGACCCGCTGGTGGTTCTTGCGGGCGAGGTTCACGATCTGGTCGCCGTTGGTCCAGTCGAAGACGCCCTGCTGGGGTTCGGTGGCGTACCACTTCATGCCGTTGCCGGGCGTGATCATGTCGAACTCGGTGCCGAGGAGCTTCGTGTAGGCGGTGTCGGTGAGTTCGGGGTTGTCCGTGGCGCTGCCGAAGTAGCGGCCGTGGCGCTGGGCCAGTTCGGCGAGGGTGGGCTGCCGGCCGTGGGCCTGGGCGGCAGGGCCGGTGGCCACTCCGGCCGCGACGAGTAGGGCCGCGAGGGCAGCGGCGATGCTGAGCCGGGTACGGGACATGGTGCGACTCCTGTCCGTGGAAGGGGTGTTCAGCCCTTGGTGGCGCCGGCGGTGAGGCCGCCGACCAGCTGGCGCTCGGCGACCGAGTAGAAGGCCAGGGCGGGGACCATGGCGAGGACCAGGTAGGCGAAGACCCGGGCGGTGTCGGTGGCGTACTGGCCCTGGAACTGCTGCACGCCGATGGGGACGGTCCACCAGGTGGAGTCGGTGAAGACCAGCAGTGGCAGGAAGAAGTTGTTCCAGCTGGCGACCACCGCGAGCACGGAGACCGTGCCGAGCGCCGGCCGGGCCATGGGCAGCAGGACGCGCCAGAAGAAGGCGAACGGCCCGCAGCCGTCGAGCGTGGCCGCCTCCTCCAGTTCGCCGGGGATCTCCCGGAAGAAGCCGCGCAGGATGATGATGGTCATCGGCAGCCCGAACGCGGCCTGCGGGAGGATCACGCCCAGCGGGTTGTCCAGCAGGTTCATCGAGCGCAGCAGCAGGAAGAGGGGCAGGGCGGCCACCGCGAAGGGGAACATCAGTCCCATCGTGAACACGGTGAACAGCACCTCCCGCCCGCGGAACGCGAACCGCGCGAAGGAGAAGGCGGCGAGCGCCGACACCGCGACCACGAGGACGGTGGTGGCGACGGCGATCAGCGTGCTGTTGCCGAGCAGCCGCCAGAACGCGCCGGAGCCGAGGATGCCGGTGTAGTTGGAGGTGACCCAGGACTCGGGCAGCCCGACCGGGTTGCGGGACAGCTCGCCGGTCGTCTTGAACCCGGAGAGCAGGGCGTACAGCAGGGGTACGACCATCAGCGCGCCGACGACGAGGAGGACCAGGTGCACCGGCAGCGACCGTACGGTCTTGCGGCTGTCGCTCATGCGCCGTCCCCCCGCATGTTCGTGGTGGCGCCCGCCAGGTCCCGGCGGAGCACGAACCGCTGGTAGGCGAGGGCGAAGACGAGGCTGATGCCGAACATGGCCACGCTGATCGCGCTGGCGTAGCCGACCTGGTAGCGCTTGAAGCCGTACTGGAACATGGTCACGGCCATGGTCTCCGAGTGGTGGTCGGGGCCGCCGGCGGTGACCACCCACACCAGGTCGAAGAGCTGGATGGAGCCGATCACCGACAGGAAGACGCTGATCCGCAGGGTGGGGGCGAGCAGCGGCAGGGTGACGTGCCGGAAGCGCTGCCAGGGCGAGGCGCCGTCGACGGTCGCGGCCTCCGTCAACTCGGCCGGGACGGACTGGAGTCCGGCCAGGTAGAGCATCATGTGGAAGCCGAAGTACTTCCAGGTCATGACCAGGAAGAGGGTGGCCATGACGGTGGAGGGGTCGGCGAACCACTTTCCGCCGAGCGCGCCGAGGCCGAGGTCGCTCAGCAGGTGGTCGGCGAGCCCGTCGTCGGGGGCGAAGATCATGCCGAACAGCACGCCGGTGATCGCCTCGGAGAGCACGTACGGGGCGAAGAACAGCATCCGGTAGCCGGCCCGGCCGCGGATCCGCTGGTTGAGCAGGACCGCCATGGCGAGCGCGAACGGCAGTTGCAGCGCCAGTGACAGCACGACCAGGAGCAGGCAGCGCCACAGGTCGCCGAGGAAGACGTCGTCCTGGAAGAGCCGGGTGAAGTTGTCGGTGCCGGTGTAGTCGGAGGGCATGCCGAAGCCGCCCCAGCGGAAGAACGCGGCGTACAGCGCGAACAGGATCGGCAGCAGGACGAGGACGCCGAACAGTGCCAGGGCGGGCAGCTGGAAGCCCACCGCGGTGAGCCAGTGCAGCAGCCGGCGCCTGGTACGCGTCCGGCCCGCGGGCGGGAGCGGCTGGGGCGCGGCGTCCGGTCCCGACCGGGTGCCGGGCAGGTAGGCCGAGGTCATCGGGCGGCCTACTGCTCTTCCCTCGCGGTCTTGGTGATCGCCTGCGTGACCTGTTCTGGCGACTTGGAGCCGGCGATCAGCCCGGCCACGCTGTCGTTGATCTGCTGGCCGACGGCGGGCGCGTACGCCTGGTCGAGGTAGAGCTGGAAGCCGGTGGCGGCCTTCAACTGCGCCTGCACGGCCTTGGTGTTGGGGTCGCTCAGCGCCTTCTCCGCGCCGGGGACCACCGGGAGGGTGTTGGTCTTCTCGACGAGCACCAGATCGGTGGTCTCGGAGGCGAAGAACTTCAGGAAGTCGACGGCTTCCTTCGGAGCACCCTTGCGCAGGGCGTGCCCGCCGCCACCGCCGAAGACCTCGGTGATGGCGCCCTTGCCGCCGTCGACCGCGGGGAACGGGAAGAAGCCGAGGTCCGGGCCGAGGCCCTTGCCCGCGTCCGCCTCCACCACCGGGGCCCACTGGCCCATCAGCTCCATGGCCGCCTTTCCGTTGCCGACGGCGGCCGCCTGGCCGGTGGGCGTGGAGTAGGCCGCGCCGAGGAAGCCCTTCTGGAACGGCTGGAGATCGACGAGGTCCTTCAGGTGCTGTCCGGCCTGGACGAACCCGGTGCCGGTGAAGTCCTTGTCCTCATCTGCCTTCCGGAGGGCGTCGATACCGGCCGTTCGCATCGCCAGGTACGCCCAGTAGTACATACCTGTCCAGCTCTCCTTGCCCGCGAGGGCGAGCGGGGTGATGCCGGCGGTCCTGAGCTTCCGCACGGCGTCGAGGAATCCGCTCCACGTGGTGGGAGGTTCGCTGATCCCCGCCGTCTTGAAGTGGGCCTTGTTGTACCAGAAGCCGATCATGCCGATGTCGAACGGAATGCCGTACAGCTTCTGGTCGATCAGGTACGGCTGCTTGGCGACCGACAGCATCCCGTCCGCCCAGGGCCTGGTTCCGTCGGTGAGGTCCTCGACGAGGCCGGCGTCGACCTGCTGCTTGAGGACCCCGCCGCCCCAGGTGTGGAAGACGTCCGGGAGTTTGCCGGAGGCTATGAGCGCCGTCATCTTGGATTTGTAGGCGTCGTTCTCCAACTGCACGATCTTCAGCTTCACGTGCGGGTTCTGGGCCTCGAACTTCCTGGCCAGGCCCGCCCAGACGCTCTTGGTCGGCTGAGTGGTGGCGATGTTCCACCACTCGACCGTGACCTTCCCCGACGACGCGGAACCGCCGTCGCCCGAGCCGCAGCCGCTGAGGGCGGTCACGCCCAGACCGGCGGCCGCGGTGGCCGCCAGGAATCCGCGCCGGGACAGTGCGGGGTCGCCCATGATGCGCTCCTTGGGGTACGGGACGATACGGGACGACCGACGCCGTCCTGGATCGGCGATGCTGCGGGTCCGTCGCTTTCGAAACATTCGACACTTTCACCGAACGTTCAGAACGGGGACTCTAGAAAGGCGCATCAGGAGCGTCAAGGTGTCGCGCATCAGCTCATCGGCGTGTAGGCGAACCAGTCGAAGGCGGCCCGTCCTTCGGTGACGTACATGCCGATGACCCGGCCGGTGAACCCGCCCGCCACCTCGGTGGAGAGATACCGGCCGTCGAGTTCGGCCAGCCGGACGACACCGTCGGGTGTTTCGATCGAAAGGGTCACGGCGTCGGGTCCGGCGGGACGGACGCCGGTCGCGTCGCCGTGCGGCCCGGGCGCGGTGGCGGTGGGCGGCGGAACCCGGGTCGTACGGGTCTCGATCACCAGGGTCAACGGGCCCGGCGGTACCGCCCGTTCGGCGATCCGCTGCCGCACCGGCCCGATCCGTGCGACCACGCTCACCACTCCCCCGCTCACCTCCAGGTCGTAGTGGTGGGCCTCGTCGACACGGACCGTCAGACCCGCGCGTCCAGGGCCCGGTTCGTGCAGGGCGGCGGCCCGGCAGTCGGCGTGCTGCTGGCGCCGGCCGACGAAGGTGTGCCCGGCGCGGTCGAGGCTGTCTCCGGTGGCGGTGAGCACCAGCCACCCCGGGCGCTCGGTCAGCGACCAGGACCCGTCCGGCCGGCTGCGCGGGGAGATCCAGTGCGGTGCGAGGTCCGGGGCCGTGAAGTCGTCCCGTGCCGGCGGTTGTCCGACCGGGTGCCAGGCTGCCGGGGCCTCGTGCCGTTCCCGAACCGGGCCCATGCGCGGCCAGCCGTCCGCCCACTCCACCGGGGCCAGGAAGGTCTCCCGGCCGAGCACGTGGAACTCGGGGAACCAGCCGCGCGGCCGGGTGCCGAGCAGCACCGCCCACCAGCTGCCGTCGGCCGCCTGCACCAGGTCGGCGTGCCCGGTGCTCTGGACCGGCTCCCGGGTGCCCCGGTGCGAGACCAGCGGGTTGCCGGGCGCCGCCTCCCAGGGGCCGCGCGGCGAGCGGGCGCGGGCCACCGACACCCCGTGCCCGAGCGCGGTACCGCCCTCGGCGACCAGCAGGTACCACCACTCCCCGACCCGGTACAGGTGCGGCGCCTCCGGGTCGCGCAGCCCCGTCCCGGACCACATCGGCAGCGGTCCCTCCAGCACCTTGCCGGTCCTGGTGTCGATCCTGGCGACCGCCACCCCGGCCACCGCGCACCAGCAGTCGCCGTTCTCGTCCCAGGCGAGGTCCGGGTCGATGCCGGGGACGTCGACCCACACCGGGTCGGACCACGGCCCCTCGGGCCGCTCGGCGGTGACGAGGAAGTTGCCTCCCGCGCCGACGTTGGTCGTGATGACGTGGAAGAGCCCGTCGTGGTGCCGGATCGTCGGGGCGTACACGCCGCCGGAGGCCGGGGTGTCGGGGGGCAGGGTCAACTGCCCCGGCCGGTCGAGGACGTTGCCGAGCTGCCGCCAGTGCACCAGGTCCCGGCTGTGGAAGAGCGGGACGCCGGGGAAGTACTCGAAGCTGGAACAGACGAGGTAGTAGTCCGTCCCGACCCGGCACACGCTCGGGTCCGGGTGGAAGCCGGGGACGACCGGGTTGCCGTAGGTCCGCAGCTGCGTGTCCCGCATGGGTGCCCCTTCCAGGCCGCGCCGAAAGTTTCGGCGAGGTCGGCGAACATTACGGGGCGCACTGTAGGAGGCGGCTCAGGGGGCCGACAAGGCGGCCGTCAGACCTTCAGCCGGTACGGCAGCAGGCACACCACGACGTCGGTGCGGGCCCGCAGCACGGTGGCGAGGAGCAGGCCGCGCTGGTTCTGCAGGATCTGGTAGCGCCGGTGCCTCGGCTCCACCTCCGTGATGAGCACGGCGACTTGACGGCCGTCCGTCGCCGCCCGCTGCACGTAGTCGACGACCGGCTGCACCAGTGAGCGGTGCGGGCTGTCGATGATGTCGAGGCGGACGCCGGGGTTCCAGCGCGCCCAGGCCTCCTCCAGCGCCCGGGCCCTGGCCGGGTCGGCGTGCACCGCGACCGCGACCACCTCGTCGCCGAGGGCGAGGGCGGCGCCGAGGGCGTGCCGGGCGAGCTTGCTGACCTCGCCGACCGGCACGATCACCAGGCTGGCGGTGGGCCGGTCGGGCGGTTCCGGGATGCGGCCGAGGCCCAGTTCCTCGCCCACCTCGGTGTAGTAGCGCTGGATGCGGGCGAACAGCAGCATCATCAGCGGGACGGCGAGCACGACCACCCAGGCGCCGGAGAGGAACTTGGTGAACAGCAGGATGACCCCGGCCAGGGTGGTCAGCACGGCACCGGTGCCGTTGATCAGCGCGCGGCGCTTCCAGCCGGGCGGGCGCCGGGTCGCCCAGTGCCGGACCAGGCCGGACTGGCTGAGGGTGAAGCCGATGAAGACGCCGATGGCGAAGAGCGGGAGCAGCCGGTGGGTGTCGGCGTCGGTGGCCAGCAGGAGCAGCATGGCCAGCAGCGCGAGGGCCAGCACGCCGTAGCGGTAGACCGGGCGTTCGGCGCGCAGGCCGAAGAGATGGGGCAGCCGGTGGTCGCGGGCGAGCAGGCTCATCAGCACCGGCAGCCCGCCGAAGCTGGTGTTGGCGGCCAGGCACAGGACGAGGGTGACGAGGAGGTTGGTGGCGTAGTAGGGCCAGCCGGTGCCGTAGGCGCCCGCGGTGAGCTGGGCGAGGACGGTGACCCCGCCGCGCGGGGCAACGTGGTCGCGGTGGATCAGGACGGCCAGCCCGATCAGCATGATCCCGAGCAGCGCGCCGAGCATCAGCTCGGTGCGCTGGGCGCGTTTGACGCTCGGGGTGCGAAAGGTCGGCACGGCGTTGGCGATGGCCTCGACGCCGGTCAGGGCCGAGCAGCCGGACGAGAACGCCTTGAGGATCACCAGCGCGCCCAGTGCCTCGGTCGCGTGCACGGGCTGTTCGGTGCCGACGACGGCGACCGGGTGTCCGCGCAGCAGACTGAGCAGGACGACACCGAGGATCGCGACGATGAACAGGAGCGTCGGCAGCATCAGCACCCGGGCGCTCTCGGTCACGCCGCGCAGGTTGACGGCGGTCAGCAGGGCCAGGCCGACCAGGCAGACGAGCAGCTTGTCGTGGGCGAGGGCGGGGAAAGCCGAGACCAGCGCGTCGGCGCCGGCGGCGAGGCTGACGGCCACGGTGAGGACGTAGTCGACGACCAGGCTGGCGGCGGCCAGCAGGCTCGCGGTGGCGCCGAGGTCGGTCCTGGCGACGGCGTAGGCGCCACCGCCGTCCGGGTGTACGGCGATGACCTGCCCGTACGACACGACGAGCGCCGCGAGCAGGAAGGTGATCGCGAGGGTGATGGGCAGGGTGGCACTGAGCGCCCCGGTGCCGGCGACGACCAGGGCCAGCACGATCGCCTCGGGGCCGTACGCGACGGAGCTGAGCGCGTCCAGGGAGAGCGCGGCCAGGCCTTCCAGGCTGGTCAGGCGGTGCTTGTCGCCCTCACCCTCACCCGGGCGCAGTGGGACCCTCGGTCGCAGTTCACGGCGTGCCAGGCCATACGCCATCGGTACCTCATCACGGCCGGTGGGACGGTCGGCAACAGTGTCCTCCGTGCCGTGTCCGCGCGCCCGTGGTGCCGGTCCCCGGGCGGGTCGGCCGGCGTGAGTGAGGGAGGGCCGGCCCGCCCGGGAGCCTTGCGCGGGGTCGGGCCGGACTACAGCCCGACGTCGCGGCGGCGGATGTCGTCCAGGGACTCGCGCCGGACCAGCAGCCGGGCGTGGCCGTCGCGGACGGCGGTGACCGGCGGACGGCCGACCAGGTTGTAGCCGGAGGCCATGGAGAGGTGGTAGGCGCCGGCCACCGGGACCGCGAGCAGGTCGCCGGGGCGCACGTCGGAGGGGAGTTCGACGTCGGCGGCCAGCACGTCGCCCGCCTCGCAGTGCCGGCCGACGACGGTCACCGGGGCGGTGGGCGCCGCGCTCGCGCGGCCGATGAGCCGGGGCGCGTAGCGGACGCCGTACAGGGCGGGCCGCGGGTTGTCGCTCATGCCGCCGTCGACGGCGACGAAGGTGTGGGCGCCGGTCTTCTTGACGGCGAGGACGCGGTACACGGCGATCCCGGCCGGGCCCACGACGGCCCGCCCCGGTTCGATGATCAGCCGGGGTACCGGCAGCCCGGCCGCCGCGCACGCGTCGGACAGTTCGGCGCGCACCTTGCGGGCCAGGGCGGTGAGGTCGAGGGCGGCCTCGCCGGGCCGGTAGGCGATGCCGTGGCCGCCGCCCAGGTCCAGCTCGGCCAGGACCAGCCCGTGCTGTTCGTACAGCCGGGCCATGAGCCCGACCACCCGGCGCACGGCGGCGAGGTACGGCTTGACGCTGGTGATCTGGGAGCCCAGATGGCAGTGCAGTCCGGTGAGTTGGAGCTGCGGCTGGTCCAGTATCCGGGCGATGGCGTGCTGGGCGTAGCCGTCGGCGATGGACAGGCCGAACTTCTGGTCGTCGGTGCCGGTGCGGATCTTCTCGTGGCCGCCCGCGCTGATCCCGGGCACCACCCGGACCATGACCTTCTGGTGCCCGTCGGGGCCGACGGCGGCGGCGAGCCGGGCGATCTCGGAGGGGCTGTCGATGACGATCCGCCCGACGCCGAGGCGCAGCGCGGTCTCCAGGTCGCGCGGCGACTTGGCGTTGCCGTGCAGCACGATCCGCTCCGGCGGGAACCCGGTGGTGACCGCAAGCTCCAGCTCGCCGGCCGAGCAGACGTCCAGGCCGAGCCCTTCCTCCTCGGTCCAGTGGACCATCGCCCGGCACAGGAACGCCTTGGCGGCGTAGAGGACTTCGGCGTCGGGGAAGGCGTGCCGGTAGGTGCGGCAGCGCTCGCGGACCTCGTTCTCGTCGAGGACGTAGACGGGGGTGCCGAAGCGGTCGGCGACCTCGGCGAGCGGGACCCCGCCGACGGCGAGGTCGCCGGGCCGGGGCTCGGTGGTGGAGGCGGGCCACACCGACAGATCGGCGGGCGTGGTGGTGACGACGGGTTCGTGCAGGGTGGTCATCGACCGCTCCCCTCTCAGACTCGGAAGAATCACGCGGTTCACGCGGCTCAGGCGGTGCGGACGGTCCGCAGGGTGACGGCGGGGCGCGGGAGCGGCGCGACCGGCGCGGGGGCCGGCGCCGACAACTGCGGGTCGACGGTCACGGTGGTGACGCCGAGCGGTGCGGCCAGGGCACGCAGCGCGGGTTCGGCGAGCCGGATCCAGGCCTGGTCGGGGCCGAGCGTGGCGGCGAGTGCGCGGGCCGAGGTGAAGCCGACGGCGGTGCGCCCGCCGAGCGGGGTGCGGAAGAGCCGGACGGCGCAACCCGCGGGTCCCGGCCGGACCGGTACGAACAGGGGTCCGGCCGGGGAGCGATCGGAAGGCTCCGGGTCGTCACCGCACAAGAGTTCTGACATGGCATGCCTCCTGGCACAGGAAGGAACTGGTGCCCCGGCGGCGGGGAGGCCGGCCAGGGCTTGCCCAAGACGCTATGCCCGCTTCCGGCATCACTCCGATGCCTCATGACGGGACGCTGACGGTGATCGCGGCGACGTTGACGGAACGCTGACGGACCGGAGTCGGTGCTGGTGGCGGCCGCCACAGCGGACCGTCAGGGGCGTGCCAAGAAGTGCCCCGGACCCTGGCCGTCACCCGTTCGGCGCAGTGTCATGGAACCGGATCGGGGTATCCGTCCGGCCCGGAATGTGCCCGGGGACAGCCAGGGAGGAACGGTGGAGTCATGTCCGGTTACGACGCCTGCGCCCGTCCGGGTCGTGGTCGGCGTGAGCGGTTCGCTGGGCAGCGTCACGGCCCTGTCCCGGGCCGCCGCGGAGGCCCGGCGCCGGGACGCGGAACTGTGGCCGGTGCTGGCGTGGCAGCCGCCGGGCGGTGAGCTGGCGACGCGGCGCTCGCCGGCCGCGACGCTGATGGTCGACGAGTGGCAGCGGATGGCCCGGCAGCGGCTGCTCGACGTGCTGGACGAGGTCTTCGGCGACGTCGGCCCCGGCACCCCGGTGCACGGACTCGTGGTGCGCGGCACCCCGGGGCTGTCCCTGGTGGAGGTGGCGGACCGGGACGACGACGTGCTGGTCGTGGGCGCGGGCCGGCGCGGCTGGCGCCGGGCCTTCTCGGGCCGGGTGGCCCGCTACTGCCTCTCCCACGCGCGCTGCCCGGTGCTGGCCGTACCGCCGTCCCCGCTGGAGGAGACGCTGACCGCCGCACACCGCCGCAACAGCTGGCATCTGCCGCTGGACTCACGGCAGTTGTCGTAACACCGAACCGTGCCGCAGGCCGTCGCGCTACGACGTCACCGCCGCCGGCAGGTCCGGCCGCCCCGGTCTGCGGCCCGGTGCGGTGGGCAGGGTCAGCACCATGGTGAGGCCGCCGCCGGGGGTGTCCTCGGCGGTCAGCGTGCCGCCGACCGCCTCGGCGAAGCCGCGGGCCACGGCCAGGCCGAGCCCCACCCCCGCGCCGCGCGGTGAGTCGCCGTACCGCTGGAACGGCTCGAAGATGCGTTCCTTGGCCTCGTCCGGGACGCCGGGCCCGCGGTCCACGACGCGCACCTCCACCCGGTCGGCCAGGGAACTGGCCTTCACCAGCACGGGGGTCTCGCCGGGGCTGTACTTGACGGCGTTCTCGACCACGTTGGCGACGACCCGCTCGAGCAGCCCCTTGTCGACGTTCACCATGGGCAGCGTCTCCGGGATGTCCAGTTCGACGCTGTCCTCGGGGACCCCGCCGAGCGCCATCGGCACCACCTCGTCCAGGTCGGCCTCGCGGACGATGGGCGTGACGGTGCCGGTCTGCAGGCGGGACATGTCGAGGAGGTTTCCGACGAGGTGGTCGAGGCGGTCGGCGCCGGCCTCTATGGCCTCCAGGAGCTCCGCCCGGTCCTGCTCGGACCACTCGACGTCGTCCGAGCGCAGCGACGACACCGAGGCCTTTATGCCGGCCAGCGGGGTGCGCAGGTCATGGCTGACGGCGGCGAGCAGGGCCGTACGGATGCGGTTGCCCTCCGCCAGCTCCTTCGCCTGGTCCGCCTCCTGCTGGAGCCGCTGCCGGTCGAGCACGACGGCCGCCTGCGCGGCGAACGCGGCCAGCACCCGCCGGTCGGAGGCCGGCAGCACCCGCCCGGACAGGGCGAGGGTCATGTGGTCGCCGACCGGCACGTCGACGTCCGCCCCTTCCGGCGACCGGCAGGGCCGCGGCCCGACACTGCCCGCGCGGGTCCAGGGCGCCACGTCGGCCGCCCGCTCCAGGAGGGCCACCGACTCCATGCCGAACGTCTCCCGCACCCGCTCCAGCAGCGCCTCCAGGCTGGTCTCCCCTCTGAGCACGCTGCCCGCGAGGAAGGACAGGATCTCCGACTCGGCGCGCAGCCGGGTCGCCTGCTGGGTGCGCCGGGCCGCGAGGTCCACCACCGAGGCCACGGACACCGCGACCCCGACGAAGATCGCGATGGCGACGATGTTCTCCGGGTCGGCGATGGTCAGGGTGTGGACGGGCGGGGTGAAGAACCAGTTGAGCAGCAGGGAGCCGACGACCGCCGAGGTGAGCGCCGGGAGCAGTCCGCCGAGCAGGGCAGCGGCGACCGTCAGCGCGAGGAACAGCAGCATGTCGTTGGCGAGGCCCACCTCCGGTGCGGCGGAGGTCAGCAGCCCGGTGAGCAGGACCGGCCCGAGGACACCGGTCAGCCAGCCCCAGATCAGCCGGGACCGGCCGAGCCGCGCCGAACGGCCCAGCGGGAGCCGCCCCTTGCCGGCCTCGTCGTGGGTGATGAGGTGGACGTCGAGGTCGGGTCCGGAGTCCCGGGCGACCGTGGCGCCGACGCCAGGGCCGAAGACGTACTGCCAGCTGCTGCGCCGGGAGACGCCGAGGACGATCTGGGTGGCGTTGACGCCGCGCGCGAAGTCGAGGAGCGCGGCCGGGACGTCGTCGCCGACGACGTGGTGGTAGGTGCCGCCGAGGTCCTCGACGAGGGTGCGCTGGACGGCGAGTTCCTTCGGGGAGGCGGAGTTGAGGCCGTCGCTGCGCGCGATGTAGACGGCAAGCACCTCGCCGCCGGCGCCCTTCTCGGCCAGCCGCGCCGCCCGCCGGATGAGGGTCCGTCCCTCCGGGCCGCCGGTCAGGCCGACCACGATCCGCTCCCGCGAGCCCCAGATCTTCGAGACGCGGTGTTCGCTGCGGTACGCGTTCAGGTACTCGTCGACCCGGTCCGCGACCCAGAGCAGGGCGAGTTCGCGCAGGGCGGTGAGGTTGCCGGGCCGGAAGTAGTTGGAGAGGGCGGCGTCGACCTTGTCCGGCTGGTAGATGTTGCCGTGCGCCATGCGGCGGCGCAGCGCCTGCGGCGACATGTCGACCAGCTCGATCTGGTCGGCCCGCCGGACCACCTCGTCGGGCACGGTCTCCTGCTGCCGTACCCCGGTGATGGACTCGACGACGTCGCCTAGCGACTCCAGGTGCTGGATGTTGACCGTCGAGACGACGTCGATCCCGGCGGCCAGCAGCTCCTCGACGTCCTGCCAGCGCTTGGCGTTGCGGGAGCCCGGGATGTTGGTGTGCGGGAGTTCGTCGACGAGGGCGACCTGGGGGCGGCGGGCGAGGACCGCGTCGACGTCCATCTCCGTGAACACCGCGCCCCGGTACTCCAGTTCCCTGCGCGGGATCTCCTCCAGGCCGTGCAGCATCACCTCGGTGCGCGGCCGGTCGTGGTGCTCGACGAACGCCACGACACAGTCGGTGCCGCGTTCGATCCGGCGGTGGGCCTCGGAGAGCATGGCGTAGGTCTTGCCCACGCCGGGTGCCGCGCCGAGGTAGATCCGAAGCCTGCCGCGTGCCATGTCATCCTTCGAAGCGGTAGCCCATGCCGGGCTCGGTGATCAGGTACCGGGGGTTGGAGGGGTCCGCCTCCAGCTTGCGGCGGAGCTGGGCCATGTAGACCCGCAGGTAGTTGGTCTTGTTGCTCCGGGTGACGCCCCACACCTCGCGCAGCAGGTGCTTCTGGGTGACGAGCCGGCCGGGGTTGGTGACCAGTATCTCCAGCAGATGCCACTCGGTGGGGGTGAGCCGGACGTCGTGACCGGCCCGCACCGCCTTCTTGGCGAGCAGGTCGACGGTGAAGTCGGCCGTCTCCACCCGGGTGGTCCGGGGGGCGAGCGGGGTTTCCTCGGTGCGGCGGACCGCGGCCCGCAGCCGGGCGAGGAGTTCGTCCATGCTGAACGGCTTGGTGATGTAGTCGTCGGCGCCCGCGTCCAGCGCGGCGACCTTCTCGTCGGAGGCCTGTCGCGCGGACAGCACCAGGATCGGTACGCGGGTCCAGCCGCGCAGCGCCTTGATGACGTCGACCCCGTCCATGTCGGGCAGTCCGAGGTCGAGCATCACCACGTCCGGCTGACGCGCGGCCGCCAGCCGGAGGGCCGTGGCGCCGTCGGGCGCCGCGTCCACTCCGTACTGGCGTGCCTGCATGTTGATCACGAGTGCCCGTACGAGCTGGGGGTCGTCTTCCACGACCAGCACTCGGGTCATCGGCTCAACTGCCCTTGGTCAGGTCCTTGAGCGCGATGTCGAGTTCGAGGACGTTCACCCGGGGCTCGCCGATGAAACCGAGCGTGCGGCCCGTGGTGTGGTCCTTGACCAGCTTCTCCACCTGGGCGAGGGACAGGCCGTTCCTCTCGGCGACCCGGTGGACCTGGAGCTCGGCGTAGGCCGGGGAGATGTCCGGGTCGAGGCCGGAGCCAGAGGAGGTGACGGCGTCGGGCGGCACCTGGGACACCTCGACGGTGTATCCGGGCACCGAGTTGTCCTTGACGACGGCGGCCTGGGCGTCCTTTACCTGCTGGACGAGGACCTTGTTGTCGGCGGCGAGGTTGGTCGCACCCGAAAGGATCAGCTTGTACTGGGTGTTGACGCTGTTGCTGCCGAGCCCGTTGGCCGGGCGGCCCTGGAACCACTTCAGGTCCGCGTCCGGGGTCTCCTGGCCCTTCTTCAGCGGGAGGTTGTACGACTGCCCGATCAGGGACGAGCCGACGACCTTGCCGTCCGCCTTGATCTCGGAGCCGTTCGCCTTGTTGTGGAAGGCGGCCTGGGCGATGCCGGTGACGACCAGCGGGTAGACGACGCCCGTCACCAGGGTCAGCACGAGCAGGGCCCGCAGGCCCGCCCAGAGCAACCGGGCGGTGTTGGTCACGGAGTTGTTCATGGTCATCAACCGATTCCGGGGATGAGAGAGATGATCATGTCGATGATCTTGATGCCGATGAAGGGCGCGATCAGGCCGCCGAGACCGTAGATCCCGAGGTTGCGGCGGAGCATCCTGTCCGCGCTCACCGGCCGGTACTGCACGCCCTTCAGGGAGAGCGGCACCAGCGCGATGATGATCAGCGCGTTGAAGACGACCGCGGACAGGATCGCGGAGCTGGGCGAGGACAGGTGCATGATGTTGAGCTTGTCCAGGCCCGGGTAGACCACGGCGAACATGGCCGGGATGATCGCGAAGTACTTCGCGACGTCGTTGGCGATGGAGAACGTGGTCAGCGCACCGCGCGTGATCAGCAGCTGCTTGCCGATCTCGACGATCTCGATGAGCTTGGTCGGGTTGGAGTCGAGGTCGACCATGTTGCCGGCCTCCTTGGCGGCCGACGTACCGGTGTTCATCGCCACGCCGACGTCCGCCTGGGCCAGCGCGGGGGCGTCGTTCGTGCCGTCACCGGTCATCGCGACCAGCTTGCCGCCGGCCTGCTCCCGCTTGATGAGGGCCATCTTGTCCTCGGGGGTGGCCTCGGCGAGGAAGTCGTCGACGCCCGCCTCCTCGGCGATGGCACGCGCCGTCAGCGGGTTGTCGCCCGTGATCATGACGGTCTTGATGCCCATCCGGCGCAGTTCCTCGAACCGCTCGCGCATGCCCTCCTTGACGACGTCCTTGAGGTGGATGACGCCCAGGACCCGGGCGCCCTCCGCGTCGTCGACCGCGACCAGCAGCGGGGTGCCGCCGGACTCGGAGATGGCGTTGGCCAGGGTGTCCGCGTCCTCGGCGACGGTGCCGCCCTGCTCGCGGACCCAGGCGACGACCGAACCGGCCGCGCCCTTGCGGATCCTGCGGCCGTCGACGTCCACACCCGACATACGGGTCTGGGCGGTGAAGGCGATCCACTCGGCGTGCGCCAGCTCGCCCTGGTGCCGCTCGCGCAGCCCGTACTTCTCCTTGGCGAGGACGACGATGGAGCGACCCTCGGGCGTCTCGTCGGCCAGCGACGACAGCTGGGCGGCGTCCGCCACCTCGGCCTCGGCGACCCCGCCCACCGGCACGAACTCGGAGGCCTGGCGGTTGCCGAGGGTGATGGTGCCGGTCTTGTCCAGCAGCAGCGTGGAGACGTCACCGGCGGCCTCGACCGCGCGCCCGGACATGGCGAGCACGTTGCGCTGCACCAGCCGGTCCATGCCGGCGATGCCGATCGCGGAGAGCAGCGCGCCGATGGTGGTCGGGATGAGGCAGACCAGGAGGGCGACCAGCACGACCATCGTCAGGTGGGTGCCCGCGTAGTCGGCGAACGGCGGCAGGGTGGCGACGGCCAGCAGGAAGACGATGGTCAGCGAGGCGAGCAGGATGTTCAGCGCGATCTCGTTGGGCGTCTTCTGCCGGGCCGCGCCCTCGACGAGGCTGATCATCCGGTCGATGAAGGTCTCGCCCGGCCTCGTCGTGATCTTGATGACGATCCGGTCGGACAGCACCTTCGTACCGCCGGTCACCGCGCTGCGGTCACCGCCGGACTCGCGGATGACCGGGGCCGACTCACCGGTGATCGCCGACTCGTCGACGGAGGCGACGCCCTCGACGACGTCACCGTCACCGGGGATGATGTCGCCGGCCTCGCAGACGACCAGGTCACCGATCCTCAGCTCGGTGCCGGGCACCTGCTCCTCGCTGGAGCCGGTCAGCCGCCGCGCGACGGTGTCCGTCTTCGCCTTGCGCAGGGTGTCGGCCTGGGCCTTGCCGCGGCCCTCGGCGACCGCCTCCGCGAGATTCGCGAAGATCACGGTCAGCCACAGCCAGGCGCTGATGGTCCAGCCGAACCAGTCGCCCGGGTCCTTGAAGGAGAAGACCGTGGTCAGGACCGAGCCGACCCACACCACGAACATCACGGGCGACTTGACCATCACCCGCGGGTCGAGCTTGCGGCAGGCCTCGGGGAGGGACTTGACCAGCTGCTTGGGGTCGAACAGGCCCGCGCCGACACGTCCTTCGGCGGGCTTGTGCCCGGTGGGGACGTCGCTGTGCGGCGCGCGGGTCGGGGTGGCTGTGGACATGGAGTCCTCTGACTTCCGGGTACGGGTGGTCATGACGCCAGCCCCTCGGCGAGCGGGCCCAGCGCGAGGGCCGGGAAGTAGGTCAGACCGGTGATGATCAGGATCGCGCCGACGAGCAGGCCGGTGAAGAGCGGCTTCTCGGTGCGCAGGGTGCCGGCCGTGACCGGGACGGGCTTCTGCTCGGCGAGCGAGCCGGCCAGCGCCAGCACGAACACCATGGGCAGGAAGCGGCCGAACAGCATCGCGAGTCCGGTCATGGTGTTGTACCAGTCGGTGTTCGCGTTCAGGCCGGCGAAGGCCGAGCCGTTGTTGTTGGCCGCCGAGGTGAAGGCGTACAGCACCTCGGAGAACCCGTGCGCGCCCGGGTTGAGCATGGAGTGCGGCGGGGTCGGCAGGGCCATCGAGGCCGCGGTGAAGACGAGCGCGAGCGCAGGCGTGATCAGGATGTAGATCGCCGACAGCTTGATCTCGCGGGCACCGATCTTCTTGCCCAGGTACTCGGGCGTACGGCCGACCATCAGGCCGGCGATGAACACCGCGATGATCGCCATGATCAGGATGCCGTAGAGGCCGGAGCCGGTGCCGCCGGGCGCGATCTCGCCCAGCATCATGCCGAGCAAGGTGATGCCGCCGCCGAGGCCGGTGAAGGAGGAGTGGAAGGAGTCCACCGCACCCGTCGAGGTGAGCGTGGTCGACACCGCGAAGATCGACGAGGAGCCGACCCCGAAGCGGACCTCCTTGCCCTCGTACGCCCCGCCCGCGGCCTGGAGCGCCGCGCCGTGGTGCGCGAACTCGGTCCACATCATCAGGGCGACGAAGCCCAGCCAGATCGTGAACATCGTGGCGAGGATCGCGTAGCCCTGCTTCACCGAGCCGACCATCACACCGAAGGTGCGGGTCAGCGCGAACGGGATCAGCAGGAGCAGGAAGATCTCGAAGAGGTTGGTGAAGGGCGTCGGGTTCTCGAAGGGGTGCGCGGAGTTGGCGTTGAAGTAACCGCCGCCATTGGTGCCCAGCTCCTTGATGGCCTCCTGGGAGGCCACGGCCCCGCCGTTCCACTGCTGCGAGCCGCCCATGAACTGCCCGACCTCGTGGATGCCCGAGAAGTTCTGGATGGCGCCGCAGGCGACCAGGACGACGGCGGCGATCGCGGCGAACGGGACCAGGATGCGGATCGTGCCGCGCACCAGGTCGGCCCAGAAGTTGCCGATCTCACCGGTGCGCGAGCGCGCGAACCCGCGCACCAGCGCCACGGCGACGGCGATACCGACGGCCGCGGAGACGAAGTTCTGGACGGCGAGGCCGGCGGTCTGCACGACGTGACCCATGGTCTGCTCGCCGTAGTACGACTGCCAGTTCGTGTTGGTCACGAAGGAGACGGCCGTGTTGAACGACTGCGCCGGGTTGACCGAGGAGAAGTTCAGCGAGCCGGGCAGGATGCCCTGAATCCGCTGGAGCAGGTAGAGGAAGAGGACGCCGATGAGGGAGAAGGCGAGGACCCCGCGCAGGTAGGCGGGCCAGCGCATCTCGGTGTCGGGGTTGGCGCCGATCCCCTTGTAGATCCACTTCTCGACCCGCCAGTGCTTGTCGGAGGTGTAGACCTTGGCCATGTAGTTGCCGAAGGGGATGTAGCACAGCGCCAGCGCGCCTATGAGCGCGACGAGCTGGAGCACGGCGGCGGTTACGGGACCCATGGGTGTCTCAGAACCTCTCCGGGAAGATCAGGGCGAGGACGAGATAGCCCAGCAGGGCGACGGCCACGACGAGGCCGACGATGTTCTCGGCGGTCACAGCTTGGTCACCCCCTTGGCGACGAGTGCCACCAGCGCGAAACCCGCGAGCACGGTGACGACGAAGGCCAGATCGGCCATCGTGAACTCCTGGATGAGGTGTGGAACGGACTTGGACTGTTAGAGGAAAGCGTCTTTCTGGCCGGTTTCGGCCGCCGTTGACGGGTCCCTTACGGCGGTGTTCACGCCTTTGACGGGACTCTGACGCGGCCGCGACCGACCTGCGACCGGAGGCCGCCGTTCGGCGGCCGAACCCCCCTGAACTGGGGGAACGCCGGCCTCAGGCGCACCGAGCGGATCAGGACAGCCGGAACCGCAGCCGGCAGATCACCGCGTCGGTCTCCTTGCGCACGGCATGCGCGACGACGGCACCGCGCTGGTTCTGCAGCAGCCGCTGCCAGAGCCGCTCCGGCTCGGTCTCCGGGATCAGCACGGTCACCTGGGTGGCAGGCTCGGCCGCGGTCACCTCACGGACGTAGGCGGCGACGGGACGGCCCAGGGTGCGCCGCTCGCAGCTCAGCCGGACCAGCGGCACCCCGGGGTCCCAGGCGGCCCAGGCGCGCTCCAGGGCGTGCAGCTGGGCCCGGTCCTCGGGGTCGGGATGGCAGACGGTCACGGCCCGCACCTCGTCGCCCAGGGAGGCGGCCGCGGAGAGCGCCTGGGAGGTGAGCCGGGACAGCGACGACACCGGCACGATCACGACCGACCGCTCCCGGTGCGGCGGGGCGGGGATCCGCCCGAGCCCGAGCCGTTCCCCGATCCGCCCGTAGGCACGGTGCACGGTGACGAAGGCACCGACGAGCAGCGGCAGCATGACCACGACGAGCCAGGCGCCCGCGGTGAACTTGCTCGCGGTCACGACGACGGTCGCCACGCCCGTCAGGACCGCCCCGAACCCGTTCAGCAGCGCCTTCCCGCGCCAACCGGTCCCCCGCTCCAGCCGCCAGTGCCGCACCATCCCGACCTGGGCGACGGTGAAGCCGACGAAGACCCCGATGGCGAACATCGGCACCAGCGTGTTGGTGTCACCGCCGGAGAAGACCAGCAGCGCGGCCGACACCACGGCCAGGGCGAGCACACCGTGCCGGTGCACCTGCCGGTCGGCCTTGAGCGCGAAGACGTGCGGCAGGTAGTTGTCCCGGGCGAGCAGCTTCAGCAGTACGGGCAGCCCGCCGAAGCTCGTGTTCGCGGACAGCGCCAGCAGGATCATCGTGGCGAACTGGATGACGTAGAAACCCCAGTTGTGGCCGAGCGAGGCGTCGGCGAGCTGGGCCAGGACGGTCACGCCCGCGACCGGCTGCAGATGGAACCGGGCGATCAGCACCGAGAGCCCGACCAGCATCGCGCCCAGCACCGCGCCCAGGGCGACCTCGGCGTGCTGGGCGCGCCTGACGCGGGGCACCCGGAAGGAGGGCACGGCGTTGGCGATGGCCTCGACGCCGGTGAGGGCGGCACAACCGGAGGCGAAAGCTTTCAGCAGGAGCAGGGCGCCCACGCTGGAGGCGTTGTCGGCGAGCGCGGAGGCATGTCCGGCGGCGGTGACCGTACTGGCCGGCGCGGACCGGAGGAGCCCCGCCACGATCAGCACGAAGACCGACCCGACGAACACCGCCGTCGGCACGATGAACGCCTTCGCCGACTCCACGACGCCCCGCAGGTTCACCCCGGTGACCAGCACCAGCACGGCCAGGCACAGCACCAGCCGGTGCGGGTACAGCGCCGGGAAGGCCGAGGTGAGGGCGGCGACCCCGGCGGTGACGGCGACGGCGACGTTCAGCACGTAGTCGAGCACCAGGGAGGTGGCGGCGACCAGACTGGTGCGCGCCCCGAGGTGGGTGCGGGCCACGGCGTAGGATCCGCCACCGTCCGGGAAGGCCGCGATGACCTGCCGGTACGAGGCGACGAGCACCGCCAGCAGGGCCGCGATCGCGAGCGTGACCGGCAGCGTGAAGCCGAGCCCGTGCGCACCGGCGGCCGCCAGCACCAGCACGATGGCCTCCGGCCCGTACGCCACCGACGCCATCGCGTCCAGCGACAGCGCGGCGAGGCCGGTCACGGCGGTGAGGCGGTGCCGTTCCCCGGTATCGGGCGGCTCCTCACCGGCGGGCACGGCCCCCGGCTCGGCGGTCAGTACGGACATGGGCGGGGCTCCTTAACGAACGGGACACACGTCTCGCGCGCGGGAGTACCGCGCGCGATGCGACCAGGTTCTGTCCCGCCCCGACCGGCTCCGGCACTCCCTTGCGCGTTCTTCGCGCGGGAGACGGCGACTTTGACGCGCCCTTGACGGCAACGCCCCTGAAAGGGGCGCGGGGAACTGCGCGACAAGCCCCCACCGGCCCGCACGGACCCACAACCGTCAGAGTCCCGTCAAGGACATGCCCCGCCTGCTGACGCCGCGCACCGCCGCTCCCTACCGTCGCCCCATGCAGCCCTCCGAGGACCCCCGCTGGTCCAAAGACGTCTACGCATCGGCCCGTTGCGCAGGCGCCCTCCTCGCCCTGCTCCTCCTGATCGACTGGGAATCAGGGACGTTCACCTGGTGGCGCGGCACCCTCTGGACCACCCTCGCCCTGCTCCTCTTCGCCGCCCTCTGCCCCGCCAGGGTCCGCGCCGGCGACGGCTGGCTCACCTCACGCCGGCTGCTGCGCACCCGCAGGGTCCGCACCGACCGCCTGGTCTCGGTCCGCCGTCTCGACGGCATCTCGCCCCGCCTGCTGCTCCGTGACGCCTTCGGCGACCGGCTGGAGATCGACCCCCAGGTCCTCGTCGACAACCCCGACCTGTGGCTGCGCGTCGACGCGGGCGCCCGCAGGGCCGCGGCGGCCGGCACCCTGCTCTGCGGCTCGACCGCCCTGACCCGCCTCGGCGAACAGGTCGAGCGCGAGAACGCGCGGGGCGTCTTCAGGGCGTCGGGCCTGGACTAGCAGCCCCCGTCATCAGCACATCGAGCCCGCGCCGCGTGGTGGCCATCACCACCCGGTCCCCCACCGCCAGCACCCGCCCCTGCGCCGGCCGCCAGTCGAAGGCGGGCTGCCCCGGGGCGCCCCCGCCGGCCGGCCCCACCGCCAGCACCCGCCACTCCCGGCGCCGGAACGCCTGGTGCACCGAACGCCCCTCCAGCTCGGGGTGCCCGGCCACGTCCACGCAGGTGAACAGCAGCGACCCGCGCTCCACGGGCATCACCCCCAGCACATGGCGGCCCATCATCGCGGCGGCGAACGACGGCGCGGCCAGCGCCGAAACGCTTCTGCTCCGGGTGAGGGCGTCCGGGTAGGACGCTCTCAGCGTGCGCTGGACGGTCGCGGCGAAGGCGTCGTCGTACAGCCGGGTGACCACCCGCACCGCGGGGTTGGCCTCCCGGACGGTCATCACGATGTCGAGGTTCTGGCCGTCGTCGCGGGTCAGGACGAGCAGCGAGCCGCACTGCCGGACCCGGGCGAGTTCGAGGACGCCGGGGACGGTGGCGTCCTCCAGGACCAGTGGGACGCCGAGTTCCCTGGCGAGGGCGACGCCCCGGGCGCGCGGGTCCCGCTCGATGGCCACGACCTCGTGGCCGGTGGTGCGCAACCGGTCCAGCACCCGGGTGCCGACCATCCCGAGCCCGACGAGGACGATGTGGCCACTGACGTCGTCATCGGGCGGATGGTTGACCGAGGCGGTGCGGAACGCCTCGGTGGCGTTCATGGTGGCCGCGACCACGAGCGGCAGCACGGCGAGCCCGACGAAGCCGGCCAGGAGCTGGAGTATGCGGCGGGCGGGCGACTCCTCGGTCGCCGGATCGCCCATCGTGAAGATGTCGAGCAGGGGCAGATAGAAGTTCTTCCACCAGGGACGCTCGTCCGCGAACAGCGCGGTGGCGGTGGACAGGGCGACCACCACGGCGGCCAGCGAGCCGTAGACGGCGGCCAGTTGCCGGGAGCGGAAGACCCGCCACGGCAGGTGGGCGAACCGGGCCCGCAGCCAGCGCACCGGCCGGAACCGCCGGGCGCGGCGGGCCGGTTCGGCGGTGTCGAGGTGGACGACCTCCTCCAGCATGAGCCGCCCGTGCGTGAACTGCCGGTGGTACGCCGTCCGGTCGTCCGGCAGCAGCAGGGTGCCGTCCTCGCCGGCCGTCTCGGCGCTGTCCTGGCTGGCCGGGTCGTCCTGGTGGGCGCCGGAGAGCACGGCGAGGGTGGCGAGGTCGGTGGCGTGCGTCGGGGTGCCCGCCGGCCGTACGACACCGCGGAAGACCTTGCCCTCGACCTGGAGGGTGTGGCCGTGGCCCACGGCGGCCGCCGCGACCAGTTCCGGTACGGCGGTGTCGGCGTCGGAGAGCACGGTGGTGGAGGTGTCCGGTGCGGGGGCTTCGCACAGGCCCGCCGCCCGGTCCAGGAGCCGCTCCAGATGGCTGCCCCGCTCCCGGTTGAACATCCGCACGACCAGCCGTACGGAGGGGTTGACCGCGCGGGCCACCAGGGCCGCGGTGACGTTGGCCTGGTCGTCGCGGTAGGTCAGGGCGAGCGCGGCGGCCCGTGCCACGCCGGCCGCGCGCAGGGTGGCCTCGTCGGGGCGGGCCGAGATGTGCAGCTGGACGGCGGACGTCGGATCATGGTGCAGGGCGGCGACCCGGGCACCGTGCTCGTCGTCGGCGGACGGCAGGACCACGGTGACGATCTCGCCGCACACGGCGTCCAGTTCGACGGCAAGCCGGTGCGCGAGGCCGTCGTCGCCGCAGATCACCATGTGGCCGGTTCGCTCTCCGGATGCCGCTGGTACGAGCAGGGTTGACGTCACATCAGCCTGAACGGCACCGGCCGTGACGCCGGTTCCGGCCGGACCGCCGCCCGCCGTTCAAAATTCCGCCAAGAACATGCCAAGAAGGTGGAGCATGAGCAGTCGCAGGCCGGTGGGACCCCGGCGGCCCACGGGTCAGGCCGCGCCCACCGGCCCCTCCGCGGCACCTCCGACGTGCTGCGGTGTCCGGAAGGGCTGGGCCCGGTCGGCCAGGGGCAGCGAGACGACCATGGTCAGCCCGCCGCCCGGGGTGTCCTCGGGGGTCAGCGTGCCGTCCATCGCCTCGGTGAGCCCGCGGGCGAGGGCGAGGCCGAGCCCGAGGCCGGTGGTGTTGTCGGTGTCGCCGAGCCGCTGGAAGGGCTCGAAGAGCCGGTCGCGGCCGCCCGCGGGCAGACCGGGACCCCGGTCGATGATCCGCAGCTCGGCGCGCCCGGCCAGCGCGCTCGCCGTCACCAGCACCCGCGTGCCGGGCGGGCTGTAGCGGGCCGCGTTGCCCACCAGGTTCGCGATCACGCGCTCCAGCAGCGGCGGGTCGGCCAGCAGCGGGGGCATGTCCTCCAGTTCGCCGTGCACCTCGGCCGTCGGGGTGTCGGCGAGGGCGGTCGGGAGCACCTCCTCCAGGGCCGTGGCCCGCAGGTTGAGGGTGAGGACACCGGCCTCCAGGCGGCTGAGGTCGAGGAGGTTGTCGACGAGCCGGCTCAGCCGGGCCATGGACTCATCCGCGGTGGCGAGGAGTTCGTCGCGGTCCTCCGGGGAGAACTCCACCTCCCGGCTGCGCAGCGAGGTGACCGCCGCCCAGCCGGCCGCGAGCGGGGTGCGCAGGTCGTGGCCGACGGCCCGCAGCAGCGCGGTGCGCATCCGGTCGGCGGCGCGCACCGGTTCGACCTCGGCGGCGGCCTGGGCGAGCCGGGCCCGCTCCACCGCCGACCCGACGTGCGCGGCGAACGCGGCGAGCACCCGCCGCTCCGATGAGGAGGGCGTACGGCCGCGCAGGACCAGGTAGTTGCCGGGGCCCGCGGGCACGGAGGTGGCGTCGGCGCCGTCCGGCGGTTCGTCGACGAGTGCGGCGGAGTCCATGCCGAAGGTCTCGCGGGTGCGTTCCAGGAGCGCCGGAATGGTCTGGCCGCCGCGCACGATGCTGCCGGCCAGCGACGACATGGTCTCCGCCTCGGCGGTGGCCCGCGCCGCGCGCCTGGACAGCCGCAGCGAGCGGTCGACGACGGCGGCCACGGTGGCGGCCACGACCGCGAACACCACAAGTGCCAGCAGGGCGTTGGGGTCGTCGAGGGTGAACTGGCCGATGGGCGGGATGAACCAGTAGTTGAGCAGCAGGGACGCGGTGACGGAGGCGATCACGGCGGAGGTCACCCCGCCTATGCAGGCCACGCCGACCACCGCGAGCAGGAAGAGCAGGGCTTCGCTGGTCAGGTTGACGGTGCCGCGCACCTGGGCGAGGGCGACGGTCAGCAGGACCGGGAGCACCAGCCCCGCGACCGGTCCGGCGATCAGGCGGCCGGTGGACAGGGTGCGGCGGCGGGAGGGCAGCAGGGTGCCGCGGCCGGCCCGCTCGTGGGTGACCCGGTGGACGTCGATGTCGCCGGAGAGGGCGGTGACGGTCTCCCCCGTGCCGGGTCCGGTGAGGAAGCGTTCCAGGCGGCCCCGGCGGCTGGTGCCGAGGACGAGCTGGGTGGCGTTCTCGGCGCGGGCGAAGTCCACCAGGGCGGCGGCCACGTCGTCGCCGACCACCGAGTGGTAGCTGCCGCCGAGGTCCTCGACCAGCCGGCGCTGCCGGGCCAGCGAGGCGTGCGAGACGCCGGCGGCCAGGCCGTCGCTGCGGGCCACGTGCACGGCGAACAGGTCGCCGCCCGCCGACCGGTCGGCGATGCGCGCGGCCCGTCGTACCAGTGTGTCGCCCTCGGGGCCGCCGGTCAGGGCGACCACCACGCGCTCGCGGGTATCCCACACCCCGCCGATGGCGTGCTCGGCGCGGTAGGACTGGAGGGCCTCGTCGACGCGGTCGGCGACCCAGAGCAGGGCCAGTTGGCGCAGGGCGGTGAGGTTGCCGGGGCGGAAGTAGTTGGCGAGGGCGGCGTCGATCTTCTCGGGGGCGTAGATGTTGCCGTGCGCCATGCGGCGGCGCAGGCCCTCGGGCGGGATGTCGACGACCTCGATCTGTTCCGCCTTGCGGACCACGTCGTCGGGCACCGTCTCGTGCTGCGGCACCCCGGTGATCTTCTCGACGACGTCTTTCAGTGATTCGAGGTGCTGGATGTTGACGGCGGTGATCACGTCGATGCCCGCCGCGAGCAGGTCCTCGACGTCCTGCCAGCGTTTGGGGTGCCGACCGCCGCCCGGGATGTTGGTGTGCGCGAACTCGTCGACGATCGCCACCTGGGGGCGACGCGCGAGCACGGCGGCGACGTCCATCTCCTCGAACTCGCCTCCCCGGTAGTCGCAGCGCAGCCGTGCCACGACCTCCAGGCCGTCGATCATGGCCTCGGTCCAGGGGCGCCCGTGGCACTCCACGAACGCCACCGCCACGTCCGCGCCCCGGGACGCGCGGCGCTGGGCCTCGTCGAGCATGCGGTAGGTCTTGCCGACCCCTGGGGCGGCCCCGAGGTAGACCTTCAGTCGTCCGCGCGGTACATCGTTCATCACCTCAAAGAAAAGCGCGCCGCAGGGCCATGGGCCTGCCTCTTGACGTGTCTCTGGCGCCGCTGACGAGGACGTTGACACTGTCTTGACGGCCCTTGGCCGGATAGGGTGAGGGCGGTGTGCCGGGAAGTCTGGTCGGCCGGGAGTCACAGTGGCTCCTGCTAGGGCCCCAGGGGGACGGCATGCGCAGCGTGGGTACGGTTCTCGCACTCGTGGTACTGGCCACGGTGGTGGCGACCTTCGCCCGCCGATGGCGGATTCCCGCCCCCTCCCTCCTCGTCGTCGCGGGCCTCGCCGTGGCCCTGCTGCCGGGCACCCCGGCGATCCGGGTCAGCCCGGAGGTCATCGGCCTCGTCGTCCTCCCGCCGCTGCTCTACGCCAGCGCGGAAGAACTCTCCTGGCGCGAGCTGCGGGCGGTGTGGAAGCCGGTCGGCGTGCTCGCGGTCGGCCTGGTGCTCGCCTCGGCCGCGGCCGTCGGGGCGGTCGCCTCCCTGGTCACCCCGCTGTCCTGGCAGATGGCGCTGGTCCTCGGTGCGATCCTCGCCAGCACCGACCCGGTCGCGGTGACCGCGCTCGGCCGTCGGCTCGCCCTGCCGCCCAGGGTCCAGATGCTGGTCCAGGCCGAGAGCCTCTTCAACGACGCGACCTCCCTGGTCCTCTACCGGGTCGCGGTGGGCGTAGCGGTGGCCTCTGCGGCGGCGGACTGGGGGGCGGCGGGCGGCGAGTTCCTGCTCCTCGCGGGCGGCGGCACGCTGATCGGCGCTCTGGTCGCCGCGGTCGTCGTGGTGATCCGGCGGCGTACCGAGGACCCGGTCCTGGAGACGGTGATCTCCCTGGTCACGCCGTACACGGCCTACGTCCTGGCCGAGGCCGCGCACACCTCGGGCGTCACCTCGGTGGTCGTGGCGGGCGTGGTCCTGGGCGGCCGCGGCGACCGGCTCACCGACGCCCGCATAAGGCTCCAACTGCACGCCGTCTACGGCACGGTGGTCTTCCTGCTGGAGAGCGTGGTCTTCAGTCTGATAGGGCTCGCGCTGCCCGCCCAGGTGCGGGCGCTGTCCGACGGTGACAGGGCCTGGCCGCTGTACGCGCTGGCGGTGGCGGGCACGCTGATCGCGGTACGGCTGCTGTGGCTGGCGCCGCTGTCGGCGGTCGTGCAGCGCAAGGGCGGCATACAACGGCCGAACTGGCGGGTGCCGGTGGTACTGACCTGGGCCGGCACCCGGGGCGTGGTGCCGCTGGCGGCCGCGCTGTCGATCCCGGCGACGGCGAAGGACGGCTCGGCGCTGGCCGAACGGCCGTTGGTCCTGGTCCTCACCACGTCGGTCGTGGTCGTCACCCTGGTCGTGCAGGGCTTCTCCCTGGCCTCGGTGGTGCGCCGCTCCGGCATCGCCCTGGAGCCGGACCACACCGAGCGCGAGGAGGCCGCCGCCCGCTGCCGGCTGGCCGCCGCGGGCATCCGGCGCCTGGAGGAGCTGTCCGAGCTGGAGGCCGTACCGGACGTGGTCCTCGACCGGCTCCGGCGTGGCCTCAACGCCCGCCTCGACGACGCCCGCGACCGCCTCACCGACAACACCGTCGAGTCGGCCGACCTGGTCTACCGGCAGCTGCGCCGCGACCTGATAGCGGTGGAGGCGGCGGAGCTGCGCCGGCTGTACGACGAGCACACGATCAGCGACACGACCCGCAGAAGGCTGCAGCGGTCCCTGGACCTGGAGGAGGCGCGGCTGGCGGACGCGTAGCTTCCACTGGCAGGGGGCCGGCGCTCAGCGGAACTCCGCCAGCCGGGGCCGGAGCCCCAGCCCGGCCAGCGCCATCGCGAGCAGCAACAGCGCACCGGCCCAAGGCAGTTGGCCGGTCAGCTCGCTCCGTCCCGCGGCCACCGACTCGTCGAAGTGGGCACGGTTGATGCCGGTCACCTCGTCGAGCGCGGTCATCCAGGCACCGAAGTGCGCGTTGGACGTGCCCGCCTCCCAGCCCATGCAGAACTCCACCGCGTGCTGCTCCTCGCCGGCGGCGAGCAGTGCGCGGATCTTCCGGTCGTCGCGCTCGTAGGCGGCGTACGCGTCGACCGTCTTCTCGGCCGCGGCCCGCTCGCCGGGGAAGGTGATGTTGTCCAGCTCGCGCCGGAACTCACCGGTGAAGCGCAGGTCGGTGGGATCGGCGCGGTAGGCCTGCCAGGTGGTCGCGAGGCCGGCGTCGTACGTGGCCGGCGTGGCGCCGTGGACGCCGTACAGCTCCTGGGACTTGCTGAGGAAGGAGTCCGCGTACTTGGCGCGGCGCTGCGGGTCGAGGAGGTAGCGGCTCTCGTCGGCGTTGGCGTCGTAGGCGATCGCGCGGGCGCGGGAGAGGGCGACGACGGAGTCGAAGGCGTCGTGCCGGGCCACTTTCAGGTCGGACGCGGAGGCCGAGAGGAACTGGGTGCCGAGGCCGACGGCGACCAGGGCGCACGCGGTGGCGGCCAGGAGGGCCGGGTTGAGGTTCCGGCGGAAGCGGCGGGCCAGGTACCACTGCAGGACGCCGAGGACGGCCAGGAGCAGCAGACCGAGGACGAGGACCACGACGTGCTGGGCGGAGAGTGCCGAACGGGCGGCCGCGTAGTGGGAGTCGAAGGCCGCGTCGTTGGAGGAGACCAGCTTGCGCGCGTCCGGCAGGAGGCTGGTGCGCAGCAGGTCGGTCGCCTCCCGGTAGTCGGTGATCGCGTCCGGTTTGCCACCGGCGCGGCGGTCGTTCTCCAGGGCCCGGCCGATGAGCTCCTGGTACTGGGCGAAGTCGTCGGTGATCGACTCCACGATCTTCTCGTCGGCGCGGTTCCCCTGGGCGGCCGCCGCGAGGGTGCGCAGGTCGTGGCCGATCTCGCGGCGGGCGTCGCCGTACAGGGTGACGGCCTTGGTGTGCGGGGTCTCCAGTGCGCCCTTTCCGCCGTCCCCGCTGGACAGCAGGATGTTGGCGGCCTGGGCGTCCATGTCGTTGAGGGCCAGGTTGAGGGAGGCCGCGCTGGTGGTGCGGGGGGCGTCTCGGTCGGCCACGTCGTCCCAGGTGCCGTTCGCGGCAAGCCCGGCGGCGAGAAGCAGGATCCCCAGGGCGACGACAAGCAGGACCGTGGCCGCGCGCAGAAGGCGCAGCCGGGCCGGAACGGTAGCCCGGAAACGGCGGCGCAGAGCGGCCCGCGCAGCCACGATCCGCTTCCCCGGGCGCCTGGCGGGCCCCGGGGTCGGTACGGGCGACGGGACGACCACGGCTTGCCGTGGCTCTTCGACAGCCTCCGCCGGAGGTCTGTTTGCCGTGCCGGCCGTGATGGTCACGGTCCCCTCCCAGGTACCCGCCACGGACGGTCGCCCGTCCCCCGTGCCGATCAGTCTGCGACCGGATCCGGCCGCGACCGGTCCGCCTTGATGGGCTCCTGACGCCCCTTCAGGCGGGTTTGACGGGACCTTGACGGCCGGCCCGCGACTCCCGTACGGGATCCGCAAATCCCGTGCCGAACCGGCATGTTCCTCATCCACCGGTGGATGGATTCTCGGTCGGCCGCCCGAGCAGGGCGCGGGCGTCAGCGGCCTCACGGCCCCGGACCGCGGATCCGATGCGGACCGTGCGGCGGCCGGGGGCCCGTTCCGCACGCCGGGCGCCCGCGCACCGCACCCGACAGCGTCCCGTCGGCGTCCGTGCGCCCGCCGTGCGGTGCCTGGGGCCCCGGGCACCGCACGGTCCCGGGGGCCCACCACCCCCTGTCGTCTCACGAAGGTCCTCATGTTGCGCGCCGCTCCCGAGCAGGCCCCGCCGTCCCGTGCCTCGCGTCCGTCCCGTCCGAAGTCGAAGGGGGCCACGTAACACCGGACCCCGAGCGGATTCTTCGAACCCGCCCAGCTCGTCCGCTCCTTCCCCGACGCGCTGCGCGAACCGCATCCACGGGACCTGGTCAGGAATCCGGTCCTGTTCGTGGTCTCGGTGGGAGCCGCCCTGACCAGCCTGTCCGCACTGCTGCATCCGGCCGTCTTCACCTGGGTGATCAGCTTCTGGCTGTGGCTGACCGTGATCTTCGCCGACCTCGCCAAGGCGGTCGCCGAGGGCCGAGGCAAGGCCCAGGCCGCGTCCCTGCGCAAGGCTCGCACCGACACGGTGGCGCTGCGGCTCCTCGACTGGCGCTACGGCACGGACGCGCGCGCCGCCCGCACCGAGGCGGCCGCCGCCACCGAGCTGAAACAGCCGTCTGTTGGCCTGGACCGCCGGCTTCCGCCTGGTCCGCGCATATGTGCACTACGCGGTGGGCAGTCCGGTCGTGCGCGAACAGCTGAGCGCGTGAGAGGGAGCGGGCAGCACGTCGCACCGGATAACGCTCGGTGTCCGAAACCCGGCACCCGCTCGCCGCCCCCCGTACAGCCCAACGTCCCCCCGCAGCCTCCGGGCCACGTCTTCTTGATGCCCGACCAACGCCTGCCAGGGCATTCTTAACGCAAGCTTGACGCCCAGGACCTCTCGATCCGTGGGCCCACGCGTCACTCTCTGCTTACGCTGGTGCCGCCGTCCGCGTGATGGCCGGAATCGAACTGCCCCGCACCTCACCGCGCCGGACACCAGGAGCCGACCCCATGGCCACGACCGAACACCCCCCTCCCAGTCGCCTGCGCGCCTGGATGCTGGAGGGGCTGTCCGACATGGGCAAGGGCGGCGGCCACACCGGCCCCCACGCACAGCCCGAACCCCCGCACCAGGGCCAGCGCTGGTGGCGGGTGATGTGCCTGACCGGTGTCGACTACTTCTCCACCCTCGGCTACCAGCCGGGCATCGCCGCCCTGGCGGCCGGCCTGCTGTCGCCGATCGCGACCATCGTGCTCGTCGTGGTCACCCTGGCCGGCGCCCTGCCGGTCTACCGCCGCGTCGCCGAGGAGAGCCCGCACGGCGAGGGCTCCATCGCCATGCTGGAGCGGCTGCTCTCCTTCTGGCAGGGCAAGCTCTTCGTGCTGACGCTGCTCGGCTTCGCCGCCACCGACTTCCTGATCACCATCACCCTGTCGGCCGCGGACGCCTCCACCCACCTGGTGGAGAACCCGCACCTGACCGACTTCCTGCAGGGCAAGCAGATGGTCATCACGCTGTTCCTGGTGGCCCTGCTCGGCGCGGTCTTCCTCAAGGGCTTCCTGGAGGCGATCGGCGTCGCGGTAGCCCTGGTCGGCATCTATCTCGCCCTCAACGTCGTCGTCGTGATCGTCGGCTTCTACCACGTCATCACCGCCGAGCACGTCATCACCGACTGGTCCAGCGCCCTCACCCAGGAACACGGCAACGTCTTCGTCATGGTCGGCGTCGCCCTGATCGTCTTCCCGAAACTCGCCCTGGGCCTGTCCGGCTTCGAGACCGGTGTCGCCGTCATGCCCCACGTCAAGGGCGAACCGGGCGACACCGAGCAGCAGCCCACCGGGCGGATCCGGGACACCAAGAAGCTGCTCACCACGGCCGCCCTGATCATGAGCTGCTTCCTCATCGCGACCAGCTTCATCACCACGCTGCTCATCCCGGAGAACGAGTTCAAGTCGGGCGGCAGCGCCAACGGCCGTGCGCTCGCCTACCTGTCCCACGAGTACCTCGGCAACGTCTTCGGCACGGTCTACGACGTCTCGACGATCGCCATCCTGTGGTTCGCCGGCGCCTCCGCGATGGCCGGCCTGCTCAACCTGATGCCCCGCTACCTGCCCCGCTACGGCATGGCCCCGCACTGGGCCCGTGCGGTGCGCCCGATGGTCATCGTCTTCACGCTGATCGCCTTCCTGGTGACCTGGATCTTCGACGCCGACGTCGACGCGCAGGGCGGCGCCTACGCCACCGGCGTGCTGGTGCTGATCAGCTCCGCCGCGGTCGCGGTGACCATCGCCGCCCGCAAGGCAGGACAGCGGAAGTGGACGATCGGGTTCGGGATCATCGCGGCGGTCTTCCTGTACACGACCGTCGTCAACGTCATCGAGCGCCCCGACGGTGTGAAGATCGGCGCCTGCTTCATCGTCGGCATCATGCTCGTCTCGCTGCTCTCCCGCCTCGCCCGCGCCTTCGAGCTGCGCGTGACGAGCGTGACCCTCGACGACATGGCGGAACGATTCATCCGCGATATGGCCAGCCGCAAGATGCGGTTCATCGCCAATGAGCCGGACCGGCGCGACAAGGCCGAGTACCGCGACAAGATCGAGCAGATCCGCGCCGACAACGACATGCCCGAGCAGGAGGACTTCGTCTTCGTCGAGGTGACGGTCACCGACCCCTCCGAGTTCGAGGCGGGCCTGACCGTGCGCGGCGAGGTCCTGCACAACCGCTACCGCGTGCTGACCCTGGAGTCCGCCTCCATCCCCAACGCCCTGGCCGCGCTGCTGCTGCACGTCCGGGACGAGACCGGCTGCATCCCGCACATCTACTTCGAGTGGACCGAGGGCAACCCGTTCGCCAACTTCCTGCGCTTCTTCCTCTTCGGCCAGGGCGAGGTCGCCCCGGTCACCCGGGAGGTGCTGCGCGAGGCGGAGCCGGACCGCGACCGGCGGCCGCGGGTCCACACGGGCTGAGGGCCGGCCACCAGCACCGGGCACCGGACAGAGGGCGCGGGACACGGGGCGTAAGAATCCCGTCAATAACCGCTCGGTCCGCATAAGAACCCTGTCAGCGGTGGCTCCCCCGCCGCCACCGCCGCCTACCGTCGGCCCCATGGAGGACAGAAGACCCGGAGGGCGGGCGGCCGGTGACCGCACCTGGCGGGGCGGCGCACGACTGGCCGTCGGCTCCGCCCTCGGCTTCGGCGGGCTGACGTTCGCCGTGGACTGGGACGCCGGCACCCTCACCCCGGCCCGCGCCCTGCTCTGGGTCACGCTCTCGGCCGCCATCCTCGTCGTGCTGCTGCCGGCCCGCGTCACGGCGGGCCCCGGCTGGCTGGCCGTCCGAGGCGCGCTGCGCCGCCGTACCGTCCGCACCGATTCCCTCGTCTCCGTCGGCCAGTACGGGGACGTCGCCGCGCATCTGGTCCTGCGCGACACCCGGGGCAACCGGCTGGAGCTGGACCCGGCCGTCCTGCACGCCAACCCGCTGCTCTGGCACGAACTGGACACCGGTGTCCGCCGCTCCGTGGAGCGGGGCACCCTGCGCCGCGGCACCGAGGTGCTGGCACGGCTCGGCCACGAGATCGACGACACGAACGCACGCGCGGTCCTGGCGGCTTCCGGCCTCACCTGACCGGCGACCCCACGCCCTCGCACCCCGCCACCCGGCCCTATGGTGAGCCCATGCCCTCCTACACGATCGGCCAGGCGGCACGGCTGCTCGGCGTCAGCCCGGACACCGCCCGCCGCTGGGCCGACGCGGGCCGGGTGGCCACCCACCGCGACGAGGGCGGCAGGCGACTCATCGACGGCACGGACCTCGCCGCGTTCTCCGTCGAACTGGCCAAGGCCGGCACCGCCGAGGAGGACGCCTCCTTCACCTCGGTCCGCAACGCCTTCCCCGGCATCGTCACCGCGATCAAACTCGGCGACGTCGCCGCCCAGGTCGAGATCCAGGCCGGCCCGCACCGCCTGGTCTCCCTGCTGACCCGGGAGGCGGTCGAGGAACTCGGCCTGGAGGTCGGCATGGAGGCCACCGCCCGGGTGAAGTCCACGAACGTGCACATCGACCGCGTCTGACGGGCCGCCCGCACAGCAGGGCGGCCCACAGGTCCAGCCGGCCACTCGGCCGGGACAGGTCCCGGCCGGTGAAGTGCTCCACCCACAGGAACCCGCCGCGTCCCGCGGCGGTGAGGACTTCGTACAGACGCGGTCGGGTGAAGGCGTGGTGCTGGACTCCGCTGCCGGCGCACTCGAAGCCGGCGCGCACCCTCGCGCTGGGCAAGCGCACGGGATCGGGCACGGTCAGCCGGGCCGGTCGTGCGAGGTCTCCGGTGCGGGCGAGTTCGGCGAGCGTCGTGTGCGGCCGGCTCCCGGATGACGGTACCCGCGGCACGTCGCCGTAGAAACGCACATGCCAGCCCCAGTCCGAAAGTATGCAGCTCATGCGATGTGACAGAAGACTTACGCCTGGCAACTGCGGCAGTATCATCGCCACGCGGGCTGATAGACAGGTCGCAGCAGGGCGCGACAGATCGTTCACCGGATCCAGAGGAGTTCACTCGTGATGACCCGTTCCGTGCGCCGGACCCGGTGGACGCTCCAGGTGGCCGGTGCCTCGGTCGCGGCCCTGCTGGCCCTGAGCGCCTGCTCCTCCTCCGACGACGAGTCGTCGGCGACGACGACGGACACCTCGGCGCCGGCGACACCCAAGCTGTCGGGCTCGATCACCGTGTTCGCGGCGGCCTCGCTGCAGGAGAGCTTCACGACCCTGAAGGCCGACTTCGAGAAGGCCCACCCGGGCACCAAGGTCGACTTCAGCTTCGGCGGCAGCGACACCCTCGCCGCGCAGATCACCAGCGGTGCGCCGGCCGACGTCTTCGCCGCCGCGAGCGCCAAGACCATGGCGATCGTGGCGGACAGGAAGGACACCGCCACCACGCCGGCCACCTTCGTCCGCAACCAGCTGGAGATCGCCACCCTCCCGGGCAACCCCGACAGGATCTCCTCCCTGAAGGACCTGACGAAGTCCTCGCTGAAGGTCGTGCTGTGCGACAAGACGGTGCCGTGCGGCGCCGCCGCGCAGAAGGCCCTGGACGCCGGCAAGATCAAGCTCACCCCGGTCTCCTACGAGGAGGACGTGAAGTCCGCCCTCAACAAGGTGGTCCTGAAGGAGGCCGACGCGGCGGTCGTCTACCGGACCGACGTGAAGGCAGCCGGCAGCAAGGTGGAGGGCGTGGACTTCCCCGAGTCCGCCGACGCGATCAACGACTACCCGATCGCCCTCCTCAAGAACGCCCAGAACCCCACGCTGGCCAAGGCGTTCATCGCCCTGGTGCAGTCCGCCGAGGGCCAGAAGGTGCTGAACGACGCCGGGTTCCTCAAGCCATGACGAAGGCCGACCATTCCGGCGCTGCGGCCGGCACCCTCCCGGGCGGCCCACGACGCCGGCGCGTTCGGCCGGCCGTACCGCTGCCGCTCCTGCTCCCCGGAGCGGTAGCTCTGGTCTTCCTGCTCCTGCCGCTGGTCGCCCTGCTGGTGCGGGCCCCCTGGCGCGGCCTCCCGTCCCTGCTGACCAGTGCGGAGGTCTGGCAGGCCCTCCAGCTCTCCCTCATCTGCGCCACGGCGGCGACGGCCGTCAGCCTCGTCCTGGGCGTCCCCCTGGCCTGGCTGCTGGCCCGCACGGAGTTCCCCGGCCGGGGGTTCGTCCGGGCGCTGGTCACCCTCCCCCTCGTCCTCCCGCCGGTGGTCGGCGGTGTGGCCCTGCTGCTCGCCCTCGGCCGCAACGGGGTGGTGGGCCAGTGGCTGGACTCCTGGTTCGGCATCACCCTGCCCTTCACCACGGCCGGCGTGGTCCTCGCCGAGTCCTTCGTGGCCATGCCCTTCCTGGTGATCAGCGTCGAGGGCACGCTGCGCGCCGCCGACCCCCGTTACGAGGAGGCGGCCACCACCCTGGGCGCCTCCCGCTTCACCGCGTTCCGCCGGGTCACGCTTCCCCTCATCGCCCCGGGCATCGCGGCCGGCTCGGTCCTGGCCTGGGCCCGCGCGCTCGGTGAGTTCGGAGCGACGATCACCTTCGCCGGCAACTTCCCCGGCCGCACCCAGACCATGCCGCTCGCCGTCTACCTCGCCCTCCAGAACGACCCCGACGCGGCGATCGCGCTCAGCCTGGTGCTGCTGGCGGTGTCGATCGCGGTACTGGCGGCGTTGCGGGATCGTTGGATGACGGCATCATGAGGACGACCCGGTGGACGACGCCCCGATGACCAACTCACATCCCGTATCCGCGGACGGCACCCAGCCTCCCCACGGCCTGCCGACGTCCGCCGACGCCACGCAGCCACCCCAGCGGCCGGCCGCAGCCGCCGACGGTACACAACCCGCCCACCGCGCGCGGCCCACCACGCACCCGCACCCGCACCCGCACCCGAAAACCGGCGGCCTCCACGCTCGCCTCGTCGTCACCCGTCCCACCTTCCACCTGGACATCACCCTCACCGCCGCCCCCGGCGAGGTCGTCGCCCTCCTCGGCCCCAACGGCGCCGGAAAGACCACCGCCCTCCGCGCCCTGGCCGGCCTCATCCCCCTCACCACCGGTCACCTGCGCCTCGACGGCACGGAGTTGGACCGCACGCCCCCCGAATCCCGCCCGGTCGGCGTCGTCTTCCAGGACTACCTCCTCTTCCCCCACCTCACGGCCCTCGACAACGTCGCCTTCGGCCCCCGCTGCCACGGCGCGACCAAGACCGAGGCCCGCGCCCAGGCCGCCGCCTGGCTCGACCGCATGGGCCTCGCCGAACACGCCGGCGTCAAACCCCGCCGCCTCTCCGGCGGACAGGCCCAGCGCGTCGCACTGGCCCGCGCCCTGGCCACCCGCCCCCGCCTGCTGCTCCTGGACGAGCCCCTCGCCGCCCTCGACGCCCGTACCCGCCTCGACGTGCGGTCCCGGCTCCGCCGTCACCTGGCCGAGTTCGAGGCGGTCGCGGTCCTGGTCACGCACGACCCGCTGGACGCCATGGTGCTGGCCGACCGCCTGATCGTCGTGGAGGAGGGCCGCATCGTCCAGGAGGGCACCCCCGCCGACATCGCCCGCCACCCGCGCACCGACTACATCGCCCACCTGGTCGGTCTCAACCTCTACCGGGGCCGGGCGGAGGGCCACACGGTCCAGCTCGCCGCGGGCCCCGCGATCACCACCAGCGAAGTCCTCACAGGAGACGTCTTCGTCGCGTTCCCGCCGAGCGCCGTCACCCTCTTCCGGGACCGCCCCACCGGCGCCAGCGCCCGCAACCTCTGGCGCTGCGAGGTCGCCGGCCTGGAGACCCACGGCGACCAGATCCGCGCCGACCTGACCGGCGGACTCGCCCTCGCCGCCGACCTCACCACGGTCGCGGCGGCCGAACTGGACCTGCACCCGGGCGTCGCGGTCTGGGCGACGGTGAAGGCGACCCAGACGCACGCGTACCCGGCGTGAAAACGGGAGGCCCCGCCGGAGCGGGGCCTCTCGCGTCGTGCCGGTGCGTCAGTCCTCGTACGCGTCCAGCGGCGGGCACGAGCACACCAGGTTCCGGTCGCCGAAGGCCTGGTCGATCCGGCGCACCGGCGGCCAGTACTTGTCGGCGGCGGACACCCCGGCGGGGAAGACGGCCTCCTCGCGGCTGTACTCGTGCTTCCACTCGCCGCCCAGCGCGGCGGCGGTGTGCGGAGCGCCACGCAGCGGGTTGTCGTCGGCGGACCACTCGCCGGCCCCGACCTTGTCGATCTCCGCGCGGATGGCGATCATCGCCTCGCAGAACCGGTCCAGCTCGCCGAGGTCCTCGGACTCGGTCGGCTCGATCATCAGCGTGCCGGCCACCGGGAAGGACATCGTCGGCGCGTGGAAGCCGTAGTCGATGAGCCGCTTGGCGACGTCGTCCACGCTCACCCCGGTCGCCTTGGTCAGCGGCCGCAGGTCGATGATGCACTCGTGCGCGACGAGGCCGCCGGGCCCGGTGTAGAGCACGGGGAAGTGCGGCTCCAGCCGCTTGGCGACGTAGTTGGCGCTGAGCACGGCCACCTGGGTGGCCCGCTTCAGTCCCTCGCCGCCCATGAGCCGGACGTAGGCCCACGAGATCGGCAGGATCCCCGCCGAGCCCCACGGCGCGGCCGAGATCGGCCCGACACCCGTCTCGGGACCGGCGGCCGGCTGCAGCGGGTGGTTCGGCAGGTACGGCGCCAGGTGGGCCCGTACGGCCACCGGACCGACGCCGGGACCGCCGCCGCCGTGCGGGATGCAGAAGGTCTTGTGCAGGTTGAGGTGGGAGACGTCGCCGCCGAAGTGGCCCGGCTTGGCGACCCCGACCAGGGCGTTGAGGTTGGCCCCGTCGACGTACACCTGTCCGCCGGCCTCGTGCACCTGCGCGCAGATGTCGGCGACGTGCTCCTCGAACACCCCGTGCGTGGACGGGTAGGTGATCATCAGCACGGCGAGCTCGTCGCGGTACTGCTCGATCTTCGCCCGCAGGTCGGCGACGTCGATCTCGCCGTCCTCGGCGGTCTTCACGACGACGACCTTCATGCCCGCCATGACGGCACTGGCGGCGTTGGTCCCGTGCGCGGACGAGGGGATCAGGCACACGGTCCGCTGCGCGTCGCCGTTGGCACGGTGGTACGCGCGTACGGCGAGCAGGCCGGCGAACTCGCCCTGCGAGCCGGCGTTGGGCTGCAGCGACACCTTGTCGTACCCGGTGACCTCGGCGAGCCGTTCCTCCAGCTCACGGATGAGGGTCAGGTAGCCCTGCGCCTGCTCGGCGGGCGCGAACGGGTGCAGCTGGCCGAACTCGGGCCAGGTGACCGGTTCCATCTCGGTGGTCGCGTTGAGCTTCATGGTGCACGAGCCCAGCGGGATCATGCCGCGGTCCAGCGCGTAGTCCCGGTCGGCGAGCCTGCGCAGGTAGCGGAGCATCGCGGTCTCGGAGCGGTGCCGCTGGAAGACGGGGTGGGTCAGGTAGCCGTCGGTGCGCAGCAGCGCCTCGGGCAGCGTGTCCTCGGTGGCGGCGTCCAGCGCCTCGACGTCGCCCTCGACGCCGAAGGCCGTCCAGACGGCGCTCAGCTGGGCGCGCGTGGTGGTCTCGTCGCAGGCCATGGAGACGTGGTCGGCGTCGACGAGCCGGAGGTTGACTCCGCCCTGACGGGCGGCGGCGACGATCCCCGCGGCCTTGCCGGGCACGCGCGCGGTGAGGGTGTCGAAGTAGGCGCCGTGCACGATCTCGACACCGCCGGCCGTGAGCCCCGCGGCGAGGATCGTGGCGTAGCGATGCGTCCGCTGGGCGATGGCCCTCAGTCCCTCGGGCCCGTGGTAGACGGCGTACATGCCGGCCATCACGGCGAGCAGCACCTGCGCGGTGCAGATGTTGCTGGTGGCCTTCTCCCGCCGGATGTGCTGCTCGCGGGTCTGCAGCGCCAGCCGGTACGCCTTGTTCCCGTCGGCGTCCACGGAGACGCCCACGAGCCGCCCGGGCAGGCTGCGCGCGAACTTCTCGCGGACCGCCATGTAACCGGCGTGCGGCCCGCCGAAGCCCATCGGCACACCGAACCGCTGGGTGGTGCCGACGGCGATGTCGGCCCCGAGCTCGCCCGGCGAGGTCAGCAGGGTCAGCGCGAGCAGGTCGGCGGCGACGGTGACGAGCGCGCCCGCTTCGTGCGCCTGCTCGACGACGGCCCTGATGTCGCGTACGGCACCGGAGGCGCCGGGGTACTGGACGAGCACCCCGTTGATCTCCCGCCCGGCGAGCTCCGCCGGAATGCCCTCGGCGAGGTCGGCGACCACGACCTCCACGCCCGTGGGCTCGGCCCGGGTCTGTATCACGGCGATGGTCTGCGGCAGCGCGTCCGCGTCGACGACGAAGACGCCCTTCTTGTTCTTGCCCATGCGCAGCGACAGGGCCATCGCCTCGGCTGCGGCCGTGCCCTCGTCGAGCAGCGAGGCACCGGAGGTGGGCAGCCCGGTGAGGTCGGCGACCACGGTCTGGAAGTTCAGCAGCGCTTCCAGGCGGCCCTGGGAGATCTCCGGCTGGTACGGCGTGTAGGCCGTGTACCAGGCGGGGTTCTCCATCACGTTGCGCAGGATGACGGGCGGCGTGAAGGTCCCGTAGTACCCCAGGCCGATCATCGAGTCGAGCACCTGGTTCCGGTCGGCCAGGGACCGCAGCTCGGCCAGCACCTCGGCCTCGGTGCGGGCGCCGGGCAGGTCGAGCCGGTCGGCGTTCTTGATCACGTCCGGCACGGCGGCGGCGGTCAGCTCGTCGAGCGAGCCGTAGCCGACCTGGGCGAGCATCTTGGCCCGGGCCTCGTGGTCGGGGCCGATGTGGCGCTGCTCGAAGGGAATCCCCTGCTCAAGTTCGGAGAGCGGGATGCGCTGGGCGGTCATTGCGGAGGCCTCCTGGTCTGACGCGACCTTCGAGGGGTACCCCGGCACGGGTACCCCGACGGCCTCCCCCTCTGTCATCGGACCTGAGAGCTTCGCCGGTGTGCCCTTGCGGACCACCGGCTTGCACCGTCGGTGAGCGCGGACACCGTCGACGTCCGCCCTGCTTTCCAGAGTGACCTCGTCCGTGCGGTACGTGAGCCTGAGAGATTCCGGGGAGGATTTGCTCCTTCGGCGCCTCCGGTTTCCCGGAGGACTCTCCCGCACGGGGTCAGCAGCCACCGCCAGCGTACCAGCGGGGGCAACACCGGAGCCTTCGAGTGGCCGCCTCCTTCAATGTGCTCTTTTGTAGTGCTTACGGATGAGTTGCGACCAAGTGGAGGGCCCGTGCAGACCGACATCGATCCGCGCAACCTGATCGGCCGCAAGGCGTTCGACCGCAACGGCACGAAGATCGGCACGATCGACGAGGTGTACCTCGACGACGCGACGGGCGTGCCGGAGTGGGCGGCCATACGCACCGGCCTCTTCTCCAGGGACGCCTTCGTCCCCCTGGAGCCCAGCGAACTGGTCGAGGGCACCCTTAAGGTCCCCTTCGACCGCGCCCTGATCAAAGACGCCCCCGACTTCGGCGTGGGCCGCCACCTCTCCCCGGAACAGGAGCTCCAGCTCTACCACCACTACGGCCTGGACACCGCTGCCCCGCCCCCCGCCCACCCGGACCGCGACTTCGGCAAACTGGCGGGAACGGAGGACGCGGGGGCGTGAGGCCGACGGTTGGCTGCGGGTGAGCGGGGGTCGCTCGCGCGGTTCCTCCCCCAGCCATCGGCTGGGGGTACCCCCAGCGCCCCTGGCGGGGCGCTGCCCAGCCGTTTCCTGCACAGCCACTTAGTTGTTCTGCGGGCAGGCGTGCCGCAGAGGCGGCACGGGTGGGCGCAGCGGCACCTGCAAGCGCCGGCAAGCGTCCCGCCCCCGTCCGGCATCCACGGTCACGTACGCACCCCGTCCACCGGGATCCCCGGCACCAGCGGCAACGGCTCCGCCGGCTCCAGCTCGGGGTCGTCGACCCGAAACGTCCGCACTCTCCCGGGCCCCACCGCCCCCGGCGTCTCGAACCGCACCGTGACCCGCCCCAGCCCACTGCCCTGCACCCATCCGTGCCCGTGCTCGGCATGCCGCACGTCGTGCCCGGCGGGCCACCTCCGCTCGGCGACCACCTGCTCCTCGGCGACCGGCTCCGCAGCCTCGTCCTCCGCCGCGAACTCCGCCGCCCCCTCCCCGGCCGCCGCCTGCGCGAACAGGTCCTCCTGCGTGTAGTCGGCCAGCCCCGTCACCCCCACCCCCAGCAGCCGCACACCCCCCGTCGTGTCCACCGAGTCCAGCAGCCGCGCCGCCGCCTCACGCACCACCCCCGGGTCGTCGGTCGGCCCCCTGAGCGTCTCGGACCTGGTGAGCGTCGAGAAGTCGTACCGCCGCACCTTCAGCACGATGGTCCGCCCGGACAGCCCGGCCCCCCGCAGCCGCCGCACGCACCGGTCGGCCAGCCGCTGCACCTCCATCCCCACCCGCAGCCGGTCGTGGATGTCCACGTCGTAGGTGTCCTCGACCGACACCGACTTGGCCTCCCGCTCGGCCACCACGGGCCGCTCGTCGTGCGCGAGCGCCATCGCGTACAGCGCGTGCCCGTGGGCCTTGCCGAGCAGCCGTACCAGTTCGTCCTCCCCCGCCTCGGCGATCTCCTCGACCGTGGTGATCCCGGCCCGCCGCAGGTGGTCCCCCGTCGCCGGCCCCACCCCCGGCAGGGTCCGCACGGTCATCGGCCCCAGCATCGCCCGCTCCGTGCCCGGCTCGATCAGCACCAGCCCGTCGGGCTTGGCCTGCTCGGAGGCGATCTTCGCGAGCATCTTCGAGGCGGCGAGCCCGACGGACCCGGAGAGCCCCGTGACGGCCCGTATGTCGGCGCGCAGCCTCTCCCCCACCAGTCGCGCCGACACGGCGTCCCAGGCCACCTCACCGGCCTCCAGGTCCACGAAGGCCTCGTCCAGGCTGAGCGGCTCCACCAGCGGCGAGAGCCCGCGCAGCAACCCCATCACCTGCTCGCTGACCGACCGGTACAGCCCGAAGCGCGGCACCAGGTACGCGGCGTTCGGCGCCAGCCGCCGTGCCTGGCCCATCGGCATCGCGGAGTGCACCCCGAACACCCGGGCCTCGTAGGACGCGGTGGCCACCACACCGCGCGGTCCGAGCCCGCCCACGACCACGGCCTTCCCGCGCAGGCTCGGCTTGGACGCCTGCTCCACCGAGGCGAAGAAGGCATCCATGTCGAGATGCAGGATCGTGGGCGCGTTTCTCACATCTCCGATGCTGCACCACGCCACTGACAATGCCCCGGCACGGTGGCGGATTCTCGGGATCCCCGCAACACCTGATGGCTTATGCGGCCATCAGTAGATCACGCAGACGCTCGGCTGGGGTTCTCCAGCCGAGCGTCTTGCGTGGCCGACCGTTGAGCTGCTGGGCGACGTGTTCAAGGTCTGCGGGACTGTGCGCGGACAGGTCGGTGCCCTTGGGGAAGTACTGCCGAAGCAGGCCGTTCGTGTTCTCATTCGAGCCGCGCTGCCAGGGCGAGTGGGGGTCGCAGAAGTAGACCGGCACGCCGGTGGCCACGGTGAACTGCTTGTGCGCGGCCATTTCGCAGCCCTGATCCCAGGTCAGCGAACCGCGCAAGTGCTCGGGCAGGGCCTGGATCAGCGGCACCAGCACATCGCGGACTTCCCCGGCCGTGTGTCCGCCGGGCAGATGTCCGAGCATGACGTAGCGGGTGGAGCGCTCGACCAGGGTCACTATCGCGCTCTCGCTGCGTGGGCCGACGATCAGATCGCCTTCCCAATGACCGGGAATCGCTCGGTCCTCAACCTCCGGCGGCCGCTCGGAGATCATCACCATCTCGTCGAAGAAGCGGCGAGTGCGCTGCTCCGGGCTGCGGTGAGGCTTGCGGCGGGTGCGCCCGGTGCGCAGCGCGACCGCGACCTGGCGGCGCAGGCCGCCTCGGGCCTGGACGTAGATGGCCTGGTAGATCGTCTCCGGACTCACCCGCATACTCTCGTCGTCGGGGAACTCGATGGCCGCAGTGTGACTGATCTGCTCCGGTGACCAGCGTTCGCGCAGCCTGTCCTCAACGTATCGACGCAGCGGACCGTCTGCGGCGAGCTTGGATGCCTTGGGCCGGGCGCGGCTCTCGGCCCATGCCCGCTGGGCCCTGTGCGGCCGGTAGACGCCGTCGACCGCCCGGGTGTCGATCTCCCGCTTGACCGTGGACGCCGGCCGCCCCAGAGCCCGCCCTATCGCCCTCAACGAGTGGCCGGCCCGGTGCATGTCAGCGATCGTCTCCCGCTCGGTCACGGTCAGAAACCGGGGGTGCAGCTGCGCGTCGACCGCTGCGAGAAGCGGCGGCTTGATGATGGTCACACCGGTCTTATAGACGATCAAGCGTCCGTCAGGACGCAGCCGGGAGTGGCCGATCTGGCGGATGCCCTGGTCCCAGTCCTCGGCGGTGCGCTCGTGGACGCCGACCTGCGCGGCGGCATCCCGGCGCCGAACTCCAGCCGCACGCAGCCGCTCGTACTCCGCCCGGCCTTGATGGCCAGACCTGCCGGGCTTCCCACGACCGCGGACACCGGCCTTACGGGCCCACCCGAACGCCGTGTTGCGGTTCACCCCGACTGCCCGAGCCGCCAGGGTAACGCTGCCGCCCTCCCGGTCCAGCGCCTCGAAGAACCTCGCCTTCAACACCTCGAAATCCACGATCCCCGCAGCTCCCTGAACTCCAGGGTGTTGCGGGGATCAGTAGAACTTGCCGGTCCCCGGCCGGGGCATTGTCAGCGGGCCTTCAGACCGCCCGGTTGCGCCGCCGGGCCAGTTCGTCCGCGGGGTTGTGGCCGACGAGCGTCTCACCGGTGTCGACGCGCTCGCCGTGCAACTGGGAGAGCGCGTTCTCCACGTCCCGCCACACCACGCCGACCGCGATCCCGAAGATGCCCTGACCGCCCTGGAGCAGGGCGTGCACCTCGTCCGGCGAGGTGCACTCGTAGACCGTGGCACCGTCGCTCATCAGGGTCATGCGCTCCAGGTCGCGGAAACCGCGTTCTCTCAGGTGCTGGACGGCGGTGCGGATGTTCTGGAGGGAGACCCCGGTGTCCAGGAACCGCTTGACGATCTTCAGGACGACGACGTCCCGAAAGCTGTACAGACGCTGGGTGCCCGACCCGTAGGCGGGCCGCACGCTGGGCTCGACCAGGCCGGTGCGGGCCCAGTAGTCGAGCTGCCGGTAGGTGATGCCGGCCGCCGCGCAGGCCGTGGGCCCGCGGTAGCCGATCTCCTCGGTGGCCATGGACGCCGCCCCTCCGCCGCTCGGCACTGCGGTCGGCCGCTGCGGGGCATGACCGGCAATGCTGCTGTGAAGCGGGGACGGACCGCTCTCCCCGAAACCGCGTCCGGGGGCACCCCCAGCCAAACCGTCGCCGCTGCTTCTCACGCCGACCTCCGTCCTTGACCTGCCTTCTCGACGGTAGGCAGTCACCAGGGGTGCGTCAACGATCGCCACACTCGGCACGCCGAGTGATAATCACCCTAGGAGTGGTTTCCCGTGCCCCACCGCGGGGAAAGGCTAGCCGAATGCTCTGTCGGGAGGCCGTAGGACGCTCTCAATGGCCGCTGGCAATTGCCCACGAGTTTCGGCTGTGAGCTGCCCCGAACCGGCTCGTCAGGGGCCTTCTGACACGGAACCGGCCCGTCACCGACCTCCCGGTGGGTGACGGGCCGCTCTGGTCCCTCACTGGCTGCTGGTGCCGAAGTCCTCGGGTGAGATCTGGTCGAGGAACTCGCGGAACTTCTCCACCTCGTCCTCCTGCTCGTCCGGGATCGCGATGCCCGCGTCGTCCAGCACCGTGTCGCTGCCGTAGATCGGCGTTCCGGTGCGCAGCGCAAGCGCTATGGCGTCGGACGGCCTGGCGCTCACCTCGACCCCACTGGCGAAGACCAGCTCCGCGTAGAAGACGCCCTCACGCAGATCCGTGATGCGTACTTCGGTGAGCTCCTGGCCGACGGCCTCCAGCACGTCCTTGAACAGGTCGTGCGTCAGCGGCCTGGCGGGCGCCATGCCCTGCTGGGCGAATGCGATCGCCGTCGCCTCCCCCGGCCCGATCCAGATGGGGAGGTAACGGTCGCCTCCCACTTCGCGCAGGAGCACGATCGGTTGGTTGGAGGGCATTTCCACCCGGACACCTACGACATCGAGCTCGTTCACACAGCAACCCTAGGCCGTGCCCGGGACGTTTGGGTAGTCGGGCCCGGAACGCGCGCCCGATCCGGCCTCCGCCCGGGTCCTGTCGTGGTGCTCACGGCAGCCGCACCCCCAGCGCCGTCTGCATCAGCGCGGCATGCAGCTTCACGGTGAGCGCCGCCAGCTCCTTCGTACGGGCCTCGGCATGGGCCCTGGTCTGCGGATTGCGGTGGCGCTTGAGCGGCGCCACCACCTGGTCCACCAGGCCGGCCTCCCGGTCGGCGGCGGCCTTCATCGCCCGCAGATGGCGCGGCTCGATCCCGAACCGCCCCAGCTCGGCCACGAGCGAGGCCACGGTGACCGTCTCGGCGTCGTACACGCCGTCCTCCAGCGGAGCGATCAGTCCGTACGACTCCCACTCCGCGAGGCGCGTCTCGTCGATGTCGGCGGCCGCTAGCAGCTCGTCCCGGCCGATCCGCGCCACCGTCGGCGCCTCGGGAGCCATCGGCACGGCCTCGCCGTCCCGCTGCCGCCCCAGAACGGGCGGCTGTACCGCCTCGCCGCGCTCCATGGCCTCCAGGTACTCCCGGATGACCTTGAGCGGCAGATAGTGGTCCCGCTGCATCCGCAGGACGTGTCCCAGACGCTCCACGTCCCCGGCGCTGAACTTCCGGTACCCGGAAGGGGTACGGCGCGGCTCGATGAGCCCCTCCGACTCCAGGAAGCGGATCTTGGAGATGGTGACTTCGGGGAACTCGTCGCGCAGCACGTTCAGCACCGTGCCGATGCTCATCAGCCCGGATTCCGTGGCGGCGGTGCCGTGACCGGAACCGCCGCTCGGTGTGTGCAGCATGGACCTTCTTCCCTGGGGTCCCCCAGGCGAGCTCCGGAGGGTCAGATGCCCTGCCGGCTCGCGTAGAAGACCAGCCGGTACTTGCCGATCTGGACCTCGTCACCGTTCGACAGCGCGACCTGGTCGATGCGCTCCCGGTTGACGTACGTGCCGTTGAGGCTGCCGACGTCGGCCACCGTGAACGAGCCGTCCGGCTGCCGCCGGAACTCCACGTGCCGGCGCGAGACCGTCACGTCGTCCAGGAAGATGTCGCTCTGCGGGTGGCGGCCGGCCGTGGTCAGGTCGCTGTCCAGCAGGAACCGGCTGCCCGAGTTCGGGCCCCGGCGCACGACCAGCAGCGCGGAGCCGAGCGGCAGCGCGTCGACCGCCGCCTGCGCCTCGGGAGAGAGCGACGGCATCTGGGTCTGACCGGTGACCTCGGCGTCGTAGGCCTCCAGGCCGGAGATCGAGATCGTCGACGTCGTCTCCGACGCACGCTCGGGGACGGCGCCCGCACGCAACGGGGCTCCGCAGTTGGAACAGAAGCGGGCGTTCTCCGCGTTGCGGTTACCGCACCTCGTACAAACCAGGGCCGACATGGACGGATCCTCCTGCCGCGGCTGCCCCGCCGGGGCGTTGGACGCGTACGGGCCGGAGGTGAACCCTCCACCCGTACCTGAGGTTGACGGTTGCCCGAAACCTATGTCGCCGGACCTGGACGGGTCAACTGACGGCGCGCCCTGACCTCCCGAAATGTCACCCCCCGGACCAGCCACCTGGTCCCGGAACAGCGGGCGCTGGCCCTCCGCGTCGGGCTGTGCCCGATGGCGCGCGGTCGCGTTGTCGCTACCCTCTCGCGCGCTCTTGCCGAACAACTTCGCAAACAACTTCACGGGCGATTCCCCTTGACCGAAACAGACCCGCCCGTGGGGCAGGACGAACCCTGACTGAATAGACCGGCCGACCCGGACAACCACACAACGTCCGTATCCACCAGACAGTTTCCACCACGCACCGGTTTCCCGGTGCGCCGACCCCCCGCATCCTCATGCCCTCGCCGGATGTCCCCCATGCACCGCCGGTTCACTGCGAGGACGACCGAGCGTAGTCAGGCTGCTTCGCCGGTCGCAAGGCATCCACGACGATCTTGGCGGATCGCTCGACGGTCACAGTCGCCTGCTCCTTCTCCAGGGTCTGCACCACGCCTCCGGGGATGTTCAGAGCCGGTTCGAGGTCCTGCGGCTTGCCGATCACCTTGAAAACGTAGGGCTGGGTGATCTTGTTCCCGTCGACGCTCACGCTCTTCCCGGAGTCGGTGAGATAGGTGCCCGCGACGACCCGGACCCCGTCGACCTGGATCGCCTCCGCACCGGCCGCGCGCAGTTCCTGGATCGCATCGAGCAGCATGTCCGCCTGTACCGTCCCCTTCGGGTCGTCGACCGTCATCGTGATGCCAGGACCCTGCGCCGCCACGGTGCCCGCGAGAATACCGAGTTGCCGCTCCTTCTCGGCCGTCTGCCTGCGGGCCTCCGCCGCCTGGTCGGAGCTGCTCTGCAACTCCTGACGCTGCTTTTCGAGTCCTGTCTTCTCGTCCTCAAGACGCTGAGTACGGTCGTCCAGTTCATCGAGGATGCGGACAAGATCTTCCTGACGGGCCCCGCGCAGCGCGCTGTCACTGTCGCTGTTCGACGCCACCTGCACGGCGAGCCCGAACCCGAGCCCGAACAACAGCACGGCGACGATCAGTTGGGCCCTGCTCACGCGTGGCGGCCACAGCCCCTGGAACAGCCTCTCCCGGCCGGTCACCTTGGCCTCCGGCGCCGGCGCGGCGGACTCGGCCTCCGGCACCGCGGGCGAAACCTCGGCCGGGAGTTCTCTGCGCAGCCGGTGCTCCGGCTCCTTCTCGTGCTCACCCATGCCGCTCACGCCCGGAACACGTGCCGTCGGATCGCCGCGGCGTTGGAGAAGATGCGGATACCGAGGACCACCACGACCCCCGTGGACAGCTGCGAGCCCACTCCCAGCTTGTCGCCGAGGAAGACGATCAGCGCGGCCACCACCACGTTGGACAGGAACGACACCACGAAGACCTTGTCGTCGAAGATCCCGTCCAGCATGGCCCGCAGACCGCCGAAGACGGCGTCGAGCGCCGCGACGACGGCGATCGGCAGATACGGCTCGACGACCGCCGGAACCTCAGGCCGGACCAACAGTCCGGCCACGACGCCCACGACGAGGCCAAGTACGGCGATCACGATGTGCCCTTCTCCGTCTTCTCGGTGTACGGCTGTGCTGTACGTACGATCACGCTGGGCGCGGCGGGCAACCGGACGTCACTCTCCGTGGAGATGGTCGCCCGGATGTCGAAGTTCTCCTCCAGGGCATGCAGGTACAGCCCGTCGGGGCTGTCCTGGAACCTGGAGCCGAGCTTCTCCCCGTCCCCCACCGCCAGCACCGTGTACGGCGGTACCAGCGGCCTGTTGTCGACAAGTATCGCGTCCCCCGCGGCCCTGATCGCGGACAGGGCCGTCAGCCGCTGCCCGTTGATCGAGACCGCCTCGGCGCCGGAGGCCCACAGCCCGTTCACGACGCGCTGCAGGTCATGGTCCCGCACCCGGCCGGTGTCGGAGAACCCGGAGGTCTCCCTCGGATTGTCGACGCCGCCGCCCGAGGAGGCCTCCTTGGCGTCGTTCACCACCAGCTTCACGCCGGGGCCGTGCACCGCCGTGGCGCCCGACAGGACGTCCACCAGGTCCGCCTGCCCGCTGCCGCCGCTCTCCTTCAGCGCGTCACGCTGGCGGGCGCTGACGTCGTCCCGGAGCTTGTCGACACCTGTCTCCAGCTTGTCGGCGGCCGCCGTCTCCCGGTCGACCCTGTCGATGAGCTCCTGACGCTCCTTGGCCACCACGGGCGCCGTCACACGCGCCTGCGCCGCTCCCACGGTCACCACCAGGGCCGCCAGCACCAGACCGCCGGCGAGGCCCAGCCTCGCCCGGAGGGTCTTCGGCATGCCGCCGCCCTCCCCACGGGCGCGCTTCCGGGCGGCCGCCTCGGCGTACCCGTCGTCGAGGCTGTGGTCCATGACGTTGGTGATCAACGACATGGAGGCGTCCGGGCGCGACGGCCGGGCGGCGCTGCTCCGAACGGGGGGTTGCTGCGGCATGCCGCACATCGTCGCACGTTGCGGCGGGTACCTCCGAACGGCCCCACCGGCGTGCCGGACCGGCCCCCGTGGGGACACCTGTCCGGCACGCACGCGTGCAGCGGTTTTTTACCGTCCGGCGCTGTCCACCGTCGCCGACCACTCGTCCAACAGAGCCTGCGCGGACGCGTCGTCGGGCCCCTCGGCCCACAGATGGGTGACCGCCTCCGCCGGGTCGGGCAGCACCATCACCCAGCGCCCGTCGGGCTCCACGACCCGCACCCCGTCGGTCGTGTCCACGAACCGGTCTCCGGCCGCCTCCACGACACGCCGCATGACCAGCCCCTTGACAGCCCACGGGGTGGCCAGGTCCCGCTTGAGGACGTGCGCCTTCGGGATCCGGGCGTCGATCTGGCTGAGCGTGAGCTGCGTCCGCGCCACCAGACCGATCAGGCGTACGAACGCGGCCGTACCGTCGTAGACGCTGCTGAACTCGGGGACGATGAACCCGCCCTTGCCGTCACCGCCGAAGATGGTGCCTTCCTCGCGCCCCACGCGCGTGAGGTCGTCAGGAGAGGTGGTCGTCCACTCGACCTGGGTGCCGTGGTACGCCGCCACCTGCTCGGCGATCCTGGTCGTGGTCACCGGAAGCGCCACCCGGCCGCTGCGCCGCTCGGCGGCGACCAGGTCGAGCATCACCAGGAGCGCACGGTCGTCCTCGATGATGCGGCCCTTCTCGTCCACCAGGGACAGCCGCTCACCCACCGGGTCGAACCGCACACCGAACGCGGCGCCGGACGACGCCACGATCTCACCGAGCCGTACCAGCCCGGCCCGCCGCTGGTCGGCGGTCTCCGTGGGCCGCGCCTCGTTCAGACCGGGGTTGATGGTCAGCGAGTCCACACCGAGCTTGCCGAGCAGGCTCGGCAGCACGAGTCCGGCGCTGCCGTTGGAGGCGTCCACGACGACCTTGAGGCCCGACTCGGCGACCCCGGTCGTGTCGACGTTCCGCAGCAGCGACCCGGTGTAGGAGTCGAAGACGCTCGCCGGGAAGTAGAGGTCGCCGATCTCCCCGGGGAACGCGCGCCGGTACTCCTGCCGAGCGAAGATGCGGTCCAGCTTGCGCTGGCTGGCCTGGGAGAGGTCGGCGCCCTGCCCGTCGAAGAACATGATGTCGACGGAGTCCGGCACCCCGGGCGAGGTCCGGATCATGATCCCGCCGGCACTTCCCCGCCCCGTCTGCTGCCGGGCCACGGGCAACGGCACGTTCTCCAGGTCGCGTACGTCGATGGCACTCGCCTGGAGCGCGGAGATCACCGCCCGCTTGAGCGCACGGGCACCACGGGAGTGGTCACGGGCCGTCGTGACGGTGGACCCCTTCTTCAGGGTGGTCGCGTACGCGCCGGCCAGCCGTACGGCCAGTTCCGGGGTGATCTCGACGTTCAGGATCCCGGAGACGCCCCGGGCGCCGAACAGGTGGGCCTGTCCCCGGGACTCCCAGATCACCGACGTGTTGACGAAGGCGCCGGCCTCGATGGTCTTGAAGGGATAGACCCGGACATTGCCCTGAACGATCGATTCTTCACCGATCAGGCACTCGTCACCGATGACCGCGCCGTCCTCGATCCGCGCGGCCCGCATGATGTCGGTGTTCTTGCCGACGACACAGCCCCGCAGATTGCTGTGCTGCCCGACGTACACGTTGTCGTGGACGACGGCCCGGTGCAGGAAGGCGCCGCTTTTCACGACGACGTTGGATCCGACGACGGTGTGTTCCCGGAGTTCCGCGCCGGCCTCCACCTTGGCGTAGTCACCGATGTACAACGGCCCGCGCAGATCGGCGTCCGCGTGTACCTCGGCACCCTCGGCGACCCATACGCCCGGAGATATCTCGAAGCCGTCGATGTCGACGTCGACCTTGCCCTCCAGGACGTCGGCCTGCGCCTTCACGTACGACTCGTGGGTGCCGACGTCCTCCCAGTAGCCCTCGGCGACATAGCCGTAGATGGGCTTGCCTTCCTTCATCAGCTGGGGGAAGACGTCACCGGACCAGTCGACGGGAACGTCGGCCTCGACGTAGTCGAATACCTCGGGCTCCATGACATAGATGCCCGTGTTCACCGTGTCGGAGAAGACCTGGCCCCAGGTCGGCTTCTCGAGGAAGCGCTCGACCTTGCCCTCTTCGTCGACGATGGTGATACCGAATTCCAGCGGATTGGGCACACGCGTCAGGCAGACCGTGACGAGCGCTCCCTTTGCCTTGTGGAAGTTGATCAGTTCGGTGAGGTCGAAGTCGGTCAGCGCATCGCCGGAGATGACGAGGAAGGCATCGTCCTTCAACGCCTCTTCGGCGTTCTTGACGCTTCCGGCTGTACCGAGTGGCTTCTCCTCGTTGGCATAAGTGAGCTCCATACCGAGCTCCTCGCCGTCCCCGAAGTAGTTCTTGACCAGCGATGCCAGGAACTGCACAGTGACGACGGTCTCGGTGAGCCCATGCCTTTTGAGCAGCCGCAGCACGTGCTCCATGATCGGCCGGTTGACGACCGGAAGGAGTGGCTTGGGCATGCTGGAGGTCATGGGGCGAAGGCGTGTGCCTTCACCACCGGCCATCACGACGGCCTTCATGTCGGAAGCGTCCTCCTCTAAGAGATGACGGTCTAGCCGACTTCACCCGTCAGATTGTCCCGCACTTTTCCGCCGCGGGCCATCGAAGCCAAGCGAGGGCCACTGGGGCCGGACAATCGCCGAGCTCAATCGGCTGTGGCGTCCGCGCGAACCAGGCGGCGGACTTGCACTACGTAGAGCACTCCTGCCCACCAATAGAGCGTTGTACCCCATCCAGCGAACGCCCATCCGAAAACAGCAGCGAGTGACGAGATCCAACCGCTTCCGTCACTGAGCAGGAGCAGCGGGAACGCGTACATCAGATTGAAGGTCGCGGCCTTGCCCAGGAAGTTCACCTGGGGTGGCGGATAGCCGTGCCGGCGGAGGATTCCCACCATCACCAGCAGAACCAGCTCACGCAGCAGCAGCACCGCTGTCAGCCAGAGGGGCAGAATCTCGCGCCAGGTGAGGCCGAGCAGCGTCGACAGCACGTAGAGCCGGTCCGCCGCGGGGTCCAGTAGCCGGCCGAGGCTGCTGATCTGGTTCCAGCGCCGGGCGAGTTTGCCGTCCAGGTAGTCGCTGACGCCGCTGAAGAGCAGCACCAGCAGGGCCCAGCCGTCGCTCTTGGGCCCGCCGAACTCGGGCCTGAGGATCAACCACAGGAAGACGGGTACGCCGACCAGACGCGCCATGCTGAGGATGTTCGGGATGGTGAGGACACGGTCCGTCTGGACACGCGTCTCCTGTACCTCCACCCGGGGGCCTCCTGTGGTGGGAAACGAGCCAACTTTGCTCCCTGACCCTACCTCAACGCAAAAAAGCTCTGGCTCTTGGGCTAGTTGCCCAAGAGCCAGAGCTCTAAAGGGAGTTCGGCGGTGTCCTACTCTCCCACAGGGTCCCCCCTGCAGTACCATCGGCGCTGTGAGGCTTAGCTTCCGGGTTCGGAATGTAACCGGGCGTTTCCCTCACGCTATGACCACCGAAACACTATGAAGTCAGACCGGAAAAAACACGGTCGTTGCCTCAGAACTAACACAGTGGACGCGAGCAACTGAGGACAAGCCCTCGGCCTATTAGTACCGGTCACCTCCACCAGTTACCTGGCTTCCAGATCCGGCCTATCAACCCAGTCGTCTACTGGGAGCCTTACCCCATCAAGTGGGTGGGAGTCCTCATCTCGAAGCAGGCTTCCCGCTTAGATGCTTTCAGCGGTTATCCCTCCCGAACGTAGCCAACCAGCCATGCCCTTGGCAGAACAACTGGCACACCAGAGGTTCGTCCGTCCCGGTCCTCTCGTACTAGGGACAGCCCTTCTCAAGACTCCTACGCGCACAGCGGATAGGGACCGAACTGTCTCACGACGTTCTAAACCCAGCTCGCGTACCGCTTTAATGGGCGAACAGCCCAACCCTTGGGACCGACTCCAGCCCCAGGATGCGACGAGCCGACATCGAGGTGCCAAACCATCCCGTCGATATGGACTCTTGGGGAAGATCAGCCTGTTATCCCCGGGGTACCTTTTATCCGTTGAGCGACGGCGCTTCCACAAGCCACCGCCGGATCACTAGTCCCGACTTTCGTCCCTGCTCGACCCGTCGGTCTCACAGTCAAGCTCCCTTGTGCACTTACACTCAACACCTGATTGCCAACCAGGCTGAGGGAACCTTTGGGCGCCTCCGTTACTCTTTAGGAGGCAACCGCCCCAGTTAAACTACCCATCAGACACTGTCCCTGATCCGGATCACGGACCCAGGTTAGACATCCAGCACGACCAGACTGGTATTTCAACGACGACTCCACAACCACTGGCGTGGCCGCTTCAAAGTCTCCCAGCTATCCTACACAAGCCGAACCGAACACCAATATCAAACTGTAGTAAAGGTCCCGGGGTCTTTCCGTCCTGCTGCGCGAAACGAGCATCTTTACTCGTAGTGCAATTTCACCGGGCCTATGGTTGAGACAGTCGAGAAGTCGTTACGCCATTCGTGCAGGTCGGAACTTACCCGACAAGGAATTTCGCTACCTTAGGATGGTTATAGTTACCACCGCCGTTTACTGGCGCTTAAGTTCTCAGCTTCGCCCACCCGAAAGTGAGCTAACCGGTCCCCTTAACGTTCCAGCACCGGGCAGGCGTCAGTCCGTATACATCGCCTTACGGCTTCGCACGGACCTGTGTTTTTAGTAAACAGTCGCTTCTCGCTGGTCTCTGCGGCCACCCCCAGCTCGAGGAGCAAGTCCTCTCACCAAGCGTGGCCCCCCTTCTCCCGAAGTTACGGGGGCATTTTGCCGAGTTCCTTAACCATAGTTCACCCGAACGCCTCGGTATTCTCTACCTGACCACCTGAGTCGGTTTAGGGTACGGGCCGCCATGAAACTCGCTAGAGGCTTTTCTCGACAGCATAGGATCATCCACTTCACCACAATCGGCTCGGCATCAGGTCTCAGCCTTAAAGTGCGACGGATTTACCTACCGCACGGCCTACACCCTTACCCCGGGACAACCACCGCCCGGGCTGGACTACCTTCCTGCGTCACCCCATCACTCACCTACTACAAGTCTGGTCCGTCGGCTCCACCACTCCCCTCAACTCCGAAGAGATCAGGGCGGCTTCACGGACTTAGCATCGCTCGGTTCGATGTTTGACGCTTCACAGCGGGTACCGGAATATCAACCGGTTATCCATCGACTACGCCTGTCGGCCTCGCCTTAGGTCCCGACTTACCCTGGGCAGATCAGCTTGACCCAGGAACCCTTAGTCAATCGGCGCACACGTTTCCCACGTGTGAATCGCTACTCATGCCTGCATTCTCACTCGTCAACCGTCCACAACTACCTTCCGGTGCTGCTTCACCCGGCAGACGACGCTCCCCTACCCATCCCAGAAGGCGTTGGCCCTATATTCTGGAATGACACGACTTCGGCGGTACGCTTGAGCCCCGCTACATTGTCGGCGCGGAATCACTAGACCAGTGAGCTATTACGCACTCTTTCAAGGGTGGCTGCTTCTAAGCCAACCTCCTGGTTGTCTCTGCGACTCCACATCCTTTCCCACTTAGCGTACGCTTAGGGGCCTTAGTCGATGCTCTGGGCTGTTTCCCTCTCGACCATGGAGCTTATCCCCCACAGTCTCACTGCCGCGCTCTCACTTACCGGCATTCGGAGTTTGGCTAAGGTCAGTAACCCGGTAGGGCCCATCGCCTATCCAGTGCTCTACCTCCGGCAAGAAACACACGACGCTGCACCTAAATGCATTTCGGGGAGAACCAGCTATCACGGAGTTTGATTGGCCTTTCACCCCTAACCACAGGTCATCCCCCAGGTTTTCAACCCTGGTGGGTTCGGTCCTCCACGAAGTCTTACCTCCGCTTCAACCTGCCCATGGCTAGATCACTCCGCTTCGGGTCTTGAGCGTGCTACTCCAACGCCCTATTCGGACTCGCTTTCGCTACGGCTACCCCACACGGGTTAACCTCGCAACACACCGCAAACTCGCAGGCTCATTCTTCAAAAGGCACGCAGTCACACCACAAGGATGCTCCCACGGCTTGTAGGCACACGGTTTCAGGTACTATTTCACTCCCCTCCCGGGGTACTTTTCACCATTCCCTCACGGTACTATCCGCTATCGGTCACCAGGGAATATTTAGGCTTAGCGGGTGGTCCCGCCAGATTCACACGGGATTTCTCGGGCCCCGTGCTACTTGGGTGTCTCTCAAACGAGCCGTCAATGTTTCAGCTACGGGGGTCTTACCCTCTACGCCGGACCTTTCGCATGTCCTTCGCCTACATCAACGGTTTCTGACTCGTCTCACAGCCGGCAGACTGCAAAAGAGAGATCCCACAACCCCGTATACGCAACCCCTGCCGGGTCTCACACGCATACGGTTTGGCCTCATCCGGTTTCGCTCGCCACTACTCCCGGAATCACGGTTGTTTTCTCTTCCTGAGGGTACTGAGATGTTTCACTTCCCCTCGTTCCCTCCACACTGCCTATGAGTTCAGCAGCGGGTGACAGCCCATGACGACTGCCGGGTTTCCCCATTCGGAAACCCCCGGATCAAAGCCTGGTTGACGACTCCCCGGGGACTATCGCGGCCTCCCACGTCCTTCATCGGTTCCTGGTGCCAAGGCATCCACCGTGCGCCCTTAAAAACTTGGCCACAGATGCTCGCGTCCACTGTGCAGTTCTCAAACAACGACCAGCCACCCGTCACACACCGCTTACGCGATGCTTCACCGGGGCCGGCGACTGAAGGAACATCATTCCCTCAGACACCCAACAGCGTGCCCGGCCAACTCCCGTCCGGAGATCATGCGTTCCACGCTCTGACGAGCAGTACTAGCAGCCTCCGACCCGAAAACCTGGCCGAGTAGTCAACGTTCCACCCATGAGCTGACCACCGTCGGACATTTGCCGACGTAGTGGCTCTGGCTGCCTTGCGGCAGCTAGATGCTCCTTAGAAAGGAGGTGATCCAGCCGCACCTTCCGGTACGGCTACCTTGTTACGACTTCGTCCCAATCGCCAGTCCCACCTTCGACAGCTCCCTCCCACAAGGGGTTGGGCCACCGGCTTCGGGTGTTACCGACTTTCGTGACGTGACGGGCGGTGTGTACAAGGCCCGGGAACGTATTCACCGCAGCAATGCTGATCTGCGATTACTAGCGACTCCGACTTCATGGGGTCGAGTTGCAGACCCCAATCCGAACTGAGACCGGCTTTTTGAGATTCGCTCCACCTCACGGTATCGCAGCTCATTGTACCGGCCATTGTAGCACGTGTGCAGCCCAAGACATAAGGGGCATGATGACTTGACGTCGTCCCCACCTTCCTCCGAGTTGACCCCGGCGGTCTCCCGTGAGTCCCCAGCACCACAAGGGCCTGCTGGCAACACGGGACAAGGGTTGCGCTCGTTGCGGGACTTAACCCAACATCTCACGACACGAGCTGACGACAGCCATGCACCACCTGTACACCGACCACAAGGGGGCGCCTGTCTCCAGACGTTTCCGGTGTATGTCAAGCCTTGGTAAGGTTCTTCGCGTTGCGTCGAATTAAGCCACATGCTCCGCCGCTTGTGCGGGCCCCCGTCAATTCCTTTGAGTTTTAGCCTTGCGGCCGTACTCCCCAGGCGGGGAACTTAATGCGTTAGCTGCGGCACCGACGACGTGGAATGTCGCCAACACCTAGTTCCCACCGTTTACGGCGTGGACTACCAGGGTATCTAATCCTGTTCGCTCCCCACGCTTTCGCTCCTCAGCGTCAGTAATGGCCCAGAGATCCGCCTTCGCCACCGGTGTTCCTCCTGATATCTGCGCATTTCACCGCTACACCAGGAATTCCGATCTCCCCTACCACACTCTAGCTAGCCCGTATCGACTGCAGACCCGAGGTTAAGCCTCGGGCTTTCACAATCGACGTGACAAGCCGCCTACGAGCTCTTTACGCCCAATAATTCCGGACAACGCTTGCGCCCTACGTATTACCGCGGCTGCTGGCACGTAGTTAGCCGGCGCTTCTTCTGCAGGTACCGTCACTCTCGCTTCTTCCCTGCTGAAAGAGGTTTACAACCCGAAGGCCGTCATCCCTCACGCGGCGTCGCTGCATCAGGCTTTCGCCCATTGTGCAATATTCCCCACTGCTGCCTCCCGTAGGAGTCTGGGCCGTGTCTCAGTCCCAGTGTGGCCGGTCGCCCTCTCAGGCCGGCTACCCGTCGTCGCCTTGGTGAGCCATTACCTCACCAACAAGCTGATAGGCCGCGGGCTCATCCTTCACCGCCGGAGCTTTACAACCCAGGAGATGCCTCCCAGGCTCATATCCGGTATTAGACCCCGTTTCCAGGGCTTGTCCCAGAGTGAAGGGCAGATTGCCCACGTGTTACTCACCCGTTCGCCACTAATCCCCACCGAAGTGGTTCATCGTTCGACTTGCATGTGTTAAGCACGCCGCCAGCGTTCGTCCTGAGCCAGGATCAAACTCTCCGTGAATGTTTACCCGTAATCGGGTCGACACCACGAGAGCGGAACAGTCGGAGGAATGATCCGACCGTTCACAGCGTCCTCGCTGTGTATTCTTCAAAGGAACCACGTCCCAGCCATGACGGCCGGAGACGGGGTATCAACATATCTGGCGTTGACTTTTGGCACGCTGTTGAGTTCTCAAGGAACGGTCGCTTCCTTTGTACTCACCCTCTCGGGCTTTCCTCCGGGCTTCCCTTCGGTGTTTCAAACTCTATCAGTGTTTTTCCGGCCCTCTGACCACCTTCCCGCAGACATGCGGAAGGCGACCCCGAGTTGGGATCTGACAAGTTTGGGTGCTGCCGGGTGGCAGTGCTTTATCGCACCGCTTGGCCCCAGGCAGGAGTACGACTGTACACGGGGCCTCGAAGGCCGCGCAAATCCAATAGGTTGGTGGTCTAGACCACTAGCTGGTAGCTTCCATGCGGAACCGCCACTTCATCTGACATACGCTGCTGCTCAGCGCCGTCCGGACAAGCAATGACGGCCATGAACAGCTCCACTCCCGGGAGGCTTCCCATGACCACCGTGACGTCCCCGCTCGCCGGACGCGCCGTCGGACTGGCCGCAGTGCCGGATCCGGTCTTCGCCGGGGCCATGGTCGGCCCGGGTACCGCCATCGACCCCGCGCGTGAGCCCTCCGAGGTCGTGGCGCCCGTGGACGGAGTCGTCGTCTCCCTCCACCCGCACGCGTTCGTCGTGGTGGACGAGAGCGGCCACGGCGTGCTCACCCATCTCGGTATCGACACCGTGCAGCTCAACGGTCAGGGCTTCGAACTGCTCGTCAACAAGGGCGACACCGTGACCCGCGGCCAGGCCGTGATCCGCTGGAACCCGGCCGAGGTCGAGGCCGCCGGCAAGTCCCCGGTCTGCCCCGTCGTGGCTCTGGAAGCCACCGCCGACTCCCTCTCCGACGTCCGTGAGGACGGTGACGTGAAGTCCGGCGACGCTCTCTTCGCCTGGAACTGATTCGTCCCGGACCGACGACCGACCCACCGCCGTCCTGTCGTAATAACGGAAGTGGCGGCAACCACGACAACCACCGCGGCGGCGGGACCCGCCGCACTATCGGAGACGGGTGAGATGGAGACAACGCTGCGAGGCGTCGGTGTGAGCCACGGTGTGGCGATCGGCGAGGTTCGGCACATGGGAACGGCGGTTCTGGAGCCGCCTGCCAAGCAGATCCCCCCGGAAGAGGCGGAGCGGGAGCAGGGACGTGCCCGTCAGGCCGTGGATGCGGTGGCGGCCGACCTGATGGCGCGCGGCAATCTGGCCGGCGGCGAGGCGCAGGCGGTGCTCGAGGCGCAGGCCATGATGGCGCAGGATCCCGAGCTGATGTCCGACGTGGACCGCAGGATCGCCGTCGGCAGCACCGCCGAGCGTGCCGTGTACGACGCGTTCGCCGCGTACCGCGAGCTGCTGGCCGGAGCGGGCGAGTACCTCGCCGGCCGGGTGGCCGACCTGGACGATGTGCGGAATCGTATCGTCGCCCGGCTGCTGGGCGTGCCGATGCCGGGTGTCCCGGACAGTGACGAGCCGTACGTGCTGGTCGCGCGGGATCTGGCGCCGGCGGACACGGCACTGCTTGACCCGGCTCTGGTACTGGGCTTCGTGACCGAGGAGGGCGGCCCGACGAGCCACAGCGCGATCCTCGCGCGGGCACTCGGGGTGCCTGCCGTGGTGGCGCTGCCGGGCGCCGGGGAACTGGCCGAGGGCATCGTGGTTGCCGTCGACGGCAGTAGCGGCGACATCTTCGTGAACCCGAGTGCGGAGCGGAAGGCCGCGCTGACGGCGGCGGCGGCCGAGCGGAAGGCGGCGCTGTCCGCCGCGACCGGCCCGGGCGCGACCGCCGACGGGCACAAGGTGCCCCTGCTGGCCAACGTGGGCGGCCCGGCGGACGTGCCGGCCGCGGTGGAGGCCGGTGCCGAGGGTGTCGGTCTGTTCCGTACCGAGTTCCTGTTCCTCGACGACAGCAAGAGCGCTCCTTCCGAGGAGAAGCAGGTCGAGGCCTACCGGCAGGTGCTGGAGGCGTTCCCCGAGGGCCGGGTCGTCGTGCGGGTGCTGGACGCGGGCGCGGACAAGCCGTTGGACTTCCTGACGCCGGCGGACGAGCCGAACCCGGCGCTGGGCGTGCGTGGTCTGCGGGCGCTGCTCGACCACCCCGAGGTGCTGCGCACCCAGCTGACGGCCTTGGCGAAGGCGGCCGAGGGGCTGCCCGTCCACCTTGAGGTCATGGCGCCGATGGTGGCGGACCGTGCCGACGCGAAGGCGTTCGCGGACGCCTGCCGGGAGGCGGGGCTGCGGGCCAAGTTCGGCGCGATGGTGGAGATTCCGTCGGCCGCGCTGCGGGCGCGCTCGGTTCTCCAGGAGGTCGAGTTCCTGTCGCTGGGAACCAACGACCTGGCCCAGTACACGTTCGCCGCCGACCGTCAGGTCGGTGCGGTGTCGCGGCTGCAGGATCCGTGGCAGCCGGCGCTGCTCGATCTGGTCGCGATGTCGGCGGAGGCGGCGCGGGCCGAGGGCAAGAGCTGCGGCGTGTGCGGTGAGGCCGCGTCGGATCCGCTGCTGGCCTGTGTGCTGACGGGTCTGGGTGTCACCTCCCTCTCCATGGGCGCGGCGTCGATTCCCTACGTCCGGGCGATGCTGGCCAAGTACACGCTGGCCCAGTGCGAGCGGGCCGCGGCGGCCGCGCGCGCCACCGACAGCGCGGACGAGGCTCGTGTGGCGGCGCAGGCGGTGCTGTCCGGCGAGTAGGCGGCCACGGCCGTGACCGGCTGTCTTTGCGGTGTCTTGCCGGGGGCGCTCCACCTGCGGGTGGGGCGCCCCCGGTGGTTTCAGTGGTGGTGGCCGGAGGGCGTGTCCTGGTCGCCCAGGTCCGGTGGCGCGCAGTAGTCGACGTCGGATTCCGGTGAGATGAGGTCTCCGGATTCGACGTCGGTGCAGTAGGCGTCGAAGACCTCGCCCGCGGTGAGGGGGCCGAGGTTGTCGCCGCGCAGCCGCCAGCCGTAGACGCGGTCGGGGACGCCGGGGGCGCTGGTGCGCATGACGAGTCCGCCGGGGCTGTTGGTGGCGAGGCCGAGGGCGAGCACGCTGGTGAATTCGAGGGCTTCGGCCTCGTCGAGGTGGGTGGTGCCGTCGCTGTTCCGGTCGGCGTGGAGGACGGTGACGAGGGTTTCCGGTGGCCTGGAGACGCTGCACACGAGGTGCCGGTTGCCTGCCGGGGCGGTGTCGAGGATGCGGGTCAGGAGGTGCGAGGCGCGGGTGAAGGCGGCACGTCCGACGTCCTCGCCGCAGGTGGGGCAGGGGCCGAGGCGGGCGAGGAGGGTGCTGGCGTACTCCCAGGTGGCCTGTCGTACCGCCTCGTCGACGAGGGCGGGCACGAGGTCGGTGAGGGGTCGGCCGTCGTAGGGGACGGTGGGGCCGGTGGCCGCGAGTCGGGCGGTGAAGCGGGTGCGGCTGGCCGGGTCGTCGGGGTCGAGGCCGGCCGCGGTGCAGAACTCGGCGTACTCCTCGGGGTCGAACAGGGCGAGGGTGGTGTGGGTGCCCTGTGCGGCTCGGGTCCTGAGGAGGGCTTCGACCTGGCGGAGGTAGGTGAGGTGGTCGTCGAAGGTGAAGGTGCGGTAGCGCCGCATGGCGCGGAAGTCGTGTTCGTCGGTCAGCAGGCCGATGGTGCCGGCGATCTCGCGGCGCAGGACGCGTCGCATGGTCCGGTGGTCGGTGTGCGCCATGGTTCCCCCTGAGTGCGGTCGATCTATGCTCACTCACAGTAACCGGCACCACTGACAACGGCGGACGAGCGGGCACGGAGCGGCTGTCAGGCGCGCTTGCGGGCGAGGTCCTCGAAGTAGCTCAGCAGGTCGAGGTTGTCGATGGAGCCGGGGTTGACGGCCTTTTCCAGGGGTGCGCCCTGGAGCAGGCGCTTGACGGGGACCTCGATGCGCTTTCCGGTGAGGGTGTGCGGGACGCCGGGTACCTCGATGACCTCGTCCGGGACGTGGCGGGGCGAGAGCTGTTCGCGGATGGCCTGCTTGATACGGCTCAGCAGGGCCTCGTCGAGGACCGCGCCGGGGGCGAGGTGGACGAAGAGGGGCATCCAGTATCCGCCGTCGGGCTGTTCGACCCCGATGACGAGGGACTCCTTGATCTCGGGGAGGCGCTCGACGACCTCGTAGATGTCGGCCGAGCCCATCCTTACGCCCTGGCGGTTGAGCGTGGAGTCGGAGCGGCCGTGGATGATCACCGTGCCGCGGGCGGTGACGGTGATCCAGTCGCCGTGGCGCCAGACGCCGGGGTAGGTGTCGAAGTAGCTCTCGTGGTAGCGGCTGCCGTCGGGGTCGTTCCAGAAGCGGATCGGCATGGAGGGCATGGGGTTGGTGACGACCAGTTCGCCCACTTCGTCGATGACGGGGTGGCCTGCCGGGTCCCAGGCCTGGAGGTCGGTGCCGAGGCCGGGGGCCTGCAGTTCGCCGGTGTGGACGGGGAGGGTGGGCACGGCGCCTGCGAAGCAGGAGCAGACGTCGGTGCCGCCGCTGACGGAGGCGATCCAGAGGTCGGCCCCGCTCGCCGTGAACTCGTCGTGCAGCCAGCGGAAGCCGTCGGGGGGCAGCGGTGACCCGGTGGTGGCGACGCACTTCACCCGGGAGAGGTCGTGGTCGCGGGCGGGGTGCACGTCGGCCTTGCGGCAGGCCATCACGTAGGCGGCGGAGGTGCCGTAGAGGGTGGCTCCGGTGCGTTCGGCGACGCGCCACTGGGCGCCGGTGTCGGGGTAGCCGGGGCTGCCGTCGTACAGGACGATCGTGGTGCCGGTGAGGAGGCCGGAGACGAGGAAGTTCCACATCATCCAGCCGGTCGAGGTGTACCAGAAGAAGCGGTCGTCGGGGCCGAGGTCGCAGTGCAGGCCGAGTTGTTTGAGATGTTCGACCAGGATGCCGCCCTGGGACTGGACGATGGCCTTGGGCAGGCCGGTAGTGCCGGAGGAGTAGAGCACCCACAGGGGGTGGTCGAACGGGACCTGTTCGAACTCCGGCTCGGTGTCGGCGGCGGTCAGGGCCGACCAGTCCAGGGCCCCTTCGGGGGCGGGGGTGCCGAGCAGCGGGATGTGGACGACGGCGCGCAGGGTGGGCAGGTCACGGCGGAGTTCGGCGACGATCTCGCGTCGGTCGTGTTCCTTGCCGCCGTAGCGGTAGCCGTCGACGGTGAACAGGACGACGGGTTCGACCTGCTGGAAGCGGTCCAGGACGCTGCGGGCGCCGAAGTCGGGGGCGCAGGAGGTCCAGACGGCGCCCACGGCGGCGCTGGCGAGCAGGGCGACCACGGCCTGCGGGACGTTCGGGAGGTAGCCGCTGACCCGGTCGCCGGGGCGGACGCCGAGGGCGCGGAGTTCGGCGGCCAGGGAGCCCACCTGGCGGCGCAGCTCCGCCCAGGTGACCGGGCGGGGTTCGTGGGTCTCGTCGACGTACAGGAGGGCGGGTTCGTCCGCGCGGGCGGCGGTGGCGCGCAGGGCGTGCTCGGCGTAGTTCAGCCGCGCGCCGGGGAACCACTCGGCGCCGGGCATGGCGCGGTCGCCGAGCACGCGCGTGTACGGGGTCGAGAACCGCACGTCGAAGTACTCCGTGACGGCCTTCCAGAAGGTGTCGAGGTGGTCGACGGACCAGCGGTGCAGGGCCGGGTACCCGCCGTCGGCCGGGGCCTGGTGGTGTTCCGCCGCCCAGGACTGGAACCTGGTGATGCGTGCCTGGGCGATCCGTTGCGGATCGGGCTGCCAGAGCGGCTGGGGGTTCGCGGACGACATGGGGCGGCTCCCGGGCTTCTGCGCTTTGTGTGCGTGGGACGCGCACGGGCTGGGGTGTGCGCGTGACGCGGCTGACAGGGACGATGCCATGTGATCGACTTCTGCACCAGGGTGCGCTCCACATAGTCCGTGTCGTGAAGATGTGGTCCCGGCGCGGGTGAACGCCAGTTGAACGGCACGCCGGTGCGGAGTGCCGAGTGGCAGGGTGAGCAGCATGGACGGTCGTGGCCTGGTGCGTTCGGTAAGAGTGGTCGGTTCGAGCAAGGCGGCTCAGGGGTTGCGTACCGTACGGGCCGCGTGGCGCAGGAGGCGGATCGATGCCGCCGGGCTGCCCGCGCGGGGGGCGGAGCGGGCCCGGGTTCCGGGTCAGGTGCAGGGCGCGGAGCCCGGGCCGGGGGGCGGTGTGATCCGGTTCAGCCGGTCCGAGCTGCGGATCACGGTCGCCGTGAACGGGGCCGTCTTCTGGGGCTGGGACGGGGCCGGGCCCGAACCGTCGTACGCGCTCGCGGGGCGCTGTCCGGAGCCGGATCCGCGGGCGGTTCTCGAACCGGACACCGACGGCGGCTGGCGGGTCGTGGCGGAGCGGGTGACGGTGAGTGTCTCGCGGCACGGCGCGGTGGAGGTGTGCACGCCGGGTGGCGTGCTGCTGCGGCGGGATCTGCCGCCGCGCTGGTGGGAGCCGGTGGGCGGGGGCGCGGCGCGCTGGGTGCAGCGCTCGGAGGTGGCCGCGGACGCGCGGTTCTTCGGGCTGGGCGGGCGTGCTTCGGGGCCGCGGCTGCGAGACGGCACGTACCGGTTGTGGAACACCGATCCCGGCCGTGCCTTCGGGCCCGGTGACGATCCGCTGTACGTCACGATGCCGGTGCAGCTGGTGGTGGCGGACGCGGCGGCGCACCTGATGTTCCACGACAGTTCCTGGGACGGGACCGTGACGCTCCGGGAGGGCGAGGAGGGCGCCGGTTCCGGGCACGACCGGACCGGGCGCTGTGAGCTGCGGATGGACGGCGGTCCGCTGCGCTGCTGGGTGATGGTGGGCACCCCCGCGCGCGTGCTGCACACGTGGGCCTCGCTCACGGGAGCGCCCGCGCTGCCGCCGGCGTGGGCGCTGGGCCATCACCACGCGCGCTGGGGTTTCGGCAGTGAGCAGGAGGTGCGGCGGATCGTCGCCGGTTACCAGGAGCGCGGTCTGCCGCTGGACGCCGTCCATCTGGACATCGACCACTACGACGGCCACCAGGTGTTCACGGTCGATCAAGAGCGTTTCCCGAAGCTGTCGACGCTGGCGGAGGAGTTGCGGCGGGACGGGATCCGGCTGGTGTCGATCGTCGACCCCGCGGTGAAGGCCGAGCCGGGCAACCCGGTCTACGACAGCGGGACGGCGGTCGACGCCTTCGTCCGTGATCCGTCGGGGCGGACGGTGGAGGGGGTGGTGTGGCCCGGGGAGGCGGTCTTCCCCGACTTCACGGACGCGCGCGTGCGCGCGTGGTGGGGCGGGCTTTACGAGGAGCGCCTCGCGCTGGGGTTCGCCGGGTTCTGGCACGACATGAACGAGCCGACGTCCTTCACCGCGTTCGGCGAGTCGACGCTGCCGCGCTCGGCGCGGCACGCCCTGGAGGGGCGCGGCGGCGACCACCGGGAGGCGCACAACGTCTACGCGCTCTGCATGGCGCGGGCGGCCTACGAGGGTCTGCGCGGACTCGTGCCCGGGGAGCGGCCGTTCCTGTTCTCCCGCTCGGGCTGGGCCGGTGTGCAGCGCTATGGCGGCACGTGGTCCGGTGACGTCGCCACCGGGTGGCCGGGGCTGCGCGCGTCCCTGTCGCTGGTGCTGGGTCTCGGGTTGTGCGGAGTGCCGTACTCAGGGCCGGACGTAGGCGGTTACGACGGGAGTCCGTCGCCGGAGCTGTTCCTGCGCTGGTTCCAGCTGGGCGCGTACCTGCCGCTGTTCCGTACGCACGCGAGCATCGGGGCGGGGCGCCGGGAGCCGTGGGAGTTCGGGAGCGAGGTGCTGGAGCACGCGCGCGTGGCGCTTGTCGAACGGCGGCGTCTGCTGCCGTACTTCATGACGCTGGCGCAGCTGGCCCGGCGGACCGGAGCGCCGTATGTGCGGCCGGTGTGGTGGGGGGCGCCGGAGGACCGGGCGCTGCGTGACTGCGAGGACGCGTTCCTGCTGGGCGACGCCCTGCTGGTGGCTCCGGTGCTGGATCCGGGCGCCGACCGGCGTGCGGTGCAGCTGCCCCGGGGCCGCTGGTACGACACGGTGACCGAGCAGGCCTACGAGGGTCCCGGGCAGGTGCTCGTCGATGCCCCGCTGTCGCGGATCCCGGTGCTGGCGCGCGCGGGTGCCGTCCTGCCCGTGCGGGACGAGGACGGCGGGACGCGGCTTGAGGTGTGGGCGCCTGCCCGGGGGCGGACCGGAGGCGGGCTGTTCGTGCCGGACGCGGGCGACGGCTGGGAGGAGCCGGAGATGGAGCGTTACGTCGCCCGCTGGGAGGGCCGGCAGGTGGTGGTCCGACGCGACGACGAGAGCGGCGTGAGCAAGCCGTCCCGGCCCGTCCGGGTCAGAGGGCTGGGCTGAGCCGGCGGGCTCAGTATCGGCCCTCGAACCACGCGCGTACGGCCACGCTGTGCAGAGGGAAGGCGAGTTCCTCGGGGCGGCGCAGCAGGTGCCAGCCGTCGGTCTCGTCGGTCGCGCCCGACGGCGGGAGGCCTTCGGCCGGGCGTTCCGGCAGGAGGCCGAACAGCAGCAGGTGCCCGTCGGGCGAGCTCATGGCGTCGACGAGCCGTACGTCGCGGGCGGCCGCGTCGATGCCCGTCTCCTCCTTGAGTTCGCGGACGACGGCGTGCCGCCAGTCCTCGCGGTCGTCGACGTAGCCCCCGGGCAGCGCGGTGCCGCCGCGGGCGGGCGCCACGGTGCGGGTGATGACGACCAGGGCGGTGCCCTTCGTGTCGTAGACGGGCTGGAGGGCGATCGCCACCGGCAGCGGGTTGCGGTAGGCGACATGGCCGCAGGCCGGGCAGGTGCGGGGCCAGCCGGAGATTCCCTCTCCGTAGGCCGCTCCGCAGCTCGAACAGTGCGAGCCCGGAGCAGAGTTGGCAATTGGGTGCTGATTTTCGGACACGCGCGGACTTTATCCGATCAGGAGTACGGCGTCTTACGGTCACTGGAACACCCTCTTCCGGAAGTGAACCGACACGTGGCGGCCCCGGAACCGGAAACGCGCGGCCGGCCGAGGGGCGCCGACGCGGCCTGCCCAATCCCGGCCGCCCGTGGCACACTTCTGACGTTCCGTCAGATCTCGTGTCCTGGAGGAGCTTTGTCGCGTAGACGCACACCGGCGGCCGACGGCTGGTTCACGGGCGAGGGGGACGGCTTCCGGCTGCTGGGAACCCGCTGTGCGGCCTGCGCCTCGGTCTTCTTCCCGCGCGAGGACGCCCACTGCCGCAACCCCGGCTGCGCGGGCGGCGACCTGGAGGAGGTCCCGCTCTCCCGGCGCGGGCGGATCTGGTCGTACACCGACAGCAGGTACCGTCCCCCGTCACCCTATGTGAGCGATCCGGAACTTCCGTGGGAACCGTACGCGTTGATCGCTGTGGAGCTGGAGCCCGAGCGGATCGTGGTGCTGGGGCAGGCGGTTCCCGGGATCACCGTCGCCGATCTGGCGGTGGGCATGGAGGTCGAGGTCGTCCCCGGAGTCCTGAGTGAGGACACGGAGACGGCCTGGACGACCTGGCACTGGCGGCCGACGGGGGTGGCGGCATGACGGCGGACGTGGCGGTGCTCGGCGTGGGCATGCACCCGTGGGGCAAGTGGGGCCGGAGCTTCGTCGAGTACGGAACGGCGGCGGCCCGCGCGGCGCTCGCGGACGCCGGACTGGAATGGCGGGACATCGGCTCGGTCGTGGGCGCGGACACGGTGCGCGGCGGGTATCCGGGCTATGTGGCGGGCGCGACCTTCGCCAGGGCGCTGGGCTGGCAGGGGGCGCGGGTCGCGAGCGTGTACGCGGCGTGCGCGTCCGGGGCCCAGGCGGTCGCCGCGGCGCGGGCGCAGATCCTGGCGGGCCTCGCGGACGTGGTGCTCGTGGTGGGCGCGGACGCGGCGCCCAAGGGTTTCTTCCGGCCCGCCGGAGGAGACCGGCCCGACGATCCCGACTGGCTGCGCTTCCGGCTGCTGGGGGCGACGAACCCCACGTACTTCGGTCTCTACGCGCGCCGCAGGATGGCGGTGTTCGGGGACACCCCCGAGGACTTCGCCCTGGTCAAGGTCAAGAACGCGGCCCTGGGAGCACTCAACCCGTACGCCCGCTACCGCAGGCGGGTCACCGCAGAGGAGGTCGCCGCGTCCCAGGTGGTCGCCGATCCGCTGCGGCTGCTGGACATCTGCGCCACCTCCGACGGCGGGGCCGCGCTGGTGCTGTCCAGCCTGGAGTTCGCCCGCCGGCACGGGGCACCACGGCCGGTGCGGATCCGCGCCGTGTCCACGGTCACGCCCCGCTATCCCAGCACGGTGCTGGACCTGCCGGACATCGCCACGGACTCCGCGGCGGCGGTGGAGCCGCCCCCGGAGCCCTTCCGGGCCTCGATCGCGCGGGCCGCCTACCAAGAGGCGGGCATCGGCCCCGAGGAACTGTCCCTCGCCGAGGTGTACGACCTGTCCACCGCGCTGGAGTTGCAGTGGTACGAGGATCTCGGGCTGTGCGCGGAGGGCGAGGCGGCGAAGCTGCTGCGCGAGGGCGCGACGGCACCGGGCGGCCGCATACCGGTGAACGCCAGCGGGGGGCTCGCCTCCTTCGGGGAGGCGGTGCCGGCCCAGGCGATCGCCCAGGTCTGCGAGCTGACATGGCAGTTGCGGGACGCGGCGGGCGACCGGCAGGTGGCGCACGCGCGCGTGGGGATCACGGCCAACCAGGGGCTGTTCGGGCACGGATCGTCCGTGATAGCGGTGCGCTGACGGGGCGGATGTGACCGCAGAGGTGCACAACCTGCGTGACCACCCCGAAATGAACCGAAATGAAGAGGGATCGCCGCACCGGAGCTCCTCGCGAGGAGCTCGGCGCCCTGGTGGCCGTCGAGGGCGTGGAGACCGAAATCCAGCTCGCGGCCGCACTGTCCGCCGGGGCACAGCCGGCGCAGGGCGAGCTGTTCGCGCCCCGGCCACAGGTGCGCTCCGGCGGTTGCCTGTCATCGTTGCCGTCGGCGACCTTGACGCCCCCCGGGTGCCGGTGAAAACTTCCGGTGTCGGTCGACATCGCCGTACATTCTCGGCGTATTCAGGCACTGCGCCATGAGCCGCTCCTGCCTCGAAGCTCCCTCTCCCATGGGCGATTCGGCCGTTACGGCACGCTCGTCATGGACGCCGGGCGGGGCGCGGGACCTTCCCTGCCTTCGGCTGACGTCGCCAAGGGAACCGGTTCTGCTCAAAGCGCCGGGGTCGATCCCCGGCCAGCGCCCTAGGAGCCGCCATGAGCAACGGAGACATCTTCGTCGGCGAAGTCATCGGCACGGCCATCCTGATCCTGTTCGGCGCGGGTGTCTGCGCCGCGATCACCCTGAGACACTCCAAGGCCCAGGCCGCGGGGTGGGTGGCCATCGCGTTCGGCTGGGGATTCGGTGTCCTCGCCGGCGCCTACACGGCCGCTCCGCTCTCCGGCGGGCAGCTGAACCCCGCGGTCACCATCGGCATCGCCGTCGACACCGGGAAGTGGGGCAAGGTCTGGGTCTACCTGCTCGGACAGTTCGTCGGCGCGATGCTCGGCGCCGTCCTGACGTACCTGGTCTACCTGGCCCAGTTCCAGGCCAACGTGCCCGACGAGGAGTCGGGCGAGGAGCCGACGCCGACACTCGGCATCTTCTCCACCATCCCGGAGATCCGGAACCCGGTCGCCAACCTCGTCACCGAGATCATCGCGACGATCGCGCTGGTCCTGCCGATCCTTGCGTTCGGGCTGACCAAGGGGCTCGGCGAGTCCGGCACCACCGTGCTGATCGTCTCGCTGCTGGTCGTCGGCATCGGGCTGTCGCTCGGCGGCCCCACCGGCTACGCCATCAACCCGACGCGCGACCTCGGCCCGCGCCTGGTGCACACCTTCCTGCCGATCCCCAACAAGGGCACCTCGGACTGGGGTTACGCCTGGATACCGGTCGTCGGGCCCCTGATCGGCGGGGCGCTCGCGGGCCTGATCTACAACGCGGCCTTCTGACTCGGCGCGGACGTCCCGGGCCCGCGCCGTCCCCCGGCCCGACGCGCCCGCGGCTCCGCGCGGCCCTCCCACCCACGAAGCCTTCCGACCCAGCGACCAAGGGGTAGCCATGACGGACACCGCCGAGAAGTACGTCGCCGCAATCGACCAGGGCACCACGTCGAGCCGCTGCATCATCTTCGACCACGGCGGCGCGATCGTCGCCGTCGACCAGCGCGAGCACCGCCAGATCTTCCCCAAGCCGGGCTGGGTGGAGCACGACGCCACCGAGATCTGGTCCAAGGTGCAGGCCGTGGTGGCCGGGGCGCTCGCGGGCGCGGGGCTGCGCCCGGACCAGCTGAGCGCGCTGGGCATCACCAACCAGCGCGAGACGACCGTGCTGTGGGACCGCGCCACCGGCAAGCCCGTGCACAACGCGATCGTCTGGCAGGACACCCGTACCGCGGCCCTGTGCCGTGAACTCGGCGGCAGCGACGGCCAGGACCGCTTCCGCGAGCAGACCGGTCTGCCCCTGGCCAGCTACTTCTCCGGCCCCAAGGCGGCCTGGCTGCTCGACAGCGTGCCAGGGCTGCGGGACCGGGCCGAGCGCGGCGAGATCGCCTTCGGGACCATCGACTCCTGGCTCATCTGGAACCTCACCGGCGGCACCGACGGCGGCCGCCACGTCACCGACGTCACCAACGCCGGGCGCACCATGCTGATGAACCTGGAGACCCTCCAGTGGGACCCCGCCATCCTCGCCGCGATGAACATCCCCGAGGCCGTGCTCCCCGAGATCAGGTCGTCCGCCGAGGTGTACGGCACCGCCGTCGGGCAGCTCGCCGGGGTCCCGGTGGCGTCCGCCCTCGGCGACCAGCAGGCGGCGGTCTTCGGGCAGGCCTGCTACGACGTCGGCACGGCGAAGAACACCTACGGGACGGGCAGCTTCCTGCTGCTCAACACCGGCAACCGGCCGGTGCCGTCCAAGAGCGGGCTGCTGACGACGATGGGCTACCGGATCGGCACCGAGGCGCCGGTGTACTGCCTGGAGGGTTCGATCGCCATAACGGGCGCGCTCGTCCAGTGGTTCCGCGACCAGCTCGGCATCATCCGCACCGCCGACGAGATCGAGACACTGGCGGCGAGCGTCGACGACAACGGCGGCGCCTACATCGTGCCCGCCTTCTCCGGCCTGTTCGCGCCCTACTGGCGCTCCGACGCGCGCGGGGTCGTCACCGGGCTGACCCGCTACGTCACCAAGGCGCACCTCGCCCGTGCGGTCCTGGAGGCGACGAGCTGGCAGACACGGGAGGTCGTGGACGCGATGTACCAGGACTCGGGGGTGCCGATCACCACCCTGAAGGTCGACGGCGGCATGACGAAGAACAACCTCCTGATGCAGCACCAGGCCGACGTCCTCGGGGTACCGGTGATCCGGCCCCGGGTCTCCGAGACGACCTGTCTGGGCGCCGCCTACGCGGCCGGCCTGGCGACCGGCGTGTGGAACGACCTGGACGAGCTCAGGTCGCACTGGCAGCAGGACATGGAGTGGACGCCCACGATGACGGCACCGGTACGCGAACGGGAGTACGCGAACTGGCGCAAGGCGGTGGAGAAGAGCTTCGGCTGGCTGGAGGACGGCGAGTAACCACCCCCCGGACCACGGCCCGTACCCCGGTCGGCGAGGGTACGGGCCGTGCCGCCGCCGTTCAGGTGGTGACGGTCTGCCGGTGCGCCGCCGCGTACGCCATCGCATGCCGGACGACGCCGATGAGCACCTCCTTGACCGACGCGCGATCCCGGGCGTCGCAGAGCACGACCGGCACGTCCGGGTCGAGATCGAGCGCCTTGCGGACGGACTCCACCGGGTAACGGGACGCGCCCTCGAAGCAGTTGACGCCGACGAGGAAGGGTATGGAACGCCTCTCGAAGTAGTCGACGGCGGCGAAGCAGTCCTCCAGGCGGCGCGTGTCGGCGAGTACCACGGCTCCCAGCGCGCCTTCGGACAGCTCGTCCCACATGAACCAGAACCGTTCCTGGCCGGGCGTGCCGAACAGGTACAGCACCAGGTCCTCGCGCAGGGTGATGCGGCCGAAGTCCATGGCGACGGTGGTGGTGTGCTTGCCCTCGACGCCGGAGGTGTCGTCGACCGGTCGCCCGGCCTCGGTGAGCAGTTCCTCGGTGCGCAACGGCCGGATCTCGCTGACCGCGCCGACCAGGGTCGTCTTGCCCACGCCGAAGCCGCCGGCCACGAGGATCTTGAGCGTGACGGGCTCGACCGGGGGCTTGCCACGCTCAGATCGCCCGAAGATCATCGTTTTCTTCTCCTGCTCGGTGAAGTCGTTGGGGTCATTGCTGGGTTCTGGTGCCGGGTGACGGGCGTCCGTATCCGCCGCCGCCCGGGGTTTCCACGACGAGCACGTCGTCGGGGCCTACGTCCGCGGCACCGCTGCCGCCGAGTTCGGTGACCGTACCGTCGGCCCGCTCCACCCGGTTGGCGCCGAGAGCGCCGGGCTCGCCGCCTGCCATGCCGTACGGCGGTACCCGGCGGTGCTGGGAGAGGGTGGAGACGGTCATGGGTTCGAGGAAGCGGACGCGGCGGATCGCGCCGTCCCCGCCGTGCCAGCGGCCCGCGCCGCCGCTGCCTTCCCGGACGGCGAACTCGTCGAGGCGGACGGGCAGCCGCCACTCCAGGACTTCCGGGTCGGTGAGCCGGGAGTTGGTCATGTGGGTCTGTACGACGCTCGCGCCGCGGAAGCCGTCACCGGCTCCGGAACCGGAGGCGACGGTCTCGTAGTACTGGTGGCGTTCGTTGCCGAAGGTGACGTTGTTCATGGTCCCGGAGCCCTCGGCCTGCACTCCGAGCGCCGCGTAGAGTGCGCCGGTGATGGCCTGGGAGGTCTCGACGTTGCCCGCGACGACGGCGGCCGGCGGCTCGGGAGCGAGCATGGAACCGGGCGGCACGACGATGTCGAGGGGGCGCAGGCAGCCGTCGTTGAGCGGGATGTCGTCGGCGACGAGGGTGCGGAAGACGTACAGCACGGCCGCGTTGACGACGGCGAACGGGGCGTTGAAGTTGGTGGCGAGCTGGGCGGAGGTGCCGGTGAAGTCGATGGTCGCGCGCCGGTTGTCGCGGTCCACGCGCACGCGCACCCGGATGACCGCGCCGGAGTCGGTCTCGTAGGCGTAGGCGCCGTCGTCGAGGGCGTCGATCACCCGGCGGACCGCTTCCTCGGCGTTGTCCTGGACGTGCCGCATGTAGGCCTGGACGACGTCCAGCCCGAACTCCTCGATCATCCGGCCGACTTCGTCGACGCCCTTGCGATTGGCGGCGATCTGGGCGCGCAGGTCGGCGAGGTTGGTGGGGATGTTGCGGGAGGGGTAGCGGGCCTCGGCCAGCAGCCGGTGCGTCTCGGTCTCCCGGAAGCGGCCGTTCTCGGCGAGCAGCCAGTTGTCGAAGAGGACGCCCTCCTCCTCGATGGTGCGGCTGTTCGCCGGCATCGAGCCCGGCGCGATGCCGCCGATCTCGGCGTGGTGGCCGCGGGAGGCGACGTAGAAGAGGATCCGGTCACCCTCCGTGGCGAAGACCGGTGTGATCACGGTGACGTCGGGCAGGTGGGTGCCGCCGTGGTACGGGTCGTTGACGGCATAGGTGTCGCCGGGGCGCATGGAGGTGCCGCGGCGGCGGATGACCTCCTTGACGCTGGTGCCCATGGAGCCCAGGTGGACCGGGATGTGCGGGGCGTTGGCCACCAGGTTCCCGTCGGGGTCGAACAGGGCGCAGGAGAAGTCGAGGCGTTCCTTGATGTTGACGGACTGGGCCGTCGACTCCAGACGGGCGCCCATCTGTTCGGCGATCGACATGAACAGGTTGTTGAAGACCTCGAGCAGAACCGGGTCGGCTTTCGTGTCGAGATCGGAACTCTGTGTGACCGTCGCGCGTTCCATGACCAGATGCCCGTCGTCGGTCGCCGCGGCCCGCCAGCCGTCGTCGACGACGGTCGTGGCGCCGGCCTCGGTGATGATCGCCGGGCCGGTGACGGATTCGCCGGGGGGCAGGCCCTCGCGGCGGTGGAGGGGTACGTCGTGCCAGGCGCCGCCGGTGTGGAGGCGGACGGTCTCCGGGGCGGCGGGAGCGCCCTCGTACGGGGCGAGGGCGGAGAGATCGGGGGGCCGGGTGATGCCGGTGGCTTCCACGGACAGGGCCTCGACGACGACCGGGCGGTCCAGCGTGAAGGAGTACGTGGCGCGATGACGCTCTTCGAAGGCGTGCTTCATCGCGTCGGGCTCGGTGAGCTCGACGGTGAGGGTGGTGTCGGTGCCGTCGTAGCGGAGCTGGGCGCGGCGGGTGACTTCCACGCGGTCCTCCGGGACGTCCTCGGCGAGGAGTTCGGCGCGGGCCGCGGCCTCCAGGTCGTCGGCGGTCCTGCGGATGCCGGCCATGGCGGCGGGCTCCAGGGGGGCCTCGACGGACTGTTCGCGCATGGCGGTGGTGTCGGCGAGCCCGATACCGAGCGCGGAGAGGACTCCCGCCATGGGCGGCACCAGGACGGTGCGGATGCCGAGCGAGTCGGCGACCATGCAGGCGTGCTGTCCGCCGGCCCCGCCGAAGGTGGTGAGGGCGTAGCGGGTGACGTCGTGGCCCTTCTGGACGGAGATCCGCTTCACGGCGCTCGCGATGTTGGCCACGGCGATGCTCAGGTAGCCCTCGGCGACCTGTTCGGGGGTGCGGTCGTCGCCGGTTCGCTCGCGGATCTCCCGGGCGAGCCGGGTGAAGCGGGCGCGGACCAGGTCGGCGTCGAGCGGCTGGTCCCCGCCCGGCCCGAACACCCGGGGGAAGTGGGCCGGCTGGATCCGGCCGAGCATGACGTTGGCGTCGGTGACGGCCAGCGGGCCGCCGCCCCGGTAGCAGGCCGGTCCGGGGTCGGCGCCGGCCGAGTCCGGGCCGACGCGGTAGCGGGAGCCGTCGAAGTGCAGCACCGAGCCGCCGCCCGCGGCGACGGTGTGGATGTCCAGCATGGGGGCGCGCAGCCGGACGCCCGCGATCTGCGTGGTGAAGACCCGTTCGTAGCCGCCCGCGAAGTGGGAGACGTCGGTGGAGGTGCCGCCCATGTCGAAGCCGATGACCCGGTCGAAGCCGGCGAGCTGCGACATCCGGGCCATGCCGACGATCCCGCCGGCCGGACCGGAGAGCACGGCGTCCTTGCCGCGGAACTGCCCGGCCTCCGCGAGGCCGCCGTTGGACTGCATGAACATCAGCCGGACGCCTTCGAGCTCGTCGGCGACATGGCGGACGTAGCGGCGCAGCACGGGCGACAGGTAGGCGTCGACGACGGCGGTGTCGCCGCGCGGGACGAGCTTCATCAGCGGGCTGACCTCGCTGGACAGCGAGATCTGCGGGAAGCCGGTGCGGGCGGCCAGCTCGCCGATCGCCTGCTCGTGGGCGGGGTACAGGTGGCTGTGCATGCAGACGACGGCGACGGCCCGGATCCCGTCGTCGTACGCGTCCTGGAGCGGGCCCGCCAGGGCGTCCAGGTCGGGTGCGCGCAGCACGGTGCCGTCGGCGGCGACCCGCTCGTCGGCCTCGACGACCCGTTCGTACAGCAGGCCGGGCAGGTCGATGCGGCGGGCGAAGATGCGGGGGCGGTTCTGGTAGGCGATGCGCAGGGCGTCGCGGAAGCCGCGGGTGACGACGAGGAGGGTGCGCTCGCCCTTGCGTTCGAGAAGGGCGTTGGTGGCGACGGTGGTGCCCATCCGGACGGCGTCGACGGGGGCACCGGAGCCTTCCAGCAGCTCGCGCACGGCGGCCACGGCGGCGTCGGTGTAGCGCGCGGGGTTGTCGGAGAGCAGTTTGTGGGTGAGCAGCCGGCCGTCCGGGCGCCGTGCGACGACGTCGGTGAACGTCCCGCCGCGGTCGACCCAGAACTGCCAGCCTGTCACGTCACTACTCCGCTTCCGCGCCGGTCACAGCGCCCGGAGGCCGTTGATCACGTCGCGCAGAATACTCTCGTCGACCAGCTCGGCCGGGGGTACCGGCCGGTTGACGTGGACGAGTTCCCCGTCGACGAGGTCGCCGACGAGGACCCGGACCACTCCGACGGGGAGGTCGAGTTCCGAGGCCAGCTCGGCGACCGACTGCGGTGTGTCACGGCAGAGCTCGACGATGTCCACGTGCTCCGGGGACAGCGTCCGGTCGTCGTCCGCGTCGTCCACGTGCGGCTCCGTGACGACCACCGCGATCAGGTCGAGCCGGTGCTGGACCGCACTGGTGGTGCGGCCCCGTGTCATGGCGTACGGACGGACGACCGGTCCGGCCTCGTCGTCGAACCAGTGACTTCTTCCCTGACCGTCTCCGCTCATGTCATCCCACTACCCGCCCTGGGGCAGATCGGTGCGCGGAGCGGACCCCAGATGTACGCCGACCCTCTTGACCAGGAGCGTCATCTCGTACGCGACCTGGCCGACGTCGGAGTCGGCGTCGGAGAGGACGGCGAGGCAGCTGCCGTCGCCGGCGGCCGTGACGAACAGGAAGGCGTCGTCGAGCTCGACGACGGTCTGCCGGACGCTGCCGGCCTCGAAGTGGCGGCCCACGCCCTTGGCGAGGCTGTGGAAGCCGGAGGACACGGCGGCCAGGTGCTCGCTGTCCTCTCTGGTGAGGTCCTTGGAGACGCCGGTGGGCAGGCCGTCGCCGGAGAGGACGACGGCCTTGCGGATGCTGGCGACCCGGTCCACGAGGTCGTCCAGCAGCCAGTTCAGCTCGCCCTTGTTCGTCGCCGTGTGGCCGGTCGCCTTCGGATCGGTCATCGACCGTCCCCCTTAGTCGTTCCTTGTGCTGTGCTGTCCCGGGAGCCGTCGCCCTCGGCGTTCTCCGCACGGCCGCGCTGCCAGCCGCGCTGGAGCGAGCCCATGCGGCTGCGGACCTCGTCGGCGTCGCGCTCGACGGGTTCCGGGTCACGCGCGGTGGATTCTGCGGGTCCCTGTCGCAGCTGTGGGGCCAGGTTGGCCTGCCGTACCCGCCTGGGCAGCGACCGGGTGCCGGACGCGGCCTCCGGTGATGTGCTGCCGGGGGGCGGGACGGAGTCGTCGGTGCCGCTGCCGGGGGCGTCCGCGGAGCGGCGGGTGAGCCGGGGCAGGGTGGGGGGCCCGGCGGGTAGGTCCGGGCCGCCGGCCCTGGACGCCGTGCGCTCCTCGCCGCGGTCGGGCGGGGTGACGGTGCGCTGCGGGGACGCGTCGGTGCGGCGGCGGGAGGGCAGCGGGGCTGGACCGCCGGGTTCGGGGCGGCCCTGGTCGGCCGGGGCGCGCTCGTCCGGGCCGACCCGGCGGGGGCGCGGCCCGGTGACCGGCTTGCCGTGCGAGCTGACCAGCTTGGGCGTCCGCCGTACCGGCAGTGGCACAGGGCCGTCGGGGTGCTCGTCGCCGAAGCGGTCGGCGGTCTCGCGGGCCGGGTGGTGGAGATCGGTCACGGCGGGCGTGGGGTCGTCCGCGGCGTCGGCGAGGGAGCGGCGGGGGCGGAACAGGCCGCCGCGCTCGCTGTCGTCGTCGGTGAGAGCGCCCGGGAAGCCGTCCAGCGCGTCGAGGTCGACGGGCGCCTCCAGCTCGACCGGGCCGTCCAGCAGTGCGGCCGGCAGGCCGGGCCGTTGCCCGGGAAGCTGGGCCAGGGAGGCGGCACGGCCCTCTTCGGGTTCGGCCTTTCTGGCCGGGAGGCCGCGGTCGAGCCGGAAGCCGACCCCGTTGGTGTCGGGGACGTCGTCGGTGAGCAGCACGTCGGGGATGAAGACGACGGCGGTGGTGCCGCCGTAGGGGGACGGCTGGAGCGAGACGCGGACGTTCTGGCGCTGGGCGAGGCGGCTGACCACGAAGAGGCCGAGCCGGTCGGTGTCGGAGAGCTCGAACTCGGGTGTCTCGGCGAGCCGCAGGTTGGCGTCCAAGAGCGCCTCGGCCGCCATGCCGAGACCCCGGTCGTGGATCTCCAGGGTGAAGCCGTTGGCGACGCGCTCGCCGAGGACCTGCACGGCGGTGTGCGGCGGTGAGAACACCGTGGCGTTCTCCAGGAGTTCGGCCACGAGGTGGGTGAGGTCGGCGACGGCGGGGCCGGTGACGGCGACGCGGGGCAGTCGGCGGACCTCGATGCGCTCGTAGTCCTCGACCTCGGCCACGGCGGCGCGCACCACGTCCATCAGCTGGACGGGCCGGCGCCACTGCCGCGAGGGCGCGGCGCCGGAGAGGATGACCAGTCCCTCGGCGTGCCGGCGCATACGGGTGGTGAGGTGGTCGAGGCGGAAGAGGTCGGCGAGTTCGTCGGTGTCCTCGGTCCTGCGTTCCATGGCGTCGAGCAGGGTGAGCTGCTTGTGCAGCAGGACCTGGCTGCGGCGGGCGAGGTTGACGAAGACCTCGGAGACGCCGGCGCGCAGTTCGGCCTGTTTGACGGCGGCCTCCACGGCGGCGCGCTGCAGGGTGTTGAGGGCCTGGCCGACCTCGCCGATCTCGTTCTTGTCGTACTCCAGGCGCGGGACCTCGGTCTCCACGTCGACCTGTTCGCCCGCGGAGAGCCTGCGCATCACGCTCGGCAGCCGGACCCCGGACGCCTCGTGCGCCTCCTGGCCGAGCAGCCGCAGGTCGCGGATGAGGCTGCGGCCGACCCGGACCGAGACGACCAGCGAGAACAGCACGGCGACCACACCGAGGACGCCGACGACGGCCGCCTGGACGATCACGGTGACGGAGACGGGCCGGGCGCGGTCCTGGAAGCGGTCGGCGACCTGGTCGTCGAGGGTGCGCAGTTCGCCGAGCACGGTGCCCGCGCTGGCGTCCCAGCTCTTGGCGCCGACGTCGTTCGGCAGGCCGGACCCGGCGGCGAGGACGGACTTCTCGGCGGCCAGCAGGGGGGCGGTGGTGGCGCTCCTCCAGAAGCGGTCGAAGCGGTCGCGTTCGCCGGCCGGCAGCAGCGGGAGGCTGATGTCGTAGAGGAGGGTGCGCTGGGCGATGAGGTCGGAGATCTGGCGGGTCTCCTCCCGGGAGACCTTCCCGACCACCAGGGCGGAGCCGAGCAGGGCGTCCTCGCGGGAGACGAGCTCGCGGGCGCGGGTGATGTTGACGAGGGCGCGGGCCTGCTCGTCCATCTCGACGTCGTCGATGCCGTCGAGGGAGCCGAGCAGCGCGTAGCAGGGGTCGACGACCGCGTTGTAGAGGCCGAAGGCCTGGGCGCGGTCCACGGTGCCCTGCTCGACGCTGCGGCGCAGCGGGGCGATGCCGTCGAGACCGTCGAGTTCCGCGGTGAGGCGGTCGTCGTCGGCGGCGTCCAGGCCGTCGCGTACGCGCTGTTCCCCGGCGTGCCTGCGGAGCTCGGCCACGGTCTCGTCGGTGGCGGCGCGGGTGCGGTTCAGGGCGCTGAGCGCGTCGGAGGCGCGCGGGTCGGCGAGATAGACCAGGGTCTGCCGGCGTTCCTGCTGGAGAGCGCGGACCGCGTCCTCGGTGGGGTAGCCGACGTCCTCGACGACCGCCGACACGTGGAACAGGTGGGTGACCTCGCGTCCCGTGAGCACGGCCGCGAATCCCCAGACGGCGGTCAGGGACACCAGCGGCACGAGAAGCAGCGCCACGATCTTCCGGCGGATCGACTTCCCGCGAAAGCGCATGGCCTCCCCCAGCTCGACCCCCGCCGGCCGGGGGTACACGTGTACGTCAACAAACGGCGCGAGCCTACTACCGTCACAGGGATAACTCGAAGAACCGTCCGGGCGGTGAACTTCCGCCTGAGTGGTGGGACATGACGGACAGGAAGGACGAGTTGTCCGGGCATTGCGGGAGATTGCCACCGCGATCGCGTCGACTTCACGCGAGTGGGGCGGGAACGGCACGAAGGATCAGTTGGCCGGAATTTTTCCCTGGTCGGGAATCATCGGGCGAGTTCGTTCGTCCTTGTAGACGGGTGATGAGTGCGGATTCGGCCACAGGAGCCGCCTCTCTGACCCGGGCGGCGTAAAACAGCGCAAGCCGGGCAGCCAATGGGGAGCCGGGGTCGTCGGACACCGGTGCGAGGGCTTGTCGGCGGTGGGGAGTGACACCTTGATGGGGACGGCTGAGCGGCGCCTGGCGCCCGAGGACGGCGCGGGCACGCACTCGACGGTGCGGCAACAGCAGGCGCAGTACCGGACGTTGTGGGTCGAGGAGCCTGCCAAGCGGTACCGGATGCCGGACCCGGTGCGGACGGCGGCGGTGCGGTCGGTGATCATCATCGCTGTCACGCTGTTCCTGGCCATGGTGGCGTTCTTCTGCACGATGGCGGAGTCCTGGCTGGCGTTCCCGATGGTGATCAGCAGCGTGGTGAGCACGGTGGTGGCAACCTGGAGCGCGGTCGACGTCCTGGTGACCCGTCAGGTGTGGAACCAGCGCTACGGCGTGGTCTCGCAGCCGAGCAGCACGGCCCGTGCGCTCCGCCGCGAGCGGCGCGCGGCCCGGCGACAGGAGCGGGCCGCCGGGCGCGAACAGGAGCGGATACGGCGGCGGGGCGGCCAGGCGGGGCAGCTGACGCACCCCTGACGGGGGACCGTCCGTCAGGCCGACGGCTTCCGGAACATCCGGGTGGCGGTGATCTCGCTGTGCACGGCCTCCCCCACCTGCGGCTGCTGTGGCAGCCCGGGCCGGAGGTGCTCCTCCACGCTGATGTACTTGAGGCCGGCCCGTAGGTCGGCGTCGTTCCGCAACCGGATGACCAGGGGGAACTCGGCCAGCGCCGTGGTGTCGAACAGCCCGGTCGTGTACAGCAGTTGCACACCCAGCGCGTCCGAGACGGCCCGCTGGAGCTCCAGCAGGTACGTCGCGTTGGCGCGCCCGATGGGATTGTCGAGGAACAGCGTCCCCGCGTGCCGGTGCTTGTCCCGGCCCCGGTCGTTGGAGCGCAGTGCGGCCATCGTGCAGTACAGGGCGATGGCCGCGGTCAGCAGCTGACCGCCGGAGAACACGTCCCCCATCTGCCCCACCGGCACCCGCTCCGCGCGCAGTACCGCGTCCGGCTTGAGGATCTCGACGGCGACGCCCCTCGGCTGCAGGGCGGCCGCGACTCCCCTGAGCAGGAGGGACATTCCGTCCCGTCGCAGATCGGAGTTCTTCTTCACGGCGGCCCGGGTGGCCTCGTCGATGACCTCGCCGAGCCGCTCGGTGAGCGTGGCCTGGTCGGGCTCCTCGAAGCGGATACGGAGGAACTCCTGCCCGGACCACTCGCCGAGCCCCTCGGGCAGCCGGGAGAGCCGCTGGGCGGACCGCAGGGTCGCCAGCGCGGACTCGACGAGCCCTCGCAGCCGGTCCACGATCGAGTCCCGGTTCCGCTCCAGCTGGGCCAGTTCGTCGGTCAGCACCCGCAGCCGCGGTGCGAAGGCGTCCGCCCACTTCCGGGCGTGCTCGGGCAGCGCGGAGGCGGGCAGCTCCCGGATCTGCTGGCGTGCGGGGGTCCGCACCGCCTCGAACCGGGTGGCGTTGGCGTGCCGTACAAGGACGTCGCTCGCCTCGCGGACGGCGGACTCGGCGGCGGACAGGTCGCCGGCACAGCCGCGCAGCGACCTGCGGGCCTCGGCGGCGGACTGCCGGGCCTCCTCCAGGCTGCCGGGGTACGGCTCGGGCTCCTCCTGCTCCTCGTCGGCGGTGTGCTCGCGCAGCAGGTCGCGGAGCATGGCGGCGATCTCCTCGAAGCCGCCCGCCGCGTCCTCGGCCGCGCGGTGCGTGTCCAGCAGCTCGGTGTGCGCCTCCCGGGCCTGGGCCAGCGCCTCGGTGCGGGCGGCCAGTTCGGCCGTCGCCGTGCGCAGCAGTGCCTGGGCGTGCTCGGCGTCGCGGGGCTGGAGCTCGTCGGGCAGTTCGGTGTGCGCCTCGCCGTCCTCGGGGGCGTGCCGCTCGGCCTCGCCGCGGAGCCGCCCGAGCTGCTCGCTCGCGGTGGACATGCGGGTCTCCAGGAGCTGCACCAGTTCCTCCGCGCGGGCGGCGGCGGCCTGCCGGGAGGGCCCGTCGGAGCCGTCGGGCGACTGCAGCAGCTGTTCGGCGCGGGTGCGGACCTTGTTGGTCAGCCGTTCCAGTTCCGCCAGGGCGGCGCTCTCGTCGCTCTCCGCGCGGGCCTGCTCGGCACGCAGGTCGGCGCCGACGCCGACCTTCTCGTAGACCTGCGAGGCGGCCCGGTAGGCCTCGCGCAGAGCGGCCAACGGGGGCGACGAGCTGGGGGCGTCCTCGTCGGCCTCGGGCATGTCGTCGGGGGCGCCGGCGATCTCGGAGCGCTCGGCGCGCAGCGTACGGGCGGTGCGGCGGGCGTCGTCGGCGGCGCGCTGGGCGGCCCGCCGGTCCTCGTCGGCGACGCGGGCGCGCTCCAGGCAGGACTGGGCGCGGGCCTCCGACTCGGTGGCCTCGTCGGCGAGTTCACGCAGCCTGACCTGCCAGCCGGCCCGCTCACGAAGCCGGAACGCGAGGCCGGCGAGCGCGTCGGCCGCGCGCCGGGCCCGCTGCGCGGCCTCCTGCCGTTCGTCGCGCAGCTGCGCGGCCTCGGCGGCGGCCTCCTCGGCCTCCGCCCGCGCGGTCCGGGCCTCGGCCAGCTCGGCCTCGGCCTCCGCCGCGAACACCCGTGCGTCCCGGGCCTCCTGTGCCAGCTCCCCGAGCCGCCCGGCCGGGCAGCCGGTGCGCCAGGAGGCGAGCCGCGCGGCCAGCTCGCGATCCTTGCCGAGCCGGGCGGCGAGGGCACGGATCTCCTCGTCCCGCTCGGTGGCCCGCGCGCGCAGCGCCTGCCGCTCCTCGTCGGCGGCGTGCTCGTCGTGCATGGCCGGGTTCGGCGGCACGAGGAACACGTCACCTGGGGTGGCGTCGGCGGCCGGGGCCGGGGCGAGCAGGGCGGCGGCGGTGCCGACGGCAACGGCGGAGCGGGGCAGCAGGGCCGCCTCGGTGAGCGCCTCGCGGGCGCGGGCGTGTGTGCCGGGGTCGGTGATGACGACGCCGTCGACGAGTTCGGGGCGGGCGGCCAGCACGCGCGCGTGGTCGGCGGGGTCGACGGCCTGGGCGAGGTAGCGCCAGCCGGGCAGGGCCGGGATGCCGTGCTCGCCGAGGAACTCGACGGTGGCCAGCACGTCGGGGCCCGGCGGCAGCAGCCCGCCGTCGCCGAGGGCGCCGAGGATCCGGGAGTCGTCGGCGGCGGCGGTCCGCAGGTCGAACAGCTGCCGCTCGGCGGACCCGACGGCGTCGTCGAGCAGCTCCCGCAACTCGTCCGCGAACCGGTCGAGTTCCTCGGGCGCGAGGGCCGTGGGGATGTCGTCGCCGCCCTCGTGGCGGGGCCGCGGAATGGCGGTGCGGGAGCCGGTGAGACCCAGCAGCTCGGTGAGCCGCTCCTCCGCCGCGAGGCCCTCGGCCAGGCGTCTCTCGGCGTCGTACGTCCGCTCGGCCGCGGTCGCCGCGTCCGCGGCCCGGGCGGCGGTGAGTTCGGCGCGGGACTCGGCGGCGGCCGCCTCGCGCGCGTGCTCGCCCGCTCGGTGGGAGGCCTCACGGGCGGTGTCCCAGGCGGCCACGGCCGTCTTCTCGGCGTCGCTCGCCGCGAGGGCGGCCCTGGCCGGGTCGGCGTCCGGGGCACTGTCGTCGAGCCAGCCCGCGCGGACCGCCTCGGCGGTCTCCTGCTCGACCTCGCCGAGCCGCTGCCTGAGGTGCCCGGCCTCGCTGCGGGCGCGCTGTGCCTCGGTGGCCGCGGAGGTCGAGTCCCGGTACGCGCTGTCGCTGACCTCCTGGAGTGCGGCCGAGCGCTCCTCCTCCTCGTTGGCGAGGGTCTCCGCGCTCCCGGCGGCCGCGTGCAGGGCCCGGACGAGTGCGACGGCGGCCTTGGCGCGGGCGGCGAGGGCGGGGGCCGCGTCCCGCTCGGCCTCCTGGATGGCGGCGGCCACGCGCGCGACGCGGTCGGCGGCCGCGCGGTGGCGGAGCACGGCTTCGGCGGCCTGCCAGGCCGAGTGCAGGGTGCGCGCGTCGGCCAGTTCGCGCTTCTGCCCGGCGGCGGACTTCTCACCGGCGGCGAGCGCCAGGGAGGCGTGCCGGTAGGCGAGTTCGGCGGCGATCAGCGCGCTGCGCTCGCGGGCGCCGTCGGAGTGCGTGACGGCGTGGGCGGCGGCCGTGACCCGCTGGGCGAGGTCGGCGGCGCGCATCCGCTCCTGCGCGCCCCGCGCGGACAACCGGCGCGCCAGCGTACGGGTACGGCGTTCGGCGCCCGCGTGGATGTCACGCGCGCGTGACCGTGCCTCCGCGGCCTCCACGATCCGCCCCAGCAGGTCCACCGACCCGGCGGTGAAGTCCCGTTCGGCGATCAGCTCGGCGCGCCGCCCGAGTTTGTTGCCGAAGCCGCCGACCAGGTCGGCGAGTCCGTCGGTGTCCCGGGTGTCGGTCACGGCCCGCAGCAGCAGGTCGGTGAAGTCGGAGTCCTTCTTCACCGCGAACAGGCCCGCGGCCTCGCCCTCGTCGGCGTTCATCTCGCGCTGGTAGCGGAAGAGTTCGGGGTCGAGACCCAGGTCGCCGAGGTGCTCGATCCAGCGGTCGTGGATCTCCTCCCAGTGCACGTCCAGGTGCGGGTACGCCTTGCCGGCCTCGGTGATGGCGTCCCGGAAGCCCTTCATGGTGCGCCGCCGCCCCTGGGCCCCGGAGGTGCCCTCGACGGGCTGTCGTACCGCGGTGGACTCGGCGACCGGCAGGTTGTCCAGCGAGAGCCCCGGGCCGGGCCGGAACGAGTACCAGGCCTCGGCGAACTTCCGCGGGTCGTTCGAGACCTGCCGTCCGCGCCATTCGCTCGCCTTGCCGACGACCACGCACTCGCCGGTGAGGGTGTGCTGCCACTCCAGGGCGACGTGCCCGCAGTCGTCGGCGAGCAGGAACTTGCGCAGCACGCCCGAGCTCGCGCCACCGAGGGTGTTGCGGTGACCCGGCAGCATCACCGAGAAGATCAGCTTGAGCAGCACCGACTTGCCGCCGCCGTTCTCCAGGAAGAGCACGCCCGCGGGGGCGGGCCGGCGCGGCGGGCCGACCGGCTCCTCCTCGAAGAACTCCGCCTGGGTCGGCGCGGGGTCGGGCACGGGCTCGCCGACACCCCGCAGGTCCAGCACGGTGTCGGCGTAGCGCGCACCGGCCGGCCCGATGGAGTAGAGGCGGACCCGGGACAGCTCGTACATGGCGGACTCTCGTAAGACGTGGGAAGACGGTGGTGACGGCTCGGAGGGGGCTTCGGGAAGGGCTCAGGAGTGGAACGGCAGGCCCGCGTCGGCGACCAGGTCCAGGTCCTCGGTGGCGTCGGCGGGCAGCAGGCTGGCCGTGCCGTCCGTGACCGGGACGACGCCGAGTTCCAGCAGCTCGGCCATGGCGGCGCTGCCGGCCATGTCCCGCACCTGGAGCTGGTAGCGGGCCGTGGTGCGGTACGTGCCGCCCTGGTCGTCGCCGGTGCGCTGGAGGAACCCGGAGTCGGTGAGGAAGACGACCGCCTTGCCGATGATGCCGGTGGTGGAACCGGCCAGCCGGCGCGCGTCCTTGGTGGCACCGGTCGCGCTGCGTCTGGCCCAGATCCGCCAGGCGGCCTCCAGGCCGGGCGCGTCGGTGGCCGGGTCGGTGTTCTCCCCCGCCTCCTCCGCCCGCTCCTCCAGCCGCCTGCAGGCCTGCCGGACGAAGGCGTCGACGCCGTTGACGGTGATCCGCCCGATGTAGCCGTCGTCGGCCAGGTCCTCGGGGCGGGGGAAGGCCAGCGCGGCGACGGCGAGATGGGCGAGGCCGTGCAGGAAGCGGTCGCTGCCGTCCGCCGACGTACGACGCGCGTAGTCGCCCATGCGAACGGCGAACACCGAGTCCTCGGCGGCCGTCACGGCCATGCCCGCCCGGGGTGACACCTCGAGCACCACCAGCCCCAGCCCGGCGGCGACGGCATCGGCGAGCCGCGCGAACGGGGGGTCCTCCCGGTAGCGCCGCAGCAGCTCCGTGTACTCCTGGTCCCGCGCGGGCTGCAGCTTGGGCTGCAGCCCGAAGGCGACGAGCCGAGCCGCGTCGGCGGCGTCGGCGGGCGTGACGGCAGCACTCGCCGGCGCGACAGCCGCCTCAGCCTCGACGTACTCGCTCACAACGACAACTCCCTCATCTTGACAACGGGCGGCGGCGCAGGCGCCCCGCCAGGGGCGCGGGGAATCGCGCGACCAGCCCCCACCGGCCCGCACCCGGCACACGACATCACGCCGCCTCGGTCCGATCCGCAGCCATCCCCGCCGCGTCCAGCAGAGCCGTCCCGACGATCAGATCGGCACCACCGAAACCGGCGTCGTCCAGCTCCGTACCGTCGTCCACCGCGAACAACAGCTTCTCCTCGCCCTGCCGATAGGCGGAACCGACGGCCGGGCTGGCCGCGTGCACCGCCAGCAACGCGACGAGGTAGGCCAGATCCTCGCCCCCCACGCGCCGCGCCTCCGCCAGCAGCCCCGAAAGCCGCCGGGGCGCGTCGGCCGGGAGGTCCAGCAGCCGCATCGCCTGCGTCAGCTGCTCCTCGCTGAACCGGCTGTCGTCCGGCGTGGCGATGAGGTCCGGCTCCGGCATCTCCGCGCCCAGGTGCTCCCGCTCCACCGGCGGCGTGAGCAGTATGTCGACGAGGTCGCCGACCCGCACCGACACCGGTGTGCGCAGCCCGGTCCCGCGCGCGAAGAACGCCCCCGTGACCCGGCTCGCCTGCTCCAGCGGCAGCGGCAGCAACGGCGCGAGGAGATGGCCGTACAGGTCCGTCCCCGACGTCGTCATGGGCGTCGCGAACGCCTGCCGGTCCTGCTCCGCGCGGAACAGCGGCCCCGCCTCCAGCAGTCGCGACTGCAACTGGGTGTGCCGCCGGATGCAGTCCTTGACGATGTCGACGAGCTCGGCGGCGCGCCGCTTGTTCTCGGGCTCCTCGGTCTCGTCGCGGGCCTTGCGGATGTTGGTGAGGATCGCGTTCTCGTGCCGGTAGCGGTCGGCGACGTGGTCCAGGGCCTCGGCGATCATGTCGGGGACGGCGTTGAGCCAGTCCACCGCGCGGACGTTGCGCCGGGTGGCCTCCAGGGCCCGGCGCAGGCTCTCCGAGTACTGGACGGTCCGGTAGCGGGCCTGCTCCGCCGCGAGCTGGGCGTCGGCGAGCCGGCCGCGGTTGACCAGCACCTCCAGCTTGACCTCGGCGGCGATCTGGGCGCTGGTCACGTCCGTGTCGAGGGCGCCGACGAGGACGTTGACCGCCTCGTCGGTGGTGCGGAGGTACACCGTGCCCTCCGGTCCCGGCACCTCCTCGATGAGCTTGAAGTCGTAGTCCCGGCGGACGTACGACCCGTCCGGCGCGAAGGTGCCGTACACCGCGCGGAAGCCGCGGTCGACGCTGCCGACGTTGATCAGGTTCTCCAGGACCCAGCGGGCCACGCGCTCGTGCTCGGCGACGGGGCGGTGCGGGGTCTGGGCGGAGATGCGCGGGATCAGCCGGGCGACGATCTGCTCGTGGTCGGCGCCGGTGTCGAAGTCCATGTTCAGGGTGACCAGGTCGATGGCGGAGAGGGCCACCTCCGCCATCCCGTACACCGAGTACTCGCCGGCCAGGTTCGCCTTGCGTGCGTCGAGGTCGTGCAGCGGCGCCGTGCAGGCGAGCGCGCGCAGCCGCCGCGCCAGCCCCTCGTCGGCGGCCGGGCCCGGTGCGGGGCGCGGCCCCGCACTGAGCTGGGGCGGCACGCTGTCCGTCGATGCAGGCGAAGTCACGGTGCACAGACTAGGTCCTGGGTCTGACATCGGCCCAAACGACGCAGGTGGCTCCGCCGGTGGGGCCGGGTACTGCGGGGTGGTGGTCAGGGTGCGGGCCGGTGGGTGCTGGTCACGCGGTTCCCCGAGCCCCTTACGGGCCGCAGAACCTTACGGGGCCCAGAACCTTACGGGGCGCTGTCCACGCGGCGGCGGTAGACCTCCACCACTCGTTCCAGGGAGTCCGTGAGGTAGGTCTCCAGCAGGCGTTCCGCGGCGCGCCTGTCGCCGCGCTGGAGCGACTCCAGGATCTCCCGGTTGCGGGTCAGGTACGGCTCGTGCAGGGCGTGGGGGTCGTCGACCACGTGGAAGGCGAGGCGGAGTTCCGCGAAGACGCTGCGCATCAGTTCATCGGTGCGTTCGCTGCCGGCCAGGGCGACCAGTTCCCGGTGGAAGTGGATATTGGCCGTACCCACCGCTTTCCAGTCATCCTCGGTGGCCGCCGACTGCCCCTCGGCGACCGCCGCCGACAGGCTCTCCAGGGCGTACGGCGGGTCGCCGAGGCCGCGTACGACGGCGCACTCGACGAGGGCGCGCGTGCGGTAGATGTCCTCGACGTCCTCCACCGTCAGGACCCGGACGAAGACGCCCCGGTTGAGTTCGTGGACCAGCAGGCGTTCGTGGGTGAGCAGCCGGAACGCCTCGCGCAGGGTGTTGCGGGAGACTCCGAGCGCGCCGCCGATGCCGTCCTCCGACAGGCGGGTGCCTGGCGGGAAGTAGCCGTCGGCGATACGGCTCCTGAGGATGTCGGAGACCCGTTCCGCGGTGCTGGTCCGCCCGAGGAGGGCGCGGTCGTCGGCCAGTCCCGTCAGCTGCTCTGCCATGCCCGGAATTCAACCGCAGACACAGGAACGAAACAACGCGGGTATTGAAGGATCGTTGAACGATCCTCTACGGTGCTCCTCACGCTCACCTTGGTGCGGCCGTCGTGACGGCCGCCGGTACGGCCCCGCACTGCTCAGTCCCCGCACCCTCCGTCCCTCATCTGCGAGGTGCCCATGAGCACGACTCCTCCACCGCAGGCCCTGTCCTCCGATGCGCACCCGGGCGAGGGTGAACGCAGCGCCGAGGACGGCCTGTTCGGCTGGCTGCGCCCCCTCGGTCCACGCGGCCGACGTGCGTTCGCCGGAGCTTTCGGCGGATATGCCCTGGATTCGTACGACTACTTCACCCTGCCGCTGAGCATGGTCGCGCTCGCGGCGTACTTCGGCCTGGACAGCGGCCAGACCGGCCTGTTCACCACCGTCACCCTGGTGGTCTCCGCGGTCGGTGGCGCCGCGGCCGGCGTGTTCGCGGACCGGGTGGGCCGGGTCCGCGCGCTGATGATCACGGTGATCACCTACGCGGTCTTCACGGTCGCCTGCGGCTTCGCGCCCAACTACGAGACCCTGCTGGTGTTCCGCGCGCTCCAGGGCCTCGGCTTCGGCGGCGAGTGGGCGGTCGGCGCGATCCTGGTCGCCGAGTACGCGAGCGCCCGCCACCGCGGCCGTACGCTCGGTGCCGTCCAGAGTTCCTGGGCCGTCGGCTGGGCGCTCGCCGCGATCGTGTACACGCTGGTCTTCTCGTTCGTCGGCGACGACCTGGCCTGGCGGGTGATGTTCTGGACCGGCGCGCTGCCCGCGCTCCTCGTGCTGTGGCTGCGCCGCCGGGTGCACGACGCCCCGCAGGCGGTCGCGGTACGCGAACAGAGCCCCCGGCGCGGCTCGTTCGTCGCCATCTTCCGGCCGGGCACGGCCGACGCGCCCGGACTGCTGCGCACCACGGTCTTCGCGGGCCTGCTGTCCACCGGTGTGCAGGGCGGCTACTACACGCTGGCCACCTGGGTGCCGACCTACCTCAAGACCGAGCGCGGACTGTCGGTCGTCGGCACCGGCGGCTATCTGACCTTCCTGATCTCGGGAGCCTTCCTCGGCTATCTGACCGGCGGGTACCTCACCGACAGGCTGGGCCGGCGCCGCAACATCTGGCTGTTCGCGGTGGCGTCGGCGGTCTGCGTGCTGGCGTACGCGAACATCCCGGGCGGTGCCAACACGCTGCTCCTGGTGCTCGGTTTCCCGCTCGGCTTCTGCATGTCGGCGATTTTCAGCGGCTTCGGGTCGTACCTGAGCGAGCTGTACCCGACGGCGGTGCGCGGCACCGGGCAGGGCTTCACGTACAACGCCGGCCGCGCGGTGGGCGCGGTCTTCCCGACCCTGGTGGGCTTCCTGGCCGACAGCTGGGGCGTGGGCGGTGCGCTGGTCTTCGGCGCGGCCGGCTACGCACTGGCCGCCGTGGCCCTGTTCGGACTGCCGGAGACACGCGGGAAGGAACTGGCGTGAACCGCACGGAAGAGCTCCTTGCCGCCCGTACCGCGGCGGACCTGCCCGTCGCTCTCGTCGACGAGCACGCGCACGCGTGGAGCCCGAGAAGCGCCCGGGCGCGTTTCCGGGATGGCCTCACGGGCCCCACGGCCGGCGTCGCGGCCGGGCACACGCAGGCCAACCTGATCTCGGTGCCCGCCGACTGGGCGTACGACATGCTGCTGTTCTGCCAGCGCAACCCGAAGCCCTGTCCGGTGCTCGACGTCACCGACGCCGGTGCGACCGGCACCGAACTCGCCCAGGGCGCGGACCTGCGTACCGACCTGCCGCGCTACCGGGTGTGGCGGGACGGGGAGCTGGTGGACGAACCCACGGACGTACGGGCGTACTGGCGGGACGACCTGGTGTCGTTCCTGCTCGGGTGCAGCTTCACGTTCGAGTGGGCGCTGGCCGGGGCCGGGGTGCCGATCCGCCACGTCGCGCAGGGCCGGAACGTGCCCATGTACGTGACCAGCCGGCCGTGCCGTCCGGCGGGACGGCTGCGCGGGCCGATGGTGGTGTCCATGCGCCCGGTGCCGCCGCAACATCTGTCCGCCGCGATCCGGGAGAGCAGTCTGCTCCCGGCGGTGCACGGCGGGCCCGTGCACTGCGGCGATCCCGCCGCGCTGGGCATCGCCGACCTCGGCCGGCCCGACTTCGGCGACCCGGTGGACGCCGAGCCTGACGACATCCCGGTGTTCTGGGCCTGCGGGGTGACCCCGCAGGCGGCGGTGACGGCGTCCCGGCCGCCGTTCGCCATCACCCACGCACCGGGCCAGATGTTCATCAGCGACGCCCGCGACGAGCAGTACCGCGTGGCCTGACAGGAGAGACGACGCACCTATGACCCCGATCGACCTGAACGCGGACCTCGGCGAGGGCTTCGGCCGCTGGCGGCTCACCGACGACGAGCAGTTGCTGTCCGTCGTGACCAGCGCCAATGTGGCCTGCGGCTTCCACGCGGGGGACGCGGCCACCATGCGCCGGGTGTGCGAGCTGGCGGCCGGGCGCGGGGTGAGGATCGGCGCCCAGGTCTCCTACCGGGACCTGGCGGGGTTCGGGCGGCGCGCGATGGACGTGCCGCCCGCCGAGCTGGCGGCCGAGGTGGCCTACCAGATCGGCGCCCTGGAGGTCTTCGCGCGGGCCGCCGGCGCGCGCGTGGCGTACGTGAAGCCGCACGGCGCGCTCTACAACCGGGTCGTGCACGACGGGGAACAGGCCGCCGCGGTGGTCGACGGCGTGCTCCTCGCGGACGCCTCGCTGCCCATGCTGGGGCTGCCCGGTTCCCGGCTGCTGGCGCTGGCGGAAAAGGCGGGGCTGCCGACGGTCACGGAGGCGTTCGCGGACCGTGCCTACACCGATGAAGGGACGCTCGTCCCGCGTGGGCGCGAGGGCGCGGTGGTGAGCGACCCGGACGCGGTCGTCGAACGCTCGGTGGAGCTGGCGCGCTCCGGCACGGTCACCGCGCACTCCGGCGCGCGCATCGCGGTGTGCGCCCGCTCGCTCTGCCTGCACGGCGACACTCCGGGCGCTGTGGAGCTGGCGCGCAGGGTGCGCGCGCGGCTCACGACGGAGGGCGTGACCGTGGCGGCCTTCGCATGAGCGCGAACACGAGCACGGGCGCGGGCGCGAGCACGGGCATGGGCGCCAGCTCGGGCGCGAACACGAGCATGGGCGCCAGCTCGGGCACGGGCGCCAGCTCGGGCGCGAGCACGGACCGTCCCTCGGCCGTGTCCCTGACGGTCCACCCGGTCGGCGACGACGCCCTCCTCGTCGAGGTCGGGTCCGGAGCGCAGGCCCAGGCCCTGCACGCCGAGTTGCTGCGCCGCCGGGCGGAGGGCTCGCTCACGGTCCGCGAGATCGTGCCCGCCGCCCGCACCGTCCTGCTCGACGGTCTCGGCGACCCGGCCCGCCTGGCCGCCGAACTGGCCACCGCCGTGGTCCCGCCCGCTCCCCCGCGCGCGCGTGCGGCGGTCGAGCTGCCCGTGCGCTACGACGGTCCGGACCTCGCCGTGGTCGCCACCCACTGGCGGGTTCCCGAGCGGGAGGTGGCCCGCATCCACGCGGGCACCGAGTTCACGGTCGCGTTCTGCGGCTTCGCGCCCGGCTTCGGCTACCTCACCGGACTGCCCGCCCGGTACGACGTGCCGCGCCGGGCCACCCCGCGCACCTCGGTGCCCGCGGGCGCCGTGGCGCTGGCCGGGCCGTACACCGGTGTCTACCCGCGCTCCTCGCCGGGCGGCTGGCAGTTGATCGGGACGACGGAGGCGGTGCTGTGGGACCACGCGCGCGTGCCGGCCGCGCTGCTGGCGCCGGGGACGCGCGTGCGGTTCGTGCCGGTGGGGGACGTATGACCGACCGCGCGCTCGTCGTCGTACGGGCCGGTGCGCTGACCACCGTGCAGGACCGGGGGCGGCCAGGACACGCGCATCTGGGGGTGCCCCGCTCCGGGGCGCTGGACGCGCCCGCCGCGGCACTCGTGAACCGGCTGGTCGGCAACGCACCGGACGCGGCCGTTCTGGAGACGACGCTGAACGGCTGTGCCGTGCGGCCGCGTTCGGCGGTCGTGGTGGCGGTCGGCGGCGCGCCGTGCCCCGTCACGGTGGGCGGGCGTCCGGCGGCCTGGGGTGCGCCGGTCGTCGTTGCGGCCGGGGAACTGCTGGAGGTGGGAACGGCCCGTTCCGGCGTACGGGGCTACGTGGCCGTCTCCGGCGGGATCGCGGTGGAACCGGTGCTCGGCAGCCGGTCCACGGACCTGCTCTCCGGGCTCGGTCCCGCCCCGCTGGCGGACGGCACGGTGCTGCCGCTGGGCACACCCGTGGGACCGCACGCGCGCGTGGATGTCGTACCGCAGCCGTCCCCGCCGGCGGAACTCGTGCTGCGGGTGACGCTCGGCCCGCGGGCCGACTGGTTCACGGAGGAGGCCGTCCGGGCGTTCACCTCGCGCGCGTACCGCGTGTCGTCGGCGAGCAACCGCATCGGGCTGCGCACGGAGGGGCCCGCCCTGGACCGGGCCCGTACCGGTGAACTCCCCAGCGAGGGCATGGTTCTCGGCGCCGTGCAGGTGCCGCCGGACGGGCGTCCGGTGGTCTTCCTGGCCGACCATCCGACCACCGGCGGCTATCCGGTGATCGCGGTGGTCCGCACCGCGGACCTCCCGGCGGCGGCCCAGGCGGTCCCGGGCATCCCGGTCCGCTTCGTGGCCGTACGCCGTCGCTGAACCGCCGTACCACGTCGTGCCGCGCAGCCGAACCGGCGTACCGCGCGGCCGAACCGGCGTCCGGCGTGGCTGGATCATCGCGGTGGCCTCGTCACGCGGCGTCCGCGGGCCGCTCCGGCGGCTGGAGGGCGGCCAGCGCGGCGGAGACCGCGGCGGACGCGCTCAGGTCCAGGCGGGCGCTGGTGCCCCTGCGGCGGTGCCGCATCTCGTCGACGGCCAGCCGCAGCAGCTGGGGCAGCAGGTCCCGGCAGCGCCTGATCACCCAGGCGCTGCCGGCCGTGGCCAGCCAGAAGAGGCTCGCTCTCTTCGTCGGCGGCGGGAACTCGGGCTCGGCGGACGGCGCCGTCCCCGTCGCCATGCCCAGCGGGGCGAGCAGGGCGTGGAAGCGGACGGCGAGCTGCCGGTGCCCGCGCTCGCACGGGTGCAGCCGGTCCGCGCTCCACATCTCGCGGTCGGTGAGCCAGGCGCCCTCCGAGGCGTGCAGGTGGACCGCCCCGTACCGCTCGGACAAGGCGTGCACCACCGCGTTGACCGCACGTCCCCGGCGGGCCAGCGGCCGGGCGAGGGCGCCCGGGAGCCCCCACATCGCACCGGGGTCGGGCAGGCAGGCCGTGAGCAGGGTCGCGCCCCGCTCGGTCAGGGCCGCGTAGACCTTGTCGAGCCGTTCGGCCACCGCGTGGATGTCGAACGTGCAGCGCAGGGTGTCGTTGACGCCTATGACGACGGCGACGATGTCGGGGCGCAGTTCCAGCGCGACCGGGGTCTGGCGTTCCAGCACGTCGCGCGTCTGTGCACCGCTGACCGCGAGGTTGGTGAACTCCACCTCCTTCGCGGCGAGTCCGCCGGCCAGCAGCGCGGCCCAGCCGCGCCACCCGTCGCCGGCGGGATCGCCCACGCCCTCGGTCAGCGAGTCGCCGAGCGCCACGAAGCGAACCGTTCTCATGCCACGCCCTCCGGCACGACACGACGGACCGGCGCCGTCGTTCCGCTCTCGTCATGACTGTGGTCAAGGCTCTCGTCACGACGGGACAGCACCGGCGCGTCGTGGGCGGCGAGGAACGCCTCCACGGCCGTTTCCCAGCCGAAGCACTCCGCACGCGCGCGTGCCGTTTCCCGGCGCTCGGCCGCGGGCCGCTCCAGGAGCGTCTCCACGGCGTCGGCGAACGCCTCGCCGCGGTCGGCCGCGGTGGCGCCGGCCGAACCGATCACCTCGGGCAGCGCGGAGGAGGCGCTGGCGACGACGGGCGTCCCGCAGGCCATGGCCTCCAGGGCGGCCAGTCCGAACGTCTCGGCGGGTCCCGGCGCCAGGGCCACGTCGGCGGACGCCTGCAGCGCGCCCAGGCTGTCCCGGTCGGAGACATGCCCCAGGAAGGTCACCGGCAGCCTGCGCTCCCGCACCCGCTGCTCCAGGCGTTCCCGCAGCGGCCCGTCGCCGGCCACGACCAGGATCACCCGGCGGCCGCGCCGTGCCAGCGCCTCGACGGCGTCGATCGCGGTGCCGGGCCGCTTCTCCACGGACAGCCGCGAGCACATGACGAGCAGCGCCTCGTCCTCGCGCGCGTACCGGGCCCGCAGGTCGAGGTCGCTCAGCGAGGGATGGCGGCCCGTGAGGTCGACGCCCAGGGGGGCGCGTACGACGTTGCGCGCGCCGATGCGGATGAACTCGCGCTCCGCGAACTCGGTCGTGCACACCACGCGCGCGTACGTGTGCGCGGTACGGATGTTGAGCGCGTCGGCGGTGCGCCGGGACATGTTCTCGGACATGCCCCAGGTGCGCAGGACTCCGTCGGCGGTCTCGTGGGAGACCATCACGGCCGGGATCCGGGCGCGCCGGGCCCAGCGGCCGGTCCAGCGCAGGGTGGTGCGGTCGGACACCTCGAGGCGGTCCGGGGCGAGGTGTTCCAGGAGGCTCTGCACCCGCTTCCTGTCGACGAGGACGCGGTAGCCGCCGGTGCCGGGCAGCAGCGGGCCGGGCAGCGTGATGACCCGGCCCTGCTCCTCGTACCGGTCCGAGTAGCGCTCGCCCGGCACGACCAGCACCGGCTCGTGCCCGGCCGCCACGAAGCCCTTGCCGAGTTCGCGCAGTGCGGTGCGCAGGCCGCCGGAGGCGGGGGCGACGAAGTTGGCCAGCCGGACGATGCGCAGGGGGCCCGGCGAGGTGGCGCTCATGCCGCCACCACCGGCCGGCGCGCCGCGAGCACGTCCTCGTAGTGGCCGATCAGCTGGTCGCCGACGGCGGCCCAGGTGCGGCCCTCGACCGTGGTCCGCGCGGCGTGGCCGAACGCGGCCCGCGTCCCGGCGTCGGCGACGAGGCAGGCCACGGCCTCCCGTACGGCACCGGCGTCGCGGGGCGGGACCAGGAACCCGGTGCGGCCGTGGTCGACCAGGTCGATCGGACCGCCGACGGCGGGCGCCACGACCGGGACACCGCTGGCCATGGCCTCCTGGACGGTCTGGCAGAACGTCTCGAAGGGGCCGGTGTGCGCGAAGACGTCGAACGAGGCGAAGATCCGCGCGAGGTCGTCGCCGGTGCGGCGGCCGAGGAAGACCGCGCCCGGCAGCGCCTCGGTGAGGTGGGCCTGGGCGGGCCCGTCGCCCACGATCACGACCTTCACGCCCTCCAGGCCGCAGACCCCGGCGAGGAGTTCGACCTGCTTCTCGGGGGCGAGACGGCCGACGTAGCCGACGATGACCTCGCCGTTCGGGGCGATCTCGCGGCGCAGGGCCTCGTCGCGGAACTCGGGGCGGAAGCGGACGGTGTCCACGCCACGCTGCCACAGCCGGATGCGGGGCACCCCGTGCGCCTCCAGGTCGCCGATGGAGGCGGTGGACGGGGCGAGGGTGCGGTCGGCGGCGCCGTGCACGGACCGGATCCGCCGCCACGCGGCCGCCTCGCCGGCGCCCACGTAGGTGCGGGCATATCCGGCCAGGTCGGTCTGGTAGACGGCGACGGCCGGGATGCCGAGCCGGGCGGCGCCGGCCATGCCGCGGACGCCGAGGATGAAGGGGCTGGCCAGGTGCACCACGTCGGGGCGGTGCTCGATCAGCGCGGCGGCGAGCTTACGACTGGGGAGAGCCACGCGGACCTGGGGATAGCCCGGGAGCGGAAGGGAGGGGACGTGGACGACAGGGCAGGGCGCGGCGGCCGCGGCGAGCCTGTTTCCGGGGGCGGGGGCCGGAGCGACGACGAGGGGAGCGTGACCGCGGTCGACGAGGTGTCGGGCGGTCTGGAGCGCGCAGTGGGCCACGCCGTTCACGTCGGGGGGAAAGGATTCGGTCACGATGACGACACGCATACCGGTGTTGTCGCCGTGCTGGACGTGGTCGCGTCAAAGTGGATCTTTCCGACGGTTAAACGTCCCATGAGCGTTGCCCTGCACACCCGAGCGGGCCAACCGGCGTCCATGCCCGGCTGCCCCGGCGGTCACCGGCCGTTCACCCGGCGGGCGGTCGTCCGCGTGTGGAACGTGTACGGGATCCCCCGTGGTTCCCGTGCTTCCCGAGGTGCGGCGGGTGTCCGATGCAGTGATATGTCACCTGGCAGCCGGGTCCGGGAGATGTCACATGGCAGCCGGGTCCGGTCCGATACGGCTGCGTACGGCCGTCTGCACCTCCGCCTCCTCGGCGGGGTCGGCGGCGAGCCGGCGGAGCTGTTCGACGACCCGGGCGTCACCGGTCTCGGCGTGCCGGGCGGCGAGCTCGCGGGTGGTCTCCTCACAGTCCCACAGACATTCGACGGCGAAGCCGGTGGCGAAGGAGGGGTCGGTGGCGGCGAGGGCGCGGGCGGCGCGGCCACGCAGGTGGGACGAGGCGGTCTCGCGGTAGACGTGGCGCAGGACGGGGGCGGCGCAGACGATGCCGAGGCGCCCGGTGCCGTCGACGAGGGTCCACAGCGTCGGCGCGTCCGGGCCTTCGCCGCGGACGGCCTCCCGCAGCGCGGCGAGCACCAGTTCGCTGTCCTTGGTTCCGCCCCGGCAGGCGAGCATCCGGCCGGCGGCGGCGCCGAGCGGGTCCGGCCGGTGGGCCCAGCCGCGTGCTCGGTCGACGGCGGCGACACTGCGCATGCGTTCGAAGGCGTCGACGGCGGCCTCCACGACCGTGACCGTGCCGTCGGCGACCGCGGCCTCGATCAGGTGCAGCGCGTCGGGGTCGTTGCTGTCGGCGAGGTAGCGCAGTGCGGTGCAGCGGGCTCCGTCGGTGCCGTCCTTGGCGGCCTGGAGGATCTCCGGCCGGTCCTCGGGACCGGCGACGGCGACCAGACAGCGGGCGGCCGGCACATGGAGGGCCGCGCCCCGCTCGATGCCCTGCTGGGCCCATTCGAAGACGGCCCGCACGCTCCACCCCGGCCGGGGCCCGGTGGGCCGCAGCTGGCGCTGCCAGCGGTCGAAGCAGCCGGCCTCCTGCGCGGCACGCACACGCGTGGCGATGGGTTCGCGAGGATCCTCGGCCCACAGCCGCCAGGGCCGTGGCTCGAACGCGTCCCGTACGGCGGCGGCCAGCTCGGCCTCGCCCTCGGTGTCCGTGGTGAAACGGCCCAGCACCGGGACGGCGAGGGCGCGCAGGCCCGCGTCGTCGTCGCGCAGCGCCAGCTCGTCCAGGGCCCACGCCCAGTTGGAGCCCGTCGCGGCATACCTGCGCAGCAGGTCGAGCGCGTCCCGCCTGCCGTAGGAGGCGAGGTGCCCGAGGACGGCCAGCGCGAGGCCGGTGCGGGACTCCTCGGTGTCGAGGACGTCCTCGGCGTCGAAGAGGTGCGCCTCGACGGCGTCCAGCTCGCCGTGCAGGTCGAGGTAGAGCCGGGCGTAGTACAGGGAGCGGTTCTCCACCTGCCAGTCGTGGCGGGGGTCGTGGAGCACGCAGTGGTTCAGCGCCGCGAGCGCCTCGGCGCGCGGGGCGGTGAGCGCGTGCAGCGTGCCGTCGCCACGGCCCCGCTGCAGCAGGCCGAGCAGCGTACCGCTGGGCGCTATGACCGGATCGAACATGGGAAACAGCCTCACATCAAGCGTCGACGCAACCGGAGAACACGCACTACCTGGCCGCGTGACACAACGTCGGAGCGCCCGCCGTCTCTTGCTTGCTGTAGACCATTTCTCTCTGCCTCTCGTCAGTGGCCCATGCGGGCCGCATCACGGCCCGCGCGGTGCGGCAACACCTGCCCAGCCATCGCGTCCGTGAATCACGACGTCATGATGACTCGGCACTTCGACCTGCCGCGACCGAAATTTCGGCGGCCCTGTACCGCCTCCCCCGTTTTGTGTGTTTTAGCTGGTCAGAACAGATGGGTCAGGAGGTGCCGAACAGTTCCAGAACCTCCGTCTTGCCGAACATCCGCGCGGTGTCGACGGCCGAGGGCGTGCCCGCCGCGGGGTCCGCGCCGGCCTCCACCAGCACCTTGACGACGTCCGTCTCGCCCTTGAAGACCGCTCCGGCGAGTGGCGTCTGGCCTCGGTCGTTGACGCGGTCCGCCTCGGCGCCGCGGGCGAGCAGCTCACGCACCGCCGCGGCGTGGCCGTGATAGGCGGCGAGCATCACGAGGGAGTCGCCGCGGTCGTTGGTGAGGTTGGCCGGAACGCCCGCGTCGAGGTACGCCACGAGCGCCTCGGTCCGCCCCTGCCGGGCCAGATCGAAGATCTTGGTCGCCAGCTCCACGACCTCGGGGTCGGGGGCTTCGCTCATCGGCCGGACCGCCTCTCCTGTGCACTGCGGGGACTATCGCGGACTGGGGGAGCGTACGGCAACGGGCGGGCCGCGGCGCCGTACGAGTGAATCGCCAGCGTACTGGCTCAGCGGTGCACATGACCGGATCTGCCCGAGGTAAAGATCACCGCAACCCCGCCGCGCGACCACTTTCCCGCACCACGGGGCGGCCGATCCGGCCAACACAGAGCAAGAATGATCGGCCGAATGGGTGAAATAAGTCCAGATTCACCCATTTACACCTTTAATCGTATGGATACCTGCTGTGATCCTGGAAGAGCTCATGGTGACTGTCCCCCTTCGACACCAGGAGATCTCAAATGATCCTCTCCATCTCAGGCGTCATCGTGCTCGGCATCGTCGTCTTCCTCTTCTTCCGGAAGGACGGACTGAAGCCGTCGCACGCCACGGTCTCGGCGCTCTTCGGCTTCTATCTCTCCAGCACGGCCATCGCACCGAGCATCAAGGCAGGCGGCGAGAGCCTGGCGAGCCTGCTCGGCGGCATCAAGTTCTGACGCCCCACCGCCCGTACGCACCGTGAGGAGACAGCAGTGGCCCGGCGCCCTCTCCCCCGCATTCTGAGCAACGGCGGCGCGCAGCTCGCCCGGAGCCGGGAGCTGGCCCGGACGGCCGCCGACAACGCCACCGACGTTCTCCACCCCCTCATCACCGTGACCCGAGGGCTGAGCCGGCTGGCCGCGGCCGGGCGGCGCAGATGGGCGGAGACACCCAAGGACAAGCGCGGGCCGCTCCTGTTCCTGGCGGCCTCGGTCGTCCTGGTCGTGGCGCTGGTGCCGTACGGACCGCTGCTCGCCGTCATCACGCTGATGGCGGCGAGCGCCTGGCAGGGCCGCGACCGCACCCCACCCCCGTCGGAGGGCCCCGACGAGTCGCAGACCCAGCGGCTCCAGTCCCTGTACGAGGCCCTGGTGCCGTACTTCTCGGCCGCCGAGGACCCGGCGCCGCTGTACGCACACGGCGGGGAGTGGGACAAGGCCTTCCTCGCCCACGAGTTCGACGACGCGGGGCGCCTCGGCCAGCTGCTGCTCCGCTACCCCGCGTACTTCCCGGACGGCGAGCCGCAGGCCCGCGCGCGGATCGAGAACCTGCTCACCGCGAAGTCCGGACGGGGCCGCGAGTACCACTTCGCGTGGGACGAGGAGGGCAACCGGCTCACGGTGACCGTCCTCGCCCCGCTGCCCACCGACATCGCCGCGCAGCGCTTCGTCACCGCGCCGGGCGAGACGGTCCTCGGGTTCACCGACCCCGGCGAGGTCCAGCGCACGCTTCCGCTCGGGTACGGCGACGAGCAGCGTGACGTACCGCCGGTCGTCTGGCGCACCGGCGCCCGCTCCACCGAACCGCACCTGCTGGTCATGGGCCGCCCCGGCAGCGGTACCTCGACCCTGCTGCGCTCCGTCGCCCTGCAGGCCCTCCAGTACGGGGACATCCTCGTCGTCGAGGGCGGCGGCACCGGCGAGTACATGTGCCTCGCCGGCCGGGACGGGGTCCTCGCCGTGGAGTGCGGGCTCGCCGGGGCCCTGGCCAGCCTGGAGTGGGCCGCGAACGAGACGGAGCGGCGGCTCATCGCCCTCAGCCGCGCACGCCAGGCGGGCCACCCGCCGCCGGACGACTGCCGGCGGCCCCTGTGGATCCTCCTCGACCGCCCCAGCGCCTTCGTCCACCTGGCCGCGGCGGACGGCCACAAGGACCCGCAGGCCCTCCTGGCGGCTCCCCTCCGGCACGGCCGCGCGGCCAACGTCACCGTGGTGGTCGCCGAGCAGCTCGACAACGCGGACGTGTTGAGCGAGGCGGTACGGCAGCACGCGTGCGCGCGTGTCGTGCTGGGACCGGCGCTGCCGGACGAACTGGCCGCGGTGCTGGGGGCGCCGCCGCACACGACGCCGTTGGCGCAGGTGCCGCCGGGGCGGGGGTACGCGCGGCTGGGGCACGGTCCGGTGCTGCGGCTTCAGGTGCCGTCGACTCCGGATCCGTACGACGACGCGACGAGCGAGGTGGACCGGGAGGCGGTGCTGGCCCTGTTGCCGCCGAGGAGCGAGGGGGTGGAGCAGGCGGGGATGCCGATGGAGGCCGCGGTCGCCGAGGGCTGAGCCGGTGGGGACGGTCACCGGTGCTTGCCGGGTGCCGCCCGCGCCCACCCGTGCGGCCCCAGCGGGCACGACGCCCGCGGCTTGATGAGCCGGCACCAGCGCCCGCAGCCGAAGCGCTGCCCCACCGCTACGCCACAAAAGTCCGCGGTGCCTCGCCGCTCCCCCCACTCGTCCCCGACTCCACCAACCGCGCCGCCGCGGCCAGCCGTGCCGCCGCCTCGTCCGCCACCGCTCCGCCCACGGTGAACGGAAGGCGCACATAGCCCTCGAAGGCCCCGTCGACGCCGAACCGCGGACCGGACGGGACGCGTACCCCCACCCGTTCCCCCGCCTCCGCCAGCCGCGAGCCCGACAGGCCCCCGGCACGGACCCACAGGGTGAGGCCGCCCCTGGGCACCTCGAACTCCCACTCCGGGAGCTCCCGCCGTACCGCCGTCACCAGCGCCTCCCGGTTCTCGCGGGCCTGGGCCCGGCGCAGGTCGACGGCCTGGGCCCAGCCCCCGGTGCTGAACAGCCAGTTCACCGCCAGCTGCTCCAGCACCGGTGTGCCCAGGTCGGCGTAGGCCCGCGCGGCGACGAGACTGCGGATCACGTCGGGAGCCGCCCGTACCCAGCCGATGCGCATGCCCGCCCAGAACGCCTTGCTGGCGGAGCCCACGGTGATGACGGTGGAGCCCGCCGGGTCGAAGCCGCAGACCGGGCGGGGCATCTGCACGTCGTCGTCGAGCCACAGCTCGGTCATCGTCTCGTCGGCGACCAGCACCGTGCCCGCCGAGCGCGCCGCGTCCACCAGCCGGCGCCGCTGGTCGTCGTCGGCGAGCGCCCCGGTGGGGTTGTGGAAGTCGGCGACCACGTACGCGATCCGGGGCGCCGCCTCCCGCAGCACCTGGCGCCAGCGGTCCAGGTCCCAGCCGCTCAGCCCCTCGGCCATCGCCACCGGCACCAGGCGGGCGCCCGCCTCCCGCATCAGCTGGAGGATGTTGGCGTAGGACGGCGACTCGACGGCGATGCGTTCGCCGCGCCCGCCGAAGAGGTGGCAGATCGCGTCGATCGCGCCCATCGCACCGGTCGTGACCATGATCTGCTCGGGCATGGTGGGGATCCCGCGCGCCGTGTAGCGCTCGGCGATCATCGACCGGAGGACGGGGAGGCCGGCCGGGTAGTCGCCGTGGGTGTGGGCGTACGGGGGGAGTTCCTCCAGGGCGCCCTGGACCGCGCGGGTCAGCCACGGCTCGGGGGCCGGCAGCGCGGCGCAGCCCAGGTCGATCACCGAGCCGAGCGCCTCGGGGGGCAGGGGTTCCAGGCCGCGGGCCGGGAGCGGGTTGCCGGCCGGGACCGCGGTCCAGCTGCCCGCGCCCCGGCGGGACTCCAGGAAGCCCTCCGCCCGCAGCGCCTCGTACGCCGCCGCCACCGTCGTACGGCTGACGGACAGGGCGAGGGCCAGTTCGCGTTCGGCGGGCAGCCGGGCGGCGACCGGGACGCGGCCCTCCAGGACCAGCAGCCGGATGCCGTCGGCGAGGGCGCGGTAGGCGGGCGGCCGCCGGGTGCCGGGGCCGGCCGGGCGGTCCTGCTGCGAGTTGAGCAGCCGGGCGAGCTGCGCGGGCCCCACCGCAGAGGTCCACTGCGCCATGTGAATCAGTCCACCTTCCCCGAATTGGCCATGGATGGCTTTCCCTTCCAAGCCACAGAGTGACATGAGCCAGTCCACCTTTGCCACCGCCACCTTCTCCACCGCCGCTATTCCACCGCTGACCGCTGCTCTTTCCACGCCGGCTTTTCCACCAGGGGGTGCCTGTTGTCCACGCAAGGCCGTCTCGGGCGACGGTTGGTCCAGCTCTACGCGGGACTCACGCTGTACGGCGTCAGTTCCGCGCTGCTCGTCGAGGCGGGCCTGGGCCTGGAGCCCTGGGGCGTACTGCACCAGGGACTCGCCGGTCACACCGGAATGAGCATCGGCACGGTGTCGATCGTCGTCGGGGCCGCCGTGCTGCTCCTGTGGGTCCCGCTGCGCCAGCGGCCGGGACTCGGCACGGTCTCCAACGTCTTCGTCATCGGCCTCGCCATGAACGCGACGCTCGCCGTCCTCCCCGACGCACACGCGTTCGCCGTGCGGATTCCGCTGATGGCGGCCGGCATCGTGCTCAACGGGGCGGCGACCGGCCTGTACATCGCGGCGAGCTTCGGGCCCGGCCCGCGGGACGGCCTGATGACGGGGCTGCACCGGCGTACCGGCCGCTCGATCCGGCTCATCCGTACGGCGATCGAGGTCGCGGTGGTGGTCACGGGGTTCGCGCTCGGCGGGACGGCCGGCGTCGGCACCCTGCTCTACGCCGTGTCCATCGGCCCCCTGGCCCAGCTGTTCCTGAGGGTGTTCGCCGTCCCGGCGGCACCCGGCCGCAGCACGGTCGTTGCCACGGAGTCACCCGAGCGCGCGATACTGCGCGAGTGAGCACGCTGATCCGCCACCCGTACCTGGACCACCCCGGCCCCATCGCCTTCGCCCATCGGGGCGGAACCGCGGACGGCCTGGAGAACACCGTGGCGCAGTTCCGGCGCGCGGTCGAACTCGGCTACCGGTACATCGAGACCGATGTGCACGCCACGGCGGACGGCAGGCTCGTCGCCTTCCACGACGACACCCTGGACCGGGTCACCGACGGGGCCGGCCGGATCGCCGACCTGCCGTGGGAGGACGTGCGGCAGGCGCGTGTGGCGGGCCGCGAGCCGCTTCCCCTGTTCGAGGAGCTGCTGGAGGAGTTCCCGGACGTCCGCTGGAACGTGGACGCCAAGGCGGAACCGGCCCTGCGGCCGCTCCTCGGCCTGATCGAGAAGACGGACTCCTACGACCGGGTCTGCGTCGGGTCGTTCTCGGAGGCACGGGTGCTGCGGGCACAGCGGCTGGCCGGGCCGCGCCTGGCCACCTCGTTCGGCACGCGCGGTGTGGTCGGGCTGCGGCTGCGCTCCTGGGGACTGCCCGCATCGGTGCGCCGGTCGGCGGTGGCCGCCCAGGTGCCCGAGTCCCAGTCGGGGGTCCCGGTGGTCGACCGGCGCTTCGTGCGCGCCGCCCACGCGCGCGGGCTGCACGTCCACGTCTGGACCATCAACGAACGCGAGCGGATGCACCGGCTCCTGGACCTGGGAGTCGATGGCATCATGACCGATCACATCGACACGTTGCGTGAGGTCATGCAGAAGCGCGGCGTCTGGTTCTGAGGCGCGCGGGCGGTAGTGCTGCGGGAGAGGCAAGGGCGCGGGTGGGCACCGAAACCGTGCAATCGGGGGTCTTCGACGAGGGCACCGAACTGCGGCGCGAACAGCGCGGCTGGTATTTCTACGACTGGGCGTGCTCGGTCTACTCGACGAGTGTCCTGACCGTGTTCCTCGGTCCGTACCTCACGTCGGTCGCCGACCACGCGGCGGACGCCGGCGGCTACGTCCACCCGCTGGGCATCCCCGTCAGGGCGGGCTCCTTCTTCGCCTACTCGGTCTCCCTGTCGGTGATCCTCGCGGTCGTGCTCATGCCCCTGGTGGGCAGCGCGGCCGACCGGTCGGGCCGCAAGAAGCAGCTGCTGGGCGTGGCCGCGTACGCCGGGGCCGCGGCGACGACGGGCATGTTCTTCCTGGACGGCGACCGCTATCTGCTCGGCGGTCTGCTGCTGATCGTCGCGAACGCCGCCCAGTCCGTCGCCCTGATGCTCTACAACTCCTACCTCCCCCAGATCGCCCCGCCCGAGCAACGCGACACGATCTCCGCCCGGGGCTGGGCCTTCGGCTACGTGGCCGGCTCACTGGTGCTGATCGTCAACCTGGTCCTCTACTCCGCACACGACTCCTTCGGCCTCTCCGCGACGGAGGCGGTCCGCATCTGCCTGGCCGGGGCGGGCCTGTGGTGGGGCGCCTTCACCCTCGTGCCACTGCGCCGGCTGCGCGACCGGGGCGGCCGCGCGGAGGGGGCGCCGGCTCCGGGGCTGCGTCAACTCGCGGCGACGGCCCGGGACATGCGCCGCCATCCGCTGACGCTCTCCTTCCTGCTGGCGTACCTCGTCTACAACGACGGCATCCAGACCGTGATCTCCCAGGCGTCCGTCTACGGCTCGCAGGAGCTCGGGCTCGGTCAGTCGACACTCATCGGCGCGGTCCTGATGGTGCAGGTGCTGGCCGTGGCGGGGGCGCTGACGATGGGGCGGCTGGCCAGGACGTACGGGGCGAAGCGCACGATCCTGGGATCGCTGGTGGCATGGACCGTGACGCTGGCGGCCGGGTACTTCCTGCCGGCCGGCGCGCCGGTGTGGTTCTTCGCCCTCGCCGCCGCCATCGGTCTCGTCCTCGGCGGCAGCCAGGCCCTGTCCCGCTCCCTGTTCTCCCATCTCGTTCCGCCCGGAAAAGAAGCCGAGTACTTCGCGGCGTACGAGATGAGCGATCGGGGGATGAGCTGGCTGGGACCGCTGTTGTTCGGGATCACCTACCAGCTGACCGGGAGCTACCGCTCGGCGATCATCTCGCTGGTGGCCTTCTTCGTCATCGGGTTCGCGCTGCTCGCGCGGGTGCCGGTGCGGCGGGCGATCGGCGAGGCCGGCAACCCGGTTCCGCGGAAGATTTAGCGTTCAACGCGGAAGGGCGGTAGTGTACGCGTTTGGCCTGCCAGGCGTACCGTTACTGCGCGTCAAAGATGCCGAAACGCTGGGTGACATCTGTTAGCAGATGTGACAAACCGGGCGCTGGTGGGTACAACAAGGGGCGGCTACGACGGCGACGCATGACCCGGAACGGGAATCTTTACCGCCGACCGGACGTTGACCGGATGACGACGACAGCGACACCTGTCCTGTGGGCGACAAGCCCGGGAGGCACGATTCATGAGTGAGCGAGCTCTTCGCGGTACGCGCCTCGTGGTGACCAGCTACGAGACGGACCGCGGTATCGACCTGGCCCCGCGCCAGGCCGTGGAGTACGCATGCGAGAAGGGGCACCGGTTCGAGATGCCCTTCTCGGTCGAGGCGGAGATCCCGCCGGAGTGGGAGTGCAAGGTCTGCGGGGCCCAGGCACTCCTCGTGGACGGTGACGGCCCTGAAGAGAAGAAGGCCAAGCCCGCGCGTACCCACTGGGACATGCTGATGGAGCGGCGCACCCGTGAGGAACTCGAAGAGGTCCTTGAGGAGCGTCTGGCGGTTCTGCGTTCCGGGGCGATGAACATCGCGATTCATCCCAGGGACAGCCGCAAGTCCGCATAGCCCGTGCAGTTCCGCTAAGCGGAAGCCGACACAAACAGCCGAGGGCGCCGTACGTTCTGTGAACGTACGGCGCCCTCGGCCGTTGTGCGGCAGGCACGTTGTGCGGCAGGCACGCTCACCGCGTCAGCGGCGGCCGCTCCCCCGTCGGCTCGTCACCCGGCCGGGGGCCGTCGTTCCGGATGACCTCGCCCTGGACGACCTTTCCGTCCGGGCGGTGCATGCGGACCTGCTGGAAGGCGTCGCCCAGGGTGCCGGGGGCGGAGGCGCGGAGCGTGCGGTCGAGGGTGCGCTCGGCGAAACGCGAGACGGCCTTCTGGACCGGGGGCAGCAGGAGCAGCAGGCCGAGGGCGTCGGAGACCAGGCCGGGGATCATGAGGAGCAGGCCGCCCAGCATCATCAGGCCGTTGCCACCGCCGCGCTCCGGGGAGCCGCCGCGCTGGATCGCCTCGTTGAGGCTCCGGAAGGCGCGCCGGCCGGCCCGCTTGATGACCACCGAACCGGCGACGAAGCCCGCCACCAGCAGCAGGAAAACGGTCATGCCGCCCGCCGCGCCCGCGACCACCGTCAGCAGCCAGATCTCCAGCACCAGCCACACCGCGAGACCCAGCGGCAGGTATCTGCCGAGCCGGGAGCGGCGGGGCCGGGTGGTGTACGGAGGTGTCTGCGCGCCAGTCGTCATGCACCCAGTGTGCCTGTGCGCGGCTCAGTGCGGCATAAGAGGATGATCAACCGGAACTGTGGGCTTCCCGGCCGTCGGCTAGGAAGGCCCGCCCTTGCCGGTCATGCGGCCCAACCGGTCGGTGACGCCCCACGAGGTGACCCGCCACAGCGCCTCGACGAGGATGTCGCGGCTCATCTTGGAGTCGCCGAACTCCCGCTCGACGAAGGTGATGGGCACTTCGACGACCTGATAGCCGGCCTTGATCGCGCGGCGCGCCAGGTCGACCTGGAAGCAGTAGCCCTGCGAGGCGACCTCGTCGAGCCCCAGGCCCTCGAGGGTCTCGCGGCGGAAGGCGCGGTACCCGCCGGTGATGTCCCGCAGCGGAAGGCCGAGGGCGAGCCGGGAGTACAGGGAGCCGCCCCGGGAGATGAACTCACGGGACTTCGGCCAGTTGACCACCCGGCCGCCGGGCACCCAGCGGGAGCCGAGCACCAGGTCGGCGCCCTTCAGTGCGGTCAGCAGCCGGGGCAGTTCCTCCGGCTGGTGGGAGCCGTCGGCGTCCATCTCGACGAGCACGCCGTAGCCGTTGTCCATGCCCCAGCGGAAGCCGGCGAGGTAGGCGGCGCCGAGGCCTTCCTTGCCCTTGCGGTGCAGTACCTGGACGTGGTCGTCCTCGACGGCCAGTTCGTCGGCGAGCTTGCCGGTGCCGTCGGGGCTGTTGTCGTCCGCCACCAGCACGTGCGCCTCGGGGACGGCCTGGCGCACCCGGCCGACGATGGACTTGATGTTCTCCGCCTCGTTGTACGTGGGAATGATCACCAAAGCCGTGCCGAGCGGACCGAACCGCCTCCCCTGGGACTGTGCCGCAAGGGTTCCGTCGCCGTCGTTCACTGCTGCCCCTTCATGTCGTACGCAGGGGACCACCATAGTGGCCGCGGCCTGCACTGACGCGACGGCTCATTCGGATGGTGGTGTCGATTCCGCAAGAACGGGGTAAGGATGCCCGTTTCGGGTGGCGGCCATACGTGCTTTCGCCACTCTGTTCCCCTGCGGATGGGGGCCCGGCGCCCTTCGGGCCGACCTGGGACCCGCTGGCTGCGGGTCGACCGAAAGCCGTTGTCTACTGAGCTCCGGGCCCCACCCGGGTCACACCTCCCGACCGGCCGGAACGTTCCCCCGTCGGCGCGGGCGCTGAGCCTGGCTCCCAGTGACGGTGCCCCGGTGCGGCACACCGTCCCTGACCCAGCGGCGCTGCGACGAGTGCGCGAACTGCTCCCCGGTCGGGCGTCCGGTGGTGGACTCCGCCGAACCTACCGGCCCGCTGCCGCTGGCTGTCAACAGCCGTTTGACCTGCGGACATTCCCTCAAACCCCTGGTCAGCGCAGAGGATGCGCAGGTCGCGCGACGCAGGGTCGGCCGTCGATCACGGCCGCGCCACCCCGGGAGATCACTCGCCCGGCCGTACGAATGTGGGAGGTCACTCGCCCGGTCGTACGAATGTGTGAGGTCACTCGCCCGGTCGTACGAACACGGTCCGGCCGCCCACCACGGTGCGCAGACAGACCGGCAGCTCGCGGCCGGGGCTCAGGTCGGGCAGGCCCGGGGTGCCGGAGCGCGGGTCGGTGGACCAGCGGGCGACCCGGTCGTCCGGCGCCTGCACCACCAGTTCGTCGGTGCGCCAGACCGCGTAGTCGGCGGGCGCTCCCGGCACGAGGACGCCCGCGTCGTCCCGGCCGATCGCGCGCCAGCCGCCGCGGGTGTGCGCGGTGAACGCGGCACGCACGGAGACCCGGTGCCCGGGCGTGTGGTGGAAGGCGGCGGCCCGGACGGTCCCCCAGGGATCGAGCGGCGTGACGGGACTGTCGGAGCCGAAGGCGAGCGGGACGCCGGCCTTGAGGAGGGCGGCGAAGGGGTTGAGGGTGCGGGCCCGGCCGGCGCCGAGCCGCTGGGCGTACATGCCGTCCGGGCCGCCCCACAGCGCGTCGAAGGCGGGCTGCACGGACGCGATGAGGCCGAGTTCGGCGAAGCCCGCGATGTGTTCGGGCGTGAGCATCTCGGCGTGCTCGACGCGGTGCCGGGCGGCGCGCACGCGGGCCGGGCCGACCTTCTCGGCGGCGGCGCGCACGCCCTCCACGACGGCGGTCACGGCGGCGTCGCCGATGGCGTGGAAGCCGGCCTGGAGACCGGCCTCGGTGCAGGCGGTGACGTGGGCCGCGACGGCGGCCGCGTCCAGATAGGCGGACCCGGTGCTGTGACCGGCGTCGGCGTACGGCTCGTGCAGGCAGGCGGTGTGGGAGCCGAGGGAACCGTCGACGAACAGGTCTCCGGCGGCGCCGAGCGCGCCCAGCCGACGGGCCGTGGCGATGCCTTCGTCGTCCGCCTCTGCCCAGTAGCCGACGACGCGCGGTCCCGGCCGTTCCTCGGCGAGCCGCAGCAGCCCGGTGAAGTCGTCCTCGGAGGAGATCTTCGGCCCGCCGCACTCGTGCACGGTGCCGATGCCGAGCGAGGCCGCGTGCGCGAGGGCGGTGCGCTGGGCCTCGGTGCGCTGGGCGGGCGTCACGGCCGCGAACGCGGCGGTGCGGACGGCGTGGTGGGCGTCGCTCGTCAGCGGGGCGTCCTCCCGGGGCACCGCACCGGCGACCATGTCCAGCAGGGCCGTGGTGACGACCGCCGAGTGGACGTCGATACGGGAGAGGTACAGGGGGCGGCCGCCGGTGGCCGCGTCCAGTTCGGCGCGGGTCGGCGGGCGGCCGTCGGCCCAGCGGGCTGCGTCCCAGCCGTGCCCCAGCAGCACCCGGTCGTCCGGGCGGGCGGCGGCGAAGTCCCTGACCAGCGCCAGGGCCGCGGCCAGCGAGGTGGCCCCGGACAGATCGAGGCCGCTCAGCGCGAGACCGGTGGAGGTGGTGTGGACGTGGGCGTCCGTGAAGGCGGGGGTGACCAGCGCCCCGTCCAGGTCGACGACCTCTTCGACCCCGTCCGCGAACGCGTCGGCGGCCCCCTCCGACCCGACCCAGGCGACCTGCCCCCGCTCCACGACCATCGCGGTCGCGAACGGATCGGCGGGACTGTGGACCTCGCCGCGACGGAGAAGAACGGTCTGGGGCTCGGGGCTGCGCTCACTCATGGGGACCAGTCTCGCCCCTCACGCCGATCACTCCGAACGGGGGCACCCCGAACGCGCCCCTCAGGGGCGCTGGGGGCGCCCCCGGCCGAAGGCCGGGGGAGGAACCGCGCGACCGGCCACGACGCACCCGCAGCCGACACCCGTCCGCACTCGGGCCATGTTCCACGGCACACGGCACTGCCGGCCGTGCCCATCCGCTCCGCCCTGCGGAACGCCTGCCCACGGCGGGGGCGGTGGCGGGTGGCAGGCAGCGCCAGCGGTCCGCTCAGATCTTTGGTGGTCGGGCCTCGTACGGCGTCGACAGCACCACTGTCGTCCGGGTCGAGACCCCCGCCAGGCCGCGCAGCCTGGCCAGGAGTTCCTCCAGTTCGTGCGGGGTCGACACGCGCACCTTGAGGATGTAGTTCTCGTCGCCCGCCACACTGTGGCACGCCTCGATCTCGGGGACGCCGGCCAGGCGGTCCGCGATGTCGTCGGGGGCGCTGGGGTCGAACGGTTTCACCGAGATGAACGCCGTCATCGGCAGCCCGATGGCCTCCGGGTCGACGACCGCGGCATAGCCGCGGATGACGCCACGCTGCTCCAGCCGGCGCACCCGCTGGTGCACGGCCGACGTGGACAGACCCGTGGCCTTGCCCAGGTCCGTGTAGCTCATCCGCCCGTCCTTGACGAGCAGCTGCACGATTTGACGGTCCAGCTCCTCCATGGCGCAAAAACTACAGTGCGCCTGATCTCCACGGATAGCTCAGCGGCCCAGGTCATGGCCGGTTCGTGATGTCAGGGAGCGTCGGCTGCGGGGCGCCCGGCGGACAAATCCACCGCAGCGGGCACCTGCGTACGGCATGTGACGAACGCCACAGCCCTGGAACAGGCTCCGTGATGTCCTCGTGATTACCGCGGAGAGCGGACGGGAAGTGCTTGCTGTGGTCGAGGCCGCAGCGCCGTAACGGCCCAGCCCGAGGGGGAGTTACCCATGCAGAGTCTTAAGCGCCCTGGTCGTTCCGTGTCCAAGCGCCCGCAGTTGGTGGTCGAGCCCGAGCCGGAGGGCGTCGAACCCGACGCCTACGAGGCCGAGGAACTGGACGCCTACGACACCTTCGAGATGTTCCGGGTGATCTGCCCGGACTGCGCGCAGTCCATCGCGCTGCTGGCGGACGAGGAGTTCCTGCCGGAGCACGCGCTGTGCGCCTCGCCGTGGAACCCGTTCGGCCTCACGGTCTGTGCCGGCACGGGCCGCGCGGCGGACGACGTACCGTCCGCGGACGAGTCGGCCGAGCCGCAGGAGCAGGAGACCGCCCTCCTGCTCACCCTCCCGCAGGGTCTGGACTGGCGGACGCAGCCCTTCTCGCACGTCGGCGGCCCGGGCTCGCGCCCGATGCGCGTACCGGCGCTGCGCCCCGGCCGCGCTCTCCGTCAGGCTGCCTGAGTCACCGCACCGCGTCCCAGTACCTGCCCTGCACCAGGGCGCGCAGACTCCCGTGGTGCAGGATCAGCGTGTCCGGATCCGCGGGGACGGAGGCCTCGCCGAAGTGCACCTGGCGGTAGGCGATGCGCAGCATCACGATCGCGTGCCGCAGGGCGGCGTAGAGGGTGTAGAACTCCATGTCCCGCGGGATGTGGCCGGTCAGCCGGGCGTAGCGGGCCTCGACCCGGTCGCGGCGCAGGAACGCGGGCAGTCCCGGCTGCCCTGAGGCGGCCGTGAGGTCCTGGAAGAAGCGGTGCAGGTAGACCGCCCAGCCGAGGTCCACCTCGCGCGGGGCCACGGCCGCCATCTCCCAGTCGAGGACGGCGACAGGGTCGAACCCGTCGTACACGACGTTCCCGATCCGGGCGTCGCCCCAGTTGAGGACGGGCGTGCCGGGTTCGCGCGGCCACAGGTCCGCCAGCCTGTCGAAGGCTGCCTCGATCAGGGGTGAGCGGGCGAGTCCGTCCACCACCCAGTCGTAGTAGCGCCGTTGGGACTCGACATGCCGGTGCAGGGCCCCGCCGTCCCCGGGAAGAGCGAGGAACTCCGCCTCGGAGACGGGGGCTTGGTCGTGCAGTCTGGCCAACAGGCCGACAGAGGCGGCTTCGAGGTGCTCGCGTTCCGTGTCGGTCGCCGCATGCAGCCAGTTCCCCTCGTACGTGTAGGGCATGACGTCGGGCGGGACGCGCCCCTCGACGCGCTCCATCACGAAGAAGGGCGCGCCGAGCGGTCCGGGGTCCTCCTCCAGCCACAGGACGCGGGGCACGGGCAGATCCGTGCGGTCGGCGACCAGCCGCATGGTGCGGTACTGGCGGGTGAGGTCGTACGACGGGAAGACCGTGTACGCCGACGGATCCGCCGCCAGTCGCAACGCGCACGCCCGCACCGGCGGTTCGGGATGCTCGATCTCGAAGAGCAGGGTCTCGCTGGACATGCCGTTGGAGGCGGGAACCGTGACACCGGTGGCCTTGGCGCCGGGGAGCCGGAGGTCCAGCCAGGCGGTCAGCCGGCGTGCGAGGTCCTCCGGGTCGCGGGTGCTGGTGCGTGGACGCGGTTTCGTCGTCATCCCGGCCTCCTCCTTCAGGGCGCCACCGAGTCGAAGCCGGCGAAGCCGCTGGGATCGTGTCTGCCGTACGATCCGTGCTCGAAGATGCCGTGGCCGGTCTGTCCGTCGAGGCGGAAGCGGGCGGAGTGGTCGGTGACGCCGTAGGCGGCGCGGGGGTGCGGCGCGGTCAGGTCGTAGGTACGGCGGTCCACCCAGCCCCGGCCCTGCCAGGTGCCGTGCTGCCAGTCGTCCGCCGGTGGGTAGCCGGCCCCGACCGCGAGCGGTGAGGAGGCGAGGATCTCCACCTCCAGTTCCTGGGGTTCGCGCGGGTCGCCGAGGTGGACGACGGCACGCTCGGGGTGGCGGGTGCCGGAGCGGTAGGCGATCTCGGTCCGCGGCCAGCCGAGCTGGCGGTCGCGGTCGCCGGGGCGGACCAGGGTGGCGTCGTTCAGGGTGCGGTAGCCGTCGGCGTCCTCCTGGGTGATGACCATCAGGAAGCGGTCCTCGAAGCGGACCGGGCACCAGATCCAGTGGAAGCCCTCGGTCGGGTTCTCCTCGGCGAGCCGCCCGCCCTCCTCCCCCGGGACCGGGCGGACGCCCCAGCTGCGGTCCCGGGTGCCGGTCCAGCCGCCCGGATCGACGCGGAACTCCTCGCCGCCGGCCCGGATCACCCCGGACACTCCCCCGGCCTGCACGAACCTGCGGCCCTCCAACGTCAGCCGGCAGCCCCGGCGTTGCAGGTGGTGCGGCTCCCACAGGGCCGGGAAGCCGGCCGCCCAGACGAGGTCGCAGGAGAGGGTGTCGTCGTCGCAGGTCAGGCGGATGCGCCGGAGCGGCTCCTCGACCTCGATGCGCAGCGGGCCGACCGCGAGCCGCATCCGGTCGTCACCGAGGGCGTCCGAGGCGCGGACCGCGTGCAGGGTGTCCCCGGTGCGCAAGGTGGCGTAGGCGTCGATCACCCCGACGTTCGGGTAGACGCCGAGGCCGAGGATGAACAGGGCGCGGCCGTCGTGGTCGAGGACGTGGAAGATGCAGCGGTCGTAGGCGTTCCGGTCCCCGGTGGCGACGTGCTTCATGGAGAGCGGGACCTGGTGCACGGGGTACTCGTCGAGCGGTACGGGACGGTCGTCGGCCATGGCGGGCCTCCCCGGAGGCTGGAGACGGTCCGGCTGACGGTACGTCAGAAAACGAAGGGGGGCCAGATCCGGGAACGGACGTCCGCGAACTCACGCACGATTCGGGGGACCGGTGACCAGGGCGACCGTCCCCGCGTTGGCCGGGCATGACGACCACCCACACCGCTCTCGGCCGTCAGCGCCGGATCTTCGTGCCCCCGCCCGCGGCGTCGCTGCCGCCGCCCTCGCCGCAGGATCCGCCCATCTACCGCGATCTGATGCGGACCTGGGCCGACCGGGGCCGCGCCCTGCCGGGCCGCCACGACCCGGAGTGGGTCAGGCTGGCGGCGCCGACGGTCACCCGCGGGCAGTTCAGCGAGTTCAGCGACTTTCCGGCCCCGCCACGTGACGGGCGATGACCATCCGCTGGATCTGGTTGGTGCCCTCGACGATCTGCAGGACCTTGGCCTCGCGCATGTAGCGCTCGACCGGGAAGTCCGCGGTGTAGCCGTAGCCGCCGAGTATCTGGACGGCGTCGGTGGTGACCTTCATCGCGGTGTCGGTGCAGTGCAGCTTGGCCATGGCGGCCTGCTTGGCGAACGGCCGGCCCGCGTCGCGCAGCCGGGCCGCCGCGAGGTAGAGGGCCCGGCCTGCCTCGATCTGGGTGGCCATGTCGGCGATCATGAAGCGCAGGCCCTGGAAGTCGGCGATGGGATGGCCGAACTGCCGTCGCCCGGTGGCGTAGCCGACCGCCTCGTCCAGGGCGGCCTGGGCCAGGCCGATGGCGCAGGCCGCGATGCCGAGCCGCCCTGAGTCCAGGGCGGAGAGGGCGATGGCGAAGCCCTGGCCCTCCTCGCCGAGACGGCGGTCGTCGGGGACCCGGACGTCGTCGAAGTGGACCTGGGCGGTGGGCGAGCCCTTCATGCCCATCTTCTTCTCGGGCGCCGCGCCGCCGAGGCCCTCGGCGTCGCCGGGGACCAGGAAGGCGGTGATCCCGTGCGAGCCCTCGGCGCCGGTGCGGGCCATGACCGTGTAGAAGTCGGCGACGCCGCCGTGCGTGATCCAGGCCTTGGTGCCGTTGATCACCCAGGAGTCGCCGTCCCGGACGGCCCTGGTGCGCAGGGAGGCGGCGTCCGAACCGGAGGCCGGCTCGGAGAGGCAGTAGGCACCGAGCAGGCCGCCGCCGAGTATCGCGGGCAGGTGCTCGACCTGCTGCTGCTTGGTCCCGTAGGCGGCGAGCGCGTAGCTCGCGAGGGTGTGCACGCTGACACCGAGGCCGACGGTGAGGCGGGCCGCGGCCAGTTCCTCCAGTACTTGGAGGTAGACCTCGTAGGGCTGGTCGCCGCCGCCGTACTCCCCGTCGTACGGCAGCCCGAGCAGGCCCGACTCGGAGAGCAGGGTGAAGACCTCGCGCGGGAAGCGCCCGGCGTCCTCCTCCTCGGCCGCCTTCGGCGCGATCTCGCGCCGGGCGATCTCACGGACCAGCCTGAGCAGGTCCCTCGCCTCGTCCGTCGGCAGTTGACGCTCCACCGGCTGCGGGTCGCGGTCGGACATGGCGTCGGTCTCCTCCCTGTCGGGCAACGACGGTCACGGCCCGTGGGATAGGGGCGGCTCCGCCTGTCGTACGAGTGCGGCCGAGGTCGGCGTTCCGGGTCTCGGAAGCTGCTGACCTGCGGCTGCGCAGTGAGTATGCCCGATCGGGGACGTCTCGTCACCAGTTAACGACCGCTTACTCCAGGAATACCGGGCCGACATCCGAAAGCCGCGAAATTGGTCCGAACCATTGACCCGACTGGTCTAGTCCTCCTAAGGTTCATGACCAACGCTTTACCGCGTTCATGCCAATCGGCGCGCGTTCCCCTCTCCCCCAGGAGGAGACACCCGATGCACACCTTCCACCGCTCCCGGTTCCGGGCGCTGCTCTCCGCGGCCTGTTGTGCCGTCCTCGGCGCCGGGCTGCTGGCCGGCGCGGGCACCGCGTCCGCGGCCGCCCGGTCCGCCCCGTCCGCCCCCCAGGTACAGGCCGGCTCCAAGGTCGTCGGCTACTTCACGGAATGGGGCACCTACGACCGCAAGTACCTGGTCAAGAACGTCGAGACCTCCGGCTCGGCCGCGAAGCTCACCCACATCAACTACGCCTTCGGCAACGTCACCGGCGGCAAGTGCGCGATGGGCGACTCCTACGCGGCGACCGACCGCACCTACACCGCCGCTGAATCCGTGGACGGCGCGGCGGACACCTGGGACCAGCCGCTGCGCGGCAACTTCAACCAGCTGCTGAAGCTGAAGAAGAAGCACCCGAACCTCAAGATCCTCTGGTCCTTCGGCGGCTGGACCTGGTCGAGCGGCTTCGGCGAGGCGGCCAAGGACCCGACCGCCTTCGCCCAGTCCTGCTACGACCTGGTCAAGAACTCCAAGTGGGCCGGTGTCTTCGACGGCATCGACATCGACTGGGAGTACCCGAACGCCTGCGGCAACACCTGCGACACCAGCGGCCGGGACGCGTTCCGCAAGGTGATGGCGGCGCTGCGCGCGAAGTTCGGCAGCGGCTCGCTCGTCACGGCGGCGATCACCGCCGACGCCACCGGCGGCGGCAAGATCGACGCGGCCGACTACGCGGGCGCGGCGCAGTACGTCGACTGGTACAACCCGATGACGTACGACTATTTCGGCGCCTGGGCCTCGACCGGCCCGACGGCCCCGCACTCGCCGCTGAACTCCTACTCGGGCATCCCGACGGCGAACTTCTACACCTCGGCGACCATAGCCAAGCTCAGGGGTCTCGGTATCCCGGCCGCCAAGCTGCTGCTCGGCATCGGCTTCTACGGCCGCGGCTGGACCGGGGTCACCCAGGCGGCGCCCGGCGGCTCGGCGACCGGTCCGGCGGCGGGCACGTACGAGGCGGGCATCGACGACTACAAGGTGCTCAAGACCAAGTGCCCGGCGACCGGCACGGTGGGCGGCACGGCGTACGCCAAATGCGGGAGCGACTGGTGGAGCTACGACACCCCGGCGACCATCGCGACCAAGATGACCTACAAGAACCAGCAGGGCCTGGGCGGCACCTTCTTCTGGGAGCTGAGCGGCGACACCGCGAACGGTGAGCTGATCAAAGCCATCACCTGACCCCGGTCACGGGGCCTGGGGCGGGGGAACCACGAGCCCTCCGCCCCAGCGGCCGGTCCGGCGGGGCGGCGCGGCGCACCGGCTCAGGTGCGTCAGCCGTCCCGGCGGGCCGGAGCCGGGGCGCGATAGGAGGGGTCCAGTTCCTCGATGGCTCGCATGGTGCCGCCGAGCGTCTTGACCAGCAGCTCGCACATGGTCTCGCGGGAGAGTTCGGGACGGTCGATCCAGTCGAGGGTGACGCCCTCCACGCTGCACAGCCAGGCGAGCAGACCGACCCTGGCGAGCGGGGCGATGTCGGCACGGCCGTAGGCGCCCTCGGCGATGGTCGCGACGATCGCCTCGCGCACCCCGTCCCGGATGGCGTGCACCTCGGTGTCGAAGCCGACACCGCCGCTGACGATCGTGCGGTACGCGGCCTGGTGGTGCTCGGCGTAGCGCAGGTAGCTGTCGATGGTCCGGTGGACGCGGTCCACCTGGGGCAGTTCCAGGCCGCTCGCGGCATAGGTGACCAGGTCGGCGACGGAGTCCTGGATGATCGCCAGGTAGTAGCCACGCTTCGACTGGAAGTAGTAGTAGATCAGCCCTTTGGCGACATGCGCCTGCTTCGCGATGTCGTCCATGGAGAGCGCGTCGTACGAGGTGTCGGCGAACAACTTCCGCCCGATGGCGATGAGTTCGGCGCGACGAGCCACGGAACGCTCGGTGCCGCGCGCCCGGGGACGGGCGGCGGCACGTTGTTGACTGATATTCAATTTCGACCCTGGTCTCAACGGGCTGCGGGACATCCGCAGTATGTCAGTTCAGGTCACAGCAGACCGAGTTGAGTCACCAACATGGCGACGACCACGACGAGAGCCCAGCCCATGACATGTTCCAGAACCTTCGGGCCGTCGTCCTGGGGGCCGCCGGTACGGGCGCGGGCGGCGGTGGCGGAGTGCGTGGTCATGAAGTCCACCATGCCATCGATTGCGGCTTTTGCGGCGGAGAGCTTGGTCACAGAGAGCGGCCCCCGGGATGCCCGGGGGCCGCTGTCGTGCCCGGTCAGCGCACGCCGACCGCCGCGAGCGCCTTGACCTGGGCCGGGTTCGGGCAGGCCGGGAAGTACAGGTAGCAGACACCTCCGGTGCCGGAGACGACCTTGCCACTGGCGTTGTACCGCTTGGTCCGCAGCCAGATGTTCTCGAACTCCCGGCGCAGGTAGACCCGCCGCACCGCGTCGTCGTCGGCCGAGCACGGGTCGTTGGCGATCACGTCGCCGTCCGCGGTGAAGCCGATCACGGTCATCAGGTGCCCGGAGGTGCCGTAACCGGCGCCCGTCAGCTCCGCCGCGAGGAACGACTGTGACGTGATGGCCGGGATGCCGGCCGCGATCAAGGTCTCCAGGTCGGTGAGCGAGGCCAGTCGCGTTATCACACCCTGCAGGCCCTGGTACGTCGACGCGTAGGCGGCGTTGAACGGCCAGTTGCCGCAGCCGCCGTACTGGTAGTCGTAGGTGTAGCGGGCCGCGTAGCAGACCTGCGGGTCGGCGAAGGACGGGTCGACCCAGGCCAGCTGCGCGGCGGTGGGCCGGCCGCCCCAGTACTCGACGATCATCTGCGAGGAGGTGGGGCTGCACCAGGCCTCGCCGCCGTTGTCGTACTCGGGGTACTGGCCCTTGTGGATCTCCTGCGAGTAGCGCGGGACCGTGAGTTCCTGGGCCAGGCCCGGGGTGGAGGCCGGCACGGTGAAGCGGTCCGGGATGTCGGAGCCCATGGCGCCGAGCCGCCAGACCGTCGGGGTGAGTTTGGTGCCCGGCCTGCGGTAGAGGGTCAGGCGCAGCTGGTACGAGGTGAGGCGCAGGCCGGTCGTCGCGTCGTCGATGGCGAAGGTGTCGGTCCAGACGGTGCTCTTGCCGTCCTTCTGTCCGTCCACCGAGGTCCGCTTGATGTCCTGGTCGCCGGCCGCCCAGCGGCCCATGACGTACCAGGGGGTGGCGGTGCCGTCCGAGTAGGTGCCGTGCAGTTCGACCTGGATCCAGGTGCCGGCCGGGGTGTCCGCGTTCCAGGAGGCGATGGTCTCGGTGGCGGGGACGGCGAGCCGGTGCACCGGGCCGGTCCAGGTGGCGTACTCCCAGGTGGACGTGGTGCCGGTGTGGGGGTCGGTGTAGGAGGTGGTGCCGGCCGGGGTGCCGATCACCACGCCGGGGCGGGCCCCGGCGACGGCGCCGGCGCCCTTGGCGGTGCCGGTCTTCCAGTCGCTGTAGGTCGTCCAGGAGCGGTAGTCGATCGGGCGGGTCCCGTCCCGGCCGTGGTGGCCGGGACGGCCGTGCCCGGCACGGCGGGTCTCGGTCCGGGCGGTGGCGTCGGCGTCGGTCTCCGGCGCGGCGACCGCGGGCACCGCGGGCACCACGCCCTGGGCCACGGCCGCCGCCGCGACGGAGGCGGCGGCTGTCAGAAGGGTTCTGCGGGACGGCTGTTCGGCTCTGCTCATGGGTGGAGGACCCCCAGGTGTGCGCGTCACGGCTGATCCGGAGTAGTGCCGCAACAGGCAACGTTCGCCCCGTCACGACGCCCGGCACGCACTCTCGCCGCACCGGACGCCGCTCCTTGACGGGCAAACGTTGCCTGCCGCGGCACTAGGTCAGTGCGCCAACTATGGAGCAGGCGCCATGCCCCTGCCAGCACTTCAGCCCATGCCACGCCCACCAACATTGGTCTCGTCCGCTGAAAGGGGCCCGGCGCGGTCGCCGGGGCCCCTCCCGTGGCCATAGGTGCCCTCACCGGCTCAGATGAGGTCCATCGCGGCGACCTCGTCGGGGCGGCCGTAGCTGACCGGGCCCTGGAAGCGGCGGCGGGCGGTGGCGAACCACCAGACCGTGGCGACGGCCAGGACGACGGCCAGTGCGATCGGCGCGTAGTTGAAGGAGTCGACGGTGATCGGCGAGGCCTGCGGCAGCATGAACAGGATGCTGCTGAGCAGGATCCAGACCACCGCCAGCCAGCCGACCGGCCTGCTCCAGCGGCCCAGGTTCCACGGCCCCGGCTGGAATGCGTCGCCCAGGCGCAGCCGCAGGAACACCGGCACGGCGTAGGCGAGGAACAGGCCGACGACGTTGACGCTGACGATCGCGGTGAACGCCGTGTGCGACCACCAGCCCGGCACCACCAGGGCGACCGAGCAGGCCACCGCGAGCCAGACGGCCTTGACGGGGGTCCGGGTGCGGGGCGAGACCGAGTGCCAGAGGCGGGAGCCGGGCATGGCGCCGTCCCGGGAGAACGCGAAGATCTGCCGGGTGTTGCTGGTGAGGTTGGCGAGGCCGCAGAAGAGCATGGCGCCGATGACGACGAGCAGCATCGCCTTGGCCCACCCCATGCCCAGTCCGTCGATGAGGATCTGGACGGGGGGCGCGGAGGAGCCCGCCACCTTGGTGTAGTCGCCGATGCTGTACACCAGGGCGAGCATCAGGATCAGGCCGGTGATCGCCGAATAGCCGATGGACCGGATGATCCCCCTGGGCGCGTTGACGGTCGCCTGGACGGTTTCCTCGGACATGTGGAAGCTGCCGTCGAAGCCGGTGAAGGTCCAGCTGGTGACCAGCAGCCCGAGCAGGCCGCCGTAAAGGCCGTTGGTGAAGCCGGTGTTGTTCACGAAATGCGTCACGAAGGACGCCGACCGATGGTGGTCCGGCAGCACGATCAGTGTGCTCACGATCACCACGAGTCCGATCAGCAGCCACCAGACGGAAATCCGGTTCAGGACGGCGACCAGCTGCACGGTGTAGGTGTTCGCGAGCCCCTGGACCACGATGATCACAGCTGTGATCAGGACCGTCTGGTGGGCGGTCGGCGTGTACGAGGGCCACTGCAGGGCGACGAAGGCCTGGACGAAGGTGGCGGCCGCGTAGCCGGTGGCCGCGGTGCCGCCGATCTGGCCCACGAAGTTCAGCCAGCCCGTGTACCAGGACCAGGCGCCCCTGTGCCGCTTGGCGAGTTTGCCGGCGGAGAAATAGAGGGCGCCGCTCGTCGGATAGGCGGAGGCAACTTCCGCCATCGCGGCGCCGATGCACAGCACCATCACACAGACGCCGATCCAGCCGAACACGAGAATGCGGGGGCCGCCCGCGTTCATGCCGAATCCGAAGGACGAGAAGATCCCGGAGAGAATATTGATGATGGTGAAGGAGATGGCGAAATTGTCGAAAGCCTGGAATCGGCGGGTGAGTTTCCGCGGATACCCCATCGCGTGCAGGGTCGCGTCGTCGTCGAGCGTGACGGGATCCGCTGGGCGTTCTGACACGTGCCGGCCTTTCTCTCGGAATCTCGGACTCTAGGAGGGGACGGGCAGGCCGCAGGCGCGGCGGGCCCGGGAGAGCTGGTCGGCCGGTTCGCCGAAGACGCTCCAGGGCATGCGGGAGGCGTACGGCCCCATGGCCGTGAAGACCGCCCGCGCCTCGAACACGCACTGGGCCATGACCAGCGCATGCGCGAGGTAGGCGAGGTCGAGCACCGGGGTGAAGCGGTATGCGGTGACCGTGGGCAGCCAGTTGTGGTAGATCGACAACGCGGTGCTGCGCCACTGGGGCTGTTCCCAGACCCGCTCGGCGAGCAGCTGAGTGGGGTTGTGGCTCTCCACCAGCGCGACCAGCGGCAGCACCCGCAGCGCGGAGTCGGCGGGGGCGCGCTGGGCGAGGAAGGCGGCGACGTCCCAGGCCGCGTTGACCGAACCGCCGTACCGGGTGAAGAAGAAGGACAGGAAGCGGTGGTGGGCCTCGCGGTGCCAGGGATCGAGACCGAGGGTGTGCGCGAACAGCCGCCACGGACCGGACGGGGAGGTCAGCAGGCCGCCCGGGGCCGGGTCGTGCGGGCGGTGCAGCCGGGCCATGGCCAGCTTGGCGGCCCAGGGCGTGGGATCGGCGGGATTCACGGCGCTGGCCCGGTCGCAGGCGGCGAGGGCGATCCGTTCCAGCGCCTCGGCCCGCTCGTCACGGGCGTCGGCCGCCCGGATCGCCCGCTGGACGGCCACCCGGGCCCACATCAGCGCGGACTCGGGGCCCGGCTCCTCGGCCAGCCACCGCTCGACCAGATCGGTGCCGGCCGCCTCGGAGGCGAGGACCAGGGAACGGTGCGCGCGCAGGGCGAAGTCGGCACGTGTCTCGGCCAGCGCCTCACGGGCACTCAGATATCTTCCGGCGCGCACGTCCACGCATACGCTCGCGAGCAAGCGGTCGTCGGCCGCCGGGTGCCATACGTAGTGCCCCTCGAATAACTCCGCGGCCATCTTCCCCTGTCCGTCCCCGTCCGACGCGTGCACCCGGCACCTTACTCAGGGCCGGGCACACCGGAAACGCACGAGATCGACATATCGGTCAGCCGGTCGGAAATATTGACGGCCGCGGTGGGGAACGGCTCGAAATTGGTTCAAGCCGATACTTTCCCGGGGCCGTAAACACCCGCTATGCGCCGCACTACTAGAATGTTTCCGGAAAACACCCCACACCGCAGCACACCTCGGGAACGGTCATTCACCAGCTCGCCTCCGCACTCCGGGCCCTGCCCCCCTCCTGCGGCCCGGTCCGCCTCGTCGGCGTCGACGGGCACGCCGGGTCCGGGAAGAGCACGTTCGCCGGCCGACTGGCCGGCGCCCTCGGCGGGGCGCCGGTGCTGCACCTCGACGACATCGCCAGCCACGAGGAGCTGTTCGCCTGGACCGGCCGGCTGCTGGCCCAGGTGATCGAGCCACTCGGGCACGGCGGGACGGCGCACTACTCCCCCTACGACTGGCACACCCGCCGCTTCGGCCCGCCCCGCCCGCTGGAGCCGGCACCGGTGATCCTCCTCGAGGGCGTCGGCGCCGGCCGCCGGGCGCTGCGCCCCTTCCTGGCGCGGCTGCTGTGGATGGAACTGCCGCACGAGGAGGCCTGGACACGGGGCAGGGCACGGGACGGCGCGGAGCAACGGGACTTCTGGGTCCAGTGGGTCAGGGCCGAGTGCGAACACTTCTGCGAAGACCCCTCCAGGCCGTACGCCGACCTGCTGGTGACACAGTCACAAAAGGGATATGAGGTGCTGCCGGGACCTGCGGAGACACTTGGACCGGACCAGTCCATCACCCACCGTGACGGACCGTCCGCTGTGTGCTGAACTTGTGAAGACGGGCCGCCAAGAAGTTGCCCGAGTACCTCAACTCTGCTTGACCGGGGGGCCGTACAGGACTTACGTTCTGAATGAGCGGCCGTTCGGAGCCGCCTTGCAGACGCGAAGCCCCCGGTTGTTCCCCCGTGATCGGGGGCTTCGTTCTGCCCTTTACCCCTTTTGCGTGCGCGGCGCGCGCCCCCACGCTCACGCTCGGTCACCGACTCGTGTGCGCCCCGTCTGCCCCCACCTCGCCAAACGGCCCGTGCGGCACCCTTCGGCAGGCGGTGGAACCGCAGGTACGATGCCCTCGGTGCGACCTTCGAACGGCTGCTTCGCGCACCTGCAACTCCGGTCCGCGGCACAGCGGTTCGACCAACTGTGGCCATCGGGGGGAGCCCGGGGGCCGACCACGGGGGCACGGTTTGTGGGGGACGTGATGGAATTCGGCACGCAGGGCCCCGAGGCCCCGGCCGACCTCGCCTGGCTGCGAGGTGTGGACGCCTACACGATGGGCGCCTATCCGCAGGCCGAGGAGGAGTTCCGCGCCGCGGTACGCATGGATCCCGGGATGGCGGACGCCTGGCTCGGACTGCACGCGCTGCGCGTCGACACGACGACCGCGCTGCTGCGGATGTTCCGGCACCGGGAGCGCTTCGGCGAACAGCGCGGCCGGCATCGCCGCGCCCTGAACTCCTGGTACTGGCTGGGCTGGTGGGTGCAGCCGGTGCTCGAGAGCCCGCGCGATCTCCTCCTCGCGCACGCCTCGCACTGGCTGGACGGCCGGCACGTCCCGGAGCTCGACCGGGCCCTCGCCGGGCTGCCGCCGGTGGACGCCGACCCCCAGGTCCGCTTCCTGCACGCCTGCCGGGCCTACCTGGTCAAGGACTGGGAGCAGCTGGTACGCCACACCGACCCGCTCCTCGACGACCCCATGCTCGGCATCGAGGCGGGCCTGTTCGGCGGCATGGCCCGGGTCCGCCTCGAAATGTACGGCCAGGCGGAACCGCTGCTCTCCGCCGCGCTGATGCGCTGCCGCAGCGAGCAGCCGCAGCGCAAGGAGCTGCGCTACTGGCTGGCCCGGGCGCACGAGGGCACCGGCCGCAGCGCCGCCGCACTCCCCCTCTACCGGGCCGTCCACCGCGTCGACCCCGCCTTCATGGACACCTCGGCACGGCTGGCCGCGATAGCCGAGGGCGACGGGTACGACGACACCGCCGACTTCGCGTCGATCACCCTCACCGGTGCCGGGCAGGACGTCGTGGACGGGCCGGACATGCTCGACCCGCTCTTCGGCACCGAGGGGCGCGATCTGCGGCTCGAGGACCCGGAGCCGCCGGCCGGGGCGATGCCGTCGGTGATCGACCCCGCGGTGCGTGAGAAGGCCGTGCCCTCGCCCCCGCTGCCGGCCGGCCCGACCGACCCCGCATTACTCGAGGAGGCGCTCGCCGAACTGGAGCGCATGGTCGGGCTCGAACCCGTGAAGCGGCAGGTCAAGGCGCTGTCCGCGCAGCTGAACATGGCCCGGTTGCGAGCCGGGCAGGGACTGCCGGTGCAGCCGCCGAAACGCCACTTCGTCTTCTCCGGGCCATCCGGCACCGGGAAGACCACGGTCGCCCGCATCCTCGGCCGGGTGTTCTACGCGCTGGGGCTGCTCGGCGGGGACCATCTCGTGGAGGCGCAGCGGGCCGACCTGGTCGGCGAGTACCTGGGCCAGACCGCCGTGAAGGCGAACGAACTGATCGACTCCGCGATCGGCGGCGTGCTCTTCGTCGACGAGGCCTACTCCCTCTCCAACTCCGGTTACGGCAAGGGGGACGCCTACGGCGACGAGGCGCTGCAGGTGCTGCTGAAGCGGGCCGAGGACAACCGGGACCACCTGGTGGTGATCCTGGCCGGCTACCCGGAGGGCATGGACCGCCTGCTGGCCGCGAACCCCGGGCTCTCCTCGCGCTTCACCACGCGGGTGGACTTCCCTTCCTACCGCCCCCTCGAGCTGACGTCGATCGGCGAGGTGCTGGCCGCCGAGAACGGGGACGCGTGGGACGAGGAGGCGCTGGACGAGCTGCGGTCGATCGCCGGGCACGTGGTGGACCAGGGGTGGATCGACGAGCTGGGCAACGGGCGGTTCCTGCGGACGCTGTACGAGAAGAGCTGTGCGTACCGGGATCTGCGGCTGTCGGCGTATCCGGGGGTGCTGTCGCGGGACGACCTGGCGACGCTGCGGCTGCCGGACCTGATGCAGGCGTACGGCGAGGTGCTGTCGGGGAGGGGCCCGCAGGATCCGGCGGCCGGAATGTAGGTGCGGGTGGGGTGAGGGCGCTCAGCAGCCCCGTAAGGGGCGCGGGGAGCTGCGGGCCGGCCCCCGCCGGCCCGCAGCTCCCCCACCACCTCAGCCCGCCATGATCTCCTCCGGCTCCCCGCTGGAACGAGGCTCGGGCGCCCTGGCCGACGTCGGCTGCTCCCGGTGCGCCGGGTCCGTCACCTCGCCGACCAGCAGCTCAAGGACGTCCTCCAGGGCCGCCAGGCCGAGAACGCGGCCGTTCGCGTCGGCCACCTGAGCGAGGTGGGTGGCGGCCCGCCGCATCACGGTCAGCGCGTCGTCGAGGGGCAGCTCGGCTCGCAGTGTCGTCATCGGACGCCATATCTGCTGCGGAACCGCCCGGTCCGAGTCCTCCAGGTCGAGCACGTCCTTCACGTGCACGTAGCCCATGAAGGCACCCGACTCGGCCGCCACCGGGAAGCGGGAGTAGCCGGTGCGGGCGGTGAGCTCGACGATCTGGCCCGGGGTGACCGACGGCGGGACCGTGATCAGGGACTCGCGGCGCAGCAGCACGTCCGTCACCGGGCGGGAGCCCAGCTCCAGCGCGTCCTCCAGGCGCTCCTGCTCCTCGGGGTCGAGGAGGCCCGCCTGGCCGGAGTCCTCCAGGAGCCGGTTGAGCTGCTCGCTGGTGACGACGGCCTCGACCTCGTCCTTCGGCTCGACCCGGAACAGCTTGAGGATGCCCTGGGCGCAGGCGCCGAGCGCGACGGTGATCGGCCGGCATACGCGGGCGAAGGCGACCAGGCCGGGGCTCAGCCACAGCGCCGCCTTCTCGGGCGCCGCCATCGCCAGGTTCTTGGGCACCATCTCGCCGACGACCAGGTGGAAGAAGACCACCCCCGCCAGTGCGATCACGTAGCCCAGCGGGTGGATCACGCCTTCCGGCAGACGCACCGCCTCGAACAGCGGCTCCAGCAGGTGGGCCACCGTCGGTTCGGCGACCGCGCCCAGCGTCAGCGAGCAGACGGTGATGCCGAACTGGGCCGCGGCCATCATCTGCGGGAGGCGTTCCAGGCCGTAGAGGACCTGGCGGGCCCGGGCGGTGCCCAGGGGTTCGATCTGGCTGCGGCGGACGGAGACGAGGGCGAACTCGGCGCCGACGAAGAAGCCGTTGGCCAGGACCAGCAGGCCGGCGAAGAACAGTTGGAGGACGCTCATCGGGCGGCCTCCGCGACGGCGGGGGCGGTGCGGACCAGGCGGACCCGTTCCGCGCGGTAGTGGCCGACCCGGCGGACGGACAGCCGCCAGCCGGGCAGTTCGGCACGGTCGCCGGGCGCCGGGATCCGGCCGAGCAGGTCGGCGACCAGGCCGGCGACCGTCTCGTACGGGCCCTCGGGCACGTCGAGTCCTATCCGCTGGAGGATGTCGACGCGGACGCTGCCGTCGACGTCCCACGCGGGCTTGCCGTCCTGGGACGGGGCGGACGCGAGTTCCGGTGCGTCGGGGCTGTCGTGCTCGTCGCGGACCTCGCCGACGAGTTCCTCGACGATGTCCTCCAGGGTGACCACGCCCGCCGTACCGCCGTACTCGTCGACGACGACCGCGATCGGCTGCTCGGAGCGGAGCCGGGCGAGCAGGGGCTGGACCGGGAGGGTCTCGGGGACCAGCAGGGCCTTGCGGGCGATGCGGCCGACCGGGGTGCGCAGCCGGTCGTGGACCGGGACGGCCAGCGCGTCCTTGAGGTGGGCCATCCCGACGATCTCGTCGATCTTCTCCCGGTAGACCGGGAAGCGGGACAGGCCGGTGGCCCGGGTGAGGTTGACGACGTCCTCGGCGGTCGCCGTGTCCTGGAGGGCGCTGACCTTCACCCGGGGGGTCATGACGTGCTGGGCGGTCAGCTCGCCCAGGGACAGGGTGCGGACGAACAGGTCGGCCGTGTCCTGCTCCAGGGCACCGGCCTGGGCGGAGTGCCGGGCCAGGGAGACCAGTTCGCCGGGGGTACGGGCGGAGGCCAGTTCCTCGGCCGGCTCGACGCCGAGGGCGCGGACGAGCCGGTTGGCGACCGTGTTCAGCGCCGCGATGACCGGGCGGAACAGGCGGGAGAAGCGGGCCTGCGGGCCGGCGACGAACCGCGCGACCTGGAGGGGCTTGGAGACCGCCCAGTTCTTGGGTACGAGTTCGCCGATCACCATCTGGATGGCCGAGGCGAGCAGCATGCCGACCACGACGGCTATCCCGGAGACCGCGCCGTCGGGCAGGCCGATCGCGGTCAGCGGGCCGCGCAGCAGCCCGGCCAGTGCCGGTTCGGCGAGCATGCCGACGACGAGGGAGGTGATGGTGATGCCGAGCTGGGTGCCGGAGAGCTGGAAGGACAGCTCCTTCAGCGACTCGACGACCGTACGGGCGCGCCTGTCGCCGTCGGCGGCGGCCTTCTCGGCCTCGGGCCGCTCCACGGTCACCAGGCCGAACTCGGCGGCCACGAAGAAGCCGTTGGCGAGGATGAGCAGGAACGCGGCTGCCAGGAGCAGCAGGGGGGTGGTCATGATGCCGCCGCCTCCGAAGCCTCGCGGACTGCGGTAAGGCGGTCCGCGGTATGTCGGGAGGGGGCGGCGCAGGTACTACAGGACGATCCGTCCATCGCCGGAGAGGGTCACTCCTCGGGTAGCAGGAACCCCTGTGCGCGGGACGCGCGACAGGGGTGGAGGCGGGACGTGAAAAGCCTCCGCCAACAGATTAATCAAGACAGGGGCCGGTGCGGCAGGGGCGACGGCCCGGAGAGGTCCCCGAAGTTGCGTGATTTCAGCCCTGATGCTGTTCGGGGTCGTGGCTCGCGTGGGCCTCGGCGAGGGCGCGCAGGGCCGTGGCGTCGGCGATGGCGCGCCGCTTGGCGATGCCCGGCTGGATGCCGAGCGCGGGCAGGCTGGTGCCGTCACTGAGGTTGAGGAACACCCACGGGTCACCCGGGCGGAGGTTCACCTGGATGATCTCCGCCCACTCCAGGCGCCGCTTCCCGGCGATGTTGACGACGGTGACCCCGGACTCGTCGGCGACCACCTTCACCCGGGCCAGCTGGGCCAGCACCCAGAAGATCAGCGCGCCGGTGATGACGAAGCTGAGCTTCTCCCCCGGGCCGAGCTGCTCCAGCAGCAATGCGACCCCGGAGATGGTGGCGAAGATCGCGACACCCGCGGTGAGCAGGATCACGCGGGTGAGGCCCGGCCGGAAGGTGACGGGCAGCGAGGGAAGCTCGGACATCTCGCGCGGGCCCCTCAGAGGCGGCAGGCGTGGATCGCCGTGGTCAGGATGGCGCGGGCGCCGATGTCGTACAGGTCGTCCATGATCCGCTGGGCGTCCTTGGTGGGGACCATGGCGCGGACGGCGACCCAGCCCTCGTTGTGCAGCGGGGAGACGGTCGGCGACTCCAGGCCGGGGGTGAGGGCGACGGCCTTCTCCAGCTGCTCGACCCGGCAGTCGTAGTCCATCATCACGTACGTCCGGGCGACCAGGACGCCCTGGAGGCGGCGCAGGAACTGCTGGACCTTGGGTTCCTCGACGTCGGCGCCGGTGCGGCGGACGACGATCGCCTCGGACTTCATGATCGGCTCGCCGAAGACCTCCAGGCCGGCGTTGCGCAGCGAGGTACCGGTCTCGACGACGTCGGCGATGACCTCGGCGACGCCGAGCTCGATGGCGGTCTCGACGGCGCCGTCCAGGTGGACGACGGAGGCGTCGACGCCGCTGTCGGCGAGGTGCCCCGCGACGATGCCCTCGTAGGAGGTGGCGACCGTCTTGCCCTTGAGGTCCGCCAGGCTGTTCGCCTCGCCGGGCTTGGCGGCGAAGCGGAAGGTGGAGCGGGCGAAGCCGAGCGGCAGGATCTCCTCGGCGTTGGCGCCGGAGTCCACGAGCAGGTCGCGTCCGGTGATGCCGATGTCGAGGCGGCCGGAGGAGACGTAGATCGCGATGTCGCGGGGGCGGAGGTAGAAGAACTCGACGTCGTTGACCGGGTCGACGATGCGCAGTTCCTTGGACTCCCGCCGCTGCCGGTAGCCGGCCTCATGCAGCATGTCCGCCGCAGGCCCTGAGAGGGAACCCTTGTTGGGGACGGCGATGCGCAGCATGAGGTCGGCTTCCTTTGCTCGAAACTTTGCCCGAAAAAGATGGTTCTGTCGGAAAGGGTTCTACAGGCGGGCGTAGACGTCGTCCAGCGAGATGCCGCGGGCGACCATCATCACCTGGACGTGGTACAGCAGCTGCGAGATCTCCTCGGCGGCCGCTTCCTTGCCCTCGTACTCGGCGGCCATCCAGACCTCCGCGGCCTCCTCGACGACCTTCTTGCCGATGGCATGGACCCCCTTGCCGACCAGCTCGGCGGTGCGGGAGGTGGCGGGGTCGCCGTGGGCGGCCTTGTGCTGGAGCTCGGTGAAGAGCTCCTCGAAAGTCTTGTTGGACATGGTGAACGCCAGACTACGCCAATCGCCGCGTCGCTCAGTGCCAGGGTTCGGATACTGAGCGGAGGGTGGCCGCCGTCGCCACCGCCGCCGTCACCGCCTCGTGGCCCTTGTCCTCGTGGGAGCCCGGCAGGCCGGCACGGTCCAGGGCCTGCTCCTCGTCGTCGCAGGTGAGTACGCCGAAGCCGACGGGGACGCCGGTCTCGACGGCGACCTGGGTGAGGCCCTGGGTGACGCCCTGGCACACGTACTCGAAGTGCGGGGTGCCGCCGCGGATGACGACGCCGAGGGCGACCACCGCGTCGTAGCCGCGACCCGCGAGGGCCTTGGCGGCGACCGACAGCTCCCAGGTGCCGGGAACCCGGAGCAGGGTCGGCTCGTCGATCCCCAGGTCGCGCAGGGCGCGCAGGGCGCCGTCCACCAGTCCGTCCATCACCTTCTCGTGCCACTGGGACGCGATGACCGCGACCCGCAGGTCGCTGACATTGCGTACGGACAGTTCAGGTGCACCCTTGCCGCTCACGTCTCTCCTCAGTGCTGTTTCTCTACTGGTGGCCGCAGCCGGCCACGGTCTACTGGTTGCCGCAGGTGGACAGCGCCGGGGGCGTGTCCAGCCAGGGCAGGTCGTGGCCCATCCGGTCCCGCTTGGTGCGCAGGTAGCGGAGGTTGTGCTCGCCCGCCTGCACGGGCATCGGCTCGCGACCGCTGAGCCTGAGGCCGTGGCTCAGCAGCGCGTCGCTCTTGTCGGGGTTGTTGGTCATCAGGCGGACGCTGCGCACCCCGAGGTCGGCCAGGATCTGGGCGCCGGCGCCGTAGTCGCGGGCGTCGGCGGGCAGGCCGAGTTCGAGATTGGCGTCGAGGGTGTCGCGACCGCGCTCCTGGAGCTCGTAGGCGCGCAGCTTGGACAGCAGGCCGATGCCGCGCCCCTCGTGGCCGCGCAGGTAGACGACGACGCCCCGGCCCTCGTCCTGGATGCGCTCCAGGGCGGCGTCGAGCTGGGGTCCGCAGTCGCAGCGGGCGGAGCCGAAGACGTCGCCGGTGAGGCACTCGGAGTGGACCCGGACCAGGACGTCCTCGCCGTCGCCGATCTCGCCGTGGACGAGGGCGACGTGCTCGACGCCGTCGGTGGTGGAACGGTAGCCGTAGGCGGTGAAAGTGCCGTGCTTGGTGGGCAGGTTGACCTCCGCCTCGCGGCGCACGGTGGGTTCGGCGGCCCGGCGGTAGGTGACCAGGTCCGCGATGGAGATGATCGTCAGGCCGTGCTTGCGGGCGAACGGGATCAGCTCCGGCAGGCGGAGCATCCGGCCGTCCTCGCCGGCGATCTCCACGATGGCGCCGGCCGGGCGCAGGCCCGCGAGGCGGGCCAGGTCCACGGCGGCCTCGGTGTGGCCGTTGCGGACCAGGACCCCGCCGGGCCGGGCGCGCAGCGGGAAGACGTGGCCGGGGCGGACGAGGTCGGCCGGCCCGGCCTCGCCGCTCGCCAGCAGCCGGAGCGTGGTGGCGCGGTCGGCGGCCGAGATGCCGGTGGTGACGCCGTGCGCGGCGGAGGCGTCCACGGAGACGGTGAAGGCGGTCTTCATGGACTCGGTGTTGTCACCGACCATCTGCGGCAGGTCGAGCCGGTCCAGTTCCTCGCCCTCCATGGGGGCGCAGATCAGGCCACGGCACTCGCTCATCATGAAGGCGACGATCTCGGGGGTGATCTTCTCGGCGGCGATGACGAGGTCGCCCTCGTTCTCGCGGTCCTCGTCGTCGACGACCACGATCGGGCGGCCGGCCGCGATGTCGGCGATGGCCTGCTCGACCGGGTCGAGCGTGAGGTCCTCGACGTCGTCGGCGCTGTACAGGATCGGTGCCGCGGTCATGCGGGTGCTCCTTCCAGAGCGGGCCGCGTGCCCTGGCGGGAGCGCAGCCACCAGTCGCGCAGGCCCCACAGGACGAGCGCGCCGTAGATGACGTAGACGAAGCCGGAGAAGGCGTAGCCGTTGGTGAAGTTGAGGGGGACGCCGACCGCGTCGACCAGGAGCCAGGCGATCCAGAACTCGACCATGCCGCGGGCCTGGGCGTACATGGCGACGACGGTGCCGACGAAGATGTAGGCGTCCGGCCAGGGGTCCCAGGACAGGGACGGGTAGGCCTTGAAGAGCAGGGCGACGGCGACGGTGCCGGCGGCCGCGGCGGCGACCATCGCGCCGCGTTCCCGCCAGGTGGCGAAGCGGGGCGCGATGTGGCCGTCACCCCCGTCTTCGACCCGCCCCTTGTTGCGGTTCCACTGCCACCAGCCGTACAGGGCGACCACCATGACGACGACCTGCTTGCCCGCGCTGCCGGCGAGGTGGCCGTAGAAGGCGGTGAACAGGACCAGGCCGGAGAGGAACTGCACCGGCCAGGTGAGCAGCGAGCGGCGCCAGCCGAGGGCGAGGGTGATCAGGCCGAGGATGTTGCCGGTCATGTCCGACCAGATGATGTGCTGGCCGAAGAGGGTGAAGGCGTCGGAGTTCAGCCAGTTCACCGGTTCGCTCCCTGCGTGTCGGCGGGCCGCGTGTGCGCGAGCAGGCGCTCCACGTACTTGGCGACGACGTCGACCTCCAGGTTGACCGGGTCGCCGGGCTGCTTGCGGCCGAGGGTGGTGAGGTCGAGGGTGGTGGGGATCAGGCTGACCGTGAAGTAGTCGGAGCCGGCCTCGACGACGGTGAGGCTGATGCCGTCGACCGTGATCGAGCCCTTCTCGACGACGTAGCGGGCGAGGTCGGCCGGGAGGGAGACCTTGACGATCTCCCAGTGCTCGGAGGGGGTGCGGGCCAGGACCTGGCCGGTGCCGTCGACATGGCCCTGCACGATGTGGCCGCCGAGGCGGGAGCCGACCGCGGTGGGGCGCTCCAGGTTGACGCGGGAGCCGACGTCCAGGGCACCGAGGGAGGAACGCTTGAGGGTCTCCGCCATGACGTCGGCGGTGAACTCGTCGCCCTCGTGCTCCACGACGGTCAGACAGACGCCGTTCACGGCGATGGAGTCGCCGTGCTGCGCGCCCTCGGTCACCACGGGGCCACGGAGCCGGAAACGGGACGCGTCGCCGAGGTTCTCGACGGCGGTGACCTCACCAAGCTCTTCGACGATTCCGGTGAACACTTCCCGGGTCCTCCTGCCTCAACGGGGCACGGACTCCGGGGCCTGTCGACAGACGACAGAATGGACGGACGATCACACCGAGGGCGACGCCGAGAAGGTCCCGTCCGTCACGGACGAGACCAGATACGGCGGCGCGCACACGTGGATGCTCGCCCGCCGCGCACTGCCTCCCATCCGGACTTTAACCGTCGGTCCAGGAATTTCACCTGGTCAACCGGCCGCTGGAAGCGGACGGGTCGCGGACTGTAACCGCCGGTTCGGAGTTTCACCGACCCCGGAGTGCGCTGCTTCTGGTACACGGCCAGTGTGCCACGCCCGGTGGCGGTCCATACAGGGGCGGCGTGTGGGGTGCCTCACAGCTCCTGCCGCTGGACTTCCCAGACGCGCCGCCGTGTGCCCAACTGGCGCCCGGACCAGGACTCTTGACCGTGGTTCACATCTATTGACCCCACTGGTCTAGTCCTTTTAGGGTTCGAGCGGACCCGGTGGCGGTGACGACGGCCCTTGCCCGTCGCCGGGCCCGCCCAATCCGGGCTGTCCGCGTCGGCGCGCGGCACGGGGTCAGCGGTCGGGTGCCGCGAAGAGTTCGTCCTGGGCCCGCTCACGGGCCGTCAACAGGGCACCGCGCAGGACGGCCGCGCCGCCCAGGGCGCCGGCGCGCACCTCGGTGGCCAGCGGGGACATGCGTCGCAGTCGCGCCTCGACCCGCGCGGCGAGCGCGGCGCCGCCGGCGGGGCCGATCTCACCGCCGAGCACCACGCAGCCGGGGTCCAGGACGGCGACGACGGCGGCGACGCCGAGGGCGATGCGGTCGGCGAGGGTGTCGAGGAAACGGACGTGTGCCGGGTTCGGCCGGTGGCCCGCCGCGGCGCCGTCGGGGCTGGTCGCGCGGTTCCCCGCGCCCCCGTGGGGCGCGTCCGCGGCGGCCTCGGCCACCAAGCTCGCGGCGGTCGCACCGGCCGGCCCCACGCCGCACTCCCCCGCCAGCTCCACGACGGCCGCCGCTCCCACCAGCGAGTGGTAACCCCCCGAGCAGTCCGTCGCCGTGGGCAGTCCGGTCGTGCCCGGTACCGGCAGGAAGCCGATCTCGCCCGTGCCGCCGGAGGCACCCCGGCGCAGGCTGCCGTCGAGGACGACGGCGGCGCCGCAGCTGCTGCCCAGCCAGAGCAGGACGAAGGTGTCACGGTCCCGGGCGGCGCCCTCCCGCTGTTCGGCGAGGGCGGCCAGGTTGGTCTCGTTCTCGACGTCGATCCGGGCCTGCGGGAACCGTTCCTGGAGGGCGGCGACGAGCCCGCGGTGCCAGGCGGGCAGGCCCGCCGAGTCGCGGAGTTCACCGGTCGCCGGGTCGACGAGCCCGGGCGCCCCGATGCCCACGGTGTGCAGTCGCCCCGCGTCCCCGGACGCCCCCGCCTCCTTGGCCGCGCGTTCCACCAGCTCCACCGCCTGTCCGACGGCCGCGGCCTCTCCCTCCTCCGGCACGACCGGTACCGACCCGTCCGCCAGCACCCGCCCCACCAGGTCGGAGACCAGCACCGAGACGCTCTCGGTGCGGACGTCGAGGGCGGCCAGGTACGCGCGGTCGGCGACGATGCCGTACAGCCGGGCGTTCGGCCCCCGGCGCTGCTCGCCCGCTTCGCCGACCACCGTGATCAGGCCGGACACGGTGAGCCGTTCGACGAGGTCGGCGACGGTCGGCCGGGACAGCCCGGTCAGCTGCTTCAACTGCCCTGCCGTCAGCGGGCCTTCCTGCTGGAGCAGGCTCAGTGCGAGCCGGTCGTTGATGGCCCGGGCGGTGCTCGGTGATGCGGGCATGACGGGCATCCTCCCAGATCCCTGTGGCCCAGGACGGCCACATGACGCCCTATCTATCAGGCAGGGTCCCTGATAATTTACGCGGACAGCGGGGGCAGCGGGGCGGCACCCACCGGGGAGGGGCAGGACCATGAAAGACGTGGGCTACGAGCGGCACGGGGTGAAGCGGGCGCGATACGCCGTCGCGGCCGTGTTCACCGTGCACGGTGCCGTCACCGGCTCGTTCGCCACCCGGGTGCCGTGGGTCCAGGACCATGCCTCGCTCAGCGCCGGGCAGTTGGGCTTCGCGCTCGCCTTCACGGCGTTCGGCGCCTCGTGCTCGATGCCGCTGGCCGGCCGGATCAGCCACCGCTTCGGCAGCCGTACGGCGCTGCGCGGGCTGATCGCGATGTGGACGCTGTCGCTGGTCCTGCCGTCGCTCGCCACCAACCTGTACCTGCTGTGCCTGGCGATGTTCGTGTACGGCGCGAGCGCCGGCATGGCGGACGTGGTGATGAACGCGCTCGGTGTGGAGATCGAGCGGGTGCTCGACCGGTCGATCATGTCCGGGCTGCACGGCATGTGGAGCGCGGGCACCCTGGTCGGCTCGGCGGCCGGCACCGTCGCCGCGCACCTGGGCACGGACGCGCGCGTGCACTTCGCCCTGGCCTCGGCCGTTCTCACCGCCCTCGGCGTGCTGGCGGCCGGCTTCGTCCCGGACGTCAGGGCCGGCGAGGACGAGGAGCCGCCGCCTCGGTTCACGCTGCCGCCCCGGTCGGCGCTGCTCATCGGCACGGTGGGCTTCTGCGCGGTGTTCGCGGAGGGGGCGAGCCTGGACTGGTCGGCGGTGTTCCTGCGGGACCGGATGGACGGTTCGGCCGGGCTCGCGGCGGCCACCACCACCGGGTTCATGCTGGCCATGGCGGTGGCCCGGATCAGCGGGGACGCGGTGGTGAACCGTTTCGGCGCGGTCCGTACCGTGCGGGCCGGGGGTGTGCTGGCCGCGATCGGCGGACTGCTGGTGGTCCTCGCCGGGCAGCCGGCGGTGGCGATGACCGGGTTCGCGCTGATGGGGCTCGGCATCGCGGTGGTCGTACCGCTGTGCTTCGCGGCCGCCGGGCACGCCGGGCCGAACCCGAGCCAGGCCATCGCGGGCGTGGCGACGATCACCTACACCTCGGGCCTGGTCGCGCCCAGCCTGATCGGCGGAATCGCCCAGGCGACCAGTCTGGTCGTGTCGTTCTGCGTGGTCACGGCGCTGGCACTGGGTCTCGTGGTGTTCGCGGGCGTGCTGCGCGCCGGGACGCGGGGCTCCCGTGCGGAGGTCAGCCCCGAGGCCGCAGCAGTTCCCGGGCCACGGCCCTGAACGCCTCGCTCCAGGGCGCGGGACGCAGGGTGGCCGCGTCCAGCCGGACGAGCACCCGGGTGCCCCGCGCGTAGGTGGTCGCGCCGTCCGGCGAGCAGAAGCGGAAGCCGTAGGTCAGGCCGGTGCTGCCGAGCCGTTCCAGCCAGAGGTGGACGGCGTAGGTGCCCGACCTGGTGACCGGCGCCTCGTAGCCGATCAGCAGCTCCCTGACCACGTTGCAGGCGTCGCCGGCGGCGGCCCAGTCGCCGTCGAAGCGGATGCCGTGCTCCTGCCACAGCTCGGTCCAGGCGCGCTCGACCAGCAGCGGGTAGCGGGCGTTGTGCAGCATCCCGAGCGCGTCGAGGTCGTCGAAGTGGACGCTGACCGGCAGCAGCCGGCCGTAGGAGAGGGCGGGGGCGGGCAGGGCTTCGGCGGTCACGGGTGGGGCTCCTGGGCACTGGACGAAGCGGTGGGGACACTCCATCCTAAGCGGACGCTCAGGAGCCCCGGTCGGGACGGCGCCGGTCAGCCCGCGATCGAGTCCAGCTGCTCGGCGGCCGGGCGCAGCGCCCAGAGGTCACCGCCGGGCGGAGTCTCCAGCCCCCGCACCGCCTTCTGGGCCGCCTTGTCGCCGGCGTCGGCCGCCGCGTGCACGACGTCGCTCGCCGCGTACCGGTGGAACTCCAGCTCCGGGTACGGCCAGGCGGCTGCCCCGGTCGCGGCCGGCAGCAGGTAGTCCACGGCCTTGAACAGGCTCTGCCCGTCCGGCCCCCGGTAGCTCCAGAGGTTCACGCCGACGTGCCGGCCGATGGCCGCGAGCCGGGTGTAGGCGACGAGGTCGAAGGTCGAGTAGTGCCAGCTCCTGGTGCGGGCCAGTTCCTGCGGCTGGCTGCCGTCCCCCGCGATCTGCGGGTCCATCCGCTTCGCCCGCGCGTCCAGCACGGTCTTCCTGGCCAGCGCCTTGTCGCCGGTCGCGTAGGCGAGGGCGGCGAGCTGCATGTCGTAGAAGGTGCCGTGGTTGTTGGCGGCGGCCCCCTCCTCCGTGCCGAAGGCGCTGTCCTTGAGCCAGCCGAGGAAGTCGGTGTTCCAGCTCCGCATCCCCGCCCGGTCGCCGGCGCTCCAGCCGGGGGCCCCGGTGCCGAGGATCGCCAGCGCGTCGACCACGCTCGTGTACGACTGGGAGAAGTCGATGATCCCGATGGCCCGGCCGTCGTACTTGCACGGGATGAACTGGGCGTGGTCCAGGTTCGGGTTCATCCGGGTCGCCGGGTCGAGGAACCAGGTGCGCAGGATCTGCCCGGCCTTCTCGGCGTACTCCCCCTTGCCGGTGTAGTACCAGGCCAGGGAGAGGTCGTAGGCCGAGTCGAAGACCTTCTCGACGTCCTGGCGGTCGGTGCCGCTGTCGACCTCGGGATTGCGCTGCCCGTCGCGCTGGACGTAGGGGCAGCCCCAGGGGTTGTCGGCGGTGGGCGTGGTGGTGGGCCACCAGTAGGGGGCCTGGCTGAGGTAGTCGTGCACGTCGCCGCCCGGGGCGGGCCTGGGCTTGTCGACGACCGTCCAGGGACCCTGGTCCAGCCAGGTGTCGGCGCGGGTGGTCAGGTCCCGCAGGGCGCGCCGCAGCCGCGGGTCGCCGTCGCGCAGTTCGGCCCTGGTGTGCTGGAGCCGGGCGCCGTCGAGGACCGCGGTGTCCGGGGCCTTGGCCGCGGCATGGGCGGAGGGGACGAGGACCGCTCCGAACGCCACCAGGGTCGCCAGCAGGACGGCCGCGCGGGATCTTCCACTCATCGGGTACTCCGATCGACCTGAAATCAGATATATGAACTCAGTTCATGAGTAGGACCGTGTGAGCGTAGGACCGCACCGTAGCCGTGACAATGGTTCGGACCGTATTCACGTACAAGGAAAGCGAAGCCCACCATGGATCTCGGCGTCCGCTGGAAACTGCACGGCGACGGGCGCACGCCCGCGCCCGGAGCGGTGGTACGCCCCGACGAACGGCTCTCCTGGCCGCGGACGGTCGGGCTCGGCGCCCAGCATGTGGTCGCCATGTTCGGCGCGTCCTTCGTCGCTCCGGTCCTGATGGGCCTGAACCCCAATCTCGCGATCATGATGTCCGGCGTCGCGACCGTGCTCTTCCTGCTGGCGACGCGCGGCCGGGTGCCCAGCTATCTGGGCTGTTCGCTGTCCTTCGTCGGGGTGTCCGCCGTCATCCGCGCGCAGGGCGGCACCAGCGCCACCGTGACCGGCGCGGTCTTCGTGGTCGGGGCCGTGCTGTTCCTGGTCGGACTGGCCGTCCAGCGCTTCGGTGCCCGGATCATCCACGCCGCGATGCCGCCGATCGTCACCGGCGCGGTGGTGATGCTGATCGGCTTCAACCTCGCGCCGGTCACCGCCTCCACCTACTGGCCGCAGGACCAGTGGACGGCCCTGCTGGTGATGGCGTTCACCGGTCTGGCCGTCGTCTGTCTGCGTGGTTTCTGGTCCCGCATCGCGATCTTCCTGGGCCTGGTCTTCGGGTACGCCCTGTCCTGGGCCCTCGACCGCGTCTTCGGCCGGATCCACTCCGTGGGCCCGAGCGGCCAGGTCACCGACCACTGGCGCCTGGACCTCTCCGGGGTGGGCAAGGCCGACTGGATCGGGCTGCCGTCATTCCACGGCCCCACCTTCCAGTGGTCGGCGATCCTCGTCGCCCTGCCCGTGGTCATCGCCCTGGTCGCCGAGAACACCGGGCACGTCAAGGCGGTCGGCGAGATGACCGGCGACCCGCTCGACGACAAGCTGGGCACGGCGATCTCGGCCGACGGCGTCGCCTCGATGCTCTCCACCGCCGTGGGCGGCCCGCCCAACACCACCTACTCCGAGAACATCGGCGTGATGGCCGCGACCCGCGTGTACTCCACCGCCGCTTACTGGGCCGCCGCCGGCTTCGCGCTGCTCTTCGGCGTCTGCCCCAAGTTCGGCGCGATCGTGGCCGCGATCCCGGGCGGGGTCCTCGGCGGCATCACGGTCATCCTCTACGGCATGATCGGCCTGCTCGGCGCCCAGATCTGGCTGCACGCGAAGGTCGATCTGCGCAATCCGCTGAACCTGGTCCCGGCGGCGGCCGGCATCATCATCGGCGTCGGCAACGTCAGCATGAAGTTCACCGACACCTTCTCCCTCAGCGGCATCGCCCTCGGCACCCTGGTGGTCATCGTCGGCTACCACGTCCTGCGCGCCCTGGCCCCGGCCCACCTCAAGGGAGCCGAACCGCTCCTCGACGAGGGCACCAGTTCCTACGACGACGACCGGCCGTAGCACCGCCCGACGGGCCCGTTCCCCCGTTCCGGGGAAGCGCCGGGCCCGTCGGCACGCGCGCCGGGGCGGAGCTGGGACCCTTCTCCCATGGCGCAGTTGCACCACCTCACCGCTCCGGTCGGCACCGTCGTCGCCCGGATGCGCGCCCTGGACACGGCCCTGCCCGGGCGGGACGGGATCGCGGTCTTCAACCGTGTCTACCTCGCCGTCACGGAGGAGGTCGAACGGCGCCTGGACGCGGGCCGGTTCGCGGACCCCCGAGCCGCGGCGACCCTGGACGTGCGGTTCGCCGAGCGCTACCTGGCCGCCGTGGACGCGGAGGCGGCGGGCCGCCGGCCCCCGGCCTGCTGGCGGCCGTTGTTCCAGTTCCGCCGCCATCCCGGAGTCCGCCCGCTGCAGTTCGCGCTGGCCGGCATCAACGCGCACATCGGGCACGACCTGGCGCTGGCCGTCGTGGACGCCTGCCACACGCTCGGCCGCGAACCGGCCGACCTGGAGGACGAGTTCGACCGCGTGGGCGACCTGCTCGTCTCGCTGGAGGAGCGCGTCCGCGAGGACCTGATGCCGGGTCCCGACCTGCTCCAGATCGCCGACCCGCTGACGCATCTGCTCGGCTCCTGGAGCCTGGAGCGGGCCCGGGACGCGACCTGGGCGGCGGCCCGGGCGCTGTGGGCGCTGCGCGGGTTCGGGGACCTGGCCGAGGAGTTCACCGAGCGGCTGGACGCGGCGGTGGGCCTGACGGGCCGGATGCTGCTCACCCCGATGCGCGGCTGGGTGGCCTGATCCGACCTCCCCCACCCCCGCACCGGAATCCCCGGACGGCCGCCCTGCGTTGACAGCAGGCACCCGACTGCAAAGGAGCACCGGCATGACCACCCGGCTCGGTTTCGGCCTTCCCCAGATGCGGCAGTACTCCCTCGGCACCGACGTTCCCGACGTGGCCCGCGCCGCCGAACAGATCGGCTACGACAGCCTGTGGGTCTTCGAGCGGGCCCTGTTCCCGGAGCCCGCCACCCAGGGCCTCTACAACGTCCCGGGCCTCCCCTGGCCCGACGAGTACCGGAGCGTGGCCGAGCCCCTGGTCACGCTGAGCCTGGCCGCCGCGGTCACCGAGCGGGTGCGGCTGGGCAGCAGTGTCCTCGTGGCGCCGCTGCACAACCCCTTCCAGCTGGCCCGGTCCCTGGCGACGCTGGACGCGGCGAGCGGCGGCCGGGTGCTGGCGGGCTTCGGCACGGGCTGGTCGCTCGACGAGTACGCGGCCGCCGGAATCCGGCCGTTCGAGGAGCGCGGCAAGGTGCTCGACGAGCTCATCGACGTCTGCCGGGCGGTGTGGGGACCCGACCCGGTGCGTTACGACGGGCAGCTCACGAAGATCGCCTCCGCCGTGGTCGGCCCCAAGCCCGCCCGGCCGATCCCGATCCTGCTCGCGGCGAGCAACCGGAAGGCCCTGACCCGGCTGGTCGACCGCGCCGACGGCTGGCTGCCGGTGGGCCTGGGCGCCGAGCAGCTCGCGGCGCAGTGGCAGGGCGTGCAGGACCTGGCCGCCGAACGCGGCCGGACGGAACCGCTGCAGACGGTCCTGCGGGTCAACGCCACGTACACGCCGAAGGCGTACGACGGCTCCGACCGCAGCCCCTTCCAGGGCAGCGTCGACCAGATCGTCGAGGACCTGGTGGCGCACGCGGCGGTCGGTCTGGAGGAGATCCTGATCGACCTGGAGGCCACCCCGCGCGACGCCCAGGAGCTCAAGGACGTCGGCGCCGAGGTCTACGAGAAGGCGCGGGCCGCCGGGGTCTGAGCGGCCCGCCCTGTCGCCGGTCGTCTGCGGCACCGTCGTGGCTGGTCGGGCAGTTCCTCCCCCGGTCTTCGGCCGGGGGCACCCCCAGCGCCCCTTCGGGGCGCTCAGTCCTCGGGAAGCTCGACCGGCGCGATCTCGTCGTAGACGTCACCGGGGCCGGGGTTGGCCGCGTCGGTGGTGCCGCCGAAGTGGTGCATGACGCCCCAGACCGCGTTCAGCGCGGTCTGGACGGCGCCCTCGGCCCAGCCCGCCGTCCAGGAGATGTCGTCGCCCGCGAGGAAGATGCCCCGCTTGTCGTCGGGCAGCGAGTCCTGCATGAAGTGCGTGAACAGGCGCCGCTGGTAGCGGTAGTGACCGGGCAGGTTGGCCTTGAACGCGCCCATGAAGTAGGGCTCGTTCTCCCAGGACACGGTCACGGGGTTGCCGATGATGTGCTTCCTGATGTCGACCCTCGGGTAGATCTCGCCGAGTGACTTCAGCATGACCTCCATCCGCTCGTGCGCGGACAGCGGCAGCCACTTCAGGCTGTCGTCGCACCAGGTGTAGGAGAGGCAGATCACGGCGGGCTTGTCCGGCCCGTCGTCCAGGAGGTAGGTCCCACGCGTCATGCGGTCGGTGAGCGTCATCGACATGACGTCCCGGCCGGTCTCCTCGTCCTTGTCCAGCCAGAACGGCCTGTCGACGGGCACGAACAGCTTCGAGGACTCCATGTAGTGGGTGCGCTCGATCGCGGTCCAGTGGTCGATCGGGAAGAGCGAGTCGTCGCAGGCGATCTTGGCGAGCAGCATCCAGGACTGGGCGGTGAAGACCGCCGCCTGGTAGGTGCGGATGTCGCCGTTGGCGTCCGTGACCGTGATCCGGTTGCCGGTGGTGCGGTGCAGCCGGGTCACGGCGGGCCGGGGCTCGCCGTTCTCGTGCAGCTTCGCGAGCGACGTCCCGTACGGCCAGTGCACGATCTTCTCCGGCTCGCGCTCCCAGAGCCTGAGCGGCAGCTGCTGGGAGCCGCCGACGATGCCGCGGTGGTGGTCGTCGGCCTCGGTGTAGACGACCCGCAGGATCTCCAGGATGGAGTTGGGGAAGTCGGTGTCCCAGCCGCCGGTGCCGAAGCCGACCTGGCCGAAGATCTCGCGGTGCCGGAAGGACCTGAAGGCCTCGGAGTCGCAGAGGAAGCCGTAGAAGGTCTGGTTGTCGAGCTTCTCGACGAGCTTCGCCCAGATCTCGCGGATGCGCGGCACGTCGCGCTCGCGCATCGCGCGGTTCATGTCGGAGAAGTCGGCCCCCTCGTCCAGGCACCTGTTCCAGGCGTCGGCGACGTCCCGGTAGACCTGCGGGAGGTCCTCGGCCGTCTCGGCGTAGTGCGACTCGCCCTTGAGGTCGACGACGGTCGAGGGGGTCGCCTCCGCGAGGGGGTTGGGGAAGGGCCGGGTCTCGAGGCCCACCAGGTCGATGTAGTGCTGGAGGGCGGTGGAGGAGGGCGGGAAGCGCATCGCGCCCATCTCGGCGGTCAGTGCGGGGTCGCAGCCCTCGAAGCCGACGGTCCGCAGCCGGCCGCCGATCTTGTCTGCCTCGTAGACGACCGGCTTCAGGCCCATCTTCATCAGCTCGTAGGCCGCCACGATGCCGGACAGGCCGCCGCCGATGACGGCGACCTCGGTGCCGTGCTCGGTCGCCGGGATCTGGCCGAGGCCCGCCGGGTGGGCGAGGAAGTCGTCGTAGGCGTAGGGGAAGTCCGGGCCGAACATGGTGATCGGCGGCTGCTGCTCGTCGGCGTGCTCGACGGCGTTGGGCACCGTGGACGTCATGGGGTACGGACTCCTTGCGAAAAAGCGAAAGGGGTGAAGAAGGGCGGGGGGAGGTCAGGCCAGGGAGCCGTAGAGACCGGGGCGGCGGTCCTTCAGGTACGGGTTCGCCTCGCGGGAGGCGGCGAGGAGGGCGGGGTCGAGGTCGGCGAGGACGAGTTCCTCGGTGCGGCCGGCCCGGGCGCGGGCGACCCCGTCGGGTCCGGCCAGCGCGGAGAGCCCGAAGAACTCGAACTCGCCTTCCTGGCCGACGCGGTTGGCGTAGGCGACGTACATCTGGTTCTCCCAGGCCCGCACCGGGACCAGGGACTCGGCGACGATCTCGAACGGGTGCATGTTCGCCGTCGGGACCAGCAGCAGGTCGGTGCCGGCCAGGGCGTGGGCGCGGACCAGCTCCGGGAACTCCACGTCGTAGCAGATCATGATCCCGACGGTGAGGCCGTTCAGCCGCGCCTGGACGACCGGCTGGTCGCCCGGGGTGAAGTGGTCCCGCTCGAAGCCGCCGAAGAGGTGGGACTTGCGGTAGTTCGCGAGCCGGGTGCCGTCGGCGGAGATCAGCTGCGCGGAGTTGTGGACCTGGTCGCCGTCGCGCTCCGGGTAGCCGTAGGTGATCGCGAGGCCGTGCCGGTGGGCCAGCTCGGCGACCGCGTCCGCGCTGTCGCCGTCGGCCGGCTCGGCGAGGCGGGCGATGTCGTCGCCGATCGCGTAGCCGGTGAGGAACATCTCCGGGGCGACGAGCAGCGCGGCGCCCGCGGCGGCGGCCCGGCCGGCGGCCTCGTCGAGCACCTTGAGGTTCTCGAAGGTCGAGCCGGGGCGGCCGGAGCTCTGGAGCAGGGCGGTGCGCATGCGGATCCTCACCGGGTACGGAAGGAGGTCTGGGGGGTCAGTTAGACCGTACGGTCGGCGGGCCGGACCGGACAAGGCTGAGCCGTTGCGCGTGGCCGAGCGGTTCGTTGCGTGGGACGGGGGTCCGGTGGCGATTCGTTGCGCGGGGTCACAGCTCCCGCAGCCGCTCCACGATCACTTTCAGCAGTTCGGGGTCGGCGGCGGCCCCGGCCGCCGCCACCCGGCGCGGCTCCCCGATGCGGACCAGTCCGGCCTCGGCGAGATCGGCGAGCAGCACGCGTACGACGGTGAGCGGCAGGTCGGCGTCCGCGGCGAGCTCGACGACGGGCCGCGCCCCGCGGCGCACCAGGGCGAGCAGCGCGGCGCGGGCATGGTCGACCGCCGCCTGGGACGCGTCCGCTTCGAGGGCCGTGACCTGGGACAGCAGATCGATGGAGTGCTTGCCGGAGGGCTCGGTACGGCCCCGGGTCACGGTGTAGGGGCGGACCAGGGACCCGGTCTCGTCCTCGTACCAGTGCTCGTCGCTCACCGGAGGATCAGGGGGCCGAGCGTGCGGCCGCGTCGAGGTGCCGGCCGAGGCGGCGGACCAGCAGGGCCATCTCGTGGGCCAGCTGGCCGACGTCGGTGCGGACGTCGCTGAGCACGGCGAGCCGGCTGCCGTGCCCGGCCGGGGTGACGAAGAGGTAGGCGTCGTCGAGCATCACCATGGTCTGCCGCACCTCCCCGGCGTCGAACCGGTCCCCCGCGGAGCGGGCCAGGCTGTGGAAGCCGGAGCAGACGGCCGCGAGGTGCTCGATGTCCCGCCGCCGCATCCCCTCGGAGTGGCTGAGCGGCAGTCCGTCGGCGGTGAGCAGCACGGCCTGCCGGACGTGCTCGGTCCGGGCGACGAGGTCGTCGAGCAGCCAGCCGAGGTCGCTGCCGGGCCGGGCCGCGGGCCCGGAGCCGGGGGCTGCCGTGGTGCCCGGCGGCTGGGGCCGGTCGTCACTGGTCATCGTCGGCACGCGTCCCTTCCTCGGTGTGGTCCGGCTCCTCGGGGCCGGTCGGCAGTCCTCTGCGTCCCCGGTCCAGGCCGCGCTGGAAGGCTCCGAAGACCGCCCGCATCTCGTCGGCGTCCAGGTCGCGCGCCACGCCGGGAGCCTGCTCCGTGCGCAGCTCGGGGGCGAGGGAGCCCTGGCGGGTGCGGGTGGGCAGGGCCGGGGGCGGCGGTTCGGTACCGGGAGCGGAGGTCTCGGACCGCCCCGTCCCGGACTGCGCCAGCACACCGACCGCCGACGCGGGCCGGCGCCCGTGTCGCTCCACGGACGCCGTTCGTCCTCGTTCCTCTGCGGACGGCCGCCGTCCGCCCCGCTCCCCGTCCCCTCGGCCGCCCTCCGGCTCCACTTCGGCCAGCACCGTCCCCGGCAGCAGCACCACCGCCGTCGTCCCGCCGTACGGCGACTCGCGCAGGGACACCCCGATGCCGTGCCGGGCGGCCAGGCGGCCCACGACGTAGAGGCCGAGGCGCTCGTGGCGGGTCGGGTCGAAGGCGTCGGGGTCGGTCAGGGTGCGGCCGGCCTCGGCGAGCTGGTCCGCGTCGAGGCCGAGTCCCCGGTCGTCGATCTCCAGGGTGAATCCGCGGCCGGCCCGGCCGGTGCGCAGGGTCACCTGGGTGTGCGGCGGCGAGAACACCGTCGCGTTCTCCAGCAGCTCGGCGAGCAGGTGCACGACGTCGGCGACGGCGTCCGCGGCCACGCCCACCTCGGGCATCGGCGGCACCATGACCCGCGGGTAGTCCTCGATCTCGCCGACCGCGGAGGACACCACGTCGGCGATCGGCACGGGCCGCCGCCAGCGCCGCCCGGGGGTCGCGCCGGAGAGGATGATCAGGCTCTCCGCGTGCCGGCGCATCCGGGTGGTGAGGTGGTCGATGCGGAACAGCTCGCCCAGGACGGCCGGGTCGTCGGTGCGCCGTTCCAGCGTGTCGACGAGTTTCAGCTGGCGGTGGACGAGCGCCTGGTTGCGTCGGGCGATGTTGAGGAGGACCGCGAACAGGCCCCGCCGCAGCGTGGCCTGCCTGATCGCGGCCTCGACCGCGGCCAGCCGCGCCCGGTTGAACGACCGGGCGACGTCCCCGATCTCGTCCTCCCCCGCCTCCCCCGCGGCCAGCGGCGGCGCCTCGGTGACCGCGTCCACGTCCTCGCCCGCGCTCAGCCGCTCCATGAGGGCGGGCAGTTGACGTGCGGTGAGCAGGTCGGCCGCGTCCCGCAGGAGCTCCAGGCGGCGCGAGACGCGGCGCGCCCCGCGGACCGCGAACCACAGGGACAGGCCCACCGCCGCGAGCCCGGCCGCGCCCACGACGGCCGCCTTGGCCAGCTCCCGGTAGGCGAAGGCCCGGCCGCGGGCGGCGGAGTTCTGGGCGGCGTGGGTGCACAGCAGCATGTACTGTTTGACGGCCCGGTCGGTGGTCGACCGCCAGGTGTCCGCGGCGACGGCCGCACCGGCCCGGTCCGCGCCGGCCCGCCGCAGCGCGTCCTCGCCGCGCACCAGCGAGCGGTACAGCGCGCCGCGCTGGAACGTCTCGAACAGGGTCCGCGAGTCCGCCGGCAGGTCGGGGACGTAGGTCCGCTGGAAGACCCGCCGGTCCTCGACGGTCGCGGTGAGGGCGTCGTACTGCCCGCCGGTGAGCCGTCCGGCGGCCCGTGCTCCCGCGACCAGCGCGTCCTCGCGGGAGACGAACTCCCGCACCCGCACCAGTTCGACGACGACCTGGGACTCCCGGGCCAGCTGTCCGGCCTGGAGCGCGCTGAGGGCGGACTCGACGTCGAAGCCGGGCTCCACCAGGGCGCTGTAGCCGGCGACGGCGCCGTCCCAGGAGATCTTCCGGGACAGCACCTGCCCGCGCAGCTTCTCCAGCCTGCCGGTGGCGGTGACCATCGCGTCGAGGACCGCGCGCTGCCGGTCGCTGAGGCGCCCGCGGTCACCGTCCCGGATCGCGTCCCGCATGGCCTCCACCGCCCGGTCGGTGCGCCGCTGCTGGGCGAGCAGGCCGGCGGCGGCCGCCGGGTCGGTGCGGGCGCCCAGGTAGGCCGCCGACAGCCGCCGTTCGATCTGGATCTGCCCGACGGCGGTGTCGACGGGGGTGCCGAAGTCGTCGTACACCCCCTGGACGCGGATCAGCGCGCGCAGCTCGCCGGTGACGGACACCATGGCGAAGCTCCACAGGGCAGTCAGGGCGACTACCGGGGCGAGCGCGAGCGCCACGATCCGCGTGCGGACGGTGGTGGGTCGGCCGGGCCAGCGCATGGTTACCTACCGGTGTTACCAGTCAGTAATGGGGAGGCCCGCACAACCTACGGGATCGTCACCCCGTCCGCAACGGTTGCCCCGGGTAACCCCTGATCACGGCTCGACGGCGAACGTGGTGACGACGGCAGCGTGGTCGGACGGCCAGTCGTTGCCGGCCACCTCGGGCCAGGGCGCCGGGGTGCCGGCGACCCAGGTCCGGGAGCCGAGCACGCGCAGCCCCCTGTGCAGCACGTAGTCGATCCGGTCCTGCGGTTCGGGCCGCCCGCTGCCGTCCTCGTGGACGGGGTGGATCGGCGACCAGGTGTGGCCGGGCGCGGCGGCCGGGTCGGGGTGCGCCTCGCGGTAGGAATCGCGGAACCCGGCCTCCTCGGCGGCCCTGGTCACCGGCCACTCGACGGCCGGCCAGTCCAGGTGGGACGGGCAGTTGAAGTCCCCGACGAGCACCACGGGTACGTCCGTGTCCCCGATCCGGCGCAGGGTCTCCCGCATCTGCCCGAGCCGGACCTCCTCGTGGGCGGTCAGCCGGTCGGCGCCGAGCCCGTCGAAGTGGAACTCGTAGGGCCCGTACGGCGTGTAGTGCAGGTGCGCGGTCCAGATCTCGACCTCGCGGCCGGGGCGGACGGCGATCCGCACCCCGGCGGCGCCGTAGAAGCCGACATCCGGGTCGCCGAGGCGGGCGGTGATCGGGTGGCGGCTGATGACGCCGAGGTTCTCGCCGGCCGTGTGGTGGTGCCAGCCGAGGGCGGCGGCGAGTTCCCGCGCGCTGGTCCCGGCGGTCTCCTGGAGGCCGACGACGTCCGCGCCCGCGTCCATGATCGCCTTGACCTGTTTGGCCCGGTGGTCGTCGACCGGGCTGCCGCCGAGCCACAGGTTCCAGGACATCACCCGCAGTTCCGGCACGGCCATGTCGCTCAGCTCCTTCGGGGTGACCCCGACCAGCGTGTCCCGCACGGTCCGGCCGGGCGCGCCGCCGATCGGGGCGAGCGAGGGCACGGCCAGCACGGCACAGCCGGCGGCCTCGGCGGAGGCGACCCCGGTCTCGGTGTCCTCCACGGCCACGCAGGCGGCCGGGTCGACGCCGAGGGCACGGCAGGCGGCGAGGTACGGGTCGGGGGCGGGCTTGGTGCGGCCGGTGTCGTCGGCGGTGACGGACGCCGCGAACCGGCCGGGGCCGAGGGCGTCGAGGACGAGATCGGCGACCGCGCGTGGGGACGCGGTCACCAGGGCGGTGGGGACGCCGGCCGCGGCCAGCGCGTCCAGCAGGGCGAGGGCGCCGGGGCGGGGCACGATGCCGGTGCGGACGCGGTCGGCGAACTCCCGGTGCAGCGCGGCGGCGAGGGCCGCGGCCGGCCGGCCCGTGGCGGCGGCGAGCCAACCGGCGGTGTGCTCCACCGGCCGGCCGAGCACCTCCGGCTCGTCGGCCTCGGTGAGCGGCCGCCCGGCGACCTGTGCCACCGCCTCCCACCACAGTCGCTCGGTGTCGACGAGCGTGCCGTCCATGTCGAACAGGACGGCCTGGAGCGGGAGTCGTGGGTGGGGGGTCACGTTGTTGTCATTCCTCACGTGGTGGGGGGACTTCGGGAAGCGTCACTTCTGGACGCGTGGCGCCACGAGCACCGGCCGCTCGGGCAGGGACACGCGCACGGCGGACCCGGCCCCCAGCTCGGCGGCCTCGTGGGCGGGCAGGTCGGCCTTGGCCTCGGTGCCGTCCGCGAGCCGTACGGTGACCCGGACGACCGCGCCCAGGAAGGCGGTGGCGACGACGGTGGCCGTACCGGCGCCGTCCCCGCGCACCTGGACCGCCTCGGGCCGCACGAGCACGTCGACCTCGCCGGCGCCCGGCGCCTGCCCGTCGACCGGCAGTCGCTGCCCGAGGATCTCGACGGTGCCGTCCTGGACCGTCCCCGGGATCCGGCTCATCGTGCCGACGAACTCGGCGACGAAGGCGGTGGCCGGGCGGCCGTACAGTTCGGCGGGTTCGGCGCACTGTTCGAGCCGCCCGGCGCGCATCACGGCGACCCGGTCGGCGACGGACAGCGCCTCCTCCTGGTCGTGCGTCACGAACAGGGTGGTGATGCCGAGTTCCTGCTGCAGGCGGCGGATCTCCTCGCGGAGCGTCAGCCGGACCTTGGCGTCCAGGGCCGACAGCGGCTCGTCGAGGAGGAGCACGCGGGGCCGCAGGGCGAGGGCCCGGGCGAGCGCGATGCGCTGCTGCTGGCCGCCGGAGAGCTGGTGCGGGAACCGCTCCCCCTTGTCGCCGAGCCCGACCAGGTCCAGCAACTCGGCGGCCCGCGCCCGCCGTTCACTCGTGCGCACCTTGCGCATCCGCAGCCCGAAGGCCACGTTGTCGACGGCGTTCAGGTGCGGGAAGAGGCTGTACGACTGGAAGACCATCCCGGCGTCGCGGCGGTGGGCCGGGACGTGGGTGACGTCCTCGCCGTCCACCAGGACGGCGCCGGAGTCGGGGTGTTCGAAGCCGGCGAGCATGCGCAGCGCGGTGGTCTTGCCGCAGCCGGACGGGCCGAGCAGGGCCAGGAACTCGCCCGGCTGGACGGTCAGGTCGAGTCCGTCGAGGGCGACGGTGGCGCCGAACTCGCGCCGCAGCGACCGGAACTCGACGGTCGCGGCCTTCTCGGCGGCCTTCTCAAGGGTGGCGGTGGTCATGGTGGTCATCCCCGGGAGGAAGCGGTTCGGTCGCGGCCGCCGGCACCGGCGAGCGCGAGGAGCAGGGCCCAGGTCACCAGGAGGCTGAGCACGGAGACGGCGACGGACATCTGGGCCTGGGAGCCGCCGACGTTGTAGATCCACACGGCGAACGGCTCGAAGCCCAGCAGCCGGGCGACCGTGAACTCGCCCAGCACCAGGGCCAGGGTGAGGAAGGACGCGTTCAGCAGCGCCCCGCGCAGGTTGGGCAGCACGGCGCGGACGAGGGCCTGCGGCCAGTTGGCGCCACAGCTTCGGGCGGCCTCGACGAGGGTGCGCACGTCGATCGCGCGCAGCCCGGCGTCCAGCGCCCGGTAGACGAAGGGCAGTGCCATCACGACGTAGGCGAGGACCAGGACGACCGGGAAGGTCGGGTTCTGGACGGCGACGAACGTCTCGAACAGCGGGGTCCTGGACAAATAGTCCGGCCCCCACTTGAGCACGGTCACGATGCCGGCGACGAACGCGATCGGCGGCACCACCAGCGGCAGCGAGCACACGATCTCGACCACCGGCCGCAGCCTGGGCGCGCCGAGCCGCAGGGCGACCACGGCGGGCACCATCAGCAGCAGGACGACGACGATGGTGGCGACGGCCAGCTCCAGCGAGAGCAGCAGGCTGGAGGTGAACCCGTCGGCGGACAGGATCTGGGTGTAGGCGTCGAAGGTGACGCCCTGACCGGGCACGTCCACCGTGAAGAGGACGGAGGCGCCCAGCGGGACCAGGAAGTAGAGGGCGGCCAGGCCGAGGACGGCCCAGCGCCAGGGGGTCAGGCGTCGAGCCATCGGGCGCTCCGTCGTTGCAGGGGCAGGTACACGGCCATCACCACGCCGGCCACCAGCACCATGTCCAGGCTCAGGGCGAGGGCCACGTTCTCCTGGCCGACCAGGACGTTGCCGGAGAGGGCGTCGGCGATCTGGAGGGTGACCAGCGGGACCGCGCTGCCGACCATCGCGGCGGCGGTGGCGTAGGCGGCGAAGGCGCTGCCGAAGAGCAGCACCAGCCCGCCGAGCAGCGAGGGCGCGAGCACGGGCAGGGCCACGAACCGCCAGTACTGCACGCCGGTGGCGCCGTTGTTGAGGGCGGCCTCGCGCCACTGGGCGCGCAGTCCGTCGAGGGCCGGGGTGATGGTGAGGACCATCAGCGGGATCAGGAAGTACAGGTAGACCAGGACGAGCCCCCAGAAGCTGTACAGGTTCCAGCCGTGGTCCGCGAGGTGCAGGTGCACGGTGAGCACACCGGCGTTGCCGAGGGTCGCGACGAACGCGAACGCCAGCGGCACACCGCCGAAGTTGGCGAGCACGCCGGAAGCGGTGAGCACGGCCTCGCGCAGCGCCCGGGAGCGCGAGCTGACGACGGCCTGCGCGAGCGGCAGCCCGAGGACGGCGGCGATGACGGCGGAGAGCGCGGACAGCTTGACGCTGCCGGCGAGGGCGGTGAGGTACGGCCCCTGGAGCGAGTCGCCGAGATTGCTCGCGGTGTACGAACTCACGCCGCTGGCCGGGTCCTTGACCGTGAAGGCGCCGTTCAGCATGGCGACGGCCGGCAGCCCGAAGGCGACGGCCGTGAAGGCGAGGAGCGGGACGACGGCGAGCCAGCCGGGGGCGCGGCGCCGCCGCTTCTGGGAAGCGGCGGACGCCACGTCGGCCCGCGTGAGCGTGGCCGTCATCCGGAGACGGCCTTCGACCAGCCGGTCGAGAGGACCGTCTTGGCCTTGTCCTGCTGGGCCTCGGTCGGGAAGGTGGGCGTGCCGGTGACCGGGGGCAGCTTGGCGGCGGCGGTCTTGTCCAGCGTGCCGGCCTTCTCCATCGAGGACATCAGGACCGGGCGGGCGTAGCCCTTGAGCCACAGGTTCTGGCCCTCGGTGCTGTACAGGTACTCCTGCCACAGGCGGGCGGCCGCCGGGTGCGGGGCGTCCTTGTTGATGGCCTGGGAGTAGTACTGGGCGTACTGGCCGTCGGTCGGGATGGCCACCTTCCAGTCGACGCCCTTGGACTTGAACTCGTCGGCGTAACCGGCGTTCAGGTAGTCCCAGTCGATGGAGATGGGCGTCTCGCCCTTCTCGACGGTGGCCGGGGTGGACTCGACGGGCGTGTAGTTGCCGTTCTTCTTCAGCTTGGCGAAGAAGTCGAGGCCGGGCTGGATGTCGTCGAAGGAGCCCTTGTCGGCGAGCGCGGCCGCGTAGACGCCGCCGAACGCCGAACCGGACTTGGTCGGGTTGCCGTTGAGGGCGACCTGGCCCTTGTACTGCGGCTTGAGCAGGTCGGCGAAGGTGGTCGGACAGGTCTTGACCCGCTTCGCGTCGCAGCCGATCGAGATGTAGCCGCCGTAGTCGTTGTACCAGCGGGCCTGCGGGTCCGCCTGGCCCGTGGGGATGTCGGAGAACGAGGTCACCTTGTACGGCGCGAGCAGCCCCTGCTGGGCGGCGCTGAGCGCGAACGACGAGCCGAGGTCGAGCACGTCCGGCGCCCGGTCCTGGCCCTTGCGCGAGGTCACGGCGTTGATCTCGTCCTGGCTGGAGCCGTCGGGGCTCTCGTCCTCGATCTTGATGCCGTACTTCTTCTGGAAGCCGTCGATGATGGCGCCGTAGTTCGCCCAGTCGCGGGGCACGGCGATGATGTGCAGCGCGCCCTCCTTCTTGGCGGCGGCGATCAACTTGTCCATGCCGCCGAGGTCGGCGGCGGAGGTGGCGGTGGCGGCGTTCTTGCCGTCGGAGGTGGTGGACGACGCGTTGTCGGGGGCGGCGCCGCAGGCGCTGAGGGCGAGCGCGGCTACGGCGGCGAGGGAGCCGCCGAGGAGGGCGGTTCTCGGCAGGGACACGGTCACGGTCTCTCCAGGGAGTACGCACGAGGGTGGGTGGCGCTGTGGGCGGCGCCCGGCGAACTTGTCTGAACAAGTTGGCTCACAGTACGCCCGGCGTGGGTGTCGGGACTGTGAACTCCGGAAAAATCCTGGCCCCCAATTCCCTGCACATTCCTGGGCGGTCCCGGGCTGACACGAATCACCTGGGAACGTCGATTAGGGTGGTCACGCTGTGCACAGCGGCCTACTCAGAGGGGAAGCATGACGGCGCGACACGAGGAGATCGCCGACGAGCTGCGGCGCGCCATCGACCGTGAGGAGTACACCGTCGGCAGTCGGCTGCCCTCGGAGACGGAACTCGCCGCGGAGTACGGCGTCTCCCGCGGCACGGTCCGCCAGGCGGTCGCCGCGCTCACCGCCGAGGGGCTGATCGGCTCCCGCCAGGGCGCCCGCCGGGTGGTCCTCGCCAGCCGCCGCAGCCAGAGCTTCGCGGAGCTGCGCAGTTTCGCCCAGTGGGCGAAGGCGATGGGCCGTGCGGCGACGGGACACGTGGTGTCCCAGGAGTACCGGCCGGCCGGCCAGGAGGACAGCGTCCGCCTCCAACTGGGCCTCGGCACGCCCGTGTTGCACGTGCTGCGGGTACGCGGACTCGACGGCGAACCGGTGTTGCTTGAGCGCACGGTGTACGCGGACTGGATCTCCACGGCGGTCGAGGCGATAGAGCCGGACTGCCCGTCGGTCACGCAACGCCTGTACGAGGAAAAGGGGTTGGTCTTCGCGTACGGCGAGCACGTCATCGACGCGGTGGCTGCGGGGGCGCAGGACGCCGAGCTGCTGGGCATCCGCCGGACGAGCCCGCTGCTGCGGGTGCGACGGGTGACGACGACGCGGGAGGGCCGGCCGGTGGAATGGTCCGACGACCGCTACCGGTCGGATGCGGTGAGCTTCAGCGTGCACAACTCCATCGGGAACAACGCGCTGGCGAGGAAGACCGCGGAGTAGGGCTCGGGGGGTGCGGTGGCGTGGCGGGTGCCGGTGATTCGTGGCTGGTCGCGCAGTTCCCCGCGCCCCTGACGGGGCGCCGAGTGGACGCCCCTGAAAGGGGCGCGGGGAACTGCGCGACCAGCCCCCACCGGCCCGCACCCGGCACTCGGCCGCGCCCCTACGCCACTCTCACCCAGGCGCACCGGACGAGAAACGGCGCAGCAACGGCGACAGCACCAGCACGGACTTGGTCCGCTCCACGAACGGCTCCCCCGCGATCCGCTCCAGCACCCGCTCGAAGTGCCGCATGTCGGAGGCGAAGACCTGCACGACGGCGTCGGCCTCACCGGTGACCGTCGACGCGGCGACCACCTCCTGGTAGCGCTCCAGGCCCCGTTGGATGGTCTCCGGGGACGTGTTGCGCCGGCAGTAGATCTCGACGAACCCCTCGGTCTCCCAGCCGAGGGCCGCGGGATCGACCCGTACGGTGAAGCCGGTGATCGCTCCGGTGGCGCGCAGCCGGTCCACGCGCCGTTTGACGGCAGGCGCGGACAGGCCGACCAGTTGCCCGATGTCCGCGTAGGAGCGGCGGGCGTCCTCGGCGAGGGCGTGCACGATGCGTTCGTCGAGATCGTTCAGCAAGGGGTCGTTCAGCTTTCAGGTGGTGCAGGACGGGACCGGCGGTAGCCGTGTACGAAGTAGAACACGGGCCCGACGGCGACCCGCCCGGCACCGCGCCTCCGCGCAGCGGCTAGTTGTACTCGGCCAAGAGGTTGGTAACGTTTGCCCGTCAAGGAGCGGCGTCCGGTGCGTGCTCTCGGCGTGCCGGCCGGAAGTCCTCGTACTGGATGTACTTGGGCTTCCGTCCGGTGCGGCGAGAGTGCGTGCCGGGCGTCGTGACGGGGCGAACATTGCCTGTTGCGGCACTAGCTCCAGCTGGCGTGCAGCGGCTTGCCTTCCGCGTACCCGGCGGCACTCTGGATCCCCACGATCGCCTTCTCGGCGAACTCCTCCAGGGACCCGGCGCCGGCGTAGGTGCAGGACGACCGCACGCCCGCGATGATCGAGTCGATCAGGTCCTCCACGCCCGGCCGGGCCGGGTCGAGGAACATCCGGGACGTGGAGATGCCCTCCTCGAAGAGCGCCTTGCGGGCCCGGTCGTAGGCCGACTCGTCCGACGTGCGGTTGCGCACCGCCCGCGCCGAGGCCATGCCGAACGACTCCTTGTAGAGCCGCCCGTCGGCGTCCTGCTGGAGGTCGCCCGGGGACTCGTAGGTGCCGGCGAACCAGGAGCCGACCATCACGTTGGACGCCCCGGCGGCCAGGGCCATGGCGACGTCACGGGGGTGCCGGACACCGCCGTCGGCCCACACGTGCTTGCCGTACTTCTTCGCCTCGGCGGCGCACTCCAGGACCGCCGAGAACTGCGGCCGGCCGACGCCGGTCATCATGCGGGTGGTGCACATGGCGCCGGGGCCGACGCCGACCTTGATGATGTCCGCGCCCGCGTCGACGAGGTCCTTGACCCCCTGCGCGGAGACGATGTTGCCGGCCGCGATCGGGACCTGCGGGTCGAGGCCGCGCACCAGCCTGATCGCGTTGATCATCGACTCCTGGTGGCCGTGCGCGGTGTCGATGACGAGCGTGTCGACGCCCGCGTCGAGCAGTTGCTTGGCCTTGTCCGCGAAGTCCCCGTTGATGCCGACGGCGGCGGCGATGCGCAGCCGGCCGTGCGCATCGGTCGCCGGGGTGTACAGGGTGGCGCGCAGGGCGCCCTTGCGGGTGAGGATGCCGGCGAGCTTGCCGTCCCGGTCGACCGCCGGGGCGTAGCGGCGGTTGGCGCCGTCCAGCTTGTTGAAGGCCTCGCGGGGGTCGATGTCCGCGTCGAGGAGGAGCAGGTCGCGGGACATGACCTCGGCGAGCTGCGTGAACCGGTCGACGCCGGTGAGGTCCCGGTCGGTGACGACGCCGACGGGGCGGCCGTCCTCGTCGACGACGACACCGGCGTTGTGCGCCCGCTTCGGCAGCAGGGCCAGCGCGTCGGCCACGGTCTGGTGCGGGGCCAGCACGATCGGGGTGTCGAGGACCAGATGGCGGCTCTTGACCCAGGTGATGACATCGGTGACCACGTCGATCGGGATGTCCTGCGGGATCACGACGAGTCCGCCCCGCCGGGCCACCGTCTCGGCCATCCGGCGGCCCGCGATCGCGGTCATGTTCGCGACGACCAGCGGGATGGTGGTGCCCGTGCCGTCCGGCGAGCCGAGGTCCACGCCCTGACGGGAGCCGACCGCGGAGCGGCTCGGCACCATGAAGACGTCGTCGTACGTCAGGTCGTACGCGGGCTGGATGTCATTGAGGAAACGCACGTGCCGCACATCCCAGTCGATCAGAGGTGACCCCCGGACCGGCCGGCCAGAGGGAAAAGCACGTACTTCATTGTCCCATGCCGGCCGGCGCGTCATGCCCGGGACGAACGTCCAGCCAGGTCAGAGCCCGTTCAGAGGAATCTACAGGGGGCTTCGGTGGGGTCGCCCCTGGGCCAGGGCGACGGTCGGCGCGGGTTCGTTCGTCGGCGGACGCGGTGGCAGGTCGAGGGCGGAGGCGGCCCGGTCCATGAGGCGGGCCTTGTCGGTGACCCCGGCGAGGTCGAGGGTGACCGGATGCGGGCTCTCGTCGTCTCAGTGCCGTCCGAGTGGGGTCGCGGGGGCGGTCTGTTCGGCCAGCCAGGTCGCCGCCGAACGGGTCCAGGTCGAGGCCTCTCCCGCGCCGTGGGCGAGGCCCAGGCTGTGCGGGCCGTGCGGGTAGACGTGCACGGTGTGGGGCACGTCGTGGGCGGCCAGGGCCGTGGCCAGGCGGTAGGTGTGCTGGGGCCACACGTACGGGTCCTCGGCCGTGTGCCAGAGGAAGAACGGGGGCGCCGACGGGGTCACCAGCGCGTCGAGCGAGGTGGCCCGGCGCAGTTCCGGCGGGGCGTCCTCGCCCAGCAGGACGTCGCGGGCGGGCCGGTAGGTCTCGGTCTCCATCGAGGTGACCGCGTAGCCGAGCACGGCGAACTGCACCGCCGTCCGCGCGTCGCCGTCCGCCGCCAGGGCGGCCAGACCCGCGAGGTGCCCGCCCGCCGAGAACCCCACGAGCCCGATCCGGCCGGCCCCGGCGGCGCGCAGCCGCCGGATCTCGGCACGCAGCGCCTCCAGGGGCGCCGGATGCCGGACCCCGAGGGGATAGCGGAAGACGCTCGCCTCGATGCCCAGCCCCAGCCCGGTGAGCCACTCGGCCACCGGCTCCGCCTCGTGCTCGGCGTACTGCACGTAGCCGCCGCCCGGCAGCACGATCACGTGCGCGGACACCGTTCTCACCGTCCCCCCTCGCCGGCCGCGGGGAGCGCGGGCAGGTCGTCGAGGAAGTCGTCGGACGGCACGAAGAAGAGGGTGCCGGTGACCGCGGTGGAGAAGTCGAGGATCCGGTCGTGGGCGGCGTCCTCGGTGCCGAGGAACATGTTGCGCAGCATCCGCTCGATGACGTCAGGTGTCCGCGCGTACCCGATGAAGTAGGTGCCGAACTCGCCGCCGCCGGGGCTGCCGAAGGGCATGTTGTCGCGCAGGATCTTCTGCTCCTCGCCGTCCGGTCCGGTGACCGTGTTCAGGCCCTTGTGGGAGGCCGGCTCCTCCAGTTCGATGTTGGTGGCCTTCGTACGCCCGATGATCCGCTCCTGCGTCTCGACGGGCAGCGCGTTCCAGGCGTCGAGGTCGTGGAGGTACTTCTGCACGACCACGTAGCTGCCGCCGGCATGGCCGGGATCCTCGGCGCCGATCAGGACGGCCCTGCGGGCGGCGGCGCCGACCGGGTTCTCGGTGCCGTCGACGAAGCCCAGCAGGTCGCGCGCGTCCAGGTACTTGAAGCCCGGCACCTCGTCCTCGACGGTCACCGCGTCGCGCAGCCGGTGCATGATCTCGGCGGCGAGCCCGAAACACAGGTCGAAGCGGGTGGCCCGGATGTGGAAGAGCAGGTCGCCGGGGGTGGCGACCGCGGTGTGCCGGGGGCCCGCCAGGGGCCGGAAGGGGTGCAGCTCCGCCGGGCGGGGATGGTCGAAGAGCCGGTCCCAGGCCTCGGAGCCGATCCCCGCCACACAGCTCAGCGCCGCTTCCGGCGCGCCGAACCCGAAACTGCGCTGCAGCGCACGGAGATCGCCCAGCACCTCTCGCGCCGCGCCCTCGCCGCCGGGGCGGACGGTGAGCACCAGGAAGATCGCGGCGCTGGTCAACGGACCGAGCACCGGCTGTGGTTCGGCTTCCGGCACGGACTGGGGTTCAGTGGTCAACGCGTCCTCCCGATGCGATGGGCACACGGCCTGCCGTACACATACTCGGGGTTGACGGCGTTCAGTCGGCGAAGACGCTCCAAGTGACGGCGACCTTCCCCGCGCCGTGCGGCTCACAAAGCGCGCAGGAAGCCGCCGAGGTGCCGGGCGACCAGGTCCGGTGCCTCAGCGGGGACAGGTGGCCCACGCCGTCCATTTCGCCGAGGGATGCGGTGGGACGAGGGGCAGCGCCCACCGCCGGGCGTTCCGCGAACCCCGCGCCGCGGCCTGACCGCGCCGGCGCCCGAGAATTCTCGAAGAACCTTTCCCCTGCCGGAATAGACAGACCGGTCTATAGGGTTGACCAGGCATGTTAGACAGACCGGTCTACTCACTCAGTATCTCCGAACCGTCGCTCCTCGGCCCCGTCCCCGCGAAGGATCTCCGATGAACCACCTCGCATCGCACGAGCGAACCGAGCGCACCGAGCGCGCCACGGCAGCGCGCAGGCCCATCCCCCCGCGCGTGGCGTTCTACGTGCTCGCCTCCGTCGTCGTCTCCTTCCTGGCCGCATCGAGCGCGCCCACCCCGCTCTACGCGACCTACCAGGCCGAGTGGGGCTTCAGCCCGATCACCACCACGGTCGTCTTCGGCGTCTACGCGATCGCCGTCCTCTCCGGCCTGCTCGTCCTCGGCAAGCTGTCCGACCACGTCGGCCGCCGCCCGGTCCTGATCACCGCGATCGCCGCCCAGGCGGCCGCCATGCTGCTCTTCTCCACCGCCGGGGGCGTCGGCGAACTCCTCGTCGCCCGCGTCGTGCAGGGCCTGTCCACCGGCGCCGCGCTCGGCGCCGTCGGGGCCGCGATGATGGACATCAACCGCTCCCGCGGCACCATGGCCAACGCCTTCGCCCCCGGCCTCGGCACGGCGACCGGCTCGCTGGTCAGCGGCTTCGTCGTGCAGTACCTGCCCGCCCCCACCCACACGGTCTACCTCGGCCTGCTGGCCGTGTTCGCCGCCCAGGCCGTCGCCATCGCCCTGATCGACGAGACCGTCACCAAGCAGCCGGGTGCCCTGGCCAGCCTGGTGCCCGAGATCAGGCTCCCGCGCACGGTCCGTGGCGCGGTCCTCGCGGCGGCGCCCGTCGTCTTCGCCGTCTGGGCCCTCGCCGGGTTCTACGGCTCGCTCGGCCCGTCCCTGGTCCGCACCCTGGTCGGCTCCACCTCCGCGGTCTGGGGCGGTCTCGGCCTCTTCGTCCTCGCGTTCGTCGCGGCCGTCTCGGTCCTCGCGCTGCGCAAGGCACAGTCCACGACCGTGATGTACACCGGCATCGGCGCGCTCGTCGCCGGGGTCGCCCTGACCCTGCTCGCCGTCGACCGGAGCGCTCCGGCGCTGTTCTTCGTCGGTACGGCCGTCGCCGGCCTCGGCTTCGGCAGCGGCTTCCAGGGCGGCATCCGCACCGTGCTGCCGCTGGCCAAGTCGCACGAGAGCTCGGGCGTGCTGTCCCTGCTCTTCGTCGTCGCCTACCTCGGCATGGGCGTCCCCTCGGTCGCCGCAGGCACGCTGGTCGTGCACGGGGGCGGACTGGTCCCGACCTCCGAGGAGTACGGCGCGGTGGTCATCGGCCTCGCGCTGCTGGCCCTGGCCGCCCTGCTGGTGCGCGGCAGGCCGCAGATCGCGCCCGGCGTGAAGGTGGCGTCCGGCGGCACGCAGACGGTGCCGGTCCGGGCGGAGCAGCCCGAGCACGTCACACGGACACGATGACTGAGTAGACCGGTCCAGTCAGCCATAGACTCGGAATCCGGAAGTGTCGGGAAGGTGAGTGGCATGACGAGGACGTCGGCCGATGCCAAGGCCCCCACCGCCCGGGAGCGCCTGCTCTCGGCGGCGAACGAGCTGTTCTACGCGGAAGGCGTGCAGTCGGTCGGGATCGACCGGATCATCGAGCGCGCCGGGGTCGCCAAGGCCTCGCTGTACAACACCTTCGGCGGCAAGGACCAGCTCATCCGCGCCTACCTCGACTCCCGGCACACCCGGCTGACGGAGCGGCTGCTGCGGGCCGTCGACGGCGCCGGCAGCCCGCGGGACCGGCTGCTGGCCGTCTTCGACGCGCAGACCGAACTGTTCGCCGAGCGGGACTACCGCGGGTGCGCGTTCATGGCGGCCAGCGCCGAGGCCAAGCACGGCAGCACCATCGAGGAGGCCTCCGACGTCTCCCGCGCCTGGGTCCGCGCCCTGTTCACCGACCTCGCCCGGGACGCCGGCGCCCCGGATCCGGAGGCACTCGCCCGCCGCCTGCGCCTGCTCTACGACGGGAGTGTGGTGGCCGCACGGATGGACCGCGACCCGTCGGTGGGTGCGGTCGCCCGGGAGGCGGCCGCCGTCCTGATCGACGCGGCGCTGCCCGCCGAGGAGTGAGAGCCCTCCCCGCTGCGGGCCTGCTCGTCCGCCGCGGCAGCGTTGTCACGCCGGCCGCCGCGGCACTGCCGTGCCCCCTGCCTCCGGTCAGGGACCGTCCGGGTCCGCGCGGTTCAGGGCGGGCTTGGGAGGGGTGCCCGCCGTCATCAGGTAGTCGGCCGCCGAGGTGTCGGTGACGAGGCTGGTGACCAGCCCCGACCGCAGCACCGCGTCGATCGCGGCCGCCTTGCGCTGCCCGCCCGCGATCGCGACGACCTCCGGGATCCGGCGCAACTGGTCGGCCTTGACCGTGATGCAGCGTTCCCCCAGGTCGCGCCCGACCCGGCGGCCCTCGGCGTCGAAGAGGTGCGCGGCCATCTCGGCGGCGACGCCCAGCGTGGCGTAGTGCGCGCGTTCCTCGTCGCTGAGCATGTCGTGCACCGTGGAGATACCCGGCTCCCAGGAACCGATGGAGACGCAGGCGACGGTGACCTTGTCGAAGTACTCGAAGGCCCGGGCGATCCCGGTCTGGTTGCGCAGCGCCGCCGCGGTGGCCGCGTCCGGCAGCAGCATCGGGGCGTAGATGGGATGCGCGTCGCCGCCCGAGACCTGGGCGGCGCGCCGGACCGCCTCGACCGAGCCGCGCTCGGAGGTCCCGGCGTCGTACACGCCGGTCAACTGCACCACCGTGCAGGGGGGCAGCCGGTCCAGCGCCGCCGCCATGTGGATGGTGGACCGGCCCCAGGCGAGGCCGAGTACGTCTCCCTCGCTGACGAGTTCGCCGAGCAGGTCCGCGGCGACCTCGCCGAGGTTCTCGGGGTCGGGGGTCTCCTCCGCCTCGGCCGGGGACTCGACCACGACGGCATGCCGCAGTCCGTACCGGGCACGGAGCGCGTCCGAGCGCTCGGCGTCCAGTTCGGCCGGTACGCGGATCTCGATGCGTACGAGATCCCTTTCGAGGGCAGTCTCCAGTACCCGGGCCACTTTGAAGCGGCTGACGCCGAACTCCTCCGCGATCTGGATCTTGGACTTGCCTTCGAGGTAGAAGCGGCGGGCCATGGCCGCCGCCTGCACCAGCTCTGCGGGTCCCATCCGCATGGCTGACCGGCCCGCCGACATACCCGACACGGCCATCTCCTCACTGCTGTTCACACTCTGGATACGCCGTTCATCCTTGCAGATCCGGCGCACTTGATCAGCCCTGATCGGAGCCGTTCACGTTCCCGTACCTCAGTGGTCGCACGCCCACGACGCCTGGGCGGTGGCCGTCGCCGCCTGGGTGCGTAGTGCACGTACCGCCTCTGCCGGGTCGTTTGCCCCGTACACCGCGGAACCTGCCACAAAAACGTCGGCTCCTGCGTCCGCGCACCGTTCGATCGTCGACGCGGAAACTCCACCGTCGACCTGGAGCCACAGCTCCAGTCCGTGCTTGCTGATCAACTCCCGGGTGCGGCGGATCTTCGGCAGCATGATGTCGAGGAACGACTGGCCGCCGAAGCCCGGCTCCACCGTCATGACCAGCAGCATGTCCAGCTCGGGGAGCAGGTCCTCGTACGGCTCGATGGGCGTGGCGGGCTTGAGCGCCATGGACGCGCGGGCGCCCTTCGCCCGGATCTCCCGGGCGAGCCGCACCGGGGCGGCCGCCGCCTCCACGTGGAAGGTGACGGAGGAGGCCCCCGCTTCGACGTACTGCGGCGCCCATCGGTCAGGGGCCTCGATCATCAGGTGGCAGTCCAGCGGGGTGTCCGTCGCACGGGCCAGGGACTCTACGACTGGCACACCGAGCGTGAGGTTCGGGACGAAGTGGTTGTCCATGACGTCGACGTGGAGCCAGTCGGCGCCTTCGACCGCCCTCGCCTCGTCCGCGAGGCGGGCGAAGTCGGCGGACAGGATGCTGGGGTTGATCTGCACGGCCATGCCCCAAGCGTGCCATGCCCCGACGGGGTGGGCCGAATGGGGTTCGGAGTGGTTGCGGCTTAGTGTCGGCCGCGGGCGGGTGGGGGTTGCTCGCGCAGCTCCCCTGCGCCCCTTTCGGGGCGCTGCCCGGCCGCAGCCTCCCTCGGCCTGCACGGAGCCTTCTTCGGCGGTTGGGCCGCGGGTCCGCTGTCGGCGGATGCGGCCACAGACAGCCGTCCTGAGCGTCGTCCGCCCACCGTCACGACCGGGGTGCGGCGGTGCCGGCCCCAGGTGCGTCCTTGGGGCGGCCGCCGGTGACGGCCTGCTGTCGCACTCGGCGAACCGCCGCGCGGGCACCTGAGGGCTGAAGCCGAGCCGGTGCATCGGCAGCGTGGCCACCCGGGCGGCCGTCCGCGCCTGGTCCTCCACCCAGCCGTGCGCGGCCGGGCCCTGCTCGAAGTACGCGGCCGGCTTTTCCAGACAGCGTGGGGACAGGCGGCAACGCGACCCGCTCGGGCCGCGGGAGGCAGAGCATGTGGACCGCCGTCCCGCCACAACCGGTGCCATGGACCTCGTCGTGTCGTTCTCGGCTGACCCGTGCGGGGTACCGGTGAGGCACGCCAGATCGGCTGCCAGGGCCATGACGTGGTGTCCGAAGTCGTTGGTGTGGAGCCGGTTATCGGCTAGGCGGCGGTCAAACGCAGCGGCGCCACGACCGCGCCGGTGTCGGCGGCGCGTCGTACGCTCAGCAGCACCCGTCTCTCAGTCTCGCCAGCCATACCGCCGCTCGGGCCGGCCGGCGGCGCCGTAACGCAGGGAGACGTCCGCCGTGCCGGTGGTGTGGAAGTGCTCCAGGTAACGGCGGGCGCTGACGCGGGAGATACCGGCGGCGGCCGCGCACTCGGCGGCCGACAGGGTGCCGTCCGCCTCGCGGAGCGTGCGTTCGACGAGGTCGGCGGTCTCCACGCTCAGGCCCTTCGGGAGTCTGGCGACAGCAGCGGGGACAGACCCTGCGGACAGAACCCGGTCGATGTCGGCCTGGCCGCGCACCACCGCGGTGAGAAGCCGGCCGCGCCGTGCGGCGTACCGGTCCAGGCGGGGCTTCATGTCCTCATAGTCGAAGGGTTTGAGCAGGTAGTCCACGACACCGTGGCGGAGCGCGCCGCGCACGGTGTCGGCCTCGCGCGCAGCACTGATGACCATGATGTCGCAGTCGTGTCCCGCGGTGCGCAGCCGCGGGATGACGTCCAGGCCGAAGACATCGGGCAGATAGAGATCGAGGAGAACGAGATCCGGGCGCAGTTCGTCGATCGCGCTGATGGCCTGCTCACCAGTGCCCGCGGTGCCGACGACCCTGAACGGCGGCACCCTCTCGACGAAGGTGCGGTGGACCCGAGCCACCATGAAGTCGTCGTCGACGACGAGAACATCGATCGTGCCGGAGGTGTCCGTCAACGTGTTGCTCCTTCCTCGATCGCTTCCGTTGAGTGGCTCACGGACATGCGCGCGGTGAACCGGGCGCCTTCGGCGGTGTTGGTCACCCTGATCTCCCCGGCCCGTCGTTCACAGACGAGCCGGGTGAGGGCAAGGCCGATGCCACGCTCGCCCTCCGCGGCGGCCTTGGTGGTGAACCCGTGGTGGAAGACCTCCTGGGCAAGTTCGGGAGCCACGCCCGGGCCCGAGTCGCACACCACGATCTCCACGCTGGACGCGTCCTGCCGGAGTTCGACCTCGATCCAGGGTTCCCGGTCGTCGAGGCCGCTTCCGGCTGCGGCGTCGATGGCGTTGTCGACCAGGTTGCCGACCACGGTCGCCACGTCGGCGGCGTCCTCCGAGGCGAGCCGGCCGAGGGAGGTGACGTCCGAGATCCTCAGGGTGATCCTGCGTTCGGCCGCGAGGGAGTCCTTCGCCATGAGGAGGGCGGCGATGGCGGGATCGTGGATGCGGCGGCCGATGGTCATGTCCAGGGACTGGCGGCGCCGGGTGAGCGCACGGACGTAGCGTACGACCTCGTCCTGCTCGCCGATCTGGATGAGTCCGGAGATGGTGTGCAGCTGGTTGGCGAACTCGTGCGTCTGGGCCCGTAGCAGCTCGGACGTGCTGCGGAAGGACCCGATCTCGCGTTCCAGCCGAGCCAGTTCGGTGCGGTCCCGCAGCGTGGTCACCGAGCCGAGCAGGCGGTCGTTCTTCGTGACGGTCATCCTGTTCATCACCAGCACGCGACCGTGCCGTATGACCACTTCGTCGGGTCCGTGCTCCGCTTCGGGCCGGGTGCCGGTGAGCACGTCGTGCAGACGGCCGTCGATGCCAAGGTCGTCCAGCGTCCGGCCCACGCACTCCTCGGGCAGGTCGAGCAGCTGTCTGCCCACCTCGTTCACCAGGGTGAGGCGCTGCTGGGGATCCAGGGCGACCACGCCCTCGGCGATCCCGTACAGCATGGCCTCGCGGTGCTCGGCGAGGCCGGTGATCTCGCGCGGCTCCAGACCGAGCGTCTGCCGTTTGACCCGTCGGGCCAGCAGCCAGGAGCCGGCCAGACCGAGCCCGCTGGCGATGCCCAGGTAGGCGAGGAGATAGGAAGACGCACCGCTGAGCCGCTGCCACACCGTCGGGGACGCCTCCCCGATCATGACGATGCCCAGGGTCCGCCCCAGGTCCCCGCTCGCCGCGCCGAGCACCGGCACCTGCGCCACCAGTTCGCGGCTGCCGTCCCAGGTGAGCGAGCCGGACCAGCCTCGTCCGCGGGCCACCCCCGGTCCGAGCCGCAGCCGGTCACCGATGACCGTCGGGTTGGTCGAACTGACGATGCGCCCGGAGGAGTCGGCGATCGTCACGGAGGTGACCCCGGACTGCACCAGCGTGGAATGCGTCAGCGGGGCCAGCGTCTCCTCCGGCGCCGGACGCGGGAGCTGGTTGCGCACCAGTGGGTTGGCAGCCAACTGCTCGGCCAGCGCACTCACGCGGCGGCCCTCGACCCGGCTGAAGGTGGCCTCCGACTGGGCGAGCGAGAGCGCCGCGACCGCCAGCAGCACGACCACGACGATGGCGAGCTGCAGCGCCAGCATCTCGCCCGCGAGGCTATGACGCCGAAAACCGGTGACCACAACGAACTCAATCTCTACTGCTGACACAAACTGGGCGGCTCGCACCGCGGGCCGCACAATCATGACGTCCATCGCGACGGCTGCGGAAGGGAGGTGCCATGAGAGGTCGCTCGCACGCCCTTCGCGGCGCCCTCCTCGCGCTGTCACTGCTCCTCGGCACCGGGTGCCAGGTGCTGCCCGACGGGGAACCGGCCGACACCGGGCTGCGGATCATGGTTCCGAACACCCCCGGTGGCGGATACGACACCACGGCCCGGACGGTGGCCCGCGTGCTGCAGGAGACCGGTGTGGAGTCCGGCGTGCAGGTCTTCAACCTGCCGGGAGCAGGCGGCACGGTGGGCCTGCAGCGCATCGTGAACGAGCGGGGCAACGGCAGACTCGTCTTGCAGATGGGGCTCGGAGTGATCGGTGCGTCGCACGTGGCACACACGAAGGCGTCCATCAACGAGACCACCGCGCTGGCCCGGCTGGTCGAGGAGGCCGGCGCGGTGGTCGTGCGCCGTGACTCGCCCTACCGGTCGATCGACGATCTGATCGCCGCCTGGAAGAGGAACCCCGCGCGCTTGAAGGTCGGGGGCGGATCCTCACCCGGCGGACCGGACCACCTGCTGGCCATGGAGTTGGCCAAGGCCGTCGGTATCGGCCCGCACCGGGTCGGCTACGTCGCCTACGGCGGCGGTGGCGGCGACCTGCTGCCCGCTCTCCTCGACGGCAAGGTCGACTTCGCCACCACCGGCTTCGGCGAGTTCCTCGACCAGATCGACGCCAGTCAGCTCAGGGTCCTGGCGGTGACCAGCCCACGACCGAACGACGCACTGCCCGGAGTACCGACCCTCAAGGCGTCCGGCATCGACCTGGTCTTCAGCAACTGGCGGGGAGTCGTGGCGCCGCCCGGCATCCGAGGCGCCGACCGGAAGCGGTGGATCGAAGCGCTGGCAGCGATGCACCGGTCCCGGCAATGGAAAGCGGAGCTCCGCCGCCACGGCTGGACCGACGCGTTCACCACCGGCGACGCCTTCGCCGCGTACCTGTCCGAACAGGACACGTCGGTGGCCCGTCTCGTCAGGGATCTCGGACTGGACTGACCGGGCTGCCGCCCGCCCCTCCCGGCACAAGCCGCACCACCACCCTGCTGCGCTGCGGCTCACTTCGGCATGCCCATCACCTGTCCATCTGTCCATCTGTCCACCTGTCCACCTGTCCACCTGTCCACCTGTCCATCGAAAGGCACCCGCATGACCACGCACACCTGGTGGTTGCTGCTCATCCTCACCATCGCGATCACGGCCCTGATCTACCTCATCAACTCCCGCTTGCGCATCCATCCGTTCGTCGCGCTCATCGTCGTCGCTGTCGGCACCGGCCTCGCCGCCGGCGAGCCCGTCACCAAACTGGTGGGATCCCTCGAGGACGGTGCCGGCGGCACCCTCGGAGACGTGGGCATCACCCTGGCCCTGGGCGCCATGCTCGGGCGCCTGCTGTCCGACTCGGGCGCCACCGACGCCCTCGCCCACGCCCTGATCGACCGCTCCAGCACCCGCGGGCTGCCCTGGCTGGTCACCGCCGCGGCGTTCGTGATCGGCATCCCGATGTTCTTCGAGGTCGGCCTGATCGTGCTACTGCCGCTGATCTTCAGCGTGGCGCGCAGGCTGGAATCCCAGGGCGGCACGCAGGGCTCCCCGTACGTCCTGCTCGGCGTACCGGCCATCGCCGCGCTGTCCACCCTGCACGGCATGCTGCCGCCGCACCCGGGTCCGCTCACCGCCATGACCGGTCTCCACGCCGACCTGGGCCTCACCGTGGTCGTCGGCTTCGTCTGCGCCGTCCCCACCGTGATCCTGGCCGGCCCCGTCTACGCCCGGTGGATCGCGCCGCGCCTTGCCGAGGTTCGCCCGGACGAGGCTCTTGTCGCGCAGTTCACGGGTGCGTCGCATTCCGTCCGAGCGACGTCGCCTGTCAGCGTGACGGTCGGCGCTCCGCATGCGTCATCGGCGGACACGGACGTCACGTCCCGTTCCCGGATACCGACCGGATTGGCCGTCACCGCGGTGCTCGTCCCTGTCGCCCTCATGCTGCTGCGTACCCTCGCCGAAACGGTGCTCGACGAGACGAGCACCGTGAGTTCCGCGCTGACCTTCCTGGGCGAGCCCGTCGTGGCGATGCTCGCCGGGCTGCTCTTCGCTCTCGGCGTGACCACTCTGGGCACGGGCCGCTCCGGCGAGGAGGTCCGCGCATCCCTGACGGACAGCCTGAAGTCCATCGCCGCCATCCTGCTCATCATCGGCGGCGGTGGTGCGTTCAAGCAGGTTCTCCAGGACTCCGGCATCGGCGACGCGATCGCCTCCGCCGCCAAGGGGGCGCATCTGAACGTCATCGTGCTGGGCTGGCTGATCGCACTCCTGCTGTCGCTGACCACCGGTTCCGCCACCGTCGGCATCGTCTCCGCCACCGGCATCATCGCCCCCATGGTCAGCGGGGGCGGCCTGGAGGCATCGCTGCTCGTGGTGGCCATCGGGGCAGGCTCCCTCGGGCTGAACTACGTGAACCACGCCGGATTCTGGCTGGTCAAGGAATCCTTCGGCATGGATCTCACTCAGGCCACGAAGACACAGACGGTGGTGCAGACCCTGGTGAGCGTGCTCGGCCTCGGAATGGCGCTCCTCCTGTCCGTGTTCGCCTGACAGCCACCGAGCGGGGTGCGTCGTGGAGGTGCACACCGCTCAGTGGGTCTCTTCGAGCTGGTCCCTGATCAGGTGGCAGACCGTGAGGCGCAACGAGCGAGGCCCCCGAGCTGTTGACCGAGATGTCTGACGTCTCGACCACGCCGCTCGGGGACCTCGTAGGTCATCTGTCCTGCCGCACCACCTGCAAAGTCCCCCGCCCTCAGCCGGTCCTCCGGATCAGTGCCAGGTACATCGCGTCGGTGCCGTGCAGGTGCGGCCACAGCTGCACGTCCGGCCCCTCGCCCAGCTCCGGCGCCCCCGGCAGCAGCGGACGCGCGTCCACGAGCTCGGTGTCCGGGCGCTGCTTCAGCACGTCCTGGACCACCGCCCGCGTCTCCGCCAGGTGCGGGGAGCACGTGGCGTACCCGACCACCCCGCCCACCCGCACCGAGTCGATCGCGGTCAGCAGCAGCGCACGCTGCAGCGGACCGAAGGTGTCGAGGTCCTCGGGGCGGCGCCTCCAGCGTGCCTCCGGGCGGCGCCGCAGCGCGCCCAGGCCCGTGCAGGGGACGTCCATCAGGACCCGGTCGAAGGTGCCCGGGCGCCACGGCGGCCGGGTGCCGTCGGCCGCGATGACCTGGTACGGCCCCGGGTTGCCGTGCAGCGCCTTCTCGACCAGCCCGGCCCGGTGCGGCTGCTTCTCGGAGGCGAGCAGCACGGCCCCCCGCTCGGCGGCGAGCGCGGCGAGCAGGGCGGCCTTGCCGCCGGGGCCTGCGCAGCCGTCGAGCCACTTCGCGTCCGGTCCCTCGACGGGCGCGTTGGCGAGCGCGAGGGCGACCAGCTGGCTGCCCTCGTCCTGCACGCCGGCCCGGCCCTCGTGCACGGCCGTGATGGCGCCCGGCTCCCCGCCCTCGGCGAGCCGCACGGCATACGGCGACCAGCGTCCCGGTACGGCGGCCTCCTCGCCGAGGAGCTCCTCGGTGGTGGCCCGCCCCGGCCGGGCGACCAGGGTCACCTCGGGCCGCTCGTTGTCGGCGGCCAGCAGTTCCTCGATCCCCGCGCGGCCGCCCCCCAGCGAGTCCCAGAGGGCGGAGACGACCCACCGCGGATGCGAGTGCACCACGGCCAGATGGTCCTCGGGGTCCTGGTCGTAGGCCGGTGCGACCTTCGCGATCCAGCCGTCCAGGTCGTCCTGGGCGACCTTGCGGAGCACGGCGTTGACGAACTTGGCCCGTCCGTCGCCCAGCACCACCCGGGCCAGCTCGACGGAGGCGGAGACGGCGGCGTGGCTGGGGATCCGCGTCCCGAGCAGCTGGTGCACACCGAGGCTGAGCACGTCGAGGACCGGCGGGTCCACCTCGCGCAGCGGCCGGTCGACGCACTCGGCGATGATCGCGTCGTACGTCCCCTGGCGGCGCAGCGTCCCGTACACCAGCTCGGTCGCGAGCGCGGCGTCCCGCCCGTCGAAGTCGCCCTTCTCCCGGGCCTTGCGCAGCAGTGGCGGCAGCACGAGGTTGGCGTACGCGTCCCGCTCGTCCACGGCGCGCAGCGCCTCGAAGGCGAGGACGCGGACGGGGTCCTTCTGGGGACGGCGGTAGGGCTTGGCGGGCCTGCGCGGCCGCCGGGACTGCTCGCTCACGAAAAAGGTGCTCCGGGTATGGGAATGAGGCGACTCCCAGCGTACGCCGCGCACGCCGGAAAGCCGCTGGTCGGGAAAAGGGGGGCTCAGTCGCCGAGGGTCTCCCCGGCGCCGATGCGCACGCCACGAGCCCAGTCGGCGGCCCGCATCGGCTTCTTGCCCTGGGCCTGCACCCAGAGCAGTTCCACGGCGTACGATCCGGTCCCCACGTGCACGCTGTTCTTCCCGACGGCGATCTCTGCGGGGCCGAGGTCGGTCCGCTCGGGCACCGGCGTGACCTGGATGAGCTTGAGCCGCTCGCCGCGGAAGGTGGTCCAGGCACCGGGGGCCGGGGTGCAGCCCCGCACCACCCGGTCGACCCGCAGCGCCGGAGCCGACCACACCACCTTCGCGTCCTCGACAGTGATCTTCGGCGCGAGGGTGATGCCCTCCCCCGGCTGCGGTACGGCCTTGAGCGTGCCGTCCTCGATACCGTCCATGGTCGCGGCGAGCAGCCCGGCCCCGGCGAAGGCGAGCCGGGTGAGCAGGTCACCGCTCGTGTCGGTGGGCCGGATCTCCTCGGTGACGGTCCCGTAGACAGGCCCGGAGTCCAGCCCCTCCTCGATGAGGAAGGTGGAGGCGCCCGTGATCTCGTCCCCCGCCATGACGGAGTGCTGCACGGGGGCCGCCCCGCGCCAGGCGGGAAGCAGCGAGAAGTGCAGGTTGACCCACCCGTGGACGGGCACGTCGAGCGCGACGCGGGGCAGCAGCGCGCCGTAGGCCACCACCGGGCAGCAGTCCGGCCCGATCTCCCTCAGCCGCTCCAGAAACTCCGGCTCGCGCGGCTTGAGCGGCCGCAGCACCTCGATCCCGGCCTCCATCGCCCGCTCGGCCACGGGCGAAGCGACCAGCCTGCGCCCCCGCCCGGCCGGCGCATCGGGCCGCGTGACCACGGCGGCCACCTCGTGCCGTCCGGAGGAGATGAGAGCGTCCAGAGCGGGAACGGCGACTTCGGGGGTACCGGCGAAGACAAGCTTCATGGGCGACTGCGACCCTCTCGAACGGCATCAGCACGGGCAACAAGCAAGTCTATGCCGCACCGATCAACCACCGCCCCAGCCCACAGCCCACCAACGGCCCCGGACGACAGCCGACGAACGCGCAACCCGCCGACGCCGAACACCCCCACAAGCCGGCCAGCCCCGCCGCCGACCGGAACAGACGGCACGCAGGCGGGCACCACACAACGACCCACGAACCCGCAACCCGCCGACGGCGAGTACCCCCGCCGGTCGCTCGACCTCTCTGCCGACCGGGACGGGTGGCGCGCGGGTGGGAGAACACCCGGTGGTGCAAACCCGGCGTACGCATATGCCCACACGCCCCCACACCGTGACCAGCGGAGCGCCCACGCGTTGGTCAAGAGAGAGTTGACCACAACGGGCCGCATACGCGGCCCATTCCTTTCAACGCCGGTTCGAGAGGCTTGTTCATGGCCGACCACGCAACCCACGACGCCCAGGCCCGGGCCAGCCTGCACTTGCTGGTGCGGGACATCGAGCGGGTCCGCCGCCAGGTGGACGCACTACGCACGCTCACCGCCCAGTTGGGCAACGTCTACCGCCCGCGCCGATCCGGCCCGTCCACGGGCTTCGTCGTCTACGGACGCGCCCCCGCCCCGACGGTGCGGCTCGCCCAGGAACTCCGGGACAGTGTCGAAACCCTGGTCACGGCCGCCGTGGACTTCGACCGCTCGCTCGGCTTCTCGTGGGACGCGGTCGGCTCCGCGCTCGGCGTCACCAAGCAGGCGGTGCACCGCCGTTACGGCGCCCGCCGCGCCGCGTCCCAGACGGTGGCGGCCGATCCCGACCGGTCCACGGAAACGTCTGGCACCCGCACGGTCAACGTGGCCGGCGGCCTGCCCACGGTACCCACCGTCCCGGCCGCCCGCTCCATGCCGACCCAGCCGACCGCGGGCAGCCCCGCCCTCCGCGACGAGGCCAGGCCGACGGCCTTCCCCGGCCCGCGCAACGGCTGACGCACGCAACGGCTGCCCTCGGCAAGAACCGGCGGCCCACCGCTCCTGCCCTCCCGGCACGCATCCGGGAGGGCAGCCGTCTGCCGGTTCACCCGATGTCCGGCGGATCGATCCGCACCCGCACCGCCTCCTCGCCCCCGGCCCCGCTCCCTCGCGCCATCCGGGCGGCCTGCGCCGACTTCAGGGCGGCGGCGAGCGCCGCCCCGCTCCCCGGCGGCACCCGTACCAGCACCCGCTCCCAGTGCTCCCCCGGCGGCGGCGCACCCGCCCGCCGAGGCGCCCCGGCCCGCACCACAGGTACCGGAACCGGCCCCAACACCTCGGCGTCCGACGGCAGTTCGGCCGTACCGAGGAACCCGGCGAGCGCCTCCGCCGTCCCCGACACCGCCGCCATCCGCGACACCGGCGGAAACCCCAGCTCCGCCCGCTCGCCGAGCTCCCGCACCGCGTGCCCGACGGGATCCCACCGCACCAGCGCCTGCACGGGCCGCAGCGTCGGCTCCGCGACGACGACCACGGTGCCCCCGTCCGGCTGCGGCCGCACCAGCGCCCCGGCCGCGATCCACCGGCGCAGCGCGTCCTCACCGGCCCGCAGGTCGGGCCGCCCCAGCATCGCCCAGCCGTCCAGCAGCAGGGCCGCCGCGTAGCCGCCCTCGGCGACCGGCTCGGCACCCGGTGTGCTCACGACCAGCGCGGGAGTCCCAGGCACGGTGTCCAGCACCTGCTCGCGTCCCGAGGTCCGTACCGGGACGGTGGGAAAGGCCCGCCCCAGCTCCTCGGCGGTCCGCCGGGCCCCGACCACCTGGGCGCGCAACCGGAAGCCGCCGCACTCGGGGCAGTGCCAGTCGTTCTCCGCCCGCCCGCACCATGCGCACTGCAGCGCCCCGGCGTCCCGCGCCTCCAGCGGACCGGCACAGTGCCGGCAGCGGGCCGGCGCCCGGCACTGGGCGCAGGCCATCCTCGGCACGTACCCCCGCCGGGGCACCTGCACCAGCACCGGCCCGTGCCGCAGCCCGTCCCGGACGGCCTGCCAGGCGAGCGTGGGCAGCCGGGCGGCGCGCGCGGCCTCGTCCCGCGCGAGGTCTCCGTCCCCGACCGTCCGCACCAGCGGCGCGAACTGCCGCACCTGTTCTCTGCCCGCCACCAGGGGCCGCGCCCAGCCGTTCTCCACGAGCTGCGCGGCCTCCACCGTGCAGCTCCAACTCCCGAGCAGGGACGCGCACTTGTCGAGTGCCGCCCGCAACAGCAGCACATCCCGCGCATGCGGCTGCGGGGCGTGCTGCTCGCTGTGGCTGTCGTCCCCGTCGTCCCAGATCGCGACGAGCCCGAGATCCCGCACGGGCGCGAACATGGCGGCCCGGGTCCCCACGACGGCCCGCACCGACCCGCGGCTGACGGCGAGCCACTGCGCGTACCGCTTCTCGGGCCCGGCGTCGGCCGTGAGCAGCGCATGTCGCCCCTCGCCCAGCACCTCGGTCAACGCGGCGTCGACCCGCGCGGCGGCCCGGCCGTCCGGTACGACGACCAGTGCGCCGCGTCCGGAGGCCAGCGTGGCGGCGACGGCCCGGGCGATCTCCTCGCTCCAGCCGGGACCGGGCAGGGCGTTCCACACGGCGCGCGGTGCGCCGCCGGAGGCCAGCGACTCGACGAAGGCGGCCCCGTGCTCGTACCGCGACCAGCTTCCGGCACCCGGCACGGGCGGCGGCGGAAGCGGCTCGGGCGAGGACCTCTTCTCGGCCCGCGCGCTGCGCGGCGGCACGGCCAGCTGGAGCACATCCGCGAGGCTGCCCGCGTACCGGTCGGCGACCGCGCGTGCGAGCCGCAGCAGTTCCTCGCTCAGCACCGGCTCGGGCGACACCACCTGGGCCAGCGCGGCCAGCGGCCCCGCGTAGTCGGACTCGGCGAGCCGCTCGACCAGGAACCCGTCGATGAGCCCCCCGCCCTCGCGGCGCCCGTCCCGCACCCGGTGCCGACCGGCCCCGAACCGCACCCGCACCCGCACCCCGGGCTGCGCGTCGGCGTCCAGCTCGGCGGGGACGGCGTAGTCGAAGTAGCGGTCGAGATGGAGCACGCCCTTGTCCACGAGCACCCGCGCGACCGGCAGCCGCTCGGCCAGCTCGGCACCCCGCCAGGTCCTTGGCTTGGCCCGGGGCACCTTGGCTCCCCGCACGCTCTCCCGAATGAGCGCGAGCTGCTCCGGCGGCGCCCCTCCGGCGCCCCCGCCCCCCTGCTCGTTCTCGCTGCTCACCCTTGCATTCTTACCAAACGCCACTGACAGCCGGCGCCGCCCGAGTTCACTCCGGCTGCGGAACGCCATGACGGCATTTTCATCTGCCTTGGGCCACTCGGCCATACCGGTCAGGAACCGGCAGCAGGATTCGAACCTGCGTGGGCACAGCCCGGAAGAAGGATCCGCGGCCCCCGCACCGGGCGGCGCCGGTGTCCCGAGGTCAAGTCGACAGCGGTGGAACACACCAGCTTCACCGCGCGCCTGTGGGCACACTCCACGGAAGTAACCGCGGCCGTCGCACCGGGACGTCGTCACCCTACTGATCAGCCGGTCCCGTCGGCCAGCCGATTACACCGGCCCGGACACGCCGAGGCCCGGCTCCGCCGAAAGGGAGCCGGGCCTCGGTCGAGGTGGTTGCGGGTCTTACAGACCCACGGCCGCGCGCAGGGCGTCCACGCGGTCCGTGCGCTCCCAGGTGAAGTCGGGAAGCTCACGGCCGAAGTGGCCGTACGCGGCGGTCTGGGCGTAGATCGGGCGGAGCAGGTCGAGGTCGCGGATGATGGCGGCCGGACGCAGGTCGAAGACCTCGTCGATGGCCTTCTCGATCTTCTCGTGGTCGACCTTGGCCGTGCCGAAGGTCTCGACGAAGAGACCGACGGGCTCCGCCTTGCCGATCGCGTAGGCGACCTGGACCTCGCAGCGGGCGGCCAGGCCGGCGGCGACGACGTTCTTGGCGACCCAGCGCATGGCGTAGGCGGCCGAGCGGTCGACCTTGGACGGGTCCTTGCCGGAGAAGGCACCGCCGCCGTGGCGGGCCATGCCGCCGTAGGTGTCGATGATGATCTTGCGGCCGGTCAGGCCCGCGTCGCCCATCGGGCCGCCGATCTCGAAGCGGCCGGTGGGGTTGACCAGCAGACGGTAGTTCTCGGTGTCGAGCTTGATGCCGTCGTCCAGCAGCGCCTTCAGCTCCGGCTCCACGACGAACTCGCGGATGTCGGGGGCGAGCAGCGACTCCAGGTCGATGTCGGAGGCGTGCTGGCTGGAGACCACGACCGTGTCGAGGCGGACGGCCTTGTCGCCGTCGTACTCGATGGTGACCTGCGTCTTGCCGTCGGGGCGCAGGTAGGGGATGGTGCCGTTCTTGCGGACCTCGGAGAGGCGCTTGGAGAGCCGGTGCGCCAGGAAGATCGGGAGCGGCATCAGCGTCGGCGTCTCGTCCGTCGCGTAGCCGAACATCAGGCCCTGGTCGCCGGCGCCCTGCTTGTCGAGCTCGTCCTCGTCGCCCTCGACCCGGGTCTCGTAGGCCGCGTCCACGCCCTGGGCGATGTCCGGGGACTGCGCGCCGATCGAGACCGAGACGCCGCAGGAGGCGCCGTCGAAGCCCTTCTTCGAGGAGTCGTAGCCGATCTCCAGGATCTTGTTGCGGACCAGCGTCGCGATGTCCGCGTACGTCTTGGTCGTGACCTCGCCGGCCACGTGCACCAGGCCGGTGGTGATCAGCGTCTCGACGGCGACCCGGGAGGTCGGGTCCTCGCGGAGCAGCGCGTCGAGAATGGTGTCGCTGATCTGGTCAGCGATCTTGTCGGGGTGACCCTCGGTCACGGACTCCGAGGTGAACAGGCGACGGGACACAACGCTCCCTGGGGTTGCAGCGGCTGCTGTCTGATCATTGGCGGACGACACGGGGGCTGCACCCGGGCGTCGTCCGAGAACAGTTTATCGGTCGCACTCGGCCGCCGGCCTACCTGTCTCGACACTCGGAAGTGCTGTGACCTGCGGCACGGGCATTCTGCCCAATGGTCGGCGGCCTTGACCAGAGCCCCCGCACCGCAATGTCGTGTCTGGGAGAGTTGACATATGGCTGCAATAAGTTAACCCAAACGGGCCGTCACGAGGTCCCAGACGATGTCGGCGAGAGCCTCCTTCGGCCCGTGCGGCACCGGCGTCTCGCTGCCGTCGGCGCCGAGCACCACGGCCTCGTTCTCCTCGGAGCCGAAGGTCTTGCGCTCTCCCACCTCGTTCACCACGAGCAGGTCGCAGCCCTTGCGGGCCAGCTTGGTCCGGCCGTTGGCGAGGACGTCGTCGGTCTCGGCGGCGAAGCCGACGATCACCTGTCCGGACCGCGCCCGGTCGGCCGAGATCTCCGCGAGGATGTCCGGATTCCGCACCAGGACGATCGGCTCGGGTTCCTGGCCGTCCTTCTTCTTGATCTTTCCGGCCGCGTAGACCGCGGGGCGGAAGTCGGCGACGGCGGCGGCCATCACCACGGCGTCGGCGTCGGCGGCCGCCTTCAGCACCGCCTCCCGCAGCTGCACGGCCGTACCGACCGGGACGACGTCCACGCCCGCCGGGTCGGGCAGTCCCGTGGTGTTGGCGGCGACCAGCGTCACGCGGGCGCCGCGTGCGGCGGCCGTGCGGGCGAGGGCGTAGCCCTGCTTGCCGGAGGAGCGGTTGCCGAGGAAGCGGACGGGATCGAGGGGCTCCCGGGTGCCGCCGGCGGAGACGACGACGTGGCGGCCGGCCAGGTCGGGCTCCGCCGCTCCTCTCACCAGGATGCGCCGGCAGGCCTCGAAGATCTCCGCCGGGTCGGGGAAGCGGCCCTTGCCGGTGTCGACGCCGGTGAGGCGGCCGACCGCCGGGTCGATCACGACGGCGCCGCGGCGGCGCAGCGTGGCCACGTTCTCCTGGGTGGCCGGGTGCTCCCACATCTCCGTGTGCATCGCGGGGGCGAAGACGACCGGGCAGCGGGCGGTGAGGAGGGTGTTGGTGAGCAGGTCGTCGGCGAGGCCGTGGGCGGCCTTGGCGAGCATGTCGGCGGTGGCCGGGGCGACGACGACCAGGTCGGCGTGCTGGCCGATGCGGACGTGCGGGACCTCCTCGACGTGGTCCCAGACCTCGATGGAGACCGGGTTGCCGGAGAGGGCGGACCAGGTCGCGGCCCCGACGAAGTGCAGCGCGGAGGCGGTGGGCACGACCCGGACGTCGTGACCCGACTCCGTGAACCTCCGCAGCAGCTCACAGGCCTTGTACGCGGCGATGCCGCCGCTGACCCCCAGCACGACCTTCGGCTTGCCCACCGGGCCTCCACTCGTCGAATCCATGACGCCATCACACACCACAGGCCCGGCAGTCGGCCGCCGGGCCTGTGGATAAGTCAACCGCAATACGAAAGTACTACTGCGCCGGGCCCTCGATGGCCTCGGACGTCAGCAGACCCGCGTTGATCTCGCGCAGGGCAATGGAGAGCGGCTTCTCGTGGACGTGGGTGTCGACGAGCGGACCGACGTACTCGAGGAGGCCCTCGCCGAGCTGCGAGTAGTACGCGTTGATCTGACGGGCGCGCTTGGCCGCGTAGATCACGAGGCTGTACTTCGAGTCGGTGGCCTCGAGGAGCTCGTCGATCGGAGGGTTGATGATGCCCTCGGGCGCGGTGATGGAAGAGGACACGCTCTGCCTTCCGATGGATGGGAAAGATTCAGTCTGAATGATCAGCGACGATCACACAACGTCCATCAAGGCTAGCAGCTCGCGCGCCACGTCCTTGACAGAGGTGTTGACCAGGGTTTCGTCGAACTCCGGCTCGGCCGCGAGCTCGACCCTGGCCGCGTCCAGCCGCCGCTCGATCACGTCGGGCGCCTCGGTGCCGCGCCCGGTGAGCCTGCGCACCAGCTCCTCCCAGGACGGAGGGGCCAGGAACACCAGCCGGCCCTCCGGCATGGTCTCGCGGACCTGCCGGGCGCCCTGGAGGTCGATCTCCAGGAGAACCGGCACGCCGGCCTCCAGGTGCTCGAGGACCGCGGCGCGCGGGGTGCCGTAGCGGTTGCCGGCGAATTCGGCCCACTCCAGGAGTTCGCCGTTGGCGATCAGTTTGTCCATCTCCTCGTCGGAGACGAAGAAGTAGTGGACGCCGTGCTTCTCACCGGGGCGGGGCTTGCGCGTGGTCGCCGACACCGAGAGCCAGACCTCGGGGTGTTCCTTGCGCATATGGGCGACGACCGTGCTCTTGCCGACCCCGGAGGGGCCGGAGAGCACGGTCAGCCGCGGACGATCGTCCGGGGGCTCGGGGGTCGTCCCCCGGAATGTTGCAGCCATGCAGCGATTATTCCAGCAATCGCAGGCCGTCCGGGACGGCCCTCCCGGACGGCCCCGTGATCAGGAGCCGGTGCTGCCGAACTCGCGCTCCAGGGAGGCGATCTGGTTGGAACCGAGACCACGCACGCGGCGGCTCTCGGAGATCCCGAGTCGCTCCATGATCTGCTTGGCGCGGACCTTGCCCACGCCCGGCAGGGACTCGAGCAGGGCGGAGACCTTCATCTTGCCGATGACGTCGTTTTCCTGGCCCTGCTTGATGACCTCGTGAAGAGAGGCGCCGGAGTGCTTGAGTCGATTCTTGACCTCGGCCCGCTCCCGGCGAGCCGCGGCGGCCTTTTCGAGCGCGGCTGCGCGCTGTTCAGGGGTAAGGGGCGGAAGAGCCACGCCTACGTCACCTCGGATGTCGAACTGTCGGATACGGACCGGTGAGGAACCTAGTCGCCCCACACCTGGGGAGCTACGAGCAACACGCTTGCCCGTTGACTCTGCTCGGAGACTAGCGGGCAAGTCCGCCGGAGTCAGCGAGAACAGCGGAAAAGTCCTGGTCAGCCTCCGTCAGGCCAGACATTTCAGACATACTGCCCCGGATTTGAGGATGTATTCACGATCGGGCAGTCGCCGAAGTGCCCGGCGAAGCGCTCTTCGGCGACTCGTCGGAGCCCTCACCGACCTGCGACGACATCCCGGATCTCGCCCGCGAACCGCTCCGCGGCCGCGCGCAGGGCCCCGACGTCGGGACCGTGACGCAAAACACCTCGGCTCACGTTTGGAACCACGTTGCGCACCGCGGGCCCGAAGACCGTGGGCAGGTCGGCCGCCGTCGCCCCCTGCGCGCCGACGCCCGGCGCGAGGAGCGGACCGTTGATGTCGAGGTCGTACGACGACAGGTCGCCGACCGTGGCGCCGACGACGGCGCCGAAGGAACCCAGCGGCTCCTCCCCGGCGTTCTCGGCGGCGAGGTGGGCCAGCATCGTCGCGCCGACCGTCCGCCCGTCGGCGCGCACCGCGTGCTGCACCTCGGGGCCCTCCGGGTTGGAGGTGAGCGCCAGCACGAACAGGCCGGCCCCGCTCTCCCTGGCCAGCGCGACGGCGGGGCTGAGCGAGCCGTAGCCGAGGTACGGGGAGACGGTCAGGGCGTCCGAGAACAGCGGGGCGTCCTTGCTCAGGAAGGCCTCCGCGTATCCGGCCATGGTCGAGCCGATGTCGCCGCGCTTGGCGTCCATCACGACCAGCGTCCCGGCCGCCCGCGCCTCCTCCACCACCCGCTCGAGGACGGCGATGCCGCGCGAGCCGAACCGCTCGAAGAACGCGCTCTGCGGCTTCATCACGGCGACCCGGTCGGCCACCGCCTCGACGACGGTGCGGCTGAACCGCTCCAGGCCCGCCACGTCGTCGTGCAGACCCCACTCGTAGAGCAGCGAGGCGTGCGGGTCGATGCCGACGCACAGCGGACCACGCTCGTCCATCGCGCGGCGCAGCCGCGCGCCGAAGGGCTCCAACGGGCTCATACGGTCTTCCTCACGTCGGCGCCGACCGCGTCGGCGAGGGTGGCGTACGGACTGGTGCGCAGGCGGGCGGCGAGGCCCTTGTGAACGGCGCGGCTCCAGAAGGGGCCCTGGTAGACGAAGGCGCTGTAACCCTGGACCAGCGTGGCACCGGCGAGGATGCGCTGCCAGGCGTCCTCGGCGTCCTCGACACCGCCGACGCCGACCAGGGTGATGCGGTCGCCCACGCGCGCGTACAGCCGCCGCAGCACCTCCAGGGAGCGCGCCTTGAGCGGTGCCCCGGAGAGCCCTCCGGTCTCCTTCACCAGGGCGGGATCCGACCGCAGCCCGAGCCCCTCGCGCGCGATCGTCGTGTTGGTGGCGATGATCCCGTCGAGACCCAGCTCCACGGCCAGGTCCGCGACGGCGTCGACGTCCTCGTCGGCGAGGTCCGGCGCGATCTTCACCAGGAGCGGCACCCGGCGGTTCGCCGCCACGCGGTCGGCGGCCTCGCGCACGGCCGTCAGCAGCGGGCGGAGGTGATCGACGGCCTGGAGGTTGCGCAGGCCCGGCGTGTTCGGCGACGACACGTTCACGACCAGGTAGTCCGCGTACGGCGCGAGCCGCTCGGCGGACTTCACGTAGTCGCCGACGGCCTCGGCCTCCGGTACGGCCTTGGTCTTGCCGATGTTGACGCCCACGACGGTCCTGAACACGGCCTGACGGGTCGCCAGCCGCGCGGCGACGGTCAACGAGCCGTCGTTGTTGAACCCCATCCGGTTGATCAGCGCCCGGTCGGCGACGAGCCGGAACATCCGCTTGCGGGGGTTGCCGGGCTGCGCCTCCCCGGTCACGGTCCCGATCTCGACGTGGTCGAACCCGAGCATCGACATCCCGTCGATCGCCACCGCGTTCTTGTCGAACCCGGCCGCCAGCCCGAACGGCCCGTGCATCCGCAGCCCGAAGGCCTCGGTGCGCAGCTCCTTGTAGCGGGGAGCCAAGGCGGCGGCAACGAAGGTGCGCAGCACCGGGATCCGGGCGGCGAGCCGGATCCATCGGAAGGCGAGGTGGTGGGCGGCTTCGGGATCCATCCGCCGGAAGACGAGCTGGAAGAAGATCTTGTACATCAGTGGTCCTCATACGGAGGGGGGACGCCGTCTCCGGAGTCCCCCCTCAGCGGAGCGCCCTGAAGGGGCGCGGGGCAGTGCTCAATCTGCGGCTCCGCCGCGTGGGCGCGACCAGCCGCAACCGGCCCGCAGCCTCACTACGGCCTCTCAGTCCCTCGCGGCCGTCAACCTCTCCGCATGCTCCTGGAGCGACCGCACCCCCACGTCCCCGTGGTTCAGGGCATCGATCCCCTGCACAGCCGCCGCCAGCGCCTGCACGGTCGTCAGACACGGCACCGACCGGGCCACCGCGGCCGTCCGGATCTCGTACCCGTCCAGGCGACCCCCGGTGCCGTACGGCGTGTTGACGATGAGGTCCACCTCGCCGTCGTGGATGAGCTGCACGATCGTCCGCTCGCCGTTGGGGCCGATCCCCTCCGACTGCTTGCGGACGACCGTCGCGTTGATGCCGTTGCGCTTGAGCACCTCGGCCGTGCCGGAGGTGGCCAGCAGCTCGAAGCCGTGGGCGACCAGCTCGCGCGCCGGGAAGATCATGGAGCGCTTGTCGCGGTTGGCGACGGAGATGAACGCGCGGCCCTTGGTGGGCAGCGGCCCGTACGCCCCGGCCTGCGACTTGGCGTACGCCGTACCGAAGACGGAGTCGATGCCCATGACCTCGCCCGTGGAGCGCATCTCCGGGCCGAGCACCGTGTCGACGCCCCGCCCGTGGATGTCGCGGAACCGCGACCACGGCATGACCGCCTCCTTCACGGAGATCGGCGCGTCGAACGGCAGCTCGCCGCCGTCGCCGCGGGCCGGCAGCAGCCCCTCGGCGCGCAGTTCGGCGACGGTCGCGCCCAGCGAGATCCGGGCGGCCGCCTTGGCCAGCGGCACCGCGGTCGCCTTCGAGGTGAAGGGAACCGTGCGGGACGCGCGCGGGTTGGCTTCGAGGACGTAGAGGATGTCCCCGGCCATCGCGAACTGGATGTTGATCAGACCCCGTACACCGACACCCTTCGCGATGGCCTCGGTCGAGGCCCGCAGCCGCTTGATGTCGAAGCCGCCGAGCGTGATCGGCGGCAGGGCGCACGCCGAGTCGCCGGAGTGGATACCGGCCTCCTCGATGTGCTCCATGACGCCGCCCAGGTACAGCTCCTCGCCGTCGTAGAGCGCGTCGACGTCGATCTCGATGGCGTCGTCCAGGAACCGGTCGACGAGGACCGGACGGGTGGGACTGATCTCGGTCGACTCGGCGATGTACGCCGCCAGCCGGGCCTCGTCGTAGACGATCTCCATGCCGCGCCCGCCGAGCACGTACGACGGGCGGACGAGCACCGGGTAGCCGATCTCGTCGGCGATGGCCTTGGCCTCGGCGAAGGTGGTGGCCGTGCCGTGCTTGGGGGCCGGCAGGCCCGCCTCCGCGAGGACCCGGCCGAAGGCGCCGCGGTCCTCGGCGGCGTGGATCGCCTCGGGGGACGTACCGACGATCGGCACGCCGTTGTCCTTGAGCGCCTGGGACAGGCCCAGCGGGGTCTGGCCGCCCAGCTGCACGACCACGCCGGCGACCGGTCCGGCCTGCTGCTCGGCGTGCACGATCTCCAGGACGTCCTCCAGGGTGAGCGGCTCGAAGTAGAGCCGGTCGGAGGTGTCGTAGTCCGTGGAGACGGTCTCCGGGTTGCAGTTGACCATGACCGTCTCGTAGCCGGCGTCGCTCAGCGCGAAGGACGCGTGCACGCACGAGTAGTCGAACTCGATGCCCTGGCCGATGCGGTTGGGGCCGGAGCCCAGGATGATGACGGCCGGCTTCTCGCGCGGCGCGACCTCGGTCTCCTCGTCGTAGGAGGAGTAGAAGTACGGCGTCTTCGCGGCGAACTCGGCGGCGCAGGTGTCGACCGTCTTGTAGACCGGGCGCACGCCCAGCGCGTGCCGGACCTCGCGGACCACGTCCTCGCGCAGGCCGCGGATCTCGGCGATCTGCTGGTCGGAGAAGCCGTGCCGCTTTGCGTCGGCGATCAGCTCGGCGCTCAGTTCCGCCGCCTCGGCCAGCTCGTCGGCGATCTCCTTGATCAGGAAGAGCTGGTCGACGAACCACGGGTCGATCTTCGTGAACTCGAAGACCTCCTCGGGCGTGGCGCCCGCCCGGATGGCCTGCATGACCGTGTTGATCCGGCCGTCGGTGGGCCGTACCGCCTCGTGCAGCAGCGCCTGCTTGTCGCCGGGCTCGCCGACGAAGGTGAACTGGCTGCCCTTCTTCTCCAGCGAGCGCAGCGCCTTCTGGAAGGCCTCGGGGAAGTTGCGGCCGATGGCCATCGCCTCACCGACCGACTTCATGGTCGTGGTCAGCGTGGAGTCGGCGGACGGGAACTTCTCGAACGCGAAGCGCGGGGCCTTGACGACCACGTAGTCGAGCGTGGGCTCGAAGGAGGCCGGAGTCTCCTGCGTGATGTCGTTGGGGATCTCGTCGAGGGTGTAGCCGACGGCCAGCTTCGCCGCGATCTTCGCGATCGGGAATCCGGTCGCCTTGGAGGCGAGCGCTGAGGACCGGGACACACGCGGGTTCATCTCGATGACGATGACCCGGCCGTCCTCGGGGTTCACCGCGAACTGGATGTTGCAGCCGCCGGTGTCGACGCCGACCTCGCGGATGACGGCGATGCCGACGTCGCGGAGGATCTGGTACTCGCGGTCGGTCAGCGTCATCGCGGGCGCGACGGTGATCGAGTCGCCGGTGTGCACGCCCATGGGGTCGAAGTTCTCGATGGAGCAGACGACCACGACGTTGTCGTGCTTGTCGCGCATCAGCTCCAGCTCGTACTCCTTCCAGCCGAGGATGGACTCCTCCAGGAGCACCTCGGTGGTCGGGGAGAGCGTGAGGCCCTGCCCGGCGATCCGGCGCAGCTCCTCCTCGTTGTGGGCGAAGCCGGAGCCGGCGCCGCCCATGGTGAAGGACGGGCGGACGACGACCGGGTAGCCGCCGCCGAGCTCCTCGACGCCCGCGATGACCTCGTCCATGGTGTGGCAGATGACCGACCGCGCGGACTCGCCGTGCCCGATCTTCTGGCGGACCGCCTCCACGACCTCCTTGAAGAGGTCGCGGTCCTCACCCTTGTTGATGGCCTCCACGTTGGCGCCGATCAGCTCGACGCCGTACTTGGCCAGGACGCCGTTCTCGTCGAGCGAGATGGCGGTGTTGAGCGCCGTCTGGCCGCCCAGGGTGGGCAGCAGCGCGTCGGGCCGCTCCTTGGCGATGATCTTCTCGACGAACTCCGGGGTGATCGGCTCGACGTAGGTCGCGTCGGCGATCTCCGGGTCGGTCATGATCGTCGCCGGGTTGGAGTTGACCAGGATGACCCTGAGGCCCTCGGCGCGCAGCACGCGGCAGGCCTGGGTCCCGGAGTAGTCGAACTCGGCGGCCTGGCCGATGACGATCGGGCCGGAGCCGATGACCAGGACGGACTGGATATCGGTGCGCTTAGGCACGCTGGCCCTCCATCAGGGAAACGAAGCGGTCGAACAGGTAGGCGGCGTCGTGCGGGCCGGCTGCCGCTTCGGGGTGGTACTGGACGGAGAAGGCCGGCTGGTCGAGCAGCTGCAGCCCCTCCACGACGTCGTCGTTGAGGCAGACGTGCGAGACCTCGGCGCGGCCGAACTTCGTGTCGCTGACCTTGTCGAGCGGCGCGTCGACGGCGAAGCCGTGGTTGTGCGCGGTGACCTCGACCTTGCCGGTCGTCCGGTCCTGGACCGGCTGGTTGATGCCCCGGTGGCCGTACTTCAGCTTGTAGGTGCCGAAGCCGAGCGCGCGGCCGAGGATCTGGTTGCCGAAGCAGATGCCGAAGAGCGGGGTCTTCCGCGCCAGCACGGCGGTCATCAGGGCCACCGGTCCTTCGGCCGTGGCCGGGTCGCCGGGGCCGTTGGAGAAGAACACGCCGTCCGGGGAGACGGCGTACACGTCGTCCTCGGTGGCGGTGGCGGGCAGCACGTGCACCTCGATGCCGCGCTCGGCCATCCGCTGCGGGGTCATGCCCTTGATGCCGAGGTCGATGGCGGCGACGGTGAACCGCTTCTCCCCGACCGCGGGGACCACGTACGCCTCCTTGGTGGCGACCTCCTCGTACAGCGAGGCGCCCTTCATGTGCGGCTGGGCCTGCACGCGCGCGAGGAGCTCGGCGTCGGTGGCGATCGCCTCGCCGGAGAAGACGCCGGCGCGCATCGAGCCGCGCTCGCGGAGGTGGCGGGTGAGGGCGCGGGTGTCGATCCCGGAGATGCCGACCACGCCCTGCGCGACCAGTTCCTCGTCCAGCGACCGCTTGGCGCGCCAGTTGGAGGGCACGCGCGCGGGGTCGCGCACGACGTAACCGGAGACCCAGATGCGGCTGGACTCGTCGTCCTCGTCGTTCCACCCCGTGTTGCCGATCTGCGGGGCGGTGGCGACCACGATCTGGCGGTCGTACGACGGGTCGGTCAGGGTCTCCTGGTAGCCGGTCATTCCGGTGGAGAAGACGGCCTCGCCGAAGGTCTCCCCCACGGCCCCGTAGGCGCGGCCGCGGAAGATCCGGCCGTCCTCCAGGACGAGTACGGCGGGAACCTTGCCGGTTCCCCTGGTGGAGGTCGTCATCGTTCGGCGCCTTCCGTGCTGGGTGTCTTGATCATGGAGTTGACGGCGTCGACCCACTCGGTGTGCTCGGCCGCCTGGTCGGAGCGGAATCCGGAGTCGATCAGCCGGTCGCCGTGCTGCCAGGTCACCACGAGGAGTCCGCCCTCGGTGAGGACCTTGCCCGCGATGCCCTTGCCGAGCAGGGCTTCGCGGAGCGCGTCGGCGGGGATGAAGAAGTCGGTCGCGCCGGGGCGTACGACGTCCAGGCCCGCGTCGGTCAGGGTGAGCTCGACCCGGCTGCGGGAGCCGAGACCGCGGGCCACGATGCGGTCCAGCCACTGCCCGGCGGTGGTGGAGCCGTGGTAGCGGCCGCTCATCGTCAGTCTCACGGCACCGGGGTCGTCCGGCGCGCTGGGCAGCTCCGGGAGGTCGCCCTGGAGGGTGCCGCGCCACTTCCAGCCCTCGCGCATCAGCCAGTAGACGAGCGCGACGAAGAGGGCGAGGCCGACCAGCCAGCCGATGCGGGCGGACCAGTCGGTGACCGCGGCCGACTTCTTCTCGTCGGCCAGCAGGATCAGAGGTGTCACGTCAGCTTCCCGTCCACGAGCGTCGCCTTGCCCCGCAGCCACGTGTGGGTGACACGGCCCGGCAGCTCGCGTCCCTCGTACGGGGTGTTGCGGCTGCGCGAGGCGAAGCCCGCGGGGTCCACCAGGCCACGGTATTCCGTGTCGACCAGGGTGAGGTTGGCGGGCTCGCCTGCCGAGACGGGGCGGCCGTGACCGGCGGCCTGTCCGATCCGCGCGGGCTTGACGGACATGCGGTCGGCGACGCCGGCCCAGGTCAGCAGGCCCGTGTCGACCATGGTCTCCTGCACCACCGACAGCGCGGTCTCCAGGCCCACCATCCCCATGGCGGCCGCGGCCCACTCGCAGTCCTTGTCCTCGTGCGGGTGCGGGGCGTGGTCGGTGGCGACGATGTCGATCGTGCCGTCCGCGAGGGCCTCGCGCAGGGCCAGGACGTCCCGTTCGGTGCGCAGCGGCGGGTTGACCTTGTAGACCGGGTTGTACGACCGGACCAGCTCGTCGGTGAGGAGCAGGTGGTGCGGGGTGACCTCGGCCGTGACGTCGATGCCCCGGGACTTGGCCCAGCGCACGATCTCGACCGAGCCGGCGGTCGAGAGGTGGCAGATGTGGACGCGGGAGCCGACGTGCTCGGCGAGCAGCACGTCGCGCGCGATGATCGACTCCTCGGCGACGGCGGGCCAGCCCCCGAGCCCCAGCTCGGCGGAGACGACGCCCTCGTTCATCTGGGCGCCCTCGGTCAGCCGCGGCTCCTGGGCGTGCTGGGCCACGACCCCGCCGAAGGCCTTCACGTACTCCAGGGCGCGGCGCATGATCACGGCGTCGTCGACGCACTTGCCGTCGTCGGAGAAGACGGTGACCCCGGCGGCCGACTCGTGCATGGCGCCCAGCTCGGCGAGCTTCCTGCCCTCCAGGCCGACGGTGACGGCGCCGATGGGCTGGACGTCGCAGTAGCCGTGCTCCCGGCCGAGCCGGTAGACCTGCTCGACGACGCCGGCGGTGTCGGCGACCGGGAAGGTGTTGGCCATGGCGAACACGGCCGTGTAGCCGCCGCTCGCCGCGGCGCGGGTGCCGGTGAGGACCGTCTCGGAGTCCTCGCGCCCCGGCTCGCGCAGGTGGGTGTGCAGGTCGACCAGGCCCGGCAGCAGCACCTTCCCGGCGGCCTCGACGACCTCGGCGCCCTCGGCGGACAGCCCGGAGCCGACCGCCTCGACGACCTCGCCGTCGATCAGGACGTCCTGCGGCTCACCGCCGAGCACCTTCGCACCACGGATCAGGATCTTGCTCATGGGTCTTACTTCTCCTCGGTGGTGCGGGCGTGGCTGACGGCGGGTTCGTTGCCGCCGAGCAGGAGGTACAGAACCGCCATCCGGATGGAGACTCCGTTTGCGACCTGCTCGACGACGGTGCAGCGCTCGGAGTCGGCGACCTCGGCGGTGATCTCCATGCCGCGGACCATCGGGCCGGGGTGCATCACGATGGCGTGCTCGGGCATCCTCGCCATGCGCTCGCCGTCGAGGCCGTAGCGCCGCGAGTACTCGCGCTCGGTGGGGAAGAACGCCGCGTTCATGCGCTCGCGCTGGACGCGCAGCATCATCACGGCGTCGGACTTGGGCAGTACGGCGTCGAGGTCGTACGACACCTCGCACGGCCACCGCTCGACCCCGACCGGTACCAGGGTGGGCGGGGCGACCAGGGTGACCTCGGCGCCGAGGGTGTGCAGCAGGTCGACGTTGGAACGGGCGACCCGGCTGTGCAGGACGTCGCCGACGATGGTGATGCGCTTGCCGGCCAGGTCCTGCCCCGTCCCGGCGTCCCGGCCCACCAGGCGGCGGCGCATGGTGAAGGCGTCCAGGAGGGCCTGGGTGGGGTGCTGGTGGGTGCCGTCGCCTGCGTTGATCACGGCCGCGTCGATCCAGCCGGAGGTGGCCAGCCGGTAGGGCGCCCCGGAGGCGCCGTGCCGGATGACGACCGCGTCGACGCCCATCGCCTCCAGGGTCTGCGCGGTGTCCTTCAGGGACTCGCCTTTGGAGACGCTGGACCCCTTGGCGGTGAAGTTGATGACGTCGGCGGAGAGGCGCTTCTCGGCGGCCTCGAAGGAGATCCGGGTGCGGGTCGAGTCCTCGAAGAAGAGGTTGACGACGGTGCGGCCGCGCAGGGTCGGCAGCTTCTTGATCGGCCGGTCGGCGACCCGGGCCATCTCCTCGGCGGTGTCGAGGATCAGGACGGCGTCGTCGCGGGTGAGGTCGGCGGCCGAGATGAGATGACGCTGCATCTGTCAGGCTCCGTAAGGAAGTTCACATATCGGGAGATTGCGGGCAGGCGTGGGCGCACCGGGGCGGTGCGGGTCCTTACGCCTGCTACGGGGTCGGCTTCGCGCCGAGCAGCACGGTGTCGCGACCGTCCTCCTCGGCGAGCAGGACCTTGACCGTCTCCCGCAACGACGTGGGGAGGTTCTTGCCGACGTAGTCGGCGCGGATGGGCAGTTCGCGGTGGCCGCGGTCGACGAGGACCGCCAGCTGGACCGCGCGGGGGCGCCCGATGTCGTTCAGGGCGTCGAGGGCGGCGCGGATGGTGCGGCCGGAGAAGAGCACGTCGTCGACGAGGATCACGAGCCTGCCGTCGATGCCGTCACCGGGAATCTCGGTGCGGGCCAGCGCACGCGGTGGGTGCATGCGCAGGTCGTCGCGGTACATGGTGATGTCGAGCGAACCGACGGGCATCTTGCGGTCGGTGATCTGCTCCAGCTTGGCGGCGAGCCGCTGGGCGAGGAAGACACCGCGGGTCGGGATGCCGAGGAGCACCACGTCGTCGGCGCCCTTGGCGCGCTCCACGATCTCGTGGGCGATGCGGGTCAGGACCCGCGCGATGTCCGGGCCCTCGAGAACGGGCCGCGCGTCGGATGCCCGCACCGCGGTGTCGGGCGTTTCCTGCTGGTCCGGCTTTTCCTGCTTGTCCATACGAAACGGACCCCCTTCTCCGCCTCACGGGACGGACCTTAAAGGACGTCGGATTTGCGCCATCCACCGTAGCAGGTGACCGAGAGGCCTCCGATCACCCCCCTGGCGTAATCGGTCATCGCTCCCACGGAAGAGTCGGTGCGGACCATTCGGCTTGACGCAGCAGAGTAACGCTGCGTAACCTCACAGTGAGTTACCAGCCGCGCGGCAGGAACCAAGGCCGGCCGCGTCGACACAGTGTCCGGGGAGCTATATGTCCAGCGAATACGCCAAACAGCTCGGGGCCAAGCTCCGGGCCATCCGCACCCAGCAGGGCCTTTCCCTCCACGGTGTCGAGGAGAAGTCCCAGGGTCGCTGGAAGGCCGTGGTGGTCGGTTCGTACGAGCGCGGCGACCGTGCCGTGACCGTACAGCGCCTTGCAGAGTTGGCGGATTTCTACGGGGTCCCGGTGCAGGAGCTCCTGCCCGGCACGACGCCCGGCGGTGCCGCCGAGCCCCCGCCGAAGCTGGTCCTCGACCTGGAGCGGCTGGCCAACGTGCCGGCCGAGAAGGCGGGACCCCTGCAGCGCTACGCGGCGACGATCCAGTCCCAGCGCGGTGACTACAACGGCAAGGTGCTGTCGATCCGCCAGGACGACCTGCGCACACTGGCCGTCATCTATGACCAGTCCCCCTCGGTCCTCACCGAGCAGCTGATCAGCTGGGGCGTCCTGGACGCGGACGCCCGCCGCGCGGTGGCCAGCCACGAAGAGGCCTGACCCGCACCACGACTGAGCAGAAACGTGCCGCCGGGGTGGCCGGAACTCGACGGTTCCGGCCACCCCGGCGTCTTTTGTCATCGCCCTTCCCCCGGTGGGCGACGGTTGCCCGCCCGACCAAGGGGCGCTGAGGTACCCCCTGGCCGACGGCTGGGGGAGGAACTGCGCGACAGGCCCCACACGGCCCGCAGCCGCCCTGCCACCGCACCACCCACCCCACTGGGCACACGAACGCCGGAGGGCCTGCAGCGAGGCACGCTGCAGGCCCTCCGGCGTCTCGTCGGCTCACGCCTCGCGGCGCAGCGACGGCTTCAGCTCCTTCAGGCGCCCCAGAAGCCCGTTCACGAACGAGGGCGACTCGTCCGTGGAGAACTCCTTCGCGAGCTGCACCATCTCGTCGAGGACGACGGCGTCCGGCGTCTCGTCGACCCAGATCAGCTCGTACGCGCCGAGGCGCAGGATGTTGCGGTCGACGACCGGCATCCGGTCCAGCGTCCAGCCGACCGCGTACTGCGCGATCAGCTCGTCGATACGCGTGGTGTGCTCGGCGTAGCCCTCGACCAGCTGCATCGTGTACTCGCTCACCGGCGGCTGCCGGGTGTCGTCCCTGGAGAGCCGGATCCAGTCCGCGAGCACGGTCAGGACGTCGGCCCCGCGCTGGTCGCCCTCGAAGAGGATCTGGAAGGCTCGCTTGCGGGCCGTGTTGCGGGCAGCCACGGTTAGCTGTTCACCCGGCCGAGGTAGTCGCTCGTGCGGGTGTCGACCTTGATCTTCTCACCGGTCGTGATGAAGAGCGGGACCTGGATCTGGTGGCCGGTCTCCAGGGTGGCCGGCTTGGTGCCGCCGGTGGAGCGGTCGCCCTGGACGCCCGGCTCGGTCTCCTGGATGGTCAGCTCGACGGCGGCCGGAAGCTCGACGAAGAGCACCTCGCCCTCGTGCTGGGCGACGACGGCCGTGAAGCCCTCGATCAGGAAGTTCGCGGCGTCGCCGACGGTCTTCCGGTCGATGTGCAGCTGGTCGTACGTGTCCATGTCCATGAAGACGAAGTACTCGCCGTCCATGTACGAGAACTGCATGTCGCGCTTGTCGACAGTGGCCGTCTCGACCTTGACGCCGGCGTTGAAGGTCTTGTCGACCACCTTGCCGGACAGCACGTTCTTGAGCTTGGTGCGCACGAAGGCGGGGCCCTTGCCGGGCTTGACGTGCTGGAACTCGACGACGGACCAGAGCTGGCCGCCTTCGAGCTTGAGCACCAGGCCGTTCTTGAGGTCGTTCGTGGAAGCCACGGTTGCGGAATCTCCTGGACTGACGTGGACGACCCCGGGGCACGCACCTTGCCTAGAGTGCGAGCAGCTCCTTGGTCGTGATGGTGAGTAGCTCGGGTCCGCCGTCCGCCTCGGGGCGTACGACGAGCGTGTCATCGATCCGGACGCCGCCCCGGCCCGGGAGGTGGACCCCCGGTTCGACGGTGACCGGCACGCAAGCGTCCAGTTTACCCATGGCTGAAGGGGCGAGCTGCGGGTCCTCGTCGATTTCGAGTCCGACGCCGTGTCCGGTGACGGGTTGGAGGCCTTCCGCGTAGCCCGCGGAGTCCAGTACCTGGCGGGCGGCGCGGTCGACGTCGCGGTGGGCGGCGCCGGGAACCAGGCTCTCCCGGCCGGCCCGCTGGGCGGCGAAGACCAGGTCGTAGAGGTCGATCTGCCAGTCGGCGGGGGAGGTGCCGATGACGAAGGTACGGCCGATCTCGCAGCGGTAGCCGCGGTAGGCGGCGCCGAGGCAGACGGTCAGGAAGTCGCCCTCCTCGACCCGCCGGTCGGTGGGGCGGTGGCCGCGGCGGCCGGAGTTCGGGCCGGTCGCCACGGAGGTGGGGAAGGCCGGGCCGTCGGCGCCGTGGTCGACCAGGCGGCGCTCCAGCTCCAGGGCGAGGTGGCGTTCGGTACGGCCGACGAGGATCGACTCCAGGAGTTCGCCGAGGGCCTGGTCGGCGATCTCGGCGCCGATGCGGAGGCAGGAGATCTCCTCCTCGTCCTTGACGACCCTGAGCTGCTCGACGGTGCTGCCGAGGTCGATCAGGCGGAGGGCGGGGGCGACGGAGGCGAGGGCGCGGTGCCGGGCCACGGTGAGGTGGTGCTCCTCGACGGCGAGGGTGTCGGCGTCCTGGGCGGCGGCGAGGTCGGCGGCGGCCACGGCGGGGTCGCCGCCGGGTCCTGCCAGCAGGTGCGGCCGCAGGGCCTCGTCGGGGCGGGCCTCACCGGGGCGGTCGTCCGGCGGGCCGGGGCAGACGAGGAGGTCCTCGCGTCTGCCGAGGAGCAGGACGGAGCCCTTGGGGGCGGCGCCGGCGAGGTATCTCACGTTGGCCGGGTGCGAGATGACGGCGGACTGGCTGCCGGCCGCGTGGCAGCGTTCCCTCAGCCTGGTTCGGCGGGCCGCGTACACGTCTGACATGAGTCGAGCGTAGGAGGGGTGGGCGGTTTGTGCCGGTTGAAAGGGGCCGAGTGGGGTGGCTGGGCGCCGTTTTCGGGTGCGGGTGCGTGGAGGTTTTGCGCAGTTCCCCGCGCCCCTTCGAAAGACCGGTCGCGTTTCGGCTGCCCGCCGGTGGGGGCATTCGCGCAGTTCCCCGCGCCCCTGGAAAAACCGGTCGTGTCTCGGCTGCCCGCCGGTGGGGGCATTCGCGCAGTTCCCCGCGCCCCTGGAGAAACCGGTCGTCTTTCGGCTGGCTGCTGGTGGGGGGGCAGCCGCGCGGTTCCCCGCGCCCCCGCGAAAGACCGGTCGCGTTTCGGCTGTGGGGCGGTGGGGGTGAGCGCGCGGTTCTCCGTGCCCCTGGGGTTCTCCGGTGGGTCCTCGTTACCAGGTTGGGGGGCTGGCTATTGCTCGGGTCAGGACCTCGTCGAGGACTCGGGCCGTTGCTGGGACGTCGAGCTGGGAGTTGTCGATGATCGGGAGGCCGGAGCCGTACCAGCCGGCCATGCGGCCGTGGATGCGGGCCACCTCCTCGTCGGTGAGGCGGCGGTTGCCCGTGCGCTCCGCGTTGCGCTCGAGGACGATGTCGAGGCCGGGGAGGAGGACGACCGGGAGGAGGCCGGGGCCCACGTGCCGCTTCCAGCCGCCGAGGCCGACGACCGGGCGGTCCGGGAAGACGGCGTCGTCGAGGATGCACGAGATGCCGTTGGCGAGGAAGTTGCGCGCGGCGAAGCCGCAGGTGCGGCGGGCGAGGCGGTACTGGGCCTCGGAGTGGTCGTTCCATCCGGACTGGGGGTCGGCGAAGCCGGAGCGGACCCACTCGCGGACGTCGTCGAGGCTGATGTGGGCGGTGGGGACCCGCCGGTGGTCGGCCCAGTACTTGGCCACGCTGGTCTTGCCCGCACCGGCGGGGCCGATCAGGAGGACGGCCAGGGTTGTGCTGGTCGGGTCGGGGACCGTGGCGGCGGGGGGCGGGCTCGGCATGCCCACCGGGGCGCCCGGCGGCAGCGGGACGTGGCCCGTGGTCTCGGGCGGCAGCGGGGGCAGCGGCGGCTGCGGGGGCGCGGCCGGTGGCGGCGGGACGGGCGTGGGGCCCTGCGGCGCTCCCGGGTGCTGTGCGGCCGGCTGCCAGCCGGTCGGTCCCTGCCCCGGCTGATGGGGCGGCGGCAGCGGAGATCCCACTGCGTGCTGCATCCGGTGCCACTCCGTCTCGTGATGTTCGGCCGCGCTCGTTACCGAACGGTACCGCCCCCGGTGGTCGTTTGGTGAAACGGCCGGGGGCGGTCCGAAGTGCCCGTGCCGGGAGGCTGATCGGGCGGAAGGAACAGTCGCGGACCTACTGCCCGACCTCGCCGTACGCGGCGAGCAGCACGGCCGGGTCCGGGCCCTCCAGGACGGTCGGCTTGGCGAGGCCGTCCAGGACGATGAAGCGGAGCAGGTCGCCGCGGGACTTCTTGTCGACCTTCATGGTCTCGACCAGCTTGGGCCACTGGTCGTAGCGGTAGTGCAGCGGGAGACCGACGGACTCCAGGACCGTGCGGTGGCGGTCGGCCGTCGCGTCGTCCAGGCGGCCGGCCAGCCGGCCCAGTTCCGCGGCGAAGTGCATGCCTACGGCGACCGCCGCGCCGTGCCGCCACTTGTAGCGCTCGTTCTTCTCGATGGCGTGGCCGAGCGTGTGGCCGTAGTTGAGGATCTCGCGCAGGCCCGATTCCTTGAGGTCGCAGGAGACGACCTCCGCCTTCACCCGGATGGAGCGCTCGATCAGTTCGGCCGTGTGCGGGCCGGCCGGGGTGCGGGCGGCCTCGGGGTCGGACTCGATGAGCTCCAGGATCACCGGGTCGGCGATGAAGCCGGCCTTGATGATCTCGGCGAGTCCGGAGACGTAGTCGTTGACCGGGAGCGAGTCGAGGGCGGCCAGGTCGCACAGGACGCCCGCCGGGGGGTGGAAGGCGCCGACCAGGTTCTTGCCCTCGGCCGTGTTGATGCCGGTCTTGCCGCCGACCGCCGCGTCCACCATCGCGAGGACGGTGGTCGGGACGGCGATCCAGCGGACGCCCCGCAGCCAGGTCGCGGCCACGAAACCGGCGAGGTCCGTGGTCGAACCGCCGCCCACGCCGACGACGATGTCGGAGCGGGTGAAGCCGGACTGGCCGAGCGCCTTCCAGCAGTAGGCGGCCACCTCGGCGGTCTTGGCCTCCTCGGCGTTGGGCACCTGGATGGCGACGGCCTCGTAGCCCTGCTCGGCCAGGTCGGCGCGGAGCGCGTCGCCCGTCTCGGCGAGCGCCTCGGGGTGGATCACGGCCACCCGCTTCACCCTGTCCCCGATCAACCCGCCCAGCTCGCCGAGGAGCTGACGGCCCACCAGGACCTCGTACGGCTCGGTGCCCGCCGTGCCGCCGACCTGGATCCGGGTGACTGCCTCGCTCATGCTTCCTTCAACTCCAGTGCGTCCAGGGCTGCTTGGGTGACCTCTTCGGGCGTACGGCCGTCGGTCGCCACGACGGCCGTGGCGACCTCCTCGTACAGGTGCCGCCGCGCCTCCATCAGCTCGCGCCACTGCTTGCGCGGGTTGATGGCGAGCAGGGGCCGGGCCGCGTTCAGGCCGGTGCGCTTGACGGCCTCCTCCACGTCCATCGAGAGGTAGACCACCGTGCGGCCGGCGAGCAGACCACGCGTCTCCGCGTCGAGGATCGCGCCCCCGCCGAGCGCGAGGACGCCCTCGTGCTCGGCCAGCGCCGCCCGCACCGCCCGCTTCTCGATCGCCCGGAAGGCCGGCTCGCCCTCGGCCACGAAGATGTCGGCGATGGCGCGGCCCTCGGCGGTGACGATGTCCTCGTCGGTGTCCCGGTAGCCGACGCCGAGCCGCTCGGCCAGCAGCAGCCCGACCGTGGACTTGCCCACGCCCATCGGCCCGACCAGCACCACCCGCGGTGCGCCGGTCACCGGATGGCCAGGTTCTCGAGGTACGACCGGACGTTCCGGCGGGTCTCGGGGACCGAGTCGCCGCCGAACTTCTCCGCGACCGCGTCCGCGAGGACGAGCGCGACCATCGCCTCGGCGACGATTCCGGCGGCCGGCACCGCCGACACGTCCGAGCGCTGGTGATGGGCCTGGGTGGCCTCGCCGGTCGCCACGTCCACGGTCTGCAGGGCCCGCGGCACGGTCGCGATCGGCTTCATCGCGGCCCGGACACGGAGCAGCTCGCCGGTGGACAGGCCGCCCTCGGTGCCGCCCGCGCGCCCGGAGACACGGCGGATGCCCTCGGACGTGCTCACGATCTCGTCGTGCGCCTTCGAGCCCGGCACCCGGGCCAGCTCGAAGCCGTCGCCGATCTCCACGCCCTTGATCGCCTGGATCCCCATCAGGGCCCCGGCGAGGCGGGCGTCCAGCTTCCGGTCCCAGTGCACGTGCGAGCCGAGGCCGACCGGGACGCCGTAGGCCAGCACCTCCACCACGCCGCCGAGCGTGTCGCCGTCCTTGTGCGCCTGGTCGACCTCCGCGACCATCGCCTTCGACGCGTCCGCGTCCAGGCAGCGCAGCGGGTCGGCGTCCAGCTTCTCGACGTCCGCGGGGGTGGGGTAGACGCCGGCCGGCGCCTTCACGGAGCACAGCTCGACGACGTGCGAGACGATCTCGATGCCGGCCGTCTCCTTCAGGTACGACCGGGCCACCGCGCCCAGCGCCACCCGGGCGGCCGTCTCCCGCGCGGAGGCCCGCTCCAGGACCGGCCGGGCCTCGTCGAAGCCGTACTTCTGCATGCCGGCGAGGTCGGCGTGACCGGGGCGCGGGCGGGTCAGCGGGGCGTTGCGAGCCAGCCCGGCGAGGATCTCCGGGTCGACCGGGTCGGCCGCCATGACCTGCTCCCACTTGGGCCACTCGGTGTTGCCCACCATGATCGCGACCGGGGAGCCGAGGGTGAGACCGTGCCGGACGCCGCCGAGGAAGGTGACCTCGTCCCGCTCGAACTTCATGCGCGCACCGCGGCCGTAGCCGAGCCGCCGCCGCTCCAGGTGGTCGGCGACCATCTCGGTCGTGATCGGCACGCCGGCGGGAAGGCCCTCCAGCGTCGCGACAAGTGCGGGACCGTGGGACTCCCCCGCGGTCAGCCAACGCAGCCTGCTCAACGATGCTCCTCAGTGCTCGCGCCCTGGTACTGCCCTGCGTACACGCGTCCTCGCGTACGGCGACGGCCGACCGGGTGGGCGTGGTCCGGTCCGTCATGTCCGATCCTCCCACGTCCGGGCCCTCGACCCGGCGCCCGGTCCAGCAGACGGACGCGGATCCGTCAGGTCAGCGCTCGGCGAGCGCCTTCTCCCCGGCCCGGCGCATGGCGTCCAGCGGCGCCGGGCTCCGACCGGTCATCTGCTCGACCTGAAGCACCGCCTGGTGCACCAGGAGGTCGAGGCCGCTGACGACGGCGCCTCCGAACATCGACCAGCGGGCGGCCAGCGCGGTGGGCCAGGGGTGGTAGAGGACGTCGAAGAGGGTGGTGGGGCACTCCGGCACGGCGCCGGCGAGGGCGTCGGTGGTGCCGGCGGGGGTGGTGGCGATCACCAGCGGCGCGTGCAGGGCCTGCTCCGCGTCGGCCCAGTCGGCGGTGCGGACCTCGACGTCGAGCCGCTCGCCCCAGTGCCGCATCTCGGCGGCGCGCTCCGCGCTGCGGACGTAGGCGACGACCTCGCCGGTGCAGATCCGGGCCAGGGCGGCCAGCGCGGAGGAGGCGGTGGCACCGGCACCGAGGATGGCGGCGGAGCCGACCTGTTCGATTCCGTGCTCGCGGAGCGCGGCGACCATGCCCGGAATGTCGGTGTTGTCGCCGAGGCGGCGTCCGTCCTCGGCGAAGACGACGGTGTTGACCGCGTCGACCGAGGCGGCCGTCTCGCTGATCTCGTCGACCAGCGGGATGACCGCCCGCTTCAGCGGCATGGTCAGCGACAGCCCCGCCCACTCCGGTCCCAGCGACGCGAGGAAGCCGGGCAGCCCGGCCTCGTCGACCTCGAAGCGCTCGTACGACCAGTCGGCGAGGCCGAGTTCGCCGTACGCGGCCCGGTGCAGCACCGGGGAGAGGGAGTGGGCGATGGGCTTACCGAGCACGGCGGCCCGGCGGGCGTCGTCAGTTGCCCGAGTTGGCATTGAATTTTTCCTTGAGCTGCTGGAATTCCGCGTAGGTCTTGGCGAATTCGGTGTTGTTCTGGCCGTCTGTCGCCACGAAATAGATCCAGCCCTCGTCGGTCGGATTCAGTGCCGCCTTGAGCGCGTCCTCGCCGGGGTTGCCGATCGGACCGGGCGGAAGCCCCTTCTGGGTGTACGTGTTGTACGGGTCCCTGTTGCTGTTGATCTCCGACTCGCTGATGTGGATGTTGCTGGTGCCCTTCAGGTAGTTGAAGGTCGAGTCGAATTGCAGCTTCTGGTTCGTCTCGGTGTTCGTGGGCTTGAGACGGTTGTAGATCACTTCCGCCATCTTGCGGAAGTCGTCGTGCGTCTTTCCTTCGGCCTGAACGAGGCTCGCGACCGTGATGACCTGCAGCGGGCTGTCCAGATCGTACTTCTTGGCCTCCGCCTCCAAGTCGTAGGCGGCGTACTCCTCCTTGGCCGCGGCGACCATCTGTTTCAGCACCGCCTCGGGCTTCATGCCCTTGGCCGCGGGATAGGTGCCCGGGTAGAGGAATCCTTCCAGCGGGTCCATGATCTTGCTGTTGGAGTTCGCGTAACTCGGCAGGCCGAGGGTCTTGTACTGGGCCTTGGCGGCTTTCTTGGAGGTGCCGGGGGAAAGGCCGAGTTTCTTGTCGAGCGCCACGTAGACGGCCGTCGCGCGCTCGCCCGGGGTGACCACCACATTGGCCTGGCTCTTCGGGTCGAGCATCAGCAGCACACAGCTCGCGGCGGACATCTCCTTCTTGAGCGTGTAGGCGCCCGCCTGGATCGTGTCGCCCCTCGTGTTCTGGTTCTGCGCGTGGACGAACGCGTCGACGCTCTTGACGACGCCGGCCTCCTTCAGGCGGCGGCCGATCTCGTATCCGCCGGCCCCCTTGGGGATCTGGACGGTCACGGTCTCGGCGGAGCCGCTGCCCGCGTAGTCCGGGGCCGCGCCGAAACGATTTTGGTAGAAGTGCCAGCCGAAGTAGCCGACGGTGGCCGCGCCGCCGCCGAAGACCAGGCAGACCACGAGGCAGGCACAGCCGCTGCGGCGTTTCTTGGCGCCCTTGCCCCCTTTGGCGTCCTTGCCGCGGCCACCACCGCGGCGTCCTTTCGGATCGTCGTCCCCGTCGTCGTCATCGTCGTCGGCGCCGGTGAAGAAGGGGTGCTGCTCCTCTTCCCCCTCCTCGACGGCGGGATCCGGCTGCGCTTCCGGCTCGGGGCGCCGGCGGCCGGGCGGCTCCGGGGGCGGGTAGGCGTCCTCGGTGCCGTAGAAGTCGGGCTGCTCGGCGCCGTAGGCCGCGGGCTGCTGACCGTAGGGGTCGCCAGGGTCGGCGGCGTAGGGGACGTGGCCGTGGGTGCCGGTCGCGTCCCAGGTGCCCTGGTGGTACTGCTGCGGGGCGTGGCCGACGTACTGCTGCTGGTCGTACTGCTGCTGGCCGTGCCCGTCGGCGTAGCGGAGTTGGCCCTGCTCGTCGTAGTACGCGTACTGCTGCTGGTCGTACCCGCCCTGCGGGTACTGGCCCCAGTCGCCGTACTGCTCCTGCTGCGACTGCTGCGGGTAGTGCTGCGGCTGGCCGCCGTAGGGGGACTGCTGACCCACGTGGGCCTGCTGTCCTCCCCACCCGTCGTCCCCGTACAACGGGTCCTCCGGGTGCCACGGTTCGGAGCCTGGGCCCCGGCCATACTCAGTCATCGATCCCCTAGAGCCGCGAGGCGGCGCGTCACGCGGCTGGTGGGCCGACCGACCGTTCCGCCTCTTGCTGTGCGGTGGCTGTTCGAAAACCATCGCATCGCGCGGAACGTTACCGTATCGCGATCAGATGACTACTTCGACGCCCTCGCCGGGTGGTTTACCTGACACCCGTTCGGATTCCAGCGCCTGCTGGAGGATGATCACAGCGGCTGCCTGGTCGATGACCGAGCGTCCCTTCTTGGACTTCACCCCCGAGGCCCGCAGCCCCTGACTGGCCGTCACGGTCGTCATCCGCTCGTCGACCAGCCTGACCGGCACCGGTTCGACACCCTTGGCCAGCTCCTGCGCGAAGGCCCGGACCTTGACGGCGGCCGGGCCCTCGCCTCCCTTCAGGGAGCGCGGGAGTCCGACGACGACCTCGACGGGTTCGTACTCCTCGACCAGTTGCCGCAGCCTGCGGTGGGCCGCCGGGATGTCCCGGCCGGGGACCGTCTCGACCGGGGTGGCGAGGATCCCGTCGGGGTCACACGAGGCGACCCCGATCCGGGCGTCCCCGACGTCGATCGCGAGTCGACGTCCTTTGCGCATTTCCGACCGTTTCCTTACTTGGCGGTCTCGGTCACGAGGCGTTCGACGGCGTCGATGGCCTCGCCGACCGCGGCCGGGTTCTGGCCGCCGCCCTGGGCGACGTCCGGCTTGCCGCCACCGCCGCCGCCGAGCGTCTTGGCGGCGGTGCGGACCAGGTCACCGGCCTTGAGGCCGCGGTCGCGGGCGGCGTCGTTGGTGGCGATGACCGTGAGCGGCTTGCCGTTGTTGACCGTGAACAGGGCGACCACGGCGGCGCGCCCGCCCTGGATGCGGCCGCGCACGTCGAGAACGAGCTTGCGCAGGTCGTCCGGGGTGGTGCCGTCCGGGAGCTGGCCGGTCACCACGGCGATGCCGCGGATGTCCTTGGCGGACTCGACGAGGCCACCGGCGGCCTGCAGCACCTTCTCGGCGCGGAACTTCTCGATCTCCTTCTCGGCGTCCTTCAGCTTGCCGAGCATCGCGGAGACCTTCTCCGGCAGCTCCTCCGGGCGGCCCTTGATCAGCTCCTGGAGCTGGGCGACGACCGTGTGCTCACGGGCCAGGAAGTTGTAGGCGTCGACGCCGACGAGGGCCTCGATACGGCGTACCCCCGAGCCGATCGAGGACTCGCCGAGCAGCTTCACCAGGCCCAGCTGGGAGGTGTTGTGGACGTGGGTGCCGCCGCACAGCTCCTTGGAGAAGTCGCCGATGGTCACCACGCGGACCCGCTCGCCGTACTTCTCGCCGAACTCGGCGATGGCGCCCTGCTTCTTGGCCTCGTCGATGGCCATGACGTCGGCGCGCACGTCGAGGTCGCGGGCGAGCACCTCGTTGATCTTCTGCTCCACGTCGGTCATCACGGCCGTCGGAACGGCGGACGGCGAGCCGAAGTCGAAGCGGAAGCGGCCGGGCTGGTTCTCCGAACCGGCCTGGGCGGCCGTCGGGCCGAGGGCGTCGCGCAGCGCCTGGTGGGTGAGGTGGGTGGCCGAGTGGGCGCGGGCGATGGCGGTCCGGCGCCGGGAGTCGATCGCGGCGTGGGCCTTGGCGCCGACCGTCACCTCGCCGACCAGCACGACGCCCTTGTGGACGTAGACGCCCGGGACCGGCTTCTGGGTGTCGCGGATCTCGATGACGGCACCGGTGTCGACCCTGATCCGGCCGGTGTCGCCGATCTGGCCGCCGCCCTCGGCGTAGAACGGGGTACGGTCCAGGACGATCTCGACCTCGTCGCCCTCACTGGCGGCCGGGGAGGAGACGCCGTCGACGAGGATGCCGACGATCGTGGTCTCGCCCTCGGTGTCGGAGTAGCCGATGAAGTCGGTCTCGCCGGTCCTGTCGGCGATCTCGCGGTAGGCGCCGGCCCCGGCGTGCCCGGTCTTCTTGGCCTGGGCGTCGGCCTTGGCGCGCTCCCGCTGCTCCTTCATCAGGCGGCGGAAGCCCTCCTCGTCCACCGAGAGGCCCTGTTCGGCGGCCATTTCGAGGGTGAGGTCGATCGGGAAGCCCCAGGTGTCGTGGAGCAGGAACGCCTTGTCGCCGGCGAGCACGGAGCCGCCGGACTCCTTGGTCTCGGTGACGGCCGTGTCGAGGATGTTGGTGCCGGCCTTCAGCGTCTTGAGGAAGGCGTTCTCCTCGGCGACGGCCACCTTCTCGATGCGCTCGCGGTCGGTGACCAGCTCCGGGTACTGCTGGCCCATCATGGCGATCACGGTGTCGATGAGGTCGAGGACGACCGGGCCGGTGGCGCCGAGGAGGCGCATGTTGCGGATGGCGCGGCGCATGATGCGGCGCAGCACGTAGCCGCGGCCCTCGTTGCCGGGGGTGACGCCGTCGCCGATGAGCATGACCGACGTGCGCATGTGGTCGGTGACGACGCGCAGCGAGACGTCCGAGGCGTGGGCGTCGCCGTAGCGGACGCCGGTCAGCTCGGTGGCCTTCTTGATGACGGCCATGGACGTGTCGATCTCGTACATGTTCTGCACGCCCTGCAGAATCATGGCGAGACGCTCCAGGCCGAGGCCCGTGTCGATGTTCTTGCTGGGCAGCTCGCCGAGGATCTCGAAGTTGTCCTTGCCGATGCCCTCGCCGCGCTCGTACTGCATGAAGACCAGGTTCCAGATCTCCACGTACCGCTCGTCGTTGACGGCCGGGCCGCCCTCGACGCCGAACTCGGGGCCGCGGTCGTAGTTGATCTCGGAACACGGGCCGCACGGGCCGGGGACGCCCATGGACCAGTAGTTGTCCTTCATGCCGAGGCGCTGGATGCGCTCCTTCGGCACGCCGATGACCTCGTGCCAGATGCGCTCGGCCTCGTCGTCGTCCTTGTAGACGGTGATCCACAGCCGGTCCGGTTCCAGGCCGTAACCGCCCTTGTCCTGGGGCGTGGTCAGCAGCTCCCAGGCGTACTTGATGGCGCCTTCCTTGAAGTAGTCGCCGAAGGAGAAGTTGCCGCACATCTGGAAGAAGGTGCCGTGCCGGGTGGTCTTGCCGACCTCTTCGATGTCGGGGGTGCGCACGCACTTCTGCACGCTGGTGGCGCGCGCCCACGGCGGCTTGACCTCACCGAGGAAGTAGGGCTTGAAGGGCACCATGCCGGCCGGGACGAGGAGCAGAGTCGGGTCGTCCGCGATGAGCGACGCCGAAGGGACGACGGTGTGCCCGCGCTCCTCGTAGAAGCTCAGCCAGCGGCGGCGAATCTCAGCCGACTCCATCAGTGGTCCTCATTCCGGTTGTACGAGTACGTCGTCCTGTCATCGGCGTACTTCGGGTTGCTGCGGTTCTCGATGGCGGCGAACCGCCGGGGTGCGGGGAGTTCGGGGTCAGCGTTGATACCGAGCGCGTCGCCCAGTTCCTCCTCCCGCTGGGCCATGTTGTCGCGGACGTCCAGCGCGAAGCCGATCGCCCGGTCCTTGATCCGGTGACCGGTCTCCAGGGCCTTGTTCGCGGCGGTGGCGGCGAGGCTCTCGGGGGTCAGCTGCCTCAGCTTGCGGTTGACCTTGGTGGTGGCCCACACTCCGGCGGCGACACCGGTGGTGAACCAGAACGTACGGCGGAACATATGGCCTGGCTCCTACTTTCCCCGGTTCTTCCGCCGGGCGGCCGGGACCGTCCGGCCCACGATCACCGTACGCCCGGGCTCCTTCACGGGCACGTCCGCCTTGCGGCCGGCCAGTGCCCGGCGCACGCCGTAGCCGAAGGCCGCGACCTTGACCAGGGGGCCGCCGAAGGTGGAGGCGACCGTGGTGGACAGCGCGGAGGCGTTGGACGTGACCTCCTGGACGTCGGAGGCGATCGCGTCGACCCGCTCGATCTGGGTCTGCGCGGAGCGGACGGCCGCGGAGGCGTCGGCGAGCAGCGGGACGGCCTGATCGGTCACGTCCGCCACGAGCTTGGTCGTCGCCTTGAGCGTCTGGGCCAGCCTCACGAGTGCCACCGCGAGGAAGGAGACCAGGATCGCCCAGAAGACGGCCACCAGGATCCCGGCCACCTCTCCACCGGACACCGCGCGCACCCGCTTCCCGCTCTTCCGCGAAATCGACTGAGCACTGAGCCTATCGCGCGGGACGTGCGGGTCCGTACCGGATTACCGCGCGCGAGCGGCGGAGTTGCGGGAAGCGGCTGTACGGACCGAACACGCTTGAGTACGCTCCGTGTCCCATGCGAGGTCCTCAGCGCCCCGGCCCTTCGGCGGACGGCAATCTACCCCTGGAACTGACCGCGTTCGTGGGCCGCGCGGCCGAACTCGGCGAGCTGACCCGGGTCCTGGAGTCCAGCCGGCTGGTGACGGTGACCGGGCCGGGCGGCGTGGGAAAGTCCCGGCTGGCGGCCCGGGCGGCGGCCGGTGCCGCACCCCGGGACGGGGTCTGGCGGGTGGATCTGGCGCCGGTGCGCGATCCGGAGTTCGTGGACTACGCGGTCGTGGAAGCGCTCGGGCTGACCGACCACACCACCCGGCTGCCGCGCGAGACCCTCGTCGATCAGCTGGCCGGCCGCCGGATCCTGCTGCTGCTCGACGGGGTCGAGCATCTGGTCGACGCGTGCGCCGGGCTGGTGGCCGGGCTGCTGCGGCAGCTGCCGGACCTGGCCGTGCTGGCGGTGGGCCGACGGCCGCTCGGGGTCGCCGGCGAGCGGCTGTTCCCGCTGGGGCCGCTCGGCGCGGACGAGGCGGTGGAGCTGTTCGCCGAGCGCGCCGGGCGGCAGGGGCTCCAGGTGCGGGACTGCCCGGAGGTGCGCGAGGTGTGCCGGCGCCTGGACGGGATCCCGCTGGCGGTCGAGCTGGCGGCGGGGCGGCTGCGGGCGCTGTCGCCCGGGCAGTTGCTGGCGCGGCTCGACGACCGGTTCCGGCTGCTGACCGGCGGCGGGCAGGACGCGCTCCCCCGCCACCGGACGCTGCGCACCGCGATCGGCTGGAGCCACGAACTGTGCACGCCCGCCGAGCGGTTGCTCTGGGCCCGGCTGTCGGTGTTCGCGGGGACCTTCGACCTGGAGGCCGCCGAGTACGTGTGCAGCGGGGACGGGCTGGCGGCCGAGGAGGTCCTGGACGTGCTGACGGAGCTGCTCGCCCAGTCGGTGGTCTCGCGTGCGGAGACGGGGTCGGGCGTGCGCTACCGGATGCTCGACACCGTGCGGGCGTACGGCGCGGACTGGCTCGCGGCGGCGGGGGACGCGGAGCGGCTGCGGCGCCGGCACCGCGACTGGTTCATGGGGCTGGCGACCTGGTGCGAGCTGGAGTGGTTCTCGCCGCGGCAGGGCGAGGTGGCCGCGCGGGTCGAGGCCGAACTGCCGAATCTGCGGTCGGCCCTGGACCGCTGCCTGACCGAGCCGGACGAGGCGCACCTGGGGCAGTACCTGGCGGGCTCGCTGTGGTTCTGCTGGGCGGGCTGCGGGCGGCTCTCGGAGGGGCGGCGCTGGCTGGAGCGGAGTCTGGAGCTGGACTCGGAGTATCCGCGGTCCCGGCTGAAGGCGCTGTGGGTGCTGGGCTACGTGGCGATCCTCCAGGGCGAGGCGGTGCCCGCCCTCGCCGCGCTCCGGGAGTGCCGTGCGGAGGCCGAGGTGGCCGCCGACCCGACGGCGGTGGCGTACGCGGAGCACCGGACGGGCTGTCTGGCGCTGGTCACGGACGACATGGCGCGCGCCGAGACGCTGCTGCGCTCGGCGCTGGTCCGCTACCAGGAGATCGGCGAGCTCAACAGCAATGTCCTGATGGGCCAGGTCGAGCTGGCGATGACCAGGGCGTTCCGCGGCGATCTGGCGGACGCGGTGCGGCTGTGCGAGGACGTGCGCCGGGTGTGCGAGGACCACGGCGAACGCTGGGCCCGCTCGTACGCGCTGTACGTGCTGGCGTACGCGGCCTGGCAGGACGGCGACCACGCGGCGGCCCGGGAGCTGCTGACCGACTGCCTGGTCCACGCCCACGGTTTCCGGGACCTGCTGGGTTCGGTGCTGGCGATCGAGCTGCTCGCCCTGGTGACGGTGGCGCAGGGTGATCCCGCGGAGGCGGCGGTGCTGCAGGGCGCCGCCGGGCGCATGTGGCCGTCGGTGGGCCTGCCGCTGTTCGGCTCGGCGCACTACAACGCCCCGCACCAGCTGTGCGAGGCGACGGCCCGGCGGGCGCTGGGCGACGAACGGTACGCGGAGTGCGTACGGCAGGGGGCACTGCTGGACCGGGAGGCGGCGGTGGCCCGGGCGCTGGAGTACTTCGGCGTGCGTCCGGTGGACGTACTGCCCGCGCCCCGGGGGCCGGTACGGCGGCAACCGGACGGCGCCGGCATGCGGAAGCCCGCCGCCTCGCCCACCCGGAAGGGCGGGGAGACGGCGGGCTGACGCTGAGCTGCTACATCCGGCCGGTGATCAGCGGGCGTAGTACTCGACGACGAGCTGCTCGTCGCAGATGACCGGAACTTCCTTGCGGTTCGGCTCGCGGTCCAGGCGGAACGCCAGGGCCTTGAGGTTCACCTGCAGGTAGCGGGGGGTCTCGCCGTCGGGGGCGAAGCCGCCCTCACGGGCGATCTGGAAGAGCGTCTTGTCCTTGGAACGGTCGCGGACCTGCACGACGTCGTCCGGGCGGACCCGGAAGGACGGCTTGTCGGTCTTCTGGCCGTTGACCTGGATGTGGCCGTGGACGACCATCTGGCGGGCCTGGTAGATCGTGCGGGCGATGCCCGAACGCAGGACCAGCGCGTCGAGGCGGCGCTCCAGCTCGACGATCAGGGCCTCACCGGTCTTGCCCTGCACCTTGGAGGCACGCTCGTAGGCACGGACCAGCTGACGCTCGGAGATGTCGTACTGCGCGCGCAGACGCTGCTTCTCCAGCAGACGGACCTTGTAGTCCGAGTTCTGCTTGCGGCCACGGCCGTGCTCACCCGGCGGGTAGGGGCGGGCCTCGAAGTACTTGACGGCCTTCGGGGTCAGCGCGATGCCGAGGGCACGCGACTTCTTGACCTTGGGGCGGGACTGGTTCGCCACTGTCTCTTTCTTCCTTCTGATATTCGGCTTGTCAGGGTTGAGGGAGGTCGCAATCCGCAGCCGGGGAAACCCTCCGGATCCCGTTGCCGGGTCTGGTGGGCAGCCGCTCCCCTGGTCTGGGCACATACGTGCAGCACGCGAGTGGCCCACCGACCGGTCCCATCGTCTGTGACCCGATGGATGGTGGTGGGCTGCCCGCGACACCGTTCGACGGTGCGCGACGCTCCTGGAGCCCCCTGACGGGGGTTCCGGCCGGCTGTCCCGCTCTGACTGCGCGGGACTCGGCGCTCGGGGAAGTCTACAGGCTGCTCAGGACCGCCTGCGACCGAGGTGCTTCCTGGTCCACTCGACCGCGTCGGCGTACCGGGCCTCGGAGCCGTGCCGGGTCGGGGTGTAGTACTCGCGGTCCCGGACGGTGTCCGGGGCGTACTGCTGCTCGGCGATGCCCTCGGGCAGGTCGTGCGGGTAGACGTAGCCCTGCGCGTGCCCGAGCTTGGCCGCGCCCTTGTAGTGGCCGTCGCGCAGGTGCGGGGGCACCTGGCCGGCCAGGCCTCCGCGGACGTCCGCCAGCGCGGCGCCGATCGCGGTGGTCGCGGAGTTGGACTTGGGGGCGAGCGCGAGGGCGATGGTGGCGTGGCTGAGGGTGAGGGCGGCCTCGGGGAAGCCGATCATGGCGACGGCCTGGGCGGCGGCCACGGCTATGGGCAGGGCGTTCGGGTCGGCGAGGCCGATGTCCTCGCTCGCCGAGATCATCAGGCGGCGGGCGATGAAGCGGGGGTCCTCACCGGCCTCGATCATGCGGGCCAGGTAGTGCAGGGCCGCGTCCACGTCGGAGCCCCTGATGGACTTGATCAGGGCGCTGGCGACGTCGTAGTGCTGGTCGCCGTCGCGGTCGTACTTCACCGCGGCCCGGTCGACGACCTCCTCCAGGGTGCCCAGGCCGATCTCCGTCTCGCCCTTGTCGAGGGCGGCCCCGGCGGCGGCCTCCAGGGCGGTCAGGGCACGGCGGGCGTCGCCGCCGGCGATGCGCAGCAGGTGCTCCTCGGTGTCCGCGGGGAGGGCGACGGCCTCCTTGAGGCCCCGCTCATCGGTGAGGGCCCGGCGCAGCAGGCCCCGGACGTCGTCGTCGGTGAGCGGTTCGAGGGTGAGGAGCAGGGAGCGGGAGAGCAGCGGGGAGATCACCGAGAAGTACGGGTTCTCGGTGGTCGCGGCGATCAGGGTGACCCAGCGGTTCTCGACGGCCGGGAGCAGGGAGTCCTGCTGGGCCTTGCTGAAGCGGTGGATCTCGTCCAGGAAGAGGACGGTCTCCTTGCCGTATCCCCCGGTGGCGCGGCGGGCGCCGTCGATGACCGCGCGGACCTCCTTGACGCCCGCGGTGATCGCGGAGAGCTCCACGAACCGCTTGTCGGTCGCCTTGGAGACGACGTACGCGAGGGTCGTCTTGCCGGTGCCGGGCGGCCCCCAGAGGATCACGGACGACGGTCCGGCCGGGCCGCCGGAACCGGCGCCGACCAGTCTGCGCAGCGGGGATCCCGGCTTGAGCAGGTGCTGCTGGCCCACCACCTCGTCGAGGGTGCGCGGGCGCATCCGTACCGCCAGGGGGCTCCCGGTCGGGTCCTTCTCCTGGCGTTCTTCTGCGGCGGCGGTGAACAGGTCGGGTTCCACGCTGAAACCCTAAGTCACGGCACTGACAATCCGGCCCGGGCCGCCTGTGGCCCCGGTCGTCAGCTGGTCCAGAAGTCCCACCAGCGGGTCAGGATGAGCATGCCGATGATGCCGATGTGCAGGACCGGCAGCACCCAGGTGAACTCGCCGAAGAACGACTTCAGCCAGTTCGGGGCCGGCAGGAAACCCTTGCGGATGTTGAAGGAGGTCACGTACCAGAACATGGTGATCGTGGCGACCCAGGCCAGCGAGCACCACAGGCACAGCGCGTTGATCCGGTACAGGGACTGGAACTGCAGCCAGGTGCAGAAGCCCACGCCGAAGAGCGTGCCGAAGTTGAAGGTCAGCCAGTACCAGCGCGGGAAGCGGGCGCGGGCCAGCAGGCTCATGCCGACGCAGATGACGATGCCGTAGCAGACCAGGCCGAGCATCGGGTTCGGGAAGCCGAAGGCGGCGGCCTGCTTGGACTCCATGACGCTGCCGCAGGAGACCACCGGGTTGAGGCTGCACCCGGGGGTGAAGGTCTTGCCCTCGACCTTGGCTTCCAGCAGCTTGAACTTGTCGATCGTGATGACCCAGGCGGCCAGCAGGCCCGCGGCGCCGGTGATGATCAGCAGCAGCGCGAAGGCGAGACTGCCGCCCTCGGTGCGCTGCGCCGCGGAGGCGTGCTCGGGCTCGGGCTCGGTGGAGACGTCCTTGACTGTCGTCTTGCTCATCACGCCGATTCCGTGTGTTTGAGAGTTGGAACTTCTTCGGGCAGGGGCCATTGTGCCGCACGAGGCACCCTCTCCACCGTTCGGTGGACATAAGGAAGTACGCACGGACGCCCCGAAAAGCTCGGTTCCGGCCGATGCTCGGAGCCATGACAGCACACGGAAACGAACGCGCGGTGCGCGTCCGCGGGCTGCGCAGGCGGTACGGCGGCGTGACCCCCGTGACCCCGGTGGACGGCATCGACCTGGGCATCCGGCGGGGCGAGGGTTCGGCCTGCTCGGACCCGGCGGCGGGCACGCGCGCGGGGCGATCCCGGGTGGGCATCGCCCGGCAGGACGAATCGGCGCCCGCCGAGTTGACGGTCCGGTGATTCGCGCACTGATCCCAAGGCGGACAGCCGGATCAAGGCTTCTCGCGCGGCCGGCGCCGCCGCCTGGACGTGGCGCTCGCCGTGCTCGGCGGCCCCGAGCTCCTGCTCCCGCTCCCGGACGAGCCGACGACCGGCTTGCGCGCAGCGTACGAATGCCGCGCACACCCACTCGGAGAGATCGACAAGGGTTTACCGTGCCGGTCAACTGCGTTGGTTCTGCGACGAGTCGACCGGCCGATGGCAGGGGCGCCGGCTACCCGGCCCGTCAGCCGAGCCTCGACTCCAGCTCCGCCACGATCTCGTTGACGCCCACCGCCGACTGCTCGCCGGACTCCATGTCCTTCAACTGGACGACGCCCTCGGCGAGGTCCCGTTCGCCGGCGACGATCGCGTAGCGGGCACCGCTGCGGTTGGCGTTCTTCATGGCGCCCTTGAGGCCCTTGGCGCCGTAGGAGAAGTCCGCCGCGATGCCCACCCGGCGCAGCTCCGTGACCTTCGCGAAGAGCACGCGCCGCGCCTCCTCGCCGAGCGGCACCGCGAACACGCTGGTGGCGGACGGGATGTCGAGTTCGACACCCTCGGCCTCCAGCGCCAGCACCGTGCGGTCGACGCCCAGGGCCCAGCCGACGGACGGCAGCGCGGGGCCGCCGATCATCTCGGAGAGGCCGTCGTAGCGGCCGCCGCCGCCCACCGCGGACTGGGAGCCCAGGCCGTCGTGGACGAACTCGAAGGTCGTGCGGGTGTAGTAGTCCAGGCCGCGGACCAGCTTCGGGTCGTCCTCGAAGGCGACGCCCGCCGCCGTGATCAGCTCGCGGACCTCCTCGTGGTAGGCCTTGCAGGCGTCGCAGAGGTAGTCGCCCAGCAGGGGGGCGCCGCCGAGCTGCCTCTGGACCGACTCGCGCTTGTCGTCCAGGACGCGCAGCGGGTTGATCTCGGCGCGGCGGAGGGTGTCCTCGTCCAGGTCCAGGCCGCGCAGGAAGTCCTGGAGCGCCGCGCGGTACACCGGGCGGCACTCCTTGTCGCCCAGACTGTTGAGCAGGATGCGGAAGTTCCGCAGGCCCAGCGAGCGGTACGCCTGGTCGGCCAGGATGATCAGCTCGGCGTCCAGGGCCGGGTCCTCGGCGCCGATCGCCTCGGCACCGACCTGCGAGAAGTGGCGGTAGCGGCCTGCCTGCGGCTGCTCGTACCGGTAGTACGAGCCGGAGTACCAGAGCTTGACCGGAAGGTTGCCCTGCCGGTGCAGGTTCGCCTCCAGAGCGGCGCGCAGGACCGAGGCGGTGCCTTCGGGCCGCAGGGCCAGCCTGTCGCCGCCCTTTGTCTCGAAGGCGTACATCTCCTTGGTCACGATGTCGGTCGACTCGCCGACACCGCGTGCGAACAGCTCGACGTTCTCGAAGCCGGGCGTCTCGATGAAGCCATAGCCGGAGTTCCGCAACGGTCCGGCGATCGCCTCGCGCACCGCGAGGAACTTCGCGGACCGGGGCGGGATCAGGTCGTACGTGCCCTTGGGGGCCTGAAAGGTGCTCACGGAAGTTCTCGTCACATTCCTCGTCGGGGAGCGTCGGCTTGCGCTCCCTGGCCGGCGGCCACCTGCCGCAAGTAGGCGTTGGTGGCGCGCTCCTGGCCGATGGTCGTCTGGGGGCCGTGGCCGGACAGCACCACGGTGGAGTCGTCGAGCGGCAGGCAGACACGGGCCAGCGAGGCCAGCATGTCGTCCATGGAACCGCCCGGCAGGTCCGTGCGTCCGATGGAGCCGGCGAAGAGCAGATCGCCCGAGAAGAAGACCGACGGGACGTCGGCCGTCTCCGGCATCTGGAAGGTCACCGACCCCCTGGTATGGCCCGGCGCGTGCGCGACGGAGAACTCGAGTCCGGCCAGCTCCAGCTTGGCGCCGTCGGCCAGTTCGAGGACGTCGTCCGGCTCCCCCACGGTCAGCTCGCCCATCAGCGGCATGCCGATGGACCGGCCGAGCGCCTTCTCGGGGTCGCTCAGCATGTACCGGTCCTCGGGGTGGATCCAGGCCGGTACGTCGTGCGCTCCGCAGACGGGGACGACCGAGGCGACGTGGTCGATGTGGCCGTGGGTGAGGACGACGGCGACGGGCTTGAGCCGATGCTTCCGCAGTGCTTCCTCGACGCCTTCGGCGGCCTGGTGGCCGGGGTCGATGATCACGCACTCCTCACCGGCGGCGGGGGCGACGAGATAACAGTTCGTCCCCCAGGCCCCGGCGGGGAACCCGGCAATGAGCACGATCGTCCTTCGTTGTGTCGATTCGGGTGGCTGCAAGCTGTGGTCCAGAGCCTACCGGCGCTGCCGTTTCCTCAGCGAACCCATATACGGTACGGGGCTACACGCAGTGGTCGGCTCACACAGCGCACAGGACGCACGCGTACCGGTCGACATACGACACGCATGAGGAGAGAACCCGGTGGTCAGCCAGGAGCAGCGGCGGCGTCAGCTCGCCCGGGAGAAGTTCTTGCGGCAGCAGCAGCGGCGTACCAGCGCACGACGCAGAACACGCATGCGCAACTCCGTGATCGCGTCAACACTCGGCGTGCTCGTGATCGTCGGCGTCACGCTGTACACGACCGGTGCGTTCAAGAAGGACGACAAGGTGAACGCCGGCTCGGAGACGACGCCGAGCGCCGTGCCCAGCGCCAGCAAGGCACCGGACCCGTGCGAGAAGGCCGCGGCCGGCTCGGTGAAGAAGATGAGCTGGAAGAAGGAGCCGGCGATGACGATCGACGCGTCGGCGAAGTACACGATGACGCTGTCGACGACCTGCGGCGACATCGGCATCGCGATGAAGACGTCGGCGGCTCCGCACACCGTGAACTCGTTCGACTTCCTCGCGTCGAAGGGCTACTTCGACCACAGCAAGTGCCACCGGCTCACCACCAACGGCATCTACGTGCTGCAGTGCGGCGACCCCACGGGGACCGGAAGCGGCGGTCCCGGATACACGATCCCCGACGAGAACCTGAAGGACACGAGCCTCAAGGGCGGCATCTACCCGGCGGGTACGGTCGCGATGGCCAACACGGGCCAGAAGCACACCGGTGGCAGCCAGTTCTTCCTCGTCTACCAGGACAGCCAGTTGCCGCCCAGCTACGCCCCGTTCGGCACGGTCGACGCGGCCGGGATGAAGATCCTCAAGAAGATCGCCGCCGCCGGTGAGACCACGGGACAGGGTGACGGAGCCCCGAACGCGACGGTCGTGATCAACAAGGCCACGGTCACGAAATCCTGACCACGAACTGCGAAATTTCGGTCGCGCGGGATGCGGACAGGCAACCCGCCGGTCGCCTATGTTGGCCGTGACGAAACTGTGGACGATGCCCGGGGGCGCTGAGGCCCCTCGCGGGCATCATGTGGAGGAGGCGCTGTGAGCAGCGACCCGTGGGGCCGCGTCGACGAGACGGGGACCGTGTACGTGCGTACGGCCGACGGCGAGCAGGTCGTCGGGTCCTGGCAGGCCGGCTCCCCTGAGGAGGCGCTGGCCTACTTCGAGCGCAAGTACGAGGGCCTGGTTGTCGAGATCGGCCTCCTCGAAAAGCGAGTACAGACCACCGACCTGTCCGCGAAGGACGCCCAGGCCGCCATCGACCACCTGCGCGAGCAGGTGGAGGCGCACCACGCGGTCGGTGACCTGGAGGCGCTGCGCACCCGGCTGGGCGAGCTGGTGAAGACCGTGGACTCGCGCCGCGAGGAGCGCAAGGCGCAGCGTGCCAAGCAGTCCGACGAGGCCCGTCAGGCCAAGGAGGACCTGGTCACCGAGGCGGAGCAGCTGGCACAGTCCGACCAGTGGCGGGCGGCCGGTGAGCGGCTGCGGTCCCTGGTGGACACCTGGAAGGGCCTGCCGCGCCTGGACCGCAAGTCGGACGACGAGCTGTGGCACCGCTTCTCGCACGCCCGGTCGGCGTTCTCCAAGCGTCGCAAGGCGCACTTCGCGCAGCTCGACGCCCAACGCGAGGACGCCCGCAAGGTCAAGGAGAAGCTGGTCGCCGAGGCGGAGGCGCTGTCGGACTCGACGGACTGGGGTCCGACGGCCGCGCGCTACCGCGAGCTGATGGCCGAGTGGAAGGCCGCGGGCCGGGCCCAGCGCGAGCACGAGGACGACCTGTGGAACCGCTTCCGCGGCGCCCAGGACGTGTTCTTCGCGGCGCGCGGTTCCGCCTTCGCGGAGCGGGACGCGGAGCAGACGGAGAACCTGAAGCTGAAGGAGGAGCTGGCCGCCGAGGCCGAGAAGCTCCTGCCGATCACGGACCTGAAGTCCGCTCGGTCCGCCTTCCGCTCGATCAACGAGCGGTGGGAGGCCATCGGCCACGTGCCGCGCGACGCGCGGCCGAAGGTCGAGGGCCGGATGCACACGGTCGACCGGGCCATCCAGGAGGCCGAGGAGGCCGAGTGGCGCCGGACCAACCCGGAGGCACGCGCGCGTGCCGCGGGCCTGACCGGCCAGCTGCAGGCCGCCGTCGACAAGCTGCGGACGCAGATCGACCAGGCCCGCGCCCAGGGCAACGCGTCGAAGGCGGAGAAGCTGGAGCGTGAGCTGGAAGGCCGCCAGGCGCTCCTGGACCAGGCTCTGAAGGGCCTCCAGGAGTTCGGCGGCTAGCCGGACAGGACACACGACGAGAGGGGCCCCGTACGCGGCGTACGGGGCCCCTCTCGTCGTGTGCCTGACCGCCGCTAGGAACGGTTGCGCGCCGAGGTGACCCGGTAGACGTCGTACACGCCCTCCACGCCCCGTACGGCCTTCAGGACGTGGCCCAGGTGCTTGGGGTCGCCCATCTCGAAGGTGAAGCGGGAGGTGGCCACCCGGTCGCGGGAGGTCTGGACGGCCGCGGAGAGGATGTTGACGTGCTGGTCGGACAGGACGCGGGTGACGTCGGAGAGGAGCCGGGAGCGGTCCAGGGCCTCGACCTGGATGGCGACCAGGAAGACCGAGGACTGGGTGGGCGCCCACTCGACGTCGAGGATGCGCTCGGGCTCGCGGGACAGTGACTCGACGTTGACGCAGTCGCTGCGGTGCACCGAGACCCCGCTGCCGCGCGTGACGAAGCCGATGATCGGGTCGCCGGGCACGGGGGTGCAGCAGCGGGCCAGCTTGACCCAGACGTCGTCGACGCCCTTCACGACCACACCGGGGTCCTGGCTGCTGCGCCGCTTGCTGCGGCGGCCGCGGGTCGGCGGGACCGCCTCGTCCATCTCCTCGGTGGCCGCCTCCTCGCCGCCGAGCGCCTGCACCAGCTTCTGCACGACGTTCTGCGCGGCCACATGACCCTCGCCGATCGCCGCGTACAGCGAGGAGATGTCCGGGTAGCGCATCTCGTGCGCCAGCGTCACCAGCGAGTCACCGGTGAGGATGCGCTGGATCGGCAGGTTCTGCTTGCGCATCGCGCGGACGATGGCGTCCTTGCCCTGCTCGATCGCCTCGTCCCGGCGCTCCTTGGAGAACCAGCCGCGGATCTTGTTGCGGGCCCGCGGGGACTTGACGAAGCCGAGCCAGTCCCGGGACGGTCCGGCACCGGTGGCCTTGGAGGTGAAGACCTCGACCAGGTCGCCGTTGTCCAGCGTCGATTCGAGCGGGACGAGGCGGCCGTTGACCCTGGCGCCTATCGTGCGGTGGCCGACCTCGGTGTGGACCGCGTACGCGAAGTCGACCGGGGTGGCACCGGCCGGGAGCGCTATGACGTCGCCCTTGGGCGTGAAGACGAAGACCTCGTTGCGGGACAGGTCGAAGCGCAGGGACTCCAGGAACTCGCTGGGGTCCTCGGTCTCCTTCTGCCAGTCCAGCAACTGCCGCAGCCACGCCATGTCGTTGAGGTGGTCGTCCTTGCCCTTGCCGGACGACTTGGGCACGTCGCTACGGACCTTGGAGGCGCCGGCCACGGCCTCCTGCTTGTACTTCCAGTGCGCCGCGATGCCGTACTCGGCGCGACGGTGCATGTCGAACGTGCGGATCTGGAGTTCGACGGGCTTGCCGTTGGGGCCGATGACCGTCGTGTGCAGCGACTGGTACATGTTGAACTTGGGCATCGCGATGTAGTCCTTGAAGCGCCCCGGAACCGGGTTCCAGCGCGCGTGGACGGTGCCCAGGGCCGCGTAGCAGTCGCGGACGGTGTCCACCAGGACGCGGATGCCCACCAGGTCGTAGATCTCCGCGAAGTCCCGGCCGCGGACGATCATCTTCTGGTAGACGCTGTAGTAGTGCTTCGGGCGGCCGGTGACGGTCGCCTTGATGCGGGCGGCGCGCAGGTCGGCCTGGACCTCGTCGGTCACTATCGCCAGGTACTCGTCGCGCTTGGGAGCGCGCTCGGCGACCAGGCGGACGATCTCGTCGTACATCTTGGGGTAGAGGATCGCGAACGCGAGGTCCTCCAGCTCCCACTTGATGGTGTTCATGCCCAGCCGGTGGGCGAGCGGCGCGTAGATCTCCAGGGTCTCGCGCGCCTTCTTCTCCTGTTTCTCGCGCTTGAGGTAGCGCATGGTGCGCATGTTGTGCAGGCGGTCGGCGAGCTTGATGACCAGGACGCGCGGGTCCTTGGCCATGGCGACGACCATCTTGCGCACGGTCTCGGCCTGCGCGGCCTCGCCGAACTTGACCTTGTCCAGTTTGGTCACGCCGTCGACGAGCAGCGCGACGACGTCGCCGAAGTCGCGGCGCAGGTCCTCCAGGCCGTACTCGGTGTCCTCGACGGTGTCGTGCAGCAGGCCCGCCATCAGGGTCGCCGGGTCCATGCCCAGCTCGGCGAGGATCGTGGTCACCGCGAGCGGGTGGGTGATGTACGGGTCGCCGCTCTTGCGCTTCTGGCCGCGGTGCCAGCGCTCGGCGACCTGGTAGGCGCGCTCGATCTGGCGGAGCGTGGCGTTCTCGATCTTGGGGTCGTTGCTGCGGACTATGCGCAGCAGTGGCTCCAGGACCGGGTTGTACGGGTTCGCGCGCTGCACGCCGAGGCGGGCCAGGCGCGCACGGACGCGGTTGGAGGAGCCGGAGCGGGCGGGCTGGCCGCTGTTGGGGCGGGACTCGGGGCGCTCGGGCGGGGCCGGCTTCGGGCGCGAGGTCTCGGCCGACTTCTCGACCGGCGCGGACTGGGCGTGCTCGACCGGCCCATGGGTGTCGTTCTTCGTCTGCGACACGTTCGGCGCGGGCTTGGCCGCGGGCGCCGAGGCGGGCTCGGGCTTGGCGGCTGTCAGTGGCTGGGCCTCGTCTGGCAAGAGGACTCCTCGTGCGCGATCCGGGTCCCCCGGTCAGGCTCCGGAGTGCCCATGGTAGCGATCCTGGGCCATGTCATCGCCTGCAGGCCGGAGGGAGAACCGTATACGGGAGGAACACCGGAGGCTGCCGTGGGATTCCACCGGGGTGTCCTGCGGGTGCTCCCGGGCCCCGTGGAACGCGGACGGCCGCCCCCGAGAGGGCGGCCGTCCGGTCCGGTCGTACGAGCGCTCAGACCTGGAGGAGGGCCTCCAGCGGCGCTCCCCGCAGGGCCGGCTCCAGGCGGCCGCGGCCGCCCAGGAAGCCCAGCTCCATCAGGACCGCGACGCCCGCGACCTCGGCGCCGGCGCGGTGGATCAGCTGGATCGCGGCCTCGGCGGTGCCGCCGGTGGCGAGCACGTCGTCGACGATCAGGATCCGGTCGTCCGCCCCGAGGTCCTCGGCGTGCACCTCGATCTCGGCCGAGCCGTACTCCAGCTCGTAGGCCTGGCGGAGGGTGGCTCCGGGGAGCTTGCCCGCCTTGCGGACCGGGATGAAGCCGAGGCCGGCGCGGACGGCGACCGGGGCGCCCAGGATGAATCCCCGGGCCTCCAGGCCGACGACCTTGGTGGCGCCGGTGCGCTCGGCGATCTCCGCGAGGGCGTCGGTGAGCGCGGTGAACGCGGCCGGATCCGCCAGGAGCGGGGTGATGTCCTTGAACATCACGCCCTGCTCCGGGTAGTCCTCGACGTCCCGGATACGGCTGCGCAGCAGTTCCTCGATGTCGGTCACCGGCGCTTCCCCGACGGGCGGCCGCGGCCGCCGCGGTTGCGGGACGCGGGCTGGTTGCGCGGGCCGACGACGGCCGGGGCGGCGTCGTCGGACCCCTCGGAGCCGCCGACCCGGGCCTCGGCCATCTCCTCCTCGGCGGTGGCCTGGGCGCGCTTGGCGAAAACGCGCTTCCGGAGCGCCTTCATCTGCGGCTCGGCCTCCTTGAGGTCGGCGACGAGCGGCGTGGCGATGAAGATCGACGAGTAGGCACCGGCGGCGAGACCGACGAACAGCGACAGCGAGATGTCGTTGAGCGTGCCCGCGCCGAGGAAGCCGCCGCCGATGAACAGCAGGCCCGCGACCGGCAGCAGCGCGACCACCGTGGTGTTGATCGAACGGACCAGGGTGCCGTTGATCGAGTGGTTGGCGATGTCGCTGTAGGTGAAGCGGGTCTGCTTGGTGATGTCCTTCGTCTGCTCCTTGAGGCTGTCGAAGACGACGACCGTGTCGTAGAGCGAGTAACCGAGGATCGTCAGCAGACCGATGACCGTGCCGGGCGTGACCTCGAAGCCGACCAGGGCGTAGATACCGGTCGTGATGGTGATGTCGTGGATCAGCGCGACCAGGGCCGCGACCGCCATCCGCCACTCGAAGGCGATCGCCAGGTAGACCACCACGAGGACCATGAAGATGCCGAGGCCCTCCCAGGCCTTGTTGGCGATCTCGTCACCCCAGCTGGGGCCAACCAGGTCGGAGTTGATGGACTCCGGGTCCACGTTCATGTCCCTGGCCAGCTTGGCCTTGGTCGCGTCCGACTTCTCGGTGTCCATGCCGGCGATCTGGATGCGCAGACCACCCGTGCCGAGCTTCTGCACGACCGCGTCGTGGCCGGAGGCCTGCTGCGCGTAGGTCTCCGCCTGGGACACCGAGACGCTGGTCTTCGAGGTGGTGAAGACGGCGCCGCCCTGGAAGTCGATGCCCATGTTCAGGCCGCGCACCGCCAGGCCGACGATGGCCGTGATGGTGATCAGGATGGAGACGCCGTACCAGATCTTGCGCTTGCCGACGAAGTCGTAGCTGATCTCGCCGCGGTGGAGTCGGGCGCCGAGGTTGCCGAGTTTCGACATCGCTCACGCTTCCTTCGGGTCGACAGGGCCGGCGGTGGGGCCGGCGGGACGGCGGGTGCGGCGCAGCGGGGCCTTGGCGCCCAGGCCCTTCGGGTCGAGGCCCGACCACTTGTGGCCGCTCGCGAAGAACTTACGCCGGGCGAAGAGCGTCATCAGCGGCTTGGTGAAGAAGAAGACGACGACCACGTCGAGCACGGTGGTCAGACCGAGGGTGAACGCGAAGCCCTGGACCTTGCCGACGGTCACGATGAACAGCACGGCGGCGGCCAGGAACGACACGAAGTCGGAGACCAGGATGGTGCGCCGGGCGCGCGGCCAGGCCCGCTCGACGGCTGGGCGCAGCGTGCGGCCCTCGCGGATCTCGTCCCGGATGCGTTCGAAGAACACGATGAACGAGTCCGCCGTGATGCCGATCGCGACGATCGCACCGCAGACCGCGGGCAGGTTCAGCGCGAAGTGGATCGTCGGGCCGAGCAGCGACATGATCGTGTAGGTCAGGACCGCGGACACCAGCAGCGAGGGGATCGCGATCAGCGACAGGCCGCGGTAGAAGGCCACCAGGTAGATGATGACCAGCGCGAGGCCGATGGCACCGGCCAGCAGACCGGCGTGCAGCTGCTGACCACCGAGGGCGGCGGTGACCGTGGTGACGCTCTCCGTCCTGAAGGAGAGCGGGAGCGCGCCGTACGACAGCACGTTGGCGAGGCTCTGGGCCTCTTGCTGGGTGAAGCTGCCGGAGATCTCCGCCGAGCCGCCGGTGATGGACTGGCTCACGGTCGGGCTGGAGACGACCTCGCCGTCGAGGACGATGCCGAACTCGTTCGTCGGCTGGGAGGTGTTCTTGGCGAGCTCGCCGGTGACGTCCGCGAACTTCTTGGATCCGCTGCCGGTGAAGGTCATCTGGACCTGCCAGCCTGCGGCGCCCTGCGTGTCGAAGACGGCCTGGGCCTTCTTGACGTCGGTGCCGTCGACGCGGGCCGGGCCGAGCACGTACTTGAACCAGGCGTTGCCGATCTTGCCGCAGGCCACGGTGGTGTCGGTCGGCTTGGCGCTCTTGCCTGCGGTGGCGCGCTGGGCGGCCTTGGTGCAGTCCAGCGCGGTGTACTCGGCCTGAAGCTTCGAGGCCGCGGCGGAGGCGCTGGCAGAGGCGCTCGCGTCGGCCGAGGAGGTGGCGGAGGGGCTCGCCGAGGAGGAGGCGGACGCCGAGGACGACGGCGTGGAGCCGGCCTTCAGGGCGTCGGTGACCGCGCGGCCCTGCGAGGTGGCCGAGGAGGACGGCGAGGCGGACGACCCGGTCGCCTTCTGGGACGTCGACGCACTGCTCGACGGGGACGCGCTCGGGGAGGCGGTGGAGTTGCCGCCGGCGGACGCGCTCGGGGAGGCGCTCGACGCCGGGGCGCCGCTGGCCTCCTGGGCCAGGACCGGGCGGAAGTACAGCTTCGCGGTGGTGCCGACCTGCTGGCGGGCCTCTGCGGAGTTCGTGCCCTTGGGGATGTTGACGATGATGTTGCTGGTGCCCTGGGTCTGGACCTCTGCCTCGGACACACCCAGACCGTTGACACGGCGGTTCATGATCTCGACCGCGGTGTTCATGTTGGTCTTGTTGATCGCGTTGGGCTGGCCCGGCTCGTTCCTCGCCTGCAGCGTGATGCTCGTACCACCGGCCAGGTCGATACCGAGACGCGGAGTGGTGTTTCCGGAGGCGAACATTCCGCCGGTGAGCGCCACGATGGCGATCAGGATGAGGGCCAGCGAGCGCCCTGGCTTGCTCTGGGCGCTCGCGCTCCGGCCCCTCTTAGGTGCTGCCACCTTCTCGTACTCCCTCTCGGGCCGCCGCGCGCCTGGTCGGTGCGGTCGGCCATGACATGGTGTCGGGACCCCGTGCGGGAAACAGACGCGCCCGGGGTGCGAGGTGCGTGTGGGATCTACGCACCGCTCCCCGGGACACGGCTACTTCGCGTCGGAGTCGCCGTCGGTCTTCTTCGGCTCTTCGTCGGCCTTCGCCTCGGCGGTCGCGGACTCGGCCGGCCCGTCGGTCTTCTCCACGGCCTCGGCCTCGTCCCCGGCGGCGTCCTTCTTCCCGAGGTCGACGGCCTTGTCGTCGGAGGCGGCGGCAGCGTCGGCAGGCGCGTCGTCGGTCTCGGTGAGGGAGGATGCGTCGTCCGGGACGACGTCGGCGTCGGACTTCAGGTCGTGCTCGACGCCGTGCACGATGCGGTTGTACTCGTCGTCCGTGAGGATGGCGCCGATCGCGTTCTTCGCGAAGAGGAGGTCGACGCCCGGCCCGGCGTCGAGGAGGACCGTGTCCTCGTTGACTTCCTTGACCGTCGCGTACATGCCCCCGATGGTACGGACCCCGTTGCCGGGCTGGATCTCGTTCCGCATCTGCGTGGCCTGCTGCTGGCGCTTCCGGGTGGAACGCGTCATCAGGAACATGGCCGCGATGAGGACGATGAACACGAGAAGAGGCAAGCTATTCACGGGACGGAATTTCCTTCGCGCAGCCGCGGCGGTGAGCGGCCTGGATGATGGGGGTGTGGTGGGCGCCGCCCGCAAAGGCGGCATCGGCGGAGTCTAAGCGAGTCCGCGCGCATGGAACAACGCTCAGCATGGCACCTGGGTTCCTGGGCCCGCCAATGCCCCGCCGTCACGAAGCGATCACGTCTGCGGCCGGAACCCGGTCCGCGGACGGCGGTCCGTCCGGGCGGGGAGGCCCGCGAATCCCCGAGCCGGGCCCCGGTCACGAGGGGCTCGGCACGTTCTCATTGTGAGGTGCCGAACAGGTCCTGCTGGCCCGTTCCGCCCGCCGCGCCGCGCGGGGCGGTCAGGCCAAGGTGGGCCCAGGCGGCGGGGGTGGCGACGCGGCCGCGGGGGGTGCGGGCGAGCAGGCCCTCGCGGACCAGGAAGGGTTCGGCGACCTCCTCGACCGTCTCCCGCTCCTCCCCCACCGCGACGGCGAGGGTGGACAGGCCGACCGGACCGCCGCCGAACAGCTTGAGCAGGGCTTCCAGGACCGCGCGGTCCAGCCGGTCCAGGCCGCGCTCGTCCACCTCGTAGACGGCGAGCGCCGCGTGCGCGATCTCGCGGGTGATCAGCCCGTCCGCCTTGACCTGCGCGTAGTCGCGGACCCGGCGCAGCAGCCGGTTCGCGATGCGGGGCGTGCCGCGGGAGCGGCCCGCGATCTCGGCGGCGCCGGCCGGCTCGATCTCGACGTCCAGCAGGCTGGCCGAGCGGTGCACCACCCGCTCCAGCTCGCGCGGCTCGTAGAACTCCATGTGCGCGGTGAAGCCGAAGCGGTCGCGCAGCGGGGGCGGCAGCAGACCCGCGCGCGTGGTCGCGCCGACCAGGGTGAACGGGGGCAGCTCCAGGGGGATGGCGGTGGCACCCGGGCCCTTGCCCACGATGACGTCGACGCGGAAGTCCTCCATCGCCATGTACAGCATCTCCTCGGCGGGCCGCGACATGCGGTGGATCTCGTCGAGGAAGAGGACCTCGCCCTCCTGGAGGGAGGAGAGGATCGCGGCCAGGTCGCCGGCGTGCTGGATGGCGGGGCCCGAGGTGATGCGGATCGGGGCGCCCATCTCGGCCGCGATGATCATGGAGAGAGTGGTCTTGCCCAGGCCGGGGGCGCCGGAGAGCAGCACGTGGTCGGCGGTGGCGCCACGCGCGCGTGCCGCGCGCAGCACCAGGTCGAGCTGCTCGCGGACCTTCTCCTGGCCGATGAACTCGCCGAGGTCCTTGGGGCGCAGGGCGGCCTCGACGGCCTGGTCCTCGCGGTCGGCGACGGCGCCCACCAGCCGCTCCGCGTCGGCGCCGGTGTCGGTCGGGTCGTCCCAGTTCATAAGTGATGTGCCTCAGCGGTGGTGGGGTCAGCGGGCGCGGTTGAGGGTCTGCAGGGCGGCCTTGAGCAACTGGCCGACCTGGGGCGGGCCCCCGGCGGCCTCGGCCTGCGGGGCGACGGCGGTGACGGCCTCGTCGGCCTCCCGGGTCGCGTAGCCGAGGCCGATCAGGGCGGCGTGCAGCTGGTCGCGCCAGCCCTGGCTGATCGGCGCACCGATCGCGGGGGCGCCGACGGGCTCGCCGAGCCGGTCCTTCAGCTCGAGGAGCAGCTTCTGCGCGCCCTTCTTGCCGATGCCGGGAACGGCGATCAGCGCCTTCTCGTCACCGGTGGCGACCGCGCGGCGCAGCGCGTCCGGGCTGTGCACGGCGAGCATCGCCTGGGCGAGCCGCGGCCCGACCCCGCTCGCCGTCTGGAGCAGCTCGAAGACCTGGCGCTCGTCGTCGTCCACGAAGCCGTAGAGCGTGAGCGAGTCCTCCCGTACGACCAGGGAGGTGGCCAGCTTGGTGGGCTGGCCCATGCGCAGCCCCGACAGGGTGTTGGGGGTGCACTGGACGGCGATGCCGATCCCGCCCACCTCGACGACCGCGGAGTCCGGGGCGAGGGCGGCGACCGGGCCGCTGACGAAGGCGATCATGCCGTACGGCCTTTCGTTGCGTTGGCTGCGTGCAGGGCGACGGCCTGCTGGAGTCGGTTCTGCGCGGGCGCGCGCCAGATGTGGCAGATGGCGAGCGCGAGGGCGTCGGCGGCGTCGGCGGGCTTCGGCGCGGCGCTGAGCCTGAGCAGCCGGGTGACCATGGCGCCGACCTGAGCCTTGTCGGCGCGTCCTGAACCGGTGACGGCGGCCTTGACCTCGCTGGGCGTGTGCAGGGCGACGGGGATGCCCCGGCGGGCGGCGCACAGCATGGCGACGGCGCTGGCCTGGGCGGTGCCCATCACGGTCCGTACGTTGTGCTGGCTGAACACCCGCTCCACGGCGACGTATTCGGGCCGGTGCTCGTCCAGCCACTGCTCGATGCCCTGCTCGATGGCGACGAGGCGATGGCCCAGTTCGGCGTCCACGGGCGTCCGTACGACCCCCACGCCGACCATGGTGAGCGGTCGCCCCGCAACACCCTCGACCACCCCGACACCGCACCGGGTCAGCCCGGGGTCCACCCCCAGTACACGCACCGCGCCCCCTCCCTTCGGTCACCTGTTTGTGCAGGCTAGCGGGTGCCACCGACAACGGCCGACATGACGACGGGCCGACGGGTGTGTCCCGTCGGCCCGCTCGGTCGGCTCAGCCCGCGGCGGCGCTACGCGTCGACCTTCTCCATGACCTCGTCGCTGACGTCGAAGTTGGCGAAGACGTTCTGGACGTCGTCGCTGTCCTCCAGGGCGTCGATCAGCTTGAAGATCTTCTTGGCGCCCTCCTCGTCCAGCTCGACCTGCATGGTCGGGACGAAGTTGGCCTCGGCGGAGTCGTAGTCGATGCCGTTGTCCTGGAGGGCGGTGCGGACCGCGACCAGGTCGGTGGCCTCGCTGAGCACCTCGAAGGACTCGCCCAGGTCGTTGACCTCCTCGGCACCCGCGTCCAGGACGGCACCCAGGACGTCGTCCTCGGACAGCTCGCCCTTGGGGACGATCACGACGCCCTTGCGGTTGAAGAGGTACGACACCGAGCCCGGGTCGGCCATCGAGCCGCCGTTGCGGGTCATGGCGACGCGGACGTCGGAGGCGGCGCGGTTGCGGTTGTCGGTGAGGCACTCGATGAGCACCGCGACGCCGTTCGGGCCGTAGCCCTCGTACATGATCGTCTCGTAGTCGGCGCCGCCGGCCTCGAGGCCGCCACCGCGCTTGACCGCGGAGTCGATGTTCTTGTTCGGGACCGACTGCTTCTTCGCCTTCTGGATGGCGTCGTAGAGGGTCGGGTTGCCGTCGATGTCGACGCCGCCCATCCGGGCCGCGACCTCGATGTTCTTGATCAACTTCGCGAAGAGCTTGCCGCGCTTGGCATCGATCACGGCCTTCTTGTGCTTCGTCGTAGCCCATTTAGAGTGGCCGGACATCTGCCTGTCTCCTTCGCGTAACCCATCCAAACAACGAACGCCAGAGATCCTACTAGGACTCCGCCGCCCGGTCCGCGTGCACCATGTCGACGAACAGGGAGTGCACGCGGTGGTCGCCGGTGAGTTCCGGGTGGAACGACGTGGCGAGCGCGTTGCCCTGGCGGACCGCGACGATGTGGCCCTCGTGCTCGGCCAGCACCTCGGTCTCCGCACCGACGGACTCGACCCAGGGGGCGCGGATGAACACCCCCTCTACAGGATCGCCGCCGATCCCGCGGACGTCGACCGCCGCCTCGAACGACTCGTTCTGCCGCCCGAAGGCGTTGCGGCGCACGATCATGTCGATGCCGCCGATGGTCTCCTGGCCCGAGCGCGGGTCGAGGATCTTGTCGGCGAGCATGATCATGCCCGCGCAGGTGCCGTAGACGGGCATTCCGCCGCGCACGCGCGCGCGGAGGGGCTCCATCACGCCGAACAGGACGGCCAGCTTGGAGATGGTGGTGGACTCGCCGCCGGGGATGACGAGGCCGTCCACCTCGGCGAGTTCCTCGGGGCGCCGGACCGGCCTGGCCACGGCGTCCGCCGCGGCCAGGGCGATGAGGTGCTCCCGTACGTCGCCCTGGAGGGCCAGGACGCCTATGACAGGAGTGTTCATGGGTTACCAGCCGCGGTTGGCGTAGCGCTCGGTCTCGGGCAGGGTGTCGCAGTTGATGCCGACCATGGCCTCGCCGAGGTTGCGGGACGCGTCCGCGATGATCTTCGGGTCGTCGTAGAAGGTGGTCGCCTTGACGATGGCGGCGGCGCGCTTGGCCGGGTCGCCGGACTTGAAGATGCCCGAGCCGACGAAGACGCCCTCGGCGCCGAGCTGACGCATCAGGGCCGCGTCGGCCGGGGTGGCGACGCCACCGGCGGAGAACAGCACGACCGGCAGCTTGCCGAGCTCGGCGACCTCCTTGACCAGCTCGTAGGGGGCGCGCAGCTCCTTGGCTGCGGCGTACAGCTCGTTGTTGTCGCAGCCGCGCAGCTTGGCGATCTCGCCCTTGATCTGGCGCAGGTGCCGGACGGCCTCGACGACGTTGCCGGTGCCGGCCTCGCCCTTGGAGCGGATCATGGCCGCGCCCTCGGCGATGCGGCGCAGGGCCTCGCCGAGGTTGGTGGCGCCGCAGACGAAGGGCGTGGTGAAGGCCCACTTGTCGGAGTGGTTGACCTCGTCGGCCGGGGTGAGGACCTCGGACTCGTCGATGTAGTCGACGCCGAGCGACTGCAGGACCTGGGCCTCGACGAAGTGGCCGATCCGGGACTTGGCCATGACCGGGATGGAGACGGCCTCGATGATGCCCTCGATCATGTCCGGGTCGGACATCCGGGCCACCCCGCCGTCCTTGCGGATGTCGGCCGGGACCCGCTCCAGGGCCATGACGGCGACGGCGCCCGCGTCCTCGGCGATCTTCGCCTGCTCCGGCGTGACGACGTCCATGATCACGCCGCCCTTGAGCTGCTCGGCCATGCCGCGCTTCACACGGGCGGTGCCGGTCTCGGGGGTCTGGTTCTCACTGGTGGACACGGGTGACCTCACTCGCTGAAAGAGGGTTTCTGCAGATACCGAGGAAACGCGAGTGGACCAGTCCACAGCAAGGGCCAATGGGAAGGCGGTGGATCGTTTTCCGGTCAGGCCGCGCGCTCGACCAGCGCGGCAGGCGGTTCGTCGTCCATCTCGAAGGCCAGCGGGAAGGGGGCGTGCCCGGCCAGCCGGAACCAGCGGACCTTGCGGTGTTCGCGCAGCCGCCGCGCCGCGCCGACGGCGTCGTTGTGGAAGCGGCGGGCCATCGGCACTCGGCGTACGGCCTCGGCCAGCTCGCTCGCGGCGGCGTCGCCGCCGGGAGCCACCCGGACCTCCTCGACCTGCTGCGGGTGCTCGAAGACGGCCCGCAGAGCCTGGCTCAGCTCGCTCTCCGCGACCTCCCGCTGCTCCTCCTCGGCCTGCCGGGCGGCGTGCGCCGCCTCGTACAGCACGATCGAGGAGGCAGGATCAAGCACCCCCGAGGTCGCCAGTTCCTGGGCCACCGAGGCCCGCCGCAGCAACTGCGCGTCGAGCGCGGCCCGCGCCGCGTCGATGCGCGCGTGCAGCCGGTCGAGCCGGCCGGCGGTCCAGCTCAGGTAGAGGCCGATCACCACGAGGGCGGCAAGAATCCAGAGGGTCCAGACGAGGGAAGCGCTCACGGGCGGAACGCTATAGGAGACGCTCGCGAAGGCGCGCCCCCGAAGGGCGCGGGGAGCTGCGCGACCAGCCAGGACGGCCCCGCACCGGTAAGACGGCGGACGCCGCGGACCACGTCGCGGCCCTTCCGGCGCGTGCGCCTAGTCCCGCGCCAGCCCGAAGCGCGCCCGCAGCCCCGACCGCTCGTCCGCCGCCACCGCCGCCGCGCCCGCCGTGACCGTCTCGTAGACGGACAGGATGTCCGCGCCCACGGTGGACCAGTCGAAGCGCCGCACGTGCGCGCTGCCGCGCTCGCGCAGCGCGGCCCGGCGCTCCGGGTCCGCCAGGAGCCGTACCGCCGCCTCGGCCAGCGCGTCCGCGTCCTCGTTGGCGAAGAGCTCACCCGCCGCCCCCTGGTCCAGGACCTGCGCGAAGGCGTCGAGGTCGGAGGCGAGGACGGGAGCGCCCGCGGACAGGGCTTCGACCAGGATTATCCCGAAGCTCTCGCCGCCGGTGTTGGGCGCGATGTACAGGTCGAGGCTGCGCAGGAAGCGGGCCTTGTCCGTGTCGCTGATCATGCCGAGGAACTCGACGCGGGAGCGCAGCTCGGCGGGAAGGGACTCGACCGCGGCCTCCTCGTCGCCCCGGCCGGCCACCAGGAGCCGGGCCCCCGGGCGGGCGGCGAGGATTTTGGGCAGGGCCCTCATCAGGACCGGGAGGCCCTTGCGGGGCTCGTCGATGCGGCCGATGAACCCGATGGTGTCGCCCGGGCTTCCCGCCCCTCCTGATTGCCACTCGGGGCGCGGCTCGGCTTTCGCGAAGAAGTCGACGTCGACGCCGTTGGGGATCACGACGGCGTCGCCGCCGAGGTGCTCGACCAGCGTGCGGCGGGCGTACTCGCTGACCGCGATCCGGGCGCTGATCTTCTCCAGGGCCGCCTGGAGGATCGAGTACGCAGCGATCATCGCGCGGGAGCGCGGGTTGGAGGTGTGGAAGGTCGCCACCATGGGGCCCTGCGCCGCCCAGCAGGTCAGCAGGCCGAGGGACGGCGAGGTCGGCTCGTGGATGTGGACCACGTCGAACGCGCCGTCGTGCAGCCAGCGGCGCACCCGCGCGGCGGACAGGAAGCCGAAGTTGAGGCGGGCCACCGAGCCGTTGTAGGGCACCGGGACCGCGCGGCCGGCCGAGACGACGTAGGGCGGGAGCGGGGTGTCGTCGTCGGCGGGGGCGAGCACGGAGACGTCGTGGCCGAGGCGGATGAAGTACTCGGCGAGGTCCCGGATGTGGAACTGGACGCCACCCGGGACGTCCCAGGAGTAGGGGCAGACGATGCCGATCCTCACGACGGTCCCTTCGCGGGGTCGAGGTCCGCGAGCCACAAGCGCTGGAGCATGTGCCAGTCCTCCGGATGGTCGGCGATCCCGGTGGCGAAGGCGTCAGCCAGCGCCTGTGTCATGACAGACGTCTTCGCGGCCCGGTCACCTGACTCGGGTACCTCGATCGGGGCGTGCACCCGGCCCTGCAGGACGGGGGTGTCGTCGTACCAGAGCGTCACAGGCAGCAGTATCGCGCCGGTCTGCTGGGCCAGCAGGGCCGGTCCGGCGGGCATCCGCGCGGTGTCGCCGAAGAAGTCGACCTCGATGCCGGAGGCGGACAGGTCGCGGTCGGCGACCAGGCAGACCAGGCCGCCGTCGCGCAGCCTGCGGGCCAGGGTGCCGAAGGCGGAGCCGCCGCTGTGCGGCAGGACCTCCATGCCGAGGCCCTCCCGGTAGGCGACGAAGCGGTCGTAGAGCGTCTCGGGCTTGAGACGTTCGGCGACCGTGGTGAACGGCGTCCGCAGTTCGGTGGTGACCCAGGCGCCGGCCAGGTCCCAGTTGGCCAGGTGCGGCAGCGCGAGGATCACACCCCGGCCGGAGGCGAGGCCCTCGGTGAGGTGGTGGACGTCCTTGGGGACGAAGCCGCCGCGGATCCGCTCCTCGCTCCACGACGGCAGCCGGAAGGACTCCATCCAGTAGCGCAGGTACGAGCGCATGCCCGCCCGGGAGAGCTCGCGCAGCCGCTCGGGGCTCGCGTCGGGCCGCACGCGCGCGTAGTTGGACTCGAGCCGCTGGACGCCCTTGCCGCGCTGCCTCCAGGCAAGGTCCGCGATGGAGTTGCCCAGGCGCACGGCGACCGGTTCGGGGAGCTTCTTGACGGTGCTCCAGCCGAGACCGTACAGAGCGTCGGTGATCCGGTCGGCGGTGGTCACTGCCCGGCCTCGCTCCCGTGCGGGGCCTTCTCGCGCTCGGCCGCGGCCTCCGCCTCGGCGGACTCCCGGCGGACCGTGACGACCCGCTGGACGAGGGTGACCAGGCTGCCCACGGCGACGATCCACAGCGCGATCGGAAGGAGGATCTGGATACCCGGCACGCCGAACTTGTGGAAGCCGGCCAGACCGGCCGCCACCAGCGAGATCACCAGGCGCTCGGCGCGCTCCACGAGACCGTTGACGGCCACCGGCAGCCCGATCGACTCGCCGCGCGCCTTGGTGTACGACACCACCTGGCCGCTGGCCAGGCAGAAGATGGAGACCGCGCACAGGACGTCGTTGTTCCCGTTGCCCGCGTACCAGAGGGCGAAGCCGCCGAAGATCGCGCCGTCGGCGACCCGGTCCAGGGTGGAGTCCAGGAAGGCGCCCCAGCGGCTGGTGCGGCCCAGCTGGCGGGCCATGTTGCCGTCCACCAGGTCCGAGAACACGAACAGCGTGATCACGATCGTGCCCCAGAAGAACTCGCCCCGGGGGAAGAAGACCAGCGCGCCCGCGACCACTCCGGCCGTGCCGAGGAGCGTGACCGTGTCCGGGCTCACGCCCCGGCGGATGAGAAACGCGGCGAACGGTGTGAGGACACGCGTGAAGAATGCACGCGCGTACTTGTTCAGCATGGCCTTCCCGACGGTCGTTGCGCCGTGCGGCCCCTGCTGGCCACCCCGGCTGGCCCATCGTAGCCACGCGCGCGTGGGTGCGACGGGCGGGCACTCGCAGACGGGACAGGCGGCCCGGCCGGACGGGTCCCGGGGGCGCGATCACGTCCTTCGTATGGACGCACCGTGACGGGAGTGGAAAGCTCGAATAACCGCGGGCGCCATCGGAGCCGCCACCGCACGCGGCCCGCCATGCTCGCCCGCGCCCACAGAGACCTCACCGTGCACGGGAGGCAAAACCATGGGCGACAAGGTCAAGGAACACCCCGGAGCCGCCGGCAGGGCAAGGGCGGCCGACCACCCCGCGTCTGTACGGAATGTGGTGCTGGTCGGCCACTCCGGATCGGGCAAGACCACCTTGGTGGAGGCGCTCGCGCTCACCGCGGGAGCGGTGAACCGGGCGGGCCGGGTGGAGGACGGCGGGACCGTCTCGGACTACGACGACATCGAGCACCGGCAGCAGCGCTCCGTACAGCTGTCGCTGGTACCGGTCGAATGGAACGGAATCAAGATCAACATCCTGGACACCCCGGGATACGCCGACTTCGTCGGTGAGCTGAGGGCCGGTCTGCGCGCGGCGGACGCGGCCCTCTTCGTCGTCTCGGCCTCGGACGGGGTGGACGGCTCGACCCGGATGGTGTGGGAGGAGTGCGCGGCCGTCGGCATGCCGCGCGCGATCGTCGTCACGCACCTGGAGGCCGCCCGCGCGGACTTCACGGAGATGACCCGGGTGTGCGCCGAGGCGTTCGGCGCCGACGACCCCGACGCCGTGCTCCCGCTCTACACGCCGCTGTACGGCCCGCAGGGCCCGGACGGGCACGCGCCCGTGACCGGCCTGGTCGGGCTGCTCACGCAGAAGCTGTTCGACTACTCCACCGGGGAGCGCAAGGAGTCCGAGCCGGGCCCCGACCAGCTGCCGGACATCGAGGACGCCCGCAACCGGCTGATCGAGGGGATCATCTCGGAGAGCGAGGACGAGACGCTCATGGACCGCTACCTGGGCGGCGAGCAGATCGACCTCAAGACGCTGATCGAGGACCTGGAGCGGGCCGTGGCACGCGGGGCCTTCTTCCCCGTCCTGGCCGCCGCACCGGCCGCCGACGGCGCCCGCCAGGGCCTCGGCACGGTCGAGCTGCTGGAACTCGTCACCGGCGGCTTCCCGACGCCGTTCGAGCACCCCACTCCGGGGGTCACCACCATCGACGGCACACCGCGCGACATCAAACCGTGCGACACCGACGGCCCGCTGGTCGCGGAGGTGGTGAAGACCGCGTCCGACCCGTACGTCGGCCGGGTCTCCCTGGTCCGGGTCTTCTCCGGCACGCTGCGCCCCGACGAGACCGTCCACGTCTCCGGGCACGGCCTCGCCGACCGCGGCCACGAGGACCACGACGTCGACGAGAAGATCGGCGCGCTGTCCACGCCGTTCGGCAAACAGCAGCGCCCGGTCACCCATGTCATCGCCGGTGACCTGGCGTGCGTGGCCAAGCTCGGCCGCGCGGAGACCGGCGACACGCTCTCGGGCCGGGACGACCCGCTGCTCATGGAGCCGTGGGAGATGCCCGACCCGCTGCTGCCGCTCGCCATCGAGGCGCACAGCAAGGCCGACGAGGACAAGCTCTCCCAGGGCCTCGCCCGCCTCGTCGCCGAGGACCCGACCATGCGGCTCGAACAGAACCAGGACACCCACCAGGTGGTGCTGTGGTGCCTCGGCGAGGCGCACGCGGACGTCGCCCTCGAACGGCTGCGCAGCAGGTACGGCGTCCAGGTCGACGTCGTACCCCACAGGGTGTCCCTGCGGGAGACGTTCGCCGGGAAGTCCGCCGGGCGCGGCCGGCACGTCAAGCAGTCCGGCGGGCACGGGCAGTTCGCGATCTGCGAGATCGAGGTGGAACCCCTGCCGGGCGGCTCCGGCATCGAGTTCGTCGACAAGGTGGTCGGCGGCGCGGTGCCCCGGCAGTTCATCCCCTCGGTCGAGAAGGGCATCAGGGCCCAGGCCGTCAAGGGGGTGGCCGCCGGCTACCAGTTGGTCGACGTGCGGGTCACCCTGCTCGACGGCAAGGCGCACTCGGTGGACTCCTCCGACGCCGCCTTCCAGACGGCGGGCGCGCTGGCGCTGCGGGAAGCCGCGGCGGACGCGAAGATCCATCTCCTGGAACCGGTGGCCGAGGTGTCCGTGCTGGTCGGCGACGACTACGTGGGCGCGGTGATGAGCGACCTGTCCGGGCGGCGCGGCCGGGTGCTCGGCACCGAGCAGACCAGCGGCGGGCGCACCCTGATCAAGGCCGAGGTACCGGAGTTCGAGATCGGCCGCTACGCGGTCGACCTGCGCTCACTGTCGCACGGTACGGCGCGTTTCAGCCGGTCCTACGCCCGGCACGAGCCGATGCCGCCGCAGATCGCCGAGAGGATTCGCGAACAGGCCAAAGTCACCTCCTGACCAGGTGCGCAAGGGGCGTTCGGCGGGCGGCTTCGGCCGTCCGCCGACGCTTGTCGGTGGCTGGAGATACTCTGACTACTTGATCAACAGGTGTGCGGAGTACGGAAGTCGGGAAGGCCGCAGAAGCGGGACGGCGGCAAGTGGGGGCGGGAATGAGCTTCGAGGACTTCTTCGGGCCACAGGTGCCCAGGCCGGGCGGCGAGGCGCAGGCACCGACCTACGCCCTGGCCTCGGCGGCCTACCGGGACACGCCCATGGAGGAGATCAAGAAGGCCGACAACGAGTGGCACCAGTCCGAGGTCAAGGAAGGCCGCAAGTGGGCCAAGATATTCCGGCCCAACTTCGGTGAGGCGTACTCCCAGGCGGTCATCGACCGCATGCTGGGCGTCGACCGCAAACCCCTCGTCCAGTCCTTCGGCAGCGAGCCCCAGGTGGTCGTCGAGCACTGCCTCGCCGCCAACCGCATCCGCCGGGAGCGCGACAACCGGCTCAGCGCCGTCATGTTCCTGTTCGGCGTGCTCTTCCTGCCCGGCCTGCTGATCTGGCTGGGCGTCTTCCAGCTCCGGGCCACCATGCTGAAGGCCGGCGACAAGCGGGTCTCCGGGCTCGGCAGCGCCCTGCTGGCGGGCGTCGGGGTCCTCGCCGTCATCTTCCTGATCCGGATGCCCCTCGCCGGGTTCTGGGGCTGGTACGCGCGCGGCTGCGTCGTGCTCCCCGTCGTCGGCTGGTACCTGGCCAAGCGGCTGTGCGAGCGCACCGCACGGGACCTGCGCGAGGCCTGGGACGGCCTGCTCTCCGGGGGCAGTGTCGGCGCGAAGGTCCCCGAGGCGGTGCCGACCAGCCCCGACCAGGCCGCGGCCGAGCAGCTGCGCCAGTCCCTGGCCCGGCTCAGCGCCGAGCAGCAGTCCAACTCGGTCTTCTACGCCGGCCCCAAGGGCATACTCGGCATGGGCACCCGCTGGGGCTCCTGGCACCTCGCGGAGGAACTTGTCCCGCTCGATCCGGTCAAGGGCATCCACGAGTTCCGCGCCTGGACGGTCGTCCGGGAGATCGAGAAGGAGCTGAGCGTGCTGCACCGGCAGCACCTGAAGACCGGCGGCTTCCCGACACCCCAGGTCAAGCACTGGATCGTCACCCATGTCGGCGAGGGCGCCAAGGAGGTCTCCCGGCCCGAGGGGACCGACTACCTGGTGGGGCCCGCCGACGTCGAGCGGATCTGCAACAGCAACCACTTCGGCAAGGGCGAGCGGCACTACCTGGGCGTGCAGTGGCCGCACCTGTGGGACGGCGGCCTGATCATCACGATGATGGCCACCGTGACCGTGCTGAAGGAGACTCTGCGGATCGAGGTCACCGGACACGCCCTCGGCCCGGTCAACGGCCTGTTCAGCAGCAAGCCCGAGGCCCCCACCAAGACCGTCGCCAAGACCGTCCGGTTCTGGGAGACCCGCACGATCAAGCTGCCCCTGGTCACTCCGGACGAGGTGGTCCGGCTCGCGGCGCGGGCGTCGGTCAGCTGGTATCCGCCGCTGCTGAAGTGGCTCGGCGGCTCCATAGGCCTGCCCGAGCCGTTCGGCCTCCGGCACGCCTGGGCCGACCAGCCGTGGAAGCACCGCTTCATGGCCGACGACGCGCTGCGCGCGGCCACGCCGGTGCTCAGGGCGGTGCACCGGGCCGCGTTCACCGTGCTCAAGGAGCACGACGTCAACATGGACAAGTTCAACGCACGGGCCGGAGTGCTCAGCGGGTCGGTCCAGGAGGCGTCACCGAAGAAGGCCGACACCTACGACGCGTGAGCCTCCGGCGGTTCGGCCGAAGGGGCGGGTGCGGACACCGGCCCCTGGGGGCTGCCGCTCCCGGACCCCCGCTTCGGGACGGCCTCGTCCTCAGCCGCCGGACGGGCTGCTCAAGGTGACGTCGGCCAGGCCTCGGCCAGCATCTTGCGGGTGTCCGCCAGGAGCTGGGGCAGCACCCGGGTGTGGCCCACCACCGGCATGAAGTTCGTGTCGCCGCCCCAGCGCGGCACGATGTGCTGGTGGAGATGGGCGGCGATGCCGGCGCCCGCCACCGTGCCCTGGTTCATGCCGATGTTGAAGCCGTGGGCGCCGGACGCGGTGCGCAGCGCGGTCATCGCCTGCTTGGTCAGCTCGGCCAGCTCGACCGTCTCCGGCCCGGTCAGGTCCGTGTAGTCGGCGACGTGCCGGTACGGGACCGTCATCAGGTGGCCGCCGTTGTACGGGTAGAGGTTGAGCACCGCGTAGACGTGCTCGCCGCGCCGGACGATCAGGCCGTCCTCGTCGGACTTGGCCGGGATCGAGCAGAAGGGACAGCCGTCGTCGGCACCCGGGCCGGTCGGCTTGTTCTCACCCTGGATGTAGGCCATCCGGTGGGGCGTCCACAGGCGCTGGAACGCGTCCTGCGTCCCCACTCCGATCTGCTGCTCCGGCTCACTCGTCATGCTAGGCAGCATATGGCTTCGCCCGTTCGCGGCGTGTCGAGGGGGCCCGGGGAAACAGCCCGGCGGCGAAGCTGGGCGGATGGACGACGACAGCCGGCTGAACCGCTGGGACCGGAGGACCGACCTGGTGCTCGGTGTCGCGTCGCTGGTCTTCCTCGGCTCGTACGCGGTGCACGTGCTGCTGCCCCGGCTGCCGAACGCGGCGCACGTCTTCTTCCTGGCGCTGCTGTACACGGCCTGGGCGATGTTCGCCGTCGACTACGCGGTGCGCTGGCGGCTCAGCGGCGAGGGACCGGGGTTCGTCCGACGGCACTGGCTGGACACGCTCGTGCTGGTGCTGCCCCTGCTGCGGCCGGTGCGGGTGGTGCGGACCTACGAGTCGATCCAGCGGCGGCGCGGGGAGCCCCGGCTCTCGTTGCACGCACGCGTGGCGGCCTACTCGACGCTGTCGATCTCGCTGCTGGGCTTCTCCGGCGCCCTCGCCGTCTACCAGGTCGAGCGCTCGGCCCCGCACGCCAGCATCCGCACCTTCGGCGACGCCCTCTGGTGGACCTGCTCGACCCTCTCCACGGTCGGCTACGGCGACTACGTCCCGGTGACCACACTCGGGCGGTTCGTCGCCGCGGGGATGATGGCCTGCGGTCTGGCCCTGCTGGGCACGGTCACGGGGTCGTTCTCGTCCTGGATGCTGCAGCGGTTCGCGCTGAACGAGGACGAGCGAAGGCCCCCGGAGAGCTGATCTCCGAGGGCCTTCGACGGAGAGGGATCAGACCTGGGTCCGCTCCTCGACCACCTTCACGATCTTGGCGATGGCGTCGTCGAACGGGATGCCGTTCTCCTGTGAGCCGTCACGGTAGCGGAAGGAGACCGAGCCGGCCGCCATGTCCTCGTCGCCCGCGATGACCATGAAGGGCACCTTCTGCTTCTGGGCGTTGCGGATCTTCTTCTGCATGCGGTCGGAGGACGCGTCCACCTCGACCCGCAGGCCCTGCTTCTTCGCCTGGGCGGCGAACTTCTGCAGGTACTCGACATGGCCGTCGCCGATCGGGATGCCCACCGCCTGGACCGGTGCCAGCCACGCCGGGAAGGCGCCCGCGTAGTGCTCCAGGAGCACCGCGAAGAACCGCTCGATGGAGCCGAACAGGGCGCGGTGGATCATCACCGGGCGCTGCTTGGAGCCGTCGGCCGCGGTGTACTCCAGGTCGAAGCGCTCGGGCAGGTTGAAGTCGAGCTGGACGGTCGACATCTGCCAGGTGCGGCCGATGGCGTCCTTGGTCTGCACGGAGATCTTCGGGCCGTAGAAGGCGGCGCCGCCCGGGTCGGGGACGAGCGGGAGGCCCTGCTTCTCGGCGACCGCGCGGAGCGTCTCGGTCGCCTCCTCCCAGACCTCGTCGGAGCCGACGAACTTCTCCGGGTCCTTGGTGGACAGCTCCAGGTAGAAGTCGGTGAGGCCGTAGTCGCGCAGCAGGTTCAGGACGAAGGTGAGGGTCTTGTCGAGCTCCTCCGCCATCTGCTCCTTGGTGCAGTAGATGTGCGCGTCGTCCTGGGTGAAGCCGCGGGCCCGGGTCAGGCCGTGCACGACGCCCGACTTCTCGTACCGGTACACCGTCCCGAATTCGAAGAGGCGCAGGGGCAGTTCACGGTAGGACCGGCCGCGCGCGTCGAAGATCAGGTTGTGCATCGGGCAGTTCATGGGCTTGAGGTAGTAGTCCACGCCCTCGTCGAGCTGCATGGGCGGGTACATGCCGTCGGCGTACCAGTCCAGGTGCCCGGAGGTCTCGAAGAGCTTCCCCTTCGTGGCGTGCGGGGTGTAGACGAACTCGTAGCCCTCCTCCTCGTGCCGGCGACGCGAGTAGTCCTCCATGACCCGGCGGATCACGCCGCCCTTGGGGTGGAAGACGGCGAGGCCGGAGCCGATCTGCTCCGGGATGGAGAACAGGTCCAGCTCGTTGCCCAGCTTGCGGTGGTCCCGCTTCTCGGCCTCGGCGAGGAAGTCGAGGTACTCCTTCAGCTCGTCCTTGGAGGGCCAGGCGGTGCCGTAGATGCGCTGCAGCATCGGGTTCTTCTCGCTGCCGCGCCAGTAGGCGGCCGCGTTGCGCATCAGCTTGAACGCGGGGATCAGGCGGGTGGAGGGCAGGTGGGGACCGCGGCAGAGGTCCTTCCAGCACAGCTCGCCGGTCTTGGCGTCCAGGTTGTCGTAGATCGTCAGCTCGCCGGCGCCGACCTCGACGTCCGCGCCGTCGTCGCTGGACGCGGAGCCCTTGAGGCCGATCAGCTCCAGCTTGTACGGCTCGTCGGCCAGCTCGGCGCGGGCCTCCTCGTCCGTGACGACCCGGCGCGCGAACTTCTGCCCGCGCTTCTGGATCTCCTGCATCTTCTTCTCGATGGCCTTGAGGTCATCGGGGTGGAAGGGCTTCTCGACGTCGAAGTCGTAGTAGAAGCCGTCCTTGACCGGCGGGCCGATGCCCAGCTTGGCCTCGGGGAAGAGCTCCTGGACGGCCTGGGCCATGACGTGCGCGGTGGAGTGCCGCAGGATGTTGAGACCGTCCTCCGAGGAGATCTCGACGCCCTCGACGGTCTCGCCGTCCCGCACTTCGTACGCGAGGTCCTTGAGCTCACCGGCCACCCGGGCGGCGATGACTGCGCGCTCGCCGGCGAAGAGCTCGGCGGCCGTAGTGCCCGTCGTCACCACGCGCTCTTCCCGCTCGGAATCGCGTTGGATGATCACACGGACGTCTGACACCGGTCTCTCCTGACTGAAGACGAATGCGGGCGCCGTACCAGGAGCGCGCGCCATACCGGATCGTACCGACCCGGCACCGTCGACCGCTAAACGGTTACCCGCCGTCCCCGGTCAGTCGCAGTCGTCGCCGCTGCACGCCTCCTCGAAGAAGTCCAGGTTCTCCTGGAGCGACTTCATCAGCCGGTCCCGCTCGGCCTCGTCCACCTGGACCGGTGCGACCCCGAAGGCGCCGGACAGCCGCCGGAAGCCGCCCCGGCTCTCCAGCCGCCCGTGCACCCTTACCGGAAGACCCACCAGGTGGGCCTGCCCGGCGATCCGGTAGTCCTCCTCGTCGAGGGTGACCCGGACGTAGGGCACCTCGGCCCCGGCGATCACCCGCAGCCGTACGGCGCCCTCGCCGCGCGGCTCGGAGCGGCGCATGCGGACGACGGTGCCGGCGAGGCGGACCGCGACCGAGGGTTCGTCGCGCAGGTAGCGGGCCCCGGCCTCGCGCAGCACGGGCAGGTCGCCGGGTGAGAACTCGATGGGCTCGGGGGTGGCCGCGCAGTCGTCGGGGACGCCGGCGCCCGGCGCCCAGGCCACCGAGACGCGGGCGCCTTCCGTGCCTCGTACGAGCGTGACTAGGGCGTCGGTCAGCTCCCGGCTCACGCCCGCCTCGACGGCGCTGTCGAAGGCGTCCATGCCGCCGGTGGCCCGCTGGTAGTCGATGGCCTCACGGGCGGCGTACAAGGCCTGGTGGAGGCGTACGGCGAGGGGCCGGCCGGTGCCGACGGGCACGAAGGCGGCCAGGCCGCGCCCGCCGTCCGCCGAGCCGACGAGGACGGACTCCAGCATCGCGGCGGCGGCGCGTTTGTGCCGGGCACCGTAGTAGCCGGCCCGCGCGCGCGTGGCGAGCGCGCCGGCCAGCAGGGTCTGCCGGGCGGCGGTGCGCAGCTGCTCCTCGACCGTCCAGGACGCGGCGTCCGCCGCTCCGCTCGGCACGTCCCGCCACCAGCGGATCTCGTCGCTGGGTACGGCGAGCCCGACCAGCACCTCGCGCGCGGCGGGAGTACCGCTGCGCACGAGAGCCGTGAGCGCCTCCCCGAGCAGGTCGTCACTGTCCGGGAAGGCGCGGCTCTCGGGTACCAGCAGGCTGGTGCCGGTGCCGCCCGGTCCGGGTGGGGTCCAGCGGCCGTAGCGCCCCGGTGCTCCCCCGCGCCGCTGCCAGCCGTGCCGGCGCAGCAGGGCGCCGAGCACGGCCGGGTCGACCTCGGCGGGCTCGGGGGGACGGTTCCAGTGCGGACCGTGGAGGTCGTCGGGATGCGGCCGGACCTCCCGCAGCTGCTCCTCGTACGGACGGTGCCTCATGGTCTGCCTCCCGTCCCGACCCGCGTCATGATCTCGCAGAGCGCACGGTCGTCGAAGATGCGCGAGGTCGGAACGCGCACGGTGGTCCGGTGCCGGCCGGTGATCGGGTGCCCTGCCAGGTTGACCCAGTAGCAGCAGTGGCGCAGATCGAGCCGGTCGTGGCTGGCGCGCAGCCAGTCGTCCTGGGAGCGCGGTACCAGCATCACCACCAGGATCTTGTGCACCGACACCGGTGTGCGGGCGAGCTTGCGCAGGTGATCGTTGTCCAGCGTGAAGGAGAAGAAACGTCCCGGCGGGTTGGGTGCGATCTGGTACGTGCACTTGAGCTGCACCTTGATCGTCACCTCGTCGTCGACGGTGTGACCGGGCGAGCCGTGGCTGACGTGCCAGTCGATGCCGTTGTCCGGGAACGGCTGCGACAGCGAGCAGCCGGCCGCCGCCGCGACGGCATGCAGATAGCCCACCTGCAGTGTCTCCATGCAGGCGGTGGTCGCGAGTGTGCCGCGATGGGGGCCCGTACGTTCGGGCAGCAGCCCGCCCCGTTCGGGCTGCGCTATCGCCATGACCAACAGCCTTCCCAGCCAAAGAGTTTCCCCGTGGCGGGCCGCTGAACTGCAAAGACCCGCACTCCTGTTGTGTCCTTCCGGCGTACGTCGCAAACGGCCCGGGTATCACCAAACGGGCAGAAGACGGAACGTCATCTGCCGTGGGTGAACGAGGAGTTGTATGGGCATGACGTGCTGGTACGAGGGGCCCTTGGCGGCCTTCGACACGGAGACCACGGGCGTGGACGTGGAGACCGACCGCATCGTGTCGGCCGCGGTCGTCGTCCAGGACGCCCCGGGCACCCGCCCCCGGGTGACCCGCTGGCTGGTCAACCCGGGTGTGCCGGTGCCGGAAGCGGCGACGGCGGTGCACGGGCTGACGGAGGAACACCTGCAGCGCAACGGCCGCTGGCCGGCGCCGGTGATGCATGAGATAGCCGAGGAACTGGCCGAGCACGCGGCGATGCACCGCCCCCTGGTGGTGATGAACGCGCCGTTCGATCTGACGCTGCTGGACCGGGAGTTGCGCCGGCACCGGGCGTCCGCACTGGACCGCTGGTTCGAGGCGAGCCCCCTGCTCGTCCTCGATCCCCGGGTCCTGGACAAGCATCTGGACCGCTACCGCAAGGGCCGCCGGACCCTGACCGACCTGTGCGCGCACTACGAGGTCACCCTCGAGGGCGCGCACGACGCGGGCGCGGACGCGCTCGCGTCCCTGGAGCTCGTACGGGCGCTGGGCCGCCGTTTCGCGGCCCGCCTGGAGCGCCTGACCCCGGCCGAGCTGCACACCCTGCAGATGACCTGGCACGCGGCGCAGGCACGTGGCCTCCAGGCGTGGTTCACCCGCAGCGGCACACCGGAGACGGTGAGCCAGGACTGGCCGCTGCGGCCGGAACTGCCGACGGCGGCGTGACGGGCGGGGCGCCACCACCGGCGCCCCGCCCGACGGACGGCGTGCTCGGCCTCGGTGTCCCCGCGTTCCGATGGCGCCGGTGCTCCTCGGTCGCGGCCCTGATCCGGGAGCCGGCGTCCAAGGGCGGCCCTTACGTGACGGCGCCGGTCCGGGGAACGAACAAGGCCGGTCCGCTGGTGCGGACCGGCCTTCCCGGTGGTGGGCGATACTGGGTTCGAACCAGTGACCTCTTCGGTGTGAACGAAGCGCTCTCCCACTGAGCTAATCGCCCGGGAACGGAGAGAACGATACAGGTACCGGCAGGTTTCGTTCAAACCGCTTGGAGGTGCCTGAGCAGTCCGCGCCGTCCCGCCCGCATCATCAGCCAGTGGTTGGCGCGGAAGAACGGCCGTCCGGGGACGGCGAGTCGGCGCAGCAGCGGCTTGTTCACGTCGACGACCTGGTCGTAGCGGGCGAGGGTGCCGGCGCCGTCGGCGGTGAGCGTCCAGCGGGACCAGCCCTCGATGTCACCGGTCATCGCGGCCTCCAGCAGGCCGGCCCCTGGATCGCGTCGCGTCTCCCGCGCCGTGAACGTCATGTCGTACGGAAGGACGGAACGGATCGTGATGAGTCCCGTCGTGTCGTTCAGCCGGTTCACCGACCGCACCTGCGGCCACCAGCTCGGATACTCCTCGACCCGCTCCAGCGCGGCGTAGACGGCGGCGCACGGCACCGGCAGGGACCACAGGGTGCGGAAGCGGTAGTGGGTCCAGTCCATGGGCGGAGTCTGCCCGGCCGGCCTAACTGAGTACGCGTACTCATGCCTCTGTGGAGTGACCTGGACCACACTCGCCGGTACGAGCGCCGCCGCCCGTGCGACGGCGCTCCCCCACCCCCATGCGAGGGCATCTCGTCGCCGAGGACGAGGCCCGCCTTGACGCGGTTGCAGCCGTCGGTCCACCACTCCGTCAGGTCGGCCTTGCAGCAGTCGTCTCAGGTCCAGCCCGCGTGCGGCTCGACGTCGGCTTCCTCTTAGACCTTCTTGTCGATGACCAGCGCCCTGGTGCCGGAGCCGACGGGGATTCCGAGCTGCTTTCCGTCGACCTCGCCCACCTTGGTCACCCCGGCCCGGAAGTGATCCAGGCTCAGATTTCCTGCCCGACCCTGTGACTTGAGGTCGAGCCGAATTCCGCGCTTGTCGTACTTCCGGAGAAAGGTGACGGCATTTTGGAAAACGTCCGGGGGATTTCCGCCGGCCACCCGGGTCTGGAACTTCTCCCAGAACGACGCGTACGTCTGAAAGTCGGCCTTGACCTTGATCTTCGGGTACCTCTTCCCGAAGAGCGCGATGGTCTTGTTGATCTTCTGCGCGCACTCCTCGGCACCCCCCACGAGTAACGGATCGTCACCGCCCCGCCCCCCGAGCCGGTGCCGCCTCCCCACCCGGCCGTCGCGGCAAGCCCGAGAGCCGCCGGGGCCCCGGCCGGCTTCAGGATGGTCCGCCTCTCCACATTCCTGCTGGTTCCCAGAGTCGGACCCCTCCCCGCGGCGTCGCCGACGTCTGGATGAATCGTTTCAATCAGGCGCTTGCTGGCACACGTTACGGAGGGGCCGGTGAGGCGTCATCGATGCGGACAGGAATTTCTTGCGGGCGGGGTCGGCGGGACGGGGCCGGGCGGGACGTGCGCGGGAGGGCGGAGGCGGAGGACGTCGCAGGTGAGGGGCGCGTGGCCGAGGGGCCGAACGCGAAGTGGGGCACGGGAGGCTTGGGTTACGGGTTGACTTCGGTGGGCGGGGGCGGTGGGGGCGGGCTGGGCCGAGGCGAGTAGTGGTCGGAGGGGTGAAGCCTCGGCAGACGGCGCGGATGCCCGCCGCACGGCGCTCGGGACGCCGAGTGTCTACGCCCTCACCGTCACCCTCGCCATCACCGCCCCTCTCGCCTTGGCCCTCGCCTTCGCCCGCCTCGACAGCCGTCGCGAGCGCTTGAGTGAGCGCAGGGCGACCGGGCCGGCGCGGAGGCGGGACGGGCGAAGACACGAGTTCCCGACGGCCTGGGGGCTCGCCGGGCCGCCGGCCGCCGCACCGGCGGCCACTGCACCGCAGGCCCGCAAACCTGCCCACCCGCACACCCGCACCCACACCCGCGGGCGAAGGGCTGCGGCGGCAGATGCTGAGCCCACAGGGACGCGTCTCTCGGGCTCGGCCGCTCGGGAGGCCTCGCACGGGCACCGTGCCCTTCGCATGCCGCGCAGGCCGCACCGTGCGGTCGGCCCGACCGCGGTCGCGCCTGCCGGAGGCGGCCGTCGCCGCCGTGATCGCGGCAGCCCTCCCCGAGGCACAGAACGACCGCGGCCCACCTGCTGTCTCGCAGGTGGGCCGCGGTTCCGGGTGGGCGATACTGGGTTCGAACCAGTGACCTCTTCGGTGTGAACGAAGCGCTCTCCCACTGAGCTAATCGCCCGGGCGCAGGAAGAACATTACCCCATGTCAGGGGGTACCCCCGACCAGTCGCCGGGGGCCTGGTGGCGACGGCCGGATCACTCCTCGATCTTCCAGGGCATCACGATCCCGAACCTGGAGAGGTAGATCCCGGCCCCGGCGGCCACGACCACCAGGCCGATCGTCGTGAGCGTGATGTTGCGGCGGCGCACCTTGGGGTCGAGGGCCCTCTGGGCCGCCTCCGTGACCTTGCGCTTCGTCCATCGGAGCACCAGCTGGGCCCAGACGAACTCGGTGGCCCAGATCGCCATGCCGGCGAAGATGATCACCCAGCCGGGGCCGGGCAGCGGCAGCAGGACGATGCCCGCGGCCACCACGGCCAGGCCGATCACGAAGACCCCGACCTGCCAGCTCAGGTGCAGCATCCGGCGCGCCCTGACGAACTCGGGCGCGCGCGATCCGAGCCCACGCTCGTCACGCGTCCCGTCCGCCCCGCCGCCGTCCGAGGCCACGGCAGCCTCGCCCGGTTCGTTACTCCCCGTATTCATACGACCAAACACTACCTGAGCGATTCCGGTCACCGGAATGGTCGTAGATCGCGTTCAGGTTCTCGGCCGGAAGAGTTACGTAAACACACGCAAAACACTCAGAGGGGTTTACAACGGCACCGTAGGTGGCATGTCGATTTCGCCGACGTGCGAATCCCCGAGCGCACACTGAGCGAAAGGCCCTGGCGCTTATGAACACCACGGTCAGCTGCGAGCTGCACCTGCGCCTCGTTGTGTCGAGCGAGTCATCCCTGCCTGTCCCCGCAGGCCTGCGGTACGACACGGCCGACCCCTACGCCGTGCACGCCACCTTCCACACCGGAGCCGAGGAAACCGTCGAATGGGTGTTCGCCCGCGACCTCCTCGCCGAGGGGCTGCACCGCCCAACCGGCACCGGAGACGTCCGCGTCTGGCCGTCCCGCAGTCACGGTCAGGGCGTCGTGTGCATCGCCCTGAGCTCCCCGGAGGGAGAAGCCCTGCTGGAAGCCCCGGCACGGGCCCTGGAGTCCTTCCTGAAGCGGACGGACGCCGCCGTGCCCCCGGGCACGGAACACCGCCACTTCGATCTCGATCAGGAGCTTTCGCACATCCTGGCGGAGAGCTGAGGCCACGCCCCCTGCAAGCCGCCCGGCGCCGTCCACTCGGGGAGACGGCTCGGGCCTAGACAACCGCATACGGCAGCACCGGCGCCGCCACCGTGATTCGGTCACGGGGCGGCGCCGGCGTGCCCGTGGAACCGCCGGGGGGCGGTGTGCGTTGTACCGGTCAGTCACGAGTGGGACAGGGCACGGTGCGGGGCCGCCGTATGTCGCTACCATCGGCCACCATCGGCGGGCGCCCGCCCGACCCTCAGGCCAGGGAGCGAAACGTGCTGATCACCCACGACACCCGGTGTTCTCTCGACGCCGTGGTGGATCTGGTGAACACCTTGCCGGAGGACGACGCGGCGGCGGACGGTCTGCCCGATGTCGCGGCCCTCCAGCATTTCGTACGAAACCACGACATCAGCGATGTGGGTGTGCTGTCGGAGTTCGACCTGTCGGCGGTGCGCAAGATCCGCGGCCGGTTCGCGGGCATCTTCGCCGCCCCGGACGCCAGGACCGCCGCCGGGATGATCAACGAGCTGGTCGCGGCCGCGGGGACCACTCCCCGGCTCACGGACCACGACGGCTACGACTGGCATGTGCACTACTTCGCGCCCGGCGCCTCGGTGGCCGACCACCTCGCCGCCGACTGCGGGATGGCACTCGCGTTCTTCGTCGTCGCCGGGGAGCAGGAGCGGCTGCGGCGCTGCGAGGCACCGGACTGCCGACGCGCCTTCGTCGACCTTTCCCGTAACCGTTCGCGCCGTTACTGCGACAGCCGGACCTGCGGAAACCGCCTGCATGTCGCCGCGTACCGGGCACGCCGCAAGGAGGCGGCGGGCTGATCGGGCAGCCGTCGGCGACAGGGGCCCAGGTCGGGCGCACCGACGGGTCGCGGGGTGGATGCCGACGCCGGTCCCGGCGGGTGGCGCCAGGACGGGCGGGTACGGCTCACAGCCACAGCAGGTCGTGCAGCGCAGCCATGAGGAGCAGACACCCGATCACCGCTAGGAAGATCATCAGCGGTGGCTGGGAAAGGGCGAAGAGGCACCCGCGGGGCTCGTCCTTCGGCGGCGCGGCCTCGCTCTGTTTCGTGTCCAGCATCTCGCTGCGATGATGTCCCAGCGAGCACCCGCCACGCGATCAACACGCCCGGAATGGGCGGGAGTTCACTGAATTCCGCGATGTCCGTTTCGCTTCCGCCCACCCTCTGCACACTTCCGCCCGGGCCGTGGGCGCACTGTGTCGTTTCAATGCCTCATGCGATTGTCATATGCATGCGCTCGCACCCCGGCTGAACTGGGTCGCCCGGTGTCCTGCCGGGGCCGCCCCCGCGCCCGGTCCGCCGCCTTCGCGGTCTGTCATATCCCGTGCTTCTTGAGGATGGCCTCGATGTCGCTGAAGTCGTCACCGGAGCCGGTGCCGCGGGGCGCCGCCGCGGGCCTGGACTCCGCGCGGGTGGCCGGACTCAGGGACGGTGCCGAGGCGGCGGGTGCGACGGCGTCGCGCTCCGTGCTCCGGGCGGCCGCCTTCCGCTCGGCGCGGGTGCCACGGGTGCCGCCGCGCCGGCGCTCCACGGCGCGGGTGGTGGCGAACAGGGCCCACGCAGCGCCGAGCACACCGAAGCCGGCCCAGGCGGTCGGGCTGAAGGCGGTGTCGGCGATCCAGCCGACCACGCCCGTCATCACCAGGCCGATGGGAACGAGGGAGTAGGCGGCGGTACGGGCCGCCGCCAGGTACCGCTTGCGATAGGCGGTGACCACGGCGATGCCCAGGCCTGCCGCGGACACGGCGGAACAGACTGTCTCGGCGATCATCCGGTCCTCCTGCGGGCTGGGTCGGGCGGACGGAGTGCGTGCCCCGCCCCTTCCATCGTGCACCGCGCCGCCCGTGCGATCCATGTCCAGGCCCGACAATCAGGGGCATCTCGGGGTCCCCTCCGGGGCACCTCCACCTCAGGGACGAGCTGCGGCCGCACCCGGCGTCGCCGCCCGCCCCCAGCCGTCTCGATTGGGTGGACGGAGCACGGCCTGGAAGACTGGCCGGCATGAACGACTCCCCCGCGCGCGCCGACGCCCCGGTCCTCGACGTCTGGTGCGAACTCCAGTGTTCGGACTGCCGCAGCGCCCTGGACGACCTCCGCGCCCTGCGTGCCCGGTACGGTGACCGGCTGGAGCTGCGGCTGCGGCACTTCCCGCTGGAGAAGCACAAGCATGCCTTCGCCGCCGCGCAGGCCGCCGAGGAGGCCCTGGTGCAGGGCAGGGGCTGGGAGTACGTCGAGGCGGTCCTCGGCCGGGTCGAGCGGCTGGACCGCGAGGGCGAGCCGTTCCTGGTCGAGGTGGCCGGCGAACTGGGCCTGGACGCCGAGGAGTTCGACACCGCGCTGATCGACGGCCGGCACATTCTGGTCGTGGACGCCGACCAGGCCGAGGGCAAGGCCATCGGCGTGACCGGCACCCCCACGTACGTCATCGGCGGCGAACGCCTCGACGGCGGCAAGAGCCAGGAGGGCCTGCGCGAGCGCGTGACGGAGATCGCCGACCGGTTGCTGGCCGAACAGGAGTGACCGGGCCTCAGATCAGGTTCTTGTAGAGGATGCAGGAGACGGTGACGTACCCCAGCGACTCGTAGAGCCGTTCGGCCGGGGTGTCGCCTGCGAACACGGTGAGACCGAGGACGGGTCTGCCGGCGGCGATCGCCTGCTGCTCCGCCAGCAGCATCAGGGTGCGGCCGTGTCCCCGGCCACGGTGGGCGGCGTCGGCCTCGACGTCGTACACCCAGGCCTGGTCCCTCCAGAAGGCCACCCACAGGGTGCCGACGCGTGTCCCCTCGTGTTCGAGGACGGTGAGCCGCACGTCCTCGGTGGCGAGCCCGCCCGGCAGCAGCCGCTCGTGGTCGCGCCGCGACTTCTCGCGTGCCTCGGTTTCGGGCAGGCCCCGCTCGATCCACCTGCGCGCGTACGCCTCGGACTCGTGGGCGAGCCACTCCTCGAACTCGGCCTCGGTCAGGGCGCGGCCGAGGCTGCCGGCCGGCAGCGCGGGCTGGGTGTCGCCGAGGTGCTTCTCCATCCTGCGGTGGCGCGGGACGTACCCGAGCGCCGTGACGAGCCGCAGCGCCGGCTCCGCGGCGGCCGGGACGCTCACCTCGATCTGCCGGCAGCCCCAGCCCCGTGCCACCTCCTCCGCGGCGAGCGCGGCCACGGTGCCTCGGCCCCGGTGCCGGTCGGGCTCCTCGATGCGCAGGTCGGCGATCCGGGCCACGCGGGCCCCGAGATTCGGCGAGGTGCCGAGGTGGAGGGTGCCGACGGGCCTGCCGTTCACGCACACCTGGAAGTGCCGGGACGGCGCCCCGTCGGCGCCGTGCTGAAGCGGCTCGGTCGGCCGCAGGGTCGTGGTCATCAGCCGTGTTCTACCCGCCCGGGAGGGTGACGTCAGCCCGACGAGGCCCCGCCGCTCAAAGCCCCGTGGCGGCTCTCAGGGATCCAGGTCCTCACCCGAGCGCTCGTCGAAGACGCGCATGGCCTTGGCGGTCACCGGGCCGGGGGCGCCGGGGAGCGCACGGTCGTCGACGCGGTGCACGGCCTGGACGTCGCGCAGGGTGGAGGTGAGGAAGATCTCGTCCGCCCGCTCCAGGACGTCCATGGGCAGCTCGGTCTCACGGGCGCCGGTCCACTCGGCGGTCAGGGCGCGGGTGATGCCGGCCAGGCAGCCGGAGGAGACCGGCGGGGTGTGGATCTCGCCGTCGAGGACGACGAAGACGTTGGAGCCGGTGCCCTCGCAGAGCTGTCCGACCGTGTTGGCGAACAGGGCCTCGGAGGCGTCGTGCCGGTGGGCGCGGGCCAGGGCGACGACGTTCTCGGCGTAGGAGGTGGTCTTCAGGCCGGTGAGCGCGCCGCGCTCGTTGCGGGTCCACGGGACCGTGATCACGGCGGTGGAGTCGGCGCGGCGACCGGTCTCGCCGAGGGCGACCACCAGGGTCGGGCCGCGGTCGCCGCGGTCGGAACCGAGGGGACCGTGACCGCCGGTGTAGGTGATGCGCAGCCGGCCCAGCTCCATCGGGTTGGCCGCGAGGACCGCCGCGCAGGCCCGGCGGACCTCGTCGTGGTCGGGGTCGGGCAGGCCGAGGCCCCGGGCCGAGCGGGTCAGCCGGTCGAGGTGGCGGGTGAGCGCGAAGGGCCGTCCCCCGGTCGCCTTCACCGTCTCGAAGATGCCGTCCCCCACGGTCAGCCCGTGGTCGAAGACGGAGACACGCGCGGACTCCACGTCCTGCAACCCGCCGTCCAGCCAGATCTTCACTGCTCTCTACCTCTACAAGTCAGCGTCCGATGCGTCGGATGCGCCAGGTGCATCCGACGCGGCGGACCGGCCGGGGTCCGAAGGTCGTCGGCCGGGCCGGCTCAGCACCCGGGATCCCCTTCGTTCATGTCATACGTACCCGACGCTATCGCGAGCAGCCGGGCGGCCTTCAGTTCGGTCTCCCGCCACTCGCCCTCCGGGTCGGAGCCCCAGGTGATCCCGGCGCCGGTACCGAACCGGAGCTCGTCACCGTCGCCGGACCGGTCGATCCAGAAGGTGCGGATGCCCACGGCCAGCTCGCCGACGCCCCGGTCCGCGTCCACCCAGCCGATGCCACCGCAGTACGGGCCGCGCGGCGCGGTCTCCAGGGCCTCGATGATCCGCAGGGCGCTCGACTTGGGCGCACCGGTGACCGAGCCGGGCGGGAAGGCCGCGGCGAGCAGGTCGGGCCAGCCGGCGTCGGCGCGCAGCTCGCCCCGGACCGTGGAGACGAGGTGGACCAGCCCCGGGTGCTTCTCCACGGCGCACAGGTCGGGGACGCTCACGGTGCCGGTGGCGCAGACCCGCCCGATGTCGTTGCGGACCAGGTCCACGATCATCACGTTCTCGGCGTAGTCCTTCTCCAGGAGGTCCGCCTCGGTACGGCCGGTCCCCTTGATGGGCCCGCTCTCGACGGTCCGCCCGGTCCGGCGCAGGAACAGTTCGGGCGAGGCGGTGGCCGTCTCCACGCCGTGCGCCGGGAGGCGAATCGTTCCGGCGTACGGCGCCGGGTTGCCGCGGGCGAGCAGAGCGGTCAGGGCGTCCACGTCGGCGTCCGGGTCTACCGGCGCCGACAGCACGCGGCAGAGGTTGGCCTGGTAGACCTCGCCGGCCGCGATGTGGGCACGGATCCGCCGCACCGCCGCCGTGTACGCGGCGCGGTCGAGGGACGACGTCCAGTCACCGGCCGCCGGGCCCCGCCACCGCCCCGGCACCGGCGCGGGCACCGGTTCCTCCCGTACCTCACCGAAGCGGGCGCAGGTCAGCCGCCCCTCGAAGTCCGCGCAGACGGCCCAGAAACCGGACGAGTCCAGGGCCGCGGGATCGCTGGTCACGTCGAGGAGACCGGTGGCGACACGGCCGCCGAACCGGGCGAGAGGAGGGAGAGGGGGAGGACGACGAAGCACGTCGTCGAGTCTATGGCGGGTGTCCTGGCGGTGGCCCGGGCATGTCGTCAAGGGTGCCCTGACCACGGCATCCGCCGGGACCGGCGCAGCACGCTGCGCAAACGCGTTTTTGTGCTGGCCCGGGAATCCGCTAGAGTTCAACACGTCGCCGGGACGCGAGAGCCGACCGAAACGACAGGCGGACGTAGCTCAGTTGGTAGAGCGCAACCTTGCCAAGGTTGAGGTCGCGAGTTCGAGCCTCGTCGTCCGCTCGAAGGAACTAGGGGTCTTCCCGATCCCCTACACTCCTGGTGGAGTGGCCGAGAGGCGAGGCAACGGCCTGCAAAGCCGTCTACACGGGTTCAAATCCCGTCTCCACCTCCAAGGACGATTAGCTCAGCGGGAGAGCGCTTCCCTGACACGGAAGAGGTCACTGGTTCAATCCCAGTATCGTCCACTGGATCCTGGCCGGAAGGCCGTGGATCTGTCCCGCGCGATTAGCTCAGCGGGAGAGCGCTTCCCTGACACGGAAGAGGTCACTGGTTCAATCCCAGTATCGCGCACGCAGTGCCCGTGATCAGCGGATCATGGTCCCAAGGACGATTAGCTCAGCGGGAGAGCGCTTCCCTGACACGGAAGAGGTCACTGGTTCAATCCCAGTATCGTCCACACAGCAAAGAGCCCCGGCCGTCTCGTACGGCCGGGGCTTCTTCGTGGGCTCAGCTGGAGAAGAGCATGTGCGCCCAGCTCTTGTGCCCGTGGTGACCGTGGCCGCCGTAGTGCCCGCCGTGACCACCGCCGTGACCACCGCCGTGGTGGCCGCCGCCGTGCGGGGCGCCCCAGGCCGGCGCGGGCGGGGCCGGGTACGCCTGCGGAGCCGGCGGCGGCACGGGCTTGGACCACTGCGCCTCCAGCTGGGTCAGCGCCTCCAGCTCGCCGTAGTCGAGGAAGATGCCCCGGCATCCGCTGCACTGCTCGATCTGGACGCCGTTGCGGTTGTAGGTGTGCATCGGCGCATGGCACTTCGGACACTGCATGGTCGGCTCAACTCCTCGCCGGTGAAAACTGCTTCACGTTCTTCCAGGACAGACTCCGTCCGACCCTGGCCGGTTGCAGCGTACTTCGGGAAATCGTGCGTCAACCGGGCTGGACGAAGGGGCATTCCGGTGCCATCCGGGCACAGGCGTCGATCAGGGACTGCTCCACCTCGTCCAGGGGGCGGCCCGCCGCGATCGCCTTCGCGAGGTAGCGCGCACCGGTCTGGACGGTGAGGGCGCGGGCCGGGACGTCCAGGGCGGGCCAAGGGTCGCCGTCCTCCGGTACGGCCGGGCCGCCGGCCGCGCGGTAGGCACCGAGGAAACGGGTCCACTCGTCGGGCGGGAGAAGGCCGCAGGCGTACCAGGACGCGGGCCGGGCGAGGTCCCAGGCGGGGTCGCCCAGGCCGAGATCGTCCACGTCGATGAGGCGCCACGGGCCGTCCGGCGCCGGATGCCGGACCAGTTGGCCGAGGTGCAGGTCGCCGTGGCAGAGGGTGCGGGGGCGGCCGGGCGTGGCCGGTGCTTCCGCGCGGGCCCAGGCGGGCAGGGCGGACCAGGCGCGCAGGAGAGGCTCGGCGGCGGGGTGGGCGCCCGCGGCGGTGAGGGCCTGCCTGAGCCGCGCCATCGCGTGGGCCGCCTTGGCGGGGCCGCGCATCGGGGGCACGGCCCCGGGGACGGGCGGGGTGCGGTGGAGCCGGGCGAGAAGGGCGGCGGCGGCTTCCCAGGGGGCGGCCTCCGGGGCGTCGGGGTCCACGGGGGCGCCGTACGGCCAGAGGGTGACGGGCCGGTCGTCGACGAAGGCGGTGGGGGCCGGGGCGAGAGGCGGGAGGAAGACGTCGGGGAGGCGGGCGGCGACGGCCAGACGGCGGGCGAGGGCGGTGGGGTCGGTGTCGGGGGCGTGGGCCTTGGCGACGGTCGCCGCATGGCGGAGGACCGTGGTGTCGGGGCGGTGGGCGAGGGTGGCGGTGGCTGCGCCGCAGTGGCAGGGGGCCGCCGGGTCGGGGTGGGCGGCGGCCAGGACCTTGGCGGTCAGCTGGGGCAGAACGTCTGCGGTCATGGGGTCCCCCGGGAGGTGCGGCTGCGCTGCGGTGAGAGTACGTGGGGCGCGGGGGCCGGGGTACCGGCGCTTCGCTCGCCCCCGGTTGCGGGCCGCCTCCCCCAGCTCTCGGCCGGGAAGCCTCCAGCGGCACGACTGCCCCGCAGCCGGGTTTTCAGGGGCGCGGAGAACTGCGCGACAAGCCCCCACCGGACCGCAGCCGACGACGCACGCCGCGGCCCCGCAGAAAAAGCAATGCCGGCGCAGCTCCCCAGCTGCGCCGGCATTTTGCCGTCCGCCGCACCCCCGTCCCCACGGGGTTTCATATGGGTGGATGTCCCCGCCCGGACCGCTCTTCCGGGCCTGAGGTCGCCGCTCAGCGCCCCAGCATCACTCCCACGGACGACGCCTGTGTGGCCACTGTCTCCCAGCCGTCGAAGACGACGAGGAGCAGGACCGCCAGGGGCAGGGCCATCAGCGTCGCCACCAGCGGGTGGCGACGGCCCTCTCGGCGGGGGCGGGTGGTGTGTCTCCGCTGAGCCGTAAGAGCCATGGTCCCTCTCCTGACCGTTCAGTTGTCGTTGGCAGCGGCGGGTGTCTGACCTCGGGGGACGAGTGCTGCACCCGCCGCTTGACCTCAAATCTAGGCGCGTGCCACCTCGCGGACGTCATGCCCTCGTACCGAATCGCGGGCCTCCGAGAGGATGAGCCGTGACCTGCGGTCTACTCCCCTGGGTGGAGACGCGCCCCAGGTCTCGTCCTACCCCTCGGGGTCTTCCCGGAGGGGGTGCCCGGTCCTTCCCGGTTTTTCCGAGCTGTCCTCTCGGGGCACCGGCTGTTCCACGAGAGCCAGGACCCGGGTCGCCATGAAGCGCGCGGTCCGGACGACGGTGCCGTTCCGCGTGACTTCGCTCACTTCCACCACACCTCGCCGTACCGCTGTCTCCACCCGGCGGCCCGCCCGGCTCGCCACCACCTCGTACGTACGGGTCGTGTCGCCGGCGTCCACGACTATCTCCACGCGGTCACCCTTCACAGCATCAATCCCCCTTCTGTGACGGCCTGTTGGAGCAGACGAGTGCTCAAAGGCGCCGATAACGGCGCCTTCCTGACCACTCCTCAAGTCTCGCACCCGGCACTGACAATCCGTCGGGCCGAGAGGGCGCGGCCTCTGCGCACGGGCGGCCCGGTAAACGTAAGCTGTGCCACGTCAGACGGACCGGGCAGCGGGGATGAACATGGCGATGATGCGCCTGAGGCGCGAGGACCCGCGCGTCGTCGGCTCGTTCAGGCTTCACAGAAGGCTCGGCGCCGGCGGCATGGGCGTGGTCTACCTCGGTTCCGACAAGAAGGGGCAGCGGGTCGCGCTGAAGGTGATCCGGCCCGATCTGGCGGAGGACCAGGAGTTCCGGTCCCGTTTCGCCCGTGAGGTCTCGGCGGCCCGGCGGATCAGGGGCGGCTGCACCGCGCGGCTGGTCGCGGCGGATCTGGACGCCGAGCGGCCGTGGTTCGCCACCCAGTACGTGCCCGGCCCCTCGCTCCACGACAAGGTCGCGGACGACGGCCCGCTGGGCGCGGCGGACGCGGCGGCGGTCGGCGCGGCGCTCTCCGAGGGCCTGGTCGCCGTGCACGAGGCCGGGGTCGTGCACCGGGATCTCAAGCCTTCGAACATCCTGCTGTCCCCGAAGGGGCCGCGGATCATCGACTTCGGCATCGCCTGGGCCACCGGGGCCTCCACCCTCACCCACGTGGGTACGGCGGTGGGCTCCCCCGGGTTCCTCGCGCCCGAGCAGGTGCGCGGGGCCGCCGTCACCCCCGCCACGGACGTGTTCTCGCTCGGCGCGACCCTCGCCTACGCCTCGACCGGCGACTCGCCCTTCGGGCACGGCAGTTCCGAGGTGATGCTCTACCGGGTCGTCCACGAGGAGCCGCAGCTGCACGGCGTGCCGGACGCGCTCGCGCCACTGGTACGGGCCTGTCTGGCGAAGGACCCGGAGGAGCGGCCGAGCACGCTGCAGTTGTCGCTCCGGCTGAAGGAGATCGCCGCGCGCGAGGCGCAGGGGCTGGCCGACGTACGGCCGCCCGTGCCGCGTGCCGCGGAGGCGGACCGGCCCACCGGACGGCTCGCCGACACGTACTCGACCTACCCGGATCCGCAGCGCACCCAGCGCCGGCCGCAGTCCTCGCCGGGTGCGTCGGGCGCGCAGGCGCGAGGCAACGCCCCTTCGCGCGGCGGCAGCGGTCCGCGCCCGCTCGGCGGTGTGCCGTCCCGGCCGAACGGCGCGCGCCCCACGCCCGCCCCGCGCGGCAACGGCACCCGGCCCGGGAACGGGAGCGGGAGCCGGCCCGCGTCGCGCGGTGGCAACGGGCGTCCGGCGCCGCGCCCCACGGGTACCGGACGGCGGCCGGCCAATCCGAGGCTGCTGCGCCAGCGGCTGTTCGTGTTCGTCGTCGTGACCGTGCTGGTGGCGCTGGGGATCGCGCTGGCCCAGGGCTGCTCCGGGCCCGCCCGCGGGATGGGCGTGCCCGGTGTCGGCGGCGGTGCCCTGGCTGTGAAGGCCGTGGCCCTCAGGGAGTAACGGCTCCTACGCCTCGGGGCGGCCGGCCGTCACCGCGTAGAAGGCGACCGCGGCCGCCGCGCCCACGTTGAGGGAGTCGACGCCGTGGGACATCGGGATGCGCACCCATTCGTCGGCCGCGACCAGGGCCTGGGTGGAGAGACCGTCGCCCTCCGCGCCGAGCATGAGAGCGACCCTGTCCATCCGGTGCGGGGCCGCCTCGTCCAGGCTGCGGGCCTTCTCGTCCGGGGTGAGGGCGAGCAGCGTGAACCCTGCCTCGCGGACCGAGTCCAGCCCCTTGGGCCAGGTGTCGAGACGGGCGTACGGCACGGAGAAGACCGCGCCCATGGAGACCTTCACACTGCGCCGGTAGAGCGGGTCGGCGCAGTCCGGGGACAGCAGTACCGCGTCCATGCCGAGCGCCGCCGCCGAGCGGAAGATCGCGCCGATGTTGGTGTGGTCGTTGACCGACTCCATGACGACGACCCTGCGGGTGGTGCGCAGCAGTTCGGTCGCCGTCGGCAGCGGCTTGCGCTGCATGGAGGCGAGGGCGCCGCGGTGCACGTGGTAGCCGGTGACCTTCTCGGCGAGCTCCGGGCTGACCGCGTAGACGGGGGCCGGGAGTTCGTCTATGACGTCGCGCATGACGTCGACCCACTTGGCGGACAGCAGCATCGAACGCATCTCGTAGCCCGCGTCCTTCGCCCTGCGGATGACCTTCTCGCCCTCGGCGATGAACAGGCCCTCGGCCGGCTCGCGCTTGCGGCGCAGCTCGACGTCGGTCAGGCCCGTGTAGTCACGGAGGCGCGGGTCGTCGGGATCCTCAACGGTGATGAGATCGGCCACAGGGTGATACTGCCTTGTCCGGGGTGGGGTGCCAATGGTCTGGAGCGGGTTGTGTTACCCGGGGTTACGCCGATGCCCTTCAGGGCGCCGCCGACGGGCCGACGTTCACGACCTCGCCGATCACGATGACCGCGGGCGGTTTCACCTCCTCCGCGCGGACCACCTCCGCCACCGTGGCGAGGGTCGCGTCGACCCGGCGTTGAGCGGCCGTCGTGCCCTCCTGGACCAGGGCTACCGGGGTTTGCGGGGACTTCCCGTGCGCGACCAGGGTCTCGGCGATCTTCCCGATCTTGTCGACGCCCATGAGGACGACGAGGGTCCCGGTCAGCTTCGCGAGGGACGGCCAGTCGGCCAGCGAGCGCTCGTCGTCCGGGGCGACGTGGCCGCTGACCACAGTGAACTCGTGTGCGACGCCCCGGTGGGTGACCGGGATGCCCGCGGCGGACGGTACGGAGATCGAGCTGGAGATGCCGGGGACGACCGTGCAGGGAATGCCGGCCTCGGCGAGCGCCTGGACCTCCTCCATGCCCCGGCCGAAGACGTAGGGGTCGCCGCCCTTCAGTCGTACGACCGACTTGCCCTGCTTGGCGTGTTCGATCAGGGCGTTGTTGATGGCCTCCTGGGCCATGTAGCGGCCGTACGGGATCTTCGCCGCGTCGATCACCTCCACGTGCGGCGGGAGTTCGGCGAGGAGGTCGCGGGGGCCGAGACGGTCGGCGATGACGACGTCGGCGGCGGCCAGCAGGCGCCGGCCGCGGACCGTGATCAGGTCGGGGTCGCCGGGGCCGCCGCCGACCAGGGCGACGCCGGGGGTGCGGGTGCGGTGGTGGGGGGCGACGAGGGTGCCGTCGCGCAGGCCCTCGACGACGGCGTCCCTGATGGCGGCGGTGTGGCGGGGGTCGCGGCCGCGCGCGTCGGTGGTGAGGACGGCGACCGTGACGCCCTCGCTGTGGCCGGTGGCCGGAGTCCAGGCGGTGGCCTGGTCGGCGTCGTCGGAACGCACGCACCAGACGCGGTGGCGCTCCGCTTCGGCGGAGGCGGCGGTGTTGGCGGCGGGGTCGCTGGTGGCGATCAGGGCGTACCAGGCTTCGCCGAGGTCGCCGTCCTGGTAAGGGCGCCTTTCCCAGGTGAGCTCGCCGGCGTCGGCCATCGCCTCGACGGAGGGGGTGACCTCGGGGGACACGAGGGTGATGTCGGCGCCGGCCGCGATGAGGGCGGGGAGACGGCGCTGGGCCACCTGGCCGCCGCCGAGGACGACCACGCGGCGGCCTGAGAGGCGGAGGCCTACGGGGTAGGCGGGGTGTTCGGCCATGAGGGGGGCGGCTCCCTGGTGGTGGCGGTGGCGCAATGCCCTGACGTGCGGATTTTACGGGGCGGGGGTTTTGCGCGGCGCAGGTGTCCGGTGGCTGGGCTGCATGGCCGGGTGCACGGCAGCGGGTGGTTGTGCCCACCCGTTCCGCCCCGGCGGAACGACTGCCCACAACCACCTGGTCGGCCGACAAGGAAACCAGCGCAACGGCCCCGCAGCCAACAGCCACCGCCGACAACCAGCAACCAGCAAAGCAGCCAGCAGCCAGCAGCCAGCAGCCAGCAGCCAGCAGCCAGCAGCCAGCAGCCAGCAGCCAAGGAAACCGACGCAGCCGCCTCGCGGCCACTGCCAACCAGTCCAGGCCACCGCTCCCGACTCCCGGCCTCGGCTCCCGGCAGTCGGCTCCCGGCTCCCGGCTCCCGGCGACCAGCCTCGGCTGCCGACGTCGGCCTCTGACGACCAGTCGCAGCCACCGGCCACCGGCTCCCGCTCCCGGCGACCAGCCTCCGCCCCCGGCAGTCGGCTGTCGGTCTCTGGCGGCCGGTTTCCGACCGCCGGATTCGGGCGGCCGGTGGTCGACCGACGGCGTCTGGCGACAGGCGTCCGGTGGACGGGCGTTGGTGACCCGCGGGCGACGGCAGGCCGCACGCGGTCGGTCAGCTGTCGTGGGAACGCCGTTCCTACTTCTCCGTGACGCCCGCCGAGTCGAAGGTCGCCACCTCGTGCATGGCCCTTGCCGTGCTCTGGACCAGGGGAAGGGCGAGCAGGGCGCCGGTGCCCTCGCCCAGCCGGAGGTCGAGGTCGACCAGGGGCCGCAGGCCCAGCTTGTTCAGGGCTGCGACGTGGCCGGGTTCCGCGCTGCGGTGACCGGCGATGCAGGCGGCGAGGACCTCGGGGGCGATGGCGCGGGCCACCAGTGCGGCGGCGCCGGCGCTGACGCCGTCCAGGATCACCGGCGTGCGCAGTGACGCGCCGCCCAGCAACAGGCCCACCATCGCCGCGTGTTCGAAACCGCCGATCGCGGCCAGGACGCCGATCGGGTCGGCCGGGTCCGGCTGGTGGAGTTCCAGGGCGCGGCGCACCACCTCGGTCTTGCGGGCGAGGGTATCGTCGTTGATGCCGGTGCCCCGGCCGGTGACCTCGGCGGGGTCGGCGCCGGTGAAGACGGAGATCAGGGCCGCGGACGCGGTCGTGTTCGCGATGCCCATCTCGCCGGTGAGGAGCGCCTTGTTGCCGGCGGCCACCAGGTCGCGGGCCGTCTCGATGCCCACCTCGATGGCCTGCTTGGCCTCCTCGCGGGTCATCGCGGGGCCGGTGGTCATGTCGGAGGTGCCCGTGCGGACCTTGCGGGGCAGCAGGCCCGGCGTGGCGGGCAGCTCGGCCGCGACGCCTACGTCGACCACGCAGACCTCGGCGCCCACCTGGCTCGCGAACGCGTTGCAGACCGCTCCCCCGCCGAGGAAGTTGGCCACCATCTGGGCGGTGACCTCCTGCGGCCAGGGGGTGACGCCCTGGGCGTGCACCCCGTGGTCGCCGGCGAAGATCGCGACGGCCGCGGGCTCCGGGATCGGCGGCGGGCACTGCCGGGACAGGCCGGAGAGCTGCGCTGAGATGATCTCCAGCATGCCGAGCGCGCCGGCCGGCTTGGTCATCCGCTTCTGCCGCTCCCACGCCTCGCCGAGCGCCTTGGCGTCCAGCGGGCGGACGCTGGCGACGGTCTCGGCGAGCAGGTCGTGCGGGTCCTCGCCCGGCAGGGCGCGACGGCCGTACGTCTCCTCGTGGACGACCCACGACAGCGGGCGCCGCTTGGACCAGCCGGCCTGCATCAGCTCGGGCTCGTCCGGGAACTCGTCGACGTAGCCCACGCACAGGTAGGCGATGACCTCGAGGTGCTCGGGCAGGCCGAGGGCGCGGACCATCTCGCGCTCGTCGAAGAAGCTGACCCAGCCGACACCGAGGCCCTCGGCGCGCGCGGCGAGCCAGAGGTTCTCGACGGCGAGGGCGGCGGAGTAGGGCGCCATCTGCGGCTGCGTGTGCCGGCCGAGGGTGTGGCGGCCGCCGCGGGTCGGGTCGGCGGTGACGACGATGTTCACCGGGGTGTCGAGGATGGCCTCGATCTTGAGTTCCTTGAACTGCTTCGCGCGGCCCTTGGGGAGGGACTTGGCGTAGGCGTCGCGCTGGCGCATGGCCAGTTCGTGCATCGAGCGGCGGGTGTCCGCCGAGCGGATGACGACGAAGTCCCAGGGCTGGGAGTGGCCTACGGAAGGCGCGGTGTGCGCGGCCTCCAGGACGCGCAGCAGCACCTCGTGCGGGATCGGGTCGCTGCGGAAGCCGTTGCGGATGTCACGGCGCTCGCGCATGACCTTGAGGACGGCCTCGCGCTCGGCGTCGTCGTAGGCGGGCGCGGCCGGGCCGGTGGACTGACGTGCTTCTGCCACGGGGGCCGTGCTCTCTTCCTGGTCGGCGGCCCTGGTGTCCAGGTCCTCCGCTTGCTGTACGACATCGGGGTGCTCCGGCAGCGGAGCGGGCTCGGCCTCACGCGGGGCGGGGACCGTCGCGGTCTGTTCGGGCGCTGCCGGTCCGCCCTGGTCCTGGCTGGGGAGGACCAGCGGGTGGGGCGGGGTGGGGGCGAGGTGCGGGGTGGTCGGCACCTGGCCGTCGACGGGGACGAACTCGCCGAGCGGCTGGTCCGCGGCCGGTTCCGCGGGGGCCTCCTCGGGGGCGGGCACCGAGCCCTGGGTCTGCGGGCCCGCGAGGGGGGCGTCGACCGGCTGGGCGAACTCGGCGAAGTGCGCCTCGGGGGTCTCGGACGGCGGCGGTACCACAGCGGCCACGGGTACGTCGGCCTCGGCGGGCGGGGTGACCTGCTCGCCCTCCTGGACGGCGGGCGTGAGGACCTCCGCAGGCTGGGACGGCTGGGGGATCTCGGCGGCGACGACGAGTGCGGGGGGCACCGGGGCGGACGCCTCGGCCGCGTACTCCTCGGGCTGCAGCGGCACGGCGGCCACCGGCTGGACGCCCTTTAGGGGTTCGGCAACGGCTGGCTCGGCCACGACCGGCTCTGCCACGACGGCCTCCACAGCCGGGACGGCCCCGGGCGCGACGGCCTCGGCAGCCGGGAGGGCCCCGGGCGCGGCGGCTTCCGACACGACGGCTTCCGGAGCGGCGGCGTCCGACACGACCGCCTCCGGTGCAACCCCCTCCGGTGCGACCGCCTCCGGTCCCACCGCCTCCGGTGCCGGACCCGGCTCGGGCACCCCGGCCTCCACGGCCTGCTCCGACCCCGCCGGCGCCACGGCCTGCTGCTCCGGCGCGGCCGCCAGGGCCTCGGCGGCCGTCTCCGGCTCCGCAGGCCGGTGCCCGGCCTGCTCTGGTACCGGCGGGACGCCGCCGTCCACGGCCGCGCCGGCGCCGGGAGCCTGACCGGTCTGCGGACCCACGGCCGCCACCGGAGCCGGCACCACCGGAGCCGCCTGCGCCGGCACCGCGTCCGGCCCGTGCGGAGCCTGCGGGACCTCGGCGGCTCCGGGAGCGTCCGGGAACTGCGGGACCTGCGCCGGCTGAGCACCGTCCGGCACCTCTACGGCCTGCGGCGCCGCCGGTACGGTCACCGGTTCGGCCACCGGCGCCGGAACGCCCCCGTCGACCTGCCGACCGACGCCGTACGGCTCGCCCGCGGTGCCCGTGGCCGTGGCGGCCGTGGTGAGGCGGGCGACGGCCGCCTGGGCGGCGCCGGCCTGGTCGGGAGTGCCGGGTTCATGGGCGGCCACGGGCTGCGGCTGCGGCTCGGGGGCCGCGGCGAAGGGAGCGGCCGCAGCGACGGGAGCGGCCGGGGCGGCGGGAGCCGCGACAGCGACCGGCTCCGGTGCCGTGCCGACCGGAGCAACCGTTTCGGCAGCCGGGGCCTGCGCGGCGACCTGTGCCACCGGAGCTGCCACCTGTGCCGCCTGCGGGACGGTCTGCGACGCCGTCTGAGGCGCCCCCCAGGGTGCGGCGGACGGCGGTACCGCCTCGTGGGGCGGCTGGACGTCGAGGTACTCGGGACCGGCCGCCGGTGCCCCCGGCTGCCGTACCGGTGCGCCGGTCGGGCCGCGGTCGGCGAGGGAGCGGACCGGGCTGGTGGAGGCGTCCGGGATCGGCGGGCCGAGGTGCAGCGGACGGCGCGCAACCGGGGCGGCCGCCGGGTCGTGCGGCACGGAGAGGATCGGGGACGCCGGTACCGAGCTGGGCAGCCGGACGGCGGTGAGGTCGACCGAGCCGCTGTCCCGGCCGCCCATCTCGTGCGGGCCGGGCTCGTGGACGGCCTCGACGACCGGCTCCGGGGCCGGCGGCGGCACTTCGTTCCCCCAGGCGCCCTGGGCGCCGGGGAGCAGCAGGTCCTCTTCGTCCTCGGCAGGCGACTCGGAGAGGTAGGTGTACGCGCCGTGCGCGGTGACGCCCGGCTGTTCCACCATGCCTGCGCTCTCCGGCAGTCCCTCGCCCGGGACCTGGCCGGTGTCCGTCATGCGTACCCCTCGCCCATCGGTTAGTGCCTTCTACGGCCAGCTCGCCCGGGACGGCGCACCGACCGCCCCGCAGTGAAGAACGAGCGTGCGTGCCCAGCGGCACGAACGACCCGCCGGAAAAGGCGACAAAGCCACTCACTGGCATTGTCCCGGCCGTTCGACCGTCGCGACAGCGTGATCCGCGACAGCCCGCTGTGGACTGCGCCACGTTGCGCGTCCCCGGTTATGCCGTACCACACCCGCCCCAAAAGAGGCGTGTTTTCCGGACATTGAGGAACAGATTTCCGGGCCACCGGTGCGGTGCAGCGATCGGCCAGCCTACCGCGCGCAGTATGACTACCGGATCACGGGGCACGCTCGGGCAGAACACCGCTGAGCAGGAACGCGACGTTCCGCTCGGTCTCCGTCCAGGCCCTGGTGTCGAGTTCGACGGACTGCAGCAGGGCGCACTCGACCTGGTATCCGTGCTCGGTCAGGTCTCGTCCGACGAGTTCGGCCGCGTCGCGGGTGGCGGCGTGGGTGACGATGCGCTGCGGGCGCCGGTCGGCGACCGCGTTCACCACCGCCGCTCCCCCGCCGCCGACCCGGACGACGTCGGGTTCGGGAAGGTTCTCCAGCACGTGCGGGGCAGCGCCGTTGACGATCTGGAGCTGGACACCGAACCTCCGGGCGGCCGCGTCGCTGCGCACGCAGGCCGCGAGGTCCCGGTCGACGGCGATGACGGCGGCCCCGGCGCGCGCGGCCTCCGTGGCGAACGCACCGCTGCCGCAGCCGATGTCCCAGACGAGGTCGCCGACCCGGGGCCCCAGCCGGGCGAGTTGGGCGGCCCGCAGCAGATCCGTTTCCCCTTCGCCGAGCGGGGCACCGTCGCCGTACTCCGCGTCGGGCAGCACCCAGCCGCGCGGGCCGGCGGCCGGATCGCGGCCGGCGATCCAGCCGCCGCCCTCGGGTGCCGGCACCGCTCCGGTCGTGCCGCCGATGACGATGACGACGTTGGGGTCGCGCCAGGCGTGGTCGGCGGCCTTGTCGGAGGTCACGACGTGGACCTGCTCGCGTTCGGTGCCGAGTTCCTCGCAGATGACGAAGGTGCGGTGGACGCCATCCATGAGGAGGCCGAGTTCGGCGGGCCCGGCGCCGGGCGAGGTGAGGACGGCGACCTTGGTGTGGGCGCGGCACACGTTCACCGCGCGTCGCAGGGTGCGCCGGTGTGCGACGACCACCTGTGCGTCGTCCCAGGGCATCCCGGCGCGGGCGAAGGCGGCGGCCACCGAGGAGACGGCGGGCACGACCTCGACCTCCAGGCCGAACTCGGGGGCGCGCAGGGTCCGTACCACGCCGAAGAAGCCGGGGTCGCCGTCGGCGAGCACCACGGCGGTGCCGCGGTGGCCGGCGATGCGGCGGGCGGCGAGGGCGACGCTGCCGAGGCGGATGCGTTCCGCGCCGGGCGGCACTTCGGGAAGGGCGAGATGGTGGGCCGCGCCCGCGACGAGCGTGGCGGCGCCGAGTGCGCCGCGCCCTGCGGCGGTCAGGGGCGAGCCGTCCCAGCCGATCACCGTGACCCGGTCGGCCATCGTCGTCAGTCTCCAGGGTTTTCGCAGGTCTGTGGGGTCCGGGCCCGGCGGACGGGCTCCGTGAGGGTACCTGGTGGAGGTGTACGGCGTGCGACGGGGTGAGTCCCGCCGCCGTCAGTTCCAGGAGGTGAAGCCGTCGCTGCCGGCGAGTTCCTCGCCCGCGCCCTCCAGGTCCTCCGGGAGCAGGCTCCACACGATGTAGTCGCTGCGCACGTCGGCCCAGGTGCCGTCCTCCGTGCGGACGTGGACTATGCAGGCATTGCGCAGCACGCCCTCGCTGATGCAGCCGATCTTCTGCGCCACCTGCTGTGCGGCGGCGTTGTCGGCGGCGGTGCGCAGTTCGATGCGCTCCAGCTTCTGGTCGCCGAGCAGCCACTGCGCGGTGGCGAGCGCGGCCTCGGAGGCGTAGCCCTCGCCCCGGGCCCAGGGGGCGATGATGTACGACAACTCGGTCGACCGGATGTGCCAGTTGGTCCTGGCGAGCCGGACGACGCCGACCAGGCGCTGGGTGAGGAACTCCGTGACGGCGAGGTCCAGGCCCCGGCCGGCGAGCCGTTCGGCCGGGGCGTGCTCGGTGATCCAGCGCCGGGCGGTGTCCTCGCCGTACGGCTGCGGGACGCTGGTCCAGGCCGCCACCTGCTCGTCGTTCATCATCTCGGCCAGCGCGGGCACGTCGTCCTCGTCGAGGGGACGCAGCACCAACCGCTCCGTGCTGATGGAGATGTTGGGGAAGGTGCTAGTCATGCGCCGCTCCGTAACCTTCGGAAATCCTTCAGGGCCTGCGAACTGCCCAGCATGCAGCATGAAACCACTGAACCGCACGACGGGGCCCACCCGTGGTGACCGAGTGGACCCCGTGCGTGGCGATACGCCGTATACGTGCCGTCAGAAGGACGGGATGACCGAGCCCTGGTACTTGTCCTCGATGAACTTCTTCACCTCGGGCGAGGTGAGCAGCTTGGCGAGCTTCTTCACCCGCGGGTCCTTCTCGTTGCCCTTCTTCACCGCGAGGAAGTTGCCGTACGGGCTGTTCTTCGCGGACTCCAGGACGAGGGCGTCCTTGGCGGGCTTGATGCCGGCCGAGATGGCGTAGTTGCCGTTGATGACCGCGGCGTCCACGTCGTCCAGGGACCGCGCGGTCTGGGCCGCCTCGACCTCCTTGAACTGGAGGTTCTTCGGGTTCTTGGCGATGTCCTGCGGGGTCGCCTCGCTGCCGGCGCCGTCCTTGAGGGTGATGAGGCCGTTGGCGGCGAGCAGCTTGAGGGCACGCGCCTCGTTCACGGCGTCGTTGGGGACGGCGATCGTCGCACCGCTCTTCAGCGCGTCGGCGCTCTTCACCTTGTGGGAGTAGAGGCCGAGCGGCTCCAGGTGGACCGTGACGATGGGCACGATGTGGGTGCCGCGCTTCTTGTTGAAGTCGTCGAGGTACGGCTTGTTCTGGAAGTAGTTGGCGTCCACCGAGCCGTCCTCGGTCGCCGTGTTCGGCGTGATGTAGTCGGTGAACTCCTTGACCTCCAGGTCGAGTCCGGCCTTCTTCGCCAGGTTGTCCTTGATGTAGTCGAGGATCTCGGCGTGCGGGGTCGGGCTCGCGGCGACGACCAGCGGTCCGCTGTAGTCGCCGGAGCCGGAGGCGGAGTCCTTGTCCGAGCCACAGGCGGTGAGCCCGAAGGTGAGGGCTCCGGCGGCGAGGACGGCGGTGGTGAGCTTGGCGGTGTTACGCACGAAAAGTGCCTTTCCTTAAGGGTGGAGCGGCCCCGCGGCGGGTGGTGCGGGGAGTTCTAAGGAGGGGTGGCTCAGACGGTCTTGCTCGTCGCGGTGGCCGCTTTGAGCAGCCGGAGCCTCGGCGCCGGGCCCGACTGACCGCCCCGGCGGTGCAGCGAGCGGGCCGCGTAGTCGCCGGCGAACTGGATGACCGAGATGACGACGGCGAGGATGGCGACCGTGATCCACATCAGTTCGGTCTCGAACCGCTGGTAGCCGTAGCGGATGGCGATGTCGCCCAGCCCGCCGGCGCCGACCGTGCCGGCCATGGCGGAGTAGCCGATGAGCGCGACGACCGTGGTCGTGGTGGAGGAGATGAGCGAGGGCAGCGACTCGGGCACGAGGACCTTCCGTACGACGGTCCAGGTGTTGCCGCCCATCGCCTGCACGGCCTCCACGAGCCCGCCGTCCACTTCGCGGACAGCCGTCTCGACGAGGCGCGCGAAGAACGGGATGGCGCCTATGGCGAGGGGCACGATGGCGGCCTCGCGGCCGATGGTCGTCCCCGTGATCCAGCGGGTGAAGTTCATCAGCGCGACCATCAGGATGATGAACGGCATCGAGCGGGCGACGTTCACGATCTGCCCGATGACCTTGTTGGCCAGCACGTTCTGGAGCAGGCCGCCCCGGTCGGTGAGGACGAGCAGGATGCCGAGCGGGAGGCCGCCGACGACGGCGATCAGCGTGGACCAGCCGACCATGTAGAGGGTGTCCCAACACGCCTGGGACAGCAGGGGCTGCATCTCGGACCAGGTCACTTGGCACCGTCCTTCACCAGCGCGGGCTCCTGGCCCAGTACGTCGATCTGCAGGCCCTGCTCGCGCAGGAAGCCGATGGGCACGACGTTGTCCTCGTAGCGGCCGGGCAGTTCGATGCGCATCCGGCCGACCTGGAGGCCGCCTACGGTGTCGATGGCGGCGCCGAGGATCGATATGTCGATGTTGTAGGTGCGGGAGAGCTGGGAGATGACCGGCTGGGTGGCGGCCTCGCCGTGGAAGGTGACGTCGAGGACGGTGCGGTCGTCGCCGGATGCCTCGCCGCCGACCGGGAAGAGCGCGGCGGCCAGTTCGGAGCCGGGGGCCGCGAGCAGTTCGCTGACGGTCCCGTGCTCGACGATGCGGCCGCGTTCCATCAGCGCCGCGGAGTCGCAGACGGCCTTCACGACGTCCATCTCGTGCGTGATGAGCAGGACGGTCAGGCCCAGTTGCCGGTTCAGGTCGCGCAGCAGCTGGAGGATGGAGCGGGTGGTCTCCGGGTCGAGGGCGCTGGTGGCCTCGTCGGAGAGCAGCACCTTGGGGTCGCCGGCCAGGGCGCGGGCGATGCCGACGCGCTGCTTCTGACCGCCGGAGAGCTGGGCGGGGTAGGCCTTCGCCTTGTCGGCGAGCCCGACGAGGTCGAGCAGCTCAAGAGCCTTCCGGGAACGTTCCTTCCCCGACGTGCCGAGGATTTCCAGCGGCAGCTCGACGTTGTCCTGGACGGTCCGGGAGGACAGCAGGTTGAAGTGCTGGAAGACCATGCCGATCCGGCTGCGCGCCTGCCGCAGCTCCCGGCCGGCCCGGGGGCCGCGTCCGGCGAGTGCGGTGAGGTCCTGTCCGTCGACCGTCACGGTGCCGCTGGTGGGGCGCTCCAGCAGGTTGACGCAGCGGATGAGCGAGGACTTGCCGGCGCCGGACTGTCCGATGACGCCGTACACCTCGCCTTCGCGGACGTGCAGGTCGACGCCGTCGAGGGCGGTGACCTCTCGGCCGCGGGTGCGGTAGACCTTGGTCAGGCCCGATGTGGTGATCACTGGGATTCCATCGCTGTCGAGTACGCGGGCGTGGGTGTGCCCTGGTACGGGAGGAAGAATGTGCGCGGGGCAGCCGGGTCACATACGGCTCAGGGCGTACGGACATACGGACAGGCCACGGCGGCTCGCTTCGGGGCGCGAGGCTCTGGGGTGGTGCGGGGGCCCTCTAGAAGGCGCACATTCGACACATACAACGAGCACCGGGCGTCATGGTCGCCTCGGTCGCAGGGGTGCGGTCGCTCGTCGTGGTCATGCGATCAGTAAACCAGACCTACGGTCCTGACAGGCCGCCGCTGTCCGCATGCTGGACAGCGGCGGACACGTTTCAGCCGCGGGGCGCTATCGCGACGCCGCGGTCGGTGACCAGCGCGGACAAGGCCGAGAGGTCCTTCACCACGAGGTCCGCGTCCAGCTCGTGCGCCTGGTGGGTTGTGGTCAACGCCACGGTGGTCATACCGGCCGCGCGGCCCGCCTGGAGGCCGGCGGGGGCGTCCTCGAAGACGACGCAGTGCGCCGGGTCGACGCCGAGCTGCCGGGCGGCGAGGAGGTACGGCTCGGGGTCGGGCTTGCCGCGGGTGATGTCGTCGGCGCAGACCAGCGTCTTCGGCCGGATCCCGACCGCCTCCAGGCGGGCCTCCGCGAGGCGGCGGGTGGCGGAGGTGACGACGGCCCAGCGGTCGGCGGGCAGCGAGTCCAGGAAGGCGGCGGTGCCGGGCAGCAGGTGGACGCCGTCATGGGGGACGTCCTCCACCTCCAGTTGTTCGACCCGGGCGACCGCTTCCGGCACGAGGTCCGGCGGGAGCAGGTCGGCGACGATGTCCGCGGCGGGCCGTCCGTGCAGTTCGACGCGGGTGAACTCCTCGGTCACGCCGTACTCCGCCGCCCAGCGGGTCCAGCAGCGGTCGACCGATGCGAGGGAGGACACGAGGGTGCCGTCGTTGTCGAACAGGAGGGCTTGTGCGTGGATCGTCATGGTCTCGACCCTACGGTGTACGGCAGGGGCGACGGCATCGGGCCGTTTCGGCCGTAATAAGGTCACCGCATGCTCAATGCCCTGCTGACGGTGACCGGAGTCGCCGCGCTGCTGCTCGCCGCGTGGTGCGGCTGGGCGGCGTACCGGGACCAGCCGACGAAGGACTGGCACTTCATCGGGATGGCCGTGGTGTCGGCGCTGGCGGTGATCCAGCTGATCGCCGGGATCGTGCTGTTGGCGCGGGGCGAGAAGCCGGACCAGGGGACGGTGATCTTCGTCGCCTATCTGCTGGGCGCGTTCGCGTGCGTGCCGGCCGCGGGGTTCATGTCGCTCGCCGAGCGGACCCGGTGGGGTTCCGTGACGGTCGCCGCGGGCGGTGTGGTGCTGGCCGTGCTGGAGGTGCGGCTCCATGACATCTGGGGAGGGTGAGATGACGGCCGTGGAAGAGAGGCCGAAGCGGCTGACCAGTGGGCCGGGGACGCTGCTGGTGTGGTTCTACGGCGTGATGGTAGTCGGGGCGGTGTCGCGATCTGCCTACCAGATCGCGACCGAGTTCGACCGGGCGCCGCTCGCGTACTCGTTGTCCGCCGTCGCCGGGGTGGTGTACGCCTTCATCACGTACACGCTGGTGCGGGGCGGCGAGACCGCGCGCAGGGTGGCGCAGGTGTGCTGCGCCGCCGAGTTGGCGGGGGTGCTGGTCGTGGGGACGTGGACCCTGGTCGACTCTTCCGCCTTCCCGGACGCGACCGTGTGGTCGGACTACGGGATGGGGTACGTGTTCATTCCCGTGCTGTTGCCGATCTCCGCCCTGTACTGGTTGCGGAAGGGCGCCCAGCGGGAAGCGGCTTGAGGAACCTGCGCGACTGCCGGTGCGTAGCGGCTGGTCGCGCAGTTCCTTCCCCAGCCTTCGGCCGGGAGTACCCCCAGCGCCCCTGGGTCAGTTGTCAGGCCGTAGTTGCATAAGTACTGGCCGGCTTTTCCAGGACGATCATCGGGACGCCGTCCGCGCCCTTGGAGGTGCCCACCGTCTCGTAGCCGACCCGGCGGTACAGGCGGAGGTTGCCCTCGCTGCGGTGGCCGGTGAAGAGGCGGAACCGCTTGGCGCCGCGCTGTTCGGCGAGCGCCTCCTCGGCCGCGCGCAGCAGGCGGGCGCCGATGCCGTGGCCCTGGAGACGGGGGTGGACGCAGAGTTTGCCGATGGCGGCGGCGCCGTCCTCGGTGACCGAGCCGCGGACCGAACCGACGACCTCCTCGCCGAGTCGGGCGACGAAGACGCAGTCGGTGGCGAGCTCCTGGCGGACCGAGTCGAGGCTCTGGACGAGCGGGTCGATCCGGTAGTTGCCGTACAGCGCCGCCTCACCCTGGAAGCACAGGTACTGGAGCCTGAAGATCTGCTCTGCATCCTGCTCGGTCGCCACCGAGATGGTCACGCTCATGCCCATGTGCGCACGCCTCCCGCTCACCTGATCGCCTGTCGTTCTCACTCCTATCCCCGCCCTTCGCGGGGCGCAACCTCCGGCGTCAACAATCGCCGCAGACAACCAAGACATCTGGAACGTTCCGGGCCGAGACTGCCCTGTGAGATACCCAACTCCCCCGCGATTTCCCGGTATGTCAGGTCCTTCGGTGAGAGCAGGGCCTGCAGGAGCCGGGGGCAGCGGCCGGGGAGGCGGGCGACGGCCTCGCGCACGGCGCGGTGGCGGGCGGTGGTGAGGACGCGTTGTTCGGGGGTGGGGGTGGTGGGGTCGGCCGGATCGGCGGTGTACGGGTGTTCCCGGCGGGCGGTACGGCGGGTGCGGCGGGACTCGGCTCGGACCGCCCTGCGCAGCCAGTCCTCCGGAGCCCTGGGCGGGCCGTGGGTCTCCAGGCGCTCCAGGAGGCGGACCCAGACGGTCTGCTCCAGGTCGCGCGGGTCGCTGCCGCAGGCATGCGCCTCGGCGGCGGCCTCGGCGGTGAGCAGCGGGCGCAGGGCGGCGACCAGGTCGTTCGTCATATGCGGAACGACGCGGCCGCCCCGGCACGGGTTGCCGGGGCGGCCGGGAGACACCCCGAACGGGGTGCGTCGGCTCAGCCGTTGACGAAGTCGGCGCGGGCCAGCAGGGCGGTGTCGGCGTTGTCGGTGAAGACACCGTCGATGCCGGTCTCGAAGTACTTCCGGAAGACCGGGAAGACGTTGCCGTAGGCGTCCGCGTCGCTGCCGACGCGGTAGGCCGGCGGCAGGAAGGGGTTCTCGTTGCGCATGGTGTACGGGTGCAGGATCAGACCCACCTTGTGCGCGTCCGCGACCAGCGTGCTCGGCGTGCTGAAGTTGCCGTTCGCGTCCTTCGGGATGATCAGGTCCACGGTCGGGCCGATGCCCTGCGCGTAACCGGCGATCTCCCGCAGGCCCTTCGGCGTGATCAGGTCGGCCACCGTGCGCGGGTCGCCCGTCGCGACGAAGTCGTAGGGCTGGGTGTTGGCGGCGGAGAGCAGCACGACCAGCGGGTTGTCTATCAGCTTGTTGAGGCGCTGGATGCTGGTCGGCTCGAAGGACTGGACGAGGACCGGCGAGTTCCGCTTGTCCTTGCCGTACTTGCGCAGCAGCTTGGCGATCCGCTCCTCGACGCCGAGGCCGAGCCTGCGGAAGTACGTGGGGTGCTTGGCCTCCGGGTAGATCCAGACCTGCTTGCCGCGCCTGCGGGTCTGCTCGTCCTGCCACTTGAGGACTTCCTCGAAGGTGGGGATCTCCCAGCGGCCGTTGTAGAGCATGTTGTGCGGGCGGTTGGCCGGGATGCGCTCGATCGCCCGCAGCGTCTTCAGCTCGGCGAGCGTGAAGTCCTCGGTGAACCAGCCGGTGGTGGGGACGCCGTCCAGCGTCTTGGTGGTCTTGCGGTCGGCGAACTCGGGATGGTCGGCGACGTTCGTGGTGCCGCCGATCTCCGGCTCGTGGCGGCAGACCAGGTGGCCGTCCTTGGTGGGGACGAGGTCGCCGGCCTCGACGATGTCGGCGCCGAGGTCCAGGGCGAGGTCGTAGGAGCCGAAGGTGTGCTCCGGGCGGTAGCCGCTGGTGCCGCGGTGGCCGATGATCGTCGGCTTCGGCAGGCTCTGCAGGCCGCCACCGTGACCGGCCTGACCGGCCTCGGCCGCCCTGGCCGCGCCCGGCAGTCCGAGGACCGCGCCCCCGGCGCCGAGCACCGCGGCGCCGAGCAGCGCCCGCCGTCCGGTCGTACCGTTCGTCCGCGTTCGCTCGTTCGAGTCATGCGCGTCCATGAGCGCCCTCCTGACCTTCGCCGTCTGATGCCGGCTGATCGTAGGACTGCACAGGTGACCGAAGGGAGGCCGCCGGCCCAACAGCCGGGTGACGCCGTATGGCTGATGGACGGCGGGTCATGACGGTCCGTCGGCGACATCCGTCACACCGCCCGAACTCGTGACGGCCCGATTTCGGGACGTCACCGCAGGTAAACCAGCGTCAACAGTACGTAAGACCTCGGTGAACCGGCCACTCCCGATGTGCGCTTCCCGTGGAGCCGCGAGTAATGTCCTCACCTGCACAGACTCATACCGCCCCTCGACATCGGAGGACCCGTTGTCCCGCTTCGCGCTCATCAAGGCAGTGCTCGGACCGATCATGCGCCTGATGTTCCGCCCCCAGGTGGAGGGCGTGGAGCACATCCCGGGGGACGGGCCGGTCATCCTCGCCGGCAACCACCTCACGTTCATCGACTCGATGATCCTGCCGCTCGTCAGCAAGCGGCAGGTGTTCTTCATCGGCAAGGACGAGTACGTCACCGGGAAGGGCTTCAAGGGCCGGCTGATGGCCTGGTTCTTCACCGGAGTCGGCATGATCCCGGTGGACCGGGACGGCGCGAGCGGTGGCGTCGCCGCCCTGATGACCGGCAAGCGGATCCTGGACGAGGGCCGGATCTTCGGGATCTACCCAGAGGGCACCCGCTCCCCCGACGGCCGGCTGTACCGGGGCCGTACCGGCATCGCCCGGCTGACGCTGATGACCGGCGCGCCGGTGGTCCCCTTCGCGATGATCGGCACGGACAAGCTGCAGCCGGGCGGCGCGGGCATCCCGCGGCCCGGCAAGGTCACCGTCCGGTTCGGCGAGGCCATGGAGTTCTCCCGGTACGAGGGGATGGACCGGGACCGCTACGTGCTGCGGGCCGTGACCGACTCGGTGATGGCCGAGGTGATGCGGCTGTCCGGGCAGGAGTACGTGGACATGTACGCCACGAAGGCGAAGGCCGCCTGACGGAGAGGGACGGCGCGGCACTCGTTCGGCGCAAGGGCGTGGACCGGTGGTCCGCGCCCTTCTGTCTGCCATCCGCCTGACGCCCGTTCGGCGTCCGCCTGCCGGTGGAATCTGCCCCGACACATCGCCCTTTCATTCACATTTACCGGCCATATGAGCACACAGCATGTCTTATTCAGACATGCAGAAACCTTCTCGGCGTACCCTGCTCCGTGCTCCGTTCGCTGCCGCCGGCGCCGGACTCCTCGCGGCATGTACCGACTCGGGCTCAGAACCCCGTTCCGGCCCGCAACACACGGCCGTCACCTCGGCGTTCGTCCCGCAGGGGCCCAAGGGGTTCGTCAACCCGTCGGACCCGGAGGTGCTCGCGGCCGAGCGGAAACGCGGGTCCGGCCCCGTCCGCATGATCAGGTTCACGGCGGCCAGGAGCATGCTGGACCTGGGCGGGCGCACGGTCCACAGCTGGGCGTACAACGAGTCGGTCCCCGGGCCGCTGGTGCGCGTCACCGCCGGTGACGTCCTCAGCCTGACCCTCTCCAACCAGCTGGCCGAGAAGACCTCGCTGCACGCGCACGGGGTTCGCCTGCGCTGCGACATGGACGGCGTCCCGGACCTGACCCAGCCGGCCATCGCGCCGGGCACGGACTTCATCTACCGCTTCGTCGCCGCCCACCCGGGCACGTACCTGCTCCACTCGCACGTCGGCATGCAGCCCGACCGGGCTCTCTACGCGCCGTTCATCGTCGACGACCCGAAGGAGCCGCTCGCCTACGACCAGGAGTGGGTCGTCGTCCTGGACGACTGGGTCGACGACATCGACGGCTCCAACCCCGAGCACGTGCTCGACCAGCTCAAGCCGGGCGGGTCCATGGCGATGCACATGGGGATGGGCATGGGCCCCGGCCCCGGAAGCCCGAGCCCGCACGGCTCGGCGCATGCCTCCCCGTCGCCGTCCAAGTCCGCGTCCAAGGGCAAGTCGAAGACGACGACCGGCCCCGACCGGGTGCTGCGCAACTCCCACAGCCAACTGCTGCACGGCGAGGGCGGCAACGTCGCCTACCCGCACTACCTGGCCAACGGGCGGCTGCGCACCGACCCCTCGGTCTTCCGCTGCCGCCCCGGCGACCGGGTCCGGATCCGGATCATCAACGCGGGCTCCGAGACGGCGTTCCGGGTGGCGCTCGGCGGCCACGAGATGACCGTGACCCACACCGACGGCTACCCCGTGCAGCACAAGAGGACCGACGCGCTGCTGATCGGCATGGCCGAGCGGTACGACGTCCTCGTCACCGTCAAGGACGGCGTCTTCCCGCTCGTCGCGCTCGCCGAGGGCAAGCCGGGCAAAGCGCTCGCGATCCTCCGCACCGACAAGGGGAGAAACCTTCCGGCGCCGGATGTCAGGCCGGCCGAGCTGGACCGCGAGATCGTGCCGGCGCGCCGCCTGCTGCCGGCCGAGTCCGTCGCCATGGACGACCGCGTCCCCGACCGTGACCTGCTCATCCGGATCACGGGCACGATGCAGAGGTACGACTGGGGCTTCGACCACAAGCAGTACGACGTGCGGCAGCGGCATGCGGTGCGGGCCGGCGAGCGGGTGCGGCTCACGCTCGTCAACGCGACCGACATGTGGCACCCGATGCATCTGCACGGGCACACGTTCTCGGTCACCGGGATCAGCTCGGCGGGGGCGCGCAAGGACACGACGATCGTGCTGCCGCACCGCAAGCTGGTGCTCGACTTCGACGCCGACAACCCCGGGTTGTGGATGCTGCACTGCCACAACCAGTACCACTCGGAGAGCGGGATGATGACGGTGCTCGGTTACCAGAAGTGATGCGGGGTGCTTCGGCGGTCCTGCGGGCGCGGGTGCGTCGTGGTTGCTCGCGCGGTTCCTCCCCCAGCCTTCGGCCGGGGGTGGCCCCAGCGCCCCTACGGGGCGCTCTCCAACCGTTGGTTCCGGAGCAGGAACCAGGCTGCCGCCGCCGTTGCCAGGAGGACCGCGGCGCCTGCGCCCGAGGCCAGGTGGAGGCCGTGGGTGAAGGAGTCGCGGGCCGCTGTCAGCATGTCGGCCGCCGCGGGTGCGGGCATGGTCCTCGAGGCCTCCAGGGCCGCGCCGAGTGATTCGTGGGCGGCGGCCGGGGTGCCCGGCGGGGCCGTGAAGCCGCGGTACACGCCCGTCACGATCGAGCCCAGCAGGGCGATGCCCAGTGCCGCGCCCAGTTCGTAGGCCGTCTCGGAGACCGCCGAGGCGGCACCGGCCTGGTCCTTGGGGACGCTGGAGAGGATGACGTCGGCCGTGACCGTGAAGGAGAAGCCCGCGCCGACGCCGACCACCAGGAGGGCGGCGCCGAGGACCGGGTAGCCGGTGGGCCGCGAGAGGGTGGTCAGGACCGCGAGGGCCACGCCCACGGCCGTCAGGCCGCCGGAGACCATCGCCCGTACCGAGTAACGGCGGGCCGCCCGGCCGGCCACCAGGCCCGCCGCCACCGCGCCGGCCGCGGCCGGGATCTCGGCGAGGCCCGCCTCGAACGGGTGCCTGCCCTGGACCAGTTGCAGGAACTGGGAGAGGAAGAACACCAGCCCCGACATGCCGAGCACGGTCAGCAGGTCGGCCAGGACCGCGCCGCTGAAGCCGCGGTTGCGGAACAGCCGCATGTCCAGCAGGGGCCTGGGCATGGTGAGCTGGCGGCGGACGAAGCCGTACAGGGCCGCGACACCGAGGAGGGCGGCGGCCGCGGTCACGCCGGTGAGGCCGTGGGTCGCGGCCTCCTTCACCGCGTACACGACGGCGATCATGCCGACCAGTGACAGGACGACGCTGCTCAGGTCCCAGGGGCCCGGGGCGGGGTTGCGCGACTCCGGGAGCGTCCGGAGGCCGACGAGGACCAGGACCACCATCACCGGCAGGTTGATCAGGAAGACCGAGCCCCACCAGAAGTGTTCGAGCAGGAAGCCGCCCACGATCGGGCCGACGGCCGTGCCGGCGGAGGCCGCGGCGCCCCAGATGCCGACGGCGAGGCTGCGCTCGCGCGGGTCGTGGAAGAGGTTGCGGATCAGCGCGAGGGTGGCCGGCATCAGGGTCGCGCCCGCGACGCCCAGCAGGGCACGGGCCGCGATCAGCATTCCGGGGGTGGTCGCGTACGCGTTCAGGACGGATATCGCGCCGAACGCCGTCGCGCCGACGAGCAGGATCCGTTTGCGGCCGATGCGGTCGCCGAGGCTGCCCATCGAGACCAGCAGGCCGGCGATGACGAACGAGTAGACGTCGCCGATCCAGAGCACCTGGGTGCCCGAGGGGTTGAGGTCCTCGCTGATGTAGGGGGTCGCCAGGCCGAGGACGGTCGCGTCGACGGCTACGAGGAGCACAGCGAGCACCAGCACCGTGAGCGCGGCCCAGCGGCCAGGCCGCCTCTCCTCCGCCTCCGCCGGGCGCGTCGGCCGCACGGTGCTGGTCATGGTTCCTCTCTTCGTCGTGCGCCGCCGAGCAACAGCTCGACGATCATGTGGGTGAAGTCCTTGGGGGCGACGCGGCCCTCGGAGACCGCCCAGGCGGCGGAGGCCAGCAGGCCGTACAGCGCCTCGGTGAGCCAGGCGGGCGTGAGATCGATACGGAACTCGCCGGTCTGCTGGCCACGTCTGAAGAGGGCCGCGATGCGGTCGTCGATCCGCGTCCAGCCCTGGTTCTGCCCGTCGCCCTCGAACAGCTGGTTCTCGGTGTAGAGGAAGGCGAGCAGACCGGCGGCCGGCTCGATCTCGCGGACCAGGCGGTGTACGGCGCCGGCAGCGGGCCCCTCGGCCAGGCGGGCCGCGTCGAGGGCCGCCTCGCACTCGGCGATGCCGAGCGCCTCCAGCGCGCGGACGAGCGCGTCGCGCCCGGCGAAGTGCCGGTGCAGGGTGGCCCGGCTGATCCCGGCGGCCCTGGCGACCTCGTCCATGGTCGCGGTGGATTTCCGGGTCAGCAGGGCGGCTGCGCTGCGCAGGACGTGGTCGCGATCGAGGGCCATGAGACAAGAGTAAACCAAGTGAGACATGCTTGTCTCACGCGCGGCGTACGCGTATCAAGGGCGGTGACCTGTGTGCAGATTTGTTGCGTTAAGTGCATTTCTGGGACGTTACGCCCGGTTCTGTGTCAGTGCCACGGCAGGCTGCCGCGGTGCTCCCAGTAGGCGCGCGGCTCCTCGGCCAGGGTGGCGAGGCGGCTGAGCTGGTCCGGGGCGAGGTCGACCACGGCCGCGTGGAGGTTGGAGGCGAGCTGGGCGACGGTCGCGGCACCGGAGAGGACGACCCCGGCCCAGGGCTGCCGGAGCACGACCGCGAGGGCGACCGCGTCGCAGCCCAGGCCGGTCTCCTCGGCCACGGTCCGCAGGGCGTCGGGGGCGTGCGGGGCGGCCAGCCTGCCGTTGGCCATGCCCTCCTTCACGATCACCGTGAGTCCGGCGTCGTGTGCCTCGGCGAGGGCCGGGCCCGCCGAGGTCTCCAGGGCGTTGTACGTCGACTGGACGGTACGGAAGAGGGGTTCGCCGTCGACCGTCACGGCGAGGGCGGCGCGGATCGCGTCGGCCTGGGCGGGGCCACTGGTGGAGAAGCCGACGGTGAGGCCGCCGGCCGCCGCTTCGGCGAGGCGGGCGTGGAGTTCCTTGTCGGTGAGGGCGGGGCTGTCCGGCGTCACCGAGTGGATCTGGTAGAGGTCGAGCCGGTCGCCGAGGAGCTCGGCGGTCTCGGCGCGCTGCCGGTCGTACGTCTGCGGGCTGTGGTCCTTGACCTCGTGCGTCTCGGCGTCCGCCGACCAGCCGGCGGTGTAGGTGTAGCCCCACTTGCTGCCTACGACGACGTCCTGGATGTCCGGGTGGGCGGTCAGCCAGTCGGCCAGGAACTCCTCGCTGCGGCCGTAGGAGCGGGCCACGTCGAAGTAGCGGACGCCCTGGGCGTAGGCGGCGTCCAGGAGTTCGTGCGTGCGCGTGCGGAGGGCGCCGACGCTGCGGTCCTCGCCGAGGTCGGCTTCGCGGCCGAGGTTGATGTAGCCGGGGCGGCCGACTGCGGCGAGGCCGAGACCGATGTGGGCGGTCGGCGTGGTCGCGGTCGCCAGGCGGGCGAAGGGCATCGCGGGCTCCGTTGGGGTCGGCTGCGTCGGGCTATTGACCAACGTAACCCGCGATGCCCTGTGGTTCGCCGTTCAGCTCGGGGGGGGTGTGGTGCGTCCGCGAGTGCGGGTGAGCGGGGGTCGCTCGCGCAGTTCCCCGCGCCCCTTGCGGGGCGCGGGGAAGTTCTACTTCTTCGCGTCGGCCCACTCGTGCTGCCGGGCCACGTCCGCCTTGACCTCGGTCAGTTGTACCGCGACCGCGCTCGGGGCCGTGCCACCGCGCCCGTTGCGGGAGGCGAGGGCGCCGGGGACGTTGAGGACCGTGCGCACCTCCGGGGTCAGGTGGGCGGAGATCTTGGCGAACTGGTCGTCCGTCAGCTCGTCGAGTTCCTTGTTCTCGGCCTCCGCCGCCTTGACGCACTCGCCGGCCACCTCGTGGGCGACACGGAACGGGACGCCCTGCCTGACCAGCCACTCGGCGATGTCGGTGGCGAGGGAGAAGCCGGCCGGGGCCAGTTCCGTCATGCGCTCGCGGTGGACGGTGAGGGTGGCCATCATGCCGGTGAAGGCGGGGAGCAGGACCTCCAGCTGGTCGCAGGAGTCGAAGACCGGCTCCTTGTCCTCCTGGAGGTCGCGGTTGTAGGCGAGCGGGAGGGCCTTGAGGGTGGCCATCAGACCGGTCAGGTTGCCGATCAGGCGGCCGGACTTGCCGCGGGCCAGCTCCGCGATGTCGGGGTTCTTCTTCTGGGGCATGATCGACGACCCCGTGGAGAACGCGTCGTGCAGGGTCACGAAGGAGAACTCCTTCGTGTTCCAGATGATGACCTCCTCCGCGATCCGGGAGAGGTTCACGCCGATCATCGCGGTGATGAAGGCGAACTCGGCGACGAAGTCGCGGGAGGCGGTGCCGTCGATGGAGTTCGCGGAGCTGCCGTGCTCGAAGCCGAGATCCTTCGCCACCGCCTCCGGGTCCAGGCCGAGGGAGGAGCCCGCGAGGGCGCCGGAGCCGTACGGCGAGACGGCCGTGCGCTCGTCCCACTGCCGCAGCCGCTCGGCGTCCCGGGTCAGGGACTGGACGTGGGCCAGGACGTGGTGGGCGAAGAGGACCGGCTGGGCGTGCTGCAGGTGGGTGCGGCCGGGCATCGCCAGGTCCGGGTGGGCCTCGGCAAGGCCGATCAGGGCGTCCTGGAGGTCGGCGATCAGGCCGCCGATGATGCGGGCGTGGTCCCGCAGGTACATCCGGAAGAGGGTCGCCACCTGGTCGTTGCGGGAGCGGCCGGCCCGCAGCTTGCCGCCGAGGTCGGGGCCGAGGCGCTCCAGGAGGCCGCGCTCCAGGGCGGTGTGGACGTCCTCGTCGGCGATCGTGCCGACGAAGGAGCCGTCGGCGACGTCGGCTTCGAGCCGGTCGAGGCCGACGATCATGCGCTGGAGTTCGTCCTCGGTGAGCAGGCCCGCCTTGTGCAGCACGCGCGCGTGGGCACGCGAACCGGCGATGTCGTAGGGCGCGAGCCGCCAGTCGAAGTGGACGGACGCGGACAGCTTCGCCAGGGCCTCGGCGGGACCGTCCGCGAAACGGCCGCCCCAGAGCCGTACGTCACCGCTGTTGCTGCTCACTTGCGTTGCTCCTAGAGAGGGTTGACGGGTAGCGCAGATCCTTGCAGATCTATGCCTGGTCTACGTCGGGCTGTGCCCGCAGATGGCGCTGCGCGGCGATCTTCGACGACAGGCTGTAGATGTCGATGAAGCCCTTGGCCGCGGCCTGGTCGAAGGTGTCGCCGGTGTCGTAGGTGGCGAGGTTGAAGTCGTAGAGGGAGGAGTCGGAGCGGCGGCCGGTGACGACCGCGCGGCCGCCGTGGAGCGTCATGCGGATGTCCCCGGTGACGTGCCGGTTCGCCTCGTGGACGAAACCGTCCAGAGCGCGCTTGAGCGGGGAGAACCACAGGCCGTCGTAGACGAGTTCGCCCCAGCGCTGCTCCACCTGCCGCTTGTAGCGGGCGAGTTCGCGCTCCACGGTGACGTTCTCCAGCTCCTGGTGGGCCGTGATGAGCGTGATCGCGCCCGGGGCCTCGTACACCTCGCGGGACTTGATGCCGACGAGTCGGTCCTCGACCATGTCGATGCGGCCGACGCCCTGGGCGCCCGCGCGCTCGTTCAGTTCCTGGACCGCCTGGAGGACGGTGACCGGCCTGCCGTCGATCGCCACCGGGGCGCCCGCCTCGAAGGTGATGACCACCTCGTCGGGTTCGCGCGGGACGGCCGGGTTTTGGGTGTACTCGTAGATGTCCTCGATCGGGCCGTTCCAGATGTCTTCCAGGAAGCCGGTCTCGACGGCGCGGCCGAAGACGTTCTGGTCGATGGAGTACGGGGACTTCTTGGTGGTCGCGATCGGGAGCTTCTTCGCCTCGCAGAAGGCGATCGCCCGGTCCCGGGTCATCGCGTAGTCGCGGACCGGGGCGATGCAGGTCAGGTCGGGGGCGAGGGCGCCGATGCCGGCCTCGAAGCGGACCTGGTCGTTGCCCTTGCCGGTGCAGCCGTGGGCGACCGTGCCGGCGCCGTGCTTGCGGGCGGCGGCGACCAGGTGCTTGACGATCGCCGGGCGGGAGAGGGCGGAGACCAGTGGGTAGCGGTCCATGTAGAGGGCGTTCGCCATGATCGCGGGGAGGCAGTACTCCTCGGCGAACTCGTCCTTGGCGTCGGCCACCTCGGCCTCGACCGCACCGCACGCGAGGGCGCGTTTGCGGATGACGTCCAGGTCCTCGCCGCCCTGGCCGACGTCCACCGCGACGGCGATGACCTCGGCGCCCGTCTCCTCGGCGATCCAGCCGATGGCGACGGAGGTGTCGAGACCGCCGGAGTAGGCGAGTACGACGCGCTCGGTCATGGGTCCCTCCTCACGTACACCCGCTCGCTATGCATGATTATGCAGAGCTCTGCATGATTCGTCAATCTGCCGGGGTTCGGCCGACCGATAGGAAAAAGGGTTGAACAAACGAAACCGCTTACCCGTACCCATCCCTGAACGCCGGCGCCGCGTTGGTAAACCCACCCCTGACCCAAGTGAGGCATCCGCATGTCCAGGGCTCTTCCGAAGCACAACAAGCGTCGTGTCGCGTTCATCGGCGGTGCCGCCGCCGTGGCACTCTCCGGCGCGGTCATCGCCGGTACGGCCCTCGCCGGTACGCCCGACAAGACCAGTGGCACCGGCAACGCGCGCACCCTCGCCGCCTCCCCCGGCACCATCACCTGCCCGGACGTCGCCTCCCGGCTCCCGGCGATCCCCGCCTCCGCGAAGGCCGAGGTCGACAGAAACCTCACGCTCCTCCAGACGCAGATCCAGGAGGCCGACAAGCGGCTGGCCGACACGGTGGGCCAGGGCGGACCGAACTTCGTGAACAACGCGATCCTCGGCCCCCTCAAGGACAAGCGGGTGGCGACCGTCAACCGGATCGCTACCGCGATCGGCCGTACGGCCGCCAAGCCGACCGGCCTGGACTCCCTGGCGCCGTGCACCCTCAACGCGACCGGGACGGGCACGAACACCGGCAGCGGCACGGCGACGGGCGCCGCCTCGGCCACGCCGAGCAAGGCGGCGGCCCAGCAGCAGTCCACGGGCACCGGCGGCACGAACACGAACACCGGTGCCGTCGGCTCGATCACCTGCCCGGACGTCGCCTCCCGGCTCCCGGCGATCCCCGCCTCCGCGCAGGCCGAGGTGGACCGCAACCTCACCCTGCTCCAGACTCAGATCTCCGAGGCCGACAACCGGCTCCGGACCACGGTCGGCCAGGGCGGCCCGAACTTCGTCCAGAACGCGATCCTCGGCCCCCTGGCGGACAAGCGGAAGTCGACCATCGACCGGATCGCCATCGCGATCGGCCGGACCACGGCCAAGCCGACCGGTCTCGACTCCCTGGCCGCCTGCACGCTCACCAAGTGACGTGACAGGCAGCTGTGGCCGCCCCGTGTACAGCGCCGGCCGGGGCGGCCACAGTGGGGCCTCATGGGAAAGACCTACGAACGCATCGACGGCAGGCTCCGCACGTTCATCGAGGAGCAGCCCCTGTTCTTCACCGCCACCGCCCCGCTCGCGAGCGACGGCACGGTCAACCTGTCCCCCAAGGGCCTCCGGGGCTCCTTCGCCGTACTCGACGAACTCACCCTCGCCTACCTGGACTTCGCCGGCTCGAACGCCGAGACCATCGCCCATCTGCGGGAGAACGGCCGCATCACCCTGATGTGGTGCGCCTTCCAGGGCCCCCCGAACATCGTGCGGGTGCACGGGCACGGCGAGGCGGTCTTCCGCGACGACCCGCGCTTCGCGGAACTCCTCACCCGTTTCCCGGACATCGACCCGTCCCTGCACGGCCTGCGCGCGGTCGTCGTCGTCCACGCCGAACTCATTCGCGACAGCTGTGGTTACGCGGTCCCCTACATGGCCTACGAGACGGACCGTGACCTGCACGGGAAGCGCTTCGCGCGCGAGGACGACGCCACGCTGAGCGCGTACTTCGAGAAGAAGGACCACATCGCGGTGAGCCTGGACGGCCTACCCGGGCTGCCGTTGCCGCTGCCTCCGTCTAGCGTCTGAGCCATGCGTCGAGGCGTTGTCATCACTCTTGTGTCCGCGTCCCTCCTGCTGCTCGGTGCGGCGCCGGGAGCCACGGACCCGCAGCCGCTGCCCGCTCAGCTGGCCGACACGGGCGGCGGCAGCCAGCTGATCACCGCGGAGGCGTCCGCGCCGAGCTCCACCTCGGGGACTCTCACCTGGTGGGAGCGCCGGGACGGGCAGTGGACGCAGGTGGGGTCGGCCGCCGCGCGGTTCGGGGCGAAGGGGCTGGTGGAGGGGGCCAAGCGGCAGCAGGGTACGAACACGACGCCGACGGGACTGTACGACCTTCCGTTCGGGTTCGGGCTGCAGGCGGCGCCGGCCGGGACCGCGGTCGAGTACCGGCCGGTGACGGCCGACTCGTGGTGGTGCCAGGACAACGACTCGGCCTCCTACAACCGCTGGGTCGAGCCGTTGCCCTCCGACTGCCGGGCCGCGGAGTCGGAGAAGCTGTCGTCGTACACGACGCAGTACGGGTACGCGCTGGTGATCGGGTTCAACTACGCGCAGCCGGTGCGGGGACGGGGGGCCGGGATCTTTCTGCATGTCAACGGCGCGGGGGCCACGGCGGGGTGCGTGTCGGTGCCGGAGGACGCGATGCGGAGGATTCTGCAGTGGGCGGATCCGAAGAAGTTGCCGCACATCGCCATCGGGACGACGGGCGGGGATACGGCTCTCACCCGGTATTGAGGTCGCGTTGCGCCGCAGGCGCTCCTAGGCGGGTGTCCCTGGCCGGAGCCGCACGGTGAACGTTGTCGCACCCGGGTGGCTCTCCAAGGTCACCGTCCCGCCATGCGCCTCCACCACCGCCGCCACGATCGACAGGCCCAGGCCCGCACCGCCGCCGGAGGCGTCCGGGCGGCGGCGGTGTTCTGCCCTGGTGAATCGTTCGAAGACGCCCGGCTGGATGTCCCTCGGGACGCCGGGGCCGTCGTCGTGGACCTGGAGGACCGCCTCCGTGCCGTCCGTCTCCAGGGTCACCGTGACCTTCGTGCCGTCAGGGGTGTGCAGGCGGGCGTTGGCCAGCAGGTTGGCCAGGACCTGCTGGAGGCGGTGGGTGTCGCCGGTCACCGTCACCGGTTCCTCGGGCAGGTCCAGGGTCCAGTGGTGGTCGGGGCCCGCGGCTCGCGCGTCCGTGACCGCGTCCAGGACCAGGTGGGTGAGGTCGACCGGGTCGTTCTCCAGGGGACGACCCGCGTCCAGGCGGGCCAGGAGGAGGAGGTCGTCGACCATCGCGCCCATCCGGGAGGACTCGGCGGCGATGCGCTCCAGGGCCCGGGTGACCTCGGGGGGTACCGGACCCGGGTGCAGCAGCGCCAGTTCCGCGTGGCCGCGGACCGAGGCGACCGGGGTGCGCAGCTCGTGGCTGGCGTCGGCCGCGAAGGTGCGCAGGCGTTCCTCGCTGGCGTGGCGCTTGGTGAGCGCGTCCTCGACGCGGCCCAGCATGCGGTTGAAGGCGGCGGCCATCCGGCCGACCTCGCTGCGGGGGTCGGACTCGGGGGCTCGGGAGGGCAGGGCCACCTCGCCGCTGGCGAGCGGGAGCTCGCTGACCCGGGTGGCCGTCGCCGCGACCCGGCTCAGGGGGCGCAGGGACCAGCGGACCCACAGGGCGCCGGCCACCCCGGCCGCGGTGAGGGCGAGGCCGAAGACGGCGGCAGAGACCAGTTCCAGGCGGTGCACGGTGGCACGGACCGGTTCCAGCGGCAGGCCGGTGACCAGGACGTCGCCGTCGCGGCCCGGCCAGGCCAGCAGCCGGTAGGCGCCGATCGAGTCGAGGCGGACCGTGTGGCCGCGGCCGTCCACCGGCAGTTCCGCGAGGGCCACGCGGTCCCGGGCCGTGACGGCGACGGTCAGGTCCGGGTCGTCTCCGGAGGGGACCAGGGCCGCGTTGGTGACCCGGCCCTCCAGCAGGCGGACGCCGAAGGTGCCGGCGGCCTGGCGGCGGGTGTCGCCGTGTTCGTCGCCGTCTTGGTCGCTCGGCTTGTACGTGCCGTGTTCGAGGGACTGCGGGAAGCTCGGGCCGGTCTGCTGGAGCTGCTGGTCCAGGCGGCCGGTGAGGAAGCCGTCCAGTTCCACCACGGCCGCGACGCCGACGGCCGCGCAGCTCACCGCGAGCAGCACGACCAGGCCCGCGGTGAGGCGGGCGCGGAGGGTGCGGAGACGGGGCAGGTGTAGCCGTCGTGGCAGATTCACGTGGTCACCTGGTCACCGGCTTGAGGACGTAGCCCGCGCCGCGGACCGTGTGGATCATGGGTTCGCGGCCCGCGTCCACCTTCTTGCGCAGGTAGGAGATGTACAGCTCGACGACGTGGGCGCGGCCTCCGAAGTCGTACGACCACACCCGGTCGAGGATCTGTGTCTTGCTGAGGACACGGCGCGGGTTGCGCATGAGGAAGCGCAGGAGTTCGAACTCGGTCGGGGAGAGTTCGATCAGCTCGCCCGCCCGGGTGACCTCGCGGGCCTCCTCGTCCATGGTGAGGTCGCCCACGACGAGGCGGGGGCCGTCCTCCTGCTGGCGGGCCATGCCGGCGCGGCGCAGCAGGCCGCGCAGCCGGGCGACCACCTCCTCCAGGCTGAAGGGCTTGGTGACGTAGTCGTCGCCGCCCGCGGTGATGCCGGCGATCCGGTCCTCGACGGCGTCCCGGGCGGTGAGGAAGAGCACACAGACGTCCGGCTGGACCTGGTGCAGCGAGCGGAGCACGGCGAAGCCGTCGGTGTCCGGGAGCATCACGTCGAGGATCACCGCGTCCGGCAGCAGCTCCCGGGCCACCGCCAGCGCGCTCGCGCCGTCGCCGGCCGCGCGGACCTCCCAGCCCTCGTAGCGCAGGGCACCGGTGAGGACCTCCGCGAGGTCGGGGTCGTCGTCGACGACGAGGACGCGGAGCTGGGTGCCGTCGGGGCGGGTGAGGGCGGGGCGGCCGGAGCGGGTCGTGTTCATCGCGTGTACCAGCATCCATCCTCCCGACGGCGGCGTGTGGCCGTCCTCGCTGTGAGTTTCCTCTGAGCACGCGCGGAGGGTCCCGGTTCAGAAGGTGCTCAGAGGTTCGGGTTGCACAGTGGCGACCTGGCCGGAGAAAGGACCCGACTCATGACGACCGTGGACGAACGGCGCAGGGCACCCGCCGTGCCCGTGGGCACGCGCCGCTCCCCCGCCGCCGTGGTGCTCGCCGCGCTGTGGGCCGGCGCCGGGGCCGTGCTCCTGCTGTGGTGGTCGGACACCGGCTCCGTCGTGGGCGCGGCGGGCTGGCTGACCGGGGCCGGGCGGATCGCCGGCCTGCTGTGCGGCTACTCCTGCGCGGTGCTCGTCGGCCTGATGGCCCGGGTGCCGCTGCTGGAGGTGCGGGTCGGCTCGGACCGGGTGGCCCGCTGGCACGCGATGGCCGGCCGGTACACGGTCTGCCTGCTGGTCGCGCACGTCGTGCTGATCCTGACCGGGTACGCGGCCCAGGACCACGCCTCGGTCGTCCGCGAGACGCTGAACGTCGTCCTGGACTATCCCGACATGCTCAAGGCGACCGCCGGCACGGTGATCCTGTTCGCCGTCGGCATCACGTCGGTGCGGGCCGCGCGCCGCCGGACCAGCTACGAGTTCTGGTACTACGTCCATCTGCTCACCTACGCGGCCGTCTTCCTCGCCTTCTTCCACCAGCTGACGCTGGGCAACGACCTCAACGGCAAGCCGGTCGCCACCGCCTTCTGGTACGCGCTGTACCTCGGGGTCGCCGCCCTGGTGCTGTGGTTCCGGATCCTGGCGCCGGTGCGGCTCAACCTCCGCCACCGGCTGCGGGTGCACTCCGTGCAGCAGGAGGCGCCGGGCGTGTACTCGGTTGTCGTCCAGGGCCGGCGGATCGGGGAACTGGGCGCACAGGCCGGCCAGTTCTTCCGGTGGCGGTTCTTCGGCGGCGACGGCATGGGCTGGACGTCGACCCCGTACTCGCTCTCGGCACCGCCGCGCGGCGACCTGCTGCGGATCACGGTCAAGTCGCTCGGCGACCACAGCGCGGCCGTGTCGCTGCTGCGCTCCGGCACCCGGGTGTGGGCGGAGGGCCCGTACGGCGGCCTCACCGCGGACCGGGCCACCAGCCACCGGACCCTGCTGATCGCGGCGGGCGTCGGCGTCACCCCCCTGCGGGCACTCTTCGAGACGCTGCCCGGCGACGTCACCCTGCTCTACCGGGCGCGCACGGCCGCGGACCTGGCGCTCGGCGGCGAGCTGGAGGCGATCGCGCGCTGGCGCGGCGCGCAGGTGCTGTACGCCCTCAACGGCCCGCGGGGCGAGCGCCCCGCCCTCACGGCGGAGTCGCTGCGGGCGACCTTCCCGGGCCTCGCCGGCTACGACGTGTACATCTGCGGTCCGCACGGCTTCGCCCAGGAGCTGTACGGGGCGCTGCGCGCGGCCGGGGTGCCCGACCGTCGCATCCACCACGAGTCATTCGAACTGTGAGAGCTGTGAGGCCCCCGTCGTGCACGCACTGAACAAGAACCGGCCGCTGCGGCGCATCGTGCTCGCGAGTGCCGTCACCGTCTCCGGAATGGTGATGCTGCTGGCGCTGAAGCCGCACACCGCCCCCACCGTGGTCACGGACTCCGCGGCCCCCGCCCCGTCGGCGTCGGCGAGCGCCTCCCCGGGCGCGACCGGCGGCTCCGGCAAGTCCGGGAGCCGCAGCACCGGCACCAGGACCGTCACCGGGGACACCGTCCAGACCCGCTGGGGCCCGGTCCAGGTGAAGGTGACCATCAAGAACGGCAAGATCACCGACGTCACGGCGGTCCAGTACCCGACGGACAACTCCAGGGACCAGGAGATCAACCAGTACGCCCTGCCGCAGTTGCGCACCGAGGCGCTGGCGGCACAGAGCGCGAGCATCGACACCGTCTCCGGGGCCACCTACACCAGCCAGGGTTACCAGCAGTCGCTCCAGTCCGCACTGGACTCCGCGGGACTCTGAACGCTCAGGCAATGCGACACGTACCTGTGGGCCAAGGGTCAAGTCCCTACGGAGGAACCGTGACCACCACGCTCGCAGGCGGACGTGCCGCCCGCCGCCAGACGATGCGCCGCATCCGCCCGCGCCGCTCCCCGGCCGTACCGCTGCTGCTCGCCGTATGGGCGGGCGCGGCGGCCGTGCTCTGGCTGTGGTGGCAGAACACCCCGTCCATCGCCGACCAGAACGGCAAGATCCTCAACGCGGGCCGGATCACCGGCCTGCTGGCCGGCTATCTGATGGCCCTCGTGGTCCTCCAGATGGCCCGGGTGCCCGCGCTGGAGCGGCGGGTCGGCTCCGACCGCGTCGCCCGCTGGCACGCGATGAGCGGCCGCTACACGCTCTGCCTGGTCTTCGCGCACGTCTTCCTCATCATGTGGGGCTACGCGCTGCAGGCCGGCAAGACGCTCAACGACATCGTCCAGCAGACCATCGACTCCGTGAACCAGCTGCCCGACATGGGCAAGGCGGCCATCGGGACCGGACTGTTCGTCGTCATCGGCCTGACCTCGATCGGGCCGGTGCGGCGCCGGATGCCGTACGACACGTGGTACCACGTGCACCTGCTGACGTACGCGGCGGTGTTCCTGACGTTCTGGCACCAGATCACCACCGGCAACGACTTCGCCCTCACACCGACGGCCAAGACCTTCTGGTACGGGCTGTACGGGGCCGTGACCGCGCTGGTGGTCTGGTACCGGATCCTCACCCCGATCCGGCTCAACCTGCGGCACCGGATGCGGGTCGAGGCGGTCATCGAGGAGACGCCGGGCATCGTGTCCGTGCTGATCGGCGGGCGCAAGCTGCACCGGATGGGCGCGGAGGCCGGCCAGTTCTTCCGCTGGCGGTTCATGGCCCCCGGGATGCGGTTCAGCTCGCACCCGTACTCCCTGTCGGCGGCCCCGCGCCCCGACATGCTGCGGATCACCGTCAAGGCGATCGGCGACCACAGCGCGCGGCTGCGGGAACTACGGCCCGGGACCAAGGTGTGGGCCGAAGGGCCGTACGGGGCGATGACCGCGTCCCGGCGCAGCCGCGGCAAGGTCCTGCTGGTGGCGGGCGGCGTCGGGATCACGCCCATGCGGGCGCTGTTCGAGACGCTGCCCGGCGCCGCGGGCGACCTGACCCTGCTCTACCGGGCCAACACCACGCAGGACCTCGCCCTGTGGGACGAGCTGGCCAAGATCGCCAAGGAGCGCGGGGCCCGGCTGATGTACGCGGTCAACAGCCCGGAGGGCGAGCGTCCGGACATCTCCGCGGAGAACCTTCAGCGGAAGATCCCGGACATCGTCGACCACGACGTCTTCATGTGCGGCCCGCCCGGGTTCGCGCAGGGCGTGTACGAAGCACTGCGCGGCGCGGGGGTTCCCGCCCGCCGCATCCATCACGAGTCGTTCGAGATGTGAGCGACGGGACCACACGGGAATCCAGGGAATCGGGAGTTCGTAAGCGATGAGGAAGAGTCACCCCATCAGGCGTGTGGTGCTGGCCACCGCGGCGACCGTGTCCGGTGTCGTGCTGCTGCTGTCGCTGAAGCCGTCGTCGGACCCCGCGTCCGCGTCGGCGGCGGGCGCGGCCCCGTCGGCCGCGGCGGCCGGGCAGGAGTCGCCGCAGGGCGGCACCGGAGCCGCAGGCACCACGACGGTGGACGGGAACGCGACCCAGACGCAGTACGGGGTCGTCCAGGTCCGGCTGACCGTCGCGGGCGGGAAGATCACCCAGGCCCAGGCGATCCAGGCACCCAAGGGCGGCACCAGCGACCAGAAGACCGCGCTGTCGGTGCCGCAGCTGAACAAGGAGACGGTGGCGGCACAGAGCGCGAACATCGACTCCGTCTCCGGGGCGACGTACACGAGCACCGGCTACAAGCAGTCCCTGCAGTCGGCGCTGGACAAGGTGAAGGCGGCCGGCGCGTCGAGCTCTGCGGGCTCCTCTGCGGGCTCCTCGTCCTCCTCCGGGTCCGCGCAGGCGCAGGCCAAGACGGTGACCGGGCAGGTCGCGCAGACCCAGTACGGGCCGGTCCAGGTCCGGATCACCGTCTCCGGCGGGAAGATCACCAAGGCGGAGGCGGTACAGGCGCCCAAGGGCGGCACCAGCGACCAGAAGACGGCGCTCTCCGTCCCGAAGCTCAACCAGGAGGCGGTGGCGGCACAGAGCGCGAACATCGACTCCGTCTCCGGGGCCACCTACACCAGCACCGGCTACAAGCAGTCCCTGCAGTCGGCGCTGGACCAGGCCGGTGGCTGAGGCCGTGGCCGAGTCCGCGGAGGCTCCCGCCGCGGTGCGTCATGCGGAGGAGGTCATGGGGACCGTCTTCTCCTTCGACGTCCGCGGCGGGGATCCGGATGCCGTACGGGCGGCCCTCGACGAGGCGGTCGCCGGGCTGCACCGGGTCGACGAGGTGTTCAGCACGTACCGCGAGGACAGCCAGGTCTCCCTTCTCGCACGGGAGGAGATCGGCGTCGGCGACTGCGACCCCGAGGTGGCCGAGGTGCTGGAACTGGCCGCCGAGGCGGAGCGGGTGAGCGAGGGCTGGTTCAGCACGCGCTACCGGGGGCGGCTCGATCCCACCGGGATCGTGAAGGGCTGGTCGGCGGAGCGGGCGGCGCGGACGCTGGCGCGGGTGCCCGGAGTGCGGGGCGTGAGCGTGAACGGCGGCGGCGACGTCCAGATGTTCGGCGCGCCCGATCCGACGCGGGCGTGGCGGGTGGGGATCGCCGACCCGTTGCGGCCGGGCGGGCTGGCGGCGGTGATCTCGGCGGCGGGGGTGGCGGAACTGGCGGTCGCCACGTCCGGCACGGCGGAGCGGGGCGCCCACATCGTCGATCCGCGGACCGGGAAGTCGGCGGTGACGGACCTGGTGGCGGTGACGGTGGTGGGGCCGCGGCTGACGTGGGTGGACTGCTGGGCGACGGCGGCGTTCGCGATGGGGTCGCGGGCCGGGTTGGCCTGGCTGGAGTCGCTGCCGGACGTGGAGGGCCTGTTGATCACGGCGGGGGACGAGGTGCGGTGCACCGGGGGGCTGGCCGCACGTCTGGGCTGAGGCCGGCGGGTGGGGGCACGTACCGGCGCTCGCAGGGTGCCGCCGCACCCACCCGGAGGCAGGGGGAGGAACCGCGCGACCAGCCCCCACCGGCCCGGCGCCGAAAATTTCTCGGGATTTATCCCGTAAAGGGCCATCCCGATCCCTTTCTCGGCCGTACCCCCTGTGACGCAAGTTTCGGGAGGAACTCCATGGCAGTCTTCAGCAACCTGATGTCGTTCAGGAACCGCCGCGACCACGATCACGACGACCGGCGCGGTGACCGGCACGACCACGGTCACGACCACGACCGGCACGACCGGCGCGGTCACGACCACGACCACGACCGGCACGACCACGACCGCTACTGACCACACCGAGGGCGGGGCGGACCGGTTCCGGGTCAGCCGGTCCGCCCCGCCGGTGTTCTCCGAGGACCCCTCTCATGGCGCAACTGGTCACGGCCGCTCCCCCGGTCCCCCCGCGCGAGGTCTTCCGGCGGTTCTGGCCGTACACGCGAGGCGGCCGCCGCTGGCTCGTGCCGCTCGTCGTGCTGAGCCTGACCGGCCCGGCCGTCGACGCCGCCGAGCTCTGGCTCTTCAAGTTCGTCGTCGACGACGTGCTCGTCGGCCGGGAGTTGCGGCCCTTCCTGTGGATCGCCCCCGCCTACCTCGGTCTCGTTCTCTGCTCCGGCATCCTCGGCTACGCCGACGACGTGACCTCCACCTGGGTCGGCGAACGCTTCCTGCTCGCCCTGCGCGCCGACGTCTTCCGGCATGTCCAGGGACTCTCGCTCGGCTTCTTCGAGCGCCGGCGGCTCGGCGACGTGCTGTCGCGGGTGACGGGCGACGTCGACGCGGTGGAGACGTTCCTGCTCTCGGGTGTCGCGGACGCCCTGTACTACGTGATCAGCCTGGGCGTCTACCTCGGCCTGCTGTTCTACCTGCGCTGGGACCTGACCCTGCTCGCCCTCGTCGTCGTGCCGCTGTTCTGGGGCGCGGCCCGGTACTTCTCGCGGCTGGTCAGGGAGGCCTCACGGGAGCGCAGGCGGCGCGGCGGGGCGCTCGGCGCGATCGCCGAGGAGTCGCTGGGCAACGTCGTACTGGTGCAGGCGTACAACCGGCAGGCGTGGGAGGCACGCCGGTTCGACCGGGAGAACACCGGCCGGTTCCGGGCGGCGATGGCCTCGGCGCGGATCCGTGCCGTGTACGCGCCCGCGGTCGAGTTCGTGGAGGTGACCGGCGGCCTCGCGGTGCTGGCCCTCGGCACCTGGAAGCTGGCCCAGGGCCAGCTCACGCTCGGCGGACTGCTGGTCTTCCTCGCGCTGATCGGCAAGCTGTACACCCCGGTCCACGGGCTGTCCGGGCTCGGCACCACCTTCTACACGGCCTCCGCCGCCGCGGAACGGATCATCGAACTGCTCGACGAGCGGCCCCAGGTGACCGAGCGAGCCGGCGCGCGCCGGCTCCACCGGGCACGGGGCACGGTGGAGTTCGACGGGGTCTGGTTCCGCTATCCCGGTACCGCGGCCTGGGCGCTGTCCGACGTGTCGCTCCGGGCGGCTCCCGGGGAGACGCTGGCACTGCTCGGGGCGAGCGGCTCGGGCAAGTCCACGCTCGCGAAGCTGCAGTTGCGCTTCTACGACCCCGACCGGGGGGCGGTCCGCCTGGACGGGACCGACCTGCGCGAGCTCAGCCTGACCGACGTCCGGGAGAACGTCGCGGTGGTGCTGCAGGAGACCCTCGTCTTCCACGGCACCGTGCGCGAGAACATCGCCTACGGCCGGCCGTCGGCGACGGAGGCGGAGATCGTCGCGGCGGCGCGGGCCGCGGACGCCCACGAGTTCGTCGAGCGGCTCCCGGACGGCTACGACACGCTCGTCGGACAACGCGGCCGGACGCTCTCCGGCGGCCAGTGCCGTCGGCTGGCGATCGCCCGCGCGATGATCCGGGACGCCCCGGTGCTCCTGCTCGACGAGCCCACCGCCGGGCTGGACGTCCGCTCGGCGCGGCGGATCATGGAGCCGCTGCGCCGGCTCATGGCCGGGCGGACCACCGTGGTCGTCTCGCACCAGCTGCCGGCCGTCCGCGACGCCACCCGGATCGTGGTGCTCGACCACGGCCGGGTCGTCGAGGACGGCGCGCCCGCGGACCTCCTCGGGCGCCAGGGGCCGTACGCCCTGCTGCACCGGCTCGGCTCGGGAGCCGCGCCGTCATGACCCCTTCGGGGTCACCACCTTGCCCTTCTGCAGCTGGGCGGTGGCGAGGACGGTGCCGTCGGCGGAGGTGAGGCGGGCGGCGGAGTACCTGGTGAGGTCCACGGGGACCGCCACGCCCCAGTTGCCGCGTCCGCCCCGCAGGGGGAAGTCGCCGATCCGTGTGGTCGTGCCGTCGCCGCGTGCCAGGAGGCAGGTGACCCTGTCCTTGTAGGGGGTGCCGGGGAGGGCCACGGAGACGAACATCCAGGCGGGGGTGCCGGGGTGGGCGTAGATCTCGCCGACGGGCTCTCCGCCGCCGGCCGGGATCATGTCCCCGGCCAGCACGGGCTCGGACTCGACCGCGGGCGCCGAGGCGGTGACCGCGCCCTCGACGGCGCTGCCGATCGCCCAGCCGGCGAAGCCGATCGCGACCGCGGCGGTGGCGGCGACCGCGGCGAGCCGCAGCCTGAGGCGCCGGACGCGACCACGCCGGACCCGGGCGGTGTAGGCGGGCCGCCGGGCTCCCTCGGCCCCTGCCGCCTGCTCGGCCAGGCTGCGCGCCACCCGGGTCTCGAAACCGGGCGGCGGATCGCTCTCCGGCAGCAGGCCGACCAACCGGTCGCCGATCCCGGTGAGCCGGCGCACGTACTCCCGGCAGTCCGCGCACCCGTCCAGGTGGGCGACCGCCTCCGCCCGCTCGCGGCCGGGCAGGACGCCCAGCGCCAGTTCGGCGCCGACCTCGTGCAGCTTCGCGCAGTGCGCGTCACCGGACATGGTCGCCTCCCTTCGGGCACACGAGCGCGGCGCGGAGTTTCGCCATCGCCGCTCTGATCCGCGTCTTGGCCGTGCCCAGCGGGATCCGCTCCGTCTCGGCGACCTGCTGGGCCGTCATGCCGTAGATGCCGGCCATCATCAGGGCCCTGGCCTGTTCCCGCGGCAGCCGGGCCAGCGCGGCCCGGAGCTGGCTGGAGGCCTCGTCGGCCAGCGCCCACCGCTCGGGGGTCTCGGTGACGGCGTCGAGGAGCGGATCGAGGTTTTCGGGCGCCATCGGTTCGGTCCGCCGGGCGCGGACGGCGTCGACGGCGAGGTTGTGGGCGATGGTGGTGAGCCAGGTCCCGACCGAGCCGCGGCGCGAGTCGTAGATCTGGGCATGCCGCCACGCGCGCTCGAACGTCTGCTGGGCGACGTCCTCGGCGAGTTGCTGGTCCCGGGTGACGGCCATCGCGACCCCGAAGACCCGGTGCTGAAATCTCCGTACGAAGACCTCGGCCAGCTCCGGGTCTCCGGTGGCCAACCCGGACAGCAGAGCCTCGTCCGGGAGACGGCCGACAGGGCACCTGAATCCCGACACACCCCTGTGTACGTTCGACGGCCGCCAGGGGATTGCCCGCCCGCCTGACCGCTCGCCGCGGAAGATCACACGGCCATTGTCCGTCGCCGGACCGGGCCCCGCACGCTGGTCAGCGGCCGGCCAGAGGCCGTGCGGTCAGTGGCCGTTCTGGGCGAGCCGCAGCAGGTGGTCAGCGAGGGCCTGGCCGCCGGTCGGCTCCCTGCTGATGAGCAGCACCGTGTCGTCGCCGGCGATGGTCCCGAGGATGTCGTGCAGCTCGGCCTGGTCGATCGAGGACGCGAGGAACTGGGCCGCGCCGGGCGGGGTGCGCAGGACGACCAGGTTGGCGGAGGCCTCGGCCGAGATCAGGAGTTCCTGGGAGAGGCGGCGCATCCGCTCCTCCTTCGCCGACTCCCCCAGCGGGGCGCGCGGGGTACGGAAGCCGCCCTCGCTGGGTACGGCGTAGATCAGCTCGCCGTCGGTGTTGCGGATCTTCACCGCGTTCAGCTCGTCGAGGTCCCGGGAGAGCGTCGCCTGGGTCACCGTCAGCCCGTCGTCGGACAGCAGTTTCGCGAGCTGGCTCTGCGAGCGCACCGGCTGCCGGTTGAGGATGTCCACGATCCGGCGGTGCCGTGCGGTCCGGGTCTGCGGCACCGCAGCCCCCGTCCCGCCGGACTGGTCGAACTCCTGCGCCTGGCTCATCGTCGTCTCATTCTCCGGATCGTCCGTCCCCGCTCGCTGCGTCGAGGATGCCGGGCAGGGCACGCAGCAGCGCGTCCGCCTCGGCGTCGCGGAGGTTCAGCGGCGGCATCAGCCGTACGACGTCGGGAGCGGGCGCGTTCACCAGGAACCCGGCCTCCTGAGCCGCCTGCTGCACCTGCGCTGCCAGCGGCTCGGTGAGCACGATACCCAGGAGGAGGCCCGCGCCCCGGACATAATCGATCAACCGGTGGCCGAGACCCTCGATTCCGTCCCGCAGCCTCCCGCTCTGCCGCTTGACGTTCTCCAGCAACCCCTCGTTCTCGATGGTGTCGAGGACGGCGAGGCCGGCGGCGCAGGCGACCGGGTTGCCGCCGAAGGTGGTGCCGTGGTGGCCGGGCTGAAGGAGTTCGGCGGCGCGGCCGAAGGCCACGGTCGCGCCGAGCGGCAGCCCGCCGCCGAGCTGCTTGGCGAGGGTGACGACGTCGGGCAGCACGCCCTCGTGGGCCTGGTACTCGAACCAGGTGCCGGTACGGCCGATCCCGGTCTGCACCTCGTCGAGGACGAGCAGCGCGCCGGTGGCGGCGGTGATCGCACGGGCCGCCTTGAGGTAGCCGGGGGGCGGTACGACGACGCCGTTCTCCCCCTGGAGGGGCTCGATGATCACCAGGGCGGTGTCCTCGGTGACCGCCGCCGCCAGCGCCTGCGCGTCGCCGAAGGGCACGTGGGTGACGTCCGCGGGCAGCGGGCGGAACGGGTCCTGCTTGGCGGGCTGTCCGGTGAGCGCGAGGGCGCCCATCGTCCGGCCGTGGAAGCCGCCGTCGGTGGCGACCATGTGGGTCCGCCCGGTCAGCCGGCCGATCTTGAAGGCGGCCTCGTTGGCCTCGGCGCCGGAGTTGCAGAAGAAGACCCGGCCCTCCCGGCCGAAGAGCTGGAGGAGCCGTTCGGCGAGGGCGACGGTGGGCTCGGCCATGAAGAAGTTGGAGATGTGGCCGAGGGACGCGATCTGACCGGTGACGGCCTCGACGATCGCGGGGTGGGCGTGACCGAGCGCGTTGGTGGCGATGCCGCCGACGAAGTCGAGGTACTCGTGGCCCTCGGTGTCCCACACCTTCACGCCCTCGCCGCGCACGAGGGGCAGGCGCGGGGTGCCGTAGTTGTTCATGAGCGCGCCCTGCCAGCGCGTGGTCAGTTCCTGGTTGCTCATGACTCCCCCTCCTGGTCCGGCACGACCATCGTGCCGATGCCTTCGTCCGTGAAGATCTCCAGCAGGATCGAGTGCTGGACCCGGCCGTCGATGACGCGGGCGGTGGTGACGCCGTTGCGTACGGCGTGCAGGCAGCCCTCCATCTTCGGCACCATGCCGGAACTGAGGTCCGGCAGCAGCTTCTCCAGCTGGGAAGCGGTGAGGCGGCTGATCACCTCGTCGGAGTTCGGCCAGTCCTCGTAGAGGCCCTCCACGTCGGTGAGGACCATGAGGGTTTCGGCGCCCAGAGCAGCAGCGAGTGCCGCAGCCGCCGTATCAGCATTGACGTTGTAGACATGTCCGTCGTCCTGGGAGCGGGCGATCGAGGAGACGACCGGGATCCGGCCGTCGGCGAGCAGGGCCTCGATCGCGCCCGTGTCGATCGAGGTGATCTCGCCGACCCGCCCGATGTCGACGAGTTCGCCGTCGATCTCGGGCCGGTGCTTGGTGGCGGTGATGGTGTGGGCGTCCTCGCCGGTCAGTCCGACGGCGAGCGGCCCGTGCTGGTTGAGCAGGTTGACCAGCTCGCGCTGGACCTGCCCGGCGAGCACCATCCGTACGACGTCCATGGCGTCCTCGGTGGTGACCCGGAGGCCGGCCTTGAACTCGCTGACGATGCCGTGCTTGTCGAGGGCGGCGCTGATCTGCGGGCCGCCGCCGTGCACGACGACCGGCTTGAGGCCGGCGTGGTGCAGGAAGACGACGTCCTGGGCGAAGGCGGCCTTCAGGTCCTCGTCGATCATGGCGTTGCCGCCGAACTTGATCACGACGGTCCTGCCGTTGTGACGGACCAGCCAGGGCAGCGCCTCGATGAGGGTCTGGGCCTTGGGCAGCGCGGTGTGCTTACGCGTGGTGCTCATGACGAGTACGCGCTGTTCTCGTGGACGTAGTCGGCGGTCAGGTCGTTGGTCCAGATGGTGGCGGTCTCGGAGCCCGCGGCGAGGTCGGCGACGATGTGCACCTCGCGGTAGCGCATGTCGACCTTCTCGCGGTCCTCGCCGACGCCGCCGTTCTTGCAGACCCAGACGCCGTTGATGGCGACGTTGAGCCGGTCCGGTTCGAAGGCGGCCTTGGTGGTGCCGATCGCGGAGAGGACGCGGCCCCAGTTGGGGTCCTCGCCGTGGATGGCGCACTTGAGGAGGTTGTTGCGGGCGATGGAGCGGCCCACCTCGACGGCGTCGTCCTCGGAGGCGGCGTTGACCACCTCCACCCTGATGTCCTTGCTGGCGCCCTCGGCGTCCCGGATCAGCTGCTGGCCCAGGTCGTCGCAGACGGCGCGGACGGCCTCGGCGAACTCCTCGTACCCCGGGGTGACGCCGGCGGCGCCAGAGGCGAGCAGCAGCACGGTGTCGTTGGTGGACATGCAGCCGTCGGAGTCGACGCGGTCGAAGGTCGTCCGGGTCGCGGTCCGCAGCGCCTTGTCGAGCACCTCGCTCTCGACGACCGCGTCCGTGGTGAGGACGACCAGCATGGTGGCGAGGCCGGGGGCGAGCATGCCGGCACCCTTGGCCATCCCGCCGACGGTCCAGCCGTCCTTCGTCACGACCGACGTCTTGTGCACGGTGTCGGTGGTCTTGATGGCGATGGCGGCCTTCTCGCCGCCGTGCTCGCTGAGGGCGGCCGCCGCGGTCTCGACCCCCGGCAGCAGCTTGTCCATGGGCAGGAGCACGCCGATCAGGCCGGTCGAGCAGACCGCGACCTCGATGGCGCCGCGCCCGAGCACCTCGGCCACCTTCTCGGCGGTCGCGTGGGTGTCCTGGAAGCCCTTGGGGCCGGTGCAGGCGTTGGCGCCGCCGGAGTTGAGGACGACGGCCGAGACCTGGCCGCTCTTGAGGACCTGCTCGGACCACAGCACCGGCGCGGCCTTCACGCGGTTGGAGGTGAAGACGCCCGCGGCGGCACGGCGGGGCCCGGTGTTGACCACGAGGGCCAGGTCCGGGTTGCCGTTCTCCTTGATCCCGGCGGCGACGCCCGCGGCCGTGAATCCCTTCGCTGCCGTCACGCTCACGGCGCAACTCCGATCGTGGTCAGCCCGGTGGTCTCGGCGAGCCCCAGGGCGAGGTTCATGCTCTGGACGGCACCGCCGGCGGTGCCCTTGGTCAGGTTGTCGATGGCGCTGATCGCGATGATGCGGCCCACCGACTCGTCGTACGTGACCTGCACCTGAACGGCGTTGGAACCGTGGACGGACGCCGTGGCGGGCCACCGTCCCTCGGGGAGCAGGTGGACGAAGGGTTCGTCGGCGTAGGCCTTCTCGTAGACCGCGCGCACGGACTCCGCCGTCACCCCGGCCGCGGCCTTGGCGCTGCAGGTGGCGAGGATGCCCCGGGGCATCGGGGCGAGCGTCGGCGTGAAGGAGACGGCGACCCGCTCCCCCGCCGCCGCGCTCAGGTTCTGGATCATCTCGGGGGTGTGCCGGTGGCCGCCGCCGACGCCGTACGGCGACATGGAGCCCATGACCTCGCTGCCGAGCAGATGCGGCTTGGGCGCCTTGCCCGCGCCGGAGGTGCCGGACGCGGCGACGATCAGCGCCTCGGGCTCGGCGATCCGGGCCGCGTAGGCCGGGTAGAGGGCGAGGGAGACGGCGGTGGGGTAGCAACCGGGCACCGCGATGCGCTTGGACCCCTCCAGCGCGGCGCGGGCACCCGGAAGTTCGGGGAGGCCGTAGGGCCAGGTGCCGGCGTGCGGGGAGCCGTAGAAACGCTCCCAGTCGGCCGGGTCGGCCAGCCGGAAGTCGGCGCCCATGTCCACGACGAGGACGTCAGGACCGAGCTGCTCGGCGACGGCGGCGGACTGCCCGTGCGGGAGCGCGAGGAAGACCACGTCGTGCCCGGCGAGGGCCTCGGCGGTCGTCTCCGCCAGCACCCGGTCGGCCAGCGGCAGCAGATGCGGCTGGAGCGCGCCGAGGCGCCGGCCCGCGTTGGAGTTGCCGGTCAGGGTGCCGATCTCGACCTCGGGGTGCGCAAGGAGCAGCCGCAGGACCTCTCCGCCCGCGTACCCGCTCGCTCCGGCCACCGCCGCACGTACCGCCATGTCCCATCCTCCTCTGGATGGCATGACTATACGGTCCGCTGCAGTTTTATGCAACGCACGCCCCGATCATGCCCATGCGGCGACGTCGCGGCTACGCCGCCTCCACCTTCGGCAGCATGACCCACCGCGACACCACGAACGTCACCGGAATCGCCGCCGCCGACGCCATCAGCGGAGCGAACCTGCTTCCCGCGTGCAGCACGTCGACGATCACGTACACCCCCACGGTGGTGATCACGAAATTCGTGGCGTTGGTCAGCGGGAACAGCAGGAATTTCCGCCAGGTGGGACGCGTCCGGTAAGTGAACTTCGCATTGAGAAAAAATGAGCCGATCATGCTCAGGAAGAACGCGAGAACATGCGCCGCCAGATACGGCAGGTACCCCAGGAAAAGCAGGTAAAGGCCGTAGTACGTCGCGGTGTTGACGACGCCGACCACCGCGAAGGTGATGATCTGCCCGGATATCGGGCGAGTGGGTCCGGTGGCGGTCGACAGGGTGGCGTTCGGCATCAGGGGATGAGGTCCTTCGTCGTGCCGCGGCTGCGGTCTTCCGTTCGGTCCACGTTCGTCGCCTTCACCAGGAAGTGCGGGCGCCCCTTGACCTCGTAGTAGATCCGGCCGGTGTACTCGCCGATGACCCCGAGCATGATCATCTGTACGCCGGCCAGGGCGGTGACGGCTGTAATGATGGTGACATAGCCGGGTGTCTGGACACCGTTGATCATCGCGCCGCCGACGATCCACGCCGTGTACGCGCCGGCCAGGGCCAGCAGGGTCAGGCCGAGGTGGAGCGCGGCGCGCAGCGGGCGGTTGTTGAAGGAGAGCAGCCCGTCGAGGCCGTAGTTGAGCAGGCTGCGGAACGACCAGGAGCTGCTGCCGTGTTCGCGCACCGCGTTCTCGTACTCGAAGGTGGTGCTGGGGAAGCCGACCCAGGCGAACAGGCCCTTGGAGAACCGGTTGTACTCGGTGAGGCTCACGATCGCGTCCACCACCCGGCGCGACATCAGCCGGAAGTCGCCCACGCCGTCGACGAGTTCGACGTCGACCATGCGGTTGATGAGCCGGTAGTAGAGGCGGGCGGTGAGGGTGCGGGAGACGCGGTCGCCCTGCCGGGTGCGCTTGGCGATGACCTGGTCGTAGCCCTCGCCGCGCAGCTCGACCATGCGCTTGATCAGCGCCGGCGGGTGCTGCAGGTCGGCGTCCATGACGATCACCGCGTCGCCGGTGGCGTGCTTCAGGCCGGCCAGCAGGGCCGCCTCCTTGCCGAAGTTGCGGCTGAAGGAGACGTACCGGACGCGCGAGTCGCCGTCGGCGATCTTGCTGAGCAGGGGCAGGGTGCGGTCGCGGCTGCCGTCGTCGGCGTACACGAACTCCATGTCGTGGCCGAGCGGCAGCAGTTCGTCGGCGACCTTCTGGACCTGCTCGTGGAAGCGCACTATGACGTCTTCCTCGTTGTAACAGGGCGCGACGATCGATATCAGCATGGGATTCTCTCCCTGGGGACGGCTCAGTGGGCGGTGGACGGGAGGCCGGCGGAGCGGACGGCGGTTCTGCGGCGGAGGGCCGGGACGGTGCCGAGCAGGATCAGGGTCAGCAGCGAGACGCCACCGACGGCTGCCCCCAGGCGCAGGCCGGGCGGGTGGAAGGTGCAGGTGAGGCTGGTGGCGGAGGCGCCCAGCGGGACGGCGATCAGGCCGTAGAACTCGCCCGCCGCCACCTCGGCGCCGCCGGCCGAGCAGCGCCAGCCGGCGATCCGGGGAGCGGCCACGACGGCGGTCCCCTTGCTGCCGGCGGGCAGCTGGGCGTGCACGGTGCCGTCGGAGACGGTCACCTTGGTCGCACCGGTGGACTTCAGATGCTGTACCGCGGTGCGCAGGTGCGCGGTGTCGAGGCAGCCGACCGGGCCCTGCGCCGGGACCCGGCCCGGCTGGTTGGGGGTCAGCTCGATCCGCACCTCGCCGGAGGCGGGAACCGTGCCGAGCGGCTGCATCGCGGCGCGCTTCGAACCCTCGAGGTCCGAGCGGAACAGCTTCTGCGGGCCGTCGGTCCCGAGCCGTGCCGTACCGGCGTACTGCGGGGCCCACAGGAACACCTCGCTGCCGGCCCGGCAATGGGCGGTGAGGGTCTGCTTCCCCCGGACGGGCAGCCCGCGCACCTCGTCGCCCTGCTGCTCCCCGCCGGGGGTGGTGGTGGGCAGGGTGTAGACGCGGGCGCCGAGCAGCAGCTCCTGGTTGCGGTACGGCGACTTGCCGAAGGCGGCCGGCGTGGTGTGCGGGGCGTTCGCGCGCACGGTCACCAGCGGCGGGACGTCCTCGCGGGTCACGGTCGAGGGGCCGCCGCCCTGGGGCAGCCACGTCTGGTGCGGGTCCGGCGGGTTGTGCACCCGGGCGCCCACCGAGAAGACCGCGTCGGTGACCGGGTTGTCGAGGCTCTGCAGGCTGCGCCCGTGCGAGGTCCAGCCGCCGCCGAGGGCGGCGAGCGTGCGGCCGAGGACGTCGGAGGTGAGGCTGCTGTAGTACTGGGAGCCCTGGCCGCCGACCATCATGGGGTCGTTGGCGACCGTCTGGTCACGACCGGGTTCGGTGCGGTACGCGGGCCAGTCGTCGGCCGACGCGACCGCGTCCGCCTGCCGCTGCTGGCGGTCACCCCAGGTGGCGTAGTCGTCCATCATGTTGAGGCGGACCCGGGTGGACACGGCGGCGGTGGCGGCGGACTCGCCGAACTGCGCGCCGATCAGCAGCATCGCGGCCAGTCCGACCAGCGCGGGCCTGCCGTTCTTCACGGCGAGCAGCGCAAGTCCGGCCAGGGCGCCCGCGACGGCGAGCAGCACCACCGGCCAGGTGTGGTGGGTGTGCTGCTGGGTCATGACGCTGCGGCTGGCGACGGCGGCGACGAGGGCGAGGAGTACGGCTGCGGCGCCCAGGGCACGCCAGTTCGGCGGCCCGTAGGCCAGGGCATGCCAGCCGGCTATGACGAGGAGGGCGCAGAGCACGAAGGCCTGGCGGTAGGAGCTGCCGTTGGGGACGGCGAAGGCGTGCCAGGCCAGGCTGGTCGGCGCCCACTGGAGGGAGAGGGCCACCGCGAGCACCAGCGCCGTCCAGCCGGCCCGCACCCGGACCGGGACGGCCCGGTGGAACGGCAGGGCCAGGGCGAGCAGCAGCGCGGCCATGCCGACGTAGAGGCCCGGGGAGCTGTAGTTGTAGGTGGTCGGCAGCAGCCGGGCGAGCAGGTCGCGGGTGGTGACCGGGACGAACTGGCTCTCGCGGCCCGGGTAGGAGTGCTTGGTGCCGACGTACACGACGACCACCAGGGGCGCGGCCAGGCCGATGCCGAGCGCCACGGTCAGCGCGGCCCGGCCCACCACCGCCAGCGCGCGCCGCCACGGCACCTCGGCGAGCACCAGCCGGAGCAGCAGCACCAGCGCGGCGCCGAGGGTGGCCATGTAGGCGGTGTAGAAGTTGGCGATCCAGGCGAGCGCCACGATCAGCACGCTGAGCAGCGGCCGCCGGCCGGCCGTCGCCCACTCGCCGACCAGGCAGAACAGCGGGAGCGCGATCAGGCCGTCGAGCCACATCGGGTTGAACGTGGCGAGGGCGAGGCTCCAGCCGCACAGCGCGTAGGAGGCGCCCAGCAGCCCGGCCCCCCACCAGCGGCCCCTGCGCAGGCTGAGCAGCAGCCAGGCCATGGCGGCGCCGGCGACCGCTGTCTTCAGCACGGTGATCGTGTACACCGCGAGGTCGATCTCGTCGCGCGGGAACACGGCGACCAGCAGGGCGAACGGGCTGCTGACGTACGTACCGAGGTCGGGCAGGAAGCTGGAGCCGTAGCCGGACTGCCAGTTGACGAGGAGGCCGCCGTCGGCCCGGCCGTGCAGCAGGTCCCAGAGGTGGGCGTGGAAGGGGACGTACTGGTTGCCCAGGTCGTTGACGTTCCGGGTACGGGGGCCGAAGGGGTAGCTGCGGGCCACCACGTCGGCGGCGCAGAACGCGACGGTGGTGAGCACCGCCGCGAGCTGGGCGGCCGCCCAGCGCGGATCGACGCTGCGCCGTCTCACCGGCCCGGCCTCCCGCTCGTCGCCCCGTGCCGGATTCACACCCTGTTCCCGTCCGGTCAGGGTCGTGCGATTCATTCTGCGGGACTCCCAGAGAAAATACGGGGGGCTTTACTCCCCCCAGGCCGGTGTTTCGCCGACTTAGACGGGTAGGGATCCCGGACGGTTGTGCTCCGGCTGTGAATTAATAGACCTAATTCCGGATGCCCGCGCCCTTTTGGAAAGAATAGGCGGCAAGAAAAGGAACGAAGGATTTCCGGAAAATGAAGGCCGGGTTAACTCGCCTTTTCAGGGGCCTGACCGACCCCTTGTCCGGCCACCTCACGGGCGACCGCCGGGGGAACGGCACGATGGGCGCGTTCGACGGTTTGCCCCCAGTATGTTCCGGCGACGATCAGCGTGGCACCGAGGACGGAGAGCGCGGTGAGGCGTTCGCCGCCGAGGCCGAGGCCGGCCAGCAGGGCCCACACCGGTTCGGTGCCCAGCAGGAGCCCGGCCCGGGTCGCGGAGGTGCGCTGGACCGCCCAGGTCTGGGCGAGGAAGGCGAACAGACCGCAGAAGAGGGCCAGGTAGAGGAGCTGGGCCCAGGTGGCGGCGCCGGTCCGGGCGAGGGTCGGCAGTCCGGAGGCCGCGGGCAACAGGAACAGGACGGCGCCGACGGCGCACTGCACGGCGGTCAGCTGCAGCGGGCGCAGGGCTCGGCCCGCGGTCACCCGGCCGACCAGCACCACGTGACCGGCGCGTACCACGGCCGCGGCGAGTATCAGCAGGTCACCGACTCCGGGGGCACGCAGCCCGTGTCCCGAGACGAGCAGTCCGACACCCGCCAGGCACACCCCGGCCGCGAGGAAGAACCGTCCCGGCAGTCCGACCCGGTCCAGGACCGGGGTGAGGACGAGGGTGAGGCTGATGATCAGGCCCGCGTTCCCGGCGCTGGTGTGGGCGACGCCGTACGTCTCCAGGACGAGGACGGCGGCCTGGGTGAGGCCGAGCAGACCGCCGTAGACCTTCTCGTCCCGCGTGAGGCGGCCGGCCGTGCCGTGGAACCGGAGCAGCAGGACCGCGCACGCGAACGCGGCGACGGCGTAGCGCACGAAGAGGACGGTCGGCACGGGCAGGGCGTCCGTGGCCGTCTTCGCCGTCAGATAGCTGGAGCCCCAGACGACGGCGACGGCCAGGAGCACCACGTCGATGCGGCGGGTGGTCGGCATGCCGTTCACGATCCACGCCCCGCACGTTGAAGTAAATGACGACCTTCTCAATCAACCTTTTAGCGAAGCTACACTCACACCGTGGACGAACGTCAGCTGCGGGTCCTGCGGGAGCTGGGCGAACTGGGCAGCGTCACGGCGGTCGCCGAGGCGCTGCGGGTCACGCCCTCGGCCATCTCGCAGCAGTTGCGGCTGCTCCAGCGCTCGATCCCGGTCCCGCTCACCGAGCGGGCAGGCCGCCGGCTGGTCCTCACACCGGCCGGGCAGGCCCTGGCGGACGCGGCGATCGGCGTGGAGACCGCGCTGGCCCGGGCCCGCCACACCGTCGACGCTTACGTCGCCGAACCCGACGGCACGGTGTCGCTGGCCGCCTTCCACAGCGGAGCCGCGGCCTTCTTCCCCCTCCTGCTGCGACGGCTGCGCGGGCCGGGATCCCCCCGGCTCGCCCTGCACGACGAGGACGTGGCCCAGGCCGACTTCCCGCCCCTGACCCGCGCCTACGACCTGGTCCTCGCCCACCGTCTGGACCACGCCCCGCCCTGGCCCCGGACCGCCGCGGCCACCCCGCTGCTGCGGGAACCGCTCGACATCGCCCTGCCGGCGGGCCATCCGCTGGCCGCACGGGACGCCCTGACCGCGCACGACGTCGCCGACCAGCCATGGATCACCGTGCACGACGGCTTCCCGCTGCTGGCCACGGTCGAGGCCATCGCGGCGGCGGCCGGGCGCCGGGTCGACATCGTGCACCGGGTCAACGAGACCGCCGTGGTCGCCGAGGTGGTCGCCGCGGGCGGCGGCATCGCCCTGATGCCCCGCTGGACCTCCCGCCCGCACCCGGACGTCACCCTCCGCCCCCTCGCGGGCATCGAGGCCCACCGCCACATCGACGTCCTCCACCGCCCCGAGCGCACGGCCCGCAGGGCGGTGCGCACCGTGCTCGGCGAGCTCGTCGCCGCCGCGGAGGTCGTCCGCGGCGCGTCGAGGTGACCGTGCCCGCCGGCTTGACCTGAAGTGCGCTCCAGCTCCTAGCGTTCGTGTGCTGACCGTTTACGAAGAGACCTTTTCCGAAGAGACCGTGTCCGCAGAGGACGTTCCGCAAGGGACGTGTCCGCAGAGGACGTTCCGCAAGGGACGTGTCCGCAGAGAACGGAAGAACCGACATGAGCGAGAGCACCACCCGCGAGGAGCGTTTCACCCGCGGCCTCGAGGTCCTGGGCCAGATCGACGGCGGCGCCGGGCAGCGCGTCCTGGACACCCTGGCGGACATCAGCCCCGAGCTCAGCCATCAGGTGGTCGCCTGGGGATTCGGGGAGATCTACTCCCGCCCGCAGCTGGTGCCCAGGGACCGGCAGTTGGTGACGCTGGGCATGCTGACCGCGCTGGGCGGCTGCGAGCCCCAGCTGGAGGTGCACATCAACAACGCCCTCAACGTGGGGCTCACGCCCGAGGAGATCGTCGAGGCGCTGCTGCACTCCGCCGGGTACTGCGGTTTCCCGAGGGCGCTCAACGCCACCTTGGTCGCCAAGAAGGTGTTCGCCGAGCGCGGGCTGCTGCCGGTCGGCCGGCAGCCCGCGCCGGACGCCACTTCTGACTGATCCGCAGGAAGGTGACCCAGTTCGCCGGGAAGGTGTACGTGAGACCGGCGGCGAGCAGGAAGGCGCCTGCCCCCAGGCCGCGTCTCAGCCCGGTGCGCATGGTGCGTGACATGGATATTCCGCGGCTGGCGAGGGCGTCATGAGCGGGCCAATGGGGCGGGGTACCGCGAACCCGGGCGGCGTAAGGTGTTGGGCCGGCGAAGGGATGACCGTGGGCGAGTTCTGGCCGGTGGCGGACGTACTGGCCCATCTGGCCGGGCAGTGGCGGGTGGAGCGGACCGTGCGCGATCTGGCGAGCGGGGCCGAGGGCCGCTTCGAGGGAGCCACGCTCTTCAGCCCCTTGGACGGCGGCGGCCTGCTGCACGAGGAGTCGGGCACGTTCACCTGGCAGGGCGTGGCCCGCCCCGCCGAACGCACCCTGCGCTTCCTGCCCGGCCCGCACCCCGGCACAGCGGACGTACGCTTCGCCGACGGCCGCCCTTTCCACGACCTGGACCTGACATCGGGCCACCACATCGCCGACCACCCCTGCGCGGCCGACCTCTACCGCGGCGAGTTCACCGTCCAGGACGCCGACCACTGGCGCACGGTGTGGCGCGTGGCCGGCCCGGCAAAGGACCTGCTTTTGACGACCGGCTACGTGCGCAAGGGCTGAGAGACGGCTCGGCAGCACCCCGTAAGGGGCGCTGGGGGTGCCCCCGGCCGAAGGCTGGGGGAGGAACTGCGCGACCAGCCACGACGAAGCCGCAGCCGGCCGGCGACCCAGGCCGGCCCCTCCAGCGGAGCGTCTACGCGCGGGAGGCCTGAGCCGACGACGGGTCGAACCGCAGGTTCCAGCGGCCGCCCCGGCCCGTCACCGTGGTCGTCGAGAGCGGGCGGACATCGATGTTCCAGTAGGTCGCGGGCGGCGCCTTGAGGGTGTAGACGAGGGCGGCCCGGATCACCGAGGGCTCGGCGACGGCGACGATGCGGTCACCGTCGCCCACCGGGCGGGTGTCGAGCCAGCCGCCGACCCGGGTGATGAACGCCAGCAGCGACTCGCCGCCGTGCGGGGCGCCGAGCGGGTCGGACAGCCAGGCGTCCACCTGGTCCGGCTCCCTGGCCATCGCCTCGCCCAGCGTCAGCCCGCGCCAGCGGCCCATGTCGCAGTCGCGCAGCGCGAGCTGGACCAGCGGGGCGTAGCCCAGGGCGTCGCCGGTCGCGCGGCTGCGCGGCGTGGGCGAGCAGTAGCGCAGCTCGGCCGCCGCGAGCGGCAGGAGCTCAGCGGCGACGCGCTGCACCTCTTCCCAGCCCGCCTGGTCCAGCGGGCGGTCGTCCTGGAAGCGCTCCGCGAGCAGCGGTGAGCTGCGCGCGGCCGCGACGAACGTGACCCGAAGTGGCATGCGGCGATGGTGTGACGCACATGTGCGCAGGTCAAGGGCGATCGGGCGGTGAGTTGGCGGACGTGGAGGAAACGTTACCCAAGGGTCAGGAGGAGTCCGACAAGTCAGCCGGAATGTCACTCGGGCGACGTGTAGTAGAACGCCATCCACTGGTCCGGGTGTTCGAGCGGGGCGAATCCGAGCTTCTCGTAGACCCCGTGGGCGTCATGGGTCGCCAGCAGCACGCGCCGCACGCCGGAGGGCCGCAGGTGCTCACGGACCGCGCTGACCATCGCAGTGCCGACGCCCTTGCCGCGCACCGAGGGGTCGACGTAGACGTCGCAGAGCCACGCGAACAGCGCCTGGTCGGTCACCACGCGCGCGTACGCCACCTGCTCCCCGGTGACGGTGTCGTAGACCCCGAAGTTGAGCGAGCCCGCCATCGCACGCTCGTGCCGGTCCAGCGGGCGGCCGGTCGCCCAGTAGGCGTCGGTGGACAGCCAGCGGTGGACGCGCTCGACGTCCACACGGTCGGTGTCGGCGGAGAACTCGTAGCCCTCAGGGAGGCCGGGTGCGTCGCTCATGCGGGGATCCTCGCCGGTCGGGCGGAGCGCCGTCGACCGGATTTCAGGGTCTGGGACGCAGCACCTCGTCACACGCCGCCCGCAGCCGTCGTACCCCCTCCAGGATCTCCCCCGTCCCCGCGACCGCGGCGAAGCTCAGGCGGACGTGGGCGGCCGGGGCCTCGGCGCTGAAGTACGGGCGGCCCGGGGTGATGGCGACGCCGGCGCGGAGGGCGGCGGCGGTCAGGGTGGTGTCGTCGGTGCCCTCGGGCAGGCGCGGCCAGAGGTGGTAGCCGCCGGAGGGGATGTACGGGAGGGCGAGTTCGGGGACGTGGTGGGCGAGGGCGCCGGCGAGGGCGTCGCGCCGGGTCTTCAGCTCGGCGGCGAGGTTGCGCAGGTGGCGGGGCCAGGCCGGGGAGCCGACGAGTTCGAGGGCCGCCTCCTGGAGGGGGCGGGGGACGAAGAAGGTGTCGACGATCTGGATGGCCCGCAGCCGTTCCAGCACCGGCCCACGGGCGGCCAGGGCGGCCACCCGGAAGCTCGGCGAGGTGGCCTTGGTGAGCGAGCCGACGTGGACGACGACTCCGTCGGGGTCGTCGGCGGCCAGCGGGCGGGGCAGCGGGCCCGCGTCGGCGTGCACCAGGCGTCGTACGTAGTCGTCCTCGATCACGAACGCGCCTGCCGCGCGGGCGATGCGCAGCACCTCGGCACGGCGGTCCGGGGCGAGGACGGCGCCGGTCGGGTTCTGGAAGAGGGGCTGGCAGACGAACACCCGGGCGCCGGTGGCCCTGAAGGCGTCGGCGAGGAGGGCGGGCTTCACGCCCTCGGGGTCGACCGGGACCGGGACCGGGCGGAGGCCGGCCGCGCGGGCGATGGCGAGCATGCCGGGGTAGGTGGGCGACTCGACCAGGACCGGGGCACCGGGCGGGGCGAGTGCGCGCAGGGCGGTGGCCAGGGCGGACTGGCCGCCGGACGCGATCAGCACCTCGGCGGCGGTGACCGCGCCGCCGATGTCGCGCGCGAACCACTCGCGCAGCTCGGGGAGGCCCTCGAGCGGGGGCCGGCCCCAGGCGCCGGGGCGGCGGCCGGCCCGCGCCAGGGCCGCCGCCATCGCCCGCTCGGGCTCCAGGGAGGCGTGCAGGTAGCCGCCGCTGAGCTCCAGCACGCCGGGCGGCGGGGCGGCCAGGCACACGGTGACCCCGGACGCGTCGACGGTACGCGGGACCACGTCGAGGGCGCCGTCGGCGCTGAGCGACACCTCCTGCCAGGAGGTGTCCCCCACCGGCCCGGCCGTGGCGCGCGGCGGGGCCTTGAAGGCGCCGGCGCCGGGCCGGGTGACGACCAGCCCCTCCGCGACCAGCTGGGCCAGCGCCCGGGAGACGGTCACCGGGGACACCCGGAACCGCTCGACGAGGGCCCGACTCGAGGGGAGCTTTCCACCTGTTGAGTAGCGGTCGAGGTCCCGTCGCAGCTGTTCCGCCAGTTCCACGACACTGCTACGCTCATGCATGAGAGCAGAGAGTAGCGCTACCAACCCGACTTCGATAGCGGTCGGCACGCCACCGGCCGACGCCCCGCCTCCTTCCCCGGCCCCTTCCCCCGCCGCCGGCTCCGCCCACCGGCTCGGCACTCTCCAGGCCGCGCTCGGCGTCGTCGCCTTCTCCCTCACCTTCCCGGCCACGGCCTGGGGCCTGGAGGGCTTCGGGCCGTGGGCGCTGGTGGCGGTGCGGAGCGTGCTCGCGGCGGCCATGGCGGGCTGCTGCCTGCTGTTCCTGCGGGTCCGGCTGCCCGAGCGGCGGCACTGGGCGGGGCTGGCGGTCGTGGCGGCCGGGGTCGTGCTCGGTTTCCCGCTGCTGACCACGCTCGCCCTGGAGACCTCGACCACCTCGCACGCGGCCGTCGTGGTGGGCCTGCTCCCGCTGACCACCGCCCTCTTCTCGGCCCTGCGCACGGGCATCCGCCCGTCCCGTACCTTCTGGGCGGCGGCCCTGGCGGGGGCGGTGGCCGTGCTGGCGTTCACGGTCGCGCAGAGCGGCGGTGCGCTCACCGCGGCCGACGGCTGTCTGTTCGCGGCCCTCGTGGTGTGCGCGGCCGGGTACACCGAGGGCGGCCGGCTGGCCCGGATCATGCCGGGCTGGCAGGTCATCGGCTGGGCGCTGGTGGGCTGCCTGCCGCTGACCGTGCCGGCCGCCGTGGTCGCGCTGTCGTACGAGCCGGTGGTCTGGAACGCGCACGGAGTGGCCGGGGTGCTGTGGGTGGCGGCGGGTTCGCAGTTCCTCGGTCTGGTGGTCTGGTACCGGGGGATGGCGGCCGTCGGCATTCCGAAGGCCAGCCAGTTGCAGTTGGCCCAGCCGCTGCTCACACTGGTGTGGTCGGTGCTGCTGCTGGGCGAGCACCTCACCGCGGCCGCTCCACTCACGGCCGCCGCCGTGCTCGTGTGCATCGCCGTCACCCAACGATCGCGATCGTGAGGAGGCCCTGGAGATGCGTGCATCCGCGGGCGACCAGCTTGTCCAGCACGGCAGGGTGGTCGGACAGCACGACCAGGTCTCGGAAGTCGTCCAGGTACTCGGTCCCGAGGGCAACCCGCCCTACCGGGTCCGTTTCGAGGACGGCCACGAGGCCATCATGTCCCCCGGTCCCGACTGCCAGGTCAGGCACCGGGAGATCCACGAACAGCACTAGGCGCTCCGCCGGTCAGGCCGTTCATCCACCGCGGGCCGGTGGGGCTGGGCGCGCGGTTCCCCGCGCCCCTCGCGGGGCACGGGGGACCGTCACGGACGTGTCAGCTCGGTGGGGTCGCCGGCTGCTGGTAGTGGTCGGCGACCACCCGGGCGAGCGCGCCGATCCTGTCGGCGGCCACCTCCTTGGCCGCGAAGTACACGTGGCCGCCGACCTGCGGGTACCTGCCGGCCAGGGTGAGGTGCCGGGACAGCTCGGCCGGGTCCTGCCAGGCCGCTGCGGCACCGTCGGCGCCCGCCTGGTAGAGCGCCTCGCCGATGTGGAGCCGGGTCCCGGACCCCTTGGCCACGCCCGCCCACCAGTCGACGACCTTGGCGTAGTCGGCGGCGGAGTTGCCGATCTGCCAGTACACCTGCGGAACGATGTAGTCGATCCAGTTCTTCTGCACCCATTTCCGGGTGTCCGCGTACAGGTCGTCGTACGTCTCGACGCCCGCCTTGGTGTCGGAGCCGCGGGAGTCCGTGGCGGCGTTGCGCCACACGGCGAACGGGCTGATCCCGAACCGGGTGCCGGGCCGCAGCTTCTTCACCCCGGCGGCGGTCTCGGTGACGAGCTTGTCGATGTTGTCCCGCCGCCAGGCCGCCCGGGACGAGAAGTCGCCGCCGTGGGTGTCGTACGCGTCGTCGTCGTCGAAGGTCTGGCCCGCTACCGGGTACGGGTAGAAGTAGTCGTCGAAGTGGACCGCGTCCACCGGGTACTTGGCGACCGCGTCGAGGATCGCCTGCTCCACGAAGGCGCGGACGGCCGGGATGCCCGGGTTGTAGTAGAGCCTGCCGCCGTACCGCACGACCCAGTCCGGGTGCTTGCGGGCCGGGTGGGAGGCGACCAGCTTGCCGGGGTCGGTGTGGTTGGCGATCCGGTACGGGTTGAACCAGGCGTGCAGCTGCAGGCCCCGGGCGTGGGCCTCCTTGACCGCGGTGCCCAGCGGGTCCCAGCCGGGGTCCTTGCCCTGGGTGCCGGTCAGGTACTGCGACCAGGGCTCGTACGGCGAGGGCCAGAACGCGTCGGCGGTGGGCCGTACCTGGAACATCACGGCGTTGAGCCGGTGGTCGACGGCCTTGTCGAGGAGGGTGGTCAGCTCCTTGCGCTGGGCGGACGCCGACAGTCCGGTGCGGGAGGGCCAGTCGCGGTTGGAGACGGTCGCGAGCCACATGCCGCGCATCTCGGTGACGGCCCGGCGGGGCGGCCGTCCCGCCGGCGCGGCCACGCCGGGTGCGGCCGAGGCCAGCACGGCCAGGGCCGCCGACGCGAACGCCCTGCGAGACACTCGTGCCATCGTGGGACCCTCTCACTCTCCGGATCCGCGTGTTCACGGATCGCTTCGCGGCCCAGGATGCCCGCACCCGGACGATCGATCATCGATACTTACGGGTAACGTGCTCGAACGGAGCAGGCGCCGGATCCGGAGGTCCTGCCGGCCGCTCGTAGATCAGCGAAGGGGACGATGTGACCGACATCGAGAAGGTCGGAGTCGTGGGCTGCGGCCAGATGGGAGCGGGCATCGCCGAGGTCGCCGCCCGCGCCGGTCTGGACGTGAAGGTCGCCGAGACCACCGGCGAGGCCCTGGAGATCGGCCGCACCCGGCTGCACAGCTCCCTGGCCAAGGCCGCTGAACGCGGCAAGATCAGCGAGGAGGAGCGGGACGCCACGCTCGCCCGGCTGAGCTTCACCACGGACCTCGGCGAGTTCGCCGACCGTGACCTGGTGATCGAGGCCGTGGTCGAGAACGAGCAGGTGAAGACGGAGATCTTCCAGGTGCTCGACCAGGTGGTGACCCGTCCGGACGCGATCCTGGCGTCCAACACCTCCTCGATCCCGCTGGTCAAGCTGGCGGTCGCGACCTCCCGTCCCGACCACGTGATCGGCATCCACTTCTTCAACCCGGCCCCGGTGCAGCAGCTGGTCGAGCTGATCCCTGCGCTCACCACGTCCGAGGGCACCCTCAGCCGCGCCCAGATGTTCGCCGAGAAGGTGCTCGGCAAGCACGCGATCCGGGCCCAGGACCGCTCCGGCTTCGTGGTCAACGCGCTGCTGGTGCCGTACCTGCTCTCGTCCATCCGGATGTTCGAGTCCGGCATCGCGAGCCGCGAGGACATCGACAACGGCATGGAGATGGGCTGCGCCCACCCGATGGGCCCGCTGAAGCTGTCCGACCTGATCGGCCTGGACACCATCGTCTCCATCGCGAACAGCATGTACGCCGAGTACAAGGAGCCGCTGTACGCCGCTCCCCCGCTGCTCCAGCGCATGGTCGAGGCCGGCCGGCTGGGCCGGAAGACCGGCTCGGGCTTCTACACGTACGGCTGATCACCCCCGGTTGGTCACAGGCAGCGATGTTCCACGGGCCCGGCACCGTCCTCGGTGCCGGGCCCGTGTGTTTCACACACCGTGTGCGCCCCGGGCCCGCATATGCCCGTCGCACACTCTCCCCACGCGCTCACCAGGCGAGTTCACTCTTCATGCGCATGCAAGGGACACGGAACGACCCATTCGACTACGCAAAGGAGCGGACCCGTGGCCACCGAACCAGAGCATCCCGTGGTCCAAGGAGAACTCGCAGAGTTACGCCGTCGCCTCGATGTGGCCTACGCACAGGTCGAGGGAGGGCTGAACCTTCTGAGCCACCGCACGAGGGAGACGGCCAAGGAACTGGACGACCTGAACACCCGCCTCGCCTCGCTGGAACACGCCCGCTGGCCCCTGCCCTCGATCGCCGCGCTCACCGCACTGGGCGCCCTCGTCGTCACCGTCTGGCAGACGCTGGCCCACTAGTCTTCGCTGAGCCTCATGTGGTGCAGCAGGAGTAACGCGGCCGCCATGTTGGCGGCCGGGACCTCCCCGCGGGCGATCATGTCCGGGACGAGCTTGAGGGGGACCCACTCCCGGCGGTCCGACTCGAAGTCGTCCACGGGGTGTCCCACGTACTCGCCCTCCTCGGACCAGTAGATGTGGTGCCGGGCGTCGGTGAGGCCGTTGGACGGCTCCACGGTCATCAGATGGCGCAGGGTTCCCGGCCGCCAGCCGGTCTCCTCCTCCAGTTCCCTGGCGGCCGCCACGGCGATGTCCTCGCCGTCCTCGACGACTCCCGCCGCGAGTTCCCAGCCCCAGCTGTCGGTGATGAAACGGTGCCGCCACAGGAGGAGGACCTCGTCCGCCCGGTTGACCACCGTCGCCACGGCCACGGGCCGCAGCCGTATCAGGAAGTGGTCGAGGTGCCGGCCGTCCGGCAGCTCGACATCAGCGAGATTCACGCTGAACCAGCGGTTTTCATACACAGTTTGTTCGTTCTGTTTCGTCCACTGCACGGTTCTGCCACCTTCCGCCGAGTAAGTGGCAATATCGCAGCAGCGGCTTCGAAGGCCTACCGCACCTGGAGCGGTACGCGCAGTGCACCGTCGATCAGCTCGGCGGCCTCGGCGGTTCCGGCACCGCCGCTGCGCACCAGGTGCTCGCGTACCGCGCGGAGTCTGTCGCGCAGGCGCTGCGACTCCATCCCGCGGGCCTGCTCGGCCATCTGCACGGCCGTGGCCACCGCGTTCTCGGCGTCTCCCTGGCGCAGTTCGATGGTGCTCAGCATGGCGAGCCGGTGCACCCGCCCCCGGTCGTGGGCGGGGTTGTCGACGGCGGCCGCCGCATGCTCCCGGGCGGCGGCGAGCTCGCCGAGGCTGAGCAGCGCCTCGGCCACCTGTACGTTGACCAGGCCGGGCTGGACATAGCCGGTCTCGTCGGGTTCGTGGCCGCGCCGGATGCGTTCGGCGGCCGACTCGGCCCGCCGGATGCAGGACAGCGCGCTCGTGCCGTCGCCGAGGTGGGCGTACGCCTTCGCCTGCATCGCGTAGAGGTCGGAGGCGAGGGCGGGAGTGATGTGCTTGCCCGCGGTGCGCAGCGCGGCCTCCGCGAAGGCGACGGCCTGCCGGAACTCCCGCATGAACAGCGCCTGGTTGACCAGGAGCGCGATGACGTACGCGCCGAGTCCCCGGTCGCCGCTGGCCTTGGAGAGGCGCAGCGCCTGGTGGAAGTAGCGCTGGGCGAGGCCGTGGGCGTCGGAGTCGTAGGCGCAGATGCCGGCGATCGCCACCAGTCCCCCGGTGGCACGGTGCAGTTGACGGCCCGTGGCATCCGTGTAGCTGCCGCGCAGCAGCGGCGCCGCCTCGGCGTTGAGGAAGCCGACGATCCGGGTGCGGGTGGCCATGCCGCCGGCCTTGCGGTACATCTGCTCGTAGTGTGCCCGGGCGGCGCGCAGCATCTCCAGGTCGGCCGGGGTGACCCGGTGCCGCCCGCCCCGCGAGACGTCGACGTCCTCCGGGGGGTTCTCCCACTCCCACACCGGCATCACGGCGGGCGTGCCGGTGACGGCGGGGGCGCCGAGTATGTGCGGGCGCTGCTGTTCGTCGGAGCGCCACAGGGCGGTGGCCCGTTCGACGAAACCGGAGAGCGAGGTGGCGTGCGGAACGCTGGGCTCGCCGGGGACGCCGAGGCCGATGTCGTCGAGGGTGACCGGCCGGTGCAGCCGGGCCGCGAGCACCTCGCAGATCAGGTCGGGCACCTGGCCGCGCGGCCGCTGGCCCTTCAGCCACCGGGCGACGGCGGTGTGTTCGTAGCGCAGCGAGAGTCCACGGGCCCGGCCCGCCTGGTTGACGTGGGCGGCGAGACCGGCGTGCGAGATCCCCGCCTCGTCCAGGATCGCGTCGAGCAGAGAATTGGGCTGCATGGATGCCCCCCGAGTGGCCTGGTGCCGTCAGCGTAGTGCGGGTGCGTTCACACGGGGTGTGAACCAAGTGCGCGAATCCGTAGCGTGCGCGCACTGTCGCGGAACGTGTCGGGCCGGTTGACTGAACTGCCTCGCAAGAGGCCGGCCGGGCCGCCGGCTCCCCCTCGTACAGTGCGGTGGCCTGGCCGCCGGCTCGGCCGGGGTTCAGGGGCTAGTGCCGCAACAGGCAACGTTCGCCCCGTCACGACGCCCGGCACGCACTCTCGCCGCACCAGCCGAAAGCCCAAGTACATCCAGTACGAGGACTTCCGGCCGGCACGCCGAGAGCACGCACCGGACGCCGCTCCTTGACGGGCAAACGTTGCCTGCCGCGGCACTAGCCGTGCGTCGTCGGCTGCGGGTGCGTGGGGTTCGCTCGCGCGGTTCCGCGCGCCCCCGGGAAGGGGTGTGGGTGCCGGCGTTCGTGGTGAAGCACCAGGAGCGCGATGTCGTCGGTGGGGCGGCCGCTGGTGTGGTGGAGCAAGGCGGTGAAGACCGCTCGGAGGATGGTCTGAGGGGAGAGCGGGCGGTCCCGTACCGCTTCCCTGAGCGCTTCCGGCAGGGAGAAGAAGTGGCCCTTGGGGCTTCTCGCGTCCTCCGCGCCGTCCGTGAAGAGGACGAGCGACTCGCCGTCGAGCAACTGGCCGCAGTCGGTTGCGGTCAGGTCCGTCGGCAGCGGGAAGGGCCCGAGGGGCGGCAGCGGATCGGCCGCCGACAGGGGCTCCACGCGCGCACCGCTCAGCAGGTACGGCCAGGGATGACCGCAGTTGATCGCCCGAAGCCCGCCGTCTCCCGTGATCTCCAGCAGCAGGAGGGTGACGAACTCCTCGGCGACCGGGCTGTCCGGATCCTGGCCGCTGGACGGGTGTTCGGCCCTGGCTCGTTCTCGTAGGTGCCGGGCGAGGGCGCGGTCCAGGCGGCCGAGTACCCGGCCCAGTTCGGGTTCGTCGTGGGCGGCCTCGCGGAAGCTGCCGAGGACGGCGGCGACCGTACCGATCGCCGACAGTCCGTGCCCGCGTACGTCGCCCATCACGACCCGCACGCCGTGCTCGGTGGCGACGGCCTCGTAGAGATCGCCGCCGATGCTCGCGCCCCGGTCGGCGGAGAGCTGGGCGGCCGCCACGTTCAGCCCGGCGAGCCGGGGCGGCAACGGGCGCAGCAGCACGCTCTGCGCGGCGCCGGCGACCATGCGGGCCTGCCGCAGCTCCCTGAGCAGGGTCCGGCGGACATGGACTATCAGACCGGTGCCGACGGCGAAGAACACGGCGCTGGTGACGATCCGCGCGCCGAGCGCGTGCTGCTCGGCCAGCGGGCACCCGAATTTGTAGCCGACGGCGACGGCGCCCCACACCGTGGGCAGCCCCAGCGCGAGGGCACGGCGCCTGGGCCGTGAGGTCGTCCGGGGCCGCCTGCTGCGGGGAACCCCAGCCTTGTTGCGGATCATGCCGATGGCCCCCATATAGGCCCTGACAGAACAGACGGACCGACCCCGAAAGGCCGGTCCGATTCTGTCGACGGCATGCCCCGACTGGGCCATGTCCCGGATGGATCTCACCCAAATGAGTGACCACCCACAGGACACCCGCATTTATGCAGGTGGCAGTACGTGCAAGCGCCGGACGGGGACGCGCCCACGGCGACTAGCCGCGCAGCACCGCCCCCGTGCGCCCCCCGGCAAGGGCGACCGCGGCATCACGAGCCGCCGACGCCTCATCGACCGTCAGTGTCCGGTCCCCGGCACGGAACCTGAGCGCATACGCCAGCGACTTCTTCCCGTCGCCGAGCTGCTCGTCGTTGACATACACGTCGAACAGCCGAATGGCCTCCAGGAGGTCACCCGCACCCTCGCGCAGCGCCGCCTCGACCTCCGCCGCCGGCACCGTCTTGTCGACCACGAGGGCGACATCCTGCGTGGCCACCGGGAAGGTGGAGATGCTCGGCGCCTGCGGCGTACCGTCGCCCACCTGCTCCAGCGCGTCGAGGTTCAGCTCCATCGCGCTGGTGCGCGCGGGCAGCCCGAGCGCCTTGACGACGCGCGGGTGCAGCTCACCGGCGTGGCCCACGATCCGCTCCGCGCCGTCGTCGGCGACGACGACCAGCTCGGCGCACCGGCCTGGGTGCCACGGCCCGTACTGCCCGGACCGCACGACCAGCTCGGCCCCGGCCTCCCGCGCGACCGTGCGCCCCGCCTCGACCGCGTCGGCCCAGTCGGCCGGACGGCCCTTGCCCCACCAGCCGGCCTGCTCGCGGGCGCCCGCGAGGACGACGGCGACGTGGCGCGGCTGCTCGGGCAGCACGGCGTCGAGCGCGGCGAGTTCCGCGTCGGTCGGGCGGCGGTCGACCGGCAGGTGACCGGCGACGCCCTGCTCCGCGCGCGGCAGGAAGACCAGGCCGGTCTCGAACAGCGCCAGGTCGTGCGCACCGCGCCCGTCGTTGCGCCGGAGCGCACCGAGCAGGCCCGGCAGCAGCGAGGTGCGGAGCGCGGGCTCCTCGTCGTTGAGCGGGTTGGTCAGCCGGACGACGCGGCGAGCCGGGTCGTCGGCGGCCAGGCCCAGCTGGTCGAAGACCTGCTCGCTGACGAACGGGTAGTTCGGCGCCTCGACGTAGCCGGCCCCGGCGAGCGCGCGGCCCACCCGGCGGTGCAGCCGCTGCCGGTGGGTCAGGCCCCGGCCGGACGGCGGCTTGGGCAGCGTGGAGGGCAGGTTCTCGTAGCCCTCCAGGCGGATGACCTCTTCGGCCAGGTCGTTCTGTTCGAGCAGGTCGGGCCGCCACGACGGGACGGTGACGAGCAACTCGTCCTGCCCGTAGACGTCACAGCCGACCTCCTGGAGGCGGCGGACGACGGTCTCGCGGCCGTATTCGACACCCGCGACCTTGTCCGGGTGGTCCGCCGCGACCGTGATGGTGTGCGGCGCGGACGGCGTGATGACCTCGGTGACGCCGGCCTCGGCGGTGCCGCCGGCGAGCAGCACCAGCAGGTCGACCGTGCGCTGCGCGGCGGCGGCCGCGGCCTGCGGGTCGACACCGCGCTCGAAGCGGCGGGAGGCCTCGGAGGAGAGCTTGTGCCGGCGGGCGGTGCGCGCGATGGCGACGGCGTCGAAGTGGGCCGCCTCGATGACCACGTCGGTCGTGGCGTTCTCCACGTCGGCGTGGTCGGCGATCTCGGTGTTGGCGCCGCCCATGACGCCCGCGAGGCCGATCGGGCCGCGGTCGTCGGTGATGACCAGGTCCTCGGCGTGCAGCTGCCGTTCGACGCCGTCGAGGGTGACGATCTTCTCGCCCTCGGCCGCCCGGCGGACGCCGATGGTGCCCTGGACCAGCGTGCGGTCGTAGGCGTGCAGCGGCTGGCCGAGCTCCATCATCACGTAGTTGGTGACGTCGACGGCGAGGGAGATCGGGCGCATGCCGACCTTCTGCAGGCGGCGCTGGAGCCAGATCGGGGAGCGGGCCTCGGGGCTCAGGCCGGTGACGGTGCGCGCGGTGAAGCGGTCGCAGCCGAGCGGGTCGGAGACCTGGACCGGGTAGCCGAAGGCGTTCGGGCCGGGCACGTCGATCAGGGCCGGGTCGCGCAGCGGCAGGCCGTAGGCGATGGCGGTCTCGCGGGCCACGCCGCGGATGGACAGGCAGTCGCCGCGGTTGGCGGTGACGGCGATGTCCAGGACCTCGTCGACCAGCTCCAGGAGCTCGATGGCGTCCTTGCCGACCTCGGTCTCCGGCGGCAGCACGATGATGCCGTGGCTGCCGTCGTCGCCCATGCCCAGCTCGCCGCTGGAGCAGATCATGCCGTGGGAGGTCCTGCCGTACGTCTTGCGGGCGGCGATGGCGAAGTCGCCGGGGAGCACCGCGCCCGGGAGCACGACCACGACCTTGTCGCCGACGGCGAAGTTGCGGGCGCCGCAGACGATCTCCTGGGGCTCGCCGGTGCCGTTGGCGGTGCCGACGTCGACGGTGCAGAAGCGGATCGGCTTCTTGAAGCCCTCCAGCTCCTCGATGGTCAGCACCCGGCCGACCACCAGGGGGCCCTTGAGGCCGTCGCCGAGCTGCTCGACGGTCTCGACCTCGAGACCGGCCGAAATGAGCTTGGCCTGCACGTCGCGGCCGGTCTCGGTGGCCGGCAGGTCGACGTACTCCCGCAGCCAGGAAAGCGGGACCCGCATCAGATCTCCATCCCGAACGGCCGGGTGAACCGGACGTCACCCTCGACCATGTCTCGCATGTCCTCGACGTTGTGGCGGAACATCAGCATCCGCTCGATGCCGAACCCGAAGGCGAAGCCGCTGTACTTCTCCGGGTCGACGCCGCAGGCGGTGAGCACCCGCGGGTTGACCATGCCGCAGCCGCCCAGCTCGATCCAGCCCTCGGAGGAGCAGGTACGGCAGGGGCGGTCGGGGTTGCCGACGGACTCGCCCTTGCAGACGTAGCAGAGCATGTCCATCTCGGCGGACGGCTCGGTGAAGGGGAAGAAGTTCGGCCGCAGCCGGGTCTTCATGCCCTCGCCGAACAGCGACTGGACCATGTGGTCCAGGGTGCCCTTGAGGTCCGACATGGTCAGGCCCTCGTCCACCGCGAGCAGCTCGACCTGGTGGAAGACCGGGGTGTGCGTGGCGTCCAGCTCGTCGGTGCGGTACACGCGGCCCGGGCAGATCACGTACACCGGCAGCTCGCGGTCGAGCAGGGAACGGATCTGGACCGGGGAGGTGTGGGTGCGCAGTACGACACCGGACTCCGTGCCGCCCTCGGGACCCTGCACGAAGAAGGTGTCCGCCTCGCCGCGGGCCGGGTGGTCCGGGCCGATGTTGAGAGCGTCGAAGTTGAACCACTCGGCCTCGACCTGCGGGCCCTCGGCGACCTCGTAGCCCATGGCCACGAAGATGTCCTCGATGCGGTCGGACAGGGTGGTCAGCGGGTGGCGGGCGCCGGCCGGGACGCGGTCGTACGGCAGTGTGACGTCCACCGCCTCCTCGACCAGCACCCGGGCGTCACGCTCGGCCTCCAGCTCCTCCTGACGGCCGGCGAGGGCCTTGTTCACCGCACCGCGGGCCTGGCCGACCAGCTTTCCGGCGGCGGCCTTGGCGTGCGGGGGCAGGGCGCCGATCTCGCGGTTGGCGAGGGCCAGCGGGGAGGTGCCGCCGGTGTGGGCGACCTTGGCCTCCTGGAGCGCGTCGAGGGAGTCCGCGGCGGCGAAGGCGGCGAGCGCCTCGTCCCGCATGCGCTCGATCTCTTCCGGTTTCAAGGCCTCGACCTCTACAGGGTCGTACGACTTATTCGGTGCCGACATCTCTTCCCGTGCTTCCGATTTGGCTGGCGGTGGGTCCCCGAGACCGTTGGTGGGCCGTGAGAAGGACACAAAGGTGCCAAAGGCCGAGTCTAACGGGGTGGAGGTATTCGAAGAGCCCGTGGGCCGTCAGGCGAGATACGCCGGCGTGCTCACGGGCAACGTAAATCGGAACTCGGCGCCGCCGCCGGGGGCACGTCCGACGGTGATGGTGCCGCCGTGGGCCTCGACGATGCCCTTGACGATGTACAGCCCGAGGCCGGTGCCGCCGCGCTTGCTGCCCCGCCAGAAGCGGGTGAAGACGCGGTTCATGGACTCCTCCGGGATGCCGGGCCCCTCGTCGCTCACCGTGACCGACGTGCCGGCTTCCTCGCCTTCGCGCGGGGACGCCGTGGCCGTGATGTCAATGGTGACGGTTCCCTCGCCGTGCCGCACGGCATTTTCGATGAGGTTGCTGAGGACCTGGTCGATCTTGTCGGGGTCGGCCCACAGCCCGGGCAGCGGCTGCTCGACCCGGAGCAGGAAGCGGTCGGCGGGCTGGCCGGCGGCGACGTAGGCCTGGATGTGCCGTCCGACGGCCGCGCCGATGTCGACGGGCTGCCGGCGCACTTCCAGCCGCCCGCTGTCGATCCTGGAGATGTCCAGCAGCTCGGCGATGAGCCGGGTGACCCGGTCGGCGTCGGCGTCGACCGTCTCCAGCATCAGCCGTTTCTGGTCGTCGGTGAACCGTTCCCACTTGGCGAGCAGGGTGGCCGTGAACCCCTTGACGGAGGTGAGGGGCGACCGCAGCTCGTGCGCGACGGTGGCGATCAGCTCGGCGTGACTGCGTTCGGTACGGCGCCGGGCCTCGGTGTCCCGCAGCGACACGACGACGCGCCGGACGGGCCCGGTGGGCTCGGCCCGCACGTAGCGGGCCGACACCAGCACCTCCCGGCCGCCGGGCAGCAGCAGGTTGCGCTCGGGCTGGCCGACCCGGATGGCGAGACCGCCGTACGGATCAGTGAGCTGCCACCAGCGCCGCCCCTCCAGGTCCTCTAAGGGGAGGGCCTTCTCCAGGCGCCGCCCGAGGGCGTCTGCGGGGGCGGTGGCGGTGATGCGGGCGGCGGCGGCGTTGAAGCAGACGACGAGACCGTGTTCGTCGGCGACCACCAGGCCGTCGGGCAGCTCGTCGGGGTCGATGCCGAGCCCGGTGAGGTCGCCGTGCCGGGGTGCGGGTACGCGTCCGGTGCCGCGGCCCCCCGGCGCGTTGCTGGTGCCGACACTCATACCCCGTACTCCACCTCTCAGACGGCGCAGCAGGCCCCCGAGCTGGTCACCCTACTAGCTCAGGGTGACGGAACGGCACCCTCCGGAGGCGCGCTGTGCACGGGCCGATGCGTAGAGACATACGGCGGCGGCGGTGGCGAGGTTCAGGCTTTCGGCCTTCCCGTGGATCGGGACGCGCACGACGGCGTCCGCCAGCGCGCGGGTCTCCTCCGGGAGCCCCCAGGCCTCGTTCCCGAACACCCAGGCCGTGGGCCCGCCCATGGTGCCCTTGTCCAGCTCGTCGTCGAGATCGTCGGTCCCGGCCCCGTCGGCGGCGAGGATCCGCACGCCGGCCCCCTTCAGCCCCGCGACGGCCTCCTCGACGGGCACCCCGACGGCGACGGGCAGGTGGAAGTGCGAGCCGACGGAGGCCCGCACCGCCTTCGGGTTGTACAGATCCACGGACGCGTCGGTCAGTACGACGGCCTCCGCGCCCGCGGCGTCGGCGCACCGCAGCACGGTGCCGGCGTTGCCGGGATCGCGGACGTGGGCGAGAACGGCGACGAGCCTGGGGCGGGCGGCGAGGATGTCCGCGAACGGCGTGTCCAGGAACCGGCAGACCCCGACGAGCCCCTGGGGCGTCACGGTGGTGGAGATGTCGGCGATGACGTCCTCGGCGGCGAGGTGGATCCGGGCGCCGGCCGCCCTGGCCTCCCCCACGATGTCGGCGTACCGCTCCGCGGCCTCGACGGTCGCGAACAGCTCGACGAGGGTCGCCGCGTCCCCGACCCGGTGCCCGGCCGCCTCCCGCACCGCCTGCGGCCCCTCGGCGAGGAACAGCCGCTCCTTCCCCCGGAAGTTCCGCCGCCCCAGCCGCCGGGCGGCGACGACACGTGCGGAACGGGGGGAGATCAGCTCGGGGGTGGGCATCTTGTCGTTCACCTTCGGAGAGATCAGTAGCTTTCGTACCGCCGGGCCGACGGTTTCACATGCCCGCGTCGGCGGGGTGCCGCTGCGCCCACCCGACGCCGGGCCGACGGTTTCACATGCCCGCGTCGGCGGGGTGCCGCTGCGCCCACCCGTGCCGCCCCAGCGGCACGACTGCCCGCGGCTTTGTGAGACGGCTGGGCAGCGCCCCGTAAGGGGCGCTGTGGGTACCCCCCGGCCGAAGGCTGGGGGAGGAACTGCGCGACCGGCCCCCACCGGCCCGCGACCGAACACGGCGGGGCGGCAACAGCAGGACCCGCAAGCCCTCAAGCCTGCGGGTCCTCAAGTCACGTCGGCCGAAGCCAGCGCAGCGTCACGCCGCCTTGGGGGCGTTGACATCCGACGGCAGCGCCTTCTGGGCCACCTCGACGAGCGCCGCGAACGCGTTGGCGTCGTTGACGGCCAGCTCCGCCAGGATCTTGCGGTCGACCTCGACGTTCGCGGCCTTCAGACCCTGGATGAAGCGGTTGTAGGTGATGCCGTTGGCGCGGGCAGCGGCGTTGATGCGCTGGATCCACAGCTGACGGAAGTCGCCCTTGCGCTTCTTGCGGTCGTTGTAGTTGTAGACCAGCGAGTGGGTGACCTGCTCCTTGGCCTTGCGGTAGAGGCGCGAACGCTGACCGCGGTAGCCGGAGGCCTGCTCGAGGATCGCCCGGCGCTTCTTGTGGGCGTTGACTGCCCGCTTGACGCGTGCCACTTGTTAACTCCTTGTAGCGGGGCCGCGGTTGGACTCACGCGGCCCGGAAACGACTGGGTCCCGGTACTGCTGACTCATGGGCGCCGGCCGGCGCCCGCGTGTCACTTGCCGAGAAGCTTCTTGATCTTCGCGGTGTCACCCGGGGCCATCTCGGCGTTGCCGGTGAGGCGACGCGTCACACGGGACGACTTGTGCTCGAGCAGGTGGCGCTTGCCGGCGCGCTCACGCAGGACCTTGCCGGAGCCGGTGACCTTGAAGCGCTTGCTGGCACCGCTGTGCGTCTTGTTCTTCGGCATAGCGCCGTTATCTCCTCGTTGGTGGCGTTCCGGTGCCCGGTCGTGAAACCGGGCACGATAGAACGTCGCTCTTGTATCGGTTACATCCTGGGACTCGCGCCCCTGGTGCTGTGACCTGGGGCGTTGACCCCGGGATCACGCCTCGGCGGGCTCCTCGGCAGGCGCCTCGGCCGCGTCTACCTCGGCGGCGTCGACCTCGGCAGCGTCGACCTCGGCGGCGTTCTGCGAGCGGCCGGGGTTGGCCTTCGCATCCGCCTTGCGGGCCTCCTGCGCCTGACGGGCCTCGGCCATCGCCTCGGTCTTCTTCTTGTGCGGACCGAGAACCATGATCATGTTTCGGCCGTCCTGCTTCGGGTTCGACTCCACGAAACCGAGGTCCTGGACGTCCTCCGCGAGCCGCTGCAGCAGTCGGTAGCCCAGCTCGGGCCGGGACTGCTCGCGACCACGGAACATGATCGTGATCTTGACCTTGTCGCCCTGCTTGAGGAACCGGACGACGTGACCCTTCTTGGTGTCATAGTCGTGCGGGTCGATCTTCGGCCGGAGCTTCATTTCCTTGATGACCGTGTGCGCCTGGTTCTTGCGCGCCTCACGGGCCTTCATGGCCGACTCGTACTTGAACTTCCCGTAGTCCATGAGCTTGCACACGGGCGGACGGGCGTTCGCCGCGACCTCGACCAGGTCCAGGTCGTACTCCTGCGCAAGCTCCAGCGCCTTGGCAAGCGGGACAATCCCGACCTGCTCGCCGCTGGGACCGACAAGTCGCACCTCGGGAACGCGAATCCGGTCGTTGATGCGGGGCTCGGTGCTGATGGATCCTCCTCGGTAGCACCACACGGCGGCCTGGCGGGCAACCGCGTAACGTCTGTTTCCGTAAGACCTAACCGCACCGAAGCAGAAAAAATGCCCCGGACGATCACAGGCGGGGCTCCTCGAACTACCGGAACACCGCCGCGAGGATCGCGGGGCGCAGAATCGGACGGAACGCCATCGCCGTGAACGGCGAAGCGACCGCCTGACCGGTGACCCGCCGCCCGTGGGGCAGTCAGGTGGGAGTTCGAAGCCTCCACTTGTGGGCCGGTTCAGCTAGCGGTGAGGCATACCTGTCCGGCCGGTCGTCAGTCCAGGCTAGCAGCAAAGCCGGGACAGGGCTAATTGAGACGACCTGGGGCTAAGTAAGAGCCTCCGCGCCCCTGCGCCTATCGTGTGGGGCATGAGTGAGACACCCCTTCCCGGCCCCGGTGACGACGCCGGGCAGCCCGACTTCGACGAGATGACCCGCGACATCGCCGAGGTCCCCGCGGTCGAGGTGATCGTGACGGTCGCCGTCAACCTGATGAGCGCCGCGGCCGTGAAGCTCGGTCTGACCGAGGAGGGGGACAAGTACAAGGACCTGGACGAGGCCCGCAAGCTGGTCACCGCCCTCGCCGGACTGCTCGACGCGTCCACGACCGAGATCAGCTCCTTCCACGCGGCCCCGCTGCGGGACGGCCTGAAGTCGCTCCAGCTGGCCTTCCGCGAGGCCTCGATCGTCCCCGACGAGCCCGGCCAGGGCCCCGGCGAGAAGTACACCGGCCCGGTCTACGGCTAGCCCCCGGTCAGTCTCTGACGTACAAGGGCTCGCCCGGAGGCGTGGTCCCGGCCGGCAGCAGTGCCAGGTCGAGGCCGCGCACCAGGCGGGCCCGCAGTGTCTCGTCGGCGGCGAGCCGCTCGGCGACGGCCCGGGCGGCCTCGGCGGGCGGCGCCGCGGCCTGGTCGAGGACCAGCGCCAGTGTCCCGTCGGCGGTCCCGGGCCCGAGGTGGGCCCGGAGCACGGCGGGCTCGGCGGCCACCGCGGCCCGGACGGCCCTGACCACGGCCGGGTCGGCGAGCGGGTCGGTGGTGGTACGCCCCTCGGCGAGGGCGAGCAGCGCGGCACCGCTCAGCTCGAACGGCACCGGCCCCGACAGGTCGAGCACCACCGTGTCGGCCTTCTCGTGGGCGGCGGCCTGGAGCGCCTGGTGCAGGGGTACGGCGACAGGCCGGGCCGCCGGGTCCCAGCGGGCCAGCGCCTCGGTGGAGGTGAAGGCCGGCAGCGCGGTGCGGTGCCCCGCCTTCAGGGTGGGGACGGCCATGTCACTGGTCTTGTCGCGGCGCAGCCCGTTCTCGTCCTCTTCGGCCTCGCCGAGGACGGCGACCACCGGGACCAGGAGCCGGGCGCCCTTCAGCGCTTCCAGCACCGGTCCGACGGCGCCGCGGTCCGCGGCCCAGGCGGCCAGCGCGGCCGCCAGCCGGGGGTCGGCCGAGCCGTCGTCGTCGGAGTAGCCGGAGTCGGGAATGTTCTTGTTCGCCACGGTCCCCGACCCTATCGGGGGGATGCTGCTGCGGTTGTGCGGCCCCCGAAACCGCCCCGACACGACTTTCACGGGAATCTCAGATTTCCCTGACCTGCTTCTAACGTCCGACAAACGGCGCGCACAGTCCCCGGCCCGAGCATCGCGGGCATGGAGTCCCCCAGAGCCACCTCAGGATCCCGTCGGGCCCGCCGCCGCGCCCGGCCCCCGCGCCGGGGCCTTCTCTACGTCTCCCTCGCCACGGTCGCGGTCGTCGGGGCCACCGCGGCGGGCACCGTGTACGTGAAGGCGCACGCCGGCGACAACACCGTATCCTCGGCGGCGTCGCCGGCGCCGTCCTCCTCGGCCCCGGCGAGTGGGGAGGCATCGGTGGAACCCGTGGCGCGGCCGGCCGTGGACCGGGACGCGGTGCTGAGTTCGGCGCTGGGGAAGGTGACCGTGCCGTCCGGGGCGGAGGTCTCGGCGGCCGTCCTCGACCTGGACTCCGGCGACAGCGCGGTCCACGGCGACTCGGCCTTCGACACCGCGAGCATCGTCAAGGTCGACATCCTGGCGACGCTGCTGCTGCAGGCGCAGGACGCGGGCCGGCATCTGACGGCGACGGAGAAGGCGTACGCCACGAAGATGATCGAGAACAGCGACAACACGTCGGCGTCCCGGCTGTGGGAGGTCATCGGGAAGGCGGCGGGGCTGGACGCCGCGAACAAGCGGTTCGGGCTGACGTCGACCGAGGGTGGCGACGGAGCGCTGTGGGGGCTGACACAGACCACCGCGGCCGATCAGCTCACCCTGCTCCAGCAGGTGTTCGGGGACGACTCGAAGCTGAGCGAGGCCTCGCGGGCGTACATCCAGGGGCTGATGAAGACGGTCGAGCCGGACCAGCGGTGGGGGGTCTCGGCCGCCGCCGACGGTTCGCGGTACGCGCTGAAGAACGGGTGGCTGGCGCGGAGCACGACCGGGTTGTGGGACGTCAACAGCATCGGGCGGGTGACGGTGGGCGGGACCGAATATCTGGTGGCCGTGCTGTCGAAGGGGACCGTGAGCCAGGCCGGGGGTGTCTCCTTGGTGGAGGCGGCGGCGAAGGCGGCGGTGGGGTCGTTCACGGAGTCCACGCAGTCTTCTGAATCTTCTGAGTCGGCCCCTGCTTCGGCTTCGCAGTAGGGGGGTGCGGGGACGCGCGGGCGGGTGCGGGTGCGTGGGGGCTGGTCGCACGGTTCCTCCCCCAGCCTTCGGCCGGGGTACCCCCAGCGCCCCTTTGGGGCGCGTTGCCCTCAGGGGGTTCTTCTGCGGCCTCTCCACAAGGCCACCGCCGCCACCAGCAGAACGCCGCCCGAACCGCCGGCCAGCGGTGCTGCCCAGTCCGTCGCGCCGGTGCTGCTCTGCTCCGGGTCCGGTCCGGAGCCGAAGTACTTCTTGCTGTACGAGGCCGAGGTCAGGCTCTGTGTCTTGAGTCCGGACGCGGACTTGATGGCGGCCGCCGGGTCGATCATGCCGAAGCCACGGGAGTCGTCGCGGCCGCCGGCCGGGGCGTCGCGGGCGGTGTTCTCCAGCAGTTTCTTGATCTGGGCCGGGGTGAGCCCGGGGTGGGCGGCCTTGATCAGGGCGACGGCACCGGAGACGAAGGCGGACGCGGCGCTCGTCCCCCAGCCCTCGTAGTACTTGTGGTCCGGGTCGGCGATGACGATGTCGACGCCGGGCGCGCTGACCGTGGCGTACCAGCGGCGGGTGGAGAAGCCGGCACGGGTGCCGAACTTGTCCACCGCAGTGGCGGCGATGACGCCCGGGTAGGCGGCCGGGTAGGAGATGTGGTCGCCCTTGTCGCCGCCGTTGCCGGCCGAGGCGACGACCACGACGTCCTTCTTCAGGGCGTACTGGATGGCCTCGTCCTCGCTGGGCTCGGGATGCGCGGAGTCGGAGTCGTCGCCGAGGGAGAGGTTGATGACGTCCGCGCCGTGGTCGGCGGCCCAGCGGATGCCCTCGGCCAGGGCGTCGCCCCGGGTGGAGCGGGCCTTGGCGCGGGCGCTGTCGCCGTCTTCGAGGATGACCCGGACGGGGAGGATCTTCGCCTCGGGCGCGACCCCCATCACGCCGTCGCCGTTGCCGACACCATGGCCGTGACCGGCGATGATCCCGGCCATGGCGGTGCCGTGCCGGGCCCAGTCGCGGTCACCCGGCCCGGCGCCGAAGCCGATCATGTCCTTGGCGGCCAGGACGTTGCCGGCGAGGTCCGGGTGGTCGGCCTCGACGCCGGTGTCCAGGACGGCGACGGTGACGCCCCTGCCCTTGGTGGTCCGCCAGGCCTCGTCGAGGTGCAGGGCGGACAGCCCCCACTGCTGGGCGCGGATGCTGTCCGCGTAGGCCGTCGTGGACGGCAGCAGGGCGAGCGAGCCGGCCAGCAGCAGGCTCACCGCGGCCCCGGTCGCGCGGCGCTTCATGAGGGCTTCTCCGTTGCGGTACCGACGATGTTCTGACGCAGCCGCCGTTCGATGCGGTCGGCAAGGCCCTCCGCCTCGTTGCCGAGGCCGGCCTGGGCCGCGGCCGTGGTGGCGCCGGACGCCTCGGCGTCGGCGGCGGGCTGCGGGGTGTCGACGGTACGGCCGTCGGCCCAGCCGGAGACGGCGTAGGCGACGACCGGGGCGTCGGTGAGCACGGAGATCGTCCAGGAGGCGCGCTGGTGCGGGCCGAACCGCTCGGCCGCGGTGTCCTTCGCGGCGTACGGGAGGGGCACCAGGTCGGTACGGCGGTCCAGGCGCTCGCTCGTGAACCGCTTGGCGAGGGCGGTCATGCCGGCCGAGTCGGCCTTGGTGAACAGCAGGCCGACGGTCGTCACGTAGCTCTGGGTGGCGTCGGTGTAGGTGGCGCGGATCAGGCGTGAGCAGCCGACGGGTGCGAGGGCCTTGCGCAGCAGCGGGTCGAAGGCGCCGGAGCAGCCGCCGGCCGGGGCGACGGCGATCCGGGTCCAGGCGCGGTCGGCTCCGCCCGGGCCGGCGCCGGTGCCCTGCACGGTGCGCGGGAACAGCTCGTCGACGGGCACGTTGTGCCAGAGGCCGGAGGCGGAGCTGAAGCTGGTGGCCGCGCTCGCGTCGCCGCCGTCGTCGACGATCCAGCCGCCGGTCACCGCGCCGCCGATGAGACCGAGGCCGAGGACCATGCAGGCGGCGGCAGCGACGGTGCGGGGTGCCACGCGACCGGCCAACGACAGCCCCCGCCCACGCTCGTCGTACCCCTCGGGCTCACCGAAGGTGACAACGGGCCGCTCCCGGCCGGGAGTTCCCACGGAGGAACTCCAGGACAGCGAGGGGTCCGGGGCGGGGTGGAAGGGGTGGGGCGGCGGAGCGGTGTCGCGGTAGGAAGGCGGAGCGGGAGAGGGCATGGGGGCGGTGTCCGGACGGGCCGGGGCCGGGGCGGCCGAGGGCCGTGGCGGCGCTCCCGCCGGGCGCGCGGGGCCGTCCACGGCCGGGAACGCCGTACCGGTCGCCGACGCAGCGGCGGAACGCGGCCGGGCCCCGTCGTCCGACAGCCCCACCGGACGCGCCGGACGGGCGGCGCCCGGGCCACCCGTCCGAGGCGGCACCTCGCCACCCGGGACACCGGCTGCCGGAGCCACCGTCGGACGCGGCGGGGTGCCCGACGCCCGGACACCGGTCGGACGCGCGGACTCGCCGGGCGCGACGGGCTCCGCGGGACGTGCGGGTGCTCCGGTCGACGTGTGCCTCGTCGGAGGCGGTGCGGCGCCCGCCGCCGGAGGACCAGCGGGGCGCGCTGGGGCGCCGGCCGGCGGAGGGCCGGCCGGGCGCGGTGGGGTGCCCACCGTCGGGGCGGCCGTCGGGCGCGGTGGCGTGTCGGCGGACGGCGGCTGGGCCGGCCGGGGTGGCGGTGGGGCGGACTTCGGGGGTGTCGCGGGGCGCGGCGGGGCGGTCGGGACGGGGAACGTCCGCATGTGCGGGCTCCACGCGCTGCCCGAGTCCCGCGCGCCGATCTCGGTGGCCGGGTAGTCGCCGCGCGGCGGTTCCAGCCGTCCGGGCCCGGAACTGCCGGACGTGGCGGACGTGTCCCCGGTGGTGTCGCCCGACGGCGCGGACGGCGTGTCCGGGCGCGCGGCCGACGATCCCGCGGGGGCACGGCGCTCGTCCGGCTCCGACGACGGCCTCGGCTCCGCCGCCGCGCGGAGGGGGCGTGGCGGGGCGGGTGGTGCCGACCCGGAGTCCACGCGGCGGGGCGCCGGGGCCGAGCCGTACGACAGCCGGAACGGCGCGGTCCGCCCCGTCCCCCGCCCGGTGGACGCGGGCGGCACCGCGCGGCCTGAGTCCTGCTCCGAGGGCGCCGGCCCCCCGCGACCGGTCTCCCCGCCGGTGCCCCCGCCGAGGAACGCCGAGGGCGCCGGTGGTGTGTCCGGGAAGCGGGCCGAGGCCGGTGGCGGGGGCAGGGGTGCGGTGGCCGGGTTCCGGGGCGGCTGGTCCTGTGGCGGCCGGAGGCCGGGGTGGCGGGGTCGAACGATGCGTTCGGCGGACGTCGAGCGGGCGACCGCCCGGTCCCCCGGCCCCTGTTCGACCTGCCCCACCGCACCGCCCCGACTCGTCCGGTCATCACGACTCTGCTGCCCGCCGGGCCGTCCCGGCAGCTGGTCCTGCCCGGTGGTCCCGGCCCCACCGGTGGATACGTCCGGCCGCTGCGACCGGTTCAGCCGGGCCGGCCGGTCGAAGAACCCGGGCCGGTCCGCCCGGGGGGACGCGCCGGCCGTGGCGGGGGTGTCGCCCGGGCCGGTGCCGCCGGTGCCCGGCCGCGCCGGGTCGGGCGCCGGCGCGGGTTCTCCGCCGGGCTCCGCCGGGGTGTGGTCGGGCGAGGAGCGTCGTGGGATCGGGGCGTGCCGCGCTTCGCCGCTCATGCGCCCCCCGTTTCCTCGTGCCCGGGCCAAGTTCTCGTACGGGCCGTCGTGCTCCCCGATGCGAAGGCGTCCGCCGCGGGCACGCATACCCGCGCGCGCGGATCCGCATCCCGGTGCGGGTCAGGCGGCCGGGTCGTTCCGCCGTACGTGCGCGCCACTCTACGGGTTGTGCGAGCGCGAACGGCAACCAGTCCGCGGGCCCGCGGCATCTGCCCGGATCGTCCCCCTACCCTGCGGTAATCCTGTCTGGCAGGCTTCGTTCATGACTGCGCGCGCCGCCGACCGGGCCCGTTACGACCGGGCCACCGCCCACCTGGACGCCCCTCTCGCGATCGTCGATCTGGAAGCCTTCGACGCCAACGCGGACGACCTGGTGCGCCGGGCCGGCGGCAAGCCGATCCGGGTCGCGAGCAAGTCCGTGCGCTGCCGCCACCTGCTCGAACGGGTGCTCGCGAAGGAGGGTTTCGCGGGGATCATGTCGTTCACGCTCGCGGAGTCGCTGTGGCTCGCGCGGTCAGGGTTCGACGACGTCCTGCTGGCGTACCCGTCCGCCGACCGGAGCGCGTTCGCCGAGCTGGCCGCCGATCCGAAGCTGGCGGCGGCCGTGACGGTGATGATCGACGACCCGGCGCACCTGGACCTGATCGACGCCGCCCGGAACGGCGGGGGCGAAGTGGTCCGGGTCTGCCTGGAGTTGGACACCTCGCTGAAGCTGTTCGGGGGCCGGGTGCGGATCGGGGCCCGGCGCTCGCCGCTGTACTCCCCCGCCCAACTCGCCGACCTGGCGCGGACCGTGGTCCGGCGCCCGGGCTTCGAGCTGGTCGGGATCATGGGGTACGAGGGGCACATCGCCGGGGTCGGGGACGACGTCGCCGGCCGGCCGCTGCGCTCCCGCGCGGTGCGGCTGATGCAGGCGACCGCCCGCCGTGAGCTGGCCGAGCGGCGCGCCGCGGTGGTGCGGGCGGTCCGGGCGGTGGCCCCGGACCTGGAGTTCGTCAACGGCGGGGGGACGGGCAGTGTGCAGAGCACGGCGGCGGAGGACGCGGTCACCGAGATAGCGGCCGGGTCGGGTCTGTACGTGCCGCGTCTCTTCGACAACTACACGTCGTTCACCGGCCGTCCGGCCGCCCTCTTCGCCATGCCGGTGGTTCGGCGCCCCGGTGTGGGGGTCGTGACCGTCCTGGGCGGCGGCTACCCGGCCTCGGGCGTCGCGGGCCCGGACCGGCTCCCGGTGCCGTACCTGCCGGAGGGGCTGTCGTACGACTCCCAGGAGGGCCCCGGCGAGGTGCAGACCCCACTGCTCGGCTCGGCGGCGGACGACCTGCTGATCGGCGACAAGGTGTGGTTCCGGCACGCCAAGGCGGGCGAGCTGTGCGAGCGGTTCGCGGAGCTGCGGCTGGTCGAGGGCGACCGGGTGACCGCGACCGTGCCCACGTACCGGGGCGAAGGTCACACGTTCCTGTAGACGTCTAGTCCGTCGGGCGGATGCCCTTCGTGATCTTGTCCATGTCGGCCAGCGGCGGTCCGTCCGGGCCCGCGTCGAAGACGAACCGGACGACGACGGGGGCCGGCACGCCGGTGTCGGAGGGGAAGGCCAGCGACTGGACGTAGCCGCCCGGTCCGTCGGCCGTCCGGACCCGCCAGCGCACCAGGTAGCCGTCGCGGCCCGCCACCGCGACCCGGCCGGACCTGACGACCTGGTGGGACCGGATGCCGCCGTAGGGCTTACGTCCGCCGGGATCGCGGCCGTAGACCGCCTGGGCCGCGTCGGGCACGTCCCGTTCGGCGACGGTGCGCGGGGAGGCGCCGTCGGCGCTGCCGGCGGTGCGGCTGATGACCTGGCCGTGGCGGCACCGGCCGGTGTGGGCCGGGCAGGCGTAGGTGCCGTCGGTGGTCATCACGACGTCGTCCTGGGCGGGGTAGGAGGAACCGGTCCAGCCGGCCGGGACCGGCAGCGTGATGCCGTTGAGCCGGTCGACGACGAGGGACGGGGGCGCCGCCGCGCCGGGGGCGGCGCGGACGCCGGTGTCGGTCCGGCCGCGCACCTCGTCGGTGCGCAGCACGGTCGCGCCGGAGACTATCGCCGTCGCCAGTACGGCCGCGGCGGACGCCAGCGCGACCGCCTTGGCCCGTCCGGGCGCCCGCGCCGCCGGGGTGGGCGGCGCGGGCAGGCCGGACGGGGTGCGCCGGTGCTCGGTCCAGGTCTGTCCGTCCCACCAGCACTCCAGGTGCGGGGCCTCGGGGTCGGCGTACCAGCCGGGCGGCGGCGTCATGCTCACTCCCGCACTGTAGGGCGGGGGCGGGGGTCCGTACACGGCCTCCTAGAGGGGCGTGACGTACGCCCCGGAGATCCCGCCGTCCACCAGGAAGTCGCTGGCGTTGACGAAGGAGGAGTCGTCGCTGGCCAGGAAGGCGACGGCGGCGGCGATCTCCTCGGCCTCGGCGAACCGGCCGAGCGGGATGTGCACCAGGCGGCGGGCGGCCCGCTCGGGGTCCTTGGCGAACAGCTCCTGGAGGAGCGGGGTGTTGACCGGTCCCGGGCAGAGCGCGTTGACGCGGATGCCCTCCCGGGCGAACTGCACGCCCAGTTCGCGGGACATGGCCAGAACTCCGCCCTTGGAGGCGGTGTACGAGATCTGCGAGGTCGCCGCGCCCATCCTCGCGACGAACGACGCCGTGTTGATGATGGAGCCCTTGCCCTGCTGCCGCATGTACGGGATGGCGGCCTTGCAGCACAGGTAGACGGAGGTGAGGTTGACCTCCTGGACGCGCTTCCAGGCCTCGAGCCCCGTCTCCAGGATGGAGTCGTCGTCGGGCGGCGAGATACCGGCGTTGTTGAAGGCGACGTCGACGCTGCCGTAGGTGTCGAAGGCGGTCTTGAACAGGGCGTCGACCTGTTCGGCGTCGGTGACGTCGACCTTCACGAAGAGCCCGCCGACTTCCTCGGCGGCTGCTTTGCCGCGGGTCTCGTCGACGTCGCCGCAGACGACGTTGGCGCCCTCGGAGGCCAGCCGCCGCGCGGTGGCGAGGCCGATGCCGCTGCCGGCTCCGGTGATGACGGCGGTACGGCCGACGAGCCGGCGGCAGACGATGTCAGAGGTCTCGGGGGTCTGAGCGGTCACTGTGCGGGGCCCTCCGTGCTGATGAAGACGTTCTTGGTTTCGGTGAAGGCGGTGAGGGCGTCCGGGCCGAGCTCGCGGCCGATCCCCGACTGCTTGAAGCCGCCGAAGGGGGTCCAGTAGCGGACGCTGGAGTGGGAGTTGACGGACAGGTTGCCCGCCTTGACGGCCTGGGAGACGCGCAGGGCGCGGCCGACGTCACGGGTCCAGATCGAGCCGGAGAGGCCGTACTCGGTGTCGTTGGCGAGGCGGACGGCGTCGGCCTCGTCGTCGAAGGGAAGGACCACGGCGACGGGTCCGAAGACTTCCTCGGTGGCCACGCGGGCGTGCGGGTCGACGCCGGTGAGGACGGTCGGCGGGAACCAGAAGCCGGGGCCCTCGGGGGCCTTGCCGCGGATGCCGGGCGCGTCGGCGCCGACGTACGAACGGACCCGTTCCAGCTGGGCCTTGGAGATCAGCGGGCCCATGTCCGTCTTCTCGTCCGCCGGGTCGCCCACCGTCACGGCCTCGACGGCGGGGGTGAGGAGTTCCAGGAAGCGCTCGTACACGGTCCGCTGGACGAGGATGCGGGTGCGGGCGCAGCAGTCCTGGCCGGAGTTGTCCAGGAAGGACATGGGGGCGGCTGCCGCCGCGGCCTCGACGTCGGCGTCGGCGAAGACGAGGTTGGGGCTCTTGCCGCCGAGTTCGAGGGTGACGCGCTTCACCTGGTCGGCGCAGAGCGCCATGATGCGCTTGCCGACGCGGGTGGAGCCGGTGAACACGATCTTGGCGACGCCCGCGTGTCTCACGAGCGCCTCGCCGGCGATGTCGCCGCGGCCGGGCAGGACCTGGAAGAGGTGCTCGGGGAGGCCTGCCTCCAGGGCGAGTTCGGCGAGGCGCAGGGCGGTGAGCGGGGTCGTCTCGGCCGGCTTGAGGACGACCGCGTTGCCGGCGGCGAGGGCGGGGGCGGTGCCCCAGGCCGCGATGGGCATGGGGAAGTTCCAGGGCGCGATGACGCCGACCACCCCGAGGGGTTCGAGGAGGGTGACGTCGAGGCCGCCGGGGACCGGGATCTGCCGGCCGGTCAGCCGCTCCACTCCCCCGGCCGCGTAGTCGAGCAGGTCCCGGACGTTGCCCGCCTCCCAGCGGGCGTTGCCGACGGTGTGCCCGGCCTCCCGGACCTCCAGCTGGGCGAGCTCTTCCCGGTGTTCGTCGACGGCGGCGGCGAACCGGCGCAGCAGCCTGGCCCGTTCGCCGGGGGCGAGCGCGGCCCACCGCTCCTGGGCCGGTGCGGCCCGGTGGACGGCGGCGTCGACGTCCGCCTCCACAGCGCCGGGGACGGTCGCGATCACCTCCTCCGTGGCCGGGTTGAGGACGTCGAGTTCGTACTGCTGCTGTTGCGACAAGGAGTGCCTCACATGCGTTCGAAGGAGCGGCGCAGCTCCCAGTCGGTCACCGCGGCGTCGAAGGCCGCCAGCTCGACGCGGGCCATGTTGCGGTAGTGCGCGACGACCTCGTCCCCGAAGGCGGCTTTCGCGACGGGACTGTTCTCCCAGAGCTCGGCGGCCTCACGGAGGGTGGTCGGGACGTGCGCGAAGTCGGCGGTGTAGGCGTTGCCGGGGCAGGCCTCGGGCAGTTCCAGCCGCTGCTCGACGCCGTACAGCCCGGCCGCGATCAGCCCCGCGACGGCGAGGTGCGGGTTGACGTCACCGCCGGGCAGCCGGTTCTCGAAGCGCAGCGAGCGGCCGTGGCCGACGACGCGCAGCGCGCAGGTGCGGTTGTCCTGCCCCCAGGCGACGGCGGTCGGCGCGAAGGAGCCCGGCTGGAACCGCTTGTAGCTGTTGATGTTGGGGGCGTAGAGGAGCGAGAAGTCGCGGAGGGCGGCGAGCTGTCCGGCGAGGAAGTGCCGCATCACGTCGGACATGCCGTGCCCGTCGGGGGCCGCGAAGACGTTGCGGCCGTCCGCGTCCGTCAGCGACAGGTGGATGTGGCAGGAGTTGCCCTCCCGCTCGTTGTACTTGGCCATGAAGGTGAGCGAGACGCCCTCCTGGGCCGCGATCTCCTTCGCGCCGGTCTTGTAGATCGCGTGCTGGTCGCAGGTGACGAGGGCCTCGTCGTAGCGGAAGGCGATCTCGTGCTGCCCGGGGTTGCACTCGCCCTTGGCGGACTCGACGGTCAGCCCCGCGCCCGCCATCTCGTTGCGGATCCGGCGCAGCAGGGGCTCGATCCGGCCGGTCCCCAGCACCGAGTAGTCGATGTTGTACTGGTTGACCGGGGTCAGCCCCCGGTAGTTCGCGTCCCAGGCCGCCTCGTAGGTGTCCTTGAACACGATGAACTCCAGCTCCGTACCGACCTGTGCGGTGTAGCCGAGTTCGGCGAGGCGCTCCAGCTGGCGGCGGAGGATCTGCCGGGGCGCGGCGACGACCGGGGAGCCGTCGTTCCAGGCGAGGTCGGCGATGAGCATCGCCGTGCCCGCGTTCCAGGGCACGCGGCGGAGGGTGGACAGGTCGGGGTGCATGGCGAAGTCGCCGTAGCCGCGGTCCCAGGACGACATGGCGTAGCCGTCGACGGTGTTCATCTCGGTGTCGACGGCGAGGAGGTAGTTGCAGCCCTCGGTGCCGTGGCTCAGGACCTCGTCGAGGAAGAAACGGGCGGCGAACCGCTTGCCCTGCAGCCGCCCTTGCATGTCGGGGAAGGCCAGGACGACAGTGTCGATCTCACCGCTCGCGACGAGGGTGTGCAGCTCCTCGACGCTCAGCGGGGGTGTGCGGTCTGCCACGGGAGCTCCTTCGGCTGGCGATGTGCTGCTGCGGCCGGACGGGGAGCTCTAAGGTATTGAAGAGAACCATTGCTTGGGAAGGGGGTACGGCCACATGTCGCTGGACGCGGACGGCGCCCTCGACGATCCGTTGACTCCGGTGCTGCGACCGGTACGGGCGGGCAACGGCTTCGAGGAGGCGCTGGAGCAGATCCTTCAGGTGGTCCGGCTGGGCCTGGTCCCGGGCGGCGAGCGGCTGCCCGCCGAGCGGGTGCTGGCGGAGCGGCTCGGGATCAGCCGGGTGACGCTGCGCGAGGTCCTGAAGGTGCTCCAGGACCAGGGGCTGGTGGAGTCCCGGCGCGGGCGGTACGGCGGGACGTTCGTACTGCCGCGCACGGACGCCGGCGGCGAGGACGAGCTGCGGCGCCGGATCGCCGAGGTGGACATCGAGGACGTGCTGCGCTTCCGGGAGGTCCTGGAGGTGGGCGCGGCGGGCCTGTGCGCGGCGCACGGGCTGAGCGGCGAGCAGGCGCTCCGCCTCCGCGAGGCGCTGGCCCGCACCCACGAGGCACCGCTGGCCGACTACCGCCGCCTCGACACCCTGCTCCACCTGACACTCGCCGAACTGTGCGGCTCCCCCTCCCTGACCGCCCAGTACGCGGCGGTACGGGCCTCGGTCAACGACCTCCTGGACTGCATCCCGCTCCTGGTCCGCAACCTGGAGCACTCGCAGCGCCAGCACATCGCGCTGGTGGAGGCGGTGCTCGACGGGGACGCGGACGGTGCGCGGGAGATGATGCGGGAGCACTGCGCGGGGACGGCGGCGCTGCTGCGGGGCTTTCTGGCGTAACGGCCCCTGCGCGTGTCATAAAGGTATTCACGCACACCTTTGCGACTCGGGAGGGGTCCATGACCGGACGGCCGCTGATCGGCGTGAGCACGTACCTGGAGGCCGGGGCTCGCTGGGGGGTCTGGGAACTGGAGGCGGCCCTGTTGCCGGCCGGCTACCCGCGCCTGGTGCAGCGGGCGGGCGGCCTTGCGGCGATGCTGCCGCCGGACGCCCCGGAGCATGCGGCGGCGACGGTGGCCCGGCTGGACGGCCTGGTGATCGCGGGCGGCCCGGACGTGGAGCCGGCCCGGTACGGCGCCGAGCCCGATCCCCGGACCGGCCGCCCCGCCCGGGCCCGGGACGCCTGGGAGCTGGCCCTGATCGACGCTGCGCTGGCCGCGGGGGTGCCGCTGCTCGGGATCTGCCGGGGCCTGCAGCTGCTGAACGTCGCGCTGGGCGGGACCCTCGTCCAGCACATCGACGGTCACGCGGAGACACCCGGCGTCTTCGGCCACCACCCCGTCAAACCGGTCCCCGGCACGCTGTACGCCGCCACGGTCCCGGAGGAGACGTCCGTCCCCACCTTCCACCACCAGGCGGTGGACCGCCTCGGCGACGGCCTGGTGGCGTCGGCGTACGCGGCGGACGGCACGGTCGAGGCGGTCGAACTGCCCGCCGGGCGCGGGTGGGTCCTCGGGGTGCAGTGGCATCCGGAGATGGGCGAGGACCTGCGGGTGATGCGGGCGCTGGTCGCGGTCGCGTCCTGAGCCCGGCCAGAGCCGCGTCGCCCTGGGCTCGCCGGAACGTGCGCAGAGCGGGCAGACCGGGCGGCACCGGCCGCACCGGGAAGTACCCGGTGAGTGCGGCGAGGGCCGGGCGGCGGTGACCCGGGCAGGGTCCGTGGCCCGCCCCGAGCGGATGCGCGGCGAAGACCCGCTCCGGGTCCGGCCCGCCCTGGGCCCGCACGCACGGCGGCATCACGAGAGGTCGGACCGGACAGGGACGCCGCAGGATCCGGCCCCCTCCTCAAGGAGGCCGCAGGCCCGTTCCTGCCCTCAGGGGCCCCGCAGGATCGGCCCCCCGCCTCAGGCGTCTCGCAGGCCGGCCGCGTCGGCCAGTGACTGCCGGTCGTCCGCGTCCAGCCCGGCACCGGCCGGCAGTTCCTCGTCGGCCGGCAGACGTCGCACCCACACCGCGCCGGCGGCGAACGCCGCTCGGCAACGGGCCCGTTCCGGGTGGTCCTGCTCAAGGCCGCCGATCGCCAGGTGCCAGGCGTTGCCGGGGTCGGTCGGTGCCGACAGGGCGGCGGCCACCAGCAGGATCACGAGCAACTCGGCCCGGCGCGGGACCGACGGATCGCCGCAGCAGGTGCGGGACGACGGCGGGCATCGCGGCGCTGACGGACATCGGTCCGGACATCACAACCCGGGCCAGGACTCGTTCGGCCGACTCCGCCGCGTCGGGATCGAGCAGCCCCCGCAGGACGGCCGGGACGTCGACGGGGCAGCCGGGGACGGACGCCCACTCCACGTCGTCGCACCCCTCGAGCGCCGGATGCGGAGCCGCCACCCGCTTCAGGTGCGGATGGGCCGCCGTCAGCGCCGCTGTCGCGGCCACGGCCGCGGCCTGGTGATCCACCGTGCACACCAGCGTGCCCTCGCCCGTCGCCGTTCGCGGTGACTGGAGGGAAAGTTACCGAATCCCGCGCGGGTCAGCTCCGGGTGAGGGCGAGCAGTTCCCGAGCCGGGCCGGTGGGGCGGTGACCGGTCGGCCATACCGCTCGCAGGTCCCGGCGCAACGCCACCGCCTCCACCGGGACGCTGACCAGCCGTCGCATCGACAGCTCCTCACCCACCGCGAGTTCGCTGAGGACCGCCGGTCCGGCGCCGCTGACCGCCGATGCCTTCACGGCCGTGGTCGAGGACAGTTCGATCAGCGGGCGGGCCAGGCCGCCCAGGGCCGCGTCGAGGACCTGGCGGGTGCCGGAGCCGCGTTCGCGGAGGATGAGCGGGGTCGCCGCGAGCTCCTCCGCGGCGAGCGGGCGCCGGCGGCGGGCCCACGGATGGGCGGGGGCGACCACGACGATCAGCCGGTCGTGGGCTATCACCACCGAGTCCAGGCCGTGCGGGACCGTAAGGCCCTCCACGAACCCGAGGTCCGCCTCGTCCGCGAGCAGCCGTTCCGCCACCGCCGCCGAGTTGCCGGCGAGCAGGGACACCGCCGTGTCGGGCCGCTGGGCGCGCAGCGCGAGCAGCCAGCCGGGGAGCAGGTACTCCGCGATGGTCATGCTCGCCGCGACCCGCAGGCGCGAGTCACGGCGGTCCCGGAGCGCCTGGGTGCCCGCGTCGAAGGCCTCGGCCGCCTCCACCACCCGCCGCGCCCAGTCGGTCACCAGCGCCCCCGCGTCCGTGAGCCGGGAGCCACGCGGTGAGCGGTCGACGAGGGCCACGCCCAGCTGCCGTTCCATGGACCGGATCCGGCTGCTGGCCGCCGGCTGGGTGATGCCGACCTCCCGCGCCGCCGCCCCGAGGCTGCCCAGCCGCGCCACCGCGAGCAGCAGCTCCAGCGCGCCGAGGTCCGGCACCCGGTGCGCCAGTGTGCCGCCGCCCGACCGCTCCTCCGTTTCGCTCATAAGACCAGCTTATGCCCCCATAGAAGCGGACTCCCTGGTCGCGGCCCCGCAGTGGCGGGACCGTGGAGCCATGGTCACCGCAGTCCGGCATCTCGGACCCAACTGGTACGCGTCCGTCATGGGCACCGCTGCCCTCGCCCTCGGCGGCGCCGCGCTCGGCGCCGGCGGTCTGCGCGAGCTCTGCACCGGCGTCTGGGCGCTGTCCCTGCTGCAGCTCCTGGTCCTGCTGGCCGCCCGCGCCCTGCACTGGGCCCACCACCGTGACCAGGCCCTCGCCCACCTCCGCGACCCCGCGGTCGCCCCCTTCTACGGCTGCCTGGCGATGGCGCTGCTCGCCGTCGGCGCCGGTGGCCTCACCCTCGGGCGGGACTGGATCGGGGAGCCGGCCGCCGTCGCGCTCGACTCCGTGCTGTTCGTCGCCGGTACCGCCGTGGGACTCGTGGCCGCCGTCGCCGTACCGTACCTGCTGGCCGTACGGCACCGGGTCGAGCCCGGTCAGGCCTCCCCGGCGTGGCTGCTGCCGCTGGTCGCGCCGATGGTGTCGGCCGCGGTGGGCCCGCAGCTGGTCCCGCGGCTGCCGCCCGGGCAGCCCCGCGAGGCCTTGCTCTACGGCTGTTTCACGCTCTTCGGGCTGAGCCTGCTGGCCACGCTGCTGATGCTGACGCTCGTCTTCGCCCGGCTGGTCACCGCCGGCCCGCTGCCGCTCGCGCTGACGCCGACGGTCTTCCTGGTGCTGGGCCCGCTCGGGCAGTCGACGACGGCGGTGGGCGCCTTCGCCGACCTCGCCCCCGGAGTCGTACCGGCGCCGTACGCGGCCGGCTTCGGTCTCCTCGCCGTGCTGTACGGCGTTCCGGTCATGGGGTTCGCCCTGCTGTGGCTGGCCTTGGCGGCCGCGCACGTGGTGCGGGCCCGGCGGCACGGGATGCGGTTCGCCATGACGTGGTGGGCTTTCACCTTCCCGGTGGGCACCTGCGTCACGGGGGCCGCCGCGCTGGGGCGGCACACCGGGTTCGCCGGGTACCACTGGCTGGCGGTGGGCCTGTACGGCCTGCTCGTCGCCGGCTGGCTCGCGGCCGCCTCCGGCACCGTACGCGGGCTACTCACCGGAGAGCTGCTCGCAGCGCCTCGCCCAGCACCCGCGGCGCCTTGGCCAGTGACGGTCCGTACCACGTCAGGTGCCGTCCGCTGAGCAGCGCGCACGGCAACCCGGGGAACGCCTCCGGGCCGTCGGCGGCGGTGAAGCGGTAGGGCTCGTCCGGGAGGGCGACGAGGTCGGGGCCCGCGTCGCGGAGTTCGTCGAGCGGGATGCGGGGGTAGCGCTCGGGGTGGTTTCCGAAGTGGTTGCGTACGCCGAGCCGGGCCAGCACGTCGCCCGCGAAGGTGTCCCTGCCCAGGACCATCCACGGCCGCCGCCAGATCGGTACGACCGCCGTGGCGAGGGGCTCGGGCGGCGGCGCCGACCACGCCCGTTCCGCCTCGTCCAGCCAGCGGGGGCGGCCGTTCGCCCCACAGGCGGCCAGCACCCGGGCCAGCTCGCGGAAGGCCTGCGGCACGTCCCGTACCTCCGTGACCAGGACCTCCACACCGGCGGTGCGCAGGGCGGCCAGGTCGGGGGCGCGGTTCTCCTCCTCGTTGGCGATCACCAGGTCGGGGGTGAGGGCGAGGACGCGGTCGAGGGCGGGGTTCTTGGTGCCGCCGACTCGGGGGAGGTCGAGGCCGGCGGAGTGGGTGCACCAGTCGGTGGCGCCGACGAGGACCTCGGGGAGCGTTTCTGCGATTGCCTCGGTGAGGGAGGGGACCAGGGAGACCACCCGCCGTGGTGCTCTGCCGGTCCGTTGTGGTTGCGCGCGCAGTTCCCCGCGCCCCTCAAGGAGTGCTTCAGTACGGGGGAGGTCAGCGCTGGCGATCGTGGACTGCCTCGATGTGTTCCGCCACCGCGACCACGACGACCCGGGTGTCCGGGACCGTCGCACGCCAGCGGTGGCGGACTCCGCCGGTGAGGTAGAGGGTGTCGCCGCGGCCGAGGCGGTAGGCGCGGCCCTCGGCCTCCACCTCCACGGCGCCGTCGGCGACGTACATCAACTCGTCGTTGCGGTGCTGGAATTCGCGGCCGGCTTCGTGGTCGCCGGTGAATTCCGAGGCGTGCAGCTGGTGGTGACCGCGGACCAGGGAACGCACCCGGGGCGCGAAGTCCGGCTCGGTGGCGTCGTCGGCGCGTACGACGTCCACGCTGCACGCCGGGTCGGCGGCGGCGAGGAGTTCGACGGCCGTGGTGCGCAGGGCGTCGGCGAGCTTCTCCAGGGAGGTGCGGCTGGGGCGGGCCCTGTCGTTCTCGACCTGGCTCAGGAAGGGCACGGACAGGCCGCTGCGTTCGGCCACGACGGCGAGGGTGAGCTCCAGCGCACGGCGACGCCGCCGTACTGCCGCGCCCACCCGCACGGGCTGCTGGTCTTTGTGGTCGCCCATCGCTCCGGCTCCCTCCTTCGCTCGTCGTTCCGTCCTTCGGGTGCCCGGCCTGGGCCGGACCCCTCCTGATGGGTTCTCTGCACCCTACGCATGTTCGGCAAACCGTTTCAGGCGGCCGTCACATCCCTGTCACGTCCGGTGAGCGCGACCCTCACAGATCGCGCCAGTGCACGAGCTCGCCCGCGGCACCGGGCGCGGGCCCCTCCTTCGGGACGAACACCCCGGCCGGGAGGGCCGGACGGCCGTCGGATCGCTCAGCAGTGCGGACGGCGGATCAGCGGCGACGCGGCTTCCGCCGGGGGTACGCGCCCGGTCAGGACGCGGGGGTGCCCCACGGGTTCAATGCGCGGGCGGTCGCCGATGTTCCCGGCGCCGCCCCGGGCGAGGACCGCCTGGTCGGGGCGGTGCTCCGGGGTGTGTCCGCCGGACGCGGAAGTCCCGCAGGGCGGAGAGGAGTTGCGGCCGGCTCCCCGGCGTCACGCGGTATCGCGACGAGGTCGGGGGGCCTCGGCGCACGTGGACGGGGGCGGGGGCGCGTCGAACGCACGGTCGGCCGTTCCGGTGGCGGGACGGAAAGGTCTGGGCAGTGCCGTAGCGCTCTGTGGTTGGCCGGATCCTTTTCGTGGGTGAGGGCGGCGGCACCGCCGGTCGCTGTCGGTGCCGTACGGCATGATGCCTCGCGTGACCGCACGACTGATGCTTCTCGACACCGCCTCGCTGTACTTCCGCGCCTACTTCGGCGTCCCGGACTCCGTGAAGGCGCCGGACGGCACGCCGGTGAACGCCGTGCGCGGACTGCTGGACTTCATCGACCGGCTGGTCAAGGACCACCGGCCGGATCTGCTGGTGGCCTGCATGGACGCGGACTGGCGGCCGCAGTGGCGGGTCGACCTCATCCCCTCCTACAAGGCGCACCGGGTCGCCGAGGAGCGCGAGACGGGGCCGGACGAGGAGCAGGTGCCGGACACCCTCTCCCCGCAGGTGCCGGTCATCGAGGAGGTGCTGGACGCGCTCGGCATCGCCCGGGTCGGGGTCGCCGGGTACGAGGCCGACGACGTGATCGGCACCTTCACCGCGCGCGCCGCGGGCCCGGTGGACATCGTCACCGGCGACCGCGACCTCTACCAGCTGGTGGACGACGCGCGCGGGGTGCGGGTGCTGTACCCGCTCAAGGGCGTCGGCACGCTGCAGATGACGGACGAGGCGTGGCTGCGCGAGAAGTACGGGGTGGACGGAGGCGGGTACGCGGATCTGGCGCTGCTGCGCGGCGACCCGAGCGACGGGCTGCCCGGGGTGCCTGGCATCGGCGAGAAGACGGCCGCGAAGCTCCTCGCCGAGTTCGGCGACCTGGCCGGGATCATGGCCGCGGTCGACGATCCGAAGGCGAAGCTCACGCCGTCGCAGCGCAAGCGGCTGGACGAGGCCCGGCCGTATGTCGCCGTGGCACCGAAGGTGGTCCGGGTCGCCGGTGACGTGCCGCTGCCGGAGGTCGACACGGCTCTGCCGAAGGCCCCCCGGGACCCGGTGCGGCTGGACGCCCTCGCCGCCCGCTGGGGCCTGGGCGGCTCGCTGAACCGCCTGCTGGCGACGCTGGGGTGACCACGACCCGACGACGGCCTGACGACGAAGGACCCCGGAGGAACCTTGGGAGGACCCCGCGGAGGGAATGTTCCGGCAAAGCCCGCTCATCAAGTGTTCATGGAAGAGGTGTTCACCGGAAAAGAGGTGCTAACTTAGGTAAACCTAACCATTGAGTAGGGAGGCCGGTCATGGCAGAGCGCCCGGGACGTAAGCCGCGTAAGCCCCATTCCGCTCAGGTGGTGCGCACCGAGCGGCTGAGCCCGCACATGCAGCGCGTGGTCCTCGGCGGTGACGGGCTGGCCGGTTTCGCCGCGGACACCTGCACCGATCACTACGTGAAACTCCTCTTCGGGCCGGCGGGCGTCAGCTACCCGGAGCCCTTCGACATGGAGCGGATCAGGGCCGAGTTCCCCCGTGAGCACTGGCCGGTGACCCGTACCTACACCGTGCGCTCCTGGAATCCCGAACACCGGGAGCTGACCCTGGACTTCGTGGTGCACGGCGACGAGGGCCTGGCCGGGCCCTGGGCCTGCCGGGTCCAGCCCGGCGAGACCGTGCGCTTCATGGGCCCCGGCGGTGCCTACGCCCCCGACACGGAGGCCGACTGGCATCTGCTCGCCGGTGACGAGAGCGCGCTGCCGGCGATCGCCCGTGCCCTGGAGTCCCTGCCGGCCGGGACGAAGACGTTCGCCTTCGTCGAGGTCTCCGGCCCCGAGGAGGAGCAGAAGATCGACTCCGACGTGGAGGTCGTCTGGCTGCACCGGGGCGAACGGCCGGTCGGCGAGGCCCTGGTCGCCGCCGTACGGGGGCTGGACTTCCCGGAGGGCCGGGTGCACGCCTTCGTGCACGGCGAGGCGAGTTTCGTGAAGGAGCTGCGGGCGCTGCTGCGTGTGGAGCGCCAGATCCCGCGCGAGGACCTGTCGATCTCCGGCTACTGGCGTCTCGGGCACAACGAGGACGGCTGGCAGGCCTCCAAGCGGGAGTGGAACGCCCGGATCGAAGAGGAGCAGGAGGGCGGCGCCACCGCCGCGTGAGCCGGCCGGCGGCACCTCACGAGGAGGTGCCGCCACCCGTCGCCGGTGACCCCGGCCGCTGGTACCGCGTGCCGGTCACCCCGACCACTGGTACCGCGTGCCGGTCACACCGACCGCTGGTACGACCTGAAGGTCCTGATCGACAGCCACACGGCCGCCACCGCCAGCGCCAGCAGCGCCCCGCCGCGGCCGAGCACCGCACCCCAGTCGGGGTCCGCCGACAGCGCCGAACGGCTCGCCACCATCGCCCAGTTGAGCGGGTTGAAGTCGGCGATGTGCCGCATCCAGCCGGGCATCTGGGACGGCGCCATGAAGGCGCTGGACAGGAAGGTCAGCGGGAGCAGCAGGAAGGTGTTGATCCCGATGATCGACTCCCGCTCGCGCACCAGCATGCCGAGGGCGTTGGAGAGCGCGCCGAAGATCGTGCCGAGCAGGACGGCGGACACCAGCAGGACGGCGATGCCGCCGACCCCGCCGGGGTAGTCGGCGCCGCCCAGCAGGCCGAGCAGCACGATGATCAGCGACTGGCCGGCGGTGACCAGGCCGTTGTTCACCACGTTGCCGTTCATCAGCGCGGCCCTGCTGACCGGTGTGGTCAGGAAGCGGTTGAGGGTGCCGCGCTGGATCTCCTCCAGGGTGCCCATGCCGGCCCACATGTTGGAGCTGAGGGCGCTCATCACGACCACGCCCGGCACTAGGTAGTCCAGGTAGGACGTGGTGCCGAAGCCGCCCAGCTCGACGACCTTCCTGAACAGGTTGCCGAACAGGAACAGCCAGATCACCGGCTGGATCAAGGTGATGACGGCGAACGCGGGCTGCCGGGCGAACACCACCAGCTGGCGCTGGGTCATGTACCAGGTCTGGGACACGGCGTTGCTCATCGCGCACCTCCGGCCAGGGCGAGGGCGCCGGCGGCGCCGTCTGCTTCCGCGTAACGGCGGCCCGCGTAGCGCAGGTAGACGTCGTCGAGGGAGGGCCGGGCGACGGTCGCGGCGACCACGGTCACCCCGGCCCGCTCCAGGGCGGCCAGCAGCGCCGGCATCGCGGCGGCCCCGTCGTCGGCGCGGGCGCTGATCCGGCGCCCGTCGAACAGCGCCTCGTGCACACCCTGCAGTGCGGTGAGCGCGCCCGTGAGCAGGGTGCGGCCGGCTTCCCCGGGCGCCTCGCGCAGCTCCACGTGGACGGCGTCGCCGCGCAGTTCGCCCTTGAGGGAGTCCGGGGTGCCCTCGACGACGACCCGGCCGCGGTCGACGATCGCGATCCGCTCGGCGAGCCGGTCGGCCTCCTCCAGGTAGTGCGTGGTGAGCAGGATGGTCAGGCCCTCCTGACCGGCCAGCCGGCCGATCTCGTCCCACATGGCGGTGCGCGCCTCGGGGTCGAGCCCGGTGGTGGGCTCGTCGAGGAAGAGCACCTCGGGGCGGTGGACCAGGCCGAGGGCCACGTCGAGCCGGCGCCGCATGCCGCCGGAGTAGCCCTTGACCTGGCGGCCGGCGGCGTCGGTGAGGGTGAAGCGGTCCAGCAGTTCGTCGACCCGGCGGTTCAGCGCGGCCCCCCGCAGGCCGTAGAGCCTGCCTTGGAGCTGGAGGTTCTCCCGGCCGGTGGCGACGGGGTCGGCCCCGGAGTTCTGGGCGACCACGCCGATCGCGCGGCGCACCCGGTCGGGGTGGCGCAGCACGTCGTGCCCGGCCACGGTGGCGGTGCCGGAGTCGGGGCGGGCCAGGGTGGTGAGGATCTTGACGGTGGTGGACTTGCCGGCGCCGTTGGGCCCGAGGAGGCCGAAGACGGTGCCGGGTTCGACGGTGACGTCCATGCCGTTGAGCGCGGTGACGTCGCCTGGATAGGTCTTGATCAGCTGGCGCGCCTGCACTGCGGGCGCACGGGTGTTCATGACAGGGCTCTCCTGAATGAGGGGATGACAGCTGATCCGCCTGAGGAGCACCGGGCTATCCTGGGTGTGCCGCACCTCGACGCCCGGATCTGCCTCACGGCGGGTTCAGCTCGGGGTTCGAGACCCTGGCGGGGCTGCTGCAACAGCTCCGCCGGGGTCTGTTTCTGTTGGCCTTCTGCTACCGGTCCGCCTCCGTGAACTCCGGCGGGAACTCGCCGGTCTCGTGGAACCGGCGCCAGCTCTCGACGCCCGGCAGCGATCCGTCCTGCATCTCCCGCACGAAGCCGCGGACCCATTCGGCCTGCGCTTCCAGCATGTGCAGGTGGTATTCGACCTCGACGACGAAGAGTCGGGGCAATGTCTCGTGCAGCTTCTCCAGCACGGCCCGGCCGCCGGTGACCTCGACCTCCAGGACGCTGAGCCGCTCCTCCAGCAGACGCTGGACCTCGTCCGGCGGCAGGGCGCCCATCAGCGAGAGCGCCGTCTCGAAGATCGGGTACTCCTTGACCGGGACGGCCATCAGGTCGGACAGCCAGTGGACCGTCTCGTCACGCCCGGCGTCGGTGATGCCGTAGACCGTGCGCTCCGGGCGGTTGCCCTGCCGCTCCACGTCGGCCACCTCGACGAAGCCGTGCTTCTCCAGGTTCTGCATGACCGTGTAGAGCGAGCCGTAGTTGATCCGGGTGCTGGTGTCCTTGCCCTGCCGGCGCATGGTCTGGGCGATCTCGTACGGGTGCATCGGACCCTGCAGGAGGGTCGTCAGCACGACGAGGGCCAGAGGATTGCTGAGCTTGCGCCGTTTCACCGCCACGCCGACCACCTCGCTTCCGAATATCCGTGGCCGAACATATCGCGTCTCCACGGCAGACGTCAATGCACACGATGTATCGCGATGGAAGCGATCACGCAAGGGCGTGAGGACTTGGGACCGCCCCGGACATGCCGGTGTGACGCCTTCGAAACAGCGCGTCCCTAATTTCTGTCGCCCGACAGGAAATCCGCCTGACAGGCAGGTACCGCCGTGACGACCATCGACGACCACTCCCTGAAGGAGTCCGACGACCGCTCCCTGCAGGAGTTCGGCTACCGCCAGGAGCTGCATCGCAGCCTCGGCCGGTACGCCTCGTTCGCCGCCGGGTTCTCCTTCATCTCCGTACTGACGACCGTCTTCCAGTTCTTCGCCTTCGGGTACGCGTTCGGCGGCCCGGTCTTCTTCTGGGCCTGGCCGGCCGTCCTGGCAGGCCAGTTGCTCGTGGCCGCGTGCTTCGCCGAACTGGCCGGCCGCTACCCGATCTCGGGCGCCATCTACCAGTGGTCCTCCCGCCTGTCGAACCCGTCCTTCGGCTGGTTCGCCGGCTGGATCATGGTGATCGGGCAGGTCGTGGTGGTCGCGGCGGCCGCGCTCGCCCTCCAGATGGTGCTGCCCGCGCTCTGGTCCGGCTTCCAGCTGATCGGCACGGACACCGCGGTGACCTCGGCCGACGGGGCCGCCAACGCCGCCGTGCTGGGCGTCGTCCTGCTGGTGCTGACCACGCTGGTGAACGTCATGGACAACCGGGTGATGTCCGTGGTCAACCGGGTCGGGGTGACCGCCGAGATCATCGGCGCGGCCCTGATCGTCGTGCTGCTGCTCACCCACTCCAAGCGCTCCCCCGGCATCACCTTCCACACCGGTACGGCCGCCGAGGGCGGTCTGCTGGGCGCCCTCCTGGTCGGCTCGTTCACCGCCGCGTACGTGATGATCGGCTTCGACAGCGCGGGCGAGATGAGCGAGGAGACCCACCACCCCCGGCGCACGGCACCACGCACCATCCTCACGGCGCTGACCGCAGCGGGCCTGCTCGGCGGCCTGGTCATCCTGGGCGGCCTGCTGGCCGCGCCCAGCCTGACCGACGGGCACCTCGGGGTCGACGGGCTGAGTTACGTCCTCACCAGCAGCCTCGGCGACGGGGTGGGCCGGGTGCTGCTGGCCGACGTGGCGGTGGCCATCGCGGTGGCGACGCTGGCGATCCAGACCGCGGCCTCGCGGATGCTGTTCTCCATGGCGCGGGACGGGCAGCTGCCGTTCGCCGAGCGGCTGGCGCGGGTGAATCCGCGTACCGGTATGCCGGGGGCGCCGGCCGTGGTGGTGGGGGTGCTGGCCGCCGTACTGCTGCTGCTCAACTTCGCGTCGCCGGACGCGTTCCTGGCGATCGGGACCACGTGCATCGTGATGCTGTACCTCGCGTACGCGATGGTGACCGGGCCGCTGCTGGTGCGGCGGCTGCGCGGGGAGTTCCGGGTCGAGGGGACGGACGAGACCGGGGCGCCGCTGTTCTCGCTGGGGCGGTGGGGGGTGCCGGTGAACGTGGTCGCGCTGCTGTACGGGCTGGTGATGACCGTGAATCTGGCATGGCCTCGGGAGGCCGTGTACGACCCCAGCGGGGGACACTGGTACTTCCGGTGGTTCACCATGTTGTTCCTGGTCGGGACGGTGGTGGTGGGCGGCGTCTGGAGGCTCACCCGGGCGGAGTCCAGGCGTACGGTCGCGGTGCCGGAGGAGGCTGTGGCGTAGCGGGTCGGGTGCGGGTGCGTGCGGGCTGGTCGCGCAGGTCCCCGCGCCCCCGAGAAGGGGGCGATGCCCGTACCCTTGGCTGCACATGAGACGCAAGACCGCCCCTCCCCCCTCCCCTCTCCCCCAGCGCCGGGGAGTGGATCCCGTTCGGGTGCGGTTGCCCTTCTCCGAGGAGTGGGAGACCGTCGGCGCCTATCTCGTCGCCCGGCTCTCCGGAGCCGCACCCGGTGTGGTCGAGGAGATGCTGGACGCGGGGCTCGTCGTGGGCGCCGACGGACACCCCGTCGCCGCCCACGCGCCGTACTCCGCCGGCCGCTACCTCTGGTTCCACCGCGACCTGCCCCCCGAGGTCCCCGTCCCCTTCCCCCTCGACGTCGTCCACCAGGACGATCACCTCGTCGTCGCCGACAAGCCGCACTTCCTCGCCACCACCCCTCGCGGCAGTCACGTCACCGAGACGGCGCTGGCCCGGTTGCGGCGGGAGCTGGGGATTCCCGCGCTGGGCGCCGCGCACCGGCTGGACCGGCTCACGGCCGGGCTCGTGCTGTTCACCGTGCGGCCCGGGGAGCGGGGGGCGTACCAGACGCTGTTCAGCGAGCGCCGGGTGCGCAAGGAGTACGAGGCGATCGCGCCGTACGACCCTTCGCTCGCCGTGTCCCGGACCGTGCGCAGCCGGATCCTCAAGGAGCGCGGGGTACCGGCGGCGCGGGAGACCGACGGGGAGCCCAACGCCGAGACGGTCGTCGAGCTGGTCGAACGCAGAGGTGACCTGGGACGGTACCGGCTCATCCCACGCACCGGCCAGACCCATCAACTGCGCGTCCACATGAGCGCGTTGGGTGTGCCGATTCTCGGTGATCCGCTGTATCCGGTCGTGACCGGCCCCGTGCCGGACGGTGACTTCCGGCGGCCGCTGCAACTGCTGGCGCGGCGGCTGGAGTTCACCGATCCGGTCACGGGGACGGAGCACCGGCTGTGCAGCGGGCGGACGCTGCAGGCGTGGGAGTCGTACCGGTCGTGGGCCGGTGGCCGGGTCCGTTAGCGGCCCAGCCACCAGCGGCGCAGCCTGGGCCAGATGCCGTGGGGCCTGGCCGGTTCGGAGGCGGACACGGCCACCGGCGCCGGCTGGGGCTCGGGGGCGGGGACCGGTTCCGGTGCTGCCGGGCGGGGGAGGCCGGCCTGCCAGTCGGTGCGCTGCGGGGGGACGAGGGCCGGGCTCGGCATCAGGGTGACGTCCTGCTTCGGCTTGGGGTCGAAGCGCACCGGCAGTTCCACCAGGTGCCGGGAGGCGATGGAGGCGCGCCAGCGCAGTTCCTCCTCGTCGCAGTCGAGCTGGATGTCGGAGAGCCGGGTCAGCAGCTGGTCGACGCCGACGTCGGCGATGGCACGGCCGATGTCCTGGCCGGGGCATTCGTGCGGCCCGCCGCCGAAGGCGAGGTGCGAGCGGTTGCCCTGCATGTTCGCGCTCAGGTCGGGGCGCACCCGCGGGTCGACGTTGCCCGGTGCGGGCGCGTAGAGCAGGCCGTCGCCCTTGCGGATGCGCTGGCCGCCGAGTTCCGTGTCCTGCTTGGCGAAGTAGGCGAAGACGGTGCTGAACGGCGGCTCGTCCCACAGGGACTGCTCGATCGCCTCCGGCACGGTCATCTGGCCGCCGTTGAGCTGGGCGCGGAAGCCGGGCTCGGTGAGGACCATGCGCAGCGCGTTGGCGAGGAGGTTGGCGGTGGTCTCGTAGGCGGCGTAGAGGACGACCCGCAGGTGCTGGGCGACCTCGTCGTCGTTGAGCCCGGCCGGGTGGTTGACGAGGTGGCTGGCGAAGTCGTCCTCGGGGCGGGCCCTGCGGCGGGCGGTGAGCCGGGTCAGGGCTCCCATGACGTACTCGTTGCTGGCGATCGCGGTCTCGGTGCCCTTGAGCGCGTCCCGGGTGGCCTCCACGATCCGGTCGTTGTACTCCTCGGGCATGCCGAGGAGTTCGCACATGACGGCCATCGGCAGGTGCTCGGAGTACTGGGAGACCAGTTCGGCGCGGCCCTTCTCGCAGAACTCGTTGACCAGCAGCTGGGTGTAGCGGCCGATGAGGCGGCGGATGCTGCGGTGGTCGATGGTGGTCATGGCGCCCTGGACCGCGGCCCGCAGCCGCAGGTGTTCGTCGCCCTCGGCGTGCGAGCAGATCGGCTGCCAGGCGATGTGCGGCATGAGCGGGTGGTCGGGTTTGACCATGCCCTCGCGCAGCGGGGTCCAGATGCGGCTGTCCCGGGTGAAGACGGCGGGGGTGCGGACCATCTGGAGGTTCTCGGTGAGCCCGAGGACCACCCAGATCGGCACGTCGTCGTGGAGCAGGACGGGCGCCACGGCGCCGTGTTCCTCGCGCAGCCTCTCGTACAGCTCGCCCAGGTGGTCCGCGTCGGTGCCGTAGAGCCGCTCCAGTCCGCCGGGGCCGCGGTCGTGCGCCGGACAGCCGGGCGGCGGGACCGGGTCCGTGCTGGCGCCGGCCTGGAAGGGGGATTCAGGCGTCACAGTGATCGCTCCGAGGAGATCCGAAAGAGTTCGAAGGAATGCGAAGGAGTCGGAAGGAGACGGGGGGAGCCCGGGTGTCAGGTGAGCGCGCCGGACATGGCGAGCGAGTGCAGGAAGCGCATCAGCGTCATCAGGACGTCCCGGCTGGAGGCCCGGCGGCGGGCGTCGCACTCGATGATGGGGACGTCGGGAGGCAGGTCCAGCGCGGTGCGCAGTTCCTCGACGGGGTAACGGGGCGCGTCGGGGAAGGAGTTGACGGCGACGACGAACGGCACGCCGCGCTCCTCCAGGCGTCCCATCACGTCGAAACTGACCTCCAGGCGCCGGGTGTCGATGAGGACGACCGCGCCGAGGGCGCCTTCGAACAGGCCGTTCCACAGGAACCAGAAGCGTTCCTGGCCGGGGGTGCCGAAGAGGTAGAGGACCAGCTGGTCGGTGATGCTGATGCGGCCGAAGTCCATGGCCACGGTGGTGGCGGTCTTGGAGTCGGAGCCGTAGTTGTCGTCGACCCCGATACCGGCCTGGGTCATGGTCTCCTCGGTGGTCAGCGGTCTGATCTCGCTGACGGAACCGACCATGGTGGTCTTGCCGACCCCGAAGCCGCCCACGATCACGATCTTCACCGCGGCCTGGGCGGTGTGCGGCAGATGATCCTCGGTGCGGGGGCCGGGGATCGTCTCAGAGCTTTTGAAGTCCATGCATCACCGCTTCGAGAAGTGAACGGTCGGGGAGCGCCTGGCGGACGATCGGGGCGCGCGCCTGCACCAGTTCGGCCGTGATCAGCTCGGTGATCAGTGCCGTCATCGCGCTGAACGGCAGGTTGAGGTAGGCCGAGAGCTCGGCCACGGAGAGCGGCGCGAGACAGAGCCGGAGCAGCGCCGCCTGCTCCGGGGTGACGGAGGGCGGTGCGGCGGCGCGCGCCACGATTAAGGTGACCAGGTCGAGTTCGGCCCGGGCGCCGTCGGCACCGCTGATGACGTAGAGCCGTTCGGGGTTCTTGTTGTCCTCGTCCTCGCCGCCGTTCTCGGGGGCCGGCGGCGCGGACGGGACCGCGGGTGGAGCGAGTTCCGGCCTGGGCCGGCGCCGTTTGCGTTGCGGAGGAGTCATACGGTCTGCCCGTTCCGCCGGGGCGGACTGGTGAGGTGGGCGCCGATGCGGACGACGAGGTCGCGCATCATCTCGCTCATCCGGCCGGGTTCGCAGGTGACGTCGGCGAGCACGGCGAGGTAGGCGTTGGCGCCGGCGGACATGAGGTAGAAGTAGCCTCTGTCGATCTCGATCAGGACGAGGTTCATGTCGCCGTTGCTGATGGGGAGTTCCTGGGCCACGGCGCCGGCCAGGCTCTGCACGCCCGCGCAGGCCGCGGCGAGCCGGTCGGCGGCGTCGGGGTCGCCGCCGTGCCGGGCGATGCGCAGGCCGTCCGCGGAGAGCACGACGATCATCTCGACGCCCGGTACGCCGTCGGCGAGTTGCTTGAGCATCCAGTCGAAGTTGCCTCGCTGCTGGATCACTTGAGGTCCCCCTCGTCGTCGGCCTCGGTGCCGGCCGGATCGTTGATCAGATGCAGGTACTTGGTGGGGTTCCGGGTGAAGTCGGTGGGGTGGACACCCGGGTTGTTCTTCTTGAGCCCCTCCCAGAAGGCATCGACCCAGAGGCCGGGCTCGCGGCGCTCCGGCTCGGGCTCCGGCTCGGGCTCCTTGTGCTGCGACCAGATGGTCGGGTTGCCCTCGCGTTCGGCACGCTCGATGGCGGCCTGCTCGGCGATCCGCTGGCTCAGCGGCGTCTTCATCCGGCTGCGTCGCTGCGGCAGCCCGCCCGCCGTCCACTCGGTGACCTCGGGGACGTCGTCCTCCATGGAGATCCCGGCGGGGATCCGGGGGCTGGTGGGCCGGCGCCGCTTGGGCGGGCGCTTGGGGCCTTCGAGGGCGCCCAGTTCGGGCTGGGGGATGCCGGTGGCGCCGATGCCGTGGGCGATGCCGGGGGCGGGGTCGGTGGTCATCATGTCGCTGGGCACGATGAGGACGGCCCGGACGCCGCCGTACGCGGAGGGGCGCAGCGAGACGTCCATGTTGTAGGTCTTGCACAGGCGGCCGACGACCGAGAGGCCGAGCCGCGGGTTCTCGCCGAGGACCTGGATGTCCTTGCCCTGCTTGGCCTTCTCCAGCAGGCCCTCCAGGCGGTCGCGGGCCTCCTCGTTGAGGGTGACGCCGGCGTCCTCGATCTCGATGCACACACCGGACTGCACCTCGACGGCGGTGACGTGCACCTTGGTGGAGGGCGGCGAGTAGCGGGTGGCGTTGTCGAGGAGTTCGGCGGCCGCGTGGATGACCGGCTCGACGGAGGTGCCCTTGATGTTGACCTGGCAGATGGAGTGCAGCTCGATGCGCCGGTACTCCAGGATCCGGGACATGGCGCCGCGCAGCACGCTGTAGAGGGCGACGGGGTTGGGCCACTGACGGCCGGGACGGCCGCCGCCGAGGACGGAGACCGAGTCGGCGAGGCGACCGATCAGCGCCGTGCCGTGGTCGATGCGCAGCAGGTCGTCGAAGACCTCCGGGTTGCGGCCGTGGTCCTCCTCCATCTCCCGCAGTTCGTGGGCCTGCTGATGGACGATGGCCTGGACGCGGCGGGCGACGCTGACGAAGGAGCGCTCCAGGGAGTCGCGCTGGAGGTCCTCCTCGTCGACGATGTCGAGCATGATGCGGATCAGCCGGCGCTGCGACTCGGGGGCGTGGCGCATCCGCGGGTCGACGTCGAAGAGCTGGCGGACCACCTCTTTGGGTGACTCGCCGGCCTTCAGCCGGTAGAGCGCGGTCGGGAAGACCTCCCGGCCGAGGTGCTCGATCTCTTCCTCGCTCGCGGCGAGGCGCCGTTCCAGATACGCGCTGTGACGGTCGTGCTCGGCACGGGCGTCCTGAAGCCTGCGGCCGCGGCGCACCGCTTCCGCCGCCGTCGCGAGCACCAGCAGCATGCCGACGGCCCCGCACACGCCGACGGCGATCCGGGCGGACCCCGCCACCAGGACGACGGCGGCGACGGTCGCCGCGGCCATCAGTATGGCGGGCAGCAACAGCACGCGCGCCAGGGAAAGTTCACGGCCATCGGGAGGCGATTGCACACTCACCATGTATGCCTTCTGAGACGAATCGGCTGGGTGTCGGGGGAGCTCGTGGGGGGAAGGTTCATGGAGCAGTCTGGATCTTCCGTATGTTTGGGAACAGGCGCACGAATTCACCTCAACTCGGTGCGCCGCGGGCGAGCTTAGTCCGACCGGATCAACGCCGTGTCATATTCGGCAAGCACCTGAAAACGCCCGGAGGACTGGAGTACCCTCGGTCGTTTTGCACGCAGGGCATTCGATCGAACACGCCCCGTAACTGCGTACAGGTGTACGGGCGCCACTCACCGTGACGGGTGAAAGGAGCCTCCGGGGCTCGACCCGCGCCGCCCCGGTGGGCCCCCTCAGACCCCCACGATCCGCAGCGCGGCCTCGGCCGTGGCGCGGGCGAACTCGCGGGCCGAGCGCTCCGGTTCGGAGCGGTGGACGAGGATGACGCCCTCGATCAGCCCGAAGACGAGATCGGTCCGCAGCTCCAGTTCCCCCTTGGCCAGCGCCCCGCCGGCCGCCGTGCCGGCGATCAACTGCCGGTAGGCGTCCTTGAGCTCGGCGCGTACGGCATGGAACCCGGCGAACCGCTCGGTGCGGACCTCGGGCAGCAGGTAGAGCGCGCCGAGGTTGTGCGGCCCGGCGCACAGCAGCTCCACGTCGGCCCGGCACAGGACCCGCAGCCGCTCCTCGGCGGGGGTCGCGTCGTCCGCGAGCAGCTCCCGCGCGCACGCCAGGGAGGGCGTGACGGTGGACTCGAGGAGCTCGGCGAGCAGATCCTCCTTGCCGGAGACGTAGTGGTACATCGACGCCTGCCGCATGCCCGCCCGTTCGGCGACGGCCCGGGTGGTGGTGGCCGCGTAGCCGCGGGTGGTGAACAACTCGGCCGCCGCCGCGAGCAGTTCGGCCCGCGGTTCGAGACCGCTGTCCGGTCGCTGCGCGACCCGCGGCCGGCCGACCCGGCGGCCACTGCTCGTCCCCATGCGTTCGATCCTCGCACACGACCCCGTACGGCGATCACGCCGACGCCACCCCCGGACCGGCCAGCGCCCCCCCGGTGAGCCCTCGGCAACCGGGCCGTTACGCCGCGGCAACGCCGCCGACCCGGCCCGCCCCTAATTTCTGTCGGGCGACAGAAATCCCCCCATCCAAGGAGCCGGAGGTCAGCGATGGCGACAGCGACCACGTACGGAGCCCGCGCCCACGCCCGCGCCCAGGCGGGCACCCGCGCCGAGGCCATGCCCGTCGTACCGGCCGCCGACTGGCCGGACCCGCCCTGCGAGGCGGGCCACCTGGTGTGGGCCGAGACGGTGGCGGGCGGCAACTACACGCACCGCGTCCTGGCCCGCGGCACCGAACTGCGCCTGACCGACCCGGCCGGCGACGCCTGCGCCCACCTCCTGCTGTACGCCGACGGCCGCCCCTGGGAGCGGCTGAACGTCGCCGACACGGTCAAGGTCCAGTGGAACGCCTACCTCGGCGAGGGCGTCCTGCTCCTCTCCGACCAGGGCCGGGTCCTCGCCTCCGTCGTCGCCGACACCTCCGGCCGGCACGACGCGCTGTGCGGCACCTCCACCCTGGTCCGCAACACCGAGCGGTACGGCGACGGCACCCCGCAGTCGCCCTCCCCCGCCGGCCGCGAGCTGTTCAAGCTGGCGGCGGCCAAGAACGGCCTGGAACCACGCGACCTGCCGCCGTCCCTGTCGTTCTTCCAGGGCGTGGAGGTCCGCGCGGACGGCTCGCTCGACTTCACCGGCCCGGCCGGCCCCGGCGGCAGCGTCACACTCCGCGCCGAGCAGGACGTGACCGTGCTGATCGCGAACGTCCCGCACCCGGCCGACCCGCGCCCCGACTACATCAGCACCCCCCTGCAGGTGCTGGCCTGGCGCGCGGCGCCCACCCCGCCCGGCTCCGCGCTCTGGGACGCCACCCCCGAAGGCCGCCGCGCCTTCCTCAACACCGCCGAATTCCTCGCCGCGAGGGGGCTCGCATGAGCACGAGCACGCAGACCGCCGTCGTCCCGGCCCGCGCCGCCTGGTCCGCGGTGATCGCCGGGGGCGACACCCTCACCATCACCGACCTGCACGGCAACCAGGCCGTGGACTTCCTCGTCTACGACGCCCACGACACCTCGGTCCGCTACAGCGCGCCCGACACCGTCCACGCCCAGGGCAACATCTTCCTCACCACCGGCAGTGTGCTGCTCTCCAACGAGCACACGCCGCTGATGACGGTGACCGCCGACGAGGTCGGCCGGCACGACACGGTCGGCGGCGCCTGCTCCAAGGAGTCCAACACCCTGCGCTACGGCCACCACACCTGGTCCCAGCACGCCTGCGTGGACAACTTCCTCGCGGAGGGCGCGAAGCACGGCCTCGGCAAACGCGACCTGGTCTCCAACATCAACTGGTACATGAACGTGCCCGTCGAGCAGGACGGCACCCTCGGCATCGTCGACGGGCTCTCGGCCCCCGGCCGGAAGCTGTCCCTGCGCGCCGACCGCGACGTCCTCGTCCTGGTCTCCAACTGCCCGCAGATCAACAACCCCTGCAACGGCTTCGACCCGACGGCCGTGGCGATGGCGATCACCGGGGCCGCGGCATGACCTCCTTCGACAAGCTGCTGGTCGCCAACCGGGGCGAGATCGCCGTCCGCGTCATCCGCACAGCCCGTGAACTGGGCCTGCGCACGGTCGCCGTCTACTCCGACCCCGACCGCTCGGCCCCGCACGTGCGCCTCGCCGACGAGGCGGTCCGGCTCGGCCCGGCGCCCGCGAAGGAGTCGTACCTCGACGCCGACCTGGTCCTCAAGGCGGCCAAGGACACCGGCGCGGGCGCGGTCCACCCCGGCTACGGCTTCCTGTCCGAGGACGCCGACTTCGCCCGGCGCTGCGCGGAGGCCGGGATCGTCTTCGTCGGCCCGACCCCCGAACAGCTGGAACTGTTCGGCGCCAAGCACACCGCACGTGCGGCGGCCCAGGCCGCCGGTGTCCCCCTCGCGCCCGGCACCGGTCTGCTGCACGGCCTTCCCGAGGCCCTGCGCGAGGCGTCCGCGATCGGCTACCCGGTCATGCTCAAGGCCACCGGCGGCGGTGGCGGTATCGGTATGTCGGCATGTCGATCGGCCGACGAACTCACCGACGCCTGGGACCGCGTCCAGCGGGTCGCCGCCGCCTCCTTCTCCTCCTCCGGGGTCTTCCTGGAACGCCTGGTCGAGCGCGCCCGCCATGTCGAGGTCCAGGTCTTCGGCGACGGCGAGGGCCGGGTCGTCACCTTCGGCGACCGGGACTGCTCCCTCCAGCGCCGCAACCAGAAGGTCGTCGAGGAGGCCCCCGCCCCCGGCCTGCCCGGCCACGTACGGGCCCGGCTCGCCGACGCCGCCCGCGATCTGTGCGCCTCGGTCGGCTACCGCTCCGCGGGCACGGTCGAGTTCGTGTACGACGCGGCCCGCGAGGAGGCCTACTTCCTCGAGGTCAACACCCGCCTCCAGGTGGAACATCCGGTCACCGAGGAGATCTACGGCGTCGATCTGGTCGCCTGGATGCTGCGCCTGGCCCGCGGCGAGACCGACGTGGTCCGCGACCCGGGCACCCCGCGGGGCCACGCCGTCGAGGCCCGCGTCTACGCCGAGGACCCCTCCCGCGAACACCGGCCCAGCGCGGGTCTGCTGACCCGGGTCGAGTTCCCGGACGGGGTGCGCGTCGACGGCTGGGTGGAGACCGGCACCGAGGTGACGACGTCGTACGACCCGATGCTCGCCAAGGTGATCGCGTACGGCGCCGACCGCGCCGAGGCGCTGCGGCGGCTGGACGAGGCGCTGGCCCGCACCCGCGTCGACGGCATCGAGACCAACCTCGGCCTGGTCCGCGCCGCGCTCGCCGACCCCCGCTTCCGTTCCGCCGCCCACTCCACGGCCATCCTCGCCACGGTGACCGATCCCACCCCCCGGATCGAGGTCGTCGCCGCGGGCACGCTCACCACGGTCCAGGACTGGCCGGGCCGCACCGGCCACTGGCAGGTCGGCGTCCCCCCGAGCGGCCCGATGGACGACCGCTCCTTCCGCCTAGGCAACCGCGCCCTGGGCAACCCGGAGGGCGCGCCCGGCCTCGAATGCACCCTCCAGGGTCCGTCCCTGCGCTTCACCCACCCCACCACCGTCTGCGTGACCGGCGCCCCGGCCACGGTGACCGTCGACGGCGCCCCCGCGGCCCAGTGGGAGCCGGTGACCGTCCCGGCGGGCGGCCTGCTGGAGGTCGGCGCCCCCGCCGAGCACGGCCTGCGCACCTACGTCCTGTTCGCCGGCGGCGGCCTGGACGTCCCCGGCTTCCTCGGCAGCGCGAGCACCTTCACCCTGGGCCGGTTCGGCGGCCACGGCGGCCGGGCGCTGCGCACGGGTGACGTCCTGCACGGCGGCGCCGTGACGGACGGCGCGCCGGTCGCCGACCGCTCGCATTTCACCACCGCCTGGCAGCTCGCGGCCGTCGAAGGCCCCCATGCGGCCCCGGAGTTCTTCACCGAGGACGACATCCGCGACTTCTACGCGGCCGAGTGGAAGGTGCACTTCAACTCGGCGCGCACCGGAGTACGCCTGGTCGGCCCCAAGCCGCGCTGGGCCCGCACCGACGGCGGTGAGGCGGGCCTGCACCCGTCCAACATCCACGACACCCCGTACTCGGTCGGCGCCGTCGACTACACCGGCGACATGCCGGTCCTGCTCGGCCCGGACGGCCCCTCCCTGGGCGGCTTCGTCTGCCCCGCGACCGTGCTGAGCGGCGAACGCTGGAAGCTCGGCCAGCTCCGTCCCGGCGACACGGTCCGCTTCACCCCCGTCGACGTCACGGGCGCCCCCCGCGCCGAGATCGTCGACGGCGGGGTCCTGGCCCGCGACGGTGACGTGACCTACCGGCGCAGCGGCGACGACAACCTGCTGGTCGAGTTCGGCCCCATGCAGCTCGACCTCGCCCTGCGGATGCGGGTCCACGCGCTGATGGAGGCGGTGACGGCGGCGCAGCTGCCCGGGGTCACGGACCTCACGCCCGGCATCCGCTCCCTCCAGATCCGCACCGACCCCCGCGTCCTGCCCCAGACCGGACTCCTGGGCGCGGTACGGGAGATCGTGGTCGGACTGCCGCCCACCGACGAACTCGTGGTCCCCTCCCGCACGGTCCACCTCCCCCTGTCCTGGGACGACCCGGCGACCCGCGAGGCGATCGCCCGCTACATGGCGGGCGTCCGCGACGACGCGCCCTGGTGCCCGTGGAACATCGAGTTCATCCGCCGGATCAACGGCCTGGACTCGCCCGACGAGGTCTACCGCACGGTCTTCGACGCGGAGTACCTGGTCCTCGGCCTCGGTGACGTGTACCTGGGCGCCCCGGTCGCCACCCCGCTGGACCCCCGCCACCGCCTGGTCACCACGAAGTACAACCCGGCCCGCACCTGGACCGCCGAGAACTCCGTCGGCATCGGCGGCGCCTACCTGTGCATCTACGGCATGGAGGGTCCGGGCGGCTACCAGTTCGTGGGCCGTACCACCCAGGTGTGGTCGGGCTGGCAGCAGCGCGGCGCGTTCGAGCCGGGCATGCCGTGGCTGCTGCGGTTCTTCGACCGGATCAGGTGGTACCCGGTGTCCGCGGACGAACTCCTCGACCTGCGCGCCGACATCACCTCGGGCCGCTTCGTCCCGCGCATCGAGGAGGGCACCTTCTCGCTCGCCGCGTACGAGAGCTTCCTCGCCGAACACGCCGCATCCATAGCGGAGTTCAGGTCACGTCAGCAGACGGCCTTCGCGGCGGAGCGCGACGCCTGGGAAGCGGCCGGCGAGTTCGCGCGGGCGGAGGCCTCGGCCGCACCGGCCGCCGCACCGGCCGAGGTGTCCGTCCCGCCGGGCGGCCGCCTGATAGAGGCCGAGTACGCGGCCTCCGTATGGCAGTTGAACGTGGCGCCGGGCGACGAGGTGTCGGCGGGCCAGCCGCTTCTCGCCCTGGAGGCGATGAAGATGGAGTCCAGGGTGCACGCGCCGGTGCCCGGTGTGGTGACGGAGATCCTGGCCCGGCCCGGAGACCAGGTGGAGGCGGGCACGGCCCTGCTCGTCCTGGCACCGGCCCCGAACTGAGCGACAGGAGCACGACCATGTCCAGCACCCTCTCCCGGGTCCGCGCCGCCTACGCGCGCATCGGGGCCGTCGACCGGCCCGAGATCTGGATCGACCTGCGCCCGCGGGCCGAGGCCGAGGCGGAGGCCCGCGCGATCGACGAGCGGGTGGCCGCGGGGGAGCACCTCCCCCTCGCGGGCCGGCTGTTCGCCGCCAAGGGCAACATCGACGTGCACGGCCTGCCCACCACGGCGGGCTGCCCGGCGTACGCCTACGAACCGGAGGCCGACGCGCCGGCCGTGGCCCGGCTGCGGGCGGCCGGCGCACTCGTCCTCGGCACCACCAACCTCGACCAGTTCGCGACCGGCCTGGTCGGCACCCGCTCCCCGCACGGCGCGGTCCGCAACGCGATCGACCCCAGCCGGATCAGCGGCGGCTCCAGCTCCGGCTCGGCCGTCGCCGTGGCCCTCGGCATCGTCGACCTCGCCCTCGGCACGGACACCGCCGGCTCCGGCCGGGTCCCCGCCGCCTTCAACGGCATCGTCGGCCTCAAGCCGACCCGCGGCCTGGTCCCGACGGCCGGTGTGGTCCCGGCCTGCGCTTCCCTCGACTGCGTGACGGTGTTCGCCCGGACACTGGCGGAGGCGGAGCAGGCACTGTGCTATGTCACATACCACCCGGACCGGTCCCTCCCGCCCCTCCCCCAGCGCCCCCCGGGCCCCTGGCGCGTCGCCGTCCCGCCCCTGACCCAGCTCGGTGAGCTGGACGAGGGCTGGGCCGAGGCCTACGAGGCGGCGGTGCGCCGTCTGGCCGCCGCCGGCGCCTCGATCCGCCCGCTCGACCTGACCCCCTTCACCGAGGCGGCCGCGATGCTGTACGAGGGCGCGTTCGTGGCCGAGCGCTACACGGCCGTGGGCGCCTTTGTCGACAAGTTGATCTCGTCCGGTGGCGAGGGTCTCGACCCCACCGTGGCAGGCATCATCACCCGGGCCCGTGCCATCCCGGCCCACCGGCTCTTCACCGACCAGGAGCGCCTGGCGGACCTGCGCACCCGCGCCCTGGCCGAACTCGGCGACGCGGACGCCCTGCTGCTCCCCACCACCCCCGGCCATCCCACCCTCGCCGAGGTGGCCGCCGACCCGCTGGGGGCCAACGCCCGCCTGGGCCGCTTCACCAACTCGACGAACCTGTTCGACCTGGCCGCGGTGGCGGTACCGGCGGGCGAGGTGGGCGGCCTGCCGTTCGGCGTGATGCTGATCGGCCCGGCGTTCACGGACGACCGGCTGACCACGATCGCCCGCGCCCTGGAGCCCCGGGTGAGCCTGGCGGTGGTCGGCGCCCACCTGACGGGCCAGCCGCTCAATCCCCAGCTCCTGGCGCTGGGGGCGGTACTGGACCGTACGACGACCACGGCCCCGGTGTACCGCCTCCACGCCCTGCCGACGACCCCGCCCAAGCCGGGCCTGGTCCACGTGGGCGAGGGCGGCGCGGCGATCGAGACGGAGGTGTGGAGCCTGCCCCCCGAGGGCCTGGGCCGCCTGCTCGCGACACTCCCCCGCCCGATGGCACTGGGCAGCGTGGAGCTGGCGGACGGCACCAGCGTCCCCGGCTTCCTGTGCGAACCGAGCGCGCTGACGGACGCCGAGGACATCACCTGGTACGGAGGCTGGCGGAACTACTTGAGCGAGGGCTGAGGCGACCCGCCTGCGTGGGGGCGCGGGGCCGTATTCGATGTGCGGCTACCGCCGCGCGGGCGCGACCAGCCCCCGCCCCCACACACCCGCACCCGCCGACGCGCCGGTCACCCCACCGACGAGTAGGCCACAACCCCACGCAGCACCAGATCGACCGCCTTCCGCGCAGTCTTCCCCACGGTCGAGCCCGCCACAGGAGAGGCCGCCGAGATCTGCCCGAGCACGTCGATGACCTGCTTGCACCAGCGGACGAAGTCACCGGCGGGCATCTCCGCCTCCCGCAGCACCTCGTCCAGACCCGTCCCCGAAGCCCACATGTAGACCGCCCAGGCGAAGCCGAGGTCCGGTTCGCGCTGTCCGACGCCCTCGGTCTGGTTGATCCGGAAGTCCTCCTCCAGGGCGTCCAGGCGTCCCCAGATCCGGACCATCTCGCCGAGTGCGGCCTTGGCCTTCCCGGAGGGCAGTTTGGGCGCCATCGCGTCGTCGCCGGTCCGGGCCTCGTACACCAGCGCCGAGACGCACGCGGCGAGTTCGGCGGGGCTGAGCCCCTCCCACACGCCGGCCCGCAGGCATTCGCTGGCGAGCAGGTCGAGTTCGCCGTACAGGCGCGCCAGCCGCTTGCCGTGTTCGGTGACCTCGTCGCCGCGCAGGTAGTCCAGCTCGGTCAGCAGCGCCACGATCCGGTCGAAGGTCCGGGCGATGGTGTTGGTCCGCCCCTCGATGCGCCGCTCCAGCTGGGAGGTGTCCCGGATCAGCCGGTGGTAGCGCTCGGCCCAGCGGGCGTGGTCCTCGCGGTCGTTGCAGCCGTGGCAGGGGTGCGCCCGGATCGCGGTGCGCAGCCGCGCGATCTCCCGGTCGTCGGCCGCCTGCGAGCGCTTCTTACGGGCCCGCTCCGGCGGGATGTGCCCGGCCTTGGTGCGCAGCGCGGAGGCGAGGTCCCGACGGGACTGCGGGGAACGCGGGTTGAAGGACTTGGGGATCCGCATCCGCTCCAGCGCCTCGACCGGCACCGGGAAGTCGATGGAGGCGAGCCGCTTGACCTGCCGCTCGGCCGTCAGGACCAACGGCCGGGGGCCGTCGTGGTGTTCGAAGCCGCGGTGGCCGTTGGACCGTCCGGCGGGCAGCCCGGGGTCGAGCACCAGTGCAAGGCCCGCGTACTTGCCGGTCGGCACGTGGATGACGTCGCCCGGCTTGAGCTTCTCCAGGGCGACGGCCGCCTCGGCGCGTCGCTGGGAGGCGCCCTGCCGCGCCAGTTCGGTCTCCCGGTCCTTCAGCTCCCGCCGCAGCCGCGCGTACTCCTCGAAGTCGCCGAGGTGGCAGGTCATGGACTCCTTGTAGCCGGCGAGCCCCTCCTCGTTGCGCTGCACCTGGCGGGAGATCCCGACGACCGACTTGTCGGCCTGGAACTGCGCGAACGACGTCTCGAGCAGCTCACGCGAGCGGTGCCGCCCGAACTGCTCGACCAGGTTGACCGCCATGTTGTACGACGGCTTGAAGCTGGACCGCAGCGGGTAGGTGCGGGTGCCGGCGAGCCCGGCGAGGTGCTCGGGGCTCATGCCGCGCTGCCAGAGCACCACGGCGTGGCCCTCGACATCGATGCCGCGGCGGCCCGCACGGCCGGTCAGCTGGGTGTACTCGCCGGGGGTGATGTCGGCGTGCTGCTCGCCGTTCCACTTGACGAGCTTCTCCAGCACCACCGAGCGGGCGGGCATGTTGATGCCGAGCGCGAGGGTCTCGGTGGCGAACACGGCCTTCACCAGGCCGCGGACGAAGAGTTCCTCGACGACCTCCTTGAAGGTCGGGAGCATGCCGGCATGGTGGGCGGCGATGCCGCGCTCCAGGCCCTCCAGCCACTCGTAGTAGCCGAGGACGTGCAGGTCCTCCGGCGGGATCGACGAGGTGCGCTCCTCGACCAGGGCGCGCACCTTCTCCCGCGCCTCGTCGTCGTTGAGCCTGAGACCCGCGTACAGGCACTGCTGGACGGCGGCCTCGCAGGCGGCGCGGCTGAAGATGAAGGTGATCGCGGGCAGCAGGCCCTCGTTGTCGAGCCGTTCGATGACCTCGGGGCGGCCCGGTGTCCACACCCGGGAGCGCTGCCTGCGCTCCCGCTCCCGGTCGGCCTCCCGCATGGCGCGACCGCGTCTGCGGTCCTGGTACGACGGGCGCTGCGCCTCCATGCGGGCCAGCCGGGCGAGGTCGGGGTTGACGGCCTTCTTGTGGCCCTCGCCCTCCTCGAACAGGTCGTACATCCGGCGTCCGGCGAGCACGTGCTGGAAGAGCGGGACCGGCCGGTGCTCGGAGACGATGACCTCGGTGTCGCCGCGGACGGTGTCGAGCCAGTCGCCGAACTCCTCGGCGTTGGAGACGGTGGCCGACAGGGAGACCAGGGTCACGGACTCCGGGAGGTGGATGATCACCTCTTCCCAGACGGCGCCGCGGAAGCGGTCGGAGAGGTAGTGGACCTCGTCCATGACCACGTAGCCGAGGCCGATGAGGGTCTGGGAACCCGCGTACAGCATGTTCCGCAGGACCTCGGTGGTCATGACGACCACGGCGGCGTCCGGGTTGATGCTGTTGTCACCGGTGAGGAGGCCGACCATGCCGTCGCCGTAGCGGCGGCAGAGGTCGGCGTACTTCTGGTTCGACAGGGCCTTGATGGGTGTCGTGTAGAAGCACTTCTTGCCCTGCATGAGGGCGAGGTGGACGGCGAACTCGCCCACGATCGTCTTGCCGGAGCCGGTGGGGGCGGCCACCAGAACACCCTTTCCGGCTTCGAGCGCCTGACAGGCCTCGATCTGGAAGGGGTCGAGGCCGAAGTCGTACATCTCGCGGAACGACGCGAGCGCGGTGGCCTGCTCGGCGGCCCGCTTGCGGGCCGCCGCATACCGCTCGGCCGGTGAGAGGTCCTCTGTCATCGTGCTTTCGAGCGTACCGGTCCCCACTGACAACAGGACGATCATTATCCGGAACATGGGACGACGGACAACGAAGAGGTGCCCGCGTCGTGGGACGCGGGCACCTCCCGGTGGCTGTGGTCGCCCTGTCAGGTCACGTCGTCGTACCCGTTGACCCGGTCCGGAGCCTCGGGCAGCGCGCGGCTGGCGGAGACGGTCTCGATCTCGCCGATGTCGTCGGGGGTGAGGTCGAGGTCGGAGGCCTCGTCATCATCGAGGCCGTCGTCGTCGCGGCGGCGCTTGCGCCGGTCGTTGAGGAGGGAGAACGCGACCGCGCCGAAGTACAGCACCCAGATCGGTCCGGCGAGCGCCAGCATGGAGAGCGGGTCGGTGCTCGGCGTGGCCACGGCCGCGAAGACCGTGATGCCGAGGATCATCGCCCGCCACCAGCCGAGCATGCGCCTGCCGGTGATGATGCCGGTGAGATTGAGGAACACCAGGAGCAGCGGCAGCTCGAAGGAGAGGCCGAAGACGATCACCATACGGGTGACCAGCTGCAGCAGGTCGTCGAGCGGCAGCAGGTTGCTCACCCCGTGCGGGGTGAAGCCGATGAGCACCTTCGCGGTGGTCGGCAGGACCCGGTACGCGAAGTACGCGCCGCCGAAGAAGAGCGGAACGCCGGTGCCGACGAACGCGTAGGCGTACTTCTTCTCGTGCCGGTGCAGACCGGGGGCGACGAACGCCCACAGCTGGTAGAGCCAGACCGGCGAGGCGAACACCACGCCTGCCATCAGGGAGACCTGGAGGGCGAGGGTGAAGGGCGCGAGCAGACCGTTGATGGTGATCTGCGCGCACTGCTCGTCACCCTTCGTCGTGTTCATCTCCGAGAAGGTGTGGTGGCAACCGACCGAGTCGAGGATCGGCTTGGTGAGGAAGTCGATGACGTTGTTGTAGAAGAAGGCGGCGACCACCGTGATGACGATGATGGCCAGCATGGCCTTCGCGAGCCGGTTGCGGAGCTCACGAAGGTGATCCGCGAGAGGCATCCGCCCCTCGGGATCCTTCTCCTGTTTGCGGGCAGACTTTGGCAACCCACGTCCTCATCTCGTGCGGCAGGCCGGGGGCTACCGGCCTTGCGTCAGCGCTGGGTGGTGTCCGACGGCTCGTTGACCGGGCGGGCGCTGGTCACGTCGCCGGGGGCCGCCTGGATGGTGCGCTGGGCCTGGGACTGCTCGCCGGAGGCGGGCGCCTGGGCGGAGGTGTTGCCGTCTTCCTTCATCGCCTTGGCCTCGCTCTTGAGGATGCGAGCGGACTTGCCGAGCGAGCGCGCCATGTCGGGAAGCTTCTTCGCGCCGAACAGCAGGATGACGACGACGAGGATGAGAATGATCTCGGGGGCGCCGAGCCTTCCGAACATAAGTCTTTACCTTCTCACCGAGGCGGCTGGGTGGGATGCTGTCCGATCCGCCGGACATGCGTCCGATTGATCGTGCTCTCAGCGATCGTAACGCTCAGGGGTAAACGTGAGGCAATCCCCGTGCGTACTCCCGGTCCGCGGAACGTGCCTCGTTCTCCGTGCCGCGTTCAGCAGCGTACCTTTCCCTGCGGGCACCGTGACAGGGCGAAGTGACGCAAACCGCTTATTGCCCACCACTCACACCGTTCGCACAGCGGGGGTCACACACGGTGAGGGTCACAGTGCGTCCACGGTGCGGGCCGCGCTCCCGGCCGCCCGCTCCAGGTCCTCCGCGGCCCGGCTGATGCGCCGCGCCGAGTCCGCGACCTGCGCGCCCAGCCGCCGCGCCTCCAGGAAGACCCGGACGGCGAGCACGCCGAGCACGGCGAGACCCACGAAACCCACAGCTACCGCGACCATCGCCCAGAACATGGGGCCGAGCCTAGACGGTGGGGTGCAGCCGCAGCGTCCTGACCCCACCGCCGGTGAGCAGTTCGACGATCCGCTCGCCGGCGGGCTTGCGGACGGCGGCCCCGCAGTCGGGGCAGGTGAACGAGTAGAACGTCGTCTTGCTGGTGGCTCCGATGGCCAGGCGCAGGGCGCTCGCGGCGAGCTCGAAACTGCTCCGGCAGTCCGGGCAGCCGGCCCTGAACACCACGGGGACCACTCTTCTCATCCCGGCGAAGGCGGCCGCGACCGTCATCTCCCGCGCGCCCGCGCCACCGGCACCCGAAGTCCCGTCCAGAACCACCGAAGACTCGTTCAAAACCCTCGCCCCTCCTCTTGACCGTTCACCCTCGCCGGCTCGCCGCTCCGGCTCACTCATGCCCTTCCACGTCGCCGTGCCCGACCTGGTCGTACGCCGCCAGTGCCTCGCGGGCCGCCCGGCGGGCGCTGTCGGCCAGCTCGGGCGGTGACACGATCCGGCCGTCTCCGCCGAGCCTGAGCGCCAGCCGGCGCAGGGAGGTCGGATCGGGGGTGCGCAGAGTAATACGCAGCCCGCCGTCGGGAAGCTCATCGGCGCTGTCGTGCGGGTAGTACTCGGCGACCCAGCGGCCGCCGGGGCCGACCTCGACGACCACCTCGGGATCCTCGGCGGCCGGCTGCACCAGGGCCTCGGACAGGTCGCGCAGCTCGATCTCGGGGGGTGCGGACGGCTCGTCGAGGATCTTGATCTCGGCGACCCGGTCGAGCCGGAAGGTGCGCCGGGCCTCGGAGCGGCGGCACCAGGCCTCCACATAGGTGTGACCGACGCTGACCAGGCGGATGGGGTCGATCTCGCGCTCGGTGACCTCGTCGCGGGCCGGTGAGTAGTAGCGGATCCACAGCCGGCGGCGCTCGGCGATCGCCCGGTCGACGTCGGCGAAGACCCCGCCCTCGGACTCGAAGGTCACCGAGAGCCGGGCGCTGGCGTCACCCGCCTCGCCGGCCGCGGTCTCCAGCTTGGCGGTGGCCCGCAGCAGCGCCTGCCGGTCGCCCTCGCGCAGGCCCGGCAGGGTGGCCACCGCGCGGGCGGCGACCAGGAGCGCGGTCGCCTCGTCGGCGGCGAGCCTGAGCGGTTCGGCGGCCTCCTCGCCGAGCGCGGCCGCGTTGTGCCACCAGATGCGCTCGCCGTCGGTGTCGATGTCCAGCAGATCGCCGCCCCGGAAGCTGGTGCCGCACATGGGCAGCACGTCGAGGTCGGAGACCAGTTCGTCCTCGGTGATCCCGAAGGCGCGCGCCACGTCCGCGATCCGGGCGCCGGGGCGCTCGCGCAGGTAGGTCACCAGGGAGAGCATCCGCCGGGTCTGGTCGATGGCGTTCACGGGCCTGACCGGTTTTCCTGCCACTGCCTTGCTCCGCTCCCCCTCAGCCCTTGGCCACGGCACGCAGCCGGTCCACCACGTCGGCGCGCAGCTCGGCCGGCTCGACCACCATGACGTCCGGCCCGAACTCCACCAGCCAGGCGTCCAGCCCGTGCCCGTACGGAATCTCCAACTCGTCCCACCCGTCTCCGAGTTCCCGCACCGCGGTGGCCTTCGCCCGAAGGGGGTAGCCGGCACCTGAGCGCAGCCGGATCAGCGCGGAACGGTCCGCGATCTCACCGGCCCAGCCCGCCACGGTCTCGCGGACGGTGACGACGTCCGGGACCGGCGCGGTGAAGGGAGTGCCTCGGGAGCGGACCTTCCCGGTGATCCGGGACAGCCGGAACACCCGCTCGGCACCCCGGTCGCGGTCCCAGCCCGCCAGGTACCAGTGGCCTCGCCAGCACTCCAGGGCCCAGGGCTCCACGGTCCGGGTCTCGGGGCGGGCGGCGTTGGCCTTGCGGTAGTCGAAGACGACCGGGCGGCGGTCCCGGCAGGCCAGCATCAGCGGCTCGAAGGCGGCCTCGTGCACCGGGATCCGCGGCTCCAGGGCGCCGTGCGCCTCGTACGGGTCGACATCCTCGGGGAGGCCGGCCGCGCGCAGCTTCTGCAGGGCACCGCTGGCGGCACCGGCCAGCCGGGCCTGCTGCCAGACCTTCGCGGCGAGACCGAGGGCGGCGGCCTCCTCGGCGTCCAGGGTGATGGGCGGCAGACGGTTGCTGTCGCGGCGCGCGAGGTAGCCGACCTCGCCGTCCAGGTTCTCGACGGTCTCGATCACCAGCCCGAGTTCGCGGAGATCGTCCTTGTCCCGCTCGAACATCCGGCTGAAGGAGTCGTCGCTGCCCGCCTCCAGGTAGGCCTCGATGGATTCGCGCAGCTCACGCTTGCTGAGCGGCCGCCGCGTCCCCAGCAGGCACAGCGCCAGGTTCATCAGCCGCTCGGCCTTGGCAATGGCCATCGACGCCCTTCGTCTTCCCTATGGTGCTCCTGACCGATGACCGTACCGCTCCGGAGTGTCACGGCAAAAGCCAGTCCAAACAATGAGGGCCGAAACGGACACGACACGACAAACGCCGAGGGCCCGCGCACACGGCACGGGCCCTCGTCCAGCCGGTTCCCGGCCAGGACCGGACGGCGTCCGAACGACGCCGGCCGGGGACGGGGATCAGACCCCGAGCAGGTCCACGACGAAGATCAGCGTCTCGCCGGGCTTGATCGCAGGCGTCGGGCTCTGGTCGCCGTAGGCGAGGTGGGCGGGGATGGTCAGCTGGCGGCGCCCGCCGACCTTCATGCCCTGCACGCCCTGGTCCCAGCCCTTGATGACCCGGCCGCCGCCCAGCGGGAAGCGGAACGGCGTGCCGCGGTTCCAGCTGGCGTCGAACTCCTCGCCGGTGCTGAACGCGACACCCACGTAGTGCACGGTGACGGTCTGACCCGCCTGGGCCACCTCGCCGTCACCCTCCCAGATGTCCTTGATCTCCAGGTCGGCCGGGGCCGGGCCCTCGGGGAAGTCGATCTCGGGCTTGTCGATGCTCACGTCTTCTGCTCCTGCTTGTGTACGACACGGAACGCGGACAGTCTTTCATCCCCGCCCGACTCACGCCCCCGCGACTACATCGCCGCAAGAATGTCCACCGTGAACACCAGCGTCGAACCCTTCTTCACCACACCACCGCTCGGCGGGTTGTTCCCGTAGGCCAGCTCCGGCGGCGTGACGACCAGGATCCGGCTGCCCACCTTCTTCCCGGTGATGCCCTGCGCCAGCCCCTTGAGGACCTCCTGCATCTGCGCGAGCGAGAACTGCGCCAGCCGCCCACTCTCGTACGTCTGCTCGAAGACCTTGCCGGTGTCCCAGACCTCGCCCTTGAACTGGCACAGGACGGTCTGCGCCGGCTGCACCGCCGCGCCGTCGCCCTCCAGCACGTAGTTCGACACCAGCGTCTTCGGCGGGTCCACCTTGGGAATCTCGATCGAGGGGGCCTTGCCGTCCGTGTTCGTGCCGACCTTGGGCAGCGACGGGTCGCTCTGCGCGACCTCCTTGCCCGTGCTGGAGCTCTTCGAGTTGAACGAGTTCAGGATGTCCACCACGAACACCAGCGTGTCGGTGCCCTTGATCCCCGCCTGCGCATTGCCGGCGCTGCCGTAGCCCCACGTCGGGGGCACCGCCATCAGCACCCGGCTGCCGACCTTCTTCCCGGCCAGCCCGTACCGCCAGCCGTCGATGATGCTGCCCGCGGCGAGCTGCATCAGCAGCGGCGTGCGGTCGTACGACTGGTCGAAGACCTTCGCCGTGGACCAGATCTGCCCCAGGTAGTTGGCCTGGATGAAGTCGTTCTCCGCGACCGTCCTGCCGCTGCCCGCGATCACCGTCTTGACCGCCAGGTTCTTCGACGGGTCACCGGTGCCCTTGGCCACCGTCGGCTTCTCGTTGAACTTCGTGCCCGCCGTGATCGCCGGCAACGGCCCGTCCACGATCTTCGGCGGCGGCACCGAGGCGGACGCCGACGGCGAGGCACTGGCCTTGCTGGAGGAGGACGAGTTGTCACCACACCCGGCGAGCGTGACCAGTCCCGCGGGAACAGCGGCAAGGAGGAGAGAGCGTCGGCGCACGGAAGAGCCTCGTAATCGGTCGATCTTGCGGATGGCGTGCGCGCAACTCTACGACGTGAGAAGGGCGCCGTACGGAAAACGTACGGCGCCCGTGTGGCGTTCTGTGCCGATCTCTCACATACCGGCGATGAGCTTCTCCACCCGGTCGTCGACCGAACGGAACGGGTCCTTGCACAACACCGTGCGCTGCGCCTGGTCGTTGAGCTTGAGATGCACCCAGTCGACCGTGAAGTCCCGGCGCTGCTCCTGGGCCCTCCTGATGAAGTCACCGCGCAGCCGCGCCCGAGTCGTCTGCGGCGGAACCGACTTGCCCTCGAAGATCTTCAAGTCATTGCAGATCCGCGCGGCTTGACCCTTCTTCTCCAGCAGGTAATACAGACCCCGACGACGGTGAATGTCGTGATAGGCGAGGTCTATCTGCGCCACCCGCGGATGGGACATGGTCATGTTGTGCTTGGCCCGGTACCGCTCGATGAGCTTGTACTTCATCACCCAGTCGATCTCGGTGCCGATCCGGTCCAGGTCCTCGGCCTCGATCGCGTCCAGCGTCCGGCCCCACAGCTCCAGCACCTGCTCGACCGTGCCGGTGCGGATGCCGCGCCGCTCGCAGAAGTCCACGGCCTTCTCGTAGTACTCCCGCTGCACCTCGAGGGCGGAGGCCTCCCGGCCGCTGGCCAGACGCACCTTGCGCCGGCCCGTGATGTCGTGGCTGACCTCGCGGATCGCCCGGATCGGGTTCTCCAGGGTGAGGTCCCGCATCACCGTGCCCGCCTCGATCATGCGCAGCACCAGGTCGGTGGCGCCGACCTTCAGCAGCATCGTCGTCTCGGACATGTTCGAGTCGCCGACGATGACGTGCAGCCGGCGGTAGCGCTCGGCGTCGGCGTGCGGCTCGTCGCGCGTGTTGATGATCGGCCGGGAACGCGTCGTCGCCGAGGAGACGCCCTCCCAGATGTGCTCCGCCCGCTGGCTCACGCAGTACACCGCACCGCGCGGGGTCTGCAGCACCTTCCCGGCGCCGCACAGCAGCTGCCGGGTCACCAGGAACGGAATGAGGATGTCCGCGAGCCGGGAGAACTCCCCGTGCCGCGCCACCAGATAGTTCTCGTGGCAACCATAGGAGTTGCCCGCCGAGTCCGTGTTGTTCTTGAAAAGGTAGACGTCGCCCGCGATTCCTTCCTCATGCAGGCGTCGTTCGGCGTCCACCAACAGCCCTTCGAGAATGCGCTCGCCGGCCTTGTCGTGGGTGACCAGTTCGGTCACATTGTCACACTCGGGTGTCGCGTATTCCGGATGTGAGCCCACGTCGAGATAGAGCCGGGCGCCGTTCCGCAGAAAGACATTGCTGCTACGGCCCCATGACACGACACGGCGGAAGAGGTACCGCGCCACCTCGTCAGGCGACAGGCGGCGCTGTCCCCTGAACGTGCACGTGACGCCGTACTCGTTCTCCAGCCCGAAAATGCGGCGGTCCATGACTGAACATTACGCCCGATCCCCTGAGCTGAAACGGGGTTCGACAGCACGATTTGGATCATTTTCCGAACCGGCCGCAACCACCGCACCCCCACCGGGAGCTGCGAGGACCCGCCCCGTGACCGCCAGGACCAGCAGCGACACACCCCCCGCCGCACCCGGCACCGCGAACCCCCACAGGGCCCCGCCCGCCTCGACCACCGGCCCGGCCACGCCCGTTCCCACCGACGCCCCCACTGTGAACGTCGTCACAAGCCAGGAGAACGCCTCGGTGACCGTGCCCCTCGGCGCATGCCGGTCCACCAGCACGAACGCACACGCGATCGCCGGCGCCAGGAACACCCCGGCCAGCACTGTGAGCAACACCATGGCCAACGCCCCCGGCATCAGCATCAGCGGCAGATAACACACCGCCAGAAGAGCCACCAGCACGCGCAGTCGCCGCGCCGGCTCCCCCGCCCACCGCCGCGCCCCGTAGACACTGCCCCCCAGCAGCGCACCCAGCCCCAGCGCCGCCATCATCCAGCCGTACACCGCGTCACCCCCGTGGCCGTCCGCGTACGGCACCGACGCCACCGTGATGGACCCCAGCGCGATCCCCACGAACAGGAACGCGCCCAGCAGCGCCAGCAGCCCCGGCGAGCGCAGCGCACCCAGCCAGTGCGCCTCACGCGGCGCCGACCGCCACGCCCGCGACGGCGCCGAGACCACCACCGAGAGCGCCCCGAGCACCCCCACCACGTTCACCATCAGCAGCGCCGCCCGCGCCGACCACAGCGACACGCACAGCGTCACCAGCAACGGCCCCACCGTGAACATGACTTCCTGCGCCACCGCGTCCATCGCGTACGCCGTGTGGACCCGCTCCTCCCCACCCAGGACACTCGGCCACAGCGCCCGCAACCCGCCCTCCAGCGGCGGAGTGAACAGCCCCGCCGCCGCCACGGCCGCGTACGCGACCGGCAGCGACCCGGTACCCGCGAACGCGAACACGGCCATCGCACCCGCCGACGCCAGCGCCGCCGGCAACTGGACCCGCGGCTGCCCGCGCAGGTCGACCAGCCGCCCCAGCACCGGCTGACCCACCGCGTTGGCCACCCCGTACACCGCCGCGAGCGCCCCCGCCAGGCTGTACGTGCCGCCCTCCGCCCGCACGAACAGCACGATCGCGATCGCCGCCGTCGCGTTCGGCAGCCGCCCCACCAGCGTCCCCGCCAGCAGCCGGGCCGCGTGCCTCGCCCTGAGGATCTCCAGGTACCCCGCGGCCATGTCCCACCTCCACGTTTTACGTATAACCCCGTCTCTCATACGTACCATGTGCGCTGTTCACACGTCCAGACGAAGGAGCCCACCCCCGGTGCCACCCAGCAGCACGCGCCCCACGAGCCGCGACGTCGCCCAGGCAGCCGGCGTCTCCCAGGCCGCCGTGTCGCTCGTGCTCGGCGACAAATGGCGCGGCCGCGTCTCCGAGACCACCGCCCAACGCGTCCGCGAAGCCGCCCGCGACCTCGGCTACCGCCCCAACCTCGCCGCCCGCAACCTCCGCCTCGGCCGCACCCGCACCGTCCTCCTCGTCGTCCCCGCCCTCACCACCGAGTTCTTCGCCGGCGTCTACACCGGCGCCGCCCGCGTCGCCTCCGCGCACGGCTTCGGCGTCCTCCTCTACCCCTCCCCCGAAGGCATCGGCCCGGCCCGCGACCCCTTCGCCTCCGCCCAGTCCGCCCTCGACGGCGTCATCGCCTCCTCCATGGCCGCCGACGCCCTCACCGCCATCCGCGGCGACCAGCTCCCCCTCGTCATGCTCGACAGCGACCCCGACGGCAGCCTCGGCGCCGCCACCGTCAACCTCGACATCGCCGACGGCGTACGCCAGACCGCCGACCACCTCCTGAACCTCGGCCACCGCCACTTCCTGCACCTGGCCGCCGACATCGCCTCCTGGACCTTCGAGGTACGCGCACACGAACTGGCCACCCGCACGTCAGCGGTACCCGGCACCTCACTGCGCACGATCCGCGCCCCGATCTCGATCGAAGGCGCCCAAGCCGCCACCGAGGCCGCCCTCACCACCCCCGGACCCCGCCCCACCGCCCTCGTCTGCGACGACGACAAACTCGCCGCCGGCGCCTACAAAGCCCTCCGCCGCCAAGGCCTGCGCATCCCCGACGACATCTCCGTCACCGGCCTCGACGACCTCGCCCTCGCCACCGCCATCGACCCCGAGCTGACGACCGTACGCCTGGACGCGGAACTCTTCGGGGAACGCGGCATGCAGGCCCTCCTCGCCGTCCTGGACGGCCGCGAACCCGAACACGGCGACATCCCCGTCGAACTCGTCGTACGAGGCTCCACAGCACCCCCACGCCCCTCGTGAAACGCCCGCGCCCCGTCCGATGACCACCGGACGGGGCGCGCAGAAAGGGCTGACACGAGCCGATACGAGAACCTACTCGACGTCTCCGCCGGACTCCTCGGCGTCCTCGGCCTCCGCGGCCGTCGCCGCACCGCCCGCCTCCAGCAGCCGCGACAACTGCGGACCCACGATCCGCTTGAACTTCCGCTTCTGCGGACGCGTCCGGTCCAGCACCGCGACCTCGAGACGCTCCGCCGGGATCTCCCGCTGCGTACCGTTCGACTCCCGCGACAGCGCCGTCACAGCCAGCTTCAGGGCCTCCGCCAGGGTCATACCCTCCCGGTGCTCACGGTCCAGATACGTACTGATCTGCTCCGCACTGCCACCGACCGCCACCGAACCGTGCTCGTCCACGATCGAGCCGTCGTGCGGCAACCGATAGATCTGGTCACCCTCCGGAGTCTCCCCGACCTCCGCGACGACCAGCTCCACCTCGTACGGCTTCTCCGCCGCCGACGAGAAGATCGTGCCCAGCGTCTGGGCGTACACGTTCGCCAGACCACGCGCCGTCACATCGTCACGGTCATAGGTGTAACCACGCAGATCGGCGTACCGCACCCCACCGATCCGCAGATTCTCGTACTCGTTGTACTTACCGGCGGCCGCGAAACCGATCCGGTCATAGATCTCGCTGAACTTGTGCAGCGCACGGGACGGGTTCTCACCGACGAACACGATGCCGTCGGCGTACTGGAGCACAACCAGGCTGCGGCCACGCGCGATGCCCTTGCGGGCGTACTCGGCACGGTCCGCCATCGCCTGCTGAGGTGAGACATAGAACGGCGTCGACACCGGTATCCGTCCCCTTCCTTAGGGTTCCGTCGAAGTCACTGGGATCACCTTGATAAGAACGTCGGCGCCCTACAGCAGCGCCGCGCGCGGGCCGTCCGGCTCCTCCAGGCGGCGCGCCAGCACCGCACGGGCCAGCTCGGAGGACTCGTCGTCCGTGAGCCGGCGGAAACCGGCGTCGGTGATCACGGTGATGATCGGGTAGATCCGGCGGGCGACATCGGGACCACCCGTCGCCGAGTCGTCGTCGGCCGCGTCGTACAGAGCCTGCACCACCAGTGTGGTCGCCTGCTCCTCGGACAGGTCCTCGCGGAACAGCTTCTTCATCGCGCCCCGCGCGAAGATCGAGCCGGACCCCGTGGCCGCGAAGTTGTGCTCCTCGGACCGGCCGCCGGTGACGTCGTAGGAGAAGATCCGGCCCTTGGCCCGGTCCACGTCGAACCCGGCGAACAACGGCACGACCGCCAGCCCCTGCATCGCCATGCCGAGGTTGGACCGGATCATCGTCGACAGCCGGTTCGCCTTGCCCTCCAGGGACAGCTGGGCGCCCTCGACCTTCTCGAAGTGCTCCAGCTCCAGCTGGAAGAGCTTGACCATCTCCACGGCGAGACCGGCGGTGCCGGCGATACCGACGGCCGAGTACTCGTCCGCCGGGAACACCTTCTCGATGTCCCGCTGGGCGATCACGTTGCCCATCGTGGCCCGACGGTCACCGGCGAGCACCACGCCCCCGGGGAAGGTCACCGCCACGATCGTCGTCCCGTGCGGCGCCTCGATCACCCCCTGCGTGGGCGGCAACTGCCGCCTGCCGGGCAGCAACTCCGGCTGGTGCTCACCGAGAAAGTCCATGAACGAGGACGACCCAGGCGTCAGGAAGGCAGCTGGTAGACGCCCTGTGCTACGAGTGTTGGCTTCCACAAGTTTCCTTCCAGGTAAGCAGCGGCTCGGCGAGCGGCGTCGGGCCTGTCCCTCAATTTGCCGATGGCCGAATTGCAGTTGAAGCACAGTACGCCTCGGACCCTACCCGTCTTGTGGCAGTGATCCACATGCACGGGCGGAGCATCTAGACAGATCGCGCAGAGTCCGTACTGGGCGGCGATCAGCGCGTCGCGCTCGACTTCGGTTAGGCCGTAGTTGCGCTTCAGGTGCTGCGCCCGCCCCTTCTCCGCCTTGCACGCCTTGCAGAGAGTGGCCAAACCGTCCGAGGCACTGCTGTTCCGCGTCCATTCGCTGTGCGGTTTGATCTCTCCGCAAGTGCGGCAGTGTTTGTGCCCTGGAGGTGCGTCCACTCTCGGTCGAACGTTGCACCCCTTGGCCAGCTGCCGCTGCTGGTGATACGCAGCCGCGCACTCCCTGCAGTACGCCTGGTAGCCGTCACGCATCGCCTTGTTTCGCGCAAACGCTGCCCACGGTTTGTGCTGCTTGCACCGCGAGCAGCGCTTCACGCCTTCTTCGCTTGCCAACCCAGACTCCCCCCGCACCTTCGTTTCGAAGGGAAAAGCTACTCTCCACCCTTTTGAACGAAGGACCGAACGAAGTCCTCTGCGTTCTCCTCGAGTACATCGTCAATTTCGTCAAGAACCGAGTCGACGTCGTCGCTCAGCTTCTCGTGCCGCTCCTTGAGGTCCTCGGAGCCCTGCGACTCTGCCGCCTGCTCCTCGACCTCCTCGGCCGAGTGCGTCGCCTTCTGCTGTCCGCCGCCGGTGTCCTTGGTTGCCATGACACTCACCCCGCTCAGTTCGCCCGACATGGGTCGACAGGTCGGCTTTCCTGCCGATCGGTGATGATCAGACCCTACAAGCCGGGTCCGACATCGGCCCCGCAGTTTCTCCAACGTACGGGGGCCACCTCGATGATTCCCGGGCGCCGGGGTTTTGACCCTGGTCGGCCGGTGTGCTCCGGGTGCCCGTTCAGCCGCCGGAGAGGACCCTGACCAGGTCTTCTGCGGTGCGGCAGCGGTCCAGGAGCTCCTTGACGTGATTTCGCGTTCCGCGTAGCGGTTCCAGGGTTGGGACGCGCTGGAGGCTGTCGCGGCCGGGGAGGTCGAAGATGACCGAGTCCCAGCTGGCCGCGGCGACGTCGTCGGCGTACTGCTCCAGGCAGCGGCCGCGGAAGTAGGCACGGGTGTCCTCTGGCGGGCTGGTGCGCGCCCGTTCCACGTCGGCCTCGTCCAGGAGCCGCTTCATGCGCCCGCGGGCCGCGAGGCGGTTGTAGAGGCCCTTCTCGGCCCGTACGTCGGCGTACTGGAGGTCGAGGAGGTGCAGCTTGGCGGCGTCCCAGTCGAGCTCGTCGCGGCGGCGGTAGCCCTCCATGAGCTCCTTCTTGGCCACCCAGTCGAGCTCACCGGAGAGACTCATGGGGTCGTTCTCCAGGCGGTTGAGGGTGTCCTCCCAGCGCTGCAGGACGTCCCGGGTCTGGTCGTCGGCGTCGGCGCCGTAGCGCTCCTCGACGTATTTCCGGGAGAGCTCGTAGTACTCCATCTGGAGCTGTACGGCCGTGAGTGTGCGGCCGCTGCGGAGGGTGACGAGGCGCTTGAGACCGGGGTCGTGGGAGACCTGGTGGAGGGTGCGTACGGGCTGGTCGACGGCGAGGTCGACGGCGATGAAACCGTCCTCGATCATGGACAGGACCAGGGCCGTGGTCCCGAGCTTCAGGTAGGTCGAGATCTCGGACAGGTTCGCGTCGCCGATGATCACGTGGAGGCGGCGGTACTTCTCCGCGTCCGCGTGGGGCTCGTCCCTGGTGTTGATGATCGGCCGCTTCAGGGTCGTCTCCAGGCCGACCTCGACCTCGAAGTAGTCGGCGCGCTGGCTGAGCTGGAAGCCGTGTTCGTGGCCGTCCTGGCCGATGCCGACGCGGCCGGCGCCGGTGACGACCTGGCGGGAGACGAAGAACGGGGTGAGGTGGCGCACGATGTCCGAGAAGGGGGTCTCCCGCTTCATCAGGTAGTTCTCGTGCGTGCCGTAGGAGGCGCCCTTGTTGTCGGTGTTGTTCTTGTAGAGGTGGATGGGCTGGGCGCCGGGGAGTGCGGCGGCTCGTTCGGCGGCTTCGGCCATGATGCGTTCGCCGGCCTTGTCCCAGAGGACGGCGTCGCGGGGGTTGGTGACCTCGGGGGCGCTGTATTCGGGGTGTGCGTGGTCGACGTAGAGGCGGGCGCCGTTGGTGAGGATCACGTTGGCGAGGCCGATGTCCTCGTCGGTGAGCTGGCTGGCGTCGGCGGCCTCGCGTGCGAGGTCGAAGCCTCGGGCGTCCCGTAGCGGGTTCTCCTCCTCGAAGTCCCAGCGGGCCCGGCGGGCCCGGTGCATCGCCGCCGCGTAGGCGTTGACGATCTGGGACGAGGTGAGCATGGCATTGGCGTTGGGGTGGCCGGGGACGGAGATCCCGTACTCCGTCTCGATGCCCATTACTCGCCGTACGGTCATGCGGCCCTCCTTGCCCGGCGGAGCCCTCGGTCGTGGGCCCCGCTCGCGTACCGCTGGCGCTCCGGTGCGTGTGCGGTGCCCGTCCCCGCACTGCGCGACTCGGCGGTAGGAAAGAGCCTAGAACGCCTTTGCGCTGGTGGGGAGATCATTTGCGTCATTGCCTTGCTCGCCTCGGTTCCGGTTTTGGCCGGAAAAACAGTCGGCTGCGGGTACCCGGTGAGGGCACCCGCAGCCGCCCTGCGTTTTACAGGTACTGTCCGGTGTTCGCCACCGTGTCGATGGAGCGTCCGGTGTCCGCGCCCTGCTTTCCGGTGATGAGGGTACGGATGTAGACGATCCGTTCGCCCTTCTTTCCGGAGATCCGGGCCCAGTCGTCGGGGTTGGTGGTGTTGGGCAGGTCCTCGTTCTCCTTGAACTCGTCCACGCAGGCCTGGAGGAGGTGGGAGACGCGGAGACCCTTCGCGTTGTGGTCGAGGAAGTCCTTGATCGCCATCTTCTTGGCGCGTCCGACGATGTTCTCGATCATGGCGCCGGAGTTGAAGTCCTTGAAGTAGAGGACTTCCTTGTCGCCGTTGGCGTAGGTGACCTCCAGGAAGCGGTTCTCCTCGGATTCGGCGTACATGTGTTCTACCGCCGTCTGGATCATGCTTTCGACGGTGGTCGCCTTGCTGCCGCCGTGTTCTCCGAGGTCGTCGGCGTGGAGCGGGAGGCGTTCGGTGAGGTACTTGCCGAAGATGTCCTTGGCGGCCTCGGCGTCGGGACGCTCGATCTTGATCTTCACGTCCAGGCGGCCGGGGCGGAGGATGGCCGGGTCGATCATGTCCTCGCGGTTGGAGGCGCCGATGACGACCACGTTCTGCAGGCCTTCGACACCGTCGATCTCGGCGAGCAGCTGGGGGACGATGGTGTTCTCCACGTCCGAGCTGACGCCGGAGCCGCGGGTGCGGAAGAGGGACTCCATCTCGTCGAAGAAGACGATGACGGGGGTGCCCTCGCTGGCCTTCTCCCGGGCACGCTGGAAGACGAGGCGGATCTGCCGCTCGGTCTCGCCGACGTACTTGTTCAGGAGCTCGGGGCCCTTGATGTTGAGGAAGAAGCTCTTGCCCGCGGCCTGGCCGGTGACTTCGGCGACCTTCTTGGCCAGCGAGTTGGCGACGGCCTTGGCGATGAGCGTCTTGCCGCATCCGGGGGGTCCGTAGAGCAGGACGCCCTTGGGCGGGCGCAGTTCGTGCTCCTTGAACAGGTCCGGGTAGAGGTAGGGGAGCTCCACGGCGTCCCGGATGGCCTCGATCTGGCCGCCGAGTCCGCCGATCTGCTCGTAGCCGATGTCGGGGACCTCTTCGAGGACGAGTTCCTCGACCTCGCTCTTGGGCACGATCTCGTAGACGTAGCCGGAGCGGGGTTCGAGCAGGAGGGCGTCGCCGGGGCGGATGGTCACGTCCAGCAGCGGCTCGGCGAGCCGTACCACCCGCTCCTCGTCGGTGTGCCCGAGCACGAGGGCCCGCTCGCCGTCCTCGAGGATCTCCTTGAGGGTGACGATGTCGCCGACGCGCTCGTACTCCATGGCCTCGACCACGTTGAGCGCTTCGTTGAGCATGACCTCCTGGCCGCGCCTGAGGTCGTCCAGGTCAACGCTTGGGCTGACGTTCACCCGCAGTTTGCGGCCGCCGGTGAAGATGTCGGCGGTGCCGTCCTCGTTCGCCGTGAGGAAGACACCGAAGCCGGCCGGCGGCTGTGCGAGCCGGTCGACTTCCTCCTTGAGGGCCACGATCTGGTCGCGGGCCTCGCGGAGGGTGTTGGCGAGTCGCTCGTTCTGGGCGGACACGCCGGCCAGGTTCGTCTGCAGCTCGACGATCCGCTCTTCGAGAATCCTCGTGTGTCGCGGAGAGTCGGCGAGCTTGCGTCGCAGGACGGCGATCTCCTGCTCAAGATAGGCGATCTGCTCGGACGGGTCGTCGGACCCTCGTCCCGGGCGGATGCCGCGGTTCATGTCGTCGTCGTGGGCTGCCACGGTCCTCACCTCCTCCAAGGGGAGCTGGACGCTTCCAGACCCTACCTGGGTGGGTGTCGATTGAAACCCCTAGATCACAAAGACTGTCAAGGTGTGTCGTCGGTCACCCATCGCGTTCTCCCTCGTGCCGGGTGGATACCCACTCAACGCGATGAGGAAGCCGCGTGTTCCAGGCCCGGAGTGGTCAAAACCCTTCGTTACTGACCGGAGTTGTCCGCCCCAATGCCGGTTCAGGGGTTGTGCCCCGGTGGCGCATTTCTTACACAGAGCGACCGGCCGGATGTGGTGCGTGTTCACGGCGGCGGGGCGCGGGTTGGCTCAAGTCGATCGGCCGGGTGGCCGGACGCCGCCGTCCCGCGCCGGTGGGGGCGCCGTCCGCGCGGGCGCGGGGCGTGAACGCAGGGCGCTCCGGAGGGTGCGCGAGGAGGGGGCGCGGGCGGCTGCGGGCCGGAGGTAGGGTCGAGGGCGTTCAACACCCGCCGGGGCGGGACCGGGTGACCCCCGGGTCCGGCCGCCCGGCGCTTTCGACGGCAGGAGAGATGACCGTGCAGCAGGAGGCCCTGGCCGGCGGTGAGGCGCTCGAGGTCTGGATCGACCAGGATCTGTGTACGGGTGACGGGATCTGTGCCCAGTACGCCCCGGAGGTGTTCGAGCTGGACATCGACGGCCTGGCCTATGTGAAGGGCACGGACGACGAGCTGCTGCAGGCGAAGGGGGCGACGGTGGGGGTGCCGCTGCCGTTGCTGACGGACGTGGTGGACTCGGCGCGGGAGTGTCCGGGCGAGTGCATCCATGTGCGCCGGGTCGCGGACCAGGTCGAGGTGTACGGGCCGGACGCGGAGTGACTTTCCGGCCACTCCGCGTGGCGTGGGCCGGGGGCCCGTCGGGCCGGCGCGGTCGGCGTGACCGGTGTGGCCGTCAGACGCTGTGGGCGGCGGCCGGAGTGGAGCGGACGAACGCGTGGCCGTTCCACTGCCACTTGGCGCCGGCCTTCAGGTCCGGGCAGCAACTGGGCACGTCGTCCGAGGAATAGCCGAGCAGGGTGGCGGTGACCGCTTTGCCGGCGACGGCGAAGTCGGTCACGGTGTAGCGGTCCTTGGGATCGACCAGGGTGGCGACGACGCGGGGGCTGGTGGCGCCGGCGGCCTGGGTGAGGACGTAGACGCCGTCGGGCGGGGTGCCCATGGCCGAGTCGCAGTGGACGACCACCACGGTCTCCGGCCTGCCGTCGCCGTCGAGGTCGCCGGTGGCCTTCTTGACGACCAGCTCCTTCACGGGGCCGCAGTCGAGGGGGAAGTCCACACCGGTGGTGCTGGGCGGCGCTGCGGCCGCGGGGGCGGGTTTCGTCCCGGTCGCGGCGGTGGGCTGGGCGGCTTTGGCCGAGCCCGGCTGGAAGAGGGACGACAGAGCGACGACCCCGGCCACGGCAGCGGCGGTGGCGAGCCAGTGCATGGGGCGGGTGTCGGTGTGAGCGAGCTCCGGGACCACGGATTGCTGCACTAGGAGTGTCTCCTGTGAGGCCTGTGCCGGTGGGGGTGGCCTGCATCGTGCCACACGTCACAGTGGGGAGGGAACGGCGGGGTGGGCTTTCGCGGCCGGTGGGGTGCCGCACTCTGTCAGGGGTGGCGTCGACAACGGGTGAGCGCCGCCGCCCAGTTCCGTGGTGTCGGGAACTCGGCGGCGGCGCTCGTACGTTGAAGCGGGTGCGGGGCCGGGCTCAGCGGCCGGCGCCGCCGTCGGCGTTGGGGCCGTCGTAGTCCTCGCCGTAGGCGCCCTTGGCGGGGCGGCGGCGGCGCATGGGGGGTTCGACGCCGTCGGCGAGACGGCGGGCGGTGAGCAGGAAGCCGGTGTGGCCGATCATCCGGTGGTCGGGGCGGACGGCGAGGCCTTCCACGTGCCAGTTGCGGATCATCGTCTCCCAGGAGGTCGGCTCGTTGAAGCAGCCGATCTCACGGATGGACTCGACGGTCCGGGCGAGCTGGGTGGTGGTGGCGACGTAGCAGCACAGGATGCCGCCGGGGACGAGCGCCTTGGAGACGGCCTCGAGGCATTCCCAGGGGGCGAGCATGTCGAGGATGACACGGTCGACGTCGGTGTCCGACAGGTTGTCCTGGAGGTCGCCGACGGTGAGCTGCCAGGCCGGGTGCGGGCCGCCGAAGTAGCGCTCGACGTTCTGCTGGGCGATCTCGGCGAAGTCCGCGCGGCGCTCGTAGCTGTGCAGCATGCCCTGGTCGCCGATGGCGCGCAGCAGGAAGCTGCTGAGCGAGCCGGAGCCGACGCCGGCCTCGACGACGCGGGCGCCGGGGAAGATGTCGGCGAAGGAGAGGATCTGCCCTGCGTCCTTGGGGTAGACGACGGCTGCCCCGCGGGGCATGGACAGGACGTAGTCGGGGAGCAGGGGGCGCAGCGCGAGGTAGGCGACGTTGCCGGTGGTGCGGACAACGCTGCCCTCGGGAGCGCCGATCAGTTCGTCGTGCGGGAAGGAGCCCTTGTGGGTGTGGAAGTTCTTCCCGGCTTCGAGCGTGAACGTGTAGTGGCGACCCTTGGGGTCGGTCAGCTGTACCTGGTCCCCGACCTTGAAGGGCCCGCGCCTGCGGGCGGCACCGGTCGGTTCGGACATGTGAACAGCCTACCGGCCCCTGCGGGCGGCTCGGACCAACGAAGGGCGCCTTCGGCCGGGGGAAGGGTGCGGGCGGGTCGTGGTTGCTCGCGCCGTTCCCCGCGCCCCTTCGGGGGCGCGCTCGGACGGGGGCGTGGTCAGGCGGGCCTTGCCATTGCTCTGACGAAGGCGCGTTCGACGTCCGCGGCCGAGAGGACGCCGTAGATTTCGCCGGTCTCCTCGACGACCAGGTATTCGGTGGCCGGGGTCGCGCGCAGGACGTCCAGGAGGTCCTCTCCGGCCAGCTCCGCGGAGACGCGCATGCCGTCGGTGAGGTCCTGGGCGAGGCCGCTGACGGCGACCCAGGGGCGGCGGTGTTCGGGTACGCCGACGATCGCGGCCTCACGGACGAGGGAGAGCGGGTTGCCGTCGGCGTCGACGACGACCAGGGCACGGGCGCCGGCCGCGTTGGCGCGGCGCAGGGCCTCGGAGAGGGGGGTGTCGGTCTCGACGGGGACGGCGCGGCGGGTGAGGGTGCGGGCGCGCAGTTCCGGGAGGTGTTCGCGGAGCCGGGCCATGCGCAGGCTGTTGCCGGCGCCGGTCCAGATGATCGCGGCGAGGATGGCGGCGAGCAGGGCGTCGGTGACGGCGTCCATGCCGCTGCTGTCGTCGGTGCCGCCGCCGAAGGCGCCCCAGTGGTTGAGCAGCGGGAGGCCGATGAGGACGGAGACGGCGAGGGCGCGGCCGACCCAGGCGGCGGCGACGGTGCCGCTCATGGGTTTGCCGGTGATCTTCCAGACGACGGCACGGAGCATCCGGCCGCCGTCGAGGGGCAGGCCGGGCAGCAGGTTGAAGGCGGCGACGATGAGGTTGGAGACCATCAGGCCGGCCAGCAGGACGCCGGGGACGGTGCCGGGCTCGACGGGCTGCATGGCGAGGTAGAAGAGGCCGGAGAGGACGAGGGAGAGCAGCGGGCCGACGAAGGCCAGCACGAATTCCCGGCCGGGGGTCTCCGCTTCCTTCTCGATCTCCGAGACGCCGCCGAAGAACTGGAGCTGGATGCGGCGGACGGGGAGTTTGAAGCGGATCGCGGCGACCGTGTGGGCGAGTTCGTGGATCAGGACGGAGGCGTAGAAGGCGATGGCGAAGAAGAGGGAGACGAGGTAGCGGGCGGCGCCGAGTTCGGGCAGTACGCGGTCGAGCTGGCCGCCGAAGACCCAGGTGATCAGTGCGGCGACGACGAACCAGCTGGGGGCGACGTACACGGGGACGCCGAAGGGCCGGCCCATGAGCAGTCCGCCGCCGGGTTCCTTGGGCCGCTTCGGTGGTCGTCCCTTGGCCATACCGGACTGCGCGGGTGCCGGTCCGTCGCCCGGGTCGGGGGCGCCGGCGGGTGGGTCGGGTGCGTCCTGGCGGGCCGGTGCCCCGGCCGTCTCCGGTTTCTCCGGTGGCGGCGTGGTCTGCGGCCGCACCGGCTGTTCGGGGTGTTCCGGCGTCTGCGGGGCCGGGGCCGGGGGCGCGGGCTCCTCGCCGGTCGTCTGCTGCGCCGGTTCGGCGTTGTCCGACCGGGGCTGCCCGCTGCCGCCGCTCACGTCCACGGTGTCCCCTCGTTAGATGCGTCTTCTCCGGTCGATGGTATGCGGCCGTCGCGGCGTGTTCCGCCCCGGCACCCCCTGTGTTGGCCGGGGCGTCGTGCGGGTTGGGTGACTGTCAGTGGCGGGCCGTAGGGTCTGTGGTCATGGACAGCAGCATCGAGGACGGCGCGCGGGATCAGGGCTCGGTCGTCGCGCAGGGGGACGGGCCGGTCACGGGGGTGGCGGGCAGGGCGGCCGGGCCGCCCGCGTCGCTGTCGCCGTCGCGGGCCAGTGACTTCATGCAGTGTCCGCTGCTGTACCGGTTCCGGGTGATCGACCGGCTGCCGGAGAAGCCGAGCGAGGCGGCGACGCGAGGGACCCTGGTGCACGCGGTCCTGGAGCGGCTCTTCGACGCGCCCGCGGCGGAGCGGACGGCGCCGCGGGCCAAGGCACTGATCCCGGGGCAGTGGGACCGGTTGCGGGAGTCCAGGCCGGAGCTCGGGGAGCTGTTCGCGGAGGACCCGGAGGGCGAGCGGCTGGCGCGCTGGCTGGGTGAGGCGGAGCAGCTGGTCGAGCGCTGGTTCACGCTGGAGGATCCGGTCCGTCTCGAGCCCGTGGAGCGGGAGCTGTTCGTCGAGACGGAGCTGGAGTCGGGGCTGCGGCTGCGCGGGATCATCGACCGGGTGGACGTGGCCGCGACAGGGGAGGTGCGGATCGTCGACTACAAGACGGGCAAGGCGCCGCGGCCGGAGTACGCCGAGGGTGCGCTGTTCCAGATGAAGTTCTACGCGCTGGTGGTGTGGCGGCTGAAGAACGTCGTGCCGAGGCGGTTGCAGCTGGTCTATCTCGGCAGCGGTGACGTGCTGACGTACGACCCGGTCCTCGCCGATCTGCAGCGGGTGGAGCGCAAGCTGCTCGCGCTGTGGGAGGCGATCCGGCAGGCGACGGAGTCGGGTGAGTGGCGGCCGCGGCCGACGAAGCTGTGCGGGTGGTGCGACCACCAGGCGCACTGCCCGGAGTTCGGCGGCACTCCCCCGCCGTATCCGCTGCCGGTGAGGTCGGCGGCGTCCGGGGACGTGGCGCAGGGCAGAATGAGCGCGGACTAGCAGAAGGAGACTCATCGTGGCCATCCGCGTCCTACTGGTCGACGACCAGCCGCTGCTGCGTACCGGGTTCCGGATGATTCTGGAGGCCGAGCAGGACATCGCGGTCGTGGGCGAGGCCGGAGACGGCCTGCAGGCACTCGACCAGGTGCGCGCCCTCCAGCCCGACGTCGTGCTGATGGACATCCGGATGCCGCGGATGGACGGTGTGGAGGCGACCCGGCAGATCACCGGTCCGGGCCGGGACGGCCCGGCGAAGGTGCTGGTGCTGACCACGTTCGATCTGGACGAGTACGTGGTGGAGGCGCTGCGCGCGGGGGCCAGCGGTTTTCTGCTGAAGGACGCGCCGGCCAACGAGCTGGTGCAGGCGATCCGGGTGGTGGCGAACGGCGAGGCGATGCTGGCGCCGAGCATCACGCGCCGGCTGCTGGACAAGTACGCGACGCATCTGCCGTCCGGTGAGGAGCCGGTGCCGGACACCCTGCACACGCTCACCGACCGTGAGGTGGAGGTGCTGAAGCTGGTGGCGCGCGGGCTGTCGAACGCGGAGATCGCCGCGGACCTCTTCGTCAGCGAGACCACGGTGAAGACGCACGTGGGGCATGTGCTGACCAAGCTGGGGCTGCGGGACCGGGTGCAGGCGGCGGTGTACGCGTACGAGAGCGGTCTGGTGCGCCCCGGCGCGCAGTAGCCGGCGGCCGGCAGGCGTGTACGACAGGAGGGGCGCCCCGCTCGTGAAGCGGGGCGCCCCTCCTGTCGTATGACCGGGCGTCAGCTGCTGGAGCCGCGGCCCAGCTCCCACAGCTGGAGGCTGGCGGAGGAGTTGAGGGCGTAGGCGACGCCGGTGATGTCGTCGCGGGCGGCGACGTACTGCTTGCCCTGCCACAGGGGCAGCACCGGGACGTCCTTGGCGACGTCGTCCTGGATCTCGGTCAGGCTGCCGGTGGCGCTGGCCCGGTCGGCCTCGCGGCGGGACTCCGGGATCAGCGTGTTGATGATCCGGCTGTTGGCGTAGGGCGACTTGAGGAAGTTGTCCTTGTCGAGGAACGGCGCGAGGAAGTTGTCGGCGTCCGGGAAGTCGGGGAACCAGCCCATGCCGTAGACGTCGTACTTACCCTTGCGCTCGGCCGTCTGGTAGGTCGACCAGGGGGTGCCCTCGATGCTGACGTCGAACAGTCCGCTGCCGTTGAGCTGCTGCTCGAGGACCTCGAACTCCTGCTTGGTGGCCGGACCGTAGTGGTCGGTCGTGTAGTGCATGGTGAGCTTCACCGGGGTGGTGATGTTCGCCGCGGTCAGCAGGTTCTTGGCCTTGGTGACGTTGGGGTCGCCGTACTTGTTGAAGAAGGAGTTGGAGTGGCCGGTGATGGAGGCCGGAACCAGTGAGTACAGCGGCTCGGCCTGCTGCCCGTACACCTTGGCGACGAGTTCGTCGCGGTTGATGACCTGGGCCATGGCCTGGCGGACGGCCCTGGCCTTGACGGTGGGCGCGTTGGTGTTGAAGCCGAGGTAGCGGATCTCCAGGCCGGACATGTCGACGAGGCTGACGTTCTTGTCGGTGCCGGCGTCGAGCTTGTTGATCTGGGCCGGCGACATGGAGCGGGTCATGACGTCGATGTCGCCCTTGTCGATCGCCTCGCCCATGGCCTCGGCGTCCTTGAAGGAGCGCAGGACGACCTGCTGGTTGTTCACCTTCACGCTGCCCTTGTAGTTCGGGTTCTTGGTGAAGGTGGCGGAGACGAACTCGTCGTTCTTGACGTCGGCCTTGAAGGTGTAGGGACCGGAGCCGTCGATGTCGAAGCCGTCGCGAAGCTTGTCCTTGTCGTAGTCCTTGGGGTTCAGGATGCCCGCGACCGGGGTGGACAGCTTGTACGGGAAGGTGGCGTCGGCGGTCTTGAGGTGGAAGATGACCTCGCGGTCGCCCTGGGTCTCGATGGTGTCGATGTTCGTGAGGAGACCGAAGACGCCACTGTCCGACTTGATGCGCAGGGCACGCTCGATGGACCACTTGACGTCCTCGGCGGTGACGGCGTTGCCGTCGGAGAACTTCAGGCCCTCACGCAGCTTGCACGCGTAGCGCTCGCTGCCGCTGTCGGTGAAGGAGCAGCTCTCGGCCGCGTCCGGGACCGGGTCGCCCTCGCCCTTGGGCTGGGACATGAGGGTCTGCACGGTCTGGCGCAGGATGTTCCAGCCACCGACGTCGTAGGAGTAGGCCGGGTCGAGGGGCGCCGGGGCGTCCTTCGTGGCAGTGAACCCGTCGGTGGTGCCGACGACGATCGCGTCGCTGCTGCTGCTCCCGCTGTCGGACCCACCGCACGCGGCGAGCACCGGAGTGAGCAGGCCGACCACGGCCGGCAGCACCAAAGTCTTACGGTTCATGCTCGAAGTTCTCCAGAGCTGTTCGTGTCCGTGTATCCCGCATACATGGGGTGTCGAAGCGGATCACGGGGGTTACGGCGATGTTCTCGCGACGAGATTAGTCGGCGCCCGCAGGACGGTTGGCAGCGGCGTGAGTTGAGGGCCCATCACGCAGGGGAACCGGTCGTGGACGGACCGAAAACCCGACAGCGGCAGGATTAGTGCAGCGTCTCCCCAATCGGGACACAAGGTCGCCCCGTTTCCCCCCGAAGGGGGGTGCTCTGCACAGTCGGGCAACGTTGTCGAGCGTCCTCACACGTGGTGAACGTCACACGCGCATTTCGGTGATGGGGTATCGGAATTCAGCCGGTTGAACAGTTGCGAATTCCGTTGAATGACCGTTGCCGGGATTTCGACCATTGGACCTTTGCACGCTGGGTGAACGGCTAGACCATTTCCGTCATCAGGCCGTGCAGGAAAGCCAGGTCGACCTCTTCCAGGGAGGTCACCACGGTACGCCGTGCGGCCGGGGCGATCGGCGCGACCGACGGGACGGCGACCACCTGGCAGCCGGCCGCCTCGGCGGCGGCGACACCGGTCGCGGTGTCCTCGACGACCGCGCACCTGGCCGGATCCACCCCCAGTCCGGCGGCGGCGAGCAGGTACGGGTCCGGGTAGGGCTTGGTGCGCGAGACCTCGTCGCCGGCGACGGACAGGCTGAAGTGCTGGGGGCCCAGCAAGGTCAGGACACGGTCGATGATGCGCCGGTGCGAGGCGGAGACCAGGGCGGTGGGGATCTGCTGCTCGTACAGCTCGGCGAGGAGCCGCTGGGCGCCCGGCATCAACGGCAGGGCGGTGCCGATCCGCTCCTCGAAGCCGTCGTTGAGCAGCACGCTGAGCTCGGCAAGCGTGATGGCGGCGCCGGTGGCCTCGATGAGGAACCCGGCGCTGCGGGTCATGGGGCCGCCGACCACGACATGGCGCCAGGAGTCGTCGAGGGTGTGGCCGAGGCGGGCGAAGATCTCGACCTCGACGTCCCACCAGAAGCCCTCGGTGTCCACCAGGGTGCCGTCCATGTCGAGGAGCACCGCCTGGAGGGCCGAGCCTTCCGCCGTACGGGTTCCGAGCGCGGGGACCGTGCTGGTCAATCCACACACCTCCTTGAGGGACGACCAGGCCGGTTCCCGTGCGGGGAACCGGCCTGCTGTGGACCGACCAGTGTACGACTTATCCGATCAGTGCGCTGTGTGCGACACGTCTCGGTGCCGGCGCACCGCTCAGCGCGCGTTGAAGTACTTCGCCTCCGGGTGGTGGATCACGATGGCGTCCGTGGACTGCTCGGGGTGCAGCTGGAACTCCTCGGACAGGTGGACGCCGATCCGCTCGGGCCGGAGCAGGTCGGCGATCTTGGCGCGGTCCTCCAGGTTGGGGCAGGCGCCGTAGCCGAGGGAGAAGCGGGCGCCCCGGTACTTCAGGGCGAACATGTCCTCGATGTCGCTGGGGTCCTCGCCGGCGAAGCCCAGTTCGGAACGCACGCGCGCGTGCCAGTACTCGGCGAGGGCCTCGGCCAGCTGGACGGACAGGCCGTGCAGTTCGAGGTAGTCGCGGTAGGCGTTGGCCTCGAACAGCTTGGCGGTCTGCTCACCGATGCGGGAGCCGACGGTGACGACCTGGAAACCGACCACGTCCGTCTCGCCGGACTCCTCCGGGCGGAAGAAGTCGGCGAGGCAGAGCCGGCGGCCGCGGCGCTGGCGGGGGAAGGTGAACCGGGTGCGCTCGTTGCCCTGTTCGTCGAGGATGATCAGGTCGTCGTCCTTGGAGACGCACGGGAAGTAGCCGTAGACCACGGCCGCTTCCAGCAGGTTCTCCGTCTGGAGCTGGTCGAGGAGGCCGCGCAGCCTCGGCCGGCCCTCGGTCTCGACGAGCTCCTCGTAGGAGGGTCCCTCACCGGTGCGGGCCTGCTTGAGGCCCCACTGGCCCTTGAAGAGGGCGCCCTCGTCGAGCCAGCTCGCGTACTCCTTGAGCTGGATGCCCTTGATGACGCGGGTGTCCCAGAACGGCGGGGTGGGCACCGGGTTGTCGACGGCGACGTCGGAGCGGACGTGGCCCTCCTCGGGCCGTTCCTCGACCTCGACGGCGGCCGTCTGCCGGACCCGGCGCTGCTTGAGCTCGGGGAGGCTGGCGCCGGGCACCCCGCGCTTGACGCCGATGAGCGCGTCCATGAGGCGCAGGCCCTCGAAGGCGTCGCGGGCGTAGCGGACCTCGCCCTCGTAGAGCTCGTGCAGGTCCTGCTCGACGTAGGCGCGGGTGAGGGCGGCGCCGCCGAGGATGACCGGGTAGGTGGCCGCGAGGCCGCGCTGGTTGAGCTCCTCCAGGTTCTCCTTCATGATCACCGTGGACTTGACCAGCAGCCCCGACATGCCGATGACGTCGGCCCGGTGCTCTTCGGCGGCCTCCAGGATCGCGGAGACGGGCTGCTTGATGCCGAGGTTGACGACGTTGTAGCCGTTGTTGGACAGGATGATGTCGACGAGGTTCTTGCCGATGTCGTGGACGTCGCCGCGCACGGTGGCGAGCACGATGGTGCCCTTGCCCTCGGCGTCCGACTTCTCCATGTGCGGTTCGAGGTGGGCGACCGCGGACTTCATGACCTCGGCGGACTGGAGGACGAAGGGCAGCTGCATCTGGCCGGAGCCGAAGAGCTCGCCGACGACCTTCATGCCGTCCAGGAGGGTCTCGTTGACGATGTCCAGGGCGGGGCGGGTCTGCAGGGCCTCGTCGAGGTCGGCCTCCAGACCGTTCTTCTCACCGTCGATGATGCGGCGCTTGAGGCGCTCCTCCAGGGGGAGGGCCGCCAGTTCCTCGGCCTTGCCCGCCTTCAGGGACTTGGCGGTGGCGCCCTCGAACAGGGCCATCAGCTTCTGGAGCGGGTCGTAGCCCTCGCGGCGGCGGTCGTGGACGAGGTCGAGGGCGGTCTGCACCTCCTCCTCGGAGAACCGGGCGATCGGCAGGATCTTGCTCGCGTGCACGATCGCCGAGTCCAGGCCGGCCTTGACGCATTCGTCGAGGAAGACGGAGTTGAGCAGGATGCGGGCGGCCGGGTTGAGGCCGAAGGAGATGTTGGACAGGCCGAGGGTGGTCTGGACGTCCGGGTGGCGGCGCTTGAGTTCGCGGATGGCCTCGATGGTGGCGATGCCGTCCTTGCGGGACTCCTCCTGGCCGGTGCAGATGGTGAAGGTCAGGGTGTCGATGAGGATGTCCGACTCGTGGATGCCCCAGTTCCCGGTCAGGTCGTCGATCAGCCGCTCGGCGATCTCGACCTTCTTCTCGGGGGTGCGGGCCTGGCCCTCCTCGTCGATGGTCAGCGCGATCAGCGCGGCGCCGTGCTCCCGCGCCAGCTCGGTGACCTTCGCGAAGCGGGACTCCGGGCCGTCGCCGTCCTCGTAGTTGACGGAGTTGATGACCGCGCGGCCGCCGAGCTTCTCCAGACCGGCCCGGATGACGTCGACCTCGGTGGAGTCGAGGACGATCGGCAGGGTGGAGGCGGTGGCGAAGCGGCCGGCCAGCTCCTTCATGTCGGCCACGCCGTCGCGGCCGACGTAGTCCACGCAGAGATCCAGCATGTGGGCGCCCTCGCGGATCTGCTCGCGGGCCATCTCCACGCAGTCGTCCCAGCGGGCCGCCAGCATGGCCTCGCGGAACTTCTTCGAGCCGTTGGCGTTGGTGCGCTCGCCGATCGCCAGGTACGAGGTGTCCTGGCGGAACGGGACGGTCTGGTAGAGGGAGGCGGCGCCGGGCTCGGGGCGCGGGCTGCGCTCGGGCGGGGTGATCCCGCGGATCCGCTCGACGACCTGGCGCAGGTGTTCGGGGGTGGTGCCGCAGCAGCCGCCGATGAGGGAGAGGCCGTAGTCGCGGACGAAGGTCTCGTGGGCGTCGGCCAGCTCCGAGGGGGTGAGCGGGTAGCTCGCGCCGTCCTTTCCGAGGACGGGCAGACCCGCGTTCGGCATGCAGGACAGCGCGATGCGGGAGTGCCGGGAGAGGTAGCGCAGGTGCTCGCTCATCTCGGCGGGGCCGGTGGCGCAGTTCATGCCGATCATGTCGATGCCGAGCGGCTCCAGCGCGGTGAGCGCGGCGCCGATCTCGGAGCCGAGCAGCATGGTGCCGGTGGTCTCCACGGTGACGGAGACGATGATCGGGACGTCCAGGCCGGCGGTCTCGCGCGCACGGTGGGCACCGATCACGGCCGCCTTGGTCTGGAGCAGGTCCTGGGTGGTCTCCACGATCAGCGCGTCCGCACCGCCCGCGATCAGGCCTTCGGCGTTCTGCTGGAAGGCGTCGCGGATGGTGGTGTAGCCGACGTGGCCGAGGGTGGGCAGCTTGGTGCCGGGGCCGATGGAGCCCAGGACCCAGCGCTGGCGGCCGTCGCGGGCGAGGTAGCCGTCGGCGGTCTCGCGGGCGATGCGGGCGCCGGCCTCGGACAGCTCGAAGACCCGTTCGGGGATGTCGTACTCCGCCATCGCGGCGTAGTTGGCTCCGAAGGTGTTGGTCTCGACGCAGTCCACGCCGGCGTCGAAGTACGCCTCGTGGACGGAGCGGACGATGTCCGGGCGGGTGATGTTGAGGATCTCGTTGCAGCCCTCGAGGTGCTCGAAGTCCTCCAGGGTGGGGTCCTGCGCCTGGAGCATGGTGCCCATGGCTCCGTCGGCGACCACCACGCGTGTGGCGAGCGCCTCGCGGAGCGCGGACACCCGGGTCCGGCTGTCGGCGGAAGGGGACGGCGGCGACGAGGCCATGAAGGGCTCCCTTGGATGCGACGGCTGTCGGCTATGCGGTTTCCCAGGGCGGACCCGGGTATGGACGCACGGCGCCAGCGTAACCGGGAGTGGGCTTGGATGGGCAGGGCGTCCATGTGGCGGACGAGTGACCGGCGGGGCGGGCAGTATGACGCCGACCATGGCGTTCTGCCGCTCACGGGTCATGGTGCGGGGCGAAGGTGCGGGGCCGGACACCGGAGGACGGGCCACGCGTGAAGTGACGGATGTCGACGGCCCATTAGCGGAGAGTCGGCATGGACCGGTAGTGTTCGGCATTGCCGAACGATGGTTACGGCGCCGTGACGGTGAGGGTCACAGGGGACGGAGGCAGAACGGCGATGGCACGGAACATCCAGTCGCTCGAACGGGCGGCCGCGATGCTGCGGCTGCTCGCGGGCGGCGAGCGACGGCTCGGCCTGTCGGACATCGCCTCGTCGCTGGGTCTCGCCAAGGGCACCGCCCACGGCATTCTGCGCACCCTCCAGCAGGAGGGGTTCGTCGAGCAGGACGACGTCTCGGGCCGCTACCAACTGGGGGCCGAACTGCTCCGGCTCGGCACCACCTATCTCGACATCCACGAGCTGCGGGCACGGGCGCTGGTGTGGACGGACGACCTGGCCCGCTCCAGCGGGGAGAGCGTCTACCTGGGCGTGCTCCACCAGCAGGGCGTGCTGATCGTGCACCACGTCTTCCGGCCCGACGACAGCCGGCAGGTGCTGGAGATCGGCGCCATGCAGCCGCTGCACTCCACGGCCCTCGGCAAGGTGCTGTCGGCCTACGACCCGGTGGCGCACAGCGAGGCGCTGGAGGCCGACCGCAAGCCCTTCACCGACCGCACCACCTGCGACCTGGACGCCTTCGAGCACATCCTCGACATCACGCGGGCCCGGGGTTACGCGGCCGACGTGGAGGAGACCTGGGAGGGCGTCGCCTCGGTGGCGGCGCCGATCCACGACCGCCGCCGGATGCCGGTGGGCGCGGTGGGCATCACGGGCGCGGTGGAGCGGGTCTGCAAGGACGGGGAGGTGCGGCCGGATCTGATCGCGGCGGTGCGGGACTGCGCCCGTGCGGTCTCCCGGGACCTGGGCGCGGGCCGGTTCTGACGGCGGGCCCCTGATCGACGACCGAGGCCGGTTCGCGTGTGGCGGACCGGCCTCAGCCGTACTCTGAGATGGACATAACAGGGCAAACAAGCAGATCAGTGGAGTTACTGCTGGGCACCTGGCGGACGACCCGACTCACCGATAACCCACAGCAATCAATAACGATCGCGCTTTCGATAACAGAACTCTTGACGCACGCGTAACGCCGGAGCAAGACTCCCGTCCATCGGTCGGCATTGTCGAACACCTACCGGCAATACGCGCTAGAGTGTGACAACGCCAAAGGCCGACATCGCTCTCACCCCCGAGGGCGCCAACACCCCGAAGGGACTCGGGGTTCGGCTTCCCTGGACGAAGGACAAAGGAGTCGCGGGTGTCCAGCTCCGACATCTTCATCGGCGAGACCATCGGTACCGCCATACTCATCCTGCTCGGCGGTGGCGTCTGCGCCGCCGTGACCCTCAAGGCCTCCAAGGCCCGCAACGCCGGCTGGCTCGCCATCGCCTTCGGTTGGGGCTTCGCCGTCCTGACGGCCGTCTACATCTCCGGACCGCTGTCCGGTGCCCACCTCAACCCGGCCGTCACCGTCGCTCTCGCCATCAAGAACAGCGACTGGAGCAACGTCCCGGTCTACTTCGCCGGACAGCTGCTCGGCGCGATGATCGGCGCCTCCCTGGTGTGGGTCGCCTACTACGGCCAGTTCCACGCGCACCTCACCGACAAGGAGATCGTCGGCGGTCCGGGCGCGCAGGCCACCACGGCCAAGGCCGTCGAGGCCCAGGAGAAGGGCGCAGGCCCGGTCCTCGGCATCTTCTCCACCGGTCCCGAGATCCGGAACGCGGTCCAGAACCTCGCCACGGAGATCATCGGCACCGTCGTGCTGATCCTCGCGGTCCTCACCCAGGGCCTCAACGACAAGGGCAACGGCCTCGGCGTGCTCGGCGGCCTGATCACCGCCCTGGTGGTCGTCTCGATCGGTCTCTCGCTCGGCGGCCCGACGGGCTACGCCATCAACCCGGCCCGTGACCTCGGCCCCCGCATCGTGCACGCGCTCCTCCCCCTGCCCAACAAGGGTGGTTCCGACTGGAGCTACGCCTGGATCCCGGTCGTCGGCCCGCTGATCGGCGGAGCCATAGCCGCGGGTATCTACAACGTCGCCTTCGCTTAGAGCAGCAGGCCTCCCCGAAGCACAGACGTAACAGACGTACCGCCACACACACGGACCTCTGAGGAGCACACAGTGACCGACGCCCACACCGCAGGCCCCTTCATCGCCGCGATCGACCAGGGCACCACCTCCAGCCGCTGCATCGTCTTCGACAAGGACGGCCGTATCGTCTCGGTCGACCAGAAGGAGCACGAGCAGATCTTCCCGAAGCCGGGCTGGGTCGAGCACAACGCCAACGAGATCTGGACCAACGTCCAGGAGGTCGTCGCCGGGGCCATCCAGAAGGCCGGCATCACCCGCGACGACATCAAGGCCATCGGCATCACCAACCAGCGCGAGACCACCGTGCTGTGGGACAAGAACACCGGTGAGCCCGTCCACAACGCCATCGTCTGGCAGGACACCCGCACCGACGCCCTCTGCCGCGAGCTCGGCCGCAACGTCGGCCAGGACCGCTTCCGCCGCGAGACCGGCCTGCCGCTGGCCTCCTACTTCGCCGGCCCCAAGGCCCGCTGGCTGCTCGACCACGTCGACGGCCTCAAGGAGCGCGCCGAGGCGGGCGACATCCTCTTCGGCACCATGGACACCTGGGTCATCTGGAACCTGACCGGCGGTGTCAACGGCGGCAAGCACGTCACCGACGTGACCAACGCCTCCCGCACCCTGCTCATGAACCTGCACACCATGCAGTGGGACGACAAGATCGCCGAGTCCATCGGGGTGCCGCTGCAGATCCTGCCCGAGATCCGCTCCTCCGCCGAGGTCTACGGCGAGGTCACCGGTGGCAAGCTCGGCGACCTGCTCGGCGGCATCCCGGTCGCCTCCGCGCTCGGCGACCAGCAGGCGGCCCTGTTCGGCCAGTGCTGCTTCTCCGAGGGCGAGGTCAAGTCGACCTACGGCACCGGCACCTTCATGGTGATGAACACCGGTGACAAGATCATCAACTCCTACGCGGGCCTGCTGACCACGGTCGGCTACAAGATCGGCGACCAGCCGACCCAGTACGCGCTGGAGGGCTCGATCGCCGTCACCGGCTCGCTGGTGCAGTGGATGCGCGACCAGATGGGCCTCATCTCCACCGCGGCCGAGATCGAGACGCTCGCGCTCTCGGTCGAGGACAACGGCGGCGCCTACTTCGTGCCGGCCTTCTCCGGCCTGTTCGCCCCGCACTGGCGCTCCGACGCCCGTGGTGTCATCGCCGGCCTGACCCGGTACGTCACCAAGGCGCACCTGGCCCGCGCCGTCCTGGAGGCCACCGCCTGGCAGACCCGCGAGATCGCGGACGCCATGGTGAAGGACTCCGGCGACGAGCTGGTGGCCCTCAAGGTCGACGGTGGCATGACCGCCAACAACCTGCTGATGCAGACCCTCGCCGACGTCCTCGACGCACCCGTGGTGCGCCCGATGGTCGCCGAGACCACCTGCCTCGGCGCCGCCTACGCCGCCGGCCTCGCCGTCGGCTTCTGGTCCAGCACCGACGAACTGCGCGCCAACTGGCGCCGGGCCGCCGAGTGGACCCCCCGCATGGACGCGGAGACCCGCGACCGTGAGTACAAGAACTGGCTCAAGGCCGTCGACCGGACCATGGGCTGGATCGACGACGAGAGCTGACGAGAGCGTGCACCGCTCTCACGATCGAGCTCTGACGAGGAGTAAGAACCCGACATGACCAGTCAGTCCACCCTGCAGTCCGTACCTGCCCTGGGGACGCACCCGGCCTCCGGCTCGCTTCCGAGCCGCGCCGAGACCAGGGAGCAGCTCTCCAAGGCGTCGTACGACCTTCTCGTGATCGGCGGCGGCATCCTGGGCATCTCCACCGCCTGGCACGCCGCGCAGTCCGGGCTCAGGGTGGCACTGGTCGACGCCGGCGACTTCGCCGGCGCCACCTCCTCCGCCTCCTCCAAGCTTCTCCACGGCGGTCTGCGCTACCTGCAGACCGGCGCGGTGAAGCTGGTGGCGGAGAACCACTTCGAGCGCCGTGCGGTCTCCCGCCAGGTGGCTCCCCACCTGGCGAACCCGCTCACGTTCTACCTCCCCGTGTACAAGGGCGGTCCGCACGGCGCTGCGAAGCTCGGGGCGGGCGTGTTCGCCTACTCCGCGCTCTCCGCGTTCGGTGACGGCGTCGGCCACCTGCTCTCCCCCGCAAGGGCCCAGCGGGACGTGCCGGAGCTGCGCACCGAGAACCTCAAGGCCGTCGCGGTCTACGGCGACGACCAGATGAACGACGCCCGCATGGCGCTGATGACGGTCCGCGCGGCCGTCGAGGCGGGCGCGGTCGTCCTGAACCACGCCCAGGTCACCGGGTTGCGCTTCACCCGGGGCCGGGTGACCGGCGCCGACCTGAAGGACGCGGTCTCCGGCGAGGAGTTCGGCGTCAACGCCCGCCTGGTGCTGAACGCGACCGGCCCCTGGGTCGACCATCTGCGCCGGATGGAGGACCCGAACGCGGCCCCGTCCATCCGCCTGTCCAAGGGCGCCCACCTGGTGCTGAAGCGCACCTCGCCGTGGAAGGCCGCGCTGGCCACCCCCATCGACAAGTACCGCATCACCTTCGCCCTCCCCTGGGAGGACATGCTGCTGCTCGGCACCACCGACGAGGAGTACGAGGGCGACCCGGCGGACGTCTCCGTCACCGAGAAGGACATAGCCCAGATCCTGGACGAGGCCGCGTTCTCCGTCCGGGACCAGCAGCTCAAGCGCGATCTGATCACCTACGCCTTCGCCGGTCTGCGGGTGCTGCCGGGCGGCCCCGGCGACACCGCGAAGGCCAAGCGGGAGACGGTGGTCACCGAGGGCCGGGGCGGCATGCTGTCCGTCGCGGGCGGCAAGTGGACCACCTTCCGGCACATCGGCCGCACCGTGATGGAGAAGCTGGAGGCGCTGCCGGGCCACCCGCTGGGCGACGACTTCGAGCCCATCGCCTCGCTGCCGAAGAAGCTGCCGCTGCCCGGCGTCGCCAACCCCCGTGCCGTCGCCCACCGCCTGCTGGTGGACAACCCGGCACCGGGCCCGCGGATGGCCGCCGACACGGCCAAGCATCTCGCCACCCACTACGGTTCGCTGGCCTTCGACATCGCGCGCCTGGCCAACGAGGACCCGCTGCTCGCCGAGCGCGTCCACCCGGACGCCCCGGAGATCTGGGCGCAGGTCGTCTGGGCCCGCGACCACGAGTGGGCCGAGACCGCGGACGACGTGCTGCGCCGCCGTACCACCCTGACCATCCGGGGCCTCGCCACGGACGACGTCCGGGCCAGGGTCCAGGACCTGCTCGACAAGAAGTGACCCCAGGGACAGGCGGCTGCCGGGTACTCCCCTGACCGTCCCGGCAACCGCTGAGGACCCGGCCCCGCCGTACCGGGGGCGGGCGACAGGAGGGGCGGCTCCCATCCCCTGGGGAGCCGCCCCTCTCGCATGCCCGCCGGACGCCGGCAGGGCGGCGCCCCGGCCCCCGGCACCTGCCCGCACGGCACGGCACCGCCCACGGAGAGCGGCGACAGGCCCTGCGGAGCCGCTCCGGGCCCGTCGAGCGGCGTGCGGAAGCGCGGCCGCGCAAGGCTGACCAGGCCGCATAATGGTGCCGAGACATCGGATGTCTTTGCGACAGGGAGGCCGGTATGGCAGTCACCGATGAGGCGATCGAGAAGATCAAGGACATGATCGTCTCCGGTGCGCTGCGCCCCGGAGAACGGTTGCCCAAGGAGAGCGAGCTCGCCGCCGAACTGGGCCTGTCCCGCAACTCGTTGCGGGAGGCCGTACGGGCCCTGTCGCTGATCCGGATCCTGGACGTCCGGCAGGGCGACGGCACGTATGTCACGAGCCTGGACCCGCAGTTGCTTCTCGAGGCGATGAGCTTCGTGGTCGACTTCCACCGCGACGACACGGTCCTGGAGTTCCTCGCGGTGCGCCGGATCCTGGAGCCGGCCGCGACGGCAATGGCCGCCTCCCGGATCAGCGAGCAGCAACTGGGTGCGCTGGACGCTCAGTTGGACGCGCTCGGCGCCGAGCCCTCGGTGGAGGAACTGGTCGCCTGCGACCTGGAGTTCCACCGGGGCATCGTGCAGAGTTCGGGAAACTCGGTGCTGTGCTCGCTCCTTGACGGGCTGTCGGGCCCGACCACCAGGGCGCGGATCTGGCGCGGTCTGACCCAGGAGGACGCGGTCGCCCGGACCCTGCGGGAGCACCGGGCGATCCTGGCCGCGCTGCGCGACCGGGACGCGGAGGCGGCCCGGTCCTGGGCCACCGTGCACATCGCGAGCGTGGAGCAGTGGCTGCGCAGCAGCCTGTGAAGCGCTTGCCGGCTTCCCGGAACCGGTGGTGTTCGAGGACGGCGAACGGGGCAGTGATCCGTTCACTCCCCCGTGCAAGGGGGCTGCGGGCGCCCCCGCCTCACGCCGTAAGGTTGGGGCGTACGCGAGGGCACGTCGGAAGGAGGCACTGGGTGATCGAGCTGGAGGGGGTTCCCGAGCTGATCGACCCAGTCATGGTGGCCGCGTTCGAAGGCTGGAACGATGCCGGCGACGCCGCCTCCACCGCGGTCGCGCACCTGGAGCGGGAGTGGAAGGGCGAGGTGTTCGCGGCGCTCGACGCCGAGGACTACTACGACTTCCAGGTGAACCGCCCCACGGTGTGGATGGACGCGGGCGTGCGCAAGATCACCTGGCCGACGACACGGCTGTCGGTGGTCCGGGTCGGCGGCGACAAGCCGCGGGACCTGGTGCTGGTCAGAGGCATCGAGCCGTCCATGCGCTGGCGCTCGTTCTGCAACGAACTGCTGGGCTTCGCCCACGAGCTGGGCGTCGAGCTGGTGGTCGTCCTCGGCGCGCTGCTCGGCGACACCCCGCACACGCGTCCGGTACCGGTCAGCGGGGTCACCTCGGACTCGGACCTGGCGCAGCGGATGGACCTGGAGGAGACCAAGTACGAGGGCCCCACGGGCATCGTCGGCGTTCTCCAGGAGGCGTGCACGCATGCCGGTGTGCCGGCGGTCTCGCTCTGGGCGGCCGTCCCGCACTACGTCTCCCAGCCGCCCAACCCGAAGGCCACGCTGGCGCTGCTGAACCGCCTGGAGGACCTGCTCGACCTGCGGATCCCGCTGGGCGAGCTGCCCGAGGACGCCCGCGCCTGGCAGGTCGGGGTGGACCAGCTGGCCGCGGAGGACAGCGAGGTCGCCGAGTACGTGCAGACGCTGGAGGAGGCCCGGGACACCGCCGAGCTGCCGGAGGCCTCCGGCGAGGCGATCGCCCGTGAGTTCGAACGCTACCTGCGGCGCCGGGACGTGAACCCGCCCGGCGGTCACGCCACCGCGGACGGCAGCGACAGCGCGTCGTACCTGCGGGACAACCCGGGGAACCCGGGTGGCAAGGCGCGGCCGCCGCGGCCGCCGAAGCCCGACACGCCGGGGAACGCCGAGAACTCCGGGACTTCCGGGGAGGACGGGGACACCGGCGGGGACTCCGGACCGGACGGCGAGGACACCTCCGAGGACTGAGCCACGAGGACTGAGCCACGAGAACGGGGACAGGGGCGGTACGCGTCACGCGTACCGCCCCTGTTCGTCGGGTGCCGACCGCAGAGTGCCCGCCGGGCGGCCGGAGGGGCCGGGCCCGCAGTTCCTCCCCCGGCCTGCGGCCGGGGGAGCCCCAGCGCCCCTGAAAGACGGGGCGCCGGTGGCGGCGCCGCCTAGAGGGCCACGCCCAGCAGGGCGTCCACCGCTCGGGACACGACGCCCGGCGCACCCGTGTCCGTGCCGCCCTGCTCCTGCTGGAGGGCCGCCCAGCGGTCCACCGCGGCCAGGGCGGCCGGGGCGTCCAGGTCGTTGCTCAGGGCCTCCCGGATCTCCTCCACGACGGACTCCGCGGGCGGGCCGTCCGGGCGGGAGACCGCCGCGCGCCAGCGGTCCAGGCGGGCCACCGCGTCGGCCAGTACCCGGTCGGTCCACTCCCAGTCGGACCGGTAGTGGTGGGAGAGCAGGGCGAGGCGGATGGCGGCCGGGTCGACGCCGTCCCTGCGGAGCTGGGAGACGAAGACCAGGTTGCCCTTGGACTTGGACATCTTCTCGCCGTCGAGCGCGACCATGCCGGCGTGGACGTACGCCTTGGCCATCGGGAACTCGCCGGTGAGCACCTGGGCGTGCGAGGCGCCCATCTCGTGGTGCGGGAAGGCGAGGTCGGAGCCGCCGCCCTGGACGTCGAAGGTCATGCCGAGGTGGTCGAGGGCGATCGCCACGCACTCGATGTGCCAGCCGGGGCGGCCGCGGCCCAGGGAGCCGCCGTCCCAGCTGGGTTCGCCCTCGCGGGCGGTCATCCACAGCATCGGGTCGAGCGGGTTCTTCTTGCCGGGACGGTCGGGGTCGCCGCCGCGCTCGGCGGAGAGCAGACGCATGGCGGCCGCGTCGAGGTTCGAGACCTTGCCGAAGTTCGGGTCGGACTCGACGGAGAAGTAGATGTCGCCCTCGAGTTCGTAGGCGGCGCCGAGGTCGCGGAGCCGCTCGACCAGCGGCACGATGCCGGGTATGGCCTCTACCGCGCCTATGTAGTGCTGCGGCGGCAGCATCCTGAGGGCGGTCATGTCCTCGCGGAAGAGGGCCGTCTCCTGCTCGGCGAGGGCGACCCAGTCGACGCCGTCGCGCTCCGCGCGCTCCAGGAGCGGGTCGTCGACGTCCGTGACGTTCTGGACGTAGTGCACCTGCCGCTTGGTGTCGAGCCACACGCGCTGAACGAGGTCGAACGCGTTGTAGGTCGCCGCGTGCCCCATGTGGGTCGCGTCGTACGGCGTGATGCCGCAGACGTAGAGGCGGGCGACGGGACCGGGGTCGAGGGTGACCGGACCGCCGGTCGCGGTGTCGTGGATCCTCAGGTCGCGGCCCTGACCAGGCAGGGCGGGGACCTCGGAAGCGGGCCAGGCATGCATGTACATGAGCGTAACCGGACCCGAGTTCGGTATACGAACCGGACGGCCGGGAAGGCAGTCTTGATCTCTGGGCCGGAATGTGCTGGTGGGGGCTATACGGGCGGCCAGGGGATGGCCGGCCACTCGCCGCTGGGTTCCGGATGCCTGCCGGCGGTGAGCAACGTCTCCACACGCGCGCGCGTCGCGTCGAGTTCCGCCGCGGTGATCAGTTCGGCCAGCCGGGTCCCCAGCGGCCCGCCAAGGGCCTCGCGCAGGCCCTTGAGGACCTCGACGGCCTCGCCGGTCAGGTCCTCACCCGCCCACCCCCACAGCAGGGTGCGCAGCTTGTTGTCGACGTTGAAGGTGACGCCGTGGTCGATGCCGTAGAGCCGGCCGTCGGCGGTGGGCAGCAGATGGCCACCCTTGCGGTCGGCGTTGTTGATGACCGCGTCGAGGACGGCGAGCCGGCGCAGCCGTTCGTCGTCCGCGTGCACCAGCAGCGCCGTCTTGCCGTCGCCGACCTCGGCGAGCCCGATCGCCTTCCAGCCGGGCTCGGGCTCCTCCGCGTCCACCAGGCCGAGCAGTTCGGCACCCTCGGGGTCGACGTCGATCCACAGCTGGACCATGCCCTCGCCGTACGGGCCGTCGCGCAGCACGGTGGGCGGGACCAGGTCCCAGCCGGTGGCCGCGGCGACCTCGTAGGCGGCCACCTCGCGCTGGGCGAGGGTGCCGTCGGGGAAGTCCCACAGCGGGCGCTCCCCCGCGACCGGCTTGTAGACGCAGGACACCTCGCGGCCGTCGAGCGCGACCGTGCAGAACAGTGCCGCGTTGGAGGCGTCGCGGATGCGGCCGCGTACCGTCAGCTCACCGCGGGCGAGCAGCTCGGCGGCGGTCACGCTCCGCGGCGGTATCCGTTCTGGCGCGGACATACGTGTCCTTCCGGGTCGAGCGGGAGGCTGCACAGCGGGCACGGCGGCCGCCCGGCGTTGACGACGTCCAGGGCGCGCTTGGCGAAGGCCCTGGCCTGCGCGCCGGTCAGCCGGACCCGCAGCATCGGGGGCCCGTTCTCCTCGTCCTGCAGGAGCCGCTCCTCGGCCTCGGCGAGGTCCTCCTCGGAGTCGGCCTCCAGCTCCACGAGGGCCTGCGCCTCGACGATCATGCGCTCTTCCTCGCCGTCCCAGGCGAGCGCCATGGTGCCGACGCGGAACTCCTCCTCCACGGGGGTGTCGAGGGGGGCGCTGTCGCTGATCTCGGTGGGCGCGACGGCGGGCACGGCCGCGTTGCCGCCGCTGCGGCGCACGACCTCGTCGAGGAGTTCGTCCATGCGTTCGGCGAGGGCGGCGACCTGGGTCTTCTCCAGGGCCACGCTGGTCGTCCGGGGGCCGGCCGTGGCCTGGAGGAAGAACGTACGGCGTCCGGGCATTCCGACCGTGCCCGCGACGAAGCGGTCCGGCGGATCGTAGAGGAACACCTGACGGGACACGTCCTGTCTCCATGAGTCGAGAGTGCGTGGGCTTCGGGCGGGCGACCACGCGGCCGGGGAGCCGCCTACGTGGATCGCTTCACCCTACTGCGGCTGACGATCACGGCGCGCCGGCGCCGCCACCGACCGCGGCGTCTTCCCCCGGGGGTTCCTCGCGGGGGGCAAGGGAGGCGAAATCCCCGGTGTCCCCGAGACGAACGAGAAACGGCCTGAGACGGGTGTAACGGATCGCGGTGATGGAACACGGTTCCACAGAGATCCGCTGGAAGAGGTCGAGATGCAGACCGAGCGCGTCCGCGACGAGGGACTTGATGATGTCACCGTGCGAGCACATGAGAAAGACGGCGTCCGGGCCGTGGTCGCGCTCCACGCGCGCGTTCCACTCGCGGACCGCCTCGACGGCGCGGGTCTGCATGGCGCGCATGGACTCGCCACCGGGGAAGGCGGCCGCCGACGGATGGGCCTGGACGACCTCCATCAGCGGCTCGTCCTTGAGTTCGGCGAGCTTGCGGCCGGACCAGTCGCCGTAATGGGCCTCCCCGATCCGCTCGTCGGTGTGGGCGGTGAGCCCGGGGCGGGCGTCGAGCAGCGGGCGGACCGTCTCCTGGCAGCGCTGCAGCGGGCTGGTGACGAGCTCGGAGATGGGCAGCCCGGCGAGCCGGCCGGGCAGCGCGGCGGCCTGGGCGGCCCCGCGCTCGTCGAGGGCGACGCCCGGCGACCACCCGGCGAGTACGCCCGAGGTGTTGGCGGTGGACCGTCCGTGCCTTACGAGGATCAGCGTGGGCATGCGGCCCAGGGTAGGCGCACCCCGAAGTGCGCAGGCGGGCGGGCGACGAGAGAATACGCTCCGTGATCGTCGACTGCGCCATCTACCGGGACGGGGAGCGGACGGAGACACCGCAGGACTTCTCCGATGCGCTCGCGGAGGCACGCGCGCGTGGCGACAGCTTTCTGTGGATCGGTCTGTACGAGCCGACGGAGCGCGAGTTCGACCTGGTCACCGACGAGTTCGGGCTGCATCCGCTGGCCGTGGAGGACGCCCTGAGCGCGCACCAGCGGCCGAAGCTCGAGGTGTACGACGACTCGCTGTTCGTCGTCCTGAAGCCGGTGACGTACGAGCCGAAGAGCGACACGGTGACCTCCGGCGAGCTGATGATCTTCATCGGGGACTCCTTCGTGGTCACCGTGCGCCACGGGACGCCGTCGCCGCTCGGCGACATCCGGCGGCACCTGGAGGAGCAGCACGAGATGCTGAAGCACGGGCCGACAGGGGTGCTGTACTCGATCTCCGACGCGATCGTGGACCACTACCTGGAGGTCGCGACCGAGTTGCAGACCGACCTGGAGGAGCTGGAGGCCGAGGTGTTCTCGCCGACCGGCGGCGGCTCCCGGCACACCGCGTCGCGGATCTACACCTTCAAGCGGCAGATCCTGGAGTTCCGCCGGGCGACCGTGCCGCTGGCGCTGCCCATGACCAAGCTGGCGGGGGTGGGCCAGTACGGCAGCGGCGTGACGGTGCCCTTCGTGCCCGCGGAGGCCCGGCCGTTCTTCCGGGACGTCAACGACCACCTGACGCGGGTGAACGAGAGCGTGGAGGGCCTGGACCGGCTGGTGTCGGACGTCCTCAGCTCCCATCTCGCGCAGATGAGCGTGCGGCAGAACGACGACATGCGGAAGATCTCCGCGTGGGCGGCCATGGCCGCGGTACCGACGCTGATCGCGGGAATCTACGGCATGAACTTCGATCACATGCCCGAGTTGCACTGGTTCTGGGGGTACCCGGCGGTGATCATGCTCATGGTCGTGCTGGAGCTGTCGCTGTACCGGCTGTTCAAGCGCCGCGGGTGGATGTGAGGGAGGCGCGCGGCCCGCGGGCTCAGGCGAACTCGGGGGCGGGCGTCGCGGGGCCGCCCAGGGCGTTCCTGTGCTCCGGCATCCGCAGGGAGACCATGCGGCGCCAGCCGGCGGCGCGTTCGTAGGCGTAGACGGCGTGGATTCCGGACGCCAGGAGCGCGGACCTGGCCCTGGGCCAGCCGAGGATGCGGCCCATGTGGGTCATGACGGCGAGGCTGACGTTCCGGTGGACGCGGATCTCGGCGAGGGCGCACGCGCGGAGCGTGCGCTGGATGGTGCGGCCGTGCCCGGCGGCGGCGAACCGGAGCAGCTCCTCGTGGCAGTAGGCGAGGTGGTTGTCCTCGTCGGCGGAGATCATGCGCACCGCGCGGCCCACGTCCGGGTGGTCGGCGAAGTACCGGCGCAGCAGCTTCATCTGCTCGGAGGCGCGCTGCTCGGTGACCCGGCTGTGGGCCAGGTAGGCGACGACGTCCGGCACCGTGAGCGGCCGGTCGGCGCGGAGCCGGTCGTGGGCGAGCCCGATGCCGTGCCGCTCCAGGATCATCGTGTAGTCGGTGTCGGCCGGCACCGGGACCGGCGCCAGCCCGCGCTTCCTGAGCAGGGCGTGGAAGATGCGCCCGTGCTTGTCCTCGTCGGCGCCGTGGCGGGCGATCTTGGGGGCGAGGGCGCGTTCGCTCCGCGGTACCAGCGCGGCGATCCGCGCGTTCTCCCAGCCGCCCTGGGACTCCCCGCTGGCCGCGATGGAGCAGAAGAGCCGGAAGGACTCGTCGTTGTCGAGGATCTCCTGGAACAGACTCCTGGCCGAAAGCATCGTGGGCACCTCTCCGGAGGACTCACCAGACCCGCAAAGAACGAGTCAAATGCCGCGCCGGAGTGGCTGCAACAGGTGTGCGGGCGAACTCGGCCGAAAGGAGGAGCGGCGGGGTCACCCCGGGGCGTAACCGCGCGGGCGCGGGCGCGTTGTTCTCCGTGACGGCCGTGGCGGGGAAGACCCCCCGAGCCCCCACCACGGCCGTGGACTTCTCTCGCCTCTCAGGTGTTCACGCGAGGCCGGCGCGCTCCAGGGCCTCGGCGCCGGCCCGCAGCGAGGCGAGCCGCTCCTCCAGCGCGAAGCCGGCGGGCGCGAGGGAGAGGGTGGTGACCCCGGCGGCCGCGTAGGCCTTCATCCGGTCGGCGATCCGGTCCACGGAGCCGAGCAGCGTGGTCTGGTCGATCAGCTCCTGCGGTACGGCGGCCGCGGCCCCGTCCCTGTCCCCGGACAGGTACTTGTCCTGGATCTCGGCGGCCTCCCGCTCGTAGCCCATGCGCTGGGCGAGCTGGTTGTAGAAGTTCTGCTTGCGGCTGCCCATGCCGCCGACGTAGAGCGCCGTGTAGGGCCGGAAGGTGTCGGCGAGCGAGGCCACGTCCTTGTCGTCGCCGACGGCGAGCGGCAGCGTCGGGCAGATGTCGAATCCGTCGAGGGTCCGGCCGGCCTTCTCCCGGCCCGCGCGCAGGTGCTTCACGGCCGTCTCCTCCAGGTGCTCGGCGGAGGGGAAGATCAGCAGCGCGCCGTCGGCGATCTCGCCGGTCTGCTCCAGGTTCTTCGGGCCGATGGCGGCGATGTAGACCGGGATGCGCTCGCGTTCCGGATGCACGGTCAGCTTGATCGGCTTGCCGGGGCCGCCCGGCAGCGGCAGCGTCCAGTGCTCGCCCTCGTACGACAGCCGTTCCCGGGTCATCGCCTTCCGCACGATCTCCACGTACTCGCGGGTGCGGGAGAGCGGCTTGTCGAACTTGACGCCGTACCAGCCCTCGGAGACTTGCGGTCCGGAGACGCCGAGGCCGAGCCGGAAGCGGCCGCCGGAGAGGGAGTCGAGGGTGGCGGCGGTCATCGCGGTCATGGCGGGCTGCCGGGCCGGGATCTGGAAGATGGCCGAGCCGACGTCGATGCGCTCGGTCTGGGCGGCGACCCAGCTGAGCACGGTGGCGGCGTCGGAGCCGTAGGCCTCGGCGGCCCAGCACACGGCGTACCCGAGCCGCTCGGCCTCCTGCGCCACGGCCAGATTGTCCCCGTCCATCCCGGCGCCCCAGTAGCCGAGGTTGATCCCGAGCTGCATGGCCGTTCCCCTTACCGATCAGTAACGTCGCTGTTGCGAGAGACCTTAGCGTGGGGATTTCCGTGTGGGGGATCGCTCGTGGTCCGGCTGCGGGTCGTGGGGGCTGGTCGGGCCCACGCGGCGGAGCCGCACATCGGTACTGTCCCGCGCCCCTTGGCCGGGCGAGTCCCGTCCCTTCGAACTCCCCCCCGTCTGGGGAAATCGGTTATCCACAGGCAACCCAACGCACCAGCTCTGGCCAGTAATCTCGCGGGCATGGAGCAGAGGCATCTCGGCCGTACCGGCCTGCGTGTGTCCAGAATCGGACTCGGCACCCTCACCTGGGGCCGGGACGTCGACGAGCACGACGCCGCGGACATGCTGAAGGCGTTCTGGGAGGCCGGCGGGACCCTCGTCGACACCGCGGACGTGTACGGCGACGGCGAGGCCGAGTACCTGCTCGGGCAGCTCATAGAAGGGCTGGTGCCGCGCCGGGACCTGGTCATCTCGACCAAGGCGGGCAGCGTCCCCGACCCCGACCGGCGTTTCGACGGCTCGCGCGGCCACCTGCTCGCCGCGCTGGACGCCTCCCTGGCCCGCCTCGGCACCGACCACGTCGACGTCTGGCACGTGCACGCCTACGACCCGGACACCCCGCTGGAGGAGACGCTCCAGGCCCTCGACCTGGCGGTGAGCAGCGGTCGCGCGCGGTACGCCGGGGTCTCCAACTTCTGCGGCTGGCAGCTGGCGAAGGCGGCGACCTGGCAGCTCGCGGCGCCGGGCACCCGCACCCGGCTGGCCAGCACCCAGCTGGAGTACTCGCTGCTCCAGCGGGGCGTCGAGCGCGAGGTGCTGCCCGCCGCCCTCGACCTGGGCATCGGCCTGCTGCCGTCCTCCCCGCTGGGCCGGGGCGTGCTGACCGCGAAGTACCGGCACTCCACTCCCCCGGACTCGCGCGGCGCCTCCGAGCATCTGGCGCCGTTCGTCGAGCCCTACCTCGACGACACCGCGACCCGGATCGTGGACGCGGTGCAGACGGCGGCGGACGGGCTCGCGGTCACCCCGCTCCAGGTGGCGCTCGCGTGGGTGCGGGACCGGCCGGGCGTGGCCGCGCCGATCGTCGGCGCGCGCAACGCGCAGCAGCTCGCGGGTGCGTTGTCAGTGGAGGCGCTTACGCTTCCTGACGAGATCTGCCGGGCCCTCGACGACGTGTCGGCGCCCGTGCACCGCTATCCCGATCACGACTGGAGCACGCTGTGAGCACGGAGCCGGGGCTGGGCGCCAAGCCCGAGGCCGACGAGGGCACGACGGCCGGGGGGACGACGGAGACCGGCCACCTCACCGACAGAGCGAGCGGCGCCGGCGACGGGGCCGCGGGCGACGTGCGGGCCGCCGGGGCGGCGGAGAGCGGCGACACGGCGGACGGCGAGGCCGACGGGGCGGACGGGGCGGACGGCGACGAGAGTGCCGGGGCGGTCTCCGGAGCGGCGGACAGCGACGCGGCAAGCGGCGAAGGCTCGGGCGAGCAGTCCGCGGCCGCGGCCGAGCTGGCGGCTCAGCGGATCGAGCGGGAGCGCATCGAGCGGCGGAAGGCCGAGAAGGCGGCGCCGATCGAGAGCGGGGCCAAGCTCAGCGGCAAGGCGGCCGACCTGCTCGCGGCGGTCCGGGCCGTGGAGGGCGGCGGGAAGCCGGCGACGACCGTGTTCGCCGCCCCGGAGCCGTCCCCGCGCCCGGCGGCCCCCGCTCCGGAGCCGGTGCGGCGGCCCCAGCCGGCGCCGGCCGCCGCCGGGCCCGGCACGGAGACGATCGGGGCGGTACGCCGGGTCCTGGCCGACGGCGGTGCGCCCGAGTCGCTCGCGCCCCAGGTCGCCGCCGCTCTTGGCGAGGGCGCGGAGACGCTGCTGCGGGAGGACCCCTGGCAGCTGCTCCGGGTCACCGGGGTGCGGCCGGACCAGGCGGACGGGTTCGCGCGGGCGCTGCTGGGCGCGGAGTGCGGTCCGGACGACGAGCGGCGCGGCCGCGCGGTGACCGGCTGGCTGCTGGAGCAGGCGGCCGTGGCCGGGCACACCGCGCTGGAGATGCCGGCGCTCACCGCCGCGCTGGCCCGGGGCGCGGTGCCCGACCCGGAGGCGGCCGTGCAGGACGCGCTCGCGGAGGGCGAGGCGCTGGTCTTCCGGGACTTGCTGGATCCGGGCGCCCCGGAGCCCGAGGACGACGAGGAGGAGCGGCCGGTCCGGGTCCTGGTCGCCCTGGAGCGGTACGCGCTGGCCGAGGAGAGCCTCGCCGACGGGCTGGCCCGGCTGGTCAGCTCCGTGACCAAGGACACCTCGGACCCGTGGGAGGCGGCCGCGGCGGCGGCCTCCGGGGGCGCGGCGGAGCTGGCGCGGGCGGTCGCCGGGCACGGCCTGGTGCTGCACACCGGCGGCGAGGCGGCCCGCGCCGAGCCCGCGGCCCTGCTCGGCGCCGCCCGTGCGGCCGGACTGCGCGCCTTCGCGGCCACCCACACCCCTGACGGCGGCCGGCGCCTGGCGGGCGGCGAGGGAGCCGTGGGCACCGTCGCCGACCTGCTCTCCGGCGCCGCGGGACCCGGCCGGGACACGGACGGCGCCCTGGCCCTGGACCTGCTGATCGTGCTGGACGCGCCCCAGCTGGACGTGGAGGGTGCGGCGATGCTCGTGGAGGCGCTGCCCGACGGCGCCCGGCTGGTGCTGAGCGGGGATCCGGCGGCGTTGTGGTCCGCGGGCCCCGGGCGGGTCTTCGCCGACCTGCTGGCGGCCCGGGTGTGCCCGCAGGTCGCCTCCCGTACGCCCGACCCCGGACCGCTCGGCGAGCTGGTCTCCGGGATCGGCGTGGGCGAGCTCACCCAGGTCGAGGCGCCCGGCAAGGAGGTCGTGATCGTGCCGGTGCGGGACGCGGGCGAGGCGGTGCACCGAACGGTGCAGCTGGTCGCCGACTCCGTGCCGCGCGCGATCGGCGTCCCCGCCGGGCAGACCGTGGTGATCACCCCGGGTCACGGCGGAGCGGCCGGCACCCGTGCCCTCAACGCCGCGCTCAAGGAACGGCTCAATCCGGGCCCCGGCCGCTTCGGCGGCTTCGACCCCGGTGACCGGATCGTCCACTCCCCCGCGCCGGGCCGTACGGTGCCGGGCGAGGTGGTGACGGCCGACACCGACGGGCTGCACCTGTCGTGCGCGGGCGCGCCCGTGGTCGTACCGAAGGAACGGGTGGAGCAGTCCGTCCGCCACGGCTGGGCCCTGACCGCCCACCAGGCCGCGGGCAGCCGCTGGGCGGCGGCGGTCGTGGTGCTGCCGGGGGACGCGGTCCAGTCCCTCAGCCGTCCTTGGGTGTACACGGCGTTCAGCCGGGCGGAGCGCCATCTGTCGGTGGTCCACGGCGTGGAGCAGGCGCTGCCGAAGGCGGTGGCCGAGATTCTGCCGAAGCCGCGGACGACCCGACTTCCGCTGCTGCTGAAGACACAGGTTCCGGCGGCGGACTGACCGGTTCCGCCACCGCTCTCCGCCACCGGTTCCGCTTCCGCGGCGACGGCGACCGGCCGCGACGGGGTCGGGCTGCGGTGTCCGTCCGGCCTCGGCCGCCGGGTGGCACCGCCGCCCGGCGGATCAGCGCTCCGCGTCCAGCGGCTCCAGATCCTCGTCCTCGTCCAGGTCGAGCTCGTCCAGTTCGTCGGTCTCCGCCGTGTCGTCGCCGTCCTCGTCGTCGAAGACGGCGCTGACGTCGAAGCGGCACACCACCCGCTGCGGGTCGACGCCCTCGAAGGGCACCTCCAGCCACTCGCCGGGCTCGGCCGGCTCGTCCGCCGCGGTCACCCAGAGCGTGGAGTCGCCCTCCTCCAGACCGAACTCCTTGTGCCGGGAGGCGATCTCGTCCGGCTCGAACTCGCCGAACAGGACGCCCAGCGCCCCGTGGATCGTGCCCGCCGCGTCCCCGTCCGCGCCGGGGCCGTCGTCGTACTCCGCCGCCTCGACCCGCTGGGCCTGTGCCAGCAGCCGCTGTGGTTCCGCCACCGCGTAGTCGCGGCGGATCAGCACGCTGATCGCGTTCGGCTCCTCGGGGCCCGCGTACGGCGGCAGCGCGTCGTCCGTACCGGGGATCTCGAAGGGTGTGACCTCGTCGTAGCGGTCGTACAGGAGCTCGTCGTAGACCTCGGCGGCCGCGGCCAGCTGGTTGAACGCCTCGTAGACAGCCGGGTCGTCCTCCCCCGACCTGCGTTCGACCGCGGCCAGATGGCGGTCGAGCGCGGTCTTGACCGCCTCGGCGGCGGCGCGTACCTCGGCAGCGGTGGGCTGCGCAGCATCAGACATAGTGCAGACGCTATCCGTACCGGGCACCAGCCCGCACAATAGATGCGATGCCGGAATACGAATTTGTCGACGTGTACGTTCCTCGCGGGGTGTCCCGCAACGAGGCGACACGTCTGCTGACGGACCATGCCGAGTACGGACACTGGGAGTTGGACCGACTGAGCCTCATGCGCGACGGCAGCCGCAGGGTGCGGTTGCGCCGGCGGATCATCCGCCAGGTGCGTGCCACATGGTGAGACTGGCCGACTGACGGAAAGGGCCCCGCGTCGACGGGGCCCGCTCCGCTCCACGCACCGCAGCCGGTGCGTCACCGTGCGTGAGCTACGCCGCGGCGCGCGCCCTGCGGTAGAGCACCGCGCCCGCGAGCAGCGCACCCGCGCCCGCCGGGAGCGCGAGCCCCAGCGGCACGTCACTGCCCGTGTGCGCGAGTTGCGCCGCGGTGACCGGCCGGCTCACCGAGGCGCCGCCCAGCGGTTGGACGTGGCTGGAGCCGTGGGAACCGGTGGGGACGGTGTGGTTCCCGGAGTGAGCGGGGGGCGTACCCGGGTGCTGGCCCGGAGTCCCCGGCTGGCCCGGGGTCCCGGGGTGTCCCGGCTGACCCGGAGTTCCGGGGGTTCCCGGCTTCCCGGGCGGGTTGCTCCCGTCTCCCCCGTGCCCGGGGGGCGTGCCGTGGCCGGGCGGCTGCGTGGGGTGACCACCGCCCGGATGTCCTGGATTTCCGGGGTGGCCGGGGTGGCCGGGGTGCCCAGTGTGTCCGGAACCCCTCTCGTTGGCGCACTCGTTGCCCAGCGCGGCGTTGCCGACGCCGATGATGTTGACGCTGTTGCCGCAGACGTTGACCGGGACGTCGATCGGCGCCTGCACGGTGTTGCCCGAACCGACGCCGGGCGAGCCCGAGGTGTGTCCTCCGGCGTGCGAGCCCCCGTGGCCGGCGTGGCCGCCGTGATCGCCGTACCCTCCGGAGTCGCCGTAGCTCGTCGAAGCGCCTCCACGGCCGCCGGGGTTGGCGCACTTGTTCCCCATCGACGGGTTGAGGACGCCGACGACGTTCACGGTGTTGCCGCAGACGTTCACCGGCACGTGTACCGGCGCCTGCACCGTGTTGCCGGAGAGCACACCGGGTGAGTCGGTGGCGGAGCCGACCGCTCCCGAGTCGGCGTGGGCGTAACCGCCCGCCGCGGCGATCACACCGGTCGCCGCGGCCACTGTCATAAGGCCCTTGCGGGTACCCTGTCGCATTTTATGAATTCCCCCCTGCCTTGGATCCTGACCTAGCATTCACCGCAGGGAAAACCCTGCGGAAAAACCGGTCGGCCCCGGAGCGCATGGCGCGCGCTCCGGGGCCGACGGAAAGACGCCCCCTCAGGGAGTCGGCGTCACTTGTTGATGCAGGTGTTGCCGAAGGCGGGGTTCAGCAGCCCGATCACGGAGATCGTGTTGCCGCAGACGTTCACCGGGACGTGCACGGGAACCTGGATCACGTTGCCGGAGATGACACCCGGGGAACCCACGGCAGCGCCCTGGGCACCCGAGTCGGCGACGGCCAGGCCCGCACCCGCGAGAACCAGACCACCAGTGGCAGCCGCAGCAGCGACGACCTTCTTGAGCATTATTCCTCCTTGTTGGCAATGCGATTCCAAGTAGCGGATCGCATTAGATGTAACGAGGAGGGAGTAATGGGGCTACGAGCTTATCGTCGCATTCACTCTTCTCAGTCGACTTCGCACAGCCGCCCGATTACCTGAAGCCATTGCCTCACGACGCGTGCTTCACGACGCGTCGATGAAGCGGTCGAGGACGCGGACGCCGAACTGCAGCCCGTCCACCGGCACCCGCTCGTCCACGCCGTGGAACATGCCCGCGAAGTCCAGCTCCGGCGGCAGCTTGAGCGGCGCGAAGCCGAAGCCGCGGATGCCGAGGTCGTCGAAGGACTTGGCGTCGGTGCCGCCGGAGAGCATGTAGGGGATCGCCTTGGCGGTCGGGTCCTCGGCGAGCAGCGAGGACTGCATGGCCTCCACCAGGGCCCCGTCGAAGCTGGTCTCCAGGGCCTTGTCGGAGTGCACGTCCGAGCGGACCACGTTCGGGCCGAGGATCCGGTCGAGGTCGGCGAGGAACTCCTCCTCGTGACCGGGCAGGAAGCGGCCGTCCACGTGGGCGGTGGCCTCGCCGGGGATGACGTTGACCTTGTAGCCGGCGTTCAGCTGGGTGGGGTTGGCGGTGTTGCCGAGGGTCGCGCCGATCAGCTTGGCGATGCCGCCGAGCCGGGCCAGCGTCGACTCCATGTCCTCGGGGTCCAGCTCGGTGCCGAGCGCGTCGCCCAGCTCGTCGAGGAAGGCCCGGGTGGTCTTGGTGACCCGGACCGGGAACCTGTGCCGGCCGAGCCGGGCGACGGCCTCGGAGAGTTCGGTGATCGCGTTGTCGCGGTGGATCATCGAGCCGTGCCCGGCGGTGCCGGCCACCTTCAGCTTCATCCAGTGCATGCCCTTCTCGGCCGTCTGGATCAGGTAGAGCCGACGCTGCTCGCTCACCGTGAAGGAGAAGCCGCCGACCTCGCTGATCGCCTCGGTGACGCCCTCGAAGAGGTCCGGGTGGTTGTCGACCAGGTGCCGGGCGCCCCAGGTGCCGCCGGCCTCCTCGTCGGCGAGGAACGCCAGCACGATGTCCCGGGGCGGCTTGCGGCCGCTGCGCAGCCGGTCCCGCACGACCGCCAGGGTCATCGCGTCCATGTCCTTCATGTCGACGGCGCCCCGGCCCCACACGCACCCGTCCGCGACCTCGCCCGAGAACGGGTGGTGGGTCCAGTCGTCGGCGTTGGCCGGTACGACGTCGAGGTGGCCGTGGATGAGGAGAGCGGGCCTGGTCGGGTCCGCGCCCTCGATGCGGGCCACCGTCGAGGCGCGGCCCGGATGGGACTCGAAGATCTTCGGCTCCAGGCCGACCTCCGCGAGCTTCTCGGCGACCCACTCCGCGGCCTTGCGCTCACCGGGGCCGGAGTGGTCGCCGTAGTTGCTGGTGTCGAACCGGATCAGCTCGCGGCAGAGGTCCACGACCTCGTCCTCGCCGGTGACGCCCCTGGCCGTGTCCGTCTCGCTCACGCTGCTTCCTTCCGCTGTCACTGCCGCCCGGTCCCCGCCATCCTCTCTCCCTTCCCGCTCGGAGCCCAAGGCCGGTCCCGGCCCGTCACACGCCGTTCACGCCCGCGGGCCCGGAAACAGGGTGTGATCGACCGCCCCCGAAAGCCTGGTAGTGTTTCCTCCGTCGCCGCGAGGGAGACCAGCACGGAACGTCTCGCACGACACACACCTTGTCCGGGTGGCGGAATGGCAGACGCGCTAGCTTGAGGTGCTAGTGCCCTTTATCGGGCGTGGGGGTTCAAGTCCCCCCTCGGACACCACGCAGAAATCACGAAGAAACCCCTGCTGAGCAGGGGTTTCTTGGTTTTCCGGGCGGTTCGGGAGCAGAGCGCGGGCGGCCACCTCGTCGGTGGACGCCGCTCTCTCAGCCGAGGCCGTCCAGGCCGCCTATTCGGCCGTCACGGAGGGCCACGGCGGAGGTGAACGCACGGAGCGTGGCGCGGTCCAGCAGGAGCGCGGGCCCGTCGGGCCGCTTGCTGTCGCGGACGGCGGTCGTCGCCTCGTCGACGATCCCGCATTCCACGCAGTCGGACTGTGATGCGGACGCCGAGGACTTCCACCAGGTCACCGGCAGAGTCGACGCGTCGTCAACGTGCTTCATTCGCTATTCGTTCTTCCTTATCTGGGTGATCAGCTCCACCGACGCCTCGACGGACTCGGCGGCAGACGTGAGGCGTTGCCACGCGGCCCGGTGCGTGGAGACCCGATCACGTTCCTCGATGTACAGGGCGGAGGTCAGCCCTTCCTGGTGGACGACGTCCAGGTCCGTGTGCGGACCGAAGCCCAGGATGCTGAAGGTGCCGGTGAGCCCGGCGTGGAGGGGAGCGTCCGATCTCAGCACCTGGATGTTGATGTTCGGACGCCGCCCCATCGTAAGCAGGCGCCCCAACTGCTCGTACATCAGGGCGGGATCCTCGGTGGTGGAGCGCAGGGCCTGTTCGGAGATGATCGCCCAGAGTGCCAGCGGGTCGCTGTCCCGGGTGAGGACGGCCTGGCGTGCCAGCCGTACCTCGACGAGCGCGTCGACCCGTGCCTCGACCGCCTCGGACATGGCGGTCGCCCGGATGATCTCGCGGGCGTACTCGGCGGTCTGGAGCAGTCCGGGGACCATGCCCAGCTGCCAGGTGGAGACCGTCTCGGCCTCCGCCTCCAGGCTGATCAGGTCCTCGTACACCGGGGTGAGGACGCCCCGGTACGAGTGCCACCAGCCGCGCCGGCCGCCCTCCTTGGTGAGCGTGATCAGGGCCGCGCGCAGTTCGTCGCTGACGTCGCGGCCGAGTTCGCCGTAGAGGTGGAGCAGCGCCTCGATGTCCGCTGCCTTGGGGGCGGTCTTGCCCGTCTCCATCCGGGACAGCTTGGAGGAGACGAAGACGCCCTTGGAGTGCTCGGCGACCTCGTCGAGGGTGAGTTCGCCGCGCAGTTCGCGCAACTTCGCACCGAGCCGTCGTCGGCGCACCGTGGGCGTGCTCACGGACTCCCCCTTCTCTCCGGTGAACTGCCCGACAGTCTGCCCGTGCCGCCCCGACCCCCGCCACCGACTGGCGACTTGTGCCGCAAGTCTCTCAAGGCGATGCGCAATATTTCACATCTCGTGGGACGTATTGCGATCGACTGTGTCGTGAAGGCACCATGAATCCGGGAAATACGACAGTGACCGCACTCGCATGGCGAACCACTGTGCCTGCGTTGGGACATGCCCGTGAGGGGATGCACATGATCGAACGCCAGCGGAGCACCACGACCGACCCCCGCCCCCTGCAAGTCGCCCCGCCGCCGGTCCTGTTACTGGCCAGCGAGCCTCAGTCGGCCAAAGCCGCCCGGCTGTTCGTGAGCGACTTCATCGCGCACCACACCCCCGACGCCTCCCGCGACCACATCGACGCGGTCGCCCTGGTCACCTGCGAGCTGGTCACCAACTCCCTGCGCTACGAGACCGACCCGGACGACCCGGTCCGTCTCGTCATCGACTCCGACGGCTCCCGGACCCGGGTCGAGGTGCACGACCCGCTGGGCCGCCATCCCCGGCTGCGCCCCATCTCGGTCGAACGCGACCGCGGGCGCGGTCTGCTGATCCTCGACGCGCTCTGCTCGGGCCGCTGGGGCGTGGGCAACCTGCCCTGGGGCAAGTCCATCTGGGCCGAGGTGAGCGCCGCGTGACGTCCGGCGCGCCCTGACGTTTCCTCCACCCCCCACGGCGACGGCCGGTTCCGCGGCGATCTCCCCCCTCCTCGCCGCCGGGCCGGCCGTTGTCGTACGGGGCCGCCGAACACATGGAGTTGGCCTGCCTCACGCTGTGTGGGCCATCTCTCGCCGGGCACGGAGAATCCCTGGTCAGAGGTCGCTCGATCGTCAAGGGACTGCCCCGAACGGCTGCTTCCAGGTGGCTGTCAGATGAACGCGAGCCTAGCGTCGTACTAATATTTCCGGCTTGTCACCCAGCCGGAGCCGGACAACCCCAGGCAGACCTGCGGGCCCGCCGGCACCCCGGAGGTTCCGGGTACGAAACGCGAGGACCGGATGGCAGCGATTGACGAGAGCAGTGCTCTCGGCCTGCTCGACGAAGAGATCCGCGAGGAGTTCGGGGACACGGCACGGTTCTCGGCCGGGGCGGCGGGATCGCCGCGCACGCTCGTGGACGTGTTCGACGCAACGGTACGGGCGTATCCCGACGAGCCCGCGCTGGACGACGGCACCGCCCGGCTCACCTACCGCGAACTGGCCACGGAGGTGGCGCGGCTGCGGCGGCGGCTCACGGAGGCCGGGATCGGGCTCGGGGACCGCGTGGGCGTGCGGGTGCCGTCCGGAACCAACGATCTGTACATCGCCGTTCTCGGCGTGCTCGCGGCCGGCGCCGCCTACGTCCCGGTCGACGCCGAGGACCCGGACGAGCGGGCCGCCCTGGTGTTCGGTGAGGCGGAGGTGGCGGCCGTCCTCGGCGAGGGGCTGCACATCGACGTACGCCGTACGGCCCGGCAGCCCTCCGGGCGTCCCGGCGCCGAGCACGACGCCTGGATCATCTTCACCTCCGGTTCCACCGGCAGGCCCAAGGGCGTCGCCGTCACCCACCGCAGCGCGGCCGCCTTCGTGGACGCCGAGGCCGCGCTGTTCCTGGCCGAGGAGCCGATCGGGCCCGGCGACCGGGTCATGGCCGGCCTCTCGGTGGCCTTCGACGCCTCCTGCGAGGAGATGTGGCTCGCCTGGCGCTACGGCGCCTGCCTGGTGCCCGTGCCCCGCTCCCAGGTGCGCAGCGGCGCCGACCTCGGCCCCTGGCTGGTCGAGCAGGAGATCACCGTCGTCTCGACCGTGCCCACCCTGGCCGCGCTCTGGGAGCCCGAGACCCTCAACGACGTCCGCCTCCTCATCTTCGGCGGCGAGGCCTGCCCGCCCGAGCTGGCCCAGCGCCTGGTCACCGAGGGCCGCGAGGTCTGGAACACCTACGGCCCCACCGAGGCCACCGTCGTCGCCTGCGCGGCCCTGATGACCGGCGAGGAGCCGATCCGCATCGGGCTGCCGCTGAACGGCTGGGAGCTCGCCGTCGTGGACGAGGCGGGCGTGCCCGTGGCGATGGGCGAGAGCGGTCAGCTGGTGATCGGCGGGGTCGGGCTCGCCCGGTACCTCGACGCCGGGAAGGACGCCGAGAAGTACGCCCCGCTGGAGTCGCTGGGCTGGGAGCGGGCGTACCGCAGCGGTGACCTGGTGCGCGCCGACGCCGAGGGGCTGGTCTTCCTCGGGCGCGCCGACGAGCAGATCAAGCTCGGCGGGCGCCGGATCGAGCTGGGCGAGGTCGACGCGGCCCTGCAGGCGCTCCCCGGCGTCGCGGGCGCGGCGGCGGCCGTACGGACCGCGCGCAGCGGCAACCAGCTCCTGGTCGGCTATGTCGTCACGCAGGACGGCTGGGACCACGCGGCGGCCGTCGAGAAGCTGCGCGCCGAGCTGCCCGCGGCCCTGGTGCCGCTCCTCGCGCCGGTCGCCGAGCTGCCCACCCGCACCTCCGGCAAGGTCGACCGCAACGCCCTCCCGTGGCCCCTGGAGGGCCTGGAGACCGGCGGTCCGGCCGAGCAGCTGTACGGCACCGAGGCCTGGCTCGCGGAGCAGTGGACCGAGGTCCTCGGCATCCCGGTGAGCAGCGCCGCCGACGACTTCTTCACGATCGGCGGTGGCAGCCTGTCCGCCGCCCAGCTCACCACCCGGCTGCGCACCCGCTACCCGAGCGCGGCCGTCCTCGACATCTACCAGCAGCCCGTGCTGCGCAAGCTGGCCCGTCGCCTCGAGGAGTCCGTGCAGGACGACGGTGCGGAGCGCACCATCGCGCCCGTGCCGCGCAGTGCCCAGTGCGTGCAGCTGCTGCTCCTGCTCCCCCTGTTCACCCTTCTCGGGCTGCGCTGGACGGTGGTCCTCGCCGCGCTCGGCAACGTGCTGGGCGGCTACGGCCGGCTGCCCACGGCACCCTGGTGGCTGGTCGGCCTCGGGGCCCTCGCCCTGTTCACCCCGCCCGGCCGGATCGTGATCGCGGCGGGTGGCGCGCGGCTGCTGCTGCGGGGCGTGAAGCCCGGCACGTATCCGCGCGGCGGCGCCGTCCACCTGCGGCTGTGGACGGCGGAGCGGCTGGCCGAGTTCGCCGGGGCGACCGCGCTGACCGGCTCCTGGCTGGAGCGGTACGCGCGGGCGCTCGGCGCCAAGATCGGCCCCGAGGTGGACCTGCACTCGCTGCCGCCGGTCACCGGTCTGCTCAGGGTCGGCCGGGGCGCGGCCGTGGAGTCCGAGGTGGACCTGTCCGGCTCCTGGCTGGACGGCGACCGGCTGGTGATCGGCCAGGTCCGGATCGGCGCCCACGCCGTCGTCGGGACCCGCAGCATGCTCTTCCCTGGCGCCCGCGTCGGCAAGCGCGCCGAGGTGGCCCCGGGCTCGGCGGTCACCGGGCAGATCCCGACCGGCCAGCGCTGGGCCGGCGCCCCCGCCGTCAAGCTGGGCAAGGCCAAGCGGAACTGGCCCAAGCACCGGCCGCAGCGCGGCACCTACTGGCGGGTGATGTACGGCCTGACCGGGCTCGGGCTCAGCGCGCTCCCGGTGCTGTCCGGTGCCGCGGCGCTGCTGGTCGCCGGGTGTTTCGTGGCCTCCGGCGACGGCCTGGCCGCGGCCCTGCGGGGCGCGGCGGTCGCGCTGGTCCCGGCCACCCTGGCCTTCGGGCTGGCGTACGCCCTGCTGATCCTGGTCTCCGTACGGCTGCTGAGCCTGGGGCTGCGCACCGGCACCTACCCGACGCACAGCCGGACCGGCTGGCAGGCGTGGACGGTGTCCCAGCTGATGGACCGCTCCCGCGAGACGCTGTTCCCGCTGTACGCCGGGCTGGTCACGCCGGTGTGGCTGCGGCTGCTCGGGATGCGGATCGGGCGCGGGGCCGAGGTGTCGACCGTGCTCGCGCTGCCGAGCCTGACGACGGTCGGCGAGGGCGCGTTCCTGGCCGACGACACGCTGACCGCGCCGTACGAGCTCGGCGGCGGGTACGTGCGGATCGGGCGTGCGGAGATCGGGCGGCGGGCGTTCCTCGGGAACTCCGGGATGACCGCGCCGGGCCGGAGTGTGCCGGACGGCGGTCTGGTGGGGGTGCTGTCGGCGACGCCGAAGAAGGCCAAGAAGGGCACGTCGTACCTGGGGCTGCCGCCGGTGAAGCTGCCGCGCAGCGCGGCCGACGGCGACCAGGCCCGGACCTACGAACCGCCCGCCCGGCTGCTGTGGGCGCGGGCACTGGTGGAGGCGTGCCGGATCGTGCCGGTGCTGTGCTCGGTGGCGCTGGCGGGGCTGACGGTGGCCGCGCTGTGCGCGCTGGGTGCCTGGGCACCGCTCCTCTCGGGGCTGGTGCTGCTCGGCGCCGGCGCGGTCGCGGGCGTGGTCGCGGTGCTTGCCAAGTGGGCTCTGGTCGGGCGGCACCGCAGCGGGGAGCACCCGCTGTGGAGCTCGTTCGTGTGGCGCAACGAGCTGGCGGACACGTTCGTCGAGGTGCTGGCGGTGCCGTGGCTGGCCGGCTCGGTGCCGGGTACGCCGGTGCTGACGGCCTGGCTGCGCGGCCTCGGCGCGCGCATCGGCAGGGGTGTCTGGGTGGAGAGCTACTGGCTGCCGGAGACGGATCTGGTCACACTGGAGGACGCGGCCACCGTGAACCGCGGCTGTGTCCTGCAGACTCACCTCTTCCACGACCGGATCTTGCGGACGGATACTGTGGTTCTCCGTGAGGGCGCCACCCTGGGCCCTGGCGGGATCGTGCTGCCCGGCAGCACGGTCGGGGCCCGCACCACCCTGGGCCCCGCGTCGCTCGTCATGGCGGCGGAGTCGGTCCCCGACGACACCCGCTGGCTCGGCAACCCGATCGAGGCATGGCGTCCCTGAGCGCGGGCCGTCCGGTGGGGGGCGCGGGCATCGGCGCACCGAGGGACGGTTCGAGCACAGCGCAGGGAGCGAACGCGGAAGTGGCAGTGCAGCAGTCAGCGGGTCCGGACCCGTACTTCCCGGACAACGGCGATTCCCGGTACCGGGTGCATCGCTATGAGCTCACGCTGGACTACCGGCCGGGACCGAACCGACTGTCGGGCGCGGTCCGGATCAACGCGATCGCGGGCCGGGCGGCCCTGCCCGAGTTCCAGCTGAACCTGGCCGACTTCAAGATCGGCCGGATCCGGGTGGACGGCCGCCAGCCGCACTGGACGCACCGCGGCGGCCGGCTGCGGATCAAGCCGGCGAAGCCGCTGCGTGCCGGGGCCGCCTTCACCGTGGAGATCCACTGGTCCGGCAACCCCAGGCCGGTCAACAGCCCCTGGGGCGGGATCGGCTGGGAGGAGCTGACGGACGGCGCGCTGGTGGCCAGCCAGCCGGTCGGCGCGCCCTCCTGGTTCCCGTGCAACGACCGGCCGGCCGACAAGGCGTCGTACCTGCTCTCCGTCACCTGCCCGTCGGCGTACTCGGTGGTGGCCGGCGGCCGGCTGCTGACCCGCACCACGAAGGCGTCCACGACGACCTGGGTGTACGAGCAGGCCGCGCCGACGTCGAGCTACCTGGTGACCGTCGCGATCGGGAAGTTCCAGACGGTGCTGCTCGGCGACCCCGGCTTCGGCGGGATCCCGATGCACGGGCACATACCGGCGCAGCTGCTCCCGGAGTTCTCCCGGGACTTCGCGCGGCAGCCCGCGATGATGGACCTGTTCCAGCGGCTGTTCGGGCCGTATCCCTTCGACGAGTACGCCGTGGTCGTCGCCGACGAGGAGTTCGACGTCCCCGTCGAGGCCCAGGGGCTGTCCCTGTTCGGCGCCAACCACGTGGACGGGGCGCGGGGTTCGGAGCGGCTGGTCGCACACGAACTGGCGCACCAGTGGTTCGGCAACAGCGTGTCCATCGCCGACTGGCGGCACATCTGGCTGAACGAGGGGCTCGCGAAGTACGCGGAGTGGCTGTGGTCGGAACGGTCCGGGGGCCGCAGCGCGCAGCAACTGGCCGCCATCGCGCACCGGATGCTCTCCGGGCTGCCGCAGGACATCCGGATCGCCGCGCCGGGCAAGAAGGCGATGTTCGACGACCGGGTCTACGAGCGGGGCGGGGTCACGATCCACGCGGTCCGCTGCGCGCTCGGCGACGAGCGGTTCTTCCACATGCTGCGCGCGTGGGCGGGGCTGCACCGGGGCGGGTCGGTGACGACCGCGATGTTCACGGCCCACGTCAACCGGTTCGCGGACGAGCCGCTGGACGGCCTCCTCGACGCCTGGGTGCACCGCACCGCGCTGCCCGCGCTCCCCACCCTGGCCGTCCCCGCCCGCCCGGCCCAGCCGCCCACGAACGCCGAGTCGGCGTAGGAGGGCGGGCTCGTGACACCGAAGCGACCCCGGCAGCAGCCCGCCGCCTGCCCGTGCGGTCTGCCGGAGACGTACGAGAACTGCTGCGGCCGGTTCCACCGCGGCGAGGCGGCGGCGCCCACCGCCGAGGCGCTGATGCGTTCGCGCTACAGCGCCTTCGTCAGGCGGGACGAGCCGTACCTGCTGCGCACCTGGCATCCCCGGACCCGCCCGGCCCGGCTCGACCTGGACCCCGGGATGCGGTGGACGGGTCTGGAGATCCTGGCGGCGACCGACGGCTCGGCCTTCCACGCCACCGGCACGGTGACCTTCCGCGCCTCGTTCCGCGACGGCTCGCTGCTGGAGCGCAGCCGGTTCGAGCGGGTCGAGGGGGCCTGGGTGTACCTGGACGGGGAGTTCCCGGCGCAGTAGGGCCGCGGCGCTACGGCGCCAGGATGTCCAGCTCCTGCAGGGCACCCGCGGTGATCTCGCGGGTCAGCTGTTCCGCGCGCGGGGCGTCGCCCTCGCGGACCGCCTCCGCGAGCTGGACGTGCAGGGTGACGGCGGCCGGGTCGGGGTCCTCGAACATGACCTCGTGCTCGGTACGGCCCGCGAGGACCTCGGCCACGACGTCGCCGAGCCGGGCGAACATCTCGTTGCCCGACGCCGCCAGGATCACCCGGTGGAAGGCCACGTCGTGGAAGAGGTACTCCGCCAGCCTGTGGCCGCGCGAGTGGGCCACCATGCCGAGGGCGCACTCGGTCAGCTCGGCGCACTGCCCGGCCGTGGCGTGCCGCGCCGCCAGGCCCGCCGCCACGGGCTCGATCGCCGAGCGCAGCACGGTGAGCGAGCGCAGCTGGTGCGGGCGGTCGGCGCCGGCCAGGCGCCAGCGGATCACCTGCGGGTCGTAGACGTTCCACTCCGCCTTCGGGCGGACGGTCACGCCCACCCGGCGGCGGGACTCGACCAGGTGCATGGATTCGAGGACCCGGACCGCCTCGCGCATCACGGAGCGTGAGACCTCGAAGTGCTGGGCCAGTTCGTCGGTGCGCAGGACACTGCCCGGCGGGTACTCGCCGGCGGTGATGGCGGGGCCCAAGGCGTCCAGTACTCGGCCGTGCAGGCCCCGGCCCGGTGTGCTCATGCACTCAGCGTACCGAGTGGATCACCGAGCCAAAAAGTCAGACTTATATGTCACAGACTCTTGAATTCGTCGTACCTAATGGGTTTCAGTGAGGCCGACACCGGATGTCGTACGCCGGTGCCGCTCCTCGAGGAAGGACAGCGAGGCAGTGATGCGGACCCCTCACGTCATCGTGGTGATGGGCGTCGCCGGCACGGGCAAGACCACGATCGGTCCCCTGCTCGCCGCCCGGCTCGGCGTCCCGTACGCCGAGGGCGACGACTTCCACCCGCCGGCCAACATCGCCAAGATGTCGGCCGGTCACCCGCTCGACGACGCCGACCGGTGGCCGTGGCTGGACGCCATCGGCGCCTGGGCGCACGGCCGGGCGGGACTCGGCGGGGTGGTCAGCAGCTCCGCGCTGAAGCGGTCGTACCGCGACCGGCTCCGCGCCGCGGCCCCCGGCATCGTGTTCCTGCACCTGTCCGGCGACCGGCGGCTCATCGAGGACCGGATGTCGCACCGGCAGGGCCACTTCATGCCGACCACGCTGCTCGACTCCCAGTTCGCCACGCTCCAGCCGCTGGAGCCGGACGAGGCCGGTGTCGCCGTGGAGGTCTCGGGCACCCCCGAGGAGATCACGGCACGGGCCGTGCGCGCGCTCGGCGCGCTGCCCGACCTCACCCCGCAGTAATCACCCAGTCTCCGCCCTCACAACTGCAAGGAACCACCGTGACCAGACTCAGCGTCGAGATGCTGGCAGCGGACACCGTCGCGCCCATCACCTCGGCCGGACACGCCCGGCTCGGCATCGCCGTCCTGCTGGGCTTCGCCGTCATCGTCCTGCTCATCACCAAGTTCAAGCTCCACGCCTTCCTGGCGCTGACCATCGGCTCGCTCGCGCTCGGCGCGTTCGCCGGGGCGCCGCTCGACAAGGTCATCACCAGCTTCACCACCGGGCTCGGCACCACCGTCGCCGGCGTGGGCGTCCTGATCGCGCTCGGGGCGATCCTGGGCAAGCTGCTGGCCGACTCCGGCGGCGCCGACCAGATCGTCGACACGATCCTCGCCAGGGCCGGCGGCCGGGCGATGCCCTGGGCGATGGTGCTGATCGCCTCCGTGGTCGGACTGCCGCTGTTCTTCGAGGTCGGCATCGTGCTGCTGATCCCGGTGGTCCTGATGGTCGCCAAGCGCGGCCACTACTCCCTGATGCGCATCGGCATCCCGGCCCTCGCCGGGCTGTCCGTGATGCACGGCCTGGTGCCCCCGCACCCCGGCCCGCTGGTCGCGATCGACGCGGTCCACGCGAACCTCGGCGTCACCCTGGCCCTCGGCGTCCTGGTCGCGATCCCGACCGTGATCATCGCCGGCCCGCTGTTCTCGAAGGTCGCCGCCCGCTGGGTGGACGTGCAGGCCCCCGACCGGATGCTCCCGCAGCGCCCGTCCGAGGAACTGGAGAACCGCCCCGGCTTCGGCGCCACCCTCGCCACCGTCCTGCTGCCGGTCGCGCTGATGCTGTCCAAGGCACTGGTGGACATCGTCGTCGACGACCCGTCGCACACCGTCCAGCGCGTCTTCGACGTCGTCGGCTCGCCGCTGATCGCGCTACTCGCGGCCGTGATAGTCGGCATGTTCACGCTGGGCCGGCCGGCCGGGTTCTCCCGGGAGCGGCTCTCGCACACCGTCGAGAAGGGGCTCATGCCCATCGCGGGCATCCTTCTCATCGTCGGCGCGGGCGGCGGCTTCAAGCAGACGCTGATCGACTGCGGCGCCGGCCAGATGATCCTGGAGATCTCCAAGGACTGGTCGATCCCGGCCCTGCTGCTGGCCTGGCTGATCGCCGTCGCGATCCGTCTCGCGACCGGCTCCGCGACGGTCGCCACGGTCTCCGCGGCGGGCCTGGTGGCCCCGCTGGCCGCCGACATGTCGACCGCCCACACCGCCCTGCTCGTCCTGGCCATCGGCGCGGGCTCGCTGTTCTTCAGCCATGTCAACGACGCCGGGTTCTGGCTGGTGAAGGAGTACTTCGGCCTGTCCGTCGGCCAGACGCTCAAGACCTGGTCGGTGATGGAGACGATCATCTCGGTGGTCGCCGGCGGCCTGGTGCTGCTGCTGTCCCTGGTGATCTAGGGGCGGTACGGGACGGCGGAGTCCGGCGGTGCACACGCAACTCGGCACCGCCGGACTCCGCCGTCCCGGCTGATCGCCGTCGCGACGGGACGTGGGGAGCGGCAGCGTGAACGGCCTCGCGGGGCGAGGAAGACCACGGCCTTCACGGTTCTCTCCACCGCGCCGGCGAGGTCCGGCAGCGCGGCCGGCGAGGCACCGCCGGACTCCGTCGTCTCGGCTGGTCACCGTTGCGGCAGGAGGACGGCGGGCGGCGGAATCCACCGTTGCCGCCCGACAATCCACCGAAGCGCTCCCGACCGAAGTCCGGAGCGCTTCGGAGCGATGTCCGGAGCGCTTCTGACGGGTCCTGCGGGGCGCGTCGCGGGACTGGGTCGGCGGCTTTCGCGGGTTTCCCCGCCGCAACGGTGATCAGCCACGACGGCGGGATACGGCGGCGCCCGGCACGCCGTCGGAGCGCGTTCGGCAGGCCCCGCGCGGCTACGGCCGCCACAGTGGGTGTTCGCGTTTGGCCCAGTCGCGGCTCACCGTGCCCGTGCGCAGGCCCCGTCTGGACTCCGGGTCGCCCAGGGCCATGCCGATGTGGCCGGCCAGGACGACGCCGATGGTCAGGGCGAGCCAGTCGTGGACGAAGGTGGCCGAGGTGCGCCACATCAGCGGGGCGAGGTGGGTGAACCACATCAGGAGCCCCGTGCCGAGCATGACGAGGGTCGCGCCGGCGATCCAGTTCGCGTAGATCTTCTGGCCCGCGTTGAACTTGCCCGCCGGCCGGGAGGACGGGCGCTTGTCGCGGCTCAGGACGGCCGCCAGCCACAGCTTGTCGTGGGGACCGAAGCGGTTCAGGAAGCCGAGGTCCCTGCGGAAGGCGCGGGAGGCGAGGCCCAGCACGACCGGGACCGGAAGGGCGAGGCCCGCGCACTCGTGGATGCGGACGACCAGTTCGCGGCGGCCGACGAGGACCGCCAGCTGCGGGATGTAGAGGCAGGCGGCGGTCGCGACGCACAGGCCCATCAGCAGTGCCGTCGTGCGGTGGATCCAGCGCTCGGCCGGGGTGAAACGGCGCAGCCGGTCGGTGGCTGCCGGGGCCTCAGTTCGTAGGCTCATCGTCACGTCCGTTCGAGCGGCCGACCCAGGCGTCGACGTCGTAGCCGAGGTTCTCCCAGTAGCCCGGTTCGACCTTGTCGGTGACCGTGATGCCGGAGAGCCACTTGGCCGACTTGTAGAAGTACATGGGGGCGACGTAGAGGCGGACCGGGCCGCCGTGGTCGTGGGTGATGGCCTTGTTCTGCATGCGCAGCGCGACCAGGACGTCCGGCCGGCGCGCCTGGTCGAGGGTGAGGCTCTCGGTGTACGCGCCGTCGAAGCAGGTGAAGTGGATCGCCTTGGCGGTGTCCCGGACGCCCGCAAGGTCCAGCAGATGGGAGAGGCGGACGCCCTCGAAGGGCGTGTCGGGGACCCGCCAGCCGGTCACGCACTGGACGTCCTTGACCAGCTTGGTCTGCGGCAGGGCCCGCAGGTCGGCCAGGGTGTACGTCTGCGGCTTGTCGACCAGGCCGTCGATCTTCAGCTGGTAGTTCGCCGCGGTCTTGTCCGGCACGGACCCGGTCACCGAGTAGTAGCGGAAACCGCCGCCGTTCGGGAGGAGTCCGGTCAGGCCCGTGGGGTCCTTGCCGGAGAAGGCGCCGAGGACCGTCTCGGTCATGCGTTGCAGCACCGGCGCGGTCACCAGACCGAGCGCGCCGAGGCCGATGGTGCCGAGGAACACCCGGCGGCCGACCGGGGTGCCCTCCTCGGCGCGCCGCCGCGGCTCCTCGGTTTGTTCAGAGTTCACGCACTCATTCGAACACCATCGGGGCGTGCTCGGCCACGGAATCCGGCGGCCGTAAGGAATCCACAACCTCTTCTCATGATCCTCCCCTCAGCCTCCCAGCGTCCGCTCCCGGGCCGCCCGGAACGCCTCGCACGGGTCGCGGTCCGGATACGACCAGGGTGCCGGGGTGACATGGCCGCCGATCCGCTGGAAGAGGGCCGCGGCCTCGGCGTACCGGCCGGCGCCGAAGGTGGCGTGGGCGAGGTGGTTGAGGTCGACGTACCGGCGGGGATGCTCCTCGATCCCCCACTCCAGCCACCAGTCGAACGCGGCGCCCAGGGCGCGCAGCGCGGACGGCTCGGCCCAGTGCCCGGCGGCGGCCGGGTCGGCGGGGGCCCGGCCGCCGGCGGCGAGCACCCGGTGGCGTTCGGTGTACGCGACGACCGGCAGGACGGCGAGCGGGGAGTCGGCCGGGGCCTCGGCCGCGGCGCGTTCCGCGAAGGCGCACAGCTCGTACGTCCCCCGGGTCTCGGTCTCCGCGATCCGGGCCGCCATCAGGTGGTGGGCGTGGTGGTGCTCGGGATGGCGGCGTCGCACCTCGCCGAAGACGCCGCGCGTCTCCCCGTCGGTGCCCAGGTGACGGGCGAGCAGCAGGAGGCCGAGCCACGGGGTGGGGTCCGCGGGGGCGAGCGCGGCGGCGTGGGCGCAGGCCTCGCGGGCACGCTCGGGCGCCTCCTTGCCCCGCAGGGCGCGCCGGACCAGGGTCAGGGCGTACAGGGTGGCGGCGCCGGCGGAGCCGGGCTCGGCGAGCAGCCACTCGCGGGCCCAGGCGATGGCGTAGGGCTCGCCGGCGAGGACGGTCGCCCGGTGGCCGCGGCGGTCCCAGTCGTCACCCGTGTGGAGCAACAGCGAGCGGGCGGACTGCCAGCGGCCCTGGGCCAACGCGGCTCGCGCGGAGATGAGTTCGACGTCGTCGAGGGCGTCGTCGGGACAGTGCTCGCACCGGGGATGCGCCGGCGTGCGGCTCGCACCGGGACCTTCGGCGACGGCCGGGCCCGGGCCTGCGACGGCCGGGCCTGGGCCTAAGAGGGGCGGGGTTGGGGGCACCGCGGGACTTCCTGGTTGTCGGGCTGCCATCGGCCGATCACGCACAGCAAACCCCCAGCCAAGACTTTGCGTCAAGCCGAACAGGGCTGGTACTCCGTTCAACTACCCAGTGCGAAGCGGAACTTGACGCGCGCCGCGGCCCGTTGGCGTACGGTGTCGATGGGGCTCCGGGTTCCGGCTGTGGCGTACGCCATGGCGCGGGCAGCCCGGGCGGCGCAGCATGGCCATAGGGTCGCGTTTGCCGCCCCGATCCGCCCGCCGGTGTGGCCCGGGCGGCGTGACCGAGTCAACCGCCCGGTTCCGGGTACTCCCGGAGCAATCCCTTTCCGGGAGCGCTACAGTCGGCCACTACGCACTCCGTAACCCGGCCGCAGATCGAGGTACGCAGCGTGTCCGTTCTGGTACTGATTCTCGCCGTGAGCGCGGCCTGTTGCCTGGGCTTCGGGTTCGTGCTCCAGCAGAACGTCGCCCAGAAGGCACCGCTCAGCGACTTCCTCTCGCCCCGCCTGCTGCTCGACCTGATGCGGGTGCCGCGCTGGCTCGGCGGCATCGGCCTGATGGCGGCCGGCATGATCCTCGGCGCCGTCGCCCTCGGCAAGGGCGAGATCTCCCTCGTCGAACCACTGCTCGCGACGAACCTGCTGTTCGCCCTCGCGCTCTCCCGGTACCAGACCAGGCATCGCCTCAGCCACCAGGGCTGGGCCGGCCTGATCCTGCTCGCGGGCGGGGTGACGTCGTTCATCCTGGCGGGCCAGCCACGCGGCGGCGACGCCGTCACCAACCCGCTGCGCCACTGGCTGATCATCGGCCTGATGGTGGGCATAGCCCTGCTGCTCACCACCTACGCCAAACGGTCCCGCCTCAGCGCGGGACCCACGCTGCTCGCGCTCGCCGCCGGCCTGCTCTACGGCGTCCAGGACGCCCTGACCCGGGTCACCAGCACCCGCTTCTCCGAGGGCGGCATCATGGAGGTGCTGACCGGCTGGCAGCCGTACGGCGTGCTGGTGCTCGGGGTCACCGGGCTGATCCTGGTGCAGAGCGCGTTCGAGACGGCGGAGCTGCGCAACTCGCTGCCCGCGCTCACCGCGGCCCAGCCGCTCGCCGGGATCCTGTGCGGGGTCGGCTTCCTCGGGGACCGGCTGCGCACCGACACCGGGGCGCTGGCCTGGGAGGCGGCGGGGCTCGCGGCGATCGTGGCGGGCATCGTGCTGCTCGGGCTGCACCCGGCGATGCCGCGCGGTACGGCGCCGAAGGAGCCGTCGCTGGACCTCCAGCCGCGCTGACGCCCGCGGCCGTCCACCTGCTTGGATGACGGCATGAGCGCTGCTGACGAAATCCTCGACATCGTCGACGAGAACGACCAGGTGACCGGTACCTCCCCGCGCGGCGAGGCGTACGCCCGGGGCCTGCGCCACCGCTGCGTCTTCATCCAGGCCCGCGACGCCGCCGGCCGCGTCTTCGTCCACCGCCGCACCGCGACCAAGCTGGTCTTCCCCTCCCTGTACGACATGTTCGTCGGCGGTGTGGTCGGCGCGGGCGAGTCCTACGACGACGCGGCGCTGCGGGAGGCCGAGGAGGAGCTGGGCGTGAGCGGGCTCCCCCGGCCGACGTTCCTCTTCAAGTTCCTGTACGACGACGGCGCCGGGAAGAGCTGGTGGTCGGCGGTGTACGAGGTGCGCTGCGAGCTGCCGGTGCGGCCACAGGTGGAGGAGGTGGCGTGGCACGACTTCCTGACCGACGAGGAGTTGTCCGCTCGCCTCGGGGAGTGGGAATGGGTGCCGGACGGGTTGGCGGCGTGGGAGCGGCTGCGGGGGTGGCGGGACTGAGCCGGGGGAAGCTCACCGGCACCGGCGGGGGTGCCTCCCCCGGCTGACGCGACTGCGAGGCCCCGCCAGGGGCGCTGGGGGTGCCCCCGGCCGAAGGCTGGGGGAGGAACTGCGCGGCCAGCCCTCACGCACCCGCGGCCGAACGATCACGGCGGCCCCCCGGTAGGCTGCTGGCACGTGATCGAATTCGCGCGGAACGTCCGTCTGTGGTTCGCCCCCGAAGAGGTGCGGCGGGAAGGAACGACCCCCGACTACCGCTTCTCCCTCGCCAACGAGCGGACCTTCCTCGCCTGGCTGCGGACCGCCCTCGCCCTCATCGGCGGCGGATTCGCCGTGGACCAGTTCCTGCCCGACCTCGGCCGCGGCTGGCGCGTCGGCCTCGCCCTCGCGCTCCTCGCCGCAGGCGTCCTGTGCTCGCTGCGCGCCGTGAACCACTGGATGCGCTGCGAGCGCGCGATGCGGCGCGGCGAGGACCTCCCGGTGTCCCGGTTCCCGGCACTGCTCAGCGTGGTCGTCGCGGTGGTCGCCGTCGCGATGGTCGTCGTCGTGCTCGTCGGGTGGGAGGGATGACGGAGCCGGAGCAGGCCCGCGACCCCGGGCTGCAGCCGGAGCGGACCCGGCTGGCCTGGCGCCGTACGACCCTGTCGGCGACCGTCGCCGCCGTACTCGCGGCGAAGACCGCCCTGCACGGCGGTGCCTCGGCCGCCGGGGTCGTCGCCTGCGCCGCCTGCTGCGTGTGCTGGCTCGGCTTCCTGCTGGTCGCCCACCGCCGGATCCGCGCCCTCGCGGCCGGCGGCCGCCCCGCGGCGCTGACGCCCCGGCAGGCGGCCGGAGCGGTGCTCTGCACCATCGCGATCGCCCTGTGCGCCGCCGCACTGGCGGTGTAGCCCCCTCTCGGAGCCTTCTTCTCAGAGCCCGCTCTCAGTCCCCTCTCAGCCCCCTCTCCCCCCTGTCAGCCTTCCTCGCCCTCCTCCGGCCAGTCCACGGTGACGACCAGCTTGCCCCGGGTCCGCCCCTCCTGGCTGCGGCGCTGCGCGTCGGCCGCGGCCTTCAGCGGAAACGTCTCGGTGACATGGACGGTGAGCGCACCCTGCTCCGCGAGCGCGGTGAGCCGGGTCAGGTCCCCGGCGTCGGGGCGGGTCCAGCAGTAGCGGCCGCCGAAGTCGACGACGTCCGGGTCGGCGATCGAGGCCATGCGACCCTCGGGGGCGAGCAGGTTGGCCGAGACGGTCAGGGCCTCCCCGCCGATGGTGTCGAAGACGGCGGCGACGCCCTCGGGCGCCAGTCCCCGCACGCGTTCGGCCAGGCCCGCGCCATAGCTCACCGGCTCGCCGCCGAGGCCGCGGACGAAGTCGTGGTTGCGCTCGCTCGCCGTGCCGATGACCCGGGCGCCGAGGTGGGCCGCGATCTGGACGGCGAGCGAGCCGACCCCGCCGGCGGCGGCGTGCACCAGGACCGTCTCGCCGCGCTTGACCTCCAGGGCGTGGACCAGCACCTGGTAGGCGGTGAGGCCGGCCAGCGGCAGCCCGGAGGCCTGCTCGAAGGTGAGGTTGCGCGGCTTGCGGGCGAGGGTGCGCACCGGGGCGGCGACGTACTCGGCGAACGTGCCCCGGGAGAGGAAGTCCTCGCGGACGTAACCGATCACCTCGTCGCCGACCGCGAACTCGGTGACGGCGGGGCCCGGCTGGACGACGACGCCGGAGACGTCCCAGCCGGGGATCACCGGGAAGACGGCGTCCAGGATGCCGTGCAGGTGGCCCTCGCGGCACTTCCAGTCGACCGGGTTGACGGCCGCCGCCCGGACCTTCACCAGCACCGAGTCGGGGCCGACCTTCGGGTCCTTGACCTCGCCGTACTCCAGTACCTCGGGGCCGCCGTACCGGCTGTAGCTGATGCCTTTCATGCAACCGACCCTCAGGGGTACTCGGACGCCACGCAACCGGGATGCCCGCATATGCGCGGTTTGCGTGACAGCCTGTCCGTCGGCATCAGGCCACACTCCTGACCGCCTCGTCCTGCACCCTTGCACACCCCGCACCCCCTGAAGGCGAGCACCATGACCACCACCCTTCATCAGGAACACACCGCGCACGGCCACAGCCACGGTCCGGACTGCGGGCACGACCAGGTGCCGCACGGCGACCACGTCGACTACGCGCACAACGGGCATCTGCACCGCGAGCACGGCGGCCACTGGGACGAGTGCGAGCCGGACGGTCACATCACCCACGAGGCGCACGAGCACCGGCACGGCGACGGCTGCGGGCACACCGGCGTGCTGCACGGCGACCACATCGACTACCTGCACGACGGCCACCGGCACGCCGAGCACGACGGCCACTGGGACGACCACTGAGCCGCCCCCGGCCGTGACGGCCCCCCGCGCCGCGCGCGCGGGGAGCCGTCTCCCGCCGTTCGGGCCGTAGGGTGGTCCCGGTCACGTTTGGCTCACGCGCTGGACGACATACCGACTGGTCGGCATCATGAGTCGGGTCCTGTTCGTTCGTTCGTAGGAGCGATGCATGAGCCCCGACCACCCGCCCGGACTCGATCTCGACCGGCTGCGCGGCCTGCTGGACCGCGAGCACCCCGGCCTGGTGACCGGTCCGCTCACCGGAAGGCTGATCGAGGGCGGACGGTCGAACCTCACCTACGCGGTCTCCGACTCCGCGTCGAAGTGGGTCGTACGGCGGCCGCCGCTCGGCCATGTCCTGGCCACCGCGCACGACATGCGGCGCGAGCACCGGGTGATCAGCGCGCTCTACCCGACCGAGGTCCCGGTGCCGCGCCCGGTGCTGCTGTGCGAGGACGAGGACGTCCTCGGGGCGCCGTTCTACGTGATGGAGTTCGTGGACGGCACTCCGTACCGCACCTCCGAGCAGCTCGCCCCGCTCGGCCCCGAGCGCACCCGCAACGCCGTGCTGTCCCTGGTGGACACGCTCGTCGAACTGCACGCCGTGGACCCCGCGGAGGTCGGCCTCGCCGACTTCGGCCGCCCGGAGGGCTTCCTGGACCGCCAGCTGCGCCGCTGGGGCAAGCAGCTGGACGCCTCCCGCAACCGTGAGCTGGCCGGCATCGACGAGCTGCACGCGACCCTGGGCCGCCGCCTGCCCGAGTCCCCCGCGCCCACGGTGATCCACGGCGACTACCGCCTCGACAACGTCCTGATCGGCGACGACGACCGGATCAGGGCGATCCTCGACTGGGAGATGTCCACGCTCGGCGACCCGCTGACCGACCTGGGCCTGCTGGTGATGTACAGCCTGCCGCTGGGCGCGCCGGACTCGCCGGTGTCGACGACCGCCGAGGCGCCGGGCCATCCGGAGCCGCGGGAACTGGTGGAGCGGTACGCGGCCCGCTCGGGGCGGGACGTCTCGAACATCTCCTGGTACACGGCGTTCGCCTGGTTCAAGCTCGCCGTGATCCTGGAGGGCATCCACTACCGGTACACGCAGGGCCAGACGCTCGGGCAGGGCTTCGACCGGATCGGCGATCTCGTCCCCGTCTTCATCGACCACGGACTGACCACTCTTCAGGAAGGCTGACCGGCCATGGACTTCGCGTTCGACGCGCGCACCGAGGAACTGCGCGCCAAGCTGCTCGCCTTCATGGACGAGTACGTCTACCCGGCCGAGGCGGTCGCCGAGGAGCAGCGCGCGGCGCTGGACTCGCCGTGGGACACCCCGGCGGTGGTCGAGGAGCTGAAGGCCGAGGCGCGCAGGCAGGGCCTGTGGAACCTCTTCCTGCCCGACGCCGAGTACGGCGCGGGCCTCACCAACCTCCAGTACGCGCCCCTCGCCGAGATCACCGGCCGCTCCCCGCACCTGGCGCCCACCGCGCTGAACTGCGCGGCCCCGGACACCGGCAACATGGAGGTGCTGGCCCAGTTCGCCGACGACGCGCAGAAGAAGCAGTGGCTGGAGCCGCTCCTCGCCGGTGAGATCCGCTCCGCGTTCGCCATGACCGAGCCGGAGGTGGCCTCCTCCGACGCCACCAACATCACCACGTACATCGAGCGCGACGGCGACGAGTACGTGATCACCGGCCGCAAGTGGTACATCTCCGGGGCGATGAACCCGGACTGCAAGATCTTCATCGTGATGGGCAAGACCGACCCGGACGGCGCGGACATCCGGCGTCAGCAGTCCATGGTCCTGGTCCCGCGCGATACCCCGGGCGTCACCGTGAAGCGGGCGATGAAGGTCTTCGGCTACGAGGACCACTCCCACGGCGGCCACGCCGAGGTGGTCTTCGACCACGCGCGCGTGCCGGTGACGAACCTGGTCGGCGAGGAGGGCGGCGGCTTCGCCATCGCCCAGGCCCGGCTCGGCCCGGGCCGGATCCACCACTGCATGCGGCTGATCGGCATGGCCGAACGGGCGATCGAGCTGATGTGCCGCCGCGCCGTCTCCCGCCAGGCCTTCGGCAAGGCGCTCGCCCAGCAGGGCGTGGTGCACAACTGGATCGCCGACGCCCGGGTGACGGTCGAGCAGCTGCGGCTGCTGGTCCTCAAGACCGCCTGGCTGATGGACACCGTCGGCAACCGGGGCGCCCACACCGAGATCCAGGCCATCAAGATCGCCACGCCGCGTGCGGTCGTCGGCATCATCGACCGCGCGATCCAGCTGCACGGCGCGGGCGGCGTCAGCCAGGACTTCCCGCTGGCCGACCTGTACGCCGGGGCCCGCACCCTGATGATCGCCGACGGCCCGGACGAGGTGCACCAGCGGTCGCTGGCGCGGCGGGAGCTGAAGAAGTACCTGTAGAGCCGCAGGAGCCCCGGCGATTTCCCCGCCGGGGCTCCTCGGATCCGCGGTCGAGTCCGACGACTCAGCGCACGTACGGAAGGCCGAGCCCCGCTTCACCCAGGGCCGTCTCGTAGACCGCCAGCATCGACGAGAGCTGCTCGCGGATCTCCCCCAGGGAGAACTTCGCGTCCTCGAGCTCCCCCGAGGCCAGATCGGCTGCCAGACCCTCGACCGCTTCCTGGAGAACCTTCAGCGAGTCCCCCTGGACCGCCAGCGCCGGATACCGGCGACCCTGCACGTGGACCACGGAGAAGTTGCCCTGGACGGCGAGGACCGTGGCCGGATGTTCCTGGTCAGTCATCAGTTCCCCTGAGGGTAGAAGGTGATGTGCGGCCTGTTCGTGTCGAGCGGACCGGTGAATATGTCCTGCTGGCGGCCGATACCCACCGTGATGTCGGCCTTCGGCAGCGAACTCGACACGGAGTGCTTGGTACGGCTGTTGATCCCCGTGATCACGTAGTCCCAGTCCGACTCATGTCCCCACCCGTCCGGGTTGCCCGCCGCGCGCGGCCCCAGCGTCCGGCTCCCGACAACCGAGATGGGCCTGCCGATACGGTTGGCCGCGTTCTGGATCCGCTTGATCTCCGAACCGCTGAGGTTCGTCAGATCGGCACCGGCTCCGACTGAGGGTCCGCACGGAGTCGCGTTGTGCACCAGGACCGGCGTGGCTCCCGCCAGCACATAGTACGTGTGCAGATCGGCCACGGTGAGGTTGTGGACCGTGGCCTGCTTGGTCCAGCGCTGGATCGCGGTGATGCGTACCTCGGTGCCCGTGACGGTGCGCAGTGACTCGCTCGTGGTGAGGTCGGTGGCGTCGATCCACCTGCGCAGCTCCGGGACCCAGAAGGGGTGGCCGTCCGTCGCGGTGACCGAGACGGTTCGCTTCTCGCCCTTCTTGTCCTTGACGGTCAGGGTGATGCGGACCAGGTGCTTGAGCCCCTTGCCGAGGATCTCCGCGGTGACCGTCTTGACCTCGGTGCGGCCGGTCTTCGGGTCGGTGGCGAGGACCTTGTCGCCGGTCTTCACGTCCTCGATCGGCTTGGTCGTGCCGTCGGCCATGAGGACCGCCGTACCCGGGACGAAGCTGTTGCAGGGGCGTGGGCGTTCCGCACCGGCCGCGCCGCCGATGTAGGCGAGCAGGGCGTCGTTGACCATGCCCTCGATGACCTTGCCGCGCGCCACCTCCTTGGCCTCGTCCGCGCACTGGTCGGCGTTGTACACGCAGTAGGTGGCCGCGATCTCCTTCGCGGTCGCCGCGTCGGCGTCGTCGCCGTTGTGGAGGACGTAGAGGTAGGCCTGACGGCAGCCTTCGCGCCCGTAGCAGGCGGAGCCGGCCTTCTTGGACTCGTAGACGGGGTTGTCCCAGAAGTCGTCCGTGAACTCCCCGTCCATCATGCTCGCCCAGTAGTTCTGGAGCTTGTCGATGTCGTTGGTGACGGGGGTGTTGTCGGCCGTCCAGGCCTTCTGCCGGGCGTGGGCGCGCTTGTAGATGTTGCCGCGGTGGTAGTCGCTCGTGCCGGTCTTCGGGTCGTAGCCGACTTCCTGCTGCTCGTGCTTGCTGCAGTACTTGAGGTCGTACTGGCAGGAGTTGGGCTTGGAGCCGATCTCCGTGCCCGCCGGGTCGGAGTAGGTCAGCGGGTTGTTGTCGGCGTAGGTGTAGCCGTGCATCTGCTGCGGGTCGGTGGCCGTGAAGACCGGGTCGACCGACAGGAAGCGGCCGGTCGCCGGGTCGTACTCGCGCGCGCCGAGATGGGTCAGGCCGGTCGCCTTGTCCGCGGTGCCGCCGACGAAGCCCTTGGTGCCGGGCCAGTTGCCCGGCGCGGTGCCGCGGGTGTCGCCGAAGGGCTCGGTGCGGCGCTGGGTGAGGGCCTGGGTGTCGGCGTTGACGGAGAGCTGGGCCGTGCCGTGGTGGTCGGCCAGGGTGAAGGAGATCGTCCCGTCGTCCTGCTGGACGGCCTGGTGGCCGCCGCCGAGGTCGAAGTACCGGGTGCCCTTCGCCGCGCTCGCGCCCTTGGCCAGGGTGATCTCGGACCCGCCGAGGTAGAGCGTGGTCTCGGTCGGGCTGCGGCCGATCAGCCGGTCGCCGTCGGCGTCGTACAGGTATTCGGTGACCTTGTCGCTGCCGCCCGCCACCGGCTGGGTCACCTTGGCCAGATGGCCTTCCGCGTCCCAGTCGAGGGTCTGGGAGGTGCCGTCACCGAGCAGCCGGGTGTGGGTGTCGCCGATGTCGTCGTAGGTGAAGCTGTCGGTGGACTTGACCGTGCCGGTCGTGGTGTCCACCGAGTCCAGCTTGTGGGAGCCGGGCTTCGGGTAGTGGTAGACGCGCTGGGTGTCCGAGGCCCCGGAGGCCGTGGCGTGCCGGGTCTCGGTGAGCCGGTTGCCGACGACGTCGTAGGAGTACGACGTCCAGTACGGCGCCGGGCCGCCCAGGACCCCGGAGGACGGGTCGGTGGCGCAGCCGGTGGTCGGCTGGGTCCACGCCTCGGTCAGTCGGCCGAGGTAGTCGTAGGTGAAGCACTGGTTGTCGGTGCCGGAGCGTGAGGTGTCCGAGACGGACAGCACGTTGCCGGCCTCGTCGTACCTGTACGTGTTGTGCTGGTCGACCCCGGCGATGTCCTGCCGGCTCACGTCCGAGGTCTCGAGCCGCCGGGTTCCCCACTGGTAGGTGTTGGTCTCGATCGTCTCCTTGCCGCCGTTCGCAGAGAAGACGTACTGCAGCGGCTTGCCGGTGTCGCTGTAGGCCGTCGAGCCCTTCAGGTTCTTCGGGCCGCTGACGGCGATCGGCCGCTGGGTGCCGTTCTCGTAGGTGTAGGTGAACGTGTCGGCCGCCAGCGAACCGGCCTTGGGGTAGCCGACGCCCTGCACGGTCCCGGAGGCGTTGTAGGTGGTGGTCGACAGATAGGTGCCGGCCAGGGCGCCCTCGTTGGAGGGGATCGTCACCTGGGTGCGCTGCGGGCGGTACAGACGGTCGTACGCGAGGACCTTGGTGCTGTACGCCTGCCCGCCGCTGTAGCGGACGGACTCGGCCAGTTGGCCCTTGGCGCCGCTGACGGTGTCGTAGACCCACTTGGCGCGCAGGGTGCCGGTGGCGGAGCCGTCGTGCAGTTCGGTCCTGCGGCCCTGGCCGTCGTAGACGTAGGCCAGGACGGTGTTGCGGGCGTCCTTGGTGGTGGTCACGAGCCCGCGGTCGTCGTACTCGGTGTGGGTGGCGCCCTTGTCCGGGTCGGTGGTGTCGGTGAGCCGGCCGAGCAGGTCGTACGTCCAGGTCCAGGAGTTGCCGCCCGGATCGGTGACCCTGGTCAGCTCGCCGCCCGGGCTGTACTGGTAGGCGGTGGTGTCATACGCGGCCTCGGGGGCGCGGGCGTGCAGTTCACGGATCTCGGTGGTCCGGCCGCGCGAGTCGTTGAGGGTGGTGGTGGCGGTGCCGCCGGCCGGCGGGATGACGGTGGTGCGGTCGCCGCCGTAGACGGTTCTGGTGATGCCGAGGACCGCGCCGCCGTCGCCGCTGCCGGCGATCTGCCGCAGCTCGGTCTGCCGGCCCAGACCGTCGTAGGTGTAGCGGTTCTGCGTCTCCACGCTCAGCGCGTTCTCGGGCTTGAACATCGTCGTGGAGGGCGCGGTGGTGTCGGTGTAGTAGGAGGCGAACTCCTTGGTCACCTGGCCGCGTTCGTCGTAGAAGGTGTCGGTGAGGAGGGTGCCGCCCCGGGGGCCGGGCGCCTGGGTCTGACGGGGGCGCAGGAAGCCGTCGTAGAAGACGTAAGAGGTGTCCTGGGCGCCGTTGTTGCCGATGACCTTGGTGCCGACGGCGACCGCCTTCTGGTCGTCGATCGTGTAGGTGAACTCGTAGCTGGGGGTCTGGCTCGTGGTCCGGTCGGCCAGCCAGACCTTGGTGGTGCGGCCCAGCGCGTCGTACGCGTACGTCGTGACCCTGCCGTTGGTGTCGGTCTGGGTCAGCGTCTGGCCGCGCAGCGCGTCGAAGGTCTGGGTGGTGGTCGTGGCGGTGCTGCCGTCGCCCGGGGTGACCGGCGGGTTGGTGAGGGTGGAGGAGGCGGCGAAGCCCGTGGTCGGGTTGTAGGCGGTGGTGGTGGTACGGCCGTCCGAACGCGCGGTGCGGGTGAGTGTGCCCGCGGCGGTGACGGTGACGTCGGCGGTCAGGTCGGTGGTGGTCAGCAGCCGGCCGTAGCCGTCGTAGCCGGAGCCGGACTCCACGTAGACGGCCGTGGTGCCGTCGTACTTCTTGAGCTTGGCGACCCGGGTGGCGTCGCCCTTGGTGGCCGCCGCCCCGTAGGCGCCGCCGTCGTAGGCGGTGCGGGTGTCGGAGACGACGTCGGCGGGCCGGCTGGTGGCGGCGTCGCACGCCTTGGCGACGGTCTCGACGCGCACCGGGGTGTTGAGGACGACGCTGCCGGCGACGTAGGTGGAGCGGGTGCACTGGTCGTCGTCCGTGGTGGACGTGTCACCGGCGTCGTCGATCCGGGTGATCAGGCCGGTCGCCGGGTCCAAGGTGTTGGTGAGGGAGGTGGTGCGCCACTTGGCGCCCGCGCCGTCGTCCAGGGAGGTCCAGGTCCTGGTGTTCTCGGTGCCGGTGAGGTCGGCGGTGACGGTGCCCCAGTTGCGGACCTTCTTCGCGGTCTCGTTGTGCCAGGGGCGGTTCACCGTCTTGGCGAGGACCTTGCCGTCGGGTCCCGAGTAGGTGACGGTCTTGTAGCCGAACCCGGCCGTCGAGGCGTGGTCGGTGATCGGGTCGCCCTCGCCGGGGTCCAGGGTGACGGTGACGTCCTTGGTACCACCTGAGGTGTTCTTGCGGTCGCCGTCCATGCCGCGCAGGAAGTAGCTGTCGGTCTGCGTCTTCATGGCCGCGGCGCCGCCCTGGCCGCCGGTGCGCACCCGGACGTGGCCGTAGCCGCGCCAGTCGGACCAGGTCTTGAACTTGTCCTCGGTCATGCCGTCGGTGTCGTCGTAGTGCCAGGCGGCGCCGTCCAGGTAGTCGTACATGGTGACCTGGTCGGGGGCTCCGCCGGTACGGTCGGTCGAGGTGACCGTGGAGACGACGTACTTGTTGAACCACTGCCGCTCGGGGTCGGTGGTGGCGTCACCGCCGATGTACTGCGGGAAACAGCGGGTGGTGTTGGTCTCCGGGGTCGGCAGCGCGTCGAAGTCGCAGGCCGGGGCGGAGTAGCCGACGTCGATCTGGCCGCCGGACTCGTCGTCGATCGTGGACAGCCGGGCCTTGATGAAGGGCGCCCAGCCGTCGCCGGTCTTGTCGAGCCGGTTGGCGAGCTGGGTGTAGGCGAAGGTGACCTTCGGCAGGGTGACGGAGCTGGTGCCGTCGTGCCCGGTGCGCTGGATGGAGTCGAGCAGCAGCTGGTAGTCGATGTCGGCCTGGCCCCAGCGGTGGGTGAGCTTCCAGTCGTCGACCTTGCTGTAGGAGCCGGACGCGAGCACCTCGGTGGTGACGCCGGTGAGCCGCTTACGGGTGAAGAACGCCGGGGAGACCCGGCCCTTGTCGCAGTCGGTCCCTGCGTCGCAGTTCATGTCCCACGGGGTGTCGTACCAGTGGAAGGCGTCCTTGGAGATCGAGGAGCAGTCCGTGGAGCTGTCCGGGATGCACCGCTCGGAGCTGGTGAAGTCGACCTTGGCCAGGGCCTTCGCCGAGTACACGGAGGTGGACTTCAGGCCGTACTCGATATGGTCCAGGGTGCCGCCGCGCACGTAGGGGGTGTCGTCGGCCGGCTTGAGGTTGCGGCCGTAGGCGTTGGTCTCCTTGTCGTAGTAGTAGGCGACGGCGTTGCCGTGGGTGTCCACGACGTAGTCCAGGTTCCAGCGCCAGCCCTGCCGGCACCAGGAGTCGGCGAAGGCGGCCGCGTGGCAGGGTTCACCGGAGTCGTCGCCGTAGACGGGGACGGTCCAGGTGGAGTCGGTGGTCGCGTTGCCGCCGGCCCAGCCGGGCAGCCGGTTGTAGCCGAAGTAGTACTGGGTGCCGTCGGGGGTGGTCACCCGCCAGTACTCGTCGTTGCGGGCGCCGTTGGAGCGCACGTCGGAGGTGGAGCCGTAGATCCGCTCGACCTTGGTGCCGTCGTCGTCCTTCAGCTTCCAGGTGTTGGTGCCGCTCGGCACCAACTCGCCTCCGGTTCCGTTGAGTTGGAGCACCGCGTTGTCGTAGCCCCAGCACAGGTCGCCGGGCACGTTGCCGTCGGCGTTCTTGACGTCGTCGTCGGAGCAGCCCTTGTAGCGGCGCTCGATGTACCCGGGTGACAGGTCGAAGCCGTCGCCTACCCAGGAGGACTGGTTGTTGGTGTTGCCGGTACGGCCGTCGACGGCGCCGGAGGAGTACGACAGGGAGAGCTTGGGGACCAGCCCGCCGGGCACCTGGGGCACCGCCAGGGGGTACGACCAGGCGAACGAGCCGCTGTTGAGGTCGGTGCTCCAGGTGGCGGAGGCGGACAGGGAGGTGGCCTTGTAGTCGCCGAGACCGCTGCTGGAGCCGGCGACCGCGGCGAGCACGGTGGCCGACGAGGCGCTGAGGGTGACGGCCTTCGCGGTGAGGGTACGGGTCTCGGGGTCGTTGACCGTGTCCACCGGCTCGGTGGTGCGGCACTGCGGCTTCTGCGGGCTGGTCAGCACACAGGCGGGCAGTTCGACGAGGCGGAGCCGGTCGGCATAGCCACCGCCGTAGGCGCCGGCGAAGGAGGAGTAGTCGAGCCCGGCGCGGACCCGGCCGGCGTCCTTCGCGCTGCCGGCACGCAGGGTGAAGACGGGGCCGTTCAGGCCGGCTTTCCGGGCGAAGGCGCGGTCGAGGACACGGGCGGCGACCTTGCCGCCGGCGCCCCCGGCGGTGGCGACCTTGGCGGCCAGGGTGAGCGGCAGGCCCTTCGCCCGGGCCGGCTTCGAGCCGAGCGTGACCGTCGCCGCGCCCGGCTTCGGCCAGGCGGTCGCCGGCGGCTGCTGCGGGGTGCGCGGGATCTTCATGACCTTGCGCGGCAGCGCCTTGCCAGCCGGGCCACCGGCGACCGGCGGCTCGGAGGCGGGCAGCGCGGGCCGGTGCCAGCCCTCGGCGACGGCCGGTGCGGTGACGCCCTGGAGCAGGGTGGCGGTCAGCACCGAGGCGGTGGCCAGGGCGATTCTGCGTCGTGGTGTGCGGAACAGGCGGGCAAGCCTGCGTGCTTCGGGTCTCATGGTCATCCCTCGGGGTCCCCTGTGCGCCCCACCGGGTGCCGTACCGCACTGTGCGATACGGCACCCGGTGGGGCGTGTCGAACGAGCCTGGTCCGGATGGGCCGGACGGGGTCAGTCGCCGCTGGGTACGGCGGTCTCGACGCCCGGCATGCCGACGGCGAGATGGCTGATCTGCGTGTCGTTCAGTGCGCCCTGGAAGGTCCACAGGTCCGACACCGTGCCGGGGAAGTACTCGCTCCCGGTGGTGGGGCCGGTCTGGACGCGGCCGAGCTGGAGGTTCTGGACTGCCTTGAAGGTCACGACGTTCTCGCCGGAGGAGTCGATGTCCGTGCAGCCGGCCACGTCCGGATCGCCGTCCCCGTCGGTGTCCGCGCAGGCCACGTCCTGGAGTTCGCCGTTGACGTAGAGCTTGAGGTCGTGGGCGAATCCGTCGTAGACGACCGCGAGGTGGGTCCAGTCCTGGACGCTGAAGAACTGTCCGTTCTCCACCTGGGTGGTGGCGGCGCTCGTGGTGTCCGTGTCCGCGGTCTCGATACGCCAGCGTCCCGGATCGGTGTCCGAAGCCGGCACGTACCGCACGGCGAACGCGTTCTTGTTGGTGCCGGGCGCGCTGACCAGGGTGACGTTCCCGGCGGGCTGGGCGGCGGCCTGCACGAACGCGCTGATGGTGAAGCTGGCGCTGGTGTCGATGGTCGGGACCCCGCTCGCGGTGGCCGCGTAGTCGTTGACGCCGTCCAGGGTCAGTCCGCCGTCGACCCAGCCGGAGCCGGTCGCGGCACCGTTGTAGAGGGTCATGCCGGCGCCGGTCGCGGAGGCGTCCGGGGTGACCGGCGGGGTGCCGGGGGCCGACTCGAACTTCCAGCGGGCGCCGATCAGCGGGCGCTGCTTGAACAGCTGCCGCACCTCGTCGCCGGAGACGGCACGGTCGTACAGCCGTACGTCGTCCACGTCGCCCTTGAGCGGGGAGGTGACCCCGCCGGCGGTGGTGAGTCCGGTACCGATGGTCAGCGGGCCCTCGGAGGACCAGCGGTAGGTGTAGGGCGTGCTGGCCTGCAGGACGCCGTTGACGTAGAGCTGGAGCTGGGCGGCGTCGGCGTCGTAGACGCCCACCACGTGGTTCCACTCGCCGAACCGGCCGGCCGCGCAGTCGGTGTTCGCCGGGCAGGCGGTCTGGGTGGCGCGGACCAGGGCCCCGTCCGCGGTGTCGGACTCGGGCCGGGTGAAGACCCAGCCGCCCAGCGCGGAGGAGTGGTAGAGCTCGAAGCTGCGCCGCACGGACCCGAGCTGGGAGACAGCGATCATGGACCTGGCCTCCTTGTCCTTGGGCAGCCGGACCCAGGCGGAGACCGCGAAACTCTGGTAGGTGTCCAGGGCGGGGCGGCCTGCGGTGGCGTAGTCGTCGACGCCGTCGAAGGTCAGGGCCCGTCCGTTCACCCCTGTGGTGCCCGCCGTGGCGCCGCCCTTGAGGACGGCGCCGACGGGCTGGCCGCGGCCGGTCACCTCGGTGGCGCCGGCGGGCTCGTCCAGCGGCCAGACCAGCTTGGCGGGCCGGCCGGTGTCGACCGGCTGCCGGGCTGCCAGCTCGGTCACCTGGGCGTCGGTGAGCTGGTAGTCGAAGAGCTGGACCTCGTCGAGCGAGCCGGGGAAGTAGTTGGACAGGGTGCCGTAGAGGCGGGTCGCGCCGAGGACGGTGCCGCCCCGGGCGTCCCACGGGGTGGTGAAGGGCGCGCTGCCGACGAGCTTGCCGGCCACGTACAGCTTGACGACGTGGTTGGGGTTGTCGAAGACGCCGACGAGATGGGTCCAGCCGCCCAGCCGGGCGGTGGTGCACGCCGTGTCACCGGCGGCGCAGGCGGGCTGGACGGCGCGCGCGGCGTCGCCGCCGGAGGAGGCGTCGTCGGTGTGCCGCAGGAAAACCCAGCCGCCCAGTGTCGACGAGTAGTAGACCTCGAAGCCGCTGTGGTTCTGGCCGCCCTGGGACAGCGCGACGACCGGTCGGCCCGGGTCTGTGCCCGGCAGCCTGGCCCACAGGGACACCGAGAAGCTCTTGCCGGTGTTGAGGACGGGCGAGTCGGTGGCGGCGTAGTCGCTGGTGCCGTTGAAGGTCAGGCTCTGGCCGGAGACGCCGGCCGCGCCGGGCGTGGCTCCGTGCAGGTCGGCCGGCCAGTCACCGCCCGCGCCGAAGGCGCTGGTCGCCCCGGCGTTCTCGTCCAGCTGCCAGGACAGCCGGTCGGGCTGTCCGGAACGTACCCGGAAGCTGTAGGTGGTGGGTTCGGAGGGGTTGCCGGCCGCGTCGAAGGCCTGCGCGGTGATGAAGTTGACGCCCGGTTTGGTGGGCATGAACTTGATCGTCTTGGCGCCGCCGCCCGAGGTGGTCAGCGTGTTGGCGCTGGTGGGCGAGGAGTTGAGGCCGAACCAGTACTTGGTGACGTCGGTGGAGGTGGTGTCGATGGAAAAGGTGCCGTACCGTCCGACGCCGTCCCACCAGGGGTCGTTCGGGTCCTCGGAGTCGGAGGGGCCGTACTGCGCGGAGGTGATCGACGGCCCGGCCGGGATGCCCGTGTCGTACAGGAAGTGGCAGCCGTGGGAACCGGTGTAGCTCCAGGCCGACCACTGGGCGCCGTCGTAGGAGCGGACGTGCCATTCCACGTGCTTGTTCTTGGGGATGGAGCTGGACAGCGGCAGGGAGAAGTCGGAGCCGCTCTTCTTGCTGGTGGTCCGGGCCGAGGTCCAGCGGGCCTTCCAGCCGGCGCCGTCGCCCGCGTCCCAGGACGCCTGGAACTGGACGGAGACCGGATCGCCGTCGGGGTCGGTGACGTCGTTGGCGCGGATGCTCCCCGCGGAACGGATGTGCAGCATCTTGTCGGCGGCCACACAGGGGCCGCCCGGGCTCATGGTGAGCTGGGAGAGGCCGATCTTGTCGGGGGCGCGGTTGTACTGCACGCGCAGGTAGGCGTCGTCGGAGAACCGCTTCCAGGTGTAGCGGTCGCCCTCGTCGCTCGCCTTCATCCCGAAGGTGATGGTCGGCCACTTCTTGGCCGCGGCGGTGGCGACGGCGTCCTTCACGTCGAACTCCGCGTCGGCGGCGGCGCAGCCGTCGAAGCCGTAGGCGAAGCTGAGGGTCTTGAGCCGGTCGATCCAGAAGTCGGAGTTGTCCTGGCTGTTCCAGGTGGTGGACGAGGAGATGGTCTTGGTCCGCCAGAGCTGGACCTCGCGCTTCTGGCAGGAGGCCGCGTGGGTCTCGTGGACGACGAACTCGGCGGACAGGATGGAGCGGCCGGCGAACTTCGTGGTCGGGATCTGGTAGAAGAGCCGCTTCACGTCGTACGGGGCGCAGTAGTCCCAGCCGCAGTAGCCGAGGCCGGCGTCGGAGTCACCGTTGAACTTCCACTGCGGGGAGCTCGCCCAGTACCGGGACACCATGGTCCAGGAGGTGGCCTTGGGCGAGTACCACTGCGGGTCGATGTAGACGGGGTAGCGGGTGTCGTCGCCGGTCAGCAGCTTCTTGTCCGGCGTGAGGACGAGGGTGCCACCGCTGTCGGCGACGGTGACGCCGACCGGAGCGACGCGCCCGGACTCGGCGGCGGTGGGTTCGTCGCCGCCGGGCGCGGCGGTGGGGTCGGCGGCCGCGGTCACGGCGGACGAGGCCGCCCGCGCCACGGCGGGCTCGGCCTGCCCTGCGGCCTTGGCGCCGGAGGCGCCGGTCCCGGAGGCACGGGCACCGGACGTGCCCGTGCCGGAGACGCCCGTGCCGGAGGCGCCCGTGCTGGAGTCCCACATCACTGGTGTGGGCGCCTCGAAGACGACACCACCCGCCCCCTTGTCGACGGCTTGGAGGCCGCCGGTCGCGGTCTCGTCGACCGCCATGCCGTCGGCGTCCAGCTTCAGCCGCAGCTGGGCGAGGGCGTCGCTCTGGGCGGCCGCGGCCGACTTCACCACGAGGAGCTGGGTGAAGCCGTCCGCCTGGGCGCCGAGGCGCAGGTCGACGTCGGGAAGGATGTCGCGGTAGACGGCGGTGTCGCCGTCGAGGGCCGGGGCGGGCACGGTACCGGGCCAGGAGAGTTCGAGTGTGCGGCCCGCGCGCTCCAGCCGGACCAGCGGACGCCCGGTGCCGCCGCCGGAGAACTCCAGTCCGACGGTGGCCGCCTGGGGCGCCACCATGCCGTCGCCGGCCTTGGCCAGCGCGGTGTCGACCGGCCGCCAGGTGCCGTCCATCCGGGTGCGGACCGGGCGCAGGTACTCCCGGGCCTCCAGATGACCGCCCGGGGTGGCGAAGGTGTCGCTGCTCTCGCCGCGCAGCGAGAGCACCTCGACGTTCTTTCCGCTCCGCTTGGCCGCCGCGAGTGCTTCCTCCTCGGTGGTGGCGGTGGACGCGTCGGCCGTGGCCCGCGCTGCCGCACCTCCCCGGGCGCTGCTGTCCGCCACCGACGAGGTACCGGGCGCGGCCACCGCCGGAAGCGCTCCCAGGTGTAGCAGCGCGCCCGTCAGGGCCGCACTCAGGCCGAGCGCCACCCCCCGCGCGGATCTCGACCGTGGCCTACCACGACGCAACATCACTCACGCCCCCCGTTGACATGATCAGTTCACAGGAAGCGCAAAGCTATGGTCAATAAATGGCGGACCGGTAAATTCCGTTGACGGGAGGATGAACCGCTCGTGACGAACGATCTAGGGCCGCAGCGCCCGCAGCAGCAGGTCGGCCAGGTGGTCGGCGACCTCCTGGGGGGTCATGGGGCCGTCGGGGCGGTACCAGGTGGAGAGGTGGTGGACCGAGCCGAAGTGGTAGTCGACGACGAGGTCGGCCGGGGTCGCGGTGGAGAAGACGCCCGCGCGCTGGCCCTCCTCGACGAGCGCGCGGAAGCGTTCGTGGTAGCGGCGGCGCTCGGCGCGCACCTGCTTGTTCTTCTCCGGGCTCAGGTGATGCATGGAGCGGAAGAAGATCGACGCGTCGTCGAGGTTCTCGATGGTCGTGACGACCACGTCCGCCGCCGCGCCCCGCAGCCGCTTCTCGATCGGCTCGTCCGCGTTCGCGAAGGCGTCGAGCCGCTCCTGCTGGACACGCAGCACGCGCGCGTACACCTCGTGCAGGAGGTCGTCCTTGGAGCCGAAGTAGTGGTACAGCGCCCCCTTGGTGACGCCGGCCGCCTCCACGATCTCCTGCACGGAGGTGCGGTCGTACCCCTGCTCCGCGAAGAGCCGGGTGGCGGCGGCAAGAAGCCGCTGCGGAACGGGAGCCCCGTCTCCGTCCGTCGTCCTGGGCACTGCCGCCACCTGCCTTTCTCGTGGATCCACTAATCCTGTCGCGGTCGGGAACGCAGTTCCCGTCGGAGGATCTTCCCACTTGCCGTCTTCGGCAGGTCGGGCAGGATCTCCACCTGGCGCGGATACTTGTAAGCGGCCAGTCTCTCCTTGCAATAGAGGGCGAGATCGTCCGGGTCGGTTGCAGTTCCCGGGCGAAGACTGATGTAGGCCTTGACGGTCTCCCCGCGGTACCCGTCCGGCACCCCGACGACGGCCGCCTCGCGTACCGCCGGATGGGTGTACAGGACGTCCTCGACCTCGCGCGGCCAGACCTTGAAGCCGGACGCGTTGATCATGTCCTTCTTGCGGTCGACGACGTACAGCCAGCCCTGCGGGTCCATGAACCCGATGTCGCCGGTGCGCAGTTCGCCGTCCGGGAAGGTCTCGGCGGTGGCCTCGGGGCGCCGCCAGTAGCCGGGCACCACCTGCGGCCCGCGCACCGCGATCTCGCCCTGCTCGCCGAAGGGCACCTCGTTGCCCGCGTCGTCGACGATGCGGACGACCGTGTCGGGTCCTGGCACCCCGACCGCGAGGGTCCCGGAGACGGGGTCGACGGGCGCTTCCAGCTCCGGCGGCACGGAGGCGCAGGGCGCGGTGCACTCGGTCAGCCCGTAGCCGTTGCGGATGTACGGCCCGAACCCGGCGCGGAACTTCTCCACCAGGGCAGGCGGCAGCGGCGCGCCGCCGGAGGAGATGTTGACGAAGGAGGCGAAGTGCTCCGGCGTGACGTCCGGGTGGGCGGCCAGGGCCATGAAGGCGGTGGACGGGCCGACCGTGTACTGCGGGCGGTGCTCGGCGAACGTCTCCAGGACCAGGCCCGGCTCGAAGCGGTACGTCAGCACGAGCGTGCCCACGCTGGTCAGGCAGGCGCAGAGCTGGCAGACCATGCCGGTGATGTGGAACAGCGGCGCCAGGGCGTAGTAGACCGGCGCGTCGGGCAGCGCGAGCCCGGTCCGCTGCCGTTCCGCGTTGTACATGATGTTGCCGTGCAGGTTGGTGGCGCCCTTGGGGGTGCCGCTGGTGCCCGAGGTGTAGCTGATCAGCGCGATGTCGGAGGGCTCCGGGTCCCGTCCCTCGGGGGCCTTGCCGCCCTGCCGCGCGACGGCGACCAGGTCCTCGGCGTCGGCGGCCTGCGGCAGCCGCTCGAAGGCCAGCACGCGCGCGTCGTCACGCGTCTGGAAGTCCAGCTCGCTCGCGGTGAGCACGATCCGCACCGGAGAGTCGGCGGCCGTGTCGCGCAGGTACGACTCCCAGGCCCGCTGCGAGCAGACCAGTGCGGCCACCTCGGCGTCCCGCAGGACGTGCGTGACCTCCCCCGACTTGTACATCGGGTTGACCGGCACGACGGTCGCGCCCGCCTTCCAGGCGCCGAGCAGCGCGAGCACGAAGTGCGGCGAGTTCTGCAGGATCACGGCGACCCGGTCGCCGCGCTCCAGGCCGCGTCCGGCGAGATGCGCGGCGACCGAGTCGCTCAGCTCGTCGACCTCGCGGAAGCTGAGGCGGCCGTCGAAGTAGGTGAGGCAGGCGCGGTCGGGCGCCTCGGCCACGGCGGCCCGCAGGGCGTGCACCAGCGAGGCGGGCGCTTCGACCGGCCCGCGCTGGGCCTCGTTGAGCAGGCCCACCCACGGGCGGGCGGCATAGACGGACTCGGTCACCGACTCGCTCACCGGGTGGCCTCCCACTTCTGCTGGATGTGGTTCATGTTCGTCAGCCAGCGGTCCGGGTCGGTGGCCCGCGCCTGGTAGAAGCCGGCGACCTCGGGGTGCGGCAGGATCAGGAAACGGTCCTCCGTCATCCCCTTGAACAGCGCGTCGGCGACGGCCTCCGGTTCGATGGCGGTCGGCTGGAGCACGATGTCGCCGGCGCTGCCGGTGGCGGCGAGCATGTCGGTACGGACGCCCTGCGGGCAGATGGCGTGCACCTTCAGGCCCCGGTGCCGGTAGGTCAGCGACAGCCACTCGGCGAAGGCGTACGCGGCGTGCTTGGTGACGCTGTAGGGGGCGGCCCCGATCATGGTGAGCAGCCCGGCCGCGGACACGGTCGACACGAACCGCGCGCTCCCCCGCTCCAGCCACTCCGGCACCAGCTCCTGCGCGGCCCGTACGTGCGCCATCACGTTGACGTCCCAGGCGGACTCCCACACGGCCGCGTCGGCCGCCTCGGACCCGCCCGACCCGAGCCCGGCGTTGGCGCAGTAGACGTCGACGCCCCCGCCGAGCGCGTCCCGGGCGGCGCCGACGATGCCGGACGCGTCCCCCGGAAGGGCGATCCCGCCGATCTCCGCCGCGACCGCGGCCGCCTTGTCCCCGTCCAGGTCGTTCACGACGACCCGGGCGCCCTCGGCGGCGAACCGCCGGGCGAGCGCGGCGCCGATACCACCTCCCGCCCCGGTGACGACGACTCGGGCATCTTGCACGGCTCCCACCATCGGTCTCCTTCGACACGACGCGACCAGACTCGGCTCAGCACGGACACACTAACCGGTCGGTATGTTCCAGGAAAGGGCCCACCTCACCGCGTCCCGAAAGGGGCGCGGGGAACCGCGCGACCCGCCGCATCCGGACCGCGGCCTGCCAGACTTCACGCGGGAGCACTCGACGTGGAGGTCACACCCATGCGCCTGTCCAGAAGAGCTCTGCTCGCCGCTGCCACGGCCACCGCCTCGCTCACCGCGGTGCCGGCCACCACGGCCGACGCCCACGGCACCCTCGAGACCGGTTTCGACCACCTCTCCGCCGACGGCTACTCCCTCCTCGCCGCCCAGAAGGTCGGCATCGTCACCAACCCCACCGGCATCACCCCCGACGCCCGCCACATCGTCGACGTCATGCACGCCGACCCCCGGGTCCGGCTGACGGCGGTCTTCGGTCCGGAGCACGGTTTCCGCGGCACCGCCCAGGCCGGCGGCTCCGAGGGCCGCTACGACGACCCGGCGACCGGCCTCCCCGTCTACGACACGTACCTCAAGAGCGGACAGCCCCTCGCCGACGTCTTCACCGCCTCCGGCGTGGACACGATCGTCTTCGACATCCAGGACGTCGGCGCCCGCTTCTACACCTACATCTGGACGCTGTACGACTGCATGGCGGCCGCCCGGCTGGCCGGCAAGCGCTTCGTCGTCCTCGACCGCCCGAACCCGGTGACCGGCCGCACCGCCGAGGGCCCGGTCCTGCACCGGGAGTTCGCCAGTTTCGTCGGCAGGCAGCCGATCGCGCAGGCGCACGGGATGACGGTCGGCGAGCTCGCGCGGCTGTTCAACGCGGAGTTCCTGGACCCGCCGGTCGCGCTGGACGTCGTACCGATGACGGGCTGGCGGCGCTCCCGCTTCTACGACGCGTACGGCCTGCCCTGGGTGCCGCCGAGTCCCAACATGCCCACCCCGGACACCGCCCTCGTCTACTCGGGGACCTGCCTCTTCGAGGGCACGAACCTGTCGGAGGGCCGCGGCACCACCCGTCCCTTCGAACTGCTGGGCGCGGAGGGCATCGACGCGCGCTGGGCGGCCGCCGCCAACGAACTCGCGCTGCCGGGCGTGCGGTTCCGGGAGGCGTACTTCGCGCCCACCTTCTCCAAGTTCCAGGGCAGGACCGTCGGCGGGGTGCAGATCCACGTGCACGACCGGGCCGCCTACGACCCCGTGCGCACCGGAATCGGCCTCCTGGTCACCGCGAAGAGGGCGTGGAGCGGCTTCGCCTGGCGCGAGGACGACTGGATCGACAAGCTCACCGGGTCGACGCGCGTGCGCACGATGACCGACGCCGGCGCGGGCCCGGACGAGATCGTCGGCGCCTGGCAGGACGAACTCGCCGCGTTCCGCCGGGTCCGAAAGGAATTTCTCCTCTACAGGTGAGGCGCGTTGTATGGCCAACCTTGCCCCGTGGCGGGACGATGCGCGCACATCGCACCTGTTCGGGGGACGAGGAGCCTGGTATGGCGGATCCTGGGATGAGCGTGGCTCCCTACTGGGAACTGACCTTCGACGCGGACGGGGACCCGGACGGCGCCGAACGCGACCGGCTGCTGGACGAGATCGGCGGCCACGGCCTGCGCGACCTGATCGTCTTCGCGCACGGCTGGAACAACGACCGTTCCGGGGCGACCCGCCTGTACCGGCGGTTCTTCGCGCCGGTCCCGAAGCTCGCGCCGAAGGCACGCATTGGGTACGCCGGGGTGATCTGGCCTTCGATGCGGTTCTGCGACGAGCCGATCCCCGACTTCCCCAAGTCCGTGGTGGCCATGGAGGCCGAGGAGTCGCAGGCACCCGTCCTCGACAAGGACACCCGGCACGCGCTGCTTGAGACGTTCCCGGGGCGGGCCACCGTGGTCGACCAGATCGCGCGGATGCTGGACCAGCGGCCGGCGAACGAGCTGGAGGAGTTCGGACGCCTTGTCCGGGTGCTGGTCGAGGTCCTCCCCGGCGGCCCGCAGCCGCTGTTCGCGGCGGACACGCTCGCGGAGGGCGTCCCGCAGAGCGAGCCGGTGCTGTTCAGCGGGGACGTCACCGCTCTGTGCGAGGAGTTCGCGGCGGCGCTGGCCGCCCGGCGGGGCAGCGGCGGCGCGGCCGGGTTCACGGTGCCGAACCCCTGGGACGGCGCGAAGGAACTGCTGCGGCAGGCGACGTACTACGCGATGAAGCGGCGCGCGGGGACCGTCGGGGAGCGGGGGCTCGGGCGGGTGATCGGGCAGCTGGCCGGGGCGGCACCGGAGCTGCGGGTGCACCTGGTGGGGCACAGCTTCGGCGGCCGGCTGGTGTCGTTCGCGCTACGCGGGCTGCCGGACGGGGTGCGCACGGTGAAGTCCGTGACCCTGCTGCAAGGGGCGTTCTCGCACTACGCGTTCGCCGCCCGGCTGCCGCACGACCCGCGCGCCGGCGGGGTGCTCCAGGGGCAGCAGAACCGGATCGACGGCCCGCTGGTGTGCTGCTACTCCCACTTCGACGAGTCGCTGGGCACGCTGTACCCGCTGGCCTCGCGGATGGCGGACGACTGCGAGTCGGCGCTGGGCGAGGACGTCGCGCGGATGCTGGGCGCCAGATGGGGCGCGATGGGCCACGACGGTGTCCAGGAGGTGCCGGGCACCCGGTCGCTGGACCTGGCGGCGGCGCTGCGCGGCCCGCTCGCCGCGCCGGGCTGTGTGAACGTCGACGCGGCGGCGGTCGTGAAGCGGGGCGGGCCGCCGTCCGGGGCGCACAGCGACATCGTGCACCCCGAACTGGCGCGGGTGGTGCTGGCGGCGGGGCACATCACGTGACCCCGCCGCCGTGCGGCATCAGCCGACCGGCGTGCTGCTCACCGGCGTTCGGCTGACCTGCGTTCGGCTGACCTGCGTTCGGCTCACCGGTGTGACGTGAACTCGACGACCTGCTGGAAGGTCGGCCGGTTCTGCCAGCTGATGTTGTAGTGCTTGATGCCGCCCAGGGTGCGCTGCACGATCGAGTCGGCGCACCACTGGTCGCCCGCCGAGCACAGCGAGTCCCCGGGGTAGACGGTGGACGCGCCGGTGCCGGCCGCCGTCTTCAGGGTGCTGATGAGGATGTCCCGGCAGGCGCTGAGGCTGCCGCCGCCGCAGTACTGCTCGGCGAGCGGTCCCGACACGGTCTGCCCGAGCACCGACCGGATGTCCTTGTCGACATAACTCCACCAGCCGTACTGGAAGGAGCTTCCGGCATGCGCACCGGTCGGCCCGTGGGCGGCCGACGGGGTCTCGTCGATGTACAGGTTGTTGGTGAACGCGGTGTACAGGGCGTCACCGAGGCCGGGCTGGAACTCGGCCTTCACCAGCAGCGGCCACCAGGCGTCCAGGATCCGGATGGCGTCGGCGTTGGCGTACGTCTTCGAACCCGCCGAGGTCTCCGTTCTCTTGCCGCCCGCGGTCAGCCAGGTCTGGAGCTTGGTGACGGCCGCGGCGGCAGTGGAGTCGGTGACCGTACTGCTGTTGACCACCTTCAGCAGGTCCGGCAGGACGTCCTCGGCACGCAGGTCCGTGAGCGACGCGTCCGCCATGGCCTTGACGAGCGAAGAGCGGGTCACGCCCCCGGCGGCGACGAGTTTCCTGACCCGGTCCTCGAGCAGGTTGCCGCGGTGGACCGAGCCGTCGCCCCAGCTGGCGGTGGTGTAGTTCAGCGCCTGTTTGTTGTTCCAGGAGATGTAGTAGTCCTGGTCGACCGACTGGGGGTGCTGGGCGGCCGGGGTGTAGTCGGCCGTGTTGGTGGCCGGGTTCCAGTTCTGCCACTCGTAGGCGGCCCGGCCCCAGACCGGGAACTCGGCGTCGACCCCGCCGGCCCGTACCGGGTTGTTGCCGCTGTTGTAGTACGCGGTGTGGGTCGAGTCGGCGTAGAACCAGTTGAACGTGTAGTTGATGTGCTGCACCGCGCTCTGGAAGGTCTGCGGGCTCTTCACGTAGTCGGGATCGTTGAGCATCTGGAAGCCGATGATCGAGTCGGCCTCGTGCATGTAGGAGGATCTCAGGGTGGTGTAGGCGACCTTCTTCCCGCCGACGGTGGCCCGGTACTCGACCGGGCCGTACTTGGTCTTCCAGACCTTCATGGTGTACGAGCCGGCGGCCGTGCCGTCGGCCGTGGTCGGCTTCCAGGAGTTGGTCTGCTCGACCTCGTCCATGGCCGTGCAGGTGCCGTGGAACAGGTAGTGGTAGTCGTCCTGGCAGAGTTCGACCGCGTAGGAGTCGATGATGTCCTGCCCGGAGGTGGTCGCGGACCACGCGTAGTCCTGGCCGCGGCCCAGTTCGACGTACATGCTCAAGCCGGCGAAGGAGGCGCCGCGGGCACTGATGCCCGGGCCCTGGATCTCCTGGAGCATGAGCAGCTGTGGCGCGAAGTAGCCGGTCTGCGGTCCGAAGACGGCGACGGGGTGGCCGCTCGCGGTGTACTTGCCGCTGACGACCAGGGCGTTGGACATGCCGCGTCTGGCCGAGCCGAGCGCGGTCTTGGTCGCGGCCTCGGACGCGGCGGTGGCGCTCTGGCCGGCGCCGGTGCCGGTGGCGTTGTAGACGAGCGGTTCGGTGGCCACCGAACCGGCGTCGGGCAGCGCTTCGCCCTGCGGATCATCCGGTTTGGTACCGTACGGGAAGCTTTCACCGTTATGGACGGTCAGTGCGGCCTCGGGGTCGTTGCGCTCGCGGAACGACTCCCAGACCTTGGTGCCCTCCGTCACACCGTACTTCTGCTGGGCGGCGAGCAGCGATATGGCGTTGTTGACCTCACCCCCGCCGCCGGAGCCGAACAGGGCGCCAATCACGGAGGCCAGCGCCACCAGGTCGGTGATCTTGAAGTGGTCGATCGTGCCGGCGTTGGTGATCGAGTCCTTGTGCCCGGTCAGGACGTACTCGCCGGGGAAGTAGCGGCCGCTGTCGGAGGCGTCGATGTAGGAGTTGATGCCGTCGAGGTAGGCGTTGGCGTCCGCGAGGGCCTGCTGGCCGCGGGCGCCGTTGTCGGCCACGGCGTTGTCGATCTGCGCCTGGAGGTCGGCCTCGGAGTAGGGGGCGTTGCGGTAGAACTCCTGCTCGAGGCCCTGGTTGGAGGCGGCGCCGCCGGCGAAGGTGGTGAGCTGGCCGCGGCCGACGTGCCGGAACACGTCCATGAGCCACAGCCGGTCCTCGGCGGCCGCGTACCCCGCGCCGAACTCCGTGCCGTATCTGGTGGTACCGGTGATGTGCGGCACACCGGCCTTCTTGTCGCGGACGATGGTGACGTCGCCGCGGCCTGCCGGTTTCTCGGTGGAGGCGACTTGATCGGAAGCGACCCCGAACGACGAGTCGTTGAAGAACGTGTTGATCTTCGCGTCGGTGAGGGTGGAGTAGCCCGTGGCCAGGCTGTTGTAGGTGCCCAGCTGGTCCTCGGCGTGGTCGGGTTCGGTGCCGAAGATCTGGTTGAGCAGGATCTGGGCGAGGGTGGCGTTGCCGTTCTCGCCGGGCGGCAGGATGTCGGAACACTGGCCGCCGCAGTAGTCGTTGGAGGCCGTGGCCGCCCCTGCCGGGGTCGCCGCCGCCAGCGGGGAGAGCAGCCCGGCGATGAGCACGCATACGGATGCGGCTTTCAGGAACCCGGGGAGCTTGCGGGGAGTTCTCAGTCTGTCGAACAACGCGTGATGTCTGGTGCGCCGTGGCATGGCAGCTCCTCACGACGGGGGTGGTGCCGGACGTTACCGCCGGTATCCCCGGGATTGAAGATGAACATGCGTCAAGTTTTGGAGTGGTCGCCCGCGTCGGCGGTGTCACCGGCGGTCGGTCAAGGCGGGCGGCCTTATGGACGGCATCGGAAATCGGATGGAGCCGATTCGAGAGTCGATACGTCTATACGGCAACGCCGCGCGGAGCCTGTGCGGTGACGCCGAAGTGACCGAAGTACAGCCGTAGGTGTGACGGAGGTGCAGGGCGATGGCCGGTTTCCGGAGTCTGGCGAGACAGGTGCGAGACCCACGGTGCGATCTGGCGCTACGGCGCTACTCGCTGCGCAAGTGCCTGGAGCGGTTCGCTCCCTACGGGCACCGCGCGACCTGGGACCATCTCTGCTCGCGGGCCGGGTTCGGTCCCGAGGACCGCTCCCCCGATCCGGCGCGTCTCGTGGGCGCACTGGAGGAGCTGGAGGAGGCGCGGACGGTATGGCTCGGCTATGAGAGCGAGTTCGCCGAGCGCCGCAAGAAGGAGAAGCACGACGGGCTGCGCCGCCCGGGCAGCGTGGACGACTGGCACCGGCTGACCTGGGGCGGATTCGGAGTGGCCTGGTGCGACGACCCACGGGTCCATCCCGACGAACCACTCGCCGAGGTGCTGCGACGGCTGATCGCCGCCCTGGAGCGCGAGCCGGGCACGGTCTGCCCGGTGTGCGAAGGGGAGCGCCTCATCTGGAAGTACGACCTGGACCACGAGCCCTCCGCCGGTCCGGTCTGCGCGGACTGCGGGATCCTGGTGCCGCGTCCGGTGCTCACCGCCGAGGCCCTGGCCTACGCCAGGCGCGGGCGGCTTCTCATGTCGGCCTGACCACGTGGGGGTGCGCCGGGGATGCCGCACCCCCAACTGCCGGGCGGCCCGCGGTGGGCGACCGCTCAGGACAGCGCCATAGCAGCGGCTAATCCGCTGGTTCCACCCGTTTCCCGTCCGGAGAGTGGGGTCCGATGAGACCCAGCTGAGGAATCCCGCGGATTCCCTCCGAGCGAGGAGCACCGATGTCGACGCTGCGCGTCACCGCCGAAGTGCTGACCGTCCACGAGCACCCCAACGCCGACGCGCTGGAGCTGGCCCAGGTGGGCCTCTACCGCGCGGTCGTCGCCAAGGGCGTGTACCGCACCGGCGAGACCGCCCTGTACATCCCCGAACAGGCCGTCCTGCCGGCCGGGCTGATCGAGGAGCTGGGGCTGACCGGGCGGCTGGCGGGAAGCAACGCGGACCGGGTCAGGGCGGTGCGGCTGCGTGGTGAGCTGTCGCAGGGCATCGTGTGCCGCCCGAAGGCGCTGGCCGGCGTCGACCTGGCGCGGGCGGCGGCGGAGGGCGCCGACTTCGCGGAGATCCTCGGCATCACCAAGTGGGTACCACCGGTCCCGCCCACGATGGACGGGGACGTCGAGTCCGCACCCGATCTGCTGCCCTGGGTCGACATCGAGAACATCCAGCGCTACCCCGGCGTCTTCGAGCCCGGCGAGCCCGTGGTGCTCACCGAGAAGCTCCACGGTTCGGCGTGCCTGCTCACGTATGTCGCCGGCGAGGACCGCGTGTACGTCTCCTCCAAGGGCTTCGGCGCGAAGTCGCTGGCCCTCAAGGAGGATCCGCGCAACCTCTACTGGCGGGCGGTGCGCGGTCACGGCGTCGCCGACGCGGCCCGCCGACTCGCCGAACGGCTCGGCGCACGCCGGGTCGGGATCTTCGGGGAGGTGTACGGCGCCGGGGTCCAGGACCTGACGTACGGGGCCGACGGGCGGCGGGAGTCGCTCGGGTACGCCGCGTTCGACGTGTCGGCCGAGTGCGACGGGACGGTGCGGTGGCTGGACGCGGCGAGGTTCCTGGCGGGCGAGCTGCCCCTGGTGCCACGGCTGTTCGAGGGGGCGTACGACATCGAGCGGGTGCTGGAGGTCGCGAGCGGGCGGGAGACCGTGTCCGGGCGGGGACTGCACCTGCGGGAGGGTGTGGTGATCCGGCCGGTGGTGGAGCGGTACAGCGCGGTGACCGGGGGGCGGGCGATCGCGAAGGCGGTGAGCGGGGCGTACCTGACGCGGAAGGGCGGGACCGAGTTCGAGTAGGCGCGGGTGAGTGGGGGTTTGGGGTGCGGGTGGGGGCGGGGCCGCTTACCGGCGCCCTGCGGGCACGCCTGCCCGCAGTCGTGTCTTCGTCCTTCAGGGGCGCGGGGAACTGCGCGACCAGCCCCCACCGGCCCGCACCCGAACTACGGCCGCCCGCTCTCCGGCAGCAGACGCGACCCCGCGCGCCGCTCGCCGAACACGTCGTCCGGGTTGGACAGCACGCAGCTGCTCAAGGACAGGCACCCGCAGCCGATGCAGTCCGTCAGGTGGTCGCGGAGGCGGTTCAGCTGCCTGATGCGTTCGTCCAGTTCCGCCCGCCACGCCTCCGAGAGCCGCGCCCAGTCCTCGCGGTTCGGCGTGCGTTCCTGCGGCAGCTCCGAGAGGGCCTCGCGGATCGTCGCGAGAGGGATGCCGACGCGCTGTGCCGCCCGGACGAAGGCGACCCGGCGCAGGGTGTCGCGGCTGTAGCGGCGCTGGTTGCCGGAGGTCCGCCGACTGCTGATGAGGCCCTTGGACTCGTAGAAGTGCAGCGCGGAGACGGCGGCGCCGCTACGTGCGGACAACTGGCCCACGGTCAGCTCGTGGATCTTCTCGGGAATCTGCGGCACCCCGCAGAGCCTACCCACCGGGCGCGGGCCGCGGTCCGTTGACAGGGGACGCGCTCCCGACCATGCTAAGCAGTTGCTTAGACAATGCACGCGTGATCCGTGAGTGCGAGAGGGCCGGCGACATGGCAGAACCAAGGATCTTCACCTCCCCCGACGAGCTGAAGGCGGCCGTGGGCGAGCAGCTGGGCTGGACCGACTGGGTGGAGGTCGACCAGAAGCGCATAGACCTGTTCGCGGACGCGACCGGCGACCACCAGTGGATCCACGTCGACCCGGAGAAGGCGGCCGCCGGCCCGTTCGGCACGACGATCGCGCACGGCTATCTGACCCTGTCGCTGCTCCCGCTCTTCGGCCCCCAGCTGATCGCGGTCGAGGGCGTGAAGATGGGGGTGAACTACGGCACCAACAAGGTCCGCTTCCCCGCCCCCGTCCCGGTCGGCTCCCGGCTGCGTGCCACCGCGAAGATCACCGGCGTGGAGGACGTCACGGGCGGCGTGCAGGTGACGGTCGCCTTCAGCGTCGAGCGCGAGGGCGGCGACAAGCCGGTCTGCGTCGCGGAGTCGGTGTCCCGGTACTACCTCTGAGGCTCCGCGGACGGCCGGCCGCTACTTGGCCCCGACCATCCGCAGCACGAGGTCGGCGTAGAGCGCGCCGACCTCCTCGGGGGTCCGGGGGCCGTTCACGTTGAACCAGCGGGCGACGTCGATGCAGAGCGAGAGCACCGCGAGGGTGGTGCCGTGCACGTCGATGACGTCGAACTCCCCGGAGGCGAGGCCCTCCTGGATGATCCCGCGCACCTCGGCGTCGACCTGACGGCGCAGGTCGAGGATCTCGGCGCGGGCGTCGGGGCCGAGCGCGTCGAGTTCGTACTGCACGACCCGGGCGGTGGTGCGCCGCCCGGCATGCCAGCGGACGAAGGAGCTGACGGCGTCGGCGAGCCGCTCGGTGGCGGTGCCCTCGCGCCGCGCGGCCGTCTGGAGGATCTCCAGGGCCTTGTCGTGACCGATGCGGCTGATCCGGTGAAGCAGCTCTTCCTTGGTCTTGTAGTGGATGTAGAGCGCGGCGGGGCTCATGCCGGCCCGGCCCGCGATGTCGCGGGTGGTGGTGGCGTGGTAGCCGCGCTCGGCGAAGGCCTCCACGGCTGCGACCAGCAGGCGCCGGGCCGCGTCAGGGGTGACCTCTTCCCACGGCTCGACCTCGCCGCCGGTCGTCTCCTCCGCCGTACTCATCGCTCGTTCGCCCCTCTCGATACCGGAGCACCACCATACCGTCCCGGCTGAGCGGGCGCTTAGTGTGCCCGCTCAGAGCTTTTCCCGGGCGGCAGGGGTCCCCGAGCGTCCCGAGCAGTCAGAGCTTCTCGAAGGGGTCGTGTTCGGCGAGCAGTTTCTCCAGCCTGGCCTGGTCGACGCGGCTGACGATCTGCCCGGCCTCCTGGCGGTCGCGGACCACCTTCGCGAGGGTGAAGGCGGAGGTGACGAGGTAGAGCACGGCGATGCCGAGGAAGCCGCGGACCCAGGCGTCCGCGTGCAGCCGGAAGATGCCGATGGCGGTGGCCGTGAGGGCGAGGGCGAAGGAGGCGACGGCCTGTCCGTAGAAGGCGGCCGTGTTCTGGTGTCTGACCGGTGTGTCACTCATGGTCAGAGCATCGCCGGACGTGGCCCGCGCCACATCCGTCCGGATACTCCCCGGCACTCCCCCGATACTCCCCGGCTACTCAGGCCGGATACTCAGGGACGTACTCAGAACGCCGAGACGCCTGTCAGCGCCCGTCCGATGAGCAGCTTCTGGATCTGGCTGGTGCCCTCGTAGAGGGTCATCACGCGGGCGTCGCGCAGCAGTTTGCCCGCCGGGTACTCGTCGATGTAGCCGTAGCCCCCGAAGACCTGGAGGGCGTTGTTGGCGGCCCGCACGGCGGCCTCGGAGGCGAAGAGCTTGGCCTTGGAGGACTCGGTGGCGAACGGCAGCCCCCGGTCGATCAGATCGGCGACCCGCCAGGTCAGCAGGCGGGCCGCGTCCACGTCGACGGCGATGTCGCTGATGAGCTCCTGGACGAGCTGGTGCCTGGCGATCGGCGTGCCGAACTGCTCGCGCTCCCCGGCGTACCGCACGGCCGCGTCCAGCGCGGCCTGCGCTATCCCGACGCAGCCTGCGGCCACCGACATCCGCCCCTTGGCGAGCGCGGACATGGCGACCGAGAAGCCCTTGCCCTCGGGTCCGAGCATCGCCGAGGCGGGGACCCGGACGTCCTCCAGGACGAGCTCGGCGGTGGCCTGGCCACGCAGGCCGAGCTTGCCGTGCAGGGGGCGGCGGGTGAGGCCGGGGGTGTCGGCCGGCACCAGGAAGGCGGAGACGCCCTTGTGGCCGGGGGCGTCGGTGGAGCGGGCGAAGAGCAGGACGACGTCGGCCCAGGTGCCGTTGGTGATGAACATCTTGGTGCCGTTGACGACGTAGTCGTCGCCGTCGCGAACGGCGCGGGTGGTGAGGTTGCCCGCGTCGGAGCCGGTGCCGGGTTCGGTGAGGCCGAAGCAGCCGACGTACGAGCCGGAGGTGAGACCCGGCAGCCAGCGCCGCTTCTGCTCCGCGGTGCCCCAGGCGGCGACGGTCTTGGCGACCAGACCCAGGGACACGGACACGATCCCGCGGACCGAGGAGTCCCCCCGGCCTAGTTCCTCCGTCACCAGGCAGTACGCGAGATGGTCACCGCCCGAGCCGCCGTACTCCTCGTCGATCGTCAGGCCGAGGAAGCCGACCTCGCCGAGCTTCTTCACGATCCCCCGGTCGACCTCCTCGGCGCGGTCCCAGGCGATCACGTTCGGAGTGATCTCGCGGTCGACGAAGTCCCGGGCGAGCTGCCGTACGGCGGTCTGCTCCTCGCTGAGCCCCAGGTTCACCATGTGATCACCCTTTAAATTAGCACTGCTAGTTTCTTTCCCCGGGCCCTACTATGTGCGCCATGGCCCGACCGCGCAAGCCCCTCCTCAGCACCGACCGGATCGTCCGGGCGGCCCGGGAACTCGTGGACGCGGAGGGTCTTGCGGCCGTCTCCACCCGCCGGCTCGCGGCCGAGCTGGGGGTGAGCGGGCCCTCGCTCTACAACCACTTCCGCACCAAGGACGAGATCCTGGAGGCGGTCGCGGACTCGGTCAGCGCGCAGGTCGACCTGTCGATGTTCGAAGACCTCGGGCGCGACGCCGGGCGGGACTGGCGCACCGCACTGCACGACTGGGCGGTGTCCTACCGGGCGGCGCTGCGGGCCCACCCGAACATCGTCCCGGTCCTCGCCCGGGGCCCCGGCCGCCGCCCGGCGGGCCTGCGCCTCGCCGACGTGGTCTACGGCGCGATGGTGGACGCGGGGTGGCCGCCGGCGCAGGCGACGTCGATCGGGGCGCTGATGCGGTACTTCATCATGGGGTCGGCGCTGGGGTCGTTCGCCGGGGGGTTCGTGGACGACGCGAGCGCGTACGATCCGGCCGACTATCCGCATCTGGGGCAGGCGCATCTCCTTTCGGAGCGCCAGGAGAAGATCGACGAGCGGGCGTTCGAGACCGGGTTGCGGGCGTTGCTCGACGGGTTGCAGGAGCAATTTTCGAAGGTGGGGGAGACAGCGTGAGGTGCGGGATGCTCCGGCCGGGCGGCGAGCGCAGGCCGAGTAGGGGCTGGTCGCCCGGTTCCCCGCGCCCCTGAAGGGGCGCTTCGCCCGCACCCCGCCCCGGCCCCACCCACCCGTCCGAAATCCGCCAGCCCCGACGGCCCCCCACTCCCTACCCTCGACCCTATGAAGAAGCCCGACCACCGCCTCCTCCCCGTCGCCGCAGCCGCCGTCACCGTCGTGCTGTGGGCGTCGGCCTTCGTGTCGATCCGCAGTGCGGGTGGCTCCTACTCCCCCGGCGCGCTCGCGCTGGGGCGGCTGCTCTCCGGGTCGCTCGTGCTCGGGCTCCTGTGCCTCGTACGGCGCGAAGGGCTGCCGCCCAGGGCCGCCTGGCGCGGGATCGTGGTCTCGGGGCTCCTCTGGTTCGGCTTCTACAGCGTCGTGCTGAACTGGGGCGAGCAGCAGGTGGACGCGGGCACCGCCGCCCTCGTCGTGAACATCGGCCCGATCCTGATCGCCCTGCTCGGCGCCCGGCTGCTCGGCGACCCGATGCCGCCGCGGCTGCTCGCGGGGATGGCCGTGTCGTTCGCGGGCGCGGTGACCGTCGGCCTGTCGATGTCGGGCGAGGGCGGTTCCTCGGCGCTCGGCGTGGTGCTGTGCCTGCTCGCGGCCGTCGCGTACGCGGGCGGGGTGGTCGCGCAGAAGCCGGCGCTCGGGCGTGCGAGCGCGCTCCAGGTGACGACGTTCGGGTGCCTGATCGGCGCCGTCCTGTGCCTGCCGTTCTCCGGGCAGCTCGTCGGCGAGGCGGCCGGCGCCCCGCTCTCCGCGACCCTCAACATGCTGTACCTGGGCGTGTTCCCGCTCGCCCTCGCCTTCACCACCTGGGCGTACGCGCTCGCCCGTACGACGGCCAGCCGGATGGGCGCGACCACCTACGCGGTGCCCGCGCTGGTCGTCCTGATGTCGTGGCTGGCGCTCGGGGAGGTGCCCGGTGTGCTGACGCTCGCGGGCGGGGTGCTGTGCCTGGCCGGTGTCGCGGTGTCCCGGTCGCGGGCGCGGACCTCCCGGGTCGTGGCCGCCGCGCGGGAGACCCGGCCCGAGGAGACCCGGAAGCCCGCGTGACGGCACCCGCCCGCAGCGCGACCGCTCAGAACACCACCAGCGCCCGGCCGCCCTTGCCCGCCAGCATGTTCTCGAAGGCGACCGGGATGTCCTCCAGCGCGATCCGCTCCGTCACCAGCGCGGACAGGTCCAGGCGGCCCGCCCGGACGTGTTCGGCGAGCAGCGGCAGGTCGCGGGCCGGGTCCGAGTTGCCGTAGACGCAGCCGGAGAGGGTGCGGCCCCAGTGGAAGAGCTCCAGGGCGTTGAAGGTCACCTGTTCGGTCTTGGCGCCGATGCCGACCACCGTCGTACGGCCGCCCCGGCGGGTGGACTCCCAGGCCGCGCGGATGCTGACCGCGCGGCCGACGCACTCCACGGCGACGTCGACTCCCTGCTTGCCGGTGAGGGCGCGGATCGCGCGGGGCGTGGTGTCGGAGGCGACGACGTAGTCGGTGGCGCCCGCGGCCCGTGCCAGTTCCTCCTTCTCCGGCGAGACGTCCACCGCGATGATCCGGGAGGCGCCCGCGATCCGGGCCGCCTGGACGGTGGCCAGGCCCACGCCGCCCGCGCCGAACACCGCCACCGTCTCGCCCTCTCGGACGCGTGCCGAGTGGTGGACGGCGCCGTAACCGGTGAGCACCGCGCAGCCGAGCAGGGCCGCGTCGGTGAGCGGGACGCCGGCGGGCAGCGGGAGGGCGCAGGACTCGGCGACCACGGTCTCCTCGGCGAAGGCCGCCACGTTCAGGCCGGGGTGCAGGTCGGTGCCGTCCGCCGTACGGGCGTGGACGTCACCGGAGCCGTTCAGCGCGTTGGCGCAGAGCCAGACCTCGCCCAGCGCGCAGGCGTGGCAGCTGCCGCAGGAGGGCGCCCAGTTGAGGACCACCGGGTCGCCGGGTGCGAGACGGGTGACGCCCTCGCCGACGGCCACCACCGTGCCCGCGCCCTCGTGGCCGAGGACCGCCGGGACCGGCACCCGCATGGTGCCGTCGGTCAGGGAGAGGTCGGAGTGGCAGACACCGGCGGCGGCGAGCCGGACCCGGACCTGGCCGGGGCCGGGGTCCGGGAGCTCGATCGCGGTGACCGACAGCGGGGCGCCCACGGCGGGCAGTACGGCGGCTCGGACCGTGAATGTCATCGCAGCGGCCTCCTCAGAACTGCAGGGACTTGGTCTGGAGGTACTCGGCGAGACCGTGCGCGCCCAGCTCCCGGCCGACGCCCGACTGCTTGTAACCGCCGAACGGGGCAAGGGGGTTGAAGCGTCCCCCGTTGATGTCGACCTGACCGGTGTCCATGCGCCGGGCGAAGGCCACCGCCTCCGCCTCGTCCCCGGCCCACACCGCGCCCGCGAGCCCGTAGACCGTGCCGTTGGCGATGCGCAGGGCGTCGTCCTCGTCGGTGTAGCGCAGGATCGACAGGACCGGGCCGAAGATCTCCTCCTTCGCGATCGTCATCTCGGGGGTGACGTCGGCGAAGACGGTCGGGCTGACGAAGTAGCCCCGTTCGTGCGGGGATTCGGGACCGCCGGCGACCAGCCGGGCGCCCTCCGCGACGCCCTTCTCGATGTAACCCCGCACCCGGGCCTGCTGCCTGGCGCTGACGACCGGTCCGATCCGGTCGCCGTACTTGGCGGCCGCCGCGGCCGCCAGCTCCACCGCCTCCTCGTACCGGTCGGTGTGCAGCAGCATCCGGGTCCAGGCGCTGCACGTCTGCCCGGAGTTGGACATCACGTTGGCCACGCCGACGTTGACGGCCCTGGCGAGGTCGGCGCTCGGGAGGATGACGTTCGCGGACTTGCCGCCCAGTTCGAGAGCGACCTTCTTCACGGCGCCCCCGGCCACCGCCCCGATCCGCCTGCCGACCGCCGTGGAGCCCGTGAAGGAGACCAGGTCGACGCCCGGGTGCTCGGCGAGGGCCTGCCCGGCGACCGGGCCGAGGCCGGTGACCAGGTTGAAGACGCCTGCCGGGAAGCCCGCTTCGTGCACCGCCTCCGCGAACAGCTGGGCGGTGAGCGGGGTGTTCTCGGCGGGCTTCAGCACGACGGAACAGCCCGCGGCGAGCGCCGGGGCGACCTTGGCGACGATCTGGTGCAGCGGGTAGTTCCAGGGCGTGATCGCGCCGACCACGCCCACCGGCTCCTGGTAGACGACGGAGTTGCCGACCTTCTCCTCGAAGGGGTGGGTGGCCGCCAGTTCGGCGTACGAGCCGGCGACCGCGATCGGCACGCCCGCGTGCACCGTCCGGGAGAACGTGAGCGGTGCGCCCAGCTCGGCGGTGACCGTCTCGGCGATCTCGTCCTTCCGGGCCGCGAGTGCGTCGCGCAGCGCGCCGAGCCGGGCGGCCCGCTCGGCGGGCGGGGTCGCGGCCCAGACCGGGAGGGCGGCACGCGCGGCGCGTACGGCGGTGTCGACGTCCAGCGCGCCGCCCGCCGGGACCCGGCCGACGACCTGCTCGTCGACCGGGTTCACGACCTCGATCGCCTCCCGGCTCTCGGCGGCGCGCCAGGCGCCGTCGATGTACAGGCCGTCGTGTGCCTTCATGCTGTTTCCTCCCGGCGGGGCTGCGTCGTCCGAGTCACAAACTAGCGGCGATAGTTTTAGCGCGCCAGACGTGCCCGGGACCCGCTTCGGGACCATCAGAAGTCGGCCCGGGCGTGTTCGTCCACCCTGCCCACGCTCTCCTGCGCGAAGGTCTTCTCGTAGGCCCGCCGGATCTCCTCGATCTTCCGGTCGCTGTTCCTCCCCGCCGCCTCCGGATACAGCAGGACCAGCACGTACGACCGCTCCTTCTCGATCGTCCCGTGCGCGTCCCGCCACTGCCCGCGCCCGCTCTGCACGGTGAGGCCGTCCGGGAAGTCCGGGGTGACCTCCCTGTCGACGAAGGCCGTGAACTGCCGGTCGGTGACGGCGGGTCCGCCGTCCGGGCGGGCGGTGCCGAAGAGCAGCCGGGTCTCGATGTACGGCTTGCCACGCTCCGGTACGGCGGAGGGGTGGCCGGCGGCCAGGGCGGTGTACGCGGCCGGAGCGCCGGCGAGCAGGATCCCGGCCACCGCGAGAGCCGACCGGTTCCGGAGGTGTTGAGTGCGCATGCCCCCTTCCTAGAGGGATCACCCCTCCCAGGTCCGCGCTTGCGGCCGGAGTTCACCCGTCCAGGTCGAACCGCGGCGCCCCGCCGGTCACTTCGTCGCGGTCAGGTGGGCGAAGACCACCACGTTGCTGGTGTAGCCGGTCCGCCGGCTGAAGAGGCCACCGCAGGTGATCACGCGGAGTTCGGGGCGCCGGGTCGGGCCGTACACCTCCTTGTCGGGGAAGCCGGCCTTGTCGTAGACCTTCACCCGGTCCACGGTGTACACGGCGGTACGGCCGTCCGCGCGCCCGGCCTCGATCCGCTTGCCGGGCTTGATCTGGGCGAGCGCCGCGAAGACGGCCGGTCCCGTCCTGGTGTCGCGGTGGCCGACGGCGATCGCGAGGCCCGACTCGCCCGGCGTGGCGCCGCCCTGGAACCAGCCGATCAGCTTCGGGTCGTCGACCGGCGGCGTCTCCAGCTGCCGGCCCCGGTCGAGCCGGACCCCGATGACCGGCGCGTCGACACCCAGGAACGGGATGCGCATCGACGTCGGCCGGGACCGGGGCAGCGGGCGGGGCGGGGGGCCCGCCGCACCTGGGCCGGCCGCCGCAAGGGCGTCCGACCCGTCCGGCGCGGCCGACCCGTCGTGCCCCCACCACCGGACCACTGTCACCAGGAGGACCGCCAGCAGGGCCGTCCTGGCGAGGCGGTAGGCGCGGGTCCGGTACCAGGGCCTGCGTCTGCGCCTACGCGGCGCCATGGGGCCGGCGGCGGATCAGCCGGACGTACACCACACCGCTGGCCGCGACCAGGGTGACGGCCGTGGCCGCGGCCACGGGCGAGAACGCGGCCGCCGTGTCGGCGATGCCGCCGCCGCCCGCGTGCACACCGCCCTGCGGGCCGTTGTGGTCACCGCCGCCCTGCCCCCAGGACGAGTCGTTTCGCTGGTTGTCCTGGATCTGCCCGTTCGGACCGTCCTGGCCGCCCTGGTCGTTGGGACCGTTCCCACCGCCCTGGTCGTTGGGGCCGTTGGGACCCGGGCCGTTCTGCCCGTTCTGGTCCTGCGGACCGTCCTGCCTGCCGTCGTGGCAGTTGACCCGGAAGACCTTCTCCTTCCGGGCACCGTCCACGATCCACGCGAGCCTGTACTGCCCGTCCGCCAGCCCCAGCGGGTCGGTGTGACCGGCACCCCCGGCGAGCTGGATGGAGCCGGCGACGGTGGCGGCGGTGGGCAGGGGCGGCTGCGGCGTGATGGTGTAGCCGATCTGGGCGAGGATGTCGAAGTTGACGGCGTCCAGGTAGAACTTGCAGACCACCGGGTCGTCCTTCGAGACGCCGAAGGGCACGCCCACACGGTGGAGCCTGATGTCGCCGTTCTCCCCCTGGGCCACCGCGTTCGGCGCCGCCACCCACGACGCACCCGCCGCGGCGAGGGCGGAGAGGAGGACGGTGGCGCCCGCGCGGGAGCCGACGGTGCGTGGAAGTGTGAGCGTTGGCATGCAAGCTCCTCCGAGTTAGATGATTTTCATACAAATCGGCCTTTCGTCTGGACTGTCACTCATGCACTCCACGACACGCGGCATCCACGTCCGACGCGCCGTCAGATATCGCTCGTGCGGCGCAATGCCGAACCCTTTCGCCGCGCCGACGGCACCCGACCGGCCCCCTCGGCCCCGCCCGCCGCACCCGGCGAACGCACCGCCACCCCCGCCGACACCAGCAACAACACGCCCAGCATCACGAACGGCGCGGCCACCCCGGCGACTCCCGCCAGCAGCCCCGCCCCGGCGGGCGCGGCCACCTGGCCCAGCCGGTTGCCGGTCAGCCGCAGGGCGAGCGCCGTGGAGCGGGCGCCCCCGGGCGCGGCCTGGACGACCGTCGTCATCGACAGCGGCTGCCCGACCCCCAGGCAGAAACCGAGCACGGCGAGCATCAGGGCCAGCGCCCACACCGGCACCGGCACCGCGATCCCCGCGCACAGCACCGCCGCCAGGAAGCAGGTCACCGTCAGCAGCACCGGCCGTCCGAGCAGCCGCAGCAGGGGCGTGAGAACGAGGCGGCAGGCGATCGTCGCCCCCGCCCGCACGCTGAGCAGCACACCGATGACGGCCGGGGAGACGTCCCGGTGCTCGCCGACCACGGGAAGGTAGGCGGTCAGGATGTCGGTCGCGGACAGCACCGAGAGGCTGATCAGCATGCCTGCGGGCACCCCCCGGGCGCCCAGGATGCGGCCCACCGGCACCCGGTTCCCCTCCGCCGCCCGGGACGTGACCGCCGTACGGTCCTCGATGCGCCACAACGACGTGAACGCGGCCGCCGCCCCCGCACCCGCCACCAGCAGCGCGAGCGCGCTCGTGCCCGCCATGTCCGGGCCGCCGATGACCGCGCCCGCGGCGATCGGCCCGACCAGCTGGCCCAGCGACGCGCCGATGGTGAAGTGGCCGAAGTTCCGGTCCTGTTCGTGCGCCGCCGACTGACGGGCCACCAGCGACTGCGCGCCGATCACGAAGCAGAGGTGGCCGAGGCCCATCACCCCGCTCCACAGGGCCATCGCCCAGAGGGAGCCGGCCACTCCGCTGAGCGCGCAGCCGCCCGATATCAGTACGACGCCGACGGGCAGCAGGGGTGCGCAACGGCCGTGGTCGGTGCGGCGCCCCAGCGGTACGGCGGCGAAGAGCGGGAGCAGGGCGTACACACCCGCGAGGACGCCGACGGCCCGTTCGTCGGCGCCGAGGGCAAGCGCCCGGTAGGAGACGGCGGGGCGGGCCATCGAGACGGCGGCCTGCGCGAAGCCGAAGGCGACGACGAGACGGAGCAGCCAGCGGCGGTTGCTGCCGGGCGCCATGGTGAGACCTCCCAGTGGTATGTCACATACTCCCCCCGGTGGTGCAGTGCCGTGTGACATGCCACTGCACCCGGCGAGTGCCCTGTCACATGGTCCCGAACAGGATCCCCGCCCCCAGCACCACCACCGACGTCAGCGCGGCCCACTTCACGACGAACCGCGTGTGGTCGCCGAACTCGACCTTGGCCATGCCGACCAGGACGTAGACGGCGGGCACCAGCGGGCTGGACATGTGCAGCGGCTGGCCGACGATCGAGGCGCGGGCGATCTCCACCGCGGAGACGCCGTGCGCCTGGCCGGCCTCGGCGAGCACCGGGAGGATGCCGAAGTAGAAGCCGTCGTTCGACATGAAGTACGTGAGCGGGATGCTCAGCGCGCCGGTGACGAGGGCCATGTGCGGGCCCATGCCGTCGGGGATGTTGCCGACGAGCCAGGCGGCCATGTGGTCGACCATGCCGGTGCCCTGGAGGACGCCGGTGAAGACGGCGGCGGCGAAGACCATGCCGGAGACGTTGAGGACGTTCTCGGCGTGCGCGGCGATCCGGGCCCTCTGGGCGGGCATCTGGGGGTAGTTGACGGTCAGGGCCAGGGCCGCGCCGAGCAGGAACAGCACCGGGATCGGCAGCCACTCCATGATCATGGCGGTGAGCAGGGCGACCGTGAGCAGCGCGTTGAACCAGTACCGCCCGGGCCGCAGGGTCTCGCGGTGCGGGTCGAGGCCCTGGAAGCCGTCGTCCTCGGGCCCGTCGGCGAGGTCGGCGCCCGTGCCCGGGCCCTGACCGCCGCTACCGGCAGGAGCCTTGCCCGCGCCCACGAGGACCGTCTCCGGCTCCTCCACCAGCACCTCGTCCAGCGTCAGCACGCCGAGCCGTTTGCGCTCGCGGCGGCCGAGGACGTAGGCGAGGGCGAAGACGAACAGCAGGCCCGTGGCCAGCGCCGGGATCATCGGCACGAAGATGTCGCTCGCGTCCAGCTTGAGGGCGGTGGCGGCGCGAGCGGTGGGGCCGCCCCAGGGCAGGGTGTTCATCACGCCGTTGGCCATCGCCGCGACGCCGGTCATCACGACCATGCTCATCTTCAGGCGCTTGTACAGCGGGTACATCGCCGAGACGGTGATCATGAAGGTGGTGGAGCCGTCGCCGTCGAGCGAGACGATGGCGGCGAGTACGGCGGTGCCGACGACGATCCGCAGTGGGTCGGCCTTGCAGAACCTCAGGATTCCCCTGACGACCGGGTCGAAGAGGCCGACGTCGATCATCACGCCGAAGTAGACGATGGCGAACATGAGCATCGCCGCGGTGGGCGCGAGGCTGGTGACCCCGTCGATGACGTAGTCGCCGAGGTGGGCGCCCTTGCCGACGGCCACGCAGAACAGCGCGGGGATCAGCACGAGCGCCGCGATCGGCGACATCTTCTTCAGCATGATCAGGATCAGGAAGGTCGCGATCATGGCGAAGCCGAGGATGGTCAGCATGGGTGGATCACCTAACGTTCGCCCTTGAACTCCCACCAGGGCCGGCGGTGCGGACGACGTTAGGTCGCGTCAGACGTCGTTAACAAGACGTTGACGCGCGAGCAATAAGCGCGAAAGTCCAGGTCACGGGGTTGCGGTCACCTCGGCGGACACTTCGGCGCTCACTTCGGCGGTCAGCTCGGCGGTCACCTCGACGGGGAAGCCGTTGAGGACGGCGTTGCCGGACAGCGGGTCGAGCAGGCTGCCGTCGAGGAGCTGGTTGACGTTGACGCCGGGTGCGGTGGCGGCGTGGCTGAGGCGGGTGCCGGGACGGTCGTGACCCCAGCCGTGCGGGAGGCTGACGACTCCGGGGCGGATGCCGTCGGTGACCTCGGCGGGGGTGATCACCTCGCCGCCCGCGCCCTTGACGCGGACGTCGGCGCCGTCGCGCACGCCGAGCCGTGCGGCGTCCTCGGGGTGGATGTGCAGGGTGCAGCGGTTGGTGCCACCGGTCAGGGCGGGCACGTTGTGCATCCAGCTGTTGTTGGAGCGCAGGTGCCGGCGGCCGACGAGGACGAGCGCCGCGGGGCTGGTGTCCAGGGCCGCGCGCAGCCGGGGCAGGTCGTCAGCGATCGGCCGGGGCAGCAGTTCGACCTTGCCGCTGCGGGTCTTGAGCGGCTGCGGGAGGCGGGACGTGAGAGGGCCGAGGTCGATGCCGTGCGGGTGGGCGAGCAGCTGCTCCAGGGTGAGGCCGTCGGGGCGGACGCCGAAGCCGTCGCCGTAGGGGCCGAGGCGCAGCATCAGGTCGAGCCGGCGTTCGGGCCCGGTGTCCCCGGTGAGCAGCGCGGCGAGTTCCTGCGGGTCACGGCCGTGCACGGGCGAGTGGGGCTCCCTGACCGCCTTCCCCAGGGTCTGGCCGATGACCATGTCGTCCACGGCGTGGGGTTCGGTGCCGTGCATGCCGCCGGCCGCGAGGATCAGGCGGGCCAGGATCTCGGTCTCGGCCATCCGGCCGGGCTCCAGCGGGACGGCGGGGCGGGAGTAGCGGACCTGGTTGCGCACGGCGAGGGTGTTGAAGGCGAAGTCGTGGTGCGGGCTCTGGGAAGGCGGCGGCGGGGGCAGGACGACGTCGGCGTGGCGAGCGGTCTCGTTGAGGTAGGGGTCGACGCTGACCATGAAGTCGAGGGAGTCCAGGGCCTTGTCGAGGCGGTCGCCGTCCGGGGCGGAGAGCACCGGGTTGGTGGCGATGGCGATCAGCGCCCGGATCGGCTCGCCCTCGGCCGTCGCGGTGTCGATCTCCTCGGCGAGCGCGGAGAGCGGCAATTCGCCCTTGGCCTCCGGGTGTTGGCTGACCCGGGAGTGCCAGCGGCCGAGCGCGAAGCCCCGGCCGGGTCCGGCGGGCCGTGGGGTCCGGTCGGTGGCGGCCTGCGGGAAGAGCGCGCCGCCGGGCCGGTCGAGGTTGCTGGTGAGGACGTTGAGGACGTCGACGAGCCAGCTGGCGAGGGTGCCGTGCGGGACGGTGCAGCTGCCGATCCGGCCGTATACGGCGGCGGTGGGGGCGGCGGCGAGTTCGCGGGCGAGGACGCGGATCGTGGCGGCGTCGACGTCCGTGGCGCGGGCGACGGCGTCCGGGGTGAAGTCGCTGATTTCGGCGCGGAGTCCGTCGAGTCCGTCGAGGTGCGGGGCGAGGTGGCCGAGGTCCACCAGGCCCTCCTCGAAGAGGACTTGGGCCATCGCGGCGAGCAACAGGGCGTCGGCGCCGGGCCGGACGGCGATGTGCCGGTCGGCGAGCTTGGCGGTGCGGGTGCGGCGCGGGTCGATGACGGTGAGGGTGCCGCCGCGGGCCCTGAGCGCCTTGAGCTTGCCGGGGAAGTCGGGGGCGGTGCACAGACTCCCGTTGGACTCCAGGGGGTTGGCGCCGATGAGGAGAAGGTGGTCGGTGTGGTCCAGGTCGGGCACCGGTATGGCGTTGGCGTCGCCGAAGAGCAGGCCGCTGGAGACGTGCTTGGGCATCTGGTCGACCGTGGACGCGGTGAAGACGCTGCGGGTGCCGAGGGCGCCGACGAGGACCTGCGGATAGAGGCCGCCGGCCACGGTGTGGACGTTGGGGTTGCCGAGGACGATCCCGACGGAGTCCGGGCCGTACCGCTCGACGACGCCCCGGACCCCGGCGGCGACCGCGTCGAAGGCCTCCGTCCAGGTGGCCTCGCGCAGTTCGCCGTCCCTGCGGACGAGGGGGGTGCGCAGCCGGTCGGGGTCGGCGTCGACGGCGCCGAAGGAGGCGCCCTTCGGGCAGATGAACCCGTTGCTGAAGACGTCGTCGCGGTCACCGCGGGCGCCGGTGACGCGGGTGCCCTCGATGGTGAGGGTCAGGCCGCAGGTGGCCTCGCACAGGGGGCAGATGCGGAGGGCGGTGCGGGGCATGGTTCCTCCCGGGGGCGGCGGTGCCTTGCGCGGTGAGCATACCGGTCGGTATGTGGGGAGGGGAGTCCTGTTGTCGCAGAAGTTCGGGCGGCGGGGCCGAGCGCGCGCTTCCCCGCGCCTCTTTCAGGGGCGCTCCAGTCGGGCAGGGGCGCTCCAGTCGGGGCGTTTTCCGGGACGCGTCAGTCCAGCACCCGGGCCAGATACGACCGCAGCAGCTCCCGCGTCTCGGTGATGATCGACTCGTCGCCCCCCGGGGCCATCCGGAAGGACAGGTGGACCAGGGTGTCGGCCGCCTCGACCGCGACCAGGAAGGTGCGGCGCAGCGGCTCGTCGGGGGCGCGGCCGATGTACGCCGCAAGCAGGTCGGTCAGCCGGTCGGCCACGCGGTGGTTCGGTTCCGCGTCGCGGGCGCCGACCGGGATCTGGTTGCCGAAGTCGACGAGGGAGAAGCCGGGGGCGGTGCGCTTCATGGCCAGGTACTCGTCGAGCACCGCGTCCATCGCCGCCCGCCAGTCCCCCTTCGGGCCGTCCTTCAGCCGCTCGGTGACGCGCTCGGAGTAGCGCTCCAGGTTGCGCTGGGCGAGGGCGTCGGCCATCTGCCGCTTGTTGCCGAAGAAGCGGTAGACCGAGCCGATGGGCACTCCGGCGCGCACCGCGACGGCCCGGGTGCTCAGTTCCTCGTAGCCGACCTCGTCGAGAAGGTCGGCACAGGCGTCGAGGATCCGGGTCAGTCGTTCGGCACTGCGGCGCTGCACGGGCGCTTTGCGAAGCGGTGTCGCTGGTGGCACGGGCTTCATGATGCCTTTCCGCCGGGATCAGGTGAACCTCGCCCCCCAGTACGTGGACGGATGGCCCATGCACTCATCCGGCGTCCGTACTGCTCGTGCCGGTGGCGGTGCCCGTACCGGTGGCGGAAGGGGCGGCGGGCACGGCCCCCGACGCCGACGGCGACGCCGTCTCCGCGCCCGACGCCGTGACGTCCGCCGTGCTCTCCACCGGTTTGCCGTGCACGGCCCAGACCGTGCCGTCGTCCGCGTAGAGGCGGGCGGTGATGTGATGGGTACCGTGCGGGACGAGTCCGGCGGGCAGGTGGTAGGCGGGGGTGCGCAGCCGGGTCACCAGGCCGCCGTCCACGAAGAGGTAGGCGAGCCCGCGGCCGGCGACCGCCTTCGCCGCGGCGCCCGCCCGGGAGAACCGGAAGCGGTGCACGTCGAGCCGTACGTCCCAGCCGCCGGACGCGTCCGGGGTGACCACCGTGCCCACCTCGGGCGCGTGCTTCTTGTCCAGCTCGCGGTAGTGGCGTCCGCTCTCGTCCGTTTCGCCGAGGATCTTGCCCACCGGGGCAGGGGACTCCGCCCCGGGCTGCCGTTGGGCGCTCCCGGTCCCGCACCCCGCCGCGGCGACCAGCAGCAGCACGCAGACCGCGAGCGCGCCCGGCAGTCCACGCGTCCACGACATGCTCGGGAGCGTAGAACAGCGCGCCGCGGACCGGATCCCCCTGAAGTCGGGTTCTCGCCCCACAGCGCCGGGATGATCCCGGCCCTCTTGCACCCGCCCCCGCGCAATCCTACGGTGATGCATAGGAATCGATGGCACGCAGGTTCAGGGAGCGATCATGGGCGATGGGGGCACCTCCCGCGCGAGCGCGTTCGAGCGAGAGCGCGGGGAAGCGCGGAAGACCGCCGAAGGGCTGGCGTACCTCTCCGGGTTCGGCAACGAGCACTCCTCGGAGGCGGTGCCGGGTGCCCTGCCCGAGGGCCGCAACTCCCCGCAGCGCGCGCCTCTCGGCCTGTACGCGGAACAGCTCAGCGGTACGGCCTTCACCGAGCCGCGGGCCCACAACCGCCGCTCCTGGCTGTACCGGATCCGCCCCTCGGCCGCCCACCCGGCGTTCACCCGGGCCGCCGGCAACGGCGGGCTGCGCACCGCTCCCTTCACGGACATCGCCCCGGACCCGAACCGGCTGCGCTGGAACCCCCTCCCGCAGCCCGCGCCCGGCACGGACTTCCTCGCCGGCCTGTGGACCCTGGGCGGCAACGGCGACGCGACCCAGCGCACCGGCATGGCCGTGCACCTGTACCACGCCGACGCCTCCATGGGGCGGATCTTCTCCGACGCGGACGGCGAGCTGCTGATCGTCCCGGAGCGCGGCGGCCTGCTGCTGCACACGGAGTTCGGGCTGCTGCATGTGGAGCCGGGACATGTGGCGCTGATCCCCCGCGGGGTCCGCTTCCGTGTGGAGCTGCTGGATGCCACGGCCCGGGGTTATGTGTGCGAGAACTACGGCTCGCCGTTCCGCCTCCCCGACCTCGGCCCGATCGGCGCCAACGGCCTCGCCAACGCCCGGGATTTCCGGGCCCCCGTCGCCGCCTACGAGGACGTCGAGGGCCCGGTGGAGGTGGTCAACAAGTTCTGCGGCAACCTGTGGACCGCCACCTATGACCACTCCCCACTGGACGTGGTCGCCTGGCACGGCACGCATGTGCCGTACGCCTACGATCTGCGCCGTTTCAATGTGATCGGCAGCATCTCCTACGACCACCCCGACCCGTCGATCTTCACGGTGCTGACGTCGCCGTCCGACACCCCGGGTCTTGCGGGTGTCGACTTCGTGGTCTTCGCGCCGCGCTGGCTGGTGGGCGAGGACACCTTCCGGCCGCCGTACTTCCACCGGAACGTGATGAGCGAGTACATGGGGCTGATCGAGGGCGCGTACGACGCCAAGGCGGAAGGGTTCGTGCCGGGCGGCGGGTCGCTGCACAACATGATGTCGGCACACGGCCCGGACCGGGAGACGTTCGACCGGGCGAGCGCGGCCGAGCTGAGGCCCCAGAAGGTGGACGACGGACTGGCGTTCATGTTCGAGACCCGCTGGCCGGTGACGCTCACCCCGCAGGCGGCGAGCGCCGAACACCTCCAGCAGCGCTACGACGACGTGTGGCGGGGCCTGGAACGGCACTTCCGCCCCTTGCACTGAAGATCCCCCACCGGTACGGATGGCCCGTGACCTCCTTCGCCCCGGACTCGATCGTCCTCAACCGCAAGCTGCCGCTCTGGTACCAGGTGTCGCAGTCGCTGCGTGCCTCGATACTCGGCCGCTCGCCCCGGGACCCGCTCCGGCTGCCCACCGAGGAGCAGCTCGCGGAGCACTACGGCGTGAGCGTGCTGACCATGCGGCAGGCGCTGAAGGAGCTGGAGGACGAGGGTCTGATCAGCCGGCACCGCCGCCGGGGCACCTTCATCGAGCCGGACGCCCGGCGCGGCACCCCGGTACGGCTGCTCGGCTCGGTGGACGCGATCGTGGCCCAGCAGTCGGGGATGACTGCGGAGCTGCTGGACCACGGCACGGTGCCCGTCACCGGCGAACTCACCGAGTACTTCCCGGACCTCGCCGAGGTGACGGCCTACCACCGCCTCCGCAGCGACGAGCAGACCGGCGAGCCCACCAACCACGCCCGCAACCACGTCCGCCCCGAACTGGCTGCGCGCATCGACCCGGAGGACCTGGCCCGGCAACCGATGACCAAGGTGCTCAGGGACGTCGTCGGCGCGGACATCAGCCGCATCACGGACACGGTGGCGGCCCGGCTGGCCGACCCGGAGACCGCCCGGCTGCTCCAGGTCCCGCTGCTCAGCCCGATCCTGCACTACACGGGCGTCACCTACGACACCGCCGGCCGGGTCCTGGACCTCGCGGTCATCCACTACCGCGGCGACCGGTTCTCCTTCACGGTCACGCTCGACGCCACCTGAAGTCGTCGTACGATGCCGGGCGTGACGCACGACGACGCTCCGCTGCTGGCGGACCTCATGCCGTGGTCCGTCGCACCACTGCGGCTCGGCCGGGGGTGGCCGACGGCCCCCGATCCGGCGACCCTGAAGGCGCGCTGGGACGCGCTCCTCAAGGCCGAGGGCCCCGATCGCGAAACCCTGTTCGAGCCGACGCGCGCCCGCACTGTCCACTCCGCGGTCGCCCAGCTCCCGGGCCGGCCCAGCGGCACCGGACCGCTCGCCGACGTGTCGGACCCGTGCCCGGACCCGGTCCGCGTCCTGGCCGCCCCGTTCGACGAACAGTGGCTGATCCCGGACCACCGCCTGATCGACGCGGCCCGCCCGGAGTTGTGGCGGGTGGCGGACGACCACCAGGTCTTCGCGGTGGAGTCGCCGGAGGGCATGCCCCTGCTGGCCACCTCCTTCCTCCCCGCCCTGCGCGCGGGCCGCATCCGCCCGCTGTACCGCCGGCCGGGCGGCGCGGAGCCGAACCTGGCGCCGGGGCTGCCGGCGTACCTGGCCGACCGGCTGGGCCGAGGAGTCACCCCGCCGGACGTCCTCGCCTGGACCCTGACCGTGATCCGCCCGGACCGCACCGTCCCCCTCACCGGCGACCCCGGCCTCTGGGCGCAGGGCGTGGAGCTCGGCCACCGGGCGCTGTGGCTGCTGCGCCGCGACGGCGACCGCCCCAGACTCCCGGGCGGCCGCCGCCCGTACGTCCGGGCCCCGCTGCCGGCCCGCCCGCGCACGCTCCACTACGACACGGAGGAGGAGACCCTCCACCTCGACGAGGGCCGTGTCTCCCCGGTGCCCTCGGAGGCGTGGGACTTCAGGACGGGCGAGGCGCGGGTCCTGGAGGCGTGGTTCGCGGCACGGACGACTCAGACGGCGGAACCGGGCACCCTGGCGGCGATCACCCCGCCGGTCTGGCCTCAGTCATGGACATCGGAACTCCTGGAACTGATCACGGTCCTGACCTTGCTGGCGGACGTGCGCGCACAGCAGGCCGAGCTGGAGCTCAGGTCACCGATCACAGCGGCCGACCTGACGACGGCGGGCGTACTGCCACCCCCGAAGGCGTCCCGCAAACCGGCATCCGTCCTGGAACACACCGAAGAAGGCCCAGCGGGCCAACTGACGCTGCTCTGACCAACCCTGCCTTCAGGGGCGCGAAGAACTGCGCGACGGGCCTCACCGCCCCGCACCCTACGACGGCGCGAACCCGTCCAGAACCCTCTCCAACGCCCGCCGGAAAACCCCCTCCAGATCAATCGGCCCCGCATCCTCCGCGAACGCCGCCGCCATCCTCGGATACGCCCCCGAGGCGATCTGCCCTCCGAGATAGGCGATGCGCGCCGCGTTCTCCCGCTCCTCGGACCACGGCAGGTTCCGCACCCGTTCGGCCGTGTCGATCTCGTTCCGCACATAGGTCGTGACCACGCCGTTCACCATGGCGATCAGCTCGAACTTGGTGCCGTACGACACGTCCAGCGGATCCAGGCAGGCCAGGCAGTGCTCCAGATACCGCAGAGCATGGGGGCTGAACCCGTAGACCGGTGACATCAGACGCGGCAGCCACGGGTGCCGGTGCATCAGCTCCCGCGTCTGTTCGGCGACCCGCATCATGTCGGCCCGCCAGTCCCCCGTCGGCTCCCACACCTCGTGTTCCGAGCTGATCGCGTCAACCATCAGCTCGTACAGGTCCTCCTTGCGGGGGACGTAGTTGTACAGGGACATGGTCCCGCACCCCACCCCGGCCGCCACATGCCGCATCGACACGGCGTCCAGCCCCTCCGCGTCGGCGATACGCACCGCGACGGCGGCGATGTCGGCGCGGGTGAACGCCGGTTTCGGCCCTCGCCCGGCGCGCTCCGGGCGGGCCCAGATCACCTCGGGTTCGGACCCTCGGACTGTCATCGATCATCACCTCGCCCACCATGCTAGTTACGTACACCGTACGTAGTGCGCTATGGTCCTCCCATGACTACTACGTACGCTGTACTTAGTGAAGGTCTGGAGAAGCGCTTCGGCGCGGTGTCCGCGCTGCGCGGTCTCGATCTGGCCGTCCGGCAGGGCACGGTCTGCGGACTGCTCGGGCCGAACGGGGCGGGCAAGACGACGGTCGTACGGCTGCTGGCCACCCTCCTCCGGCCCGACGCGGGCTCCGCCCGCATCGCGGGGCACGACGTGGTCCGGGAGCCGGCAGCCGTGCGCCGCAGCATCGGCGTCACCGGCCAGTACGCCTCGGTCGACGGCGATCTCACCGGCCGCGAGAACCTGCGCCTGTTCGCCCGGCTGCTCCGGGTGCGCAGGGCGGACGACCGGGCGGCCGAGCTCCTTGCCCGCTTCGGCCTCGCCGAGGCCGCCGACCGCAAGGCGGCCACCTATTCCGGCGGTATGCGCCGCCGCCTCGACCTCGCCGCGAGCCTGGTCCGCCGGCCGGCCGTGCTCTTCCTCGACGAGCCCACCACCGGCCTCGACCCAGCCGGCCGGAACGACATCTGGGATGCGGTGCGCGAGCTGACGGCGGAGGGCACGACGGTGCTGCTCACCACGCAGTACCTGGAGGAGGCCGACCGACTCGCCGACGACATCGCGCTGATCGACCGGGGCCGGGTGGCCCGCACCGGATCCCCCGCCGAGCTGAAGGCGCTCATCGGCTGGTACGCGCAGGCGGTGGTGGCCGACCGGGACGCGCTGCCGAAGGCGGCCGCGGTACTCGACCGGCTCACCGGCCGGGAGCCGCAGTTCGACCACGACCGGCACACCGTCGGCGCCGTCACCACGGACCCGACCCTCACCCTCCCCCGCCTGGTGCGCGAACTCGACGCGGCGGGTGTCCCGTTGCTCGACGCGAGCCTCAGACCACCGACCCTCGACGACGTTCTCCTCCGGCTGACGGGAAGCGCCGCATGAGTGCGCTCGTGCACGACGGCGCCGCGATGACGGGCCGGCAGCTGCGCCGGGTCCGCAACAGCCCCGGCCTCGCGATCCTCACCCAGCTGATGCCGGTCAACATGCTGCTGTTCTTCGGCTACGTGTTCGGCAGCGCACTGGCGATGCCGGGTGCCGAATACCGCTCCTTCCTGGTTCCGGGGCTGCTGGTCGCGACCGCTGCCGGCGGGGTCATGACCGGCATGTTCCAGGCCGCCCAGGACACCCACCGCGGGGTGGCGGACCGCTTCAGGGCCATGCCGGTGAGCCGGGCCGCCGTACCGCTGGGACAGGCGGTGGCCGACCTGGTCGTGACCACGGCGGGTACCGTGCCGCTGCTCCTGGTGGGGCTCGCCGTGGGCTGGCGCGTCGAGGGATCGGCGGCCTCGGCGGCCGGCGCGGTGGGCCTGCTGCTCCTGTTCCGGTTCGCCTGCACGGCCGTCGGCATCTACCTCGGCCTGCTCACCCGCAGCGAGGAGGCGGCCGGTCAGCTCGGCGCGTCCACGTTCGTCCTGCCGCTGCTGTCCGACGCCTACATACCCACCGGCAACCTCCCGGGCTGGCTGCGCACGCTCGCCGAGTGGAACCCGATCAGCGCGGTGACGACCGCCCTGCGCGACCTCTTCGGCAACGCTCCCGTACCCGACGGAGCGGCCTGGCCGGTGGCGCACCCCGTCGCGGGGTCGCTCGCCTGGAGCGTGGTCCTCGTCGGCGTCTTCCTGCCGCTCGCCGTCCGCCGGTACCGGCGCTGCTGACAGACCCGCCGGTCACCGGACATGATCCAGCGCATGGACCGTCTCCCGCTGCCCCTCGAAGGCATCACCGTCGTCGCCGTCGAGCAGGCCGTCGCCGCCCCCTTCGCCACCCGCCAGCTCGCGGACCTCGGCGCGCGCGTCGTCAAGGTCGAACGCACCGACGGCGGCGACTTCGCCCGCGGCTACGACACCGCCGCGGGCGGCCTCGCCTCGCACTTCGTGTGGTGCAACCGGGGCAAGGAGTCCATCGCGCTGGATCTGAAGGACCCGCGCGGCCTGGACGTCGTCAGGCGTCTCGTCGCGGACGCGGACGTCTTCGTGCAGAACCTCGCCCACGGTGCCGCGTCCCGGCTCGGGCTCGACGCGGCCACGCTGTGCGCCGCGCATCCCCGGCTGGTCGCCGTGGACATCTCCGGGTACGGGGCGTGGGGGCCGTACGCCGACAAGCGCGCGTACGACATGCTCGTGCAGTGCGAGGCAGGGCTGGTGTCGGTCACCGGGACGCCGGAGCAGCCCGTGAAGGCGGGGATCCCGGCGGCGGATATCGCGGCGGCCATGTACGCCTTCTCCGGCGTCCTCGCGGCGCTGCTGCGGCGCGGGACCACCGGGCGGGGCGGCCCGGTGGAGGTGTCGATGCTGGAGGCGCTGGCCGAGTGGCTGGGGCATCCGCTGCACCACACCATGCACGGCGGGACGCCACCCGAGCGCACCGGCCTGGCGCATGCGGTCATCGCGCCCTACGACGCCTATCCGACCGCGGACGGCGGGCGGCTGCTGCTGTCGGTGCAGAACGACCGGGAGTGGCGGCGGCTTGCCGAACAGGTGATCGGGCGACCGGAGGTGGGTGCGGATCCGGCGTTCGCGACGAACGCGGCGCGGGTGGCGAACCGCGCGCGGACCGACGACCTGGTCGGGACGGCTCTGAAGGCACTCGACGCCGACGAGGCGGTGGCACGGCTGGAGGCCGCGGGCATCGCGTGCGCGCGGCTGCGGGACCTGCCCGAGCTGGCCGGGCATCCGCAGCTGGCGGCCCGGGACCGGTGGCGGGAAGTGGGGTCGCCGGTCGGGCCGCTGCGCGCGTTGCTGCCGCCCATCACGCTGCCGGGCGGGGACGAGGCGCGGATGGGGGATGTGCCCGCGCTCGGCCAGCACACCGGGGCGCTGCTGCGTGCCGTGGGGATGACGGACGCGGAGATCGCAGCGCTGCGCCGGGACGGTGTGGCGGCCTGGGCGCGGGCCTGAGGGTCAGACGGTCAGTGCTTGTTGCCGCCGAACAGCGAACGGCGCAGCCGGCGCAGTGGCGCGAAGAGGGAGACACGGCTGACCCGCGCACCTCGGTCGCTGCGCCGCGCGGGTTCACGCGCGGTCAGCTCACGCATCAGCGACGTCGCCTCGACCGCCTGCTGCTGCGGTATGGCGGGACCCGCCAGCACCGACAGATGGCGGTCGAGGCGCGAACTGGTCGCACCGCTCCCGCAGGTGATCGCAGGAACCCTCGCCCTGCTGCGTGTTATCTGATCCATGTCACTCCCCACCCGTACGAGTCCACCCGGCCCGGGCAGGGTAACCCTATCGCCCCGATGGGGCACTCGTGTATCGCGGTCACAGGATTCACCTTCCCCGCAAGGGTGTTGACGACCCCTCTTGAACTTCCCTTTGACTACGCTCCGAATCCAACCGATTTCAGGGCGAGTTGGACAACCGGCTGGCTGGTGGGCTGCGCTGAGCCACCGGCGGGCTCTACGGTCACCGCGAGTGACGTCGCCGATCTGCTCATACCCGTGGCGATCAGGGGCGTGTCGCCCTCGAAGAGCCCGAGGGAGCGCGGTTGCACATGGGGGCGCATGAGCCAGAGCTGGTGCACACGCCCGTTGGTCGGGATGCCGTATCCGCTCAGCGTGACGACGGCCTGCCCCTCCGATACGGAAGCCACCGCTCCGATACTTCGTCCCTGGGCGTCCTTGTAGCTGGTCGCGCGGGCGTCGGTCGCGGCCAGAACGTGGGCGATCTCACGTGACTGGGCCCGCTCGGCGTCGAGCTGGTTCTGCGTCCGGCCGGCCTGCACCGCGAACAGCGAGGCGACGACCAGCGCGGCGGCCGCGGTGGCGGTGGCGAACGGCACGAAGAGGGGGCGCGGACGGCGGCGCGGCGGCGGGGGCTGTGCGCCCCAGACGTGCGGCGGCAGGTTGGGCACGCGCTCCCGGCCGGGGGCCGGCTCCTGCGGGGTGGCGCGGACGGCGGCCAGCACCCGGTGACGCATCGCGAGCGGCGGCGGGGCCGCGGCCGAGAAGGCGAGCCGTACCGCGTCCTCGGTCAGCTCCCGGACCTCGTCGGCGCACCGGTCGCAGTCCTTCAGGTGCTTCTCGAAGCGGCGCCGCTCGCCGGGCTCCAGGGCGTCCAGGGCATAGGGCGCGGCCAGCGAGTGCAGGTCCTCGCGGTGCAGCAGGCGGTCGATCAGGCTCACGCCACACCTCCCAGGCAGTCGCGCAGCCGGGTGAGTCCGTCGCGCATCCGCGTCTTGACCGTGCCCAGCGGCAGCTTGAGCCGCTCGGCGACCTCACGGTACGTGTAGCCGTCGTAGTAGGCGAGCGTGACGGACTGGCGCTGCAGGGCGGTGAGCCGGTCAAGGCAGCGGCGCACCCACTCGCGTTCCAGGCCGGCCTCCACCGTCTCGGCGACCTGGTCGAAGGCCGGCTCGCCGGCCCGCAGCGCCTCGCGCTGCTCGCGTTCGCCGGCCGCGCGGGCGCTGCGCACCCGGTCGACGGCACGACGGTGGGCGAGGGTGAGGATCCAGGACAGGGCGCTGCCCCGGCCGGGGTCGAACCTGGCGGCGGAGCGCCAGAGTTCGAGGAGCACCTCCTGGGCTACCTCCTCGGACTGGGCGGGGTCGCGGACCACGCGGCGCACGAGACCGAACACCGGCCCGGACACCAGTCCGTAGAGGTCCTCGAACGCCTTCTGGTCGCCACCGGCGACGAGCACCAGCAGTTCGTCCGCCTCCACCCCGTCCCCCCTTCTGTGGCCGCACCCGGCCCGTCTCCCCACTCCAGGCATTCGCAACTGACGCACCTCCGGCAGAAGTACGTATGCGGGAGGCAAAAACGCGTGTCGAGCAGGAAGAAAAGATTTTTTTCTTCCGACCAATCCAAACGGCCCTCCGGCTCCGTATACCCGTCCGTCAAGCAAGTTGGGACCGAGGGACGGACGGCATGACACCTCTAAACTCCAGGAGCGGCGCGGGGCGCAAGGGCCTTGTCACGCTCATCTGTGGGGCACTGGCAACCGGTGGGATCACAGCCGCCAGCGTCGCCGCGCTGGAACCGGGGGCGGCCTCCGCCTCCTCCCACCGGGAGGCCCCGCTCATCTCGGGCACCCCCCAGTACGACAACACCGACCTGTACGCGTTCGTCAGCCCGGACAAGCCCGACACCACCACGATCGTGTCGGACTACATCCCCTTCGAGGAGCCGGCCGGCGGCCCGAACTTCTACCAGTTCGCCGACGACGCCCAGTACGACATCCACGTCGACAACAACGGTGACGCGAAGGACGACCTGATCTTCCGTTACACCTTCAAGACCAAGATCAAGAACAAGCAGACGTTCCTCTACAACACGGGCGTGGTCGACAGCCTGAACGACCCCGACCTGAACGTCACGCAGTCGTACAACCTCGACCTGATCAAGCTGAGGAACGGCAGGCCGCAGCACGCGACAAGGCTCGCCAGCGGCATCCCGGCCGCTCCGTCGGACGTCGGCAAGGCGTCGATGCCGGACTACGCGAAGCTGCGCTCCCAGGCCGTCTACAAGACGGTGGGCGGCGGCGCGACCTTCGCCGGTCAGGCCGACGACCCGTTCTTCGCCGACCTGCGCGTCTTCGACCTGCTGTACGGCGGCAACCTGAGCGAGGTCGGCAACGACACCCTCAAGGGCTACAACGTCAACACGATCGCCCTGCAGGTGCCGAACTCCCTGATCCGGCAGTCGGCGTCGCGCCCGACCGTCGGCATCTACGCGACGACCCAGCGCAGGAACGCGCAGGGCTACTACTCGCAGGTCTCGCGCCTCGGCAACCCGCTGGTCAACGAGGTCGTCAACCCGCAGAAGGACAAGGACAGGTTCAACGCGTCCGAACCCAAGGACGACGCGCAGTTCCTGAAGAACGTCACCAACCCGGAACTGCCGAAGCTGATCCAGGCGATCTACAACATCAAGGCGCCGTCCGAGCCCCGCAACGACCTCGTCAGCGTGTTCCTCACGGGCGTCAAGGGCCTCAACACACTGCAGCCGCAGGCGAAGCCGTCGGAGATGCTCCGCCTGAACACGTCCATCAAGCCCACCGCCAAGCCCAAGCGGCTCGGTGTGCTGGACGGTGACAACCAGGGCTTCCCGAACGGGCGCCGGCTCACCGACGACGTGATCGACGAGGCGCTCCAGGTCATGGAGGGCGAACTGGTCGGCTCCAAGAACGACCTGGGCGACGCGGTCGACAAGAACGACAAGAGCTTCGAGAAGTACTTCCCGTACGTGGCCGAGCCGACGGCGGGCTCGCGCGGCAAGGTCGCCAAGGCGGCGGCCGGCAGCAGCACGAAGAGTGCGCTGGGCGACGCGCTGACCGGTTCCGGTGACAACAACATGACGCTGATCGCGGGGTCGGCGGCCGCGGGTGCGGCGGGCGTGCTGCTGATCGGCACCGGGTTCGGCTGGTGGCGACGGCGGATGCGGCGGCCGTACTGATCGCCTTTCCCACCGGGGCAGTCGGGTGGCTGCGGGTCGGCGGCAGCTGATCGCGCAGTTCCTCCCCCAGCACCCCTTACGGGGCGTCCGATGCACGCCCCTCATGTACTGGCGCGGCCCGCACCCACTCAATCCCCCACGGCGCGGGCCGCGCCGCCCCGCGCGAACAGTCAGTCACTAGGAGAGGGCATGGCCCCGGGTACGAACGACAAGCAGCCCGCCGAGACGAAGGACGACGAGCGTGTCACCGCCCTGCGCCGGTTCGCCGCCGCGGGGCGGAACTGGCGGCGGGCCCAACTCGCGGGTTCCGCGCTGCTGATGGCGATCGCGCTGACCGGCGGGGCGATCGCCTTCGGGTCCTCGCGGGACGGCGGGACGGCTCCGGTGGCCACGTCGAGCGCGGTGGACCCGGCGCTGCTGGCGAGTGGGGACCTCGACTCGACGATCGCCTCCCTCCAGGCTCATCTCCGCACCCAGCCGAAGGACTCCGACGGCTGGGCCACCCTCGGCCTCGCCTATGTCGAGCAGGCCCGCACCAAGGGCGATCCGTCCCGCTATCCGCAGGCCGAGAAGTCCCTCAAGCAGGCGCTCCGGATCACCCCGGACAACGACCAGGCGCTGGCCGGCGAGGCCGCGCTGGCCGCCGCCCGGCACGAGTTCGCGCAGGCACTCGGCTACGCGGACCAGGCCCTGAAGCAGAACCCGTACAGCGCGAACGCCCTGGCCTCCCGCATCGACGCCCTGGTCGAACTGGGCCGCTACGACGAGGCCGGCACGGCGGCCGACCTCGCCGACCAACGCAAGCCGGGAGTGCCGGTGTTCACCCGTTACGCGTACGTGCGCGAACTGCGCGGTGACGTCAAGGGCGCCCAGCGGGTGCTGGAGCAGGCCTTGTCCACGGCGACGTCGAAGGGCGACATCTCCTACGTGGCCGCCCAGCTCGGTCTGCTCGCCTGGAACCAGGGCGACTACAAGACCGCGGAGAGCTACTACGCCCGCGCTCTGACGGCCGACGACACCTACATCCCGGCGTTGGAGGGCCGGGCGCGTGTCCAGGCGGCACTCGGCGACCGGGCCGACGCGATCAAGGGCATGGAGCTGGTTGTCTCCCGCTATCCGCTCCCCCAGCAGCTCGTCGAACTCGGCGAGTTGTACGAGGACCGCGACGCCAGGGGTGACAAGGCGAGGGCCGCGGACCAGTACGCGCTCGTCGAGGCCTGGGTCGCGCTGGCCCGCGCCAACGGCGTCAACGCCGACCTGGACACCGCCCTCGCCGCCGCCGACCACGGCAACAGGGCCGAGGCGCTGAAGGCCGCCCGCGCCGAATGGGCCCGCCGCCACACCGTGCACACGGCGGACGCGCTGGCCTGGGCCCTGTACGTCAACGGAAAGCAGAGGGAAGCGCTGCCGTACGCCCGGCAGGCCACCGCCACCGGCTACCACAACGCATCCTTCGTCTACCATCTCGGCGTGATCGAGCTGGCCAACGGCGCGAAGGCGGCCGGCCGGGCCGCCCTCTCCAAGGCCCTCGAGCTCAACCCGGGCTTCTCCCCGCTGGGTGCCCGTGCGGCCCGCAAGGCGCTGGAGGCCACGAAGTGAACCTCCGCCGGATCGCCGCCGTCTTCACCCTGGCCTGCACCGCGACCCTGTTGTCCGCCACGGGCGCGAGCGCGCACCCGCTCGGCAACTTCACCGTCAACAAGTACGACGGTCTCGTCGCCGCCCCCGGGCAGCTCCGCGTGGACCACGTCGAGGACCTCGCCGAGATCCCGGCGACCCAGGCCAAGCCCGACCTGAAGCGGCTGGGCACCGCCAGGTGGGCCGAGCAGCGCTGTACTTCCGCGGCCGACGGCAGCAGGCTCACCGTGGACGGCCGTACCACCGCGCTGACCGTGCGCACCAGCCACGCCGAACTCCGCCCCGGCCAGGCGGGCCTGAACACGCTCCGCGTGGAGTGCCGCTTCACCGCGCCCCTCCCCAAGGGCGCCACCGCCACCCTCACCTTCCACAGCGCGGGCGCCGACACCGGGCCGGGCTGGCGGGAGATCACGGCGCGCGGCGACCGGATGACGCTGACGAAGTCGGACGTGCCGAAGACGTCGGTCTCCCGCGAACTCACCAGCTACCCCAAGGACCTCCTCTCCTCCCCCGCCGACACCACCACCGCCGCCGTCCACGTACGGCCGGGCGGCCCGGCCCTCGGCCGGGAACGGCAGGACACCCCGGGCGCGGAGATCCTCCCCCGGGGCATCGACCGCTGGACCCAGGCCCTGACCGACCTGGTCGCCCGCAACCACCTCACCGTCGGCTTCGCGGTGCTGGCGCTCTTCATCTCGATCGGCCTCGGCGCGATGCACGCCCTCGCACCGGGCCACGGCAAGACCCTGATGGCGGCGACCGCGGCGGCCCGCGGCGGCCGCGCCCGCCTCCGCGACGTCCTCCCGCTCGCCGCGTCGGTCACGGTCACCCACACGCTGGGCGTGGTCGCCCTCGGCGTCCTGGTGACGGCGGGCTCGGCGGCCACCCCGTCGGTGATCGCCTGGCTTGGCATCGCGAGCGGCCTCATGGTCCTGGCCGCGGGCGCCAACCTGACCCGCAGGGCCTGGCGGAACAGGGCCCACGAGCAGGCGCATGCCCACGGCCACCACCACCATCACGACCACCACCATCACGACCACGAGCACGACTCGCCCGAGAAGCGGGAACTGGCCCTCGTGGGGGCGCACGACCACGGCCACCACCACCCTCATGACCACGACCATGCTCATGGCCACGACCACCCTCACGGGCACGACCACGGCGCTCAGCCCCACACTTCAGCCCGTCCGGCGTTTGCGGACGAGGCCGTTCAGGCCGAAGGGGGGTCCGGGGGCGCGGCCCCCGAGCACGGCCACACCAGCGTGCCGCATAGTCACGGCGGGTTCACCCACACCCACCCCACGGCCCCCACCCTCCGCGGCACCCTCCTCCTCGGCTTCGCCGGCGGGCTCGTCCCCAGCCCCTCCGCCGTGGTCGTGCTCGTCGGCGCCGCCGCCCTCGGCCAGGCCTGGTTCGGCCTGCTTCTGGTCGTCGCCTACGGGGTCGGTCTCGCGCTGACACTGACCGCCGCCGGGTTCGCCGTCGTCAGGCTGGGTACGGGAATGACTCGGGTGATGGACAAACGCCCTCGCTGGACCACCCACCCGACGGCGGTGCTGGTCCACAGGACCATTCCGCTCGTCTCGGCACTCGTGGTCGTGGCCCTGGGCGCCGGACTGGTGCTCAAGGGGGCCGCATCCGCACTCCTCTGAGTTACGTTTGTGATGCATTCGCGCGAGCTGCCGTGGGGGGCACCCGTGACCGAAGAGCCGGGCCGTGAGCGAGTGATCGCGGGCCGCTACCGACTGCTCTCCCCGCTGGGCGAGGGCGGCATGGGCGCCGTGTGGCGGGCCCGTGACGAGGTGCTGGGCCGCGACGTCGCCGTCAAGGAGGTGCGGGCGCCCGCGGGGCTGCCCGGCTCGGACGTCGAGCGGATGTACGCCCGGCTGGAGCGTGAGGCCTGGGCCGCGGCCCGGATCGCGAACCGCAACGTGGTGACGGTGTACGACGTGGCGATGGAGGGCGGACGGCCCTGGATCGTCATGGAGCTGATCCCTGGCGTGTCCCTCGCCGACGTGCTGGAGGCGGAGGGGCCGATGTCCCCGCAGCGGGCGGCCGGCGTCGGCGCCGAGGTGCTGTCCGCGCTGCGGGCCGCGCACGCCGCCGGGGTGCTGCACCGGGACGTCAAGCCCGGCAACGTGCTGCTGTCGAACGACGGCCGGGTGGTGCTCACCGACTTCGGGATCGCCACCGTGGAGGGCAGCTCGGCGCTGACCATGACCGGCGAGGTGATCGGCTCACCGGAGTTCCTCGCCCCGGAGCGGGCGCTGGGGCGGGCGTTCGGCCCCGAGTCCGACCTGTGGTCGCTGGGCGTCCTGCTGTACGCGGCGGTCGAAGGCGCCTCGCCCTTCCGGCAGGACACCCCGCTGAGTACGCTGCGGGCCGTGGTCGACGAGGAGTTGCCGCCGCCGTACCGGGCCGGACCGCTCACCCCCGTCATCGAGGGGCTGCTCCGCAAGGACCCGGCAGCACGGATCTCCCCCGAACAGGCCGAGCGGGACCTGCGGTTGGTCGCGGCGGGGGGCACGCCGCACACGGCCACCACCGTCCCGGTCCCGGCGCCGTACGAGGCCCCGACCCTGGTCGCCCAGCGGACCCCGCCGTTCTCCCCCACACCCCCGATGCCCACCCCCGCCGACACCCGGCCGCCCGCCGCCGGCCACGACGACGGCAACCGCAGGGCCGGCACCGTGCTGCTCATCGGCCTGGTGCTGGTGCTCCTCGCGCTCGGCGGACTGACGTACGCCCTGCTCAACCGCGACAACGGCGACGGCGGCGGCGACAACGCCGGGGCGAGCCAGTCGGCCGGCAACCTGAGCTCCCCGGCGCCCAGCCGGAGCAGCAGCGCCGCGTCCAGGTCCCCGTCGGCGTCCGCGAGCAGCAGCGCGCCCCGGCAGAGCGTGAAGGTCAATGTGGCCGGGTCCCGTACGGACTACTCGGGGACCTGTCCACCGTCGACGGCGCAGGCGCCCACGTTCACGGCGACGTTCACGGTGGGGAACGTGCCCGAGGACGTGCAGTACCGGTGGGTGCTGAAGAACGGGAAGCTCGACGACCACGGCTGGAAGACGCTGTCCTTCCCGGACGGCGGCGGGAAGACCCGGCAGACGCAGGTGACCGTGACGACCTGGTCCGACAGCGGGACGCTGAGCGACGCGATCGCCGTCGAGGTGCGCAGTCCGGTGGAGACGACGTCCGACTCGGTGCCGTTCTCGGTCACCTGCACCAAGACGACGGAGACCCCGACCGGCGGGGCCTCCGCGTCGCCCTCGCCCTCTGGTTCCTAGGGCTCAGGGCCTGGCGCTCAGGACGCGTTGCTGGTCAGGACCGGCAGGTAGCCGCCGGACTGGCCGGACGCGGTGGGGTGGTACGACTCGGTGATGTTCAGCCAGTTGACGCTGTGCAGCCAGGAGCTGCCGGAGCAGATCTCGTGGCTGGAGAACGCGCTGCGGACGTCGCCGAAGGTGAACCCGTGGTCGGCCGCGCGCTTGGCGATCGCGGTGTCGATGTAGTCGGCGGCGTTGTTGATGGCGGTGCGCTTGGTCGAGGAGAGGCCGAGGCAGGTCGTACCCAGCAGGTAGAAGCGGGGGTAGCCGAGGACGACGACCTTGGCGTTGGGGGCCTTGGCGCTGATCGCGTCGTACACGGTGTCGAGCTTGCCGGGGAGTGTGGAGTCGACGTACGCCTCGGCGGTGCTGATGCGGGACAGGCAGGTGCTGTCGGAGCTGAGCACACATGTCGTCATGACGTCGGTGAAGCCCGCGTCGTTGCCGCCGATGGTGACGGAGACCAGCGCGGTCGAGGAGCTGAGCGTGCCGAGCTGGCCGGAGAGCACGTCGTCGGTGGTGGCGCCCGAGCAGGCGAGGAACGAGAACGAGGACGGGCTGTGGGCCGCGTTCCACAGGTAGGGGTAGGCGTTGGTGCTGCGGTCGCAGCCGCCACTCGAGCTGATGTAGCTGCCGGCGCCGACGCCGGACGCGTACGAGTCGCCGAGTGCCACGTAGCCCCCGGTCGCGGCCTGCGCTTGCGACGCGGCCGCCCCGGTGAGGGCGAGGCCGGTGGCGAGGAGGAGTGAAGTCACGTATGCCGTAAGTCGGGAACGTCTCATGGAACCTCCCTTTAGCAGGATCTCCGCCACAACTGTCGTAGCAACTACGCGTGTTGACGGGAAGTGTCCATGCCAAAACTGTGCAGGAGTTCGACCTGACGGCCCTTCGGGAGAAACGCGCCCCTGACGCCCGTGTCGTAATCGATCATCAGAACGCGCCGGAATCGGGCGACTTGTTCCCCGGAGGCATCAGGTGCCTCTGGGGAACGGTCATGTCCGGAGACCTGCTTGACGCCCTCCGTTCGGCTGCGCGACATTGAAGCCCGGCATCCGACGCCTTGGGGGGCAAAGTCGGTCATGCAGACCATACGTCTGAAGACATCATCAACAGCGGACGAACAGGCACGGCCAGGACCGGGGAGGGACCTGGGTCCCCTGCTCGCGGGGACCACGACGGCGGTCGCCGGGACGGGTGCGCTGCTGGCGCTCACCGACTCGGGCTCGTCGCTGCGCGGGCCCCTGGCACTGTTCTTCCTGCTCGCCGCGCCGGCCGCGGCGATCGGTGCGGCACTGCGCGGGCTCGATCCGCCGGCCCGCGCGCTCACCGCGCTGGCGGGTGCCGTCGCCCTGGACATGCTGGTCGCCCAGGGCATGCTCGCGACTCACCACTGGTCCTGGCGCGGCGGCATCGTCGCCGTGGCCGCGATCAGCCTTCTGCTGCTTCTGCTGGTACTCCTGCGACCGGTGGAACGCATTCTCGAACGGATGCCCCGGCGAACCGGGAAAATCCGTTCGGGTTGAAGAGCAGGATCGGCCAAAATTTCGTAACGGCCAAACCAATAAAAACGTGAGGACCAGTTCCTGGACTTGCCATACTGGTTCAATCGTCAATACCGTCGTACATCTCACCCGCATCGGATCGTCATCTAGCGGCTCCAGGGGAGGGCTCAAGGACCGCGATGTTCCGGGGCGGGGCGCGGTAGGGGGGTGCCGTGCTCGGTGACCGCAATGACCACTTTCGTTTCTCGGGTGACCACTGTCGTTTCCGAGTCGTGCCGCGCGACCGACTGCCGTTCCGCGGCAGACCGGGCAGCTTTGCCAGCTCACCTGCGGGTACGGAGATTCTTTTTCCGTGCCATGGGTGAGAGAACCCCCCTTTCGAACCGGACACCAATGCGGGCCGCCCATGGGGCGGGCGGTCCACCGGACGAGAGGGACAAGACTCGTGAGTTCTGTTCTACGTCAGCCGACTTCGGGCCAAGATCCGTTCATGGCCACCGAATACCGGCCGATCTCCTCCCACCTGGCGATCACACCGCCGGTGAGTGTGGTGATTCCCGCGATGAATGAGGCGGAGAATCTCCCCTACGTCTTCAAGACGCTTCCCGCCTGGATACACGAAGTGGTCCTGGTGGACGGTAATTCCACCGACAACACCGTGGAAGTGGCGCGAGAGTTGTGGCCCGACGTGAAAGTCGTCGAACAGCGTGGCAAGGGCAAGGGAGATGCCCTGATCACCGGGTTCGAGGCGTGCACCGGCGACATCATCGTCATGGTGGACGCGGACGGCTCGGCCGACGGCCACGAGATCGTGTCGTACGTCTCCGCCCTGGTCTCGGGCGCCGACTTCGCCAAGGGCTCGCGCTTCGCCAACGGCGGCGGCACGGACGACATGACCTTCATCCGCAAGCTCGGCAACTGGGCCCTGTGCACGGTCGTCAACCGCAAGTTCGGCGCCCGCTACACGGACCTCTGCTACGGGTACAACGCCTTCTGGCGGCACTGCCTCGACAAGATCGACCTCGACTGCACCGGCTTCGAGATCGAGACCCTCATCAACATCCGCGTGGTCAAGGCGGGTCTGAAGGTGCAGGAGATCCCGAGCTACGAGTACCTCCGCATCCACGGCACCAGCAACCTGCGTGCCGTCCGCGACGGGCTGCGCGTGCTCAAGGTGATCCTGAAGGAGCGCTCCAACCGGCGTGACCGGCGCCGGCAGGTACGGCACTCCCCGATGCTCACCACGGGCCGGGGAGAGTCGTCTTGAGCGATCCCGACATCTCCGTCGTGATCTGCGTGTACACCGAGGACCGCTGGGAGGACATCCTCGCGGCGGTCTCCTCGGTGCGCGCCCAGTCGTGTCCGGCGCTGGAGACCCTGCTGGTCGTCGACCACAACCCGGCGCTCCTGGAACGGCTCACGAAGGAGTACGAAGAGGTCACCGGAGTGCGGGTGCTCGCCAACGCGGGCCCCCGCGGTCTGTCCGCGGGCCGCAACACGGGCATCGCCGCCTCCTACGGCGAGGTCATCGCCTTCCTCGACGACGACGCCGTGGCCGAGCGGGACTGGCTGCGCCGATTCGCCGAGGGGTACGCCGACCCGAAGGTGATGGCGGTCGGCGGCCGGACCCTGCCCGTCTGGGCCTCGGGCCGCCGGCCCGACTGGTTCCCGGAGGAGTTCGACTGGGTGGTCGGCTGCACCTACCGGGGGCTGCCGGCGGGCCGCGTCCGAGTCCGGAACGTCCTCGGCGGAAACGCTTCTTTCCGGCGCACGGCCTTCGACGCGGCGGGCGGCTTCGCCACCGGCATCGGCCGCGACGGCGACAAGCGCCCGCTGGGCTGCGAGGAGACCGAGCTGTGCATCCGGCTCACCCGGGCCCGCCCGGACGCCGTGCTGCTCATCGACGACCGTGCGGTGATCCACCACCGGGTCCCGGAGGTCCGCGAGCACTTCGGGTACTTCCGCACCCGCGCCTACGCCGAGGGCCTCTCCAAGGCCCTGGTCGCCCGCAGTGTGGGCGCCGGCAAGGGCCTGGAGTCCGAACGCCGTTACACCACGCGTGTGCTGCCCGCGGGGGTCGCTCGTGGCCTGCGGGACGCACTGCTGGCCCGGCCGGGCGGCGCGGGCCGGGCGGGTGCGATCGTCGCCGGGGTGCTGACGGCGGCGGGCGGCTACCTGGTGGGGAGCGTGCGGGCCCGGCGGAGCGGCGCGACCTTCGCCGTCGCCCGGATCGAGGAGGGCTCCCATGGCTGAGACCCCGGTCCCCATCCTCATGTACCACTCGGTCGCGACCTCGCCCAACGACGCCACCCGCGCGCTGTCGGTGGCGCCGGAGGCGTTCGCCGAGCAGATGGCGCTCGTCGGCGACCTGGGCCTCACGCCCATCGACACGGCGGATCTGGCGGCGGGCTGGCGCGACGGTGGCCCGCTCCCCGACCGTCCCGTCCTCATCACCTTCGACGACGGCTACGAGGGCGTCCACCGGCACGCCCTGCCCGTGCTCGCCAAGTACGGCTTCGTGTCCACGCTGTTCGTCTCGACGGGCTGGATCAGGGGCGCGCACGACACCGGAGGCGGCCTGGACGCCATGCTCGACTGGGACCAGGTACGCGCACTCGCGGGCGCCGGCTGCGAGATCGGCGGCCACAGTCACACCCACCCGCAGCTCGACCAGCTGGACGACGAGCGGCTGCGCACCGAGCTGGTGCGCAGCCGGGAGATCGTCACGGACGAACTCGGCGCGCCTCCGGCCTCGTTCGCCTACCCGTACGGCTACTCCAGCCGCAGGGTCCGGCAGGCCGTGCGGGCGGCCGGGTACGCCCAGGCGCTCGCCGTCGGCAACGGTCTCGCCCGCCGCCGTCAGGGTCCGTTCGCGCTGCAGCGCGTCACCGTGCGCCGCAGTACGGACGCCGCGGAGTTCGTACGGCTGCTCGAAGGCCGGTCGATCGCCCGCAACTTCGCCAGGGACCGTGCCCTCACCAAGGGGTACGCCGTTCTCCGCAGAGCACGCCAGGTCCGCCGGAAGGCCATCCGTTCCCGTGTCTGACACGACCACCACAACAGAGGCCAACACACCCGACACAGCGGCGCCCGAGCAGTCGGGGCGCCGCCTTCGCCTGCCCGGACGGGGCGGCTCGCCCGGGGGCAGTCCGCTCTTCCGGAACGCCTACGCGCTGATGCTGAACACCGGCATCTCGGCCGTCCTGGGCCTGGGGTTCTGGCTGGCCGCGGCCCGCTACTACTCCGAGTCGGCCGTCGGCCAGGGCTCCGCCGCCATCGCCGCCATGAAACTCCTCGCGGGCCTCACCGCGGTGACCCTGACCGGCGCCCTGGCCCGCTTCATCCCGGTCGCCGGACGCCAGACCGGCAGACTCATCTTCCGCACCTACGCGGGCAGTTCGCTGATCGTGGCGGTGGCGGCCGGCGTCTTCCTGATGACACTCGGCGTCTGGGGGCCGTCGTACCGCTTCCTGCACGGGCCGCTGCCCGGGCTCGGGTTCGTCGTGGCGGTGATCGCCTGGAACCTGCTCACGCTGCAGGACGGGGTGCTGACCGGGCTGCGCAACGCGCCCTGGGTGCCGGTCGGCAACACCGTGTTCTCGGCCGTCAAGCTGGCGCTGCTCGTCGCGTTCGCGGCGGCGGTCCCGGTGGCCGGTGTCTTCGTCTCCTGGGTCGCCGCGATCGCCACCTCGTTCGTGCCGCTGGGCTGGCTGGTGTTCCGGCGCCTGGTGCCCCGGCACGTCGAGGCGACCGCCGACCACGCGAAGCCGCCCACGCTCAGGGAGATCGGCAGGTTCCTGGCCGGCGACTACACCGGCTCGCTGTTCTCCCTGGCCGTGGTCTACCTGGTGCCGGTCATCATCGCCTCGCAGGTCAGCTCCGAGGACAACGCGTACTTCTACATCACCACCACCATCGGCGGCACCACCAACCTGCTCGCCATCAACATGGGCGCCTCGCTGACCGTCGAGGGCTCGCACGACCCGGCCCGGCTGGCCGGCAACGCGCGGGCCGCGCTGAAGCGGATGGCCCGGATCATGCTCCCCATCTGCGCGCTGCTGTTCTTCGGGGCGCCCTGGATCCTCGGCGTGTTCGGGCCCGGCTACGCGGACGCGGCGACCCCGCTGCTGCGCTGGTTCGCGGTCGGCGCGCTGCTCCGGGTCGTGATGGAGACGTACTTCGCGGTGCTGCGCGCGCAGAGCCGTACCGCGGGCCTGGCCTGGCTGCAGGGGCTGCTGTGCGTGCTGGTCCTCGGCCTGACCCTGCTGCTCCTGCCCCGGATGGGCCTGACCGGCGCGGGCGTGGCCGAGATCTCCAGCCTCGCGGTGATCGTGGCGATCGCGGCGCCCCGGCTGTGGTGGACGCTGCGCGCCGTCCCGGCCGAGGTCCCGGCGGACGCCGCGCCGGACGGGGACCTCGCCGACCTGGGGGCGCGCGAGGTGCCGTCCGCCGCCGCCCCGCGCAGGCGTGGTCCGGCCTGGGCGCTGGACACCGACACCCTCGCCCTCGGTATCCATGTGGACTTCGACCATGTGGAGCGGCGGCCGGACGTCCGGCCGGGGCCGGGAACTCCGCCCACGGGTCAACCCGTTGTCCGGACGGGCGACCGGCCGACGTGGGCACTGCGGCCGCCGCGGAACCTGGGGCTGCCGGTGGAGGAGAGGGAGCCGCACGCGGAGTCCTCGCTGGGACCCGCCGAGGCCTCACTGCTCGGGGAGGCGGTCGACGCGCCGTTCGGGAAGGACGCCGTACCGGAGGAGCCGGTCGGGCCGGCCGAGGTTCCGGAGGAGTCCGGTCCGGCGCGCCCGCTGCGGGAGCGGCTGACGCCCACCCGCCCGGGCGTCGTCCTCGGCTGTCTGCTGGCCGCCGCCTTGCTGCTCTACTGGGTGCCGGCGACCCGGCTCGACGACGCCGACCTGGACCGGATGGGCGGGCTCGGGCTGGTCTCGGTGCTGCCGCTGCCGACGCTGGTCGGGGCGGCGCTGCTGGTCACGGTGTTCGCCGCGCTGCTGTGGCTGCGCCGGGAGCACAAGGCGCTGCTCCTGGTCACGCTGCTGGCGACGGTCGTGTCGCTGCACGCGCTGCCCGCCGTGATCGAGACCGAGCCGCGCTTCCCGACCGCCTGGCAGCACCTCGGGTTCATCGACTACATCGACCGCACCGGCTCGGCCGTGCCCGACCTGGACGCCCGGTGGAGCTGGCCGGGCTTCTTCGCGGCGGCCGCGTTCATCGGCCGGGCGTGCGGGGTCACGGACTTCACCGAGGTCATCCGCTGGTGGCCGACGTTCATCCAGCTCGCCTACCTGGCGCCGATGTTCCTGCTCGTACGGTCGCTGCGGGCGAGCTGGCGGGCGAAGTGGACCGGCATCTGGATCTTCGTGCTGTGCGGCTGGGTCGGCCAGGACTACTTCTCCCCGCAGGGCTTCACGTACCTGCTCTACCTGATGTTCGTGGCGATCCTGCTCGTCTGGTTCCGTGCCCCGCACGTCGTCTGGACCAGGTTCCGGCCGGGCGAGGCGGAGGTCGAGCCGGCGAACCGCCGTCAGCAGGCCGTGCTGCTCATGGTGCTGATCGGCCTGTACGCGGCGACGGTGCCGGCGCACCAGCTCACCCCGTTCGTGATGCTGGGCGTGCTGGCGGTCCTGGTGCTGATCGGCCGGTCCGAACCGCGGGGGCTGCCTCTCCTGTTCGGGGTGGTCGCGGCCGTCTGGCTGGGTTTCATGGCCGAGCCGTACTGGTCGGGGCACTTCAACGAGCTGTTCGGCGGGGTCGGCGGGGTCGGCAGCAATGTCTCCACCTCGGTCTCCGGCCGTATCCAGGGCGGCAGTTCGACCCACAAGCTGGTCCTGTACGTCCGGGTGCTGCTGGCCGGGAGCATGATGGCGTTCGCCGTCTGGGGCTGGTGGCGCCGCCGCTTCCACCGGTACCGCGAGCGTTCCCTGCTGGTCCTGACCTTCGTCCCGTTCCTGGGCTTCGGCATGCAGTCGTACGGCGGCGAGATGGCGCTGCGCGTCTTCCTGTTCGCCGTGCCGGGCGCGGCACTGCTGGCCGGGCTGGCCCTGTTCCCGCGCACCGGGGCCACGGCGAAGGAGCGCGAGAAGGACGGGATCAGCCTGGCTCCGGTGGCCGCGCTGCTGGCGGGGCTGCTGCTCATGGGCGGTTTCCTGGTGGCCCGTTGGGGCAACGAGTCCTTCGAGCGGGTCCGGCCCGGCGAGGTCGCCGCCATGGACTACGTGTACGCCCACGACAGGCCGACGGTACGGCTGCTGTGGCTGAGCAACGACACCGTCAACGACGTGACCCCGGCGATCCCCTGGGGCGCGAAGGACATGGAGCGGGTCGACTATGTGCCGACGCTCGCCCCGACCGATCCGGTGCTGGTGTCGAGCCTGGTCAAGGCGTTGCGGGACGCGGGTCCGAACTCGTATCTGATGGTCAACAGGAGTCAGGTCGTCTATCTCCGGATGGATGCCGGGTACTCGGCGACCTGGGCGGGGCGGCTGATCCAGAACCTGGACGACCGGCAGGACCTGACGAAGGTCCTGGTCAACGACGACGTGACCATGTACGCGCTGCGGAAGCAGCCCGCGGGCGCGGTGGCGAAGCCGGATCCGGGGCCGATCGGACCGCGGATCACCTGGACGCCGTGGTCGGTGATCGGCGGTCTGGCCGCCGTGGCGCTGATCCTGCTGCTGACGGCGCGCGAGGTGGTCCGGGTCGCGATCCGGCCCGGGGTGCGTCAACTGCGGTTGCTGCAGGGCAGCTTCTGGTTCTCGCTGCCGCTGCTGGCGGTGCTGCTGGCCTCGTTGGCACAGCGGTTCATGACGCTCAAGTAGACGCTCGAGCTGGAGGAAGCCCTGCCGAAGTGGCTCACCGGGTTCACCTGGTGAGCCACTTCACCTCGTAGGCCCTCATGTCGAACCGCCTGCCGTCCACCTGGGCGCTGATCGCCCGGTCGAGGGTGTTGACCACCAGGACCGTGCGGTCGCTGGCGAGGACGCGCACGTTGGGCACGTCGTCCCGGGCGACGGAGACCGTCTCGTACTTCGTCCCCGGGGGGAACGCCTTTCCGAACCGCGACAGCAGGTCGTACATGGGCAGTGGCCGCCCGCCGTCCCCGCTGTCGGTGGTGGACCACAGGCAGCCGGCGCAGTCGCCGCCCTTCCCGTCCTCCGGGTTCCAGTAGAAGCCGGAGTCGGCGCCACCCCTGACCAGGGCGATCATCCCGGTGGCCTGGACGGCGACCCGGTGGTCCTCGGTCCAGCCGTCGCGTCGGTCCTGGCCGTCGGCGGGCTCGACGTAGTACTCGGCCCACCACAGCGGCAGGTCGTGCGTCCGCCCGCGCACCCACCGGCTGACGTAGGTCAGCTTCTCGGTGGCGGCGAACTCGTCCGGCAGCATGTCGTCGTCGTTGGTGTAGCTGGACCCGTCGACGACCACGAAGTCGGCGCCCGTCTTGTGGGTGTTCCAGTAGTCGAAGGCGTCGACGACCCGCTGGTCCATGACGCCCCAGTCACCCTTGAGGGTGGCCGAGGCGTTCTCGGTCTGACGCGGGTCGAAGCTGTCCATGACGAGGTAGGGCCCGCCGACCATGATGTTCTTGTCGACGGCCTTCAACGCCTTGTAGACGAGGTTGTAGAGCTCGGTGTAGCCCTCGTAGTCCCAGCGGCCCTTCGCGTTGTTCCAGAAGCCCTTGAACTCGTTCCAGACGATGAAGTGCCGTACGTCGGGATAGCGTCTGGCGACGGTCGCGGCGAGGTCGGCGTAGTCCTGGTAGTGGTCGGGGGTGGGCGCGGTCTCCAGGGCGGCCTGGCTCCAGTCGGTGTTGTCCACCCCGGCCCTGCCGCCCTTCATCCAGTCCGGGGAGCAGCACAGGGTGATCACCGGGGTGCCGCCCGACCTGCGCATGAAGTCGACGCGCCGGTCCAGCGCGCCGAAGTCGTAACGCCCCTTCACCGGCTCGGGGTTGTCGGCGCCCCAGCCCATGATCGCCTGGTCCTGAGGCATCCCGGCGTCCTGGGAGAGCCGGTCCTCGACCCGCTCGGTGGCGGTCGCACTGCCCTGGTCGGCGCTGTACTGGGTGTGCGTGAAGCCCCAGCCCACGGACGGCCCGGTGGTGCCCGGCCCGGTGGCGGGGGTGCCGTGCACCTTGTCGCCGTCGCGGGTCGTGCCCGCGGTGTCGGCGCCGCCCCCGGGAAGTGTGCCGACCAGTGTCACGATCAGGGCGAGCGCGGCCACACCCACCCCGAGCAGGGCGGTGAGCCGCCATCGCCCAGCCCCCGAATTCCACCCATGACGTCCCATCAAGGACAACTCTAACGACGGAAACCGCCCCCGGGGCGGGTATCGGGGATCGGCCGCCGTACAACAGGGGGGCGGGCGTTCGGGGGCCGGGCACGTGACCTCTTCGGGATACTCCGGAAGCTCGGTGCGCATCCGACACTCCTCTCCCACTTCGGAAAACGGGTGCGCCGCGGGCCCCGGTGACAGATCATGGCGGCATGTCTGCCAAGCCGCACGAGACGCTGCCGATCCGGCTCAACGTCGACGACTCCGACTCCCCGTCCGACGTCGTCGACGCGCTGTTCCTCGGCCGCTTCGCGACGGGCGAGCAGCCGTACTCGCACGCGGCCAACATCGACCGGGTGCGGTCCGGGGCGACCCTGCTGCCGAAGGAGGCGCGGGTGCTGCGGGTGGCGCGCGACGACGACCGCAGCGCGACGCTCGCGGAGGGCGAGGGCTGGACCCTGCTCGTCTCCCGCTGGAACCGGGGCGCCGACGTCACCGTCACCGCCACCACCGCCGAACTGGCCGCCAAGGTGCTCGACGAGGCGACGGACGGCGCGGCCGACGAGCCGGAACCGCAGCCGGAGAACGTGACGATGGGCTTCTGGTACGTCTCCCCGCGCCGCGGCCCGCACCGCACCACCCGGCAGATCTCCGCGGGCACCTGGGACGAGGTCCGCGCCAACTACACGGCGCCGGTCGCGGACGCGATGGACCGCCTGATGAAGACGACACCGGAGGACATCGCGGGCCGCCTCCTGCTGCTGCACGGGCCGCCGGGCACCGGCAAGACCTCCGCGCTGCGCACCCTCGCGCGGTCCTGGCGGGACTGGTGCCAGGTGGACTGCGTCCTCGACCCGGAGCGGCTCTTCTCCGACGTCGGCTATCTGATGGACATCGCGATCGGCGAGGAGGACGGCGCCGGCAAGGGCCGCTGGCGGCTCCTGCTCCTCGAGGACTGCGACGAACTGATCCGCGGCGAGGCCAAGCACACGGCCGGGCAGGCGCTGTCCCGTCTGCTCAACCTCACCGACGGCCTGCTCGGACAGGGCCGCAACGTCCTGGTCGGCGTCACCACCAACGAGGACCTGGAGCGGCTGCACCCCGCGGTGGTCCGCCCCGGCCGCTGCCTGGCCCGGATCGAGGTGGGCGCCCTGACCCACCGCGAGGCGGTGAACTGGCTCGGTACGGAGGAGGGCGTGGCCCGGGAGGGGGCGACCCTGGCGGAGCTGTACGCACTGCGCCGGGGCACGGCGCCGACGTCGGTGCCGGGGGCGCGGGAGGGCACGGACGCGGGCCTGTACCTCTAGCCGGTGCTTTGATGGAGGTATGCCCTTCTTCATCGGAACGTCGGGCTGGCAGTACCGGGACTGGCGGGGCGTCCTGTACCCGGCCGACGTGCCCGTGCGTGCGTGGCTGGAGGAGTACGCGGAGCACTTCACCACCGTCGAGCTGAACAACGCCTTCTACCGCCTCCCGACCCGGGAGAACTTCGAGTCCTGGCGGGACCGGGTCCCGCCGGACTTCGTGATCGCGGTCAAGGCGAGCCGCTATCTCACGCACATCAAACGCCTCAAGGAGCCGCAGGAGCCGGTCGACCGGCTGATGACCCACGCGGCGGGCCTCGGCGACCGGCTGGGCCCGGTCCTCCTCCAGCTCCCGCCGACGCTCCGGGCGGACCCGCCGCTGCTGGACGCCTGCCTGGCCTGTTTCCCCCGCGGGGTCCGCGTCGCGGTGGAACCCCGGCACGACTCCTGGTGGACGCGGCAGACCCGCGAGGTCCTGGAGTCCCGGGGCGCGGCCCTGTGCTGGGCCGACGTCCAGGCCCACCCCATGACCCCGCTCTGGCGCACCGCCGACTGGGCCTACGTCCGCTTCCACGAGGGCCGGGCCACCCCCTGGCCGCGCTACGGCCGCCGCTCCCTGGAGACGTGGGTCGACCGCATCGCCACGGCGTACCCCGAGAACCCCGACGTCTACACGTACTTCAACAACGACCCGGGCGGAGCGGCGGTACGGGACGCGGTGGCCTTCGGGAGGGCGGCGCAACGGGCGGGACTGACGGTGACGAGGACACCGGAGCTGAGCACCGCCGGGTGACACCGTGGTTCCCGTCCCGGGCCGAGCGGAGTACGGCACCGCCGAATGCCGCCGTCGTGGCTGGTCGCCGCCGCGGCGGGGTGGGTTTCACTCCTCGACGCCGCAGCGACGACCAGCCACGACGGCGCATCCCGGCGGTGCCGAGCCGCCCTCAGTCCTCCCCGTACGCCGCCCGCAGCGCGTCCCGTACCGCGGCCAGTGCCTCCTTCTCGGCCAGCCCCAGCCGCCGCGTCCGCTCGGCGTAGGCCTGGGCGGCCAGCGACGCCTCGCGCTCGGCGGCCGAGCCCGCCGCGGCGACGAACGTGCCGTTGCGCCCGCGCGTCTCGATCACCCCGTCGGTCTCCAGGGCCCGGTACGCCTTGGCCACCGTGTTCACCGCCAGGCCCAGCGACTCGGCCAGCCCCCGCACCGTCGGCAGCCGGTACCCCACCGGCAGCACCCCGCCCCGCGCCTGCTCGGAGATCTGCGCCCGCACCTGCTCGTACGGCGGCGCGCTGTCATCGATGTGGATCTTCAAGGTCACGGCCCGATTCTCCCGTACCCACGGGAAAATGAGAGGCATCCCGCACACGTCCCGCATAGCGTGCGCCCCATGACAGTGATCGTGCGTGACCTGCGCCCCGACGTCCGGTCCGACGCCGAGGGCTTCGCCCGGGTCCGGCAGCTCTCCCTCCCCTTCATGCTGTTCACCCCGGAGTCCCTGGTCCACGACCTCACGCACACCCACCCCGACGCCCGCTTCCGCCAACTGGTCGCCGAGGAGGACGGCGAGGTCGTCGGCACCGCCCAGGTCGGCCTCGCCCACGAGAGCACGGAGCCGGGCCAGGGCTTCGCCAACGTGTACGTGCATCCGGAGCGCACCGGCCGGGGCGCCGGCACCCTCCTGGCCCGTACGGCGGAGGCGCACCTGTCGGCCGTCGGCGCGAGCACCTCGTACGCCTGGGTCCTTGACGCCCCGTCCAACCGCGCCTTCGCCGAGCGCCGCGGCTACACCGCGAGCCGCTCCGCGCACTTCCTCCGGCTCGACCTCGCGCACGGCGCGCTCCCCCCGCTGCGGACTCCCCCGCCCGGCGTGGAGCTGCGCACCGGCGCCGACTTCGCCGACGACCCGCGCCCGCTCTTCACCCTCGACGCGGAGACGACGCGGGACGAACCGAGCGACATCGACACGGAGTTCGCCGACTACCGGGCCTGGCTGGACGGGACCTGGCGGCACCCGCTGTTCAGCCGCGAGCTGACCTCGGTGGTCCTGGTCGACGGCCGCCCCGCCGCCTTCAGCGCGGCCCGCACCGACGGCGGCACCCGGTACGGCACCGTCATGACCGGCACGGCCCGCGCCTTCCGCGGCCGGGGACTTGCCAAGCTCGCCAAGAACGACTCGCTGCACCGCGCCCGCGCCGCCGGCTTCACGCAGGCGTTCACGGGCAACGACAGCGGCAACGGCCCGATGCTCGCGATCAACAAGTGGTTCGGGTACGACATCTGCGCGACGGAGGTCAGGTATGTCCGCGAACTCGGCTGACCCGGCAGGCACGGTGGACGTCGTGCTGGTCAAGGCGGGCCGCACGAAGATCCGTTACCCCGCCGAGCTGCTGGCCGACGACGGTACCCGGATCGCCGTGCGCGCCCCCTGGGCCGGCGACACGCCACGCGACTTCGGCTTCGTCCGCTTCGAACGGGGCGATGTCTTCACCGAGTTCTACTGGCGGGACCGCTGGTACGCGGTGAAGGAGGTGCGCGCCGCCGACGGCACGCTGAAGGGCTGGTACTGCGACGTCACCCGTCCGGCGACGCTCAGCGGCGGCCGGCTGGTCGTCGAGGACCTCGACCTGGACCTGTGGCGCTCCGCCGACGGTACGGACGTACGCCGCCTGGACGAGGACGAGTTCGCCGAGAGCGGGCTGGCGGCGCGGGATCCGGCGGCCGCGGCGGCGGCCGCGGCCGCGCTCGACTCGCTGGAGGTCCTGGCCCGGGGACCGGATTTCGCCGCCCTGCTGGCCTGAAGCCCCCTGGCACCCGCCGGCACCCGCCGGCGCCCTCACACCGTCGCCACCACCGCGTACCGCTCGTCGTCCACCTGTTTCCCCCACAGTGCCGTCACCGCGGACAGCGGCTCCACGCGTACGTCCGCGGCGAGCGGCGCGAGCAGGGCGGTGAGCCGGCCGGCGGGTACGCCGACCGGGGTCACGGTCCCCCACACCCCCTCCACCAGCACGAACCGTCCCCCGGGCCGCAGCAGGCCCCGCCAGTGCCGCAGCACGCGCGCGGGGTCGGGCAGCGCCCACAGCACATGCCGTACGAGCACGACGTCGAAGAGCCGCTCGCCCACCGGCGGTGCCGCCGCGTCGCCGGGCAGGAACACCGCGTCACGGCCGGCCAGCTTGGCGCGGGCCCGCTCCACCATCGCCGGGGAGCTGTCGACCCCGGTGACGCGGTGGCCCTGCTCGGCGGCGAGGAGGGCCAGGCTGCCGGTGCCGCAGCCGAGGTCGAGGACGTCCGCGGGGCGCTCGGGCAGCCACGCCCGCAGCCGCGCCGTCCAGGCCGCGCGGACCTCGGGCACGCCGAGGCCGTGATCCGGCTCCTCGTCGAACCGGGCCGCCTCGGCATCCCAGTCGACACTCCCCGCAACCGTCCGATCACTTTCATTCCTCATGCCCCCAGCGTGACACCCGCCACTGACACTCATGTGACTGCGACCACTGACAGACCGCCACCGATGAGGAACTCTCGCCACAAGCGTCTATCTCCGTGACAACACGGAACCCGGTAGGCACTGAAGGAGGCAGTCATGCGCCGCACTACCGTGCAGAAGCCCCTGAAGAGGACGGACAGCCGCCGGATCCGCGAGGAGGCCGACGAGCGTCCCGCGGGACGCCCTGAGGTGCGAAAGGACATCGCACGCACCTGGTGGCCGGACGGCTGACCATGCGTCCTGCCGTGAACCTTCAGTCCAGCCGCTTGCGGTAGTGGACGCGGTCGTACGGCCCCTCCACCCGCCGCTCGACGACTTCGTACCCGTGCTTCGGGTAGATCTCCTGGTTCTCCCACATCAGCGCGTTCGTGTAGAGCCTGATCTCGGGCAGGCCGAGCGCACGCGCGCGTGCGTCCACGAACTCCAGCAGCCGCCGTCCCACCCCCTTGCCGCGCGCGTCGGGGTGGACGGCGATGCTGTCGAGGAACAGATGGTCGTCGTGGGCCTCGATGACGACGAGCCCGATGACCGGCTCCCCCACGACGAACACCCGGCCTGCGGCCACATTCGCCATGTGGTCCGCCTCCATGGGCTGCGGCACCACTCCGATCCGCGCGATGTAGTGGTGGTACGCCTTGTCGGTCACAGCCTTCACGGCCGGTACGTCGGCGGGCCGGGCGCGCCGGATCTCGTCGTTCGTCATGGCGTGAACGCTAGTGCCGCGGCAGGCAACGTTTGCCCGTCAAGGAGCGGCGTCCGGTGCGTGCTCTCGGCGTGCCGGCCGGAAGTCCTCGTACTGGATGTACTTGGGCTTTCGGCTGGTGCGGCGAGAGTGCGTGCCGGGCGTCGTGACGGGGCGAACGTTGCCTGTTGCGGCACTAGCTACCTCAGCGCAGCCCGAACACTCCCTTAAGGCGACCATAAGGATCTCCGTCGCCCGCCCCCAGCAGGCGATTTCACAGCTCCTTGGGGCTAGCTTTCTGATCGCCCCCACGGGATCCGGTCCGGCCGAGCCCGCGGTGCGGCGGCGGGCGCCGCGGCGCCGACCCCCATGGTTCCGGGGCCTGACCGGCGGCTCAGGCCGGACAGGCCCCGGCGGCGTTCAGTTGGGCGGCGGCTCAGCTGAACGCCGACGCGCAGGTGGTGGCGGTGGCGTGGGCCGGGTCGAGCGCGTTGGCCACCTCGTGGAAGGCGATCCGGTCGAAGAGCCCGATCGCCACGTGCTCGGAGAGGTCGAGCGAGCAGAGGTCCTGGAGCGAGACGTTGCGGACGTCGGAGCCGCTCAGGTACTGGCTCTGCCAGGGGGTGGCCACCTCGTCGTACTTGGTGGCGATGACCGTGTAGTGCACTCCGGGGACGGTGTCGCCGCCCGCGTTGAGCTTGGTGAGGAAGGCGGAGCCGGGGATCTGGTCGGCGAGGCCGGGGGTGGTGGCCTTGATCAGGTCCGAGGCGCCGGGGAAGTACGGCAGCAGGTTGGTGAGGCCACTGAGGGTGGCGCCGTGGTTGTCGGGGGCGAGGCCGACGAGGGCGTTCACCTTGGCGGAGCCGCCGAGGAACTTCAGGTAGTAGCGGGGCATCATGCCGCCCTGGGAGTGCCCGACGAGGTCGGCCTTGGCGGCGCCGGTCGCGGTGAGCACTTTGTCTACGAAGGCGGAGAGCTGCTCTGCCGACTGGTCGATGGGGCCGAGGCCGTAGAAGACGGGGACGCCGGTCAGCTGGCCGTAGTCGAGGGAGAACACGCAGTAGCCGCGGTCCTCCAGGTACGGGGCGAGGGAGAGCCAGTTGTCGACGGAGTTGCCGAGGGTGCCGTGGACCAGGATCACCGGGCGGGGGTGGGCGGCGGAGGGGCGGCAGGAGTAGTCGTTCCAGCCGGTGGTGGGGGCACTGGAGGCGTGGGCGGTGGCGGCGGGAACGGTGGCGACGGCGGCGGCGAGGAGCAGCGCGGTCAGGGGTCTGAACACTCGTTTCCAGGGCAGCATCGGGTGATCTCCTTGCGGCTCAAGGGAGTTACGACGGCCTTACGCCCTGTGATCCGGATCACGAAGGATGCTGTTCACTCATCAAGTTACGGACGAGTAGTGCAAGCGTGAAGTTACGCGTCGGTAAAACTTCCGAGTAACCGGTCGCACGGAGTCGCCTGATGGGGTGTCACCAGCTGGGCCTGAGGGGACCATAGGGCGCGATACGCCCCAAAGAGTCCCGCAACACGCGCACTCCACCCTCCCCCAGCACGTCACTCCAGCCCCGGACGACCTCCGCGGCCGCCTCCTCCGCGGCCCGCGTGCACGCCCACCCCCGTTCGGTGAGCACGATCAGCCGCGCCCGCGCGTCGCCGGGGTGCGGCCGGCGCTCGGCATACCCCTTGCGCACGATGTCGTCGACGAGCTGACTTGCCGCCTGCTTGGTCACCCCGAGGTGCGCGGCGAGTTCGGTGACGGTGGCCCCGTCCGGGGCGAGCCGGGAGAAGGCGAAGCCATGGGCGGGCCGCACCCCCTCGAAACCGCGGGCGACGACCCCGTCGTTGATGCGCTGGGTCAGTTCACCGGCTGCGGCGAGCAGGGCTGCGGACAGGGCCATGGCCTCGGAGTTCTGCACGGAGGAATTGAAACACCCTTGACAGACTGGTCAAGCAACTTGACCATATAGTCAATGCACTTGACCACTTCGCCAGGAGGCCCCCGTGCCCGTAGTCCGCTCCGCCGAGGCCACCACCCACGAGATCCACGGCGCCCGCTTCGTCTCGTACGCCACTCCCCGCACCGGCAGCAAGGAACTGTGCGCCTGGCGCGGGGAGATACCGGCCGGGACCAAGGCGCCCGCCCACACCGTCAACCGGGAGGAGATCCTCCACCTGCTGGTCGGCGAGCTCCTGGTCACCGTCGACGGCCGCACCGAGCGCGTCCGGGCCGGCGACACCGTCATCGTCAACCCTGGGGCCACCCTCACCGTCGAGAACCCGACCGACCACACCGCGCTCACCTGGGTCACCACGTCCGTCGGCCTGGAGGCCGAGCTGGCCGACGGCAGCCGCATCGTGCCGCCGTGGGCCAACTGACGTACCGGTGACCGATGTCAGCGGTGACGATTCACCTCAACAATCCGGAAGCCGTACGCCGGCGGGCTGACGGTGTACGCGTCACCGTCGACCGGGTCCGCTTCGCCTTCCTTGCAGAGGTCCTCGGACGTCTGGTGCGTGCCGTGCCGGTCAGGTCCACGGTGACGTCCTGTACAGGTCCCGGGGAGGTCGATCGCGGCATTCGGCCGGCGGGTGCCGGTCGTACCCACGTCCCGCACGAAGCCGTCGATACCCGTGTCGAGCCAGAACTTCTCGGTCGGCTCCACTGTCAGTTCGCCAGGGCGGCCGGCCGTACGGCTCCGGCCCCGAAGCGGCGGCGGGCGCGGTCCGCGGCGGCTTCGGCGGCGTAGGCGCGGGCGTCGCCGGGGTCCAGGGAGAGCTGCCGGTAGGCACCGTCGGCCGGCCGCAGCCCGTCGGCGCGGATCGCGAAGGCGCGGACCCGTGCGCGCTGCAGCCCGAGGGAGGCCAGCAGCGCCAGGGCCGTCGCGGCGAGGGCCGGCGAGTGGCCGGTGGGTTCCGGCAGGGGACGCGTGCGGGTGGTGGAGCTGCGGTCGGCGTACCGCGCGGTGAGGGTGAGCCGCTCGGCGACCTGGCTCTCGCCACGCAGTCGTTGGCCGATCCGGTCGGCGAGTCCCAGGACCGCCCGATGGTGCTGGGCAGGGTCGAGGGAGTCCCGCTCCAGCACGAGGTCGGCGGCCAGATGCGCCACCGGTTCCGAGGGGACGACCGGCCGGGGGTCGCGGCCGCGGGCGCGCTCGGCCAGCAGCCGGGCGGGGCCCGCACCGAGAAGCCGCTGCAGGGTCCCCGGGGGCAGGTCGACGATCTGCCCGATGGTGTGCAGGCCGTATCTGCCGAGCTTCTCCGCCGCGACCCGGCCGACCCCCGGAAGAGCGGTGACCGGCCGGGGATACAGCCAGTCGGCCGCGCCGGCGGCGGGAACCCAGGTGGTCTCGCCCGGCGCGGATGCGTCGGCCGCCATCGCCGCGAGCATGCGGTTGCCCGCGAGCCCGGCGCTGGTGTCGATGCCGTACAGGCCTTTCAGCCTCATCAACGCCATCTGGACCGTGTCGTAGGGGGACAGGCCGAAGTACCGGAGCGCCGACGTCAGGTCGAGTTGGACGGCGTTGGGCGGGACGGCCTGGACATGCGGCGTGATACCAGACACCAGTTCGATTATATGGGCGTACTGATCCTCCGTCAGCCTGGCGTGCAGGTGGAGGTGGGCGATGTGCCGCTGCCGCGTACCGGTCCCGCTCATCCGGCGCTCCCGGGGCTTCGGTGGCCGAACTTCTTCAGGTCGGCCGAGCGGGTGCCGGCGGGCTGGAGGTCGGCGTACGGGTGCAGGCGGGCGCCCGCGGTGCCGTCGGCCAGGGTGCGGTGCGGCTGAGCAGGGGTCGGGTGCGGGCGGTCGGCGCCGAGCAGGGCGAGCGCGGCCTGGGGGCCGTTGTCGCGGCGGGCCGCGGCGATCTCGTCCAGGTCCCAGGCCATGGAGCCGACGACAGTACGACGAGTGCCGCGCACCTGGACCGTGCCGCGCACCAGCAGCAGCCCGCTGTGGAACACGGTGTACGCGCACGCCGGATGGGAGTCCTCGAAGAACGCCAGATCGACCAGCCCGGACCCGTCCTCCAGCGTGACGAAGATGATCCGCTTGCCGCTCGCGATCGGCGGGGTCTGGGTGGAGGCCCGCACCCCCGCCACGAGAACCTGCTGACCGGCCCGCATCCCGGCCAGGTGCGCCGCGTCGGTCGCGCCGATCTCGCGGAGCAGCCGGTGGTGGTGCTCCATCAGGTGCCGGGAGACGTCGATGCCGAGCGTGCTCAGCTCGGCGCTCAGGGCCTCGCGACCGGTCATCTCCGGCAGCCCGCTCGGCTCCGCCCCGCCGACGGCCTCCGCGGTGATGGGCAGTTGGCCGGCACCAGCGGTCCGGTGGTGGGACTGGCGATGGAGTTCGGCGATCTGGAGCAGCAGGTCGCGGCGGGTGAGGCGGCCGTCGTGCAGACCGTCCAGGGCGCCGATCTCGGCGAGGCGTTCGGCGACCGGCCTGCTGGGGTGGGCCCGCTGCCAGAAGTCGGACAGCGATCCGTACGGCTGCCCCGCCTCGATCCGCGCGCACTCCGCCTCGCTGATGCCGCGCACCCCGGACAGCGCGAGGCGTACGCCCCACCGGTCTCCGTCGGCTTTCTCCACGGTGTGCTGCACGCGAGAGTTGTTGATGTCGACGGGCAGGACGGGAACCCCGCCCCGGCGGGCGTCGGCGACCAGGACCCGCTTGGGCCACATGCCGGGGTCGTGTTCGAGGAGGCCGGCCAGCAGGAACGCCGGGTAGTGCGCCTTGAGCCAGGCACTCTGCAGGGCGGGCACGGCGAAGGCGACCGCGTGGGCCCGGCAGAAGCCGTACGCGCCGAAGGCCTCGACGGTCTTCCACACCTCGTCCCGCACGGCCGCGCTGTAGCCACGCGCAACGGCCCGCTCGTGGAACCAGTCCCTGATCCTGGGCAGTTGGTCCTTGTCGCCGAGCGCCCGCCGGGTGATCTCCCCGAAGGCCCGGTCGCAGCCGGTCAGCACCCGCAGCGTCTCGATGATCTGCTCGTGCCAGATGGTCACACCGTAGGTGTCGGAGAGCACCGGCTCCAGGTCCGGGTGGGCGTAGGCGGGTGCGCCGCCGTGCCGGGCGGCGATGTACCGCTCGGGCATGCCGCCCGCGACCGGGCCGGGACGGAAGAGGCTAATGTCGGCGATGACGTCCTGCACGTCACGAGGCTGGAGTCGGGACAGCAGGTCCTGCTGACCGGGCGACTCCAGCTGGAACAGGCCCAGCGTCTGACTGGCCTGGATGAGTTTGAAGGCGAAGACGTCGTCCAGCGGCACCTGTTCGGAGTCGTCCAGGTCGATGTGGTTGCCGGTGGTGCGTTCGATCTCGGTGACGGCGTGGGCCATCGCGGACTGCATCCGGACGCCCAGGACGTCGAGTTTGATGTTGCCCAGCGCCTCGATCTCCTCCTTCGCTGCCATGGCCATGGGGTAGTCGCCCTGCGGGGTGGGCTGCACCGGCAGGCGGTCCAGGAGGGTGGCGTCGCTGATGACCACGCCGCAGGGGTGCATGGCCATGCCGTGGACGAGGGAGTCGAGCCCCTCGGCCAGCTCCCACAACGGTCCGTAGCGGGGGGCCTCGGCGGCCAGTTGCCGTAGTTCGGGCAGTTCGGCGAGGGCGCTGGTGATGTCGCAGGCGCGCAGGTGCGGGAAGCTCTTGGCGATCCGGTCCACGTCAGCGGGTGCGATCCCCAGCGCAAGACCGGTGTCACGAAGCGCCCGGCGCGCCCGGTAGGTCTCGGGCATCGCGGTGACCGCCACCCGCTCCTTGCCGAAGCGTTCGAAGATCGTGTCGTAGCACTCCAGGCGGCGGGCGGACTCCACGTCGATGTCGATGTCGGGCAGTGACTCCCGGCGCCTGCTGAGGAAGCGTTCGAACAGCAGGCTGTGGTCGAGCGGGTTGGCGGTGGCGATGTCCAGGGCGTGGCAGACCAGCGAACCGGCACCGGAGCCGCGGGCCGCGACCCGGATGCCCCTGGCCCGGACGTCGGCGACGACCTGGGCCACGGCGAGGAAGTACGCGTCGTAGTTCCAGTGGGAGATGACGGCGAGTTCCTCGTCCAGCCGGTCAAGTGCCGCGCGGTCACGGTCCAGGCCGCGTCGGGCCAGGCCGGCTTCGGACTTCTGCCGCAGCAGCCGGGCCGCGCCGCCGGCTCCGGGCTCGGCGCCGAAGAGCGCCGGCTCGGGGAGGTGCGGGGTGCCGAGGCCGAGGTCCGCCTTCGGATCGACGGTGCACGCGGCCGCGGTGGTGGCGGTGTCCGCCAGCAGCCGGCGGGCCCGGCGGAGGTCCGTTCCGGCGCAGTCGGTGATCATGCGGGCGACGGCCGCCATCCCTCTCTCGTCCCTGAGCCAGCGCTGTCCGCTGTCCAGCCGGCGCCGGTCGATCGGCCTGAGCAGCCGGGCGGCGTCCAGGACGTCGGCGAGGCGGTGCTGTTCGGGGTCGGCGTAGCGGACGGCGTTGGAGAGGACGGCGGTGGTGCCGGTGCGGTCGGCCAGGGCGAGGGTGCGGGCGGCCAGGCGGAGGGATCCCGGACCCGTGCCGGAACGTTTCTGCGCGGCGGCTTCCAATCGAACATCCCTCCCGAAGATCTCCTGCCAGGGCGCCAGCAGCTTCACCGCCACGTCCTCCCGGCCCACCGACAGTGCCCGTACCGGCTCCGAGAGCGGCCCGAGCAGCACGGTCAGGCCGGGGCCGCCGTACTCGCGCAGCGCCTCCCACGGCACCACCGGCGGTGTGCCGGACACGGCGCCGACATGGGCGGCCGAGGTGATCCGGCACAGCCGGGCCCAGCCCGCCCGGTCCTGGGCGAGCAGCACGAACCGCAGCGGCGGCTCGATCACGTGCGCGCCGCCGCGCGCCGGGGTGCGGCGCCGCGGGGCGGGCGGCGGGGGTGCCAAGGCCTCGACCGCGAGGTCGATGCCGAAGACCGGCCGGACCCCCTCCTTCGCACACGCCTGCGCGAATCGAACAGTTCCGGTGACCGTGTCCCGGTCGGTGAGCGCGAGCGCGGACATACCCCGCTCCGCCGCCCGCTGGACGAGCCGTTCGGGCTGGGAGGCGCCGTAGCGGGCGGAGTAACCGGACGCGACGTGCAGATGGGCGAAGCCCGTCATGCCGCACCTCCATCACTCCACCCCTTTTCGGACATACACCCGATATGTTCATCGTACTCGCGTTCGATTACTCTAACCCCACCAGCCTCGGACGACGACCCGCGGGGAGCTCACATTCGAACACATCAGCGATTCTTCGGTGAGGCGACAGCGCCGGCCGGAGGGCGAGGCGACAGCGTCGGCCGGAGAGGGCCGGCGGTGCGTGCCCATGGCCTCCCGCACGCGACACGGACGGCACGACAGGGGGAACGTCACGCGGGCAGGAGCGCCGGGCCACCCCGGGGAACCGGTCGGCGCCGCCGCGCACCGCGCGGACTTCCCGGCACCTGTCGCCGCCTCCGCCGTGACCTACCGCCCCGTCCGAGCCGCTCCGGCGCGGCCACCGCCCGCAAAGGGGAGCAGTTACGCTGAGGCCATGCCTGCCTCCCGCCGTACCGCGCGCCAGACCGATCTGCTGGAGCGTCTGGTCGCGCTGCTGACGGCTGAGGGCTTCGCGTCGTTCACCCTGGACGAGCTGACCGAGCGGCTGCGGTGCTCGAAGACGACGTTGTACCAACTGGCCGACAGCAGGCAGGAACTGGTCCGGGAAGCGGTCAAGCACTACTTCCGGGAGGCCACCAAGTCCGTCGAGAAGCAGGTGGCGATCGTCTCCGAGCCGTCGGACCGGGTGGTGGTCTATCTGAACGCCGTCGCCGCGGAACTCAAGCCGCTTTCCCGGCAGTTCCTCGACGACATGGCCGCTTTCGAGCCCGCCCGCGAGGTGTACGAGGCCAATACGCGCATCGCCGCGGGCCGGCTGAGGCAGCTCATCACGGAGGGCGTCGCGGCCGGCGCCTTCCGGGACGTCCACGCGGCGTTCGTGGGCGAGGTCGTCGCCGCCACCATGCAGGAGATCCAGCGGGGCGAGATCTCCACCCGCACCGGGCTGACCGACTCCGAGGCGTACGCCGAGCTGGCCTCGCTCATCGTCCACGCGGTCTCGCCCTGAGCGGGGCCGGCCACGGCCGGACGCCCCAGTCGCACAGCACCTCCTCGGCGTCGGCGCCGGGCACCCCGGGATGCAGTCGAGGTCGCACCCGGGAGCCCGCGCCGGCGGGCTCATGCGACCCGCACCACGTCGCCTCCGGGATCGGCCGGCTCGCGAACGCGCACACCCGCGAGGGGACCAACGGATCAGTCGCCGGGAAGCATGGCTTTGCCGTACACCGATCGATACGGTAGTACTGTTTTCCGTATCAATACTTCGCGGTGTTCACATCCAGGGGACTGCCATGCCCGCTACCCGAACGCTCCCCTCAGCCGAGGCCGTCGACCTGATCGGCCTGACCCGTGAGCTGGCCGAGAAGGAACTGGCGCCACGCGTCGGCGACGCCGAGGCCGAGGAACGGTTCCCCCGCGAGGTCTTCCGCACCCTCGGCCGGGCCGGCCTGCTGAGCCTGCCCTACCCCGAGGAGCACGGCGGCGGTGGCCAGCCGTACGAGATCTACCTGCAGGTCCTCGAAGAGATCGCGACCGTGTGGTCCAGCGTCGCGGTCGGCGTCTCGGTGCACGCGCTGTCCTGCTACGGCCTCGCCGCCTTCGGCACCGCGGAGCAGAAGCGGGAGTGGCTGCCCCGGATGCTCGGCGGCGACCTGCTCGGCGCCTACTGCCTGTCCGAGGCGCACGCCGGTTCCGACCCCGGGGCGCTGCGCACCCGGGCCGTGCGGGACGGCGACGACTACGTGCTCAACGGCGCGAAGGCATGGACCACGCACGCCGGCCACGCGGACTTCTACACGGTCATGGCGCGCACCTCCGACGACGGCTCGCACGGCATCTCGTGCTTCCTCGTGCCCGCCGACACCCCCGGCGTGAGCGCCGATCCTCCCGAGCGGAAGATGGGCCTGACCGGTTCGGCCACCGCCACCGTCCGGCTGACGGACGTGCGCGTCCCGGCCGGCCGCCGGCTCGGCGCGGAGGGCCAGGGGCTCGCCATCGCCCTGGCCTCGCTGGACTGCGGACGGCTCGGTATCGCGGCGGTGGCGGTCGGCCTGGCCCAGGGCGCACTGGACCACGCCGTGAACTACGCGCGGGAACGGGAGACGTTCGGCCGGGCCATCATCGACCACCAGGGCCTGGCCTTCGTCCTCGCGGACATGGCCGCGGCGGTCCAGTCCGCGCGCGCCACCACGCTCGCCGCGGCACGGCTCAAGGACCAGGGTCTGCCGTTCGGCAGCGAGGCGTCCATCGCCAAGCTGGTGGCCACCGACAACGCCATGAAGGTCACCACCGACGCGGTCCAGGTGCTGGGCGGCTACGGCTACACCCGCGACTTCCCGGTCGAGCGTTACATGCGCGAGGCCAAGGTCATGCAAATCTTCGAGGGCACCAACCAGATCCAGCGTCTGATCATCGGCCGGGCGCTGAAGCAGCACGACCGCGGCACCCTCAGGGTGCGGAACGGGGAGAACTGATGCGCATCGACAACACCGCCGCGATCGTCACCGGCGGAGCGTCCGGCCTCGGCGCGGCGACCGCGGCGGCCCTCGCCAAGCAGGGTGCCCGCGTCTTCGTCCTGGACCTCGCGGCCGGCTCCGCGGACGGCGAGGACATCACCTACCTCACGACCGACATCACCGACGGCGCCGCGGTGGAGGCGGCCGTGGCCACGGCGGCCTCCTGCGGGGCGCCCCTGCGCACCGTCGTCAACTGCGCCGGCATCGCCCCCTCGATGCGGATCCTCGGCAAGAAGGGCGTGCACGACCTGGCCCTGTACGCCAAGGTCGTGCAGGTCAACCTCATCGGCACCTTCAACGTCCTCGCACTCGCCGCCGAGGCCATCGCGCGGACCGAGGCCGACGAGCACGGCCAGCGCGGGGTGGTCGTCAACACCGCCTCCATCGCCGCGTACGAGGGCCAGGTCGGGCAGGCCGCGTATGCCTCCTCCAAGGGCGGCATCGTCGGGCTGACCCTGCCGGCCGCCCGTGACCTCGCCCAGTACGGCATCAGGGTGTGCACCATCGCGCCCGGCATCGTGGAGACCCCGATGCTCGCCACCGTCTCCGACGAGTTCCGCGCCGGACTGGCCGCGAGCGTGCCCTTCCCGCAGCGTCTCGCCCGGCCCGAGGAGTACGCCCGGCTCGCGCTGGCGATCATCGAGCACGACTACCTCAACGGCGAGACCATCCGCATGGACGGGGCGCTCCGGATGGCGCCGCGCTGACCCCGGGCGCGGCTCCCGCGCGGGCGCCGTCCTGTCCGTCCTCGAAGCGGGCCCGGACGCCGTCCACCGTTTCCCGCCGCCGTCCGAAGACCCTCGACCGGTGGCACTGCTGCGCATCGGCACCGCGGTCACGGCGGAGGGCGAAGGCCAGGGCGAGGCACCGACCGGGACGCGGATCCCGCCCGACGGGACATGACATGACATGACATGGCGAAAGGCCCTGCCCCCTTGGGGGGCAGGGCCTCGCCGTGACACGGTGTGTGCCGGACGGCCGAAGTGCCGGGAGCCGGGCCTGGCCTCAGCCGATCTGGGCCCCCGTCGCCGACAGTGCCTCCGTCACCGGCTGGAAGAACGTCTCGCCGCCGGAGGTGCAGTCGCCACTGCCGCCCGAGGTCAGGCCGATCGCGTTGCTGCCCGAGAAGAGCGAACCGCCGCTGTCGCCGGGCTCGGCGCACACGTCGGTCTGGATGAGCCCGCTCACCGTGCCCTCGGAGTAGTTCACGGTGGCGTCGAGGCCGGTGACCGTGCCGTCGTGGACCTGGGTGGTGGAGCCGCTGCGGGTCACCTTCATGCCGACGGTGGCCTCGGCCGCTCCGGTGATCTGCTGGGCGGAGCCGTTGTAGAGGTCGACCTCGCTCGGGTGGGCCACGTCCGAGGTGTACTTGACCAGCCCGAAGTCGTTGCCGGGGAAGCTGGACTGGGCGTTCTGGCCGATCACGTCGCCCGAGGAGTCCGACCAGGTGGAGATGGCCTGGGTGCAGTGGCCGGCGGTCAGGAAGTACGGCTCGCCGCCCTTGACCACGTTGAAGCCGAGCGAGCAGCGCCCGCCCGAGCCGGTGATCGCGTCGCCGCCGGCGACGAAGGGCTTGAACCTCCCCTCCGCGTGACGGAGTTCGGCCTTCTCGCCGAGCCCGTCGACGACCTGGGTGAGCTTGGCCAGCTCGGCCCCGGTGACCGTCCGGTCGGCGGTGACGACGACCTTGTTGCCGACCGGGTCGGTCGCCCACGAGGTGCCGGGGATGGTCGCGTCCTGCTTCAGGGTGGTGCGCGCGCCGTCGAGTTCGGCGAGGGAGTTGGCGACGAGTCTCGCCTTGGCCCCGGCCGCCTCGACGGCCTTGGCTGCGGTGTCGTCGAGCACGTTGACGACGAGGTTCCTCGACCGCGCGTCGTAGTAGGTGCCCGCCGCACCGGTGCCGAGGTCGGCGGCGAGCGTCGAGGCGAGCTTTCCGGCCGCCGGGGCGGACAGGATCCGCGGTGCGGCGGTCCTGGCGGGCTCGCTGGCGTTCGCACTCTGGAAGGTCACTCCGGCGGCGACGAGCGCGGCGACACCCGTGCCGGCGAGCGCCGCCCGGCGCCTGGGTATGCGTCGGTGCTTCAACTCATGTCCTCCTGTGGGGGGTCGGCCCGTGCGGTTGTGGGGACCGCGAGGGCCGGAAGGCTGGTTGACGGCCGCCCACTATTCCGAGCCCCACAGGGAGCACACAAGGTCGACTTCAGGTCTCGCGTGCGCGGATGTTGTGCGCCCCCCGTGCCCGGACCCTTCACAGTCGCCGATCACCGCAGGAGAATTCGTTCTGCAAACACCGCGGGCGAGCAACGGACGGCCGACAGCGACGTCAGCCCCGGCTGTCCCCCGGCTGTCCCTGGCCGGAATTCGCCCCCGCCGCCCCTTCGGTCCCGCCGGGACCATCGGCCCCGGCCGCTGGAGGCAGTTGCTGCTGCGCCCGCTCCAGGAACCTCAGCAGCTCCACCGGGAACGGCAGCACCAGCGTCGAGTTCTTCTCGGCGGCGACCGCCACCACCGTCTGCAGCAGCCGCAGCTGGAGCGCGGCGGGCTGCTCCGACATCTCCTTCGCCGCCTCCGCGAGCTTCTTGGACGCCTGCAGTTCGGCGTCGGCGTTGATGACGCGGGCCCTGCGTTCACGGTCGGCCTCGGCCTGCCGGGCCATGGACCGCTTCATGGTCTCCGGCAGCGAGACGTCCTTGATCTCGACGCGGTCGATGGTGACGCCCCACTCCACGGCCGGGCTGTCGATCATCAGCTCCAGGCCCTGGTTGAGCTTCTCCCGGTTGGACAGCAGGTCGTCCAGCTCGCTCTTGCCGATGATGGAGCGCAGCGAGGTCTGCGCCATCTGCGAGACGGCGAAGCGGTAGTCCTCGACCCGGACCACCGCCTCGGCGGGCCCGGTCACCTTGAAGTAGACGACGGCGTCGACGCGTACGGTCACGTTGTCCCGGGTGATGCCCTCCTGCGCGGGCACGGGCATCGTGACGATCTGCATGTTGACCTTCTGGAGCCGGTCCACGAACGGGACGATCATCGTGAACCCGGGCTCGCGGACCTCCGGTCGCAGCCGGCCGAGGCGGAACACCACGCCCCGTTCGTACTGCCTGACGACCCGTGCCGCGGCCAGCGCGTAGACCGCTCCGACGGACACGAGAGCGGCCCCGGCCGCCACCAACGCCTCGACCATGCCGGCCCCCCAGGGGGTGACTCCATTGGTCCTTCGACGGTAACTCCGCCACCCCGTCAAAAGGGAGCCCCCGCACGCCGGTTGCGTACGGGGGCCCACCGGAAGAGGCGATCCGGGAGGATCGTCAGCCGACGCTCACGCCGTAGTAGCTCAGCGCCTCGGTGACCGGCTGGAAGAAGGTCGTACCGCCGGAGGTGCAGTCGCCGCTGCCGCCGGAGGTCAGACCGTAGGCCACGGACCCGCCGTAGAGCGGGCCGCCGCTGTCGCCGCCCTCGGCGCAGACCGTGGTCTGGATCATGCCGTAGACGACGTCGCCGCTGCCGTAGTTGACGGTGGCGTTGAGCGCGGTGACCCGGCCGCTGTGGGTGCCGGTGGTCGAACCGCGGCGGTACACCGTCGTCCCGACGGCCGGGGTGGCCGCGCTGGTGATGGTCTGGCTGCCGACCGCGCTCGGGTGCGCGATCGAGCTGTTGGTGTACCGGACCAGCGCGAAGTCGTTGTTCGGGAAGCTGTAGCTGACGTTGGTGCCCAGGACCGTGGTGTGGCCGGAGTTGCTGTACCAGGTCGAGGCCACCTCACCGCAGTGCCCGGCGGTCAGGAAGTAGTAGGTGCTGCCGCTGTGCACGTTGAAGCCGAGGGAGCAGCGGTAGGAGCCGCCGTAGATGGCATCGCCGCCGGTGATCAGCTTCTTGAAGGTGCCGGGGGTGTGCTTGATGGTGAGCGCGCCGGAGTTGACGCCCGCCTGCCGCTTGATCTTGGCGATCTCGGCGTTGGAGACCGTGGAGTCGACGGTGACGACGACACGGTTGGTCTTGCTGTCGACGGCCCAGGCGGTGCCGGGGACGTCCGCCTTCAGGACGGAGCTGTTCACGGCCTTCAGCTCGCTGGCGTTGAAGGTGTGAACGTCACTCGCGCTCGCGGTGGGGACGGCGAACGCTGCCGCGGCCAGGAAACCGGAGGCCACGGCGATCAGCCGGGTCCGTCTCGCGATACCGCTGCGGGGGGTCGTGCGCTTGATCCTCACTTGTCGTTCCCTCCCAGGGGAAGTCGGGGGCCCGCGTGGGGTCGGGGCCCGTGAGGCGCAGCCAGTGGGTGGCGCCCGGATTTCGGACACGCAATGCCCCTGACAAGCGCTGTGGGGGAGTATTCGGGCGAACGACCGGTACCCGCAAGGGTGCCTTTCGGCCGTGCGACCGTGTTCGAACCATGCCGAATTTGTGTGATCCCGTTGCGGTCCGGGCGAGTTGACACCCTGCCCTGGTCCGTCGAATATCCGTCGAATGTCCGCCCGATGCCTCAGGCGAGCTGCCGCTCCCCCGCCTCGACGGCGAGGTCCAGCGTGTTGCCCGGCGGCGGGAAAGGGCAGATGAAGTGGTCCGCGAAGGCGCACTGCGGCAGCTGTGCCCGGTTGAAGTCGACGGTGGTCGAGCCGTCGGCGGCCGGAGCGGCCGAATAGAGGAACCCGAACCGGAAGCTGCCCGCTCCGCCGGTCGTGTCGGCGAACACCGCCCACAGCCGGCCGTCGGGCTGCTCGGCGCCCCGGAGCGTCAGCTCCCGCCCGGCCAGGGTGAAGCCGAGCTCCCCGGCGAGCACGAGCGCGCGCTCCACTCCGTCCGCGGTGCCGACGCGGACGGCGCGCGGTTGACCGGCGTACGGCGTGAAGCGTCCCGGCGCCGACCAACGCGGGTCGTACGGGGTGGCGTCGATGCCACGGAAGGCGCGGCGGGCCCCGGCGGCCGGGTCGTACTCCCGTATCCCCCATATGCCCTCGCGGACCAGGACGACCAGCCTGCGCTCGCCGAGCGTGACCCGGGCCGAGGGTTCGGGGTCGGCGGCGAGCCGGACCTCGCCGGTGAAGGGCTCGCCGTCCAGGGCCAGGCCGTCGGCCGTCGTCGCGGTGAGCACGACGCCGTCCCCGTCGGCCGCCCAGATTCCGGGGAGGGCGGGGAGCCGGCCGTCCGGATGGTCCTCGATCCAGTGACTGCCGACCAGCGCGAGCGGCCCGTACGGCGCCGACGCCGTCTCCTCGCGGTGTGCGTGCCAGTGCTTCCAGTCTCCGGCCGCGACCGCGTTCATACGATCAGTCCTTCCGTCGGCTCCGTCGTCGCTCCTGTCATGCCTCTCCTCTGCGCAAGGTATTTCACGGTGCCGTGAGTTGCCCGGCGGGCCGGGCGAGGCCGAGGTGCTCTCGCAGGGTGCTGCCCGGGTAGAAGGTGCGGAAGAGGCCGCGGTGCTGAAGGAGCGCCACGGTGCCGTTGACCAGGCGCTCCAGGTCGCGGCGCGACTCGGCGGGGACCAGGTGGAAGCCGTCGGTGGCGCCCTCGCCGTGCCAGCCGGCGACCAGCTCCGCCAGATCCACCGGACCACCCCGGTACAGCGGCCCCTGCACGGTCTGCCGGGGCCCGCCGCCCCCGTGCCCCGGCTCGGCCGCGCGCTCCCCGTCGCCCAGATCCACCAGAAGGCTCACCAGCACCCGCAGGGCCTCCGGCTCCCGCCCGAACTCCGCCGCCTGCCCCCGCAGTTCCTCCCGTACGGCGGCGGCCTGCGCGGAGGTCGCGGCCCGCACCAGGGCGACGTCGGCGTACCGGGCGGCGGCCTGCCGGGCGGCGGGCTCGGTGGCGTCGGCCACCCGGACCAACTGCTCCGGCGCGGCCTGCTCCGGCGCGGCCCCCGGGGTCTCGGTCCACCGGCCGACCCGGCCCCGGCTCACCCGGTCGAGGTGGGCGACGCCGGCCCCGGGGCCGGCCGTCACCGGCACCAGCCCGATCCGCCGGGTGGCCGGGGCCACCTGCGCCAGTGCGCCCACCGCGTCGGTCTCCGGCCACCCGAACCGGTCGTCGAGCGTCACGAAGTCCAGCCCGCCGCTCTCGGCCAGCCGCGCCAGCTCGACGCAGCGCTCCACGTCGAACACGCCGGCCTGATCCACCGCGGCGGCCAGATGCAGCGGCCCCCGGCCGTACGAGCCGGTCATCACCACGAACCTCCCTGTAGGACAGCTTGTAAGACAGACCCGCGCCGGCCGTGACGCCCGTTCATGACCCGGCTCCCGCCAGGTCGGCCAGGAAGGCGAGGGCCGCGCGCGCCGTGGCGTCGTTCTGCCGGAACGCCGGCCCTCCGGTGCGCGGCCGGGTGAACGCGCCGGGCGTACGGCCGTTCGTGAACGGCCCGAGCGCGAACCGCCGGGGATGCGGCCGCCCGGCCCCGTCGAGGATCCGCCCGTCGGCGGGGTCCACCCTGAGCAGGCCGTCGGCGGTCTCGGCGGCCTCGTCGGCGGGCAGCCCGCGCAGCAGCGTGTCCCGGGCCCGCCCGACGGTGGGCTCGGGCAGCCGCGCCTCGACCAGGGCCCGCGCCTCCACGGCGAACCCGGGAACCGTGTCGGCGGACGCCCGGAACACCCCGTCCTCGGCCGTCACCGTCATCCCGGCGCCGACGAACCGCAGCACCCCGGCCCGGGACAGCGCGAGCATCTGCCGCAGCCGGGGGCCGGGCGGCCCGGAGGCGAGGTAGCTGAAGAACCCGTGCCACCAGGACCCGATGTCGCCGAGGCGGACCAGCTGCCCGTAGACGGAGAGCAGTCCGAGGAACACCGCCAGGTCGGCGCTGTACGCGGGATCGTGCCGGCGGTCCAGGTCCGCCTCGAGGTAGCCGCGCAGCCCCTCCTGGAACTCCTCGTGGGACTCGTACCGCACCCCGTCCAGCGGGTGGTCCAGCGCCTCGAGGTCGAGCCGGTCGGCCGGGTCGGGTACGGCGGCCGCCACCAGCGCCCGCACTTCCGCCTCGCCCTCGGCCGCGGCGTACTTCTCCTCGAAGTCCGGCCAGGCGACGGCCGTCCGCTCGGGATGGACGGTGAACAGCCGGTGGTAGTGCGCGAAGCCCAGCTCCTTCGCCACCAGCGGCCACACGTCCCGCCGGAAGTCGAAGCCCCCGGTCCTGGCCAGCAGCGCGTCGGTCTCGGCGGGGCCGAGGAAACGGGGCAGCGGCGGGCGTTCGCCGGTCCAGTCGTACCCGATCTTCGAGTGGTACGGCACGCCGCGCCGCGACCCGACGTACAGCACCGGCTCCTGCCCGGACGGCACGTAGGTGTCGCCGTCGTAGTGGCCGCCCCGCCCCTCGGTGAGCAGCACCATCAGGTCGACGAAGGCGAGCCCGAACCCCCGCACGAGCACCGGTTCGCCGGGCCGCAGCGCGGACAGGTCGCTGTCGGCGGTGAAGTCGGGCGGCAGGTGGACCAGGCCGTGCTCGTCGGCGTACGCGGCCAACGCGGCCTGCTCCGGGTCGAGTTCGGCGTCCAGGTGGCCAAGGGCGAGGACGACGAGGTCGGCGAGGAGCGGGCGCGGGCGGCCCTCCAGCCAGACCTGCTGGCGGCCCTCGCGGGGCCCGCTGACCCGCAGGGCCCGGCGCGGGTGGTGGTGGACGGTGATGCCGTCCGGGAGGTCGGCGACGGCGCGGTCGTGGACGTGGCGCAGATAGCGGCCCTGGATCTGCCGGTCGGCGAAGGTACGGCCGTCCAGGCCGGCCCACTCGTGCAGGGTGGGGCCCTCCCGCACCGGGCCGGCCATCCGCACCGTCTCGTCCGTGAACATGGTGACGTCCTCGGCGTGCGAGTTCATCCACAGCAGCGGCGACTGGGCGGCCCGCCAGATGCGCCCGGCGCCCGGCGGATGCGGGTCGACCAGGTGGATGTCGAGCCCGCAACCGGCGTACAGTTCGGGCGCGTTGGCGGCGATCCGCTCCAGGAGTCCGGTCCCGCGCGGCCCGGCTCCCACGATCACCAGCTGGGGCCTCATCGGGCAGCCCCGGGCGCGGGTATGCCGGAGGCGCGGACGGTGGCGGTGGCGGTTCTGGCAAGGGTCTCGGAAGACATGCGAAGGCTCCGTGGCGGATCAATCGAACACGGTGGACGCGCACACGGGGTGCGGGTGCCTTCACACAGAGCGCCGGAGTACGGCGCCTTTACGGCCGAGCCCCTCAGCAGGGCCGTCCGTCGACTCTACGGTGCCGTTTCCCCTCGTTGTCAAGGGTGTCCAGAGTGTGAGCGGCGCGTCTCAGGTCGGTTGACGGAAAACCGGAGACCTGTTCCACTTGGCCCATGCATCCGCAGCAGTGGCTGGTCACCCGCTCCCACATCGACTTCGGTCGAGTGTGGTCCTGTTCCTGTTGAGCTGACCCCCTGCCTGCCCCGCGAACAGCGGGGACTCCTCGCGTTCTCCCTGCCTTCACACGCACCCCCTCCCCTCGAAAACAGCCGCCGCGTCAACGCACCCCCAAAGGGGCGCGGGGAACTGCGCGAGCAACCACGTACGACATGCACTCGCCGCACAACCCGCGCCCCACGGCGCCTGGCGCGCGGCCTCACGCCACCGGCGTATCCGGTGAGTTCCTTAATCAAGAAGCGAGTTGCCGGACGCGCGAACCGGGGAGAAATGGCTCCGCGCTCCGGCCGGCGAACCTATCCGGGCAGCGGGTACCCGATCATGTTTTTGTTTTACGACACGGAAACAGGATCAAGGTGAATCCCGAGGCGGCGGTCCGGCCGTCGTACTTCCGTATACGGTGACGGGCGCGCAACCCGGTTGACGCCGCCCGCCGCCGCACCCGAGCCGGGCGCGGCGACCTGAGTGGGCGTCAGACCGCCCCGCGGGCAGGTTGAAGAGGGCAGGAAGGCGCGGCGAGGAGACTCCGGGCCGCCTCCGCCCGTTCACCCGGACGCACCGTTCATCACCCGTACGCCGGGAACAATCATATTTCACTCTCAGTCAGCAGGAGTGTGAGCCACCGCCCTTGGGGTACCTGGGCTCTCGACGTTTTGGCTCTGCACCAGTACCGTCACAAACCCCCCGTGCGGCGTCTATCCACTTGGCGCGACATCCGCATCATGGACGACCATAGGGATGCGGAAGCAAGAAAGACCGCTGTGAGAGGAGGCGTCCATGGGATCGGTACGCAAGGCGAGTGCCTGGCTCGGCCTCGTCGACGACAACGATGACGAGCGTTACTACGACGACGACTACTCCGAAGGGACCGAGCAGCCCGGGGATGCCTGGGTCACCGACCCCCGGGTCAAGGTGGCCACGGACACCGCCGAGGAGAAGGGCCGCCGGATCGGCACGGTCACCCCGGACAGCTTCCGGGACGCCCGCGCGCTCGGCGAGCTGTTCCGCGAGGGCGTGCCGGTCATCGTGAACCTCACGGCCATGGAGCCGGGCGACGCCAAGCGTGTCGTCGACTTCGCGGCCGGGCTGACCTTCGGCCTGCGCGGCACGATCGAGCGGGTCGCCAACCGGGTCTTCCTGCTGACCCCCGCGAACACCGAGATCGTCAGCGGTGAGCCGGCCAGGCGCCGCGAGGACGGCTTCTTCAACCAGAGCTGAGGCAGGGCCCTCACCGGCCCTGCCCCCGCCGTGGGGTTCACCGGAAGGCGTCGAGCCCGGTGAGCGCCTTGCCCAGCACCAGCTGGTGCATCTCGACGGTGCCCTCGTAGGTGAGCACCGATTCGAGGTTGGTCGCGTGCCGCATCACGGGGTACTCCAGCGAGATCCCGTTCGCCCCGAGGATCGTCCGCGCGGTACGGCAGATCTCGATGGCCTCGCGTACGTTGTTGAGCTTGCCGAAGCTGACCTGCTCGGGACGCAGGCGGCCGGCATCCATCCGCCGCCCCAGGTGATGGGCGAGCAGGATCCCCTTGTGCAGTTCGACCGCCATGTCCGCGAGCTTCGCCTGGGTGAGCTGGAAGCCGCCGATGGGCCGGCCGAACTGCTCGCGCGACTTCGCGTAGTCGACGGCGGTCTCGAAGCAGGTGCGTGCCGCTCCCATGGCGCCCCACACGATCCCGTACCGGGCGTGCGACAGACAGCTGAGCGGCCCCTTCAGCCCGGTGACCTCCGGCAGCACGGCGTCGGCCGGCAGCCGCACGTCGTCCAGCACCAGCTCACTGGTGACACTGGCCCGCAGTGACCACTTGTGCCTGATCTCCGGTGCCGAGAACCCGGGGGTGTCCGTGGGCACGGCGAACCCCCGGATCCCGTTGTCCGTCTGCGCCCACACGACGGCGACGCCCGCGACCGACCCGTTGGTGATCCACATCTTCCGCCCGCTCAGCACCCAGTCGCCGCCGGCGTCACGCCGGGCGTAGGTCCGCATGGCGGCGGGGTCGGACCCGTGATCGGGTTCGGTGAGCCCGAAGCACCCGATGACGTCACCCGCGGCCATGCCCGGCAGCCACCGCGACTTCTGCTCCTCGCTCCCGAACCGATGAATGGCATACATCGCGAGCGACCCCTGCACGGACACGAGCGACCGGATGCCGGAGTCGGCGGCCTCCAGCTCCAGACAGGCGAGCCCGTACTGCACGGCGGACGCCCCGGCGCACCCGTACCCGGTGAGCGACATCCCGAGGGCCCCGATCGACCCGAGCTCCTTCGCGAGCTCCCGGATGCCGGGCAGTTCCCCGCTCTCGTACCACTCGGCGACGAACGGCAGCACCCGGTCCGCCGCCCAGCGCCGCACGGTCTCCCGTACGGCGAGATCCTCGGGCTCCAGGAGATCGTCGATCCCGAGCGGGTCACCGGCATCGAACGGAGGCAGCTTCACGGACGCGGACATTCAGAACCCTCCCAAAACTAGCAGCGCTAGTTGCAGTCTCCCTGTTCCCCCGCCCACGCACCACCCGCGCGAGCCACCCCGCCCCGCACCCGCCAACGAAGAACCACCCCCACAGGTCCCCCCACCCCTCCCCCAACCCGCACCGGCGGGACATGCGTGTGAGAAGTCCCGCCCCGCACCCGCCAACGAAGAACCAACCCCACAGATCCCCCCACCCCTCCCCCCACCCGCACGGGTGGTGCGTGGGTGGGAGAAGTCGGCGGCGAAGGCCCCGGTCGGCTACGCGGAGACGCGGGAGCGTTCCGCCTCCCTGGGGGCGGGGAGGTCCACCGGCACCCCGGCGTCGGCGTCCTCGCACTGCATCGCCCGCGGCAACCGCAGCGCCATCACCGCCCCCAGCAACAGCAGTCCCGCACTCACCAGCAACGTCACATGCAGCCCGTGCACATAGGAGTCCCGCGCCGCCCTCCGCAGCGCGGCCCCCGTCGGCCCGCCCAGCCGCCCGGCGACCTCGTACGCCTCGCCCAGCGAACGCCCCGCGGACGCGGACGCCGACGCCGGCACCCCCGGCACCCCGGCCAGCCCCGGCGCGTACGCCGCGTTCATCACGCTGCCGAGGAGCGCGATCCCGATCCCGGCGCCCAGCTGGTACGACGTCTCGCCGATCGCCGCCGCCCCGCCGGCCTGCGCCGCCGGCGCCTCGCTCAGCATCGACTCGTACGCCCCGAAGAGCGTGGTCTCCAGACCGAAGCCGAGCAGCAGGAAGCCGAGGAGCAGCAGACCCGCGTTGTCGGTCCCGCCCATCGACGTCAGCGTGAGCACCGCCGCCGCGGTCAGGCAGAAGCCGAAGCACACCATCCGGCGCGGCCCGAACCGTCGCAGCAGCCGCGCCCCGGCCAGCCCCGCCGCCATCGCGGCGAGCGTCAGCGGCAGCAGCCGCAGCCCCGTCTGCAAGGGCGAAAGGCCCAGCACCAATTGCAGGTACTGCGCGGCGATCAGCTCGAGACCCACCAGCGCCAGCATCGCCAGCACGATGCACCCCACCGCCGTGCAGAACGCGGGCCGCGCGAACATCTTCAGGTCGACCAGCGGGAACGTCCGCCGTCGTTGCCGTCGGACGAACAGCACCAGCAGCAGCGCGCCGAGCACGAGCGGCGCCACCGTCAGCGCACTGCCCGCCGGCTCGCCGCCGCCGAGGCGCTTCACGGCGAACACCACGCCGAACAGGCCGACCGCGGCCATCAGCGCGCCGAGCACGTCCCAGGGGCCGTCGCGGTCGCCGCGGGACTCGGGGAGGAGGAGACGCCCCACCGGGAGGCTCACCAGCATCAGCGGGATGTTGACCAGGAAGACGGAGCCCCACCAGAAGTGTTCGAGGAGGAAGCCGCCGAGGAGGGGGCCGACGGCCGCACCGACCGCCGCCACCGCGCTCCAGATGCCGATCGCGAGGGCCCGCTCACGCCGGTCGGGGAAGACCGCCCGGAGGATGGAGAGGGTCGCGGGCATGATCATCGCGCCGCCGACCCCGAGCAGTGCCCGGGCCCCGATCAACGCCGCCGCGCTCGGCGCGAGGGCGGCCGCCGCGGAGGCGATGCCGAACAGGGTGTAGCCGAGGAGGAGGACGCGCCGCCGGCCCACCCGGTCGCCGAGCGAGCCGAACAGGATCAGCAGCGAGGCGCAGACCAGCGGGTAGACGTCGACGATCCAGAGCAGTTCGATGGCGCCGGGCTTGAGGTCCTCGGTGACGGCGGGCATCGCGACGTGCAGCACGGTCGCGTCGAGGGCGACCAGCAGCAGGCTGACGCAGAGGACGACGAGGACGGCCCAGCGGTTGGCACCGGCACCGGCCCCGGACACCGCCGGACGACGCGGTCGTACGTTGGCCGTGGTCGTCCCGGACATGTACGTACCTCCCAGATGGTCACTCGCGTGGGCGGACCGGCGGGGTGGGGACTCCCCGTCGTACGGCCGGAGAGGAGCGGAAGTCTCCGGCCCGCGCGGCGAACGCGAGTGACATGTCAGCGTACGCGAGTCCGCCGCGGGGGCACGTGGCGGACCTCTCACCCTCTCCGGGGAACTCCTGTGGCGTACGCCACTGCCCCGCTCCGCACCACGCCCGGGCGAACCCCCGGTTCCGCGGCCCGTCGATAATCGAGCCCGTGACCGATCTTGAAACGCCCGTGGCGGCACCGCACGCCCACGCCCTGCGCCGGGCGGCGCCGGCCCTGCTCGGGTACGCGGCCGTACGCGCCCTCGGCCTGGCCGTGCTGGCCGGGTGGAGCGCGGCACGGGGCACGAGCGCGTACACCTTGTTGACGGCACGCTGGGACTCGCTGTGGTACACGCGGGTCGCCGACCTGGGCTACGGCTACGAGGTCCGGCTGCCGAACGGCGACGTCCACTCCAACCTGGCCTTCTTCCCGCTGCTGCCCTGGCTGGAGCGCCTGCTGCACGCGCTCGCGCCGCTGTCGTACGCCGACGCCGGATTCACGGTGAGCCTGCTCGCCTCGCTCGCCGCGGCCTGGGGGATCTTCGCGGTCGCGGACGTCGTGTACGGCCGGCGGGTGGGGGTCTGCGCGGTGCTGGTGTGGGCCGTGCTGCCCGTCGGGATCGTGCAGTCGATGGCGTACAGCGAGTCACTGTTCACGGCGCTGGCCGCGTGGTCGCTGTACGCCGTGCTGACCGGCCGCTGGGTGACCGCCGGGGTGCTGGCCGCGCTGGCGGGACTGACCCGGCCGGTGGGGCTGGCCGTCGTGGCGGCGTTGTGGGCGGCCGGGGTGGTCTCGTTCGTGCGGGATCGTGGCAGAGGCGCGCGGGACGGTGGTACGGATCAGCCGGACGGCGTGCGTCTCGGCGAACGCGCCCCCGAGGCGTCCAGCGCCGCCCGAGCCCGGCGTGCCCCGCGGGCAACCGGCGCACCATACGCGACACGCGCCCCCCTCAACACCACCCCCGGCGGCCCCGCCAGGCGCCGCGCCCTCGGCATGCTCCTCGCCCCCGTCGGCGCCACCGCCTATGTCCTGTGGGTGGGCCACCGCACCGGCCGGGGCCCACTCGGCTACCTGGATGTGCAGGCGGGCTGGCGCAACGGATTCGACGGCGGCTACGCGTTCGCGCACTTCGTCGCCGACAAGTTCACGTCATTTCCGTCCGCTCTGGCCGGAGCGGGTCTGATCCTCGGCGTCGGCCTGCTGCTGTGGCTCTACGTGACCGGCGTCCGCCAGCGGCAACCGCTCCCCTTGCTGGTCTACACGGGTGTCGTCCTCGCGCTCGCGCTGTGCGCGTCGAGCTACTTCGGGTCCAAGCCGCGGCTGCTGATGCCGGCCTTCCCGGTGCTGCTGCCCCTCGCCCGGGCCCTGGCCCGGCTGCGCGCCGGCAGATTGGCGCTGGTCACGGGGGCTGTGGCGCTGGCCTCGGCGGTCTATGGCGCGTTCTGGCTGAACGGCTCCGGACCTCCATGATCGCTTCCGCGCCCCGGTGAGCGGTCGGAGAATTCCACCCCATGCTCTGGTTAACGAATTCATAAGTGCCATAAAACGGCGACCCGACATGATCAAAGGAATTGAAGGGCCGACTCGCCGAGGATTACGGAATCCTTAGAATTCGGAGACCTCCTGAGAGGTTTCCCACATCACATCGTCATCACAAAGCCGCTGTTTCGTCCGGGAACAGAGCTCACTCGCTGTAACGTCGATTGGGTGCGTACCGAACGAAACCTCACCCGTCTGGACCGGGTGTTCGCCAGGCTGGACCGTGAGCCGGAACGGCCGGCCCACATTGATGTGCCGAAGATGAGCCGGCACCGGGTCGTGTTGTTCACCTCGACCCTCGCCTTCTACCTGGCGATCGTGTGGGCCGTCGTGATCACGTCCTGGCTGGTCCGGCTCGACTGGCAGGTCATGTTCTTCCGGCCGTACCAGCAGTGGTCGGGAATCCACTGGTTCGTCGACTACTACGTGGTCCTCGGCCAGCGCGGCCCGACCGCCGTGATGGTCGCGGCCTGGCTGGGCTGGCGCTCATGGCGGCAGCACACTCTGCGCCCGCTGCTCACGCTCGGCGCCTCGCTGCTGCTGCTCAACATCACGGTCGGCGCCGCCAAGCTCGGCATGGGGCGTCTCGGACCGCACTACGCGACCGTCATCGGCTCGAACGAGATGGGCCTGGGCGGCGATATATTCCCCAGCGGACACACCGCCAACGCGGTGGTGACCTGGGGAATTCTGGCATATCTGGCCTCCACCCCGAGAGCCCGCCGCTGGCTCTCCGCCGTCTCGGCGGTCACCTCCCTCGGCGTCGGCATGTCCACCGTCTACCTCGGTACGCACTGGCTGAGCGACGTGTTGCTGGGCTGGGCGGCGGGGCTGCTGATCCTGCTGGCGCTGCCGTGGTGCGAGCCGTTCATCGCCCGCGCCGAGACCTGGCTCTTCGACCTGCGCGACCGCTGGCGCGCCCGTGCCGGCAGCACGCTGCCCGCACCGGTCCCGGTGCCCGTGGTCCTCAAGCCGCGCCCGGCGCCCGTCGAGCAGGCGGCGCCGGAACGCGAGCCGGTCTCCCTGTCCCGCCCGCCCAGGGCCCCGATCCACCTGGCGCCCGGCCCGCACATGGCTCGCTCGGAGCGCACACCGGTGACCCCGGCGGGCAGTCGCCGCCCGCAGCACCCCGAGCGGCCGCCGCGCGGCACCGGCGCCCCCCAGGCGGTCCGCCCGCTGACGGGCGGCTGACGGCCGTACGGAGGCGTCAACGGGGTCCAGGTACGCACAGCCGCCCCGGCACGGCGAAGGCCCCGGTTCCCCACGGCGGGAACCGGGGCCTTCGCCGTCGTACGGTCAGCCCTTCCAGGCGCGCGCCACGACGCCGTCCCGCACCTCGAAGTTGAGCCGCCCCTGCCGGTACTCCATGGTGATGATCGCGCCCGGCGGCAGCGAGCGCACGGTGGTCCATCCGCGCTGCCGGGCGAGCCGTTCCGCGTCGCCCGCGTCGCGGCCTACGTACCCTTGCGGGCTGTCCTGGGGCTCCGTCGGCGGAGCGGTGTCCGGTGCCATGCGGCCCACGCTAGGCCGCTTCCCGCGGCGACGGAAGCCGGAGTCCCGCGTCCGCCCCCGGTCACACTTCTGTCACAGAACCACGACACGCGTTTCGGTCGGACTCCGTCACACGTACGAGCGGTTCCATGCGTCTTCCTGGCGCATTCGAGCGCAATTCCCCGATGCCGGTAGGGTCTTCCGAAAAGCCGCCGGAAAGAACCGGGAGCGGGGATCAGGGACACTCCGGCGCCCGCATTCCATTTCGATTCCGGGCTCCACGCCGAAGCTGACACCGCATAAGAGATTCACCGGTTCGGCACAGAACCCCCGTACCGCGCGGGCAGGCCCGGGGTTGCGGCAACGTGAACTCGGAGCGTGCCGTCCGCACATGAATCGCCCTCACATACGAGTACCCACCCTCATTCGGAGCATGCACATGCCCCCGCGAAACGCGGCGTGCCCCGCCCGGTCGGACCGGGCGGGGCACGGTGGTGCGGGGCAGGGGTTCGCGTCAGAGCGCGAGGCGCTGCCCGGGCATGATCAGGTTCGGGTCGTCGCCGATGACGGCCCTGTTGGCGGCGTAGAGGCGCTGCCAGGTGGTGCCGTGCCGCTCGGCGATACGGCTCAGGGTGTCGCCCTCGCGGACGGTGTAGTCGCCCTTGGCCGAGGTGCCGCCGGTGCCGGCCGTCGAGCGCTGCGGCGCCTTCGCCGCGGGGGCCGACGTCCGGGTGGTCGTCGTGGTCGACGACTTCGCGGACTTCGACGACTTCGTCGCCGACTCCGTGCTGCTCTTCGTGGTCACCGAGGCGTTCTCCGGCGCCGAGCCGGTCGCCCCGGCCCGTCCCGAGCAGACCGGCCACGCGCCCCAGCCCTGGGCGTGCTGGACCTTGGCGGCGACGGCGATCTGCGCTCCCCTGGAGGCCTGGTCGGCCGTCGCCGCGTAGGCGGTGCCGCCGTACGCGCGCCAGGTGGAGGCGGAGAACTGGAGTCCGCCGTAGTAGCCGTTGCCGGTGTTGATGTGCCAGTTGCCGCCGCTCTCGCACTGGGCGATGCGGTCCCACACTCCGTTGTCCGCCGCCGCGGCGTTGCCGGTGGCTGCCAGCAGGCCCAGCGGGGCGAGCAGTGCCGCTCCGGCCAGGGCGGCCGTCGTACGGCCCTTGCGGGAGCCGTTCTTGTTCGCGGCGGTCTCACGGGTGGTATCGGCACACTCGGACATGTATTTCCCTCTCCACGTACCCGGGGTCCCCCAGGCGGGACGCGGTCCCCGCGCAATGGACGCGGTTCCTCGCGCTCGCCCCGTCCGCCGTGGCCGGTCCTGCGGTGGTGCTCTGCCTGGTGCCGGCCGGCGGACGTACCCGAGCGGTGCTCGCTGCACACGGCGGAGGAATCTAGAGATCGGGAACGCCCGAAATCAACCAACTCCCTGTCGGGCCAGGCCAGTTCAGTGTTACCGTGGGTAGCGGCGATTTCCAGCCACCCACTACATTCCAGGATTTCGTGATTTGTCGACCACCGGTTCGACGGATCTGTGATTCACTTCACCGCGTCAAACTCCTTTGGCTTGCGAAGAGTTGACGGGGAGTGCCGGATTCCGCACCACGGGTGACCCTGCGCAGTGGATGGTTCGATCCCGATCCCCCCAATGCGTGACCCCCACCACAGATCGCCCGTTGTCTCCTTCATGAGCCCGCGACCCCGGGGGCTCACGGGCCGGGAGCCACCCGGGCCTTCACGTACCGCATCCCGAGGGAGCCACCGTGCCGCGCATGCTCGACGTCAGCGACGAGGTACGCGCCGAGATCGGCGACGAAGAAGCCGACCGGCTGCTCGCCGGAGACAACGCCCCCGGCAGCTACGACTGCACGTCCTGCCGCACCCCGGGCGACTCCGAACAGGAGCGCACCAGCACCGTCCTGTTCATCGGCGACGAGACCGCCGTCCTCGCCTTCGCCCACGCCACCTGCCTGCCCTCGCAGGTCGTCCAGGTCACCGAGGAGCAGTTGCAGGGCGCGGTCCGCTCCATCAGCGGCGACAGCGCACCCGGCGGCGGGGCGCGGAAGTCCGTGCCCGAGCAGGCGGTGCTCGGGGTGACCAGCGGACTCGTGCTGATCGCCGGGGAGTTGCACCCCGCGCTGGTCGTGGAGCCGACCTCGCCGATCGTGCGGCCCGGTACCGACGGGGTGGGCGACGACTTCCTGCCGCTCCTCATCGAGCAGGGCTTCATGCCGGTGCCGGAGCTGACGGCGGTGCCGCCGGTGCTGCACGGGTGGTCGGTGCTGCTCGCGGTGGGTCAGCTGCACGCGGTGCTGCAGCCCGGGCCGACGGGTGGGCAGCCGGTGGCATGGTGGCAGGCGCACCAGCCGCTGCAGGTGACCGACGGGTGGCGGGCGGCCGCCAACAAGCACCAGCAGGTGCTGATGTTCGCGGCACCGGTGGGGTCGATCGGACGGCAGCCCCGGGAGGATCTGCTGCGCGACGCGATCGACAAGGCGGCGGCGAACGGGAAGCTGGTGGCTGCCGCGCTGCCGCTCGCGGGGGTTTGAGGGGCGCCCCAGGGAATGGGGACTACTGCGTATGGGCGACGGCGGGTAGTTCATGGCCGGTCGCGCGGTTCCTCCCCCGGTCTTCGGCCGGGGGGACCCACCAGCCCAGCACCCCTAAAGGGGCGCCACCGGGCCGCATCTCTTCAAGAAGCCGGTCGTTTGGACATACGTGCACGCATACGACCTTCCCCCCCACCGGCCGTCCTTCTCCGCCGTTCCCGCCGCCCGGGTGGCTCAGGAGGCCTCGGGCAGCCTCTCGGCCACGCCGATCTACGACTCGCTCTACACGGAGTGGGTCAAGGCCTTCCGTACGCTGCCGGGTGACCGCAGCGGGGAGGAGTCCATGGGGTTCGTCGCCTTCGGGACCGCCCCGTTCAGTACCGGCACCCACGGCCTGGGGTCGTACGGAGGGAGCTCGTACAGCGCCTACAGCGCGGGCGCCTACAGCGCCCGGAGCGGCGGCGGGCAGCCGCAGCCGCCGCAGTGGCAGCGGATCGGGACGCTCGGGCGGACCCAGGAGAACGGGATGGCGCCCGTGCCGGTGGCGCTTCCCCCGGCGCCGCGCCGGGGGATGTGACGCATGGGAGAGGGGCGGCCACCGGGTCCGGTGGCCGCCCCTCTCCCATGCGTCCCTACTTCTTCTTCGCGCCGCGCTTCTCGCGCACCCGCACGGAGATATGGATCGGCGTGCCCTCGAAGCCGAACTCCTCGCGCAGTCGGCGTTCGATGAAGCGGCGGTAGCCCGCCTCGATGAAGCCGGAGGCGAACAGCACGAACCGCGGCGGCTTGGTGCCGGCCTGGGTGCCGAACAGGATGCGCGGCTGCTTGCCGCCCCGGACCGGGTGCGGGTGCGCCGAGACCAGCTCGCCCAGGAAGGCGTTGAGGCGCCCGGTGGGCACGCGGGTCTCCCAGCCCGCGAGGGCGGTCTCGATGGCGGGGACCAGCTTCTCCATGTGCCGGCCGGTGCGGGCCGAGACGTTGACCCGGGGCGCCCAGGCGACCTGGCCGAGCTCGGTCTCGATCTCGCGCTCCAGGTAGTAGCGGCGCTCCTCGTCGAGGGTGTCCCACTTGTTGAAGGCGAGGACGACCGCGCGGCCCGCCTCGACGGCCATGGTGACGATCCGCTGGTCCTGCACCGAGATGTTGTCGGAGGCGTCGAGCAGGATGACCGCGACCTCGGCCTTCTCGACGGCGGCCGCGGTGCGCAGCGAGGCGTAGTAGTCGGCGCCCTGCTGGAGGTGGACGCGCTTGCGGATGCCGGCGGTGTCGACGAACTTCCAGGTGATGCCGCCGAGTTCGATCAGCTCGTCGACCGGGTCGCGGGTGGTGCCGGCGAGTTCGTTGACGACGACGCGCTCCTCGCCCGCCACCTTGTTGAGGAGCGAGGACTTGCCGACGTTCGGGCGGCCGATGAGGGCGATCCGGCGGGGGCCGCCGACGCCGGGGCCGCCGAAGGTCTGTGCGGGCGCCTCGGGCAGCGCCTCCAGGACGGCGTCCAGCATGTCGCCGGTACCGCGGCCGTGCAGGGCGGAGACCGGGTGCGGCTCGCCGAGGCCGAGGGACCAGAGGTAGGCCGCGTCGGCCTCGCCGCTGGGGCCGTCGACCTTGTTGGCGGCGAGCACGACGGGCTTGCCGGCCTTGCGCAGCAGCCGTACGACCGCCTCGTCGGTGTCGGTCGCGCCGACCTTGGCGTCGACGACGAAGACGACGGCGTCGGCCGCCTCGATCGCGTACTCGGCCTGGGCGGCCACGGAGGCGTCGATGCCGAGGACGTCCTGCTCCCAGCCGCCGGTGTCGACGACCTTGAAGCGGCGGCCCGCCCACTCGGCCTCGTAGGTCACGCGGTCCCGGGTGACGCCGGGCTTGTCCTCGACGACGGCCTCACGGCGGCCGATGATGCGGTTGACCAGGGTCGACTTGCCGACGTTGGGGCGGCCGACGACGGCGAGGACGGGCAGCGGACCGTGTCCGGCAGCCTCGATGGCGCCCTCGACGTCCTCGATGTCGAAGCCCTCTTCGGCGGCGAGCTCCATGAACTCCGCGTACTCGGTGTCCCCGAGCGCCCCGTGGTCGTACTCGTGCTCAGCCGAGTCGCCGGGCTGGCTGTGGTCGTTCATGAAGTCCGTACCTCGTCGTTCATCGTGGTGATCGGTGGATCAGCCGCGAAAAGGGGCTGATCCACTACTAAGTGTCGCTTAGCGTCCGGTGAGACGCCTGGCGTTTTCCAGGTGGCCGGCGAGCTGCTTCTGGATGCGCTCGGTGGCCTCGTCCAGGGCCTTGCGGGTGCGCCGGCCGGTGCCGTCGCCCGCCTCGAAGGGGTCGCCGAAGACGACGTCGACGCGGGAGCGCAGCGGGGGCAGCCCCTTGACCAACCGTCCCCGCCGCTCGGAACTTCCCAGTACGGCCACCGGGACGATCGGTGCCCCGGAGCGGACCGCGAAGTAGGCCAGGCCCGCGCGGAGGGCGGCGAAGTCGCCGTCGCCGCGGCTGCCCTCGGGAAATATGCCGAGCACTCCCCCGGCCTCCAGGACGCCGAGCGCCCTGGTGACCGCCGTGCGGTCGGTGGAATGGCGGTCCACCTTCAGCTGCCCGATCCGGGTCAGGAACGGGTCGAGCGGGCCGACGAACGCCTCCTTCTTGATGAGGAAGTGCGTCGGCCGGGGCGCCACGCCCATGACCATCGGGCCGTCGATGTTGTGCGAGTGGTTCACGGCGAGGATCGCCGGGCCCTGCGCCGGCACCTTCCAGGCGCCGAGCACGCGCGGCTTCCACAGCCCGTACATCAGGCCGACCCCGATGCGGCGCCCGGTCTCGGCGCCGCGCTGCGACGGAAGGCTCACTTCCCGGCCCGCTTCTCCTCGACGAGGGTGACGACGCACTCGATGACCTGGGCCAGCGTCAGCTCGGTGGTGTCCACCTCGACCGCGTCGCCGGCCTTGGCGAGCGGAGAGGTCTTGCGGGACGAGTCGGCGGCGTCCCGCTTGACCAGGGCCTCGCGGGTGGCGTTGACGTCGGCGCCCTTCAGTTCGCCGCTGCGGCGGGCCGCGCGGGCCTCCGAGGAGGCGGTGAGGAAGACCTTCAGGTCGGCGTCGGGCAGCACGGTCGTGCCGATGTCGCGCCCCTCGACGACGATGCCGTCCGCGGCGGCGCGGGCCAGCGTCCGCTGCAGCTCGCTGATCCTGGTCCGCACCTCGGGCACCGCGCTGACCGCGCTGACCTTGGAGGTGACCTCCTCGGTGCGGATCGGACCGGAGACGTCCACGCCGTCGACGGTGATCGTCGGCTTGACCGGGTCGGTGCCCGAGACGATGTCCGGCTTGCCGGCCACCGCGGCGATCGCGGTCGGGTCGGTGAGGTCGATGCCGTTGTTCACCATCCACCAGGTGATCGCCCGGTACTGGGCGCCGGTGTCCAGGTAGCTCAGGCCGAGCTGCTCGGCCACGGCCTTGGACGTGCTCGACTTGCCGGTGCCCGAGGGGCCGTCGATCGCGACAATCACGGGCTTTACGGCGCCGTTTTCCACGGGTGGACACCTTCCGGGTGCAGGGTGGTGGGTGGTGTGGGGGCGGTAGTGCGCCCCGCACAAGGTTACCGGCCCCCGGGACCGCCGTTTCCAGCCCTACTGCCGCAGCGCCCAGCCCCGGTCCCGCAGCGCCGACGTGAGCACGGGCACCGCCTTCGGCTCCACCCAGAGCTGGACGTGACCGGCCTGCTGACCGGTCGCGTGCTCGATCCGGACGTCCTCGATGTTGACGCCGGCCGCCCCGGCGTCGGCGAAGATCCGGGCCAGCTGGCCGGGCTGGTCGTCGATGAGCACCGCCACGACCTCGTACGTGCGCGGCGCCGAGCCGTGCTTGCCGGGTACGCGCACCTGGCCGGCGTTGCCGCGGCGCAGCACGTCCTCGATGCCGGCCCCGCCCACGCGCCGCTTGGCCTCGTCCGAGGACTGCAGGGCGCGCAGGGCGCCGACCGTCTCGTCGAGGTCGGCGGAGACCTCGGCGAGCAGGTCGGCCACCGGACCGGGGTTCGCGGAGAGGATGTCGATCCACATCCCGGGGTCGGAGGCGGCGATCCGGGTGACGTCACGGATGCCCTGTCCGCACAGCCGTACGGCCGTCTCGTCGGCGTGCTCCAGGCGGGCCGCGACCATGCTGGAGACCAGGTGGGGCATGTGGGAGACCAGGGCCACGGCTCGGTCGTGGGCGTCGGCGTCCATGACGACCGGCAGGGCCCGGCAGAGCGAGACCAGCTCCAGGGCGAGGTTCAGCACCTCGGTGTCGGTGTCCCGGGTGGGGGTGAGCACCCAGGGCCGGCCCTCGAAGAGGTCGGCGGTGGCCGCCAGCGGCCCGGACTTCTCCCGGCCGGACATGGGGTGCGTCCCGATGTACGACGACAGGTCCAGGCCCTTCGCCTCCAGCTCCCGGCGCGGGCCGCCCTTGACGCTGGCCACGTCGGCGTAGCCGCGGGCCAGGCCCCTGGTCATCGCGTCCGCGAGGACGGCGGCGACGTGGGCGGGCGGTGCGGCGACGATCGCCAGGTCGACCGGTCCGTCGGGCGCCTGGTCGGTGCCGGCGCCGAGCGCCGCCGCGGTGCGGGCCTGCTCGGGGTCGTGGTCGGCCAGGTGGACGACGACGCCCCGCTGGGCGAGGGCCAGCGCGGCGGACGTGCCGATGAGACCGGTACCGATGACGAGCGCGGTCCTCACTGGGCGATGTCCTTGCGCAGGGCGGCCGCGGCTCCGAGGTAGACGTGGTTGATGTCGGCGCGGGGCCGCTCGGACTCGATGTGCGCCAGTATCCGCACGACACGGGGCATGGCGCCCGCGATGTCCAGCTCCTGGGCGCAGATCAGCGGCACGTCGACGATGCCGAGCTTGCGTGCGGCGGCCGCCGGGAAGTCGCTGTGCAGGTCGGGAGTGGCCGTGAACCAGATGCTGATCAGGTCGTCGGCGGTCAGGCCGTTCCGCTCCAGGATGGCCGTGAGCAGCGCTCCGACCTGCTCGTCCATGTGGCCGGCCTCGTCCCGCTCCAGCTGGACGGCCCCCCGGACCGCTCGTACCGCCACGGTGCTGCTCCTGTTCTGACGTCGCCCTCTTGCTCCGTCCAGCCTAGTCAGACCGCCGCCGGACCCGTGCGCCGTGCCCGCCCGCTGAGACGTCCCTGGTTTCCGGTCCTTCTGCGGTCCCTAGTCCTTCTGCGCGGCCGGCGCGGACTTCGCGAGGGTCTCCAGGAGCCCGCCGAGCGAGCCGCCGCCCTGGCCGTGGCTCATCGCGCCGATCAGCGTGGTCAGCCTCCCGCCGTCCTCGCCGTCGTCGCCCAGGAGGCTGCCGAGTATGTTTTCGAGGTCATTGCCTGCCATGGCCCCAATGTCACGCTTATGACCCAATTCCGCTACTCGGGGTGAGACGTCCCTGTGCGCCTCCGCACGCCGGGCCCGCCGGTCCGCTCTGATGGAGGCAGACACGCCTCGGGGAGGTCCGCCATGAAACGCCCCGGTCCGTTGCTGACCCTGCTCGCGGGTCTGCTGCTCGGCCTGCTCACGCTGACGCTCGACGCGACGGCGGGGACGAGGAACCTCTCGTCGTCGTACCAGGAGACGCACCGGGAGACGCACCTGGAGACGCCACCGAGTCCGACGCCGGCGATCAGCACGGCGCCCCCGGCCCCGTCGCCGGTGATCGCGCACTTCAGCGACGGGCAGAGCGAGGAGCCCTGGATCACGGGCCGGGTGCGCCCCGACGGCGGTACGAGGCCGGCCGGCGGCCACGGTGCCGCCACGGTGGACGGACAGCCGCTGACGGCGAACCCGGTGCGTCCCTGACATCCGGCCGTGACCCGAGGGAGCCGACCATGACCGTCGACCCGAACGCCGCCACCCAGAGCTGGCCGCCGCCCGAGCCGCACCGGCACAGCCCGCACCCCGCCCGCTACCTCGTCCCCGTCCTGGTGGCCTGCGCGGTCGCGGTCGCCCTCGGCGTGTACGGCACGGTCCACCACCCGACGGGGCGCGTCTTCGGCCTCGGCGCCTTCAGCAGCACATTCGCGGGGAAGTCGTGGCTGGCCTCGATCGCGCTCCTCTTCGCGCTCGTCCAGCTGGTCTCCGCGCTGATGCTGTACGGCCGGCTGCCGGGACCGCGCTGGTCCTCGGGCCTGCACCGCTGGTCGGGCCGGATCGCCTTCCTGCTCGCCGTTCCCGTGGCGGTGCACTGTCTGTACGCGTTGGGCTATCAGACGTACGAAACACGCGTTTTGTGGCACTCCATCCTGGGTTGCTTCTTCTTCGGTGTTTTCAGTGCCAAGATGCTGCTGCTCCGCTGGGAGCGACTCCCTGGCTGGCTGCTGCCGATCGTCGGTGGGCTCGTGTTCGCCCTGCTCACGCTCGTCTGGCTGACGTCCGCATTCTGGTTCTTCCGCATGTTCGGGGTGACGACATGACCGACAGCTCCACTCGGCGCACCGTGCTCACGACAGGTACGGCGGCGCTCGCCGTGGCCTGCGTGGGCTGCGGCAACAACAACGGCAACGGCTCCTCCACCACGTCCGGGACGCCCACCTCGTCAGGGACGCCCGCCTCCCCCGCGTCGCCCACCGCCGGGGCGTCCGCCTCCGGTTCGGCGAGCTCGGCCGCCGGGAACGCGCTGGCGCAGACGAGTGACATCCCCGAGGGCGGCGGCACGATCTTCAAGGACCACAAGATCGTGGTGACCCAGCCGACGAAGGGCGAGTTCAAGGCCTTCTCGGCGATCTGCACGCACGAGGGCTGCACGGTGAGCCGGGTGGTGGACGGCACCATCGACTGCCCCTGCCACGGCAGCAAGTTCCACATCGCCGACGGCTCGGTCGCCCACGGCCCGGCGACGCGGCCGCTGCCGGCCGAGTCGATCACGGTGAGCGGAAATTCGATCACCATGGGCTGACCGGCCACGTACGCTCCCCGGCATGCAGCCCGAGGACCTGGTACGCGACCACACCATCTACACCTGCGTCATGGGGTCGCGGGCCTTCGGTCTTGCCACCGAGGACAGCGACACCGACCGCCGCGGGGTGTTCCTCGCCCCCACCCCCCTGTTCTGGGGCTTCGAGAAGCCGCCCACCCACGTCGAGGGGCCGGGCGAGGAGCGGTTCTCCTGGGAGCTGGAGCGGTTCTGCGAGCTGGCGCTGCGGGGCAACCCGAACATCCTGGAGTGCCTGCACTCGCCCCTGGTCGAGCACGTCGACGACACGGGCCGCGAACTGCTCGCGCTGCGCGGCGCCTTCCTCTCCCGGCGCGCCTACGACACCTTCACCCGCTACGCCGTCGGCCAGCGCCGGAAGCTCGACGCGGACGTCCGGACGCACGGCGCCCCGCGCTGGAAGCACGCGATGCACCTGCTGCGGCTGCTGACGAGCGCCCGGGACCTGCTGCGCACCGGCGAGCTGACGATCGACGTCGGTGACCGGCGCGCGGAGTTCCTGGCGGTGAAGCGGGGTGAGGTCTCCTGGGCGGCGGTCGAGTCCCGGATGGCCCGGCTCGCCGCGGAGACCGAGCGGGCCCTGCGCTCCACCCCGCTCCCGGCGGAACCGGACCACGCGCGCGTGGCCGGCTTCCTGTTCCGGGCGCGCCGGGACTCAGCCCTCCAGACGCACGCGGACCACCAGGTCGTGCAGGGCGCCGTGCGCACTGGGAGCGTCGGGCAGCGCTGAGCCGTTCTGCGCCTCGTCGAGCAGGACGTGCAGCCGCTCCACGTCGGCCGCCACACGCGCGTGGTCCACAGCGGCCTCGCCGTGCTCCTGCTCGGCCTTGGCGGCGATCAGTTCGGGCAGGTGGGCGGGGGCCTCCGGCACCTCTTCGAGGAGTGTGGGCAGATGGGCCAGCACCTCGCCGCTGCGCATCAGATGGATGCCGGTGAGCAGCACCCGGAACGTGTAGAGCAGCGGCTTGAGCTCGCCGGTCTTCTCGAACAGCCGCCACTGGGTGACGGCGAACCCGCGGTAGTGGTGGGCGTGGTGGCCGGTGAGCACGCCGGGGGCGAGCGCGGCCAGCTCGCGGTGCGTGTCGCTCGTGTGCGCGACGAGCGGCGACAGGAGCTGCTCCAGCACGTAGCCGTTGCGGCGCAGCATCAGCCGGGCGAACTTGCGCAGGTCGTGGGTGACGAGGTCCATCTCGACGCCGTAACGCACCCAGGTCTTCGAGCGGGTCTCCTCCGGCTCGCGCAGCCCGACCAGGTCGGCGGCGGGCAGCAGGTGGACGCCCCGCAGGTCCAGGTCGGAGTCCCGGGACGGGAAGCCGTACAGGTGCGCGCCGGAGACGGTCGCGAACAGCAGGGGGTCGGGCTGTTCGGCTACGACGGGCGCCAGGTCGAGGTCCGGATCAAGGTCGTCGATCATGCGCTCAAGAGTCCCAGAGCGCGCCCAGGGTCAGCAGGTCGCCCCCGTACTCGATCCGGTCGGCCCACTCCGTCGGCCAGGCCTCAGCGCCCAGCCGGGCACCGGCGAACGCGCCGGTCAGGCAGGCGATCGAGTCCGAGTCGCCGGAGGAACAGGCGGCCCGGCGCAGCGCGAGCAGCGGCTCGCCGGGGAAGAGCAGGAAGCAGAGCAGCCCGGTGGCCAGGGCCTCCTCGGCGATCCAGCCGGCGCCGGTGGCCAGGCACGGGTCGGCCTCCGGCGAGGCGGTCCGCACGGCCTCCTGGAGGCGGTCGAGGACCTCCAGGCACTCGTCCCAGCCGCGCGCTATGAACGACTCCGGCGACGCGTCCTGGCTGCGCGTCCACAGGTCGCCGAGCCAGGTGTGGTGGTAGCGGGCACGGTTCTCGCGGGCGTACGACCGCAACTGCCCGACGAGCCCGTCCGGTTCGGCCCCCTGCGCGAGCAGGTGCACGGCCCGCGCGGTGAGGTCGGAGGCGGCCAGCGCGGTGGGGTGGCCGTGGGTGAGCCCGGCCTGCAACTGGGCGGCCCCGGCGCGCTGTTCGTCGCTCAGGCCCGGTGCGAGCCCGACGGGGGCGACCCGCATGTTGGCACCGCAGCCCTTGGAGTCGATCTGGCTGGCGTCCTGCCAGACGCGCCCCTCGTCCTTCAGGAGGTTGCAGGCGCGCAGGCAGGTCCGGCCGGGCGCCCGGTTGTTCTCGGGCGACTGGTACCAGTTCACGAACTCCTCGCGCAGCGGCCGCTCCAGCCGCTTGGGGGCGAGCACTCCCCGGTCCATGGCGGTGCGCATCGCGTGTCCCACGGCGAGGGTCATCTGCGTGTCGTCGGAGACGAAGGCCCGCTTCGGCAGCTGCATCTTTTGCCAGGGCCCGGACTTGGCGAGGATCGAGGGCACGTCGTTGAACTCGGTGGGGAAGCCGAGCGCGTCCCCGAGGGCGAGGCCGATCAGGGAGCCGGTGGCGGCGCGCTTGTCGCCGATGTTCGTGGTCATGCGGGGCGTCCTTCCCGGGACGGGCGGAGCAGGGGCGGGTGCAGCGCGGTGGCGGTGCCCGCGCGGTAGAGGGCGGCGGGTTTGCCGCGGCCGCCGGTCAGCCGGGCGGCGCCGGGGACGGGTTCGACGAAGCCGGGGGTGGCGAGCACCTTGCGGCGGAAATTGGGGCGGTCCAGCGGGACGCCCCACACGGTCTCGTAGACGTGCTGCAGCTCGCCGAGGGTGAACTCGGGCGGGCAGAAGGCGGTGGCGAGGCAGCTGTACTCCAGCTTCGCGCCGACCCGTTCATGGGCGTCGGCCAGGATCCGCTCGTGGTCGAAGGCGAGCGTCCTGCCCGGGTCGTACGGCAGCCAGCGCGCCTGGGCCGCGTCGCCGCCGCCGTGCGGCTCGGGGGCGTCGGGCAGCAGGGCGGTGAAGGCGACGGAGACGACCCGCATCCGCGGGTCGCGGTCCGGCTCGCTGTAGGTCCGCAGCTGCTCCAGGTGCAGTCCGGACACGTCCGACAGTCCGGTCTCCTCGGCGAGTTCCCGCCGGGCCGCCGTCTCGGCCGACTCCCGCGGCAGCAGGAAGCCGCCGGGCAGTGCCCACTGTCCGGCGTACGGCTCCTGCCCGCGCTCGACGAGCAGCACGTGCAGGGCGCCGGCGCGGAGGGTGAGGACGGCGAGGTCGACGGTGACGGCGAAGGGTTCGAAGGCGTACTTGTCGTAGCCCTGCATGCGCCCGTCCACCCCCTCGATGATCGATACGACTAATAGTCGCCACGACTATAAAGAGCGGGAGGGGGTCGCGCAAGCCCTCAGTGGCCGTTGGAGCCCCGTTCACGGATACGACGACGGCCGGGCCCGGAGTACCCGGGCCCGGCCGTCGGAGAGCCGGACACGCCCCCTCGCGGGGGTCGTACGGGCCCTGGAAGGGCCTAGAGGTCGACTTCCTTCATCAGCATCCCGACCTCGGTGTTGGACAGGCGGCGCAGCCAGCCCGACTTCTGGTCGCCGAGGGTGATCGGCCCGAAGGCGACCCGCACCAGCTTGTCGACCGGGAACCCGGCCTCCGCCAGCATGCGCCGCACGATGTGCTTGCGGCCCTCGTGCAGGGTGACCTCGACGAGGTAGTTCTTGCCGGTCTGCTCGACGACCCGGAAGTGGTCCGCGCGCGCGTACCCGTCCTCCAGCTGGATGCCGTCCTTGAGCTTCTTGCCCAGGTCGCGCGGGATCGGGCCGACGATGTGCGCGAGGTAGGTCTTCTTCACGCCGTACTTGGGATGGGTCAGCCGGTGCGCCAGCTCGCCGTGGTTGGTGAGCAGGATGACGCCCTCGGTCTCGGTGTCCAGGCGCCCCACGTGGAAGAGCCGGGTCTCCCGGTTGGTGACGTAGTCACCGAGGCACTGCCGCCCGTCCGGGTCCTCCATGGTGGAGACGACACCGGCCGGCTTGTTCAGCGAGAAGAACTGGTACGACTGCGTGGCGACGGTCAGCCCGTCGACGCGGACCTCGTCCTTCTCCGGGTCGACCCGCTTGCCCTGCTCCAGGACGATCTCACCGTTGACCTCGACCCTGGCCTGCTCGATCAGCTCCTCGCAGGCGCGCCGGGAGCCGTAGCCGGCGCGGGCGAGCACCTTCTGCAGCCGCTCGCCCTCCTGCTCGGCGCCCGGGAAGGTCTTGGGGAGCTTCACGTCCTTCTTGCCCGCGTACCGCTCGCGGTTGCGCTCCTCGGCCCGGGCGTCGTACTCACGGGAGCTCGCCGGAGCCGTACGGCCGCGCCCGGTGCTCTGGCCCTGCCTGGGGCCGCCCTTGGCGCCACCGCGCGCCGAGGCGCCCCGGCCGGACTTCGGGCCGTCCTGGGTGGCGCTCGGGCCTACGTCGTAACGCCGCTCCTCCGGGCGCGGCTTCTTCGGCCGGCCGGTGCCCTGCTTGTCGTCGCGGGCGTTCCCGGCGCCGCGGTAGTTACCGCGCCCCCCGCTGCTCCCGCCACGCCCACCGCTGCTCCCGCCGCGGCCGCCGCTGTTGCCACCACGGCTCCCGCCGTTGTTTCCGCTGCTGTTCCTGCCGCTGCTGCTTCGCATCAAGTTTCCGTCTAGTCGTCTGCGTCGTCTGCGTCCGGCGCATCGGGTGCGTCCGGATCGAACGACGGCACGCCCTCCTGGGTCTCGGCCTCGATCGCCTCCGCCTCCGGGAGGAAGGGCGCGAGCTCCGGGAGCTCGTCCAGGCCGCGCAGGCCCATCCGCTCCAGGAAGTAGTTCGTCGTCCTGTACAGGATCGCACCTGTTTCGGGTTCCGCGCCCGCCTCCTCGACCAGACCGCGCTGGAGCAGGGTACGCATCACACCGTCGCAGTTGACCCCGCGGACGACGGAGACCCGGCTGCGGCTCACCGGCTGGCGGTACGCGACGACCGCGAGGGTCTCCAGGGCGGCCTGGGTCAGCCGGGCGGTCTGCCCCTCCAGGACCAGCCGCTCGACGGCGGGCGCGTACGCGGCGCGCGTGTAGAAACGCCAGCCCCCCGCCACGTACCGCAGCTCGAAGCCGCGGCCCTGCGCGGTGTACTCGTCGGCCAGCGCCCGCAGCGCCTTCGTGATCGTCTGCTTCGGACGCTCCAGGAGCTTGGACAGGTGCTCGACGGTGGCCGGCTCGTCCACGACCATGAGGACGGCCTCCAGGGCCGGCTTGAGGTCGAGCTCGGCGACGGGCCGCAGCCCCGCCGGCAGCTCCGCGGTCTCCTCGCTCACGCCTTCTCCTTCTCCGCCTTGGGCGGCTCGGGCGGCCGGTCGAACTCGTCGGTCACCGTCGGCTGGGTCCCCGCGTCCCCGCCGGTCCACCGCACGATCAGGTCCCCGAGCGCGGTCTCCTGGTCGAGGGCGACGGCCTTCTCCCGGTACAGCTCCAGGAGCGCCAGGAAACGGGCCACGACGGTGAGCGTGTTGTCGGTGTCCTCGACGAGCACCCGGAAGCTGGCCTCCCCCAGCTCCCGCAACCGCGCCACCACGATCCCGGCCTGCTCCTGCACGCTGACCAGCGGGGCGTGGATGTGGTCGACGTACACCTGCGGCTTGGGCCTGGGCTGCATCGCCTTGACCGCGAGCTTGGCGAACCCCTCGGGACCGATGCTGATGACGACCTCGGGCAGCAGCTCGGCGAGATGCGGTTCCAGGCCGACCGTACGGGGCCAGCGGCGGGCCTCGTCGTCCAGGCGCCGGTTGAAGATGTCGGCGATCTGTTTGTACGCCCGGTACTGCAGCAGCCGCGCGAACAGAAGGTCCCGCGCCTCCAGCAGCGCCAGGTCGGCCTCGTCCTCGACCTCGGCGGCCGGCAGCAGCCGGGCGGCCTTCAGGTCGAGCAGCGTGGCGGCCACGACGAGGAACTCGGTCGTCTGGTCCAGGTCCCAGTCCGGCCCCATGGCCCGGATGTGCGCCATGAACTCGTCGGTCACCTTGGACAGCGCGACCTCGGTGACGTCCAGCTTGTGCTTGGAGATCAGCTGGAGGAGCAGGTCGAAGGGCCCCTCGAAGTTGGCGAGCCGGACTTTGAAGACGCCGTCGCGCTGTTCCCCGGGTTCTGGAGCTCCGGGTTCCTCGTGCGGCTCGCCCGCGTCGTGGGCAGGCGTTCCGCTCGGCGGCGGGGGTCCCTCCGCTCGAGCCGAGTCGGGAGCGGGGGAGGGTGGGGACAACGCCCCACCGGTCTCAGCCGGAGCCTCGACCTCGGCCGGCACCGTCTCCTCGTCCACCGACGGCACCGCTTCCGGCGCCGGAGGCGAAACCCCCGGCCCCCTCCCCAGCGCACGCCTACGCCCGGCGCCGGGGCCGGATGCGGGAACGTCGTTCGAGGTCATAGCCGTCGCAGGCTACCGCCTACCGCCCAGTCGGCCGACTACCGACCCCGCAGCCGTCGTACGAGGATGCTCGCGTCCCCGCGGGACTCCAGGTCCGCCAGGACCACGGCGACCGCCTCGCGGACGATCCGGCCCCGGTCCACGGCCAGCCCGTGCTCGCCCCGGAGCACGAGACGGGCGTGCTCCAGGTCCATCAGCTCCTCCGCGGAGACGTACACGGTGATCTTCTCGTCGTGCCGCTCCCGCCCGCTGGGCCGCCGGGCGGGCGCCCTGCCCCCACGCTTGCGCGGCTGGGCCTGGGCATCGGCGCCAGAACCTTCCTGCGGCCCCTGCCGGCGCGGCGCCGCGGCCGCCACCGTGGCCGCCCCGTGGTTGCGGGACTCCCCGGCGTCGGCCGGCTCGGCCTCCGCCGCCACGTGCTCCGCGCCCTCCCCGTCGCCACCCTGCACGGGCACCGACTGGGGCGCGTCATCGGCGGCCGCGGCCGCCGTCTCGTCGCTCTCCCCCGCGGGAGCCGGCACCCGGGCCTCGCCGTTGACCGGGCGCCTGGGCGTGGACGGCTGCAACGCCATCCCCCCGGTCGTACGGAACAGTTCGTCGGCCCCGGGCAGACTCACTCGGCGTGACACCGGGCGAGCACCTCCCTGGCGAGCTGGCGATAGGCGGCGGCACCGACGGAGTTGGAGGCGTACGTGGTGATCGGCTCACCGGCGACCGTGGTCTCCGGGAAGCGGACCGTGCGGCCGATGACCGTGTGGTAGACGTGGTCGTCGAACGCCTCGACCACACGGGCCAGCACCTCACGGCTGTGGACCGTGCGCGAGTCGTACATCGTGGCGAGGATGCCGTCGAGCTCCAGCTCCGGGTTGAGCCGCTCCTGGACCTTCTCGATGGTCTCGGTCAGCAGGGCGACACCGCGCAGGGCGAAGAACTCGCACTCGAGCGGCACGATCACCTTGTGCGCGGCCGTCAGCGCGTTGACCGTGAGCAGGCCGAGCGAGGGCTGGCAGTCGATCACGATGTAGTCGTAGTCGGGCAGCAGCGGCTTCAGGGCGCGCTGCAGCGTCGACTCGCGGGCCACCTCGGAGACCAGCTGGACCTCGGCGGCCGACAGGTCGATGTTCGAGGGCAGCAGGTCCATGTTGGGGACCGCGGTCTTCAGGAGGACCTCGTCGGCCGCCATGCCCCGCTCCATGAGCAGGTTGTAGACGGTGAGGTCGAGCTCCATCGGGTTGACGCCGAGACCCACCGACAGCGCGCCCTGCGGGTCGAAGTCCACGAGCAGCACCCGGCGGCCGTACTCCGCGAGCGCGGCACCCAGGTTGATGGTCGACGTGGTCTTGCCGACGCCGCCCTTCTGGTTGCACATCGCGATGATCGTGGCGGGGCCGTGACTGGTCACCGGGCCCGGGATCGGGAAGTACGGGAGCGGACGCCCGGTCGGGCCGACGCGCTCGCGGCGCTGGCGGGCCGCGTCGGGCGCGAGCGTGGCCGCGTACTCCGGATCGGGCTCGTACTCGGCGTCGGGGTCGTAGAAGTGCCCTTCGGGCAGTTCGTCGTAGTCGGCGAATTGGTTGTGGGGCGCGCCACTTCCGTCGCCGGCCATGGCGTTCACGTGATGGCCATCCATGCTCTGGTGTGCTGTCCGCGTGGTCAGCGGAGTCCGGGCTGCTGCGAAGGTACGCACCGCGACGGAGCCGACAGCCTCGAACCCCGCGGGACCCTGGTCCCGTACCGGCATTCCTGGTTGACCACCCCCGGGAGAAAATGTCGACTCATTCACAAGTCGTCTTACCTCCTTGGTGACCAGGAAACTTCTAGACAGGTCAGCGTGGCACTATGCCGACGGTTGGCGACTCTATGGCGTGTCGGGTGTTCGCAGCAACACAATCCGCCGGACCCGGCAGGATGTGTCGGCAATGAAACATCCCGCTGTCAAGGGCGTACGGCCGTCGCACAGCAGGTTTCACCGGTGTGCGAATCGGTCGAAGGGTTACGTTCGAGGCGAGTTGACCGCAAGTCGCAAAGTGACCATACACACATCCGGCCGGACCTTGTCGGGCAAGGTCCGGCCGGATGTGCGCGATTGACGCGGCTTGTTGACGTATCGCCTTTACGAAAAGGTGACTTGCCGGTCCGGGTCGGCTCAGCCGATGAGCGTGTCGAGGTCGACGTGCTCCAGGCCGTGCGCCTCGGCGACCTCCCTGTAGACGACCTTGCCGTCATGCGTGTTGAGGCCCTTGGCGAGCGCGGCGTCGCGGCGCAGCGCCTCGACCCAGCCGTTGTCCGCGAGCGAGACGATGTACGGGAGGGTGGCGTTGGTGAGCGCGTAGGTGGAGGTGTTGGGCACCGCGCCGGGCATGTTGGCGACGCAGTAGAAGACCGACTCGTGGACCTTGAAGGTCGGCTCGGCGTGCGTGGTGGGGCGAGAGTCCTCGAAGCAGCCGCCCTGGTCGATCGCGATGTCGACAAGGACACTTCCCGGCTTCATGCGGGAGACCAGCTCGTTGGTGACGAGCTTCGGGGCCTTGGCGCCCGGGATGAGCACCGCGCCGACCACGAGGTCGGCCTCCAGGCAGGCCTTCTCCAGCTCGAAGGCGTTGGACATGACGGCCTTGACCTTGGTGCCGAAGATCCGGTCGGCCTCGCGCAGCTTGTTGATGTCGCGGTCGAGCAGGGTCACGTCGAAGCCCATGCCGATGGCGATCTGCACGGCGTTCCAGCCGGAGACACCGCCGCCGATGACGACGGCCTTCGCGGGCAGCACGCCCGGGACACCGCCGGGCAGCACGCCGCGGCCGCCCGCGGCGCGCATCAGGTGGTAGGCGCCGACCTGCGGGGCGAGCCGGCCCGCGACCTCGGACATGGGCGCGAGCAGCGGCAGCGCACGGTTGGGCAGCTCGACGGTCTCGTAGGCGATCGCCGTGGTGCCGGACTCCAGAAGGGCGTCCGTGCATTCCTTGGAGGCGGCCAGGTGCAGGTACGTGAAGAGGGTCTGGTCCTTGCGGAGGTAGTGGTACTCCTCCGCGATCGGCTCCTTGACCTTCAGCAGCAGGTCGGCGGTGGCCCACACCTCGTCGGCGGTGTCCAGGATCGTGGCGCCGGCGGCGGTGTACTCGTCGTCCGGGATGGACGAGCCGAGGCCCGCGCCGCGCTCGATGACGACCTGGTGGCCGTGGCGCACCAGCTCGTGCACGCCGGCCGGGGTGATGGCCACCCGGAACTCGTTGTTCTTGACCTCGCGGGGGATGCCGACCTTCACGTCGATCACGGTCCTTGGCTCAGAGGATGTGGGGGCATAGATGCACATACCAGGCATGCGTCGGCATACCAGGAGACACCGCGGAAGAACCGGCGGCAGAGCCAGTTTAATGAAGGTGTTCCGACTGTCTAGCCTTTCATTGCATCAATCTTCGCCGGAAGCACTACGGATTTCGCAGGCGTTAGCGCCGTGTTCCGGGTCCGGGTCGGAGTCCGAGACCCCGAAGAGGTCCGGCGGCTCCTCCCCCAGCATGCGCTCGGCGGCCGAGCGGTGCAGGCTCGCGGCGGTGGAGTCGCCGAGGCGTTCCAGCGTGTCGGCGAGGCGCAGCTGGAGCGCGCCCTGGAGCCGGGTGTCCTCGGCGCGGCGCGCCCACTCCACCGCCTCCTGGCAGGTGCGCAGCGACTCCTCGGGCCGTCCCGCGTACTCCTGGACCCGGGCCAGCTCGCTCAACGCCCTTGCCTGCGCGGGCACGTCACCGCTCTTGCGGTGGCCGGAAACGGCCGCCCGCCAGGCCCGGAGCGCCTCGCCGTAGCGGCCCGCGTAGGTGTGCGCGCCGGCGATACGGCCGTAGAGCCGGGCCGCCTCGGCGCGGTCGCCGCGGGCCAGGCGCTCGGCGAGGGCGCGGCCGAACCAGTCGGCGGCCCGGTCGTAGTCCCCCCGTTCCAGGTAGGTGCCACCTACGGATTCCATTGCGCGGCCGGTCGCGTACGGGTCGTTTGCTCTGCGTCCGGCATCCAAAGCAGACCGATATCGCACCAGTGCGTCCGCCGTCCGCCCGGTCTGCGCGTCCAGGTCGCCGAGGTTCAGCAGCGCGGCGGCCTGCTCGCGGGGCAGGTCCCGGCGCCGGGCGACGTCGAGGACGAGCCCGTGGATGCCGTACAGGTCGGGGGCCGCGGCCTGGGTGCCGAGGTGCGCCACCATGGCCTTGACCAGCTGCGCCATCAGGCGGCGGGCCAGCGTGTCGAGCTCGCCGTCGGCGACCGCCGCGCGGGCGGCGGCCAGCAGGGCAGGACGCCGGACGCGCAGCCAGTCGGCGGCGGCCCGGGGGGTGGGGAAGCGCAGCTCGCGGGGCAGCGCCTGGAGCTTCTCGCGGGCCTGCGGGTTGTCGGTCTCGGTGATCGCCCGGCAGGACTGCAGCAGCCGTACCGTGCGCTCCAGCATCCGGGCGCGGGCCAGCTTGAGCTCGCCGGACCGCTCCTGGCTCTCGGCCAGCACCAGGAGGAGCGGGTGCAGGCAGCCGGGGACCTCGTACTGGGGGAACAGGGAGCCCACGGGGTGCAGCAGGCCCTGCCGGACCAGCTCGTCCAGGGTGGTGCGGGCGGTGTCGATCGTGCAGCCGGCCAGGGCGGAGGCGGTGTGCGGGTCCACCAGGCCGGCCGGGGCCAGGCACAGCAGGCGCAGTATCCGCGCGGACCGGTCCGGTAGCTGGTCGTGCACGAACCGGAGGACCCGGGCCAGCGCGGTGCCGTCGTCCGGCTCCGCGTGCAGCCGTTTGGCCAGGTCGGAGACTGCCGCCTGGGGGCGGGCGGCGAGCCAGCCGCCGGCCAGGACGAGCGCGGCGGGCTGCGCCTGGCAGACCTCGACCAGCGACTCGGCGGACCGGGGGTCGACGGTGATGCGGACCGCGCCGGTGTAGCGGCTGAGCAGTTCCACGGCCGACTTGGTGTCGAGGCCGCCCAGGGTGCAGGGGCGGACGTCCGAGATCCCGGTGAGCGGGCCGCCGGAGACCGCGACGGCCAGGCAGTCCGGGCTGTCGGGGAGCAGGACGTCGACCTCTTCGGCGCCGGGCGCGTCGTCGAGGAGCAGCAGCACCCTGCGCCCCGCGAGGGCGGTGCGCAGGGCGTGGGTGAGGTCGTCGGCAGCGGCGCCGGGCGGGGTGGGCAGTCGCAGGGCGGTGAGGAGGTCGCGGGCGGTGCGCTCCACGGGGACCGGGGTGCCGTCGGGCTCGGTGAGGCGGGCGCGCAGTACCCCGTCGGGGTAGCCGGCGGCGACCTGCCGGACCAGTTCCGCGGCGAGGGCGGTGCGGCCGGAGCCGGGTCGGCCGGCGATCAGCAGGACCCGGGCGCGGGGAGTCTTGCGGCCGGCGATGGTGTCCAGGCCCGCGCGCTCGATGTCGGCGCGCAGTTCCTTCAACTCCCTTGTACGGCCCAGGAACCGGTCGTCCGTGGCCGCGGGCGCCGACCGCCGCACGCCGCCTGTGTCCACCGCCTGATCCGTCACGGGCCACACTCCCGTCCCACCGCACACGCAGGCCCGCCGGGGCTCCGGTTCGGGCGTTTCGGCTCAATCGCGTCGAGCCTAGTTCACGTGCGCGGACGTTCCCGGCAGAGCGTGGCGGGCGCATCGCCCGATCGGATCAGGCGATGGTCACACCGGTACACCCGGAGGATGGGTTCAGGACTCGAAGGGTCGGGCCGGCCAGGGCGCGTCCGCCGGGCGCAGCGCGTCGAGGCCGTCGCCGGTGCGGGCGGCGACCAGCGAGAGGACGCCCGTCACCAGGCAGTTGTTGTGCAGGTCGCCGGCGAGGATCAGGCGGACCAGCTCGTCGACCGGCACGCGCGCGTACTCCAGGTCGATCTCCTCGTGCTCGGTCTCGAAGCGCTCCCCCTCGGCCTCGGCCAGGTCCCGGGCGAGGAAGATTCGCACCGCCTCGTCGCAGCCGCCGGGGGTGGTGTACAGGTCGGTCAGCACCCGCCAGTCCCCCGCCTTGACGTGTGCCTCCTCGTACAGCTCGCGCTGGGCGGCGTGCAGCGGGTTCTCGCCGGGGACGTCGAGCAGGCCGGCCGGGATCTCCCAGAGCTTCTGCCGGACCGGGTGCCGGTACTGGCGGATGAGCAGGACCCGGTCCTCCTCGTCGAGGGCCAGGACGGCGACCGAGCCGGGGTGGACCTGGTAGTCGCGGCGGACCACCGAGCCGTCTGGCATGACCACCTCGTCCGTGCGGACCGAGGTCTTGTTGCCCACGAAGGGGGTCTCCGTCGCCCGGATCTCCCACTCCTCGTGGATGTCCCTGATCGTCATGCCGTGCCGCCTTCCACGTGCAGAGAAGAAAACCGGGGTGCGCACCTTTGAAGGTATGCACCCCGGCCACCGTACAACCGGTGTGTTACTTCACATTCTCCTGCTCGACGGCGCCCTGCTGACGGGCGACCGCGGCCTTCACCAGGCCCGCGAAGAGCGGGTGCGGGCGGGTCGGGCGCGAACGCAGCTCCGGGTGGGCCTGGGTGGCGACCAGGTAGGGGTGGACGTCGCGCGGGTACTCGACGTACTCGACGAGCTTGCCGTCCGGGGAGGTGCCGGAGAACTGCAGGCCGGCCTTCTTCTCCAGCTCCGCGCGGTAGGCGTTGTTCACCTCGTAGCGGTGCCGGTGGCGCTCCTCGACGTACTCCTTGCCGTCGTAGACCTCGCGCACGATGGAACCCTCGGCCAGCTTGGCCGGGTACATGCCGAGGCGCATGGTGCCGCCCATGTCGCCCTCGCCGGCCACGATGTCGAGCTGCTCGGCCATGGTGGAGATGACCGGGTGACCGGTGGCGGAGTCGAACTCGGTGGAGTTGGCGTCCGGGATGCCGGCCAGGTTGCGGGCGGCCTCGATCACGATGCACTGCAGGCCCAGGCAGAGGCCGAGCAGCGGGATCCGGTTCTCGCGGGCGTAGCGGATGGCGCCGACCTTGCCGAGGACACCGCGGTCGCCGAAGCCGCCGGGGATGCAGATGCCGTCGACGTCGGCGAGCTGCTCGGCGGCGCCCGCCGGGGTCCTGCAGTCGTCCGACGTCACCCACTTGATCTTCACGCGGGCCTTGTTGGCGAACCCGCCGGCGCGCAGCGCCTCGGTGACCGAGAGGTAGGCGTCGGGCAGGTCGATGTACTTACCGACCAGCGCGAGGGTGATCTCGTGGTCGGGGTTGTGGACGCGGTCGAGCAGGTCGTCCCAGGTCCGCCAGTCCACGTCGCGGAACGGCAGGTCCAGCTTGCGGACCACGTAGGCGTCCAGGCCCTCGCCGTGCACGGTCTTCGGGATGTCGTAGATCGAGCGGGCGTCCGGGCAGGCGACGACCGCGGCCTCGTCGACGTCGCACATCAGCGAGATCTTGCGCTTGATGGCGGTGGGCACCTCGCGGTCGCAGCGCAGCACGATCGCGTCGGGCTGGATGCCGATGTTGCGCAGGGCGGCCACGGAGTGCTGGGTGGGCTTGGTCTTCAGCTCGCCGGACGGGCCGATGTACGGCAGGAGCGAGATGTGCACCACGAAGACGTTGTCCCGGCCGACCTCGTGCCGGACCTGGCGGACCGTCTCCAGGAACGGCAGCGACTCGATGTCGCCGACCGTGCCGCCGACCTCGGTGATGACCACGTCGACCTCGTCGGTGGCCATGCGGCGGATGCGGTGCTTGATCTCGTTGGTGATGTGCGGGATGACCTGGACCGTGTCGCCCAGGTACTCGCCGCGCCGCTCCTTGGCGATCACCGTCGAGTAGACCTGACCCGTGGTGACGTTGGCGGAGCCGTCCAGGTCGCGGTCAAGGAAACGCTCGTAGTGGCCGATGTCCAGGTCGGTCTCGGCACCATCGTTGGTGACGAACACCTCACCGTGCTGGAAGGGGTTCATCGTGCCCGGGTCGACGTTCAGGTACGGGTCGAGCTTCTGCATCACGACGCGCAGGCCCCGGGCCTTGAGCAGCATGCCCAGGCTGGAGGCCGTCAGGCCCTTGCCGAGCGAGGAGGCGACACCCCCGGTGACGAAGATGTGCTTGGTCGTCGTAGATTTCGGCGGCATGGCCAAGAGGGGGCTCCCGTGGTCGCGGTCTGTCGTGCGGTACGGCTGCCGTCCGGGCGTTTCCGGGGGTGGTGCCGTCGCTGCGGTTCGGGGGATTCACGCCCACCGGTCCACGGGCTACCAGGGTATCAGCGCCGCGGAGACATGGCTTCCGGCCACGCTCCGTACACACGTCGGCACGGACCTGGCCCCTCCCTTACCGGCTTTTCACCCAGGGCTCACCCGTTCGGCCCACGCAGGTTGCCCGGAGCGGCACGCAGATCATCTACGTGCGTCGTATCCTGCTCGGACACTCGCTGCCGAGCCCGGCCGGAAATCACGGCACACCCCCGCCCGCACTCCCGGAACAACGAGAGCTTGGCAGTTCGTTGAGCTATGACTGTCGTTTTGCCTCAGGGCACGGCGGGCTGCTTTGCTTCACCGCTCAACGACGTACAACAACAACCCCCCTTGACCGCACTAGCGACAGCCCCCCGTTTGCCCGGGGGGTGACGTGGCCGTTCGACTGGAGTTGCACGTGGCCGGGCGCATCGAAGACTACGCACTCATCGGAGACATGCAGACCGCTGCCCTGGTCTGCCGGGACGGCACAGTCGACTGGCTGTGCCTGCCCCGCTTCGACTCGCATGCCATCTTCGCCGGTCTGCTCGGCACCGAGGAACACGGCTTCTGGCGGCTCGGCCCGGCGCACGCGGCCGACTCCCAGCCGCCGACCGCGGCGCGCCGCACCTACCGCGGCGACTCGCTGATCCTGGAGTCCGAGTGGGACACCCCGCGCGGCACGGTCCGGGTGACCGATTTCATGCCCCCGCGTGACGGCGCGCCCCAGCTGATCCGCATCGTCGAGGGCGTCACCGGCCGGGTGCCGATGCGCTCGGTGCTGCGCATGCGGTTCTCCTACGGCCGGGTGGTCCCCTGGGTGCACAAGCACGACGGCCGTACGGTCGCCGTCGCGGGCCCCGACTCGGTGTGGTTCGACACGTCGGCCGAGACCTACGGCAAGGGGCTGACCACCTACGCGGACTTCACGGTGGCCCCCGGTGACCGGATCGCGTTCACGATCTCCTGGGAGCCCTCGCACAAGCAGCCGCCCGCGCTGCCGGAGCCGGAGCAGTCGCTGCAGGCGACCGAGGACTTCTGGCGGGAGTGGGTCGAGCACTGCACGTACCACGGCCCGTACCGCGAGGCGGTGGTCCGCTCGCTCATCACGCTGAAGGCCCTGACGTACGCCCCCACGGGCGGGATCGTGGCGGCCCCCACCACCTCCCTGCCGGAGGACGTCGGCGGCGTCCGCAACTGGGACTACCGCTACACCTGGCTCCGCGACGCGGCCATCACCCTGTCCTCGCTGCTGCGCACCGGCTACCGCGAGGAGGCCCGCGCCTGGCGGGAGTGGCTGCTGCGCGCGGTCGCCGGCGATCCCGAGAACCTGCAGATCATGTACGGCATCGCGGGCGAGCGCGAGCTGGGCGAGGCCGAGCTGGACTGGCTGCCCGGCTACGAGAACTCGGCGCCGGTCCGGGTCGGCAACGGCGCGGCGCACCAGCTCCAGCTGGACGTGTACGGCGAGGTCACCGAGGCCCTGCACCTGGCCCACATGACCGGCCTCGCCCGCAACGACTACGCCTCCCTCCTCCAGCTCAAGCTCATCCGCTACCTGGAGGACCACTGGGACGAGCCGGACGAGGGCATCTGGGAGGTGCGTGGACCGCGCCGGCACTTCGTGCACTCCAAGGTGATGGCCTGGGTCGCCGTCGACCGCACGATCAAGCTGATCGAGTCCGGGGACGCGGACGGCCCGCTGGAGCGCTGGAAGGAGCTGCGCGACGACATCCACCGGGACGTCTGCGAGCGGGGCTACGACAAGGAGCGCAACACCTTCACGCAGTCCTACGGCTCGCAGGAGCTGGACGCGTCACTGCTGCTGATCCCCCAGATGGGCTTCCTGCCGCCGGACGACAAGCGGGTCATCGGCACCATCGAGGCGATCCAGCGGGAGCTGTCCACCTCGGACGGCTTCATCCTGCGCTACCCGACCTCGGGCGGCGAGGAGGGCGTCGACGGCCTGTCCGGCGACGAGGGTGCCTTCCTGGCCTGCTCGTTCTGGATGGCCGACGACCTCGCGATGATCGGCCGGGTCGACGAGGCCCGCAAGCTGTTCGAGAAGCTGCTCGCGCTGCGCAACGACCTCGGGCTGCTGGCGGAGGAGTGGGACCCGCGGCTGAAGCGGCAGGTGGGGAACTTCCCGCAGGCGTTCAGTCACGTGCCGTTGATCGACACGGCGCTGCGCCTCACGGCTTCGGGGGCGTACGGGGGATAGTCACCGGGCGGGGCGGGCGAACGCCGTCGGCCGGGCCGGTGCCCGTTCCGGCGGGGGCCCGTTCCGGCGGGGGCCCGTTCCGGCGGGGGCCCGTTCCGACGGGGGCCCGTTCCGACGGGGGCCCGTTCCGGCGAGGTGGTGCCCATTCCGGCGGGGGTGCCCGTTCCGACGGGGGCCCGTTCCGACGGGGGCCCGTTCCGACGGGGGCCCGTTCCGACGGGGGCCCGTTCCGACGGGGGCCCGTTCCGACGGGGGCCCGTTCCGGCGAGGTGGTGCCCATTCCGGCGGGGGTGCCCGTTCCGGCCGAAAGCGCCCGTTCCGGCGGAAGGTGCCGTGAAGGCGTTCTCCCAGGTAGCGTCCGCTCCATGGACAGCGGTAGGGGCAGCGGGCCCGGCAACCAGGGCGCCGGGATCACCGTGCAGCGGGCGCTGGAGCTACCCACGCTGCGCAGCGGGCTGCCGGAGATCCTGGCGGGCGCCGACCGGCTCAGCCGCACCGTGCGCTGGGTGCACGCGGGCGAGGTGCCGAACATCGCGTCGCTGCTGAAGGGCGGCGAACTGCTGCTGACCACCGGCTACGGCCTGGGCACCCGCCCCGCCGAGCAGCGGGCGTTCGTGCGCACGCTCGCCGAGCGGGGCATCGCCGCGCTGGTGGTGGAGCTGGGCGCGCGGTTCTCCCGGCTGCCGGCCACCCTCGTCGACACCGCGAGGGCGACCGGGCTGCCGCTGGTCGTGCTGCACCGCGAGGTGCCGTTCGTGACGGTGACGGAGGAGATCCACACCGAGATCGTCAACCACCACTACACCCTCCTCCAGCGCGCCGAGGAAGTGCACCACCGCTGCACCGAGGCCCTGCTGGGCGGCGGCGGGGTCCCCCAGGTGCTGGCGATCCTGGCCGACTTCGGCGGCAACCCGGTCTTCCTGGAGACCGCCGACGGCAGACTCCTGTACGCCGCCGGTTCCGGGCCCGAGGGGGCCGATCCGCTCCAGGTGTGGGAGGGGCTGCGCGGCCAGCACAAGGACGCGCCGCCGCCGACCGGGGTGGTCCTGGTGGACGTGCCCGGCGGGGGACCGGGCGCGGGCTCGGTCCGGGCCCGGCTGGTGCTGCCCCCCGTCCGCGGGCCGCTCGCGCCCGTGCACCGCATCGCCGCCGAGCGCGCCGCCGGCATCCTGGCCGTCGTCCTGATGCAGGCCCGCCAGGAGGAGGAGCTCGCGGCGCGCGGGCGCGGCGACTTCCTGACCGACCTCGCCGAGGGCCGCATCACCGCCGAGGACGCCCCGGCGCAGGCCCGGGTCCTCGGCTTCAAGCCCGGCGGCAGCCCGCTGCTGCCGGTGGTCATGCGGGTCGGAGACTCCCTGTCCCCCGGCGGCGGCTGGGCGGTGCTGGCCCGCGCGGTGGGTGAGGAGCTGGCCGCCGTGGGCGTGCCCGTCCTGCTCGGCGTACGCCCGGTCGAGGGCCGCGTCCCCCTGCTCCTCGGCCTGCGCTCGGAGGCGGAGCGGACGACCGTCGCGGACCGGGTCGCGGCGGCGCTGCGGGCGGGAGTGGAACGCGCCGGGATGCAGCGCCCCGGCGCCGCTGCCCCGGTCGTCGTGGTCGGCGCGGCCGGCGGCTGGGCGGCGGCCTCGGCGGGTCTGCGGCACGCGGCCGAGACCGCGACGGCCGCCGAGGGCCTCGCCGACCGGCCCTGGTTCGACGCCCGCCGCCTCGACATCGACCTCCTGCTGTGGCGGCTGCGCGACCATCCCGACCTGGCGGCGTTCGTCGACCGCGCGATCGGTCCGCTGCGCGATCATGACCACCGCTCCAGGCCGCCGCTGCTGCCCACCCTGGAGACCTACCTGGCGCACGCGGGCCGCAAGGCGGAGACGGCCCGTGAACTCCACCTCAACCGGCAGACCCTCTACAACCGCCTCGCCCGCATCGGGGAGTTGCTGGGCACGGACCTCGACGACCCGCAGGTGGTCATGGCGTTGAGCCTGGCGCTGCGGGCCCGCCGGCACGTCCCCTAGGACCGCCCGGCCTCACGGTCTCAAGGCCTCACGGCCTCAAAGCCTCGCGGTCCCCCAAGCCCTCACGGCCTCAAAGCCTCACGGTCTCAAAGCCTCGGGTCTCAAGGCAGGGGTCGGGGCTGCGTCAACTCGTCGTAGACGCTGAGTACTTGGGCCACGGTCTCGTCCTCCGTGGGCCAGCTCGCCGCCTGCCGGGCACCCCGCTCGCGCAGCTCCGCACAGCGCTCGGGGTCGTCGAGGAGGCGTACGACGGCGGCGGCGAGAGCCCGTGCGTCGCCGTACGCGACCAGTTCGGCCGCGTCCCCCACCAGGTCGGGGACACCGCCGACGGAGGTCGCGACAAGCGGCACGCGCGCGTGCAGGGCCTCCTGGGCGAGGACGGAACGGGACTCCCAACTGCTGGGCAGCAGCGCCAGATCGGCGGCGGCGAGCAGTTCGGAGACGTCGTCGCGGCGCCCGAGCAGCCGCACGGGCAGCTCCTCGTCCTCGATCCGCCGCTGCAACGCGGGGCGCAGCGGCCCCTCGCCGGCGATGACGAGGAGCGGTACGGGGTCGAGCCGGCACCAGGCACGCGCCGCGTCCAGCAGGTGGTCGTAGCCGCGGTACCGGTCGAGGGAGCCGACGGCGATGAGCAACGGCCGCCCCATGGCGCCGAGTTCGGCACGGACCTTGGGCCGCAGCAACTCCGCCTCGTCCTGCTGCACGGGCTGCCGCGGGCCGGGCAGTGCCACGGCGGCGAGCCGGGCGTCGCGGGCGCCGGTACGGCGGGCCCGGTCCACCAGGTCGGAGGTGGTCCCGAGCACCACGGCGGCCGCCCGCACCACCCGCCGCTCCAGCATCCGCAGCAGGTGTCCTCTGGCGCCCTCGGCGTACGCGCGGTTGTGCCAGGTGACGACGAGCGGGGTGCTGCGGCCGCTCAGCGCCAGCGCCGCGCGGAAGGAGGCGTGCAGGCCGTGGGCGTGCACCAGGTCGGCGTCCGTGCAGGCCGCGCGGAGCGCCGCCACGGACCCCGGGTCGCTGCTGCGCGGCACGTGCACGTGGTCGGCGCCGACGCCCGAGAACCCGTAGGCGCGATCGGCATCGGCGGGGGCGCACACCGTGACCCGCACGCCCCGCGCGACGAGGCCGGCCGCCAGCGAACGCACGTGCACACTGCTGCCGGCGTTGCCACCGCCCAGCACCTGCACGGTGCGCAACGGCGACTGACCGTGCGGTGCGTTGCTGCTCACGGGGCTCACGCGGCCGGGGCTCCTGGTTCGGCGTGGGGCGGTCACGAGGGAACGTACAGAAGGTATCGGGGCCGAGGGCATCGCCGCGCGCCTCCCCCGGACACCGCGTTCCCCTCAAGGATGCCAGCACACAGGGGTGTTCCGGGTATTCCGAGAAGGCACATACCGAGGCGGGCCGGGGCAATGCGCCGAACCGTGTCACCCGGGAGGGTGACGAAAGCGCCGCCGCGGAGGAATCGGCCGACAGCTTCGGCCTGCGGAGGGAGCGGCGGGCGAACGCCGCAGGGGCGGGTGACGCACCGCCGCCCGCCCCCGGTCAGCGATGCGTCAGCGGTCCGCCCGTGCCGTCGCCAGCAGTTCCTCGGCGTGCGCCCGTGCCGTCTCCGAGTCCTCCTGGCCCGCCAGCATGCGGGACAGCTCGCGTACCCGCTCCTCGCCCTCCAGGACCTTCACGCCGGACCGGGTGACCGAGCCGTCGTTGGTCTTCTCGACCAGCAACTGGCGGTCGGCGAAGGCGGCGACCTGGGGAAGGTGGGTGACGACGACCACCTGGGCGGACCTGGCGAGTTTCGCCAGCCGTCGCCCGATCTCCACCGCCGCCTTGCCGCCGACACCGGCGTCGACCTCGTCGAAGAGGTACGTCGGGACCGGGTCGGTGCCCGCGAAGACGACCTCCACGGCGAGCATCACGCGGGACAGCTCACCGCCGGACGCGCCCTTGGCGATCGGGCGGGGCGGAGCGCCGGGGTGCGGGGCGAGCAGCAGCTCGACCTCGTCGGCGCCCGACGGGCCGTAGGCGACCGCCCGGCCGCCGACCTCCACGCCCTCCGGGTCCTCGGTCTGCCGGATGGCGAAGGACACGCGCGCGTGCGGCATCGCGAGGGAGCCCAGCTCGGCGGTGACGGCGGACGCGAAGCGTTCGGCGGCCTCGGTGCGGGCGTCCGTCAGGGCCTGGGCGAGACCGCCCAGTTCCGTCCGCAGGGCGTCCCGCTCGGCGGTCAGTTCGTCGATCCGCTCGTCGTCGCCGTCGAGTTCGGTGAGCCGCGCGGCGCCCTGCTCGGCCCACGCCAGCACCGCGTCGATGTTCTCGCCGTACTTGCGGGTCAGCGCGGTGAGCGCCGCCCGCCGCTCCTCCACGGCCGCGAGCCGCAGCGGATCGGCGTCCAGGTCGTCGGCGTACCCGGCCAGCTCGCCCGCCACATCGCCCAGCAGGATCCCGACCTCGCCGATCCGGTCGGCGAGCGCGGCGAGCGCCGGGTCGTGCGAGCGTACGGCCTCCAGGGCCCGGTGGGCGCCCGCGACGAGGGTGGCCGCGTCGATGCCCTCGGGGTCCTCTGGGTTGCCCGCGAGCGCGGAGTGCGCGGCGGTCGCGGCGGACGACAGCGCCTCGGCGTGCCCGAGCCGCTCGGCCTCCTCGGCGAGCTCGACGTCCTCGCCGGCCCGCGGGTCCACGCCGGCGATCTCGTCCAGCCCGTAGCGGAGCATGTCGGCCTCCTGGGCCCGCTCACGCGCGCGCGTGACGATCTCCTCCAGCTCGACCGCCACGGCCCGCAGCCGCCGGTAGGCCTCGCCGTACTTGGCGAGCGGCACGGCGACCCCGTCGCCGGCGTACCGGTCGAGGGCCTGCCGCTGCCGGGACAGCTTCAGCAGCCCCTGCTGGTCGGTCTGCCCGTGCACGGCCACCAGGTCGTCGGCCAGGTCGGCGAGCAGCCCCACGGGCACGCTCCGCCCGCCCAGGTGCGCCCGCGAGCGCCCCTCGGCGGAAACGGTACGGCTGATCAGCAGCGCACCGTCGTCCAGCTCGGCGCCGGCCTCCTCGGCCCGCAGGGCCGCCGAGGCTCCCTCGGGCACGGTGACCCGGCCCTCCACGACCGCCTTCTCGGACCCGATCCGCACGAGTGCGGGATCGGCCCGACCGCCCAGCAGCAGCCCCAGGCTGGTGACCACCATGGTCTTGCCCGCACCGGTCTCACCGGTGACAGCGGTGAACCCCGGCGACAACTCGACGACGGCGTCGTCGATGACCCCGAGTGACCGTATCCGCATTTCTTCCAGCACGGAGAAGACCTTACGAGGTCCGGGCCGAGAAGTGCGAGGTGCCCTTGTCACTCGGGCGGGTGTCCCTACCTGAAGGGGCAGGGGAACCGCGCGACAAGCCACGCACCACCCGCAGCCGCCGAAGCTCCCCGGCCGTCCCCCACGGACCGCTAGTGCGGCGCACCCCGCCACCCGGACACGGGCAGCGCGAACTTCGCCACCAACCGGTCCGTGAACGACGCGTGATGCAGCCGGGCCAGCCGTACCGGCACCGCCCCCCGCCGCACCTCGACCCGCGCCCCCGGCGGCAGCTCCACCGTCCGCCGCCCGTCGCACCACAGCACCCCCGGCTGGATGTGCGGCAGCACCTCCACCGCCAGCACCGAGTCCGGCGAGGTCACCAACGGCTTCGCGAACAGCGCGTGCGCGGAGATCGGCACCATCAGCAGCGCCTCCACCTCCGGCCACACCACCGGCCCGCCCGCGGAGAAGGCGTACGCCGTCGACCCGGTCGGCGTCGACAGCACGATCCCGTCGCAGCCGAACCCCGTCACCGGGCGCCCGTCGATCTCCAGCACCACTTCGAGCAGCTTCTCGGCGCCCGCCTTCTGCACGGCCGCCTCGTTCAGCGCCCAGTCGGTGTGCACGATGTCCCCGTTGCGGTGCACGACGACGTCGACGGTCATCCGCTCCTCGACCTCGTACGCCCGGCTCACCACCCGGTCCACGACCTTGTCGAGGTCGTCCCGCTCGGCCTCCGCGAGGAACCCGACGCTGCCGAGGTTGACGCCGAGCATCGGCACCCCGGAGGCCCGCGCGAACTCGGCGCCGCGCAGCAGCGTCCCGTCACCGCCGAGCACGATCAGCAGCTCGCAGCCGTCGAGGCTGTGCGGCGACGCCTCCTCGACGAGTTCGACCTCCGCCGGCAGCGGCAGGTCGCGGGCCTCGAAGTCCAGGACCCGTACGCCGACCCCGGCCGCCAGCAGCCCCTTCACCACGAGCTCGGCGCTGCGGATCGCCGCGGGCCGCCCGGTGTGGGCCAGCAGGAAAACAGTACGCGCTCGGTTCTGTGTCAACGCGGCCCCTCCGCCACTGCACGGTCAACGTCGGCCGGATCCAACTGGGGTGCGCCGGCCCGCAGCCACAGAAAGTACTCGACGTTGCCGGACGGGCCGGGCAGCGGGCTGGCGGTGACACCGTTCACCCCGAGCCCCAGCTCCCACGCCTTCTCGGCAACGCCCCGCACGGCCTCCGCCCGCAGCTGCGGACTCCGTACGACACCCCCGCTGCCCAGCCTCTCCTTGCCCACCTCGAACTGCGGCTTGACCATCATCACCAGGTCGGCGTCCGGCCTCACGCACCGCGCCAGGGCCGGCAGCACCAGCCCGAGCGGGATGAAGGACAGATCACCCACGACAAGATCCACAGGCTCCCCATCGATCGCTTCAAGCGTCAACTCGCGTACGTTCGTACGGTCCTTGACGGTGACGCGTTCATCGCTCTGCAGAGACCACGCGAGTTGTCCGTACCCGACGTCGACGGCGACGACGTGCGCGGCCCCCGCGCGCAGCAGCACATCGGTGAAGCCCCCGGTCGAGGCCCCCGCGTCCAGCGCCCGCCGGCCCTCGACCACCAGGCCCTGCGGGACGAACACCGCGAGCGCGCCGGCCAGCTTGTGGCCGCCCCGCGACACGTACTCGGGATCGCTGTCGTCGGACTGGACGACGATCGCGGCGGCGGTCTCCACTTGAGTGGCCGGCTTGGTCGCGAGGGTCTTGCCGACGGAGACCCGCCCGGCGGCGATCAGCTGGCTGGCGTGCTCGCGCGAGCGCGCCAGCTTCCGGCGGACCAGCTCCGCGTCCAGACGGCGACGTGCGACTCCTGCCACGGTGGGTTCAGCTCCTGCTCTGGTGGTACGACGGTGCGGGCGCCCGGTTGCCGTACGGCGGCGCGGGCGCCGGGGAGCCCGGAGGTCCCGAAGGTCCCGGACGGGCGTCGAGCGCGGTCAGCGCGTCACGCAGCCCCCTGTGTACATCCTCGTACACCTCCAGGTGGCCGTCGGTGGCGAGGTGGTCGGCGTCGGACAGCCGGTCGAGCTGTGCGTCGACCTCGGCGTTGCCGGTGGGGGCGCGGGGGACGTTCAGCGGGGCGGGCGCGGCGGGGTCGTGCTCGGGTTCGACGGCGGCCGCTGCCCCGGCCTCCGTCCCCGGGGCCGCCACCAGGCCTTCGGGCGCAGAGTCGGTCATGCCCCGACGCTACATGGAAGCCCTGGGGTACCGTCGATCGCGATGGCCACGATCGAGGAGTGCCGCGCCGCACTCGACAAGCTCTCGCACAGCATGGGCGGCGCCGAGGGCGACGTCCGCGCGGCCGCCGCCATGGACCGCACGGTCAGCTGCCACATCACCGACCTCGACGTCACCTTCGCCGGCCGGCTCACCGGCGGCCGGATCGAGGTCGAGGAGACGTTCCCCGGGCCGCCGCGGGAGAAGGCACAGATCAGACTCGCCATGGCCGGCGACGACCTGCTGGCCCTGGTCGACGGCGAGCTGAACTTCGCCGGCGCCTGGGGTTCGGGCCGGGTGAGGCTGGAGGCGAACCTGCTGGACCTGTTCCGGCTCAGGAAGCTGCTGTGACCCTCGCCCTGCGGGCCGCCGGCACCACCAGCGGGGTCCCCGTCTCCGGGTCCTCGATGATCTGGCAGCGCAGCCCGAAGACCTCCTCGACCAGTCCGGCGGTGACGATGTCGTTCGGGGCGCCCTCGGCGACGACCCGGCCGTCCTTGAGCGCGACGAGGTGGGTGGCGTACCGGGCCGCGTGGTTGAGGTCGTGCAGCACGGCGACCAGCGTCCGCCCCTGCTCCTCGTGGAGTTCGGCGCACAGGTCCAGGACGTCGATCTGGTGCTGGATGTCCAGGTAGGTCGTCGGCTCGTCGAGGAGCAGCAGCGGGGTCTGCTGGGCGAGCGCCATGGCGATCCAGACGCGCTGGCGCTGGCCGCCGGAGAGTTCGTCGACGTACCGGTCGGCGAGCTCGGCGACCCCGGTCTGTGCCATCGACTCCTGGACGACCCGTTCGTCCTCCGCGGACCACTGGCGCAGGATGCCTTGGTGCGGGTAGCGGCCGCGGCCGACGAGGTCGCCGACGGTGATGCCGTCGGGCGCGACGGACGACTGCGGGAGCAGGCCGAGCGCGCGGGCGACCTTCTTCGCGGGCATCGACTGGATGACCTGGCCGTCGAGGAGGACCCGGCCCTGGCTGGGCCTGAGCATCCGGGACAGCGCGCGCAGCAGCGTCGACTTGCCGCAGGCATTGGGGCCGACGATCACCGTGAAGGAGTTGTCGGGGATCTGCACCGACAGCTGCTCGGCGATGACGCGCTGGTCATAGGCGAGGGTGACGTTCTCGGCGGACAGGCGGTTCACGGTGCTCCTCTTGCGGTCCGGCTCACTGTCTGACGCGGTGTTCGGCTGGGGGGTCGTGCTCATATCCGGCCCGCCCGGCGCTCGGTGACGAGGAGCCAGATCAGGTAGACCCCGCCGAGGACACCGGTGACCACGCCCACGGGCAGCTGGTCGGAGCCGAAGGCGCGCTGGGAGGCCCAGTCGGCGGTGACCAGCAGGGTGGCGCCCGTACAGAGGGAGGGCACCAGATTGGGGCCGGGCGAGCGGGTGAGGCGCCGGGCGAGCTGGGGGGCGGTGAGGGCCACGAAGCTGACGGGGCCCGCGGCGGCGGTGGCCGCCGCGGTCAGCAGGACGGCGGCCACCATCAGCAGCATCCGCACCCGCTCGACCCGTACCCCGAGGGCGTTCGCCACGTCGTCGCCCATCTCCATCATCCTGAGGCCCCGCGCGTGGGCGAGGACCAGCGGGACGAGGACCGCGCACAGGGCGAGCAGCGGCCGGACCTGGCTCCAGTCACGGCCGTCGAGGGACCCGGTCATCCAGACGACCGCGCGGGTCGCGTCGACCAGATCGGCCTTGGTGAGCAGGTAGCCGTTGACCGCGGTGACGACCGCGGAGACGCCGATGCCGACCAGGACAAGACGGTAGCCGTGCACGCCCTGCTTCCAGGCCAGGAGGTAGAGGGCGAGGCCGGTCACCAGTCCGCCGAGCAGCGCGCCGACGGTGACCTGGGCGGCGGTTCCGGACATCAGCACGATGACGACGAGCGCCCCGGAGGTGGCGCCCTGGGAGAGGCCGAGGACGTCCGGGCTGCCCAGCGGGTTGCGGGAGACCGACTGGAACAGCGCGCCGCCGAGCCCCAGCGAGGCACCGACCAGCAGACCGACCAGCACCCGCGGCAGCCGCAGCTCGTTGACGATGAAGTCCTGCCCGGCGGTGCCGTTCCCGGCCAGTGTCCGCAGCACGTCGCCGAAGGAGATCGGGAAGTCCCCGGTGCCGATCAGCACGACACTCGCCGCGCACGCGGCCAGCACCAGCGCGACGACCACGGCCAGGGCACGCACGTCGGCCCGCAGGGAGAGCCCGCCGGGGGTGCGCAGCGTACGCGGGCTACGCCCGGTCCGCGCCGCGGCCTTCACGCCGGCCTTCACGCCGGCCTTCACTCCGGTCCTCACAGTTGGGCCGTCCTCCGCCGTCGTACGAGAAGAATGAAGACCGGCCCACCGATGATCGCGGTGACGATGCCGACCTGGAGTTCCGAGGGGCGGGCCACGACCCGGCCGATGACGTCGGCGCCGAGCAGCAGCACGGGCGACAGGACCGCCGCGTACGGCAGGATCCAGCGCAGGTCGGGGCCGGTGAGGGAGCGCACGGCGTGCGGGACCATCAGGCCGACGAAGGCGATCGGGCCGCAGGCGGCGGTGGCCGCGCCGCACAGCACGGTGGCGGCGAGCATGGCGAGGGCCCGGGTGCGGCCCAGGTGGGCGCCGAGGGCGCGGGCGGTGTCGTCGCCCATCGCCACCGCGTTCAGCGGCCGGGCGAGGCCCAGGGCGAGCAAAGTGCCGGCCGCGAGGAACGGCAGCACCTGCAGGATCGTCGAGTTGCCGGCCGAGGCCAGCGAACCCACCGTCCAGAAGCGCAGCTTGTTGAGCGCCGCGTCGTCCGTGATCATCACGGCCTGGAGGTAGCCGTAGAGCGCGGCGCTGATCGCCGTACCGGCGAGGGCCAGCCGGACCGGGGTGGCGCCCCGGCTGCCGCCCAGGAACCAGACCAGGGCGCCGACCACGGCGGACCCGAGGAAGGCGAACCACACGTAGCCACTGAGGGTGGTGACGCCGAAGTAGGTGATGGCGGTGACCACCGCGGCCGACGCGCCCGCGTTGATGCCGAGCAGGCCTGGGTCGGCGAGCGGGTTGCGGGTGAGCGCCTGGAGCACCGCCCCGGACAGGCCGAGGGCGGCCCCGGCCAGCAGGCCGAGGACGGTCCGCGACAGCCGTGTGCCGACGACGACGTCGCCGTACGTCCCCGTGTCGTGGAACAGGCCGTGCCAGACCTGGTCCAACGGCAGCTGTTTCGCCCCGATCGCGATGCTCGCCAAGGCGACGATCAGCAGGATCGCGACGGAGACGAGGAGCCCGAGGGCCCGTATCGCCCGACGGCTCGGGGGCGCGGGAGCGGTCTCCGCGCGCTGTTCGGGGGAACTGTCGACCAACACGAGGTTAGGTTAGCCTACCCTCTCATCGCGCTTCGAGGCCGCGTCCCCCCACCGCTCCCGCTGCCGGCGCGGACAGGGCCCGTCGCATACGCCGCCTCAGAGCCCCAGCCGCGCCAGTGACTTGCCTCCGTCCAGCTCGCAGGAGCCCTCCCCGGCCGTCGTCCAGGCCGCCGCGCAGAGCGCCCGCAGCCCGTCGAGCGCCTCGCCGTCGCCCTGCAGCTCCAGCCGGCCGTCCCCCGCCGTGGCCGTCCAGCCGCCGCACCGGAAGCCGTCGCCGTCGGCCGTGACCTCCGGCTGCCCGGTGAGCAGCCCGCGCAGGTCGGCGTCGACGTACGTCGGCCGGTGCTGCGGCGACGCGGCGAGCAGCTGACGCCCGTCGGTGACGCCGGTCAGCACGAGCAGCGAGTCGACCCCACCGTTGAACGCGCCCTCGATGTCGGTGTCCAGCCGGTCCCCGACCACCAACGGCCGCTCCGCCCCCGTCCGCAGGATCGTCTCCCGGTGCATCGGCGGCAGCGGCTTGCCCGCCACCTGCGGCTCCGCGCCCGTCGCGATCCGGACCACCTCCACAGCCGCTCCGTTGCCCGGCGCGATCCCGCGCCCGCTCGGGATCGTCAGATCGGTGTTGGACGCGAACCACGGCACCCCGCGCGCGACGGCGTACGACGCCTCGGCGAACCGCCCCCAGGGCAGGTCGAGACCGCCGTAGCCCTGCACCACGGCCGCCGGATCGTCGTCGGCGGACTCCACCGGCTCAAGTCCCCGCTCCCGCAGCGCGGCCCGCAGCCCCTCCCCGCCGATCACCAGCACCCGCGCCCCGGCCGGCACCTGCTCGCTGATCAGCCGCGCCACCGCCTGCGCCGAGGTGATGACATCACCGGCCCCCGTCGGAATGCCCAGCTCGGTGAGGTGCTCCGCCACCGCGTCCGGTGTGCGCAGCGCGTTGTTGGTGACGTACGCCAGACGCATGCCGCCCGCCCGGGCGACCTCCAGCGACTCCACGGCGTGCGCGATCGCGTTGCCGCCCGCGTACACCACCCCGTCCAGATCGAGCAGCGCCGTGTCGTACGCCGTGCTCAGGGCCTGTCCGCTGCCCTCGGGACCAGTCCTGACGCCCTGGCTCATCCCCATCGCTCCTCGTCACTCCTCGTCACTCTTCGTCCGCCCGCCTTTCACTGTCGATCATCCCGTACGCCACTGACACACGTACGATGCCGGGATGAACACTGCAGGTCACTCGGAAGCAACGGAGCGCCGAGGCCTGGAACTCACCCCGTTCCGAGGCCTTCGCTACGACCCGGACCGGGTCGGCAGTTTGGCCGCCGTCACCTCTCCGCCGTACGACGTCGTCGTGCGCCCCGACGGCGTGCACCACCTCCAGTCCGCCGACCCGCACAACATCGTCCGCCTCATCCTCCCCCAGGCCGGTACCCCCAGCGCCGGTACCGAACAGGCGGCCGACACCCTGCACCGCTGGCAGGCCGAGGGCATCCTCGCCGCGGATCCCGAGCCGGGCCTGTACGTCTACGAGCAGCAGGACGGAAACGGCCTGCTCCAGCGTGGAGTCATCGGCGCCCTGCGGGTCTCGGAGGCGTCCGAGGGCGTGGTCCTGCCGCACGAGGAGGTCATGGCCCCGGTCGTCGCCGACCGCGCGGCCCTGATGCGCGCCACCTCGGCCAACCTCGAACCGCTCCTGCTCACCTACCGGGGCAACGGCACGACCGCCGAGATCATCGAAACCGTCGTGGCCCGCCCCCCGCTCCTCACCACGACCACGGAGGACGGCTTCCAGCACCGCCTCTGGTCGATCACCGACCCCGCCGAGCTGGCCCTCGTCCAGTCCGACCTGGCCCACCACCAGGCCCTGATCGCCGACGGCCACCACCGCTGGGCCACCTACCTGCGTCTACGCGCGGAGCACCCTTCGCCCAGCCCCTGGGACTACGGCCTGGTCCTCCTCGTCGACACCGCCCGCTACCCGCTGCGCGTCCGCGCCATCCACCGCCTGCTGCACGGCCTGCCGGTCGCGGAGGCGCTGGAGCACGTCAAGGGCCTGTTCCGGGTACGCCGCCTCGACGTCCCCCTGGCCGCGGCCCAGGAGGCGCTGGCGGACGCGGCCTGCGTCGGCAACGCGTTCCTGCTGGCCGGCGACGGCGCCTTCCATCTCATCGACCACCCGGACCCGGACCTCCTGGCCCGTACGGTCCCGGACGACCGCCCGGCCGCCTGGCGCACCCTGGACGCGACCGTCCTGCACGCCGCGCTCCTCGACCACGTCTGGCGCATCCCCGAGGACTCGCCCGCACACATCGCGTACATCCACGACACGGCGGCGACGGTCGCCAAGGCCGAACGCGACGGCGGTACGGCCGTCCTCATGCACCCGGTGCGCGAGGAGGTCGTCCGCGACCTGGCCCGCCAGGGCGTGACGATGCCCCGCAAGTCGACGTCCTTCGGCCCGAAGCCGGCCTCGGGGCTGGTACTGCGGGCACTCGACGTCTGACGGAGAGAGGGCGGACCCCGGCCGGGGTCCGCCCTCTCTCCGTCACTCGATCACTCGGCGTGCGAACTCAGTCCTGCTCGGTGTCGGACTCGTCGGACTCGTCGGACTCGTCCCCGACCTCAGGCCCGGCCGAGGCCTCGGTCCCCTCGGGGGCCTCGGTTTCCTCCGGAGCCTGGGTTTCCTCCGGGGCCTCGGTTTCCTCCTCGTCCAGCGCGTCGACGAACTCGACCCCGTCCAGCTCGGCCAGCCGGTCGGAGGCGTCCGTGCTGCCGTCCCGGTCGGCCTCGACGGCCTTGGCGAACCACTCCCGCGCCTCGTCGGCACGCCCGGCCGCAAGCAGGGCGTCGGCGTAGGCGTACCGCAGCCGCGCGGTCCACGGCTGTACGGAGCTGGAGGCCAGCTCGGGGCTCTGCAGCGTCACGATGGCCGCGTCCAGCTGCCCCATGTCACGCCGGGCGCCGGCGGCGACGAGGCGCATCTCGACCTGGCCTGCCTTGTCGAGCTTGTGCACCTCGGGGGCACCGGCCATGTCCAGCGCCTTCTCCGGCCGCCCGAGCCCGCGCTCGCAGTCGGCCATCACAGGCCACAGGTCGGCGCTGCCGGTCATCCGCCGGGCGGCCCGGAACTCGGCGAGCGCCTCGGCGTACTTCTGGTTCGCGTACGCGGCGAACCCGGCGGCCTCGCGTACTGCGGCGACACGGGAGGCCAGCCGCAGGGCCACCCTGGAGTAGCCGTAGGCGCCCTCGGGGTCCTCGTCGATGAGCCGGGCGACCATCACCAGGTTCCTGGCGACGTCGTCCGCGAGCGTCTTGGGCAGGCTCTGCAGCTCCTGCCGTACGTCCTTGTCGATCTCCTCGCCGGTGACGTCCTCCGGGATGGGCAGCCGCTTGATCGGCTCGCGGTCCCGGTCCCGGTCGTCACGGAAGCGACCGCCACCGCTCCGGTCGTCACGGCGGTCGTCACGGCCCCGGTAGCCACCGCGGCTGTCGTCCCGACGGCCGTACCCGCCGGCGCCTCCACGGTTGTCGTCGCGACGGGGGCCGCGGCTGCGGTCATCACGGCCACGGTCGTCCCGCCGGTCGTCACGGCCTCGGAAGCCACCGCGGGTGTCGTCGCGACGGGCGTAGCCGCCGCCACCACCACGACTGTCGTCACGGCGGTCATCACGACGGCCGTAGCCGCCGCGGTCGTCGCGGTCGTCACGACGGAACGCGGGACGGTCACCGCGGTCGTCACGGCGATCGTCGCGGCGGTCGTCACGGCGGAACGCGGGACGGTCACCGCGGTCGTCACGGCGGAACGCAGGACGGTCACCGCGGTCGTCACGGCGGAACGCGGGACGGTCACCGCGGTCGTCGCGCTGGAACCCCGGACGAGACCCACGGTTGTCGTCACGCCGGCCGTAGCCGCCACCACCACCACGACTGTCGTCACGGCGGTCATCACGACGGTCGTCGCGCCGGAACGCGGGGCGATCCCCACGGTCATCACGGCGATCATCACGACGGTCGTCGCGCCGGTCGTCACGACGGAACGCGGGACGGTCACCGCGGTCGTCACGACGGAACGCGGGACGGTCACCGCGGTCGTCGCGCTGGAACCCCGGACGAGACCCACGATTGTCGTCACGCCGGCCGTAGCCGCCACCACCACCACGACTGTCGTCACGGCGGTCATCACGACGGAAGCCGCCACGGTCATCACGGCGATCGTCGCGCCGATCGTCACGACGGTCATCGCCCCGATCGTCGCGACGGAACGCGGGGCGATCCCCACGGTCGTCACGACGGGGACCACGATCCCGGTCGTCACGGCGCCCGTAGCCACCGCGGTCACCACCACGATCGTCGCGCTGGAACCCCGGACGAGACCCACGATTGTCGTCACGCCGGGCGTAACCGCCACCACCACGACTGTCGTCGCGACGGCCGTACCCGCCACCGCGGTTGTCGTCACGGCGCTCGTCACCGCGACGCTCGTCACCGCGGCGATCGTCCCGATGGCCGTGTCCGGCACCGCGGTTGTCGTCACGGCGGCCATAGCCACCGCTCCGGTTGTCGTCGCGACGGTCATCGCGGCGGGGGTAACCGCCGCGGTCTCCACGGTCGTTGCGGTCTCCGCGGTACCCGCCACGCTCGCCGCCGCGGTCACTACGGTCACCACTGTCCCGTCGCCGCTGGTCGCGCTCCGGTCGATCGTCGGGAGAGTTGGTGGACATGGTGACTCCTGTCTTCGGTACCGCAAGCATTGTAAAAACAAAAGGACCCCTGGTCCCAGCTGAACGCTGGGACCAGGGGTCCTCCAAAGATTGTTCGGCGGCGTCCTACTCTCCCACAGGGTCCCCCCTGCAGTACCATCGGCGCTGTGAGGCTTAGCTTCCGGGTTCGAAATGTAACCGGGCGTTTCCCTCACGCTATGGCCACCGAAACCCTAATGGTTTCGAGCGAACAAGCACACTCTTCAATTGTGTGTTCAGCTCTAGCCGGCAACGGTCGTTGCCTCAGAACTAACACAGTGGACGCGAGCAACTGAGGACAAGCCCTCGGCCTATTAGTACCGGTCACCTCCACCAGTTACCTGGCTTCCAGATCCGGCCTATCAACCCAGTCGTCTACTGGGAGCCTTACCCCATCAAGTGGGTGGGAGTCCTCATCTCGAAGCAGGCTTCCCGCTTAGATGCTTTCAGCGGTTATCCCTCCCGAACGTAGCCAACCAGCCATGCCCTTGGCAGAACAACTGGCACACCAGAGGTTCGTCCGTCCCGGTCCTCTCGTACTAGGGACAGCCCTTCTCAAGACTCCTACGCGCACAGCGGATAGGGACCGAACTGTCTCACGACGTTCTAAACCCAGCTCGCGTACCGCTTTAATGGGCGAACAGCCCAACCCTTGGGACCGACTCCAGCCCCAGGATGCGACGAGCCGACATCGAGGTGCCAAACCATCCCGTCGATATGGACTCTTGGGGAAGATCAGCCTGTTATCCCCGGGGTACCTTTTATCCGTTGAGCGACGGCGCTTCCACAAGCCACCGCCGGATCACTAGTCCCGACTTTCGTCCCTGCTCGACCCGTCGGTCTCACAGTCAAGCTCCCTTGTGCACTTACACTCAACACCTGATTGCCAACCAGGCTGAGGGAACCTTTGGGCGCCTCCGTTACTCTTTAGGAGGCAACCGCCCCAGTTAAACTACCCATCAGACACTGTCCCTGATCCGGATCACGGACCCAGGTTAGACATCCAGCACGACCAGACTGGTATTTCAACGACGACTCCACAACCACTGGCGTGGCCGCTTCAAAGTCTCCCAGCTATCCTACACAAGCCGAACCGAACACCAATATCAAACTGTAGTAAAGGTCCCGGGGTCTTTCCGTCCTGCTGCGCGAAACGAGCATCTTTACTCGTAGTGCAATTTCACCGGGCCTATGGTTGAGACAGTCGAGAAGTCGTTACGCCATTCGTGCAGGTCGGAACTTACCCGACAAGGAATTTCGCTACCTTAGGATGGTTATAGTTACCACCGCCGTTTACTGGCGCTTAAGTTCTCAGCTTCGCCCACCCGAAAGTGAGCTAACCGGTCCCCTTAACGTTCCAGCACCGGGCAGGCGTCAGTCCGTATACATCGCCTTACGGCTTCGCACGGACCTGTGTTTTTAGTAAACAGTCGCTTCTCGCTGGTCTCTGCGGCCACCCCCAGCTCGAGGAGCAAGTCCTCTCACCAAGCGTGGCCCCCCTTCTCCCGAAGTTACGGGGGCATTTTGCCGAGTTCCTTAACCATAGTTCACCCGAACGCCTCGGTATTCTCTACCTGACCACCTGAGTCGGTTTAGGGTACGGGCCGCCATGAAACTCGCTAGAGGCTTTTCTCGACAGCATAGGATCATCCACTTCACCACAATCGGCTCGGCATCAGGTCTCAGCCTTGATGTGCGACGGATTTACCTACCGCACGGCCTACACCCTTACCCCGGGACAACCACCGCCCGGGCTGGACTACCTTCCTGCGTCACCCCATCACTCACCTACTACAAGTCTGGTCCGTCGGCTCCACCACTCCCCTCAACTCCGAAGAGATCAGGGCGGCTTCACGGACTTAGCATCGCTCGGTTCGATGTTTGACGCTTCACAGCGGGTACCGGAATATCAACCGGTTATCCATCGACTACGCCTGTCGGCCTCGCCTTAGGTCCCGACTTACCCTGGGCAGATCAGCTTGACCCAGGAACCCTTAGTCAATCGGCGCACACGTTTCCCACGTGTGAATCGCTACTCATGCCTGCATTCTCACTCGTCAACCGTCCACAACTACCTTCCGGTGCTGCTTCACCCGGCAGACGACGCTCCCCTACCCATCCCAGAAGGCGTTGGCCCTATATTCTGGAATGACACGACTTCGGCGGTACGCTTGAGCCCCGCTACATTGTCGGCGCGGAATCACTAGACCAGTGAGCTATTACGCACTCTTTCAAGGGTGGCTGCTTCTAAGCCAACCTCCTGGTTGTCTCTGCGACTCCACATCCTTTCCCACTTAGCGTACGCTTAGGGGCCTTAGTCGATGCTCTGGGCTGTTTCCCTCTCGACCATGGAGCTTATCCCCCACAGTCTCACTGCCGCGCTCTCACTTACCGGCATTCGGAGTTTGGCTAAGGTCAGTAACCCGGTAGGGCCCATCGCCTATCCAGTGCTCTACCTCCGGCAAGAAACACACGACGCTGCACCTAAATGCATTTCGGGGAGAACCAGCTATCACGGAGTTTGATTGGCCTTTCACCCCTAACCACAGGTCATCCCCCAGGTTTTCAACCCTGGTGGGTTCGGTCCTCCACGAAGTCTTACCTCCGCTTCAACCTGCCCATGGCTAGATCACTCCGCTTCGGGTCTTGAGCGTGCTACTCCAACGCCCTATTCGGACTCGCTTTCGCTACGGCTACCCCACACGGGTTAACCTCGCAACACACCGCAAACTCGCAGGCTCATTCTTCAAAAGGCACGCAGTCACACCACAAGGATGCTCCCACGGCTTGTAGGCACACGGTTTCAGGTACTATTTCACTCCCCTCCCGGGGTACTTTTCACCATTCCCTCACGGTACTATCCGCTATCGGTCACCAGGGAATATTTAGGCTTAGCGGGTGGTCCCGCCAGATTCACACGGGATTTCTCGGGCCCCGTGCTACTTGGGTGTCTCTCAAACGAGCCGTCAATGTTTCAGCTACGGGGGTCTTACCCTCTACGCCGGACCTTTCGCATGTCCTTCGCCTACATCAACGGTTTCTGACTCGCCTCACAGCCGGCAGACTGCAAAAGAGAGATCCCACAACCCCGTATACGCAACCCCTGCCGGGTCTCACACGCATACGGTTTGGCCTCATCCGGTTTCGCTCGCCACTACTCCCGGAATCACGGTTGTTTTCTCTTCCTGAGGGTACTGAGATGTTTCACTTCCCCTCGTTCCCTCCACACTGCCTATGAGTTCAGCAGCGGGTGACAGCCCATGACGACTGCCGGGTTTCCCCATTCGGAAACCCCCGGATCAAAGCCTGGTTGACGACTCCCCGGGGACTATCGCGGCCTCCCACGTCCTTCATCGGTTCCTGGTGCCAAGGCATCCACCGTGCGCCCTTAAAAACTTGGCCACAGATGCTCGCGTCCACTGTGCAGTTCTCAAACAACGACCAGCCACCCATCACCCCACCCTTACCAGGTGAGTGCACTGGGGCCGGCGACTGAAGGAAGATCATTCCCTCAGACACCCAACAGCGTGCCCGACACCCTCGCCTCTTCCCTCATCCGTTCCACGCCCTTACGAGCAGTACTAGGAGGACAAGCAATCCGAGTGTGCCGAGTAGTCAACGTTCCACCCATGAGCTGACCACCGTCGGACATTTGCCGACGTAGTGGCTCTGGCTGCCTCGCGGCAGCTAGATGCTCCTTAGAAAGGAGGTGATCCAGCCGCACCTTCCGGTACGGCTACCTTGTTACGACTTCGTCCCAATCGCCAGTCCCACCTTCGACAGCTCCCTCCCACAAGGGGTTGGGCCACCGGCTTCGGGTGTTACCGACTTTCGTGACGTGACGGGCGGTGTGTACAAGGCCCGGGAACGTATTCACCGCAGCAATGCTGATCTGCGATTACTAGCGACTCCGACTTCATGGGGTCGAGTTGCAGACCCCAATCCGAACTGAGACCGGCTTTTTGAGATTCGCTCCACCTCACGGTATCGCAGCTCATTGTACCGGCCATTGTAGCACGTGTGCAGCCCAAGACATAAGGGGCATGATGACTTGACGTCGTCCCCACCTTCCTCCGAGTTGACCCCGGCGGTCTCCCGTGAGTCCCCAGCACCACAAGGGCCTGCTGGCAACACGGGACAAGGGTTGCGCTCGTTGCGGGACTTAACCCAACATCTCACGACACGAGCTGACGACAGCCATGCACCACCTGTACACCGACCACAAGGGGGCGCCTGTCTCCAGACGTTTCCGGTGTATGTCAAGCCTTGGTAAGGTTCTTCGCGTTGCGTCGAATTAAGCCACATGCTCCGCCGCTTGTGCGGGCCCCCGTCAATTCCTTTGAGTTTTAGCCTTGCGGCCGTACTCCCCAGGCGGGGAACTTAATGCGTTAGCTGCGGCACCGACGACGTGGAATGTCGCCAACACCTAGTTCCCACCGTTTACGGCGTGGACTACCAGGGTATCTAATCCTGTTCGCTCCCCACGCTTTCGCTCCTCAGCGTCAGTAATGGCCCAGAGATCCGCCTTCGCCACCGGTGTTCCTCCTGATATCTGCGCATTTCACCGCTACACCAGGAATTCCGATCTCCCCTACCACACTCTAGCTAGCCCGTATCGACTGCAGACCCGAGGTTAAGCCTCGGGCTTTCACAATCGACGTGACAAGCCGCCTACGAGCTCTTTACGCCCAATAATTCCGGACAACGCTTGCGCCCTACGTATTACCGCGGCTGCTGGCACGTAGTTAGCCGGCGCTTCTTCTGCAGGTACCGTCACTCTCGCTTCTTCCCTGCTGAAAGAGGTTTACAACCCGAAGGCCGTCATCCCTCACGCGGCGTCGCTGCATCAGGCTTTCGCCCATTGTGCAATATTCCCCACTGCTGCCTCCCGTAGGAGTCTGGGCCGTGTCTCAGTCCCAGTGTGGCCGGTCGCCCTCTCAGGCCGGCTACCCGTCGTCGCCTTGGTGAGCCATTACCTCACCAACAAGCTGATAGGCCGCGGGCTCATCCTTCACCGCCGGAGCTTTACAACCCAGGAGATGCCTCCCAGGCTCATATCCGGTATTAGACCCCGTTTCCAGGGCTTGTCCCAGAGTGAAGGGCAGATTGCCCACGTGTTACTCACCCGTTCGCCACTAATCCCCACCGAAGTGGTTCATCGTTCGACTTGCATGTGTTAAGCACGCCGCCAGCGTTCGTCCTGAGCCAGGATCAAACTCTCCGTGAATGTTTACCCGTAATCGGGTCGACACCACGAGAGCGGAACAGTCGGAGGAATGATCCGACCGTTCACAGCGTCCTCGCTGTGTATTCTTCAAAGGAACCACGCCCCAGCCATGACGGCCGGAGACGGGGTATCAACATATCTGGCGTTGACTTTTGGCACGCTGTTGAGTTCTCAAGGAACGGTCGCTTCCTTTGTACTCACCCTCTCGGGCTTTCCTCCGGGCTTCCCTTCGGTCTTGCGTTTCCGACTCTATCAGATCCTTTCTCGACCCGATTTCCTCGGTGCTTTCCAGGTTTCCGCTCTCGCGTTTCCCTTTCCGGCGGTTCCGACTCTATCAGATCCTTTCGGCGTCCGATTCCCGGTCGGCGGGATTGTCTTCTGGCTTTCCGGCTTTCGACCGTCGGCCTTTCGACATTCACTACGTTAGCCGATTCCCGCCGGGACTCATAATCGAGTTCCGCGAGCTCGAATTCGGGCATGCGGGCACGCCGAAATCGACCCCGTCAGGGGAAGTCGTAGGTAGTGGGTGGCCGCTTCCGGCTGCTGGCGATTGCCGTACCCGGTTCAAGCGGCTCGGGCTACATTACGCACCTTCCAGGGACGCGTCAACTTGAGCGGCGCCTCGGTGCATGGGCCCGATAAGGGCTCACGGTGGGGTCGTTGGCGATCCAGTAGCGCCAGGGATGGATGTCGCCGTCACCGCCCTCGCCGGCGACTCCGGTGCGCGGACCGTTGCGTACCTGGTCGGAGGGGGCGGGGGTGCCGGTCAGAATCCGCAACGGGGTCTCTCCGGCGGCGCACGCGTCCGTGCCGTCCAGGGCCCGGTCGACACCAAGGGCGGTGGCCAGCCGGGCCGGCCCTTTGGCCAGTTCTCTGTCATATCGGGCCGAAAGTCGACGTTTGCGGGCGAGTTCGGCGCCTTCGACGATCTCGCCGGCCCGGAGCAGGACCGCGCACGCGGTGCCCTCGGGACCGCAGACCAGGTTCATGCAGAACCACATGCCGTAGGTGAAGTAGACGTACACATGTCCGGGCGGACCGAACATCACGTCGTTGCGGGGGGTGCGACCGCGATAGGCGTGCGAACCGGGGTCGTTCGGGCCGTCGTAGGCCTCCACCTCTGTGAGGCGCACCGCGATCGGGCCGTCCGGGGTGGTGCGGACGAGGATGCGGCCGAGGAGGTCGGGGGCGACCTCCAGTACAGGGCGGTCGAAGAAGCTTCTGCGGAGTGGCGTACGGTCCGGGGGCGCGATCATGGCGTCCGAGCCTAGTCCAGACCGATGACGCCAAGGACTGGTCAAGGATTCGTCTGCTTGCCAGGGTGTGGGCCGGAACCGGTGGTGACCGGATCGCGTTTGTAGGGATCAAGGGTCCGTCCGTACGTAGTAGGCAGTAGTAGAGGAGAGTCATGGGGTTCAAGAAGCTGCTCGCGAGCCTGGGGGCCGGCGGGGCGTCCGTCGAGACGGTGCTCACCGAGGTGAACGTCGTACCGGGCGGTGTCGTCCAGGGCGAGGTGCGGATCCAGGGCGGCTCGGTGAACCAGGAGATCCAGGGACTGTCCGTGGGGCTCCAGGCGCGGGTCGAGGTGGAGAGCGGCGACGAGGAGTACAAGCAGAACATCGGCTTCGGCAAGACGCGGCTCGGCGGTGCCTTCGAGCTGCAGGCCGGGGCCGTGCACGCGGTGCCGTTCGGGCTGGAGATCCCGTGGGAGACGCCCGTCACGATGATCGACGGGCAGGCGCTGCGCGGGATGCACATCGGGGTGACCACCGAGCTGGAGATCGCGCGTGCCGTCGACTCCGGGGACCTGGACCCGATCAACGTGCATCCGCTGCCGGCGCAGAAGGCGATCCTGGACGCCTTCATCCAGCTGGGCTTCCGGTTCAAGAACGCGGACCTGGAGAAGGGGCACATCCGGGGGACGCGGCAGACGCTGCCGTTCTACCAGGAGGTGGAGTTCCACCCGCCGTCCCAGTACCGGGGGCTGAACCAGGTCGAGCTGAGCTTCGTGGCGGACGCGCACGCCATGGACGTCATCCTCGAAATGGACAAGAAGCCGGGGCTGTTCAGCGAGGGCAGTGACACCTTCCGGTCATTCCAGGTGGGTCTGCACGACTTCCACGGGACCGACTGGGCGGCTTATCTCAACCAGTGGCTGTCCGAGGTCGGCAGCAAGCGCAACTGGTTCTAGGCTCGGGAACTGCGGATTCCGTAACGGGTTCCGTAATCGATCAGTATCGATCAGGAGGTACCGAGGTGACCGAGCTCAAGCGGCGGCCTCTCCCCCATGACTTCCATCCGCCCGTCCCGTCGTTCACGGTGACGAGCGAGGACATCGAGGAAGGGGCGACGCTCAAGGACGCTCAGGTCTACGCCAAGGGCAACACCTCACCGCAGCTGCGGTGGGAGGGTTTCCCGGCCGGGACCAAGAGCTTCGCCGTGACCTGCTACGACCCGGACGCCCCGACGGGCAGCGGGTTCTGGCACTGGGTCCTGTTCGACATCCCGGTCTCGGTGACCGAGCTGCCGGCGGGCGCGGGCAGCGGCAAGTTCGAGGGGCTGCCCGAGGGCGCGGTCCAGGTGCGCAACGACTACGGGTCGAAGGACTTCGGCGGTGCCGCGCCGCCGCCCGGGGACGGGCCGCACCGGTACGTCTTCACGGTGTACGCGGTGGACCAGGAGAAGCTCGGTCCGGACGCCGACGTGTCGCCGGCCGTCGTCGGGTTCAACCTGCGGTTCCACGCGCTCGCGCGGGCGCAGCTCATCGGGGAGTACGAGAACCCCGAGCAAGGCTGACGCCGCGCGCGAAATCAGCTGAGCGTTCATTGAACGTTTGCCCGCCCCTGGTCATGGAAGTGATCAGGGGCGGGCAGTTTTTATTGCGTTGTCCATCTCGGCGCGCCCGTCCAGAGTTGATCCAAGCCCGCCGGGGGTGGGCAGGTGCACATGGGAGGTGGGCTGGATGCGTGACACGCTGGTGCTGAACGCGAGCTTCGAGCCGCTGTCTACGGTGACGTTGAACCGCGCCGTCGTTCTGGTGCTCCAGGACAAGGCCGTCGTCGAGCAGGCCCACCCCGAGCTGCGCATGCGCGGTGCCGAGGTGGACATACCTGCGCCTCGGGTCATAAGGCTGTGCAGGTACGTACGGGTGCCCTTTCGGAGACAGGCGCCGTGGTCGCGGCGGGGGGTGCTGGTCAGGGACCGGCACCGGTGCGCGTACTGCGGGCAGCGGGCGACGACCGTGGACCATGTGGTGCCGCGGGCTCAGGGTGGTGCCGACTCCTGGCTGAACACGGTGGCGTCGTGCGCGGAGGACAATCACCGGAAGGCGGACCGGACGCCGGAGCAGGCGGGTATGCCGTTGCTTCGGAAGCCGTTCGAGCCCTCGCCGCAGGATGCGATGCTGTTGGCGATGGGGGCCGAGGATCTGGCGACGTTGCCTGAGTGGCTCTCGGGGGATGTGGCGGCCGCCTAGTCGTCCGCCTGGCCGGGCCCGTCGTGCGGCTGTGGCTGTGTGGGGGCTTGTCGTGCAGTTCCCCGCGCCCCCCGAGAAGGGTGGGCGCGGGGAACGTCTGCTTGTGAGTGGCCCTAGTCGATGTTCGGCCTCTCGCGGCGTTCCTGCTGTGCCGGGACGTTGCCGCCGCCGTTGGAACCGCCGCCCAGGGGGCCGAAGTTGCCCATGGCGCCGGAGAGGCCCTTGAGGGCGTCGCCGATTTCGCTGGGGACGATCCAGAGCTTGTTGGCGTCGCCCTCGGCGATCTTCGGCAGCATCTGGAGGTACTGGTAGGACAGGAGCTTCTGGTCCGCGTCGCCGGCGTGGATCGCCTCGAAGACCGTACGGACCGCCTGGGCCTCGCCCTCCGCGCGCAGGGCCGCAGCCTTGGCCTCACCCTCGGCGCGCAGGATCTGGGACTGCTTCTCGCCCTCTGCGGTGAGGATCGCGGCCTGCCGCGTGCCTTCCGCCGTGAGGATCGCGGCGCGCTTGTCACGGTCGGCGCGCATCTGCTTCTCCATCGAGTCCTGGATGGAGGTCGGCGGCTCGATGGCCTTGAGTTCGACGCGGTTGACGCGGATGCCCCACTTGCCGGTGGCCTCGTCGAGGACGCCGCGCAGGGCCGCGTTGATCTCCTCGCGGGAGGTCAGGGTGCGCTCCAGGTCCATGCCGCCGATGATGTTGCGGAGCGTGGTGACCGTGAGCTGCTCGATGGCCTGGATGTAGCTGGCCACCTCGTAGGTGGCCGCGCGGGCGTCCGTGACCTGGTAGTAGATGACGGTGTCGATGTTCACGACCAGGTTGTCCTGGGTGATCACCGGCTGGGGCGGGAACGGTACGACCTGTTCACGCAGGTCGATGCGGTTGCGGATGGTGTCGATGAACGGGACCACGATGTTGAGGCCCGCGTTCAGGGTCCGCGTGTAGCGGCCGAAGCGCTCGACGATGGCGGCGCTCGCCTGTGGGATGACTTGGATCGTCTTGATCAGGGCGATGAAGACCAACACCACCAGAATGACCAGGACGATGATGACCGGTTCCATCGTCGCTCCCCGTACCCTTCTCCGCCTCGGCGCTTCGGCAGATCTTATGGTTGTTGAAGATCTTGCTGGATGAGTCTGACAGACGCACGCGCAACTCGGGGACTCTTCTGTTCAGTTGAGTCTTACGAGGTCAGATGACGATCGCGGTGGCCCCCTCGATCTCCACGACGTCGACTTCCTGACCCACTTCGTAAGCACGGCCCGGGTCGAGGGCGCGCGCCGACCAGATCTCGCCGGCGAGCTTGATCCGTCCGTCCGCGCCGCCGTCGACGCGTTCGAGTACGACGGCCTGTCTGCCCTTCAACGCGTCGACGCCGGTGGCGAGTTGGGGACGGTGGGCGGCGTGCCGGTTCGCGATGGGCCGGACGACGGCGATCAGTGCGACCGAGACGACGACGAAGACGAGCACCTGGATGACGGTGCCCGCGCCGAGGCCTGCGGTGCCTGCGGCGGCCACGGCGCCGACCGCGAACATGCCGAACTCCGGCATCGCGGTCACCACGAGCGGAATTCCGAGCGCCGCCGCGATGACGAGCCACCACACCCATGCGTCGATGCTGTTCACACAGTCATGGTAGGGCCGGGGGTGCCGACCACGACAGTGTGCTTTGCCGGGTCAGGGACCGTCAGTTCCGGTCAGGACAGGGGCAGTCCGTGGGCGGTCCAGCGGTCGCCGAGCTGCTCGACGACGAGCGGGAGGCCGAAGCAGAGGGAGAGGTTGCGGGAGGTGAGTTCGAGTTCCAGCGGGCCGGCGGCGAGGACCTTGCCCTGGCGGATCATCAGGACGTGGGTGAAGCCGGGGGCGATCTCCTCGACATGGTGGGTGACCATGATCATGGACGGGGCGATCGGGTCGCGGGCGAGCCGGCCGAGGCGGCGGACCAGGTCCTCGCGGCCGCCGAGGTCGAGTCCGGCGGCGGGTTCGTCGAGGAGGAGGAGCTCGGGGTCGGTCATCAGGGCGCGGGCGATCAGGGTGCGCTTGCGCTCGCCCTCGGAGAGGGTGCCGAACTTCCGGTCCACGTAGTCGGTCATGCCGAGGCGGTCCAGGAAGGCGCGGGCGCGCTGCTCGTCGACCTCGTCGTACTCCTCCTGCCAGTGGGCGGTCATGCCGTAGGCGGCGGTGAGCACGGTCTCCAGGACGGTCTGGCGCTTGGGGAGCTTCTCGGCCATGGCGACGCCGGCCATGCCGATGCGCGGGCGCAGGTCGAAGACGTCGACCTTGCCGAGGGTGTCGCCGAGGATGGTGGCGGTGCCCTTGCTGGGGAAGAGGTAGCTGGACGCGACGTTGAGGAGGGTGGTCTTGCCGGCGCCGTTGGGGCCGAGGATGACCCAGCGCTCGCCCTCCTTCACCGACCAGGAGACCTGGTCCACCAGAGCCCGGCCCTCCCGGACCACGGATACGTCCTGAAGCTCCAGAACATCGCTCATGAGCGCGTTGTCTCCCCTTGCAGTGTCGCCGTTCTCGGCTGTCGCGTACGCCTGTGGCCCGGGCCGCGGCGCCGGTGGGCGCGGCCCCCATGAAATCTACGCCACGAGCGCGCCGCTCCATTCCATCGGTCCTGTCCTTAGGGTGGGGGCATGCTCTCGGAACCGCGTTCAGGACGCCTCGCCGCTTGGGGTAATGCCCTTTTGGCCGGACTTGTCTCTCCAGATGACGCCGTGCTCGCCATCGTCGGCGAGGACGCGGTGCACCGGGTGGAGGGGCTGCCCGGTGAGGGCGCTCCGGTCGGGCTCACCCTTGCGTTGGGGCGGCTGCGGACGCTGGGGGCGACCGGGCTGCGGGTCGCGCTGCCGGCGTCGGGACATCCGCTGGGGCTGAGCGGGCCGCCGGAGTTCAACGCGCGGGCGCTGGAGGCCGAGGAGGCGGTGATCTGTCTCGGCGCCGCGGTCGGGCTGGTGCCGGAGGTCCACGAGGCCGGGCCGGCCGGTGATGTGCATGTCGAGGTGGTCTGGCACGTGCTGCCGGTGCGGGAGGCACCTCCGGCCGACGTGCCGTCGCTCGGTGAGGCGGAGCGCGAGCTGGCGGAGGCACTGCGGGACGCGACCGACGTGCTGTCGAAGCTGGACGTCGCGGGGTCGGGGCCGGTGGCGGAGGCGGCGATCGACGCGTACCGGGCGCGGGCGGAGCGGGGCCGGGAGGTGCTGGCCCCGGGGTATCCGCCGCGGGCGGTGCGGGTGCTGGAGCTGGCGCAGCGGGTGGGGCTGCTGGTCTCGCTGGCCTACGACAACGGGCACGGCGGGGCGGTGAGCGCGTCGGAGATGGCTGCGCGGTCGCTGGCACTGCGGCCGGTGGAGCGGACGGCCCGGCGCGCGCAGGTCGCGGCGTACAACTCGGTTGTGGAGGAGCGTGAGCGGGGGCGCTGAGCGCTGGGCGCTCCGCCGGCGGTGCCGCCGATGCCGTCGGTCGTCTGCGGCACCGTCGTGGCCGGTCGCGCAGTTCCTCCCCCAGCCTTCGGCCGGGGGTACCCCCCCAGCGCCCTACGGGGGGCGCTTCGCGACCGCGGACAAGCCGACGGCCTTCCGGGGGCGCCCGGAAGGCCGGAGGTCGGTGCCGCTGTGCGGCGCGGTCTCAGTGGTTGAGGCCGAGGTTGCCGAAGGCCGGGTTCAGCACGCCGATGACGTTGACGCTGTTGCCGACGACGTTGACGGGAACGTGCACCGGGGCCTGGATGACGTTGCCGGAGACGACGCCGGGAGAGCCCTGGGCGCGGCCGTCGGCGTGGGAACCGCCGGTGTGGGCGGAGGCCATCCCCGCGCCCGCGGCCACGATCCCGCCGGCCACCATCGTCACGGCCGCTGCCTTCTTCAGGTTCTTCACTTCTTGAGCCCTCCTTGGCGATCGCCACGGCGGTCGCCGCGGCACGCACTGAAGAACGGCGGCGGCCGGGCAGAGGATGCGCCGTCCGGGTGACATTCCCACGACGGTATGAATCTCAGCCCGGAAGGCGACCCTCCGGGTTGCCGTCGGTGAAGCGTTGCGGAGGGCGTTTCAGCCGGTCACGCCATGGCGAACGGCCCACAGAGCGGCCTGCGTGCGATCGGCGAGGTCGAGTTTCATCAGGATGTTCGAGACGTGCGTCTTGACGGTCTTCTCGGACAGCACCAGGGCACGCGCTATCTCCCGGTTGGAGCGGCCGTCGGCGATCAGCCCCAGCACCTCGCGCTCCCGCTCGGTGAGCGAGCCGCCCCGGCCCTGGCCGGAGGTGGCCTCCTCCTGGGTGAGCAGGGCGCCTGCCACCTCGGGCTGGAGCAGGACGTGCCCGGCGTGCACCGAGCGGATGGCGGTGGCGAGCGCGTCGGGATCGACGTCCTTGTAGACGTATCCGGCGGCGCCCGCGCGCAGGGCCGGGACCACCGTGCGCTGCTCGGTGAAGCTGGTGACGATCAGCACGCGCGCGGGGTTGTCGAGTTCGCGGAGCCTGCGCAGTGCCGCCACGCCGTCCAGGCCGGGCATCTTGACGTCCATGAGGACGACGTCGGGGGTCAGCTCCTGGGCGCGCTCGACCCCTTCGGCGCCGTCGGCGGCCTCGCCGACGACCTCGATGTCGTCCTGGACCTCCAGGAAGGTGCGCAGGCCCCGACGGACGACCTGGTGGTCGTCGACCAGCAGCACCCGGATTGCGTCAGCCACCGGGGACCTCCATCTCGATCGTGGTGCCCTTGCCGGGCGCCGATTCCACGGTCAGCGTGCCGCCGACGCCGCTCGCCCGGTCCCGCATGGAGACCAGGCCGAGGTGGCGTCCAGCGCGCCGGGTGAGGTGCGGGTCGAAGCCGCTGCCGTCGTCGGTGACCCGCAGGACGGCGCCACCGCCGCGCCGGTTCACCGTCACGTCGACGTGCTCGGCCCCGGAGTGCCGCAGGGCGTTGTGCAGTGCTTCCTGCGCGACCCGGAGCAGGGCCTCCTCCTGGGCGGCGGGCAGGGCGCGGAATCCGGCGGCGGCGAAGGTCACGCGCGCGGTGTGGGCGCGGTCGAGGACCTGGACCTGGGTGCGCAGGGTGGCGAGCAGGCCGTCCTCGTCGAGGGCGGCGGGGCGCAGCTCGACGACGGCGGCCCGCAGCTCGTCGACGGCCTCGGCGGCGAGCACGGCGACCTGCTGCAGCTCGCCCTTGGCGCGGGAGGGGTCGCGGTCGACCAGGGCGGCGGCGGCCTGGGCGGTCAGGCGGAGCGAGAAGAGCTTCTGGCTCACCGCGTCGTGCAGCTCGTGGGCGAGCCGGGAGCGCTCCTCGGCGATGGTCAGCTCGCGGCTGCGCTCGTAGAGGCGGGCGTTGGTGAGGGCGATGGCCGCATGCTGGGCGAGGATGGAGAGCAGTTCCTCGTCCTCGGCCGTGAAGCCGCAGCCGCCCTCGGGCTCGGGGCACGCGTCCTGTGCGGGGTGTGCCTCCACAGGCCTCAGCTTGTTGGCGAGGAAGAGGGCGCCGATGACCTCGTCGCCGTCCCGGATCGGCAGGCCCAGGAAGTCGGACATGTCGGGGTGGGCGGAGGGCCAGCCCTCGAAGCGGGGGTCCGTGCGGACGTCTGCCAGCCGCTCGACCTTCGCCTCGCGCAGCATGGCGGCGAGGATGCCGTGCTGGCGCGGGAGCGGGCCGATGGCCTTCCACTGGGCGTCGGTGACGCCGTCGACGACGAACTGGGCGAAGCCGCCGTGGTCGTCCGGCACCCCCAGCGCGGCGTACTGGGCGTCGAGCAGCTCACGGGCGGAGGCGACGATCGTCTTGAGGACGTCGCGCACCTCCAGGTGCCTGCTCATGGCCAGCAGCGCGGAACTCACCGCCGCCAGACCGGACCGGGGACCTTGACTCATGTCCTCACGGTACCGGCGGGGTCCGGCAGCGCGGATCGGGCCGACGGCGGCCGGGCCTGGGCCGGTGGCCGTAGGCCCGGGGACCTAGGGCCCGGGTCCCGGACCGGCGGCTTAGTCCGAAGGGCCCCGCCCGGTTGCGCCCCGCGTCCGAGGCGGCCGGGGCGGTCCGGTTCCTACGTTGGGATCACCGCCGACGCGGGCGGACGGAGCCGAGGGGACGGTTGTCATGCCGGTAGCGATCATCACGGGGGCCTCGAAGGGGCTGGGGCGGGCGCTGGCCGAGGCGCTGGCCGCGCGCGGCTGGGATCTGGTGCTGGACGCCAGGGGGGCCGGGCTGCTGAAGGAGACGGCGGAGGCCGTCGCGGGGCACGGGACACGGGTGACGGCGCTGCCCGGCGATGTCACCGACGCCGGGCACCGGGCCGGCCTGGTGGCCGCCGCACGGGAGCTGGGCGGGGTGGACCTGCTGGTGAGCAACGCCAGCGCGCTGGGCGCCGAGCCGCTGGTGCGCCTGGGCGAGCTGCCCCTGGCGGGGCTGCGCCGGGCGCTGGAGGTGAACGTGGTGGCCGCGCTGGGCCTGGTCCAGGAGGCGCTGCCGCTGTTGCGCGGCTCGGCGGCGGGCGCGGTGGTCACGGTCAGCTCGGACGCGGGCGCCGAGGCGTACGAGACCTGGGGCGGCTACGGCGCCTCGAAGGCGGCTCTGGACCAGCTGGCGGCCGTGCTCGGCGTGGAGGAACCGGGGCTTCGGGTGTGGGCGGTGGATCCCGGGGACATGGCGACCGGGCTGTACGCGGCGGCCGTACCGGACGACGGCGATCCGCGGCCGGCCCCGGAGTCGGTCGTACCGGCCTTCCTGCGGCTCCTGGAGGAGCGGCCCGCGAGCGGGCGGTACGCGGCGCCGGCTCTGGTGGAGGGGCGATGACGACGGTGGTGCGGGTGCCCGAGGAGCTGTCCGCGCGGGTGCCTGCCGAGCAGCGTGGGCCGGGTCTCGAACGGGACGCCGTGCGGCTGCTGGTGTCGCGCGGGACGGCGGTGTCGCACCACGCCTTCGCCGAGCTGCCGCCCCTGCTGCGGGCCGGGGACCTGCTGGTGGTGAACACCTCGCCGACGCTGGCGGCGGCCGTGGACGGGCGGGTCGGGCACGCGCGCGTGGTGGTGCACTTCTCCACGCGCGGGGACGACGGGCGGTGGGCGGTCGAGCTGCGGGAGCCGGACGGGAAGGGGACCACACGCGCGCGTGCGGGTACGCGCGCGGGAAGTGAGGTGCGGCTCCCCGGTGGCGGGCTGCTGTTCCTGGAGGAGCCGCTGAGCGAGCGGGGCGAGCGGCTGTGGTGGGCGCGGGCATCCGCGGACGTGCGCGGGGTGCTGCGGGAGCACGGGCGGCCCATCCGTTACTCCTATACGGACCGGGACCAGCCGCTGTCCGTGTACCAGACGGTGTTCGCGCTGCCGTCGGCGGACGGGGCGGGGAGTGCGGAGATGCCGAGTGCGGGCCGGCCCTTCACGGCGCGGCTGGTGGCGGAGCTGGTGAGCCGTGGGGTGCAGTTCGCGCCGATCAGGCTGCACACCGGGGTGTCGTCGGGGGAGGCGCACGAGCCGCCGTACGCGGAGCGGTTCGCCGTGCCGGAGGCGTCGGCGCGGCTGATCAACAACGTCAGGGCCGGTGACGGCAGGGTGGTCGCGGTGGGGACGACGGCCGTGCGGGCCGTGGAGTCGGCCGCCGGGGTCGACGGGGTGGTGCGGGCGGCGACGGGGTGGACGGAGCTCGTGGTGACGCCGGAGCGCGGGGTGCGGGTGGTGGACGGGCTGCTGACCGGGCTGCACGAGCCGGAGGCCTCGCATCTGCTGATGCTGGAGGCGGTGGCCGGGCGGCCCGCGGTCGACCGCAGCTACGAGGAGGCGCTGCGCGGTCTCTACCTCTGGCACGAGTTCGGCGACGTGCACCTCATCCTGCCGGAGGAGGACCTCACGCAGAGGATTGCGTCAGCAACTCCTGGTGAGATTGATGGGCGGCCGATGTGAGGCCGCACATAGGGCGCACATCACGTACGAACGGACATAGGAGATAAAGAGTCACGGCGCGAACGGGACAGACGTTCTAGTCTGTCCCGATTTGCCCATCTGGGCTCCACTACCGCGGTTCGTACGTCACATCTTTGCCACAGCTTTTTGCGGCCGCTAAGAATGGCTGCCGTCGCTCAGCACCGCGGGTTCCCCCGGCGGTGTTCGTGCAGGAGGAGCAGGTCTCCCCCGCGGACAACGAGCGACTCCGCGCTATTCGAAGAGGTCCACACCAATGCCCAAGCACGCCCACAGTCCCACCCTGACCAAGCACCACAAGATCGCGCTCGCCGGTGTCGCCACGCTCGGCGCCGCCGCCCTCGCCTTCTCGGCCGTGCCCAGCAGCGCCGACACGGTCGCCTCCGGCGCCCCCGAGGCGGCCGCCAGGACCGCCTACGGCACCGCACAGGTCAAGGACGTCACGGGCAAGGTCACGGACCAGCTGGCCCTGCAGAACGTCAAGGTCGAGGCCATCGCCGCCAAGAAGAAGGCCTCCGGCCACCAGCTGCACGTCGCCCACGTGAAGCAGGCCCACGCGGCCCACGTCGCCCACGTGAAGCAGGCCCGTGCGAAGAAGCTGCACGCGAAGCACCTCCACGCGGCCCACGTGAAGCACGCCGCCGCCGTCCAGCAGGCCGCCGCCAAGCGCGCCGCCCAGCAGGCCGCCAGCCGGTCCGCGCAGCGCCCGCAGATCCAGCAGGTCGCCGCGAAGACATACGGCAACAACCTCGACGGCTGGATCCGCCAGGCCCTCGACATCATGAACGCCAAGGGCATCCCGGGCTCCTACAGCGGCCTGCACCGCAACATCATGCGGGAGTCCTCCGGCAACCCGAACGCCATCAACAACTGGGACATCAACGCCATCAACGGCATCCCGTCCAAGGGCCTGCTCCAGGTCATCCCGCCGACCTTCGCGACCTACCACGTCTCCGGGACGTCCTGGAACATCTACGACCCGGTCGCCAACATCACCGCCGCCGCCAACTACGCGGCGCACCGGTACGGCACGATCGACAACGTCAACAGCGCGTACTGAGGCAGGCGCGGACCTCGGCACACACACGCCGAAGGGCGGCACCCCGTTGCGGGTGCCGCCCTTCGGCGTCGTACGGCGTTGGCAAGGACCGGCGCGTGCTACTTCCGCATGACCTCGGGCTCGTGGCGGCGCAGGAAGCGGGCCACAAGGAAGGCGCAGACCACACCGAGGGCGATCAGGGCGACCATGTCCAGGGTCCAGGCGCCGGCGGTGTGCGCCCACAGCGGGTCGTCGGGCTTGCCCTTGCCGGGCGGCGCGATCCCGTTGAAGTCCAGGGTGGCGCCCGCGGCGGCGACGGCCCAGCGCGACGGCATCAGGTACGAGAACTGGTTGACGCCGACCGTGCCGTTCAGGGCGAACAGGCAGCCGGTGAAGACGACCTGGATGATCGCGAACATGACCAGCAGCGGCATGGTCTTCTCGGAGGTCTTCACCAGGGCGGACATGACCAGGCCGAACATCATCGAGGTGAAGCCGAGCGCCATGACCGGCAGGCAGAGCTCCAGGAGCGTGAGGTGGCCGAAGACCACGCCCTCCGCCGGGATCTTCCGGCTGGCGAAGCCGATGACGCCGACCAGCAGGCCCTGCAGGAGTGTGACGACGCCGAGCACGAAGACCTTGGACATCAGGTACGCGGAGCGGGACAGGCCGGTGGCGCGTTCCCGTTCGTAGATGACCCGTTCCTTGATCAGCTCGCGGACGGAGTTCGCGGCACCGGCGAAGCAGGCGCCCACCGCCAGGATCAGCAGCACCGTGGTGGCCGTGCCGTTCGGGACGGGCTGCCCGGTCGCCGGATTGATCTCCGTGTTGACCAGCAGGTCCTTGCCCGAGTCGATGAGCAGGCTCACCGAGCCGAGGACCAGCGGCAGCACGACCGTCAGGATCAGGAAGCCCCTGTCGGAGGCGATCACCGACACGTACCGACGCACGAGGGTGACGAACTGCGACATCCAGCCCTGCGGCTTCTTCGGCTTCATCGCCTGCATCGGCGGCATCTGTACGGCCTGCGGGGCGACGGCGTCGATGTCCGCGGCGTACATCTGGTAGTGCTGCGAGCCCTTCCAGCGGCCCGCCCAGTCGTAGTCGCGGTAGTTCTCGAAGGCGGAGAAGACGTCGGCCCAGGTGTCGTAGCCGAAGAAGTTCAGCGCCTCCTCCGGCGGGCCGAAGTAGGCGACGGAGCCGCCCGGCGCCATCACCAGGAGCTTGTCGCACAGCGCCAGCTCGGCCACCGAGTGGGTGACGACGAGGACCGTGCGGCCGTCGTCGGCGAGACCGCGCAGCAGCTGCATGACATCGCGGTCCATGCCCGGGTCGAGGCCCGAGGTGGGCTCGTCGAGGAAGATCAGCGACGGCTTGGTGAGCAGCTCGAGGGCCACCGACACGCGCTTGCGCTGGCCGCCGGAGAGCGAGGTGACCTTCTTCTCCTTGTGGACGTCGAGCTTCAGCTCGCGCAGCACCTCGTCGATGCGGGCCTCGCGCTCCTCGGCCGTGGTGTCGGCGGGGAAACGCAGCTTGGCGGCGTACTTGAGGGCCTTCTTGACCGTCAGTTCCTTGTGCAGGATGTCGTCCTGCGGGACCAGACCGATGCGCTGGCGCAGCTCGGCGAACTGCTTGTACAGGTTGCGGTTGTCGTACAGCACCTCGCCCTCGTTGGCGGGGCGGTAGCCGGTGAGTGCCTTGAGCAGAGTCGACTTGCCGGATCCCGACGGGCCGATGACCGCGATCACGGACTTCTCCGGGACGCCGAAGGAGACGTCCTTGAGGATCTGCTTGCCGCCGTCGACCGTGACGGTCAGGTGACGCGCGGAGAAGGAGACCTCACCGGTGTCGACGAACTCCTCCAGCCGGTCGCCGACGATCCGGAAGGTGGAGTGGCCGACGCCCACGATGTCGTCCGCGTCGAGCAGCGCGCTGCCGCCCTTGGCGATCGGCATGCCGTTGACGTACGTGCCGTTGTGCGAGCCGAGGTCGCGGATCTCCATGCGGCCGTCGGGCATGGAGTGGAACTCGGCGTGGTGGCGCGAGACCTGCAGGTCGGAGACGACGAGTTCGTTGTCCAGGGCACGGCCGATGCGCATCACGCGACCGATGGAGAACTGGTGGAAGGTGGTCGGGCTGCGGTCGCCGTAGACCGGCGGCGCCCCCGCGCCACCACCGGAGGCCATGGCCGGAGCGCCCTGCTGCTGCGGGATCGCCGACGGGGCCTGCTGCCAGCCCTGTTGCGGAGCCGGCTGCTGCACGGCCGACGGCTGCGGGGCCGGCGGCTGGGACCAGCCCGGGCCACCCGCGCCCTGCGCCGCGAACGGCTGCTGCCGGGGCTGCGGTTGAGCGGCGGCCGCGGCGCCGGAGAGGCCCAGGCGCGGTCCGTCGTTCGCGTTGCCGAGATGAACGGCCGAGCCCGGGCCGATCTCCGAGCGCTGGACCCGGTTGTTCTGCACGAAGGTGCCGTTGGTACTGCCGTGGTCCTCGATGACCCAACTGCGGCCGTCGAAGCGGATCGTGGCGTGCCGCCAGGAGACCCTGGCGTCGTCGAACACGACGTCCCCCTGCGGATCCCGTCCGAGTGTGTATGACCTGGACGGATCGAGCGTCCAGGTGCGTCCGTTTGATTCCAGTACGAGTTCCGGCACTCCAAGCCCCATGAGTAGTCCCCCGAGTTACCCCCATCACAGGGAGTCTAGGGATGTCGAACATCGTCGGGAACTATTTCAGGCTCGGCCCTCTGACCGAAAGCCGGGCCTTGTGGCTGCCTCGGACGAACGCTTCGACTCTTTCCGTTGACGGGGTTGAAACCGGGCCGGAGAGTGGTAATCCACGCGAGGGGGACAAGCGCGGCGGAGTGGTCCGGCGCGGCTGCGGATCGGGGGGCCTGCCATGAGTACTGGTGCGTCCGGTACGGGAATCGAGCACGGAAGGTACGGCGGGCGGCTGCCGTGGGCCGACGTCCTGCTGTCCTCGACAGCCGCCGTGAGCTGGGCATTGATCGGTATGGCGGGTACGGCGGCGCTGGGCCTGCATCTGCTGCGGGCCGATGCGGCGGGCTCACTGGGCCCGATGACCGCGGCCGTTGTGGCGCTCGGGGCGGGTGGTTCGGTCACCCCGGACGGAGATCTGTCCGCTTTCGGGCTGAAGGGGGCAGAGGCCACCACGGCCATCGAGATCACGCCACTTGGGGTGAGCCTGGTCGGTGCGCTCCTTTTGTCATGGTTCTTCTTACGGTCCTTGCGCACGGCCGGAGTTGTGATCTCCCCGGCCGAACTGCTGGCCCGCGCGGGCTCGGTGGTGGTGCTGTTCGTGGCGGTCCTTGGCGGACTGGCCTGGGCGGGGCACTCCGTCGTGACGATCGACGGCGGTGCCCTCGGCCTGGACAGGCTGACGGGCGGCGGGAGCGGCGACGGGGGAGCCGGCGGCGGGCTGAAGATCCCCGGCATCGGTGACATCGGCGGGCTGCTGCCGGACCGCCTCGGCGACCTCGTGCACGCGAAAGCGGCGGTCGGCTTCAGCGTGGACACGACGGCGACCCTGCTCGGCGGACTCGGCTGGTCGGTGGGCATCCTGCTGATCGCCCTGCTGGCCTCGCGCCGCACTCCGCTGCCCCCCGGCTGGGCGCCGGTGCACCGGGTCGTACGGCCGGCGGCTTCGGCGCTGGTGACGGTCCTGCTGGTGGCCGTGGCGGCCGGCTGGGCGGCGGCGGTCTACGCGGCGATCGGCGACCCGCACCCAGCCCGGATCATGGGCGCGGCCCTGCTCGGCGCACCGAACGGCGTCTGGCTCGGCATCCCCATCGGGCTCTTCGTCCCCTTCGACGGCAGGGCCACGGGCGTCCTGACCATGTTCCTGCCGCACCCCCTGGACGAACTGCTGAACTCCGGGTCCGACCAGTCGGTGACCCTGGGCCACCTGGCAGGCCTGGACCGGCGGGTGTGGCTGTTGGCTGTCGCGGCGGCCCTGCTCATGCTGCTGGCCGGGGTGTTCACGGCGGTCCGGACGCCGGTGCGGCGGACTGCGCCCGGTTTCGCCGGGTGGTGTGCCGTGCGGCTGGGGATCGCCACCGCGCTCACGCTGCCGCTGCTGGCCTGGCTGGCGGACGTGTCGGTGGACGCCTCGCTGTCGGTGCTGGGCTTCGACGCGTTCGGGGCGGGGATCCGGCTGCACGGGGAGCTGGGCATGGCGCTGCTGCTCGGCGCGGTCTGGGGTGCGGCGGCGGGAGCCCTGGGGGCGCTGCTGGCGTGGGTGACCGGGGCGGCGGGGTCACGGGCGGCTCCCCTGGCCCTGGGTGGCGCCGCGGCCGCCGGCGGACCCGCAGGCCAGGGGGTCGAGCGGGCTCCGGGGCTGGTCGGCAGCGGCACGACGGGACCGTACGCACCGGGTACGCCGTACCGGCCGCCGAATCCGAACACGAACCCCTATCTCCGGGTGCCGGAGGAGCTGCGGGAGACCGGGGGCGGCCGAGGGGCCCGGCCCGGTGGAGTACCGGCGGCGGGGACGGCACCGCCGGGCGGTTCCGCGGCCCCGGGCCGTCGTGGGCCGGGCGCACCGCCCCCGGCGGACGATGGCCGCCGGGCCCCGGAGGGGAGCCGGGCGGGCGGCAACCCCTCCGACGTACCGCCGTCCGGCCCGGGCGACGTGTACGGCGCTCCGACCGTGGCGCGCCCCTTCGATCCGCCACCCCGCTCCGCGCGGCCCCGGCCGGGAACGCGGCGGCCCGACGCGCCCCAGAGCGGTCCCGGCGCCGGGCCCCCGCCACCGCCTCCTCCCCCGCCACCGCCGCCGCCCGGACGGCCCCGGAGGTGAGGCCCGGGCGCGCGGTTCGTGTCCTTCGTGCGCGTCACGGCGCGTCCGTGCGCGTCACGGCGCGTCCGTGCGGATCACGGGCGGCCGCCGCCGCGTGCGGGTCGGGGCGCTGAACCGTGCGTGAAGGCCCGGCGGGGTACGCCCCGGCCCCGGCCGTGGACTTCGCACGCACGTTCGTTCGTAGGGCGGCGGCAAGGCGTCCGACACCGGCTCGACATCTGTTGTTCCGTGTCCGTCAGGCGGACCACCTGCGCCGCAGGCACTGGGTGCCGGTTACCTTGGTTACACCATGAGCGATCCGCAGACCTCCGAGCTCCCCACCCTCCTCGTCAAGATCTTCGGCAAGGACAGGCCGGGCATCACGGCCGGCCTCTTCGACACGCTTGCCGCCTACATGGTCGACGTGGTCGACATCGAGCAGGTCGTCACGCGTGGCCGCCTGGTGCTGTGCGCGCTCGTGACCCAGCCCCCGGCGGGCCTGGAGGGCGACCTCAGGGCGACCGTGCACAGCTGGGCCGAGTCGATGAAGATGCAGGCGGAGATCATCTCCGGCCACGGCGACAACCGCCCGCGCGGCCTCGGCCGTTCCCTGGTCACCGTCCTCGGCCGCCCGCTGACCGCCGAGTCGACGGCCGCCATCGCCGCCCGGATCGCCAAGACCGGCGGCAACATCGACCGTATCTTCCGGCTCGCCAAGTACCCGGTGACCGCGGTGGAGTTCGCGGTGTCCGGCGTGGAGACCGAACCGCTGCGCACCGCCCTGGCCTCCGACGCGGCCGAGCTCGGCGTGGACATCGCGGTGGTCTCGGCGGGCCTGCACCGGCGGGCCCAGCGGCTGGTCGTCATGGACGTGGACTCGACGCTGATCCAGGACGAGGTGATCGAGCTCTTCGCGGCGCACGCCGGCTGCGAGGACCAGGTCGCCGAGGTGACGGCGGCCGCGATGCGCGGCGAGCTGGACTTCGAGCAGTCGCTGCACGCGCGCGTGGCGCTGCTGAAGGGGCTGGACGAGTCGGTCGTGCAGAAGGTGCGCGCGGAGGTCCGGCTGACGCCGGGCGCCCGGACCCTGATCCGTACGCTGAAGCGGCTCGGCTACCAAGTCGGTGTCGTCTCGGGCGGTTTCACCCAGGTCACCGACGACCTGAAGGAGCGGCTGGGGCTTGACTTCGCCCAAGCCAACACGCTGGAGATCGTCGACGGGAAGCTGACCGGCCGGGTGACCGGCGAGATCGTGGACCGGGCGGGCAAGGCGCGGCTGCTGCGCCGGTTCGCCGCCGAGGCGGGCGTGCCGCTGGTGCAGACGGTGGCCGTCGGTGACGGGGCCAACGACCTCGACATGCTGAACGCGGCCGGTCTCGGGGTCGCCTTCAACGCCAAGCCGGTGGTCCGCGAGGCCGCGCACACGGCGGTGAACTTTCCGTTCCTGGACACGGTCCTGTATCTGCTGGGCGTCACGCGCGAAGAGGTCGAGGCGGCGGACACCCACGACGAGAGCTGAGCGCCGTCCGGCCGGTCCGGACACGCGGGCCCGGCACCGGTCTCCACGGTGCCTGGCCCGCGTCGTGTCACGTCAGTGGCGGTGCGGTGGTGCCCGGTCTCACTCGGACGGTGCCCAGTAGTCCGCGAGCGTGGCCGCACCGGGCTCCAGGGCCTTCCAGGAGCCCTCGTACGTCAGGACGGCGAAGGCGGCGGCGGGAAAGCCCCGGCGGTCCATCCGATCACGGGCGTCGGTGTCCGCGCTGCCGGCGAGGATCTCGGCCAGGCCGTGCACGCCGGGGTTGTGGCCGATGAGGATGACGGTCTGCACCTCGTCGGGCACCTCGTTGAGCACGGCGATGAGCTCGCCCGGCGAGGCCTCGTACACCCGCTCCTCATAGACGGTTTTCGGCCGGTGCGCGAGCTCGTGGACGGCGAGCTTCCACGTCTCCCGGGTACGCACGGAGGTGGAGCACAGGGCCAGGTCGAAGGTGATGCCGCTGTCCGCGAGCTTACGTCCGGCGACGGCGGCGTCCATTCGGCCCCGCTCAGCGAGCGGTCGCTCGTGATCGGTCACCTGTGGCCAGTCGGCTTTCGCATGGCGGAAGAGGACAATCCTGCGGGATTCTGCGACGCTCATGGCACCCAGCTTCGCATGAAACAGGCCATCGGGCGCAGGGAGTTGACATGCGGCTTCGCCCGGTCCGCGGGTGCCGCGCCTGCGGCCGGGCCAGGCCCTGTCGGCACATCCCGTCGGCGCCCGGAGGGCGGACGGGAACGTGACGGGAAGGCCTAGCGGGAGACGATCTGCTGGACCCGCTCGACGAGGTGGGTGACGGCGGGGTCCCCGCCGGTCGCGTGGGCGTCCGCCGGGTTGAGTATCAGGATCAGCAGGGCGACGAAGGCGAGCGCGGGAAGGGCGAGCGCCCACCAGGGGAGCCGGATGTCGACGCTGCCCGGGGTCGCCGGGTGGGACCGGGTGTGCGTGGGGGCCGGCATGGTCGCCTCCGTTGGCTCCGGGGTCTGTCGGCCGCCCTCGCGGCCACACCTCGAAACTACGGAATCCGCGGGCGCCGCCCCATCCGGTGACCCACCCACTTGACCCTGACCCTCACCCCCTAGGGGATGGGGGTGCTAGCCCCACCCTCCGCGCCGCGGGGGCGGTGGGCGGCCGTGGTCAGGGGGACGCGAGCGTCGCGATGACGGCGATGACGATGAAGATGGCGAAGAACGAGCCGAAGACGATCAGCATCTTCTTCTGACCGTTCTGGGGGTTCGGGTCGAGCACTGGCATGGGGCCAGTCTGGCACCTCCGGGAGGGGACGGACCGCGCGGGGTGGCCGCGACACGGCCGACACCGCCGGCGAGGACCGGCGAGGACCGGCGAGGACCGGCGAGGACCGGCGAGGACCGGCGAGGACCGGCGAGGACCGGCGAGGACCGGCGAGGACCGGCGAGGGCCGACGGGGTACCACAGATTGACGGCGGCGGGAGGCAGTGGGACCCCGGTGCGGGGTCAGGCGGTCGCGGCCGCCTCGTCCTCCACGACCCGGTCGCGGCCGGCCAGGACGCCGACGGCCATCTGCGGGATCATCAGGCCGACCATGAGGGCGATCGGCAGGCCCCAGCCACCGCTGTGCTGGTAGAGCACGCCCACCAGCAACGGCCCGGGGATGGAGATCAGGTAGCCGGTGCTCTGGGCGAAGGCGGAGAGCTGGGCGACGCCCGCACCGGTCCTGGCCCGCATCCCGACCATGGTGAGGGCCAGCGGAAAGGCACAGTTCGAGATGCCGAGCAGGACGGCCCAGGCCCAGGCACCGCCGGCTGGCGCGAGGTAGAGGCCGGCGTATCCGGCGAGGCCGCAGACGCCGAGCGCGATCACGATCGGTCCCTGGTGCGGCAGCCGGGTGGCCACCCGCGGGATGACGAAGGCCAGCGGCACGCCCATCGCCATGGTGACGGCCAGCAGCAGTCCGGCCGTGCTCGCGGAGACGCCGGCGTCCCGGAAGATCTGTGCCATCCAGCCCATCGTGATGTAGGCGGCCGTGGCCTGGAGCCCGAAGAACACGGCGAGCGCCCAGGCGGTACGGCTGCGGGTGATCCGCAGGGCGGGCTCCTGCCGCTCCGCACGCGCGGGTGCCTCCGCCTCGGTGGCCGGCGCCGGCGCCGGTGCCGGTCCACGGTCGCGGTCGCGGTCGCGTACCAGCGGAATCCACGGCAGCACCGCGACCGCCGCGAGCCCGGCCCAGACCGCGAGACCGGTCTGCCAGCTGCCGCCCAGGGCGCCGGTCAGCGGCACGGTCACCGCGGCGGCCACCGAGGTGCCGGCGGCGAGGGCCATCGAGTACAGGCCGGTCATGGAGCCGACCCGGTCGGGGAACCAGCGCTTGACGATGACCGGCATCAGCACGTTGCTGACCGCGATGCCCATGAGCGCGAGCGCGCTGCCGGCCAGGAACCCGGCGGTGCTCCCGGCGTACGGCCGTGTCAGCAGGCCGGCCGTGACGGCCGCCATGCCCGCGCAGACCACGGCCGCCGGCCCGAAGCGGCGGGCGAGGCGGGGGGCCGTGACCCCGAAGACGGCGAAGCAGAGCGGGGGCACGGAGGTGAGCAGTCCGGCCACGCTGCCGCTCATGCCGAGACCGTCGCGGACCTCTTCCAGGAGTGCGCCGAGGCTGGTGATGGCGGGCCGGAGGTTGACGGCGGACAGCACGATGCCGACGACGACCAGCCGTGTCGCCCACGCGCGCGTGGCCGTCGCGGGGCTCCTTCCGGGTGCCGTCGTCCGTGCTGTCGCCGTGGTCGCGGTCTCGGTTTCCTTGCCTACCATGAGGCCCATCATAGAATCATAGGATGAATGGTTCATTCCCGGGCCTGCCCGGCAGCTCCCGTCGGGCCCTCGCGTGCGAAGGTGTGTCATGCCTCTGAGTCATCCGCGCCGCTCGGCGCTGTCCGAGCAGGTCATCGCCGCGCTGCGGAACCAGATCACCTCGGGTGAGTGGCCGGTCGGCTCGCGCATCCCCACCGAGCCGGAACTGGTCGAGCAGCTCGGGGTGGCCCGCAACACCGTCCGGGAGGCCGTCCGGGCGCTGGCCCACAACGGCCTGCTGGACATCCGCCAGGGCTCGGGAACGTACGTCTCGGCCACCAGTGAGCTGGCCGGCGTGATGCACCGCCGGTTCGCCGGCGCCGATCCCCGGCACATCGCCGAGTTGCGCTCCACGCTGGAGTCGTCGGCGGCCCGGCTGGCCGCGGCGCGCCGCACCGAGAAGGACCTCAGGCAGCTCGACGCTCTCCTGGCGCGCCGCGAGCAGGCCTGGCGGTCGGGCGACGCGGAGGCCTTCGTGACGGCGGACGCGACCCTGCACCTGGCCGTGGTGGCCGCCTCGCACAACGACGTGCTGACGGCGATGTACGCCGACCTGGGCGAGGTGCTGCGGGAGTGGCTGCGCGCGGACGTCGGCGCCGAGCTGACGCCCCAGTCGTACATGGACCACACCCGGCTGGTCGAGGCGATCCGCGCGGGTGACGCGGACGCGGCCGCCAAGGAGGCGGCGAGCTACCCGTTCCTGTGCCGTCCGGACCGGTTCAGGTCACCTTCCGGTGACTGATCCACACCGTGCGGACGTCCTTCCAGCAGCGGCCGGAGAGCCGTACGGTCATCGCGGGGCCGGTGTCGACCGGGGAGCCGTCGGTGTCGATGTCCCACCACTGGGCGCACTCGATGTGCAGCCGGACCTGGTCGGTGTCGACGTAGGGGTTGTGGCAGTAGGCCAGCACGTGGGAGCCGCGGACGGTGGTCCGGCACGAGGCACCGAAGAGCTGCGGGGCCGGCTTGTGTCCGTCCGGCACGCGCGCGTGGGACTCCGCAGTGGAGAGCGGCGACACCGCGAGGGCGAAGGCCAGGGTCACCGGGGCCAGGCTGCGGGAAAGGCGCACAAGGGGGACCTCCTCGGCCGGGCTGGGGAGGGACATCGCGCGGTGCACGCGCAACCGGGGTGTACCGCCGCGTCTCCAGGGTGCGCCGTCCGGCGGGTGAGCACCCGGCCGGTGGGCCGAACGGGTGAGGCCCGTACCCCTCGCGCGGGATACGGGCCTCGAAGAGCCTGTGCGGGTCAGGCGCCGATGGCGTGCAGACCGCCGTCCACGTGGATGATCTCGCCGGTGGTCTTCGGGAACCAGTCGCTCAGCAGGGCGACGATGCCCTTGCCGGCCGGCTCCGGGTCCTTGAGGTCCCACTCCAGCGGGGAACGGTGGTCCCAGACGGCGGCCAGGTCGCTGAAGCCCGGGATGGACTTGGCGGCCATGGAGCCGATGGGGCCGGCCGAGATGAGGTTGCAGCGGATGTTCTGCTTGCCCAGGTCGCGCGCGATGTAGCGGCTGGTGGCCTCCAGGGCGGCCTTGGCCGGGCCCATCCAGTCGTACTGCGGCCAGGCGTACTGGGCGTCGAAGGTGAGGCCGACGACCGAGCCGCCGTTCTGCATCAGCGGCAGGCAGGCCATGGTCAGCGACTTCAGGGAGTACGCCGAGACGTGCATGGCGGTGGCGACGGACTCGAACGGCGTGTTGAGGAAGTTGCCGCCGAGGGCGTCCTGGGGGGCGAAACCGATGGAGTGGACGACGCCGTCGAGGCCGCCGAGCTCCTCGCCGACGAGGTCGGCCAGGCGCCCGAGGTGCTCGTCGTTGGTGACGTCGAGCTCGATGACCTTGGTGGGCTTCGGCAGCTTCCTGGCGATGCGCTCGGTCAGCGTGGGCCGCGGGAACGCGGTGAGGATGATCTCGGCACCCTGCTCCTGAGCCAGCTTGGCCGCGTGGAAGGCGATGGAGGACTCCATCAGCACACCCGTGATCAGGATGCGCTTGCCCTCGAGGATTCCACTCATGGTGATCAGTGACCCATTCCCAGTCCGCCGTCAACGGGGATGACGGCTCCAGTGATGTACGAGGCGTCGTCCGAGGCGAGGAACCGCACCGTCGCGGCGACCTCCTCGGGCTCCGCGTACCGGCCGAGCGGCACCTGAGACACGATCGTGGCGCGCTGCTCGTCGGTGAGCACCTTGGTCATGTCGGTGTCGACGAAGCCGGGCGCGACGACGTTGAAGGTGATGTTGCGCGAGCCCAGCTCACGGGCGAGGGACCGCGCGAAGCCGACCAGGGCGGCCTTGGAGGCGGCGTAGTTGGCCTGGCCGGGGCCGCCGAAGAGGCCGACGACCGACGAGATGAGGACGACACGGCCCTTCTTGGCGCGCAGCATGCCGCGGTTGGCACGCTTGACGACCCGGAAGGTGCCGGTCAGGTTGGTGTCGACGACCGAGGTGAAGTCCTCCTCGGACATCCGCATCAGGAGCGTGTCCTTGGTGATGCCGGCGTTGGCGATCAGGACCTCGACCGGGCCGTGCGCGTCCTCGATCTCCTTGTAGGCCTGCTCCACCTGCTCGGAGTCGGTGATGTCGCACTTGACGGCCAGGACGCCCAGTTCCTTGAGCACGGCCGGCGGCTCACCGGAGCGGTACGTGACGGCGACCTTGTCGCCGTTGTCGGCGAAAGCGCGGGCGATGGCGAGGCCGATGCCCCGGTTGCCTCCAGTGACGAGAACCGAGCGGCTCAACGGATCACCCTTTCGTTCGGTCTGACACCCGCCCGAACAGCTGGCATGACAGGCGGCTTCATCGAAAACCTATCGGTCCCGCCATCGCCACGGGCAAGCGGGCACCGACAGTGGCTCGGGGGTGTCGCTGTCGGGTTTCTACAGTCGGCGGTCGAATCAGGGCGCCATTCCGGGAGCGTGGGCGGGCAGCCCTTCCTTGCGTGCCGCGTCGAGCATCCGACGGTCGTACGTCATGAACGCCGCCAGTTCCCCCTCCACCGAAAGAGCGCTCGCCACATGGAGGGCATCCAGTGCGCGCAGTCCGGGATCGACACGGGTGGCGAGGTCGCGGACCTCACGACCGAGGAGGATTTCCGTCACCCGCTCATCGAGATCGGCCAGAGCCCGTGGAAAGCTGCCGGCCCGGTCCAAATGCCGCACCGTCTCCACGAAGCCGATCGTGCAGGTGGCCAGCGTGGCCTGCGGGAAGCTCGTGAGGAACGATTCGAGCGCGGAGGCGTTCGCCCTGCCGGTCAGCAAGGTGATCAGCGCAGAGGAGTCCATGTAGATCACCGGTAGTACTCCTCACGCTCGGCGAGCAGGGACTCCAGCGGATCCAGCGCGTCGTCCGGGATGTCGTACCGGGGGAAGTCGGCGAGGTCGCCCACGGTCGCCGCCTTGAGTTTGATCCTCCCGCGGGCAACAAGGTGCGCGTACCGCTCCATGGGGCCCCCGCTCGGGACCAGTATCGCGATGACGTTGCCGTGCCGGGTGACCTCGACGGTCTCCCCCTTCTCCACGCGGGCGAAGACGGCGCTCGGGTTATGAGAGAACTCTCGGACGGAGATGGCACTCATGACGGGCTCCCTCGAAACCGGTCCGACCTCGTACCTACATTGAAGCAATTGTACCCACAATCTCCCAGCCCTGCCTTCTCAGGCATTCACCCGGCCGCGGGATTTCCGCAGCACTTTTTTGTACTTGCGCTCCGAACCGCACCAACATGGTCCATTGCGGGCCGGGGGCCAATCGATTGCCAGACGCCTGCGAGCCAGTTCGGCCGCACACCTGTACCGGGCGGCCGACAGGTCAGGGGACCCGCCCTTCTACGGCGTCCCAGTCGCCGTGGGGGCCGCCGAGCAGGCGTCGCACGCAGTGATGGCCGATGAGTAGTTCCTCAAGGCCGAAGGAGGCCCGAAAGCCGCCGACCACGTCCGCCGTCACCTCGGCGCCGGCGCCGAGGGCGTGCGTGACGCCCGTCGTGTACCACTCCCGCGCTCCGCCAGGCGTCGGCGGCCTCGCGGAGCAGTTCCTCCCGGTCCTCGGGGAACTGCTCCACCAACCGCTCGCACTCCTCCGCGGCTTGGGCGGGAGTGGCGGGGTGCCGGGCGGCACGGGTCTTCTTGTTCTTGCCGGACGTGCGGGGCTTGCCAGCCATGAACTCACCGTAGAGCGGCCGTAGTCGGCGCCGCCGGGGAACCTTGACACACCTCGGCGGATTCCCCACTCGCTTCGGCGAGCAGACCGGCGGCCTGCGGGATCGTGAGCGGAGGGCGGCGTACGAGGCGCCCGCTCGATTCCTCGACGGCTAGACCGACCGTGTCCTCGACCCAGACGGCCAGGGGGTCGCTGCACAGGGCTTCGTACTCGGTTGGCAGTTCGTCTGGGACGGCTGCCGCCCGACGCACGGCATCGCCGAGAGGAGCGCAAGGATGGACGCCAGGCGTGGCGTCGGGGCCGGGGTCAGTCGAACGCTCCAGCGTCTCGCCGATGACACGGTCCGGACGGATCTCCGTCCCGAACAGACGAGTGACGACCTTCGCGATCTCCTCCCGGGCCTCGACGAAGGTCACCCCGGTGGCCATGGTCGCCGACGTCCCGATGCACTGAAGCTCCGGCGCCTCGCAGGCGTCCCGCAGCCGTCGTACCAGGAGGGCGACGTCGGCGCCCTGGCGACCGCGGTATGTGTGCAGCTCGTCGAGGGCCAGGAAGCGGAGGCCCCGGGCCGCGCCGATCAGCTCCCGCCGTTCGCCGGGGCGGGTGAGGAGGTAGTCCAGCATCACGTAGTTGGTCAGCAGGATGTCCGGCTTGTTCCGCAGGACCTGGAGCTTCTGCTCGGCGGCCTCCTGGCCGGTGTACCGGGCGAAGGCGACCTTGCGGGACTCCTCCGGGACACCCCACGTGAGGTACTTCTCCAGTTCGTGGAGCTGGCTGTTGGCCAGTGCGTTCATGGGATAGACGACGATCGCCGAGATCCCGTCGGGGTTGGGCCGGTGCAGGACCTCGTGGACGATCGGCACGATGTAGGTCAGGCTCTTGCCGGAACCGGTACCCGTGGTCACGACGTACGAGTCACCACGGTCGGCGGCCACGATGGCCTCGCGCTGGTGCTGGTGGAGGGAGAGGGTGCGGCTGCCGGGGTCGTTCTCGTGTTCCTTGTGCCGGAAGTACTCGCGGCACAGTGGATGCAGCAGGCCGTCGTCGCACAGCGCGGCCACGGTCCTGCCGCTGCGGAAGGTGGGGTTCAGGGCGAGTTTGGGATCGGGCCAGCGGGTTTTCCGCTTCCGCTCGTCGTCCAGGTGGCTCTCGATGTCCGGATCCCGCACGGCCACGAGCGAGCTCGTGAACGCCTCGTACTCGGCGACGAGGTCGTGGTGGACACCGAAGGCGTCCATGGATCGGCAGGGCTCCCTCAGCTTTGTGCATCCGCTCGGTCGCATCGTGCCGACGAGCCGACCGCTCATCGGAAGACGAACCACGCAACCTGTTCACCTTACTGTCCCTCCCGAGCGCTTTCCCCCGGCTTTCGCTCCTCGCCTCCCCCCTCCGCCCCCGGAAATTTCCCGGGAATCCCGTATCCGGGACATGATTCACTGCCTGTGACGGTCACCACAGAAGCACCTCCGCACCTCGAAGGGACTCCCACCCGTGCCCCATGAAATCGATCAGTCGTTTCTGGCACTTCCGCTACGTCCCCTGGCCGACGCCGCGCTGGCGCGGGCGCGGGCGCTGGGGGCCGAACACGCGGACTTCCGGTTCGAGCGGGTGCGCAGCGCGTCCTTGAGTCTCAGGGACGCCAAGCCCGCCGGATCCTCGGACACCACCGACCTCGGGTACGCGGTCCGGGTCGTGCACGGCGGCACCTGGGGATTCGCGTCGGGGGTGGACCTGAGCCTCGATGCCGCGGCCAAGGTCGCGTCGCAGGCGGTGGCCATGGCGAAGCTCTCGGCACAGGTCATCAAGGCGGCCGGGTCCGACGAGCGGGTGGAGCTGGCCGGTGAGCCGGTGCACGCGGAGAAGACGTGGGTCTCGGCGTACGGGATCGACCCGTTCTCCGTGCCGGACGAGGAGAAGTCGGCGCTGCTCGCGGAGTGGAGCGCGCGGCTGCTGGCGGCGAACGGCGTCAACCATGTCGACGCCTCGCTGCTCACCGTCCACGAGAACAAGTTCTACGCGGACACGGCCGGGACCGTGACGACCCAGCAGCGGGTGCGGCTGCACCCGCAGCTGACGGCCGTGTCGGTCGACGAGTCCAGCGGCGAGTTCGACTCGATGCGGACCATCGCACCGCCGGTCGGCCGCGGCTGGGAGTACCTCACCGGCACCGGCTGGGACTGGGACGCCGAGCTGGAGCAGATCCCGGAGCTGCTGGCCGAGAAGATGCGGGCGCCGAGCGTGGAGGCGGGTCTGTACGACCTGGTGGTCGATCCCTCCAACCTGTGGCTGACCATCCACGAGTCCATCGGCCACGCCACCGAGCTGGACCGCGCGCTCGGCTACGAGGCCGCCTACGCCGGCACCTCCTTCGCCACCTTCGACCAGCTCGGCAAGCTGAGGTACGGCTCCGACCTGATGAACGTCACCGGCGACCGCACCGCCGAGCACGGCCTGGCGACCGTCGGGTACGACGACGAGGGCGTCGCGGCCCAGTCCTGGGACCTGATCAAGGACGGCACGCTCGTCGGCTACCAGTTGGACCGCAGGATCGCGCGGCTGACCGGCTTCGACCGCTCCAACGGGTGCGCGTACGCCGACTCGCCCGGGCACGTCCCCGTGCAGCGGATGGCCAACGTGTCGCTGCAACCCGATCCGGCCGGGCTGTCGACGGAGGACCTGATCGGCGGGGTCGACCGCGGGATCTACGTGGTCGGCGACCGTTCCTGGTCGATCGACATGCAGCGCTACAACTTCCAGTTCACCGGCCAGCGGTTCTTCAGGATCGAGAACGGCCGGATCACCGGGCAGCTGCGCGACGTCGCCTACCAGGCGACGACCACCGACTTCTGGGGCTCCATGACGGCCGTCGGCGGCCCCCAGACGTACGTCCTCGGCGGCGCCTTCAACTGCGGCAAGGCCCAGCCGGGACAGGTCGCCGCGGTGTCGCACGGCTGCCCCTCGGCCCTCTTCAAGGGCGTCAACATCCTCAACACCACGCAGGAGGCCGGTCGATGAGCGCCCGTAACAGCAAGCCGCACGAGATCGTCGAGCGCGCTCTCGAACTGTCCCGGGCCGACGGCTGCGTGGTCATCGCCGACGAGCACTCCACCGCCAACCTGCGCTGGGCCGGCAACGCGCTCACCACCAACGGCGTCACCCGGGGCCGTTCGCTCACCGTCGTCGCCACCGTGGACGGCAAGGAGGGCACGGCCTCGGGCGTCGTCTCCCGGTCGGCCGTGACCGCCGACGACCTGGAGCCCCTGGTGCGGGCCGCCGAGGCCGCCGCGCGCGGTGCCGGGCCCGCCGAGGACGCGCAGCCGCTGGTCACCGGCGTACCGGAGGCGCCGGACTTCACCGACGCGCCCGCCGAGACCTCATCCGCCGTGTTCGCCGACTTCGCCCCGGCGCTCGGCGAGGCCTTCGCACGCGCGCGTGCCGGTGGCCGCGAGCTGTACGGCTTCGCCAACCACGAGCTGGTGTCGACGTACGTGGGCACCTCGACCGGGCTGCGCCTGCGGCACGACCAGCCCACCGGCACGCTGGAGCTGAACGCCAAGTCGCCGGACCGTACCCGCTCGGCCTGGGCCGGACGCTCCACGCGGGACTTCAAGGACGTCGACCCCGGCACGCTCGACGCCGAGCTCGCGGTACGGCTCGGCTGGGCCGAGCGGCGGGTGGACCTGCCGGCCGGCCGGTACGAGACGCTGCTGCCGCCGACCGCGGTCGCCGACCTGCTGATCTACCAGCTGTGGTCGGCGTCCGCGCGGGACGCGGTCGAGGGCCGGACGGTGTTCTCCAAGCCGGGCGGCGGCACCCGTGTCGGCGAGAAGCTGACCGGACTGCCGCTGACCCTGCGCAGCGACCCGAACGAGCCGGGCCTGGAGTCCGCGCCCTTCGTCATCGCGCACTCCTCCGGCGGCGACCAGTCCGTCTTCGACAACGGGCTGCCCGTGGGTGCCACCGAGTGGGTGTCGCAGGGCGAGCTGAAGCACCTGACGACCACCCGGCACACCGCCGGTCTGACCGGGCTCCCGGTCGCCCCGGCGGGCGGGAACCTGATCCTGGACGGCGGCCGGGACCTGTCCCTGGAGGACATGGTCTCCGCCACCGAGCGCGGGCTGCTGCTGACCTGCCTCTGGTACATCCGCGAGGTCGACCCGGCGACGCTGCTGCTCACGGGCCTGACCCGGGACGGCGTCTACCTGGTGGAGAACGGCCAGGTCACCGGGCAGGTGAACAACTTCAGGTTCAACGAGTCGCCGGTGGACCTGCTGGGGCGGGCGACCGAGGCCGGGCGCACGGAAAAGACGCTGCCGCGGGAGTGGAGCGACTGGTTCACTAGGGCTGCGATGCCCGCGCTGCGGGTGCCCGACTTCAATATGAGCTCTGTCAGCCAGGGCGTATAACCTCGTACCTGATTACGAGACCACCCAAGGAGATACGAGAACCGTGACGGACATCGTCGACGAGCTGAAGTGGCGGGGGCTCATCGCCCTCTCCACGGACGAGGACGCATTGCGCAAGGCGTTCGCGGACGGTCCCGTCACGTTCTATTGCGGTTTCGACCCGACCGCGCCCAGCCTGCACCTCGGCAACCTCGTGCAGATCCTGACGATGCGCCGGATCCAGCAGGCGGGAAACCGCCCGCTGGGCCTGGTCGGGGGTGCCACCGGCCTGATCGGTGACCCGAAGCCGAACTCCGAGCGCACGCTCAACGCGCCCGAGGTCGTCGCCCAGTGGGTGGAGCGACTGCGCGCCCAGATCGCCCCGCTGCTGGACTTCGAGGGTCCGAACGCGGCGGTCATGGTCAACAACCTGGACTGGACGCAGGGCCTGTCGGCCATCGAGTTCCTTCGCGACATCGGCAAGCACTTCCGCGTGAACAAGATGATCGCGAAGGAGGCCGTGGCCCGGCGCCTGGAGTCGCAGGAGGGCATCAGCTACACGGAGTTCAGCTACCAGATCCTCCAGGGCATGGACTTCCTCCAGCTGTACCGGCGGTACGGCTGCACGCTGCAGACCGGTGGCAGCGACCAGTGGGGCAACCTCACCTCGGGCACCGACCTGATCCACAAGGTCGAGCCCGACGCCGTGGTGCACGCGCTGGGCACACCGCTGATCACCAAGGCCGACGGCACCAAGTTCGGCAAGACGGAGTCCGGCACGGTCTGGCTCGACCCGGAGATGACCACTCCGTACGCCTTCTACCAGTTCTGGCTGAACGCCGACGACCGGGACGTCTCCAAGTTCCTGCGGATCTTCAGCTTCAGGTCCCACGAGGAGATCGAGGAGCTGGAGCGGCAGACCCAGGAGCGTCCGCAGGCGCGGGCCGCGCAGCGGGCGCTGGCCGAGGAGCTGACGACGCTCGTCCATGGCGCCGACCAGACCGCCGCGGTGATCGCCGCGTCGAGGGCGCTGTTCGGGCAGGGCGAGCTGGCTGAGCTGGACGACCGGACGCTGGCGGCGGCACTGTCCGAGGTCCCGCACGTCAAGGTCGCCGAGCTGGGTCCGGTGGTCGACCTGTTCGCCGAGGTCGGGCTGGTGGCCTCCAAGTCCGCCGCGCGGCGGACCGTGAAGGAGGGTGGTGCCTACGTGAACAACGTGAAGGTGACCGCCGAGGACGCGGTGCCGGATCGTGCGGAGCTGCTGCACGGGCGGTGGCTGGTGCTGCGGCGGGGGAAGAAGAATCTGGCGGCCGTGGAGGTCGTCGGTTCGTGAGCGCCGTGGGGGTGCGGGTGCGTTGCGGAGTGCCGGTGCGTTGTAGCTGGTCACGCAATTGCCCGCGCCCCTTTCGGGATGCCTCGGTTCGAGTCGCTGTGAAGCTCGGAGCGCTCTGACGTTCGGGGCGCTCTGACGTTCGGGGCGCGTCAGATGCGCTGTCTGCGCTTTCCCAGGGTCGCCGTGTACGCCATGTCGCCCAGGAAGACGATGATGATCGCCGCCACCAGCTGGAAGAGGTGACGGGTCCAGTCGATGCCCGGTGTCGCCGCCACGCCGACCGCGCGGGCGACCGCGTTGCCGGCGATGGCGCCCAGGATGCCGAAGATGGTCGTCAGCCACAGAGGGCTGTGCTGCTTGCCCGGGATGACCGCCTTCGCGATGAGGCCCAGCACGAAACCCACGATGATCGCCCACAACCAGCCCATGACTGCCTCCTCGTACGGCTCGACGTGAGCATTACGCCAAGTCTCGGCCCGTACGCCGTACGGCGCATGTCGGTACCGCCGTACGCGCTACGGCGCAGGCCGTTCACGCAGGCGGGAGGGCGACCCGGTCTCGAAGGCGGCGCAGGCGCGGCGTAACGTGGGATGGGTCCTGACCCGGTTCCCCGAGCGGGTGCGGACCGGGTACGGGCCGGGGAGAGGCCGATGCGGGCGGATGGTGGAATGTGATGCGGAAGCAGCGCGGCGACGGCAACGTCCAGGTGTTCCGGATCACCGGAGCCCGTACCGGCCTGGCGGAGGACGTACGCGGCCGGCAGCGGCGGTACGTCATCTCGATGGGCATCCGGACCATGTCGGTGATCCTCGCGGTGACGTTGTGGAACGTCGAACGGTATGTCGCCGTCGTGGCCTTGGTGCTCGGGGCGCTGCTGCCCTATGTCGCCGTCGTCATCGCAAACGCCGGACGGGAGCGGCCGCAGTCGCTGCCTTCGACCTTCGGGGTCGCGCCGACCCGGCTGATGATCGCGCCGCCGCGGGCCGAGGAGGCCCAGGCGGAATCCGTCCCGGAGGACGTGGTGGCGGATCCGGCGGCGGGGGCCGTGAGCGGCGAGCGGCCGGAGTCGGTCTGACCATCATGGACGCCGCGCGGACGGGTGGCGGTTCCCCCGAAGCTCAAGAAATGCTCAGATCGATCGTGCTGTTCCAGTGCCGGGCCAAGGGTGACCCGTGACATACTGCGTACGCGCTCCGCATCCCCCGTCGGAGCGACGGACCGACGCCGGGCAGCTCCCCCCGTGGCTGCTCGGCGTCGCCTTGTTTGCGGGGCTTTTCTGCGAGACGAAGCGGTGCGAGACGAAGCAGTGAGTGACGTTGTCTGTTCAGCGAAGGGCTGTCGTGCCGCCGCGGTGTGGGTGCTGGCGTGGAACAACCCGAAGATCCACACGCCGGAACGGCGCAAGACCTGGCTCGCCTGCGAGGAACACCGGGAGCATCTCTCCCAGTTCCTCGGCGTGCGCGGGTTCCTGAAGGACGTCGTGCCGCTGCGGGAGTGGGAGTCGGCCCAGGCGCCCGAGCAGAACGGGTAGGCCGGGGCAGGCGGGTCGCGCGGGCCTAGCCGCCGATCGCGGACATCGGCCGGTCCGGCTGCACGAACTTCGGATCGTCCAGTCCCGCCCCCGCCTTCTTTCCCCACATCGCCAGCCGCCACCTGCGGGCGATCTCCTCGTCCGGCGCACCGGAGCGGAGCGCACCGCGCAGGTCCGTCTCCTCCCGTGCGAACAGGCAGGTCCGTATCTGGCCGTCGGCGGTGAGGCGGGTGCGGTCGCAGGCCGCGCAGAACGGGCGGGTGACCGAGGCGATGACGCCGACGCGGTACGGCCCGCCGTCGACCAGCCAGCGCTCCGCCGGGGCCGAGCCGCGGTCGTCCGCGCCCTCGGGGGTGAGGTCGAAGCGGGTGCGGAGGGAGGCGAGGATGTCCCCGGCCGTCACCATGCTGTCGCGCTTCCAGCCGTGCTGGGCGTCCAGCGGCATCTGCTCGATGAAACGCAGCTCGTAGTCGTGGGCCACCGCCCAGGCGAGCAGGTCGGGGGCCTCGTCCTCGTTCAGGCCGGGCATCAGGACCGTGTTGACCTTGACCGGGGTGAGGCCGGCGTCGTGGGCGGCCCGGAGGCCGTCCAGGACGTCCTGGTGGCGGTCGCGGCGGGTGAGGGTCTTGAAGACGTCCGGGCGGAGGGTGTCCAGGGAGACGTTGACCCGGTCCAGGCCGGCCGCCTTGAGGGCCGTCGCGGTGCGGCGCAGGCCGATGCCGTTGGTCGTCAGGGACATCCGGGGGCGGGGGGCCAGGTCCGCCACGCGCTCGACGATGCCGACCAGGCCGGGGCGCAGCAGTGGCTCGCCGCCGGTGAAGCGGACCTCCTCGACGCCCAGCAGCCGGACGGCGATGTCGACCAGCCGGACGATCTCGTCGTCCGTGAGCAGGTCGGGCTTGGCCAGCCACTGCAGGCCCTCCTCGGGCATGCAGTACGTACAGCGCAGGTTGCACCGGTCGGTCAGCGAGACTCTCAGGTCGGTGGCCACCCGGCCGTAGGTGTCGATGAGCACGCGGGCCCCCTCCCTCGTTGCGGGTCGGATCTCTGCCGTCCCTTCCCTTGTGAGCCTACGTGACGGCACTGACATCGGGAGAGGCCTGATACCACGAGGTACGACGCGGCCGCGTCGTAGGATCCTACGGTCCCGTCGACGCGGCCAGTCGTACGAAGCTCAGTGCGCTCCGGTGCCGGTCAGGGACCGCACCTCCAGTTCCGCGTACTTGGCGGCGTCCGGGGCCTCCTTGGAGAGGAGAGTGCCCACGACGCCGAGGAGGAATCCGACCGGGATCGAGATGATGCCCGGGTTCTCCAGCGGGAACCAGTGGAAGTCGACGCCGGGGAACATCGACGTCTCCTTTCCGGACACCACCGGCGAGAACAGCACCAGACCGACCGCGGTGACCAGGCCGCCGTAGATCGACCAGAGGGCTCCGGCGGTGGTGAACCGCTTCCAGAAGAGGCTGTAGAGGATGGTCGGCAGGTTGGCGGAGGCGGCGACCGCGAAGGCGAGCGCGACCAGGCCGGCGACGTTGAGGTCCCGGGCCAGGGCGCCGAGCACGATCGACACGGCGCCGATGCCGACGGTGGCGTAGCGGGCCGCGTTGATCTCCTGCTTCTCGGTGGCCTGGCCCTTCTTGATGACGTTGGCGTAGATGTCGTGCGCGAAGGACGACGAGGACGCCAGGGTGAGGCCCGCGACCACGGCGAGGATGGTCGCGAAGGCCACCGCGGAGATGGTGGCCAGCAGGACCGCGCCCCAGTTGGAGTCGACGCCGCCCAGGTGGAGGGCGAGGAGGGGAGCCGCGGTGTTGCCCGACTTGTTGGAGGCGATGATCTCGTCGGGTTTGATCAGCGCGGCCGCGCCGAAGCCGAGGGCGAGGGTCATCAGGTAGAAGGCGCCGATCAGGCCGATCGCCCAGAGGACGGACTTCCGCGCGGCCTTGGCGGTGGGCACGGTGTAGAACCGGATCAGGATGTGCGGCAGTCCGGCGGTGCCGAGGACCAGGGCGATGCCGAGGGACAGGAAGTCCAGCTTGCTGGTGCCGGTGGCGCCGTACTTCAGGCCTGGCTCCAGGAAGGCGGCACCCTTGCCGCTGTTGTCGGCGGCCTTGCCGAGCAGGTCGGAGACGTTGAAGTGGAACTTGGCCAGGACCATGAAGGTCAGCAGCAGGGCGCCCGCGATGAGCAGCACCGCCTTGACCATCTGGACCCAGGTGGTGCCCTTCATGCCGCCGATGGTGACGTAGACGATCATCAGGACGCCGACCAGGGCGACGATGCCGATCTTGCCGCCGTCGCTGGTGATGCCGAGGAGCAGGGAGACGAGGACGCCCGCTCCCGCCATCTGGGCCAGCAGGTAGAAGATCGAGACGACGATCGTGGAGGTGCCGGCCGCGGTGCGGACCGGGCGCTGGCGCATGCGGTAGGCCAGCACGTCGCCCATGGTGTAGCGGCCGGAGTTGCGCAGCGGCTCGGCGACCAGGAGCAGGGCGACCAGCCAGGCGACCAGGAAGCCGATGGAGTAGAGGAAGCCGTCGTAGCCGAACAGGGCGATGGCGCCGGCGATGCCCAGGAAGGACGCGGCGGACATGTAGTCGCCGGAGACGGCGAGGCCGTTCTGGAAGCCGGTGAACTGGCGGCCGCCCGCGTAGAAGTCTGCGGCGTCCTTGGTCTGGCGGCCCGCCCAGACGGTGATGACGAGGGTCGCGGCGACGAACACCGCGAACAGGGTGATGATCAGCGTCCGGTGCTGACTGGCCTCACCGGCCGCCGTCGTGATCGCGGGGCTCTCCGCCGCCAGCGTGATCGCGGGGCTCATGCGTCGCCCTCCATCCGGGACTTGATGGCCTCTGCCTTGGGGTCGAGCTTGGCGGCGGCGTGCCGGGCGTACCACCACGCGATGAGGAACGTGGTGAGGAACTGGGCGAGGCCGAGGACCAGGGCCACGTTGATGTTGCCGACGACCTTGGTGCCCATGAAGTCGCCCGCGTAGTTGGAGAGCAGGACGTACAGCAGGTACCAGGCGATGAAGGCGAAGGTCAGCGGGAAGGCGAAGGAGCGGTGGGAGTGCCGCAGTTCGGCGAACTCCGGACTCTGCTGCACCTCGGCGAACTCCTCGCCGGATGGGTGCCGGGTCTGCGTGTTCGAGGGCGGTGGTGTCTCGGTGGCCACGGAGTCTCCTCGCGATACGGACATGCGGATTCTGACCTCACTACAGGTGGATCACGCACGTGGAGTGATGGCGCGACTCCGGTGCGTGAGTCCGACGGGGGGCCTCGATCCTGCTGTGGCTCCCTCCCCGAGGTCACGGCGCCACGCGTGGTCGGGTTCAACTCGCCCGGGTTCTTTCGGAAGTCGTCGGTGCAAGTCACCTCCGGTCATTGCTGGCCGGTGAGTGCGGGAGATAGCTTCGGCCCTGCACCACCTGTCATGTACCTGCCCAAGCGCCACTCGCGTCCTGGGCAGGCCCGTTTTCGGTTGATGTTCCGGATGATGTGGAGACCCCATGGCTCATCTGCGTTCCAGACGCGGGCTGGCACTCGCCGTCCCGGTCGTCCTGTCGCTGACCGCCTCGCTCGGCCTCCTGCCGACGGCGGCTTCGGCGGCCCCGCCGTCCGCCCGGGCGACCCGGGCGGCGGACGGCCCGAACCTGGCCTACGTCGTCAACACCAGGACGGACCGTCGCACGGTCGAGTCGGTGCAGCGGGCGGTCACCCGCAACGGCGGCACGGTCATCGCGACGTACGACAAGATCGGCGTGCTCGTCGTGCACTCGGCGAACCCGGACTTCGGCGCGGCGCTGCGCGCGGTGCGCGGGGTGCAGTCGGCGGGCGCCACCCGGACGGCCGCGCTGAGCGCGGCGGGGACCACGGACGAGGGCGCCGTGCAGGTGCTGTCCAAGGCGGAGGCCGCGCAGGTCCAGCGGCGGGCGACGGCGGGCCAGGAGCCTCTTGAGGCCGACCAGTGGGACCTGCGGGCGATCGGCGCCGACAAGGCCGCCGCGGTCAACCCGGGGAGCCGCTCGGTGACGGTCGGCATCATCGACACCGGCGTCGACGACACCCACCCGGACATCGCCCCGAACTTCTCCGCCGCGCAGTCCGCCAACTGCGTGAGCGGCAAGGCGGACACGACGTACGGCGCCTGGCGGCCGGCGGACGCCGACCACTACCACGGCACCCATGTCGCCGGCGAGATAGCCGCGGCCCGCAACGGGATCGGCGTGGCCGGCGTGGCACCGGGCGTGAAGGTGGCGAGCATCACGGTGGCCCAGCCCGACGCGACGCAGCTGTTCTACCCGGAGAGCGTGGTCTGCGCCTTCGTCTTCGCCGCCGACCACGGCATCGAGATCACCAACAACAGCTACTACGTTGACCCATGGCTGTACAACTGCATGGACGACCCCGATCAACGTGCCATCGTTGACGCGGTCAACAGGGCGCAGTTGTACGCCCAGCGCAAGGGCACGCTCAACGTGGCCTCGGCGGGCAACTCGAACGACGACCTCGACTCGCACGCCCTCACGGACACCTCGAGCCCGGACGACTCGACGGCCACCACCCGGACGGTCGACCCGCACGAGTGCTTCGACGTACCGACCCAGCTGCCCGGCGTGGTCACCGTCAGCGCGGTCGGCGTCAACGACACGAAGTCCTACTACTCCAGCTACGGCCGGGGCGTCGTCGACGTGGCCGGCCCCGGCGGCGACAAGTACCAGATCCCGGACACGCCGTCGAAGAACGGCCGCATCCTGTCCACCCTGCCGAACGACCAGTACGGCTTCCTCCAGGGCACCTCGATGGCCTCCCCGCACGTGGCCGCGGTGGCCGCGCTGCTCAAGTCGACGCACCCGCACGCCACTCCGGCCCAGCTGTCGGCCCTCCTGAAGGCCGAGGCGGACAACCCGGGCTGCCCGGCGGGCCCGTACGACGGGGACGGCGACGGCGTCGTCGACGCCACCTGCGTGGGCGGCAAGCACGTCAACGGCTTCTACGGATCCGGTGTCGTCGACGCCCTCCGCGCGGTCGAGTAGGCCCCGCAGAGCAGGACTTCCCGCACGGCACGCCCCGCTCAGCGAACGAACTGGAGACCTCAGATGACCGCGCCCCAGCCGCGCCACCGTCGCGTCCTCGCCCTCCCGCTCGGCATGGCCATGGCCACGGCCCTCGCCTTCCTGCCCACTGTCCCGGCGTCCGCCGCCGACACCGGCGTGGCCACGGCCGCGGCCAGGCCCGCCGGTGACGACACGACGTCCCTCAGCTACGTCGTCAACGTCCGTCCCGGACACGGCACTTCCGAGCGCGTGCAGAAGGCGATCGCGCGGGCCGGCGGTTCGGCGGTGATCGCGTACGACGAGATCGGCGTGATAGTCGTCCATTCGTCGAACGCCGACTTCGCCAAGATCATCCGGAAGGTGCCCGGCGTGGACTCGGCCGGGAACACCCGCAACGCGCCGCTGCCCGCCCAGTCGACCACCGACGTGGGCACGCCCGAGGTGCTGAGCTCCGAGCAGATATCGGCGGCGGACGCTCGGGCGGCCGACGGGCAGGACCCGCTGGAGCCGCTGCAGTGGGACCTGCCGGCCATCAAGGCGGACAAGGCGCACGAGAAGACCCTCGGGAGTTCGAAGGTCACCGTCGCCGTCATCGACACGGGCGTGGACGACACCCACCCGGACATCGCCCCGAACTTCTCCGCCGCACAGTCCACCAACTGTGTCTCGGGCAGGCCGGACACGACATACGGCGCCTGGCGGCCCACCGCGGCGGAGAGCCCGCACGGCACGCACGTGGCGGGCGAGATCGCGGGCGCCAGGAACGGGGTCGGCATCACCGGTGTGGCGCCGGGCGTCAAGGTGGCCGGGATCAAGGTCGCCACCACCGCCGGGTACTTCTACACGGAGGCCGTGGTCTGCGGCTTCGTGTGGGCGGCGGAGCACCACATCGACGTCACCAACAACAGCTATTACACCGACCCCTGGTACTTCAACTGCACCGACGACCCGGACCAGAAGGCACTCGTCGACGCCATCACCCGGGCCTCGCAGTTCGCGGAGCGCAAGGGCACGGTCAATGTCGCGGCGGCCGGCAACGAGAGCTACGACCTGGCCTCCCACTCGATCACCGACCCGGTCTCGCCGAACGACGGCACGCCCGTCGACCGGGTGATCGACCCGCACAAGTGCTTCGACATCCCGACCCAGCTGCCGGGTGTGGTCACCGTCGCGGCGACCGGTGCGAAGGGCCTCAAGTCCTCGTTCTCCAACTACGGCCTCGGGGTCATCGACATCGCCGCACCCGGCGGCGACTCGACGGCCTACCAGGCGCCGGAACCCCCCGCCACCAGCGGCCTGATCCTCGGCCCGCTGCCGGGCGGCAAGTGGGGCTACATGGCCGGTACGTCGATGGCGACCCCGCACGTCGTCGGAGTCGCCGCACTGATCAAGTCGACCCATCCGCACGCTTCCGCCGCCCTGGTGAAGGCCCTGCTGTACGCCGAGGCGACCGCCACGCCGTGCACCGACCCGTACGACATCGACGGCGACGGCAAGGTCGACGCGGTGTGCGAGGGCTCCCGGAACCACAACGGCTTCTACGGCTGGGGCACGGCCGACGCACTGGCGGCGGTGACCAGGTAGCCTCCGAGTACATATATTGATCCAGTCAATAATGCATAGTTCAGTCATGACTGGAATCAAGTACGCGTGGTCCGCGCTGGGCGGCGATCCGTCGCTGCCCGCGCGGGTCACGACCGTGACGCGCATAGGCACGCTCCCGGCGCGTCTTCCGGTGCGTCAGCTCGCCCGCGCCTGCACGGGCGTGTGCGCACTGGCCGCCGCCGAGCTGGCGGCACGGCGGACCGGGGCCACGGAGGTGCCCCGCGTGCGGGTGGACGACGGAGCCGTGGCGACGGCGTTCACCAGCGAGCGGCACCTGCTGGTCGACGGGCGGGCGCCGGTTCAGTTCGCTCCGCTGTCCCGGTTCTGGCGCGCGGCGGACGGGTGGGTGCGCACCCACGCCAACTACCCCCACCACGGCGCTCGGCTGCTGCGTGCGCTCGGCCTGCCGGAGCACGCCTCCCCGGAGGAGGCCGCCGCCCGGATCGCCGCGCGGCCCGCACTGGACGTCGAGAACACGGTCTGCTCCGCCGGCGGACTCGCCGTGGCGCTGCGCTCCCCCGGCGAGTGGGCCCGGCACGAGCAGGCGGCCGCCGTGGCCGCGCACCCCCTCGTCGAGCGCGACCGCCTGGACACGGCACGCGCGCGCGTGCTCCCGCCGCTCGACGCCGGCGCCGCTCCCCTGCTGCCCGCCGCCGGGCTGCGCGTCCTGGACCTGACCCGGGTCCTCGCCGGACCGGTCGCCACCCGCACCCTCGGACTGCTGGGCGCCGACGTCCTGCGCCTGGACGCGCCCTGGCTGCCCGAACTCCCCGACCAGCACGCCGACACGGGCTTCGGGAAGCGCTCGGCGACGCTGGACCTGGCGACGGACCGGGCCGCCTTCGAGGAGCTGCTGGCCGCGGCGGACGTCGTGGTCACCGGCTACCGGCCGGGCGCCCTGGACCGGTTCGGGCTCTCCCCCGAGGCGCTGGCCGAGCGGCGGCCCGGGCTGGTCGTGGCCCAGGTGTCGGCGTGGGGCGCGTACGGGCCGTGGGGCGGGCGGCGCGGCTTCGACAGCCTGGTACAGGTCGCCACCGGCATCGCGGAGACCGAGGGCCCGGCGGACCGGCCGGGCACGCTGCCCGCGCAGGCCCTGGACCACGGCACCGGCTACCTGCTGGCCGCAGGCGTGCTGCGGGCCCTGACCGAGCAGTCGTACGACGGGGGCAGCAGGTTCGTGCGGCTGGCGCTGGCGCGGACCGCGCGGTGGCTCACGGAGGAACTGGAGCCGGAACCCGCGGCCGGCGAGCCGTACGAGGGGCCGGACGCCTGGCTCGCCGGGACGGACGGCCCGCTGGGTCGGCTGCGGTACGCGCGTCCGCCGTTGTCCTTCGAGGGCGGCCCGGCCGACTGGGCGCGCCCGCCGGTGCCGTGGGGGTCGAGCCCGGCCCGTTGGGCATGAACGCCGAGGCCCCGAGATGAGGACGGACCCGGGCCGCCCGGCGTGAGCGGGCCGCCGGGGTGGCCGGAAACCCATGAATGGGTGGTATGCCGTTCCGCCGGCTGTTTTCCTGTACTTGCCCGCTTCTGTCATGGCTGGTGGAGAACGGGGGGGCCGTTGACACGACCGACCGCCGAGGTGGCCGCGAGCGGCCCCGCGAGACATCCGGGGACCTGGCGGGCCGTCGCCGTCCTGCTGCTGGCGGCGGTGGCCGCCCTGATACCCCTGCTCGGGCCGTCCGCCGCGCTGCGGGGCACCGGGGAGGCCGCGGCGCCCGGGGTGGGCGGTATCGCGCTGCTGCGCGGGCTGCTGTTCGCCGCCCTGTGCGTGCCGGCGGGTGAGCTGTTCGTGGACCGGCTGGTCCGCCGGCTGCCGGACGCGCCGACCGAACGGCCCACCGGCTGGGCGGTGTTCGCGGCCGCCGCCGGGTTCGTCGCCGCGCTGGGGCTCGCGTCGGTCGTGTCGACGGGCAACCTGGTGCCGCGCTCGCTCGCCGACATCGACGTGGGCGGCCTGTACCGGTCGCGCGACGGCAAGCTGGCGCTGATCGAGGTCAACGCCTTTCTGCTGGCCGGTCTGTGCGCCCGCGCGCGCCGCCCGGCGACCCAGGTGTGGCCGCTTGCCGCGGTGGCCGTCGCCGAGGCGCTGCGGGCCCATCCCGCGCCCGAGCACAGCCCGTTGCTCGGTTCCGCGCTGACCCTGGTGCATCTGGCGTGCGCGACGCTGTGGGCGGGCGGCCTGCTGCACGCGCTGCGCATGCTGCGCCGGTGGCGGGGCCGGGAGGCCGGGGCGGCGCTGCTCGGGCTCTACGCGCGCGTGGCCGCCGTGCTGCTCGCGGCCATCACCGCGACGGGCGTGTGGAGTTCGCTGCGGCGGATGCCCGCGGGCACGGTCCTGGACCAGCTGACGACGACGGCGTACGGGCGCACCCTGCTGGCCAAGGTGACCCTCGTCGCCGCCGTCGCCGTGCTCGCGCTGTGGGCCCGGTACCGGCTGCGCCGGGCGGCCGACCCGCTGACCGCGTACGTCCCCGCGCGGGCCGAGGTGGCCGTGCTGGGGGTGGTGGTCGCGGTGTCGGGGGTGCTGACGGCACTGCCGCTGCCGATCAGGTGGACTTGATCAGGCCGACTTGACCAACTGGACTTGATCAACTGGGCCCGTGCCACAGTCGTCCGCCGGTCAACATGGGCAACGGCAGCCGTCCGTCAGTGATTCAGCCGTTCGTGACGAGCACCTTCAGGGCGGTGCGCTCGTCCATCGCCTTGTAGCCGTCGGGCACGCCCTCGATGCCGACGGTGAGGTCGAAGACCGGCGACGGGTCGATCGTGCCGTCGAGGACGTCGGGGAGCAGGTCGGGGATGTAGGCGCGGACCGGGGCGACACCGCCGCGCAGGGCGATGTTCCGGTCGAACATGACGCCGAGGTCCAGTCCGGTGCCGCTGCCGTGCGGGACGCCGACGAAGCCGATCGCACCGCCGTCGCGGGTGATGTTGACGGCCGTCCGCATGGACTGCTCGGTGCCCACGGCCTCGACGACGGCGTGCGCGCCCTGGCCCCGGGTGAGTGCGCGTACCGCATCCACGGCCGCGTCCCCGCGCTCGGCGACGACGTCGGTGGCGCCGAAGCGGCGCGCGATGTCGGTGCGCACCTCGTGCCGGCCCAGCGCGATGATCCGCTCGGCACCCAGCCGCTTGGCGGCCAGCACGGCGCACAGGCCGACCGCGCCGTCGCCGACGACGGCGACCGTGGCGCCGGGCCGGACGCCCGCGCCGAGGGCCGCGTGGTGGCCGGTGCCGAGCACGTCGGAGAGGGTCAGCAGAGCGGAGAGCAGGTGGTCGTCGGAGGCGGCGTCCTTGGGCAGCTGGACCAGGGTGCCGTCGGCGAACGGGACCCGTACGGCCTCGCCCTGGCCGCCGTCGTACCCGACCGCGCCCCAGAAGCCGCCGTGCTCGCAGGACGTGGTCAGGCCCTCGCGGCAGTAGTCGCAGACTCCGTCGGACCACATGAAGGGGGCGACCACGAGGTCGCCGCGCCGCACGGTGCCCACCTCGGAGCCGGTCTCCTCGACCACGCCGAGGAACTCGTGGCCGATGCGCTGCCCCGGCTGCCGGGCCGCCTCGCCCCGGTAGGCCCACAGGTCGCTGCCGCAGATGCAGGCGCGCAACACCCGTACGACGGCGTCGGTGGGCAGCTGCACCATGGGCTCGGGCACGTCCTCCACGCGCATGTCGAACGGGGCGTGGATGGTGGTGGCGCGCATGGCGAGGGTCCTTCTCGTGCGGTGTCGTGGGGGCGCTCAGGGGGTGGTCGAGCGCACTTCACGGTACGCCGTGCCCGGGGCACGGCGCGCGTCGAGGGTGCCGCGGACCAGCAGGAACTGTGCCGCCGCGTAGGTGAGCATGATCCAGAAGTCGGGTCGCGGCAGTTGCGGCCAGTCGGCGACGCCGGTCGCGATCAGCGTGTCGGAGAGCATGAAGAGCGCGCCGCCGAGCGCGGCCGCCGGACCGAGCCGGCCGGCGGCGGTGTACGCCATGGCGGTGAGCAGGGTGCTGTAGCCGGCCACGGGGACGCGCAGGCCGGCCGGCAGGTCGGGCCAGAGCAGGGCGACCAGGGTGACGAGGGCGGCGGCATAGGCGAGGCCGAGCAGACGCGCACGGGCGTGTGGCGGGCCCTGGCGGCGGAAGAGGACCAGATAGCAGACGTGTCCGGCGGCGAAGGAGGCCATGCCCGCCATGAAGGCGGAGTCGGCGCCGGAGAGGAGCAGGACGTCGCCGCCCCAGCCGCACAGCAGGGCGGCGACCAGGAGCCGCGGGGCGCCCGCGCGGGCGGCGGACGCGGCGAGCAGGGGCATCAGGAGCACCTTGGCGACGACGTGCCCGGTGCGGAAGCCGACGGCCAGGAAGGCGAGGTCGAGGAGGACGGCGAGGGCGAAGGCGGCGAGCAGCTCCCGGGACGCCCTCACGCGGCCACGGACTCCTCGGCCTGTTCCACCGCGGGAGCCGGTGCCCAGCCAGGTCCCCGGAACACCCGTCCGGCCCGCTCCCGCCAGCTGCGCGCGGCCCTGATGTCCTTGGCGATGGCGACGTACTCGTGGGTGGCCACCTTGACGGGGTTGAACGTGTTGATGTTCTTGGTCAACCCGTACACGGGCCGCTCGGTCTCCGCCACCCAGGACCCGAACAGCCGGTCCCAGACGATCAGGATCCCGCCGAAGTTGCGGTCCAGGTAGCCGCCCTGGGAGGCGTGGTGCACACGGTGGTGGGACGGCGTGTTGAACACGAACTCGAACCACCGGGGCATCTTGTCGATGCGTTCGGTGTGGATCCAGAACTGGTAGACGAGGTTGGCGGAGGAGCAGAAGGCGAGCGCGGCCGGGTGCACCCCCACGGCCACCAGCGGGACGTAGAACGGCCAGACGGTCAGCGAGGTCCAGGGCTGGCGCAGCGCGGTGGAGAGGTTGAACTTCTTGCTGGAGTGGTGGACGACGTGGCAGGCCCACAGGATCCGGATGACGTGGTGGCCGCGGTGGGACCAGTAGTAGAAGAAGTCCTGCGCGAGCAGCATCAGCGGGACCGTCCACCACAGGACGGGGACGCGCAGCGGGGTCAGTTCGTACACCGCCGTGTAGATCATGACGATCGGGATCTTCCACACGAAGTCGAAGACGAGCGACCCCAGTCCCATGCCGATGCTCGTGGCCGCGTCCTTGGCCTCGTACCCGGCCTCGTCGTCGTCGGGATGGACGCGGTAGCTGATCACCTCGATCACGGTCAGCAGCACGAAGGCGGGTATCGACCACGTCACGACATCGGGCAGGTTCGGCATGTGGGCACCGTAGAGCCGCCGGTCGACCGCGGCTAGACGTTGTTACCCACAAGTATTCACACCGGTACGCGCTTGCTTGTTGGCGATCTCCGCCAACGGGCTAGATCCCGGCCGCCCCCAGCAGCCTCCCCGCCGCGTACGTGACCCCCATGGCCAGCGCTCCGCCCAGGACGTTGCGCAGCACCGCCGGGCCCACCGCGGCCGCTCCCAGGCGGGCGCTGGCCCAGCCGGTCAGGACGAGCGCCGCAAGGACCGAGCCCACCGTCACCGGGAGCCGCCAGTCGGAGGGCGGCAGGACGATCGCGAGCAGCGGGAGCAGCGCCCCCACGGTGAACGCCAGGAAGCTGGCGAGGGCCGCGGTCCAGGGGCTGGTGAGCTCGTCGGGGTCGATGCCCAGCTCCACGCTCGCGTGGGCCTTCAGGGCGTCGCGTTCCGTCAGCTGGACCGCCGCCTCGCGGGCCACCTCCCGGGACAGGCCACGGCGTTCCAGCAGCTCGGTCAGCTCCTCCAGCTCCGCCTCGGGCTGCTCCTTCAGCTCCCGCTTCTCCAGCGCCAGCGCGGCGAGTTCGGAGTCGCGCTGGGTGGACACCGAGACGTACTCCCCGGCCGCCATCGACATGGATCCGGCGAGCAGGCCCGCCAGGCCCGCCGTCAGCAGGGTGTTGCGGTCGGCCGTGGCGCCCGCGACGCCGACGACGATGCCCGCCGTCGACACGATGCCGTCGTTCGCGCCCAGGACGGCCGCCCGCAGCCAGTTCAACCGGGAGCCGAGCGCTCCCCCGTGGGCCTCGTTGTCGTGCGTGGGTTCGGTCACAGCAGGGAGGATCGCATCCTGGGGCCGACGGGTGCCGTACCGACGTCACCAGACCCGGACCGAGGCCCCTCGCGCGAACACCGGGCTCGTCGCGTCCGCCGGCGGCTCCGGCAGCGGTTCGGCGATCTCCGCCACCGTCGGCCCCGCCTTCGCCGCGATCGGGTCCAGGAAGTCCAGGTCGAAGCCGTACACGCGGGCCGCGTTGCCGCCGAGCATCGCGGCGAGCTCGCCCTGCGGGACGCCGGCGAAGGCGAAGCGCAGGCCCTCCCTGGTGTACGGGAACGTGCCCTCGTCGTGCGGGTAGTCACTGCCCCACATGATCTTGTCCAGGCCGATGCGGTCGCGCAGCGGCACCTCGTGCGGGCGCATGAAGCTGGCGCCGACGAAGCAGTTCTCGTGCCACACCTCGGAGGGCGGCCTGCCCATCGCCTCCGCGAGGCCCACCCCGAACTTCGCCTCCGCGGTCGTCGCCCGCGCCGCCGCCAGCAGGCGGCCGTGGTAGTAGTCCAGCATGGCCAGGACCCCGGGGATCCAGCCGGAGCCCTGTTCGGTCAGGACCAGTTTCAGCTCGGGGTGGCGGCGGAAGGCGCCGCCGAAGACCAGGTGCCACAGCGCGCGGTGGGAGAACCAGGTCGTCTCGACCATGAAGACCGCGCGGGCCGCCGGTTCGTCGCCGAGCGGCGGGGAGGCGGAGCCCGCGTGGTGGTTGACGGGGACGCCGAGTTCCGCGCAGACGGCCCAGATCGGGTCGTACACGCGCGCGTGCAGTTCGGGCAGGCCCGAGCCGGGCGGGGTGCCGGGGAGCATCAGGCCGCCCTTCAGGCCCGCGCCGGCCGCCCACCGGATCTCCTTCACGGCCTCGTCGACGTCGTTGAGGAGGATCTGGAAGACGCCCGCCCGGCGCCCCGGCGCGTCGGCGCAGAAGTCGGCGAGCCAGCGGTTGTGGGCGCGCAGGCCGGCCCAGCGGCGCTCGAACTCCGCCGCCGTCGGCGCGGGGGCCATGAGGGAGCCGGACGGGAAGAACGGCGGGATGGTGTTCGGGAAGATCACCTCCGCGACGATCCCGTCCTCCTCCAGCTCCGCGAGCCGCCGCGCGGAGTTCCAGTTCCGGTCCGCCGAGTCGGCGAGCAGGTCCTCGTACGGGTTGACGTACGTCGCCGCCCACCCGTCGAAGTCGTCCTGGTACCGCCTCTCCAGGTAGGGGCGGTAGTCGAGGAGGTCCGCCCCCGCGTGGCAGTCGGCCGAGATCACCGTGTAGCGGTCGTCGCTCACGACGTCACCCCCAGAGCCGGGAAGTCGTTGCCGGTCAGCCAGTGGCGGCCCACCTCGCGCGAGCGGGCCCAGGACGCCTCCACCACCGCCTGGTCGGCCGGCTGGCCGAGGTCGGCGGGGGTGGGGCCGATGCGGCGGGCCAGCGGGGTCAGGCGGTCCACGTCGAAGCCGAAGGCCTCGGCCGCCGCGAGGCCGAGCATCCGGCGGGTCTCGGTCACCGGGATGTCGTGGAAGGTGCGGCGCAGCCACGCGCGCGTGTCGGGCCAGGTGCCCTCGGGGTGCGGGAAGTCGCTGCCCCAGAGGATGTTGTCGACGCCGATCTCGTAGCGCTGGGCGAGTTCGCGACGCTTGGTGTTGGTGGCGCAGACGAAGACCTGCCGGTCCAGGTACTCGTGCGGCGGGCGTTTCATCTCCTGGAAGGGGGAGAGTTTCTTGCCGCCGTGCGCGCCGAGGTAGAGGCGGTCCATGAACCACAGCAGGTTCGGCAGCCACCAGCAGCCCGACTCGGCGATGCCGAAGCGCAGCCCGGGATGGCGTTCGAAGACGCCGGACCAGAGCAGGAACCACAGCGGGCGGGCCGGCCACCACGTCACCTCGCTGACGTAGATGCCGAGATGGTCGCCGTACTCGCCGCGCGGGGCCGCGCCGGAGTGGGTGAGGACCGGCATCCCGCAGTCGGCGGCGGCCGCCCAGACGGGGTCGTAACGGCGGTCGTGGTACGGCTCCCTGTCGACCCACATGGCGGGGATCATCAGGGCGCCGAGTCCCGACTCCTTCGCGCGGTGCACCTCGGCGACCACGCGGTCCGCCGGGGCCGTGACGGGCAGCAGGGCCACCCCGCAGTGCCGTTCGGGGTGCTCGGACACGAAGTCGGCCAGCCAGCGGTTGTGGGCCTGCGCGCCCGCCATGCCGAGCTCCGGGTCGTGGTCCCCGGACAGGCCGAGGCCGACCCCGAAGGGCGCGGCGGTCCGGCTGTCGACCGCGTCGGCGTCGGGGAAGACCACCTCGGCGGTCACCCCGTCGCCGTCCAGCTCCTTCACCCGCTGCCCGGCGTCCCAGCCCCCGCGCAGTCCCTCCTCGTGGTCCTGGAACCACTTGGCCGCGAACGCCTCGTTGCGGATGCCGAGCCGGGTCATCTCCTCCCGGCGGTGCTCGCGCCCGGCGAGGAACTCGTCGAAGTCCCGGTGGAACCGGGCGTCCAGATAGGGCCGGTACTCCTCGGTGGGCAGCCCGGCGTGGCAGTCGGAGGAGATGATCAGATATGGGTCGTCGTACGCGGTCACCACTGCCCCCTGTTCAGTCCAGAATGAAGCTTTCGAGGTACGAGGGGTTCGTCCGGTCCAGCATCGAGCGCGCCCTGGCCCGGATCTGGGCGTCGCTGTGCGCACTCGCCGGCAGCAGCCAGAAGCGGTCCGCGCGGATGCCCGCCACGACGAGTCCGGCGACCTCCTCGACGGGTGTGAAGGCGACCTCCTTGCCCGCCGCCCGCATCGCCGCCTCCCACTGGTCGAGACTGCGGTACGGAGTCCGGCGCGGCCGTTCCTTGGCGTAGCGGTCGGGGCGGTTGCGGTGCGACTCCCACAGGCCGGTGCGCAGCATGTGGGGCCCCGGGAAGAGCACCGAGGCGCCCACGCGCGCGTGCTCCGCCCTGAGGTGGGCGTACAGGGACTCGGTCATCGTGACGACGGCCGCCTTCGTGACCGCGTACACGGAAGCCGTGGGCAGCGGGGCGATACCGCCGTCCCCGGAGGACGTATTGACCACATGACCGGGTTGACCCGACTTGATCATCCTGGGCAGGACAGCCTGGACGCCGTGGAAGACGCCCCACACGTTGACCTCGAACGCCCACTTCCAGTCGTTCGGTTCGTGCTCCCACATGCGGCCCTCGGCGCCCGAGCCGACCCCGGCGTTGTTGCACAGGACGTGCACCGCGCCGTAGGTGTCGTAGGCCGACTCGGCCAGCTCCAGGACCTGTTCGCGGACGCCGACGTCGACCACGCGCGCGTGCACGTCGGCGCCCTCGGCGCGCAGAGCGTCGGCGGCCTTCTCCAGGGCGGCCGGCTCCACGTCCGCGAGGACCACCTTCAGCCCCTCGGCGGCGAACCGCCGGGCCATCGCGAGCCCGATGCCGCTCGCCGCGCCGGTGACGACGGCGACCTGTCCTTCGCGCAGCTCCATCAGGACCCGCTCCCCTCGCCGTCCCGCGGGGGCGCGTCGTGGATCTGGAGCGGGTCGTCGTAGCGCTGGTGGACGTACGGCAACAGGGCCTGGGCGTCGACCCGTTCGGCGACCCGGCCGCGCTGGCCGCTGGTCTTCTCGCCGAGGGTGAGGTCCAGCAGGCGCAGCACCGGCAGGTCGGCGACCGGGTCGTACGCCGACTCGCGGAGGACAACCTCCCCGGTGACGCGCTCCAGCCGGCGGACCTTCTCCTCACGCACGCAGTGCACCAGAAGCGGGTCACCGTCGAAGCCCGAACCGTCCACCGCCGGAAGGAACTTGAAGTAGAAGTCGGTCTTCGGGGCGGGCTCGGGCAGCGGCAGCGGGCCGTCGACCGTGCCGCGCACCTCCACGAAGGCGATTCCGTGCCGGGCCAGGGCCGCGTGGATCCGCGCGCCCTCCCGCTCGACGGTCACCTCGCCGAGCTTCTTGGGTTCGCCGAAGACCTCGCGGCCGCCGGTGAGGGCGCGCTCGTGGGTCATCGGCATGACCAGCGGGTACCAGCCCTCGACCGCGCCGTGCGCGGCGGCGACCGCGAACGAGCCGGCGCCGAGCGGGTATCCGGGCAGTTCGACCTTGCTGACACTGACCCGGGCCAGGGGCCGGCCGGCCGGTTTGAGTGGCGGCGGCAGGACGGCCGCGACCGCGTCCGGGTCGGTCTCCCAGACGGCCACCACCCCGGTGGACCAGACGTCCGGGAGCTTCGTGGTGCGCGCGGCCGCGATCTCCGCCCCGGTCCGAGCGCCGTACCGTACGCGTGCCATCCGCCGTACCGCCCTTCCGTCGGCCGTCCGTGCTCATGGCGGGGTGCACGTTCGCACCGGGCGGCGAAAAGGTCCATAGCCGCGCGAAGGGCGATCAGGACAAAGTCCGCGGCCGTACGACGGGCCGTCAGGACGGACGAGGCATCAGGACATGCGAACGGGCGACCGCGGCGGGCGGCCTGACGGTCCGGGCTGTCGGTGCGGGCCCGTATCCTCAATGACCATGCTCGAAGACCGTACGACCACAGTGTCCCCCGGCACCCCGTGGCCCGCCGCGTATCCCAAGGGGTACGCCGTCGTCGACGTGGAGACCACCGGACTGGCCCGGGACGACCGGATAATCAGCGCCGCCGTCTACCGGCTGGACGAGCGCGGCGAGGTCGAGGACCACTGGTACACGCTGGTCAACCCCGAGCGCGACCCGGGTCCCGTGTGGATCCACGGCCTGACGAGCGAGGTGCTCGAAGGCGCGCCGCTCTTCACCGAGGTCGCCGAGGAGTTCTCGGCCCGGCTGGACGGCCGGGTGCTGGTCGCGCACAACGCGGTCTTCGACTGGCAGATGATCGCACGGGAGTACGCGCGCGCGAAGGCCGAGGCCCCGGTGCGGCAGCGGCTGTGCACGATCGCGCTCGCCAAGGAGCTGGACCTGCCGCTGCCCAACCACAAACTGGAGACCCTGGCGGCGCACTTCGGTGTCGTGCAGCGGCGGGCGCACCACGCCCTGGACGACGCGCGCGTGCTCGCGGAGGCGTTCCGGCCCAGTCTGCGGGCCGCGGCGGCGGGCAACGTACGGCTGCCGCTCCTGGAGTGCCGCCCCCTGACCGAGTGGTCGGACGCGCCCCGGATCGGACCCCAGGCGAGCGGCGGGTACGGCGGCTACCGGCCCGGCAGCTGGCGGCCGTCCCGCAAGCGGCCGGCCTGCCCCTACCCGAACCCGGGCCGGTACGAGGACGGCAGGCCGCTGAAGCAGGGCATGCGGGTGGCGTTCTCCGGGGACACCTCGATCGAGCGGGATCTCCTCGAGGACCGGGCCGTCGAGGCCGGTCTGCACGTCTCGACGAGCATCTCGCGGCTCACCAGCCTGCTCGTCACCAACGACCCCGACTCGGGCACCTCGAAGGTCCTCAAGGCCCGCCAGTTCGGGACCCCGGTGGTCGACGAGGCGGCCTTCGGGCAACTGCTGCGGGACGTGGCGCCGGCCACGGAGCAGTGACCGCCCGCGCGAGCAGTACGGACCGCCCGCACGAGCCGTACACCCGCCCGCACGAGCCGTACACCCGCCCGCGCGGCCGTACACCCGCCCGCGCGGGCCGTACGGACGGGTGATTGCCGTACGACTCGCCCGGCGCCCGCTCGCCCGTGCGCGGCCGACCGCCCACCCTGTGGCGCATGGCCAAATGTGAAGTTTGCGGCAATGACTACGGAATGACCTTCGAGGTGCACGCGCAGGGCGCGGTCCATGTCTTCGACTGCTTCTCCTGCGCGATCCACCGCATGGCCCCGGTCTGCGAGCACTGCAAGGTCTCGATCATCGGCCAGGGCGTGGAGGCGGACAACCAGTGGTTCTGCGGCGCCCACTGCGCCCGGGAGGCCGGGAAGGCGGGCATCGTCGACCGCGTCTGACCCGGTACCCGCCCGAACGCGCCCCACGACCGAGTTGTACGGTCGTGGGGTGTACCGCTTCCTGTTGACTCGGCAGTGGGTGATCCTCACCCTCATCTCGCTGCTTCTGATCCCGACGATGATCCGGCTGGGGTTCTGGCAGAAGCACCGGTACGAGGAGCGCAGCGCCCGCAACCAGCTGGTCGCCGACGCCCTCGGTGCCAAGCCGGTGCCGGCGGAGCAGGTGACCGAGCCGGGGCACGCCGTGACCCGCAAGGAGCGGTACCACACCGTCACCGCGACCGGCACCTTCGACACCGCCGACGAGGTCGTCGTCCGCCGACGTACCAACTCGGACGACGAGGTCGGCTATCACGTTCTCACCCCCTTCGTGCTGACCGACGGCAAGGTGCTGCTGGTCAACCGGGGCTGGATCCCGTCCGACGGTCCGAGCCAGACCACCTTCCCGAAGATCCCGGCGCCGCCGGCCGGCACGGTCACCGTCCAGGGCCGGCTGATGCCCGACGAGACCACCGCGGCGAGCGGCATCAAGGACCTCAAGGGCCTGCCCGACCGGCAGATCATGCTGATCAACAGCGAGGAGCAGGCGCGCCGGCTCGGCAGGCAGGTGCTCGGCGGCTACATCCAGCAGACGGCACCCGAGCCCAAGGGCGACACCCCGGAACAGATTTCCGACCCGGGCAAGGAAGACGCGCCGCTGAACTACGCGTACATGATCCAGTGGTGGCTGTTCGCGGCGGGCGTCCCCTGGGGCTTCTTCGTGCTGGCCCGCCGTGAGGCACGCACGCGTGCGGAGGCGGCGGAGCAGGAGACGGCCGAGGCGGCCGAACCGGCCGCCGTCTGACCTCCGTACCGCGTCACTCCCCCGGCCCACCCCCTGATTGGCCCCCCGGCGGGCAGGGAAACCGGCTCCCGTGGACCGACGCATCGAGGACTACGCGCTCATCGGTGACGAGCAGACCGCGGCCCTGGTCGGCCGGGACGGCTCCATCGACTGGTTGTGCCTGCCCCGCTTCGACTCGGCGGCCTGCTTCGCCAGGCTCCTGGGCGACGAGGACCACGGCCACTGGCGGATCGCCCCCGGCGGCGCCACCACCTGCACCCGGCGCGGCTACCGGCCCGACACCCTGGTCCTGGACACCGAGTGGGAGACCGCCGACGGCACGGTCCGCGTCACCGACCTGATGCCCCAGCGCGAGCACGCGCCCGACGTCGTGCGCATCGTCGAGGGCGTCAGCGGACGTGTCACCGTGCACAGCACGCTCCGGCTCCGCTTCGACTACGGCTCGGTCATCCCGTGGATGCGCCGCTCCGGCGGCCACCGGGTCGCGGTCGCCGGTCCCGACGCGGTGTGGCTGCGCAGCGAACCGTCCGTACGGACCTGGGGCGAGGACTTCGGCACGCACTCGGAGTTCACCGTCGCCGAGGGCGAGCGGGTCGCGTTCGTGCTCACCTGGCACCCCTCGCACCAGCCGCGGCCACCGCTCGTGGACCCGTACGAGGCGCTGCGGTCCAGCGTCACCGACTGGCGGCGCTGGACCGCCCGCTGCACCTACCACGGCCCACACCGGGACACGGTCGTGCGCTCCCTGATCACCCTCAAGGCGCTCAGCTACGCGCCGACCGGCGGCATCGTCGCCGCGGCCACCAGCTCGCTGCCCGAGGAGCCGGGCGGGGTGCGTAACTGGGACTACCGGTTCTGCTGGCTGCGCGACTCCACCCTCACCCTCGGCGCCCTGCTCGCGGCCGGCTACCACAAGGAGGCCGAGCGCTGGCGCGACTGGCTGGTGCGCGCGGTCGCCGGCGACCCGGCGGACCTGCAGATCATGTACGGCGTCGCGGGCGAGCGCCGGCTGCCCGAGTTCGAGCTGCCCTGGCTGCCCGGCTTCGCCGACTCCAGGCCGGTGCGCGTCGGCAACGGCGCCGTCGACCAGCTCCAGCTGGACGTGTACGGCGAGGTGATGGACTCGCTGTCGCTGGCCCGCACGGCTGGTCTGCCCACCAAGCCCCACATGTGGGCCATCCAGTGCGCGTTGATGAAGTTCCTGGAGGAGGCCTGGCGGCAGCCGGACGAAGGGCTGTGGGAGGTGCGCGGCGGCCGCCGCCACTTCGTGCACTCCAAGGTGCTGGTGTGGGTGGCCGCGGACCGGGCGGTACAGACCCTGGAGGAGCACGCGGAGCTCAAGGGCGAGTTGACGAAATGGCGTGCGCTGCGCGACGAGGTGCACCGGGAGGTGTGCGAGAAGGGCTACGACCCGAAGCGCAACACCTTCACGCAGTACTACGGCTCGCGCGAGCTCGACGCCGCCCTGCTGCTGATCCCGCGCGTCGGCTTCCTGCCCCCGGACGACCCCCGGGTGGTGGGCACGGTGGACGCGATCCGCGACGACCTGGGCCAGAGCGGGTTGCTGCGCCGCTACGACACCGACGCGATCGGCGTGGACGGGATGCCCGGCGGCGAGGGCTCCTTCCTGGCCTGCTCGTTCTGGCTCGCCGACGCGCTGCACATGACGGGCCGCACCGACGACGCGAAGGAACTGTTCGAACGGCTGGTGGGGCTCGTCAACGACGTGGGGCTGCTGTCCGAGGAGTACGACCCGGAGACCGGGCGTCAGCTGGGCAACTTCCCGCAGGCGTTCAGTCACATCGGACTTGTGAACACCGCCCTCACGCTCTTCGGCGGCGAGCAGGCAGGATAGGGGCCATGGATCTTGGACTGAAGGACCGGGTGTACGTCGTCACCGGAGCGACCCGCGGGCTGGGCCACGCGGCCGCGCGCGAGCTGGTCGCGGACGGTGCGAAGGTCGTGGTGACCGGCCGCGACGAGAAGCGGGCCGCCGACGTGGCGGCCGAACTGGGGCCGAACGCGGTGGGCGTGGGCGTCGACAACGCCGACCCGGCGGCGCCGGAGCGGCTGATCGCGACCGCGCGTGAGCGGTTCGGAGGGTTCGACGGGATTCTCGTGAGCGTGGGCGGGCCGCCGGCCGGGTTCGTCGCCGACAACACGGACGAGCAATGGCAGGCCGCGTTCGAGTCGGTGTTCCTCGGGGCCGTACGGCTCGCCCGCGCGGCCGCCGCCGAGATGGGGGACGGCGGCGTCATCGGGTTCGTGCTGTCCGCGTCGGTGTACGAGCCGATTCCCGGGCTGACGATCTCCAACGGGCTGCGGCCGGGTCTTGCCGGGTTCGCCAAGTCGCTGGCGGACGAACTGGGGCCGCGCGGGATCCGGGTGGTGGGGTTGCTGCCGTCCCGGATCGACACGGACCGGGTGCGGGAGCTGGACACGATGTCCGCCGACCCGGAGGCGACGCGGGCCGAGCACGAGGCGCGGATTCCGTTGCGGCGGTACGGGACTCCGGAGGAGTTCGGGCGGGTGGCGGCGTTCCTGATGTCCCCGGCCGCGTCCTATCTGACGGGGATCATGGTGCCCGTGGACGGGGGGATGCGGCACGGGTTCTGACCCTGCCGCGCGGGTCAGCCGGGTCCGCGGGGTGCTGTCGCCGCAGACCGTCCCGGCCGACACCGGCGTCCGGTTCGTGACCGGCCGCACCCCGCTGACCGACGGGTCCCCGACCGGGAGCACGCGCCCACGGGACGGACGGCGATCCGGCGCCCGTGTGCGCGCAGCCCCGGACGGCCTGTCAGGTCACCCTTTCCGCACGGTGCTTCACCGAGGTCAGCCGGACCTCCGCGGGGAGCTTCCGCAGGGCCGCCGAGTCCCGGGCATGTGCCAGGGCCTGAGCCGTCAGGGTGTCCAGGGCCTCTCCCGGGGCCACGTCCGGCTCCAGCTGGAGCCACACCCGTACCTGCGGGGCCGTGCTCGTGCCCCTCAGGACCGCCTGGGCGTGGGAGACACCCTCCTGGCGGGCGGCGTCCGTCGCCAGAACGGTCTCCAGGGCCCGGCCGCGCAGCAGCGCGTTCTCACCGTCTCCGGTGTCCACCAGGACCTCGGTCAGGCGGCGCCGGCGCAGCTGGGCGGTCAGCCACCACAGGGAGAGCAGGAACAGGACGGCCAGTGCGGAAAGGACCGCCGGCCACCACCAGCCCTCGGCGCGCCAGTGGGTGCGCTCGGCCGTGGTGAGCAGGACGTCGTGGCGGCCGTGGTGGATCCACCAGGACGGGGACGGGGCGCCGAGGCCGACGGCCAGGACGGAGCCGCCGAGGGCGAGGAGCAGGAGGCCCGCGAGGGCGAGCAGTACGCGGTTGACGGTGCCGAGCACGACGTCACCCCTTCCGGCCGGGGCGGATCACCTGCAGGGTCAGGGCGGGTACACGGGCCAGCCCCATGGCGTGGATCGCGTCGGTCAGGGCCGTATCCAGGTCGTCCCGCACCTCGTCGAGTTCGCGGAAGTGGGAGACGGCGAGGACGTGGGCGCGGGACCGGTGCAGCCGTACCCGCACCCGGCGCACACCGGAGATCTCCATGGCCCGGTCGCGCAGCAGCAGTTCGGCCGCGTCACGGCGCAGCCCGGCGCGGACGTCGGGGTGGGTGCGCCGCATGGGCAGCAGGTCCCGCAGGCCGGGCGTGACGGCCAGGGCGAGCAGCCACAGGCCGAGGGCCGCGGCGACGCCCGCGCCCACCAGGACCCAGGTGGCGTCGAGCGGCTGCGTCGCGAGCTGACGGGCCAGTTCGCGACGCCATTGCATGGCGGGGTGGCGGGCCCGTACGGCGCCGACGTCGTACAGGAAGGCGCCCGCGGTCACCAGGGCGACCACCGCGACCAGGGTGGCGGGGGCGCGGCGCGGGGACCAGAAGCGGGGCTCGCGGCCGGCCGGCGGTGCGGCTGCCGGTGCCGGTGGCTTCTCGATGACCGGTGTCTGCTCCGTGCTCATCACGCCCTCCCCTGCGTCCGGTCCGGGTGCAGCCGCTCGACGTGGACGGCGACCTCCCGGACGTCCATGTCCACCAACGCGCCTACCCGCTCGACCACATGTCGACGCACGGCCGCGCACCGGGCACCGATGTCGGACGGGTAGTCCAGTTCGAGGTGGACCCGGACCCGGGCCGTGCCGTGGTGCGTGACCACGGTGGCGTGCGGGGGTACGGCGTCCTTCGGGAGAGGGCCGAGCGCCTCGCGGGCCGCCTGTGCGGCGATCTTCGCCACCACCCGGTCGGCGATCCGGACGGCGCCCCGCTCGCCGGGCGCCACGGCCGTCGCGGCAGCGCGCGGCTCATCGCTCGCGGGGGTCATCGCCTGCGGTCGCGCCGGTCGTCACGGGTGCGGAAGAAGTCGCCGAGTTCGAGGTCTCCCTCCGCGAACCGCCCGACGACGAACCCGATGGCCCCGAGCGCCGCCACCAGCAGAAAGGCGCCGAACCCGCCGAAGTACCCGGCGAAGCCCAGCGCCATGCCGGCGATCATGCCGACGACGGCCATACTCATGGTGCGCTCCCCTCAACGGTCCCGGTCAACGGTCCCGGTCGGCGGTCACTGGAGACGGGACTCCGGCTCTTCTTCCTCTTCCTCCGGAAGCTTCACATCACTCACCGCGATGTTGACCTCCACCACTTCGAGACCGGTCATGCGCTCCACGGCGGCGATCACGTTCTCCCGGACCGCGCGGGCCACGTCGGCGATCGACACGCCGTAGTCCACGACGATCTCCAGGTCCAGCGCGGTCTGCACCTCGCCGACCTCGGCCTTCACGCCCCGGCTCACGGACTTGGCGCCTCCGGGCACCCGGTCGCGCACCACGCCGAAGGTACGGGCGAGGCCGCTGCCCATGGCGTGCACGCCGACCACGTCGCGGGCCGCCAGCCCGGCGATCTTCTCCACCACTCCGTCGGCGATCGTCGTCCGCCCCCGGGTCGCCGGATCGCCGCCACCGCGCCTGACCGTCTTCCGGGTCTGTACCGTCGGGTCCTTCTCGGGCTCCGCCGCCATCTCGGTCATCGCCGTGCGTCCCTTCCCGTCGTCGTCCTGCGACCACGGTACGTGCGGATGTCCTGTCGTGCCCCGGAGATGCGGCAGGCTGGAGCAATGACGGCGGAGCGACGGACAGACACGCTGCGGCACCTGCTGGGCCTGGGCAGGCTTCTCCCGCTGGGCGGGCCACAGGACGGGGCGTGGCTCACGGAGTCGGCGGCGGACGCGGTCCTGCGGCGGGCGGCGGCCGGGGTGGCGGGGGTGCGGCTGGGTGCGGTGCGGATCGCCCTGGCGGATCCGGCGGAGGTGGCGGAGGCCGTCGTACCGGCGCCGCCCGGGGCGGTGCCGCCGGGGCCGCTGCGGCTGTCGGCGGAGTTCGCGGCGACGGCCGCCGAGCCGCTGCCCGCGAGCGCGTCCCGGCTGCGCCGGGCACTGGCGACGGCCGTGGAGCGGCTGGGGCTGTGGGTCGTGGAGACGGACCTGCGGGTGACCGACCTGCTGACGGAGGAACCGGCGGAACCGGAGGCCGCCGTGCCCCGGCCGCCGTCGGTCCGTGAGGGGGCGGATCCCGAGGGGGCCCGGGTGACGGCGGCGGCGCTGGCGGTGCCGGGGGTGGTCCGGGTGACGGGAGCACTGAGCCGGGAGGTCCACTTCGACACCGCGCTGCCGCGCCGGCACGTGCGGGTGGAAGTGGCCCTGACCGCCGACGGCCCGCGAGCCGTGGAGGTGGCCCGCCGGGTCCGTACGGCGGTCGGCGAGGCACTGGACGACCGGCCGACGGTGGCTGTGCTGGTGACGGTCGTCAACTGAAGCGCCCCGTAAGGAGCGCGGGAACTGCGCAACCAGCCTCCACCGGCCCGCGGCGAACCGCGCGACCAGCCTCCACCGGCCCCCTCGGCCCGCGGCGAACCGCGCGACCAGCCCCGTCGGCCCCATCCGCCCCCGGCGAACCGCGCGACCAGCCCCATCGGCCCCATCCGCCCCCGGCGAACCGCGCGACCAGCCCCATCGGCCCCATCCGCCCCCGGCGAACCGCGCGACCAGCCCCATCGGCCCCATCCGCCCCCGGCGAACCGCGCGACCAGCCCCGTCGGCCCCATCCGCCCCCGGCGAACCGCGCGACCAGCCCCGTCGGCCCCATCCGCCCACAGGGGGCTACTCGCCCACCCCCGCAAGATCCCGCAGCCGCCGAGCCTGCGCCTGCCGCTCTGCGGCCCGCTGCTCGTCGTAGGTACGGCCGGCGGCCCCCCGCAGCAACGCCTTGGTCTCCACGACGGCGTCCCGCGGCGCGGCCAGCAGCGCCCCGGCCAGGTCCCGTACCGCCGCGTCGAGTTCACCCACCGGCACCGCGACGTTCGCCAGCCCGGAGGCCACCGCCTCCTCGGCCTGGACGTAGCGTCCGGTCGCGCAGATCTCCAGCGCGCGGGCGTAGCCCACCAAGGAGACGAGCGGGTGCGTGCCGGTCAGGTCGGGCACCAGCCCGAGGCTCGTCTCGCGCATGGCGAACTGCACGTCGTCCGCGACGACGCGCAGGTCACAGGCGAGGGCCAGCTGGAAGCCCGCCCCGATGGCGTGCCCCTGAACGGCGGCGATCGACACGATGTCGCTCTGCCGCCACCAGGTGAACGCCTCCTGGAACTCGGCGATGGACGCGTCGAGTTCGGCGTCGTCGCGGCGCGCGAGCTCGATGAAGGTCGGCTCTCCGGGGATCCCCTCCGGCGTGAACATCTGCCGGTCGAGGCCCGCGGAGAAGGACTGTCCCTCACCGCGCAGCACGACCACCCGGACCGACCCCGGCAGCGACCGCCCGGCCTCGGCCAACGCCCGCCACAGTGCGGGGCTCTGGGCGTTGCGCTTGGCCGGGTTGGTCAGGGACACCGTGGCGAGCGCGTCGTCGACGGTGAGCCGTACGCCGTCCTTGTCGAGAACAGGAGCGAGGTCCTGGTCGGGCGAAGCCATGGGGCGCCTCCGATGTGTGCGGTCATCACGCATTGCCGTACGGCATGCTAAGTGACTGCACAGTAACCACCCGGCCGATCACTCGACCGACCGGGTGGCCACCATCGAAGCCGATGGGCCGCCCGGGGTCAGGAAGCGGCTTTCTTGCCCCGCGTCGCCCCGCCACGCCCACGCAGCGTGACACCCGACTCGCTGAGCATCCGGTGGACGAAGCCATACGAGCGGCCGGTTTCCTCGGCCAGTGCCCGAATGCTCGCACCGGAGTCGTACTTCTTCTTCAGGTCTGCCGCGAGCTTGTCGCGCGCGGCGCCGGTCACCCGGCTGCCCTTCTTCAGAGTCTCGGCCACCCGTGCCTCCTCATGGGAAGTGCGCTCTGGTCCCCTCATGATCACCCCTCCGGGGCGTGATGGCCACCCATTCGGCAAGGTCCGTGAGACATCGTTGTGACGACAGGAGCGCATCACCACATGCGGAATTTATGATTCCGTCGCGCGCCATCCGTGAGCCCGAACGGGTTCTCCTGTGAAGTGCCAGGTCAGGAGCGCGAAACGGCCGATCCCTTGTCGACAAAGGGATCGGCCGCGAAATCGATGTAGGACACACCTCGATACGAGGAGATCTCACACAGATGATGGATCACCGATAGGCCGAATGATCCATAGCCAGTGGATCAGGCATTCGATCACAGCACGGCGACGGGACGGGTTCTCAGGCGAGGGCGACCAGATCCGCGTAGTCGGCGCCCCACAGGTCCTCGACGCCGTCGGGCAGCAGGATGATCCGCTCGGGCTGCAGCGCCTCCACGGCGCCCTCGTCGTGGGTGACGAGGACGACGGCGCCCTTGTAGGTGCGCAGGGCGCCGAGGATCTCCTCGCGGCTGGCGGGGTCGAGGTTGTTGGTCGGCTCGTCCAGGAGCAGGACGTTCGCGGAGGAGACGACCAGGGTGGCGAGGGCGAGCCGGGTCTTCTCGCCGCCGGAGAGGACCCCGGCCGGCTTGTCGACGTCGTCGCCGGAGAACAGGAACGAGCCCAGCACCTTGCGGACCTCGACGAGGTCCAGGTCGGGCGCCGACGAGCGCATGTTCTCCAGGACCGTGCGGTCCGGGTCCAGGGTCTCGTGCTCCTGCGCGTAGTAGCCGAGCTTGAGGCCGTGCCCCTCGATGACCTCGCCGGTGTCGGGCTGCTCGACGCCGCCGAGGAGGCGCAGCAGGGTGGTCTTGCCAGCGCCGTTGAGGCCGAGGATGACGACCCGGGAACCCTTGTCGATGGCCAGGTCGACGTCGGTGAAGATCTCCAGCGAGCCGTACGACTTCGACAGGCCCTCGGCGGTCAGCGGGGTCCTGCCGCAGGGCGCGGGCTCCGGGAAACGGAGCTTGGCGACCTTGTCGGAGACGCGGACGGCGTCCAGTCCTGCCAGCAGCTTGTCGGCGCGGCGGGCCATGTTCTGCGCGGCGACCGTCTTGGTGGCCTTGGCGCGCATCTTGTCGGCCTGGGAGTGCAGTGCGGCGGCCTTCTTCTCGGCGTTGGCACGCTCGCGCTTGCGGCGCTTCTCGTCGGCCTCGCGCTGCTGCTGGTAGAGCTTCCAGCCCATGTTGTAGACGTCGATCTGGGAGCGGTTGGCGTCCAGGTAGAAGACCTTGTTGACGACCGTCTCGACCAGGTCGACGTCGTGGGAGATCACGATGAAGCCGCCGCGGTAGGTCTTCAGGTAGTCGCGCAGCCAGATGATCGAGTCCGCGTCGAGGTGGTTGGTCGGCTCGTCGAGCAGCAGCGTGTCGGCGTCGGAGAACAGGATGCGGGCCAGCTCGATACGGCGGCGCTGACCGCCGGAGAGCGTGTGCAGGGGCTGGCCGAGCACCCGGTCGGGCAGGTTGAGCGCGGCGGCGATGGTGGCGGCCTCGGCCTCGGCGGAGTACCCGCCCTTGGTGAGGAACTCGGTCTCCTGGCGCTCGTACTGCCGGAGCGCCTTCTCGCGGGTGGCGCCCTGGCCGTTGGCGATGCGCTGCTCGTTCTCGCGCATCTTGCGGATCAGGATGTCCAGGCCGCGGGCGGAGAGGATGCGGTCGCGGGCGAGTACGTCGAGGTCGCCGGTGCGGGGGTCCTGCGGGAGGTAGCCGACCTCGCCGGAACGGGTGACGGTGCCCGCGGCGGGGATGCCGTCGCCGGCCAGCACCTTGGTGAGAGTCGTCTTGCCGGCGCCGTTGCGGCCGACCAGACCGATGCGGTCGCCCTTGGCGACACGGAACGTGGCGTTCTCGATGAGGATGCGGGCACCGGCGCGCAGCTCGATACCGGAGGCGGAGATCACGGACAGACTCCAGAGCGTACGGATAGTGACGGGTGGACGGCTGAGGACGTTCCCGCCGTCTAATGCGCGAGGAGAATGGCCATGGGCCAAGTCTAACGGGGCGGCGCAAGCGCTTTTTCGGTGCGCGGGTGTTCGGGGCGTCCCGCGCGGGACGGCTCGTTGCCCAGCGGGGTGCGGTGCGGGGCGATTCCGCCCAGGTCGTCCACGGCGACGAGCTGCGCGGTCCAGGCGCCGTGCGCGCAGGGCTGGGCGACGAGCAGGGCGTGGCCGTGACGAACGGCACGTTCGGGGCGGAAGGCGCAGCCCGCGCGGGCGGGCAGCACCCAGCGCAGGTCGCCGTCGGCGGTGCGGTACGCGGCGATCCGGGACGGTGTGACGACCGCGAGGATGCCGCGGCCCAGGGGGCGCAGGACGCCGGCGCCGCCCCGGGCGCGCAGCCAGTCGGTCGCCGCCGGCAGGGCGCGGTGCCAGCGCACGGAGCGGCCGTCGGTGTCGGTGACGAGCCCGTCGTCCCAGACGGTGATCGCCTGCCCGCGCGTGGGCAGCACGCTGAGCGGGCGCCGGCCCGGGCGCGCGTACCGCCAGCGCAGGGTCCGCCCGTCGTACGCCTCGACGACGCCGCCACGCGCGCGTGCGGTGTGTGCGGGCGGGCCGGAGGTGAGGTGGTCGCCGTAGGGGGCGGGGCGGATCTGGTGGGCGCCGGTGAGCAGCCCGGCCGCCAGGAACAGGGCGACGGCGAGGAGGCGCCCGACGGGTCGGCGGGCGGGGGTCGTCCCCGGGAGGGCGCTCGGCGGCCGGTGCGGGAAGGCGGCCGGGGGCCGTTGCCTGCGGGCCGTGACGGACTGCTCCAGGAGGGCTCCGGTGCCGGGTGGCGCGGTTCTCCTGTGCCGCAGAACGGCCACTCCTTCCCCCTTCGGTGCCCGGCCGGGCGGCCCTGTGCCACGGGTCAGGCGCAGAGCGTAGCCACGCCCACGGCAGGCGGCCGGGCGTGACGCGGGGGCGGGACGGGACGTCGCCCGTTCGGGCGTCGGTCCGGTCATCGGCGCGAAGTGGCGGCGCGGATGCCGCAAGGTGGTGGCAGGGGACGGTGCGAGCAGAAAGCGGTGCCCCATGCAGTTCGACGACGACGCGAACCTGGACACCTCCGAGGTGCAGGACGTGCGGGGCAGCCGGATCCCGGGCGGCAGGAAGACCGTGGGCGGTGGTCTGGCGGGTCTGATCGCGCTGCTTCTCGCCCTGTTCCTCGGTGTCGGCCCGGACCAGCTGGGGCTCTCCTCCGGGGACAGCCCGCCCGCGCCCGCCTCCTCCTCGCTGGCGCAGGTGCAGCGGAACTGCCGTACCGGGCAGGACGCGAACGCCAAGGAGGACTGCCGGATCGTGGCCGTGGTCAACAGCGTGCAGGACTTCTGGACGCAGGAGTTCCGGCGCCGCCACGGCACCTACACGGCCGCCCCGACGGTCTTCTTCAGCGGGCGGGTCGGCACCGCGTGCGGGACGGCGACCTCGGCGGTGGGCCCGTTCTACTGCCCGGGCGACCGGAAGGTCTATCTGGACCTCGGCTTCTTCGGCGATCTGCGGTCCAAGTTCGGCGCGAGCGGCGGGCCGTTCGCCCAGGCGTACGTCGTGGCGCACGAGTACGGGCACCATATACAGGACCTGATGGGCACGTTGCGCAGGTCGCGGTCCAACCTGACGGGGGTGAACAGCGATTCGGTGCGGCTGGAGCTGCAGGCCGACTGCTACGCCGGGGTGTGGGCGCACCACGCCACGACCACGAAGGACGAGTCGACCGGCCGCCCGCTGATCACCAGCCTGACGACCGCGGACATCCGGGACGGGCTGGACGCGGCGGCGGCCGTGGGCGACGACCGGATCCAGGAGCGGTTCCAGGGGCGGGTGACGCCGGAGACGTGGACGCACGGGTCGGCCGAGCAGCGGCAGCAGTGGTTCTACCAGGGCTACCGGAGCGGCGACATGGCGCGCTGCAACACCTTCGGATGAGTGGCTGACCTGCAACGACGATACGAGCCGCGGGTGTTGTCAGTGCCGGGTGCGAGACTGGGGACCAGGCCGGAACAACGGCTGTCGGGGGACCGACACACGAGGGAGTGATCGGGATGGCGGGCACGGGTGGCGGGCGGCCGAGCATCTATCCGTCGCTGCTTTACACGGATGCGAAGGCGGCGATCAAGCAGCTGACGGAGGCTTTCGGCTTCACCGAACTGTCGGTGTACGAGGCCGAGGACGGGATGGTGCTCCACGCCGAGCTGGTGCAGGGCAACGGCGCGGTCATGCTCGGCTCCAGGGGCCGCGGCGGCCGGTTCGACGCGGCGATGGAGGGCGGCGGCCCGACCGGCGTGTACATCGTCGTGGACGACGTCGACGCACACCACCAGCGCGCCGTCGACCACGGCGCCGAGATCCTGATGCCCCCGACCGACCAGGACTACGGTTCGCGCGACTACATGGCCCGCGACGTCGAGGGCAACATCTGGAGCTTCGGCACGTACGCCCCGGAGATAACCGGCTGAACTGTCCGGGCGGCGCCCCGTGAGGGGCGCTGGGGGTACCCCGGCCGAAGGCCGGGAGAGGAACTGCGCGACCAGCCACGACGAGCGCCGCGGCCGACGGGCGGCAGCGCCGGTCGCGGCGCTGCCGGCGGACCGTTCAGCCTCCGGTGTGCACCTGGAAGGCGGCCCGGCGGACGGCTTTGGCCAGCGCCGGGTCGGGGTGGGCGGCGGCGAGCGCGACCAGGACCTGCACGGTGCGCGGATGGCCGACGGCGCGGACCTCCTCGAGCAGCGCGGGGACGGTGGGCTGCAGCGCCGACTCCAGGTGGCGGACGAGCAGCGGGGCCTCGCCGTGGTCGGCGACCGCGGCGGCCGTGTCCACCCAGAGCCAGGTGGCCTCTTCCCGGGTGAGCACCTCGTGGGCGTCCTCGGGGTCGACCCCGTCGTGCTCGGCGAGCCACAGCAGGGCGTACGGCCGCAGGGTCGGCTCGTCGACGACCGCGCGGACGTCGGGTTCGGCGGGGGCGCCGACGACGCGCAGCGCCTCGAAGGCGAGGCCGCGCAGCAGGGCGTCCTCACCGCGGGCGGCGTCGACGAGTTCGGTGACGGCGCCGCCGACGGGGCGGGCGGCGAGCCAGGCGCGGTACTCGGCGCGGGCCGCGTTGGGGCGCAGCTGGGCGCAGCCGCGCAGCATCTCCTCCGCGGCGACCTCGATGTTGCCCGCGGGGCTCTGCGCGGCGACGCAGATCTGCTCCAGCTTGACCCAGACCGCCCAGCTGCCCAGCGGGGTGAGGGTGGCCTGGCCGTCGCCGTAGGTCAGCGCGCCGACGGAGGCGAGGGCGTGCAGGGCCCAGTCGAGAAGGGGGGCGAGCTCGGCCTCGTCGGCGGGGGCCGGGTCCTCGGCCGGGGCGTGCTCCGCCGGGTCGGCGTCGGCGGAGCGCACGGCGGCGAGGGGACGGGCGGTCCCGGTGCCGTGCTCCGTGTCGTAGGGGACCTCGCAACGCTCGGTGCGCAGCTCGGTGACCCGCTGTCCCAGCAGGTCCAGGAGCTGCTCGACCGGGACGGGGCCGGCGGACAGCTGGAGGAAGGAGAGCACCTGGGGCATGGCCGAGACGACTTCGGCGACGGCGGCGGGCTCGAACCCGGCGGGCTCCGGGTGGGCGAGCGACCAGGCGTCGAAGAGGGCGACCCAGCCGCGCAGCACGGCGCTGTCGTCGCGGTCCCAGGCGCGCAGGCGCCAGCCGGGGCGCGCGCTGTCCCCGTGCACCTCGACCAGGCCGGCGAGACGGGCGGTGTCCCAGTCCGCGCGGACCTGAGCGGTGGTCAGGCCCAGGTCCTCGGACGCGCGTTCGGCGGACGCGTCGGAGAGCGTGGCCTTGCCGTCGGCGGTCGCGCCGTCGCTGCCCGGCCCGAGGGCGGCGTCGGCCCAGTGGGCGACGCGGGCCGCGCCGGCCAGGCCGGAGCGTGCCATTCTGGCCAGCTCGGCGGGGGCCGGGGTGCCCTCCGGCGGGCGGGGTGCGGGGCGGCGCGCGGGCCGCTGGTTCATCGCTCGGGGGGCGGCGGCCAGGGGTCGCGTTCGGACGAGTCGAAGCCTTGAGTCGCGCGGGATACGGGACGTCACGGGTGCAGTCTTCCGGTTGACGGTCCGAAAACCCAAACGGAATGTCACGGCGGGCGACGGGGCTGGCCAACGCACGGGGGGCGAGGGGAGGCGAGGAGAGATGTTCAGGCCAGTGGTACGACGTTAAACGGAACCTCCGGAACCGGCTGGAGCCGGGGTCTGCGGCTCGGGCCGGAGAGCCGCGGGCACGCGGAGGGGAAGGACCGGCGGGTGCGGGGAGAATCACATCGGGGGCGCCGTCGGGTGCCGGGGCGCTCGCCCGGGATCGCTCCTCCAAGAGCGCGCGCCCGGGGAGCGCGCGCCGGAGCGCATCACATCAGGGGCGTGAGGAACCGGCGCAGTCGTTCCTCGTACTCCTCCGGGTCGGCGTTCCACATGGCGCCGTGCGGGGCGTCCGGGACGGTGTGCAGGGCCACCAGGTCGGGGCGCCGCTCGGCGAGCCTGCGGGAGTACACCCAGGGGGCCACCGCGTCGTCGGGGCCGTGCACGACCAGGGTGGGCACGGTGAGCTGGTCCGGGTCGACAGGGTCGCCGGCGTGGTCGGGGTGCAGGCCGGCGCGGCCCTGGGCGGCCCGCACGGCGAGCGGCAGCAGGGGCTCGGGGGTGTGCCGGGCCTGGGCGAGGGCACGCAGGGTGGCCTCCCAGCTGAGCACCGGGGAGTCCAGGACGAGGCCGGAGATCCGCTCGCGCAGTGCCGAGTGGGCGGCGGCGCGCAGGGCCATGGTGGCGCCGGTGGACCAGCCGTGCAGGACGACGCGGCGGGCGCCGTAGCGGACGGCGTAGCGGATCGCCGCGTCCAGGTCGCGCCACTCGCTCTCGCCGAGGTGGTTCAGTCCGTCCGGGGGGCGCGGGGCGCCGAGGTCGCCGCGGTAGGCGAGGGCGAGCACCGGCAGGCGCCGGGCGTGCAGGAACGCCATGACGTTCATGGCGAGCTCGCGGGTGGTGCCGAGGCCGTGCACCGCGATCACCCAGGTGTCCCGGTCGCCGGGCACGAACCAGGCGGGCAGCGGGCCGAGTTCGCCGGGCAGGTCGATGTCCGCGTACTCCAGGCCCAGGGCCGTGCCCGGGTTGCCGATGTGGACGTTGGCGGTGAGCCAGGCCCGGTCGCCGGTCTCGAAGGTGCCGTGGGTCACCCGTTCCAGCCGTCGCACGACGGTGTCGGGGGTGTCCGCGGCCGACTCCAGGACGGCCCCGACGACCGCGTGGGCGCCGTCGCCGGCCAGCCCGTAGGTGCCGGGGCGCAGCGAGGCGAGGTCGCGGGTGAGGGTGATGCGGCCGGCCGCGGTGCCGTGCACGGTGAGCCGGGGTTCGGTGGGCAGCGGCCGGCCGGGCGGTGCCTTCAGCGCGGCGTCACTCGCGAACCGCCCCGCGGCCACGCCGGCCGCACCGGCGGCGAGTACGGCACCGACGGCAGCGGCCGTGACTTTGACTGGGCGCACCTGTCCAGTGTCCGGGCGGACTCCGGTGTCGGCCAGCGGAGGAGGGAGAAATCGACGAAGCCACTGGATCCGCCTTCCCGCCCGGGCGGGGTTCACCCCTCCGTCTGCCCGTATCCCCTCAGCTGCTGCCCGGCCTGCGCCACCTGTTCCGGGGAGAGCAGGCTCGGGGTCAGGCCCGGTACCGCGGACGCCGTCAGCCACAGGCGGCACATCCACTCCAGCTGGGCGGTGCGGTCGTAGGCCTGGGTGAGGGTGGTGCCGTAGGTGATCGTGCCGTGGTTCTGGAGGAGGCAGGCGGAGCGGCCGGCCAGCGCGCGGAGCATGTTCTCGGCCAACTCGTCGGTGCCGTACGTCGCATAGGGGGCAACCCGGACCGCGCCGCCGAGGGCGGCGGACATGTAGTGAATGGCCGGCAGCTCGGGGACGAGCGTGGAGACGGCCGTCGCGTGGACGGCGTGGGTGTGGACGACGGCCCCGGCGTCGGTGCTGTTGTAGACCGCGAGGTGCATCGGCAGCTCGCTGGTCGGGACCCGGGTGCCGAGCACCCGGCGGCCGGCGAGGTCCACCCCCGTCACGTCGTCCGGACCGAGCCGGTCATAAGGCACACCCGACGGCGTGACCAGCACGGTGTCGCCGACGCGGACCGAGACGTTGCCCGAGGTGCCGACGACCAGTCCGTCGGAGACCGTGCGGCGGGCGGTGGCGACGAGTTCGAGCCAGGCGTCCGCCTCCTCCGCGCGCACATCCCGTCTTCGCGGCTCCGACACACCTGGGGGGCGGGCCCGTCCGCCCCGTCCGTCACGCTCGTCCCGCCGCTGCTCAGCCATGGCCCGATCCTGTCAGGCGACTCTCCAACCTGCCCGCACGGCAGGGCACTTTAGGCCTGGCGTCCCGAATCCAGTAGAGCGCAAATCGCCCCAAACGGTTCCATTTCACATCTTGGCCAAAGATCGCCGAGGACACGCCGATCTTCCAATAATCTCTGGACGATTTTTCGTACACGTCGCCATTCCGGGGGGAAACATGGCCCGTGACCGTATTCCGCCGTCCCGCCACCGCGTCCGCGTCCGCGTGCACAGTCGCGCCCTCGCGGTGTCCGTGGCGGCGCTCGCCCTCGCGACCGCCGTGACCGCGTTCACCGGGACACCCGCGTCCGCGGGGGGCCTACCGAAGGGACACGACGTCTCCTCGCACCAGAAGAACGTCGACTGGCCGGGCGCCAGGGCCAGGGGCGCCCGGTTCGTATACATCAAGGCCACCGAGTCCACCACCTACCGCAACCCGTACTTCGACCGGCAGTACACCGGCTCGCGGGCGGCCGGGATCAGGCGGGGCGCGTACCATTTCGCCCTGCCGGACAAGTCGTCGGGCGCCCGCCAGGCCGCGTACTTCGTGAGCCATGGCGGCACGTGGACGGCGGACGGCTGGACGCTGCCGCCCGCGCTCGACGTCGAGTACGACCCGTACGACAAGAAGCACAAGTGCTATGGGCTCAGCACCTCCCGGATGGTCGAGTGGATCAGGTCCTTCAGTGACGAGCTGAAGCGGGAGACCGGCAGGCGGCCGGTGATCTACACGACCACGAACTGGTGGAACCTCTGCACAGGCGGCAGCGGCGCCTTCGCCGCCGACCACGCGCTGTGGATCGCCCGCCACGGCTCGGCGGACGCCGGGACACTGCCGGCCGGCTGGTCGTCGTGGACCTTCTGGCAGTACGACAACAGCGGAACCCTGCCGGGTGACCAGAATCTCTTCAACGGGTCGGCGGGCCGCCTGAAGGCCGTCGCCCTCGGCCTCTGACCAACGGGCGACCGGGCCGTCGGACCGGAACCGGGACGACGGCCCCGCCACGCTCCGGGTGCGGCGGCCTCACATTCGATTTCATACACCACCACGACCGCCTCAGTTCACCTTCCGTTCATCCAGGTTGCCTACGGTCCAACCACCAATGACTTCGAACGATTGCCTGGGTAAATGGAAAACTTCTCGCTGATCCTCGCGATTGTGGTAGTAACCGCACTCGCGTTTGATTTCACGAACGGTTTCCACGACACCGCCAACGCGATGGCCACGACCATCTCGACCGGTGCGCTCAAGCCCAAGATCGCGGTGGCCATGTCCGCCGCGCTCAACCTGGTGGGCGCCTTCCTTTCGGTGGAGGTCGCCAACACGATCTCCAAGGGTCTCGTCGACGAGAACGGCATTCGTCCCGAGGTCATCTTCGCCGCCCTCGTCGGCGCCATCCTCTGGAACCTGGTGACCTGGCTGGTGGGCCTGCCCTCCAGTTCCTCGCACGCCCTCATGGGCGGTCTGATCGGCGCCACCGTCGCCTCCGCCGGCTTCGGCGCGGTCCACGGCGACGTGCTCGTCACCAAGGTCCTGCTCCCGGCGGTCGCCGCCCCCGTGGTCGCCGGCCTCGCGGCGGCGCTCTCCACCCGCCTCTCCTACACGCTGTCGAGGAACGCCGAGGACGAGGCCACCCGCAAGGGCTTCCGCGCCGGCCAGATCGCCTCCGCCGGCCTGGTCTCGCTCGCGCACGGCACGAACGACGCGCAGAAGACGATGGGCATCATCACCCTCGCGCTGATCGCGGGCGGCTCGATCGCCCCCGGTTCGAACCCTCCCACCTGGGTCATCCTCTCCGCCGGCCTCGCCATCGCGCTCGGCACCTACATCGGCGGCTGGCGGATCATCCGCACCATGGGCACGGGCCTGACCGACCTGCGGCCGCAGCAGGGCTTCGCCGCCCAGACCAGCGCGGCCACCGCCATCCTGGCCTCCTCCCACCTCGGCTTCTCGCTCTCCACCACGCACGTCGTCTCCGGCTCCGTGATGGGCGCGGGCCTCGGCCGCAAGGGCGGCACGGTCCGCTGGTCCACCGCGACCCGCATGGTGGTCGCCTGGGTGCTCACCCTCCCGGCCGCCGCCGTGGTCGGCGCGCTCGCCGAGTCCGTGACGGACCTCGGCGACTGGGGCACGGCCGCCGTCGCCGTCTTCCTCGTGGCCGCCAGCGCCGCGATCTGGAAGCTCTCCCGCCGCGAGGTCGTGGACAGCAGCAACGTCGTCGGCACCGAGGAACCGGCCGGCGTGGTGACCACGGCGATCGCCGCCGTGACCCCGCCGCCCGCGGGCCCGGTCACGGTCACGGACGGCCTGACCGCCACCATCCCCGCCCCTGCCTCCGCCCCGGCCGCTCCCGCGACCGACCCGGCCGCCACCGTCTGACCCCGAGGAAGATCCGACATGAACATCGACTGGGCAGCCATCGGCTCCGTCTTCGGCGTCAGCCTCGTGGCCACCGTGGGTCTGGTGGCCCTCTTCACCCTCGGCATCAAGGGCCTCTCCGCCCGCGAACGCGCCACCGCCCAGGGCGGATCCGCGGCCCTGGCCGTGACGGCCGCCTGGCTCTGCTTCGCCGCCTGCGCGGCCGCGGTGGCGTACGGCATCCACCTGATCGTGGCGAAGGCCTGACACCCGAAGGCCCGCCGCAAAGGGCCTCGTCGGAGCTCCGAAGGCTCCTCTCCGTCCGACAGGAGAGGAGCCTTCCGCATACCCCACAGGCCCCGCCGGACACTCGGTGTGGGCCTTCCCACACACTCCCCTCGCAGGTCAAAGGCAAGTTGACGGGTCTTCCGGGGGCGTGGTGGACTTCCGGAGCCATGTACGGCGGCAAGGGAGGAAGCCGGTGTGAATCCGGCGCGGTCCCGCCACTGTCACCGGGGGAGCAATCCCCGGAAGCCAGGAACTCCCACCGCCGGTCTCGTCGAACCAGGGCGCGGACACCCTGAGTGAGGACATAACGCCATGCGCGGCTGCCGATCGAGGTTGAGTACCCGGCCCGTCCCCGACCCCGCGGCCGGCTGAGCCGATGGGTGCCGATCGCGTCTTCGCGTACGGCGCCGCCGCCGGTCTTCTCGGTGATCTGCTGCTCGGCGATCCGCGCCGGGGGCATCCGGTCGCCGTGTTCGGACGGGCGGCCGGGGCCGTGGAGCGGGTGCTGTGGCGGGACCACCGCGGGTGGGGCGCGCTGCACACCGCCGTGTGTGCCGGGGGTGCCGTGGCGCTGGGTGCCGCGGCGCAGCGGGTCGTACGCCCGTCCGCCGTCGCGTCCGTCGCGCTCACGGCCGCCGCCACCTGGGCCGTCGTCGGGGGCACTTCGCTCTCCCGTGAGGCCCAGACCATCGGGCGGGCCCTGCAGGCGGGTGACGTCGAGGCGGCCCGTGCCCGGCTGCCGCATCTGTGCGGACGGGATCCGCAGGCCCTGGACGCCGGCGGGATCGCCCGTGCGGTCGTGGAGTCCGTCGCCGAGAACACCAGCGACGCGGTCGTGGGCGCACTGGTGTGGGGAGCCGTGGGGGGCGTCCCCGGGCTGCTGGGGTTCCGGGCCGTCAACACCCTGGACGCCATGGTGGGGCACAGGTCGCCCCGGTACCGGCGCTACGGGTGGGCTTCCGCGCGGCTCGACGACGTGGCCGGGTGGCCGGGGGCACGGCTCACCGCCGTACTGGCCGCGGTGGCCGGGGACGACCGGCAGGGGGCCGTACGGGCCTGGCGGGCCGATGCGGTGAAGCATCCGAGTCCCAACGCTGGGCCCGTCGAGGCGTCGTTCGCGGGGGCGTTGGGGGTGCGGCTCGGGGGGACGCTGTCGTACGGGGGGCGGATCGAGCACCGGCCGGTGCTGAACGGGGAGGGGCGGGCTGTGCAGGTCGCGGACATCGAACGGGCGGTGCGGTTGTCGCGGCGGGTGGGATGGCTGGCATTGGGGGTGAGCGCGGCGGGGGCGCTGCTGCGCGGATCGCTCCCGGGAAGGGCGTCATGAACAACGGCGGTCTCCTCGTGGCCGGTACCACCTCCGACGCCGGGAAGAGTGTCGTCACCGCCGGTATCTGCCGGTGGCTGGTGCGGCAGGGCGTGAAGGTGGCGCCGTTCAAGGCGCAGAACATGTCCCTCAACTCCTTCGTCACGCGTGAGGGTGCCGAGATCGGGCGGGCGCAGGCCATGCAGGCGCAGGCCTGCCGGGTGGAGCCGACCGCGCTGATGAACCCGGTGCTGCTCAAGCCCGGCGGCGAGCAGAGCAGTCAGGTCGTGCTGCTCGGCAAGCCCGTCGGCGAGCTGAGCGCGCGCGGGTACCACGGCGGCCGGCAGCAGAAGCTGCTCGGGACCGTGCTCGACTGTCTCGCCGAGTTGCGGGGCACGTATGACGCGGTGATCTGTGAGGGGGCGGGCAGTCCGGCGGAGATCAACCTGCGCCGGACCGACATCGTGAACATGGGGATGGCCCGCAACGCCGGGCTGCCCGTGCTCGTGGTCGGCGACATCGACCGCGGGGGCGTCTTCGCCTCCTTCTTCGGGACCGTCGCGCTGCTGTCGCCGGAGGACCAGGCCCTGGTCGCCGGTTTCCTCGTCAACAAGTTCCGCGGGGACGTCTCCCTCCTCGAACCGGGCCTCGGCATGCTGCACGGGCTCACCGGGCGGCACACCTACGGCGTCCTCCCCTTCCGGCACGGCCTCGGCATCGACGAGGAGGACGGACTGCGGGTGTCCCTGCGCGGGACCGTGCGCGAGTCGAACGTCGCCCCGCCCGTGGGCGACGACGTGCTCCGGGTCGCCGTCTGTGCCATCCCGCTGATGTCCAACTTCACGGACGTGGACGCGCTGGCCGCCGAACCCGGCGTCGTGGTGCGGTTCGTGGACCGGCCGGAGGAGCTGGCCGACGCCGACCTCGTCATCGTCCCCGGCACCCGGGGGACGGTGCGCGCCCTGGAGTGGCTGCGGGCACGGGGACTCGCGGACGCGCTGCGGCGCCGGGCCGCGGAGCAGCGGCCCGTGCTCGGCATCTGCGGGGGCTTCCAGATCCTCGGCGAGCACATCGAGGACGAGGTCGAGAGCCGCGAGGGGGCCGTCGACGGGCTCGGGGTGCTGCCCGTGCGCGTCCGGTTCGCCCGGGAGAAGACGCTCACCCGGCCCGTCGGGGAGGCCCTCGGCGAGCGGGTCGAGGGCTACGAGATCCATCACGGGGTCGGCGAGGTGACCGGAGGCGAGCCGTTCCTGGACGGCTGCCGGGTCGGGCAGGCCTGGGGCACGCACTGGCACGGTTCCCTGGAGTCGGACGGTTTCCGGCGGGCCTTCCTGCGCGAGGTGGCGGCCGCCGCGGGCCGCCGGTTCGTGCCGGCCCCCGGCACCTCGTTCGCCGCGCTGCGCGAGGAGCAGCTCGACCGGCTCGGCGACCTGATCGAACAGCACGCGGACACGGACGCGCTCTGGCGGCTCATCGAGTCGGGCGCGCCGCAAGGACTGCCTTTCATTCCACCGGGAGCGCCCGCATGAGCACTGTGTTGTTGTTGTCGACCGCCGACACCGATCTGCTGGCGGCCCGGGCCGCCTCCGGTGCCGACTACCGGATCGGCAATCCGACGCGCGTCGACGTCGCGGAGGAGCTGCCCGCGCTGGTCGCGGGCGCGGACATCGCCGTCGTGCGGCTGCTCGGCGGCAAGCGCGCCTGGGAGGACGGGCTCGCCGCGCTGAAGGCCGCCGGGATCCCGACCGTGCTGCTCGGCGGCGAGGCGGTGCCGGACGCCGAGCTGATGGCCGAGTCGTCGGTGCCGGCGGGCGTGGTCGCCGAGGCCCTGAGATACCTCGTCGAGGGCGGCCCGGCCAACCTCACCGAGCTGGCCCGGTTCCTCTCCGACACGGTGCTGCTGACCGGCGAGGGGTTCGTCGAACCGCAGAAGATGCCCGAGTACGGCGTCCACGGCGCCCGTGCCCGGCAGAGCGGCCGGCCGACCGTCGGGGTGCTCTTCTACCGGGCCCACGAACTGAGCGGCAACACCGGCTTCGTGGACACCCTGTGCGACGCGATCGAGGCGCACGGCGCCAACGCCCTTCCGGTGTACTGCGGTTCGCTGCGCGGCGCGGACGCCGGGCTGTACGAGCTCCTCGCCGAGGCCGACGCGCTGGTCGCGACCGTCCTGGCGGCCGGCGGCACGCACGCCTCGCAGGCCTCGGCCGGCGGCGACGAGGAGGCCTGGGACATCGGGGCGCTCGCCGACCTCGACGTGCCGGTGCTGCAAGGTCTCTGCCTGACCTCGTCGAAGAGCGCCTGGGCCGAGTCCGACGCGGCCCTCTCCCCCATGGACGCGGCGATGCAGGTCGCGATCCCGGAGTTCGACGGACGTCTGATCACGGTCCCGTTCTCCTTCAAGGAACAGGGACCCGACGACGTCCCGGTGTACGTCGCCGACCCCGAGCGGGCCGGACGCGTCGCCGGAATCGCCGTACGGCACGCCCGGCTCCGGCACCGGCCGAACGCCGAGAAGAGGATCGCGCTGGTCTTCACGGCGTACCCGACCAAGCACTCCCGGGTCGGCAACGCGGTGGGGCTCGACACCCCCGCCTCGGCGGTACGGGTGCTGGACGCGCTGCGGGACGCCGGATACGCGGTCGAGGGGCACCCGGACAACGGCGACGAGCTGATCCACCGGCTCATCAACGCCGGTGGCCACGACGTCGAATGGCTCACCGAGGAACAGCTGGCCGCGGCGCCCGCGCGAGTGCCGCTCGCGGACTACCGGGCGTGGTTCGAGAAGCTCGACCCGGAGCTGCGGGACGCGATGCGGGAGGCGTGGGGCGAGCCGCCTGGCTCGCTGTACGTCGACGGCGACGACATCGTGCTGGCCTCCCTGCAGTTCGGGAACGTCGTCGTCATGATCCAGCCGCCGCGCGGCTTCGGCGAGAACCCGATCGCGATCTACCACGACCCGGACATGCCGCCGTCCCACCACTACATAGCGGCCTACCGGTGGCTGGACAACTCGTTCGGCGCGGACGCGGTCGTGCACATGGGCAAGCACGGCACGATGGAGTGGCTGCCGGGCAAGGGCCTCGGCCTGAGCGCCGGTTGCGCCCCGGACGCGGTCCTCGGCGACCTGCCGCTGGTCTACCCGTTCATCGTGAACGACCCCGGCGAGGGCACCCAGGCCAAGCGGCGCGGGCACGCCACGGTCGTCGACCATCTGGTGCCGCCGATGGCCCGTGCCGACACCTACGGCGACCTGGCCAAGCTGGAGCAGCTGCTCGACGAGTACGCGCTGGTGTCGGACCTGGACCCGGGGAAGGCGCCGGCCGTCCGCGCGCAGATCTGGACGCTGGTGAAGGCGGCCGAGCTCCACCACGACCTGCACGTGGACGAGCAGCCGGAGGACGGCGACTTCGACGAGTTCGTCATGCACATCGACGGCTACCTGTGCGAGATCAAGGACGTGCAGATCCGCGACGGCCTGCACATCCTCGGCGGCGGTCCGGTCGGCGAACCGCGGGTGAACCTGGTGCTGGCCGTGCTGCGCGCCTCCCAGGTGTGGGGCGGGCAGGCGAACGCGCTGCCGGGCCTCAGGGCCTCGTTCGCGGCCCATTTCGGGCTCAGCGAGAAGGAGTTGCTGGCGGAGCCGGGCGCGCCGGTGAAGGTGCCGGTGGAACTGTCGGACCTGGTCGAGGGCCCGGCGCGAACCGCGGCCGACGCGGTCGACCTGCTGGAACAGCTGTGCCGCCGGGTCGCGGAGGGCATGGAGCAGCGGGACTGGGCGGTGGCGGAGAGCCGCGCGCTGGTGCGCGAGGTGCTCGGCACCGAACTCGCCGACGCCGTCGCCGTGCTGGAGTTCGCGTGCACCGAGGTCGTGCCGCGGCTCGCGCGCACCACGGACGAGATCGGGCACATCCTGAAGGCCCTGGCCGGCGGTTACGTCCCGGCCGGTCCGTCCGGCTCCCCCACCCGCGGGCTGGTCAACGTCCTGCCCACCGGCCGGAACTTCTACTCGGTCGACCCCAAGGCCATTCCCTCCCGGCTGAGCTGGGAGGTCGGCCAGTCGCTGGCCGACTCGCTCGTGCAGCGGTATCTGAGCGACACCGGCGCCTACCCGAAGTCCGTCGGCCTGACCGTGTGGGGCACCTCGGCGATGCGCACCCAGGGTGACGACATCGCCGAGATCCTGGCGCTGCTCGGCTGCCGTCCGGTCTGGGACGACGCGTCGAGGCGCGTCACCGGCTTCGAGGTGATCCCCCTGGCCGAGCTGGGCCGGCCCCGCATCGACGTCACGGTCCGCATCTCCGGCTTCTTCCGGGACGCGTTCCCGCACGTGGTCGGGCTGCTCGACGACGCGGTGCGCAGGGTCGCCGAGCTGGACGAGCCGGCCGAGTCCAACTACGTGCGGGCGCACGCCGACGAGGACACCGCCGAGCACGGCGACCGGCGGCGCGCCACCGCCCGCATCTTCGGCTCCAAGCCGGGGGCCTACGGTGCCGGGCTGCTTCCCCTGATCGACGCCCGCAACTGGCGCTCCGACGCCGACCTCGCCGAGGTGTACGCGGTGTGGGGCGGTTACGCCTACGGGCGCGGGCTCGACGGGCGGGCGGCGCGCGGGGACATGGAGACCGCCTTCCGGCGGATCGCGGTGGCCGCGAAGAACGTGGACACCCGCGAGCACGACCTCGTGGACGCCGACGACTACTTCCAGTACCACGGCGGCATGGTCGCCATGGTGCGCCATCTGACCGGCGCCAACCCCGAGGCGTACGTGGGCGATTCGGCTACGCCGGACCAGGTGCGGACCCGGACGCTGGGCGAGGAGACGCACCGCGTCTTCCGGGCCCGGGTGGTCAACCCCCGCTGGATGGCGGCCATGCGCCGGCACGGCTACAAGGGTGCCTTCGAGATGGCGGCGACCGTCGACTACCTCTTCGGCTACGACGCCACGGCGGGCGTGGTCGACGACTGGATGTACGAGAAGCTCAGCGTGGAGTACGTCTTCGACGCGGAGAACCGGGACTTCATGAAGAAGTCCAACCCGTGGGCGCTGCGCGGCATCACGGAACGGCTCCTGGAGGCCGCCGACCGGGGCCTGTGGGCCGAGCCGGACGCGGACACCCTGGAGCGCCTGCGGGCCACGTACCTGGAGCTCGAAGGCGACCTGGAAGGCAACTCGGAGGGCGACGACCAGTGACTACCCCGTTCCCGTTCACGGCCGTCGTCGGCCAGGACGACCTGCGGCTCGCGCTGCTGCTGAACGCCGTCTCGCCGGCGGTCGGCGGGGTGCTGGTGCGCGGCGAGAAGGGCACCGCGAAGAGCACGGCCGTACGTGCCCTGTCGGCGCTGCTGCCGGCCGTGGACGTCGTCGCCGGCTGCCGTTTCTCCTGCGACCCGGCCGCCCCGGACCCGGCCTGCCCGGACGGTCCGCACAACCCTCCCGGGGCCTTCGAGTCCCGCCCGGCACGCATGGTCGAACTGCCGGTCGGCGCCTCCGAGGACCGGCTGGTCGGCGCGCTGGACATAGAACGCGCCCTGGCGGAGGGCGTGAAGGCCTTCGAGCCGGGCCTGCTGGCCGACGCGCACCGGGGCATCCTGTACGTCGACGAGGTCAACCTCCTCCACGACCACCTGGTCGACCTGCTCCTCGACGCGGCCGCGATGGGCGCGTCGTACGTCGAGCGCGAGGGCGTGTCGGTCCGGCACGCGGCGCGCTTCCTGCTGGTCGGCACGATGAACCCCGAAGAGGGCGAGCTGCGGCCGCAGTTGCTCGACCGGTTCGGCCTCACCGTCGAGGTGGCCGCCTCCCGGGAGCCCGACCAGCGGGTGGAGGTGGTACGGCGGCGGCTCGCGTACGACGACGACCCGGCGGGGTTCGCGGCGCGCTGGGCCGGCGAGGAGGCCGCCGTCCGGCAGCGGGTCGTGGCGGCACGGGGGTTGCTGCCGTCGGTGCGGCTGGGCGACGGGGCGCTCCGGCAGATCGCGGCGACCTGCGCGGCCTTCGAGGTCGACGGGATGCGCGCCGACATCGTGATGGCCCGCACGGCGACCGCGCTGGCCGCGTGGGCCGGGCGGACCGAGGTGCTGGCGGAGGACGTGCGCCGGGCGGCGCTGCTCGCGCTGCCGCACCGGCGGCGCCGCAACCCCTTCGACGCGCCGGGCCTCGACGAGGACAAGCTGGACCAGGCGCTGGAGGAGTTCTCCGGGGAGGACGACGGCGACGACGATCCGGATCCGGGCGGTCCCGGTGGGGGTGGCGGACAGCCGGCGCCCGACGACGGCGGCCCGCAGGGCGGGGACACGGCTGCCCGGCCCGAGGCCGGAGCGGACGGCGAACCGCAGACGTCCGGCGGTACTTCGGGCGAGCAGGCCCCGGTGCGGGCCGCCGAGCCCTTTCGCGCCAAGGTGCTGAGCGTGCCGGGGATCGGCGAGGGCGCCGCCGGGCGGCGCTCCCGGGCGCGGACCGAGCACGGCCGTACGACCGGTGCGCGGCGGCCGCGGGGTGCCCTGACCAAGCTGCACCTGGCGGCGACCGTGCAGGCGGCCGCCCCGCACCAGCGGGCGCGCGGGCGGTCCGGGCCGGGGCTCGTGATCCGGCGGGACGACCTGCGGCAGGCGGCCCGGGAGGGCCGCGAGGGGAACCTCGTGCTGTTCGTGGTCGACGCGTCCGGGTCGATGGCGGCCCGGCAGCGGATGAGCGCGGTGAAGGGCGCCGTGCTGTCGCTGCTCCTCGACGCCTACCAGCGGCGGGACAAGGTGGGGCTGGTGACCTTCCGGGGCGCTGCGGCCGAAGTGGCGCTGCCGCCGACCTCGTCGGTGGACGCGGCGGCGGCCCGGCTGGAGTCGCTGCCGACCGGCGGTCGTACGCCGCTCGCCGCCGGACTGCTCAGGGCGCACGACGTGCTGCGGGTGGAGCGGCTGCGGGATCCGGCGCGGCGGGCGCTGGTGGTGGTGGTGACCGACGGGCGCGCCACCGGCGGGCCGGAGCCGGTCGCCCTCGCCGGGCGCGCGGCGCGGCTGTTCGCGGCGGACGGGGTCGCCTCCGTGGTCGTGGACTGCGAGTCCGGCCCGGTGCGGCTGGGGCTCGCCGGGCAGTTGGCGGATGAGCTGGGCGGTACCGCGGTGACGCTCGACGAGCTGCGCGCGGACTCGATCGCCGGGCTGGTGAAGGACGTTCAGGGTCGTTCGAGGAGGGCCGCGTAATGCCGCAGGGACAGCCGAGTGTCGTGCCCGACGACGGGCTGACCACCCGGCAGCGCCGTAACCGGCCGCTGGTGGTCGTGCACACCGGGATCGGGAAGGGCAAGTCCACCGCCGCGTTCGGGCTCGCGCTCCGGGCCTGGAACCAGGGGTGGCCCATCGGGGTGTTCCAGTTCGTCAAGTCGGCCAAGTGGAAGGTCGGCGAGGAGAACGCGCTGCGGGTGCTGGGCGCCTCCGGCGAGGGCGGGACCGTCGACTGGCACAAGATGGGCGAGGGCTGGTCCTGGGTCCAGCGCGACGCGCAGATGGACAACGAGGAGAAGGCCCGGGAGGGCTGGGAGCAGGTCAAGCGGGACCTGGCCGCCGAGACGTACCGGTTGTACGTCCTTGACGAGTTCGCGTACCCGATGCACTGGGGGTGGGTGGACACCGACGAGGTCGTCGACGTGCTGCGGAACCGGCCCGGGACCCAGCATGTCGTGATCACCGGGCGGAACGCGCCGGACAAGCTCGTCGGCCTCGCCGATCTCGTCACCGACATGTCCAAGGTCAAGCACCCGATGGACGCGGGGCAGAAGGGGCAGAGGGGCATCGAGTGGTGATGTCCTCGTCCGTGCCCCGGCTGGTCGTCGCCGCGCCGTCGTCCGGCAGCGGCAAGACCACCGTCGCCACCGGGCTGATGGCCGCGTTCACCGCCCGCGGGCTCGCCGTGTCCCCGCACAAGGTGGGGCCCGACTACATCGACCCCGGGTACCACGCGCTCGCGACCGGGCGGGTGGGGCGGAACCTCGACGCGTACCTGTGCGGGCCGGAGCTGGTCGGCCCGTTGTTCGCGCACGGCGCGCGGGGCTGTGACCTGGCCGTCGTCGAGGGTGTGATGGGGCTGTACGACGGTGCCGCGGGGGAAGGGGAGCTGGCGTCCACCGCTCATGTCGCCAAGCTGCTGCGGGCGCCGGTGGTGCTGGTCGTGGACGCGTCGGCGCAGTCGCGGTCGGTGGCGGCGCTGGTGCACGGGTTCGCGTCGTGGGATCCGGAGGTGCGGGTCGCGGGGGTGATCCTGAACAAGGTGGGGTCGGACCGGCACGAGGAGTTGCTGCGGGAGGCGCTGGATTCGGCGGGGGTGCCGGTGTTCGGGGTGCTGCGGCGGGCTCCGCAGGTCGCTGTGCCCTCGCGGCACCTCGGGCTGGTTCCTGTCGCCGAGCGGCGGGCGGCCGCGGTCGAGGCCGTCGCCCTGATGGCCGCGCGGGTCTCCGACGGGTGTGACCTGGAGGGGCTGATGGGGCTTGCGCGCGGGGCCGGGGTGCTGCCGGGTGCGGCCTGGGACGCGGCCGAGGCCCTGGTCTCCCCGCCCCCGCCTTCGGGGGCCGCCGCCCCCGGACCCCCGCTTCGGCCTGATGGGCCTCGTCCGCAGACGCCGGACGGGCCGGCGGGGGTGCGGGACGGCCTTCGCCCGCGGGTGGTCGAGAGGCCGCTTGTCGCTGTTGCCGGTGGGGCTGCCTTCACCTTCTCCTATGCCGAGCACGCCGAGTTGCTTGCCGCCGCCGGGGCCGAGGTCGTCGTGTTCGATCCGCTGCGGGACGAGCGGCTGCCGGACGGGACGCGTGGGCTGGTGATCGGCGGCGGGTTTCCCGAGGTGTACGGCGGACAGCTGGCGGCCAACGAGGTGCTGCGGAAGGACGTCGCCGCTCTCGCGGAGCGCGGTGGGCCGGTGGCGGCCGAGTGTGCGGGGCTGCTGTACCTGGGCCGGGAGCTGGACGGGCTGCCCATGTGCGGGGTGCTCGACGTGACCGCGCGGATGTCCGAACGGCTCACGCTGGGGTACCGGGACGCGGTTGCCGTGAGTGACAGCGTGCTGGCAGCCGCCGGGACGCGGATGCGCGGGCACGAGTTCCACCGGACCGTGGTGGAGCCGGGGGCGGGGGCGGCTCCCGCGTGGGGGGTGCGTGCGCCCCGGCCGCGGGTCGAAGGTTTTGTACAGCGGGGTGTGCACGCGAGTTATCTGCACACGCACTGGGCGTCCGAGCCCGGTGTGGCCCGGAGGTTCGTGGAGAGGTGCCGGACGTCATGAGCAGCAGCAGGTTGATCGGAGTCGGCGTGGGGCCCGGTGACCCGGAGCTGGTGACCGTCAAGGGGGTCAACGCCCTGCGCGCGGCCGATGTCGTCGTGGTGCCGGTCATGGACAGCGGTGAGCGGGGGCGGGCCGAGGCGACCGTGCTGCACTACGTCGGCGCGGAGAAGGTCGTACGGGTGGTCTTCGCGCTGAACGAGCGCAGTGACCGGGGGCGGCGGGAGGCCGCCTGGGACGCCGCGGGGGCCAGGGTGGCGGAGTTGCTGCGGGAGCACGGGGTGGTCGCCTTCGCCACCATCGGGGACCCGAACGTGTACTCCACCTTCACCTATCTCGCGCAGACCATCGCCGGGCTGGTGCCGGACGTGGTGGTGGAGACCGTACCCGGGATCACCGCCATGCAGGATCTCGCCGCCCGCTCCGGGGCCGTGCTCACCGAGGGGACCGAGCCGCTGACGCTGGTGCCGGTGACGGCGGGCGCCGAGGTGCTCAAGGACGCGCTGAGCGGGGCCGGGACGGTCGTGGCGTACAAGTTCGGGCGACAGGCCGGAGCGGTCGTGGCGGCGTTGCGGGAGACCGGACGGCTGGACGATGCCGTGTGGGGGTCGGCGCTGGGGCTCGCGGAGGAGTCCGTCCGGCCCGCCGCCGAGCTCGACGGCTCCCCGCTGCCGTACCTCTCCACGCTCATCGCACCCCCGCGCCGGGACGGTGGCAGAGGCGGGAAGCTGTGAGCGGTCGGGCGTCAGCTGGAGATGCCCACCACCAGCCAGATGAAGGCCGCGCCGGCGACCGTGCACAGCAGCGTCGAGCGGGCCGGGTGCTCGTGGTGGGCCTCGGGGAGGATCTCGGCGGCGGCCAGGTAGAGCAGGACGCCGCCGAAGAGGCCGAGATAGCCGCCGAGCAGGGCCTCCGGGATGGTGAAGAAGATCGTGGAGAGGGCGCCGAGGACCGGTGCGCAGGCGTCGGCGACCAGCATCGCTATCGCCCGGCGGCGCGCGTTGCCGTAGAGGCTCGTGATCGTGAAGGTGTTGAAGCCGTCCGCGAAGTCGTGCGCGATGACCGCGAGCGCCACCGCCGCGCCCATGCCGCCGCCCACCTGGAAGGCCGCGCCGATCGCCACGCCGTCCATCGCGCTGTGGCCGACCATCGCGCCGGCCGCCGTCAGGCCCACCTCGGGCGCCCGGTGGGCGTGCTCGTCGGCGCCGTGCGCGGCCTGGCGCAGGGCCAGGGTGCGTTCCACCAGATGGGCCAGCAGGAAGCCCGCCACGAACAGGAGCAGGGCGGCCGGCACCCCGAAGACCGCGCGGCCGGCGGCGCGCAGCGCCTCCGGCAGCAGGTCGAGGCCGACCACCCCGAGCATCAGACCGCCGGCCAGTCCGAGGACCAGGTGACGACGGTCGGTCACACGCTGTGCCGTCCAGCCGCCGGCCAGCGTCATCAGGAACGCGCCGAGCGCGACGAAGACCGCCATGTGCCCTTGCTATCCGATCGACCCGCCTCAGCGCACATCCAGCACCACCAGTAACACCCTTTGTCCAGAGAGGACCGAATTCTCATGGCCGATGCCGCCGCCTCCGGCGCTGTCCCCGCCGGCAAGGTGACCTTCGTCGGCGCCGGCCCCGGCGCCGCCGATCTGCTGACGTTCCGGGCCGCGCGCGCGATCGCCGAGGCCGACGTGGTGATCTGGGCCGCGAGCCTGGTCCAGGCCGAGGTCCTCCAGCACGCGCGCGCGGACGCGGAGGTCCTCGACTCCGCGACGATGTCGCTGGAAGACGTGGTCGCCGTGTACGGGAGGGCTCACGCCCACGGGCTGCGGGTGGCCCGCATCCACTCCGGGGACCCGGCGCTCTGGGGCGGCACGCAGGAGCAGGTCGACCGGTGTGCCGCGATCGGCATCGAGGTCGAGATCGTGCCCGGCGTCTCCTCCTTCTCGGCGGTGGCCGCGCTGGCCCAGCGCGAGCTGACGATTCCCGAGGTGGCGCAGTCCGTCGTACTCACCCGGCTGGGCGGCGGCAAGACGCCGATGCCGCCCGGGGAGGAGGTACGGGAGTTCGCCCGGCACGGGACGACGATGGCGGTCTTCCTCTCCGCCGCGCGCAGCGGGCAGCTGGTGCGCGAGCTGCTGGAGGGCGGCTACCCGACGTCCACCCCGGTCGTCGTCGCCTACCAGGCGACCTGGCCGGAGGAGCTGGTCGTGCGGTGCACGATCGAGACGCTGGAGGAGACGGTCAAGGAGCACAAGCTCTGGAAGCACACCCTCTTCCTGGTCGGCCCGGCCCTGGCCGCCCACGGCACCCGCTCGCACCTCTACCACCCCGGCCACTTCCACGGCTTCCGCAAGGCCGACCCCGAGGCCCGGCGGGAGCTGCGCGAGCGGGGGGCCAGTACATGATCACGGTCGTCGGTACCGGGACGGGCGCCCCGCTGCCGCCCGGTGTGCTGGCCGGCGCCCGGCTGGTCGTCGGCGGTCGGCGGCATCTGGCTGCCGCGCCGGTTCCGGAGGATGCCGAGCGGGTGGTGCTCGGTCCGCTGGCGCCCGCCCTCGACGTCGTCGAACGGCATCGGGACAAGGGGCACCGGGTGGTCGTGCTGGCCTCCGGCGACCCCGGGTTCTTCGGGATCGTGCGGGCCCTGGCCGAGCGGTTCGGGGCGGCGGCGCTGGACGTGCGCCCGGGTGTGTCCTCCGTGGCCACCGCCTTCGCGCGTCTCGGGCTGCCCTGGGACGACGCGGTGGTGGTCAGCGCGCACGGGCGGGAGCTGCGCACGGCGGTGCATGCCTGCCGGGCGCATCCCAAGGTGGCCGTGCTGACCGGACCGGGCGCCGGGCCCGCCGAGCTGGGGGCCGCGGTGCCCGCGGACCGGCTGCTCGTCGTGGCGAGCGCCCTCGGTGACCCGGAGCGGGAGCGGCTGGAGCGGGTCACCCCGGCCGAGGCCGCCGCGCGGGACTGGGGTACGGCCGTGAGTGTCGTCCTCTGCCTCGACGAGTCACGGGCGCTGAGCGCGGTGCGGACGGTGGCGGGCGGCCGGGCGCAGCCCGCCGGGTGGGCCCTCGCCGAGGACGAGTTCGCGCACCGCGACTCGATGATCACCAAGTTCGAGGTACGGGCGCTGGCGCTGGCCCGGCTCGGACCCCGCCTCGGCGACCTGGTCTGGGACGTCGGCGCGGGCTCCGGTTCGGTGGCGGTGGAGTGCGCACGGCTCGGCGCCGCGGTCGTCGCGGTGGAGAAGGCGGCGGACGGGGTGGCGCGGATCGCGGCGAACGCGCGGGCGCACGGGGTGTACGTGGATGTGGTGTGTGACATGGCACCGGACGCCCTGGCCGGGCTCCCCGACCCCGACGCCGTGTTCGTCGGCGGGGGCGGGGCCGAACTGCCCGCGATCGTCGCCGCCTGCGCCGCGCGCGCCCGGCGGACCGTGGTGGTCGCGCTGGCCGCCCTGGACCGGGTCCCGGCGGCGCGTGCGGCGCTGACCGGTGCCGGGTTCTCCTGCGACGGGGTGCTGCTCCAGTCCTCCCGTCTCGCGCCGCTGCCGGGTGACGTGACCCGGCTGGCGGCGGCCAACCCCGTGTTCCTGCTCTGGGGGACCCGAACCGGGACACGAACACTGACCCCCTTGTCTGAAGAAGGAGTTGCCCAGTGATCGGCCTCATTTCCGCCACCGCGGCGGGGGCGGCGGCGCGCGACAGGCTGGCCGCGGCATGGCCGGACCGCACGCGGGTGTACGACGGTCCCGTCAAGGACGCCGTCCGGTCCGCGTTCGCGGAGTGCGAGCAGCTGGTGTGTTTTCTGGCCACGGGTGCGGTGGTCCGGCTGATCGCCCCGCTGCTGGGCGCGAAGGCGACGGACCCGGGCGTGGTGTGCGTCGACGAGGGCGGCCGGTTCGCCGTGTCCCTGGTCGGCGGGCACGGCGGTGGCGCGAACGAACTCGCCCGCGAGGTGGGTGAGCTGCTGGCCGCACAGCCGGTGGTGACCACCGCGACCGACTCGGTCGGGCTGCCCGGCCTCGACACCCTCGGCCTCCCCGTCGAGGGCGCGGTGGCGGCCGTGTCGCGGGCCCTGCTGGACGGCGAACCGGTCGCGCTGCACGCCGAGTCGGCGTGGCCGCTGCCGCCGCTGCCGCTGGCCGAGGAGGGCGCCTTCGCCGTCCGGCTGACCGACCGCGCGGTCGAACCCGCCGCGAACGAGGTGCTGGTGCGGCCGCCGTCCCTCGTCGTCGGCGTCGGCGCCTCCCGGGGCGCCCCGGTCGACGAGGTGCTCGGCCTCGTCGGGACGGCGCTGCGGGAGGCGGGCCTCTCGCCGCGCAGCATCGCCGAACTCGCCACCGTCGACGCGAAGTCCGGGGAACCCGGACTCGTCGAGGCGGCCGCGCGGCTCGGTGTCCCGCTGGTGACGTACTCCGCCGAGGAGCTGGCCGGGGTGCAGGTCCCCCATCCCTCGGACGCCCCGCTCGCCGCCGTCGGCACCCCTTCGGTCGCCGAGGCGGCGGCACTCGTGCGGGGCGGCGAACTCCTGGTTCCCAAGCGGAAGTCGGAGCGGGCGGACGGCCGGCCCGCCATGGCGACCTGCGCCGTCGTACGGCGTCCGGCGCGCGGGCGGCTCGCGGTCGTCGGCCTCGGCCCCGGTGCCCGGGACCTGCTCACCCCGCGGGCCAGGGCCGAACTCCGGCGCGCCGCGGTGCTCGTCGGCCTCGACCAGTACGTCGACCAGATCCGCGACCTGCTGCGGCCCGGCACCCGGATCCTGGAGTCGGGGCTCGGCGCCGAGGAGGAGCGGGCGCGTACCGCGGTCGCCGAGGCACGTGCCGGGCACGCCGTCGCGCTGATCGGCAGCGGGGACGCGGGCGTGTACGCGATGGCCTCCCCCGCGCTCGCCGAGGCCTCCGACGACATCGACGTGATCGGCGTACCCGGGGTCACGGCCGCGCTCGCGGCCGGCGCGGTCCTGGGCGCGCCGCTCGGCCACGACCATGTCTCGATCAGCCTGTCCGACCTGCACACGCCGTGGGAGGTCATCGAGCGCCGGGTGCGCGCGGCGGCCGAGGCGGACATCGTCGTGACGTTCTACAACCCGCGTTCCCGGGGCCGCGACTGGCAGCTGCCGAAGGCGCTGGCGATCCTCGCCGGGCACCGGGAGCCCACGACACCCGTCGGGGTCGTCCGCAACGCCTCGCGCCCCGACGAGTCGAGCCGGGTGACCACCCTGGCCGCGCTGGACCCGGCGTGGGTCGACATGATGACCGTCGTGACCGTGGGCAACACGGCGACCCGGAACGTCGCCGGGCGCATGGTCACCCCGCGCGGCTACCGCTGGCAGCAGAACGGCCAGGAGGAGGGCAGGTGAACCGGGTCGTCCATCCCATCGAGCAGGAGTCCTACCGGCGGCTGCGCGCCCGTCTGGACACCTCGCACCTCCCGCCGCTGACCCGGGCGGTGGTGGAGCGGGTCGTCCACTCCGCCGCCGACCTGGAGTACGCGACCGACCTGGTGACCGACGAGGCCGACCTGGTGAAGGCGCACGCCGCGCTGCACGCCGGGGCGCCGGTCGTCGTGGACGTCGAGATGGTCGCCGCCGGGATCACCCGCCGCGAGACGGTGTGCAGACTGCGCGACGCCACGGCCGTTGCCGGCCTGACCCGTTCGGCACACGCGATCCGGCTCGCCCACGAACAGGTCGGGCCCGGCGCACTCTGGGTGATCGGCAACGCGCCGACCGCGCTGGAGGAACTGCTGACGCTGGACGCCGCTCCCGCGCTCGTCATCGGCCTGCCGGTCGGTTTCGTCGGCGCCGTCGAGTCCAAGGCCGCGTTGCGCGAGAGCGGGCTGCCCGCCGTCAGCAACGTGTCCGAGAAGGGCGGTTCGGCGGTCGCCGCCGCCGCGCTCAACGCCCTGCTGTACCACCCCACTTCCGAGGAGACCCTGTGACCACCCCGCCCGCCCTGCTCATCGCCGGCCACGGCACCCGGGACGAAGCCGGGGCCGAGGCGTTCCGCGACTTCGTGCGGGAACTCGGGCGCCGCCACCCCGAACTGCCCGTCGCGGGCGGCTTCATCGAGCTGTCCCCGCCGCCGCTCGGCGACGCCGTGGCCGAACTGGTGGAGCGGGGCGTACGGCGGTTCGCCGCGGTACCGCTGATGCTGGTCTCCGCCGGACACGCCAAGGGCGACATCCCGGCCGCGCTGGCCCGGGAGAAGGAGCGGCACCCGGGGATCTCGTACACCTACGGCCGTCCGCTGGGTCCCCACCCTTCCCTGCTGTCGGTCCTCGAACGGCGCCTGGACGAGGCGCTGGGCGGTTCCTCGCGGACCGCACGGGACCGCGCCGACGTGACCGTGCTGCTGGTGGGCCGGGGTTCGACGGACCCCGACGCCAACGCCGAGGTGCACAAGGCGGCCCGCCTGCTGTGGGAGGGCCGCGGGTACGCCGGGGTGGAGACGGCGTTCGTGTCGCTGGCGGCGCCGGACGTGCCGAGCGGTCTCGACCGGTGTCTGAAACTGGGGGCGCGCCGGATCGTCGTCCTGCCGTACTTTCTCTTCACCGGGATCCTGCCGGACCGGGTGCGGCAGCAGACCGAGGGCTGGGCGGCCGCGCACCCGGAGATCGAGGTGCGTTCGGCGGACGTCGTCGGGCCCGAGCCGGAGCTGCTGGACCTGGTGATGGAGCGGTACCGGGAGGCGGTCGAGGGTGATCTGCGGATGAACTGCGACTCGTGCGTGTACCGGATCGCGCTGCCCGGCTTCGAGGACAAGGTCGGGCTGCCGCAGCAGCCGCACTTCCACCCGGACGACGACGGCCACGACCACGGACACGGACACGGACACCCTCATCATGGCGGGCACGCGCATGCACACTGAGGACGCCGCCGGCGGCGGAGGCGACAGAGGCTCCGGAGGCGGGCACGATCTGCGGCACCACGGCGACGCCGAGGTCCGGGACGGCGGTCCGGCCCTCGTCGACCTCGCGGTCAACGTGCGGACCGGCACTCCCCCGGTCTGGCTGCGGGAGCGGATCGCGGAGTCGCTCGTCGGGCTCGCCGCCTACCCGGACGGGCGGGCGGCGCGGGCGGCGGTCGCGGCGCGGCACGGGCTGCCGGTGGAGCGGGTGCTGCTGACGGCGGGCGCCGCGGAGGCGTTCGTGCTGCTGGCGCGGGCGCTGAAGGTGCGCCGGCCGGTGGTGGTGCACCCGCAGTTCACCGAGCCGGAGGCGGCGCTGCGGGACGCCGGGCACACCGTGGACCGGGTGGTGCTGCGGGAGGCGGACGGGTTCCGGCTGGATCCGGCGGCCGTCCCGGAGGACGCCGACCTGGTGGTGATCGGCAATCCCACCAACCCGACGTCGGTGCTGCATCCGGCCGGGGCGGTCGCCGGGCTCGCGCGTCCGGGGCGGACGCTGGTGGTCGACGAGGCGTTCATGGACGCGGTGCCGGGCGAGCGGGAGGCGCTGGCCGGGCGGACCGACGTACCGGGTCTGGTGGTGCTGCGGAGCCTGACGAAGACGTGGGGACTGGCCGGGCTGCGGATCGGGTACGTGCTGGCCGCGCCTGAGGTCGTCGCCGAGCTGGAGCGGGCGCAGCCGTTGTGGCCGGTGTCCACGCCGGCGCTGGCCGCGGCCGAGGCGTGTGTGGCGCCGCGCGCGCTGGCGGAGGCGGCGCACGCGGCGCACCGGGTCGCCGCGGACCGGGCGCATCTGGTGGCGGGTCTCGAGGAGTTCACGCCGGAGGGGGTGCGGGTGGCGGGACCCGCCGAGGGGCCGTTCGTGCTCGTCCGGATGGCGGGGGCGGCGGCCGTGCGGCGGCAGCTGCGGGTGCTGGGGTACGCCGTGCGGCGGGGGGACACGTTTCCCGGGCTCGACGAGGAGTGGGTGCGGATCGCGGTGCGGGACCGGGTGACGGTGAACCGGTTCCTGCAGGCGCTGGACCAGGCGCTGACGTTGACACGGGTGTGAGCGGGGGAACTGCGGGCCGTCGTACGACCGCGGGTGGCCGTGGCCGGTCGCGCAGTTCCCCCGCGCCCCTCGAAAGCAGGGCGTCAGCGTCGGCGTCGGACCACGGTCACCGCTCCTGCGCCCACCAGAATCAGCGCCAGCGCTCCTCCCAGCACGTACGGCGTCACCGAACTGCCGCCCGTCTCGGCCAGCTTCGCCGGCTTCTCCGGGGCGCCCTGGACCTTCACGTCGGAGACCGGGTCGGCCGGATCGGCGGGGTCGGCCGGGGCCGCCGCGGGGGCGGGTGGCGTCTCGCAGGTCGCCTTCGCCAGGGTCAGGGTTCCCTCCACCTCGGCCACGTTGAGCTTCAGCGGGTTGATGGAGACCTTGAGTTCGAGGGCGACTGCCGCCGCCGTGGTCGAGGTCGTCTCGCGCCTGGACAGGTCGAGGCGGACCTCGCCGACACCGGGGACCTTGACGTCGGTGGGGCCGCCCGCGCTCAGTGTCACGCGCTTGCCGAGCACGGTGACGGCCCCGAGCACGTCGGCGTCGGCCTCCGGCCGTCTGCCGGTCTCGCAGGTGGCCTTGGACGTGACCGTGTCGAGTTCGACGAGGGACAGCAGGGGCAGGCCCGGCAGGTGCAGCCGGGCGTGGGCGAGGTGCACGGAGGCCTCGGCGCGGTCGGCGGTGACGGTCGCCTTCGCCGCGGCGGCGTCCGCGCCGAGGACGTTGAACGGCTTGCCGCCGTCGACTCCGTCGAGTGTGGCGGTCAGCGCCGTCCGGTCGGCGCTCTGCGGTGCCTGGACGGCGTTCAGGGAGACCGCGAGCGGGACGTTCACGGTCTTGTCGAGGAGGGAGACGTCGAGCCCGGTGCGCAGGACGACCGCGCTCGCGCGACCGTGGTCGGTGGTCGCGTGTGCGGTGCCCGTGCCGGCCAGGGCGGCGGGACCCGCGGCCAGGGCCGTGGCCGTCGCGAGGGTCGCGAGACGGCGTGCGGACGTACGGAACGTGTCGCTGTTCAAGGTGGTGGGACCCCCAGAGGAAACTTGCTCGGGACCCGCCAAGAATTACGCACTGTGGGTGAACGGGCGGCAATCCTGCGTCACTTCACTCAATAGTGGACTTTCCGTGCACGCATTCGACTCGGTCGGCACAGGAGTTCCCTTACTCCACGACCTGCCCGTTCAGCACCACTCTCCGGGGGGACGCGAGGACGCGTACGTCCGCGCGCGGGTCGCTCTCGTACACCACCAGGTCCGCCGGCGCGCCCTCCTCGAGGCCCGGCCTGCCGAGCCAGGCACGGGCCGCCCAGCTGGTCGCCGCGAGCGCGTCCAGGGCCGGGATCCCGGCGGTCACCAGCTCGGCGACCTCGCCCGCGACCAGGCCGTGGGCCAGGCTGCCGCCGGCGTCGGTGCCGACGTACACCGGGATCCCGGCGTCGTAGGCGGCCCGGACGGTGTCGTAGCGGTGCTCGTACAGCCGGCGCATGTGGGCCGACCAGCGGGGGAACTTGGCCTCGCCGCCCGCCGCCAGGTCCGGGAAGGTGGCGATGTTGACGAGGGTCGGGACGATCGCGACGCCCCGGGCGGCGAACAGGGGGATCAGGTCCTCGGTCAGTCCCGTGGCGTGCTCGATGCAGTCGATGCCGGCCTCGACCAGGTCCTGGAGCGAGTTCTCGGCGAAGCAGTGGGCGGTGACCCGGGCGCCGAGCCGGTGGGCCTCGGCGATGGCCGCCTCGACGGCGTCCCGGGGCCAGCTGGGGGCCAGGTCACCGAGGTCGCGGTCGATCCAGTCGCCGACCAGCTTGACCCAGCCGTCACCGCGCCGGGCCTCCTGGGCGACGTACGCGACCAGGTCGTCCGGCTCGATCTCGTGGGCGAAGTTCTTGATGTAGCGGCGGGTGCGGGCGATGTGCCGGCCGGCCCGGACGATCTTCGGGAGGTCGTCGCGGTCGTCGACCCAGCGGGTGTCGGACGGCGACCCGGCGTCCCGGATGAGGAGGGTGCCGGCCTCGCGGTCGGTGAGCGCCTGCTTCTCGGCCGTCGCCGCGTCGACGGGGCCGTGCGGGCCGAGGCCGACGTGACAGTGGGCGTCGACGAGACCGGGGAGCGCCCAGCCCGCCACGGTCCGGACGTCACGGGCGCCGGCGGGCCGGTCGTAGGAGATCCGGCCGTCCACCACCCACAGCTCGTCGCGGACGTCCTCGGGGCCCACGAGGACCCTGCCCTTCACGTGCAGCACCGCGTGATCGCTCATGGGCCTCAGCCTAGGACGACCGGCACCCCCTCTTCGATGCGGCCCGGCAGCCGGCCGCCGGCCCTTCCCGGCTAGTGCCGCGGCACTAGTCCGGGGTCTCCTCCTCCACCTGGGCCATGGCCGGGTCGAGGAGACGGGAGAGGAAGTGGCGGGTGCGCTCGTGGGCGGGGTTGCCGATGACCCGGTCCGGCGTGCCGTCCTCGACGACGACTCCACCGTCCATGAAGACGACCCGGTCGGCGACTTCCCGGGCGAAGGTCATCTCGTGGGTGACCACCATCATGGTCATGCCCTCCCGCGCCAGCATCCGCATCACCGCCAGGACGTCCCCGACCAGCTCCGGGTCGAGGGCGGAGGTCGGCTCGTCGAAGAGCATCACCTCGGGGCCCATGGAGAGCGAGCGGGCGATCGCCACCCGCTGCTGCTGGCCGCCGGAGAGGGCGGCGGGATAGGCGTCCGCCTTCTCGGTCAGGCCCACGCGGGCGAGGTTCTCGGCGGCGACCCGTGCCGCCGCCGCCTTGTCCCGGCGCAGCACCCGGCGTTGCGGCAGGGTGAGGTTCTCGGTGACCGTGAGGTGCGGGAACAGGTTGAACTGCTGGAAGACCATGCCGATCCGGCGGCGCACGGCGTCGATGTCGACGTCCGGGTCCGTCAACTCGGTGCCGCCGACGAACACCTGCCCCTGGGTGGGCTCTTCCAGGAGGTTGACGCAGCGCAGCAGGGTGGACTTGCCGGAGCCGGACGGGCCGATGACGCAGACCACCTCGCCCTGGCCGATCTCCAGGTCGATGCCGCGCAGCACCTCGTTGTCGCCGAAGGACTTGTGCAGGCCCTTCACCACGATCTCGGGTCGGCTCACTTGACGGCCTCCTGGGCCTTCGCCTCCATGCGGCGCACGACGAAGCCGAGCGGGATCGTGACCAGCAGGTAGCACAGGCCGGCGACGAGGATCGGCGTGGAGTTGGCGGTCGTACTGGCCAGGTCGCGGCCGTACTTGGACAGTTCGCGCTCCTCCAGGGTGACGCCGAGGAAGAGCACCAGGGAGGAGTCCTTGAAGAGGAGGACCAGTTCGTTGGTCAGCGGCGGGAGGATGATGCGGAACGCCTGCGGGATGACGATCGAGACCATGGCGCGGGCGGGCGAGAAGCCCAGTGAACGGGCCGCCTCCAGTTGTCCCTTGGGGACCGCCTGGATGCCCGCGCGGATCGTCTCGGCCATGTAGGCGGCGGCGACCAGGCCGAGCGCGAGGGCGACCTTGCCGTAGGTGCCGCCGACGATCTCGGTGCCGGGGAAGGCGAGCGGGACGGCGACGCCGATGAAGATGAAGATCAGCAGGGCGGGCAGGCCGCGGAAGATCTCGATGTAGATGCCGGCCAGCCAGCGGTAGGGCCCGACCGACGACAGCCTCATGAGCGCGATCACCATGCCGAGGGCCAGCCCGACGACGAAGCCGGACAGGGTGTAGAGCACGGTGTTCTTCAGCGCCAGCGTGATGACGTCCGGGAACATCTGTCTGGCGATGTCCCACTGGGCGAACTGGTTCTGCAGCCGTCCCCAGTCGGCGCCGACGGCGAAGGCGACGACGGCGGCGACGAAGACGACGTACTGCGCCCCGCGCGAGAGCCGGCGCTTCTGCCGCCGGGACAGGCCCGTGCGGCGCGGCTGGAGTTCCGTGTCCGTCCCTGCGGTCATGAGGCGGCGGGGGACGCGGCCGAGGCGTCGTAGGGACCGATCCACTTCTCGTACAGCTTCTTGTACGTGCCGTCGGCCTTGGCGTCGGTGATCGCCTTGTTGACGGCGGCGAGCAGCTTGGTGTTGCCCTTCTTCACCGTGAAGCCGTACTGCTCGCCGGTGTTGATGTTCCCGGCGACCTGGAAGGCGTCCGCGTTGGCCTTGTCCTTCAGCCAGCCCTGGACCACCGGGTAGTCGATGACGACGGCCTTGACCTGGCCGGTGCGCAGGCCGTTGAGGACGGCGTCGGAGGACTCGAAGGAGACCGGATCGAAGCCCTGCTTGCCGACGTAGTCCTCGCCGGTGGTCTGCGCCTGGGCGCCCAGCTTGATCTTCTTGGCCTTGGCGTCGGCCAGCGAGGTGATGCCGCTGTTCTTGCCGACGAGCAGGGCCTGGGTGGCGTCGAAGTACGGGTCGGAGAAGTCGACGTTCTTCTTCCGCTCGGCGGTGATGGTCATGCCGGCCGCGGCCAGGTCGCACTCGCCCGAGTTGAGGAAGGCACCGGTCTTGAAGTTCTCGAAGGGCGTGTCGAGGATCTGCTGCTTCACGCCGAGGTTTTCGGCGACCAGGTCGATCATCGACACGTCGAAGCCCTGCACCTTGCCGTCGATCTCCGACTGGAACGGCGGGTACGGCAGGTGGGTGCAGGTGGTGAGCTGCCCGGCCTTGACGAGTTCGACCCCGCCGGCTGCCGTCCTGGAGGCGCTGGAGCCGTTGCCGCTCGACGTGCAGCCGGCCACGAGGGCCAGCCCGGCCGCGGCGGTGGCGGCGGCCAGGGCGCGAGCCCGGCGGCGCCCGAGGAGCGTGGTCACGAGACCTCCCGTGAGTCTGTGGGTGAGCTCCCGTCGGTCTGTGAGGGAGCTTTGGATTCCGGTTCTACGGGTTCCGATTATAAGGAGATGTTTGGCTTTCCCAAACCAAACCGATGGCCAGCCGATCGCCCGGCCTAAGAAATCGCCGGTCGGGGCGGTGAAGGGGCGGCGGTTACGCTCGTCTTGATCCACCTGCCGCGACTGAGGAGAGCCCCGCCGTGACCCACCCCTTCCTCGACCTGCCCCCGCTGACCGCCGCCCGCTTCGCCGCGATCGAGGACCGGGTGGCCCGGCTGCTGGACACCCGCCAGGACGTCGTGATCATGCAGGGCGAGGCGCTGCTGCCCCTGGAGGGCGCGATCAGGGCCGCGGCCGGACCGGGGACGACCGCGCTGAACGTGATCACCGGCCCGTACGGGCAGACGTTCGGGAACTGGCTGCGGGACTGCGGCGCGACGGTGATCGACCTCGCGGTGCCGTTCCACACGGCGGTGACGGCCGGGCAGGTCCGGGAGGCGTTCGCCGAGCACCCGGAGATCGACTTCGTGTCCCTGGTGCACGCGGAGGCGGCGACCGGCAACACCAACCCGGTCGCGGAGATCGGCGAGGTGGTACGGGCCCACGGCGCCCTCTTCTACCTGGACGCGGTCGCCTCGGTCGGGGCCGAGCCGGTGCTGCCGGACGCGTGGGGCGTGGACCTGTGCGTGATCGGGGCGCAGAAGGCGATGGGCGGCCCGGCCGGCGTCTCGGCGGTTTCGGTGAGCGCGCGGGCGTGGGCCCGGATGGCGGCGAACCCGAACGCCCCGCGCCGCTCCTACCTCTCCCTGCTGGACTGGAAGGAGCGCTGGGTCGACGGTGGCCGCAAGGCGCTGCCGCACGCGCCGGCGCAGCTGGAGATGCTCGCCCTGGAGGCGTGCGTCGAGCGGATCGAGGCGGACGGCCCGGAGACCGTGATGGCCCGGCACCGCACGGCCGCACTGGCCACCCGCGCCGGGGCGGTGGCCCTCGGCGGCGGCCTGGAGCCGTACGTGTACGCGGAGTCCGACGCGGCACCGGTCGCCACGACGCTCCGGGTGCCGCCGGGCGTGGTCGCGTCGGAGCTGGTCGCCGAGGCGCTGGCGGGCGACGGAACCCTGCCACTGGCCGCGGGCGGGGGCGCCCTGGCCGGGGAGATGATCCGGGTCAACCACTACGGGGTGGACGCGACGGCCGGCACCGTCCGGTCGAGCCTGGCGGCGATCGGCGCGGGACTGGCGGAGCGGGGGCTCGCGGTGGACCCGGAGGGCGCCCGGCGGGCGGTCGAGTCCACCTGGCGGCAGCAGTCCGGACGGTTGCGGGAGCGGACACCCGGCGATATCGGCGCCTGAATTCAAGGAAATCTCGAATTCCTTTTCTGTGGATGGCTTACCCGAGTTCTTCTGCCCGGTTTTTGCGTAGCTAAACGGAGAAAATTTCGTCCAGGTTTCAACCCTGTGACACACTCCACACAGCGGGGTTATTCGCCCGAATTGTAGTGGTACATATTGGGACATACAGGCAGCCAAAATTCGGCCACCGGCGATGCTCGCCGTGCATTTTTGCATTTGCCTCGCTAAATTCAATTCGCATGACTGCCCCACAAGCAGACCTGATCGTCGACCGCCCGCTGGTGACCGACGGTGCCGCTCTCTGGCGTATCGCCAAGGATTCCGGAAGCCTCGATCTGAACTCCTCGTACAGCTATCTGCTGTGGTGCCGGGATTTCGCCGGCACCTCGGCGGTGGCGCGGGGCGCGGACGGCGAGCCCGTCGGGTTCGTGACCGGATACACCCGGCCGGACCGGCCGGACACGCTGCTCGTCTGGCAGGTGGCCGTGGACGCCACGCAGCGCGGGCGCGGCATCGCGGCACAACTGCTGGACGGGCTCACGGCGCGGGTGGCCGTCGACCGGCCGCTCACCGCCGTCGAGACCACCATCACGCCCGGCAACACCGCCTCCGAGCGCCTGTTCACCTCGTACGCCGCCCGGCACGGCGCCGTCGTCGAACGCACGGTGCTGTTCGAGGCCGGTGAGTTCCCCGACGGTCCGCACGACCCCGAAGTCCTGTACCGCATCGGCCCCTTGACCCCCACATCGCACTGAGGAGCCCCGCCGTGACCATCATCCAGCCCGACCTGAGCGTCTTCGAGACCCTGGAGTCCGAGGTCCGCAGCTACTGCCGCGGCTGGCCGACCGTGTTCGACCGGGCCCGGGGCAGCCGCATGTACGACGAGGACGGCCACGAGTACCTCGACTTCTTCGCCGGCGCCGGATCACTCAACTACGGCCACAACAACCCCGTACTGAAACGGGCGCTGCTCGACTACCTGGAACGGGACGGCGTCACCCACGGCCTCGACATGTCGACCACGGCCAAGCGGTCGTTCCTGCAGACGTTCCAGGACCTGGTGCTGCGGCCGCGCGAGCTGCCGTACAAGGTCATGTTCCCGGGGCCGACGGGGACGAACGCCGTCGAGTCGGCGCTCAAGCTCGCCCGGAAGGTGAAGGGGCGCGAGGCGATCGTGTCGTTCACCAACGCCTTCCACGGGATGTCCCTCGGCTCGCTCGCCGTCACCGGCAACGCTTTCAAGCGGGCCGGGGCCGGGATCCCGCTGGTGCACGGCACACCGATGCCCTTCGACAACTACTTCGAGGGGACCGTCCCGGACTTCCTGTGGTTCGAGCGGCTGCTCGAGGACCAGGGGTCCGGGCTCAACAAGCCGGCCGCGGTGATCGTGGAGACCGTGCAGGGCGAGGGCGGCATCAACGTCGCCCGGCCCGAGTGGCTGCGTGCCCTGAAGGAGCTCTGCGAGCGGCAGGACATGCTGCTGATCGTGGACGACATCCAGATGGGCTGCGGACGCACCGGCGCCTTCTTCTCCTTCGAGGAGTCGGGGATCGTCCCGGACATCGTCACCGTGTCCAAGTCCATCAGCGGCTACGGGCTGCCGATGTCGCTGTGCCTGTTCCGGCCCGAGCTGGACGTGTGGGAGCCGGGCGAGCACAACGGCACCTTCCGCGGCAACAACCCCGCGTTCGTCACCGCGGCCGCCGCCCTGGAGAGCTACTGGACCGACGGCCCGGCGATGGAGAAGCAGACCCGGACCAAGGGCGAGCAGGTCGAGCAGGGGCTCATCACGATCGTCGAGGAGAACCTGGCGGACGTGCGCGAGTACCGGGGGCGGGGCCTGGTGTGGGGCCTGGAGTTCCACGACAAGGAGCGGGCCGGGCGGATCGCCCGGCGCGCCTTCGAACTCGGGCTGCTCATCGAGACGTCTGGGCCGGAGAGCGAGGTCGTCAAGCTGCTGCCCGCCCTGACCGTCACCCCGGACGAACTGGACGAGGGGCTGAGCATCCTCGCCCGCGCCGTCCGCGAGACCGTCTGACCGGATCAGAACCAAGGAGGTTGTACACCACCGTGATCGTCCGTTCGTTCAAGGAGATCGAAGGCACCGACCGGCATGTGAAGTCCGCGTCCGGGACCTGGGAGAGCAAACGCATCGTCCTCGCGAAGGAGCGGGTCGGCTTCTCGCTGCACGAGACGATCCTCTACGCGGGCACCGAGACGACGATGTGGTACGCCAACCACATCGAGGCCGTCGTCTGCGTCGAGGGCGAGGCCGAGCTGACCGACCACGAGACCGGGACGTCGTACACGATCACCCCCGGGACCATGTACCTCCTCGACGGGCACGAGCGGCACTCGCTGCGCGTCAAGGCGGACTTCCGCTGCGTCTGCGTGTTCAACCCGCCGGTCACCGGCCGGGAGGACCACGACGAGAACGGCGTCTATCCCCTGCTGACGGAGGAGGGCTGACCATGACCACCGTCACCGACCTGTACCCGAGCCGGGGCCCCGTCGAGGTCGCCGTCCCCCGCAAGGACCCGGTCGTCTGGTCGGCGCCCGGCGCCGCCGGGCCGATCCCCACCGACCGGCTGAAGGCGTTCGAGCGGGACGGCTTCCTCACCGTCGACCAGCTCATCGGGGACGACGAGGTCGCCATGTACCAGCGGGAGCTGGAGCGGCTGATCACCGACCCGGCGATCCGGGCCGACGAACGCTCCGTCGTGGAGCCGAAGTCGAAGGAGATCCGGTCCGTCTTCGAGGTGCACCGGATCAGCGAGGTGTTCGCGAACCTGGTGCGCGACGAGCGGGTGGTCGGCCGGGCCCGGCAGATCCTCGGCTCGGACGTGTACGTCCACCAGTCCCGGATCAACGTCAAGCCGGGGTTCGGCGCCAGCGGCTTCTACTGGCACTCGGACTTCGAGACCTGGCACGCCGAGGACGGCCTGCCGAACATGCGCACGGTGTCCGTCTCGATCGCCCTGACCGAGAACCACGACACCAACGGCGGCCTGATGATCATGCCGGGCTCGCACCGGACGTTCCTGGGCTGCGCCGGTGCCACCCCGGAGGACAACTACAAGAAGTCGCTGCAGATGCAGGACGCGGGCACCCCGTCGGACGAGGCGCTGACGGAACTGGCCTCGCGGCACGGCATCAAGCTGTTCACCGGCCGGGCCGGGTCGGCGACCTGGTTCGACTGCAACTGCATGCACGGCTCGGGCGACAACATCACGCCGTTCCCGCGCAGCAACGTCTTCATCGTGTTCAACAGCGTGGAGAACACGGCGGTGGAGCCGTTCGCCGCGCCGGTGCGCCGGCCCGAGTTCATCGGGGCGCGGGACTTCACGCCGGTCCGCTGAGCGTCCGCCTCTCCCCTTCAGGGGCCGTCACGTCCGACGTGGCGGCCCCTGAGCCGTGTCACGGCGCGGGGTAGTCCGGGCAGCGCTCCTGCGCCCGGGGAACGCGGCGCGGACCTGACCGGCCCGAGCCGCCCGGGTCAGCCCGCGAGGGCGTCGAGCAGGCGGTCCACGTCGTCGGTCGTGTTGAAGAGGTGGAAGGCGGCGCGCAGGTTACCCGCGCGGTCGGAGACCTCGATGCCGGCCCGGCTCAGTGCGGGCTGCCGGCCGCCGAGCCCGGGGACCGAGACGATCGCCGAGCCGGGCGCGGGCACCGGCTCGTGCCCGAGGACCGCGAGCCCGGCACGGAACCGGTCGGCGAGGCCCACGTCGTGGGCGTGCACGGCGGCCATGCCGAGTTCCTCGATCAGGTCGAGCGAGCGGCGCAGGCCGGCGAACGTGAACAGGGCATGGGTGAGGTCGAACCGGCGGGCGGAGTGGGCGAGTTCGGCGACCGGGCCGTAGCAGCTCTGCCACGGCTCCTCGCCCGCGACCCAGCCCGCGAGCAGCGGGGTCAGGCCGCCGAAGTCCTCGGGGAGCACGAGGAAGGCCACGCCGTGCGGGCCGAGCAGCCACTTGAAGGAGACGGACGCGGTGAAGTCGTACCCGTCGGCGTCCATCGGCAGCCAGCCGGCCGCCTGGGAGAAGTCCACGTAGGTGCGGGCCCCGTGCGCACGGGCGGCCTCGCGGAGCGCGGGCAGGTCGGCGAGCCGGCCGTCCGCCGACTGGACCGCGCTGACCGCCACGAGGGCGGTGTCCGGGCGGACGGAGTCCGCGATGCGCTCCAGCGGCACCGCACGGACCTTCAGGTCGCCGCGGACGTGGAACGGGTTCAGTACGGAGGTGAAGTCGTCCTCGGCGGTGAGGACTTCGGCGCCGGCCGGCAGCGAGGCGGCGATCACGCCGGAGTGCGCGGCGACCGAGGCGCCCGCCGCGACCCGGGTCACCGGGACGCCGGCGAGCCGGGCGTAGGCGGCCCGGCACGCCTCCACGTCCTCGTACAGCGGGGTCAGCGGCCGGCCCTCGGCCCGCAGCAGCGCCGCCTCGTGCAGGGCGGCCACGGTACGGGCGGGCAGCAGGCTGTTGCTCGCGCTGTTGAGGTAGACGGTCTTCGGCGCGAACTCGGCGCGGACGAGGCTCTCGAACGACTCCGTGGTCTCCATGCGTCCACTCTGCGGCCCGGGGAACCCCCCGTCCATTGCGGATTTCTACGTGGATACGCTAAGCGACGCTTATACGACAGCCCTGACCTGGCCCTTCTCAGTGCTGCGGGACCGCGCACCCGTCCGGCCCGCAGGCCTCCGCGCCGCCCTGGTCGATCAGCTTCAGGGGGGAGCGCGCGCCCCAGGCCTGGGTGAGCGCCTGCGTGAACACCTCGGCGGGCTGGGCCCCCGAGACCCCGTACTTCCGGTCGAGGACGAAGAACGGCACCCCGTTGGCGCCGAGCTCCGCGGCCTCGCGCTCGTCGGCGCGCACCTCGTCGGCGTAGCGGGACGGGTCGGCGAGCACCGCGCGCACGGCCGCCGCGTCCAGTCCGGCCTCCACGGCCAGCTCCACGAGCCGGTCCTCGCCCTCGGTGAAGAGGGACCGCTCCTCGGCGAAGTTCGCCCGGTAGAGGATCTGGATCAGCTCGTCCTGACGCCCCTCGTCCTTGGCGAAGTGCAGCAGCCGGTGCAGGTCGAAGGTGTTGCCGTGGTCGCGGCCCCGGGTCAGGTACGCGAGGCCCTCGGACGCGGCCTGCGCGCCCAGGTTCTCCTCGCCCGCCTGGGCCTGGGCCTCGCTCATGCCGTACTTCTTGCTGAGCATGGCCAGCACCGGCTGGACGTCGTCCTTGGCGCGGCCGGGGTCCAGCTCGAAGGAGCGGTGCACGACCTCGACCTCGTCGCGGTGCGGGAAGGCGGCGAGCGCCTTCTCGAAGCGCGCCTTTCCGACATAGCACCAGGGGCAAGCGATATCGGACCAGATCTCGACCCGCATGTTCTCGGCTCTCCAGGTATCGGCAGAAGGTCTTCCAACTGCCTGAACCTTCAAACAGCCTCCGTCATTCCCCTCGTTCCCCGCTCACCGCGTACCGCAGGTAGAGGTGGTGGTCCCCCTCGGCCGGCGGGTGCTCGGAGTCCGGCACCCAGCCCTGGCGGGCGTAGAAGGCCTGAGCCCGCCGGTTGTCCACGTGCACGTCCAGCACGGCGGTCCGTCTGCCCTCGGCCCGCCACTGCTCCAGGCAGGCGGCGTGCAGGGCGGTGCCCGCCCCGGCCCGCCAGTGCCCGGGGTCTACATGGAACTGGAACAGCTCGACCGTTTCGGCACCGGCGCCCTCCGGGGTGCGGAACGAGGCGACCCCGATGACCGCCCCCGCTTCCACCACGCACAGCACCTGCCCGTCCGGCCGCTCGACGGCACCGCGCCAGGCGGCCGTCCAGTCGACGCCGTCATCGGGCAGGCCGTCCGGGTAGTACATCGACCGGGCCCGGTGGTGCAGCGCGGCGATGGTCTCCGCCTCGGCGGACAGGGCGGTACGGATCACCCGCAGCCCCTTCACACGGTCACTGATCACGCAACGGAGGACGTGGCCCCGCCCGCGCCGGTTCCGACCCGGCTGAACTGGGCGCGGTAGGCGCTCGGGGTCAGCCCGGTGCGGCGCACCACGTGGGCACGGAGGGAGTCGGCGGTGCCCAGGCCGCAGGCGGCGGCCACCCGGTCCATCGGCAGCGTGGTGGTCTCCAGCAGCTCCCTGGCCCGCTCGACGCGCTGGTGCAGCAGCCACTGCAGCGGACTGACCCCGCTCTCCGCGTGGAAACGGCGGGTGAGGGTGCGCACCGAGACCCCGGCGTGCCGGGCCAGGTCGGCGAGGGTGAGCGGCTTGTCGAGGTTGCGCATGGCCCAGCCGCGGGTGTCGGAGCAGGCGGTGCCGCGCTCGGGCGGCAGCGGGGTGTGGGTGAACTGGGTCTGCCCGCCCGGCCGTACCGGCGCGACCAGGGCGAGGCGGGCGACCTCGTTGGCGACGGCGGCGCCGTAGTCGGTGCGGATCAGGTGCAGGCACAGGTCGATGCCGGCCGCGTAGCCGGAAGAGGTGAGGAACGGGCCGTCCTGGGCGTAGAGGACGTCGCCCTGGACCTCGACGTCGGGGTGCCGGCGGCGCAGTTCGCCGGCGTGCGTCCAATAGGTGGTCGCCCTGCGGCCCTTGAGCAGTCCGGCCTCGGCGAGCGAGAAGGCGCCGGTGCAGAGGGAGGCGATCCGCACGCCGGCGCCGGCCGCCTCGCGCAGTGCCGTCAGCACCCGGGGATCCGGCGAGTGGAGCTTGCCGGTACCGGCCACGATCACCGTGTCCGCCTCCCGCAGCGCCTCCAGGCCGCACGGGACGTACAGGTCGAGTCCTCCCGTCGTGGGGACCGGGCCGGGGTCGGGCGCGCAGATCACCACTTCGTACCCGGGCCGCCCGTCGACCGTCGCCTTGTCGAACAGCATTTCCGGAATGGCGAGGTTGAACATCGACACGGGCGGGGACGCGACGACCGCGACTCGCAGCATGGCCAGAACCTCCGGATGCATGGCGTTCGGGCCACTACTGTACGCGGCGGCCGATCAGCAGCATGGAGTCATGCCAACCGACCAGACCCCACGGTCCGTCAGGATCGACGGCCAAGAGATCCATGCGGAGAAGGGGGAGGAGGGGCGGAGCCGCGCTCCCGCCCTCACCCTGGCCGCCGCCCTGCTGGGCTTCGCGCTCATCACCCTCGACGCGTCGGTGGTGAACGTGGCCCTGCCCGCGATCGGCTCGGCGCTCGGCGGCGGCCTGTCCGGGCTCCAGTGGACGGTGGACGCCTACACGCTGGCCTTCGCCGCGCTGATGCTCTCCACCGGCGCCTTCGCGGACCGGGCCGGGGCGAGCCGGGCGTACGGCCTCGGCATCGCCGTCTTCACCCTCGCCTCGGCTGCCTGCGGTCTGGCGCCGACCCTCCCGGTGCTGATCGGCGCGCGCGTGGCGCAGGGCGCCGCGGCGGCCGTCGTCCTGCCCGCCTCCCTCTCCCTGGTGCGGCACGCGTACGCCGATCCCGGCAGGCGTACGCGGGCGGTGGCGCTGTGGGGAGCCGGCGGCTCGGTCGCGCTGGCGCTGGGGCCGGTGGCGGGCGGCGCGCTGACCGCGGCCTGGGACTGGCGCGGGATCTTCTTCATCAACCTGCCGCTCGGGGCGGCCGCACTGCTCCTGCTGGTGCGCGCACCGCGCTCGGAGCGCCGCCCCGCCCCGCTGGACCTGCCCGGGCAGCTCACCGCGGTCGTCACGCTGACCGCCCTCACCTTCGCGGTCATCGAGGGCGGTACGACGGGACTCGCGGCCTTCGCCGTGGCGCTGGCCGGCGCCGTCCTGTTCGTCCGCGTCGAGCGCCGGCAGGCGCATCCGGTCGTTCCGCCGGCGCTGTTCCGGGACCGGGCGGTGCGGGTGGCCGTGACGACCGGGGCTGCGTGCAGCGTGGCCTTCTACGGCGTGGTGTTCGTCTTCTCTCTCTTCTTCCAGCAGGTCCAGGGCCGTTCGGCGTTGTACACCGGGCTGCTGTTCCTGCCGATGTCCGGGCTGATCGGCCTGACCAACGTGGTGTCCGGAAAGCTGGCCGCCCGCCACGGGCCACGGCTGCCGATGCTGATCGGCCAGGCACTGGCCGCGGCCGGCCTGCTGGGTCTGCTCGCCGTCGGTTCCGGCACGCCCGCGGCCTGGGTGGCCGTCCTGCTCGTCCCGATGGCCGTCGGCTGCGCGCTGACCGTGCCGCCGCTGACCGTCGTGATGATGGACGCCGTACCTGCCGAGCGAGCCGGTCTGGCGGCCGGGGTGCTCAACGCGGCACGGCAGGTGGCCGGCGGGCTCGGGATCGCGGTGTTCGGCGCCCTGGTCGGCGGCGGCTTCGTGGCCGGGATGCGGGCGAGCCTGGCACTGGCCGCGGCCCTGTTCGCGGTGAGCTTCGTGCTCAGCTTCCGTCGCGCAGGTCGGCCGGCCAGTCGGGTCTGAACTCGATGTGGTCGTAGGTCACCACGCACCCCTCCCCCATCGGCGACTGGGTCATGAAGCCGACCAGCGCGCCCGCCGTCTCCTTCTCACCGCCGAGGGTGAAGAGCCGGACGAAGACCCACTTCTTGCCGTCCCTGGAGGCGTGGAAGGCGAAGGCCCGGCCGGTCCGGCTGATCCGCAGCCAGACCGAACTGCCCTCCACCGTGAAGGCGTTGGCGTCGTCGGAGTGCCCCCGGGTGACCACCGTGCAGACGGTGGGCACGTCCGGGGAGTTCTCCAGGCAGAGCTTGGCCCAGGCCCGGTCGCCGACGTGCACGTACAGCACACCGGCGTCGAAGGCGGCACCGAACCCGACGGTGACCCGGGCGATCAGCTGGAAGTCCCCTTCGGGCGCCCCCAGCAGCCGGGGCGCGTCCGTGGCGGGGTCCAGCGCCTCCCCGGTCGGCGACACGAACCGATCCTGCCGGGCCCCGGCCCACCCGGTGAGCACCCCGTCCTCCTGGAACCAGTGCCCGTCGGGCCCGTAAGTGCGGAGCGGGAAAGGAAGTTCGGGAAGTTCGACGTCCATGGTCGGATTGTGTCAGCAGAACTTCTCGATGCGCGCGCCAGGTCAGCGCGTCCCGAAGGGGGCGCTGGGGGTGCCCCCGGCCGAAGGCTGGGGGAGGAACTGCGCGAGCGACCGCCCGCCGACACTCCCCACGCCCCCACAGCGCTACCGCTCGAGCACTCCGTTGAACCGCCGGGGAAGCCCGAGCGGATTCTCGTCCTTCAACTCCGCCGGCAGCAGAGCAGCGGGTGCCCCCTGGTAGGCCACCGGCCGCAGCCACCGCTCGATGGCCGTACCGCCCACGGAAGTCGACGTGGAGGTGGTGGCCGGGTAGGGGCCGCCATGGTGCTGGGCCGGGGCCACGGCGACCCCCGTCGGCCACCCGTTCACCAGCACGCGGCCCGCCAGCGGCGTCAGCTCCGCCAGGATCTCCGCCCCGAGCCCCTCCCCCGCGGCCTCCTCGGCGGAGACGTGCACCGTCGCCGTGAGGTTCCCCGGCAGCCGGGACAGCACCGCCGTCGCCTCGCCCCGGTCCTCGTAGCGGACCACCACGGTCACCGGCCCGAAGCACTCCTCCAGGAGCAGGTCGTACGCCCCGGCCTCGGCGAGCCGGCCCGCCGGCACCGTCAGGAAACCGGCGCTCACCGTGTGCTCGCCGCCGGCCCCCGGCGTCACCGGGCTCTCCACGTCGGGGAGTTCGGTGCGCTCGGCGACCCCGGCGACGAAGTTGTCCCGCATCCGGTGGTCGAGCAGGACGCCCGCGTCGGTGTTGCTGACCGCGTCCGTGAGGGACTTGACCAGGCCGTCACCGGCGGCGCCGGCCGGCACCAGCACCAGCCCCGGCTTCACGCAGAACTGCCCGACGCCCATGGTCATCGACCCGGCGAGCCCGGTGCCGATCTCCTCGGCCCGCTCGGTGGCCGCAGCCTCCGTGACGAGGACCGGGTTCAGGGAGCCCAGCTCGCCGTGGAAGGGGATCGGCACCGGACGCGCGGCGGCCGCGTCGAAGAGCGCGCGGCCGCCCCGGACGGAACCGGTGAAGCCCGCGGCGGCGATCAGCGGATGCCGGATCAGCTCGAGGCCGGCCTCGAAGCCGTGCACGAGTCCGACGACCGCCTCCGGGATGCCGTGCTCGGCGGCGGCCCGGCGCAGCACCTTCGCCACCAGCTCGGACAGGGCCGGGTGGTCGGGGTGGGCCTTGACCACGACGGGGTTCCCGGCGGCCAGCGCGCTCGCGGTGTCGCCGCCCGCGACGGAGAACGCGAAGGGGAAGTTGGAGGCCGAGTAGACGGCGACGACGCCCAGCGGGACCTTGTAGCGGCGCAGGTCCGGGACGGGCGGGGTGGCGGTGGCGTCGGGGTGGTTGATGATGACGTCGAGGAAGGCGCCCTCGTCGACGATGTCCGCGAACGCCCGCAGCTGGTAGACGGTACGGGCCAGTTCCCCGGTCAGCCGGACGGGGCCGAGCGCGGTCTCCGCGTCGGCGGCCTCGACCAGCCGGTCCTTGGCCGCGTCGAGCCCGGCGGCGGCCGAGCGCAGGAAGGCCGCACGGACGGTGCGGTCGGCGAGGGAGCCACGGGCGGCGTGCGCGGCCGTGACGACGGCGTCGACCTCCTCCGCTGTGGCCTCCACCGCAACCTGTTCACGCTGCTTCCCGGTGCGCGGGTCGACGCTCCAGACTGGTGCTGCTGCCACCGCGGGTCCCTCCATGATTGCGTTCTGCCGCAGTATCCGGATCATATTCAGGTCATATCCGGGTCGTTCACCAGCAACGTTCGATATACTGAACGCTGTCTCTGATGGTGAATATGCTGTTGGAGACTATAACCTCGGTTTCTCGTCCAACGAAGGGGTCAAGGGCGATGTCGGCAGGCGAGACAGGCGGCGGGGCACAGGTCAAGTCCGCGGTGCGGACCGTGGAGTTGCTGGAGTACTTCGCCGGCCGGCCCGGTATGCACTCCCTCGCGGCCGTCCAGGAAGCCGTCGGATATCCCAAGTCCAGCCTCTACATGTTGCTGCGCACCCTGGTGGAGCTGGGCTGGGTGGAGACGGACGCGACCGGCACCCGCTACGGCATCGGGGTGCGGGCGCTGCTGGTCGGCACGTCGTACATCGACGGCGACGAAGTGGTCGCGGCGGCCCGGCCGACCCTGGACCGGCTCTCCGACGACACCACGGAGACCATCCACCTGGCGCGCCTCGACGGCACGAACGTGGTCTACCTGGCCACCCGCCAGTCGCAGCACTACCTGCGCCCCTTCACCCGGGTCGGCCGCCGGCTGCCCGCGCACTCCACCTCGCTCGGCAAGGCGCTGCTCGCCACCCACACCGACGAGCAGGTCCGCAAGCTGCTGCCGGAGACCCTGCCGGCGCTGACCGAGCACACCCTCACCGACCGCGAGAAGCTCATCGAGGAGCTGCACCAGATCCGCGAGCAGGGCTTCGCGATCGACCGCGAGGAGAACACGCTGGGCCTGCGCTGCTTCGGCGTCGCGATCCCCTACCGCACGCCGGCCCGCGACGCGATCAGCTGCTCGGTCCCGGTGGCCCGCCTCACCCCCGGCCACGAGCAGATGATCAAGGACGCCCTGTTCGACGCGCGGGACCGCCTGACGCTGGCCACCCGGCGGCTCTGACCCCGGCGGGGCCCGGCGGCCCGCATGAGCGGACGATGAGAACAAGGCCGTACGGGAACGCGCACCCCCACTTCGTTCGTCTGTCTGAGCGGGATGAACAAGACGATCAGGCGGGCGTCCGTCTTCGCGCTGCTGCTCGTGCTCGCTCTGCTGGTCAGGGCGACATGGGTGCAGTTCTACGACGGCCAGGCCCTCGCGGACGACACGAGAAACCGGCGCAACGTCATCGAGACGTACTCTCAGCCGCTCGGGAACATCATCGTGGCCGGTGAGTCGATCACCGGCTCGGCCGGGACGTCGGGCGGCAGCGACCTCAAGTACAAGCGCACGTACACGAACGGCAAGCTCTACGCGGCGGTGACGGGCTACGCCTCGCAGAGTTATGCCCCGACCCAGCTGGAGGGGATCTACCAGGATCTGCTGAACGGCACCGACAGCAGGCTCAGGACGGTCATGGACACGGTCACCGGGAAGCGTGCCGAACCGGGCGACGTGATCACGACGATCGACCCGGCCGTGCAGAAGGCCGCGTACAGCGCGCTCGGGAACAAGAAGGGCGCGGCGGTCGCGATCGACCCGAGGACCGGCAAGATCCTCGCGGTCGTGTCGACCCCGTCGTACGACCCCTCCTCGCTCACCGACGCCAACAGCGCTGGCACGGCCTGGAAGCAGTTGAACGCCGACAGCGACAAGCCGCTCACCAACCGGGCGCTGCGCCAGCCGCTGCCGCCGGGCTCGACGTTCAAGCTGGTGGTCGCGGCGGCGGCCCTGGAGGACGGCCTCTACGCGAACGCCGACGCCAGGACCGACAGCCCCATCCCGTACACCCTGCCGGGCACGACGACCCCCCTGCGGAACGAGAGCGCCTCGGCGCCCTGCGAGAACGCCTCGATCCGCACGGCCCTGCGCTACTCCTGCAACAACGTCTTCGGGAAGATGGCCGTCGACCTGGGCCAGGACAAGGTCAGGGCGATGGCGGAGAAGTTCGGCTTCAACGACGACAGGCTGGACATCCCGGTGCGCGCCTACGCCAGCGTCTACCCGTCGCACATGGACCAGGCCCAGACCGGCCTCTCCGGCATCGGTCAGTTCGACGTCACGGCGACCCCGCTCCAGATGGCCATGGTGTCGGCCGCGATAGCCAACGGCGGCAAGCTGGTCTCCCCGCACATGGTCTCGCAGATCACCGACAGCGGCGGCGACGTGCTGAAGAACTACGACGACGAGGCGGACAGCAAGGAGATCGTCAGCTCCTCGACCGCGCGGCAGCTGCGGTCCGCGATGGAGACGGTCGTCAAGGAGGGCACGGGCACGAACGCGCTCATCGACGGGGTGACGGTGGGCGGCAAGACGGGCACGGCCCAGCACGGCGAGAACAACAGCAAGACGCCGTACGCCTGGTTCACGTCGTACGGCAAGTCCGACAGCACCGGCAAGGAGGTCGCGGTGGCGGTCCTGGTCGAGCAGTCGGACGCGGCCCGGTCGGAGGTCAGCGGCAACGGGCTGGCGGCGCCGGTGGCGAAGGCGATGATGGAGGCGGCGCTCACATAAGCGCCCCGCAGGGGGCGCGGGAACTGCGCGACCAGCCACGATCACCCGCGGCCGACAGCGCACCCCCGCGCCCCACCCCCTACTTCACCCCCAGCACCTGCTCCACCGGATCGATCGCGAAGTACACCAGGAACAGCGCGGACACGGCCCACAACAGCCAGTTGACCTCCTTCGCCTTCCCCAGCACCGCCTTGATCACGACGTACGCCAGGAAGCCCGCTCCGATGCCGTCGGTGATGGAGTAGGTGAACGGCATCGCGGCGATCGTCAGGAACGCCGGGATCGCGATCTCGTACCGGTCCCAGTCGATGTGCTTGACATGGGTCATCATCAGGAAGCCCACGGCGATCAGCGCGGGCGCCGCCGCCTGCAGCGGGACGATGGTCAGCAGCGGCGTGAGGAAGAGGGCGAGACCGAACAGTCCGCCGGTGATCAGGTTGGCGAACCCGGTGCGGGCCCCCTCGCCCACCCCCGCCGCCGACTCGATGTACGCCGTGTTGGAGGAGGCCGAGCCGAGGCCGCCGGCCACCGCCGCCGCGCCGTCGATGAAGAGCACCCGCCCGATGCCCGGCACCTGCCCCTGCTCGTCGAGCAGCCCGGCCTCCGCGCTGATGCCGACGATCGTGCCCATGGCGTCGAAGAAGTCGGACAGGATCAGGGTGAAGACGAGCAGCACGGCGGTGAGCACGCCGGCCTTGCCGAAGCCGCCGAACAGGCTGAAGTGACCGATGAGCCCGAAGTCGGGCGTGCCCACGACCTTGTCGGGGATCTTCGGCGTGGTCAGGCCCCAGCTCTTGATGTCCGCGGCGGAGTTGATGACGATCGCCACCACGGTCATCGTGACGATGCTGATCAGGATCGCCCCCTTCACCTTCCGCGCGACCAGCGCGATGGTCAGGAGCACGCCGACGCAGAAGACGAGCACGGGCCAGCCGGTGAGCCGTCCGACGGCACCGAGCTGCACCGGCACGGTGGTGTCCGCGGCGTCCGGGATCCGGCTGACGAAGCCCGCGTCGACGAAGCCGATGAACGCGATGAACAGGCCGATGCCGACGCCGATCGCCTGCTTCAGCTGCTGCGGGATGGCGTTCATGATGGCCTCGCGCAGGCCGGTCAGGACGAGCACACAGATCAGCAGGCCTTCGAGGACGACCAGGCCCATCGCGTCGGACCAGCTCATCAGCGGCGCCAGCTGGAAGGCCACGACGGCGTTGAGGCCGAGTCCGGCCGCGATGGCGAGGGGCAGGTTGCCGCCGACGCCCATGATGACCGTCATCACACAGGCCACCAGCGCGGTGGCGGTGACGAGTTGGCCGGTGTCGAGGGTGTGGCCGAACTTGTCCTTGGCGCTGCCGAGGATGATGGGGTTCAGGACAAGGATGTAGGCCATGGTGAAGAACGTGGCGAAGCCGCCACGTATCTCCCGGCCGAAGGTGGATCCTCGTTCGGAGATCCTGAAGAACCGGTCGACGCCGTTCCCGGCAGGCGGCGCGGCCCCCTGCGGCGGGGCCGCCTTCTGCGTCTCGGACATGGTCGAACTCCTCGTCCCCAGAGCGTGCGTGTGCGGATGCTGGCTGGATTGTTCCCGCGTCGAACCTGTTTCAGGTTTTCCCTGTGTTACGGAATCAGCAGCTGCCGCAGATCCCGGCGGGCCACTGCCCTGCGGGACGCTCGGAGCCGTCGGCCTTCACCTTCTCGCCGCTGCGGGCCTTGAGCGGGACGCGGTTCGAAGCGGCGCCGCTCACCGTCGACTTGAGGGTGGCGGTGGGTGGCGGCCTGGGCACCGCCGCTCGACAGGCCGAGACGGACGCCGCCCGCACCCGCGGCGACGCGTCCTCGACGTGGGTGACGTGCGGGACGTGTCCGACCTGGGAGCGAAACGGGCCGGAGGGGCCGCCCCGGCCCGTTTCTGTCCCCCAGTCGCCGCGGCGGCCGGAAAGGGTTGCCGTCTTCCTCGACTACGACACGAAGTACGTCGGGTTCGGCAGCTTGTACGTGCGGTCCGCGTGGCCGCCGTCCAGGTCCGAGTACTGGTCGCCGAAGTTGGCGACGATGTCGTACCCGAGGTCCGTCTCGATGTGCTTGCGGGTGCCGGACTTGTACTGCACGGTCGTGCAGGTCCAGCTGCCCGCGGTGGCGCAGCCGCTCAGGTAGGACGGCGGGTTGGCCGCGTCCTTGAGGAACATGTGCGCGCTGTCGAGGTTGACGTCGGCACCGATCTTCTTCAGGTTCTCGACCGCGGCGGTGCGCTGCGCCTCGCTGAGGCCGGAGTTGTAGAAGACCTCCACGCCCGCCTTCGCCGCGTACTGCACGAGCTCGGCGCTGCCGAAGACACCCGGGCGGTCGGCCTTGTTGACGTAGGCCGCCCAGGTGGCGCTGTTGTACGTGTAGTTGTAGCGCTTCTCGTAGTCCAGGCTGAGCAGCAGCGTGTCGTCGATGTCGAAGACGACCGCGGGCTTCTCGCCCTTGCGGTGCGCCTTGCGCGCGGCCCGGTCGATGTAGCGCTCGGCGTCCGCGTCGATGCGCGCCAGGTCCTTGGCGTACGGGCTGGTCGGCGAGGCCTGGTAGACGCCGTTGGCGTCGGCGGCGGTGCCGTAGTAGGTGTCGATGTCCTTCACCAGGAGCCCGATGTTGTACGGCTCGTGGGTGGAGTTCGCGGTCGACTGGCCGGCCGTGGCAGCACCGGCGCCGTAGAGGGCACCGCCGGCGAGCGCACAGGCAGCGGTGACAGCGACTGCTCTGAGTGGTTTCCGCATGTAATCTCCGCGTCTGGGTGGGAAGGTGTTGCACCAGCTCACGCAATGTCTACGCGCATCACACGAAATTCGGCACGCCTGTTATCTGATTGATACTCACCACGGGCCGTACGACTGGTCGGTCGTACGGACTCCGCCGCGGGGCTCCCCCGCCCTCCCCACCCGCCTGTACCCCGTGGCACAGGACACGCGCATGACAGGATTGCGCCGCGGAAAGCTCAGGGAAGTCATAGAGGCGCCCATGATTGCCGCGAAGGGATGACCCGTGACGTCCACCGCGCCTCCCCCCATACCCCGCGCCGCAGGATCGTTTCCGTTCATCGGCCACGCGTTGAAGATGCGCGACAACCTCGGCTTCATCGACTCGCTGCGCGAGACACGGGAGCCGCTCGTGGAGATCGTCCTGCAACCCGGGACGCGCACCATCGTGGTCCAGGACCCGGCCCTGATCCACCAGATGCTCAAGGCCCTGGGGCCCACCCTCGACAAGGGCCGGCTCTACGACAAGCTGGGCCAGCTGCTGGGCGACAGTGTCGTCACCGCCGTCGGCCGGAACCACGTACGCAAGCGCCGCCAGCTGCAACCGGCGTTCGCCCACACCGAGATCAGCCGGTACGTCGACATCATGCGCGGCGAGGTGACGGCCACGGTCGCCCGCTGGGAGCCCGGGCGGACCCTCGACGTACGCGAGGCGATGGTCGGGCTCAGCCTCGACATGCTGGCCAAGACCGTGTTCGCCGGCAGCCTCGACGACGCCGTCTTCCGCCGGCTGCGCAGCGACCTGTCGGTGGTGCTGAACGACGTGGGTGTCCGCATCATGGTGCCCGACTGGGCCGAACGCCTGCCGCTGCCCTTCAACCGCCGCTTCGACCGGGCCCGGGACGGCGTACGCGCCACCATCACCACGGCCGTCGACGATCTGCAGGCCTCCGGGCACGACACCGGGGACATGCTGTCCATGCTGCTGCGCGCCGTCGACGAGGAGACCGGCGAGCCGCTGACCGGGCATCAGATCTGCTCCGAGATCCTCACCCTGGCCGTCGCGGGCACCGAGACCACGGCGTCGGTACTGTCCTGGACCCTCTACGAACTCGCCCGCAACCCCGATGTCGAGGCCCGGATCCTGGCCGAGCTGGACGAGGTCCTCGGCGAACGGCCGGTCGCCTTCGACGACGTGCCCCGGCTGCCGTACCTGAACCGGGTGATCACCGAGTCCCTGCGGCTGCACCACCCCGGCTGGCTGGTCACCCGCCGCACCACCGAGGAGACCCGGCTCGGCGACTGGACCCTGCCCGCCGGCACCGAACTGGCCTACTGCCAGCACGCCCTGCACCGCGACCCCGAGCGCTTCCCCGACCCGCAGGCCTTCTCCCCGGACCGGTGGGCGGACCCCGCGCAGGAGCTTCCGCCGGGCGCGTTCCTGCCCTTCGGGGACGGCAAGCACAAGTGCATGGGGGACCGTCTCGCCCTCACCGAGATGGTCACGGCGCTCGCGACGATGCTGCGTTCGGTACGGCTGGAACTCTCCGAGGGCCAGGTCATCCGCCAGGTGGCCCGGCTCACCGTCAGGCCGCACACCCTGCGGATGACCGTCCGCCCCCGGATCCGTGCCGGAGCCGGGGCCGGCCTCTAGCGCGTGCTTCCTCGGCGGGTCGGCCGACCGGCCCGCCGGGGCATCCCCGCGGTCGTCCCGGAGCCGACGGCGGCCAAGGAGAAGGCGTGGGCGGCGTCCGGGGCCTCGCTGCTGATGCGGCTCCGGCTCACCGGGAAGCCGTGCGGGTGGGCGACGGCCGCCGACGGGGCGAGGACGAACCCCTACGCGGCGCCCGTCAGGTCGGTCCGGTTCAGGGTGCGGAGGTGGCAGCCCTCGTACCCGGCCGTGGGCCGCCCGAAGACGAAGTCGACGTCACTCTCGACACTCTCGACGTGGCGGCGGCGTGCGAAGTACTGGCGGGCGAGGACCTCCGGGACCGTCGAGCCGGCGGATTGTCGGTGCGGACACCGCCGTTGTCGTCCCAGAAGGTGATCGTGCCCTCCCGGAGCCCTCGCCGCCCTTGTCGCCCTGGTCGCCCTGGTCGCCCTGGTCGCCCCGGTCGCCCCGGTCGCCCTGGTCGCCCGCGGATGCTGCCGTTCATCGATCGGCTCTTCTGTCCGGGTCAGCAGGGAGTGACGCGGAAGTGCGGGGAGGCGGCGGCCCCGGCGTCCGCGGCACCCGGCCGACGGTCGCCCCTCATCGGCTCATCTCCTCGGGCGGGGCCCAGGGGGCGCCCAGTTCGGAGTAGAGGGAGAGGGTGTCGGCGCCGGCCGCGACCAGGGCGTCGATGCCGGTCACGACCCGGCGGCCGTCCTCGGGCAGGCGGTGCCAGGCGCCGGCGGGCAGCGCGGCCGGGTCGCCGGCCAGACGAATCGCTTCGACGACCTTCATGAAGGCGCCGGTCGCGTCCGGCTCCACCAGCAGGGCCGCGCCGGTGGTGAGGTGGTCGGCGAGGTTCTCCAGCAGGTCCGTGCTGCCGTACTCGGTCTCCTCCGGGCCGTGGCCGGCCCGCTGCACCAGCACCCGGTCCTGCTTGTACCAGTGGGTGATCCGGCCGCCGGTGCCGTGCACCACGACGTACGGGTCCCCCGGTTCCTCGGCGCAGAGCGTGGCCGCGACCGTGACCGGGCCGCGCGGGGTGGTGACGCGGACGCAGGAGGTGTCGTCGGACTCGATGTCGTTGGCGCGCAGCAACTCGGTCTCGATGCCGGTGACGTCCTCGGCGCGGTCCGTGCCGAGCAGGGCGAGGCCGGTGGCGACGGCGTGCGCGAGGGGGTTGGTGAGGACCCCGTCGACGACGTCGACGCCGTTCAGCCGCCGCTTGCCGGCCCAGGGCGCCCGCCGGTAGTAGGCCTCGGGGCGGGCCCAGGCGCCCGCGCCGCCCACGCCCAGCACGTCGCCGACGGCGCCCTCCTCGATCAGCCGCCGGATCGCGGGCACGGCGTGCGAGCCGAGCGACTGGAAGCCGATCTGGCAGGCCACGCCCGCCTTCGCGACCCCGTCGGCCATCCGCCGGAACTCGGCGTACGACGGCGCGGGCGGCTTCTCCAGGAGCAGGTGCACGCCCCGCTCGGCGGCCGTCAGGGCGAGGTCCGTGTGGGTGGGGATGGGCGTGCAGATCACGGCGATCCGGGCGCCGGTCGTATCGAGAAGGGCGCCGAAGTCCGCCGACTGGGCGGGCTGCCCGAGCCCCTTAGGCAGCTCGTCGGCGCCCAGCGGGGTCAGCTCGCAGATCCCGGCGAGGCGTACGACCCCCTTCTCCTGGAGCCGGCGGATGTTCTCCAGGTGCCATCGGCCGTGGCCGCGCGCCCCCGCCAGTACGAGGTCGATGGGCGAAGAGTTCACAGCGTCCTCCCTGCGTCGTCGATCATTGCGAGCAGAGTAAGCGTTTTCTCCGGTCCGCCCGCGAGGTGTCTCATGCCTTCACCGCCCCCGCGCCGAAGCCGGTGATCAGCCGCTTCTGGACGAAGGTGAAGACGATCACGAGCAGCGGCGGGACGAGGACGGGGAAGGCCGTGAGCCGGGTGCAGCCGGCGGCCCAAGCGGCCTCCTCCGGGGAGTACGGCACGTTGCCCAGGCGGCCTCCTCCGGGGAGTACGGCACGTTCCTGATGAAGCCGCTGATTCAGGATCACCGGCCGGGGTCAGCCCGCGTACGGGTCCGGCACTTCTCCCGGCCGGGCCAGGAACTCGAAGTCGCAGCCGGTGTCGGCCTGGGTGATCTGCTGGTCGTAGAGGGCGCCGTACCCGCGTCGGTACCGCACGGGCGGCGGCGACCACGCGGCCCGCCGCCGCGCCAGCTCCGCTTCCTCCACGTCGAGTCGCAGGGTGCGGGCCGCGACGTCCAGGGTGATGGGGTCCCCGGTGCGGACCAGGGCGAGCGGACCGCCGACGTACGCCTCGGGGGCGACGTGCAGCACGCAGGCGCCGTAACTGGTGCCGCTCATCCGGGCGTCGGAGATCCGCACCATGTCCCGCACGCCCTGCTTGAGGAGGTGGTCGGGGATGGGCAGCATGCCGTACTCGGGCATGCCGGGGCCGCCCCTGGGGCCGACGTTGCGCAGGACGAGCACGCTGTCGGCGGTGATCCCGAGGGAGGGGTCGTCGATGGTGCGCTGCATGGTCCGGTAGTCGTCGAAGACGACGGCGGGACCCGTGTGCTCGAGCAGCCGCGGTTCGGCGGCGATGTGCTTGATGACCGCGCCGTCCGGGCAGAGGTTGCCGCGCAGCACGGCGACCCCGCCCTCGGCGGCCACCGGGTTGCCGCGGGTCCTGATGACGTCGTCGTCGTGCACCCGGGCGCCGGCGAGCTGCTCGCGGTAGGTGTCGTACGACACCGTCGGCCGGTCGAGGTGGAGCAGGTCGGGGATGCGGGAGAGGAAGCCGGGGAGGCCGCCCGCGAAGTGGAAGTCCTCCATGAGGTACCGCTGCCCGCCGGGGCGGACGTCGGCGAGGACGGGCACGGTGCGCGCGATGCGGTCGAAGTCGTCGAGGGTGAGGCGCACACCCGCCCGGCCGGCCATGGCGATGAGGTGGATGACGGCGTTGGTGGAGCCGCCGAGCCCCAGGACGGTGGTGACCGCGTCCTCGAAGGCGTCGCGGGTGAGCAGCTCGGACAGCCTCCGGTCCCGGTGCACGAGTTCGACGATCCGCATCCCCGCCCGGGCGGCCATCCGGTCGTGCCCGGAGTCGACGGCCGGGATGCTGGACGCGCCCGGGACGGTCACGCCGAGCGCCTCGGCGGCGGCGGTGAGGGTGGAGGCCGTCCCCATGGTCATGCAGTGGCCGGGCGAACGGGCCAGTCCGCTCTCCAGCTCCGTCATCTCGCAGTCGCCGATGAGCCCGGCGCGCCTGTCGTCCCAGTACTTCCACATGTCGGTGCCGGAACCGAGGACCTCGCCCCGCCAGTGGCCCGGGAGCATGGGCCCGGCCGGCACGAAGACGGCCGGCAGGTCCACCGAGGCCGCGCCCATCAGGAGGGCCGGGGTGGACTTGTCGCAGCCGCCCATCAGCACGGCCCCGTCGACCGGGTACGACCGCAGCAGCTCCTCCGTCTCCATGGCGAGGAGGTTGCGGTAGAGCATCGGGGTCGGCTTCTGGAAGGTCTCCGAGAGGGTGGCGACCGGGAACTCCAGCGGGAACCCGCCCGCCTGCCACACTCCCCGCTTGACCGCCTGCGCCCGCTCACGGAGGTGCGCATGACAGGGATTGATGTCCGACCAGGTGTTGAGGACGGCGATGACCGGCTTGCCGAGGTGCTCCTCGGGGAGGTAGCCGAGCTGGCGGGTACGGGCGCGGTGACTGAAGGAGCGGAGCCCTTCGGTGCCGTACCACTGGTGGCTCCGCAGCTCCTCGGGCCGCCTGCGCGGGGCGCTCCCACCGGGGCTCACAGCGACCACCCGGCGGCTATGGCGGCTACCTCCGCGCGCCGTTCCTCGGGCAGCTGCCTGCTGGGCGGGCGGACGTCGCGGCGGCAGAGGCCGAGGGCGGCCAGGGCCTCCTTGACGACGGTGACGTTGTCGGCTGAGCCGTCCGCGGCCCGGAGTTCCTCGAACCGGCGGATCCGTTCCCAGACCTTCATGGCGGCCGGGTAGTCACCGGATCGAAGCGCTTCGATCATGGTCAGCGAAACGGCCGGCGCGACGTTCACGAGGCCGGAGGTGAAGCCGGTGGCGCCGGCCGAGAAGTAGGAGGGTGCGTAGGGCTCGGCGAGCCCGGCGACCCAGACGAACCGGTCGAGCCCCGCGTCCCGGGCGAAGGCGGCGAACTTGGCGGCGTCCGGGACGGCGTACTTGACACCGATCACGTTGGGGCAGGCGTCCGCGAGTTCGGCGAGCCGGGCGCCGGGGAGCTGGGGGTTGCGGATGTACGGGACGACACCGAGCTCGGGGACGGCCGCGGCGACGGCCCGGTGGTAGTCGACCCAGCCCGCCTGCGACACGTACGGATGCACGGGCTGATGGACCATCACCATCTGCGCGCCGTGCTCGCGGGCGTGCCGGGCGCCGGCGACGGCGGTCGCGATGTCGTGCCCGACCCCGGCCAGGACGGCCGCCCGGTCCCCGGCCTCGTCGAGGGTCAGCTCGGTGACCAGCTGCCGCTCCTGCGGGGCGAGGGCGTAGAACTCACCGGTGTTGCCGTTGGGGGTGAGGGTGCGGACGCCGCCGTCGAGGAGCCGGCGCAGCAGGGCCCGGTGGGCGTCCTGGTCGACGCCGCCGTCCGCGGCGAACGGGGTCACCGGGATGGCCACCACGTCGGCCAGCGCCGCCCGTTGGCTCTCGAACAGCACGCTGCTCATTCCTGGCCTTCCTGTTCCGCGTGGCCTGCCGCCCGGGGAAACGCCCGGTCGACGAAGGACGCGATGTGGGTGTGCAGGGCGCGGGCGGCACCGTCGGCGTCACCGTCCAGCGCCAGCCGCAGGATCTCCCGGTGCTCACCGGCCTCCTGCTCCCAGGATGGGGAGGCGGCCCAGGCGACCGCGGAGACGAGGGCGGCCTGGTCGCGGACCTCGTCGAGCATCCGGCCGAGGAGCGGGTTGCCGCACGGGAGGTAGAGGGCGCGGTGGAAGTCGCGGTTGGCGAGGGAGCGTTCGGCGGTGTCGGTGGCGTCGCCGGCACGGGTGAGGGCGTCCCGGGCGGCGTCGAGGGAGGCGCCTCGCCGGACGGCCCGCCGCAGCGCCTCGGGTTCCAGGAGCAGCCGCACGTCGTAGACCTCCCGCGCCATGTCCGCGTCCACCCTGCGCACCGTGACGCCCTTGTACTGGCTCATCACGACCAGCCCGGTCCCGGCGAGGGTCTTGAGCGCCTCCCGCACGGGCGTCTTGGACACCCCGAACTGCGCGGCGAGCTCGGTCTCCACCAGGGCCTGACCGGGCGTCAGCCGCCCTGTCAGGATGCGGTGCTTGATCGCGTCCAGCACGAACTGCGTCCGCGACGGAATCGGCACGGGCACAGAGGTCATGCGCGCCTCCCGGGGTCACGTGTCAGGTGCGGGGCCTGATCTGACGTATCTGATCTCGCGTATCGCGTCTCATATATGACGTATGAGGGACGACGCGGATGAAGGTAGGAGGACGGCCGAGTTTCGTCAATGCCCCTGACAGAGAACGCGGTTGGTGGAAGGGAGCCCGGATCGTGAGGTCGGCGGCGGGCCGCCGCCGGACTGCGGGTGGACCACTTCCGCCAGGAGGAGGTGCGCGGGCCGACGAGCTGTCCCCGGGCGAGATGCTGAGCACCCCCGAGCGGAGCCTGCGGCCGTGGGTGGCGGATCGGGGCGGGGAGGTCCGCGAGCAGTGACGCGGCCCCGGCCGCCGCCGTCCCGGAGCCCCCTCGCCTCGCGGGTGGCGAGCCGCAGGTTCCCGTGCTGGACGGCGGGGCCGTCGTACAGGGGGCGGAAGTCGAGGATCCCGCTCAGGAAGCCCGGGCCGGGGAGGCCGAAGAAGCCCGCCGGCGTGCCGCGCACTCCCGCGGCGCGTGGACCGGGACCGGTGCGGCCGAGGTCAGGCCGCCGAAGGCGTACGCGTACGCGGCGGCCGGCGGATCCGCGCTGCGGTCCGCGTGCAGGTGCGAGAGCCGGATCGCGGTGAGCCGCGCCGGATCAGTGTGCCGCCGCGACTCCGCGAAGGTCCCGGTGCCGGCGTCCACCCACACCTCCGCACCGCCGCCCCGCCGCCCCGCACCAGGTAACCGGAGCGCGGGCGGCCGGGCCGAGGGCAGGGGGCGGCGGTGCCGAGGACGATGAGGCTCACGGGCATGGCGAGGAGAGTACGGATCCGGGTCCCCGACCGCTCACCGTTCGCGCCCCTTTACGGCCTCCACTCCGGGTCCCGCCCGCTCAGCCCCACCGCCCGGTCCAGCAACCGCGCGCCCTCCGGCACCGGCACGCGGGGACCGAACGGGCCGCGGTCGCCGTCCGCCGCCAGCCGCAGGAAGCCGTACGCCGCCTCCAGGGCCGTGGGATCGGGGACGTACTCCTGGCCGGTCGCGCGGGCCAGGTCCCAGCCATGGATCACCAGTTCGTCGGTGGCGACCACGGCCGCCACCCCGCCGGGCAGGTCGATCCCGCCCGCGCGCGTCATGCCGTCCCAGGCGGACGGGTCCCGCCAGGCCTCCGCCAGCGCGTCCAGTGCCTTGGGCAGCTCCTGCCGCCAGTCCGGTCCGAGGACGGGCAGCGCCGCGCCCGGGCGGTGGTCGGTGGTCGCCCCCAGCTCCTTGCGGGCCGCGTCCCGGAAGGCCACGGACAGGCCCGCCACATGCCCCAGCAGGTGGCGGACGGCGTAGTCAGGACAGGGCGTCGTCAGCGCGAGCTGCCCGTCCGTCACCCGCTCCGCGAGCTCCGCCACGATCCTCGTCTGCGGGCCGAGGTCGATCATGGTCGTGCCAGTCATCGTGCTGCCTCCCGGTGCGTCGTCGCCTTCAGGAGGTGGACCGCACGGCCTTGCGAAACTCATCGGTCCGCCACACCGACACCCCGCCCAGGAAGCACCACAGCGCGATCACCGGGTCGCAGAGCGCGCACCCGAACGACGAGTCGAGGAAGAACGGGATCAGCGGCGAGCCCTTGATGTCGTGGACGACGTCCCACGCGGTGTGCAGGAGCCAGCCGACGCCGACGAAGGTCCAGGAGTCCAGGCCCCGGTAGGCGACGTACGTGGCCAGTGCGGTGAACGCGAACTCCCAGCCGCCCAGGCCACCGCCGCTCAGGTACGCGGCACCCGCGCCGCCGACCGTCACCGCGTTGAGGCGGCGCCGGTGCGGTTCGCGGACGAGGGACATGAGCAGGACGTAGCCGAGGCCGATGAGGATCGGTGCGATGTAACGCATGGGGCCGACGGTAGGGTCGCGGCCGCCAACGCCCCATGGGTCCCGGCGACAGGGTCCGACGGATTCCCGCCGGGCGGCCCACAGGAGGGGGGTCCCGCCCTGGCCCGCGCCTGCGTCGCCTGCCTGGTTCTAAGGCACCTTCCCGATCCCCCCGCCCCCGTCTTAGACCCACGATGAGCAGGCATGACGACCAGCACCTCCTGGGCCGCGGCCCGCCAGCTCCGCGACCGCAACGCGGCCCTGTACCTCACCGGCGTCGTGGTGTCCGGCTTCGGCACCTCCGCGCTCTGGCTCGTGTCCGGCGTCTGGGTCAAGGGCCTCACCGGCTCCGACGGCCTGGCCGCCCTGTGCACCGCCGCGCTCTGGGCCCCCACCCTCCTCGGCCCCGCGCTCGGCACCCTCGCCGACCGCGTGCGCCGCAAACCCCTGGTGGTCCGCGCGAACCTCGCGCTCGCGCTGCTCCTGCTGCCGCTCTGGACGGTTCGCTCCGCCGCCTCCGTGTGGCTGCTCTTCGCCGTCCTCGTCCTCTACGGCGCGGCGGGCGTCGTCGAGGACGCGGCGAACTCCGCGCTGGTCGTCGCCGCCGTCGACCCGGCGCTCCTCGGTGACTTCAACGGGCTGCGGATGACCGCCCGTGAGGGCATGAAGCTGGTCGCCCCGCTGACCGGCGCCGCGCTGTACACGGCGTACGGCGGGCCGGCCGTGGCGCTGCTGGACGCCTGCACCTTCGTGCTGGCGGCGGGGCTGTGCGCGCTGCTCCGGGTGCGGGAGGAGCGGCCCGGACGGGCACCGCGCGGCAGGTGGCGCGAGCAGACCGCCGAAGGGGTCCGGCTGATCCGGGCGAACCCGGCCGTGCGCTCGCTGGTGCGGGCCGGCGGCGCCACGATGTGCCTCGCCTCGCTCGGCAGCGGCCTGAACTACGCCGTCGTGGCCGCCCTCGGTCACTCCCCCGCCTATCTGGGGGTGCTGTACGCCGTCCAGGGCCTCGGCTCGGTGGGCGTCGGGCTGGTCTCGGGACCCGCGCTGCGGCGGCTCGGGGAGCGGCGGTTCGCGGCGTGCGGGATCGCGCTGACGGGGGTGGCGGTGGCGGGGCGGGCGGTGCCATGTGACCTATCACTGCTCGCCTGCAGCCTGGCCGGTGGTCTCGGCCTCCCCTGTGTCCTGATCGCCGCCTACACCGCCGTACAGCGCGGGATCCCGGCCGCCGCGCTGGGGCGGGCGACCGCGACGGCCGACACGCTGATGTTCACACCGAACGTGCTCGGACTGGCCGTCGGGGCCGCCCTCGTCGAACTCGTCGACCACCGGCTGCTGTTGCCCGTGTTCGGCGGGGCGCTGCTGCTCACCGCCGGGGCACTGGGTCAGCGCAGTGCCTCCCGCACCGCGGCCAGGTCGCCGTCGGACGCCAACCCGGCGTGATAGAGCCGCAGTTCGGTCGCGCCCTGCGCCCGGGCGCGGTCCGCGTCGGCCGCGAGGGTCGCGGGGCTGCCGCCCATGCCGGAGACCACCGTGAAGTTGGCGGCCAGGACGGTGTCCGCGCGCGCGTGTGCGGCGAAGGGCGCGAGCAGGGCCGTACCGGCCGCGCAGGGGACCACGACGCCGTCCGCGACGGAGAGGATCCAGGCCGGGTCCACCCCGACGTTGGCTCCGCAGTGGTACGTCACCGGGTCGGCGTGCAGGAGCACCTGGAAGCCTTCGGGGGCCGCCGCCCGGACGGCGGTCACGGCCGCCTCCTGGAGCGTGCGGGCCTGTCCGTCGCGCCACGCGCGCGTGGCCGCCGCGACCGGCTCGCCGAGCAGCTTCTCCACCGTCGGCCAGCCGGCGTCGTCGCCCCTGCCCCGCCACAGCGGCTCCAGGGCCTCCCGTACGGCGATGGCCAGTTCGTCGGCGTCCAGGCCCTGTACGCCGTACCCGGCCCGGCACGCGGGGCAGAAGCACAGCGCCATCAGGTACTGGCCGGCGTCGCCGAGGCCGACCCCGGCGGTCTTGTCGTGGGCGTGCAGGTGCTGGAGGCCGTACCAGCCGAGGGACTCCAGTTCGGTGCCGGCCGCGCCGGGGCGGACGGCGGCCTCGGCGGCGAGGTCGGCCAGGTAGGCGCGCGTGGCGGGCTGGGCGATGCAGGGTGCCCAGGGGTAGCGGTCGCCGTAGGCGTTGACGACGGAGGTGTCCGGGTGCTCGGCGCCCAGGCGGGAGTTGTGGGCGAGGATCACCCAGGTGTGGACTTCGAGGCCGGCGCCGCGCAGGGCGTCGGCCGCTTCGCCGTGGGCGTCGCCGGGGGCCCAGTCGCCGGCCGGGTGGGGGCGCAGCTCGCGGCCCGTCCAGCGGTCGGCGTCGGCCGGGTAGTAGACGGCGGCGTGTTCGGCGGTGACGATGCGGTGGCGGGGGTGGCGGGGGGTCAGGGCGCGGGTGGAGTGGTAGGCGGAGGCCAGGGTCACCTGGTCGACGCCGAGTGCGGCGATGCGCTCCGGGGCGGCGGGGTCCCCGTTGACGTCCCAGGGGTACACGAACGCCGACGTCTTCAGCCGCCCCGGGCTGCTCGCTCCGGGGTGCGTCACGCGCCCTCCTCCAGCAGTGCGTACCCGCGCTCGATTAGCTGGGCGAGCTGCTTCACGTGGTCCTCGGCCGGCTCGTGCAGCGGGGGGCGGACCTCGCCGACGTCCAGGCCGCGCAGCCGTACTCCCGCCTTGACCAGCGAGACGGCGTAGCCCCGGCCCTGGGCGCGGAGTTCGACGAACGGGCGGTAGAAGCCGTCCAGCAGGCGCTCGGCCGTCGCCCGGTCGCCCTCGCGCAGGGCGGCGTGGAAGGCGAGGGCGATCTCGGGGACGAAGCAGAAGACGGCGGAGGAGTAGAGGTCGATGCCGATGGCCTGGTAGGCGAGCTGGGTCTGCTCGGCGGTGGGCAGGCCGTTGAAGTAGAGGAAGTCGCCGGGGGCCTCGGTGCGGACGGCGCTGACGATGCGCTGCATGAGGTCCAGGTCGCCGAGGCCGTCCTTGAAGCCGATGACGCCCTCGGTGCGGGCGAGTTCGACGACGGTGGGCGGGGCGAACACGGCGTTGTCGCGCTGGTAGACGATCACGGGGAGACCGGTGGCCGCCGCCACCTCGCGGTAGTGCCGGAGCAGGCCCTCCTGGCCGGCGACGACCAGGTAGGGCGGCATGGCGAGGAGGCCGTCGGCGCCGGCGGCCTCGGCGAGACGCGCGTAGCGTACGGCGAGTGCGGTGCCGTAGCCGGCGCCGGCCACCACCGGTACCCGCCCGCCGGCCGCTTCCACGGCCGCGCCCACGCAGGTCTCGAACTCCTCCGGGAGCAGCGCGTGGAACTCCCCGGTGCCGCAGCAGGCGAAGACGGCGGCGGCACCGGCCTCGACCCCGCGGCGGACGTGCTCGCGGTAGGCGTCGAGGTCGAGGGAGCCGTCGGGGCCGTAGGCGGTGACGGGGAAGAAGAGCGGCCCGCGCGGGTCACGGAGCCGGGCGGCGAGAGGGGCTGGCGTCACGGGCGCTCCCTGTCGAGGCGGTCGACGCAGATCGTGTTGCTGATGCATGTCCCTGATCGGCGTCCATATTCATGAACGCGACCACGTTACGAGGCGCCCTTGGGGCCGGTCAAGGCGGCAAACGACCAACAGTCGAGCGGATTGCCGCACTCCACGGCACACTTGACTCGGCGCGCCGCAGCTCCCTAGCGTGTCCATGAATGTGAATGCCAGACACGTACGCGACCGGAGTCGATCCAAGGAGACCGTGCATGCCCACGCCCCGCACGCTACTGCTCACCGGTGCCGCCGGCGGACTCGGCACCCTGATGCGGTCCTTGCTCCCGGAGTACGGCTACGAGCTGCGCCTGTTCGACGTGCGCCCGGTCGAGGGCGCACCGGAGGCGATCACCGCCGACCTGGGCGACAAGGACGCGCTGCGGGCCGCCGTACAGGGCGTGGACGCGGTACTGCACCTGGCGGGGATCTCCCTGGAAGCACCGTTCGAGAAGATCCTCCGCTCGAACATCGAGGGCACCTACAACCTGTACGAGGCCGCGCGCGAGGCCGGCGTGCCGCGCATCGTCTTCGCCTCCTCCAACCACGCCGTCGGCTTCACCCCGGCCCCGCGCGCCGGCGATCCGCTGATCCCGGTCGCCACCCCGCGCCGCCCGGACACCTTCTACGGCCTGTCCAAGTCGTTCGGCGAGGACCTCGCCCAGCTGTACTGGGACAAGCACGGCCTGGAGACGGTCTCCGTCCGCATCGGCTCCTGCTTCGCCGAGCCGGCCGACGTGCGGATGCTCTCGGTGTGGATGAGCCCCGCCGACGGCGCGCGCCTCTTCCACGCGGCGCTGACCGCCGAGGAGGTCGGCCACACCGTCGTCTACGGCTCGTCGGCCAACACCCGGCTGTGGTGGGACCTGAGCACCGCGCGGGCGCTCGGTTACGAGCCGCAGGACGACTCCGAGCGGTTCGCCGAGAAGCTGATCGCCGAGCACGGCGAACTGGACCCGGAGAAGCCGGCCCACACCCACCTCGGCGGCCGGTTCGTCGACGACCCGCCTGTCTGGCCGTACTGAGCGACGGGCCGGGCGGCGGAAAACGATCGCTCACGGCGGCGGGCGGGCACCGAACGGGCCCGCCCGCCGCCGTGTTCGGGCATCCCGGGCGCCCGCTCCCACCCCTGCCGGCACAGCCGCGCAGGTCCGAGGCGGGCACCGCGCCCGGCAAACGGGCGCAGGCGGGCAGTATCGGGCCCGCAACAGGCCTGGTCAGCCTCGCACACCCGCTGTAGAACTTGCTGCATGGCCCGAACGGGCAGCTCCACGCAGCCGCACGCGCAACCACGCGCCTCCCCGCGGCTCCGTGCGGTTCCACAAGGAAGTGGGTGACGGGATGAGCACGCAGACGGCGGAGGAACGCCAGCGCGAGATCGTGCGGGCCGCGCGCGCCACGGGCTCCGTCGACGTCACCGCGCTCGCCGACGCCCTGGGCGTGGCCAAGGAGACCATCCGGCGCGACCTGCGCGCCCTGGAGGACCACGGCCTGGTGCGCCGTACCCACGGGGGCGCGTATCCCGTCGAGAGCGCCGGTTTCGAGACCACGCTCGCCTTCCGGTCGACCAGCCACGTGCCGGAGAAGCGGCGGATCGCGTCGGCCGCCGCCGAGTTGCTGGGCGACGCCGAGACCGTCTTCGTCGACGAGGGCTTCACCCCCCAGCTCATCGCCGAGGCACTGCCGACGGACCGGCCGCTGACCGTGGTGACGGCGTCGCTGCCGGTCGCGGGCGCGCTGGCCGAGGCGGAGAACATGTCGGTCCTGCTGCTGGGCGGCCGGGTCCGGGCCGGCACGCTGGCCACCGTCGACCACTGGACGACGAAGATGCTCGCCGGTTTCGTCCTCGATCTCGCCTACATCGGTGCCAACGGCATCTCGCGCGAGCACGGGCTGACCACCCCGGACCCCGCCGTCGGCGAGGTCAAGGCGCAGGCCGTCCGGGCCGCGCGCCGGACGGTCTTCGCGGGCGTGCACACCAAGTTCGGAGCCGTCAGTTTCTGCCGCTTCGCCGAGGTCGGCGCCCTGGAGTCGATCGTGACGAGCACCCTGCTGCCCACGGCCGAGGCCCACCGCTACTCCCTGCTGGGCCCGCAGGTCATCCGGGTCTGACCCACCATCACCCTCCCCCGAGGGCTCTCCACACCTCTTGATGCCCCATATCTCCCCATTCCTCCAGGAGTGATCCATGCGAACCCCGAGCCGACGGAGGCCGCGAGTCACCCTCGCCATGGCCGCCGCAGGGACGCTGCTCGCCCCGCTGCTCTCCGGCTGCTGGGTCGGTGCGGGCGGGTCCGGTTCCGGCGGCGACTCGATCAACGTGCTGATGGTCAACAACCCCCAGATGACGGAACTCCAGAAGCTCGCCCCGCGCTTCACCCAGGAGACCGGCATCAAGGTCAACTTCACCGTCCTGCCCGAGAACGACGTCCGGGACAAGATCAGCCAGGACTTCGCCAACCAGGCCGGCCAGTACGACGTGGCCACCCTGTCCAACTACGAGATCCCGATCTACGCCCGCAACGGCTGGCTGCACGAGATGGACCCGTACGTCGCGAAGGACCCGGGCTTCGACCAGCAGGACATCCTGCAGCCGATGCGCGAGTCCCTGACCGCCGACGACGGCAAGCTCTACGGCGAGCCCTTCTACGGCGAGTCGTCGTTCCTGATGTACCGCAAGGACGTGTTCGCGGCGAAGGGCCTGACGATGCCCGCCCACCCCACCTGGCAGCAGGTCGCCGACCTCGCCGCCAAGGCGGACGGCGCCCGGTCCGGCATGCGCGGCATCTGCCTGCGCGGCCTGCCCGGCTGGGGCGAGCTGATGGCGCCGCTGACCACGGTGGTGAACACCTTCGGCGGCACCTGGTTCGACAAGGACTGGAAGGCGCAGCTGACCGGGTCCGGCTTCGAGAAGGCGACGAAGTTCTATGTCGACCTGGTCCGCAGGCACGGCGAGTCCGGCGCCCCGCAGTCCGGCTTCGCCGAGTGCCTCAACAACATGACCCAGGGCAAGGTCGCCATGTGGTACGACGCCACCAGCGCGGCCGGCCTCCTGGAGGCGAACGGCTCCCCGGTCAAGGGCAAGCTCGGCTACGTCCCCGCGCCCGTGGAGCAGACCAAGTCCTCCGGCTGGCTCTACACCTGGGCCTGGGGCATCCAGAAGGCCTCCCGCAACCCCGACAAGGCCTGGAAGTTCGTCTCCTGGGCGTCCAGCAAGGAGTACGAGGAGCTGGTCGGCCGGAGCGGCGGCCAGACCGGCGGCTGGTCCAACGTCCCGGCGGGCAAGCGCGCGTCGACGTACACGAACCCGGACTACGTGAAGTCGGCCGCCGCCTTCCAGGAGATGACCAAGGAGGCCATCGAGAGCGCCCGCCCGAACGACCCCGGCGTCCAGCCGCGGCCCGCGCCCGGCATCCAGTTCGTCGACATCCCCGAGTTCACCGATCTCGGCACCAAGGTCTCCCAGGAGATCAGTTCGGCCATCGCCGGACGGCAGTCCGTCGACTCGGCCCTCAAGAAGTCCCAGCAGCTCGCCGAGAAGATCTCCAAGGAGTACGAGGGACGATGACCGTGACGACAGCCCCCTACGCAGCGACACCCGTACGCGCCACGCGGCCGCCCTCCGCCCGCCTGCGCGCCTGGGCCACCCGGGCCCCCCTCCTGCCCGCCCTGGTCTTCATGATCGTCGTGACGCAGCTGCCCTTCGTGGCCACGGTGGTCATCTCCTTCTTCGACTGGAACTCCCTCTACCCGAAGGCCCGCCACTTCGCCGGCGTCGACAACTACCGCCAGGTCCTCACCGACGCCGACCTGCGCCACTCGGTCTGGACGACCGTGCTGCTCACCGTGACCGTGGTCCTGGTCAGCCTGGTCCTCGGCCTCGCCCTCGCACTGCTCCTGAACAACAGGTTCCGCGGCCGGGGCGTCGTGCGCACCCTGCTGATCGCCCCGTTCCTGGTGGTCCCGGTCGCCGCCGCCCTGCTCTGGAAGCACGTCCTCTACAACCCGGAGTACGGCCTCCTCAACGGCCTGTTGCACTACGTCGGCGGACCGCAGCCCGACTGGATCTCCAACACCCCGCTGCTGGCCGTGGAGGCCGCCCTGGTGTGGCAGTGGACGCCGTTCATGATGCTGATCCTGCTCGCCGGGCTGCAGAGCCGGGACCCCGAGCAGATCGAGGCGGCGCGGGTCGACGGCGCGAACGAATGGCAGGTCTTCCGCCACCTCACCCTTCCCCACCTGCGCCGCTACCTCGAACTCGGCGCCCTGCTGGGCTGCATCTACATCGTCCAGAACTTCGACGCGGTCTTCACCATCACGTCCGGCGGCCTGGGCACCGCCAACCTCCCCTACACCGTGTACCAGAGCTTCTACCAGGCCCATGAGAACGGCCTCGCCTCGGCCGCCGGCGTCCTGGTCGTCATCGGCTCGATCATCATCGCGACCTTCGCCCTGCGCGTGGTGTCGTCCCTGTTCCGCGAGGAGGCGTCCCGCGCATGAGCACCCTCACCCTTCGCGTACGACAGCGCCGGGGCCTCGGCATCGGCCTGGTGGCCTGGCTGGTCGGCATCGTCTTCTTCTTCCCCATCGCCTGGATGGCGCTGACGTCCTTCCACTCCGAGGCAGACGCGGCGACCAACCCGCCCTCCTTCGGCGCCGCCCTCACCCTCGACGGCTACCGCGAGTTCTTCGGCGCGGGCGGCGGCGCGAGCCCCTGGCCGGCGCTGGTCAACTCGGCGGTCGCCGCCATCGTCTCCACCCTCCTCGTCCTCGTGCTGGCCTTCCCGGCGGCGTACGCGCTGTCGATCCGGCGGGTGAAGAAGTGGACCGACGTCCTGTTCTTCTTCCTCTCCACCAAGATGCTGCCGGTGGTGGCAGGCCTGCTGCCGATCTACCTCTTCGCGAAGAACACCGGGATGCTGGACAACATCTGGTTCCTGGTCATCCTCTACACCTCCATGAACCTGCCGATCGCGGTGTGGATGATGCAGTCCTTCCTCGCCGAGGTCCCGGTCGCGGTGATCGAGGCGGCGCAGATCGACGGCGCCCGCCTGCCGACGATCCTCGCGCGCGTGGTCGCCCCGATCGCCCTGCCCGGCATCGCCGCCACCTCGCTGATCTGCTTCATCTTCAGCTGGAACGAACTTCTCTTCGCCCGAGTCCTGACGGGCGTGGTCGCCGAGACCGCCCCCGTCTTCCTGACCGGCTTCATCACCAGCCAGGGCCTGTTCCTGGCCAAGGTGTGCGCCGCGTCGCTCGTCGTCTCCCTGCCGGTGCTCGCCGCGGGGTTCGCCGCCCAGGACAAGCTGGTCCAGGGCCTGTCGTTGGGAGCCGTGAAATGAAGGCCGCCGTCATCGAGTCCGTGGGCCGTGCCGTCGTCACCGAGGTCCCCGACCCGACACCCGGCCCCCGCGAGGTCGTGGTGGAAGTCGCCGCCTGCGGGCTGTGCGGCACCGATCTGCACATCCTCCAGGGCGAGTTCGCGCCCAAGCTGCCGATCGTGCCGGGCCACGAGTTCGCCGGCGAGGTGGTCGGCGTGGGCACCCAGGTCACCGAGGTTGCGGTCGGTGACCGGGTCGCGGTCGACCCGTCCCTGTACTGCTACGAGTGCCGCTACTGCCGCGACGGCCACAACAACCTCTGCGAACGCTGGGCCGCGATCGGCGTGACCGTGCCGGGCGGCGCCGCCCAGTACGCGGTGGCCCCCGTCGCCAACTGCGTGAAGCTCCCCGAGCACGTCCGCACCCAGGACGCGGCCCTGGTCGAGCCGCTGTCCTGCGCGGTGCGCGGCTACGACGTCCTCAGGTCGCGGCTGGGCGCGCACGTCCTGATCTACGGTTCCGGGACCATGGGCCTGATGATGCTGGAGCTGGCCAAGCGGACCGGCGCGGCGAGCGTCGACATGGTCGACCTGAACCCGGCCCGCCTGGAGACCGCCCAGCGGCTGGGCGTCTCGGCGACCGCCGCGAACGCGGACGAGCTGGACCGGCCGCGGGGCTGGGAGGTGGTCATCGACGCGACCGGGAACGCGGCGGCGATCCAGGACGGTCTGGGGCGGGTCGCCAAGGCCGGCACGTTCCTCCAGTTCGGCGTCGCCGACTACGCGACCCGGGTGACGATCGACCCGTACCGCATCTACAACCAGGAGCTCACCATCACCGGCTCCATGGCCGTGCTGCACAGCTACGAGCGGGCGGCGGAGCTGTTCGCGAACGGGGTCCTGGACCCGGAGATCTTCATCAGCGACCGGCTGCCGCTGGACAGCTACCCGCAGGCACTGGAGCAGTTCGCGGCGGGCGTGGGACGGAAGATCGTGGTGGTGCCGTAGAAACCGTGGCGGTGGAGAAGTCCTGGTGCCGCAGAAGTTTAAGGGAACGGTAAAGCGGGGTCGCTCGTTCACCCGGCATGACAGCTATGACCCCTGGCTCGAACATCCCTCTTCCGGTCTCCCGGGTGGCGGTGGACGTCGCCGCCCCCGTGCGGCTCGACGTGTCGGGCCTGCTGCTCACGGGCGACGGCAAGGTGCGCTCCGACGACGACTTCATCTTCTACAACCAGCCGAACGGCCCGGGTGTGACGTACCGCTCCGGCGGGGGCACGGCCCCGGACGCGATCACCGTCGACACGGCGGCCGTGCCGCCCGGCATCGAGAAGATCGTCGTCACCGCGAGCCCCGACGCCGCGGGCCAGACCTTCCAGGGCATCGAGCCGACGGCGACGATCCGCAACGCGGACGACGGCTCGGTGCTGGCCACCTTCACCCCGCCGCAGCTGGGCGCGGAGACGGCTCTGGTGGTCGTGGAGATCTACCTGCGGGGCGGCGCGTGGAAGGCCCGCGCGGTCGGCCAGGGGTACGCCGACGGACTGGCCGGCATCGCCACCGACTTCGGCGTGACGGTGGAGGAACCGGCCCCGGCGCCGGCCCCCGCGGCCCAGCCCGTCGCGCCCGCCACTCCCCCGGCCCCGCCCGCTCCGCCCGCCCCCGGCGCCGGGAAGATCAACCTCGACAAGGGCCGGGTCAGCCTCCAGAAGAACCAGACCGTGTCCCTGGTCAAGGGCGGCCGCCCGCTGCTCTCCCAGGTCAAGATGGGCCTGGGCTGGGAGCCCGCGTTCCGGGGCAAGGACATCGACCTGGACGCGTCGGTCATCGCGTACGGCCCGCGGCGCGACCACGTCGACAGCTGCTACTTCGGCAAGCTGTCCATCCTGGGCGGCGCCATCAAGCACTCGGGCGACAACCTCACCGGTGAGGGAGGCGGCGACGACGAGGTGATCGTCGTGGACCTGGGCCGGATCCCCCCGGAGGTCACCGGCCTCGTCTTCACCGTCAACTCGTTCTCCGGCCAGAAGTTCACGGAGGTCGCCAAGGCGTACTGCCGTCTGCTGGACGCCGCGACCGGCGAGGAGCTGGTCCGCTTCGACCTCACCAACGCCGAGGCGCAGACGGGCGTGATGATGGCGAAGCTGATCCGCCAGTTCTCCGGCGAGTGGGACATGACGGCGATGGGCTCGTTCGTGAAGGCCCGGACGGTACGGAACATGGTGAAGCCGGGGGCGGAGGCACTCTGACCCGAGCACGGCGACGGGTGTGCGGCCGTGGACGCTACGGCCGCGACCCCTCGGTGAGCGGTGACGGACAGTGCCGGGCCGCCGAAAGGTGCGGGTGGAGCCGGGTTCCGCCGCTCGCACGCCCCGCGCCGCCACCCGCTCGCCGGGCGGTGAACCGCGCGCCCCCTAGCCGCCAGGACCGTCGGCGCTGTCCGCGACGACCGGATGATCCGCGTCAACCGCAGGGGCCGCGAGGCGTTCGAGCGAGGCCGCTGTCCGTTCCGCGGCGGTCGTGTCACCGACCGAGCTGAACAGCCGGTACGCCTCACCGAGCCGGGCGCGGGCCTGGGCGGGGTCGCCGCAGTGCTCCAGGGCGGTGGCGAGGCCGGTGAGCGCACGGGCCTTGAAGCGGTCCGCGCCGCCGTGGGTGGCCGGGGCGATCACGGCACGATAGGCCGCCACCGCGTCGGACCAGCGCCGAAGGGCCAGCAGGTCACGGGCTATCTCATGGCGCAAAATCACCTGCGCGAACTCCTGGAACCCGGGCACGTCCCCCGCGTCCGTCCCGAGCAGGCCCCGATGCACGGCCAGCGCCTCCTCCGGGTTGCCGGATTCCCGTAGGGCGCTGCCCAGCAGCCGGCGGGAGACCGCCAGCCCGGCCTGGTCGCCGGTCGCCTCGAAGAGCCGTACGGCGTCCTCGGCGGCCCCCGCCGCCTCCGCGGGCCGGCCCAGGTACATGCCGGCACCGGCGATGTAGACCAAGGCCCAGGCCTGCTGGCCGGTGTCACCGGCCCGGGTCGCCGAATCCAGCGCACGGCGGGCGTGTTCCTCGGCCTGCTCGTACGGTCCGCCGCGCACCGCGTACGTCCAGGCCAGGCAGTTGAGCTGGTGGGCCTCGCCCGCCCGGTCGCCGAGCGCGGCGGCGGCGCGGACGCCGTAGGTGAACACGGTGCGCCACTCGGGCCAGGCGTCCCAGCGGTCGGAGAACCAGTACAACGTCCGCGCCGCGTGCAGGATCTCGGTGTACCGCCCCGCATCGAACATGAGCCGCAACGCGCCCACCCAGTGGGCGCGTTCGGTGCTGAGCCACTCCTCCGCCTCCTCGGCCGACACGGGTGCGAAGGCGGGGACGGCCCCCGGCCACGGCTCGGGCGCGCCGGGTGCCTCGAACCAGCGGCCCGCCACCGAGGCCGACCGCAGCAGCCAGTCCGCCATGCGCAGGGCGGCGGCCTCGACGGGCAACGCCGGCTCCTCCGCCTGGAGTCGCTCGCGCGCGAAAAGTCGTACGAGATCGTGCAATGCGTAGCGGCCCGGCGTGGTCTCCTCCAGCAGGCCCCGCTCGACCAGCAGGTCAAGGGCGTCCTGCACCGCGACCAGGTCGTCCTCGCCGGTGAGTACGGCAGCGAGGCGGGGGCCGGTGTGATGGCCGGGGAGCAGGGTGAGCCGGCGCAGCAGCAGCCTGCGGGGAGCGGTGAGCTGGCGGTAGGACAGGGCGAGGGCGCCGCGTACGGCCAGGTCGCCCGCGACCAGGGTGCTCAGCCGCCGTTCCTCGTCCGCGAGTTGGTCCGCCAGCCGGGCAGGGGTCCAGGCCGGGCGGCTGGAAAGGCGGTTGCCGACGATGCGCAGGGCCAGCGGGAGATGCCCGCACAGTTCCGCCAGCCGGCCGATCGCCTCCGCCTGGCCGTCGGTGCGCGGCGTGCCGAGGATCCGTTCCAGCAGTGTCACCGACTCCCTGCCGCTGAGAGCGCCGAGCCGGATGCGCCGTACGCCCTCCAGCCCCGTCAGCGGGCGTCGGCTGGTGACGAGTACGAAACCGCCCTCCGCGTCCGGCAGCAGCGGCCTGGCCTGTGCCTCGTCGGCAGCGTCGTCCAGGACGACCAGCACCCGCCTGGTGCGGAGCGTGGCCCGGTAGACGGCCTCGCGTGCCACCGGGTCCACCGGGATCCGGTCCGGCGGATGCCCGAGCCCCGTCAGCAGCAGGACCAGTGCCTCGGCGGCGGACAGCGGAGTGTCGCTCATGCCGTGCAGTTGCACGCTGACGCAGCCGTCCGGAAAGAGCTCTCCCAGCCGCCGCGCGGCCTGCGCGGCGAGGGTTGTCTTGCCCTGGCCGCCCGGCCCGAAGAGGACCACCGCGCGGGCGCCGGCGCCTCGGGCGAGCGCCTCCAGATCGGCCAGTTCCTGCTCCCGGCCGGTGAAGTCCGGGACTGTGCGCAGGAGATACGGGGGCGCGGCAGGACGGCCCCGTTCCCGGCCGGCGTCGGCCAGCCGCTGCAACCGCTGCGCCTGCTCGCGGTCCAGCTTCAGGGCGGCGGCGAGCGCGTCGACGGTACGGCGCTGCGGCCCACGGCTGCGGCCGCGTTCCATGTCGCCCAGCGCCCGGACGCTGACGCCGGACGCCTGCGACAACTCCTCCAGGGTCAGCCGCGCCGCCCGGCGCAGGGAACGCAGCATCGCACCGAAGGCGGTGGCGCCGTGGGACACATCGGGTGGGGAAAGTCTGGTCATCACGACAATTAGAACAAGCGCTCTCTACTTCCGCCTGCACTTCTGCCTGGCAACGGGTCCCGCACCAGTGGTGTGCTGGACGCTCCGAACCCGAGAGAGGACGAACCGCCATGCCCTACATCACCGTTGGCGAAGAGAACAGCGCACCGATCGAGCTCTACTACGAGGACCACGGCACCGGTCAGCCCATCGTGCTGATCCACGGGTACCCGCTCGACGGCCACTCCTGGGAGAAGCAGCTTCCGGTCCTGCTGGGGGCCGGCCACCGCGTCGTCACCTACGACCGCCGGGGCTTCGGCCGCTCCTCCCAGCCGACCACCGGCTACGACTACGACACCTTCGCCGCCGACCTCGACAAGGTGCTCACCACGCTCGACCTCACGGACGCGGTCCTGGTCGGCTTCTCGATGGGGACCGGCGAAGTGGGCCGCTACCTGGGCAGCTACGGCTCGGGCCGGGTCGCCAAGGCGGTCTTCCTGGCCTCGCTCGAGCCCTTCCTGCTCAAGACCGACGACAACCCGACCGGTGTGGACCAGGCGGTCTTCGACGGCATCCTGGACGCGGTCAGCAAGGACCGGTACGCCTACTTCACCGCGTTCTACCAGGACTTCTACAACCTCGACGAGACGCTGGGCAGCCGGATCAGCGAGGAGGCCGTCCGCAACAGCTGGAACGTGGCGGCCGGCGCCTCCGCCCACGCGTCCGTGGCCTGCGTGCCGACGTGGATCACCGACTTCCGCGCCGACGTGGCGAAGATCGACGTCCCGGCACTGATCCTGCACGGCACCGGGGATCGCATCCTGCCCATCGATGCGACCGGGCGTCCGTTCCACGCGCTGCTGCCGTCGGCCGAGTACGTGGAGATCGAGGGCGCCCCGCACGGCCTGCTGTGGACGCACGCCGAAGAGGTGAACGCCGCTCTGCTGTCGTTCCTCGCCAAGTAGGTCAGAAGAGCGCGCTGTACGCGTTCAGCGCCGGCTGCCCGCCCAGGTGGGCGTAGAGCACGGTGGAGTCGGCGCCGATCTCGCGGCGTTCGACCAGGTCGATCATCCCCGCCATCGACTTGCCCTCGTACACCGGGTCCGTCACCATGCCCTCCGTGCGGGCGGCCAGGCGCATCGCCTCCAGGGTGGCGTCGTCCGGGATGCCGTAGACGCCCGCATGGTAGCGCTCGTCCAACTCGACATCTTCGACGGTCAGTTCCCGCTTCAGTCCGATCAGTTGCCCGGTCCGGTGGGCGATGCGCGCCACCTGCTCACGGGTCTCGGCCGGCTTCGCCGACGCGTCGATGCCGATGACCCGGCGCTCGCGCCCGCCCGCCTCCGCCAGCGCGGCGAACCCCGCGACCATCCCGGCCTGCGTGGACCCGGTCACCGAGCAGACGATCACCGTGTCGAAGAAGACGCCCAGCCGTTCCTCCTGCTCGGCGACTTCGTACGCCCAGCCGGCGAAGCCGAGGCCGCCGAGCGGGTGGTCGGAGGCGCCGGCCGGGATGGCGTACGGCCTGCCGCCGGACTCCTCGACCTCGCGCAGCGCCAGCTCCCAGCTCTCCTTGAAGCCGATGCCGAACCCGGCGCGCACCAGGCGGACATCGGCGCCGGCCAGCCTGCTGATGAGGATGTTGCCGACCTTGTCGTACACCGAGTCCGGCCACTGCACCCAGCTCTCCTGCACCAGTACGCACTTGAGCCCGGCGCGGGCGGCGACGGCGGCGACCTGGCGGGTGTGGTTGGACTGCACCCCGCCGATGGAGACGAGGGTGTCGCAGCCCTTGGCGAGCGCGTCCGCGACCAGGTACTCCAGCTTGCGCGTCTTGTTCCCGCCGTACGCGATCCCGGAGTTGCAGTCCTCCCGCTTGGCCCACAGCCCGGCACCGCCGAGGTGGGCGGTGAGGCGCTCCAGGGGGTGCACGGGCGAGGGGCCGAAGAGGAGGGGGTAACGGGCGTAGGAGGAGAGGGACATGGGGCGCCTCCTGGTGGCGTGGTCAGTCGGCGGTGTCGGCGTCGACCAGGTCGGAGAGGGTGTTCCAGATGTCGGCCGTGATCCGTGCCGCCGCCTCCGCGTCACCGGCGGCGCAGGCCTCGATCAGCCGCTCGTGGAGTCCGGCCGAGCGGCAGGACCCGCCCTCGCCGAACCGGCGCCGCTCCAGACGGCGGATGAGCGGGGTGTAGCGGGTGACGGTGGCGGCGGCCGCGCGATTGCCGGCCACCCGGACCAGCACGTCGTGCAGCTCGTCGTCGGCACGCAGGGCCCCGTCCACGTCACCGGCCCGCACGGCGGCGGCGAACCGGACGTTGGACACGCGCATCTGGTCCAGGTCGGCGTCCCGCAGCCGGGGTACGGCGGCCCGGGTGACCAGCTCGTGCATGGCACCGACCACGGCGGCGGCGTCCCGTACGTCGGCGGCGACGACCGGGGTGACCCGGGTGTAGCTCTGCGGCTTGCTCTCCAGCAGCCCCTCGTCGACAAGGCGCGCGAACGCCTCCCGCACGGGCGCACGGGACAGCCCGAGCCGCTCCGCGAGCTCCGCGTCGCGCACCACCGCGCCCGGTTCGATCTCACCGGCGACGATGGCGTCCCGGATCGCGGCGTAGGCGCGGTCGCGGAGCAGGGTACGGGCGACGGGTCGCAGGGCCTCCATGAACTGACATGTTAGATATCAGTGATGGGCGAGAGCAAGGGGGCGGCGGGCAGGGGTGTGACCCGCACCCCCCGTGAAGGTGCGGGTCACGATCGGAGGGCGCCGGTCAGGCCGCCGTCTCCCACGGCCAGTCGGCGTTGCGGGCCGCCTCCAGCAGCGGGACCATCCGGAAGGCCGCGTCCGAGAGGCCTCCGAAGGTGTGGCGGTTGCCCGTGCCGGACGGGCCGTGGCCCACCCGGTAGCCGGCCAGGTTCCAGGTGTAGACCGGGATGTGCGCCGGCACCTGCTGGGTCGGGTCGCCGTGCCGGTTGAACGCGTACTGCTCGTCGGTGACGATCAGCACCCGGTCCTGTCCCCGGTAGTGGGACCGGATCGCCGAGGTGGTGTCGGTACCGCCCAGGTCGCCGAAGCGGTCCAGGATCCTCAGCACCGACTCGCCCTTGCCGAACGTCAGCCGCCTGCTCGTCGTACCGAACTCGACGAGGTCCGCGTCCGCCGCCCGCAGCGCGAGCGCCGTGCCGAAGACCGCCGCCGCGTCGGCCCGGTTGAGCTCCGAACGCGCGGACAGCCGCGAGTAGAACATCGAGCCCGAACGGTCGACCAGCACCAGCGTCCGTCCCGGCAGCGCGGGCACGTTGGCCAGCGAGTGGCCGAGCGCCTGCTCCAGCGGGTACGACCAGCGCAGCGACGGCGCGTGCCGGTACGCGGCGAGGTACCGGAACGGGAACTGCCGCGACCGCGCCACCTCCGCCGGGTCGCCGATCCGGGCCGCGACCGTGGCCGCGACCTCGTCGGAGACGCCGGCCTCGTCGAAGTTCCGGAGGTTGCGGACGAGCGCCATCATCCCCATGGACGGGATGACCGCCTCCCACGCGGCCCTGTCCATCGGGCCCTGGAGCCAGCCGGCCAGCGCCTCCCAGGTGAGGCCGGCCGCCGCGAGCCGCTCGGCGCCCCCGGGCTCGGTGACGACCGCGCGCCGCCGTCCGACGGGCAGCGCCATCAGCTCGCGGTGGGCGCCGAGCACCGGGCTCGACGCGGGCGGTACGGCGGTGTCCGGGTTGTGCCGCCGGTCCAGCGCGTACCGGAACAGCTCGCCCTGCCACGGCTTGTCCGGGTCCGGCGCCGCGTGCACCAGGTTGAGGATGTCGCCGAAGCGGTATCCCTTGGACGCGGTGTCGTACTTGAGCAGCGACTTGTCGTGGTACAGCCGTCGTACGGCGTCGGCGATCCCTCGCTTGACGGGCTTGGGAACGGCGCGGCCGTATGTCGCCGTCCAGTAGGCGAGCAGTTCGCCGGGCTCGTCGGGCCGCTGGAGCACGGAGGCGACGACCTGACGGTTCGAGGGGCCGTCGGTGGCCCCCGCGGTCAGGCGGGCGTGCACGTACTCGGCGGCGCCGACGATCGAGGCGGTCCGCATGTTGCCCGCGCCGCGCAGCCAGCCCAGCAGACCGGCCGTCCAGGACGGGTCGGTGACGGCGAGCTCACGCAGGAGCTTCGCGAAGCGGTCGTCGCGGTCCGTGCCGGACTCGTAGAAGGTCTGCTGCGAGACGAAGTTGGCGACGGCGAGCAGGAAGAGCTCGGACCGCGCGTCCCGCTCCCGGCCGAGCCCGCCCTGGAAGGTACGGAGCACCCGTCCCGTGGAAGTGACCCGCGAAATGGGCTGGGCCCGGGCCGCCTTGGTGTTGAATCGCGCCATGGTGAATTCCCCCCGAATTCATTGGAGAACGAGAGGAGGCGCGGCAAAAGGAGGGTGTCCGAGGTCGACATCGACTGCGGTTGCTTATCAACTGGCGCGTCTTCCGTTCCGCCACATCGGCCCTGCGCCGACGACGGGATTCGAACCCGCACGAGGGATTTCCCCCCACCAGTCCCCGAAGTATCCGCCGCCTTCGCACCGGCCACCCACCATGAGCTGCGCCTCCCGAGGTCAAGCACACGCACCGGGAGGTGCATGAAGTTTTCGGTGTCCAGAGATCGAAGTCGGCGGAACCGACGTAGGTGCTCTAACCCCTGAGCTACACCGGCGCGTTGTACCGGTGGCGGGACTCGAACCCGCGGCCGCCCCATTATCAGTGGAAGTAGGTCCTGCCTTCGCACCTGGACATGCATCACCTTAGGAGGCGGGCCGCGGGCCGGGCGAGTGAATTAACTGTCGCGCTGCTGGCGCTTCCAGGGCCCCGTGATGGCGAGCATGATGCCCGGGGTCTGGATGTTGGCGTACAGGGTCCGGCCGTCGGGCGAGAAGGTGACGCCGGTGAACTCGCTGTATTCGGGCTCGTCCGCGGTGCCGATGTTCAGCTCGTTGCGCGCGATGGGGTAGGTGCGGCCGCTGTCGGTGGCGCCGAACAGGTGCTGCAGGCCCTCGCCGTCCTCGGCGATGACCAGGCCGCCGTACGGGGAGACGGTGATGTTGTCCGGGCCGTCGAAGTCGCCCTCCACGGACGGGTCGGGGTTGACGCCGATGCGGACCTTGAGGGTGAGGGTGCGGCGCTTGGGGTCGTAGAACCAGACCGAGCCGTCGTGCTGGACGGGGCTCTCCGCGCGGGCGTACGAGGAGACGATGTACACGCCGCCGTCGCCCCACCACATGCCCTCCAGCTTGCGGGCGCGGGTGACCTGGCCGGCGGTGAACTGCTTGCGGACGGAGGTGGTCCTCGCGTCGCGGTCCGGGACGTCGGCCCAGTCGACGCCGTAGACCGTGCCGATCTTCGTGGCGCGGGAGAGGTCGTCGACGAACTGGCCCTGGGAGTCGAAGCACCTGAACGCCTGGAGGGTGCCGGCGTCGTCGGCGAGGGTGCGCAGCTTGCCGCGGCCGTGGTGGAAGTGCTCGGGCGGGGTCCAGCGGTAGAGCAGGCCGTTCGGGTTGGACGCGTCCTCCGTCAGGTACAGATGGCCGCGCTTGGGGTCGACGACGACAGCCTCGTGGGCGTAACGGCCCAGCGCCTTGACGGGCTTGGGGTTCCTGTTGGCCCGCCGGTCCTCGGGGTCGACCTCGAAGACGTAGCCGTGGTCCTTGGTGAAGCCGTTGGTGCCGGCCTTGTCCTCGGTCTCCTCGCAGGTGAGCCAGGTGCCCCACGGGGTGTTGCCGCCCGCGCAGTTGGTGGCGGTGCCGGCGATGCCGACCCACTCGGCGACGTGTCCGCCGGGGCGGACCTCGACGACGGTGCAGCCACCGGCGGCGGCCGGGTCGTAGACGAGGCCCTCGGTGAGCGGGACCGGATACTCCCAGTTGGCGCGGGGGCCGGCCAGCTCGTGGTTGTTGACGAGGAGGGTGGTGCCGCGCGGGCCGTGGAAGGTGGACGTGCCGTCGTGGTTGGAGGGGGTGAACTCACCCGACTCCAGCCTGGTCCTGCCGCTGTACGTGATGACGCGGTACTTGAAGCCGGCGGGGAGCGCGAGGATGCCGTCGGGGTCGGGGAGCAGCGGCCCGTAGCCGACGCGTCCGTGCCCGTGCCCGTGCGCCGCGTCGGCCGACTCGGTCTCGGTGGCGGCGAGGGCGTTCGGCGCGGTGGCGAGCGCGCCGACGCTGCCCGCCAGCGCGACACCGGCACCGGTGATCGCGGATTTCGCGGTGAAGTCCCTGCGGGTGAGCGACATGATGTCTCCTGTGACGGTCGGAGTGCCGTGGAGGGTGGCGAACCTCAACTCGGCGCACACGCTCCCGGCCGCCCTTGAACACCGGTTGAACACACGGCGACATCACGGACGTCCGTTCCATGAACCCGTAATCCCCGCCCCACACCAACCCAAAGGCCACCCCAAGAACACCCCACACAGCCCCCGGCCGATCTTTCTTCCGCCGCAGCTGCGCTCAGCCCGAACGACCACATCCGCCGGCACCCGACCACCCGCGCGCCCCCTCGCACCACAACGCCCCGCCCCACCCCATCCTCTGTCTCCCACCACAGCGGCGCTCAGCCCGAACGACCGCATCCGGCAGCGCCCGACCACCCGCACGCACCCTCACACCGGCGCGCACCACAACACCACGCGCCGCAACATCCTCCGTTTCCCACCACAGCGGCGCTCAGCCCGAACGACCGCATCCGCCGGCACCCGACCACCCGCACGCACCCTCACACCGGCGCGCACCACAACACCACGCGCCGCAACATCCTCCGTTTCCCACCACAGCGGCGCTCAGCCCGAACGACCGCATCCGCCGGCACCCGACCACCCGCACGCACCCTCACACCGGCGCGCACCACAACACCCCGCCCCGCCACATCCTCCGTTTCCCGCCGCGACGGCGCTCGGCCGTACACCGCGCATCCGGCGGTGCCCGGCCTCCGCGCGCCCCCACCCCGCCGGCCCCTACCCCCCGTGCTGCGACCGCGCCTTGAACGCCGCCTTGCGGGCCTCCTTGGCCACCTTCTTGTCGGGGTGGAGCCGGCCCATGGCCTCCAGGACGTCGGCCGTGTCCGGGTGGCCGACCCGCCATGCCTCGGCGAAGAAGCCGCTGTGCTGCTGGGCCAGCCCCTCCACCAGCGCCTGGAGCTCCTCGGAGTTCCCTTCGGCGGCCAGTTGTGCAGCCACCGTGTCGATGGTGAGCCAGAAGATCATGTCCTGGGAGGGCACCGGCACGTCGGCGGCGCCGCGTTCGGCCAGCCAGACCCTCGCCAGGCCGCCGAGCTCGGGGTCGTCGAGGACCTCGCGGAGCGCGGGCTCGGCCTCCCCGCCGAGCAGGGACAGTGCCTGCTGACAGCGCAGCCGCCGCAGCGGGGCGCCCGGGTCCGCACCGCGCGCGGCGGCCAGCAGCTCGCGGGCCGCCGCGAGGGACTCCCGGTGGGCCAGCCACTGCTCGGTCTCGGCCTGCGCGGCCCCCGGCGGGAACGCGGCCGTGCCGTCGAGCAGCGCGTCCGCGCCCTTGTCGGCGAGCTCCCCGACCGCCGGCGCCTCGAAGCCGGCCTCCAGCAGCCGCGCCCGCAGCCCGTACGCGCCGAGCGGGGTGAGCCGCACCATGCCGTACCGGGAGACGTCGGCCTCGTCGACCGGCCCCGCCGCCGGCTCCTCCTCCGTGTCGGCCATCAGCGCCTCGTCGACCGGCTGGTACTCGACGAGCCCGACCGGCTCAAGGAGCCGGAACTGGTCGTCGAGCCGCATCATCGCGTCGGAGACCTGTTCGAGGACGTCGTTGGTCGGCTCCCCCATGTCGTTGGGGACGATCATCGACGCGGCGAGCGCGGGCAGCGGCACCGGCGCCTCGCCGGGACCGCCCTCGCTCACGGTCAGCAGGTACAGGTTGCCGAGGACGCCGTCGAGGAACTCCGCCTCGGCCTCGGGGTCCCAGCCGAGTGACGAGAAATCGACCTCGCCGCCCTCGTCGAGCGCGTCGACGATTCCGTCCAGATCGGGCACGCTCGCGTCGGCGATGACCGTTTCCAGCGCGGCCTGCCACACCGCGAGGACGTCGTGCGGCGAGCCACCGGTGAGCAGCGTCAGCTCCTCCCCCGCCGCCACCGTCCCGGCCTCCTCGTCGGAGATCTCGACGAGTCCCGCGTCCATGGCGACCCGCCAGGCCTCACCGGCGTGGCCGACGGCGTCCTCCCCGGTGAGTCCGAGCGCCTCGGCGGCGGCCGGGAGCTGTTCCTCGACCAGTTCGCCGCCCGCGTCCACGCGGGTGTCGGGCCCGGCCCAGCGGGCGAGCCGGGCGGCCCGGGCGAGCAGTGGCGTGGACAGCGCGGCGTGCGCCAGCTCCGCTTCGGAACGCAACCGCACCGGGGGCAGGGGGGCGCTGTCAGACATCGGCTGGTTCTCCTCGGACGCCTCAACGGTCGTACGGCGACATGGACACCGTATCGACGGCCGTACGACCACGTGCGCGCCGTACGGCTCAGCCGCTCAGCCTAGACGGATTTCCACCCATGCCGCCCGGTTCATCTCCCCGCCCGGCCCCGCCCATGGCTGAAACCTTGACAACTGCCGTGGCCAGGCAGGAGATTGACGCGCGTAGAAGACGGGGGGACAACTGTTCACTCGACGTCTACGCGTGTCATATCCACGTCATACGGCGTTCATGGACGTGTCATGAACGCTCCAAAACAACGCCCTCGTCCCGGCGCTTCCGTATGTCCCCGGAGGGATTCCCTTGCCGAGCAGGTCTTCCGCGCGTCTCGCCGCGCTCACCGTCGCCGCCGTCTGCAGCGCGGCGTCCACCGTCGCCCTCACCTCGCCCGCCCAGGCCGACGGACCGCGCATCCACGACGTCCAGGGCACGACGCGTACCTCGCCGTACGCCGGCCAGAAGGTGACGGACGTCCCCGGCATCGTCACGGCCACGCGCACCTACGGCTCCTCCCGAGGTTTCTGGCTCCAGGACCCGACGCCGGACGACGACCCGGCCACCAGCGAGGGCGTCTTCGTCTTCACCAGCTCCATCCCGAAGGTCGCGGTCGGTGACTCGGTCACGGTCACCGGCACGGTCTCCGAGTACGTCCCGGGCGGCGCCGCCACCGGCAACCAGTCGCTGACGGAGATCACCAAGCCGACGGTCACCACCGTCTCCACCGGCAACGCGGTCCCGGCGCCGGTCGTGATCGACAAGAAGTCGGTGCCGAGCGCGTACACCCCGACGGGCGACACGGCCGCGAGCAACTCGATCAACGGGCTGACCCTGCAGCCGAAGAAGTACGCCCTGGACTACTACGAGTCCCTTGAGGGCATGAACGTCCGGGTCGCGGACGCCCGCGTGGTCACCGCGACCGACCCGTACGCCGAGCTGTGGGTCACGGTGAAGCCGCACGAGAACCGCACCGGCCGCGGCGGCTCGCTGTACCGCTCCTACCGCGACCAGAACACCGGCCGTCTGCAGATCCAGTCCCTCGGCCCGACCGCCGACTTCCCGGTGGCGAACGTCGGCGACACCCTGGCCGGCGCCACGACCGGCCCGATGGACTACAACCAGTACGGCGGCTACACCCTGGTCGCGAGCCGGCTCGGCACCCTGAAGAGCGGCGGCCTGCAGCGCGAGACGACGAAGAAGCAGTCGCACGGCCAGCTGGCGGTGGCGACCTACAACGTCGAGAACCTCGACCCCTCGGACGGCACCTTCGCCGCGCACGCGTCCGCGATCGTGAACAACCTCCAGTCGCCCGACATCGTGTCTCTGGAGGAGATCCAGGACGACAACGGCGCGACGGACGACGGCACGGTCGCCGCCGACGTGACGGTGAACAAGCTGATCGACGCGATCGTCGCGGCCGGCGGCCCGAAGTACCAGTGGCGTTCCGTCAACCCCGTCAACGACCAGGACGGCGGCGAGCCCGGCGGCAACATCCGGCAGGTCTTCCTGTTCAACCCGGAGCGGGTCTCCTTCGTCGACCGCGCGGGCGGCGACTCCACCACCGCGGTGGGCGTCACCGAGGTGCACGGCAAGGCGCAGCTGACGGCCTCCCCCGGCCGCGTCGACCCGGCGAACACCGCCTGGACGGCCAGCCGCAAGCCGCTCGCCGGTGAGTTCGTCTTCCAGGGCAGGACGGTCTTCGTGATCGCCAACCACCTGAACTCCAAGGGCGGCGACCAGGGCCTGACCTCGCAGTACCAGCCGGTGGCGCGCAGCTCGGAGACCCAGCGCCACGCGCAGGCGACGCTGGTCAACTCGTTCGTCCGGAGCATCCTCGACGTCCAGAAGGACGCCGAGGTCATCGCGCTCGGCGACATGAACGACTTCGACTTCTCCGGCACCACCAAGATCCTGGAGAGCCACGGCGCGCTCTGGTCGGCGATCCAGTCGCTGCCGACGAAGGAGCGCTACACCTACGACTACCAGGGCAACGAGCAGGTCCTGGACCAGATCCTGATCAGCAAGCAGATCCGCGGCAAGGGCGACTTCGAGTACGACAGCGTGCACATCAACTCGGAGTTCCACGACCAGGTCAGCGACCACGACCCGCAGGTGCTGCGCTTCCGCCCGTAAGCGGCCGGCCGTGGCTCAGGACCGGCTGAACACCCCGTTCAGCCAGTCCTGCCAGGCGGTCTCGTTCGCCTCGGCGTCGGCGTCCGGCGCGAAGTCGTGGACGCTGATGCCGACCGGGGCGCCCCAGTGGTTCCGCCCGAAGAACCGGATCAGGGCGTCCTCGGTGCGCAGTCCGACGAAGTACGGGTCGCGGTAGTCGACCACCGCTTCCAGGACCCGCCCGCCGGGCCCGTGGACGCTCGTCTTCGCGCCCGCGGACAGGTCGTCCGGCAGGCCGAGGGCGCGGCCCACGGCGACGAAGGCGTCCGGCGCCTGGGACGCCTCCGGACCGTTCAGCTGGGCGAAGCTCACCGGGCGGGGCGCGAAGTGGGTGAGGTACTCGCGCAGGGTGTGCAGGTAGAAGTCGGTGTGCCGGCCCGCGCCGTCGTACTGGTTGTCCCAGTCGTCGGTGAAGATCCCGCTGTGCACGTAGCGCACCCAGGCACGGCGGCCCTCGTCGCGCTCCTCGATGACGTGCTCCAGCTGGTTGGCGCTCTGCGTCGGGAAGCCGACGTCCTCGCTGCGGACGACCAGGTGGTGCGGCGGGTCGTAGGCGGTGACGGTGGAGCCGAAGGCCGCCGCGCCGCCCACCCGTGGCTCGGGCGGCTGCATCGGCCACAGATAGCCGCCGGTGCCGTGGGTGATCGCCTCCCACACCTCCGCGGGCGTGGCGTCGACCTCGAACTCGCGGGCGATCTCGAATTCCTTGGACATGATGGGGCTCCTGCCGCCTACTGTTCCAGCTCGGGGGTGGGCCGGTCCTTGACCGTGGGATGGACGGCGACCACGATCCGGTGGTCCCGGCCGCCCTCCGCGTCGGGTGCGTCGTACTTGCGGATGAGCGCGCTCACGCCCGCCGTCAGCTCCTGCACGAAGGCCGCGCGGTCGGCGGCGGAGGCGAAGCGGACCTCGCCGTCCAGCGCGTAGGTCGCCAGCCGCTTGCGGGCCTTGGCGGCCCCGGTGATCAGCATGCCGACGTCGCGCACCAGGCGCGCGCCGAGCGCGAGCAGCCAGCGCGCGGAGAGCTGGTCGCGGAAGCGGTCCGGGTCCGGCTGTACGGCGGGCAGGGCTGCCGGCGAGATGACGTACGACGCGGCGGTCGCGCGCATCAGCCGCTCGTTGACGTTGCCCTTGCGCCGCTCGCCGGCCAGCTCCACCAGGCCGTGCCGCTCCAGCGTCTTGAGGTGGTAGTTCACCTTCTGCCGGGGCAGCCCGACCCGGCCGGCCAGCATCGCGGCCGACGCGGGCGCGTCGGCCAGTTCGGCGAGCAGCCTGGCCCTTATGGGGTCCAGCGACACGGCCGCTGCCTCGGGGTCCTCGATCACGGTGACGTCCAGCATGGCACCACCGTCCCACCGAAAACTTTTTTTGTCCACAGAGGTGGAGTTTTCGGTGGACCGGCGGAACGCTGGAACGGTGGACGGCCCTCCGGCGGGAGCCGGCGAATCCCGGCGAGCCCCGGCGAACCCCCGCGCTTAGGTGCGGCGGCGCCGGCGCAGCACGCCCACCGCAACCGCGACGACGGTCGCGGCGCCCGCGAACAGCACCGGCCGGGGAAGCCGGACGAGCGCCCGCACGGCCATGCGCGCGGGCTGTGCGACCCGGCCCTCGACGGCGCGCCCCGCCTCGGCGGCCTTCTCCGTCGCCAGGTGCCCGGCGTGCCCCGCCCGCTCCTGCACGGCGTGCCCGGTCCGCAGCGCCTGCTCCTGGAACGTGTGGCGCGCCTTGGCCATCTGCTCCTGTGCCGCGTGGCCGCCCTTCATCGCACGACCCTGGGCCTGCTGACCGGCCTTCGTCGCACCTTCGCGCAGCTGTACGCTCAGCGCGCCGGCCCGGTCCTTGAGGTCGGCGGCGCGGGCCTGGGTACGGCCCTTGAGGTCGGCCTTCGCCGCCAACGCGCCGGCCGTGCCGGTCAGTCGGGCCCCCGTTCCGCGTGCGGTCCTCTTCGTCATCAGTGCTGCCCCTCCTGGTCTCGTCGGCGTCCGCTCTGCCTGCGGACCCTCCGGGTACCCGGTCCGGCCGTCCTCAGCCCTGCTCCCCCCGTTCGCCGAGCCGGGCCAGCTGGCTCTGGAACCAGTCGAGGCGGGCCTGCAACAGAGCCGCCTCCGCGACCAGTTCGGGCACACCGAGGCCTTCTTCCCCCGCCACCCGGCCGCCGGCGGCCCCCGCACCGCCGGCGATCACCCGCAGCCCCTCCCCCGCCAGCCGGGCGAACCCGGCGAGCGAGACGGACGCACGCGCGCGTACACAACCCGCGCAGGCGGCCGCGAGGGCCCGCCAACCGGGCCTGCCCCAGCCCGAGTCGGCGAGCGCGACGGCCGGCGCACCGCAGGCGCACGGCCCCACGGTCGCGGTCCGCACCCGCTGCCGGGCATAGCGGAAGCCACGCTCGAAACGGAGGTAGGCGCCGAGTACGGAGACTTCGAGCAGCACGGCCGCCTGGTGCTCGGCGGTGCACAACAGGGCCTCGGCGACCTCGCGTTCGTGCACGCAGTGGAAACCGCAGTCGCACAGCCGTGCGGGCGGGCGATGCCGTCGGCCGTAGACGCAGGACGCGTCGTCCAGCACTCCGTACGGCAGCGCGCCGCCCAGCGACACTCCGGTGAAGCCGGCCCGCGTACCGTCCTGGGACAGCATCGGGTGGGCGATCTTGTAGCCGGCCGGCGGCTCCGTCGGCCGTTCCGCCGGGAGCCACAGCCTCACCGGGCGGCCGGAGCCTCTTCGGACGCGGCCCTGGTCTCGCGGATCTCCTCGATCTCGTGGATCTCTTCGGGAAGTTCGGGGATTTCGGGTACTTCGCCGTGGCCGGGCAGCCGCTCCTCGGCGACCCCGGTGGCCAGTGCCTTGCCCAGCTTCATGGTGCCTCCCATGACCCATGACCTGCCGTCGGTGACCGTCCGGCCCATAGTGACCCATGAGGGGCTGTTTTGGACACAGGGCCTCGGCTCGCGTCACGACGCCACCGCGCGCGGCAGGTCGATCAACAATTTAGCACCACTAAGCCATACACCGTAGAAAAATTAAGTGGAGCTAAGCTGTCGCCCCGCCGAGACTACTCCCATGACGAACCCGTACGGCACCGCCTGTTCGCCCCGCCCCTTCGGCCGCACCCTCTGCGCGATGGTCACCCCCTTCACCGAAACGGGCGCCCTCGACCTCGACGGAGCTCGGCGGCTGGCCACGCATCTGGTGGCGGAGGGGTGCGACGGCCTGGTGCTGAACGGCACCACCGGTGAGTCGCCGACCACGACGGACACGGAGAAGGCCGAGCTGATCGCGGCCGTCCGGGCGGCGGTGGGCGAGCGGGTGCCGCTCGTGGCGGGCGTGGGCACCGCGGACACCCTGCACACCGTCGAGCTCGCCCTCGCGGCCGAGAAGGCGGGCGCGGACGGCGTCCTGGTGGTGTCGCCGTACTACAGCAGGCCACCGCAGGACGCCCTGGAGGCGCATTTCCTCCAGGTGGCCGAGGCGAGCGGGCTGCCGGTGATGCTGTACGACATCCCGGGCCGCACCGGCACCCGGATCGAGCCGGAGACGCTGGTCCGGCTCGCCGCACACCCACGGATCGTGGCCGTGAAGGACTGCTCGTACGACTTCCTCGGCACCCAGAAGGTGCTGGCGCGCACGGACCTGGCGTACTACGCGGGCTGCGACGAGCACATCCTCGCTCTGTACGCGGTGGGCGCGGCCGGCTGTGTGAGCACGGTGGCCAATGCCGTCCCCTCCCAGGTCGCCGCGATCCTGGACACGTTCGACGCGGGCGACACCGTCCGCGCGGCCGAACTCCAGCTGCGGGCCGTGCCGTTGATCGAGGCGATGACGGCCGCGGGCCTGCCGGGCACGGTCACGGCGAAGGCGCTGCTCGCCGGGGCCGGCCTGCCGGCAGGACCGGTACGGGCGCCCCTGCGGGCCGCCGGCCGGGAGGCGGCGGACCACCTGCGCGCGGTGTACGAGGAGTTCGCGGGGTTCGTGGCCGCCTGATCGGCGCTCTGCGCGGCGACGCCACCACGGTGGCCCGGCGTCGCGAGACCATGCGCCGGTGGTCCGCCCGCCCGCTGCCGTAGTTTGGCCGCGTGCGCCCTCCGCTGCTGTTCCTGGACGTCGACGGACCCCTCAACCCGTACGCGGCCAAGCCCGAGCGGCGCCCGGAGGGATACACGACGATCCGGGCGACCGTCCGTCCGGGCCGGCCGTTGCGGGTGTGGCTGAACCCGTCCCACGGGTCGGCGCTGCTCGCCCTCGGCTACGAGCTGTGCTGGGCGACCACCTGGATGGCCGAGGCCAACCACTGGATCGGCCCGGTCGTCGGCCTGCCCGAGCTGCCGTACGTCGACTTCGGGCGGGGTCTGCTGGCCGAGCGGCCGGACGGGGTCCACTGGAAGACCGAGGCGATCGTGGCGTACGCCGAGGGGAGGCCGTTCGCCTGGGTGGACGACGAGCAGAGCCCGGCGGACACGCTGTACGTCCGCTCCCGTCATCCCGGCCCGGCCCTCCTGCATCACGTCGACCCCCGGATCGGGCTGCGCGAGGACGACTTCGCCGCCCTGGCGGACTTCCGTGCCTCCCTGCCGGACCACGACTGAGCGCCCTCCGTCTCCGGGCCGCCGCGAAAACCCCTTGGCGGAACCGCGCCGGCCCCTGCTACGTTTCCGGAAGCCGTGCAGCAGAGCGAGGAGGTGGTACCCGTGAACGTATCGACATGGGTGCTCCCCTCCGGGGTCACGGTCGGGCGGTAGGTCGTCCGGGAGCGCCGTTCCATGGCACTCCCGAAAGGCACGACCATGCACTTCACTTCCGAACAGCGCCTCGACGACGGCGTTCTTGAGCGCGCGTTCACCCTCGGCGGGATTCCCGGCATCCTGTGGACGCCCGGATCCGCGTCCGCCCCGGCGCCGCTGATCCTGCTCAGCCCGCCTCCTCTCGGGCTGCGCAAGACGTACCCCCGGCTGGTGGCCCGGGCCCGGCGCGCCGCGGCGGACGGCTTCGCCGCGGCCGCCATCGAGCTCCCCGGAAGCGGCGACCGGCCCCGTTGGCCGGCCGCCGAGCAGGCCCGCGCCGAGCTGCGCCGGGTCATGGCAGCCGGCGAGCCGGTCGGCGACGAGCTCATCGACGCCCTGGTGCTCCCGCTCGTCGACAAGGCGGTCCCGGAATGGCAGGCCGCTCTCGACGCCCTCCTGGCGCTCCCCGAGATCGGCGGCCCGGTCGGGTACTCGGGGGGCGTGATCTCCATCGGGATCCGGCTGGCGGTGGCCGAACCGCGCATCGTGGCCGCCGCTCTCTTCGCCGGGAGCTTCGTGCCTCGGGCCATGTTCGAGGAGGCCCGTCAGGTCACCATCCCGCTGCACGTTCTGTTGCAGTGGGACGACGAGGGCAACGACCGGCAGGCGGCCCTGGACCTGTTCGACGCCTTTGGCTCCGAGGAGAAGTCCCTGCACGCCAACATGGGCGGCCACACCGGCGTCCCGCAGTTCGCCGGGGAGGTCGCGGCCGGGTTCTTCGTCCGGCACCTGAAGTGAGACCGGGCCGCCGGGCCACCAGCAGACGGTGGGCCCCTGCCAACGCGGCAGGGGCCCCTGGCGGGGCGGTGAAGCGCGGCCCGGACGGCGCCGCGGGCCGCGTCCGGAGGCGGGCGGGGGGGGTCAGCTCGACGTACTGCCGTCGACCAGCTCGCGGATGACGTCCGCGTGGCCGTTGTGCTGGGCGTATTCCCTGATCATGTGCATCATGACGAACCGCACGTCGAGAGTCCCGAATCGGTGGTGCGTGCGCACGTCATCCAGTGAGACCCCGGCGAAGATCCGGCGGCTGCGCTCGCAGGCGGCCAGGTAACGCGCGACGTCCTCGGTCAGTGTCGCGCCGTCGTCCAACAGGAAGTCACCGTCCCTGCGCTTCGGCCAACCGAAGGGTGCGGGTTCCTCGCTCTCTTCGATGACGTTGACGAACCAGACGGACTCGACCTTGGTGAGATGGCGCACCAGTCCGTGCAGCGTGGTGAGGGACGGTACGACGCGCCGGGCAGCCTGTTCCTCGGTCAACCCGTCGAGCTTCTGCAGCAGTTCTGCGCGATGGTGGTCGAGCCACCCGGCCAGGGACTCCCGTTCGGACGCGATGGTGCGCAGGTCGACGGGCTTGAGCGGCGAGGCGAAGGTCTGCGCCCCAGAGGCGTCATTCATGGGGGCATCCTCGCAGCCGGCGGGTTGACTTCCCATGCTCGCACGTGAGCGCCCTCCCCCGGGCCGTCCCCGGGCCGCGGAAGGGCGCTCGGCCGTATGTCAGTTGTGGCTGTGCAGGACCTCGTTCAGCCCGTCCCAGACCGCGTTGTTCGGGCGGGCCTCGACGGCGCCGGAGACCGAGTTGCGGCGGAAGAGGATGTTGGAGGCGCCGTTCAGCTCGCGCGCCTTGACGATCTGGCCGTCGGGCATGGTGACGCGGGTGCCCGCGGTGACGTAGAGGCCGGCCTCGACCACGCACTCGTCGCCGAGGGCGATGCCGACGCCCGCCTCGGCGCCGATCAGGCAGCGCTCGCCGATGGCGATGATGACGTTCCCGCCGCCGGACAGCGTGCCCATGGTGGAGGCGCCGCCGCCGATGTCCGAGCCGTCGCCGACCACGACGCCGGCCGAGATGCGGCCCTCGACCATCGAGGTGCCGAGCGTGCCGGCGTTGAAGTTGACGAAGCCCTCGTGCATGACGGTGGTGCCCTCGGAGAGGTACGCGCCGAGGCGGACCCGGTCGGCGTCGGCGATGCGCACGCCCTTCGGGGCGACGTAGTCGGTCATCCGCGGGAACTTGTCGACCGAGGTCACCTGGAGGTGCAGGCCCTCGGCGCGGGCGTTCAGCCGGACCTTCTCGATGTCGTCGACGGCCACCGGGCCGAGGGAGGTCCAGGCGACGTTGGCGAGCAGGCCGAAGATGCCCTCCAGGCTCTGGCCGTGCGGCTTCACCAGGCGGTGCGAGAGCAGGTGCAGGCGCAGGTAGACGTCGTGGGTGTCGAGGGGCTTGTCGTCGAGGGAGGAGATGACCGTACGGACCGCGACGACCTCGACACCGCGGCGGGCGTCCGGACCGATCGCCTTCCCGGCGTTCTCGCCCAGGAGTTCCGCGGCCTTCTCCGCGGACAGCCGCTCGGTGCCGGCCGGGCCGGGCTCGGCGAGGAGTTCGGGGGCGGGGAACCAGGTGTCGAGAACGGTGCCGTCGGCGGCGATCGTGGCGAGGCCGGCGGCGGCGGCACCGGTGGGACGAGGAGCAGTCGTGTCGGTCATGAGGGCAACCTAACCGGCCGGGGGCCCGCGAGGCGAACCAGCGTGCGGAGCGTCTCAGGGCACGGTCCGGGCAACGCCCCCCGGTCAGGGAATCACCCGTCCCAGCACCTCCCGCGCGTACCCCTCGTCGTACGGCGTCCCCGTCAGCAGCACCTGGAGGCAGATCCCGTCCATCAGTGCGACCAGCGCCCGTGCCGTGACCGGATCGGTGTGCCGGCCCAGCCGTTCGGCGAGGTCGTCGGCCCACTCGGCGGCGACGGGGCGCAGGGCCGGGCGGCGCAGGGCGGCGAGGTAGAGCTCGTACTCCAGCTCCACGGCGGTCCGGTCGCCGCCGAGCCAGTCGCCGAGGATCCGGGCGAGGGCGGTGGCGAGGTCCGTGGCGGGGTCGTCCAGGCCGCCGTGCGCGGCGACCGTCTTGGCGAAGCCCTCGTTGGCCTGCCGCAGCGCGGCGACCATCAGCTCGTCGAGGGTCTTGAAGTGGTACGTCGTCGAGCCGAGCGGTACGTCGGCCTCGGCCGCGACCGAGCGGTGGCTCAGTCCCGCCAGGCCCTTCTCGCCGACCACCCGGATCGCCGCGTCGATGATCCGCCGGCGGCGGTCGGGGTCGTAGCGGCGTGGCATCAGTGCGCGCCTCCCAGGTTCAGGACGACCACGCCCCCGATGATCAGCACGATCCCGGCCACCTTGACCAGGGTCAGCGTCTCCCCGAACAGCAGGAGTCCCAGCACGGCGATGGTCGCGGTGCCCGCCCCGGACCAGATCGCGTACGCCGTGCCGATCGACAGGGTCTTCAGTGTCTGGGCCAGGAGCAGAAACGACACCAGGTAGCCCAGCGCGGTCAGCAGCGAGGGCCAGAGTCTGCTGAAGCCGTCCGCGTACTTCATCGCCGTCGTGGCGGCGACCTCGGCGGCTATGGCGCCGGCGAGCGTCAGGTATCCCATGTGTACGAGTGTACGCACCGTTGTGTACGAGCGTACACAACGGTGCGACGCCGGATCGCACCGCCGGAAACGGGTTTCCCCGCGGCCGCGTTGCGCGGCCGGCGCGCACCATCCGGCGTCGGTCATTCCCCTCCCTGGCACCACGCGAGGATGTTCAATGTTCACAGAAACCGCTAGCTGAAACGGCTCCCGGCGGACCCGCTACTCCACTAGTGTGTGCACCTCCGCGATCCACCACTGCTCCACACTTCACTCACCCCACCCTCACATCCCCGGCCGCTGCCTTGGCGCCGCTGGAGGAAACGCGCATGCCAGAAACCACCCCCCAACCCCCGCCGCATCCCGCCTGGGAGAACGGCTGGGCCCCCGACACCTCCCGGGCTCCCGGAACCCGAAGACTCTGGCTGGCCGGCACCCTGGCCGTCGCCACCGTCGTCGCCTGCGTCACGGCGATATCCGTCAGTCACAACGCCCCTGACCAGGCGTCACCGAATCCCACGGCGACCGCGAACACCGACAACGGCCCCGGTCTGCTGTCCTTCGCCTCGCCGTCCACGCCGGGTACCACCGCACCGCCGAAGGGCACGTCGGGGATGTCGGCGACCTCGCCGTCCGCGTCCGCGTCCCAGTCCGGCGCGGCGACGGCCACCTCGTCCGGCGCCGGCCCCAAGAGCTCGCCGTCCAGCGCGAAGCCGACCAAGTCAACCCCGTCCAAGGGGAGTTCGGGCGGCTCGGGCGGCTCAGGGCAGCAGCCCGGCAGCTCAGGGGAGTCGGTCCGCTCGGTCAACTACCCGGACCGCTACTGGCACGTGAGCGGCAGCTACGTGTATCTCGACCAGCCCCGTGGCTCCGAGTCCCGCGAGGACTCGACCTTCGATCTGGTCAAGGGCCTGGCGAACGCCTCCTGTTACTCCTTCGCCACGCACGACGGGCTGTACCTGCGCCACCAGAACTTCGTACTGCGCGCCGAGCGCAACGACGGCAGCAGCCTCTTCAGGCAGGACGCCACTTTCTGCCCGCAGAAGTCGCCGTACTCGGACGACGTGCTGTTCCAGTCGGTGAACTACCCGAACTACGCCCTGCGCCACAAGAACTTCCAGCTGCGCCTGGATCCGTTCGGCTACAACACGACCAACCGCCAGGACTTCTTCTTCGACCTCGTGGACGGGCTGAGCTGAGACACGGAGAAGCGGCGGCACCCCGGCAGGGTGCCGCCGCTTTCGCGTGTCCGGTCTCAGACGTTGAACCCGAGCGCCCGCAGCTGCTCGCGGCCGTCGTCGGTGATCTTGTCGGGGCCCCACGGGGGCATCCAGACCCAGTTGATGCGCAGCTCGTTGACGATGCCGTCCGTGGCGGACTTGGCCTGGTCCTCGATGACGTCGGTCAGCGGGCAGGCCGCCGAGGTCAGGGTCATGTCGATCGTCGCGATGTTCGCGTCGTCGATGTGGATGCCGTAGATCAGCCCGAGGTTGACCACGTCGATGCCCAGCTCGGGGTCGACGACGTCGTACAGAGCCTCGCGGAGTTCCTCCTCCGAGGCCGGCTTCATCTCAGCGGTCTCGCTCATGCCGTCTTCCTTTCGGCGTCGGCGCCACCCAGTGCCTGGGCCGTCGCGTCCTTCCACGCCATCCAGCTCAGGAGGGCGCACTTGACCCGGGCCGGGTACTTGGAGACCCCGGCGAACGCGACCGCGTCCTCCAGGACCTCCTCCATCGAGTCGTCGGGCTCGATCCTGCCCTTGGACTGCATCAGCTCCAGGAAGGTCTCCTGGATCTTCCGCGCGTCCGCCAGGTCCTTGCCGACCAGCAGGTCGTTCAGCACGGAGGCCGAGGCCTGGCTGATGGAGCAGCCCTGACCCTCGTACGAGACGTCCTCGATCGTCGTGCCGTCGTACTTCACTCGGAGGGTGATCTCGTCGCCGCACGTCGGGTTCACATGGTGCACCTCGGCGTCGCCATCCCTGAGACCACGCCCGTGCGGGTGCTTGTAGTGGTCCAGGATGACTTCCTGGTACATCGAGTCCAGCTTCACGGTCTCAGCTCACGCCCTTCAGCCGAAGAAGTTCCGTACGTGCTCCAGGCCCTCGACCAGAGCGTCGATCTCGGCCGGAGTGGAGTACAGATAGAACGACGCTCGCGTGGTCGCAGGAATTCCGTAGCGCAGGCAGACGGGGCGGGCGCAGTGGTGGCCCACACGTACCGCGATGCCCTGCTCGTCGAGGACCTGGCCCACGTCGTGCGGGTGGATGTCCCCGAGCGTGAAGGAGATCGCGGCGCCCCGGTCCTCGGCCGTGGTGGGGCCGATGATCCGCAGGTCAGGGACCTGCTGGAGCCGCTGCACCGCGTACTCGGTCAGCGCGTGCTCATGGGCGAGGATCTTGTCCATGCCGATGGCGCCGAGGTAGTCGATGGCCGCGCCGAGGCCGACCGCCTGGGCGATCGGCGGGGTGCCCGCCTCGAACTTGTGGGGTGCCGGGGCGTAGGTCGACGAGTGCATCGACACGGTCTCGATCATCTCGCCGCCGCCGAGGAACGGCGGCAGGTCCTCGAGCAGCTCCTGGCGGCCCCAGAGGACGCCGATGCCGGTCGGGCCGCACATCTTGTGGCCGGTGAAGGCCACGAAGTCGGCCTGGAGTGCCTGCACGTCCAGCGGCATGTGGGGCGCGGCCTGGGAGGCGTCGACGCAGACGAGGGCGCCGACCTCCTGGGCGCGGCGCACTATCGCCTCGACCGGGTTGACCGTGCCCAGGATGTTCGAGACCAGCACGAAGGAGACGATCTTCGTCTTCTCCGTGATGACCTCGTCGATGTTGGACAGGTCGAGGCGGCCGTCGTCGGTGAGGCCGAACCACTTCAGCTTCGCGCCGGTGCGCTGCGCGAGCAGCTGCCACGGCACGATGTTGGAGTGGTGCTCCATCTCCGTGATGACGATCTCGGTCTCGTGGTCCACCCGGTAGGGCTCGTCGGCCCAGCCGAGCATGTTCGCCACGAGGTTCAGCGACTCGGAGGCGTTCTTGGTGAAGATCACCTCGTCGCGGCTGGGCGCGTTGATGAACTCCGCGACCTTGTCGCGCGCGCCCTCGTACATCGCCGTGGCCTCCTCGGCGAGCACATGCACACCGCGGTGGACGTTGGCGTTGTGGCGCTCGTAGTACTCGCTGAGGACATCCAGTACCTGGCGCGGCTTCTGGCTGGTGGCCGCGTTGTCCAGGTACACGAGCTTCTTGCCGTCGTGGACCAGGCGGTCCAGGACGGGGAAGTCCTTGCGGATCGCCTCGGTGTCGAGGAGGCCCGGCAACTGTGTCACGCGGATACGCCACCCTTCGTGTAGGCCTCGTAGCCCTCGTCCTCGAGCTTGTCGGCGAGCTCGGCGCCGCCGGACTCGACGATCCGGCCGCCCGAGAAGACGTGGACGAAGTCGGGCTTGATGTAGCGCAGGATGCGCGTGTAGTGCGTGATCAGCAGGGTGCCGACCTCGCCGGTCTCGCGGACGCGGTTGACGCCCTCGGAGACGATGCGAAGGGCGTCGACGTCGAGCCCGGAGTCGGTCTCGTCGAGGATCGCGATCTTCGGCTTGAGCAGTTCGAGCTGGAGGATCTCGTGGCGCTTCTTCTCGCCGCCGGAGAAGCCCTCGTTGACGTTGCGCTCGGCGAAGGACTGGTCCATGTGGAGACGCTCCATGGTCTCCTTGACCTCCTTCACCCAGGTGCGCAGCTTGGGGGCCTCGCCGCGGATGGCGGTGGCGGAGGTGCGCAGGAAGTTGGAGACCGAGACACCGGGGACCTCGACCGGGTACTGCATCGCCAGGAACAGGCCCGCGCGGGCGCGCTCGTCGACGGACATCTCCAGGACGTCCTCGCCGTCGAGGGTGACGGTGCCGCTGGTGATCGTGTACTTCGGGTGACCCGCGAGCGAGTAGGCGAGGGTCGACTTGCCGGAGCCGTTGGGGCCCATGATGGCGTGCGTCTCGCCCTGCTTCACGGTGAGGTCGACGCCCTTGAGGATCTCCTTCGTGGCGTTGTCGGCCTCGACGGTGACGTGCAGGTCTCGGATTTCAAGCGTTGCCATGGGTGCCTCAGGACTCCTGGGTGAGGGAGACGAGCACGTCGTCCCCTTCGATCTTTACGGGGTATACGGGGACGGGGCGCGTGGCCGGGAGGCCGGACGGCTTGCCGGTGCGCAGGTCGAAGCTGGAGCCGTGCAGCCAGCACTCGATCTGGCAGTCCTCCACCTCGCCCTCGGAGAGCGAGACGTTGGCGTGGGAGCAGATGTCGTAGATCGCGAACACCTCTCCCTCGGTCTTCACGACCGAGACCGGCGTGCCGTCGAGTTCCACCCGCTTCGGGGTGTCCTCCTCCAGCTCGCTCAGCCCGCAGGCGCGTACGAACGCGGTGGACGTCATGCGACCGAGGCCTCCAGCTCCTCCTCGATCTTGGCGAGCAGCCGCTCCTCGATGTCGGCGACACCGATCTGCTGGACCAGTTCGGCGAAGAAGCCGCGGACGACGAGGCGGCGGGCCTCGTGCTGCGGGATGCCGCGGGCCATCAGGTAGAAGAGCTGCTCGTCGTCGAAGCGGCCGGTGGCGGAGGCGTGGCCGGCGCCGACGATCTCGCCGGTCTCGATCTCCAGGTTCGGCACCGAGTCGACCCGCGCGCCGTCCGTGAGGACCAGGTTGCGGTTCATCTCGTAGGTGTCGGTGCCCTCGGCCTTGGCCTCGATGAGGACGTCGCCGATCCACACCGCGTGCGCCTCGTCGCCCTGGAGGGCGCCCTTGTAGGCGACGTTGGACTTGCAGTGCGGGGTGTTGTGGTCGACAAGGAGGCGGTGCTCCTGGTGCTGCCCGGCGTCGGTGAAGTACAGGCCGTACAGCTCGGCCTCGCCGCCGGTGCCGGCGTAGGCGACGCGCGGGTGCAGCCGGACGACGTCGCCGCCGAAGGTGACGACCACGGACTTGAAGCTGGCGTCGCGGCCGACCAGGGCGTTGTGCTGGGCCACGTGGACGGCCTTGTCGTCCCAGTCCTGGACGGAGACGACGGTGAGCTTGGCGCCGTCGCCCAGGACGTACTCGACGTTGGCGGCGGTGACCACGTCACCGGTGTGGTCGATGACGACGACGGCCTCGGCGAAGGCGCCCAGTTCGATGACCTGGTGGCCGAAGGCGACGCCGCCCTGGCCGTGCACGCTCATCCGGATCGGCTCGGTGAGCACCGTCTCCTTGGGGACGGTGACCACGCCGGCCTGCTCGAAGGCCGAGTACGCCTGGGCGGCGACCCGGTCCACCGGGGTGCCGGCCCGGCCGAGCCGGGGGTCGTCGCGGCCGACCAGCTCGACGGTGACGCCCTCGGGGGCCTCCACCGTGACCTTCAGGCTGTCGCCGGTGGCGACCGCCGTGCCGTCGTGCAGCCCGCGCAGGCGCTCCAGCGGAGTGAACCGCCACTCCTCCTCGCGGCCGTGCGGGACCGGGAAGTCCGCGACGTCGAAGGAGGGGGGCGCGCTCATGCGCGTGGCGACGGTCGACTCGGCGGCCACCGCGATGGCGCCGGCGGTGGTGGAGCCCACCGGGGTGTTCTGAGCCTCAGCCATGGCTGTCGGTCTGCTCGCTTTCTTGCGGTGAGTGGCGTGACGGTGACGGCGGTCGGTCAGCCGACCGCGCCTTCCATCTGGAGCTCGATCAGCCGGTTGAGCTCGAGGGCGTACTCCATGGGCAGCTCCTTGGCGATCGGCTCGACGAAGCCGCGCACGATCATCGCCATCGCCTCGAACTCGGTCAGACCGCGGCTCATCAGGTAGAAGAGCTGGTCCTCGGAGACCTTGGAGACGGTCGCCTCGTGGCCCATGGACACGTCGTCCTCGCGGACGTCGACGTAGGGGTACGTGTCGGAGCGGGAGATCGTGTCGACGAGCAGCGCGTCGCACAGCACGTTCGACTTGGATCCGGCCGCGCCCTCGCCGATCTCGACCAGGCCGCGGTAGGACGTACGGCCGCCACCACGCGCCACGGACTTCGACACGATGTTGGACGACGTGTTCGGCGCCATGTGGACCATCTTGGAGCCGGCGTCCTGGTGCTGGCCCTCGCCCGCGAAGGCGATGGAGAGGGTCTCGCCCTTGGCGTGCTCGCCCATCAGGTAGACGGCCGGGTACTTCATCGTCACCTTGGAGCCGATGTTGCCGTCGATCCACTCCATGGTGGCGCCCTCGTAGGCGACGGCGCGCTTGGTGACCAGGTTGTAGACGTTGTTCGACCAGTTCTGGATGGTCGTGTAGCGGCAGCGGGCGTTCTTCTTGACGATGATCTCGACGACCGCGGAGTGCAGCGAGTCCGACTTGTAGATCGGGGCCGTACACCCCTCGACGTAGTGCACGTAGGCACCCTCGTCGACGATGATCAGGGTCCGCTCGAACTGGCCCATGTTCTCCGTGTTGATGCGGAAGTAGGCCTGGAGCGGGATCTCCACGTGGACGCCCGGCGGGACGTAGATGAAGGAACCGCCCGACCACACGGCGGTGTTCAGGGAGGCGAACTTGTTGTCACCGACCGGGATGACGGTCCCGAAGTACTCCTTGAAGAGGTCCGGGTGCTCCTTCAGCGCGGTGTCGGTGTCCAGGAAGATGACGCCCTGCTCCTCCAGGTCCTCGCGGATCTGGTGGTAGACGACCTCCGACTCGTACTGGGCGGCGACACCGGCGACCAGGCGCTGCTTCTCGGCCTCCGGGATGCCCAGCTTGTCGTAGGTGTTCTTGATGTCCTCGGGCAGGTCCTCCCAGGACTCCGCCTGCTTCTCCGTGGAGCGCACGAAGTACTTGATGTTGTCGAAGTCGATGCCCGACAGGTCCGAGCCCCAGTTCGGCATGGGCTTCTTCTCGAAGAGGCGCAGGCCCTTGAGGCGGAGCTTGGTCATCCACTCGGGCTCGGACTTCTTCGCGGAGATGTCCCGGACGACGTCCTCGTTGATGCCGCGCTTGGCGGAGGCACCGGCCGTGTCGGAGTCGGCCCAGCCGTATTCGTACTTGCCCAGGCCTTCGAGCTCAGGGTGGGCAGTCTCCGTGGGCAGAGTCATGCGGGGTTCCTCCCGGCCGTGCTAGCAGATGCGTCAGTGGAAATCTTGGGGATGAACGTCGTGCAGACGCCGTCGCCGTGCGCGATGGTCGCCAGCCGCTGGACGTGCGTTCCGAGCAGCTCGGCGAAGATCTCTGTCTCCGCCTCGCACAGCTGGGGGAACTGCTCGGCGACGTGGGCGACCGGGCAGTGGTGCTGGCACAGCTGTTCGCCGACCGGTGCGGTGCGCGCCGTTGCAGCGTACCCGTCCAGGCTCAGGGCCTTGGCCAGCGCTTCCGTGCGCTCGTCGGGGCTCACGCTCTCGATCGCCTTGCGGTAGGCGCGCGCCTGGGCCGTGATCCGGGCCCGCGCGAAGGCGGCGACCGCCTCCTGGCCGCCTCCCTGCTCGGCGATCCAGCGCAGCGCGTCGGCGGCGAGCTTGTCGTACGACTGGTCGAAGGCGTCCCGGCCGCAGTCGGTGAGCGCGAAGACCTTGGCGGGCCGCCCGCGCGTGCGCGCGCCGTAGACCCGCTGCTCACGAGGGGCCACCACGTCGTCGGCGACCAGCGCGTCCAGATGGCGGCGCACGGCCGCGGGGGTCAGACCCAGGCGTCCGGCCAGCTCGGTGACGGTCGACGGCCCGTGGTCCAGGATCGACCGCGCGACACGGTTGCGCGTCGAGCGCTCACCGGTCGCGAGCTCTTCCTGCGGGGCCCCCGTGGGGGTCTCCCGAGCCTCGCCGACGTTTTTCACAACGCCATTGTTGCGTAATTCCTCGGAGCGAGGCAAGCGGCGTCCGGGCGACAGGACGGTGCCCTGCATCACTTAGGCATACCTAACCAGGCATCGGCCCTGACCTGCGGAAACGATCTTTGATCGATCATCCCTCGGCCAATTCGGTGGCGCGCCACGGCCCCCTCCGGAACACTCCCGAGACATGCCCACACCCCCTCCGACCGGCCCTCTTGTCACCCGCGACGCCCTCGCTCGGCAGCTTCGCCTGCTCGGTGTCAAGTCCGGCGAGACCCTGCTCGCACACACCTCGCTCAGTTCCCTCGGGTGGGTGAACGGCGGAGCCGTCGCCGTCGTCCAGGCCCTTCTCGACGCCCTCGGACCGGACGGCACCCTGGTGGTCCCCACCCAGACCGGCGACCTCTCGGACCCCGCGGTGTGGCGGAATCCGCCGGTGCCCGAGGAGTGGTGGGAGACGATCCGGGCCACCATGCCGCCGTACGACCCCCGGACCACCCCCGCCCGCGGGGTCGGCGTGATCCCGGAGACCGTGCGGACCTGGCCGGGCGCCCTGCGCAGCGCCCACCCGCAGACCTCCTTCGCGGCCGTCGGCCCCGGCGCGGCGGAGATCGTCGACGCGCACGCCCCCGACTGCCGGCTCGGCGAGCGGAGTCCGCTGGCCCGGCTGGAGAAGACGCACGCGCGCGTGCTCATGCTGGGCACCGGCTACGCCACCTGCACCAGCTTCCACCTCGCCGAATACCGGATCCCCTCCCCGCGCGTCCGGGTCGGCCGCCCCGCCCCCGGCGGCGGCTGGGAGGAGGTCACCGAGGTGTCGATCACCTCCGACCGCTTCGACGAACTGGGGTACGACTTCGAACGCGACCGGAGCGTCGTCGTCCGCGGCAGGGTAGGTGCGGCGGAGGCCCGGCTCTTCCCGGTGGCGGACGCGGTGGCCTACGCCGAGCGGTGGCTGGCCGTACATCGCCCCCGTGAGGAGGAGATCTAGCACCCGGCCGTCCGGGTGACGGCGGGCGTCCTTAGACTCTGTCACCATGCGAAGTGAGCCGGTGGTCCAGGTGCGGGACCTGGTGAAGCGGTACGGCGCCAAGACCGCTGTGGACGGCCTCGACCTGACCGCCGAGGCGGGCGTGACCGCCGTACTCGGCCCCAACGGGGCAGGCAAGACGACCACGATCGAGACCTGCGAGGGGTACCGCAAGCCGGATTCCGGCGCGGTGCGCGTCCTGGGCCTCGATCCCGTACGGCAGTCCGCCGAGCTGCGCCCCAGAGTCGGCGTGATGCTCCAGTCGGGGGGCGTCTACTCGGGCGCCCGCGCCGACGAGATGCTGCGGCACGTGGCGAAGCTGCACGCCCATCCGCTGGACGTGGACGCGCTGATGGAGCGGCTGGGCCTCGGCAGCTGCGGGCGGACGTCGTACCGCCGGCTCTCCGGCGGCCAGCAGCAGCGCCTCGCGCTCGCCATGGCCGTGGTCGGCCGCCCGGAGCTGGTCTTCCTCGACGAGCCGACGGCGGGCCTCGACCCGCAGGCCCGCCACGCCACCTGGGACCTGGTCCGGGACCTGCGCGCCGACGGTGTCTCGGTCATCCTCACCACGCACTACATGGAGGAGGCCGAGCAGCTCGCCGACGACGTCGCCGTCATCGACGCCGGCCGGGTGATCGCCAAGGGTTCCCCCGAGGAGCTGTGCAAGGGCGGCGCGGAGAACACTCTGCGGTTCACCGGCCGCCCCGGCCTCGACGTCGGCTCGCTCCTCAAGGCGCTGCCGGCCGACTCCACGGCCGCCGAGCTGACCCCGGGCTCCTACCGGGTCGTCGGCAAGGTCAACCCGCAACTGCTGGCGACGGTGACCTCGTGGTGCGCCCAGCACGGCGTGATGCCCGACCGCATCTCGGTCGAGCGCCACACGCTGGAGGACGTGTTCTTGGAGCTGACCGGCAGGGAGCTGCGCTCATGACCACCGCGACCGACACCGGCACCTTCACCCCCCGGCCGGGTGCCGCCCCGCTCCCCCGCATGATCGCGGCGCAGGCGGCGCTGGAGACGAGGATGCTGCTCCGCAACGGCGAGCAGCTCCTGCTGACGGTGGTGATCCCGACCCTCCTCCTCGTGCTCTTCAGCTCGGCGGACATCGTCGACACGGGCTCCGGCAGGCCGGTCGACTTCCTGACCCCCGGCATCCTCGCCCTCGCCGTCATGTCCACGGCCTTCACCGGCCAGGCCATCGCGACCGGCTTCGAGCGCCGCTACGGCGTCCTGAAGCGCCTCGCCTCCTCCCCGCTGCCCCGCTGGGGGCTGATGACGGCGAAGACCGCGTCCGTCCTGGTCACGGAGATCCTCCAGGTGATCCTCCTGACGGTGATCGCCTTCGCCCTCGGCTGGTCCCCGCACGGCAACCTCCTCGCCGTCCTGCTCCTGCTGGTCCTCGGCACCGCCGCCTTCTCCGGCCTCGGCCTCCTGATGGCCGGCACCCTCAAGGCGGAGGCGACCCTGGCCGCCGCCAACCTGGTGTTCCTGCTGCTGCTGGTGGGCGGCGGGGTCATCGTCCCCCTGGACAAGTTCGGCGGCGCGCAGTCGGTACTCGGCCTGCTCCCCATCTCGGCCCTGTCGGACGGGCTGCGGGACGTGCTGCAGCACGGGGCGGGCATGCCCTGGAGGGACCTGGGGATCCTCGCCGTCTGGGCAGTGGTGGGGCTGGGGGCGGCGGGGAGGTTCTTCCGCTGGGAGTGACGGGGGAATGACGCGGTCCGGTCTTGCGGGGTGCGACGGGTGACGCCCTCGTGTCTCCCGCGCGAATGAGAGGCACACGCAGCGGGAAGACCCCCACCCGTGTTCGAATCCGCGGACTCACCGGCACCAAGATCACTGCAGCCGCTGCTGCACGACGTCGTCATCTGTGTCGACGCTCCGGCCTTCGCCGCCTCACCGCGCGACGGACAACTGCGCGGCGCACACGTCCAGGGCTTCTACGACCATGACCGCCGTCTGTTGCACACGCTGTGCCTGCTCCTCAACGACCGCGAGCCCGAGCCCATCGGTGTCCAGTCCCTCAGCCCGCATCAGGTGCGGTTCACCGCAGTCCTTCGCGACCCGAGAGACCGTACGGACGATCCGACGATGATCGTCGAGCGGGTGCGCACCGCCGGCATGGGCGAGACCATCTCGCTGCGCAACGTCGGCACCCGCGAGCGCCGGCTGCGGGTGGAACTGGCCGCGGCCACCGACCTGGCCGACATCGCCGACGTGAAGCGAGGCCTCCGCCGGGCGCCCGTGCCGTGTACCGGGTCGCGCGGCGGGGTGGGACTGGAATGGCGCTCCGCCTCCGGGCACGCGGAACTCCGTACCACCGCGTCCGTGACCGGCCCCACGGTCGCCGACGGCCCCGAGGGCGGCACCCTCACCTGGTCGCCGGTGGTCCTGAGACCGGGCGACTCGTGGCAGGTCACCGTCACCATCGCGGGCCGTGCGGTTCCCGAGCCGCCGGGACATCCGATACGCCCGGGTGACCCCACCCCGTGGAGCGAGCCGTTTGTCGAGACCGACGACCGGCGGCTACGGGATCTGGTGGCCTGGGGCCTGCGAGACCTCGACGCGCTGCGGCTCGCGGACCCGCTGGGCGGTACCGACGGCGGTGCCGAGGACCAGTTCATCGCGGCGGGCTGCCCCTGGTACCTCACCCTGTTCGGCCGGGACTCGCTCTGGTCGGCACGGATGCTGCTGCCGCTCGGCACCGACCTGGCCCGGGGCACCCTGTGGGCACTGGCCCGCCGTCAGGGCAAGGAGCACGACGTCTTCCGGGAGGAGGCTCCCGGACGCATCCTCCACGAACTGCGCCCCGCCACGGCCCTGCACGGCAACGGCATGCTGCTCCCCTCCCACTACTACGGCTCGGTCGACGCCACCCCGCTGTTCGTGACACTGCTGGTGGAGGCCTGGCAATGGGGGCTGCCGGACGCCGAGGTCGACGCGCTGCTGCCATATGCGGAACGTGCCATGCGCTGGGTCCTGGAACGCACCGGCGAGGACACCGACGGCCTGCTCCGATACAACCCACCCCGGCCCGATGGGCTGCGTCATCAGTCGTGGAAGGACAGCGAGGACGCGGTACGGGACGCCGAGGGCCGCCGCATAGAGCCGCCGTTGGCGCTGTGCGAGGTGCAGGGGTACGCGTACGAAGCGGCCAACGGCCTGGCCGAACTGCTCCAGCACCGGAACCGGCCCGACGAGGCCCAACAGCTCCTGAACTGGGCCACCGCCCTGAAGAAGCGTTTCGCCGACCTGTTCTGGCTGCCGTCCGCCGACGGGCCGGCCGCCCGCTACGTCGCCATCGCGGTGGGCCACGGCCCCACCCCCGTCAGCGGTCCCGCCTCGAACATGGGACAGCTGCTGTCGACGGGAATCCTGGACGAGGACGGCTGCCGTGACGTCGCCGCCTGGCTGGCCCACCCTCAGTTCAACTCCGGGTGGGGCCTGCGCAGCCGGTCGGCCGCCGTGCCCGGCTTCAATCCTCTCAGTTATCACGGCGGTTCGGTGTGGACGCACGACACGGCGATCGCAATGGGTGGGCTGTGCGCGACGGGACACCACCGGGAGGCACAGGCCCTGTTGCACGGACTGCTCGACGCCGCGACCCACTTCGGGTACCGGATGCCGGAGCTGTACGCGGGCGACGCCCGCAGCAACGGCTCTCCCGCCCCCCTGGCCTATCCCGCCGCCTGCCGACCGCAGGGCTGGTCGGCGGCGTCCGGGGTGGCTGTGCTGGCCGCACTGCTGGGGCTGCGGCCCGACACCGCCCGCAGGACTCTCGCAGCGAGACCCGCGATGCGGGTACCGATCAAGGTGCGGGGACTGGTGCTGGCCGGCCGGCCGCTCACGGTCGAGGTCACCGAGGACGGCGGCTGCTCGGTTCCCGAACTGCCCGAGGGGTGGCGATACGTGACGGGCTGAGCAGGCGCACCGAGGAGACGGGCGTACTCGGCAATCATGGGCTCGACGTAGACGCGCACCAGGTCGAAGCGGTCCCTGACGTGTTCACGGGCGAAGTGGCCGGCCTTCCTGGCCGCGTCCGGCTCTGCGAGCAGCCCCCACACCAGGTCGGCGAACTGGGAGGCCAGCGCGTCCTCGTCCTCACAGGGCGGGACCAGAGTGCTTCCGCCCTCGCCCAGGCCGCCGACGCCGGTGGCGACCACGGGCCGGGCCGCGCACATCGCCTCCAGCGGGGCGAGCCCCATGGGCTCGTCGAACCGGGACGGGTAGACGACGACCGCCGCCTCCTCGTAGAGCTTGCGCATGTCGTCGACGCCCGCCTGCCGGAACTCGACGTCCTGCCCCTCCCCCTCGCGGAGCCCGTGGTCCCGGGCGAGCCGTTCCAGAGTGGCGCGGAAGCCGCTCTTCTCATGATGGAAGTCGACCGTGGAGGCCGGATCGGTCAGAACCAGACGAGGCCTGACCGGTGGGGTGCCGGCCGTACGCTCCGCACCGCGGTCGATGATCTTCCGCAGCATCGTGATCGCCACTGCGGCGCCCTTGTTCGGAATGAGCCGGGCCGGCAGGAGGACGACGGGACGCGGTCCGATCTCTCCGAGTTCGGGGACGTCGAGATAAGGCTGGGTGTCCACGCCCAGATAGGTACGGTCCACGGGCTTCTTCAGCACCTCGGCACACTCACTGACCAGGAAGTCGGACACCGCGTGGTGGACATCCCAGACAGCACACTCCCGGGCCAGTTCCTCGCCCTGCGGATCGCGCCAGATGCTGTGGTAGGTGTGCGGCAGGACCAGTCCGAGCTCATTCTGGAGGCTCTTCAGAGCCCGGGCCGGGACGCTGGAGAAATGATGCAGGTTGTGCCCGTGGACAAGGCGGATGGGATCGCGGTCCCGGGTGAGGTGCGCACGGAACCAGTCGGCCAGCTCCCGCACCTCGTGCTCGTCGTCACGGCGCGACACGGACAGGTCGAGCAACCGGTGCGCATGCATCTCGACACCTTCGCGGGGGCGTTCGGGACTCGGGGTCCCCGTGAACACCGTGACCCGGTGCCCACGGGCCACCAAAGCCCGTGAGTACTCCCAGAGATGGGTCTCCACCCCACCCACGCACGGCGGAAAGGACCAGTGGACCAGACCGATGTGCAGAGGGTGATCCGGAGGAGACCCCTCCTCGGTGTCGAGCCCTGCCTGCTGCCACTGCACCGTGCCTCCGTCTGGTTGTCGCGATTGCCCGAAACGAACGCCGGGCTAACGACCTAGTACCGGGACAGGACACTCCGCATAGACGCCGACTGGTTCCGCGCAGTTGCTCTGGCGCCGGTCGAACCGGCGAGGAGAATGGGACGCTACAGCATGGGCATAGCCGGGGGGAGCGTCATGCGGATAGTGCCCGATAAGCGACTGTTCAAGACCGTCCTCAGCTCCGTCACAGGGGCCGTGGCGATCTTTTTGTCCGTGATTGCGCAGGACACGGACGGTACTCGGCTTGTGGAGCTGGCTTCGAGCGCCGGGGTACTCGGAGGCGTCTCGGCGATTTCGGGGTACTTCGTCGTCCACCCCCGCTCCCCGCATTCCTCCGACGAAGCGGAGGCCCAGGGCTCGTTATACGTACCTCCGCCCAACCTTCCGGATCCCTCGAGGTACTTCACCGGACGCAAACAGGAACTCCGCGACATCGCGAAGGCGTTACGGCCCGGCCGCCGCAACGGTGGCATCAGGATCGCCGTCGTCCACGGGCTGGCCGGTGCCGGCAAGTCCCAGTTGGCCGCCGCCTACGCCGAGGAGCGGCTCAGGCACCACCGTTCCCTGGTGTGGTGGCTGTCGGCATCCAGTTACGAGCGGCTCAGAAGCGACCTGCTGGAGCTGGCGGCCTGCCTCGGCATTCCGGAGCACGACTCCAAGAACGTCATGCTCAACCGGCTCTGGGGAAAGCTGCGTGATTCACCCGGCTGGTTGCTCGTGTACGACGACGTGCGACGGGGCAGCATAGGACCGCTGAACGAGGAGAGCGAGGACTCACGTCAGTCTCTGCTGCCGCGGGCCGGGCACGGCGAGGTCCTGATCACCACTCAACAGCGGGAGGGCTGGGACGGGCACCGCGCTGTCTCTACCCTGATCGAGCTGTCCGATCTCGGTGCCGCGGACGGTCTCGCCTTCCTCAGGTTGCGCGTCGACGACGAGAGCAGCGACGGACAGCTCGAAAAGCTGGGTGCGCAACTGGACTGGTGGCCTCTCGCACTGGAACAGGCTGGTGCGTACATCGCCGGGACGGAGATCTCCGTCCCGGAATATCTGCACCGGCTGCCCGACCTGCCCAAAGGCCGCAATGTCGTCGCCGTCACCTTTCGGCTCGCCTTCGAACGGGTGACGGCGGCCGACCCGGTTGCCGAGGACCTCATGCGCCTCTGTTCCTTCCTGGCCTCCGAGGACGTACGCAAGGACATGCTGCTGGGCAACCGAGCGGTGGTCCCCTCTCCGCTGCGGGACGTCATGGAGGACCCCGCCGCGTTCAACCACGTGGTACGTCGGCTGTCCGACTACTCGCTGCTGCGCCGCACCGGGGACAGCAGGCTCAACACCGTCACCTACGCCATGCACCCCCAGGTTCAGTTCCACGTCCGCCAGGACATGGACGAGGAGTCGCGACTGCTGTGGTCACAGGCCGCCGTCCAGCTCCTCGAAGCGGCGTTCCCGAAACGACCGTGGCAGCTGGACCAGCGCATCATGTGCGAGGGGCTGATGCCCCACGTCGTGGCGGTGACCGCCGAGCTGGCCTGGGCCGCCGACGCCGGGGACCACGAGCTCGGCGCTGCCCGCGACCCCCAGGCACTGGCCCGTCTCCTGCACCGGGTCGGCCAGTACCAGGAACACCGCTGCGACTGGAGCCGCGCCCTGGACTATTTCAACCAGGAGGCGGTCCTCCGCGGTCTGCACACCGACGACTATCTGGGGCGTACGACGGCTCGGCTGTCCGTGGCCAACCAGCGCTATCGACGCGCACAGCTCGCCAAGGCGGAGCAGGAGTGCCGTGCGGCGTTGGACGAGTGCGAGAGCCACGAGGGCGTCCCAGGGTTTCTTCCGCTCCGGGCCAACTGTCAGCGGCTGCTGGGCGGGATTCTGCGGGAACGCGCCAAGTTCACCGAGGCTCTCGAAGCGATGGAACTCGCCATCTCGCTGTACGAGAGCCCGGAAGCCCGCTGGGAGGACCTCGACCGGGCCGTCGCCGAGCAGGAACTCGGCCTGATCCATCGCAACGCGAGGCAGCTGAGGCAGGCGCTGGAACATTACCAGGGCGCCGAGGACCGGATGCCCAGCCAGGGCAGTGAGGAGCCCCGCGACCATCTGGTCTTCCGGGCGATGCTGCAGCGTGACCGGGCCATCGTCGCCCAGGACCGGGGCGACCTGGGGACCGCCGAGCGCAAGCTGCGTGCCGCCCTCGTGGTCTTCGACGGCAACCGCGGTACCGACGACTTCGAGACCTCGCAGGTCTGCAAGTTCCTGGCGGACGTCCTGCGGCGCCGCGCCGAGGAGGCGCGCACCCGCGCGCGGGAGACCCACCATCCGATGCGACGCGTCCGGATGATGCGCGAGGCACGCCAGCGGCTCGACGAGGCCGACGCGCTCCTCGGACCGGTGGTGGCCCTGCACTTCAAACGCCGCGAGAGCGAGGAACACAAGTACGCGGCCTGCCTCAACAAGCTGGGGTCTCTACGGCTGGCCCAGGGGCGCCACCAGGAGGCTCTGGATGCCCTGCTGGAGGCGGAGTCCATCTACCGCGGATCCTACGACGCCGGGCATCCCTACCGGGCCAAGACCCTCTCCCGCCTCGGCGCCGCCCTGATCGCCACCGGCGGCACGGTCGTCCTCTCCACGGGCGAGGAAGTGAACGCCGAGCAGACGCTGCTGCTCGCCGAAGAAATCTTCCGTACCCGTCTCGGCGACAGCCATCCCTCGCTCGTCGCGGTGTACGAACGCCTTGCACAGTGCACCACGGACGCCACCGCGAAGGCGGAGCTCCGTGGCCGAGCCCGCCGGATCAAGGAGGCGCTCTACAGCGAGACGCTGCCCGAGCCGCACCCGTCGATCACCCCCGACGCGGCACCCTCGTGAACGCATGCACAAGCGGCCCCCTACCATGGTGCCCGTGCCAAAGCTGACCCCCACCGACCTCGTAGCGGCGCTGCGCAACCCGCTCGCCTTCATCGCCGACCGCTGGACGCCGGATCCCCGGACCGTCCGGCGGGCGGCTCTCGCCGCGCTCGTCATGTCGGTGGTCATCGTGGTCACCGGCGGCGCCGTGCGGCTCACCGGCTCCGGGCTCGGCTGCCCGACCTGGCCCGAGTGCACCGCCGGCTCGCTGACCCCGACCGACGCGCTGAGCTATCACAGCGCCATCGAGTTCACGAACCGCATGCTGACCTACGTGCTGTGCGCGGCAGTGGGCTGGGCGATCATCGCGGCCCGGTCCCAGAAGCCGTTCCGGCGCAGCCTGACCCGGCTGGGCTGGGCGCAGTTCTGGCTCGTGATGAGCAACGCGATCCTCGGCGGCATCGTGGTCCTCGTCGGCCTCAACCCCTACACCGTCGCCGCGCACTTCCTGCTCGCGACGGCGCTCATCACGGTCGCCGCCCTGATGTGGCAGCGCACCCGTGAGGGCGACGGCGAGCCGCGTCCGCTGGTAGGCAAGGCCGTGCAGCAGCTGGTGTGGGCCCTGGTGGTCGTGACCCTGCTGCTCATCACCGCCGGCACGGTGGTGACCGGCGCGGGACCGCACCCGGGCGACTCCGGTGACGTCGAGCGCATCGACGTCAGCTGGTCCGGAGTCGCCGAACTGCACGCGGTGTTCGCCTGGATCGTGGTGTCGCTGACCTTCGCGCTGTGGTTCTTCCTCAAGGGCGTCGGCGCGCCCCAGGGGCCGCGGGACCGCGTCCGTGACCTGTTCCTGATCCTGCTCGGTCAGGGCGTGATCGGATACGTCCAGTACTTCACCCACCTGCCCACGGTCCTGGTTGGCCTGCACATGTTCGGCTCCTGCCTGGTGTGGATCGGCGTCCTGCGGGTCCTGCTCTCGCTGCGGGAACGCGCCGAGGTCACGGCCGACGTGCCCGCTCAGGCGTACGAAGCCGTGAGCGCGTCGATCGCCGGGCCCAAGTAGTCCCGGGTCAGCCGGGCCCGGCGCGCCGTCCACTCCCCGGTGGCCGGGGCGGGGTCGCCGTAGCGGCGGCTGCGGATGTCCTCGACGACCTCGGCGGGCGCGCCCAGCGCGGGCAGCAGGTCCAGGGCCTCGCGTTTGGAGATCAGGCGGCCCTCGCGGGCGGTGACGGTGGCGCGGGCGAAGGTGATCAGGCCGAGGTCGACCCACACGTCCAGGGTCCACGGCGGGACCTTGTCGACGACGGGCCGCCAGTAGTCCCGCTGGTCGCGGACGACGAAGTCGCCCAGTTCGCGGTCCGTCACCGGTGGCAGCAGGCCGGCCGGCGCCCGGCCGTGCAACACCCGTCCGAAGGCGTGCAGTTCGCGCCGGGTCACCGGGCTGACCGGCCGTTTGAACAGCTGTCCGTGCGCCCAGGTCAGGTGGGAGCGGGCTGGGTCGGCCGCGGTCGGCGGGGTCAGATAGGTGCAGTGCAGGACGGGGGCGAGCGGCAGCGTGCGCAGCCGGGCGTGCACCACGGCGACCCGCCACACGACGGCCGGGGTCACCGGGCCCGGCAGCACCGCGATCAGGTCCAGGTCGCTGCGGCCCTCCTGGTAGTCGTCGCCCGCGGCGAGCGAGCCGTGCGCCCACACGGCCACGGGGTCAAGCACCGACAGTTCGCGGACGAAGCGGGCCAGGAGCGTCTCGGTGTCCATGCGCCCAGTCTGGACAGCCCACTCCGGCCCGTGCACCCGTTTCACTCCAGCCCGTACACCCGCTGCGCGTTGCCCGCCGCGATCAGCCTGGCCACGCGCTGGGCGTCGCCGAGCGACCAGGCGTCCTCGGCGACCCAGGTGCCCAGGACCCGGGCGAGGGACTCGCGGAAGAGGTGCGCGCCGACCACGTGCAGTTCGGGCAGGCCATGGGCGCCGCTGGAGAAGAGGATCTTGCCGAAGGGGGCGAGTTCCAGGATCTCGGCGAGGATCGTCGCGGCGCGGGCGCCGGTGCGCACCAGGGCCGCGCCCGAGTCGGCGTACACGTGCGGGAAGACGCCGGCGAGGTGGGCGGCGTGGCGGTGGTACGGGTAGCCGTGCAGCAGGACCAGGTCGGTGCCGAGGCCGGCGGTGGCCCGAACGAAGTCGGTGAGCAGGACCGGGTCGGTGCGGTCGATCCGGGCGCCGGGCTCGCCGAGGCCCGCGTGCAGCTGGAGCGGGAGGCCGGAGGCCACGGCGATCCAGAGCAGGTGGCGCAGCAGGACCGGGTCGTTCAGCTCGCCGCCGACCCGGCGGTCCGCCAGCCAGCGGCCGGCCGCGCCTCGCACCTCGCCGGGGCCGGGGGGTTCGGGGGCCAGGGCCAGGCCGTGCCGGAGTCCGGCGACGGAGGTGAAGGCGACCGCGTTGGCCGCCGCGCCGTGCACCGACTCGGCGAGGTTGGCGAGGAAGGACTCGACGGTGCCTGAGGTGTCGGCGACCTGCTCCGCGAGGAGCTCCAGGCGGACGATCTCGCGGGCCGCGGCGGCGCCGGTCGAGGCCATCTCGGCGGGACCGGTGAGGTCGCCGGGCAGGCCGGTGTCGACGAGGTAGGTGGTGATGCCGGTGCCGCGCAGCAGACGGCGGCCGGCCTCCAGGACGCCGAGTTCGCGGCGCCGGGCCAGGTAGCGGGCCGGTGCGCAGTGCGGTTCCAGGCCGAGGAGCGGCGGGCACCAGCGCCGTACCGCGAAACCGGTCTGGGTGTCGAAGAGGGTGGTGCCGGCGGCCGGGGGGCCTTCGGTGCGGGCGAGCTGGGCCTCGAAGGTGCCGAGGCCCAGTTCCGTACGGAGGACGCCGTGGCAGTACTGGTCCACCAGGGACGGCGTTTCGATCATCCGGGCTCCCCGTGGACGACGGTTGCTTAACCGTCTTAACGGGTGAACGGGATCGAAGTCGCGGGGTGCGGTGGTTCTTCGGCCGCGGGCCGGTGGGTGGGTGTTCACGCCCACGCGGCGCGGCCGCACCGCGGATACGGCCCCGCGCCCCTGGCGGGGCGCCGGATCAGCCGCCGAGCTGAATGCCGGCCATCCGCTTCCACTCGTACGGTCCCGTCGTCACCTTCGCCGCGAACTCGCCGTCGAAGGACTCGTGGACCGTGATGCCGGACTTGGCGACCGCCTGCTCGGCGGTCTCGTACGTCGGGGCCACCAGGTCGCCCCAGAAGCCGTCCTCGCCGACGAGGACGATGCGGGCGCCGCGTTCGCCGATGTACGCCACCTGGCCTTCGGCGCCCCCGTGGGCCTTGGCGAAGGCCCCGATCCGCTTGGCGAGGCGCGCGACCCTGCGCTCGGCCTTCTGGTCAGCCTTCTGCGTGTCAACCTGCTGCGTGTCTGCCATGGACAGGATGCTACTCACGAGTAGATCCACTGGCGAGGGCAGGGTGATGTGACCTGTGTCAGCGCAGGAAGGGGTCGACCGCCACGGCGACGAAGAGCAGCGAAACGTAGGTGATCGACCAGTGGAACAGCCGCATCTCCTTGAGCTTGCCGCCCGTCACCTCGGCCTTCGCGCGGTTCTGCAGCGCGTGCGCCTCCCACAGCCACCAGCCGCCCGCCGCGAGCGCGACCAGGGTGTAGAACCAGCCGGTGTAGCCGAGGGGGGTGAGGAGCAGCGAGACCGCGACCATCACCCAGCTGTAGATGACGATCTGCTTGGCGACCACCTTGTTGGAGGCGACGACCGGCAGCATCGGCACGCCCACGCGCGCGTAGTCGTCCTTCACCTTCATGGAGAGCGGCCAGTAGTGCGGCGGCGTCCAGAAGAAGATGACAAGGAAGAGGATGAGCGGCGCCCAGGAGAGCGAGTCGGTGACGGCCGACCAGCCGATCAGCACCGGCATGCAGCCCGCGATGCCGCCCCACACGATGTTCTGCGCGGTACGCCGCTTGAGGATCATCGTGTAGACGACGACGTAGAAGAGCAGCGCTCCGAGTGACAGCCACGCGCTCAGCCAGTTGACGGTGAGACCGAACAGCAGCGTGGAGCCGACCGCCAGGGTGATGCCGAAGGCGAGGCACTCGCGCGGGCTGACCATGCCGGTCACCAGCGGACGCTGCGAGGTCCGGTCCATCAGCGCGTCGATGTCCCGGTCGATGTACATGTTCAGCGCGTTGGCGCCGCCCGCCGAGAGGTACCCGCCGACGCAGGTGAGCAGCACCAGCGTCAGGTCGGGCACGCCCTGCTGCGCCAGGAACATCACCGGAACGGTGGTGATGAGCAACAGCTCGATGATCCGCGGCTTGGTCAGCGCCACGAAAGCTTTGACACGGGCCCCGAACGGCCGGTGGCTCGGGCTCTCGCTCGCACCGAGCACCCCCGCTGGACGGGATTCGACGGCCGTCACGCACACCCCTGACAGAGACTCCCAGCGAGCCCGCCGTGTGAACTCACGGTAAAGGCTCGCGCGTACCACGCCACTTTAGACGTTGCCCGTACCCCGACCTTCGCGGGGTGGGGTCGTGTTGGCGGGCGTCTCGGCAGAGGGGTGCGGCGGCTCGATTGAGCAGTCAGATGAGCGGTTCCGTATTCATGTGCCGAATGCCTTCTCGGCCAGTCGGGAGGCGGATCCCCGAGAGTCCCGGCAGTCTGGAATCACTCGAAAAAATGCACGTCCTTACGGGGGTAGGCTCGACAACGGCCGGTGGGCACCCAGTGCACCGGCAGCCGGTGCGGGCGTGTGCCCGGGGACCGGTAACCGAACATGTGGAGAGGAGCCCTGACCCAGGGTGAGCACCAAGCCGACCACCACAGACCTCGACTGGACCGAGTTGGACCAGCGGGCCGTAGACACCGCCCGCGTCCTGGCCGCCGATGCCGTACAGAAGGTCGGCAACGGCCATCCGGGTACGGCGATGAGCCTGGCGCCGGCCGCGTACACCCTCTTCCAGAAGGTGATGCGGCACGACCCGTCCGACCCCGAATGGGTGGGCCGCGACCGCTTCGTGCTGTCCGCCGGTCACTCGTCGCTGACCCTCTACACGCAGCTCTACCTGGCCGGCTTCGGTCTGGAGCTGGAAGACCTCGAGGCCTTCCGCACCTGGGGCTCCAAGACCCCCGGTCACCCGGAGTACGGCCACACCAAGGGCGTGGAGACCACCACCGGCCCGCTCGGCCAGGGTGTCGCCAACGCGGTGGGCATGGCCATGGCCTCCCGGTACGAGCGCGGTCTGTTCGACCCGGACGCGCCGCAGGGCGAGTCGCCGTTCGACCACTTCATCTACTGCATCGCCGGTGACGGCTGCCTCCAGGAGGGCATCTCCGCCGAGGCGTCCTCGATGGCCGGCCACCAGAAGCTCGGCAACCTCGTCCTGCTGTGGGACGACAACCACATCTCGATCGAGGGCGACACCGAGACGGCCGTCTCCGAGGACACCGTCAAGCGGTACGAGGCGTACGGCTGGCATGTCCAGCGGATCGCCCCGAAGCCGGACGGCGACCTGGACCCGCACGCCATCTACAACGCGATCGAGGCCGCGAAGAAGGTGACGGACAAGCCGTCCTTCATCGCGATGCGCTCGATCATCGCCTGGCCCGCCCCGAACGCGCAGAACACCGAGGCCGCCCATGGCTCGGCGCTGGGCGAGGAAGAGGTCGCGGCCACCAAGCGCGTCCTGGGCTTCGACCCGGACAAGAGCTTCGACGTCGCCGAGGAGGTCCTCGCCCACACCCGGCAGGCCGGCGAGCGCGGCGCGGCCGCGAAGGCCGAGTGGGAGAAGTCGTTCCAGCAGTGGCGGAACAGCAACGCCGAGCGGGCCGCCGACTTCGACCGCATCGCGGCGGCCGAGCTGCCCAAGGGCTGGGAGGAGAAGATCCCGGTCTTCGAGCCCGGCAAGGGCGTCGCCACCCGCGCGGCCTCCGGCAAGGTGCTCCAGGCGCTCGGCGCGGTCATCCCCGAGCTGTGGGGCGGTTCCGCCGACCTCGCCGGGTCGAACAACACGACCATCGACAAGGACAGCTCGTTCCTGCCGGCGGACAACCCGCTGCCGGGCGCGAACCCCTACGGGCGCACCATCCACTTCGGTATCCGCGAGCACTCGATGGCCGCGGAGATGAACGGCATCACCCTGCACGGCAACACCCGTGTCTACGGCGGTACGTTCCTCGTCTTCTCCGACTACATGCGCAACGCCGTCCGTCTCTCGGCGCTGATGCACCTGCCGGTGACGTACGTGTGGACCCACGACTCCATCGGCCTGGGCGAGGACGGCCCCACCCACCAGCCGGTCGAGCACCTGGCCTCGCTGCGCGCCATCCCGGGCCTGAACGTGGTCCGCCCGGCCGACGCCAACGAGACCGCCATCGCCTGGCGCGAGGTCCTCCGGCGCTACACGAAGGTCTTCGGCAAGGGCGCCCCGCACGGCCTGGCGCTGACCCGTCAGGGTGTGCCCGTGTACGAGCCGAACGAGGACACCGTCAAGGGCGGCTACGTCCTGTTCGAGGCGTCCGGCGGGACCCCCGAGGTCATCCTGATCGCGACCGGCTCCGAGGTGCACGTCGCCGTCGAGGCGCGCGAGCAGCTGGAGGCCGACGGCGTGCCCACGCGCGTCGTCTCCATGCCGTGCGTGGAGTGGTTCGAGGAGCAGGACCAGGGGTACCGGGACAGCGTCCTGCCGCCGTCCGTCAGGGCCCGGGTGTCGGTCGAGGCGGGTATCGGCCTCACCTGGCACAAGTACGTCGGGGAGGCCGGCCGCATCGTTTCCCTGGAGCACTTCGGTGCGTCCGCCGACGGCAAGGTGCTCTTCCGCGAGTTCGGCTTCACGGCCGAGAACGTGGCCGCCAAGGCCCGGGAATCCATCGCCGCCGCCCAGCGCTGACGCTCACATACGACACGTAGGAGATGTAATTCCATGACAGACGCACTCAAGCGCCTCTCCGACGAAGGCGTCGCGATCTGGCTGGACGACCTGTCGCGCAAGCGGATCACGTCCGGCAACCTCGCCGAACTGATCGACCAGCAGCACGTCGTGGGCGTCACCACCAACCCGACGATCTTCCAGAAGGCGATCTCGCAGGGCGACGGCTACGACCAGCAGGTTTCCGACCTCGCCGCCCGCAAGGTGACCGTCGAAGAGGCCATCCGCATGATCACCACGGCGGACGTCCGCGACGCCGCCGACATCCTGCGCCCGGTGTTCGACGCGACCGACGGCCAGGACGGCCGTGTGTCGATCGAGGTCGACCCCCGCCTCGCGCACAACACCAAGGCGACCGTCGCCGAGGCCAGGCAGCTGGCCTGGCTGGTGGACCGCCCCAACACGCTCATCAAGATCCCGGCCACCGAGGCGGGTCTGCCGGCGATCGCCGAGGTCATCGGCCTCGGCATCAGCGTCAACGTCACGCTGATCTTCTCCCTCGAGCGCTACCGCAAGGTCATGGACGCCTACCTGACCGGCCTGGAGAAGGCCAAGGAGCGCGGCCTGGACCTGTCGCTCATCCGTTCGGTGGCGTCGTTCTTCGTGTCCCGGGTGGACACCGAGATCGACAAGCGCCTGGACGCCCTGGGCACCGACGAGGCCAAGGCGCTGCGCGGCAAGGCCGCCATCGCCAACGCCCGGCTCGCCTACCAGGCCTACGAGGAGGTCTTCTCCTCCGACCGCTGGCAGGCGCTGGAGAACGCGGGCGCCCGCAAGCAGCGTCCGCTGTGGGCCTCCACCGGCGTGAAGGACCCGGCGTACAAGGACACCATGTACGTCGACGAGCTGGTGGCGCCGAACACGGTGAACACCATGCCGGAGGCCACCCTCTTCGCGGTCGAGGACCACGGCGAGATCACCGGCGACACGATCACCGGCACGTACGAGCAGGCCCGCGCCGACCTGGACGCGGTCGAGGCGCTCGGGATCTCGTACGACGACGTGGTCCAGGTACTGGAGGACGAGGGCGTCGAGAAGTTCGAGGCGTCCTGGAACGACCTGCTCAAGTCGACCCAGGCGGAGCTGGAGCGCCTGGCCCCCTCGGAGGGCTGACATCTTGTCAAGCAGCAACCCGCTGCGTGACCCCGCCGACCGACGGCTCCCGCGTATCGCGGGGCCGTCGGGCCTGGTCATCTTCGGCGTCACGGGCGACCTCTCCCGTAAGAAGCTCATGCCCGCCGTCTACGACCTCGCCAACCGGGGTCTGCTGCCGCCGGGCTTCTCCCTGGTCGGTTTCGCCCGCCGCGAGTGGGCCAACGAGGACTTCGCCGCCGAGGTCCACGACGCCGTCAAGGAACACGCCCGCACCCCGTTCCGCGAGGAGGTCTGGCAGCAGCTCATCCAGGGGATGCGCTTCGTCCAGGGCACCTTCGACGACGACGACGCGTTCGAGCGCCTGCGCTCCACCATCGAGGAGCTGGACAAGGCGCAGGGCACGGGCGGCAACTTCGCCTTCTACCTCTCGGTCCCGCCGCGCTCCTTCCCGGTGGTCATCCAGCAGCTGAAGAAGCACGGCCTGGCCGACCAGTCCGGCGGCTCCTGGCGGCGCGCGGTCATCGAGAAGCCCTTCGGCCACGACCTGAAGTCGGCCGAGGAGCTCAACAAGGTCGTGCACGAGGTGTTCGAACCGGACCAGGTGTTCCGGATCGACCACTACCTCGGCAAGGAGACCGTCCAGAACATCCTGGCGCTGCGTTTCGCCAACACGATGTACGAGCCGATCTGGAACCGGTCCTTCGTGGACCACATCCAGATCACCATGGCCGAGGACATCGGCATCGGCGGCCGGGCCGGCTACTACGACGGCATCGGCTCGGCCCGTGACGTCATCCAGAACCACCTGCTCCAGCTCATGGCCCTGACCGCCATGGAGGAGCCGGCCTCCTTCAACGCGGACGCACTGGCCGCGGAGAAGGAGAAGGTGCTCGGCGCGGTACGGCTGCCCAAGGACCTCGGCACCTCGACCGTGCGCGGCCAGTACGCGGCCGGCTGGCAGGGCGGCGAGAAGGTCATCGGCTACCTCGAAGAGGACGGCATCAACCCCAAGTCGAAGACCGACACCTACGCCGCCGTGAAGCTCGAGATCGACAACCGCCGCTGGGCGGGCGTCCCCTTCTACCTGCGCACCGGCAAGCGGCTCGGCCGCCGCGTCACCGAGATCGCGGTGGTCTTCCAGCGGGCCCCGCACTCCCCCTTCGACCAGACGGCCACCGAGGAACTCGGGCAGAACGCGATCGTCATCCGCGTCCAGCCCGACGAGGGCGTCACCGTCCGCTTCGGCTCCAAGGTGCCCGGCACCTCGATGGAGATCCGGGACGTGTCGATGGACTTCGCCTACGGCGAGTCCTTCACCGAGTCCTCGCCGGAGGCGTACGAGCGGCTGATCCTGGACGTGCTGCTCGGCGACGCCAACCTCTTCCCGCGCACGGAGGAGGTCGAGCTGTCCTGGAAGATCCTCGACCCGATCGAGGAGTACTGGGACACGCACGGCAGGCCCGCCCAGTACAAGTCCGGCACCTGGGGCCCCGCCGAGGCCGACCAGATGCTGGCACGAGACGGACGGAGCTGGCGCCGCCCATGAAGATAGACCTCACGGACACCACGGCCGGCAAGGTCAACAAGGCGCTGGTACAGGGCCGCCGGGCCATCGGCACGCCCGCCGTGGGCATGGTGCTCACCCTCGTCATCGTCACCGACGAGGAGAACGCCTACGACGCCCTCAAGGCAGCCGAGGAGGCCTCGCACGAGCACCCCTCGCGCACCCTGGTCGTCATCAAGCGCGTCTCCCGCTCCCCCCGCGACCGTACGGCGTCCCGCCTGGACGCGGAGGTCCGGGTGGGCGCGGACGCGGGGTCCGGCGAGACGGTGATCCTGCGGCTGCACGGCGAGGTCGCCGACCACGCCGACTCGGTCGTGCTGCCGCTGCTGCTCCCCGACGCCCCGGTCGTCGTCTGGTGGCCGGTGAACGCCCCGCTCGACCCGGCGAAGGACCCCCTCGGCGCCCTCGCCCAGCGCCGGGTCACCGACACCTACTCCTCCGAGCAGCCGGTACGGGAGCTGTCCGCCCGCGCGGACACCTACACCCCCGGCGACACGGACCTGTCCTGGACCCGGATCACGCCCTGGCGCTCGATGCTGGCGGCGGCCCTGGACCAGGTGGTCTGCGAGGTCAAGGCGGTCGAGGTGGAGGGCGAGGAGTTCAACCCGAGCTGCGAGCTGCTGGCGATGTGGCTCGCGGACCGGCTGGACGTCCCCGTCAAGCGCTCCCTCTCGGCGGGCCCCGGCCTGACCGCGGTCCGCCTCGCCACCAGCGAGGGCGCGATCGCGCTCGACCGCGCCGACGGCTCCCTCGCGACGCTCTCCATCGACGGTCAGCCGGACCGTGCGGTGGCGCTGAAGCGGCGCGACACGGCGGAGCTGATCGCGGAGGAGCTGCGCCGGCTCGACCCGGACGACACCTACGCGTCGGCGCTGCGGTTCGGCGTGGAGCGCCTGAACGCGCCGGCCACCCCGGCCACCCCGGCCACCCCGGCCACGGAACCGGTACCGGAGGCTTCGGCTCCGGAGGTCTCCCCCAAAGGAGAACCGGTCACCCACCCGGCCACAGCCTCCGAAGCCGCTGCCGAGGTTCCCACGACAGAAGCGGCACCGCAGGAAAGGCCGCCGCTGAAGAAGAGGGCGAAGGCGACATGAGCACTCCCCAGCTGGTCGTGCACCGCGACAAGGAGCTGATGGCGCAGGCCGCCGCGGCCCGTCTGATCACGAAGATCGTGGACGCCCAAGCCTCCCGGGGCGAGGCGTCCGTGGTCCTCACGGGCGGCCGCAACGGCAACGGCCTGCTGGCGGCCCTGGCCGCGGCCCCGGCCCGGGACGCCATCGACTGGGGCCGGCTCGACCTCTGGTGGGGCGACGAGCGCTTCCTGCCCGAGGGCGACCCGGAGCGCAACGTCACCCAGGCCCGCGAGGCCCTGCTCGACCAGGTCCCGGTGGACCCGAAGCGCGTGCACGCCATGCCCGCCTCGGACGGCCCCTGGGGCACGGACGTCGACGCGGCCGCCGAGGCCTACGCGGTGGAGCTGGCCGCCGCGGCCGACCCCGAGAACCACGGTCCGGTGCCGACCTTCGACGTCCTGATGCTGGGCGTCGGCCCGGACACCCACGTGGCCTCGCTCTTCCCGGAGCTGCCCGCGGTCCGCGAGACGGAACGCACGGTGGTCGGCGTCCACGGCGCCCCCAAGCCCCCGCCGACCCGCATCTCGCTCACCCTCCCCGCCATCCGCTCGGCCCGCGAGGTCTGGCTGCTGGCGGCGGGCGAGGACAAGGCCGAGGCCGTCGCCATCGCGCTCTCCGGCGCGGGCGAGATCCAGGCCCCGGCGACGGGCGCCCAGGGCCGCCAACGCACCCTGTGGCTCCTGGACTCGGCGGCGGCCTCCCAGCTGCCGCGGTCGCTGTATCCGCCGGCTTCTGCGTGACGAAGCCGGTGAGGCGCTGATGGAAGAACCCGTACGGCCACCGCGGCCGTACGGGTTCTTCCATGTCCGGGCCTAACGCCCGCGCAGTTCCCGGTACTTGGCGACCAGCGCCTTCGTGGACGCGTCCAGGCCGGGTACCTCCGCGCCCTCCGTCAGGGCCGGTTCCACACGCTTGGCGAGGACCTTGCCGAGCTCGACGCCCCACTGGTCGAAGGAGTCGATGTTCCAGACGGCGCCCTGGGTGAAGACCTTGTGCTCGTACAACGCCACCAGCTGGCCCAGGACCGACGGAGTGAGTTCCTTCGCGAGGATGGTCGTGGTCGGGTGGTTGCCCTTGAAGGTGCGGTGCGCCACCTGCGCCTCGGGGACGCCCTCGGCGCGGACCTCGTCGGCCGTCTTACCGAAGGCCAGCGCCTGGGTCTGGGCGAAGAAGTTCGCCATCAGCAGGTCGTGCTGGGCCTTGAGTTCACCGCTCAGCTCGGCGACCGGCTCGGCGAAGCCGATGAAGTCCGCCGGGATCAGCTTGGTGCCCTGGTGGATCAACTGGTAGTACGCGTGCTGCCCGTTCGTGCCCGGCGTGCCCCACACCACCGGACCGGTCTGCCACTGCACCGGCCGGCCGTCCCGGTCCACCGACTTGCCGTTGGACTCCATGTCCAGCTGCTGGAGGTAGGCGGTGAACTTGGAGAGGTAGTGGCTGTACGGCAGCACCGCGTGCGACTGGGCGTCGTGGAAGTTGCCGTACCAGATGCCCAACAGGCCGAGGAGCAAAGGCACGTTGGCCTCGGCGGGGGCGGTGCGGAAGTGCTCGTCGACCAGGTGGAAGCCGTCCAGCATCTCGCGGAAGCGGTCCGGGCCGATGGCGATCATCAGCGAGAGGCCGATCGCCGAGTCGAAGGAGTAGCGGCCGCCGACCCAGTCCCAGAACTCGAACATGTTGGCCGTGTCGATGCCGAAGTCCGACACCTTCTCGGAGTTCGTGGAGAGGGCCACGAAGTGCTTGGCGACCGCTTCCTGACCGGCCTTCAGCTCGCCGAGGAGCCAGTTGCGGGCGGAGGTGGCGTTGGTGATCGTCTCGATGGTGGTGAAGGTCTTCGAGGCGATGACGAAGAGCGTCTCGGCCGCGTCCAGGTCGCGGGTCGCCTCGTGCAGGTCGGCACCGTCGACGTTGGAGACGAAGCGGACCGTGAGATCGCGGTCGGTGAAGCTGCGCAGCACCTCGTAGGCCATCGCGGGGCCGAGGTCGGAGCCGCCGATGCCGACGTTGACCACGTTCCTGATGGGCTTGCCGGTGTGGCCGGTCCAGGCGCCGGAGCGGACGCGGTCGGCGAAGTCGGCCATCTTGTCCAGGACCGCGTGCACCTGGGGCACCACGTTCGCGCCGTCGACCTCGATCACCGCGTCACGCGGAGCGCGCAGGGCGGTGTGCAGGACCGCGCGGTCCTCGGTGACGTTGATCTTCTCGCCGCGGAACATGGCGTCCCGCAGGCCGAAGACGTCGGTGGCGGCGGCCAGCTCGCGCAGCAGCCGCAGCGTCTCGTCGTTGACCAGGTGCTTCGAGTAGTCGACGTGGAGGTCGCCGACCTGGAGGGTGTAGCCCGTGCCGCGTCCGGGGTCGGCGGCGAACAGATCCCGCAGATGGGTCTCGGCGAGCTCCTCCCGGTGCTTGGCGAGCGCGGTCCACTCGGGCGTCTGGTTGAGCCTGGTACGGCCGTCTGCGTTCATTCCGACTTCAGCCTTCTTCCTTGCACCTGTCCTGTTGCGTGCCTGTGCCGCTGCCGTTCCAACCTAGTTGATCAGCTCCGGGCACGGCCTGCCGTCGCGCCGTCCCGCGGCGCAACAACAGGTACGTCCGGCTGGCGCACCGGTGTCAACGAGGTGACGGCCAGGCCGAAGAGGACGGCGGCCGGCAGCGCGGGCCCGTTCAGGCCGTAGGCTCCCGCGACGGCTCCGCCGAGGTGGGCGCCGAGCGGCGCGCCAGAGGTGGCCGAGGTGCGGAAGACGGCGGTGATCCGGCCCGTCATCGACCCGGGCGCGCGTTGCTGCATCAGCGTGACCCGAGGAAGCCGCCGGTGGTGCTGCCGGCCGAGTCCGCGGTCGTGGCCCGCCGCGTGTCCGGCGGTACCCACGGGCGGCCGGGTCCGCAGCGAGGCGATCAGGGCGGCGACGAGCGGACCTCGTGCCGTGTCCACGGGCCAGCCGCGCGCCGCCGGTCCACCCGGTCCGCGACGGCACCGGCGAGCAGGCCGAACAGCAGCCACGGCACGTAGCCGCAGGCGGTCACGGAGGCGATGGCGAGCGGGTTCGCGGTCAGGCGCGCGGCCGGCAGGGGCAGCGCGGACGACCGTGACGCGTCCCGAACCGGGAGACCACGGCGCCCGTCCACAGGTGCCCGCATCCTCCGCGCCACCCGGGTGCCCCCACGCTCATCGTCACCGTCGCCCCCTCACGATTCGCCTGTGCACAAACCGTAGAGGGCACCACTGACAACGGACTGGGCCCAGGCCGCGGAGACAGCTCCGGCCAGGCGCACGCAGGCTCCCGGCCGGTCCCAACTCCTAGATCTCGCCCCGCAGTTTGGCGAGTGCCTCGGCGAGGATCGCCTCGCCGTCCGCGTCGCTGCGCCGCTCCCGTACGTACGCGAGGTGCGTCTTGTACGGCTCGGTGCGCGGCGGGTCCGGCGGGTTGTCCCGGTCCTGACCGGCCGGGAAGCCGCAACGCGGGCAGTCCCAGGTTTCGGGCACCTGCGCGTCGCTGGCGAAGCTGGGCTGCGTCTCGTGCCCGTTGGAGCACCAGAAGGAGATGCGCAGACGCGGCGCGGACTCGCCGCGCTCGGCCTCGCCCATCGGCCCCGCCCCGACCCGGCTACCTCGGATCGCGTTGCCACTTGCCACGGTCGTAACTCCCTGCGTGATGGTGCCGCGAAGCGAGTCGGCGTGCCGCTTCGTTGCGAGCGCCTCAGTCTACGTAAGGCCCAACGCGCGTCCAGTGGTGGGAGTTACCGCCCCAGCACCTAGACGCAAGCCCCATGATAGGCCGCGCTCAGGTGCGCGTACCGAACATGGGGCCTTACGTACAGATTGTGCGTGTGTGAGTCGCGGATCAGCTGTTCGTCTTCATCAGGATGCCGAGGACGATGATGCACGCGAGCCACAGCAGACCGATCACCAGGGTGATCCGGTCCAGGTTCCGCTCGGCGACCGAGGAACCGCCGACGGAGGACTGCATACCGCCACCGAACATGTCGGAGAGGCCGCCGCCCTTGCCCTTGTGCATCAGCACCAGCAGCATCAGCAGCAGGCTGAAGACGATCAGGGCGATCGAGAACCCCAAAACCACGGCTGGACCAACTCTCTCGGATGCGGATGAACGACTCTGGTGAACCACGGGGACAAGGCAGCTGGCCGCCTTGTCCCCGCAAGGGTACGACGGATCGTCCCCGGGGCCTACTCGCTCACCCCGATCACTGATCGCGGAAGCGCACGATCTTGACGAATTCTTCCGCGTCCAGCGAGGCACCGCCCACCAGGGCGCCGTCGATGTCGGCCTGCGCCATGATCTCGGCCACGTTGCCGGCCTTGACGGAGCCGCCGTACTGGATGCGGACCTGGTCGGCCAGCTCCTGGCTGTACAGCTCGGCGACCTTGGCACGGATCGCGGCGCAGACCTCCTGGGCGTCCGGGGCGCCGCAGACCTTGCCGGTGCCGATCGCCCACACGGGCTCGTAGGCGATCACGACGGTCTCGGCCTGCTCGGCCGGGAGGTCCTTGAGACCGCCCTCGACCTGGGCGAGGGTGTGGGAGACGTGGTTGCCCGCCTCGCGGACGTCCAGCTCCTCGCCGACGCACAGGATCGGGGTCAGACCGTGCCTGTAGGCGGCCTTGACCTTGGCGTTCACGATCTCGTCGGTCTCGGCGTGGTACTGGCGTCGCTCCGAGTGGCCGACGACCACGTACGTGCACTTCAGCTTGGCCAGCATGGAGCCGGAGATCTCGCCGGTGTAGGCGCCGGAGTCGTGCGCCGAGAGGTCCTGGGCACCGTACTTGATCTTGAGCTTGTCGCCGTCGACCAGGGTCTGCACGGAACGCAGGTCGGTGAAGGGCGGCAGGACGGCGACCTCGACGGCCTCGTAGTCCTTGTCGGCCAGGGCGAAGGCGAGCTTCTGGACGTGCGCGATGGCCTCGAGGTGGTTGAGGTTCATCTTCCAGTTGCCCGCCATGATCGGCGTGCGCGTGCTCATGTAGGTCAGTCCTCCAGTGCGGCGAGGCCGGGGAGCGTCTTGCCCTCGAGGTATTCGAGGGAGGCACCGCCACCGGTCGAGATGTGTCCGAACGCGTTCTCGTCGAAGCCGAGGATGCGCACGGCGGCTGCGGAGTCCCCGCCGCCGACGACGGTGAAGCCCTTGGACTCGACGAGGGCCTGGGCGACCGCCCGGGTGCCCGCGGCGTAGTCGGGGTGCTCGAAGACGCCCATGGGGCCGTTCCAGAAGACGGTGGCGGCGTCGGCGAGCTTCGAGGCGTACAGCTTGCTGGTCTCCGGGCCGATGTCCAGACCCATCTGCCCGGCCGGCATGGCGTCCGCGGGGACCGTGGCGGGGTGGGTGGGAGCCTTGGCCGACAGGTCCGGGAACTCGGGGGCCACCAGGGTGTCGACGGGCAGCACGATCTCGACGCCGGTCTTCTCGGCGCGCTCCAGGTACTCGGCGACGGTGGCGAGCTGGTCCTCCTGGAGGAGGGAGCTGCCGACCTCGTACCCCTTGGCCTTGAGGAAGGTGTAGACCATGCCGCCGCCGATGAGGATGCGGTCGGCCTTGCCGAGCAGCTGGTCGATCACGGCGAGCTTGTCGGAGACCTTGGCGCCGCCGAGCACGACGACGTAGGGCCGCTGGACGTCCTCGGTGAGCTTCTTCAGGACGCCGACCTCGGTGGCGATCAGGTAGCCGGCGTAGTGCGGCAGCCGGGCCGGGAGGTCGTAGACGGAGGCGTGCTTGCGGTGCACCGCGCCGAAGCCGTCGCCGACGTAGACGTCCGCGAGGGCGGCGAGCCGGTCGGCGAACTCGCCGCGCTCGGCGTCGTCCTTGGACGTCTCGCCCGCGTTGAAGCGCAGGTTCTCGATGACCGCGACCTGGCCGGGCTCCAGGCCGTTCACCGCGTCGTGGGCGGCGGGGCCCACGGTGTCCTGGGCGAACGCGACCGGGGCGCCGAGCAGTTCACCGAGCCGCTCGGCGGCCTGGAGCAGGGAGAACTTCAGGTCCGGGACGCCCTTGGGGCGGCCCAGGTGCGAGGCGACGACCACCTTGGCGCCCGCGTCGGCCAGGGCCTTGACCGTGGGCAGGACGGCACGGATGCGGCCGTCGTCGGTGATGAGACCGTCGGCCATCGGCACGTTGAGGTCGGCACGGACGAAGACCCGCTTGCCGTCGACCCCTTCGGCGAGGAGTTCGTCGATCGTCTTCATGGTTGGGGACTCCTACAGGGGGGCTCTTGATCGTACGAGGACTGATCGAACCGTATGTCGTCGGGTCGATCCTTACGCGCGTCAGGGCCCGGGCGGCGCGACCGTGCGCTGCCCGAGCCCTGCTACCGCATCGTGGTGCCTGTTCGGCCGATCAGAGCTGGTTGCCGACGAAGACCGTGAGGTCGACGAGGCGGTTCGAGTAGCCCCACTCGTTGTCGTACCAGCCGAGGATCTTCACCGTATTGCCCTCCTGGACCATGGTCAGGGAGGAGTCGAAGGTGCAGGAGGCCGGGTCGCCGACGATGTCCGAGGAGACGATCTCGTCCTCGGTGTACGCCAGGTAGCCCTTCAGGTCGCCGTCGTCGGCGGCCTTCTTGAACGCGGCGTTGACCTCGTCCTTGGTGACCTCGCGCTGCAGGGTCACCACCAGGTCGGTGGCGGAGCCGGTCGGGACCGGCACGCGCATGGCGATGCCGTCCAGCTTGCCCTTGAGCTGCGGGAGCACCAGCGCGGTGGCCTTGGCGGCACCCGTCGTGGTCGGGATGATGTTCTCCGCGGCGGCACGCGCGCGACGCAGGTCCTTGTGCGGGAAGTCCAGGATGCGCTGGTCGTTGGTGTACGCGTGCACCGTCGTCATCAGGCCCTTGACGATGCCGAAGTTCTCGTCGAGGACCTTCGCCATCGGCGCCACACAGTTGGTGGTGCAGGAGGCGTTGGAGATGACGTGGTGGTTGGCCGCGTCGTACTTGTCCTGGTTGACGCCCATGACGATGGTGATGTCCTCGTTCTTGGCCGGAGCCGAGATGAGAACCTTCTTGGCGCCGCCGGCGATGTGCTTGGCGGCGTCGTCCTTGTTGGTGAAGATGCCGGTCGACTCGATGACGATGTCGACGCCCAGGTCGCCCCACGGGATGTCGGCGGGGTTGCGCTCGGACAGCACCTTGATGGTGTGGCCGTCGACGGTGATCGTGTCGGCGGTGTGCGACACCTCCGCCTTGAGACGGCCCAGGATCGTGTCGTACTTCAGCAGGTGCGCGGTGGTCGCGGTGTCACCCAGGTCGTTGACAGCCACGATCTCGATGTCAGCGCCCTGCTCCAGCAGCGCGCGGAAGTAGTTGCGACCGATACGACCGAAGCCGTTGATGCCTACGCGGATCGTCACGAACCGATCTCCTCGTTGGTACGCCGGCCATGCGGTGCCGGCGAGCTGAGTTTGGGATGTCCCCGACCACCCATGACCCTACCTCCCTGAGGCTTCCGTGGTGACATCCAGATGCCCCATACACGGCGAGGCGGTCCGTACCCGCCAGTAGGGGTACGGACCACCTCGGATCGTGGGTCGAATTGCCCTGGTTTGCCAGGGAATGCCAACCCGCAGTTACCGCCCTTTCACTCGTTCGTGAGCGGGTCGGCTCACTTGTCGCGTGCCGCCGGCGTCAGTTGTCGAGTGCTGTCAACGCCTTCTTCACCAGAGCGGCACGATCGGCCGCGGAACTGACTTGTTCCAGGCCGAAACCGAGCAGCACGGTGCGGTCGGTGGTGACGGCTCCGTACGTCTTGAACAGGGCGCCGGTGCGCTCCCAGTCCTTCAGGACGGCCGGGCTGCCCGCGGGCGGTCCGGTGACGCTCCAGGGGCCGAGGGAGGTCTCGAAGCCCTCGGTCTCGGTGGCGGTGCCGCCGAGCACGAGCGAGGCGTCGTCGACGAGGACGCCGTGCCCGCCGGTGCTCGGGTCGGTGATGTAGCCGATGGAGATCTCGACGGTCTTGCCTGCGTAGGCGCTCAGGTCGAAGTTCACGGACTGCCAGCCCGCCGAGCTGCCGGTGAAGCTGTTCCAGGTGCCGCTGGTGCCGCTCGCGGTGCACTGGTTGTCCGCGATGGTCAGGTAGTGCTTGAGCCACGGGTGCTCGGCGATCAGGAAGCCCGCCCCGCACTCGCTCGGCACGGCGCTGCTGGTGGCGCCGTTCTTCTCGGGCAGGGTCGTCCAGTCGTCGCTGCCGACCACGTGCGCCTCGACGACCGCGTGGTCGTAGCCGGGTTCGGTGTCCCACAGCAGCCTGGCGCTGAGGGTGGGCCGCTGGGACGCGGTGGCCCCGGTGAGGTCGACGGTGCGGGTGAGGCGCTTGTAGGCGTCGTCGGTGTGGACGGCCGCGGCCATGTACGACCCGGAGTACGGCCCGTAGGGGTTGACGGTGCCGGCGAACTGGCCCGCGCCCGCGCTGGCGAACTGGGGGTACGTGCCGGGCGAGAGCTCGTCGGAGGTGACGGCGTAGGTGCCGGCCTTGTCGAGCGGGTTGGCGGAGGTGCCGCTCAGGGCCCCGCCGAAGCCGTCCAGGGTGCCGGAGCCGGTGAACCCGGTGGCTCCGGGCGTCGACGTACGGGAGTAGGCGCCCAGGTAGTACTGGCTGAAGTCGTTCGACGGGGTGCCGTCGCCGAGGTTCACGCTGCCGCCGGCCAGCTCGCCGGCCTCGATCAGCTTGCCGCCCTCGTTGAGGTAGGCGCGCAGCTGCAGCTGGGTGTCGTTGCCCGGACCGCTCGTGCCCGAGTAGTGGACGACCGTCTCGAAGTGCTTCAGCACGCCCAGCGCGTCGGGTGCGCCCTGGGTGGCGACGTCCCAGACGACCGCCTTGTGCCCGGCGGCCTTCAGCGCGTCGACGTAGGTCTGCGCCTGGGTGGCCTTGGCGCCCTCCTCGGCGACCACCAGGGTGTCCGCCTTGGCCCGCTCGGCGACGGTGTACGTGAAGTGCGCGCTGGAGACCCTCTTGCCGCTCTTCGTCTCACCGGTGAACCACACCTCGACCTTGTCGCCCGGGTCGCCGTCCTTCACCTTGGCCCGGTACTCGTCGAAGTAGAGGTTGTCCCCGCCGCCGTAGGTCTCGCCGCCCTTCCAGGCCTTGAGCGCCCTGTCCCGCGTGCGGCCGCCGTTGACGCGGTACTTGAGCTCCCTGTCACGGATCGCCTTACGGACGACGACGGAGACCTCCTGGTCGGCGCCGCGCGAGTACGACGTGGAGAACGTCGCCGGGGTGAAGTCTGCGGCGCTCAGGCCGACCGAGGAGCTCGGCTGGTCGGGGTGGGCGGCGGTCTCGGCGACGGAGAGCGCGAAGGGGATGTTCTTCTCGAACTCGTCCTGGATCAGCTTCTCGTCGTCCGGGAAGTTGAAGACCGACTGGCAGTCGGCGGCGTTCCAGGCGTCGTTCGGGTCGATGTTCGAGGCGGTCTGGCAGGTCGACATCTCGGGGGTGAACATCGCCATGCCGTTGACGTTCGACGCGTGGCCGTCCGCCTCGCCGTTGGTGGTGTACAGCTCCGAGGAGACCTGCGAGTGATAGCCGGGGATCGCCGGGTTGTCCGGGGTGCCGGCGAGCGCCTTGTAGAGGACGTCGTCCGGGGTGGGGGTCGCCACCTGCCAGCCGACGCCGTAGAGGAGGAGCTCGGCCGCGGAGTGGTAGTTGATGCCGTACGTGAACCCGATCCGCTTCTCGAAGTCGTCCAGCGCCCTGGTCTCGGGCTCGGACTCCGGGCTCGCGCCGCGGTAGGTCTCGCTGGTGGGGTTGGGCGACGAACCCTCGTCGTCGTAGCCCCACTTGTAGCCGAAGTTGCGGTTGAGGTCGACGCCGTCGCCCGTGCTGATGACCCCGTCGCCGTTGACGTCCCGCAGGTTCTTGCGCCACAGGCGGGTGTCGGAGTTCTGGAAGGTGTAGTCGTAACCGTCCGGGTTGGCGGACAGCACGAACCACAGCTCGGTCGAGTCGACGATCTTCTTGACGCGCTGGTTCGTGCCGTAGTTGTCCAGGTAGTAGTGCATCAGCCGGCGGGTCATCTCCGGTGTGATCCACTCGCGCGCGTGCTGGTTGGACACGTACAGCACGGAGGGCTTGGAGCCGTCCTTGGACTTCTTCGCGCCCTTGGTCAGTTTGAGCGCGAGGATGTCCTGTCCGTCGACCGTCCTGCCGATGGACTCGACCTTGGTGAGACCGGGGTTGGCCTGCGCGGTCGCAAGGATCTCCTGTTCGAGCCCGCCGGTGCCGCTGTACGGGCGGAACACGTGCTGGGAGGCGTCCTCGACCCGCAGCTCGGCCTTGGCCGACACCTTGTGCTCGGTGAGGTCGACGCCCTGCTTGGCCAGCTTCTTCGCCTGCTGGTCGGTGAGGTACAGCTCGACTTCCGTCTTTCCGGATCCGGAGACCTGGTCGCCGAGTTCGTTGCCGTCCTGCCCGGCTTCGAGCAGGAGGGGAATCTGTTTCCTGGTGACGTCGGCGTGGAAGACCTTGACCTGGTCGGGGTCGGGTCTCGGGGAACTCCCGGGCTGCGCCTGCGCCATCGGTGCGAGTGCGGCCGAGCCGATCAGGAGCGCGCCGACAGCGAGGATCGATCTCGCTCTGTGTCTCATGAACCCCCCTAGCAGTGGTTCGCCACGGCGGCGAACTCCTGCCAGGCTCATGACACTTCATGATCCAGTCAAGGGCGCCTCATGGCCAGTTCACGGTGGCTTAAAAGGGACGTAAACACCGGTGCCGACGACCGCCGCGGTCGCCGGCACCGGCGGGGTGACGGTGCCTCAGCCTGCGAGGTTGTCTGCCAGCTCCTCGGAGAGGTTGGCCTCGGTGCCCGGGATGCCCAGATCGGACGCGCGCTTGTCGGCCATCGCGAGCAGTCGGCGGATCCGGCCGGCGACGGCGTCCTTGGTGAGCGGCGGGTCGGCGAGCGCGCCCAGCTCCTCCAGGGAGGCCTGCTTGTGCTCCATGCGCAGCCGGCCGGCCGCCGCGAGGTGCTCGGGCACCTCGTCGGCGAGGATCTCCAGGGCACGCTGGACCCTGGCTCCGGCGGCCACGGCCGCGCGGGCGGAGCGGCGCAGGTTGGCGTCGTCGAAGTTGGCGAGGCGGTTCGCGGTGGCGCGGACCTCGCGGCGCATCCGGCGCTCCTCCCAGGCCAGCACCGACTCGTGCGCGCCGAGACGGGTCAGCAGGGCGCCGATCGCGTCACCGTCACGGACGACCACCCGGTCCACCCCGCGCACCTCACGGGCCTTCGCGGCGATGGACAGCCTGCGGGCGGCGCCGACCAGCGCCAGCGCGGCCTCCGGGCCCGGGCAGGTCACCTCCAGGGAGGAGGAGCGGCCGGGCTCGGTCAGCGAGCCGTGGGCCAGGAAGGCGCCGCGCCAGGCCGCCTCGGCGTCACAGGTGGCCCCGGAGACGACCTGCGGGGGCAGGCCCCGGATCGGCCGGCCCCGGCCGTCCACCAGGCCGGTCTGGCGGGCCAGCTGGTCGCCGCCCGCCACCACCCGCACGACGTACCGGGAGCCGCGGCGCAGTCCGCCGGGCGCCATCACGATCAGCTCGGAGCTGTGGCCGAAGATCTCCAGGATGTCCCGCTTGAGGCGCCGGGCCGCCATCGCGGTGTCCAGCTCCGCCTCGATCACGATGCGCCCGCTCACCAGGTGGAGGCCGCCCGCGAACCGCAGAATGGCGGAGACCTCCGCCTTCCGGCAGCAGGTCCGGGTGACGGGTAGCCGGGAGATCTCGTCCTTCACCGCTGCCGTCATCGCCATGGGCCGATCCTTCCATGCATCCGAAAAATACGGTCGTACGCGGCGGCCAACAGCTCCGGGTCGTGCCGGGGTGAACCGTCGGTCCGGGCCACGGGGCTCAGCTCGACCGCGGCTCCCAGCCGCTTGGCGGCCTCGGTGAGCGAGTCGCGGTCGGGCACGGCGGCCTCGTCGGCCAGCACCACGTCCAGGGCGAGTTTAGGGGCGTGTCGCCCCAAAACCTCCAAATGACGCTGCGGTGAGAAGCCTTCGGTTTCTCCCGGCTGCGGTGCCAGGTTCAGCGAGAGGACCTTGCGGGCCTTGGTCTCGGTGAGCGCGTCCAGCAGATCGGGGACGAGCAGGTGCGGGATCACCGACGAGAACCAGGAGCCGGGGCCGAGCACCACCCAGTCCGCGTCCAGGACGGCCGCCACCGCCTCCGGCACGGCCGGCGGGTCGTGCGGCACCAGGTGCACGGACTGGACCTCGCCGGGCGTGAGCGCCACGGTGGCCTGCCCGCGGACGAGGTCCACCTCCTCGGGCCGCTCCGGGTCGTGCCCCTTGACCAGCGCCTGCAGCTCCAGCGGCACGGCGGACATCGGCAGCACGCGCCCGTGCGCGCCGAGCAGCCTGCCCACCAGGTCCAGGGCCTGGACGTGGTCGCCGAGCTGCTCCCACAGGGCGACGATCAGCAGATTGCCGACCGCGTGCTCGTGCAGGTCGCCCTTGGACTGGAAGCGGTGCTGGATGACCCGGGCCCAGGTCTGGCCCCAGTCGTCGTCACCGCACAGGGCGGCGAGAGCCTTGCGGAGATCACCCGGTGGGAGCACACCCAGTTCGTCGCGCAGGCGCCCGCTGGAGCCGCCGTCGTCGGCCACGGTGACGACGGCGGTGAGGTCGCCGGTGATCCGGCGCAGGGCGGCGAGCGAGGCGGACAGGCCCATGCCCCCGCCCAGGGCGACCACCTTGGGCTGGGCACCGCGGCGGCGCGGCCGGGCACCGCGGGCCTCGACGGGACGGCCCGCGCGGGACTCCGGCACCATCCGGCGCAGCCTGCTCAGCCGTGGACTGCGCTCGGTCACTCGCGCCCCATGTCCCGGTGCACGACCACGGTCTCCACTCCCTCTGCGGCCAGGCGGGCGGCGAGCTTCTCGGACACGGCGACCGAGCGGTGCTTGCCGCCCGTGCAGCCGATGGCGATCGTCACGTACCGCTTGCCCTCACGCCGGTACCCGGCCGCGATCAGCCGCAGCAGCTCGGCGTACCGGTCGAGGAACTCCTTGGCGCCCGGCTGGTTGAAGACGTACGCCGACACCTCCTCGTTGAGACCGGTGTACGGGCGCAGCTCCGGCACCCAGTGCGGGTTGGGCAGGAACCGCATGTCGGCGACCAGGTCGGCGTCGACCGGCAGGCCGTACTTGAAGCCGAACGACATCACCGTCGCCCGCAGCTCGGGCTCCTCCTCGCCGGCGAACTGGGCGTCCATCTTGGCGCGCAGCTCGTGCACGTTGAGGCTGGAGGTGTCGATCACCAGGTCGGCGTCGCCGCGCAGCTCGCGCAGCAGCTCCCGCTCGGCGGCGATGCCGTCCACGATCCGGCCGTCGCCCTGGAGGGGGTGCGGGCGGCGCACCGACTCGAAGCGGCGGACCAGCGCGTCGTCGGAGGACTCCAGGAAGACGATCCGGCGGGTGACGCCCCGGCTGTCGAGGTCGGCGAGGGACTCGCGCAGGTTGTCGAAGAAGCGCCGGCCGCGCACGTCGACGACGACCGCGATCCGCGCCACGTTGCCCTGGGAGCGGGCACCCAGCTCGACCATGGTGGGGATGAGGGCCGGCGGGAGGTTGTCCACGACGAACCAGCCGAGGTCCTCCAGGCACTTGGCCGCCGTGGAACGGCCGGCTCCCGACATGCCGGAGATGATCACCAGCTCGGGGATGGCCGCCTCCGGCACCCCGGCAGCGGCGGCGTCCGTGCTCACTTCTGCTCCGTTTTCCTGGCCCGCTTCGGCTTGCGCTTCCTGCGGCTGATCCTGGCGCGCCTCGTTGTGCGTTTCCTCGGGCTCGCCCTGCGTTTGGCTGAACGCCGGATCTCGCTGTGCTGTGGGCTGTGCGTCGCGCTCGGTCATCTCTCCTGGCCCCGTCGATCGTCCGGGGCGCCCGCGGGTACGGGCTCCCCCGAGGCGTCCGCCGTCGTCTCGGGCGCCTCGTCTTCCCTGTCATCCATGATCTCTCCGGTCGCCGTGTTCACGGCGGGTGCGGCCGGGGCCGCCTGGGCGAGGGCCACGGCGATGGTCTCGGCCGTCTTGCGTCCTATCCCGGGTACTTCCTGGATCTGCTCGATTGTGGCGGACCGCAGCTTCTTCACCGAGCCGAAATGCTTGATCAACGCCTGTTTGCGGGTCTCGCCCAGCCCCGGTACGTCGTCCAGGGGGCTGGAACGGAAGCGCTTGGCCCGTTTGGTGCGCTGGTAGGTGATGGCGAAGCGGTGCGCCTCGTCCCGGATGCGCTGGAGCAGGTAGAGGCCCTCGCTGCTGCGGGCCAGGACCACCGGGTCGTCGTCCCCGGGCAGCCAGACCTCTTCGAGGCGCTTGGCGAGGCCGCAGACGGCGATGTCGTCGATGCCGAGTTCGTCGAGCGCCCGCTTGGCGGCGGCGACCTGCGGCCGGCCGCCGTCGACGACCACGAGCTGGGGCGGGTAGGCGAACTTCTTGGGACGGCCGTCCTCGTCCTTGAAACCGTCGACGGGGGCGGCATCGCGGTCGGGTGCGGTGCCGGGGGGTGTGGGGGCGGCGGAGGGTGCGGGAGCGCCGGAGGGTGCGAGGGCAGCGGAGGGTGCGGGAGCGCCAGAGGCTGCGAGGCTGCCGGGGGGTGCGGGGGTGCCGGGGGCCGTCGCCGCGGTGCCGTCGGACTCCGTGAGGGCCTCCTCGGCGCCGTCCTCCACCCACTCGCCGGTCCGCTCCTTGTCCGCGAGGTAGCGGCGGAAGCGGCGGGTGATCACCTCGTGCATGGAGCGCACGTCGTCCTGGCCGGCGAAGCCCTTGATCTGGAAGCGGCGGTACTCGCTCTTGCGCTGCAGGCCGTCCTCGAAGACGACCATGGAGGCCACCACGTCGTCGCCCTGCAGGTGCGAGATGTCGTAGCACTCGATGCGCAGCGGGGCGCTGTCCAGGTCCAGGGCGTCGGCGATCTCCTCGAGCGCACGCGAACGCGTGGTGAGGTCGGAGGCGCGCTTGGTCTTGTGCAGGGCGAGCGACTGCTGGGCGTTGCGCTGCACGGTCTCCATCAGGGCCTTCTTGTCGCCGCGCTGCGGGATGCGCAGCGAGACGTTCGACCCGCGGCGGTCGGTGAGCCACTCCTGGACCGGCTCGACCGGCTCGGGCAGGGCCGGGACCAGCACCTCCTTGGGGACGGCGTCACCGGTCTCCTCGCCGTAGAGCTGCTGGAGGGCGTGCTCGACGAGGGCGCCCGTGGTGACGTCCTCGACCTTGTCCGTCACCCAGCCGCGCTGGCCGCGCACGCGTCCGCCGCGCACGTGGAAGATCTGGACGGCCGCCTCCAGCTCGTCCTCCGCGACGGCGATGAGGTCGGCGTCGGTCGCGTCGGCGAGCACGACCGCGTTCTTCTCCATCGCCTTCTTCAGGGCCTCGATGTCGTCGCGCAGCCGGGCGGCCCGCTCGTACTCCATCTCCTCGGCGGCCTCCGTCATCTGCTGCTCCAGACGGCGGAGGTAGGTGCCGGTGCGGCCGGCCATGAAGTCGCAGAACTCCTCTGCCAGTTCGCGGTGCTCCTCCGGCTCGACCCGGCCGACGCAGGGAGCCGAGCACTTGCCGATGTAGCCGAGCAGGCAGGGACGGCCGGTGCGGGCGGCGTTCTTGAACACCCCGGCCGAGCAGGTGCGCACCGGGAACACGCGCAGCAGCAGATCGACGGTGTCCCGGATCGCCCACGCGTGACCGTACGGCCCGAAGTAGCGCACGCCCTTCTTCTTGTGACCGCGCATCACCTGGACCCGCGGGAACTCCTCGTTCATCGTCACCGCGAGGTAGGGGTAGCTCTTGTCGTCGCGGTACTTCACGTTGAACCGGGGGTCGTACTCCTTGATCCAGGAGTACTCCAGCTGGAGTGCCTCGACCTCCGTGGACACCACGGTCCACTCCACGGACGCCGCGGTGGTGACCATCGTCCGGGTGCGGGGGTGCAGGCTCGCCAGGTCCTGGAAGTAGTTCGCCAGGCGCTGGCGCAGGCTCTTCGCCTTTCCGACGTAGATCACCCGGCGGTGCTCGTCACGGAACCTGTACACCCCGGGAGTGTCCGGGATCTGTCCCGGCTTGGGGCGGTAGCTGGAGGGGTCGGCCATGTCTCACACCCTACTGGCGAGCACCGACACCGCGACGAGCCTGTGGACAACCGTCGGCAGGCCGGGCGGGGCGGCGGGCGCGCCGGAGACCCCCGGAGACCGGGCCGACGGGACAGGCCGGCCGAGCATGCGGGCTTACCGACTGCCGACTACGGGCTACGGGCTACGGGCTACGGGCTACGGGCTACGGGCTACGGAGGGGCGGTAGGCCTGCCAGGGCTTGCGGGCGCCCGGGCCGAGTGGGCGCCGTGGATTCGTGGCCGGTGCGCAGGGGCACACCGGCGGCCGGCCGGGGATCGCGGAGGTACGGCGACGCGCTGCCGGAAGTCGGTGCGGGGACTTGGCGCCTCCGGGCGACCACAGCGGGTAGCCGGGACGCGCGCGGCCGCCTGCTCGCTGCCTCTGCGCACCCGGCGGGGCGGGTCGGGGAATCGGACACCTTGGCGACTTCGCGAGCCGTTCCGGCATATCGCGGGCAGGGACCCCGCGCGCGACCGGCCCGGCGCGGACCCGCCGATCGTGACGGATCTTGCTCCGCTTCCTCCCCAAATCGCCCCCTCGCCCACGAACGATCTCCGGCCTCCTGGCCGAGAGCGGCCCGGCCACGCCCGCACCCTCCCGCCGGTGGACGGGGTCGCGCCCCGGCCAGGCGGGCGCCCCGGACCGGCCGAAGGTGTTGTCGGGGATTGGTCAACACGCTTCAATGCGGGGGAACTCGGGGCCGTGAGCGACGGCCTGCGGACGCGGCCTGCCCAGATGCGGCCGCCCCGGCGCCGACGGGGTGGCCCCGAACCGCGCCAACGGCCTGACCAGCCGTTGAACCCCCCGACAGAAAGGCCCCCTGCATGCGGCACGGCACACAGCACGCGGACGTCGCGACCGCGGAACTGGACTCGGCCCTGCGCGGCGGCCCCTTTCACGTGGCTCTGCGCGCCGCGATCGCCGCCCGCGGGCTGCCGCTCCAGCGCGTGCAGCACCACCTGTCCCGCTACGGCGTCAAAGTGGGCGTCACCAGCCTGAGTTACTGGCAGCAGGGCGCCCGCCGGCCGCAGCGCCCGGAGTCGCTGCGGGCCGTCCGCGCGCTGGAGGAGATACTCCAGCTCCCGGACGAGTCCCTGATCCGGCTGCTCACGGAGACCACCGAGCAGGAAACCGCCGCGCGCCGCCCCGCCGCCCGCTCCTACCGCTCCCTGATCGAGGCCTGCGACGTCCTCGACCGGCTGCAGGCCGAACTCGGCTGGTCCCTCGACGGCGGCCTGCACACCCTGGGACACCACGAGCAGGTGCGGATCGGCACCCACCGGGAACTGGCCGCCCGCGAGTCGCAGCACATCGTGCGCGCCCACCGGGACGGCGTCGACCGCTTCGTGGCAGTCCACCACGGCGATCCCGGCTGCGCCCCGCAGCACATGACCGTGCGTGCGCTGGAGAACTGCCGTGCGGGACGTGTCCGTGCGGACGAGGAGACCGGCCTCCTCGTCGCCGAGCTCCTCTTCGGCACGCGCCTGCGCTCCGGTGACACCTTCCTCTTCCGCTACGCCGTCGAGGACGGCACGGCCGGTGTCTCACGCGAGTACGTCCGCGGCTTCGGCTTTCCGGGCGGCCAGTACACCCTTCAGGTGCGTTTTGCCGCCGACGCACTGCCGACCCGCTGCCATCGGTTCGCCCAGCACTCGGCGGCGGCTCCCCGCAGCGGCCGTCAGACCCTGCCGCTGAGCGGGCTGCACCGCTCCGTGCACCTGGTCGAGCCCCGGGTACGGCCGGGACTGCTGGGGATCGGCTGGGACTGGGAATGAACCGGCGCTGACGCCCAATCCCCGATCAGGCGCCGGGTCCCGCCACGATCCGGCCGTTCGCCTCCTTGACCGGCAGTCCGTTCAGCGGCTCGGTGGCCGGTGACCGCACCACCTTCCCGGTCGCGGCGTCGAACTCGCTGCCGTGGCAGGGGCAGACCAGGGTCGTGCCCCGGAGCCTGTCGATCGGGCACCCCGCGTGCGTGCAGATCGTGCTGTACGCCTTCAGCGCACCGTCGGATGACCGGCTGACAACCACGTTGTGCTCCCGGTAGAGCCGGGCTCCGCCCTCGGCGACCTCGCTGCCGGCTCCGAGGTCGACGGGCACGGTCGGCGTGGCGTCCGCCGTGGCCGCACCACCGGGTGCCTGACAGGCGGCCGCTCCCAGTCCGGCTACCGATGTGACGGCCGCTCCGCGCAGGAGGGTACGGCGACTCGTGAAGGGGCGGGCGGGCACGCGGGGCTCCAGGTGGGTCGGGGCGGGGCAGGCGGGACTCCGGGAGACAGCCGCCCAGGACCGTGCGGGAAGACAGTACCCGGGCGGATCGTCCTGCTTCGGGGGTGGGGGGCGTAGCGCGGGCGCGGCTCGCTCGATAGCGCGTAAACGCTTGCGCAAGCGTTTACGCGGCCGTGGTGGATGGGGTAGCTTCCGGCCGAAGGCTCCGCGCGGCGGCCCGAGCGTGAACCGGCGTGCCGGTCACGCACGGATGCGGCACCGGCGGCCCGAGCCGGAACCACAGAGCCCGCGCCCGGGGCGGTACGCGACAAAGGGAGCCTCATGCCCACCATGGCCGACGTCGCCCGCAGCGCCGGCGTCTCCGTGGCGACCGTCTCCCATGTGCTGAACGAGACCCGCCCGGTGCTGCCCCACACCCGTCAGGCCGTGCTCGACGCCATCGAGGAACTGGGTTACACGCCCAACACCCTCGCCCGCTCCCTGGTCACCTCTCGCACCCGTTCCATCGGGCTGGCGGTGTCGGCGATCAGCAACCCCTACTTCACGGAGATCCTCCAGGGCGTCGAGGCAGCCGTCCTGGAACACGGCTACAGCCTGCTCATCGCCGACCCGCACGACGACCCCGAGCATGAACGCAAGGTCGTCCAGCTCCTCCACGAGCGCCGGGTCGACGGCCTGATCGTCGCTCCCTCCGCCGACCCGCGTGCGCTCCTCGCCTACCTCGGCCGTCATGCCGTACCGACCGTCCTCCTCGACCGGATCGTCGACGGCCACGCGGACCCCGCCTCGCCCTTCGACCAGGTCTGCGCCGAGAACACCGAGCCGACGGCCCGGCTCGTCACCCACCTCGCGGGTCTCGGGCACCGCCGGATCGGCCTGGTCGCGGGGCTGCCCGGGCTGAGCACCACCGGCGAGCGGATCGCCGGCTACCGGCAGGGACTGGCCGCGGCCGGGCTGCCGCTCGACCAGGACCTGATCGTCCCGGGCAACTCGGAGGCCGCGGGTGGCGAGCAGGCCACCGCCGCCCTGCTGTCGCTCGCCGCCCCGCCCACGGCACTGGTCACCGCCAACAACGCGATGACCATCGGCGCCCTGCGCGCGCTGCGCACACGGGGCCTCTCCGTACCGGACGGCATCGCCCTGTGCTGCTTCGACGACTTCGCCTGGGCCGATCTCTTCTCGCCCCGGCTCACCGCCATCGCCCAGCCCAGCAGGGAACTCGGCGCCGAGGCGGTCCGGGTGCTCCTGGAACGGCTGGCGTCACCCGGCCGGCCCGCCCGGACCGTACGGCTCCCCTGCGCCTTCGTGCATCGGACGTCCTGCGGGTGCCTGGAGGAGGACACCGACGAGGACCCCCCTCGTACCCGCAACGCCCCCAGCACGTCCAGCGCCCTTCAGCACCCCGGGAAAGGAACCCTCTCGTGATCGTCGTCGCCGGTGAGGCACTGATCGACCTGGTACCGCAGGGCACGGGCGCCCTCGCGCCCCTGCAGCCGGCGCTCGGCGGCGGCCCGTACAACACGGCCGTGGCCCTCGGCCGCCTGGGCTCCGCCACCGCGTTCTGCTCCCGCGCCTCCGACGACGCCTTCGGCGAGGCCCTGCTGGACGGGCTGCGGCGGGCGGGTGTGGACGTCTCCCTGGTGGAGCGCGGCCCGGAGCCGACCACCCTCGCGGCCGCCACGATCGACCCGCGGGGCTCCGCCTCCTACTCCTTCTACGTCGAGGGCACGGCCGACCGCCTGTTCACCACCCCCGCCGGTCTCCCCGCAACGACCAGGGCCGTCTCCTTCGGTACTCTCTCGCTGGTCCTGGAACCGGGGGCGAGCGCCTATGAGGAGCTGATGCGCGACGCGGCCGGGCAGGGCCTGTTCACCGCACTCGACCCGAACATCCGGGCGGGTCTGATCACGGATCCGGACGCCTACCGGGCCCGCTTCAAGAGCTGGCTGCCCTCGGTGACCCTCCTCAAGCTCTCGGCGGAGGACGCCCTGTGGCTGGGCGGCACCCCGCACGAATGGCTGGCGGCGGGGCCCGCGGCCGTGGTGGTCACGCATGGGGGTGACGGTCTCAGCGCCTTCACCCGCGACGGCACCGTGTACGCCGTTCCCGGTGAGGAGGTCGCCGTCGTGGACACGATCGGCGCCGGTGACACCGTGAACGCGGCCCTGCTGCATGGTCTGGCAGCTCAGGACGCCCTGTCCGCCGAGGCGCTCCTGGGACTGGGCGCCGACGGGTGGACGAGGCTGCTGCGATTCGCGGCGCGGGCGGCCGCGGTCACGTGCTCCCGGGCGGGTGCGGAACCGCCGTACGCCTCCGAACTCGAAGGCTTCGCTCTCTGACTCGCTGTTGAGGGGTCAAGGTCCGTCGTGGCCGCGGAAATCCGGCGGCTGATCGTGGAACGAGCGGCGCCCCGCGGGAAGTTCCCATGGGGCGCCGCACTTTTCTGTACTTTTCCGGACCCGTCACCCAGCGGCCTCAGGCCTTGCGGGGCCGCGTCGTCTTCTTCGCGGGAGCCGTCTTCTTCGTGGCTCCGGCCGCCTTCTTCGTGGCCGTGTTGTCGGCGGTCGTGGCGGTCGCCGTCCTCCTCGCCGTCGACTTGGCCGCGACGGTCTTCTTCGCCGCCGTCCTGCGCGGCGCCTTCACGGAGCTGGCGTCGCTGATGCGGTCGGCGCCGAGGATCTCGCGCAGGAACTTGCCGGTGTGGCTGGCCGGGACCGCGGCGACCTCCTCGGGCGTGCCCTCCGCGACGACGAGGCCGCCGCCGGCGCCGCCCTCCGGGCCCATGTCGACGACCCAGTCAGCGGTCTTGATCACGTCGAGGTTGTGCTCGATGACGATGACCGTGTTGCCCTTGTCGACCAGGCCCCCGAGGACCTTCAGCAGCTTGCTGATGTCCTCGAAGTGCAGACCGGTGGTCGGCTCGTCCAGGACGTAGACCGTGCGGCCGGTGGAGCGCTTCTGCAGTTCGCTGGCGAGCTTCACACGCTGCGCCTCGCCGCCGGACAGGGTGGTCGCGGACTGGCCGAGTCGGACGTAGCCGAGGCCGACGTCCTTCAGTGTGTTCAGGTGGCGGGCGATCGACGGGACGGCCTCGAAGAATGCCGTGGCCTCCTCGATCGGCATGTTCAGGACCTCGGAGATGGACTTGCCCTTGTAGTGGACCTCCAGGGTCTCCCGGTTGTACCGGGCACCGTGGCAGACCTCGCACGGGACGTAGACGTCCGGGAGGAAGTTCATCTCGATCTTGATGGTGCCGTCGCCCGCGCAGTTCTCGCAGCGGCCGCCCTTGACGTTGAAGGAGAAGCGGCCCGGCAGGTAGCCGCGGACCTTCGCCTCGGTGGTCTCGGCGAACAGCTTGCGGATGTGGTCGAAGACACCGGTGTACGTCGCCGGGTTCGACCGCGGGGTGCGGCCGATGGGCGACTGGTCGACGTGCACGACCTTGTCCACGAGGTCGTCGCCGTCCACGCGTGTGTGCCGGCCGGGGACGTTCCGCGCGCCGTTCAGCTCGCGGGCCAGGTGCGTGTACAGGATGTCGTTGACCAGCGTCGACTTGCCGGATCCGGACACGCCCGTGACGGCCGTGAACACACCCAGCGGGAAGGACACGTCGATGTCCTGGAGGTTGTTCTCGCGGGCGCCGTGCACGGTGAGCCGGCGGGACGGGTCCTGCGGGCGGCGGATGTCGGGCAGCGGGATCGCCTTCCTGCCCGACAGGTACTGGCCGGTCTGCGACTCCTCGTTCACCAGCAGTTCCTTCAGGGAGCCGCTGTGCACGACCTTGCCGCCGTGCTCGCCCGCGCCGGGGCCGATGTCGACGACCCAGTCGGCGACCTTGATGGTGTCCTCGTCGTGCTCGACGACGATGAGTGTGTTGCCCATGTCACGCAGCCGGACGAGGGTCTCGATCAGCCGGTGGTTGTCGCGCTGGTGCAGGCCGATCGACGGCTCGTCGAGGACGTACAGGACGCCGACGAGGCCGGAGCCGATCTGGGTGGCCAGGCGGATGCGCTGGGCCTCGCCGCCGGAGAGGGTGCCGGCCGCGCGGTTCAGCGAGAGGTAGTCCAGGCCGACGTCGACCAGGAACTTCAGCCGTTCGTTGACCTCCTTGAGCACGCGCTCGGCGATCTTCTTGTCGCGCGCGTTGAGCTTGAGCTCACCCAGGAATTCGGCGCAGTCGCTGATGGACATCGCCGCGATCTCGGCGATCGACCTGTCCATGATCGTGACCGCGAGGACGATCGGCTTCAGGCGCGTGCCCTGGCACGTCGGGCAGGGCACCTCGCGCATGTAGCCCTCGAAGCGCTCGCGGCTGGCGTCGCTCTCGGCCTCGCTGTGCCGGCGCTTGACGAACGGCACGGCGCCCTCGAAGGGCGTGGTGTACACGCGCTCGCGGCCGTACCGGTTGCGGTAGCGGACCTCGATCTGGGTCTTGTGGCCGTAGAGCAGGGCCTTCTTGGCACGCTGCGGCAGCCCGGCGAAGGGGATGTCCGTACGGAATCCCAGCGCGTCCGCGAGGGCGCCGATCAGGCGGCCGAAGTAGTCCTTGGTGTGGCCGTGCGACCACGGGTGGATGGCACCCTCGTCGAGCGACTTGTCCTCGTCCGGGACGATCAGCTCCGGGTCGACCTCCATGCGCGTGCCGATGCCGGTGCACTCGGGGCAGGCGCCGAAGGGCGAGTTGAAGGAGAAGGAGCGGGGCTCCAGCTCCTCGAAGGACAGGTCGTCGTACGGGCAGTAGAGGTGCTCCGAGTACATGCGCTCGCGCTCCGGGTCGCCCTCGGGGAGGTCGACGAAGTCGAGCACGACCATGCCGCCCGACAGGCCGAGCGCGGTCTCCACGGAGTCGGTGAGGCGGCGCTTGGCGGTGCCCTTCACCGTGAGGCGGTCGACGACCACCTCGATGGTGTGCTTCTCCTGCTTCTTCAGGGCCGGCGGCTCGGAGAGCTGGATGGTCTCGCCGTCCACGCGCGCGCGGGAGTAGCCCTTGGTCTGGAGGTCGGCGAAGAGGTCGACGAACTCGCCCTTGCGCTCGCGCACCAGCGGCGAGAGCACCTGGAAGCGGCTCCCCTCCGGCAGCTCCAGGACCTTGTCCACGATGGCCTGCGGCGACTGGCGGGAGATCGGGCGGCCGCACTCGGGGCAGTGCGGCTTGCCGATGCGCGCGAAGAGCAGCCGGAGGTAGTCGTAGACCTCGGTGATGGTGCCGACCGTCGAGCGCGGGTTGCGCGAGGTCGACTTCTGGTCGATGGACACCGCGGGGGACAGGCCTTCGATGAAGTCCACGTCCGGCTTGTCCATCTGCCCGAGGAACTGGCGGGCGTACGAGGAGAGCGACTCCACGTAGCGCCGCTGGCCCTCGGCGAAGATCGTGTCGAAGGCCAGGGAGGACTTGCCCGACCCGGACAGACCCGTGAAGACGATGAGCGAGTCACGAGGCAGGTCGAGCGAGACGTTCTTCAGGTTGTGCTCGCGCGCGCCACGGACGATGAGACGGTCGGCCACAGCCGGTCCGCACCTTTCTTGAGAGAAGTGACAGGGGCAGAGCCCCGTGCTTCTTCAGACTAGGGGGAGCCACTGACAACGCCGGATGGATTCCTGGATGCGTAAACAATCCCGGACCATCCAGCATGCCCGACGCCGCCACCGACGATATAGCACGCGCATTCGATTTACGGTGCTCGTGCGAAACCTTCACCAGAAGGTGTGACGGAGCTACTGTCAGCCCCATGATTGATCACGCTCATGACCTGGCGTCTGTACACGAAGCGACCGAACGGCTCCTCACCGCAGTCGCCGCACTGGACAACGCGGCCGGTGCGCGACCGTCACGGCTGCCCGGCTGGACGGTCGGCCACGTCCTGGCCCACCTGGCCCGCAACGCGGACGCGCTCGGCAACGTCCTGGGCGGACGTCCCATGTACGTCTCCGCCGAGGCGCGCGACGCCGACATCGAGCGTGACGCGCCGCGTCCGCTCGACGTCCAGCTCGACGACCTGCGCGCGAGCCACGCCGGCTTCCGGGCCCTGGCGGCCGAGCCCGCGGACTGGACACGCACGGTGGAGCTGCGCAACGGGGTCACCGACAGCGCTTCCCGGGTGCCGTTCCGGCGCTGGGCCGAGGTCGAGCTGCACCATGTCGATCTCGGGATCGGGTACGAGCTGGAGGATCTCCCGGCGGAGTTCACCGAGCGGGAGATCGGCTTCCTGGCGGACCGCTTCAACGGGCACCGGGAGGTCCCGCCGACCGGTCTGCGCAGTGACGGCGGTCAGGTCTGGACGACGGGCGGCGGCGCGCCGGGAGATCCGGTCGCCGTCGAGGGCCCCGCCGCCGACCTGCTGGGCTGGCTCGCCGGCCGCCGCGACGGCTCGGCCCTGGTCGTGAAGGGCGGCCCCCTGCCCGCGCTTCCGCCGCTGTAGCGCGCGTGCGGCGCGCGGCACATCGGCACGCCCTCCCCGCTATAGGCTGACCGCCATGACGTACAGCGGAGAGGTGACGGTCGGCGGACCGGCGGACGTGCACGAGCTCAAGGACCTGATGATCACCAAGATCGCGGTCGGGCCGATGGACAACAACGCCTATCTGCTGCGCTGCCGCGCCACCGACGAGCAGCTGCTGATCGACGCGGCCAACGACGCGGAGACGCTCCTCGGCATGATCGGTGACGACGGCATCGCGTCCGTCGTCACCACGCATCAGCACGGCGATCACTGGCAGGCGCTGGCCGAGGTGGTCGCCGCGACCGGTGCGCGCACCTACGCGGGCCGCGAGGACGCCCCCGGCATCCCGGTCACCACCGATGTCCTGGTCGGCGACGGCGACGTGATCCGGGTCGGCCGCGTCGAACTGACCGCCCGCCATCTGGTCGGCCACACCCCGGGCTCCATCGCCCTGGTCTACGACGACCCGCACGGCCATCCGCATGTCTTCACCGGGGACTGCCTCTTCCCCGGGGGCGTCGGCAACACGCGCAAGGATCCCAAGGCGTTCGCCAGCCTGATCCACGACGTCGAGACGAAGATCTTCGGCGAGCTCCCGGACGAGACCTGGGTGTACCCGGGGCACGGCAACGACACCACGCTGGGCACCGAGCGCCCGCATCTGCCGGAGTGGCACGCACGCGGGTGGTGAGTGCGGGGCGCGACGGTGGTGAGCACGGGGCGCGCAGGCCCATCGCGCGCCCCGTGTGAAGAGTTCGCACGCACCGGCCTCCGGCGCACGCTCCCCGCGCGCGCCGTGGCGCCGTCAAGCTGGTGCAGCCCCGCACAGGATGACGGCTCCTGCGCGGTACGGGCCGCCGGTCATCATTCCCCGCCCTCGGCCGGCGGCCCGGCATGCGGCGAGTCCGCTCTCCCCCGCGCAGCGTTCACAAGACCGCAACACCCGTTCCCAGTATGCGGACAAACACCCGCTTGACGTGGACAAACGCGGCGTTCGCTGTCACTCTCCCGCCATGCACCCTGCCCCGAGCGCACTGCGCCGCGCTGCCGCCGCTGCCACCATAGCCCTGCTCGCCACCGCCGTCGGCTGCGCTCCGCAGCCGGACGACAAGGCGTCCGGCGGGTCCTCCTCGTCGGCCGGAACCACCTGTGCCAAGGGCAAGTTGGCGACCCGGACCTCCGGCAAGCTGACCATCGCGACGGACGAACCGGCCTACGAGCCGTGGTTCAAGGACGACAAGCCGGCCAACGGCGAGGGCTTCGAGTCGGCGGTCGCCTACGCCGTGGCGAAGCAGCTGGGGTACGACAGGAGCGCCGTCGTCTGGCAGAGCGTGCCGTTCAACAAGGCGTTCGCGCCCGGTGTGAAGACCTTCGACTTCGACATCAACCAGGTGTCCATCAGCGCCGAGCGCAAGAAGGCCGTGGACTTCTCGTCCGGCTACTACGACGTGCGCCAGGCGGTCGTCGCGCTCAAGGGCAGCAAGGCCGCGAAGGCGACGAGCATCGCGGACCTGAAGAGTCTCAAGCTGGGCGCCCAGGTCGGCACGACCAGCCTGAACTACATCAGCGACGTGGTGAAGCCGTCGCAGGAGGCGGCCGCGTTCTCCAAGAACGACCAGGCCATCTCGGCCCTCAAGAACGGCCAGGTGGACGCGATCGTCGTCGACCTGCCGACCGCCTTCTACGTCACCGCGGCCCAGGTGACGAACGCCAAGATCGTCGGTCAGTTCGAGAACCAGAGCGGTACCCCCGAGCAGTTCGGGCTCGTACTCGACAAGGACAGCGGCCTCACCTCCTGCGTGACGTCGGCCGTGGACGCCCTGCGCAAGGACGGCACCCTGGCGAAGCTGGAGAAGCAGTGGCTGTCCGACGCCGTCGACGCTCCGGTGCTCAAGTGACGCTCACCAAGGACGAGTCCGGCCAGGAGGGCGCGGACGACAAGGGCGACATGCCCGCCGGTGCCCCCGGGGGCGCCGACGGTCACGACGGCTACACCCCCTCCGAACGGCGGCTGGAGCGGGAGCGCTACAAGCGTGCCCGCGCCCGTCGCGCGACCGCGATCGCCGCGCTGTCGACCCTGGTCACGACCGTCGTCCTCTACCTGGTCGTGGTCAGCGCGCCGGGATGGGAGCGCACCAAGGAGACCTTCTTCGACGGCCAGTACGCGCGCGAGGCGTTCCCCAAGGTCCTCGAAGGCCTGTGGCTCAACGTCCGGCTGCTGCTGATCTGCGGCGTAGTGGTGCTCGCCCTGGGCATGCTGATCGCCATCGCCCGTACGCTGCCGGGCCCTGTCTTCTTCCCCCTGCGCGCGCTGGCGGCGGCCTACACGGACTTCTTCCGCGGTCTACCGCTGATCATCAACCTGATGATCGTCGTCTTCGGGGTGCCCGCGCTGCGCCTCCAGGGCGTGACCGTCGACCCCGTGCTGCTGGGCGGGACGGCGCTGACGCTGACGTACTCCGCCTACGTCGCCGAGGTGTTCCGCGCGGGCATCGAGTCCGTGCACCCCTCGCAGCGCGCCGCGGCCCGCTCGCTGGGGCTGACCAACCGCCAGGCGCTGCGGTATGTGGTGCTCCCCCAGGCCGTGCGCCGTCAGGTGCCGCCTCTGCTGAACGACCTGGTGTCGTTGCAGAAGGACACGGGACTCGTCTCCATCGGCGGCGCCATCGACGCCGTACGGGCGTCCGACATCATCGCCCAGCGCAGCCTCAACTACACGCCGTACATCGTGGCCGGGCTGGTCTTCGTGGCGCTGACCATCCCGATGACCCGTTTCACCGACTGGGTGACGGCCCGGATGGACCGGCGGCGGGCCCAGGGAGGAACCATATGAGCGACGCGCCTGTGCTGCGCATGGAGTCCGTCCGCAAGACGTTCGGGGACTCGGTCGTGCTGCGGGACGTGGACCTGGAGGTCGCCCCGCACACGGTGACGGCGCTGATCGGCGCCTCCGGGTCCGGCAAGTCGACGTTGCTGCGCTGCGCCAACCTCCTGGAGGAGATCGACGACGGCGCCATCTGGCTGGACGGCGAGGAGATCACCGACCCGCGCGCCGACCAGGACGCGGTGCGCCGCCGTATCGGCGTGGTCTTCCAGGCGTACAACCTCTTCCCGCACATGACCGTCCTGGACAACATCACCCTGGCGCCGCGCCGGGTGCACGGCCTCTCCCGCGCGGAGGCCGAGGAGCGGGCCGGGGAGCTGCTCGCACGCCTCGGGCTGGGCGACAAGGCCGGCGCCTATCCGGACCGGCTGAGCGGCGGTCAGCAGCAGCGGGTGGCGATCGTGCGCGCCCTGGCGGTGCGGCCCCGACTGCTGCTGCTGGACGAGATCACCGCCGCCCTCGACCCGGAACTGGTGGGCGAGGTGCTCACCGTGGTCCGTGATCTCAAGGGCCAAGGGATGACCATGGTGCTGGCCACGCACGAGATGGGCTTCGCGCGGGACGTCGCCGACCAGGTCTGCTTCCTCGACGGCGGTGTCGTACTCGAACGCGGCACCGCCGAGCAGGTGTTCGGCGACCCGCGGCAGGAGCGCACCCGGCGCTTCCTGCGGCGGATCGTGGAGGCCGGCCGGCTCTGAGACGCTACGCCTCCGCGGTGGCGGCACCGACCAGTGCCGCCACCCGCTCCACGCCGAACACATAGCCCTGCACACCGCATCCGGCGATCACTCCGTCGGCGCGCAGGGAGACGTAGGAGTGGTGCCGGAAAGACTCGCGCTTGTGGATGTTGGAGATGTGGACCTCGAGCACCGGCAGGCCGTCACAGGTGCTGAGGGCGTCCAGGATCGCCACCGAGGTGTGCGAGTAGGCGCCCGGGTTGATGACGATCCCGCAGTGTCCGAGCCGCGCCTCGTGGATCCAGTCGACCAGTTCGCCCTCGTGGTTGGACTGCCGGAAGTCCACCGTGCCGCCGTGCGCGGCCGCCGCCTTGACGCACAGGGCCTCGACGTCCGCGAGGGTGTCGGAGCCGTAGATCTCGGGCTGGCGCTGGCCGAGCAGGTTCAGGTTGGGCCCGTTGAGGATCATGATCGGGGCGTTGGCCAGGGTGCGGGGCACGATTCCTCCGGTCCGTGGGACAAACTCGCTGCGACATCCATGGGAACGACGAACGGCCCGCAAGGACCGCTGCTCGGTCCGGTCTATCACGGTGCGCGGCGGCTCCTGTGAGGGGCGTCTCACCACCGCGCGCCCCCGTAACCAGTGATCACCCTGGGTAGTTGACGGAGCATGCTTGATACACGCACCGTAAGCGCCCCGTCGATGCTGCGGCTGGCGGCCGCCTCGCTCACCGGGACCGCGATCGAGTTCTACGACTTCTTCGTCTACGGGACGGCCGCGGCGCTCGTCCTGGGGCCGCTGTTCTTCCCGACGTTCTCCCCGCTCGCGGGGACGCTGGCGGCGTTCGGGACGTTCGGTGTGGGGTTCGTGGCCCGGCCGCTGGGCTCGGTGCTGTTCGGGCACCTCGGGGACCGGCGCGGCCGGCGCCCGGTGCTGGTCGCGTCCCTGCTGCTGACGGGCGCTTCGACGGTCTCGGTCGGGTTCGTGCCGGCGTACGACAGCATCGGCATGGCCGCCCCCGTGCTGCTGCTGGTGCTGCGCTTTCTGCAGGGGCTGGGGCTCGGCGGGGAGTGGGGCGGGGCGGTACTGTTGACCGCGGAGCACGCGCCCGCCGGCCGGCGCGCGCTGTGGTCGAGCTTTCCGCAGATCGGCCCGGCCTTCGGCTTCCTCCTCGCCAACGGCGTGATGCTGGTCCTGTCGGCGTCCCTGACGGACGCCCAGTTCGCGCAGTGGGGGTGGCGGGTGCCGTTCTGGGCGGCCGGAGCGCTGGCACTGAGCGGGCTGTGGCTGCGTTCCTCGCTCCCCGAGAGCCCGCAGTTCCTGGAGATCGAGGAGCCCGCGCGCATGCCGTTCGCCGAGGTCGTACGGCACCACTGGCGGCTGGTGCTGCTGTCGGCGGGGGCGCTCGCGGTCGGGTACGCGGTGTTCTACGCGGTGACGACCTGGTCGCTGGCGTACGGGACGGAACGGCTCGGGGTGAGCCGTACCGTCATGCTGACGTGTGTCATGGCCGCCGTCGTCGTGAAGGGGGCGCTCACGCCGGTGATGGCTCTGCTGGGCGACCGCTACGGGCGCCGGGGGCTGTGCCTCGTGGGGTGCACGGCGTCGGCGCTGTGGATGTTCCCGATGGTCGCGCTGCTCGCGACCGGACAGCCGCTGCTGATGTTCCTCGGGTTCACCGGTGCCCTGGTCGCCTTCATCACCATGTTCGCGGTGGTCGCCGCCTACCTGCCGGAGCTGTACGAGCCCAGGTTGCGCTGCACCGGGGCGGCCGTCGGCTACAACCTCGGCGGGGTCCTCGGCGGCGGGCTGACGCCGATCGTCGCAACGGCGCTTGCGGAGCACAGCGGGCGCGTGCCGTGGGCCGTGGGGACGTATCTGACGGCGATCGCGCTGCTGAGCCTGGGCTGCTTCACGCTGCTGCCGGAGACGCGTCCGGTGCCGGTGGCGGCGGTCGAGCCGGTCGCCGGGTGAGTACCTCCGGGGCCGCTACGGGTTGATCGCCAGTTCCAGGTAGGCGGCGAACAGCACCAGGTGGACGCCGCCCTGCAGCGGTGTGGCCCGGCCCGGGACCACGGTCAGGGAGCTGACCACCACGGTCAGCGCGAGCAGCAGCATGTGGGTGGCGCTCAGGCCGAGGACCAGGGGGCCGGAGAGCCAGACGGAGGCCAGGGCCACGGCGGGGATGGTCAGGCCGATGCTTGCCATGGCCGAACCGAGCGCCAGGTTGAGACTGGTCTGCACCCGGTCACGGCGGGCCGAGCGCAGGGCTGCGATGGTCTCGGGGAGCAGTACCAGCAACGCGATGACCACGCCGACCACGGCCTGGTGCAGGCCGGCCGCCGCCACTCCGGACTCGATCGTCGGCGACACGCCCTTGGCCAGCCCGACCACCCCGACGAGGGCGAGGCCGAGCAGGCCGAGGCTGATCCAGGCGGCCCGCGCGGACGGGACCACGGCGTGGTCGTCGGCGGTCATCGGGTCGCCCTGCCGGGTGATCGGCAGGAAGTAGTCGCGGTGGCGCACAGTCTGGGTGGTGACGAACAGTCCGTACAGGATCAGCGACGACAGCGCCGCGAACGTCAGTTGCACTCCGGAGAACTCCGGTCCCGGCTTGCTGGTGGTGAAGGTCGGCAGCACCAGGCTGAGCGTGGCCAGGGTGGCCACGGTCGCCAGGGCGGCGCCGGTGCCCTCCGGATTGAAGACCGCGGTGCCGTGGCGGAGCGAGGCGACGAGGAGGCAGAGTCCGACGATGCCGTTGCAGGTGATCATCACGGCCGCGAAGACGGTGTCCCGGGCCAGGGTGGCGCTCTTGGCACCGCCGTCGGCCATGAGGGTGACGATCAGGGCGACCTCGATGATCGTGACAGCGATGGCGAGGACCAGGGAACCGAAGGGTTCGCCGACCCGGTGGGCCACGACCTCGGCGTGATGGACCGCGGCGAGGACCGATCCGGCGAGGACCACGGTGACCAGCGCGACGACCGCGCCGGGCAGGCTGCGGCCCCAGGTGAACAGGAGCAGGACGACCGCGAGCACCGGCACGAGGAGCGTCCACTGGGTGGTGAGCGACCTGAGCCGAGTGATCATGCAGCGATGGTGGCAGAGGCGGACGGGCTTCGCATTCCGTTCCTTTCGGCCTCCGGGGGGCCTGCCGTCGGCGCGGCGCGGCCCCCGGGGCGTGCGAGTGCGGTCGGTCGGTCGGTTACGTGAAGTCGGTCAGGTCCACGACGTCACAGTCGGTGAAGGACGGCGGCCGGGTGCACAGGGCGGCCATCTGCTCGGCGAACTTGCTCGTCTCGGGGTCGTCGTTGTTCCGCATGGCCTCCTCGTAGGAGTTGAACTCGATCACGCCGAAGTAGCGTCCCGGCCGGTTCCGGTCCCGGAGGATCAGGCGGCGGGTGGGGCTGTTCTCGCGGCCGTCGAGCCGGCTGCCCATCTCGTCGGCAAGAGCCTTCAGCTCGTCGATGCGGTCGGTCTCGAAGTCGATGATCTGGACGAATGTCACGGTTGCCTCCACCGGGCGGCGGCGTCCCCGGACCGGGGACGTTCCGCCACCCAACGAAGCATCCGGGGTGGTGGGCCGGCAATGTGCTTCGCACCGCTGCGCGGGGTGGTTGTTCCTACGTCCGACGTGGTCAGACGTCGATGCTGTCCTTCGGAGCGCCTTCGCTCCGGGCCTGCGCCGCCGCGGCCGCCGCCTGCTTCCCGGACGCCCTGAGACTGGTGATCGTGGTGACGATCAGGACCGCGCAGATCACGCCGAGGGACACCGGGATGCTGATCTCCGGGACGTGGACGCCGGACTCGTGCAGCGCGTGCAGCACCAGCTTGACGCCGATGAAGCCGAGGATGATGGACAGGCCGTAGGAGAGGTGGACCAGCTTCTTCAGCAGTCCGCCGATGAGGAAGTACAGCTGCCGCAGGCCCATCAGCGCGAAGGCGTTGGCCGTGAAGACGATGTACGGGTCCTGCGTCAGGCCGAAGATCGCGGGGATGGAGTCCAGTGCGAACAGGACGTCGGTCGTACCGATCGCGAGCATCACGACCAGCATCGGGGTCATGACCCGCTTGCCGTTCTGCTGGATCCACAGCTTGGTGCCGTGGTAGCGGTCGGCCACGCCGAACCTGCGCTCGGCGGCCTTGAGCAGCTTGTTCTCCTCGAACTCCTCTTCCTCCCGGTCGGCCCGCGCCTCCTGGATCAGCTTCCAGGCCGTCCAGATCAAGAAGGCGCCGAAGAGGTAGAAGACCCACGAGAAGCTGGCGAGGATCGCGGCGCCCGCGGCGATGAAGACGGCACGCAGCACCAATGCTATGAGGACACCGACGAGCAGCACCCGCTGCTGGTACTGCGAGGGCACGGCGAACTTCGCCATGATCAGGACGAAGACGAAGAGGTTGTCGACGCTCAGCGACTTCTCGGTGATGAAGCCCGCGAAGAACTCTCCGGCGGGCTGACCGCCGGAGAAGACGAGCAGGCCGAGGCCGAAGAGTCCGGCCAGGGCGATCCAGACGACTGTCCAGATTCCGGCTTCCTTGACGGACACGTCATGCGGCTTGCGGCCGATGAAGAAGTCCACCGCGATCAGGGCGGCCAGCCCCAGGATGGTGAGGACCCACAGGGTCACGGATACATCCACTGGTGCCTCCGGTTAGTGAACGGCAAAGATTCGGCGTTGCGCTACCGGAGGTCTCTTCCACCCGGGACGGGCCGGCGCCCCGGGATCCGACCGGATCCGTATTGACGGGTACGCCGCAGCAGACAGGGAGTACTCCCCTCCGTACGGAAAACAGTACCCCAATCACCAAGGAAAGGTAAAGCGATTGGCAAAGAGAAGGCCAAATCAGCTGGTCGAAGCCCTTTACATGTGCTTGGTGCGGGCTGTCGCGACCCTGGTCAGCACCTGCTGGAGCACCTGACTGCCGGACGGTACGAGGCCGGGCTCGTACGTCCAGGCATGCCCCACCCACGGGTCGGCCAGGTGGTCGTCCGGTACCGGGGAGAGTCGCATCAGTGAACGCCAGAGCGGATCGAGCAACGGGCCGTAGGGGGTGGCGTCCTCGCGGTCGGCGACCAGCAGGAGATGGACGCCGACGTCCGGGCCCTCGTCCGCGAGACAGCGCAGCTGGGTGACGGCCCGGTCGTCGAAGCCGTGCGGGAAGTCGTGCACGATCAGCAGGTGCCGCGAGGTGTCCAGGCCGGGCGGAAGCGCGTCGGACGCGCCACCGCGCACTGCCATCTGCACCAGGTCGACGCGCTCTGTGAGCCGCCCCAGCACACCCGTCACACCGGCGGCGCCCGTCGCGGGCGGCGCGTCCAGCACCCCGGCCTCCGTCAGCGGTGCGAACGCGGACGCACCGGCCCCCGCCGGGTCGACGACCTGCACACCGAACTCCCCCGGCGGGTGGACGGCGAGCAGCCGGGCCGCGAGCGCCACCGCCGTCTGCAGGGCGAGGTGCCGCAGCTCACCCGCCTCCTCGAACAGGGATGCGTCGGGCACGCCGCTGTCGATCCACAGGCCCCGCTCCAACGGCAGCCGGACCAGCATCGGGATGCGCAGCGGGGCGCTCTCCGGAAGGTGGAGGTCACCCAGCCGGACGGCCATCGGCGACTCCGTCGGCACCCGGTAGCCGTGCCAGACCGGGCTGTCCCAGCGCGCGTACGCGGGTGGCAGCGCGGGCTCGACGACCTCGGACTCGGCGGTGAGCTGGGCGAGGTCCCGGTCGAGCACCGCTTGCGCCTGGTCGACCAGCCGAACCTGCCGGGCCTGGGCCGCCTCGCGTGCGGTGTCGCCCGCCGAGCCCAGGCGGCTGCGGGGGTCGGAGAGGACCTGGTCGAGTTCCTTCTCCATGCGTGACTCGGCGAAGTCGACAGCGCTGCGGTAGGCGGCGGTGGAGCGGGCCAGGTCCTCGAACATGCCCCAGACCTGGTTGTAGAGCCGCTCGTCCATGGACCAGCCGGCGGCGTCACCGGCGACGGGCAGCGCGGGCCCGTCCGCCGGGGCCGGAGTCTCGGGGGCCGGAGTCTCGGGTGCCGAAGGCCGGGACGCCTGCCGGCGCTGTGGATGCGTGTAGTCGATGGGACCGCCGGTGGGACCGCCGGTGGGACCGCCGGTGGGACCGCCGGTGGAAGTGGGGGCGGCCGGGACGCGGGGTCCGCCGGCAGCCGGGGGCCTGCCGCCGTCGCCGGGCGTCGGCTCGGACTCGGCGGTCCCGTCGGAGGCCGCACGCCGGCCGGCCGGGTCGCCGGGTGCCTGGGAATCGTAGGGAGACCCGGTTGCGGAAGCAGTGCCCGGCAGATCGGGGCCGGTGACGGAGGCGGCCGTACGCCGGGAGCGGTCGGTGTCCGCGGTGCGGGCCGGGACCGTACGGGCCAGGCCGCGCGCCACCGCCTGTTCGATCCCGCGGGCGAGTTCGGCGGCTCCGAGCAGGCCCTGATCGGCGAGGAGCCCGGTCAGCCCCTCCGCGTAGCCCTGGCCCACCGCACGGATCTTCCAGGCGGCCTGGCGTCGGTACAGCTCCAGGGCGACGACCGCCGACTCGGCGTCCAGGCCGATGAGGGTGTAGCCGGCGATCTCGGTGCCGTCGAGACCGGTGACCGCGGCACGCGGTGCGGCGACGGCGCCGAAGCGGGACGGACCGTCGGGCGTGGTGGGCAGGGCGATTAGGACGCTGACCCGGTGCACGGCCGCGGGCATGGCGTCGAGGTCCACGGCGAGCCGGTGGTCGGCGGCCGCCTGCCGGGAGACCTCGATCCCGGGCAGAGTGGGCTCGCCAGGATGGACCACCCCGTCGGTGCTCCGTACCCGGCCGCTCTCGTCGGCGAGGGTGGCCCCGGTCAGCACTGGCACGTCGGCCGAGATCCGGATCTCGATCCGGTTCTGCGGGAGCGGGTGGTTCTGCCCGCGCACCAGCTCGGCTGCCATGGCCCACGTCTCCCTGTGTTTCGTGTCCTCGTGTACCGGAACTGAGTGCTCCGCCGGGAGTGCGCCGGTGGGCCGTCGGCCGACTGCGGCGCCGTCGTGACTGGTCGCGCAGTTCCTCGCGCCCCTTCGGGGCGCTGACGGACCGCGGCCGGACAGCCCCCGCGCCCCCCTTACGGCGAAGCGCTCAGAGGATCGGCAGGATCGCCGGTACCAGGTCCTGGAAGGTGCGGCCCCTGGCCGGGACGCCCAGGGCCGTCATCGTCCAGCCGGATCCCGACCGGTGCACCTTCGCCATGATCTGGGCGGTGTACTCGCCGCCGCCGTCGAGCGTGTAACGGGCGAGTTCCTGGCCGGTGGTCTCGTCGACCAGGCGGCAGAAGGCGTTCTGCACTTCCTGGAAGGTCTGGCCGGTGAAGGAGTTCACGGTGAAGATGATCTGGTCGACGTGGACCGGCACGCGCGCGAGGTCGACGAGGATGGCCTCGTCGTCGCCGCCCTGGCCCGCGCCGCCGACGAGGTTGTCGCCCGTGTGGCGGACGGAGCCGTCGTCACTCACCAGGTGCCGGAAGAACACGACGTCGACGGGCTGCTTGTCGGCGAACAGCACCGCCGAGGCGTCCAGGTCGATCTCCCGGGTGCGCGAGCCGAACAGCCCACGACGGGGCGCCGCCTTCCAGCCAAGACCCATGCGGACCGCGCTCAGGGAGCCGCCGTCCTTCTTCTCCAGGCTGATGGCCTGACCCTTGGTCATGTTGACGGTCACGGCTGTTTCCCCTCGTCGGTGGTCCCCTGCTCCCGCGGAGTCCGCGGTTGACCAAAACCCTATGCAGCGTCGCTGACAGTGCCGAACCCCGGCCCGCGCTTTGTGTCGGTCCTGCAACACTTCGCGTGCTTGCCGGGGTTCGGCAGCGGATCAGGGGTCAGGCCAGGCCCGCCTCTCTCATCTGACGCAGTTCCTTCTTCATCTCGGAGACCTCGTCACGCAGCCGGGCCGCGATCTCGAACTGCAGGTCGGCGGCGGCGGCACGCATACGCTCCGTCATCTCCTCGATCTGCTCGGCGAGTTCGGCAGCCGGGCGGTCGGTGGGCACCGCTTCCCCGGCCTTGCCCCTGGCGGCCTTGCCGGCCTTCCCGGCCTTCGCGCCCTTGGCCGCCTTGTCGCCCAGCGACGGCACGGGAGCCTTGGCCGCCTTGCCGTCCTTCTGCCTGCGGTAGCCCGAGCCGAGCAGCTGTTCGGTGTCGACCTCCTCGCGGGCGATCTGCGCGACGATGTCGTTGATCTTCTTCCGGAGCGGCTGCGGGTCGATGCCGTTGGCCTTGTTGTACGCGACCTGCTTCTCACGGCGCCGGTTGGTCTCGTCGATGGCCTTCTCCATCGCCGGGGTGATCTTGTCGGCGTACATGTGGACCTCGCCGGAGACATTGCGCGCCGCGCGGCCGATGGTCTGGATCAGTGAGGTGCCCGAGCGCAGGAAGCCCTCCTTGTCGGCGTCGAGGATCGCCACCAGGGACACCTCGGGCAGGTCGAGGCCCTCCCGGAGGAGGTTGATGCCGACCAGGACGTCGTACTCACCGGAGCGCAGCTCGCGCAGCAGCTCGACGCGGCGCAGCGTGTCGACGTCGCTGTGCAGGTAGCGCACCTGGATGCCGAGCTCCAGGAAGTAGTCGGTGAGGTCCTCGGCCATCTTCTTGGTGAGCGTGGTGACCAGGACGCGCTCGTCCTTCTCGGTGCGCTTGCGGATCTCGTGCACAAGGTCGTCGATCTGCCCCTCGGTGGGCTTGACGACGACCTCGGGGTCGACGAGACCGGTGGGGCGGATGATCTGCTCGACGACACCGTCCCCGCGGGAGAGCTCGTACGCGCCGGGGGTCGCCGACAGGTACACGGCCTGCCCGATCCGCTCCTGGAACTCCTCCCACTTCAGCGGGCGGTTGTCCAGGGCGGAGGGCAGCCGGAAGCCGTGGTCCACAAGGGTGCGCTTGCGGGAGGCGTCGCCCTCGTACATGGCGCCGATCTGCGGCACGGTGACGTGCGACTCGTCGATGACCAGGAGGAAGTCGTCCGGGAAGTAGTCGAGCAGGGTGTTCGGCGGGGAGCCGGGCAGGCGGCCGTCGAAGTGCATCGAGTAGTTCTCCACGCCGGAGCAGGTGCCGATCTGGCGGAGCATCTCGATGTCGTACGTGGTGCGCATGCGCAGCCGCTGGGCCTCCAGGAGCTTGCCCTGCTTCTCCAGCTCGGCCAGGCGCTCCCCCAGCTCCTTCTCGATGTCGTTGACGGCCCGGTCCATGCGCTCGGGGCCCGCGATGTAGTGGGAGGCCGGGAAGACGTACAGCTGCCGGTCGTCGCTGATGATCTCGCCGGTGAGCGGGTGCAGGGTGGACAGCGCCTCGATCTCGTCGCCGAACATCTCGATGCGGACGGCGAGCTCCTCGTAGACCGGGAAGATCTCGATGGTGTCGCCGCGGACGCGGAAGGTGCCGCGGGTGAACGCGAGGTCGTTGCGCGTGTACTGGATGTCAACGAAGCGGCGCAGCAGGTCGTCGCGGTCGATTTCGTCGCCGACCCGCAGCGGGACCATCCGGTCGACGTACTCCTGCGGGGTACCGAGGCCGTAGATGCAGGAGACCGAGGCGACCACGATCACGTCGCGGCGGGTGAGCAGCGAGTTGGTGGCGGAGTGGCGCAGCCGCTCGACCTCCTCGTTGATCGAGGAGTCCTTCTCGATGTAGGTGTCCGACTGCGGGACGTACGCCTCGGGCTGGTAGTAGTCGTAGTACGAGACGAAGTATTCGACCGCGTTGTTCGGGAGGAGCTCGCGGAACTCGTTGGCCAGCTGAGCGGCCAGGGTCTTGTTCGGCGCCATCACCAGGGTGGGGCGCTGGAGTTTTTCGATCATCCACGCGGTGGTGGCGGACTTGCCGGTGCCGGTCGCGCCGAGGAGGACGACGTCCTTCTCCCCGGCCTCGATGCGTCTGGCCAGGTCGGCGATGGCGGCCGGCTGGTCGCCGCTGGGCTGGTAGGGGCTGACGACCTCGAAGGGCGCCACCGTGCGTTCGATGTGGGAAACGGGCCGCATGGCTTCAACCGTACGACCCCGCACTGACAACCGGCTCTGATCAGCGGTTCTGCGGTGTACGTGCGCTGTGGTAGCTCTGCTGACGGCCGACGCGGAGTTGTGGGCGGCGGCTCGGGTGGTGGGTGACCTCGTCGGCCGGCACGCCCGGCTTGTGCGCCGCGCGGACCTGGTCGGGCTTGCCCGTGACCATCAGCGGGTCGAAGATCACGACGACGGCGGCCAGGCAGAGGAAGGCGAGCGGGCCGATCAGCATGGGGGCGAGCAGGGAGGCAGGAGAGTCGCCCGGGGACGTCACGCTGGCGCCGTGCAGGTGGACGGTGAGGGCGGCCATGCCGGTGTAGTGCATGCCGCTGACGGCGAGCCCCATGACGAGGCTCGCGCCGACGCTCCACAGGAAGCCGCGGACCTGCCCGGCGGCCCACAGTGCCGAGGTGGCGGCGACGACGCCTATCACGACCGACGCGGCGACCATGACCGTGTCGTACTGCAGGGTTCCGTTGAGGCGCAGCCCGGCCATGCCCAGGTAATGCATCGAGGCGATGCCCAGACCGGTGATCGTGCCGCCCGTGAAGAGCGCGGTTCCGCTCGCGCCCCGGTAGCCGACTATGAAGATCCCGACGCCCACCATGACCATGGCGAGGCCGAGGCTCGCGTACGTGAGGGGCTTGTCGTAGTGGATCGGCGTCTCCTCGACGCTGAACCCCATCATGGCGACGAAGTGCATGGTCCATATGCCGGAGCCGATCGCCGCCGACCCCAGGGCGAGCCAGGCGGGGCGCCACGAGTGGGCCACCAGCATCGCACGGGTCGTGCAGCGCAGCCCGAGAGCGCCACCGAGGCAGGCCATCAGGTAGGCCACCAACGGGGTGACGAGCCCGTAGCTGAATCCGTCGACCGTGCCCTGCATGCGCGGCTGCCCTTCACCCTTTGCGTCCCGGAATGTGTGTACTACGCCCCGTCCCAGGACCGCCCGAACGGTCAGGGTTGACGCAGAGAGTATGACCCGCACCGGAATGGTCGAACGATTTTCCGGCAAAGAAACACGCCCTTGCCTCAGTTGTGCGGCAACGGTGAGCGGGCTTGGGCGACTCCATTCAATCTGTGGCCGTCCCGCACCCGCGAGCCGTTCACTCCCTGCTGTCACTCTTGTGCTGTCCGTATTCGTTCCACGTGAGGAGTGCCCATGCACGCGCGCGCAGTCGCCGTCACGGCCACCGCGCTGCTGGGAACGGCAGCCCTGCTGAGCCCCGTCCCCGCCGCCCGGGCGGGCGACACCGCCGCACCCACGGTGCTCGCGCACCGGGGCGCCGCCGCCTACGCCCCAGAGAACACGCTGGCCGCCATCGACAAGGCCGCCGCACTGGGCTTCACCTGGGTCGAGAACGACGTCCAGCGCACCAAGGACGGCCGGCTCGTCGTCATCCACGACGACAGTCTCCGGCGCACCACCGACGCCGCAAAGGTCTTCCCCGGCCGGGCGCCCTGGAAGGTGAAGGACTTCACCGCGGCCGAGGTGGCCCGGCTGGACGCGGGCAGCTGGTTCTCCCCCTCGTACCGGGGCACGAGGGTGCCGACGCTGGAGCAGTACATGCGCCGGGTCGAGCACAATCACGAGAAGCTGCTCCTGGAGATCAAGAACCCCGAGCTGTACCCCGGCATCGAGCGGCAGGTTCTCCAGCTGCTGCGCAACGAGGGCTGGCTGGACCGCCCGCATCTGGACCGGCTCGTCGTGCAGAGTTTCAGCGCGGACAGCCTGCGCGCGGTGCACGCTCTGCGGCCCGCAGTGACGACCGGCTACCTCGGCACACCGCCCGTGGGCTCCCTGCGGCGGTACGCGGGCTTCGTGGACCTGATCAACCCCTCGGTGGGCTCGGTCTCCGTCGGCTATGTGCGGACCGTGCACGCCCTCAAGGGGCCGCACGGCCGGCCGCTGCGCGTCTTCACCTGGACGGTGGACGACGCGGTCACCACCTGGAAGGCCGTCGGCTACGGCGTGGACGGGATCATCACCAACAAGCCGGACGTGGTGCGGGCCGCGTTGTGCGCGAGCTGACCCGGGCCGGGGAGACGGCGTTGTCAGTGGCGGGCCGTACGGTGGGGCACATGGACAGCGAAGGGCAGTACGGGCAGCGGGTGGTGTGGGCCGTCGTGGGCACCGACATCGGTCCGCTGCTGCTCGCGGCGACCGGCAGCGGCCTGGTCAACGTGGTGTTCCACGCGACCGAGGCGGTGCGGGAACGGACGGTGGAGCGGCTGGCGTCTCGGCTGGGCGCCGAGCCCGTCGAGGCTCCCACGGAGCCGGTGCTGGCCGAGGCGATATCCCAGCTGCGGGCGTACTTCGCGGGCCGGCGGAGGGACTTCGACCTGCCACTGGACTGGTCGCTGATCTCCGGCTTCAACCGGCAGGTGCTGCGGGAGCTGGCCGCGGGTGTTCCGTACGGCACGGTGGTCGGGTACGGCGACCTGGCGGGCCGGGTCGGGCAGCCCGGCGGGGCGCAGGCGGTGGGCGCGGCGATGGGCGCCAATCCGCTGCCGGTCGTCGTGCCCTGTCACCGGGTGGTGGAGAGCGACGGCGGGATCGGCGGGTTCGGGGGCGGTCTGGAGACCAAGCGGAAGCTGCTCGCCCTGGAGGGCGTGCTCCCGGAGCCGCTGTTCTGAGGCTCGTTCCCCGGGCCCTGGCCGTGTCGCGCCCCGCCGGCGGTCAGCCGTAGTGGCGTGCCTCGACGACGTTGCCGTCGGGATCCCTGAAGTAGAAGTTGCGCGGGGCCGTGCCGCGGGCGCCGAAGGAGTCGTGTCCGATGTCGGTCATGGGGACGGCGTGCTCGGCGAGGCGGGCGCGCAGGGCGTCGAAGGCGTCGGACGGCAGGGACAGACAGACGTGGTTGACGGGGTGGCCCGCGCTGCCGTCGGCGCCGGGAAGGGCCGGCATGCGCTCGGCGAGGGTGCGCGGCGCGAGGTCGATGATGGTCTCCTCGGTGACGCGTACGGAAGGGAACGGCACCTCTCCGGCGGTGAACTCGGCGACCCGTAGCGGCTCCAGGCCGAGCATCCGCTCGTAGAAGCCGGCCGCGGCGGCAGGGTCGGCGACCCAGAGGACGACGTGGTCCAGACGTACCGGGTGATTCGTCATGCAGCCCAGGCTGGTGGCATCCCCCACAGGCCGCAAGCGTTTATCCGGGTGGGGCTCCCGCCAGAGATGAGGGAAGACCGACGGACAGGAGGCAGGCGTGGTGCTGGTGGTGTCGGAAGAGGTCGGGGAAGCGCTCGGCGCGGGCCGTGCGGTGGTCGCCCTGGAGTCCACGATCATCGCGCACGGGCTGCCGCGCCCGCGCAACCTCCAGGTGGCGCTGGAGCTGGAGGACACGGTACGGCGGGCGGGCGCGGTGCCCGCGACCATCGCCGTGCTGGACGGGCGGCCCCATGTCGGTCTGGACAAGGACCAGTTGGAGCGGATCGCCAACGAGGACGGGATCCGCAAGCTAGGCCATCGCGACCTGCCGCTCGCCCTGGCCGCGGGGGCGAGCGGGGCGACCACCGTGTCGGCGACGGCGCAGCTGGCGGCGCTGGCCGGCCTCCGGGTGTTCGCGACGGGCGGCCTCGGCGGGGTGCACCGTGAGTGGACGGCGACCCAGGACGAGTCCGCCGACCTGGGTTTGCTGGCACGCACCCGGATCACGGTGGTGTGCGCGGGCGTGAAGTCGATCCTCGACGTGCCGGCGACCCTCCAGCGCCTGGAGACCCTGGGTGTGGCCGTCGCGGGCTACGGTACGGACCGCTTCCCCGGCTTCTATCTGTCCGACTCCGGGCATCCGGTCGACTGGACGCTTAGGACCCCGGAGCAGGTCGCGGACGTGATGCGGGCGCAGGACGCGCTGGACGCTGCGGACTCGGCACTGATCGTCGCCAACCCCGTCCCGGAGGCGGAGCAGCTCGACCCCGCGCTGCACGCGCGCGTGCTCGCCGACGCGCTGCACGCGTGCGAGGCGGAAGGGATCACCGGCCAGGCGGTCACGCCGTTCCTGCTCGGCTATCTGGTCCGGCATACGGACGGCGCCTCGCTGGAGGCGAACCTGGCGGCCGTGCGCGGCAATGTCGGGCTGGCGGCGCGGATCGCCTCGGCGTGGGCCAGGGGGTGACGCCCGAGCGAGCGGCGGCGCCGGATGGGGCAGCGGCACCAGCGGCAACCGGAGCAGAGGTGACGCCTCCCCGGGACGCGCCGACTCTCGAGGAGGCGGTGCCTCGCGGAGAGGCGGCGGGCGGGGCCCTGCTGGTCGTCGGGGACGTCGTCACCGATGTGGTCGCGCGGTACCGGGGGCCGCTCGCGGTCGGCACCGACACGGTCGCCGTGATCCGGACCCTGCCGGGCGGGGCGGGCGCCAATGTGGCCTGCTGGGCAGCGCACGCGGGCTGTGCGGACGTACGGCTGCTGGGGCGGGTGGGGGCGGACTCGGCCCGGTGGCACGAGCGGGAGCTGGCCGCCGCCGGGGTGCGGTCCCGGCTCGTGGTGGACCCCGAGGCCGCGACGGGGACGGTGATCTGCCTGGTCGACAGCGGTGCCTCGGCCGAGCGGACCTTCCTCACGGACAGCGGGGCGTCCCTGCGGCTGGAGCCGGCCGACTGGTCGGACGCGCTTCTCGACGGGGTGGCCCGGCTGCATCTCTCCGGCTATCTGCTGTTCTCCGAGCCGAGCCGGGCCCTGGTGGCGACGGCCCTGGCGGCGGCCCGCGCGCGTGGCGTACCGGTGAGCCTGGACCCGGCGTCGGCCGGGTTCCTCGTGGCACTGGGCGTGGACCGTTTTCTGGCGCTCGTCGAGGGGGTCGACGTCCTGCTGCCGAGCCGGGACGAGGCCTGTCTGCTGACGGGACTGCCCGATCCGGCGGACGCCGCGGCCAAACTGAGCCGCCAGGTCCCGCTGGTGGTGGCCAAGGCGGGGGCGGACGGCGCGTTGGTGGCCCGGGCGGGCGGCGTCCTCGCTCGCGTCCCGGCCGCATCCGCGACGCCCCGGGACACCACGGGCGCCGGTGACGCGTTCACCGGGGCGTTCCTCGCCGCGCTGGTCGCCGGAGCGGACGCCTCGGAGGCGGCGGCACTGGGCTGCCGGGCGGGGGCGCGGGCGGTGGAACGTGTGGGCGCGAGACCACCCGCCCGCGACTGACACGGGCACGGCGCCCCCACCACGAGCGGCGGGCCTACGCCTTGCGGCCCCACGCGGAGATCATCGGGGCGGTGGCGAGGTCCATGCTGCCCGTCGCCACGTTGGCCAGGTGCTGGTCGACGTCCTCGTCGGTGGCGAGGCCGGCCGCGACGAGCCGGCCCCGGATCTGCTGGACGGTGGCGGTCTCCAGGGCGGTGCAGGCGGGCGAGGCCACGGGGAAGTAGGCGTCGGCCGCCACGTCGTGCAGCCCGGCCTCGCGGAGCAGCCGCGGAAGCTTGCGGCCGTACGACAGGTCGGCGCCGCGTTCGGCGAGGAGCTTGCGGAAGCCCTGGCGCAGGCGGTTGGCGAGCTGCTGCTCGGGGCCGTACTCGTAGGGGCAGGTGAGGGGCTGGAGGGCGGGGTCGGCGTCCTCGATCAGCAGTCGACCGCCGGGCCGCAGAGCCTTGATCATGGAACGCAACGCCCGTTCCCGGTCCGGCACGTGGACGAGGACGAGCCGGGCGTGCACCAGGTCGAAGTCCTCCCCCGGCGGCTCCTCGGCGCCGACGTCGTGGGTGCGGACCTCGACGGGCGGGTGGGCGGCCGCGGCGAGCAGTGACGTGTCGATGTCGGTGGCGACGACGCGTCCCGTCGGCCCGACCTTCCCGGCCAGCCAGGACACCACGGAGGTGCCGCCGGCACCGACCTCCCAGCAGCGCCAGCCCGGTTCGGGACCGAACTCGTCGAGGTGGCGGAAGGTGGTGGGATCGAAGAGGTCCGCGAAGGCGTCGAAGCGCCGTCCGGCCTCGGTCTGGCGGTTGTCGAGGAGATATCCGTCGGCCTGTGTCATGAAGCGATGATTTCAGTTGCCCGGCTCACGGCTCGGGAACACGGGGCGGGAGTCCGGTCGTCCACAGGCGGGAACCAACCGGAACTCGCCGTTCCCACAGGCTTACCCGCGTCTCACACCGGGCTGGCAGACTGGCCGGACAGGGCGGGACGCGTTGGGCGAGTGGATCCATGCAAGGAGATCCGGATGACGATGGCAGGGAATCTGCGGAAGGTCACAGGGCTGGGCAGGACCGGCGGCCTGCGCAGGGTGGCGCGGCTGGCCCGGCGGCGGCCCCGCGTCGACCTGAGCCATCACGCACGGTCCCCGCTGGGCTCGTCGGTGGTCAATTGCGTGACGTACGAGGACGGAGTGCGGGTTCCGGAGTGCAGCGACCTGTTCTCCGCGGTGGAGCGGGTGCGCAAGCGTGGCGACGGGTTCGTCTGGCTGGGGCTCCACGAGCCGACCGACAGCGAGTTCGCGGGCATCGGCGAGTTGTTCGACCTGCACCCGCTGGCCGTGGAGGACGCCGTCGAGGCCCACCAGCGGCCGAAGGTGGAGCGGTACGGCGAGACGTTGTTCGCGGTGTTCAAGACGGTCTGCTACGTCGAGCACGAGAAGCTGACCGCGACCAGCGAGGTGGTCGACACCGGCGAGATCATGGTGTTCGTCGGCGAGGACTTCGTGATCACGGTGCGGCACGGCCGGCACGGCTCGCTGGGGCCGCTGCGAGAGGAGCTGGAGGCCACGCCGAGCCAGCTCGCCAAGGGGCCTGCGGCGGTGCTGCACGCCATCGCGGACCACGTGGTCGACGACTACCTGAGTGTCACGGACGCGGTGCAGGGCGACATCGACCAGGTCGAGGCGGCCGTCTTCACGGAGAACGGCGCGCGGACCGACCCGGGCCGGATCTACCAGATGAAGCGTGAACTCCTGGAGCTGAAGCGGGCGGTGGTGCCGCTCGGCCGGCCGATGGAGGAGCTGACCACCCGGCCGATACGGGTGATCTCCCCGGAGATACAGGCCTACTTCAGGGATGTGCTCGACCATCTGATGCGGGCGAAGGAGCAGATCGCGGCCTTCGACGAGTTGCTCAACTCCATTCTCCAGGCGCATCTGGCACAGGTGACGGTCGCGCAGAACGAGGACATGCGGAAGATCACGGCCTGGGCCGCGGTGATCGCCGTGCCGACGATGGTGTGCGGTGTGTACGGCATGAACTTCGATCACATGCCGGAGCTGCACTGGCGGTTCGGCTATCCGCTCGTCATCGGCGTCATATCGGTGGCGTGCCTGGTGCTGTACCGCGGCTTCAGGCGCAACGGCTGGCTCTGAGCCGCCCGGCCGCCCCCGCCCTGAGCGGGGCCCCGGTCCGGTCCCGCCGCCTGGCCGCTCAGCCGCTCCACGCCGGATGCCGCGGATCGTCGGCACGGACCAGGACGTCGGCCGTGCCGGCGGGGTCGGTCTCGGCCGCGTAGCGCTCGAAGGCGGGGAGGGTCCAGTGGTCGGTCTCGGGGGTACGGCGGCGCAGGGCGCCGGGGGTGAGGAGGAGGTGGACGGTCAGGTCGAACGGGAACCAGTGCCGTAGCAGGAGCGGTCCGTGCAGCAGCAGGAGGCCGCCGGGCGGGAGTTGGACATAGGGGCTGCGGGTGGCGCGGTCGGTGGCCGGATCCCACAGATCGGGCAGGACGCGACCGGTCCCGCCGGGGTCGAGGGGGCCGAAGACCTCCCGCCACAGGGCGTTGGTGTCGAACCAGCCGCCGTAGTACGACTCCGCGTCGCGTCTGCCGTGCTCCAGGCGCAGCGAGGCGGGGCGCAGGAAGCCCTCGGTGCCCACGACGAGCGACGGCCGGCCCCGTACCCGCAGCGCCTCACCGACGCGCTCCGCCAGGTCGCCGGGCCGGGCGGCCGGGGCACCGTCGAAGGCGACGCGTGGCCAGGCGCCCCCGTCGGCGGGCTTCAGTTCGGCCAGCCGCTCGGCGAGACGCTCGGCGAGCCGGTCCCAGGTGATCGCTTCGAGTCGCACAGGATCATGATGCCGGGTCGGCCGTCCGGGCACGCCGGGAGTGGTTGCCCGGGGCCGGGCACCGGGGACGGTGAAGGTGAAGGTGACAGGCCGCGAGCCGGGCGTGAGGAGGCCGTCGTCGCCTGGTCGGCGGGGAGGGCGCGAACGACGTGAGATCAGCCCCCGGGGAGGGGAAAGTACCGCATATGACACGTCTCGCAACTCCCCCTCGCCACGGCGGACTTCTGGTCGTGCAGCCGCTGCGGCACAAGCGGTGTGGGGCGTGCCGGCGGGGACCGTTGTCGCTGCTGGTGGTGGAGGACGGGGTGCCGCGGTGCCTCGAGTGCGCCGATCTCGGGCATCTGGTGTTCCTGTCCCGGGGCGACACGGCACTGACCCGGCGGTCGCGGGAGGAGAGCGCGCTGTCGGCGGTGGTGGTCCGGTTCAACCGGCGCAAGAGCCGGTACGAGCGGCAGGGCGTCCTGGTCGAGGAGGCCGCGCTGGCCCGGGCCGAGGCGCGGTGTCTGGCCGACGCCGAGGCACGGCGGCGGCGCCGGGCGCGGGACGCGAGGCGGCGGGCGGCCGAGGACGTGCGGTTCACCGAGGCGTTCGCGGCGGAGATCCTGCGTCTGTTCCCGGGCTGCCCGGTGGACCGGGCCAATGCGATCGCGGCCCACGCGTCGGTGCGGGGCAGTGGGCGGGTCGGGCGGACCGCGGCGGGGCGGGCGCTGACGGAGGGAGCGGTGGTGTCGGCGGTGGTGGCGGGGGTACGGCACGTGGACACGTCGTACGACCAGCTGCTGATGAGCGGGGTGCCACGGTACGAGGCGCGGCGGCGGATCGCGCGGACGGTGGAGGCGGTGCTGCGGGAGTGGGAGGCCGGGGTGACGATCCGCCTGACGGGGTGACGGCGAGCGGGGACCGGGCCGTGGCGCCGGAGGCAGTGACCGGGCCGCCGTGCCGGGGGCTGGAGCGGGGACGGAGGTGGGGGGTGAATCCGGTCGGATGTCTATGTGGTCGGGCTTCACAGTCATGGGGAGGGGTGGCTCGTGGGCATTGATCAGAAAGGCGGAGGCATCCGGGGTCGAGAGTAGGTGTGGTGGTAGTGATCGACGGGCCGTATTACGTGCTGGTCCTGTTGGGGGTGCTGGGGGCCGGCCTGATGGCGGGGGTGTTCTGCGGGTTCTCGGCCTTCGTGATGCGCGGGCTGGCCTCGTTGCCGCCGGCGCAGGGGGTCGCCGCGATGAACGCGATCAACCGCGCGGCCCTGACCCCGGTGTTCATGCTGGTGTTCGCGGGGTCGGCGGTGGTGTCCGCGATGATCGCGGTGGTGACGTTCGTGGTGTGGCCGGACGACGGGAAGGTGGCGCTGCTGGTGGGCAGCGGGCTGTATCTGTTCGGTTCCTTCGGGCTGACCGTGATGGCGAACGTGCCCCGGAACGAGGCGCTGGCCAAGCTGGAGCCGGGCACACCGGAGGCTGTCTCCTACTGGCCGGTGTACGTGCGTGAGTGGACGTTCTGGAACCACGTGCGCACGGTCGCGGCGGCCGCGGCGGCGGTCGTCTATGTACTGGCCCTGTCCTGGGGGTGAGGTACGAGCCCGTCGGCCCCGCACGGAGGCAGTCTGGACAGGGGCTGGATCCCGCCTGGCAGCCGGCTGGATCCCCCTGAGGAAACCCTCGCCGGAAAGCGCTCTCGGCCACTCTGCGGGCGTACCCGAGCGGACGTATCGTGGCCGGAAGAGCGCCGCCCGATGAAGCACGGCCTGGGGTACCGCACGCGAGGAAGACGACCATGGCCGATCCCAAGGGGTTCATGACCACGCCGCGCGAGGAGTGGCCGCGGCGGCCCGTCGAGGAGCGGGTCCGGGACTGGGACGAGGTGTACGTCCCCGGCGCGCTGCTGCCGATCATCAGCAAGCAGGCGGACCGCTGCATGGACTGCGGGGTGCCGTTCTGTCACGACGCGTGTCCGCTGGGCAATCTCATCCCGGAGTGGAACGACCTGGTGTCGCGGGAGGACTGGCGGGCGGCGAGCGACCGGCTGCACGCCACGAACAACTTCCCGGAGTTCACCGGACGGTTGTGCCCGGCGCCGTGCGAGGCCGGGTGCGTGCTCGCGATCAACCAGCCCGCGGTCACGATCAAGAACGTCGAGTGCGCCATCGCGGACCGCGCCTGGGCGGAGGGGTTCGCCTCGCCGCGGCCGCCGGAGCGGCTGTCCGGACGGACCGTGGCGGTGATCGGGTCCGGGCCGACGGGGCTCGCCGCGGCGCAACAGCTGACCCGGGCCGGGCACACGGTCGCCGTGTACGAGAAGGACGACCGGCTCGGCGGGCTGATGCGGTACGGCATACCGGAGTTCAAGATGGAGAAGCGCCATCTGGAGCGGCGGCTGGGCCAGATGCGGGCCGAGGGGACGAAGTTCCGGACGTCGGTGACGGTCGGGCGGGACCTGCATGCGGTGGAGCTGCGGGCCCGGTACGACGCGGTGGTGATCGCGACCGGGGCCACGGCGTGGCGGGAACTTTCGGTGCCGGGCCGGGAGTTGGACGGAATACACCAGGCGATGGAGTATCTGCCCTTGTCCAACCGGGTGTGCGAGGGCGATCTGGCCGAGTCGCCGATGTCGGCGGCCGGGAAGCACGTGGTGATCGTGGGCGGTGGTGACACGGGGGCGGACTGTCTGGGGACGGCGTTGCGGGAGCGGGCCGCCTCGGTGACCCAGCTGGACATCTACGCGCAGCCGGGCACGGAGCGGGACGAGGACATCGAGCCGTGGCCGACGTATCCGAAGATCTACCGGCTGTCGGCGGCCCACGAGGAGGCGCGGGACCTGGAGGCGGCGCCCTCGGCGGACGCGGACGCCCGGTTGTTCGCGGCCTCGACGCTCCGTTTCACGGGTGACGGCAGCGGGCATGTGCGGTCGCTGCATCTGGTGGAGGTGGACCGGGCGCGGCTGCCGGTGCCGGGGACGGGGCGGACGCTCCCGGCCGACCTGGTGCTGCTGGCGCTCGGTTTCTCCGGGCCCGACCGGGAGGACGGGCTCATCGATCAGCTGGGGGTGTCGACGGAGCCGCGCGGCACCATCTCCCGGGACGCGGGGTTCGCCACGAACGTACCGGGCGTCTTCGCCGCCGGGGACGCGGCTCGAGGGCAGTCGCTGATCGTGTGGGCGATCGCCGAGGGGCGGGCGGTGGCGGCGGCCGTCGACCACTACCTGACGGGGAGTTCACAACTGCCGTGGCCGATATCGCCGCACGACCGGCCGATGACGGTGTAGGTGCCGAGGCACGGCCCGAGCAGGGACAGGGACAGGGACAGGGACCAGGCAGGACCCGGCAGGCACGGGCGGCCGTGGCTGTTCCAGAGCCGCCCGCTCACGGCAATGGCGGCTGCCCGGCCGCCGCGTGGGACGCGGCTGCTCGGGCCCGGCCCGGTCGCGGAGACGCAGCCGGGGCAGTTTGCCCCCGGACGCGTACGGGGGGCCTACGGCTTGCGCGCCACCACCCCGTAGCCCGGGATCACCCCGTCGTCCTGTCCCGGTACCGGCTCGCCCAGCTCCGGGTGCCGGTGCTGGACGACCGACACGCCGGGTTCGACGAGTTCGAGGCCGTCGAAGAAGCGGCCGGACCCGGCGCGGGAGCGCAGTGCCCGCGTGACCCCGGACGCCCTGGGTTTCGCGACGCCGCGGCCGACTCCTCCGGGGTGAAGAAGGCGCGGTTGACCCGCGCCATCACCGGCACCCGGGGATCGAGGGCGAGCATCTGCCGGCCCATCTCCTCGTCGACGGGGTGGTTGTCCTTGCCGCCGAGATACCAGTCGTACATGCGCGCCGGATGCGGCTTGCTGGTGTCGGTCACGAGGCACTCCGTAGACGTCTGACGCGAGCGATGATCAATTAAGCACCATTACAAAGAACTTGAATCAGAACAAAGAAAGGAAGACAGGCAGGAAAGACAGGAAAGGCGGGCGGCAGGAGACAGAGATGTTCAGGAGAGCAGGAAGTCGGCCTCCCCCGCCTTGGCACCCTCGATGAAGGCCGTCATCTCGTCCGTGGTGTAGATCAGCGCCGGCCCGTCCGGGTCGGTCGACTGGCGGACGGCGATCCGGCCGTCGGCCAGCTTCATCGCCTCCAGGCAGTTGCCCCCGTTGCCGCCGCTCCACGGCTTGTGCCAGCCCTCGCTGCCCAGTTCCCGGGCAGGCATGCCGTTGTAGATCCGCTCGGTGCGGTTCCGCGGCCCGGACTGGGGTTTTATGCGATCCATTCACAGCTCCTTGCGGAGATCCCGGAGGATCTCCTTCGTGCGTTGTGCCGTAGCGGCCTGCGCCGCCATGCGGTCCATGACTTCGAGGTGGGTCGCCACCTCGGTGCGCGCGTCCAGGTAGACGGCGCCGGTCAGGTACTCGCTGTAGACCATGTCCGGCAGTTCGGGCATGGCGAATCGGAAGAGCACGAAGGGTCCGTACGTCCCCGGGTGCGGCCCGTTGGAGAACGGGGCGACCTGGAGCGTCACATTGGGCAGCTTCGTGACCTCTAGCAGTCGGTCGATCTGCGCGCGCATCACCTCCGGACCGCCGACCGGGCGGCGCAGGGCGGTCTCGTCCATCACCGCCCAGAAGCGGGGGGCGTCGGTACGTGTGAGCAGTTGCTGGCGTTGCATGCGCAGGGCGACGTGGCGTTCGATCTCCTCCGGCTCGGTCTGTCCGACGGCGCCCGACTTCAGCACCCCGCGCGCGTAGTCCTCGGTCTGCAGCAGCCCGGGGACGAAGTGCGGCTCGTAGGAGCGGATCAGGCCGGCCGCGCCCTCCAGGCTGACGTACATCGAGAACCAGCTCGGCAGGATGTCGTGGAACCGCTGCCACCAGCCGGGCCTGTTGGCCTCCTCGGCGAGGCGGACGAAGAGGTCGGCCTCCTCGTCGGTCACCCCATAGGCCTTCAGGAGCAGTTGGAGGTACGGGATCTTGAGGGCGACCTCGGCCATCTCCATCCGGCGGACCGTGGCGGGCGCCACGCGGAGCACGCGGGCGGCCTCCTCACGCTTGAGCCCCGCGCGTTCCCGCAGGTCGAGGAGGCGCCGGCCGAGGACCACCTGGCCCACCGTCGGCGCGGACCGCGGCTCGCTCACGCTCCACCTCCACGAAGTTCCCTGTTTTCGGGCCGGGTTCGCCGGCGCCCCGGCCGTCACACACATACACGGTCACGCGCACACGCGGTCACGCACGTACAGGTGTCACCCGGCATGCTGACAGCCCAGCGGCGCCATTCGAAGACTCATTCGAGGACCCGGCAGGATGACCGAAGCAGCCCAGGCGCCGAATTGGCCGGAACAGCCGGAACTTCCTGTTCGGTCGCATCGATCGCATGGGCCGGATCGGTCCGCCGGATCCTCACTGATCCCAACTGGCGCCGCTCGACATGCTGTTGCGAGCAGTGTGCCACGGCCCTTCACCGCGTCACACAGCACTCTGCATTTTTCAGAGTGCCACTTGCCAAGTGTTCACGGCGGGGAGATAGTGGCAAGCGTGATTCCGTCCGCGCCCTTAGGAACAGACGCCGCCGCAGACCGGTTCGGTCCCGGCGCTGATGGGGGTCCTCCCGTGCGAACCCGTTCGAGCGTGGAGGAGGCAGCCGGCCCGGGTGAGGGCACTGCCAAGCGCCGGTTCCGGTTCGAACTGGCCGCTCATCCCGGTTCCCCCGCCCAGGCGAGACGCCTGGTGCGTGCCCGGCTGACCGGCTGGTCGGTCTGCGCGGACACCTGTGACACAGCCGTCCTGGTCGTTTCCGAGCTGGTCACCAACGCGATCGTGCACACCGCGAGCAGTCGTGTCGTGTGCGAGTTGCACGACCACGACGACACGGTGCGCATCGCCGTGCAGGACGAGGGCTGTGCGCCCGACGAGCCCCACCCGTCCCCGCAGCGCCCGGAGGAGGAGCACGGGAGGGGGTTGCTCCTCGTCGAGGCGCTGTGCCAGGCGTGGGGGGCTCAGGAGCGCGGGTCCGGGCTGCTGGTCTGGGCGGAGCTGCCGCGCCAGACGGACGCGGCCCGGACCGGCGCCGCCCGGACCGACGTCGCCCTGATCGATACCGTCCGGGACGCCGCCGAGCCGTGCAACGACCTGGGCTGGGGCGCACGCCCCGCGCCGGGTCCGTCGCGCGGCTCGTCCCACGAACCGGCACACACGCCGGCGCCCCGGCCGTCGCCGGACTCCGGCGCGGCAGGGCGGGCCCAGGCGCTGCCGGCGCCCCGGCGGAGGCAGCCGTGAACGGCGCGTCCGGCTCCGGCCACACCCTGGGCCTCGACACGTTGATCCGCCTGAAGCGCGACCGGCGGCCGTCCTCCTCGTCCGCGGGTGGCGCCCGCGGGTCGTTCCCGATGCCCGAGGGCATGACGGCGCCATTGGGCTGCGACGCGGTGGCGGTACCGGCTCGGCTCGGGCCGCTGGTGGTCCCGCGGCTGCCGCGGGTGGGATGCGTGTACGCCGACGGCACGCACTGGTGGTGGATCGTCCCGGCGGACTCCGACGACGCCCTCACCTGGCCCGCCCCGGCCCACTACGGTCCGGGCGCCCCGCTTCCCGGCACCGCCCGCCTGATCCACCGCCCCGAGGGCACGGTGCCGTACACCCCGCCGATCCCGCTGTACCTCGCGCTGTGCCGGGTGACCGGCACGACACCGGATTGGTCCCGTCCCCTGACCGCGTGACGCCGCGTGGCGTCAGCCGCATGCTCCGGCGCGGCGTCCCCGCGACTCCGTGTCGTCCCGCGCCGTACCCCCTGCGCACTCCCCCACGCCCCGCGAGCCTCTTCGCGCGCCCTGCCCGGTGGCGGCTGCGCCCGCGATAGTGGCCGTTCGTCCACGGACACGGCCATTGCCACGGACGGACACGGACGGGTACGGGCATGGCCGTGGCCACGGTCTCGGCTCCGGGGAGGATCGCGGTGAGGAAGAGGCGGGAGACGGCGGCGCCCGAGACGTCGGAATCCGAGCAACTGCTGTTCGGCGGGCCGCTCCGCTACGACATGGGCTGGAGCCAGCACGGCAACGCCTTCCTGGAGCTGGACTTCCGCGCCATGATGACCCGGCTGCCCGGCATGCTCGCCTCCAGTCTGCGGCTGGCCCGGCAGGCGGACGCGGGGGCCGCGCGGATCGTGCTGGCCGCTCAGGTCGGCGTCGGGGTGGCCCAGGCCGTGAGCCTGCTCGCCGTGAACAGCGTCCTCGCCCGGCTGATCGGCACCGGCACCCTCGAGGAACGGCTGCGCGGCGCCGCCCCCGCCCTGGTGGCCATGGCCGTCGTCATGTCCGTGGCCGCCCTGCTGCGGGCCGCGTCCACGTACGCCACCGGCCGCCTGGAGCCCAAGGTCGAGCGGGTGGCGACCGCGATGTACCTGGAGCGGGCCGCGGCCGTCGAACTCGCCGCGATCGAGGACCACGCCTTCCACAAGCTGCTGGACACCGCGCAGTACGGCGCCTCCTCGGCACGCCGCATGATCATGTACGGCACGCGCGTGGTGAACGCGATGATCTCGCTGATCACCGCGGCCGGTGTGCTGACGGTGCTGCACCCGGCCCTGCTCCCGCTGCTGATCACGATGACGATCCCGAGCGCCTGGGGTGCCCTGACCAACGCCCGGCGCCGCTACGAGTCGTACCACACGTGGGTGCAGCACGCCCGCGCCGGCCACCTGATCAGCGCCCTGCTCACCGAGCCGGAGGCGGCGCCGGAGATCCGGGTGCACGGGGTCGGCCCGTTCCTGCTGCGGCACTACCGGGCGATGTCGGAGACGGCGGAGGCGGAACAGGCCCGGCTGGCCCGGCTGGCGGCCCGTACCGGTCTGATCGCGGCGGCCTGGACCGGCCTCGCGACCGTCGCCACGTACGCGACACTCGGCGGGCTGCTGCTGAGCGGGGCGATGGCCCTGTCGGTGGCCGGTACGGCGGTGATCGCGATCCGCAGCGGCTCGGCGAGCCTCAACACCCTCGTGCTGGAGATCAACACGCTGCACGAGGAGGCGCTGTTCGTGGGCGACCTGGAGCGGCTGTACGTCGAGGCGGCACAGCGGGCCATCCCGCTCGGCGGTGACCCGTTGCCCGAGGATCCCCAGGAGATCCGTTTCGAGAACGTCACCTTCACCTATCCGAGTGATCATCCGGACGAGACCGTCCACCCCGCCCTGGACGACGTCACGCTCTCCATCCCCCTCGGCCGGATCGTCGCCCTGGTCGGTGAGAACGGTTCCGGCAAGACCACCCTGGTCAAGCTGCTGGCCGGGCTGTACCAGCCGGACCGCGGCCGCATCCTGTGGGACGGCGTCGACGCGGCCCGGGCCGACCGGCAGCGGCTCGCCGAACGGATCGCCATGGTCGCCCAGAACTTCAAGCGCTGGCCGTTCACCGCAAAGGTCAACGTGGCCGTCGGCCGCTCGTCGGCGCCGCTCACCGACGAGCGGCTGGCCGCGTCGGTCGCGGAGGCGGGCGCGCAGGAGGTGGTCGAGGACCTGCCGCGCGGTCTGGACACCCTGCTGGCCCGCCACTTCAGCGGTGGGCACGAGCTGTCCGGCGGCCAGTGGCAGCGGCTGGGCATCGCGCGGGCCGCCTACCGGCGCGGTCACATCCTGATCGTGGACGAGCCGACGGCCGCCCTGGACGCCCGGGCCGAGCTGGAGGTCTTCGAGAAGATCCGGGCGCTGGCGGGCAGCGGGCAGACCGTCGTGCTGATCACCCACCGGCTGGCGTCGGTCCGCCACGCGGACCTGGTGCACGTCCTCGACCAGGGCCGGCTGGTGGAGTCGGGCACCCCTGACGAACTCCTGGCCAGCGGCGGGGTCTACGCGGAGCTGTACGCGCTCCAGGCGGACCAGTTCACGGCGAAACTGCCGGTCCGCAAAGCCGGTTAGCGGTCACGGCCGGCTACCCCTCGACACCGCCGGTGCCGCGCACGATGACCAGGAACGTGTCCGTGGCCAGATCCATCACGACCTCGGCGGGCAGCCCTTCGAGCCGCCGGGCCTGCGCGAACTCCTCCGCAGGCCATGATCCTCGCGGTCCGCCTGCGGGAAAGCGTTCGAGCACGGTTCGCCCGTTCACCATCCTGCACCTCCAGAAATGCGTCGTACCTGTAGGAGTTAACGCTCTGGAGAACACGAACGGCTCGCCCGGTGACGCTACTGAGACATACCCGACACGCGGTCGGGGCGGACGGTGAGGGTCCGTTGACTTTCGGTTTGCTCCCGGCCACTTTCGTGACCGGCTGTGTCAGTCTTCGTACTCGTCGTGATAACGGAGGCGGTCACCGCCCTCCGGCAGCCGGCCGAGAGCCGTCAGGTCGAGCAGGGAGCTTGCCGGGCCGAGTCCGTCGAGGCCGCGGTCGTACACCGAGTAGGTGTGGAAGACCCGGTCGTGCTCCCGCAGGAAGCAGCTGATGCCCGGCCGTTCGACCGGTTCGTCGTCCACCACGATGGTCGCCTCGAAGTCGCGGTTGAAGTCGCGGTCGAAGTCGGTGTGGCCGGACGAGTACCAGGGCAGCGTCCAGCCCATCCGCGCCTTGAACGGCAGGATCCTGGTGAACGGCGCCCGGGAGACCGCCGCGAACGAGGTGCCGCGCGCCCGCAGATGGGCGAGGTGGCCGACCTGGTCGAGGAAGGCGGCGCAGCAGCGGCAGCCGGCCTCCCACTCCGGGGCGAACATGAAGTGGTGCACGACGAGTTGGGGCCGCCCGTCGAAGAGGTCCAGCAGGGTCGCCTTGCCGTCGCCGCCCTCGAAGACGTACTCGGGGTCCACCTCGACCATGGGCAGCCGGCGCCGCTCGGCGCTCAGCGCGTCCCGCGCCCGCATGAGTGCCTTCTCCTTGCGCAGTAACTCCGCACGCGCGGCACGCCACCGCTCACGCGAGACGATCTCCGGAAGCGACATGGGCCCTCCTGTACGACGGTCGGTTCCGGGTGGTGACCGCTGGAGGGAGGAGAACTCATCGGCGCGGCGGAGGATTTCTCCGCCCACGGGCCGTGGCCCGTCCCAAGTCCGAGCTCCTGACCCGTCCCGGCGGCCGGTTCACCCGCACGACGAGGGCGAACGGGCGAACGGGCGCGCTACTACGGGGCGTACGCCCTCTACCGGCGCGCCGCCGAGGCGACGGCGCTGCGGGTGCCGGCGCTGCGGGTGCCGGCGGGCGACCTGCTCGCCGGGCAGGACACGTCCCGCGACGTCGCGGTCCTCTGCGACCTCGACGACGAGGTGCAGGGGCCATCACCCAGATCCTGCTCGGCCCGCCCGGCTCAGAACTCGGCACCCCTGGCTACGACCGCCCGGACAAGGGCGACGCGTACGCCTGCGGGACGTCGCTCCGCGCACACCGGCGGAGCAGCACTCCTGCGGGCCTTCAGGCCGCGACCGGCATCCGCGGCACCGCGACCCCGTGCCGGCGCCCGCCCTGCTCCAGTTCTGCCGCCAGGTCGTCGAGTTGCCGGGTGTGCCGGGCGGTCAGCCGTCCCGTCTCGTCGAGGTGCACGGCGCACGCGGTGGTCGTGTCCACGAGCCGTTCGAGTACGGCCGCCACCGCGTCCGTGCCCTCGGTGTGCCGGGCGAGGGCGGGGAGTTCGGCGGCGGCGAGCGCGATGGCGGTGCGGGCCTCGGCGAGGGTGCGGTAGGCCTCGCGGCGCAGGGCCCAGCGTTCGCCGCGGTCGCCGGACCCGGTCAGGACGTGGTCGAGGTAGGCGTGCGCGGCCCGTCCGGCCGAGGCGAGGCGGGCCCGTACGCCGCCGCCGCGCCGGCCCGCCAGCGGCAGGTGGCCCACGACCAGCACGAGCGCGCAGGCCAGCAGCGTCTCGCCGATCCGGCTGACGGAGGCCTGGGGTTCGCCGCCGACCATGACGAGGGCGAGCACGAGGACGGTGACGACGGCGGTCTGGGCGCCGAAGTGCCGGGTGGCGACCGGGATGAGGGCCCCGCAGACGGCGACCAGCGCGACGAGTCCACCGGGCCGCGGGAGTACGGCGGCGAAGAACGCGAAGACGAGGGCACCGACCACGGTCCCGGCGGCCCGGCACAGCACCCGGGAAGCGAGCGGCCCGAGGTCGGGCTTGACGAGGAAGACGGCGGTGGCGGGCAGCCAGTACCAGTGCTGGTGCCCGCCGTACCAGCGGGCGTGGTGCAGGGCCTGGGCGATGGCGGCGCTGGCCCCGAAGCAGAGGGCGACGCGCAGCCCGTACTCCCGTCCGCCGCTGCCGAGCGCGGCCCGCACGAGGTCGAGGGCGGGGCGGCGGCGGGCCGGTGGCCGCTGCTCGCCGCTCACGGTCCGGTCGAAGGCCTCCGCGGCACGCAGCAGGGCGTCGTCGAGAGCGCGCAGCGCGGGCGCGGACCGCGCGGGCGCGGGCAGCGGTCCGGTGCCGTCGTTCTCCCGGACGGCCGCGGCGAGCCGCCGGGGCCCCTCGGCCGCCCGTGCGGACACCGGCTCGCCGGCCCAGGCGAGGGCGGTGGCCGCCTCGGCGAGGGGCAGGGCCGCGGCATACTGGGCGTGCAGCCGGCGTTCGGCGGCGGAACTGGCGTACCGCCGCAGCCGGGGCCCGGTGAGCGCGTCCTGGGCGTGGTCGAGGGCGGCGGTGAGGGCGGAGCGCTGCCGGCCCGCGGTCTCGCCGCCCACCGCGTCGAGCAGGTCGGCGACGGCGTCGTACACGGCGGCGACGGCGTCCCGCTCCCCGTCGAAGCGGAAGTCACCGGCGATCGCGCCGGGGGTGGGCAGGGCGAGGCGGAGGACGACCAGCCACCCGGCGCCCGCGAGAAAGGCGAGGGCCCGCTGCCAGCCCGCCTCGGCGCCCGGCATCCCGGCGCCGATGGCGGCGGCGACCAGCAGCTGGGTCCCGGCCCCGGAGGCGACGGGTCCGACGGCGCTCGTGCCGCCGGCGACCAGCCCGAGCGCGGTGAGCAGCAGGGTCAGCGGGACGGCGGTCAGGTGCTCCCCGCCGTAGGTGCCGACGAGCAGCCCGAGCGCCCCGGCCGCGGCCGGCACCCCGAGCCGGCGTACGGCGGACCGCCTGCTGCCCGGCCGGTCGTTGACCCCGGCGAGCATGGCGGCGATGGCGGCGACGACGCCGAGGGAGGTGCGGTGCAGCAGGACCGCGGCGAGCAGCAGGGGCCCGGCGGCCAGCGCCCCTCTCGTCACCGCGCTCCAGGCCACGGGCCCGCGCTGGGCGCGCAGGGCGTGGGCGAGCCAGGGCGGCAGGGCGGTACGACGGGACACGGGGCTCCTGTCCGGACGAGGGCGGGGTGTGCCTTCGGGCGACGGTGGCCGGGCTGTTGGCTTCGGTGTTCACGGTAGATCGCGTTCGGGTGCGAAAAGGTGCGTCCGCATTTCGCGGTTGTGACAAGTGCCGCGGAGAGCCGCTTTCTTTATGAACGCAATTCCGTGCGGTCCGGTTCGGGGCGGAACGCGAGCGGGCCCGAGGTCGTGGCCTGCCCCGGGCCCCGGAATGCCGCCCGTCGTCACACGCCCGTACGCTTGGCAACCCGGGTCATCGAATGGGTCACGCAAAGCCGAACAGCAACTCCGCCTCGGCAACGGCCCGGGTCAACTCCGCGGATTTCGCGTGCAGTCCGCCGAGGATGTCGTCGGCTCCCCGCAACCCGGCCCGCTCCAGCAGCCGCTTCTCGTTCGTCACCCACTCGCCCCGGGCCGCGAGCACGGCGTGCCCGGTCTGGAGTGCGGCCGTGGCGACGGCGCCGGCGACCTCGGTAAGGCGGCCGTGCGGGGCGTGGTTGGCCTTCGCGTACGCGAGGGTGGCGCGGGCGGTACCGCGCCACCGTCCGGGTGCGGTGGCGCGCAGTCGTTCGGGGTAGGACGGCGGGCAGGGCAGGGTGCCGCTGAGCACGCGATTGACCGCCAGTTCGGCGACGACCAGGTAGCTGGGGATCCCGGCGAGGTGGAACAGCAGCGGTTCCACCCGGAACCGCCCCTCCTCCGCCTCGGCCAGCTCGTGCTCGACCACGTCGAGATCGCGGTAGTGCACGTCCATCCGGCGCCCGTCGACGGTGAGCCAGGCCCCGCCGTTGAAGACACCGCCGCCCCACCCCCCGACCTCGGAGACCTCACCTTCCCACCCGATGGCACGCAGGTCGGCGGGATCGAAGGCGCCCCGGTAGTAGACGGCCAGATCCCAGTCGCTGTCGGGCCGGTGGGTGCCCTGGGCGCGGGAGCCGCCCAGGGCGACGGCACGGACCGCGGGGAGAGCGGCGAGGCGGGCGGTGATGGCCGCGAGGAAGGTCTGGTCGTCGTCGGCGTTCGTGGCGGACATGGCTCGCAGCATCTCCCGCGGCCCGTCGTCGGTGCCACGCGTTATCGGTGAAGACGTCGGCGGCCGGATCCGCCCGGCTGTCGTGTCCGCCGCGGTACGAGCTGCGGGAAATTCAGGTGCGCTCAGCCGCCGTGGGCACGGATGATCGACCGGTTGTCCGCCGTCACTTCAGGAGCCCCCTGTGATCCAGCGTGTCACCACCCCGGCTCTCTTCCCGCCGCCCGGCTACGCGCACGTCTCCGTCGTGGAGGCCGGCACGAAGCTCGCGTTCCTAGCCGGTTCCGTTCCGCTGGACGACGAGGGGAAGCTCGTCGGCGAGGGTGATCCGCCGCGGCAGGCCGAGCAAGTGATCGCCAACCTGCGGGAGCAACTCCGTTCGGTCGGCAGCGACCTGGAGCACGTGCTGGCGACGGACGTGTACGTCGTGAGCAGTGAGCCAGCGGTGCTCTCCGGCGTGTGGGAGGTCGTCGAGGCCTCCGGGCTCAGCACGGGACCGCACTCGTCGACGCTGATCGGGGTCGCGTGTCTCGGTTACACCGGGCAACTGGTGGAGATCACGGCGACGGCCGTCGTACCCGAGGAGGCGCGCGCGTGAGCGCAGGGGTGGTACTGCGCCGGGCCGGCGGGCCGGACGCCGACGGGGTCGCCGATGTCTGGCTGCGGTCGTTCGCCGCCGCCCTGCCCACCGTCGTCAGGCCGCGTTCGGACGACGAGGTGCGCGCGTACATCCGGGACGTCGTGGTGCCGGCGCGGGAGACGTGGGTCGCGGAGGCGGGCGGGCGCGTCGTGGGCATGATGGTGCTCGCGGAGGATCTGCTGTCCCAGCTGTACCTGGCCCCGGAGTGGCGGGGGCGCGGCATCGGTGACCGGTTCGTGGCGCTGGCCAAGGAGCGCTCCCCGTCGGGGCTGACGCTCTGGACCTTCCAGGTCAACAAGCCCGCGCACCGGTTCTACGAGCGGCACGGCTTCGTCGCCGTCGAGCACACGGACGGCAGCACGAACGAGGAGCGGGAGCCGGACGTACGGTACGTGTGGCGGCCCTGAGCCGGTCCCGGTTCCGGCCCCGCTCCCGGGCGGGCACTCGCACTACGGCCGCCCCGGCGCGGCCCCCCATACCCGGCGCTTCGCCAGCGGCTTCCGGTAGCTGCCCGCCCGGCTGGTCGTGAGTCCCAGCGCCACCAGCGACTCGGCCAGCTTCACCGCCGCGCCGACCCCGTCGACCACCGGAACGCCGAGCTTCTCCCCCACCGCCCGCTGCAGCCCCGTCATCCCGGCGCAGCCGAGGACCAGGACCTCGGCGCCGGCGTCCCGGACCCGCTCGGCCGCGGCGAGGAACGCGGCCTCCGTGCGCGCGGGGTCACCGGCGAGGTCCAGGACCCCGAGTCCGGTGCCGGCGACGGCGACGCAGTTGCGGGCCACCCCGGCGGTCTCCAGGCTGTCCTCGATCTGCCCGCGCGACCGGTCCAGGGTGGTGACGACGCCGTAGCGGCGGCCCAGCAGACAGGCGAGATGGGCGGCGGCCTCGGTGATGTCGACGACCGGCACGTCCACCAGCTCCCGGACGCCTTCCCGCCCGTGTTCGCCGAAACCGGCCATGACCACCGCGTCGTACGGCGGTCCGGCGTACGTGCGCAGCGCGTCCAGGACCGCCGCCGCCGACAGGTAGCTGTCGAGCCAGCCCTCCGCCGACTCGGGACCCCAGTGCGGGGTCAGCCCGGTCACGGCGGTGCCCGGGCCTGCCGCGGCCCGGGCACCTCGTACGATCTCCTCGGTCATCTCCTGCGTGGTGTTGCAGTTGGTGACGACGATCCGCACGTTCCTCAGACCTCCTCGACGACGGGGACCGGGGCGGGGGCCGGCGCGCGGTCACCGCGGCACAGTGCGAGGTACAGGCCGGCGGCCAGGGCGGTGCCGATGAACCAGGAGTACGGCGCCACGTCGCTGAACGTCTTCACCAGCGCGAGCACGGCCGCGACCGCCGCCGCGGGCAGGAACGCCCAGAGTGCCTTGGGGTTGACGCCCTTGCGGTAGTGGTACGGCGAGCCCGGGGCCGCGTCGAAGAGCTGCTGGACGTCCACCCTGCCGCGCTTGATCACGTAGTAGTCGACCATGATGACGCCGAACAGCGGGCCCAGGAAGGCGCCGAGGCCGCCGAGGAAGTAGTTGACGACGGTGGGGTTGGAGAAGAGGTTCCAGGGTGTGACGACCAGGGCGGCCACCGTACTGATCATGCCGCCGACCCTGAAACTGATCTTCTGCGGCCAGACGTTGGCCAGGTCGTACGCCGGTGAGACGAAGTTGGCGACGATGTTGACGCCCATGGTGGCCACCGCGAAGGTCAGTGCCGCCACGACGAGGACCCAGGTGTTGCCGACCTTGGCGACCAGTTCGGCCGGGTCGGTGATGGCCTCGCCGAAGACCTCCAGGGAGCCGGCGGTGACGATCACGGAGACGACCACGAAGGCGGTGGAGTTGATCGGCAGGCCCCAGAAGTTGCCGCGGCGCACGGTGCGGTAGTCGGGCGCGAAGCGGGAGAAGTCGCAGAAGTTGAGCATCAGGGTGCCGTAGGTGGCGAGGATCAGGCCGATCGCGCCGAACCACTGCCGCCACTGCTCGCCGACGGACACCGGGTGCGGGGTGGAGGTGAGCGAGATGGTCCAGTGGGCCTTGGCCAGGATCCAGACGGCGAGCGCGATCATGACCAGCCAGATCGCCGGGCCGCAGAAGTCCTGGAACCTGCGGATCGTCTCCATGCCCCGGCTGATGATCGCCGCCTGGATCAGCCAGAGCGAGACGAAGGAGATCCAGCCGAGGGTGTCGAGGCCCAGGAAGGAGCTCTCCGTGAGGGACTTCAGGCCGGGCCAGGCGGCCAGCAGCATCACGTTGACGGCGACGGACGCCAGGTAGGTCTGGATGCCGTACCACATGATGGCGATCACGGCCCGGATGAGCGCCGGGATGTTGGCGCCCCAGACCCCGAAGCTGATGCGGCTGACCACCGGGAACGGGACGCCGTGGCGCTGGCCGATCCGGCCCATCCAGTTCATGCCGATGTAGATGAGCACGAAGCCGGCGAGGAGGGAGGTGAAGACCTGCCAGACGTTCATGCCGAGGACCAGCAGGCCGGCGGCGAAGGTGTAGTTGCCGAGGTTGTGGACGTCGGACATCCACATCGCGAAGAGGTCGAAGACCTTCCAGTTCCGCTGTTCGGCGGGGGCGAGGTCTTCGTTGGTGAGCCGGGGGTCGGGGACGAACACGGTTGCGCCGGTGGCTTCGGCGCGGTCGGCGAGGGACACGGGGCCTCCAGGGAACCAACCGGTGTACCAGCTTTTGGTATACCAAACTGCGGTCATGGTGCTCCCATCAAGCGTCCGGACCGATGTCCGTCCCGTTACGGCTCCGTAAAAGCCCCCCGGGTCGGCGAAAATGACCTCATGGGCTCCCTCACCACGAAGATCGAACCCCTGGGCGCGGTACGCGAACGCGTCCTCGCGACCCTGCGGCAGGACATCATCGCGGGGCGGCTGGGGCCGGGCGACCGGCTGGTGGAACGCGAACTCGCCGAACGGTTCGGGGTGTCCCGGGTGCCGGTCCGGGAGGCGATCCGGGCCCTGGTCGCCGAGGGCTTCGTCCTCTTCGAGTCGGCCCGCCGCACGGTCGTGCGCCGGCTGACCCCGACCGACGTCAAGGAGCTCTTCGAACTGCGCGAGGCGTTGGAGGTGTACGCGGCCGGGCTGGCGGCGGCGCGGGCGACCCCGGAGGCGCTGGCCGAGCTGCGGGAACTGCTCGACCGGGCGGCCGCGGCGACCGAGGCGGACGACGCCGAGACCATCACCGACATCAACACCCGTTTCCACGACCGGATCCTGGCCCTGGCCGGCAACAGCCTGCTCATCTCGGTCATGGAGCCGGTCGACGGCCGGCTCCGCTGGCTCACCCGGCGCAACGAGGAGTGGCCTCAGCTCCTCACGGAGCATCGCGAGTTGTACGACGCGATCGCCTCCGGCGACCCGGACCGTGCCCGCGCCCGCGCACTCGGCCACGTCCAGGCCAACTACCGCTCGACCGTGCGGCACCTGTTCGGCGAGGACGCCGACGGCTCCCTGCGGGACCCGGCCGCCGGACAGTCATCCACAGGAACACCAGTTCGCACAGAAATCTCGTAGATTTCTCCTCGCCAATGAAGATCGAAAGCGGAGATCGAAACGGATCCGCACGGACCGGGCACGGATCGAGCGGACCCGACGGGGAGGACCTGACCCTGGTGAGGAGGCGGGGGCTGATGAGCGTGCCGCGCTGGTGGGGATGGGCACGGTGGCCGGCATGACGGTGGGTACGGGGAGCGCCGCCGCCGACGAGCCTCCGGACACGCCGTTCACCCCGGTCGCCGCACCGCATCTGGCCGAGGCCGAGCAGCTGGTGCGCCACCAGCGGCTGCTGGCGGCCGGCCACCTGCCGACGGGACTGGCCGGGCACTGGCCGCTGGACGGCACCGGCGCCGACCGCTCCGGCCTGGCGCACCCGGTCACCCTGGGTTCGGGAGCGAGCTGGACCTCCCTCCGCGCCGGTGGTGAACTGAGCTTCGACGGCACCGCCGGTGCCTACGCCGCCACCGCCTCCGTCCTGGACACCACGGCCCCGTTCACGGTCACGGCCTGGGTCCGGCTGGCCGACGACGCCGTGCTCACGAACATGTACACGGCCGTGAGCCAGGACGGCGGCAGCGTCAGCCGCTTCCTGCTCCAGTACGACGACACGGCCGGGACCTGGGCGTTCAAGGTGCGCAGCGCGGACCAGAGCACCAAGGTCTCGGCCCGCGCCGCCACGCGGGTGACGAAGACGGGCGTCTGGACCCACCTGGCGGGCGTCTGGGACGGCACCCGCGTCCAGCTCTACGTGAACGGCGTCCGGGAAGGCAGCGAGGGCACCACCCTGTCCTGGGCCGCGTCCCAGGGCTTCAGCATCGGCCGGGCCCGCTGGGACGGCGGCTACGTGAACCGCTTCAAGGGCGCGGTCGACGACGTCCGCGCCTACGGCCGTGCCCTCGGCGCCGACGAGATCGCCCTGGTCAGCGGGCGTACCGCACGCGCGAACAACGTCTATCTGACGGACACGGCGGCGACCGTGACCTGGGGGCGCCCGGACGACCTCGCGGGCTGGGTGGCCCGGGCCCGCTGCTCGTCCTTCGTCACCGCGGTCCTCAGGCACACCTACGGCTGGGCCACCGACGCCTACTTCCTCCGGTACTTCCAGGAGAAGGGCCCGGAGGCCGCCGACTACTGCTCGGCGTTCCGCAACGACACGGCCGGGCCGCGCTTCCGCCGTATCCGCAAGGTCGCCGACCTGCGGCCGGGCGATCTGATCGCCGTCGACTACAACGGGCAGGACGCGGAGAGCACCGGGCACATCGTGGTGGTCCGCGAGGTCAAGGGCGTCTTCAGCGGGGTCGCCGACTTCACCGGTGAGACCCAGTACGCCGTCGAGATCGTCGACTGCACCTCCGACCCGCACGGCGTCTACGGGCTCAGCAACTACCCGCGCTACCCGGACACCCGCATGGCCGGCAACGTGGACAGCGAGAACTTCCAGGGCGTCGGCATCGGCCACATGATGTTCTACGCCGCCGACACCACCGGCGAGTTCTCCCGGTACCGCTGGAGCGTCAACTCCTCCGCGTCCACCGGCACCCACACGGTCGACGACCGCCCGGTGGCGGCGGCCCGGATCGTCTGAGCCCCGCCGTTCACGCCGGCCGTCGCGCCGGACGTCAGCCCAGTCCGGCCGCCTCCGCCGCCGTCCGCAGCACCTCGCGGAGCATCTCGGGGGTGAGGCGGCCGGTGAAGGTGTTGCGCTGGCTGACATGGAAGCAGCCGAAGAGGTCCAGGCCGCCGAGGGCGACCCGGGTGCCGTGGGCGAAGGCCGGGCGGGGCCGGGGCACGGCCCAGCCCGCCGCCGCGAACGCCGGCAGCGCGGCCTGCCAGCCGAAGGCGCCGAGCACGACGGCCGCGCGCAGCGTCGGCCGCAGCAGCGTCAGCTCCTCGGTCAGCCAGTGACGGCAGGTGTCACGCTCCTCGGGTGTCGGCTTGTTGGCGGGCGGTGCGCAGTGCACGGGTGCGGTGACGCGCACGCCGTACAGCTCCAGGCCGTCGTCGGCGCTCACCGAGGTCGGCTGCGAGGCGAGCCCGACGTCGTACAGCGCCTGATACAGCACGTCGCCGGAGCGGTCGCCGGTGAACATCCGGCCGGTGCGGTTGCCGCCGTGCGCGGCCGGGGCGAGGCCGACGATCAGCAGCCGGGCGTCCGCGGGCCCGAAGCCGGGGACGGGCCGGCCCCAGTACGTCCAGTCGGCGAACGCGGCCCGCTTGGTACGCGCCACGTCCTCCCGCCAGGCGACCAGACGGGGGCAGGCCCGGCAGCCGCTGACGCGCTGGTCGAGGCGGGCGAGCCGGGGGCCGGGGGCACGGGGGGTGAGGTTCACGTTTCAACGGTAGGGCCGGGGCCGGTTTGCCGAAGCCGCTCGGGGTGGGGTGGTGGAGGGGGTCCGCCGGAGCGCTGTCTTGGTCTGTGCGAGGCCGCGGGCGCGGGTGGTAAGTGGCCGGTCGCGCAGTTGCTCCCCCAGCGCGCCTTCGGGGACGCGGTGGCGGCGTCGGGAAAACGGTTCCGTCGCTTTCGGCCTGGGGAGCTAAGGTCGGGACATGGCCTCTGAGGATGCGGACGACGGCAGGGAGCAGGCGAGCGGCGAGGAAGCCGAGGCCTCCGCGCCGGCGGCTCCCGACCCCGCCGCGGTCGCCGCGGCCGTAGCCGCGGGTCCCGCCCCCGGTGAGAACGTGCGGATCGACAGCTGGATCTGGGCCGTCCGCCTGATCAAGACCCGCTCCCTGGGGGCCACCGCCTGCCGGGGCGGTCACGTCCAGGTGAACGGTGAGCGGGTCAAGCCCGCCCACTCCGTGCGCGTCGGCGACGAGGTACGGCTGCGCCACGAGGGGCGGGAGCGGGTCGTCATCGTGAAGCGGCTGATCCGCAAGCGGGTCGGCGCCCCGGTGGCCGCCGTGTGCTACATCGACAACTCCCCGCCGCCCCCGCCTCGCGAGGCCTTCTCCCCCCTCGGCATCCGGGACCGCGGTGCCGGCCGCCCCACCAAGCGCGACCGGCGCGAGCTGGAACGGCTGCGCGGCCTCGGCGGGGTGGGTGGCATGGGCGGCGCGGGTGGGGCCGGCACGGGTGGGACGGGCTCGGTGGGCCGGCCGAGCGGCGGACGTCCCGGCGGACGGTGATCCGGGCCGGCCCGGCGGGGCCCGGCCCGGCGGGGTCCGGCCCGGCCGGGGGACCCGGCTGCACACCCGCTCGGCGAGGTCACCCGGGCCGGGTCGCCGGTACCGCCTTCACCCACGTCCCGTCCTCGGTCAGATACTCGGCCACCTCCAGTCCCGCCTCCTCGAGCGCCTCCTCGAACTGTTCCGGTGTGAGCGGCCGGGCCAGGAAGGTCTGGGTCCAGGTCGCGTCCGGGAACTCGTACTCCGCGTGCACCGAGTTCACCCCGTCCCCGACGGGGTCGGCCGACAGGATCCGGACGGTGTAGCCACCGGGGTCGACCCGCTCCCTCGGTACCTCCACGTGGTAGTCCGCACCCTCCCGCTGGACGAGCACGCAGCCGCCGTCCGCCACGTGCGCCGCGCAGGTGCGCAGCATGCCCCGGCGTACCTCCGCGTCCCCGGTGTGCACCAGGAACGACGCGAGCAGCACCACGTCGAACTTCTCGCCCAGGTCGAGCCCTTCGATAGTGCTGCGTATCGTGCGCGCCCCGCGCACGTGCGCCAGCATCTCCGCCGACTCGTCCACCGCCGTGACCGTGAACCCGCGCTCCAGGAGCGGGTGCGTCACGCGCCCCACACCGCTGCCCAGCTCCAGGATGCGGGCGCCGGCCGGGACCGCCGCCTCGATGATGTCCGGCTCGGACCCGGCGGTCAGACGCGAATAGAGCTCGACCGCGCAGCCGTCCGGGGTGATCGCTCCCGGACCCGTCCCCTCGTACCCCTCACGCATGTCAACCGTCATGCCCGGACAACGGCCGGTCGCCGCACCGCCGTTCCCGCACCCCGGCAGTTCACTCGTTCGAGCAGTTCGAAAGCCCGACGGGAACTTTCCTCGGGGAAGCGGCGGTTGACGGCCGTCACCGGTCCCACGGGAACCACCCGTGCCCGACGTACCAGTGGCCGCCCGCCCTCAGGTGGTCGCCGACCGCCCGTTCCACCGACGTCCGCCGGGGCAGGTCCGGTACCGGCAGGTCCGGGTCGCCGAAGACGAAGCCGACCGGTGTGGTGTCGGCCGGCTCCGGATCCTCCCAGCCGGGCCGGAACCGCTCCTGGAAGCGGACGATGTTGGAGTCCGCCGCCAGGTGCCGGCGCAGCTGGGGGTCGAGCAGCCAGGAGTGGCAGGTCGCGACCGCGTGGGGCTCCTCGGGGAAGTGCCGGGCGAAGAACTCCCGGGCGTGGTCGAGGGAGCGGTCGCAGGCTGCGGGGGTGAGCGGGCCCAGGAAGTCGGGGATGTGCAGGTCCAGGGAGGGCTCGCCGCCGGTCACCTCGGTGCCGGCCGATCTGATCGCCTGCGCCGTGCGCTCGCCCAGTCCCGTCCGCTCGTACTGCAGCCGTCCCAGCTGGTAGAGCCGCCCGCAGAAGTGCCGGGTGAGCCAGTGCCCCTGGCGCACTCCGAGCCCTCCCCTGCCGTGCCGCCTGCGGTGCAGTGCCATGCCGCGGCCGAGGTCGGCGAGCGTGTGGCGGGAGACGTCGTCGGGGATGCCGCGCGCCCGGTGCACCGCGCGGGCGTGCGGCACCGCCGCGAGGAAGACGTACGCGAGGAAGTACTCGCCCAGGGCGGCCGGGGCCTGGGCGGCCCGGTCGGCGAGCCCGGACGGGTCGTCCACCTCCCGGACGGCACCGGTCACGTCCTCGGCGCCCTCCTCCACCAGCCGCCGTACCGCGGGATCGGCGGTCACGGCCCGCCGCAGGGCCACCACCTCGTTGATGTCCTCGTGCGGCACGGCGAGGTCGAGGAGCAGGTCGGGCAGGTCGGCGGCGTCCGGCAGCACGGCTGGGTCCCCCTTGGTGAACGTCTGGTCGAGGAGTACGTTGCAGACAGGAACGGTGATCCGGGATGCGTACAGGCAGTGAACCGGTGACCGCCCGCAGTGCCCTGCGGGCGCGGTTGTGGCTGAGCGTGTGGGGACTGGTCTGGGCGCTCTTCGGCACGGCGGCGTTCGCGCTGGTGGGGCGGCCCGGGTGGGCTGCCGCCTGCGGGGTGCTGTGGCTGGTGGCCACCGTCGACATGGCCGTGATCCTCAGGCACATCCGGCAGGGCCCGCACTATCAGCCGGGCCGCGACGTGCCACCGTACCGGCCCGCGGACGGCCGTCCGCCGCCGTTCCGGCAGCCGCCGCGGCACGGTCACCCCTGAGAGGGAACGGCCGGACACGTTCCGCCGGCCCACCCGGCGCCGGCCTACGTGCCGCCGGCTCACGCGTCGCTGTCGAAACGGGCCGCTTTCAGGTACTCCGGGTTCGGGTCCAGGGCGGCCGCCAGCCGGAAGTGGCGTATCGCGAGGTCGGCGCGGCCCTGGCGCTGGTAGGTGCGGGCGAGCGCGAAGTGGGCGAACGCGTTGTCCGGCTCGCGCTCCAGGACGATGGTGAACTCCAGCTCGGCGGGGCGCAGTTGCGCGGCGGCGAAGAAGGCACGCGCGCGCAGCAGCCGGGCGGCGGTGTTCTCGGGGTGCGCTCCGATCACGCCGTCGAGCAGCTTCACCGCGCCCCGTGGGTCCCGTGCGTTGAGCAGTTGCTCGGCGGCACGGAAGTCGATGACATGCGTCTCCGGAGTACGTCCGGTCGAACCGCTGGTCTCGGGCACGGCAAAGTCCTTCCCTCACTGAAGCGGTTCAACGCCCGGACGGGTGCCAGCTATTTCGTGGACGCATTCCGCTCGTCCGGACCGGACCGGCGCGCACGGCTCAGGAGGTCGGCCCACACCTCCCCGACCCGCTGCCGGAGCGCGTCCAGGGGCACGTCGTTGTCGATCACGATGTCCGCGATCTCCAGGCGCTTCTCGCGCGTCGCCTGCGCGGCCATGCGGGCGCGGGCGTCCTCCTCGGTCATCCCCCGCAGCCGTGTCAGCCGGTCCAGCTGGGTCTCGGGCGCGGTGTCCACGACGACCACGAGGTCGTAGAGCTGCGCGAGGCCGTTCTCCGCGAGGAGCGGGACGTCGTGGACCACTACGGCGTCGTCGGCGGCCGCGCTCTCCAGCTCGCGGGACCGGGCCCCGACGAGGGGGTGCACGATCGAGTTCAGTACGGCGAGTCTCGAGGGGTCGGCGAAGACGATCGAGCCGAGCCTGGGCCGGTCCAGGCTGCCGTCGGCGGCCAGTACCTCCGGGCCGAACGCCTCGGTCACGGCGGCCAGACCGGGGGTACCGGGCGCGACGACCTCACGCGCGATGCGGTCCGCGTCGATCAGCACCGCGCCGTGCCCGACGAGCAGCCGCGACACCTCGCTCTTGCCGGCTCCGATCCCGCCGGTGAGACCAACTTTCAGCATGTCCCGAAGCTTAGGCCCTGCCGCCGACACCGGCCGGGACAGGGCCCGCCGGTCTCAGTTCTCGCCCTCCCGCTCCGCGAGGAAGCGCTCGAATTCGAGGCCGATCTCGTCCGCCGAGGGGATCTCCACCGGCTCGGCGAGCATGTTGCCCCGGGTCTCGGCGCCCGCGGCCGCGTCGTACTGGTGCTCGAGACCCTGCACGAGGGCGGTCAGTTCCTCGTCGCCCTCCTGGATCTGGCTGTCGATCTCCGTCTGGGTGCGGTGCGCGTCCGTGCGCAGGGCGTGCGCGATGCTCGGGAGGACCAGGCCGGTGGCGGCCGTGACGGCTTCCAGGACGGTCAGGGCGGCGTCCGGGTAGGGCGAGCGGGCGATGTAGTGCGGCACGTGCGCGGCGACGCCCAGGACGTCGTGTCCGGCCTCCATGAGGCGGAACTCGAGCAGCGACTCGGCGCTGCCGGGCACCTGGGCCTCGTCGAACGGGCTGCGGTGCCCGGGGACCAGGTCGGTGCGGTTGCCGTGCGGGGTGAGGCCGACGGGGCGGGTGTGCGGGACGCCCATGGGGATGCCGTGGAAGTTCACGGCCAGGCGGACGCCGAGCCGCTCCACGACCTGCCGTACGGCCGCGGCGAAGCGCTCCCACTCGACGTCCGGCTCGGGGCCGGACAGCAGCAGGAAGGGGGCACCGGTGGCGTCCTGCACCAGCCGGACCTCGATGCTGGGCTCCTCGTACTCGGTCCAGCGGTCCCGCTTGAAGGTCAGCAGCGGGCGGCGGGCCCGGTAGTCCACGAGCCGGTCGTGGTCGAAGCGGGCGACGACCTGGTGGGGCAGCGAGTCGAGGAGCCGGTCGACGATCTGGTCGCCGGTCTCACCCGCGTCGATGTATCCGTCGAAGTGGTAGAGCATGACAAGACCGGCCGACTCCTGCGCCAGCGCCATGTCGACGGCCGCCAGCCCCTTCGGCTCCCATGCGTACAAACCCTGCGGATCAAGCACTGTGACCGCTCCTCCTCGTGTTCGTACGGGTCAACGCGGCACTGACCACAGGCATTCCCGCCGTCCCACTGAACAGGCCCCTCTCACCGCCTTCTCGTACCGGGAACGACTGGGGTGCACGCGCGCGTGCCGGGGTCAGGCCGCCATCACCCGCGCGTGGAGCGCCGTCACCGCCTTGCGTGCCGAGCTGAACGCGCCGTGCTGCCAGGCGTCCGCGTAGCTGAGCCAGTCGCCGGCGAACCAGACCCGGCCCGCGGGTTGGTTCAGGGGCTTGTAGCGCGCGTCGTCGGGGCCGCCGGGGGTGTCGTGCCAGGCGGCCTCCAGGTGCGGTGTCTGGCGCCAGTGATGGGAGAAGGAGGAGGCGAGTTCGGTGCGGTACTTGTCGCCGTAGATCTTCACTCCGGCGGCGACCGCGCGCCGCTCCCGCTGGGCCGGGGTGAGCCTGGCGTAGGAGTCGGCGTCTTCGTCGTAGTTGTAGTAGCCGATGAGGACGCCCCGTTCGCCGTGGAAGCCGTACGAGGGGTGCCAGATGTGGGTGACGTCCTGGTCGGTCTCGGTGATGCCGCCGTAGATGCGATGGTCCAGCTCCCACCAGCGGGAGCGGTATTCGAGGCCGATCTTGGCGGCCGACGACGGGGTCACGGCCTCCAGGGCGCTCTGCACGCCGGAGCCCAGGTTGTGCGGCACCTTGGCGAGGATGTTGGGCGGCATCGCGGCCACGCAGTAGTCGGCCTCGACGAGCTTGGTACGGCCGCCCTGGGTGTAGGTCACGGTGACGCCGTGTCCCGTGTCGGTGATCCTGGAGACGACGGCCCCGGTACGTATGCGGCGGTCGCCTATCGCCCGGGTGAGCGCCTTCGGTATCCGGTCCATGCCGCCGACCGGCTGGAACATCAGCATCGCCTGGTCGAATCCGAACTCGAAGGAGAAGTAGCGCCCGACGCCGCTCGCGAGCACCGCGGAGGCGGTCGGGACGTCACCGAGGAGCACCCCCGGGGTGCCTGCGGCGGCCGGCACGGTCGTGTATCCGCGCCGTTCACCGCCTTCGTACGTCAGTTTGTCGCCGAGTTCGCCCCAGTCCTTGAGGAACTCGACGAGCCGCTCCTGGTCGGTGGCCGTCAACGCCCCGTCCAGCGCACCCTTGTTCGTCGCCTTGGCGAGCAACTCGGAGACGTAGCCGTACACGTCGGCCTTGGCGGTGCGGTAACGCTCGGGCCTCGTCATGCCGGCGGACTCGTTGTACAGGTACGCGTCGGCGTTGACGTTCGTGAACACCTCGATGGGGACGCCGAGTTCGCGACAGTAGTCGAGGGTGATCATCCACTGCGGGATCCGGGCCGGACCGGCGTTCATGTAATGGCCGTCGGCGAACCGCGCGGTCTGCGTGTTGCCGTAGAGGTCGGTGGTGGAGTCGCCGCCGCGCACGGTGAAGTTGCGTCCGCCGGTGCGGTCCCTGGCCTCCAGGATCGTACAGTCGTAGCCGGCTTTGCCGAGTTCGTAGGCGGTCGCGAGGCCGGCGATGCCGCCGCCGAGGACGACGACCCGGGCCGCGGCGCGCCCGGTGAGGGTGAAGTCGCTCGCGCTGAGCGCCCGGAAGGGCTCTTCGCGCTGGGCGGCCTGGGCGGTGGGGGCGAGTCCGAGCGCCCCCATGGTGGCGAACATGGCCCCGGCGCCACCGGTGAGACCGACGTTCCGCAGGAACGCTCGTCGACTCGTCCCTGACCTGTACTGAGGCTGTGCCATGACGCGACTCCCCTTCCGATCTTGAACGAAGACCGGGGAAGCGTCCCAGCGCCGCGTTACGGCCCTGCGATTACTCGTGTATCTCACACGTTTCTGCGATCCGGGCTTTACCGCGCGGCCACGGCCGACTCCCTTCAGGGGCGCGGGGAACCGCGCGACCAGCCACGACGGACCGGCGCGGACACCCGGACGTGCACCCCCCAAAAAACCGAGGGGCCGTACCTCGAAAGGTACGGCCCCTCAGTCATCGGCTATGCCCAGCGGCTGGCGATCAGCTCTGGCCTCCGGCCAGCTTCTCGCGCAGCGCGGCCAGCGCCTCGTCCGAGGCCAGCGCACCGGAGGTGTCGGCGCCCTCGGAGGAGTACGAACCGCCACCGGCGGCCGGAGCCGCACCCGCGGCGTCGCCGCCCTCGGCAGCGGCAGCGGCGTCGGCCTCGCGGCTCTTGATGACCTGCTGCTGGTGCTGCTCGAAGCGCTGCTGCGCCTCGGCGTACTGGCGCTCCCACTCCTCGCGCTGCTTCTCGTAGCCCTCGAGCCAGTCGTTGGTCTCGGGGTCGAAGCCCTCGGGGTAGATGTAGTTGCCCTGGTCGTCGTAGGACGCGGCCATGCCGTAGAGGGTCGGGTCGAACTCGACCGAGGCCGGGTCGGCACCGAAGGACTCGTTGGCCTGCTTCAGCGAGAGGCTGATGCGGCGGCGCTCCAGGTCGATGTCGATGACCTTGACGAAGATCTCGTCGTTGACCTGGACGACCTGCTCCGGGATCTCCACGTGGCGCTCGGCCAGCTCGGAGATGTGCACCAGACCCTCGATGCCCTCGTCGACGCGGACGAACGCACCGAACGGAACCAGCTTCGTGACCTTGCCGGGCACGACCTGACCGATCTGGTGGGTGCGGGCGAACTGCTGCCACGGGTCTTCCTGGGTCGCCTTCAGCGACAGGGAGACGCGCTCGCGGTCCATGTCGACGTCGAGGACCTCGACGGTGACCTCCTGGCCGACCTCGACAACCTCGGAGGGGTGGTCGATGTGCTTCCAGGACAGCTCGGAGACGTGGACCAGACCGTCGACGCCACCCAGGTCCACGAAGGCACCGAAGTTGACGATCGAGGAGACCACGCCGGAGCGGACCTGACCCTTCTGGAGGGTCGTGAGGAACGTCTGGCGGACCTCGGACTGGGTCTGCTCCAGCCAGGCACGGCGGGACAGGACCACGTTGTTGCGGTTCTTGTCCAGCTCGATGATCTTCGCCTCGAGCTCCTTGCCCACGTAGGGCTGGAGGTCGCGGACACGGCGCATCTCGACCAGGGAGGCCGGGAGGAAGCCGCGGAGGCCGATGTCGAGGATGAGACCACCCTTGACGACCTCGATGACGGTACCGGTGACGATGCCGTCCTCTTCCTTGATCTTCTCGATGGTGCCCCAGGCACGCTCGTACTGGGCGCGCTTCTTCGAGAGGATCAGGCGGCCTTCCTTGTCCTCCTTCTGGAGGACGAGGGCCTCGATCTCGTCACCGACGGCGACGACCTCGTTGGGGTCGACGTCGTGCTTGATCGAGAGCTCGCGGCTCGGGATGACACCTTCGGTCTTGTAACCGATGTCGAGCAGGACCTCGTCCCGGTCGACCTTCACGATGACGCCGTCGACGATGTCGCCGTCGTTGAAGTACTTGATCGTCTCGTCGATCGCGGCGAGGAAGGCTTCCTCGTTACCGATGTCGTTGACCGCAACCTGCGGGGTGGTGGCGGTGGTCTCGGTGCTGCTCGTCATGTGGGAAAGGGCTCCGGTACGGACATTGAAGTCGTAGGTACTGCTTACGCCGGGAGCCCGTTTCGCTCTGATGAAGCCGGACAGCCAAGGAAGCGCCACACAAACCACTGGTGGCGCCTCGACAACCGAGGGGACATACAACAGATGCGAGCGCAGCCTGCTACGTCTGAGGTGCGCAGGCCCGCAGCGCAACTTGTAGCATACGGGGGCAGCCGGGCAGGGTCAATGCGCGAAGGCGCACACCCGGGGCGGAACGCCGCATACCCGGCACAAGAAACGTCCCACCAGGCCACGCGGGCCTGAAACACCTCGTCCGTGACACGCCCGTGACGGGGTTGCACGGAAGAGTACGACGAGGGAGCCGATCATCCAAGAGCCCGATTCGTTCGACCTGGAAGAGGCCGGTGCGACGACCGGCGACGAGGCCGAACCGGAAGCAACCCGGCGTGCCGCCGGGGCCGCGGAGAGCAGCCGGGCCAACCGGGGCTGGTGGGACCGCAACGCCGACGAGTACCAGGTCGAGCACGGCACGTTCCTCGGCGACGACCGCTTCGTGTGGGGTCCCGAGGGCCTCGACGAGGTGGAGGCGGAGCTGCTCGGCCCGCCGGAGGAGCTGAAGGGCAAGGACGTCCTGGAGATCGGCGCCGGCGCGGCCCAGTGCGCGCGCTGGCTGGCCGCCCAGGGTGCCCGGCCGGTCGCCCTGGACCTCTCGCACCGCCAGCTCCAGCACGCGCTGCGCATCGGCGGATCGTTTCCCCTGGTCTGCGCGGACGCGGGCGCGCTGCCCTTCGCCGACGCCTCCTTCGACCTGGTGTGCTCGGCGTACGGGGCGCTTCCCTTCGTCGCCGATCCGCGTCTGGTCCTGCGCGAGGTGCGCCGCGTGCTGCGGCCGGGCGGCCGGTTCGTCTTCTCGGTGACCCACCCGATCCGCTGGGCGTTCCCGGACGAGCCCGGCCCCGAGGGGCTCTCGGTCGCGGCCTCCTACTTCGACCGGACGCCGTACGTCGAGCAGGACGAGGACGGCCGCGCGGTGTACGTCGAGCACCACCGCACGCTCGGCGACCGGGTCCGGGACATCGCCTCCTCGGGTTTCCGGCTCGTCGACCTGGTGGAGCCGGAGTGGCCGGCCTGGAACACCTCCGAATGGGGCGGCTGGTCCCCGCTGCGGGGCAATCTGATCCCCGGGACGGCGATCTTCGTGTGCGAGCGGGACTGAGCTCACCGGTGAGCGCACGCGCGCGTGCGGGGTGTTTCCGGGGACGTACGACACTGGGGACGTGATCCGTTACGACGCCCTGGACGCGCTGCCCGTGCGGCAGGCCCTGCCCGGCCTGCACGACGCCCTGGAGGGGCACGGCACCGCCGTCCTGGTGGCACCGCCCGGCACCGGCAAGACGACGCTGGTGCCGCTGGCGCTGGCCGGACTGCTGGGCGACGGGCCCGCGCGCCGGGTCGTCGTGGCCGAGCCGCGCCGGATCGCCGCCCGCGCGGCCGCCCGCCGGATGGCCTGGCTGCTCGGCGAGCAGGCCGGGCGGAGCGTCGGCTACACCGTGCGCGGCGAGCGGGTCGTGGGCCGGCACACGCGCGTGGAGGTCGTCACGACCGGCGTGCTGTTGCAGCGCCTGCAACGCGACCAGGAACTGTCCGGCGTCGACGTCGTCGTCCTGGACGAGTGCCACGAACGCCATCTGGACGCCGACACCGTCGCGGCCTTCCTCTGGGACGTGCGGGAGACCCTGCGGCCGGAGCTGCGCCTGGTGGCCGCGTCGGCCACCACGGACGCACAGGGATGGGCACGGCTGCTGGGCGGGGCGCCGGTCGTCGAGGCGGCCGGTGTCTCCTACCCGGTGGAGGTGGTGTGGGCGCCGCCGGCCCGGCCGGTCCGGCCGGCGCACGGGATGCGGGTCGACCCGGCGCTGCTCGCGCACGTGGGGTCGGTGGTGCGCCGGGCCCTTTCCGAGCGGGACGGGGACGTGCTGTGCTTTCTGCCCGGCGTCGGCGAGATCGCGCGCGTGGCGGGCCGGCTGGGTGACCTGGAGGACGTGGAGTTGCTCCAGGTGCACGGCAGGGCACCGGCCGCCGTGCAGGACGCCGTGCTGGCGCCCGGGGCGCGGCGCCGGGTGGTGCTGGCCACGGCGGTCGCCGAGTCCTCGCTCACCGTCCCCGGCGTCCGGGTGGTCGTCGACGCGGGGCTCGCGCGGGAGCCGCGGGTGGACCACGCGCGCGGGCTGAGCGCGCTGGCGACGGTACGGGCGTCGCGCGCGGCCGGGCGGCAGCGGGCGGGGCGGGCCGGGCGGGAGGCGCCGGGGGCGGTGTACCGCTGCTGGTCAGAGGCCGAGGATGCCCGCCTGACGGCCTTTCCGGCCCCGGAGATCAGGGTCGCCGACCTGACCGCTTTCGCCCTCCAGGCGGCCTGCTGGGGCGACCCGGGGGCCACTGGACTGGCGCTGCTGGACCCGCCGCCGGCCGGGGCGATGGCGGCGGCGCGGGAGGTGCTGACGGCGATCGGCGCGGTCGACTCCGCCGGCCGGGCGACGGAACGGGGAGTGCGGCTGGCCCGGCTGGGGGTGCATCCGCGGCTGGGGCGGGCGCTGCTTGACACCCCCCGCGGGGGCGCCGAGGTGGTCGCGCTGCTGAGCGAGGAGCCGCCGCGGGAGTACGGGGACGACCTGGCGGCCGCGCTGCGCGCCGCCCGGCGGGGCGGTGACGGCTATGCCGGACGCTGGCTCGCGGAGGTACGGCGGCTGACGGCGAACGGCGAGGGCGCGTCGGCGGCCGGCCTGGACGACCGCGCCGTGGGCCGGGTCGCCGCGCTCGCCTTTCCCGAGCGCGTCGCCAAGGCCGACGGCGGGTCGTACCTGATGGCCTCCGGCACTCGTGCCGAGCTCGGTGCGGGCAGCCCGCTGCGCGGCGCGCCGTGGCTCGCGGTGGCCGTGGCGGACCGTCCGGTCGGCAGCGGACACGCGCGCGTGCGGCTCGCCGCGGTGGTGGACGAGGACACGGCCAGGTCGGCGGCGGGCCCGCTGTACGCGGAGGATGAGGAGGTCCGCTGGGCCGACGGGGACGTCGTCGCGCGGCGGGTGGAGCGGCTGGGGGCCATCGAGCTCGCGGTGCGGCCGCTGCGGGACGCCGACCCGGCCCTCCTCCGCGCGGCACTCCTCGAAGGGCTGCGGCGCGAAGGACTCGGGTTGTTGCGGTGGACGCCCGACGCCGTCGTGCTGCGGCAGCGGCTCGCGTTTCTCCGGCTGCGCCTCGGGGAGCCCTGGCCCGACGTCTCCGACGACGCGCTGCACGCGCGCGTGGACGAATGGCTGGAGCCGGAGCTCGGCCGCGCCCGCCGACGGGCCGATCTCGGACGGATCGACGCCGGGGAGGCGCTGAAGCGGCTGCTGCCGTGGGCGGGCGGGGAGGCCGGGCGGCTGGACGAGCTGGCGCCCGAGCGGATCGCCGTACCGAGCGGGTCGCGGATCCGGGTCGACTACGGGAATCCCGAGCAGCCGGTGCTCGCCGTGAAGCTGCAGGAGATGTTCGGCCTGCAGGAGTCGCCCTCGGTGGCCGGGGTGCCGGTGCTGGTGCACCTGCTGTCGCCGGCCGGGCGCCCCGCCGCGGTCACCGCCGACCTCGCCTCGTTCTGGCGGGACGGCTACAAGGGCGTGCGGTCCGAGCTGCGCGGGCGGTATCCGAAGCATCCCTGGCCCGAGGATCCCGCCACGGCCGAGCCGACCCGGCACACCAACGCGCGGCTCAGGCGCTGACCGGTTCCGGGACCGGAGTGCCGGCCGGTGCCGGGTCGGCGGGGCGGCGGCCGCGTGCCTCCAGCCAGAGGGAGAGGGCGAGCAGCGCGACGCCGAGGGACAGGAACCCCCAGGGCAGGTAGGAGGTCAGCATCAGGACGAGGGTGCGGTTGTGCTCGACCAGGGCGACCGTGCTCTCGATGTAGTCCTCGCGCATCTTCACGTCGCCGGCGAAGGCCGTCACCTTGGCCCGGCCGCCCAGCAGGGTGCCGCCGCGCAGCTCCTCCTTGTGGAGCTCCTCGCCGTAGACGGGTGCCCCGGTGGCCGGCTCGACCCAGAACCTGCGGACGGTGGTGTACCAGCGGGTGGTGCCGGTCTTCGCGATGCTCTCCGGGGTGATGCCCTGCACCGGCAGCTTCTTGGGCATGGGGACCTTGGTCCAGGGGACGGTCTGCTCGAAGTAGTAGACCTTGACGCCCCGGAAGGTCTGCGTCCCCTTGTAGTGGATGGGGTTGGTGGTGCGGGTCTGCGCGTCGAAGTACTCGTAGTCCCGCTTCTCGGTCAGGAACGGGAACTTGAACTCGATGCCGTCCCGGGTCACCGGGTCGCCGTCGACCATCTCGCCGGTGGCGTGCACGGGTTCCTGGCTGTGCGCGTCGAAGATGTAGCGCTCGGGGATCTCGGAGACCATCTTGCCGTCGGGTCCCTGGACGTAGGACAGGCCGTCCCAGACGACGACGTCACGGCCCGCCGTCTTCTCGATCTTCTGCGCGGCCGCCACGTTGCCCCTGAGGGTCTGCACGATGGTGACCTGGGGGACCTTCTTCGCCTTCATGGTGCCGTAGTCGAGGAGCGTGGCGTTCTTCGCCACCAGGACCATGTCCTGGTACTGGTTCGCCGGGATCTTGGCGAGCCGCGGGAAGGCGTACCAGCGCAGCAGCGGGGACAGCGCCGCGAAGAACACGGCGAAGGCGAGCAGGACCAGACTGGCCTTGCGGCGCATCTCGGCCTCCCGGGGCGGCGGTTACGGGTGTGAGGGCACCGTCGTGAGCAGTGGCTTCGGGGACGTACTTCCGTCCGGCGACCCGAGGGCGCCGACCGTCACCACCAGGACGAGCGCGACGGCGAGACCGGTCGCGGCGGCGATCAGGGCACGCATGCGGGACCTCCCTTCGCCCGACATTTTCCTGATGGATCGTCAGGTCCGGGCACCGTAGCAACGGGAGGGTGAGATGAGAACAGGTCATGCGACGACGAGGGCGCCGTCCCGCGTCGGCGGGAGGGCGCCCTGGTGGTCGTACGGCGGTGGATCAGGAGGAGGCGGAGCCGCTCGGGGAGGCGGAGGCGCTCGGGGAAGCGGGGGCCGAAGCCGGCGCTGACGCGGAGGCGCTCGGCGACGGACTCGGCGAGGGGTCGGCCGCGGCGACCGTCAGCTCCACGGTGAGCGTGGCACCACCCGTGGTGGTGATGCGGAGCAGGAACGTGCCGGTGGTGTCGTCCGCGTACAGCTGGGGCAGCGTGAGCAGGCCGTCCGCGTCCGTCTGGAGGTCCGTGAGGGTGCGGACGGCGTTGCCGTCGGCGTCCTTGAAGTAGGGGCCCTTGTCGTTCTCGCTCGTGTCGTCCGCCGACTTGATCAGCGTGGCGGTGGCGGCGACCTTGCCGGCGACGGCGCCCTGGTAGGTGGCCTTCGCCTGCACCTGGTCGGCGAACTCGCCGCCCGGGGTGCAGGTCGGCGCGGTGGTGTTGACGAGGGCGAGGGTGTCGGCGGCGCGCGCGGTGACGGTCGCGGTGTAGTCGACGCCCTTGACCGTACGGCCGACCACGCCGGTGCGGACCGTGAAGTCGCCGGTCTTCTCGCCCGCTTGGAGCGCCGGGGCGACGGCGACGCCCTTGCTGTCGGTGACGACGGCGGCGGTCTTCTCGCCGCCGCTGAAGGTCGCGTCCGTGTCCCCGACGATGGTGAAGCGGACCCGGACCTTGGCGACGGCCCGGCCGGTCTTGGTCTCCGCACGCGTGCTGATCTGCTTGCCGAACGCGTCGCCGGCCGTCGCCGTGAGTGTGGCGGTGCCCGCGTCCTCCAGGTGGTCCACGGTGTCGGTGGCGGTGGGCGGCGGGGTCGGCGTCGTGCCGGGGGCGCTCGGCGTGGGCTCGGTGGGCTTCGGCGTGTTCTGGGCCGGCTTCGGCGTGGAGCCGCCGGAACCGGAACCCGAGCCGGAGCCGGAGCCGGTCGAGCCGTCGCTGCGGTGCGAGGGCACCGTTCCCGTGCCGTCCGGGACGGAGTGGGTGCCCTTGCGGTAGAACTCGTACCAGGACAGGACCAGGTTGAGGTAGTCCTGCGAGTTGTTGTAGCTGAGGATCGCGCTGTTCATGTCGGCCTGGACGGACAGGTCCCAGCCGTTGCGGCACAGGTAGTGGCCGGCGGCGAGCGCCGCGTCGTAGACGTTGTTGGGGTCCTTGACGCCGTCGCCGTTGCCGTCGCGGCCCGCCCACGCCCAGGTCGACGGGATGAACTGCATGGGGCCGACGGCTTGGTCGTACTGGCTGTTGCCGTCGTACTTGCCGCCGTCGGTGTCCGGGATGAGCGCGAAGCCGTTGCCGTCGAGCTGCGGGCCGAGGATCCGGTGCAGGGTGTTGCCCTCGGCGTCCACGTCACCGCCGCGGGCCTGGCCGGACTCGACTTTGCCGATGGCGGCCAGCAGCTGCCACGGCAGGTTGCAGCCGGGCTTGGAGCCGCGCAGCTCCGCCTCGGCCTTCTTGTAGGCGTCGAGGACGGTGGCCGGGATGCCCGCCTCGGCCGCGCCGCGGGAGACGGCGGTGCCGATGCTCGGCGAGGAGGCCGTGGGGCTCGCGCTGGGGTTCGGGCTGTTCAGCGGCGGCAGGTCCGTGTAGTACGGCGAGTTGCCGGTGGCGCCGTCGGCCGAACCGGCTCCGTTGGGGGCGGAGGAGCTGGCGCCGGCATTGGCCTGTCTGCCCTTGTCTCCGGACGTGGCGCCCGGTGCCTGGGACGCGGACAGTGCCGCTACCGCCAACGCGGCCGCGGCGGTCGTCGCCGCTCCCTTGCGCAGCCGCCTGCCGAATTGCGCCGCCATAAGGTGAACCCCTCCCATGGACGCCTTCTGAGCGCCCGTCTCCGTCTGTCCGCTCGCCCTTGGTGTGACGGACGACCCGGTGCTGTGGTTGCCTCTGTTACCTCTTTCGCGTGGTGAGGTAGCGCATCCGGCCGTGCACGCCCGGGCGGCGACCCAGGCGACCCTACGACAACTTCCCTTCCGCGGACACCCGACGGTGCCCGATTTTCACCAGTTGGCCATCCTCCGTTGAACGGCGGTGGTGTCGCGGATACTTGTCGTACGCGATCACTTGTTCGGCGCTCCGGCCGACGACTGCTCCAGGGGGCCCGGGTGCCGTTCACTCTCAGCCACGCCGCCGCCGTGCTGCCGGCCGTACGCGGCGACGGGACCGGGCGCGGGCGGCTGGTGCCGGCGGTGCTCGTCGCGGGGTCCTTCGCGCCCGACCTCACCTACTACGCGGCGAGCGCGGTGCCGGGCGCAATGGAGTTCGGCGAGTTCACGCACTCCGTCACCGGTGTCCTCACCGTCGACGTGCTGTTCGCCTGGGCGCTGGTCGCGCTGTGGCTGCTGGTCCGGGAACCCCTCGTGGCCCTCGTGCCCCGACCCCGGCAGGGGCGGGTCGCCGCGCTGCTGCGCTGCGGGGCGCCACGCGAGCGTGCCGGGCTCTCCGCGGCCGCCTGGTGGTACGTCTCCGCCGTGCTCGGCGGGCTCACCCACGTCGTCTGGGACGCCTTCACGCACCACGGCCGCTGGGGGACCCGGCTGATTCCGGCCATCGGCCACGACCTCGCGGGCATGCCGCTGTACACCCTGCTCCAGTACGGCAGTTCGGTGGCCGGCGCGGCCGTGCTCGCCGTGTTCGCGGTCCGCGCGGTACGGCGGGCGCCGGCCGGGGAGCCGGTGGGGGTACCGCCGCTGTCGGTGCGGGACCGGTGGTGGGCCGGCGCCGGAATCGCCGGCTGCGCCCTGCTGGCGGCGGTGCAGCGGGCGGTGCGGTGGTGGGAGTACTGGGGGGCCGTGGCGAAGCCCTGGGAGCTGCTGCCGACGGTGCTCTTCGGAACGGGCGCGGGGCTGCTGCTCGGGGTGCTGGGGTACGCCGTGGCGGTCAGGGTGTGGCGTCCGGCTCCGGTGGCCGGCGACGTGCGGCGGAGTGCCTCGGCCGTTCGGTGAGGCTCGCCACGAACACGGTGATGGTGCGGGGGCGGCGGGGGCCGGGGAGCGCGTCGAGGAGCAACGCGAGGTAGCTGCGGGCCAGGTCGAACCACTGGCGCAGGTCGGGCCGGGCGCGGAGCTTGCGCCGGAGGCGGGTGACGGCTCGGCGCACGGTGACGGCGAGGTCGGCGGGGATGCGGGCGGAACTGGCGCCGGCCGCCAGGGCCGGGGCCGACGGGGACGCCGTGACCTGCGTGGAGGCGGAGGCGGAGTGGGCCTTGGCCGGGGGCCTGCTCTGGGGCGTCCGGCGGTGAACCATTCGTATACCCATGGCCGCATCCTTGCCGGTGGCAGAGGCCGAGGCGTTCTGACGGGGTCCACGCGAGTGACGCACCCGCACCCCCTTTCACTCCCCCGCCACTCGCCCATTAGCTCCCCCCGTCCCCTCCCCTTACTCCACTGCACCTTTTTCTCCACGGCTCCCCATTTCCTTCCTCCGCCGCAACGGCGAGCAGCGCCGCAGCGGCGCTTCCCGGCGGTGCCGGACCGGGTGCATCCCGTGGGTTCGGCACCGCCGAGAGCCGCCGTCGTGGCTGAGCACCGTTGCGGCGGAGGAAGGGGAGCGGCGGAGAAGGAGCTGGAAGGAGGGGAGGCCCGCGCCGTCGGGGTCAGGGAACGGCGCCCTCCGCCGGAGAACGACGCCTCCGCCGCAAGGCGGTGCCTTCTGCCGGAGAACGACGCCTCCGCCGCAAAGCGGTGCCTTCTGCCGGAGAACGACGCCTGCCGCCGCAAGGCGGTGCCCTCTGCCGGAGAACGACGCCCTACTCCGCAAAGCGATGCCCGCCGCCAGAGAACGACGCCTCCGCCGCAAAGCGGTGCCCTCTGCCGGAGAACGACGCCCTACTCCGCAAAGCGATGCCCTCCGCCAGAGAACGACGCCCTACTCCGCAAAGCGGTGCCTTCCGACGCCTCCGCTGCAAAGCGGACGCTCTGCCGGAGAACGACGCCTGCCCCCGCAGAGCGGTGCCCTCCGCCGGAGGACGACGCGCTCTGTTGGGCGCTGGGGAAGTGTGCCCTCTGTCGGCTCTCGCCGTAGGTGTCAGTGGGCTGCCGATTCCCAGTCCGGGCCCACGCCCACCGAGACGTCCAGGGGTGCCCGGAGGTGTACCGCGTTGGCCATCTGGTCGCGGAGGACGGCTTCGACCCGGTCCCGCTCGCCGGGGGCGATCTCCAGGACGATTTCGTCGTGGACCTGGAGGAGCATGCGGGACTTCAGGTCCGCTTCGCGCAGCGCGCCGTACACCCGGAGCATGGCGATCTTGACGATGTCGGCAGCCGTCCCCTGGATGGGCGCGTTGAGTGCCATCCGCTCGGCCGCCTCCCGGCGCTGCCGGTTGTCGCTGTTGAGGTCGGGAAGGTAGCGGCGGCGCCCGAAGAGCGTCGCCGTGTAGCCGGTGGCGCGCGCCTCGTCGACGACGCGGCGCAGGTAGTCGCGGACCCCGCCGAACCGCTCGAAGTACGTGTCCATCAGGGCCCGTGCCTCCCCCGCGTCGATGTTCAGCTGCTGGGAGAGGCCGAAGGCGGACAGACCGTACGCGAGGCCGTACGACATCGCCTTGATCTTGCGGCGCATCTCCGCGTCGACGGCCGACCGGTCGACGGAGAACACCTGCGAGGCGACCGTGGTGTGCAGGTCCTCTCCGGAGGTGAACGCCTCGATCAGGCCCTCGTCCTCGGAGAGGTGGGCCATGACACGCAGCTCGATCTGGCTGTAGTCGGCGGTCATGAGCGACTCGAAGCCCTCGCCCACGACGAAGCCCCGGCGGATCGCGCGGCCCTCGTCGGTGCGGACCGGGATGTTCTGGAGGTTCGGGTCGGTGGAGGAGAGGCGGCCGGTCGCGGCGACGGTCTGGTTGAACGTGGTGTGGATGCGGCCGTCGGCGGCGATGGTCTTGATCAGGCCCTCGACCGTGACCCGCAGCTTGGCCTGCTCGCGGTGCCGCAGCATGATCACCGGGAGCTCGTTCTCCGTCTGGCCGGCGAGCCAGGCGAGCGCGTCGGCGTCGGTGGTGTACCCGGTCTTGGTCTTCTTCGTCTTCGGGAGCGCCAGTTCGCCGAAGAGGACCTCCTGGAGCTGCTTGGGCGAGCCCAGGTTGAACTCGTGGCCGGCCGCCGCGTGCGCCTCCTTCACGGCCTGCTGCACCGCGCCCGCGAACATCTGCTCCATCGCTTCCAGGTGCGCGCGGTCGGCGGCGATGCCGTGCCGCTCCAGCCGGGCGAGCAGGGCGGAGGTGGGCAGCTCCATGTCACGGAGGAGGTCCGCGGCGCCGACCTCCTGGAGCCGGGCCTCGAAGGCCTCGCCGAGGTCGAGGATCGCGCGGGCCTGGATCATCAGCGCCTCGGCCTCGGCGCCGTCGTCCGCACCGAACGCCAGCTGGCCGTCGGCCGCGGCGGCCGGGGCCAGCTCGCGGTGCAGGTACTCCAGGGACAGCGCGTCCAGGTCGAAGGAGCGTCGGCCGGGCTTGACCAGGTACGCGGCGAGCGCGGTGTCCATGGTGACGCCCTCGATGGTCCAGCCGTGCTCGGCGAAGACCCGCATGGCGCCCTTGGCGTTGTGGAAGACCTTGGGCCGGGCGGCGTCGGCCAGCCAGGCCGCCCACGCGTTCTCGTCGGCCTCGTCCAGCTCGGCGGGGTCGAACCAGGCCGCCGCTCCCCCGGCCGCGGCCAGGGCGACCTCGGCGACCGAGCCGGTGCCGAGCGCCCAGGTGTCGACGGTGGCGACGCCCAGCGGCCCGGTACCGTGCTCCGCGAGCCAGCCGGCCAGCTCGCCGGTGCCGAGCACGGTGCCGTCGACCTCCACGCCACCTTCGGCGACCGGCGTGGACTCGGCCTCCTCGGCGCCGGGGTCGACGGCGTAGAGCCGCTCGCGCAGCGACGGGTTGCGGATCTCCAGGGTGTCCAGGATCATCGCGACGCTCTTGCGGTCGTACGGCGCGCGCTCCAGGTCCGCGACCGTCTTCGGCAGCTCCACGCCGCGCTCCAGCTCGGTGAGCCGGCGGTTGAGCTTGACGGACTCCAGGTGGTCGCGGAGGTTCTGGCCGGCCTTGCCCTTGACCTCGTCGACACGCTCCACCAGCTCGGCGAAGGAACCGAACTGGTTGATCCACTTCGCGGCGGTCTTCTCGCCGACGCCGGGGATGCCGGGGAGGTTGTCGGACGGGTCGCCGCGCAGAGCGGCGAAGTCCGGGTACTGGGCGGGCGTCAAGCCGTACTTCTCGAAAACCTTCTCCGGGGTGAACCGGGTCAGCTCGGAGACGCCCTTGGTCGGGTAGAGGACCGTGGTGTGCTCGGTGACCAGCTGGAAGGAGTCGCGGTCGCCGGTGACGATCAGGACCTCGAAGCCCGCGGCCTCGGCCTGGGTGGCGAGGGTGGCGATGATGTCGTCGGCCTCGAAGCCCTCGACGGCGAAGCGCTGCGCGTGCATGGCGTCGAGCAGCTCGCCGATCAGCTCGACCTGGCCCTTGAACTCGTCCGGGGTCTTGGAGCGGTTCGCCTTGTACTCGGTGAACTCCTCGGAGCGCCAGGTCTTGCGCGAGACGTCGAACGCCACCGCGAAGTGCGTGGGCGCCTCGTCACGCAGGGTGTTGGCCAGCATCGACGCGAAGCCGTAGATCGCGTTCGTCGGCTGGCCCGTCGCGGTCGTGAAGTTCTCCGCGGGCAGCGCGAAGAACGCGCGGTACGCCAGCGAGTGCCCGTCCATGAGCATCAGCCGGGGACGGGGGCCGCCGGGGGTCTTGTCGGTCTGCTTCGCTGCTGTCTCTGCCACGCCCCCGATCCTGCCACGCCGCACTGACAGTGAGGGCCGACGGCCGGGAGTGCGGTGAGCTCGGCACTGCCGGACAGCGCCGTCGTGGCTGATCGCCGCGGCGGCGGAGAAACCCGGCGGCGGCTTCGAAGCGGGGAGAGGGCGGGGAGAGGCGGACCGGCGGCCGCAGGTCGGCCGCGGGGACGGCGGGACCGGACGGGGTGCCGGGAGAGCGCGGCTCTGTCAGGCATTGGTTCCGCCTCCGCCGGGCAGCCCGTACTCGATCGTCGTCGCCGGCGCGTGCGACTATCGGGTGCACAGGGCAGTGGTGCCGGCGTAGAGGGAGAGCGTGCGATGGCGACGAAGCCGCCCAAGGAGGACCCGGTTCAGGACGCGCCGGAGGTCGCGGAGCCGAAGCACGCGGCCGCGGGGCTGCCCGCGATCGGCCACACGCTGCGCATCGCCCAGCAACAGATGGGTGTGAAGCGCACCGCGCTGACGCTGCTGCGGGTGAACCAGAAGGACGGCTTCGACTGCCCCGGCTGCGCCTGGCCGGAGCCCGACCACCGGCACACGGCCGAGTTCTGCGAGAACGGCGCCAAGGCGGTGGCCGAGGAGGCCACCCTGCGCCGGGTGACCCCCGAGTTCTTCGCCGCGCACTCGGTCGCCGACCTGCACCACCGCAGCGGTTACTGGCTCGGCCAGCAGGGGCGGCTCACCCACCCCATGTATCTCGCCGAGGGCGCCGAGCACTACGTGCCGGTCGACTGGGAGCGCGCCTTCGACATCATCGGCGAGGAGATCGCGGCCCTCTCCTCGCCCGACGAGGCGGTCTTCTACACCTCGGGCCGGACCAGCAACGAGGCCGCGTTCCTGTACCAGCTGTTCGCCCGCGAGCTGGGCACCAACAACCTGCCGGACTGCTCCAACATGTGCCACGAGTCCTCGGGCTCGGCGCTGAGCGAGACCATCGGCATCGGCAAGGGCAGCGTCAGCCTCGAGGACCTGTACAAGGCCGACCTGATCATCGTCGCGGGGCAGAACCCGGGCACCAACCACCCCCGGATGCTCTCCGCGCTGGAGAAGGCCAAGGCCAACGGCGCGAAGATCATCAGCGTCAACCCGCTCCCGGAGGCCGGTCTGGAGCGGTTCAAGAACCCGCAGACCCCGCGGGGCATGGTCAAGGGCGCCGCCCTCACCGACCTGTTCCTGCAGATCCGCATCGGCGGCGACCAGGCCCTGTTCCGGCTCCTCAACAAGCTCGTGCTGGAGACCGAGGGCGCGGTCGACGAGGAGTTCGTGCGCGAACACACCCATGGATACGAGGAGTTCGCGACCGCGGCCCGCGCCGCCGACTGGCACGAGACGCTCACCGCGACCGGACTCACCCGCGAGGAGATCGAGAAGACCCTCGCCATGGTGCTCGCCTCGGAGCGCACCATCGTCTGCTGGGCCATGGGGCTCACCCAGCACAAGCACTCGGTGCCGACGATCCGGGAGGTCGTCAACTTCCTTCTGCTGCGCGGCAACATCGGCCGGCCGGGCGCGGGCGTGTGCCCGGTCCGCGGTCATTCGAACGTGCAGGGCGACCGCACGATGGGCATCTTCGAGCGGCCGGCTCCGGCCTTCCTGGACGCCCTGGAGAAGGAGTTCGGCTTCGCGCCGCCGCGCGAGCACGGCTTCGACGTCGTCCGGGCCATCCGCGCGCTGCGCGACGGCGAGGCGAAGGTCTTCTTCGCGATGGGCGGCAACTTCGTCTCCGCGACGCCCGACACGGAGGTCACCGAGGCGGCGGTGCGCCAAGCCCGGCTGACCGTGCACGTGTCGACGAAGCTCAACCGCTCGCACGTCGTCACGGGCGCGCGGGCGCTGATCCTGCCGACGCTCGGCCGGACCGAACGCGATCTCCAGGGCAGCGGCGAGCAGTTCGTCACCGTCGAGGACTCCATGGGCATGGTGCACACCTCGCGCGGCCGCCTGGAGCCCGCGAGCCCGCACCTGCTGTCGGAGCCGGCCATCGTGTGCCGGCTGGCCCGCCGGGTGCTCGGCGAGAACAGCCGTACGCCGTGGGAGGAGTTCGAGAAGGACTACGCGACGGTCCGGGACCGTATCGCGCGCGTGATCCCCGGCTTCGACGACTTCAACGCGCGCGTGGCGCACCCGGGCGGCTTCGCGCTCCCGCACGCCCCGCGGGACGAACGGCGCTTCCCGACGGCCACCGGCAAGGCGAACTTCACGGCGGCGCCGGTCGAGTATCCCGAACTGCCCGAGGGGCGGCTGCTGTTGCAGACGCTGCGCTCGCACGACCAGTACAACACCACGATCTACGGCCTGGACGACCGCTACCGGGGCATCAGGAACGGCCGCCGGGTGGTCCTGGTGAACCCGGAGGACGCGCGGCTGCTGGGCGTCTCCGACGGGTCGTACGTGGACCTGGTCGGCGAGTGGAAGGACGGTGTGGAGCGCCGAGCTCCGGGCTTTCGGGTGGTGTACTACCCGACCTCCCGGGGCTGCGCGGCCGCGTACTACCCGGAGACCAACGTGCTGGTGCCGCTCGACTCGACGGCGGACATCAGCAACACCCCGGCCAGCAAGTCCGTGGTGATCCGTCTGGAGGCCGGTGTGCCGCACCCGAGAGCCGCCGTCTGAGCGCCCGCTCAGGGCGTCTGGAAGAATCGGCGGCCGACTGAGCGTTTGCTCAGCCGAGAGAGACAGCCGCACGACGAACGGAGCCGGCCCATGGGCGAGCAGCAGCACGTGAAGTTCCCGCAGGAGGTCATCGACGAGTACGCCTCGCTCGGCATTGACCTGGGGGCTCTGTTCTCGGCGGGCCACCTCGGCAACCGGATGGGCGTGCAGATCGTGGAGGCCTCGGCGGAACGGGTCGTCGGCACCATGCCGGTGGAGGGCAACACCCAGCCGTACGGGCTGCTGCACGGCGGTGCCAGCGCGGTGCTGGCGGAGACCCTGGGCTCGGTCGGTTCGATGCTGCACGGCGGCAGTTCGAAGATCGCGGTCGGCGTCGACCTGAACTGCACGCACCACCGCGGCGCCCGCTCCGGCCTCGTCACAGGCGTGGCCACGCCTGTGCACCGGGGGCGTTCGACGGCGACGTACGAGATCGTGATCAGTGACGAGGAGGGGCGGCGGGTGTGCAGCGCACGCCTGACCTGTCTGCTGCGTGACGTGCGCCCGGGCGACGAGGTCCATCTCCAGCAGGGCACCGGCGCCTGAGTGGCAGCCGGCGGGCGGAGGGCCTCGGCGCCACGCGCCGAGGTCAGCGCCCGGTAAGAGAACGCCGGGGTGGCCGGCGCCGCGCACCCCGCCGGGAAATGCGAAAAAGTTCCGAAGGCTTGACTTTCTTTCCTCGGAGTAACTCTACGTAATACGCGTGTAATCTGCATTCGCCGTTTCACCCCAGTTCCCAGCGTCCGCCACGTCTCCCGCCTGCCTCGAAAGTCGCCCACAGCAACGGCCTGATGTCATGGCCAAAACCGTCGAGACGCCTGAACGGATCATGCCGGGTCCTGCAGGTTCTCAGAATGCGGACGGGGCGAATCGGGCTCAATTCCTGCTTTCCCCCCACGATGTACCGCTCTGCATTACCTCGTGTCATAACAAGAGCGTCACAGCCTTCGACAAGCACTCCTCCACGTTCCTCACCCGCGCTTAGAGTCACGGCCAGTCACCGCTCCATAGGGAGTTCGGTACCGGCGCGGCATCCGTCGTTCCCTGCGAGGGGGCGCATGCCCGCGGAAAGGATCGATTGTGCGACAGCGTTCTCTGGTGATTCTTACCTCCGTGCTGACCACCGGAGCCCTGACCCTCACGGCCTGCGGCTCCCGCGGCGACAACAGCAAGAGCGGCGACAGCGGCAACGTGACGGTCACGATCGGCGTCGACGCCCCGCTGACCGGCCAGAACTCCGCCACGGGTCTCGGCATCCAGTACGGCGCCCAGATCGCCGTCGACGACGCCAACAAGAACAAGACCGTCCCGGGCGTCACCTTCAAGATCAAGCCGCTGGACGACAAGGCGATCCCGGCCACCGGCCAGCAGAACGCCACCCAGCTCGTCTCGGACAAGACGGTGCTCGGCGTCGTCGGCCCGCTCAACTCCGGTGTGGCCACGCAGATGCAGCAGGTCTTCGCCACCGCCAACCTGGTGGAGATCTCGCCGTCCAACACCAACCCCGAGCTGACCATGGGCAAGAACTGGCAGACCAGCCCGTCCCGCCCGTTCAAGACGTACTTCCGCACCGCGACCACCGACGCCCTCCAGGGCGCCTACGCGGCGGACTACGCCTTCAACGTCGCCAAGAAGAAGAAGGCGTTCGTCGTCGACGACAAGCAGACCTACGGTGCGGGTCTGTCGAAGATCTTCTCGGAGCAGTTCGCCAAGCAGGGCGGCAAGGTCATCGGCACCGACCACGTCAACACCGGTGACCGCGACTTCTCCACCCTGGTCACGAAGATCAAGAGCTCGGGCGCCGACATCCTCTACTACGGCGGCCAGTACGACGAGTCCGAGGTGCTGACCAAGCAGCTGAAGGCCGCGGGCGCCAACATCCCGCTGTTCGGCGGCGACGGCATGTTCACCCCGACCTACATCCAGACCGCCGGCAAGGCCTCCGAGGGCGACCTGGTGACCTCGATCGGTGTCCCGGTCGACACCCTGCCCGCCGCCAAGGACTTCGTGGCCACCTACAAGGCCAAGAAGTACCCCGGTGACTACGGCACCTACGGCTCGTACTCCTACGACGCCACCACCGCGATCATCAAGGCCGTCGGCAGCGTCGTGAAGGACGGCAAGATCCCGGACGACGCCCGCTCCCAGATCGTCAGCGCCGTCCAGAACACCTCCTTCGAGGGCATCTCGGGCAAGATCTCGTTCGACCAGTACGGCGACACCACGAACAAGCAGCTGACCGTCTACAAGGTCGTCAGCGGTGCGTGGAAGTCCGTCCAGAGCGGTGTGGCCACGCCGAAGTAACCGGCCACACCACCACATCGCACCACCAGGGCCGCGCGGCACAGACCAACCGTCACCGCGCGGCCCGCCCTCTACGCCCCCCTGACTCTCCCCACCACATGGAGGCCATGCGGTGAACACCCTGCCGCAGCAGCTGGCCAACGGGCTGTTCCTCGGCTCGATGTACGGTCTGATCGCCATCGGCTACACGATGGTGTACGGCATCGTCCAGCTCATCAACTTCGCCCATGGCGAGATCTTCATGACCGGAGGCTTCGGCGCCCTCACGGTCTACCTTCTCCTGCCGGACGGCATATCCATGTGGGTAGCCCTGCCGGCGATGCTCATCGGCGGCGCCCTGGTCGCCGTCCTCATCGCCGTCGGCGCCGAACGCTTCGCCTACCGGCCACTGCGCGGCGCACCACGCCTCGCCCCGCTGATCACCGCGATCGGCCTGTCGCTCGCGCTCCAGCAGGCGGTCTTCAACTGGTACCACGTCGACGGCGACGCCAAGACCGCCCGGGTCTTCCCCCAACTGCCGTTCGGGCCACTGCACATCGGCTCCGTGACCGTGCAGAGCGGTGACATCTTCCTGATCATCGCCGCCCCGCTGTGCATGGCGATCCTCGCCCTGTTCGTCCGGCTCTCCCGCACCGGCCGCGCCATGCAGGCCACCGCCCAGGACCCGGACACCGCCCAGCTGATGGGCATCGACACCAACCGCATCATCGTCGTCGCCTTCGCGATCGGCGGCTTCTTCGCGGCCGTCGCCGGTGTGTCGTACGGCCTCAAGTACGGCTCCGTCTCCTACGACATGGGCTTCATCGCCGGTCTGAAGGCGTTCACCGCGGCCGTCCTCGGCGGCATCGGCAACATCTACGGTGCCATGCTCGGCGGCCTCGTCCTCGGCATCGCCGAGGCCATGGCCACCGCCTACATCGCCAACATCCCCGGCATGCAGCAGCTCGGCGGTGGCGGCTGGGCCTCGGTGTGGGCCTTCGTCCTGCTGATCCTCGTCCTCCTCTTCAGACCACAGGGTCTGCTCGGCGAACGCGTCGCGGACAGGGCGTGAGCACCATGACCGACACCACCAACTCCCCGGCCACGGCCGAGCGCGGGCCCGTCCCGCTGCCGCTGGCCGCCGCCCGGCTGCTCGTCGTCGTCGGTGCCGTGGGCACCGTCGCCAGCACCTTCATGAGCTGGACCTGGACGTCCGACTTCCCCGGCGACCTGACGGTCTACGGCTACCCGGCCGGCCTGCAGATCCTCGCCCTCGTGGGCGGTGTCCTCACCCTGCTGTTCGGGCTGACGCTCTGGGACGTCAAGTGGCTGCGCTGGCTGAACCCCGCGGGCGCCACCTCCCCGGTCTTCCTGACAGCGCTGTCGGCCTTCGCCGTCTGCTGGTTCACCGGCATCGCCATCGCCGTGGACCTCGGCGGCCTGGTCAACCTCGACCCGGGCGCCTACGTGGCCATGGCCGCCTCCGCGCTGCCCGTCGTCGGCGCCCTCGCCCTGCCCCACCCGGCCCCCGGCAGCGGCTTCCGCGGCTACCTGACCAAGCCTCAGCTGCCCGCTCCCGGCAAGGCGTCGCCGCTCGTCGAGCGCCTCGTCCTCACGGTCGGCGTCGCGCTCGGCCTGCTGACCTTCTCCTACGGCATCGGCATCGACAACGACGCCAGCGAGACCTTCATCGGTTACCTCCTGCTGCTCGTCTTCGCCGCCTGGGGTCTGATGCACACCGGCCTCGTCGACCGCTTCGCGACCACCGCGGCGCACCACAAGGGATTCGCCTCGGCGCTCGCCTTCGTCGCCGCCGTGGCCTTCCCGTTCACCCAGAACGACGATCACAACGCCAACGTCGGCGTGAACATCCTGATCTTCGCCACCGTCGCCCTGGGCCTGAACATCGTGGTCGGCCTGACCGGTCTGCTCGACCTCGGTTACGTCGCGTTCCTCGGCGTCGGCGCCTACGCGGCCGCCCTGGTCTCCGGCTCGGAGTACTCCCGGTTCTCCGGTGTGCACTTCCCGTTCTGGGCCGCCGCCCTCACCGGCATGGCCGCCTCGCTGGTCTTCGGTGTGCTGATCGGCGCGCCGACGCTGCGACTGCGCGGCGACTACCTGGCGATCGTCACGCTCGGCTTCGGTGAGATCTTCCGGATCACCGTCAACAACCTCGACGGCACCTCCGGACCCAACATCACCCGCGGCCCCAACGGCATCACCCAGATCCCGGACCTGAACATCTTCGGGTTCAACCTCGGCGAGTCGCACGACGTCCTCGGGCACACCCTGGGCAGGTTCGCCAACTACCTGTTCCTGATGCTCATCGTCACGGCGATCGTCGTGCTCGTCTTCACCCGCGCCGCCGACTCCCGTATCGGCCGCTCCTGGATCGCCATCCGCGAGGACGAGACCGCCGCCACCGCCATGGGCATCAACGGCTTCCGCGTCAAGCTGATCGCCTTCGCCCTCGGCGCCTCCCTCGCGGGCCTCGCCGGCACCGTGATGGCGCACGTCAACTACAGCGTGAACCCGCAGCCGTACCAGTTCGCCGGCGCCGCCCCGCCCAACTCGGCCTTCCTGCTGGCCGCCGTCGTCCTCGGCGGCATGGGCACCGTCAGCGGCCCGCTGCTCGGCGCGAGCGTGCTCTACCTGGTCCCGGAGAAGCTCCAGTTCCTGCAGAACTACGAGCTGTTCGCCTTCGGCGTCGCGCTGATCCTGCTGATGCGGTTCCGGCCGGAGGGCATCATCGCCAACCGCCGCCGCCAGCTGGAGTTCCACGAGACCGGCCAGCTCGACGTACCGGCCCAGGCGACGCTGAGCGACGATCCGGCCGTCACCAAGGCAGGGGCGTAAGGACCATGACGACACCTGTACTCGAAGCCCGTGACGTCACGATGCGCTTCGGTGGCCTGACCGCCGTCCGGTCCGTGGACTTCACGGTGAACAGCGGCGAGATCGTCGGCCTGATCGGCCCGAACGGCGCCGGCAAGACCACCTTCTTCAACTGCCTCACCGGCCTGTACGTGCCCACCGAGGGCACGGTCTCCTACCAGGGCAAGGTGCTGCCGCCCAAGCCGCACCTGGTGACGCAGGCGGGCATCGCCCGGACGTTCCAGAACATCCGGCTCTTCGCCAACATGACCGTCCTGGAGAACGTCCTCGTCGGCCGCCACACGCGGACCAAGGAGGGCCTGTGGTCGGCGCTGCTGCGCGGCCCCGGCTTCCGCAAGGCCGAGAAGGACTCCGAGGCGAAGGCCATGGAGCTCCTGGAGTTCATCGGCCTGGCCGCCAAGCGCGACCACCTCGCGCGCAACCTGCCCTACGGCGAGCAGCGCAAGCTGGAGATCGCGCGGGCGCTGGCCAGCGAGCCGGGCCTGCTGCTGCTCGACGAGCCGACGGCCGGCATGAACCCGCAGGAGACCCGGGCCACCGAGGAACTGGTCTTCGCCATCCGGGACAAGGGCATCGCCGTCCTCGTCATCGAGCACGACATGCGCTTCATCTTCAACCTGTGCGACCGGGTCGCCGTCCTCGTGCAGGGCGAGAAGCTCGTCGAGGGCACCTCCGACGTCGTCCAGGCGGACGACCGGGTCATCGCCGCCTATCTGGGCGAGCCCTTCGAGGGCGACCCCGGGACGGCGGAGGCGGCCGAGGTCGAGACCGCGGAGGCCGCCGTCGAGGACCGGACCGCCGACGCGGCCCCGGCCGCCGACGCGGACGCCGCCGACGCGGAGAGCACCGAGGCGGACAGCACCACCAAGGGAGAGGCCCAGTGACCGCACTGCTGGAGGTCGAGGACCTCAGGGTCGCCTACGGCAAGATCGAGGCCGTCAAGGGCATCTCGTTCAGCGTCGAGGCCGGTCAGGTCGTGACCCTCATCGGCACCAACGGCGCCGGCAAGACGACGACCCTGCGGACCCTGTCGGGGCTGCTCAAGCCGGCCTCGGGCAAGATCCTGTTCGACGGCAAGCCGCTCACCGGCGTCCCGGCGCACAAGATCGTCGCGCTCGGGCTCGCCCACTCCCCCGAGGGGCGGCACATCTTCCCCCGCCTGACCATCACGGAGAACCTGCAGCTCGGTGCGTTCCTCCGGAAGGACAAGGCGGGCATCGAGAAGGACATCCAGCGGGCCTACGACCTCTTCCCGATCCTGGGCGAGCGGCGCAAGCAGGCCGCGGGCACCCTCTCGGGCGGCGAGCAGCAGATGCTGGCGATGGGGCGGGCGCTCATGTCCCAGCCGAAGCTGCTGATGCTGGACGAGCCGTCGATGGGTCTTTCGCCGATCATGATGCAGAAGATCATGGCGACGATCCTGGAGCTGAAGTCGCAGGGAACGACGATCCTGCTGGTCGAGCAGAACGCGCAGGCGGCGTTGTCGCTGGCCGACCAGGGACACGTGATGGAGGTCGGGAACATCGTGCTGTCGGGCAGCGGGCAGGATCTGCTGCACGACGAGTCGGTTCGCAAGGCCTACCTGGGCGAGGACTAGGCAGTCGGTCGGCTGCGGGTGCGGGGCCGGTCGCGCGGTTCCCCGCACCTCCGAGAAGACGCAGGCCCGCGCCCCTTTCTCCGGGGCGCGGGCCTACGTACGCACGACCGGCGTCAGCCCTTGCCGGACTTCTTCTCCTCGCTGTCCGCGATGACCGCCTCGGCGACCTGCTGCATCGACATGCGGCGGTCCATCGACGTCTTCTGGATCCAGCGGAACGCGGCCGGCTCGGTCAGGCCGTACTCGGTCTGGAGGACCGACTTCGCGCGGTCGACGAGCTTGCGGGTCTCCAGGCGCTGGGTGAGGTCGGCGACCTCCTGCTCCAGCTGGCGCAGCTCGTTGAAGCGGGAGACGGCCATCTCGATCGCCGGGACGACATCGCTCTTGCTGAACGGCTTGACCAGGTACGCCATCGCGCCGGCGTCGCGGGCGCGCTCGACGAGGTCGCGCTGCGAGAACGCGGTGAGCATCAGGACCGGGGCGATGGACTCCTCGGCGATCTTCTCGGCCGCCGAGATGCCGTCCAGCTTGGGCATCTTGACGTCGAGGATGACGAGGTCGGGGCGGTGCTCGCGGGCCAGCTCGACGGCCTGTTCGCCGTCACCGGCCTCGCCGACGACCGTGTACCCCTCCTCCTCCAGCATCTCTTTCAGGTCGAGCCGGATCAGGGCCTCGTCCTCGGCGATGACGACACGGGTCGTCAGCGGAGGCACGTGCGACTTGTCGTCGGGTGCGTCGACTGGCTGGGGCGACTCGGCGGCGGTCACGGGGGCTCCTCGTTCAGGGCATGGGTACTGCTGACAAGAGCCTACCTAGCTACGGTATGGTGGACGCGCGGAGGGTCGGGGTTCACCTTTGATTCTTCGAGCCCCGGTAGCCCAATTGGCAGCAGGCAACGGATTCAAAACCCGTACAGTGTCGGTTCGAGTCCGACCCGGGGCACTTTTACTTGGATTCCAAGGTCACGTAATTGCGTTGCGAAGGGCCCCTCCGGCCGGCCGGAGGGGCCCTTCGCACATCACTTGGGGCTGTCGTCCTCGCCGATGTGGTGCACCCGGACCATGTTGGTGGAGCCGGAGACGCCGGGCGGGGAGCCCGCCGTGATGACCACGACGTCGCCCTTCCGGCAGCGCCCGTACTTCAGCAGCAGCTCGTCGACCTGGTCGACCATCTTGTCCGTCGAGTCGACGTGCGGGCCGAGGAAGGTCTCGACGCCCCAGGTGAGGTTGAGCTGGGAGCGGGTGGCCGGTTCCGGGGTGAAGGCGAGCAGCGGGATCGGCGAGCGGTAGCGGGAGAGCCGGCGGACGGTGTCTCCCGACTGGGTGAACGCGACCAGGAACTTCGCGCCCAGGAAGTCGCCCATCTCGGCGGCGGCCCGGGCGACCGCGCCGCCCTGGGTGCGGGGCTTGTTGCTCTCGGTCAGCGGCGGCAGGCCCTTGGCGAGGATGTCCTCCTCGGCCGCCTCGACGATCTTCGCCATGGTGCGGACGGTCTCGACCGGGTACTTGCCGACACTGGTCTCGCCGGAGAGCATCACCGCGTCGGTGCCGTCGATGACCGCGTTGGCGACGTCGGAGGCCTCGGCGCGGGTCGGGCGCGAGTTCTCGATCATCGAGTCGAGCATCTGGGTGGCGACGATGACCGGCTTGGCGTTGCGCTTGGCCAGCTTGACGGCGCGCTTCTGGACGATCGGCACCTGCTCCAGTGGCATCTCCACGCCCAGGTCGCCGCGGGCGACCATGATGCCGTCGAAGGCGGCCACGATGGAGTCGATGTTCTCGACGGCCTGCGGCTTCTCGACCTTGGCGATCACGGGAAGGCGGCGGCCCTCCTCGTCCATGATGCGGTGGACGTCCTCGATGTCCCGGCCGCTGCGGACGAAGGACAGGGCGATCACGTCGAAGCCGGTGCGCAGCGCCCACCGCAGGTCGGCCTCGTCCTTCTCGGACAGGGCGGGCACGGAGACGGCAACGCCCGGGAGGTTGAGGCCCTTGTGGTCGGAGACCATGCCGCCCTCGACCACCGTGGTGTGCACGCGGGGGCCGTCGACGCGGGTGACCTCCAGGCAGACCTTGCCGTCGTCGACGAGGACGCGCTCGCCGGGGGTGACGTCACCGGCCAGACCCGTGTACGTCGTCCCGCACTGGTGCCGGTCGCCCTCGGCGCCCTCCTCCACCGTGATGACGAAGGTGTCACCGCGTTCGAGGAGTACCGGGCCTTCGGTGAAGCGGCCGAGCCGGATCTTCGGGCCTTGAAGGTCGGCGAGCATCCCGACGCTGCGCCCGGTCTCGTCGGAGGCCTTGCGGACACGCTGGTAGCGCTCCTCGTGCTCGGCGTAGCCGCCGTGGCTGAGGTTGAATCGGGCGACGTCCATGCCGGCCTCGACCAGGGCCTTGATCTGGTCGTACGAGTCGGTGGCGGGCCCCAGAGTACAAACGATCTTTGCTCGGCGCATGCTTCGAGCCTAGGCCTTACCGGCGGGTAGAGAATTGGTCGTACATGACGACCCAACAACCTTTGCGTGAAGGCCTATTGACAAGTGTTGAATGTGCGGCGTCCCGCTCCTATGAGCATCTCGCACTTGTTGAATACGGCGCACTCGGGTCACCGGATCGAAACCTCCCAGGCCTGTTGCCGACGGTCATGCGCAGGACAGAATCTACGCGCGTCGTTGACCGAATCGCGAGGAGATCAAAAGATGCCCTTGAACCGTCGGAAGTTCCTGGAGAAGTCCGCCGCGACCGGAGCGGGCCTGGCGGTCGCCGGCGCGGCGGCGGCCCCGGCCCAGGCGTCGGTACGGCCGGCCCGGCGGCGGTACTCGCTCACCGTCATGGGCACCACCGACCTGCACGGACACGTCTTCAACTGGGACTACTTCAAGGACGCGGAGTACTCCGACACGGCCGGCAACGCGATGGGCCTGGCGCGCATCTCGACACTGGTCGAGCAGGTGCGCAAGGCGAAGGGGCGCCGCAACACCCTGCTCCTGGACGCCGGTGACACCATCCAGGGCACCCCGCTGACGTACTACTACGCCAAGGTCGAGCCGATCACCGCCAAGGGCGGCCCGGTGCATCCGATGGCGCAGGCCATGAACGCGATCGGGTACGACGCGGCGGCGCTCGGCAACCACGAGTTCAACTACGGCATCGAGACGCTCCGCAGGTTCGAGGAGCAGCTGGACTTCCCGCTGCTCGGCGCCAACGCGGTCGACGCGAAGACCCTGCGGCCCGCCTTCCCGCCGTACCTCATCAAGAAGTTCCACGTCCCCGGCGCCCCGCCGGTCAAGGTCGCCGTCCTCGGTCTGACCAACCCGGGCATCGCGATCTGGGACAAGGCCTACGTCCAGGGCAGGCTCGCCTTCCCCGGCCTGGAGGAGCAGGCCGCGACATGGGTGCCGAAACTGAAGGCGATGGGCGCGGACGTCGTCGTGGTCTCGGCGCACTCCGGTTCCTCGGGCACCTCCTCCTACGGCGACCAGGTGCCGTACGTGGAGAACGCGGCGGCGAACGTGGCCCGGCAGGTGCCGGGCATCGACGCGATCCTGGTCGGCCACGCGCACGTGGAGATCCCCGAGCTGAGGGTCGTCAACGAGGCCACGGGCAGGACCGTCGTCCTCTCCGAACCGCTGTGCTACGCCGAGCGCCTCTCCCTCTTCGACATCGAGCTGGTGTTCACCGGGGGCGGGTGGGAGGTGGAGTCGGTCGCGGCCTCGCTGCTGAACTCCGGCGCGGTCGCCGACGACCCGAGGATCACCCGGCTCCTGACGGACGAGCACGCCAAGGTCGTGGCGTACGTCAACCAGGTCGTCGGCACCGCGACGGAGACCCTCACCACCGTCGAGGCCCGGTACCGGGACGCCCCGATCATCGACCTGATCACCAAGGTCCAGGAGGACGTGGTCAAGGCGGCCCTGACAGGCACGGAGTATGCGTCGCTGCCGGTGCTCGCGCAGGCCTCGCCGTTCTCGCGGACCTCCGAGATCCCGGCCGGCGACGTGACCGTCCGGGACCTGTCGAGCCTCTACGTCTACGACAACACACTGGTCGCCAAGGTGATGACGGGCGCACAGCTCCGGGCGTACCTGGAGTACTCGGCGGAGTACTTCGTGCGGACGGCGGCGGACGCGACGGTCGACGTGGAGAAGCTGACGAACGCGAACGGCCGTCCTGACTACAACTACGACTACGTCTCGGGTCTGCGGTACGAGATCGACATCGCGCAGCCGGCCGGGTCCCGGATCAGGAACCTGACCCACGAGGGCGCCGCCCTCGACGACACCCGGCAGTTCGTGCTCGCCGTGAACAACTACCGCGCCAACGGCGGCGGCGCGTTCCCGTACGTCGCCTCGGCCAAGGAGGTGTGGTCGGAGTCGACGGAGATCCGCACCCGGATCGCCGAGTGGGTGACCGCCAAGGGCGTCCTGGACCCGAAGGACTTCGCGTCGGCGGACTGGAGGCTGACCCGCGACGGCACGCCGGTGTTCTGAGGGAGCAGGGCGGGCGCCGGCCCGGGACCGGCGCCCCGCGCTCAGTCGACCAGCGGGGTGAGCTGCCTCGGCTGCTGCTGTGCCGGGACCCGCTCCTCCGGCCGCTCCAGGCCGAAGCTGGTGAAGGCCGTGCGCGCGGGCAGCGCGTAGGGGTCCTTGCCGGTCAGGGTGTTGAGGATGGTGGCGCTGCGCCAGGCGGCCAGGCCCAGGTCCGGGGCGCCGACGCCGTGGGTGTGGAGTTCGGCGTTCTGGATGTACGCCGTGCCGGTCACCGACGGGTCGAGGACGAGCCGGAACCGCTCGTCCACGCGCGGGCGTTCGCCGTTGTCCCGGCGCAGGTAGGGGTCGAGTCCGGCGAGCAGGCGGCCGAGGGGGCGTTCGCGGTAGCCGGTGGCCAGGACGACGGCGTCGGTGGTGAGCCGGGAGCGGCTGCCCTGCTGGACGTGTTCGAGGTGGAGCTCGACCTTGGTGGTGGCGACGCGTCCGGCGGTGCGGACCTGGACACCGGGGGTCAGCACGGCCTCGGGCCAACCGCCGTGCAGCGTACGGCGGTACAGCTCGTCGTGGATGGCGGCGATGGTGTCGGAGTCGATGCCCTTGTGCAGCTGCCACTGGGCGGCGGCGACCCGGTCCCGGACGGATTCCGTGAGGGCGTGGAAGTAGCGGGTGTAGTCGGGGGTGAAGTGCTCCAGGCCGAGCTTGGAGTACTCCATCGGCGCGAACGCCTCGCTGCGCCCGATCCAGTGCAGCTTCTCGCGGCCGGCGGGCCGGTTGCGCAACAGGTCGAGGAAGACCTCGGCGCCGGACTGTCCGGAGCCCACGACGGTGACGTGCTCGGCGGCGAGGAAGGCCTCGCGGTGGTCGAGGTAGTCGGCCGCGTGGATGACCGGGACACCCGGGGACTCCACGAGGGGCCTGAGCGGATCGGGCACGTACGGGACGGTCCCGACCCCGAGCACCACGTTCCTCGTGTACGTGCGGCCGAGCGACTCGGCCTCGCCCTCGGCGTCGAGCCGGGTGAAGTCGACCTCGAACAGGTCGCGTTCGGAGTTCCAGCGGACGGAGTCGACCTGGTGGGAGAAGCAGAGTCCGGGCAGGCTCTCGGCGACCCAGCGGCAGTAGGCGTCGTACTCGGCGCGTTGGATGTGGAAGCGCTCGGCGAAGTAGAAGGGGAAGAGCCGGTCGCGGGCCTTGAGGTAGTTGAGGAACGACCAGGGGTTCGCGGGGTCGGCGAGGGTCACCAGGTCGGCGAGGAAGGGGACCTGGATGGTGGCTCCGTCGATCAGCAGCCCGGCGTGCCAGTCGAAGCCCGGACGCTGCTCGTAGAAGACGGCGTCGAGTTCGGCGAGCGGGTGGGCGAGCGCGGCGAGGGAGAGGTTGAACGGCCCGATGCCGACGCCGACCAGGTCGCGGGGTGCTTCGGGCTCGTGGCGTGGGGGGTTGGGCGTCGAGCTCATTGGGGCGTGGTTCCTTCCACGAGTTTCAGGAGGAGGGCCAGTTCGTCCGGCCGGGTGTGGGGGTTGAGGAGGGTGGCCTTGAGCCAGAGCCGGCCGTCGAGCCGGGCCCGGCCGAGTACCGCCCGGCCCTCGTGCAGCAGCCTGCGCCGTACGTCGGCGACGTCGTCGTCGGTGGCTCCGGTGGGGCGGAACAGCACCGTGCTGATGTTCGGCCGGTCGTACAGTTCGAAGGCGGGGTGCTCGCGGACCAGGGCGGCGAACTCCCGCGCGCGGGCGCACACCTGGTCGACCAGCGCGCCGAGTCCGGTGCGGCCCAGGGTCTTGAGGGTGACCGCGATCTTGAGGACGTCGGGCCGCCGGCTGGTGCGCAGGGAGCGGCCGAGCAGGTCGGGGTAGCCGGCCTCGGTGTCGTCGTCGGCGTTGAGGTAGTCGGCGTGGTGGTGGAGGACGCCGAGCTCACCCGGCCGGGCGACGGCCAGCAGGCCGGCGGCGACCGGCTGCCAGCCGAGTTTGTGCAGGTCGAGGGTGACGCTGTGGGCGCGCTCCAGGCCGGCGAGCTTGTCCCGGTGCCGGTCGCTGAAGGCGAGGCCGCCCCCGTAGGCGGCGTCGACGTGCAGCCGGGCGCCGTGGGCGGCGCAGAGCCCGGCGATCTCCGGGAGCGGGTCGATGAGCCCGGCGTCGGTGGTGCCCGCGGTGGCGGTGACCAGCAGCGGCCGGGGCAGGTGGGTGAGGGCGGCGTGCAGGGCGGCCGGGTCGAGGGTGCCGTTCGGCGCGGGGACCACGACGGGTTCGGGCAGGCCGAGCAGCCAGGCGGCGCGGGGCAGCGAGTGGTGGGCGTTGGCCCCGTGGACCAGCCGCAGGCCGCTCCCGAGGGCTTCCCGGGCCAGCAGCAGCGCCAGCTGGTTGGACTCGGTGCCGCCGGTGGTGACCACCGCGTCGGAGAGGCCGATGGTGTGCGCGAGGGTGCGGGTGACGAGGGCTTCCAGGGCGGCGGCGGCCGGGGCCTGGTCCCAGGAGTCCAGGGACGGGTTGAGGGCGCTCGCGGCAAGGTCGGCGGCGGTGGCGACGGCCAGCGGCGGGCAGTGCAGATGCGCCGCGCACAGCGGGTCGGCGGGGTCGGCGGCGCCTTCGGCGAGGGCGGTCACCAGGGTGCGCAGGGCGTCAGGGTCGCCGTCGTCCGGGAGGACGTCCCCGACGGCGTCCGCGACCCGCTCGGCCACCGCCTCGGGTCCGCCCGCGGGCAGCGGCCCGCCGCGCGCCCGGCCGCCCGCGCGCAGCGCGTCGAGCACGGTGTCCAGCAGAGGCCGCAGGGCGTCGGGGCCCTGGGGTCCGGATGCGAGGGGCGGCGTGCTCATGGGATCTCCTCGGGGCGCGGCCGAAAGGGGGGGTCCAAAGGGGTTGTCCCCGGGGGGAGTTCCAGCTTGTACGGGATTGGGTCTGCGCGCCCCCAAAGCTCAACGATCGAAACCCGAAAGTGGGTACTGCCGTGCGGGGAAAACCTGTCGGGGCGGTCCGGGGGCGGTGCGCCCGGGGCGCGTCGGAGCAGGCGGTGAAAGGGCGTTGAGACCGCGGCTGACCGGCGCTAACGTCGGTCGCGTGGTTGACGCGTGGAGGATCGACGTGCCCGGCGAGCGCGTGCTGGTGCGGGAACCGCGGCCCGCGGACGAGGCACCGCTGCTGGAACTCTTCGAGGCCTGCGAGGACTGGTTCGTGGCGGCGACCGGACTGCCGTCGGGGCCGGGGGACGTGCAGAGCCTGTTCTACGGGCTGCCCGAGGGCGCCGACCCCGCCTGCAAGGTGCTGCTGGTGCTGGAGCGGGACGGGGTCGTCTCGGGCCTGGTGGACGCGGTACGGGACCATCCGGCGCCCGGCGCGGTCGCGGTGGGGCTGTTCCTGCTGGCGCCCTGGGCGCGGGGCCGGGGGCTGGGACGGGCACTGGCCGAGTCGCTGCTCGCGCATGCCGACGGGGTGTCCCTGGTGACGGCGTCGGTGCCGCCGGGCTGGCGCCCCGGGGAGTGCTTCCTGGAGCGCCTGGGTTTCACGCTGGGTGCGGAGACGTCCCGGACGGCCGAGGTGGGGAACCGGCGGGCGGGGCCGCGGGAGGGCGGGGTGCGCCGGGCGGAGCTGCGGCTGTCCGCGGGCTGACGGGGCCGGCCGGGGGAAGCGAGGACGTCACGGGCGGAAGTCGGCCGCGTGGTCGGCGGCCCACTGCCCGAAGGTCCGTGCCGGGCTGCCGGTGATCTCCTCGACCGTGCCGGTGATCTCCGGTGGCACGCCCACGGTGGCCCCGAAGGTCTTCAGCAGGCCCTGGAGCATCGCCGGCGGGGTCCCCGGGAACAGCGGGGCGGCCTCCTCCGGCGGCACCTCGACGAAGGACAGCTCGCGGCCCACCGCCCGCCCGATCGCGGCGATCTGGTCGGCGTTGGTGGTGGCGGCGGGGCCGGTGAGACGGTGGGCGGCGCCCTCGTGGCCGTCGTCGAGGAGGGCGCGTTCGGCGACCGCGGCGATGTCGTCCTCGTGGATGGGCGCGGTGAGCATGCCGGCGAAGACGCCGTGCACGGTGTTCCCGGCGCGGATCTGGGGCGCCCACCGCAGGGCGTTGGTGGCGAACGCGTTGGGGCGCAGGAACGTCCAGGGGAGCCCGCTGTCGCGGATCCGGCGTTCGGCGGTGGCGTGCATGACGTGGATGGGGTGGGTCTCGTCGGCGCCCTCCTTGATGATCCCGGAGGAGAGCAGGACGACCTGGCGCACCCCGGCCGCGCGGGCCGCGTCCAGGAGTTCGGGCAGCCGCCCGCCGGCCCCCTGGACGTACAGGAAGAGTTTGGTCGCCCCCGCGAGCAGCGGGGCCGGGTCGTCCGGACGGAATCGCACCACCTCGGCCTTGTCGGGCAGGCCGGCCGTCTCCGGGGCCCGGGTGAGCGCCCGCACGGGCTGTCCGCCGGCGACGAGACGTGCGACGAGGGCGCGGCCGACGTTGCCGGTGGCACCGGTGACTACGATCACGGGTTTCTCCCTGGGGCTCTGGTGCTTCTCCGGCACCGAGCCTAGGAGCGGCGGCCGGTCCGCGCATCGTGATGTCGGACCGGCCGTGCCCGGGTCGTCGCGGGTGCGCCGCCCTATGCCTCGCGGACCCGCAACGCCCTTTCCAGGTCGTCCAGTTCGTCGACCAGGCGACGGCGCAGGGCCGTCACCGGCTCGCCGTCGGCCAGGCAGGCCCGGCCGAGGGCGAGGTTCTCGGCGTCGACGGCGTGCGCGGGGAAGGCCTGCCGGCCGGTGACGGTGGCGATGCGGGGGCCGCGCCGGGCGGCGACGGCGACCGCGTCCCGGTAGTAGCGCGGCACGTACTCGCGGACCAGGTCGGCCTGCTCGGGGTGCCAGAAGCCCTCGGCGGTGGCCGTGAACAGGTAGTTGGACAGCTCGTCGCCGGTGAACATCGCCTCCCACGCGATGCGCTTGGCCTCCGGGTCGGGCAGCGCGGCCCGGCAGCGCGCGGCGCCCTCCTGGCCGCTGGCGCTGGGGTCGCGGGCCAGTTCGGCGGCGATCCGCGCCTCGTCGACGGCGCCGAGGACGGCGAGCCGGGTCATGATGCGCCAGCGCAGCTCGGGGTCGAGTTCGGGCCCGCCGGGCACGGTGCCCTCGGCGAGCCAGGCGGCGATGGTGTCGGGGTGGGCGGCGGCGGCGATGAAGTGCCGTACGGCGATCAGGCGCAGCCCGGGGTTGTCGCCGTCCTCGGTGCGCCGGATGAGGTCGCGGCACAGGGCGGACACGGTGGCGAGGGCCGCCGGGCGGTCCTCGGGCCTGAGGTACCGGTCGACCACGTGGACCGCGGTGAAGGCCAGCACGCCCTGGACGAGGGCGAGGTCGGTCTCGCGCGGGAGGTGGACGCGGGCGGTCTCCAGGTAGGCGGTGGGCGACAGCTCGCCGTCGCGGACCGCGTCCCGCAGGGCGTTCCAGACCACCGCGCGGGTCAGCGGGTCGGGCAGGCCCGACAGGTGGGCGAGGGCGGTGTCCGCGGAATCGGCGTCGAAGCGGACCTTGGCGTAGGTGAGGTCGCCGTCGTTGAGCACGAGCAGGGCAGGGCGCTTGCCGAGGACCTGGGGCGCGGTCTGCGGGATGTCGAGGTCGATGCGCTCGCGCAGGGTGAGCCGGCCGTCGTCGGTGAGGTCCTGGTCGTAGACGCCGACGCAGACGCGGTGCGGGCGGCTGCCGGCGCGCTCGACGGTGAGGGTGCGGGTGCCGTCGGCCGCGGCGGCCAGGACCGGGGTGAGGGTGTCGACGCCGGTGGTGCGCAGCCAGGTGTCGGCCCAGGCGTGCACGTCGCGTTCGGAGGCGGCGGCGAGGGAGTCGACGAAGTCGGCGAGGGTGGCGTTGCCGAACCGGTGCCGCTGGAAGTGGATGTTGATGCCGGCCAGGAAGTCCTTCTCGCCCATCCAGGCGACCAGCTGGCGCAGCGCGGAGGCGCCCTTGGCGTAGGAGATGCCGTCGAAGTTGAGCAGGGCGGCGGCGGTGTCGTCGACGGCCTCGGGGGCGACCGGGTGGGTGGAGGGGCGCTGGTCGGCGTCGTAGCCCCAGGCCTTGCGGGCCACGCCGAAGTCCACCCAGGTGTCCGTGTAGCGGGTGGCCTCGGTGAGGGTCTGGTAGCCCATGTACTCGGCGAAGGACTCGTTCAGCCAGATGTCGTCCCACCACCTGAGGGTGACGAGGTCGCCGAACCACATGTGGGCCATCTCGTGGGCGATGACCATGGCGCGGGTCTGCCGCTCGGTGTCGGTGACGGCGGAGCGGTAGACGAACTCGTCGCGGAAGGTGACCAGGCCCGGGTTCTCCATCGCGCCGGCGTTGAACTCGGGGACGAACGCCTGGTCGTAGGAGTCGAAGGGGTAGGGCTCCTCGAACTTCTCGTGGTAGCGGTCGTAGCACGCGCGCGTGATGTCGAGGATCTCCTCGGCGTCGGCGTCCAGGTGCGGGGCCAGGGAGCGGCGGCAGTGGATGCCGAAGGGCAGTCCGCGGTGCTCGGTGCGCACAGAGTGCCAGGGGCCGGCGGCGACGGCGACCAGGTAGGTGGAGATCAGCGGGGTGGCGGCGGCCCGCCAGCGGCCCTCGCCGAGGTGCTCGGTGACGCCGTTGGCGAGCACCGTCCAGCCCTCGGGGGCGGTCACCGACAGCTCGAAGACGGCCTTCAGGTCGGGCTGGTCGAAGGCGGCGAAGACGCGCTGCACGTCGTCCATGAACAGCTGGGTGTAGACGTACGTCGCGTCGTCCGCGGGGTCCGTGAAGCGGTGCATGCCCTCGCCGGTGTGCGAGTAGCGCATCGTGGCCTCGACGCGCAGCTCGTGCTCCCCGGCGGTGAGGTCCTTCAGGGGCAGCCGGTCCTGGTCGAGCGTCCCGGGGTCGAGGGGCTGTCCGTCGAGGGTAACGGCGCGCAGGGCGGCGGGCTTCATCTCGACGAAGGTGTCGCCGTCGGACCGGGCCGTGAACCGGATCACGGTGCGGGAGTCGAAGGTCTCGTCCCCGGTGGTCAGGTCGAGGTCGATCGTGTAGCGGTGGACGTCGAGGAGCTCGGCGCGGCTCTGCGCTTCGTCGCGAGTCAGTACGGACATGCGGGCCATGCTGCCTGATGACACCGACAACGCACAGGGGCGGGGTCGGTACGCGGCATATGTCCGGCCCCGGGGGCGCGGAGTGGCACGAAACGGCGCTGGTGTGCGCACCCCTGCGCCCGGAGCACCTGTTCGAGCGCCTCGTCACCGCACGGGGGTCGCCCTGCGGTGCTCGTCACCGCACGGAGGTCGCCCTGCCGTGCTCGTCACCGCACGGGGGTCGCCCTGCCGTGCCGGACGCTCGTCGAGGCGTGCGCCGGGTTCCCCGGATCAGTGCCCGTCGGTCTCCCCGCCGTTCACGGTGTCCTCGGCGATGGACTCGTGGTGCCTGATCACCTCGGCGATGATGAAGTTCAGGAACTTCTCGGCGAAGGCGGGGTCGAGCTTGGCGTTCTCGGCGAGGGCGCGCAGCCGGGCGATCTGGCGGCCCTCGCGGGCCGGGTCGGCCGGGGGCAGCCGGTGCACCGCCTTGAGGTGGCCGACCTGCTGGGTGGCCTTGAAGCGCTCGGCGAGCATGTGGACGACGGCCGCGTCGATGTTGTCGATGCTGTCGCGCAGCCGGCCGAGTTCCTCGCGGACGGCGGGGTCGACGTCACCGGTACCGGTGTTGCTGGTGGTCATGGGCGTCAACCCTAAAGGGGGCGGCGGGGTGATCCCTAGGGGCCGTCGGCGGGTTCGGCCACCGGCGGACCTGGTTCGCCGTCCTCCTGGAGGTCCTCGTTCCAGTCGTCGGGCACGGCCCGGCTCTGCTGGGCGCGGAAGCGCACCGGTGCGGTGCCGACCCGGCGGGTGAACAGGCGGGAGAAGTAGGCCGGGTCGTCGTAGCCGACGCGGCGGGCGACGGCCGCGACGGAGAGTTCGGTGGTGGCGAGGAGTTCCTGGGCGCGGCCCAGGCGGATGCCGATCAGGTAGTCCTTGGGGCTGCACCCCGCGACCCGGCGGACGACGGTGCGCAGTTCGGCCGGGGTCATGCCGTGCCGGGCCGCGTGGTCGGCGACGGTCATCCCGGTACAGGCGTCCCGGGCGAGCGCGTGCAGCATCGGGTCGCCGCCGGGGGCGAGGTCGGCACGCGCGCGCCGCAGGGCGACCAGGAGCTCGTGCACGGCGGCGCCGGTCTCCACCTCCAGGAGGGGGTTGCCGCGGCGGGCGGCACGGGCGATCCGGGCGATGACGTCCCGGGGTCCGGTGGCGTCCGCGAGCGGGACCACGGGCCGCTCGGGCTCGATGTAGCCGAGTTCCGTGTAGGTCGCGGTGTCGGGTCCGGCGAAGGTCACGAACGCCTCGTCCCAGCCACTGTCCGGATCGGGGCCGTAGTGGTGCGGGACGCCGGGCGTGAGCCACACCAGCGCGGGCGCGGTGACGGCGGTGCGGCGCCCGTCGGGCATCCGGTACCAGCCCCGGCCCGAGCTGATCACCACGGCCACGTGCCCGTCCAGCACGCGCGGGCCGACGGCGGGCACGGCGCCGTACTGGAGGCCGACACCGAGGCAGACCAGGCCGAGGCGGTGGTGGACGGCGCCGGGCGTGAAGAACCGCATCCAGGTGCGGAAGACCGGCGCTCCCTGCGGCACTGCGCGCCCCTTCCGTGCGTCTCCCCGTGCGTCTCTTCCGTGCGGATTTTCCGCGCGTTTCTTCCGTCCAAGTGCTGCTGATCTTTGTCCATGGTCCCGGCGCGCGCCAGCAGGCCAAGGTGAGCGTATGAGCGACTTCACGGTGGGCGAAACGGATTTCCTGCTGGACGGGCGGCCGGTACGGCTGCTGTCCGGCGCGCTGCACTACTTCCGGGTGCACGAGGACCAGTGGGGCCACCGGCTGGCGCTGCTGCGGGCCATGGGGCTGAACTGCGTGGAGACGTACGTCCCCTGGAACCTGCACGAGCCGCACCCCGGCGACTTCCGTGACGTGGAGGCCCTCGGCCGCTTCCTGGACGCGGCGCGGGCGGCGGGTCTGTGGGCGATCGTGCGGCCGGGTCCCTACATCTGCGCGGAGTGGGAGAACGGCGGGCTGCCGCACTGGGTGACGGGCGGGCTGGGCGCGTCGGCACGCACGCGTGACGAGCGTTTCCTGCGGCACACGGACCGCTGGTTCCGCCGTCTGCTGCCCGAGGTCGTGTCCCGGCAGCTGGACCGCGGCGGCCCGGTGATCATGGTTCAGGTCGAGAACGAGTACGGCAGCTACGGCTCCGACACCGCCTACCTGGCCCACCTCACCGGCCTGCTGCGGGCCGAGGGTGTCACGGTGCCGCTGGTCACCTCGGACGGCCCCGAAGATCACATGCTCACCGGCGGCTCGGTCCCCGGACTGCTCGCGACGGTGAACTTCGGCTCGCACGCGCGCGAGGCCTTCGCGACCCTGCGCCGCCACCAGCCGCAGGGCCCGCTGATGTGCATGGAGTTCTGGTGCGGCTGGTTCGACCACTGGGGCGGCGAGCACGTCGTGCGGGACGCCGAGGACGCGGCGGCGGCGCTGCGGGAGATCCTGGAGTGCGGGGCGTCGGTCAACGTCTACATGGCGCACGGCGGCACCAACTTCGCCGGCTGGGCGGGCGCCAACCGGCCCGGCGGCGAACTGCACGAGGGCCCGCTGGAGGCGGACGTGACGTCGTACGACTACGACGCCCCGATCGACGAGTACGGCCGACCCACGGAGAAGTTCTGGCGCTTCCGCGAGGTCCTCGCCGCGTACCACGACGACCCGTTGCCCGACCTGCCCCCGGCCCCGGCCGTGCTGGTCTCCCCGGCGGACGCGGAGGTGACCGGCTGGGCCCCCCTCACCGCCGTCCTGGAGACCCTCGGCACCCCCGAACGCGTCCACCCCGTCCCGCCCACCTTCGAGGAGCTGGACATCGCCCGGGGTCTGGTCCGCTACGAGGTGGACGTGCCGGGCCCGCGGCAGCCGTACCCGCTCACCGCGCGGGGCCTGCGCGACCTCGCGGTCGTGTACGTCGACGGCGAGCGGGCCGGAGTCCTCACCGAGGAGGAACCCCAGCTCAAGAAGCCGGTCGCCGGCCCCGCGCGCGTGGAGCTCTGGGTGGAGTCCCTGGGCCGCGTCAACTACGGCCCCCGTTCCGGCGAGCCGAAGGGCATCACCGGGGGTCTCCTGCACGAGCGCCAGTTCCTGCACGGGGTACGCGCGCGTGGACTCGACCTGGACGCGTTCGAGGCGGGCGTGGACGAGGTGTCCTTCGGCCCGCTCCAGCGGGAGGGCGCGCCGGGTCTGTACCGGGGCACGGTGACGGTGCACGGGGCCGGTGACGCCCGCCTGGAACTGCCCGGCTGGACCCGGGGCTTCGTCTGGATCAACGGCTTCGGCCTCGGCCGGTACTGGTCGGCGGGCCCACAGGAGTCGCTGTACGTCCCCGGCCCGATCCTGCGGGAGGGCGAGAACGAGATCTGGATTCTGGAACTCCAGGGGACTGACCAGGAGACGGCACGCATCGCGCCCCTTTAGGGGCGCGGGAAACTGCGCGATCGGCCCCCACCCGCCTGGACATCGGACAACCTTCCGCCCCCCGATCCTCCCCATCCCCCGCATACTGTGAAAGGACAGCTCCGGCGGCGTCCATGGGGGTGGGAGACGTGGCGAACGGCGGCCCGGTAGAGCACGGCTACCCGCACCTGGACACCGTGCGGGCCGCCATCACGGCGCTGTACCGACGGCTCTCGTACGACACCGTCCAGACCTTCGCCACCAGCGTCCTCCCCGCCGACGTCGCGTTCTGCGACACCGACGACCTCCACCTCGGCGCGCAGCGCGTCGCCCGCGAGATCGTCCGGCACTTCCGCCTGCCTGACGCCCGCATGATCGTCGGCTTCAAGGACATGACCCACGCGGCGAACGTCGAACTCACGGCGGGCCCGGAGTACTTCGTCGAGCTGAACGACCGTTTCCGCACCCACCGCAGGGACATCGGCGCGGCCCTCGCCCACGAGGTGATGCACGTCTACCTGCACCGCCTGGACCTGTCCTTCCCGGGTGTCCGGGAGAACGAGATCCTCACCGACACGGCGACCACCTACCTGGGGGCCGGCTGGCTGCTCCTGGACGCCTACCGGGAGCACGGCGAGGCGTCGCAGAAGCTCGGCTACCTCACCCCGGAGGAGTTCGGCTACGTGCTGGCCAAGCGTTCCCTCGTCTTCCACGAGGACCCGTCGGTGTGGTTCACCAGCCCGCAGGCCTACACGGCGTACCAGAAGGGCATGGCGAGGGCCCGCCAGGACGCGGAACAGCCACCGCTCAGCGCGGCCGGGTGGGCGGGCCGCCGCCGCTACGCCCGGGACCGCCGCCACGCACCCGGCGCGCCGCCCTCGCAGCACGGCGCCTCCTACGCCTTCACCCCCGACAGTGGCGGCCGGCTGCGGGTCTCGTTCCCGTGCCCGACCTGCCACCAGCGGATCCGGGTGCCGGTCCGGGGCCGCGTCCGGGCCCGGTGCTCCCTGTGCCGGACGGTGCTGGAGTGCGACACGTAGGCCACCCAGGCGGGTCCGGCAGCGCTCCGTACAGGTCGCGGGGAACTGCGCGACCGGCCACGACGGCGCCGCAGTCGGCAATCGTCGCCCGGTGCCCGGTGCCCGGTGCTCGGCTGCCGGCTGCCGGCACTCGGCAATCGGCGCAACCCCGGCGGACCGATCAGGCCCCGCCCCCGGTCTCACGCCCCGTACACCGCCCCCGGCGGTTCCGCCTCGGCCAGCAGTTTCAGCGCCGTCTCCCCCGCCTCCGCCGGGGTCCACCGGGCCCCCTTGTCGGCGGTCGGACCGGGCCGCCAGCCCTCCATGACGGTGATCCGGCCGCCCTCCGCCTCGAACACCCGCCCGGTGACGCCGGCGCTCGCGGCGGAGCCCAGCCAGACCACGAGCGGGGCGACGTTCCCGGGGGCCATGGCGTCGAAGCCGGCGTCGGGGGCGGCCATGGCCGCGGCGAACGCGCGCTCGGTCATCCGGGTGCGGGCGGCCGGGGCGACGGCGTTGACCTGGACGCCGTAACGGGCCAGTTCGGCCGCCGCTACCAGGGTGAGACCGACGATCCCGGCCTTGGCGGCACTGTAGTTGCCCTGCCCGACCGAGCCCAGCAGGCCCGCGCCGCTGCTGGTGTTGACGATGCGGGCCACCGGGGTGCGGCCCGCCTTGGCCTCGGCCCGCCAGTGCGCGGCCGCGTGCCGCAGCGGCAGGAAATGGCCCTTGAGGTGCACCCGCATGACCGCGTCCCAGTCGTCCTCGCCGAGGTTGACGAGCATGCGGTCGCGCAGGAAGCCCGCGTTGTTGACGAGGGTGTCGAGGCGGCCGTACGCGTCCAGGGCCGCCTCGACCAGCGACTTCGCACCGGCGTCCGTCGCGATGTCCCCGCCGTGGGCCACCGCCTCGCCGCCCGTCGCACGGATCTCCTCCACGACGGCGGCGGCCGGACTGTCCGCCCCCGGCCCGCCGTCGAGGCCGACGCCGAGGTCGTTGACGACGACCCGGGCACCCTCGGCGGCGAAGGCGAGCGCGTGGGCCCGGCCGAGCCCGCGCCCGGCGCCGGTCACGACGACTACCCGGCCCGCGCAGATTCCGCTCATCTCAGTCCTCCTGGTCGAACGGCTTGTTGGCAGTTGCGGCGTCGAGGAAGGCGGGCCGCTCGCCGCCCCCGTGCACGAGCAGGCTCGCCCCGCTGATGTAGGCGGCCGCGCCGGAGGCGAGGAAGACGGCGGCGGCGCCGACGTCGGTGGGGGCGGCGAGGCGGCCGAGCGGCACGGTGCGGGAGACGGCGGCGAGGCCGTCCGGGCCGCCGTAGTGGAGGCCGGCCAGTTCGGTGCGGACCATGCCGACCACGAGGGTGTTGACCCGGACCTCCGGCGCCCATTCCACCGCCATGGACCGGGCCAGGCTCTCCAGCCCCGCCTTGGCCGCGCCGTAGGCGGCGGAGCCCGGCGAGGGGCGGCCGCCGCTGACGCTGCCGATCATCACCACCGCTCCGCGGGCCCGCCGGAGGTGCTCGTACGCGGCGAGGGAGGCGGTGAGCGGGGTGAGGAGGTTCAGCTCGATCACCCGGGCGTGCCGCTCGGCGTCCGCGTCGGCGAGCCGCCGGTAGGGGGTGCCGCCCGCGTTGTTGACGAGCACGTCGAGCCGGGGCAAGGCGTCGAAGAAGGCGCGCACGGCGGGCGGGTCGCGCAGGTCGAGAGGAGTGAACTCGACGCCGTCCAGGGGCTGTTCGGGTGGCCGACGGGCGCAGGCCAGGACGCGGGCGCCGGTCTCGGCGAAGGCCCGGGCGATGCCGGCGCCGACCCCCCTGGTACCGCCGGTGACGACGACCGTCCTGCCGCTCGGCGAGTTATCCACAGGGCCTCCCGCTCGTCCGCACCGGCTGCTAGCTTCGAAGCCTCACACCTAACAAATGTTTGGTGGAAAGGCAGTTGAGTGCGAAGGTAGCTGATGCGTCCATGGGTGTCTCCACCTCGTCTCCGGAAAAGGGCATCGCGCTCGTCACGGTCGAGCACCCCCCGGTGAACGCTCTGCCGGTGCGGGGCTGGTTCGCGCTGGCGGACGCGGTGCGCGCGGCGGGCCGCGACCCGGGGACCCGTTGTGTCGTGCTGACGGCGCGGGGCCGGGGCTTCAGCGCGGGCGTGGACATCAAGGAGATACAGGCGGACGGGGACGAGGCGCTGCTCGGCGCCAACCGGGGCTGCGCGGAGGCCTTCGCGGCGGTGTACGAGTGCGAGACCCCGGTGGTGGCCGCGGTGCACGGCTTCTGCCTGGGCGGCGGGATAGGTCTGGTGGGCAACGCGGACGCGATCGTGGCCAGCGAGGACGCCGTCTTCGGGCTGCCGGAGCTGGACCGGGGCGCGCTGGGCGCGGCCACCCACCTGGCCCGCCTGGTCCCGCCACACCTGATGCGGACGCTGTACTACACCTCGCGCACGGCGACCGCGGCCGAGCTGCACGCGCACGGCTCGGTCTGGCGGGTCGTACCGCGCGGGGAAATGGACTCCGCGGCACTGGAGCTGGCACGGGAGATAGCCGCCAAGGACGGCCGGCTGCTGCGCCTGGCCAAGGCCGCCATCAACGGCATCGACCCCGTCGACGTGCGGCGCAGCTACCGCTTCGAACAGGGCTTCACCTTCGAGGCCGCCCTCAGCGGGGTGGCCGACCGGATACGCGACACCTTCGGGAAGGAGGGTGCGGGCAGTGACTGACAAGACGATGACCGCCGACGAGGCCGTCGCCCGGCTGACCGGCGGCATGACCCTCGGCATCGGCGGCTGGGGTTCCAGGCGCAAGCCGATGTCGCTGGTCAGAGCGGTGCTCCGGAGCGGCATCGACGATCTGACGCTGGTCTCGTACGGCGGCCCGGACGTCGGGATGCTGGTCGCGGCCGGCCGGGTGCGCAAGCTGGTGACGCCCTTCGTCACCCTCGACTCCGTTCCGCTCGAACCGCACTACCGCGCGGCGCGCGAGCGCGGGGCGTTCGAGCTCATGGAGGTCGACGAGGGCATGTTCATGTGGGGCCTGCACGCGGCCGCCCACCGGCTGCCCTTCCTGCCGGTGCGCGCCGGGATCGGCTCGGACGTCCTGCGGGTCAACCCGGGCCTGCGGACCGTCGCCTCGCCGTACGACGACGGGGAGACCTTCGTGGCGATGCCCGCCCTGCGCCTGGACGCGGCCCTGGTCCACGTCAACCGCGCCGACCGGCTGGGCAACGGGCAGTACCTGGGCCCGGACCCGTACTTCGACGACCTGTTCTGCGAGGCGGCGGACGCGGCCTACGTCTCCTGCGAACGGATCGTGGACACGGCCGAGCTGACGAAGGAGGCGGCCCCACAGTCACTGCTCGTCAAGCGGCTGAACGTGACGGGGGTGGTGGAGGCGCCGGGCGGCGCGCACTTCACGTCCTGCGCGCCGGACTACGGCCGGGACGAGGCGTTCCAGCGGTTGTACGCGTCGACGTCCTGGGCGGAGTTCTCCGGGCGTTTCCTGGCCGGGGACGAGCAGGCGTACCGGTCGGCGGTGCGGAACTGGCAGGAGGGACAGGGATGACAGAGGTGACAGGGGCGGCAGGGGCGACCAACGCGCCGCACACGGAGGTGCTGCGCTCCGAGTACTGCGTCATCGCCTGCGCCGAGGCCTGGCGCGGCTCCGGTGAGATCCTGGCGAGCCCGATGGGCCTGATCCCCTCACTGGGCGCCCGCCTGGCCCGGCTGACCTTCGCGCCGGACCTGCTGCTGACCGACGGCGAGGCCCTGCTGGTCCGCCCGGACGGGACGCCCGAGGGCTGGCTGCCCTACCGGCAGCATCTCGCGCTGGTCTCCGGCGGCCGCCGGCACGTGATGATGGGCGCGAGCCAGCTCGACCGGTACGGCAACCAGAACATCTCCTGCGTCGGCGACTGGTCCCGGCCCCGCCGCCAGCTGCTGGGGGTACGCGGTGCACCGCTCAACACCCTCAACAACCCGACGAGTTACTGGGTCCCGAAGCACTCCCGGCGGGTGTTCGTGGCGAAGGTCGACATGGTCTGCGGGGTGGGGTACGACCGGGTCGCCGCGCATCCGGGCACGGAGCGCTTCCACCGCATCCCGAGGGTCGTCACCGACCTGGGCGTCCTCGACTTCGAGACCCCGGACCACTCGATGCGGCTGGCCGCGCTGCATCCGGGGGTGAGCGTCGACCAGGTCCGGCGGGCCACGGACTTCGAGCTGGCCGTCCCGGACGAGGTGCCGTACACCCGGGAACCGAGCGCGGAGGAGCTGCGGCTGATCCGTGAGGTGCTGGATCCGGCGGGCGCGCGGACGAAGGAGGTCGCCGGCTGATGGAGACGGCACTGACCCGGCTGGCCGGGGTCCGGCATCCGATCGTGCAGACCGGGATGGGCTGGGTGGCCGGCCCCCGCCTGGTCTCGGCGACGGCCGCCGCGGGGGCCCTCGGCATCCTGGCCTCCGCCACGATGACCCTCGACCAGCTGCGGGCGGCGATCGCCGAGGTGCGGTGCCGTACGGACGCCCCGTTCGGGGTGAACCTGCGGGCGGACGCGGCCGACGCCGGCGACCGGGTCCGGCTGATCATCGACGGGGGTGTGCGGGTGGCGTCCTTCGCGCTCGCCCCCTCCCCCGAGCTGATCGCCGAACTGAAGGAGGCGGGCGTGGTGGTGATCCCGTCCGTGGGGGCGCGGCGGCACGCCGAGAAGGTGGCGGCGTGGGGCGCGGACGCGGTGATCGTGCAGGGCGGCGAGGGCGGCGGGCACACCGGCGAGGTGGCGACGAGCGTGCTGCTGCCGCAGGTGGTGGACGCGGTGCGGATACCGGTGGTGGCCGCGGGCGGGTTCTTCGACGGCCGGGGGCTGGTGGCGGCGCTGGCGTACGGGGCGGCGGGGGTCGCGATGGGCACCCGGTTCCTGCTCACCTCGGACTCGGCGGTGCCGGACACGGTGAAGGCGCGGTATCTGGCGGCGACGGTCAGGGACGTCACGGTGACCAGAGCGGTGGACGGGCTGCCGCACCGGATGCTGCGGACCGATCTGGTGGCCGCGCTGGAGAGCTCGGGCCGGGCCCGGAGTCTGCTGCGCGCGGTACGGCGGGCGGCGGGGTTCCGGAAGCTGTCCGGGCTCACCTGGCGGCAGATGGTGCGGGACGGCCTGGCCCTGCGGCACGGCAAGCAGCTGTCCTGGAGTCAGGTGCTGCTGGCCGCGAACACGCCGATGCTGCTCAGGTCGGCGATGGTGGACGGCCGTACGGATCTCGGCGTGATGGCGTCCGGGCAGGTCGCCGGGGTGATCGACGACCTGCCGTCGTGCGCGGAGCTGGTGGCACGGATCATGAAGGAGGCGGAGGAGACCCGGGACCGGCTCACGGCCCTCACGTGAGGGTCTACAACCGCTCGATGATCGTCACGTTGGCCTGTCCCCCGCCTTCGCACATGGTCTGGAGGCCGTAGCGGCCGCCGGTGCGTTCCAGTTCGTGCAGGAGGGTCGTCATCAGCTTGACTCCGGTGGCGCCGAGGGGGTGGCCGAGAGCTATCGCGCCGCCGTTGACGTTGACCTTGGCGGGGTCGGCGCCGGTCTCCTTGAGCCAGGCGAGGACGACCGGGGCGAAGGCCTCGTTGATCTCGACGAGGTCGATCGCGTCGATGGTGAGCCCGGTCTTCTTCAGGGCCTGGGCGGTGGCCGGGATCGGCGCGGAGAGCATCCGGATGGGGTCCTCGCCGCGGACGGAGAGGTGGTGGACGCGGGCCCGGGGGCGTAACCCGTGTTCGCGGACGGCGCGTTCGGAGGCGAGGAGCAGGGCGGCGGCGCCGTCGGAGACCTGGGAGGAGCAGGCGGCGGTGATGGTGCCGCCGTCGACGACCGGCTTCAGGGCGGCCATCTTCTCGAGGGAGGTGTCGCGGCGCGGCCCTTCGTCCACGGCGACCGGGCCGTAGGGCACGATCTCCCGCTCGAAGCGGCCCTCGTCGATGGCGCGCAGTGCCCTGCGGTGGGAGTTCAGGGCGAACTCCTCCTGGTCCCGGCGGCTGATGCCCCACTTAGCGGCGATCATCTCGGCGCCGGCGAACTGGTTGACGGGCTGCCTGCCGTACCGGGCCCGCCAGCCCTCGCTGCCGAGGAAGGGGCCCTCGGTGAGGCCGAGCGGCTCGGCGGCCTGGCGGGAGGCGAAGGCGATGGGGATCTGGGACATGTTCTGGACGCCGCCGGCGACCACCAGGTCCTGGGTGCCGGAGAGGACGGCCTGGGCGGCGAAGTGCACGGCCTGCTGGGAGGAGCCGCACTGGCGGTCGACGGTGACGCCCGGCACCTCCTCGGGCAGCCCGGCCGCCAGCCAGCAGGTCCGGGCGATGTCTCCGGCCTGCGGCCCCACCGCGTCGAGGCAGCCGAAGACGACGTCCTCGACGGCGGCCGGGTCCACGCCTGACCGCGCGACCAGGGCACTCAGCACACGGGCGCCCAGATCGGCCGGGTGCACCCCGCTCAGTCCGCCCTTGCGCCGCCCGACCGGCGTGCGCACCGCTTCGACGATGTAGGCCTCGGCCATCTCGGCAACTCCCTCGGCAGAAAGGGGCTTTCAACGAATGGGTGGGCTACTCACGGACGGCGATCCCGTCCAGCACCATCGACAGGTACTGGCGGGCGATCTCCTCCGGGCTGTGCTGTCCGCCGGGCCGGTACCAGGAGGCGGCGACCCACACGGTGTCGCGCACGAACCGGTAGGTGAGGCGGACGTCCAGGTCGGCGCGGAAGACGCGTGCGGCGACCCCGCGCTCCAGCGTCGACAGCCATGCCTTCTCGAACCTGCGCTGCGACTCGGCGAGGAAGCCGAACCGCTCCTGCGCGACCAGCTGCTTGCTCTCCTTCTGGTAGATGGCGACGGCGGCGCGGTGCCGGTCGATCTCCCGGAAGGACTCGGTGACCAGGGCTTCGAGGGTCTCGCGGGGACCGAGTTCGGCACCAAGGACGGTGTCGTAGCCGTCCCAGAGCTCGTCGAGAAAGGTCCGCAGGATCTCCTCCAGCATCGACTCCTTGGAGTCGAAGTGGTAGTAGAGGCTGCCGGCGAGCATGCCCGCGTGGTCCGCGATCTTGCGCACGGTGGTGGCGTTGTAGCCCTGCTCGGCGAAGACCTCGGCGGCGGTCGCGAGGAGTTCGCGGCGCCGGGCGGGCGCGGCGGTCACCTGGGGCTTCTTCTTGGTCGGCACGGGTACATTCTCGTCCTACGGGTGCTGGCTGCTGACGGAGACGACCTCTCCGGTGAGGTACGAGGAGTAGCCGGACGCCAGGAAGACGATCGCGTTGGCCACCTCCCACGGTTCGGCGTACCGCCCGAAGGCCTCGCGGGCGGTGAGCTCCTCCAGCAGTTCAGCCGAGGTCACCTTCACCAGGTGCGGATGCATGGCGAGGCTCGGCGCCACCGCGTTGACCCGCACGCCGTATCCGGCGGCCTCGATCGCCGCGCACCGGGTCAGCGCCATCACGCCGGCCTTGGCGGCGGCGTAGTGGGCCTGGCCGGCCTGGGCGCGCCAGCCGACGACGGAGGAGTTGTTGACGATCACCCCGCCCCGCCCGCTCTCGCGGAAGTGCCGCAGGGCGGCGCGCGAGCACCGGAAGGTGCCGTTGAGGGTGACGTCCAGGACCCGCGTCCACTGGTCGTCCGTCATGTCGGCGAGGGCCGAAGTGCCGCCGAGACCCGCGTTGTTGACCACGATGTCCAGCCGTCCGTGCTCCCGCACGGCGGTGTCGAAGAGTCCCTGGACCTGGGCCTCGTCGGTCACGTCGCACGGGACCGCGGTCACGGCGCCCGGGTGCTCGCCGGCCAGCTCGGCCGCGTACTCCTTCAGGCGCCGCGGGTGCGCGTCGCTGATCAGCACGCGGGCGCCCTCCTCCAGGAAGCGGCGCGCGGTCGCCCCGCCGATCCCCGCCCCGGCCGCGGCGGTGACGACGGCGCTGCGCCCCTCGAGCAGCCCGTGCCCGGGCACGTACTCCGGACTCTCGACGCCTGTCATGGCTCCACGCTAACCTACCAAACACTTGTTAGGGAAGGACGGTGACGGCGACCGTGGACCTGACCCACAGCCCGGCGGACGAGGAGTTCCGCGCCGAGGCCCGCGCCTGGCTGGCGGAGCACGTGCCCGACCCGCCGCTCCCCTCCCTGGAGACCGCCGGGGGCTTCGCCGCGCACCGCGCCTGGGAGGCCGAACTGGCCGCGGACCGCTGGTCGGTGGTGTCCTGGCCCGAGGAGTACGGCGGCCGGGACGCGGGGCTGCTGCGATGGCTGGTCTTCGAGGAGGAGTACTGGGCGGCGAACGCGCCGGGCCGGGTCGGCCAGAACGGCATCAGCCTGCTCGCGCCGACCCTCTTCGACCACGGCACCGAGGAGCAGCGCGCGCGGGTGCTGCCGCCGATGGCCACCGGGGAGGTGGTCTGGGCGCAGGCCTGGTCCGAGCCCGAGGCGGGTTCCGACCTGGCCGCCCTCACCTCCAGGGCCGTGCGCACGGACGACGGCTGGCTGCTCACCGGCCAGAAGACGTGGTCGTCGAGGGCGGCCTTCGCCGACCGCGCGTTCGGGCTCTTCCGCAGCGAGCCGCATGCACCCAAGCCGCATCAGGGGCTCACCTACCTGATGTTCGACCTGCGCGCGCCCGGGGTGACCGTGCGCCCGATCGGCCGTCTCGACGGGAAGCCGGCGTTCGCGGAGCTGTTCCTGGACGAGGTGTTCGTGCCCGACGAGGACGTGATCGGCGAGCCCGGCCAGGGCTGGCGGATCGCGATGTCGGCGGCGGGGAACGAGCGGGGGCTGACGCTGCGGTCTCCGGGGCGCTTCCTGGCCGCCGCCGACCGGTTGCGGGACCTCTGGCGGGCGCGGGGCGAACCGGAGTCGGCCGCGGCCCGGGTGGCCGCCGCCGTCGCCGGCGCCCGCGCGTACCAGCTGTTCACCTACGCGGCCGCCGCCCGCTTCCTGGACGGCGAGTCGCTCGGCCCCGAGTCCAGCCTGAACAAGGTGTTCTGGTCGGAGCTGGACCTGGCACTGCACGAGACGGCGCTCGACCTGCTGGGCGCGGAGGGCGAACTGGCCGGCACACCCTGGTCGGAGGGCTATGTCTTCTCCCTGGCCGGTCCGGTCTACGCGGGCACCAACGAGATCCAGCGCGACATCGTCGCCGAGCGGCTGCTCGGCCTGCCGAAGGGACGCCGCTGACATGCGCTTCCTCCTCGACACCGGGCAGCGGGACTTCGCCGACGCCCTACGGGCGCTGCTCACGGCCGCGGACACACCGGCGGTGATACGCGACTGGAGCCGCGGCGAGCAGGCGAGCGGACGGGCGTTGTGGGGCCGCGTCGGCAACGCCGGGGTGTTCGGGCTCGCTGTGCCGGAGGAGTACGGCGGGGCGGGGCGCCGGGCCGTCGAACTCGCCGTCGCCTTCGTCGAGCTGGGGCGGTTCGCGGTGCCGGGGCCGCTGGCGGAGACGGTGGCGGCGGCGGTCCTGCTCGACGACGGGGAAGGTCTCGCCAAGCGGTTCCTGCCGGGGATCGCGTCGGGCGGGACGGTGGCGACGGTGGCGTTCGAGCAGCACGGTTACGGGTTCGCCCTGGACGCGGACGCGGCGGACGTACGGCTCGCGGCAGCACCGGAGGGCCTGCTGTTGTCCTCCGGCGCCGGGGCGGTGCGCCGGTCCCTGGACCCCGCCCGACGGCTCGCCCCGCTGTTTCCGGTCGGGGAGCTGCTCGATGCGGAGCCGCCGTGGGGCGAGGCACTGACCTGGGCCCGGCTGGCCACGGCCGCGCAGGCGCTGGGGGTGGGGCTGGCCCTGCTCGACAGAACGGTGGCGTACGTCAAGCGGCGGAACCAGTTCGGTGTGCCCGTCGGGTCGTTCCAGGCGGTCCGGCATCGGCTGGCCGACGTGAAGATCGCGCTGGAGTTCGCGCGTCCGCTGGTGTTCGGGGCAGCGGTGACGATGACTCCGTCGGATGTGGCCGCTGCGAAGCTCAGTGCCTGTGCGGCGGCGTACGCCGGGGCGCGGGCCGCGCTGCAGCTGCATGGGGCGATCGGCTACACGGCGGAGTACGACCTGTCGTTGTGGCTGACCAAGGCACGTGCGCTGCGCGGCGCTTGGGGGGCTCCGGAGGAGTGTCGGGCGGTGGTTCTCGGTCGTCGGTAGGCCACCGGCCGGTGGGGGCTGGTGGCGCAGTTCCCCGTGCCCCTGACGGGGCGCGTTTCAGTGCTCCTTGTTCGAAAGTTCCCGGTACTCCTCCCGCGTCGGCTTCGGGATGTGGGTGTCCGGGCCGAACATGCCCTTCGACATGCTCGCCCGTAGCCGCTGGGCGAGCGTGACCTTGCGTCGTACACCGTTCCCGTCCTCCAGGGGACCGATCTCGTACGGCGGGTTCTGCTCGTGCTGGGTCAGGACGAACAGGCGGTCCTGGCTGAGGGGTTCGTGGACCTCGATGTACTCGCCGTGCGGAAGCAGCTTGATGAGGCCGGTCTCCCTGCCGTGCAGGACCTTGTCGCGGTCCCGGCGCTGCAGGCCCAGGCAGATGCGTTTGGTGACGACGAAGGCCAGGGCGGGGACGACGAAGACGGAGATCCGGACGAACCAGGTGATCGAGTTGATGGAGAGGTGCAGATGGGTGGCGACGATGTCGTTGCCGCCGCCGATCAGCAGCACGAAGTACTCGCTGAGCCAGGCCACGCCGAGGGCGGTGCGGACGGGGACGTTGCGCGGGCGGTCGAGGATGTGGTGCTCACGCTTGTCGCCGGTGACCCACGCCTCGACGAACGGGTAGACGCCGATGGCCAGGAGGAAGAGCGGGAAGAGCGAGAAGGGGATGAGGACGCCCAGTTCCAGGGTGTGGCCCCAGGCGTTGATCTCCCAGCCGGGCATCACGCGGATCAGGCCCTCGGAGAAGCCCAGGTACCAGTCGGGCTGGGCGCCCGTGGTCACCAGGTCGGGGCGGTAGGGGCCGAAGGCCCACACCGGGTTGATGGTGGCGATGCCGCCGATGAGCGCGAGGACTCCGAAGACGAGGAAGAAGAAGCCGCCCGCCTTGGCCATGTAGACCGGCAGGAAGGGCATGCCGATCACGCTCTTCTGGTCGCGTCCGGGCCCCGAGTACTGGGTGTGCTTGTGGTAGAAGACCAGGATCAGGTGGGCGACGACCAGTCCCAGCATGATCCCGGGCAGCAGCAGCACGTGGATCGGGAAGAACCGCGAGATGATGTCGTGCCCCGGGAACTCCCCGCCGAACAGGAAGAACGAGATGTACGAGCCGACGATCGGGATCGAGAGGATCGCGCCGTCGGCGAACCGGACGCCGGTGCCGGAGAGCAGGTCGTCGGGGAGCGAGTAGCCGGTCAGGCCGGTGAGGATGGCGAGGAACAGCAGCAGCCAGCCGAACAGCCAGTTGACCTCGCGCGGCTTGCGGAAGGCGCCGGTGAAGAACACCCGCATCATGTGGACGACCATGCCGGCCACGAAGACCAGCGCCGCCCAGTGGTGGATCTGCCGGATCAGCAGGCCGCCGCGCACGTCGAAGCTGATGTGCAGCGTCGACTCGTACGCCTTGGTCATGATGATGCCGTTCAGCGGCTGGTAGGTGCCGTGGTAGACGACCTCGGCGCCGCTGGGCTCGAAGAACAGGGTGAGGTAGATGCCCGTGAGGATCAGGATGAGGAAGCTGTAGAGGCAGATCTCGCCCAGCATGAAGGACCAGTGGTCCGGGAACACCTTGCGCATGTTCGCCTTGGCCAGGCCGTAGATCCCGAGCCGGCCGTCCGCCCAGTCCGCGAGCTTCTCACCCTTGCCGGGCGGCTCCGCCCGGTCCGCGGAACTTCCCACCCGTGCCTGTCCGTTCACCGTTCGTGCCGCGTCGTCCATACGTCGCGTCGCCTCCCCGCCGGATCACCCCTCAGGGTGGCACGCCGGAGCGCTACAGCCAACGGGGCGACGTAAACTCAGCCCGCCCCGACGCCCGCCCCGACGATGCCCGCCGCCCGCGCCGCCGCCAGCCACTGCGGGAACTCGCCGACGAGACGGTCGTACAGCTCGTCGTCCGGCACCTTCCGCGGGTCCGAACCGGCGTGGAAGAAGCCCGCGTTGTCCACCGCCCGCTTCCCCGGCACCGCCAGTTCGTCGAGCTTGCGCAGGAAGTCGAACTGTCTGCTGTGCGGGTCGCCGAAGCCGACGAACTGCCAGAACAGCGGCAGCCTGGCCGCCTTGCACAGGTAGCGTTCCGCGGCGAGCTTGTTGATCGGGCCGCCGTCGGTCTGGAAGACGACCAGGGCGGGCTCCGTGGACCCGCTGTCCAGGTAGTGGTCGATCACGGCGTCCATGGCCAGGTGGTAGCTGGTCTTGCCCATGTGACCGAGCCCGGCCGCGATCTTCTCGATCCGGCCCGTGTGGTCGGCGAGCCTGATGTCGGTGACCGCGTCGATGTCGGTGGAGAAGAAGACGACGGGAACGACGCCGTCGTCGTCCAGGTGCGCGGAGAGGCCGAGGACCCGGTCCGCGAGTGCCTGCACACTGCCGTCCGCGTAGTAGGGCTTCATCGAGCCGGAGTAGTCGACGACCAGGTAGACGGCGGCCCGCAGTCCGTCGAGGCCGTGCTTGGCGAGGGAGACCCCGGCCGACCTGTACGAGCCGACCAGCGCGGGCGCGGTCCGCTCCACCTTGCTGACACTGATCGCGGCCATGTCCTGTTCCCCCTCGCCCCTGGTTCAGGAGGCCGAGGTTACTTGATCGCGGAAAGGCGGCGGCGCCTGCCCATCGTCCGGTCGGGGACTGTGGGGCAGGCGCCGTCAGTGTTCCGTACGCCTTTGTACGGGACGTCTGTTGAGGTGTGGCTCAGACCATCAGCGAGCGGTCCGTCGGGCGGATCGGGGCCGGGAGGTCGCTGGCGCCGGTGAGGAAGCGGTCGACGCCCTTGGCGGCCGAGCGGCCCTCGGCGATGGCCCAGACGATCAGGGACTGGCCACGGCCGGCGTCACCGGCGACGAAGACGCCCGGCACGTTGGTCTGGAAGTCGGCGTCGCGGGCGACGTTGCCGCGCTCGTCGAGTTCGAGACCGAACTGCTCGACCACACCGTTCACCCGGTCGGTGCCGGTGAAGCCCATGGCCAGGGTGACCAGCTGGGCCGGGATCTTCCGCTCGGTGCCCGGCTTCGGGGTCAGCTTGCCGTCGACGAACTCCACCTCTGTGAGGTGCAGCCACTGGACGTTGCCGTCCTCGTCGCCCTCGAAGTGGGTGGTGGAGACGGAGTAGACCCGCTCACCGCCCTCCTCGTGCGCCGAGGTGACCTTGTAGAGCATCGGGAAGGTCGGCCACGGCTGGTGCGGCGCCCGGTCCTCGCCCGGCCGGGGCATGATCTCCAGCTGGGTGACGGAGGCCGCGCCCTGGCGGTGGGCGGTGCCCACGCAGTCCGCGCCGGTGTCGCCGCCGCCGATCACGACCACGTGCTTGCCCTCGGCCGAGATGGGCGAGACCACGTAGTCGCCCTCCTGGACCTTGTTGGCCAGGGGGAGGTACTCCATCGCCTGGTACACGCCCTTGAGCTCGCGGCCGGGAACCGGGAGGTCACGGGCGGTCGTGGCACCGGCGGCGATGACGACCGCGTCGTACCGCTTCTTCAGGTCGGTCGCCTTGAGGTCGCGGCCGATCTCGATGCCGGTACGGAAGCGGGTGCCCTCCGCGCGCATCTGCTCGATACGGCGGTTGATGTGCCGCTTCTCCATCTTGAACTCGGGGATGCCGTAGCGGAGCAGGCCGCCGATGCGGTCGGCGCGCTCGTAGACGGCGACGGTGTGGCCGGCCCGGGTCAGCTGCTGGGCGGCGGCCAGGCCCGCGGGGCCCGATCCGATGACGGCGACGGTCTTGCCGGACAGGCGCTCGGGGGCCTGCGGGGCGACGGTCCCGGCCTCCCACGCCTGGTCGATGATGGAGACCTCGACGTTCTTGATGGTGACGGCCGGCTGGTTGATGCCGAGCACGCACGCCGACTCGCAGGGGGCCGGGCACAGGCGGCCCGTGAACTCCGGGAAGTTGTTCGTGGCGTGCAGGCGCTCGGACGCGGCGGTCCAGTCCTCGCGGTAGGCGAAGTCGTTCCACTCGGGGATCAGGTTCCCGAGCGGACAGCCGTTGTGGCAGAACGGGATGCCGCAGTCCATGCACCGGCTGGCCTGCTTGCTGATGATCGGCAGCAGCGAACCCGGGACGTAGACCTCGTTCCAGTCCTTGACGCGCTCGGTGACGGGACGGGTCTTGGCGACCTCACGGCCGTGGTTCAGGAAGCCCTTCGGGTCAGCCATTGATCGCCGCCTCCATCATCTTCTCGTGGGTCTCGGTCTCGGAGAGACCGGCTCGCTCGGCGGCGTCCTTGGCGGCGAGCACTGCCTTGTACGTGCTGGGGATGATCTTGCTGAACCGCTGCACGGCCGTGTCCCAGTCGGCGAGCAGCTTGTCGGCGACCGTCGAGCCGGTGTCCTCGGCGTGGCGGCGCACCACGTCGTGCAGCCACCGCTCGTCCGCGTCGTCCAGGGCCTCGATCGCGTCGACGTTGCCGGCGTTGACGTTGTCGCGGTTCAGGTCGATCACGTAGGCGACACCGCCCGACATGCCGGCCGCGAAGTTGCGGCCCGTCTCGCCGAGGACCACCGCGTGGCCGCCGGTCATGTACTCGCAGCCGTGGTCGCCCACGCCCTCCGCGACCACCAGCGCACCGGAGTTGCGGACGCAGAACCGCTCGCCGGTGCGGCCGCGCAGGAACAGCTCGCCGCCGGTAGCACCGTAGGCGATGGTGTTGCCCGCGATGGTGGAGAACTCGGCGAGGTGGTCGGCCGCCCGGTCCGGACGGACGATGACGCGGCCGCCCGAGAGTCCCTTGCCGACGTAGTCGTTGGCGTCGCCCTCCAGGCGGAGCGTGACACCGCGCGGCAGGAAGGCGCCGAAGGACTGGCCGGCCGAGCCGGTGAACGTGATGTCGATGGTGTCGTCGGGCAGGCCCGCACCGCCGAACTTCTTCGTCACCTCGTGGCCGAGCATGGTGCCGACCGTGCGGTTGATGTTGCGGACCTTGATCTGGGCGCGCACCGGCTGGGCGTCGGTGGCGCTGGACGCGGCCAGGGCGTCCGAGGCCAGCTTGATCAGCTCGTTGTCCAGGGCCTTCTCCAGGCCGTGGTCCTGCGCGACGGTCCGGTGCAGGGCCGCGCCCTCGGGCAGCTCGGGCACGTGGAAGAGCGGGGACAGGTCCAGGCCCTGCGCCTTCCAGTGGTTGACGGCACGGGTGACGTCGAGCGCCTCGGCGTGGCCGACGGCCTCCTCGATGGAGCGGAAGCCGAGCTCGGCGAGGATCTCGCGGACCTCCTCGGCGATGAACCTGAAGAAGTTCACCACGTACTCGGCCTTGCCGGAGAAGCGGTCGCGCAGCACCGGGTTCTGGGTGGCGACGCCGACCGGGCAGGTGTCGAGGTGGCAGACGCGCATCATGATGCAGCCGGAGACGACGAGCGGCGCGGTTGCGAAACCGAACTCCTCGGCGCCGAGCAGCGCGGCGATGACCACGTCACGGCCGGTCTTCAGCTGGCCGTCGGTCTGCACGACGATGCGGTCCCGCAGGCCGTTGAGCAGCAGGGTCTGCTGGGTCTCGGCGAGACCGAGCTCCCAGGGGCCGCCCGCGTGCTTCAGGCTCGTGAGAGGGGACGCACCCGTACCGCCGTCGTGGCCGGAGATGAGCACGACGTCCGCGTGCGCCTTGGACACACCGGCCGCGACCGTGCCGACACCGACCTCGGAGACCAGCTTGACGTGAATCCGCGCCTGCGGGTTCGCGTTCTTGAGGTCGTGGATCAGCTGGGCCAGGTCCTCGATGGAGTAGATGTCGTGGTGCGGCGGCGGGGAGATCAGGCCGACGCCCGGGGTGGAGTGCCGGGTCTTGGCGACCCACGGGTAGACCTTGTGGCCGGGCAGCTGACCGCCCTCGCCGGGCTTGGCGCCCTGGGCCATCTTGATCTGGATGTCGTCGGCGTTGACCAGGTACTCGGAGGTGACGCCGAAGCGGCCGGAGGCGACCTGCTTGATGGCGCTGCGCCGCGCCGGGTCGTACAGGCGGTCCGGGTCCTCGCCGCCCTCACCGGTGTTGGACTTGCCGCCCAGCTGGTTCATCGCGATGGCGAGGGTCTCGTGGGCCTCGCGCGAGATGGAGCCGTAGGACATGGCGCCGGTGGAGAAGCGCTTGACGATCTCGGAGACCGGCTCGACCTCGTCGACGGAGATCGACGGACGGTCGCTCTTGAAGCCGAACAGGCCGCGGAGCGTCATCAGCCGCTCGGACTGCTCGTTCACGCGGTCCGTGTACTTCTTGAAGATGTCGTAGCGGTTCGCGCGGGTCGAGTGCTGGAGGCGGAAGACCGTCTCCGGGTCGAACAGGTGCGGCTCGCCCTCGCGGCGCCACTGGTACTCGCCCCCTATGTCCAGGGCGCGGTGGGCCGGCGCGATGCCGGAGGCCGGGTAGGCCTTGGCGTGGCGGGCGGCGACCTCCTTGGCGATGACGTCGATGCCGACGCCGCCGATCTTGGAGGCGGTGCCGCTGAAGTACTTCTCGACGAAGCCCTCTTCGAGACCGACGGCCTCGAAGACCTGGGCGCCGCGGTAGGAGGCGACCGTGGAGATGCCCATCTTGGACATGACCTTCAGGACGCCCTTGCCGAGGGCGTAGATCAGGTTGCGGATGGCCTGCTCGGCCTCCATGCCCGGCAGGAAGGTGCCCGCGCGGGTCAGGTCCTCGACGGACTCCATGGCCAGGTACGGGTTGACGGCCGCGGCGCCGAAGCCGATCAGGAGGGCGACGTGGTGGACCTCGCGGACGTCACCGGCCTCGACGAGCAGGCCCACGTGGGTGCGCTGCTTGGTGCGGATGAGGTGGTGGTGGACGGCCGAGGTGAGCAGCAGAGACGGGATCGGCGCGTGCTCGGCGTCCGAGTGCCGGTCCGACAGGACGATCAGCCGGGCGCCGTTCTCGATGGCCGCGTCGGCCTCGGCGCAGATCTCCTCGATGCGCGCGGCGAGCGAGTCGCCGCCGCCGGAGACCCGGTACAGGCCGGACAGGGTCGCGGCCTTGAAGCCGGGCATGTCGCCGTCGGCGTTGATGTGGATGAGCTTGGCCAGCTCGTCGTTGTCGATCACCGGGAAGGGCAGCACGACCGAGCGGCAGGACGCGGCGGTCGGGTCGAGCAGGTTGCCCGAGGGGCCGAGGGACGAGCGCAGGCTCGTCACCAGCTCCTCCCGGATCGCGTCCAGCGGCGGGTTGGTGACCTGCGCGAAGAGCTGGGTGAAGTAGTCGAAGAGCAGGCGCGGGCGCTCGCTCAGCGCGGCGATGGGCGAGTCGGTGCCCATGGAGCCGATCGGCTCGGCGCCGGCCTTGGCCATCGGCGCGAGGATGACGCGGAGCTCTTCCTCGGTGTAGCCGAAGGTCTGCTGGCGGCGGGTGACCGAGGCGTGGGTGTGGACGATGTGCTCGCGCTCGGGCAGGTCGCACAGCTCGATCTCGCCGGCCTCCAGCCACTCCGCGTACGGCTGCGCGGCGGCGAGGCCCGCCTTGATCTCGTCGTCCTCGATGATGCGGTGCTCGACGGTGTCGACGAGGAACATCCGGCCGGGCTGCAGCCGGCCCTTGCGGACGACCTTGGCGGGGTCGATGTCGAGGACGCCGACCTCGGAGCCGAGGACGACCAGGCCGTCGTCGGTGACCCAGTAGCGGCCCGGGCGCAGACCGTTGCGGTCGAGAACGGCGCCGACCTGGGAGCCGTCGGTGAAGGTGACGCAGGCGGGGCCGTCCCAGGGCTCCATCATCGTGGAGTGGTAGCCGTAGAAGGCGCGGCGGGCCGGGTCCATGGAGTCGTGGTTCTCCCACGCCTCCGGGATCATCATCAGCACGGAGTGCGGCAGCGAACGCCCGCCCAGGTGCAGGAGCTCCAGCACCTCGTCGAAGGTGGCCGAGTCGGAGGCGTCGGGCGTACAGATCGGGAAGACCCGGTCCAGCTTCTCCGGCGGCCCGAACAGGTCGGAGACCAGCTGCGACTCGCGGGCCCGCATCCAGTTGCGGTTGCCCTTGACGGTGTTGATCTCACCGTTGTGGGCGACGAACCGGTAGGGGTGGGCGAGCGGCCACGACGGGAAGGTGTTGGTGGAGAACCGGGAGTGCACGAGCGCGATCGCGGACGCGAAGCGGCGGTCGGACAGGTCCGGGAAGAAGGGCTCCAGCTGGCCGGTGGTCAGCATGCCCTTGTAGACGATGGTCCGCGCGGACAGCGAGGGGAAGTAGACGCCCGCCTCGCGCTCGGCGCGCTTGCGCAGCACGAACGCCCTGCGGTCCAGCGCGATGCCCTCGCTGGCGCCGTCGGTCACGAAGATCTGCCGGAAGACCGGCATGGTGGAGCGGGCGGTGGCGCCGAGCAGCTGCGGGGCGACCGGAACCTCGCGCCAGCCGAGGACGGTGAGGCCCTCCTCGTCTGCGATCGTCTCGATCTGCGAGATGGCGTCCTGGGTGCCGTCCTCCGGGAGGAAGGCGATGCCGGCGGCATACGAACCGGCCGCCGGCAGCTCGAATCCGGCCACCGCGCGGAAGAAGGCGTCGGGCACCTGGGAGAGCAGGCCCGCGCCGTCGCCGGAGTCGGGCTCGGAGCCGGTCGCGCCGCGGTGCTCCAGGTTGCGCAGAACCGTGAGCGCCTGCTCGACCAGCGCATGGCTCGCCTCGCCGGTGAGGGTGGCCACGAAGCCGACGCCGCAGGCGTCGCGCTCGTTGCGGGGGTCGTACATACCCTGCGCAGCAGGGCGAGCATCCATGAACGACCAGTTTCGGTTGTTCGTGGAGTGCTGGGACGGCTGGCGCGGCGTACGCATCGGCTCTCCCGTCGTCGTCAGTGGCGTATAGCAGGTGCCGAGGGACGACGCTGGCCCTCTGCGTTATTGTTGCGAAATTTCACGCAGGTTACATGATGGAGTGGTTCTCGGGAACTGGATACACCGTTCCAACATGCGGACGCCGCAGGGGTTTACGGCGAGGTACCGCCCGAAGCGGTCAAGGTGGTGGGGGACCGATCCGGACAGATCCGTGTCCATCGGTCCGCGGAGCGGGGGTGAGCGTCGCACCACCCCACAGGTGCATGGCAGGCGTCATTGCCTGCGGCGCTTACGGCTCATGCCCAGCGGTTAAGCATTCGAAACCAGCGAGTAACGGGTACTTATGCGGCCCAACGCATAGCTACCAGTTCTCCTATCCTACGGCCGTCCCGAACAGGGTGCCCAGGGCGTACGTCACACCGGCCGCCGCACCCCCCAGCGCGAGCTGCCGCAGACCGCTGAACCACCAGCTCCGCGCGGTCACCTTGGCCACCACGGCACCGCAGCCGAACAGCCCGGCGAGGGCCAGCAGCAGGGCGGGCCAGAGCGCGGTCGCGCCGAGCAGGAACGGCAGCACGGGCAGCAGCGCGCCCAGCGCGAACGACCCGAAGGAGGAGACGGCGGCGACCAGCGGCGAGGGCAGGTCGCCGGGGTCGATGCCGAGCTCTTCCCTGGCGTGTATCTCCAGCGCCTGCTCCGGGTCGGCGGACAGCTGCCGGGCGACCTCACGGGCCAGCCCGGGCTCGACGCCCCGCGCCTCGTACAGCGCGGCCAGCTCGGCCTCCTCGTCCTGCGGGTGCCTGCGCAGCTCTCTGCGCTCCACGTCCAGCTCGGCCTCGACGAGCTCGCGCTGCGAGGCGACGGAGGTGTACTCGCCGGCGGCCATCGAGAAGGCCCCGGCGGCCAGCCCCGCCAGCCCGGTGATCACGATGGTCTGGTGGCCGACGGCCCCGCCGGCCACGCCGGTCATCAGGGCGAGGTTGGAGACGAGCCCGTCCATGGCACCGAAGACGGCGGGCCGCAGCCAGCCCCCGTTCACATCCCGGTGGGTGTGGTTGTCGCGGTGGGCTTCGTGCAGAGTCGCCTGCGTCTCGATGACGGCCATCAAGGGTCCCCCAGGGGTCTCGCCGCATGCCCCGCATAAGCTGAGGCAAAGCTAAGTTTGGACAAGTTCTATCTTTCGACAACACCGACGTTACGCCCCCGCATTCCCCCGCCGCCAGCAAGGAAAGGCTCGGCTAACCTGTGGGTTTACCTCTTGCCGCTCACACGGGCGAGAGGCTGCACAGATGTCGACCGGGTGATGTAGAGGCCCTACAGGCTGCGGTCAACCGCCGTTGGTGGGACACATCCGCAAACGGCTCGCGCCCCGGCGCGAAGCCCCTCCCGGAGAGGCCCGCCCATGTCATCGATCGTCTGCACCCCGCCGGTCCCCGCCCCCGACGAGCGCGCCCGGGAGCTGCACGACCGGGCGCGGGGCGCGCTCCTGGGCCTGGCCGTGGGAGACGCGCTCGGGGCACCGGCGGAGAACATGAAGCCCTCCGAGATCCGCGCCCGCTGGGGCCGCATCACGGGCTACGTGACCGACCGTCCCGCCGGTACGGACGACACCGAGTACGCGATCTTCTCCGGCCTCCTCCTGGCCCGGCACGGCTCGGCACTCACCCCGGCCCACGTCGAGGCGGCCTGGCACGAGTGGATCGCCGACCGCGCCGAGGGCCCCTTCAAGGGCGCCGGCTTCAGCGAGCGCGGCACCCTGGAGAACCTCCGCCGCGGCCTCGCCGCCCCCATCTCCGCCCAGCACCGGCACGCCTGGAGCGACGGCCTCGCCATGCGGGCGGCACCCTTCGGCGTCTTCGCGGCGGGCCGCCCCGCCGAGGCGGCCCGGCTCGTCGCCGTCGACGGCTCGGTGAGCCACGAGGGCGAGGGCATCTACGGCGGCCAGGCGGTGGCGGCGGGGGTCGCGGCGGCGATGGCGGGGGCCCCGCCGACGGCGGTGGTCGCGGCCGCGCTCGCGGTGATCCCGGACGACTCCTGGACGGCCCGCTCCCTGCGCCGGGCCGTCTCGGTGGCCCACGGCGGCGAACGGGCGGTCCGCTCCGCGGTGGTCATCGGCGGCTACCCGTGGACCGACCTGGCCCCGGAGGCGGTGGCCCTCGCCTTCGGCGCGTACGCCGCGGCGGACGGCGACTTCCGCGACGCGGTGCTGACGGCCGTCAACATGGGGCGCGACGCGGACACCACGGCCGCGGTCGCCGGGGCGCTGGCCGGAGCGACGCGGGGAGAGGCGGCGATCCCACCGGAGTGGGGGGCGGCGATCGGCCCGGTACGGGGGAGCTGCCTGCCGTCGATGGCGGGCCACCACGTACTGGAGGTGGCGGAACTGCTGGTGCCGGCGGCGCCGGACCAGACCGAGCCACCCCCTACCAGGTCAGCCTTCCTGCCGACCGGACCGCATCCCGATCCGGCCGACCTCATCCCCACGGAGCCCCGCCCCACCGAGGCAGCCTTTCTGCCGACCGAACCAGACCCCCCGGCACCCGCCTTCCTCCCGACCGAACCACACCCCCCGGCACCCACCCTTCTCCCGACCGAACCACACCCCCCGGCACCCACCCTTCTCCCGACCGAACCACACCCCCCGGCACCCACCTTCCTCCCGACCGAACCACACCCCCCGGCACCCGCCTTCCTCCCGACCGAACCACACCCCCCGGCACCCGGCCCTCTGCCGACCGAGTCCGGTGGTGGACGGGCGCGCGCCCGGGGCTCCAGAGGGCGGAGCCCCCTGGGGGCCGGCTGCGGCGAGGGGCTCCGGTGAACCGGCGTCGTATCGAGGGGCTCCTCCTCGGCCTCGCCGCAGGCGACGCCGCCGGCTGGCCTTCCGCGCGGCACCGCGCGTCCCGCATGCCCGAGTGGACCCGCCGCCTCACCCGGGAACTCGACACCTTCGCCGAGCAGAACGCGACCACCACCCTCCCCGTCCCCATCGCCCTCAACCAGCCTCCCGAGCCCCTCCGCCTCGGCCCCTCCGACGACGCCGAGTGGGCGGCCTTCGCCGCCGAGGCCGTCCTGCGCGCCGGTGACGACACCCTCCTCGGCGACCTCAGCCGTGAGCTCCGTACCCGCGCCGCCATCGACCTCACCTGGACCGCCGTCGCCTCCGAGGTCGCCGCCGCGGCCGAACGCGCCCCGGAGATCGAGTCGGCCGTACTCCCCCTGCGCGCCCGCATCTCCGTCCGCGCCGGCCTCGGCAACCTCGCCGCCGGCCTGCGCCCGCCCGCCACCGGCCACGACAACCCGCACTACTTCGACGACGCAGCCTGTGTCCGCGCCTGCGCCCTCGCCGTCGCCCATCCCGGCGACCCGCAACGCGCCGCCGACCTCGCCGAGTTCGACGCCCGCTACACCCAGGACGGCGACGGGGTGCACGGCGCCCGCGCCATGGCCGCCGCCCTCGCTCTCGCCCTCGTCGGCGCCGAGGTGGAGACCTGCGTGGCCGCGGCCCTCGCCGAACTCCCCGAGGTCACCGAGATCGGCCGCAACGCCCGGCACGCCCTCACCCTCGCCGGCACCGCGGACTCCGCGTTCGCCCTGGTCCCCTTCCTCGAACACCAAATCGTCGACCACGTCTACAGCTACGGCATCGCCGCCGCGGAAACCGTCCCGGTCGCCCTCGCCCTCGCCACCGCCGCGCGCGGCCGGATCGCCGAGGCCGTGCCCGCCGCCGCCTGCCTCTCCCGGGTCGCCGACTCCGCCCCCGCCCTGGCCGGTGCGCTCACCGGCGCCCTCGGCGGCGGTGACACGGTTCCGCCGTCCTGGCGGGACGCCTGCCGCACCCTCTCCGGCTGTGCCCTCCCCCGCCTCACCGGCACGGACCTCGTGGAACTCGCCGAACTCCTGGAAGCCACACAACCGGCCCGTCCAGGTGGATGATTCGGTGCATGACGCCCAAAGAAGAACAAAGCGCCGGAGCTTCGCTCGACGACCGGATCACCGGAGCGCTGGTCGGGGCCGCCGTCGGCGACGCCCTCGGCGGCCCGGTCGAGGGCTACTCCCCCGACCAGATCCTCGAACGCCACGGCGGCCGCGTCCACGGCATCGTCGGCCCCTGGAACGGCGACGCCTGGCGCACCGCCCGCCCCATCGCGCCGTACCACAAGGGCGACGGGCACGTCACCGACGACACCTTGATGACCCACGCGCTGGTACGGGTGTACGACCGCGTCCGCGACCACCTCGACGCGTACGCGATCGCCGACCACCTGGTCCCCGACCTGATGACCAACCCCCGCTGGATCCCGGAACTGGAGACGGAGACCATCCCCCTGCACCGGATCTTCCTCGCGGAGAAATGGCTCGCGGCCCGCCTCCACTACGGCCACGTCGACCCCCGCGAGGCCGGCGTCGGCAACATCGTCAACTGCGGTGCGACGATGTACATGGCCCCCGTCGGCCTGGTCAACGCGGCGCACCCGCAGGCGGCCTACGCCGAGGCCCTGGACGTCGCGGGCGCCCACCAGTCGTCGTACGGCAGGGAGGCGGCGGGCGTCTTCGCGGCGGCGGTGGCGGCGGCGACCGCGCCGGGCGCGACACCGGACTCCGTGGTCGGCGCCTGCCTGTCCGTGGCGAAGGACGGCACCCGAGAGGCGATCGAACGCGTCTGTGAAACGGCGGCACACCACTCCGACTTCGAGTCGGCGCTGGTTCCGCTCCGCGAGGCGATCGCCCCCTACGACACGGTGGGCCCCGACTACCGGTCCCCCTCCCTCGGCGCCCGCCGCCCCTCCCGCCTGCACGCCATCGAGGAACTCCCGGTCGCGCTGGGCATGTTGCTGGTGGCCGGCGGCGACTACCGGCACGCGGTCCTCGGTTCCGTCAACTACGGCCGGGACTGCGACTCCATCGCGACGATGGCGGGCGCGATCACCGGGGCGCTGGGCTCGCCGGTCCCGGAGGACTGGTCGAAGCGGGTCGCCGAGGCCAGCCGCCTCGACCTCTGGGAACCACCCCGGGTCCTGGCCGGAGTGGCCCGGGAGGTCTTCGCCCGCGACGTCGAACGCCGCCGCACCCACGAGGAGTCCTTCGCCCGCCTCGGAGGTCCGAGTTGCTCCGACTGACCTGGGTCCAGCCGGAGGACCTGCTGGGCCACGAGCTGTGCCAGGCCCGGCAGGACGGGCGGGAGCCGTCGGCGATCGCCGCGCGCTGGCGGGCGGCGGGGGGCGCGGAGGCGCCGGACCGGGCAGGCGCGTCGCCGGACCGGGCGTCCCGGTATGTGCGCCAGCTGGCGGAGGATCTCCTCGACGAACTCGCCGACCTGCCGAGTCGGTTGAACGAGCCGACGGATCTGGCCGCGATCAGGGCGCTGTGTCCCGAATGGCCGTCAGCGCCACGGGGAGCACGGTGCGGACCGTCGTGCGACTGCGGGTGCGCGGAGGCCGGCCACGCAGTTCCCCGCGCCCCTGCCGAGGCGCTGCCCAGCCGCCACTCTCATCCAGCCGCGGGCGGCCGGGCCGCGGGGGCGGCACGGGTGGGCACGGGCGGCGCCGGGCCGGCGCCGGTGAGCGTCCCCGCCCCCAGCCCCCGCCCGCCCGCGCCTACCACGCCGCCTGGCTCGGCCGAGCCGTCGGCTGTCTGCTCGGGAAACCCGTCGAGAAGCTTCCCCTGCACGCCATCCGCGAACTCGCCCGCGCCACCGGCAACTGGCCCCTGAACCACTACTTCACGGCCCACGGCGTCCCCGCCGAACTCCTCTCCGCCCACCCCTGGAACCGCCGCTCGGCCCCCACCTCCCTCGCCGAGAACATCGACGGCATGCCCGAGGACGACGACCTCAACTACCCCCTCCTCAACCTCCTCCTGCTCCAACGCCACACCAGGAACTTCACCACCGCCGACGTCGCCGCCCTCTGGCTCGACGAGCTCCCCGCCGGCCGCACCTTCACCGCCGAGCGCGTCGCCTACCGCAACCTCCTCACCGGCGTCGAACCCCCGCACACCGCCCGCCACCGCAACCCCTTCCGCGAGTGGATCGGCGCCCTCATCCGCGCCGACGCGCACGGCTGGACCAACCCCGGCGACCCGGCCGCGGCCGCCGAACAGGCCCACCGCGACGCCACCCTCACCCACACGGCCAACGGCGTCTACGCGGCGATGTTCACCGCGGCCGTCATCGCCACCGCAGCCACCGGCAGCCACGACGTCCACGCCTGCCTGCGCACCGGCCGGTCCGTGATCCCGCCCCACTCCCGCCTCGCCCGCGCCGTCGACCACGCGATCCGGCTCGCGCAGCAGCACGCCGACTTCGACACCGTCGTCGACGCACTCCACGCCGCCTACTCCCCCACCCACCACTGGGTGCACGCCATTCCCAACACCGCCCTGACCGTCGCCGCCCTCACCCACGCCGACGGCGACTTCACCGGCTCCGTCTGCCGCGCGGTGAGCGGCGGCTGGGACACCGACTCGAACGGCGCGACGGCGGGATCCGTCGCCGGGCTGCTCGCCCGTGACCCCGACGCGCTCCCCGACCGCTGGACGGTCCCGCTCAAGAACCGGCTCGCCACCTCCGTCGGCGGCTTCGACGGCACCGGCTTCGACACCCTCGCCCACCTCACCCACCTGGAGGCGACCCGCTCATGACCCACATCGCCGTACTCGGCAGCATGAACATGGACCTCGTCGCGTACGCCGAGAAGGCGCCGCAGCTCGGCGAGACCGTGACGGGACGCGCGTTCCGCACGATCCCCGGCGGCAAGGGCGCCAACCAGGCGATCGCCGCGGCCCGCGCCGGCGCCACCGTCTCGATGATCGGCGCGGTCGGCCACGACGCCTACGGCGTCCGGCTGCGCGAGACCCTCGAACACTCCGGCGTGGATACGGACTCGCTGCGCACGATCGAGGGCCCGTCCGGCACCGCGCACATCGTCGTGGACGACGAGGGCGGCAACGCGATCGTCGTGATCCCCGGCGCCAACGGCACCGTCGACCATCTCTCCCCCGGCGACGAGGGCGTCATCGCCTCCGCCGACATGCTCCTGCTCCAGCTGGAGATCCCGCTCGCCGCGGTCGTGGCCGGCGCGCAGGCCGCACGCCGCCACGGCATCCGGACGGTCCTCACCCCGTCCCCCGCCCGCCCGCTGCCGTCCGAACTCCTCGACAACATCGACCTGCTGGTGGCGAACGAACGGGAAGCGGCCACCCTCACCGACCGCACCGACCCGCGCGACGCGGCGGCCGCGCTCCTCGACCAGGTGCCGCAGGTCATCGTCACCCTCGGTGCGGCCGGCAGCCTCTACCTCACCCGCGACGCCGCCCCGCTCGTCATCCCCGCGCCCCATGTGACCACCGTCGACTCGACCGGCGCGGGCGACACCTTCGTCGGCGCCCTCGCGGTGGCCCTGGCCGAGGAGAAACCGATCCGCGAGGCCCTGTCCTGGGCGGCGGCCGCGGCGGCGATCTCCGTCCAGCGGGAAGGGGCGACGGAGTCGATGCCGTACCGCCCGGAGATCGAAACCCAGTACACCGCATGAGTACGGCACCCGAGGCACCCACGACGCCGACGACCCCGACGACCCCGACGACGTCCACGACACCGGCGCCCGCGCCCCTCACCGGTCTGCGCGTCCTCGATCTGGCCACCCTCTTCGCCGGTCCCCTCGCCGCCACCATGCTCGGTGACTTCGGCGCCGAGGTCGTCAAGGTCGAGCACCCCGCCAAGCCCGACCCTTCCCGGGGGCACGGCCCCGCCAAGCAGGGCGTAGGACTGTGGTGGAAGCTGCTCGGGCGCAACAAGCGCACCCTCACCCTCGACCTGTCAAAGCCCGGCGGCCGCGCCACCCTCCTCCGGCTGGCCGCCACCGCCGACGTGATCATCGAGAACTTCCGCCCCGGCACCCTGGAGAAGTGGGACCTCGGCTGGGAGGAGCTGTCCGCCGCCAACCCGCGCCTGGTCCTGGCCAGGGTCACCGCCTTCGGTCAGTTCGGCCCCTACGCCCGCCGCCCCGGCTTCGGCACCCTCGCCGAGGCGATGAGCGGCTTCGCTGCGATCACCGGCGAACCGGACGCCCCGCCGACGCTGCCGCCGTTCGGGCTCGCCGACTCCATCGCGGCGCTGACCACCGCGTACGCCGTGATGACCGCGCTCGCGGCGCGGGACCGCACCGGCGAGGGCCAGGTCGTCGACATGGCGATCATCGAGCCGATCCTGGCCGTCCTCGGCCCCCAGCCCATCTGGTACGACCAGCTCGGCTACGTCCAGGCACGCACCGGCAACCGGTCCGCCAACAACGCCCCGCGCAACACCTACCGCACGGCGGACGGCAGCTGGGTCGCGGTGTCCACCTCGGCCCAGTCGATCGCCGAACGCGTGATGGGCCTGGTCGGGCGCCCGGACCTGATCGACGAGCCGTGGTTCGCGACCGGAGCCGGCCGGGCCGCGCACGCCGATGTCCTGGACGCGGCCGTCGGCGACTGGGTCGCCACCCGCTCCCGCGCCGAGGTGCTGGCCGAGTTCGAGAAGGCGGAGGCGGCGGTGGCGCCGATCCAGGACGTGCGGGACGTCATGGAGGACCCCCAGTACCAGGCGCTGAACACGATCACGACCGTCCCCGACCCCGACCTGGGCCCCCTGCGCATGCAGAACGTGCTCTTCCGGCTCTCGGCCACCCCCGGCGCGATCCGCTGGACCGGCCGCCCGCACGGCGCCGACACGGAGGAGGTCCTGGCCGAGCTGGGCCTGACCCCGGCCCAGGTACGGGCCCTGCGTGCGGAGGGCGCCGTATGACCACCGCGGCGTTCCCCCTGACCTGGCTGTACGTCCCCGGCGACCGGCCGCACGTCGTCGCCAAGGCGCTGGGCTCCGGAACCGACGTGGTGGTGATCGACCTGGAGGACGCGGTCGCCCCCGACCGCAAGGACTACGCCCGCGCCGCCACCGCCGAGCTCCTCGCCCATCCCCAGCCGGTCCCGGTCCACGTCCGGATCAACGCCCTGGACACCCCCTGGGCAGGGGCCGACATCCAGGCCCTCCAGGCCCTCCCCGGCCTCGTCGGGGTACGCCTCCCGAAGGTCACGAGCCCCGAGGACGTCCGCCGCCTCGCGGCCCGCACCGCCGCCCTCCCCCTCTACGCCCTGCTCGAATCGGCCCTCGGCATCGAACACGCCTATGCCATCGCCGTCGCCCACCCCGCCCTGCGGGGCATCTCCCTGGGCGAGTCGGACCTACGGGCCGACCTGGGCGTACGGGACGACATCGGCCTCGACTGGTGCCGTTCCCGGATCGTGGTCGCCGCGCGGGCGGCGGGCCTCGCCCCGCCGCCCCAGTCGGTCCACCCCGACACCCGTGACCTCAACGGCCTCGCCGCGTCCTGCGCCCACGGGCGCGCCCTGGGCTTCCTGGGCCGCGCCGCGATCCACCCCCGGCAGCTCCCGATCATCGAACGGGCCTACCTCCCCACGGAGGCCGAAGTGGAACAGGCGGAAACAGTCATCAAGGCAGCCACCGCCCAGCAGGGCGCCCAAGCCCTCCCCGACGGCAGCTTCATCGACGCAGCCGTGGTGGCGACAGCCCGCAGAACCCTCTCCCTGCTGAACCGCCACTGACCCCGCCCACCGGCGGAAAGGGCGACCGCCGGGACAAGGCGCCGACGGAGGGAGGCCGCGGGCGGAGAGAGGCCGCGGGTGAGGGCAGTGGCCGGTGAGGGCCAGCCCAGTGGCGGGCGGGGAGGACAGTCGCCGGTGAGCGGCAGCTCAGTGGCAGGCGGGAAGGGCAGCCGCCGGAGAGGGCCAGCTCAGTGGCAGGCAGGAAGACCAGCCGCCGATGAGGGCCACCTCAGTGGCAGGCAGGAAGACCAGCCGCCGATGAGGGCCACCTCAGTGGCAGGCAGGAAGACCAGCCGCCGATGAGGGCCACCTCAGTGGCAGGTGGGGACGGCAGTGGCGGGTGGGGGGGAGGAAGTGGGGGGGTTGTGAGTTCTTTCCGTCGCGACGGCGAGAACCACGACGGTGCTGTCCGGCGGTGCCGCACCCGGCGCAACCCCCCAGCGGCCCCGGACACGAGGAGGGCGCCCGGTTCGATCCCGGGCGCCCTCCTCGTCGTACGGCAGCAGGTCAGCTCTTCGTGGTCCCCGACCCGGCCTCGTCCTTGACCTCGTCCTTGGCCTCGTCCTTGACCTCGGCGTCGTCCTCGACCTCGGCCTCGGCCTGTTCGCCGGACGCCTTCGGCTCACCCGCACCGTCGGCCTCACCGTCGGAGACACCCTCCCCGTCGGACGCGCCCTCGTCGGACGCGCCCACGTCGGAGGCGGCGCCCGGCTCGACCACCGCCTCCCGGCCCGGCCGGTTCTTCGCGGAGACCACGATGTACAGCACCGCGAGCAGGAACACGATCATCGCGGTCCAGTCGTTGAGCCGCAGGCCGAGGACGTGGTGGGCGTCGTCGACGCGCATGTACTCGATCCAGCCGCGGCCCACGCAGTACGCCGCGACGTACAGGGCGAACGCCCGCCCGTGCCCGAGCTTGAAGCGGCGGTCGGCCCAGATGACCAGGAAGCCGACGCCGATGCACCACAGCGACTCGTAGAGGAAGGTCGGGTGGTAGTAGCCGGGAACGCGGCCGCCCTCGGAGGAGGTGATGTGCAGGGCCCACGGAAGGTGGGTCTCGCGGCCGTAGAGCTCCTGGTTGAACCAGTTGCCCCAGCGGCCGATCGCCTGGGCGAAGGCGATGCCGGGGGCGATGGCGTCGGCGTAGGCCGGCAGCGGGATGCCCCGGCGCCGGCAGCCGATCCACGCGCCCACCGCACCGAGCGCGATCGCGCCCCAGATGCCGAGGCCGCCCTGCCAGACCTTGAACGCGTCGACCCAGTCACGGCCCGCGCTGAAGTACAGCTCGTAGTCCGTGATCACGTGGTAGAGACGCCCGCCGACCAGGCCGAACGGTACGGCCCAGACCGCGATGTCGGCCACGGTGCCGGCCCGCCCGCCGCGGGCGATCCAGCGCTTGTTGCCGAGCCAGACGGCTACGAAGACACCGATGATGATGCAGAACGCGTAGCCGCGCAGCGGGATGGGTCCGAGGTGGATCACTCCGCGCGACGGGCTGGGAATGTAGGCAAGTTCTTCCATGGCAGGGTCGACGCTACCGTGCCGGACCGGGCCGACGGCAACCAGCCCGGCTACGGCTCCATAACGGGGGCGTGAGAATCGCCTGATCCCCCTTACTGCTTGTTACTGCTTGTTCGCGTCCTCGACCAGCTGCTTCAGCTTGTCCGGGGTCATGGTCTGGTCCTGGTAGATGTTCTTGCCGTCGAGCAGGACGGTCGGCGTGCCGTCGAACTTGGCGGCCTGGAAGGCCTGGTTGGACTTGACGACCCAGGAATTGTGCGTGCCGTTCCTGACACACTTCTGGAACGCCGGCGTGTCCAGCCCCTGCACCTTGCCCGCCAGCTCGATCAGCTTGTCGTTGCTCGCGAAGGCGTCGTCGGTCTCCTTCGGCTGGTTCTCGTACAGCACGTCGTGGAAGTCACGGAACTTCCCGGCGTCCTGGGCGCAGGCCGCCGCGTTGGCCGCGTTCCGGGAGCCGGTGCCGCCGAGGTTGCCGTCGATCAGCGTGACCAGGTGGTACTCGATTCTGAGCCGGCCCGCGTCGACCAGCTGGTGGAGCGTCGGGCGGTACGCCGTCTCGAAGGCCTGGCAGGCCGGGCAGCGGAAGTCCTCCCAGACGGTGAGCGTCGCCTTGGCGCCGTCCTTGCCGACCGGAATGGCGAGGCTGTCCTTGCCCTGCGCCCCGGAGGGCGCCACGACCGGACCGGAACTCGCGCTGCCCTTGTCCCTGCCCGCGTTCGCGGCGACCACGCCGATCACCGCCGCCAGACCCAGGACGCCGACGACGCTCGCGCCCACGATCAGCGCACGCCGCCGCTTGTCCGAGGCCCGCTGCTTCTCGCGCTCGGCCGCCAGCCGCTCCCGGGCCATCCGCTTTCCGTCACGATTCTTCTCGCTCACACCCCCAGAACGAACCGGGGAGGCGCACCGCGCCTCCCCGGTCCCAGGTCCACCCGTTCGAGTGACCGAATGTTCCGTTGTGTCCAGCCGTACCCTGGTGGGGCCGCGCCTGCGGGCCTACGCCTGTCCGCGTACGCCCTTCGCCAGGCCCCCGGCGAGTTCACGGACGGCCGCGACACCGGCCGCGTGGTCCGGCGCGTCCAGCATCCGCTTCACGAAGGCCGAACCGACGATCACGCCGTCGGCGAAGCCGGCGACCTCGGCGGCCTGGGCCGCGTTGGAGACGCCGAGGCCGACGCAGACGGGCAGCCCGGTGCCGGTGGCCCGGGTGCGCTCGACCAGGTCCTGGGCCTGCGCCCCGACCGATTCACGCGTACCGGTGACACCCATGAGCGAGGCCGCGTAGACGAACCCGCTGCCCGCCGCCGTGATCGTCGCGAGCCGCTCGTCCTTGCTGCTCGGCGCCACCACGAAGACCGTCGCGAGGCCGTGCTTCTCGGCGTGCTCCCGCCACAGGGCCGACTCCTGCACCGGCAGGTCGGGCAGGATGCAGCCCGCGCCGCCGGCCTCGGCCAGCTCCGCGGTGAAGCGTTCGACGCCGTAGCGGTCGATGGGGTTCCAGTACGTCATGACGAGGATCGGCTTGCCGGTGGCCTCGTGGGCCTCCTTCACCGTGCGCATGACGTCCGCGATCCTCACACCGCCGCGCAGGGCGATGTCGTCGGCGGTCTGGATGACCGGGCCGTCCAGGACCGGGTCGCTGTGCGGCAGCCCGACCTCGACGACGTCCGCGCCGCCGTCCAGGGCGGCCTTGATCGCCTCGATGCCGCCGTCCACGGTCGGGAAGCCGGCCGGGAGGTAGGCGATGAGCGCGGCGCGGCCTTCGGCCTTGGCGGCTGCCAGGGTCTCGTCCAGCAGCTGGATGTTCCCGCTCACTTGGCGTCCCCCTCGATCTCGGCGGTGTCGGCGGCGTCGGCCGCGACCTCGGCGTCGGTGTCGTACAGCCCGAAGTAGCGCGCGGCGGTGTCCATGTCCTTGTCGCCGCGGCCGGACAGGTTGACGACGATCAGCCCGTCCCTGCCGAGCTCCTTGCCCACGTCCAGGGCGCCGGCGAGGGCGTGGGCGCTCTCGATGGCCGGGATGATGCCCTCGGTGCGGGAGAGCAGGCGCAGGGCCTGCATGGCCGCGTCGTCGGTGACCGCGCGGTACTCGCCGCGGCCGGAGTCCTTGAGGTAGGAGTGCTCGGGACCGATGCCGGGGTAGTCCAGGCCGGCCGAGATCGAGTACGGCTCGGTGATCTGGCCCTCGTCGTCCTGGAGGACGTAGGACCGGGAGCCGTGCAGGATGCCGGGCTCACCGGCGGTGAGGGTGGCCGCGTGCTCGCCGGTCTCGATGCCGTGGCCCGCCGGCTCGCAGCCGATGAGGCGGACGCCCGTGTCGGGGATGAAGGCGTGGAAGAGGCCGATGGCGTTGGAGCCGCCGCCGACGCAGGCGATCGCGGCGTCGGGGAGCCGGCCGGCCCGCTCCAGGAGCTGGCGGCGGGCCTCGACGCCGATGACCCGGTGGAAGTCGCGGACCATGGCCGGGAAGGGGTGCGGGCCCGCGACCGTGCCGAACAGGTAGTGGGTGTGGTCGACGTTGGCCACCCAGTCGCGGAACGCCTCGTTGATGGCGTCCTTGAGGGTGCGGCTGCCGGACTTCACGGCGACGACCTCGGCGCCGAGCATGCGCATCCGGGCCACGTTGAGGGCCTGGCGCCGGGTGTCGATCTCGCCCATGTAGATGGTGCAGTCGAGGCCGAACAGCGCGCAGGCGGTGGCCGTCGCCACGCCGTGCTGGCCGGCGCCGGTCTCCGCGATCACACGGGTCTTGCCCATGCGCTTGGTGAGCAGGGCCTGCCCGAGCACGTTGTTGATCTTGTGCGAGCCGGTGTGGTTGAGGTCCTCGCGCTTGAGGAAGATCCGGGCGCCGCCGGCGTGTTCCGCGAAGCGGGGGACCTCGGTGAGGGAGCTGGGGCGGCCGGTGTAGTTGACCAGGAGGTCGTCGAGCTCGCGGGCGAACTCGGGGTCGTGCTTGGCCTTGTCGTACTCGACGGCGACCTCGTCCACGGCGGCGACGAGGGCCTCCGGGATGAACTTGCCGCCGAAGGCGCCGAAGTAGCCCTCGGCGGAGGGCACCTGGCCTTCTGGATCAGGGAAGAAGTAGTCGCTGGGCATGCGGAAACCTCACGGTGAGTGCCGGTGAAAGAACACTGTTCGCCGTGGGGCGTCGGGGTTGTCCGTCGGCTGACGGCCGTCAGCGGCTGATCGCGCCGTTCCCCGCGCCCCTGACGGGGCGCTGCCATCGACGTCCGTTGACCTGCCCGGGTTCGTCACCGATGACGTACCGCACCCGGCGGCCGTGGACGCGCCGCGCCGGTGCACGGCAACCGCGAGGACGGCAGCCGCGCGCGAGGCGGGCGTACCGGTCCACTGCTGTCGTCACCGTGAGAGTCATCGGGATCAGCCTACCCGGTGATCAGCCGCGGCCGTGTCGCAGAGCGGGGTGTTCGCCGGCCGCCACCAGGTCGGCCACCGCCGCCTTGGGGTCGCGGCCCGTGACCAGGGACTCGCCGACCAGGACCGCGTCGGCGCCCGCGTTGGCGTACGCGATCAGGTCGTGCGGACCGCGGACGCCGGACTCGGCGACCTTGACGACGTGGGCGGGGATCTCGGGGGCGACCCGCTCGAAGGTGCCGCGGTCGACTTCCAGGGTCCTCAGGTTGCGCGCGTTGACACCGATCACCTTGGCGCCGGCGTCCACCGCGCGCTCGACCTCGTCCTCGTCGTGGACCTCGACGAGCGGGGTGAGGCCGATGGACTCGGCACGCTCGATCAGCGACTCCAGGGCCGGCTGGTCGAGGGCGGCGACGATCAGCAGCGCGAGGTCGGCGCCGTACGCGCGGGCCTCCCACAGCTGGTACGACGTGACGATGAAGTCCTTGCGCAGCACCGGGATGTCCACCCGGGCCCGGACCGCCTCCAGGTCGGCCAGCGAGCCGCCGAACCGGCGCTGCTCGGTCAGGACCGAGATGACGGCCGCGCCGCCCGCCTCGTAGTCAGCGGCGAGCCCGGCCGGGTCGGCGATCGCGGCCAGCGCGCCCTTGGACGGGCTGGAGCGCTTCACCTCACAGATGACCTTGACGCCCTCACCGCGCAGCGCGGCCACGCCGTCCTTGGCGGCCGGCGCCTTCGCCGCGCGCTCCTTGAGCTCGTCGAGGCTGACGCGCGCCTGCCGTTCCGCGAGGTCGGCACGGACGCCGTCGATGATCTCGTCGAGCACACTCACGAGAGCGGCCCCCTTCCGGACGGTTCTTCCAGGCGGTCTCAAACCCATGGGCCGAAAACTCATGGTCACTGCGATGGTATCCGGAGGACGGGGTGGGCCTCACATCCGGCTGACGCCGGTCCCAGTACCTGGACATCCACCGGTTGATCAAGGATGCAACCAGCCACCGAAGGGCAGGTTCCGGACAACGGTGAAGACCAGGAGCAGCACGCCCAGGCTCCACATCTGCACCGGCCCGAGCTGGATCCGGGCGGGCCGGCCGCGTGCCGCGCGCACCGCCCAGACGGTCCACACCACGGCGAAGGCCAGGTAGGCGAGGACGCCCGCCGCGTTGTCCCGCAGCGCGGCCAGGAAGTCGCCGTGGACGAAGGCGTGCGCGCTGCGCAGGCCGCCGCAGCCGGGGCAGTACAGGCCGGTGAGCCGGTAGAGCGGGCAGACCGGGTAGTGACCGGGCTGGTTGGGATCGACGGTGCCGACGTAGGCGAAGGCTCCGGCGACGGCGCCCAGCACGGAGACGGGCACGGCCAGCCGGCCCCGGAGGGTGGGCATCGCCGGCGGGGCGGCTGCGCTGTGGCTGTCGGCGTTCACGCCTCGCATTGTGCCCCGTACGGTCGGCACACGCGCGCGAGGGGCGCCCCCGATGTCTCGGAGCGCCCCTCGGGAGGTGGTGCGGGTCAGCTCTCGGCCGCGGCCGGCTCGCGGGTGGCGGCCGGGGCGGTGGGGGTGTACGCCAGGGCACCGCTCTGCTTCGGCTGGCCGAGGCCCATGGAGCGCATGATCAGGCCGACCACGCCGCCGAGGAGCACGATCGCCATGCCTGCCCAGAAACCCACGGGCTGCGCCATCACCATGAAGGCGCCCGCGACGCAGAAACCGATGAAGGCGATGATGACGCCGGTCCAGGCGGCCGGGGTGTGACCGTGGCTGCTGCCCGCCATGACTTGCTCCTCGTTGCTGGTACGTGTCGTACGGGCCCGAGCTCGTACGTGTCCTTCCGGACGCTCGCCCTCCATTGTCCCGTACCCACAGGGGTGCCAGGAGCTGGGGTGGCGTCTGATTCGCCACATCGGCTGCAGCGCCTCGTAGGCGGCACTGGGGGTCCCCCCGGCCGCAGGCTGGGGAGGAACCGCGCGACCAGCCCCAACGGCACGGCAGACGGCCGTCGGCCCACCGTGGACTCACGGCGCCCCCGGCGAATCGTCACGCGCCCGTGGGATCCTCGCCCCGGTCGAGCGCCTTCCAGATGTCCTCCGGCCGGTCGGGATCCACCGGCTTCGGCGCCCGCCGCGGCCGCTCCGCCCCCGTGCCGCGCTCGTAGCGCCCGGACATGGCGGGCCACAGCCGCCCGTAGCGCAGCGCCAGCAGACCGGCGACCAGGATGAGCGCGCCGCCGGCCGCGGCGACGTACGGCCAGCCCGTGTGGCTGAGCGCGGCGACCGTGGCGGACGTGTCCCCGCTGGCCTCGGCGGCCTTCTCGTCGAGCGCGGAGCCGTCGGCCGCGCCCAGCAGGGCCGCGGCGACGATGCCGGCGCCGGACAGCGCGAGGAGGCCGGAGACCAGGAAGCGCCCGGCCCTGCGGACGGCGAAGACGGCGACGAGCGCGGCAAGGCCCACTATGGCGAGGGCCGCGGGGACGCCCGTGACGTCGCTGCCCTTGGCGGTCAGCGGGAAGTCGCCGCCTGCCACCGTCGCGGTGCCCGCCGCCCAGCGCTGCCGGGTGGACAGCAGGGCCACGGCCGCGCCGAGCGCGCCGAAGAGCAGCGCGACGGCGAGGCTGCGGCGGCCGGACCGGGTGGGCTCGCCGGCTTCGGAAGAGGGGTGAGGAACAGCAGTCACGTACCCCACTATCGCCTGAACCCGGCGCGAACGGTCACCCGGGGTCGGGTGAGAAGCGCCCCACCTGCCCGGCCCGCGCGCCTACTTGCCCAGTCTGTTGGCCGTGTGCACCGCCCGCAGGACCGCCGCCGCCTTGTTGCGGCACTCCTGGTCCTCGGCGACCGGGTCGGAGTCGGCGACGATGCCGGCGCCGGCCTGGACGTACGCCGTGCCGTCGCGGAGCAGCGCGGTGCGGATGGCGATGGCGGTGTCGGAGTCGCCGGCGAAGTCGAGGTAGCCGACGCAGCCGCCGTACAGCCCCCTCCGGGACGGTTCCAGTTCGTCGATGATCTGCATGGCGCGGGGCTTGGGGGCGCCGGAGAGGGTGCCGGCCGGGAAGCAGGCGGTGAGCACGTCGAAGGCGGTGCGGCCGTCGGCGACCTTTCCGGTGACCGTCGAGACGATGTGCATGACGTGCGAGTACCGCTCGACGGACATGAAGTCGACGACCTCGACGGAGCCGGGCTCGCAGACCCGGCCCAGGTCGTTGCGTCCGAGGTCGACGAGCATCAGGTGCTCGGCGCGCTCCTTGGGGTCGGCCATCAGCTCGTCGGCGAGGGCCTGGTCCTCCTGCGGGGTGGCCCCGCGCGGCCGGGTGCCCGCGATGGGGTGCACCATGGCCTGCCCGTCCTCGACCTTGACGAGGGCCTCCGGGCTGGATCCCACGACGTCGAAGCCGTCGAAGCGGAAGAGGTACATGTACGGCGACGGGTTGGTGGCCCTGAGGACCCGGTACACGTCCAGTGCGCTCGCCGTGCACGGGGTTTCGAAGCGCTGGGAGGGGACGACCTGGAAGGCCTCGCCCGCGCGGATGCGCTCCTTGATGTCCTCGACGGCGACCTGGAAGTCGGGGCCGCCCCACAGGGCGGTGTACTCGGGGAGCTCGGAGGGCGGCAGGACGGCGGGCGGCTGGGCGACCGGGCGGGAGAGGTCGGCCTCCATGGCGTCCAGGCGGGCCACGGCGTCGGCGTGGGCCTCGTCGACGCCGGTGTCGAGGTCGTTGTGGTTGATCGCGTTGGCGATCAGCAGGACCGAGCCCTCCCAGTGGTCCATGACGGCGAGGTCGCTGGTGAGGAGCATGGTCAGCTCGGGAAGTGCGAGGTCGTCGCGCTCCCCCGGGCCGATCTTCTCCAGGCGGCGCACGATGTCGTACCCGAGGTAGCCGACCATGCCGCCGGTGAAGGGGGGCAGTTCCTGGTCGTGCGGGGTGTGCAGGGCCTCGATGGTGGCGCGCAGGGCGGCCAGCGGGTCGCCGTCGACGGGCACGCCGACGGGCGGGGTGCCGAGCCAGTGGGCCTGACCGTCGCGGGCGGTCAGGGTCGCCGCGCTGCGGACGCCCACGAACGAGTACCGGGACCATGAGCGGCCGTTCTCGGCGGACTCCAGCAGGAAGGTGCCGGGGCGCTCGGCGGCGAGCTTGCGGTAGAGAGCGACCGGGGTGTCGCCGTCGGCGAGGAGCTTGCGGGTGACCGGGATGACGCGCCGGTCGGTCGCGAGCTTGCGGAAGGTCTCGAGGTCCATGGCGGCAGACCTTACTGATCGGAGGCGGCCGCGCCGGAATCGGCGGCCTCGTGACCGTGCTCGGCGTCCTTGAGGAGCACGTCGGCGTCGAAGCAGGTGCGGTCGCCGGTGTGGCAGGCGGCGCCCACCTGGTCGACCTTGACCAGCACGGTGTCGGCGTCGCAGTCGAGGGCGACCGACTTCACCCACTGGAAGTGGCCGGAGGTGTCGCCCTTGACCCAGTACTCCCGGCGGCTGCGCGACCAGTAGGTGCAGCGGCCGGTGGTGAGGGTCCGGTGCAGCGCCTCGTCGTCCATCCAGCCGAGCATCAGCACCTCGCCGGTGTCGTACTGCTGGGCGATGGCGGGGAGGAGTCCGTCGGCGCTGCGCTTGAGGCGGGCGGCGATCTCCGGGGCGAGGCCACTGGACGGGGGCGTACCCGTCGTACCGGTCGTACTGGTCATGGGTGCCATTGTGCCGCGCGGCACCGACAGTCACGGTCCGTGTCCACTGTCCGGACGGTGCGGGTGGCCGTAGGCTGACGGTATGTCGACCTTCGCCAAGCGTGAACGGCTTCTGCTCGCCGACCTCTTGGAGACCGCCGGTCCCGAGGCTCCGACCCTCTGCGAGGGCTGGGTGACCCGTGATCTGGCCGCGCACGTGGTGGTGCGCGAACGCCGGCCGGACGCGGCCGGGGGCACGATGATCAAGCAGCTGGCGCCGCGCCTGGAGAAGGTGACGGCCGAGTTCGCGGCGAAGCCGTACGAGGAGCTGATCCAGCTCATCCGCACCGGTCCGCCGCGTTTCTCGCCGTTCCAGCTCAAGCAGGTGGACGAGGCGGCCAACACGGTCGAGTTCTACGTCCACACCGAGGACGTCCGCCGGGCCCAGCCCGACTGGTCGCCGAGGGAGCTGGACCCGGTCTTCCAGGAGGCCCTGTGGACCCGGCTGGAGCGGACCGCCCGGCTGCTCGGCCGGGGTCTGCCGACGGGCCTGGTGCTGCGCCGCCCGGACGGCCAGACGGCGGTCGCCCACCGTGGCGCACCCGTGGTGACGGTGACCGGCGAGCCCTCCGAGCTGCTGATGTTCGCGTTCGGCCGGCAGAGCGCGGCGAAGGTCGAGGTGACCGGCGACGAGAACGCGATCGCCAAGCTGAACGAGTCCAAGAAGCTGGGCATCTGAGGAGCCCGCGGTGATCAGGGTCGCGATGACGAGCGTGTACGTGGACGACGTGCCGAAGGCGCACGCGTTCTACACGGACGTCCTCGGCTTCGAGACCCGTACCCTCCTGGACCTGGGCGACGGCACCCTGTTCGTCACGGTCGGCGCCCCGCAGGGTGCCCAGCCGGACCTCCAGCTCCTGCTGGAGCCCGGCGAGGGCCCCCTCGCCGACCCGTACCGCAAGGCCGTCTACGAGGCGGGCCTCCCGGCCATCGTGTTCTCGGTCGACGACATCCGTTCGGAGTACGACCGCCTGCGCACCCTGGGCGTCCGCTTCCCGCACGGCCCCCGGGACCAGGGCCCGGTGATCGCCGCCGTCCTGGACGACACGGTCGGCAACCTGATCCAGCTGACCCAGCCGAAGGACTGACCGCCCTCACCGGGGCAGCTCGGCCCGGCGCAGCCCCGGTACGGCCACGGGGCCGCGAAACGGCCCCGGCCGCCTGTCAGGGCGACCGGGGCCGTGGTTCGGCGTGGCGTCACCGGACGGGGTGGCCCGCCTCCCGGAGCGTCTGCTTCACCTCGCCGATCCTGAGGTCGCCGAAGTGGAAGACGGAGGCCGCGAGGACCGCGTCCGCGCCCGCCGTGACGGCCGGGGGAAGTGGGCGAGGGCGCCGGCGCCGCCGGAGGCGATGACCGGGACCGTGACGTGCTTGCGGACGGCGGTGATCATCTCCAGGTCGTAGCCGTCCTTGGTGCCGTCGGCGTCCATCGAGTTGAGCAGGATCTCGCCCGCGCCCAGCTCGGCGGCCCGGTGGGCCCACTCGACGGCGTCGATGCCGGTGCCGCGGCGGCCGCCGTGGGTGGTGACCTCGAAGGAGCCCGACCCGGTGCGGCGGGCGTCGACCGACAGGACCAGGACCTGACGGCCGAAGCGTTCCGCGATCTCGCGGATCAGGTCCGGGCGGGCGATGGCCGCCGTGTTGACGCCCACCTTGTCGGCGCCGGCGCGCAGCAGCTTGTCGACGTCCTCCGCGGTGCGGACGCCGCCGCCGACCGTCAGGGGGATGAAGACCTGCTCGGCCGTGCGGCGGACCACGTCGTAGGTGGTCTCCCGGTTGCCGGAGGACGCGGTGATGTCCAGGAAGGTCAGCTCGTCGGCGCCCTCCGTGTCGTACACCTTGGCCATCTCGACCGGGTCGCCCGCGTCCCGCAGGTTCTGGAAGTTGACGCCCTTGACGACCCGGCCGTTGTCCACGTCCAGGCAGGGGATGACTCGGACCGCCAGGGTCATGAATCCACGGCTCCTCTGTATGCCTCTAGCTCTGCCTCGACCAGGATGCGCGGGTCGACGAAGCCGGTCACCACGACGAACGTGGTCACCGGGCGCACCGCGTCGAAGACTTCCTTGTGGGCGCGTCCCACCGCGTCCATGTCGCGCGCGTGCGCGAGGAACAGGCGGGTACGGATCACCGACTCCGGTCCGAGACCGAACTCGGCGATCGCCTCCAGGGCGGCGGCGAAGGCCACCCTGGCCTGCTCGTACGGGTCGCCCTCCCCGTACAGCACGGTGCCCTTGAAGGACGTCGTACCGCCCACCACCACACGGTCGCCCGCCGCGACGGCGCGGGCGAAACCGAAGCTCTCCTCCCAGGGACTTCCGCTCTGCACGCGCCGTACGGCATCGGACGTCATCGTGACACTGCCTCCAGTGCTTCTTCCAAGGTGAACGCCTTGGCGTACAGGGCCTTTCCGACGATGGCGCCCTCGACACCGAGGGGTACCAGGTCGGCCAGCGCACGGAGGTCGTCCAGCGACGACACGCCGCCGGAGGCCACGACCGGCCGGTCCGTCGCCGCGCACACGCTCTTCAGGAGTTCCAGGTTCGGGCCCTGGAGGGTGCCGTCCTTGGCGATGTCGGTGACGACGTAGCGGGCGCAGCCCTCCTGGTCGAGGCGGGCGAGCGTCTCGAAGAGGTCGCCGCCGTCGCGGGTCCAGCCGCGGCCGCGCAGGGTCGTGCCGCGTACGTCCAGGCCGACCGCGATCTTGTCGCCGTGCTCGGCGATGACCTTGGCGACCCATTCCGGGGTCTCCAGGGCCGCCGTGCCGAGGTTCACGCGGGTGCAGCCGGTGGCGAGGGCCGCGGCGAGGGTGGCGTCGTCGCGGATGCCGCCGGACAGCTCGACCTTGATGTCCATCGCCCCGGTGACCTCGGCGACCAGCGCGCGGTTGTCGCCGGTGCCGAACGCCGCGTCCAGGTCGACCAGGTGCAGCCACTCGGCGCCCGATCCCTGCCAGGCGAGGGCCGCCTCCAGCGGGGAGCCGTAGGAGGTCTCGGTCCCGGACTCGCCGTGCACGAGGCGGACGGCCTGGCCGTCGCGGACGTCGACGGCGGGAAGGAGTTCGAGCGTGCTCACAGTGTTCCGATCCAGTTGGTGAGGAGCTGGGCGCCGGCGTCGCCGGACTTCTCGGGGTGGAACTGGGTGGCCCACAGGGCGCCGTTCTCCACGGCGGCCACGAACGGCTTGCCGTGCGTCGACCAGGTCACCCTGGGGGCGTGCATGGCCGCGTTGTGCGTCTCCTGGGTCCAGTCGTGGACGGCGTAGGAGTGCACGAAGTAGAAGCGCGCGTCGGCGTCCAGGCCGGCGAACAGCTCGGAGCCCGCCGGTGCGTCCACGGTGTTCCAGCCCATGTGCGGGACGATCTCGGCCTGGAGCGGCTCGACCGAGCCGGGCCACTCGTCGAGGCCCTCGGTCTCGACGCCGTGCTCGATGCCGCGCGCGAACAGGATCTGCATGCCGACGCAGATGCCCATCACGGGCCGTCCGCCGGACAGCCGGCGGTCGATGATCCAGTCCCCGCGCGCCCCGCGCAGGCCCTGCATGCAGGCGGCGAAGGCGCCGACGCCCGGCACCAGCAGGCCGTCCGCGTTCATCGCCTTGTCGAAGTCACGGGTGATCTCGACATCGGCCCCGGCGCGGGCGAGGGCGCGCTCGGCGGACCGGACGTTGCCGAAGCCGTAGTCGAAGACCACCACACTCTTGGGAGCGGTCAATTCCACACCTCCAGCCTCATGACGCCCGCCACCAGGCACAGTGCGGCGCTGATCGAGAGCAGCACGATCAGGCTGGTGGGCATCTTCTGCTTGACGAAGGAGACGATTCCGCCGACCAGGAAGAGGCCGACGACGATCAGGAGGGTCGAGAGGCCGTTCATCGCTTACAGCGCGCCCTTCGTCGAGGGGAGGATGCCGGCCGCGCGCGGGTCGCGCTCGGAGGCGTAGCGCAGCGCCCGCGCGAGCGCCTTGAACTGGCACTCCACGATGTGGTGCGCGTTACGTCCGTACGGTACGTGCACGTGCAGGGCGACCTGCGCCTGGGCGACGAAGGACTCCAGGATGTGCCGGGTCATGGTGGTGTCGTACTCGCCGATCATCGGCGCCATGTTCTCCGGCTCGGTGTGCACGAGGTACGGGCGCCCGGACAGGTCGACCGTGACCTGGGCGAGCGACTCGTCCAGGGGGACCGTGCAGTTGCCGAAGCGGTAGATGCCGACCTTGTCGCCGAGGGCCTGCTTGAAGGCGGCGCCGAGAGCGAGGGCGGTGTCCTCGATGGTGTGGTGCGCGTCGATGTGCAGGTCGCCGTCGGTCTTGACGGTGAGGTCGAACAGACCGTGCCGGCCGAGCTGGTCGAGCATGTGGTCGTAGAAGCCGACGCCGGTGGCGATGTCGGTCTTGCCGGTGCCGTCGAGGTCGATCTCGACGAGGACCGAGGTCTCCTTGGTGGTGCGCTCCACGCGCCCTACGCGGGTCATGCGTCCAGCTCCTTCTTGACTTCACGTACCGCGTCGAGGAACGCGTCGTTCTCTTCGGGGGTTCCGGCGGACACCCGCAGGAAGCCGGGCACGCCGTTGTCCCGGACGAGGACTCCCCGGTCGAGGATCCGCTGCCACACCGCGTGCGGGTCCGCGAACCGCCCGAACTGCACGAAGTTGGCGTCCGACTCGGTGACTTCGAGGCCCGCCGCCCGCAGTTCGGCGACCAGCCGGTCCCGCTCGGCCTTCAGCTGCTCGACGTACTTCAGCAGCGTGTCGGTGTGCTCCAGGGCGGCCAGCGCGGTCGCCTGGGTGATCGCCGACAGGTGGTAGGGCAGCCGGACCAGCTGGACGGCGTCCACCACCGCGGGGTGCGCGGCGAGGTAGCCGAGGCGCAGGCCGGCCGCGCCGAAGGCCTTCGACATGGTCCGGGAGACGACGAGATTCGGCCGACCTTCGAGCAGCGGCAGCAGCGAGGAGCCGTGGCTGAACTCGATGTAGGCCTCGTCCACGACGACCATCGAGGGTTTGGCGGCCTGGGCGGCCTCGTAGAGCGCGCGGACCGTCTCGGCCGGCACCGCGTTGCCGGTGGGGTTGTTGGGGGTGGTGATGAAGACGACGTCCGGCCGGTGCTCCGCGATGGCCGCCGAGGCCGCCTCGACGTCGAGGGTGAAGTCCTCGTTGCGGGGGCCGGAGATCCAGCGGGTGCCGGTGCCGCGCGCGATGAGCGAGTGCATCGAGTACGACGGCTCGAAGCCGATCGCGCTGCGGCCGGGTCCGCCGAAGGTCTGCAGCAGCTGCTGGATGACCTCGTTGGAGCCGTTGGCCGCCCACACGTTCTCGACGGAGAGCGGGTGGTTGCCGGCCTTCGTCAGGTACCTGGCCAGCTCGGTGCGCAGCTGCACCGCGTCCCGGTCGGGGTAGCGGTTCAGGTCCCGGGCGGCCTCGCGCACCCGCTCGGTGATCCGCTCGACCAGGGGTTCGGGCAGCGGGTAGGGGTTCTCGTTCGTGTTCAGCCGTACGGGGACGTCCAACTGGGGCGCGCCGTAGGGGGACTTGCCGCGCAGCTCGTCCCGTACGGGGAGATCGTCGATGCCGAAGCTCACTTGCCCGTCGGTACCTTCCATCCGAACCTCGCCTTGACCGCCGCGCCGTGCGCGGGCAGGTCCTCCGCCTCCGCCAGCGTGACCACGTGGTGCGCGACCTCGGCCAGCGCGTCCCGCGTGTAGTCGACGATGTGGATGCCGCGCAGGAAGGACTGGACGGAGAGCCCGGAGGAGTGGCAGGCGCAGCCGCCGGTGGGCAGCACGTGGTTGGAGCCGGCGGCGTAGTCGCCGAGGGAGACCGGCGCCCAGGGCCCGATGAAGATCGCGCCCGCGTTCCGCACCCGGTCGGCCACGGCGGCGGCGTCGGCCGTCTGGATCTCCAGGTGCTCGGCGCCGTACGCGTCGACGACCCTCAGGCCCTCGTCGACGCCGTCGACCAGGACGATCGCGGACTGCCGGCCCTCGAGGGCGGGCACGATCCGGTCGTCGACGTGCTTGGTGGCGGCGACCTGCGGCGCCAGCTCCTTCTCGACCGCGTCCGCCAGCTCCACGGAGTCGGTGACCAGCACCGCCGCCGCGAGCGGGTCGTGCTCGGCCTGGCTGATCAGGTCGGCGGCGACGTGCACCGGGTCGGCGGTGGCGTCCGCGAGCACGGCGATCTCGGTCGGTCCGGCCTCGGCGTCGATGCCGATCCTGCCGGTGAAGTAGCGTTTGGCGGCGGCCACCCAGATGTTGCCGGGGCCGGTGACCATGGCGACGGGCGGGCAGGACTCGGTGCCGTACGCGAACATCGCGACGGCGGTGGCGCCGCCGGCCGCGTAGACCTCGTCCACGCCGAGCAGGGCGCAGGCGGCGAGGATCGTCGGGTGCGGCAGGCCCCCGAACTCGGCCTGCGCGGGCGAGGCGAGCGCGATCGAGTCGACGCCGGCCTCCTGCGCGGGCACCGCGTTCATGATCACGGAGGAGGGGTAGACGGAACGTCCGCCGGGCGCGTAGAGACCCACTCGCTCGACCGGCACCCACTTCTCGGTGACCGAGCCGCCGGGCGCGACCTGCGTGGTGTGCGTCGTGCGGCGCTGCTCGCGGTGGACGAGCCGGGCGCGCCGGATGGACTCCTCCAGGGCCGCGCGCACCGCCGGGTCGAGCCGCTCCAGCGCGTCCGTGAGCGCCCGGGCCGGGACCCGTACCGACTCCAGGCGTACGCCGTCGAACTTCTCGGCGAAGTCGATCAGCGCCGCGTCGCCCCGATGATGCACGGCCTCGCAGATCGGCCGCACCTTCTCCAGGGCGGCCGAGACGTCGAAGTCGGCTCGGGGCAGCAGGTCGCGCAGCGCGAGGCCCTCGGGGAGGGCGTCGCCGCGCAGATCGATTCGGGAGATCACAGGCTCAATTCTCTCAGACGGCACTCGGAGCCCGTCCGCGCGTATCAATGGCTGATACAGAACGTGAGCCGACGACCGCACCGACCGCGGCTCCGTGGCTTGATACGGGGCGCGCGGCGGCGCCCGGCCCCTAGCCTGGCCGGAACCCGGAAGATCACCGTCACCAGCTGTGTTCGGGATCTCACGCACCGGGCATCACCGGTTGTACCGAACATGACCCGCGAGTAGTTGAGGAAGAAGGAAAAGCCGTGACCCAGGGGGACGGCGTCCGCGACGGGGATCTGCCGGACGATCTGACCGCGGCCGAGGCAGGTATGTGGCAGGCGTTCCGCAACGGCAGCCTGTACGACCTGAGCAGCGGCGACCTGCACGTGGACGATCCGCACGGCGGCCACCCGTGGGGGCCCGAGCGGACCGTGCGGGCCCGGATCGTGTGCTGGCTGCTGCTCGACGGGCCGCCACCGCTGGCCGGCCGGGTCTCCTCGCTGAAGCTGGCCGGCGTCCGGATCACCGGCACCCTGGACCTGGCGGGCGGCACGGTCCTGCCGTACATGGAGCTGCGCGGCTGCCGGTTCGACGACGAGATCCTGCTGCCGGAGGCGCACTTCACGACGGCGCGGTTCGTGGACTGCGCGGCGCCGCGCCTGGAGGCGGCCCGGCTGCACACGGAGGGTGACCTGCATCTGCCGCACTGCCGCTTCCTCGGCGGGGTCCGGCTGACCGACGCGCACATCGGCACCGATCTGCTGCTGAACCAGGCGGTGGTGTACCGGGACCGCAGCGGGCGGTCGATCGCGGCGGACGGCATGACCGTCGGCCAGGACCTGACGGCGGAGCTCCTGGAGACCCACGGCGAGCTCAGCCTGCGCAGCGCCAAGGTGGGCGTCTCGCTGAGCCTGCGCGGGGCGCGGCTGCGCAACCCCGACGGGCGGTTCGCGCTGAACGCGCCCCAGCTGACCGTCGGCCGGACGCTGTACCTGACCCCGGCCGGGGTGGGCGGCCCCTGGCAGAGCGGGACGACCCCGGCGCGCGGGACGCGGATCCAGCGGTTCGAGTGCCAGGGCGGGGTCCGTCTCGACGACGGGCGGTTCGGGGACGCGGTGGACCTGGAGCGGGCGCGGCTGACCTTCACGGACGACCAGGAGCTGTCGCTGCGCCGGGTGCAGGCGCCGGAGCTGCGGTTCCTCGGGGAGGAGCCGCAGCGCGGGCGGGTGGTGCTGTCCGGCGCCCGGGTCGTCAACCTGGTGGACCGCGCGACCAGCTGGCCGGGGCCCGGGCGGCTGCACATGGGCGGCTTCGGCTACGAGAACCTGGTGCCGCAGGGCCCGTTCCCGCTGACCCGGCGCCTGGACTGGGTGGCGGCGGCGACCGCCGAGTACAACCCGGAGCCGTACGAGCGCCTGGCGGCCGTGCTGCGGGCCGCCGGCGAGGACGAGGACGCGCGCGAGGTGCTGCTCGCCAAGCAGCGGCGGCGCCGCGAGACGCTGCCGCCGGCCGCCAAGCTCTGGGGGTTCGCGCAGGACCTGACGGTGGCCTACGGCTACCGTCCGGGCCGGGCGGCGGTGTGGATGGCGGTGCTGTGGGCCGCGGGCACGCTGGCGTTCGCGCACGCCCCGCATCCGCCGATGAACTCGGGCGGCCACCCGGCCTGGGACCCGGCGCTGTTCGTCCTGGACCTGCTGCTGCCGGTGATCGACCTGGGCCAGGTCGGCCAGTGGCGGCTCACCGGGGGCTGGCAGTGGGCGGCGGCGGTGATGATCCTGCTGGGCTGGATCCTGGCGACGACCGTGGCCGCGGGGGCGACGCGGCTGCTGAGGCGGGGGTGACGGCCGGTTCCTTCCGGGGCGACCGCAGGGGTGGTGTAGCTCACAGGAACCGAACAGGTGAGCAACAGTCACCTTTTACTTCTCCTTGACCGGCGACCATACAACTTTCGTGGACTTGGCCATACCGTCTGGCGCTGCCCCGACCTGCGGACTTTCAATGGTCAACGCCATGGCTTCGCTGCGCGCGCTCTTCCGTACCGCACGGAGGGCAACGAACGCTCCGCCTCTCACCGCCGGACCGCTCCCGGCCGACGAGGAGGTGTTCCTCGACGCGCCCGACGACCGGCTCGCCCCCGCGCTGGTCGCGGCCGGCCGGGGCGAGTACGAGGCGGCCGCGACGCTGCTGGCCGGCACCCGGGACGCGGCCGAGTGGGAGGAACGCGACCGGTACGTGCACCGGCTCGCCCTCTTCGCCCGCTCCCGCGCCGAGTGGCTCGGCCAGTGGGCCACGGCCGCCCCGCGCGACCCGGACCTGCTGCTGGTCCAGGCGCAGCTCGGGGTGGACCAGGCCTGGGACTCGCCCGCCCGTGCGGAGCTCCTGCGCCCGCTCAGCCCGCTGATCACGGCGGCCGCGCGCGGCGACGACCGGGACCCGGTGCCGTGGCGGATCGCCCTCGACCACGCCCGCGGCACGAACGCCGGCCACCGCTACTTCGAGGAGCTGTGGGAGGCGGCGGTCCGCCGCGCCCCGCACCACTACGGCTGCCATGTGGCGGCGCTGCGCTACCTGGGCACGTACTGGCACGGCTCGCACCGCGAGTGCTTCGACTTCGCCGACCTGGCCGCCCAGGACGCTCCGGCCGGCTCGCTCGTCCAGGCCCTCCCCGCCCGCGCCGCCTTCGCCTACCTCACCGACGGCTGCGGACCCGAGGTGCCACGGGCCCGCCTGGACGCGGCGGCCGACCGCGCGATCGCGCTCTCCACGCGGTTCCCCGCGGCCGACACCTGGCCGGCCGAGATCCGCAACAAGCTGATGTACCTGCTGGTCCGCCTGGAACGCTGGGAGGCCGCCCGCGCCCAGCTGGAACTCATCGGCCCGTACGTCACGTCCTTCCCCTGGGGCCGGCTCTCCGACGACCCGCTGGGCCATTTCGTACGCCTGCGCGCCCACCTGCTGGCCGGTGCGGAACCGCCTCCCGAGGCCGTGCTGATCCCCTCGCCGAGGGCCGCGGGGCGCCCACGGGCCGAGCACGGCGGACATGTTCCCGCCGATGACCACTAGGCTGGGGCGCCGTGACCACCGTCCGTCTCCCCCTCTTCCCGCTGAACTCGGTGCTGTTCCCGGGGCTCGTGCTGCCGCTGAACGTCTTCGAGGAGCGCTACCGCGCCATGATGCGCGACCTGCTGAAGACACCCGAGGAAGAACCGCGCCGGTTCGCCGTCGTGGCGATCCGCGACGGCCACGAGGTGGCGCCGAGCGCACCGGGCATGCCTGACCCGACGGCGCAGCCCGACCGGGGCCCGGCGGCCGGCTTCGGGCCCGACCCCCTCAAGTCCTTCCACCGGGTGGGCTGCGTGGCGGACGCGGCGACGATCCGGGAGCGGGCGAACGGCACGTTCGAGGTGCTGGCGACGGGTACGAACCGGGTGCGGCTGCTCTCCGTCGACGCGTCGGGACCGTTCCTCACGGCCGAGCTGGAGGAACTGACCGAGGAGCGGGGCGACGAGGCCGGGGCGCTGGCCGAGGGCGTCCTGCGGGCCTTCCGCCAGTACCAGAAACGCCTGGCGGGCGCGCGTGAACGCTCGCTCTCCACGGGCGTCGACCTCCCCGACGAGCCCTCCGTCGTCTCCTACCTGGTCGCCGCCGCGATGATGCACGACACCCCCACCAAGCAGCGCCTCCTCCAGGCCCCCGACACGGCGTCCCGCCTCCGCGACGAGCTGAAACTCCTTCGCTCCGAGACGGCGATCATCCGTAACCTGCCGTCACTGCCCGCGGCGGATCTGACGCGGACACCGACGAGCCTGAACTGAACCGGGGTCTTCCTGAATGCCGAAGAAATCAAAGAAACAGCAGTCCGGCGGCAGTGGCGGAACCCCGGCGACGGTGGCCCTGACCACCGCGGGCGTGGACTTCACGATCCACTCCTACGACCACGACCCCGCCCACCCGTCCTACGGCGAGGAGGCGGCGGAGGCGATGGGTGTGTCCCCCGACCGCGTCTTCAAGACCCTGGTCGCGGACGTCGACGGCGCGCTCACGGTCGCGGTCGTGCCGGTGGCAGGCAGCCTGGACCTCAAGGCCCTGGCCACGGCGGTCGGCGGCAAGCGGGCGGCGATGGCGGACCCGGCCCTGGCCGAGCGCACGACGGGCTATGTCCGCGGCGGCATCTCCCCGCTGGGCCAGCGCAGGAAGCTCCCCACGGTCCTGGACGCCTCGGCCTCGGCCCACGCCACGATCTGCGTCTCGGCGGGCCGCCGGGGCCTGGAGGTGGAGCTCGCCCCGACCGCCCTCGCGAGTCTGACGAACGCGACGCTGGCCCCGATCGGACGTGCGTGACCCCTCGACGAAGTCTCCGCACTGGGTTAAGTACGGAAGACATGTCGAAGAGGACACGCAAGAGGAAGTGGCGCCTGAAGAAGGGCCGCTCGAACCACGGTCGCCGTCCGGCATAGCCCATGGGGGCCGCGGGCGGCACACCCTTCCGGGCGCCCCGCGCCCCTGCCCCACCGCTGTCCGTGGCCCCGGCAGCCCTGCCAGACCACCTACGGGCCGCCGCGGGCTGGCCGCGCGGTTCCCCCCGCCCCTGCTCTTCTGCCGCCGACAGACCGACTGCAGGCCGTCATGGGCTGACCGCGCAGTGCCCCGCGCCCCTGCCACCTCCACAGCCGACAGACCCACCACAGGCCGTCGCGGGCTGACCGCGCAGTTCCCCCGGGCCCCTGCTCTTCTGCCGCCGACAGACCGACTGCAGGCCGTCGCGGGCTGACCGCGCAGTGCCCCGCGCCCCTGCCACCTCCACAGCCGACAGACCCACCACAGGCCGTCATGGGCTGGTCGCGCAGTTCCCCGCGCCCCTGCTCTTCTGCCGCCGACCCCCGCTTCTCAGGCACCGAACGCGCCTGCACACCCACCGCCAGCCCGTCCGGCGTTCAACGACAACGACCGGCCGACGCCACACCGCAGCCCTCCGGCGTCCAGGGACAAGGGCCGGCCGACACCACGCCCCAGCCCGCCCCACGCCCAAGGACGAAAGCCGGACAGCACCACGCCCCAGCCCGTCCGGCGGCGTTTGAGGACAAGGCCGGAGGCCTGAGCGGGGGGGGCGGGGGCGGCAGCCCCCGGGGCGGGCGGTCGAAGGGGGGTCACCCCCTGGAGGATGGGACGGGTAGGGGCGGCGGGGGCGGAAAAGTCACGCGGGTGGAGCGGCGTACGGGCCGTCCTCGTACGGGGGCTCCGGGTCCCGGGGACCGAACAGCGCCGTCAACCCGAGGTGCACCACCAACGCCGCCACCGACCACGCCAGCAACGCCCCCTTGGCCCCGAGCTTCAGCGGCGCCGGGAACGTCACCCCCTTGCCCACGGCCTTCGCGTGAGCGATCACGTCCGACTCCGGCCCCAGCCACATCCCGAGCCGCCAGGCCAGCACCGACGCCAGCAGCCCCCCGACCCCCAGCGCCACCACCAGCGGCACGCCCCCACGCCGCCGCCACAGAAACACCACCACCGCGCTCACGACCCCGAACGCCAGTGCCAGCAGCGTGAACGCGCCGTCCACCCCGGCCGCCTGCTCTCCTTCGCTGTCCTTGAGGTAGACCGCCCAGTTCTTGCCGGACTGCTCCCCCACCAGCGGTACGTGCGGCGCCAGCCACAGCCACAGCAGCCCGAGCAGCACTCCGCTCACCGCCACCACGACGGCGATCACGGCGCCTTCCCGCAGCTCGGTCTTCATCCCTGGACCGTCCTGTCCGTACTCCCCCACGCCCTCCCCGGCAGGCGGCGGAACCTGCCAGGCCTGATGCGGGGACTGGTCGTGCGGCGGCGGAGGCGGCGTCAACGGTGCGGTCACGTTGCCATCGTGCCAGGTCGGCCTGTGGGGCGCGTCACCGGACGGCGGCCCTGCGATACGCCCAGGTGGCGACGGCCAGCGAGACGACGCCCACCCCGGCGCACACCCCCAGGTCAGCGAGGACGACGGCCCAGTCCGGCCGCGCCCCGAAGGTCCGGGCGTAGGCCTCGACGCCGTACGTCGACGGCAGCAGGTCCCGCGCGAACTGGATGATCCCCGGCATCCGGTCCGGCGGCAGCACGCCGAGCAGCAGCGCCGCGGACATGCCCAGCTGTCCGAGCAGCGTGGCGAGTTCGGGACGGGGCGCCAGCAGTCCGCAGGCCGCGCCCAGCCCCGCCAGGGCCGCCCCGGCGAGCGGGACCACCGCGACGAGGATCCACAGGTTCCCGAGCGGCAGCCCGAAGAGCACGCACCCGAAGACGGCCGTGACCAGCGTCCCGGGCACGGTGAAGGAGGCGTACGCCGCGGCCGCCCCGAGCACCACCGAGGCCGGCGGCACGGGCAGCGTCGCGTAGTGGTCGAGCCCGCCGCTCGCCCGCAGCTGCCCGAAGTACTGCGCCAGCAGGTTCAGCGCCACGTAGGCGACGACGACGACCGACGAGCCCGCCACCACGGACTGGGCCTCGCCCCGCGAGTCCACCACCCCGCGCATCATGACCATGATGCCGACGGACTGGAAGGTCGCGACGAACAGCAGCGGGATCCGCGCCACCCGGGCCCGGGACAGCTGCGCGCGGTAGACGGCCACCAGCGACGGCCACAGCCGCGCCCGCGGCCCCAGCTCGGCCGCCTGCCCGCCCGGCGCCGTCTCCTCCACGGCCAGGGCACCGCCCGGCAGAACCTCAGCGGGTACGACACTCACGTCGCGCTGCTCCCTTTCCGTGCGGTACCTGCGGCCCGTACCGCTGCCGCGTCTTTCCGTACGCGCCCGGCCGCCGTCCTGTTCATCCTCGCGTCCGCCGTCACGCCTTCACCAGCCCCTGCCGGGCGGCGCCGCCCAGCGCCAGGTATACGTCCTCCAGGCTGGGCGTGGCGAGGGTGAAGTCGTCGAGGGCGGCGAAGGCGGCCCCGCCGGTCACCGTGGCGACGACGGCACGTGCCTCCTCGGGCGCGAGCCGCAGCGTCCAGCGCCGGCCGGACTCGACGGCACGCTCCCGCAGGACGGCGACCTCGGGCACGTCCAGCGGCGCCAGCTCCCGCCACACCAGCTCGACCCGCACCTCGCCGGCGACCCGCTCCTTGAGCCCGGCCGGAGTGTCGCAGGCGATGACCCGGCCCTGGTCGAGGACGGCGACCCGGTCGAGGACCGTCTCGGCCTCGATGACGTTGTGGGTGACGAGCACCACGGTGGCGCCCCGTTCGGCCCGCCGCCGGTCCACGGCGGCCCACACGGCCCGCCGGGCCACGGGGTCCATTCCGGTCGTCGGTTCGTCGAGCACGAGCAGCGGCCGCTCCCCGACCAGCGCGGCGGCGAAGCAGGCGAGCCGCCGCTGTCCGCCGGAGAGCTTCTTGAGCGCCCGCCCGGCGATCGGCGTCAGGCCCAGCTCCTCGAGGACGGCGTCGCGCTCGCGCCGCGCCTCGCGCACGTCCAGTCCGCGCAGCCGCCCGGTGGTCTCGGCCGCGAGGGACACGGTCAGCTCGTCGAGGGCGGTGGACTCCTGCCCGAGGTAGGCGAGGATCCGCGCGGCCCGCTCCGGGTGCCGCACGATGTCGTGCCCGAGGATCTCGACACTGCCCGCATCGGGCCGCAGCAGCCCGGTGAGCTGCCGCACGAGCGTCGACTTGCCGGCCCCGTTCGGCCCGAGCAGCCCGAAGATCTCCCCGCGCCTGACGTCGAGCTCCACCCCGTCGGTGGCCCGCACCTCGGGCACGGCGGGGGCACCACGCCGCCCTTTGACCGCGGCGTAGGTCTTGGTCAGCCCACGCACGGCACACACGACATCGCCCTGCCGCCGAAGTGCCCGACCCACGCCCGTACTCACAAGGAACGAGCCTACGGGGTCGCCCCCGTTTACTCGCCTTTGGGGCGCCTCAGCTTCCAAACCCCGTGAGGTGCGGCGCCCCGTCAGGGGCGCTGGGGGTACCCCGGCCGAAGGCCGGGGGAGGAACGGCGCGACAAGCCACCACCGGCAGGCACCCGCAATGACGTCCGCGGCCCCGTCACTCACTCCGCCGAGGCATGCTCCCCGGCGCCCGCCGGCACATCGAACTCTCTCCAGAACCCCGCCCGAATGGCGTACCGGTCGTTCTCGTCGATCTGGTCGTCCTTGTGCGCCAGCAACCCGAACCGCGCCGCGTACCGCAGCAGCTCCCCGTCGATCCGGTGCGGAATCCGCGGATACATCCCGGACAGCTTCTGCAGATGCATCTGGTCCCCGAGCCGTGACATCCACCGCCGGGCGAACACCTGACCGACCTCGTACGGATCGCCGCCGACGGTCGTGATGTCCTCCTCCCGGTCGGCCCACCGCTGCTCCGCGGTGGTCAGCTGCGCCAGCGTCGGCATGGAGGCCGCCTCCGCCGGCTCCGCCACCGCCCCCGGCCGGTCCACCCACCCCTTGTCGGAGGACCACCGCAGGGTGGCCGTGGTCGCCGCGGTCTGGACCGGCTGCGCGCCCGGCGCCCGCAGCGCGGCGAGGTCCTTGGGCGTCGGCACCCCCTTGGGCGCCGGCACCCGCTCCGGCGCCCCGTTCTCCACCACGCTCGCCGCGGGTGCCCGCTCCGCGTCCTCGGTCCCCGCCTCTGGGGCCGCAGCCAGCGACGACTCGGGCAGCGGCGCCGAGAGGATCGCGGCGATCTCCGGCCGCGGCACCGGCGGCGGCGCGCAGACCGCGGTCAGCTCCTTGGCCCGGACCGCCTGGGTGATCCACGCCCGGTCCAGCACCCGCCGCTCGTCGGCCTCGGCGACCAGGTCCTCGGACTGGTTGTAGTCCCCGTCGGCGGCCTGCACGGCCCACAGGTGCACGGCGACCCCGTGCTCCTTGGCGGCCATCATGCCGGGCAGCAGGTCCCCGTCGCCGGTCACGAGGACGACGTCGGAGCAGGCCCTGTTCCTGGCCAGCTCGGTCAGCTCGGCGTGCATGGCCGCGTCCACGCCCTTCTGCGCCCAGCGCCCGTCGCTGCGGGTCAGCGCGCCGAGCCGGACGGTCACCCGGGGCATCACGCGCAGCCTGCGGTGTTCCGGCTGGGGGACGCGGTCGGGGGCGCCGTCGAACCAGTAGATGCGCAGCAGTGGACGCTCGGTGTCGGACTCCGCGCGGTCGCGCAGCGCCTGGATCAGCGCGGCGTGGTCGACGGTGATGCGGGATCGGGAGGGCTCACCGGCGAGGAGACTGGCGGCGGCACCCAGCAGATACCCGGCGTCCACCAGGACGATGCAGCGGTCCACGCGACTCACCCTCTTTCCGGGAGGTTTGCTTTCGGGGCTTCCTTCGAGTCTGCCCGACCACGCGGGGGTTAACGGCCCGAACTCGATCTTCGGCGTGGCGTTTCGGGCCCTTGCTCTCCGACAAACCCTGTTACGGACGGTAATTGCCCGAAATGCGTCTGTTGTCAGCATATGTGAATCTGAATTCGGCCCCTAGATCCCCCACAGGAGGCAGATCACCATGGCCAAGAACAAGAACCGCAAGGGTGGCTCCCAGAACCGCACCCCGCAGAGCGAGCAGACCCACGAGCAGCACGGGCAGCGTACGTCGGGCGAGTCCCACGACTCGCCGGTGTCGCACATCCAGGGCAGCCCGGCGGACGTCGCCCGCAAGAAGCAGAAGAGCTTCGGCCACAACTGAGCGACCGCCCAGGTCCCCCCGGGCTGTTGAGGCCCAGGCACGCAGGAGGGGCGCACCCGTTGCGGGTGCGCCCCTTCCGCGTGCGTACCGGCCGGCGGGCCGGGAGCCGGTGCCTATCCGGCCAGGCAGGACGGGCCGAGCAGCACCTTGAGGTCGCCGAAGAGCGCCGGGTCCGGCTTCACCCGGTGCCGGTCCAGACGCAGCACGGTCGTCCTGGTCGGGCCCTGGAGCTTGATCCGGACCTCGCTGTCGCCCTTGTGGTGGCTGAGGATCTCGCCGAGGCGGCTGACCATCGGCGGGGTGACCCGGGTGGCCGGGATGGTGAGGATCACGGGCGCGTTGGTGCCGGCGTTGGAAAGGTCAGGGACGGTCAGCTCCATTCCCACCAGCCGGGGCACGTCCTCGCGCTTGTCGAGGCGGCCCTTGACGAACACCACCGCGTCCTCGACGAGTTGGGTCGAGATGAGCTGGTAGCTCGCCGGGAAGAACATGCACTCGATGGAGCCCGCCAGGTCCTCCACGGTGGCGATCGCCCAGGCGTTGCCCTGCTTGGTCATCTTGCGCTGCAGGCCGGAGATGATCCCGCCGATGGTGACCACCGCGCCGTCCGCGTGCTCGCCGCCGGTGAGCTGGGCGATACCCGCGTCGGCCTTGTCCGAGAGCACGTGCTCCAGGCCGAAGAGCGGGTGGTCGGAGACGTACAGACCGAGCATCTCCCGCTCCTGGGCGAGCAGATAGGTCTTGTCCCACTCCTCGGTGGTGAACTCGACGTCCAGACCGAAGCCGGGTTCGTCGCTCTCCTCCTCGCCCATCCCGCCGAAGAGGTCGAACTGGCCCTCGGCCTCCTTGCGCTTGACCGCGACCACGTTGTCGATCATCGAGTCGAAGTGCGCGGTGAGGCCCTTGCGGGTGTGCCCCAGGGCGTCGAAGGCACCCGCCTTGATCAGCGACTCCGTGGTGCGCTTGTTGCAGGCGACCGCCTCGACCTTGTCGAGGTAGTCGGGGAAGGAGTTGTACTTGCCCTTGGCCTTGCGGCTCCTGATGATCGACTCGACCACGTTCGTACCGACGTTGCGGACGGCTTCGAGGCCGAAGAGGATCACGTCGTCGCCCTGCGCGGCGAAGTTGTGCACCGACTCGTTGACGTTCGGCGGCAGGACCTTGATGCCCATGCGCCGGCACTCGTTGAGGTAGACGGCCGACTTGTCCTTGTCGTCCTTGACCGAGGTGAGCAGTCCGGCCATGTACTCGGCGGGGTGGTTCGCCTTGAGGTAGGCGGTCCAGTACGAGACCAGGCCGTACGCGGCGGAGTGCGCCTTGTTGAAGGCGTAGCCGGCGAACGGGACCAGCACGTCCCACAGGGCCTGGATCGCCTCGTCGCTGTAGCCGTTCTTCCGGGCACCGGCCTGGAAGATGGTGAAGTTCTTGGCCAGTTCGTCGGGCTTCTTCTTGCCCATCACGCGCCGGAGGATGTCGGCCTCGCCGAGCGAGTAGCCGGCGATGATCTGCGCGGCCTTCTGCACCTGCTCCTGGTAGACGATCAGACCGTAGGTGACCGCGAGGACCTCTTCGAGGGGCTTCTCGAGCTCCTTGTGGATCGGGGTGATCTCCTGGAGCTTGTTCTTGCGCAGCGCGTAGTTGGTGTGCGAGTCCATGCCCATCGGGCCGGGACGGTAGAGCGCCGACACGGCGGAGATGTCTTCGAAGTTGTCGGGCTTCATCAGGCGCAGCAGCGAGCGCATGGGGCCGCCGTCGAACTGGAAGACGCCCAGGGTGTCGCCGCGCTGGAGGAGTTCGAAGGTCTTCGGGTCGTCGAGCGGCAGCGACAGCAGGTCGAGGTCGATGCCCTTGTTGGACTTCACCATCTTGACGGCGTCGTCCATGATCGTCAGGTTGCGCAGGCCGAGGAAGTCCATCTTCAGCAGGCCGAGCGACTCGCACTGCGGGTAGTCCCACTGCGTGATGGTCACGCCGTCCGTGTGCCGCACCCAGATCGGGGCGTGATCGACGATGGGCTCACTGGACATGATCACGCCGGCCGCGTGCACACCCATCTGCCGCACCAGGCCCTCGACGCCCTTGGCGGTGTCGATGACCTTCTTCACGTCCGGCTCGTTCTCGTACATCCCGCGGATCTCGCCGGCCTCGTTGTACCGCGGGTGCGAGGGGTTGGTGATGCCGTCCAGGTCGATGCCCTTGCCGAGGACGTCGGCGGGCATCGCCTTGGTGAGGCGGTCGCCCATCGCGTACGGGTAGCCCAGCACGCGCGCGGAGTCCTTGATGGCGTTCTTCGCCTTGATCTTGCCGTAGGTGCCGATCATGGCGACCTTGTCGGCGCCGTACTTCTCGGTCACGTACCTGATCACCTCGACGCGCCGGCGCTCGTCGAAGTCGATGTCGACGTCGGGCATGGAGACGCGCTCGGGGTTGAGGAACCGCTCGAAGATCAGGCCGTGCGGGATCGGGTCGAGGTCGGTGATGCCCATGGCGTAGGCGACGATCGAGCCGGCCGCGGAGCCTCGGCCGGGGCCGACCGCGATGCCGTTGTTCTTCGCCCACATGATGAAGTCGGCGACCACGAGGAAGTAGCCGGGGAACCCCATCTGGATGATGACGTCCATCTCGTAGTCGGCCTGCTTCTGGCGGTCCTCGGGGATGCCGCCGGGGAAGCGGCGCTCCATGCCCCGGCGGACCTCCTCCTTGAACCAGGTGACCTCGGTGTAGCCGTCGGGGATGTCGAACTTCGGCATGAGGTCGCGCTTCTCGAACATGCCGGTGGTGTCGACCATCTCGGCGATCAGGAGGGTGTTGGCGCAGCCCTCCTGCCAGGCGTCCGAGGAGTCGACGGCGTACATCTCGTCCGTGGACTTCAGGTAGTAGCCGGTGCCGTCGAACTTGAAGCGGTCCGGGTCGGAGAGGTTCTTGCCGGTCTGGATGCACAGCAGGGCGTCGTGGGCGGCCGCCTCGTGCGCGTACGTGTAGTGCGAGTCGTTCGTCACCAGCGGCGGGATGCCGAGCTTCTTGCCGATCTCCAGGAGGCCGTCGCGGACCCGGTGCTCGATCTCGATGCCGTGGTCCATCAGCTCCAGGAAGTAGCGGTCCTTGCCGAAGATGTCCTGGTAGTCGGCGGCCGCCTTAAGCGCCTCGTCGTACTGGCCGAGGCGCAGCCGGGTCTGGAGTTCGCCGGAGGGGCAGCCGGTGGAGGCCACGATCCCCTCCGACCACTGGGAGATCGTCTCCTTGTCCATCCGGGGCCACTTCTGCAGCCAGCCCTCGGCGTACGCGTCCGAGGAGAGCCGGAAGAGATTGTGCAGCCCCGTGTTGTTCACGGCCCACATCGTCTTGTGGGTGTAACCGCCGGAACCGGAGACGTCGTCCCGCTTCTGGTGCGGCTGGCCCCACTGGATCTTGCGCTTGTTGCGCCGGGACTCGGGGGCGACGTACGCCTCGATGCCGATGATCGGGGTGACCCCGGCCTTCTTCGCGGAGTGGAAGAAGTCGTACGCCCCGTGCAGGTTGCCGTGGTCGGACATGGCGATGTGGGTCATGCCCATCTCGTTGCAGGCGTTGAACATGTCCTTGAGCCGCGCGGCACCGTCCAGGAGCGAGTACTGGGTGTGGACGTGCAGGTGCGTGAAGGGCGGCTTTGACACGGTTTCGGCCTCCGAATTGAATCAGGTGCGGCGCGAAGCGCCTCGTTGAGGGGCGGTGGTCGGGTGACGGGTGGGCAGGCGTCGACGATCTTCCGACCGGCTGCGGACAGTCTGGCGGGACAGCGGAATCCTATGCCTCGGCACTGACACCCGGCGGGCTGCCCCGCGTACCTTCATGGCGAGAAAGCGGGCACTCCCGGGGACCTTCGCACGTTGGTCCGGGCGAGAGATCCGCGCCACATGTCAGGCACCACACGCACCAGGAGGCACCCAGCGATGTCGGTCCCCCAGCTCAACGGCGAGCAGCGCGGCGAGGAGATCCTCGCCGTCTTCGACACCGCCTTCGGCGAGCTCCTGGCCGCCGACCCGGCCGCGTTCCGCGTGAAGTTCCGGAAGATGGCGGCCTCGGCCTTCGCCTTCTACCGGGGCACGGCCGCGCTCTTCTACCACGACCTGGACGCCGACCACGCCGGTCCGGGCGGCGGGCGCATATACGCCGGGCCGTACCTGGACGAGCGCACCTCGCGCGTGTGGATCCACGGCGACCTGCACGCGGAGAACTTCGGCACGTACATGGACTCCAACGGCCGCCTGGTCTTCAACGTCAACGACTTCGACGAGGCCTACGTCGGCCCGTTCACCTGGGACCTGAAGCGCTTCGCCGCCTCCGTCGCGCTCATCGGGTACGCGAAGGCGCTCAGCGACGAGCAGATCACCGAGCTGGTCGAGGTGTACGCGGACGCGTACCGCGAGCGCATCCACGCGCTGGCGACGGGGGCCAAGAGCGACGAGGTGCCGCCGTTCACCCTGGACAGCGCCGAGGGCCCGCTGCTCGGTGCGCTGCGCGCGGCCCGCTCGCTGACCCGTTTCGAGCTGCTGGACTCGATGACGGAGATCCGCGACTGGGAGCGCCGCTTCGCCTCCGGCGGCGGCTCCATCGAGCTGGACGCGGCCACCCGCTACAAGGTGCTCGCCGCCTTCGACGGCTACCTCGAGACCCTCCCCGAGTCGTCCCTCTCCCGTCCGGACTCCTACCGCGTGAAGGACGTCGTGGGCCGTCGCGGGATCGGCATCGGCTCGGCCGGCCTGCCCTCGTACAACATCCTCCTGGAGGGCGCCACGGACGCCCTCGAGAACGACGTGGTGATCTACATCAAGCAGGCCCAGACCCCGGCCGTCTCGCGGCACGTCACGGACCCCGCGATCCGGGACTACTTCCGGCACGAGGGCCACCGCACGGTGATCTCGCAGCGCGCCCTGCAGGCGCACGCCGACCCGTGGCTGGGCTGGACCGAGCTGGACGGCGCGGGCCAGCTGGTCGCCGAGGTGTCGCCGTACGCGGTGGACCTGGACTGGAGCGACATCGACGACCCGGAGGAGATCGCGGCGGTCGTCGCGGACCTCGGCCGGGCCACGGCGTCGATGCACTCGGCGGCCGACGACACCTCCGGCGAGTCCCTGGTGCCCTTCTCCACCGAGCGGGCCATCGACGCGGCGATCGCGGCCGACGAGGACGGTTTCGCGGGCCTGCTCACCGAGTTCGCGCACAGCTACGGCGCACGCGCGCGTGCCGACCACCAGATCTTCGTCGACCTGTTCCGCAACGGCCGCATTCCAGGGCTGTAACCTTCGCCGATTCTCAGGGCCCTTTTAGGGGCCCCCTACATGAGTACGTGACAGACTCTCCACCGCTATGGACATATCCGGGACCCAGCTCAGAGCCGTGCGCGCGGCGCTGTTCACGGCCTTCGTCGTGACGCTCAGCACCGCGTCGCACGTGCTGCTGTCCCGGGCCCCGCTGCCGTTCACGACGGTTGCCGCGGTCTCCGCCGGCGTGTTCGGCACGGCGTACGCGCTGGCGGGCCGCGAGCGCGGCTTCGGCCGGATCGCGGCCCTGCTGGTCCCGCTGGAGCTGGCCGCCGACACGGTCTTCACCACCGGCCAGCACGCCTGTTACGGCCGGGCGGGCGGTCCCATCGCCGGGCCGCTGCGCGCCGTCGGCTTCGACGTGCTGTGCCACGGCGGCACGGTCGGTACCCCGCTGGCCCGGATGACCGGCGGCTCCCGCGCCGCCGTGGCCCTCACGCAGGCCGACCCGACCGCCGCATGGCTGCTGCTCGCCGCGCACGTCGGCGTCGGCCTGCTGGCCGCCGCCTGGCTGCGCCGCGGCGAGCGTGCCCTCACCCAGCTGCTGCGCGCCGTCGCCGCCACCACCTTCCGCCCGCTGCTCCTCGCGGCCGCCGCGGGCACCGCCCGGCCGGCCCCGGCACGACGGCTGCCCCGCCCGGCACCCCGTCCCGCCGCGGTCCGCGACCTGCTCCTCGCACACTCCCTGGGACGGCGCGGGCCGCCGCGCTCCGGGGCGCTCGCCCTGCCCTTCGCCTGAGCGCCCCGCCCGCCCGAGCACGCCCCTCGTCCGAGCACTCCGAGTTCTCCGAGTTCTCCGAGTTCGCCATGTTCTCCGAGTTCTCCGAGTTCTCCGAGTTCTCCGAGTTCTCCGAGCACGACGAGTCCCCCACACGTATCCCGCGTACGACATGTGCGCGTCCCCTATGGAGATCACCAACATGAGCAAGCGGAACAGCGCAGCTGCCAAGAACGCGGCCCGGGAGCGGCTGCGCATCGAGCGCGAGAAGCAGGCCAAGCGCGCCAAGGTCAGGCGGCAGCTCATCGTGGCCTGCTCGGTCGTGGCCGTGCTGGCCGCGGCGGGCGGCATAGGCTACGCCGTCGTCCAGGCCAACAAGCCCAGCCACTGGGAGGCCGTGAAGGACGAGAAGGTCGTCGCCCCGGCCAACACGACGGGCCCGGACGGCACCACCGTCGTCATCGGCAAGTCCACCGCCAAGAAGACCCTCAAGGTCTACGAGGACCCGCGCTGCCCGGTGTGCGCCCAGTTCGAGCAGACCGTCGGTGACACCTTCAAGAAGGACGTCGCCGACGGCGAGTTCAAGTTCCAGTACGTCGGCGCCACGTTCATCGACAACAAGGACAACGGCGAGGGCTCCAAGAACGCCCTGAGCGCCCTGGGCGCGGCGCTGAACGTCAGCGACCAGGCCTTCCTCGACTACAAGACCGCGCTGTACTCGACGAAGTGGCACCCGGACGAGACGACCGACAAGTTCAAGGACGACAGCTACCTCATCAAGGTCGCCCAGACCGTGCCCGCGCTGAAGGACAACACGAAGTTCCAGGACGCCGTCAAGAAGGGCACCTACGACGCCTGGGCGATGGCCATGTCGAAGCAGTTCGACGACAACAAGGACGGCGTGACCGGCACGCCCGGCTTCGTCATGGACGGCAAGCAGCTCAACGGCGGCTCCCCGCTCCTGACGGTCGCCGACTTCGACAAGGTGGTGGGCGAGGCCCTCAAGGCCTGACCCGACGACCGGCCGCGCGCCTCGGCCGGCGACCACGAGAAGAAGAGCGGGCGAACTTCACCGGTTCGCCCGCTCTCGTTAATACCCGTCAGTAACCTGGTCCTTCATGACCAGTCGTTACAGAGCCGACGAGGGCTCCAACTCGCTTACTCCCCGCCGCCGTACGGTCGTCAAGGCCGCGGCGGCGACCGCTGTCCTGGCCGCACCGCTGGCCGCCGCGCTGCCGGCCCGGGCCGCCTCGGACGCGCCCGCCTTCCTGCACGGTGTCGCCTCCGGCGACCCGCTGCCCGACGGCATCCTGCTGTGGACCCGGGTGACGCCGGCCGCCGACGCGACGCCGGGCTCCGGGATCGGCCCGGACACCGAGGTCAGCTGGGTGGTCGCCACCGACAAGGCGCTGACGAACGTCGTCTCCAAGGGCTCCGTCACCGCGACCGCCGCCTCCGACCACACCGTCAAGGCGGACATCCGCGGCCTGGCCCCCGCCACCGACTACTGGTTCCGCTTCTCGGCCGGCCCCACGGACTCCCCGGTGGCGCGCACCCGTACCGCGCCCGCCACCGACGCCACCGTCTCCGGTCTGCGCTTCGGCGTGGTCTCCTGCGCCAACTGGGAGGCCGGCTACTTCGCCTCCTACCGGCACCTGGCCGCGCGGAGCGACCTCGACGCCTGGCTGCACCTCGGCGACTACATCTACGAGTACGGCACCGGCGAGTACGGCACCCGCGACACCGTGGTCCGGCAGCACGCGCCCACCCACGAGATCATCACGCTCGCCGACTACCGCATACGACACGGCAAGTACAAGACCGACACCGACCTCCAGGCCCTGCACGCCAAGGCGCCGGTCATCGCCATCTGGGACGACCACGAGTTCGCCAACGACTCCTGGTCCGGCGGTGCCGAGAACCACACCGAGGGCACCGAAGGCTCTTGGACGGCCCGTCAGGCCGCCGCCAAGCAGGCCTACTTCGAGTGGATGCCGGTCCGCCCGGCCATCGCCGGCACCACCTACCGCCGGCTGCGCTTCGGCAAGCTCGCCGACCTCTCCCTCCTCGACCTGCGCTCCTTCCGCTCCCAGCAGGTGTCCACGGGCAGCGGCTCGGTCGACGACCCGGACCGCACGATCACCGGCCGCGCCCAGCTCGACTGGCTCAAGGCCGGCCTGAAGGCCTCCGACACCACCTGGCGGCTGGTCGGCAACTCGGTGATGATCTCGCCGTTCGTCATCGGCTCGCTCTCCGCCGACCTGTTCAAGCCCCTCGCCAAGCTGCTCGGCCTGCCCCAGGACGGCCTCGCCCTCAACACCGACCAGTGGGACGGCTACACCGACGACCGCCGCGAGCTGCTGGCCCACCTGCGCTCCAACGCGATCACCAACACGGTGTTCCTCACCGGCGACATCCACATGGCCTGGGCCAACGACGTGCCCGTGGACGCCGGGACCTACCCGCTGTCCGCCTCGGCCGCCACCGAGTTCGTGGTCACCTCGGTGACCTCCGACAACCTCGACGACATCCTCAAGGTCTCCCCCGGCGTCGTCTCCACCGCCGCCGCCCCGGTCATCCAGCTGGCCAACCGCCACGTGCACTGGGTCGACACCGACCGGCACGGCTACGGCGTCCTCGACATCACGGCCGCGCGAGCGCAGATGGACTACTACGTCCTCTCCGACAAGACGAAGGCCGACGCCACCTCGTCCTGGGAGCGCTCGTACCGCACCCGCACGGGCACACAGAAGGTGGAGCGGACGTACGACCCGGTGTAGCCCCGGGGGGACACCACGTCACAGCGTGTCGAGGAAGCCGAGCGCCACCCGCCAGGTGGCCTCGGCGGCCTCCTCGTCGTAGTCCGGCAGACCGGGGTCGGTGTAGAGGTGACCGGCTCCCGGGTACCGGTAGACCTCCACGTCGGCGCCGGCCCGGCCCATCTGCAGGTACCAGGCACTCAGCCAGTCGTCCGTCTCGAAGGCGTCCGGCTCGGCCACGTGCAGTTGCACCGGCAGCTCGTCCACCGAGGCACTGGGCGCGATGTCCGAGGTGCCGTGCAGGAGCAGCAGCCCCCGCGCCCGCTCGTCGCCCAGCGCCAGCGTCTGCGCGATCGAGGCCCCCAGCGAGAACCCGGCGTACACCAGCCCGCGCTCCGAGTACGGCGCCGCCGCCAGCACGGCCCGCTTCAGCAGCTCGTCCTTGCCGATCGACTCGTTGAACTCCATGCCCTCCTCGACCGTGTCGAACGTGCGCCCGTCGAAGAGGTCCGGCGTCCAGACCTCGTGCCCGGCGGCACGCAGCCGGTCCGCGGCCTCGCGCACCGCGGGCCTGAGCCCGTAGGTCGAGTGGAAGAGCATGATGTTCATGAACCCATGGTGCCAGCCCGCCGGGTGACGCCTGTCACCCCCTTCATGTCGATCGGAATGTTCAGGATCCCGCCGAAGCGGTTACGTTCGGACCCATGGAGATGGAGAACGTACTCCGCCCGCTGATCGTGGTCGGCGGCGCCGTCGTCCTCACCCTGCTGATCGGCTGGGCGACCGACCTGCTGCTGCGCAAGGCCGACACCCGGCACAGCGAGACACCCCTGTGGGGCCTGCTGCGGCGCGGCCGCATCCCCTATCAGCTGGTGCTGTGCTCGGCCCTGCTCAGAGGCTCCTACGACCAGGCCGAGCTGATCCTGAGGCACCGGGTCGCCGTCGGCCAGATCCTGACCCTGGTGCTGATCGGGTCGGCCGCCTGGCTGGTGGTGCGGATCGCGGCGGCCGTCGTGGAGACGACCTACGACCGCTACGCCCGCGCCCACCACGACGCGGCCCGGGTCCGCCGGGTGCGCACCCAGGTGTCGCTGATCATGCGGGTGGTGACGGCGGTCGTCGGAGTGGTGGCCGTGGCGGCGATGCTGCTGACCTTCCCGGCGATGCGCGCGGCCGGTGCCTCGCTGCTGGCCTCCGCCGGAATCCTCGGCATCGTCGCCGGCGTGGCTGCCCAGTCCACCCTGGCGAACATGTTCGCCGGCCTGCAGATCGCCTTCGGTGACATGGTGCGCATCGGTGACACGGTCGTGGTCGACGGCGAGTGGGGCACGGTCGAGGAGATCACCCTGACCTTCCTGACGGTACGGACCTGGGACGAGCGCCGGATCACCATGCCGGTGTCCTACTTCACCTCCAAACCCTTCGAGAACTGGTCGCGGGGCACCCCGCAGATGACCGGGATCGTCTACTGGCACGTCGACCACTCGGCGCCGGTCGAGGCCATGCGGGACAAGCTCAAGGACATCCTGCGCGAGTGCCCCGCCTGGGACGGGCGGGCCTACGGCCTGGTCGTCACCGACTCGACGCCGAACACCATGCAGGTGCGGGCGCTGGTGACCGCCAAGGACGCGGACGACATCTGGACGGTCCGGGTGACCGTCCGCGAGCAGATGATGACCTGGCTGTGCGCGGAGCACCCGTACGCCCTGCCCCGGGTCAACACGGCCGACGCGGTCCTGCCGCCCGGCGGGATCGTGCCCTCCCAGGACGGGGCGGCCAACCGGCGCCTGCACGAGCCGCCTCGCACGGGCCGCGGCTGAGACCTCGCTCAGTGGCCGCGTTCGGCGCCGCCGTTGACCTGGACGACCTGCGAGGTGACGTGCCCGGCGGCCGGGGAGGCCAGCCAGTGCAGGGTGGCGGCGACGTCACCGGGTGTGCCGGCCCGCCCCGTGGACGTCTCGGCGACGAGCTGCTCCCGCCGGGCCTCCGCCACCGGCCCACCGAAGAAGTCGGTGTCCTCGACATACCCGGGCGCGACCACGTTCACGGTGACTCCGCGGGGGCCGAGCTGCCGGGCCAGGTCGTGGGCGTACGGGTGCAGGGCCGCCTTGGAGGCGGCGTAGGACCCGCTGCCCGAGCCCCGGAAGGCTGCTATGGAGCTGATGAACAGCACCCGGCCGCCGGGATCGGCGAGCCGGTCCCTCAGTGCCTCCGTGAGCAGCACGGCGGTCAGCGTGTTCTGCCGGAAGTTGCCGGTCCAGACGCGGGCGGCGGCGTCGAGCGGGTCACCGGTCTCCGCGTCGGCCGCGCGCGCCGCGTTCCCGCCGGCGCTGTGGACGAGCACGTCCACGGTCCCGAACTCCTCGGCGACGAAGCGCGCGACCGCGCGCACCTCCTCGGGTTCGGCCAGATCGGCGGCGTACACCTCCGCCCCGGGCACCCCCGCCTTCTCCAGCACCTCTCTGCGCCGCCCGAGCAGCAGCACCCGATCCCCGTCCCCGGCGAACACCCGCGCCGCGGCGAGCCCGATCCCGGTTCCTCCACCACTGATCACAATGTTCCGAGCCATGATCCGAGACTACGAGGGCGGAGCCGTCCGCGCCTGTGACTGTCCACAGGCGCCATGCACTTGTATGACTGCCGCAGCGCAGCGCGCCCGAAGGGCCAGGGCCGTGGGGAACTGCGCGACCGGCCAGGACGGCGCCGCAGCCGACCGACGACACACGACCGATGACGCATCACGGCACATCAGCGCCTCCAGCGGAGCGCTCAGCGCAGGCTACGCACGTCCAGGTGCCGCAGCACCCGGTCCACGATCTCCGGATCCGCCCCCGGCTCGCTGCGCGCCGCCAGCACCTCGTGCCGCGCCGCGCTCAGCATCTCCTGCTGGATCCGCCGCACCCGCTTCAGCCGCCGCATCCGCTTGTCGTGGCCCTCCCGCCGCTCGTCCTCCACCACGTCGGGGCTGATCCGGAACCCGATCTCGAAGGCGCGCCGCAGCATCTGCTCCGTCACGTCCTCCGGCAGATCCTCGACCTGCTCGATCTCCTTCAGGCGCCGCCGTGCCGCCTTCGCCGCCCGTATCCCCAGCTCCTTCTCGATCTCCTTCTCGCGGTCGGTGTCGGCCCGTACCCCCAGCCGTTTCACCAGCCAAGGCAGGGTCAGCCCCTGGAGGACCAGCGTCGCCATGATCACGCCGAAGGCGATGAAGACGATCTCGTCGCGGTCCGGGAAGGCGGAGCCGTCGTCCGTCTTCAGGGGGATGGCCAGGGCCAGCGCCACCGACGCCACCCCGCGCATCCCGGACCACCACATCACGATGGTCTCCCGCCAGCTGGTCGGGATCTCCTCGTCGTAGTCCCGCCGTCGGGCGTGCAGCCGCTTGGTCAGCCAGGTCGCCGGCAGCAGCCAGACCAGCCGCACCACGACCACCACGCCCACGATCGCGGCCGCCCAGCCGAGCAGCTCGCCCCAGCGGCCGGACGCCGTGCGGATCGCGTTGTGCAGCTCCAGGCCGATCAGCCCGAAAGCGACACCGGTGACGAGCGTGTCGACGATGTCCCAGAAGGTGTATCCGGCGAGCCGGGTCATGACGTCGTCGGCGTCGGTGGCGTACTCGGCGATGAACAGCGCCGTGGTGAGCACGGAGAGCACCCCGGAGCCGTGCAGTTCCTCGGCGAGGACGTACGAGGCGTACGGCACGATCAGGGTCAGACCGATCTGCAGGGTCGCGTCGCCGAGCACGTCCATCAGCTTGTTCGCACCCCAGCCGAGCACCAGCCCCACGACGACCGCGACCACGGCGGAGAGCAGGAAGTCCAGCGCGGCCCGCCAGGGCGAGAAGGTGCCGCTGACCACGGCGGCGATCGCCACGTGGTACAGGACGATGGCCGTGACGTCGTTGAAGAGACCCTCGCCCTCCAGGATCGACACCAGCCTGCGGGGCAGCCCGAGCTGTCCGGCGACCGCGGTCGCGGCGACCGGGTCGGGCGGGGCCACCAGCGCGCCCAGCGCGAGCGCGGCCGCGATCGGCAGTCCGGGCACGATCGTGTTGGCGACGACGGCCACACACAGCGTCGTGACGAAGACCAGGGCCACGGCGAGCAGGAAGATCGGCCGTTTGTTGGCCGTGAACTGCCGCCAGGAGGTCCGCCGCACGGCGGCGTAGAGCAGCGGCGGCAGCAGACCCGGCAGGATCAGCTCGGGCGGGATGTTCACGTTCGGCACGAAGTCGGCGACCGCGAGGACGATCCCGAACAACGTCATCAGCACGGGCGCCGGCAGTCCGAGCCGGTCCCCCACCGGAACACTGACGAGGGCCCCGAGCAGCAGCACGAACAACAGGGCCAACTGATCCACGGCCAGCGCTCCGGGTGTAGACGATCACACAGCGGGACTCCAGCGTGCCATGCCGGCTACAAAACCCTGCGCATCCCCCGGTGCGGGATGCCGGCCTCTTCGTACTCCGGGCCGTACGGCTGGTAGCCCAACCGCTCGTAGAAGCCCAGCGCGTGGGTCTGCGCGTGCAGGTCCACCGCGGTCAGGCCACGCGCGCGTGCGGCCTCCTCGATGGCCCGGACCAGGGCGACGCCGATGCCGAGACCGCGGGCCTCCGCGGCGACCGCGAGCCGGCCCAGGGAGCCGAGGGACGGGTCGCCGCCGGTCTTGGCCGCGGCCACCGCGCCGTGCAGCAGCCGGCCGGTGCCGAGGGGCACACCGTCCGCGCGGACCGCCAGGACGTGCACGGCGACGGGGTCGTAGGCGTCGTACTCCAGGTCCTCGGGGACACGCTGCTCGACCACGAAGACCTGCTTGCGCACCGCGAAGCACGCCTCCAGATCGGCCGGGTCCTCGGCGACCCGCACCGTGTACGCGCGCGTGGTCACCCGTACGTCTCCTCGCGGACCTGGTCGAGCGCCTCCTGCAGGTCGGCCGGGTAGTCGCTGGCGAACTCGACCCACTCGCCGTCCCCGGGGTGCTCGAAACCGAGCCGGACGGCGTGCAGCCACTGGCGGGTCAAACGGAGCCGCTTGGCGAGCGTCGGGTCGGCGCCGTAGGTGAGGTCGCCGACGCAGGGGTGGCGGTGGGCGGCCATGTGGACGCGGATCTGGTGGGTGCGGCCGGTCTCCAGCTTCACGTCGAGCAGGGAGGCCGCGCGGAACGCCTCGACGAGGTCGTAGTGGGTCACGGAGGGCTTGCCGTCGGCCGTGACCGCCCACTTGTAGTCGTGCTGCGGGTGGCGGCCGATCGGGGCGTCGATGGTGCCGCTGGTCGGGTCGGGGTGGCCCTGCACGAGCGTGTGGTAGCGCTTGTCGACCGTGCGCTCCTTGAACTGGCGCTTCAGCGACGTGTACGCCCGCTCCGACTTGGCGACCACCATCAGGCCGGACGTGCCGACGTCGAGGCGGTGCACGATGCCCTGGCGCTCGGCGGCGCCGGAGGTGGAGATGCGGTAGCCGGCGGCGGCGAGGCCGCCGATCACGGTCGGGCCGGTCCAGCCGGGCGAGGGGTGCGCGGCCACGCCGACCGGCTTGACGATCACGACCACGTCGTCGTCGTCGTGCACGATCTCCATGCCCTCGACGGGCTCCGCGACGATCTGCACGGGCGCGGGCGCCCCCGGCATCTCGACCTCCAGCCAGGCCCCGCCGTGCACCCGCTCGGACTTGCCGACCACCGAGCCGTCGACCTGGACCTTGCCCGCCGCGGCCAGCTCGGCCGCCTTGGTGCGGGAGAAGCCGAACATGCGGGAGATGACGGCGTCGACGCGCTCGCCCTCCAGGCCGTCGGGCACGGGCAGGGTTCGGATCTCGGGAATCGTGCTCACCCGTCGAGTATGCCGGACACCACCGACGGCTCCGTACGCAAGCCCCCGCGGGCCGCTCTGGGCCGCCGCGGGCCGCTGCGGGCCCTGCGCCCCCGTCAGTCCTTGTGGACGGTCCCGTCCGGGTCCAGGCCGCGGAAGGAGAGCAGCACGATCAGGATGCCGCCGCAGACGATCGCGGAGTCGGCCAGGTTGAACACCGCGAAGTGCTTGGGCGCGATGAAGTCGACGACCTGGCCCTCGAAGATCCCCGGCGAGCGGAAGATCCGGTCGGTGAGGTTGCCGAGCGCGCCGCCGAGCAGCAGGCCGAGCGCGACCGCCCAGGGGAAGCTGTACAGCTTGCGCGCCAGCCGGAAGATCACGACGATCACCGCCGCCGCGATCAGCGTGAAGATGATCGTGAAGGCGCCGCCGAATCCGAAGGCCGCGCCCGGGTTGCGGATCGCGTGGAACTCCAGCCAGTCGCCGACGACCTCGATCGGGGCGTGGTGCTCCAGCTTCGCGACCACGATCATCTTGCTGACCAGGTCGAGGGCGTACGCGAAGGCGGCCACCGCGAACAGCACGGCGATCCGGCGCCCGCGGCCGGGCCGCTGGTCCGCGGTGGACTGCTGATCCGCACCGGACGCGCCGGGCGGCACCGTCCGCTCGCCGCCGTCGTCCGGGGTGCCCGGCGTACCGATGATGCGTTCCGCCTCTGCCACGTGAGTCCCTCAACCTAGGTGCCTGCCTCGGGACGAGACTACGGCACGCCCCGGGGGACCCCGATGCTCAGTAGCGGCGTTCCTGCTTCTGCTTGCACTCCACGCACAGGGTGGCCCGTGGGAAGGCCTGCATCCGCGCCTTGCCGATGGGGTTTCCGCAGTTCTCGCAGAGACCGTAGGTGCCCGCGTCGAGCTTCTGCAGGGCGCGCTCGGTCTGTTCGAGCATCTCGCGCGCGTTGGCGGCCAGCGCCAGTTCGTGCTCGCGGGTGATGTTCTTGGTGCCGGTGTCGGCCTGGTCGTCACCCGCGCCGTCCCCGGAGTCCCGCATCAGTCCGGCCAGGGCGCTCTCCGACGCGTCGAGCTCGGCACGCAGCCGCATCGCCTCGGTCGTCAGCTCGGTGCGCGCCTCCTCGACCTCCTCCGGCGTCCACGGGTCCTCGCCGGCACGCACCGCGAGTTCGCCCGGAGCCGCCGCGGCGATCCGCGCCTTGGGGACGGCGGTGTCCGCCGCCGTGGCCGTGCCAGGAGTCTTCTTCGCAACCACCGTCGTGGCTCCCGTCTGCTTCGCGGCCCGCGCCGCGCCCGCTTTCTTGGCCGTGCTCTTCTTCTTGGCCGTGCTCTTCGCCACCGCGGTCTTCGTCGCCGCGGCCCTGGACGCGCTCTGCTCCGCCTTCGCCGACTTCGCCCCGTCGGCCTTCTTCGCGACGGCCTTCTTCGCGGCCGTCCTCCTCACGGGTGCCTTCTTCGCGTCCTCTTTCCCGGCGGAAGCCATTCCATCCGGCGTTTTCCTGGAAGGAGCCGCCGCTCTCGTGCGCGTGCCCCGCCTTCCGCGGTCCTCTTCGGTGTCGCCGCCGGAGGCGGCCGCGCCCCTGGACCGGCCGGACGCCGGCTGCTGTACGGCGGTCTTCTTCGCCACCATGGCCGCAGCCCCTTCACATATTGTGATTTTGCACGCGAATCGTGCTCGGACGATAAATCGACTCGAGTCCCGCGGCAACGGGGCACGCCGCCCGATCCGCCTGCCCCGCACCCCCCACGCAGCAGGTATGCATGCGTTGTGCCCAGCTCCCCGCCCGGTAATCCGTCGAGCAGGACATCCCAGGATGCGAACACGCGTACCCCGCCATTCGGGTCATCTCGGCAGTCGGGCCGCCGCGCCCCGGCGGGCTCCGGAAAACGGGTCGGCCGCTGTCCGTGCGGCGCCGTACACTGGGCGGAGCGAGAAGCGTGGATGGGGACGAGTAGCGGCGTACGCAGCCCAGAGCGACCCGGGGACGGTGGAAGCCCGGGGGCGAGCGCGACGTGAAGATCACCCCGGAGCCGCCGGAAGAAAGCCCTGCAAGGGTCGGTAGAGCCGGCTTCGCGACCCCAATGAGGGGGCTCACCGGCGCGCACGGCGTCCGGAGGGCCAAGGAGGGTGGTACCGCGGGAGCGCGCCGCACACGGCGTAGGCAGGACAAGGCTCTCGTCCCTCCGACGGAAGGCAGCAAGTCCGTTGGAGGAAGCTCGCAGATGACAGCGCCGACGTACCGCCAGGTGCCCGCACAGGTCGACCTGCCCGCCCTCGAGCACGCCGTGCTCGACTTCTGGCGCGAGCAGAAGATCTTCGCCAAGACCCTGGAGCAGTCCGAGGGCCGCCCCGAATGGGTGTTCTACGAGGGGCCGCCCACCGCCAACGGCATGCCCGGCGCCCACCACATCGAGGCGCGCGTCTTCAAGGACGTCTTCCCCCGCTTCCGCACCATGCGCGGTTACCACGTGGCCCGCAAGGCCGGCTGGGACTGCCACGGCCTGCCCGTCGAGCTGGCGGTCGAGAAGGAGCTGGGCTTCAGCGGCAAGCCGGACATCGAGAAGTACGGCATCGCCGAGTTCAACGCCAAGTGCCGGGAGTCGGTGACCCGCCACACCGACGCCTTCGAGGCGCTGACGACCCGCATGGGGTACTGGACCGACCTGGACGACGCCTACCGCACGATGGACCCCGAGTACATCGAGTCGGTCTGGTGGTCGCTGAAGACGATCTTCGACAAGGGCCTGCTGGTCCAGGACCACCGCGTCGCCCCCTGGTGTCCGCGCTGCGGCACCGGCCTGTCCGACCACGAGCTGGCGCAGGGCTACGAGACGGTCGTCGACCCCTCCGTGTACGTCCGTTTCCCGCTCACCTCCGGTCCGCTCGCCGGCCAGGCCGCGCTCCTGGTCTGGACGACCACCCCGTGGACCCTGGTGTCCAACACCGCGGTCGCCGCGCACCCCGAGGTCACCTACGTCGTCGCGACCGACGGCGAGGAGAAGGTCGTCGTCGCCGAGCCGCTCCTCGCCAAGGCGCTCGGCGAGGGCTGGGAGACCACGGGCCAGACCTTCACCGGCGCCGAGATGGAGCGCTGGACCTATCAACGTCCGTTCGAGCTCGTGGAGTTCCCGGAACCGGCGCATTACGTCGTGAACGCGGAGTACGTCACGACCGAGGACGGTACGGGCCTGGTCCACCAGTCCCCCGCCTTCGGTGAGGACGACCTCAGGGTCTGCCGCGCCTACGGTCTGCCGGTGGTGAACCCGGTGCGCCCGGACGGCACCTTCGAGGAGGACGTGCCCCTGGTCGGCGGCGTCTTCTTCAAGAAGGCCGACGAACGGCTCACCGAGGACCTCAAGCAGCGCGGCCTCCTCTTCAAGCACCTGCCGTACGAACACAGCTACCCGCACTGCTGGCGTTGCCACACCGCGCTGCTCTACTACGCGCAGCCGTCCTGGTACATCCGCACGACGGCGATCAAGGACCGCCTGCTCGCGGAGAACGAGGGGACGAACTGGTTCCCGGAGACGGTCAAGCACGGCCGGTACGGGGACTGGCTGAACAACAACATCGACTGGGCGCTGTCCCGGAACCGCTACTGGGGCACCCCGCTGCCGATCTGGCGCTGCGAGGACGACCACCTCACCGTGGTCGGCTCCCGCGCGGAGCTGACCGAGCTGACCGGCACCGACCAGTCGGAGCTGGACCCGCACCGCCCGTTCATCGACGAGGTCACCTTCGCGTGCCCGCAGTGCGCGAAGACGGCCACGCGCGTGCCGGAGGTCATCGACGCCTGGTACGACTCGGGTTCGATGCCGTTCGCGCAGTGGGGCTACCCGTACAAGAACAAGGACCTGTTCGAGTCCCGCTACCCGGCGCAGTTCATCTCCGAGGCGATCGACCAGACGCGCGGCTGGTTCTACACCCTCATGGCCGTCGGCACCCTGGTCTTCGACAGGTCGTCGTACGAGAACGTGGTCTGCCTGGGGCACATCCTCGCCGAGGACGGCCGCAAGATGTCCAAGCACCTGGGCAACATCCTGCAGCCGATCCCGTTGATGGACCAGCACGGCGCGGACGCGGTGCGCTGGTTCATGGCGGCCGGCGGCTCCCCGTGGGCGGCCCGCCGGGTCGGGCACGGCACCATCCAGGAGGTCGTCCGCAAGACGCTGCTGACCTACTGGAACACGGTCGCCTTCCAGGCTCTGTACGCCCGTACGTCGAACTGGGCGCCGTCCGCGGCGGACCCGGCCCCGGCCGACCGCCCGGTCCTGGACCGCTGGCTGCTCTCCGAGTTGCACGCGCTCACCGACCAGGTGACGCAGGCGCTGGAGGCGTACGACACCCAGCGCGCCGGAAAGCTGCTCTCGGCGTTCGTCGACGACCTGTCCAACTGGTACGTGCGCCGTTCCCGGCGCCGGTTCTGGCAGGGCGACAAGGCCGCGCTGCGCACGCTGCACGAGGTCGTGGAGACCGTCACCAAGCTGATGGCCCCGCTGACCCCGTTCATCACCGAGCGGGTGTGGCAGGACCTGGTGGTGCCGGTGACCCCGGGGGCGCCGGAGTCGGTGCACCTGTCCTCCTGGCCGGAGGCCGACCTGTCGGCGATCGACCCGGAGCTGTCGAAGCAGATGGTCCTGGTACGGCGGCTCGTGGAGCTCGGCCGGGCCACGCGCGCGGAGTCGGGCGTCAAGACGCGGCAGCCGCTGTCCCGGGCGCTGGTGGCGGCGGTCGGCTTCGACGCGCTCGACCCGGAGCTGCACGGGCAGATCACCGACGAGCTGAACGTGTCGTCGCTGGCGTCCCTCTCCGAGGTGGGCGGCTCCCTGGTCGACACGACCGCGAAGGCCAATTTCCGGGCGCTCGGCAAGCGGTTCGGCAAGCGGGTGCAGGAGGTCGCCAAGGCGGTCGCCGCGGCGGACGCGGCCGCGCTGTCGCTGGCGCTGCGCGAGGGCACGGCGTCGGTCGAGGTCGAGGGCGAGACGGTGACGCTGGCACCGGACGAGGTGATCATCACGGAGACGCCGCGTGAGGGCTGGTCGGTGGCGTCGGACTCCGGTGCGACCGTCGCGCTCGACCTGGAGATCACGGAGGAGCTGCGCCAGGCGGGCCTCGCCCGGGACGCGATCCGGCTGATCCAGGAGGCGCGCAAGAACAGCGGGCTGGACGTCGCCGACCGGATCGCGCTGCGGTGGGTGTCGACCGACCCGGCGGTGATCGCGGCGCTGGCGGAGCACGCCGGGTTGATCGCCGACGAGGTGCTGGCGACGGACTTCGCGCAGGGCGAGGCCGACGGCAGCTACGGCGAACCGTTCGTGGACGAGGGGCTGTCTCTGACGTTCCGGCTCCGCAAGGCGTAAGCGCCGGCCTGTTCGAGAAGGGCCCGGTCTCCACGGTGGGGATCGGGCCCCTTTTCGTAGGTGCGGGCCTGAGCAGGTACCGTGCGCGGCTTCCCGCGCCCCTTCATGCACAGGTCAGTGTCGTGGGCGCGCGGTTCCCCGCGTCCCTCGGGATGCCTGCGCAACACGCGTAAAAAGGGCGGGGCCCCGGATCGGAATCCGGGGCCCCGCCCTGTGGTGCTGCCGACGGCTACGCGCGCTACGCGCCCGCCGTCAGTTGTCGTCCTCGTCGATGAGGAAGCCGCGCATCGGGGACGGCGCCTGGCCCATCGGAGAGGGGCCCTGCGGGCGTACCGGTGCCATCGGCTGGGTCATCGCCGGCGTCATCTGCTGCTGGCCGCCGTAGGACGGGCCGGCGGGGGACGGGCCACCCATCGACGGGTTGCCGCCGTAGGACGGGGCGCTCGCGCCGGCCGGGGCCATGGAGGGCGCCGGGGACGGCGGGAGGGAGGCCGTGGCCGGGGTGCGCGGCGGCGCCAGGGAGTCGTCGGCCTGGGTCTCCAGCTGACGCAGCTGCGACTCCAGGTACGACTTCAGACGCGTGCGGTACTCGCGCTCGAAGCCGCGCAGGTCCTCGACCTTGCGCTCCAGCGTGGCGCGCGCGGACTCCAGGGAGCCCATGGCGACGCGGTGCTTCTCCTGCGCGTCCCGCTCCAGCGCGTCGGCCTTGGCACGGGCGTCGCGCTCCAGACCCTCGGCGCGGCTGCGGGCCTCGCCGACGATCTTGTTGGCCTCGGAGCGGGCCTCGGCGATCGCCTGGTCGGCGGTCTGCTGGGCCAGCGAGAGGACACGGGCGGCGCTGTCGCCACCGGGGCCCTGACCGGGGCCGCCCATCGGACCGCCCATGGGGCCGCCCATCGGGCCACCCATCTGCTGCTGCATGGGGGGCTGGCCACCCATCGGGCCCATGCCCTGGCCCATCGGACCCTGACCCATCGGGCCCTGACCCATCGGGCCCTGGCCCATCGGACCCTGACCCATCGGGCCCTGGCCCATCTGACCCTGACCCATCTGACCGGGACCCTGGCCCATCGGACCCTGGCCCATCGGGCCGGGACCCTGCGGACCGCCCTGGCCACTGGGGCCGGCCGGCAGCTGCGGGGCACCGCTCGGCAGCTGCGGGGGACCGCCCATGGGGCCACCCATCTGCTGCTGCGGCGGGCCCGATATGCCGGCGGGCACCGGAGCGCCGGGACCTCGCATGCCCTGCTGCGGCATGCCCTGAGGCATGCCCTGCTGCGGCATCCCGCCCTGCTGGGGCATCCCGCCCTGCTGGTCCTGCTCCGGAGGCTTGCGCATGTTCTGCTGGTTCTGGGCAGCAGCACGCGTGGCCGCGGCCAGCTTGGCGCGCAGGTCCTCGTTCTCGCGGAGCAGGCGCGTCAGTTCGGCTTCGACCTCATCGAGGAAGGCATCGACCTCGTCCTCGTCATAGCCTTCTCGGAGGCGGACGGTCGTGAACTGCTTGTTCCGCACGTCCTCGGGGGTCAACGGCATCTCTTCACCTCAACGTAGTCGTCGGCATCGGCAAGACGGTAGGTCACATCGCTCATCACAGCCGACCAACGATCGCGATCAGGATGTAGACGATGATCATCAGTACGAAGAAGGACAGGTCGAGCGCCACGCCCCCGAGACGCAGCGGCGGAATGAACCGCCGCAGAAGCTTGAGCGGTGGATCGGTGACAGTGTAGGTGGCCTCAAGTACGACCACCATCGCCTTGCCGGGTTGCCATGAGCGGGCGAACTGGAACACGTAGTCCATGACCAACCGGAAGATGAGCACGATGAGGAAGCACATCAGCGCGATGTAGATCACATCCAGGAACACGCTCATGGTCCGTGCTTTCCCTCTCCCCTGTTTCCGTGCCTAGTACCGGTCTTGCGTCTCAGCTCTGGTTGAAGAACCCGCCCTCTGCGATGCGGGCCTTGTCCTCCGCCGTGACATCGACGTTAGCAGGCGACAACAGGAACACCTTCTGCGTCACCCGCTCGATGCTGCCGTGAAGACCAAACACCAAACCGGCCGCAAAGTCGACAAGTCGCTTCGCGTCTGTGTCATCCATCTCAGTCAGATTCATGATCACCGGCGTGCCCTCACGGAAGTGTTCCCCGATGGTACGGGCCTCGTTGTAGGTCCGGGGGTGAAGCGTGGTGATCCGGTAAGGCTCTCGTTCCGACACGACCTTGGGCATGATCACCGGTGCGTTCTTCTCCAGGCTCGCGCGTTCTTGTGTGATGGACGCCACGGGGGCGATGCGCGCCGGGCGCCCCGATTCCGCGGGCAGCGCCGCGGAATGCGACACCGGCTCGCGGGGGGGCGACGGCTGTACCACTCGTACCGAATCGTCCCTTTGGGACTGGTGTGAACCGTGGGACTGGTGTGACGGCTCGTGCCGTCGATGATCCCGCTCGGGCTCCGGGTCCAGTTCGGGCTCGAAGTCGTCATCGGGGTCGAATCCGCGGCCGTCGTACCCATCGTCCTCCACGAGGCCGAGGTAGACCGCCATCTTGCGCATCGCGCCGGCCATGCTCTGAGTCCTCCGCTCTGTGGTGGATCGGTGACGACTGCCAAGTCCCGCGATCCACAAGGCCGTTGTGCCCGTATTGGGCGGCATTGACCATATTTTCTGCTGTGGTCCGACTTCCTGGCGACGTTACCCGAGCCTGGGGCGGACTCCGAGTACCGCAGTGCCGACGCGTACATGTGTCGCCCCGGCGGCCACGGCTTCCTCAAGGTCCGCACTCATCCCTGCGGAGACCATTTTCGCAGCCGGATGGGCTCGGCGCAGGTCGGTCGACAAATCCATCAACCGCCCGAACGCCGCGCGTTGGCGCCCCGCGTACTCCCCGGTGAGCGGAGCGACGGTCATGAGGCCGTCGAGCCGCAGTCCCGGCGAGCCGGCGACGCAGGCGGCCAACTCTTCGATTCCGCCCGGCGCCACGCCGCCGCGCTCCCCTCGGCCGCTCGCGCCCGCGTCGAGCGCGACCTGGAGGAGGCACCCGACCTCGCGCCCGGCCCGCACCGCCTCCCTCGACAGCGCGTCCACGAGCCTGGCGCGATCGACGGACTGCACGAGATCCGCATAACCCACTACGGATCGCACTTTATTGGTCTGCAATTGACCGACAAAGTGCCAAACCAAGGGCAGATCCGAACATTCGGCGGCCTTGGGGGCCGCGTCCTGGTCCCGGTTCTCGGCGACGTGGCGCACCCCGAGATCCGACAGGATCCGCACGTCGCTCGCCGGGTAGGTCTTGGTGACCACGATCAGGGTCACCTCCTCCCGCTTGCGCCCGGCCGCCGCACAGGCGGCGGCGATGCGCTCCTCCACTTTCGCCAGGTTTCCGGCGAGTTCGGTCTTACGGTCCGTCATGCCCCATCAGTCCAGCCACACATAGCCGGCGAGCCGCCCGGTGGTGCGGTCCCGCCGGTACGAGAAGTGATCACCCGACTCCAGCGTGCACACCGGCGACTGCGCCCGGTCGAGCACTCCGGCGCGCGCCAGCTGTGCGTGCACTCCGGCGCTCACGTCCACCGCCGGAGTGCCCCAGCTGGTCTCGGCGTGCGCCGTCGGCTCGACGGCGGCCACCTCGGCGCGCATCGCCTCGGGCACCTCGTAGCACCGGCCGCACACCGCGGGTCCGGTGCGGGCGACGATCCGGGCCGGGTCGGCGCCGAGCGACTCCATGGCGTCGATCGCGGCCGGCACGATCCCCTTGACCATGCCCGGCCTCCCGGCATGGGCGGCGGCGGCCACTCCGGCCACCGGGTCGGCCAGCAGGACCGGCACGCAGTCCGCGGTCAGCACGGCGAGGGCGAGCCCGCGGACCGCGGTCACCAGCCCGTCGACCTCCGGGGTGAGCCGGGTGGTCCACGGTCCCTCGACCTCGGCCACGTCGTTCCCGTGCACCTGGTTCATCCAGACCACCCGGCCGGGGTCCAGTCCGAGCGCCTTGGCGGCGATCTCCCGGTTGGTCCGTACCACGCCGGGGTCGTCGCCGACCGCCCCGCCCAGGTTGAGCTCCTCGTACGGAGCGGCGCTCACCCCGCCCCACCTGTCGGTGAAGGCGAAGTGCGCGCCGCTCACGGTCTCGCGCTGTCCTATCACGTCGTAAGGATCACTTGAGGAAGTCCGGTACGTCCAGTTCCTCGGCCGCGCTGTCCGTGTAGGAACGGGACGGCGGGACCGGCGGGGCGACCGGGATGTCGGCCACCGGCTCGGGCGCCGGCTCCGGCTCCTCCTTCGGCGTCACGCTGCCGAGCGAGCCGAAGGAGGGGCGCTCGGGCTCCCGGCGGGCCGGAGCGGGCTCGTCGCGGCGGGCGGAGGCGGAGGACGAACCGAGGACGTTGTCCCGGCGGGCCGGGGGCTGGCCCCCGTCGAAGCCGGCCGCGATGACGGTGACGCGGACCTCGTCGCCGAGGGCGTCGTCGATGACCGCGCCGAAGATGATGTTGGCCTCGGGGTGGGCGGCCTCACTGACCAGCTGGGCGGCCTCGTTGATCTCGAACAGGCCGAGGTCGGAGCCGCCGGAGATGGAGAGCAGCACGCCCCGGGCGCCGTCGATGGAGGCCTCCAGGAGCGGCGAGGAGATCGCCATCTCGGCGGCGGCCACCGCGCGGTCGTCGCCGCGGGCCGAGCCGATGCCCATGAGGGCCGAACCGGCCTCCGACATGACCGACTTGACGTCGGCGAAGTCGAGGTTGATCAGGCCGGGGGTGGTGATGAGGTCGGTGATGCCCTGGACACCGGAGAGCAGGACCTGGTCGGCCGACTTGAAGGCGTCGAGCACGGAGACCTGGCGGTCCGAGATGGACAGCAGCCGGTCGTTCGGGATGACGATGAGGGTGTCGACCTCTTCGCGGAGTTCGGCGATGCCGTCCTCGGCCTGGTTGGCGCGGCGCCGGCCCTCGAAGGTGAACGGGCGGGTGACCACGCCGATGGTGAGGGCGCCCAGCGAGCGCGCGATGTTGGCCACGACGGGCGCGCCGCCGGTGCCGGTGCCGCCGCCTTCACCGGCCGTCACGAAGACCATGTCGGCCCCCTTGAGGACCTCCTCGATCTCCTCGCGGTGGTCCTCGGCGGCCTTGCGGCCGACGGCCGGGTTGGCGCCGGCGCCGAGTCCGCGGGTGAGTTCGCGGCCGACGTCGAGCTTGACGTCGGCGTCGCTCATCAACAGCGCCTGTGCGTCGGTGTTGATGGCGATGAACTCGACGCCCTTGAGGCCGACCTCGATCATCCGGTTGATGGCATTGACACCACCGCCGCCGACACCGATGACCTTGATGACTGCGAGGTAGTTCTGCGGTGCTGCCACGTCGAAGGCCTCTCGCCTCGAATTACGTTGCCGTCCACGTGCGGTGTCCCGCGCGGGGCGACAGATGCCGATTGGGACGGTCCGTAGCGCCGACCCGAACCCTAACGTTGAAGTTTAGGGTTACCAGTGTGTCCGTTCCTTGAAGTCTTCTGAACAGGACACTAAGTCGACAAGTGGCGCCCGTTCAACGAACACGCCGAACCTCCCGTTTTTCTTTTCACCCTATGTGATCAGCCGTAGCAGTGCCCAACCAGGGTGCTGGCCTGCGCTGATGTGCGTCAACTCGCCGATGACGCAGGGGCGGTGGGAACACTCACGTCGAAGTGCCGGGCACCGGAAGCGGCTTTCAGGAGTGCGGTGAGGGTGCGCGCCTTCGCGGCACCGTTCTCGGAACTGCCCCACTCCACGACGCGGCCGCCGCTCAACTCCAGCGAGATGTCGTCGTAGGAACGGACCTTGAGGGTCCGGGTGTCCCGGCGGACGGCGGCCGGCATGGCGCGCGCGACGTCGACCGCCTCCCGCACCAGCCGGTCGGTGCCGAACCGGCGCAGGCTCGCGGTCGCCGAACCCGACCGGGGCGGACTCAACTCCAGCTCCGGAACGCCTTTCGGCGCCTGCGAGACCGTGGCGAACCGGACGCCCTTCCTGTCCACTTCGGTGAAATTTCCGCCCTTTTCGATGAGCAGCACGGGGGCGCGCTCGGTCACTTTCAGTCCGATTCCGCGCGGCCAGGAACGGACCACGTCCACCGTGTCGATGCGGGGCAGTCTCCGGCGCAGCCGGGCCTCCATCCCGCCGGTGTCGACGGAGACCAGCGGCGCCCCGACCGGCACGTCGGCCGCCTCCAGGACGTCCTCGGGGGTCAGAACGGCCGTACCGGACACGGAGACGTGGCGCACCCGCAGCCACGGGGAGCCGTACAGCAGCCAGGCGGAGCCTGAACCGAGGAGCACCACGGCCAGTACCAGAATGACCATCCTACGAAAGCGGCGGTTCCGTAGCCGCCGGACGAGCGGCGGGCCGGACGACTCCTGCTGGCGCTCACCGCGTTCCGCGGTGGTGGTCGGTCCGGCCACGCTGCTCACTTGCCTTTCGTCATACGGTCCTACCGGCTTGAGGCGATCGCCTCGTACACCATGCCGACGAGCAGGTCGTCGGCGTCCCGGCGGCCGAACTCGCTTGCCGCACGCGACATCTCGTACAGCCGGTGCGGGTCGGCGAGCACCGGCAGGACGTTCTGCTGCACCCACTCCGGGGTGAGTTCGGCGTCGTCGACCAGCAGACCGCCGCCCGCCTTGACCACCGGCTGGGCGTTGAGCCGCTGTTCGCCGTTGCCGATGGGCAGCGGGACGTACGCGGCCGGAAGCCCGACGGCGGAGAGTTCGGCGACGGTCATCGCGCCCGCACGGCAGAGCATCATGTCGGCCGCGGCGTACGCGAGGTCCATCCGGTCCAGGTAACTTACCGGGATATAGGGCGGCATCCCCGGCATCTGGTGCACCTGCGGCAGTTCGTTCTTCGGGCCGACCGCGTGCAGGATCTGGATGCCGGCCTGCTGCAGCCAGGGCGCGACCTGCTGGACGACCTCGTTCAGGCGGCGGGCGCCCTGGGAGCCGCCGGAGACCAGCAGCGTGGGCAGGTTGGGGTCGAGGCCGAAGCGGTGCCGGGCCTCGGGACGGGCGGCGGCCCGGTCCAGGGTGGCGATGGAACGGCGCAGCGGGATGCCGATGTAGCGGGCGTCGCGCAGCTTGCTGTCCGGCGTGGAGACGGCGACCCTCGCGGCGTACCGGGAGCCGATCTTGTTGGCGAGGCCGGGACGGGCGTTGGCCTCGTGGATCACGATCGGCACGCCGAGGCGCTTGGCGGCGAGGTAGGCGGGCAGGGCGACGTAGCCGCCGAAGCCCGCGACGCAGTCCGCCTTGGTGCGCTCCAGGACCTGCTCGGCGGCCTTGATGGTGCCGCGCAGCCGGCCGGGGACGGTGATCAGCTCAGGAGTGGGCCTGCGGGGCAGCGGCACCGCCGGGATCAGTGCCAGCTCGTAACCGCGCTGCGGGACGAGCGTGGTCTCCAGGCCGCGTTCCGTGCCCAGGGCCGTGATCCCCACGGTGGGGTCCTGCCTGCGCAGGGCGTCCGCGAGGGCGAGCGCGGGCTCGATGTGGCCGGCGGTCCCCCCACCAGCGAGTACGACATGCACCGAAATTCACCGCTCTCCGGACGAGCGCGCCGCCGAGGCACGCCGTCGCATCGTGTTCCATCTCCGAGGCCCCTGAGGGCCCCCGGTTCCCCGCTTTCTACCAAACCGAGGTTGCCGCATCGCAAGCGCCGCCCGCGCAGCGGGCTCGTCGCGCGCGAAGGCGATCAGCAGCCCGATGGCGAACATGGTCGGCAGCAGGGCGGAGCCTCCGTAGGAGAACAGCGGGAGGGGGACGCCGGCGATCGGCAGCAGGCCGAGCACCGCACCGATGTTGATCACCGCCTGAGCGGTGATCCAGGTGGTCACGCCTCCCGCGGCGTACCTCACGAAGGGGTCCTCCGTGCGTCCGGCCACGCGGATACCCGCATAGCCTAGAGCCGCGAAGAGGGCGAGTACCGACAGCGTCCCCGCCAAGCCCAGCTCCTCACCGGTGACGGCGAAGATGAAGTCGGTGTGGGCTTCGGGGAGTTGTCCCCATTTCTCCACACTCGCACCGAGGCCGGAGCCGAAGAGTCCGCCGGAGGCCAGCGCGTAGATGCCATGCACCGCCTGCCAGCAGTCGGCGACACCGCTCCTCGGCTCGGTGGCGCCGATGCAGGCGAGCCGGGCCATGCGGTTGGGGCTCGTCTTGATGAGGATCACACCGAGCACGCCCGCGATGGACAGCACTCCGGCGAACAGCCGGGTCGGCGCCCCCGCAAGCCACAGCACGCCGAACAGGATCGCGGTCAGGATGATCGCCGTGCCCATGTCGCCGCCGAGCATGATCAGCCCGAGCAGCAGGAAGCTCACGGGAACGAGCGGCACCAGCATGTGCTTCCACTGGTTCAGCAGCCGCTTCTCCTGTTTGCGCGCCATCAGGTCGGCGCCCCACAGCACCAGGGCGAGCTTGCCGAACTCGCTGGGCTGGATCTGGAAGGAGCCGCCCAGAGAGATCCAGTTCTGGTTGCCGTTGACGGACATCCCTATCCCCGGCACCTGTACCAGCGCCATCAGGAAGACGGCGCCGGCGAGGATCGGGTAGGCGAGCGCCCGGTGCAGCTTCACCGGCATGCGGGACGCCACGAGCAGCAGCACGCCGCCGATACAGGCGGCCAGGAACTGCTTCCGGAAGAAGAACGAGCCCGGCAGCGACATCTGCAGCGCGGTGATCTGGGAGGCCGAGTAGACCATCACCAGGCCCAGCACGATGATGAGCAGACTGCCGCCGAGGATCAGGTAGTACGCGGTGAGCGGCCGGTCCCAGGCCCGGTGGGCGCGCATGTAGAACCGCCGCAGCGCGTTGTCGCGCGAGGCGCGGGGCGTGACGGGCCGGCGCACCGCCCGCTGTACGGGCGGGCGGCCGGTGCGGCTACCGGACATCAACGCCTCCGCTGCACGTCGACCGTCCCACGGGTCCCTCCCAAGGTCGCCCGGCAGGCGGCCGGGTCAGGCGCCGAGTTCGCGAACCGCCTGGGCGAACGCGTCACCGCGCTTGTTGTAGTTGGCGAACATGTCCATGGAGGCACAGGCGGGGGCAAGGAGCACCGTGTCGCCTTCGACCGCCAGCCGCCGGGCCTCCTGGACCGCCGCGAGCATCGCCCCAGTGTCGGTCCGGTCGAGGTCGACGACCGGGACTTCCGGCGCGTGTCGCGCGAGGGCGTCCCGGATGAGGGCGCGATCGGCGCCGATGAGCACCGCGCCGCGAAGTCGCTTTGCCGACTTGGCGACCAGTTCGTCGAAGGTCGCACCTTTCGCCAGACCGCCCGCAATCCATACGATCGACTCATATGACGCCAACGAGGCTTCGGCCGCGTGAGTATTGGTGGCCTTGGAGTCGTCGACGTAGGCGACCCCGTCCACGTCGGCGACGTGCGCGATGCGGTGGGCGTCCGGCGTGAAGGCCCGCAGTCCGTCCCGTACGGCCGTGGGGGGCACCCCGAAGGCGCGCGCGAGGGCCGCGGCGGCAAGGGCGTTGGCGATGTTGTGCGGGGCCGGCGGGTTGACGTCGGAGACCTCGGCCAGCTCCTGGGCGTTCTTCTGCCGGTTCTCGACGAAGGCGCGGTCGACCAGGATGCCGTCCACCACGCCGAGTTGGGAGGGCCCGGGGGTGCCGAGGGTGAAGCCGACGGCCCGGCAGCCCTCCTCGACGTCGGCCTCGCGGACCAGATCCTCGGTGAGCTTGTCGGCGACGTTGTAGACGCACGCGACCCGGTTGCCCTCGTAGATGCGGCCCTTGTCGGCCGCGTAGGCCTCCATGGAGCCGTGCCAGTCGAGGTGGTCGGGGGCGAGGTTCAGCACGGCCGCCGAGTGGGCGCGCAGCGAGGGCGCCCAGTGCAGCTGGTAGCTGGACAGCTCCACCGCGAGGACGTCGTACTCCTCGTCCCCTAGGACCGCGTCGAGCAGCGAGACGCCGATGTTGCCGACGGCGGCCGTGCGCAGGCCCGCGGCCTTCAGGATCGACGCCAGCATCTGGACGGTGGTGGTCTTGCCGTTGGTGCCCGTGACGGCCAGCCAGGGGGCGGCGCCGGGGCCGCGGAGCCGCCAGGCGAGTTCGACGTCGCCCCAGATCTCGATGCCGGCCGCGCGGGCCGCCTGGAACAGGGGCTTGTCCGGCTTCCAGCCGGGCGCGGTGACGACGAGCTCGGTGCCCTCCGGCAGGGTCGCGCCGTCACCGAGCCGTACCGTGACGCCCAAAGCCTCCAGTTCGGCGGCCTGTTCACGCGCGCGTGCGTCGTCGCCGTCGTTGACGACCGTGACGACCGCCCCGCGCGCGTGCAGCACCTTGGCCGCCGGGACACCGGAGACGCCGAGCCCGGCGACGGTGACGTGCCTGCCCTGCCAGTCGGTCACTTGTCCGCTGCCCATCCTGCGTAGAAGAGGCCGAGTCCGACAATCACACAGATGCCCTGGATGATCCAGAAGCGGACCACCACAAGGACTTCGGACCAGCCCTTGAGTTCGAAGTGGTGCTGGAGCGGTGCCATCCGGAAGACGCGCTTGCCGGTGAGCCGGAAGGAGCCGACCTGGATGACGACCGACATGGTGATGAGGACGAACAGGCCGCCCATGATGGCGACGAGCAGCTCCGTGCGGGAGAGGATCGCCAGACCCGTGAGGACACCGCCGAGCGCGAGCGAACCGGTGTCGCCCATGAAGATCTTGGCCGGCGAGGTGTTCCACCACAGGAAGCCGAGGCAGGAACCCATCAGCGCGGAGGCGATGACCGCGAGATCCAGCGGGTCGCGCACCTCGTAGCAGGCGTTCGGGTTCGTCAGGGTCGTCGCGTTGGCGCAGGACTCCTGGAACTGCCAGACGCCGATGAACGTGTAGGCGCCGAAGACGAGCACGGAGGCGCCGGTGGCCAGACCGTCCAGGCCGTCGGTCAGGTTCACGCCGTTGGACATCGCGAGGATCATGAACAGCGCCCAGACCACGAACAGCACCGGGCCGATGGTCCAGCCGAAGTCCGTGATGAAGGACAGCTTGGTGGAGGCCGGGGTGTTGCCGCGGGCGTCGGCGAACTGCAGCGACAGCACCGCGAAGGAGATGCCGACGATCAGCTGCCCGGCCATCTTCGCCTTGGCCCGCAGACCGAGCGAGCGCCGCTTGACGATCTTGATGTAGTCGTCGAGGAAGCCGACCAGGCCCATCCCGCACATCAGGCCGAGCACCAGCAGGCCCGAGTAGGTCGGGGTGTAGCCGGTGATCACCTTGGACAGGAAGTAGGCGGCGACCGTCGACAGGATGAAGGCGATACCGCCCATCGTCGGCGTACCGCGCTTGCTGGCGTGCTCGCGCGGGCCGTCGTCACGGATGTACTGGCCGTAGCCCTTGCGGGCGAGGAGCTTGATCAGCAGCGGGGTGCCGATCAGCGTCAGGAAGAGACCGATGACACCCGAGAAGAGGATCTGCTTCATCATCGGGCATCAACACCCTCGGCACCGGGCTCCAGGAGCGCCTGCGCAACGCTCTCCAGGCCCACCGACCGTGACGCCTTCACGAGTACGACGTCCCCCGGGCGCAACTCGCTGCGCAACAGGTCGACCGCCGCCTGTGCGTCGGACACGTGCACCGACTCCTCACCCCACGAACCCTCGTTATATGCGCCCAGTTGCAGCCAGGAGGCTTCCACTCCCCCGACGGCGACGAGCTTGCCGACATTGAGCCGGACGGCGAGCCGTCCGACCGCGTCGTGCTCGGCGAGCGCCTCGTCCCCGAGCTCGGCCATCTTGCCGAGCACCGCCCACGTGCGGCGCCCCTGACCCATGGCCGCGAGCGCGCGCAGTGCGGCTCGCATGGATTCGGGGTTGGCGTTGTAGGCGTCGTTGACGATCGTCACGCCGTCCGGGCGCTCGGTGACCTCCATACGCCAGCGGGAGAGGGAGCCCGCCTCGGAGAGCGCGAGGGCGATCTCTTCCGCGGACATGCCCAGCTCATGGGCGACGGCGGCCGCGGCGAGCGCGTTCGACACGTGGTGCTCACCGTACAGGCGCATGGTCACATCGCTTGCACCGGAGGGTGTGTGAAGACTGAACGCGGGCTGTCCCGTGTCCGTGAGTCGCACGTTCTCGGCCCGTACGTCCGCTTCGGCCGACTCTCCGAAAAGAACCACCTTCGCCTTGGTACGGGAGGCCATGGCCCGCACCAGCGGGTCGTCGGCGTTGAGGACCGCGACCCCGCCGTCCTCGGCCGCGGGCAGCGCCTCCACCAACTCGCCCTTCGCCTGGGCGATCTGCTCCCGGCCGCCGAACTCGCCGATGTGCGCGGTGCCGACGTTGAGGACCAGACCGACCTTCGGGGGTGTCAGATCGGTGAGGTAGCGGATGTGGCCGATGCCGCGGGCCCCCATCTCCAGCACCAGGAACTTCGTCTCCCCGGTGGCGGACAGGGCGGTCAGCGGCAGCCCGATCTCGTTGTTGAGCGAGCCGGGCGTGAAGACGGTCGGCGCCTTGGTGCGCAGCACCTGGGCGATGAGGTCCTTGGTGCTGGTCTTGCCGGCCGAGCCGGTCAGCGCCACGAGGGTCGCGCCGAGCCGTCGTACGACATGACGCGCGAGGGCGCCGAGGGCGGTCTGGACGTCGTCCACGACGATCGCGGGCACGCCGACGGGGCGCGACGCCAGGACGGCGACCGCGCCGGCGGCGACGACCTGCCGGGCGAAGTCGTGGCCGTCCACGCGTTCGCCCACGAAGGCGGCGAACAGGCTGCCCGGCCCCGCTTCGCGGGAGTCCCGGACGACCTCCCCGGTGACCTGGACGGACGGATCCGGTATGTCGTGCGTCTGCCCGCCGACGACTTCTGCGATCTCGGCGAGAGAGAGGGCGATCACAAGTTCATCCCCTGGGTCTTCTGGATTTTCATCCCTGGGTTTTCCGGATGGCTTCGCGGAGGACCTGGCGGTCGTCGAAGGGGCGGATCACGCCGGCGATGTCCTGGCCCTGCTCGTGGCCCTTGCCGGCGACCAGCACGGTGTCGCCGGGGTGCGCGCGGGCGACGGCGGCCTCGATCGCGGCGGCCCGGTCCTCGAAGAGGAGCACCTCACCGCGCTCGTGGGCGGGCACCGAGGCGGCGCCCTCGAGCATCGTCGCGAGGATCGCGAGCGGGTCCTCCGAGCGGGGGTTGTCGGAGGTCAGTACGGCGATGTCGGCGAGCCGGGCCGCGGCGGCGCCCATCGGGGCCCGCTTGGTCCGGTCGCGGTCCCCGCCGCAGCCGAGGACGATGTGCAGCCGCCCCTTGGTGACCTTGCGCAGGGCCCGGAGGACCGACTCGACGGCGTCCGTCTTGTGGGCGTAGTCGACGACCGCGAGGTAGGGCTGTCCGGCGTCCACGCGTTCCAGGCGGCCCGGCACGCCCGGTACGGCGGCGATGCCGTCGGCGGCGGTCTGCGGGTCGAGCCCGGCGGCGGTGAGGGCGACGATCGCGGCGAGGGTGTTCGCCACGTTGAAGGGGCCCGGCAGGGGCGACTTGGCGGCGACCTGGACGCCCTCGGGCCCGACGACGGTGAACGTCGAGGCCATCGGGCCGATGTGCACGTCCGCGGCGCGCCAGTCGGCGTCGGGGTGGCCCTCCGCGGAGTAGGTGACGACCGGGACGGAGGCCTCCCGGGCGAGCCGGCGGCCGTACTCGTCGTCGACGTTGACCACACCCCGTCTGCTGCGTTCCGGGGTGAACAGCTGTGCCTTGGCCCGGAAGTAGTCCTCCATGTCGGAGTGGAACTCCATGTGTTCCGGGCTGAGGTTGGTGAAGACGGCGATGTCGAAGACGCAGCCGTCGACCCGGCCGAGGACCAGGGCGTGGCTGGAGACCTCCATGGCGACCGCCTCGACCCCGCGCTCACGCATCACGGCGAACAGGGCCTGGAGGTCGGTGGCCTCGGGGGTGGTGCGCTCGGACTTGATGCGCTCGTCGCCGATGCGCATCTCGACGGTGCCGATGAGACCGGTGCTGTGCGCGGTCCTCAGGCCGCCCTCGACCAGGTATGCCGTGGTGGTCTTGCCCGAGGTGCCGGTGATGCCGATCTGGAGCAGGTCGCGGCCCGGACGGCCGTAGATGGTGGCCGCCAGCTCGCCCATCCGCCCGCGCGGGTCGTCGACGACCAGGACCGGCAGGCCGGTCGCGGCGGCGCGCTCGGCGCCCGCCGGGTCGGTCAGCACGGCGACCGCGCCGAGGCCGGCGGCCTGGGTGGCGAAGTCGGCGCCGTGCAGCCGGGCGCCCGGCAGGGCGGCGTACAGGTCGCCGGGGCGGACCGCGCGCGAGTCGTGGGTGATGCCCGTGACCTCGGCGGTGCCGGCCGCGGGTTCCGGCTCGGCGGCACCCAGCTGGTCGGCGAGCTCCGCGAGGGGTGTTGCGGAGACCTGAACCGGCCTGGGCGGCCCCGGATATGTCACGGATGCGCCCTTCCGGGTGGTTTGGGACTGATCAGCGTGTGGCACGGCGGTGAGCGTACCGGGCGCACCCGCTCCGGAGCGAAGCGAGGGGCGCGGCATCCCGTGGTTCCCGGGATCGGGGGTGGTCGTTGTCACGAGCTCGTTCCTGGTGGTCTGTGCGAGGTGCTGAGGTGCTGATCAGGGCTTGTAGTCGACGGGCAGGTTCGCCGCCTTGGCGCCGGTCGGCGGGATCTGCAGGGTCTTGAGGGCGAACTCCATCACCTGCTTGTAGATCGGGCCGCAGATCTGGCCGCCGAAGTAGCTGCCGGCGGTGGCGTTCTGGATGGCGCAGTAGACGGTGATGCGGGGCTTGTCGGCGGGTGCGAACCCGGCGAACGACGAGGTGTAGCCGCGGTACCTGCCGGTGGCCGGATCGACCCTGTTGGCGGTACCGGTCTTACCCGCGACGTTGTACCCGGGAATGGCCGCCTTGGCGCCGGTGCCCTGCTCGTCGTCCACCACGGACTCCAGCATCTCGGCCAGGGTCTTCGCCGTCTTCTGGCTGATCACGCGGGCCTTCTTCGGCTGGGCGGCCGGGGTGAAGCGGCCGTCGGCGCCCTTGGCGCCGCGTACCAGGGTCGGCTCGACCCGGACCCCGCCGTTGGCGATCGTCGAGTAGACGGAGGCCGCCTGCATGGCGTTGATGGAGAAGCCCTGGCCGAAAGGAATCGTGTACTGCTGCGAGGTCGACCACTTGCCCGGGGCGGCCAGGATGCCCTTGGTCTCGCCGGGGAAGCCCAGCCCGGAGTAGCTGCCGATGCCGAACTTGCGCAGGTACGAGTAGAGGACCTGGTTGGCCTGTTCCTGGGTCCTGCCGAGCTGGCCGGTGGCGAGGATGGTGCCGATGTTGCTGGACTTGGCGAGCACGCCGTTGAGCGTGAGGTACCAGGTGTCGTGGTCGACGTCGTCCTTGAAGAGCCGGTCGCCGCGGTGCAGCCGGTTGGGCACCACCACGTGCGTGAGGGGGGTGGCGGCGTTCTCCTCCAGGACGGCCGCCATCGACATGACCTTGGCGGTGGAGCCGGGCTCGTAGGCGTCCTGGACGGCCGCGTTGCCCATCGCGTCGGCGTCGGCCGTCGACAGGTCGTTCGGGTCGAAGCCGGGCGAGTCGGCCATCGCCAGGATCTGCCCGGTCTGCGTGTCCTGGACGACCACGTAGCCGCGGTCCGCCTTGGACTTCTTGACCTGCTCGCTGATGGCGTTCTGCGCGGCCCACTGGATGTCCCGGTCGATGGTCAGCTCGACGTCGGAGCCGGGCACGGCCGGGGTCTCGGTGGAGCCCGCGGTGGGCACCTCGCGGCCGCCGGACTGGGCGTAGCGGATCTTGCCGTCCTTGCCGGTCAGCTGCTTGTCGAGCTGCTGCTCGATGCCGCCGCCGCCCTTGCCGTCGGCGTTGACCCAGCCCAGTATCCCGGCGGCCAGGTCGCCGTTGGGGTACACGCGCTGGCTGCTCGGGTCGGCGAAGACGCCGGCCAGCACGTTCACGGTGTTGTCGCCGGTCCCGGCCTTGGCGGTGAGGGCGGCCTTCAGGTCCTTGATCTGCTTCCAGACCTGCGGGGTCTGCCGGGTGGCGAGCCGGACGTAGCGCAGGTCCCTGTTCGCGGGCCGCAGCAGCTTGACGAGGTCGGCCTGGCTCTTGCCGAGGATCGGGGCGAGCAGCGCGGCGGCCTGCTCGGGTCCGTCGGACACCTTGAGCTGCTTGCCGGTGAACATCGTGGGGTCGGCGGTGATGTCGTAGGCGTCCTCGCTGATCGCCAGCGCCACGCCGTTGCGGTCGGTGATCCCGCCGCGCTCGGCGGCCAGGGTGTGCACGACGTACCGGTTCTGCTCGGCCTTCGCCGCGTACGCGCTGGCGTCGACGGCCTGGACCTGGAGCAGGCGGCCGACGAAGACCAGCAGCACCAGGGTCAGGGCGAGGCCGACCATGCGCAGCCGGGGCCGGGGGCTGCCGAGCCGCAGGGGGGGCGCGGCCGGAGGACGCGCTCCGCCCGGGCGGCGGACCGGCCGGGCGCCGGGACCGGGGGCGGACCGGCTCCGGACGGCACCCCTGGGGTCCCGGGGGCGGGGCGGCTTGGCGGGGCCGGGCACACGGCGGCGCGGCGGCTGCCTGTTTCCAGAAGTGTCGGGCACTTCCGTCACCTGCCGGGGGTCGTGGTCGGGGCTGTTCCGGGCGTGAGGGCCGGGGTGGGCGTCGGTCCGGCCGCGGTCACCGGCGCGGAGGGCGTCGGAGCCGTCGCCGTCGCGGAGCCGGTGGGCGTCGGGGCGGGCGCGCCCGCGGACTGCGTGCCGAGCGCCTCGGGGGCGGCCGGCGCGGTGCTCTGCCGGAGGGCGGCGGCGCTTGGGACGCCCTTCACCGTGCCGTCCGGACCGAGGAAGACCGGGTCGCCGCCGGGGACCATGCCGAGCTCGCGGGCGCGGCGCTGGAGGGCGTCGGGGGCGGAGTAGGCGTCGATGTCCCGCTGCAGGGCCTGTTCCTCGTCGGTGAGGTTCTTCGTCTTCTTCTGCAGGTCGTCGAGTTTGAACGAGCCCTCGCTGAGCGCCGAGTTCAGCACCAGCAGGCCGATCAGGCCGCCGCCGAGGAGCAGGACGACGAGCAGGACGAACGGGGTACGGGCGGCCTGGCGGGCACGGCCGGCCGGGAAGAGCCGGGCGAGCCGGGCCGCCCGGCCCCGCAACTCGGGTTTCCTACTCACGTGTCCTCCGGTGGGTCCGGAAACCCCGCTGGCTCACTCGGCTTCCTCCCTGATGCGCTGGGCTCCCCGAAGACGCGCCGGAGCGGCCCGGCGGTTCTCGGCGACCTCTTCCTCGGTGGGAAGTTCGGCACCGCGCGTCAGCAGCTTGAGCCGGGGCTGGTACTGCTCGGGCACGACCGGCAGCCCGGGCGGCGCGGTGGTGGCGGCACCGGCCGCGAACACCTGCTTGACGAGGCGGTCCTCGAGCGAGTGGTACGACAGCACGGCGATCCGCCCGCCGACCGCGAGGGCCTTCACGGCGGCCGGGATCGCCCGTTCCAGGACGGCGAGTTCGCCGTTGACCTCGATGCGCAGCGCCTGGAAGGTGCGCTTGGCCGGGTTGCCGCCGGTGCGCTTGGCGGCCTGCGGCAGCGCGTCCCGGATCAGCTCGACGAGCCGGGCGCTGTTGCTGAACGGCTCCTTCTCGCGCTCCCGGACGATCGCCGAGACGATCCGCTTGGCCTGCTTCTCCTCGCCGTACTGGAACAGCACGCGGACGAGATCGCCGGCCGGGTAGGTGTTGAGGACCTCAGCGGCGCTGATGCCGGTCGACTGGTCCATGCGCATGTCCAGGGGGGCGTCCTGGGCGTAGGCGAAGCCCCGGTCGGCCTCGTCGAGTTGCATGGAGGAGACGCCGAGGTCGAAGAGGACGCCCTGCACGCGCGCGATGCCGAGGCGTTCGAGTACGGCGGGGAGCTCGTCGTAGACGGCGTGCACGAGGGTGGCGCGGTCGCCGAAGGGGGCGAGCCGCTCGCCGGACAGGCGCAGGGCCTCCTTGTCACGGTCCAGGGCGACCAGGCGGGCCTCGGGGAAGCGGGTCAGCAGCGCCTCGCTGTGGCCGCCGAGTCCGAGGGTGCAGTCGACGACCACGCTGCCCGGCCGCTCCAGGGCGGGCGCCAGCAGGTCCAGGCACCGCTGGAGCATCACCGGGACGTGTCGACTCTGGCCCTCTTCTCGCCCGCCACCGCCCTTGTTCGGAAGCGCTTCGCGCCCTTTCATTTTCGGGGGCCTCTCAGTTCCGGCGCGGGGACGCACCGCCGGGTCCCCGCCCGCTCGGTACGCGCACCGCGCACGTGGGGAGACGGCCCGGGCGCAGTGCCGGGGTCTCCAGGGGATTTCACCAGCGGGGAGAGCCTCGCCTCCCGCTTCGCGTCACTTTAGTCCACCGTGTCGCGCGGTCAATCAACCGGCCTGCGCGGCGCGTACGGCGTCCCGGCCGGGGTGGGGATTCACCGGGAATCACCCGTGCGGGCGCATTTTGCCCTCCGTGTGGGTTAGCTCACAACAAGCCACGATGACGTTCTTTGTCCCCTCCCGCCGGAGGCCGTGACCGCGCGTGACCAGTAACGTCTTGACTATGACGACTTCCGCAGCAGTTCCCACTGGATCCGAAGGCGCCATAACCACGGACGGCACCGTGACGGACCGCCTGGTGGACGCCAACCGGACCTACGCATCCGCCTTCACCGACCCCGGCATGGACGCCCGGCCGGTGCTGCACGTGGCCGTGGTGGCCTGCATGGACGCCCGCCTCGACCTGCACAAGGCGCTCGGCCTGCAGCTCGGCGACTGCCACACCATCCGCAACGCCGGCGGCGTGGTCACCGACGACGTGATCCGTTCCCTCACCATCAGCCAGCGCAAGCTCGGCACCCGCAGCATCGTGCTGATCCACCACACCGGCTGCGGCCTGGAGGCCCTCACCGAGGACTTCCGCACCGAGCTGGAGATGGAGGTCGGCCAGCGCCCGGCCTGGGCGGTGGAGTCCTTCCGGGACGTCGACCAGGACGTACGGCAGTCCATGCAGCGGGTGCGCACCTCGCCGTTCCTGCAGCACACCGACGACGTACGCGGCTTCGTCTTCGACGTCCGCACCGGCCTCCTCCGCGAGATCGACCCGGCCTGACCGGGCCCCTGCCGGACCGCGCACCGAAGGCCTCGTCCGGCCGACCGGTCCGCCGGCGACGACCATCGGCCGCCGGGCACGCGACCACAGCGGCCGGAGCGCCCCGCACCGGGCCGGCCGGTTCGGCCCGGCCCCGGCGGATCACGGGCGGCGCGGGCCACCCGCGTCGCCTCACCACCGGGCCGGCAGACCGTTCGGGTCCGCTCCGGCCCGGCCCCCCGGCCCGGCCGGCCCCTCTCCGCCGGGCCGGCGGTCCGCGTCACCCCACGCCGCCCGCCCGCTTCGGCGCGCTCGCCTCGGCCGCCCCGCCCCGATCGCCCCGCCGTACGGCCGGCCGCTTCGCGGCTCACCGATCCGCCGCCTCGCTCCCGCCGAGCAGACCGCGCGCCTCGGAGCGCGCCCGCCGTAAGCTGTCGACCCCCTGTCGAATAGGCGGCCGAAAGGCCGCAAGGCCGACATACTGCGGGCAGTTGTCCACAGGCGAGTGACACGAATCGGTAACGGCAGCAAGAATGCGATGTGAGACGTCGCGCGGAACCATTCACGCGTGGTGTCCGTGATTCGGGGTGGGCCGGTTGTGCGAGATGACGCGCCGGCCGGGCAATGACGGGCCGAGGAGGGCCGGGTGACGACCTATGACGATCGAGCGAGCCTCACTGATCTGACCGCCACTGTGGAGCGAGTCCGCAGTTCGGTGGAGGGTGTGATCGAGGGCAAGCCCGAGGTCGTACGGCTTTCGCTGACCGTGCTGCTCGCCGAGGGGCATCTTCTGATCGAAGACGTCCCGGGCGTGGGCAAGACGATGCTGGCGAAGGCGTTGGCGCGGTCCATCGACTGCACGGTGCGGCGTATCCAGTTCACGCCCGACCTGCTGCCGTCGGACATCACCGGCGTGTCCATCTGGGACCAGCAGCGCCGGGACTTCGAGTTCAAGCCGGGCGCGATCTTCGCGCAGATCGTGATCGGCGACGAGATCAACCGCGCCTCGCCCAAGACCCAGTCGGCGCTGCTGGAGTCGATGGAGGAGCGGCAGGTCACCATCGACGGGCAGACCTACGAACTGCCCAGCCCGTTCATGGTGGTGGCGACCCAGAACCCGGTCGAGATGGAGGGCACCTACCCGCTTCCCGAGGCCCAGCGCGACCGCTTCATGGCCCGCGTCTCGGTGGGCTACCCCAGCGTGGAGGCCGAGTTGCAGATGCTCGACACCCACGGCGCGGTCAACCCTCTCGACGACCTCCAGCCGGTCGCGCACGCGCATGACGTCGTGAAGCTGATCGAGGCGGTGCGCGGCGTGCACGTCGCCGAGCCGGTCCGCAGGTACGCGGTGGACCTGGTCGCCGCCACCCGCACCCACCCCGACCTCAGACTCGGCGCCTCCCCGCGCGCGACGCTGCACCTGCTGCGCGCGGCGAAGGCTGCCGCGGCCCTGAGCGGCCGGGAGTACGCGCTGCCGGACGACGTGCAGGCGCTCGCCGTGGCCGTCCTGGCGCACCGGCTGCTGCCCACCGCCCAGGCCCAGCTCAACCGGCGCACCGCGGAGCAGGTCGTGCAGGAGATCCTGCAGTCCACCCCGGTGCCCGCGGCCCCCCAGCAGCAGGCCGGCTTCGGCGGTCCGGGCCGGGGTGTGCCGGCCTATCCCCAGCAGCCCCCGCGGAGTCTGTGATGGGTGCTCCGGCGGAGGCCGACCGCGGGGAGACGAGCGGGATCCGCACGGCCCTGGCCGGGCTGACCACCCGCGGCCGCTCCTTCCTCGCGGCCGGCATCGCGGCGGTGATCTGCGCGTACATCCTCGGCCAGGCCGACCTGCGCCGGGTCGGGCTGCTGCTCGCCGTGCTGCCGCTGCTCTGCGCGGCCGTGCTGCACCGCACCCGCTACCGGGTGTCCGGCAGCCGCCGGCTCTCCCCCGCGCGGGTACCGGCCGGCAGCGAGGCCCGGGTGCACCTGCGGATGGACAACGTCTCCCGGCTGCCCACCGGTCTGCTGATGCTCCAGGACCGGGTGCCCTACGTCCTCGGCCCGCGCCCCCGCTTCGTCCTGGACCGGGTGGAGCCGGGCGGCCGCCGCGAGGTGTCCTACCGGGTCCGCTCGGACCTGCGCGGCCGCTATCCGCTGGGCCCGCTCCAGCTGCGCCTGACCGACCCGTTCGGCATGTGCGAACTGACCCGCTCCTTCTCGACGTTCGACACCCTGACCGTCATCCCGAAGGTCGAGCCGCTGCCGCCGATCCGGCTCAGCGGCGAGGCGAAGGGGTACGGCGACGGGCGGCAGCGTTCGCTGGCGCTGGCCGGCGAGGACGACGTGATCCCGCGCGGTTACCGCCACGGCGACGACCTGCGCCGGGTGCACTGGCGCTCCACCGCCCGCTACGGCGAGCTGATGGTGCGCCGCGAGGAGCAGCCGCAGCGCGCCCGCTGCACGGTCCTCCTCGACACCCGGGGTGGCGCCTACGAAGGAGCGGGCCCGGACTCGGCGTTCGAGTGGGCGGTGTCCGGTGCCGCCTCGGTCCTGGTCCACATGCTCGAACGCGGCTTCTCGGTCCGGCTGTTGACGGACACCGGCAGTTCGGTGCCCGGCGAGGGCGCCGAGGGTTTCGCGGGCAGCGGGCAGGAGTCGGCGGAGGCGGCCGGGCTGATGATGGACACCCTCGCGGTGATCGACTACTCGGACGGCACGGGCCTGTCCCGCGCCTACGACGTGCTGCGCGGCGGGAACGAGGGGTTGCTGGTGGCCTTCCTGGGCGACCTCGACGAGGAGCAGGCGACGGTGGTCGCGAAGATGCGCCGGCGCAGCGGCGGTGCCGTGGCCTTCGTGCTGGACCCGGACACCTGGGTCAGGGAGCCCACCGACGTGCCCGCCGCCGGCGACGCGCACGAGGAGCGGCTGCGGATGCTGCGCGAGGGCGGCTGGACGGCCGTCAGCGTGCCACGCGGCGTCGGCGTGGCCGAGCTGTGGCGGCAGGCCGACCGGGAGCGCACCGGACCGGCCGCGCTGAGCGGGGAGGCGTGGCGATGAGTGGACGCGCCCGGCTCGCCCTCACCGCGGCGGCGGCGACGCTCATGGCGTCCTGCGCGCTGCTGCCGCTGGTCTCCCCGGTGACCTGGCTGTTCCAGGCGGCGTTCCTGCTGGCGGTCCAGACGGGCGTGGGCGCGGCCGCCCGGCGGGTGCCGCTGGCCCGGCCGCTGACCGTGGCCGCGCAGGCCCTGGCCACGCTGCTGATGCTGACCGTGGTCTGCGCCCACAGCCACGCGATCGCCGGGGTGATCCCCGGCCCGGACACCTTCCGCTACCTCGGCGACCTGCTCCAGCAGGGCTCGGACGACGTCAGCCGGTACGCGATACCCGCGCCGCTGACCCCCGGCATCCGGCTGATGGTGATCGGCGGGGTCCTGGTCGTCGGGCTGGTCGTGGACACCCTCGCGGTGACGTTCCGCAGCGCGGCCCCGGCCGGGCTGCCGCTGCTCGCGCTGTACTCGGTGGCCGCGGGACTCTCCGACGGGCCGACCGACTGGCTGTGGTTCCTGGTGGCGGCGGCCGGCTATCTGATGCTGCTGCTCGCCGAGGGCCGGGACCGGCTCTCGCAGTGGGGCCGGGTGTTCGGCGGGGCCGCACGCACCCCGGGCGGCCAGGAGAGCGGCGCGGTCGCCCCGGTGCGCACCGGGCGCCGGATCGGTTTCGCCGTGCTGAGCCTCGCCCTGTTCGTGCCGTTGGTGATGCCCTCGATCCAGGGCGGCCTGCTGGACGGCGCCGGGACCGGCGTCGGCGTGGGCGACGGGAACGGCGGCACCATCTCCGCGGTCAACCCGCTGGTGTCGCTGCGGGACAGCCTCAACATGGACGAGGACCGCCAGGTGCTGTCCGTGCGGACCAGCAGCGACGACGTCTCCGACCTGTATCTGCGGATCGTCTCCCTGGACGACTTCGACGGCACCACCTGGAAGCCGGCCCAGCGGCACATCACCGGCGTGCCGGACAAGTTCCCGACCCCGGCCGGGCTCGGCGCCGACGTCCGGCGGACGACCGTGACCTCGTCGATCGCGGCCGCCGACTGGTACGCCCAGGACTGGCTGCCGATGCCGTACCCGCCGAGCAGGGTGAAGGTGGCCGGCACCTGGCGCTACGAGCCGGTCGGGATGACCCTCGTCGGCGACCACGGACAGAGCACGCGGGGTGAGACCTACCTGGTCACCAGCCTGGACGTGCAGCCGACGGCGGAGCAGCTGGCCGCGGCGCCCGAGGCCTCGGCGGCGATGAAGAAGGAGTACACCAAGGTGCCCTCCTCGCTGCCGCCGGTGGTGGCGCAGACGGCGAAGGAGGTCACCGCGGGCTCGGCGAACCACTACGAGGAGGCGGTGAAGCTCCAGGACTACTTCGCGGTGACGGGCGGCTTCCAGTACGACACCCAGGTGGAGGTCGGCCGGGGCGAGGGCGCGATCGCGAACTTCCTGAAGCAGAAGCGTGGTTTCTGCGTGCACTTCTCCTTCGCGATGGCCGCGATGGCCCGGACGCTGGGCATCCCGGCCCGGGTCGCGGTGGGCTTCGCACCGGGCACTCCGCAGGCCGACGGCACGGTGTCGGTGGGTCTGAAGGACGCGCACGCGTGGCCGGAGCTGTACTTCGAGGGCGTGGGCTGGACCCGCTTCGAGCCGACCCCGACCCGGGGCACGACCCCGTCGTACACCGTGTCGCAGACGCCCGGCTCCTCGGTGCCGGACGAGACGCTGCCCTCCAAGGGCTCCTCGGCGGCACCGTCGGCCTCGGCCTCGCAGAGCGAGGGCTGCACGCCGCAGCTGCGCAGGCAGGACGCCTGCGCCGGCCCGTCGGCGGCGGCCGCGGTGCAGAGCGGCGACGGCGGCCCGCCGTGGTGGCAGCTGGCGCTGTGGGCGCTCGGCGGTCTCGCCGTCCTGGCGGTGCCGCTGTCACCGATGCTGTACCGGCAGCGGACGAGGTCGGTCCGGCTCGGGGCGCACGACCGTACGTCTTCGGGCATGGCGGCGCGCACGCTGGCGGTCTGGCTGGAACTGACCGACACCGCCTGGGACTTCGGCATCCTTCCGGACGAATCGCAGACCCCGCGCAACGCGGCGGCCCGGATCGTCCGGCTCGGCCGTCTGGATCCGGCCGCCGCGGCCTCGGTGCACCGGGTGGCGGACGCGGTCGAACAGGTGCTGTACGCACCGCGGCCGCAGCCGACGGCGGGCCTCGCGGACGACGTCCGCCGGGTGGCGGCCGCGTTCAACGGCACGGTCGGTGTCCCCGCGCGCCTGCGGGCCTTGTTCGCTCCGCGGTCGAGCGTGCGCGCGGTGTGGGCGGCGTCGGCGGGTTGGGCCCGGCTGCGGGAGCGGGTGTCGGCCGCCCGGCCGACCCTGCGGAAGCCGTCGGAGCAGGAGGGCTGACGGGGGCTGGCGCGGGGGGGGCGGGGAGGCTTACCTGCGCTTGCCGGGTGGAGCCAACGCGACTGCGGCGCCCCGTCAGGGGCGCGGGGAACCGCGCGAACAGCCCCCACCGGTCCGCAGCCGAACGACGACGGCAGGGTCCGCGACTCCGGCCGAGCGAACAACGCCTGAGGGGTGACCACCAGTCGGCGGTCACCCCTCAGTCACGCTCTGTTCGGCCTGTCGGCCCCCTCCGGTGGAGCCGTCAGCGGCCCTGCTCGTCGCGCCGCCGCTGCCAGCGCTCCTCGATGCGGTCCATCATCGACCGCTTCGGCCGGCCCTGGCGCCGGGCCTGCGGGCCCGCGGGCTGCTCGCCGGGCTTGGGCGCCTTGCGCCAGCCGGTGACGGCGAGGACCGCGCAGCCCAGCATGACGAGGAAGCCCACCACGCTGACCCAGACCTGCTGGACGACCATTCCGGCGATGAGGAGCGCGATACCCACGAGGAAGCCGGCCACCGCCTGGTAGACCCGTCGCCGGGTGTACGTCCGCAGGCCGCTTCCCTCAAGCGCTGTCGCGAACTTGGGGTCTTCGGCGTACAGCGCTCGCTCCATCTGCTCAAGCATTCGCTGCTCGTGCTCCGAGAGCGGCACGGCGTCCTCCTCATCGTGCAGTCGCCGGGGCGACCCGGGGGGTCCCTTCAGGATAGGCAGGGAATCGCCCCCGTGAAACCCGCCCCTCTAGGCCAATTGGCCAACCGGAGCCCGCCATGGCAGTCCCGGCTCGCTGAGGCTTCCATTCCCCGGCAGCCGACCCGTCATGCCGGGCTGGTCTCCCTCGATCATACGGCGCAAACCCCTCGATCGGGGGGCCTGTGGCGTACTCCATCCGCTGTCGAGCCCCTGATCAGCGGGCTCGTCTCAGGAGAACCTCAGACCTCGGTGGCACCCGGTGTCTCGCCGAGCACGTGCAGCTGGGTGGCGAGGGCCTGGAAGGCGGGGAGCTCGGCAGCCGCGGCCTCCAGCGTGAGCAGCGCGTCCAGGGCGCCCGGCTCGGTGTCCACCAGGACGCCGGGGACCAGGTCGGCGAAGACCCGCACGCCGTGCACGGCGGTGACGGCCAGGCCCGCGCTCTCGACCAGGCCGGTGAGCTGCTCGGCGGTGAAGCGGCGCGGCATCGGGTCGCCGCTGCCCCAGCGCCCGTCGGGGTCCTCCAGGGCCTGCTTGGCCTCCGTGAAGTGGCCGGCGAGGGCGCGGGCGACCACGGCGCCGCCGAGCCCGGCGGCGAGCAGGCTGAGGACGCCCTCGGAACGCAGCGCGGCCACCGTGTTGCGCACGCCCTCGGCCGGGTCGTCGACGTGCTCCAGGACGCCGTGGCAGAGGACCACGTCGTGGGCGCCGCGCTCGACCACGTCGAACAGGCCGAGGACGTCGCCCTGGACGCCCTTGACCCGGTCGGCCACGCCGGCCTCGGCGGCCCGGCGCTCGAGCGCGAACAGCGCGTTCGGGCTGGGGTCGACGACGGTGACACGGTGGCCGAGGCGGGCCAGGGGAACGGCGAAGTTGCCGCTGCCGCCGCCGGTGTCCAGGACGTCCAGCGCGTCCCGGCCGGTGGCCTTGACCCGGCGGTCGAGGGCGTCCTGAAGAACCTCCCAGACCACGGCGGTACGGAGAGAAGCGCGGGGTCGAGTGGGGTCCGGCACGGCAGTTGACTCCTCGGCGCGGCACCGCCTGTTGCCCGGCGGCGCTAACTCGGTGCCTCCCCGGGCCCGGGGTGCGGGAGGCGGGAAGGCTTCAGGCGCTGTCCACCCTATTGCCTCCGCCGCCCGTTGCCTCCGTCGCCTTGCCTGGTCATCCCGCGTCGGGCAGCTCCCTTCCCGGCCCGCCGGCCGGCCGCTCCCCGTCCTTCGGGCGCGGCTGCGGCAGCACCGGCTGGAGGACGAGCATCCGCTCGACGATACGGAGGAACATCGCGACGTCCCGTATCAGGTCGTCGGCGTCCCGGCGGCCCGCGGCGCCCTGGATGCCGGCCTCGGCGCGGGCCCGGCGGGCGGCGCCGGAGGCGAACAGGGCGCTCCACTCGGTCAGCTCGGGCGCGACCTCGGGGAGCACTTCCCAGGCACTGCGGATCCGGGCCCGGCGCCGGGGCGAGGTCTCGGGGCGGGCGCGGGCGGCGAGCACGGCGGCGGCGGTGCGCAGGGCGGCCAGGTGGGCGGTCGCGTAGCGCTCGTTGGGGGCACCGAGCAGTTCGGCCTCGTCGAGTGCGGCGCGGGCCTGGCTGAGCAGGTCGAGGGCGGCGGGCGGGGCCGTGGCCCGGCGGAGCACGGGGTGCACGTCGCTCGCCGGGCCGGTCAGTGAGGGGGCAGGGCCGGTGGCGCGGCGCCGGTGGGCGGCGGACGCTGACGAGTTGGCCATGACGAACCTCCTGTCGTCTGAGTGACGGCGCCCTCACACGGGGTGCCGTATGTGCCCATCGTGAGGTATGGCACTGACAATCCGTTCTGACCTGGGGTTTTGCTTCGATCGTAGGTTCGGAGTAGTTTTTGCACTGACCAGTCAGTTCAAAAATCGGCTTCTGAAGAGATCTGAAGTGAGAGGCAGGGGGAACCTGTGCACGGCGTACCTGTCACGGCCGAGCGCCTCGGGCTCGAGGGCCCGCGGGGCTGGGCGTTCCGGGGAATCACCCTGGACGCCGGGCCCGGCGCGCTGATCGCGGTGGAGGGGCCGTCCGGCTCCGGCCGCACCTGTCTGCTGCTCGCGCTCACCGGCCGGATGAAGGTCACCGAGGGCATCGCGACCGTCGGCGCGGCCCGGCTGCCCAAGCAACTTGCGGCGGTACGGCGGATCAGCGCGGTGGCCAACGTGGCCGGGGTCACCGACCTCGAACCCGCCCTGACCGTCGGCGAGCACCTGCGCGAACGGGCCCTGCTGCAGCGCCGGTTCGGCGACTCCCTGCGTGACCTGGTGCGGCCCCGCGCGGAACGCCGGGCGCGGGCGCAGCGGCGGATCGACGACGCCCTGGCCGCCGCCGGGCTCGGCCTGGAGTCGCTGCCCAAGGGCGCCCGGACCGCCGTACGGGACCTGGAGCGGATCGAGGCGCTGCGGCTGTCCGTGGCGCTGGCGCTGGTCGCAAGGCCGCGGCTGCTGGCCGTGGACGACGTGGACCTGAAGCTGTCGGAGGCCGAACGGGCCGAGGTGCGGGCGCTGTTGGCGTCGATCGCCGAGGCCGGCACGACGGTGGTCGCGGTGTGCGGGGAGGCGATGCCGGGGGCGGTCGTCGTCCACACCGAGAACACCGAGAACGCCGGAAACACCGAGGCAGCCGGAGCCGCGGAGGCGGCGAGGACAGCACGGGCATCGGAAGACGAGGAGGCCGGCGATGCGCTCACCGCGACTGGCCGCGCTTGAGCTCAGGCGTTTCGGACGGGGCAGGCTGCCGCGCGCGGCCCTGGTGGCCCTGCTGGTGCTGCCGCTGCTGTACGGCGCGCTGTACCTGTGGTCGTTCTGGGATCCCTACGGCCGCCTCGACCGCGTCCCCGTGGCGCTCGTCAACGACGACAGGGGCGCGACGGCGAGCGGGAAGCGGCTCACCGCGGGCGACGACATCGTGGCCGGGCTCAGGGACAGCAAGAGCTTCGACTGGCACGAGGTGAGCGCGGCCGAGGCCCGCCGGGGCGTGGAGAACGGCACCTACTACCTGTCGCTGACCGTGCCCGCCGACTTCAGCGCGCGCATCGCCTCCAGCGCGGGCGACTCGCCGGAGACCGGCGCGCTCCAGGTGCGGACGAACGACGCGAACAACTACATCGTCGGGCAGATCTCCCGCACCGTTTTCAACGAGGTGCGCTCGGCCGCGTCGACCAAGGCGTCCCGCTCCTTCCTGGACCGGATCTTCGTCTCGTTCGCCGACATCCACGGGCAGACCGTGAAGGCCGCCGACGGCGCCGACACCCTCGCCGGCGGCATCGGGAAGGCCGAGCAGGGGTCGAAGGACCTCGCGGACGGCCTGACGGACGCCAAGACCGGCAGCGCGAAGCTGGCCAGGGGGATCAGGAAGCTGGACACGGGCGCCGGGACGCTGGAGGACGGCTCGCGGCAGGTCGCGGCCGGCACCCAGGCCCTCGCTGACCAGGTCGACGGGGTCTACGGCAAGGTCGGCCCGTACCTGGCGAAGAACGAGAAGACGATCGGCGACACCGCCCGGCTGGTCGCCGACTCGGCGCAGACCGTCCGCGACAACCTGGGCGTCCTCGTGAAGACCGCTCCGGCGGCCGCGAAGACCGCCCACGCGGCCGCCGACACCCTGGACCAGGTCTACGCGGCGCGCTGCTCGGCCGACCTGCTGACCGACCCGGTCTGCCCCGACCTGAAGAAGGCCAGGGACGCGGCCGACGACGTGGCCGCCGTCGCCGACGACCTGAACAAACTGATCGCCGACCAGAACGGCGACCTGAAGACGCTCGACGAGAACCTCGGAACGCTCCAGACCCAGGCGCGGGCCCTCGCCGACCGCGCCCCGCACCTCTCCGAGGACGTCGCCGGCGCCGTCAAGAAGATCGACAAGCTGAACGACGGCGCGGCCCGGGTGGCCGCGGGCGCCGCCGAGCTGCACACCGGACTCGGTACGGCCGTCACCGGCGCCACCGGTCTCGACAGCGGCCTTGGCAAACTGAAGTCCGGCGCCTACGACCTCAACGGCGGGATGTACCGGCTCGCCGACGGGTCCAACACGCTGGCCGGCGGCCTGCACGAAGGCGCGGCGAAGATCCCCGACTACGACAAGCAGGACCGGGACGAGCGCACCGGGGTGATGTCCGACCCGGTGCAGCTCGCCTCGCACGACCTGCACAGGGCGCCCAACTACGGCACCGGGTTCGCCCCGTACTTCATCCCGCTCTCCCTGTGGGTCGGCGCGATGGTGGCGTACATGCTGATCCAGCCGCTCAACCGGCGTGCGCTGGCGGCCGGTTCCGCGGCCTGGCGGATCGCGCTGGCGGGCTGGCTGCCGGTGGTCGCGGTCGGGGTGCTGCAGACGGCCGCGCTGATGGCCGTACTGCACTGGGCGATCGGCCTGGAGATGGTCCGCGCGGCCGGGACGGTCGGGTTCCTGTTCCTGGTGGCGGCCTGCTTCGCGGCGATCGTGCAGTGGCTGAACGCGCGCTTCGGGGCGGCGGGACGGATCCTGGTCCTCGCCCTGCTGATGCTCCAGCTGACGTCGGCCGGCGGCACGTATCCGGTGCAGACCAGCCCGGGCTTCTTCAACGCGATCCACCCGTTCCTGCCGATGAGCTATGTCGTGTCGGCGCTGCGGCGGCTGATCACGGGCGGCGGGCTCGGGCCGGTGTGGCAGGCCTGTGCCGTCCTGGTGGCGTTCACCGCGGGTGCCCTGGCGCTCACCGCCCTCTCGGCCCGGCGCCGCCAGGTGTGGACGCTGGACCGGCTGCATCCCGAGCTGAGTCTGTGAGGACCTCGATGACCTCCCCCTCCGTGCCCACGGGGACCCCTGTTCCTGTGAGAATCGGAACCATGGAAAGCAGCAGCACCACGGGCGGCAGCACACGCCGTGAGGCCACCCGGCAGAAGCTCTACGAGGCCGCCGTCACGCTCATCGCCGAGCAGGGTTTCTCGGCCACCACGGTGGACGAGATCGCCGAACGGGCGGGCGTCGCGAAGGGCACGGTCTACTACAACTTCGCGAGTAAGTCGGTCCTCTTCGAGGAGCTGCTGCGGCACGGCGTGGGCCTGCTCACCGCCTCCCTGAAGGACGCCGCCGAGCAGACCGCGCGGGAGGGCGGCAGCCGGGTCGACGCCCTGGACGCGATGGTCCGCGCGGGCCTGGTCTTCATCGACCGCTACCCGGCCTTCACACAGCTCTACGTGGCGGAGCTGTGGCGCACTAACCGGGCCTGGCAGTCGACGCTGATGGTGGTCAGGCAGCAGGCCGTCGCGGTCGTCGAGGGGGTGCTGCGCGAGGGCGTGGCGAACGGCGAGTTCAGCGACGAGATCGACGTCCAGCTGACGGCGGCCGCACTGGTCGGGATGGTGCTGGTGGCCGCGCTGGACTGGAAGTCCTTCCAGCCGGAGCGCTCCCTCGACGACGTCCACGCGGCGCTGTCCCGGCTGCTCCAGGGGCGGGTGAGCGGCAAGGGCTGAGAGCCCCCTCACGGACCCGCACGCGCGCGTGGGCGTGCGAAGGCGCCGTCCGCCGGCGGCCGCGTCCCCCGCGGGCCGCCGTCGGACCGGCGCCTTCCGTGCACCCCCGGTTTCCCGCTCTTCCCCCGGGTCCCCTCTCCCCCGTGTCTCGCTTCCGCCGACGCGAATCGGCGGAAGGAGCGGTCAAGGGCGAAGACGCCGTTCCGCCGCCCCGTGTCGGCGGTGCCGGGCCCCGCGCCCCTTTCCGTGCCTCCACTCTCCCGTTCACGCAGGTCGCGGCCCATCCGTCCGGGTACTCAACTCGTTCCCTGGGTACCTGTACTCAGGTCTGCGTACCGAGGCCCAGGACGCGCGGCCCCGGACTGGTTACGATCGCGTCCGTGTCGGTACTCCCCTTGGTCTTCACCAGCGGCTGGGCCAGCGGAATCAACGCCTACGCGGTGGTGCTGCTGCTCGGCCTCTTCGGCGCGGCGGGCCTGAGCGACGACGTCCCCGAGACGCTGCAGCGCCCCGAGGTGCTGATCGTCGCGGGCGTGCTGTTCCTGTGCGAGGCGGTCGCCGACAAGATCCCGTACGTCGATTCGGTGTGGGACTCCGTGCACACGGTGATCCGGCCGGTGGCGGGCGCCTGGGTCGGCGCGCTGCTGGCCGGGCACAGCGGCTCGGTCAACGACGTGGTGGCCGGGCTTGTCGGCGGCTCCACGGCCCTGGCCAGCCACACGGTCAAGGCCGGGACGCGGATGGCGGTCAACACCTCGCCGGAGCCGTTCAGCAACATCGTGCTCAGCTTCGCCGAGGATCTCGGGGTCGCCGGGATCGTGTCGTTCGCGATGTTCCACCCGGTGGCCGCGGCGGTCGTCGCGGCGGTGCTGCTGGCGACGGGCCTGATCGTGCTGGTGTTCCTGATCTCCCGGATCCGGCGCTTCTGGCGCCGCCGGGCCCAGCGCCGGGAGGAGCGGCGGCTCGCGGCGCAGGTGGGACGGCCGCCCGGCTGACGGCCCGCCGGACCGGACTGTCGGTGGCGGTCGATAAAGTCGCGGGCATGGGACGGATTGCGGTGATCGGCGCCGGGATGGGCGCCATGGCGGCGGCCGCCCGGCTGGCCGTCGCGGGCCACCGGGTGACGGTGTACGAGCGCACGGAGACGTACGGCGGCGAGGTGCGCCGGTTCGAGCGCGACGGATTCGCCTTCGACACCGGCCCGGGACTGCTGCCGCTGCCCGCCGTCTACCGCGACCTGTTCGTCAAGACCGGCAAGGAGCCGCTGGAGGACTGCGTCGAGCTGGTCCAGGTGGACCCGTCGGCCCGGCACGTCTTCGCGGACGGCACGGAGGTGTCGCTGCCGAACGCGTCCCGTGCGGGTGTCGTCACCGCCCTGGACGAGGCCCTCGGCGCCGGTGCGGGGCAGCGCTGGGGCGACTTCCTGGTACGCGCCCGGGAGGCCTGGGACCGCACCCGGCGCCCGCTCCTGGAGGAGCCGCTGTGGCCGAACTGGCAGGTGCTGGCCGGGCGCGAGCCGTACCCGTCGGTCCCGCACAAGAAGCTGCTCCGCACCCGCCGGGCAAGCACCCTCTACGAGATCGGCGCCTGGGAGCTGCGCGACGAGCGGCTTGCCGCGCTCCTGAACAGCCACGCGCTCGCGTACGGCCTCAACCCCCGTGACACGCCGGCGAGCGCGGCCGTGCTGCCGTACCTGGAGCACGCCTTCGGCACCTGGTACGTGCGCGGTGGCATAAGGGAGTTGGCGCGCGCGGTGTACGAGCGGTGTGTGCGCAGGAGAGTCGAGTTCGTGTTCGGCACCGAGGTCGTGGCGGTGCGGGCGAAGGGCGGCCGGGCGGTGGGGGTGGAGCTCGCCGACGGCCGTGTGGTCGACGCGGACCATGTGGTGGCGGGAGTGGATCCGGTGCGGCTCGACGCCCTCACCAGGCCCACGGGGTACCGGCTCGACGCCGACGGCGACGTGGCGGCCGGCCTGAAGCCGCCTCGCCCGGTCCGCCTCACCGTGCTGCTCGCGCTCCGTGGCGGGCCGGAGGCCGGTGCCGCGCACCGCACGGTCGTGCACGCCCCGGACGGCGAGACCGAGCTGGACCTGCTGACCGCGCCGGGCGGCGACCGGCCGGTGCGCCCCACCGTGACGGTGCTGCGCCCCGCCGACCCGGCGCTCGGGCCGGACGGCGAGCACGAGTCCGTGGTGGTGTCGGCGGTGCTGTCGGCCGAGGCCGGCTGGGAGCAGGACAGCACGGTCCGCGTCTGCACGGACTTCCTCCTCGAAGCCGCCGAGGCGGCCGTGCCGGGGCTGCGGGAGCGCCTGCTCTGGCACGAGACGCGGCTGCCGGAACCGGCCACGGACGGCACGGGGTTCGGCGGGATCTCCGCTCCCTCCCTGGCCGCCGGCGGGGGGCGGTTCCTGCACCCGGCCAACACCACCCGGCTGCCGGGGCTGTACCGGGTGGGCGGCTGGTCGCACCCCGGTGGCGGGCTTGCGCATGCGGGCATGTCGGGGGCGCTGGTGGCCGGGCTGATCGTGGAGGGGCCGGAGTTCCGCGGCTCCCAGTGAGCCGGGCGCCGCGGGAAGGGTTCAGAAACGGTACTGCTCGTCGTACCCGTTGCCCTGGTGGCCCTGCTGCTGCCCCTGGCCGTCGCCCTGGCCCTGGTAGGGGTACTGCTGCTCCTGCGGGAGCTCACCGCCGTAGGTCTCGTCGGCGCGCTGCTGCGGGACCCAGACCCCGCCGGCCGGCGTCTCTCCGTAGCCGCCGGTGCCGTACTGGCCCTGGGCGTAGCCCTGCTGGTCGTACTGCTGGCTGCCGTACGACGACTGGTCGTACCCGGCGCCGCCGTAGGTCTGGTTGCCGATGTACGGATCGGAGTAGTTGGCGTACTGCTGCTGGCCGCCGCTGGTGTCGTAGCCGTACTGCTGCTGGCCGTAGCCGGAGTAGTCGTAGGCGTAGTTCTGGTCGGTGCCCTGGGCGGCGTACGCCTGGTCCTGGCCGGCGGTCGCGTAGGCGGCCTGCTGGTCGCCGGTGGCGGCGTAGCCGCCGTCGCGGTAGACGCCGTAGGAGCCGGTGTCCTCGGGCATCGGCTGCGGTTCGTACACCGCGGTGCTCTCGGCCGCGCCGGGCTCCATGGTGCGGGCCGCCGGGGCGAAGACGTCGTCGCGGTCGTATTCGTCGCCGCCGTAGGACGGGCCGCCGCCGGCCGCGGCGTAGCCGCCCTGCTGCTCGGCGTAGGAGGAGTCGGCCGCGTCCGGGCCGCCGGCCTCCGGGCCCGGGTCCTCGTCCTCGTCGGGCTCGCCGCGGCGGCGCTTGGGCAGGCCGACGCCGTCACCGTCCGCACCGGGGCGCTTGACCGCCCAGCCGGCCTCGAAGCCGCGGCGGAAGGACAGCGTGACGTAGGTCTGGCCGACCGCGAAGGCGATCGCGCCGATGCCGATCACGACGACCGACGGGATCAGGACACCGAAGACGACGCCGAGGAAGCCCACGAAGGCGAGCAGCCGCCAGCGCAGCCGTGCCTTGTACTGCAGCAGTACCTCGCCCAGCAGCCACAGCGCGACGATGCCGAACGCTACGTAGAGGACCGTCCAGCCCATGTACGCCCCTCTCCCTGTAACCGCTACGCAGTGTGTCGTACTCCGGTGCGGCCGGTCTAGGCCTGCGGAGGATGGTGCAGGCCCAGGTTCTCGTAGATCTCCAGCGTCGCCGTGGAGCTGTTGAGCGTGATGAAGTGCAGTCCTGGCACTCCCTCGGCCAGCAGCCGCGCGCAGAACTCCGTGGCGTGTTCGATGCCAATGGAGCGTACCGCCGCCGGATCGTCCTTCGCTGTGAGGATCCGCTCTTTCAGGGCGTCCGGGAAGGCCGCGTTGCTGAGTTTGGGCAGCCGTTCGAGCATCTTCACACTGGTGACGGGCAGAATTTCCGGAATCACCGGAGTCGCGCAGCCGGCCGCGGCGACCCGGTCGCGCAGGCGAAGGTAGGACTCGGGCTGGAAGAACATCTGCGTGATGGCGTAGTCGGCGCCCGCGCGGCACTTGTCGACGAAGTGCCGCACGTCGGTGTCCCAGTCACTGGAGCGCGGGTGCATCTCCGGGAAGGCGGCGACGCCCACACAGAAATCGCCGGACTCCTTGATGAGACGCACGAGTTCGGCCGCGTAGGTCAGGCCCTGCGGGTGCGCCACCCACTCTCCCATCGGGTCGCCGGGCGGGTCGCCGCGCACGGCGAGCATGTTGCGGATCCCGGCGTCCGCGTACTGGCCGATGATGTTGCGCAGCTCGGCCAGCGAGTGGTCGACCGCGGTGAGATGGGCGACCGGGGTGAGCGTGGTGTCCGCGACGATCTGCTGGGTCTCCCGCACGGTGCCCGCTCGGGTGGAACCGCCGGCGCCGTAGGTCACGGAGACGAAGTCGGGGGCGACCGCCTCGACCCGCCGGAGCGCGCTCCACAGGTTCCGCTCACCCTTGGGGGTCTTCGGCGCCGAGAACTCGAACGAGTACGTGGTCTTGCCGTCGGCGAGCATGTCGCGCACGGTGCGTGCGCGGTCAGTCCTGGTGGATGCGGTTCCGAGGGCCATACCCGCAGGTTAGTCAGGGGCGGCCGGTCACCCAACCACACTCGGGATATTTGCCCGAATTGTCGACCTCTTATGAAGGTCGCGTCCGGATACTGGACAAGTTTCCGGACAGTCGGGTCCTGCCGCCGCACTGCACCGCCGCTGCGCCTACAGCGATCGCAGCCGCTTCGCGAACTCGGCCGCCGCCGCGCCCGGATCGTCGGCCGCGGTGAGCGCGCGGACCACGACCACCCGGCGGGCGCCCGCGTCCAGCACCTGGTCGAGGTTGCCGAGGTCGATGCCGCCGATGGCGAACCAGGGGCGGTCGGTGCCCAGGGCGGCGGTGTGGCGCACCAGGTCGAGGCCGGGGGCCGGGCGGCCGGGCTTGGTGGGGGTGGGCCAGCAGGGACCGGTGCAGAAGTAGTCCACACCGTCCTGCACGGCGGCCGCGGCGGCCTCGGACTCGGCGTGCGTGGAGCGGCCGATCAGGACGTCCGGGCCGAGGATCGCGCGGGCGGCCGGGACCGGCAGGTCGCCCTGGCCGAGGTGGAGCACGTCGGCGCCGGCCGCGTGGGCCACGTCGGCACGGTCGTTGACCGCGAGCAGCTTGCCGTGCCGGGCGCAGGCGTCGGCGAACACGGCGAGGTGCTCCAGCTCCTCGGCGGCCTCCATGCCCTTGTCGCGCAGCTGCACGATGTCGACACCGCCCGCCAGGACCGCGTCCAGGAACGGGGCGAGGTCGCCCTGCTCCTTGCGCGCGTCCGTGCACAGGTAGAGCCGGGCGTCGGCCAGCTGGGCGCGGGCGGTGTCGGTCATCGGTGGTCCCCCGTCGGGTCGGTACTGGCTGCCTCAGACGGCGAGCGCCTGGGCGCGGCGCTTCACCTCCGTGCCGCGATTCTCGCTGAGCGCCTGCGCGGGGGTGCCGGGCAGGGTCGCGTCGGGAGTGAAGAGCCACTCCAGCATCTCTTCGTCCGTGAAGCCGTCGTCCCGCAGCAGCGTCAGGGTCCCGGTCAGGCCCTTGACGACCTTGTCGCCGTCGATGAAGGCGGCGGGGACGTGCAGTGCCCTGTTCTCACCGCGGCGGACGGCGATGAGCTGGCCCTCCTTGACCAGCTGCCGCACGCGCGTCACCTCGACGTCCATCATCTCTGCGATGTCGGGGAGGGTGAGCCAGGCGGGGACGAGAGCATCGATCTTCGTGTCAATCTCGGTCACGGGATCTAGGGTAGGCGCTTCGCCGGTTCGGTCGCGATGGGTGGTTGTCCGGGTGCGGCGCGGCGAGGGCTGCTCGCGCAGTTCCCCGCGCCCCCCGGGGCGCGTTTCCGGCAGGGCGCTTTCAGCCAGTCGTGGCGTTCTTGAGCGGATTCCCCGGGTCGGACAGGGCTTCCGGGTCCATGTGGCGGCCTGCCTCGATCAGACGCCGCCCTTGCGCGAGGTCGCGTGGGCGGCCTACCGCCAGCAGAGCGACCAGGCGGTCCTCGCGCAGCCAGCAGACGCTCCACGACGGGCCGGACGGGTCGCCGCGCCAGACCAGGCGGTCGGCGGCGGCGTGGTGGCCGGCGTACTGGACGAAGCGGCCGAACTGTTCGGACCAGAAGTACGGGACCGGGTCGTAGACGGCGTCGGTCTCGCCGAGGATGTTGGCGGCGACCGTGCGCGGGCCCTGCAGGGCGTTGTCCCAGTGGTGGATCAGCAGGCGCTCGCCGTAGCGGCCGGACGGGAAGGACGCGCAGTCGCCGACCGCGTAGACGTCCGGGACGGTGGTGCGCAGACGGTCGTCGGCGAGCACCTCGCGGTGCGCGCCGAGACCGATGCCGGAGCCGGTCAGCCAGGCGGTGGCGGGGCGGGCGCCGATGCCGACCACGACGGCGCCCGCGGGCAACCGCGTGCCGTCGTCGAGCAGCACCGCGCCGGGCTCGACGCCCGCCACGCGCGCGTGCGTGCGCAGATCGGCGCCGCTGTCGGCGTACCAGGCGGCCATCGGCGCGGCGACCTCGGCGGGGAGTGCTCCCGCGAGCGGGCGGTCGGCGGCCTCGACCACGGTGACCGCGCAGCCGGCCTCGCGGGCCGCGGTGGCGAACTCGGCGCCGATCCAGCCCGCGCCGACGACCACGATGTCGTGCTGCCGGGCGAGCACGGGCCGCAGCCGCTCGGCGTCGTCCAGGGTGCGCAGCAGATGGACGCCGGGCACGCCCTCGGTGCCGGGCAGCGTGACCGGCTCGGCACCGGTGGCGAGGACCAGGTCGTCGTACGGCACCGGTCCCGCCTCGGTGTCCAGCTCGTGGTCGGCGGTGCGCACGCCCAGCGCCTCGCGGCCCAGCGCCAGCTCGATGCCGAGCGCCTCGAAGTCCACCTCGAAGGCGGAGCCCTCCGACTTGCCGAGCAGCACGGCCTTGGAGAGGGGCGGCCGGTCGTACGGCTGGTGCGGCTCGGCGCCGATCAGCGTGACGGTCCCGGTGAACTCCTGCTCGCGCAGGGCGACGGCGGTCTGCACCCCGGCCATCCCCGCGCCCACGACGACCACGCGCCGCGTCTGTGACGTGCCCCGTCGCTGCGTCTGCTCGCTCACGTGATCACCATAGACAAGAACGATAGACAACTGACAAAGAGTCAGTCAGGGGTCGTGGCGGGTGACCTGTTCCACAGCGCGGCCCGCGGCGCGGCCCGGGGCCGTCTTACGGGGGCGGAGCCCCGCGGGCTAGGGTGGCGGTGAAGCACACGCGGGAGCCCGGACGCACCGGGCTGAGAGGGAGGCTGGCGGCCTCCGACCGTACGAACCTGATCCGGGTCATGCCGGCGAAGGGAGGGGCTGGACGCCCATGTCCTCACGTACGTCCGACGTCCTCGTCATCGGGGGCGGAATCATCGGCCTGGTCACGGCCTGGCGGGCGGCCCGGCGCGGGCTCGCCGTCGCCGTGGTCGACCCCGAACCCGGCGGCGGGGCCGCGCAGGTCGCGGCCGGGATGCTGGCCGCGGTCACCGAGCTGCACTACGGCGAGCAGACCCTGCTGGGACTCAACCTGGCCTCCGCGCGCCGCTACCCCGCCTTCGCCGCCGAGCTGACCGATGTCACCGGCCACGACCTCGGCTACCGGCGCTGCGGCACCCTCGCGGTCGCGCTGGACGCCGACGACCGCGCCCACCTGCGCGAGCTGCACACCCTCCAGCAGCAGTCGGGCCTGGAGTCCGAGTGGCTGTCCGGGCGGGAGTGCCGGCGCCTGGAGCCGATGCTCGCGCCGGGCGTGCGCGGCGGGCTGCGGGTGGACGGCGACCACCAGATCGACCCGCGCCGGCTGGCGGCCGCGCTGGTGGCCGCGTGCGAGCGGTCCGGGGTGGTGTTCCACCGCGACTGGGCCGAGCGCCTGGAGGTGGTGCGGGAGCGCGCCGCCGGTGTCCGCACCCGCGCGGGGGAGGCCCTGGGCGCCGGGCAGGTGGTGCTCGCGGGCGGCAGCCTGAGCGGGCGGCTGGCGGGCGTGCCGGACGACGTGCTGCCGCCGGTGCGGCCGGTGAAGGGGCAGGTGCTGCGGCTGACCGTGCCCGCGCGGTACGCGCCGTTCCTCAGCCGGACGGTACGGGCGGTGGTGCGCGGCGGGAACGTCTACCTGGTGCCCCGGGAGAACGGCGAGCTGGTCGTCGGCGCCACCAGCGAGGAGCTGGGCTGGGACACCACGGTCACCGCGGGCGGCGTGTACGAGCTGCTGCGTGACGCGCACGAGCTGGTGCCCGGGATCACCGAGCTGCCCCTGACCGAGACCCGGGCCGGGCTGCGTCCCGGCTCCCCCGACAACGCGCCGCTGCTCGGGCCGACGCGCCTCGACGGGCTGCTGCTGGCCACCGGGCACTACCGCAACGGGGTGCTGCTCACGCCGGTCACCGGAGACGTCATGGCGGAGCTGCTGACCGGCGGCGAGCTGCCGGCGGAGGCGCGTCCGTTCACGCCGAGGCGCTTCGACCCCGTTCCCCGCGTCCTTGTGGAGCAGACCGCATGAACCTCTCCGTCACCATCTCCGTCAACGGGGAGCGCCGGGAGATCGCCCCGGGCACCGCTCTCGACGCGCTCGTACGGTCCCTCACCGCCGCGCCCTCCGGGGTGGCCGCGGCCGTCAACGAGACCGTCGTACCGCGCGGGCAGTGGGCGACGACCGGGCTCGCCGACGGCGACCGGGTGGAAGTCCTGACCGCCGTGCAGGGAGGCTGAGCACCATGGCCGACGATCCGTTCGTCCTCGGGGGTACGACGTTCTCCTCCCGGCTGATCATGGGCACCGGCGGTGCGCCCAGCCTGGAGGTGCTGGAGCGGGCGCTGGTCGCGTCCGGGACCGAGCTGACCACGGTCGCGATGCGGCGGGTGGACCCGGGGGTACGGGGCTCCGTGCTGTCGGTGCTCGACCGGCTCGGGATCCGGGTGCTGCCCAACACGGCCGGGTGCTACACCGCGGGCGAGGCGGTGCTGACGGCCCGGCTGGCGCGGGAGGCACTGGGGACCGACCTGATCAAGCTGGAGGTCATCGCCGACGAGCGGACGCTGCTGCCGGACCCGGTCGAGTTGCTCGACGCGGCGGAGACGCTGGTGGACGACGGGTTCACGGTGCTGCCGTACACGAACGACGATCCGGTGCTGGCGCGGAAGCTGGAGGACGTGGGGTGCGCCGCGGTGATGCCGCTCGGGTCGCCGATCGGGTCGGGGCTCGGGATCCGCAACCCGCACAACTTCCAGCTGATCGTCGAGCACGCGCGCGTGCCGGTGGTTCTGGACGCGGGGGCCGGTACGGCGTCGGACGTGGCGCTGGCGATGGAGCTGGGGTGCGCCGGGGTGATGCTGGCGTCGGCGGTGACGCGGGCGCGGGATCCCGAGCGGATGGCTCACGCCATGCGGGCCGGGGTGGAGGCGGGGCGGCTGGCCCGGCTGGCGGGGCGGATTCCCCGCCGCTACCTCGCGGAGGCGTCGTCTCCTGCGGAGGGCCTGGCCGTGCTGGACCCCGAACGCCCCGCGTTCTGAGCGCCGGTCCACTCCCGCCATCTCTCCCACCCACGCACCGCCCGAAACCGTCTGCCGAGAAGCGGGACTCTCCCGTGGGGGCCGGACGCCGTCGGCGGCTGCCGGTGGGTGGGAGGGAAAGAGAAAGGCGGGCTCGGGGCCGACCGCCGTCGGCGGCTGGCGGTGGGTGCGGGGGAAGGAGGGAGGCGGGCTCGGGGCCGACCGCCGGCGGCGGGTGCGGGTGGGTGGTGCCGGTGGCTGGGGGTGGGCAGGTGCGTATTTCAGCCAGGTGCAAAGCGTCACAGGTGCGCTGCAAGTCCCCGAGAAAACGGTCTCACCTGTGGGGGTGTCAGTCGGTGCTCGTACACTCGCTGGGTGGATATGACCCTTCAGGACCCTCTCGTCGGGCAGGTGCTCGACGGCCGGTACCGCGTCGACGCGCGGATCGCCGTCGGCGGGATGGCCACGGTCTACCGGGCCCTGGACATCCGGCTGGACCGTGTGCTCGCGCTGAAGGTGATGCACCCGGCGCTCGCCGCCGACGGGTCCTTCGTCGAGCGGTTCATCCGGGAGGCGAAGTCGGTCGCCCGGCTGGCCCACCCGAACGTGGTGCAGGTCTACGACCAGGGAGCCGACCGCTCGTACGTGTACCTCGCCATGGAGTACGTCGCCGGCTGCACCCTGCGTGACGTGCTGCGCGAGCGGGGCGCGCTGCAGCCGCGGGCCGCGCTGGACATCCTGGAGCCGGTGCTGGCCGCGCTGGGCGCCGCGCACCGGGCCGGTTTCGTGCACCGGGACATGAAGCCCGAGAACGTGTTGATAGGGGACGACGGCCGGGTCAAGGTCGCGGACTTCGGGCTGGTGCGGTCCGTGGACTCCGTCACCAGTACGACCGGCGCCGTGCTCGGCACCGTGTCCTACCTCGCGCCTGAGCAGGTCGAGAGCGGGGCCGCCGATCCGCGCGTCGACGTCTACGCGTGCGGTGTCGTGCTGTACGAGATGCTCACCGGGGAGAAGCCGCACGACTCGGACTCGCCCGCGGTCGTCCTCTACAAGCACCTGCACGAGGACGTGCCGGCGCCGTCCGCCGTGGTGCCGGGGCTCGCCCACGAGCTGGACGAACTCGTCGCCCGCGGGACGGCCCGGGATCCCGCGGTCCGGCCGCACGACGCCGTCGCGCTGCTCGCCCTGCTGCGGATGGCGCGGGGCGCGCTCCGTGCCGAGCAGCTGGACGCCGTGCCGCCGCAGGCGCTGGCGGACGGGCACGACATCGGCGAGGACCGGACCAGTGTCATACCCCGGTCGCTGACGGTGCCACGGCCGCTGCCCGTCAACGAGGAGGACGAGGGGGTGCTGCGGACCAGCAGGTTCGAGGCGCCGCCGGTCCCGGAGCGGCGGCGCGGGGGCCGTCGGTCCCGGCGCGGGCTGCTGACGCTGGTCGTCGCCGTACTGATCGTCCTCGGTGCCGGCGCCGGCGTCTGGTACATCAACTCGGGGCAGTTCACCAAGGTCCCGCCGCTGCTGTCGAAGACGGAGGCCGAGGCCACCGCGCGGCTCAAGGAGGCCGGGCTCGAGGTCGGATCGGTCGAGCACGCCTACAGCGACACGGTGAAGCGGGGCACGGTGATCAGTACCGACCCGGCGGCCGGCAAGCGCATCCGCAGCAACGACTCGGTGCGGCTCACCATCTCCGACGGCCCCGAGACGGTGCGGGTGCCGGACGTGCAGGGGCGGACGCTGGGCGGGGCCAAGCTGGTGCTGACCACCGACGGGCTCGAACCGGGCATGGTGACGCGGGAGTTCAGCGAGGACGTGCCCAAGGGTTCGGTCATCTCGTCCGATCCGGGTGCCGGGATCCGGCGGCACGCGGGGACCGCGATCGCGCTCGTCGTCAGCAAGGGCGCCCCGGTCGACGTCCCGGACGTCACCGGCGAGGACCTGGACGACGCCCGGCACGAGCTCCAGGACGCCGGGCTGAAGGTGACGGTGTCCGCCACCGAGATCAGCTCCGAGTACGACCAGGGGCAGGTCGCCCGGCAGACCCCGGCGGGCGACGCGCAGGCCGCCGAGGGCGACACGGTGACGCTGACCCTGTCCAAGGGCCCGGAGCTGGTCGAGGTGCCGAACGTGGTCGGGGCCACCGTGGACGACGCGACCAGGCTGCTGGAGCGGTCCGGCTTCCAGGTCAAGGAGGACCGCGGGCTGCTCGGGCTGTTCGGCGACACCGTGAAGAAGCAGTCGGTGGGCGCCGGCGAGCAGGCGCCCAAGGGGTCGACGATCACGATCACCATCCGGTGACGGGGGCCTGCCCGCGGCGTGACACCCTGGACGGGTGAAGAGCGAGCAGCCGGGTCCTTCCCGCAACCCAGTCGGCGGCCATGTCCCGGTGGCCGGCGGTCTGCACTCGGTGGGGCTGTCCTACGCCCGTGAGCTGCGGGCCGAGACCGTGCAGGTCTTCGTCGCCAACCCGCGCGGCTGGGCCACCCCGGCGGGCAGCCCGAAGCAGGACGAGGCGTTCCGCGCGGCCTGTGCGCAGGAGTCGATCCCGGCGTACGTGCACGCCCCGTACCTGATCAACTTCGGCTCGCACACCGAGGCGACCGTGGAGAAGTCGGTGGAGTCGCTGCGGCACTCGCTGCGGCGCGGCCGGGAGATCGGGGCGCTCGGAGTGGTCGTGCACACCGGGAGCGCGACCGGCGGCCGGGCCCGGGACGTGGCGCTGAAGCAGGTGCGGACGCGTCTGCTGCCGCTGCTCGACGAGCTGACCCACGACGACGACCCGTTCCTGCTCCTCGAGTCCACCGCCGGGCAGGGCGCCTCGCTCTGCTCGCGGACCTGGGACTTCGGCCCGTACTTCGAGGCGCTGGACGCCCACCCGAAGCTGGGCGTCTGCCTGGACACCTGCCACATCTTCGCCGCCGGGCACGACCTGACCGGGCCGGGCGGGATGCACCGGACGCTTGACCTGCTCGTGTCGACCGTCGGCGAGGGGCGGCTGAAGCTGATCCACGCCAACGACTCGAAGGACGTGGTGGGCGCGCACAAGGACCGGCACGAGAACATCGGCGCCGGGCACATCGGCGAGGACGCGTTCCGCGCGCTGATGACCCACCCGGCGACCGCGGGCGTTCCGCTGGTCATCGAGACGCCCGGCGGCAAGGAGGGGCACGCGGCCGACGTGGAGCGCCTCAAGCGGCTCCGGGACAGCTGAGCCCGCCCGGCACCGGCGGCTCAGAGTTCCGGGCCGTCCCCCGGCTCCTCCTGGTAGGAGTAACGCTGTTCCTTCCAGGGGTCGCCGATGTTGTGATAGCCGCGCTCCTCCCAGAAGCCGCGGCGGTCGGCGGTCATGTACTCGACGCCGCGGACCCACTTGGGGCCCTTCCAGGCGTACAGGTGCGGGACGACCAGGCGGACCGGGAAGCCGTGCTCGGCGGTGAGCAGTTCACCGTCCTTGTGGGTGGCGAAGAGGGTGCCCTCGGCGGCGAAGTCCGCGAGGCGCAGGTTGGAGCTGAAGCCGTACTCCGCCCAGACCATCACGTGCGTGACCTCGGGAGCGGGCGGCGCGAGCTCCAGGACGGTCCGCGCCGGGATCCCGCCCCACTCCGCGCCGAGCATGCTGAACTTCGTGACGCAGTGCAGGTCGGCGACCACGGTGGCATACGGCAGGGCCGTGAACTGCTCGTGGTTCCAGACGTGCGCGCCCCCGTCGGCGGTGGCGCCGAAGATCCGGAACTCCCAGCGCTCGGGCCGGAACCTGGGGACCGGGCCGTAGTGCGTGACCGGCCAGCCGCGCTGGAGTCGCTGTCCCGGCGGAAGCTCGGCTCCCGCGGTTTCCCGAGACGCGCTCTCCACCCGATGACCCATGTTCTCCATCCTGACAGACCACGGGCAGTGCACCTGACCAGGCAGACCCCTCGGATATCGACAAAACGGCCAACTGATGCCAACCGTGCACTTACTTACTAAGTACGCACTTACTGGACGATCTTCCATGCCGGTGCAATCATGCGCCGCAAGCACCCCAGCCCGTGGAAGGAGCCTCTGCGATGCAGGGCGACCCCGAGGTCATCGAATTCCTCAACGAGCAGCTCACCGGCGAGCTCACCGCGATCAACCAGTACTTCCTGCACGCGAAGATGCAGGAGAACCTCGGCTGGTACAAGCTCGCGAAGTACACCCGGCACGAGTCGTTCGACGAGATGAAGCACGCCGAGGTGCTCACCGACCGGATCCTGTTCCTGGAGGGGCTGCCCAACTACCAGCGGCTGTTCCACGTCCGCGTGGGACAGACCGTGAAGGAGATGTTCGAGGCCGACCGGCAGATCGAGGTGGAGGCGATCGACCGCCTCAGGCGCGGGATCAAGGTGATGCGCGACAAGGGCGACATCACGTCGGCGAACATCTTCGAGGACATCCTGGAGGACGAGGAGCACCACATCGACTACCTCGACACCCAACTGGAGCTGGTGGAGAAGCTCGGCGAGGCGCTCTACATCTCGCAGATCATCGAGCAGCCCGAGACCAGCTAGGCGCTCCGCGGGAAGGGCCGAGGCGGATCGCCGGCCGTCCGCGGGTCCGTCGCGGCCGAGCGCGCGGTTCCCCGCGCCCCTTCGGGGCGCTCACCGGCAAGGGCGGCGAGGACCAGCCTGCCCTCGTCGGCCGGCTCGCGGCGCGGGCAGGCGCCGCGGCCGAGGATCGCCTGGATGCGGCGGACGCACGAACCGCAGTCCGTGCCGGCCTTGCAGGCGGACGCTATCTGGCGGGGCGTGCAGGCGCCGTCCTCCGCGTGCTGCTTGACCTGCGACTCGGTCACTCCGAAGCAGCTGCAGACGTACACGCGGATTCACCTCCCGCCGGGATCGATCAGTGGTGCCGTCCCGATTGGTCGGTGAGGCAAACCTAACCTTACCCATCACTCGGCGGGCGCAACAGTGGGGTGGGGCGCCGACCGCTGTGATCCGCGCCCCACCCCCATGAGGCCGCCCTACTGGTCGCGGTACATCTCCGCGACGAGGAACGCCAGGTCCAGGGACTGGCTGCGGTTCAGCCGCGGGTCGCAGGCCGTCTCGTAGCGCTGGTGCAGGTCGTCGACGAAGATCTCGTCGCCGCCGCCCACGCACTCGGTGACGTCGTCACCGGTGAGCTCGACATGGATGCCGCCGGGGTGGGTGCCGAGGGACTTGTGGACCTCGAAGAAGCCCTTGACCTCGTCGAGCACGTCGTCGAAGCGGCGGGTCTTGTGGCCCGAGGCCGCCTCGAAGGTGTTGCCGTGCATCGGGTCGGTCACCCAGGCCACGGTCGCGCCCGAGGCGGTGACCTTCTCGACCAGCTCGGGGAGCTTGTCGCGGACCTTGTCCGCGCCCATCCGGACGACGAAGGTCAGCCGGCCCGGCTCACGGTCCGGGTCGAGACGGTCGATGTACCGCAGCGCGTCCTCGGCGGTCGTCGTCGGGCCGAGCTTGAGGCCGATCGGGTTGCGGATCCTCGACGCGAACTCGATGTGCGCCCCGTCCATCTGCCGGGTCCGCTCACCGATCCACACCATGTGCGCGGAGACGTCGTACAGCTTGCCGGTCCGCGAGTCGACCCTGGTCAGGGCGGACTCGTAGTCCAGCAGCAGCGCCTCGTGCGAGGAGAAGAACTCGACCGTCTTGAACTCCTCGGGCTCCGCGCCGCAGGCCCGCATGAAGTTCAGCGCGTTGTCGATCTCGCGGGCGAGCTGCTCGTAGCGCTGGCCGGACGGGGAGGACCTCACGAAGTCCTGGTTCCAGGCGTGCACCTGGCGCAGGTCCGCGTAGCCGCCGGTGGTGAAGGCGCGCACCAGGTTCAGCGTCGAGGCGGAGGCGTTGTACATCCGCTTGAGCCGCTCGGGATCCGGGATCCGCGAGGCCTCGTCGAAGTCGAAGCCGTTGACGGAGTCGCCGCGGTAGGTCGGCAGCGTCACGCCGTCGCGGGTCTCGGTGGGCTTGGAGCGCGGCTTGCTGTACTGGCCGGCGATCCGCCCGACCTTCACCACGGGCACCGACGCGGCGTACGTCAGTACGGCACCCATCTGGAGCAGGGTCTTGAGCTTGTTGCGGATGTGGTCGGCGGACACCGCGTCGAAGGCCTCGGCGCAGTCGCCGCCCTGGAGGAGGAACGCCTCACCCTTGGCGACGGCCGCCATCCGGGTGCGCAGCTGGTCGCACTCGCCCGCGAAGACGAGGGGCGGATACGACTCCAGCTCCGCGACGACTGTGCGCAGAGCCTCGGGGTCGGGGTACTCGGGCTGCTGCGCCGCGGGCAGGTTTCGCCAGGTGTTGCCAGCACCGAGGCTGGTCTTAGCGTTCACGGTCACCTCGTAAACATTACGGGGTCGTGTCGCCATATTTTCCTCCGGCTCGACTGGTGAGACGTCGGGATTATCCTGTGGACAGGGAGCACGGTGGGGTAAGGTTTTCGGCATGTTCGCGCATTCGACCCAGAACTGGTGGTGGACCGCTTCTCCGGCGGCCCACTGACTGCGCGTACGCAAGACTTCGCGAAGGCCGCCCGGAGGGGCGGCCTTCGGCGTTCCCGGGGTCGTTCCTCCCTCACCAGCCCCCAGGCAGAGGAACCATGGACCTGACCCAGTTGCTCCACGACGACCGCCCCTTCGCCCTGCTCCGCCGCCGCACCCCCGGCCACGACGAGAGCACGGTGGAACTCCTGCTGGGCCCGGTCACCGCCCGTGACCGCCTCGCCGACCTGCCCGAGGAGGGGCTGGCCCTGATCCCGTACCGGCAGATCCGGGAAAGGGGGTTCGACGTGCGGGACGACGGGACGCCGCTGCTGGTGCTGACCCCGACAGTGGTATGTCACATTCCACTCGACGAGGCCCTCGCCACCCTCCCCTCCCACGACGTCCGGGTCGGCTCCGGCGCCTTCGACGTCGACGACGACGCGTACGCCGAGATCGTCGGCCGGGTGCTGCGCGAGGAGATCGGCCGGGGCGAGGGCGCGAACTTCGTGATCCGGCGGACGTACGAGGGTGAGATCCCGGGGTTCGGCCGCGCCGACGCGCTGGCCCTGTTCCGGCGGCTCCTGGAGGGCGAGCGCGGCGCGTACTGGACGTTCGTCGTGCACACCGGGGACCGGACACTGGTCGGCGCGAGCCCCGAGGTGCACGTGCGGATGTCCGGCGGCACGGTGGTCATGAACCCGATCAGCGGCACGTACCGCTATCCCGCCGAGGGCCCCACCCCCGAGCACCTGCTCGATTTCCTCGCCGACGGCAAGGAGATCGAGGAGCTGTCGATGGTCGTCGACGAGGAGCTCAAGATGATGTGCACGGTGGGCGACATGGGCGGTGTGGTCGTCGGACCGCGGCTGAAGGAGATGGCGCACCTCGCGCACACCGAGTACGAGCTGCGCGGCCGGTCCTCGCTGGACGTGCGGGAGGTCCTCAGGGAGACCATGTTCGCGGCGACCGTCACGGGGTCGCCGGTGCAGAACGCCTGCCGGGTGATCGAGCGGCACGAGGTGGGCGGCCGCGGCTACTACGCGGGGGCCCTGGCCCTGCTGGGGCGTGACTCCGGCGGTGCGCAGACCCTCGACTCCCCCATCCTGATCCGCACCGCGGACATCGGCGCGGACGGCCGGCTGCGGGTCCCCGTCGGCGCCACCCTGGTCCGCGGCTCGGACCCGGTGAGCGAGGTCGCGGAGACGCACGCGAAGGCGGCGGGGGTGCTGGCGGCGCTCGGGGTACGGCCGTCCCGGCCGCGTGCCGAGGCGGCGCGCTCCCGGCTCGCCGACGACCCCCGGGTGCGGGCCGCGCTGGACGGGCGGCGGGCCTCCCTGGCGCCGTTCTGGCTGCGGATGCAGGAGCGGACCGGCGAGCTGGCCGGGCACGCGCTCGTGGTGGACGGCGAGGACACGTTCACGGCGATGCTCGCGCACGTGCTGCGGGCGGGCGGGCTCGACGTCACCGTGCGGCGCTACGACGAGCCGGGCCTGCGGGCGGCGGCGCTCGCGCACCAGGGCCCGCTGGTGCTGGGCCCGGGGCCCGGTGACCCGTCCGACCTGGACGATCCGAAGATGCGGTTCCTGCGGGAGCTGGCGGCGGCCGTGATCCGGGAGCACCGGCACGGGGTGCTGGGCGTCTGCCTCGGGCACGAGCTGATCGCGGCGGAGCTGGGGCTGGAGATCGTCCGCAAGGAGGTCCCCCACCAGGGGGCGCAGACCACGGTGGACCTGTTCGGGCGGCCGGAGACGGTCGGCTTCTACAACAGCTTCGTGGCCCGCTGCGACGACGAGGCGGCGCGGGAACTGGCCGCGCACGGCATCGAGGTGAGCCGTGCGGACAACGGCGAGGTGCACGCGGTGCGGGGACCTGGCTTCGCCGGGGTGCAGTTCCATCCCGAGTCGGTGCTCACGCTGAACGGGGCGGCGATCGTGCGGGAGCTGGTGGCGCAGTTGCGCGGTACCGGAACCGTTCGGGCTTGAGCCCCGGGCGCGGGTGCGTGGGGGCTCGTCGCGCCCACGCGTCGGAGCCGCACCTCGAATACGGCCCCGCGCCCTCTGGGTGTCCCGCCGCAGCGGTTGCGTCGAAGCTCGGCCTGGTGCCGGACGCGTCTGCGCGCCGTCACGGTGACCGTGACGGCGCGCGGGCCGGGCAGAGGAGGTCTGCGGCCGTCAGCCGAAGAACACCCCGACCTCCTCGTACAGCTTCAGGTCGACGGTCTTCAGCTTGGCCGTGGCCTCGGCGATCGGGACCCGGACGACGTCGGTGCCGCGCAGCGCGACCATCTTGCCGAAGTCGCCGTCGCGGACGGCCTCGACGGCGTGCAGGCCGAAGCGGGTGGCCAGCCAGCGGTCGAAGGCGCTGGGCGTGCCGCCGCGCTGGATGTGCCCGAGGACGGTGGTCCGGGCCTCCTTGCCGGTGCGCTTCTCGATCTCCTTGGCCAGCCACTCGCCGACCCCGGAGAGCCGGACGTGCCCGAAGGAGTCCAGCGTGCCGTCCTTGAGGACCATCTCGCCGTCCTTGGGCATGGCGCCCTCGGCGACGACCACGATCGGGGCGTACGAGGCCTTGAAGCGGGACGTGACCCAGGCGCACACCTGGTCCACGTCGAAGCGCTGTTCCGGAATGAGGATGACGTTGGCGCCGCCGGCGAGACCGGAGTGGATGGCGATCCAGCCGGCGTGCCGGCCCATCACCTCGCAGACCAGGACCCGCATGTGGGACTCGGCGGTGGTGTGCAGCCGGTCGATGGCCTCGGTGGCGATGCCGACCGCGGTGTCGAAGCCGAAGGTGTAGTCGGTGGCGGACAGGTCGTTGTCGATGGTCTTCGGCACGCCGACGACGGGCACGCCGTACTCGTCGGTGAGACGGGCGGCGACGCCGAGGGTGTCCTCGCCGCCGATCGCGATCAGCGCGTCGACCTCCAGCTTGGCGAGGTTGTCCTTGATCCGGCGGATGCCGTTCTCCTGCTTGAGCGGATTGGTCCGCGAGGAGCCGAGGATGGTGCCGCCGCGGGGCAGGATGCCGCGTACGGCGGGGATGTCGAGGCGGACGGTGTCGCCTTCGAGGGGCCCGCGCCAGCCGTCCCGGAAGCCGACGAAGTCGTAGCCGTACTCCTGCACGCCCTTGCGGACGATGCCCCGGATGACCGCGTTGAGCCCGGGGCAGTCGCCGCCTCCGGTCAGTACTCCGACCCGCATGGAAATGTCCCTTCGCCGCGGTTGCCTGTGGGACTCACGCTAATGGTGATCCAGCTCACACAGGGATGGGCGCGGAAGGGCAATTCCGGTGAATTGTCGGGCGGTTGGTTTACGCGCCGCCCGAAGATCAGATCAGATCAGTCGTCTCAGTCGTCGTCGAGCCCCGCCTCTATCGCGTACCGCACCAGCTCCACCCTGTTGTGCAGCTGCAGCTTGCCCAGGGTGTTCTGGACGTGGTTCTGGACGGTGCGGTGGGAGATGACCAGGCGCTCGGCGATCTGCTTGTAGCTCAGGCCCTTGGCGACCAGCCGCAGCACCTCGGTCTCCCGGTCGGTGAGCCGGGGCGCGTCGGGCCGGTCGGGGTCCGCTTCCGGGGCGGGCTCGGAGGCCAGCCGGCGGTACTCGCCGAGGACCAGTCCGGCGAGGCCGGGTGTGAACACCGGGTCGCCGACCGCGGTACGGCGGACCGCGTCGAGGAGTTCCTCCGTCGAGGCCGACTTGAGCAGGTAGCCCGTCGCGCCGGACTTCACCGCCTCCAGGACGTCGGCGTGCTCGCCACTCGCGGAGAGCACCAGGACCCGCAACGCCGGGTTGTGGCCGACGAGTTCCTTGCAGACCTGGACGCCCGGCTTGGCCGGCAGGTTGAGGTCCAGGACGAGGACGTCGGGCGCGGCGGCCTTGGCGCGGCGCACCGCCTGTTCGCCGTCCCCGGCGGTGGCGACCACCTCGAAACCGGACTCGGTCAGGTCCCGGGCGACCGCGTCCCGCCACATGGGGTGGTCGTCGACCACCATGACCTTGATGCTCATCGCCGCTCCGCCTTCCCCGGGGAGACCTTCGGTACCTTCAGCTCTACTTCCGTGCCCTGCCCGGGGGTCGAGCACAGCTCGGCGCTGCCGCCCAGGTCGCGCAGCCGCCCGCGGATCGACTGGGCCACCCCGAGCCGCCCCTCCCCCTCGGCCTGGGCCAGCCGCCCTTCCGGGATGCCGGGACCGTCGTCCCGTACGGTCACCACGACCTCGCCGGGCTCGTCCTCGACCAGGATCCAGGCCCGCGCCGCCTCGCCCGCATGCCTGCGCACATTGTCCAGGGCGGCACCGACCGCGGCGGCCAACTCGCGTGCGGCGCCCGGCGGCAGCTCCACCGGCGCGCCGGGCTCGGCCAGGCTGACCCGGGATCCGGCGTACCGCGCGAGCAGCGTGCGCAGGTCGACGGGGCCGCCGCCGTCCGGTTCCTCGACCAGGCGTACGACGGCGCCCTCGGCCTCGTCCTCGGAGAGCCGCGAGGGGGGCACCAGGCCGCCGGAGACCAGCGTCCGCAGGGCCACCTCCTGCTCCCCGGCGAGCCGCCCGAGTTCGGCCGCCTCGCCGCCGAGGACCGCGCCGCGGCGCTGCACCATGGCGAGCACCTGGAGCACGCCGTCGTGGATGTCCCGGGCGAGCCGCTCCCGTTCCCGGGTCGTCGCCTCGATCTCCAGGGCGCGGGCGAGGGTGCGCTCGGAGGCGCGGGCGACCTCGACGACGTAGCCGATGGCGATGGAGGCGACCCAGACCAGGATCACGTTGTGGACGGTGTCGCGGGCCGGGTGGCCACGCTCGATCAGGTTGGCGGCGGCGACCGGCGTGGAGGCGAACGCGGCCCAGCGCCAGCCGCCCTTGAGGGCGTAGGCGAGGACCGAACCGGCGGTCCAGATCGACGGCAGGGTCGGCCCGCCGCGGTCGATGTGGCCCTGGGTGACCACCCAGGGGGTCAGCACGATGCCGGTGAGCGCGATGGCGAGGTCGACGGCGAGGAAGCGCTTGGTGCAGGCCGCCGCGTTCTGCACGCGGGGCAGGGTCGCCAGGGTCCAGACGGTCAGGACGGCGTAGTAGGCGAGGGCCACGCCCGCGCGGTCGTAGTCGTCGTAGGCGGAGGCGAACAGGCCGACGGCGTACAGCAGGGTCAGTACGCGGTAGCCGGTGAGGGCGCGCCACAGCGGCTGCTCGACCGACATCCGTATGACGCGTTCCCGCTTGCTCATGTCCCCCAGTCCCCCTGCCCTCCCGGCCGCCGGTCCCCCCGGCCGCCGGCCCCCTGCCTCCGGTCTAGGACTCGGCCTTCTTCTCGGCCTTCGCCGCGTCCTTCTCGGCCTTGGCGGCCTCCGCGATCTGCCGCTTGGCGGCCGTCGCGTAGATGTCCACGTACTCCTGGCCGGAGAGTTTCATGATCTCGTACATGACCTCGTCGGTCACCGCGCGCAGCACGAACCGGTCGTGTTCCATGCCCTGGTAGCGGCTGAAGTCCAGCGGCTTGCCGATCCGGATGCCCGGCCGCATCAGCTTGGGCATCACCTGCCCCGGCGGCTGGATCTTCTCGGTGTCGATCATGGCGACCGGGAGGACCGGGGCGCCGGTGGCGAGCGCCACGCGCGCGAGGCCGCCGGGCTTGCCCCGGTAGAGGCGGCCGTCCGGCGAGCGGGTGCCCTCCGGGTAGATGCCGAACAGCTCGCCGCGCTCCAGCACGTCTATGCCGCTCTGCACCGCGGCCTCGCCGGCGCCGCGCGCGCCGGAGCGGTCGACGGGGAGCTGGCCGACGCCCTTGAAGAAGGCGGCCGTGAGCCGGCCCTTCAGCCCGGGCGTGGTGAAGTACTCGGCCTTCGCGATGAAGGTGACCTTGCGGTCCAGCACCGCGGGCAGGAAGAACGAGTCCGAGAAGGACAGGTGGTTACTGGCCAGGATCGCCGGGCCCTCGGCCGGGACGTTCTCCAGACCCTCCACCCAGGGCCTGAAGGTGACCTTCAGCGGTCCCCCGATAGCGACCTTCATCGCGCCGTACAACAACCGAGTGCCTCCTGTTTCCGTCGATCAGACCTTAACCCGGAGCGCCGGGAATGGGCCCGACGACCCTGGTCGGTGTCAGTGCCGTCGCGTACGGTGAAGCACAACTGGAGTCGTCGTCCACGGCTCCCGCAGTTCCGCCCCTCTCGAACGAACTCGAAATGAATTGGAGACCGAAGGTGCCGGTTCTCCCCGGAGCCGAGCCGTACCGCCACGACGGCGGGGAGGCCGGCGTCCTCCTCTGCCACGGTTTCACCGGCTCGCCGCAGTCGCTGCGCCACTGGGCGGAACACCATGCGGCACACGGCCTGACCGTCTCCCTGCCCCTGCTGCCCGGGCACGGCACCCGCTGGGAGGACATGGCGGTCACCGGCTGGCAGGACTGGTACGCGGAGGTGGACCGCGAGCTGCGGCTGCTGCGCGAGCGCTGCTCCCAGGTGTTCCTGGCGGGCCTGTCCATGGGCGGCGCGCTGGCCCTGCGGCTGGCCGCGCGGAACGGTACGGGTGTGAACGGCGTGGTGATCGTCAACCCGGCGAACAAGGTGCACGGCCTGTCGGCGTACGCCCTTCCGGTGGCCCGGCATCTCGTGCGCACGACGAGGGGCATCGCCAGCGACATCGCCAAGCCGGGCGCCGCCGAGGTGGGGTACGACCGGGTGCCGCTGCACAGCGCGCACTCGCTGCGGAACTTCTTCCGCCAGGTGGACAAGGAGCTGCCGCAGGTGACCCAGCCGCTGCTGCTCCTGCGCAGCGCCGAGGACCATGTGGTTCCGGCGGTGGATTCCGCCCGCATCCTGAGCCGGGTGTCCTCCACGGACGTAACGGAGGTCGTGCTGGAACAGAGTTACCACGTCGCGACGTTGGACCATGACGCGGACCGGATCTTCGAGGAGAGCCTCGCCTTCATCGGCCGGCTCGCACCCAGTGTCGGCAAGGAAGGGACGGCCGCAGTTGGCTGAGCACGACTCCGGCCGCGAGGACCGCGAGCCGGACGAGACGGGGGTGCCCTTCGACGAGGAGGCCGCCTGGGCCGCGATCGTTGCGGGGTACGGCGACGAGCCGCCGGACCCGCCGGGCACGGCGCCCTTCAAGCCGGTGAAGGACCTCGCGCTGCCCGCGATGGACGACGAGGACGAGACCGAGGCGGAGGCCGAGCCCGCCGGGACGGGGGCCGGGGCGGCCGGGGAGCAGCGGCCGGCGCAGCCGCTGGGCAGCTCGGTCTCCTTCGCGCCCGGGGTGGGCGGCCCGCGTGACTACACGGCGCCGGAACCCTCCGAGGACGACTTCGACGAGGGCGACGAGGGGCACTTCGTGCCGCCCGAGCCGCCGCCGCTGCCGGAGGCCGACGCCACGGCCAAGTTCGCGTGGCTGGGCGTGGTGGGCGGGCCGATCCTGCTGCTGCTCGCGGTGCTGCTGGGCTGGGACATGACCTGGTGGCTGGCGACGCTGGGCATCGGCGGCTTCCTCGGCGGGTTCGTCACGCTGGTGACCCGTATGAAGACGGACGACGAGGACGAGGGGGACCCGGGCCGGGGCGCCGTGGTCTGAGGCGTCGCGCCCGCTAGGACGCTGCCGGAACTCTGAGGGCGGCCAGGACCGGAAGGTGGTCCGTGGCCGCCCTCAGGTCTGCGCCGGTCACACCGGGCAGGTGCTCGGGGACGCCGCAGCCGAGCACCTCGATGCCCTTGGTCGCGAAGATCGCGTCGATGCGCTGGTGCGGGGCGCTGGAGTCCGAGGTGAACTCGCCGCCCCAGGGCGCCGCGGTACGGCAGTCCTGGTAGGCGTCGGCCAGGCGGCGGAAGGTGCGGCCGTCCGGGCGGTCGTTGAGGTCGCCACCGGCGATGGCGTGCTCCACGCCCAGGCCGGCGACCCGGTCGAGGAGCATGCCGCCCTGCTCGTAGCGCTCGTCCTGCTGGAGGCTGAGGTGGAAGCTGGTGACGCCGAGGCGGGCGCCGCCGATGCGGACGACGGCGGTCGCGAGGCCGCGGCGGTGCAGGCCGGGGGTGAGGGGGAGGAGGACGTCCTCGGTGCGCTCGACGGTGGCGCGGAGGTCGCAGAGGATCGCCGGACCGGCCGCGGTACCGCCCCCGGTGAGGATCACGAGCTCGGCGGCGGAGGCCAGGCGGGCGAGCTTCTTGCGCCACCGGAAGAAGCGGGGGGCCTCCTGGACCAGGACCAGGTCGGGGGCGCAGGCCTTGATGACGCGAGCCAGGGCGTCGGTGTCGTCCCGCATGGAGCGGATGTTGTAGCTCAGGACGCGGACGACCGCGGAACCGTCGGGCTCTGTCTGGGACTTGGGGAGCGACGCCATGTGGATCAATGTACGCCGGGTGCGGGAGCCGTGCGCCCGGCGGGTGGGGCGCGAGGTGCGTGCGCGACGGCCGGCGCCTGACGGCCGGTCGCGCGGTTCCCCGCGCCCCTGGGTGGACGGCGTTTACATGATCGGGTCGGGCTCCCGGGCCAGGTCGGCCGCGCCGACCAGGCCGGCCTCGTTGCCCAGCTGGGCCGCGATGACCTCGGCGACCGGGCGCCAGTTGCCGCCCACCAGCCAGCGCTTGTAGGACTTGCGGATCGGGTCGAGGACCAGTTCGCCCTCGTCCGAGAGGCCGCCGCCGACGATGAACGCGGAGGGGTCGAAGAGGGAGGCCAGGTCGGCGAGGCCGGCGCCGGCCCAGCGGGCGAGCTCGCGGTAGGAGTCGACGGCGACCGGGTCGCCCTGGCGGGCGGCCACGGAGATGTGCTTGCCCTCGATGCCCTCGGGGGTGCCGTCGCCGAGCGCGAGGAGGACCTCGGCGTTCTCGGGGGTGGCGTTGGCGCGCTGCTTGGCGTACCTGACCAGCGCGCGGCCGGAGGCGTACTGCTCCCAGCAGCCCTGCGAGCCGCAGCCGCACAGCAGCCCGTCCGGGACCATCCGGATGTGCCCGAACTCGGCGGCGACGCCGAAGTGCCCGCGGCGCAGCTTGTTGCCGATGATGATGCCGCCGCCGAGGCCGGTGCCGAGGGTGATGCAGATGACGTTGCGGTGGCCCTTGCCGGCACCGAACTTGTACTCGCCCCAGGCGGCGGCGTTGGCGTCGTTCTCCACCACCACGGGGAGGCCGACGCGGGCCTCGACCTCGTCCTTCAACGGCTCCTGGCGCCAGTCGATGTTGGGTGCGAAGTAGACCGTGGAGCGCTGCCGGTTCACGTAACCGGCGGCTCCGATGCCCACGCCGACGATCTCGTGCCCGGCGCGGGCGCCCTCTACGGCGGAAGCAATGGCGTCCACGATGCCCTCGGGCGTGCCCGGGGTCGGCACCTTGTGGGTCGAGAGGATGTTGCCTTCCTCATCGACCACGCCGGCCGCGATCTTCGTGCCGCCGATGTCGACGCCGATGGTGAGTCCCATGAATCCCTCAGTTTCGGTCGAGCCCCGCTACGGCCAACCGTACCCGAGGCCCTGCCGTCGGGTTCCCGTCGTCCGCCCGGAGGGCGGGCCGGGCGGCGGCGATGGGGGTGCCCCTCGCGAGTTTTCGTTCGAGCGTGCGGGAGCGCGCAGCCGCGAGGCGGAGGACAGGGTCGACGCGGTGTGGGCACCGCCCGGCAGCCGGGAAGCCGAGGGCAGGGCCCTCAGGGGCTGTCAGTCGAGATCGATGCGTTCGCCCGGGCCGTCGTCCTCGCCCTTGTCGTGGCGGTCGGCGGTCCAGCGGGTCTCCTGGGCCTGGACCGCGGACCGGTAGGCGGCGAGGAGTTCGCTGCCCGCCGCGGCCAGGTGGTCGAAGACGTCCGGGTTGCGCTCTATGACGGGCTCGACGGCGTTCTTCGCCTGCTGGACGACCTGCCGGACCACCTGCTGGGCGGCGGGTCCGGCGACCGCGCCGAGCAGTGGGGTCTGGATGCCGGAGAGCTTGTCGGCGACGGCGTCGACGAGCTTGCGCAGTTCCTCGGCGGCCGACCCGGGGGGCGGGCCGTACTGGACACGGCGGCGGGCCTTCTCCGCCTCCAGGTCCTCGGCGCAGGCGGTGGCCCAGGCGTCGTCGTCCGTCGCCCGTACCTCGTCCGCGGCCTCGGAGGCGTCGGCTGCGGGGCGCTCTTCGCTCATGACGGACTCCTGCCTACGGTTCGTCTCTACGACGTTACCCGAACGGGCGTACCGGTTTCACCGTCAGCGCGGCCACAGCTCCGGGTCCGGCGTGAACCGCAGGCGCAGCTCCCCGTCGCGCAGGGCGGCCCCGGCGACGGTGCAGCGGCGCAGGGCCGACGGGAGGGCGACGATCCGGCGGAAGCCGCTCACGGTGATCACGACCTCGTCGCCGCGCCGGACGAGGTCGAGGTCGTCCCGTATCGCGCCGGGCAGCGGGATGTGCCAGACGAGGACGCCGTCCGCCTCGATCCGGTCGGCGACCGGCCACCCGACCGGGGCGGGCACGGTGTTGACACCGGGCACGGCGAGCGCGGCGAGGTCGTCGGTGCCGCGCGGGTCGTGCCCGAGGTGGGCGACCGCGGTGACGTCGTACGCGTCCCCCCACTCCGCGAGGGCCTTGCGCTGCTGGGCGACGAGGTCGTGCAGCGGGGTGGCGTCGGGCAGCACGCGGTTGGCGACCAGGGCCGTGGCGGGCAGGCCGCGCAGGGCGAGGCCCAGACGGGCGGTGCGGACGGCGTCGGCACCGGCCGGGCCGGGTTCGGCGACCAGGCGCACGGCGGTGTCGCGGTCGGCGAGGACGGCCTCCACGGCGGCCAGCTCGGTGTCCCAGCGGGCCGCGGTCTCGTAGAGCCAGTCGGCGGGCATGGGCACGCCGGCGAGACGGCCGAGGACGGGGCGCAGGGCGCGGGCCGCCTGCCGTTCGGGCGGGAGCAGGCGGCGCAGGTAGCGGCGGAGCTCCTCGGGGAGGGAGAGGAGGGCGAGCGCCTGCGGGGCGGGGGGAAGGTCGACGACGAGCAGTTCGTAACGCTCGGAGAGGGCAGCGTCGCGCAGGGCGCGGAGGAAGGAGAGTTCCTCGGCACCGGGCAGGGGGGTGAGCTCCTCGGCGTCCAGACGGGATGCGCCGAGCAGGTCGAGGACGTTCGCGGCGCGGCTCTGGAAGGCGGCGAGGTCCTCGCGGAAGCGGCCGGCGGCGTCGGGGCGCCAGGCGGTGAGGGTGGGGGTGACGCGGGTGGGCTCCGGTCCTGTCGCCGTGCCCAGGGCGGCGCCGAGGGTGTCCGTGCGGTCGGCGCTCAGGACGAGGGTCGGGGTGCCCTCGGCCGCGGCGCGCAGGGCGGTGGCCGCGGCGACGGTCGTACGGCCGCTGCCGCCGGGCCCGGTGATCAGGATGGTGCGCATGAGGGTGAACCGTAACGGACGTCCAGGTGAGCCCTCGCTACAGCGGGCGCAGGGGGTGTCACGGTGGCTGACGCGACGGCAGCGTCCCGTCAGGGTGCGGGGAACTGCGCGAGCGACCGCCGACGACCCGCACCCGGCGTCCTACGCGTACCCCGCGAGGCGTCCCTGCCTCACTTCTCCCCCGACTCGACCCTCTTCTTCAGGCCCGCCAGCGCCCGGTCGATGATGACCTTCTCCGCCTTGCGCTTGATCATCCCGAGCATCGGGATCTTGACGTCGACGGTCAGCGAGTACGTGACCTCCGTCGAACCCGCACCCGCCGGCTTCAGCAGGTAGGAGCCGTCCAGGGAGCGGAGCATCTGGGACTTCACGAGCGTCCACGAGACCTCGTTGTCGCCGGTCCAGGTGTACCCGAGGACCTGGTCGTCCTTGATCGCACCGGCGTCCATGACCAGGCGGACCTGCTCGGCACGGCCCTGGGCGTCGGTCTTCAGGACCTCCGCCTCCTTCACTTCGCCGGTCCAGTCCGGGTAACGGCCGAAGTCGGCGATGACCGCCATGACGTCGGCCGGGGCCGCCTCGATCGTGATGTTCGAGCTGGTGTGTTCCGCCATCGCCGTGGCTCCTCCAGATGCGGGCCGGTGGGACCGGTGGGACCGGTAAAGGGGGCGGCGTGCGCGGGCGTGCGCACACACATGCCGCGTGAAGGCTACCGCGCGTCCGACCAGCCGACTTCACCCCCTGTCCGGGGTCGTCACCATTCCAGCGCCCAGGGCCTGCCGGTACCGGCGAAGTGCCCGACGTTCACGCACTCGGTGGCCCCGATCCGCATCCGCTTCACCAGTGGCTGATGGACATGCCCGAAGAGCGAATACCGGGGCCGGGTGCGGCGGATGGCGTCCAGCAGCGCCCGGCTGCCCCGTTCGAAACGGCGCGCGACCGTGTCGTACACCAGCTCCGGCACCTCCGGCGGGATGTGCGTGCAGAGGACGTCGACCTCGCCGAGCGCCTCGATCTTCGCCGCGTACTCCTCGTCGGAGATCTCGTAGGGGGTGCGCATCGGGGTGCGCAGGCCGCCGCCGACGAAGCCGAAGACCCACCCGCCGATCTCCACCCGCTCGCCGTCGAGGACCGTCGTGCCCGGACCGGCGTACTCCCGCCACAGCGGCGGCATGTCGACATTGCCGTACGTCGCGTACGTCGGTGCCGGGAACGCCGCGAACATCTCGGCGTACTGCTTGCGTACCGCCTTCTCGATCGCCGTCGCCCGGTCCATGCCGATCCCGCCCCACAGCCGGGCGCCGAGTTCCCGGGCCTCCTCGAAGCGGCGGGCGGTGCGGAGTTCGACGAGACGGTCGGCGTTCTCGACGCCGAACAGGTCGGGGAAGATGCCGCGGGAGTGGTCGGCGTAGTCGAGGAAGAGGACCAGGTCGCCGAGACAGATCAGGGCGTCCGCGCCGTCGCCAGCCCTGGCCAGGTCACGGGCGTTGCCGTGCACGTCACTGACCACGTGGACGCGGGTCCTGCGGGTGCCGGAGGGTGTGGCTGCCATGGTGATCAAGGGTAGGCCTGTGCGGCAAACGTGAACAGGCGATGGCCGGGCTCGCGGTTACTGGTCAGTCACTAAAGCCGTGGACTACCGTACGCGGAGGAACACCAACCTGTGTGACGCACCGAACATCTCGCCGGACCCCCCTGTCGAAGAAGCCATACCGGCGGGTAACGTCCGGGCAGTCCAGTCGTGCTCAGGAATTCAACCGCCGGATCTTCCAGCCCGTGGCGAACCCTGAGCACCTGCCCGAGCCTTGGACCGCACCGTCGCATCGCACAACGTCGTGGCGTCGGCGCCCTATGAGGAGCAGCAGTCTTGCGCGAGTTCAGCCTTCCGGCTTTGTACGAGGTCCCCGCGGACGGCAATCTGACCGACATCGTCCGCAGAAACGCCGCGCAGCATCCGGACGCAGCCGTGATGGCCCGCAAGGTCGGCGGTGTCTGGCAGGACGTGACCGCCACCGCCTTCCTCGCCGAGGTGCACGCGGCGGCCAAGGGCCTCATCGCCTCCGGCATCCAGCCGGGCGACCGGGTCGGCCTGATGTCCCGCACCCGCTACGAGTGGACGCTCCTCGACTTCGCGATCTGGAGCGCCGGCGCGGTCACCGTGCCGGTGTACGAGACCAGCTCCCCGGAGCAGGTGCAGTGGATCCTCAGCGACTCCGGCGCGACCGCCTGCATCGTCGAACTGGACGTCCACACGGCCGCCGTCGAGTCGGTGCGCGAGACGCTGCCCGCCCTCAAGCAGGTCTGGCAGATCGAGGCCGGCGCCCTGGAGGAACTCGGCAGACTCGGCCAGGGCGTCACCGACGCCACGGTCGACGAGCGCAGCTCGCAGGCGAGGGCGGACGACCCGGCGACGATCGTCTACACGAGCGGTACGACCGGCCGCCCCAAGGGCTGCGTCCTCACCCACCGCGCCTTCTTCGCGGAGTGCGGCAACATCGTGGAGCGGCTGCGCCCCCTGTTCCGCACCGGCGAGTGTTCCGTCCTCCTCTTCCTCCCGCTCGCGCACGTCTTCGGCCGCCTCGTCCAGATCGCCCCGATGATGGCGCCGATCAAGCTGGGCTGCGTCCCGGACATCAAGAACCTCACCGACGAGCTGGCCGCCTTCCGGCCGACGCTGATCCTCGGCGTCCCGCGTGTCTTCGAGAAGGTCTACAACTCGGCGCGCGCCAAAGCGCAGGCGGACGGCAAGGGCAAGATCTTCGACAAGGCCGCGGACACCGCCATCGCGTACAGCAAGGCGCTGGACACGCCGTCCGGCCCGGCGCTCGGCCTGAAGATCAAGCACAAGACCTTCGACAAGCTCGTCTACAGCAAGCTGCGCGCGGTGCTCGGCGGCCGGGGCGAGTACGCGATCTCGGGCGGCGCCCCGCTCGGCGAGCGGCTCGGCCACTTCTTCCGCGGTATCGGCTTTACGGTCCTGGAGGGCTACGGCCTGACCGAGTCCTGCGCGGCGACCGCGTTCAACCCCTGGGACCGGACCAAGATCGGCACGGTCGGGCAGCCGCTGCCCGGTTCGGTGATCCGCATCGGGGACGACGGCGAGGTGCTGCTGCACGGCGAGCACCTGTTCAAGGAGTACTGGAACAACCCGGGCGCGACCGCCGAGGCGCTGGCCGACGGCTGGTTCCACACCGGCGACATCGGCACCCTGGACGAGGACGGCTACCTCAGGATCACCGGCCGCAAGAAGGAGATCATCGTCACCGCCGGCGGCAAGAACGTCGCCCCGGCCGTGATCGAGGACCGGATCCGCGCCCACGCGCTGGTCGCGGAGTGCATGGTGGTGGGCGACGGGCGGCCCTTCGTGGGCGCGCTGATCACCGTCGACGACGAGTTCCTGGGCCGCTGGGCGGCCGACCACGGCAAGCCGGCGGGCTCCACCGCGGCGTCGCTGCGCGACGACCCGGATCTGATCGCTGCGATCCAGGACGCCGTCGACGACGGCAACGCCGCGGTGTCGAAGGCGGAATCGGTGCGGAAGTTCCGCATTCTGTCCTCCCAGTTCTCGGAGGAGTCGGGCCACCTGACGCCGTCCCTGAAGCTCAAGCGCAACGTGGTGGCGAAGGACTACGCGGACGAGATCGAGGCCATCTACCAGAAGTAGCGGGCCACTTGGGGTTGCGGGGGTTGCTCAGAAGTCCTCGGCGAGAACCCGTTCCATCGTCCGCTCGGCGAGCGCGGTGATGGTGACGAACGGGTTCACACCGATGTTCCCCGGCACCAGCGAGCCGTCCGTGACGTACAGCTTCGCGTACCCCTTCACCCGGCCGTAGTTGTCGGTCGCCTGCCCCAGGACGCAGCCGCCCAGCGGGTGGTAGCAGAAGTCGTCCGCGAACACCTTGCCGGTCGAGCCGAACAGGTCGTACCGGTAGATCGTGGCGTTGGCCAGGTTGATCCGGTCGAACAGCTTCTTCGCCATGGCGACCGAGACCGCGCTCTGGGCCGCGGTCCAGCCCAGCTTCACCCCGTCCCTCGCGGGGTCGTAGGTGAAGGACGCCCGTTGCGGGTTCTTGGTGATCGCCAGGTACAGGCTCACCCAGGTCTCGAACCCGATGGGCAGCGGGGCGATCTCCGCGAAGACCGGGTTGGCGGTGTTGGCCCAGTCGTCGATGCCCATGACCGGCATGGTCGCCTGGTTGGCGCCGGTGGTGTCCCAGATGTGGTTGGCGCGCCCCACCATGGTGTTGCCGTTGGTGCTCCAGCCCGCCCCCACACTGGAGTTGAGCGCGGGCAGTGCCCCGGTGTCCCGGGCCCGCACGAGCAGTTCGGTGGTCCCGAGGCTGCCGCCCCCCAGGAACAGGTAGGTACAGCTGTACCGCTTGCTCTCGACGACGTTCCCGCTCGTGTCGATCCGGTCCACGCTCAGCACGTACGACCCGTCGCTCGCCCTGGTGACGGCCTTCACCTTCTCCAGGGTGTGGATGGTGAGGTTGCCGGTGCCGAGGGCGGCGGCCAGGTAGGTCTTGTCGAGGCTCTTCTTGCCGTGGTTGTTGCCGTAGATGACCTCCTGGGCGAGCGCGGACCTGGTGGCGGCGCCGGCGGCCTCCTGCTGCATGTACCCGAAGTCGTAGACGTTGGGGACGAAGGTGGTCTTGAGCCCGGTGTTCGCGGCGGCCTTCCTGGACGTCCGGGTGAACTGGTACCACTCGGTCGACTCGAACCAGCCGGCGTCGACGGTGTTGACGCCCAGCATGGTGCGGGCGCGCGGGAAGTACGTGCCGTACATCGCGGCCGCGTCCACGGTCGGGAACTGCTCGGAGAAGTACGACTGGAGCGGGGTGACCGCCATCCCCCCGTTGACCAGCGACCCGCCGCCGACACCGCGCCCCACGTAGACGGACATGGTGTCGAAGTGCACCCGGTCGAGGACTCCCGCGTAGGAGTCGATGTCCTTGTTGACGACGTCCAGCCAGAGGAAGGTGGCGAGCGGGGCCTCGGTGCGGGTCTTGAACCACATGGACCGCTTGTCCGGGGCGGCGGTGGAGCAGAAGATCTTGCCGTCGGAGCCGGCCGTGTTCCACAGCTGCCCCATCTCGATCATGAGGGTCCGGACGCCGGCCTGCCCGAGCCGGAGCGCGGCCACGGCCCCGCCGTAGCCCGAACCGACCACGATCGCGGGCGCGTTGTCGACGTCGGCCGCTTCCTCGGCGGCCTGCGCCGACTGGAGCCCGACCCGGGTGATACCGGCCGCCGCGGCGGTCTGGAGGGCGATCATGCCCAGTATGTGACGTCTCGTCAGCTGACGCTGCATCAGTTTTGCTGTCATGCGCGCAGCATGTGCGGATTTTCCGGTTCCGCCTAGAGCTGCGACAGAGTTGGTGACAACGCGGCCCGGCCCGCTACAGCAACTCCTTCAGCCGCTCCGCGAGAAGATCCCACCGCCACCGCTCCTCGACCCACCGCCGCCCGCGCTCCCCCATCCGCTGCCGCAGTTCGGCGTCCCCCAGGAGCGCCACGATGCGCTCGGCGGCCTCCTCCGGGGATCCGCCCCGCACGACCCACCCGGTCTCCCCGTCGAGGACCGCGTCCGGCGCCCCGCCCGAATCCCCCGCCACCACCGGCAGGCCTGTCGCCGAGGCCTCCAGGTACACGATCCCGAGCCCCTCCACGTCCAGCCCGCCCCGGCGGGTCCTGCACGGCATGGCGAACACGTCTCCGGCGCCGTAGTGCGCGGGCAGCTCCGCCCACGGCACGGCGCCCGTGAAGCGCACGGAGGCCTCGACGCCGGTCTCCCTCGCGAGGCGCCGCAGCTCCTTCCCGTACGGCCCGCCGCCCACGATCAGCAGCACCGCGTCCGGCTGGGCGGCCAGGATCAGCGGCATCGCGAGGATCAGGGTGTCCTGCCCCTTGCGCGGCACCAGCCGCGACACGCACACGACCACCGGCCGGCCGCTCAGCCCCAGCCCCTCCCGCACCTCGGCACCCCCCGAGCCGGGATGGAAGGTCTTCTCGTCCACCCCCGGCGGCAGCTGCACCATCCGCCCGGCCGCCTCCGCACCGAGCGCGGCCGCGATCCGGGACCGCGTGTACTCACCGAGGTAGGTGATCGTGTCGGTCGCGTCCCCGATCCGCCCGAGCAGCTGCCGGGCGGCCGGCAGCTGGGCCCAGCCCGCCTCGTGCCCGTGGGTCGTGGCGACCAGCCGCCGCGCCCCGGCCTTCCGCAGCGCCGGCGCCATCAGCCCCAGCGGTGCGGCCGCCCCGAACCACACCGACGTACACCCGTGCTCCCGCAGCAGCCCGACCGCCGTCCGGGTCGCCCGGGGCGTCGGCAGCAGCATCGTCGTACGGTCGCGCACGACGGTGAACGGCTGCTCCGCGTCGAACGCGGCGGTGGCCTCGGCGCCCTCCCGGCCCCGCTTCCAGGTGGACGCGTAGACCACGACCCGCTCGGGGTCCAGACGCAGGACCACGTTGTGCAGGAACGCCTGGATACCGCCCGGCCGGGGCGGGAAGTCATTGGTCACGACGAGGGTCTTGTTCATCGGCGCCGACCCTACCCGCACAGGGCGTGCGGCCGCGCTTCATGGCCCCCGCACAGGACGCCGGGAGATCATGTGGCCCACTCGACACGGCGATGCCGACGGACAGGGGCTCAGGTGGACAGGACGGGCGTGCGGCGTGCCCTGGCGTTGTTGCTGGTCACGTGGGGTGCCACCCGGCTGGTGCTGCTGCTGTTCGTCCTGAAGGTGTTCGTCTTCCCCGGCGCGGACGTCACCAGCGACGTCTCCGTGATCTACCAGGGCTGGTACGAGGTCCTGCGGCACGGAACGTTTCCCCTGGACGACGTCACCTGGCAGTACCCGCCCGCCGCCGCCCTGGCGATCCTCTCCCCCGGCCTCCTCCCCTTCCTGGACTACCCGACCGCCTTCTTCGTCCTGGCCTGTCTCGCCGACCTGGTGGTCCTCGCCCTCCTCCTCCGCGCCGGCCCGCGCCCCGGCCGCACCCTGCGCGGCGCCTGGGTCTGGGTGCTGGGCGTCCCGCTGCTCGGCCCCACCGTCTACGCCCGCTACGACCTGATGGTCACCGCCGTCGCCGTCGCCGCGCTGCTCGCCGGGGCCCGGCATCCCCGGATCATGGGCGCCCTCGTCGGCTTCGGCGCGATGGTCAAGGTGTGGCCGGCGCTGCTCCTCGTGGGAGCCGTACGGCGGCGGGCCTGGGGGGCGGCGGTCGTCACGGCGGGCGCGATCGGCACCCTGTTCGCGGTGGCCATGCCGGGCGCGTTCTCGTTCCTGACCTTCCAGCGGGACCGGGGCACCGAGGTGGAGTCCCTCGGCGCGCTGGTCCTCCACATCGCCCGGCACTTCGGCTGGCACGGCGAGGTGCTGCTCAACTACGGCTCGATCGAATTCCTCGGCCCGCACGTGAAGGCGGTGAGCACGGCGGCGCTGCTGCTCACCGTGCTCGCCTTCGGCTGGCTGCTGCTGTGGCGGCTGTCCGCGGTCCGCTTCCGCTCCCACACGCCGGCGGACGCGGCCTTCACCGCCGTCCTCCTGTTCACGGTCACCAGCCGGGTGATCAGCCCTCAGTACATGGTGTGGCTGGTGGGCCTGGCCGCCGTCTGCCTCTGCTTCCGCGCCGGCCGGATGACCCTGCCGGCCGTCCTGCTCCTTTCGGCGGCCTTCGTGACCGTCCTGGAGTTCCCGGTCGGCTTCTCGCACGTCGTGGTCAGCGACTGGTCCGGCATCACCCTGCTCCTCCTGCGCAACGGCCTGCTGGTGGCGGCCACGGTCACGGCGGCCCGCGCCCTGTGGCACTCCACGGTGACCGGGGACACCGCCGCCCCCTTCCCGTCCTCGGCGGCCCGGGCGAAGGGGACCGCGGTCTCCTCCTGAACCCGGCTGCGCGGCTCAGTCGCCCAGCTGAGCCCGCACGTAGTCGCGCCAGCGGGCGGTGAAGGCCGGGAGAGTCGTGCCGAGTCGCGTCTTCAGGGCGTCCTCCACGGCGCCCGTGCGTGACGTGTGGGCGCCGACGGCGCGGTAGAAGGCGCCGAGCTTGTCCTCGCCCCAGTGGGCGGCGATCATCCGGCAGGCCAGCCAGCCGCCCTCGTAGGCCTGGGCCAGTTTGGTGGGGTCGTCGGTGAAGCCGAAGTCCTGGTCGGCGGGGAGGTCTCCGGGGGTGTCCCCGGCCTCGACGGCGCGGGCGAGTTCGGGGGCCGCCTCGGTGGGCGTGCGGCTGGTGCCGAGGTAGCCGATCCAGTCGGCGTAGCCCTCGGAGAGCCAGAGCGGGGTGGCGGCCGTGGTGTGGGCGCGGGTGGCCACGTGGGTCGTCTCGTGGGTGAGGACGACCTGCCGGCCGACCGTGCCGAGGATCGCGTACGCCTCCGGGTTGAGGATGACCCGGTCGGCGGGTGCCTGACCGGAGCCTCCCGCCTCGCCGGTGGTGACGGCGGCGATGCCCTTGTAGTTGGCGGCGGGGGCGCCCAGCAGGCCCGCCATGCCGTTCAGCGACCCGGGTACCAGCAGGACCACCCGCTGCGTCCAGTCCGTGCCCCAGGCCTTGGAGACCGCGGGGACGGCGGTGTCGGCGAGCCGGGCGTAGTCGCGCAGCGTGGCCGGGGACTGGCCGACGCCGAGGACGAGGGCGTGGGCGGTCTTGACGGCGGTCACCTTGCCCTGGTCCCAGAGCTGCTGCCCGGACTTCTTGGCGGGCTTGTCGTATGTGACATACCACTGTCCGTCGGCCGTGCGGCTGAGGGTCAGCGCCCGGTCGGTCGTCACCGGTGCCTTGTCGTACCCCTGTATCCGGTAGCTGAGCTGTGCGTCGGCGGTGGCTCCGGAGGCGTCGGGGTGGAGGGCGGTGAGCCGGTACCTCCACTCCGCGAGCGGTACGGCGCGCAGGTCGGCGTACGCACTCCGGGCGCCGGTCTCGGCGTACACCTGCTCGTCGTGGCCGAGGACCGCGGCCGAGCGGCGGTCCAGGACCTGCTGCACCTCGGCCATCGCCGTACCGGTCGGCGACTGCCCGCCGCCGCATCCGGCCAGCGGCAGGAGCAGCAGACACAGTCCCACCGCTCCTGAGCGCCACACCCGTCCACGACCAGCCACTTTCCGATCGTAAGGGCAGAAGCCCGGAAGTCAGGGCCGGGTGACGGAGGAGACCGGCATCATTCCTACCGGGTCGTAGCGGACCGGGGCGCCGGGGTAGGGGGCGTGGATGACCTGGCCGTTGCCGACGTACATGCCCACATGGCTGGCGTCGGAGCGATAGACGACCAGGTCACCGGGTTGCGCCTCGGAGAGCGGGACCTGGTGGCCGGCGTAGCGCTGCTCCTGCGAGGTGCGCGGGAGGTGGATCCCGGCGTGGGCGTAGGACCACTGCATCAGGCCCGAGCAGTCGAACCCGGAGGGGCCGTTGGCGCCCCAGACGTAGGGCTTGCCGAGGGCGGAGCGGGCGGCGGCGATCGCGGCGGCGGCGCGGGCGTCGGGGACGGTGGCGCCGGAGAGGCCGGGCAGGTCGGCGCGGTCGTCGCCGCGGGAGGCGTGCTCGAAGGCGACGAGGTCGGCGGCGGGCATCGCGTTGAGCAGCCGCCGGGCCTGGGCGAGCTTGCGCTCCACGACGGCCTTGTGCGCGGCGACGGCCTTGCGGCTCTTCTCCAGCTCGACGAGGTTCCCGGCGGCCTCGGTGCGCTCCTGGGCGAGTTCGCGCATCGCCGTCCGGAGCCGCCTGAGCTGCCCGGCCTGGCAGGCGTCGACGCGGTCGAGCAGGGAGGCCCGGTCGAGGTAGTCCTGCGGGTCGTCGGAGAACAGCAGGGCCACGGTGGGGTCGAGGCCGCCGGAGCGGTACTGGGCACCGGCGAGCGAACCGAGCGCCTCCCGCATGGTGTTGATGCGCTGCTGCTGGCGGGCGATGCGGTCCTGGGACTCGTTGACCTCGCGGCGCAGCGCGCCGGCCCGCTCGTCGGCCTTGTCGTAGGCCTGGGTCGCCTCCTCGGCCTGCTGGTACAGCCGGTCCACCTCGGCACGGGCGTCGGCGTGCGGGGCTGCGCTCGCCGGTACGGCACCGAGCGTGGCGGCCGCGGCCGAGAGCACGCAGATTGCGGCACCGGCGCCCCGGTTGAACCCGGACGACGGTGCGAGACGGCGATGAGACCCCACGGCGGTCCTTCTGCTGGCGGACGGGAACCGCTTCCCCCGGCACGGGGGACGGGGATGCCCGGGCACCGGAGGAAACGCGCCGACAGTAGCCGCGTGAGCACACCCCGGCCAAAGACCTCCACGGCCGCACAAACGCCACGCCCCGCCGCTGACGCAGGTCACCGGCGGGGTGTGGAGTCAGTTCCGGTCGGCGCGATTCGCCCGTTCGGGCGTCTCGGCGAGTTGATCTTCGGCCGTACGGGTGTCGCCGTAACCCGGTGGGGTCAGATCCGGACGCCGAACTCGAAGGTCATGTCACCGATCGACTCGTAGCGGACGACGGCACCGGTGTGCGGGGCGTGCAGTACCTGGCCGTTGCCGGCGTAGAGGCCGACGTGGTGGTAGTCGCCGTAGAAGATGACCAGGTCGCCGACCTTGAGGTCGCTCTCGCTGTAGATGCGGGTGCCGGCGTTGGCCTGCGCCTCGGAGGTGCGCGGGATGGTGACGCCGGCCTGGGCGTAGGCCCAGGAGGTCAGGCCCGAGCAGTCGAAGGAGGACGGGCCGGAGGCGCCGTAGACGTACGGGGAGCCGATCACGGACTGGGCGGCGGAGAAGGCGGCGGCGGCCCGGCCGGAGGCGGAGCCCGTGTTGCCGAGGTTCACGCGGGAGGAGGCGCGGCTGGCGGCCTGGGCCTGCTCGGCGTCGAGGGCGGCCTTCTCCTTGGCGGTCAGCGTGTTGAGCAGCTTCTGCGCGTCGGCGAGCTTGCCCTGCACGGCCGACTTCTGCTTGGCGAGCTCGGTGCGGGTGGCGGAGAGGTCCTTGAGCTTGTCCGAGGCCTCTGCCCGCTCCTGGGCGAGTTCGCGCTGTTTGTCCTGGATCTTCTTCAGGGCCTCGACCTGCTGGCCGCTCAACTGGTCGAGCGTGGACGCCTTGTCGAGGTAGTCGTCGGGGTTGGACGAGAGGAAGAGCTGGACCGACGGGTCGATGCCGCCGGAGCGGTACTGCGCGGTGGCCAGCGAACCGAGGCTGTCCCGCAGCTTGTTGAGGTCCTCCTGCCCACGAGCCACGTTGTCCTGGATCGTGGATATCTCCTTCTGCAGCTTGTGCTGCTTGTCCTTGGCGCCGTCCAGCTTCTCGGTGGCCTGCTCGGCCTCCTCGTAGAGCTTGTCGACCTTCGCCTTGACCTCGTCCTTGGTCAGCTTCTCGCTGGGCGCCGCGTTGGCGGCGTTGGCGCTGAGGACTACGGCGGCGGCCGCTGCGGTGGTGAGCACGGTCACGCGCGCACGGCTCGGCTGCTTGGGTCGACGATGGGACGCCACGGAGACGGGCTCCTTCGTTTGAGTGATCACCCGTGTGGAGGTTCGAGGCCCGACCCTAGTGACCTACCTGTGATCAGTTCAAACCCAGCAGCCAAAAAAGTGGTCACGCAACGCACTCTTTGCACATAACTCACGAGCAGTAATGCGCGATTGACGCTACGTTGCGTGACGGTTCGGTCAATTCGGGCATTGCATATGCGGGTTGCACCTTCAGGACAGTCGCTTCAGAAGCATGGCAGAAGCGACCGGACGGGCGCCCGCCTTCGCGACCCCGTCGGCGACCTCGCGGTCGGTCGAGGCGACGATCACCGGCCGGCCCGGCGGCTCGGCGCGCACCAGCTGGCGGATCAACTCGTCCGCGGTGACACCGGGCTTGGAGAAGAGGACCCGGACCCCGCGCGGCGGGGCGAGCAGCACCGGCGCGACCAGTTCGGCGCCGTCGAAGACGCAGGTGACCTCGGCGCCGGTCTGGGCGGCGAGCTGGGAGAGCTGGCCGAGCAACCGCAGCCGCTGCTTCTCCAGGGGCATCTGCGGATAGCCGGTCTTGGTCACGTTGTAGCCGTCGACGACCAAGTGCGCCTGGGGCAGGGCGAGCAGCTGGTCGAGGATGGCGGGGTCGTGCTCGGACAGGGCACGCGCCGCGATGTCCTTCGGGGTCATTCGTCCCGGTTCGACCGCGTCCACGGTCTCGGCGGGCCGCACCGACACCGGTGGCAACGCCAGCTCCCGGCGCAGCCCCTGGGCCGCGTCGAGGACGGTGTCGAGGAGCAGCCGCAGCCGCATGTCCTCGACGCTGCGCCCCTCACGGGCGGCCCGCCGGCTGGCCTCCAGGGCCGCCTCGGCCTCGCCGAGCCGGGCCTTGAGCCGCCGGCTCTCGCTCTCCGCGGCGGACACCAGGGACTGCCCCTCGGCCCGCCCGGCCTCCATCTCGGCCTGCAGCTTGCGCAGCGCCGCCTCGCCGCGCTTCACGTCACTGAGGGCGGCCCGCAGCTTGCGGTGAAGCGATTCCGCTTCCTTCTTGGCCGCGTCCAGCTCGGCGCGCAGCCGCTCCGTCTCGGACCGGGTCTGCTCCCGGGCCCGGTCCAGCTCCTCGCGCAGCCGCTCCAGTTCGGCCCGGCTCTCCTCGTCGGCCCGCTCGGCGTCCGCCCGCTGGGCCTCCTCGCCGGCCGCCGCCACGAGCTTCACCCAGCCCGCGGGGCGCAGCACATAGGCCGCGGCCGCCACGTCGAGCGGGTCCGCGGCCGGGGGCGGGGAGCCGGAGTCCAGGGCGCCGGCCAGTTCCGGCTGGGCCTCTCTCAGCTTCTCCCCGATCCGCTGCCGGAAGAGGGTGTCCGTCTCCAGCGCGGCCGCCATGGCGTTCCCCGCGAACTTGGCCCGGCGATTCGGGGCGAACCGGGCGTACTGCCTTAGCTGTGCGGGCAGTTCGGCGAGGGTCAGGCCGCCGAACCCGTCCGACACGATCTGCACGACACGCCGTCGCACGCCGTCGGGCAACGGACGGTCAAGCACCTCGGCGGTGCCGTCGCCCGGCCCCCCGCCTGTGGTCTCCACCATCCGTCACACCCCATCACCTGTACGGGGCCGGCTCCCGGCATCAGGAGTCGGCGCCCGGCCTGTCCACGAGTTCCACCTGGTCCACCGCGTTGCACCAGCGGCAGCGCACCGACTCGATGGTCTCACTGACCACCTCGCGCTCCTCGACCTTCGGCTCACCGGCCAGGTCGAGGTGGACGTACTCGACCACCTTCGACGAGCGGGTCACGTCGAAGCGCGTGAGGTTGCCGCAGAGGGTGCAGCGCCACCGCGTCGTGGCGGTCGGCAGGGGAACCGTCATCGTGGCTTGTTCGCTTCCTTCTAGTGTCCGTGACGCGCCGTCCCGACGCGTGTGGCTCGTAACCCTACGGCCTGGCGGGTACTCGACGCCGCCCTGTCCACGGCGGCGAGGCGATCTGCACCAGTGCGTCCGGTTACGCCATGCTCTATGTCCATGATCGGCGACTGGAACACCACGGCGGCGCGGACCCTGCGGAGCCTGCGTGGCACGTCCGCACCCATGACGTACACCCTGATCGCCGTGTGCTGCCTGATCTTCGTGCTCGGCCCCGCCTCCGGCTTCACCCCGTCCTACGGCACCGGAGAGGCCCTCGCGGCCGCCCAGCGGGCGTACTTCCGGCACTGGGGGGTGGTCCCCGCCGACCTGTTCGACGGTCCGGTGCGGGAGGCGCTGACCCCGGCCACGGCGCTGTTCATCCACGGCAGCTGGGTGCACCTGCTCGGCAACATGCTCTTCCTCTTCGTCTTCGGGGCGATGACCGAGGAACGGATGGGCCGCGTGGAGTTCACTCTCTTCTACATCGGCTGCGGCTATCTCGCGCTGCTCGGCTACGCGGTCGCCAACGCCACGTCCCCGCAGTCGCTGGTGGGTGCGTCCGGGGCGATCTCGGCGGTCCTCGGAGCGTTCCTGTACCTGTTCCCCAGCGCCCGTGTGACCAGTCTCCTCCCCTTCCTCTTCTTCCTCCCGCTCCGGTTCCCGGCCTGGGTGGTCCTCCCCTTCTGGGCGGCCCTCCAGTGGCTGGCCCTGGACCAGGCCCCCTCCGGCCCCGGCGTGGCCTACCTCGCGCACCTGGTCGGGTTCGGACTCGGGTTCGGCTACGCGTGGGTGCGGTACGGCCGTACCACTAAAGTGAAGGTCGCCCCAGCTCCGGCACCCGAGGGAGAGAACCAGCCGTGATCACCGCGATCGTCCTCATCAAGACCAGCGTGGACCGGATCCCCGAGATCGCGGAACAGATCGCCGCGCTGGAGAGCGTCAGCGAGGTCTTCTCCGTCACCGGTACGTACGACCTGATCGCCATGGTCCGGGTGCGCGAGCACGAGGACCTGGCCGAGGTGATCCCGGGCCGCATCAGCAAGATCCAGGGCGTGGAGGGCACGGACACGCACGTCGCGTTCCGCACGTACTCCCAGCACGACCTGGAGGCGGCGTTCGCGATCGGCCTGGACAGCTGAGGCAGTACCTTTTCGGGGCGCCCCGACTGCAGCGCGCCCCAAAGGGGCGCTGGGGGTACCCCCAGCGACCAGCCCCCACCGGCCGGCAGCGGGCACGAAGCGCCGTGGCCCCCGCGGGTACGTCGTGGCTCGTCGCCCAGTTCCCCGCGCCCCTTACGGGGCGCTGCCCCTGAGGTCGTCCGGATCAGACCGCCGGGACGCAGCGGCCTTCTTCCGTGCGGTACGTCCACTTGGCGCCGTGGGCCACCAGTTCCTTCACGGCGTTCACGAAGCGCTCAACGTGCTCGTCCGGCGTCCCCGCCCCGAAGCTCACCCGGATGGCGTTGAGGGACTTCTCGCCCGGTGCCGCCTCCGGCGCCCCGCACTCGCCCTGGGTCTGCGGGTCGGAGCCCAGCAGGGTCCTGACCAGCGGGTGGGCGCAGAAGAGGCCGTCGCGGACGCCGATGCCGTACTCGGCGGAGAGGGCGGCGGCGAAGTGGGAGCTGTTCCAGCCGTCCACCACGAAGCTGATCACGCCGACGCGCGGGGCGTCGTCGCCGAAGAGCGAGAGGACCCGGACCTCGGGGACCTCGGCCAGCCCCGCCCGCACCTTCTCGATCAGGTGCCGCTCGCGGGCGACCAGCGTGTCGAAGCCCGCCTCGGTGAGCGCCTTGCAGGCGGCGGCGATGGAGTAGGCGCCGATGACGTTGGGCGAGCCGGCCTCGTGCCGCGCGGCGCCCTCGTGCCACTCCACGGCCACTCCCCCGTCCTCGCGCCGGGTGACCTTGCGGCTGGCACCGCCGCCCGCGAGGTAGGGCTCGGCGGCCCGCAGCCAGTCGGCGCGGCCGGCCAGGACGCCGGAGCCGAAGGGGGCGTACAGCTTGTGGCCGGAGAAGGCAACCCAGTCGACGTCCAGGTCGCGGACGGAGACGGGGTGGTGCGGGGCCAGCTGGGCGGCGTCCAGGACGATCCGGGCGCCGTGCGCGTGCGCGGCGGCCGCGAGCTCCCGTACGGGCCACAGCTCGCCGGTGACGTTGGAGGCGCCGGTGACGCAGACCAGGGCCGGCCCGTACGGGTCACGGCCGGCGAGGGCGCGCTCCAGGGTCTCGACGGCCTGACGCGGGGTGCGGGGGGCGTCGAGGTAGGTGACGCGGGCGTCCTGCCAGGGCAGCAGGGAGGCGTGGTGCTCGGTCTCGAAGACGAACACCTGGCAGCCGGCGGGCAGGGCACGGGCCAGGAGGTTCAGGGAGTCCGTCGTCGAGCGGGTGAAGACCAGCTGGTCGTCGGGGCGGCAGTCGAGGAACTCGGCGACGGTCCGGCGGGCGTTCTCGAAGAGGTCGGTGGAGAGCTGGGAGAGGTAGCCGGCGCCGCGGTGGACGCTGCCGTAGTAGGGCGCGTAGGCCGCGACGTCGTCCCAGACCCGCTGGAGGGCGGGGGCGCTGGCCGCGTAGTCGAGGGCGGCGTAGGTGACCTCGCCGCCGGTGACGAGCGGGACGGTGACATCCCGCCCTAGAACGGGCAGCGGGGCACAAACGGACCGGGCGGCGGCAGCGGTGGAGACGGACATGGGTGAACTCCTGTGTGAGCAGGTGGGATCCGCCGTGCGAGCGGGTGCGCTCAAGCAGCGGCGGGGAAAAAGGGGGATGCGGAGGCGGGGCTCTGCGGCCCTATCGCATTCGCTTGCTCACGGAAGACTCCTCGACGACCAGGACCCCTGGTGTACGAGGGGTCCGCGCTTGCCGCAGACCTCACTGCCTGCGGCCTGGTCTTCACCCGGGGCACCCCGCCACGGACGGAGGGTTGCCGGACAGTCGGCCGGGGCCTCATGACTGTCACTCATGACCTGGGAAGAAACGTAGGTGAACTGATCGCGAGCGCGCAACTCCTGTCCGGATGACGGGACACCGCCAGGTGCCGAGGCCGGGCCCTTGCCATCGGCGCCGGTCCCGAAATCCTCGTTACGCCGCGACGGCGATCAGCGCGACGGTGGAGCCCGGCGGTGCCGGACTCCACCCCGGCCGGCTGGGCCGGCCCCTAGCTGTTCGTCGCCGCCGCCCAGCGCTCCAGGGTCCGCTTGGCCGCACCCGAGTCGATCGACTCGGCTGCCCTGTCCATGCCGGCGCGGAGCTGCTCGGGCAGGGTCCCGGCGCCCGGGTCCAGGGCCACCAGGGCCGCCGCCGAGTTCAGGAGTACCGCGTCCCGCACCGGGCCCTGCTCGCCGTCCAGGAGGCGGCGGGCGACCTCCGCGTTGTAGGACGGGTCGCCGCCCCGCAGCGCCTCCACGGGGACCAGGTCGATGCCGACGTCGCGGGGGTCGAAGGTCTCCTCCGTGACCTTGCCGTCGCGGACGATCCAGACGTGGGACGTGGCGGTCGTCGTCAGTTCGTCGAGGCCGTCGTCGCCGCGGAAGACGAGGGAGGAGTGGCCGCGTTCGGCGAAGACGCCCGCGACCACGGGGGCCATGCGGGGGTCGGCGACGCCGACGGCCTGGGCGCGGACCCGTGCCGGATTGGTCAGCGGGCCGAGGATGTTGAAGACCGTGCGGATGCCCAGCTGGCCGCGCGCCGCGCCCGCGTGCCGGAGCGCCGGGTGGAACTTGATCGCGAAGCAGAAGGTGATACCGGCCTCCTCGGCGACCTCGGCGACCCGCCGCGGGGTCAGGTCGAGGTTGACGCCGAGCTTCTCCAGGACGTCCGATGCCCCGGACGCGGAGGACGCGGCCCGGTTGCCGTGCTTGACGACCTTCGCACCGGTGCCGGCCACCACGAGCGCCGACATCGTGGAGATGTTCACCGTCTTGGCACCGTCGCCGCCGGTGCCGACGATGTCGACGGTGCGGCCCGGTACCTCGATGACGTTGGCGTGCGCGTACATGGCGCGGACCAGGCCGTTGATCTCGTCGACCGTCTCGCCCTTGGCCCGCAGGGCGACGACGAAGCCCGCGATCTGGGCGTCGGTGGCCTGGCCGCGCATGATCTGGTCCATCGCCCAGGCCGTCGCGTCGGAGCTCTGGTCCTGTCCGTACAGGAGCGCGTTCAGTACCCCGGGCCAGGAACGGCCCGCCGCGGTGTCGCCTCCAGCGGGGGTCACAGCGCTCATAAAGCCGCTCCTGATCGTCGTACGGGCAACAGAGGTTCTCAGAGCTACCCTATCCAGCTCCGAGCACGGCGAAGGGCCCCCGTCCGTACACCGGGCGGGGGCCCTTCGACCGTGGCGTGGCGACGCGTCGATCAGTGGTGGCCGTGGCCGCTCGTGATCTCCTTGTACTCCTCGACAGTCGGCTTCGGGATCTGGTTGTCCTCGCCGTAGTAGGCGTTGCTCAGCTTGGCGCGGAGCTTCTCGGAGCCCTTGATCTTGCGCTCGACACCGTTCTCGTCGACCGCCGGGCCGACCTGGGCCGGCTCGTACTGGTGGTGCGCCGTGAGGGTGTGCAGCTGCTCCTGCGAGAGCGGCTCGTGGACCTCGATGAACTCACCGTGCGGCAGCCGCTTGATGATGCCGGTCTCGCGGCCGTGCAGCACCTTGTCGCGGTCCCGGCGCTGCAGGCCGAGGCAGATGCGCTTGGTCACGATGAACGCGATCACCGGTCCGGCGAAGAAGAAGATCCGGACGAACCAGGTCACGTCGTTGATCGACAGGTGGAAGTGGGTGGCGATGAGGTCGTTGCCACCACCGATCAGGCCCACCATGTACACGGTCACCCAGGCCACACCGAACCCGGTACGGGTCGGGGCGTTGCGCGGGCGGTCCAGGATGTGGTGCTCGCTCTTGTCACCGGTGACCCAGGACTCGATGAACGGGTAGACCGCGATCGCGCCCAGCACCAGCCCGAACAGGACCAGCGGGATGAAGACGCCCAGGACCAGGGTGTGGCCCCAGAAGTTGATCTCCCAGCCGGGCATGTAGCGGATCAGGCCCTCGGCGAAGCCCATGTACCAGTCGGGCTGGGCGCCGGTGGACACCTGGTCCGGACGGTAGGGGCCCATGGCCCAGATCGGGTTGATCTGGGTGGTCGCCGCGATGGCCGCGATGACACCGAAGACCAGGAAGAAGAAGCCTCCGGCCTTGGCCATGTAGACCGGCAGCAGCGGCATGCCGACGACGTTCTTCTCGGTCTTTCCGGGGCCCGCGAACTGCGTGTGCTTGTGGTAGAAGACCAGGATCAGGTGGCCCACCATCAGGCCGAGCATGATGCCCGGCAGCAGCAGGATGTGGATCGAGTAGAACCGCCCCACGAAGTCGTGGCCGGGGAACTCGCCGCCGAAGAGGAAGTACGAGATGTACGTGCCGACGATCGGCATCGACAGGATGGCGCCCTCGGTGAAGCGGACACCGGTGCCGGAGAGCAGGTCGTCCGGGAGCGAGTAACCGGTGAAGCCGGTGAACATGCCCAGGACGAACAGCAGGAAGCCGAACAGCCAGTTGATCTCACGCGGCTTGCGGAACGCGCCGGTGAAGAACACGCGCATCATGTGCACGAACATGCCAGCGAGGAAGATCAGCGCGGCCCAGTGGTGGATCTGCCGGATGAGCAGGCCACCGCGCACGTCGAAGGAGATGTGCAGGGTCGAGCTGAACGCCTCGGACATCATCTGTCCCTGGAGCGGGACGTAGCTGCCGTGGTACACCACCTCGTTCATCGAGGGGTGGAAGAACAGCGTCAGGTACACACCCGTCAGGATGATGATGATGAAGCTGTACATGCACACTTCGCCCAACATGAACGACCAGTGGTCGGGGAAGATCTTGCGCATGTTGGACTTGGCCAGGGAGTAGATCCCGAGCCGTCCGTCGGCCCAGTCGGCGATGCGCTCGCCGGCCGGTGCCTGACCGCGCTCGGCGCGGTACTCGGAGTTCTCGTTAGTGCTCATCCGCGCTCCCAGAAGGCAGGACCGACGGGCTCGTCGAAGTCGCCGAGCGCCTGGAGGTAGCCCTCCTCGCTCACGCCGATGCGCAGCTGCGGCAGGGCGTGGCCGGCCGGGCCGAAGATCACTCGGGCTCCGTCGGAGAGGTCGAAGGTGGACTGGTGGCACGGGCAGAGCACGTGGTGGGTCTGCTGCTCGTACAGCGAGATCGGGCAGCCCACGTGGGTGCAGATCTTCGAGAAGGCGACGATGCCCTCGTGTGACCACTCGAGCTCGCGCTTGTCCTTGATGTTGTCCGGCTGCAGCCGGATGATCATCAGGGCCGCCTTCGCCATCACGTTCTGGAAGTCCTCCTGGGACTCCTCGACGCCCTCGGGCTTGGCGAAGGTCAGCGAGCCGACGGCGACGTCGGAGGGACGCAGCGGCTCGTTGGTGTTCATGTTGACGAGCAGCTTGCCCTTCGACCACGCCGTGTGGCGCAGCGAGGTGCCGGGCAGCGGGCCGAGGTCGCGCAGCAGCACGACGCCGGAGAGCGGGACCAGGGTCAGCGCGCCGAACATCGTGGTGCGGATCAGCTTGCGCCGGCCGATCGCCGACTCCTTCGCGCCCTGCTTGAAGTCGGCCAGGACCTTGGCCTTGACCTCCGGCGGGGCCGAGATGGCGTGCCGCTCGTCGGCGACCTCCACGTCGGACATCAGGGTGCGGGCCCAGTGGACCGCGCCCGCGCCGATGCAGAACAGCGCCGCGCCGAGGGTGAGGCCCAGGGCGAAGTTCAGCGCGCTGATGTGACCGATCGGGAAGACGAAGATCGACTTGTCTTTGGGGATCGTCACATAGGAGGCGATGAAGCCGGCCGTGGCCAGCATCGACACCGTGAACAGCGTGGCCACGACGCGCTCGGACCGCTTGGCGGCCCGCTCGTCGATGTCCTGGATCCGGTGCTCGTGGGGCGGCAGACCCGGGTCCGAGAAGGGGTCCCTCTCGTCCGCGACGCTCACCGCGCCGTGCGCGTGGTGGTCCTGCTCAGCGGGCAGGTTCTCTTCTGGAATGTCTTGGCTACTCATGACTTCTTGGCCTTTGCGGTCCGAGCGGCGACCCAGACGGCGACCGCGATCAGTGCACCGAGACCGAAGATCCAGGCGAACAGACCCTCGCTGACCGGCCCGAGGCCGCCCAGGTTGAGGCCGCCGGGGTTCTCCGTGTTGCTGCTGTTGACCGCGTTCAGGTACGCGATGATGTCCTTCTTGTTCTTCTCCGTCAGCGTGGTGTCGGGGAAGGACGGCATGTTCTGCGGGCCCGTCTGCATGGCCTCGTAGACGTGCTTGGGGGCGACGTTCTCAAGGCTCGGGGCGAACTTGCCCTTGGTCAGCGCACCGCCCGAGCCCACGAAGTTGTGGCACTGCGCGCAGTTGGTGCGGAAGAGCTCGCCACCCTTGGCGATGTCGGCACCGTCCGGGCCGTACTGCTCCGCGGTCGGGACCTCGGGACCGGCGCCCAGCGAGGCGACGTACGCCGCGAGCTGGTCGATCTGGGCCTGGGTGTAGATGTTCTTCTTCTTGACGACCTGCGGGCCCTGCGAGGTGGCGGCCGGCATACGGCCGGTGCCGACCTGGAAGTCGACGGCCGCGGCGCCCACGCCCACCAGGCTGGGGCCGTCGGACGAACCCTGACCGCCGGTGCCGTGGCAGCTGGCGCAACCGACCGAGTAGAGCTTCTTGCCCTCTTCGATGGTCAGGGACTGGGATGTTTCATCGGCCTGCGCCTTGCCCGCGGGTGCGAACGCGGCGTACAGCCCCCCTGTGCATGCCAGCGCGAGGAGTAGGACGACGACCGCCGCCAGCGGATGGCGTCGTCGTGCGGAGAGCTTTTTCACGGATTACCCCGGTGTCAGGATCTTCTGCGTCGATGCTTCTGGAAAGTGCGCTTCTGCGGCGCGTGGTGCCGGCCCGGCTACTTGATCAGGTAGATCGTGGCGAAGAGGCCGATCCACACGACATCGACGAAGTGCCAGTAGTAGGACACGACGATGGCCGCGGTCGCCTGCTCGTGCGTGAACCTCTTCGCCGCGTAGGTGCGCCCCAGGACGAACAGGAAGGCGATGAGGCCGCCCGTCACGTGCATGCCGTGGAACCCGGTGGTCAGGTAGAACACCGAACCGTACGGGTCGGAGGACAGGGAGATCCCGTCCGTCCTGACCAGGTTCGTGTACTCGTAGATCTGACCGCCGATGAAGATCGCACCCATGATGAAGGTGACGATGAACCAGCCCCGGAGCTTCTTCACGTCCCCGCGCTCGGCGGCGAACACGCCGAGCTGGCAGGTGAGGGAGGAGAGCACCAGGATCGTGGTGTTGGTCGCCGAGAAGGGGATGTCGAGGTGACTCGCCATCTCCTTCCAGTGAGCCTCGCCGGTCACCGATCGCAGGGTGAAGTACATCGCGAAGAGGGCCGCGAAGAACATCAGCTCGGAACTCAGCCAGATGATGGTTCCGACGCTGGTGAGGTTCGGCCTGTTGACCGACGGGTGCGCGTGCCCGGTATCTACTGTCGTTGCTGTCGCCACGACCGACATTATGTCGGTCGCTTATCTCGCGCTCACTCCGGGGGGTGCCGTTCGGAGTGTCCGCCCCCTGTGTAGTGCCCGGATGGCCCATCGAAGCGGTGTTCCAACAGGTGTTGACGAGGTGTTCAGGGGAGTAGCATCCGGCGCATCGGTCCTGTCCGTACGACGCTGACGTCTCGGAGGAACAATGCAGCCGACCGCCACGGTGCTGGTCTACAGCGACGATTCCAACACCCGCGAGCAGGTGCGGCTCGCCGCCGGCCGGCGGCCGGCTCCCGATGTGCCGTTCGTCGAGTTCGTGGAGTGCGCGACGCCTGCGGCGGTGCTCGCCGAGCTGGACAAGGGCGGGATCGACGTGTGCGTCCTGGACGGCGAGGCCGTGCCGATGGGGGGCATGGGCATGTGCCGGCAGATCAAGGACGAGGTGTTCAACTGCCCGCCGGTGCTGTTGCTGATCGGCCGGCCGCAGGATGCGTGGCTGGCCACGTGGAGCCGCGCGGACGCGGCTGTGACGCTGCCTGTGGAGCCGGTGGAGTTCGCGGGGGCGCTGGCGTCCCTGCTGCGGCAGAAGAGGCTGCTGAGCGCCTAGGAGGGGGCGGGGCGCGGGTCTCGTGCGCGGGTGCGGCCCGCTGGGGGCTGTTCGCGCCCGCGCGGCGGTAGCCGCATGTCGACTACCGCCCCGCGTCCCTTCGGGGCGCGTCACACCGACGTCGGCTGGAGCCGTGCCGCGTCCTGGGGCCTCGGGCCGCCCTGGGTGCCGTCGGCGAGGGCGCTGCCCTTGCGCCAGTTCTGCCAGGTGAGGTTCCAGTCGCCGAAGCCGTTGCCGAAGTTCTCCATCGTCTTGCCGTTGGAGTTGACGACCTTCACCAGGTCGCCCGGGTGGAAGGTGTCGAAGAACCACTCGGCGTTCGAGGTGCTCATGCCGGTGCAGCCGTGGCTGACGTTCTCGTAGCCCTGGGAGCCCACCGACCAGGGCGCGGCGTGCACGTACTCGCCCGACCAGGTGACCCGGGTGGCGTAGTAGACCGGCAGGTCGTACGAGTCCGAGGTGCCCTCGGCGATGCCGACCGTGGTGCCGCGCATGCGTACGAAGTACTGCTTCTCCAGGACGACCTTGACGCCGTTGCGGGTCTCGAAGCCCGGTTTGCCGGTGGTGACGGGGATCTGGTTGATCTCCTTGTCGTCCTTGTAGACCGTCAACTGGTGTGCGGCGGCGTCCGTGACGGCGAGGAGCTTGGCGCCCGTGGTGAGCTTGAGGGGGGTGGCCGGGCCGCCCCACAGGCGGTCGCTGATCCGGATGCCGTCCAGGTTGCTGTGCACCTGGATGGTGGCGTGGGCGGGCCAGTAGTCCTTGGGCCGGTAGTGGAGTTCCTTGTCGCTCACCCAGTACCAGGAGCCCTCCACGGCCGGGACGGAGTCGACCCTGAGGGCGCGCTCGACGATGGCGCGCTGGGCCTTGTCCTTGATCGGGTGGTCCAGCTGGGCGGTGACCGGCTGGCCCACGCCGTACTCGCCGGCCTTGGGGCCGAAGGTGACCTTCAGCCGCTGCCGGGTGGTGGGCGTGCTGGTGTCGAAGGTGAGGGTCTTGCGGCCGGGTGCGCCGTTCTCGTCCTCGGTGCTGACCTGGACCGTGTAATGGGCGTTGGCGGCCAGCGGGGAGGTGCTGTGCCAGCGGCGGCCGTCGGCGTCGAGTTCGCCCGCCACGAAGCGGCCGGTGGCGTCCTGGGCCGTGACGTCCGTGATGCGGTCCTCGTCGCTCTTGGCGACGACCTCCAGCGGCTTGTCGGGGTCGGCCCGCTTCCCCGTCCCGGTGGGCGTGTTGAAGGAGATCTGGTCCGCCGCGTCGTACGGCTTGTCCGCGAGGGGGTTGCCGTCCGAACCGCAGGCGGTGACGCCCGCTCCGAGGGCGATCACCAGCAGGGTGCAGCTGACGACGGTACGGGCGCACGGAGAGTGACTCATACTGTCACGCTATGAGATGTTTTCCGGACCGGCGCGGCAGTTGACCCGGACGGGTGACGGGTGCTGCGCCGAAGGCGCGACCGGCCGGAAACGGCGGGAAACGGCGGGAGCCCGGACCCTCCTGACGGAGGGTCCGGGCTCCCGTGGTGTGCGGCACGTGCCTACTGGGTGCGGTTCTCACCGCGGTAGTACTCGAACACCCAGCCGAAGAGGCCGATCATGATGATGGGTGCCGAGAAGTACAGCAGCCACCAGCCGACGGCAACACCGAGGAAGGCCAGCGCGCCGCCGACGCCCAGGGCGAGCGGCTGCCAGCTGTGCGGACTGAAGAAACCGATCTCGCCGGCCTCGTCCGCGACGTCGGCCTCCTTGTTGTCCTGGGCGCCCGCGTCGACGCGCGAGGCGGTGAAGCCCAGGTAGAAGCCGATCATGATGCACAGGCCGAAGGCCAGGAAGAGCGCCGTGGTACCGGCCGGTTCCTTCGACCACACGCCATAGACGATCGCGATGACGAGGACGAAGACACTCAGCCACACGAACATGCGGCCCTGGATCTTCACTTGCCGGCCTCCTTGCTGCCCGCGACAGCGGCGACGGCCTGACCGTGCTCCAGCTGCTCCAGGGCGGCGATCTCAGGGTGGTGCAGGTCGAACGCCGGCGATTCGCTGCGGATCCGCGGCAGGGTGACGAAGTTGTGCCGCGGCGGCGGGCAGGAGGTCGCCCACTCCAGCGAACGGCCGTAGCCCCACGGGTCGTCCACGCCGACCGGCTTGCCGTACTTGGCCGTCTTCCACACGTTGTAGAGGAACGGCAGGATCGACAGGCCGAGCAGGAAGGAACTGATCGACGAGATCGTGTTCAGCGTGGTGAAGCCGTCGGCCGCCAGGTAGTCGGCGTAACGACGGGGCATGCCCTCGGCGCCGAGCCAGTGCTGGACCAGGAAGGTGCCGTGGAAGCCGATGAACAGCGTCCAGAAGGTGATCTTCCCGAGCCGCTCGTCGAGCATCTTGCCGGTCATCTTCGGCCACCAGAAGTGGAAGCCGGAGAACATCGCGAAGACGACCGTGCCGAAGACGACGTAGTGGAAGTGCGCCACCACGAAGTACGAGTCGGACACGTGGAAGTCCATCGGCGGCGAGGCCAGGATGACACCGGTCAGACCACCGAAGGTGAAGGTGATCAGGAAGCCGGTCGCCCAGAGCATCGGTGTCTCGAAGGACAGCGAGCCCTTCCACATGGTGCCGATCCAGTTGAAGAACTTCACACCGGTCGGGACCGCGATCAGGAAGGTCATGAACGAGAAGAACGGCAGCAGCACACCGCCGGTGACGTACATGTGGTGGGCCCACACGGTCACGGACAGACCGGCGATCGAGATGGTCGCGGCCACCAGACCCATGTAGCCGAACATCGGCTTGCGGGAGAAGACCGGGATGACCTCGGAGATGATGCCGAAGAACGGCAGGGCGATGATGTACACCTCTGGATGGCCGAAGAACCAGAAGAGGTGTTGCCAGAGCAGTGCCCCGCCGTTCGCCGCGTCGAAGACATGTGCCCCGAATTTCCGATCCGCCTCCAGCGCGAACAGCGCGGCGGCGAGCACGGGGAAGGCGAGCAGGACCAGCACGGCGGTCAGCAGTACGTTCCACACGAAGATCGGCATGCGGAACATGGTCATGCCCGGGGCCCGCATGCAGATGATCGTGGTGATGAAGTTGACCGCGCCGAGGATGGTGCCGAAGCCGGAGAAGGCCAGACCCATGATCCACATGTCGGCGCCGATGCCCGGCGAGCGGACCGCGTCCGACAGCGGGGAGTAGGCGAACCAGCCGAAGTCGGCCGCGCCCTGCGGGGTGAGGAAGCCGCCGACCGCGATGGTCGAGCCGAACAGGTAGAGCCAGTAGGCGAACATGTTCAGCCGCGGGAACGCGACGTCCGGTGCGCCGATCTGGAGCGGCATGATCCAGTTCGTGAAGCCGGCGAACAGCGGCGTCGCGAACATCAGCAGCATGATCGTGCCGTGCATCGTGAACGCCTGGTTGAACTGCTCGTTCGACATGATCTGCAGACCGGGGCGAGCGAGCTCGGCGCGCATCAGCAGCGCCATCACACCGCCGATCAGGAAGAACGCGAACGACGTGACCAGATACAGCGTTCCGATGGTCTTGTGGTCGGTGGTGGTGAGCCACTTGATGACCACGTTGCCGGGCTGCTTGCGCCTGACCGGCAGCTCATCTGCGTAAGTGCCTTCAGCTGCCGCGGCACCCTGGGGTTCGTTGAGGATGCTCACAGGTTGTTCGTCTCCCGGTTCTTCTCGTGGCTCGTCTGCGCGATGCCGGCGGGAATGTAACCGGTCTGCCCCTTCTTGACGAGGTCCTTGAGGTGCTGCTGGTAGCGCTCGGGCGAGACGACCTTCACGTTGAACAGCATCCGGGAGTGGTCGACGCCGCAGAGCTCGGCGCACTTGCCGCGGAAGGTGCCCTCCTGGTTCGGAGTCACCTGGAACGCGTTGGTGTGGCCCGGGATGACGTCCATCTTCATCAGGAACGGCACCACCCAGAAGGAGTGGATGACGTCACGCGAGGTGAGGACGAAGCGGACGGTCTCCCCCTTGGGGAGCCACAGCGTCGGACCGGGGTTGCCGGTCTGCGGGTTCTTCGTGCCCGGCGTACCGACGTCGTAGACGCCACCGGCGGCTGCCGGGAATTCGTTCTTGAACCGGTCCGGGATGGCGGCCAGGTTCGCGTCGGTCTTCGCGTCGCCGGTGACACCGTCGACGGGCGTGATGTAGTTGAAGCCCCAGCTCCACTGGAAGCCGACCACGTTGACCGTGACGTCCGGCTTCTTGTCGGTGAGGCTGAGCAGCTTCGTCTCGTCGCGCGCCGTGAAGTAGAACAGCACGGAGACGATGATGAGCGGCACCACCGTGTACAGCGCCTCGATCGGCATGTTGTACCGGGTCTGGGCCGGGACTTCGATCTTGGTGCGGCTGCGCCGGTGGAAGATGGCGCTCCAGATGATCAGACCCCACACCAGCACGCCGACGGCGAGCGCGGCGGCCCAGGAGCCCTGCCACAGGGAGAGGATCCGCGGAGCCTCTTCCGTGGTCGGGGTGGGCATACCAAGGCGGGGGAAGTCCTTGTATGTGCATCCGGTAGCGGATACCAGGACCAGGCCCGCGGTCATTGCCTGCAGCAGCTTCCGCCGCATCGGGCGCCGCGGCGAGCGGTCGGAGCCGTTGGGACTCACGTAGCGCCTTCCCGAGAGTCTCGCCCGCGCGGTCGGCTGCGGCCTTCTCGCTGGTCGGTCGCCGCCCTGCGTCGGGCAGGGGTTTGGATGTTTATGCGGACCAAACCCTAGCCGACGCCCTCCGGGGGTTCGCGGGGAGGGGGGCATACGCGTCGCCTGTCACTCGGTTGGGGTGGGATTGGGCGCCCAATAGCTCGGGTTGGTGGGGTTTCGTGCGCGGGTGGGGGCTGGTCGCGCGGTTCCCCGCGCCCCGGAGGTCGAGTGTTCCACCGGCGTTCTACCGTTGCCGTGTGCCCTACTTTGACGCCGCGTCCGCCGCTCCCCTTCATCCTGTCGCCCGTCAGGCGTTGTTGGCCGCCTTGGACGACGGCTGGGCGGACCCCTCCCGGCTGTACCGCGAGGGGCGCAAGGCGCGCATGCTGCTGGACGCCGCCCGGGAGGCGGCCGCCGAGGCCGTCGGCTGCCGGCCGGACGAGCTGACGTTCACTCCATCGGGCACACGGGCCGTCCATACGGGTGTCGCCGGGGCGTTGGCCGGTCGTCGTCGCGTCGGACGTCACCTGATCGTGTCAGCCGTCGAACACTCCTCGGTACTCCATTCGGCCGAGGTGTTCGAGGCGGAGGGTGGACAGGTGACCCGGGTGCCGGTGGCACGGACGGGAGCAGTGGACGCCGGCTCCTACGAGGCCGCTCTGAGGCCGGACACCGCGCTCGCCTGCCTCCAGTCGGCCAACCACGAGGTGGGGACCGTACAGCCGGTGGCGGCGGTGGCCGAGGTGTGCCGGGCGGCCGGGGTGCCGTTGCTGGTGGACGCGGCGCAGTCGCTGGGGTGGGAGCGGGTGGCGGGCGACTGGTCACTGCTGACGGCGAGTGCGCACAAATGGGGCGGGCCGAGCGGGGTCGGGCTGCTGGTCGTCCGCAAGGGGGTGCGGTTCGCCGTCCAAGGAGCCTCGGACGAGCGGGAGTCGGGGCGGGCGCCCGGCTTCGAGAACCTGCCGGCGATCGTCGCGGCGGCCGCGTCGCTGCGGGCCGTGCGGGCGGAGGCGGAGCGGGAGGCCGCACGGCTGCGGGAGCTGACGGCACGGATCCGGGCGCGGGTACCGGAGTTGGTGCCGGACGTGGAGGTGGTGGGCGACGCGGAGCGGCGGCTGCCCGGGGTCGTCACCTTCTCCTGTCTCTATGTCGATGGGGAGACACTGCTGCACGAGCTGGACCGGGAGGGTTTCTCGGTCTCCTCCGGGTCGTCCTGCACGAGCAGCACCCTGACGCCGAGCCATGTGCTGAAGGCGATGGGTGTGCTGAGTGAGGGGAACGTGCGGGTGTCGCTGCCGGCGGGGGCGGCCGGGGACGACGTGGAGCGGTTCCTGGAGGTGTTGCCGGGGGTGGTGGCCGGGGTGCGGGAGAAGCTGGGGGCGCCGGTGCCGGTCGCGGCCGTCCAGGCGGACGTACTCGTCGTGGACGCCTTGGGCAAGCGGTGCCCGATCCCCGTCATCGAGCTGGCGAAGGTCATCGGCACCGTGCCGGTGGGCGGCACGGTGCGTGTCCTGTCGGACGACGAGGCGGCACGCCTGGACATCCCGGCGTGGTGCGAGATGCGGGGCCAGGAGTACGTGGGCGAGGAACCGGCCGAACGGGGAACGGCGTACTCGGTACGCCGGGTGAGCTGAGCGCCCCGTCAGGGGCGTGGGGAACTGCGCGACCGAGCCCCCACGCGCCCGCACCCGAGATCAGACGAGATGACCCCGGACCTCTTCCGCGGCCTCGTCCCCGTACGCCTTGGTGAACCGCTCCATGAAGTGCCCCCGGCGCAGCTGGTACTCCTGCGTGCCCACCGTCTCGATGACGAGGGTCGCCAGCATGCAGCCCACCTGGGCCGCCCGCTCCAGCGAGACCCCCCACGCGAGGCCCGAGAGGAACCCGGCGCGGAACGCGTCGCCGACGCCCGTCGGGTCGGCCTTGCGCTCCTCGTCGGGGCAGCCGACCTCGATCGGGTCCTCGCCGACCCGCTCGATACGGACGCCGCGCGCACCCAGCGTCGTGACCCGGTGGCCGACCTTCGCGAGGATCTCCTCGTCGCTCCAGCCGGTCTTCGTCTCGATGAGCCCCTTCTCGTACTCGTTGGAGAAGAGGTACGTCGCGCCCTCCAGCAGTATCCGGATCTCGTCGCCGTTCATCCGGGCGATCTGCTGGGAGAAGTCGGCGGCGAAGGGGATGGACCGGGCCCGGCACTCCTCCGTGTGGCGGAGCATGCCCTCCGGGTCGTCCGCGCCGATCAGGACCAGGTCCAGTCCGCCGACCCGGTCGGCGACCGTCTTGAGCTCGATCAGGCGGGCCTCGCTCATCGCACCCGTGTAGAAGGAGCCGATCTGGTTGTGGTCGGCGTCGGTCGTGCACACGAAACGCGCGGTGTGCAGGGTCTCGGAGATGCGGACGGAGTCCGTGTCGACGCCGTGCCGGTCGAGCCAGGCGCGGTACTCGTCGAAGTCGAAGCCCGCGGCGCCGACCAGGATCGGCCGGGTGCCGAGCTGTCCCATGCCGAACGCGATGTTCGCGCCGACGCCGCCGCGCCGCACGTCCAGGTTGTCGACCAGGAAGGACAGCGAGACCGTGTGCAGCTGGTCCGCGACGAACTGGTCGGCGAAGCGGCCGGGGAAGGTCATGAGGTGGTCGGTGGCGATGGAGCCGGTGACTGCGATGCGCACGGCTGGGACTCTCCTGAGGAAAAAGAAGGGGCGCGCGATAGCGCTCGTTGGAAGGGTGGCGGCGGGCGACGGGCGGGCGTTATTGACAGTTAACGCTACCGGGTCGGCGTGGGCGCTCTGAAGGTGCCAAAACTACCCGATAGTAGATCTTTCTTCGCGGCCCGCGGCGTGCTTACCGTTCCGTCATGACGAACCTCAAGGTCCACGCCCCCGCTCCGGCCGACCTCGACGGCGACCTCGCGTCGCTGCGCGGGGACTGCGCCCGGATGGCTCCGCACTGGGCTGTTCCCGATCACAGCGATGCCCGTCCGGTGCCGCCGTCACTCATCCACGGGGTGACCGTGCCGAAGAAGTCCGCCAGACTCCTGGACGCGATGTCCGACTACGGCGACTGAGTTCCGCCCGGCGCGTTCCCAGGGAACCGCGCGCTCCCCTCCCGCGTCCCATCGCCGTCCCCCGCGAAGGGGAGGCGGGATACGACACGGCAAGGAGCGATGCGGTGAAGAGCGAGCGACCCGAGAACGACGACGACGCGGCCGCGGGCGGCACCGGGGAGCCCCCCGAGGCCCGGCAGGCCACGGAGTCGCCGAAGGCTGCCGAGCCCGAGGGGGCCGCTGACGCCGATGCCGACGCCGACGCCGACGTGCGGGCCACCGCGGAGTCCGGTTCGTCCACCGAGGGGGCCGCGGCGCGGGTTCCGGAACCGGAGGAGGTCCCGGAACCGGACGAGGCTCCCGAGCCGCCCGAGGCCGAAGCGGATCCCGGGGCCGGCGCCCCGGCCGCCGCCGGCACCGAAGCCGATGCCCCCGTCCCCCGTCGTCGCTCCCCCGCCCTCGTCATCGCCTCCGTGGCCGCCGCCGTGCTCCTGGTCGGCGGCGGCAGCGCCTACCTCGCCGCGAACAGCGGCTCCGGCTCCGGCTCCGGCTCCGGCGGCGGTACGGCCTCGGGCGCGTCCGGCGGTGCCACTCCCCCAGCCCTCGCCCTGGACGGCTACTCGTCGGGCGGCAACGGCGTAGCCCCGGGCGAGCCCAACCCGTACGGCGTGACGTACAGGGCGAGCGGCACGCTCCCCGCAGGCCCCGGCTCGGCCGCCGTGTACCAGCCCTCCGGCGAGGTCCCCGAGGGCCGGGTCGCCGCGCTGGCCAAGGCGCTCGGGATCGAGGGCGCCCCGGTCGCCGAGGGCCAGGTCTGGAAGGTGGGCACCGACAACGACGGCTCGGGCGGGAGCCTCCAGGTGAACCGGACGGCCCCGGGCATCTGGACGTACAGCCGCTACGCCCCGGGCACCGACAACTGCAAGCGCGGCCTGGTGTGCACCCAGGACCCGGCGGTCCCGGCCGGTGACCCGGTGAGCGTCGGCGACGCCGAGCAGGCGGCGGCCCCGGTGCTGAAGGCGCTCGGCCAGGACGACGCGAAGCTCGACGCGAGCCAGGTGATGGGCGCCCAGCGGGTGGTGAACGCCGATCCGGTGGTCGGCGGGCTGCCGACGTACGGCTGGACGACCGGGCTGACCGTGAGCAGGCAGGGCGAGGTGGTCGGCGGCAGCGGGATGCTCGCGACGCCCGCGAAGGGCGACACGTATCCGGTGCTCGGCGCCGCGAAGACGCTGGACCTGATGAACGCGGCGCCGCGCTCCGGCCACCGGATGGGCATCGGCGGCTGCGCCAGTCCCGTACCGCTGAAGGACCGGCTGGAGCAGCCGTGCGGCGCATCGTCGGCGTCCGCGTCGGCGTCCGCGTCGGCGTCGGCCACGACCTCGGCCGTGGTCGAGAAGGCGGTGTTCGGGCTGGCCGCGCAGTCCGTCGCCGGGCGGCAGGCGCTCGTGCCGTCCTGGCTGTTCCAGGTGCGCGGGGCGGCGGACACGTACACCGTGACTCATCCGGCGGTGGACCCGCGGTACCTGGCCTCCGCCTCGGCGAGCCCCGGCTCGTCCCCCGGTACCACGAGGAACGTGAAGGTGGACGGCTACACGGCGGACGGCCGTGATCTGACCGTCGCCTTCACCGGGGGGGTGTGCGCCGACTACAAGGCCACGGCGGACGAGGGTTCCGAGCAGGTGGTGGTGAAGGTCATCGCGACGCCCTGGCCGGACAAGATCTGCGTCATGATCGCCAAGCAGTACCACCAGACGGTCCACCTGGACGCGCCGCTGGACGGCCGGAAGGTGGTCGGCACCGACGGCGCCGCCGTCCCGAAGGAGAAGGCGACGACGCTGAACCCCCAGGTCGGCTGAGCCCGCGCACACGAAGGCGGCGGCCCCTCACCATGAGGGGCCGCCGCCTTGCCGATGTGTGCCCTTCGGTTCAGCTGAAGGAGTCACCGCAGGCGCAGGAGCCGGTCGCGTTCGGGTTGTCGATCGTGAAGCCCTGCTTCTCGATGGTGTCGACGAAGTCGATCGACGCGCCGCCCAGGTACGGGGCGCTCATGCGGTCGGTGACGACCTTGACGCCACCGAAGTCCTTCACGACGTCGCCGTCGAGGGAACGCTCGTCGAAGAAGAGCTGGTAGCGCAGGCCGGAGCAGCCACCGGGCTGGACGGCGACGCGCAGGGCGAGGTCGTCACGGCCTTCCTGGTCGAGCAGGGCCTTGACCTTGGCCGCGGCGGCGTCGCTCAGGATGATGCCGTCGGTGGCGGTGCTGGTCTCGTCCGATACGGACATCTACATCTCTCCCGGGTTGTACGGAGACTGCTTGCCGACGAGTGCAACCGGCGGGTCCGCTGTTTCATTCCGGGCCGGCATGCGCGTTCTCGCGTTTTTCCTACGTCTTCATGCTCGCACATGCCCGAAGTGACGCACAGCAGTCGCCGTGGCCACCCACGGCGACCCGCGCACACGGCGACCACCCGGCGGCCACCCGGAGGCCACCCTCCCGTTCGGCGCCAGGATTGATGTCACATCGACACTATGGCCATCGTCAAAGTGACGTGAAGCGGTTATGATAGATAGCGTCAGATAGACGAAAAGTAGAAAGGGTGCGTGCCGTGACCACCGCCCAGACCACGGAGCTCGACGTACAGCCGACTCCGCTCGCCCTGCTGCTGCTCGGCCGCGAGGCCGACCCGAAGAGCGAGCGGGGCGTCGAGTGTCCCGGCGACCTGCCCTCGCCGTCCGACCCGGACCTGGTCGCGCGTGCCCGCGCGGCCAAGGAGAAGCTCGGCGACAAGGTCTTCGTCCTCGGCCACCACTACCAGCGCGACGAGGTCATCCAGTTCGCCGATGTCACGGGCGACTCCTTCAAGCTGGCCCGGGACGCCGCGGCCCGCCCGGAGGCCGAGTACATCGTGTTCTGCGGTGTCCACTTCATGGCCGAGTCCGCCGACATCCTCACCTCGGACGACCAGAAGGTGGTCCTCCCCGACCTCGCGGCCGGCTGCTCCATGGCCGACATGGCCACCGCCGAGCAGGTCGCCGAGTGCTGGGACGTGCTGACCGAGGCCGGCGTGGCCCAACAGGTGGTCCCCGTCTCGTACATGAACTCGTCCGCGGACATCAAGGCGTTCACGGGCAAGCACGGCGGCACCATCTGCACCTCGTCGAACGCGCAGCGCGCGCTGGAGTGGGCCTTCGAACAAGGCGAGAAGGTTCTCTTCCTCCCCGACCAGCACCTCGGCCGCAACACCGCCGTCCGGGACATGGGCATGTCCCTGGACGACTGCGTGGTCTACAACCCGCACAAGCCCAACGGCGGCCTCACGGCCGACCAGTTGCGCGACGCGAAGATGATCCTGTGGCGCGGCCACTGCTCGGTGCACGGCCGCTTCAGCCTGGACTCCGTCAACGACGTGCGCGAGCGCATCCCGGGCGTGAACGTCCTCGTCCACCCCGAGTGCAGGCACGAGGTCGTGGCCGCCGCCGACTACGTCGGCTCGACGGAGTACATCATCAAGGCCCTGGAGGCCGCTCCCGCCGGCTCCAAGTGGGCCATCGGCACCGAGCTGAACCTGGTCCGCCGCCTCGCGAACCGTTTCGCCCCCGAGGGCAAGGAGATCGTCTTCCTCGACAAGACGGTCTGCTTCTGCTCCACCATGAACCGCATCGACCTCCCCCACCTGGTCTGGACCCTGGAGTCGCTGGCCGAGGGCAACCTGGTCAACCGGATCGAGGTCGACAAGGAGACCGAGGCGTTCGCCAAACTGGCCCTGGAGCGGATGCTGGCGCTGCCGTAGCCGTACGGCGCCGTGTCACCCCGGGTCGACGGGTTTGCGCTCGGGGTGCGCGGGGTCGAGGGTGAAGACCGTGCCGTCGGAGGTCGAGAGGACCAGCGCGCCGCGGTTGAACCAGACCGTGGGCAGCAGGCCGCTGTTGCCGAGCACCTCGGCGCGGGCGGAGGACTCCCACAGGACGGTGCCCTTCGCCGCGTCGAGCGCGACCACCCGTCCGCTCATGCCCGCCATGTACACCGTGCGTCCCTGGGCGTCCACCGAGGCCTGGCCCGGCGACTCCAGGGTCGTGTGGCTCGCCCACAGCCGGGCCCCGGTCGTGGGCGAGAACGCGGTGACCAGACCGCTGGAGGTGGCCAGGAAGAGCGTGCCGTGGGCCAGGGTGGGCAGCCCGCCCCGGTACTTCTCGGGCAGCGGGGTCAGGGTGCGCTTGCCGGTGCCGGGGTCCACCCGCACGATGCGGTGGTAGATCAGGTCGGGGCCGTTCTCGACGTCCTGGTCGTCCGACTCCAGGAAGAGCAGCTGTCCGGAGAGGATGCCGACGAAACTGGCCGTCTGGGCGGGCGAGTCCAGGGTGCGCACCGAGCCGTCGGCGGGGTGGACGACGTAGAACCTCGTGGCGTGCGAGCCGTCCGTCTGGTCGCCGCAGTCCGCATAGGGGAAGTCGCCCGCGGAGAGCATCGAGCAGAGCCAGCCACGGGGCACGGGGACGGTGCTGCGCACGCTGCCGTCGCGCGCCGAGCGGACGGTGAACGTGCTGCCGTCGCCCTCCTGGGTCAGGGTCACCCCGTCGCCGTAGGCCGCCCCCAGGCTGTCGGTGCGGACCGGGTGGGACCAGACACCGCTGCCGTCCTTGCCGTCGAGCGCCATGACGGACTGGGCCCTGCCCGCGCCGTTCTCGTCGGTGATCTGGAGTTCGACGAGGACCTGGCCGTCGTCCACGCCGAGGACGGTCGTGATGTAGCGGTCGGCCGGTACGCCCGCGGGCGCTATGCCGGCCCGCCAGAGGGTCCGTCCGGTGGTGGCGTCGACCCGGGTTGGCAGGAGGGAGGTGCCGCCGCAGTAGACGGAGGAGCCGTCCGACACGCAGGACGGGGAGGTGTCGCCCTCGTAGCCCGGCGCCTTCCTCACCCCCTGCCCGGCGGTCGCGGACACCGTTGTCTGCCAGGGCCTCCAGCCGGTCGGGAGGGCGGCCCAGCGGGAGCCTGGGGACGTGGCGGAGCCGGTGCTCGCCTCGCCGTCGCTGTTCCCGGGGCCCTGCAGCAGGAAGTAGCCGGTCAGGGCCAGGGCGGTCACCGCGGCGGCGGCGAGCAGCACGCGGGGGGTGCCGCGGGACCGGCGGCCGGTGACCGGCGGGGTGGCGGCGTCGGCGGCCGGGGCGTGCCGGCCGGGGCGCGTGGCGGGCAGCCGCAGGGTCATCGTCTGCGGTTCGGCGGACGACGGCTCGGGCAGGGCCGCCGCGAACTCCCTGGCCAGGTCGTCGAGTCCGGGCCGGGCGTCGGGGTCCTTGGCCAGGCAGCGCTCCAGGACCGCGCGCAGCGGGCCGGTGACGCCGTCCAGGACGGGCTCGTTGTGGACCACCCGGTAGCCGGTGAGGTAGGGGCTGTCGGCGTCGAAGGGGCCGCGTCCGGTGACGCAGTACACCAGGAGCGCGCCGAGCGAGAAGACGTCGGACGCGGGGCCGGCCGTACGGGCGTCGGTGAACTGCTCCGGGGACATGAACGGCGGGGTGCCGACCATCTGCCCGGTCTCGGTGAGGGTGTTGTGGTTCTCGGCGGCGCGGGAGATGCCGAAGTCGATGACGCGGGGCCCGTCCTCGGCCATCAGCACGTTGGCCGGTTTCAGGTCGCGGTGCACCACCCCCGCCCGGTGGATGTCCCGCAGCGCCTCCACCAGGCCGAGGGCCAGGGGCCGCAACTCGGTGAGACGGAGGGCGCCGTGGGCCCGGATGCGGGCGGCGAGGGAGGGGCCCGGCACGTACTGGGTGGCCATCCAGGGCGCCGGCGCGTCCGGGTCGGCGTCCAGGACGGGGGCGGTGAAGGCGCCGCTTACCCGGCGGGCGGCCTCGATCTCCTGCCGGAACCGGGCGCGGAAGACGGGGTCCTCGGCGTACCGGGCGTGCACCACCTTGACGGCGACCTCGCGCCCGGAGCGCGACCTGCCCCGGTAGACGATGCCCATCCCGCCGGCCCCCAGCCGGTCGGCGAGCTTGTACCCGCCGAGGGACCGCGGGTCGTTCTTGTGCAGCGGCACGCCGAAACTCCCCTTCCCCGCCGTGCGGTTCGCGGCGCCAGCATACGGAACCGGTACGCGCGGGCAGCCGGTTCCCGGGGGTGTTCCGGGAACCGGCCGCCGTTCGCGGGACCGTCACACGGCCGCGGGCTGCGGCTCCTCGGCCGCGGGGGCGGACTCCGTGTCCCCCCGGCCCTTCTTCGCGGCCCGCTTTCCGGCCCGGCGCTCCTTGCGGAGTTCGACCATCGCGTACAGCGTCGGCACGAGCAGCAGGGTGAGCAGGGTGGAGCTGATCAGGCCGCCGATCACGACCACCGCGAGCGGCTGGGCGATGAACCCGCCCTCGCCGGTGACGCCGAGCGCCATCGGGAGGAGGGCGAAGATCGTCGCCAGGGCCGTCATGAGGATCGGCCGCAGCCGGTGCCGGCCGCCCTCGATCACGGCCTCAACGACGCCGTACCCCTGGCTGCGGTACTGGTTGACGAGGTCGATCAGGACGATCGCGTTGGTCACCACGATGCCGATCAGCATCAGCATGCCGATCATCGCGGGGACGCCCATCGGGGTGCCGGTGACGACCAGCAGGCCGAGCGCGCCGGTCGCGGCGAACGGGATGGAGACCAGCAGGATCAACGGCTGGACCAGCGACCTGAAGGTCGCGACCAGCAGCATGAAGACGATCGCGATCGCCGCGAGCATCGCCAGGCCCAGGTTCTTGAACGCGCTGTCCTGGTCCGAGGTGACGCCGCCGATCGAGGCCGTCGCGCCTGCCGGGAGCTTCAACGCCTTGAGCTTGGACTGGAGTTGCGCGCTGACCGCGCCGGTGTTGTCACCGGTCGGCTTCGCGCTGATGGTCGCGGCGCGCCGGCCGTCGATCCGGGTCAGCGACACCGGGGCGTCCACCAGTTTCACGGTGGCGATGTCACCGAGCTTCACCGGGCCCAGCCTGAGCGCCCGCAGTTGCGCGAGGGTCTCGGCGGGCCTGGCGGACTTCACGACGACGTCCCGCTCGGTGTCGTCGAGGGTCGCCTTCGCGGCCGTGGTGCCCTTGACCGCCTGGGTGACGGCGGCGCCCAGCGTCTGGTCGTCGAACCCGGCGGCCGCGGCCCTGGAGTTGGCCTTCACCGAGATGCGCGGCACGCTCTGCGCCAGGTCGCTGGTGACGTCGGTGACGTCGTCCAGCTTCGCGACCGTGGCCCGGACCTGCTCGGAGGCCGTGCGCAGCACGTCGCCGTCGGCCGCCTTCACGACGACGCTCAGGTCCTGGCTGCCGAAGCCGTCACCGGCCGACACCGTGGTCGTGCCGATGCCGGACAGCTTGTGCAGGCCGTCCTCGACGGCCTTCTGCACCCGGTCGTACGACTTCGCGTCGTCCAGCATCACCGAGTACGACGCCTGGTTGGTGTCGGTGCCGCCGCCGAAGGCCGCCATGAAGCCGGACGAGCCGACGGTGACCTGGTAGTCCTTGACGCCGTCGACGGAGGCGAGCAGCTTCTCGACCTTCTTCGCCTGTACGTCGGTCGCCGCCAGGCTGGTGCCGGGCTTCAGCTCCTGCTTGACGGTGAGGACCTCCTGGTCGCCCTGGTCGAAGAAGTTGGTCTTCAGCAGCCCGGACATGCCGAACGTGACGACCAGGACCACGATCGCGATCAGCACGCTGGTGAGGCGGCGCCGGGTCGCGAAACGCAGGACGGGGACGTACAGGCGCTGCAGACGGCTGTTCGCCTCCTTCTCCTCCGCCTTGCGGCGGGCCTCCTCGGCGTCCTCGGGGGTGCTCTTCGGGGCGCGCAGGAACCAGTAGGACAGGACGGGTACGACCGTCAGGGAGACCAGCAGGGACGCCAGCAGGGCCGCGGTGACCGTGACGCTGAAGGGACCGAACAGCTGACCCACCATCCCGCCGACCAGGCCGATCGGGAGGAAGACGGCGACCGTGGTGAGGGTGGAGGAGGTGACCGCGCCGGCCACCTCGCGGACCGCGCCGAGGATGGCGGCCCTGCGCTCCTCGCCGTAGCCGAGGTGGCGCTTGATGTTCTCCAGGACCACGATCGAGTCGTCGACGACCCGGCCGATCGCGATGGTGAGCGCGCCCAGGGTCAGCATGTTCAGGGAGAGGCCGCGGGTCCACAGCACGATCAGCGTGAGGACCACGGAGAGCGGGATGGACACCGCCGTCACCAGGGTCGAGCGGACCGAGGCCAGGAACACCAGGATGACGAGGACCGCGAAGAGCAGGCCGAGGGCGCCCTCGGTGGTCAGCCCCTTGATGGACTTGGAGACCGCCGGGCCCTGGTCGCTGACGACGGTGAGGGTGGCGCCGGAGCCGAGGTCCTGACGCAGCTTCGGCAGCTTGTCCTTCACCGCGTTCGAGATGGAGACCGCGCTGCCGTCGTGGTCCATGGTGACGTTGACGGCGAGGCTGGGCCGGCCGTCCGTGCGGGTGATGGAGTCGGCCGGGGCCTCCTGCTCCTTCACCGTGGCCACGGTTCCGAGGCGCACGGGCTTCTTCGCGCCCTGCCCGGTGACCATCAGGTCCCTGATCTGCTGCAGCGAGGTGAGGCCGCCGCCGACCTGGACGGTGCGGTTGGCGCCGCCCTCGTCGAAGGAGCCCGCCGGGACGGTCGCGCCGGCCGCCTGGAGCGACTGGGCGAGGGCGGCGGAGGTGAGACCGGCCTTCGCCAGCCCGGCGTCGTCGGGGGTGACGTCGACCTGGAGGTCCCGGACGCCGGTGACCTGGACGCGGCCGACGCCGTCGACGTCCTTCAGGGCCGGGACGACCGTCTTGTCGAGCTGGTCGGCGAGGGCCTGCTGGTCCTTGTCGGAGGTGGCGGCGAGGACCACGGTCGGCATGTCGTCCGTGGAGCCGGAGATGACCTGCGGGTCGACGTCCTGCGGCAGCTGGGCGCGGTTGACGGCCAGCTGGACGTCGGCCACCAGCTGCTTGGTGTCGTTGCCGTAGTCGAAGGACGCCATGATCACGGCGTTGCCCTCGCTCGCGGTGGAGGTGACGCCGGTGACGCCGTCGACGCCTTCGAGGTTGTTCTCGATCGGCTCGACGATCTGCTTCTCGACGACGTCCGGCGAGGCGCCCTGGTACGGGGCGATGACCGACACCATGGGCAGGGAGATGGTCGGCAGCAGCTGCTGCTTGATCTGGGGGATGGCGATCGTCCCGAAGACGAGCGCGATCAGGGAGATGAGGCCTATCAGGGCCCGCTGCGCGAGGCTGAATCTGGACAGCCAGGACATGGGTCAGGGTCTCTTTTCGGTGAGCTGCTGTGAGCGGCGGACGAACGGCACAGGGGGCACCTGTGAGCGCCCACCGCACCACTCTCGCCCATGCCCGGACCTGCCCGGGTAGCCCCTGGGTGCCGTTCCCCTGTCCGGCTCCTACTCCGCCCGCAGTACTCCCGGGTGGAGATCAGTCCATCCTCGGGCGGACCAGCCCCGACTCGTACGCGATCACCACGAGCTGCGCCCGGTCCCGCGCGCCCAGCTTGGCCATGGCCCGGTTGACGTGCGTCTTCACGGTCAGCGGACTGACCTCCAGGCGCTCGGCGATCTCGTCGTTGGAGTGCCCGCCGGCGACCTGGACGAGGACCTCGCGCTCCCGTGAGGTGAGCGCGTCGAGCCGCTCGCCGCGGGCCGGGGCACGGCCGTCGTCCCCCAGGTCGCCCTGGGCGAGGAAGCGGGCGATCAGGCCCTTGGTGGCCGTCGGGGAGAGCAGCGCCTCGCCGCCGGCGGCGAGGCGGATGGCGCTCAGCAACTCCTCGGGCTCGCTGCCCTTGCCGAGGAAGCCGGAGGCACCCGCACGCAGTGCCTGGACCACGTAGTCGTCCACCTCGAAGGTCGTGAGGATCACCACCCGGACGTGGGCGAGGGCGGGGTCGGCGCAGATCAGCCGGGTGGCGGCCAGTCCGTCCGTGCCCGGCATCCGGATGTCCATCAGGACGACGTCGGCCTCGCGCTCCCTGGTCAGCCGCACCGCCTCGGCGCCGTCGGAGGCCTCGCCGACCACCTCCATGTCGGACTCGGAGTCGACGAGCACCCGGAACGCGCTGCGCAGCAGTGCCTGGTCGTCGGCGAGCAGGACACGGATCGTCATACGGAATCCCCCAGGGCGGCCGCACGGCCCTTGGCACGGCCGGTCGTACGGTCGCCCGTACGGTCGTCGGTGTCGGTGTCGGTCTTGACCGGCAGGATCGCATGGACGCGGAAGCCGCCGCCGTAGCGGGGGCCGGTGGTGAGGGTGCCGCGCAGGGCGGTGACGCGCTCGCGCATGCCGAGCAGGCCGAGGCCGCCGCCCTCCTCGGGCGCGGTTTCCTCGCCGGCGCCGTCGTCCAGGACGGTGACCTCGATGTGCGGTCCGACGCGTACGACGCTGACCTCGGCCGTGGCGTCGGGTCCCGCGTGCTTCTGCACGTTGGTCAGGGCCTCCTGGATGATCCGGTAGGCGGCCAGGTCGACGGCGGCCGGCAGGGTGGTGCCCTGGTCGGCGCGGGCGACCTCGACCCGGAGGCCGGCGTTGCGGAACGTGTCGGCGAGTTCGTCCAGGACGTGCAGGCCGGGGGCGGGCTCGGTCGGCGCCTCGGGGTCGCCGGACTGGCGGAGCAGGCCGACGGTGGCCCGCAGTTCGTTCAGCGCGGAGCGGCTGGCCTCGCGGACGTGGCCGAGGGCCTCCTTGGCCTGGTCGGGCCGCTTGTCCATGACGTGCGCGGCGACCCCCGCCTGCACGTTGACCAGGGCGATGTGGTGGGCGACGACGTCGTGCAGGTCCCGGGCGATGCGCAGCCGCTCCTCGGCGACCCGGCGGCGGGCCTCCTCCTCACGGGTCCGCTCGGCGCGCTCGGCCCGCTCGCGGATGGCCTGGAGGACCGCGCGCCGGCTGCGGACGGCGTCCCCGGCGGTGGCGCCGATGCCGGTCCAGGCGAAGATCGCGAGGTTTTCCTGGGCGTACCACGGCAGGGGGCCGGCGGCCATCGCGGCGGCGGTGAGCACGGTCATGGTGAGCAGGCCGGCCCGCAGGGTGGTGCGCCGGTCGGTGGTGGCGGCGACGGTGAACAGGGCGATCACGGCCGCCATCGCGACGGGGGCGCGGGGGTCGCCGGTGACGCACTCGACGACGGAGGCGGCGCCGGTGACGGCCAGGACCGTCTTCGGGGCGTGCCTGCGGAAGACCAGGGCCGCGGCGGCGAGCGTCATGAGCAGCAGGCTGAGGGGGTCCGGGACGCGGATGCCCCAGGCGACGCCGTGCCCGCCGTGCGGTACGGCGAAAGAGCTCACGACCATGCAGACGAGGGCGCCGGCGGCGATGACCGCGTCCACGGCGAGTGGATGGGCGCCGGCTCTGCACCGGGCTCTTTCGAATGGGCTCACAGTGTGAACAGTACGTCTCTGGGAGCTGCCGCCCCCATACCCCCGCTTCGGCCTGAACGGCCTCGTCCTCAGCCGCCGGACGGGCTGGAAAGGGTGGTCACCGGCCTTCGTCCGCACGCGCCGGACAGACAGTTTCCCAACCGTCAGCCTGGAATGAGACCGTCGTCCCGGAGCAGTGCCCTGACCTCCTCCAGGGTCGCGTCCGGGGACGGGAGGATGAGGTCGGAGGGCTCCAGGGCGTCGTCCGGGAGCACTGTGCCGAGCTCCCGGACCTTGTCCAGGAGGGCGGTCAGGGTGCGGCGGAAGGCTGCCTCGTCGCCGGACTCGGTCTCCGCGAGGAGCTCGTCGTCCAGCTTGTTCAGTTCGGCGAGGTGGCTGTCGGCCAGCCTCACCTGGCCCTCCCCCATGATCCTCACGACCATGTCGGCCATGTCGCCCTCCAGGCGTCGGCTACTGCTTGTCGAAGCGCGGGGTGTCCTGCGGCTGCTGCGACTGCTGGCCCTGACCGGTGCCGCCCTCGATCGCCTGCTGGGGCGAACCTCCGGCGAGCTCGGCCTTCATGCGCTGCAGTTCCAGCTCCACATCCGTACCACCGGACAGCCGGTCCAGCTCGGCGGCGATGTCGTCCTTGGCCGTGCCGGTCGGGTCGTCGAGGGCGCCGGAGGCGAGGAGCTCGTCGATGGCGCCGGCGCGGGCCTGGAGCTGCTGCGTCTTGTCCTCGGCGCGCTGGATCGCGAGGCCGACGTCGCCCATCTCCTCGGAGATTCCGGTGAAGGCCTCGCCGATGCGGGTCTGGGCCTGGGCGGCGGTGTAGGTGGCCTTGATGGTCTCCTTCTTGGTGCGGAAGGCGTCCACCTTGGCCTGCAGGCGCTGGGCCGCGAGGGTGAGCTTCTCCTCCTCGCCCTGGAGAGTGGCGTGCTGCGTCTCCAGGTCGGTCACCTGCTGCTGGAGGGCGGCGCGACGGGAGAGCGCCTCGCGGGCGAGGTCCTCGCGGCCGAGGGCGAGCGCCTTGCGGCCCTGGTCCTCCAGCTTGGTGGACTGCTGCTGGAGCTGGTTCAGCTGGAGTTCGAGCCGCTTGCGGCTGGTCGCCACGTCGGCGACGCCGCGGCGGACCTTCTGCAGCAGCTCGAGCTGCTTCTGGTACGAGTAGTCGAGGGTCTCGCGCGGGTCCTCGGCCCTGTCCAGGGCCTTGTTCGCCTTCGCGCGGAAGATCATCCCCATACGCTTCATGACACCGCTCATGGGCTTCGCGCGCCCCCTTCTGACGGACTCCAGCTCACAGATCCTGCGACAGAACCCACAGTACGGGCCCTGCCTCCATTACCGCACTGTTCGGGGACCGATGCGCTCATCCCCAAGGACGACTACCGACAGCTCCGCTCCGGCACAGGTAGGAGAGGGTCCCCCTGAGCGAAGCGCCTGCAACGTCCCCTCTGTCCCCCCATGGAGACGACTGGCGTTGCGGGATCGTTCCCCGCCGGGCTAGGGCCCACACCCCGTGACCCCGTACCCTTGGGTTTTGTGTTCCGTAGCCGTGCCAAGGATGAGAAGGCCCCCGCCGACAAGGCGGCGATGACCGACTCCAAGCAGACCCGTGACCCGCAGGCCCCGAAGGGCAGGCCCACGCCCAAGCGCAGTGAGGCCCAGACCCAGCGGCGCAGCGTGGCCAACACGCCGACGACGCGCAAGGACGCCGCCAAGCGTCAGCGCGACGACCGGCGCGCCGCCATGGAGCGGCAGCGCCAGGCGCTGGCCACCGGCGACGAGCGGTACCTGCCGGCCCGTGACAAGGGCCCGGTCCGCAGGTTCGCCCGTGACTGGGTCGACTCGCGTTTCAACGTGGCGGAGTTCTTCCTCCCGCTGGCCGTGGTCATCCTGGTCATGAGCGTGGTGAACAACGCGGCGATCAAGAACATCGCGCTGCTGCTCTGGCTGGTCGTGATCGTGCTGATCGTGCTCGACGCGCTGATCAGCGGCCTGCGGCTGCGCAAGCGCCTCGCCGAGCGCTTCCCCGACCAGAACAAGAAGGGCGCCGTCGCCTACGCCCTGATGCGCTCCCTGCAGATGCGCCGGCTCCGGCTGCCCAAGCCGCAGGTCAAGCGCGGAGAGCGGCCCTGAGCGCAGAGCCGTTCTCCGGGGGTGCGGCGAAGGCCTGGCTGGACAAGCTGGGCGGGCTGCGTGATGTGGTGCGGCAGCGGTTGGTGGCCCGTCAGCTCGACGAGCAGATAGCCGGGCGTTTCCCGGTCGGGCAGCGGCTGCGGGTGCTCGACGTGGGGATGGGCCAGGGCACGCAGGCACTGCGGCTGGCCCGGGCCGGGCACCAGGTGACCGGCGTCGAGCGGGAACCGACGATGATCGCGGCCGCGCGGGAGGCCCTGGCCGCCGAGCCGGAGGGCATCCGCGAGCGGGTGCGGATCGTCCAGGGGGACGGCCGGGACACGGGCGTCCACTTCCTGCCGGGCAGCTTCGACGTGGTGCTCTGCCACGGGGTGCTGATGTACGTCCAGGAACCGGACGCGCTGCTCGCCGGGCTGGCCCGGATGCTGGCCCCGGGCGGGCTGCTGTCGCTGCTGGTGCGCAACGCCGACGCGCTGGCGATGCGGCCGGGGCTGAGCGGTGACTGGGCCGGCGCCCTGGAGTCCTTCGACACCGTCTCCTACCGCAACCGGCTGGGCCTGGACGTCCGGGCCGACCGGCTGAGCACCCTGACCGGCGCCCTCGCCGGCATCGGCGCGCCGCTGCAGTCCTGGTACGGCGTAAGGGTGTTCACGGACACCGCCGCGGACGGCGCCGGGGCACCGGCCGACCTGGAGACGCTGCTCGCGGTGGAGGAGCGGGCCGGGCGGACGGATCCGTACCGGTCGGTCGCGGCGCTGCTGCACCTGTGCGGGGTGCGCGGCTGACGTCGCCTCACCCGGTGCCGCTCGTTCGGGTCAGCAGCGCGAGCCGGAGCGTCACCGCGGCGGCGAGACTCGGGGCATGGACGCTTCCCCCGCCCGCCGGACCCTGCGTTCGGCCGCCGTGCTCGGTTCCTGCTGCCTCGCCCTGGCCTCCGGATGTTCCGCCTTCGACGGCGACGCGACCAGGGACGCCTCGGCCGCCCGGGCCGCGCAGGCGGCGGCCGTCCCCCTGGCGGCGACGGAGCTGCAGGACCGGTACCAGAAGGTGATCAGGGACGTCCTGCCGTCGGTCGTACAGATCCAGGCCGGCAGCGACCTGGGGTCGGGCGTGGTCTACGACGGCAACGGACACATCGTCACCAACGCGCATGTCGTGGGGAACGAGAAGAAGTTCAGGGTGACGACGGCCAACAACGAGGAACCGCTGACCGCGACGCTGGTGTACTCCTACCCCCAGCAGGACCTGGCGGTGATCAGGCTCGACAGGATCCCGGACGGGCTGAAGGCGGCCGCCTTCGGGGACACCGAGAAGGTCTCGGTCGGGCAGATCACGCTGGCCATGGGATCGCCGCTCGGGCTGTCGTCGAGCGTGACCGAGGGCATCGTGTCGGCGACCGGACGGACCGTCAGCGAGAACGCGGCGGGCGGCGGTACGGGCGCCACCATCCCCAACATGGTGCAGACCTCGGCGGCCATCAACCCCGGCAACAGCGGCGGCGCCCTGGTCGACCTGAACGGCCAGGTCATCGGCATCCCGACGCTCGCCGCGAGCGACCCGGACCTCGGTGGCAGCGCGGCGCCGGGGATCGGGTTCGCCATTCCGGGGTCGATGGTGAAGACGGTCGCCGACCAGATCATCAAGCAGGGCAAGGTCACCGACTCGGGGCGGGCCGCGCTGGGCATCTCCGGGCGCACGGTGGTCGACGTGAACTACCAGCCGGCCGGGGTGGCCGTGGTGACCGTCGAGCACGGGAAGGCGGCCGACAAGGCGGGCATCCGGCCCGGGGACATCATCACCAGGCTGGGTGGCGACCGCATCACCACCATCACCTCACTGGCCGAGTCCCTGGCCGTGGACCGGCCGGGGCAGAAGACGACGGTGACCTACAGCCGGGACGGCATCGGCAGGACGGTGGACGTGACGCTGAGCGAGCAGTGAACCGGTGACCGGCGGGGCGGCCGGTGGGCCGCCCCGGACCGGCACGTCTCAGGACTCGTCCGCGTGCAGACTCATCGGCCCGTAGATCTCGGTGGCGTCCTCGAAGAGCCGCACCTGGTCGGCGCCGCCGGCCAGCAGGGCCTTCCACTGCTCGCCGATCCACGACTCGGCGTCGCCCTGGGTGGTGAACTCCTCGGGCTCCACCGCGGGCTGGACCTCCGTCCCGTCGGCCTTCTCGAACCGCCATGTCCATGCCGCCATGTAGGCCTCCTTTGATCCAACTGGTGCATCGTATAAGGGCGCCGACGAAAACTCCGCTGGTTGTGGGGCCGGCTGCGGGCCGGTGCGGACAGGGCGCGCAGTTCCCGGCGCCCCTCACGGGGCGCGCAGCAGGGGGCGTCGGCTGGAGCGAGAACCGTCAGGACGGGTGAGAATCGGTCCGTGGAAGTGACTTTGCTCGGTACCGGTGCCCCCGCGGGGCTGCCTCAGCCCGGCTGTCCCTGTGCGGCCTGTGCGACGGCCGTCGGGACGGACGCGCGGGCCGCCACCGCGGTGCTCGTCGACGGAACGCTGCTGCTCGACCTGACCCCGGGGGCGGCCTTCGCGGCGGCCCGGGCCGGACTGTCCCTCGGCGGGGTGCGGCAGGTGCTGCTGTCGCATCCGCACGACGGGCCCACCGTCGAGGTGCCGGACGGGCTGCCGCAGCCGGGGCGGGTGCCGGACGGGCGGGAGCTGACGCTGCTGACGGGGCATCGGGTGCGGGCGGTGGCGATGGACGCGGGCGGCACCGGGTACGCGGTGACCGGCCCCGACGGGCAGCGGCTGCTGTACCTGCCGCCGGGCGGGGCGCAGGGCGGACTGGAGAACGGGAACGGGGACGCGGACCCGTACCACCTGGTGCTCCTCGACGTCGTGGGGCGCCCGGACGCGCTGGCACGCCTGCGGGCGGTCGGCGCGGTCGGCGCGACCACGGACGTCGTCGCCGTCCATGTCGGCCACGACGTACCGCCCGGCCCCGAGTTGCGCCGCCGGCTGGCCGCGGCCGGGGCGCGGGCGGTGCCGGACGGAACGACGCTGACGGTCGGGGTGTACGAGGACGTACCCGACGTACCGCGCCGGACGCTGGTGCTGGGCGGCGCCCGGTCGGGGAAGTCCGTGGAGGCCGAGCGGCGGCTGGAGTCCTTCCCGGACGTGCTGTACGTCGCCACCGGCGGTACGCGCGGCGGGGACACCGAGTGGGCGGCGCGGGTGGCCGCGCACCGGGACCGGCGGCCGGGGTCCTGGCGTACGACGGAGACGTGCGATCTCGTGCCGTTGCTGGCGCAGGACGGGCCGGCGCTGCTCGTCGACTGCCTGTCGCTGTGGCTGACGGACGCGATGGACGCCGTCGGGGCATGGGACGACACGGAGTGGGCGTCGGGCGGGGAGAAGGCCCTGCGGCAGCGGGTGCGGGAGCTGACGGAGGCGGTGCGGGGGACGCGGCGGACGGTGGTGGCCGTGTCGAACGAGGTGGGGTCGGGGATCGTGCCCGCCACCGCGTCCGGGCGCCGGTACCGGGACGAACTGGGGCGCCTGAACGCGGCGTTCGCGGATGAGTGCGAGCAGGTGGTGCTGGTGGTGGCGGGGCAGGCGGTGGTGCTGAGGTAGTGCGGCGGCCCGTAAGGGGCGCTGGGGGTACCCCCGGCCGAAGGCTGGGGGAGGAACCGCGCGCTCAGCCCCGCCCGCGCGCAGTCGCGCGACCGGCCGTCAGCACCCCTTCCTCGCGACGATCCGGTACGCGTTCGAGAACGGCGTCCGCCGCAGCAGCGGAGCCAGGGCATGGTCGGCGAGCCTCGCCACGGCGAGCAGCGGCGCCGCCCCGCGCAGCCACCGTTTCGGCAGGACCCGGCCCAGGAACAGGCCGAGGGCGGCCGAGATGTCGTACGGCACGTGCGGCGACTTCCGGTCGGTGCGGAGGATCCGGCAGCCCTGCGACTCCAGCTCCGCCCGGAGGTTGGCCGGCGGCATGAGGTGCAGGTGGCGGGGCTGGCCGTAGGGGATCCACCACTTGCCGAGGAGTCGGGCGAACGCGCTGCGCGGGTTCGGGACGTCGATGAGGAGGTGGCCGCCCGGGCGCAGCGCGGCGAGGGCGGCACGGAGTTCGGCTCGCGGGTCGGGGGTGTGCTGCAGGTGGTGGAGCATGCTGACGACGTCGTAGCGGCCGCGCAGCTGGGCCAGCACCTCCGGCATGGCCAGGTAGCCGCAGTGGGCCTCCTCGATATGGCCCTCGACCTGGGCGCGCCCCACGCGCAGGGTCGGGTCGAGGCCGTCGAACGACGTGTAGGCGAAGAGTTCCTGGGCCGTGCGCGGGAAGTGGGCGTGGCCCGTGCCGACGTCCAGCCAGCTCTCCGGCTCCGGCAGCGCCAGCATCACGCGGGCGGCGGCGCGGTGCCGGCGGCGGCCGGCGCGGGTGGTGTGGAGGCGGTCGGTGTAGTCCTCCAGGCGGCCGTCGTAGAAGTCCCGGTGGTAGAGGGCGAGACCGGCCGGGGACAGCCGGGGGTTCTGGAAGGTGTGGGCGCAGTCCCGGCACACGTCGACGGTGAACGTGCCGGGCCGGTGGTGGAGGAGGTCGGGCGTGCGCAGGCGGGTGCGCAGGCGCCTGGAGCCGCACCAGGGGCAGTCCTCACGGCGCGGCTCGTGGAACCGGTCGGGGCCCGCGGCGAGTTCGGGCGTGCGCGGCGGCATGGGCGGCTCCCTGTGCTCCCAGTACTCCCTGAACGCAATCCACTGCAAACCGGAACGTATGGGATACCGATCTTGCCTGCCAAGGCGCCGTGCGGGTGTGCTGGCGATCTGGCACCTGACTGCTGGTTCGGTGCCGGTACTGTTCGGCGAATGAGCTCGCTTAATCTCGACGACTTCACCGATCTGATCGAGCGCCCCGACGGCGGTGTGCGCCGTGACGCCGAGGCGCGCCGGGAGCGGCTGGCCGTGCCGCCCGGGTCGCTGGGCCGCCTCGACGACCTGGGTGAGTGGCTGGCCGCCGCCCAGGGTTCGGTACCGGTCCGGCCGGTGGAACGGCCGCGGGTGCTGCTCTTCGCCGGCGACCACGGCGTCGCCGAACTCGGCGTCTCCGCCCGGCCCGCGGGCAGCGCGGAGCTGCTGGTGCGGGCGGTCCTCGAGGGCGCCAGCCCGGTGGCGGTCCTCGCCCGGCGGCTCGGGGTGCCGGTGCGGATCGTGGACATGGCGCTGGACTGCGACCCGGACACACTGCCCGAGGAGGTCGTACGGCACCGGGTGCGGCGGGGCAGCGGCCGTATCGACATCGAGGACGCGCTGACCCTGGACGAGGCGGAGACGGCCTTCCGGGCGGGCGTCGCGCTGGCCGACGGGGAGGCCGACGCGGGGACCGACCTGGTGGTCCTCGGCGACGTCAGCGTCGGCGGCACGACGGCGGCCGCCACGCTGGTAGCGGCGCTGTGCGGGACGGACGCGTCGGTGGTGACCGGGCGGGGCGGGCTCGCCATCGACGACCTCGCGTGGATGCGGAAGTGCGCGGCGATCCGGGACGCGCTGCGGCGGGCGCGGCCGGTGCTCGGGGACCAGTTGCAGTTGCTGGCGACGGTCGGCGGGGCCGACCTCGCGGCGATGACCGGGTTCCTGTTGCAGTCGGCGGTGCGGAAGCTGCCGGTGGTGCTGGACGGGGTGGTCGTGGCCGCGTGTGCGCTGGTCGCGCAGCGGATCGCGTTCCGGGCGCCGGACTGGTGGCTGGCCGGCCACGACAGCGGGGAGCCGGGGCAGGCGAAGGCCCTGGACCGGATGGCCCTGGAGCCCCTCCTTGAGCAGGGCGTGAAGGTCGGCGAGGGCATGGGCGCCCTGCTGGCCCTGCCCCTGGTCCAGGCCGCGGCGGCCCTGGCGGCGGAGCTGCCGGAGAAGCCCGAATCCGAGGAGAAGCCGCAGGACTAGCGGGACCGTTCACCACGGCCGGGACGGCACGGCGGGGTTTGGGGTATGGGCGCCCATATGATCGCTCCTCATGGGAGATGTCCGAATTGCCGTGGAGCGGTGTGAGGGACGTGAGCCGGGGCGGCGGGGTGGCGGGGTTTCCCAGCGGGCCGCCGCCTTTGCCGTCTGGTATCTGCGGGCCGTCGCCTTCGTCAACTTCCTCAGTGCGGTGTGGCTGTCGCTGGGTCAGGACGTGCGGCGGCACAACCAGGAGAACTACTTCACGCCGTACCTGCTGACCGCCGGCTTCGCCTCCGGTGCGTTCACCGCCTTCCTCGCGATCACGACGCGGCGGCGGAAGCGGGCCGCGTGGATCCTGAACCTGGTACTAAGCGGGCTCTTCCTCGCGCTGTTCGCGTTCGCCATGGCGTTCCCGGAGATCCGGCGGTACGCGCAGAACTGGATCTCGATCGTGCTGACCGCCGCCTTCGTCGTCGCCCTGCTCGTGGGCCGGCGGGAGTTCTACGCGAAGGGCGACCGGTCCAACCCGCGCCTCGCCGCCACCGTCGCCGTCGGCGGCGGTCTCGTCGCCTCACTGCTCGCCGCCCTCCTCGTGACCGTCACCGACCAGGCGCCGCACGCCGCGCGTTCGACGTTCCTGGAGCGCTGGCACTACGGCACCCTGCGCCTGGTGTCGGTCGCCGCCGACCCCTCCCGGTTCCCGTACATCGCGCCGCCGAACTGGGTGAACGTCGTCATCAACGTGCTCAGCACCCTCCTCCTGCTCGCCGTCCTCTACGCCGCCTTCCGCTCCCGCCGCGCCGTCGACCCGATCACCGAGGAAGACGAGAAGCAGCTGCGGGCCCTGCTGGAGCGGCACGGCGAGCGGGACTCGCTCGGGTACTTCGCGCTGCGGCGGGAGAAGAGCGTCGTGTGGTCGCCCACCGGGAAGGCGGCGGTCGCGTACCGGGTGGTGGGCGGGGTGTCGCTCGCCTCGGGGGATCCGATCGGGGATCCGGAGGCGTGGCCGGGGGCCATCGTGCCGTGGCTCCGCGAGGCGCGGGCGCACGGGTGGATCCCGGCGGTGATGGGGGCGAGCGAGGAAGCGGGGACCGTGTACGCGCGGCACGGGCTCGACGCGCTGGAACTCGGCGACGAGGCGATCGTCGAGGTCGCCGAGTTCACGCTGGAGGGCCGGGCGATGCGGACCGTCCGGCAGGCGTACAACCGGGTCGGGCGGGCGGGGTACCAGGTGCGGATCCGGCGCCACGAGGACATCCCGGCGGACGAGATGTCCTACCTGGTCCGGCGCGCCGACGACTGGCGGGACGGGGCCACCGAGCGCGGTTTCAGCATGGCGCTGGGACGGCTCGGGGACGCCCGGGACGGACGGTGCGTGATGCTGGAGTGCACGGACGGGGCGGGTGAACTGCGGGCCCTGCTCTCCTTCGTGCCGTGGGGGCCGGGCGGGCTGTCCCTCGATCTCATGCGGCGGGACCGGGACTCCGACAACGGGCTGATGGAGTTCATGGTCATCGAACTGCTCCGGCGGGCCCGGGAGATCGGGATCACTCAGGTCTCGCTCAACTTCGCGATGTTCCGGTCGGTCTTCGAACGTGGTGCGCGGCTCGGCGCCGGGCCGGTGCTGCGGCTGTGGAGGTCCTTGCTGAGCTTCTTCTCCCGGTGGTGGCAGATCGAGTCCCTGTACCGGGCGAACGCCAAGTACCGGCCCATCTGGGAACCCCGGTTCCTGCTCTTCGAGAAGAGCGCGGACCTTCCGCGCATCGGTCTGGCCTCGGCGCGTGCCGAAGGGTTCCTGGAGGCGCCCGGCCTGCCGAAGTGGGTGCATCGCAGGCACCTGGACACGCAGCGGGAAACCCACGGATGAGGACCAGCGCATGACGCCGCTCGCCCGCTGGGCCCACGCCGAGTGGGGGCTGTTGTACGCCACCGTGCGCGGCCCGCTGGCGAAGCACCGGCTGCGGGCGGTGCCGATGACGACGGGGGCGGTGTGCCTGACCGCGCTGCTCCAGTTCGCGCAGAACCAGTCGTGGGGCTACGGCTTCGTGCAGGACGTCGGGGCGGTGCGCGTCGCCGACCCCCTCTGGGCCTCCCTGTCGCGCACTCCCCTGTCGCTGTTCGTGCCGGCCCTGGACCTGCCGGTGTGGGGCGCGCTGGCCCAGGTCCTGGTGGTCTTCGGGCTCGCCGAGGTGTGCCTGGGCTGGTGGCGGACCCTGGTCGTCGCGTACGCGGCGACCCTCGCCGGCACGCTGTACGCGCGCACGGGCGTCGCGCTGGGGCCGCACGGTCCGCTGGGGCTGCCGGCCTCGGACGCCCGGGTGGTGGACACCGGCCCGTCGGCCGCCGTCGTCGGGCTCGCGGTCTACCTGGGCTGGCGGTACGGCGCCTACGTCACCGCCGGCGCGGTGGCGGCCGCGATGGCGGTCGAGGTGGCGGTGAAGGACAACCTGGCCGGGAAGGAGCATCTGGCGGCCATCGCGGGGACGGCGGCGCTGTGCGCGGCGGTGCCGGCGGGACGGCGGCTGCGGCACCGATGGCGTCACCGGCGGCCGGGGTCCGGTCCGGGTCCGGGGCCGTGGCCGGGGAGACGCAGCGGTTCGGGGCGGTCGGGTTTGCCGCCGATCCAGTCCTGAAGGGTCAGGGTGAGCCGGGACCAGCGGCGGTCGTGATGATAGGTGCGCAGCCGGGCCCTGGCCCGGGCGCGCGGCCGGTTGCCGTAGAAGCGGCGGGCCCAGGCCGAGCCGGGGCGGGCGAGCCGGACCGCGCCGACGATCGCGACCAGCGGGACGATCACCCCGAAGATCGCGGTGCGCGTCTTGCCCTTGCTCAGGGCGACGAGGGAGAAGGCGAAGTTGGCCACCACGTTCGCGACGACGGCCCCGCGGTCCTGGAGTTCGTCCGCCGACAGGTCGTTGACCCCGAACGGCGAGAAGCCGGCGAGCAGCAGCCCCACCAGCGCGGCCGTGATGACGACGGCCTCGACGCTCTTGCGGCCCTCCTCGGTCCAGTAGACGTCGCCGAGGTGCAGGATGAGCGCGAACTCGTCGAGGACGAGCCCCGCGCCGATCCCGAAGGCGATCGCGGCGAGGGCCGCGCCGAGGCCGTTGCGGGAACTGGCGACCGCGCCGAAGCCGCCGATGACGACGAGGACGACGCCGGGGACCACGTGGTGGATGTGCAGCCCGCCCGCCCGCACGTTGCGGAACGGGCCCCTTCCGGCGCGGATCAGCCGGGTGATGACCCGGGTGATCACGAAGGTCAGGACGAAGGCGGTCAGGGCGAGCAGCAGCGGGAGTTTGCCCGGCTCGACGATGTTCCGCTCCAGCCAATGTCCCATGTGCGCACTTTATCCCCGACGGGGAGCCGCACCGGGAGCCCGGCCCGGAGTCCGGCCGGGCCGCGGCCTCCTGACCACGGGTAATCTGCGCCGGTGGCTGTGACCTCTGCGACTCCCTGGCTGGACGGCGTCCGCTTCGCCTTCGGCACGCTCACCGTCTTCCCCGTGAAGGTCACCCGCTGGGACCGGGAGGCGGCCCGCGGCGGCATGCTGTCCGCCCCGCTCGCCGGCCTCGCGGTCGGCGCCTGCGCGGGGGCGGTCGGCGCGCTCGTGCTTGCGGCCGGGGCGAGCGCGCTGCTGGCCGCGGTCGCCGCCGTCGCCGTACCGGCCGTGCTCACCCGGGGGCTGCACCTGGACGGCCTCGCCGACACCGCAGACGGCCTGGGCAGCGGCAAGCCCGCCGAGGACGCCCTGCGGATCATGAAACAGTCGGACATCGGGCCGTTCGGGGTCGTCACCCTGGTCTTCGTCCTGCTCGGGCAGGTGGCCGCGCTCGCCCAGGCGTACGGCGAGGGGTGGCGGCACGGTGCCCTGGCGGCGGTCGTCGCGGCGACGGTGGCCCGGCTGGCGCTGACGCTGGCCGCGGTGGAGGGGGTGCCGGCCGCCCGTCCGGAGGGGCTGGGGGCGGCGGTGGCCGGGGTGGTCCCCAAGGTGGCGGCGACCGTGGTGACGTTCGCGGTGATGCTGCTGGCGGCGGGCGGCGGGGCGCTGGTCGGACCGGGCGACAGCCTGCGGGCGCTGCTCGCGGTGGTGGTGGCCGAGGCCGCGACGGACGGGCTGCTGCGGCACTGCCGGCGCCGGTTCGGCGGGGTGACCGGGGATGTCTTCGGGGCGCTCGCGGAGACGGCGGCGACCGCGGCGCTCGTGGTGTTCGCCCTGGGCGGCGGCTGAGGAGGGCGCTTCAGCAGGCCTTCCGCCGCGCTCCCGGCTCGTACGGTTCCGGTGGCCGTCCATGCTGTCGGGGTTGTCGGGCTCCACGGTGGGGGCGCGGGCTCCCTTGGACGATCCCACCCCGGGTACGGCCCGGACACCGGAGCCCGGCGCGAGGGCAAGTGGCCGTGCCGCAACCCTCAGGTGAACACCCGCAGGAATGAGCGAACGCATACACACGCGTAGGCTCGTCCCGGGTGTTCGCCGGCGCGGGGTGAAGGCCCCGGTCGCAACGCGGTCCGAGGACGCTCCTCAGGGCCGCTTCCCGGGCCCGGTCGACCCACCCGCTCGGCCACTGCAACTCAACATCGGAAGCGAGATTTCACCACCGTGACTGCTCTCACTCTCAGCACCGCAGCGGCGCCCGGCCTCCGGGCCGACGCGATCGTGATCGGTGTCGCCAAGGGCGCCAAGGGCCCGGTCGTCGCCCCGGGTGCCGAAGCCGTGGACACGGCCTACGACGGCAAGCTGGCGGCCGTCCTGGAGACCCTCGGAGCCTCGGGTGCCGAGGGCGAACTGACGAAGCTGCCCGCCCCGGCCGGCTTCAAGGCCCCGCTGGTCATCGCGGTGGGCCTGGGCGCCGAGCCCGGCCCGGACGCGGAGTACGACGCCGAGGCGCTGCGCCGGGCGGCCGGTGTCGCCGCCCGCGCGCTGACCGGAGCCAAGAAGGCGGCCTTCGCGCTGCCCGTCGAGGACGCGGCCGCCGTGGGCGCGATCGGCGAGGGCGTGCTGCTCGGCGCCTACTCCTTCGACACGTACAAGGACAACGGTGGCGGCACCGGCAAGAGCCTGAGGGCGAAGAACGACCGGGCGCCGCTCGCCGACGGCGTGCTGCTCGGCGGCAAGCCGCGGGACGCCGCCCACAAGGCGGCCCTGGCCCGCGCCACGGCCGTCTCCGAGGAGCTCAACCGGGCCCGTGACCTGATCAACACCCCGCCGAACGACCTCACGCCGGCCGCGTTCGCGGCGATCGCGCAGGGCGCGGCCAAGGAGCACGGTCTCAAGATCCAGGTGCTCGACGACAAGGCGCTCGCCAAGGGCGGGTACGGCGGCATCCTCGGCGTCGGCGGCGGCTCGGCGGCCACCCCGCGGCTGGTGAAGCTGTCGTACACGCACGCCGACGCGGACAAGCACCTCGCGTTCGTCGGCAAGGGCATCACCTACGACTCGGGCGGCATCTCGCTCAAGCCGGCCGGCCACAACGAGACGATGAAGTGCGACATGAGCGGCGCGGCGGCGGTGTTCGCGGCCGTCGTGGTGGCGGCTCGGCTCGGCCTGCCGGTCAACGTGACCGGGTGGCTGGCGCTCGCCGAGAACATGCCGTCGGGCACCGCCGTGCGCCCCGGTGACGTGCTGCGCATGTACAGCGGCAAGACCGTCGAGGTGCTCAACACGGACGCGGAGGGGCGGCTGGTGCTCGCCGACGCGCTGTGGGCGGCGTCGGCGGAGCAGCCGGACGCGATCGTGGACGTGGCGACGCTGACCGGCGCGATGATGCTGGCGCTGGGCAGCCGGACGTTCGGGATCATGTCCAACGACGACGCGTTCCGCTCCGCGGTGCACGAGGCCGCGGAGGAGGTGGGCGAGCCGGCCTGGCCGATGCCGCTGCCGGAGCACCTGCGCAAGGGGATGGACTCGCCGACCGCGGACATCGCGAACATGGGTGAGCGGATGGGCGGCGGGCTGGTCGCGGGGCTCTTCCTGCGCGAGTTCGTGGGCGAGGGGATCACCTGGGCGCACCTGGACATCGCGGGGCCGGCCTTCAACGAGGGCGGGCCCTTCGGGTACACGCCGAAGGGCGGGACGGGGTCGGCGGTGCGGACGCTGGTGCGGCTGGCCGAGCTGACGGCTGAGGGCGAGCTCGGCTGACGTCGGGTTTTGTGGGCGGGACCTCGCGTGCGGGTAGTGCGGGGTCCCGTCGCCCGTTGGATCGGTCCGTTCCGTCGCAGGGCGGCTGCGGGCCGTGGGGGTTGCTCGCGCAGTTCCCCCCGCGCCCCTTGCGGGGCACTGCGTGTGGTGTCTCACACCCCAGCCCCGCGTCTCGTTCACCTCCGACAAGTGCGAAGATGGGGCTCGGCAGGACAGGGCCCCACCCACAGGGCCGAAGAAGAGCGGCCGGACACCAGCCGCCGCGCGGTCACCGTTGACCGGCGTACGGCGCACATGCATGGAGGACGTGACGTGGCGAACGACGCCAGCACCGTTTTCGACCTAGTGATCCTCGGCGGTGGTAGTGGCGGTTACGCCGCGGCCCTGCGCGGGGCGCAGCTGGGCCTGGACGTCGCCCTGATCGAGAAGGACAAGGTCGGCGGTACCTGCCTGCACCGGGGTTGCATCCCCACCAAGGCCCTGCTGCACGCGGGTGAGATCGCCGACCAGGCCCGCGAGAGCGAGCAGTTCGGTGTCAAGGCCACCTTCGAGGGCATCGACGTCCCGGCCGTGCACAAGTACAAGGACGGCGTCATCGCCGGTCTGTACAAGGGCCTGCAGGGTCTGATCGCCTCGCGCAAGGTGACCTACATCGAGGGCACCGGGCGGCTGTCCTCCCCCACCTCCGTGGACGTCAACGGCCAGCGGATCCAGGGGCGCCACGTGCTCCTCGCCACCGGCTCCGTGCCGAAGTCGCTGCCGGGCCTGGAGATCGACGGCAACCGCATCATCTCCTCCGACCACGCCCTCGTCCTGGACCGCGTGCCGAAGTCCGCGATCATCCTGGGCGGCGGTGTCATCGGCGTCGAGTTCGCCTCCGCCTGGAAGTCCTTCGGTGCCGACGTCACCGTCGTCGAGGGCCTCAAGCACCTCGTCCCGGTCGAGGACGAGAACTCCTCCAAGCTTCTTGAGCGCGCCTTCCGCAAGCGCGGCATCAAGTTCAACCTGGGCACCTTCTTCTCGAAGGCCGAGTACACCGCCGACGGTGTCAAGGTCACCCTCGCCGACGGCAAGGAGTTCGAGGCCGAGGTCCTGCTCGTCGCCGTCGGCCGCGGCCCCGTCTCCGCCGGTCTCGGCTACGAGGAGCAGGGTGTCGCCATGGACCGCGGCTACGTCCTGGTCGACGAGTACATGCGGACGAACGTCCCGACCATCTCCGCCGTAGGTGACCTGGTCCCGACGCTCCAGCTCGCGCACGTCGGCTTCGCCGAGGGCATCCTGGTGGCGGAACGCCTGGCCGGTCTGAAGACCGTCCCGATCGACTACGACGGTGTCCCGCGGGTGACGTACTGCCACCCGGAGGTCGCCTCCGTGGGCATCACCGAGGCCAAGGCCAAGGAGATCTACGGTGCGGACAAGGTCGTCGCGCTGAAGTACAACCTGGCGGGCAACGGCAAGAGCAAGATCCTCAACACCTCCGGCGAGATCAAGCTCGTCCAGGTGAAGGACGGTGCCGTGGTCGGCGTCCACATGGTCGGCGACCGCATGGGCGAGCAGGTCGGCGAGGCCCAGCTGATCTACAACTGGGAGGCCCTGCCCGCCGAGGTCGCCCAGCTCATCCACGCCCACCCGACGCAGAACGAGGCGCTCGGCGAGGCCCACCTGGCCCTGGCCGGCAAGCCCCTCCACTCGCACGACTGACCCTCGGTCGACGCAAGCGACGACTCAGACTTCCGCAATTCGTAAGGAGCAACCGAAACCATGGCGGTTTCCGTAACCCTTCCGGCGCTCGGCGAGAGCGTCACCGAGGGCACTGTCACCCGCTGGCTGAAGGCCGAGGGCGAACGCGTCGAGGCCGACGAGCCGCTGCTCGAAGTCTCGACCGACAAGGTCGACACCGAGATCCCGGCCCCCGCCTCCGGTGTGCTGGCCTCGATCAAGGTCGCCGAGGACGAGACGGTCGAGGTGGGCGCCGAGCTGGCGATCATCGACGACGGCACCGGCGCGCCCGCTGCCGCTCCGGCTCCGGCCGCCGAGCCCGCCGCCGCCCCGGCTCCGGCCGCCCCGGCGCCGGTCGCCGAGGCCCCCGCCGCCCCCTCCCCGGCCCCCGCCGCCGCCCCCGCCGCTCCGGCCGGTGGCGCGTCCGGTACGGACGTGGTGCTGCCCGCGCTCGGTGAGTCCGTCACCGAGGGCACCGTCACCCGCTGGCTGAAGTCGGTCGGCGACTCGGTCGAGGCCGACGAGCCGCTGCTGGAGGTGTCGACCGACAAGGTGGACACCGAGATCCCGGCGCCCACCTCCGGTGTGCTGCTCGAGATCACGGTCGGCGAGGACGAGACCGCCGAGGTCGGCGCCAAGCTCGCCGTCATCGGCGCCCCGGGTGCCGCTCCGGCCGCCGCCCCCGCCCCGGCCGCCCCGGCTCCGGCGCCCGCCGCCGCTGCCCCGGCCCCCGCGGCTCCGGCTCCGGCCCCCGCCGCTCCGGCCCCCGCGCCCGCGCCGGCCGCCCCGGCGCCCGCTCCGGTCGCCGCCGCGCCAGCTCCGGCCGCCCCGGCTCCGGCCCCCGCGCCGGTGGCCGCCGCCCCCGTCACCCCGGCGCCGGCCCCGGCCGCTCCGGTCGACGAGGGTGCCTACGTCACCCCGCTGGTCCGCAAGCTCGCCGCCGAGAACGGTGTCGACCTGGGCGCCGTCAAGGGCACCGGCGTCGGTGGCCGGATCCGCAAGCAGGACGTGCTCGCCGCCGCCGAGGCCGCGAAGGCCGCCGCCGCTGCTCCGGCTCCCGCCGCTGCCGCTCCGGCCGCCGCCGCGAAGAAGGCCCCGGCGCTGGAGGTCTCCCCGCTCCGCGGCCAGACCGTCAAGATGACCCGCATCCGCAAGGTCATCGGCGACAACATGGTCAAGGCGCTGCGCGAGCAGGCCCAGCTCTCCTCGGTCGTCGAGGTCGACGTGACCCGCCTGATGCGCCTGCGCAACCAGGCCAAGGACTCGTTCGCGGCCCGCGAGGGCGTCAAGCTCTCCCCGATGCCGTTCTTCGTCAAGGCCGCGGCCCAGGCGCTGAAGGCCCACCCGGTCATCAACTCCCGGATCAACGAGGCCGACGGCACCATCACCTACTTCGACACCGAGAACATCGGTATCGCGGTGGACTCCGAGAAGGGCCTGATGACCCCGGTCATCAAGGGCGCCGGCGACCTCAACATCGCCGGTATCGCCAAGGCCACGGCCGACCTGGCCGGCAAGGTCCGCGCCAACAAGATCACCCCGGACGAGCTGTCCGGTGCGACCTTCACCATCTCCAACACCGGCTCGCGCGGCGCGCTGTTCGACACGATCATCGTGCCGCCGAACCAGGTCGCGATCCTCGGCATCGGTGCCACGGTCAAGCGTCCGGCCGTCATCGAGACGGAGGAGGGCACGGTCATCGGCGTCCGCGACATGACGTACCTGACCCTGTCCTACGACCACCGCCTGGTGGACGGCGCCGACGCGGCCCGTTACCTGACGGCCGTCAAGGCGATCCTGGAGGCGGGCGAGTTCGAGGTCGAGCTCGGTCTCTGATCCCCAGCGGGTTCCACGGTGCCCCGTCCGGATTTCTCCGGGCGGGGCACCGTCGTCTCCACAGGCAGCGTGTAAGTCTCGTCTCACCTGCGCGAAAGCGCCCCCGTGCGCCTCTCCCGAAAGACGGTCCGGCCTTATTGTCTAAACGTCAAACGCCCTTAAGGAGCTCCCATGACCGCGCCCGTCGTCCACTCGCTGCGCGAACAGATCCGCGAGCACATCGTGGAGGGGATCGTCAGCGGGCGCTGGAAGCCGGGCGAGCGGATCGTGGAGCGGCGGATCGCGACGGAGCTGGAGGTCAGCCAGACGCCGGTGCGTGAGGCGTTGCGCGAGCTGGAGTCGCTCCGGCTCATCGAGTCGGCGCCGAACAAGGGCGTGCGGGTGCGGAACCTGACGGCGGCCGACCTGGAGGAGAGCTACCCGGTGCGGGCCGGCCTGGAGGCGATCGCGGCGGAGCTGGCGGCGGAGAAGCTGGCCGAGGACTGCTCGGCCCTCGAACCGCACGTGGCGGCTCTGTACGACGCCGACCGCAACGCCGACGGCACGGCACAGGTCCGGCACACGGTCGGCTTCCACCGCGAGCTGGTCCGGGCGGCCGGCAACTCGGTGCTGCTGCACACCTGGGAGGGCCTCGGCATCGAGGTCTTCACGGCCCTGTCGATCCGCTGGCTGGGCACGGTCCAGCAGTCGTACGCCGAGGAACACGAGGAACTGGTCGCCGCCTTCCAGCGCCGCGACCCCCGCATCGCCGACATCGTCAAGTCCCACGTCCTCGGCTGCGCCCCCAGGCCGTGAGCCCTCGGGGCTGCGGTGACCCCGGCACCCCCGAAAAACACCGTCCCGGCCGACGCGAGGGCCCGCGACGCAGCACCAAGCCGGCGAGCGGCGGAAAAGAACGACGCACCGCGCCCAAACAAGAGACCCCAGCCCACAGCGCCCCCCAAGGGGCGCGGGGAACTGCGCGAGCAGCCACAACGACGCAGCACCAAGCCGACACCCGCGACGGCGAGCGGCGAAAAGAACGACGCACCGCGCCCAAACAAGAGACCCCAGCCCACAGCGCCCCCCAAGGGGCGCGGGGAACTGCGCGAGCGGCCACGACGGCGCAGCACCGAGCCGACAACCGCCACCCACAACGGCGAGCCGCTGAACGCCGCCACGGCGGAAAAGGGGGTGCGCGCCCCCGGCAAACACACGAGCGCTCCGCCGCTCAAACACCGCCCCACCTGCGTAAACGCCGGCGAGATCACGTCACCCGGTGCCATCGCCGAAGGCACCCCGTGCCGACTTTCTCGGAATCGAGAGGTTTTGCCCTGAACCCTTTGATCGATCATCGATCAGGGAGTTAGAGTCACCGACGGGCTCTCACCCGAGCCCTTCGCCCTGTCCTGCCAAAGACCAAGGGCACCCCCGAAGAACCCCTTACCGATGAGGGAACCCCCTTCGACTGAGGAAGGCGGCGAACATGACCGACCCCCAGGCCATCCAGCCGAGCGCGCTCGACCAGCTCCACGACCGGGACCCGGAGGAGACCGCCGAATGGCAGGCTTCCCTGGACGCCGTGGCCAGGGAGGCCGGACCGCACCGCGCCGCTTACCTGATGCGCCGCACGCTGGAGCGTGCCGAAGCGGACGGCGTCGCGCTGCCGAAGCTGCTGGAGACCGACTACCTCAACACCATCCCCACCGCCGCCGAGACACCCGTCCCCGGCGACGAGGAGATGGAGCGGAAGATCACCGCGTGGAACCGCTGGAACGCGGCCGCGATGGTCACCCGGGGCAGCAAGCACGGCGTCGGCGGCCACATCGCCACCTTCGCCTCCGCCGCCTGGCTCTACGAGACCGGCTTCAACCACTTCTTCAAGGGCAAGGAGGGCGACGGGAGCGGCGACCAGCTCTACATCCAGGGCCACGCCTCCCCCGGCATCTACGCCCGCGCCTTCCTCGACGGCCGCCTCACCGAGGCGCAGCTCGACAACTTCCGCCAGGAGGCCGGCGGCAACGGCCTCCCGTCGTACCCGCACCCCCGCCGCCTGCCCTGGCTGTGGGAGTTCCCGACGGTGAGCATGGGCCTCGGCCCGCTCTCGGCCATCTACCAGGCCCGCTTCAACCGCTACCTGACCGCCCGCGGCATCAAGGACGTCTCGTCCTCGCACGTCTGGGCCTTCCTCGGGGACGGCGAGATGGACGAGCCGGAGTCCACGGCCGCCCTCGCACTCGCCTCCCGCGAGGGCCTGGACAACCTCACCTTCGTCATCAACTGCAACCTGCAGCGCCTCGACGGCCCGGTGCGCGCCAACTTCAAGATCGTGCAGGAGCTGGAGGCCCAGTTCCGCGGCGCCGGCTGGAACGTCGTCAAGACGCTCTGGGGCACCGCCTGGGACGAGCTGTTCGCGCTCGACACCACCGGCGCGCTGGTACGACGGCTGCGCGAGGTACCCGACGCGCAGGTGCAGACGTACCAGACCCGCGACGCCGCCTACATCCGCGCCGACTTCTTCGGCAAGGACCCGGCGCTCGCCGAGATGGCGAAGCTGCTGAGCGACGACAAGATCATCGAGTGCTTCCACCTCTCGCGCGGTGGTCACGAGGCGCGCAAGGTGTACGCCGCGTACAAGGCCGCCGTCGAGTTCAAGGGCGCGCCGACCGTGATCCTGGCCCAGACGGTCAAGGGCCACACCCTCGGCACCGGCTTCGCGTCGAAGAACGCCAACCACCAGATGAAGAAGCTGACGGTGGACGAGTTCAAGACGATGCGCGACGTGTTGGAGCTGCCGATCCCGGACAGCGCCTTCGCCGACGGGGTGGTCCCCTACGGCCACCCGGGCGCCGACTCCCCCGAGGTCCGCTACCTCCAGGAGCGCCGGGCCGCCCTCGGCGGTCCCGCCCCGGCCCGCCGCACCCACGCCCTGGCGCCCCTGCCGGCCCCCGCCGACAAGGCGTTCGCCTCCTTCGACAAGGGCTCCGGCTCGCAGAACGTGGCCACCACCATGGCCTTCGTCCGCCTCGTCAAGGACCTGGTCCGGGACAAGGAGACCGGGAAGCGCTGGGTGCCGATCGTCCCCGACGAGGCGCGCACCTTCGGCATGGAGAGCCTGTTCCCGTCGCTGGGCATCTACTCGCCCAAGGGACAGACGTACGAGCCGGTCGACCGTGACCAGCTGATGTACTACAAGGAGGCCAAGAACGGCCAGATCCTCAACGAGGGGATCACCGAGGCCGGTTCGATGGCCGACTTCATCGCCGCGTCCACCGCGTACGCGACGCACGGCGAGGCGATGATCCCGTTCTACATCTTCTACTCGATGTTCGGCTGGCAGCGGACCGCCGACCAGATGTGGCAGCTCGGCGACCAGCTCGGCCGCGGTTTCCTCGTCGGCGCGACCGCCGGCCGCACCACCCTGACCGGCGAGGGCCTCCAGCACGCCGACGGCCACTCCCCGGTGATCGCCGCGACCAACCCGGCAGCGCTGTCGTACGACCCGGCGTTCGCCTACGAGATCGCGACGATCGTCAAGGACGGCCTGCGCCGCATGTACGGCGAGCCGGCGCCGGGCGAGGACCCGAACGTCTTCTACTACCTGACGGTCTACAACGAGCCGCTGCCGCAGCCCGCCAAGCCTGCCGGGCTCGGCATCGACGAGGGCATCGTCAAGGGCCTGTACCGCTTCAACACGGCGGAGGCGGCCGGGCTGTCCGCGCCGGCGAACGCCCCGCGCATCCAGCTGCTCGGCTCCGGTACGGCGATCCACTGGGCGCTCAAGGCGCAGCAGCTGCTCGCCGAGGAGTGGGGCGTGGCCGCCGACGTCTGGTCCGCCACCTCCTGGACGGAGCTCCGCCGGGACGCCATGGAGGCGGACGCGGCCCTGCTGCGCGGCGAGGAGCGGGTGCCGTACGTCCGCCAGGCGCTGAACGGCGCGGAGGGCCCGGTGCTGGCCGTGTCCGACTACATGCGCCAGGTCCCGGACCAGATCGCGCAGTGGGTCGAGCAGGACTGGTCCTCCCTCGGTGCCGACGGCTTCGGGCTCTCCGACACCCGGGACGCGGCCCGCCGCCACTTCGGTGTCGACGCCGAGTCGGTCGTCGTGTCGGCCCTGGCCCAGCTGGCCAGGCGCGGCGAGGTCAAGGCGACCGCGGTGAAGGAAGCACGGGAGCGCTACGGGCTCTGAGCCGTTGACGGGGTGTCGCACGGTGGAGTGACGGTGGATAACAATCCGCCGCACTCCGCGTGCGCCCCCGGCGCCCAGGCACGATGCTGGACCCGTGATGGACGAGACGGAGTTCTGGGAGCTGGTCGACAGCACCCGCGAGGCCGCCGAGGGCGACCCCGAGGAGCAGGCCGACCTGCTCGTGGAGCGGCTGCTGCAGCTGGAGCCCGATCTGGTCCTGGACTTCGCCCGGCACTTCGAGGCCCGCTACAACCGGGCCTACCGCTGGGACCTGTGGGGCGCCGCGTGGGTGCTCCTCGACGGGGCCAGCGACGACGCGTTCGACTTCTTCCGGTGCTGGCTCATCGCCCAGGGCCGGGAGGTCTTCGAGGGCGCCCTGCACGACCCGGACGCGCTGGCGGAACTGCTGTCCGACTTCGACGAGGAGATCGACGGCGACGGCGAGGAGCTGGGGTACGCGGCGGACGAGGCGTACGAGCAGCTCACCGGGACGGTGGCGCCGGACCTGGGCATCGCCCCCGCGCCCTCCGAACCCGAGGGCACCCCGGTCGACTTCGAGGACGGCCAGGCGCTCGCCGAGCGGTTCCCCAGGCTGTGGGACCGCTTCAAGGCGTAGGGCTGCTCAGGCCACGGTACGGCGGCGGGTCGCGTCGGACGGGATGTAGGCCTGGGTCTGCTCGGCCCTGACCGCGTGGTGCATCGGCGCCGCGTCGGCCTGGTCGAGGGCGGACGCCGTGACCGCGGCCGGGCCGAGGACGACCGTCGCGACGGCGCAGACCACGGCCCAGGGTCCCCTGGACGACCAGGTCCGGCCGGCCTTCTCCGTGACCTGCGTACGGGCTTCGGTACGACTGCTGTTCATGATCCCCGCCTCCGGTCGGCTGCTGATGTCCCTGACGGTAGGACGCGGGGATCTGAACGGCCTGCGTGCCGCCTATGGCGTTCCTGTGGGCGCTTTCGCGGGCGGTACGAGGGCGGCCGGCGGGGACGGTTCCATGAGTGTCCGCAGCGGAGTTCCCGCCCGGGCTCCCCTGCCCTGCAGCCGGGCCGCCGACTCCCTGATCTCCGGCAGGCGGTCGGCGAGGGCGGCTCCGGGGCAGTTGGTCCGATAGCCGTCCTGGTGGCCGGCGACGGCGGGCAGGGCGACGGTGGTGCCCTCCCGGTACCGGCTGAGGCCGTTGCTGGAGACCAGCCGGGCGGTGCCGCGCGGGTCGACGCCGGCCAGCCCGAGTTTCCAGGCGGCGACGGCGGCGATCGCGTCGGTCATGGCGCGCGGCACGGGCACGCCGGCGGTGAAGGTGCCCAGGGCGGCGATACCGGCGGTGCGGTGGTTGAAGCCCTGGGTGTGCGCGCCGGTCACGGCCCGGTCCGCGCCGCCCGCGCGGCCCTCGTAGATGGTGCCGCACCGGTCGACGAGGAAGTTGTAGCCGATGTCGTCCCAGGCGCGGTCGCCGGTCTGGCCGGTGTACAGACGGCGGATGATCTCGGGGGTCTGCGCGCAGGAGTAGCCGTTGGGCGAGTCGGTGTGGTGCACGAAGACGGCGACGACCTGGTCGTCGTAGCGCGGCGGCGGCTGGGTGCGGCGGACGGAGGCGTCCAGCCAGGCCGAGCGCGGCACGATCCGCGGCCGGGGCGCCCGGAAGAGTGCGGCGGGGCTGGCGGGCGCGGGCGCGGCCAGGTGGATCGCGACGGGCCGGTCGGCGCTCTGGGTGCACAGCGCCAGGACGAGGGCCGCGGCGAGGCCGGGCAGGCAGCCGAGCAGTGTCAGGGCGGTGATCCGGGTGCGCCGCCCCGCTCTTGGGAAGACACGCATGGCAATCACTCTCGGGGTGATCGACTGCGCCCGCGATGTGTGCTGTGCCACCTGGTGGAACCATCATCCTGGTCCGGGGCGTTTCAGGGGGTACACGTGCGCGTGGCCGGTTCCCGGGGCCCCGGACGCGTGAACTGATCACTGGACCCGTCCCGACCGTATTGAGGGCACCGAGAGAAAGGCGGCTCCGTGGACCTGCTCGACCTGGTGCTCGTACTGGTGGTCCTCGTCTACGCGGCGTCCGGTTACCGGCGCGGGCTGGTGGCCGGCTGCGTGTCGCTGGCCGGGTTCGTGGGCGGCGCGGTGATCGGCGTGTGGGTGCTGCCGTGGGTGATGGAACTGGTCACGCGCGGGACGGCGACGGCGACGGTGGTCGCGGTGCTGACGGTGCTGGTGCCGGCGGTGGTGGGGCACGAGCTGGCCGGGAGGCTGGCGCTGCGGCTGCGCCGGGAGCTGGACCAGGGGCCGCTCCGGATGGCCGACGGGATAGGCGGCGCGGTCGCCAACTCGGTGGCGGTGCTGATCGTGGCCTGGGTGGCGGCGAGCGTCCTCGGCGCGTCCTCCTCGCCCGCGGTGACCACGGCGATACGGGACTCGAAGCTGCTCGGCGCCGTGCAGGACACCATGCCGGACACCACGCCGGCCTGGTTCTCGCGGGCCACCTCGGCGCTGACCGAGGCGGGTTTCCCGCAGGTCTTCAACCCGTTCGAGAACGAGTCGACGGCCCGGGTCGCCAAGCCCTCCGGGGACAACGTCACGGCGGCGGCGACGAACGCGGCCAAGCGCAGCACGGTCAAGATCGAGGGGGCCTCCGGCACCCAGGGCCGCGAGGGCAGCGGGTTCGTGTTCGCGCCGGAGCACGTGATGACCAACGCGCACGTGGTGGCAGGCATCGACAACCCGAGCGTGCGGATCGGCGGGGTCGGCCCGTCGTACGACGCGCAGGTCGTCCTCTTCGACCCGGACCGGGACGTGGCGGTGCTGTACGTGCCGCAGCTGCGGGCTCCGGTGCTGAAGTTCGACACGAGCGCGGCGCGCGGGAACTCCGCGGTGGTGGCCGGCTATCCGCAGGACGGCAGCCTGAACCTGCAGGCGGCCACCGTGGCGAACACGGTGCAGGCCACCGGCCAGAACATCTACAGCGACGCCACGGTGACCCGGGAGATCTACTCGATCCGCTCCACGGTCCGCCCCGGCAACTCCGGCGGCCCGCTGCTGACCACCGGCGGCAAGGTGTTCGGCGTGGTGTTCGCCCGCTCCACGTCCGACGACGAGACCGGGTACGTGCTGACCGCCGGCGAGGTGGCCACGGACGCCGCGCGCGGCGCGCACGCCACCTCGCCGGTGGACACCGGCGAACTGATCACGTCCTGATCATGTCCTGACCGTCGCGTCCTGGCCTTCGCATCCCGGCCGTCACAGCGCCCGGCCCATGATCACGTCGTCGACGTACTCGCCGTCCAGGAAGAACTCCCCGGGCAGCACGCCCTCGACGGCGAATCCCTCCGACTCGTAGAGCCGGCGGGCCGGGGCGTTGTGCCCGAGGACGCCGAGCCGGATCCGGCGGGCGCCGCGGCGGCGGGCCTCCTCCATCGCCGCCCGCAGCAGCGCCCGCGCCACGCCCCGGCCGCGGGCCTCCTCGGCGACCGCGAGCCCCTGGATCTGCCGGACGTGCGCGTTGGAGGCGATCTTGTAGGCGAGGCCGAGGCGGACGTAGCCGACGATGCGCCGGTCGACCTCGGCGACCAGGGTGTCCTCGGGGGCGTGCCGCCCGCCGAAGAACGGGTCGTACGGCGGCTGCGGCCGCGGCAGGACCGCGTGCTGGTAGGACCAGGTGGCGCGGTCGAGGGCGCAGAGCTCCTCGTCGTCGTCGGGCAGGGCGGTGCGTATGTACGGTTCCGGCATGCGGTCACCCTAGGTCGGCCGGCAGCGCGGCCCCACGGGTTTTCCCGCGTCCTTCCCGGCATGCTGGGACGCATGGAACGTTCTCGTATCGCGGTGGCCGGCGCGTCCGGCCTCATCGGCAGCGCCCTGGTGCGGTCCCTCCGGGCGGACGGGCACGAGGTGGTGCGCCTGGTACGGCGCGCCGCCCACGGCACCGGGGAGGTCTGCTGGGACCCCGGCGGGCAGTACGTGGACACCGCGGGGCTGGCCGGCTGCGACGCGGTGGTGAACCTCGCCGGTGCCGGGATCGGCGACCGGCGCTGGACGGCCGCCTACAAGCGGGAGATCCGGGACAGCCGGGTGCTCGGCACGGCGGCGCTCGCGGAGGCCGTGGCGACGATGCCGGAGCCGCCGCGGGTGTTCGTGAGCGGCAGCGCGATGGGCTTCTACGGCGACACCGGCGACCGGGTCGTGGACGAGGACGCGCCGCCCGGGGACGGGTTCCTGCCGTCGCTGTGCGTGGAGTGGGAGGAGGCTGCGGCCCCGGCGCAGGAGGCGGGTGTGAGGACGGTGTTCACGCGCACGGGACTGGTGGTGGCCCGCGGCGGCGGGGCCTGGGGCCGGCTGTTCCCGCTCTTCAAGGCGGGGCTCGGCGGCCGGCTGGGCGACGGCAGGCAGTACTGGTCGTTCATCGCGCTGCACGACGAGGTGGCCGCGATCCGGTTCCTGATGGAGACTGAGGGTCTGTCGGGGCCGTTCAACCTCACCGCACCCCACCCCCTGACGAACGGTGAGATCACGGCGGCGATGGCCCGGGTGCTGCGCCGTCCGGCCCTCTTCCCGGTGCCCTCCCCGGTGCTGCGCGCGGCGCTCGGCGAGATGGCCGGGGACGTGCTCGGCAGTCAACGGGTGGTGCCGAAGCGGCTCCTGGAGTCGGGGTTCACCTTCGCGTTCCCGGGCATCGAGGACGCGATCCGGGCGGCCTGACGGCCCCTGTGACCGTATGCGACCGGCGTGCGACCGTGCCCTGTTCATGCGCGACTGTCCTTGACCGGTCAGGGCCCTAACCTCGACCCGAACTCGGGTATCCCCGGAGCTTGTTGGGGGCATCACGTCTCCACCGGACGCGCAATCGAGGAGGGGCCTCGTGCATGAGCCCGCGTACCAGGCGGACGTCGTCGTCGTGGGGGCCGGTATCGCCGGACTCTCCGCGGCTCATCGGCTGAACAGCGCAGGAGTAACGACCGCGGTCCTGGAGGCCGCCCCTTACGTCGGCGGGCGCATGTCGACCGAGAAGGTGGACGGCTTCCGGCTCGACCGGATCGGGCAGCTCCTGTCCACGTCCTATCCGGAGCTGCGCCTCGCCCCGGGACTGGACACCCTGGTTCTGCGCCGGTACGCGCCCGGCGTGCTGCTGCATCGCGACGGGCGCAGGCACCGGGCCGGCGCTCCGGCGGGCGGCGGGAGCGCGAGGGGCGCACTGTATGCCGTGCGCGCCCTGGCAAGCGCCCCCAGGGGCGGCTCGCCGGTGGCGCCGCCGCGCTCGACCGCGCCGATGGGCGGCGCCGTCGACCAGGCCCGCCTGGTCGCGGCACTGGGCCGCATCGCCACCACGCCCGTCGAGCGCATCCTCGCCCGCCCCGAGCTCCCCGCGGCGCACGCCCTCGCGGAGCGCGGGGTGCCCGCCCGCACGATCGACGGCTTCCTGCGGCCGCTGCTCGCGGCCCTCCTCTGCGACCCCGAGCTGACGACGTCCAGCCGGTGCGCGGACCTCGCGCTGCGCTCCTTCGCGAGCGGGCGGCTGTGCCTGCCGGAGGGCGGCGCCGAGGTCCTCCCGGACCTCCTGGCCCGCGGCCTCCCGCCCGGCACGGTCCATACCGGCGTGCGGGTCACCTCGGTCTCGACGACCTCGGTGAAAACGGCCGACCACGGCGAGATCCGCTGCCGTGCGGTCCTCCTGGCGACCGACGCCCGAGCCGCCGCCGAGCTCCTCCCGGGCCTGCGCGTCCCGGACTTCCACCAGGTGACGGTGGTCCACCACACCACGGACGAACCGGTGACCCTCACCACCGGCACGTCCCTCCTCCTGGACGCCGACCGGGGCGGCCCCGTCTCCCACACCTCCGTGGTCAGCAACATCGACCCGACCCGCGCCCCCCAGGGCCGCGCCCTGATCTCCTCGACCGTCCTCGGCACACCCCCCGCGGACATCGACACCGCGGTCCGCATGCACCTCACCCGCCTCTACGGCACGTCCACGCGCCGCTGGGAGACCCTCGCCGTCCACCACACCCCCGAGGCCATCCCCGCCATGCGCCCCCCGCACGACCTGCGCCGCCCCGTCCGCCTCCTCGCCGGCCTCTACGTCTGCGGCGACCACCGCGACACCAGCACAGTCCAGGGAGCCCTCCACTCGGCCCACCGGGCAACGGCAGCCATCCTCACGGACCTGGGCACCTCAGGCTCCTTGAACAACGCAGAACCTCTACAACGCCGAGCCGCATAACGCGCCCCTCAGGAGCGCGAGGAACTACGCGACCAACCCCGACGACACCGCACCAAACCGACAACCACACCCCACAACGGCGAGCGGCATCGGCCGGCTCGGCAGCGCCGGACAGCGCCGTCGGGGCTGATCAGCGTTGCGGCGCAAAAGAGAGGGCAGCCCCCATAGCGCCCCACCAGGGGCGCGAGGAACTGCGCGACCAGCCACGACGACACCGCACCAAACCGACCACCGCAACCCGCAACGGCGAGCGGCACCGGCTGGCTCGGCAGCGCCGTCGGGGCTAATCAGCGTTGCGGCGGACGGAAGGTGAGCGGCTGAGGCACCTGAGTCGCAGAGCTGGAGCAGCGGAGAGGCGAGCCGAGTGGGAATTCGGCTCGCCCGGCGCAGCGCGCCGCGGGCAGCGGCCCAGGGCACCAACAGGTCGGCCATGGCCGCGGACGGCATTACGTCGGCCGCAGACGCGCGCAGCGGACCCGTGGGGCGTCAGCTCATTGCGGCGACCTTCTCCCGGTACCCCTTCACCGGCGCCGCGTCCTTGTACGGCTCGAGGCGGCGTTCGAAGTCCTTGACGTACTCGATCGCGCGAACCGAGCGCATCTCCGCCGCCGCGCCCGCCGCCTCGACGCCCAGCGCGCACGCCTGGTCGAGTTCGCCGAGGCCCAGGCGGGCCGTGGCGAGGACGACACGGCAGAAGAGCCGGCTGCGGGCGTACAAGGGCGCGCGGAGCTGCAGCGAGCGCTCGGCGTGCTGCGCGGACGCGCGGAACTGCTGGAGGTCCCGGTGGCAGTGGCCGAACTCGTCGGCGAGCTGGGCCTCGTCGAAGAAGCGGGCCCAGTAGGGGACTTCGTCGCCGGGACGGGCCGTGTCCAGGGCGCGTTCGGCGCGGACGAGCGCGCCCGTGCAGGCGCGCACCTCTCCGAGCACCCCGTGCGCACGGGCCTCGGCCGCGTGCAGCAGGGCCTGCACGACCGGCGGGGCGTTCGTGCCCACCCCCTGCTGCGCCACGCGCGCGAGCTGCACCGCCTCCCGGCCGTGGCCGAGGTAGACCGCCTGGCGGCTCATGGTGACGAGGACGTAGGAGCCGTAGGACCGGTCCCCCGCCGCCTGGGCGAGCCGCAGCGACTGGACGAAGTAGCGCTGGGCGAGCCCGTGCGCGGCGATGTCGTACGACGTCCAGCCCGCGAGCCGGGTCAGGTCGGCCGCCGCGCCGAACAGCCTGCGGCCGGTCTGCTCGCCGTACGTGCCGCGCAGCATCGGCTCGCACTCGTGCTCCAGGTACCGGACGAGCGCCTGCCGGGCGTGGCCGCCGCCGTACTGGTCGTCGAGGGAGCGGAAGAGCTCGCCGACCGAGCGGAGCGCGGCGATGTCGCCGCCGGTCACCTTCTGGCCGGGCCCGCGCTCGGCCTGCCCGCGCGGCCGCACCGGTGCGAGCGGCACCGGCTTGGGCGGGGCGGGCCGGGTCTGCGCCGGCACCCGGGGGGTGCCCGCCGGTGCCGCCGGCTCGCCGCGGGCCACCTTGTCGTCGGCGCGGCCGATCAGCCAGTCCCGGCTGGGGACGACCAGCCCGGCCGGGGTGAAGGCGATCTTGCGGAGCTCGGCGTGGCTGCCGGAGTCCTTGCGCCACAGCCCGCTGACGATGTCGACGGCCTCTTCGGGGGTGGCCGCGAACTCCAGCCCGGCGTACACCGGCGCGCAGGCGTCGAGGCCCAGGTCCTGGGCGGTGAGCCGGCGGCCGAGGCGCCGGGTGAAGACCTCGGCGATCAGGGCCGGGGTGGTGCCCCGGGGCTGCTGGCCGCGCAGCCACCGGGTGACCGATGTCTTGTCGTATCTGAGATCCAGCCCGTGTTCGAGTCCGAGTTGGTCGACGCGCCGGGCCAGACCCGCGTTGGAGAACCCCGCTTCTGCGATGAGCGCGGCGAGCTGGCGGTTGGGGGTGCGCTGCGCGGGTCGGTCCGTCATCTGGGGTGCGGTCTCCTGCCTTCTGGCTCAGCTCGGTCGCTTGTGCCCGGATTGCCGGTGAGCAGCCCTTTTGGCGCTCATGGACGGCGCGAATGTAGCGGAGAGTGAGGAGTCGATCGCACATCTCGCCACTCATTCATCCGATCGTGTGAGAATTAGCCCCAGGGCTGACGCGCGACGGGCGGACGTACAGTGGCTTGGGCGCGTTACGCGCCTGACGCACTGATCGCCTTATCGCCGAGGGAGGCGCTTGCCGTGAGTGAGTTGCGGTTCGTCCGCATGGGGTTCGGCGCGGACGCCGTCGAGTACCAGGAGGCCTGGGACGAGCAGCGCCGCGTGCACGCGGCGCGGTTCGCCGACGAGGTGCCCGACACGGTCCTGCTGCTGGAACACCCCCCGGTCTACACGGCGGGCCGCCGCACCGCGGACAACGAGCGACCGCTCGACGGCACCCCCGTCATCGACGTGGACCGCGGCGGCAAGATCACCTGGCACGGCCCCGGCCAGCTGGTGGGCTACCCGATCCAGAAGCTCCCGCGCCCGGTCGACGTGGTCGCGCACGTACGGCGCCTGGAGGAGGCCCTGATCCGCGTCTGCGCGGAGTTCGGCCTGGAGACCACCCGGGTCGAGGGGCGCAGCGGCGTGTGGGTGCTCGGCGACCCGGTCGAGCAGCGCCCGCAGGCCCTCGGCGGCCTCTCCCTGGACTTCGACCCCCGGCTGGCGGACGACGAGTTCGACCCCCGCCTCAACGGTCCGGAGTACGCCCCCTCCAACGCCGGCCAGCGCCGCGAGGACCGCAAGATCGCCGCGATCGGCATCCGCGTCGCCAAGGGCGTGACCATGCACGGCTTCGCCCTCAACGTGAACCCGGACAACAAGTGGTTCGACCGGATCATCCCGTGCGGGATCCGGGACGCGGGCGTCGCCTCCCTCGCGGCCGAACTCGGCCGGGACGTGACCATCGAGGAGGTGCTGCCGGTGGTGGAGCGGCACCTGAAGGACGTCCTGGAGAACGCGGATCTGAAGCCGAGGGTGATCGAGAGGACGCCGGCGGCATAAATCAGCCCGCCCGGCACTTGGCAACGAAGGGCAACCCACAACAGCCCGTCCGGCGTTCGAGGACGAGGCCGGAGGCCTGCGGCGGGGGCCTGGGAGCGGCAGCCTCCGGAGAGGCCGGAACCGCCACCGGGCATTCAAATCAACGGGCGTACCCTGAAGGTCGCCGAAGAATCAATCGCTAGGGAGCCGGTCGTGTCCGCAGTCTCACCCGACGGACGCAAGATGCTGCGCCTGGAGGTCCGCAACGCCGAGACCCCCATCGAGCGCAAGCCCGAGTGGATCAAGACCCGGGCGAAAATGGGCCCCGAGTACACCAAGATGCAGAACCTCGTGAAGAGCGAGGGCCTGCACACGGTCTGCCAGGAAGCCGGCTGCCCGAACATCTACGAGTGCTGGGAGGACCGCGAGGCGACCTTCCTCATCGGCGGCGACCAGTGCACCCGGCGTTGCGACTTCTGCCAGATCGACACCGGCAAGCCCGAGGCACTGGACCGCGACGAGCCGCGCCGGGTGGGCGAGTCCGTGGTCACCATGGACCTGAACTACGCCACCATCACCGGCGTCGCCCGCGACGACCTGGCGGACGGCGGTGCCTGGCTGTACGCGGAGACGGTCCGCCAGATCCACGCGCAGACGGCGGGGCGCGAGGCCGGCCGCACCAAGGTCGAGCTGCTCGCCCCCGACTTCAACGCGGTCCCGGAGCAGCTCGCCGAGGTCTTCTCGTCCCGCCCCGAGGTCTTCGCGCACAACGTCGAGACGGTGCCCCGGATCTTCAAGCGGATCCGCCCCGGCTTCCGCTACGAGCGCTCGCTGAAGGTCATCACCGAGGCCCGTGACTTCGGCCTGGTCACCAAGTCCAACCTCATCCTCGGCATGGGCGAGACCCGCGAGGAGGTCTCCGAGGCGCTGCGCCAGCTGCACGAGGCCGGCTGCGAACTGGTCACCATCACGCAGTACCTGCGCCCGAGCGTGCGGCACCACCCCGTGGAGCGCTGGGTCAAGCCGCAGGAGTTCGTGGAGCTGAAGGAGGAGGCCGAGCAGATCGGCTTCTCCGGTGTCATGTCCGGCCCGCTGGTGCGGTCCTCGTACCGCGCCGGCCGCCTGTACCAGATGGCCGTCGAGAAGCGTGGCGCGTTCGTCGCCGCCCAGGCGGTCTGACGGCGGGCCCGGACCGGGCCCGCCGCCGAGCGTGTGAATTCACGCACAAACTATTACTGACCAGTAGTGACCGAATGGACGCGGTCCTGACCGTCCTCGCTGATGAGGGCGCACGTCAGGGCCGCGTCAGCGTTCCGGGCCTGCGTATCAAGGTTTCATTGGCGTTTGACCGGTCGGTCACGCCCTGGTAACACCGAACAGTGACCCTGGTATCACAGCACGTACACCCACCTCGAGGGGGGACCTCCACCATGCAGGCCGCGCCGCCCGTTCGCGCCACCGCGATCCCGTCCTTCACCGACGCGCTGCGCGCCGTCGAGTCGCTGCTCATGAGCGGCGGCCAGCGCACCGCGCGCCAGAACGCCTGGACCTCCGTGCTGGAGGACCGCCGTCGCGCCAAGGACCGGGTCGAGGCCCAGCGCTTCCTCGAGCAGGCCGCCGGCCGCTCCTGACGCCCCTTCCGTGGCCTTGTCGGGACACTGCCGTCGTAGGCACTCCCGGGGCCACGTAGACTTCGGGGCATGGCGAGGAAGGAACCCGCAGCGGACGCTGCGAATGCGGGACGGCTGAAGCAGATCGTCCTGACGTACAAGATGACGCGCAAGGCCGACAAGATGATCGGTCTTGTACTTGCGGGTGTCGGTCTCGGCACCCTTGCCGTCTTCCTCGTGATCGGCTTCCTGATCGGCCACCCGGTCTATCTGGGCATCCTGGGCCTGCTGCTCGCGTTCCTCGCGGCGGCGATCGTCTTCGGCCGCCGGGCCGAGCGGGCGGCCTTCGGCCAGATGGAGGGCCAGCCGGGCGCCGCGGCCGCGGTGCTGGACAACATCGGGCGAGGCTGGACGACGACGCCGGCGGTGGCGATGAACCGCAGCCAGGACGTGGTGCACCGGGCGGTCGGCAAGGCCGGCATCGTCCTGGTCGCCGAGGGCAACCCGAACCGGGTGAAGACCCTGCTGGCCGCCGAGAAGAAGAAGATGGCCCGGATCGTGGCCGACGTGCCGGTGCACGACGTGATCGTGGGCACGGGTGAGGGCCAGGTCCCGCTGAAGAAGCTGCGGACCACGATGCTGAAGTTCCCTCGCGTGCTGACGGGGCCCCAGGTGACGACCACGAACGACCGGCTGCGGGCGATGGGCGACCTGATGTCCAACATGCCGTTGCCGAAGGGCCCGATGCCCAGGGGGATGCGGATGCCGAAGGGTGGTCCTCGGGGGCGGTAGAGCTCGCCCACGAGCTCGGGGCGCGGTGGTTGCGTGTGCGACTGCCGCGCCTTTGTCGTTGCTCGCGCAGTTCCTCGCGCCCTTGAAAGGGCGACTCGCCGCCGAACGGAGCAACCAGCCGTTTATCGGGTCATCTGCTCCTAACCTGCCAGGTGTGACAAAACGCCATATTGCATACCTCGCGTGCAGCGCCGCCCTGTGCGGCTCCCTCCTCGGTGCCGCTCCGGCGACCTCCTCGCACGGCGTTCTGACCGTGCACCCGGGCCAGTCCATCCAGAAGGCGGTCGACGCCGCCGCGCCCGGCGACACTGTCCTGGTGCTGGCCGGCACCTACCACGAGAGCGTCAAGGTGACCACGCCCGGCCTCACCCTGCGCGGCATGGGCCCGGACACCGTGCTCGAGCCGGTCAAGAAGTCCAAGAAAGCCATGAAGGCCATGAACGGCACTAAGAAGACCGCCGTGAAGTCCTGCGCCGAGATGGGCAACGGCATCTGCGTGGTCGGCGCCAAGAACCAGCCCGTCGAGGACGTGACGATCGCCCACATGACCGTCACCGGGTTCTCCCGGACCGGCGTCATGGCCGTGGGCACGTCCAACCTGCACGTGCACGGCGTGGCCGCCGTGAAGAACGGGCAGTGGGGCCTCGCCGAGGAGCGCGCGGTCCACAGCATGTACCAGAACAACATCGCCCGGGACAACGGCGACGCCGGCATCTTCCTGGCCAACTCCGTCACCGCGGAGAAGGGCGCCGCCGACACGTTCGGCACCGTCGTCGAGCACAACATCCTGGAGAAGAACCGGATCGGCGTCACCGTCCGGCGGCTGCGCAACCTCACGGTCTCCGACAACTCGGTCACCGGGAACTGCGCGGGCGTGTTCGTCGTCGGCGACGAGAACAAGCCGAAGGCCGGGAAGCTGACCGTCGCCGACAACCAGGTCGTGAAGAACAACAAGTACTGCAAGAAGACCGCCCGGCTGTCCTTCCTGCAGGGCTCCGGCATCGTCCTGACCGGCACCGAGAGCACCCTGGTGACCGGGAACACCGTCACCGGCAACTCCGGCAAGTCGCCGCTGTCGGGCGGTGTCGTGGTCTTCAAGAGCTTCGTGGGTGTCACCAGCGACAAGAACCAGATCACCCGCAACAAGCTGTCCGGCAACGCCCCCGCCGACCTGGTCAACCAGGAGGCGAGCAAGCACGGCAACGCCTTCAAGGACAACTCCTGCAAGAAGTCCAAGCCCGCGGGTCTGTGCTGACCTGACGGCCGTACGACACCCCCCACACGGAAGGAAGGCGGCACATGACCGCACCAGCACGCGACCTCTCGACGCCGGCCAAGGGGCCGGCGGAGGACGCTCCGCCGCCGTCGATGCGGCTGCGCGAGCTCGTGTTCGGGGCGGCCTGTGCCGCCGCCGTCCGCGCGGCCGCCCGGCTGCGCGTCGCCGACGCGCTCGGGGACGCCCCCATGACCGTGGAGAGCCTGGCCTCCGCGGTGAAGACGGACCCGAAGCCGCTGCGCCGGCTGCTGCGCGCCCTGTCCTGCTACGGCGTCTTCGCCGAGCGGCCGGACGGGACGTTCGCCCACACCGATACCTCCCGGCTGCTGCGCGAGGACGACCCGCACAGCCTGCGCTACATCGCCATGTGGTGCACCGAGCCGTGGACCTGGGACGCCTGGCCGAAGCTCGACGAGGCGGTGCGCACCGGCCGCAACGTCGTCGAGGACCTCTACGGCAAGGAGTTCTTCGTCTACCTGAACGAGGACGCGCCGGAGTCGGCGGACGTCTTCAACCGGGCGATGACCACCTCCAGCGAGCAGTCGGCCCGCGAGGTCGCCGCCCTGCTCGACCTCTCCGGCAGCCGCTCGGTCGCGGACCTCGGCGGCGGGCAGGGGCACGTGGTGGCCAGCCTGCTGGACAAGTACCCGGCCATGAAGGGCTATCTGCTGGACCTGCCCAAGGTGGTGGAGAAGGCGCTGCCCCGGCTGCGCGAGGGCGGTGACCTCGCGGACCGGGCGCGGGTGGTGCCCGGTGACATCCGGGAGGCCGTGCCGGTCGACGCGGACGTCTACATCATCAAGAACATCCTGGAGTGGGACGACGAGTCCACCGCGCGGCTGCTCGCCAACGTGGTCGCGGCGGGCGGGCCCGGGGCCCGGGTCGTGGTGATCGAGAACCTGGTCGACGACACCCCGTCGATGCGGTTCAGCACCGCGATGGACCTGCTGCTGCTCCTGAACGTCGGCGGGGCCAAGCACACCACCGACTCCATGGTGCGCCGGCTGGGCGACGCGGGCCTGAGCGTCAACGACATCCGGCCGGTCAACCCGTACCTGCACGCCTTCGACTGCACGGTGCCCGCCTGAGCCGGGCCGCCCTGAACGCGCCGGTGCCGGGCCCGCGTCGTGTGCGGGTCCGGCACCGTTGGCGTACGGCGGCACGCGGGGTCATGCGCCGCCGTCGCGCTCCCAGAGGTAGAAGCGCTGGGCCATCGCGTCCTTCGGGGAACGCCAGGTCTCCGGGTCGTACGCGCTGACGTACGCCGTGAGACGCTCGCTGATGTCCCTGAACTCGGGGTGCGAGGTGACCTTCGCGATGGCCGGTCCCGGCTCGCGCTCGGACTCGACGAGGTGCATGTACACATCGCCGAACTGGAAGAGGCTGCGCCGGGTGACCCCGACGAGGTGCGGCAGCTCCCCCCGGTCGGACTCCGCGAACACCTTCGCGATGTCGGGCGCGGAGCCCGGTGCCATACGGGCGACGATCAGGGCCTGGTGCACGTGTCTCTCCGTTCCTGTCTTCCTGGCGGCCGGCTCAGTCGGCGAGGGCCGGGTCGGGGCGCCGGCCGGTGGCGGCCTTCTCGATCTTGTCCCGGATCAGGGCCATCTGGATCTTGGAGTTCTTGTTGATGTTGTCGGTCATCCAGTCGTCGTCGACGGGGGCGTCCGGCTTCATCGCGAAGTCCTGGGTCCAGACCATCCGGGTACCGGCGGGCACCTCCTCGTACTGCCAGAGGATGTCCATGTGCGCGAACGGGCCGGTCTCGACCCGGCGGGCCTTGACGCGGAGGTTGCGGCGGTCCGCCGAGCGCTCGGAGACCCAGCTCCACACCTTGCCGTTCTCGTCGGGGTGCATGGTCAGCCGGAAGGTGACCTTCTTCCCGTCGTCCTCGAGGATCTCGGCGCTGGCGTACTCGCTGAACAGCTGGGGCCAGTTGGCCACGTCGTTGGTCATGTCCCAGACCAGGTCGACGGGCGCGGCGATGGTGATCTCGTTCTGGGTGTGTCCGGTCATGTCAGGCTCCCGCGGGCATGGCGCTGTTGACGAGGTCGAGGAACTGGCGCGGCGTCTTGCACCGCTCGGCGTCCACCGGCATGGGCACGCCGTGCCGGTTCTCCAGCTCGCCGACGATGCCGAGCAGGCCCAGCGAGTCGACGCCGAGGACGTCGAAGCCGCTGTCGGCCCGGTCCTGGAGATCGGCCGGGGAGACGGTGACGCCGGCGGCCTTCTTCATGAGTTCGGACAGTTCGTCCACGGTGATGCTCATAGCAACTCCTTCTGCTTCGCTGCTGGGCAGCTGGTGTGTTCGACTCACTCGGCCGCGCCGTGGCGCAGCACGAGCGCCGAGTTCGACCCCATGAGGCCCCGGCTGAGCACCAGTGCCGTGCGTGGCCGCGCGGCACGCGCGCTGCCGGTCACGAGGTCGAGGTCGTGGCAGATGTCGTGGACACCCGGGGTCGGCGGGATCAGACCGTGTTCCATGGCGAGCACCGCGGCGGCGGTGTCCAGGACCGGGGCCGCGCAGTAGCCCCGGCCGATCCCGGTCTTGGGCGCGGTGACCGGCACCCGCCTGCCGTGCGCGCCGAGCGCGTCGGTGATGGCCAGCGCCTCCGCCCGGTCGGCCTCCGGGACGCCCAGGGCGTCGGCGAAGACCACGTCGACCTCCTCGGGAGCGCAGCCGGCCTCGGCGAGCGCCCCGCGGATGGCCTGGGCGAGCCCGGCCCGGGACTCGGCCCAGCGGGAGGCGCCGGTGAAGGTCGACGCGTGGCCGTCGAGGGTGGCCCGGACCGGCAGTCCGCGCCGGCGGGCCGAGCCGGTGTCCTCCACGACGAGCATGGCGCCGCCCTCGGCCGGCACGAACCCGCAGGCCTGCTCGGTGAACGGGCGGTAGGCGCGGGTGGGGTCGGTCTCCCGGCTGAGTTCCTCGTAGCCGAGCTGGCAGACCACCGAGTAGGGAGCTATCGGCGCCTCGGTGGAGCCGGCCACGATGACGTCCGTGCCGCGGCGGACCGCGCGGGCCGCGTGGGCGAGGGCGTCCAGGCCGCCGGCCTCGTCGGCGGCGACCACCGAGCAGGGGCCCTTGAAGCCGCGCCGGATGGAGATCTGGCCGGTGCTGGCCGCGTAGAACCAGGCGATGGACTGGTAGGGGCCGACGAACCGGCTGCCCTTGCCCCAGAGCTGCTGGAGCTCGCGCTGGCCGAACTCGCCGCCGCCGGAGCCGGCCGCGGTGACCACGCCGATGTCGAACGGCGATTCTTCGGTGTCGGCGCGGCCGAGCCGGGCGTCCTCGAGTGCCAGGTCGGCCGCGGCCATCGCGAAGTGCGTGAAGCGGTCGGTCTGGACGATGAGGCGTTCCTCGACGGCGGCCGCCGGGTCGAAGTCGCGGACTTCCCCGGCCACCTTCATGGGCAGGTGCTCGCAGCCGTCGCGGGTCACCTTGTCGAGGACGTTGCGTCCCTCCTGGACCGACTTCCAGAAGGTCTCGGTGCTGGTTCCGTTGGGCGCGACGACACCGATGCCGGTGACGGCCGCCCGTCGAGACCGGGGTTCGCTCATCGTGTCCGTCCTCTCTGCCGGGTCAGGATCACCGCGGACTGGAAGCCGCCGAACCCGCTGCCCACGGACAGGACGCCGTTCAGGCGCCGTTCGCGGGCGACGCGCGGTACGTAGTCGAGGTCGCACTCGGGGTCGGGGGTCTCGTAGTTGGCGGTGGGCGGGACGACCTGGTGGGCCAGGGCGAGCACGCAGGCGACGACCTCGATGGCGCCGATCGCGCCGAGCGAGTGGCCCACCATGGACTTGATGGAGCTCATGGGCGTGCTGTACGCGTGCTGCCCGAGCGCCTTCTTCACGGCGGCGGTCTCGTGGCGGTCGTTCTGCCGGGTGCCGGAGCCGTGCGCGTTGACGTAGTCGATGGCGGTGGGGTCGAGGCGGGCGTGGTCCAGGGCGGTCTCGATGGCGCGTGCCATCTCCAGGCCCTCGCTGGTGAGACCGGTCATGTGGTAGGCGTTGCCGAAGGTGGCGTAGCCGTCGAGCTGGCAGTAGATGTGCGCGCCGCGGGCCTTGGCGTGCTCCAGCTCCTCCAGGACGAGCACCGCGCCGCCCTCGCCCATGACGAACCCGTCACGGCGGTTGTCGAACGGGCGGGAGGCGTGCTCGGGGTCGTCGTTGTTCGGGGAGGTGGCCTTGATCGCGTCGAAGCAGGCCATGGTGATGGGTGAGATCGGGGAGTCCGAGGCACCGGCGATGCAGATGTCGGCGCGGCCCTCCTGGACGGTGTGGAAGGCGTAGCCGACGGCGTCCAGGCCCGAGGTGCAGCCGGTGGACACGGTCTGCACCGGACCCTGGGCGCCGAATCGTTCCGCCACCGCGGAGGCCAGCGTGCTCGGGGAGAACGCCCGGTGCAGCTGGGGCTGCGCCTGCCGGTGATCCACGTCCCAGCGCTGGCCCGCGCCGCTCACCAGGACGTAGTCGTGCTCCAGCCGGGTGGTGCCACCGACCGCCGTCCCCAGGGAGACCCCGATCCGCCAGGGGTCTTCCCGGCCGAGGTCGAGACCCGAGTCCCGGACCGCCTCGTCGCCGGCGACCAGGGCGAACTGTATGTACCGGTCCGCCCGCTCGATCTCCCCGGCGTCCAGGCCGTGTGCCGCCGGGTCGAAGTCGCACTCGGCGGCGATCCGCGACCTGAGGCCCGAGGGGTCGAAGAAGGTGATGCCGCGCGTCGCGGTCCGGCCCGAGGCGAGCAGATCCCAGAACGCCGGTACGCCCACACCCCCCGGAGCGACGATGCCTATGCCCGTAACCGCCACGCGCCGGGTCACGACCGGACCTGCCCCACGGCGACGGCTTCCGTCTCCTCGGTGTCGACGTGGCCCAGGGCCGGGCGCGGGGCCAGCGGGCCGAGGTGGAAGACGATCCGGGCCTCGACGTCCCCCACGTTGCGGAAGCGGTGCTTCATGTTGATGGGGATCATCAGCCCCTGCTCGGGCCGCAGCGGGTGCGCTTCGCCGTCCAGGTCGACCTCCATCTCGCCGCAGACGACGTACACGAACTCCTCGGAGTACGGGTGGTAGTGCTCGGCGATGCGGTCGCCCGGCTGCACGATGGCCACACCCATGAAACCGCTGGTGGAACCCACCGTGGCCGGGGTGAGCATGGCGCGCAGATCGCCGCCGCGCCGGGTGTTTGGCTCGATCTCGCCGAGGTCCACGATCTTGGGAATGGGCTGCATGTCTGCGTTCCTCCGTGGGGGTGATGCAACAGGGAAGGGTCAGGCGTCAGGCGTCCGGGGAGCGGCGGTCGGTGAGGAGCTTCATGCGCACCGCGTCGCCGTCCAGCAGGGCGGTCAGCGCGTGGGCCGGGGTGACGTCCACGGGTGTGCCGGGCCGCTGCTCGAGCAGGCGGACGACCACGTCGTCGCGCTGGAAGACCGTGCTGTGCAGCACCGGGCTCGCCGGGTCCTCGGCCGCGGCCTCGTCCTGCTGCGCGAGCAGCTCCGCGAGCCGCATCCCGCAGCCCGGGCGTGCCGGGTAGTACAGCGCGTGCCGCTCGCCCTCGGCCAGTTCCTCGGCGGCGACGTGGTGGACGGCCGGCAGCGCGGCCCGGGTGAAGAACACCCGCGCGGACTCCTGGTCGTTGAGGTCGCGCTCCTGCTCCAGGTAGGGGTTGATGGCCTCCTCGACGGCCCGGACCTCGGGCTGCCGGGCGACGTGGCGCAGGGCGGCCATCAGGTCGCCGCGCACCTCGATGGCCCGCACGACCCGGTTGCCGTGCATGAACAGGGAGGTGCGGCAGAGCCGGGTGGAGTCGTCGACCTTCGCCTCGGGCGAGGCGTAGTCCGCGAGGATCTTCGCGACCTTGGCCTCACTGCCGGGGGTGACCGTGAAGGTGAGCGCGTGGCGGATCACGCCGTCGCCCATCCGCGGCTGGGCCTGCAGGACACGGACGGCGTCCGCCGACGGGCCGCCGGTCTCCCGTACGACGTGGAAGCGGAGCGAGCGGGTGTCGCGGACGCAGTTGTGCAGTGGCTTCACCATCTCCACGTGCTCCTCGCTGTTCACCCAGGCGAGGAACGGCGGGGCGCTCTCCCACTCGCTGGTGATCAGCCACTGGGAGGGGTTCTCGATCGACTGGCAGAGCTGGTCGCTGACGTGGCCCGGCACCTGGGCGACCTGGCTGCACAGCTGCTCGTAGGCCTCCAGGAACTGCTGCTGTGCGCCGTCGTAGACGTCCACCAGCAGGACGACCCGGAGCCGGGAGCCGTCGAAGACGGACTGGGAGACCCGTGTCGAGACCGGGCGGGTCGTTCGGGTCGGCTTTGCCGAAACCTTTTCCGAGATCGTCGTCATGCTTCGCACATCTCCTTCGCTGGGGCAGCGGCCTGCGCCTTCGCCGATGACGCGGCGTCAGCGCTTCTTGATCCTGTGCCGGTCCTCCGAAGCGCGCGACTCGCGTGAACCAGGTGGGTGATTGAGTCCGCGGAACCCCTCCCGAGGGGGCCCGGACGGGGCATGGACGTTGCGACACGCACCTGCCGCACCAACACCCGCCTCTGGAGTGCCCGATGCACCAGAAAACCGATCACCAGGTCCCCGTCCTCGTGGTGGGCGGCTCCCTCGTGGGCCTGTCCATGTCCCTCTTCCTGGGCCGACTGGGCGTCCGCCACATGCTCGTCGAGAGACACTCCGGTACCTCGATCCACCCACGCGGGCGGGGCAACAACGTGCGGACGATGGAGCTGTTCCGGAGAGCGGGCATCGAGCCGGACATCAAGGCCGCGGCCTCCCTCCTCGCCGACAACCACGGCATCCTGCAGACCCCGACGCTGGTCGGCGACGCCGGCGACTGGCTGTTCAAGGAGATCGACCCGGGCGGTGGACTCGCCAGGTTCAGCCCTACGGGTTGGTGCCTGTGCAGCCAGAACGACCTCGAACCGGTGCTCCGCCGGGCGGCCGAGTCACTCACCGGCGAGCTGCGCTACTTCCACGAGATGGAGTCCTTCGAACAGGACCCCGAAGGAGTGACGGCGTACGTCCGCGACCGTGACTCCGACCGGATGTACACCGTCCGGGCGGACTACCTGGTGGCGGCCGACGGCCCGCGCTCCCCGGTCCGCGGCCGGCTCGGCATCGGCCAGACGGGCCCCGGCGACCTGTTCGCGAACGTCAGCATCACCTTCCGCTCCAAGCTGCTCCAGCACACGGTCGGGGACCGCCGCTTCATCTGCTGCTACCTCACCGACCCGGAGGCCGACGGCGCCCTGCTCCCCGTCGACAACAAGGAGCGCTGGGTCTTCCACGCGCCCTGGCACCCCGAACGCGGCGAGACCCTCGACGAGTTCACGGAAGAGCGGCTCACCCGGCACATCCGCCGTGCCGTCGGCGTCCCCGATCTCGACGTGGAGGTCACCGGCCGGGCCTCCTGGCGGGCGGCCGAACGGGTCGCGGAACGCTATGCCGACCGGCGGGTCTTCCTGGCCGGCGACTCCGCGCACGAGATGTCTCCGACGGGGGCCTTCGGCTCCAACACCGGCATCCAGGACGCCCACAACCTCGCCTGGAAGCTGGCGGCGGTCCTCGACGGCTGGGCCGGTCCCGGGCTCCTCGAGTCCTACGACGCCGAGCGCCGCCCGGTCGCCCTCGCCACCAGCGCCCGCGCCTCCGCCCGCTCCGTGGAGCACAGCCACCCCGGCTTCGCGCCCGCCCCCGGCGTCGGCGCCGACCGGCGCGGCGGCATCCTCAACATCGTCCTCGGCTACCGCTACCCGAAGGGCGCGGTCCTCGGCGCCGACCCTGACCAGCCGCTGGTACCCAATGGGATGAACCTCACCGGCCAGCCGGGCAGCCGGGCCCCGCACCTGTGGCTGCGCCGGGAGGGGGAGCGGGTGTCCACGCTCGACCTGTACGAGCGGTCCATGGTGCTGCTGAGCGACGCGGGCTCGGCGGGCGGCGCCGCCTGGCACGCGGCCGCCCGGCGGATCGCGGACACGGAACGGCTGCGGCTGGACACGTACCGGATCGGGGTGACGGGCGATCTCGTGTACGACACGGAGGAGGGCGACGGCGGCTGGACGGCGGCGCACGGGACGACGGAGGACGGCGCGGTCCTGGTCAGGCCTGACGGTTTCGTGGCCTGGCGCTCGGAAGGCGCCGTGCCCGACCCGGAGGGAGAGCTGCGGGAGGTACTGGCGCGGGTACTGCGGAGGAGGTGAGCCGGGGTGGGGCGGGGGTGGGGACGGCGCTCACCGGCGCTTGCCGGCTGCCGCCGCGCCCGCCCGTGCCGCCCTGCGGCACGCCTGCCCACGGCTGTGCAGCCATGTGGCCGACCCGGCCGCAGCGCCCCGTCAGGGGCGCTGGGGGCACCCCCGGCCGAAGGCTGGGGGAGGAACTGCGCGACCAGCTCCCCACCGGCCCGCAGCCGAACCGCTACCTCACGTACGGACCTCGACGGTCCTCGCCAGCCGGTCGTGCAGCCCCCTGCCGTCCCGGTCCCAGACCAGCGCCGGGATCGCGAGGCACAGCAGCACCGTGCGGGCCAGGGCGCGCAGCGGCTGCACCCGGCCCGTCCCGACGCCGACCACCCGCAGCCGGAACAGCCGCTTACCCGGCGTGAAGCCGATCGTGCCCACCGTGAGGACCCCGAGGACGAAGAAGATGAGCAGCGCCCAGTTGCTGGTCGCCGGGGTGTAGCCGCGCGTGATCAGGCCGTATGCGATCAAGACGCACAGCGCCCAGTCCACGACCAGCGCCCCGAGCCGCCGCCCCGGGCGGGCGATGGAGCCCGGCCCCTGCTCCGGCAGACCGAGCTGCTCGCCCCGGTACCCGAACTCGGCACCCGCGTCCTCCATGGCCGCGCGGGGTCCGGAGAGCCACGATCCGATTGCTTGCCTGTTGTCCACCCGTCCACGGTACTGGGCCCGGCCGGGCCCCTGGGTCGGCGGGGTGCCACGGGCTACGGTGGAACCGAGGCCGGTTAACTTCAGCGAAACAAATGGGTCACGCCCGAGAAATCACCCGTCCCTAGGGTCGAGGACAACGTGTGCCACCGCACTGGCCGCACGAACGAACTACCACCCCGGCACGGGAACGGCCGGGAGTAGGAGGAGCTGGATGTTCCAGAACGCCGACGAGGCCAAGAAGTTCATCGCGGACGAGGAAGTCAAGTTCGTCGACGTCCGGTTCTGCGACCTGCCGGGCGTCATGCAGCACTTCACGGTGCCCGTCGAGGCGTTCGACCCGGACGACGAGCTCGCCTTCGACGGATCCTCGATCCGCGGTTTCCAGGCGATCCACGAGTCCGACATGGCGCTGCGCGCCGACCTGTCGACGGCTCGGGTGGACCCCTTCCGCCGGGACAAGACGCTCAACATCAACTTCTTCATCCACGACCCGATCACGGGCGAGCAGTACTCCCGCGACCCGCGCAACGTGGCGAAGAAGGCGGAGGCGTACCTGGCGTCGACCGGTATCGCCGACACCGCGTACTTCGGCCCCGAGGCCGAGTTCTACGTCTTCGACAGCGTCCGTTTCGCCACCTCGGCGAACGAGAGCTTCTACCACATCGACTCCGAGGCGGGTGCCTGGAACACGGGCGCGCTGGAGGACAACCGTGGTTACAAGGTCCGCTACAAGGGCGGCTACTTCCCGGTCCCGCCGGTCGACCACTTCGCCGACCTGCGCGCCGAGATCTCCCTGGAGCTGGAGAAGAACGGCCTGAAGGTCGAGCGCCAGCACCACGAGGTGGGCACCGCCGGCCAGGCGGAGATCAACTACAAGTTCAACACGCTGCTCGCGGCCGCCGACGACCTGCAGCTCTTCAAGTACATCGTGAAGAACGTGGCCTGGCGCAACGGCAAGACCGCGACCTTCATGCCGAAGCCGATCTTCGGCGACAACGGCTCGGGCATGCACGTCCACCAGTCCCTGTGGGCCAACGGCGACCCGCTGTTCTACGACGAGGCCGGCTACGCGGGCCTCTCGGACACCGCCCGCTACTACATCGGCGGCATCCTCAAGCACGCCCCGTCGCTGCTCGCCTTCACCAACCCGACGGTGAACTCGTACCACCGTCTGGTCCCGGGCTTCGAGGCGCCGATCAACCTGGTGTACTCGCAGCGCAACCGCTCCGCCGCGATGCGTATCCCGATCACGGGTTCGAACCCGAAGGCCAAGCGCGTCGAGTTCCGCGCGCCCGACTCCTCCGGCAACCCGTACCTGGCCTTCTCCGCCCTGCTCCTCGCGGGCCTGGACGGCATCAAGAACAAGATCGAGCCGGCCGAGCCGATCGACAAGGACCTCTACGAGCTGGCTCCCGAGGAGCACGCCAACGTCGCCCAGGTCCCGACGTCCCTCCCGGCCGTCCTCGACTCCCTGGAGCGCGACCACGAGTTCCTGCTCGCCGGTGACGTCTTCACGCCCGACCTGATCGAGACGTGGATCGACTTCAAGCGCACCAACGAGATCGCCCCGCTCCAGCTGCGCCCGCACCCGCACGAGTTCGAGCTGTACTTCGACGTGTGATCCGCACAGGCGGTGTGCCCCTGACCTCAGGGGCACACCGCCTGACGCGTCCGGACGCCGCGCGTCGTCTCAGTGGGGTGTGCTCGCCCCTGCCGGCGTTTCCTGCCGCACCGCTCGGGCCGCCCGCAGGAAGGCGTCGTTCTCCGCCGGCGTCCCCACCGAGGCGCGCAAGCGACGCGGTACACCGTTGTCGCGGACCAGGACTCCGTGGTCGAGCAGGGCCTGCCACGCCCGGCCGGTGTCGGCGAAGGGGCCGAACTGCACGAACGGAGCGTCGGATTCGTCGACGTCGTAGCCGATCGCCGTCAACTCGCCGACCATGCGCCGACGTTCGTCCTTGAGCTGTTCCACGTAGGCCAACAGCGTGCCGGAGTGTTCGAGCGCGGCCAGGGCGAGTGCCTGGGTCACGGACGACAAGTGGTAGGGCAGCCGCACGAGTTGTACCGCGTCGACCACGGCGGGGTCGGCGACCAGGTATCCCACACGCAGCCCCGCGGCGCCGAAGGCCTTGGACATCGTGCGGGTGACCACGAGGTGGGGACGTCCCTCGACCAGGGGCACCAGGGACGGCCGGTCGGAGAACTCCCCGTACGCCTCGTCCACGACGACCATGCACGGACGGGCCTGCTGTGCCGTGTCGTACAACTCGAGCACGGCCTCCGCGGGGACGGCCGCACCGGTCGGATTGTTCGGCGAGGTGATGAGGACGAGGTGGGGGCGTTGCTCGGCGAGAGTGCGGCGGGCGGCGCGCAGATCGATGCCGAAGCCCTCGTCCCGCAGGCAGGGGATCCACGTCGTACCGGTGTTGCGGGCGATCAAGCTGTGCATGGTGTACGACGGCTCGAAGCCGAGGGCGCCGCGGCCCGGGCCGCCGAACGCCTGGAGCAGCTGCTGGATCACCTCGTTGGACCCGTTGGCGGCCCACACCTGCCGGGCGTCCACGGGGTGACCCGTGGCCCGTGTCACGTACCCGGCCAGCCCGGCCCTCAGCTCGAGCGCGTTCCGGTCCGGATAGCGGTTGAGGCCGCCCGCGACCTCGCGCACCCGTTCCGTCATCGCCCGCACCAGCGGCTCCGGCAGCGGATAGGGGTTCTCGTTGACGTTCAGGCGTACCGGAGCGTCCAGTTCGGGAGCTCCGTAGGGTGTCCGGCCGCGCAGCTCGTCCCGGACGGGCAGATCATCGATGCGGGTCACCGGGGGGTACTTTCTGGTCGAGGAATTCGAGGACGAGCGGGCCGGCGAGGTCGCGGCACTCCTCGAAGTAGGCGTGGCGGGCGCCCTGGATCAGCTCCAGCCGGGCGTCCGGGATGCGGGCCGCCAGGAGCGGTGCGTTGGCGGTGGGATTGAGCAGGTCGTCGGTGCCGTGCAGCACGAGGGTCGGGGCGACGATGCCGGGCAGCGCGTCCCATGCGTCGTGCCTGTCGCTCGCGACCAGGTGCCCGCGCCGGGCATGCGCCGGCATGCCCGGGTCGCCGAGCGTGTGGTACGGGCCGGGGTGTGTGGCGAGCCAGCCCGGGGTGTACATCAGCTCCAGCAGGGCCTGTCGCGTCTCGGCCGGATCGGGCTGGGCCAGGGATCTGCGGACTTCGCCGCTGCGCTCGACGCCGTGCCGGCCGCCGGGCGAGGTGCAGCCGAGTACCAGGGCACGCACCCGCCGGGAGTGGCGGACGGCCAGACACTGGGCGACGCGACCGCCCATGGACGTGCCGTACACGTCCGCCCGGTCCACGGCCAGTTCGTCGAGGACCGCGACCACGTCGTCGGCGAACCGCTCGGTGGAGTAGGACAGCTGAGGCTTGTCGCTCTCCCCCGTGCCCCGGTAGTCGATCGTGATCGTGCTGCGGGAGTCGGCGAAGTCGTCGCGGACACCGTCCCACCAGTGGTGGTCGTTCGCCTGGCCGGCGAGCAACACGAGCGGGGGACCGGCACCGCGCACCTGGTAGGCGACGCGGACTCCGTCCGAGGTCTTGGCGTGCGGCACGGCGGTTCCTTTCGAGGTGACGGGGTGGGCGGCCGTCCGGGGCGGAGGGGGACGCGATCACCTCACCCTGCCGGATCGGCGACTCGTGGCCGGTCACCCGGCCAGGTTCGGCTTCGCCTCGGCGCCGGCCCCGTGGGAGAAGCGACCGGTGGACGACTTGAACGTGGCGGCCACCGGGGTCGCCCGCCCCGCTCGTCGAATCCGGCCGGGAGCGGACCGCGTCCGCGGCGGCAATCCTGGCACGACGATGGGCACACCTGCCGCGTTCGGTGCCGCAGCGGACGCTCTCCGCCTCACCGCCGGCTGCGCCGTGCCCGAGACGGCGGCGGCGCGTCGGTGTCGCGACAGATCACTCCGGGGTGATGGACACGACGAGCTCGCTCTTGACCTCGGCGAGCCGGCCGACGACCTCGGCTGCGTCCTTGCCGCAGACGGATGCGACCGCGACCGCGTCCTTGGCCTGCCTGGGCGGCCTGACGAGTTCGCCCGGGCGGTACGGCGCCGTGAGCTGCAGCAACCACTCGGCCCGCGGAAGCGCGTCGAACCCGTCGAAGCGCCCCAGCCTCGGCGGATAGATCATGGACCAACCGGTCGCCGGCTGGTCCACGGGCGCCTGACGACCGCTGTGAGGGACAGCGCGCCCGATCTGCGGCAGGATGCTGGCGAAAAGCAGCGAGACCCCGTGCCGATACCGAAATGTGGTGTCTATTCCGGCGCCGCCGGGACGGCCGGCCAACTCGCAGAACACCGCCCTCCCCCGGTCGTCGAGGAACGCTTCGAGGTGTGCGGCGCCACTGAACCAGGAGATGCACGCGAGTACCGCGCGGTTGAACTCCAGCAGGACTTCGAGGTCCGGCCCGTCGTCGAGGGTGTGCGACCGGACCTGCCCGTCCAGCGGAAACTCCTCGTGCGAGTCCAGATACTGCGAGACGGAGACGGCGACCGGCACACCGTTGTCGACGACGCTGTCGATGTGGAACTGGCGGCCCGCGATGAATTCCTCGGCCTCGTACCGGCCTGGACCGGCGAACCCTTGTTGCTGCAAGCGCATCAGCTCGCTCCTGTCGCGGACGATGCGCACGTCCAGGGAAGAGGAGCCGAGGACTGGCTTGACGACGATGTGACCGAACTTGTCGAGAAGCTCTGCCGCCTGGACGGGTTCGGAGATCTCCATGTATTCCGGAACCCGGATCCCGTGCGCGGAGAAATGGCGCTTCATCGCCACCTTGTCGCGGAGCAGCAGCGTGTGCTCCGTGCCCATGCCGCCGACGCCCACGGTCTCGCGCAGGCGGGCGGCCGGCAGCAGCAGCCGCTCCTGGGTCGCCACCACCCAGTCGAACTCGAGGTCACCGACCAGTTCCGGCAGCGACCCCGCGAGTTCGCCGGAGGGGTGGATGTCCACCGGGATACAGCGCGTCACCTGACCGGGTGTCACCTGGGCGAGGTCGCGAGCTCGCGCGAGCAGGGTGATGTCGTATTCGTCCGGGGGGAAGAAGGGGGTGCCGTCGTCGAAGCGGTAGGCGCCGTAATCGACATGGCTGACCAGGACTACCCGTTGACGAGTCACTGCACCTCCGCATTCACGGCGCGACGGGTATCGACTCCCGGCACCTGTTCCGACGTCATCGGTCTGCCGCTGATCGCCAGGCGCGCCAGCCCGGAGGCCAGGGCGAGGGCCAGCCCCGCGAGAAGCAGCAGCGCCCCCGGCCCCAGCGCCTGGATGACCAGACCGCTGGCCGCCGCCCCGACAGCGCCGCCCAACGACATGAACGAACTGATCCACGACTGGGTCTCCGCGGCCAGGTTCTCCGGAGACAGATCACCGACCGTCGCCCACAGGGCCACGAAACTGGGCCCCACCGCGATGCCCATGACCGCCGCGGCCACGACCAGGAGTGCCGTCCAGGTGAAGGTGGCCGCCGCCACCAGCAGAGTTCCCACGGACAGCACGGCCAGCGTGACCGGGAACGTGGCCCGGCTCGCCCTCCCGGCCGGCAGGGCGCCCAGGGCGAGGCCGCCCGCCATACTCCCCACCGACATGCAGCTGAGGAGCACTCCGCTCATCAGCGGTGCGTGGTGCTGCTGGGCCCAGGCGGGGAAGGCCAGTTCGATCGCGCGGACCGCCACGAAGAAGGCCACCACCGCCACCATGGTCCGGCGCACCGCCCGGTCGCGCAGCGGGCCCAGCCAGTGGCGCTCCGCGGACCGCGGCTGCCGGCGCTGGTGCGGCAGCTTGCGGGAGAGCAGCAGGAGGGTCGCGCTGGTGGTCAGCAGCGCGGAGGCGGCCAGGCCGGCCCAGGGCGCCACGGCCACCACCAGGAAGGCGGCGATGGTGGGACCCACGATGTATCCCACGTCGGTCAGCACGGCGTCCAGCGACAGGATCGATCTCCTCAGGTCGTCCGTGGTCATCGCGCGCCACATCAGCCGGGTCACGATATGGATGGGCGGGAGCGACGCCGAGGCGACGAACGCGCAGACCATCGTGGTGGCGGACGGTCCACGGGCGCTCTCGTTCCACACCAGGACGGTCAGCGCGCCCAGGTACACCACGAGCCCCGGACACATCACCCGGACATAGCCGTGGCGGTCCATGAGCCTGCCCCGCAGCGGGACGGTGGCACCGGCCAGGGCGGACACCGAGACCACCACGGCCGCCTGGCCGAGGCCCCGGTAGTGCGCGACCTCGAGCAGGAGGGCGACCGAGGAGATTCCTGGCTTCAGCTTGCCCGCGACAGCGGCGAACAGGGACGAGCCGAACTTGGGCAGAGCGAAGAGCTCGCGGTACGAGGACAAGAACTTCATCGGGATCAGCAGACCGGTTCGATCACTGGTTCCACGGTGTCGCGGACCGCGGCCATGCGCTGGATCAGCGTCCGGCGGTCCGGCGCGGAGACACTCACCCTGAGCGGAATGGTCGCGATACTGGTGGTGGTCGGCACCATGTCGCCCGGCCGGTAGCGCACCACCAGCTTGTCCACACCGGGCAGTCGCTCCACCTCGTCCAGCCCGCGGATCTCCACCAGCCGGCCGGCCGGTCCGTCGTTGCGAATGGCGTTGGCGCCGCAGTAGCCGTCGAACTTCACCGGCTCGGTCGCGATCTTCGGCACCTCGCCGAGCCGGCCGGCCAGGGTCTGGCGGTGCGGGTCGAGATCGCTGTGCGCGAGCCACGCGTCGATCATGGGGTAGGCGGGCAGCCGGGCGCCCAGTTCGATGAGGTAGGGCTCGCCGGCCGACATCTTGATCTCGGTGTGGCTGGGGCCCAGGCGCACGCCGAACGTGTCGAGCACCTGCCGTACGTAGTCGACCGCGGTCTGCCAGTCGGGGTCGTCCTGGGAGATCTGCGCCCACTCCCAGTACGGGAACGAGTAGTCCCGGTCGTCGGGTTGCCGGTACTCCCAGATGTCCAGGACGTGGTGCGTGCCGTCGTGCGAGAAGAAGTTCACGCCCAACTCCCGCCCGCGCACGTACTGCTCGACGAGCCAGGCCTCGACCGGCCGTCCGAAGTGGTCGGTCCGGTGCAGGGCCGAAAGGTCCTCGACGTCCCCCGGTCCGCTCAGCAGCCGGATACCGTGCGACCCGGCCCCGCCCGTGTGCTTGGCGATGGCGGGGAAGCCCACGTCGCGCGCGGCTCGGGCGATGCCGGCCGCGTCCTCGACCATCACGTAACGGGGAATGCGAACTCCCGACCGCGCGGCGGTCTCCCGCATCGCGGACTTGTCCCGGCGGGCGAGGGCCAGCCGCGCGCCGTTGCCGGGCAGGCCGAACTCCTCGGCCAGCGTGTCCGCCTTGTCCACGGCCACGTCGTTGGCGGGCACCACCGCGCGAATGTCGGCACCCAGTGCGGCGAGTTGGGCCCGGATGTCGTCGAGTTCCGCGGCGTACAGGCTGACCGTGTCACCGACGGTGTGGTCGGGGTACCGGGTCCCGAGGTGCTCGCGGGGCATCGTGTACACGGAGATCACGGCCATTCCGCGCTCGGCCACCTGGGGTTTGAAACCCATGCTCGGCCCGCAGGGGTCCATGAGCACGACAGCGGGCGTTGCGCCGAGCGAGCTGGTCATGATGCTCCTTGTGCTTTCTCGTCCGATGCGGGGGGAACTGTGCTGCGCCGTATGCCGGAGGCGGCTCACATCGAGGTGCGCACCGCGTCCTTCGTGTCGTACTCGTGGGAGAAGTAGCCGGTGGACAGCTTCGTTCCGTCGCTCACGTGAGAGCCTTCCTGAACCTGGTACAACGAGTTGAACTCCGCGGCCGCGATCGGGAGTCGCCACTGGCCGGCCTCGCTGCGCACGGTCCTGGAGGCACTGCCGCGCACGAGCTTCGCCGTCGGCTCGTTGTGCGCGGCGTGCGGGCCGTAGTAGACGGGAAGGGCGTCGGCCGCGCGGTAGGAGGGGATGAAGACGCGGCGGTACATGTCCGAGAGGTTCTTCTCCGAGGAGTGCAGGAGGAGGGGGTGGATGAACACCACCGATCCGGCGGGCCCCTCGCAGTCGACGATCGCCGACTCGTCCAGGCCCACCTCCGCCGGCGACGAGACCTTGCCCACGAAATAACCCTCCGCCTCGTGCGGGAGAAGGCCGTGCCGGTGCGACCCGGCGACCACCCGCAGGCAGGCGTTCGCCCTGGTCGCGTCGTCGAGATAGATCAGCGTGGCGACCAGATCGGTGTTCGTGTGCGGGTAGAACGCGAAGTCCTGGTGCCACTCGACGACGCTGCCCACGCGCGGCGGCTTCACGTTGAGCTTCGAGTACTGCAGCACGATGTCGGAACCGATCAGTTGCTCGACCGCGTCGAGGAGCCGGGGGTCCTCCGCGATGTCGGAGAAGAGCTCGTCCCGCGAGGTCGGGGCCCAGATACGGCGAGCCTTGGAGCTGTCCTCCGGCTCCGCCTCGGCCACCCGGGCGAGGTCGGCGGAGGAGAGCAGGCCGTCGACCACGGATCGCGCCTTCTCGACCAGTTCGGTGTCGAAAATTCCGTCGACGACACAGAACCCGTTCTCACGGTAGAAATCGACCTGACTATCGCTGAGTATGCCGGCCATCGGGTAACCCTTCCTCACCATAACCTGGTTGCTCCCGCAGATTCCTACGGTTCAATTCGTACACGTCACTGTCACGTGCCGCAAGGCGTCCATTGCTGTTCGGAGAGGCAGTTGAGCCACTAAACGCGCACTCTTCTGCCGGGTTTCTGCCGCACTTCTGCCGCTGATACGGGTGCGCTTCTTCGCTAGTGTCGACACAACACTTGCCCCGCACTCCTCCGCTCGATCGAGGTAGCCAATGCCATTGCCGACGCCACGGTCGATCGCACTCGGCGGGATCGGCGCCGATGCCCATTCAGTGGGTCTGACACTGCTGAAACACGCCATCACGGAGGCCGGCCACGCGGTCCATTTCATGGGCACGCAGAACAACCTCGACGACTTTTTCCGGCATGCGGGCGACGTGGATGTCGTGATGATTTCGTGCATGGACGGGCATCTGCGCCATTATCTGAGGCAGTTTCCGGACCTGCTGCTCAGGTATCCCGACATCGACGCGCTCTGGTATGCCGGTGGGAACCTGGACGTGGGCAATTCCGAGCGGATACGCGGTGAAGCGCGCCGGCTCGGCTTCCGGCGGGTCTTTCCGACGTACGTCGACATTCCGACGATTCTCTCGGTGCTGGCCGAGGATCTCCTGACCAGGCCTCCGGCGGTACGCGCCAGACCGGTCGCCGCCTTCCGGCCCGCCCAGCCGGGCACCGCACCGCCCGACCAGCGGCTCACCGAAGAGGACCTGCTCAAACAGCGGCCCGCGGTGCTGGAGTCCTGGCCGACCGGCGCTCGTGCGCGGGACCTGGCGGACAACGCGGCTTTCCTGCTGCGGCAGCCGTCCTTCGCGCACGCGCACGCACCGGGCCCCCGGGGGGCGCGACCGTTCCTGGTGCAGCCGCGCTCGGGCGTGGCGCTTGCCGCCGAGCAGCGCACGGCCTTCGTGGCCCTGCGCCGGGCCGGCGCGGACGTGCTGTCCTACCAGATCGATTCGCTCACCAGGAACAACGACTACCGGAAGGCCCACGACGCGATCGCGGAGAGTCGGGAAAGCGGTGCCTCCACGCTCAACGGATTCCCCATGGTGAATCACGGGGTCGACGTTCTCCGCGAGCTGATATCGGAGGTGCGGACACCGCTGCAGACCCGACACAGCACTCGCGACCCACGGCTCCTCGCCGAGATCTCGTGCGCCGGTGGCGTCACCGGTTTCGAGGGGGGCGCGATCACGTACAACATCCCCTATTTCAAGGACTACTCACCGGCCCAGTCCCTCAGGAGATGGCAGTACGTCGATCGGCTGGTCGGTCTCTACCGCGAGAAGTTCGGAGTGGTCATCGACCGTGAATTCTTCGGCACTCTCACCGCGGTCCTGATCCCGCCGAGTCTGGCGATCGTCGTCAATGTGATCGAGGCCATGCTGGCGGCCGGCCAGGGCGTGGGATCGGTTTCACTCGGATACGCCGAACAAGGAAACCGGTCCCAGGACATCGCGGCGGTCAGGGTCCTGCGCGAACTGGGCCAGAAGTATCTGGCGAACCTGGGATATCCAGGAGTTCAGGTCAACGTCGTGTTCCACCAGCACATGGCGGCGTTTCCGCAGGACCGGGCGCGGGCGGCGCAGTTGATCGTGGCCTCCGCGGCCACCGGCCGGCTGTCCGGTGCCTCGCGGCTGATCACCAAGACACCGGTCGAGGCGACCTCCATTCCGTCGGTGTCCGACAACCAGGAGGGCCTGCAGCTGAGCCGGCTGGGCGCGTTGGAGGCGAACGGCGTCGAGGTGGACGAGCGGACGGTCCGCGAGGAGGCCACCGTCCTGCGGGCCGAGGTTGATCAGATCCTCGAGAGCGTCCTCCTGGCCGGCGACGGCAGCCTCACGGACGGCGTGGTGAAGGCATTCGCGCTCGGCTATCTGGACGTGCCCTTCTCCCCCAGCGTCTACAACCGTGGCGAGGTCCTGACGGCCCGGGACGTCCAGGGCGCGGTGCGCTACCTGAACACCGGCCGGCTGAGGTTCTCCTCCGATGTGATCGAGTTCCATCGGAGCCGGATGAGCGAGCGTCGCAGGACGGAGCAGCCGCCCGTGCGAAGCGAATGGCAACTCGTCGAGCGAGATGTGCTGCGCATTCCATCGGGCCATTACCGTAAGTGGCCGCTCGACGCGTGAAAAACCCCTGATCGCCGACCAAGCCGCACCGATCTCCTCACAGAAATGGGCAGAGTCACGATGGCAACGGAATTCACGATCCCGGAGTTCAAGATATCCAGCTCGGCGGTCTCGGCACTGCTGACGCGAGAAATAGACGCTGAAACGCCTCTGGACAAGTGGCCGACGGAGACCTTCCCGACGGCCGACACGGAGATCCAGGCGCTGCGTGGCGACATAGTCTCGGCCATCCGCAAGGACGCGGGGGGCGCCGTCGTGCGGGTCGCCCCGGAGGGACTCAGCGACCAGGACATCAGCACCGTCTACTGGAATTTCTTCACGCTGCTTTTCCGCCCGGTTCCGCAGTACAGCTCCGGCGAACTCATCTATCCCGTCGAGGTCAAGGCCGCGGCCGCGGCCACCAGCCACTACTCGAACTCGAACAAGACGGGCAACTATCACACCGACGGCACCCTGCTGCCGCAACTGCCCGACGTCGCCTTCCTGTTCGGCCTGTCCGCGGCGACGGGCGGGGAGACGCTGCTGATGGACGTCGAGAACCTGGTTCGGGAGCTCGACCGGATCGACCCGGCCCACGTCGCCGAACTGAGCCGACCCGTACCGTTCGACGTGAAGGACCAGATGGCCGGAGTCAAGATCAAACGGCAGCCGGTGCTGACGCGCACGGACAACGGCTACGAACTGCGTTACGTCCGCATGTACATCGAGCAGGCCTTTGCCGCCGAAGGTACGCCGGTTCCGCCGGAGCTTCTGGCGGCCATGGACGCATTCGACCAGGTCTCCGCTGCCGCGGCGGTGAACGCGGAAGCCGTGCTCCTCGAACGCGGCGTCGGCCTGCTGTGGGACAACCGGCGCATGCTGCACGGCCGCCGGCCGTTCCAGGAGACCACCTCCCACCGCAGGCTGCGCCGAATCTACGGGGTGCAGGAAGACGGACGAGCCAACTAAGCCGAAGCGAAGGAGTGGGCACCTCATGCCACGTACAGTTGATCTCTCCCGCCCGCTGGAAACGGGTATGCCGCACGCGCGCACGATCCAGGCACCCGAATTCACGCCCACCAGCACCTGGGCGGACGACCGGATGCGGGTCATGCGCCTGAACATACCGACCCACATCGGCACCCACGTGGACGCCCCGTCGCACTTCGTCGAGGACGGCGCCACGCTCGACCAGGTGCCGGTGTCGACGCTGGTCGGCCGGGCGTACTGCATCGAGGTGCTGCGGGACGATCCCGTGCCGATCACGGCGGCCGACCTGAAGTCCGCCGTCGACCTCGAACCCGGTGACGCGCTGCTGATCCGCACCGGCTGGGACGACCGCTACGGCGAGCCGGCCTATGTGGACAGCCACCCCTACCTCGCGGTCGACGCGGCCCGCTGGGCCGTGGACACGGGGCTTCGCCTCATCGGCATGGACACCATCAGCCCGGACCTGCCGATGAGCATGCGTCCGGCGAACTTCCCCTACGACGTGCACCGCACGCTGCTGGGCGCCGGCATGCTGATCGTGGAGAACCTCGTACTGCGCGAGATCGCGGACCGATGGAGCACGCTCTTCGTCGGTGTGCTCAACGTCAGCGGTGGAGACGGCGCGCCCGCGCGGGCGCTGGCCGTACTGGACGACTGAGTCCTTTCGGCACCTCCGCCCGCACGAACGATTTCGGGCGCCGGCCCGTCAGCCCCTTCGCCGCGCGCCCCCGATCCAGGAGCGAGATCCATGCCCACTCCCTCTCCCCCCGGCCTCGTCTGGCTGCGCTCGGAACGCGACCACATCTCGGTCGCGACGGCCGACCACGCGCGCGTGGCGGACCTGACCGCGGCGGCCGCGAGCCTCGGTGTCGCCCTGCGCACGGCCACGGTCGACGACCTGGTCCTGACCCAGACGGGGCAGACGGCCGTCGTGCGGGTGCGGGGCGACCGCGTGGACCCGCGCGACACCTTCTTCCACACCGGCTCGCTCGGCGGGTCCACGCAGGCGGCGGACGCCTGGCGGCTGTTGAGCACCATCGGGATCCTCGAAGCCGCCGGGTTCATGGTCACCGTGCCCGCCGTTCACTCGATCACCTGGACAGACACGATCGTGCCGCTCCTGAGTTTCGATCTCGGCGAGGTGCGCACCCTGCCGTCGGTGCGGCTGTGTACCCGCGAGATCGAGGTCCATCGCGACCGGCTGCGCCTCTCCGACTGGGGGCTGGAGTTCCCGGTGGCGGTGCGCCCGGCGGTCCGCCGGCCCGGCGACCGGCCGTTCGTCGCGGAGAACGAACGCAGGCTGACCACCCTCCTGCAGTTGGCGGGTGCGTCCGAGGTGACCGTCCTCGTGCAGCCATGGCTCGGCGAACACGTCGTCGAACACACCGTGGTGTGCGTCGACGGCGAGCCGGCCGGTCTGGAAGGGGCGCTCGCCGAGCGGCTGTCCGGCCCCGCGCGGACGGTCGCGACCGCGCTCGGACTCGCCTACGTCCGGATCGGCTTCGTCCAGGACGCCGATCGGTTCTGGCTGTCGCACGTGGACTGCACGGGTTTCGCGCCCGACGCCGACGCCGACGCCCTGGAAGTCCAACTCGTCGCCTACCGCGAGGCGTTCCGTCGGTTCCGTGCCGCGCGCGACGCGGTTTCGCCCTCGGCAGCCGGAGTCGGAGCATGACGACAGCGCACGACAGCGACGCGATCACCATGTTCTGGATCCGCTCGGAGCGCGAGAGCAAGTCACCGAATCCCTATGACGCCGCGATCAACACGGGCTACGACGACGCCGCGCGCGCGGTCGGGATGCGGCTGACCCGGATCAGCGTCGACGACGTCGTCGTGGGCACCACGAAGGACTGTGCCTCGGTCCGCGTGCGCGGCGCGCTCGTCGCACCGGACGCGACCGTCTTCCACACGAAGCTGGTCACGTGGCCGGTCGACCGGTTCGACTACTGGCGGCACTTGACGACCTACGCCGCCCTGTCAGCGGCCGGCTTCTTCACCACGGTCCCCGTCGGGCTCAGCCTGGTCAACAACGAGAAGCAGCTCACCGCGCTACAGCGGTTCGGCAGTGTGGTGCAGCGGCTGCCGTCGGTGCGCCTGTGCACCCGCGGATACGACCGGGACCACCTCGACTGGTGCACCGCCGCGATGCGCGCGAGCGACATCGGTCTTCCGGTGGTGGTCAAACCCGCCAGCTGGGGAGGCGGGAACGGCGTGTTCGTCGCCTCCACCGTCGGGGAACTGGACGCCGTGCTCACCTGGGCGGCCGCCACCGAGCTGACGGTCCTGATACAGCCGTGGCTGGGGCGCGACGTGGTCGACTACCGCGTGTACTGCCTCGACGGTGAGCCGCACCGCGTGCTGACGCGCGAACTGCGCGGCGACGCGCTCGCGGGCAACACCGCCCAGGGCGGCTCGGCGGCGTGGAACGCCATCCCCGATGCGCTGCTCGCCCCGGCGCGGGCGGTGGCCCGTGACATCGGGCTGCCCTACCTCTGCGTCGACTTCCTCCGTGCCGACGGGCGATGGTGGTTCTCCGAGATCGAGGTCGACGGCTCCGCAGCGCGTGACCCGGATCTCAACAAGGCACGCTTCGGCTCCTTCCGCTCCCGCTTCGACACGTTCGTCCGCGATCTGCGAGCGGAGGGCGCGCGCTGACAACGCGACGTCCAGCTCTTTCTTTTCCGCTGTCATTCCGGGTTGCTTCGGGGGGCATTTACGCCCGTCGATCCGCTCTTTTCTGCCGGGCTTCTGCCGCTGGCGGACGGGCACTTCTCGGCTAGTGTCGAAACACCGTTTTCCCCATACTTCTCTGCTTGAGGTGTTCAATGTCAGAGACATCGCCGATGGTTGCCGAGGACGGGCGGCCATCCGCAGTCGAAATCCTGGACTGCACACTCCGTGACGGTAGTTATGCCGTGGACTTCAAGTTCACCGAAAGCACGATCAGGAGCGTTCTGAGCGGTCTTGAAGGAGCAGGTGTCCGGTACGTCGAGCTGGGTCACGGACTGGGCCTCAACGCCGCCGAGCGCACGGCTCATCCCATGCTGGTCTCCGACGCACGGTGCTTCGGGATCGCGTCCGAGACGCTGACGAGCGCGAGTTGGGGGATGTTCTGCATCCCGGGAATCGCCGAGCTGGATCACCTGAGGCAAGCCGTGGCCGCCGGCATGCAGTTCGTCCGGGTCGGCGTGGACATCTCTTCCGTCGCGCCGGCCGAGGCCTTCCTCACCCTCGCCAAGGACCTCGGCATCACGGCGTTCGCCAACCTCATGAAGACGAACGTCCTCGAAGCCGACGGTGTCACGGACGCGGTCCGTCAGTGCACGGAGTACGGTGCCGATGTCGTGTACCTCGTCGACTCGGTGGGTGGTTACCTGCCGTCGGACGTCACCGAGCTGTTCGAGAAGGTCGGCCAGTCGGTGACCGTTCCGCTCGGCTTCCACGGGCACGACAACCTGAGCCTGGCCAACGCCAACGCGCTCGCGGCGACGTCGAGCGGCGCACGGTTCGTCGACACCACGCTCGACGGCATCGGCCGCGGGGCCGGCAACACCGTGACAGAGACGTTCGCGGCGGCCCTGCATGCCCAGGGCTGTCGCGACACGTACGACTTCCGGGCTCTCGCGGAGTTGAGCGAGTCCGTCGTCCGCCCGTTGGAGCGACTGCACGACGATCGCACATACCAGCTCGTCGGCGGCGTCACGCGCACGCACTCCAGCTTCTTCCCGCTGATCAGCAGGTGCGCGAAGACCGCGAACGTCGACGTCTTCGAGCTGATGGCCGCGGTCGCCGACATCGACCGGGTGCACCCCGCGGAGGCCATGGTGCTGGCGGCCGCCAACGCCATGGCCGCGCGCTAGTCGTCACCCGTCGTCGCTACGGAGAGGAGCTTCGGTGGAATCGAACAACCCGGTGGTCCTGCTGGTGGACCCCGCGGACAGCCGGAACGGACACGCGTACAAGGCCGCCGTCCGCGAGCTGGGTTTCGACGTGGTCTCGCTGTCCACGAGCCCGTCGTCCACGGCCGCGGACCTGCCGGCCGACCCCGCCGGCGAGATGTCGCTCCAGGCCGACGGGGTGGACGACGCCGTCCGGCAGGTCCGTGCGGCCGGGTTCGACCTGCGGGCTGTCGTCCCGTCCCGGGGGTCGACCCTCCACCTGGCCGACGAGATCGCGGCGCGGCTCGGCCTGCCAGGGAACGACCCCGCTCTGGGCTGGGCCCGGCGCAACAAAGCGGCGATGCGGACCAGGGCCGTACAGACAGGGGTCCGCGTTCCGGAGTTCCGGCTGGTCGACTCCCTCGACGCGGTGGCGGAGGCCGCCCGGGACATCGGCTTTCCCGTCATCGTGAAACAGACGATGGGCTCGGGCTCCTACGGCGTCACGGTCATCGGTGACGCGGCGGATCTGGACGCGGCGACCAAGGATCTGGCGGTTGACCGGCACGACCGACCGGTCACCGAATGGCTGGTGGAGCAATACATACGCGGGCGCGAGTACGCGGTGAATTTCTGCAGCGCCGACGGTGAACACCGGCTGATCGACGTCTGGGAATACCGACGGCCCGACGACCGCGACTACGACTTTCCCCTCTGGGACATCGTCCAGATCGACGGTTCGCATCCCGACTACGAACGGGTGGAGCGGTTTTGCAAGCGCGTGCTCGACGCGTTCGGCATCCATTACGGACCCGGCCACATCGAGGTCAAATGCAGTGACGACGGGGACGACGTCCACCTGATCGAACTCGCGGCCCGGTTCTCGGGCGGCCCCGCGGTACCGATGTGGACGAGACACTCCGATCTGCGACCGTTCCACGATGCCGTGGAGTGCTTCCTCGGCCGCCGTCCGAAGATGATCGACGGGGACCACGGGTTCCGGGCCGTGCTCGGCTCCGTCGTCATTCGCAACGACGGCCCGCCCGGCACCCTGGTGGCCATGCACGGGCTGGACGAGCTGCGCGCGCTGCCCGGCGTCGCCGATGTGCTCGTGGAGTTCGAGCCCGGTGACCATGTGCCGACCACCAACCACAACATGTGCATTCCGGTCAGCGCCTCGGTGCACGGTCCGGACCGAGCGACCGTGCTCCGCACCTTGGCCGTCGCGCGGGAGACGGTCAGGTTGGAGATCACGTCCGACCCCGCCGTCCTGACCTGACCGTCGGACGAACGTGCTCGGCGCCGTGACCCCGTCGCGGCGCCGAGCTGCCCACCCAGGACGGGCGGTGCGGGTACTGCTAGGCGGCTTTGAGCCTGACGGTGTTGCGGAGGGCACCGACGCCCTCGACAAGGGCCTCCACCGTGTCCCCGTCCTCGATCACGCCGGCGCCGGGGGTACCCGTGGCGATCACGGAACCGGCTTCGAGGACCATGCCGCCGGAGAAGTAGCCGACCTGCCAGTAGGGGTCGTACTTCATCGCGGACACCTGGTTGGACGCGATCGGCCGCCCATTGACGACGGTGGAGATCCGCACGGCGGACAGGTCGGGGATCTCGTCGGGGGTGACGACCCAGGGGCCGAGGCTGCAGAAGGTGTCGAAAGCCTTCGCCCACGGAATGTGGCGGGGGTTGACCCTGATCGCGTCCTCGGCGGTCATGTCCAGGATGCTGGTGTAGCCGAAGATGACGGACGGTGCGTCCGCGGCCGAGACGTCGCGGCAGGTGGTGCCGATGACCACGCCGAGCTCGGCCTCGGCGGTGACGCGCTGCGACTGCGCGGGAAGCAGGATGTCGTCACCGTAGCCGATCACCGTGGAGGAGGGCCGCAGGTAGGAGCCGGGGGCGTCGGTCGGCTGCAGTACGCCCAGGTCGTCGGCGTGCCGCCGGTAGTTCAGGCCCACGCCCCACAGCTTCGGGGGGCACCGGTACAGCGGCCCGAACACCGGCTCGCCCCGCAGGCCGTGCCCGCCGGGGTCGGACAGGGCGGCGACCGTGGCCGCGAGCGCCGCGGCCTCGTCCTTCTGGATGATGTCGAGCAGGGTGGGGCCGTAGCTGGTTCCCTCGGTCGCGTTGACGAGGCTCAGTACGGCGATTCCGCCGGGTACCGACACGCCGACGTCCTCACCGGTCTCAGTGCGAAGAGTGCAGAGGCGCAATGGTCAATTCCTTTCTGGTGGTTCCGAGTTCATGCGGCGGTGTGCTGTCCCGCGATGCCGTTCCGCCCTGCGGTCGCGTGCTGCCCGACGATGCCGACGATGTTGAGCACCTTGAACATCGCCACGTCGTGACGGTCGACGCGGCGCAGGATGCCGAGGATGACGAGGTGGTAGACGTCGTCGGCGCACTCCGCGGCCGGCAGGCCCATCTGGTCCGCCACCTCCGCCACCGACCAGTAGCCGTCGGACTCGCGGGACGGCTTCTGGGACATGATCGACAGCAGGTCGCGTTGGCGGCTGCTCAGCGTGGCGACGGTGTGGTGGACCGACGCGTAGGCGTCCGGCCGCTGGGGGCCGCCCAGGGGCCGCCGTGCCACGGTGAGCGGCTCGACGGCAAGTTGCCGGGCGAGCTGCCGCAGGGAGTAGATCAGGCTCCAGTGGGCGACGGATTCGAGAGCGGCGGGAAGGCCGTCGAGCGCGTGGCAGATCCGGGCGACGTCCGCGAGGACGTGCGGGTCGGGACGGAAGGCCGGCCGGATGCGCTTCGTCTGCGCGAGCAGCAGGGCCACCGACGCGACCGCGTCCAGGTCCTCCGGCTCGATGTCCGGCGAGGGCACCGGGAGCGGCGCGAGCGGGAAGAGGGTGTCGAGGGGCATGCCGCCGGGGTTTCTCGTCGTGACGAGGATGCGCAGCCGGGGGCAGACGGCCAGGAGATGGGCTGTGAGGTCCGTCAGCTCGTCCTCCGGCCGGGCACCGTCGAGGACGAGGATGCTGTCCGCATCCCCGATCGTCTCGGCGAGGCGCCGCCGGCTGTCGGGCCCGCGGTGCACGACCTCACGCCACCACGTGGGCTGGTCCGGGGCCCCCACCGGTGCCCTTCCGCTCCGGAGCCGGTCGTCGTCGAGGGGCAGCCAGAGGACCGTCGCGTGCTCGGCCGCTTCCAGTGCGTGCGTCACCTCCCGTGCGAGCCGGGTCTTGCCGACGCCCTCGATCCCGGTGATCGTGATCAGGCGGTGGTGATCGGCGCCGAGCATCGTCGTCAACGCCGCCAGCTCCTGCTCCCGGCCGATGAACGGGCCGCTCACGGCCGGCTCGGCGGCTGACGCCGGACAGCCTGGCGAGTGGCCGTTCGTCAGCCGGTTCAGCTGCGGGGCGCTGAGCCCAAGAGCCTCGGCGAGCAGGCGCAGGGAGTCCGCCCTGGGCTGCCGTACCCTCCCGTTCTCCAGATCACGTATCGCTCGAACGCTGAGCGTGCTGGACCGCGCCAGCTGCTTCTGGGACAGTCCGCTCCGCAGTCGCAGGTCGCGCAGCCGCCGGCCGAAGGGCGCGGCGCCGGTCCCGCCGTCGTCGGCCCGGTCCTGGCGGAATCCGAGCGGAATGTCCTGCTCGCGCGGCTCACCGGCGGCGACGGCCGGTTCGCGGAGCAGTGTCACCGGCGTTTCCCGCTCCGAGGGCCAAGCGGCGATCCGGCCGACTCCTGGCACCGATGGTGTTTCCATGGCACATGCTCCTCGGGGCCCTGGGAGCGGCCCCGGATAGGTCTCGTGGGGGGCGGATCGGATTCAGGGGCGCAGCAGGCTGAACATCTCGGCCCGCAGCCCGGCGTCCTCGCCGAAGGCCCCGCGGTAGGCCGTCGAGGTCATCTGGGCGGCCGCCTTGATGCCGCGCATCGTCATGCACAGGTGCTCGCCCTTGGCGATGACGGCCACGTCCTGCGCCCCGCTGAGCGCGGTGACGGCCTCGGCGATCTCGGAGACCAGCCGCTCCTGGACCTGGAGCTTGTGCGCGTGCCGATGCGCGATCCGGGCGAACTTCGACAGACCCAGCAACCGGTCGGCAGGCCGGTAGGCGATCGTCACCGAGCAGTTGAACGGCAGCAGGTGGTGCTCGCACAGGGACCACACCTGGATGTCCGAGACGATCACCAACTGCTTGGTGCCGACCGCCTCGAACAGGGTGCCGACCGAGCCCGGCTCGTAGTTGATGAACTCGCGCCACCAGCGGGCGAACCGCGCCGGTGTGTCGCGCAGCCCGTCGCGGTCGGGGTCCTCCCCTATCTCTTTCAGGAGCTGCCGGGCGAGTCCGACCAGTGGGTCTTCCTCGCGGGGCTTCTCCGGGTCGACGTCACCCTCGGGTATCCACGTCGTCACAGACATTCAGGCACCTCTCCATTCCGACCGGCACGGCCGTTGCTCGATTCCGATGAACGGGCGGCTGCTCTCGTCAGCCGGCCGGCGTTTCAGGGCCGGTACTCGGCCCAGGTCTTGGGAGTCTCGGAGACACGCACGGAGGTCAGCTCCGGGAACTCCTTCGACCAGCACTCGTAGAGCCACACCGCGAGGTTCTCGGCGGTGGGGTTGTCGTCCACCAGGTCGTTGAGGTGACGGTGGTCGAGCGTCTGGTCGAGCCACGACTTGAAGGAGGCCAGCTCGCCGTAGTCGCGGACGAATCCCGTCGGTGTCAGTTCGGTGAGATCGGCGCTCAGCTCCAGCTCGACGACGTAGTTGTGGCCGTGCAGCCGGGCGCACTGGTGTCCCTCGTCCAGGCCGGAGAGCCGATGGCTGGCGGAGAACTCGAACTTCTTCGTGATGCGCAGCGTCATGTCCGTGATTCGTCCTTCTCGCTTGATTCGGCCGTGCGTTCAGACAGCTCGTTTGTCGCCCCACAACAAGGTGTGCAGGCGTGTGGTGAGGTTCCAGCCCCGTTCGATCACCGCGTCGGCCAGCTCGGCCATGTGCCGGCCCACCTCGGCGCCGGTCTGCCCCTTCGGCATGATCCAGACCGGGTCGAGCCCGAACTCCGAGACCAGCGCGGCCACTTCGTCCAGGTCTCGGGTGTCGCGGCAGACGAACTTGAAGGTGGTGCCGTCGGTCGCCGCGAGGCTCTTCAGCGCGGCCGGCACGATCCGCCGGTGGGCCGCGTCACCCGAGTGGGCCAGCTTCGGCGAGACGTTGAAGCGCACTCCGGCGGCCACCAGGGCCGGGTCCGCCGCGTGGGTCCCGTTGGTCTCGATCTCGATCTCCAGGCCTCGCGCCGTGAGCAGCTCGACCAGTGGGACCAGTCGGCGCTGCTGGCCGAGCGGCTCGCCGCCGGAGATGACGATCAGCTCGACGCCGAACGCTAGGAGTTCCTCGGCGACCTCGCGGACGGGACGGCGGTGCAACTCCTGGTGGGGGTCGTACGCGACCCCGGAGTCGCCCGCTCCGGTCCAGTCCCAGGTGTAGGGCGTGTCGCACCATGTGCACGACAGGTTGCATCCGCCGAGCCGCAGGAACGCGCACCTGCGGCCGAGGGACCGGCCCTCGCCCTGGACGGTCGGGCCGAAGATCTCGTTGACTACGAGTTCCGGTTCCACGCGGCACCGCGTCCTTCCGTGTCGGGGCCACCGGTGAGGCGGCCGGCGGCGGTCACCGCGGTGTCCACGCTTCGCGGTAGACCGTCGGGTCCGTGATGCCGAGGTCCGCGAAAGCCCCGCGTCGCTCCACGCACGCCGCGCACGCGCCGCAGTGGATGTCCTCACCGCGGAAGCAGGTCCAGGTCTGGTCCCAGGGCACGCCGAGCTTCTCGCCGAGAGCCACGACCCCGGTCTTCGGCAGTTCGATCAGCGGGGCGAGCAGTTCGACCTCGGGCCGGAGCGAACCCCTCGTCGCCACCCGCTCCATCTCGAGGAACAGCCGCAGGAACTCCGGAGAGGTGTCGGACGGGCCGACGTCCTCGGCCATGACGCCGAAGGCGACGGCATCGGCCCGCACGGTGACCGCCAGCGCGAAGGCCACCGACAGCAGTACGGCGTTGCGGTTCGGCACGATGTTCGGGTTCCCGCCGACCGGCCGATCCGGGCGGGGCACGGCCACGGACGGATCCGTCAGCGACGATCCGCGCATGACGCCGCGCAGCGAGCGCAGATCGACCTCTTCGTACGGCGCGCCGAGCCGCTGTGCGGCGGCGGCGGCGAACTGCAGCTCCTTGCGGTGGCGTTGGCCGTAGTCGACGGCCAGCACCTGAAGGTCGTGGCCCTCGGCGGCCAGGTGATGCGCCATGGTGACCGAGTCGATTCCGCCGGACACCACGGTGACGACTGTGCTCATGCCGTGGCCCCCGGAATGGAGTCGGGCGCGACACCGAGCGTCTCCAGGACGCTCCGCCGCGCGTACACCGGTGACATCCCCCGGCCCCCGCCGATCGGAGCGGCCAACGGCTCGATCAGCGTGTCGGGGTCGGTTTCGAAGAAGAAGACCAGCGAGAGCAGTTCCTCGTCCGGTGCCGACGGGCTCGGCGGCAGCACCCGGTGCTTCAGCGCCCGCCACCGGCCGTCGGTCCACCGCTCCATCAGGTCACCGAGATTGACGATGAGCGAGTCCGGGCTGTAGGGCGGGGAGAACCAGCCCTCCTCGTCCCACGCCTGCAGCCCACCCACACCGCGCTGCCGGCTCAGCAACGTGACGGTCCCCAGGTCGGTGTGCGGTCCGTTGCGGAACTGACCGCGGGCCACCTCTCCGATGCTCGAGTACGACGGGTACCAACTGGCGTTCTGCGTCCACGTCGCCCGCCGCGCCCGCGAGGTGAAGAAATCCTCCGGCAGCCCCAGCGTGACCGCGAGCACCTCGTTGACCGCCTGCACCACCCGCACCATGTGCGTGGTGTACGCCTCCGCCGCCACCCGCAGTTCCGGCAGCTCGACCGGCCAGCGGTTCGCCGGATAGTTGAAGCGGTCCCGCTGCTCGTCGCCGGTACGGTGACCGGGCCCCACGTAGAACGACTCGTGGAGATCCGGCGCGCTCGGGGCGTCCTCGCCCTCGCTCACCGGCACCCCGACCCCGCCGGGGGGATGCATCTCCAGCCACCCGCTGTCGTACGCGGCCTCGATGGCGTACCGGGCCTTGACGTCCTTGCGCAGCGCGAAGAACCGCTTCGCGATGTCCCGGAAGTCGTCGATCACCGCTCGCGGCACACCGTGCCCGGACGCGAGGAACATTCCGGTGTTGCGCAGTGCGGCATCCAACTCCGCGGAGATCAGCGCACGTTCGGCGTCAGACGCCTTGTGCCACGCCTCGAGGTCGACTTCGGGAATCTTTCCTGGCACAGCCTTGGCCTCTCACTTGGTCCGCTTGAGCACCCGTGCCACGCAGGTACGGATGATGTCGAGACCCTCGTCCAGGTCGTCGTCGCTGATGGTCAGCGGGGGCAGCAGTTTCACCACGTCGCCGGCCGCACCGGAGGTCTCCATCAGCAGGCCGTTCTCGAAGGCCGCGACGCACACCGCGCGGGCCACACCGGGCGTGGTGAACCGCAGTCCGGCCGCGAATCCCCGGCCCCGGACCTCCATTCCCTCCCCGGGGTGCTCGTCGGCGACGGCGCCCAAGGCCGCCGCGATCCGCTCCGCTCGCTCGCGGGTGGACTTCTCCAGCGTCCCGTCGCTCCAGTAGGAGCGCAGCGCCTGCGCCCCGGTCACGAACGACCCGCTGACACCGCGAAACGTCCCGTTGTGGTCGCCCGGTTTCCAGACGTCCAACTCCGGCCGTATGAGGGTGAGAGCCAGCGGCAGGCCGAACCCTCCGATGGACTTGGACAGACACACCAGGTCGGGGGTGATCCCGGCGTCCTCGAAGCTGAAGAACGACCCGGTGCGGCCACAGCCCATCTGGACGTCGTCCACGACGAGCAGCACCTCGTGCCGTTCGCACACCTCCGCGAGGTCGCGCAGCCAGTCCGCGTCGGCGGCCCGCAGCCCGCCCTCGCCCTGAACGGTCTCCACGATGACGGCGGCCGGCCGGTCCAGCCCGCTTCCCGGGTCCGACAACAGCCGGTCGAGGTGGCGCGGGCCGGTTTCCCCGATGCCCGGATAACCGTCGTAGGGCAGCGCCGTCGTCAGGGTCAGAGCCACGCCGGCGGCCGCGCGCTTCGTCGCGTTGCCGCTGACCGCGAGGGCCCCCAGGGTCATCCCGTGATAGGAGTTGGTGAAACTCACCACCGACTGCCGTCCGGTGACCCGCCGGGCGAGCTTCAGCGCCGCCTCGACCGCGTTCGCGCCCCCCGGACCGGGGAACGCCACCTTGTAGCTCAGCTCCCGCGGCGTCAGGACGAGGTCCTGGAAGGTCTCCAGGAAGTCCCGCTTCGCCACGGTGGACATGTCCAGCGCGTGCGAGACCCCGTCCCGGACGATGTAGTCCAGCAGGGCCTGCTTGAGGAAGGGGTTGTTGTGACCGTAGTTGAGCGCACCCGCACCGGCGAAGAAGTCCAGGTAGGGCCGGCCGTCCTCGGAGAACAGCCGGCTGCCCTGTGCCCGGTCGAACACGACCGGCCACAGCCGGCTGTAGCTGCGGACCTCGGACTCGAGGTCGTCGAAGATCGTCATGTCGTCCTCCTCGCCTGGACCACGAACCAGTGCCGGTCGAGCCGGACACCACGACCACTGCTTGCCGATGCCACATAGCGTTCGAACAGAACGCGGTCCGCCTCGGAGTCGTAGTCCTCGAAGATCGGCACCTGGCGCAGGAACCTGTCGAGTTCGACCGGCGAGTGGTAGAACTCCTCGGTCCGGAAGGCCTTCTCCAGCACCACCGTGAAACCGGCTCCGACGAGCTCCGACACCACCTCGTCCATCACCGGTCTGCCGTCCCAGCGGCCGTAGAGCTGCCCCCGGCCGAAGGTCTCCTTCAGCTCGCGGACATCCGTCTCGCCGATGCCCATGTAGATCAGGTGACCGCCGGGCTTGAGCACTCTGCGGAACTCCGCGGGGAACAACGGCCCTCGTCGGCACGTGAGCACGTCGGCCTCCCCGTCGGGAAGGCCGGTACGGGACGCGTCACGCCGCTCGAACCCGACATGCTCCAGCCCCATCCCCGCGCGCCTCCGCTCGGCGGACTCCAGCATCGACGCCGACATGTCGATGCCGAGCACGCTTCCGAACGCCGGGGCGATCCTCAGCAGGCTGCGCCCGTCGGCACAGCCGACGTCGACCAGCCGGCCGTCCGGGCCGCCCTGGGCCCTCGCCAGCTCGTCGAACGCAGCCTCCGGGTCACCGTCCGGAAAGACGTCCGTACGAAGCCCGCCGCTGGTATATTCGCCGAACTCGTCGGCAACCCGCGAGTAGAATTCGGGGTTCATGATCACCTGACTCGGTTGGGTCGATCCGGCAGGGAAAACCGCTTGAAGGGTCACAGGCCACACGCTGTGATGGCGCTGCGGCGGTTCCTGGCCGAACCGGCAGCGTCAACAATGTCGTCGGTAGGGAGCCATCAGGGCGGGCGTCACCGCGTCCCCGGTCACTACGGTCATGGGACTTCTCCTTGCGCGCCGTCCGCTGAAGGGGTGCTGAGGTCGGCAGGACCCAATCTCCGGTGTCGCCCTATCGACCCGGCATCCATGGGGGACAGGGCCGGGATAACACGGTGATAGCGGGGGCATGCGGCCGCGATGGAGACCTGGCCGACGCTGGTTCGATCAGGCATCGGCGCACGCTTCCCGATCGCGGACGTCCACGGCGCGGTCTCGGCGGTCAGGGGACACCTTCGGCGATGTCCACTCCGGCTTCGGGGCGTCGAGCGGACCTCCCGACGGCGGCCGCCGGGCATCGGTGACCGCCGAACCGCGCGCTCGCGCCGGGTGCCCGTACCTCGCGGAGTTCCGTCCCTTCGGCTCCGTTCCTGACGACGAGACCGGAAGCAAGGTCACGCACGACTGCTTCGGCGAAGCCCCGCAGGCGCGGGGAAGCCCCTGGCACCTGAGCCGACGACGCGGCCGTGGCGGAGCCGCCCTCGTCCTCAACGGCGTCCGGACATCGTCCTCACCGGGAAAGGTCGACGGCTTCGTCGAAGGAGAGCCGAGACGCCCGGCAGGAGTCGTCGGCTGCCCGGACGCCTGCCGGCCGCCCGGCCACCGAGGACACGCCCTGGACGTGACGCAGGCCGCCGGACGGTGTCAGCCGACCGACGGCACCGGCCTGTCCAGGATGGCAACGATGTCGGCCCGTGTAGCAGCGGCTTTGCCGTGGTCCAGGGTCCGCTCCCGGATCCTGGCCGATTGCGAGTAGTACTCGATGGCGTGTTCCGGGCGACGCAGATCGGCATTGACCCGGCCGAGGTCGTGCAGCACACACCCCTCCACGACCAGATCGCCGCTCGCCCTGACCATGGCGAGAACTTCCAGCAGGATCCGTTCCGCCGCCTCGTGCTGCTGCTGGTACATCAGCATCTGGCCCAGCCGCCGCAGCAACAGGGCCTGGCCCCGGTCGAAGCAGATCGACCGGCAGATGCCGAGGGCTTCGTCGATATATGTACGGGTCTGCGCGAAATCCGCTCGACGCATCGTGATGCGCGCCATCTCGCCAAGGACATACGCGCGACCGATGACGTCCTCCACCCGCCCGAAGTTCCGCTCGGCGCTCTCGTAAAGGGTCATGGCCCGGTCGTCGTCACCGTGGTGCCGCTCGATGCGCGCCAGGCCGCGCAAGGACAGCGCCTGGCCACGAACCTCACCGACCCGCTCGAACATCCCCAGGGCGGCGCTGAGGTAAGGGCCCGCCGCCTTGTAGTCGCCCCGATGCAGGTACAGGGTCCCCAAGGAGCCGAGAACAGCCGCCCGGCCCCGTTCGTTGCCGGCCTCTTGCACCGCGGTCAGCGCCACCCGATGGGTGCGCTCCCAGAGGTCGGGACAGCCACGGGCTTCGAACAGCGTCACCAGACTGGTGGCCAACTCCCAGCACAGCTCGTCCAGCCCGAACCGGGCCGCCAACTCCACCGCGCCCACAAGGTTTTCCTGCTCGCTCTCCAGCCACCCGAGCGGGTCGCGGAGGCACCGCAGCACGACGTTCTCCGGCGGATGCCAGCGCTCGGCCCGGCCGGACACGAACATGTACCGACCGCCGTAGACCTCCTTGTGCGCCCGCTCGGCGAGTGCCAACCAGCCACCGACCATGCGCCGCACCGCTTCGACACGTTCCGCCTCGGGAATCTCCGCGGCCAGCCGTTCGCGGGTGAACGTCCGCGCCAGGGGCGACATCCCATACCGGGTCTCCCCGTCCTGGTCCATGGCCGTGATGTCGAGCAGCCGCGTGTCGACGAGCCGTTCCAAGAGGTCGTTGGTGCACGGCGTGCGGTCGTCGGCGAGGGCGGCACCCGGCCAGCTCGGAATCACCGTTCCCTCGGCCAGGCCGAGCAGGCACAGAAGGCGACGTTCGGCCGCCGTCAGGCCCTCGTAGCTGAGGGAGAAACTTGCCCGGATCGACAGCTCTCCGTGTGCCAGCTCGTCCAACCCGCGGTGCTCGTTCTGGAGCCGGTTCCGCATGAAGGTCAGTGACCAGTGCGGGCGCGCGGCCAGACGCGCGCCGACGATGCGCAGCGCGAGCGGCAGCCCGCCCACCAGGCGTACGAGGTCCCGCGCCGCCTCCGCCTCACCCTCGACCCGGCGCTCCCCGACGATCCTTCCGAGCAGTCGGAGGGCCTGCTCCGTGCTCAGCGGCTCCAGGTCGAACCGGTGTGCACCCGGCAACGCCGTGTGCAGGCTGCGGCTGGTGACCAGCACGCCGCTGCTGCCGGTTCCGGGCAACAGGGGCATCACCTGCGAGTCGCTCACCGCGTCGTCCAGCAACACCAGGATCCGGCGACCGGCCAGCAGGCTGCGATACATCTCCGCGCGCTCGTCGAGTGAATCGGGGATGGTCTCGCCGGGTATGCCCAGTGCCCGCAGGAATCGCCCCAGCGCCTGAGCCGGGTCCACCGGCCGGCCGCCCAGCCCTCCGAGATCACAGTAGAGCTGGCCGTCCGGGAAGTACTCGGCCGCCAGACGGTGCGCCACGTGCGTGGCCAGCGTGCTCTTGCCGACACCGGCCCCGCCGAGTACCAAGGCCACGCTCAGCGGCCCTTTGCACTGTCCTTCGGTGACGGCGTCGCAGATCGCCGAGACGATCTTGTCGTCGGCTACGAAGTCGTAGACGTCGGCGGGCAGCTGCCGGGGGGTGGTGACGGGGTTGGGATCGGCACCGGACTCCTGCGCCGGCTGGGCGGCCTGCGTCGCCACGACGGCACGAGGTTCGGGTTGTTCGGCCAGTGCCAGGACAGGGTCGTCGGTGAGGATCGCTTGCGCGAGGTCTTGCAGTTCCCTGCCCGGGTCCAGGCCGAGTTCCTCGGTGAGCAACGCGCGGCCCTGGTGGTAGGCGTCGAGTGCCTCCGCCTGCCGGCCCGAACGATACAACGCCACCATGAGGTACCCGCGCAGCCGCTCACGCAGCGGATGGCCCGCGACGAGCTGCATCAGCTCACCGACCAGGTGCTCGTGACGGCCCAGCTCCAGCTGCAGCCGCATGCAGGTCTCCACCGCCTCCAGGCGCCTCTCGTCCCACTGCGCTGCCGTGCCGGCCAGGACTTCGCTGGGTACACCGGCCAGGCACCGCCCCCGCCACAGGGCGGTCGCCGAGCGAAGCGCCTCCACCGCAGGCATCGTCAGGCCGTCACGGGCCAGAGCGTGTGCCTCTGCGACCAGGCGCCGGAAGTTGCCGACGTCGGTCGCGCCCTCCGGAGCCTTCAGGATGTAGCCCCGGGCGCGGGTCTCGATGGTGGCGTCGACTCCCCCGTCCAAAAGCGCCCTGCGGAGCCGGGAGATGCAGATCTGCACCTGGGCGCGTGCGGTCTTCGGCGGATGGTGAGCCCAGATGGCGTCCACCAGATAGGTGGTCTCCACCATCCGGTTCAGCTCGAGCACCAGAGCTCCGAGGACTATTTCCTGACGCCCCGATGCCACGGACACGGCCGCCCGCTCGCCGCTCACCTCGAGCGGCCCGAGCACCCGGAACGGGACCGCTGCTACGCCGCTGCCGCCGTAACCGAACGAGGCTGCCATGCATACCCTTTCTGTGGTACCAGCCAGGCGATGAAGTCCGGCTTGCAAAGTCGGAGATACTCGTCCGCGCCTGGCTGCTCGACCGTAACCGGCTGCCTCGCCAGACACACCCTGAAGCTCGGCTGTCACCTACCGGCGCCCCGTGAAGTCCGTGCGCCCGCAGAGCGGTTGGAGCCACGTCGGCTCGGCGGGGCCGCTCCGGCGAGACGGGCGGAGCCACTTGACGCACTGCCGTCCACGCGGCCGACGCCGAGTTCTGCGCTGAGCAGGGCGCTCAGGCCTGAAGCGGACAGGCCGGTACGGCACGGGTGTGGCCCACGTCGGCGTACGGCCGGCCGGAGTCCGCCAGGCACCCGCCGTCCGCGGCACTTCCGGTGGGAACGGCATACCCGGCCTGCTTTCGCAGGCACTCGCGCCGGGTGCGGGAGTAAGCGTTCCGGTACCGCCGTGCCCACTCCTGCGATCGAGCGGTCCGTCGTGTCGGGCGTCGCGGCCGGACCTGGGTGGGGGCCAGGCGCGCGGCCAGGGCTCACTGGGGAATTGCTGGTGTTCATGGGGGGGGTGCCATCCTTGTAGCCATCGACGGCCGCGCTCCTGCTCACGCGCTGCTCAAGCCTCCTCGGCCCGGCGGTGCGCAGGGGCGGCTCCCGCACGGTCAGGTCACCGGGCGGGCGAACTGCCGCACCGACCAGGCCGCCGCGTGCGCCCGCGAGTGCGGACCGTGCTGCTCACGTACGCGCCGGACGCTGGTCTCGGGGGTGTGGACCGCGCTCTGCAGCCGCATCGCGATCCGTTGGTCTGCGGGGCCCTCGGCGAGCAGGTCGACGATCTGCCGTTCCCGGCCGGCCGGGGAGGACCGCTGCCCGGCGCAGGCAGCACCGTCCCCGTCCGGCGCGCAGGCGATGGTCTGTCGTGCCGACAGGGCCGCTCCGGCCCGCGCTTGGGCACGTACACGGTTTCCTGCCAGGACTCGGGCCGCGGCGGTGTACGTGCGCAGCCATCCCTGCCGGCACGGCATGGGGGGATCACCGGCCCGCTCCCGGAGCCCGAGAGGGCCAGGGGCGTGCGACGGCGGCGCCCGTACCGGTGCGGGCGCGAGGTCGTGGAGGACCCGGGTAAGGCGGCCGGCCGGCAGAACGCCGACTGCTCTGCGGCAGACGGACGTTGACGGCTCCGGTCGTGGACCGCTCGCGGCGTGCCGTACTCCACCGCCGGCCGGTGCTCGCCGGCTCCCGGCTCGCCGTCGAAGGTCATGAACCGGTTATGGTCGAGCAGGCACCCAGCCAGGGTGATGTCCTCGTCCCGACCGTACGAAGTGCTCACGTACCCACCCGGACCGGCCGGTTGTTGCGCCTCGCCATCCCCGGCAAGCCGAATTCCCTTGCGGCAGTCCGCATATGAACTCCATGAGCGACAAACATGCTTTCTGAGGCAAATGAACTTTCACTCATCCTCCCCGGACTGTCAACTCCACGATCGCATCGGAGGTGGCTTCCACCCCATAGGCACAACATGATGCACTTTCAGTCCGGAATCGCTGTGCTGCGGAGCGGGCTTGACAAGGCCAAGTAGCGGCGTTCCGCTCATCGACAGGCACCTGGCGACCCCTCAGAGTTCACGCGCGACGCGCGCAGAGTTTCTCGAAATTCCTTTGGACCGACATCCAGCCCTTCCGGAACCGAGACCACGGCGAAGACCCTTCTCACCCCCGCTCCGTCCCGGACCACGCCCTGCCGTCACGGCGATCGCGGCGGAGCCGACGGCGCGCGGGCACGAGAGGTGCTCTTCCGCATCGGCACCGGTTCGAGGAGCGGGCCGACGAACGACACCAACGACGCCCGCCCGAACCGCAGATGACAGCACCATCAGGCCAATCCCGGCCCCCGGCGACCGGCGGCGTCCCGCCCGTCCGCGGCGCCGTCGACCCCCCGCTCCCGCTCCTCCACCAGGGCCGAGTTGACCTACCGCCCGGTCGGTGCGACAGCCAAACCAAATGATCGTCAATGAAGAAGCAAAGGCTCCGCCAATCCAGTTGGACGGGTGGATCCAAATGATGCGATGCGAGATCCGCCGTGTTCGCATGCGCAAGTGACCGACAACACAGGGGCAACAGTGAACTTTCCGCCCTTCGGCATCATCTCGTTAACATAGGGGGAATCCTCACCCTTCACCGCCTCTCATGAGCACGCGCACCATGAACGGTGAAATAAAGGACCAGAAACCGTCTCAGCCGGACGTGATTCCTTGGATTTGTGCCGGTAGACGATTCCGGCGTTCCTGGAGGGCGGGAATCGGCCATGGACGGGGCCACGGCCGGTGCCGGAGCGGCGGTGTATACAAGGTGTGCGGCACGGACGCCGGAAGTGCGCTGCGTCGCCCGACTGAAGTCGTGGGCGGTGTCCGCGTCCGCGCGGGCCGGCCGCCAGGTGGCGGGAGAACCCGCCCGGCCCGGTACCGCTCCGGCCGGATCCAGACCCGGTCGCGCCGCGCAGGTCGTCATCCAGTGGTGCCGCGCGGGTCGTCCCGGGTGTCGACGGAGGGTACCGGGGCGTGTGGCAGCGGTGATCGTACTGCTGGGTTGCATTCCGGCCGCGTTCGCCCTACTGACGAGGACCGCGCACCGGCGCGCCGCAAGGGGCGTGGGGCCGGATCCGATGTACGCGGCCCCGCCGCGTGGGCGGGGCGGGGCCGCGCGGGGCCGCGACCCCTCACAGGTACCTTTTGCCGCTACTAGGCATGTTCGGAACCTTCTCATTGCCCCTGGCAGGTGCACACTGGACAGCGGGACGAGTGCCTGACTGCGGGGTGAGGCAAGATGCAGAGCCGCTTCCGGAGCGACCGCCGGCTGACCGTACGGATGACGGTCACGCTGTTCCTGCTCGGGCTGTTGTACGTCGGCTTCGTTGCCGCGTTGATCGTGTTGCTGAAGTCGTGGCTGCTGGTCGTCGTGCTGGTGGGCGCGATGTTCGTGGCGCAGTTCTGGTTCTCCGACCGGATCGCGATGTTCGCCATGCGCGGGCGGGTCGTGGAGCGGGAGGAGTACCCGGAGCTGCACGCCGTGGTGGACCGGCTGTGCGCCATCGCGGACATGCCGAAACCGGTCGTCGCCGTCTCCGAGATGGACATGCCGAACGCGTTCGCGACCGGGCGGAACCCCGACCACGCCGTGGTGTGCGTGACCACGGGGCTGCTGCGGCGGCTGGAGCCCGCCGAGCTGGAGGGCGTGCTCGCGCACGAGCTGTCGCACGTGGCGCACAAGGACGTCGCCGTGATCACGGTCGCGTCCTTCCTGGGGGTCATCGCCGGGCTCATCGTGCGGTTCGCGTTCTACTCGCAGCTCTTCGGCGGAGGCCGGCGGGACCAGAACACCGCCGCGGTGTTCGCCGCGATCATCGGGGTCTCCGCGGCCGTGTACGCGATCAGCTTCCTGCTGATCAGGGCGCTGTCCCGGTACCGGGAGCTGGCCGCCGACCGGGCCGCCGCCCACCTCACCGGCCGGCCCTCCGCGCTGGCGTCGGCACTGACCAAGGTCTCCGGTGACATCGCCCGGATCCCGACCAAGGACCTGCGCACGGCCCAGGCCTTCAACGCGTTCTACTTCACCCCGGCGACCGGCAAGGAGCCCGGCATCGAGCGCTTCTTCTCCACCCACCCGCCCCTGGAGCAGCGCCTTGAGCAGCTGGGGCGGATCTCGGCGGAGCTGGGTGAGGCGGCGACGCCCGGAAAGGCCGGGTGAGCATGGGGTTCCTGGACATCCTGCTGGGCCGTACGAAGCCGGTCGCACCCGATCTCGACCAGTTGTTCGCACTGCCGTCGGCGGCGGTGACGCTGGAGGCGGCGGCCGGGTTCCGGCCCACCGGCGGGGGCGCGGTGTGCTTCGCCACCGTGGAGGGCGCGGCCTTCGAGCAGACCCACCGGGAGGTCCAGGCACTCCTCGACGCGGACTCGGACCGCGCCGGGGTCCCGGTGGAGCTGCAGCAGGACGACTACGGGTACTCCTGGCTGGTCTCGCAGCGCTCCCCCGAGCAGCTTCCGCAGCTGGTCAACGACCTGCACGCGGTGAACAGCTCGATGGAGGTCAACGGCTTCGGCCCGCAGCTGCTCTGTTCCCTGGCCGCCTTCGAGGACGAGCGCGGGCGCAGGCTCGCGCTCGTCTACCTCTACAAGCGGGGCACTTTCTACCCCTTCGCGCCGCTGCCGGGTTCCGGTCAGCGGCGCGACAGTGCACTGGAGTTGCAGGTGAAGGCGGCGCTCGCGAACGACCTGCGGATCGAGCAGGACCTCAGCCGCTGGTTCCCGGTCTGGGGTGCCCCCGGCCTGTGACCGGCCAGGGGCATCCGCGGCCCGCCTACTTCCCCTTCTCCTTCTGCTGGCGCCGGAACTCCAGGGGGCGCTCGCGGCGGTAGCGGCGCTCCCACTTGGCCTGCTGGTCGCGGCGGTCGCGGTACGTCTTGTAGTCGCCGGCCATGCCCCCGCCCCCGCCGGACGAACCGCCCGACGAGGAGGCCGACGACGAGCCCCGCCCGTACTGCACGTACAGGAAGAGCAGGGCGACGGCGGCGAGCCACCAGTTGTGGTTGCCGAATCCGAGGATGACCAGAACGACGGTTCCGGATATGACGATGGTGCCCATGACGGGCCTCCGTGGCGTGGTGTGGTGTGAGCGGTCGACGGATCCGACGGCACGCGGGGGACGGGCGGCCGTCCATCGGTGCGCGGCAGTGTAGTCCCGAGTCCCGGAGGCGCGGCCTGCCCCTCGGAAAGCGGTGGTCGACCACTCCGCAACGCCTCTCCAGCGTAGGGAGCCGGTCACTGGGCGTGCATCCTGTTTTCCTGCGGGCACGCGAGGGCGCGGCCGTGGGTGAAGGGGCGGCACGGTCCAGCTCACCGGCTTCACCCACGAGTACGACTGCGCCCGCTGCCCGCGGAGTTCGCCGGCCACGGCTGCCCCGCCCTGGCCTTCGGCTGCCCCGCCCTGGCCTCCGGCTTCTCCGGCCACGGTGAAAGCAGCGGCGCGCCGGCGGAGGTGAGCCTGCGCCGGCGAACCGGTGATTGTCAGTGGCGTCGGGCAGGATGCGGTCAGGCGGAGTCCACGGGGAGGTCGGCATGAGCGGCGGGCGGCGGCACATCGGGGTGGCGGAGCGGCGGGCCCGGCTGGCGTTGCGCCACCGGCTGGCGGGCGCGGCGCGGGCGACGACGCCGGAGGAGGTCGCCGAGGCGCTGGTGGCGCTGCACGGCTCGGATCCGGCGACGGTGTACCTGGCGGTGGGGGCACGGCTGGCCGACGCGGTGAAGACCGTGCCGGAGACGGAGCGGGCCCTGTACGAGGACCGCGCCCTGGTGCGGATGCACGGCATGCGGCACACGGTGTTCGTCTTCCCCGCGGAGCTCACGGCGGTGGTCCACGCCTCCACGGGCCTGACGGTGGCCGCGCGCGAACGCGCCGCGCTGCTGAAGGACATGGCGCGGGCCGGTGCCCCGGACGCGGCCTGGCTCGCGGAGGTCGAGTCCGCGACGCTGGCCGAGCTGGCCCGGCTCGGCCAGGCGACGGCGTCGGAACTGACGGCCGCCGAGCCACGCCTGCGCGAGCAGTTCCCGTACGCCGCCGGCAAGAGTTACGAGGGCGTCCACACCGTCTCGTCGCGCCTGCTGAGGGTCCTGGGCGTGGAGGGCAAGGTGGTGCGGGGCCGCCCGCTGGGTTCCTGGACGTCGAGCCAGTTCCGCTGGGCGGCGGCGCCGGACCATCCGGAGCTGGACCCGGCCGAGGCCCAGGCGACCCTGCTGAACCGCTGGCTGCACGCCTGCGGCCCGGCCACGGAGGCGGACCTCAAGTGGTGGACGGGGTGGCGGGTGACCGAGGTCCGCCGGGCGCTGACCGCGATCGGAGCGGAGCCGGTGACCCTGGACGAGGACGAGACGGGGTACGTGACGGCCGGCGACCTGCCGGCGGTCACCGCGCCGTCCCGCCCCTGGGCGGCCCTGCTCCCCGCTCTCGACCCGACGGCCATGGCATGGCAGCGGCGGGACTGGTACCTGCCGCCGGAGCTGCGGCCACTGCTCTTCGACAGAAGCGGCAACGTGGGACCGACGGTGTGGTGGAACGGGCTGGTGGTGGGCGGCTGGGCGCAGCGCCGGGACGGCGAGATCGTCTGGCGGATCCCCGAGCCGGGCATCCGGAGAGAGGCGGAGCAGGCGGTCGCGGCGGAGGCGGAACGGCTGCGGGGCTGGGCGGGAGCCGCCAAGGTGACGCCACGGTTCCGGACGCCACTGGAACGGGAGCTGAGCGGGTGAGGCCCGGGGGACGCTTAACGGGCGCTTGCCGGCCCCCGTAAGGGGCGCGGGGAACCGCGCAGCCGGCCCCCACCGGCCCGCAGCCGAAACACAGGAGGCCACACCCCTGATGCAGGGGCCTGGGGGCGGCGCCCCCCAGGCGGGGGCGCTTGCCGGCCCCCGTAAGGAGCGCGGGGAACCGCGCAGCCGACCCCCACCGGCCCGCAGCCGAAACACAGGAGGCCACACCCCTGATGCAGGGGCCTGGGGGCGACGACCCCCAGGCGGGGGCGCTCGCCGGCCCCCGTAAGGGGCACGGGGAACCGCGCAGCCGACCCCCACCGGCCCGCAGCCGAAACACAGGAGGCCACACCCCTGATGCAGGGGCCTGGGGGCGACGACCCCCAGGCGGGGGCGCTTGCCGGCCCCCGTAAGGGGCACGGGGAACTGCGCGGCCGACCCCCACCGGCCCGCAGCCGAAACACAGGAGGCCACACCCCTGATGCAGGGGCCTGGGGGCGACGGCCCCCAGGCGCCAAGTGCCGGGCGCCGCGTGAAACACGCCGCACCCGGCACACCGGCTCACCGTGAATATCGCATCAGAGCCCGCACCATGTGGCACGTCGTGTCCGACGGCGGGTGGATCCCGATGCTCTCCGCCGTGCTCCGTATCGTCTCGTTGCGCGCCTGGCCCGGCATGTAGACGCCGGAGTCGAGCAGGGCGATGGCCAGGCGCATGGCCTTCAGGCGGCGGTTGTGGGTGACGTACCACTCGCGTGGCCGCCCGGCCGGCAGCGGACGCTTCTCCGCCGGCGCGTACGGCGAGTCGAGCAGCACCGCACGCTTCGCGGTGGACTGGGTCGGCAGGGACTTCGGCTTCAGTGCGGCAGCGGGCACGGGCATCCTCCTGTCGCGGTCGGAGCGCCCCCGGACCTCCCGGCGACCCTCTCGAACACTGCGTCCAGTATACCGTCCGTCACTGACAACGAGACAGACCGCAGAGGCGCCGAACTCCCAGGTGGATGCCGGTTTTTCAGATGGGGCACGATGGGCGCGAGAGGTCCGCACGACATCCCTCAGAATTCGAACAGAACCGGCCGGGGCGAGGGCTCGCGTACCGTTCCCCGCATGGAGATCTGGATCAATCCCGCCTGCTCGAAGTGCCGCAGCGCGATCGGCCTGCTCGATGCCGAAGGGGCGGACTACACCGTCCGCCGCTACCTGGAGGACGTACCGACCGAGGACGAGATCAGGGCGGTACTGGAACGACTCGGCCTCGAACCGTGGGACATCACCCGCACCCAGGAGGCGGTCGCCAAGGAGCTGGGACTGAAGGAGTGGCCGCGCGACGCGGGCGCGCGCGAGCGGTGGATCACGGCCCTCGCCGAGCACCCCCGGCTCATCCAGCGCCCGATCATCACCGCCGACGACGGCACGGCGGTGGTCGCCCGCACCGACGAGGCCGTACAGGAAGCACTGGTCAGAAGCAAGAGCTGAACAGCCCTCAACTCCACTGTGACGCAAGTTACTTCGGTGACTCCCGTAACCGCTGAGTAACGACGTTCGGTATCTCGTACCTACCGACGTACGCTCCCCCACCCCTTTGAGGAGGCGCGCATGTCGCGTAGGAGAACTCTCGGCGCAAAGAAGACGATCGCACTGCTGGTCGGCGCCGCAGCCGTGGCCGGCGGCGGGGCCTTCGTCCTGGCGTCCACCTCGAACGCCGCACAGCCCTCGCAGGGCGCGAAGACGCTGTCGTCGGCCGCCGACTCGACCGTCTGCTCGGGGCTGGCCACGGCCCTCGGCAACAACCAGAAGTTCATCGCGGACCAGAAGGCGAACCCGGACGCGCAGTCGTCGGCCCGGATCGCCAACCGCGAGGCGGTCATCGAGCAGATCAAGGTCCAGCAGAAGGCGTCCGGTTGCGTCGTTGGGGAGTCGGCTCAGGGCTCCCAGGCGGCGAGCGGGACGCAGACGGGCCAGACCGGGCAGACCGGCCAGACCGCCACGGCGGCGCCGTCGCAGAGCGCGGCAACCGGCAACACCGGTAACGCCGGCAACACGGGCGGTGCCGCCTCCGGGCAGCAGGTCTGCAAGGGCTCCACGGTCACCCTGTCAGGCGAGGCCGGCGCGCCGGCCGCCTCCAGCAACCAGTTCCCGGCGGGGACCACGCTGAAGGTCACCAACCTGGACAACAACAAGTCCACCACGGTGAAGGTCACGTCCGTCTCCGGCAGCTGCGCGCTGCTCAACAACGCGGCCTTCGAACAGGTCCGCGAGCCCGGCAAGTTCCTGATCCGCCGCGCGCTGATCGAGAAGGTCGGCTGACCGGAGACACGAACCGGGGCTCGGCCGCCGGCCTTTACGGAGGGAAGGCCGGCGGCCGCGGCGAAGGGGCGGGCACGGTGCCCGAATTGGGCTCTGTACCCCGCCCGCCGCACTCCCACAACGTGAGTCGCACCACAGAACCACCAGGTAACACCGGGTTCACATTCGAGCAATGATCGGGAAATCGCCTGTTGACAGGCTTCCGGGCAACACCGAGGCGCCCCAGTGCCGTAGCGCCACTGCACCCGCAAGTGCGCCCGACCCACCCCGAAGGATGTGGCCCGTGACCTTCAAGGCTGAGTACATCTGGATCGACGGCACCGAGCCGACGGCCAAGCTGCGTTCGAAGACGAAGATCATCGCGGGCGCCCCCGCCGGTCTCGACGCGCTGCCGATCTGGGGCTTCGACGGGTCCTCCACGAACCAGGCCGAGGGGCACTCCTCGGACCGTGTGCTGAAGCCGGTCTTCACCTGTCCGGACCCGATCCGCGGCGGCGACGACGTCCTCGTCCTGTGCGAGGTCCTGGACATCGACTTCACCCCGCACTCCTCCAACACGCGTGCCGCGCTGGTCGAGGTCGCCGAGAAGTTCGCCGCGCAGGAGCCGATCTTCGGCATCGAGCAGGAGTACACCTTCTTCGACGGCTCCCGTCCGCTGGGTTTCCCCGAGGGCGGCTTCCCGGCCCCCCAGGGCGGCTACTACTGCGGTGTCGGCGCGGACGAGATCTTCGGCCGCGAGATCGTCGAGGCGCACCTGGACAACTGCCTTAAGGCGGGCCTCGCGATCTCCGGCATCAACGCCGAGGTCATGCCCGGCCAGTGGGAGTTCCAGGTCGGCCCGGTCTCCCCGCTGGAGGTCTCCGACCACCTGTGGGTGGCCCGCTGGCTGCTCTACCGCACCGCCGAGGACTTCGGCGTCTCCGCCACCCTCGACCCGAAGCCGGTCAAGGGCGACTGGAACGGCGCCGGCGCGCACACCAACTTCTCCACCAAGGCGATGCGCGAGGGCTACGACGCGATCATCACCGCGTGCGAGTCGCTCGGCGAGGGCTCCAAGCCGCTCGACCACGTCAAGAACTACGGCGCGGGCATCGACGACCGCCTGACCGGTCTGCACGAGACCGCCCCGTGGGACAAGTACTCCTACGGCGTCTCCAACCGCGGTGCCTCGGTCCGTATCCCGTGGCAGGTCGAGAAGGACGGCAAGGGCTACATCGAGGACCGCCGTCCGAACGCCAACGTCGACCCGTACGTCGTGACCCGGCTGATCGTCGACACCTGCTGCACCGCCCTGGACAAGGCCGGCCAGGTCTGATCCGCGGACGACTCTCCCGAAGGGGCGCCCACCGTGACGGTGGGCGCCCCTTCGGCATGCCGTCGTCTCGGCGTCGTGTCAAAGAAGCGTCCAAGCAGTGAGAGGAGGGTCCTGTTTCCCGGCCGTGTCTGCTTCAATGGGCGCATGGCCAGCTTCCAGAAGTGCAGCGCGACGGGTCGCCAGGACCTCGAGCCGTTCTGGCCTTCTCGTCAGCACCACGACTTCGACCGGGTGTGTTGCCGCGCGATGAACGCGCGGGCCCTCTAAAGCCGTACACCCCGGCCTTCGGCCAGCGCGGAACGCAGTACGTCCCCGCGGCGCGCCCGACCACGAATCGCGGCCGTCGCCCCCGACCGACTGACTCCTCGCGCGAAAGAGCTGACGTCTCATGGCGACCACTCGTTCTCTCTCCCCCTCCTCCGCCCTCGGCGCCTCCTCGCCCGGCCGTCACCGGCTGCGTGCCGTCGACCGGGACGAGGTCGTGGACATGACGGAGCTGCTGCCGCCGGGCGCCACCTGGCTGCCCGCTCCGCAGCACGCCCTGCCCACCCTGCCGGGCCAGCCGCCGATGATCGGCTACCTGGTGCTGGTCCCCGCGGACCAGCAGCCGCCCTTCCTGCCGGTCGCCGTACCCGACCCGCAGGAGCCGGCCGCGGAGCCCGCCGCCGGCCCCCGGCCGCTCGTCACCGTGGACACCGTGGAGCGCACCGCCCAGGTCGACGGGCGTGAACTCGACCTCACCTACCTGGAGTTCGAGCTGCTCGCCCATCTGGTGGCGCACCCGAACCGGGTGCACACCCGCGACCAGCTGGTCACCACGGTCTGGGGCTACGGCCACGTCGGCGACGGCCGCACGGTCGACGTCCATGTCGCGCGGCTGCGCCGCAAGCTCGGCGCGGAGCACCGCCGGGCGATCCAGACGGTCCGCCGGGTGGGATACAAGTACACCCCGCCGACGGGCCGCTGACAGGCGGCCGGGCCCCGGACGGCCGCTCCGCCCTCGGCTGAACCCTCTTACGTCCGGCGTCCCCCAGGGGCACGATCAACGGCATGAGGCTTCTGGTGCTGGGTGGTACGGAGTTCGTGGGGCGGGCGGTCGTCGAGGCGGCGCTCGGGCGCGGCTGGGAGGTGACCGTCTTCCACCGGGGCACCCGCCGGCCCCCGGCCGGGGTGCGGTCGCTGCACGGCGACCGCACCGCACCCGACGGCCTCGCCGCGCTCGCGGACGGCACCGAGTGGGACGCGGTCGTGGACACCTGGTCGGCCGCGCCCCGGGCGGTGCGGGCGACCGCGCGGCTGCTCCGGGGCCGGACCGGACGGTATACGTACGTGTCGAGCTGCTCGGTGTACGCCTGGCCGCGCCCGGCCGGGTACACCGAGGACACCCCCCTGGTGACGGGGGCCGCGGCGGACGCGGAGGCGACCGCGTACCCGCAGGACAAGGTGGGCGGTGAGCTGGCCGCCGTGGAGTCCTTCGGCGCGGACGGCTCGGTGCTGGTGCGGGCCGGGCTGATCCTCGGACCGTACGAGAACGTGGGCCGGCTGCCCTGGTGGCTGAGCCGGATCGCCCGGGGCGGCCCGGTGCTGGCCCCCGGTCCGCGCGATCTGCCCGTGCAGTTCGTGGACGCCCGCGACCTCGCCGAGTGGACCCTCGGGGCGGTGGAGCAGGGCCTGTCCGGGCCGTACAACCTGGTGAGCCCGCCGGGGCACGCCACGATGGGCGAACTCCTCGAGGCGTGCCTGCGGAGCACCGGCTCGGACGCGGAGCTGCGGTGGACCGATGCGGAGACGGTCCTGGCGGCCGGGATCGAACCCTGGACGCAGCTGCCGGTGTGGGTGCCGGCGGGCAGCGAGCTGCACGACGGTGTGCACGGGCTGGACGTGTCGCGGACGGTCGCGACGGGACTGCGGTGCCGGCCGGTGGGGGCGACGGTGGCCGACACGTGGGGGTGGCTGCGGGGCCTCGACGGTGCGGCGCCGGTGCGGGCGGGGATCGGGCTCGACCCCGCTGTCGAGGCGCGGGTGCTCGGCGCTTCGCTGGAGGGACCGTGATCAGTCTGCGGGCCGGCGGGGGCTGGTCGCGCAGTTCCCCGCGCCCCTACGGGGCGCTGCAGACGAGGCCGCTGAGCAGCGCCCCGTAAGGGACGCTGGGGGCACCCCCGGCCGAAGGCTGGGGGAGGAAGTGCGCGACCAGCCGCGACGGCGCCGCAGCCGGCACATGGCAGGTCGCGGCACTCCCGGGGGTGTATCCAGCACCACCCCCTGGCACGGGGCCTCGGGCCAGTGACCCCCACTCGTGCGGTCGGCGAGACTGACGGCATGACGACGAACACAGACAGCGGGGGCTTTCGGGCCAGGGCCCGGGAGACCTTGCTCGCCGCCGTGCGCGGGCTGGTGCTGGCGATGGTGATCCTGCCGGTCTCGGTGCTCTGCTTCGCGCTGACCGCGGTGTCGGTCGCGCTCATCCCGATCGGGGTCGGCATCGTCACGACGCCGTGGATCCTGGGCGGGGTCCGGGACGTCGCGGACGTGCGGCGGCGGCTCGCGTACGAGTGGTGCGGGGTGCGGATCCGGTCGGCGTACCGGACGCTCCCGGCGGACGCCAACCCGTGGGCCAGGACCTTCGGGATGCTGCGGGACCCGCAGGTCGGGCGGGACGTGCTCTGGCTGTTCGTCGACATGACGGCCGGGTTCCTGACCGCGCTGCTGCCGGCGGTGCTGCTGTTCTACCCGTTCGAGGGGTTCGCGCTGGCGGCCGGGCTGTGGCGGGCGGTCGCGAACGGCGAGACCTACTGGTACGGCTTCGTGCCGGTCGACGGACAGGCCACCGCCTTCGCCGCCGCCGCGCTCGGCGCCGTCGTCCTCGTCGGCGCCTTCCGCTACACCCCCGCCCTGCTGACCGCCCACTTCCGCCTCACCCGCGCCGTCCTCGACCCCGGGAAGGGCGAACTCGTCGAGCGGGTACGGGTGCTGACCGAGACCCGCAGGGACGCGGTGGACGCCTCGGCGGCCGAGCTGCGCCGGATCGAGCGGGACCTGCACGACGGGGCGCAGGCCCGGCTGGTCGCCATGGGCATGGACCTCGGGACGATCGAGATGCTCCTGGACAAGGACCCGGACAAGGCGAGGCAGTTGCTCGCACAGACCCGGCAGGCGTCCGTGGAGGCGCTGGGCGAGCTGCGGGACCTGGTCCGGGGCATCCACCCGCCGGTGCTGGCCGAGCGCGGGCTCGGGGACGCCGTACGGGCGCTGGCGCTGCGGCTGCCGGTGCCGACCGAGGTGACGGTGGAGCTGCCGGGGCGGGCGGACGCGCCGGTGGAGTCGGCCGCGTACTTCGCGGTGAGCGAGGTGCTGACCAACGCGGTGAAGCACTCCGGGGCCGACCGAATCTGGGTGGACCTGCACCACGTGCCGGACGGCGGCGGCATGCTGCGGATCTCGGTCACCGACCACGGCCGGGGCGGCGCGGCGGTCGGGGCCGGGTCGGGGCTGGCCGGGGTGGAGCGGCGGCTGGGTACATTCGACGGCGTCCTGGCCGTCAGCAGCCCCGCGGGCGGTCCCACCATGGTCACGATGGAGATTCCGTGCGCGTTGTCCTAGCCGAGGACCTGTTCCTGCTCCGCGACGGGCTGGTCCGGCTGCTGGAGGCCTACGGCTTCGAGATCGCCGCCGCCGTCGAATCCGGTCCCGAACTCGACCGTGCGCTGGCCGAGTTGGAGCCGGATGTGGCCGTGGTCGACGTACGGCTGCCCCCCACGCACACCGACGAGGGGCTCCAGTGCGCGCTCCGGGCGCGGCGGGCGCGGCCGGGACTGCCGGTGCTGGTGCTCTCCCAGCACGTGGAGCAGCTGTACGCGCGCGAGCTGCTGGCCGACGGCAGCGGCGCGGTGGGGTACCTGCTGAAGGACCGGGTGTTCGACGCGGACCAGTTCGTGGACGCCGTACGGCGGGTCGCGGCGGGCGGAACGGCCATGGACCCGCAGGTGATCCAGCAGCTGCTGTCCCGGCGGGCCGACGACCGGCCGCTGGGGGGCTTGACACCGCGGGAGCTGGAGGTCCTGGAGCTGATGGCACAGGGCAGGTCGAACGCGGCGATCGCCGGGCAGCTCGTCGTCACGGAACGGGCCATCGCCAAGCACACCTCCAACATCTTCACCAAACTGGGACTCGAGGTGTCGGACGACGACAATCGGCGCGTCCTCGCCGTGCTCGCGTATCTGGACCGCGACCGCTGATTTTCCAGAAACAGCCCTGCTCAAACGGCAGTTGTGCCCCAAGTGCGTAACAAATCTCTGATGAATTTGTGAGACGCCTGAACACGTCTGAGACGGGCTGCGTATGAAAGGACGCCGCTTCACTCCTGTCGGGCGCCTCGATGCCGCCCCGCAAGGAAGGTCTGAGGAGTTCCATGGGACGCAACATACGCAAACGCCGTTCGCCGCTGACCGTCAAGGTCGTAGCCGCATCGGCGGCTGTCGCACTCGGCGGGGGCGGGCTGCTCTATGCGCAGATGAACGCTTCGGCTCACGAGTCGAACAACTCGGCGCAGAACTACACCAAGGCCGCCTCCGCGACGGTGGCGACCATCTCCTGCCCGGACGTCGGCCAGAAGCTGACGAACGTGCCGGACAAGGCCAAGATGGGGGTGGCGAGGGAGCTGGCGAACCTCGACAAGCAGATCACCGAGGCCTACTCCCGGCTCGCCTCCACGCGCCAGGCGCAGGCGAACGACGCCAACTTCGTGCAGAACGCGATCGTCGGCCCCCTGAAGGAGAAGCGGGCGGCCACGATCGACCGGATCAGGATCGACATCACGCGGGTCGGCGGCCAGTTCAACAACGCGCTGTCGCAGCTCGCCGCCTGCACCACGCAGACCGCCAACCAGACCACCGCCGGACAGGGCAACAACAACGGTGGCCAGAACAACGGTGGTCAGAACAACGGCGGCCAGAACAACAACAACGGGAACAACGGCCAGGCCAGCGCCGCCCCCAGCGCCAGCGCCAGCACCCCGGTCGACGTCGGCGCCGGCGGCCAGGCGGGCAACGGCCCCTCCGCGGCCGACTTCGTGGACATCACGAAGGTCGCGCCGAACGTCCTGGCCAAGCCGCAGAACACCGGCCAGGCCTCGACGGGTTCCTTCACCACCCGTTGCGGTACGAACCAGAACAAGAACCACAACACCGACAACGTCATCGTGGCGCCCGGCGTGACCAACGGCGCGCACCACGAGCACGACTACGTCGGCAACCAGAAGGTCAACGCGTTCTCCACGAACGACTCGCTGCTGGCCGCCCCCTCCAGCTGCCAGAACCAGAGTGACCTCTCGGCGTACTACTGGCCGGTCGTGCGTGAGCAGGACGGTTCGCAGGAGTTCGACGCGAACGCGCTCGGCGGTGGCAAGGAAGGCAACGTCGGCAAGATCATCACGCCGGTCAAGGCGCAGATCAAGTACGTCGGCAGCCCGGCCAGCAAGGTCGTCGCGATGCCCCAGTTCCTGCGCATCATCACCGGTGACGCCAAGACCACGACCAACGGTCTGGCCAACGCCAACGCGCACTGGAGCTGCACCGGCTTCGAGAACAAGGTCCAGCTGACCCAGCAGTACCCGATCTGCCCGCAGGGCAGCCAGGTGGTGCGGACGTTCGCCTTCCAGAGCTGCTGGGACGGCGTGAACATCGACAGCGCCAACCACCGTACGCACGTGGCCTTCGCGGACCCGGCGAGCGGTGTCTGCCCGAACGGCTTCAAGGCGATCCCGCAGCTGACCATGCGCCTGGTGTACAACCTGGCCCAGCCGAGCATCGTGAACGGCCAGGTCAAGAACGCCTACGCGGTGGACGGCTTCCCGGAGCAGCTGCACAAGGCCGCGACCGACCACGACGACTTCATCAGCGTCACCAAGAACAACCTGGCGGCGAAGATCGCCAACTGCGTCAACAGCGGCCGCAAGTGCCAGTGAGCGGTGACTGACCGGCGACGCCGGTGACACGGAGCGGGCGGTGGGAATCTCCCACCGCCCGCTCTCGTGTGTGCCGTACGCAGGACCGTGGCCCTCAGCCGGTGTGCTTGCTGTGGTCGACCCCGATCTCCTCCTCGCCGCCCAGCGTGGTCTGCAGCGCCTTGACGACCTTGTCGGTGCCGACGGCGACCCACTTGCGGCCGACGAGGTAGAAACCGCCGTAGTCCTTCGCGTCGTTGATCCACTCGCGCTGGCCGCGGTCGGTGGCGAAGGTGGCGAAGACGAACTTGCCGGCGGGGACCTTGCAGATCGCCTGCCGGACCTCGTCGGAGTCGATCTGCATGTCCGGGGTGCACTTCACCTTGGCGGCCAGGCTCTCCAGGCTGCCGGTGGCCGTCACCGGGATCCTGGTCTCCGCCTTGCCGTCGCCGGATCCACAGCCCGCCAGCGCCAGTACGGCCACGGCTCCGGCCACGGCGAGCATCGGTCGGGTGGTCCTCATCTGTTCCTCCGGTCGCGTTGCCGGCCCCGGGTGCCTTCAGGGGCCCGTCCCCTTCGATACGGCTGTGGGCCGCGAAGCACTCACATCGGCCCGCGTCGGCCCGCGTCGTAGCGGACACCGCAGTGTCACCCGGGTGGCGGTGACCAACCAACGGTTCGCTCGTTCTCCAGGACGTGCAGTCACAGGATGTAGCCCAGCGTCACGCAGCCGCCTCCGCCGGAGCCCCGCATCCGGCCGTCGATGTCGAGCAGGCCGAGGCCGCGCTCATCGAGCACTACCCCCGCCTGGTCCGGCTGGCCTACCTGGTGCTGCCGCCGGGGCTCGCGCGCGGCCGCCGCGTCCTGACCGCGCACGCCCTGGTCCAGCGGGCGCTCCCGCGGGGCCGGAAGCAGGTCCCGGTGGTCCCGGCCCAGTCGAACGGGCGGCAGACCGACCCCGGGTACTCCCTGGTCCGTCTCGAAGTGGTGCGGACGGCGCTGGAGGCGGGCCTGCCGCTCCGGCTCACCGCCTGGCCCAAGCGCGCCCAGTTGCCGCCCCTGCTCCCCCAGGTGCGGGGGCTGAGGCTCTTCCCGCGCTCCGGCGGCGCGGACGAACTCGCCCTGGACCAGCGGCTCGCCGCACTCTCCGCCCCGGCCCGCGCCGCCTACGCGCTGCGCGGCCTCGAACAGCTCCCCGACGGCGACGTACGCGGGCTGCTGCGGGCGGCGGGGGTCCAGCACCCCGAGGACGCGCTCGCCGAGGCGAACGGCGTCCCGGCCGAGTACCCGCTGCTCGGCTCCCCCGAGTTCGACCCGTGTTCCCTGCAGGCCCGGCCCACCGACCTGATGCGCCGCCGCCAGCACACCAAGGCAGCACTGGCCGCGGCCGCCGCGCTCGCGGTGTGCGGGGCACTGGTCGCGCTGCCGGGCGGCGGCTGGGGCGCCGACGGCGCGGCCGCCCCGGTGTACGCGCAGAACCCTGCCGCCCAGGCCGCCCTGGACCCGGCCCGGCTGACGAAGACCCCGGCCACCGCCTGGAAGACCGCCGCGCGCACCGACTTCTCCGTCTGGCCGGCCCGTGGCGCCCTCACCGGCGACACCGCGCTGCTGCGCCGCGCCCTCGCCGTCTGGGCCCGCCCCGGCGACACCGTCCGCGTCTCCGCGACCCCCGGCACCCAGACCGGCGGCCCGGCCGGACCGCCCCAGCTGCTCTACGCGGGCGTGGTCGACAGCGCCCGGGTGGTGATCTTCTACGACGGACTGCGCATCGCCCGCTACGCCGAACCGAAGGACGGCACCCAGGGCGCGGCCCTGGACTTCGCCCGTGCCGACGGCGCGACCGGCGTGGAGGCGAGCGCCCTGGTCCTCGGCCGTTCCGACGGCAACGTGCGCTATCTGACCGCCCCCTGGGTGACCGGGGCGGCCGAGCGGGACCTGACGAAGCCGGACGGAAGGGCGCTGGACCTCGGGCTGACCGACGGGGTGACCGGGCCGCTGGCCAGCCCCGCGCTGCAGCAGGGGGCGTGCACGTCCTGGAACGCGCTCCAGCTGACCGACGCGCAGGGTGTGCACGTCTCGACCGACCTGGGCGAGCTGATGCCGGCCCGGCTCACCGCCGGGCGGCCCGGCGAGGCCGGCGAGGTCTCGGGGGCGGCGGCGCTGCGCGAGTGGGCGCCGTTCGCCTGCTCGCTGGCTTCGGAGCGGTCGGCGGGGGTGCGCGGTGTCAACGCGTGGGCGTTCGCCGAGCAGGAGCTGCCGGACGCCAGTGGCAGCGGGTCGTGGGTGTGCACGCGCACCGAGACCTGGCGGGGCGACGGGACGGTGTCACTGGCCCAGTTCCGGACGCCGGGCAGCCGGTACGGGGCGGTCGCGGCCAGGGGCGCCGACGTGACGGCCTGCGGTCCGCGCGATCCGCACGTGCTGGCCGGGGTGTTGTGGAAGTCCGGCGGCGGCCAGTGGTACCTGCTGGCCGCGGGCAGCCGCGACACCGCGTCGGTCCGGGCGACCGGCGGGGTCACGGCGTCGACTCAGGGGGCCCAGCTGGTGGCCAGGGCGAAGCAGGGGGCGCAGGCCGAGCTGTCGGGGACTCTGGAGGACGGGAGCGCGATCAGCGGGCTGCGGTGAGCCGGCACCGCCGGAGAGGCTTGCTGACGTTCGCGTAAACAAGGCGGGTCAGGGGTCTTCTCAGGCCACCTACCCGTCAGTACATTGACGCCATGTCCAACAAGCAGCCGCAGCCGGTGCAGTCCGAGCACATCGCGCTCAAGGCCCGCAACGTGTCCTTCGCCTGGGAGGACACCCCTCTGCACTGGGTGCCGGGCGACCCCTTCGCCACGCACACCATCAACGTGCTGCACCTGCTGCTGCCCGCCGGCGAGCGCTGGTTCGTGCACGTCTACAAGCAGGTGCTGCCGCTCATCCGCGACGAGCGGCTGCGTGCGGACGTCGTCGGGTTCATCGGGCAGGAGGCCATGCACTCCCAGGCCCATGACGAGGTGCTGCCGCACCTCAGGGAGCTGGGTCTCGACCCGACGCCGTACACCGCGCAGGTCGACTGGTTCTTCGAGAAGCTGCTCGGCGACCGGACCCTGCCGCCCGGGAGGGCCAGGCGCTGGTGGCTGCTCGAACGGGTCGCGCTGATCGCGGCCATCGAGCACTACACCGCCTTCCTCGGCGACTGGGTGCTCAACGCCGGGGAACTGGACCGGCGCGGCGCCGATCCGATGATGCTGGACCTGCTGCGCTGGCACGGCGCCGAGGAGGTCGAACACCGCTCGGTCGCCTTCGACCTGTTCATGCACCTCGACGGCGGCTACCCGCGCCGGGCACGGACCTGGGCGACCGCGTTCACGGCGATCGTGTTCCTGTGGCAGCGCGGCGCCCGCTTCTTCATGGCGAACGACCCGACGCTCGACGCGGGCCGGGCCCGGTTCCGGGACTTCTACCTGGCCGGCCGGCGCGGCACGCTGCCCGCCACCGGCGACATGCTGAGGTCGATCCCGCGCTACCTCAGCCGCACCTACCACCCCTCCCAGGAGGGCTCCACCGAGCAGGCCGTCGCCTACCTGGCCTCCTCCCCCGCCGCGCTCGCCGCCGAGCAGGAGGGCGAGTGATGACGCCGAGGCTGCGGACCGTCGTCGCCGTCGCGGGCGCCGCGCTGCTGGTCAGGCGGGCGCTGCGCCGCCGTGTCGAGGCCTCCCCGCTGTGGCCGATGCCGGCCCTGGACCCGCCGACCTCCGGGCGGCCGCGCTCCCGGGCACTGCGGCTCCTGGTCGCCTCGCACCGGACGGTCGCCGACGGGGTCGTCCAGCTGCGCCTGGAGGGCACGGGGTTGCCCGCCTGGCAGCCCGGCGCCCATCTCGACGTGGTGCTGCCGTCCGGGCTGGTGCGCCAGTACTCGCTCTGCGGGGACCCGGCCGACACCTCGTCGTACACGATCGCCGCCCGGCTGGTCGCGGACGGGCGGGGCGGCTCCCGGGAGGTCCACGAGCAGGTCGTGGCGGGCATGGAGCTGGAGGTGCGCGGGCCGCGCAACCGTTTCCCGCTCGTCGAGGCCGCCTCGTACGTGTTCGTGGCCGGGGGCATCGGCATCACGCCGATCCTGTCGATGGTGCGGGCGGTGCCGGACGGGGTGGCGTGGCGGCTGCTGTACTGCGGGCGGACCCGCGCATCCACGCCGTTCCTGGACGAGCTGGCCGGGGACGAGCGGGTCACGGTCGTCACGGAGGACGAGGACGGCCGCCCGGACCTCGACGCGCTGGCCGTCCCGGAGGGCGCGGCGGTCTACTGCTGCGGTCCGGAGGGGCTGATGTCAGCGGTGGAGGAGCGCTTCCCGGCGGTCCGCCTCGAACGTTTCGCGCCGCGCACCGACACCGGGGCCGACCACGCCTTCGAACTGGAACTCCGGCGCACCGGACGGACGGTGACGGTGCCGGCCGACTCGTCCGTGCTGGCCGCGGTACGTGCGGAGCTGCCGGACACGCCGTACTCCTGCGCACAGGGGTTCTGCGGGACCTGCCTGCAGCGCGTGCTGGAGGGGGAGGTGGAGCACCGGGACGAGCTCCTCACGGACACGGAGCGTGCCGACTCGATGCTCATCTGTGTGTCGCGGGCCCGAAGTGGGAGACTTGTGCTGGATCTGTGAACACCCGTGAAGGGTCGGATCCGTGGAAGGCCGGATCCGATCGGTAAGGTGTTCGCATGACAACCGGGGTACGCCGCAGGATGGGAGTCGAGGAGCGGCGGCAGCAGTTGATCGGCGTCGCCCTCGAACTGTTCAGCCGTCGCTCGCCCGACGAGGTCTCCATCGACGAGATAGCCTCGGCCGCGGGCATCTCGCGGCCGCTGGTCTACCACTACTTCCCCGGCAAACTCAGCCTGTACGAAGCCGCGTTGAAGCGGGCCTCGGAGGATCTCGCGGGCCGCTTCCACGAGCCGCACGAGGGCCCGCTCGGGGCCAGGCTGCTGCGCGTGATGCGGCGCTTCTTCGACTTCGTCGACGAACACGGGCCCGGCTTCGCCGCGTTGATGCGCGGCGGTCCCGCCGTCGGCTCCTCGGCGACCAACGCCCTCATCGACTCCGTACGGCAGGCCGCCTACGAGCAGATCCTCTCCCACCTCGACATCACCGAGGCACCGGCCCGCCTGGAACTGGTCGTCCGCTCCTGGATCTCGCTGGCCGAGTCGACGGCCCTGATCTGGCTGGACGGCCGGCGCATCCCGCGCGCGGAACTGGAGATCCAGCTAGTCCACGACTTCGCCGCGCTGACGGCGGTGAGTGCGGCGTACGACGAGGAGATGACGGCGTTGGTGAGGCGGATGGTCCAGGGAGAGCCGGCCGACGGGCCGTTCGCCGACCTGGCCGCCCGCCTGATCGCCCTGGCGGGCTAGGCCCGCCGGTCCCCTTCGGCTGCGACACGCCGGGGACCGGCGCGGCAGCCGGACGACAACCGGCAGATGCAGACCTAGCCCTCGTGCTTCCGGTACGAAGGATCCAGGTCCCGTACCTCGGCCGACGCGTGCAGCACGAAGCCCTCCGGCTTCAGATGCTCCCGCAGCAGCTCCAGCGCCGCCTCCGTCAGCTTCGCCTTCGTCTCGTCGGTGCGGCCGGCCAGCAGGCCGAAGGTCACGTGGACGATCACGTGCGCCCCGTCGGAGTCGTAGCCGAAGGCGGTCTCCTCGGCGGCGCGGAACAGGGTCTCGCAGGCCTCGGGCCTGGCCGCCGCGATCTCGACCACGGCGCGGTGCAGGGCCGTGGCGAAACCCCGCCGGTCGAAGGCGGGGCCCGCCGTGGCGGTGTAGTCGACGGTGATCAGCGGCATCGGCACTCCTGTTCTACGGCTGGTGAGCCTCAGCCTAGTTCGCCAGGCTCAGCGCGAGCAGTGCGACGTCGTCCTCGCGGTCCTGGCCGAAGCAGGCCAGCAGGGTGTCGCACAGCGCCTCCAGGCCGGGCAGGGCGCCGCCGGCGGCGGCCCGGAGGTGCTCCATGGAGACCGTGAGGTCGGTGCCGCGGGTCTCGATGAGGCCGTCGGTGACCATGAGGAGCCGGTCGGTGGGTTCGAGGACCAGCTCGGTGGGCGGCGGGTGGGGCAGGCCCACGCCGAGCAGCGGACCGGACGCCTTCACGTACTCGGCGCTGCCGTCGTCGCCCAGTATCAGCGGCGGGATGTGCCCGGCGTTGGCGATGCGGGTACGCCCGGTCCGGGGGTCGATCAGGGCGAGGCAGACGGTGGCCGTGACGTCGGCGTGGTAGTGCTGGAGCAGCTTGTCCAGCCGTTCGGCGAGGGCGGCCGGGTCGCTCTCGGTGAGGCAGTAGGCGCGCAGCGCGTGCCGCAGTTCCACCATGACGGTGGCCGCGTCCAGCGAGTGCCCCACGACGTCCCCGACCGCGGTGAGCACCCCGTCGCCGACCCGCAGCGCGGCGTAGAAGTCGCCCCCGATCTCGGTCTCCTGGGAGGCGGGCTCGTACCGTACCGCTATGTCGACGCCCGGCAGTTCGGGCAGCTGGTGCGGGCGGGGCAGGAAGCTGTGCTGGAGGGTGAGCGCGACGTGCCGCTCCACCTGGTACATGAGCAGCGGCTCGGCGGCGAGCGCGGCGGCCTGCGCCAGCTGGGCCAGCAGCGCCTCGTTCTCGGGGTCGACCCTGCGCTGCCCGCGGGTGGGGGTGGCCAGGCACACCGGCACCTTGCCGTTCTGGGTGAGGACCAGCGTCAGCCGGGCGTCGTGCTGCACCCCGGGCCGGAAGAACCCGGTGGGCCACAGCGGCGTCGGCACGGTGGTGATCCGGACCCCGGACTGCCCGCGGGTGAGCCGCCGCAGCAGGCCGGCCACGTCCCGGTGGGCGCCCTCGTCGGGCAGGGCGAGGGAGGTGCGCTCCCGGTACAGGCCGAGGTACAGCTCGTCGTCCTGGTCGAGGACGAAGACGGCGGCGGGGCCGCCGAGGAGACGTGCGGCACCGTCCGCGGCGGCGTCGGCCAGCTCCTGCAGCGAGCGCGCCGACTGGATGGTGACGATCGTCCCCGACAGCAGCTTCAGCCGCCGCAGCAGCGCCTGGTCGTCGGCGCGGAGCCGGGCGGCGCGCACCGCGGCCCGGACCGCCGCCTCGATCTCCTCCGGCTCGGCGGGCACCGTCAGATACGCCTCGGCCCCCGTGTCGAGGCCCGGGCAGCGGTCCGCCGGGGGGACCCGGAGGGCCGAGAAGTGCACGACGGGCAGGGCGGCCATGTGCGGCCGCTCCTTGAGCCGGCGGCACAGCTCGAAGCCGCTCATGTCCGGCAGGTTCACGTCGACGAGGGCCACGTCGGGCAGGGACCCCTTGCGCAGCCGTACGTCGAGTTCGGCGAGCGCCTGCCGGCCGTCGGCGGCCGCGACGACCTGGTGACCGGCCCGGCGCAGCACGGTGCCCAGCGCGTACCGGCTCGCGGGCTCGTCGTCCACGACCAGCACGGTCGTGTCTGTCAGCTTGCCCTTGACGTCCATTCTTCCAGCCCCTGGACAACACCGGTGGGGCAGTACCCGATGCCGGGCCTGCCCCACCAACGTAAGGCCTCGGTCACGTCGTCCGCGAGAACACCGCCACCGTGCGCCCCGGAACCTCGAACGTACCCGTTTCGCGGTCGTACGATGCCGATTTGACGACGGAGTCCGCACCCGACGCCTGCACCGGGTGCAGCCGGTAGCCGGTTCCGGCCAGCGTGCCCACCCGCTGCTCCTGCTGCTCGGGGCTTGCGTTGAACACGACGACGAGGTCACCGAGTTCCATGGTGATCACGCCCGGCGTCTCGTCCTTCCCGGACAGCGGGAAGGAGAGCCTCGACTGCACCCGCGCGGCCGTGCCGAGCGAGAACGCCTTGTCGGTGGTGCGGATCCGCAGCAGGTCCTGGTAGGCGGCCGAGGCCCCGTCGATCTGCGGGCACCCGACCTTCACCGAGGTCAGCAGCGGCCTGGCGTAGGACCACTTGGACTGGTTGTCGGCGGCTGTCGGCAGCCCGCGGCCGAAGCCGTTGCCGTCGGCGCAGTTCCAGTGGATGGCGTTGAACCAGTCGCCGCTGTCGAAGGAGTTGCGGTCCAGGGACTTGGAGCGCAGCAGGTCGGTGCCGGCCTGGGAGAGCGAGGGCCCCTGCGAGAGGGCGGCCGTGGCCATCGCCAGGACCTGCATCCGGGCCCGGTCGGACGCGGAGGTGCCGGCCGGCAGCTTGTACGTCAACGCGTCGAACAGCGACTCGTTGTCGTGCGCGTCGACGTAGGCGAGGGCGTCGCCGGGCGCGTCGGCGTATCCGGCGGGCGAGCCGTTGTAGTCGATCTCCGCGCCGGTGACCTCCTTGCCGTCGCTGTCGGTGAACCGGTACTTGGCGAGGTTGCCGGTCAGCCCGACCTTGATCAGGTCCTGGTAGTGCAGGAGGCGGGCCTTCTGCTCGGCCTCGGTGCCGTTGGCGGTCGAGGAGTTGGGATCGGTGTAGAGGCCGGAGGCGAAGCCCTGGATGCCGGGGTCGTCGTCGAAGGGACTGCCGCCGCGTACGCCGTCCCGGGCCCGGTCGGAGAAGGTGGCGATGCCGGTGCCGGCCATGTTCTGCTGGGTGGCCTGCACGAACCGGGCGTCGTTCGCGACCTCGCCGAAGTTCCAGCCCTCCCCGTACAGGATGATCTTCTTGCCGTCGACGCCGTCCTTCTTCAGGGTGAGCGCGTCGAGCGCCTTGCGCACGGCCAGGATGTTGGCCTTCGGGTGGTGGCCCATCAGGTCGAAGCGGAACCCGTCGACCTTGTACTCCTTCGCCCAGGTGACGATCGAGTCCACCACCAGCTTGCCCATCATGGCGTTCTCGGGCGCGGTGTTGGCGCAGCAGGTGCTGTTGGCGATGCTGCCGTCGGCGAGCAGCCGCTGGTAGTAGCCGGGCACGATCCGGTCGAGGACGCTGGTGTCCGCCTCACCGCCGGCCGCCGTGTGGTTGTAGACGACGTCCATGACGACCCGCAGCCCGTCGTCGTTGAGCGACTTGACCATCTTCCGGAACTGCACGGTACGCGCGGTGCCGTCCGGGTCGGTGGCGTACGAGCCCTCGGGGACCGTGAAGTGGTAGGGGTCGTAGCCCCAGTTGTAGGCGTCCTTCGCGGCCACCGCGGAGACGCAGGCCTGCTGCTGCTCCGAGTCGGCCGGGTAGGAGGCGAGGTCGCAGTCGGGGCTCGCCTGGTCGGCCTTCCTCTCGGGCACGGTCGCGAAGTCGAAGACCGGGAGCAGATGGACGTAGGAGGTCCCGGCCCTGGCGAGCGCCCTGAGGTGCTTGGAGCCGTCGCTGTTCTTGTCGGTGAAGGCGAGGTAGGTGCCCCGGTCGGCGGCCGGGACCGTGGCGTCCGCCACCGAGAAGTCCCGGACGTGCAGCTCCTGGATCTGCGCGTCCTTCATCGGGACGGCCTTCGGCTTGGTGTACGTCGCCCAGCCGCCCGGGGCGAGGGACTTGTCGTTCAGGTCGACGACGAGGCTGCGCTCCGAGTTCGCGGTGAGGGCGACCGAGTAGGGGTCGGTGACCTTGTTGGTGACCACCTTCTGGACAGTGGGCGCCCAGACCTTCACGACGTACCGGTAGGGCTTGTTCTTCCAGGACGCGGGCCCGGTGACGGACCAGACACCGGTGGCGGGGTCGCGGTGCATCGTCTTCGGCGAGCCGTCGAGTTCGAGGGCGACGGACTGCGCGGTCGGCGCCCAGACGGAGAGCGTGGGCCTTCCGTGACGGAAGACCGGCCCGAGGTCCGCCGTCGTCGCCTTGGCGTACACGTCGTCCAGCACGCCCGCGACCTGCACGCCGGTCGCGGCCAGCACCGCGCCGTTGGCGGCGCGCTGGGAGGCGACGAGCTGTCCGCCGAGCGCCTCGCGCACCCGGCCGCGGTCGCGCGGGTCGACCGACCAGGCCGTGTAGTCCTTCAGGTACGGGAACTTCGCCTTCTGCGCGTCGGTGAGGGTGGTCCTCGTCAGCCGCAGCCACCGCTCGTCGTCGCTGGTGAGGGTCCCGTCCTTGACGGCGATCGAACCGTCGTGGGAGTAGACCAGCTGGGTGGAGAGCGCGCCGTCGACGCCGTCCCAGGCGACCGTGTCCCGGTCGATCCAGACCGCCTTGGAGGTGGACAGGTCGAGGGCGGCCGCGCTGCCGGCCGGCTGCGGGAGCAGGTACTTCTCCTGGCCGTTCAACAGCCACACCTCGTAGCCACGGGACTTGAGGTCGAGTGACTGGTCGGCGGGGAGATCCTTCTCGTCGCCCTTGTGGATGATGTAGCTGAGGCTGGTGGCACCCTCGGTGAGGGGCACCTCGAAGACCGCGCCATAGGCGTCAGTCTTCACCGGCTCGAGGGGGTTCGACCAGTCGGTGGGAGTGGCCGCGCCCGTCCAGACGTGCAGGCCCCAGCCGTCGTAGTCCCCGTCGGCACGGTGGTAGTGGATGACGGCCTTCGTGGTGTCCTGGGCCGGGTAGGCGTCGGCCGGTCTCGTCGTGAGGACGTCGGCCTTCCCCTGCTCGATCCACACCTCGCCCGTCTTGCTGACGTCGATGGAGCGGTCGGCGGAGACGTCCTTGTCGCCGTCCTTGTCGACGACGAGGAAGCCGACGTTCGTGGCGCCGGGCTTCAGCTTGACGTAGGCGAAGGCGCCGTAGGCGTCCCGGCCGGTGAACGGGTGCCCGGCGGGCCAGGTGGTCGCCTCGCCGTCGGCGAGGTCGCCCCAGGCGTACAGGCTCCAGTCGGCGTAGTCGCCGTCGGTGCGCTTGTAGTGGACGACCGCGTAGTCGCGGGACGAGGCGGTGGGCGTCTCCGCGGCGGGCGGGGTGCCGCTGGTACTCGCCGCCAGGGCGCTGGAGGTGTGCCCGGCGGTGTCGACGACGACCGCCTTGTAGCGCAGGGCGGTACCGGCCGGAACGTCCTTGCCGAGGGTCTGGGTGACCTTGTAGGGGGCGTGGTCGGCGGAGCCGAGGGTGGTCCACTTGCCGTTGCCGACCTGGGCGGCGAAGACGACCCGGTCGAGCTGCCCGCCGGTGACGTCGGCGGTGAGGTCGACGGTGCCGGTGGCGCCGGCGGCCGGGGCCTGCAGGGTGATCGCGGGGGTGGTGACGGGCTTGGCGAGGGGGCCGCCCGCCTTGTAGACGACGGCGGACTCGGCGGGGACGGTGACGGTCAGCTTCGCCGAGCCGTCGGAGGTGAGGGTGCCGTCCGTGCCGTAGGCGGCGAGGTAGCGCATGCCGGCGGAACCGGTGGCGAAGGTCGCCGTCTTCGCCGTGTCGGCGTTGTTGAAGGCGACGACGTACTCCTGGCCGGTCCTCGCGTCCGTCCGGGTGAACGCGTAGACACCGGCGCCGTCGGCCGCGTAGCGCTCGGTCTGGACGCCGTCGGCGAGGGCTGGATTGTCCTTGCGGAGCTTGCCGAGAGCACCGATCTGCTTGTAGAGCGGTGCACTGGTGTCGTAGGAGTCGGTGGCGGCGGTCCGGTCGGTGCCGATCTCGTCGTCGTCCAGGTAGTCGGCGACCTTCGACGCGAACATGGTCTGGCGGGCGTCCTTGTCGCCGCCGGAACCGGTGAAGCCCTGCTCGTCGCCGTAGTAGACGACCGGGTTGCCGCGGCTGAGGAACATCACCTCGTTGGCGAGCCTGTCCTTGGCGAGCAGTTCGGCGTCCGTGGCCTTCGGGTTGTCCTGCTCCAGGAAGTACCCGATCCGGCCCATGTCGTGGTTGCCGAGGAAGGTGACCTGCTCGTAGGCGTTCGCCTTGTCGGTCGTGTACTTGTAGTCGTCGCCGAAGACGCTCGCGAGCTTCTGTGCGCTGCCGCCCTGGGAGGCGTAGGAGCGGGCCGCGTCCTGGAAGGGGAAGTCGAGGGTCGCGTCGAGGCGCCCCTGGGTGACGTACGGCGACGTGACGGACGTGTCCGCGGAGTACGTCTCGCCGAACATGAAGAAGTTCTTACGGCCGTGGTCCGCCGCGTACTTGTCCAGCGCGGTCGCCCACTGCGTCCAGAACTCCATGTTGACGTTCTTGACGGTGTCGATCCGGAAGCCGTCGATGGCGAAGTCCTTCACCCACCGCTCGTAGATCTTCTCCATGCCGCTGACGACCTCGGGCCGTTCGGTCCACAGGTCGTCCAGGCCGGAGAAGTCGCCGTAGGTCGCGGACTCGCCGGCGAACGTCGAGTCGCCCCGGTTGTGGTACATCGTCGGGTCGTTGAGCCACGACGGCACCTTGCTGTCGCTGGTCACGGTCGGGGTGCGCGGGAAGGAGGCGGAGTCCACCGGAGGGAACTTCCTGCCGCCGGCCGCGTAGTCCGCGTCGTCGAACGGCTGACCGTCCTTGGTCAGGTAGGGGAAGGCACCTTTGGAGAGGTAGTCGTACGACTTCTCCTTGTAGTCGACGACGTCGGCGGTGTGGTTGGTGATGACGTCGAAGAAGACCTTCATGCCCTTGGCGTGCGCCTTGGAGATGAGGGTCTCCAGGTCCTTGTTGGTCCCGAAGTGCGGGTCGACCTGGGTGAAGTCGGTGATCCAGTACCCGTGGTAGCCGGCCGAGGCGTTGCTCCCGGTTCCCTGCACGGGCCTGTTCTTGAAGATCGGCGCCATCCAGATGGCGGTGGTGCCGAGCCCCTTGATGTAGTCGAGCCGCTGGGTCAGGCCCTTGAGGTCGCCGCCCTGGTAGAAGCCCTTGTCGGTGGGGTCGTAGCCGGTGGAGAGGCGGGAGCCGGTGAGACCGCCCTTGTCGTTCTTCCTGTCCCCGTTGGCGAAACGGTCCGGCATGACGAAGTAGAACTGCTCGCGGGTGTCGTCGTGCCGGGCGGGCTCGGCGGCGAGCCGCGCGTCGGAGGGTGGTGCGGGCGGGGCGGCGGCGTGTGCGGCGAGGGGCTGCACGAGCGCGGCGGCGAGGGCGGCGACGGCTACGGCCGCGACCCGTCTGACATGTATCACCGGTGTGAACTCCTAGCGATAGCGGCTCTCTTGGGTCCGACCCGGCGCGACCGTACCGCTAACGAAAGGTTTACAGCAAGAGGCTTGAAACCCACAGCAAGAACTTTCACCAGGTGTATTGACGCGACATCTCAACTGGCCCACGCTCCACGTTTGTTGAAGCCGGTCCCTCGCGCTTCGGAGCCGCGCGTGACCCCCTCCGGCACGAACGCGTACGTCGTCGGCTCCCTCGGCTCCCTCGGCTCCCTCGGCTCCCTCGGCTCCCGGAACACGGATATGTGAAAGAGGACAGCTCGGGGAACCTGACCCGGGAGTCGGGCACGAACCGGTCGTACACGGCGGGGACCTCCTCCGGCCGCACGACCGGTGACACCCGGAAGTGGCCCCGCGAGGATTCCGGCGGCATGGCGCGAACAAATCCGCGGTGTCGTGCATCGAACCTCGTGTAAGGCACCAGAGGACGGCACGGGGCGCAGACCACGCCCCGTGCCTCACGACACGAGTGGAGCGTCGTCGCCGTGAACGAAGACCTGAACACCCACAGCACCGACACCGCCGGGTCCACGGGCAGGCACCGTGGCCGCCGCGGGCTCGGCCGCGCCAGGCTCGCCGGCGGCGCGGTCGTCCTCGCCGGTCTGGGCCTCGTCTTGGCGGGCACCGCCAACGCGGCGACCCCGGCCGCCGCCGAGACCACGCCCACCTGCTCCGAGGCCGCGCTCAAGGCCACCTTCGGCAAGCAGCTCGCCGGTGGCATGAACCACGAGGGTGTCGTCATCACGCTGCGCAACCTCAGCGGCAGGACCTGCGCGCTGCGCGGCTACCCCGGCCTGGGCCTGGAGAACTCCGCGCACAAGGCGATCACCACCCACACGCACTGGGGCGACACCTGGTACGCCAAGGACCCCGGCAAGAAGACCCTCGTCCTCAAGGACGGCCAGAGCGCCGAGGCCGTCGTCGCCTGGACCCACGCCAACACCGGCACCTCGGGTGCGGCGCACGCCTCCTACCTGGAGATCACGCCGCCCGCCTCGACCAAGCACAAGACCCTGGCGTTCCCCCGGTGGGTCGACCACGCCGACCTCTCCGTGACCGCGCTGGCCAGGCACATCAACGTCAGCGACTGAGCCGGGTGCTCCGCGGGCGGGGCCGGGCAGGCCGCCTGTCGGCCGCGGCGCCGTCGTGGCTGGTCGCGCAGGTCCCGCGCCCCTCACCGGTCGCCTTGCCGGCCCTGCCTAGAGCCGCGCCCCGCCGTCCACCCGCAGCACCGCGCCCGTCACGTAGGACGCACGGTCGCTGAGGAGCCAGGCGGCAGCCTCGGCGATCTCCGCGGGGTCGGCCGTGCGGCCCAGCGGGGTCGTGGACCGCATGCGGTCGACGACGCCCGGGGTGGCCTCCTCCCAGGCGCGCACCATGTCGGTGAGGGTGCCGCCGGGGGCGATGGCGTTGACGCGGATGCCCTCGGGGCCGTAGGTGACGGCGGCCGACTCGGTGAGGCTGTTGACGGCCCGTTTCAGGGCGCCGTAGACCGGCAGGACGGGGTTGGCGCCCAGGCTGCCGACGGACGAGTTGTTGACGACGGCACCGCCGGCGGCGGTGGCCCGGATGGCCCTGACCTCCTCGGACATGGCGAACCAGACGCTCTTGAGGTTGACGTCGGTGATGTGGTCGAAGGCGGCCTCGGGGAGTTCGTCCAGGGGGCCGGGGTGCTGGATCGTGGCGCCGTTGTTGAAGGCGAGGTCCAGGCGGCCGTACACCTCCACCGTGCGGTCCACGGCGGCCCGGACGCTCGCCATGTCGGCCAGGTCGCACACCGTGTACTCCGCGGTCCCGCCGGCCGCGCGGATCTCCTCGGTCACCGTCTTGAGCTGGTCCTCCGTACGGGCCGCCAGCAGCACCCGGGCGCCCTCGCGGGCGAAGAGCCGGGCGGCGGCCGCGCCGATCCCGCGTCCGGCTCCGCTGATGAAGGCGACCTTGCCGCTCAGAAGGCCGGGGCCGGCCGTGTTCGCTGTGTTCGCTGTGATCTCCATGGTTCGAGGCTGCGCCGGCGGGCCGGCCCCATCCAGGCACCGGCGGTACCTGGATGGGGCCGGGCGGTCGACGCACACTGGAGGCGTGGACAGGCAAGAGCTGGCGGCGTTCCTGCGCAGCCGACGCGAGCGGATCTCCCCCGCCGAGGTGGGTCTGGTGCGCGGCCCGCGCCGCCGGACGCCGGGACTGCGGCGCGAGGAGGTGGCGCAGCTGGCGTTCATCTCGACGGAGTACTACACGCGTCTCGAGCAGGCGCGGGGGCCGCGGCCCTCGCGTGAGGTGCTGGGCGGGCTGGCGCGGGCGCTGCGGCTGTCCGACGCCGAGCGCGGGCATCTGCACCACCTCGCCGGGGCGCCGCCCGGGCCGCCTGCCGGGCCCTCGCGCGAGGTCCGGCAGAGCCTGCTCGACCTGCTGCGCAGGCTTCCGCAGGCCGCCGCGTTCGTGACGTCGGCGACCTTCGAGGTGCTGGCCTGGAACGATCTGGCGGCCGCCCTCATGGAGGACTTCTCGGCGCTGCCCCCGCGCGACCGCAACCTCATGCGCCGCGCCTTCCTCACGCCGCACCCGGCGGGCAGCAGGCTGTACGGAGTGTCGGACGTGGACGCCTTCGCCCGGCACTCGGCGCGGCGCCTGCGGGCCACGGCCGGCCGGTATCCGGACTCGCCCGAGGTGACCGGCCTGGTGGCCGAACTCCTCGCCGGGAGCGAGGAGTTCAGGCGACTGTGGGAGCTGCACGACGTGTCCGCCGAGCCCACCCTGGTCAAGACCTTCCGGCACCCGGTGGTGGGGCCGGTCACCGTCGACTGCGACGCCCTCGACATCACCGACCGGGACCAGCAGGTCGTGATCTACACCGCGACCCCTGGCTCACGGTCCGAGGAGGCGCTGCGGCTGCTGTCGGTGATCGGCACCCAGCGGATGGATTCTCAGCAGGTGGACTTCCCGGCGTAGATCGCGAGGGCGGTGTTCGAGGCCAGGGTGGCGGTGAACTGGCCGCTCGAGTTCACCGTCACCGACGTGTTCGCCTGCACGTTGCAGTACGTGCCGGCCGGCAGGGACGTCTGGTAGGTCCGGGTCAGCGAGCCCGACTCGTGGTTGATGGCGACGTACCCCTTGGCGCCCCGCCCGAAGGCGATCGCGTCGGCGCCGTCGTCCCACCAGTTCGTCACCGCCTGGCCGCGCACCGCGTTGCGGAAGGCGACCATGCGGATGATCTCCGGCCAGGCGTGCTGGCACTTCCAGCCGTCCTGCCAGCAGGCGTTGACGACCCCGTTGTTGGGCGGCCCGGCGTCGGCGTCCGACCATTCGTAGCCGGAGTTGATGTCCGGGGCACCGTACGGGTAGGCGAGCATGAAGACGTTGGCCAGGGTGTAGTTGGCGCCGTCCTTGTAGTTCAGCGTGGAGCCGTTGCGCTCGGTGTCGTGGTTGTCGACGAAGACCCCGGCGACCGAACTGCTCATGTACCCCCAGCCCTCGCCGTAGTTCTTCAGGTAGGCGAGGTTCTCGTCGTTGAAGACGCGCTTGAGGTCGTAGGCGTACCGGAACTCCTGGACGTCCCCGTTGCCGGTGTACTCGGTGGGCTGGACGGCCTCGCCCGCGCCGTAGATGACCTCCTGCTTCCAGTACACGGAGGGGTTGGTCAGCCGGGTTTTGATGTTGGCGAGGTCCTCGGCGGGGATGTGCTTGGCCGCGTCGATCCGGAAGCCGTCGACGCCCAGACTCAGCAGGTCGTTCATGTAGCCGGCGATGGTCTTGCGGACGTACTCCTCGCCGGTGTCCAGGTCGGCGAGGCCGACGAGTTCGCAGTGCTGGACGTTCCAGCGGTCGGAGTAGTTCGAGACGGGGGAGGTGCAGTCGTCGAAGTCGTACGAGGAGTACAGGCCGGGGTAGTTGTACTTCGTGTACGACGAGCCGCCGGTGCCGGTGCCGCTGCCCGCGGACATGTGGTTGACGACGGTGTCGACGACCACCTTCACACCGGCCGCGTGGCAGGTGTTCACCATGTTCTGGAAGGAGGTGCGGTCACCGAGTCTGCCCGCGATCTTGTACGACACCGGCTGGTACGACGTCCACCACTGCGAGCCCTGTATGTGCTCGGCGGGCGGGGAGACCTGGACGTATCCGTAGCCCGCGGGGCCGAGGGTGCTGGTGCACTCCCTGGCGACCGAGCCGTAGTTCCACTCGAAGAGGACGGCGGTGAGGTCCTTCGTGCCGGGCGGGGAGGCCGACGCGACGGACGGGGTCATGACAACGCTACAGGCGGCCAGCGCCAGTGCGGCGGAGAGTGTCTTACGTGCCATGTGGGGTTCCTTCACCATTGAAGGCTCTTGCAGAAATGTTGCTGAAACCTTGCGGTTGCGCAGATGTTAAGGGCCCGCTCCCCGGATGGGTAGCGGGCCCTCAGAAGTTGCTGCAAGAAATTACCGATTGACGCCCCGTCAGGCAGGTGTCAGGCGACGGTCAGACGCCGATGGGACGTGCTCAGGCGGTGGTCCACCACACGGTGGTGTCGGCCGGCAGCTTCGCCTCCCCGTCCGCCTCGGTCAGTTCGCCGCTGGCCAGCAGCACCGTGCCGTAGGACGGCGTCGTCACCGACTCCCCGCTCGTGTTCGCGACGCACACGAACTCCCCACGCCGGAAGGCGAGGACGCCCTCCGGGGCGCGCAGCCACTCCACCGCGTCGCCCGCGCCGAGGTCGGCCTGCTCACGCCGGACGCGCAGCGCGCCTCGGTACAGCTCCAGGGTCGACCCGGCCACCCCGGTCTGCGCCTCGATGCTCAGCTCGCCCCAGCTCGCGGGCTGCGGCAGCCAGCTGCCCCCGGACCCGAAGCCGTACGACGAGCCCTCCCGCGTCCACGGGATCGGCACCCGGCACCCGTCCCGGAAGCCGTCCTGACCCGCGCCCCGGAAGTACGCGGGGTCCTGGCGGACCTCGTCGGGCAGGTCCACGACGTCCGGGAGGCCCAGCTCCTCGCCCTGGTAGACGTAGGCCGAGCCGGGCAGCGCGAGCATCAGGAGGGTGGCCGCCCGGGCCCGGCGCAGACCCAGTTCCCGGTCGCCGGCCGTGCGGATCTGGGTGCCGAGGCCGGGTGGGTTGGCGAAGCGGGTCGCGTGCCGGGTGACGTCGTGGTTGGAGAGCACCCAGGTGGCCGGGGCGCCGACCGGGCGCATGGCTTCCAGGGTGCGGTCGATCACCGTCCGCAGCTCCTTCGCGTCCCAGTCCGTGCTCAGGTACTGGAAGTTGAAGGCCTGGTGGAGCTCGTCCGGGCGGACGTAGTTCGCGGTGCGCTCGACGGTCGGCGTCCAGGCCTCGGCGACGAAGATGCGCTCGCCCGCGTACTCGTCCAGGACCAGCCGCCACTGCCGGTAGACCTCGTGGACGCCGTCCTGGTCGAAGAAGGGCATGACATCGTTGCCCAGCAGCTTCAGCTGGTCGGCGCCGCCGAGGTCCGGCAGCCCCTCCGCCTTCACCAGGCCGTGGGCGACGTCGATGCGGAAGCCGTCCACGCCCATGTCCAGCCAGAACCGCAGGATGGAGCGGAACTCGTCGCCGACGGCGGGGTGTTCCCAGTTGAAGTCGGGCTGCTCCGGGGCGAAGAGGTGCAGGTACCACTCGCCGTCGGCCACCCGCGTCCACGCCGGGCCGCCGAAGATGGACTCCCAGTCGTTGGGCGGGAGTTCGCCGTTCTCGCCCTTGCCCGGCCGGAAGTGGTAGCGGTCCCGCGACGGCGAGCCGGGGCCCTCCGCCAGCGCCCGCTTGAACCACTCGTGCTGGTCCGAGGAGTGGTTGGGCACGAGGTCGACGACGATCCTGAGACCCAGCGCGTGCGCGTCCCGGATGAGCGCGTCCGCGTCCAGCAGGTTGCCGAACATGGGGTCCACGGCCCGGTAGTCGGCGACGTCGTAGCCGGCGTCGGCCTGCGGGGAGGCGTAGAACGGGCTCAGCCACACGGCGTCGACACCCAGGTCACGCAGGTACGGGAGTCTGGAGCGCACGCCCTCCAGGTCCCCCATCCCGTCGCCGTTGCTGTCGGCGAAGCTGCGCGGATAGACCTGGTAGATCACCGCGTCCCGCCACCAGTCGCGGCGACGGGCGACGGTGACGGTGGCGGGGGCCGGTGCGGCGGATGGCTGCTGGCTCATGGCGTCCTTGATGCGTCGTAACAGGGTCATCGGGTCAGAGGTGGGTGTTGAGGCGGCCGTGGTCACAGCGGGGTCGGATGGAGACCACGGCCGCCTACCCGCGCCCCGGGGGGAGCGCCCCGAAGGGGCGCGGGGAACTGCGCGACCAGCCACGACGACGCCGCAGACGAACGACGGCCTTCGTGGCTCGGCCGACGGTCAGCCTTTGGTTCCGCCCGCGGTGAGGCCGGTCACCAGGTTCTTCTGCACGAGATAGAAGAACACGGCCACCGGTATCGCGATCAGCACCGCCGTCGCGGTCATCAGGTTCCGCTGCGCGTCGTGCTCGCTGATGAAGCTCTGCAGCCCCACCGCGAACGTGTACTTGTCGTCGCTGAGCATGAACGTCGACGCGAACGCGACCTCGCCGAACGCGGTGAGGAAGTTGTAGAACGCGGCGACCGCGAGGCCGGGCTTGGCCAGCGGCAGGATCAGCCGGGCGAACGTGCCGAACGGCGACAGCCCGTCGACGCGGCCGGCCTCGTCGATCTCGAAGGGGATCGTGTCGAAGTAACCCTTGAGCAGCCAGGCCGTGTACGGCACCACCGTCGTGCAGTAGACGAGGATCAGGCCGAGGTAGCTGTCGATGAGGCCGAGCCGCGACATGATCTGGTACATCGGCACGATCAGCACGGCGATCGGGAACATCTGGGTCACCAGCAGCAGCCACATGAACTTCCGGTAGCCCGGGAAGCGCATGCGGGAGACCGCGTAGCCGGTGGTCGAGGCGAGGATGAGTCCGATGATCGTCGTACCGCCGACGACGATCATCGTCGTCCTGAACCAGTCCCAGAACCCGGTGTGCTGGAGGACGAAGGAGTAGTTGCTCAGCGTCATCTTGTGCCAGATGCCGCTCGGGTGCAGGTAGTCGTCCTTGTCGGGGCCGAGGGAGAGGAAGATCAGCCAGCCGACCGGGAAGAACGCGACGAGGCTCGCGACACCCAGGACGCCGTGGATGACGGCGCTGCCGAGCGGGCCGCGCTCGTCCCTGCCGCGGACTCGGGGGGTGGTCGTCACGGCGGCCTCCTCGGCGACCTGGGCGGAGGTCTGGACAGTGGTCGTACTCATGGAAACTCCTGCCTCAGATCGCGAGCTGCTGGTCGTTGCGGTTGAGCCAGCGGCGGTAGAAGGAGGTGAAGACGATCAGGATGGCCAGCAGCAGCATGCCGTAGGCGGCGGACTGGGCGAAGTCACGCGGCTGCTGTCCGAAGCCGAGGTAGTAGGCCCAGGTCACGAGGATCTGCGCGTCGGGGGCGGTGTCACCGAAGAGCAGGTAGATGACGGCGAACTGGTTGAACGTCCAGATGATGCCGAGGAGCACGACGGTGGAGCTGACGGACCTGAGGCCCGGCAGGGTGACGTACCGGAAGCGCTGCCAGGCGCTCGCGCCGTCCATCTCTGCGGCCTCGTAGAGCGTGCCGTCGATGGCCTGGAGGCCGCCGAGCAGCGAGAGCATCATGAACGGCACACCGCACCAGGTGTTCACGAGGATCGCGGCGGCCCGCTGCCAGATCGTGTCCTCCAGCCATGCCGGTTGCGGCAGATGGAGGAAGTGCAGGGTGGCGTTGACGATACCGCCGTCGGCGAGCATGAACCGCCAGCCGAAGACGGTGACGAAGGTCGGGACCGCCCAGGGCAGCACCAGGACCATGCGGTAGAAGGTGCGGCCGCGGAACTTCTCGTTGAGCAGCAGGGCGAGGCCGAGACCGATCGTGTAGTGCAGGGTGACGCAGAGCGCGGTCCAGACGATCGTCCAGATGAAGTGGGACCAGAAGCGGTCGTAGGACGTCGGCCCGAACAGGATGTCCTTGTAGTTGCCCAGGCCGATGAACTTGTAGGTGGCGTCGATGTGGTTGACGCCGATGGTGCGCGCGGTGTTGAGGCTGTTGGCGTCCGTCAACGTCAGGTAGAAGCCGTACACCAACGGGTAGATGACAAGCGCCCCGAGGACGACGGCCACGGGGGCGATCATCGCGTAGGCGTACCAGTACTTCCGGTAGCTGTTCTTCAGCCGCTGGCCCAGCCCGGGGCGGGGCGCGCGGTCACCGTGGCGTTTGCCGGTCGCGCGGTCGATGGCGACTGTCATGGTTCGACACCTTCTGGTCTTCCGGGATCTGGCTGGGCACAGGCCGGTGGCCGCCGGACCCCCTCCGTGTTCCGGGGGAGGTCCGGCGGCCGTCTGCGGCTTACTTGCTGAAGTCGGGGACGAGCTTCTCGATCCCGAGTTCGGCGGTGCTCAGGCCCTTGTCCAGGGACTCCTTGCCACCGGCGATCTTGGTCAGCTCGGTGCCGACCGGGCCCCACAGCGAGGAGTACTCGGCGAGCGCCGGGCGCGGCTGGGCGGAGGAGAGGACGGCCTGGTAGCCGGCGATGCCCGGGTCGGCCTTGACCGCGGCGGTGTAGGCGTCGGAGCGGGTCGGCAGGGTGGAGTTCTTCAGGGCGATCTCCGTCTGGGTCTTCGCGGAGGTCATGAAGGCGACGAACTTCTCGGCCGCCTCCTGGTGGGCCTTGTCCGAGCCGGCGTAGACCGAGAGGTTGTGGCCGCCGGTCGGGGCGCCCGCCTTGCCGGTGGAGCCGGCCGGGACGGTGGCGATGCCGAGGTTGGACTTGTCGCTGAACGCGGAGCCCTTGTAGAAGTTGGTGATCTCCCAGGGGCCCTCCATGGTCATGGCCACCTTGCCGTTGACGAAGGCGTCCTGGCGGTGGGCGTAGGCGTCGGCGGTCACGTCCGCCTTGTGCAGGCCCTTGCCGGAGTAGAGGTCCAGCCAGGTCTGGTAGCCCTTCTTGGCCGCCGCCGAGGTGATGGTGATCTTCTTGGCGGAGGCGTCGACCATGTCGCTGCCCTCGCCGTAGAGGAAGGGCTGCGTGTAGTACGCGGCCTCGGGGCCCCAGTAGCCGGTGGTCCCGGTCTTGGCCTGGATCTTGGCGGCGTCGGCCCTGACCTGGTCCCAGCTGGTGGGGGCGGCGGTGATGCCGGCCTTCTTCAGGAGCGCCTTGTTGTATACGAGGGCGAGGGTGTCGGTGACCAGCGGAACGCCGTAGGTCTTGCCCTCGTACTGGGCCTGGGTGATCAGGCTGGACTGGAACTTGTCCTTGTCGGCGAGGGCGGCGGTGCCGTCCAGCGGCACGAAGTACCCGGCCTTGGCGAAGGCGGGGGTCCAGCCGACCTCGGAGCGCAGCACGTCGGGGGCGCCCTTGCCGGACTGGGCGGCCGTGTCGAACTTGTTCTGCGCCTGGTCGAACTGGACGTCAACGTAGTTGACCTTGATGTCCTTGTTCGCGGCTTCGAACTCCTTGACCAAGGCCTTGTACGTCGGCGACTCGTTGGTGGCGTTGGAGGTGTCCCACCAGGTGATGGTGACCGGGCCGTCCGACTTGCTGTTGCTGTCGCTCCCGCCGCACGCCGTCGCCGTGAGGGCGAGGGACGCCACCAGCGCGGAGGCCGCTATGCCACGCCGCATGAGTTCTCCTTGAGGGTTAAGCCCGAGTGATGCGGGGGCGGTCCCGTCCACCGTCCCGCTGTCGTGCCACTGCGCCGTTGCTGCGGCGGCCGGGCGACAGGGAACGTAACAGCGATGTAAGCCTTGCGAAAGACCTTGCAGCAAAAAAGTGCAAGAGATCTCCGAAGTTATCCGGGCGTGACCTGTCGGCGACCGCCGAGAGACGCTTGTTTACGGCGGTAGAGCGCTACGGGGGCCACTTGTGCAAGACTCTGCAAGCTCTTGCCATCATGTCTCAGTAGGGAGTGCGATGACGCAGCAGCCCACAGCGGGCCGCCCCCCAGGCCGCATCAGGCGCCCGATCGGTGTGCAAGGGGACATACGGCCGGTACAGTCCAGTGGCGTGACCACACGGCTTGCCGACATCGCAGCGCAGGCGGGGGTGAGCGAGGCGACGGTGAGCCGGGTCCTGAACGGGAAGCCGGGCGTCGCCGCCACCACCCGCCAGTCCGTGCTCGCCGCCTTGGACGTCCTCGGCTACGAGCGTCCGGTACGGCTGCGGCAGCGCAGCGAGGGCCTGGTGGGCCTGATCACGCCCGAGCTGGAGAACCCGATATTCCCGGCCCTCGCGCAGGTCATCGGTCAGGCGCTGACCCGGCAGGGCTACACCCCCGTGCTCGCCACCCAGACCCCGGGCGGGTCCACGGAGGACGAGCTGACCGAGATGCTGGTGGACCGCGGGGTCGCCGGCATCATCTACGTCTCGGGCCTGCACGCGGACACCACCGCCGACATGCAGCGCTACGACCGGCTGCGGGCGCAGGGCGTGCCGTACGTCCTCGTGGACGGTTTCTCGCCGAAGGTGCAGGCGCCGTTCATCTCCCCCGACGACCGGGCCGCGATGACGCTGGCCGTCACCCACCTCGTCTCCCTGGGCCACACCCGGGTCGGGCTCGCCCTCGGCCCGAAGCGGTTCGTGCCCGTGCAGCGCAAGATCGAGGGGTTCGTGCGGGCGGTGCAGGACCAGCTGGGCCTGCCGGCGGACGTGATCGAGTCCGAGCTCGTCCAGCACTCGCTCTACACCCTGGAGGGCGGCCAGGCGGCCACCACGGCGCTCATCGAGCGGGGCTGCACGGCGATCGTGTGCGCGAGCGACATGATGGCGCTCGGCGCGATACGGACGGTACGGCAGCGCGGCCTCGACGTCCCCCGGGACGTGTCCGTCGTCGGCTTCGACGACTCCCCGCTCATCGCGTTCACCGACCCACCGCTCACCACCGTCCGCAAGCCGGTCCCGGCGATGGGCCAGGCAGCGGTGCGCACCCTGCTGGAGGAGATCGGCGGCACCCCGGCTCCGCACAGCGAGTTCGTTTTCATGCCGGAATTGGTGGTACGCGGTTCCACGGCGGCAGTACCTGGGAAGTAGTCGCCGTGCCGTAGAACATGCACCGTGAACCCAACCTTGGGATGATCTGTCGACAACGTCTTTTCTGGCAGACTCTGTGCCTATGAGTGACTCGACCGTGACAGAGCCGGAAGGTCGCGCACCACAGACCCTTCCGCGGACCGTCACGGGCGAGGGGGATCAGGGGTTCCTGGGTCGGCTGCGGACACCGCGGCGGCCCCGGCTCTGGTTCGAGATCCTGCTGATCGCGGTGAGTTACTGGACCTACTCGCTGATCCGCAACGCGGTCCCGGAGCAGAAGGCACAGGCGCTGCGCAACGCCGACTGGATCTGGAAGGCCGAGCAACGACTGGGGATCGCCGTCGAGGATTCGGTCAACCACGCCGTGAACTCGGTGAATTGGCTGATCGTCGGCATGAACTACTACTACGCGACGCTGCACTTCGTGGTGACGCTGGGCGTTCTGGTGTGGCTCTACCGCAGCCACCCCGGCCGTTACGCGGCGGCCCGCCTCGCGCTCTTCGCGACGACCGGCGTGGCCCTTCTCGGCTACTACCTGTTCCCGCTCGCCCCGCCCCGCCTGATGAACGGCGGCCGCTTCGTCGACACGGTGACGGTCCACCACACCTGGGGCTCCATGGCCTCCGGCGACCTCAAGCACATGTCCAACCAGTACGCCGCGATGCCGTCCATGCACATCGGCTGGTCCCTGTGGTGCGGCTTGACGGTCTTCGCCCTCGCCTCGGTCCCCTGGGCCCGCCTCCTCGGCCTCCTCTACCCCACCGCCACCCTCCTCGTCATCGTCGCCACCGCCAACCACTTCTGGCTCGACGCGGTGGGCGGCGCCCTCTGCCTCACCTTCGGCATCACAGTGGCCCGCCTGTGGTTCGGCACCCTCCCCTACGCCCTTCCGCGCCAGCCGACGGGCGCACCCTTGCTGCGACGCCCTGCGGGCGGCGAGGCCGGCTTCTCATGAACCACGCCCGGACCCTGCTCCGGCAGATGCTCCGGCGGACTGCATGTATCGCGGGCGTATCGAAAACCGCATACGCCGCCGCAACGGACCTCCGGGTCCCATGGACGGCGTGAACCGAAACGCAACCTTCCTCGGCCTGGCGGTCGCCGGCGTGGCGGGCGCCCTGTTCCTCCTGCGGCGGCCGCTCCTGATGTCCGCCCCGAGGTGCATGGCAGGGCAGTGGCACGGCTGCTTCGACACGTTCAACGGCGTGGTGCTGATGACGCTGGTCACGCTGCCGCTCGCCGCGCTGGTGGCGTGGGTGCCGGCGCACCGCCGTCGTGCCGCAGGTGACGGGTCGGCGTGGCGGACGTCGCTGGCCGAGGTGGGCATGGTGCACGGCACGGTGCCGTTCGTGTGGCTGACCATGATGCCGGGCGGGGCGGCCGGCGCCGCTCCGGCCCGGGTGAGTCTCGTACCGCTGCGGGACCTGGTCACCATGGGAACGCTCGGGATCGTCGGCAACCTGCTGGTCTTCGCCTCGCTGGGGTTCTTCGCCCCGATGCGGTTCGCGGCGCTGGCGTCCGCGCCGCGGATCCTTGCGCTCGGGGCGGTCTGTTCGGCGCTGGTGGAGACCGCGCAGTACGTGTTCCGCCTGGACCGGGTGTCCTCCGTGGACGACGTCCTGGTCAACGCCGTCGGCGCCCTGCTGGCCGGGCTGGCGTCGCGCCCCTGGTGGCGTACGGCGGCACCGGCGCGGTCGGACCGGCCGGGCCGCGCGCTGACGCCGACGGGCTGAGTCACCCGCCGCCGCCCGTGTCCCGTCCTGCCTACGCTGGGTACACCGTGAACAGACGCCCGAACCTCAGCGCCCGCCTGAAGCTCACCCTCAGCTACGCCGGCTTCCTCCTCGTCGCCGGCGTTCTCCTGCTGGCCGTGATGTGGGTGTTCGTGCTGCGCTGGGTGCCGAACGACGACGCCAGGTCCATCCAGAAGCGGTTCGGCGCCGTGATCATCATCGGGCCCAAGCGCTCCGACCTCCTGAACGGCTTCGCGCCCGCCGCGGCCACCGCACTGGCCTTCCTGCTCGTCTTCGGCCTGCTGGGCGGCTGGATCCTCGCGGGCCGGATGCTGGCACCCCTCACCCGGATCGCCGCCGCGGCCCGGACGGCCTCGGGCGGATCGCTCTCCCACCGGATCCGCATGACGGGCCCCAGGGACGAGTTCCGTGAACTGGCCGACGTGTTCGACACCATGCTCGAACGGCTGGAGTCCCACGTCGGCGAACAGCAGCGGTTCGCCGCGAACGCCTCCCACGAGCTGCGCACCCCGCTGGCCGTCTCCCGCGCGCTCCTCGACGCCGCCCGCGACGACCCCACGCGGGACCGGGGCGAGCTCATCGAACGCCTGCGCACCGTCAACACGCGGGCGATCGACCTCACCGAGGCCCTCCTGCTGCTCAGCCGCGCCGACGGCAGGAGCTTCCACCGCGAGCCCGTCGACCTCTCCCTGGTCGCCGAGGAGGCCGCCGAGACACTGCTCCCCCTCGCCGAGAGGCGCGGGATCGCGCTCGACGTCACGGGCGAGCCGGCGCACGCGGTCGGCTCCGCGCCGCTCCTCCTGCGGATGGTGACGAACCTCGTCCAGAACGCCGTCGTCCACAACCTTCCCGCCGGCGGCACCGTGACGGTGCACACCGAACGGCGGCACGGCACGAGCGTGCTGCGGGTCGAGAACACGGGCCGTCCGGTGCCGCCGGAGCTGGTGCCGGCCCTCACCGAACCCTTCCGGCGCGGCACGGAACGCGTCCGCACCGACGAGCACGCCGGCGTCGGCCTCGGGCTGGCCATCGTGCACAGCGTCGTCCGGGCGCACGACGGCACCCTCGACCTGGCGCCGCGTCCAGCAGGCGGCCTCGTCGCCACCGTCCGGCTGCCCGGCTCCGGCGCGGCGGGTGCCGGGCCTCGTCAGGCGCCGTAGAAAAGCTCCTCCACGACGGCCCGCGCCCTGCGCGTGGTCCGCCGGTACGCGTCGAGCATGTCCCCGGCGTGGCCGTCCCCGTACCCCAGGTACCGCCCCACGGCGGCGAGTTCGCGGCTCTCGCTGGGGAAGGTGTCGCCGGCCCGCCCGCGCACCAGCATCACGGCGTTGCGCACCCGCGTCGCCAGCACCCAGGCCTCGTCGAGTATCGCGGCCTCCTCGGCCCCCAGCAGCCCCGCCGCGGTGGCCGCGGCCAGCGCCTCCCGGGTCCGGGTGGTGCGCAGCCCCGGCTCGGCCCAGCCGTGGCGCAGCTGCAGCAGCTGCACGGTCCACTCGACGTCGGAGAGGCCGCCCGGTCCGAGCTTGGTGTGCAGCTTCGGGTCGGCGCCGCGCGGCAGCCGCTCGGACTCCATCCGGGCCTTCAGCCGCCGGATCTCGCGCACCGCGTCCTCGCCGAGCCCCTCCGCCGGGTACCTGAGCGGGTCGACCAGCTCGATGAACCGGCGCCCCAGATCCTCGTCCCCGGCGACCGGTTCGGCGCGCAGCAGGGCCTGCGACTCCCACACCAGCGACCAGCGGCGGTAGTACGCCTCGTAGGACTTGAGGGTGCGCACCAGCGGCCCGGACTTGCCCTCCGGGCGCAGGTCCGCGTCGATGAGCAGCGGCGGGTCCGCGCTGGGGATCTGCAGCAGCCGGCGCATCTCGGAGACGACCTTGTTGGCGGCGTCGGCGGCCTCGCGGTCGGCCACGCCCTCCCGCGGCTCGTGCACGAACAGGACGTCGGCATCGGAGCCGTAGCCCAGTTCGTGGCCGCCGAACCGGCCCATGCCGATCATGACGAACCGGGTCGGCAGGGTGTCCCCCCAGCCGTCCCTGACCACCGCGCGCAGGGTTCCCGCGAGCGTCGCGGCCGTCAGGTCGGAGACCGCGCCGCCGACCCGGTCGACGAGAGCGCCCTGGTCGGCCTCGACGGGCTTGGTGTCGGTGCCGTAGGAGTCCACGATGTCGGCGGCGGCGGTCCGGAACAGCTCGCGGCGGCGCACCCCACGGGCCGCCCGCACCCCGTCCTCGGCGTTGTCGGCGCGGCCGGCGGCGGCGAGGATCTCCTGCTCCAGCTGGGCGCGGCCGCGCGGCTCCAGGCCGCCCCCGTCGCCGTCGCCGAGCAGGGCCACCGCCTCCGGGGCGCGCATCAGCAGGTCGGGGGCGAGCCGGCCGGCGGACAGCACGCGGGCGAGGTTCTCGGCGGCGGCCCCCTCGTCCCTGAGCAGCCGCAGGTACCAGGGGGTCTTGCCGAGGGCGTCGGAGACCTTGCGGAAGTTCAGCAGGCCCGCGTCCGGGTCGGCGGACTCGGCGAACCAGCCGAGCAGGACGGGCAGCAGGGTGCGCTGGATGGCGGACTTGCGGGTGACGCCGGAGGCGAGGGCCTCCAGGTGGCGCAGGGCGGCGGCGGGGTCGGCGTAGCCGAGCGCCTCGAGGCGTTCCCGGGCGGCCTCCGCGCTCAGCCGGGTCTCGCCGGGGGCGAGTTGGGCGACGGCGTCGAGCAGCGGGCGGTAGAAGAGTTTCTCGTGCAGGCGCCGTACGACGCCGGTGTGCTGCTTCCACTCGCGGATCAGCTCGGTCACCGGGTCGGTGCGCAGGCCGAGCGAGCGGCCGAGGCGGCGCAGGTCGGCCTCGTCCTCGGGGACCAGGTGGGTGCGGCGCAGCCGGTGGAGCTGGATGCGGTGCTCCATGGAGCGCAGGAAGCGGTAGGCGTCGTCGAGCTGGACGGCGTCGGCGCGGCCCACGTAGCCGCCGGCGGCGAGGGCCTGGAGGGCGTCGAGGGTGGTGCCGGAGCGCAGCGTGGCGTCGGTGCGGCCGTGCACCAGCTGGAGCAGCTGCACCGCGAACTCGACGTCCCTGAGGCCGCCGGGGCCGAGCTTCAGCTCGCGGTCGACCTCGGCGGCCGGGATGTTCTCGACGACCCTGCGGCGCATCTTCTGCACGTCGGCGACGAAGTTGTCGCGCTCGGCGGCCTTCCAGACCATGGGTTCGAGCGCGTCGACGTACTCCTGCCCGAGGTCGGCGTCGCCGGCGACCGGGCGGGCCTTGAGCAGGGCCTGGAACTCCCAGGTCTTGGCCCAGCGCTGGTAGTAGGCGAGGTGGCTGCTGAGGGTGCGCACGAGGGGGCCGTTGCGGCCCTCGGGGCGGAGGTTGGCGTCGACGGGCCAGATCGACCCCTCCACGGTGGTCTCGGAGCAGATCCGCATCATGTGCGAGGCGAGCCTGGTGGCGGACCGCAGCGCCTTGGCCTCGTCGGCGTCGTCCGCGGCCTCGCCGACGAAGATGACGTCGACGTCGGAGACGTAGTTCAGCTCGTGGCCGCCGCACTTGCCCATGGCGATCACCGCGAGCCGGCAGGCGGCGGCGTCCTCGGGCGCGGCGGCCTCGGCGAGGGCGAGGGCGGCGCGCAGGGTGGCGGTGGCGAGGTCGGCGAGTTCGGCGGCGGTCTGGGCGACGTCCGTCGTGCCGCACACGTCCCGGGCGGCGATGGACAGCAGGCAGCGCCGGTAGGCGACGCGCAGGGCGACCGGGTCGGCGGCCTCGGCGAGCCCGCGTTCGAACTCCGCCACGCCCGGGTGCAGGTCGCGGGGCTCGTAGGTGACCAGGACCTCCCAGTCGCGCGGGTGCCGGGCGAGGTGGTCGGCGAGGGCGGCGGAGGCGCCGAGGACGCCGAGCAGACGGTCTCGCAGCGGCTTGGCCGCTATCAGGGTGTCGAGCAGCTCCCGGCGGGCGGTGGGTCCCGGCTGGGCCTCCAGGAGCCGTACCAGGCCGTGCAGGGCGAGGTCGGGGTCGGCGGTGGCGCCGAGGGCCTCGAGGAGCACCGGGTCGTCGCGTACGGCGGCCAGCTCGACGCTGTCCAGCAGCCGCTCGGCGGCCGAGGCATCGGTGAAGCCGTGCCGCAGCAGTCGCGTGAAGGTACTGCTCCTGCGCCCCGGCGTCATGTACGGCCTCCCCTGGGATCACGGTCGTGCTGATCAGACGAGCCTAGCCGGATCGGCCGGGACCGGCTTCGGCCGCGCGGTCGGTGGGACATGGCGGCCGCCCGGCGGGCGGGGTGCCGCGCTGCTGCGGCAGCCGGGCCGTGAGCAGGTCCGCCATCGTCCGTGCCGCCCGCACGGCGCTGTCCGCGCAGCAGTTGTTGAACAGGACGTGGACCTCTTCGGCCTGCTCGGCCAGGGCGCGCACGCGCGGCAGCCACTCCGTGAGCTCGGGGACGGTGTAGGTGTGGCGGAAGCGGTCCTCCTTGGTGCCGGTGCCCCAGTGGGGGCTGCGTCCGTGGAAGCGGACGACCGCCAGCCGGGGGGTGGTGACCCGGGCCGTCGCGGGGAGGGAGCCGGGCAGGCCCGGGGCCGTGTCCACGGCCACGGCGGTGGCGTCCAGGTCCCGCAGGAACGCCGTCGTACGCCCGCCGCGCCACCAGGCGGGGTCGCGGAACTCCACCGCGAACGGCCAGTCACCGGCGCGCTCCCGGGCGGTCCGCACGAACGCCTCCGCCTCGGGTCCGGGAGGCAGGGAGGGCGGATACTGGAAGAGGAGGGTGCCCAGGCGGCCGGAGCGTCGCAGGGGGTCGACGGCCTCGGCGTAGCGGGCCCAGACCTCCGCGCGCAGGCCTTCGTCACGGGGGCGGCCGCGCAGGTCGGCGGGGAGCGCGGCCGGGCGGGTCGGATGGCCGGTGAGGAGGGAGAACGCCTTGACGTCGAAGCGGAAGCCGGCCGGGGTGCGGTCCGCCCACAGCCGGGTGGTGCGGGCGGACGGGAGGGCGTAGTAGGGGGAGTCGGCCTCGGCGACGGGGAACTGGCCGGCGTAGTGCCGCAGCCGGCCTTCCGGATCGCGCCGGCCGGGCGGGTACCAGCCGCTCGCCACCAGGGCGCGGTCGGTCCAGCCACAGGTGCCCACGAGGATGCGTGCCATGGGGGCGCAAGTACCCGGTGTTCACCGGCTCTTCACCCGCGGGGTCGGATTCCGCGAGCCGTGGCAACCTTGTCATGTGCATGCTCAATCCGCACCCGACCCTTTCACTTCCTTCCCCAGCACCGGAGGTTGATGTGTCCGGCAGTTCCGCACGTTCCGGGATGCTGCGCCGTGCCCGTACGGCGGTGGCGTCCGCCACCGCCTTCACCGCAGCCGCCGTCGGCCTGTGGACCGGGCTCGGCGGCGCGTCCGCGCACGCCGCGAGTGCCGTACCGACCCCGGACCACGTGATCGTCGTGGTCTTCGAGAACCACGCCTACAGCCAGGTCATCGGCTCCTCCAGCGCCCCGTACATCAACTCGCTGAAGTCCGGCGGCGCCAACCTGACCCAGATGTACGCCGAGACCCACCCGAGCCAGCCCAACTACTTCGCCCTGTTCTCCGGCTCCACCCAGGGCATCACGAGCGACAGCTGCTACACGCCCGGCTTCTCCTCGGCGGCGAACCTGGCCTCCGAGCAGCTGGGGGCCGGCCGCACCTGGGCCAGCTACAACGAGAGCCTGCCCAGCCAGGGCTCGACCACGTGCAGCAGCGGCAACTACGCGCGCAAGCACAACCCGTGGTTCGGCTTCAGCAACGTCCCGACGTCGACCGCAAAGACGTTCGCCCAGTTCCCGACCGACTACTCCACCCTCCCCCAGCTGTCCTTCGTGACCCCCAACCTGTGCAGCGACATGCACGACTGCTCGGTGTCCACCGGTGACACCTGGCTGAAGAACAACCTGGGCGCGTACGCCACCTGGGCGAAGACCCACAACAGCCTCCTCGTCGTCACCATGGACGAGGACAACCAGCTCTCCGGCAACCGCATCCCGACCGTCCTGTACGGCCAGCCGGTCGCCGCGGGGTCGTCCTCGTCCACCACGTACGACCACTACGACCTGCTGCGCACCCTGGAGGACAGCCAGGGCCTGAGCGCGCACGCGGGCAACGCGGCGTCCTCGTCCGACATCACCGGGATCTGGGCGTCCTGACGTGTACGTAGCGGACAGCCGCGCGAGCACTCCGGCGACGGCGTCCGTGGACGGTACCGCCCGGCCCGCGGGGGCCGGGCGGTACCGCTCCACGATCGCGCCCACCGTCCTCGCCCTCGGCACGGTCAGCCTCGTCACGGACGTCTCCTCCGAGATGGTCACGGCGGTCCTCCCGCTGTACCTGGTGACGGGCCTCGGCCTGTCCCCGCTGGGCTTCGGCCTCCTCGACGGCGTCTACAACGGCTTCTCGGCGGTCGTACGCCTGGTCGGTGGCCACCTGGCCGACCGCGGCGGCGGCCGCCACAAGTGGGTGGCGGGCGCGGGCTACGCCCTGTCGGCCCTCTGCAGACCCCTGCTGCTGATCGCCCACACCCTCACCCCCATCGGCCTGGTCCTGGCGGCCGACCGCACCGGCAAAGGCCTGCGCACCGCGCCCCGGGACGCGCTGATCTCGCTCTCCAGCACCCCGGAGACCCGGGGCCGGGCCTTCGGCGTGCACCGCGCGATGGACACGGCGGGCGCGCTGCTCGGCCCCCTGGCCGCCTTCCTCGTCCTCCGGGCGACCGTGGACGGCTACGACGCCGTCTTCACGGTGAGCTTCTGCGTGGCGGTCCTGGGCGTGCTGATCCTCGTCCTGTTCGTACCGGGCGGCGGCCGTACCGAGGCGGCCGGCGTGCCCGCCGCCCGCCCCACCCTGCGTGCGGCGCTCGGCCTCCTCTCCCACCGCGACCTGCGCCGCATCACCGTCTGCGCCCTGCTCCTGGGCCTCGCGACGGTGAGCGACTCCTTCGTCTACCTGCTGCTGCAGCGCCGGTTCGGCGTCCCGGACCGCGGCTTCGCCCTGCTCCCGCTCGGCACGGCGGCCGCGTTCCTCCTGCTGGCCGTCCCGCTGGGCCGCCTGGCCGACCGCTGGGGCCGCCGGCGCGTCTTCCTGGCCGGCCACGGCGCCCTGCTCCTGGCCTACGCCCTGCTGCTCACGTCCTGGCACGGCACGGCCCTGCCCTACGCGGTACTGGCCCTGCACGGCACGTTCTACGCGGCGACCGACGGCGTCCTGATGGCGGCCGCCTCCGACAGCGTCCCCGAGGCGCTGCGCTCGTCGGGCCTGGCGCTGGTCCAGACGGGCCAGGCGGGGGCCCGGTTCGCCTGCTCGCTGGGGTTCGGCGCGGCCTGGACGCTGTGGGGCGACCGTACGGCGCTGAGCGTGTCGGCGGTGACCCTGGCGGTGTGCGCGCTGTACGCCCTCACCCTCCGCCCCGTCCGGAAGGCCGTCGTATGACCCTGCGCTCCCGTCTGCTGATCCTCCTCTCGGCACTCGCGGTCCTCGCGGCCGTGGCCCTCGCCTCGGTCCTGCACGCCTCCGCGCGGGCGGAGCGCCGCGACCGGACCCAGGCGGGCGGCCCGAAGGTCACCCCGGGGACGGTGACCCTCACGGCCCCCGGTCACCTGGTCTTCCGCAACATGGCCTGGGGCCCGCACCGCGACGAACTGACCACGGTCCCCGCCACCGCCCCCGCCGGACCGCGCACCTCCTCGGGCGTGACATGCCTCCGCTTCTACGCCGCCGCCGGCACCGGCGTCTGCCTCCAGGCGGTCCACGGCCCGGTCTCGGACACCTACCGCGCCCTGATCCTGGACGCGCACCTCAAGGAACGGGCCCACTACGACGTGCCGGGCATCCCGTCCCGCGCCCGGGTCTCCCCCACCGGGCACTACGCGGCCTGGACGGCGTTCGTGGGCGGCGACTCGTACGCCGGCACGAACGTCTCGACCCGCACGGCGATCGCCGACACCCGCACCGGCACCCTGATCCCCTCCCTGGAGGCGTTCCACATCGTCAGGGACGGCCGTCCCTACCGGTCCGCCGAGGTCAACTTCTGGGGCGTGACGTTCGCGTCCGACGACCGCACCTTCTACGCGACCCTGGCGACGAAGGGCTCGACCTACCTGGTCCGGGGCGACCTGCGCACCCGCACGCTCACCACCCTCCACCCGAACGTGGAATGCCCGTCGCTGTCCCCCGACGGCACCCGTATCGCGTACAAGAAGCGGGTGCCGGGCCTGCCGAAGGACGCGCCCTGGCACCTCTACGTCCTCGACCTCCGCACGATGCGCGAGACACCGCTCGCCGAGACCCGCAGCGTCGACGACCAGGCGGTGTGGAAGGACGCGCACACCGTCGTCTACGCCCTGCCGGGCGACTACGGGGCGGACCTCTACCAGGTCCCGGCGGACGGCACGGGCACGGCGCGGCGGATCAGCGTCTCGGCGGTGTCACCGGCGTACGTGGGCTGACCCCGTGCCCGTCGTTCCGATTTCCGGAATAGGGGGAATGGGCGGCATGCGACCATGGGTTGGTTGTAGCAGGAGCAGCAGACGAGTACCGGAGCACGACGTGAGCGCAGCCACGATCTCGACGTCCGTGGTCGACACCATGCGGGCATGGCGCCGCTACGCGCCGGGGCCGCTGCGGCTGGCCGGGCCTCTCCTGCTGATCGTCGCGATCCCGGTGGCGGACTGGTTCCTGCCGCCGGACATCCACCTCGCCCACCTCCTCGTCGTCGCCGTGGCGGTCACCGCGGTCGGCAGCGGGCCCCGCGCCACCGCGCTGATCGGGGCGCTGGCGGTCCTCGCGCTCGTCTGCGCCGGCCTGGAACGGCGGGTCCTGGTCACCGAGAACGTTCTCGTCGAACTCGCCGCGCTCTGCGCCGTCTGCGTCTTCTTCGTCCTCTTCACCCGCCTGCGGGACCGCCGGGAGCTGGAACTCGTCAGGGTGCGCTCGGTGTCCGACGCGGCACAACGGGTCGTCCTGCGGCCGTTGCCGAAGCAGGCCGGACCCGTCTCCCTCGCCTCGCACTACCGCAGCGCCGAGGCGGACACGGCCATCGGCGGCGACCTGTACGCCGCCGCCCGGGTCCCCGGCTGCACGCGGCTGCTCATCGGGGACGTCCGGGGCAAGGGGCTCCCCTCGATCAGCGACACGGCGATCGTGCTCGGCGCCTTCCGTGCCGCCGCACACCGCCGGATCCCGCTGCCGGAGCTGGTCGCCTACATCGAGGACGCCGTCCGGTGGGGGCTCGCGGAGTTCTCGGAGCCGGGCGAGGACGCCACCGAGCGCTTCGTGACCGCCGCCGTCATGGACATCCCGGACGACGAGCCCGTGGTGCACCTGATCAGCTGCGGGCACCCGCCGCCCCTCCTGCTGCGCGGCCGCACCAGGTCGGCGCTGGCGCTGGCGGTCCCGGATCCGTCGCCCCCGCTCGGGCTCGGCGTGTGGCCGGCCGGCGTGGACTGCGCGGAGAGCGCCGGCGGCTGCTACGCACCGGCGACCTTCCCGTTCGAGTACGGCCACCGGCTGGTCCTGTACACGGACGGCGTCAGCGAGGCCCGGAACGCGGACGGCGACTTCTACCCGCTCGCCGAGCGCGCCGCGGCCTGGGCGGACCAGGCACCCGGCCGGCTCGTCGAACAGCTCGCGACGGACGTCCGCGCGTTCACGGGCGGCCGCCTCGACGACGACCTGGCGATGATCGTCCTCCAGCGTGACGGAAGAGCGTCCTGACGAGCGCCGGCTCCCCCGCCACGCGGCTACCCGTACCTACAGCACCGGCAGGTTCTTCCGCAGCTCGAAGGCCGTGACCTCGCTGCGGTACTCCTCCCACTCCTGGCGCTTGTTGCGCAGGAAGAAGTCGAAGACGTGTTCGCCGAGGGTGTCGGCGACCAGGTCGCTGTTCTCCATGAGGGTGAGGGCCTCGCCGAGGTTCTGCGGGAGGGGTTCGATGCCCATGGCGCGGCGCTCGGCGTTGGAGAGGGCCCAGACGTCGTCCTCGGCGCCCGGCGGGAGCTCGTAGCCCTCCTCGATGCCCTTGAGGCCGGCGGCGAGGAGGACGGCGTAGGCCAGGTACGGGTTGGCGCCGGAGTCGATGGAGCGGACCTCGACGCGCGCCGAGCCGGTCTTGCCCGGCTTGTACATCGGGACGCGGACCAGGGCGCTGCGGTTGTTGTGGCCCCAGCAGATGTAGGAGGGGGCCTCGCCGCCCGCGCCGGCCGTGCGCTCGGAGCCGCCCCAGATCCGCTTGTAGGAGTTCACCCACTGGTTGGTGACCGCGGAGATCTCGGCGGCGTGCTTGAGCAGGCCGGCGATGAAGGAGCGGCCGACCTTGGAGAGCTGGAACTCCGCGCCCGACTCGTAGAACGCGTTGCGGTCGCCCTCGAAGAGGGAGAGGTGGGTGTGCATGCCGGAGCCGGGGTGCTCGGAGAACGGCTTCGGCATGAAGGTCGCCTGGACGCCCTGCTCCAGCGCGACCTGCTTCATGACGAGGCGGAACGTCATGATGTTGTCCGCCGTGGAGAGCGCGTCGGCGTAGCGCAGGTCGATCTCCTGCTGGCCGGGAGCGCCCTCGTGGTGGGAGAACTCGACCGAGATGCCCATCGACTCCAGCATGGTGATCGCCTGGCGGCGGAAGTCCATGCCGACGTTGGTGGGCGTGTGGTCGAAGTAGCCCGAGTTGTCGGCCGGGGTCGGGCGGGAGCCGTCCAGCGGGCGGTCCTTCAGGAGGAAGAACTCGATCTCGGGGTGGGTGTAGAAGGTGAAGCCGAGGTCGGAGGTGCGGGCCAGGGCGCGCTTGAGGACGTACCGGGGGTCCGCGAAGGACGGGGAGCCGTCCGGCATGAGGATGTCGCAGAACATGCGGGCCGTGCCGGGGGTCTCCGCGCGCCACGGGAGGACCTGGAAGGTGGACGGGTCCGGCTTGGCGATCATGTCGGACTCGTAGACGCGGGCGAAGCCCTCGATGGCGGAGCCGTCGAAGCCGATGCCCTCGTCGAAGGCCTGTTCAAGCTCGGCCGGGGCCACGGCGACGGACTTGAGGAAGCCCAGCACGTCCGTGAACCACAGGCGTACGAACCGGATGTCGCGCTCCTCCAAGGTCCGGAGCACGAACTCCTGCTGCTTGTCCATCTTCCGCTTCCCCATCCTTGCTGGTCAGGCCGCCTGTCTTCCTGTCACGCAGGAGGCGGTCGGGCACCTGAGCATCACACCACAACAGCATTTCACGCGCGTTGCGCACCTTGATCGCGCCGGCGACCTCGGTCCGAACGGCTCTCGTCCGGCAGGTGTCCTGCCCTGCCGCCCATCTTGCCTGCTCGGACCGACATCCGTAATGGCCGATCCGGTTTCCCGGCCCGGCCATGGGATCGCGACGCACCGTCGCGGTCACGGCGGGCGGCCAGGAGAATGCCCGCATGAGTGCACGCCCGCTGCCCCGGAGCGCCCCCGCCGCCCAGGGCGTCGACGCCGACGGTGTCGACGCCTTCCTCGACGCCCTCGAAGCCGCGCCCGGCGTGGAACCCCACAGCCTGATGGTCCTGCGCCACGGCCATGTCGTCGCCGCCGGCTGGTGGGCACCGTACGCCGAGAGCCGTCTCCACCTGCTCTACTCGCTGAGCAAGAGCTTCACGGCGACGGCCGCCGGCCTCGCCGCCGCCGAGGGCCTGATCCGGCTGGACGACCCGGTGCTCTCGTACTTCCCGGAACTCGAAGCCGAGATCACCGATCCGCGCAGCCGCGCGATGCTCGTACGGCACGTGGCGTCGATGTCCAGCGGCCACGTCGCGGAGACCCTGGACCGCGCGCTCGCCGTCGACCGGGCGAACCTGGTGCGCGGCTTCCTTCTGCTGCCGCCGGACCGAGACCCGGGCACCGTCTTCGCCTACAACCAGCCCACCACCTACACACTCGCCGCGATCGTCCAGCGGGTCACGGGCCAGTCGCTCACCGACTACCTGCGCCCTCGCCTGTTCGAACCGCTCGGCATCGGCGAGGCGCTCTGGCAGCGCGACCGGGCCGGGCGCGAAGTGGGCTTCACCGGCCTGCACGCCACCACGGACGCCGTCCTCCGGCTCGGCCTGCTGTACCTCCAGGGCGGGATGTGGGAGGGCGAGCGCCTGCTGCCCGGGGACTGGGTGGCCGAGGCCACCCGTGCGCAGGTCTCCCACGCGGACGGTGCCGCGGGCGGGGCCGACTGGAAGCAGGGCTACGGCCTTCAGTTCTGGATGTCCCGGCACGGCTACCGCGGTGACGGAGCGTACGGGCAGTTCTGCGTGGTGCTGCCCGAGCACGACGCCGTGATCGCGATCACCGCGGCGACCGAGCGGATGCAGCAGGTGCTGGACCTGGTCTGGGAGCATCTGCTGCCCGCCTTCGGGCCCGGCCCGCTGTCCGGCCGGGAGCGGACGGACGCCGCGCTCGCGGAACGGCTCGCGGGGCTCGCGCTGCCGCCGGCCGCGGGCAAGCCCGCGCCCACCGAGCGGGCCGAGGAGTGGACGGCCGTCGCGTTCACCCCCGCGGAGCCGCCGGCCCGGGTGACGTCCGTGCAGGTCGCGACAGGTGCCGACGGCACGCGCCTCACGCTCGTCGAGGACGGCCACCGCATCGGACTGCGACTGGCGGAGGGCGAGTGGAGCATCGCCGAGGAACCGGTCCCGACCGCGGTGAGCGGTGGCTGGACGGACGCCGGCACGCTGGAGGCGGACGTGATCTTCCTGGAGACCCCGCACCGGCTCACGCTGACCTGCTCCCTGGACGACCGCCGGTTCACCGCGCGCTGGCACACCCGGCCACTGCAGCCACTGCCCCTGCGCGCCATGGGGGCGCCCCGCCACCGGGACCAATGAACCGGCCCTCCGCATCCTCGCGGTCCGCCGCATCCGTCCTTCAAATTATCGGTTTCCTGTCGGACCCCGGTCTTTACAGGACTTTCCCGCGCCCTGCCTACGGCTGACCCCATCTCCCCCATTACGATCAGCAGGCCTCACCCTCCACGTCCCTTTCCTCCATGAAGGACACGGCCCATGGCTACCGCCAAGAAGAGCACCAACGCCGCCCGCAAGGCACGTATAGAGGAGATGCGGCGGGCCGAGCAGGCCCGTGAGCGGCGCAACCGGTTCCTGACGATCGGCGCGAGCGTCGTGGTCGTCGCCGGTCTGGTCGTCGGCGCCGTGGTGCTCGTCAACTCGCAGTCGGCCAAGAGCGACAGCGCGAGCGACGCGAAGGGCGGCTCGGGGGACTCCGGGCACTTCGTCACCGGCAGCGACGGCGTGCGGACCTGGACGGGCAAGCTGTCCCGCACCCACGTCACGGGGACCGTGAAGTACCCGATGCACCCGCCGGTCGGCGGCAACCACAACCCCGTGTGGCTGAACTGCAACGGCGACGTCTACACCAAGGCCGTGAAGGACGAGAACGCCGTGCACGCCCTGGAGCACGGCGCGGTCTGGGTGACGTACACCGACAAGGCGCAGAAGTCCGACGTGGACAAGCTGGCGGCGAAGGTGAAGGCGACGCCGTACTCGCTGATGAGCCCGTACGCGGACCAGACCTCGCCGATCGAGCTGTCGGCCTGGGGGCACCAGCTGAGCGTGACGAGCGCGGACGACCCGAAGGTCGGCAAGTTCTTCGAGACGTACGTGCAGGGCAAGCAGACCCCGGAGCCGGGGGCCTCCTGCACCGGCGGGACGATGTGACGTGAGGAAGCACATCGGCTGGGTCGCCGGGGCGACGGCCGCGGTGCTCGTCGCGGCCGGCGCGATCACCTACGCGGTGGCCGAGGACGGCGACGGCGGTGGCGGCAGCGGTCTGAAGGTCCCGAGCGCGGACGGGGCGGACGCCGGGTTCGCGCGGGACATGGCGGTCCATCACCAGCAGGCCGTGGAGATGTCGTACATCATCCGCGACCGCACGACGGACACCGAGGTGCGGCGGCTCGCCTACGACATCGCGCAGACGCAGGCCAACCAGCGCGGCATGCTGCTGGGCTGGCTGACCCTGTGGGACCTGCCGAAGGTGTCGGCGAAGCCGCCGATGTCGTGGATGGGCATGGGTGACATGCCCGAGCGCGGGGACGGTTCGCTGATGCCGGGCATGGCGACCGACACCGAGCTGAAGAAGCTCGGGACCCTGAACGGCAAGCAGGCGGAGATCTTCTACCTCCAGCTGATGACGGACCACCACAAGGGCGGCATCCACATGGCCGAGGGGTGCGTGGCCAAGTGCACCGTCGCGGTGGAGAAGAGCCTCGCCCAGGGCATGGTGGACGCGCAGCAGTCGGAGCTGACGACCATGAAGCAGATGCTGACGGAGCGGGGCGCGAAGCCGCGCGACTGAACCCCTGTGCACAATGGGCGATTTGTCGACTTAACGGCACCGCAAGCATTCAACAACAATCGCAACCGATCTGTAATGTTCTGTGCGCCGTCGAAACACGACCAAAAGCCCCTAATCAACGCTCACTTGGGACTTCCTTGGGTTTTTCATTCCCCTGGCATGAACGGTTCACCGAAAGAGTGACGTCGACCGTGTGATCCATTCACGGGCCGTCCCGCCGCAGGCCTCCTGGTGAACACGGATGACCGACCACTCCATGCGTCGAACCGCATAGCAGGGGGCAGTATGAGATCCAACCGTGCCAAGGTGCGGGCCAGCGTGAGCATGGCAGCGACACTGCCGATGATCGCCGGCGCACTCGCACTCGGCATACCCGCGGCGCACGCCGCGGACAGCCCGGCCCGTGACACCCTGAAGGGCACCAAGCCCACCTGGGCCACGGCCAGGGCGGACAAGGGCGCCACCTCGAACAGCGCCCAGCTCAATGCCAGGGTCTACCTGGCCGGCCAGGACGCCAAGGGCCTCGCAGCCTACGCGAAGGCGGTGTCCGACCCCAGCTCGCCGCTGTACGGCAAGTACCTCAGCGCCAAGCAGGTACAGGCCCGCTACGGGGCCACCAAGGCCCAGGTGAAGGCCGTCAAGGCCTGGCTGACCTCGTCCGGCCTGAAGGTCACCGAGGTCACCCAGCACTACATCGCCGTCTCCGGCGACGTGTCCGCCGCCGAGAAGGCGTTCGGCATCCAGCTGCACAACTACGCCAAGGGCTCGAAGACGTACCGCGCCCCGGCGGCGACGGCGACCGTGCCGGCCTCCGTCAGCGACGCCGTCCTGACCGTCACCGGCCTGGACAACGCGCCGCACAAGGCGACCCACGACGACACGCTGCCGCCCCCCGGTGCCGTGTTCAAGAACGCCGGGCCGTTCTCCTCGTACTTCGGCTCGAACATCGCGAGCACGCTGCCGGACGCGTACGGCACGAAGATCCCGTACGCCATCCAGGGCTACACCGGCAAGCAGCTGCGGGCCGCCTACGGCGCCGGCAAGTACACCGGCAAGCACGTGCGCGTCGCGATCACCGACGCGTTCGCCTCGCCGACCATCGCCTTCGACGCAGGCACCTACGCCAAGGCGCACGGCGACGCCGCGTGGAAGACGAGCCAGCTCCACCAGGCGCTGCCGGCGAACTACACGAACACCGGCGCCGACGAGTGCGACGCCTCCGGCTGGTACGGCGAGGAGACCCTCGACGTCGAGGCCGTGCACGCGGTCGCGCCGGACGCCGACGTCACCTACGTGGGCGCCGCGTCCTGCCAGGACAGCGACCTGCTGGACGCGCTCAGCAAGGTGGTCGACAACCACCTCGCCGACATCGTGTCCAACTCGTGGGGCGACATCGAGGGCAACGAGACCCCGGACATCGCGGCCGCCTACGACCAGGTCTTCCAGCTGGGCGCGGTGCAGGGCATCGGGTTCTACTTCTCCTCCGGTGACAACGGCGACGAGGTCGCCAACACCAAGACGAAGCAGGTCGACACCCCGGCCAACTCCGCCTGGGTGACCGCGGTCGGCGGTACCTCCCTCGCCGTCGGCAAGGGCGACAAGTACCTGTGGGAGACCGGCTGGGGCACCGAGAAGGCCTCGCTGTCGGCCGACGGCAAGAGCTGGACCGGCTTCCCCGGCCCGTTCACCTCGGGCGCGGGCGGCGGCACCAGCAAGACGGTGAACGAGCCGTACTACCAGAAGGGCGTCGTCCCGGACTCCCTCGCGAAGGCCAACAGCAGCACCGGCAACCGCGTGGTCCCGGACATCTCGGCGATCGCCGACCCCAACACCGGGTTCAAGGTCGGCCAGACCCAGACCCAGGCGGACGGCACCGAGGCGTACAGCGAGTACCGCATCGGCGGCACGTCGCTGGCCGCGCCGGTCATCGCCGCGGTCCAGGCCCTCGCCCAGGAGGCGCGCGGCAAGGCGATCGGTTTCGCCAACCCGCTGATCTACTCCAAGTACGGGACGAAGGTCTACCACGACGTCACGGACAAGCCGACCGGCAAGGACCTCGCGGTCGCCCGCGTCGACTTCGCCAACGGCTACGACGCCACCAACGGCCTGCTGACCTCGGTCCGCAGCCTCGGCAAGGACAGCTCCCTGTCCGCGGTCAAGGGCTACGACGACGTCACCGGCGTCGGCACCCCGGCGGGCGGCTACGTGACGTCGTACCGCAACAAGCGCTGACGCACTGAGCTGCTGATCCGCTGAGCGGAGGGGCGTGGGGTCCTGGTGACCTCACGCCCCTTTGTGTGACGCCGGGCGGAGGACTGGGTGCCCTGGCCCGGGAGTGACCGGCTTCGAGCCGTGAGAGGGATCTACCCGGTCATGGAGGGGGCGAAGGGGGTCAGGGCTGGGGCGAGTTGCATGCCGGGGGCCAGGCCGAGTGCGGTGAGGGCGTCGGGCAGGCCGTGCCCGGTGCGGGCCGCGTCCAGTGTTCCCGGTGCGGCCAGTGGGCGACAGCTGGCGGCGATGATCTCGAACAGGTGCTGCACGCGGCCGGGTCCGCGAGGCAGCAGCCGGCCGTGGAAGTCCTCGTGGTGGGCCAGCACGAGCGCGGCCAGGCCCGCGATGTGGGCAGACGCGGTGCCGGTACCGTCGAGGGCGGTATAGCCGCCGTCCGGGGAGCAGGAGAGAACCGCAACGCCGGGGGCGGCCGCATTCACCCCGGGTCCGTGGCAGCTGAACGGCGCGGCGAACAGCCCTTCCGGGCTCAGCTGCGGCCCGATGTGGGCGGCGTGGGAGGTGTCGGGCGGATAGGTGCCCAAGGCTCCCAGAGCACCCACGGCGAGGACGGTGGGCAGCGAGGCGGGGAAGGAGACCGGTCCGCCGCTGTCGCCTGCCGGAGCGATGCAGGCGATGCCCGCCGCGGTGGCATCGGCGAGTTTGCGGGAGACCAGCGCCGAGGGGTACGGGGTCGCCACCTGGATGTGGGCGATGTCGACCTCGTGCTCGATGCAGTCGTCCAGGGCGGCGATCAGGTCGCTGAAGTGGCCGTCGGGCATGACCTGGCAGACCTCGAGTTCGGCGTCGACGGCGATGCCGATGATGCCCTTGCCGGTGTCCGCCCCGGCGATGACGCCGGCCGCGTGGGTGCCGGTGCCGACCGGGTCGTGGGCCCAGCCCTCCTTCGTGCCGCGCACGAAGTCGGCACCGGAGCGCACCCCTTGCTTCAGGTCGGGGTGGTCGGCACTTACGCCCGTACCGATGACAGCGATCTTGATGCCGAAGCCGCGGAACGTGGGCGGCAGCCGGTCCAGCCGCATGGCCTGCTGGCCCCAGCCGTAACTCTGCCGCTGTTCCAGTTCCGGGTAGACCTTGGACAGCGGGGTGAGGGTGACGAGGTTGTCCTGGGTCCCCGACAGGTCGGGGCGGTGGACCCAGAGGTCGGTGTAGCCGCCCGCGGGCCGGACGTACAGGGACTGGATGGACTCCACGGTCTCCGTCGCCAGGGTGAGGGTGGCCCTCCCGTCGGGGCCGGTGAGGCCCTGGCTCGGCCATGTCGCCCCGATCAGGAACACCCCTGCACCGACCAGCGGTTCGCCGTCCGGGCCGCAGACGCGGACCGAGACCTCCACGGGCTCCTCCAGCGGCATGACCAGCCCCGGGTCGCACAACGACAGCATCCCCGCGGTCGGCGTGGCAACGGGCAGGGCTGCGGACAGCGGCAGATCCGGCTCGATGTGCACATGCAGCGACTGCATCGCCGGTACCTGGGCCTCGGCGGCCTCGACGAGCACGAGTTCGGGGCAGGAGGGCTGCACGCCCGCCGACTGCAGCTTGTCCGAAGGGCTGAGTCTGCGGACCACCGTGACCTCGGGCATCCGCTCCAGATGGTCGCACACCGCGTCCATGTCGAGTTCGGGCACTCCCACGGGCAGAAACTGCCGCGGCAGCGGGGTCACCATGTAGCGGGACCGGCGCGGCTGCACCGCGATCGATGACGGTCCGCCCTTCTTGCGTGGCCCCGGTTTCTCCTCGGGGCCCGGCCCGCCGGTCCCCGCGCCCTCGGATTCGCTCTGGCGGTTGCTCCGGGGCTTGCTTCCGGGCCTGTCCTTGACCATTACATCCACCTTAACCATGTCTGCGTAGGTTCTTGGGCTTCTGTCGCGCATGACGAGCGGCCGGCGCCTTCCGCGGCTGTGCGGTGTGCCCGGGAATCGATCCCGGGCACACCGCACAGCGCACTGCCTGCCTTGTGTCAGCCGATGCCGAAGGGCAGACCCATCTGGCCGTAGCCGAAGCCGGGCTGCGGGTACTGCTGCGGGTACTGCTGGCCGAAGCCGCCGCCCCACGGCTGGTGGCTCTGCTGGCCCTGCTGGCCGCCCTGCTGACCCTGGTGGCTCTGCTGCAGCATCGTCAGGATCGCGGTCGGCAGCGCCTGCTGCACGGACTGCTCCACGGCGCTGCGCACGCCCTGGACCAGCGTGGTGTGCAGCGCGACGGCCAGGTACGGGTGGGCGAGGTGGGCGATGCCCTGCTGCTGCAGCTGCTGCTGGACCTGCTGGATCTGCTGCAGCGTCTGCTGCATGCGCTGCGCGATCTGCTGGCTCGCCTGCTGGCAGGCCTGCTGGATGGACTGCTGGACGACCTGCGCGAGCTGCTGCTGCGGCCCGGCGATCTGCTGGCCGAACTGCTGGCCGAACTGCTGCAGAGGCGGGGTACCGGTCATCACCGACATGGATGCTCCGTTCGATGTTACAGGAAGATCAACATATGGGATTTTGTTGACCTTTTCGGAATAATTCCGACATGTTGAAGCTACGGTGATACCGGAGCACCCCACAATTCGGCGAGCCACTCGGGGCGAGGAATCGCCCGATCGGCCCCGGTGACCGGCGAACCGGCCAGGGACGCGGCAGGATGAACTGCTGCTGAAGGCGGCGAACGACCCGTGCGGGCGGCACTCACTCACCGCCGGCGCCGCGGCGGCGGCAGGGGGCTTCGGGGACCCGAGAATTCCGCTCGACACTCCCGGCACATCACCAGGCATCACGGAGAGCGCGGATAGATTGGGCAAGGCCTTACAGCGATACGCGGTAGGGCAGCGCCCGACCGGCCGAGCTCCCGCGGCCCTCGGGGTGAATGGGATATGGGGTAATTGGCAGCCCGACGGTTTCTGGTTCCGTTAGTTCAGGTTCGAGTCCTGGTATCCCAGCAAGCACGGACACGCCGGTGATCTGCTGCCGGTACGGTGGGGCGTGGGGTCCTGGTGACCTCACGCCCCCTTTGCGTTACGCCGACTTGAGGAAGTCGACGAAGGGGGTCCAGGCGGTGGCGGCGAGGAGGAGGGTGGGGCCGTGGGGGGGCGGTCTTCGAGTCGCGGACGGGGACGAGGGCGGGGAAGCCGTCGGCGACCTCGACACAGTTGCCACCGTCACCGTTGCTGTAGCTCGACTTGCGCCAACGGGCGGCGCCGGGGAAGTCGCTCGCGACCTCGACGCAGTCACCGCTGTCACCGTTGCTGTAGCTGCTCTTGAACCAGAGCGCGTCACTCAAGTCGATCCGGCTGCTTGCCCTTTCGGTAATCCCCTGCCGCCGCCTCGATCATGGCCAGGGACGCCTCCGTGTAGACCAGCGGCGGCGCGTCGGGGAACGTCATGACCTTGATGGAGGTCGCCATCAAGGGATACGCCCCGGTCCTCCGCGGGACGATCTGCGGAACGATCCGGCAACGCCCGGCCAACTCCGCCACGCGGTCAAGTTGTTCGGCCATCTCCCCCGGCGGCAGGGTCGCGTCCGTGAGCAGCGACTCCTGCAGGATCGCCCAGTACTCCGGGGTGGAGTGGTCCTCGTCGAAGAGGCGCGCACGGGCGAGACGGGCCTGGACCAGACCGAGGGATGAAGCACCTCGAATTCCGCCTCCTGGCCACTCCCGAGGCCGTACCGGAGCTACGCCGCTCCCTCAGCTCCCACAGCTTCGACATCCGCCTGTGCGCAACGGAGCTGCTGACCAACGTGATCGACCATGTGGGCGAGGGAACACCGGTGACGGTTCGGGTGACCGATGGACAGACCCATGGCCGAACTCGCATCGAGGTCACGGATCCCGACCCACGGGCCCTGCCTCTCCTCCTGTTGGCCACAGAAACGGATGAGTCGGGCCGAGGCCTGACCCTCCTCACCGCAGTGACCAACCGCTGGGGCGTCCACGAGCACCCGGCCGGCAAAACGGTCTGGTGCGAACTGGGCAACTGAGCCGACCACGCATCTCGCCTCCGGTGGTGGCAGGAAAAAGGCGGACGCCTACCACCTCATGTTTTCAAACGCTGTCGGTTAGCGAGTCGAGGGAAGCGCTTCCGCTGACTAGTACGAGCGGTAGCCTGCCGTCCTCCAGCAGATCGCGCGGCAATGAGATACCGAAATGCATTTCGATCACACCTAGCGACATGGCGAGCCGCGGGCTGTACCGTGCACCGCTCACCCGAAGGTAATCACCCGTCGGGAGGATGATGCCCGCCGCTTTAAGCTCCTGCTGGAGAAGATCCGGCTGTGATCCCCAGCGTCTCCGTTCCTCGCCAAGACCGAACGAGCACAGCAACTCACCGTCGGCTGCGTAGGAGAAGAAGGGAGGCGGATGGAATGCCTGGGGATCGAGATTCACCGCCTCGACACCGTTGCGCGAAATCCTCTTAAGGATGTCGTGCCTCGTCCCGGGGGCTTCCCCGTATTCGGCGGCGAAAGCCCACCCCTGCGCTTCCCCCACCCGTGCGACGCCGATGTCTGCCTCGGTGAGAAGCCCGACGGCTTCCCAGGCGGTCACCAGCGGTTTCGCACCGCCCGGTGAAGCACCGAGCCGGACAGCTAGCTCGTCCGGCGTGATCCCGCGGGCGAAGGTAACGCTGTTCTGCCACTCGGACTCCGCCAGCCAGCGCACACCGCGATTGTTCACGTCCTCATCTTGCCGCACGGCCTCGTCACCATGACGGCCATCTGCACCACAAGCCCTCCGGAAGCCGCGCCGATCGGTGCAGGAGCGCCGTATGCCCCTGGCGTTGGGTGCAGAAGTGGCCGGGTGCTCCGGGCACCTGCCCACACTCCTGATCGGGACGGCTCGCGTCCGTCCCGGTCAGCTCCCGGGCGGTGTCCCGGGCAGCTCCCCGCCGGTGTCCCGGTCAGCTCACGGTCGGCTGCATCGGGCGCGGCGCCGAACCGTCCGTGCCCGTACCGCGGGTGCCCTCGGGGAACGTCAGGTCCGTCGTCTCCAGGGGCGCCTGGGCGGGCGACGTGGGGCGGAGCAGGGCCGTGGGCGGGTCGGCGCCCAGGCGTTCGCAGGTCAGCGCGGAGACGAGGATCGCGTCCGTGTGACGAACGTGGGCGACACCACCGATCCCTACGCGACCGGCTGGCACCCGTACTTCACCCTGTCCCGCCCCATCGACGACCTGACCCTGCGCATCCCCGCGCACACCCTGATCCGCACCGACGCCGCCCTGATCCCGCTGCCCGGCGAGGACGCCCGAATCCCCCTGGACGACCGCCCCGACATGGACTTCCGGGTGCCGAGACGACTGGGCGGCGCGGTCATCGACGCCTGCTACGCGGACCTCGCCCCCGGCCCCGGCGGCCGGATCGAGACGGTACTGGCCGATCCCGCGACCGGCGAGGAACTGCGCGTCTGGCAGCACAGCGGCTACCCGCACGTCTTCACCGGCGACACCCTGGCCCGCGACCGCCGCGCCGCCGTCGCCCTCGAACCGGTCGAGACGATGACCGACGCCTTCAACCGCCCGGACCAAACCGCCGCCCTCGCCCTGGAACCGGGCGAAAGCCGTGCATTCGCCTTCGGCGTCACGTACGCGGCCTCAGCGGACGCTCCCTGATCCGGCGACCGTGCGGGGTGCCGACCCCGGCCGGGTTGTGAGGGGTTCGGGGAAGGAAGCTGGGGTGTTCTTGCCGCCCCTGGGGGCCCCGGAGAGTTTCTGGCTCAAGTGCCGTTTCTCTGGGGAGAGTTGCCGTGCCGATCCTGCTCGCTCTGTTGGTGCGTGCACCGCAGCCGGCCGACGCCGGCTGATCAGTCGGTCTTCCTCTGCGCGGCCTTGAGGATCTGGTCGACGTCGAGGGTGACCTTGGCACCGATCGAGTCGGGCAGCGTAGCGGTCTCGCCGGGCGAGTACGGCCTGTGGTGCTCGTACTTCTCCCCGGTGGGATCGGTGAGCACGTGGACGCGCTGGTGCTTGCGGTCGACGACGACGTAGACCGGGACCTTGGCCTGGGCGTAGGCGACGGCCTTGGTCTTCAGGTCGTCCTTCCAGTTGCTGGAGGTGACCTCCAGGACGAGACGGAAGCAGACGGGGTCGTACGCGTTGTTCTCGACGAGGTGGCCGTCGATGTCGGCGTCCACGATCGCGAGGTCGGGGATGGCGTAGTCCTCGGCTCCGGTGGGCAGCCAGAGGCCGACGTTCTGGAGGACCTCGGTGTCGCCGTCGTCCAGCCCTGACTCGATGAAGGGGCGCATGAGCTTGGTCAGGGCGCGGGCGTGAGGGGCATCCGGTGATGGGGTCACGAGGAGGTGGCCTCCGATGATCTCGACTCGGTAGCCCGGATGCCGTTCCATGATCTCTTCGGCGATGGCCGTGAGCGAGAACGGCTCGTCGTCGAAGGGCTGCTCGATGGCTGCGGCGGACATCGCGTGCCTCCCAGGGGCTGGTGTCGAGAGCATCATCGTAGGCAGACCGGGCCGCCGACGTCCCGTCTGAACCGCGTCACCCGAAAGGGACCACCGTCCCGGCCGGACATGCGACACCGGCCGGCCGGGACACCGGCCGTCAGGAGGAGTGCGCCAGGTCGGTGGCTTCCGGGACGTGGGAGGCGATCACGCGTTCGCGGCCCGGTGCCGGCACCACCCTGCGCCGGTCCACCGCGTACGCCACGCTCGCCACGCCCAGGCCGAGGACGGCGAGGGCCGCGCCCGCGATCGCCGGGGAGGTGACGCCGAAGTCCGCGGCCAGGGCGACGCCGCCGATCCAGGCGCCGCCGGCGTTGGCGAGGTTGAAGGCGGCCTGGTTGGCGGAGGAGGCGAGGGAGGGGCCGGCGGAGGCGCGTTCCATCACCATCAACTGGAGCGGTGAGCCGGTGACGAAGGCGGCGACGCCCAGCAGGACGACGGCCAGGGCCGCGCTCCACTCCGTTCGCATCAGGACCGGGAAGAGCAGCAGTACCGCGACCATCGACGCCAGGCCGCCGAAGAGCGTGCCGCGCATCGCGTGGTCGGCGAGGCGGCCGCCGACGAGGTTGCCGATGGTGGCGCCGACACCGAAGAGGGCGAGGAGCAGGGTGACGTCCGAGCCGGCGTAACCGGCGGCGCCCGTCAGCATCGGGGTGATGTAGCTGTACGCGGAGAACAGGGCGGCGAAGCCGACGACCGTGGTGGCGAGGGCCAGCCAGACCGGGAGGGAGCGCAGGGCGGTGATTTCGCCGCGCAGACCGGAGGCGGGGGCGGGGGCGTGCGTGGGGTGGATCAGGAAGAACACCGCGGCCATCGCCGCGACGCCGATGAGGCTCACGCCCAGGAAGGTCGCCCGCCAGCCGAGGTGCTGGCCCATGAGGGTGGCCACCGGGACGCCCGCGATGTTGGCGACGGTCAGGCCCATGAACATCAGGGAGACCGAGCGGGCCTTGCGCTCGGGTGCCACCAGGCCGGTGGCGACGACCGCGCCGACGCCGAAGAAGGCACCGTGCGGGAGGCCGCTGAGGAAGCGGGCGGCGAGCAGGGAGTCGTAGCCGGGGGCGAGGGCCGAGAGCGCGTTGCCCGCGACGAACAGGGCCATCAGGGAGATCAGGACCCTGCGGCGGGGCAGGCGCGCGGTGAGGGCGGCCAGGAGCGGGGCGCCGATGACGACGCCGAGGGCGTACGCCGAGACCAGGTGGCCGGCGGCGGGGATCGAGATGTGGAGGTCGTCGGCGACGTCGGGCAGCAGGCCCATCATCACGAACTCGGTGGTGCCGAGACCAAAAGCGCCGACGGCCAGGGCGAGCAGGGCCAGAGGCATGAAGGGCTTCGCCTTTCGGGGAGCGGGGTTCCGTGCGTTATAAGTTCAGCTACGGAACAAAGTGTCCCAGCCCCAGTATTCCGCCAGGTTACGGCGCGGCGCCCGATTGTCCTTACAAAGCCAGGAATGGGCCGCTGACCTGGAGTTTTTACGATCCCGATGTGGTCAGACTCACGCGGGCCGCGATCGGGAGGTGGTCGCTGCCGGTCCTCGCGAGGGTCCACGAGCTCTCCGGCTCCACGCCCTTGACCATGATCTGGTCGATGCGGGCCATCGGGAACGCGGCCGGCCAGCTGAACCCGAAGCCGCTGCCCGCCGCGCCCTGCGTGGAGCGCATCTGCGAGGTGACGCCGTTGAGGGAGCGGTCGTTCATGGTGCCGTTGAGGTCGCCGAGGAGGATCACCCGGGGCAGCGTCTCATCGGCGATGGCCTCACCCAGCGCGTCCGCGCTCGTGTCACGCTGCCGGGCGGTGAAACCGGCGTTCAGTTTGACGCGCACGGACGGGAGATGGGCGACGTAGACGGCGAGGGGGCCGTCCGGGGTGGCGACCGTGGCACGCATCGCGCGCGTCCAGCCGAGCTTGATGTCGACGGCCTTCACGCCGGTCAGCCGGTACTTGCTCCACAGGCCGACCGTGCCCTCGACCGCGTGGTACTTGTACGCCGACGCCAGCGCCTTCTCGTACGCCGGTACGGCCGTCGCCGTCAGCTCCTCCAGGGCGAGCACGTCGGCGCCCGAGGAGGCGAGCCGGTCGGCCGTGCCGGTCGGGTCGGGGTTGTCGGCGTTGACGTTGTGCGTGGCCACCATGAAGTCGCCGCCGCTGCCCTGCTTGTCGGTGAGCAGCCCGCCGAACAGGTTCAGCCAGACGATCGCCGGGAGGAGGACGGCGATCAACGCGGTCGCCGACCTGCGCAGGAAGCCGATGACCAGCAGAATCGGGATCAACAGGCCCAGCCAGGGCAGGAAGGTCTCGGTGAGACTGCCGAGGTTGCCGACGGCGTTGGGGATGCGTGAGTGCAGCAGCATCACCCCGGCGAGGAGCAGCGCCACCACGGCGGTGACGATGCCCCGGCGCCAGATGCGCGGATCGTTTCGCCAGCCCTTCAGCAGCCGTTCCACCAGGCGCCGGAACCGGTCTCCCCGCCGCTCGGGTCCCGAGCCGCCGTTGTCCGTCTCCGTCATGTACGCCTGCTGCGCCATACGCCTGCCTCACAACCTGCCGTGCACACCGTCGTCCCCCGGTTACGACCCTAGGGGATGATCGGCTCCTCTCCCGCCGTCACATGACGGCCGTACGGAAGAGGATGACGAACAAGCCGAGCGAAGGGGTTCCGGTTACCGGCGGGTCGGCGGGGTCTGTGACGAAACGCGAACACTGGCTAGGGCGACGGGACGGGGCCCAGGCCCACCAGCACCGCGTCGACGATCTGTTCGGCCAGGCCCTCGGGGAGTTCCGCGTCCGGCCGCAGGATGGCCCTGAGCAGCATCGGTCCGGTGAACATGTCGTTGGCCAGGTCGACGTCGATGTCGGCGCGGAGTTCGCCGTTGCGCTGGCCCCGGCGCAGCACTTCCTTGCCGAGTTCACGCCGGGGGGTGACGACGTTGGTGTGGTAGGCGTTCCAGATGCGGGGGCTGCTCTTCATCTGGGCGTACACGTTGTGCAGGATGGCCGACGAACGGTTCATCAGACCGCGCTGCCGCAGCGACTCGAGCAGCACGACGAGGTCGTCGCGCATGGAGGTGCCGGGGAGTTCGGGGTCGGGGGGCTCGGCGGCGCGCATGACGTCGACGAAGAGTTCCTCCTTGCCGTTCCAGCGGCGGTAGATGGTGGCCTTGCCGACACCGGCGGTCCGGGCGATCCGCTCGATGGAGAGCTCGGCGAGCGGGACGCCCTCCTCCAGGAGCTTCATCACGCCCTCCAGGATGGCGATCTCCACCGCCTCGCTGCGGGGGCGGCCGCGGGCCGGAGTGATGGACCGCGGTCCGCTGTCGGCAAGCGTCACGTCGTACCGTCCTCTCAGTGCACTGGCTGCGGGAATTCTCCCGCAGCCGAAGCCTCCCCCCGTGGTTGCCACGAGGTTCTCCCCGTGGCTCCGGGGTCTCCCCCCGGTCTCCCCCGCGGTTCCTGCCGGTGCCGGCCGGTCCGTTCAGTCGTTCGTCAGTTCAGCAGTTCAGCAGTCATCGATTCGATCATTCAGTCCTTCAGTCCTTCAGTCCTTCAGTAGTTCAGTAGTTCATGGTCACTCCGCCGCCACGACCAGTTCCTGCTCCCGGTCGCCCTGCTGACCGGCCGGCGGCTTGCCCGGCAGGAAGAGGGTCACGACCACGGCGCCGATCAGCGCGACGCCCGCGCCGCACAGGGCGGTTGTGTGCATGGCGTGCAGGAAGGCGTCGTTGGCGGGGGTGACCAGGGCCTTGCCCGGTGCGCCGAGCTTCGAGGCGACACCGAGGGTGGCCTCGATGGACTCGCCGGCCGTGTCGCGCAGCCCGGGCGGCAGCGCGCCGAGCTTGCCCTCGATGCCGTTGCGGTACGACGTCGACAGCACCGAACCGAGCACGGCGATGCCGAGGGCGCCGCCGACCTGCCGGAAGGTGTTGCTGAGCGCGGAGGCGGAACCGGCCTTCTCGCGGGGCAGGGCCTGCATGATGACGACCGAGGTCGGCGTCATGATGTGCGCCATCCCGGTGCCCATCAGGAAGAAGACGACCTCCAGGATCCAGATCGGGGTGTCCGCCTGGAAGGTGGCGAAGGCGCCGAGGGTGGCGGCGATCAGCACCAGGCCGCCCGCGGTGGTGGCCTTGTTGCCGAACCGCTCCACGACCAGCCGGGCCCGCGGCGCGAAGACCATCTGCGCGGCGGCCAGCGGGAGCAGCAGCAGACCGGACTGCAGCGGCGAGTAGCCGCGCACGCTCTGGGTGTAGAAGACGGAGAAGAAGGTCACGCCCATCAGCGCGAAGAAGACCAGCGCGATGGCGGCCATGGCGGCCGAGAAGACCTTGTTCTTGAAGTAGGTCACGTCCAGGGACGGGTGGTCGCTGCGCTTCTCGAAGATCACGAAGCCGGCCAGGACCGCGACGCCCGCGAAGACGGTGACCAGCACCTTGGTGTCGGTGAAGTCGGCGAGCTCGCCGCCCTTGATGATGCCGTAGACCAGCAGGACCAGGCCGACGACGGAGAGCACCACGCCGACGGGGTCGAGGCGGCCGGGGCGCGGGTCGCGGGAATCGGGGACCAGCCAGAACATCAGGGCGAGCGCGATGACCACGATCGGCACGTTGATGAGGAAGACCGAGCCCCACCAGAAGTGGTCGAGCAGCACGCCGCCGGTGATCGGGCCGATGGCGATGGCGAGGCCGACGCCGCCGGCCCAGATACCGATCGCCTTCGGCTGCTCCTGCCGCTCGAAGACGTTCATCAGGACGGCGAGGGTGGCGGGCATCACGGAGGCCGCGCCGAGGGCCATCAGGGCGCGGAAGGCGATCAGCTGGTCCGCGGAGCCGGACTCGGCGGCGAGGGCCGAGCCGACGCCGAAGATCACGAGGCCGCCGATGAGCACCTTCTTGCGGCCGAGGCGGTCACCCACGAGGCCGGCGGTGAAGAGCAGGCCGGCGAAGACGAGGGTGTAGGCGTTGATCGCCCACTCCAGCTGGCTCTGGGTGGCGCCGAGGCCGACCGGGGCCGGAGTGGAGATGGTCTTGACGGCGACGTTCAGGATCGAGTTGTCGAGCACCACGATCAGCAGGCTCAACATGAGCACGCCGAGGATCGCCCAGCGGCGCCGGTGCACCGCCTCGGGTATGCGCGGGCCTGGTGGAGCGTGGTCGGCAGGAGTTGTCATGCGGACGAGCCTATGACCATTTCAATACGGCACCGTCTCGTATCTGAATTCCTTTACCCGGACTTTATGGAAGGCGACTGGGCGGGGCGGACGGTGACCGACGGATCACAGGGGGGTCCTCTGGCCGACGGCGGCACGAAGTGCCACCATGAGAGGGATCCGGGGACGCCGTCAGGGTGCCTCGAGATGACTGAAGGAGCCGTTGTCATGACGCAGCTTTCGGCTGCCCAGACTGTGCAGAACAGCCCCTCCGACGGCAGCAGGACGCTGTACGGGGGTAAGGGCACCCGCCGCATCACGGTTCGCGACATCGCCCTCGCCAAGGAGCGCGGCGAGAAGTGGCCCATGCTCACCGCGTACGACGCGATGACCGCGTCCGTCTTCGACGAGTCCGGCATCCCGGTGCTGCTGGTCGGCGACTCGGCCGGCAACTGTCACCTGGGCTACGAGTCGACGGTCCCGGTGACCCTCGACGAGATGACGATGCTGTCGGCGGCCGTGGTCCGCGGCACCCAGCGTGCGCTGATCGTCGGCGACCTGCCCTTCGGCTCCTACCAGGAGGGCCCCGTGCAGGCGCTGCGCTCGGCGACCCGGCTGGTGAAGGAGGCCGGGGTCGGCGCAGTCAAGCTGGAGGGCGGCGAGCGCTCACACGAACAGATCCGGCTGCTCGTCGAGTCCGGCATCCCGGTGATGGCGCACATCGGCCTGACCCCGCAGTCCGTCAACGCGATGGGCTACCGCGTGCAGGGCCGTGGCGAGGAGGCGGCCCAGCAGTTGCTGCGCGACGCCAAGTCGGTCCAGGACGCGGGCGCGTTCGCGGTCGTGCTCGAACTGGTCCCGGCGGAGCTCGCCGCCGAGGTGACCCGGGTGCTGCACATCCCGACCGTCGGCATCGGCGCCGGTCCCGAGACCGACGCGCAGGTCCTGGTCTGGACGGACATGCTCGGCCTGACCTCGGGCCGGGTCCCGAAGTTCGTGAAGAAGTACGCGAACCTGCGCGAGGTCATGGGCGACGCGGCCCGGGCCTACGCCGAGGACGTCGTCGGCGGAACGTTCCCGCTGGAGGAGCACTCCGTCCACTGAGCGCTCCGCCGGACCAGCCGTGACGCGCCGTCTTTCGTCTGCGGCGTCGTCCTGGCCGGTCGCGCGGTTCCGCCCCCAGCGCCCCCTGCGGGCGCTGCACAGAGCCACTGCGGAAACACCAAGGACAGCCCGCCGATCTTCCCCCGTCGGCGGGCTGTCCCCTTCTTTGCGCCTAAACCGGCGCACGCTCTCGCGGAGGTGGTCGCTCACCGTCGTGGTTGCTCAATTGAGGGTTGCGGTGGTCGTCGGGGGATGCGCTGGTCGCGGTCGGTGGCCGTCAGCGGGCCTCCGCCGCGGTCGCCGTCGGTAGGACATCGGTCCGCTGTCGGCCGGCGTCGGCGGCCTGTCGGAGGTTTGTCGGTGGGGGCTGGCACCGTACTTTCCATGACGCGAATCGACAACAACGCCGTGTCCGTACGGGGGCTGGTGAAGCACTACGGCGACACCAAGGCACTCGACGGAGTTGATCTGGACGTCCGCCAGGGCACCGTGATGGGTGTGCTCGGGCCGAACGGGGCCGGCAAGACCACCCTGGTGCGGATCCTGTCCACACTGCTGCAGCCCGACGCGGGAGAGGCGACCGTCGCCGGGTACGACGTGCTGCGCCAGCCCCGCCAGCTGCGCCGGGTGATCGGCCTGACCGGGCAGTACGCCTCCGTGGACGAGAAGCTGCCGGGCTGGGAGAACCTGTACATGATCGGGCGGCTGCTCGACCTGTCACGGAAGGACGCGCGGGCCCGGGCCGACGAACTGCTGGAGCGGTTCTCGCTGACGGACGCCGCGAAGCGGCCGGCGAGCACGTACTCCGGTGGCATGCGCCGCCGGCTCGACCTCGCCGCCTCGATGATCGGGCACCCTCAGGTGCTGTTCCTGGACGAGCCCACCACCGGTCTCGACCCGCGCACCCGCAACGAGGTGTGGGACGAGGTCAAGGCGATGGTCGGCGACGGGGTGACCGTGCTGCTGACCACCCAGTACATGGAAGAGGCCGAGCAGCTCGCCTCCCAGCTGACCGTCGTGGACCGCGGGAAGGTCATCGCGAACGGCAGGGTGGAGGAGCTGAAGGCGAAGGTCGGCGGGCGGACGCTGCGGGTCCGGCCCGTGGACCCGCTGCAGGTCCGGCCGCTCGCCGCCATGATCGACGAGCTGGGGATCACCGGGCTCGCCGGTACCACCGTGGACGCGGACAACGGCACCCTGCTGGTGCCGATCCTCAGCGACGAGCAGCTGACCGCCGTGGTCGGCGCCGTCACCGCCCGCGGTATCACCATCAGCTCCATCGTCACCGAACTGCCCAGCCTGGACGAGGTGTTCCTGTCCCTCACCGGCCACCGCGCCAGTGCCCCGCAGGACGCCGCGCCCGCCGACGACCGTCAGGAGGTCGCCGTATGAGCGCCACGACCGCCACCGCCACCACGACCGCCACCGACGTCCGGATCCCGCTGCGCGGGCACCTGAGGCACACCGGGGCCCTGATCCGCCGCAACCTGCTGTGGATCCGGCAGGACCCCGAGTCGATGTTCGACGCCCTGCTGATGCCGGTCGTCTTCACGCTGCTGTTCGTGTACGTCTTCGGCGGCTCGATCGGGCAGGCGCTCGGCGGCGGCCAGGACGGCTACGTCCAGTACGTCATCCCGGGCATGATCGCGATGATGAGCATGACGCTCTCGCAGGGCGTCGGCACCGGGTTCAGCCAGGACTTCAACTCCGGTGTGATGGACCGGTTCCGGTCGCTGCCGATCGGGCGCGGCTCGGTGCTGTTCGCGAAGATCTCGGTGGAACTGGTGCGGATGCTGTTCGCGACCGCCGTGCTGATGATCGTCGCCGTGCTCGTCGGGTTCCACATCAACCACTGGGGCGGGCTGTTCGCCGCCGTGGGCCTGTCCGCGGTGTTCGCCTCCTCGATCATGTGGGTGTTCCTCACCCTGGGCGTGATCCTGAAGAACGCCCAGTCCGTGCAGGCCATGGGGTTCCTGGTGCTGTTCCCGCTGCAGTTCGGCTCGTCGATCTTCGCGCCGACGAAGTCGATGCCCGGCTGGCTGCAGGCCTTCACCGACTACAACCCGCTCTCCACGCTCGCCGACGCGGCGCGCGGACTGATGGTCGGCGGCCCGGTCGCCCACGACCTGTGGGTCACGCTGGCCTGGTCGGTGGGGATCACGGCGGTCGCGGCACCGTACGCGATCCACCGGTTCCGGACGAAGAGCTGACGGCCGCCGGGAAGTTCACCCGGACGACGTCAGAGCAGGGCGGTGACCTCCGCGCGGGAGAGGTCACCGCCCTCGGCGTACGCGGACCCGTAGGCCGCGTCGTCGGCGAGGGCGGCCCGGACCGCGGCCTCCGACCGGTCACGCGCCGTGCGCTCCAGGCCGACCTGGACATGGCCGGGCGGCAGCAGGGCGTCGGCGGCGCCCAGGCAGCGGGCCGCGTCCAGGGCGCGCACGCCGCCGTCGAGGCGGGCCAGCGAGATCGCGGCGACGGCCAGGCAGACGGACGGCAGATGCGGGGTGATGGCCTCGCTCAGCGGGTCGGCGGCGAGCCGCAGCGCGTTGCGCGCCCTGCCCAGGGCCTCCGCGTGCAGGCCTTCGAGGGCGTCCACCCAGGCCTCCTGGGTGAGGATCAGGGCGTCGAAGACCACGAAGTGCGAGATCTTGAACTCGCTGCGCAGCAGCCGGACCTGCTCGCGGGCCTCGGGGACGCGGCCGCTCAGCAGGAGCCAGGGGGTGAGGAAGAGCCGGGCGGCGGGCATCGCCTCGTTGTGCACGGCCTCGTTGTCCGCGATGACCTGGCGCAGCAGCCGCTCCCCGCGCTCGGTGTCGCCCGACTCGATCAGCACACCGCCCAGGCGGGCGTGAAGCAGGGCGGCCTGGGCGCGGGCACCGAGCCGGCCGACCCGCTCGATGGCGGCCTCGTAGTCGGCAGCCGCCGCCCGGTAGTCGCCGCTGCGCTCCCGGGCCTCGGCGCGCCCGGAGAAGGCCTCGGCGGTGCCCCAGTCGTCCCCGAGGCGCCGGAAGATCTCCAGCGCCTCGTCGGCGTCCCGGGTGGCGTCGCCCGCCCAGGCGGCCCGGTTGGCCAGCAGGTTGGCGCGCATGGCGAGGCTCCCGGCCAGCTCCCACTCGTAGCCGGGCGTCTCGCGGCAGGTGCGGACGGCGGCGTCGAGGATCTCGCGCAGCCGGTCCATGCCGCCGGTCAGCATCACGGCGAAGAACCAGAACATGCCCGGTGCCCGGCAGGTCTGCGGCAGGCCCGGGTCGTAGACCTCGGTGACCGCGCGCAGCTTCGCCTGCGCCTCGGGCGTCTGCCAGACGTCCATCTCGGTGTCCATGCAGGCCAGATGGGCCAGGTGCACACCGCGCCGGGCCTCGGCGAGGAGCTCTCCGGTGTACGGCGGCGGGGTGTCGGTGCAGCGCTGCCACACCGGTTCGGCCCGGCGCAGCGGCGGGACGAACGGGTCGGGGCCGAGGGCGATGACGTCGGCGCACCAGGTGCGGGTCTCGATCCGCTGATCGTGCATCTGCCAGTACCAGAACAGGGAGTGCAGCAGGCAGAGTGCCTCCTGCTCGTCCCGCAGGGCGATGGCGTGCCGCAGCGCGGTGCGCAGGTTCTCGTACTCCAGCTGGAACCGGGCGATGGCGGCCCGCTGGCCGGGGCCGCGCAGCAACGGCTCGTTGGTGCGGGCGAGTTCGCGGTAGTAGGTGAGGTGGGCGCGCTCGGCGGCGGCGCGCTCGCCGCTCTCGTCGAGGCGCTCGCCGGCGTACTCGGAGACGGTCTCCAGAAGCCGGTAGCGCATCCCGCCGTCCGCGGCCTCGCCCGAAGGGGCCGCAACCACCAGGGACTTGTCGACCAGGGAGCCGAGCGCGTCGAGGGCGGCCGGGCCGCAGACGGCCTCGGCGGCGGCCAGGTCGCAGCCGCCCGCGAAGAGGGAGAGGCGGCCGAGGACGGCGCGTTCCCCGGCGTCCAGCAGGTCCCAGGACCAGTCGACGACCGCGCGCAGGGTCTGCTGGCGGGGCAGCACGGTGCGGCTGCCGGAGGTGAGGAGCCGGAAGCGGTCGTCCAGCCGGTCGGCTATCTGGCGCGGGGTCAGCATCCGCAGCCGGGCCGCGGCCAGTTCGATGGCGAGGGGCAGTCCGTCCAGGCGGCGGCAGATCTCGGCGCAGGCCGCCGCGGTCTCGGCGTCGGCGTCGACCGTGAAGCCGGGGCGGGCCGCGGCGCCCCGGTCGGCGAGCAGCCGCAGCGCCACCGGCTCGGGCAGCGGCTCCACCGGGCGCAGCAACTCCCCCGGCACGCCGAGGGGTTCGCGGCTGGTGGCCAGGATCGTCAGGTCCGGACAGCGCTCCAGGAGCCGGGCCGCCAGGTCGGCCGCGGCGTCGACGACGTGTTCGCAGTTGTCGAGGACGAGCACCATCCGGCGCCGGGCGCAGTGTTCGACGAGCCGCTCGACCGGGTCGTCGTGCCGGTCGGCGGCGGCCCGCATGGTCTCGGCGCCGCCGCCGTACAGTACGGCCTGGCGGGCGCCCAGCGCGCTGAGCACGGCCTCGGGGACGTCGGCCGGGTCCTCGACGGGGGCCAGTTCGGCCAGCCAGACGCCGTCCCGGGCGTACCCCACGGTCTCGGCGGCCTCCTGCGAGAGCCGGGTCTTGCCGGCCCCGCCGGGCCCGAGCAGGGTGACGAGGCGGGCGGTGGCGAGGTCGCCCCGGATGGCCTCGATGTCGGCCTCGCGCCCGACGAAGGAGGTGAGCCGGGCGCGCAGGTTGCCGGGCCGCGCCGGTGCGTCCGCCGCGGGTGCCGGGTCGAGGAGCTCGCCGTGCAGCGCGCGCAGCTCGGGTCCCGGGTCGGAGCCGAGGCGGTCGGCGAGGAGGTGGCGTACGTCGTCGTAGGCGGCCAGCGCCTCGGCGGTGCGGCCGGTGCCGTGCAGGGCGCGCAGGCGCAGCACCTGGAGGGGTTCGTCGAGGGGGTGGGCGTCGCACAGGGCGGTCAGCTCGGGCAGGGACTGCTCGGCCTGGCCCAGGGCGAGGGCGGCGGCGTGCCGGGCACGCAGCGCGTCCAGGCGGCGGACGTCGACGCGGGCCGCCTCGGCGGTGCGGTCGGGCAGGTCGGCCAGGGCCGGGCCGTGCCACAGGGCGAGGGCGTCGTCGAGGACGGCGGCCGCCTTGGCGGGGTCGCCGTCGGCGAGGGCGCGCAGGCCTTCGCCGGTGAGCCGCTCGAAGCGGTGCAGGTCGACGTCGTCGGAGGCCGCGGCGAGCCGGTAGCCGCCGTCGGTGGAGACGATCGCGGCCGCGCCGAGCGCCCTGCGCAGCCGGCCGACCAGCGCCTGCAGCGCCCCGCCGGCGTCGGCCGGTGGCTCGTCGCCCCACACCTCGTCGACGAGCAGCCCGGCGGGCACCGCGCGGCCGGGCCGCAGCGCCAGCACGGTCAGCAGGGCACGCAGCCGCGCCCCGCCCACGGGGACGGGCGTGCCGTCGGGGCGGAGTGCCTGGGTGGTGCCGAGGATCGCGTAGCGCACGGGGTCCATTGTCCCTGGGGACGTCAGGAGCGGTCACGGGGTTTCACCGGCAGGGTGCCGGGGCCCGTCGGGAACGCCGGCCGGCCCCGCACGGGAACATCAGGGGCGGCGGGCGCGCCTCCCGGTGCCGTCAGGGGTGCAGGACGTGGCCGGTGTCCGGGGCGTCCAGTGTGACGAGGGCACCGCAGGTGCGACGGACCCGCCCCAGGCCCCCCATCGTGCCGAGGTCCACCTCCCCGAACCATCTCGGGCAGCTGTCGGCGGGCTCCAGCGTGACGGTTCCGGGCACCGCTTCCAGGCCGCGCCCCGTGCCCTGGAGCACGACTCCCGCCCGGTTCCCCTGCCCTTTCCCCTTCCCCTCCCGCGGCGGCGCCGGGTCGGCACGGCGGAAGCGGTACTCCTCGTGGACCAGGTCGACGGCATGGACGCGGCCGGTGGTCGGCCGGTCGGGTCCGCCGTGGTTCTCCACCCAGGCCTCGGCGCCGTACCCGGCGTTCCCCCGCCCGGCCCCGGCCCCGTACGCGACGAGCTTCCAGGCAACCTCGTCGCCGACGGAGAACGGCGTACCGCAGCACTCCATCTGCCAGTCCTCGTAGAACACCTTCAGCAACGGCATGGCCCCAGGCTCCAGGAACCGGGCGCCGGTCGCGAGACGTTTTCCTCCGTGCCGAGAGGTATTTCCCCTGCACCCGACGCGTTTGCGCCCCCCGCCAGGTACGGTCGGACCCGCGCCGACCCCCAGTCCTCCAGGAGCCCCGCAGATGACCGCCACCACCACCCGCCCCAGTGACCGGCGGATCAGTCCCGTGTTCGTCGGGATCCTCGCCGTCACCGCGGTCACCGGGTGGGCCACCTGGTCCGGATTCGCGGAGCGGCCCGGGGTCGCCGTCTTCCTGTTCGTGACGGCGGCCTGGATCGTCTCGCTCTGCCTGCACGAGTACGCGCACGCGCGCACCGCCCTGCACAGCGGCGACATCACGGTGGGATCGAAGGGCTATCTGACCCTGAACCCCCTGAAGTACACGCACGCCCTGCTGAGCATCGTGCTCCCGGTACTGTTCGTGATCATGGGCGGGATCGGCCTGCCGGGCGGCGCGGTCTTCATCGAGCGCAGCCGGATCCGGGGCCGCTGGCGGCACAGCCTCATCTCCGCCGCCGGCCCGCTGACCAACGTGCTGTTCGCCGCCGTCTGCACCGCCCCCTTCTGGCTGGACGCCCTGGACGGCGTCCCGCGCGACTTCCGCTTCGCGCTCGCCTTCCTCGCCCTGCTCCAGGTCACGGCCGCGATCCTGAACTTCCTGCCGGTGCCGGGGCTGGACGGCTACGGCGTAGTCGAGCCGTGGCTGTCGTACAACATCAAGCGCCAGGTGGAGCCGTTCGCCCCGTTCGGCCTGCTCTTCGTGTTCGCGCTGCTGTGGGTGCCGTCGATCAACAGCGCGTTCTTCGACGTGATCGACGCGCTGCTGCGCCACCTGGGCGTCGACGACTTCTCCCAGTACTGCGGGCAGCAGCTCTACCGCTTCTGGCAGGGGCCGAACGACTTCTGCTCGGTCAGCCAGTAACGGCGGCGATCACGCCGACAGCGGGAACTCCTCGCCCAGTTCCCGGAACACCGCCGTGTTGAGGACGAAGGCCCGCTTGCACTCGGCGACGACGCGCTGCTTCTCCAGCTCGTCGGCGTCCACCGCGTCCAGCAGTTCGCGGTAACCCCGCTTGAAGGCGGCCGGGTTGGCGATGTGCTCGAAGACGTAGAACCGGACGCCGTCGCCCTTGCGCCGGAAACCCCAGGTCCGCTCGGCCCGGTCGCGGATGATCTGGCCGCCGGAGAGGTCGCCGAGGTAGCGGGTGTAGTGGTGGGCGACGTAGCCGGCGGGCCAGCGCTCGGCGCACTCCCGCACCCGTGCCGCGTACTCCTCCGTCGCCGGCAGCGCCGTCAGTCCGGTCCGCCATCCGGCCCCGCGCAGGTGCGCCAGGTCCCGCTCCAGCGCGGCCAGCCGGAACAGCTCGGGCCGCACGAACGGCCCGGCCACCGGGTCCGCCGCCAGCCGCCCGGCCGCGCCCTCCAGCGCGTCGTACACGAACCACAGCTGCTCGGTGTAACGGGCGTACGCCTCCACACCGAGCCGGCCGGCCAGCAGGTCGCTCATGAACGTCGAGGTCTCCGCCGCCACGTGCTGCTCATGGGACGCGGTGCGGATGAGTGTCGAGAAGGAGTCCATGGACAACATCCTTTAAGGTAAGGCTTACCTAAGTCAATGCCCTTGCCGACGCTCCGTCGGTAAAGTTACCGACACCATGTCGGCAAAAGCGTACCGGAAAAAGGCCCGCTCTCCGAGGGGAGGGCGGGCCCGGCGGCAGCGGGGGGGTTACGGCAGGGTCAGGATCTCCGCGCCGGTGTCCGTCACCACCAGCGTGTGCTCGAACTGCGCGGTGCGCCTGCGGTCCTTGGTGACGACGGTCCAGCCGTCGTCCCACATGTCGTACTCGTGGGTCCCGAGCGTCAGCATCGGCTCGATCGTGAAGGTCATCCCGGGCTGCATCACGGTCGTCGCGTGCGGGCTGTCGTAGTGCGGGATGATCAGCCCCGAGTGGAACGAGGAGTTGATGCCGTGTCCGGTGAAGTCCCGCACCACTCCGTACCCGAAGCGCTTCGCGTACGACTCGATGACCCGGCCGATGATGTTGATCTGCCGGCCCGGCCGGACCGCCTTGATCGCCCGGTTCAGGGACTCCCGGGCCCGCTCCACAAGGAGCCGGCTCTCCTCGTCCACGTCCCCGACCAGGTAGGTGGCGTTGTTGTCGCCGTGCACCCCGCCGATGTACGCGGTCACGTCCAGGTTGACGATGTCACCGTCCTGGAGCACCGTCGAGTCCGGAATGCCGTGGCAGATGACCTCGTTGACGCTGGTGCACAGGGACTTGGGGAAGCCGCGGTAGCCGAGCGTGGACGGGTAGGCCCCGTGGTCGCACATGTACGCGTGCGCCACCCGGTCGAGTTCGTCCGTCGTCACACCCGGCGCGATGATCTTCGCGGCCTCCTCCATCGCCTGCGCGGCGATACGGCCGGCGATCCGCATCGCCTCGATGGTCTCCGGGGTCTGCACCTCCGGCCCGGTGTACGGGGTCGGCGCGGGTTTGCCGACGTACTCGGGGCGGCGGATGTTTCCGGGTACCGAACGGGTGGGAGAGAGCTCCCCTGGTACGAGCAGCGACTGGCCAGACATGCCAGCGAGTCTAACCAGCGGGCATGGGGGAACATGTGGATGGCGAAAGGAGCCGGTCATGGCCCTGTTCAAGAAGCGGACCGTCGCGAAGGCGGGCGAGTGGTACTACTGCCTGCAGCATCAGAAGGTCGAGGAGGGGCCGGACTGCCCCGCCAAGGACCGGTTCGGCCCTTACGCCACCCGTGCGGAGGCCGAGCACGCCATGGAGATCGCGCGGGAGCGCAACCTCCAGTGGGAGAACGACCCGCGGTGGCACGACGCACCCGCCGGGGACTCCTCCGACGAGGGCTGATCAGGAGGGCTGGGCGGGGTCGGCCGCGAGGCCGGGTGCGGGTCCGGCGGTGCGCCGGGCGCGCAGTCGTACGGCGTGTTCGTTCGTCTGCGCGTCGTAGGACATCAGGGCGGGCAGGCACAGGGCCAGCAGGCCGACCGCACCGGTGCACAGCAGGCCGCCCGCGCCGACGGACGCCCGCACGCCGAGCCATCCGGCCATGGAGCCGGAGCGGACCTGGCCGAGGGTGGGGCCCACCGAGTACGACAGCAGTTCGATCCCGGCGAGCCGGCCGCGCAGCTCGTCGGGGATCGTCTGGTTCCACATCGCGGCCCGGAAGATCCCGCTGACCATGTCGCAGCCGCCGGCGACGGCGAGGAGGAGCAGGACCAGCCACACGTTCGCCACGGCGCCGGCGGCGGCGATCGCGAGGCCCCACAACGCGGCCGCCAGCACCACCATCCGCCCGTGCCTGCGCACCCGTGAGGTCCAGCCGCTGACCAGGCCCACGAGGAGCGAACCGGCCGGAATGCTCGCGTACATCAGGCCGAGCGACCAGTCCGCGTCCAGTTCGTCGGCGAGGAAGGGCAGCACCGCGAGCGGCATGGCCAGGAACATGGCCGCGAGGTCGACCGCGTAGGTGCCGAGGAGTTCCTTGCGGTTCCAGGCGTAACGGGCGCCCTCGGCGATCGAGCGGAGGGAGGGCTTCGCGGCCTCGTGGGACGCCGGGGACGGCGCGATGCCGACGACCAGGGCGACGGAGACGACGAACGTGACGAGGTCGGCGCCGTACGCCCAGCCGAGGCCCGCGTAGGCCACGACCAGGCCGGCGACGGCGGGGCCCGCGACGCCGCCGACCGTCCAGCGGAAGGAGTTGAGGGCAGCCGCGGCCGGGAGGTCGTCGTGGGCGACGATCCTCGGCAGCAGGGAGTCGAGGGCGGGGCGCTGGACCGAGACGAGGGCGGCGGACAGGGCCGCGACCGCGTACAGCGGCCAGACCGCCGGGTGCGGCAGCAGCGCGTTCACCAGCAGGCCCGCGCTGAGCAGCCCCTGAGCGGCCTCGGTCCGGACGATCAGGGCGCGCTTGTCGAGGGCGTCGGCGAGGGCGCCGCCGTAGAGGCCGAAGAGGATGAGCGGGAGCAGTTCGACAGCGCCGATGGCGCCCACCGCGGCCGCGGAACCGGTGAGGTCCTTGATCTGCACCGGGAGCGCGACGAACGTCAGGAAACTCCCGAAGGTGCTGATCAGGCCGGAGACCCACAGTCGCCGGAAGTCGGCGGAGGCCTTCCAGGGGGCTAGGTCGGGGAGGAGACTCACGCTGGGTCATGCTGAATGCCGCGCTCGCCGGGAGCAAACGCTTTTCGCCCGGGCGCGGCTCGGTGGGGGCTGGTCGCGCGGATCCCCGCGCCCCTTCGGGGGCGCTGCACCAAGGCGCCCCGTCAGGGGTGCTGGGGGTCCCCCCCGGCCGAAGGCTGGGGGAGGAACTGCGCGAGCAACCACTACGCGCCTGCAGCCGACATCCTTGGCCGCGGGTTCCGCCTCCGCTCCCCCGCGCTTGCGTCGCAGCCGAGGTCCCGTGCCTTCTACGGTGCTGCCGAAGGCAGTTCGGCCGGCCGAGTCGGGTGGGCGGGTGGGCGGAACATCACCAAGGCGTCGGAGGCGGGGCCGTCACGGTGTCCGCGAGGCGGGCGAGGCGGTCGCGGAAGCGGCGGCGGCCTCGTGAGGAGGGGCCGTTCTCGCCGGTCGCGGCGCTGACGAGGTGCTGGACGGTGTCCAGGTCGAGTTCCGCGGCCTCGGGGACGGTGAGGGTCTCGTGGGCCATGGCGCTGAGCGCGTCGTCGGTGGTGGCGAGGGTCAGGACCGTCACGCCGGCCCGGCGGGCGGTGTGGACCCGCTCCAGGAGGGGTCCGGCGTCTCCCGGCGCCACCACGAGCAGGGTCTCGCCCCGGCGGGCCGCCTCGATGCGGCCGGGGCCGACCGCGAGGTGCGCCGGGTCGGTGGGGCGCGCGCCGTGCCGTACGAGGGTCGGCGCCAGTTCCGGCGTACCGGACCAGGCCGCCTCGTCCACGAGGTGCGCGGCCAGGTGCCACGGCTCGTACTCCGGCGTACCGACCAGGAGCAGCCCGCCGCCGTGGGCCACCACGGAGCCCCGCAGCGCGCCCGCGAATCTCCGGGTGGCGGTCAACCACTCGGTCCCGGCGAGCACTTCGCGCAACAACGCGACCCGTACGGCGTCCATGCCTCCGCATACTGCCGCAATCGGACACTCGTGACGTGGAGTTCACCCCGAATTCGCCCGGCCCGGGGAGGAGGCGGCCCATGAGTGACGCAGAAGCAAGCATTCCCTTTCGCGCGGGCGAAGAGGGCTACGCCAGTTTCCGGATCCCGGCGGTGGTGGTCTCCCGGGCGGGCACCGTGCTCGCCTTCTGCGAGGGGAGGGTCGACTCCGCGGCCGACCACGGGCACATCGACGTGGTGCTGAAGAGGTCGACGGACGGCGGGCGCACCTGGGGGCCGCTCCAGGTGGCGGCGGACAACGGGACCGATCTCGCCGGGAACCCGGCCCCCGTCGTCCTCGACACCGGCCGCATCCTGCTCGTGCACGTCCGCAGCGCCGCGTCCGCCACCGAGGACGCCATCCTGCGCGGGCAGGTGTCCGACGCCGACGGGCGGCGGGTGTGGGTGCGGCACAGCGACGACGACGGGGTCACCTGGTCCGCGCCGGTGGAGATCACCCAGTCCGTGAAGAAGCCCGGGTGGCGGTGGTACGCCACCACGCCGGGGCACGCGATCCAGTTGCGTTCGGGACGGGTCGTCGTGGCCGCCAGCCACACCCTGCCGCCCACCGGCACGGACAACGGCACGGAGGGCAGGTACAACAGCGGGCACTGCCTGCTCAGCGACGACCACGGGGCGACCTGGTACCTCGGCTACGTGGACGAGAACACCGACGGGTACATCAACGTCAACGAGACCACCGCAGCCGAACTGCCCGACGGGCGCGTCTACTTCAACACGCGCAACGATTCCCCGGCGCCGGGGAACAGGGCCGACGCCCACTCGGCGGACGGCGGCCGCACGCTGGTGAAGCCCTTCCGGCCGCAGGCCGGGCTGACCGCGCCCGTCTGCCAGGCGAGCGTGCTCCAACTCCGCGATCCCGACGTGCTGCTGTACTCCGGGCCGGGCGATCCGGGGGCCCGGGCCCTGATGACGGTCCGCGCCTCCGCCGACGGCGGCACCACCTGGCGGGCCGTGTACACGGTCGACGGGCTGCCCGCCGCCTACTCCGACCTGACGCGGATCGACGCGGCCACCGTCGGGCTGCTCTACGAGACGGGCGACTTCAGCGCGTACACGACGATCACGTTCCGCCGGGTGCCCGTGAACCGGCTCACCTGACCGCACCTGGCCGGGTACGGCCGCCGGCCCGGACGTAGAGTCGGCCCATGACCTCTACCGACAGTGCACAGCAGCCGGCGGCCGACAAGGCTCCCGCGGCCGCCAAGGATCCCTGGGACCTGCCCGACGTCTCCGGTCTGGTCGTGGGTGTGCTCGGCGGCACCGGCCCGCAGGGCAAGGGCCTCGCCTACCGGCTGGCCCGGGCCGGCCAGAAGGTGATCATCGGCTCGCGGGCCGCCGAGCGCGCGCAGGCCGCCGCCGACGAGCTCGGGCACGGTGTCGAGGGCGCCGACAACGCCGAGTGCGCGCGCCGCAGCGACCTGGTGATCGTCGCCGTGCCGTGGGACGGGCACGGCAAGACGCTGGAGTCACTGCGCGGGGAACTGGCCGGCAAGCTGGTCGTGGACTGTGTCAACCCGCTCGGCTTCGACAAGAAGGGTGCCTACGCGCTGAAGCCGGAGGAGGGCAGTGCGGCGGAGCAGGCCGCTGCGCTGCTGCCGGACTCGCGGGTCACGGCCGCCTTCCACCACCTCTCCGCGGTGCTGCTCCAGGACCCGGAGATCGAGGAGATCGACACCGACGTGATGGTGCTCGGCGAGGTGCGGGCCGACGTCGAGGTCGTGCAGGCGCTGGCCGGCCGGATCCCGGGGATGCGGGGCGTCTTCGCGGGCCGGCTGCGCAACGCCCACCAGGTGGAGTCCCTGGTCGCGAACCTGATCTCGGTCAACCGCCGCTACAAGGCACACGCCGGGCTCCGGGTCACCGACGTCTGAGCGGATGGGGGACACTGGTGGCTGCCATCGGTGTCCCCACGTCTTCGGAAAGACGTCTTCGGAAAGCGATCGACTCCTATGCCCCGCCTCGCCCTCTACGCTCTGATCGTCTGCGTCCTCGCGGCCGTCGCCGCCGTCGTCTCCTTCGTCCAGGGCAGCTGGCTGATCGGCGTGGTCTGGGTGCTGCTGACGGGGCTGTCGTCCAACATGACCTGGTACTACGTGCGTCGCGGCCGTCAGGAGAAGTCGGTCACCGGCTGATCCCCGGCTGCCTCTCCGGGCCCTCCAGGAGGACCCGCCCGCCGATCTCCACCCAGCCGTACGGCTGCGGCGCGGTCAGGATCTGCGAACCCCGGCCCTGGGTGATGTTCAGGGCCCGGCCCAGCTGCGCGGTGAGCAGCAGGGCGGCCGCCCCGGTCGCCTCGTCCTCGTCGATGCCGTCGTTCCGGCCGGGGAAGGCGCGGGCGCGGACCCGCCCGGCCGACTCGTCCTCCCAGGCCCAGGCGTAGATCCACTCCCCCGGCGCGGGCACGGGCAGCGCGTCGACCTCCGCGGCCTTGGCGTACTGGCGCAGGGTGCGCGGCGGGACCCACTCCGGGAGCGCCTCGATCCAGCTGAACTCCCCGTCCAGCCGGGCGCCGACCACGCCGGCCGGGGTGACCAGTTCGGGCACGTCCAGCAGCCACGCCGTGCCGACGCAGGGGTGGCCGGCGAACGGCAGGCGGAGGGTGGGGGTGTAGATGTCGACGACCCCGCGCTCGGGGTCGTCGACGAACACGGTCTCGCTGAACCCGAGCTTGGCCGCCAGCGCCTGCCGGTCCTCCCGGTCGGGCAGCAGGGAACCGTCCCGGACGACCCCCAGCTCGTTGCCGTAGCCGCCGTTCGCCGCGCAGAAGACACGCAGCACGTCGTAATCAGTCACAGCGGCATTGAAGCACTCACGGGCCGGGCGGGCCGCGCCGATGGAGGCAGGGCGCCGCCCCTGCCTCCGGTGCCCCCGGCCGCGTCGCCGCCGACGGCCCTCCCGCCGAAGCGTTCCGCACGTCACTTGACTCGTACTTTACTCACTCTTGGCGTGTGCTTTAACGTATCGAAATCAAGCCGTGCCTGTGATCTTTCCGTGCCCGGCGAATCGCCACCCGCGCGGGTACGAGTGAGGTAAGCCTCAGGTAAGTTAGGGCAGCCTCACCACACCACCCCAGCTTGGAGCCTGCATGCGTGCCGTCCGACTCACCGTCACCGCCGCCGCCACCGTGGCCGCCCTGACCGCTCTCTCGGCCTGCACCGCGAAGAGCGACGCCAAGGGCGACGACGCGATCCAGGTCACCGCCGCCGACGCAAAGTGCGAGACGTCGGCGAAGTCGGTCCCGGCGGGGCACGTCACGCTCGCCATCGAGAACACGGGATCCAAGGCCACCGAGGTCGAGATCCTCTTCCCGGACGACCGGATCGTCTCCGAGAAGGAGAACATCGGGCCGGGGACCAAGTACACGCTGACCGCCGAGGTGAAGGCGGGGTCGTACGAGATAGCCTGCCGGCCGGGGATGAAGGGGCACGGCGTCCGGCAGAAGCTGACCGTCACCGGCGGCGCCGTCGCCAAGCGCGACCCGAAGCTGGACGCGGCCGTCGCCGCCTACCGCGAGTACGCGCAGGAGCAGGCCGACGCGACGATCCCGAAGGTGCAGACGTTCGTCGACGCCGTCAAGGCCGGGAACATCGAGGCCGCCAAGGACGCCTACGCCCCCTCCCGGGTCGGCTGGGAGACCACCGAGCCGATCGCCGAGTCGTTCGGGGACATCGACCCCAAGACGGACACCCGCGTCAACGACCTGGAGAAGGGCCAGAAGTGGACCGGCTGGCACGCGCTGGAGAAGGCGCTGTGGCAGGACAAGAAGGCCGGCGCCGAGCAGAAGACCCTCGCCGATGAGCTGCTCGCCGATCTGAAGGACTGGCAGAAGCGGGTCGGCAAGGCCGAGATCACCCCGACCTCCATGGCCAACGGCGCCAAGGAACTCCTCGACGAGGTCGCCACCGGCAAGGTCACCGGCGAGGAGGACCGCTACTCGCACACCGACCTGAGCGACTTCAAGGCCAACGTCGACGGCGCGCAGAAGGCGTACGAACTGCTCAAGCCGGTCGCCCGGCAGAACGACGCGGCGCTCGTCACCGAACTGGACAAGGAGTTCGCGGCGCTGGACACGCTGCTCGACAAGTACCGCACGGACAAGACCTCCGACGGCTTCGTCTCGTACGACACGGTCACCGAGGCGCAGCGCAAGGAACTGTCCGACGCGGTCAACGCCCTCGCCGAGCCGCTGTCCAAGCTCGCCGCGGCCGTGGTCAAGTAGGGAGCGGGACATGGGTGACAAAGCCACTCCCTCGCGTCGGGCGGTCATCGGCTGGGGCGGCGCCGGACTCGCGCTGGGCGCCGCCGTGGCCGGGGGCGCGGTGGCCGCGGCCGAGTCCGGCGGCGACGACGCCGGGCCCGCCACCGCCGTCGCGTTCCACGGCGCCAACCAGGCCGGTATCGCCACCCCGGTCCAGGACCGGCTGCACTTCGCCGCGTTCGACGTGAAGACCGACGACCGGGCCGAGTTCGTACAGCTGCTGAAGGACTGGACGGCCGCGGCCCGGCGGATGACCGCGGGCAGGGCCGTCGGCGAGGGCGCGTACGGCGGGCTCGCCGAGGCGCCCCCGGACGACACCGGTGAGGCCCTCGGGCTCAGTCCGTCCCGGCTGACGCTGACGATCGGCTTCGGGCCGTCCTTCTTCGAGAGGTTCGGACTCGGCGGACAGCGACCCGCCGCCCTCGTCGAGCTGCCGAAGTTCCCCGGGGACAACCTCGACGCGTCCCGTAGCGGCGGCGATCTCTGCATCCAGGCCTGCGCCGACGATCCGCAGGTCGCCGTGCACGCCATCCGCAACCTCGCCCGGATCGGCTTCGGCAAGGTCGCCATCCGCTGGTCCCAGCTCGGCTTCGGGAAGACCTCGTCCACGACCCCTGACGCCCAGACGCCCCGCAACCTCATGGGGTTCAAGGACGGCACCCGCAACATCGCGGGGACCGAGACCGACCGGCTGAAGAAGTTCGTGTGGGTCGGGGACGGGGACGGACCCGGGTGGATGAGCGGGGGGTCGTACCTCGTCGCCCGGCGGATCCGCATGAACATCGAGACCTGGGACCGGACCTCGCTGCAGGAGCAGGAGGACGTGTTCGGCCGGGACAAGGGCGAGGGCGCCCCGGTCGGCAAGGCCAAGGAGCACGACGAGCCGTTCCTGAAGGCCATGAAGCCCGACGCCCACGTACGGCTCGCGCATCCGGACTCCAACGGCGGCATCACCATCCTGCGCCGCGGCTACTCCTTCACCGACGGGACGGACGGGCTCGGGCGGCTCGACGCCGGGCTGTTCTTCCTGGCCTACATGCGTGACGTCGGCAAGGGGTTCATCCCGCTCCAGCGCAAGCTGTCGGCGTCCGACGCGCTCAACGAGTACATCCAGCACGTGGGTTCGGCGGTCTTCGCGGTCCCGCCCGGCGTCCGGGACAAGGACGACTGGTGGGGCCGGACGCTGTTCTCCGAGTCCTCCGAGTCCGCAAAGCCCGCCGAGTCCGCCAAGGGGGCGTGATCCGTGTTCTCCAACTACCTGATCGGTCTGCGGGAAGGCCTCGAGGCCTCGCTCGTCGTCTGCATCCTCATCGCCTACCTGGTCAAGACCGGGCGCACGGACGCCCTGAAGCCGATCTGGATCGGCATCGCGGTGGCGGTGCTGATCGCCATGGGCTTCGGGTGCGCGCTCGAATTCGGTTCCCAGGAGCTGACGTTCGAGGCACAGGAGGCGCTCGGCGGGTCCCTGTCCATCGTCGCGGTGGGCCTGGTGACCTGGATGGTGTTCTGGATGCGCCGCACCGCCCGGCACCTCAAGGCGGAGCTGCACGGCAAGCTGGACGCCGCCCTCGCGATGGGTACCGGCGCACTGGTCGCCACCGCCTTCCTCGCCGTCGGCCGGGAGGGCCTGGAGACCGCGCTGTTCGTGTGGGCCTCCGTGCACGCGGCCAGCGACGGCACCCCGCGCCCCCTGATCGGCGTGGCGCTCGGCCTGGCCAGCGCCGTGTTCCTCGGCTGGCTGTTCTACCGGGGCGCGCTGCGGATCAACCTCGCCAAGTTCTTCACCTGGACCGGCGCCATGCTGGTCGTGGTCGCGGCGGGCGTGCTGGCGTATGGTTTCCACGACCTCCAGGAGGCCGACTGGATCCCGGGACTGACCAGCCAGGCCTTCGACATCAGCGGCACCGTCCCGCCGGACAGCTGGTACGGGACGCTGCTGAAGGGCGTGTTCAACTTCCAGCCGGACCCGACCGTGCTCCAGGTCACGGTGTGGCTGCTGTACCTGGTCCCGACACTCGCGTTCTTCTTCGCCCCGGTAGGGTTCGGCTCCGGGAAGGGGAAGGTGAAGGCACCTGATGACGCACCTGAGGACGCACCTGACGAGCAGGGATCGCGCCCCTCGACGGCTCCGCAGACTCCGTCGGCGTGACCGGAACGCGCTCATAGCGGTCTCGCTGACCGCCCTGTCGCTGACGGCGAGCGGTTGCGTGGTGGTGCACGGGGAGCGCGAGGTGCTCCCCACCACCACCCGCGCCGAGGCCGCCAAGGCGCTCCGGCAGTTCACGGACGCCTACAACGAGGCCGACAAGGCCTACGACGGCTCCCTGGACGCGGACTACACGACCGGCGCCCTCGGCGACATCGACTCCGCGCGCCTGAAGGCCGGGCACGTCAACAGCCCGGCCGGCAACTCCGCCCACTCGGCGCTGGAGTTCGACGACGTCACGTACACCATCCCGAAGAAGGCCGGCTGGCCGCGCTGGTTCCTCGCCGACGCGCACGCCAACAAGGGTGGCGACGACCGCTGGCTGCTGGTCTTCACCCGCAACAGCCTCGACCAGTCGTTCCAGGTTGCGTACCTGACACTGGTCGCGCCGGACGCCGTACCGAAGTTCACCACCGACAAGGCCGGCTGGGCCGAGGACGTACCGGCGAACAGCGCTCGGCTCACCGTCCCCCCGGGCGACCTGAGCCAGGACTACGCCGCGTACCTGAGGAGCGGCGGCACCGCCTTCGCGGACGGCCCGCACACCAGCGGCTGGCGCACCGACCGCAAGAAGTCGACCAAGCCGGGCCTGGCCACCCAGTACATCGACGAGCCGCTCACCGGCGGCGACTACGCGCCACTCGCCCTGCGCACCGCCGACGGCGGGGCGGCGGTGTTCTTCACCACCCGCTACTACGCCAAGGAGACGGCGGCCGCGGGCGCCTCCGTGCCGACCCCGAACCTCGGCGTCAAGGCCCTCACCAAGGGCGAGATCAAGCAGTCCCTGACCATGCAGTTCGTCTCCAACCAGGTCGCCCTGGACCCGGCCGGCACCGGCAAGGTCTCGATCCTGGGTCGCATCCAGGGCCTGACGTCAGCACAGGGTTCGTGACAAAACGCCCCCGCTGACAGCGCCCCGTCAGGGGCGCGGGGAACTGCGCGCCCAGCCCCCACTCGGCCGCAGCCGACCGACGGCCTGGCACAACCCAGCCGCACAACCCGACCCGGCGCTTCCCGCCGAGCACTCAGTGTCGGAGTGGCCAAGCGGCAGCGACCTGGTCGGCCTCCTCACCGGCATGCCGCGCGCACGCGTCCGTGAGGATCTCCAGCAGGCTCAGCGGGTCGGGCAGCGCGTGCTCGGGCCCGCGTACCCAGTGCACCCGCAGACCGCCGTCGCCGCCGGACAGCCTGGCGGGCGGTACGAGGACGTAGGAGCCCCGGCAGTGCCAGCGCAGCCCCGGGTGCTCGTCCATGGTCTCGGGGCGGCAGTCCAGCTCGCAGGGCCACCACTCGTCCTCGTCCTCGGGGGTGCCGCGGGTGAGGGTGAAGAAGAGCAGGCGGCCGTCGTCGCTCTCGGCGACCGGGCCGACCTCGACGCCGTTCGCGAGCAGCCGTTCCAGGGCCTGCAGGCCGGGCTCCAGGGGCACGTCCAGGACGTCGTGGCTCATGCCGGTCGCGGTGATGAAGTTGGCCTGCGGCTGGTGCCGGGCCCAGCGCTCGATCTGGGCGCGGTCGGTGGTGGACTGCGTCTGCCACGCGAACGACACCGGGTGCCGGGCCGGGGTGGGACAGCCGACGCGGTCGCAGGAGCAGCCGTAGCCGGGGGCGGGGTGTGCGGCGGGGGCCAGCGGGAGGCCCGCCTCGGCGGCGGCGAGCAGCAGCGCCGCGCGGCCCGGTTCGTCGGCGGTGGCGGCCTGCTCGGGGCGGCGGCCGCGGAGCCACTGGGAGAGTCTGCCCTGCCGGCCGGTCGGGCCGCCGAACCTCGCGCTCATCTGTCGCCTCGCCTCCCTCTGGTCCGGCCAGGATGCCTTATGGTCCCGTCTGGGCGTGAAGCGGGGGGTACGAGAGCTGTGTCACCCGGGTGGCCACGGGTCGCCCCAGTCCGCGTCCCGGGCCGCCTTGTACAGGTCGCCGTGGCGCTTGGTGACCGTCGTGCGGTGCAGCCGTTCGTCGGTCTCGCACAGGTCGAGCAGGACCTGGCCCTTGCGGATCTGGGGGCGGCGGACCACCCGGGCCGGTGCCGGGGCGGGCGGGAAGCGGGTGGCGGCCACGTAGCTGAACTTCTCGTCCTCGTAGGGCAGCGAGCCGCCCTTGACCCGGCGGTGCAGGGAGGAGCGGCTGACCCGGGCCGAGAAGTGGCACCAGTCCGTGCCGGGGGCGATCGGGCAGGCGGCGCTGTGCGGGCAGGGGGCGGCGACGTGGAAGCCGGCGGCGATCAGGCGGTCGCGGGCCTCGATGATCCGGGCGTAGCCGGCGGGGGTGCCGGCCTCGGCGATGACGACGGCCTGCGCGGCGGCCGCGGCGGCGTCGACGAGGGCGGCTCGGTCGGGCTCGTCGAGTTCGTTGAGGACGTACGACACCGTGACGAGATCGGTGCTCTCGATGGTGAGCGCCGCTCCGATCCGAGAGCGCTGCCACCGCGCGTCCCGGAGTGCCGGGTTCGCGGCGGCGATCTCCCGGCCGAGGGCCAGCGCCGGCTCGGCCCAGTCGAGGACCGTCACCGGCCGCGCGCCTGCCCAGGTGTCGGTCACCGCCCAGGTCGCCGCTCCCGTCCCGCCGCCGACGTCCACGTGGCTGCCCGGCGCCCACCCCTGCGGTAGCGCGTCGGCGAACGCCGCCAGCGCGGACCGTACCGCCTCGAAGGTCGCCGGCATCCGGTACGCGGCGTAGGCCACCACGTCCGCGCGGTCCCGCAGGATCGGTGCGTCGGTCGGGGTGGCCCCGCGGTAGTTGGCGATCAGCCGCTCGACGGCTCCGGCCGCCTGCTTCGGGGGGAGGCCGTCGAGCAGGTCGGAGAGCGCGGCGCGGAGCCGGTCGGCCGGTGGGCCGGCAGGGATGGGGTGGTTCACCCGGCGATTGTATGGACAGCCCTGGCGAGGCGGGTCGCCGCGGCCGCCCGGGGTGCGCTGTCGCCGGGACGGCGGCGCGGGTGCACGGTGTTGGCGAGCAGGACGAGGAACGTGTCCGTCGCCCGGTCCAGCACCAGGCTGGTCCCGGTGAACCCGGTGTGGCCCGCCGCCCCCTGTCCGGCCAGCTCGCCCATGAACCACGGCTGGTCCACCAGGAAGCCCAGGCCGGGCGGGGCCAGCAACAGGTCCACGAAGTCGGGGCCGAGGATCCGCGCCGGGCCGTAGGCGCCGCCCGCGAGCAGGGCCCGGCAGAAGATCGCCAGGTCCCTGCCGGTGGAGAAGAGGCCGGCGTGCCCGGCCACCCCGCCCAGCGCCCAGGCGTTCTCGTCGTGCACGACGCCCCGCAGCATCCCCCGGTCCGCCTTGGCCCACGGCCGCCGCTGGTCCTCGGTGGCCGCCGCCCCCGGGCAGGGTCCGAAGTCGGTGGCGGTCATGCCGAGCGGCCGGGTGATGCCGTCGCGGACCAGGACGTCGAGGGGGCGGCCGGTGATCCGCTCCAGGACCTGCTGGAGGAGGAGCAGGTTCAGGTCCGAGTAGCGGTAGGCGCCGGGGGCGCTGGTCGGGGCCTCCGCGCGGAGCAGGCCGAGGCGGGCCGCGTCGTCGGGGCAGTCGTAGAGCGGGAGTTCGGGGCGCAGCCCTGAGGTGTGGGTGAGGAGCTGGCGGACGGTGATGCCGTGCACGACGGCCCCGTGGAAGTCGGGGAGGTAGGCGCCGACGCGGGCGTCGATGCCGAGGGTGCCGCGCTCCAGTTGCTGCACGACGGCGACCGCGGTGAACAGTTTGGTGAGGGAGGCGACGTCGAAGGGGGTGTCGACGGTCGCCGGGACCCGGGCGGCGGGCAGCAGTTCGACACCGGCGTCGGTCTCGGGGTCGTACGCGGACCAGCGCACGGCCCAGCCGGAGGCCTCCTGCACGGCGATCACGGGTCCGCGTCCGGCGACCACGACGGCCCCGGCCGCCCAGGGCCGCTCACCGGCGGTGAGATCGTGCACTTCGCGGACGAGGTGCCTGAGTTCCGCGGGGTCGAGACCGGCCCGTTCCGGTGTCTCGACGCGCAGTCTCGGTACGCTCAGCTCCCTGCTCCCTCCGCCCTCGCACGGGTGTTCCCACGTGCTGCCCAAGGACGGCACATTCCCACGAAGCAGGCCAGTGCCACCAGTGCCCCCGCCAGTTGGACGATCGCCATGGGCACGGCGGTTCTCTCCCCGGCGACCCCGACCAGCGGCGAGGCGACCGCGCCGACGAGGAACGAGGAGGTCCCGAGCAGCGCGGACGCGGACCCGGCCGCCTGCCGGGTGCGCAGCAGCGCGAGGGACTGGGCGTTGGGCAGGGTGAAGCCCATCGCGGACATCAGGACGAAGAGCGCGGTGGCGACCGGGCCGAGGCCGACCGGGCCGAGGGCGCCGGTCGACATCAGCAGCAGGGCGGTCGCCGCGAGCACGGTCACGGCCAGGCCCGCCCCCAGCACCTTGTCCAGGCTGACCCGGCCGACCAGCACCTTCCCGTTGACCTGACCGGCGATCACAAGACCGACCGAGTTGAGGCCGAAGAGGAGGGAGAAGGTCTGCGGGGAGGCGCCGTAGATCTCCTGGATGACGTACGGGGACGCGGATATGTAGGCGAAGAGGGCCGCGAAGGCGAAGCCGCCCGCGAGCATGTAGCCGGTGAAGGGCAGGTCGGCCAGGAGGCTCCGCATGGCGCGGACGGCGGTGGCCGCTCCCCCGGCGTGCCGGTCGGCAGGCGGCAGGGTCTCCGGGAGCCGGACCCAGACCAGTACGGCGAGCAGCGTCCCGACGACCGTGAGGACGACGAAGACGCCCCGCCAGTCGGTCACCCGCAGGATCTGCCCGCCGATCAGCGGGGCGACGACCGGGGCGACCCCGGAGACCAGCATCAGGGTGGAGAAGAAGCGGGCCATGGCGACCCCGTCGTAGAGGTCGCGTACGACGGCCCGCGCGATGACGATGCCGGCCGCGCCCGCGAGGCCCTGGGCGAGGCGGAAGGCGATCAGGGTCCCGACGTCCGGCGCGACGGCGCACAGGACGGTGGCGACGACGTAGACGGCGAGGCCGGCCAGCAGCGGGCGGCGGCGCCCCCAGCGATCGCTCATCGGGCCGACGACGAGCTGTCCCAGTGCCATGCCGGCGAGGCAGGCGGTGAGGGTGAGCTGGACGGTCGCGGCGGGGGCGCCGAGGGAGCGGGTGACCTCCGGCAGGGACGGGAGGTACATGTCCATGGCCAGCGGGGGCGTCGCGGTGAGCCCGCCGAGGAGCAGGACGAGGAGGAGGCCGGCGCGGCGGGTGGCGGCGGGGGCGGGCGCCGGGCCGGGGCGGCCGGCGGGGCCGCGCGGTGCGGGGACGGCGGTGTCCTGGGCGTTCGCGGTGTCCTGGGCGTTCGCGGTGTCCTGGGCGTGCGGTGTCGGCCGCGCCGGCTGCTCGGGCATGTGTCCCCTGTCCCCCCGTCTTCGTGGGTCTCGCGGTCCGGTCGGCTGTTGCCGGACCCCGTCGGCCCCCGCATATGCTCTCAGCTCGTACAGACTGCCGGGAAACACGTGAGCGAGGGTGGGCGGCCGGGATGGGTGAGCAGAGCGTGCGGTGGGGGATCCTGGCGACGGGCGGGATCGCGGCGGCGATGGCGGCGGACCTGGTCGATCTGCCCGACGCGGAGATCGTGGCGGTGGCCTCGCGGTCCCCCGAGTCGGCGGAGGGGTTCGCGGAGCGGTTCGGAATCGGGCGGGCGTACGGGGACTGGGAGTCGCTGGCCCGCGACGAGGACGTGGACATCGTGTACGTCGCCACCCCGCACTCGGCGCACCGGACGGCCGCCGGGCTGTGCCTGACGGCGGGGCGGAACGTGCTGTGCGAGAAGCCGTTCACGCTCAACGCCCGCGAGGCCGGGGAACTGGTCGCGCTGGCGAAGGAGCACGGCCGCTTCCTGATGGAGGCGATGTGGATGTACTGCCATCCGCTCATCCGGCGGCTGACCGCGCTGGTCGCGGACGGGGCGATCGGCGAGGTGCGGACCGTGCAGGCGGACTTCGGCCTGGAGGGGCCGTTCCCGCCGGCGCACCGGCTGCGGAACCCGCTGCTCGGCGGGGGTGCGCTGCTCGACCTGGGGGTGTACCCGGTGTCGTTCGCGCACCTGCTGCTCGGCGAGCCGGACGGTCTTTCGGCGCGAGCGGTGCTCTCGGAGGAGGGCGTCGATCTCCAGACGGGTGCGCTGCTCTCGTGGGAGAGCGGCGCTCTCGCCTCGGTGCACTGCTCCATCGTCGGCGGCACCGGCACCACGGCCTCGGTCACCGGCTCGCAGGGCCGGATCGACGTCCCGGACGGCTTCTTCAACCCCGACCGCTTCGTCCTGCACCGCGACGGCCGCGACCCCGAGGAGTTCGTCCTGACCCCGGAGGACGGCCCGCGCAACACCTTCCGCCACGAGGCCAGGGAGGCCATGCGCGCGGTCCGCGCCGGCGACCAGGAGTCCCCCCTCGTCCCCCACGACAGCACCCTCGCGGTCATGCGCACCCTGGACACCCTGCGAGAGCAGATCGGCGTCCGCTACCCGGGCGAGGCGTAAAGACGCCCCCGCACTGCACGCCCCCCGCTGAACGCGCCCCGAAAGGGGCGCGGGGAACTGCGCGACCAGCCCCCACGGCGCCGCGGACAACCGACGGCCTGGCTGACGCGGCCCTCCCAGCGGAGCGCCTACGCTGCGACCCCATGGACACCAAGCAACCAAAGATCGCGGTCGTCACCGGCGCCGGTTCCGGCATCGGCCGCGCCGTGGCCACGGAACTGCTGCGCTCCGGCTGGTCGGTGGCGCTCGCCGGCCGGCGCGCCGCACGGCTGGAGGAGACGGCGGCACTGGCGCCCGGCGGCGCCTCTCTCGCCGTACGGACCGACGTCTCGCAACCCGACGACGTGGCCGGGCTGTTCGCGGCGGCCGTGGACCGGTTCGGGCGGGTGGACCTGCTGTTCAACAACGCGGGGACGTTCGGACCGGGCGGGGTGGCCGTGGAGGACCTGCCCTACGAGGCGTGGCGGCACGTGGTGGACACCAACCTCAACGGGGCGTTCCTGTGCGCGCAGGCGGCGTTCCGGCAGATGAAGGAGCAGGACCCGCAGGGCGGGCGGATCATCAACAACGGGTCCGTCTCGGCGCACGCGCCCCGCCCGCACTCGGCCGCCTACACCGCGACCAAGCACGCGCTGACGGGGCTCACCAAGTCCCTGTCGCTCGACGGGCGGCCGTACGGCATCGCGGTCGGGCAGATCGACATCGGCAACGCGGCGACGGACATGACGGCCCGGATGGAGACCGGCGCGCTGCAGGCGAACGGGGTGATCGCCCCGGAACCGGTGATGGACGTGGCGGACGTGGCGCGGACCGTGCGGCACATGGCCGAGCTGCCGCTGGCGGCGAACGTGCAGTTCGCGACGGTGCTGGCGACGGCGATGCCGTACGTGGGCCGGGGCTGAACCGCCGTTCAGTCGGACAATCCACAACCTGCACAAGCGGAATACCGACGTCCGCGATAGTGCGGCCGGTGACGGGCCTATGCTCAATTCCCCTCCACCAGAACTTCACAGTTGAGGCTCTGGCATTCCGTAGACCGCCGGCCACACCGAGGGGGGAGGCGGCAGCCGTTCCACCGGACCGGGCTGGGGGTGGACCCGTGTGGGACCGCGGGTACGCACCGGTGGGTGGAGCGGCTGCCGCGTGACGTCAGCCCGCCGTCGGGCCGGCTGGACCCGACGGTGGGTCACCCGAGTCGGGGCCGGCCGCGGCACCGGCCGCCCGCCGGCGCCGGCGCAGCGCCCACGCCCCGGCGCCCAGCAGCCCGAGCGTCAGCGCCCCGCCCTCCGCGACCCGCCACGGCGACGGTCCCGACGATCCCGAACCGGCGGCGGCCCCCGTCCCGGCCGCCCCCGCGGCCCCCTTGCCCCGCCCCGACGGACTCGCGCTCGCCCCGCCCTCGCTCAGCGGATCGACCAGCGCGCCCACGGACTGCGCCGAGCTCCCCTTCCCGAAGCCCCAGTCGAGCAGCGCGGCGGTCTGCTCGTACACGGCGTTGGTGGCGGGGTCCGGGTGCATCACGGTGACCAGCAGGGTGCGGCCGTCCCGGGTGGCACCACCGGTGAAGGTGTTGCCGGCGTGGCTGGTGTAGCCGTTCTTGACGCCGAACAGGCCCTTGTAGACGTCGAGCCCCCAGGCGCCGGTGAGCAGGCGGTCGGTGTTCTGGATCTGGAAGGTCTTCTTGCCGCCCGCCGGGAAGTTCGCGATGCGCGTGCCGCAGTAGCCGCGGAAGTCGTCGTCCTTCAGCCCGTGCCGGGCGAAGAGGGTCAGGTCGTACGCCGACGACAGCTGGCCCGGGTGGTCGAAGCCGTCGGGGCTGACCACATGGGTGTCGAGGGCCTGGAGGTCGGCCGCCCTGGCCTGCATCTCGGCGACGGTCTTCGCGATGCCGCCGTTCATGTGGGCGAGGACGTGCACGGCGTCGTTGCCGGAGCGCAGGAAGACGCCCTGCCACAGCTGCTCGACGGTGTAGGTGATGCCGGGCTTGATGCCGACCAGGCTGGAGCCGGCCGGGACGTCGGAGATGTCGGTGTCCTTGACCCTGTACCGCTCGGTCCGCTCGAACTTCTTCAGCACGGTGTCCGCGAACAGCATCTTCAGGGTGGAGGCGGGCGCCAGCCTCCGGTGCGCGTTGTACGAGGCGAGCACCTCGCCGCTGTCGCAGTCGGCGAGCAGCCAGGCCCGGGCGGTGATCTTCCTCGGCAGGCCGGTGGCACCGCTCACCTGTACGCCCCCACGGGCCAGACGCTCGCCGCCGATGACGGTGGCGGCGGAGGCGGGGGTCGCCGCGGACACGGGAAGGGCGGCGGCCGTCAGTCCGAGGACGGCACGCCTGGTCAGCCGAGAGGAATCGCGCACCTCGGGACCGTACACCGCGTCCAGCGGGGCTTCGCCGCGCGGACCCCCTCCCTGGCATATGAATTTGCTGTCTTATGAAAGTTTGCTGAGACATCCCGGTTTCTCAGCTCTGACACATCTTTTACCCAGGGCCGCTCAAAGGTTCCTCCCTAGCTTGAGCCCGCGCCCACGGCGGGCGCCAAGAACCTTCGAGGAACGGGATGTTTGGCATCTATCTCAAGCGCGAGCTGGGCCGCAGGAAGAAGGCGGCGCTGGTCATCGCTCTGGGTCTGGCGCTCGGTATCGCGCTGGTCATCACGGTCGACTCGGTGTCGGCCGGCATGACCCAGGCGCAGGACAAGGTCCTCAAGTCGCTGTACGGCCTGGGGACCGACATGACGGTCACCAAGGCCCGTACGGCCCCGGCCTCGGGCAGCTCCGGCGGCCCGAACTTCACGTTCGACGCCAAGTCCGGCAGCAGCTCCACGCAGAGTTCGGACCGGGTGCGGACTCAGGGCGGTCAGGCCCTGAAGTCGTCCCTGGTCACCGAGGTCGCCGGCCAGAAGGGCGTGCAGAGCGCGGTCGGAGCGCTCTCCCTCAACGTCACCAAGGTCGACGGCTCCTTCACCCAGGGCAAGGCGAAGTCCTCCACCGGCAGCAGCGGCCAGGGCGGCCCCGGCGAGGGCAGCAGCTCGGGCGGTGCGCCGCAGGTTCAGGGCGGCGGCGCCGACTTCGACGTCAACAGCTACTCCGTGGTCGGCGTCGACGTGGCCCACCAGGGCCTCGGCCCGCTGTCCACCATGAAGGTCACCTCGGGCACGACGTTCACCACCGCGCAGACCGGCTCGAAGGTCGCGGTGGTCGGCACGTCGTACGCCAAGGAGAAGAAGTACAAGGTCGGCTCGACCTTCAAGATCTCCGGCACCAAGTTCACCGTCATCGGGATCGCGACCCCGGACAGCAGCGAGTCCGACACCGACGTGTTCGTGCCGCTGAAGGTCGCGCAGACCCTCGGCGACGCGAAGAACCAGGTCACCACGATCTACGTCAAGGCGACCGACTCCCAGCAGATCTCCACCGTGAAGAAGGAGATCACCGCCAACATCTCGGGTACGACGGTCACCACCTCCGCCGACCTGGCGTCCACCGTCTCCGGCTCCCTGTCCACCGCCTCCAGCCTGGCGACCAGCGTCGGCAAGTGGCTGTCCGTCGCGGTCCTCGCGGCGGCCTTCCTGGTGGCGGCCCTGCTGACCTCCTCCGCGGTGTCCCGCCGGGTGCGCGAGTTCGGCACCCTCAAAGCGCTCGGCTGGCCGTCCCGCAACGTCACCCGCCAGGTGGTCGGCGAGTCCATCGTGAACGGCCTGATCGGCGGCGCCCTCGGTATCGCCCTCGGCGTCGGCGCGGCCTACGCGGTCACCGCGATCAGCCCGAAGCTCACCGCCCAGCTGGGCAGCTCCGGCGGCGGTGGCACGGGCGGCGGCCCGGGCGGCGGCGGCCCCGGCCGGCAGGCCTCCCAGCACACCCTGGAGATCGCGCTGTCCGCGCCGGTCTCCCTCACCACCATCGCCCTCGCGGTCGGCCTCGCGGTCACCGGCGGCCTGATCGCCGGCGCGATGGGCGGCTGGCGCGCCTCCCGGATGCGCCCGGCCGACGCCCTGCGCAGCGTCTCGTGACCCCCCGGCCTCGCCCCCTTACGCCTCTGACGGCAGAGCACCCAGTGGAGAACCCCATGTACCGACTCACCGGAGTCACCAAGCGCTACACGCGGGGCAAGGAGACGGTCGAGGCGCTGCGCGGCGTCGACCTGACCATCGAGGACGGCGACCAGCTCGTCATCCAGGGCCCGACCGGCGGCGGCAAGTCGACGCTGCTCCAGATGATCGGCGGCCTGGACCGCCCGACCGAGGGCAGCGTCCTGCTGGACGACGTCGACCTCGCCAGGGTCGGCGAGACCAGGCTCACCCGGCTGCGCGCCGAGAAGATCGGCATCATCTTCCAGGCGTTCAACCTGATCCCGACGCTCACCGCCCAGGAGAACGTCGAGACCGCCCTCGTCCCGCTCGGCGTCAAGCCGGCCGAGCGCCGGGAGCGCGCGGCGGAGGCGCTGCGCTCGGTGGGTCTCGGCGAGCGCCTCGGGCACGCCCCGTCCGAGCTCTCCGGCGGCCAGCAGCAGCGCGTCGCGATCGCCCGCGCGCTGGTGAAGAAGCCGAAGGTGCTGCTCGCCGACGAGCCGACCGGCAACCTCGACGAGGGCACCCGGGACGGCATCATGGCCCTCCTCGAAGGCCTGTGGCACGAGTACGGGCTGACCTTCGTCATGGTCACCCACGACTCCTCGATCGCCCGCCGCGCCCCGCGCCTGGCCACCATCGAGGCCGGCCGGATCACCCTCACCGAGCAGGGCGGCGGGCAGCGGTACGCGCAGCAGGCGGCCGGGTACACGGGTCAGCCGCAGCAGGCGCAGCACGGGTACGCGGGTCAGGCGCAGCACGGGTACGCGGGTCAGGCGCAGCACGGGTACACGGGTCAGCCGCAGCACGGGTACACGGGTCAGCCGCAGCAGGCGGGCTCCGGTCAGCAGCCGTACGCGCAGCAGCAGTACGGCGGCGGCCAGGCTTACTGACCGCCGTCGCCGAGCGGCGCGGGGCCGTTCACCGCCCGAGGAGCCGGTCGATCTCGGCCAGCTGCCCGGCGGTGAGCGGCCCCTTCGCGATCGCCCCGGCGTTCTGCTCGGCCTGGGCGACGGACCGGAAGCCCGGGATGGGGACCGTCCGCGGGCTGCGGGCCCAGATCCAGCCGAGGGCACCCTGGGCGAGGGTCCGCCCGTCGCTGGTGAGGACGGAACGCAGGGCCTCGATCCGCTCGACCCACGCGGGATCGGCCCCGTCGCCGTTCCCGAACCCGGGCAGCCAGGCCGGCGGCCTGCTGCGGATGTCGCCGGCCGCGGCCCCCGCCCGCCGGCCGCCCAGCAGTCCCATGGCGAGCGGGGAGCGGTTGATGGCGGCGAGGTCGAACTTCTCCGCCGCGTCCAGGAGTTGCGGCGCGTCCTGGAGCACGTTCAGGGCGTGCTGCACGGCCGTGCAGTGCGGTCCTTCGGCGAAGACGGCGGCGCGGGCGGGGTCGTCGGTGCTCCAGCCGTAGGCCCTGATCAGCCCCTCGCCGACCAACTCCTCACAGGCGTCCCGGAGTTCGGCGGCGCGGGCCGGGTCGGCGTCGGAGAGGTGGAGCTGGTAGAGGTCGACGTGGTCGGTGCCGAGGCGGCGCAGGGAGGCGGTCAGGGCGCGGCGGACGTAGGCCGGGGAGTCGTCGTGGCCGGTGAGGGTGCGGGTCTCCTCGTCGAAGACGTTGCCCCACTTGGTGGCGACGACGACCTCGTCCCGGCGCCTGCCGAGGGCACGGCCCAGGACGCGCTCGCTGTGGCCGGCGCCGTAGGTGTCGGCGGTGTCGAAGAAGGTGACGCCGAGGTCGAGGGCGCGGTGGACGGCCCGTACGGACTCCTCGTCGTCGACCTTGCCCCAGCCGAGCGGCTGCCCGGTGGCGTCCTGCCACTCGCCGCCGATGGCCCAGCAGCCGAAGCCGAGCGCGCTGACACGGATGCCGGAACGGCCCAGGGTCCTGGTGGTGCTGTCGGTTTCCATGCACGTGACGCTAGGAGTTGGAGCGCACCCGAGGACAAGGGATTTCCCGGTCCGTTTCCGCGCCCACCGGGTTTCTACGCCTGCCCGGTCTCGAAGCGGGAGATGCGGCCGTCGTCCTCGACCGTGAAGTCCCAGCGGGTGGCCATCTCGCCCCAGGTGTCGTTGCGGTAGTGGGCGAGCAGGGAGCGGCCGCCGTTGGACTCGTTGTCGACGTCGATGTGGCCGTTGGAGGAGAAGATCTCCTGGTCGATCCAGTCGTCGAGGTTCCGGTCGGAGCCGTCGTCCGCCATGGTCGCGTCCGGGGTGAGGAGCTTCACGAGGCCCTCGCGGTCGCTGGCGTTGACGGCGGTGACGAAGGCGCGGACCGCCGGGTCACTGAGCTTGGCTGTCTTGATCGTCATGGCAGCCAGCGTCACACCGGCCCCATCCGCCCGCCACCCGCCCGCCACCCGAACGGCCGCGCGGACGGGCCGAGCGGGCGTGCCGGGTGCGACGGTGGAGACCCGCGAACCGCATGCCGCCGATGGGAGCCCCTGTGACCCGCTACGACCGACGTGACGTGGGCCTGCTGCTGCTCCGGCTGGGCACCGGCGGGGTGCTGGCCGCGCACGGCACCCAGAAGCTGTTCGGCTGGTTCGGCGGGGGCGGCCTCGAGGGCACGGGCCAGTTCATGGAGTCGGTCGGGTACGTGCCGGGGACGCGGAGCGCGCTGGCGGCGGGGCTCGCCGAGGCGGGCGGCGGAACGCTGCTGGCGCTGGGCCTCGCGACCCCGGCGGCGGGAGCCGCGGCGGCGGGGGCGATGGCGGGTGCGGCCGCCCTGCACCGGCCGAACGGCTTCTTCGCCGCGGAGGGCGGCTACGAGTACGCCGCGACCCTGGGCCTGGCCACCGCGGGCCTGGCCGTCGCGGGCCCCGGCCGCCTCTCCCTGGACCACGCGTTCGGGCACGTCCTCGACCAGGGCTGGATGGTCCCGGCGGCGCTGGGCGTGACGGCGGCGGTGACGGCGGTGGTGATCGGGGCGCGGAACCGGCGGGTGCGGCGGGCGGCGGAAGGGGAGCAGGAGGCCCTGTTCGAGGAGTAGCGGAGTGCGGGAGTGGAGTGGCGCAGGAGTGGAGGAGTACCGGCGGGGTGGGGCGGGGCAGGCTACGGGCCATGACGGAACAGCGGACACCGCCCTGCGATCCCGCCGCCCTGTGGAGTTCCATCGAGGACCTCTGGACCTGGCTGGACGCCAACCGGAGGCACGGCGGCGAGACCGGCGTCGTGCTGCGCATGCTCAAGCTCACCGAGGAGGTCGGCGAGGTCGCCCAGGCGGTGATCGGGGCGACCGGCCAGAACCCCCGCAAGGGCGTCACCCACACCTGGGAGGACGTGCAGGGCGAGCTGTGCGACGTGGTGATCACGGCGCTCGTGGCCCTGCGGACGCTGACGCCGGACGCGGCGGGGGTGTTCGGGCGGCATCTGGCGGGGGTGACGGAGCGCTCGCTGGGACCGCGGGAGCCGTAGGCGCCGCACCTGTCCCGGCCGGAGAGCGGGACAGGTGCGCCGGGTGGGCCGGGGGCGAGTGCCGCGGCCGGGTGCCCTAGGCTTCCGCCCCGGCCTCCGGCGTGTCGGGGCCGTCCGGGGACGACAGGGTGTAGAAGACCGCCCGGCCCTGCTTGGTGCGCCGGGCCCGGTTCCGGGCGACCAGGTTCTCCAGCGTCGTGCGGATCACCGTCGTCTTGATGGTGCGTCCGGGCTGAGCGGCCCTGATCGCCTCGGCGACGTCGGTCGCGGAGCGGGGCTCCCCCTGCTCGGCGAGGTAGGCGTGGACCGCCTCGACCAGGCTCGGCTTCGGCTCCGCGGGGCCCTGCTTCGGGACGGCACGGCGGTTCGGCGTGGGCTCGGTCCGCTGGTGGGGCACGACGGCATCGGTGTCGGCGTCGGCCGCTGCCGGGGCGGGGGCTGGGGCGGAGACCGAGGACTGCGGGGTGAGCGCCTGCTGCAGCCGCTCCAGCACCACCCGGTTCTCCCGCACCGCGCGCAACTGCTCTTCCAGGGCGGCGATCTCGGTGGCCAGGCGGTCCTGTTCCTGGGCATTGACTTCGAGGTCCCGCGCGATCCGCGCGCTGTACTCGGACGCCAGCTCGGTGCCGGGTGACTCGGACATACGGTCGGACCTCTCCTCGATGTGCTCCGCACGGGGACGCCGATGTGCTCCGCGCGGTGAACAGCGTACGCACACCGGACGTCCCACGGGCGTGACGCGGGCCGCAGGTGTCCCAACCGGCGGCGGTGGCCCGTTCGATGACGTCGACGACCGCATCGGACGTGACACGTGGGCGGCAGCGCCGCCTCGCCGCGCCCACTGTACGAGGCCGTGTCGTGTGCCGTACCCGCAGGACGACCCGGTCGCCCTTTCGGGCGTACGCGCCCGCCCTCCGCCGGTGTGGCGCACGCCCCTTCGGCACGTCCGAGCGGCGAACGCCTCACCGGTCCCGGCCGGCTCGTCGGGCGCTCGGCGGAACTGGCGCTCCTCGACGGGCTCTTGGGCTCGGCCGCGGCGCGCGGCCGGGCACTGATGTCCCGTCAGGAAGCGGCAGGGGCGGCGGTGGCCGGCCTGATCGTCGCGCGGATGTGCTTCATCAGCGGCTGGTCGCTCTGCTCGCTGTAGTCGCACAGGGCGATCAGCACGTTCATCTCGGGCATGTACCCGGCCGCACAGCCGCGCGGGAGGTCGTACGGGATGGCGAGGTACCCGTTGAGCACCCGGGTACTGCCGTCCTTGGCCGTGCTCTCGATGTCCACCGGATCGAACTCCGCGATGCCCCGCTCCCGCATGTCGGCCGCGTTCATGAAGACGAGGGTGCGGAGGTTCCTGATCCCCCGGTAGCGGTCGTTGTCGGAGTAGATCGTGGTGTTCCACTGGTCGTGGGAGCGCATGGTGCCGAGCGCCAGGGTCCCCGGCGCGGGTACGACGTCGGGCAGCGGCGCCGAGGAGAACTCGGCGAGCCCGGTGGCCGTACGGAAGACCAGTTCGCGCGCGGGCTGCCGGATCCGGAACCCCAGCGGCAGCCGCACCCGCCGGTTGAAGTCCTCGAAGCCGTCGAGGACCTGGGCCATCGTGTCGCGGATACGGTCGTAGTCCTCGACGTACCAGGCCCAGGGCGTGGTGCTGTCGGGAAGCGCCGCGCGGGCGATCCCGGCGATGACGGCGGGCTCGGACAGCAGGTGCGAGGAGGCCGGCTTCTTCATCCCCACGGACAGGTGCACCATGCTCATGGAGTCCTCGACCGAGGTGGCCTGGACGCCGCACCGCTGGTGGTCCTTCTCGGTCCGGCCGAGGCAGGGCAGAATCAGCGCCTGCCGGCCGTGCACCAGGTGGCTGCGATTGAGCTTGGTGCTCACCTGGACGGTGAGTTCGCAGGTGCGCAGGGCCTCGTAGGTGGCGCGGGTGTCGGGCGCGGCGAGGGCGAAGTTGCCGCCCATGCCGACGAACACCTTGACGTCGCCGCGGAGCATCGCCTGGATGGTGCCGACCGTGTCGAGACCGTGTTCCCGGGGCGGATCGATCTCGCACACCGCGGCGAGCCGGTCCAGGAACTGGCCGGCAGGCCGGTGGTCGATGCCGCAGGTCCGGTTGCCCTGCACGTTGCTGTGCCCGCGCACCGGCGAGGGCCCGGCGCCCTCCCGCCCGAGGTTGCCCCGCAGCAACAGCACGTTGACGATCTCCCGTATGGTGTCGACCCCGTGCTCGTGCTGGCTGACGCCGAGGCACCAGCTGACGATGGAGCGGTCGGCGTCCCGGTAGATCCGGGCGGCGCGGAGGATGTCGGCACGGCTGACCCCGGACTGCCGCTCGATCTCCTCCCAGGAGGTGGTCTCGCACGCCTTCCGGTAGTCCTCGAAGCCGCTCGTGTACCGGTCGATGAACTCCTGGTCGAGTGCCTTGGGATCGGCCCTGGCCTGGTCGAGGACGGCCTTGGAGATCCCGCGCAGCAGCGCCATGTCACCGCCGACGCGCACCTGGAGGTTGAGGGTGCCGGTGCGGGTCGAGTGGCAGGCCGCCATGTCCACGAAGTCGTGCGGGATGATCGTCCGTCGCGAGGCCGCCTCGATCAGCGGGTTGACGTGCACGATCTGGGCACCGCGCTTGTAGGCGTCGGCGAGGGCGGTGAGCATGCGGGGCGCGTTCGACGCGGCGTTCACGCCCATGATGAAGAGCGCGTCGGTGGCGTCCCAGTCCTGGAGATCAACGGTCCCCTTGCCGGTCCCCAGCGAGGCGGTGAGGGCCCGCCCGCTCGCCTCGTGGCACATGTTGGAACAGTCCGGAAGGTTGTTCGTGCCCAGCTCACGGGCCAGGAGCTGGTACAGGAAGGTGGCCTCGTTCCCGAGCCGCCCGGAGGTGTAGAAGGACGCCTGATGCGGACTGTCCAGGCCCCGCAGCGCCCGCCCGACCAGGTCGAACGCGTCCCGCCAGGAGATCGGCACGTAATGATCCGACTCGGCGTCGTACACCATCGGTTCGGTCAGCCGCCCCTGGTCCTCCAGCGCGAAGTCACTCCATTCGGCCAGCTCGGCCACGGAATGAGCGGCGAAGAACTCCCGCCCGACCCGCTTCCGGGTCATCTCCCAGGTGACGTGCTTGACCCCGTTCTCACAGAGATCGAGCCGCAGCCCCTTCGTGTCGTCGGGCCAGGCACACCCGGGACAGTCGAACCCCCCGTTCTCGTGGTTCATCTTCATGATCGCCCGGGGCCCCTCGACGAGCGCCCGCTCCCGCAGCAGGAACTTGCTCACGCTCTTGGCAGCGCCCCAGCCCGCGGCGGGATGGTGATACGGATGAAAGAACGGCTCCCCGTCGGGGCTGGGCCCCACCTGCTCCTCGACCGCCCCCGGCTGTCCCGGACCTGCCGACCGCATCGGCTTCTGCTCGTCGTGGGAGGTACTCACGGCTCTCACCCTTCGCCGGCGCGGGGAACACACCGCCGGGGGCAGCGGCGTCTTTCTCATGCTAGGCAGGGTGTTCCGGGGAGGCGAGGCGATCTAGGTGTATTGACCCGCAGGATCGTTGACGCGGCTGATGGGTGGTTGGCCGTCGAGTGCGGCGTGGCACCGGCGGTAGTTGCAGGTGTGGAGGAAGTCCGTCAGGGCTTCGGTGCGTTCGGTGTTGCACGAGTACGGGCGCACGTATGCCCATTCGTCGAGGAGGGTGCGATATAGGCGCTCGACCTTGCCGTTCGTCTGCGGGCGATAGGGGCGCGCGCTTATGGACGATGCAGGTGGCGCTGAGAGTCCGGCGGAACAGGCGGGATCTGTAGCAGGAGCCGTTGTCGGTGAGGACGCGCTCGAGGGTGATGCCGTGCTCGGCGAAGAAGGTCTTCGCGCGCTGCCAGAAGGAGGCCGCGGTCTCTTTGCGTTCGTCGGTCAGAACCTCGCTGTACGCGAGCCGGGAGTGATCGTCGACGGCTGTGTGAACGAAGCTGTAGCCGGTCACGGGACTGCCGCCCCTACGCACGTCGGTTGTGGCCTGCCGATTGCCCGCGGCCTGCTGGCGGGGCATGATCCGGTGTCCGCCGCCGTCTGGAATGTTGCCGAGCTTCTTGATGTCGACGTGGACCAGTTCGCCGGGATGTGATCGTTCGTGGCGTCGGATGATCTGACGGGTGGGCCGGTCCGTCCAGCGCAACCGGTTCAGGCCCTAGCGGGTCAGGACACGGTGGACCGTCGAGCTGGGTATGCCCAGGACCGGGCCGATCCGTGCAGGACCGAGCTTGCGGTCGCGCCGTAGCTCGCAGATGCGATTCTCGACATCGGCCGGGGTTCGGTGCGGTGTCGTCAGGGGTCGACTGGAACGGTCATACAACCCCGGATCGCCTTCGGCTCGCCGGCACGGACCCATTTGTGGGCTGTGGTGTGAGAGGTGCCCGTTTCTTCGGCGACGTGGGCGATGGGCCTGCCAGCGCGGACCCGGTCGACGAGGAGCCGTCTGCCGTGGATGGTCAGCCGGGCATGGGGGTGGGGCACGGGGAACCTCTGGGACGGTGCGGAATCTGATGCGGAGTCCGAGTTTGTGCCCGAGGCGCCGATCTGGTGATCGACGTCCTCGGGCGATAGAGGGCGAGCCTTTATGGGCGGCGAGTCAGGCCGGGGCCGTCTGCGCGCCCCGCTGGATCTATTCGGCCCAGGCATGCTCCAGCTGGGTGCGGAAGGCGGCCGGCTCTCGCCCGATCAGCTCGGCCAGCGTCGAGTCGACAGCGGTGAACTCGCCGTTCCGTGCCGCGGCGAAGATGCTCAGCATCAGGTCGGCGATCGGGGCCGGGGCGCCGTGCGCCAGGACCTGCTCGCGGAAGGCGTCGTCGGGGACGACGGTGCGGGTGAAGGGCCGTCCGGTGGTCTGGGACGCGATCTCGGCGACGGTGTCGAAGTCGAGCGCCGCCGGGCCGGTGAGCGGCGGGGTGGGCCCCTCGTAGCGGTGCTCCTCGGCGAGGATCACCGCGGTGGCCTCGGCGAGGTCGTCGTGGCCGGTCCAGGCGACGGGGCCGTCGGCGGGGAGGGCGATGTCGCCGGTGTGGCGGGCGGACTCCAGGAACTGCAGGGCGCTGGAGGCGTAGAAGCCGTTGCGCAGCGCGGTCCAGGGCAGGCCGGTGGCGCGCAGCAGGTCCTCGGTCTGGGCGTGGTCGCGGCATGCCTGGAACCGGGAGTCGTGGGCGGCGCCCATCTGGCTGGTGTAGAGGATGCGGCCGACGCCGGCCTTCACGGCGGCGTCGATGGCGGCGCGGTGGCCGGTAACGCACTCCTGGCCCGTGCGGTCGAGGGAGACCAGGAGCAGTTGCTCGGCGCCCTCGAAGGAGTGCACGAGCGAGGCGGGGTCGTCGAAGCTCCCCTGCCGGACGCGTACGCCGCGATCGGCGAGGTCCTGGGCCTTGCGGGGGTCACGGACGCTGACGCCGACGCGGTCGGCGGGGACGCGCTCCAGGAGGCGCTCGACGGTGCGGCGGCCGAGCTTTCCGGTGGCTCCGGTCACGATGATCACTGGGTTCTCCCGACTCTGTTTCCGATGGAATCACTTCAACGGTAACACTGGAAATTCCGGTGGAACCAAATCCTCGGTACCATCGGTTCATGGCTACGCGCGACTCCGCCGACAGCCCTCGGCGCCGCATCGTCGAGGCGGCCGTCGAGCTGCTGGAGAACGGCGGCCCTGACGCGGTGAGCACCCGCGCGGTCGCCGCCGCGGCCGGAATGCAGCCGCCGGCGATCTACCGCCTCTTCGGCGACAAGGAGGGGCTCCTTGAGGCCGTCGCCGAGCACGGCTACGCGCAGTTCCTGGAGAGAAAGCACGCTCAGCTCGACCCCGCCCCGAAGGACCCAGTGGAGGAGCTGCGCCGCGGCTGGGACATGGTGGTCGAGTTCGGGGTCTGTCGCCCCGAGTTGTTCGCGGTGATGAACAGGGCCACCGGCCGGGGATCGGACTCAGCACACCGCGCGGGCCTGGAGATCCTCCATGGGCGGGTGCGTCGGCTGGCGGCCGGGGGGTGGCTGCGGGTCGACGAGGAGCTGGCCGCCCAGATCATCCAGGCCACCGGCCAGGGCGCGGTCACCACCTGGCACTCCACCCCCGCGGACCGCCGCAATCCGGCGCTGCTGACCGTCCTGCGCGAGTCCATGGTCGCGGCCGTCACCCGCGCCGAGCCGGCGGTCCCCACCACGGAGTCCGGTCCCGCCGCAGCGGCCCGCGCGCTGCGCGCCGCCCTCCCCGACGACGCCGATGTCCTGAGCGACGCCGAGCAGCGCCTGCTGCGTGAGTGGCTCACGCGCCTGGCGGCGGACGGTGGCGCGCGACATGCCTGATCGCGCTCAGGCGCCCTCGTGCAGGTTGAAATTCTTCCGAGGAGAGATCGCGCGACGAAGCGGTGTCCACCGGATGAGACGGTGGGCGACCACACGGCTCCGGCCGGCACCCCCTTGCCCACAACGCGCCTCCAGCCTTGATCACGTCTCCGCCGCCCACTGTTGACAACGCTCGTGGTCACTACATCCAGAAGCGGCGCGCGGCAGGGCGCCGCGGGGCCGACCTGCGGGCCGGGCGGCCGCCGAGCAGGGCGGTACCGAGCGGGTGAAGGCTGTGCAGGACCTGGTTGCCGGTGCGGCGGCTGCGCACCAGGTCGCCGGCGGCGAGAGCGTGTACGTGCTGGATCGCCGAGGCCGGTGACACGCGCAGGATCCGGGCAGGTTCCCCAGTGGTGGCCGTGTCGCCGACCGCGGTCAGGATACGGGCGACACGTGTGCGGCCCAGGGTGGGCGGGGCTTGCCGAAGTCGGCGTAGGCCGTGCCCGGAGTTCCATGGTCAATGGTATAGACCAGGACGGACTGCAGCTCCGGGTCGACCAACGGAGATCGGGGTGAGCCAGACCCCCACACAAACCGTCCGGAGCGAGGTTCGCGGCCTCCGTGACTTGTACCAGAATCACGTACCAGTGCGGTACCATTTTCGAGTACCGCCAGGAGAGAGGTGCCGCCAGATGACGATAAGCGCCAGCGAGGCCCGCAAGGATCTCTTCCCCCTCATCAAGCGCGTCAACGACGACCACACCCCCGTTCGCATCAGCTCCAAGAGCGGCGACGCGGTTCTGATGTCCGCCGAGGACTACGACTCCTGGCAGGAGACCGTCTACCTGCTGCGCTCTCCCGCCAACGCGCGCAGCCTCATGGAAGCCGTCGCCCGGGACAGGGCCGGCGAGGCCGTGGTCACCAGGACCATGGCCGAGCTGGAAGAACTGGCGGGCGACGGGTGAGGAGCGTCCACTTCGACCCGGCCGCATGGGAGGACTTCCTGTTCTGGCTCGGCTCGGACCGCGCCATGGCCCGCAGGATCACACGGCTGATCGGCGAGATCCAGCGCACTCCCTTCACCGGCATCGGCAAACCGGAACCCCTGAAGGGTGACCTGTCGGGCTACTGGTCACGCCGGATCGACGACGAGCACCGGCTCGTTTACCGGGTGGACGAGAAGGAAGTCAAGATCCTCAAGGCCCGCTACCACTACTGAGGCCACCGCTCGCCCCCGCGGCGAACACGCTGCCACGTCATCCGCCGGACGGGGCGCGGAGCACGCCGTCACGCTGACCGCCTGACGAACGCCGCTGTCGCGAAGGAACGCACTCATGGCCACGCCCACCGACACACCGGTGGGCCGCTCACCCCCGTGCCCGACAGAAACCCGGCCGCTCTCCGTATCGCCGTCGCCCGCCTCATCCCCGACGCCCTGCCCAAGTTCGACACGCACCGGGCGGAAGCCGTGAACCAGGCCCGCGACGAGTTCGGCCTTCTGCCCGGCCGCCACTTCGCCGTTCACGCGTCAAGACCCACGCCGAAGGGCCCGTCGTGATCCGGTACCAGGAGGACCACCGCGATCCCCGGCGGGCCGCTCCCGCAGCCAGCCCTACTTACGGGCTGCGGCCTCGTACCGGTCGGCCTGCTCACGCAGAAGTTTGGTGGCAGCGTCGGCATCCGCGTCCGTGAGGCCGCCGGTGCCCACATTGATCAGGGTGGGCCCGTCGAGGGTGAACTGCTGGAGCAACGTGGTGCCGTCACTGTCGATGCGTACACCAAGGGACCGGTCACCGAGCTTGTCCACGCTGATTCACCGCGTCAACTCGTCGGCGCAGTTCATTCGTCCGAGCAGGCCGACCCGCCGGCCCTGCCGCAGGCTCAGTGCTGCCCCCCTGCAACGGCGGCAACGGCGGCAACGGCGGCAACGGCGGCAACGGCACGCGACCCTCGACTGCTGCATCTGGTCAACGAACGGCGCCCTCCCGTGAACTGGTGTCGTCGACGAGCCGGGAAAGACCAGAAGTGCGGGAATGGGCCTGACCCTTCCCGGTCGCCGCTACATGATCGGCCGTGCGGCACCCGGCCCCGACAGGGGCCGACAGTCCCTTCCTGGACCCGTCGTTAGGGCCGAACGGCCCTACTTCGCGCCGCTGGGCGGCAGACTCATCGATCGCTTTACGAATCCATGACGAGCCCAAAAGGTTCTAGGGAATCCCCTCGTCCGTATGTCTGTGTGTGCGGGATCCGATGAACCGGATCAGGAGACACGGTGCTCGTTTCACGGAAGGCTGCGGGAACTCTCTTCGTGGGTGGTGCGCTCAGCTTCACCCTCGGCTCCCTCCTCTACCCCGCCATGCTCGGAGTCCAGAAGGTCAGCAGCGCACCCGAACGGGTCGTCGCCACCCCGGCGACCGGACCGTTGACCGAAGCCGACCGAGATTTCGTGGTCAAAGTGCGCTCGGCCGGACTGTGGGAGTACCCCGTCGGCCAGAAGGCGTCGAAGAAGGGGACGACGAAAGCGGTCAGGAACGTCGGGGACCAGCTGGTCGACGGGGATGCCGTGCTGGACGCCGCCTGCCGCGATGTCGCCGATCAGCTGGGCATCACGCTGCCCAACCAACCGTCACCGCAACAGCAGAGCTTCGCGTCCCGGCTGAACGGAGAGAAAGGCAAGCAGTTCGACACGGACCTGGCCACCACCGTGCGCGCGACGAACGGCCAGCTCCTCACCACGATCGCGAGCGTCCGCAGCACCACGAGGAACTCGCTGGTCCGCGCGCTGGCCGACAAGGCCAACGCCACCGTCCTGGAACACATCACGGCCGTGGAGTCGACCGGCCTGGTCGACTTCGGCCAGGCCCTCGCCCAGGAAACCACCTCGCCCGGCCTTCCGGCCCAGGACCTGACCCCGCCGCCCGCTGTCGCGGGCCAGCCGCAGGTCGTCCTCACACCGCCGGCGAACGGCACGGCCTCCCCGAGTCCGACGGTGAGGTGACGTGAGGTGAGGAGCTGAGCCGGGTCGCCTGCACCGGCCGGACCGCTGGCATCGGAGTACACACTGTGTGTATACGCGGTGTGTATAGTGCCGGGACATGGCTTCCACAACCGTCTTCCGGCGCGACGCCCCCGTCACCCTCCTCACCGCGACCACCACCTTCGGGCTGCTGCTCGGCTGGGCTACGTACGGCCTGCACGGGATGGCGCCCGTGCTGGACCGGGCGACCAACTCGACGTCCACCTGGATCATCTGGACCGCCGCGGCCGGCGCCCTGATCCGGAGCCGGCAACTCGCCATCTGGGGCGGAGCGCTGATGATGCTCGCCACCTGCGGCGGCTACTACACGGCGTCCACGCTCGGCGGCACCTTCGGGAGCGGCGGGCTCGGAACCGCCGCCGTGTGGTCGATGGCGGGGCTCGCCGGAGGGCCCCTGCTGGGATGGGCAGGGTGGACGGTACGGCGAGGGCAGGGGGAACTGCGGGCGGTGGCCGGGGCGGTCATCACGATGGTGGTGCTGGGCGAGGGGCTCTGGTTCGGGTTGAGTCTCCGTTACCGGGAAGACGCGGCTGCCTTCTTGTCCGCCGGCGCGCTGCTCACCGTCCTTCTGACCGTCTACCTGGCGCGCACCGGGGCTCACCGCTACTGGCTGTGCCCCGTTCTCGCTCCGGTGGGCGGTCTCGTCTTCTACCTTGCCGAGAAGGGCATCCTCAACGGCCTGCTCGGATCGGCCTGACGCCGTCACCGGTACGGGGCGGTACAGCCAGCGCGGGCTTCCGGCCCAGCGCGGGAGACTCACCCACGCCCACGACCCCTCCGGGAGTCTCCTTCACAGCCGTACCGGAAGCTCCGCGCCGAGAGGTCGCGGCCGGATCACGCGTCGAGGGTGAGGATGACGCGATCCCGCACGTCACCGCGTTCCAGCGGGCGATGTGCCTCGGCGGCCTCCTGCAACGGCATGGGCCTGCGGTTCTTCATGGCCAAGTTAGCGCTTCGTCCGTGCGATACATATAGTTGATGTATCACATACCTTTCTGCGCCGCACCTCGCGAAGAGGACCCGACCGGGCACCCGGGCCGCGGACGCAGACCGGGATTCCGCGCCGTCGAGCGCCGGCGCGGGACACTGCCGTGAGCCGTCGAAGCGAACCACCCCGGCTTCGCCTCGACGGGAGCGCCCCGAGCTGCGGGGCCTTGACGGCTTGGGCGCTCGGGAACGAGCAGTCGTCCTGGGGCCCGCGGCCAAGATGGTGGAAGGGTCAACCTCCTCATAAGGTGGGGCCATGGAGGAGGAAGCGCCCCGCTGGCTGAGTCCCGTAGAGGAACGAGCCTGGCGCGGCATGCTGCGCATGCACGACCTGCTGGTCCATCAGGCCGGCCGGACGTTGCAGAGCGAGTTCGGGCTGTCCGCGACCGACTATCCCGTGCTCGCCGAGCTGTCCCGCGCGCCCGGCGACCGACTGCGCGTGCTGGAACTCGCGAAGGTGCTCGGGTGGGAGAAGAGCCGGGTGTCGCACCAGCTCGCACGCATGGCGAAGCGCGGACTGGTCACGCGGGAGGAGTGCGTCGACGACGGACGCGGGGCGTACATGATGGTCACCCCGGCGGGCCGTGCCGCCCTGGAAGCCGCCGCACCCCAGCACGTCGAGGACGTCCGGCGCCTCTTCCTCGACCACCTCTCGCCCGGCCAGATCACGCTGCTCGCGGAGATCACCGACACCGTCATCGAGAAGCTCGACACCAGGTGATCGGAAGTCTCCCCCCTCTCCTCACCAGGCCCGGCGTGCAGTCGGCAGGGGCGGAAGGACTCACGATCCGGGGCATCGGCCGCCGACCCGGCTCCGGCAGTCGCCAGGACTCCTGCACCCGGCCGGACCGCCGGGGCGCGGCGGAATGAACCCGGTCACCGATTGTTGAAAGCGATATGAAAAAGATCGGGTTCCTGTCCTTCGGGCACTGGACGCCATCGCCGCACTCGCAGACGCGTTCCGCCTCGGACTCCCTGCTGCAGGCGATCGACCTGGCGGTCGCCGCGGAGGAGCTGGGGGCGGACGGCGCCTACTTCCGCGTCCACCACTTCGCCCGCCAGCACGCTTCACCGTTCCCCCTGCTCGCCGCGATCGGTGCGCGCACCAGCCGGATCGAGATCGGCACCGGCGTGATCGACATGCGCTACGAGAACCCCCTGTACATGGCGGAGGACGCGGGCGCGGCCGACCTGATCTCGGGCGGTCGGCTCCAGCTCGGCCTCAGCCGGGGCTCACCGGAACAGGTCGTCGACGGCTGGCGGCACTTCGGTTACCGGCCGCCGGAGGGCGGGACCGACGCCGACCTGGCCCGCGCACACACCGAGGAACTGCTCGACGTGCTCAGGGGTGAGGGATTCGCCCAGCCCGACCCCCGGCCGATGTTCGCCAATCCCCCGGGTCTGCTGCGCATCGAACCGCACTCCGAGGGACTGCGGGACCGGATCTGGTGGGGTTCCGGCTCGAACGCCACCGCGGCCTGGGCCGCCGGGCTCGGGATGAACCTGCAGAGCTCGACCCTCAAGGACGACGAGAGCGGCGAGCCGCTCCACGTCCAGCAGCGCAAGCAGATCGAGGCGTACCACGACGCGTGGCGCGCCGCGGGGCACACCCGCTCCCCCCGGGTGTCGGTCAGCCGCAGCATCTTCCCGCTCGTCGACGACCGGGACCGCGCGTACTTCGGCGGGGACAGCGACTCGACGGACCAGATCGGCTACATCGACCCCAGCACCCGCAGCATCTTCGGCCGGTCCTACGCCGCCGAGCCCGACGTGCTCGTCAAGCAGCTCGCCGAGGACGAGGCCGTCGCCGCCGCCGACACACTGCTGCTCACCGTGCCCAACCAGCTCGGCGTCGACTACAACACGCATGTCGTCGGCAGCATCCTGACGCACATCGCTCCGGAACTCGGCTGGCGCTGACGACCGGCACCACGGCAGGTGCCGCCGGGGGAATCGGCGTCCGGTGCGGACGCGCCTGACCCGGGCGGCACCTTCACCCCCGGCGTGATGCGGCAGCCGGACACACCGACGAAGCACACACACGCACGGCCGTACGCCGCGACGGATCACTGAGCCGACGAACGACCAAGTAGATGACGTATCATCCAGATGGTTGACACATCACCTATCTCCTCCTAGGTTGATTGAAAGTTAAAGGAACTGGGGGCCGAGGAGGTCCCCACGGATTACGGGAGCGACATCATGGGACAGCTGGACGGCAAGACGGTCGTCATCACCGGCGGCACCAGCGGCATCGGACTGGCCACGGCCCAGCGCTTCACACGGGAGGGCGCCCACGTCTACATCACCGGGCGCCGCAAGGAGGTCCTGGACAAGGCGGCCGAGCAGATCGGCGGCAACGTCACCCCGGTACAGGCCGACAGCGCGAACCTGGCCGACCTCGACCGGCTCTACGCCACCGTCGCCGACGCCGGACACCGGATCGACGTCCTGTTCGCCAACGCCGGCGGCGGCGAGTTCGCCCCCCTCGACCAGATGACCGAGGAACACTACGACACCACCTTCGACAGCAATGTGAAGGGCACCGTCTTCACCGTCCAGAAGGCGCTCCCCCTTCTGGTCGACGGCGCCTCCGTGATCCTCACGGGCTCCGTCGCCGGCGTCTCCGGCGACCCGGCCTTCGGTGTCTACGGCGCCTCCAAGGCCGCCATCCGCGCCTTCTCCCGCACCTGGGCCAACGAACTGAGCGGGCGCGGCATCCGCGTCAACACCATCTCGCCCGGCCCCATCACCACCCCCGGCCTCAACGGTCTCGCGGCGGACGAGGCAGGGGCGGCGCAGCTGCGGGAGACCCTCGCCGGCATCGTGCCCCTGGGACGGATGGGGCGGCCGGAGGAGGTCGCCGACCTCGTGCTCTTCCTCGCCACCGGCCAGTCCAGCTTCATCACCGGCACCGAGATCTTCATCGACGGCGGCGCCAAGCAGGTGTAGCCCGGTCCGCCCGCCGGCCCTCACGCGGGGCGTCGGCGGTGGCGTTCGCGCGACGGTCTTCGGACACGGGGACCGTGCCAGTCAAGGCACAGGACAGTGGCGTCGTCCTGCGGGTGGCCGTCCCAGGCGTCGGTGACCGCGGTGGCCAGAGTACGCACCACCTCGCGCGGGTGCTCGGCCGCGGTGTCACGGATGAGGCCGGGGAGGTCGACCTTCTTCGCCTCGCGTTCCTGCATGCCGTCGGTGTGCAGCACGAGCCGGTCGCCGGGGCGCAGGTCGAAACTCTGCACCCGGTACGGTCCCTTGTGCGTGGGGACGCCGAACGGCAGGTTCACCGCCAGGCGCAGTTCTTCGACCGTGCCGTCGCGCAGCCGCAGGGGCCAGGGGTGGCCGGCGTTGACGAGCTGGAAGCTGGTGCCGTCCAGGGCGATGCGCAGCAACTGGCCGGTGGCGAAGGTCTGCCCGCCGTGGGCGAGGAGCGCCTCGTGGGTGCGGCGGGCCTGTTCGGCGAGGTCGCACCCGGCACGGCGGGCGCCGCGGGAGGCGTTGACCAGCAGAGTGGCCATGAGTGCGGCGCTGACGTCGTGGCCCATGGCGTCGGTGACGGACAGGTGCAGGGTGTCGTGGTCGAGGGTGTAGTCGTAGGTGTCACCGGCGATGTCGGCGGCCGGCACCAGGGCGCCGGCGAGCGCGAACTCCGGGGCCTCGCAGGAAGGGGCGGAGGGCAGGAGCTGGCGCTGGATCTCCGCGGCCAGACTGACCGAGGTCGTGCGGTTGCCCCAGTGGTAGAGGTCGGTGAAGCGGCGGTCGGTGACGATGATGTACGCCAGCGCGTGCGCGGCCTCCTCGATCTGCTCCAGCACTTCCCGGGTGGCATCGGGGAGGAACAGCTCCAGGACACCGATGGCGTCGCCGCGGTTGGTGACGGGGGTGAGCACCCTGTGCCCGCGCTCGCCCTCCGGCACCCGCACCGTCCGCTGGACGCGCAGGACCTCGTCGTAGACGCTGTCGTCGAAGGGGACCTCTCCGGCGCGGCGCTCCTGGGGCGTGGCGGCCTCCTCGCTCACCCGCAGCAGACGTCGGCCGACGACGTCGACGAACAGGAACGACACGTATCGCGCACCGAACCGCTCGCGCAGATCGTGGGCCACGACATCGAGAGAGCGCACCGGCGCGGCGTCCTCCGCCGCTGCCAGCACCTCAGCCAGGGCGATCCGATCGCGTGCCACATCAGCCTCCTTCGGTAGAGAACCCGTTTTCCCGCTGACACGCCGGACACGGCCCCGCTGTGACCCACGTCTCAACAGGTTCGTGCGCGGGGAGGCGGGACGCAGTGCACACGTGCCGGACAGATGCGGCACTGGAGGACGCCTACGGGCTATCCGGCCGACGCGGCCCGCGACGCCGGGGGTCACACCGGGTCGGCCGAGCGTCGCGACCAAAAAATGCCGCCCCTGACCAGTAGCTAAACAGACAGAGACCACCAACAGCTGACGAGTCGGGCTGTACGCCGGGGGGTGCCACCGCAGTGCGAGACGACATTTCGCGAGCCCATCGACGGCTGGATCGTGCGGCAGCCGCACTGGTCAGCGGGCGGCTCGCGATCCGAGCTCGACTCGCCGCACGCCGCACGCCGCACGCCGCACGCCGCACGCCGCACGCCGCACCGGAGTTTGACGCCCGGATGTGGACTCCAGGAGTGGCTCAGAAGTCGATGGACCAGTCATCCGTCCGCGCCCAATCGCCGACGGAGGCGCTCTGGAAGCGGATATGAACGCTCAGTCGGCAGCCGGCGCAGTGCCTCATCAGTCCTGCCATCGAGTACAGCGGCGTGGACCGACCTTGCCAGATCGGTGACATCCGCTATGTCCACGATCCAGTCGTCCACATAGCGGTCCACGGCTTCACCGGACAGACCGACCTGAATGGCTCGCCATGGCTGCGGTTCCAGATGGAGCGACCGGTCCGGGTCCCACTGCACACGCACCGGGCACTCGGCAAACTCCGCTCGCCACTGAGCCCGGTCCTCGTGCACAGCAGGCTGGAAATGACTGAGGGCGGCGTGTGCCAGCGCCCATTCGAAACCGGCGCGGTCCAAGTCGATCCGCAGAATTCTTTCCTGATTCGGCTTCCGGGCCCAGCCGGAGCGATACATCATCCACAGGAACGAGGGTTTGATCCACGTCATGCGTTCGCGCTTGAACGGCGCGACGAACGTCCCGCCGCGCAAAGCCGGTTCAGCGATCTCCTTCGGGTAGGCCTGGTACACCGCGACCGTGGAGTCGGCGTATTCCGCCCGTACGATCCGCCTCTGCGATGCATCCCTCACTGACCGCGCACCTCGGACGCCCACGTATCCGCCTTGTGAACTTCCGGTCCCTCGACCTGTGTGGCACCGGCCGCGTACAGCAGCCACAGCAGGTCAAGGGAGCCGAAGAAGGATTCCCCCCAGCTGTCGACCCAGACGCGGAGCCGTGACGGTCCCACCCGCACGATGTCCCAGAACTCCCAGCCGCGAGATTCCTCGTCCGTGTCGAACCGGTAGATCCAGTTCTGCAAGGACCAGGGTCCTCCACCGCTGCGGTCCATGTACGCAGCGCGGCCGTGTCGGACGAATTCCTGCAGCGGCATCTCACCGTCCCTGACAGAGGCCGTCACGAACCAGGCGGGGAACTCGTCCGTCGGCAGATCCTCATCGTCGAACTCAGCCGTGCAGGCCAGGTGGAGGACGGCCGACAGGACGTGACGGACACGTAGCGCGTACTCCTCGGGGTTCCCGTCGAGGACACCGACAGTAAAAGCGGCCAGTACCGGTGGAGCCGACTCGATCGCGGGGCGCTGCCGAACGCGGTCCAGTTCGGCAGCGACGCTTTCCTCACTGTGGATCATCGCACGATCCTATCCTTCTTGTTCGACACGTCCGGAGCCCTTGACGATGTTGTCGCGGAGTTCATCGAGGAGCTTGGCCGGGATTCCGTAGAGGTCCTTCCCCTTGGTCGGATCGGAGATTTCCGGGTACTCCTGGAGCAGGCCTTTCCATTCCGTACGGCTGAAGGCATCACCGTCGGGATGGTCGTCCTTGTTCTGCGGCAGAGCTGATTCACGGACCTTGGCCAGGTAGTCTTCCGAGATCTTGAAGGAGACGATCTGGCCGCCGTCACCCCGGTATTCCAACGTGTGCCTGATGTCGCCGCTCATGTTCAGATAGAGCTTGCCCTTACCAGTGATCGTCACCTCGCCGTTCTGACCGATGTGAATCCGCTGGCTCAGTGGGTGGTCGGTCTGTTTGCGGTAGACCGAGATCAGGTCCTCGCCGCACTCTTCAAGACCGAGTGGATCGGTCCTGGTGTGCGGGTTGTGGACGTAGGTGTTGGGGTTGGGGGCGGGGGTGAGACCGAGGGGGTCGGGGGTGAGGTAGCGGGCGGTTTCGGGGTCGTAGTGGCGAAAGTAGTTGTAGTGGAGGCCGGTTTCGGGGTCGTCGTACTGCCCGGGGAAGCGGAGCGGGGTGTAGGTGGTGGCATCGCTGCTCCAGGTGGTGACGCCCCAGAGGGTGCTGCGGGCACGCCAGGCGATGTCCCCCTGTTCGTCGACGAGTTCGCGGGGCGAGCCCACGAGGTCCGTGACGATTGCGAAGAAGCGGGAGTCGATTTCCTGCTGCGGTGCGTCGGCCGCGTTGATGCGTTCGGTCTGGGCGATGGGTCTGAGGCCCTGGTGGTCCCACGTGAGGGTGACGGGGTTCGGGAGGTCGACGGAGTGCGCGGTCTGCTCGCAGAGTGTCGCGCCGTCCCACGTGAAGTCGACTCGCTCCACGACGGCTTCGCCGTCCGTCGCGAGGCGGAGTTTGGCGATGCGGCGGCCCAGGGGGTCGTAGGTGTAGCGCCATCGGGTCCCGTCGGGGGTGGTGACCTGGGCGAGGCGGTCTTCCGCATCCCACTGGTAGTGCCAGGTGTCGGGTTTACGGGACAGGCGGATCTTCTGGCGCAGGGTGATACGGCCGAGGGCGTCGTGTTCATAGCGGACGTTGCCCGCGCGGGTGATCCGGGTACCGGTGTAAGTGCGGGTGCCCGTGGCCTCGTGGCCGGGGTGTCGGTCGGGCCACGTGGCGTGTGTCTGGTTGCCGGCGTGGTCGTAGGCGTAGGTCTCGGTCCAGTTGTGGGCGTGGACCGCGGTGACGCGGCCGGTCGGGCCGACGTCGAAGTGCCGGGGGCCGTCGAGCTGATCGTCGATGGCGGTCAGATGTCCGTCGGGACGGTAGGTGTAGGCGCGGTGTTGCAGCGAACGGCCGTCCGCTCGGGTCACCGACTGGGTGGTCAGGCGGCCAAGGGGGTCGAAGCCGTGCTCAAGGGTGACCGCCTCACCGATGCGACACGTCCGTTCCCGGCCTGCTTCGTCGTAGGTGAAGTCGATGCTGCGGCCGGAGACCCACATCCCGGTGGGGCGGCCCGTGGCATCGTAGGACCAGGTGGTGGTGGCGCCGGCGGGGGTGGTGCGGCTGGTCCGGCGGCCCAGGATGTCGTAGGTGTAGGTCTGGGTCCGCCCGTTGACCGTCTCCGAGCTCAGGCGTCCGTCACGGTCGTTGAGCAGCGTGAGGGTCGTGCCGTCCGGACCGGTGGCCTGGGCAAGCTGATCGGTCAGGTCGTAGGCGTAGGTGGTCTCCTGGCCACCGACGTCCTTGCGGATGGTCCGGCCCAGTTCGTCCCGTTCGAAGCGGATCGTCTCACCGAGCACGTTGGTACGGCTGGTGAGCTGGCCCGCGGCATCGTAAGTGTAGGTCAGCGTGCGGCCGTCGAAATCTGTCTCCGTGACCAGCCGTCCGGCGGGGTCGTATGCGTACGACCAGGTCAGCCCTTGAGGGTTGGTGACCTCGATCAGGCGCAGCTCGGTGTCGTAGGCGAAGGTGTACCGAACACCGTCCGGGCCGGTACGCGCCGACAACCGATCGAAGTACGTGTACTCGAAGCGGGAGACGGCCCCCGTGGCGTCGGTGTGGCCGATGCGGTTTCCCTCGGCGTCGTATGTCCACGACTCGGTGGTGCCGTCTGCGGCGGTGCGGCGGACCGGCTTCCCGTCGGTGGTCCACTCCAGACGCGTCACATTGCCGAGGGGATCGGTGAGCGTGACGGGGCGACCGAACGCGTCAAGGGCGTATCGGGTCGATGCTCCACACGGGTCGATGATGCGTTCGGGAACTCCGGCGGCGTTGGACTGGATGCGAGTGGTGTCGCCGAGAGCGTCGGTGACGCCGGTGAGGCGGCCGGCGCGGTCGTAGGTGGACTTCTTCACGGCTCCCGACGGAGCTGTGGCAGAGGTCAGATTCCCGCGCTCGTCGTATGCGCAGTCCCACTGCCTGCCGTCCGTGCCGATGACGGTCGCCGGCAGGCCGAGGGCGCCGTAGGCGACTTGGGCCGTCCGGCCGTCCGGCCGGACGGCGGAAACGATACGTCCGTTCTCGTCTCGTTCGTAGCGAATGGTGCGGCCGAGCGGGTCCGTCACCGAGACGAGTTGGAGGTCCTCGTCCCATTCCTGGCAGGTGGAGTTGCCGAGCGGGTCCGTTTCCCGGATCAGGCGCAGTGCCGCGTTGTGCTCGTAGGTACGGACGTGGCCGAGGGAGTCACGGACGCGGGTCGTGCGTGACTCCTCGTCGTACGCGAGGGTGGAGGCCAGGGCACCTCCGGTGCCGCCGGTGTCCGTGACTCGACCTTGGTCGTCGTACCGGTACCAGTAGGTCGTGTCGTTGCGGTCGGTCCAGGAGGTGATGCGGCCTTCGGGGTCGTAGGTGTAACGCAGTGGCAGACCGGAGGAGTTGGTCTCCTCGGTGAGGTGACCGTGTTCGTCGTAGCCGAAGGTGACCAGGGTGGTGCCGGACCGGTCCGGGCGGGCCGGATCGGTGAGCCGCAGGCCGGTGATGCGGGACCGGGCGGGGTTGTGGTCGAGAACGATGCGGTAACCGCCGGAGTGCACGACGGCCCCGGGGATGTCGCCCGTCTTGTACTCGACGGTGACGCGGTTGCCGTTGCGGTCCTGGATGTACTGCAACGGCAGGTCGACGGCCGTGCCGTCGGCAGCGGGCACCGGGCTGTGGAAAACGTGGTCCAGGCCCGTGTCGGGGTCGTGGACGCGGATACCGCCGTCGGTCTCGGTGTCCCAGGACAACAGGAGGCGTGAGCCGGGGGTGTCCGGTCGGACGGGTTCACCGGTGTCGGGGGCAGGGACCGGGAAGCAGAGACGTGCGCCGTCCGCGGTCGCGTAGACGAAGCCCTCCTCGTCCGCTTGGACGCGCTGGTCGAGGGTGGAGGCCCAACTGGGCCCGAACCAGCCACCATGACGGTAGGACGATATGTGCGTGCGCTCCAGGACCAGCGGCAACACGCCTGGGAGGATCACGTCGGTGCGGGGCAGGGCCATGTCGCCGGTGGCCACGTCGATCGGGTCCCGCACGAACATCTTGACCATGTTGCGGATCGAGGCGGGCAGCTTGTTGAAGCCGGGGTTCAACTTCAGCCGCTCGAACGCGGCGCAGTCCAGCCCCATCGACTTGCCGAGCCGGGCCAGGGCCGCCGGCCCCAGTGCCTTCAGCCCCTTGCCGAGCGCCTTGCCCAGCATCCCGAACCCGACGCCCATCACCGCGCCCTCGGCGAGGATGCCGGCCAGTTTCTCCGGGTCCTTGAACGCGCCCGGGTCCTCCAGCAGGGTGGTGAACGCGGAGAAGGCTGCGCCCTGTTTGGCCAGCTTGGCGACCTCGGCGACGGCGCGGATCTCCTTGAGCGCCTTCAGCGCCCGCTCCACCCCGCGGATGACCTCCATGATCTCGCGCATGGCGGTGCCGAGGACGGTGCCCTCCTCCTCGATCCGCCCGACCAGCGCCACCACCTTCAGCGCCCGCTCCCCCGCCATCAGGGTGGCGGCCACGTCCGAGGCGCCCGCGGTCAGCACCGACAGCGCCAGGCCCGCGATCTCGAACTCGGCTATCTGCGCGAGCATCACGCCGATCTCGGACAGCAGTTCGTGGGCCTTGTCCGCGAAGTCGTCCAGGGCCTTGGCACCCTCGCGCAGCGCGTGCGCCATCTCGGTGGCCTGCTTACGCGCTGCCTTGGAGCGCTTGCCGAACGCCTTGGCGGCCCTGCCTTCCCACTCCACGCCTCGCAGGGCACGCTCCGCCGCGGTGGCGGCGTCGTCCAGCCCGTCGGCCAACTGCCGCCACTTCTTTGCGATCTCACGCACCCCGTCCGGATCCACCGCCGGGTCCGAGATGCCCAGGAACTCAAGACCACTGGCGACCGAGTCGCCGAACATGTGGTTGAACTTGCTGACGTAGTGCAGGGGGTTGAGGTCGACCACGCCCGGTCAGCCCTTGTCGTCCTGGGCCGCGGCCGCGATCAGCACGTCCAGCAGGTCGAAGGCGTCGGACACCTCGCCGATCAGCTTCGCCTCCGCCTCCCACTCCTCGTCCAGCTGCTTGGCCAGCCTGGCGAGGGTGGTCATGCCCTCGCGTATCTCGCCCGTGGCGCTGAGGAGGGACCCGAGAGCGCCCAGCGCGCTCAGGTCATGGGACTGCGCCTGGAACTGCTGCAACGGCTTCGCCGTGTGCTGCCCGATGCCACGCAGCCCCGACGCCGCCTTGTGCATCGACGCGGCTTCCTTCTTCAAGTCCGACATGCCGCCCACCCCCGGACTTCACTCTGTGCACATGCCAACCAAGACGCTACGGAGATCGAGTGCACGATAGGTATGCTTGACACCAAGGAACGGCAAAATCGGCGAATGCGCCCTGAGCTGCGGGGCGGAACTCGCGACCGTACCGCGCAGCACCGCCGAGCAGGGACTATTCCGGATAGCGCAGGCTTCAGCTCCGAACTCTGGCGTGAGCGGTCGGCTCAGCGACCCTTTCCCGAGCAAAGCCGGAGATGAACGCAGGGGGAGCAGTCACGTCGTCATGACCGGGGCAAACGGGCAGGCAAGGTGGAGACCACCCATTCAGTGGCTGGCGGCAGTGGCTGCCAGGCCTCCCAGCAGTGGGCTGGGTTCGCCGTGGTCAGAGGCCTTGAGCGGCAGACGAGTCGGGCTGTACGCCGGGTTCTGTACCCCGGTCCCTCGCGGGAGCCGGGGTGACGGCCATCCATCTAGGGCCGGTGTTGCCACCGGCCTCGTGCGGTCTACCCGGGGGCTTGGGCGGGCAGCCCTCGAACGTCCCCGCAGAGCGCCTTTCACAGCGCTCCTCTTGACCTTGCTCCGGGTGGGGTTTACCTAGCTGCCCAGGTCGCCCTGGGCACTGGTGGTCTCTTACACCACCGTTTCACCCTTACCGGGGGTCGAGACCCCCGGCGGTTTGCTTTCTGTGGCACTGTCCCGCGAGTCGCCTCGGGTGGCCGTTAGCCACCACCCTGCCCTGTGGAGCCCGGACGTTCCTCGGGAAGCCCCCTCAAGGGGACTCCACGCGGCCGTCCGCCCGGCTCGTCTGCCGTGTGGACCATGTTACCGGGCGGGACGGCCTCTTCGGTGCCGAGGCCATCGTCGCCAGCACCGAGCCGGTGAGGATCAGCGCGAAGGAGACGGCGATCGTCGGGGTGAAGCTCTCGCCCAGGAAGAGGGCGCCCGCCGCCACCGCCACCGCCGGGTTGACGTACGTGATCACCGTGGAGCGGGTCGGGCCTATCTCCTTGATCAGCTCCAGGAAGGCCACGAAGGCCACCGCCGTGCAGAGGACGCCCAGGGCGAGGAGAGAGAGCAGGGCGTTCGTGGAGGGCATCGCGGTCGGCCAGGTCGCTGCCGCCGCGGGGGCGTAGACCAGGGTCGCCAGGGTCAGGCACGGTGCTATCAGCTGCAGCGTCGGGACGTCCTTCAGGCGGCGGGCCGCTATCAGGGGCGCCGTCGCGTAGCCGATCACCGTCAGCAGGACTTCTCCCAGCGAGCGGGCGTCGCCGCCGGTGAGGTGGGGGACGGTGAGGACGGCGACGCCGGCGAGGCCGATCAGGAGGCCGGCGATGCGGCGGGTGCCCAGGTGTTCGCGCTCGCCGCCGAAGTACCTCGCGGCCACCACGCCGACGATCGGTACGCCCGCTATCAGCAGGCCCGCCGTCGAGCTGGAGAGGTGGCGTTCGGCGTCCGTGAGGGTGAACCAGGGGCCCATGATCTCTATGCACGCGAAGGCCAGCATCGGGCGCCAATGGGTGCGGAGGGTGAGAAGGAGACCTCCCTGGCGGATCGCCAGGGGGAGGAGGAGCAGGGCGCCCACGGCGCACCGCGCGAACACCACCGTGGACGGGGACACCTCGTCCACCGCCACCTTGATCATCAGATAGGGGATGCCCCAGATCACTCCCATGAGGGAGAACAGGAACCAGCCGCGTGCAGTCATACGGAGAGCTTGGCCGTCAGTACCGTCCGGCGTCTTGAACGCTGTTGCGGTACGCCGCCGGGGTCACCCCCAGCACCCGGCGGAACCAGCGGGTCAGATGGGCCTGGTCGGCGAAGCCCACCAGGGTCGCCGCCTCCGCCGGGCGCAGGCCCGAGTCCAGCAGGGCGCGGGCCCTGGCCACCCGGTACTGGGCCAGCCAGGCGTACGGCGGGACGCCCATCGTCGTACGGAAGGCCCGCAGCAACTGGTAGCGGGAGAGGCCCAGGTCGGCCGCCAGCTCGGCGAGCGACGGCGGGCAGGTCAGCTCGTCGGCCAGGCGGTCCCGGACCAGCAGGGAGATGCCGTGCCCCCCGGGGACCCGGTCGGTCGCCGGCCGTGCCGTGGAGTGGCGGCGGGACAGGGCCGTCAGCAGCCAGGGGAGACGGGATTCGGCTTCCAGGGGGTCGGGGCAGGCGGCCAGCTCGGTGTGGGTCCGGCGGAAGGCCGCGGCCAGCTCGGGGTCGTCGAGGACGGGGTCCCGGAAGTGCGGCACGGCGTCCAGGGTCCCGTCCGCCAGCAGGGCCGGGTCCGCGTACAGGGCGCGGTAGGCGTAGCCGTCGGTCGGGGTGGCCGGGCCGCCCGTGTGCATCTCGCCGGGAGCCAGGACGACGATCGAGCCGGGGCCGGTGCTGATGTGGCCGCCCCGGTAGTCGATGACCTCGGAGCCGCCGACGCACACCCCGATGGTGAACTCGGCGTGCGCGTGCGGGGCGTAGGTGTGCCGTTCGAAGTTCGCCGTCAGCAGGTCCAGCTCCGGGCCGCAGCGGCCCAGCCTCGCCCTCGTCCACCGTGCCTGTTCCGCCACGTCCGCACCCCCTCGCGCTAAGGGTGCAACGCCCGCACTCCCCGTTTCCATGCCGCGTCCAGGTCGGCGGCCTGCGGGAAGCGGCCGTGGATCTCCAGGACCACCATGCCGTGGGCGAACGCCCAGGTGGCGCGAGCCAGGTCACGGTCGCCGCCGCAGGCCCGCAGGAGCGGGAGGGCGGCCCGGTCCTCCAGGCCGTCCGGCAGCAGGGTGCGCGGCAGCGGGCGTTCGGTGGCCAGGCAGTAGAGGTGGGGGTGGGCCAGGGCGTAGGCGCGGTACGCCTCGGCCAGGGCCTCCAGGGAGCCGGGGTGCCGGGTCGCGGCCGCCTCCAGTGCCGCCGCCGACTCCTCCAGCATCTGGGCGGTGAGTTCGACCTCCACGGCGTGCTTGTCGGGGAAGTGCTTGTAGAGCGAGGGGGCCTTGATGCCGAGGCGGTCGGCGAGGGTGCGCATGGTGAGGACGGCCGGTCCCGACTCCTCCAGCAGATCCCGGGCCGCCGCGGCGATCTCCCGTGCCCTCGGCGTCAGCCGGTCGGTCGCGCCGGAAACGTCGGTCGCGTCGGTCGCGTCAGTCACGCTGGAAGCCCTCCTTGGTGCGCAGCCCGTATCCGAGGGCGCGATCGTACGAGATGTGGGCCAGCCAGCCGCAGAGCGCCGCGAACGCCGGGGGCCAGGAGAAGACGGGCTGCACGGCGTACACCGTCAGCAGCCCGAGCGGCACCAGCGCCCGGTGCATCGCGTTGTAGTACGGCACGGCGCGCGGCGCCAACTGGCCCTGCGCCGTCCGGGGCGCCTCGTCGAGGGCGACCAGGAAGGTGAGGTCCGGAAGGAGAAGGAAGAGCAGGGCGAGGGCGCCGGCGAGCCAGCCGTGGTTCACGCCCTCCAGGACCGCGAACGCCGTCCAGAACAGGGCGGCGGCCAGCCAGGCGGCGCGGCGGGCCGCCATGGTGGCGGTGCGGAGGGCGGGGGTGACGTTCGTGGTGCTGGTCATGGCTACCTCCAGAGGTACTTCAGCTAACGCCGTTAGCCACGACAGTAGGGCTAACGGCGTTAGCCGTCAAGAAGAAGGGGCGGCTACCGCACCATCCGCTCCAGCGCGTCGAACGCCGCCGCCATCCGCTCCCGGTGGTCCTCGACGATCTCCGCGAACGGGTCACCCGCCAACTGACGGCTCACCGAGGTGACGCACACCGAGCGGTACGCGGCCACCGTCACCGCCGCAACCAGCGCCGGGTCGGCGAGCCCGGCCTCGGCGAGCGCTCCGGCCAGCGCCCGTTCCACCTCCTCGACCGCCTCGCGGGCCCGGGCCCGCAGCGCGGGCGAGTCGGCGACGACCGGCCAGAAGCCCCCGAAGTTCTCCCCCACCCCGCCCAGCGGGTGCCGCGCGTCGATGAACCGGAAGGCCAGCCGGCGCAGCGCCGCCAGCGGGGTCTCGCCGGGCGCCCGGTCCCGCACCGCACCGGCGAAGGCCGCGACGGCCTCCGGGATGCGGTCGAGGAACAGGTCCTCCTTGCGCGGGAAGTAGTTGAACACGGTCATCGCCGACACCCCGGCCGCCCGCGCGACTTCCGCGACGGTCACTCGGTCGAAGCCGTGCTCCCGGAACATCACCGTCGCGACGTTCGAGATCCGCTGCCGCGTCTCCCGCTTCTTGCGCTCCCGCAGGGACTCCCCCGGCCCGCCCGGCCTGTTCTCATCGGTCACGAGAAAACTATAGCGGCTCGAAAGTTTTAGTGACTACAGTGAACCCATGAGTGAAAGCATGGCGACTACAGACAGCAACGACGGCGGGCGCGGCGAGTACGGCGCGGGCTGCGACGTGGTGGTGGCCGGCGGCGGGCCCGTCGGGCTGTTCCTCGCCGGCGAGCTGCGGCTCGGCGGCGCGAAGGTGCTGGTCGTGGAGCGGCTGGCCGAGGTGGACGAGACCATCAAGGCGGGCGGGATCAACACGGCCGGCGCGGTGAGCCTCTACCGGCGCGGGCTGCTGCCCGACCTCAAGGCGGCCTGGGAGCGGAACCGGTGGCGGATGCGGGCCTTCCTCGGGGACCGGGAGCAGAGGCAGGGCGCCGACGCGCCCCGGACTCCCCCGAAGTTCGCCGGGCACTTCGCCGGGATCATGATGCGCGGCGACCTGTTCGACGACTCCGACCCGGCGTTCGCCGACATCGGCCCCGCCGACGGCGTCGGCCTCGGGGTGCCGCAGGTGGAGCTGGAGCGGATCCTGGGCGCCCGCGCCGAGCGGCTCGGCGTCGAGGTCCGCCGGGGCGTGGAGCTGACCGGCTTCGACGCCGGCGACGAGGGAGTCGTCGTCCGCCTCGGGAGCGGCGAGGACGTCCACGCCGGATGGCTCGTGGGGTGCGACGGCGGCCGGAGCACGGTCCGCAAGCTCGCCGGGTTCGACTTCCCGGGCACCGAGCCGGAGATCACCGGCTATCAGGCGGTCGTCGAGATGAGCGGGGGCGAGCGGCTCGGGGTCGGCTGGAACACCACCGACGTGGGGACGTACGTCAACGGGCCCTTCCCCGGCCGGATCCTCACCGTCGAGTTCGACGGGCCGCCCGCCGACCGCTCCGCGCCCGTCACCGCCGCGGAGTTGCAGGCCGCCCTGCGCCGGGTGTCGGGCGTGGCCGACGTGACCGTCCACGAGGTGCACTCCTCGACCCGGTTCACCGACAACGCCCGGCAGGCGAGCGGCTACCGCAAGGGCCGGGTGCTGCTGGCGGGGGACGCGGCGCACGTGCACTCGCCGTTCGGCGGGCAGGGGCTCAACCTCGGCCTCGGCGACGCCATGAACCTCGGCTGGAAGCTGGCCGCCGTGGTCCGCGGGTCGGCCCCCGACTCGCTCCTCGACAGCTACACCGCCGAACGGCACCCGATCGGCGCCTGGGTGCTGGACTGGACCCGTGCCCAGATCGCCGTGATGCGCCCGGACCGGCACGCCCGCGCCCTGCGCCGGGTGGTCACCGACCTCGCGCTGACGACGACCGGGACGACCTACCTCGTCGAGCAGATCTCCGGCGTCTGGCAGCACTACGACCTGCCCGGCGACCATCCGCTCACCGGGCGGAGCGCCCCGGACCTGGAACTCTCCGACGGCACCCGGCTCGGCGACCACCTGCACCACGGCCGCGCGCTGCTGCTCGACCTCGCCGGCGACCCGAAGCTGCGCGCCCGCGCGGAGGGGTACGGCGACCGGGTGGACGTCGTCACCGCGGCCTGTCCGGGACGGCCGGAGCTGACCGGTCTCCTGGTACGGCCCGACGGGTTCGTGGCCTGGGCCGCGGACGGAGGCGACCGGGGGGACGACCTCGACGACGCCCTGACCCGCTGGTTCGTCGCCGTGTGACCCCGTCGTGTGCACCGGCCGTTCGACCCGACCGTTGCCCCAGCCGTTCGCCCCGGCTGTTTACCCCGGCCGTTCGACCCTGCCGTTTAACCCTGCCGCGACGTCAACGTCTCCACTGGTGTCCCATGCGGATCGGAGAACTCGCCGCCGCCCTCGGCGTCACCACGCGCGCGGTGCGGCACTGCCACCACCAGGGCCTGCTGCCCGAGCCCGAGCGGCTCTCGAACGTCCCCCACTCTCGGCTTCGCTCGAGCGGGAGGTGCCCCCTCCGGGACTACACCCTCCGGCACGCTGTCGTCCTCGCCCGCATCCGGCGGCTGACGGAGCTCGGGCTCGGGCTCGGGCTCGCCGAGGTGCGGGACGTGCTCGCGGACGACGCCGGCAAGGACCTCGTGGAGGTGCTCACCGAGCTCGACGCGGACCTCGACCCGCCCATCGGCTCGCAGACCTCGGTGACCCTCGAACTGGCCGAGCCCGTCGCCCACTTCGGCCTGCTGGGCGGCCGGCAGGAGGTTGCGCGTCGTCCGGATCCACGCCGACGACGCCACCGGCCTCGTAGAACGGCTCACAACGCGGCAGGCGACGGCACGGAGGGTCACGCGGGCGCGAACCGTACCTTCGTCGTCCCCGGGTCGGCCTCCATCAGCCGCACCGGCAGCCGCTCGCCCAGCGGGAGAGGAGCGGCGGCCTCGATCCGGCCTATGACGGCGGGCTGCTGCAACAGCACCTTCCCCACCGTCGGCCGGCGCGCCTCGACCTCCACCACGCACCCGTCGAAGACCTCCCCGACCCGGTCCTTGAGCAGGGCCGCCTCCACTATGTCGACGCACTCCCGCTCCACCGTGCCCGAGCGCCGCGCCCCTTCGGCCATCTGCTTGGGGAGCGTGTCCAGCGCCATCAGCACCCAGTCCGGCGGTTCCTCGCCGGCGGCCGCCGCCAGGCACAGTTCCGAGGCGTAGCGGTCGGCCAGGCGGCGCAGTGGCGCGGTGCAGTGGGCGTAGGGGGCGGCGACGGCCGCGTGGGTGGTGTTCGCGGGGCGGACGCCGTCCCGGAAGACGGTGTAACCGGCGCCGCGCAGCAGAGTCGTGCACTCCTGGAGGAAGGCCGCGTGGCGGGGGCGGCGCGGGTTCAGGGAGCGGATCAGCTCGGCGTACGAGACGTGGTGCGGCCACTCGATGCGCAGCGCGTGCGCGGTGCGGCGCAGGCGGGCCACCGCGCCGTCGGGGGCGGTCGGGAGAGTGCGCAGGACGCCGGTGCCGTAGCCGAGCATCAGGTCGGCCGCGGTCATGCCGGTGAGCAGGGAGATCTGGGCGTTCCAGGCGTCGGCGGGCAGCGGGGCGCGGTAGGTCAGCTCGTAGGTGTGGTCGTACTCGACGATCTCCTGTTCCGGCACGTTGAGGGAGATGCCGCCGCGCGCCACCTCCAGCCGTTCGCGGGCCTCGCCGATCTCCCTGAGCAGGGCGACGGGCTCCTCGGCGGTCCCCTCGTCGATCCGTTTCTGCACGCCCGCGTAGTCGAGCTTGGCCCGGCTGCGGACGAGGGCCCGGCGGACGTCGGCGGTCACGGTCCGGCCCTCCCCGTCCAGGTCGATGGTCCAGAGCACGGCCGGGCAGGTCTGGCCGGGCAGCAGGCTGGCCGCGCCCTCGCTGAGGACGGCGGGGTGCAGGGGGACCTTCTCGTCCGGGAAGTAGAGGGTGTTGACGCGGTGGTGCGCCTCGGAGTCCAGGTCACCGCCCGGTACGACGAAGGCGGCGACGTCCGCGATGGCGTACCGGACGCGGTAGCCGCCGTCGTGCCGGGACAGGTGCATGGCCTGGTCGAGGTCGTTCGCGGTGGGCGGGTCGACCGTGAAGAAGGGGAGGTCGGTCGCGTCGTGGCCGGGTACGGCCGGAAACCTGGCGGCGCTCTCGGCCTCCGCGAGGACCTCGGACCGGAAGGTCTCGGGGACGCCGAGCTCGGCCCGGAGCGCGGCCAGCGCGGCCCGGAGGGGCGCCTCGGGGGCACCCTTGACACGGATGTGGCGGCTGGGCATAGGACGAGCGTAGTCACATCGCACCGCTCCGGCGCTTTACGCTGGCGCGAAGCGTTGATGATGAACGCCGGTGAACGTCGTTGGTGAAGAGGAGTACCCGTGCTGGTCCTGCTGCCGCCCTCGGAGGGCAAGGCGTCCTCGGGGCGTGGTGCCCCGCTGAAGCCGGAGTCGCTGTCCCTGCCGGGGCTCGCGGCGGCGCGCGAGGCGGTGCTCGGCGAGCTGGTCGACCTGTGCGCCGGGGACGAGGACAAGGCCCGTGAGGTGCTCGGCCTGAGCGAGGGACTGCGCGGCGAGGTCGCGAAGAACGCGGCGCTGCGGACGGCGGCCACCCGGCCGGCCGGGGAGGTCTACACCGGGGTGCTGTACGACGCCCTGGGCCTGGCCTCCCTGGACGCGGCGGCGAAGCGGCGGGCCGCGCGGTCGCTGCTGGTCTTCTCGGGGCTGTGGGGCGCGGTCCGGGTGACGGACCGGATCCCGTCGTACCGCTGCTCGATGGGGGTGAGGCTGCCGGCGCTCGGTGCGCTGGGCACGCACTGGCGGGGGCCGATGGCCGAGGCACTGCCGGAGGCGGCCGGGACGGGGCTGGTGCTGGACCTGCGGTCGGCGGCGTACGCGGCCGCGTGGAAGCCGAAGGGCGAGGTGGCCGGGCGGACGGCGACCGTGCGGGTGCTGCACGCGCCGACGCGGAAGGTGGTCAGCCACTTCAACAAGGCGACGAAGGGGCGGATGGTACGGAGCCTGCTGGCCGCCGGAATCGCGCCGGCCGGTCCGGCCGAGCTGGTGGAGGCGTTGCGGGAGCTGGGGTACGAGGTCGAGGCGGAGGCGCCCGCGAAGGCCGGGCAGGCGTGGGCGCTGGACGTGCTGGTGACCGAGGTGCACTGAGTCACCCGTAAGCACTGTTGCAGCATGCGCAATGCCCTTTGCGTGCTCTGCATCGCATGGGCAGGATGTTCGTCATGCCCACCTCCGTGCTGGATCTCGCGCCCGTCGTGCCCGTCGTCGTGATCGAGGACGCCGCCACTGCCGTACCGCTGGCGCGGGCGCTGGTGGAGGGCGGGCTGCCGGTCATCGAGGTGACGCTGCGGACGCCCGCCGCGCTCGACGCGATCCGGGCCGTGGCCGCCGCGGTGCCGGACGCGGTGGTCGGCGCGGGGACCGTGCTGACTCCGGAACAGGTGACGGAGTGCGTGGCCGCCGGGGCGCGGTTCCTGGTCAGTCCCGGCTGGACGGACGGGCTGCTGGCGGCGATGGCCGCGTCCGGGGTGCCGTACCTGCCGGGGGTGTCGACCGCCTCGGAGGTGGTGGCGCTGCTCGAACGCGGGGTGCGGGAGATGAAGTTCTTCCCGGCGCAGGCCGCGGGCGGCACGGCCTACCTCAGGTCGCTCGCCGGTCCGCTGCCGCGGGCCCGTTTCTGCCCGACGGGAGGCATCGGCCCGGACAACGCGCGGGAGTACCTCGCCCTGCCCAACGTCGGCTGCGTCGGCGGCACCTGGATGGTCCCGGCGGACGCGGTCGCCGCCGGGGACTGGGACCGGGTCCGGGGGCTGGCCCGGGCCGCGGCGGGGCTCAGGGCCTGATCCGGGTCCTGGCACAGGGCCTGATCCGGGTCCTGGTTCAGGGACGCAGGTGGGACGTGTCGTTGAAGAGCCGTACGCTCGGGTTGCCGTCCGCGTAGTACGCCACCGCCGACAGCGAGGCCGCCGACAGTTCCATGCGGAACAGGGACTTCAGCGGGGCGCCGAGGGCGAGTTGCACGAACGTCTTGATCGGCGTGACGTGCGTGACGAGCAGGACCGTGCGGCCCGCGTAGGCCGCGATCAGCTTGTCGCGGGTGGCCGCGATGCGTGCCGCCGTCTCGGCGAAGCTCTCCCCGCCGCCGGTGGGGTGGGCCGACGGGTCGGCCAGCCAGGCGGTCAGGTCGTCGGGGTGGCGCTCGCGGACCTCGCCGAAGGTCAGGCCCTCCCAGGCGCCGAAGTCCGTCTCCCTGATCCCCTCCTCGATCGTGACGTCGAGGCCGAGGCGTTCGGCGACGGCCGCGGCGGTCTGCCGGGTGCGGGTGAGGGGGGAGGCGACGATCGCCTCGATCGTGCCGCGGCGGGCCAGGGCGTCGGCGGCGCGGCGGGCCTGGTCCAAGCCGACGGGGGAGAGTTCCGGGTCGGTGCCGCCGCTGCCGGAGAAGCGCTTCTGGGGGGTGAGGGGGGTCTCGCCGTGGCGGAGCAGGACGAAGGTGGCGGGGGCGCCGAGGTCGGGGGCGGAGCTCCAGCCGGGGCTCGCCACGTGGCTCGCGGCGCGGGTGTCGGCGGTGGTCTTGTCGGCCGTCGTCACAGTGCCGGCCGGCGGGGGCTGGTCGCGCGGTTCCCCGCGCCCCTTACGGGGCGCTGCCGGTGCCGCAGGTGCCTTCGCGGCGCCCGCCACCGCATCCCCGGTCCCGCCCGGCCGCTCAGCCCCGAACCCCTTTCGGGGCGCCGCACTCGCCGCGGACCGGACGTCAAGCTCCGCCGTGGACGCCGCGGGCGACCACTGCTCGCCCCGCCTGCCCGCGTCCATCGCCTCGTTCGCCAGGCGGTCGGCGTGTTTGTTCTGCTCGCGCGGGATCCACTCGTACGTGACCTGGCCCGCCGGGAACACCCGGGACGCCTCCGCCGCCAGGGGTTTGATGTCGGGGTGCTTGATCTTCCAGCGGCCGGACATCTGCTCGACGACCAGCTTGGAGTCCATGCGGACGTGGACGGTCGCGGTGGGGTCGAGGTCCCGGGCCGCACGCAGGCCCGCCAGCAGGCCGCGGTACTCGGCGACGTTGTTGGTGACGACGCCGAGGTATTCGGCCACCTCCGCCAGCGTCTCGCCGGTCGCCGCGTCGACGACCACCGCGCCGTAGCCGGCCGGCCCCGGGTTGCCCCGGGAGCCGCCGTCCGCCTCGACGATGAACTCCCTTGCCACGTACGCCCCTCAGGTGTTCCTACAGACCGGACTCGGACGTGCGCACCAGGATGCGGCGGCAGTTCTCGCAGCGCACCACGGTGTCCGGCGCGGCCTTGCGGACCTCGGCCAGCTCGGTGATGGCGAGCTCCTGGCGGCAGCCCTGGCAGGTCCGGGCGTACAGCTTGGCCGCGCCGATGCCGCCCTGCTGCTCGCGCAGCTTGTCGTAGAGCTTGAGGAGGTCCGCGGGGACGGAGCCGGCGATGACCTCGCGCTCCTTGGTGACCGTGGCCACCTCGGCGTCGATGTCCCCGGACGCGGCGTTGCGCCGGGCGGTCGCCTCGTCGATCCGGCCCTGGACGGCGCCGACCCGCTCGGTCAGCTCGGCGACCCGCTCCTGCGCGGACTCGCGGCGCTCCATGACCTCCAGGACGACGTCCTCCAGATCGCCCTGGCGCTTGGCGAGGGAGACGATCTCCCTCTGGAGGTTCTCCAGGTCCTTCGGGGAGGTGACCGCGCCGGAGTCGAGGCGCTGCTGGTCGCGGGCGGCGCGCTGGCGCACCTGGTCCACGTCCTGCTCGGCCTTGGTCTGCTCGCGGGCGGTGTCGCTCTCCTCGGTCTGCGCGGCCACGAGCAGGTCGCGCAGCTGGGTCAGGTCTTTGGTCAGCGACTCGATCTCGGCGTGCTCGGGCAGCGACTTCCGCTTGTGCGCCAGCTGCTGGAGGCGTACGTCCAGGCCCTGGACGTCGAGGAGTCGGATCTGGTCGGCGGGCGCTGCGTTCAGTTGGGGGCTCCAAGGGAGGGTGAGTGGCTGGTCCAGGGGTCGGTGACCGTCTTGGAGACGTGCACGCGGAGGTCCCAGCCGTGACGGTCGGAGATCTCGTCGAGCTGGGTGGCGGCCAGCTCGCACCAGGGCCATTCGGTGGCCCAGTGCGCCGCGTCGAGCAGCGCGAGGGGGCTGTGTGCCACCGCCTCCGACGCCGGGTGGTGGCGCAGGTCGGCGGTGAGGAAGGCGTCCACGCCGGCGGCGCGCACCACGTCGAAGAGGCTGTCGCCGGAGCCGCCGCTGACGGCGACCGTGCGGACGAGGGCCTCGGGGTCGCCGGCGACGCGGATGCCCTGCGCGGTGGCGGGGAGCCGGGCGGCGGCCCGGTCGGCGAGCTCGCGGACGGTCACCGGGTGGTCCAGCTCGCAGACGCGGCCGAGGCCCCGGCGGCCCTCCGGATCGGCGGGGTCCGGGACCAGGGGGCGTACGACGCGCAGGTCCAGGGCGCCCGCGAGGGCGTCGGAGACGCCCGGGTCGGCGGTGTCGGCGTTGGTGTGGGCGACGTGCAGCGCGATGTCGTTCTTGATCAGGGTGTGCACGACCCGGCCCTTGAAGTGGGAGGCCGCGACCGTCGTCGTACCGCGCAGGTAGAGGGGGTGGTGGGTGACCAGCAGGTCGGCGCCGCGCTTCACCGCCTCGTCGACGACGTCCTGGACCGGGTCGACGGCGAACAGGACCCGCGTGACCTCCTGGCCGGGGTCGCCCACGACCGTACCGACCGCGTCCCAGGACTCGGCCCGCTCGGCGGGCCACAGGTTCTCCAGCGCGGCGATGACTTCTGACAGACGGGGCACGGGGAAAGGCTACCTGCCTGTTCCGCGGGGCCGTACCTGCTCGCCCGCCGAGGCAACCCGCAGCACACCCGCCCCCGTTTCCTCAGGCGAATCGTCGAGTGTGCACCCGTATGTGTGAAGCCGTCGGTAGCCGGTGTGCCGCCTGTGCGTGCGAAAACTAGCTTCGTGGCCGGAGGTGACCGAACGATGACGGCCTGTGCGATCGAACCCTCGGCTGCGGACGAGGAAGACAGCGCGCCGGGGGCGGGCTGCACCATCACGGTGGACGGGGCGTACGCGGCCCGGCTGGCTCAGCAGGATGGTTCCTGCTTCCCGGAGCGGTGGACGCTGGACGGCCCCGAGCCGTACGCCGTGCCGCTGCCCGGCAACCAGCCGGAGGAGCCGGGCACGGAGGTGCAGCCGATGGGTGACGGGCGGGTGCTCATCCGCCGGCTGGTGGACGGGCGGCACCACTTCGCGCTCCTCTATCCGACCGGTCCCGGCACGGGTGAGCTGCCGCTGGGCGCGGTGGAGTGCCCGGACGAGGGGGCCGTGCTGCGGCTGCTGCCGCCGGCGCCGGGGGGCGTGCGCGCGTACGCGCTCGCCGTGGGGCCGCGTTCCTCCGCCGTCTGGCTGGTGGCGGGCGGGGCCTTCGGGCCGGAGCGGGTCGCGGTGGTGCCGGGGCGGTGTGCGGGCGGGGTCTGGCTGGACCGGTCCGGGCGGATGCTGGCCCTGGACCGGGAGCTGGGCGGGCGGACCAAGACGGTCGTGGTCGATCTGGAGCGCGCCGGCGAGGTGTCGCCGTTGCTGCAGATCGCGCCGGACAGCGACGACCGGCTGCTGCTCGCCGACCCGGACAGCGGGCTGGTCCTGGTCGGGTCGGACGCGCCCAGTCCCGGGCAGGAACGGTTGGGCTGGGGTGTCCTCGGCTCCACGCTGCCGGTGCGCTTCCCGGAGAGCCTGCGGGTGCCGGAGTGCCCGGACTGCGTGGTCACGCCGTTCGCCGCCCAGCCGGGGCAGGTGCTGGTGCCGGAGAGCTGCGGGGTGGCGCTGCGGATCGACGGTCCGCTCGGCAGCTGGGTGGGGGCCTGGCGGCCCAGAGCCCGCAGGATGTGCCATCTCCCGGCGCCCGAGGGGTGGTTGACGGGCGCCGGGATGTGGACGCAGGACGGGGTGCTGCGGCTGCCGTACGCCACGGGGGAGGTCCCGTGCGGCGTGGCGGCGGTGGCGGTGCCCTGGGGGGAGACGGGGGAGTACGGGGGGCCGGGGGACGCGGGCCCGGGGGATCCGGTTCGGGACGGCACGGCTGCCGGGGCGTCGGGTACGCCCGGGGAGCCGGCGGAACCGGACCCTCCGGGGCCTGTCGTGGCCCGGCCGGTACCCCTCCAACAGGCCCCGCTCGCACGGCTTGTAACGAACTAGTAGCGGTCGGCGTGGTCGCCTGGATTCGCCCCGTGGTGGGCCGGTTAGACTCGCCGCGCTGTAAGAAAGATCATGTTGACGGGGTGAATTCTTCCGATGAGCGACGCCAGCACGTCCCAGCACCTGTCCGCCGAGGCCCAGGAGACGGACGGCCACGGCAAACACCGTGGCCACGTCTCGGCCCAGGACAGCGAGACGGCCCCCAGCGGCCGGCACCGCAAGCCGGAGCCGGCCGAGGTGGCAGCCTGACGGCAGGAGAGGAAGAGGGGCCCACCGGGTGACCGGTGGGCCCCTTTTCCGTGCCGTCGCGGCGGCAGCCGGTGCGGCGCGGGGCCTGCTGGGGCCGGGCCGGGTTCACAGGCGCATGATGACCAGGGCGGTGTCGTCGGTGGCGTCACCGGTCGGGAGCAGGTCGGCGAGCACGGCGTCGGCGAGGGCCTCGCACCGGGCGGTGCGGTGGCGGACCAGGGAGTCGGAGAGCCGGGCGAGGCCCTTGTCGATGTCCTCGCCGCGGCGTTCGATCAGGCCGTCGGTGTAGAGCACGAGGACGGAGTCCTCGCGGAAGGGCGCGACGGCCTGGGTCCGGGGGCCGTGCTGGGGGCGGGCGGCCAGGGGCGGGTCGGTGGCCTGGTCCAGGAACTCGACGATCCCGTCCGGCCGGAGAACCGCCGGTGGGGGGTGGCCGGCGCTGCTGTAGGTGATGGTGTCGTTCTCCCAGTCGACGAATGCCGTCGCCACGGTGGTGTTCTCGGCGCCGTCGACGGTGCGGGCGTACTGCCCGAGGACCTCCAGGGCGCGGGCGGGACCCTCGGGGACGAGGGAGGCGGCGGTGAGGGCGCTGCGCAGTTGCCCCATGACGCAGGCCGCGGGCAGACCGTGGCCGACGACGTCGCCGACGGCCACGGCGATGCGGTCGCCCGGCAGGTCGATCAGGTCGTACCAGTCGCCGGCCACGTTGAGGGCCTCCGCGGCGGGCCGGTAGCGGACGGCCGCCGGGTGCCGGCCGATCCGGCGCGGGGCGGGCAGCATCGCCTCCTGCAGGGTCAGCGCGACCTCACGGGCCCGGATCAGTTCGGTGACGTCCTCCAGCCGGTGCAGCAGCAGCGTGACCTGACCGTCGTCCCCGAACACGGGAATGTTGGTCACGTTGAAGTACCGCTCGTGCCACACCCCGGGCTGGTCGGGGTCCTCCCGGTCCAAGCGCTGCAGCGCCACGACACTGCGCTCGCCGGTGTCCGCCGCCCGCCGCAGGGACGCCAGCACCCTGAGCAGGAGAGGCTCGGCGGACTCGTTGTCGATGCTGTCCTCGGGCAGGAAGCGTCCGATCAGCTGCTCACGGGGCAGGCCCCGCAGGCGCTCGAACTCCGCGTTGGCGTCGGCGTAGATCAACTGCGGCGTCACCAGCGCCACCGCCCCGGGAAGGGCCTGGAACACCGCCGCGTAGTCGACCGCCGGTCCAGCCATGATCTTCCTTGCTCACCCCGCTGCTCGCCGTCTGTTCCCGATACGAGGTCTTTTCACGATACGAGCAGGTGGTCGTGGCGCGCACCACGAGACCACGGCGCCGCCCACGGCGCCGCGGCCTGCCGGTGGTCACCCGCGCTTCAGCCCCAGCACCTCCGCCGCGGCGAACGTCTCCCCCGCCGGCCGCTCCGCGTAGTGCGGTGTGAGCGCGGCGTCGAGTTCCGCGTAGTCGAAGGTGTCCTGCTTGCTGTCGAACTTGGCCCGCACGCGCGGGCGTTCCACGACGGCGACCATGCCGCCGTGGACCACGAGCAGCTGCCCGTTGATCCGTTCGGCGGCCGGCGAGGCCAGGTAGCCGACGAGCGGGGCGACGTGCTCGGGGGCGAGGGGGTCGAGGCCCTCGGCGGGCTGTTCGAAGCCGGCGAACACGTCCTCGGTCATCCGGGTGCGGGCGCGCGGGCAGATCACGTTGGCGGTGACGCCGTACTTGGCGAGGGCGAGGGCCGTCGAGGTGGTCAGGCCGACGATGCCGCCCTTCGCGGCCGCGTAGTTGGGCTGGCCCGCGGAACCGGCGAGGAAGGCCTCGGAGGACGTGTTCACGATCCGGCCGTAGACCTTCTCGCCGCCCGCCGCCTTGGAACGGTCCCGCCAGTGCGCGGCCGCGAAGTGGGTGGTGTTGAAGTGGCCCTTGAGGTGGACCCTGATCACCGAGTCCCACTCGTCCTCGGTCATGGAGAAGACCATGCGGTCGCGCAGGATCCCGGCGTTGTTGACGAGGATGTCCAGCTTTCCGTAATGGGTTGTCGCAAGCATGAGAAGGTCTCGCGCCTGCGAGAAGTCGGCAATGTCTCCCGTGTGGGCGACGGCCTGGCCGCCTGTCGCGCGGATCTCCTCCGCGACCTGTTCGGCGGGGGCCGCGGAGGCCTCCCCCGAGCCGTCCCGGCCCGGCCGGCCGAAGTCGTTGACGACGACGGCCGCGCCGAGCCGGGCCAGCTCCAGCGCCTCGGCCCGGCCCAGGCCCCGGCCGGCCCCCGTGACGACGGCGGCCAGCCCCTCCAGCGGCCTCTCCCGCATACGGCGGCCCCTCAGATCTCTATGCAGGTGCGCAGGGCGGTGCCCGTGCGCATCTGGTCCAGGGCCTCGTTGATCCCGGCCAGCGGCACCCGGTGGGTGATCAGGCCCTCCAGGTCGATCCGGCCCGCCCGCCACAGGGCGATCGTCCGCTCGTAGGAGCGGACCACGTCCCCGCCGCCGTACATGGACGGCAGGATCCGCTTCTCGTCGAAGAACAGCTCGAACATGTTGAGCTGGAGGAAGTCGTCCATGGCGCCCGCGCCGACGACCACGAGGGTGCCGCCGCGCCGGGTGTTCTCGTACGCGGTCCGGGCGGTGGCGGACTTGCCGACGACCTCGAAGACGTAGTCGAAGCCCTCGCCGGCGGTGACCTCCTGCTTGGCGCCGGGCAGCTCGTCCGGCGAGACCGCCCGTGTCGCCCCGAACCTGAGCGCCGACTCGCGCCGCGACTCGACCGGGTCGACGGCGACGATCTCGGCCGCGCCCCTGAGCCGCGCCCCCTGGATCGCCGAGATCCCGACGCCTCCGCAGCCGATGACGGCGACCGACGAACCGGCCTCCAGATCGGCCGTGTTGAGGGCCGCGCCGAGCCCGGTGGTGACCCCGCAGCCGATCAGCGCGGCGATGTCGAAGGGCACATCGTCCGGGATCGGCACCGCGCACCCGGCGTCGACCACGACCTCCTCGGTGAAGGTGCCGGTGCCCGCGAAGCCGAAGACGTCCTGGCCGGGGCGACGGAAGTTGGGGGTGCCTGCGTTCATGAACCCGGCCAGGCAGAGCTCGGTCTGGCCGCGCCTGCAGGCGGGACAGGCGCCGCAGGCCGGGAGCCAGCAGACGACCACCCGGTCGCCGGGCTTCACCCGGGTGACGCCCTCCCCCACCTCCAGGACCTCGCCCGCGCCCTCGTGGCCCGGCACGAACGGTCCCGGCTGCGGCAGCACCCCGCTCATCGCCGACAGGTCCGAGTGGCACAGCCCCGTGGCGCGCACCCGGATGCGGACCCTGCCGGGCCCGAATCCCACCGTCTCGACGTCGTCGAGGACGTCCAGCTTCTCCTGGCCGATCTCGTGCAGTACGGCTGCGCGCATGCTGCGGCTCCCCTCAACTGCTCACTGGATCAAAGGTGTTCGACGATCGTGTCGGCGAGGACGGGCGCGTCCTCGCGCTCTGCGGCACTCACGGCGACCCGCACCCGCCCGTCGCCCCGCCACATGCGGATGCGCAGGGTCTCCCCCGGGTACACCACTCCGGCGAACCGCGTCGTGTACGACCGCACCCGGCTCACGTCCCCGCCGAGCAGTGTGTCCACGACCGCCTTGAGCGTCATGCCGTAGGTGCACAGCCCGTGCAGGATGGGCCGGTCGAAGCCGGCGAGCTTGGCGAACTCGGGGTCGGCGTGCAGCGGGTTGTAGTCGCCGGAGAGGCGGTAGAGCAGGGCCTGGTCCTCGCGGACCGGGCGCTCGACGGTCCGGTCCGGCTCGCCGGCCGGTGGGTCGAGCCGGGTCGAGGGTCCGCGGTCGCCGCCCCAGCCGCCCTCCCCCCGTACGAAGATCTGGGCGTCGTTGGTCCACAGCGGGCCGTCGGCGTCCGCGACGTCGGTGCGCATCACCAGGACGGCCGCCTTGCCCTTGTCGTACACCGCGGCGATGCGGCTCGTGGCGGTGGCGGTGCCCGCGGCCGGGATCGGGCGGTACAGGGTGAGGGACTGGCCGCCGTGCAGCACCTTGGCGAGGTCGACGTCGATGCCGGGCATGGACAGTCCGCCGATCACCCCGGGTGAGCCGGCGCCCGCGACGGTGGCGAAGCTGGGCAGGACGTGCAGCCGGGTCTCCAGGGTGTAGCGCAGTTCGTCGGGATCGGTGGCGGGGCGGCCCGCGCCGATGCCGAGGTGGTAGAGCTGGACGTCCCGGCGCTCCCAGCGGATCTCCCCGGACCTGGGTTCGGCGGCGAGGGCCTTGGCGGCGTCGATGGGCATACGGCTCCTGAGGTGTCTCAAGACCCCGGCACGGCCGTCCGCACCGTCGGCCGCACCGAGGTCGTCCACGGGTGCAGATCTAGAACGCGTTCCATTCCAGCGCACCTTGTATAGCCCAGCCCTCCGCACTTGTGAAGGCTCCTGACGTCACGTCAGATACAGCGGCGCCGGACCATGACATTTGTCCTGCCCGCGGCCGTACATCCGCCTCTGCCGAACCGGCGCCGCCTTCCGTAGGGTCGTAGCACCGGACAGTACGGCCGGACGGAACAGAACATAACGAATGGTTACGGATCCACACCGATCGGGGGAAGAGTGACATGGCGTGGTGGCAGCAGGTGAAGTGTCAGGCGGACGACCTCCGGACGGCGCGCGCCCAGTGGCGTGAGGAGACGGCCCGCTTCAGGGAGCAGCAGAAGGCCGCCCGGAAGAACGGTGAGGTACCCGACCACGCGGGGCCTCCGCCCTCCGGGTTCGCCCTGCTCCCGTGGCTGCTGATGGGGCTGGGCTCGCTCTCCAACCTGCTCCAGGGCAAGACGGCCGACCCGTGGATCGGCGCGATCGGCCTGCTCGCGTTCAACTCCCTCTACATCTACGTGGCCTTCCGCTCCTTCCACAAAGAGGCCCGGGAGGCTACCTCCACCCGGGTCGCCCTGCTGCTGATGGGCCTGCTGACCACCGGGCTGGCCCTCGGTTACGGCGGCAGCTGGCTGATGTTCTTCCCGCTGCTCGGACTGGCCACGGGCGCGGCGCTGCGCGGGCCCTGGCTGGGCCGTACCGGCATCCTGCTGGCCTGCTTCGCGGGCGCGGTCTCCTGGTACCGGGACGGCTCCGACGCCATCACCATCGCCTACGGCACCTTCCTGTCGACGATGATCACCGCCGCGATCCTCTCCCTCAGCGAGGCCGTGCGGGAGCTGCGCGCGGCCCGCGAGGAGCTGGCCAGGCGGGCGGTGGAGAAGGAGCGGCTGCGCTTCTCGCGGGATCTGCACGACCTGCTCGGCCACACCCTCTCCGTGATCGTCGTGAAGTCGGAGGCGGCCCGGCGGGTCGCGCCCCGGGACCTGGACGCGGCGCTGACACAGATCTCCGACATCGAGTCGGTCGGCCGGCAGGCGCTGACCGAGATCCGCGAGGCGGTGACCGGCTACCGGGAGGGCAGCCTGGCCGCCGATCTCGTCCGGGCCCGGTCGGCCCTGACGGCGGCCGGCGTCGAGCCGGTGGTCCGGCAGTCGGGGGCGCCGCTCGTCCCGCAGACCGAGACGCTGCTCGGCTGGGTGGTGCGCGAGGCGGTCACCAACGTGGTCCGGCACAGCGACGCCACGCGCTGCGAGATCGCCGTCGACAGCGCCGCCGGGCGGGCCCGGCTGACGGTCGCCGACAACGGCTCGGGCACGGTGGCCGCCGAGCCCTGCCGGGAGGGCATCGGCGGCACCGGCCTGCAGGGACTGACCGAGCGCCTCGCGGCGGCGGGGGGCTCACTCACGGCCGGCCCGGCGCCGCGCGGCGGCTTCACGGTCACCGCGGAACTTCCCACCGAGGCGCTGGAACTGCCGGCCCCGGCGGCCGCTACGGCGCCCAGGGCGAGCTGACGGCCCAGCTGACGTCGTCGGTCCAGGACGTGGCGCCGTCCCAGGCGTTGGAGCCGCCGTCGCTCGCTATGTAGAGGTTGTAGTCGTAGTGGCGCAGGTATTTCGTCGGATAGTTGTACGAGGCGAAGGACGTGCCCGTGCCGCTCTTCCCGGTCGTGGGACAGAAGGTCGCGTCCCGCCGAAACGTCGTGGTGCCGTCCATGGGCTGCCGGTAGATCTTGTAGTTGTAGTGGCGCAGGTAGTCGCCGGGGTAGTTCCGGGACTCGAAGGAGACGCAGGAGCCGTCGGCGAGGCCGGGGCGGACGATCCAGGTGGCGTCGTTCTTGTCCAGGGCGGAGCTGCTGGAGGTGATGGCCGACAGCACGCCGGCGTCGTTCTGGTGGCGGACGTAGTCGGTGGTGCAGCAGGAGGTGGTGGCCTTCAGGGATATCTCCGAGGCGGAGCCGAGCGTGCCGGTGGAGCCGGTCGCGCCGCCGTAGCCGACGGAGACGATGTTGGACTGGACGGCGTCGTCGGCGGCGTCGGCCGGGATGCCGGAGGTCATCACGCCCTCGAAGAACGAGCCGATGGAGCCGTTGCTGTTGTCGCCGCCGGTGCCGAGGACGATCGCGCCCTCCTGGTGCATCGGCGAGTAACCGCTGCTGGTGCTGGGCTCACCGCCGGAATAGGTGGTGGTGAGACCGCCCGATTGCGCGTTTCCCCATTTCAGTGCGAAATGGTTCTGCCCGTTGTTCTTCAGCAACGCGGTGACGAACGGTATCGCGCCGGTGCCCGTGTTGGACGAGTTGGTGCTGTAGCCGAGGTTGGACTGGAACAGCCCGTTCTCCAGGTCCGCCTGGACCCAGGGGCCGGAGCCGTAGCAGGGCGAGAACCAGCACTCGGTGCCGAAGTTGATGGCGTCCATGTGGCCGTTGCCGGTGTCCTTGTTGTTGGTCTCGGCGTTGCCGTAGTCGAAGCAGCAGCTGCCGTTGACATGGGTGCCGGAGGTGACCATGTACATCCCCTCGGCGGCACCGTTGGTGGCGACTCCCGAGGTGGAGTTGTCCCGGTAGCCCATGCCGGCCGAGATCTCCAGGCCGTACACCTGGTGCCCGCCCACGGTCACCGGCAGCGCGTCCGCGGGCGCCCCGACATCGGCCGCGCCGGCCCCGCCGGCGCCCTCGACGGTGAGGTCGTTGTGCCTGCCGGACTGGTCGTAGATCTTGGTGATGATGCAGGTCGTACCGGCGCAGAAGGTGTTCTGCGCGGCCGCGTCGGCGTAGCCGCCGGTGGCCAGCAGCCCTACGTCGGCCGTGGCGCCGTCCGAGGCGCGCCGCACCTGATAGAGGGAGCCGCCGTACGACGAGTACAGCGCCCGGACCACGCTGTGTGCGGCGACGCACGGGGTGCCGGCGGCGGCGTAGACGTCACACGGCAGCGAACTGGCGGCTGACGCCTCGGGGGCGCCGGCCCCGACGACGAGCGCGGCGACGGTCACGAACGCGGCGAGCACGGACAGCACGGCTCTCCGGACGCGCGGCGGGCGGGAGCGCAGGGCTCGCACAGGCACTGAGAACACGGTGCACCTCTTCCTGGTTCCTCGTAGGGCGGTGCGGGTTCGCGGCGTCCGGTATACCGAACGCCGTTCGATCGAAATACCGAACTTATTCAGTTGTCGAAATACCGACCATTCGCCGGCCATTCAGGGAATTGCAGAGGCGATTGTTTGAGCACGGTCAATCGGCGTCAAGCCCTGCGGCGCGGAAAAATGACTGTTCTTTAATTGCCGGGCGCGAGGCTACGCTTGGGCTGTGTACGAGCCTGCGAACGAGATGCCCCGGGACCACCGGCCGGCGAAGTCCATCAGGGTGCTGCTCGCCGAGGACCAGGGGATGATGCGCGGGGCTCTGGCCTTACTGCTCGGGATGGAGCCGGACATCGAGGTCGTCGCCCAGGTCGGGACGGGCGACGCGATCGTGGACGCCGCGCAGGCCCACCGGCCGGACGTGGCCCTCCTCGACATCGAACTGCCGGGCATGAGCGGCCTGGACGCGGCGGCGGAGCTGCGTGAGCAGGCGCCGGACTGCCGGGTGCTGATCCTGACCACCTTCGGCCGGCCCGGCTATCTGCGCCGGGCGATGGAGGCCGGGGCAGCCGGGTTCCTCGTCAAGGACGGGCCGGTGGAGGAACTGGCCCGGGCGATCCGGCGGGTGCTCACCGGGGAGACCGTGGTCGACCCGGCGCTCGCCACCGCCGCGCTCAGCGCCGGGCCGAACCCGCTCACCGCCCGCGAGTGCGACGTGCTGAAGGCGTCGGTGGACGGCGCGACCGTCGCCGACATCGCGGCGAAGCTCCATCTGTCGGAGTCGACGGTCCGCAACTACCTCTCCGCCGCGATCGGCAAGACCGGCACCCGCAACCGCGCGGAGGCGGTACGCGAGGCCCGGCAGCAGGGGTGGCTGTGAGCCGCGGGTGCGGCTGCCCCGTTGCCTGCCGTCCCGGACGTTTCCGGCCTAGCTCGCGGAGACGTTCCGCTTCGCGGTGACGTTCCGCCGCGGCAGCCACAGCAGCATCAGCACCGCCCCGGCCAGCAGCAGCCCCGTGCTGGTGCGGAAGGCGGCCGCGTACCCGTCCGTGAGGGCGGCCGGCCCGCCGTCCTCGCCCGTCCGGGCCGCCGCGATCGTCGACATCACGGCGAGCCCCAGCGAACCGCCCATCGTGCGCGAGGTGTTGACGAGCCCGGAGAGCAGTCCGGCCTCCGCCGGCGCCGCCCCGGACGTGGCCAGCGCGGCCAGCGGGGTCGCGGCCAGGCCCGCGCCGAGCATCATCAGGATGCCGGGGAACATGATGGCCGTCGCATAGGCGCCGTGCGGGCCCATCGTCGACTGCCAGGCGAACCCGGTCGCCGCGACCAGCGTGCCGGACACCGCCACCGTCCGCGTCCCCGCCCGCCGCATCAGCCGGGGCGCCGTCTTGGAGCCGACGAGCACCGCGACGGAGCTGGGCACCAGGGCGAGACCGGCCTCCAGCGGGGTGTAGCCGAGGACGTTCTGGGCGTAGAGCGTCATGAAGTACCACATGCAGAACATCGCCGAACCGGAGATCAGCATGGCCGCGTTGGCCGACGCCACCGGCCGCCGGCCGAGCAGTCCGAGGGGCATCAGCGGGGCCGCCGTACGCGCCTCGACGGCCAGGAACAGTCCGAGCAGGGCGAGCCCGGCGGCGAGCGGGAGCAGGGTGGCGGACGCCGTCCAGCCCTCGGCCTCGGTCTGCGAGATGCCGTACGCCAGGGTCCCGAGGCCCGCCGTCACCAGCAGGGCGCCGGGCAGGTCGAGGCGCCGTCCGTCGCCGGCCCTGCTCTCCGTCAGCCACAGCACGGACCCGGCGAGGACCAGCGCGCCCACCGGCACGTTGATCAGCAGTACCCAGCGCCAGGACAGCACGTCCACCAGCACCCCGCCGACCAGTCCGCCGGCCGCGCCGCCTCCCGCACCCACCGCCGTCCAGGTGGCGATCGCCCGCGCCCGGCCCGGCCCCTCCGGCACCGCGGCCGTCAGCAGGGTCAGCGTCGAGGGGGCGAGGACCGCGGCGCCCAGCCCCTGCACGGCGCGGGCGAGCAGCAGCTGCCAGCCGTCCTGGGCGAGCCCGCCGCCGAGCGAGGCCAGCGTGAACAGGCCGAGCCCGACCAGGAACATCCGCTTGCGGCCGTACAGGTCGCCGGCCCGGCCGCCGAGCAGCATGAACCCGGCGAAGGCGATGGCGTACGCGTTGACCACCCACTGCAGGCCCGACGCGCTCAGTCCCAGGTCGGTACGCATCGACGGCAGCGCCACGTTCACCACGGACACGTCGAGCACGACGAGGAACTGCCCGGCGCACGCCAGCGACACCACCAGCCAGGTGGGGGGTGCGGTGCGGCGGGATATGTGTGCGGTGTCCGCGGCTTCGAGCATGGATGTCATGCTCTCAAGCCGGTTACGGTCCTTGCATCGGCTTTTCGGCCCACGTGGCCTCCGTCGTACGCCCTAAGCGCTCCGCCGCAGCAGCGTCACCACCGCCGCCCCGCCCAGCCCGATGTTGTGGGCGAGCCCCACGCGGGCCCCGGGCACCTGCCGGTCGCCTGCCGTGCCGCGCAACTGCCAGACCAGCTCGGCGGTCTGCGCGAGGCCGGTCGCGCCCAGGGGATGCCCCTTGGAGATGAGCCCGCCGGAGGGGTTCACCACCCACCGGCCGCCGTAGGTGGTCGCGCCGGACTCGACGAGCTTGCCCGACTCGCCGACGGCGCACATGCCGAGCGCCTCGTAGGTCAGCAGCTCGTTGACGGAGAAGCAGTCGTGGAGTTCGATCACGTCGACGTCCTCGATGCCGAGGCCTGAGCTGTCGTACACCTGCCGGGCCGCGGCCCGGGACATGGGCTGCCCGACGACGTCGATGCACGAGCCCGACGCGAAGGACTCCTCGGTGTCGGTCGTCATCGCCTGCGCGACGATCTCGACGAGACCGGTGAGGCCGCGCCGTTCCGCGAACCGTGCGGAGACGACCACGGCCGCCGCCGCGCCGTCGGAGGTGGGCGAGCACTGGAGTCTGGTGAGCGGGCGGTGGACGGTGCGGGCGGCGAGGATGTCGTCGATCTCGTACACGTCCTGGAACTGCGCGTACGGGTTGAGGGCCGAGTGCCGGTGGTTCTTGGCGGCCACGGCGGCGAGCTGGGCCTCGGTCGTGCCGTGGCGCTCCATGTGCTCGCGGGCCGCGTCACCGAAGATCTGCGCGGTGGGCGGGGTCGCCTCGAAGCCGTGCCGGGCGGCCATGACGCCGTAGTGCCGGGCGACCGGGGAGGTCCTGAAGTCGCCGCCGTCGGCGCCGCCGCCCAGCGCGCCCTTCTTCATCTTCTCGAAGCCGAGGGCCAGGACGCAGTCGGCCGCGCCGCCCTCGACCAGCCGGCGGGCGAGCATCAGGGCGGTGGCGCCGGTGGCGCAGTTGTTGTTGACGTTGTAGACGGGGACGCCGGTGAGACCCAGCTCGTAGGCGGCGCGCTGGCCGGCGGTCGAGGGCTGGAAGCAGTAGCCGACAGAAACCTGTTCCACATCCGGGTAGGAGATCCCGGCGTCGGCGAGCGCGGAGCCGCCGGCCTCCCGGACCATGTCCCAGTACTGCCAGTCACGGCTCTCGGGCTTCTCGAACTTGGTCATCCCGACGCCAGCGAGGTACGCCTTCACAGCAGCCATGACGCGTGAGATTAGAACACGTTCCACCAACAGGCCAGACCCTGACACCGGGTCAGAAACCCATGGGACGGTCAAGGATTCGTTAGCAGCTCGAAGCAACGGAATAGTTGCCTGTGCATACGAGGTTTACCGAGCACTTATTCCGCACGCATGCCGTACTTCCCGTCACTCTCTCGGCCCGGAGGCCACACTCAATGACGCACACGACGACCGACCAGCCCGCCCGGGGCGCGAGCGGGGCCGTGGTCCCGGTCCTCGCCTTCGCGGGCATCGTGGTCGCGGTGATGCAGACCCTGCTCGTTCCGGTCATCAAGGACCTCCCGCAACTGCTGGGCACGGAACCCAGCAACGCCACCTGGGTCCTGACGTCGACGCTGCTGTCGGGCGCCGTGGCCACCCCGATCATGGGACGTCTCGGCGACCTCTACGGCAAGCGGCGGATGCTGGTCCTGAGCCTCGCCGTGATGGTGGTCGGCGCGCTGATCAGCGCCCTCACCAGCAACCTGCTGACGATGATCGCGGGCCGGACCCTCCAGGGCTTCGCCATGGGCGCGATCCCGCTGGGCATCGGCCTGATGCGCGACATGCTGCCGCGCGAGAAGCTCGGCTCGGCGATGGCCCTGATGAGCTCCTCGATCGGCGTCGGCGGGGGCCTCGCGCTGCCCGCCGCGGCGCTGGTCGCGCAGCACATGGACTGGCACGCCCTGTTCTACGGCGCCGCCGGCCTCGGCGTACTCTCCATAGCCCTGACCCTCCTCGTCGTACCCGAGTCCCCGATGCGGGCGAAGGGCTCCTTCGACGTACCCGGCGCGATCGGCCTGTCGGCCGGTCTGGTGCTGCTCCTGCTGCCCATCACCAAGGGCAGTGACTGGGGCTGGTCGTCCGGTACCACGCTGGGCCTGTTCGCCGCCTCGGTGGCCGTCCTTCTGCTGTGGGGCGTCTTCGAACTGCGCCACTCGGCCCCGCTGGTCGACCTGCGCACCACGGCGCGGCCCGCGGTGCTCTTCACCAACCTCGCCTCGATCATGGTCGGCGTCAGCTTCTACGTCGTCTCGCTGGTCCTGCCCCAGCTGCTCCAGCTCCCGAAGGCCACCGGCTACGGCCTCGGCCAGTCGATGGTCAGCGCCGGTCTGCTGGTCGCCCCGCTGGGCCTGACGATGATGTTCACCGCCCCCGTCTACGCCCGCCTGTCCGCCAAGTACGGCCCCAGGACCACCCTGATCCTCGGCATGGTGATCATCGGCATCGGCTACGGCGGCGGCCTCGGCCTGATGAGCGCGGCCTGGCAGAGCCTGGTCATCGCGGTCGTCCTCGGCGCCGGCATCGGCCTCGCGTACTCCTCCCTCCCGGCGCTCATCGTCGGCGCGGTCCCGGCGTCCGAGACGGGCGCGGCGAACGGCCTCAACACGCTGATGCGGTCCATCGGCACGTCCGTGTCCAGCGCCGTCATCGGCATGGTGCTGGCCAACACGGCGAACCACGTGGGCGGCGTCGCCGTCCCGACCATGCACGGCTTCCGGGTCTCGTTCCTGATCGCCACCGGAGCGGTCGCGGTGGGTCTGGTGCTCGCCCTGCTGCTGCCCAAGCGGGGCCGGCCGGCGGAGGTCGCCCAGCACACCCAGCTGCGGGCGAGCAGCGAGGAGGAGGCGGTGCTCGCGGGCGCCGAGGAGATGCTGCGCGGTTTCCGCGGGCGCGTCCTGGACGCCGCGGGCGTGCCGGTGGCCCGTGCGAAGGTGACCCTGATCGACCGGCGCGGGCGGCAGGCGGGGGCGACGCTGTCCGCCGAGGACGGCACGTACGCGCTCGCGGTGCCGGCCGAGGGGGCGTACGTACTGGCGGCGAAGGCGGCCGGCCACGGCCCCCTCGCCTCGTCGGCGATCCACACCGGCGCCGCCGGCGCGGTCGACCTGGACCTGGCGCTGCCCGGGGAGACGGTCAGCGTGTAGCACTCCGTGGGGGCGGCCGAGTACGACGTGACCGCCCCGCCGCCTGCCGCGGAGCCCGCGTGCCCTACTGCGCCGTCCGCCGTCTTGCCGCGCCGTCGTGGCTGGGCGCGCAGTTCCCCGCGTCCCTTTGGGGGGCGCTCGCCGGCACGCGGCCGCGAAGACGACGGGGCCGCCCCCGCCTGCTGCCGAGCCCGCGTGCCCCACTGCGCCGTCTTCCGCCCGCGGCGCCGTCGTGGCTGGGCGCGCAGTTCCCCGCGCCCCCTTCGGGGCGCTGCCGGACCCCGCGTCAGCCCCCGGCCGCGAAGACGACGGGGCCGCACCCGCCTGCTGCCCAGCCCGCGTGCCCTACTGCGCCGTCTTCCGTCCGCGGCGCCGTCGTGGCTGGGCGCGCAGTTCCCCGCGCCCCCTTCGGGGCGCCGCCGGACCCCGCGTCAGCCCCCGGCCGCGAAGACGACGGGGCCGCACCCGCCTGCTGCCCAGCCCCACTGCGCCGTCCACCGTCTTGCCGCACCGTCGTGGCTGGGCGCGCAGTTCCCCGCGCCCCCTTCGGGGCGCTGCCGGACCCCGCGTCAGCCCCCAGCCGCGAAGACGACGGGGCCGCACCCGCCTGCTGCCCAGCCCCACTGCGCCGTCCGCCGTCTTGTCGCGCCGTCGTGGCTGGGCGCGCAGTTTCCCGCGTCCCTTGGGGGGCGCTTGTCAGCCTGCGGCCGCGCGCTCGCCCGTCGGGCGTCTGCGGGCGGTCCTGTCGGTGAGGGACGGGGGCTGCCAGACGCCGTCGGCGCGGTAGAGGTCGGTGCCGGGGGGCACGATCTCGTCGATGCGGTCGAGTACCGCGTCGTCGAGGAGCAGTTCGGCCCCCTTGAGCAGTGCGGTGAGCTGGTCCATGGTGCGCGGGCCGATGATCACCGACGTCACCGCCGGGTGCACCAGCGGAAAGGCGACCGCCAGCTCCGGCAGGGTGCAGCCGACCTCCTCGGCGAGGGCGACGAACCGCTCGACGGCCGCGTACTTCGCGGCGTTGCCGGGGGCGGCGGGGTCGAAGCGCTGCGGGGTGAGCCTGGCCCGCCCGGTGGTGAGGTCGGCCGGCCGGCCCTCGCGGTGGGTGCCGGAGAGGAACCCGGAGGCGAGCGGCGACCAGGTCAGCACGCCCATGCCCAGGCGCTGCGCGGTGGGGAGCACGGCCCGCTCGATGCCGCGGGCGAGCAGCGAGTACGGCGGCTGCTCGGTGCGCATCCGCATCAGCCCGCGCCGCTCCGCCACGTGGTGCGCCTCGACGAGGTCCTCGGCGGGGAACGTGGAGCAGCCGAACGCCCGGATCTTGCCCGCCGTCACCAGTTCCCCGAGGACGGACAGGGTCTCCTCGATGTCGGTGGTGTGGTCGGGCCGGTGCACCTGGTAGAGGTCGATCCAGTCGGTGTCCAGCCGCCGCAGGCTGTCCTCGACGGCCCGGACGATCCAGCGCCGCGAGTTGCCGCTGCGGTTGCGGCCCTCCCCCAGCGGGCCCTCCAGCGGAAAGTGCACCTTCGTGGCGAGCACCACGTCGTCGCGCCTGCCCTTGAGCGCCTTGCCGACGATCTCCTCGCACTCACCGGCCGAGTACATGTCGGCGGTGTCGACGAAGTTGATGCCCGCGTCGAGCGCCGCGTTGATGACGCGCGCGCCGTCCTCGTGGTCGGGGTTGCCGACGCTCCCGAACATCATCGTGCCGAGACAGTGGGTGCTGACCTCGATGCCGGTCTTGCCGAGGACGCGATAGCGCATGTCGGAACTCCGTCGCAGGTGGGGCGGGTTGGCGGCGTCAGTGTAGGAGTTGGAGTGCGCTTGAGGGCCAGCCCCCGCGGCCGGCCCGGCCGGCGGCCACCCCCTGTCGACGGGCCGGCGGAGCGGGTGCGGCAGCATGGACGCCCGGACAGTCGTACGAGTGAATGACGGAGAGGACGCCCATGACCGCGGCAGCCCCCAAGCCCGAGATCCTGGCCGCGTTCGAGGCGGCGAAGGGGTTCATGCCCACAGGCGAGGGACTCGCGCTGTACGCGGCCGCCGTCGAGGCGGGGCGGCTCGGCCTGCCGCTGCTGGAGGTCGGCACGTACTGCGGGCGCTCGACGATCCTGCTCGCCGACGCGGCCCGCGCGGCCGGGGTCACCGCGGTCACCGTCGACCACCACCGGGGCAGCGAGGAACAGCAGCCGGGCTGGGACTACCACGACCCGGAGACGGTCGACCCGGAGCTCGGGCTGATGGACACGCTGCCCGCCTTCCGGCGCACCCTGCACCGGGCCGGCCTGGAGGACCACGTCGTCGCCGTGGTCGGCCGGTCCCCGCAGGTCGCCGCGTTCTGGAACTCCCCGCTCGGCTTCGTCTTCATCGACGGCGGCCACACCGACGAGCACGCCACCGCCGACTACGAGGGCTGGGCCCCCCATGTGGCCCAAGGCGGGCTCCTTCTGATCCACGACGTCTTCCCGGACCCGGAGGACGAGTTCACCGGCCAGGCCCCTTACCGCGTCTACCTCCGGGCCCTGGAGTCGGGCGCCTTCACGGAGGTCTCGGCCCACGACTCGCTGCGCGTCCTGCGGCGAACGAGGGCGGGGATCTGAGGACGCGGTTAGAGTCACAGACGTGTCGTACACGGGCCCGGAATTCGATCCCCCGCAGCAGCGCCGGTTCCGGCGGGCGCCGCTCGCCGTCGGTCTCGCCGCGCTGGTGCCCGGTGCACTGCTCGGCTGGGTGGTGTACGAGGGGGTGGGCAAGCCCGGCGGCTCCGGCGGGAGCGGTGGCGGGCAGGCGGGCGCGGCGGCGCCCAAGTCGGCGGCCCCGACGGCCGGCGACGACGCCAAGGTGCCCGGCGCGAGCCCGAGCCCGAGCGCGGCCCGCCCGCTGCAGGGCAAGGTCGTCGTCATCGACCCGGGGCACAACCCGGGGAACTTCCAGCACACGTCCGAGATCAACCAGCAGGTGGACATCGGGACGAACTGGAAGGAGTGCGACACGACGGGCACGTCCACCAACGACGGGTACAGCGAGGCCCGCTTCGCCCTCGACGTCGCGCACCGGCTGCGCACCCTGCTGGAGCGGCAGGGCGCCACGGTGAAGCTGACCCATGACGGGGACCAGCCGGCCTGGGGCCCGTGCGTGACCAAGCGGGCGGAGATCGGCAACGCCGCGCACGCCGACGCGGCCATCTCCATCCACGCCGACGGAGCACCCGAGGGCGACCGCGGCTTCCACGTCATCCTCCCGGCCTCCGTGCACTCCGGCGCCGCCGACACCCGCCCGATCGTCGACTCGTCCCGCACCCTCGGCGAGCACATCGAGAGCGACTTCGCGAAGGTCACGGGCAGCGCGCCGTCCAACTACGTCGGAGGCGGCACCGGCCTCGACGTACGCAAGGATCTCGGCGGTCTCAATCTGTCAACGGTTCCCAAGGTGTTCATCGAGTGCGGCAACATGCGCGATAGCAAGGACGCGGCACTGCTGACCAGCGGGGCCTGGCGGCAGAAGGCGGCACAGGGCATGTCTGAGGGAATCGTGAGTTTCCTGCGCGGGTAGGCATCGGCAGGCCCCTCCGGGCGGACACCCTGATCGTTCGGACGATAGTGTCCCTCCTACGATTCCTACGATCGATTCCTGGGACGAGGGGCACTTTCCCGCGACGCCTCCTCCGCCGACGAGACGACCCACGAAGGACCTGAAGTGAATATCCGCTCCCTCACTAGAGGCGACGGTGCGGTGATCGGAGCAGCGGTGTTGCTGTTCATCGCGTCGTTCCTCGACACGTTCGACAAGTCCGGCCCGAACGCCTGGGACAACCTCGGCCTCGTGATGAGCATGTACGTCGGCGGCGTCGCCGGCGCGGTCCTGATCGTCCTCGCCCGCGCACTGCCGCAGCCGTTCAAGTTCGCCGGGCTCGACCTGGGCCAGATCGGCGTCGGCCTCACGGTGTTCTCCCTGTGGACCGCGTTCTGGTCGACCATCGACCCGCTGGGCGCGTTCTCCGACCAGCTGGGCGGCGCCGACGTCGGCGCGGGTTCCGGTCTGATCCTCGGCCTGATCGCGGCGCTGGTCCTGGCCGCGGCCGCGATCGCCACCCCGCTGGTCCCGGCGCTCCAGGCGGCCCTGATCCCGGCCCCCAAGCCGCAGGCCCCGCAGCCCTACGGCGCCCAGCCCCCCGGCGGTTACGGCTACCCGGGTGCCGGCGCCCCGCAGCCCGGCCAGCCCTACGGCGCGCAGCCGCAGCCCGGCCAGCCCTACGGCCAGCAGCAGCCCCCGGCCGCCGCGCAGCAGCCGCCGGCCCCCGACTTCTCGCCGTTCTGGTTCGCCGTGCCGGTGTCCCGGCCGCTGTTCGCGGAGGACGGCTCGACCGCGCCGATCGCTGAACTCGCCCCCGGCACCTGGTACTTGGCGGTGGAGCAGCGGGGTGCCGCGCTGGTCGCGCAGACCCAGGACGGCCGCCGCGGCGTGCTCCAGGACACCTCCGGAATTCAGCGCGGCTGAACGGCCCCGCACCTGCGGCCCCTTGCCCTTCCGGGTGAGGGGCCGTTGTCGTACAGTCGCCCGGCAGTTGTCTGACGTGATGTCAGGAGGCGGTCATGCGGCTCGGGTTGGCACTCGGTTACTGGGGGCGCGGGCCCTCCCCCGACCATGTGCCGCTGGCGCGGGAGGCGGAGCGGCTCGGGTACGACTCGGTGTGGACGGCGGAGTCCTGGGGCTCGGACGCCTTCACCCCGCTCACCTGGATCGCCGCGCAGACCTCGACGATCAAGCTGGGGACGGCCGTTGCCCAGATGGCGGCCCGGTCGCCGGCCACCACCGCGATGCACGCGCTGACCCTGGACCATCTGTCCGGCGGCCGGATGCTGCTCGGGCTCGGGCTGTCCGGGCCGCAGGTCGTCGAGGGCTGGTACGGCCGCCCGTTCCCGAAGTCGCCGCTGACCGCGACCCGGGAGTACGTGGACGTCGTCCGCCAGGTGCTGCGCCGGGAGGGGCCGGTGACGGTGGACGGGCGCTTCCACCCGCTCCCCTACCGGGGGCCGGACGCCACCGGTCTCGGCAAGCCGCTGAAGCCGATCACCCACCCGCTCCGGGCCGGGCTGCCGGTCCTGCTCGGCGCCGAGGGGCCGAGGAACGTCGCCCAGACGGCCCGGATCGCCGACGGCTGGCTGCCGCTGTACTGGGCGCCGAGCCGCCCCGAGGTGTACGGCCCGGCGGTCGCCGGCCTTCCGGAGGGCTTCCTGGTCGCCCCCATGGCCCAGGTCAGGGTCTGCGAGGACGTGGCGGCGGGACTCCTCCCCGTCAAGGCCATGCTCGGCTTCTACATCGGCGGCATGGGCCACGCCGCCCGCAACTTCCACGCCGACCTCATGGCCCGCATGGGGTACGAGGAGGAGGCCCGGCGGATCCAGGAGCTGTTCCTGTCCGGGCGGCACGAAGAGGCGGTGCTGGCGGTGCCGGACGCGTTCGCCGACGAGATCTCCCTGGTCGGCCCCCGCGAACGCATCGCCGAGCGGCTGGAGTTGTGGCGCAAGGGGCCGGTGACCGACCTGCTGGCCGTGTCCCCCGACCCGCACACCCTGCGGGTGCTGGCCGAGCTCAACTCCTAGGGCCTGCGGCGGCCGCGACCGTCAGTGGGTGAGCTGGGACGCCTTGGGCACCCGGTCGGTGACCGGGGCGCCGGCGCTCTTGCCCGCGTCCTTCACGTTGTTGATGACGTCCTGGAACGAACTCGCCGCGTTCGCGTCGCCCTTGCGGAGCTTGGACGGCAGGTCCTTCAGCCCGTCGATCGCCGCGGTGAGCGGGGCGAGGGCCTTGGAGAGCAGCGGGTCGCCCTGGGCGTTGCGCTGGGCGGCCTTCAGCCGGTTGTAGGCGAAGGTGCCGGCCAGGCCGGCCTTGACCAGGGTGTAGGTGCGGTGGTGGGCGCCCTTCTTGAACTTTCCGGCCTTCCACGGTTTCACGATCCACTGGTAGGTCGCGCCTGCGGCGAGACCCGCGTTGGCGACGAACCGGGTCTTGGCGAACTTCTGCTTCTCTGCGGACGTGCTCGGACTGGGCGTGTCGGCCACCGGGGCCGCCACCACGCCGGTGTCGACGGACTTGCTCCGGGTGCTGTCGGCGCAGGCGGTGACACCGGCGACCAGGGCACAGCAGAGGGTGAGCGTGACGACGAGGCGCCGTATCGGTACGGGCACGGGATCCTCCCGTGTGTCTCGGTGTCCTCCCCGAGCGGATGCTTCCTCCGGCAGCCTCACCCAAATGGCCGCACCTCGCCACTCGGGGGCGCACCGTACAGGTTTCAAGGACCGTTCAGCGGCAACCCGGACCGTATGTCTCCTGCATATCGCGGTGCCAATCAGGCCGGCACGGTCGTCGCGGTCGTCGCCGACATCATGGCCCTCATCCTGGGCCTCTGGATCCTGATGTACCTGCTGGACGCGAACCGGGCCAACAGCCTGGTCCAGTTCGTCCACGACGCGGCCAACTGGCTGGCCGGCTGGTCGCACGACCTGTTCACCTTCGACGCGGCATGGGCACGAGTGGTCGCCGGTTACGGCTTGGCCGCGGTGGTCTACCTGTTCGTGGGCCACGCGATCGCCAACCGGATGCACCGGCACTGAGGACGCGTCCCGTAGGGGCGCGGGGAACCGCGCGACCAGTCCCGACGGCGCCGCACCCGCCGTAGCACAGCTCCCCGCGCCCCGCTAGGCGCAGCAGTCCACCTCGAGCCCGGCAGGAAGCTCGCCGCCCCCGAAGACGGCACAGGTGGCATCATGCCCCCCGAGCGCCGCGACGGCGAGCAGCAACGACCCCGCCGTCCACGTCGTCAGCTCCCGTGGCCACACCGCGTCGTCCTCGAAGACGTACCCGGTCCAGTACAGCCCCGACTCGGCGTCCCGCAGATGCTGGATGGACTGGAGGATCTCCAGCGCCCGGTCGGACTCCCCCACCGCCCACAGCGCCAGCGCCAGCTCGGCCGACTCGCCGCCCGTCACCCACGGGTTGGGTACGACACACCGCACCCCGAAACCGGGCACGACGAACCGGTCCCAGTCCTTCTCGATCCGCGCGCCCGCCTCCGCACCCGTCAACGCACCGCCGAGGACCGGGTAGTACCAGTCCATCGAGTAACGGTCCTTGTCCAGGAACCGCTCCGGGTGCCGCCGTATCGCGTGCCGCAGCGCGCCCACCGCCAACTCCCAGTCCGGCTGCGGCTCCTCCCGCTGCTCGGCGATGGCGAGCGCGCAGCGCAGCGCATGGTGGACGGACGAACTCCCCGTCAGCAGCGCCTCGTCGGCGGGGGTGCCGTCGTCCTCGCGGCGCCAGCCGATCTCGCCGCCCGGCTGCTGCAGTCGCAGCACCCACTCGACGGCCGCGTAGACGGCGGGCCACATCCGGTCCAGGAAGGTGTCGTCGCCGGTGGACAGGTAGTGGTGCCAGACGCCCACCGCGATGTACGCGACGAAGTTGGACTCGCGGGCGCGGTCGGTGACGTCGTCGTGCGCGCCGTCGGCGTAGGCGGCGTACCAGGAGCCGTCCTCGTTCTGGTGCCGGGCCAGCCAGCGGTACGCCCGCTCGGCGGCCGCGTGCTCCCCGGCCGCGTCCAGCGCCATCGCGGCCTCGGTGTGGTCCCAGGGGTCGAGGTGGTGGCCCCGGAACCACGGGATCGCGCCGTCCTCCCGCTGCACGGCGAGGATGCCGCGGACGGTCGCGGCGGCCTGCTCGGCGGTGAGGACCCCGGGCAGGACGAGGTGTTCTGTCCGGGGCGTGGTCACTTGGCGGCCGCCCCGGCCTCGTCGGACACCGCGGGCAGGTGCGGCTTGGTGGCGTAGACGACGAAGCTCTTGCCCATGACCGGGTTCAGCGCCTGTTCGGCGACCCGCGTGGCCAGCGGCTTCTTCATGATGTCCCAGACCAGCAGCTTGTGGTACGCCCGCACCGGCAGCGCCTTGTCGTTGTCGACGCCGAACGCGCACTTCAGCCACCAGTACGGGGAGTGCAGCGCGTGCGCGTGGTGGCTGCCGTAGGGCCGCAGACCGGCTTCCCTGATCTTCCCGACCAGCTCGTCGGCCTTGTAGATGCGGATGTGGCCGCCCTCGACCTCGTGGTAGGCGTCGGAGAGCGCCCAGCAGACCTTTTCGGGGCCGTAGCGGGGCACGGTGACGGCGATCCGGCCGCCGGGCTTGAGCACCCGCACCATCTCGGCGAGCACGCCTTTGTCGTCGGGGATGTGCTCCATCACCTCGGAGATGATGACGACGTCGAAGGACTCGTCGGGGAAGGGCAGCGCGAGGGCGTCGCCTTCCATGGCGGTGGCGGTCGCGCCGGCCGGGGCCTCGCCGGCCTCCTTCATCGCCGCGAACCACTTGGCGACCTCGCGGATCTCCTCGCCGTTCTGGTCGAGGGCCACCACCTGCGCGCCGCGCCGGTAGCACTCGAAGGCGTGCCGGCCGGCCCCGCAGCCGAGGTCCAGGACGCGGTCGCCCGGCGCGAGCGGGAACCGGGAGAAGTCGACGGTCAGCACGTGGCCCTGCTTTCACTCTCGTGACGAACACCAGCTGAGGCCGCGTCGCGGCCGGGACTGCGGGGCGCGGCGGGGGTGACGGAGGCGGCGCCCGGACCGGTCGCGGTGCGGGCGATGGCCTCGCGGTAGCGGGCCACCGTGCCCTCCGCGGCGCGTGCCCAGGTGTAGTGCCGCAGCACGCGCTCGCGGCCGGCCGCGCCGAGTCGCAGCCGCAGCTCCGGGTCGCCGAGCAGCCGGCTCAGCGCGGCCGCCAGCGCGCCCGCGTCGCCCGGCGGTACGGCCAGGCAGGTCTCCCCGTCGCGCCCGGCGACCTCGGGGATCGCGCCGCCGGTCGTGGCGACCAGCGGGGTGCCGGTCGCCATGGCCTCGGCGGCGGGCAGCGAGAAGCCCTCGTAGAGCGAGGGCACGCAGGCGACCTCGGCGGAACGGACCAGGTCGACGAGTTCGGCGTCGGAGATGCCCTTCACGAACTCGACGGCACCCGCGAGGCCGTAACGTTCCATCGCCTGCGCGACGGGCCCTTCGGCGGGCCGCTTGCCGACCACGACGAGGTGGGCGGCGGGGTGCTCGGTCCGCACCTTGGCGAGGGCCTCGACGAGGTACACCAGCCCCTTGAGGGGCACGTCGGCGCTGGAGGTGGTGACGATCCGGCCGGGCACCTGGGGGACGGCGGGATTCGGCGCGAAGAGGTCGGTGTCGGCGCCGATGTGGACGACGTGGACGCGGTCCTCGCGGACGCCGAGGTGGTCGACGATCTCCTGCCGGGAGGTGCCGGAGACGGTGAGCACGGAGGGCAGCCTGCGGGCGACCCGCTTCTGCATCCGGGTGAAGCCGTACCAGCGTCGTACGGACAACCGCCGCTTCCAGCCCTCGGCGGCGTCCAGCTCCAACTGCCGGTCGACGGTGATGGGGTGGTGGATGGTGGTGACCAGGGGGGCGCGGATGTCGCCCAGCAGGCCGTACCCCAGGGTCTGGTTGTCGTGGACGACGTCGAACTCCCCGGCGCGGGCGCGCAGATGGCGGCGGGCGCGGAGCGAGAAGGTCAGCGGTTCGGGGAAGCCGCCGGTCCACATGGTGGCCACTTCGAGGGCGTCCACCCAGTCCCGGTACTCGTCCCGCCGGGGCGTCCGGAACGGGTCCGGGGAGCGGTACAGGTCGAGGCTGGGCAGCTCGGTGAGGGTGAGGCGGGGGTATCCCTCGTCCAGGACGGGGTACGGCTGCGACCCGATCACCTCGACCCGGTGCCCGAGCCGGGCCAGCTCGCGCGACAGATGCCGTACGTAGACACCCTGGCCGCCGCAGAACGGGTTCCCTTTATAGGTGAGGAGCGCGATGTCGAGCGGTCGCTCGCCGTCGGCGGCGGGTTCCTCGTCGGCACCCGCCCGACTGGCCTCAGCGGTCACTCCGGGCCCCCTTCTCCCTGCACTTTCCCGCGAGATTACGCCGGGACGCTAATCTAGAACAAGTTTCAGACTTGATCGTTCAAGAGGCTCTGAATCTACCGGCAGGTAGGGGCGGAGCGAGCAGTGCATCGGGTGATTCGCGCCACGGCGGGAACCCCTGCCATGCTGTCTGATCACTCGCCCTGAGCACTGCCCTCACCGACTGTCACGGACGGGACCCATGCCTGCGGAAGCCAAGGTGGACATCGGCGCCAGATCGGCCACCCCGCCGCTCACCGAGCGGCAGGAGGCCCGGCGCCGCCGGATCCTGCACGCGAGTGCCCAGCTGGCCAGCCGGGGCGGTTTCGACGCGGTGCAGATGCGGGAGGTGGCCGAGTCCTCGCAGGTGGCCCTGGGCACGCTCTACCGCTACTTCCCGTCCAAGGTGCACCTGCTGGTCGCGACCATGCAGGACCAGCTGGAGCACATGCACGGCACGCTGCGCAAGAAGCCGCCGGCGGGCGAGACGGCGTCCGAGCGGGTCGCCGAGACCCTGATGCGGGCCTTCCGCGCCCTGCAGCGCGAGCCGCACCTGGCCGACGCGATGGTCCGCGCCCTCACCTTCGCCGACCGCAGCGTCTCGCCCGAGGTGGACCAGGTCTCCCGGCAGACGACGGCGATCATTCTGGACGCGATGGGCCTGACCGACCCCACCCCGGCCCAGCTGTCGGCCGTCCGGGTGATCGAGCACACCTGGCACTCGGCGCTGATCACCTGGCTCTCGGGCCGCGCCTCCATCGCCCAGGTGAAGATCGACATCGAGACGGTGTGCCGCCTGATCGACCTGACGGAACCGGACGGGAAGCCGTAACCGGGCGGGCGCCGGGCATGCGAAGACCTACGAGACGGGTTCCCTTCGCCGGCATGGTCCGGATCAGGTTGCTAGGGGTCGCCGTCAGGCCCTACTGCTGCCTTCCGGCCTCTCAGCCCGACCGTCGACGTCGGCACCGGCGGATGCCTATGCATCTGCGTCACGCCTGAGTCGGCTACTCCGCTCGGACTCCCTCACTCGCCTCGTAGGCTGCTTTCAGGATAGAACGTCTGAAGCAGAAGAGAACCCCCAAAGATGGATTTTTTCGACTTTTCCGGGTAGGGCGACCGCCGGAAGCGGAAACCGCCTGGCGGGCCGCCGCCGCCCGAACGCAGAATCCTCCCCATGGCACTCATCCACCACACCACCCTCAAGCCCACCAAGGTCGAACTCCTCGCCGGCTGGCTCCCCACCCGCCCCTGGTACCACGGCCCCGCCGCACCGGAGTTGACGAAGGCCGGCGGCTTCCGGCTGGACGACCCGGCGGGCGAGGTCGGGATCGAGTTCATGGTCGTCACGGACGGCTCGGCGGCCTGTCTCGTACCGCTCACCTACCGCGGTGCCCCGCTGCCCGGCGCCGAGCACGCGCTCGTCGGCACCATGGAGCACGGGGTCCTCGGCACCCGCTGGGTCTACGACGGCTGCCACGACCCGGTCCTCACCGCCGGGCTGCTCGCCCTGATCGAGGGCCGCGCCGAGGCCCAGGCGCAGAGCATCACCGACACCCCCGACCGCGAGGTCGCCCGGTCCTACGCCGGTGCGGGTCCCGTGCCCGGCCTCGGCGCCCCCGCCGACACCGACGGGAGCACCGAGTTCGCCGTCCCGGACGGCGACGGCCTGGTGCTGCGGCTGCGGCGCGTGCTGACCGCCGGTTCGACGGCCCCCGACGGCGCGCTCGGGCACGTCACCGGCGTCTGGGAACAGCCGGACGGCACCCGCGTCCGCGGGCTGTTCGCCAGTCTGGGAAGGCCTTAGTCCTCCGGCGGGAACACCGGCTCCCCGCTGTCCAGCAGGGTGATCGTGATCGCTTCCACCGGGCAGTTCTCCGCCGCGTCGAGGATCCTCCCGCTGGCGTCCGTCTCCGGATCCACGGGATGGGACTGCATGGCGGAGTCGAGGCGGAAGGAGCCGGTGGCGCGGTGGACGCACTGGGCCGAGCCGATGCAGATCGAACGGTCGACCTCGACGTGCCAGCGGTCACCCATGGCGGCCCCTCACCCCTCCCAGCCAGCCGGCAGGTGGATCATCTTGTGTTCGAGGAACTCGCCGTACCCCTCGGGCCCGAACTCCCGCCCCAGGCCGGAGTTCTTGTAGCCGCCGAAGGGGCCCAGCATGTCCAGGCTGAAGGTGTTCACGGAGTAGGTCCCGGTACGGACCTGCCGCGCGACCTCGATGCCGTGCGGCACGTCCGCCGTCCAGACGCTGCCGCTCAGCCCGTAGTCCGAGTCGTTCGCGATCTTCAGGGCTTCGGCCTCGTCGCCGTACGGGAGCAGGCAGATCACCGGGCCGAAGATCTCCTCCCGCGCGATCCGCATGGAGTTGTCGACGTCGCCGAAGAGGGTGGGCTCGACGTACCAGCCCTTCTCCAGACCGGCGGGACGGCCGCCGCCGGTGAGGATCTTCGCGCCCTCCTCCTGCCCGATGCGGATGTAGTCCAGGTTCCGCCGCTGCTGGCGGCGCGCGACCAGTGGGCCCACCTGGGTGGCCGGGTCCAGCGGGTCGCCGACCTTCAGGGCGCTCGCCGCGGCCGCGAAGGCGTCGGCGAACTCGTCGTAGCGCGAGCGCGGCACGAGGATGCGGGTCTGGGCGACGCAGGCCTGGCCGTTGTTCATCCAGGCCGCAGGGACGATGCCGGCGACGGCGGTGGCCACGTCCGCGTCCGGCAGCACGACGGCCGCCGACTTGCCGCCGAGTTCCAGGGTCACCCGGGTGAGGTTCTTCGCGGCGACCTCCATCACGCGCCTGCCGGCCGCGACCGAGCCGGTGAAGGAGACCTTGTCGACGCCCGGGTGGGAGACCAGGTACTCGCTGACCTCGCGGTCCGCGGGGAGGATCGACAGCACGCCCTCCGGCAGCCCGGCCTCCTTCGTGATCTCGCCGAGGATGTACGCGTCCAGCGGCGACTCCGGGGACGGCTTGAGCACCACGGTGCAGCCGGTGAGCAGTGCGGGGGCGAGCTTGGCGGCGGCCACGAACTGGGGCACGTTCCACGGCACCACGGCCGCCACCACCCCGACCGGCTCCCGCCGCACCAGGATCCGCCCGAGCACCCCGTCGCGCGTCTCCTCGTACGTGAAGTCGCGCGCGACCCCGATCGCCGCGTCCCACACCATCATCGCGCCGAGCGCCTGCGCGAGGACGCTCCAGGAGTACGGCGAACCGTTCTCGCGGGAGATCACCCGGGCGATCTCCTCGTGCCGCACGGCGATCGCGTCCTTGATCCGGGTGACGACCTCGATCCGCTCCTCCAGCGTCGTCCGCGGCCAGGGCCCCTCGTCGAACGCCCGCCGCGCCACCGCCACCGCCCGGTCCACGTCCGCCCGCGAGGCGTGCGGCACCCGCCCGAAGACCTCCTCGGTGTGCGGCGAGACCACCTCGATGACGTCCTTGCCCAGAGGGTCGGTCAACTCCCCGCCGATGAACAGCTGTCCGTGTTCCAGGAACTCGGTCATGGCGCCCCGCCACCCTTCCTGACGATGTTTCAGAACTGATACCAGTTCTAGTTGAAGTAAGCCAGGGGCGCGCTAGTGCCGCGGCAGGCAACGTTTGCCCGTCAAGGAGCGGCGTCCGGTGCGTGCTCTCGGCGTGCCGGCCGGAAGTCCTCGTACTGGATGTACTTGGGCTTTCGGCCGGTGCGGCGAGAGTGCGTGCCGGGCGTCGTGACGGGGCGAACGTTGCCTGTTGCGGCACTAGCCGGGCGTCGTGCCGGGATGGCCGGTCAGGTGGCGGCGGAGGAAGTCCAGTTGGTGGCCCACCAGCCGGGCGAACGTGTCGTCGGCCGGCGCGGCGTGTGTCATGCCGCTCAGCGGCAGCACCTCGTGCGGTTTCCCGGCGGCCAGCAGGGCGGCGGACAGCCGCAGGGTGCCGGCCACGAAGACGTTGTCGTCGGCCAGTCCGTGCATCAGCAGCAGCGGGCGGCTGAGCTTCGGGGCGTCGGCGAGCAGCGAGGACGACTCGTAGTGCTCCGGGTACCGGTCGGGCAGGCCGAGGAAGCGCTCCTTCCAGCAGGCGTCGTAGAGCCGCTGGTCGGTGAGCGGCGCGCCGGACACCGCGGCGTGGAAGACGTCGGGCCTGCGCAGCACCGCGGCGGCGGCCAGGATCCCGCCGAACGACCAGCCGCGGATGCCGACCCGGCCGAGATCCAGCTCCGGGTGGCGCTCGGCCGTCGCGTGCAGGGCGGTGACCTGGTCGTCCAGGGTAGGGCCGAGCAGGTCGCCGAAGATCTCCTTCTCCCAGCGCGGCCCGCGTCCGGGGGTGCCGGCGCCGTCCGCCACCAGCACCGCGAAGCCCTGTTCGGCGAACCACTGGGAGACGAAGGCGTGCGAGGCCTGCTCGGCCAGCACCTTCTGCATGGCCGGGCCGCCGTAGGGGTCGAGCAGCACCGGCAGCGGGGCGTCGGCGGCCCGGTGCCAGGAGGGCAGGAAGAGGTGCGTGCGCAGTTCGCGCGGACCCACGACGGCGGACTCGACCCGCAGGCGCAGCAGGGGGCGCTGGGCGTGCGAACGGATCTCGGCGGGTGCGGGGCCGTCCGCCTCCGGGCCGCCGTCCCCGGTCAGCCGGTGCACGGTGGTGTGCGAGCCCGGCAGCCCGGGCGTGCGCGAGACGCGGACGAACGTGCCTCCGCCGAAGGCGCCGGAGTGCACGCCCGGCCGCTCGGTCAACCGGCTTACGCCCTGGTCCGGCCGGTACCTCCACACATGGCGCTCGGTGGGTTCCGCGGCCGCCGTGAAGAACACCGTCTCGCCGTCCACCGCGAGCACCTCGTGCAGTTGCAGGCCGTCCGGCGTGACCGGGGTGCCGTCGACGGTCAGGTGCCGCGTCTCGTCCCGGTCGAGGTAGTCGACGAGCCGGCCGGTGCCCGTGCGCGCCGGCACTCCCGGCACCAGCAACTCCACCCAGCGCTCGTCGTGCCGCTCGGCCAGGAGGCCGGTCGAACCGTCCGCCGGATCCACGGCCAGCACCTGGAGGGAGCGCTGGTCGCGGCTGAGCACGACGGCGAACGGACCGTGCCCGTCCCAGCCGGCCGCGGGCAGGTACTCGAAACCCGCCCGGTCCCAGCGGACCTCGGTGCGGTTGCCCGCCAGGTCGGCGATCCACAGCGTGACCTCGGCGTTGGCGGTGCCGACCCGCGGGTAGCGGACCGCGCGCGGCGGCCTGGCGGGGTCCGCCGGGTCGGCGAGGTACCAGAGGGCGACCTCGCGGTTGTCCACCCGGGTGGTCAGCAGCCGCTCCCCGTCCGGCGCCCACCAGTACGCCCGGTGGCGGTTCATCGACTCGCTCGCCACGTGTTCCGGCAGGCCGAAGAAGACGTCCGGGCCTTCGGCCGGCTCGGGCGCGGCCACCGCCCGGTCGCCGCCGCCGTCCGTGCCGATCACCCGCAGCGCCCCGCCGCAGACGTAGGCGACGTACCGGCCGTCCGGGGACGGCCGCGGGTCCACCACCGGCTGCCGGGCGGGCAGTCGCCGTACGGCGCCGGAGCCCGTGTCCACCACCCACAGCTGTCCGGAGAGTGCGAACGCGGCCGTCCGGGCGGCCGCGTCGGTGGCGTAGTCGGTGATCCCGGCGGACTGCTGCCTGGCGCGCTCGCGCCGGACGCGCTCCTCCGGCGGCACCTCGTCGGCCGCGTCGCCGAGCAGTCCGGCGGGGTCGGCCAGCAGCCGCTCCGTGCCGGTCGCCGGGTCGAGCGTCCACAGGCACCCGGCCGGATCGTCACCGGCCCGGCTCCGCAGGAACAGGACACGCGCGCCGTCCGGCGCCACGGTGGGACGGGCGGGTGCGCCGAGGGTGAAGCGGCGGGTGCGGGCGACCTGGCGCAGGAGCGGGGAAACCGCCGTGTCCGGCGCCGCGCCGCCGGCAGAAGGCCTCATGCGCTCGTCCGTTCGTCACGCGCGGTGTGGGTCTTCGTGGCCGGTCGCCACTCCTCGGCGAGGAGTCCGAGCAGCACCTCGTCCTGGAACTCACCCATCACCCAGCCCGAGGAGCGCAGCACGCCCTCGCGGACGAAGCCGTTGCGCTCGGCGGCGCGCAGCATCGCGACGTTGCCGGAGAGGGTCTCGATCTGCAGACGGTGCAGTCCGCGCACGACGAAGCCGTAGTGGCACAGGACCGCGACCACGTCGGTGCCGTAGCCCTTGCCGCGGGCGGCGGGCAGCAGGCCCAGCCCGATGTGCGCCAAGCGGTTGTGGGTGTCGATGCCCCACAGCGTGGCACTGCCGACCAGCGTGCCGCGCGCCAGTTCCACCACGGAGAACCTGACGCTCCCGTCGTCCTCGTGGTCCACCGTGAGCCGCGAGTCCGTCGAGCCGGGTGATACCGGCCGCCACGGCCCGCTGCCGGCCTGCGTGGAGTAGACCACGTCGTCGTAGAGCTCGGCCAGCAGCACCGGGATGTCCTCTTCGTGTCGGGCCCTGAGCCCGACCGTGTCACCTCTGAGCATGCCCGCTTCCTACCCGGGCGGTCCGGCCGGCGGCAATCCAATATGCGGCCGCACCGGCCCGGTACCGACCATCTGACGGATCATCAGGTCTGGTTATAGTGGGAAGCGGCCGTGGGGCCGGCGGGACCGGACGGGGGGGCGGAGGAAGGCTGATGGCGGACAGTCTGGGCGAGTCGGCACAGGCAGGGCCACAGGTGGCCGTGCGGGATCTCGGCGGGGGCGTGCGGTCGGTCGCGGTGCCCATCCCGGACAATCCGCTCGGCCACACGCTGGTGTACGTGGTGGACACCGACCGGGGTCCGGTGCTGGTCGACACCGGGTGGGACGACCCCGGATCGTGGGACGTGCTGGCGGCGGGTCTCGAGGCGTGCGGTACGGGCGTCGGCGAGGTGCACGGGGTCGTCATCACGCATCACCATCCCGACCACCACGGGCTGTCGGGGCGGGTGCGCGAGGCGTCCGGGGCCTGGATCGCGATGCACGCGGCCGACGCGGCGATCGTGCGGCGGGCCCGGGAGACCCGGCCGGAGCGGTGGTTCACGTACATGGCGGCGAAGCTGACGGCCGCCGGGGCGCCGGACGAGCACGTGGCGCCGTTGCGCGAGGGACCGCGCCGCCGGAGCGCCCCGCCCGGTCTCGCCCCCGCCCTTCCCGACCGCGAGATCCTCCCCGGCGAACTCCTCGACCTCCCGGGCCGCCGGCTGCGTGCCGTCTGGACGCCGGGGCACACGCCCGGCCACGTCTGCCTGCACCTGGAGGAGGAGCACCCTTCGCAACTGCCGGGCCACGGACGCCTGTTCTCCGGCGACCATCTCCTCCCGGAGATCACCCCGCACATCGGCCTCTACGAGGACCCCGACGACGCGACCGTCACCGACCCCCTCGGCGACTACCTCGACTCCCTCGAGCGCGTCGGCCGCCTCGCCCCCGCCGAGGTCCTCCCGGCCCACCAGCACACCTTCACCGACGCACCGGGACGGGTCCACGAACTGCTGGCCCACCACGAGGACCGCCTCGCCGGCCTGCTCTCCCTCCTCCGGCAGCCGCTCACACCGTGGCAACTGGCGGTACGGATGGAGTGGAACCGCCCCTGGGACCAGATCCCCTACGGATCGAGGAACATCGCCGTCTCGGAGGCCGAGGCCCACCTGCGCCGCCTGGTGAAACAGGGCCGCGCGGAGGCGGTGCCGGGGAGCGAACCGGTCACGTACGTCGCGGTCTGACCGACCCGGCTCAGTTGACCGCACCCTCGGCCGTGATAAGCAGCTCCGCGAGGTCGGCGAGGGTGGCGAGTTGGCGGGGGTTCATCTGGGGCGCGCGGGCCGCGAGGCGGACGAGGCCGCTCTCGCGGAGACGGGAGAGCGGGTCGGCCTGGGCCTGCAGGCCCTGCAGCACCGGCTGGAGGGCGTCGCACAGCGCCTCGGGCTCGTCGGCGGTGAAGAAACCGGGCGGGAGACCGAAGAACCGCCGCAGCCGGTCGGTGTGTTCGAGGCTCGGCAGTCCGCTCTTGCGCCACTCGCTCAGCCACTGTCTGCTGGTGCCGGCGATCGCCGCGAGCTCGCCCAGCGAGTACCGCTTGCCGTCCGGCCGCCGCCGGTTCTCACGGATGAAGTCCAGCCGCTGACGGACCCGTTCGGCGAGCCCCGCCTCGGGCGCGGCCCCGCCCGCGAGGAGTTCGGCGACCACCCCGACCGGAATGCCGGTGCGGTACGACAGGTCGGCCACGTCCAGTACCTCGCAGAGCCGTCCGGGACGTCCGGTCAGCTCCCCCAGCCGTTCCAGTACGCCGGCCAGCGGGGCATGGGCGTCACTCACCAAGGTCCCCCTGCACGCGCGTGATCGGCCGGCCGGCCGTGCGGGCCGGGCAGACGCGAGGCTACCGAATCACCGGTCCGGCCCACCAGACATGACAAGTACCACTGCGCAAGTAGGCAGGAATTGTTGACATATGACGGTCCGACAGGAAAGGATCACGTCACCAGGCCACGGTCGAACCGACCCGCCCCGGGTGCCGCCTATGGGGGAGCGGCATCCGGGGCGACCAGCCGCCCCGCCTCCTCCCCGGAAGGTGAGGCGAACCGATGCCGCAGCCCGTCCTGCTCCTAGGCGCCGGACGCCGTTGCGCGTACGACGAGTTCGCGCTGACGCGGGTCGCCGCGGCCCGGCCGGTGCTGCTGGTGGACGCCGCGCCGCCCGCCTGGGCACACCCGTGCCTGGCCGGTCGACTCGCGGCGGACCCCGGCAAAGGCGGCGCGACGGCGTCGGCGGTGGTGCGGTTCGCGGCCCGGCACAGAGTCCGCGGCGTGCTGACCTTCTCGGGCGAGTACGCGGTCCCCGCCGCGAGGATCGCCGGGCAGTTGGGGCTGCCCGGCCCCTCCCTCGCCGTGGCCGAGGCCTGTTCCGACCCACCCGCACTGCACGCGCTGCTGGCCGCCCACACCGTTCCCACGGGCGTCCCCGACGACCCCGGCACGCCCCGCGTCTCGGCCGAGACGATCGTCCTCGACGGCGAGATCCGCATCGCCGCCATCACCCGTACGACCCTGGGCCCGGCGCCCGCCCGGCAGCCGCTCCGGCACACCGTGCACGCCCACGACGGCCTGCTGCACAACCGTTTCCTGCGCCTCGCCGTCGACCGCACCGTGCACGCCCTCGGTGTCGAGCGGGGTGTCCTGCACATCGGCCTCGCCCTCACCGACCGCGGCCCCCGGGTCACCGACGTCGCCCCGCACCTCCCGGGCGACCTGATCCCGCTCCTCGTCAGACGGGCCACCGGCGTCGACCTCCCCCGGGCCGCGGCCGCCCTCGCCACCGGCGAGATGCCCGACACGACGCCCACCCGGCAGCGGGCGGCCGCGATCCAGTTCGCGTACCCGGCCGCCACCGGCCGCCTCGACCGCCTCGAACTCTCCCCCGACGCCGTCCACGAGCCCGGCGCCGACCGCATGCTCCTCACCCAGCACACCGGCACCCCCGTCACCGCGGGCCCGCACGCCACCACCGGCGACCGGCTGGCCCTGTGGGTGGCGGTGGGCGAGACCCCGGACGCCTGCGACGACGCGCTGCGCCGCATGGGCCGCCACCTGTCGGTGGGCATCGCGCCGCTCGCGGACGCGGCTTGAACGCGCCGCCGGCAGTGCCGCGAGGTGACGTCGGCCGGCTGCGGCGCCGTCGTGGCCGGTCGCGCAGTTCCTCCCCCGGCCTTCGGCCGGGGTACCCCGGGCGCCCCTCGCGGGGCGCTGGATCATCGGGCATGTTCCGCTCTACGGTGCGGCCATGAGCGATCACCCCGAAACGCCTGTCGTCCCCGTCGAGGCCTTTGAACCCCCGTACTACATGGCCGTCTTCACCGCGATCCGGACCCAGGACCAGAGCGGCTACCGCGAGACCAACGCACGCATGGAGGACCTGGTGAAGGACGTCCCCGGGTACCTGGGGATGGACCACGCGCAGACCCCCGGCGGGCTGGGCATCACCGTCGGGTACTTCCGCGACGCCGACGCGCTCACGCGGTGGCGCACCGACGCCGAGCACCGCGCGGCGCAGCGGCGCGGGCGGGCCGAGTGGTACGAGAGCTACACCCTGCACGTGGCGAAGGTGGAACGGAGCCACGGCTTCACGCGGGGGCAGGCCGCGGACGCGGCGCCGGAACGCTAGAAGGCGTTCCGCCGCGTCCAGCACTCCGAGCCGCCTCCCCCGCCGGCAGTGCCGTCAGCGGGGCCGGCCCGGACAGCCGCTCCATGACCAGTTCGGTACGGGACCCGGTCGGCCGCACCCGGGGCGCCGGGTACCCGTGCTCCCGTACGTACGCCATCACCGCGCCCTCGGCGGCCGCGTCCCCCCAGCCGTCCCGGTCCCGGCACAGCACCCACGCCCCGCCGACCTCGTACACGTCGGCCGAACGCCCCGCCCCGAGCAGTGTCTCCGTCAGGGCGCGACCCTGACGAAGCGGTCCCGGCACAGCCCCCTCTCAGCTTCCCCGGGGCGGCCGGTAAGGTAGCCAGGTCGTCATCACCCGTACGGGGGGAAGCCGGTGCAATTCCGGCGCTGACCCGCAACCGTGAGCCACCTACCCGTGGCAAGCCGGACCGCCGCGCCCGGGACGTTGATCGGCTCATGTGCGCCGGCGCCCGTCGTCGCACGGCACCGTCGAGGTTTACGGAGCCGAGCCGCCGGGGTCTTCTCCCGCGCTGCCCGGCTCCCCGCAGGGAGAGGCATCCGCCTACCATGACCGTCCTCCGCCGCACCGCCGGGGCGCTGGCCGCCACCGCCGTCATCGGTGCCGCCATGCCCGCGACGACCGCGCTGGCCGCCGGCACCACGTCCCCGTCGCCGTCCGCGTCGACGGTGCGCCCGTCGGGGCTGTACGGCGGTGCGGACCCCAGGTTCGACGGCGTCTGGCGCCAGTCCCTCGCCCTGCTGGCCCAGCGCGCGGTGGGGGTGACCCCGGCCGCGAAGGCGGTGGACTGGCTGGCCGGGCAGCAGTGCGCGAACGGCGCGTTCGCCGCGTTCCGCGCCGAGCCGACGGCGGCCTGCGACGCCAAGGTGACGGTCGACACGAACAGCACCGCCGCCGCCGTACAGGCGCTGAAGGCGGCCGGCGGGCACGACGCCGCCGCCACCAGGGCGGTGACCTGGCTGAAGTCGGTGCAGAACAAGGACGGCGGCTGGGGCTACACCCCGGGCTCGCCCAGCGACACCAACTCCACCGGCGTGGTCGTCGGCGCGCTCGCGGCGGCCGGCGCGAGCGCGGACAGGTCGCCGTACGACCTCCTCGCCAAGTGGTCCCTCCCCTGCGGCCAGGACGGCGGCGGCGCCCTCGCCTACCAGCCGGACAAGCAGGGGAAGCTGGCCGCCAACGCGGACGCGACCGCGGCCGGGGTGCTCGGGGCCCTCGGCAAGGGGTTCGTGACGACGGCCGGCAAGGCCCGGGCGACGGGTCCCGCCTGTGCCGGCTCCGGCAGGACGCCCACGCGGGAGGAGGTGGCCCGCAACGGCGCCGCGTACCTGGCGGACGCCATGTCGAAGAGCGGCCACCTCGTCTCCGCGCTCGCCGGTGCCAAGCCCCAGCCGGACTACGGCAACACCGCCGACGCGGTCGTCGCCCTGGCCGCGCAGGGCTGGACGGGGCAGGCGAAGAAGCCGTACGCCTGGCTGGAGGCGCACGCCGCGCCGTGGGCGGAGCAGAGCGGGCCCGCGGCCTACGCCGAACTGATCCTCGCCGCGCACGCGATGGGCGCGGACCCGCGTGACTTCGGCGGGACGAACCTGGTGACGGCGCTGAACGCGACGGGACCGGCCCCGCGGGCGGCTGCCGCGCAGCACGCCGAGTCGAAGAACGAGGGGAAGAAGTCGGGCAACAGCGTGTGGTGGATCGTCGGCACCGGGCTCGTCGCCGGTATCGGCATCGGCTTCCTGTTCAGCGGCCGCCGGAAGCAGCGGCAGCTGTGACCGTGACCGCGGTCCGCCGTGCGGGGCTGCTGCTCCTGGCCGCGCTGACGCTGTACGCGACGGCCGCGGGGCCGGCGGCGGCCACCGGCTACCGCTACTGGTCCTTCTGGGAGCGGAACGGCGCGCGCTGGACGTACGCCACGCAGGGCCCCTCGACCGCGCGGCCCGGCGACGGTTCGGTCGAGGGCTTCCGCTTCGCGGTGAGCGAGGACTCGGCGGACGCGTCGCAGCCGCGCGGCACGGCCGGCTTCGGCACGATCTGCGCGGACACGCCAGCCGTCGGGGGCCGGAAACGGGTGGCGCTGGTCGTCGACTTCGGCACGCCCGCGGACGCGGCCGCCGGAGAGAAGCCGCCCGCGCGGCGGACCGCCTGCGCGGTGGTCCCCGAGGACGCGACGGCGGCGGACGCCCTGGCGACGGCGGCGAAGCCGCTGCGGTACGACACGAACGCGTTGTTGTGTGCGATCGCGGGGTATCCGGCGCGGGGGTGCGGCGAGAAGGTGACGGCGGGGGCAGGGGCGGGGGCGGCCGGGGGCACGTCGGACGGCGGACCGTCTGTCGGCCTGGCGGCCGGCGTGGGAGTGGTCGTCGTGGTGGCCGCGGGTGCCCTCTGGCAGGCACGGCGGCGGAAGAATGCGTGAGCGCCACAGCGCGGGCCGGTGGGGGTTGCCCGCGCAGTTCCTCGCGCCCCTGACAGGGCACGCCCCAGCCGCAAGCAGTCCCGCCACCGCACACCGGTCGGGGCTGCTCGCGCAGTTCCTCGCGCCCCTGACAGGGCACACCCCAGCCACAGGCAGTCCCGCCACCGCAGGCCGGTGGAGGCTGCCCGCGCAGTTCCTCGCGCCCCTGACAGGGCACGCCCCAGCCACAGGCAGTCCCGCCACCGCAGGCCGGTGGGGGGTGCCCGCGCAGTTCCTCGCGCCCCTGACAGGGCACGCCCCAGCCACAGGCAGTCCCGCCACCGCAGGCCGGTGGGGGGTGCCCGCGCAGTTCCCCGCGCCCCTGACAGGGCACGCCCCAGCCGCAGGCCGGTGGGGGCTGCTCGCGCAGTTCCCCGCGCCGCTGGCGGGGCGGTGCAGTCCCGTGCTCAGGCTGCGGGCAGTCGTGGCGCTGGGGCGATGGGGGTCGACCCGTTCGAGCGAAGTTGAGAGTGCGGGAGGGTGGGCGCAGGCGGCACCCCGCAAGCGCGGGCGAGCGACCCCACCCCCGCGTCGGCTCCCACGCGCCCGCGCCCTGCACCCCGGCGCATGGTGGCTCTGGTCCCTCTCGCTCGGGGTCGCCGCGTCGCGGACGACCAACCCGCTTCTGCTCGGCCTGCTCATCACCGTCACCGGCTACGTCGTGGCCGTCTGCCGCAGCCGGACCGCGCCCTGGTCCCGCTCCTACGCCGCGTTCGCCAGGCTCGGCCTCGCCGTGCTGGTCGTGCGGCTCGCGTTCACCGTCTTCCTCGGCTCGCCCGTCCCCGGTGCCCACACCCTCGTCACCCTCCCCGAGATCCCGCTCCCGCACTGGGCCCAGGGCATCCGCCTCGGCGGGAGGGTCACGGCGGAGGCGCTCGTCTTCGCGCTCTACGACGGGCTCCGGATCGCCACCCTCCTCATCTGCGTCGGTGCCGCGAACGCGCTCGCCAACCCGGCGCGGCTGCTCAAGTCCCTGCCCGGCGCCCTGTACGAGCTGGGCGTGGCCGTGGTCGTCGCGCTCACCTTCGCACCGCACCTGGTCGCCGACGTGCAGCGGCTGCGGGCCGCCCGGCGGCTGCGCGGCCGGCCCGACTCCGGCCTCCGCGGCCTGCTCCAGGTCGCCCTCCCGGTCCTGGAGGGCGCGTTGGAGCGGTCGGTCGCCCTGGCCGCCGCGATGGACGCGCGCGGGTACGGCCGCAGCGCCGACGTCCCGGCCCGGGTCCGCCGTACGACGGCCGCGCTCACCCTCGGCGGTCTGCTCGGCGTCTGCGCCGGGCTGTACGGGCTGCTCACCACCGAGGGCGGCGGGTACGGACTGCCCGTGCTGCTGGCGGGAGTGGCCGCCGCGCTGGCGGGGCTGCGGCTCGGCGGCCGGCGTTCGCCGCGCACCCGGTACCGGCCGGACCCGTGGGACGCGCGCGCCTGGCTGGTGGCCGGGGCGGGCGCCGCCGTCGCCGCCCTGCTCACCCTGGCGTCCGTCCGCGACCCGGCCGCCCTGCAGCCCGGTGTCGTACCGCTGGTCGCCCCCACGCTTCCGCTGTGGCCGGCGGCCGCCGTGCTGCTCGGTCTGCTGCCCGCCCTCGCCGTGCCGAAGGAGCCGTCGTGATCCGCTTCGAGGACGTCTCCGTGACGTACGAGGGCGCGGCCGGGCCCGCCGTCCAGGGCGTCGACTTCGAGGTGCCCGAGGGTGAACTGGTCCTGCTGGTGGGCCCGTCCGGGACCGGGAAGTCGACGGTGCTGAACTCGGTGAGCGGGCTCGTGCCGCACTTCACCGGCGGCACCCTGCGCGGCCGGGTGACGGTGGCCGGCCGGGACACCCGCAGCCACCGGCCGCGTGAACTCGCCGACGTGGTGGGCACGGTGGGGCAGGATCCGCTCGCCCACTTCGTGACCGACACGGTCGAGGACGAACTCGCCTACGGGATGGAGTCGTTGGGGATCGCCCCGGCGGTGATGCGGCGGCGGGTGGAGGAGACGCTGGACCTGCTGGGGCTGGCCGAGCTGAGGGACCGGGCGATCGCCACGCTCTCCGGCGGGCAGCGGCAGCGGGTCGCGATCGGATCGGTGCTCACCCCGCACCCCGCGGTCCTGGTGCTCGACGAGCCGACCTCCGCGCTCGATCCGGCCGCCGCCGAGGAGGTGCTGGCCGTGCTCCAGCGGCTGGTGCACGACCTGGGCACGACGGTGCTGCTGGCCGAGCACCGGCTGGAGCGGGTCGTGCAGTACGCCGACCGGGTCGTGCTGCTGCCGGGGGACGGGGCCGCGGCGGTGCGCGGGACGCCCGCCGAGGTGATGGCCGTGTCACCGGTGTGTCCGCCGGTGGTGGAGCTGGGGCGGGTGGCCGGGTGGTCGCCGCTGCCGATGACGGTGCGGGACGCCCGGCGCCGGGCGACGGCGACCGGGCTGCGGGAGCGGCTCGCCGGGCGGGTCCCGGAGCAGCGGCCCGCGGCGGCGACCGCGACCGGTCCTGCGGCCGGCCCCGTGGCTCCCCTCGCCGAGGTCCGCTCCCTCGGCGTCCGCCGGGGCCGGGTCGACGCGCTGCGGGGCGTGGATCTCACCGTCGCCGCCGGGGAGACCGTCGCTCTCATGGGACGCAACGGCGCCGGGAAGTCGACGCTGCTGGGCGCCCTGGTCGGACTCGTCGAGCCGGGCTCGGGCACGGTCCGGGTCGGCGGCGCGGTTCCGCACCGCACCCGCCCGCGCGACCTCGTACGCCTGGTCGGGCTGGTCCCGCAGGAACCCCGTGACCTGCTGTACGCCGACACGGTCGGTGCCGAGTGCGCGGCCGCCGACCGGGACGCGGGGGCGGCGGCGGGGACCTGCCGCGGCCTGGTGTCCGAGCTGCTGCCGGGGGTCGCGGACGGCACGCACCCCCGTGATCTGTCCGAGGGGCAGCGGCTCGCCCTCGCGCTGGCCGTCGTCCTCACCGCCCGGCCGCCGCTGCTCCTGCTCGACGAGCCGACCCGGGGCCTGGACTACGCGGCGAAGGCCCGGCTGGTGGGCGTGTTGCGCGGGCTCGCCGCCGACGGGCACGCGATCGTGCTGGCCACGCACGACGTGGAGCTGACCGCGGAGCTGGCGCACCGGGTGGTGCTGCTCGCGGAGGGCGAGGTGATCGCGGACGGGCCCACCGACGACATCGTCGTCTCCTCGCCGTCCTTCGCGCCGCAGGTGACGAAGATCCTCGCGCCCGAGCGGTGGCTCACCGTGGCCCAGGTCCGCGAGGCCCTGGCGTGACCGCCCCGGCCCCTGCCGGGGCGAGGTCCCGCGCGGCCGACCCCGTGCGGCTCGGCCCCCGCTCCCTCGCCGCCCTGCTCCTGGTCAGCGCGGTCGGAGTGGTCGCCCTCGGCTGGCCGTTCCTGGCGCCGCCCTCCTCCCGGATCGCCTCGCACGCCCAGGACGCGCCCTGGCTCTTCGCGGGCCTGCTGGTGCTGCTGGTCGCCGTACTGGCGGCGACGATCGCCGAGTCGGGGCTGGGTCCGAAGGCGGTCGCGATGCTGGGCGTGCTGGCCGCGACCGGGGCGGCGCTGCGGCCGGTCGGCGCCGGGACCGCCGGGATCGAGCCGATGTTCTTCCTGATGGTGCTGAGCGGGCGGGTGCTCGGGCCGGGCTTCGGGTTCACCCTCGGCTCGCTCACCATGTTCGCGTCCGCGCTGCTCACCGGCGGGGTCGGGCCGTGGCTGCCGTTCCAGATGCTGGCGATGGGCTGGTTCACGATGGGGGCCGGGCTGCTGCCGGGCGCGGGGCGGCTGCGCGGCCGCGGCGAGCTGGCGCTGCTGGCGGGGTACGGCTTCCTCGCCGCGTTCGGCTACGGGCTGGTCGTCGACCTGGCGGGCTGGCCGCTGCTGGCCGGCAACGCCTCGAACCTCTCCTTCGACCCGCACGCCGGGCCCGCCGCCAACCTGGCCCGTTTCCTCGCCTACAGCCTGGCCACCGCCATGGGCTGGAACCTGGGCCGGGCCCTGTGCACGGTGGTGCTCACCCTGCTCCTCGGTCCGGCGCTGCTGCGGGCGTTGCGCCGGGCCACCCGGCGGGCCGCTTTCGAGACCGCGGTCACATTCGACGGCCCCGGGACGTGAGGGGCCGTACGCGCCCGGTGACGGGACCGGTGAAGCGCCCCACATGACGCACGTCACCTACGATCCGGAACAGTAGACGGACCTTTCCTTTATGCCCGTTTTGCCACCCCGTTGACCTGTGGTTTGAGAGCCACGCCACACGCCGGCCCAAACCCCCCTATGCGACCACAACTAGTAAAAGGGGTGATTGCGGACGGCTTTCCGGCCTGCTTCTCTGGACGACGTCGCCAGGCGCCACGAGCCCACAGCGGGCCGCGGCGCCGACGCACACGGACGGCCCCCACGGGTGGTTCCGCGGAGCACACGGCGACCCCCTGTCCCCGACGAACGAGGTTCTCCGTGTCCGTGTCCTTCATCCGCCGCATCGCTTCCCCGAAGAAGGCCCTCACCACCGCCGCCGTGGCCGCTGCCGCCGCCGGCCTGGCCCTGACCGCGGCGCCCGCCCAGGCCGCCACCACGTCGGCCTCCTCCGCCCAGACGATCGCGCACAAGATGATTCCGGACGCCGCGCAGTTCAACGCCTTCAGCAAGATCGTCTCGCACGAGAGCGGCTGGAACCCCTCCGCCACCAACTCGTCCTCCGGCGCCTACGGCCTGGTCCAGGCCCTGCCCGGCTCGAAGATGGCGACTGCCGGCTCCGACTGGAAGACCAACCCCGCCACCCAGATCAAGTGGGGTCTGGACTACATGAACTCCCGCTACGGCAGCCCGACCGCCGCCTGGAGCTTCTGGCAGGCCAACGGCTGGTACTGAGCCGGCCGACCCGCGCGCGCCCGCGGTCGATCGCGGCCGAGCCGCGCACCCGCCGCCGATCCCCGGCGCCGCGCGCCCCTGAACCCCGGCACCCTCGCCCCTCCCTGGGCGAGGGTGCCGTCGCATGTCCCGGCGCACCGCCAAAGCGGGCGGTGACCGGCGTCTCGGGGGAGGCAGGAACGGGGCGTAGGGAGGGGGTGCTCCTGCCTCCCTCGGGACGGGCCGGCGGCGCCGGGAGCCGTCGGCCCGGGTCCGGGGGGAGTGGGCAAGGCGGTCTACGACGTGGTGACCTGGAGGTGTTTCACACCGTTGATCCATGCCGAGCGGAGCCGGTCCGGGGCGCCGACGAGACGCAGGTCCGGCATCGCGTCGGCGATCGCGTCGAAGATCAGGTCGATCTCCAGGACGGCCAGGGACTTGCCGAGGCAGTAGTGGGGGCCGCCGCCGCCGAAGCCGAGGTGGGGGTTGGGGTCGCGGGTGATGTCGAAGGTGCCGGGGTCGGTGAAGACCTCGGGGTCGTGGTTGGCGGAGGCGTAGAAGACGCCGACCCGGTCGCCCTTGCGGATCAGCTTGCCGCCCAGCTCGGTGTCCTGGGTCGCGGTGCGCTGGAAGGAGTTGACCGGGGTGGCCCAGCGGACGATCTCCTCGGCCGCGGTCGCCGGGCGCTCGCGCTTGTACAGGTCCCAGGCGTCGGGGTGGGTCAGGAACGCGTGCATGCCGTGGGTGATGGCGTTGCGGGTGGTCTCGTTGCCGGCCACCGAGAGCATCAGCACGAAGAAGCCGAACTCGTCGGAGCCGAGGTTGCCCTCGTCCTCGGCCGCCACCAGGGTGCTCACGATGTCCTTGGCCGGGCACCGCTTGCGGTCGGCCGCCATGTTCATCGCGTAGGCGATCAGCTCGGTGGCGGACTCGGCGCCCACCTCCTCGGTGATCGCGTACTCCGGGTCGTCGTACGAGATCATCTTGTTGGACCAGTCGAAGATCTTGGATCGGTCGTCCTGCGGGATGCCGATCAGCTCCGCGATCGCCTGGAGGGGGAGCTCGCAGGCGACCTCGGTGACGAAGTCGAAGGGGCCGGTGCGGGCGCGGGCCGCCTCGACGATCGCCCCGGCGCGGATGCGCAGCCGTTCCTCCAGGGCCCGGATGGAGCGCGGGGTGAAGCCGCGCTGGATGATCTGGCGGACCCGGGTGTGCTCGGGCGGGTCCATGTTCAGCAGGATCAGCCGCTGGGCGTCGATGGCGTCGCGCTGGATGTGCTCGCCGAAGCGGATGATCGCCGTGTTGAGCCAGGAGGAGAACAGCTCGGGGTGCGTGGAGACGTACTTGACGTCCGCGTGCCGGGTGACGGCCCAGTAGCCGTCGTCCGCGAAGCCGGCGATGCCGTGCGGCTGTTCGATCCAGCGGACCGGTTCGGCCTGGCGCAGGGCGGCGAACTCCGGGAGCGGTACCCGGTGATGGAGCAGATCGGGGTCGGTGAGGTCGAACCCGTCGGGCAGCGCGGGACAGGGCATGGCGACTCACTCCCACCGTGTACGGACCTGGACGTGCCGGCGTTCCGGCGGTCGTTCCGACAGCCATTCTGACGGACCATCAGAAATGCCGGTTGCCGTGAAGGTAATAACGGGTTCTACAAGTCGCAAGGGGCACGGTCACCCCAATTGCATGCATCCCTCTTGCGGTTGCGGACGGACTGTCAGCAGACTGCACGCAGAACTAGTACGCGTTCTAGTTCTGCGTGGCGGGCCGGGCCGGGACGCCCCTGCGCCGCGCGGGTGACCGAGGAGAGGACCGAGCCCCCATGGCCGCGGAACCCGTGATCGTCGAAGCCGTACGCACCCCCATCGGCAAACGCGGCGGCGCGCTCGCCAACCTGCATCCCGCCTACCTCCTGGGCGAGACCTACCGTGAACTCCTCGGCCGCACCGGCATCCCCGCCGACGCCGTCGAGCAGATCGTCGGCGGCACGGTGACCCACGCCGGCGAGCAGTCCATGAACCCCGCGCGTACCGCCTGGCTGACCATGGGGCTGCCGTACGAGACCGCGGCCACCACCGTCGACTGCCAGTGCGGCTCCTCTCAGCAGGCCTCGCACATGACCGCCAACATGATCGCCGCCGGGGTCATCGACGTCGGGATCAGCTGCGGGGTCGAGGCGATGTCCCGGGTGCCGCTGGGCTCGGGCTCCAAGCACGGGCCGGGCAAGCCGTTCCCGGACGAGTGGAACGTCGACCTGCCCAACCAGTTCGAGGCCGCCGAGCGCATCGCCCGCCGCCGGGGCCTGACCAGGGACGACGTCGACGCGCTCGGTCTGCTCTCGCAGGAGCGGGCCGCGCACGCCTGGGCCGAGGAACGCTTCAAGCGCGAGACCTTCGCCGTCCAGGTGCCGACGACGGAGGAGGAGCAGCACGCCGGGCAGGGCATGTGGCGCCTCGTCGACAAGGACGAGGGGCTGCGGGACACGTCGGCCGAGGCGCTGGCGGGCCTGAAGCCGGTGATGCCGACGGCCGTGCACACGGCGGGCAACTCCTCCCAGATCTCGGACGGCGCCGCCGCCGTCATGTGGGCGTCGAAGCGGATGGCCCGCGCCCTCAAGCTCCGCCCGCGGGCCCGGATCGTCGCCCAGGCCCTGGTCGGCGCCGACCCGCACTTCCACCTCGACGGCCCCGTCGACGCGACCCGCGCGGTGCTCGGCAAGGCCGGCATGACCCTCGGGGACATCGACCTCGTCGAGATCAACGAGGCGTTCGCGTCGGTGGTGCTCAGCTGGGCCCGGGTCTTCGAGCAGGACCTGGACAAGGTCAACGTCAACGGCGGCGCGATCGCCCTCGGCCACCCGGTGGGCGCCACCGGCGCCCGCCTCATCACCACCGCCCTGCACGAACTGGAGCGCACCGACAAGGAGTTCGCCCTCATCACCATGTGCGCGGGCGGCGCCCTCGCAACCGGGACGATCATCCAGCGGATGTAACGGACCGGGCTCACGGGACGGGATCCACCCGATTGACGCGGGGTGTTGCGCGCGGCGGCTACACCGCTCCGTTCGCCGGATGCGGTACCTGATCACGGCCGCCGCGCTCGGCCGGCATGCCGGCAGCCGCGCCACGGGGCGGTCCCGACAGCAGGTATGTCAGCGCGAATCCCGCAGCGACCACCGCAGCGCCGCCGACCGCGTCAAGAACCCAGTGGTTGGCCGTCGCGACGATCGCGGCCACGGTGAACAGCGGATGCAGGAGCCCGAGCGCCTTCATCCACCACTTGGGGGCCAGTACGGCGATGACGACTCCGCACCACAGCGACCATCCGAAGTGCAGGGAGGGCATGGCCGCGTACTGGTTGGTGACCGCGGTCATCGCACCGTAGTCGGGCTTGCTCAGGTCCTGGACGCCATGCACGGTGTCGACGAAACCGAGCCCCGGCGTCAGGCGCGGCGGGGCGAGCGGGTAGAGCCAGAATCCGAGCAGCCCGATCAACGTGGCGATGCCGAGCGAACTGCGTGCCCAACGGTAGTCCGCGGGGCGCCGGGCGTAGAGCACACCGAGGATCGCCAGAGGCACCACGAAGTGGAACGACTCGTAGTAGAACCCGAGGAAACGTTCCACCCGGGGCAACCGGACCACCGTGTGGTTGGCCCACTGCTCGATGTCGATATGGAGGGCCTTCTCGATCGAGTGGACCTGGTGCCCGTGCGCCTCCGCGACCGCACGGCCTCCGCTCGCGGCGGTCCGCACGGAGGAGTACGCCGCGTAGAAGACCCGGATGAGCAGCAGTTCGAGCAGCAGGCTGGGCCGCGTGACCACCCTGCGCCAGAACGGCAGCAGCGGAACCAGGGGAAGGCGGGCCGGGACCGGCGCCGCGTAGACGGTCGGGACGGGTGAGCGGAAGTGCGGCGAAGCGGTCGACAGGAACGGAACCGTGGTGGCCGCGGCCAGGGCGGCAAGCAGTACCAGGTTGTCGCGCAGGGTGTACACCACGGACACGTTCGGCAGCAGCATCTTCGCGGGCAGCGTCACCACCAGGACCACCGCGACCGGCCACGGATACCGGTCCGACGCTCGCTTGCCGACCCGCCCGACCGCCGCCAGCAGTACCCACACCAGCTGGTACGGCCAAGCGGTCGGCGACACGGCCACCACCGCGCAGCCGGTGATCGCGACCGCGAGCAGCAGCTGCCCGTCGCGGGCGTAGCGCACCGCGCGGTGCAGCGCGACGGCGGCCACGGCGGCGCCGAGCGCCAGGAACAGCACGATCTCCAGCGGACCGCTCAACCCGAACCGCAGCAGGGCGCCGTGCAGCGACTGGTTGGCGAGCGCGTCAGCCTGACCGCCGAGGCCGGCGCCGGCGATGTGGTGGATCCAGTAGGTGTACGAGTCGTGCGGCAGAGCCGCCCAGGCCAGCGCCGTGCACACGGCGAAGGTCGCGCCGGTGGCGGCGGCGGCCCGGCGGCGGCCGGTGAACCACAGCAGCGGGGCGAAGAGCAGCAGCGCCGGCTGGAGGGCGGCGGCCAGCCCGACGCACACTCCGCTGTCACGCTGCCCGCGGGCGGCGAAGCAGCCGAGGAGCACCAGCAGGACCGGGATGATGCTGGTCTGGCCGAGCCAGAGGGTGTTGCGGACGGGCAGCGAGAGCATCAGCAGGCTGATCGCGACCGGTGCGGCAAGGAGCGAGGTGCGGCGGCTCACCGGTTGGGGCAGCGCGCGGGCGGCGACCAGGCCGAGGGCGACCACCAGCAGCAGGGTGCCGAAGGTCCAGCCCCAGCCGAGGGCCTGTTCGGCGGCTCTGGTGAGCGGCTTGAGCACCAGCCCGCCGAAGGGGGTGCCGGTGAACTGCGTCGAGTCGTACAGGGAACCCTTGACGTGCAGCACGCCCTCGGGGCCGACCCAGGTCTCCAGGTCCGTGAGCCGTTCCCCGCTCGGGGTGCCGAGGACGACGGCCAGCTGCCGTACGACGAGGATCGCGGCCACCGCCCACAGGGCGAGCCGGATCATTCTGAGCCGTGTTCCGGTTTCCGCCCCGCCGAATGCCTCTCCCGCTCGCCCGCTGTGCTCCACGTTCGCCACGCCTCGCCGGCCTCCCGCCGCGTCCCGCACGTCGTCTGAGAACCCTACGAGGCTCCCACCACCTCTGTGCACAGACGCAGGCAACCCCCTCTTCGCCTGACATCCGGTCGCCTTCTGACCGGAAGACGACGAATTCGACAGGGCACGGGCGGCCCGGTCGCACCCACGGAGCGCGACAAGGATCACAGTGTCCGGCCTGCATACGGCCCCGCGGGCGGGCAGACGTCCCTGCGTACAGCACATTTAGCTGCACTGTGCAGGTAAGTGCGTACGCGACGTAACGCCCCCAAGTGCTCCTATCGTCGCTTTTCGTCCCGTCCACCGCCGTACGGGCCGCGCCCCCGTCCCCCACGAAAGGTAGGCGAGCCCCGTTTTGGCGACCGCCACAGCAGTCACCCCGTCCGCGCAGCTCCCCGGCCCCCGTACGGCCACCGCCGCCGCGCCGACCGTCACCGACCCCGCGCTGGTGAAGCGCGCCGTGAAGGCGGCCGCGCTCGGCAACGCCATGGAGTGGTTCGACTTCGGCGTCTACAGCTACATCGCGGTGACGCTGGGCAAGGTCTTCTTCCCGTCCGGCAACCCGACCGCCCAGTTGCTGTCCACGTTCGGCGCCTTCGCCGCGGCCTTCCTGGTCCGCCCGCTCGGGGGCATGGTCTTCGGCCCGCTCGGCGACCGCGTGGGCCGCCAGAAGGTCCTCGCCGTCACCATGATCATGATGGCGGCGGGCACCTTCGCGATCGGCCTGATCCCGTCCTACGCGTCGATCGGCGTCGGCGCCCCGCTGCTGCTCCTCGCCGCCCGCCTGGTCCAGGGCTTCTCCACCGGCGGCGAGTACGCGGGCGCGTCCACCTTCATCGCCGAGTACGCGCCGGACAAGAAGCGCGGCTTCTTCGGCAGCTGGCTGGAGTTCGGCACGCTGGCGGGCTACATCGGCGGCGCCGGCCTGGTGACCCTGATGACGGCCCTGCTGTCCGCGGACGACCTGACCTCCTGGGGCTGGCGCATCCCGTTCCTGATCGCGGGCCCGATGGGCATCGTCGGCCTCTACCTGCGGATGCGCCTGGAGGAGACCCCGGCGTTCGCGGCGGAGGTCGAGAAGGCGGAGTCGGCCCGCCCGAAGGTCCCGCTCCGCGAGATGATCACCAGCCAGTGGCCCGCCCTGCTCCTGTGCATGGCCCTGGTCCTGGTCTTCAACGTCACCGACTACATGCTGCTGTCGTACATGCCCAGCTACCTCACCAGTGAGCTGAAGTACGACGAGACGCACGGCCTGCTGGTCGTCCTCGGCGTGATGGCGCTGATGATGATCGTCCAGCCGTTCGCCGGCGCCCTCACCGACCGTGTCGGCCGCCGCCCGGTGATCGCGGCGGGCTGCGCGGGCTTCCTGTTCCTCTCCGTCCCCGCCCTCCTCCTGATCCGCCAGGGCAGCCTGCTCGCGGTCGGCCTCGGCATGGGCGCCCTCGGCCTCCTCCTGGTCTGCTTCACGGCAGCGATGCCGGCCGCCCTCCCGGCCCTCTTCCCCACCCGGGTCCGCTACGGCTCCCTGTCCATCGGCTTCAACATCTCGGTCTCCCTCTTCGGCGGCACGACCCCGCTCGCGGTGACGGCCCTGATCGGAGCGACGGGGAACCTGATGATGCCCGCGTACTACATGATGGCCGCGGCGGTGGTCGGCGGCTTCGCCGCCTGGCGCATGACAGAAACAGCTGGCAAGCCTCTCCCGGGCTCGGCACCTTCCGTCGAAGCCCGCTAGCAGCGCCCTGACGGGTCCCTGGGGGTCCCCCGACCGAAGGCCGGGGGACCCCCAGGGACGCGGGGGCGCGGGGAACTGCGCGACAAGCCCCCACCACCCCGCACCCGACGAAACAGGCACACCCCCCACCCCTGGCCGACGTCCCGGCCCGGCTGCCGACGGTCGCCGCCGCACTGCTGCCGGCCGTCACGGCCGCCTCCCTGACGGCCGTACGACACTCCCGCCGCCCGCCGCTGCCGCCCCCCGTCGCCGCCCCAGTAGTGCTATCCAGGTAGCTGCACTGGACGGCGATCTGCATAGGCGAAAGGCAACGGACGCATGAGCGGCTCTCAGCTCTGGGACGACGTCGACTTCTACTTCACCAGCCACCTGTCACCGGACGACGAGTCGCTGCAGGCGGCGCTGCGGGAGAGCGAGGCGAACGAGCTTCCGCACGTCAACGTCACCGCCAACCAGGGCAAACTGCTCCAGCTCCTCGCGCAGATCCAGGACGCCCGGAACATCCTGGAGATCGGCACCCTGGGCGGCTACAGCACCATCTGGCTGGCCCGTGCGCTGCCCGCCGACGGCAGGCTGATCTCGCTGGAGTACAGCGCCCACCACGCCGAGATCGCGGTCCGCAACATCGCGCGCGCGGGCCTGGAGAAGCTGGTCGAGGTACGGGTGGGGCCCGCCCTGGAGTCGCTGCCCAAGCTCGCCGACGAGAACCCGGCCCCCTTCGACCTGGTCTTCATCGACGCCGACAAGGCCAACAACCCGCACTACGTGGAGTGGGCGCTCCGGCTCACCCGCACCGGCAGCCTGATCATCGTCGACAACGTGGTGCGCGGCGGCCGGGTCGTCGACGCCGAGAGCCCCGAGCCGGACGTGGTCGGCACCCGCGCCGCGATCGAGCTGATCGCGGCCCACCCGAGGCTGACCGGCACGGCGATCCAGACGGTCGGCAGCAAGGGCTACGACGGCTTCGCGCTGGCGCGGGTCCTCGACTGACCCGGCGGGCCGGCCCGCCTGCGCGTTGTCGCTCAACCCTCCTGGTAGAAGCCCACGTTGACGCTGCGCGGGGCGGTGCGGTCCCGGATGACGATCTCGCCGGAGCCGCCCCGGGGCAGCGCGACCGTGCCGCCGTACGCGATGGCCTGGGCGTACTCGCCGACGGTCAGCAGGACCTCGGAGGAGGGTTCGGCCTGGGAGCCGCGCAGCCAGGTGACCTGCCAGCCGCCCTCGGGCCCGCACAGGAACTCCAGGTGCACCCGGGAGACGAACAGCCAGTCGTCGGGCGTGATCAGCCGGCAGGCGGCGGCGTCGCGGCCCACTCGCAACACGGCACCCGGGTCGCTGGGCGCGTCGGCCATGAGCATTCCGGCCGTCTCGCCCGCTTCTCCGGACACGGAGGCCATGGTGAGTTCGAGCACGTGCGTTCCCCCTGGACGGTTCCTGAATCCTTCGTGATCCGTCGTGGATCTCCGGCGCATGATAAAACGCCCGGCCGGGCCGCGTCCGGCACAATGGAGTCATGACCGAGCGAAAGCCACCCGGGGTACCGTTCGAGTCCTGGGTCGACAAGCAGATTCAAGACGCCCAGCGGCGCGGTGAGTTCGACCGGCTGCCGGGCGCGGGCGAGCCGCTGCCCGCGGCTTTGGAGACGTCGTACGACGAACTGTGGTGGATCAAAAGGAAGATGGCCCGGGAGGGCCTGGCTGTGCTGCCACCGACGCTCGCCCTGCGCAAGGAGGCCGAGGACGCGCTGACGGCCGCCTACGCGGCGCCTTCGGAGCGGATCGTCCGCAAGATCATCACGGATGTCAACGTCAAGATCCGCGACATGATGTTCAAGCCGCCGCCCGGGCCCCCGCTGGGCAAGAAGCCGTACGACGTCGAGGAGGTCGTACGCGAGTGGCGGGAGCGCCGGACGGCGGCCGGTGCGCAGCGGGAGCACCCGGAGCCGGACCCGCGCGGGTGACGCGCGGGTGACACGGGTGCGGGCGGCTCGGGTGACTCACATGTGCAGCAGCCGGTCCGCCAGTTCGCGGTAGTCGCGCAGGGCCAGCCGGAGCTGCTCGGTGTCGGCGCTGCCGGGGCGGTTCGCGTCGGCGGACTGCCAGCTGCCGCGCAGGGTGCGGCGGCGCCGGTCGACGGCGTCGGTGAAGCGGGCGGTGATCTCCTCGACGGCCCGGTCGGCCTCCTCGACGGCCGCCCGCGGCTCGTCGACGAAACCGGTGACCGCCTGCTGGAGCCTGCGCTCCAGCTGTCCGCACTCCTCGCGGGGCATCAGTTGCTCGCCGCCGCGGCCCGCGTCCGTCTCGTGCCCCGGGCCGTCACCGGCCACCAGCACCGCCGGCCCGGCGTCGTCCCGGTCGTCCCGGGCCGCCGCGCGTTCGGGTTTCTCCTGTCCCGGGGTGACACCGCTGACGGCGGCGTCGTCCCGGTCGGTTGTCTCCTCCTCACGTCCCGGGGGCATCGCGCTGCCGCCGGGATACACGTCACCGCCGACGGGGCGGCGGCCCGATGATCCGGTCCTGGCGTCGGTCATGTCGGTCAACTCTCCTTCGGGCGGGTCTGGTCGGCGGACCAGGGCAGGTGTCCGCCGGTGTCGGCACCGACACCGGCGCGGTGCCGGCCGTGCTCGTGGGACGAGGGGCTGACCAGGTCGACGAAGAGGGAGCGGGCCTCGATCATGGCCATCCGCATCTCCTCGGTCCCGGCCTGGCTCTGCGGCGACCCGCCCACCGGGGCCTGGACAGCACGGTGGACGCGGCGGTAGCCGTCGACGTGGTCGGCGTGGTGCACGGAGAGCGCGGCCACCTGGTCCTCGTAGTCCGTGCCGGCCGGGAAGCCGCGGTCTGCGGCCAGTTCGGCGAGCAGCAGGTCGATCTCGGCCACGGACTCCCGGGGCGAGTCGACGAAGTGCTCCTGTGCGGTGGTCCAGCGGGCCTCGTAGCGTTCCCGCTCCGCCGGTTCCAGCTCGCGCTCGTGCAGTCCGCCGTGGCGCTGCACCCGCTCGGCGAGTTCCTGCTCGGCCGCCTTGGTGTCGCCGCCGTGCTGGGCCACCGTCCGCTCGTACTCGGGTCCGAAGCGCTGCTTCAGGCCCTGCGGGCCGCTGCCCCTGGCGCGCACGGCCAGCAGGGCCGCGACGACGACCACGGCGGCCACGATCACAATCGCGATGATCAAGCCTGTGGACATGGTTGCCTTCCGGTGTCTCGGCCCGACGGGCCGTCTCCCCCACCGGGTGACCCGCACACCGCCCGGCAAACAGCCCGGCCGTCCGGAACAGGACCCGGCCGCCGATATCCGGTTGCGCGGACCACCCCGGACCGCCGGACACTACGCCCCATGACCTCCTGGACGATCGCCCCGGAACGCCCGGACTCCGCCGCCGCCCGCGCCCTGTGGCGGGCGTACTACACGGAGGTCAGCGACCGCTGGTACCTGCGCCACGAGGGCCGCCGCACCGACCCGGCCGAGCTGCACCGGGAGATCGCCGCCCGGCCGGGCTCCGAACTGGCCCCGCCCACAGGCCGGTTGCTGATCGCGCGGTACGACGGTGAGCCGGCCGGCAGCGCGGGCGTACGGCTCCTGGAACCGGCCACCGCCGAACTCACCCGGGTCTTCGTGCACGAGGGGCTGCGCGGCCGGGGCGGGGCCGCCCTCCTCGTCACGGCGGCCGAGGACGCGGCCCGTGCCCTCGGGGCCGCGCGGATCGTCCTGGACACCCGCACCGACCTGGTGGAGGCCCGCGCCCTGTACGCGCGGCTCGGCTACACGGAGACCGCGCGGCACAACGACGACGTCTACGCCGAGCACTGGTTCCGCAAGGAGCTCGTCAGCTGACCTGTCCGGCCGCGGGGTGCTGGGGCTGTTCGCGTTCAGTGCCGCACAGTTCGTCGGTCAGTTCCTTCACCAGGCGGTCCAGGTCGGTGGGCCGGTCCGGGCTCCACCAGTCGCCGAGGAGGTCGGCCAGGGACTCCTCGCGGGCCCCGGCGAGCCGGTCGGCGACCTCGCGGCCCTGCTCGGTGAGGGTCAGGTCGAGGCCGAGGCGGTCGGCGAGGTGCCGCTCCTCCAGCTGGCGGGCGCCCGCCAGGACGACGTTCATCGGGACCGGGCCGCGCTCGGCGAGCCGCCCCGGCTCCACGGAGCCGTACTTCCGGATCCGCAGCAGCAGCCAGCCGGAGGCGGGCAGCAGGTCGGCGTGACCGGCCCGCGCGTTGATCTTCCGGTAGACCTCCCGGCGCCCCTCGCGGGTGGCGAGCAGGGAGAGCGCCCGGGAGCACTCGTCGTACGACGACCGGTGAACCGGGTTGGGCGGGATGGTCTCGGAGGCGTCCGGCGCGGTGACCGAGCCGCGCAGCGGGTCCTCCTTGAGGAACCAGGCGAGGGCGAAGCCGAGGAGGGCGACCGGGGCGGCGTACAGGAAGACGTCCGTGATCGAGGACGCGTACGCGTGCAGGGCGGCCGGACGCAGCGCGGGCGGCAGGGTGGCGATGCCGCGCGGGTCGGCCTTGAGGGCTTCCGGGGTGGCGCCGGGCGGGAGGCGGACGCCGCGGAAGGCGTCGGCGAGCTTGTCGGCGAGCCGGCCCGCGAAGACGGAGCCGAAGACGGCGACGCCGAAGGAGGCCCCGATGGAGCGGAAGAAGGTGGCGCCGGAGGTGGCGACGCCGAGGTCCTCGTACGAGACGGCGTTCTGGACTATGAGCACCAGCACCTGCATGACCAGGCCGAGGCCCAGGCCGAAGACGAAGAAGTAGGCGCTCATCTGGGCGGTCGAGCTGTGTTCGTCGAGCCGGTGCAGGAGCAGCAGCCCGATGGTGGTCACGCCGGTGCCGGCGACCGGGAACACCTTCCAGTGCCCGGTACGGCTGACGACCTGCCCGGAGAGCGTGGACGACAGCAGCAGCCCGATCACCATCGGCAGCATGTGCACGCCCGACAGGGTCGGTGAGATGCCCTGCACGACCTGGAGGAAGGTCGGCAGGTAGGTCATCGCGCCGAACATCGCGAACCCGACGACGAAGCTGATCACGGCGGCGAGGGTGAAAGTACGGACGCCGAAGAGGGTCAGCGGGAGCACGGGTTCGGCGGCCCGCCGCTCGACGGCGACGAAGGCGACGGCGAGTGCCACCCCGACGACCACGAGCCCGATGATCTGCGCCGACCCCCATGCCCACGTCGTCCCGCCCAGCGAGGCCACCAGCACCAGGCAGGTGGCGACGGCGGCGATCAGGAGGGTGCCGAGGTAGTCGATGACGTGGCGGGCCCTCCGGCGTGGGATGTGCAGCGCGACGGCGATCACCGCCAGCGCGACGACGCCGACGGGCAGGTTGACGTAGAACACCCAGCGCCAGCTCAGCTGCTCGGTGAGCACCCCGCCGAGCAGCGGCCCGAGCACGCTGGTGGCGCCGAACACGGCACCGAACAGCCCCTGGTACCGGCCCCGTTCACGCGGCGGCACGATGTCCCCCACGATCGCCATCGACAGCACCAGCAGCCCGCCGCCGCCCAGCCCCTGCAGGGCGCGGAAGCCGATCAGCTCACCCATGTCCTGGGCCACTCCGCACAGCGCCGACCCGATGAGGAAGATCACGATCGCGAGCTGGAAGAGCCGCTTGCGCCCGTACTGGTCGCCGAGCTTGCCCCACAGCGGGGTGGCGGCGGTGGAGGCCAGCAGGTAGGCGGTGACCACCCACGACAGGTGTTCGAGGCCGCCGAGGTCACTGACGATGGTCGGCAGCGCCGTCGACACGATCGTCTGGTCCAGCGCGGCCAGCAACAGCCCGAGCAGCAGCGCGCCGATCGGGACCAGCACGTTGCCGGGCACCCGCTCCGCGTCCTTCGCCTGGGTGTCCGTCGTTTCCAGGGCCATGGAGACCTCCCGGGGCTTTCGGCCATCTTCCATCGTGGACGGTGTCACCCGGTACGGCCCGTCGAGTCCTTTTCGGCGCCTGTGAGACGAGGGGTTCCGGAGAACGTACGTGTGGGCGCTCTGCATAATCTGTGGAGTTCGTGAGGGGAGGGACGAACGCCGTGACGGATACGCCGGGGAGCGGGGGCCACCACCAGTGCCCGGAGTGCGGGACGCCGAAGGGGCCGGACGGCTCCCCCGCCTGCGACTGCAACCAGCGCACCGCCGACGCGTTGCGCGACGCGCGTACCGCCGAACAGGCGGCGGCGGAGGACTTCGACCCGCTGCGGATACGGCCGTACGTGGCCATCGAGACGGACGCGGCGGCCGGCCCCGGTGCCGGGACCGCGCCGCTGCCGGTGGTGGCGGCGCCGACCGTGCCGTTGCGGCCGGTGGTCGCCGACGAAGCCGAGGCGGCGCCGGCCCGGCAGCCGCGCCGGAGTCCCCGGTGGGCCCTGCTGCTGGCGGCCGCCGGGGCGGTGGCCGCGATCCTCGCGGTGGCGGGGTTCACGAGCGGGCTGTTCGCCCGCGTGACGCCGACGAGGGACGGGGCGGCTCCGGCGGACGTACGGCAGAGCGTCCCGGACGTGACCCCGAGCACGGCGTCGCCCCCGGCCGCGGCGCCGGTCACCTCGCCCTCGTCCTCCCCCTCGGCCGCACCGTCCGGACCGGCGAGCCCGAGCCCGTCGCACTCCCCGTCCCCGGCGCCCTCCGGCACGCCGGCCTCCCCCACGCCCTCGCGCTCCGCGACCCCGACCGGATCGGCGACGACGGCGGGCGCGGCGGCCTCCGCGCAGCCCACCACGGCCCCGGTCCTCCGCCCCGGCGACACCGGGGCGGAGGTGACCGAGCTCCAGCGGCGGCTGGCCCAGCTGAACCTCTACACCGGGAAGGCCGACGGCCACTACGGCCCCGGAACGGAGAACGCGGTACGCACGTACCAGCTGGCCCGGGGCATCCTGACCGACCAGTCGGGGGTGTACGGGACGGCCACCCGGGTGGCACTGGAATCGGAGACGACGAAGCCGTAGGGGGTTGCGCCGACGGGGGGTGCGTTGCCGCGCGGGGCGGTGAAGGGTGCCGGCCGGGGCGGTGGTGGGGTGGCGGTGGTGGGGTGGGTGCGGGTGAGTGGGGGCTTGTCGCGCAGTTCCTGGCGCCCCCTACGGGGCTCAGTCAGCTGCGGGCAGTCGTGCCGCGGCGAGACGGTTGCGAGGTGGGTCGCCGCAAGCGTCGGTGAGCGGTGCCGGCCGGGGCGGTGGCGGTGGTGGGTGGGTGGGTGGGTGCGGGTGAGTGGGGGCTTGTCGCGCAGTTCCCCGCGCCCCCTACGGGGCTCAGTCGACTGTGGGCAGTCGTGCCGGCCGGGACGGTGGCGGTGGTGGGGTGGGTGCGGGTGAGTGGGGGTTTGTCGCGCAGTTCCTGGCGCCCCCTACGGGGCTCAGTCGACTGCGGGCAGTCGTGCCGCGGCGAGACGGTGGCGGGGTGGGTCGCCGCAAGCGTCGGTGAGCGGTGCCGGCCGGGGCGGTGGCGCGGCGGGTCGCCGGAAGCGTCGGTGAGTGGGGGGGGTCGCGTGGTTCCCCGCGACCCTTACGGGGCTCAGTCGACTGCGGGCAGTCGTGCCGCGGCGAGACGGTGGCGGGGTGGGTCGCCGCAAGCGTCGGTGAGCGGTGCCGGCCGGGGCGGTGGCGCGGCGGGTCGCCGGAAGCGTCGGTGAGTGGGGGGGGGTGTCGCGTGGTTCCCCGCGACCCTTACGGGGCTCAGTCGGCTGCGGGCAGGCGTGCCGCGGTGGCACCCGGCAAGCTGGTGAGCGTCCCCCGGGCCTCAGGCTTCGCCGACGTGTACCCGGATCGAACCGTCCGCCGCCGCCTCGACCCGCACCTCCGTGAGGTCCCGCACCGTCGCGTCCGGTCCGTGCACCGCGGCTCGTGTCCCGACGCCGACGACCCGCATCCCGGCCGCGCGCCCCGCCGCGATCCCCGCGCCCGAGTCCTCGAACACCACGCAGTCCGCCGGAGCGACGCCCAGCTCCGCCGCCCCCTTCAGAAAGCCCTCGGGGTCCGGCTTGCTCGCGCCCACCGACTCCGCGGTCACCCGCACCGCGGGCAGCGGCAGCCCGGCGGCGGCCATCCGCACCGTGGACAGCGGAACGTCCGCCGAGGTCACCAGCGCGTGCGGCAGCCCCTGGAGGGAGGCGAGGAAGGCGGCGGCGCCGGGAACCTCCACCACGCCCTCCACGTCGGCCGTCTCCTCCGCCAGCATGCGCGCGTTGTCCGCGAGGTTCTGCTTCATCGGCCGGTCCGGCAGCAGCACGGCCATGGACGCGTGCCCCTGGCGCCCGTGCACCACCTTCATGACCTCGTCGCCGTCCAGCCCGTGCCGCTCGGACCAGCGCCGCCAGATGCGCTCGACGACGGCGTCGGAGTTGACGAGGGTGCCGTCCATGTCGAGCAGGAGGGCGCGGGCGGTGAGGACGGTGGCCGTCATCGGGCAGCTCCTAGTACACGGGCCGGAAGCGGGCCGGGAGAAACAAGGCGGCCCCGCCCGCCGGTCAGGGAAAACGGGCGGGAGCCACTTTGTTCCCCCACGGTACAAAACAGAACGCCGATCCCGCCACCTCCTTCGCCGACCGTTCACCGAGTCTTCAACCCGACCGGGGCAGCGGCGGGCCCCGGTCAGCCCGCGATCGCCTCCCACAGGCTCCACACACCCAGCGCGAGCATCAGCACCGCCGCGATCTGCGTGATCAGCCGCAGCGGCACCTTCTTCATGAGCGCCTTGCCGCCGACGATGCCGAGTCCGGCGACCGCCCACAGGCCGAGCACGGCGCCGAGACCGACGGAGAGCGGGTCGTCGTAGCGGGCCGCGAGGTTCGCCGTCATGATCTGCGTGAGGTCGCCGAACTCGGCGACCAGGATGAGCATGAACCCGGTGCCGGCGACCTTCCAGAAGGACTGGTCGGCCGGCTTGCGGATCTCCTCTTCCTCCTCGCCCTTCTTCAGCAGCAGCACGGCCGCGCCACCGAGGAAGAGCACACCGGTCAGCGCGTGCACGATCTGCTGCGGGAGCAGGGTCAGGACGCTGCCGGCCGCGACGGCGAGCACGGCGTGCAGGAGGAAGGCCGCGGCGACACCGGCGAAGACGTACGACGCCCGGTAGCGCGTGCCCAGGACGAGACCGGCGAGCGCGGTCTTGTCGGGCAGTTCGGCGAGGAAGATGACGCCGAAGACGAGCGCCGTCACGGTGATGCTGATCAAGGGTCCTCAATCGGTCGGGGCCACCCCACCGAGAGCACCGCACTTCGCAGACGATCACCTCGGCACGGCAGCGCACACGGGCGCCCGTGCCGTACGGCACGGGCATGCACTGCTTGCCGAAGGTCTCGCTGGCGGCCTCGTGACCGAGAGCGCCGAGGTGTCCGCCTCCGGGCGCCGGCTCAGACGGGCTGAGCAGTATGTCGACGGTCCGGCGAAGAGCTACTCCCCTTCAACACCGCCAAGCGTACGTGACCGCGCCGGCGATCCCAAGGCCGGAAGTCCCGGCTGTGAGTCACGTCGCACATCTTGTCGTGTCATGAACACGTCATTAGTTTCTTACCGCACGCTCACCCACCGGCAACACGGCGGCGCGAGCATTCCCTCGCTCGCGCTCCAACACCCCCACCCCACAAGGGAGTTCGCATGCCGAAGTTCTACGCGCGTCGACGGCTCAGCATACTCGCGGCCTTCACCGGACTCATAGCCTCCGCCGCCCTGTTCAACTCCCCGAGCGCCTCCGCCGCCCTCCCCACCCCGGTCAGCGCGTCCACCGCCCGCACCTACCTCGCCTCCCTCACCGTGGCCACCGAGAACCGCACCGGCTACGCGCGCGACCTCTTCCCGACCTGGGACACCATCAGCGGCACCTGCAACACCCGCGAGTGGATCCTCAAGCGCGACGGCACGAACGTCGTCACCAACTCCGCCTGCACCGCCACCAGCGGCTCCTGGTACTCCCCCTACGACGGCGCCACCTGGACCTCCGCCTCCGACGTCGACATCGACCACCTGGTGCCGCTCGCCGAGGCCTGGGACTCCGGCGCGAGCAAGTGGACCACCGCCCAGCGCGAGGCCTTCGCCAACGACGTCACCCGCCCGCAGCTCCTCGCCGTCACGGACAACGTGAACCAGTCCAAGGGCGACCAGGACCCGGCCACCTGGATGCCGTCCCTCACCTCGTACCGCTGCACCTACGTCCGCGCCTGGGTCCAGGTGAAGTACTACTACAACCTCTCCGTGGACTCCGCCGAGAAGAGCGCGCTCACCAGCTACCTCTCCGCCTGCTGAACCGGCCGGCCGCAGCGGCGTCCCGCTTCCCCCGCGTTCCCCCACGCTCCACCCCCCTTCCCTGCCCGCTTTCCCGCGTCGGGACTCCCCGTCGGCCTCCGCCGTTCCGTACCGTACGGGGCGACAGAGGCGAACCGACCGAGGAAGAGGGCGGGGCGATCGTGGCCGGACTGCGCCTGGGACCGCTGCTGAGGTACATCGACGGCTCGTCGGCGACCGTCTGGGTCGAGGCGAGCCGTCCGGGTACCGCCGAGGTGCGCTGCTCGGACGGCGCGGGCGGCACCGCACGTACCTTCCAGGTGGCCGGCCACCACTACGCCCTCGTCCCGGTGACCGGGCTGACCCCGGGAACCGCACCGTCGTACGACGTCCTCCTCGACGGCACCCCCGTGTGGCCGCCGGCCGACTCCCCTTTCCCTCCCCCGGTGATCCGCACCCCGGCCGCGGGCGAGCCCCTGCACGTCGTCTTCGGCTCCTGCCGCTGGGCCGCGCCGCCCGCCGACGGCCGGGATCCGGTCGGCCCGGACGCCCTCGACAGCCTCGCCGTGCGCGTCGCCGCCGGCGGCCAACGGCCCGACGTGCTCCTGCTGCTGGGCGACCAGGTGTACGCCGACGAGACCTCGGCGGCCACCCGGCGCTGGCTGGCCGCCCGCCGCCATCTCGCGGACCCGCCCGGCGCCGAGGTCGCGGACTACGAGGAGTACACCCGCCTCTACTACGAGTCCTGGCTCGACCCCGAGGTGCGCTGGCTGCTCTCCACCGTGCCCAGTTGCATGATCTTCGACGACCACGACGTCATCGACGACTGGAACACCTCCGCCGCCTGGCTGGCCGACGTGCGCGCCACGCCCTGGTGGCAGGAGCGGCTGCTGAGCGGACTGATGTCGTACTGGGTCCACCAGCACCTGGGCAACCTCTCCCCGGCCGATCTGGCCGCCGACCCGCTGTACGCCGCCGTGTGCGACGCGCCCGACGGCACGGACGAGTTGCGCGCCTTCGCCGCCGGGGCCGACGCCGACCCGGCCTCCGTACGGTGGAGTTACCGGCGTGACTTCGGACGGGTGCGGCTGCTGATGGTGGACAGCCGGGCGGCACGGGTCCTGGACGAGCGGAGCCGCGCCATGCTCGATGCCGGCGAGGCCGGGTGGCTGCGCGAACAGGCCCTGGACCACCGGGAGTCGTACGACCACCTCCTGGTCGGCACCTCGCTGCCCTGGCTGCTGCCGCACCTGATACACGACCTGGAGACCTGGGACGCGGCCCTGTGCCGGGGCGAACGGGGCGCCCGCTGGGCCCGGTTCGGGGAACGGCTGCGCCGCGCGGCCGACCTGGAGCACTGGGCGGCCTTCCCCGCGTCCTTCGCCGAACTGGCGGACCTGTTCGCCCGGACCGGCTCCGGGCCCGCGGCACCCGCCTCGATCTGCGTGCTCTCCGGGGACGTCCACCACGCCTACGTCGCCGAGCCCGCGTGGCCCGCCGGAAGCGCGCCCGGCTCCCGGGTGCTGCAACTCACCTGCTCCCCCGTCCACAACTCCGTGCCGCCGACGATCCGGGCCGGCTTCCGGTTCGGCTGGAGCGCCCTGGCCCGGTTCCTCGGGCGGCGGCTGACCCGGCACGGGCGGTGCGCGCGGCCGCCGGTGACATGGCGGAAGAGGGGCGGTCCGTGGTTCGGCAACCAGCTCATGACGCTGACGCTGCACGGCCGTTCGGCCCGGCTGCGGCTGGAACGGGCCCGGCGGGACGGGACCCTGGAGACCATGACGGAGTCCGTCCTCACCACCCGCTGAGCACAGCCGGGTGACAAGTGTGCCGCGTGGGCCCCACGTTGGCATCCGCCGACCGCGACGGCATGATGAGGCGGACCGTCCGCTTCCTGTTCCCGCGCGGGCGGCGTCACTGCCCTGCGCCCCCACTCGCCCGGGAGTCACCTCTTTGTCCTCCTCCCCCCAGGAGTCCCCCCAGGAGTCCCGCCGAGAGCGCGTCCAGGAGCACGTCCAGGAGTCCGCGCCGGTCTCCGTCGCCCTGGTCGGCGCCGGCCCGCGCGGTACCAGCGTCCTGGAACGCCTCTGCGCCTCCGCCCCCGAACTGCTGCCCCCGGGAGGGCGCCTCACGGTCCACGTGATCGACCCCGCGCCACCCGGCCCCGGCCGGGTCTGGCGTACGACACAGCCGGCGGAACTGCTGATGAACACCGTGGCGAGCCAGGTCACCCTGTTCACTGACGCCAGCGTGGACTGCGCGGGCCCCGTCCGTCCCGGCCCCAGCCTGCACGCCTGGGCCGCCGCCACGGACGGCGGCGAACTGGGCCCCGACGACTACCCGACCCGCGCCCAGTACGGCCGCTACCTGGAGTGGGTGTTCGCGCGGACGGTCTCCGGGGCACCGGCGGCCGTCCGCGTCGAGACCCACCGCGCCCGTGCCGTACGGCTCGACGACGACCCGGACGGCCGCCGTCAGACGCTCACCCTCCACGACGGCCGCACCCTGCCCGGCCTGGCGGCGGTCGTGCTGGCCCAGGGCCACCTCCCGGCGACGGCGTCCGCCGCGGAACGCCGGTTCGCCGCCCACGCCGCACGGCACGGCCTCCGCCACATCCCGCCCGCCAACCCGGCCGACGTCGACCTCACCCCGCTCGCGCCCGGCGAACCGGTGCTGCTGCGCGGCCTCGGCCTCAACTTCTTCGACCACCTGGCCCTGCTGACCACCGGCCGGGGCGGCCGCTTCACCCGCACCCCTGACGGCACCCTGCGCTACACCCCCTCCGGCCGCGAACCCCGCCTGTACGCGGGCTCCCGGCGCGGCGTCCCGTACCTGGCGCGCGGCGACAACGCGAAGGGCCCGTACGGCCGCCACACCCCGCTGCTGCTCACCCCCGAGGTGATCGCGGGCTTCCGCGACCGCGCGGACTCCGGCGCGGCGCCCGACTTCCTCGCGGAGGTCTGGCCGCTGGTCGCGAAGGAGGTCGAGACGGTCTACTACTCCGCCCTGACCGGCGACCCCGAGCTCACCGCGCGCTTCCTCGCGGCCGACGGCCGACGCGCGGAGGCGGCCGTACTCGACGCCCACGGCGTGCCGGAGCCGGACCGCTGGTCCTGGGAACGCCTCCAGCGCCCGTACGGCGACCGCGAGTTCGCCGATCCCGCGCAGTGGCGGGCCTGGCTCCTGGGCTACCTGCGCGAGGACGCGGCACAGGCCGCCCTCGGCAACGTGCGCGGCCCGCTCAAGGCCGCCCTGGACGTACTGCGCGACCTGCGCAACGAGATACGGCTGATCGTCGACCACGGCGGCCTGGCCGGTGCCTCCCGGCGGGCCCACCTGGACGGCTGGTACACCCCGCTCAACGCGTTCCTGTCCATCGGCCCGCCCCGCCGCCGTATCGAGGAGCTGACCGCGCTGCTGGCGGCGGGCGTGGTGGAGGTGCTCGGCCCGCGGGTGGAGGTGCACCACACGGACGGCACGGACGGCGGGGACGGCGGGGACCGCGGGGACCGCGGGGACCGCGGGGACCGCGGGGACCGCGGGGACCGCGGGGACCGCGGGGACCGCGGGGACCGCGGGGACCGCGGGGACCGCGGGGACCGCGGGGGCGGCGCCTGGGTGGCCCGCTCCCCCGAGGTCCCCGGCTCGGAGGTCCGGGTGACCACCGTCGTCGAGGCCCGCCTCCCGGAGCCGGACCTGCGCCGCACCGCCGACGAACTGCTGGCCGCCCTGCTCCGCGAGGGCGCGTGCCGCCCGCACGTGGTGGACGGCCACGAGACCGGCGGCGTCGACGTCACGCCACGCCCGTACCGCCTCCTCGACCGTCACGGCCGCCCGCACGCACGGCGGTTCGCCTTCGGGGTGCCCACCGAGGGGGTGCACTGGGTGACCGCGGCGGGAGCCAGGCCGGGCGTGGACTCGGTGACCCTGTCGGACGCGGACGCGATAGCGCGGGCGGTGCTGCGGACGGCGGCGGCCGAGGGGCAACCGCGGACGGAGACGCACCCGGAGCGGCCGGCGACGGCCGAACGGCACACGCCGGTCGCCGTACGACACCGCATGACCGTTCCCCGATAACCCTTTGCCGAACATACGAGCCCCCCGTGACACTCCTGTCACACCCCCGGCGTACGCTGTATGGCTGTCAACGGGGGGCACAACAGGACAATCGCGGGGGAACCGTCGTGTGGGAAAGCATGGGGTCGCTGGAGGCCGGGCCATGGATATACGCCATGGTCGCCCTCTCGGTCCTGCTCGACGTGTTCCTCCCGGTCCTGCCGAGCGGGGTGCTCGTCATCACCGCGGCCACGGCAGTGGCGGCGGGCACCGGCGCGTCCGCCGGTCAGGTCCCGCCGCACGCCCTCCCCGGCATCCTGGCGCTCACCCTCTGCGCGGCCACCGCGTCGGTCCTCGGCGACCTGTTCGCCTACCGGCTCGCCCGGCGCGGCGGAGCCCGCCTGGACCGTGCGATCGCCCGCTCCCGACGCCTCAGCAACGCGCAGGAACGTCTCGGCGAGGCCCTCGCCAGGGGCGGCGGCGCGCTGGTCGTCCTGGCCCGTTTCGCCCCGGCCGGCCGCTCGATCGTCTCCCTCGGCGCCGGCGCCGCCCAGCGCAGCGTCCGCGACTTCCTCCCCTGGTCCGCCCTGGCAGGCCTCACCTGGGCGATCTACAGCGTCGCCCTCGGCTGGCTCGGCGCCCAGTGGCTGGGCCCGACCTGGATGGCCACGGCAGTATCGGTAACAGCCCTGTTCGGCGCAGGCGCAGGCGCGGGCTACCTGATGCGAAGACGTCCGGCGTAATACGCACCGCCTGAGCCGCGGGCAACCCCACCAGCCATCACGCCGCGGGCAACCGCACCGGCTGGGCACGGGCAGCACCCGGCAAGCCCCGGTAAGCGTCCCCACCCCCGCCCCGCCTCAGTCGGCGGCGCCCCGCACAGCGGCCCCCCGCACCTCCAGTCCCCCCAGCAACGCGGCAGTCGCCTCCGCCACCGCATCCACCGCCCGCTCGAACACCTCCCTGTTGTGCGCGGCCGGCGCCCGGAACCCGGACACCTTCCGCACGTACTGCAACGCGGCAGCACGGATCTCCTCCTCGGTGGCCTCCTCGGCCAGCTGGGGCGGACGCAGGGTCTTGATACTCCGGCACATGTCCCCAGTCTCCCGCAGACCCCCGCCCTCCTGCGAGGATCTTCCGGAGGCGGCCACCGCTCCCGGGGCCGACCGACGAAAGGACAACGCCATGCCGAACACCCCGAACGCACCGGCCCCCCACCTCACGGTCGCCGTCCTCGGCCCCGGCGGCGTCGGCGGCCTGCTCGCCGCCCTGCTCTCCCGCTCCGGCCACCGCGTGGTCTGCCTCGCCGGCGAGGAGACCGCACGCACCCTGCGCGCCACCGGAATCCGGGTCCGCAGCGCCCTGTTCGGCGACTTCACGGCCCCCGTCGACGCCGACACGACGCTCCGCGAACCCGTCGACGCCTGCCTGGTCACCGTCAAGGCCACCGCCCTGGACGCGGCCCTCACCCGCATCCCGCCCGCGGCCCTCGGCGACGCCCTCGTCGTCCCGTTCCTGAACGGCGTGGAACACCCCGCGCTGCTGCGCGCCCGCTACGCCCCCGACCGCGTGGCCCCCGCCGTCATCCGCGTCGAGTCGACCCGCACCGCCCCGGGCGTGATCGAACACACCAGCCCCTTCGCGGAGATCGACCTGACCGGCGCCAAGGTCCCCCGCCCCCGCCTGGAGGCCCTGGCCGACGCGCTCACCGCCGCCGGCCCGGCCACCCGCGTCCTGGACGACGAGACCGCCGTCCTCTGGGCGAAGATGGCGTTCCTCGCCCCGTTCGCCCTCCTCACCACCCGCTACGCCCTCCCCCTCGGCGAAGCCCGCGCCCGGCACCGCGAGGAACTGGCCTCCCTCGTGGCGGAGACGGCGGCCGTCAGCCGCGCCTGCGGCGCCCCCGCCGACCCGGCCCGGGCGCTGGCCCGGTACGACGCCTTCCCGCCCGCCGCCAAGTCCTCGATGCAGCGCGACGCGGAGGCCGGACGGCCACTCGAACTCGACGCGATCGGGGGCGCGTTGCTGCGCGCCGCGGACCGGCACGGGGTACCCGTGCCGGTGACGGCCCGCATCGTCAGGGAGTTGCGCGAGGCCGGCCGCTAACGGCCGTTCCGCCCGGGGGTACGGGCGGCGGCGACGAAGGCGGCCATCTTCGCGCGGCTCTTGACCCCCGGCGCGGTCTCGACGCTGCTGGAGACGTCCACGCCGTAGGGCCCGAACTCCTCGATGACACCGGCCACGTTGTGCTCGTCGAGGCCCCCGGCGATCACCACCTTGCCCGGCACCTCACCGACCCAGCGAGGGATGTCCTCGAACACGCCGCTGCCCGCGCTGGCGTCGTAGAAGAAGTACCGCAGCGCCTCCGGCTTCTCGGGCGGAGTGCCGGAGGCGAGTGCGAGGTTCGGGATGTCGGCCGGCTCGTAGATCTGGACGACGTCGAAGTGCTCGGCGACGGCGGCCGTCTCGGCGAGGGTCAGGGCCACGGCGAAGACGGGGATCCGTCCCCGGGCATGGCCGGCCAGCGCCAGGGCCCGTTCGGGCGGGCAGTACCGCTTGCTCTTCGGCGTCACGACGATCCCGACGGCGTCGTACCCCAGCTCGACGGCCCAGTCGATCTGCTCCTCCCTGGTGAGCCCGCACACCTTCACGAACGCCGGCTGCCGCTGCCCGCTCATCCTGTCCTCGCTCCGTTCTCCCGCCCGGCGGGAACACGATCCTGCCGTCGCCCCCCAGGCTCTCACCGCTGACCGGCGTTCGTGCCGCGCAGCGCGGACCCGCCGGCCGCCAGGTCCCCGGATCGCCGTTCCCGGCATGGCCGGCGTCGCCGGAGACCGGGGCAACCTGTCGCCGGGCGGCTTGACTTGACGCCTTGCACCGGTCACACCACACGGGCGTGGCCGGCGCCGCGCAGCGCCGGATCATGGACCCGGCACGCGGTACGTGGGGTCACCACCGGTCCGCCCGGGGCGCGTGGGTCCGCGGAGGGGTGTCGCGGTACGGTGTGCGGCAGTCGATCGCCCGTTCTGTGATCGCCGACCCACGAGGGGGTTTCATGAATCACCGCCGCCTGCGCCACCGTCGCAGAATGATCGCCGTAGCGGTCGGCTCTGCGGGTGCGCTGGCCGTTGCACTGGGTGTGGGGCTGTCGTCGGCGATGGCCACCGGAACGTCGTCCTCCCAGCCCGTGACCACCGCGTCCTCGTCCCCCACGAGCGCGCCCTGGGCACCCGAGAACGACGAGAAGCCGCTGGGTCACCGGAAGCCCGCCGTACGCCCGCAGACTCTCTCGGCCGGCCGCAAGGCCGCGTCCGCTCTGCAGCTCAAGATGCCCGCCCCGAGCGGGAAGTACAAAGTGGGCATGGTCGGCCTGCACCTCGTCGACAAGTCCCGTACGGACCCGTACGTGTCCGGCAGCAAGTCCCGCGAGCTGATGGTGTCGCTCTGGTACCCGGCCACTTCCACGTCCGGGCACTACCAGGCGCCGTGGATGCCGTCGATCTCCGGCGCCCACTTCCTCGCCACGCGCGGGCTGTCGCCGCAGTTCGTCACCCTGCCGACCACGGCGGGTCATGTCCTCGCCCCGGTGAACACCGCGCTCGGCAAGCTGCCCGTCCTGCTGTACTCGACCGGGCTGCACTCGGACCGTGCGATGGGCACCGCGCTCGTCCAGGACCTCGCCAGCCGCGGCTACCTCGTCGTCGCCGTCGACCACACGCACGACGCCAACGAGGTGCAGTTCCCCGGCAGTCGGCTCGAGGTCAACCAGATGCCGGCGGGCGCCCACTCGTCCGACACGCTCAAGGTGCGCGCGGCCGACATCAAGTTCGTCATCAACCAGCTCTCCACGCTCAGCAAGGGCGGCAACCCGGACGTCGGCAAGGCCACCCTCCCCGTGGGGCTGACGAAGTCGGTCGACATGTCGAAGATCGGCATGTTCGGCTGGTCGCTGGGCGGCGCGGCGGTCGACACCGCCATGCAGCTCGACAGCCGTATCGCCGCCGGCGCCAACCTGGACGGCCAGTTCTTCGGGACGGCTCCGAGCAAGGACCTGAAGCGCCCGTTCATGCTCTTCAGCTCCGGCAGCCACAACCGCAACAACGACTCGTCGTGGCGCACGCTGTGGTCGCACCTGAAGGGGTACAAGGTCGACATCAAGCTCAAGGGCGCGGCGCACCTGTCCTTCAGCGACAACGAGTGGATGGTGCCCCAGTACGCGCGTCTGCTCGGGATCTCCCAGTCGCAGCTCCAGCAGCAGTACGGGACGATCGACCCGGACCGTGCGATCGCGGTCCAGCGCGTCTACCTTGCGGCCTTCTTCGACCAGGAGCTGCGCAAGCAGCACAGCACCCTGCTCGACGGCACCAGCAGCAAGTACCCGGAGATCTCCTTCGTCCCCTGACCGGACGGTCAGCCGGACAATCCGCCGGACATCCGAAGGGCGGGCCCAGCGCGTGGCTCCGCCCTTCGGCTCGCCGTGGGACCCGTGCGTCGACCGTCACAGGGCGGCCTGGTTCACACGCACGAAACAGGCGTGAAAGTGTGATGGTTATGTAATCGCCTGACGCTAGAGTGTTCGGCCTGTAGAACGTTCGGGCGCTCGGCGCCAATTGACGAAGGATTTCCTGCCCTGCCCTCCGCCCCCCGGGCGCCGCGCCGACACCGCACCCGCCGCCGCGCCGATATGCCGATCCTCGGCGGGGTGCGCCCGCCGATCGCCTCGCTCGTCGTACTCCTGCTGGTGGTCGCAGCCCTGACCATGATCGGCCTCGACGGCATCCATGCCACGGGGGTGCCGCAGGCCGTGTCGGACGGGGAGCAGCAGATCGCCGCCGACACCGCGCTGTCGATGCGCACCACCATCGACGCCGAGGCGAGCACGGTCCGCCGCACGGCCAAGGCGTACCCGGCGACGAGCGCGTCGACCCCCGCGACCACGCTCAAAGCACTGACTGCCGCCCGGAAGGGGATCCTCGGCAGTGCGCTGCTCGACCCGCGGACCGGCAAACTGCTGGCGACCGGCGGCAAGACGGTGCAGCTGGCCGGGTTCGACGCCGCCAAGGCGGCATCCGGGCACGGGGGGATCCCGCCCCGTCTGGTGACCTCGGACGGCACCCGGCAACTGCTGTACTTCGCCAAGGTCACCCTGCCCGCGCAGCAGGAGGACGCCAACCAGGACCAGAACCAGGTCCCGAGCGGGCCCGACCGGCAGTGGCTGCTGGTGGTCTCCGAGGCGCTCCCCGCCCCCACGGCGTACGGCGACGGACGCACCGCCGAGGTGCTGGACGCGAGCGGCACCGCGCTCGCCACCGCGTCCCACGGCACGGCGTCGCCGGCCGGCGCCGACAGCTCTCTGCCCTCGGCGGCGACCCGCGCGGCGAAGGGGTCGGGGCAGGACACCGACGCCTCGGGAAGCCTGCTGGGCGCTTCCGCGGGCAGCCGGCGCACGGTGGCCGGCTGGGCCCAAGTCGCCTCGACGACCGGTCCCGGTGACACCGACGGCCTCGGTCTGGTGGTGCTCACCTCCCGCACGGTGCCCGCGACGGCCACCGCCGTCGACTACTCGGGCTTCGCCCTCAAGGCGGCGGGGGCGCTGGTCGTGCTCGCGCTGCTGCTCGGGCTGGCCCTGCACTTCTTCCTGCAGCGGCCGCTGCTGTGGCTGTACCTGTCCGCAGGCCGCCTGGCCCGGGGCGCGACCGAGAGCGGACCGGCCGCGTGGGAGGAGCTGTCCCGGCCGGTTCCGGTGAACGGCTTCGGGGAGATGTCCCGGATCGGGCGGGCCCTGGAGTCGCTGCGCCGGCAACTGCTCGGCGAGAGCGGCCCGCAAGACTTCCCGGCCCGACGCGGACCGGGCTACCGGGCGCTGGCCGCGGTCGGCGTGCTGGTGGTGGCCTGCTGGGCGGTGCCGATGATCTCCGTGCTGAACCGGGCGCACAGCGCGACCGCGGTCCCGGCCTCGGTCGTCGCCGTCCAGCAGACCCGCACCGAGATCACGTCGAACCGGGTCCGGCAGTCCCTCGACCAGCTGTACACCGACCTGAGCGACGCGGCCGCGGGTCTGCCGGGCAGCAGCCGGGCCGCCCAGACCGAGGTGCTGCGGCGCACCCTCGACGACCACAAGCAGTTCCGCTCGCTGTATCTCCTGGACAGCTCGGGCGCCATCACGCTGCGCGTGGGCGGGTCACCGCTGCGCACCATCGTCCACGTGCCCGGCGGCGGCGGGATCACCACCGTCAACACCTCGGGCCGGATCCCGGCGATCGCCGCCTACGCGCAGGTCCGCGCCGTCAAGGGCAAGGCCCCGGCGGAAGGTGTGGTCCTGTTCGGCGAGATCGACGTGAAGGCGCTCAACTCCATTCTGTCCAGACCGAAACTGGGCAGCGTCTGGGTGACGGACGACGACGACAGGGTGCTGGCGGCGAACGTGGGCTACCGCGCCTTCCAGTCGCTGCCCGACTCCGGACTCAGCCGTCTCGCCCGCGCCACCCAGGGCGCCCCGGGAACCGCGGGCACCGCGACCTCGCGGGTGCTGCGCACGTCCTCCGGTCCGTCGGTCGACGGTGCCGCGCCGCTGGCGCAGAGCGGTCCGACGGCCCGGCTCGGCTGGCACGTGGTGACCGCGGAACCCGCGGCGGCGCTCCAGATTCCCGCGGTGCAGGCCGAGCAGCGCACCATGCTCGCGGGGATCCTCGGCCTCACCCTGGGCGCCGCCTGCCTGGGCTGGCTGTATGTCGTGGTGGTCCGGCCGCTGCGCTCGGTCGCGGTGCTGGTCGAGCGGCTCGCCGGCGGCGATCGCCGCACCGTGCTGCACCCGGTCAACCACGACGAGATCGGCTCGGTCACCCGCAGCCTGGAACTGATGCGCCAGGCCCTGGCGGAACGCGACCGGGCGGCCAGATCCGGCCATGCCGCCGGGTCCTCCCCGTCCCGGCGTCAGACCACCCTCCAGCGATAGAAGGACGGAATCGGCATGCTTTTCCTCTATGTCATCGTCCTGCTCTGCTGCGTCGGGCTGTGGATCGCCGGAATCGTGGAGCAGCGGCGGCACTTCGCCTCGCTGGAGCAGATACCGACGCGGGTGCTGGTCAACGGCATCCGCGGCAAGAGTTCGATCACCCGGCTGTGCGCGGGCGCGCTGCGCGGCGGCGACCTGGTCACGGTGGCCAAGACCACCGGCACCGCGGCCCGGTTCATTCATCCGGACGGCACCGAGGAACCGATCTACCGCAAGTTCGGGCTGTCCAACATCGTCGAGCAGATCGGCATCGTGCGGCGGGCGGCGACCTACCGGCCGGACGCGCTGGTGATCGAGTGCATGGCGGTGATGCCCGCGCTGCAGGAGATCAACCAGGAGAAGCTGATCCGTTCCACGATCGGCGTGCTGTGCAACGTCCGTGAGGACCATCTGGAGGAGATGGGACCGACCCTGGACGACGTCGCCCGCTCGCTCTCCCGCTCGATGCCGGTGGGCGGGGTCTGCGTGACGGCGGAGAAGGACCGGCTGCACATCCTCCAGGAGGAGGCCGACAAGCGGAACTGCCGCCTGATCGCGGTCGATCCGGAGACGGTGACCGACGCGGAGCTGCGCGGCTTCAGCTGGTTCACCTTCAAGGAGAACGTGGCGATCGCGCTGGCCGTCGCCGAACTGCTCGGCGTGGAACGGCAGACCGCGATGCAGGGCATGTGGGACGCGCCGCCCGACCCGGGCGTGCTGTCGGTGGAGCGCTACGTCACCCCCGAGGGCAAGCAACTGCGGTTCGCCAACGTCTTCGCGGCCAACGACCCCGAGTCGACGCTCATGAACGTCCAGCAACTGGAGGATCTGGGCGCGATCAGACGGCCTCTCAACGTGGTCATCAACTGCCGCCCGGACCGGGTGGAGCGCAACGGCCAGATGGGCGCGATCGTCCCCGACCTCGCCGCCGAGACGGTGTTCCTGATCGGCCACCCGACCAAGAGCGCCCGTGACGCGATCCCGGCAGCCTTCACCGGGCGGGTGGTGGATCTCGGCGGCGACCGCCGGGACCCCGAGGAGGTGACCGAGTCGATCCTCGCGGAACTCGGCCCGTCCTCCTCGATGGTGGCGATCGGCAACATCCACGGCCAGGGCGAGCTGTTCCTGGAATGCCTCGCCGGGCTGCCGCTGGACGAGTCCGAGGATCCCTTCGAGGGCGTTCCCCAGGGCGACGGCCTGGACCAGGAGACCATGCAGATCGTGCTGGTCCGGCCGCAGGTCGCGCTGGCCCGGCCGCCCGAGCCGGAGCCGTACAGCTGGGTGGCACCACTGGAGACGACCCACAGCTTCCACATCCCGAACCAGCGCGAACTCGCCCGCCAGTTCGCCGCCACCCACGGCCGGTCCGACGGCCCCGGCCGGTCCGACAGCGACGGCCGGCCCGACAGCCAGAGCGCCCCGGCCGACCCGCGCCTCTCCTACGATCAGCCCCAGTCCACGAGGAACCCGTGATCCCCGCCCACCTCACCGCACAGACCGCCGCACTCGGGATCGCCCTCGGGCTGGTCTTCTCGCTCGTCTGCTACCTGACCACCAATCTCTCCCCCGGAGGGATGATCACCCCGGGCTGGATCGCCCTCACGCTCGTCACCGACGTGCAGATGGCCGCGCTGATGGTCGGTGTCGCGGCGGTCACGTACTTCGCCACGAGGCTGCTGCAGCGCACCGTGATCCTCTACGGCAAGCGGCTGTTCGCCGCCGTGGTGCTGAGCGCGGTGCTGATACAGACCACCGTGATGCTCGCCCTCAGCCACGAGTTCCCCCTGCTGTACACCTCACAGACCCTTGGCTTCATCGTTCCCGGTCTGGTCTCCTACCAGATGGTCCGTCAGCCGATCGCCGCCACGGTCATCTCGACCACGGCCGTGACGCTGGCCACGTACGTGGTACTGGTCTCCGGTCTGCTGATCGGCGTCCTGCCCACCGGCTGACCCGCACACACCCCCCGCTCACCCCGTCATTCCAGGAGGATCGGTCATGCACTCCCACTCCGCCGGCAGAGGCAACAGCCGCCCGACCCGCCGCGCTCTGCTCGGGACGATCGCGGGCGTGGCGGCCGCCGGGGCGGTGGGCGGGTACGCCTGGAACCGGCACGACAGCGGCAGCGGCGACGGCGGCACGGCCGCCGACGGCACGGGCACCGGTTCGAACTCCGGGAAGCGGACCTTCGAGCGGCTGTCCGCCCCCGCCCGCACCGTGGTCCGCGGTGCCGACGGCGGCACGCTCGCCACGTTCACCGACGGGGCCCGGACCGCCGTGCTCACCGGGCGCACCCGCAGCTTCAGCGAGCCGCGGACCACCGAGGCCAAGGTGACCACGGACGCCTGGGTGCGGGTGCTGCCGCACCCTTGGCAGCAGGGCATGGAGAAGTCCGCCTGGTTCAAGGGCTGGTTCGACAAGACGCTCGGCGACACCAGTCCGGACGTCTTCGCGGTGGCGTTCCAGTACAGCAGCGCCGGGGCGCCCGACAAGCACACCGCCAAGGGCGTGCGCTACGCGGGCACCGCGCACTTCGGCCCGCGCAACTCGGCGGTCAACAACCCGCTGGACTTCGCCTACCACGACGAGCAGTCCGACTTCTACGACTACCTGGGCGTTCCCTGGACCTTCCCGGACGGCACCCGCGTACAGCCGGAGCAGGCCCGCTACGGCGACGTGGACTGCTCCGGCTTCCAGCGTCTGGTGTGGGGCTACCGCATGGGCATCCCCCTGCACAACACCAACACCAAGGGCACCGGTCTGCCGCGCCGCGCCTTCGCCATCGCCGCCTACGGTCCCGGCCGCCTGGTGATCCCGCACACCGGCACGAAGCAGGCCTCCGACCTGGGCACCCTGCAACCCGGCGACCTGGTCTTCTTCGCCATCATCAAGGACCGGCCGGACTTCATCGACCACTGCGGCATGTACATGGGCCTCGACGACCAGGGCAGGCACCGCTTCTACTCCAGCCGCTCCGCCGCCAACGGCCCCACCCTGGGCGACCTGTCGGGCCACTCGCTGCTGGACGGCACCGACTTCTACGCCCGCGGCTTCCGGTCGGCCCGCCGCCTGTGATCCCGCCGCCAGTGCACCGCGGCCCCACCTGACCTGCTGATCCAAGGACCCCTGCCATGACCGCCATCCCCGCCGCCCGGTCCACCGGAGCGCACCGAGGCCGCCGGGCGGCGAACCGCCGATCCGGCCCGCCGGAAGAAGCCCCGCGCTGGGAGCGCCCGGCGGTCGTCGCGGTGCTGGCCATAGCCACGCTGCTGTACTCCTGGGGCATCGGGCACGCCGCCCTCCACCCCTTCTACGGGGCGGCGATACGGTCGATGGCCGGCAGCTGGCGGTCCTTCTTCTTCGGCGGGCTCGACGTCAGCGGTTCGGTCAGCATCGACAAGCTGCCCGGCGCCCTGTGGCCCGACGCCGTCTCCGTCTGGCTCTTCGGCCCGCACACCTGGGCGGCCGCCCTTCCGCAGGTCGTCGAGGGCGTGCTCACCGTATGGCTGCTGCACCGGATCGTACGGGCCTGGGCCGGTCCGTTCGCCGCGCTGGTCGCCGCGCTGGCGCTCACCGTCACCCCGGTCACCGTGGTCCTCAACCGGGCCACCATCCCGGACACCGCGCTCACGCTGCTCCTGGTGACGGCCGCCGGCGCACTGCAGAAGGCGGTGCGCACCGAGCGGCTGCTGCCGCTGATCACCTGCGGGACCTGGATCGGGCTCGCCTTCCAGGCGAAGATGCTCCAGGCGTGGCTGGTGCTGCCGGTCTTCGCCGCCGTGTACCTGATCGTCGCCCCCGGCACACCGCTGAAACGGGCGCTGCGCGTCCTGCTCAGCGGTGCGGTCGCGCTGGCGGTCTCCTGCTTCTGGGTGCTGATCGCCTGGGCGACCCCGGCGACCAGCCGGCCCTACCTCGACGGCACCTCCGACAACAATCCGTTCGCCCTGGTCTTCGGCTACAACGGCCTGAGCCGCTTCAGCAGCGACTCCACCGCGTTCGGTGCCGTCGCGGGCACCGCCACCAGCCGCACCACCGGCAACACCGGCTGGAACATGCTGATCAACCACACGGTCGGCCCCCAGGTCGCCTGGTTCCTGCCGCTCGCCGTGCTCGCCGCGGTCCTCGGCGTCGTCTGGCGCGCCGGCCGGCCGCGCACCGACATGCCGCGCGCGGGATTTCTGCTGTGGGGCGGCTGGCTGGCCGTGCACGCCGTGGTGTTCAGCGCCTCCAACGGCAACCACGCCTACTACATGGCCGTCATCGCCCCGGCGCTCGCCGCGCTGGCCGGCGGCGGGCTCGCGCTCTTCCGGGCGGAGTACGAGTCGGCGTACGAGCCGAACCCCGGGCCCGAGCAGGAAGCCGAGCACGAGCCGGAACCCGAACCGTCGCACGGGCCGGCGCACGAGCCGGCGCCCTGGTCGCCGTACGTGTCGGCGTACGGATCGGATCCCTGGTCGCCGCACGTGGCGCAGAGCGTGCCGATGTTCGAATCCGAGCACGAGTCGGTGCCCGAGTCGGAGCACCGGCCCGAGAGCGGATCGGGCGGCCGACGGCACCTGGCGCTGCCGGCGGCGATCGTGCTGACGGCGGTATGGGCGTTGGTGCTCGACTGGCCCACCCGATTCGTCTCCTGGCTGCTGCCGGTCGCCGTGATGCTCGCACTGTGCGGCGTGGTGGGCCTGTGGACCCGCGGCCCGCGCACCTCCTCGCGGATGGTCCACGCGGCCCTCGCCTCCGCGGTCGCGGCCATCCTGGTCGCACCGGCCGGCTGGGCCGCCGCCGGCCTCGACTCGCTCTACGCGGGTGCCGCCACCGCGCCGATAGCCGGCCCGGTCGGCAACGCGTACTTCGACAGCGTCCGTCAGCACCACGCACCGCGGAGGATAGGGCTCGACCAGCCGAGCGCCCGCGACACCGCCCTGCTCGACTACCTCACCGAGCACCGCAACGGCGAGAAGTACCTGCTGGCCACCCAGGCCGCCTACGGCGCCGAGCCACTGCTGCGTGCGAAGTCCGAACCCATCCTCGTCATGGGCGGCTTCACCGGCAACACGCCCTTCCCCACCCCCCAGCAGCTCGCCGGCCTCGTCACCGCCCACCAGCTGCGCTACGCGCTGCTCACCACTCAGCGTCCCACCACAGCCGTCACCACCTGGGTGAAGTCCCACTGCACCCGGGTCCGGGCCGCCGCCTACGGCGGCGCCACCGGCGGCAGCTTCACCCTCTACGACTGCAATCCCAAGAAGTGAGACGACGCGCCCGGGCCCGCAGCGGGCCCGTGGCGCACTCCCGGCGCTGGTCCCCGGCCCACCCCGACCGCACTCGAACACATGAACCCCTCGAACGAGCTCGCCACTCATATTCGAACAGGCGTACCATTGCCGCGTGGCTGCGACCTATGACTTTCCGGGTGACCTTCTCGCCGGTCAGGAGGAGCTGCATCAGGTCCGGGCCGAGCTGTCGGCCCTGCTGAAGCAGCTCCCCTGGTCGGTCGAGCCGCTGGACGGATTCAGTGACGCCGGCGGCTGGCGCAAGGTGGAGCGTCCCGCCTCTCCGGGCTGGACCGAGGATCAGCAGGCCGCGGTGGAGAAGCTGCGCCGCCGCGAACACGAGCTCGCGGTGTTCGTCAGCGGCCACCGCTTCTGGGCGGAGATAACGGCACCGCAGCGCATGGAGGCCCGAAGCCTTCTCAAACACGCGCACGAGGAAGAGTGAGAACACGAGAAGACCCCGGCCGATCCGGCCGGGGTCTTCCTCGAAGTGGGCGCGGACGGTTTCGAACCGCCGACATCCTGCTTGTAAGGCAGGCGCTCTACCCCTGAGCTACGCACCCGAGACGAGTCGACAGCCTACATCGTCCCCTGCTCCGTCCCGCAATTCCGTTTCTCCGGACCGGCACCCGAGGGCGCGCCGCCTCCTCCCGCCCCTCGCCCCCGCGAAGTGAGCACGCGAACCGCGAACTGACCGGCCCGTGTGTTCGTCTTTCACGGGTGGGAGAATGATTCGACCCCCAGAGCACAGGGCATATCGCGGCACGGGAGAGGGATGTGACGGCGACAACGGCGACACCCGGGCAGTCGTATGCGCCTCCCCCGCCGCCCCGGAGCGGCGCCACCGCCGCCCTCCGGGACGCCCTCGTCCTCATGGGTCTGCCGCTGGCGGCCCTGCTCGTGGTGCCCGGGGCGTTCGCCGGCGGGGGTACCCGGCGGTGGTTCGGCGGGCGGGCCGAGAGTCAGCGGGCCGAGGCCCAGGCGGCCAAGGACGCGGCTGCGGCCGCCTTCTACGAGCTGGACACCGCTCAGCGGGATCTGCGGATCTCCGTAGAGACCATCTCCGCCGTCGACGACTCACCGGCCGCCCGTCGCGCCCTCTCCGACTTCGAGGCGCTGGGGCGGCGGATAGACGAGGTGAGCAACCGGTACATCCAGGCCATCGACGCCTACGACCTGGACCGCGACGATCTGGAGGCCGGTGCCGCGTCCCGGGCCCGGACCGAGATCACCCGGGCCAAGGACGAGCTCGTGGACGTCAAGCGGGAGCTGGACCGGTTCGGGCAGTCGCTCGGACCGCTGCTCGGCAAGGCAGAGACGCAGCTGGCGCGGCTCGCGCCCGCCGTGGAGCGGGCCCGGCAGGCGCTGTTGGCGGCCAGCAACGCGCTTGACGCCGTGCGAGAGACCCGGCTGCGGGCCGACGAGCTGGCGGCCCGGCTCGCCGCACTCGCGCCTGAGCTGACGAAGCTGAATCAGGGGGCCGGGCAGCATGGTGCGCAGGCCACGCTGGAGCGGGCCGGGCGGGTGCAGCGGGAGGCCGAGGCGATCCGGGTCGAGGCCGAGCGGCTGCCGGAGAAGGCCGCCGAGATCGATCACCGGCTGGTGAGCCTGCGAACCCGGGCGCAGGCGCTGACCACCCGGGCCGGGCAGGTCGACCCGGTGCTGAGCGAGCTGCGGCGGCGGTTCGCGGCAGCCTGCTGGCAGGATCTCCAGCAGGTACCCCAGCAGGCCGTGGACAACGTACGCGAGGCCGAGCGGAAGCTCACGGAGGCGCAGACCGCGCGGGACGCGCAGAAGTGGGCCGATGCCATCTCGCTGCTCGCTGTCGTGCGGGCGCTGCTCAACAGCACGGACGAAGCCGTGTCGGCGGCGGGCGACCGGCTGAGCCGGCTGAACGCCGTACAGAAGGATCCGCAGGCGGAGACCGAGCGGACCCGGTTCGCGATCCGGGACGCGCAGCGGCTGGCGATGGCCGGGCGGAGCAGTCCCGATCCGCGGCACGCCCGGCCGCTGGACGACGCCGTGGCGCGGCTGGACCGTGCGGTGGGGGCGCTGCAGGGGCGGCATCCCGACTACTGGCAGTTCCTTACGGAGACGGAGGCGGTACGGCAGTCGGTCGCCCGGGTGGTCGCGCAGATCCGTGAGGACCGGGGCACCGGTCACCCGTGAGCCGTGTGGCGTCCGAGCCGTTCGCCGTCCGAGCCGTTCGCCGTCCGAGCCGTTTGCCGTCCTGCCTGCGCGGGCGGATATTGGGAGGCGACCCGCAATCCAGATGGGGAGGCGGAGATGGCCTCACACATGGCGCAGTCGGGACACCCGGCGCATTCGGGGACGTCGCGGCGGCGGATCGTCTTCGACGAGGCACTGCCCGTCGATCACAGGCTGAACCAGGTCTACCGGGTCGGGGCGGGACTGATGGGCCTGTTCCTGCTGGCCTTCGGGATCCTGGGGCTGACCAACAACATCGGCTTCTTCGACACGGGCGGGAACACCGCGATCGGCCTGAACACCAACGGCGCGCTCAGCGTGCTGTCGATCTGCGTCGGGCTGCTGCTCTTCGTCGGCACGGTGATCGGCGGGAACTTCGCGTCCACGCTGAACATGGTGCTCGGCGTGCTGTTCATCCTGAACGGCTTCCTGTTCCTGGGCCTGCTCGACACGGACTCGGACTTCCTGGCCTTCAAGATCCAGAACGTGCTGTTCAGTTTCCTTGTGGGCCTGGTGCTGATGGTGTTCGGGATGTACGGCAGGGTCAGCACGAACCTGCCGCACGACAACCCGTACTGGCGGGCCCGCCACCCCGAGGCGGAGCAACGGGGCGGATCCGAGACTCAGGTGCGGCAGGCGCAGTCGCAATCACTCCCGCCTCACTCCCTTTAGGCTGTCCTCATGCCCCGCTACGAGTACCGCTGCCGCACCTGCGGCGACACATTCGAACTGTCCCGCCCCATGGCCGAGTCATCGGCTCCCGCGGCATGCCCGGAGGGGCACCAGGACACGGTAAAGCTCCTGTCGACGGTGGCGGTGGGAGGAACGGCCGCCGCGTCCGCCGCCGGAGCCGGCGCCCCCGCCGGCTCCGGTGGGGGCTGTTGCGGCGGCGGCTGCTGCGGCTAGTGCCGCGGCAGGCAACGTTTGCCCGTCAAGGAGCGGCGTCCGGTGCGTGCTCTCGGCGTGCCGGCCGGAAGTCCTCGTACTGGATGTACTTGGGCTTTCGGCCGGTGCGGCGAGAGTGCGTGCCGGGCGTCGTGACGGGGCGAACGTTGCCTGTTGCGGCACTAGCTCCCCTTGCGGGCCGCCTTCAGGAATTCCCGCAGGATCCGCTCACCGGCGAGCACTCCCCGCTCCGGCAGCGCGGTGATGGCCGGCCCGGCCCACCCGGCGTCGGCCAGCTCCCCGTGCCCCGGCCGCCAGCCACGGTCCGCGGCCAGCAACAGGTCCGCGTCGAGCAGGGAGTCACCGGCGGCCAGCGTCAGCTCGGCCCCGGTCCGGCGCGCGACCTCCCGCACGGCCGCGCTCTTCGTCAGCGGCTTCGGCACGGCGTAGATCTTCCGCCCCTGCAACGACACCGTCCAGCCGCGGTTCTCCGCCCACACCGCGAGGCTCTTCACCCAGTCCTCCGGCAGCAGCGCCCGCTCCACGACCAGGTAGGCGAACAGGTCCTCGGCGACCCGCTGCTTGCGCAGCCACACCGGGTCGGCGTGCTCCGTCAGGTACGCCCGCACCTCGTCGAGGGGCGCGCACTCGTCGGCCAGCCGCGTCAGCACCCGCCCGTGCCAGTCCGCGTCGGACACCCCGTCGACCAGCAGGTGGCCGCCGTTGGCACAGATGGCGTACCGCGGCGCGGGCCCCGGCAGGTTGATCCGCTCGTACTGCTTGCGGGTCCGGGTGGTCGTCGGCACGAAGACGGACGCGTCCCCCAGCTCGGTCAGCAGCTGCGCGGCCGTCTCGGTCAGGTACGACAGCGGCCTGTTCTCGTGCACCTCGACACAGAGCAGCCGGGGCGCCCGCGCGTCCGGCATGGTCAGCGCCAGGGCGCCCGCCGAGTAGATGAGCGTACGGTCGAGGTCGCTCGCGACGAGCACCGCCATCAGACGTTCACCGCGCGGCCGTCGGCGCCGGTCGCGCCACGCGTGAACTTGGGGTGGATCAACCCGACACAGGTGTACGGCAGTTCGCCGACCTCCTCCACCGGTACCCCTCTCTGCTCCGCGAGCAGCCGCACATGGTCGAGGTCCGCGCCCGCCCCGGCCCGCGCCAGGATCTTCCAGGGCACCCTGCGCAGCAGCACCCGGGTGGTCTCGCCGACGCCCGGCTTGACCAGGTTCACGTCGTGGATGCCGTAGTCCTCGCTGATCCGCTCCACCGCCGCCCAGCCCTCCCAGGTCGGCGTGCGGTCGGCCACCGCCAGCTCCTTCACGGCCGCGTCCACGGCTTCGGCCACCTCGGCGAACCGGGCCGCGACGGCGTCCAGGAAGGCCACCGACACGTCGGCGCCCGCCAGCTCGCGGTAGAACTTCGCGCCGTGGAAGTCGTCGGGACCCACCAGGTCGGCCCGCAGCACGGTCCGTGAGATCAGCCCGGAGACGGTCGAGTTGAGGCACGCGGACGGGATCAGGAAGTCCTCCCGGGTGCCGTACGTCCGCACGCACGACCCGGGGTCGGCGAGCACCGCGATCTCCGGATCGAACCCGGAGACGCCGGTCCGCGCCTCGAACTCCGCGATCGCGTCGGCGAGTTCCCGGGTGATCGCGCCCTTGCCCGTCCAGCCGTCGACGAACACGACGTCCCGCGGGTCGTGGTGCGCGGCCAGCCAGCGCAGCGCGTTGGCGTCGATACCGCGGCCGCGCACGATCGACACCGCGTAGTGCGGCAGGTCGAGTCCGTAGCGGAACTGCGCCCAGCGGCGCATCAGCACGCCCACCGGGGTGCCGGCCCGCGCCAGCGACACCAGCACCGGGCGCGGCGACCGCTCGGCCACCACGGTCTCGGTGACCACCCCGACCGCCTGGGCGATGCGCGCCGCCGAGGTCTCCAGGGCGGCGTGGAACAGCGCCTGGTACTGCTCGCTGGGCTGGTACTCCACCGGCAGCGACTCGGCGTAGTGCGCGCCGCCGCTCTGGATCGCCTCCTCCCGCTCCTCGGTCGGCGCCTCCAGCGTGACGTCCGAGAGGTCCTGGAGCAGCCAGCCGACGTCCTCCGCCGGATACGAGGAGAAGGCGGGGCCGCGGAGGGGCTCGGGCAGCATGGCGGGGCTCTCTTCGGGTAGCGCGGGGACGTACGACGGTACAGCCGCGAGCAGGACGTGCGGGGCATGCGCGCCGAGCAGGGCCAGGAGGCCGCCGGGGGCGTGCAGTTCGGGGGTGTCGCCGGCCGAGTCGACGAACAGGACGACGGCGTCGAAGCCGGCGCCGGCGACGTTGTACGCGTAGCGCTCGCCGGGGCCGTCGGCGGGGTTGTCGTGGGCCGGGAAGACGAGACGGCTGCGGATGGCGTAGCCGGGGTCGTCGACGGCCAGGACGGGCGAGCGGGTGGTGGTGGAGTACCGCACCTCGGCGGCGACCAGGGCCTCCAGCTCGCGGGCGATGCGGAGCGGGGCGTACATCAGCTCCTCGAAACCGAGCGTGAGCACGCGGCGGGCGTCGGGGGGCAGGGCTTCGGCGACCCTCGCGGCCATCGCGGGGAGGGCCGTTTCGAGGCGTATCCGGTGGGCCGGGGTGAATCCGTGCCGCCCGCCGTCGGGCAGGCCCTGCGGCCAGCGCAGGTCGATGCGGGTGACGTGGCTGCGGTGGGGGGTCGTCCGGTTGCCGTCCGGGTGCGGGCCGGTGTGGGCTGGTCGCGCGGTTCCCCGCGCCCCTGGATGGGTGGACTGACAGCCGGCCTCAGAAGCGTCGCCGGGAAGGGACGCGGGGAACCGGGCGAGCCCCGGCGCTGCCGCAGCCGACGCAACACCTGTCGCGGCACTCTCTTCGTACCGCGCAACCAGCTCCTGGCCCTTTTCCAGGACACCCTCGGGCAGCTTCACCGTCCCCGACGCCGCCGCCACCAGGTCCACCCCGGCGCCGATCTCCTCGGCGAACGACGTCAGCCGCCCCGCGTCGGCCGGTGACCGCATATCGACCAACGCCACCACGACGTAACGTTTCCGCGGATAACGGGCGTGCAGGTCGCGGATCGTGTTCAGGACCGTGTTGCCGGTGGAGAACTCGTCGTCGACCAGGACCAGGGGGCCCTCGCCGGACAGCAGGGCGGGGTCCTCGGGGAGCAGCAGGTGCGAGGTCGCGTGCGAGTGGGACTCCTCGAAGCCGCCCGCGGGCGCCACCCCGGCGACCGGCCGACGCGTGGAGTGGAGGTACGGGGCGAGGCCGATTCCGTCGGCCACCGAATGCCCGAGGCCCGTGGCCGTCTCCGCGTACCCCAGGACGACCGCCCGCCGGGCCTCCGACTCGCCGAGCAGGTCACGTACCCGTCGGCCGAGGGCGAAGCCGTGCCCGTAGACCACGGACGGCGACTGCGGTACGTGCTTGCCGAGCACGTTGGAGACCAGCAGGTGGGCCCGTCTGGGGTTGCGGCGCAGGGCGAGGCCGAGGAGGGCCGCCAGGCCGTCGTCGCCCACGAGTTCGACGCCGAGCCGCTCGGCGACCCAGCTGCCGGACCAGACCCCGTTGTTCGCTGCGATGTTCATGGGTTCCCTGTGTCGTCCCGTAACGCCCGTCAATCCGGTATCCCGGCGGCGAGCAGCTCCACGAAGCCGACGTCCTCGTTGGCCACGCCGAACACCTCGGCGCGGAGCATGGTCCGCTCGGCCCAGGCGCGGTGCGGCTTCACCTCGTTCATCTTGTTCGTGTAGGCCGAGCGAAGTACACCCCCGCCGCCGCGTTCCGGCCGCAGGATGTCCTGGGCGTCGGAGAACTCCTCGTGACTGACGACGGACAGCGCGTGCACGGGAATGACGTGGGAGGGGTGGATGCAGGTCTTGCCGAGCAGTCCGTTGGCCTGGTCGAGGGAGATCTCCCTGAGCAGGCCGTCCATGGCGTGCTCGATGAGCCGGTTGCGCAGCTCCACGGCCTGCTCCTCCAGGAAGGGGCTGGTCCGCAGCATCGGCTTGAACATGCGCTCGGGGACCCGGAAGTACTCCCACACCGGCCCGGTCACCGTGAATCCGGTGCCGTCGGCGCGGCCCAGCATGTTCACCACGTCGGCGATGACGGAGGCGATGATCTGCACGTCGTAGGCGGTCATGTCGGGGGCCCGCCGCAGCCCGTAGGACGAGCAGAAGTCGGTCACCCCGAGGCGGAGCGCCAGCACCTTGTCGCGGTACTTGTCGACGGCGCGGGCGATGCCCTCCAGGGCGTCCACGCGCGTCTCGCGGTACATCAGCTCGGGCGTCTCCAGGACCGGCATGCCGAAGAGCCGGCGGCCGCTGCTCAGCGTGGCGCCGTCCAGGGCCTGCAGGAAGGGGATGCCGCGCTCCTCGGTGAACTTCGGGAACACGAAGCCGGACAGCAGCGAGACGCTCGCGCCGAGCCGTCGCACCAGGTCGGGGATCTGCTCGGGCTCCCGCACCCGGATGAACAGCAGCGGCAGCTCCACGCCCGCCCGCTCCCGCTCGGCCAGGTCGGCGAACTGCCGCACGAGGTTCTCCTCGCCGGCCTCCACGTCCTCGTCGCCGATGGAGTCCTCCAGGCACAGCACCATCGAGACCACGCCCAGCCCCGCCTGTTTGACGATGTCGTCGGCGAGCCGCGGCCGGGTGGCCGGGCTGTACAGCGTGGCGCCGAGGGCCGCGGAGAGCAGCCTGGCCGGGGAGTCGGCGGTGAACTCGCACGGCTCCTGGTGGAAGAGGCGCTGCCGCACCTCAGGTGCGATGTGCCCGAAATGACGCATAGAACTCCCCCGTGGCGTGAGCCGAGCCTGTGAAATTGGTAAAGGGTGGCCGGTAATAGTACGTACAAAGCCGTGTCGGGGGTTCCCGCCGGGCATGAACTTCAGGTAACCCGCCTGTGTCGGTCGCGATGCCCCCCGCGTTGTCGTGACCAGGACCGAGAGGGCAGGATGACCGCATGACGCACGCGATGCTGAAGGGTTCGAACGTCCCCGTGGAAGCCACCACGGTCCGGGCCGTGCTGCGCTGGACGCCCGGGCAGGGAGTTCCGGACGTCGACGCCTCGGCGCTGCTCCTCGGCCCCGACGGACGCGTGCGCTCCGACGAGGACTTCGTCTTCTACAACCAGCCCCGGCACCCCTCCGGGAAGGTCTGGCGGCTCGGCAAGAAGCGGGTGGCCGAAGGCCTCACCGACACGATCCAGACAGATCTCTCCGGTGTCGAGTCAAATGTCGGCCGAATCCTCCTGGTCGCGTCGGCGGACGGCGTCCCGTTCGAACACGTCCCCGCCCTGCGCATCCTGCTGTACGACGCCTCGGCGCCCGACGCGGAAGCGCTGGCCCACTTCGACATCAAGCCGGAGACCGGCGCCGAGACGGCCCTGATCTGCGGCGAGCTGTACCGCAGGGGCGAGGGCTGGAAGTTCCGCGCGCTCGGCGAGGGCTACAGCAACGGCCTCAAGGGCCTGGCCACGGACTTCGGCATCTCGGTGGACGAGTCCGAGCCGATGGAGGAGCCCTCGGCGTCCCTCCCGCTCCCGCCCGAGCAGCCGACGTCGGTACCCGCTCAGCCCGCCTACGGCTACCCCCAGCCGGCCACCTACGCCTACCCGCAGTCCGCCTACCCCCAGCAACAGCCCCAGTCGGGCTACGGCTACCCCCCACCCGCCCCGATCCCGGTGGCAACGGTCCCGAACACCGACTTCCGGCTGCCTCCGCAAGGGCCGCAATTCATCGGGCGCTAGTGCCGCGGCAGGCAACGTTTGCCCGTCCAGGAGCGGCGTCCGGTGCGTGCTCTCGGCGTGCCGGCCGGAAGTCCTCGTACTGGATGTACTTGGGCTTCCGTCCGGTGCGGCGAGAGTGCGTGCCGGGCGTCGTGACAGGGCGAACGTTGCCTGCTGTGGCACTAGGGAGGCCAACCCGCTTCAGGGGCGCTGGGGCCCCCAGCCCTCGGCCGGGGGAGGAACCGCGCGAGCGACCGCAACGGCGCCGCCCCCGCACCGCACCACCCGCCCCCGTGGGCGAACTACCGCTCCGCCGTCTTGTACCCCCGCCCCCACTGCAACCCCCACCCGTACAACCGGTCCAGCTCCCCCTGGAACCCGTACACGAACTTCACCTCGCGCCGGACGACCAGCTCCCCCTTCACGTTCTCGATCATCACCACCGCACACGACCGCGCCTGCGGATGCCGTTCGTCGAGGCCTATCTCGATCCGCGGCCCGTTGCTCGGGTACAGCGTGACGATCGCGTGGGTGCGGTCGAACGCCGGCGTCTGGTCGTAGATGTACACGAACACCAGCAGCCGCTTGATGTCGTCCCGGTGGTCGAGGTTCACATACATCGTCTCGCCGGACGCCGACCCGAACCGGTCGTCGCCGCTGAGCTTGACGTACGGCGGAGCGTTCACGTCCCCGAGCAGCCCGCCGAGCGGCTGGACGACCCCCTTCGTCCCGTCGGCCAGCTCGTACAGCGCCCCGAGGTCGAGGTCGACGTTGACCATGCTCTGCCCGTGCCCGGTCACCTCCGGCGGCCTGAGCGCCTTGAAGGGGTGCCGCAGCAGACTCGTGCGCTGTTCGCCGTCGAAGTCCGACGTCCGCATCCGCCAGCTCAGGTTGATCCGCAGGTTGCCGGTGGCCGCGCCCTGCTTGGTGAGGGACACCTGCTGGTGCCGCCTGGTGAGCTCGATGGAGTTGGACGCGGCGCTGCCCGAGTCGAACTCGGCCGCCTTGCCGCCCAGCAGACCGTCGAAGAAACCCATTCCCGCCCCCAGTAACTCCTGAAAACGCCTGGGGGCGGCCGACCGGTCGGCCGCCCCCATCAGAGCGTTCCTCGTCGAGGAGGGCGTCACACCCTCCGTTTTCGGCCCGGCGAGCCGGTTCAGACCCCGGAGGGGACCTCGGCCTTGTCGTCCGACCCCGCGCTTCCCCCGGCCGCCGCGAGCCGCTGGTTGCGCCGTACGGAGGACCAGAACGACCAGCCGATCAGGACGACGCCGACGAGACCGGTGATGACCTCGTTGATCTCGTACTGGATGGTGACCATGAGGATCACGGCCAGCGCGCCGATGGCGTAGTGGGCGCCGTGCTCCAGGTAGACGTAGTCGTCCAGGGTGCCCTGGCGGACCAGGTAGACGGTGAGCGAGCGGACGTACATCGCGCCGATGCCGAGGCCGAGGGCCATGAGCACGATGTCGTTGGTGATGGCGAACGCGCCGATCACGCCGTCGAAGGAGAAGGACGCGTCCAGGACCTCCAGGTAGAGGAACATGAAGAACGCGGCCTGGCCGGCCAGCACGACCGCCGACTTCTTCTTGCCGGTGCGCTCGGCCTCTTCCTCCTCCTCGTGCTCGCGCTCCTCCTCGGCTTCGAGGCGGTCCTCGAAGAAGCCGGAGAGGCCCCCGACGATCATGTACGTGATCAGGCCGGCGATACCGGCGATCAGGACCGTCTGCGCCTTGTCGACGTGGCCGCCGCCGTGCTGGTGGGCGTGGGTGGCGAAGGTGAAGGAGGTGATCAGCAGGACGATCAGGGCGATGCAGACCGACAGCATGTCGACCTTGCCGAGCTTGGCGAGCGGGCGCTCGATCCAGCGCAGCCACTGGATGTCGCGGTCCTCGAAGATGAAGTCGAGGAAGATCATCAGCAGGAACATCCCACCGAAGGCGGCGATCGCCGGGTGGGCGTCGGTGACCAGCTCCTGGTAGCGGTCCTTGTTGTTGAGCGCGAGGTCGACGGCCTCGATGGGGCCCATCTTGGCGGTGACCGCGACGATGACGACCGGGAAGACCAGCCGCATGCCGAAGACGGCGATGAGGACGCCGACCGTGAGGAAGATCTTCTGCCAGAAGGCGTTCATCTTCTTCAGGATTCCGGCGTTGACGACCGCGTTGTCGAACGACAGGGAGATCTCCAGGACGGCGAGGATCGCCACGATGCCGAAGGCCTCCCACCCCCCGTAGAAGACCGCGGCGACCAGGCCGAGCGCGGTGATCGCGAACGACCAGCCGAAGGTTTTCAGAAGCACTGGCTACCCAATCTTGTGTGTACGGGTCTCGCTCGCGCCGTACTCGGCTTTACCTACTGTTGACCACGAAGTGTAGAGGGCGCCGGTGTCCTGCGGGTGGGGCGGGCCCTACATCCGGACCGATCGGTGCTATGAGACGTTCACACCGAAGTCGAGCGCGATGCCGCGCAGGCCCGAGGCGTAGCCCTGGCCGACGGCGCGGAACTTCCATTCGCCCTGGTAGCGGTAGAGCTCGCCGAAGATCATGGCGGTCTCGGTGGAGGCGTCCTCGGACAGGTCGTAACGGGCGAGTTCCTGACCGTCGGCCTGGTTGACGACCCGGATGAAGGCGTTGGAGACCTGGCCGAAGGTCTGGCCGCGCTCGTCGGCCATGTGGATCGAGACCGGGAAGACGATCTTGTCGCAGGTGGCGGGCACCTTCGGCAGATCGACCAGAATCGATTCGTCGTCCCCCTCGCCCTCACCGGTGAGGTTGTCGCCGGTGTGCTCGACCGAGCCCTCCGGGCTCTTGAGCTGGTTGTAGAAGACGAACCACTCGTCGCCGAGGACCCGCCCGCCCTGGCACAGCAACGCGCTGGCGTCCAGGTCGAAGGGGGCGCCGGTGGTGGAGCGGGCGTCCCAGCCGAGTCCGATCATGACGTTGGTGAGGTTCGGTGCGGCCTTCGAGAGGGAGACATTGCCCCCCTTGGCGAGCGTGACGCCCATGCTGATGGTCCTCCCCTAGCGGTGTTTCTCCGGTTGTCCTGCGCGTCCGGCGCCGACCGTAAACGGTGCGGCGCCGGACAGAGCGGACTTTCGAACGCCCCGGGGGCGTCCACCTGGCTCAGACGTTGACGCCGAAGTCCTGGGCGATGCCACGCAGGCCGGAGGCGTAGCCCTGGCCGATCGCGCGGAACTTCCACTCGGCGCCGTTGCGGTACAGCTCGCCGAAGACCATCGCGGTCTCGGTCGAGGCGTCCTCGGACAGGTCGTAGCGGGCGATCTCGGCGCCGCCGGCCTGGTTGACCACGCGGATGAACGCGTTGCGGACCTGACCGAAGGACTGCTGGCGGTTGTCGGCGTCGTAGATCGACACCGGGAAGACGATCTTGTCGACGTCGGCGGGGACCGTGGCCAGGTTGACCTTGATCACCTCGTCGTCGCCCTCGCCCTCACCGGTGAGGTTGTCACCGGTGTGCTCGACCGAGCCGTCGGGGCTCTTGAGGTTGTTGAAGAAGACGAAGTTCTGGTCGCTGGCGACCTTGCCCGCCGAGTTCAGCAGGAGTGCGCTGGCGTCCAGGTCGAAGTCGGTGCCGGTGGTGGTCCGGACGTCCCAGCCCAGACCGACGAGGACCGCGGTCAGGCCGGGGGCCTCCTTCGTCAGCGATACGTTGCCGCCCTTGCTGAGGCTGACTCCCACGAGTCCTCCCATGTGTGTCTGGGGCGGGGAGCCCCGTCGTGCTTCGGATACCGGATCAACGACTCGATCCTAGTGACGGGTTCCCGCCGCACGCAGGCCCTGGACCCCGAAGAATCACGGGGTGTCGGCCGTCCGGACCCCTAGGGGGCCCGACAGGGGGGTCACAGCGCGTCGAGCGCCGTCACGTACTCGTTCAGGTCCCGGGCGTCCGGCAGGCCGTTGACCACGGTCCAGCGCACGACGCCCTCCTTGTCGATGACGAAGGTGCCGCGGACGGCGCAGCCCTTGCCCTCGTCGAAGACGCCGTAGGCGCGGGAGGTCTCGCCGTGCGGCCAGAAGTCGCTCAGCAGCGGGTACTCCAGACCCTCCTGCTCGGCGAAGACGCGCAGGGTGTGGATGGAGTCGTTGGAGACCGCGAGCAGCTGGGTGTCGCGGTCCTCGAACTGCGGCAGGTTGTCCCGCAGCTCGCACAGTTCGCCGGTGCACACGCCCGTGAAGGCGAACGGATAGAAGAGCAGCACCACGTTCTTCTCGCCGCGGAAGTCGGACAGCTTCACGGCCCGGCCGTGGTTGTCCTTGAGCTCGAAGTCGGGCGCCTTGTCGCCGACCTGGATCGCCATCGCTGCATCCCTTCGTCAGGGGCTGTTCGGGTGAGGACACCCTATGCGGCGGCGGCCGCGCGGCGATCACGGCAGGCCGTTGGACGGACCGGCGTCGGTCCGTCCAACGGCGGGGCTCAGCGCTTCTTGGCGGCGGCCTTCGGCGTGTTCAGCCGGCTCCCGTTCCAGTCCTTGCCCACGCTGACGCTCTTGGTCTGCGAGAGGCCGGCGGTCGTGACCGCCTCGCCGATGTCGCTCGGCTCGACGTAGCCGTCGCGGCCGGTCTTCGGCGTCAGCAGCAGGATCGAGCCACCTTCTTCGAGGAAGCCGAGGGCGTCGACCAGCGCGTCCGTCAGGTCGCCGTCATCCTCACGGAACCAGAGCACCACGGCGTCTGCCACGTCGTCGTAGTCCTCGTCCATCAGCTCGTTGCCGATGGTCTCTTCGATGGACTCGCGGAGCTCCTGGTCGACGTCGTCGTCGTAGCCGATCTCCTGGACCACCTGGTCTGGCTGGAACCCCAGCCTGACGGCAGGGGTGGTCCGCTCCTCCGCGTGGTCCGCGGTCGCGCTCACGGGTTGCCTCCTGATCATGTCTTGGTGATGAACTCAGCCACGCGCGTGCGCGAAGCATTGGCCGTAGTCCACACGGGCGGGACGGATCGCGCAAGTACCCGGCCGTCCAGACCGCCGAAACGGTGACGATCCCGGCCGTGTCGCCGCAACTCCCGGCACCGTATCGCGGACGGGCATGACACACACCATTCCCTTTTGCCCGCTATATCCCTTTCGGAATCATCCTCACATACGGCGGTCGAACGAGTTTGCCAAGCGCGTCACACCCCGGGCGTATCGTTGCGTTTTGGCCGGTCCCGAGTTACCTCGCGGTAGAGATGACGCGCGCAGCCCCGGGGTGGACGATGGACAGCGGTGCAGGCAAGACGCAGGGAATGCAGGGAAAAACACGGAATCAGTGCCCCTCTGACAGGTAAGGAACAGCGTGGCTTCCGGATCCGATCGCAACCCGATCATCATTGGCGGCCTTCCGAGTCAGGTTCCTGACTTCGACCCCGAGGAAACCCAGGAGTGGCTCGACTCCCTCGACGCCGCCGTGGACGAGCGCGGCCGGGAACGGGCCCGTTATCTGATGCTCCGCCTGATCGAGCGCGCCCGCGAGCGGCGCGTCGCGGTGCCGGAGATGCGCAGCACGGACTACGTCAACACGATCCCGACCCGGGCCGAGCCGTTCTTCCCGGGCAACGAGGAGATCGAGCGCAGGGTCCTGAACGCGACCCGCTGGAACGCCGCGGTGATGGTCTCCCGCGCCCAGCGTCCGGGCATCGGCGTCGGCGGCCACATCGCCACCTTCGCCTCCTCGGCCTCCCTCTACGACGTCGGCTTCAACCACTTCTTCCGCGGCAAGGACGACGGCCTCGGCGGCGACCAGGTCTTCTTCCAGGGGCACGCCTCCCCCGGCATCTACGCGCGCGCGTTCCTGCTCGACCGGCTCAGCGAGGCCCAGCTGGACGGCTTCCGCCAGGAGAAGTCGAAGTACCCGGACGGCCTCTCCAGCTACCCGCACCCGCGCTCGATGCCGGACTTCTGGGAGTTCCCGACCGTCTCGATGGGCCTCGGCCCGATCGGCGCGATCTACCAGGCGCGGATGAACCGCTACATGCACGCGCGCGGGATCGCCGACACCTCGAAGTCGCGCGTGTGGGCGTTCCTCGGCGACGGCGAGATGGACGAGCCGGAGTCGCTCGGCCAGCTCTCCATCGCCGCCCGCGAGGGCCTGGACAACCTGACCTTCGTCGTCAACTGCAACCTGCAGCGGCTCGACGGCCCGGTACGCGGCAACGGCAAGATCATCCAGGAGCTGGAGTCGGTCTTCCGGGGCGCCGGCTGGAACGTGATCAAGTTGGTCTGGGACCGCACCTGGGACCCGCTGCTCGCCCAGGACCGCGACGGCGTGCTGGTCAACAAGATGAACACGACCCCGGACGGCCAGTTCCAGACCTACGCCACCGAGTCCGGCGCGTACATCCGCGACCACTTCTTCGGCGACGACCAGCGGCTGCGCGCCATGGTCGAGCACATGACCGACGACCAGATCCTGCACCTGGGCCGCGGCGGCCACGACCACCGCAAGATCTACGCGGCGTTCAAGGCGGCCACCGAGCACCGGGGCCAGCCGACGGTCATCCTGGCCAAGACGATCAAGGGCTGGACGCTCGGCCCGAACTTCGAGGGCCGCAACGCCACGCACCAGATGAAGAAGCTGACGGTCGCCGACCTCAAGGGCTTCCGGGACCGCCTGCACCTGCCGATCTCCGACAAGGAGCTGGAGTCCGGCCTGCCGCCGTACTACCACCCGGGCCGGAACTCGGAGGAGATCCAGTACATGCACGACCGGCGCAAGGGCCTCGGCGGCTACGTCCCGACCCGCGTCGTACGGTCCAAGCCCCTCGCCCTGCCGGACGACAAGACGTACGCGACCGTGAAGAAGGGCACCGGCCAGCAGTCCATCGCCACGACGATGGCGTTCGTACGACTGCTCAAGGACCTCATGCGGGACAAGGAGATCGGCCGCCGCTTCGTGCTGATCGCGCCGGACGAGTACCGCACCTTCGGCATGGACTCCTTCTTCCCGAGTGCGAAGATCTACAACCCGCTCGGCCAGCAGTACGAGGCGGTCGACCGCGACCTGCTGCTCGCCTACAAGGAGTCCCCGACCGGCCAGATGCTGCACGACGGCATCTCGGAGGCCGGCTGCACGGCCTCCCTGATCGCGGCCGGCTCGGCCTACGCCACGCACGGCGAGCCGCTCATCCCGGTCTACGTCTTCTACTCGATGTTCGGTTTCCAGCGCACCGGCGACCAGTTCTGGCAGATGGCCGACCAGCTGTCGCGCGGTTTCGTCCTGGGCGCGACCGCCGGCCGTACGACCCTGACCGGTGAGGGCCTCCAGCACGCGGACGGCCACTCCCAGCTGCTGGCCTCGACGAACCCGGGCTGCGTGGCCTACGACCCGGCGTACGCGTACGAGATCGCGCACATCGTCCAGGACGGCCTGCGCCGCATGTACGGCGGCGACGCCGAACACCCGCACGGCGAGGACGTCTTCTACTACCTGACCGTCTACAACGAGCCGATCCAGCACCCGGCCGAGCCGGCCGACGTGGACGTCGAGGGCATCCTCAAGGGCGTCCACCGGATCAGCGCGGGCACGGCGGGCACCGTCCCGGCGCAGATCCTGGCGTCCGGCGTGGCGGTCCCGTGGGCGGTCGAGGCGCAGAAGATCCTCGCCGAGGACTGGAACGTCAAGGCCGACGTCTGGTCGGCGACCTCCTGGAACGAGCTGCGGCGCGAGGCCGTGGCGTGCGAGGAGCACAACCTGCTCCATCCGGAGGAGGAGCAGCGGGTGCCGTGGGTGACGCAGAAGCTGAGCGGCGCCGAGGGTCCGTTCGTGGCCGTGTCCGACTGGATGCGGTCGGTTCCGGACCAGATCGCGCGCTGGGTGCCGGGCACGTACCAGTCGCTGGGCGCCGACGGGTTCGGCTTCGCCGACACGCGGGGCGCGGCACGCCGGTTCTTCCACATCGACGCGCAGTCGATCGTGGTCGCGGTGCTGACCGAGCTGGCCCGCGAGGGGAAGCTCGACCGCTCGGTGCTCAAGCAGGCCATCGACCGGTACCAGCTGCTGGACGTCACCGCGGCACACCCGGGGGCTGCGGGCGGCGACGCGTAGCGCTCCGCGAGGAGGCCGGTGGGCGACTGCGGGCCGGTGGGGGCCGGCCGCGCAGTTCCCCCCGCCCCTTCGGGGGCGTCTTACGATGCGCACATGAAGGAACAGCCCGCCCAGGCCCGTTGGGAGCAGGTCACCCAACGGCCGTTGCTGGCGCTCGCGGTGGCCTTCGCCGTCGCCTACGCGCTGCCGATCGTGGACGGTTCCGCGGGGCATGTCCTCACCACCGTGTGCACGGCGGCGGAGTGGGTGGTGTGGGGCTCCTTCGCCGTGGACTACCTGGTCCGGCTCGCCCTCGCGCCGCGCCGCAGGGAGTTCGTGCGGACGCACTGGACAGACCTGTGCGCGGTGGTGCTGCCGCTGCTGCAGCCGCTGCGGCTGCTGCGGCTGGTCGCGACGCTGACGCTGGTGGGGCGGCGGGCCCGGATGGCCTCGCAGATCCGGCTGACGACGTACGTCGTCGGCGCGGTCATCGGCCTGCTCATGTTCGGCTCGCTGGCCGTGCTCTCGGTGGAACGCGACTCGCCGAACGGGAACATCCGGACGCTGGGTGACGCCCTGTGGTGGTCGTTCACGACGATGACGACGGTGGGGTACGGGGACCACGCGCCGACGACCGGGCTGGGCCGGATGATCGCGGTGGGCCTCATGCTCTCCGGGATCGCCCTGCTGGGCGTGGTGACCGCGAACATCGCGACCTGGTTCATCGCGCGGTTCGAGAAGGACGACGTGGAGGAGCGGCGCCAGACGGAGGCGATCGCTCTGCTGACCGAGGAGGTGCGGGCGCTCAGGTCCGAGGTGACGGCACTGCGCTCACCGGCACTGGCGGGCTGCCGCTGCGCCCACCCGTGCCGCCCCAGCGGCACGGCTGCCCGCAGCTAGTGCCGCAACAGGCAACGTTCGCCCCGTCACGACGCCCGGCACGCACTCTCGCCGCACCGGCCGAAAGCCCAAGTACATCCAGTACGAGGACTTCCGGCCGGCACGCCGAGAGCACGCACCGGACGCCGCTCCTTGACGGGCAAACGTTGCCTGCCGCGGCACTAGGAGGACCGACGCGGCCGCCGGGCCGGCGCGAGTGCCGCGCCCCGTGAGGGGCGCTGGGGGGTGCCCCGGCCGGAGGCCTGCGGAGGAACTGCGCGACCAGCCCCCACCGGGCCGCGGGCTACAGGGGTGAGACGCCGCCCAGCCACAGCAGTGCCAGCAGCGTGTCGATCGCGCCGAGCACCACCGCTATCAGCGCCGGTACGGAACTCTTCGGGTTCCACGCCCGGCCCATCGAGAACCAGCCGCACACCAGCGCCGCGGGTCCCAGCACGATCCCCAGCGCGAAGAAGCCGGCGATCGCACAGATCGTGCCGACGATGCCCAGCGTGTCGCGGTCCAGCCCGCTCCGTGGACCTGTGCGGCCACGTGAACGGGGGTACCCGCGGGTTCGTTGCCCGAAGCCTGCCATCATCAACTCCTCGGTCCGCGAGACCTGTTCGGGTTGATGCCCGGGTACCCCCGTTCCACGCCCGCAGACCTGCCCGCGCGCTGCCCCCCTCCAGCAGCGCGCCGCGGCCAGCCCGTCCTCCCATGCCCTGCGGAGGACTTGACCCACTGTGACCTGCGGCGCGTGCCCAGAGCGAGGAATCTTTAGCGGAGTCACCCTGATAGGCGAACTTCGCCCCCGGAAACCGGACATATCGGCCCGGCGCGTTGCACTAGATGTGGCCGACGCCCGCACCCGCGTCCGCGTTCTCGCCGCGCTTGGTGAACAGCGCGACCAGAATCGCGACCGCCGCCACCCCGGCCGCGACGAGCGAGGCGAGGCTCATGCCGGAGATGAACGTGTCGTGGGCGACGCCGGAGATCTTCGCGGCGATCTCCGCGGGCGTGCCCTTGGCGACCGGCGCGACACCGACCTGGACGGCTTCCGAGGCCTGCGCCAGCTGCGCGTCGGTCAGCTTCGGCAGGCCCGCGTCGGCCCAGTTGCCCGGCAGGTCGCTGTCGACCTTGGAGGCCATCACGGCGCCGAGCACGGCCGTACCGAGGCTGCCGCCGATCTGCATCGCGGCCTGCTGGAGACCGCCGGCCACGCCGGACAGCTCCATCGGCGCGTTGCCCACGATGACCTCGGTGGCGCCGACCATGACCGGCGCGAGGCCGAGGCCGAGCAGGGCGAACCAGAGGGACATGAGCGCGCTGCCGGTGTCCGCCTTCAGTGTGGACATGCCGTACATGGCGATCGCGGTGGCCGCCATGCCGCCGGCCAGCGGGATGCGCGGGCCGAGCTTGGTGATCGCGGCGCCGGCCAGCGGGGAGCCGACGATCATCATGCCGGTGAGCGGGAGGAGGTGGAGGCCCGCGTCGACCGGGTCCATGCCGTGCACGTTCTGGAGGTAGAACGTCACGAAGAAGAGGCCGCCCATGAAGGCGATGGCCATCAGGACCATCAGGACCACGCCCGCGGAGAGCGGGACCGAGCGGAACAGGCCGAGCGGGATCAGCGGCTCCTTGACCCGCGTCTCCCAGAAGGAGAAGAGGGCGAAGCCCAGCACCGACGCGGCGACGAACGTCCACGTCTTGCCGTCGCCCCAGCCCCAGCTCGGCGCCTTGATGAGCGCCCAGACCAGGCAGAACATGGCGCCGGAGAGCAGGGCGATGCCGAGCAGGTCGAAGGAGCGGGGCGCGTTCTCCGCGCGGTGGTCGAGCAGCATGACCACGCCGAGGACCAGGGCGACGGCGCCGACCGGCACGTTGACGAAGAACACCGACTGCCAGCTGACGTGCTGGACCAGCACACCGCCGAGGATCGGGCCGCCGGCGGTGGAGGCGCCGATGACCATGCCCCAGATGCCGATCGCCATGTTGAGCTTCTCGGCCGGGAAGGTGGCCCGCAGCAGGCCGAGCGCGGCCGGCATCAGCAGCGCGCCGAACAGGCCCTGGAAGACGCGGAAGGTGACGACCAGGCCGATGCTGTCGGAGAGGCCGATGGCCCCGGAGGCCGCGGCGAAGCCGACGACGCCGATCAGGAAGGTCTGCCGGTGGCCGAAGCGGTCGCCGAGCTTGCCCGCGGTGATCAGGGAGACCGCGAGGGCCAGGAAGTAGCCGTTGGTGATCCACTGCACCTGGGCGAAGGTGGCGCCGAGGTCCTTCTGGATCGCGGGGTTGGCGATGGCCACGATGGTGCCGTCGAGGGCGACCATCATGACCCCGACGGCGACGGTGATCAGGGTGAACCAGGGGTGGCCGCGCAGGCCGGAGACCGGCGGCTGCTCCGGCAGGGCCGCCGGCGCCTTGTCCCCCGACCCCGCCGTGTCGATCGTGGTCTGACTAGTCATGCGTTCGAGGCTAGTGACAGCCACTGACAGTTGACAAACAAATTCACTAGTCAGTAACTGTCAGACATGGAAACGCTGCGCGAACGCAAGAAACAGCGCACCCGGGACACGCTGCTGCGGACCGCGCTCGAACTGTTCGTGGCCCAGGGCTACGAACACACCACCGTCGACGAGATCGTCGCGGCCGTCGACGTCTCGCAACGCACCTTCTTCCGTTACTTCGCCAGCAAGGAGGACGTGGCCTTCTTCGTGCCGCGGCTCACCGAGGAGCACTACGTCGAGGCGGTGCGCCGCCGTCCGCCCGAGGAGCCCCCGCTGGAGGCACTGCGCCGGTCGATCATGGACGGCTGGGACACCATCGAGGAGGCCATCGAGCGGTACGTGCCGGTCGAGCTGTTCCTGCGCACGTACAAGATGATCGAGGCGACCCCGGCCCTGTTCGCCGCCCATCTACGGCGCCAGGCGGAGAGGGAGGAGGAGATCGCGCGGATCGTCGCCGGGCGGGAGGGCGTCGACCCGGACACCGATCCCCGGCCCCGGCTCGTGGTCGCCGTGTTCGGCGCGGTCATCCGGGTCACCGAGCGGCACTGGTCGGTCGGCGCCGACTTCAGCATCACGGCGATCCGCGAACTCACCGCGTCGTACCTCGATCAGGTGGGACCGGCGCTCACCGGGAACTGGCGAGCGGGCTGACACTCCGTCACACGCGCCTGAGACAGGGCTCACGTTTGCCGAAACGTGATAACTGTCACTCAGTTAACGCGAGACCCCTTCGTTCTCCTAGTGTGTCCTCCCAGTGACTTCCTTCGACACCTCCCCGCCCCTCAACGTCTGGCGCGCACTGCTTGCCCTGGCCGTCGTGTTCGTGATGCTCGCGACCACCGGCTGGACCGCCCTGCGCACGCACCGCGAGACCACCGCCCTGCAGACCTCCGTCGCCAAGTGGGAGCACGGCAGCGTCCACGGCCTGCACCTGCCGGACCCGGAGGCGTCGCCCGCGCTCCTCACCCGGTTCTTCACCTCGCTCACCGCGCAGGAGCGCGACCGGCTCGTGCACCGGTACCCGCTCGCCGTGGGCAACATGAACGGCGCCCCGGTCGAACTGCGTTACCACGCCAACGACATCGCCCTCGACCAGCAGCGCGTCGTCGAGAAGAAACGCATGCACGACGCACGGCTCAGCGCGGCCGGGCAACAGGACGCCGGCCGCCGCATGCACCGCTACGAGGCGCTGATGGCGAAGGGCCGGCAGATCCTCGCCTTCGACCCGGACGGCGGCGGCCGGGTCGCCGAGGTGTTCGGCGACCTCACGAAGGCCGAGCGGATCTCCGTCGTCGTCCCCGGCGTCGACACCGACCTGCTCACCTTCCAGAAGACGTACCGCCCGAACACCGCGCCGGTCGGCATGGCCAAGGCGCTGTACGGGGCGGAGCGCACGGCGAGCCCGTCGACCCGCACGGCCGTGATCGCCTGGGCCGACTACACCGCACCCGACGGTCTCGGCGTGGCCGCGGCGACCGGGACGGCCGCCGAGCAGGGCGCCGTACGACTCAACGCGCTGCTGCGCGCGCTGCCCGGGGGCGCGCCGGTGTCGATGTTCTGCCACAGCTACGGCTCGGTGGTCTGCGGGGTCGCCGCGCACGCCATGCCGGACCGGGTGGCCGACATAGCGGTGGCCGCGAGCCCCGGGATGCGCGTCGAGAACGCCTCCCACCTGGGCACCTCGGCACGGGTGTGGGCGATGCGGGACGCCACCGACTGGATCCAGGACGTCCCCTACCTGGAGCTCGGCGGACTCGGCCACGGCGCCGACCCCGTCTCCTCCGCCTTCGGCGCCCGGGTGCTGTCGGCGCACGACGCGAAGGGACACGCCGGCTACTTCGAGCCGGGCACGGACAGCCTGCGCAACCTCGCGGACGTCGGGGTCGGCGCATATGGCGCGGTGACCTGCGCCCACGACGATGACGGGTGCCGGGCGGGTTTGTCCGGCACGTCGACGGCCGGACGCGCGTAGAGACAGCAGGAAGTGCGGTATGCGCGGGGATGGGACGGGGAAGCACGTGCCGCATACGATGAGCCGCATGGGTGACGTACTGGCCGGATTTCATGCCGCCTGGGAGTTCGAGTCCGACTCCGTGCTCATCCGCTACGAACGGGGGATTCGAACACCCAAGCTGTTCCAGAGCCTGGGCGAGCGCCGGGTGCCGCTGGCCGCGCTGGAGGGCGTGACGCTCACGCCCGGCAAGCGGGGCACGGTCGTGCTGAGGGCCGAGCCGCGGCCCGGTGCCGATCCGCTGCTGGAGGCGGCGGCCGGCCAGCTGAAGGACGGCAGCGACCCGTACCGCCTGGTGGTCCCGGCGGAGCGGGCGACCCTCGCCGAGTACTACGCCGACGAGCTGCGCCCGCTGCTCACGCAGTCCGGGCCGGCGGACAGGTTCCTGGTCGCCGCGCCCGAGGGGCCCCGGCAGTTCAAGGCGTACGACGGGAAGGCGAGCTTCGACGGCAGTGCCGTGCACTTCCGGTGGTCGTGGACGGGCGCGTCCACGGCGAAGTGGAAGGCCGGCGACCAGAGCTTCGCCGTCGCCGACCTCGGGGGTGTGGAGTGGCGCTCGCCCGAGGCCTTCGAGGGGCACCTGCGACTGCTGCGGCGGGACCGGGACCTCGCAGGGGCGGGGCCGACGGTCCCGGCCGACCAGGATCCGGCGACCGTGGTGTTCGGACTGGGATACGGGCCGGTGCACGAGTCGCTGCCGTTCGCGGCGGCGGTCCTGGAGGCGGTCCGGGCGAAGGGGGCCGCGGCGGTGCCGACGCCGGCCGGACGGCGGGACCCCGCCGACATCGCGGAGCGGATCCGTCACCTGGGGGAGCTGCATCGGGCGGGGCTGGTGACCGACGAGGAGTTCGCCGCCAAGAAGGCGGAGTTGTTGGCGGAGCTTTGAGGGTGCGCTGTCGGGTGCGGGTGCGTGGGGGCTGGTCGCGCAGTTCCTCACGCCCCTGAAGGGGCGCGTTTCAGTTGCCGCCCGTCTCGTAGAAGCTGATCTTGCGGTCCAGGACCGACAAGGTGTCGTGCAGCTCGGCGATGCGGGCCACGACGTCCCTTCTCGTCTGCTCCAGGAGCTCGCGGCGCTCGGGGTAGGTCGTCTCGCCCTCCCTCACCAGTTCCGCGTAGCGGACCATGTCGGCCACCGGCATGCCGGTCAGGCGGAGCTTGGTCACGAAGTCGAGCCAGTCCAGGTCGCGGTTGCTGTAGCGGCGCTGGCCGGTGTGGGAACGGTCGATGCTGGACATCAGGCCGATCCGCTCGTACCAGCGCAGGGTGTGAGCGGTCAGTCCGGTGAAGGCGACGACCTCGCTGATCGTGTAGCGGTCCTCGCCCTCGGGCCGCGGATGCCTTCTGGGCGGGGCGGAACAGATGTCGGCGGGCGCGCGGTCGGGCTGCTGGGTGGGGGCCACGGTCGTGGTGTGCATCACCGTCATGCGCCCACGCTATGACCTTGGAGTGCACTCGAAGCAAGCGGGACCCCGGAAGAAATACGCGCGACGGGGGCGCCCGGCGATGAGTAGCGTGCCGGGCATGAGTCTCGTACGCCGTGCCACGGCCGAGGACGCGGCGGAAGTGCTGCGGCTGCGCCAGGTGATGATCGACACGCTGCCCGGCGGGGACGGCTCCACAGAATGGCACGCCCTGGCGCGGCCGGCGCTGGAGGAGAGACTGGGCGAGCCGGACGGGGACTTCGCCGCGTTCGTCGTCGGCCATCCGGACCGGCCGGGGGCGCTGGCCGCGCTGGTCGCCGGGACCGTCGACTACCGGATCGGCAAGGCGGGCAACCCGCACGGCCGCTCCGGGTACGTCTTCAGCGTGGCGACCGACCCGGACGCCCGCCGGCGCGGGTACGCGCGCGCGTGCATGGCGGAGCTGCTGGCCTGGTTCCGTGAGCGGGGTGCGGGGCAGGTCATGCTGACCGCGTCCGCGGAGGCCGAGCCGCTCTACGCCGCGCTCGGCTTCGTCCACAAGCCGGACCCCACGATGATGCTGACGCTCTGAGCCGCTTAGGGTCGGGGGCATGTCCTTGAACAGCCTCGCGTCCATCGAGAACTGGCCGGTCCCCACCGCCGCGGCGGGTGTCGTACGTGCCGACGGTACGGTCCTCGGGACCCACGGGCCGGCCGGGCACCGCTTCCCGCTGGCCTCCGTCACCAAGCCGGTCGCGGCGTACGCGGTGCTCGTCGCGTACGAGGAGGGGGCGGTCGAGCTCGACGAGCCGGCGGGGCCGGAGGGGGCGACGGTACGGCATCTGCTCGCGCACACCTCGGGGCTGGCCTTCGACGAGCACCGGGTCATGGCGCCGCCCGGGGAGCGGCGGCTGTACTCGAACGCCGGTTTCGAGGTGCTCGGGGAGCATGTCGCCAAGGCGACGGAGATGCCGTTCGCGGAGTACGCGCGGCAGGCGGTACTGGAACCACTGGGTATGACGTCGACGTCGCTGGAGGGCTCCCCGGCGAAGGACGGCGTGTCCTCGGTCTCCGACCTGCTCCGCTTCGCGGCGGAACTCCAGGCACCGCGGCTGCTGGACCCGCGGACGGCGGCGGAGGCGACGCTGACCGTGCAGTACCCCGGAACGAAGGGCGTGCTGCCGGGGTACGGCCACCAGAACCCGAACGACTGGGGGCTGGGCTACGAGATCCGCGACTCCAAGTCGCCGCACTGGACGGGCGGTTCGTCCTCGCCCCGCACCTTCGGCCACTTCGGCCAGGCGGGCACGTTCCTGTGGGTGGACCCGGACGCGGGGGTGGCGTGCGTCGCCCTGGCGGACCGGGCGTTCGGGCCCTGGGCGGTCGAGGCGTGGCCGGTCTTCACGGACGCGGTGCTGGCGGAGCTGCGGGGCTGAGGCCGACCGGGGCAGGGGGGACGCTCACCGGCGCCGGCAGGCTGCCGCTGCGCCCACCCGTGCCGCCCCGCGGCACGCCTGCCGCAGCTGTGTGGCGGGCGCGGGTGCAGCGCCCCGTGAGGGTCGCTGGGGGAGGAACTGCGCGATCAGCCCCCACCGGTGCAGCCGGACAACGACCGTCGCTACCCCGCCATCTCCCACAGCAACAGCTCCGCGTCCGAGATCCCCGACGCCTCCAAGTCCTTCGCGTCGGTGATCCGTACGGAATCTCCGGGCCCCAACTCCTCGTCCTCCACCCGCACATCCCCCCGCACCACGTGCACGTACACATACGCCCCGTCCGGCACCGCCGTCCGCTCCCCCGCCCCCAGCCGGCGGACGTGCAGTATCGCGCCGGCCTCCGGGACCGCGTACGGGGTGGAGTCGGCGATGCCGCGGACGATGTCGTAGGAGGGGTCGCCGCCCGGGCGCACCGGGGCCAGCCACATCTGGACGAAGGTCAGCGGGCCGGGGCCGTCGTTGCGTTCCACGTGGCGGACGCCGCCCGCGGCGCTGAGGCGCTGGACGTCCCCGTGGCGGACCACCGTCTCGTGGCCGGCCGAGTCGCGGTGCGTGAGCTCGCCCTCGGCCACCCACGTCACGATCTCGGTGTGGCTGTGCGGATGCTCGTCGAAGCCTGCGCCCGGCGCCAGCCGCTCCTCGTTGCAGGCGATGACCGCCCCGAAGCGAAGGTTGCCGGGGTCGTAGTGCGGGCCGAAGGAGAAGGCGTGCGACGACTCGATGCCGGTCGCCGGGTCGCCTCCCGGATAGCGCTGCGCCGCGCGCCGTACGTCCATCACGGCACCACGGTAGACCGCAGTCGGCACCCGGCGGCGCAGGCTCCCGTCCGGATAAGGCAGTCTTGTCCCGTGCCCGAACCCGTAACAAGCAAGTCCGACCCCTCGGCTCATCCGGCCCACCCGCACTCCGCGACCCTGAAGCGGCTGGAGAAGTCGTCCGGCAGCCTCGCCGCCCAGGCCATCGCGCGGATGGACGAGACCCTGCCGTGGTACCGGGCCATGCCCCCGGAGAACCGCTCCTGGATCGGGCTCGTCGCCCAGGCGGGCATCGCGGCCTTCACCGAGTGGTTCCGGCACCCGGACGCCCCGCAGGCGATCTCGACGGACGTGTTCGGGACCGCGCCGCGGGAGCTGACCCGGGCGATCACCTTGCGGCAGACCGTGGAGATGGTGCGGACCACCATCGAGGTCATGGAGAGCGCGATCGACGAGGTCGCGGCGCCGGGCGACGAGAGCGTCCTGCGCGAGGCGCTGCTCGTGTACGCCCGTGAGATCGCCTTCGCCACCGCCCAGGTGTACGCCCAGGCCGCCGAGGCACGCGGTGCCTGGGACGCCCGCCTGGAGTCGCTGGTGGTCAACGCCGTGCTGAGCGGGGAGGCCGACGAGGGGGCGGTGAGCAGGGCCGCCGCGCTGGGGTGGAACTCGCCCGACCACGTGTGCGTCGTGCTCGGGACCGCGCCGGACGGAGACAGCGAGCTGACCGTCGAGGCGATCCGGCGGGCCTCCCGGCACGCCAAGCTCCAGGTGCTGACCGGGGTGCTCGGGGACCGCCTCGTCGTCATCGCGGGCGGCAACGACAATCCGCTGGCCGTGGCCAAGTCGCTGATCGGGCCGTACGCCGCCGGACCGGTCGTCGCCGGGCCGGTGGTGCCCGACCTGCTGGCGGCCACCCGCTCCGCGCAGGCCGCGGCCGCCGGGCTCAAGGCCTGTTCCGCCTGGCAGGACGCGCCGCGCCCGGTGCTGGCGGACGATCTGCTCCCGGAGCGCGCCATCGCGGGCGATCCGAGCGCGCGCGAGCAGTTGGTGGAGGAGATCTACAGACCGCTGGAAGAAGCCGGTTCGGCTCTGCTGGAAACGCTGAGCGTATATCTGGAACAGGCGAGCAGCCTGGAGGGTGCCGCCCGGATGCTCTTCGTCCACCCGAACACCGTGCGCTACCGGCTCCGACGTGTGACTGACGTCACCGGATGGTCGCCGTCCGATGTACGATCCGCCTTCACACTGCGGATCGCGCTGATCCTGGGGCGTCTGGTCGATGGAGATCCCCAGTCATAGGATTTTGTCGGGGGCCCACAAAACCCCCTCGTGTTCTTCGTCCCTGTCCCCACGGGCGGCCGTGGCCGTCCCCAAGAGAGAGTGTGAGAGTGCTCGTACTCGTCGCTCCCGGCCAGGGCGCCCAGACCCCTGGCTTCCTGACCCCCTGGCTCGACCTTCCCGGTGTCGAGGACCGTCTGCGTGCCTGGTCGGACGCCATCGGTCTCGACCTGGTGCACTACGGCACGCACGCCGACGCGGACGAGATCCGGGACACCGCGATCGCCCAGCCGCTGCTCGTCGCCGCCGGACTCGTCTCCGGCACGGCACTCGGTGACATCGCCGACATCGCGCCGGGTGCGGTCGCCGGGCACAGCGTCGGAGAGATCACCGCCGCCGCCTTCGCGGGCGTCCTGGACGAGACCGCCGCGCTGGCCCTCGTGCGCAAGCGCGGCCTGGCGATGGCCGAGGCCGCCGCGATCACCGAGACCGGCATGTCGGCGCTGCTCGGCGGCGACCCCGAGGTCTCCGTGGCGCACCTGGCGAAGCTCGGCCTGACCCCGGCGAACATCAACGGCGCGGGTCAGATCGTCGCGGCCGGCACCCTGGAGCAGCTCGCCGCACTGAACGAGGACAAGCCCGAGGGCGTCCGCAAGGTCGTCGCCCTCAAGGTCGCCGGCGCCTTCCACACGCACCACATGGGCCCCGCCGTCGAGAAGCTGGCCGAGGCGGCCAGGGAACTCGCCCCGATGGACCCGAAGTTCACCTACGTCTCCAACAAGGACGGCCGGGCCGTCGCGTCCGGCGCCGAGATCGTGGAGCGGCTCGTCGGCCAGGTCGCCAACCCGGTCCGCTGGGACCTGTGCATGGAGACCTTCAAGGAGCTCGGCGTCACCGCCCTCCTGGAGGTGTGCCCCGGCGGCACCCTGACCGGCCTGGCCAAGCGGGCCCTGCCCGGCGTGAAGACGCTCGCCCTGAAGACCCCCGACGACCTCGACGCGGCCCGCGAGCTCATCGCCGAGCACAGCTGAATCAGGAGCCCATTGCGATGTCGAAGATCAAGCCCAGCAAGGGTGCTCCGTACGCGCGCATCCTCGGTGTCGGCGGCTACCGCCCGACCCGCGTGGTGCCCAACGAGGTGATCCTGGAGACGATCGACTCCTCCGACGAGTGGATCCGGTCGCGCTCCGGCATCGAGACCCGCCACTGGGCGGGCCCCGAGGAGACGGTCGCCGCGATGTCCATCGAGGCGTCCGGCAAGGCGATCGCGGACGCGGGCATCTCCGCCGAGCAGATCGGCGCCGTGGTCGTCTCCACCGTCTCGCACTTCAGCCAGACCCCGGCCGTCGCGACCGAGATCGCCGACAAGCTGGGCACGAACAAGGCCGCCGCCTTCGACATCTCCGCCGGCTGCGCGGGCTTCGGCTACGGCCTCACGCTCGCCAAGGGCATGGTGGTGGAGGGTTCCGCCGAGTACGTGCTCGTCATCGGCGTGGAGCGGCTCAGCGACCTCACCGACCTGGAGGACCGGGCCACCGCCTTCCTGTTCGGCGACGGCGCGGGCGCGGTCGTGGTCGGCCCCTCGCAGGAGCCGGCGATCGGCCCGACGGTGTGGGGCTCCGAGGGCGACAAGTCGGAGACCATCAAGCAGACCGTCCCCTGGGACCGTTTCCACTTCGGGGACAGGTCCGGGCTGCCGGTCGACAGCCAGGGCAACGTCAAGTTCCCGGCGATCACGCAGGAGGGCCAGGCGGTGTTCCGCTGGGCCGTGTTCGAGATGGCGAAGGTCGCTCAGCAGGCGCTGGACGCGGCCGGGATCAGCGCGGACGACCTGGACGTCTTCATCCCGCACCAGGCCAATGTGCGGATCATCGACTCGATGGTGAAGACTCTCAAGCTGCCGGAGCACGTCACGGTCGCCCGTGACATCCGCACCACCGGCAACACCTCGGCCGCCTCGATCCCGCTCGCGATGGAGCGGCTTCTGGCGACCGGTGAGGCGAAGAGCGGCGACACCGCACTCGTCATCGGGTTCGGGGCGGGTCTCGTCTACGCCGCCACTGTCGTTACCCTCCCCTAGGCACTCCGTGCCGGATCATGCATCCGGAACGGGTCGCCGTCCGCAGTACCGCAGCAACCGTCTGGAACATCTAAGAAGGAGCGCCTGACATGGCCGCCACTCAGGAAGAGATCGTCGAAGGTCTCGCCGAGATCGTGAACGAGATCGCCGGCATCCCGGTTGAGGACGTCCAGCTGGACAAGTCCTTCACCGACGACCTGGACGTCGACTCGCTGTCCATGGTCGAGGTCGTCGTCGCCGCCGAGGAGCGCTTCGACGTCAAGATCCCGGACGAGGACGTCAAGAACCTCAAGACCGTCGGCGACGCGACCGACTACATCCTCAAGCACCAGGCCTGAGGCAGTTAACTAGCCTCCGGCTGCAATGCCCCGCCACCCGGCGGTGGCGCCGTCGAATCCCGTATCCGTTGGAGAAAGAATTCCCGTGAGCCCGACCAATCGCACCGTGGTCGTCACCGGTATCGGCGCAACCACACCGCTGGGTGGCGACGCAGCTTCGTTCTGGGAGGCCCTGGTCGCCGGCAAGTCCGGCGTCAGCCTCCTGGAGCAGGACTGGGCGGCCGAGCTGCCCGTCCGTATCGCGGCGCAGATCGCCGTCGAACCGGGCGAGATCATCCCCCGCCCGCAGGCCCGCAAGCTGGACCGGTCCGCGCAGTTCGCGCTGATCGCCGCCAAGGAGGCCTGGAAGGACGCCGGTTTCACCGCCAAGGCCGGTGAGGACGCGTCCGCCAACCCCGACCGGGTCGGCGCCGTCATCGCCTCCGGCATCGGCGGCGTGACGACCCTGCTCGACCAGTACGACGTGCTCAAGGAGAAGGGCGTACGCCGTGTCTCCCCGCACACCGTGCCGATGCTGATGCCCAACTCGCCGGCCGCCAACGTCGGTATCGAGCTGGGTGCGCGGGCCGGTGTGCACACGCCCGTGTCGGCCTGCGCCTCCGGCGCCGAGGCCATCGGGTACGCCATCGAGATGATCCGCACCGGGCGTGCGGACATCGTCGTGGCCGGCGGCACGGAGGCGGCGATCCACCCGCTGCCGATCGCCGCGTTCGGCAACATGATGGCGATGTCCAAGAACAACGACGACCCCGAGGGTGCGTCGCGTCCCTACGACTCCGGCCGTGACGGCTTCGTCCTCGGCGAGGGCGCGGGCGTGATCGTCCTGGAGTCCGAGGAGCACGCGAGGGCGCGCGGGGCGCGGATCTACGCGGAGGCGGTCGGCCAGGGCATCTCGGCCGACGCGCACCACATCACGCAGCCGGAGCCGTCGGGCAACGGGATCGCGCACGCGCTGCAGAACCTGCTCGACAACACGGACCTGAAGCCGGCCGAGATCGTGCACGTCAACGCGCACGCGACGTCGACGCCGCAGGGTGACGTGGCCGAGATCAAGGCGCTGCGGAAGGTGTTCGGCGACGACGTCGACCACATGGCGATCTCCGCGACCAAGTCGATGACCGGTCACCTGCTGGGCGGTGCCGGCGGGATCGAGACCGTCGCGTCGATCCTGGCGCTGGTGAACCGGACGGCTCCGCCGACCATCAACCTCGACGACCTCGACCCCGAGGTCAACGCGGACGTGGTGCGGGGCGAGGCACGGCAGCTGCCCGAGGGCCGGATCGCCGCGCTGAACGACTCGTTCGGCTTCGGCGGCCACAACGTCGTCCTGGCGTTCAGGACCGTGTGAGAGACGCTGCGCTGAGGCTTGTGGCCCGGACTCCTCGTTGGAGTTCGGGCCACTTCGCGTTTCGTTGTCGTCTGACGGCCCGGTGGGGGTTGATCGCGCAGTTCCCCGCGCCCCTGGAAAACAGGGGCGCTGCCGAACGCCCCTTGAGGGGCGCGGGGAACTGCGCGACAAGCCACGACGGCGCCGCGGTCGCCAGACGCCACGGCGCGGCACCTCCGGCGAAAGCCGACGCGCTCAGACCACCTGGTGGAGCCACCGCACCGGCGCGCCCTCGCCCGCGTAGCGGAAGGGCTCCAGTTCGTCGTCCCAGGGCTTGCCGAGGAGTTTGGCGATCTCGGCCTCCAGGGCCGTCTCGCCGCGCTGTGAGCGGGTCAGGGCGGCCCTCAGACGGTCCTCCGGGATGAGGATGTCGCCGTGGATTCCGGTGACCGCGTGGAAGATGCCGAGGTCGGGGGTGCAGCTGTAGCGCTCGCCCTCGGCCTTCGCGCAGGGCTCGGCGGTGACCTCGAAGCGGAGCAGGTGCCAGCCGCGCAGCGCGGACGCCAGTTTGGAGGCCGTGCCGACCTCGCCCTGCCAGGAGAACTCGGAGCGCCAGGTGCCGGGTGCGGCCGGCTGGCGGATCCAGTCGAGGTTGACGCGCGTGCCGAGCACCCCGGCGACGGCCCACTCGACATGCGGGCACAGCGCGCGGGGCGCGGAGTGCACGTACAGAACTCCACGTGTCGTCACCGGAACCTCCGGGCTGAGCGGGACATCTTGCTGGCTGGCCGACGGCAGTGACGCGACCGCCGCGTTGATGGCGAGGCTACCGTGCGGTGGCGCAAGGAGTGTGACGTACCGTCGGTCCCACAGCCAGGAAACCCCCGCCATTCACCCAGGGGGACGCTTGTACGGGGGTGGTCCGTTGCAGGGCGCGGGGCGGGAACTCCCGTGCGTTGTTATGGACGGGACGATCGGGCAGCGGACGGAGAGGACCGAAGGGGTATGCGCAAGCAGCGACGCCGGCGTTCGCGTGCCCTGGCAGGCGCCGTCGCCCTCACCGCCGCGCTGGGGGTGGCGGGGTGCGGCGTGCTGGGCGGTTCCTCCGCCTCGACCAAGGGCGAGAAGACGCGGGCCTCCCGGGCCGTACAGCTGTGGGACCGCAGCCCGGCCTCGATCGCGGCCGTCGGCGACTCCATCACCCGCGGCTTCGATGCCTGCACGGTCCTCTCGGACTGCCCCGAGGTGTCCTGGGCGACCGGCACCAGCGAGCACGTGGACAGCCTCGCGGTGCGCCTGCTGGGGCGGGCGCAGGCGGCCGACCACAGCTGGAACTACGCGGAGACCGGCGCCCGGATGGCCGACCTGCCGGGGCAGATGGCCGACGCGGCGGCCCGCAGGCCCCAGTTGGTGACGGTGATGGTGGGGGCGAACGACGCCTGCCGTACGTCGGTGCGCGCGATGACCTCGGTGGCCGACTTCCGCGGCGAGTTCGAGGACGCGCTGGCCACCCTGCGCAAGGCGCTGCCGAAGACGCAGGTGTACGTCGCGAGCGTGCCGAACCTGAAGCGGCTGTGGTCCGAGGGGCGGACCAACCCGCTGGGCAAGCAGGTGTGGAAGCTGGGCATCTGTCCGTCCATGCTCTCCGACGCGGACAACCTGACCAGCGCGGCGACCGTGCGCCGGGACAAGGTGCAGCAGCGGGTCGAGGACTACAACAAGGTGCTGCGGGAGGTCTGCGCCAAGGACCGGCGGTGCCGGTTCGACGGCGGGGCGGTGTACGCGTACCGGTTCGGCACCGATCAGCTCAGTCACTGGGACTGGTTCCATCCGAGCACCGACGGCCAGTCGAAGCTGGCCGCGATCGCCTACCGGGCCATCACCGCCAAGGATCCGGTGGACTAGACCCTTGGCTTAGGGTTTCCCCATGAGCGAACTTTTCGGCACACTTTCCGACGGCACCGAGGTGCACCGCTGGACACTGGAACGCGCGGGGACCCGGGTGCGGGTGCTGTCGTACGGCGGGATCGTGCAGTCGGCCGAGGTGCCGGACCGGGACGGGCGGACCGCGGACGTGGTGCTGGGGTTCGCCGGCCTGGACGGCTACCTGGAGAACCCGGGGCCCTACTTCGGCGCCCTGGTCGGCCGGTACGCCAACCGGATCGCGCACGCCCGCTTCCCGCTGGACGGCGTGACCTACGCCCTGGAGCCGAACAACGCGCCCAACTCCCTGCACGGCGGCGCCCGCGGTTTCGACAAGCGGGTGTGGGAGGCGACGGCCGTCGAGCACGGGGTGCGGCTGACCCGGGTGAGCCCGCACGGGGAGGAGGGGTTCCCGGGGCAACTGGCGGTCGCCGTGACGTACACGCTGGACGAGTCGGGGGCGCTGCACATCTCCTACGAGGCGGTCACCGACGCGCCGACCGTCGTGAACCTCACCAACCACAGCTACTTCAACCTGGCCGGCTCCGGGCACGCGGGCGGCCACGAGCTGCGGATCGCGGCCTCGCGCTACACCCCCGTGGACGGGGACCTGATCCCGACCGGAGACCCGGCGGACGTCTCCGGCACCCGGTTCGACTTCCGTGCGGCCCGCGAGGTCGGCTCCGGCTACGACCACAACCTCGTCCTCGACAAGGGGGTGACGGAGACTCCGGTGGAGATCGCCGAGCTGTACGACCCGGCGTCCGGCCGCACCCTCACCGTGGCCACCACGGAGCCGGGCATCCAGCTCTACACCGCCGAGCACCTGACCGGGCCCTTCGCCCCCGGCGACGGTGTCGCCCTGGAGACCCAGCACTTCCCGGACTCCCCCAACCGCCCCGACTTCCCGAGCACCCGGCTGGACCCGGGCCGGACCTACCGCTCGGCGACCGTGTACGGCTTCGGCGTCCGGGACTGACGCTCCGCAGAGCACGCAAGCCCCGGTCCAGGGGTCAGGTCCCGGACCGGGGCTGCTCAAGGGGGACTGGTCCCGGCTCCGACCTTAGCCGCGGCTGTGAGAAGTCGGCCGGTCATCGGGCGCGTCGCAGCGATCTCGTACGAACCCTTCACAAACGCCCACGGGCTCGTCGGGGGGTTCATGGTGTAGACCACACCGCGACCCACACGCGATACTGCGCCCGATCGGCACCACGCACCCCACTGCGACGGAAGGCCAACCCCCTTGACTTCCCCACGTGTTCGGATCGGCGTCCTCGGCGTCGTGCTGCTGGCCGGAGCGCTCGTCCCCACCGCCGCGCACGCCGCCACCGCCCCCTCCCCCACCGTCGAGGAACAGCGGCTCGACCAGCCGGTGCCGCAGGAGATACTCCGGCGGTCCGGGTTCGACACCGTGGCCCCCGGGTTCGCCCGTGCGCTGGAGGACGCCCACAACTACGCGCAGGCGCGGCAGGCCGTGGCACGGCAGGGGGCGGCGCTGTGGCGGCGGGCCGTGGACCGGGCGCAGGGGCGCGGGCCCGCCGGGGGTGACCTGAGCCGGGACGACGACCGGCCGCTGTACTGGGCGCGGCTCGGGATGACGCGCCAGGTGCGCACCTGGGCGCCGGGGTTCGCGATGGGCGAGCGGCGGCGGGCCGCGCTGCTGGACCTGCTGGAGCGGACCTCGCGCGGGCAGACGGACATCCGCTACCCGGGCAAGGGCCTCCGGCGGATCCTCGTCACCGGGTTCGACCCGTTCACGCTGGACCGGGACATCCGGATCTCCAACCCGTCCGGGGCGAGCGCGCTGGCCCTCGACGGGACCGTGATCGAGACCGACGAGGGGCCCGCGCGGGTGGAGACGGCGGTGTTCCCGGTGCGGTGGGACGACTTCGCGGCCGGGACCGTGGAGCGGACACTGCGGCCGTACCTGCCCAAGGTGGACCTGTTCACGACCGTGAGCCAGGGGCGGGTCGGGCGGTTCGACGTGGAGCGGACGAACGGCGCCTGGCGGGGCGGCTTCCCGGACAACGAGAACGTGAGCCGGACCGGGACCGTCCCGGTCGCCGACCCGGCCGCGCAGCCGCAGTGGACGACCACCACCCTCCCGTACGCGGCGATCACGGCGGCGGACACGGGCCGGTTTCCGGTGTACGACCACACCGAGGTGACCGAGATACCCGCGGGCGGGACCGACCCCGTCGTACGGGCGGACGGGCCGACCGCCGGGTCCACCGCGCGGGCCGGGGGCGGTGGGGACTACCTGTCCAACGAGATCGCCTACCGGGCCACGCTGCTGCGCGACCGCCTCGGGCTGCACGGCAGGCTGCCCGGCGGGCATGTGCACACGCCGGTGCTGCAGTTCGGCGCCGGGAACACGACGCAGGTGACCGACCCGGAGTTCGTGCGGAACCGGGTGGACATCATCGACCAGGTACGGGCGATCGTGACCGTGGCGGCGGACGCGTCGTTCAGGGACTGACGGGTTCGCCGGTCCGCTCGTCCTCCTCGGCCGTCTCCTCGCCCAGCAGGTCGCGGGCGAGGAGGGTGGCACCGGCGACCGCGCCCGGCATCAGGAACACCGCGACGAACGGGACCAGGAACGCGAGGCCCAGCGGGGTGCCGAAGCCCCACACCAGGGTCTTGCGGGACCGCAGCAGGGCGAGCCGGGCGCGCAGGTCGACGCCCCGGCGCTGGAGGGCGACGGCGGTGAGTTCCTCGGTGAGGAAGAAGCCGGTCACGAAGAAGCCGACGACCGGTACGACGGTCTGCCCGACGAAGGGCAGGAAGCCGAGGGCGAAGAGCAGGACGCCCCACAGGCCGGCCCGGACCAGGATCCGCAGGCTGTCCCGGGCGGAGATCCACAGCTCGCGCCAGAACGGCAGCCCGGACCCGGGCGCGGTGCCGTCGGGCGAGACGTCCGCGTCGACCTTCTCGGAGAGGTTCTCGTAGAACGGCTGGCCGACCAGCAGCGTGACGGCGGTGAAGGTGAGGACGGCGCCGAGCAGGCCGAGGGCGAACAGGACGGCGGTGAGGAAGCCGCGGAAGAGCCCGAGCCAGGGGCTGGACCAGTCGTCGGCGAACGGGGTGGCCCAGGCGACGAAGTCCGCTCCCCATATCGCGAGGGCGACCAGGGCCGCCGCGTAGAGAACCAGGGTGATCAGACCGGGCAGCAGACCGAACCCGAACTGCCGTCCGTGCCGCCCGACCCACCGCTGGCCCTTGAGGAGATAACCGAACCCCGCCCCGAGATCACGCATGGCCAAAACTTTACCGTCCCCCGAACTGCCCCCCGCGGGGGCAGCGCCCCGAAGGGGGCAGCGCCCCGAAGGGGGCAGCGCCCCGAAGGGGGCAGCGCCCCGAAGGGGGCAGCGCCCCGAAGGGGGCAGCGCCCCGAAGGGGGCAGCGCCCCGAAGGGGGCAGCGCCCCGAAGGGGGCAGCGCCCCGAAGGGGGCAGCGCCCCGAAGGGGGCAGCGCCCCGAAGGGGGCAGCGCCCCGAAGGGGGCAGCGCCCCGAAGGGGGCAGCGCCCCGAAGGGGGCAGCGCCCCGAAGGGGCGCGGGGAACTGCGCGAGCGGCCACGACGGCGCCGCAGACGGCAAGCGGCGGACGGCAGACGGCAGACGGCAGACGGCAGACGGCAGACGGCAGACGGCACATCGCGGCCAACCCGGCGGAGCGCTTACGCGGGGGTCACCGCCACCACCACCCCCCGGTCCGCCGCCGGGCTGACCGCCGCCGACACGCGTACGGCCGTCGCCCGAGCCACCCGGCCCGCGCCGGCCGCGGAGGCCAGCAGGACGGGCTGGAGGTGTTCGAGCCCGGTCACGGCGAGTTCCTCGGCGGCGATCAGGGCCGGCCCCGCCGCCCTGACCGTCTTCGCCGCCGCCTCGGTCAGGTCGGCCAGCGGCGGCAGCGCGGCCCGGACCACGCCCGCGCCCGCCGCGGTCGCGCGCTCGGCGAGGGCCGTCTGGAGGGGCAGCAGCGGGGCCACGGCCGAGGTGAGGGCGTCGGCGATGCGGTGGAGTTCGGGCGCGGAGTCCCGCAGGGTCTCCGCCGCGGTGCGCAGCAGCGGGGTGAGGGCCAGCAGGACGCCGGCCGCCCCGCCCGCGGCCGCCGGCAGCAGCGGGGACAGCGCCTCGGTCAGTTCGCGGAGCGCCGCCGCGAACTCCTGCACCGCCGGCTCCACCGCGTCCAGCAGCGGCAGCAGGCTGTCCCTGAGGGCCGTCAGGAGCGGCTCCGCGACCGGGTGGACGGCCAGCGGGGCGCCGCTGGTGCCGAGCCGCGTGAGGGTCTCCACGACGCGGTAGAAGGCCTCCTGCGCCCCCGGTGCGGCACTGGCCTCGGCCAGCTCCGCGGTCGTCCGGCGCAGGACCCGCAGGAGTTCGGGGGCCGATCCCTCGCGCGGGTCCAGGGTGCTGATCGCGATCCTCGTGAGGTTCTGGGCGGTGTCCAGGAGCTGGCCGGTGATGTCGGTGGTGCTGCGGGCCATGCGCAGCACGTCCGCCCTGCCGGGAAGTGAGGGAATCGTCGCCATGGGCCGGGGCCCTCCCGCCGCTGTGGGGTCTGTCCATGGTGTGTCCGCCCTCAGCATGCCCCGGTTGAGTCGAACAGGTACATCTCGCCGTACCGATCGCAGGAAGGGGTAGGTCGCCCAGGCGGGTAGGGCGTTGTTCACAGTGGGAGCTGCCCCGGCGGCTCGGTTGAGGAGAACGGATGACGCAGGAGATCACCGTCCAGGGCACGGTCGCGGAGGGCTTCGAGACGGTGCGCGAGGAGTTCGCCGCCTTCGTCGCCGACGGACCGGCCGACTACGAGGGTCAGTTGTGCGCGTACGTCCGCGGCCGGCGGGTCGTCGACCTGTGGGCGGGCGAGGGGGCCTGCGGGGATTCCCTGTACGGCGTGTTCTCGTCCACCAAGGGGGCGGCGCACCTGGTCGTGGCGATGCTGGTGCAGGACGGAACGCTGGAGCTGGACCGTAAAGTCACCTACTACTGGCCGGAGTTCGGCGCGGAGGGCAAGGGCACGCTGACCCTGCGGGACCTGCTGGCGCACCGGGCGGGCCTGGTGGGCACCGACACCGGGTTCCACCCGCAGGAGCTGGCCGACGACCGTGCGATGGCCGAACGCCTGGCCGACCAGCGGCCGTTCTGGCGCCCTGGCACGGCCTTCGGCTACCACGCCCTGGTCATCGGAGCCCTCACCGGCGAGGTGGTACGGCGCGCGACCGGCCGTACCCTCCAGGACGTGTACGAGGAGCGGGTCCGGGCGCCGTACGGCCTCGGGTTCTTCCTGGGCCTGCCGGCCGCGCACGAGCCGCGCTTCCGCACGACCCTGCCGATGCGGCCCACGCCCGAGCAGCGGGCCCTGCTCGACTCCGCCCCGTCCGGCCCGCACACCCTCGCGGGGATCGCCTTCAACGAGCACGCCGCCGAGCCCACGGACCTGACGGCCCTCCCCAACGACCGGCTGGTCCGCGCCAAGGGCCCTGCCTCCTTCGGCGGGGTGGCGTCCGCGCGCGGCCTGGCCGGGATGTACGCGGCGCTGCTCAGCGGGACCGACGGCAAGGCCGCGCTGCTGAAGGAGGACACGGTCGCGGAGTTCGGCCAGTTCCACTCGGTCGGCTACGACCTGGTGACCCGGACCCACAGGTCGTACGGCCTGGGCTTCCAGGCGACGGCGGACACCTGGCACCCGTTCCTCGGCGCGGGCACCATCGGCCACAGCGGGGCGGCGGGCTCCCAGGCCTTCGCGGACCCGAGAAGCGGGGTCGCCTACGGCTACACGAGGCGACGGTTCGCGTTCCCGGGCGGAGCGGCCCCGGAGAACGACCGGCTGGCGAGGGCCGTGCACAAGGCGGCCCTGAACGCGCCCCTTTAGGAGCCGCGGGGATCTGCGCGAGCAACCACAACGCACAACGCACGCACCCGGCACCGAGTCCGCACCCGGCACGACGAGAGACCGCACCCCACGTCCAAGGGTGCGGCCTCCGCACCACACCAACGACGACCGTCAGACCAGTGTCACGCTGATGTTCCCGCGCGTCGCCTTCGAGTACGGGCAGACCCCGTGCGCCCTCTCGACGAGCTCACGGGCAACCCCCTCCTCGACGCCAGGAATCTCCGCCGAGATCTCGACGATGATCCCGAACCCCTCCTCGTTCTTTCCGAGCCCCACCTTCGCGGTCACCCGGGACCCGGACACGTCGGCCCCGGCCTGCCGGGCGACGACCGCCAGCGCGCCCTGGAAGCACGCGCTGTACCCGGCGGCGAACAGCTGCTCCGGGTTGGTCCCGGCCCCGCTGCCGCCCATCTCCTTCGGCGGGTTGACGACGACGTCGAGCCGGCCGTCGTCGGTGGCGACCCGGCCGTCGCGGCCGTTCTCGGCGGTGGCGACGGCGGTGTAGAGGACGTCGGACTGCTGAATGGGCATGCGGTTTCTTCTCTCCTCGGTCCGCCGCGACTCGCGCCCACGATCGACGACGGTTTCGGAAAGAAATTACCGCATGCCGGAAACCGCAGACAGACCTACAGCTTGACGATCATCTTTCCGGTGTTGTCGCCGCGCAGGACGCCGAGGAACGCCTCCAGGTTGTTCTCGATGCCCTCGACGACCGTCTCGCGGTACTTCAGCTGTCCGGAGGCCACCCACGGACCGACCTCGGCGACGAACTGCGGCTGCAGGTCGTAGTGGTCGCCGACCAGGAAGCCCTCGATCCGGCCGCGGGTCTGGATGAGGCGGGCGAGGTTCTTCGGGCCGGGGGCGGGCTCGGTGTTGTTGTAGACGGAGATCATGCCGCAGACCGCGATCCGGCCGTCGCGGTTGAGCAGGCCGATGGCCGCCTCCAGGTGGTCGCCGCCGACGTTGTCGAAGTAGACGTCCACCCCGTCGGGCGCGGCGGCGCGCAGCTGATCGGCGACCGGGCCGTTCTTGTAGTTGAAGGCCGCGTCGAAGCCGTACTCCTCGACCAGCAGCTTGACCTTCTCGTCGGAGCCGGCCGAGCCGATCACCCGCGAGGCGCCCTTGAGCTTGGCGATCTGGCCGACCTGGCTGCCGACCGCGCCGGCCGCGCCGGAGACGAAGACCGAGTCGCCCTCCTTGAAGGAGGCGGTGCGCAGCAGGCCCGCGTAGGCGGTGAGGCCGGTCATGCCGAGGACGCCGAGGTACGTCGAGAGCGGGGCCGCCGCGGCGTCGACCTTGACGGCGTTCTTGGCGTCCATGACCGCGTACTCGCGCCAGCCGAAGAAGTGCAGGACGTGGTCGCCGGCCGCGATGCCCTCGGCGTTCGACTCGACGACCTCGCCGACCGCGCCGCCCTGCATGACCTTGCCCAGCTCGAAGGGGGCCGCGTAGGACTTGGCGGCACTCATTCGGCCGCGCATGTACGGGTCGACGGAGAGGTACTTGTTCCGCACGAGCACCTGCCCCTCGCCCGGCGTGGGGACCTCCGCCTCGACCAGGGCGAAGTCCTCCGGCTTCGGCCAGCCGACGGGACGGCTCAGCAGGTGCCACTCGCGGTTGATCATGACATGCGCCTTTCCTAAATTACTTCAGTACCTGAAACAACCATGCTCCTGAATATTTCATGATGTCAAGTAACGCGGTACCCTGGAGCGCATGTCGTCCACACGGTCCACCCCCGCGCAGACCCGCCGCCCCGACGCCCTGACCCTGGAGGTCGTGGAGCTCATCGGGGACGTGGTGGCCCGTTTCTACGCGGATTACGAGGAGGCGGCGGGCGAGCACGCGCTCACCGGGGCGCAGGCACGCCTGCTCAGCCTGCTGTCGCTGGAGCCGCTGCCGATGCGGAGGCTGGCGCAGAAGCTGAAGTGCGAGCCGTCGAACGTCACCGGGATCGTGGACCGGCTCGAGGCGCGCGGGCTCGTGGAGCGGCGGCCCGACCCGGCCGACCGCCGGGTGAAGCTGGCCGCGGCGACGGACGAGGGGCGCCGGGTCGCCCGAGACCTGCGCGAGGGGCTGCGCTTCGCGCGGGAGCCGCTGGCGGGGCTTTCGGACGAGGAGCGGCTGTCGTTGCGGGACCTGCTGCGGAGGATGCTCGACGCGTGACGCTCCGCTGGAGGCGCCGCGACAGGCCGTCGGCCGGCTGCGGCGCCGTCGTGGCTGGTCGCGCGGTTCCCCCGCGCCCCTTCGGGGGCGTTGCGGCCTGGAGTCGCCGGATGCGGATGGATCTCAACCTCCTGACCGTACTCGACGCGTTGCTGGAGGAGGGGAGTGTCACGGGGCCGCGGACCGGCTGCGGCTCTCCGCGCCCGCGGTCAGCCGGAGTCTGGGGGCGGATCAGGCGGCTGACCGGCGATCAGATCCTGGTGCGAACCGGCCGGACGATGACGGCCACGCCGTACGCGCCGGCGGTGCGGGCGGACCCGCACCGGCCGGTGCAGGAGGCGCAGGGGCGGGCCGGCGCACGCTGACCGTGGCGCAGGCGCCGAGGAGGTTCTTCCCCGCGAAGGTGGGGAGGGCAACGGTGGCGGCGATGCTCGACGAGGCCGAGAGCGGAAGTCATCCGGGGCGGACGGTGATTCCGGTGGACCGAGTCGGCTGTTTGCCGGGTTTGCTTCGGCGGATGCGTCGGGTGCGGGCCGGCGGAGGCCGGTCGCGCGGTTCCCCGCGCCCCTGACGGGGCGCTTGAGCGGGCCTCCCGGTCAGGTGCACCACCACAAGAACCTGTTACAGGTCTGGCTCGGGGACGGGTTCGGGGACGGATGCGAGGTCGTCGGGTCTGCCGTCGGGGTCGATGCCGCGGTGGTCGTGGGGCTCGTCGCCGGGGACGTGACCGTGCCTGGACCCGTCGACGCCGACTGGGCGCCCGTGTCCTTCGGGGAGGCCGAAGGGGAGCCGGACGCCTTGTCCTTCGAGGAGGACGGGGACGGGGAGGCGGAGGGGTCGGCCGAGGCGGAACTCGTCGAGCCGGCCGCACCGGAGGTGTCGCCCAGGGGCTGGGCGGTCGCAGTCGGGGACGACGTCGACGTACCGCCGTCGGTGGTGTCGCCGCCCGCCGCGGCCGGGCCGGGGCCGGCGAACGGTATGGCGTCCGTGCCGAGTTCGGCGAGGCTCAGGCCGCCGGCCGCCAGCACGCACGCCACGGCCACCAGCAGGACCCTGCGGCGCCTGCGGCGATGGGCCGCGGCCTTGCGGTCGCGACGACTCCCGTCGGGGGCGGACTGCCACTCCTCGGGATCCTCGGCGAGGCCCTCGGCGGCCTGCACCTGGCTCCGGCCGCCGCGCCCGCGTGCCGCCCGCCGCCGCTCGGCCCGGCCGCCCGACGGCGGTCCTTCGGCCTCGGCGTCCGCGTCGTGCGCCGGACCGGGCTCGTCGTCCCCGGCGTCGGGGAACTCCGGCTCGGTGTACGGGGTTTCACCGGGTGTGACCGGTTCAGAGGTGGCCGCTTGCGGCGCTGACGTGCGTAGCGTCTCGGCGGCGGTGCCGCACCCCGGGCAGGCGAGAGCGCCGTTGAGGTGCCGTCGGCACGGGTGGCAGTAGTCCATGACGCGGGAAGACTAAGTTCCCCGCGGGTCACATAACCAGCCACCCCTGTGAAGGTTCTGTGGGGGACCGAAAAACCTGTGGCAAGCCGTGCCGAAACCGTTACCTGTTCGACCCATTGACACCCCCGCCGCCCCGTCCTTACTGTCACGCCAGCATTTCGAACGTGTGACGAAATCTCGAACAGCTGAGGGGCAACTGCCGTGCGCATCACCGGAATCAGCACACACGTGGTCGGGACGCCGTGGCGCAACCTGACGTACGTCCAGGTGCACACCGACGAAGGGATCACCGGAGTCGGCGAGACCCGGATGCTCGGTCACACCGACGCGCTGATCGGCTACCTGCGAGAGGCCGAGGCCAACCACATTCTCGGTTCGGACCCGTTCGCGCTGGAAGACCTGGTACGCCGGATGAAGTACGGCGACTACGGCCGGGCGGGCGAGATCGTCATGTCCGGTATCGCGGTCGTCGAGATGGCGTGCTGGGACATCAAGGGCAAGGCGCTGGGCGTCCCCGTGTGGCAGCTGCTCGGCGGGAAGGTGACCGACAGGGTCAAGGCGTACGCCAACGGCTGGTACACGACCGAACGGACGCCGGAGGCCTACCACAAGGCCGCCCAGGGGGTCATGGAGCGCGGGTACAGGGCGCTGAAGATCGACCCGTTCGGCACCGGGCACTACGAGCTGGACCACGAGCAGACCCTGTACGCCGTGTCGCTCATCGAGGCCGTACGCGACGCCATCGGACCGGACGCCGAGCTGATGCTGGAGATGCACGGCCGGTTCTCCCCCTCCACCGCGGTACGCCTGGTGCGCGAGCTCGCGCCCTACAAGCCGGCCTGGCTGGAGGAACCCGTGCCGCCGGAGAACCTGAAGGCGCTGGAGAAGGTCGCCGCCAAGGTGGACATCCCGGTCGCCACCGGGGAGCGCATCCACGACCGCATCGAGTTCCGCGAGCTCTTCGAGAGCCAGGCCGTGGACATCATCCAGCCGGACGTCGGCCACATCGGTGGAATCTGGGAGACCCGGAAGCTCGCCGCCACCGCCGAGACGCACTACGTGCTGGTCGCCCCGCACAACGTCGGCGGCTCGGTGCTCACCGCCGCCTCCCTCCAGGTCGGGTTCACCTCCCCGAACTTCAAGATCCTGGAGCACTTCAACGACTTCGCCGACGCCGAGATCAAGAAGGTCGTCAGGGGGGCACCGGAGGTCGTGGACGGCTACTTCCAGCTGTCCGACGCGCCGGGGCTCGGCGTCGAGTTCGACGCCGACGCGGCCGCCGAGTTCCCGCAGCAGCAGGCCCGGTTCGACCTGTGGGCCGAGGGCTGGGAGCAGCGCAAGCCGAAGGGCACGAAGTGAGCGCGTCGCAGGTCGTCGTCGAGGCGCCGGGCGCCCACCGGGTCGAGGAGCACACGCCCCGCGAGCCGGGTCCCGGCGAGGCGCTGGTCGCCGTCCACGCGGTCGGGATTTGCGGAAGCGACCGCGAGGTGTACCAGGGGAACCGGCCCGAGGGGTACGTCCGGTACCCGTTGACGCCGGGTCACGAGTGGTCGGGAACGGTACGGGCGGTCGGTGCCGGGGTCCCCGCCTCGCTGGTCGGGCGCAAGGTGGTCGGCGAGGGGTTCCGGAACTGCCAGGTGTGCGACCGCTGTCACGCCGGGGAGACCACCCTGTGCACCGACGGCTACGAGGAGACCGGCTTCACCCAGCCGGGCGCCATGGCCGCCACCCTCACCCTCCCGGCCCGCCTGCTGCACGCCCTCCCGGACGACGCCGACCTCACCGCCGCCGCCCTCCTGGAGCCGGCCGCCTGCATCGCGGCCGCCGCGCTGAAGGGCAACGCCCGGCCGGGCGAGCGGGTCGCGGTGGTCGGCACCGGCACGCTCGGGATGTTCGCCGTGCAGTTCCTGCGCGCGACCTCACCGGGCGAACTGCTGGTCGTGGGGACCAGGAACGACCGGGAGGCGCTCTCCCGGTCGTTCGGGGCCACCGACTTCCGTACCAGGGACCAGGAACTGCCCGACGACTTCGACGTCGTCATCGAGACCGCCGGGTCCGCGTCCGCCGCGCGCACCGCCGCCTCCCTGCTCAGGCGCGGCGGACGCCTGGTCCTGACCGGCATCCCGGCCGCCGGTGCCGAGGGCCTGGACCCTACCGACCTCGTGGTACGGCAACTGGAGGTGCACACCGTCTTCGGGGCGCCGCCGGACGCCTGGTCGCACACGGTCCGGGTCTTCGCGGCCGGTCTCCTCGACCCGTTGCCGCTGGTCACGCACGAGCTGCCGCTGACCGAGTTCCCGCACGCCATCGAGCTGGTGGGGGCCGGTGATCCGAAGGTGGGCAAGGTGCTGCTCCGCCCCTAGGCGTACGCCGGTCGCGGCGCGCTCCGGCCTCGCCGTGGCTGGCGTACCACCACAGCCTTTTTTCTGCCCCGAGCCGCGAACCTCGTCCGAAATACCGAACACGAAGGACAGCTTGTGACGACCGACGCATCCGTTACGGCGGCCCGCCGACCCGGTGAGCAGGCGCTCGCCGCCCTCGGCCTGGGCGCGCCCGCCCTCGACCCCGCCGACGCCTCCGCCCACAGCTTCCCGGGCGGCGGACAGTGGCGCACCGAGATCCCCTCCTGCGAGGGTCCCGAGGCGCTGGCCGTCGTCCTCAAGGAGTCCTCGCGGCTGGACGTCCCGATCCACCGGATCAGCCAGGGCAGCGGCGTGTGGATGCTCACCGACGCCGAGATCACCGAGATGGTCGACGCGACGAACGAACGGGACATCGAGCTCTGCCTGTTCACCGGCCCGCGCGGCACCTGGGACATCGGCGGCTCGGTGCGGTCCGACTCGCGGGGGGCCGGACTGCGCGCCCGCGGCCACGACGCCGTCGCCGGCTGTGTCGAGGACGCGGTCCGGGCGACCGAGCTGGGCGTCAAGTGCCTGCTCGTCGCCGACGAGGGCGTGCTGTGGACGCTGCACCGGGCCCGGCAGGCGGGGATCATCCCGGCCGACACGACCCTGAAGGTCTCGGCGCTGGTCGGGCCCGTCAACCCGGCCTCGTACTCCGTCTTCGAGCACCTCGGCGCCGACTCGATCAACGTGCCGAGCGACCTGACGCTCGATCACCTCACCGAGATCCGGCGGGTGTCGGGCGCGCCCATGGACATGTACATCGAGGCCCCCGACGACCTCGGCGGCTACATCCGGATGTACGAGGTCGCCGAGCTGATCCGGCGCGGGGCGCCGATCTACCTGAAGTTCGGGCTGTCCAGGGCACCCGGGATCTATCCGTGGGGCACGCATCTGCGGGACGTGACCCTGGACACCGCGCGGGAGCGGGTGCGCAGGGGGCGGCTCGCCCTGGACCTGCTGGCCCGGCACGGGGCGGACGGGGGGATGGCGCCGCTGGGGTCGCGGCTGCCGGGGGTTCTGAACCGGTTCCCGGTCGAGGGTTCTGCCTGATGAACGTCGGGGACCGCGGGCCGGCCGCGACCGCGGGTCGTCTGTGGCTGGTCGCGCAGTTCCTCCCCCAGCCTTCGGCCGGGGGGACCCCCAGCGCCCTTTACGGGGCGCTTCAAGACCTTGCTTGACACATCTCAACGACGAGAAGAACAGGAACCGATCTCATGCGCACTCGTAGAAGCGCCCTCACCCTCATAGCCGGGGCCGCCTCGCTCGCTCTGACGCTGTCCGCCTGTGGGCAGAGCAGTGAGGGCGGCAGCAAGGAGGGCAGCGGCAGTGCCAAGGGCGGCACGATCGGCATCGCGATGCCGACCAAGTCCTCCGAGCGTTGGATCGCGGACGGCAAGAACGTCGTCAAGGACCTGCAGTCCAAGGGCTACAAGACCAAGCTGGTCTACGGCGAGGACGACCCGGACACCCAGGTCTCCCAGATCGAGAACCTGATCACGCAGGGCGTCAAGGGCCTGATCATCGCGGCCATCGACAACAAGTCCCTGAACAACGTGCTCCAGGAGGCCGCGGACGCCAACATCCCGGTCATCGCCTACGACCGGCTGATCCTCGGCACGAAGAACGTCGACTACTACGCGTCCTTCGACAACGAGAAGGTCGGTGTCGAGCAGGGCAGCTACATCGTGCACAAGCTGGGCCTGGACAGCGGCAAGAAGGGCCCGTTCAACATCGAGCTGTTCGCCGGCTCCAACGACGACAACAACACCAAGTACTTCTTCAACGGCGCGATGAGCGTGCTCCAGCCGTACATCGACAAGAAGCAGCTGGTGGTCAAGTCCGGCCAGACCGCGCTGAACAAGGTCACCACCCTGCGCTGGGACGGTGCGACCGCGCAGTCCCGGATGGAGGACATCCTCACCTCCTCCTACAAGTCCGCCAAGGTCGACGCGGTGCTCTCGCCGTACGACGGCATCTCGATCGGCATCATCGCCGCGCTGAAGTCGGACGGCTACGGCTCCGGCAGCCAGCCGCTGCCGGTGATCACCGGGCAGGACGCCGAGCTGGCCTCGGTGAAGTCGATCATCGCGGGCGAGCAGACGCAGACCGTCTACAAGGACACCCGGCAGCTCGCCAAGGTCGCCGCGAGCATGGTCGACGACGTCCTGAACAAGAAGACCCCGCAGGTCAACGACACCAAGACGTACAACAACGGCACCAAGGTCGTGCCCGCCTACCTGCTGCAGCCGGTCAGCGTCGACAAGTCCAACTACGAGGATGTCCTCGTCAAGGGCGGCTACTACACCGACGCCGAGCTCAAGTGACCTCCGTCCCCCACTAGTTGTCCTACTGATTGGAAGGCACGACCATGGCGGGACCCGTCCTGGAAATGCGCTCGATCGTCAAGACCTTTCCCGGCGTCAAGGCGCTGTCGGACGTCACGCTGACCGTCCGCCAGGGCGAGGTCCACGCCATCTGCGGGGAGAACGGCGCCGGCAAGTCGACCCTGATGAAGGTCCTCTCCGGCGTCCACCCGCACGGCAGTTACGAGGGCGACATCCTCTTCGAGGGTGAGCTCTGCAGGTTCGGTGACATCCGGGCGAGCGAGCAGCGCGGCATCGTCATCATCCACCAGGAGCTGGCGCTGTCGCCGTACCTCTCGCTGGCGGAGAACATCTTCCTCGGCAACGAACACGCCAAGGGCGGGTTCATCGACTGGCGGGAGACGCTGCGACACGCCACCGAGCTGCTGCGCCGGGTCGGTCTCGACGACCACCCGGAGACCCGCGTCACCGACATCGGCGTGGGCAAGCAGCAGCTGGTGGAGATCGCGAAGGCGCTGTCCAAGAAGGTGAAGCTGCTCATCCTCGACGAGCCGACCGCGGCCCTGAACGACGAGGACAGCGGCAAACTCCTCGACCTGATCCTGGAGCTGAAGAACCAGGGCATCACCTCGATCATCATCTCGCACAAGCTCAACGAGATCCGCAAGGTCGCCGACTCGGTGACGATCATCCGGGACGGTCACTCCATCGAGACCCTCGACGTGAAGTCGAAGGAGACGACCGAGGAGCGGATCATCGCGGGCATGGTCGGCCGCGACCTGGACCACCGCTTCCCCGAGCGGACCGCGTACGAGGGCGAGACGGACGCGGCGCCGGCCCTGGAGATCCGCAACTGGACCGTGCGGCACCCGATCGACCAGGAGCGCAAGGTCGTCGACGACGTGTCGATCCACGTCCGGCGGGGCGAGATCGTCGGCATCGCGGGCCTGATGGGCGCCGGCCGCACCGAACTCGCGATGAACGTCTTCGGGCGGACCTACGGCCGCTACGACGGCGGCACGGTCCTCAAGGACGGCACGGAGATCCGTACCAGGTCGGTCGCCGAGGCGGTCCGGCACGGCATCGCGTACGTCACCGAGGACCGCAAGCACTACGGCCTCAACCTCATCGACACCATCAACCGCAACATCTCGCTGACCGCGCTGAACAAGGTCGCCCGGCGCGGGATCGTGGACGAGCACGAGGAGCGGCAGGTCTCCGAGGGCTACCGCACGTCCATGAACATCAAGGCGCCGACGGTCTTCGAGCCGGTGGGCAAGCTGTCGGGCGGCAACCAGCAGAAGGTCGTCCTCAGCAAGTGGATCTTCGCGGGTCCGGACGTGCTGATCCTCGACGAGCCGACCCGCGGCATCGACGTCGGCGCCAAGTACGAGATCTACACGGTCATCGACCAACTCGCGGCCCAGGGCAAGGCGGTCGTCTTCATCTCCTCCGAGCTGCCCGAACTGCTCGGCATGTGCGACCGCATCTACACCATGGCCGCCGGCCGCCTGACCGGTGAGGTGCCGCGCGCCGAGGCCACGCAGGAAGTGCTGATGCGCCATATGACGAAAGACAAGGCGAAGGACAAAGAGGTAACGCGATGAGCACGGATGTCACCGCCAAGAGCCCGGCCCCCGCGCCGCCGGGCGGGAGCGGGTCGGCCGCCGACGGGAACCTGCTCCGGATGGTCCTGGACGGGCTGCGCCGCAACATGCGCCAGTACGGCATGCTGATCGCGCTCGGCCTGATCGTCGCCCTGTTCGCGGTGTGGACGGACGGCGACCTGCTGCTGCCGCGCAACGTCTCCAACCTGGTCCTGCAGAACAGCTACATCCTGATCCTGGCCATCGGCATGATGATGGTGATCATCGCCGGGCACATCGACCTGTCGGTGGGCTCGCTGACCGCGTTCGTGGGCGCCTTCGCGGCCGTCCTGACGGTCAACCACGGCGTGGCCTGGCCGCTCGCGTTGATCCTGTGCCTGGTGATGGGGGCGGTGGCCGGCTCGCTGCAGGGGTTCCTGATCGCCTACCTCGGCATACCGTCGTTCATCGTCACCCTCGCCGGGATGCTGCTCTTCCGCGGTCTCACCGAGATCCTGCTCCAGGGCCAGACCATCGGCCCGTTCCCGAACGGGCTGCAGAACCTGGGCAACGGCTTCCTCCCCGAGGTCGGCCCGAACACCAACTACCACAACATCACGCTGCTGCTGGGCGTCGTGCTGATCGCCGCCGTGGTCTGGCAGGAGTTCCGGGACCGGCGCCGCCAGCAGGAGTTCGCCCTGGAGGTGCCGCCCACCCGGCTGTTCCTGCTGAAGCTGACCGCGCTGGTCGCCGCGATCCTCGTCCTCACCATGCTGCTCGCCAGCTACAAGGGCGCCCCGATCATCCTGATCGTCCTGGGCGCGCTCGTCGTCGGCTACGGGTACGTGATGCGCAACGCGGTCTTCGGCCGGCACATCTACGCGATCGGCGGCAACCTGCCGGCGGCCAAGCTGTCCGGCGTGAAGGACAAGAAGGTCTCCTTCTACGTCTTCCTGAACATGGGCGTGCTCGCGGCCCTGGCCGGCCTTGTGGTGGCGGCCCGGCTGAACGCGGCCTCGCCGAAGGCGGGCGACGGCTTCGAACTGGAGGCGATCGCCTCCTCGTTCATCGGCGGCGCCTCCATGAGCGGCGGTGTCGGCACCATCCTCGGTGCCATCATCGGCGGTCTCGTCCTCGGCGTGCTGAACAACGGCATGAACCTCCTCAGCGTCGGCACCGACTGGCAACAGGTCATCAAGGGCCTCGCCCTCCTCGCGGCGGTCGGCTTCGACGTGTGGAACAAGCGCAAGTCCGGTTCGTAGTCAGCGCGGGCCCCTCCGAAAGGCGGGGCCCCTCCTATTTGCAGGAGCCGCACATGGAACTGAACAGACGCACGGTCATCGCAGGAGCCGCGGCGGCGGGCATCGCCGCCACCACCCTCGGTGCCGGTACCGCCGAGGCCGCCTCGCGTGGCAGGAAGCCGGTGCGGGAGCTCTTCGGCACACTCGCCGACGGGACCAAGGTCCACCGCTGGTCCCTGGAGAACGGCGGCACCCGCCTGAAGGTCCTCTCCTACGGCGGCATCATCCAGTCCCTGGAGATCCCGGACCGGCACGGCAGGTACGCCAACGTGTCGCTCGGGTACGACAACCTGGCCGCCTACGTCGCCGGCACCACCTTCTTCGGCGCGACCATCGGCCGGTACGGGAACCGGATCGCCAAGGGCCAGTTCACCCTCGACGGGAAGTCCTACCAGCTCTCCGTCAACGACGGCGTCAACAGCCTGCACGGTGGTGCCAAGGGCTTCAACACGAAGGTCTGGGACATCGAGGGCTTCACCTCGGGCTCCGACGTCGGCCTGCACCTGCACTACACGAGCGTCGACGGCGAGATGGGCTACCCGGGCACCTTGAAGACCAAGGTGACCTTCACCCTCGACCGGCACGGCGACTGGATCATCGACTACGAGGCCACCACCGACAAGGCCACCGTGGTCAACCTCACCAACCACACCTACTGGAACCTCGCCGGTGAGGGCAACGGCACGATCGAGGACCACGAGCTGACGATCGCCGCCGGCCGCTACACGCCCACCGACTCGGGCCTGATCCCGACGGGCGAGCTGGCCACCGTCTCCGGTACGCCCTTCGACTTCCGCAAGGGCAAGCCGGTCGGCCGGGACATCCGCGCGGGTCACCCCCAGCAGGTGCAGGCCAAGGGCTTCGACCACAACTGGGTCCTGGACAAGGGGGTCACGGCGAAGCCGGAGCACATCGCCACCCTGCGCGACCCGCGCTCCGGCCGCACCCTGAAGATCGCCACGGACCAGCCCGGCCTGCAGTTCTACTCGGGCAACTTCCTCGACGGCACCCTCACCGGCACCTCCGGCCGCACCTACCGGCAGGGCGACGGGCTGTGCCTGGAGACCCAGCACTTCCCGGACTCGCCGAACCACGCGAGCTTCCCGTCGACGGTGCTGCGGCCGGGGCAGGTGTACAGGACGCGGACGGTTCACTCGTTCGGGGCGTGAGGTGAGACAGCGTGGGCGCGGCCGGTAAGGGGCTGGTCGCGCCCACGCGCGTTCGGTTCCAAGAAGAAACGTAAACCCACACTTTTCTCACACAGGTTGAACGGCGCCGCAGCCGCCCCCGTACTCAAGGGCGGCCCGTGCTCCCCCGCGCGGGCCGCCCAAGACGACGGGCCCGGACGTCCCCATCGGGCCCGCCTCATACGGAGGTTCAATGGCCGGCAGCGTCACCTCGTTGTTCCGCAGCGGAGCTCACAGCCCGTCGATGGCGGCACTGACCCGCGAGGGGGGCGACGGCACCGGCCCGGTCGACTTCTGCATACCCTGCAACCCGTACTTCCCCACCCCGGCCATGATGGAAACGATGGCCGCCCGGCTGAAGGAGATCATCACCTTCTACCCGAGCAGCGCCGACACCATCACCGCGGAGCTGTGCCAGCTCCTCCAGCTCCCCCCGCAGGCCGTGGCCATGGGCAACGGGTCCACCGAGCTGATCACCTGGATCGACCACCTGCTGGTCCGCGAGTCCCTCGCCGTCCCCGTCCCCACCTTCGGCCGCTGGACCGACCAGCCGATGGAGACCGGCAAGCGCGTCGACATGTTCCCGCTCCAGGAGTCCAACGGCTTCGCGCTCGACCTCGCGCAGTACGCCGAGTTCATCCGCAAGCGGGGCACCAGGGTCGCCGTCGTCTGCAACCCCAACAACCCCGACGGCGGCTTCCTGCACAAGCAGGCGCTGGTGCAGTTCATGGACGCCATGGCCGACCTGGACCTGATCGTCATCGACGAGTCGTTCCTGGAGTTCGCCGACGCCGAGGCCGAGCCCAGCGTCGTCCAGGAGGCGATGCTGCGGCCGAACGTCATCGTGCTGCGCAGCCTCGGCAAGAACTTCGGCCTGCACGGCATCCGCTTCGGCTACATGGTCGCCAACCCCGCACTGGCCGGCAAGGTCCGCGCGATGCTCCCGAAGTGGAACCTCAACGCGTTCGCCGAGTACGTCGTCTTCATGCTCAAGGAGCACGGCGCCGAGTACGCGCAGAGCCTGCTGCAGGTGCGCAAGGACCGTTTGGAGATGGCCAGCCAGCTCGCCACCCTGCCCGGTCTGACGGTCTACCCCTCACAGGGCAACTTCCTCTTCGTGCGCCTGCCCGTCGGCGCCGAGGGCACCGTGGTGCGGGACCGGATGCTCACCGAGCACCGGATCCTGGTCCGCGATTGCGGCAACAAGATCGGGTCTTCCAGCCGCTTCCTGCGTCTCGTGGTGCGCCCCGAAGTGGACGTACGTCGCCTGGTGTCCGCCATGGAACAGGTGCTCTACGGGACCAGGAGGGGAGCCGCCGTACCCGAGCTGAGCACCGGGACCAGCTACAGCTCGGGTACGGCGGCGGTGGACCGGCTGGTGAGCGAGACCAACGGGGCGGGCATCCAGCTCGCCCAGGCCGTCGGCGCGGGGCCCGTCCCGGGGCTCGCCGCCGCTCCCGCCGCCGGTGTCGGCATGCCGCTCCCCGTCGCCGCGCAGCAGGGCGGCGCCGGGATGCCGATGCCGGCGGCGGCCATGCAGATGCAGCAACAGCCCCAACAGCAGCCGATGATGGCCCCGGTGACGCCGATGGCATCGGCGCCCGCGCCCGCGCCCGCGCCGATGCCCATGCAGATGCAGGCCCCGGCGCCTGCCCCGGCCCCCATGCAGGCCGGTCCCACGCCGCCCGGGGTGCCGGCCCGGGGCGGACTGACGGCGGCGCAGGTACGCGGCATGACCGCACCCGCTCCCCCGGTCCCCGACCTGGCCCCGGCCCCGGCCACCGGCTGGCCGAACGCCCAGAGCTGGCCCAACGCGGCGGGGATGGGCCAGGCAGGCTAGTCGCCGTGGGGGGCGCGGTCCCTTGCCGAGTGCGGCACCGTCGTGGCTGGTCGCGCAGTTCCCCGCGCCCCTGACAGGGCGCTTGAACCGGACAGGATCACAAGTCACCGTCGGGGCACAGTACGTAGCCGAGTGCGGCACCATCGTGGCTCATCGCGCAGTTCCCCGCGCCCCTGACAGGGCACTTGAACCGTCGAGGCACGACAGGGGTACGGGGCTGATCGGTCGGCGGTAGGGCAACGGGCCCCGGCAGGGGCGCGGGGAACTGCGCGATCAGCCCCCACCGGGGCGCGGTGGACGAACTGCGGTCAGCCTCGCGCGGCGTGCAGGAGTGAGGCTCCCAGGGGGAGGGCGTGGCAGGCCAGTCGGTTGAAGCCCGCCTCCTCCAGCAGGCGCCCGTAATGGGCCTCGTCCCGTTCCCGGCCGCCCACGTTGCACAGCATGTGGAGGTCCCAGGCGGCCGCCGTGCGGCTGGGCAGCAGGCGTTCCACGACGAGCAGCCGGCTGTCCTCGCGCATGGACTCCGCGCAGCGCCGCAGGATGGTCGTGCAGCGGTCGTCGTCCCAGTCGTGCAGGACGCGGGACAGGAGGTAGACGTCGCCGCCGGACGGGACGGACTCCGTGAAGTCGCCCTCGGCGAACGTGCAGCGGCCGGAGAGGTCGGCCAGTTCCGTCCGGGCCGCCGCCAGCGCGTCGGCGCGTTCCAGCAGGACGCCCTCCAGGTGGCCGTGGGCCCGCAGGATCCGGCCGAGCAGGGCGCCGTTGCCGCCGCCGACGTCGACGACGCGTCGTGCGTCGGAGAAGTCCACGAGGTCCGGTACCGGCGTGAACATCTCCGCGCTCGCGGCCATCGACCGGTGGAAGAGGCCGGCGAGTTCGGGGTGCTCGGCGAAGTAGGGGAAGTGGTGCTTGCCGTAGCGGTGGGCGAAAGCTTCCTTCCCCGTGCTGACGGCATACGGGAGCCCGGCGAAGGAGTCGTAGAACGGGCCGCCGTAGAGCAGTGCGAGGGAGTGGAGGGAGTGCTCGGCGTGGGTGCGCAGGGGTTCGCCGAGGGCGGTGAGGTGATGGGTGCCGTCGGGGGACGAGGTGAGCAGCCCCAGGGTGGCGAGGTAGCGGAGGAGGCGGCGCAGGGCGTCCGGGTCGGTGGTGGTGAGGGCGGCGAGGGTGGCGGTGTCGAGGTCGGGGCGGGCGGCCAGGTGGTCGGCGATGCCCAGTTCGGCCATGGTGCGGACGGCCTGGGTGGCCCAGGCGCCGGTCATGACGCCGAGGAGGGCCAGGGTGGGGTCGGGCAGGGGTTCCTGGCGGCCGGGGAGGCGGAGTTCGAAGCGCCGGTGACCGGCGGTGCGGAAGTAGAGGACGGTGACGTTCTCGTGGTTGTTGTAGCCGCCGCCGTCCGGGACCGCGCCGCCGCGTTCCGTCAGCAGGGTGCGCAGTCCGGCGGGGACCACCCGGCCCGGTGCGGTCACCGCGAAGGCGTGGTGCGACTCGTGGCCGGCCGCCCGCTCGTCGGCGGCGACCGCCTCCAGCGGGGAGCCGGGCGGCACGGGCAGCGCGAAGATCTCCACGGTCCGCCCGGCCACCGGCACGTGCACGATCCCGACCGGGCTGTCGCCGAGGGCGGCGCCGTAGCGGCGGGCCAGCCGTCCGCGCACCACCACGCTCGGAGTGACGGGGCCCGGGTCCAGGCCGGCGCCGCGCAGGTCGTCGCGGAGCCCGTCCAGGGAGGTGGGGAAGACGAGTACGGCGGTGTGGTCGTAGCCGAGGTGGCGGGCGACGTCGGCCCGCTCGTCGGCCGTCAGGCCGGGCAGCAGCCCGGCGAGGACCTGGTCCGTGTCGTGGTCGCGGACGTGGTCGGCCGCGCGCCGGATCCGGTCCAGGTCGGTTTCCGTCAGACATGCCTGTACGACGGAGAGGTTCATGAAGGGTTCCCGATGATCGTGGGGCAGGAGGAACCGGGGGCGGCGGAGCCGGCCCCGGGGGTCAGATGCCGGTGTAGTTCTCGGCGAAGAAGTCCTGGTGGGCGCGGGAGGTGCGCAGGCTCTCCAGGCGGGCGTACTGCAGCCGGCGGCCGTAGCGGGCCTCGTCGTCCGTGCCGGCCGGGCCGTGCAGCAGGCCGCTCATCCAGTGCGAGAACTCGTGGGCCCGCCAGACGCGGGGCAGGCTGTCGGCGGCGTAGCGGGCGAGGCCGGTTCCGTCGCCGTGGGCGAGTGCCGCTTCGAGGGCGCGGGCCAGCAACTCGGCCTGGAGGACGGCGAGGTTGGCGCCCTTGGCCGCCGAGGGGCTGATGAGTCCGGCGGCGTCACCGGCCAGCCACAGCCGTCCGGCGCCCGGGGAGTCCAGGACGTCGGAGCGCAGGTCGACGACGGTCTTCTCCAGGACGGGGCCGTGGCGCAGCGGCCCGAACCGGGCGGTCCGCAGCCGGGTCGCCAGTTCTGTCCAGATCCGGTCCGTGTTCCAGTCGGCGGGGTCGGTGCCGCGCGGGCACTGGAGGTAGTAGCGGGTGACGGTGTCCGTGCGGGCCATGTGGCCGGCGAACCCGCGCTCGTGCAGGGCGTATCCGACGGCCGCCAGGCTGGGTGGAGCCGCGACCAGCACGGCCAGCCAGGAGACCCCGTGGTCCCGGCGGGCGGTCCGGGTGCCGCGGGCCGTCAGCGCGGCGCGGCCGGTCCCCCGGTGCCCGTCGCAGCCGGCGACGTACCGCGCGGTGACGTCGGCACCGCCGCGCACCCGCACCCGGGCGGCCGCGCCCTCCTCGGTCACTTCGCCGGCCTCGGCGCCGAACCGGATCTCCCCGCCGCGCCGCAGGTACTCGGCGATCAGGTCCCGGACGAGTTCCCGCTGCGGGTAGACGGTGTGCGGCTCACCATGGCCCAACGTGCCGTAGTCCAGGGTGAACTCGCCGCGGTCGCTGCGGAACAGGCAGGTGGTGTGGGTCTTCCCGCGGGCCAGCAGGCCGTCGGCCAGGCCGTGTTCGGTCAGCACGCGCACGGAGTGGGCGGCCAGGAATCCGGCGCGGGCCCTGCCCTCCACCGCGGCACGGTCGCGCCGCTCGATGATCACGCAGTCCACGCCGCGGTCCAGCAGCAGGTTCCCCAGTACGAGCCCTGCCGGGCCGGCGCCGAGGATCACTACACCGACCTGTGCTGTTGCCATGCCCCGCCCCTGGAGTTGCCCTCTGTCCAGAAGGTTTCATATCAGCCGCATACCCCGCATAAGGGGAGGAAGCGGACCAATTACCCCTAAAGGGTTGACTGAGGTGACGGGAGCTGCCGGGAAACGGTGCGAACCAGGGCGGAAACGGCGCGGTGCCCGTCCGCATCGAATGCGAACGGGCACCGGATCGAGCGCCGGGCAGGCCTTGCACCTGCATTTCCCCGCAGGAAGCGGGGCGTCTTTCCTTGGACCACCAACGCAGCACCAGACACCGCGAGTTGCGGCGACCAGCTCTGAAACGATCATACCGTACGCTGCACGTCGCCCTGCAACTCGTCCCGCACGTCGCCCTGGTCGAGCTTGCTGACCAGACCGCGCAGCACGGGCCCGTACTCGGGGTGGGCGAGGGCGAACGCCATCTGCGCGACGAGGTAGTCGGCCGGGTTGCCGGTGTCGTACCAACGGCCCTGGATGACCTGCCCGTACACGGCCCGGCTGCCGGCGTAGGCGTTGATGGCGTCGGTGAGGTACACCTCGCCGGTGCGGTGCTCGTACCAGCGCCGGGTCTGCTCGCGCAGCTCGTCGATGATGCCGGGGGTGACGACGTAGCCGCCGATGGCCGCGTACGGCGAGGGCGCGTCGGCCGGCGCGGGTTTCTCGACCAGGCCGGTGATGCGCAGCTGGCCGTCGCCGAGGTCCTCCTTGACGATGGGCACGCCGTAGCGCTGGGAGTCGGCGGGGTCCATCGGCAGCAGGGCGAGGACCGGGCAGCCGGTCTGCTCGTAGGCGCGTATCAGCTGCTGGGCGCGGGGCACCTCGGCGACGAACACGTCGTCGGGCCAGAGCACGAGGACGGGCTCGTCGCCGAAGGAGCGGGCGGCGTTCAGCACGGGCGTGCCGTTGCCGTACGGCCCGTACTGGTCGAGGTAGGTGATGTGCCCCTTGCGGGCCAGCTCGGCGACCTCCTCGACGGCGTCCGCGTAGGCGGTCTTGCCGTCGGCGCGCAGCTGCTCCACGAGGGCGGGATTGGGCCGGAAGTGCTCCTGGATCAGGCTCTTGCCGCCCGAGACGACGATGGTGATGTCGGTGATCCCGGAGTCCACCAGCTCCCGCACGGTGTGTTCGATCACCGGTTTGTCGCCGACGGGGAGCATCTCCTTCGGCGTGGCCTTGGTCAGGGGCAGCAGGCGGGAGCCCAGTCCGGCGGCGGGAATCACGGCCCTGCGGATCGTCGGGGACATCAGTTCTCTCTCGGTCGAGCGGCACGGGGTACGCGGACGCTACCAACGGACCCTGTCCCACCCGGCGACACCGACCGGCCGTACCCCTACGTCCAGACGAATTCCAGGCGAAGCCGAGATGAAGAGTTCAGTGCGGCGGCTCCTGCGGCGGTGTGCCGGGGACCACTCCATCGGCGTGCAGTGCGTCGATCTCGGCGGGGCCGAATCCCAGCTCGGCGAGGATCTCGTCGTTGTGCTCGCCCAGGCCCGGCGCCCGTTTCGCCGGCACCTTCGGGACCCCTCGGAGGGTGACCGGGCTGCTGACGGTCTCCGTCAGCCCGCTGACTCCTTCCAGCGGTACGACGATGTCGTTGTCGCGCAGCTGCTGGTCCCGCGCGGCCGCTTCCGGCGTCTGGATGAGGCTGTAGGTGATGCGTTCGCGGCTCAGCGCGTCCTTCCAGTGGTCGAAGGTCTGCGAGCGGAACTCGGTGTCGAGCAGCTCGGCCAGCGCGCCGGCGTGCCGGACCATGCCCTCCAGGTCGGCGAACCGGGGGTCCTCCAGCAGTTCGGGGTGTCCGACGGCGCGTGTCAGTCCCGGCCAGCGGGTGGGCGAGGCGACCAGCATGAACCACTCGCCGTCGGCGGTCTGGTAGGGGTTGATCAGCGGGTTCGCCGGGGCCTTGCGGTCGTGCAGTTCGAAGGGGGTGCCGTGGGCCAGGGCGCCGGCCACGAGGGTTCCGGTGGCCCAGACGCCGGTGGCGAGCAGTGACGTCCCGACGTTGGCGCCCTGCCCGGTCCGTTCGCGGTGGTAGAGGGCGGTCGTGATCGCCGCGTAGACGGCGATCGCCGTCGTGTAGTCGCCGCTGCCCCACACCGGTACGGTCGGCGGGGCGCCGGCGTCCCGGGTGGAGGCCAGCAGACCGCTGCGCGACCAGAAGGCGGTCAGGTCGAACCCCGGCTGCCGGGCGTCGGGCCCCGCGTCCCCGAAGCCGGTGAGGTCGGCGTAGACGACCCTCGGGTTCCAGCCGGCGACCTCCTCGTAGCCGAGGTGCAGCTTCTCGCGCGTACCGTGCGGGAAGTTGGTGATCACCACGTCGGCCCACTGGACGAGCCGCTTGAGGACCTCGACGGCCGCCGGGGACTTCAGGTCGAGCACCATGCCCCGCTTGTTGCGGTTGGCCAGGTGCCAGCTGTAGTTGGCCTCGGCCTGCGGGCTGGGCGGTACGGAGCTCAGGCGCCGCTGGGGGTCGCCCGTCCCCGGCGGCTCGATCTTGATGACGTCGGCTCCGAAGTCGGAGAGCACGGTGGCCGCCGCGGGTCCCGCGATGAACGAGGACGCGTCGAGGACCTTCAGGCCGGTGAAGACGGATTCGGGGGTCACGGACTCGGGGGTCACGGACTCGGGGGTCACCGACTCGGGGGTCACGGATTCGGGGGTCACGGACTCGGGGGTCACGGGTTCAGGAGTCATCGCCGTCACTTCACGAACGCGCTCAAGCCGTCGGTGACGGCGCGTCCCACGATCAGGGTCTGGATCTCCCGCGTGCCCTCGTACGAGTAGAGGGCCTCGGCGTCGGCGACGAAGCGGCCGACCTTGTAGTCGAGGACGATGCCGTTGCCGGCCAGCAGCTCCCGGGCCCAGCCGACGTTCTCCCGCATCCGCACGGTGCAGTACGCCTTCGCCAGGGCGGAGTGCTCGTCCTTGTAGATCCCGGCGTCCTGCAACTGGGCCAGCCGCGTCACCATCCCGCACGAGGCCGTGGCGTTGCCGAGCATCTTCACCAGCAGGTCCTGGACGAGCTGGAAGCCGCCGATCGGGCGCCCGAACTGCTCGCGCTCCTTCGCGTACCGCAGCGCGATCTCGTACGCGCCGAACATCACGCCCACGGCCTGCCAGGCCACCCCGCTGCGCGTCTGGCGCAGGATGCCCGCGGTGTCCTTGAACGAGTTCGCGTTCTGCAGCCGGTTGGCCTCCGGGACGCGACAGCCGTCGAGCACGATGTCGGCGTTCTGCACGATCCGCAGCGCCATCTTGTTCTCGATCTTCGTCGCGGTGAACCCGGGGGTGTCCTTCTCCACGACGAAGCCCAGTACGTGGTTGGTCTCGGTGTCCCGCGCCCAGATGACGACCAGGTCGGCGAAGGTCGCGTTGCCGATCCACCGCTTGGCCCCGTCGAGGACCCAGCCGTCGCCGTCGCGGCGCGCGGTGGTCCGCAGGCCGCCGGCCACGTCGGAACCACCGTGCGGCTCGGTCAGCCCGAAGGCCCCGATCTTCTCGAAGCGGCTCATCGCCGGCAGCCACCGCCGCTTCTGCTCCTCGGAACCACAGGCGAGGATGGAGCCCATCGCGAGCCCCGTGTGCACGCCGGAGAAGGTCGCCAAGGACGCGTCGGCGTGGGCGAATTCCAGCGCGAGGAAACCCGAGAGGAGATTGCTCGGCTTCGACTCCGCGGAGTCCGGGTGCGCCCAGTCCACGAGCCCGAGTCCGCCGAACCCCGGCACCAGCTGGAAGGGGAACTCGGCCCGTGCCCAGTAGTCGTCCACGAGGGGAGCGGCCTGCGTTTCGAGGAACGCACGGACGCGCCCGATCTTCTCCCGCTCACCGTCCGTCAGGAGTTCCTCGTAGGAGTAGAAGTCGGCGGGAAGCTGCCCTTCGCCCAGGTAGGGACCGGACGGCGTCGGCAGGAGCGGAGTGGCGCCCATGGAAATCCTCCTCCAGCACTGCGGGACAGGGTGGTGGCGTCGAAGTCCCTCGCCACCCGGCACTGCCCGAGCGGTGTCTCGGTTCTCCGGCGCGATTAGACCCGGATACCGCGCCGAATTCCGCGAGCCCTCGCCGTTCAGGGGGTGTCCTGGCCGCGACGAACTACCCTAATGGCCCCTTTACTCACGCGTTTTCCGCGATGCCCTACGCCGGCCGCCGACACGGCTGTCCGAACTCCGACCGCCTGCCGGCAGGAGCCCTTCCTACGATGCCCCGTCCACGACAGTCACCTCGGACGGCGGCCCCGCGGTCCTTCTCCGACGGGCGGGCATGCGGGCGGGCCTCCGGCGCCTGGTCCGCTCACCGATCGCGCAACGGCACATTACTTGCGCACTTTTTCCCCGCCCGACCTACACACGTCCTGAACAGCGTGGTTTGATCCCGGTACCGCAAATCCACCGGGGGGATCCAGCCATGTCCAGACGCCTTTTCGCCGTGTTCCTGGCGCTCGGCGCCGCCGCCCTCACCTCGTGCTCCGACGGCGGAGGGACGGCCCTGGCCGGCGCCGGGAAGAGCAGCAATCTCGTCGGGTACGAGCACACCCAGGTCGGCAAGGAGTACTGGGTGACCATGCCGCAGATGGAGAACACGTCGGGGAAGCCGGTCACCGTCCTCAGCGGGAAGATCGTCCACGTGCCGGCCGGCCTGCGGATCACGGCGTACCGGGTGGTCAGCGACGGCACCGGCCCTCACCCCTATGGGGTGATACCCGTAGGTGTCACGGACCACAACGCCCTCGCTCACCAGGGCAGTTCGATCCGGATCCCGGCGCACACCCTGTCAGACCTCTACTACGAGGCCCGGGTCAAGGTGACCGGCACCGTGCACGGGGACCTGACCACCTGCCACTACGAGTACCGGCAGGGCTCCACCACGTACCGCGAGGACATCGGCTGCGACACCCGGATCCGCCTCGGCAAGCCCGTCTCGTGACTGGCTGAAGCCCTAGACCAGCCACCTCCCGTCGCGCATCAGGGTCCGTCCGGCCAGCTCGGGAACGGTTCCCCAGGCCTGCAGCACCTGTGGGGTGACCTGGAAGAAGACGTACGACGGGTGGTCCTCGCGAGGGTCCCAGCCGTCCTTGGCGGCGAAGGCGTCGCCCACGCCGGCCGGCAGCTCCTCCCGGGTCAGCATGCGCGCGGTGCCGTGGACCAGGACGACATCCCGGGTGTGGCCGAAGGAGAGCCGGACCCGGCCGGAGGCGATGAGATTGCGCCCGGTCGGGTTGGTGTCGCGGGTGGCCAGCCACACGGTCTCGCCGTCCCACCAGAAGGCGAGCGGAACGAGGCACGGCTCGCCGGTGCCGTCGGCCGTGGCGACCCACACGTCGTTGTCCCGGGCGAGCCGTTCCAGCGCCTCGCGCTTGCGCTGCTCCTGGCTTCGGGGTCCGGCGGGGCGAGAGTCAACTGAGGCCATGCGTCGAGGCTATGACGTGCCGCGCCCGGTCACATCGGGCGGCGGGACCAGGACGCGAGGCGTAGGACCGTTGCGGCCGGCGGCCGTTACTCAGGTGTAGCCGCCGCGGCGTGGCAGGCCGTGTTCGTCGCGCAGCATCTCCTCCGTGGTGACCGGCACCCGCCGCTGCTCGTGCAGGGCGGTGGAGGTCTCGTTGCCGGTGACGGTCGCCGCCTCCTCGTCACCGATGCTGCGGATGTTGATGCCGTGCATGTTGTGCTGCGCGTGGATCAGTTCATGCCCGTACACCAGGAAGGCGGGCGAGACGGCCTCGCCCTCGTGCGCGCCCTCGCTGTCCCGCAGGCCGTGCGGCACGGCGACGACGCTGGTGCTGCCCCTGCCGGGGGTGTCGGGGGCGGACGCGAGCCCTTCGGGCGTGTCGACGGCCGCCTCCGCGCCGACCGCGCTGTTGCCGCCCATGAACTCGATCTGCTCGGGGTGGAAGGGCACCACGCCCACCATGGCCGTGCCGGCTCCCGCGACCCCTGCGGTGAGACCGCCGACCAGGTCCCGGCCGTGCTGCCGGGAGAGCAGCCGGGCGTGGTGGGACAGCATCTGGTCCTCGAAGCCCCGCACCGGCGCGGGCGTACGGTCCTCGCCGAACGGCCGCGGGGTCGACGAGGTCCTGATGCCCTGGCCGCCGACCACCCGCGACCAGGTGTCGGACAGCTGCGCCAGGCCCTCGGTGTCCTGGGGACCGATGTCGGCGCCGACGGGGCGCAGGCCGAACCGGCGCAGGATGCCCACGTATTCGATGTGCCGCTGCTGGATCTCGTCGAGCAGGGCCTTCAGGGCGGTGGTGCGCGGGTTGGCCGTCCGGCCGGCCGGGCCGTCGGCGCGGAACTGGCCGTAGACCATGTGCTCGGCGGTGTCCAGAGACATGCCGAGGTCGTCGCAGTGCTTCTGCTGGCTCTCCCTGCCCCGCAGCCGGAACGCGAACCCCTGTGCCGTGGTGATCAAGGAGCGGGCGGTGCCCAGCATCTCCTCCACCGCGTCGACGATGGGCTGGATCTCCGGATCGGCCGTCCTGGTCCGCTGCACCGTCGCGACCGGGTCCCGGAGCCGCTGGACCGCCCGGGCCACCGCTTCGTTGCCGGCGGTCCCCTGGAAATCCCGGACGCCCGCAGGGCTCAGGTCCCGGACGGGCGGCCGGACGGTCGCCGCTGCGGACCGCTGCGGCCCGGCCCCGGTCGCCTCGACCGCGCCGGGCCGTGTCTGCGCGCGCACGCCACTTCTCCTTCATGTCGGCCAGGGCAGAGATGGAGGATCTTCCACCCCTGGCGGCTCGCGGGGAAGGTGCGGAGGGACAAGCCCGGGGGCAGACACGCCCGGCCCATCCCCGCGACAGCCGCCCCGGCGGGCCGCGCGGGGCACGGGCCCTAGTGCCGCGGCAGGCAACGTTTGCCCGTCAAGGAGCGGCGTCCGGTGCGTGCTCTCGGCGTGCCGGCCGGAAGTCCTCGTACTGGATGTACTTGGGCTTTCGGCTGGTGCGGCGAGAGTGCGTGCCGGGCGTCGTGACGGGGCGAACGTTGCCTGTTGCGGCACTAGTCGTGCGCGGCGGGGTCGAACCCCTCGGGTGCCCGGTCCAGGAAGACCGTGACGGAGCTGATCCGGCCGTCCTCCTCGAGATGCAGGACGTCGGTTCCGGTGGCGAAGGAGGTCTCCGCGCCGTCACCGGTCAGGATCTCCCAGCGGAGCCGGGCGCGGCCGTGGTGGATCTGCGGCTGCTCGCGCAGCCGGAGGGCGACCGGGCCCATGTGGGCGGCGAACTGGTTGCGGAAGTCGATGAGCGCCTGTGTCCCGCCGAGGACTCCGATCTGGGCGCGGTACTCGACGCCGTCGGTGAACGCGGCTTCGGCGCAGGCGCGCTGCTCGTGCTCGGTGCCGGTGTTCCAGAACCGTACGTATGCGTCGAGCCGTTCGGCGATCTCGGTCATGGTGGCCGTCCCTTCGCGGTGAAGTGGCTTGTCGGTTACCGACTTTGGGCTGCGCGGCGCGCCCTGTCGATGACCTGCGAGGTCATTGATTCCGGGCCGGGCAGCCGGGCAGCCTGGGATGCATGACGACGACCATCACCGAGCCGGTCGGGGTGCTGGTGCGGCGCTGGCGGGAGCGGCGGCGGCGTTCGCAGCTGGACGTGGCGCTCGCCGCCGAGTTGTCCGCCCGGCACCTGAGCTGCATCGAGACGGGGCGGGCCAACCCGAGCCGGGACATGGTCCGGCGGCTGTGCGACGAGCTCGACGTGCCGCTGCGGGAGCGCAACGCCCTTTATCTGGCGGCCGGTTTCGCCCCGGTGCACCGCGAACGCGCCTACGCCGATCTCGGCGCGGCGCGCGAGGCGGTGGAGGCCGTGCTCGCCGGACACGAGCCGAATCCGGCGCTCGCCGTCAACGTGCGGTGGGAGCTGCTGGCCGCCAACCGCGCCATGGGACTGTTCCTCGGTGACGTCCCGGCGACCGTCACCGGGCCGCCCCTGAACGTCCTGCGGGCGACCCTGCACCCCGACGGCCTGTCCGCACGCATCCGCAACCTCGCCCAGTGGCGGGCGCACGTACTGCGCCGGATCCGCCGCCAGCTGGACCGGACCTCGGCCACCGGCCTCGCCGAACTCCTCACGGAACTGGAGAGCTACCCGGCGCCCGGCACACCCGAGCCACCGGACAGCGGATCTCCCTACGACGACCTCGTGGTCCCCCTACGCCTGTCCTCCGACCACGGCGACCTCGCCCTCCTCTACACCACCACCGTCTTCGGCTCCCCACGGGACGTCACCCTCGACGAGATCGCCATCGAGACGTTCTTCCCCGCGGACGCGCGCACCGCCGCGGCGCTGCGCGCGATGACCGCGTGACCGGTCAGTGATCAGCCGATTGCAAGCATCGTTCCGAACCGAAATCAAGAAGACTCCGGGAAAACGGCTCGCTCCACGACGGACCGAACCTGCGGTGACCGGCGCCGTTTCCGGCTCCAGGGCGTCGGAACCCCGATTGGTCTGTTCGACAGGGGCGTCGGGGCCTCCTGTGGACCCGCTCACGAGGCGTTCACCCCGTCGGGTCGAACAGCCTCCAGTTCCCCTCGGAGACGACCTCGACGCCGGCGTCGGTCACCTTGATGGCGGTCTGGGCGTCGATGGCGTAGGCGGGGCCCGCGATCCCGGCGGCCCAGCGTTCCGCCTCGACCATGGTGTGTTCCGGGCTGCCGAGGTGCGGGAAGAGGGAGAAGCCGACGAGTCCCAGCGCGGTGTCGCCGCCGGTGGGGGGCTGCCAGCCGACGAAGAAGTCCCCCACGCGGGGCGTGAGCGCCATGCTGCCGGCGCTGAGCCCCACGTAGACCGTGTCGCGCAGCGACGGGAGGAGGTCGGCCAGTCCGGACTCGCGCATCCAGTGGCACAGGTACAGCGCGTCGCCGCCGTTCACCAGGAGGACGTCCGCGTCCCGGACCCAGGAGACCCAGCGTTCACGGTCGATGCCGGGCAGTGCGGTGAGTTCCAGCACGCCCACCGACTTCCACCCGAGCCCCGTCATGGGGCTGGGGGACCGGCCGCTGAGGAAACGCCACGGGCCGCCCGGATCCCCGTACGGGCCCCCGTACCCGGCGGTGGGGATGCAGAGGGCGTCGGCCTCGGCGATCGGTTTGCCGAGGAGATCGACCAGTGCCGCCCGAATGCCTTCGTTCCTGACACCGGAGTCGGTGAGGAGCAGCTTCATCAAGCCCTCGCTGAGTCGGGTTGCCGTTCGGTGGCAGGATAGGCCGTGAGCGATAGGATCGTGCCATGTCCGCCGACATCGACTTCCTGCCCGCCCGTCCGCACCGGGTCGTCGTGCTCGCTCTCGACGGGGTCTACCCCTTCGAGCTGGGGATCCCGAACCGGGTCTTCACCTGCGTTCCCGGCGCCTACGACGTCGTGACCTGCGCGGCGAGCGAGGACCGTACGGTGACGACCAACGCCGACTTCACCGTCACCGTCGGGCACGGGCCCGAGGCGCTGGAGAGCGCGGACACCGTGGTCGTACCGCCGTACGACATGGCGCGCATCGCGCAGGAGCTGTCCGGACCCGATGCCGCCGCGCTGGCGCGGATCCAGCCCGGGACCCGCATCGTCTCCATCTGCACGGGGGCGTTCGCGCTCGCGGCGGCCGGGATGCTCGACGGGCGGCCGGCGACGACGCACTGGGCACTCGCGCCGCGGTTCCGGCGGATGTTCCCGCAGGTGGCGCTGGATCCGGACGTGCTGTTCATCGACGACGGGGACGTGCTCACCTCCGCCGGGGCGGCCTCCGGTGTCGACGTGTGCCTGCACGTCGTGCGCTCCGACCACGGCAGCGCGGTCGCCAACAGCGTGGCCCGGCAGTGCGTCGTACCGCCGTGGCGGGACGGCGGCCAGGCGCAGTACATCGAGCTGCCGGTGCCGGACGAGGGTGCCACCGGTACGGCGGCGACCCGGGCGTGGGCCCTGGAGAACCTGGAACGGCCGCTGGCACTGCAGGAGTTGGCCGACCACGCCCGGATGAGCCGGCGCACCTTCGCCCGCCGGTTCCAGGAGGAGACGGGGACCAGCCCCGGGCGCTGGCTGATCCAGCAGCGGGTACGGCGCGCCCGCGACCTCCTGGAGACCAGCGAACTGTCGGTCGACCGCATCGCCGCCGAGGTCGGCTTCGCCACCGGCACCTCGCTGCGGCAGCACCTGCACGCGGCGATCGGCGTCTCCCCGCAGGCCTACCGGAACACGTTCCGGGCCACGGCGGCCGGCCGGGTCTGAGCGGGCCGCCGCCCTCCGGGTTCAGCCGGTTCAGCCGGTTCAGCCGGTTCAGCCGAAGTGGCGGACGCGGGCCGGCGTGCCGGGGGCGTACGGGAGCCGGTCCCGCACCGAGCCGGTCCTGACGAACTCGGCGACGGCGGTGGCGAACACGTGCCCGAGGGCGTACTGGACGTCGTCGGCACTGCCGAGCATCGGGCTGTCCGGGTAGGCATCGAGCGTGCCGAAGAGGAAGGGGAGGTCGGCGCAGTGCGCGGCGCCGAGGGCGTGCGGGTCCGCGGCCGGGCGGTAGTCGAACTCCTAGACGTGGGTCGCGTCGCCGCCGGCGGCGTGGTGGTCGCCGGGCTTGTCGAGGACGGGCGGGCCTCCCACACGGACCTCGCCCGCCGCGCCGGCATCAGCGCCCTGTCCGCCCGCCGGCGCCTGGCGGCGCCGGCGGGCGGCCTGGTCCTCAGGCTCGCGGCCGAGGTCGATCTCGCCCGGCTGGGCATCCGTACCGAGGCGTTGGTGCGGATGACGGTGGCTCCCGGCCGCCCGGAGGAGACCGGGCGGTGGCCGAGCCGTCGTCCACAGCTGCGGTTCGCCTCGGCCACCACCGGCTCGGCCAACCTGCTGGTGGCCGTCGCGGCGGTCGACCTCGACGCGCTCTACGGCTTCCCGGGCCACACGGCCGGCGCCCTGGAGCGCGTCTCCGCGAGGGAGGTCACGCCCGTCCTGACCGGGGTCAAGCGGACCGGACGGGTCCGGCCCGGAAGCCTGTGACCGGCCCGGCTACTTGGCGGGGCACTGCTTCCAGGCCAGGTGGTAGACGGTGCTGATCTCGCCGTCGGTGGAGTCCATGGTCATGAAGCTGACCTTGCCGGGGTTCGCGCTGCCGGCGCTCACCCGCAGCTCGGTGTTGATGTTGAAGTTGCGCTGGACCCCGCAGGGCGCCCAGACCAGCTGGGCCCAGTCGGTGGTGTCGGTGGCCTGCCAGTTGTCGTTGTAGGGGCCCGCGAAGGGGTGGTTGGCGGACGCGGTGTTGGAGGAGCCCTGGAAGTAGTACGAGGCACGCTGGGTGCCGGTGGCGCCCGGCTGGAGCGAGGCGAAGCCGCGGTAGTCGGCGCTGGCGATGGCGTAGGTGAAGCCGCCGGGCACGTGGACGACCAGGTTGAGCTGGCAGTTGCGCCGGAAGGCGGTCGGGTCCGAGTTGCCGCCCGCCTGGGCGAGGTAGGCGCTGTAGGTGACGGTGAAGGCCTCGTTGTCCTCGGACACGGCGACCGCGGTGGTTCCCTGCGGACAACCTGAGCCGTTCACCGTGGCGACGTTGATGACGATCTTGTCCGGCGGCGGGTCGTCGAAGACCGGCGACGACGAGGCCTGGGCCTGAGCGGGCAGTCCGGCGGTGAGCAGCGCGGCCAGCGCTCCGCCGAACAGGAGTCGGTGTCTCCTGGGTCCCATGGTTTCTCCGGTTCGGTGATCGAGTGGGGGGTTGCACCCGCGGCCGTCCGTAGTTCACTTTTGGAGAGTTCACTTTTGAAGGAACTGTGCGTTTCCTGTGAAGACCGGGGCGCTCGAATCGTAGGAACCATGGCATGAACCGGTCAGGTCGAACTCCGGCCATTCACACCGCCGGATTTCACACCCCGCCAAAGGGACCGCCGCAGGGGCTCAGGGGTTCTCCCAGGCCGCCGGTTCCGCCGCCAGCGCCCGTACCGGCTCCGGCAGCGCGTCCGCCGCGATGTCCGCCACCGTGACGCCTTCGAGGATCCTGCGGACGTTGGCGCGCAGGGCGATCCACAGGGGCAGCAGCGGCTGGGCCGTGCCGGTGTAGGCCAGCCCCGTCGGGCGCTCGCCGCGCACCGAGACGATCGGGCCGTCCACCGCGCGGATCAGGTCGGCCACGGTGATCGCGGACGCCTCCCGCGCCAGCCGGTAGCCACCGCCCCCGCCACGCCGGCTGTCGACGATCCCGGCACGCCGGAGGTCACCCAGAATGCCCTCGAGGAACTTGTGCGGGATGTCCTGGGCGCCGGCGATCTCCTCCGCCTTCACGGGGCCCTCACCCTGGCGTACGGCGAGCTCCAGAACCGCCCGTACCGCGTAATCCGCTCGTGCCGAGATCCTCATGCGTCCATTGTGGGGCGTCCTCCCGTGGACAATGGCCGCACCCGCGCCCCGTAAGATCGCCCGGGAGGATCCCTTGGCGCTCAGCAGACGTACCTTCAGTGCCCTCGCCGGCTCGGCCGCGCTCGGCTTCGCCCTGGGCGGCAGCGGCGGCCCCGGGGCGCCCGCGGCCTACGCGGCACGCAGTGTGCCGACCGGCCCGGCACCGGCCGCGCCGAGAGCCGACGGACGGCGGCACACCATCGGCTACGACCACTACTCCCTCGTCGTGGACGGGCGGCGCCTGGTGGTCTGGTCCGGCGAGCTGCACCCCTTCCGCCTGCCGAGCCCGTCCCTGTGGCGGGACGTCCTGGAGAAGATGCGGGGGCACGGCTACAACACCGTCAGCATCTACGTGGCGTGGAACTACCACTCCCCCGCGCCCGGCCGGTACGACTTCACCGGCGTCCGCGACCTCGACCTCTTCCTGCGCACGGCGGCCGAGACCGGGCTGTACGTGATCCTCCGCCCGGGTCCCTACATCAACGCCGAGGTCGACGCCGGCGGCTTCCCCGGCTGGCTCACCGCGACCGAGGGCGCGGCCCGGGGCACCGACCCGACCTACCTCGGCCACGTCGACCAGTGGCTGACGGCCGTCAACCGCATCGTCCGCCGCCACCAGCACACCGACGGCGGCGGGACCGTCCTGCTCTACCAGATCGAGAACGAGTACGACGGCCACGTCGCCGACCCGAGCGGCCCCGCCTACATGTCCCACCTCTACAAGAAGGTGCGGGCCGACGGCATCCACGTCCCCCTCTTCCACAACGACAAGGGCCGCAACGGCTACTGGATCCCCGGCTCCTTCGACACCGGCGGCGAGCACGGGAAGTGGCTGTACGGCTTCGACGGCTACCCGTCGCCCTCCCAGCCCCCGCCGGACTGGGGCGACTTCGGGATCGGCGGCCTCAAGGGCGGTGCGACCGCGAGCCCGCGCACCCCCGGGTTCGTGCCGGAGTACGGCGGCGGCTGGTTCGACCCCTGGGGCGGGGTCGAGTTCGGCGGCAAGGGCTACGCCGAGTCCCGGCGCACCCGCGACGCGGCCTACGAACGCCGCTTCTACCTCACCAACCTCGCCAACGGCCTCACCCTCCACAACGTCTACATGACCTACGGCGGCACCACCTGGGGCTGGCTGCCGGCACCGGTCGTCTACACGTCGTACGACTACGGCGCCGCCATCGACGAGGCCCGCAACGTCACCACGAAGATCGCGCCGATGCACCAGCTCGGCCATCTCCTGCAGCGCGTCCCGGACTTCGCGAAGCTGGACCGCGCGGCCGACGTCCACGTGGCCGGGCTGAAGACGTACCACCTCACCAACCCCGACACCCAGGCACACGTCTACGTCCTGCGCAACGACGGCGCCGAGGAGGTCACCTCCACGCTGCGCACCGCCGACGGCGACGACGTCGAGCTGACCGTCGCGGCCCACGACGCCAAGCTCGTCACCACCGGCCTCTCCCTCGGCAAGCGGAAGCTGCGCTATTGCACCGCCCAGCCGATGTTCGTGCTCACCGCGGGCCGCCAGGACATCGCCCTGTTCACCGGCCGCTACGGCGAGATGGCGCACCTCGTGCTGGAGTGCCCGAGCGAGCCGTTCGTCCAGCGCCTCGACGCCGAGGCGGCCTGGGTCTACGACCAGGGCGTCCTGCACGTCACCGCACCGCTCGGAAAGGGCGGGCTCACCCGGGTCCTGGTCCAGCGCGGCGAGTCCGAGACCCCGCTGCTCCTCCTCTTCGCCGACGACGCGACCTCCGTACGGCTGTTCCCGTACGACACCCCCTCCGGCACGCTCCTGGCCTACGGCCCGGCGCTGTTGCGCCACGCGAGGCTCGACGGGTCCACCGTCCACCTCACCGGGGACATCGTCGGGGCGAGCGGCGTGGAGGTCTGGGGGCCCCGCGGGATCGCCTCGGTCACCTGGAACGGGCAGCCGGTACGGACCCGGGTGACCGTCTCGGAGAGCCTCGTCGCCCTGGCGCAGATGCCGGCGGCACCGCGGCCGGCGCTGCCGGTCCTCACCGGCTGGCGCCGGAAGACCGAGAACCCCGAGGCCGCGCCCGGCTTCGACGACTCGGCGTGGCAGGCCGCCGACAGGAGGACGTCGTTCAGCACGACGGCCGTCCCGGCGGGCGGGCCGGTGCTCTTCGCCGACGACTACGGCTTCCACTACGGGGACGTCTGGTACCGGGCACGGGTGGAGGGCGGCATCGAGGACCTGGAGTCCGTCTCCCTCGCCTACAGCACCGGCACCCAGGGCATGCTGATGGCCTGGCTGGACGGGGTGCCGCTGGGCTCGCACCGGATGCCCGTGCCGGATGCGAAGACGGTACGCAAGGGGAGCTGGACGGCCACGGCCGAGTTCTCCGCCGACGGGCTGAAGAAGAAGCAGCGGAAGAAGCCGGGGCACGTCCTGTCCGTGCTGGTGCGGCGGATGCAGCACGACATGGACGGCGGGTCGCTTGACACCCACAAGGTGGCGCGCGGGCTGACCGCCGTCTCCTTCAAGGGCGTCTCGCCGAAGGTGAGCTGGCGGATCCAGGGGGCGGTGGCCGCGGATCCGGTGCGGGGGCCGCAGAACAACGGCGGGCTGTACGGGGAACGGGAGGGCTGGCACCTGCCCGGGTTCGCGGACGGCGGCTGGGAGCCGGTCACGCTTCCCCGCTCCGACGAGGGGATGGGGGTCACCTGGTACCGGACCGGCTTCCGGCTGTCCGTGCCGGGCGGGGTGGACGCGTCGGTGGGGCTGGTCCTGGAGGACGATCCGGCGCGGGCCTACCGGGTGCAGATCTTCCTCAACGGGTGGAACCTCGGGCAGTACGTCAATGACGTGGGGCCGCAGCACACGTTCGTGCTGCCGAACGGGATCCTGCGGACCCGGGGGTCCAATACGTTGGCGCTGGCCGTGCTCGCGGATGGGACGAGCGAGTCCGGGCCGGGGGTCGTACGGCTGGAGTTGCTGGGGAGTGCGGCCGGAGGGGTCGAGGTCGTGGGGGTGGACTCCCCCGGCCGTTGACGGCGGGTCGTGTGGGGTTCCTCGCGCGGTTCCTCCCCCAGCGCCCCCGAAGGGGCGCTTACGCCAGCCGGATCACATTCCAGGACAGGGGTTCGAGGACGGCGCTCAGTGTGCCCTCGTCCAGCGACGTGCCCTCTGCCGGACGAGGTGTCACCCGCTCCGGTTCCTCCAGGGTGTTGCGGGCATCCGGGTCCGCGTCCGCCAGGACGCTGTGCTCCGCCACGGACGTCAGGCCGAGGCCGCTCAGGGCCACCTCCAGCGGCAGCGGCTCCGTGCGGCTGCGGTTCACGGCGAAGACGGTGACCGTGCCGTCGTCGGCCCTGACCGCGGTCGCGTGCAGCAGGTCCGTCTCGCCGTACTTCTTCGTGTCGTACGTCGGTGAGTCCACGCGTACGTCCAGCACCCGGCCCCTGCCGTACCGCGACGCCTGGGCGAAGGGGAAGAACGTCGTCTGGCGCCAGGCCGGGCCGCCGGGCTCGGTCATGATCGGGGCGATGACGTTGACCAACTGGGCCAGGCAGGCGACCGTGACGCGGTCGGCGTGCCGGAGCAGGGCGATGAGGAGGGAGCCGAAGACCACCGCGTCCAGGACGCTGTAGTTGTCCTCCAGGAGACGGGGGGCCTCGGGCCAGTCCCGCGCGTCGGAGTTCTCGATCTCGTGCCACCTCGACGTGTACCAGACGTTCCACTCGTCGAAGGAGAGGTTGATCCTCTTCTGCGACTTCAGCCTGGCGCCCACGTGGTCGCAGGTGGCGACCACGTTCTCGATGAAGGACTCCATGTCGACGGCGGAGGCCAGGAAGGAGTCGAGATCGCCGTCCTGGGGCTCGTAGTAGGCGTGCAGGGAGATGTAGTCGACCAGCTCGTACGTCTGCGCGAGGACCGTGGCCTCCCACTCGGCGAAGGTCGGCATGGACTGGCTGGAGGAACCGCAGGCGACCAGTTCCACGGACGGGTCCATCTGGCGCATGGCGCGGGCCGTCTCGGCGGCGATACGGCCGTACTCCTCGGCCGTCTTGTGGCCGGTCTGCCAGGGGCCGTCCATCTCGTTGCCCAGACACCAGACCTTGATGCCGAAGGGGTCCTTGTCGCCGTGCGCGGACCTCAGGTCGGAGAGGGCGGTGCCGGAGGGGTGGTTGGCGTACTCCAGGAGCTCCAGGGCCTCCGCCACGCCCCGCGTGCCGAGGTTGACCGCCATCATCGGCTCGGCCTGCGGGCCGACCTTCCTCAGGAAGTCGACGTACTCGGAGAGGCCGAACCGGTTGGTCTCCGTCGACCGCCAGGCGAGGTCCAGGCGGCGGGGGCGGTCCTCGACCGGGCCGACCGAGTCCTCCCACTTGTAGCCGGAGACGAAGTTGCCGCCGGGGTAGCGGAGGGTGGTGACGCCGAGTTCGCGGACGAGGTCGAGGACGTCCCCGCGGAGGCCTTCGGCGTCGGCGGTGGGGTGGCCTGGTTCGAAGATGCCGGTGTAGACACAGCGGCCCAGGTGCTCGACGAAGGAGCCGAAGAGGCGGGGGTTGACCTCGCCGACGGTGAAGGCGGGGTCGAGGGTGAAGTGGGCGGTGCGCAATGTTCGCCTTTCGGGATGGGTTGTTCTCTGTCGTGGGCGGGTGCAGGTTGTCTGTGGCTCGTCGCGCAGTTCCTCCCCCAGCCTTCGGCCGGGGATGCCCCCAGCCCCCTGACGCAAGCTGGGCCGGCCGTCTTTTGTCCAGCCCTGAGGATTGGGCACAGGCTTCAGGGTGCCGTTGTCACCGGCGTCGTAGTAGGGGTACGCCGGTCACGAGCGTCTGCGCGCCGACGGGGCGCGCGTGACTTTCCTGCCTCTGGCAGTCGTTGCCGGGTGAACCACCGCTCGAACTCCCGGCCCCGGACGGCATGACGCGGACACACCCGGCCGCGTAGTCTCGGACGGGCCGACGCGGCGCGGTGACCGCCGACGGGGCGGTGCGAAGGGGGAGCGATGGACTTGGCCGGCGCGCGGCACCGGTGGGCCCGGATCGCCGCCGGGCTGCGGCGGTCCCGGCCGGCCGCCCGGCTGCGGCGGTCCCGGGCGAACGGGCGGATGCGCCGGCTCGCCACCGACCTCACCGCCGCCGTCCGCGCACGGCCCGGAAGGCCCGCCGGCGTAAGGGAGTTGTGCCGGGCGCTGTGCGACGAGACGAGCCTCGGGCGCGGGGGCCGGCCGGTCGAGCTGCGTTTCGAACGGTTCCCCGACGAGATCGAGGTGACCGGACTGTGGGTGGAGTTCCAGGACTTCGACCTGGTCATCGTCGAGGAGCGGGCCGAGGCCGTGCAGCAACTGGTCATCCTGGGCCATGAGCTGTGGCACATGCACGCACGTCACGCGCATCACCACGCGGCCGCCGCGAACGCCCTCGCCGGGCGGCCGGGCTGGGACTCCCTCGCCCTGACCGTGGCCGCCCGCAACGGTTCCCGGGAGGCCGACGAGGCCGAGGCCGACGACTTCGGGCACCGGCTCGCCGCCGCGCTCCGGCCCTTCCTGCCCGGCCGGGGCGGCGAGGCACCGCCCGACCCGGTCCAGCGGTCCCTCGGCTACCCCGGACGTGAAGGCGGACCCCGGTGACACACCCCGCACTGGCCGAGGGCCCGACCGCGTTCTTCACCGGGCTGTACGTCTCCTTCTGGCTGCCGGGCCTCGTGCTCACCGCGGCCCTGGTGATCAAGCTGCCCAGCATCCTCAAACTCTGGCGGGACCCGCTGCTGCGTGCCGTCGGCGGCCTGCTGCTGTTCGCCTGCGCGGTGTTCGCCTTCGCCGCTCCGGCCACCATCGCCTGGACCAACCGGGTCACGGGCGTGCCGAACATCTCGGCGCCCCTGGTGTACTCCCTGATCACCGCGCTGTCCGCGTCCTGGCTGCTCCTGGTCGTGCACTGGCGCAACGGCCACACCGACCGCCGGGAGCAGACCCGGCGCGCGACCCGCTGGGTGGTCAGCGTCTACGCGGCCGTGGTCGTCGCCCTGTGGGTGCTGTTCGCGCTCGCCGACGTGCCCGTGGAACAGGTCCGGGACCTGGACACCTACTACGCCAACACGCCGTTCATGCGCGAGGAGATCCTGCTCTACCTCCTCGCCCACACCGTGGCCTGCGCGATCACGACCCGGCTCGTGTGGAACTGGATCCGCACCGACGGCCTCGACGCCTGGCTGCGCTGGGGGCTCAGGTTCCTGGGCATCGGCTACGCGACGAACCTCGTCTTCAGCGCGGCCAAGTTCACGGCCGTGGTGGCCCGCTGGACCGGTCACGACCTGGACTGGCTGAACACCAACATCGCACCGTCGGCCGCCTGCATCGCCGCCACGCTCGTCGCGATCGGCTTCATCGTCCCGCACGCCGGCCAGTACTTCCACGACCGCTGGCTGCTGCGCCGCCGGCACCGCGCACTGAAGCCGCTCGCCCGGCTGATGCGGACCGTCACGGGCGGCCGCGAACCGCTCGCCCTGCGCGCCACCGCCGAGATGCGGCTGATCCGCCGCGAGACGTACATCCGGGACGCCCTCCTGCAACTGTCCCGGTTCCTCGACGAGAACCTGCGCGGCCGCGCCCACGACGCCGCTCTCGCCCTCGGCCACGAACCCGGCCGGGCGCGGGCCCTCGCCGCCGCCGTGACGGTCCTGGAGGCCGTGGAGAGCGGACGGCACGCCCCGGACGGCGACGGCACAGGCGAGACCGACACCTCGTACCTGCTCCAGGAGATCCAGGCCCTCTCCGAGGCCCTGTGCCACCCCGACGAGATCACGGCGGTACGCACCCGCGCGACCGTCCCGGCAGAGAGCATGTCCGCGCATGAGTGAACGCCCCTCCCCCGCCAGAACCGCCGTGGTCCTGGGGGGATCACACACCGGCATGCTCGCGGCCCGGGCCCTGGCGGGCCTCGCCGACCGGGTCGTCGTCGTGGAACGCGACGACCTGCCCGTGACGCCCGCTCCACGCAAGGGACTTCCGCAGGCCCGGCACGCCCACATGCTCTGGTCGGGCGGCATACGGGCGATGGAGGAGCTGCTGCCGGGCATCACCGCCGCCCTCCTGGACGCCGGGGCGCGCCGGGCCCCGGTCACCACGGACATGGTCGCCCTCTCGGCCCAGGGCTGGTTCCGCCGCTGGCCCGAGTCCCACCACGTGCTCCTGGCCGGCCGGGACCTGCTGGACGCGACGGTCCGCGCGCGGGTCCTCTCGGACCGGCACGTCGAAGTGCTCGGGGGCACCGAGGTGCTCGGGCTCACGGGCGGCGCGGCGGCGGTCACCGGCGTCCTGGTGCGGGACCGCGCCGGCCGGGAGCGGACCGTCGCGGCGGACCTGGTCGTCGACGCCACCGGCCGGGGATCCGGTGCCCCGCGCTGGCTCGCGGCCCTCGGACTGCCCGCCCCGGCGCGCCGCGAGGTCGACACCGGTCTCGCCTACGCCAGCCGGCTCTACCTCGCGCCCGAGCAGGCCCGCGCCGGCTTCCCGGTGGTCAACGTGCAGCCGGACCCGCGGAACGGCGGCCCCGGCCGCGCGGGCTTCCTGCTGCCCATCGAGAACGGCCGCTGGATCGTCACCCTCAACGGCACCCGCGGGGGCGAACCGACCTCCGCCGCCGAGGACTTCGTCCCGTTCGCCCGCGACCGGCTGCGCCACCCGCTGATCGGCGACCTGCTCGCGCAGGCCGAGCCGCTGTCCGACGTCGCCGTCACCCGCGCCACCGTCAACCGCCGGTACTTCTACGAGCGGATGCCCGCCTGGCCCGACAACTTCACGGTCCTCGGCGACGCCCTGGCCGCGTACAACCCCGTCTACGGGCACGGCCTGGCCGTGGGTGCGCAGAGCGCGCTGCTCCTGCGGGACCTGGCCCTGCGGCACGGCCTCGGCACACCGGGCCTGTCCCGGCGCGTCCAGAAGGCCGTCGCCCGGCCGGTCGGGGCGGCCTGGGACCTCGCCATCGGGCAGGACGTGTTCTATCCGGGCGCCACGGAGAACGGACCGACGGCCCGGGACCGGATCGTGTCCGCGTACGTGTCCCGCCTCATGTACACGGCCACCGGCAACGGCCGCATCGCCCGCCGCGTCACGGACGTGACCTCACTGGAGCGCCGCGCGGAGGTACTCCTGACCCCGTCGGTGCTGCTGGCGGCCCTCGCGGGCCCACTGAAGCCGCCGCTGACGGGACCACCGCTGACCGCGGAGGAGTTGAAGAGAGCCGGCCTTCAGTAGCCCCCCGCAAGGAGCGCGGGACTGCGCAGCACCTACGGCTGCCACCGCACGGACACCACCAGCCCCCGCATCCTGCCAACGACCGCTCGGCCAGCGCCCCGCAAGGAGCGCGGGACTGCGCAGCACCTACGGCTACCACCGCACGGACACCACCAGCCCCCGCATCCTGCCAACGACCGCTCGGCCAGCGCCCCGCAAGGAGCGCGGGACTGCGCAGCACCTACGGCTACCACCGCACGGACACCACCAGCCCCCGCATCCTGCCAACGACCGCTCGGGCAGCGCCCCGCAAGGGGCGCGGGGAACTGCGCGGCCGGCCACGACGGCGCCGCAGACGCTCGACTGCCCGGCGCGGCAGGACCGCCTTTCACCTGCGGGCCGCTGGGGGCCGGTCGCGCAGTTCCCCGCGCCCCTGAAGGGGCGCTGCGCGAACGGGCGCCGTCGGGCTGGGGGAGCCCGGTCGCGCGCACGCGGCGGCAGCCGCAGATGAAAGGAGCGCTCAGCCTTCGAAGGCGGGTTGGGCCACGCCCCTGCCCGCGCCCGGGATCACCAGGAGGGAGCCCGCTGTCGGGTGCGGCCGCTCCAGCCCCACGCGGGCCGTCGTGACGTACAGGTCCGTCAGATCGGCGCCGCCGAACGCGCAGGCCGTCGTGAGGGTCGCGGGAAGGGCGATGACCCGGTCGAGCTCACCCGTCGGCGTGTAACGCCGTACCGCTCCCCCGCCCCACAGCGCCACCCACACACAGCCGTCCGCGTCGACCGTGAGGCCGTCCGGGAACCCGGCGTCCTCCTCGATCGTCACCAGCGGGCGGCGGCCGACGGGGAGGCCGTCGGCGTAGTCGAAGACGTCCACGCGGCGGGTCGGTGTGTCGACGTAGTAGACGCGGCGGCCGTCGGGGCTCCAGCCGATGCCGTTGCTGACGGTGACGTCCGGCAGCAGCGTCGTCACCGTGCCGTCGGGTGCCACCCGGGAGAGGGTGCCGCCCCCGGTCGCCTCGTCGTAGCGCATCGTGCCGGCCCACAGGGAGCCGTCGGGGGCGACGGCCGCGTCGTTGGCGCGGCGGCCCGGGACCTGCTCGCGGTGCAGCCAGCGGAACGTGTCGTCGGGGTCGAGGAGGCCGACGCCGTCCCGGAGGTTGAGGACCAGGCCGCCGCCCGCGCGCGGCTTGACCGCGCCGACGTGCTGTTCGGCGGTGCGGATGGTGCGGCGGCCGGTCGCCGGGTCGTACGTGTGGATCCGGGAGCCGAGGACGTCGATCCATATCAGGCGGCCGGTCGCCGGGTCCCAGGTGGGGCCCTCGCCGAGGGTCGCCTCCGTGGCGACCGCGACCTCGTACGCCGTCGTCGTCACCGTCGTCATGCCACGCTCCGGTGGCCGAGGCGCTCGGAGAGTTCGGCGGCGCCCTTGGCCGCGAGCTGCTCCAGCTCGCCGCGGCGCTCGTCGCTCCAGCGGATCATCGGCACGGAGATGGACAGCGCCGCGACGACCTGTCCGGTGCGGTCGCGGACCGGCGCGGCGACGCAGGAGACGTCCGGGTTGGACTCCCGGCTCTCCACGGCGATCCCGCGGGCGCGGATCTCCGTGAGGGCCTCGCGCAGGGCGCCCGGCTCGGTGATGCTGTTCGGGGTCATCGCGACGAGGTCGGCGTCGTCCGGGATGCGCGCGGTCAGCTCCGGCTCCGGCAGCGAGGCCAGCAGCATCTTGCCGACCGAGGTGCAGTGGGCGGGCAGCCGGCGGCCGGCGGCGGAGACCATGCGGACCGCGTGCGTGGAGTCGACCTTGGCGATGTAGATGACGTCGGCGCCTTCCAGGATCGCCACGTGGACGGTCTCGTCGCAGGTCTCGGCGACGGACCGGGCGACCTGCTGGCCCTCGGCGGCGAGGTCGAGCTGCTCGGCGTACCGGCTGCCGAGCTGGTACGGACGGACGCCGAGCCGGTAGCGTCCGGGCTGTCCGGGCACGGGCACGATGTACGACCGGGCGGACAGCGTGGTCACCAGCTCGTGCACGGTGGTCCGCGGCAGCTGGAGTCTGCGCACTATGTCGGGGGCGGAGAGGGTCCCGTCCCCGTCCAGGAAGAGCTCAAGAATGTCGAGAGCCCGGGTCACGGCAGGCACGAGGCGTCCCACGTCCGGCCCCCTCCCTTGGGTCTAGGCGCCGGATATCGCGGTGCGGCGCGCGTCTCAGCTGCGGAGCCGTTCGAGATATCAACAGGCGATCGGCATGACGAACACAGGCTAGCCATCGGTGATTCCGTGGGCAATGGCCGGGAACCAGCCGGGCATGCGCATGTGCACCATGGGTGGCATGCAACTGGACTTCCAGCTGGTGCTGCTGCGCCGCATGGCCGACCACAACCCGGACCTGGTGGAGGACGCCCGGCGCACGCTGGGCGCGTCGGTCGCGGACATGCGGGAGGCCAACAAGCGCTGGCAGGCGATGGCCCGCTCACCCCGGTCCCGCTCGGCGGCGGCCCGCTACCGCTCGGTCCTCGGCCCGCCCGAGTGGGAGACCAAGCGCACCGTCGGCGACCTGGAGTGCGCGGTCTGGCAGTGGCCGCTCCCCCTGTGGCCCACCCTGCGCTTCGAGGTCGTGGCCGGCCCCGGCGGCGCGGTCTGGAACGAATGGCTGGTCCGCGCCCCCGGTGCCCCCGCGCCGAGACTGGACTCCTACGACGACCTCACCCCCTGGTCCTGCACGGTCGACGAGGCCGCCCGCGCCTTCGCCCCCGCCCGCCCCCTGGAGGGCTCCGCCCCTACCCGCTGGGGGCTCACCTTCCAGGTGCCCGACGGCCGTCAGGTGGTCGCCGAGTTCACCTGGGGCCTGCTGCAGCGCACCGCGGTCATCGACGAGCCGCGGTGACGATCGCCTCGGCCACCCCGGCCACCGACCCGGGGTGCAGGAACAGGAACAGGTTCGGCTCGACCAGCTCCAGCTCCATCACCTGCGGCCGCCCGTCCGCGCCGTCGACCAGGTCCACCCGGGCGTACAGCAGCTCGGGCGCGTCCGGTACGGCGGCCAACGCGCGCTCCGCCACCGCGCGTTCGGCCGGGGTCGGGGTCCAGGTCTCCAGGTCCGGGTGGGCGACCTTGTCCGCGTCGTACGCCGTACCCGGCCTGAGCACCGCCCTCTTGCGGCTGGCGTGCAGCAGCCGCCCGCCGAAGAACAGCAGCGCCCGCTCACCGCTGAAGTCGATCCCGGCGACGTACGGCTGGACCATCGCGGTCAGCCCCTCCTCGTGCATCCGGGCCACGTGCCGTACGGCCGTCCCGTGCTCGCCGGGGGTGTAGCGGGCGGCGAACCGGGCGCCGGCGCCGAAGGTGGGCTTGACGACGAAGTCGCGGTCGGCGGGCAGTTCGGCGGCCGGGCCGCCGGGGGCGAGGTACCGGGTCGGCACGACGGGCACCCCGGCCGCCGCGAGGTCACCGAGATACCGCTTGTCGGTGTTCCACCGCACGACCTTCGCCGGGTTCGCGATCCGGGTCGCCTTCCCCACCCGCTCCACCCACGGCACGAACTCGTCCGTCCGCCAGGCGTAGTCCCACGTCGAACGGATGACGACCAGGTCGAAGCCGCCCCACTCCACCCCTGGGTCGTCCCACGGGCGGGCGACGGCCTCCGCCCCGGCGGCCGTCAGCGCCGCCAGCAGCACGGGCAGGTCCTGGTCCCTGCTGGGTTCCGTGCCGGGGTCGTAGGTGGCGAGAGCTATGCGGGGCACGGCGGGGGCTCCCTCGGCTTTCGGGGTCTGCGTTGGTCCTCCGGCAGGCTAATACGGGAACGCCGTTGACCTTCACCTTCGGTGAAGCCCCAGCATCGATGGCGGACGACGCGGAACGTGAGCTCGCACCGGTGGGGAGACGGCATGGAGGCGGCATGGAGTGGCTGACCATCGGGGCCTTCGCGAAGGTCTGCCGGCTGTCGCCGAAGGCGTTGCGGCTGTACGACGAGCTGGACCTGCTGAAGCCCGCCCGGGTCGACCCGGAGACCGGCTACCGGTACTAAGGCCGCCCGGCCCGGCGACCGGTACCTGGTCTGCTCGGACGGGCTGACGCGGGAGGTCCCCGACGAGCGGATCCGGGAGTTGCTGGGCGAGGGCGACCCGGCGGACGCGGTACGCGTACTGGTCGGGGCCGCCGACGAAGCGGGCGGCGCCGACAACGTGAGCGTGGTTGTCGCCGACGCCGTGCCGCCCGCCCACCCACCCGTCTCGGTCGGATAGGAGGCCAGGGAAGTACGAGACCCGACCGGAGCGGGAGGCCCCCGCCCAGGACACCCGCGCCCGGCCCGGCCGACGGCAGGCCGCGGGGCGGCCGGGCCGACCGGGCCGACCGGGCCGACCGGGCCCGCCGACCGTGGGACGGGGAGGACGACCGCGAGACGGGGGCGGCCGCGAGGGGAGGTGGGGCGGCCCGGAGAGGGGTGGATCAGCCCGAAGAGGGCTGGATCAGCCCGAAGAGGGCTGGATCAGCCCGGATAGGGCTGGATCGACCCGGAGAGGGGTGGATCGACCGGTAGGGAGGCGGGTCGGCCGGGAGGGGGGAGCTTCGCCCTCGGGGTCGCTCGGTCCGGCCCATGGCGCCGGCCCCGCCCGGTAGAAAATTCGCCATGACACTTCACGGCACCGACGCCTACACCGGCCTCTCCGGTCTTCCTCCGCTCGTCGGGCGGGCCCTCGACGCGGCCCGGGCGCAGTCGTTCGGCTACTCGTGCCGGCCCGAGCAGGGGCGGCTGCTCCAGGTGCTGGCCGGTGGGGTCGGCGGGCGGATCGGGGAGACCGGGACCGGGGTCGGGGTGGGGCTCGCGTGGCTCGCGTCGGGCGCCCGGGCCGGGGTGCGGCTCTTCAGTGTGGAGCGGGAGCCGGAGCGGGCGCGGGCCGCCGCCGAGGTGTTCCACGACCGGCCCGACGTCACGGTGGCGTGCGGGGACTGGCGGGACATCGCGGCGTACGGGCCCTTCGAGCTGCTCGTCCTCGACGGGGGCGGGCAGGGGAAGGTGCCCGGCGACCCGGCCGCCGACGTCGAGCGGCTGCTGGTCCCCGGCGGCACCGTCGTCGTCGACGACTTCACCCCCGCCGACCAGTGGCCGCCCCGGTTCGGCGGGGACGTCGACCGGGCGCGGCTGCACTGGCTCGAACATCCCGCGCTGCGGTCGGCGGAGGTGCGGCTCGCGCCCGATCTGAGCGCGGTCGTCGGGACGCGGCGGTGGTGAGGGGCCCGGCGGTGTGATCAACGTCGTGGTGCGGAGCGCGAGTGGGGCGGCCCCGGAGGGGAGCGGCTGGTGTAGGAAGAGGCTGTCGGGGTTCCGAACGGTGAGGAGTCGTCGCGTGTCGTTTCTGTTTCCGGCCCTGGTGGACGGTCCGGGCGGGAAGGCCGCCCTGCGGTTCGGGGCGCGGTCGCTGACGTACGGGCAGCTCGCCGCCGCGGCCGGCGCCCTCGCCGGCCGGGTCGGGGAGGCCGACCGGGTCGCGGTGTGGGCGACTCCGAAGCTGGAGACGGCGGTGGCCGTCGTCGGGACCCTGCTCGCCGGGCGGGCGGCCGTACCGCTGAACCCCAAGTCGGGGGAGAAAGAGCTCGGGCACATCCTCGCCGACAGCGCGCCGGCCGCCGTGCTGGCCGCGCCCGGCGCCGAACTGCCCCCGGCTCTGGGCGAGTTGCCGCGCATCGACGTCGACGTGGCGGCCGTGGGGCCGGTGCCCGAGGACCGTACCGCCGAGTCCGACCCGGCCCTCGTCGTCTACACCTCCGGCACCACCGGGCCGCCCAAGGGCGCCGTCATCCCGCGCCGGGCGCTGGCCGCCACCCTGGACGCGCTCGCCGACGCCTGGCAGTGGACCGGGGAGGACGTCCTCGTCCACGGCCTGCCGCTGTTCCACGTGCACGGGCTCGTGCTGGGCATCCTCGGGCCGCTGCGGCGCGGCGGCTCGGTCCGGCACCTCGGGCGGTTCGGCACCGACGGGGTCGCCCGCGAACTGAACGACGGCGCGACCATGTTCTTCGGCGTGCCGACCATGTACCACCGCATCGCCGAGGCGCTGCCCGCCGACCCCGGGCTGGCGGAGGCGCTCGGCCGGGCCCGGCTGCTGGTGTCCGGCTCGGCCGCGCTGCCCGTCCACGACCACGAGCGGATCGCGGCGGCGACCGGCCGGCGGGTCGTCGAGCGGTACGGCATGACGGAGACCCTGATGAACACCAGCGTCCGGGCCGACGGCGAGGCCCGCGCGGGGACCGTGGGGGTGCCGCTGCCCGGGGTGGAGCTGCGGCTGGTGGAGGAGGACGGGACCGCGATCGCGGCGTACGACGGGGAGACCGTCGGGGAGATCCAGGTACGCGGCGCGAACCTGTTCACCGAGTACCTCAACCGGCCCGACGCGACCGCCGCCGCCTTCACCGCCGACGGCTGGTTCCGGACCGGCGACATGGCGGTGCGCGAGCCGGACGGCTATGTGCGGATCGTCGGACGCAAGGCCACCGACCTGATCAAGAGCGGGGGTTACAAGATCGGCGCCGGGGAGATCGAGAACGCGCTGCTGGAGCATCCGGGGGTGCGGGAGGCCGCGGTCACCGGGGAGCCGGACGCGGACCTGGGCGAGCGGATCGTCGCCTGGATCGTGCCTGCGGAGCCCCAGTCACCGCCGTCCGCCGAGGAGTTGGCGGACCATGTCGCCGGTCGGCTCGCCCCGCACAAGCGGCCCCGCGTCGTCCACTACCTGGACGCCCTCCCCCGCAACGACATGGGGAAGATCATGAAGCGGGCCCTCGGTGTCTGAGCCGGTCCCGGTGCCGGCGCCCGGCCCGGCACCCGCGCGGCTCTCCGCCCGCCGCATCCTCGCCCTCGTCACCGACCCCGGCACCTTCGCCGAACTCCCGCACCCGGCACGGCAGTCGCCGCCCGACGGCCCGCTCGGCTGGCAGGGGTACGACGCCTCCCGCGCCCGCGCCGCCGAGCGCACCGGCGAGGAGGAGTCCGTCGTCGTCGGCACCGCGCGGGTCGACGGCACCGCGGCGGTGCTGATCGCGTTCGAGTTCGGCTTCCTCGGCGGCTCGCTCGGCCAGCGGACCGGCGACCGGCTGGAGGCGGCGTACGTCCATGCCCGCGCCCACCGGCTCCCGGTCGTCCCGCTGGTCGCCACCGGCGGCAGCCGGATGCAGGAGGGCATGCTCGCCCTCTCCCAGCTCCAGCGCGTGGCCCGCCAGTCGGCGCTCACCCGGGAAGCGGGGCTGGCACAGGTCGCGGTCCTGCGCGACCCGACGACCGGCGGCGGCTGGGCCACCCTGGGCGCCGGCGCCGACGTGATCCTGGCGCTGCCCGGCGCCCAGGTGGGCTTCGCCGGCTCCCGGGTCCGCCCGCCGGACGCCGACCCCGCCGCGTACACGGCCGAGGCGCAGGTCGCGGCCGGGGCGGCGGACGCCGTGGTGCCCCCGGGGGAGCTGAAGGCGTCGCTCGGGCTGTGGCTGCGGCTGCTGACCTCGCCCGCCCCGATACCCGCCGAGCCGCCGTTCGCCCTCGGCGGCAGCGCGCTGCCCGCCACCGGCTGGGAGGCCGTCCGGCGCGCCCGCGCCCCGCACCGCCCGCGCGCCGAGGCCTACCTGGACGCCTACTTCACCCGCCGCGTCGCCCTGGTCGGCGACCGGTGCGGCGGGGCGGACCCGGGCGGGATGCTGTGCGGGTTCGGCGAGCGGGCGGACGGCCGTACGGTCGCCTTCGCGGCGCAGACCGGGGCGGCGACCAGGCCCGCCGGATACCGCACCGCCGCCCGCCTGATACGGCTCGCGGACCGGCTGGGGATTCCCGTGCTGACGCTCGTCGACACCCCGGGCGCCGCGAACGACGCCGAGGCGGAACGGCAGGGCGCGGGCGCCGCCATCGCGGAGCTCTTCGGCGAGGTCGCGGCGGCCCGGACGCCGGTCACCACCCTTGTCGTCGGGGAGGGCGGCTCGGGCGGTGCCCTCGCGCTGGCCGCGCCCGGCAACACCTGGGCCACCCCCGACAGCTACTTCTCCGTCATCGCGCCGGAACTGGCGGCGGCGATCCTGAAACGCGCCCCCGAGGACGTCGAGACCACCGCCGGCCAGCTGCGGATCCGGCCCCAGGACCTGGTGGAGCTGGGGGTGGTCCGGGGCATCGTGGGCAGCTCCCCGGACGGCCTCGCGGCGCCCGCACCGCCCGGCTGACCCGCGGGCGGCCGGACGGGCCCGGAACCCCCCATTCAGCGGTGCCCCGCCCGGACCCTCCCCGCAGGCGCGCCGCCGCGTTCCCCCGGAGGATGCGAAGCAGGCCGCCGACCGGCGGTGCCACCCCGCACGGCCCGCGCACCGGGAGGATCTGCCGTGACCGTCAGTCTGGAGCAGTTGCGCCGCTGCCATTTCGCCGTCGATCTGGGGGCCGCACGCACCCGGGTGTACGTGCGGGGCATGGGCCTGGTCGTCGACCAGCCTTCCGTCGCCGCGATGAACACGCGTTCCGGTGCCCTGATCGCCGTCGGCGAGTTCGCGGAGCGGATGACGGGCCGCACTCCCGACTACATCCGTGTCGTGCGGCCCATCTCCGGCGGGACCATCGTCGACATCGAGATGGCCCAGCGCATGCTGCGCCAGCTGCTCGGCGACAAGATCCGCCGTTCGCTGCGCCGCAAGCCCCGGCTGCGGGCGGCGGCCTGCACCCCGCACGACGCCGACCCGCTGGCCCAGCGGGCCACCATCGAGACGCTGGTGGGGCTCGGGGCGCGGCGGGTGGAGCTGGTCGACACGCTGATCGCCGCGGCGGTGGGGTGCGGACTGCCGGTCGAGCGGCCGGAGGCGAGCATGATCCTCGTCTGCGGGGCCGCCGCGACCCAGGTCGCCGTGCTCTCCCTCGGGTCGATCGTCTGCGCCGAGCGGATGCCCGTCGGCGGGGAGGCCGTGGACCAGGCGATCGTCCAGCACCTGCGGCACGAGCACGAGCTGATGCTGCCGAACCAGGCGGTGCGCCCGCTGCAGCTGGCCCTGGACGGCACCGGGCTCACCCCGGAGGGCCCCGCCTCCACCGAGATCCACGGGCGGGACGTGGTCACCGGGCTGGCCCGCAGCGTGCGGGTGGACACCGCGGCCGTCCGGGACGCCATCCAGACGCCCCTCATGTCCGTCCTGGACGGGATCGGCAAGGTGCTGCGCGACTGCCCGCCCGACCTGGTCGCCGACCTCGCCGACCGCGGGATCGTGATGGTCGGCGGCTCGGCGCTGCTGCCCGGCTTCGACCAGCTGCTGCGGGAGGCAACCGGCATGCCGGTACAGATCGCGGAGCGGCCGGACGTGTGCGCCGTGCAGGGCCTGGGGGCGATGCTGGAGGGCCGGATCGAGCCGCTGGTGCTGGACCCGCTGGCCGCCTGAACAGCCGTACCCGCCCACCGGGCGCCGATGTGAGCCGACGCGCCCCGTGCGCGCCTCGTCACTCCTCGATTAGGGTGGACTCACCGATGGTGACGGGAGGGGACGTTCCGTGACAGCCGACATCACCATGTTCACCGATCAGCTCGCCGAGACGGCACCGGTCCCCCGCCTCGCCGTCTCCCGCGTCGGCGTGACCGGACACCGCGTGATCCCGCCGTCCGTCCTGCCCTACGTCCGCTCCGCCCTGCACCGGCACCTCAGCCGCACCGACGTGGCCCTGGAGGCGCTCAGCTCCCTCGCCGCCGGCACGGACCAGCTCTTCGCGGACCTCGCCCTGGCGCACGGCGTCCCGGTGACGGCCGTGATCCCGGGCATGGACTACGAGGCCCACCTGGGCGACGAGGCGGCACGGGCGTCGTACCGCAGGATCCTGCGCAGGTGCGCGAAACGGGTCGAGCTCCCTGTCCAACCCACCCACGAGCAGGCGTACTTCGCGGCGGGCCAGTGGATCGTGGAGCGCTGCGACGAACTGCTGGCCGTGTGGGACGGCCGTCCGGCACGCGGTCTGGGCGGCACCGGTGACGTGGTGGCCTACGCCCGGCAGATCGGGGTGCCGGTGACCGTGCTGTGGCCGGACGGGGCGCTGCGCGACTGACGGCGCGGCGGGCCCGCCTCAGGTGCCGAAGCGCACCAGCCACTCCGTGTGCGCCGGGGACATCAGGCGCTCCGCCTCCCCCACCGCCTCGGCCCAGCCCGCCTCCGTCACCGTGGTGGTCATGGCGATCCGGCTGGTCTCCAGATCCTGTTCGATGAGCGAGTGCGCTTGTGTCAGCGGGCCGTGCCGCTGCACCTCCTGCCAGGCGACGCCCGCCGCGGCGGCCGCGCTGAGCAGCCCCGCGAGGTCGGCACCGCCGAGCAGGCTACCGGTCCGCAGCAACGCTGCGGCCAGGGCGAACAGCGTCAGCGCGGCGGTGACGCTGGACCAGCGGGCGGCGGCGCGGTGGGCACGGGAGGCCCGGTTCTTGTACCAGACCGTCTGCTCCAGGAGCCGGTCGCGCAGGTAGAGGTCCCGGCGGGCCGCGTAGGACTTGGCCCGCTCGGCACGCATCCGCGGGGTGATCTGGCCCTCCCCTCGTTCCGCGGGGTCACGGGAGTCCTCCCAGCCGCATTTGCGCAGCTCGTGCAGACGTTGCTCAAGGCGCTCGGCGAACACCGCGTCAGGGTCGACGACGTGGGAGTGGAGAGGGCCGCCGTGCGCCATGTACTCCCAGGCCAGCGACTTGAGCAGCTCGGCCACCGCCCGGTGCACCTGCCAGTGCGCCCGGGACCGGCGCCGAGAGGTGCTCAGACCGAGGGCTATCGTCAGCCCGTACAGCAACGCGGCGCACACCGCCATGACATGACCGGACGCCTGCTCGGTCAGAACAGCCGCGGTGGTGGCCAGCAGCAGAACCAGCAGATGCGTACGGACGGCGCGGAACGCGTCACTCTGGTGGCGTAACGCGCGTTGGTCGCTCACCTGGAACAGTGGCGGCAGATCTGCACTGGACAAGGTGGTGCTCGGTACAGGCGTCGCTGCTCCCATGTGTCCCCCCGGAATTCACTGCCCACCGTCGTCTTCGGCACGCCCACGAAAAGCCAGCCCGACAAACTAATAAGTGCGGAAATCGGATCCGTGCACAAGAGGTTGGCAGGGCATCTCTGCTATATCGTGCGCGTCGACACGACCGGACTCACCCCATGCATCCAAGGTCCCTGCTCCGACTGGGAGTTGCATCGCGTGACAGTCGCTGGGACAACGACAATGACTGCACCCATCCGAACCGGCTGAGAGGCACCATGACCCATTCGGAGAAGCCCGTACCGCGCCGCGTCCGCTCGGTCGCGGTCAGTTCACGGCACACCTGCCTGGCGGACATCGACCCGTACGAGGCCTCTGCGTCCCGCGACGCGCATCGCGTGATCGACGTCCCCGACCACCGTGCGAACCGGTCGGTCACGTTCAACTCCGCGGCCTGAGCGAGGGGCTGGTCATGACTCGGATCAGCGGCGTAGCCGTGACCTGCGCACAGCACGACCCGGCTGATGACCGCCCCCTTCTGAGACAGCTGGTCCTCAAAGTCCACAGCAGGTGTGATCTGCTCTGCGACCACTGTTACGTGTATCAGCACGCCGACCAGAGCTGGCGGTCCCGCCCGACCTTCATCCGCCCGGAGACGGTGCGCGCCGTCGCCGCCCGACTGGCCGAATACGCCGGGTCCCGGTCCCTGGAATCCGTCTCGGTGATCCTGCACGGCGGCGAGCCGCTGCTGGTCGGTCCGGCCCGGCTGCGCGACATCTGCGCGGAGCTCACCCGCGCCCTCGCCCCGCTGACCGCGCTCGACCTGCGCATGCACACCAACGCGGTCACCCTGAACCGGCGGCACCTGGACGTCTGCCGGGAGTTCGGGGTCCGGGTCAGCGTGTCGCTCGACGGCGACCGCGCGGCCAACGACCGTCACCGGCTCGACCGCAGGGGCCGCAGCAGCTACGACCGCGTGGTCCGCGGCATCCGGCTGCTCCAGGAGCCCGAGTACCGTCACCTGTTCAGCGGAGTGCTGTGCACGGTGGACGTGGCGAACGACCCGGTCGCCGTGCACGACGCCCTCACCGAACTGGCCCCGCCGCGGATCGACTACCTGCTTCCGCACTCCACCTGGGACAGCCCCCCACCCAACCCGGCCGGCACCACCACCCCGTACGCCGACTGGCTGCTCGCGGTCTTCGACCGCTGGGAGCAGCAGGGCCGCCCGATGCCGGTGCGGACCTTCGACTCGGTACTGAGCACGCTGCGCGACGGGCCGCCCCTGACCGAGGCGCTGGGGCTGGCGCCCAGCGACCTCGCCGTGATCGAGACGGACGGCGACTTCGAGCAGGCCGACTGGCTGAAGTCCGCCTACGCGGGCGCCCCGGAGACGGGTTACGACGTCTTCCGGCACGGTTTCGCCGAGTTCGCCGCGCACCCCGGTGTCCAGGCCCGGCAGCGGGGTGTCGACGGGCTCGGCGACACCTGCCGGGCCTGCCCGGTGGTGCGGTCCTGCGGCGGCGGCCTGTACGGGCACCGGTACCGCTCGGGGAACGGCTTCGACAACCCCAGTGTCTTCTGTGGTGACCTCCGCTCACTGATCGAGGGCATCGCCGACCGGGTGACCGACCGCGCGTTCTCCCCCGCGGTCCTGAGCTCGGACCGACTCTCCTGGGCTCAGCTGGAGTTGGACCGGTTACTGCTGCGCCGGACGCAGGAGCACCTGGCGTCCGAGCCGGACTGGGCGGACGCCTGGCGGCTGCTGCTGGCCCTGGACGCCGACGCCGGGACCGCCTCGCAGCTGGACGAGGTGCTGGCGCATCCCTACGTGCGCACCAGCCTCCAGCGCTCCCTGCGCGGCCCCGCCGACATGGCCCGCTTCCTGTCCCTGGCCGTCGCCACAGCCCTGCGGGCCGGGGTACCGGCCACGCTCTCCTGGGACCAGCCCAGCACCCGGCTGCATCTGCCCACCTGGGGCACCTACCGCCTGGCCGCCCCCGGCCGCGTCGAGGTCACGGTGGCACCGGACGCCTTCCGGGTGCGGAGCGCCGACAGACGGGGTCCCGATCCGGAAGGCGACTGGGTCCGGCCCCGCGACCCCGGCTCCGCCCCGCGCTGGAACCCGCTCGGCCGGCTGTTCGCCCCGGACGGACCGCTCATCGACGATGCCGATCCCTACCGCGACTGCTATCCCGCCGCGGTCGCCCCGGCGCCCGCGCGCAGCGAGTTCACCGAGTTGTTGAGCCGGGCCTACGACCTGCTCGCGAAGAACGCAGGGGACCGGTACGCGGATCCGGACGCGTTCCGCCCCACGGTACTCACCCCGCTGGCGGCGGGCAGTGGTCTGCAACTCGGCAGCCACGGGTTCGGGGCGCTGGGCGTGTCGGTCGACGTGACCCCCGAGGAGTTCGCCCGGGAACTCCCCCGCATCGGCCGCCGGGCCCGCCTCACCGCGCTGCGCGAGACGGCCGACCTGCACCGGCCCGGCAGCCCCGCCGGCGTTCTGCTGGACCGGGCGGACGACGGACTGGGGCAGGGGGCGCACGAGGAGGCGGCACGCGCCCTCACCGCGCTCACCCTGCTGCCGGAGTCCGAACTGACGCCGACCGGGGCCGTGCTGGTGGCCCGCATGTGGTCGCAGTGGTCGAGCGTCCGCGAGGAATCATGACCGTGACGGCACAGTCGGAGGCAGCGGAACTGGGCGACCTGCTGCGCTCGTTGGGCGTCCGGCGTGGCGGTGTGCTGGTTGTCCACGCCGCACTGAGCGGCACCGGGAGCACGCCGGAGTCGGTCCGGGACGTGTTGCTGGCCGCACTCGGCCCCGAAGGCACCCTGATCGTCCCTGCGTTCACGCCCGAGAACTCCGACACTTCGCGCAGCCACCGGGCGGCGGTGGCGGGCATGAGCGCCGCCGAAGCGACCGAGTACCGCAGGACGATGCCGCCGTTCAACCCGGACACCACCGCGTGTCCGACCATGGGCGCGCTTGCCGAGTGTGTGCGCTCGACGCCCGGCGCCCTGCGCAGCACGCATCCGCAGACCTCCTTCGCCGGGCTCGGGCCCCGGGCCCGGACGTTGCTGCGCCGGCATCCGATCCGCAGCCACTTCGGCAGGCTCTCCCCGATGGCGAGGCTGTACGCCGCCGATGCGCAGATCCTGCTGCTGCGGGTCGGGTTCGAGGTGTGCAGCGCGTTCCACCACGCCGAGTACCTGATGCGCCCAAGACCGCCTCGGCGCACCTACCGGTGCGTGGTGCATCGAGAGGGGAACTGGGTGTCGTACCGGGACATCACCCTGGACGACAGTGACTTCGGCGAGATGGGAGCCCGGCTGCCCCGCGGGCTGCTCGCGGAATCCTCCTGGGCGTCAAGGCCGGTCGTGCTCTGCGCAATGCGCGAGGTTGTCGACCACGCGAAGATCCAGATGTCCGGATATCGCCGACCTTTGACCTGAAAACGGCCGACCCTACCGCGCGGCTTTCGGGCACATTGTTGGTTCCGGTCGTCGGGCGACAGGGGGATCTGTGGGCGCAGCGGAACACCCGGAGGACCGGAGCCCGGACAACCGGCCCTACTTCTTCCTGTCGTACGCCCACACCCCGGCGTGGAGCCCGGACAGCGGAGACCCGGACCACTGGGTACGCGTCCTGTACAACGACCTCTGCAGCCACATCATGACACTCACCGACCTGCCCGCCGGCTCCCCGGCCGGCTTCATGGACCGGGAGATGCGCTCCGGAGACGGCTGGCCCGAGAAGCTGAGCGAGAACCTCGCCACCTGCCGGGTTTTCGTGCCGCTCTACTCGCCTCGCTACTTCTCCAGCGAGATGTGCGGGCGCGAGTGGTACGCGTTCCACGAGCGGATGCTGAACGCCAGGACCTCCGGGGCGGCGACCGCGTCCGCCATCGTGCCCGCCCTGTGGACGCGCTTGGACATGCGTGAACTCCCGTACTCCGTGAGGCACGTCCATGTGGAGCCCCTCCTGGAGCGCGGCCGGTACCTCAGCAACGGCATCTACGGGCTGATCAAACTCAGCAGGCTGCGTGACGAGTACGACGAGACCGTGTACGGCCTCGCCGAGCGCATCGTCCAGGCAGCCCACGAGACCCGGCTGCCGCCCGGCCGCCCCCGCGACTACGAGAGCACGCCCAGCGCCTTCAAACCGCGCGGCACCGGACCCCGGCACATCCGGCTGACCGTCGCCGCACCCACCGTGGACTCCGTCCCCAAGCACCGCGACGCCCAGGCCTACGGCGACGACACCCTCGACTGGAACCCGTACCACACGGAGTCGACCCGAGCACTGTCGGCGCACGCCGAGGAGCTGGTCCGTTCCCTGGACTACCGAGTGACGGTCGTCGGCTTCGACGACGAGGACCACGGAGAGGATGCACAGGAGTCCAGGAACGGACAGCCCGGCATCCTGGTCGTGGACCACTGGGCGCTGGCCGACGAGGAGCGCCGGAGCAGACTCAAGTCGTTCGATGCCTACTCCCGCCCCTGGGTGAGCGCGATCGTGCCGCGCTGCCGGGCGGACCTGCAGAACCACCGAGCGGAAGGGCGCCGGCTCGCCGAGGAACTTGAGCGGGTGATGCCGACGATCCTGGAGCGGACGCGGCGCGGTGACGCCCGGACGGCCGTCAACGGCGTACCCACGCTCAAGTCCTTCACCAGGGTGCTGCCCGAGGTGGTCGCCTACACGACCCGGCAGTACCTGAAGAACGCGGAGGTCCGACTGCCGCCCGGCCCGAACTTCCCCAGACCACGTCTGGCGGACCCCTACCCGTCGTCCGCCCCGGACGCGGGGCACGACCCCGGAGGAAAGGCATGACGGCCGCCGCAGACGGACGCATCATCACCTTCTACTCGTACAAGGGCGGCACCGGACGGACGATGGCGCTCGCCAACACGGCGTGGATCCTCGCCGCCAACGGCAAACGCGTCCTCGCCGTGGACTGGGACCTGGAGGCCCCGGGACTGGACCGCTTCTTCCATCCGTTCCTGGATCCGGACGTGCTCGCCGCCACCGGAGGCATCCTCAACATCCTCCAGGACTTCGCCTGGGCGGCGACGGACGGCGTCACCCGCACAGGACCCTGGCACCTGGAGTTCGCGGACGTGGAACAGCACGCCGTCTCGATCCGCCCCGAACAGCAGGGACTCAGCTTCGAGAGCGGAGGCTCGCTCGACTTCCTCTCCGCGGGTAAGCAGTTCCGCGCCTACTCGGGCGCAGCATCCTCCCTGGAGTGGGACAACTTCTACGACCGCCTGGGCGGCGGCATGTTCCTGGAGGCGTTGCGCGACAGCATGAAGCAGTCGTACGACTACGTGTTGATCGACTCGCGCACCGGTCGCTCGGACACCGCGGACATCTGCACCCTGCAGATGCCCGACATCCTGGTGGACTGCTTCACGCTGAGCGACCAGGCCATGGCCGGGGCCGCCGAGGTGGCGGACAGCGTCGCCAGTGAACATCGTGCGCGGCGCATCCGGGTACTTCCCGTGCCGATGCGCGTCGACGACGGTGAGAAGAACAAGGTCGAGGCGGGCCGCGCAGCAGCGCGCCTGAAGTTCGCGGGACTCCCGAACGGTCCGGCCGGGGAGCGCCTGAGCACCGACGAGGTCACCGCGTACTGGGGCAGCGTCGAGATCCCCTACAAGCCGTACTACGCGTACGAGGAGACCCTTGCCGTCGTCGGGGACAAGGAGGGCGACCCCAAGTCCCTGCTGTCCGCCTTCGAGCGGCTCACCGCGTTCATCACCGACAACGAGGTCACCGCGCTCCCACCGATCCCGGATCCGGTGCGGCTGCGCTGCCGGGACGCGTTCATGCGGCCGCTGCCGCAGCCCACGGTCACACAGGTCGTCATCGCCTACGCGGCGGAGAACTGGATGTGGGCCGACTGGGTCAAGGCGACGCTGCAGCGGGCGGGCTGCGCCGTCACCCTGCACGACGTGGCCGCCGGACCTCCCGACAGTCCGGCCGCCGGTACCCACATCCTGGTGCTGCGGTCCGAGGCGCTCCTCGGAGCCCGGTATGCCGGGCGCCTGCCCAACCCGGCGGCCGACGGCGCCCCCTCGGCGGGATCGCTGATGGAGGTGCGGATCGACGAGGTCCAGCCGCCGTCCCACCTCGACCAGGACGTTCTCGACGTCGATCTGCACGGGCTCGAGGAGCCGCTCTGCGAGGCCGCACTGCTCGCCGCGCTCGAACTGCCCGCGCAGTTGCCGAAGGCCGGGCCGGCTGCGCCCCGCTTCCCCGGGCACGCACCCGACCACTGGAACGTGCCGCAGCGCAACAGCACCTTCACCGGCCGGGGTTACATCCTGGAAAAGGTACGGGAGCAGCTACGGAGCGGAGTGACCGCCGTGCTGCCGCAACAGCAGGCGCTGTTCGGATTGGGCGGCGTCGGCAAGACCCAGATCGCGCTGGAGTACGTGCACCGGTTCAGCGCCGACTACGACCTGGTGTGGTGGGTGCCGTCCGAAAATGCCGACAACGTGGTGGCCTCGCTCGCCGAGCTCGGGGCCCGCATCGGCGCGCCCGGCGGCGAGGACATGGCGCTGGCCAGCAAGGAGGCCGTGCGGATGCTCTCCCGGGGCAATCCGACCACGCGGTGGATCCTCGTCTTCGACAACGCCGACGACCCGGAGGACCTCACCGGCTACCTGCCCACCACCGGCAGCGGACACGTACTGATCACCTCCCGCAACCAGGCATGGTCGGACAGGACGGCGACGCTGCCGGTCGACGTCTTCGAGCGTCAGGAAAGCATCGAACACCTCTCCCGGCGCGCCGGGATGCTCTCCCCCGCGGAGGCCGACCAGGTAGCGGAGGCCGTGGGCGACCTGCCGCTCGCCGTGGAGCAGGCCGGCGCCTGGCTGGCCGAGACCGGCGTGCCGACGGCCGAGTACCTGCGGCGCCTCACCGAGGAGACCGCAGCGGTGATGGCGCTCAACCAACCCCCCGACTACCCCGGGACGGTGGCCGCCACCTGGAACATCTCCATCGAACGGCTGAGGGAGCGCTCGCCCGCCTCGGTCCGGCTGCTGCAGCTCTGTGCGTTCTTCTCCGCCGAGCCGATCTCCTCCGAACTGCTCTACAGCGACGAGATGCTGACCGCCCTCCGCCTGACGGAGAACCTGCTGATCGGCCAGTTGGTGCGGGAGATCGGCCAGCTCGCCCTGGCCAAGGTCGACCAGATCTCCCGCTCGATCCAGGTGCACCGGCTCGTGCAGGCGGTGATCCGCTCCCAGATGTCGGAAGAGGAGCGGCGCGAGGCCCGGCACACGGTGCACGAGATCCTCAGGAGAGCCCGCCCCAAGGGTGACGAACCCACCGACAACCGAGAGAACTGGCGGCAGTTCGACATCATCTGGCCGCATCTCACCGCTTCCGACATCCGCAACTGCACCAAGGCGGAACCTCGCCGGCTGCTCATCGACCGCGTCCGCTACCTGTGGAAGCGCGGCGAGTTCAGCCGGGCGCAACGGCTGGCCGAGGAACTCCTGGCCCACTGGAAGGAACCGCTCGGCGAGGACGACGAGCAGTACCTGTTCCTACGCTGCCAGCTCGCGAACGTACTGCGCTCCCAGGGGCTGTACGTCGAGGCGCGGGTGGTCGACGAAGATGTGCTCGGGCGGCAGCGCCGAGAGCTCGGCATCCGGCACCCACACACGTTCATCACCGCCTCCGGGCTCTCCAGTGATCTGGCGGCCCTGGGCGAGTACATGAAGGCCGTGGAACTGGCGCGAGAAGCGCACAACGGTTTCAGCGACCTCTTCTACGAGGCCCATCCGCGGACCCTGAACGCAGCCAACAACCTTGCCCTGGCACTGCGCATGGTCGGCAGGTACCGGGACGCCCGGCAGATCGACGAGGTCACCCTCGCCCTCCGCACCCAGGTCCACGGCGCCGACCACATCTCCACACTGTCGTCCACCGAGAACCTCGGCCGCGACCTGCGCGAGGTCGGCGACTACAAGGGGTCGGTGGCCCAGCTCTCGCGGGCGTACGAGGAGCACAAGCGCGTGCTCGGTATGGACTTCCCGGGCACACTGCGGTGCGCGAAGTCACTCGCGGTGTCGCTGCGCCGGATAGGCGATCTGGAGGACGCGCGGCGGTTGACGGCCGCGACCCTGGATCGGTACCGGTCGCAGTACGCCGCGCCCACCCCGGACTCGCTCGCCTGTGAACTCAACCTCGCCGCCGACCTGTTCGCGGCCGGGGATCCGGAAGCCGCGCGCGACGTCGCCCTGAAGGTGTTCACCGAATACCGGAAGAAACCGGGCGAGTCCCATCCCTACACCCAGACCGCGATGAACAACCTCGGTGTCTTCCACTGGGGCTGCGGTGACCCGGAACGGGCCGAGGAGGTGTTCCTGAAGGCGCTGGACCGCATGACCGAGACCCTGGGGGCCCACCACCCGCACACCCAGTTCTGTTCCGCCAACTACGCCATCGTGCTGGCGGAGACGGGTCGGCCCGGGGAAGCCTGGGAGCGCGAGAGGCGCAGCACGGAGGCCCTGCGCGCCGACCTCGGTTCCCAGCACCCGGAGACACTGGCCGCCGTCAGCAACAGTGCCCTCACCCTGCGTGCCCTCGGCCGCCGGGAGGAGGCCCAGTTGCTGCATGACGAAGCCGTCAGGGGTCTGAAGGGGCTGCGCCATCAGCTGGGCGAGAACAACATCACCACACGCTTCGCGACGGCGGAGCGTCGGGTGTACTGGGACCTGGAACCCCTGGCCGTATGAGGGCGCGCCCCGCGGACGATTCGCCGTCAGCTCCGCGACGCGCCCGCGAGCAGCCAGTCCAGCACCTGGGGGAGCGCGCGCAAGGATGCGAAGTGGGCCGCCTTCGGCTCCAGGACGGCCTTGACGCGCGGGATGCGCGCGGCCAGCCAGGAGAAGTGGGAGGCGGGCGAGAACACGTCCTTCGCGCCGTGCCACAGCAGCACCGGCACCCTGATGCGCGCCGGATCGAAGCCCCAGGGACTGGTCAGCGCGATCGCGTCGTCGATCCACCCGTACGGGGTGCGCAACGCCTCACGATAGTTGCGCAGCAGCATCGACCAGGTACGGCTGTCGGAGACGATCCGCCGGTCGTCCTCGGTGAGCTCGGAGTACAGGTCCTCCAGCATCCGCGCCGGGTTGCGGCGGATGACCGCCGAGCGCGGGATGATCCGGGCCGCGTACCGCTCCGGATCGGTGACGGCCGTGCGGAACTCCTGGACGTTGAACGGCGCCATCCCGGCGAACCAGTCGAGCCCCTCGGCATCCCGCGGCGCGAGTGCCACCATGGCCGCCGCCCGGGTGACCCGGTCCGGCAGCAGCGCCGCACACGCGAGGGCGTGCGGTCCGCCGCCGGAACGGCCGACCACCGCGAACCGCTTCAGGCCGAGGGCGTCCGCCACCGCCGCCACATCTTCGACGGCATCCGCCACCTGCCGGCCGGCCCAGCGGTCCGACCCGCCGTATCCCGGGCGGTCGAAGCTGATGAGTGCCGCACCGCACTGTTGCAGGAACCGGATCCGGGGCCGCGGGCCGACCCGGCTGCCGGGCATGCCGTGCAGGAGGAAAACCGGCCGCTCCCAGGAGGTCACCGGCACCTCCACCTGCAATCGTCGCCCGTTGGCCGTCCTCACCAGGTGATGCACTGTCGCGTCCCTCCTTCCTCGCCGATGGCCGGGCTCGCATGGCACGAGATGTGCCCACAGCCGCGAATCGCAAAACGAGTGGTGGCCCTTGCCGCTCAGCACACGAACCAGCGGCGGGTCACCGCCCCGGCCGGTTCCCGGCGGAAGCGGACCAGGTCGGCGACGCGGTTGACCAGGAGGAGGCCGCGAGAGGCGGGGCGGTCGGCAGCGGCCGGTCGTATCGGGGGGAACCGCCTCCGGAGCGTAGCCGCCGAGGCGCGACTCACCTTCCCGAGGGGAGAGTCGGATGTGAGGTGGGGCGGGGCAGGGGGGACGAAGGGGCCGGGTGCGCCGGGCAGAAGGCGGCGCGGCACGCGCCGTGCCGGCTCCCGGACGGTCACGGGGCCGTCTCCCCGCCGCCGGTTCGGACCGGCGGTCGGGAGGCATGTGTGCGATCCGGCGCGCGTTGCCACGGGTGCGGGGCGCGCGTGCGGTCGGTGCGGGTGCGGGTGCGGGTGCGGCCGGTGTGTACCCGCCCGCCCGCACACCGGTACTAGTACGGCAGGATGCGCCCGGAAGGCGTCCTGCGGTCGATCTCCTGCCCGCGGGGAGCGGGCCGACGAACAACGCGTACGCGGATCCGACCGTCCATGACGCCCTCCTCTTGCCGAGCCTGACCGGTGCCTGCTGTCCGGTAGGAGGGCTCTGCCCCGCACATGGCGGCTCCAAGCCTGGAGCGGGGCAGGAAAGTTGGCGGGGCCACGCGAACCTGGGCCGGGCGAGGCGGCCGCCGGTGCCCTGTCGGCACGGGGTGCGGCCCGGCGGCGCCGGCGTGACTCGCTGCCGATCGGCGTGCTGCCCGACACCCGCGGGCTCACCGAACTCGTGGTGCTCAAAGTGGGGTTGGAGGCCGGGGTGATCGGCTCCGGCTGTATGCGCCGCTGTTCGTGACGGTGCCGGCCACCCCGGCCCCGCCGGACCGCTGATCGGCCCGCTCCACCGGCCAGCCGGCACACCACCCGCCCAGCGCGCCGCGACCGGCACCGGCAGAGGCACCGGCACCGACGCCGCCCCCGGTTCCGGGCAGACACCGGGAGCCGGACTCGGGGCAGACACCGGGACCCCGGACTCCGGGCAGACACCGGGACCCCGGACTCCGGGCAGGCCGCCGGCCGGGGACCCGGAGCCGGCGCCACAGCCGTCGCGACTCCACAGCCGCTTCGCGGCCCGGTGCGCGCACGGCCTAAGGTCGTCCGGTGACGAACAGCAGCGCGACGCGTTCCCACGACCTCGACGGCATACGCCCGGCGCCGAAGTCCCCGGTGTGGCCCGACCGGCTGCGCCGGTTCGGTTACGCCGGGGCCCCGCGCGCGGGCGCGCGCGGCGGTGTCCGGGAACGCCTGGTCCCGCCCTTCCCCGAGCCCCCCACGCGGCTCTGGCAACTCCTGGGCCTCGCCCCGGCCCGGGCGCGACGGCTCGCGCGGGCGACGGAGTGGCTGGGCCCGCTGCTCGTCGCCGCCCTGGCCGGTGTCCTGCGCTTCTGGCACCTCGGCCGGCCGCGGGATCTCATCTTCGACGAGACGTACTACGCCAAGGACGCCTGGGCGCTGCTGCACCTCGGTTACGAGGGCAGCTGGCCGGACCGCAAGATCGCCGACCCGCAGATCCTGGCGCACCCCCAGGTGATCTCGCTCTCCGACACCGGTTCCTTCGTCGCGCACCCGCCGACCGGAAAGTGGGTGATCGCGGCCGGCGAGTGGCTGTTCGGTCTCGACCCGGTCGGCTGGCGGTTCATGACGGCTGCCCTCGGCACCCTGTCGGTGTTCATGCTGTGCCGCATCGGCCGCCGCCTGTTCCGCTCGACCTTCCTGGGCTGCCTGGCCGGGGCGCTGCTGGCGATCGACGGCCTGCACCTGGTGATGAGCCGCACCGCGCTGCTCGACCTCGTCGTCATGTTCTTCGTGCTGGCGGCGTTCGGCTGCCTGCTGATCGACCGGGACCGGTCCAGGGCCAGGCTGGCGGCGGCCCTGCCGGCCGACGCGGAAGGCGCGGTGCGCCCGGACGCGGACACCGGCGACCGCGCCGGGACGGGCCGTCGGCCCTGGCGCCTCGCGGCCGGCGTCCTCCTGGGCCTGGCGGCCTCGACGAAGTGGAACGGCCTGTACGTCCTGGTCTTCTTCGTGGTCCTGACGCTGCTCTGGGACGTCGGTGCCCGCCGCGTCGCCGGGGCCCGCCACCCGTACCGGGCGGTCCTGCGCCGTGACCTCGGCCGGTCGGTCCTCGCCCTCGTCCCGACCGCGCTCCTGACGTACCTGCTGTCCTGGACCGGCTGGTTCCTGTCCGACGACGGCTGGGGCCGGCACTGGGCGGACGGCCGCGGCGGCACCTGGTCGTGGATACCGGCCCCGCTGCGCAGCTTCTGGCACTACGAGTACCTCGTCTACCAGTTCAACGTGAACCTGCACACGCCGCACAAGTACCAGTCGAACCCGTGGAGCTGGCTGGTCCTCGGCCGTCCCGTGCTGTTCGCCTACGACTCGCCGCAGCCCGGCCAGGACGGCTGCTCCGGCGCGGCCGCCTGCACCCGCACGGTCCTCGCCCTGGGTACCCCCATGCTGTGGTGGTCGGCCTGCTTCGCCCTCGCCTACCTGCTCTACCGGTGGGCGCTGCGCCGCGACTGGCGGGCCGGGGCGATCCTCTGCGCGGTGGCGGCCGGTTACCTCCCCTGGTTCCTCTACCAGGACCGTACGGTCTTCTCCTTCTACGCCGTGGTCTTCGTGCCGTACCTGTGCCTGGCCGTGGCGATGCTGGTCGGCGCCCTGCTCGGGCCGCCGGGCGCGCCGGAGCGGCGGCGGCTGCGGGGCGCGGTGGCCGCGGGGGTGCTGGTGCTCCTCATCGCCTGGAACTTCGTCTACTTCTACCCGGTCTACACGGGGCAGACGATTCCCTACACCGGCTGGCAGTCCAGGATGTGGTTCGACACCTGGATCTGAGCGCCGCCAGGTGACGCCGCTCCGTCGGCCTCGGCGACGAACTCCGGCGGCCGCTGCCCGGTCGCCTCGACGCCCTTCACGGACGTGACGACCGGGTCGGGCGTCGTGATGAACGCCTCCAGCCCCTGGTTGCGGCACCGGTCGGCCTGCGCGGCGGCGGTGAAGGAGTCCAGCCCGTGGAACCCGTCGAAGGTGACCACGGCCACCTGCACCGCTGCTGCGGTCAGCGGTGTGCCGTGGCCGTGGGGGTGGGCTCCGGGCCCTCCGCGCGCAGCGAGCGGTGGCCGTGGCCGGGAGTGGGGCGCGGAGTGGGCTTGCCCGCCGCCTCGGTCACCGGCTTCTTCGGGTGGTGCAGGGGCACGACGTCCTGCGGGAAGGTCAGCTGCTGGTTCATCCACTTCAGGGCGGCGGGCATCTCCCGTACCCAGGTGGGGAAGTTGTGGCTGCCGTTCTCGGGGAGGATGGAGACGACCCGCATGGGTGCCTTGACGGCCTTGATGAAGGCCTGGGTCGCGGCGTAGCCCTTCTCGCCGTGCTTGCTGTTGGCGACCAGGACCGAGACCTGGGGCACGGGCAGGTGCTTCAGCCGCCACATCAGGTCGTGGCCGTCGATCCGGGCCTGGCGGCCGGGGCCGCTGCCGAAGAGGTTGCCGGTGGTGGGGTCGTCCTTGACCCGGTAGTCGGGCGACAGGGCGGCGGCCGTGGTGTAGACACCGGGGTCGCGCATGGCGAGCTGGAGTGCGCAACTGGCGCCGGAGGAGTACCCCATGACGCCCCAGGAGCTCGCGTCGTGGCCGGCCCGGTAGACGGACTTGATCGCTTCCGGGAGGTCCTTGGCCAGGAACGTCTCGGTCTGCGGCCCGCCGGGGACGTCCACGCACTCGGTGTCGCGCGGCGGCGCGATGGTGGGCCGGATCATCACCATGATCGTCGGCTGCATCTGTCCCTTGCGCTGGAGTTCGCCGGCGGTCTGCGAGACCCGCAGGTGCTGGGCGAGGTTGTAGATGCTGCCGGGGTAGCCGCTGAGCGCGACGACCACCGGGAACCGCATGCGGTGGTACGCCTTCTGGAAGTACTGCGGCGGGAGGTAGACGAAGGCCGGGTCGATCACGCCGGTGCGCCGGCCGATGATCTTCACGGACTCCACCCGGCCGACGGCCGCGGCGGGCCCGTCGGGCAGCCCGCTGACCCTGCTCAACTGCTGGTCCCCGGCGGGCTGGACGAGCGATCCCCCGTGAACGCTGCTTATGCCGTTCACCGAGCCGCCGCCGTTCCCGCCGGCCGCCTGGGTCACGCCGACCGGGGCGGTGTCGACGTTGCCCAGCAGTTCGTTCCAGGAGCCGAAGAACTGGTACGACGAGTTCACCGCGCAGGCGAACGCCGCGACGATCGTCACCTGTGTCACCGCGACGGCCCCGAGCCGCCCCAGCACCTGCCACAGCCCCGTCTTGGCGAGCCGCGGCCACAGCCAGACCAGCAGCGCCACACACAGGGCGGCCAGCGCCGCCAGCGCGTATACGGTCGTTCGACTGGTCAAACCCATGTCACTCAGTCCCTGTTTTCCCTGCCCGTGTTTCGTTGCTTCCGCACAGGAGGAGGGCGGAAGAGCCTTCCGCGTTCCGTAACGAGGGATTCAGGAGAAAGACATGACCTGTTGGGCCATGTCGGGCAGGGGATCCGCCGCCGTGAGGTGACGAACGTCATTGACACACCCGATCCCCCGGGTTGTCATGAACACATGCAACTGACCGGGCGCCGAGCGCTTCTCGACGCCGCCCGGGTCCAGGCGGCGGCCCGCCCCGGACTGCTCCTCCACGGGCCCGCCGGCATCGGCAAGACCGCGCTCGTGGCGGCCCTCGCCGCGGACCCGGCGACCGGGACCGTCCTGCACTGCTCGCCCGCCGAGGCGGACGCCCGGCTGCCCTTCGCCGGGCTGGTCGACCTGTTCGCGCGGGTTCCGGAGAGCCGGCTGGAGAACCTGCCGCCGGAACCCCGGGCGGCGCTGCGATCGGCCCTGCTGCGCGGCGGGCGGCCCGCGGACGGCCGCGGTCTGCTCGCCGTGCGGGTCGCCGTCCTCGACGCGCTGCGCGCCCTGGCGGCCGACGGGCCCGTCCTGCTGGTCGTCGACGGCCTGCAGTGGCTCGACGAACCGACCGCCGAGGTCCTCGCCCACGTCGTACGACGGCTCGACGCCCCGGGGATACGGATGCTGGCCGCCGAGCGGGTGCCGGACGGCGGCCGGCCCGAGCGGCTGCACTGCTGCCCGCCGGGCACCCTCGAACTCCCGGTGCCGCCCCTGACCGACGGCGAGACCGCCCACCTGGTCCGCACCGGCCTGGGCGCCGACCTGCCCCCGGCGCTGCTCCGGGCGGTCGAGCAGAGCGCCGCCGGAAACCCGTACTACGCACTGGAGTTGGGGCGGGCCGTCCGGCACGCCCCGGCGCCCCCCGGGTTCGGCGCGCTGCCGCCGGTGCCCCCAGGGCTGCGCGCCCGCCTGCTGGAGCGGGCGCGTACGCTGCCGGAACCGGTGCGGCGCACCCTCCTCGTCGCGAGCGCCGCGGCCCGCCCCAGCCTCACCCTGCTGCGGGCGGCCGGGTTCCCGGACCCGGCCGCCGGCCTCGCGCAGGCGGAACGGCTCGGCATCGCGACCGCCGACGCCGACGGGGTCGTACGGTTCTGCCACCCCGTGCTGCGGGCCGCCGTGCACGCCGACGCCTCCGAGCAGGAGCGGCGGCAGGCGCACGCGCTGCTGGCCCGCGCGGTGCCCGAACCGGTGGAACGGGCCCGCCATCTCGCGCTCGCCCACCCCTACGAGGACGAGGACACGGCCCGCACCCTGATGGCGGCGGCCGGTTCCGCGCGCCACGACGGCGCCTCCGGCACCGCCTTCGAACTGGCCGCCCTCGCCGCCCGCCGCACCCCGGCCGCCCACCCGGCGGAACGTGCCGAACGGCTGCTGGCCGCCGCCGAGTACGCCTGCGACGCCGGGCGCACCGAGGAGGCGGGCGAGGCCGCCGGGGCCGTGCTCGCCCGGTCCGGCTCGGCGGCGCAGCGGGTGCGGGCCCGGCTGGTCCTGCTGCAATGCGCCGGGCAGGCGCTGGAGGGCACCGAGGACCTGATCGCGGACGGCCTGCGGGACGCGGCCGGCGATCCGCACTCCGAGGCCCGGCTGCACCACTGGGCCGCCGTGCGGGGCCTGCTGTGCGGGGAGTTGACGGAGGCGGCCGAGCACGCCCGGCAGGCGGCCGCGACCGGCGACACCGGGACCAGGATCGACGCCCTCGCGACCCTGGCCCGGGTGCGCTCCCTGGCCGGTGACCCGGTCGCCGCCGACACGGCCCTGGCAGAGGCACTGACCTTGCTTTCGGCGCCCCGAAGGGGCGCTGGGCCCCTGCCCACATGCGGCTGCCGCCGCGCGGGCGCGGCCAGCCACGACGAAGCCGCAGCCGAAGGCCACCCCGACCCGGCGGCGCCCTTCACAGGCGCGCGGCACTGCGCGACAGGCCATGTCCACGACGAAGCCGCGGTCGGCACACGGCAGATCGCGGCACCGCCGGCTGTCCCGGCGCTCCCGGCGCTCTCGGCGCTCCCGGCGCTCCCGGCGCTCCCGGCGCTCCCGGCGCTCCCGGCGCTCCCGGCGCTCCCGGCGCTCCCGGCGGAGCGTTCCCGCGGCCCGGAGAGCCGGCGGCTGATCCGGATGCGGGCGATCCTCGCCCTGGACTCCGACCGGGTCACCGAAGCCCGCGACCAGGTCCTCCCGCTGCTCGCCGTGACCGGGGAGCCGGCCGGGGCCGAGGACACCGTCGCGACCCTGGTGGCGCTGACCCGCATCCAGGTGCGCGCCGGGCACTGCCGGGAGGCGCTGCGCACCGCGGCCCGCTGCTCGCGCGCCCTGGCCGACACGGCTCCGGCGCTGTACGCGGCGGCCCTCGCCGCGACCGCGGGCGGCACCGTCGAGGAGGCCCGCCGGCTGGCCGTACGGGCGGTCCGCGCCTCGGAGGCCGACGGCGACCGGCTGTTCCTGCTGCGCGCCCTCGCCGTCCTCGGGCAGGCCGAACTCCTCGGCGGCGATCCGCGCGGCGCGGCGGCCGCGGTCGAGGCGCTGCAACGCGTCCGGGAACTCGGCGAGGCGATGTGCGCCGCCGACCCGCCGCTGCTGCACTGGTACGGCGACCTGGCCGAGGCCCTGGTCGTGCTCGGCGAGACGGAGGAGGCCGGGGCGGTGCTCCACGACGCCCGCGCGCGGGTGCCGGACGGGGCGCCCGGCAGTGTCCTCGCGGCGCTGGACCGGGCGGAGGGGCTGCGCGAGGCGGGGCTCGGCCGGGCCCGGGAGGGCGAGGTACGGCTGCGCGCCGCCGTCGACCGGCTGCGCCAGCTGCCGCTCCCGGTCGAGCTGGTGCGCACCCTGATCGCGCTCGGTGCGGTCGAGCGCCGTGCCCGCCGCCGGAACGCGGCCCGGAAGGCGCTCGCCGAGGCCCTGGAGACGGCGACCCGGATCGGCGCGGCCCCGCTCGCGGCCCGGGCCAGGGACGAACTGGCCCGGCTGGCAGCCGGGGAGCGCGGCGCCGAGGCGGGCGCGGGCGGGCCCGACCTCACGCCCACGGAGGCGCGGATCGCCGAACTGGTCGGCGGCGGGGCGACCAACAGGGAGGTCGCCGCCGAGCTGTTCATCAGCGTCAAGACGGTCGAGGGGACGCTGTCCCGGGTCTACCGCAAGGTCGGCGTCCGCTCCCGCACCGCGCTGGCGCACGCGATGGCGGTCGCTGTCATCGCCTCGGGCGCGGCGTCCGCGGACACCACCGACGACGACCGAACCGGCCCAAGCGCCCAGGCGGTGACGGTGAGTCAGGTCGCGCGGGCCCGGCTCCCCCGTCCGCTCGACACACGCCGTTGACATGACACCGGCCGTTAACACGTGACGCAAGGGTTCCCCCGCTTACGGGGGCGGGGCCGCAGTTCCTACGGTGATCCCGTTCCGCTTCCGGAACACTGCCCACCCCCCACTCCCCACCCCCACTCTCCGGAGGAACCTCGGTGAAGTCACGCCTGAAACTGCTCGGTCTGGTCGCCGCGCCGGCGCTGATCACGGCGGTCGTTCCCGCCGCCTACGCGGCCGACGCCCCGCACACCGCCCGGGCCGCCGTCGCCGGGGACGTGCTGCCCGGCCTGAGGCACGACGCGTCCCGCACCGGCAACGTCGGCTCGGGCCGGCGCATATCGGTGGCGATCAGCCTGACGCCCAGAGGCGGCAGCGCCCTCGACACCTTCATAGCGAAGGTCAGCGACCCGCACTCGGCCGCCTACGGCCACTACCTGACGAAGGGCCAGTTCGCGGCCCGCTTCGGCCGGACCGACGCCGAGGTCGAGCAGCTGAAGGACTACCTGCGTTCCCAGGGCGTCACCGTCGGCAAGGTGCACTCCGGCAACCTGCTCGTCGACGCCAGCGGCACCGCCGCCCAGCTGCAGAAGGCGTTCGGCACCCGGCTGTCGACCTGGAAGGACTCGGCGACGGGCCGCTCCTTCTACGCCAACGACAGCGCGCCGACGCTCCCGTCCTCCCTCGCCGCCATCGTCAGCGACGTGGCCGGCCTCAACAACCGCGTCCAGCTGCACCACCAGGCGACCCCGCACACCGTCTCCCCCCACAACGGCCCCGGCGGCGGCTACACCCCGGCCCAGCTCAAGGGCGGCTACAACGTCTCCGGCACGTACACCGGCAGCGGCCAGAAGATCGCGCTCCTGGAGTTCGACGGCTTCCAGCAGTCCAACATCACCAAGTACGACAACAACTACAGCCTCGGCTCACCCACCCCGACCGTGTCCAAGGTCGACGGCGGTTCCGGTGCGCTCGGCGACGGCCAGGTCGAGGTCGAGCTGGACATCGAGGTGCTGCACGCGATCGCCCCGAAGGCGAACGTGACGGTCTTCGAGGGGCCCAACTCGGACGCCGGCGAGGTCGACACCTACCAGGCCATCGTCGACAGCGGCATCCCGACCACCTCGATCAGCTGGGGCGCGGCCGAGTCCGCCCGCACCACCTCCAACATCAACGCCGTGGACGCGGTCTTCAAGGCGGGCGCCGCCGAGGGCCTCGGCTTCTACGCGGCCTCCGGCGACGACGGCTCCGACGACGCGGGCGACGGCGGCACCTCCGTCGACTTCCCGGCCAGCGACCCGTACGTCACCGGTGTCGGCGGCACCAAGCTGACCGTGACCTCCGCCAACGCGTTCAGCAAGGAGGTGGCCTGGTCCGGCGGCGGAGGCGGCAAGTCCTCCGTCTTCAAGATCCCGAGCTGGCAGACGGCCGTCCAGAAGAGCGCGGGCGGCGGCTACCGCCAGGTCCCGGACGTCTCGGCGCACGCCAACCCGAGCCCCGGTGTCTCCATCTACTCGCAGGGCTCCTGGTCCTCGGTCGGCGGCACCAGCGCCGCGGCCCCCGAGTGGGCGGCGTTCGCGGCCCTCTACAACCAGCAGGCCGCGGCGGCGGGCAAGGCCAACCTCGGCTTCGCCAACCCCGCCCTCTACGGGGCGAGCGGCACCGGCTTCCACGACATCACCAGCGGCAGCAACGGCGCCTACTCCGCGGCCACCGGCTGGGACTTCACCACCGGCTGGGGCTCGTACAACGCCTCGACGCTGGCGACGAAGCTGCTCGGCTGACCCACCCCACCCGCCGAACCGGCGAACCGCCCCTGCGTGGACCGGGACCCCTCCCGGCCCGCGCGGGGGCGCCGTGCTCAGTCACCTGACGTCGACGAAGTCACCGGCCGCCGTGGCCGGGCCGGTGGTGGCGGTGCCGGCGAAGACGAACCGGAAGTAGCCGTCGGCCTTGGCCTTGGTGGTGGTCCGCAGCGCTCCGGCGGCGCCGCTGGTGACCGTCTTCAGGGTGGTGTAGGCGTAACTGCCCTTCTTGCGGAACTGCAGCTTGACCGACTGCCCCTGGTAGCCGGTGTAGCTGCCGCTCTCCCAGTTCGCCCGGCCGAGCCTGCCGGTGACGGTGACGGTTCTGCCCTTCTTCACCGGCTCGGGCGCCGCGTTCACCGTGACCTTCGCCAGCCGCTTGATCCGGGCGGTGCCCGCGGCGTCGGTCTCGGTCCAGTCGTCGGTGTTGTCCTGGGCGCCGGCGAGCACCTTCCAGGTGCCGGCCAGGCCGTTGTGGTCGAGGTCCCGGGCCGCGTCCACGGCGAAGCTCACCTTGCAGGTGCTAGTGGTGGGGTCGGTGGCCGACACCGTGCAGGTGCCCGGCGGCGGGTAGAGCGGCAGGATGCCGTCGGCGTCGTCGGTGTTCGGGCCGTGCCACAGGTAGGCGTAGGAGGCGGCGACGCCGTCCGGGTCGGTCGCCGTCCAGGTGATGGTGACGGTCTTTTTGGTGGTGAGGCCGAGGACGATGTCCTTGCCGCCGTCGACGGCGACGTGCGAGAACACCGTGCCGCTCGGCGCGGCCCGGTCCGCCGCCAGGGCGGCTGTCGGAGCCGCCGACGCGGCAAGGGCGGAAAGGCCGGTGGCAAGGGACACGGCGGCGACGGCCGGACGGATGCGCATGGAATCCCCTCTCGGGATCGACGGCCCGCCGCCTCCGGACGGCGGGTCCTGATGCTGCGTCACACCGGCTAGACATGTGGGGGACCGTCACGGTTGCCCTGTTGTTCCCACCGCGTTCAGGGCGGCCGGAGCATCGGGGAGCGGGTCGCTGAACCGCCCCGCCATCGGGCTGAACCCCGCGGGACCGACGGCCGGAGCCGTCACGCCGTCCCGCTGCGCCCCGCGCGTCCTCCCCCTGTGCCGCCCGTGTCCCAAGGCCGTCCCAGCGGCCGTCCGTCCCCGCAGGTCACCGGCGTGTCACCGTCCCGGCGTCCCGAACCGGGGCGAGGGGCTCCGGCCCGCGGGACGGCCGCTGCCAGCATGGCCGGGCCGGGGGCTCCCGGCCAACTCACATGAGGGGGAACACAGATGGGACGGAGGACGCTACTGCGGGGTCTGACCCTCGCCGTGGCAGCGGTCCTGCCCCTGTACGGACCCACGGCGGTGCACGCGGCCCAGACCGCGACCGCCACCACGGCCACGGCCGCCGCCACCGCGGTCGCGGTCTGCGGGCACACCGGCGAACAGCCCACGCTGCGGCAGGGATCGACGGGGGACCCGACGGTCGAGGCGCAGTGCGAACTCGACCTCGCGACGAAACCCAGCCGGTACACGCCGATCGCGGCGGACGGCTCGTTCGGCCCGGCGACGGAGACGCGGGTCAAGGAGTTCCAGGCGTGCGCCGGGCTGAGCGCGGACGGCGTGCTCGGCCCGCAGACCTGGGCGGCGCTCAACACCTGGGCCGCCGCACCGCACACCTGCCCCACCCAGGGCACCTCGGCCACGGCGCAGGCGGCCGTGTGCGGTCACACCGACACGCGTCCGACCCTGCGCAAGGGCGCGAACGGTGTCGAGGTCAAGGAGCTGCAGTGCCGGCTCAACCTGGCCATGGAGCCGTTCCACTACCCGCCGCTGACGATCGACGGCGACTTCGGGGGCGGCACCGAGGGCCGCGTCGTCGAGCTGCAGCACTGCGCGGGCCTCAGTGCCGACGGCGTCGTGGGCCCCAACACCTGGGCGAAGCTGGCCGACTGGTCCGGCCGTAACACGTACTGCACACCACCGCGCCCCGCCGGCTACCCGGTCGACGGCCTGGACACGGCCAAGTACCAGCACCCGGGCGGCGCGCCGATCGACTGGAAGGCCGTACGGGCCTCGGGCGTCGAGTTCGCGACGATCAAGGCCACCCGCGGCCTGAACGTCACCGACGAGTACCTCGCCACCGACCTGCCGGCGGCCAGGGCGGCGGGACTCGCCGTCGCGCCCTACCACTTCTACACGGGCACCGCGGCCGACACGGGCGGCGCGCAGGCCGACCGGTTCATCGCCGCCGTGCGGGCGACCGGCTACACCGGGCAGCGCGCGGGCGACCTGCCGCCGGTGTTCGACCTGGAGCGCATGGACGACGGCACCGGACGCTGTCCCACCTACGGCACGGTGGCCGACGCCAAGGCCTGGCTCGACAAGGTGGAGGCCGCCTTCGGCCGTACCCCGGTCATCTACACGCAGAAGTCCTTCCTGGACGACTGCCTCGGTTCGACCACCGCCTTCGCCCGGTATCCGCTGCAACTCGCGGACTACCGCCAGTCGATCACCCAGCCGCCGCTGCCGAACGGCTCGACGACCTGGGCGATGTGGCAGTACACCGACGCCGCGCTGTTCCCGGGCATCAAGGCCCCGGCGACCGCCGACGTGTTCAACGGCACCCAGGCCGACCTGGACCGGCTGGCCAACCGGACCGGCACCGCGACGGCGTCCGTCGTCGCCGCGGCCGCGACGACCTGCTACGGCGGGGCGGTGACGGTGCGCTACGGGGACGTCCTCGACTTCGGCCCCTACTGGACCACCAGCCGCTGCACCGACATCAACATGCGGGTCACCGGCGGAACCGCGGACTACGTGAACGCCTGCGTCAAGTTCGCGAAGACCGGTACCTGCAACCGCTGGACCAAGGTCGGCCGCAGCTGGACGACCATCGCCACCGACGTGCTCGACGGCACCAAGTTCACCGTCCCCAACGGCGTGCCCCTGGAGGGCGACGACGCCGTCATGCAGATCGCCTTCTGACCCGCCGGCCGTAGGGAGACCACCATGATCCGCAACAGAACGCTCGCCTCCGCCCTGTGCGCCGCGGCCGCCCTGCTGGGCGTGGGCGCCGTGCCCGCCTCGGCGCAGACCTCGACCGCCGCCATCGCCTCGGCCACCGCCACCAGTTGCTACGGCGGCGCGAAGACCCTGACGTACCACTACCAGGCGGCCGCCAAGGAGTACGGCACCTACACCACGTCCTCGCGGTGCAACGACATCAACCTGCGGCTCATCACGGACGAGCCGGGCGTGTACCTGGACGCGTGCGTGGTGTTCGTCGACCACACCACCAAGTGCAACAACGACGACGCGTACACCACGCACGGTACCGAGTGGGGAACCGTCGCCACCGACGTCAAGGACGGCACCCACTTCGTCCTGCGCGTGCACGCCTACGACATCGACGCGCAGAACGTGACGTTCCAGATCGCCTACTGACCTCCTCGCACGCTCGAAAGGACGACCATGACCTTCTCCTCCCGTCCCCTGGACCGCCGCACCATGCTGCGCGGCACGCTGGCCGCCGGCGCCGGCATAGCCTTCGGCCAGCTGCTGTTCTCGGGCACCGCGCAGGCCTATTCCTGGTCGCGCACGCTGACCCAGGGCGCCACCGGCGCCGACGTGACCGAACTGCAGATCCGGATCGCGGGCTGGGCGGCGGACAGCGCCGGCCACAGCCGGGTGAGCATCGACGGGGACTTCGGCTCCGGCACGGCCGCCGCCGTACGCCGGTTCCAGGCGGCGTACGGTCTCAGCGTCGACGCCGAGGTCGGCCCCAACACCCAGGCGAAGCTCAATTCGCTGGAGCAGTCGGACGGCTCCACGCTCCACTTCAACTGGAGCGAGTTCGTGAACCAGTCGGACGGCACCTTCAACGGCGGCAAGCTGAGCGCCTCCCAGGTGAAGGAGAACGTCCGCCGCTGCATGTACAAGCTGGAGGCGCTGCGCAAGAAGCTCGGCGACAAGCCGATCACCGTCAACTCCGGCTTCCGCAGCATCGCGCACAACGCCGAGATCGGCGGGGCGAGCGACAGCATGCACCTGTACGGGACGGCCGCCGACCTGGACGTGCCCGGGGTGGCCACCAAGACCGTCTACCAGAAGGCGGAGACCTGCGGGTTCTCCGGCCTCGAGACATACACCGTCGACCACCAGCACGTGGACAGCAGGGCCGACCTCGGCCGTGACTGGTGGTGGGAGGACGGCACCGTCTGACGCCGCTCCCGGGGGAGCGGAGCTCCGGGTACCGCCGCTTCGGTACCCGGAGCTCCGGGCTTCACTGTTTCGGTGTGCTCACCGGCGTGGTCTTGAGCGCCGCCTCGCAGGAGGGCCAGTCGTGGAAGTCGTGCCGGACGCTCCACAGCCGGTGGGCCGCCCTGATGTTCCAGTCCGGGTCGAACGCCCGCAACGGGGTGCCGTCGAGGTCCCGCAGCCGGGCGTCGGAGATCTGGAACACACCCCAGTTGCGGCTGCCGTTGGTGTTGGGCAGCACGTACAGCGGGTCGAGGAACGACGCGCAGCGGGCGACGGCCACGGCGGTGCCGGGATCCTCGGTGAACACCTCGCGGATCCGCTGCGCCACCCTGGCCCCCGACCAGGTCGTCATCCTCACCCGCTGCGCGTAGAGAGCCCTCTTGGTGGCGTCGTCGACCACGTTGGTGGCCGGCAGCCCCGCCAGCACCTGGAACGCGGTCACCCTGCGCAGGGTCTCCGGCCCGAAGTCGCCGTCGACGGCGAGCTTGCCCTTCGCCCGGGCCAGCAGGGTCTGCACCTCGCGCACGCAGGCGTCGTGCTGCCCCATGCTCACGGTCTTGCAGGCCGGGGAGTCCAGCACCCTGTCACCGGACGCCGACGCGGCACCGTCGGGAGCGCTGCCGGGCAGCCACATGAAGCCGGCCACCAGCACCACCACGACCACGGCGGCCAGGACCGCGGCCCGCGGGGACAGCTTGTCGGGCACCCGGAACCGCCGCCTCCGCCCGATCTCCGGCGGGGTGACGTCCTCCGGCAGGGCAGCATCCTCCGGTACGGCGGCGTCCTCCGGTACGGCCGCATCCTCCGGTACGGCAGCCGCGGGCGCCGGCGCGTCCCGGTCGGTGTCCGCCAGCGCCCACAGCCGGTGGAGTTCGCGGAGTTCCTCCGCGTCGGCGCCGCACACCTTGGCGAAGGCGTGCACCACGCGGTAGTCCACCGGGACGCTGAGGCCGGAGCAGTACCGGTGCAGACTGGAACCGCTGACACCCGCCTCTTTGCCGAGGCGGTCGTATCCTCGGCCGCTGCGGTCCTTCAGCATCCGAAGACGGGCGGCGAATTTCTCGGTATGCGGAGAGGCAACCACGCGTCCCCCGTTGCTCAAGCGTCTACTGACGGGTAGAAGCTACACCGCGGAATTGGAACGCGTACGTTGTTCCGTTGCCCTGACGCGATCGCCAACGACCTTTTCTCACACGTTATTTGACAATCCATCAAACAAACTGGCCTCACCTTCCCCCCTGGCGGCCTACTTGCACTCGACCCGTCCCACCGGGGCGGTTCCGGTCGTCAGCGCCTCGCACGCCTTCTGCCAGGCGTAAGGGTCGGACTGGAGCTGGGTGCGCAGGTAGGCCGCGGTGAGGTGGCCGAGGGCGGCGACGCGCTCGGGGTTCTCGTCGGTGGTTTCGCCGGCGTCGTATCCCGATATGCCGCCGAGCAGGTGCTCGGCGCCGAACACGGTGAACAGGGTCTTGGGGGCGGGGGCTAGGTGGAAGGGGTCGGCGTGCCAGCCGGGGCCGATGTCCGTGAAGTGCGGGGAGTCGTCCTTGTCGCCGGCGACGACCAGGGTGGGGGCGGTCATCGTGGAGAAGTCGGTGCCGTGGAAGAACGGCACTCTGTCGGCCATCCACCCGTTGAGGACGTCGCCGCCCCTGCCGGGTGCGGCGAGCAGCACGCCCGTCTTGATCCGGGGGTCCCGCAGGTCCACTTCCGCCCCGGTGCCGGGGTCGGTGGTCCGGGCGCCCAGCAGCAGGCTCGCGGTGTGGCCGCCGAGGGAGTGGCCGGCGACCGCGATCCGGTCGTGGTCGAGGCGCCCGGTGAGCTGCGGCACGGTGTGCGCGATCTCGTCGAGCCGGTCGAGGACGCGGCTCATGTCCTCGGCGCGCGAGCGCCAGAAGAAGGGGGCCCCGGGGGCGTCGGCGAGCCGCCGGGCCAGGGTCCGCGAGCTGAGGTGGGTGGGCTGGACGACGGCGAAACCGGCGGCCGCCCAGAGGTTGGCGAGGGGCGCGTACCCGTTCAGCGAGGAGAGGTTGTTGGAGCCGCCGTGCCCGTGGGAGAGCAGGACGACGGGCAGGCCGGTCCCGGTCACGGGCACGGAGACACGGACCTCCAGGTCCACGGGCCGTCCGGGCACGGGCAGAGTCACCGGGCTGTACGAGAGGACGGGAGCGGGCGGGCCGGAGACGACGGCGCCTCGGTCGGCGCCGGCGGTGTCGGTGGATGCACTCATGACGAGCGGTTCCCTTCTGCGTCCGGTCGCAGCCAAGCGAAACGGAACACTGTCCCGATTACTATCCGGAACGGCGTCCCGCTTTGTCAAGCCGCGCCGGACGAACCGCGCGCGGTCATCGCTCGATCATCGAGAGCGGATCCGCCGGAAAAAATAGGGAGCGGCCGGCCGAACTGGGCTGGTAGGTAGGCGATGTGACAGAGAGTCTTGAGTATTCCGCCCTGCTGCGACTGATCGACTCACGCTGGGCGGCACCGGCGCCTGGCCCGCGCCCCTCACGGACGACGCCGCACCCGCCTCCGCTTCGGCCACGGACACGGCCGAGCAGTTGCTCCTCTTCGTCTGGGGCCGCCTCACGCCGAGCGACCTGAACATCGAGGGCGACCAGCAGGTGTTCGAGCAGCTGATCGCCTGGGAGCCCGAGGAGTAGCCGGTCAATACCGCCGGCGGACGGCCCGGTACACCCTCCGTCGATCTGCCAGTGGTCCCACCAGGTCTCGACGTCCGGATCGCGGCTCCGACATCACGGTTGTGGTCGAACGGCGCCGTCGCCGCACCGACGGCCCGGACGACATCCGCCGGGGCGCACGGCGGGACGCACACCACCTCTCGCTCTTTCGTCATCGCCCTTTCGTCATCGCCCTTTGGTCACGGCCCTTTCGTCATGGCCCTTTCCTCCGGTCTCTTTTAACCGTCATACCAAGCACCGCGCGACAGCTGCCGGCTGGAAGGCGCCGAGACGGCCCTGACGTTCGTCCGTCCATGTCGTCGGCAAAGACACCACACGCGAAGTTCCGCTTTCCTCGACATCTCTGCCTCTACACTTTCGCCGTCACACAGCGTGAGGAACGAAGTGAGAAGCGTAAACGAAATGCTGCGATCGCAGCGCCCCTTTGTTCTCCGCGCGGCGCTGATCACCGCGCTCGTCGTACAGTCGGCCGCTCTCATCGTCCAGGACTCGGAGATCGACTCTCTCCGGGCGCAGCACATGGATCTGCAGGGACACCAGGTCGAGGTCGGTCCGTCGGGCCCGCCCGGCCCCGAAGGTCCGTCCGGCCCCGTCGGTCCGCCCGGCAGGGACGGCAAAGGACGGGCAGAACGGCACGAACGGACTTGACGGGAGGCAGGGGAAGGACGGCAAGGACGGCAAGGACGGCAGGGACGGGCAGAACGCCGTAGCCACTCCACGGCCGACCGAGACCCGGTGAACGCGAGTCGGACCCCCGAGGACGGGGTCCCGGGCCCAGTCCTCCACAGCGCCCCGGCGCAGAGCCGGACGCCGCCCGCGTCGTCCCACGAGAAGGACCGCCGTCTCCGGCTCCTTGCCATCCGCACTTTTCGCTCGTCACACAGCGTGAGAGACCTTGTGAGAAACGTAAGGGAACTGCTGCGCAGACCGTGGCGCCCTCTGGTGCTGGGCGCCGCTCTGGGCACCGCGCTCGTCGCGCAGTCGGCCGCACTCGTCGTCCATCAGATGCAGATCGACGACATGTGGACGCAGAACGTCGACCTCCAGAGCTACTACGCCGGCCCCGGCCCCTCGGGCCCGCCGGGCCCCTCCGGTCCCCCCGGCCCGCGCGGCCCCTCCGGACCGCCGGGCAAGAACGGCAGGCCAGGCCGCCCCGGGAGAGACGGAATCGACGGGAGGGACGGCCACGAGGGCCACAACGGCCACCGCGGGCACAAGGGAAGGGCAGGGGCACCCGGCAAGGTGGTGTGACGCGCCGGCCGCCCACGGACGGGCGGCCCGAGGACAGCGCGGCGGACCTCCGGCAGGCACAGCACGCGCCGGTCCCGCCGCGGTCGGCTACCGCCGGGCGCCGATCCCGGTCAGCGCCCGGACTTCCATCTCCGCCTGCTTGTCCGGATCCGCGGGACGTCTGCTCAACACGGTGCCGAGATATCCGCACACGAAGGAGAGCGGAATCGACACGACGCCGGGATTCATAAGCGGGAAGCAGTGGAAGTCGACGCTCTTGACGATCGACGTGGGCGTACCGGAGACGGCCGGCGAGAGGACGATGAGCACCAGGCAGGACACCAGCCCGCCGTAGATGCTCCACAGCGTCCCCGAGGTGTTGAAGCGTTTCCAGTACAGCGTGTAGAGCATCGTCGGCAGATTGGCGGACGCGGCGAGCGCCAGGGCCAGCGACACGAGGAAGGCGACGTTCTGGCCGTCGGCCACGATGCCGCCGACGATGGCCAGCAGACCGACCACGACCGCCGTCAGGCGGGCCACCCGGATCTCGGACCGGGGATCTGCGCTACCGCGCCGTATCACGTTGGCGTAGACGTCGTGGGCGAACGAGGCCGAGGCGGCCAGGGTCAGACCGGCCACCACCGCCAGGATCGTCGCGAAGGCCACCGCCGAGACGACGCCCAGGAGCACGACCCCGCCGATATGGAAGGCGAGCAGGGGCGCCGCGGAGTTCTCCCCGCCCGGGGCGTGCACGATCGCGTCGGAACCGACCAGGGCGGTGGCGCCGTAACCGACCACCAGGATGCCCAGGTAGAACGTGAACATCGACCAGGAGCACCACACCACCGACCTGCGTGCCTCCTTGGCGTCGGGCACGGTGTAGAAGCGCATCAGCACGTGCGGCAGGCTGGAGATGCCCAGCACCAGCGACAGGGCCAGCGAGACGAAGTCGAGCCGGCTCGTCGCGTTGTGGCCGTACAGACTGCCCGGCTCCAGCAGCCGTTCGCCCAACGGGCTGTTGTGGGTTGCCTGTTCCAGGAGCGCCGAGAAGCTGAATCCGAACTTGCCGATGATGAAGACGCTGATGAAGGTCACACAGACCAGGAGCAGGCCGGCCTTGATGATCTGCACCCAGGTCGTGCCCTTCATCCCGCCCACCAGCACGTAGAGGAGCATGACGACGCCCACGCCGCTGATCAGGAGTGCCTGTCCGCCCCTGGTGTGCACGTCCAGCAGCAGGGCGACCAGCCCGCCGGCACCGGCCATCTGGGCGAGCATGTAGAAGAACGTGATCACCAGGGTCGCGTTGGCCGCCGCGGCCCGCACCGGACGCTGCCTCATACGGAAGGCCATCACGTCGCCCATGGTGAACCGCCCGGTGTTGCGCAGTCGTTCCCCGATGAGCAGCAGGGCGACCAGCCAGGCGACGAGCCATCCGACGGAGTAGAGGAACCCGTCGTAACCATGGACGGCGATCGCCCCGGAGATTCCCAGGAAGGAGGCGGCGGAGAGGAAGTCCCCGGACATCGCGATGCCGTTCTGCGCACCGGTGAAGGCGCTGCCCGCCGCGTAGTAGTCGGATGCCGTCTGGTTTCTGTTGGTGACCCTGTAGACGATGAACAGAGTGATGGCGACGAATACCAGGAAGACGCTCAGATTGAGTGCGGGGCTGCCGGTCGGGCCGGCGGCGATCTGCTGTGTCATTCCTTGTCGCCCCCTGCCAGCTCCTGGATCCTGTCGACCTGCGGATCGAGCTTCTTCGCGGCGAAATGCCGGTACGTCAGGACGATCGCGACGGTGGACGCGAACTGCATCAGGCCGAGAACGGTGCCCATGTTGATTTCGCCCGTCACTTTGTGACTCATGAACCCGTGGGCATATGCCGACAGCAGAGCGAACGTCAGGTACCAGCAGAAGAAGAGCGCACTCATCGGGAAGACGAACAACCGAATCCGTCTGCGCAGCCGGGCGAACTCCTCGCTCTGCTGAATCGCGGAGTAATCGGGCTCGCCCTCCTGACGGAGCCCGGTGAACTCCCGCCCGGCAGGCCGCTCGGACACTTCGGCGGCGGGCGCCCCTACCGGTCTGGTCACGTTCCTCGTTCCTGGGATGCGGGCAGGAGGGCACACGGACGCTCTCCTGCGACGAGCGAGGGAAGCAGCGGACCGTGGCCCCCGGGCGGTGGAGAGTGTAGTGAGATACCGCGTACCGTCAACCAACACCCAACGGCCCGGCGTTGAGCAGCGATACCCACACGGGTGTCCCGGCGCACCCCCGAGAATCGTTCACCCATTCGACGCCACGAGAAGTTCCCTGCGCCGGGAAGTCGCGAGCCGAAGGCCGTTTGATCTTCTTTTTGCCCAGGAGTTGCCGAAGCGCCCCGCAACCGCACGGCGTCACCGACCGGCCCACGAAATCCGGAGAACGTGTGAGTAACGGTTTGATGCGCCGGCGGCGCGGCCGGGGCACGGCATTGTTGCCGTTTGCTCCGCTGCCCTAAGCTCACCTCGGTTCCACCGCGTCCCTGCAAGCAAGCTGTTTCGAGCACGGAGTTCATATCGTGACCGCGGCCGGGCATACGACCACGCCTCCAGTACGACCGTCACTGTGGGCTTCGCTCGTGCAGTGGCGGAACTGGCGGCTTCTCGTGAAACTGACGGCGGTGCTGCTCGTACCCGCCCTGCTCGCCGTCGGCCTGGGGGTCGTGCAGATCCATGACGACGTCACCCGCGCCAACTCCTACGCGGACCTGCAACGCCTGGTCAGGATGCGCGGTCAGCTGCGGACGCTGCTGCAGGCCCTGCAGATGGAACGCACGATGTCCGTCGAACTGCTGAGCGCCGACACCGCCGGCGCCGTCGACGATCCCGCCGGCCTGCGGCAGCAGACGCGGAGCGTCGACAGCGCCCGGACCGCCGTCGCCCGCACGGAGCGGCGGAGCGTCTCCCTCACGGGCGTCGCGGCGAATCGTTACGGGGACGCCGTCGGCCTGCTGGCCCGCCTGCCCGCCCTGCGCGCGCAGGTGGCGTCGGACGGCATCGGTCCCTGGACCGCGCTCGGCGACTACGGCACGATCATCACGGGACTGCTCGATCTGGACCGGGCACTCGGCAGCGGGTTCATCAGCCCCGAACTCACCAGATCGGCAACCGCGTTGTACGGCCTGGAGGAGGCCGAGGAGCAGATCCACCTGGAACACGCGATCCTGCTGCTGGCCGCCGGCCGGAGCCGTCCTGCGGCCCCGGCGCTCCTCAAGGCGCTGCAGGAGGCCGATCTGCGCCTGCGGGACAGCCTCGCCGCCTTCCGGGCCGTGGCCACCCCCGCGGAGCTCAGCGGCTACCGGCGGACGGTCACCGGACCGGCCGTCAGCAGGCGCGCGCACGTGGTGAGCGACGCGCTGGCCGCGCTATCGGAGCCGGCGGCGCAGGAGAACGCCACCACGTCGCTGCGCGTCCCGGTCGACCGCTGGAACCGCGACTCGGAGACCACCGGCGCTCTCGTCGACAAGGCGGCGGACGGCTTCCTGCGCACCATGCGGACCACGTCGGCCGGGATGCAGGACCAAACGAGCGACCAGGCGGGTCTGGCGTCCGTCATCCTCTTCGCGGTGCTGCTGCTCGCACTTGCCATAGGTCTCGGGATCGGCCGGCACCTGCTGCGGTCGCTGACCGTCCTGCGCTCGACCGCACTCGACGTGGCGGAGCACCGGCTGCCCGCCGCGGTCGAGAACATGCGGGAGGGGCGGAAGGCCGACACCGTCGTCGACGCCGTGCCGGTGCACACCACGGAGGAGTTCGGCCAGCTCGCCAGAGCCTTCGACACGGTGCACGCCGAGGCGGTGCGGCTGGCGGCGGAGCAGGCCGCGCTGCGCGGTGACCTCAGGGACACCCTGGTCAACCTCTCCCGGCGCAGCCAGAGCCTGGTGGACCGGCTGCTGCGGCTGATGGAGCAGCTCGAACGGCACGAGGAGGACCCGGAGCAACTGGCCAGCCTTTTCACGCTCGACCACCTCGCGACGCGGATGCGGCGCAACAACGAGAACATGATGATCCTGTGCGGCGGCACCCTGGTGCGCTCCTCCCGGAGTGCGGCGGTGGACACCGTGCTGAGGGGCGCGGTCTCCGAGATCGAGCACTACCGGCGCGTGCTCGTCCGGCCCGGCCCGCCGGCCGACGTGATCGGGTACGCGGCCGGTGACCTGGGGCGGCTGGTAGCCGAACTGCTCGACAACGCCACCACGTTCTCCCCGCCGCACACCCAGGTGGTCGTCGGCGGCGCCCGCGAGCACGACGGCTCGCTGCTGATCGAGATCCAGGACGAGGGAATCGGGATGAGCGCCGGCGAGCTCGCCAGGTCCAACCGGCGCGTGGCGACGGGCACCGCCGCGGACACGCCCGCGTCCCGGCAACTCGGCCTGCTCGTGGTCGGCCGCCTGGCCGCCCGGCACGGCATCACCGTCAGCCTGAGTGCGCAGCCGGGCGTCAAGGGACTGCGGGCACGGGTACGGGTACCGGCGAAGCTGGTCACGGCGCAGGCGCCGACGACCCGCCCGGACCAGCCGGACACCACGTCCGAACCCCCCGCCGGCGCGCTGCCGATCCGGAGGCGTGGCGGCCGCAGGGAACCCGGTGACACGGCGTCACACCCGCCGCGACGGCCGTCCGCCGCCGCCGCGACGACGACAGCGCCCGCCCCGGCCGCGACAGGGCCCGCCCCGGCGGACGACGACGGCGCGCCCCGAGAACCGGCCGCGACCCCGTCGTGGTTCGCCGTGACCACGACGACGGAACCCGCACCCGCGCCACCGGCGGCCGGGCGCGACGCGCAGGAGCCCGAGCGGCCGGCGGCCGGCGTCACGCAGGCCGGGTTGCCCAGAAGGGTTCCGCGCACCCGGTCCGCGCCGGCCGGCCCCGAGCGGTCCGCCGCCGGGGACGGGACGGCCGCGGGCACGGCGGGCACCGCGGGCACGAAGGCCGGCCGCGCCCAGAGCTTCCTCAGCAGCTACCAGTCGGGCATCCGTCGGACGCAGCCGGACCAGACGCACAACTCATCGGAAACGGGCAGGAAAAAGCCATGACCTCACCCCAGTCCCCGGAGGTGAGCCAGTTCGGATGGCTGGTCACCAACTTCACGCAACGCGTTCCCCATGTGGCGCACGCCGTGGTGATCTCGGCCGACGGACTGCTGCTCACCGCGTCGGACCAGCTGCCGGGCGACCGTGCCGAGCAGCTCTCCACCGTCGCGGCGGGTGCCGTCAGCCTCATCCAGGGCGCCGCCGACTGCCTGGACACGGGGAAGGCGCTGCGCACCGTGGTCCAGATGGAGCACGGCAACATGCTGCTGATGACCGTCCGGGACGGGTCCTGTCTGGTCGCCCTGGCCGCTCCGGACTGCGAGATCGGTCAGATCGCCTACGAGATGACCGTGCTCGTCGACCAGGTCGGCGAGCTGCTGACCCCGGAACTGCGCACCGAGTTGCAGCAGTTCCAGCAGGCCGCGGCCCGCTAGCCCGGACGAGGAGACCATGAGCACCGGTGAAGGACCGCCCGGCCCTCGAAGAGACCAGGACGCGGAGGACGAGCAGACCTTCGCCGACGTGCTCAACGCGTTCAGTTTCGGGACCGGACGACGCAGGCGGAAGACCTCCGGCACCGGTGACACGCGGCGGCAGGCGACGGCGCGGGACGACGACGAGGCCACCCCGCCGCCTGCCGCCGAGACGGACGCGCCGGACGCACCGGACGCACCGGACGCACCGAACGAGCCGGACGCACGGACGGGCCACCTGCAGGCCACGGAGGACCCGGAGAGCGCGGAGCCGGGAAAGGCGGCGGCCTTCGTCCGCGCCTACGTGTGGACGGGCGGCCGGACCAGCTCTCACCACCACTTCGAGGTCGAGACCCTGGTCACCGCCGCCGGTCCGGAGGGCGTCCAGGGCGCTGCCGCGCAGTGGGACCGCGCGGTGCTCGACCTGTGCCGGGAACCGCGGTCGGTGGCCGAGGTGGCGGCGCTCGTGGCGGTGCCGCTGGGAGTGGCCAAGGTCCTCCTCGGCGACCTGGCGGACCGCGGGATGATCACCGTCCACGAGACGGCCACCGCCGCCGGCGACGTCCCGACCCAGGCACTGATGGAGAGGGTGCTGGCCGGACTGCGGCGGCTCTGACGACCGTACGGGACGCGCCTTCCGAGCCCTTCCGACGGTCCCCGCACCTGGCTCAAGACGTGGAACGACGTCCGCAGACGGGATTCCCGACGAGGTCCCCGCCTGCCGCCGCGGGCGGGACTCGAACCCACGGCCGCCGGATCGGCGGTCCGGAGCGGCACGAACGTCGACCGCGCGCAGCCGCGCGGCACCGCGCCCTGGACTCTCCGCACCCGGCCCGCGACCTGTCGGCTCCGGTCATCCGGCCCGCCCGAGGTAGCGCACGCCCTCCTTCTTGGGGAAAACCAGACCTGCTTGGTGAAGCCCCGACCGCCCATTCCGGGGCTGTTCACGGCTGCGCCGGTTCCGGTACACAAAGCGCGACTCTGATGAGCCCGGCACTCGCAGCACGCCCCGAACACCCGGGAGACACCAGATGTCCAGACGTCACGTCAGATCCGCGGCCGTCCTAGCCGCCACCGGAGTCCTGGCCGGCGTGACCGCCGCCCAGCCCTCCGCGTTCGCCGCCTCCCCCCACCGGGCCGCCACCAGGCATGTCCTGCTGATCTCCGTCGACGGCCTGCACCAGTCGGACCTGGCCTGGTACGTCGCCGGACACCCGAAGTCCGCACTGGCCCGGCTGGTCGGCGGCGGCGTGGAGTACACCCACGCCAGGACCACCACGCCGTCCGACTCCTTCCCCGGCATGGTCGCCCAGGCGACCGGCGGCAGCCCTGGCACCACCGGCGTCTACTACGACGACACCTACAACGCCGCGCTTCTCCCGGCCGGAACCACCGGCTGCAAGGGCGTCAAGCCCGGGGCCGAGGTGGACCTCACCGAGGACCTGGACAAGAACCAGGCCTCCATCGACGCCGGTCAGGGCCTCACGGGCCTGCCGGACAGCATCCTGTCGATGACCGGCCACCCGGAGACCCTGATCGACGCGTCGAAGCTGCCCGTCGACCCGAAGACCTGCAAGCCGGTCTACCCGCACTCGTACCTCAAGGTGAACACGGTCTTCGAGGTGGCCCGCCAGGCAGGTCTGCGCACCGCCTGGTCCGACAAGCACGCCGCCTACGAGATCCTCAACGGCCCCTCGGGCACCGGCGTACAGGACCTGTTCACCCCGGAGATCAACAGCGACGCCCTCGGCTACGCCACCGGCGACGACTGGACCAAGGACAACAAGGCCACCGAACAGTACGACGGCTACAAGGTGCGGGCCGTCCTCAACGAGATCGACGGCTACGACCACAGCCGGTCTCACAAGGTCGGCACCCCGGCGGTCTTCGGCCTCAACTTCCAGTCCGTCTCCACCGCGCAGAAGCTGCCCGCCTCGGACGGTCTCACCGGCGGCTACAGCGCCAAGAACGTCCCGGGCCCGCTGCTGGTGAAGAACCTGGACTTCGTCAACACGGAGATCGGCGCCCTGACCGCCGAGATCCGCAAGCGGCACCTGTCCGGCAGCACCACCGTCATCCTCTCCGCCAAGCACGGCCAGTCGCCCACCGACCCCGCCGCGCTCACCCGCGTCGACGACGGCCCGCTGCTGGACGGCCTCGACGCCGCCTGGAAGAAGCTGCACCCCGGCGCCGCCGACCTGGTGACGCACGCGGTGGACGACGACGCCATGCTGCTGTGGCTCTCCGACCGCTCCGCGGCCGCCACCGCCTTCGCCGAGAAGTACCTGCTCGCGCAGAGCGGCACCGGCACCGACATCAACGCCGTGCCCAAGGCCTACACCCGCAGCGGGCTCAGCAAGGTCTACGCAGGCCGGGCCGCGGCCGACCACTTCCACGTCAAGGCCGGCGACGCCCGGGTCCCCGACCTCTTCGGGGTCGCGCAGTACGGCGTCGTCTACACCGGCGGCACCAAGAAGATCGCCGAGCACGGCGGCGGCCACTCCGACGACCTCGACGTCCCCCTCGTCGTGTCCGGCGCCTCCGTCCCGGACGGCGTGCGCGACTCGGCGGACGTGCAGACCAAACAGATCGCGCCGACGATCCTGAGCCTCCTCGGTCTCGACCCCCGCTCCCTCAAGGCCGTGCGCGAGGAGCACACCGCCGTGCTGCCGGTCCGCTGACCCGTCCGGTGCGCCCCGGCCGCGTACGGCGGGGCGCACCGTCCTGCCGAGGGCCCGCCATCCCCTGCACCGGAGCCGTTGAGGGACGGTGTCCGCCCACCACTCCGCAACCACCACGAAGAAGCAGCCGAAGAACTCGGCACCACCACCAAGCGCGACACGATCAACACCGCTCTGCGGGAGGTCACGGCCCGCTACCGGCGGCTGCGCGCTCTTGAAGAAGCCCGCGAACCGGCGGCGGACGGCGCCCTCGACATGGATCTGCTGCTGGACAAGCGCGCGTACCGCCCCAGGGGCGCGGACTCGGCAACCGACGACCACGGTACCGGAGCGGACGGGTGACCGTCGCCGACCACCTCATCGACACCTCCGCCCTCGCCCGTGTCCTGCTCCGTCAGAACACCGTGGAATGGGACGACAGGATCGCCGCCGGCCTCGTCGCGATCTGCGACCTCACCGAGCGGCCCTCGACGCCCACTACGCCTGGTGCCCCATGCTCGACGGCGTCTATCGCCGCTCACGCATCGTCCAGGGACAACTGACCGCCAAGGGAGAACACCGCAGCGCGGGCCCCGTCGATCTCCTCGTGGCCGCCGCGGCCGAGGAAGCCGGACTCACCCTCCTCCACTACGACCGCGACTTCGAAACCATCGCCCGCACGACAGGGCAGCCGGTCCGCACGATCGACCTCAGACAGTAGAGCTCGCGCGGTGCCGAGCGGCACCGGGCTTCCGACCGACCCGACCGCCCGGCCGCCCGGCCGCCGGTCCGCCGCTTCTCGGCGTCATGCGCCGCCGCGGCCTGCTCGAACTCGCCACGCGCACCTCGCGCGGCCGGACAGCCCACCCCTCACAGACCGGCGCACTCACGAAGTGGCGTGCGGGACCCGGAACCTCTGCGGTCTTGATCCGGCACTGGTCACACGCTTGACCCGTGGCCTCGAAGCGGGCGACCTCATGCCGCGGTCCTGCGGGTGTCGCGATGGGCCTGGGCCGCGGCGATCAGACCGTCGAGGGAGTCACGAGTGCCGAGCAGCTCCACGATGTGGGCGGAAAGCCGGTCGCGCTCCTTGGCCATACGTTCCAGTGCCATGTCGGAGTTCTCGTCGCTGGGCGCGTCCCGGCACGGCATCAGTTCCAGGATGGTGCGGCTGGACAGCCCGGCCACGTACAGCCGCTGAATGAAGACGACCCGCTCGATGTCGCCTTCCGTGTAGTGCCGTTGCCCGCCGGCGCTGCGGGTACTGGTGAGCAGTCCCTGCTCCTCGTAGTAGCGCAGCGAACGGACACTCACCCCGGTCCGCGCCGCGAGTTCGCCGATCCGCATCTCATCCTCCCGGCGGTGCCCCCGCCCCAGGACTTGCCCCTCACATCGATGTCAGGTTCTAGCGTACTCGTCGGGCCCGCCGTTCCCGGGCCTTCGACCCGTACGAAGGAGATGTGGCATGACGGGCAGGACCACGCTGTTCGACCGCCACCGCCTGGGCGGTCTGGAGCTGCCCAACCGGGTGGTGATGGCGAGGTGCCCGAACAGGCCCGCTGCTATGCCGAGGCCGCCCGGCGCGCCGTCGACGCCGGCTCCGACGGCGTCGACCCGCACAGGGCGAACGGCTACCTGATCTCACAGTCCTACCCCGCCTACCAGTACGCCGCCTGACCGGACACGAAGGACGAGGAAGAACCATGAACGCGCTGAACAAGCCCCAGGAAGACCTCCGGACGACCGTCGTCATCGCCGGCCGGGTCTTCGTTCCCGTCGAGGAGGTCGAGACGTTCGTCGCCGAGGCACGGGCGACGTCGTACCCGCTCGCCGCGGCGAACCCGGGGAACGTGCTGATGTCGTTCTGCGTGGAGGACGCGGCGACCGGAGCCGTCACGGTGCTGGAGCAGTGGACGTCCCAGGAGGCTCTCGACCGGCACGTGGCCACACCGGAGATCACGGCGCTCCTCACCGCATGGGGCCCGCGGATACGCAATGAGGTGCGCAGGTTCGACGTCGACGAGACGGATCTCCGATCCTGAGCCGAGCCGGGTCAGGCGGGTGACGGCGGCCGTCGCCGCGCACGTGTCGGCGGCCGCCACAACACCCCAGCGACCGCTCGCCGGTGTCCGGCGCGAACCGGCGGGCGGCGCCCACCCGGTACGGGCTGTCCGGCCGGGCTGCAGCGTGGCCCGGGGCGGCCAGGTGCCGGGCGAGGTGGCCGCCGCCGAACCCGGTGGCACCGATGGCGCACATGTCCACGGTGTGCCGCCTCAGGCGGGGAGGGCGCTGCGCTCGCCGCCGTCGGCGAACAGGACGGCACCGTTGACGTAGGAACTGGCCGGGCCGGCCAGGAACGAGACGATCTCGGCGATCTCGCCGGGCTGACCCGCACGTCCGCGCGCGTTGGTGGTGTCCAGGACGGCGACGTGCTCCCCGAGCATCGCCTCGGTGCCCTCGGTGTGTACGGGGCCAGGGGAGACGGCGTTGACCCGCACCCCGGCCGGACCGAACTCGGTGGCCCAGTAGCGGGTCAGGGTCTCCGCAGCGGCCTTGGAGGCACCGTAGGCGGCCCCGATCGGAGCGGGCTGTCGGGCCGCGCTGGAGCCGACGATCACGATGGAGCCGTGCCCCCGCTCGGCCATGCCCGGCGCCAGCGCACCCACCAGAAGGAAGGGAGCGCGGGTGTTGACCGCGATGTGCCGGTCGAAGCTCGCGGCGTCCGTCGTGGCCGTCGGGGCGAACTCGTACAGACCCGCGTTGCTCACCAGGATGTCCACCGCTCCCGCCGCGGACGCCAGGCGCAGCGTGTCAGCGGCGTCGGCGAGGTCCGCGGCGACGAAACGGGCGCTGCCGCCCTCGGCTTCGATCTCCTTGACCAGCGCCTCCCCCCGGGCCAGGTCCCGGCCGTGCAACACGACCTCGGCGCCCTGGCGGGCGAGGCTCTGCGCGACGGCCTTGCCGATCCCCGACGTCGCTCCCGTCACGAGCGCGGTGCGGCCCTGCAAAGCGGTGCTGCGGGTGCTGGTGCTCATCGTCAACTTCCCTGCGGTGGTTGGTGGTCGTGGTGGCCGGCGCGGGTCGCACGCCGGCCACCGGGAACGGAACCACTATGCGTGACAGATGTTCTGTTCACAAGAACATCTGTGGCAGAGCGCATCATGTAGACTGCGCGGGTGAGCGCTTCCATGTCCGAGAAGGAGAAACAGAGCGGCGAGCCCGCGGACCCGGCACTGGACACCGATCTGGGCTGGGCGATCCGCATGGTCTCCTCGGCGTTTCGCCGTGTGGCCACCGAGTCCGTCGCCGATCTGCCCGGGGGCGCGCGCGCCTACCTCGTCCTGGTCGCCCTCGCCGGCGGGGAGCCGCCCTCGCAGCTCTCCCTGGCCAAGAAGGTCAGCCTGGACCGCACCGTGATGACCTACCTGCTCGACGACCTCGAAGCACACGAGCTGGTCACCCGCAGGCCCGACCCCCGCGACCGCCGCGCCCGCCAAGTCCTCATCACCGACACCGGACGCGCCCGCCTCGCCCAGGTACGGCACAGCCTCGCCGCCGCCGAAGGACGCCTCCTCGCCGATCTCGACGCCGACGACGCCGCACAGCTACGCACCCTGCTCGCACGCGTCGCCCGGACCGCGCAGCGCGAATCGAGCGCCCACGACGAAGCGGGCTGCTGACGGTCAACCGCCTCTCGCCCCCCTGCCCGGTCGGCAGCGACGGCAAGTAGCCGAAGGCGCACCTGGCCGGTGACGAAGCTCGCGCGCTCGCTGGCCACGAACGCGATGACCTCGGCGAGTTCCTCGGGCGTGGCGTTGCGCTTGAGCGGGTTGCCCTCGCCCCAGCTCGTGAACTGGTCGGCGCCGATGAACTCCACCACTGGCGACGTACGGAGCGCAGAAGGCGGCCGTTCGAATCCTTCACCCGCAAAATGCCGTGAGCCCGCGCCAGCCGGCGTCCGCCCAGCGTGACGAGTGGCTGCGCGGGTGTGCACCACGCTAGGACCGGCCTGACATAGAGGCAAATAGTGGCAACATATACTCGGCATTGACATCTCCTGTACCCCGAAGCCACGGTGACCGTCCGGAGCACCGCCGGACAGCGTGCAGAGACACTCCCCCTACCTGGCCGACTCGCGGACGCACACCTCAGCCGTGGTACAGCACGCGCACGGCGTACGCGTCGCCCGGAAGGGCGTCGAGGTAGTCGGTGAAGTAGCGGCGCCGCTCGGCGTTCGCGACGTCCAGCCAGCGTCCGTCCAGGGTCAGCAGGGCGTTCGAGGGCAGGGCGTCGTCCCTGGCGTGGCGCACCAGGGCGTCGAGGTCGTCGCCCAGGTTGGCGACCGGGTCGTCGCCCACGAGGTCCTCCAGTTCCGGGTTGTCCAAGAGGGCCGCGATGGCCGGCTGCGTGCGGAAGTCCTCCAGTGCCCGGGCGCGCGGGTAGTTCTCGGGGTCGGCAAAGTGCCGGGCCCAGAATTCACCCGCCGAGCGGACGGGCGGGTAGGCCTTGGCAAAGCCCAGCCACGCCTCGAAGACCCTGCGTGCCTCGGCGGCCGCCCGCGCCCGCGGCGTTTCGAGGTCCAGCAGTGCTCGCGGGCCGCCGTCGCACAGCCCCGGCGGAACACTGCGCGGCTCTCCGGACAGGGTTTCGGCCCCCCGGATGAGGCGCGGGTCGTCCTCGTGCCCCGGGACGACCAGGAACTCGATGCCCCCGCCGTCGATCTGCCAGTAGTCCCACCAGGTCTCGACGTCCGGATCACCGACTCCGGCATCACGGTTGTAGTCGAACGGCGCCATCGCCGCGGTGATGGCCCGGCCGACGTCCCCCGGGTCGCACGGGGGGAGGCACACCGTCACTCGCTCTTTCGCCATAGCTCTTTCCTCGGCCTCTTCACACTCATGCCATCGGCAGCGGGCCACAGGAGACAAGCCATCCGTCACAGCCCCACTGCCACGACCGCGTCGCATCCCAGATCATGTACAGATCCCCGACGACGCCGAGACCGCCCATGAGCCAACCCATTCTGCTCCCCCGGCCGATCACACACCGCCGGGGCTTCACCGCGCTCCACGCACTAGTGACAGCGGGCCGAACATCACCGCATGCTGTGCCCATGCCAGAGCATCAGCACATCCTCAACGGCAACGGTAGGGACCTGACGATCGACGACCTTAGGGCCTTCGTCGAACACGCCAGCAAGAACAGCGCAACCACGAAGCACGCGTTGTACGTAGAGACGTCGGGCAAGAAGCTCCGAAAGATCTGGCTCGACCTATCGAGTCCCAGCTGATCAGTGCACACCGCGCGCCCCGGCCATCCGGCGGATTCTCGGGATCCCCGCAACACCTGATGGCTTATGCGGCCATCAGTAGATCACGCAGACGCTCGGCTGGGGTTCTCCAGCCGAGCGTCTTGCGTGGCCGACCGTTGAGCTGCTGGGCGACGTGTTCAAGGTCTGCGGGACTGTGCGCGGACAGGTCGGTGCCCTTGGGGAAGTACTGCCGAAGCAGGCCGTTCGTGTTCTCATTCGAGCCGCCCTCCCGGTCCAGCGCCTCGAAGAACCTCGCCTTCAACACCTCGAAATCCACGATCCCCGCAGCTCCCTGAACTCCAGGGTGTTGCGGGGATCAGTAGAACTTGCCTCCCGGCCGGGGCTTCGTCGTGCCGGCCGCCGCCCTGGAGCGAAGGGGCAGCGGTGAGCCGTGCGGGAGAGGCCGGGCGGCGTTCAGCGTCACAGCATCGCCACAACGACCACACAGCCACCCTGGCGCTGCGCATGATGCCCCCTCAAGGGGGACCCATGAACACCCGCACAGCCGCCTGCGCCGCACTGCTCGCCCTCACCGCCGCCCTCACCGCCTGCAGCAGCGGCACCGACGCCGAGGCCGACCCAGCCGCCTGCAAAGCCGCCATGGTCAAGGACTTCAAGAAGGCGGCCGCCCAAGGCGACAAGGCCACACCCGCCGACCGACCCACCGCCTGCGACGGCCTCGACGACAAGACCGTGCAGAAACTCGCCACCGAAGTCATCAGCGAGCAGGTCGACAACACCCTGAAGGGCCTGGAGACCGCACAGCCGTAAGGAGGTGGCGCCCGTCGACAACCCCCGCAACGGGCGCCCCTGCCGCCGCCCGGCCGCCGCGCAGAAAGCCCTCGGCCTCCCATGCTGGATCCGCGGCCACAACATCCCCGCCAACGCCGACGGCCGCCGCCCCCTCGCCTCACCCTCGACCACGAGCAGCCCCCGTCGAAGGGCGGGCGACCTCCTCGACCCCGCCAACGCCCGCAGCGCACACCGACGATGCAACAGCGCACCCGCGGCGACCCCCCCTACGGTGAAGGCCCGCACGCAGAAGCCCGGCCGGGCCGCCCAGACGTGACTCGGCGGCCGTCGGCCAGGTAGTGCAGGCCGTTGACGCCGGGCAGGAAGACGTGTTCGCCGTCCTTGGTCACGACGAACGCGGGCAGCCCGCGCAGGCGGCGCCGCGCCGGCTTCGCCGCGTAGCTGAAGTCGGCGCCGGTGACGTGGTTGCCCGCGAGCGGGTCCTGGTCGGCGCCGGCCGAGACGAAGTCGCCGTCGTTGACCCCGCTCTTCGTACCCGAAGCTCGCCTGGCGGGACCTCGCGGGGTCGTGCGCACCCCGTATCCGGCTCCTCGGCGGACGACGCGGCGCGGTCAGGCTTCCGCCGGCCACCCGGCCCTCCCGGGCGGCGTCGATACCGCCGTGCCGACGCCCCTTCGCGGCAGGCTTGATAACCACTTATCGAAAACGTATTGTCGAAAACACGTTTTCGGTCCCTGCTGTCCAGACGGACGGTCATGGACCGGCGACTTGGACGACGGGAATCACTGATGAGCAAGCAGGCACCGGCATCCAACCGGCGCAAGCGGCTGACGGAGGAGCGCGAGCGCGAGATCCTCGACGTCACCTTCGACCTGGTCGCCGAGGTCGGCTACGAGCAGGCGACCGTGGACGAGGTGGCCAGACGGACGAAAGCGAGCACGGCCACGCTGTACCGGCAATGGGAGAACAAGCCCAAGCTCGTGATCACGGCGATGATGGCGCGCAAGTATCCGCCCCTGCCGCACATCGACGCCGGTAGCCTCCGCGACGACCTGGTGGCGCTGGCCCGTATGATGCCGGCGCCACCCCCGGAGGGCGCCCCGAGGCTGGGAATCTGGCAGGCGGTCGTGTCCGACCCCGCCCTCGCCCAGGCCCTGAGGGATGTCCTGTTCGCCCCCTACCTCGACGCGCTGCGCACGATCCTGGCCCGGCACGTCGAGCGCGGAACGATCCGTCCCGACAATCCGGCTCTGGCGCACTCCGAGATGTTCCTGATGGGCAGCGTCTTCGTGGAGAAGCTCTTCACCGGCACCGAGGCGGACGCCGACCAGCTCATCGCGGTCATGGACGCCCTGCTGTTGCCGGCGCTGACCAGCTAGCCGCAGATGACCCACTCCTCATCCGGCCGGCATCCCCTCGGCCAGCCAGTACGAGGACGAGAAGGCAGAGGAACTTGGCCATGAGCAGCACTTCGACCGGTACCGTCCTGGTCACTGGAGGCTCCGGATTCCTGGGCGGCCGTGTCATCGCCCAGGCGCTCGGTAAGGGCTACCAGGTCCGCACCACGGTGCGGACCCTCAGCCGCGAGGCGCAGGTTCGCAGGGACGTGGAGTCCATGGGCGTGCACGCGGGTGACCGGCTCACTTTCGTGGAGGCGGACCTCACCGCGGATGGAGGGTGGGCCGAGGCGGTGGCAGACTGCCGCTACGTCCTGCACATCGCCTCCCCCTTCCCAGGCGGCGAGCCCGACCACGAGGACGACCTGATCGTCCCGGCCCGAGAAGGCACGCTGCGCGTGCTGCGTGCCGCCCGCGACGCAGGCGTCGAACGCGTGGTGGCCACCTCCTCGTTCGCCGCCGTCGGCTACGGCAGGGCCGCCACCGAACGGCCCTTCACCGAGAACGACTGGACCGACCTGGACAGCGGCCTCCCCGCCTACATCAGGTCCAAGGCGCTGGCCGAACGGGCCGCCTGGGACTTCGTCGAGCGCGAGGGCAACGGCCTCCAGCTCGCCACCGTCGCCCCGGTCGGCATCTTCGGCCCCGTCGTCGGCACCGACCACTCCTCCTCGATCGACATGATCACCGGCCTGTTCAGCGGCGCCATGCCGGGCGTACCCCGCCTGTACTTCGCCGTCGTCGATGTCCGGGACGCCGCCGACCTGCACCTCAAGGCCATGACCGACCCCAGGGCAGCCGGTGAACGCTTCATCGCCGCCGCCGGCGACGCCGTCTCCCTGCACCAGATCGCACTCGCCATCCGCGACCGGCTCGGCGACGCGGCCAGTGCCGTCCCGACCACCGAGCTTCCGGACGAGACGGTGCGCAAGGCCGCCGAGGCCGACCCGGCACTGCAGGGTGTGCTGTCCAACCTCGGCAGGGTCCGCCACGTCAGCAACGACAAGGCCCGTACCGTCCTCGACTGGAACCCCCGCAGCAGCGACGAAGCCGTCGTGGCCACCGCCGAAAGCCTCCTGGAGCTCGGCCTTCTGCCCGTCGCGCATCCCGCATAGGTGCAAGCGCGCATTTGTGCTCCTGCCTACTCGACAGAGTCCACGGCAGCCGGCGTGCCGAAGGCGGATCCCGGGCGCCGGCCCGCCCTCGCAAGCGGAGTTCGGGACGGAGCGTGAACGGAGGGCTTGCACAGGCCTGTGCACACCGATGCCGCCCCACCAGCTCTCAACGGCGTTACACGGAAACATGGACTTCCCGACGGAGGAAACATGCCAAAAGCGATCACGCTGACCGACTTCGGCGGCCCTGACGTCCTGCTATGGACTGATGTCCCGCTTCCCCAGCCGGGCGAGGGGCAGATCAGGGTGAAGGTGAAAGCCGCGGGCGTCGGCCCGACCGACCTCGCCCTGCGGTCGGGCCGACTCAAGGCCTTTTCGCTACGGCGGAACGCCGTACTCGGCTTCGAGGTAGCCGGCACTGTCGACGCAGTCGGGCCCGGAGTGAACGGAACGCAGATCGGCGAAGAAGTGTCGGCACTGCTTTTCGACCTTGGTGGATACGCTGAATACGCGGTTGCCTCGATGTGGGTCGCGAAGCCACCTTCCGTCCCGTGGGCGGCCGCAGCCTCTCTGCCCGCCTCGGCGGAGGCGGCAGCGGGGGTTCTGCGACAGCTGGCGGTGAAGACGGGCGACACACTGCTGGTGCTCGGTGGTGGCGGGGCCGTCGGCTTGATCGCAACCCAGTTGGCTGTCGCTCAGGGCATCAAAGTGGTGAGTGCCGTAGGCGAGCGGGACGACGCACTGGTCACGTCCCTGGGTGCCACGCCCGTACGCTACGGCGCGAAGCTGGTAGACGCGGTCAGGCGTGTCGGGGCTGTCGGCTTCGCGTTCGACGCCTCTGGCAAGGGAATGCTGGCGGACGCGATCGCGCTGACCGGAGCCGCCGACTGGGTGATCACCTTGTCCGATCCCGCTGCGGCGGACTTCGGTGTCACGCTGTCACATCCCAGTCCCAAGCGGGCTCCTCACGCGTTGAAGGACACCATGGCCATGTTGGCGCAGGGGCGGCTCAGGCTGCGGGAGTACAGAACCATGCGCATGCAAGACGCCGACGAGGCGCACCGTCTGCTCGAAGGCGGTCAGGTGCACGAGCGGTTCGTACTGACCCTCTGATGGCGATTCCACGCATTGACCTCCCCCGTTTCGCTTCGGATGGTCGAGCCGGGGCGACAGTGGGGGACGGGTGCTGTCGGCCTCCGGTCGTTCAGTGGCCGCAGCCGCGGAAGAAGCGGGACTCACTCTGCTCCACGACGACCGCGACCTCGAAGCCATCGCCCGCACGACAGGGCAGCCGGTCCGCACCATCGACCGCCCGCACGACAGGGCAGCCGGTCCGCACCATCGACCGCCCGCACGACAGGGCAGCCGGTCCGCACCATCGACCTCAGGGAGTAAAGCTCGCGCGGCGCCGACGGGCACCGCGCTTCCGGCCGGCCCGGCCGCCCGGCGGTCCGTCCGCTGCGGCCTGGGCCCTCTCCCGACGCCCAGGGGTCACCGGGCGACACCGCGCGATCCCAACGCGCACCGACTGCCACGCAGTTGAACTCACGAGCAGCGGATTCGGCCCCGCGGCCCAAGTCCTGCATCCGCACGCCAGATAAGACGTTTCCACAGGTCAGAGACCTGCATGGTGGGGCGGGTGGGACTCGAACCCACGGCCGACGGATTATGAGTCCGCTGCTCTAACCGGCTGAGCTACCGCCCCATAGCGGCGTGTCGCGTACAAGTGTGCGCGCCGTCTGCCGCAGCATAGCCGCTCATACGATCTCCTGCTTCGGCTGGTCGGCTTCCGCGGACAGTCACGACCTTCAGGACATCGGTGCAGGCCCAGCGGTTCCCGCGGGCATGAAAAAGGACCCCACCAGGGGTCCTCGTTCAGCATGCTCCCCCGACTGGACTCGAACCAGTAACCTGCCGGTTAACAGCCGGCTGCTCTGCCAATTGAGCTACGGAGGACCGAGCTCCCCCGACTGGACTCGAACCAGTAACCTGCCGGTTAACAGCCGGCTGCTCTGCCAATTGAGCTACGGAGGAATGCCTCGTTGCATCGAACGTACCTGCCTGGGTATTCGCCAGGAAGCGCCCGCTCGCTGCGACACATACATTAGCGCAAGCAGGGGGGTGCTCCGCCAATCGGTACTCCCCCACGTCGGAAGGGTGGCACCGCCATGCGCTACAAGCTCACGTTCGCCGTCGGGCTCGCTCTCGGTTACGTGCTCGGCACGCGGGCCGGACGAGAGCGCTACGAACAGCTGAAGAAGTCCGCCCGCCAGGTCGCCCAGAACCCGGCCGTCCGCAACACCGCGGAGACCGCCGCCCAGCAGGGCCGCGTCTACGCCGGCAAGGCCATCCACTCGGTGAGCGAGAAGGTCGGCGACCGCATGCCCGACTCGGTCGCGTCCCGCGTCCGCTCCCTGCGCGAACGCAACACCAACGGAGCAGCGGCGGACGACTGGGGCACCAGCAACACGTAGCTCCACTTTCAGCCGCCCGGCCGCACCCCCCAGGGGCGCGGGGAACCGCGCGACCAGCCCGGACGCACCCGCGCCCGGAACGCGCCCCCCACCCGAACGGCGCCCGTCGGCCGAACCACAGCGGCGCGTGCGGCAGAATTTCGGTCATGGGGATAGTCGCCGGGTTGGACAGCTCACCCGATTTCACTCGCATCGTGGTCTGCGACACGGACACGGGTGCGGTGCTCCGCCAGGGATACGCACCGCACCCGGTCGACACGCCGGACGGCGCGGCGCGCCCCAGTGACGTGGACCCGCAGGCCTGGCTGCTCTCCCTCGGCGAGGCCGCCGGCGGCGGGCTCCTGGAGGGTGTGCAGGCCATCGGCGTGTCCGCGCAGCAGAACGCGCTGGTCCCGCTGGACGCCCAGGGCAACACCGTCCGCCCCGCGATCGTCGGCGGCGACAAGCGCGCCCAGGTCGCGGCCGCCGATCTCGTCGACGCGCTGGGCGGCCGGGAGGCCTGGGCGCAGGCGGTGGGGTGCGTGCCGCAGGCCGCGCAGCCCGTCACCAAGCTGCGCTGGCTGGCCAGGACCGAGCCGGAGAACGCCCGGCGGACCGCCGTGCTGCTGCAGGCCCACGACTGGCTGGTGTGGCAGTTGCTCGGGCGGCCGGTCCGGCGGACCACCGATCGCGGCGGGGCCTCCGGGACCGGGTACTGGTCGGCGGCCACCGGCGGCTACCGGCCCGACCTCGTCGAACTCGCCCTGGGACACCAGGCGATGCTGCCCGAGGTGATCGGCCCGTCCGACGCGGCCGGGACCACCCCGGAGGGGCTGCTGATCTCCGCGGGGACCGGCGAGACCATGGCCGCCGCCTTCGGACTGGGACTCGGGTTCGGGGACGCCGTGGTGTCGCTCGGCGCCTCGGGTTCCGTGATGGCCGTGCACACCGAGGCGCTCGCCGACACCTCCGGGATGATCACCTCGCTCGCCGACGCGACCGGCATGCACCTGCCGGTGGTCACCACCCTCAACGCCGTACGGGCCCTGCGCGGCACCGCCGAACTGCTCGGGCTGACCGATCTGGAGGCCCTGTCCGACCTGGCGATGAAGTCCACGCCCGGCTCGCACGGGCTGGTCATGCTGCCGTACCTGGAGGGCGAGCGGACGCCGAACCTGCCGCACACCGCCGGGACGCTGGCCGGGCTGCGCCGGGAGTCGATGAAGGCGGAGCACCTCGCGCGGGCCGCCTTCGAGGGCATGCTGTGCGGGCTCGCCGACGCGCTGGACGTGCTCCGTGGCCGGGGTGCCGAGGTGCGGCGGGTCTTCCTGCTGGGGCAGGCCGCCGAACTGCCGGCCGTGCAGGCGGCGGCGCCGATGCTGTTCGGCGCGCAGGTCGTCGTACCGCAGCCCGCGGACTACGCGGCGATCGGGGCCGCGCGGCAGGCGGCCTGGGCGCTCGGCGTCTCGCAGGGGACGCTGGACCCGCGCACACCGCCGGTGTGGCAGGGCGCGGCGGCGCAGGTCCTGGAACCCGGGGACGAACTGGCCGTCGGGCAGGCGGTGCGGCAGCAGTTCATCTCGGTACGGGAGCAGACCCATCCGGGGGCGTTCCGGTCGTAAACCCCGCGAAACGCGCGTCCGCGTACGGCCGTGTCCGTCCGCTGTCGGGTTAATCGGTTGAGGTAACGCGGGTGGAGTGTCGGACGATAGGGGCCTAGGGCAAACACCCCGCCCTCCGGGCAGGTGACCCTGCCCACCCCACCGCCGACTCCGAGAGACGTAGCGTGCTCATACGACTTCTGCGGACCTATCTCAGGCCCTACAGGAAACCCATCTCCATCCTGGTGCTGCTGCAGTTCCTGCAGACCTGCGCCACTCTCTACCTGCCCACGCTCAACGCCCACATCATCGACAACGGCGTCGTGAAGGGTGACACGGATTACATCCTGTCCTTCGGCGCCCTGATGATCGGCATCTCGCTCGCTCAGGTGGTGTGCAACGTCGGTGCCGTCTACTACGGCGCCAGGACCGCGTCCGCGCTCGGCCGGGACGTACGTGCCGCCGTCTTCGACCGGGTGCAGTCCTTCTCCGCACGTGAGGTGGGTCACTTCGGGGCGCCCTCGCTCATCACCCGTACGACCAATGACGTACAGCAGGTCCAGATGCTGGTCCTGATGTCGTTCACCCTGATGGCGTCGGCGCCCATCATGTGTGTCGGCGGCATCGTGCTCGCCCTCGGCCTGGATGTCCCGCTGTCCGGGGTGCTGGTCGCCGTCGTACCCCTGCTGGGGATCAGCGTGACGCTGATCGTGCGGCGGCTGCGGCCGCTGTTCCGGGCCATGCAGGTGCGGCTGGACACGGTGAACCGGGTGCTGCGCGAGCAGATCACCGGCAACCGGGTGATCCGCGCGTTCGTCCGCGACGAGTACGAGCAGGGCCGGTTCGGGAAGGCCAACAAGGACCTGACCCAGATGCAGCTGGCCACCGGCAACATGCTGGCGCTGATGTTCCCGATCGTCATGACGACGGTGAACGTCTCGTCGATCGCCGTGGTCTGGTTCGGTGCGCACCGCATCGACAGCGGCGGCATGGCGATCGGTGACCTGACGGCGTTCCTCGCCTATCTCATGCAGATCGTGATGTCCGTGATGATGGCCACCTTCATGTTCATGATGGTGCCGCGCGCGGAGGTCTGCGCCGAGCGCATCGAGGAGGTCCTGGACACCGAGTCCAGCGTCGTCCCGCCGCTCGCGCCGGTCACCGAGCTGCGCCGGCACGGCCATCTGGAGATCCGGGCCGCCGGGTTCCGCTACCCGGGTGCCGAGGAGCCGGTGCTCAAGGCCGTCGACCTGGTCGCCCGGCCCGGCGAGGTGACCGCCGTGATCGGCTCCACCGGCAGCGGCAAGTCCACCCTGCTCGGGCTGGTCGCGCGCCTCTTCGACGCCACCGACGGCCAGGTGCTCGTGGACGGCGAGGACGTCTCGGGCCTCGACCCGAAGCTGCTCGCGCAGACCGTCGGCATGGTCCCGCAGAAGCCGTACCTGTTCGCCGGCACCGTGGCGACCAACCTCCGCTACGGCAACCCGGACGCCACCGACGAGGAGTTGTGGCACGCGCTGGAGGTGGCGCAGGCCAAGGGCTTCGTGGAGAGGCTGGAGGGCGGGCTGAACGCGCCCATCGCCCAGGGCGGCACCAACGTCTCCGGCGGCCAGCGCCAGCGCCTCGCCATCGCCCGCACGCTCGTGCAGCGCCCGGAGATCTACCTCTTCGACGACTCCTTCTCCGCCCTGGACTACGCGACCGACGCCGCCCTGCGCGCCGCGCTCGCCCGGGAGACGGCCGAGGCGACCGTCGTCATCGTCGCCCAGCGGGTGGCGACCATCAGAGACGCCGACCGGATCGTCGTCCTCGACGAGGGACGCGTCGTCGGCACCGGCCGCCACCACGAACTCATGGCCGGCAACGAGACCTACCGGGAGATCGTGCTCTCCCAGCTCACGGAAGCGGAGGCTGCCTGATGGCCGGGCCCATGGGACGCATGATGGCCGGGGGCGGCCCCGACCAGCGCTCGATGGACTTCAAGAACTCGGGCAAACGGCTCGTCGCCCGGTTCGAACCCGAACGGCTCACGATCTACGTACTGCTGTTCTGCGTGGTCGCGAGCGTCGCCCTCAACGTGATCGGCCCCAAGATCCTCGGCAGGGCCACCGACCTGGTCTTCGCCGGTGTCATCGGCAAGCAGATGCCCGCCGGGACCACCAAGGAGCAGGTCCTTGCGGGCATGCACGCGCGCGGCCAGGACACGGTCGCCGACATGCTCAAGAGCACCGACTTCACCCCGGGCAAGGGCATCGACTTCGGTCAGGTCGGCGACGTCCTGCTCTTCGCGCTCTGCACGTACGTCGTCGCCGGCCTGCTGATGGCGGTGGCGACCCGGCTCGTCAACCGGTCCGTCAACCGCACGATGTACCGGCTGCGCGAGGACGTCCAGGCGAAGCTGTCCCGGCTGCCGCTCTCCTACTTCGACAAGCGGCAGCGCGGCGAGGTGCTCTCCCGCGCCACCAACGACATCGACAACATCGGCCAGACCCTCCAGCAGTCGATGGGCCAGCTCATCAACTCGCTGCTCACCATCATCGGCGTGCTCGCGGTGATGTTCTGGGTGTCCTGGATCCTGGCGCTGGTGGCCCTGGTCACCGTGCCGCTCTCCTTCCTGGTCGCCACCCGCATCGGCAAGCGCTCGCAGCCGCACTTCGTGCAGCAGTGGCGCTCCACCGGCAAGCTGAACGCCCACGTCGAGGAGATGTACACCGGGCACACCCTGGTGAAGGTGTTCGGCCGGCAGGAGGAGTCGGCGCAGCAGTTCGCCGAGCAGAACGAGGCGCTGTACGAGGCCGGGTTCAAGGCGCAGTTCAACAGCGGGATCATGCAGCCGCTGATGATGTTCGTGTCGAACCTGAACTACGTGCTGGTGGCGGTCGTCGGCGGTCTGCGGGTCGCGTCCGGCGCGCTGTCCATCGGTGACGTGCAGGCCTTCATCCAGTACTCCCGGCAGTTCTCGATGCCGCTGACCCAGGTCGCCTCCATGGCCAACCTGGTGCAGTCCGGTGTCGCCTCCGCCGAGCGGATCTTCGAACTCCTCGACGCGGAGGAGCAGAAGGCCGACCCGGTCCCCGGCGAGCGCCCCGCCGAACTGCGCGGCCGGGTCGCCCTGGAGCACGTCTCCTTCCGGTACGACCCGGAGAAGCCGCTCATCGAGGACCTCTCCCTCACGGTGGAACCGGGCCACACGGTCGCGATCGTCGGCCCGACGGGCGCCGGCAAGACGACGCTCGTCAATCTGCTGATGCGGTTCTACGACGTCTCCGGCGGCCGGATCACCCTCGACGGCGTCGACGTCAGCCGCATGTCCCGGGACGAACTCCGCGCCGGGATCGGCATGGTGCTCCAGGACACCTGGCTCTTCGGCGGCTCCATCGCGGACAACATCGCGTACGGCGCCTCGCGCGAGGTCACCCGCGGCGAGATCGAGGAGGCGGCGCGGGCGGCCCACGCGGACCGGTTCGTCCGTACCCTCCCCGACGGCTACGACACGGTCATCGACGACGAGGGCACGGGCGTCAGCGCCGGTGAGAAGCAGCTCATCACCATCGCGCGCGCGTTCCTGTCCGACCCGACGATCCTCGTCCTCGACGAGGCGACGTCGTCGGTCGACACCCGTACCGAGGTCCTGATCCAGAAGGCGATGGCCAAACTGGCGGACGGGCGGACGTCGTTCGTGATCGCGCACCGCCTCTCGACGATCCGGGACGCGGACACCATCCTCGTGATGGAGAACGGCTCGATCGTGGAACAGGGCGCGCACGCCGAGCTGCTGGCGGCGGACGGGGCGTACGCACGGCTGTACAAGGCGCAGTTCGCGCAGGCGGTGGCCGAGGTGGACTGAGCGGATGCGGCACGCTGTGGGCGCGGGCAGGGGGTCTCACTTGCCCGCGCTCGCGGGGTGCCTCCCCCGGCCTTCGGCCGGGGGGACCCCAGCGCCCGCCCGTGCCGCCCCAGCGGCACGACTGCCCGCGGCTGAGAAGGGCGGCCGGGAACGAGCGGCGGGCGAAACGCCCCGTAAGGGGCGCGGGGAACTGCGCGGCCAGCCCCCACACACCCGCCCCGGCGTCAGTCCAGATAGCCCCTCAGCTGGTCCGCAAAGGCGTGGTCCCGGAGCTTGTTCAAGGTCTTGGACTCGATCTGGCGAATCCGCTCCCGCGTCACACCGAAAATCCGCCCTATCTCCTCCAGCGTGCGTGGCCGGCCGTCGGCCAGGCCGTACCGCAGCTGGACCACCTTCCGCTCCCGCTCCCCGAGCGTGGACAGCACCGCCTCCAGGTGCTCCCGCAGCAGCAGGAACGCCGCCGACTCGACCGGGCTCGCCGCGTCGCCGTCCTCGATGAGGTCGCCGAGGGCGACGTCGTCCTCCTCGCCGACGGGGGCGTGCAGGGACACCGGCTCCTGCGCCAGCCGCAGCACCTCCCCCACCCGCTCCGGCGCCAGGTCCAGGTGCGCGGCGACCTCGTCGGCCGTCGGCTCGTAGCCCCGCTCCTGGAGCATCCGGCGCTGGACGCGGACGACCCGGTTGATCAGCTCCACCACGTGCACGGGGACGCGGATGGTGCGGGCCTGGTCGGCCAGGGCGCGGGACATGGCCTGGCGGATCCACCAGGTCGCGTACGTCGAGAACTTGTAGCCGCGGGCGTAGTCGAACTTCTCGACGGCGCGGATCAGGCCGAGGTTGCCCTCCTGCACCAGGTCGAGCATGGTCAGGCCGCGGCCCACGTACCGTTTCGCGACCGACACCACCAGCCGCAGGTTCGCCTCGATGAGGCGGCGCTTGGCCATGCGGCCCATGACGACCAGCCGGTCCAGGTCCAGCGCCAGTTCGCTGTCGAGGTCGGGGGTGCTGCCCAGCTTCTCCTCGGCGAACAGGCCGGCCTCCACGCGGCGGGCGAGTTCGACCTCCTCGGCGGCGGTGAGCAGCGGGATGCGGCCGATCTCCCGCAGGTACTGGCGGAACAGGTCCGAGGAGGGGCCGCCGGTGTCGGCGCGGGCGGCGGCCCGCGGCTCGGCGGGCTCGGGCTCCGCGTCGGGGGCGTCGGCCGCGAGCTCCTCCGGCGGCGGGCCGTCCGGTTCGGTCTCGGGATGCAGCACGGCCCGGCTCTGCGGGGGCACGCCGGCACGGCCGCCGGTATCGGCTTCCGGCTCGTCCGTGAGCGTGCTGCTGCTGTCCGTCTGGGTCAGGGTCTGGGTCTGCACGGGGGCGACCTCCAGGATGATCGCTGCCAGGGGGTACGGCAGCGGTACTTCGGGAGCGGAGACGACGGCCTCGCCGCTGTCCGTCCCGTACGCGATGAGTGGAACGGCGGGGGTGTGGGACCCGTCCGGGTCGGTCCGGCCGCGCTCCGAGGACTCAGGCACCGCCCCCAGTGTGGGGTAAGACACATCGCCGCCACGAGGGGCGTGCGGTGACTTTTTGCGTCCGGTCCGTGACCGCGCGGTTATCCCGTCGGCCCGCCGGGGCTCAGAGAGCGGCCGGCCCCTGCTCGCGCAGCGCCTGCCCGTACTGCTGGAGCACCCACAACTCGTTCTGCACGGCGGCGAGTTGGGCGGGGTCGCCGCCGTTGGCAAGGCGGGTGAGGGTGATCTGGATCTCGTGGATGCGGCGGTCGACGGCGCGGCGGCGGACGGTCACGAGTTGTTCGCCCGCGTAGTTCTCGTCGACCGTGCGGCGCATGATCGCCTCGACGGCGAGCTCCGTGACCATCGCCCGGACCCCGTCATCGGCGGCCGCCTCACGGACCCGGACCAGGTACTCCTGCGGATCCTGCGCGCCGTACTCGGCGCCGCCCGCCTCCATGATGGTCCGGCGCACGGCCGCGTAGGGCTCGGCGGTGAACTCGTCGATGCCGTACGCGTCGAAGGCCGGGGAGACCAGCTCGGGGCGCTGCAGGGCGAGTTTCAGCAGCTCGCGTTCGGTGGCGAAGACGGCGTTGCGGAGGTTCAGGGCGGGGCCGGAGACGGCGGGGCGGGCGACGGCCGTGTCGTACGACGGCTGCTGCGGCCCGCGGGCCGATCCGGCTCCCCTGCCGCTCCCGCCCTTGTCGCGGGCCCAGCGGGCCAGCTGGGCCACCCGCTTCACCACGAACTGGGTGTCGAGGATGCCGAGCATGCCGGCGAGCTGGACGGCGACCTCGTGCTGCGCGCCGCTGTTCTTGATCCGGGCGACGACCGGCGCCGCCTCGTCCAGGGCGGCCGCGCGGCCCGCCGGGGTGTCCAGGTCGTAGCGGGCGACGATCTGGCGGAGCGCGAACTCGAAGAGCGGGGTGCGGGGTTCGGTCAGGTCGACGACCGCGTCGTCGCCCTTGGCCAGGCGCAGCTCGCAGGGGTCCATGCCGTCGGGGGCGATGGCGATGTACGTCTCGGCGGCGAACTTCTGGTCGTCCTCGAAGGCGCGCAGGGCCGCCTTCTGCCCGGCCGCGTCGCCGTCGAAGGTGAAGATCACGCGGGCCGAGCCGTTGTCCATCAGCAGGCGCCGCAGGATCTTGATGTGCTCGCCGCCGAAGGCCGTACCGCAGGTGGCGATCGCGGTCGTCACGCCGGCCAGGTGGCAGGCCATGACGTCGGTGTAGCCCTCGACCACGACCGCGCGGCTGGCCTTCGCGATGTGCTGCTTGGCGAGGTCGATGCCGTACAGGACCTGGGACTTCCTGTAGATCGCGGTGTCGGGTGTGTTGAGGTACTTGGGGCCGTTGTCCGCCTCGTAGAGCTTGCGGGCGCCGAAGCCGACGACCTCGCCGCCGATGTCCCGGATGGGCCACATCAGGCGGCCGCGGAAGCGGTCGATGGGGCCGCGCCGCCCTTCCTGCGACAGGCCGGACGACACCAGCTCCTTGTCGGTGAAGCCCTGGCCGCGCAGGTAGCGGGTGAGGTGGTCCCAGCCCTGCGGGCTGTAGCCGACGCCGAAGTGCACGGCGGCGGCCTGGTCGAAGCCGCGCTCGGCGAGGAAGACGCGGCCGGTCTCGGCCTCGGGACTGGTCGCGAGCTGCTCGGCGTACCAGGCGGCGGCGATCTTGTGCGCCTCCACCAGGCGGATGCGCTCACCGCGCTGGTGGGAGGGGTTGTACCCGCCCTCCTCGTAGCGCAGGGTGATGCCGGCGCGGGCGGCCAGCCGCTCGACCGCCTCCGAGAAGGAGAGGTGGTCGACCTTCATAACGAAGGTGAGGGTGTCGCCGCCCTCCTGGCAGCCGAAGCAGTGGAAGAGTCCCTTGCTCGGGCTGACCTGGAAGGACGGCGACTTCTCGTCGTGGAACGGGCACAGGCCCTTCAGGTTCCCGCCGCCCGCGTTGCGCAGCTGGAGGTACTCGGACACGACGGCGTCGATCGGGACCGCGTCCCGTACCGCCTTCACATCCTCGTCATTGATCCGTCCAGCCACGGATGGATTCTACGGGGGTGCTGTGACAACTCCGGCGCGCCGGAGCGCCCCTTCAGGGGTGCGGGGAGCTGCGCGGGCGACCACCCGCCACCCGCACCCGCGAGACGGCAGAACCCCGCAGCCCCTCAGGCGAGCGATTCCAACGGCACATGAGGATCCGCCAACGCGTCGGTGTCCACCACGGCCCGCGAGGTGATCAGCCGCTGGATCGGCTCTGTGACATCCCACACGTTCACGTTCATCCCGGCCAGCACCCGCCCCTCCTTCACCCAGAACGCGATGAACTCACGCTTCCCCGCGTCCCCGCGGATCACCACCTGGTCGTACGACCCGGGCGGCGCCCACCCGCTGTACTCCATGCCCAGGTCGTACTGGTCGGTGAAGAAGTAGGGCACCCGGTCGTACACGGCGTCCCGCCCCAGCATCGAGCGGGCCGCGGCCGGGCCGCCGTTCAGCGCGTTGGCCCAGTGCTCCACGCGCAGCCTCGTGCCGAACAGCGGGTGCGGGAACGCGGCCACGTCGCCCGCCGCGTAGATGTCCGGGTCGGACGTCCGCAGGCGCTCGTCGACGACGATCCCGCCGCCCTGCGCCCGGTCGGCCAGCTCCAGGCCGGCCGCCTCGGCCAGTCCGACCCGCGGTGCCGCGCCGATCGCCGCGAGGACGTCGTGCGCCGGGTGCTCCTCGCCGTCGTCGGTGCGCGCGGCGAGCACCATGCCGTCCTGGCCGACGATCTCGGTGAGCCGTACCCCGAACCGGAACCGGACCCCGTGCTCCTGGTGCAGCTGGGCGAAGACGTTGCCCAGCTCGGGTCCGAGGACGCTGTGCAGGGGGGTCTGCCCGTGTTCGATGACGGTGACCTCGGCGCCGTAGGTCCGGGCCGCCGCCGCGACCTCGAGGCCGATCCAGCCGGCGCCCGCGATGACGAGGTGGCCGTTGTCGCGGCCGAGCGCGGCGAGGACGCCCTTGAGGCGCTCGGCGTGCGCGAGGCGGCGCAGGTGGTGGACGCCGGCCAGGTCGGTGCCGGGGATGTCGAGGCGGCGCGGCTCCGCTCCGGTGGCGAGCAGCAGCTTGTCGTAGCGGACCAGCGTGCCGTCGTCGCCGAGCCGGACGGTCTTGGCGGCGCGGTCGATGCGGTCCACGGTCTGGCCCAGGTGCAGTTCGACGTCGTGCTGCGCGTACCAGGCGGGCTCGTGCACGAAGACGCTGTCGCGTTCGGCCTTGCCGAGCAGGTAGCCCTTGGACAGCGGGGGCCGCTCGTACGGGTGGTCGCGTTCGTCGCAGATCAGTATCACCCGGCCGCTGAAGCCCTCGGCTCGGAGCGTCTCGGCCGCCTTCGCACCGGCGAGTCCGCCTCCGACGATGACGAATGTCTGGTCCGCGTCGACCACTTGATGCCTCCTCGTGAGGGTGCCGCCACATATGCCGCCCACATGCGCCGCACTGTGAGCCTCCCGCACGCGGCGTGCTGCGGGAAGGGGGTGTGACCCCCGCTGACGCGATCTTGCCCCGATCAGGCCAGAGGGAGTCGCGGAGAGTCACAAACTGTTCACATACGTCCCGTCAGCCGCGCGTGCAGCGACCGCGCGGAGGCGTCGGTGAGCGATGCGATCTGATCGACGATCACCCGCTTGCGGGCGTGGTCGTCGCCGGCCGCGTCGAACAGCGCCCGGAACTGCGGGTCGAGTCCGTCGGGTGCGCGCGCGGTGAGCGCCTCGGCGAGTTCGGCGACGACGACCCGCTGGTCGGCGCGGAGCCGTTCCTGCTCGGCGCGCTGCATGACGTACCGGTGGGCGATGGCCTTGAGCACCGCGCACTCCATCCGGGCCTCGCGCGGTACGACGAGTTCCGCGCCGTACCGGGTGAGCCGGCCGCCGCCGTACGCCTCGCGGGTGGCGCCCTCCGCGGCCAGGCAGAACCGGCCGATGAGCTGGCTGGTGGCGTCCTTGAGGCGGGCCTGGGCGACCGCGCTGCCGTCGTAGCCGTGCGGCCACCACTCCTCGTCCTGGAGCCGGTCGAGGGCGGCGGCGAGTTCGGCGGGGTCGGTGCCCGCGGGCACGTACAGGCCGACGGCGACCGCGAAGACCTCCTGCCGTTCCGGCTCCGCGTGCAGGCAGTTGGGGTCGAGGTGGCCGGCGTGCAGGCCGTCCTCGACGTCGTGCACCGAGTAGGCGACGTCGTCCGACCAGTCCATGACCTGGGCCTCGAAGCAGGTGCGGGTGCCGGGGGCTTCCTTGCGGACCCAGTCGAAGACCGGCCGGTCGTCCTCGTACACCCCGAACTTGGGGGACGCCGGGGCGGTGGGGTGCGCGCCGCGCGGCCACGGGTACTTGGTGGCCGCGTCCAGGGCCGCGCGGGTGAGGTTGAGGCCGACGGAGCCCTCGGGGGTGAACCGCTTGGGCTCGATGCGGGTGAGGAGCCGCAGGGACTGGGCGTTGCCCTCGAAGCCGCCGCAGTCGTCCGCGAACTCGTTCAGCGCCTGTTCGCCGTTGTGGCCGAAGGGCGGGTGGCCGAGGTCGTGGGAGAGGCAGGCGGCCTCCACGAGGTCGGGGTCGCAGCCGAGGGCGGCGCCCAGCTCCCGGCCGACCTGGGCGCATTCGAGGGAGTGGGTGAGGCGGGTGCGGGGGCTGGCGTCCCACGCCTGGGCGGAGGTGCCGGGGGTGACGACCTGGGTCTTGCCGGCGAGGCGGCGGAGGGCAGCCGAGTGCAGGATGCGGGCGCGGTCGCGCTGGAAGGCGGTGCGGCCGGGGCGTTTGTCGGGTTCGGGGGCCCAGCGGTCGGCTGACGCCGGGTCGTAGGCCGAAGAGGGTGCGGGGACTGCCATGGTTCGACAGTACGGGGTGGTGGTGACAAAACGGGGGTTGTGGGGTGCCTACTCGGCTGCCGGGTCGGGGTGCGTGCGCGGCCGCGGGTGCATGGGCGTGTCGCGCGGTTCCCCGCGCCCCCGGGAAGGCGGGCCCACCGGGCCGGCCCAGAGGGACGCGGGGAACCGCGCGATCGACCACGACGCACCCGCGGCCGCGAACGCACCGCTAGGCGGCCGCGGTCACCGGCGTTCCCCGTGCCCGCTGGTAGCGGTGGAGGACCAGCTCGGCCATCGCCTCGTGCGCTCCCAGGGGGGCGGAGGCGAGCCACGGGGCGTGTGCCGCGCACTCCGTGGCGAAGCGGCCCGGGGCGGTGAAGTAGGAGGCGAGGGCGATGTGGTGGCGGCCCCTCGCCCGCAGGGCGGTGATCGCCTCCGGGACGGTCGGGAGGGCCGCGGAGGCGTAGGCCGCGAGGACCGGGACGCGCAGACGGGCGGCGAGGAGGCCGGCCATGCGGTCGGTGTCGGCCCTGGCGTCGGGGTCGCGGGAACCCGCCGCCGCCAGGACGACGGCGCTCGCGGGCCTCGGGCGCCAGCCCGCCTCCCGCAGGCGGGCGTGCAGGGTGTCGGCCAGCAGGGGGTGCGGGCCCAGGGGCGCGGCGACCAGGGTCCGGGCGCCGGCGGCGGCCGCCATCGCCGGGATGTCCCGCTTGACGTGGTGGCCGCGGCCGAGGAGGAGCGGGACCAGGACGGCCTCGGCGCGCCCGAGGGCGGCGAGGGTGCCGGGGAGCAGCGGCTCGTTCAGCTCGATGTGACCGAGGTGCACGGGCAGGCCGGGGCGCCGTGCGCGCACCCGGTCCATGAGCGCCCGCACGGTGCTGAGCGCGCGCGGGTCGCGGCTGCCGTGGGCCACCAGGACCAGGGCGGGCGGGCCAGGGCGCGAGGAGAGGTCGGTCACCGTCATGCGAGGATCCTCGCCGGGCGAGGTTGCACGGCCGTTGCCTGGCCGTCACGCGTCTTTTCCGGCCCTTCACGGCGCGCGCCCGCAGGCTGTGAGCGAACCGGAACCCGCTGCGCTGCGTCCTCCATGGTCGGAGCGAACGGGGAGCACGAGGGGGGAACGAGCGTATGAGGATCCGCCGCCCGCGGCTGCCGCGGACGCGTGCCGGCCGGCGACGCCTGGTGCAGGGCGTGATGGCCGGGTGCGTGCTGGCGCTGCTGCCTGCCACCTGGCTGTACGTCTCGACGGCCGGCCGGCTGCGCACGGTGGCGGACGTGCCGCGCGCCGACGTCGCGGTCGTCTTCGGCGCGGGCCTGTGGGACGGCGAGCCGTCGCCGTACCTCGCCAACCGCCTGAACGCGGCTGCGACGCTGTACAAGGAGGGCCGCATCAAGGTCGTCCTCGTCACCGGCGACAACAGCCGCAAGGACTACGACGAGCCGGACGCGATGCGCACCTACCTGACCGCGCACGGCGTGCCCGGCAGGCGCATCGTCAGCGACTACGCCGGGTTCGACACCTGGGACTCCTGCGTCCGCGCGAAGAAGATCTTCGGTGTGGACCGGGCCGTACTGATCAGCCAGGGGTTCCACATCCGGCGCGCGGTGGCGCTGTGCGAGGCGGCGGGGGTGACGTCGTACGGGGTCGGGGTCGACGCCAAGCACGACGTGACCTGGTACTACGGGGGCACGCGGGAGGTCTTCGCGGCGGGGAAGGCGGCCCTCGACGCGCTCTTCGAGCCGAACCCCCGGTTCCTCGGGCGGAAGGAGCCGGGGGTGGCGACGGCCCTGGCCGCGGCGAAGCCCTGACTCCGGCGAAATCCGCGGCGGTCCGGCAGCGCCCCCAGGGGCCCGAGGGTCCCCCGGCCGAAGGCTGCGGGAGGAACCGCGCGACCAGCCACGAGGGCGCCCCGGTCGGCCAACCGGATGCCACGGCCGCATCCACCACGCACTCAGCCGTGGCCCACCCGGTCGCCCCCCTCGGTCAGCCGTGGCCCAGCCAGTCGCCGCCGTCGATGCGCCGTCCGCCGGTGCGCAGTCTCCCGGCCACGACGGGCCCGGCGACGTACACCCAGGCCCGGACCGCGGCCCCGTCCCGCAGCCGTACGACGTCCCGGGCGACGCGCACGTACAGGCTCGCCGGGTCCTGGGGCACGCACTCCTCCAACGCGTCCAGTTCCAGGAGGAGCCGGTCGTACGCCTCGGGGCGCGCCGTGACCAGTTCGCCGTGTACGGCCGCCGGTCCGCGCTCCTCCACGGCGTAGGGATAGCCCGGCCCGTCGTAGAGCACCGCCCCGTCGAGGCGGCCCGGCTCCTCGGTCTCCGTCCGGCCCCGCAGGTACGCGTCGTGGTTGACCTCGCCGGGGCGGAGCGTGCCGTAGACGAAGAACGGGAGGTGTCGGGGGCGGCGGGGGCTCCGGGTGGTCACAGGAAGGATTCTGCACCCCCTTCACCTCCACACACATCTCCATGGGGGCGCTATGGACATGACATGTCATGGCCTCTTAAATCTCTGACGTCATCAGCGCCACCCCGACGCCTTCGAGGCGCACCTCCAAGGAGACCGATGAGCCGGACCCGGAACACCCGAGTTTCCCGCCTCGCCACCGCCGGCGTCGCCGCCACCACCGCGACCCTGCTGGCCGCCGCGCTCTCCCCCGCCGCCCACGCCGACGCCAGACCGACCCGCACCACGGCGATCGCGAACGCGGCCCAGGCACTCGTCCAGCACGCCACCGCCCTCGGCCTCACGTCCGCCGAGGGCACCTCGGTCCGCGACGTGATCGTGGACAGGAACGGCACCCAGCACGTCCGTTACGACCGTACGTACCGTCAGCTCCCCGTCCTGGGCGGCGACTTCGTCGTCCACCTGAAGTCGGACGGCGCGTACCGCAGCGCCGACCGGGCGACCCGGAGCCGGATATCCCTGGCGTCGGTCGTCCCGGACGTCTCCGCCCCGAAGGCCGCCGACCTCGCGGTGAACGCGCTGCGGGCGGCGAACCTCGGCGACGCGCTGAAGCAGGTGCAGGCCAAGCCGCGGCTGGTCGTCGACGCCCTGCACGGCACCCCGAAGCTGGCCTGGCGCACCGAAGCCGTCGGCAAGGACTCGCTCGGCAACCCGGTCGCCCGCACGGTGCTGACGGACGCCCGCACCGGCGCCCAGATCGACGCCTGGGACAGCATCGAGACGGCGACCGGCGACGGCAAGTCCCTGTACAGCGGCACGGTCCCGCTGCAGACGACGCAGTCCGGTTCGGCGTACAACCTCACGGACCCGACGCGCGGCAACACGTACACCGGCGACGCGGCGAACAAGACCGACCTGTGCATCTTCGGCATCTGCATCAGCCGGGCGCCGTCGACGGTGTTCACGGACGCCGACAACCACTGGGGCACGGGCGCAACTTCGGACCGCTCCTCGGCGGCCGTCGACGCCCAGTACGGCACCAACGAGACCTGGGACTACTACAAGAACGTCCACGGCCGCAACGGCATCGCGGGCGACGGCAAGGGCTCGTACAACCGCGTCCACTACGGCAACAACTACGACAACGCCTTCTGGGACGACAGTTGCTTCTGCATGACGTACGGCGACGGTGACGGGACGACGTTCGGGCCGTTGGTCGCGCTCGACGTGGCGGGCCACGAGATGACGCACGGAGTCACCTCCAAGACGGCCGCGCTGACGTACTCGGGCGAGTCCGGCGGCCTGAACGAGGCGACCTCCGACATCCTCGGCACGCTGGTGGAGTGGTACGCCAACAACTCCTCCGACCCCGGCGACTACCTGATCGGCGAGAAGATCGTCCGCTCCGGCTTCGGCAAGACGGCCCTGCGGTACATGGACCAGCCGTCGAAGGACGGGAGTTCGGCGGACTACTGGAGTTCGTCGGTGGGCAATCTGGACGTCCACTACTCCTCGGGCGTCGCGAACCACTTCGCGTACCTGCTGGCCGAGGGCAGCGGCCCGAAGACCATCAACGGCGTGAGCTACAACTCCCCGACGTACAACGGCTCGACGGTCACCGGCATCGGCCGCGACAAGCTGGGCGCGATCTGGTACCGCGCCCTGACGGTCTACATGACGTCCTCGACGAACTACGCGGGTGCCCGCACCGCGACCCTCAACGCGGCGAAGGACCTGTACGGCAACGGCAGCACGGAGTACAACGCGGTGGCCGCGGCCTGGAGCGCGGTGAACGTGAACTGAGGCGCGGCGCACGGACGTGCGGCGGCCGCCCCGGCGAACGAACCGGGGCGGCCGTCGCATACACCGCGAACAAAGGGGAACAGCGCCATTCAAGGACCATTCAAGGAAACCGGAATACGGAAATACCGAACCCTTCCTGAGTGGATCCCATGGCGGGGGTGTGCACATTCGGTGACGGCAAGCGGAATTGGCGAACTCCTCCTTCCCGACGACCACTTGCGGCAATTCCGCGAGTGGACTAACTAGATAAATCATGAACTTGTTCAGCCGCCCCCACACGTCCCGCCGCACCCCCACGGTCCCCCCACGCCCGACGACGGCGCAGGCCTTCCCCACCTCGGCCCCCGTCCTCCTGGACCCCGCCCTCGCCGCCCTCACCGGCGAGTGGACCATCGACCCGGCCCACAGCAGAATCGGTTTCTCGGTCCGGCATGCGATGGTGACCACGGTCCGCGGGGCCTTCACCGAGTACAAGAGCCGCCTCTACTTCGACGGCCGCGACCCGGCCCGCTCGCAGGCGGAGATCATTCTGTCCACGGCGAGCGTCGACACCGGCGTGGAGCAGCGGGACGCCCATCTGACGGGGCGCGACTTCCTCGACTCCGCGAACTTTCCGCGGATGCGTTTCCAGAGCACTGCGGTGCGCCTGAAAGCGCCGGACGTCTACGTCATGACCGGCGACCTGACCATCAAGGAGACGACGCGCCCGGTGGACCTGGAGCTCACCTACATCGGCAACGTCACGGACCCGTTCGGCTACCAGCGCGTCGGCTTCGACGGCACCACCACCATCAACCGCATGGACTGGGGGCTGGTCTACAACTCCCGCCTCGCGGAGGGCGGGGCGATGGTGAGCGAGACGGTGCGGCTCCAGTTCGACATCGCGGCGATCCGGACGGCACCGGAGGGCGTGCAGGGCACGCCGTAACCCCGAGGACGCGGCCCGCCCGCACGAGCGGCTGCCGCGGGCGACGGGCCCCGGAGGGGGTCACCCGTTCACTCCCCCCACCCCCCCACCATTCGTGTGTTCTTCATACTGTCGCCCGCGCAACCCCCTTGACCTGCCCGAATCCGCCCTCGACGGGCTCCGCGACCGTCCGCCGTGCCACCCGTTCATCCCAAAACTGACGGCGCCTCAGGGGGCGCGGCCGGGCGGTTGGCTTTTACCTCGGTAGAGCAAGGGAGTGGACGACCTCGACCGAGGAGCACCATGCGACGCACCGCCCGTCTGGTGACCGGGACCGCGCTGGCCGTGGCCACGGCCGGACTCGCCGTCGCGCCCGCCTACGGCGGCGCCACCGGCAGCCTCGACGTGTACCCGTCGACCGCGGCGGCGGGCGGCCAGGTCACCGTGAACACGGCGGCCTGCGGCGAGAAGGGAACGGCGGTCGGGGACGCCAGTTCCGTCGGCGCCGGCACGTTCACCCTTGCGCCGAGCACGCACGAAGGCGAGGCGATCGGGCAGTTCCAGGTGCCGCCGAGCGCGCAACCGGGGACGTACGAGATCGTCGCGAAGTGCGCCGAGGGAAACCGGCAGGTGACCGGGGACCTGGTGGTGGCACTGGCGCCGGCCGCGGGGCAGCAGGTGCAGCCCCACGGCAGCGTGAAGACGGGGGTCGGTGGTGCCCTTGGCTCCGACCCCGTGCAGACCGCGGCAGGCGTGGCGGCTCTGGCCGTCGCCGCCGCGGGCGGTACCTGGCTCCTGCATCGCCGGGCGAGAGGCGATGCGATCTGACGGACACCCTCCGCTGTCCGTCCGCCGGTACCGCACATCCCACCCCCTCCGGGTCCGACGCCCCTCGCGGCCCGGAGGGGGAGGGGGTCACGTCGCCAGCGGCTCTCACCGCCGCCGGCGGCCCACCCCCTCGTCTGAAGTTCTCACCTCAGGGAGCGGGGTTCGCATGCGCAGGATCGGGGACACCGCGATAGCCGCCGTGACCGTCATGGCCCTCGGCTCCGGCGTATGGCTGCTCGGCCCCGGCAGCGGCCCGCGCGACGCGCCGCCCCAGCCGTCCGCCGCCGAGAGCCGCCCCGACCCCGGCGAGGAGCGCCTCGAAGCCCCCGCGCTGCCGCCCTCCCCGCCCACCCGCATCCGCATCCCCGCCATCCGCGTGAACGCCCCCCTCATGGGCCTCGGCCTCACCGCCTCGGGCAGCCTCGACGTCCCGCCCGCCAAGCAGAAGAACCTCGCCGGCTGGTACGAGGCCGGCACCACCCCCGGCGAGACCGGCACCGCGATCGTCGCCGGGCACGTCGACAACACCGAGGGCCCCGCCGTCTTCTACGACCTCGGCGCCCTCAGGCGCGGCACGGTCATCGAGGTGGACCGGCAGGACAGGAGCGTCGCCGTGTTCAGCGTCGACGCGGTGGAGGTCTACCAGGCCCGCGACTTCCCCGACGAGAAGGTGTACGGCGCCGCGAACCGCCCCGAGCTGCGGGTCATCACCTGCGGCGGCGGCTACTCGCGCACGACCGGGTACCAGGGGAACGTCGTCGTCTTCGCCCACCTGACCGGCAGCCGCTGACCGGCGGCCACCGCCCCTCCCCCGGGCCCCTCACCCCCTCACACTCACCCGCGCTCCCCGAAGAGGGCAGCGTTCCTCCCGGGAAACAGCGGTGATGCGGCCGGGTAACGTCGGCCCCGCAGGCTCCTGGGCATGACCTCGAAGACGCGTGCGGCGGTGACCGGCGCCTCCGCGACGCGCGAACCGCGCGGCACACGGGAGACGCAGGAGACGCGCGGCACGCGGGAGACGCGCGGCACGCGGGCGACGCGGGAGACGCGCGGCACACAGGCGACGCGGGAGACGCGCGGCACACAGGCGACGCAGGAAACGCGCGGCACACAGGCGACGCAGGAAACGCGCGGCACACAGGCGACGCAGGAAACGCGCGGCACACAGGCGACGCAGGAGGCACCCGTGCCGGCCGGCCGCCGTCACGCCCTCGAGGCGACCGCCCGCCCCCGCCCCACGCCCACCGGATCCGGCGATGGTCCCCTGCTCCACCCGACGCTCCCCGTGCTCCCCCACCTCCCCCTGCTCCTCGACGACGGAGGCTCCTGATGACCGCCACCCCCGGGGCCATCCCCACGATCGTGCTCGTCGGCCACGGCATGGTCGGTCAGCGCTTCCTGGAGGCGCTCGCCGAGCGCGGCCTGACCGCCACGCACCGCGTGGTCGTGCTGTGCGAGGAGCCGCGCCCCGCCTACGACCGCGTCGCCCTCACCTCGTACTTCTCGGGCCGGACCCCCGACGACCTCTCGATGACCGACATGGAGTTCATCGACGCGCACGGCATCGAGCTGTACGTCGGCGACCCGGCGGAGACGATCGACCGCGGCACGCGGACGGTGACGGCCAGGTCCGGCAGGGTCGTCGGGTACGACGCGCTCGTGCTCGCCACCGGCTCCTACCCGTTCGTGCCCCCGGTCCCCCACAAGGACGCGACCGGCTGCTTCGTCTACCGCACGATCGACGACCTGCTCGCGATCGAGCAGTACGCGACGTCGGGGGCGACCGTGGGCGCGGTGGTCGGCGGCGGGCTGCTGGGCCTTGAGGCGGCCGGGGCGCTGAAGGGGCTCGGACTCGCCGCCCACATCGTGGAGTTCGCGCCGCGACTGATGCCGGTGCAGGTGGACGAGGGTGGCGGCGCGGCCCTGTTGCGCACCGTCGAGGAGATGGGGCTGACGGTCCACACCGGCGTCGGCACCCAGGAGATCGTGGTCGACGCCGCGGGGGCCGTGACGGGGATGAAGCTGTCCGACGGTTCCGAACTCGCCACCGACCTGGTGGTGTTCAGCGCCGGAGTCCGGCCGCGGGACCAGCTCGCCCGGGACTGCGGTCTGACGGTCGGCGAGCGCGGCGGCATCACCGTCGACGAGCAGTGCCGTACCGTCGCCGATCCGCACGTGTTCGCGATCGGCGAGTGCGCGCTGGCGGCGGACGGCCGGGTGTACGGGCTGGTGGCGCCGGGCTACGAGCAGGCCGAGACGGCGGCGGCGACCATCGCCGCCGACGAGGCCGCCTTCACCGGCGCCGACCTGTCCACCAAACTGAAGCTGCTCGGCGTGGACGTGGCCTCCTTCGGCGACGCGCACGGCACGACCGCGGACTGCCTGGACGTCGTGTACTCCGACGCCCGTTCGGGCCTGTACAAGAAGCTGGTGATCGGCCGGGACGGCACCCTGCTCGGCGGCATCCTGGTCGGCGACGCGGAGGCCTACGGCACGCTCAAGGCGTTCACCGGTTCGGTCCCGCCGGTCTCGCCCGAGTCGCTGGTGCTGCCGGCCGGCGCCGGGGAGCCGGTCCTGCTGGGCCCGACGGCGCTGCCGGACGACGCGATCATCTGCTCCTGCAACAACGTCCGCAAGGACACGATCCGCCGCGCCGTCACCGAGCACCGCTGCACCACCGTGCCCGAGGTGAAGAAGTGCACCAAGGCCGGTACGACATGCGGCAGCTGCGTCAAGGTGCTCGGCCAGCTGGTCACCGCCGAGCTGGAGGCGTCCGGCGTCGAGGTCGACAAGGGGTTGTGCGGCTGCTTCGCGCAGACCCGCGAGGAGCTGTACGAGATCGTCCTGGCGCTGCGCGTCAGCAGCTACCGCGACCTGCTCGACCGGTACGGCCGGGAGGGCGCCCGCGGCGGCGACGGCTGCGAGGTCTGCAAGCCGGCGGTGGCGTCGATCATCGCGTCCCTCGCCCCGGCGATCGGCGCGAGCGGCTACGTCCTGGACGGCGAACAGGCGGCGCTCCAGGACAGCAACGACCACTTCCTCGCCAACCTGCAGAAGAACGGCTCCTATTCGGTCGTCCCGCGCATCCCCGGCGGCGAGATCACCCCCGAGGGCCTCATCACGATCGGCGAGATCGCCCGCGACTTCGGCCTCTACACGAAGATCACCGGGGGCCAGCGGATCGACATGTTCGGCGCGCGCGTCGAGCAGCTCCCGCTGATCTGGACGCGGCTGGTGGACGCCGGCTTCGAGTCCGGGCACGCCTACGGAAAGGCCCTGCGGACCGTCAAGTCCTGCGTGGGCCGGACCTGGTGCCGTTACGGCGTCCAGGACTCGGTCCGGATGGCGATCGACCTGGAGCTGCGCTACCGGGGGCTCAGGTCGCCGCACAAGCTCAAGTCCGCCGTCTCCGGCTGTGCCCGCGAGTGCGCGGAGGCCCAGTCGAAGGACTTCGGCGTCATCGCCACCGCCAACGGCTGGAACCTGTACGTCGGCGGCAACGGCGGCGCCACCCCACGCCACGCGGACCTGCTCGCCCAGGATCTCACCGACGCCGAACTGGTCCGCCTGATCGACCGTTTCCTGATGTTCTACATCCGTACGGCCGACCGACTGGAGCGCACGTCGACCTGGCTGGAGCGGATCCCGGGCGGCCTGGAGCACGTCCGTGACGTGGTGGTCGAGGACTCCCTCGGCATCTGCGAGGAGCTGGAGTCCCTGATGGCGGCGCACGTGGCCAACTACGCCGACGAGTGGGCGACCACCATCGACGACCCGGAGAAGCTCGCCCGGTTCGTCTCGTTCGTCAACGCCCCCGACACCCCCGACCCGGTCGTCGGCTTCGTGCCCGAGCGGGACCAGATGAAGCCCGACCTGCCGCTGCTGTCCATCGGCCTGCGCCGGGCGGACGGCACGGCGACCGTTCTGGAAGGAAGCTCCCAGCGATGACCCTGGCCCCCGAGACCACCGGCCTGAAGGTTCAGCTCCGGCTGTCGGACTCCTGGTTCACCGTGTGCGACCTGAGCCTGCTCACCCCCGGCCGCGGGGTGGCCGTACTCCTCCCGGACGGCCACCAGGCGGCCGTCTTCCGCGACCGCGCCGACCGCCTCTACGCCATCGACAACCGCGACCCCTTCGGCGGCGCGGCGGTCCTCTCCCGCGGCCTGACCGGCACCCACCGGAACCGCCCGTTCGTGGCCTCGCCCCTCCTCAAGCAGCGCTTCGACCTGGAGACCGGCGCCTGCCTCGACGACGAGACGGTACGGGTGACGGCGTACGAGGTACGGGCCGCGTAGCCGGTCCCGCGCATAGGGTGCCGGGATGATCGGTATCCCGGAGGCACTGGTACGCGGCACGATCGAGCGCGAGGGCGACCGCGGGGCGGCCTGGATCGCCGAACTCCCGGCAATAGTCGACGAGTTACTGGACCGCTGGGACTGCGTGCCGGACGGCGGGGTGACGCACGGCGGCGTGGGGGTGATCGTCCCCGTACGGCAGCGGCCGGCCGGCGGGCCGGCGGTCCTGAAGGTGTCCTTCCCGCACCCCGGGAACGTCCACGAGCCGGACGCGTTCGAGGCGTGGGCGGGCCGGGGAGCGGTCGTCCTCCACCGACGGGACGACGCCCGTTTCGCCCTTCTCCTGGAACGGGCCCACACGTCGACGCTGGCGGCGCTCGAGTCCGACGACGCGACGGTGGTGGCGGTCGCGGGCCGCCTGAACCACCGCCTGGCCGTTGCGGCACCACCGGGCCTGCCGCGGTTGAAGGAGCGCGCGCAGGCGTGGGAGACGGAGTTGCGGAGGGACGCTGTGGAGATGCCCCACGCGCTGCCGCCCCGCGTGGTGGACGCGGCCGTCGCCACCACCCGCGAACTGGGCCGGACCCAGCCGGACACCCTCGTCCACGGCGACCTGCACGCGCGGAACATCCTACGGGCGGACCGGGAACCCTGGCTGGCGGTCGACCCGAAGGGATACGTGGGAGATCCGGCGTACGACGGCGGTACGTTGCTGAAATCCCGCGCCCTGACGCTCATGGGCGCCGGTGACCTGACGAAAGCGTCCCTCCGCCTGCTGGACGTGTTCGCAGAGTCGGCGGAGCTGGACCGCGAACGTGTCCGGCGCTGGGCCCAGTTCCACGCCGTCCAGACGGCATTCTGGGGCCGCCGACACGGTTTCCGTAGCGCACGCGGCGGCCCTCAGCCGGACCGCATCACGGAATTCGCCGACGCACTCGCGGAGTTGCTGGTCCGGTAAAGGGATGCCGTGCACCGCGCGCACGGCTCGCCTCCACCGCATCGTCCTCGGCTCCGCCCACCCGGCGTCGGCGGCAGGCCTCCGGGCGTCGACGCCTGATCACCGTCGTCCGCCGAACTCCCAGTCGTGCACCTCGACGTCCGCGTACGGGGCGGGAGCCAGAACGGCCCGTGCCGAGTCCGGATCCGCGGCCCGGACCAGCGCGGCGGTCCCCACCCAGGTGGTGGCGTCGTCGGACAGCAGCGGCCCGAAAGCGATCAGCTCGTCGTGGTCGGCGCCGGTGGGCAGACGGAGATCGTCGGCGGTGGCCCGAGCCGGCCCGAGGCCGAGCACGAGATACCGGTCGCCACCGGCCCGTCCGCCCGGGAACTCCCACATGGTGCGCCCCAGCAGGTTGCGCCACCGCCGCAGCAGTACGTCCCGGTACACACCGGCCTGGTAGGTGGGCTCGTCGAAGGCGAAGGCACGGGCGGCGGCCGCATCGGGCAGATCGACGGCGTGCACGCTCCCGGTGGGCGTCTCACCGTCGGCGGCGAAAGTCGGCCCACGGGCGATCAGCACGTCCGCGTACCGGTCCATGTAGGCCCAGTGGTCCTCCGCCAGTTCCCTGCGCAGGGCGAGGGAGCCGGCCCGGTCCCGGTGGTAACAGAAGAACTCCATGACCGCGGAGCCTTCCGCAGGACCGCCCGGTCCCTCAACAGGGTTTCCGTGGCTCCGCCCCTCCCGGGTCCCCCGCCACCCCGCGCAGCAGCAAGTCGATGAGCCGGCCGGCCAGTTCGCGCTGTCCCTCGTTCGCCGCCATCAGGCTGATCCCGCCGAGCGCCATCAGCACGTCACGCGCGTCCACCCCGGGCCGCACCGCCGACGCCCCCTCCCCCGCGCCCAGCAGGTGGGCGATCGCGTCGACCAGCAGGGTGCGGGTGTGCAGCTTCTCGCTCTCGTCGGTCAGGATCACCCGCAACGCGTCGGCCATCCCCTGCTTCGCCGCCATGAAGTCGATGAACCGCTCCATCCACGCCCGCAGCGCCGCCACCGCCGGCAGCGCGGCCGCCAGCTCCTCCGCCGCTTCGCACAGGCGCTGCACCTCGTGCCGGTAGACGGCCTCGATGAGCAACTCCTTGGCGGGGAACCTGCGGTAGAGCGTGCCGACGCCGACGCCCGCCTGACGGGCGATGTCCTTGACCGAGGCACCCGCCCCCTCACGGGCGAACGCCGCCGCCGCGGCCTCCAGCAGCCGGTCCTCGTTGCGCCGCGCATCCGCGCGCAACGGCCTGCGGGACGTCGCCGCACCCTCGTCGATGCCGGTCAACCCAGCCCCCTCCTCGTGTCACCGCCACTTGCAACCGGAACCGGTTCCGCTTACTGTCGAAGAGCGAACCGGAACCAGTTCCGGATATGAGCGTACGACGGCCCCTGCCCCGACGCCACCGGCCGCGCCCTCAGCCGCGCCCACCCCGTTCCACCACCTTCCCCTGGAGTGCCCCATGTCCCGTTCCCTCGTCACCACCCCCTTCGGAGCCCTGAGCACCGCCGCCGAGGTGCTCACCGGTGTCGACCTCGGCGGCAGGCGCGCCGTCGTCACCGGCGGAGCCTCCGGCATCGGACGCGAGACCGCGCGCGTCCTCGCCGCCGCCGGCGCCGAGGTCACCATCGGCGTCCGCGACCTGGCGGCAGGGATGCGGGCGGCCGAGGAGATCACTCCGGCGAGCGGACCGGGCAGCGTACGCGCCGCCCTCGCCGACCTCGCCGACCAGCGCTCCGTGCGCGCCTTCGCCGATGCCTGGCAGGGCCCGCTGCACATCCTCGTCCTCAACGCCGGCGTCATGGCCACGCCGCTCCAGCGGACGCGGGAGGGCTGGGAGATGCAGTTCGCCACCAACCACCTCGGCCACTTCGCCCTCGCCACCGGCCTGCACGGCGCCCTCGCCGCGGCGCACGGCGCACGCGTCGTCGCGGTCAGCTCGGTCGGCCACGTCAACGGCGACGTCCTCTTCGACGACGTCAACTTCGAGCGGCACCCCTACGACCCCTGGGCCGCCTACAGCCAGTCCAAGACCGCCAACGTCCTGTTCACCGTCGAGGCGGCCCGCCGCTGGGCCCCCGACCAGGTCACCGTCAACGCCCTCAACCCCGGCCGCATCACCAGCACCCGGCTGGGGCGCCACATCGGGGACATCTCCAACAGCCCCGCTTCGTTCGACGCCACCAGTACCGACGTGTCCTGGAAGGACATCGCACAGGGTGCCGCCACCTCGGCGCTGCTCGCCGCCTCGCCGCTGGTCGAGGGCGTGACCGGGCGGTACTTCGAGGACTGCGTCGAGGCCGGCCCGCACCGGCCCGGCATCCGCCGGGGAGTGGCCGCCCACGCCCTGGACCCCGACCGCGCGGCCCGCCTGTGGCGGCTCTCCACCGACCTGCTGGCGACGACGGGGACGGTCCCCGCCTGAGGCCCGCCCCCGTCGAGCCGCCGGTCACCGTGGCAAGCCCTTGGGCGCGGTCCTACGTCCGCAGCGCCACCGCGACCGCCACCCCCAGCTTGCGCACGAACTCCGCCCGGTCGCCGACGCGGTGTTTCCAGCCCTCGCCGGCCGCCTGCAGGACCTCGGCGATCTGGCGGGGTGTGGCGTGGCCTGCCGCCGGCCGGCCGGCGTCGGTGATCGCCTCGGCCAGCGCGTCCAGGAAGGCGTTTCGGTGGTCGTCGCCCATGTCGTGGAGCTGTGCGGTGCCGTGCTCGAGGAGTTCGTCGACGCCCTCGTTGAGATGAGTGCCGACGTACCGGCCGAGGTTGGCGTCGAGCGCGGCCACCAGGCGGGCTTCGAGGTCCGCGCCGGGTGCGGCCAGTGCCGCGCGGACGTCCGCGAGCGCCCGGTCCAGCTCCTGCCGCACGGTCTCGCGGAAGAGCTCCTCCTTGCCCGAGAAGAGGAAGTACAGGCCGGGGCGGGAGATGTCGGCGGCGCGGGCCACCGCGTCCATCGACGTCTTGCGATAGCCGAACGTGGCGAAGACGGTCAGCGCCGCCGCGAGCACCTGCTCGCGGCGGCGCGCGTCCCCTCGGGTCGCGGTCATATGCTCACCATATCGACTGGGCGTGCTATGCATCCTTTGTCGATTCTGTCCGGTTGGAAGCAGGGCAGAGCATCATGACCAGGACCGTTCCGGTCACGGCCGGGACCGGCTGAGGGACCGGCGGCCCGCCGGTCAGGCGACCCGGCGCAGCGCCTCCGGCGTCAGGTCGGCGAGCGTCGGGTAGCCGTCGACGGCCATGATCAGGTCGGCCTCGGCGAGCAGCGCCCGCAGGACGTGGACGAGGCCGGGCTCACCGCCGACTGCGAGTCCGTACGCGTAGGGGCGGCCGACGCCCACGGCGGTGGCGCCCAGCGCGACGGCCTTGACGATGTCGGCGCCCGTCCGGACCCCGGAGTCGAACAGGACGGGCAGGCCGTCTGCGGCCTCGACCACCTCCGGCAGCACGTCGAGGGCGGGCAGCCCGCCGTTGGCCTGGCGGCCGCCGTGGTTGGAGCAGTAGACGCCGTCCACCCCGGCGTCCTTGGCGCGGCGGACGTCCTCGGGGTGGCAGAGCCCCTTGAGGATCAGCGGCAGGTCGGTGATCGACCGCAGCCAGGGCAGGTCGTCCCAGGTGAGCGGGTTGCCGAAGATCCCCGCCCAGAGCGCGACGGCGCCCTGCGGGTCGTCCTCCGGGTTCTTGCCGAGGCGGGCCCGGAAGACGGGGTCGCCGGTGTAGTTGGCCAGGCAGTTCCCGCGCAGCTGCGGGAAGTTGCCGGTGCTCAGGTCACGCGGCCGCCAGCCCGTGATCCAGGTGTCGAGGGTGACCACGATCCCCTTGAACCCGGCCTTCTCGGCCCGGTGCACCAGGCTCTCGGCCAGTTCACGGTCGGTGGGGGTGTAGAGCTGGAAGAAGCCGGGGGTGTCGCCGAACTCGGCGGCCACCTGCTCCAGCGGGTCGACGGTCAGCGTGGAGGCCACCATCGGTACGCCGGTACGGGCGGCGGCGCGGGCGACGGCGAGGTCACCGTGACCGTCCTGCGCGCACAGCCCGACCACCCCGACCGGGGCCATGAACAGCGGCGAGGGCAGCCGCATCCCGAACAGGTCGACGGACAGGTCCCGTTCCGCGGCCCCCACCAGCATGCGCGGCACCAGACCCCAGCGCTCGAACGCGGCGACATTGGCCCGCTGGGTCCGCTCGTCACCGGCGCCGCCCGCGACGTACGAGCGCACGGCGGGGGGCAGCGCGGCCAGGGCCAGCGGCTCCAGGTCGCCGTACGACATCGGGAACCGCGGCACCACACCGCGCAGCCCGTCGAGGTAGATCTCGTTCTGGTAGTCGGCGAACGCCATGCTCCGGCCCTTCTTCACGGCTGCGCCCGCGAGGTGCGGGCCCCTGGAAGTCCACAATGGGAGAGTGGCGCACATCGGCTCCGAAACGCAGGATTCCGGCTCGCACGACGAGCAGACGCAGGATGCTGCCGCCCTCCCGCCCGTACCTCCCCTGCTGACCGAGGACGAACTGGCGCTGATCAACGCGCTGCAGCTGAGCCCGCGCGCCTCCTGGACCGAGCTCGGCCGCGCCCTGGGCGTCGACCCGGTCACGGTGGCCCGCCGCTTCCACCGCCTCTCCGCGCAGGGCACGGCCTGGGTCGGCTTCTCGCCCGGCCCGCGCCTGCTGGAGCAGATCTGCGTGGCGTACGTCGTGATCGACTGCGCCCCGGGAACCACGGCCCGGGTCGCCGAGGCCCTGAGCGCCCACCCCCACATGGTGACGATCGAGCGGACGGCCTCGGGCCACGACATCCTCGCCACGGTCGCCGCCCCCGACCTGCCGGCCCTGTCCCGCTACGCGCTCGACCTGCTCCCCCACCTGCCGGGCATCACCGCCGTACGGTCCCGGATCGTCACCCACATGTTCACCGAGGGCGGCCACTGGCGCATCGCCGCCCTCGCCCCGGCCCAGCGCGCCCGGTTGACGGCCCAGGAACCCGCACCCGCCGCGCAGCGGACAACCCACCGGCAGCTCACCCCCGCCGACCGCGCCCTCGCCGTCCGTCTCGCCCACGACGGCCGCGCGCCCTACCAGACCCTGGCGCGGGACCTGGGCGTCAGCCTCTCCACCGCCAAGCGCCGCGTCGAGGCCCTCACCCGCCACGGGCTGCTCCGCTTCCGCTGCGACTTCGCCCGTCCCCTCGGCGGCTGGCCGGTCGCCGTCACCTTCTGGGCCAGGGTGCCGCCCGCCGACCTCCCCGGGGTCGGCCAGTCCCTCATCCGCCTCCCCGAGACCCGCAACTGCGCCGCCATCAGCGGCCCGCAGAACCTCATCCTCCAGGCCAGCCTGCACTCGGTCAGCGACATCCTCCGCCTGGAGACCCACCTGGCGACGGCCCACCCGGCCCTCGACATCGCGGACCGGGTCGTCACCCTGCGCCAGGACAAACTCCTCGGCCGCCTGCTGGACCCACACGGCCGTTCCGTCGGCGTGGTACCGGCGGATCTGTGGGCGGAACCGGCCCTGTAGCCGGGCGCTGTAGCCGGGTCTCGGCCGCTGTCGGTGGGCTGCCGTAGAGTGCGCCGTGGTGGGGACGCCGATGGCGTTCGAGCGGTTCGAGGGGGGAGCCCGCCATGGGTACGTCGAAGAAGGAACCGGCGGAAGAACCGAAGAAGGGGCCGAAGAAAGAGCCGAAGAAGGACCGGCCCGTACCAGTACGACCGGTACCGATGAGCCCCGAGCAGATGATCGCGGAGGCGCGGAAGGCGTTCTTCGTGATGTTCGGTCTGCTGGCGGTCGTCTGGCTGGTGCAACTGGCCAACTACTCCGACCACTACGCCCTCTCCCGGGACTACGCGGTGGTCTCCGGCGACGTCGGCACCCTGCCCGACATCCTGGTCGCCCCGCTGCTGCACTGGAGCTGGGCGCACATCGAGAGCAACTCCGGCCCGCTGTTCGTCTTCGGGTTCCTCGCCGCCTACCGGGGAGTGGCCCGGTTCCTCGGCCTCACTCTCCTGATCGCGCTGAGCAGCGGCCTGGTGGTGTGGTTCTTCGAGCACGGCGACGTGGCGACGGTCGGCGCCAGCGGACTGATCTTCGGGTACTTCGGCTACGTCGTCGTACGCGGCCTCTTCGACCGGCACCTGATCGACACGCTGATCGGGATCGTCATGGGCGCGTCGTTCGCCTACCTCCTCACCGTGGCCGTCCCCGGCACCCCCGGCGTGAGCTGGCTCGGCCACCTCGGCGGGCTGCTCGGCGGCCTGGTCGGCGCCTGGCTCTTCCGCGACCGCCGCGCCCCCCGCCCGCCTCCGGCGACCTCACCCCTCGTGCCCCGGCAGGCGGCAGGACCCCGCAGCCCCGCCCCGACTCCCCGCGCTCCGACCTGTACAAGGAGCTCGACGACCTCGGTCTGCTCTGACCGCCCTCAGTGCGGGAGGACGGCTCCCGACGGGCCCGGGGACCGCATCCCGAGCCACTGTTCGGCACCCCAGGCCTCGAACCGCTCCACCTCGGTGAAGCCCAGCTTCGCCGCGAGGCGCATCGAGGCGACGTTGGCGCTCTGAGTGGCGAGAACCACCGGCTCGCCGGGAAGTTCGCCGTCGAGCCAGCCCAGCGCCGCCGAGCACGCCTCGAACGCGTACCCGCATCCCCACGCCCGGGGCAGGAACAGGTAGCCGAGGTCCGCCTTCCCCTCGGCCGCCGGGCGGCGGTGCCCCGTCGCTCTCCTGAGCAGGACCTGACCGATCATCGCCCCGTCGAGCTCGACGGCGAAGCTGCCGGGCCACCGCTCGGGCACCCCGGGCAGCTCACGCTCGACCTCGTCCCGCGGCCGGGGCCCGCCGAGGTAGGTGTGCACCTCCGGCGAGGCGAGCAGTTCGACGAACGCCGCACGGTCCCGGTTCTCGGGCTCACGGAGCACGAGCCGCTCGGTCCTGATCGGCTGGGGCGGCCACGCCACGGGGCTCAGATCTTCCATCCGGGCACGCTAACAGGTCGTCAAACCTCCCCGGCCGCCCGCACGACGAGACGGCCCCCCGCGGCCCGCCCCGCCCCGCCCCGTCCCCGAAATGACCTCTGCGAGAGGCCACTTGGACAAGGAAGACGCAACTTCGACATGGCCCGCCCAGGCGGCTACCTTCACCTCGGTCCTCGGCGACTGCCCACGGTCGCACAGGAGTTGCCCCGGGCTGAGCCGCCCGCGAATCCGCACCCCAGGCATCCCCGACCAGGGAGAAACGCATGCCCCGTCTTGCGCTGTACACGTTCGGTGTCCTGAAGTCGCCTCTCGCCGATCCCGCGCCTCTCACGCGCGAGTTCTACGACACCGGCGAGGCCGTCTACCGGAAACTCAGCCGCCACCCCGGGTATCTCGCGCACGCCGAAGCGGCGGACGGCGACCGGGGCATGCTCTTCGAGGCGGACTGGGGTGCGTGGGGCGAGTTCGCCGTACCGGCCTGGTACGGCAAGGGCCGTACCGTGGAAACCACCGCCCTGGCCGCCACCCTCTCCCTCTGGACCGGCCTGCGCCCCGCCTTCGACGCCGTCTACACCGGTCCGCACCGTGAGGCGCTGAACAGGCGTTACGACTGGTTCGAGAGGACAGGACACCCGAGTCACGTGTTCTGGTGGGTCTCCGACGGCGTGACACCCACCTGGCAGGACGGGGTCTCCAGGCTGGAACACCTTCACGACCACGGCCCCGCGCCGCACGCCTTCACCTTCCACCACGCGTTCGCCCCGGACGGAACGCCGGCCAGGACCAAGGCCGTCGAAGGAACCACGGAGCCGACCGCTTAGCTGCCCCGGCGGCCACAACGAGGGCGCAACGGCCTCAGGCGTGCCCCGGCAACCACGAAGGGGCGGCACCCCCGCACAGGGTGCCGCCCCTCTTCTTGCGTGCCGGGGCCGCCGTCCATCGGTCTTGAGGGTCGGGGACGGACGGCGGACCCGGGGTTCGCGGGAGGCCTGGGAGGGCCTCAGCGGTGGTCGCTGCCTGCTGACTCGGTCGCCGCCCGGCCCGCTTCCAGGCGGGCCACCGGGATGCGGAACGGGCTGCAGGAGACGTAGTCCAGACCCACCTCGTGGAAGAAGTGGACGGACTCCGGGTCGCCGCCGTGCTCGCCGCAGACGCCGAGCTTCAGGTCGGGGCGGGTGGCGCGGCCGGCCTTCGCCGCGGCCGCGACCAGGGAGCCGACGCCGTCGCGGTCGATCGTCTCGAAGGGGGAGACGCCGAAGATGCCCTTCTCCAGGTAGGCGGTGAAGAAGGAGGCCTCGACGTCGTCGCGGCTGAAGCCCCAGACCGTCTGGGTCAGGTCGTTCGTGCCGAAGGAGAAGAACTCCGCGGCCTCCGCGATCTGGGCCGCCGTCAGGGCGGCCCGCGGCAGTTCGATCATCGTGCCGATGGACAGCTTCAGGTTCGTGCCCGTCGCCGCCTCCACCTCCGCGATGACCTGGTCGGCCTCCTCGCGGACGATCTCCAGCTCCTGGACCGTGCCGACGAGGGGGATCATGATCTCGGCGCGCGGGTCGCCCTTGGCGTTCTTGCGTTCCGCGGCGGCCTCGGCGATGGCGCGGACCTGCATCGTGAACAGGCCGGGGATGACCAGGCCGAGGCGTACGCCGCGCAGGCCCAGCATCGGGTTCTGCTCGTGCAGGCGGTGCACCGCCTGGAGGAGGCGGAGCTCGTTCTCGTGGGGTTCCTGGCGGGACTCGGCGAGGGCCACGCGGACCGAGAGCTCCGTGATGTCCGGGAGGAACTCGTGCAGCGGGGGGTCGAGGAGACGGACCGTCACCGGGAGGCCGTCCATCGCCGAGAAGAGTTCGACGAAGTCCTTCTTCTGGAGGGGGAGAAGGGCGCTCAGCGCCTCCTCACGGTCCTCCTGCGTGTCCGCCAGGATCAAGCGTTCCACCAGCTCGCGGCGGTCGCCCAGGAACATGTGCTCGGTGCGGCACAGGCCGATGCCCTGGGCGCCGAACCGGCGAGCGCGCAGGGCGTCCTCGGCGTTGTCGGCGTTGGCGCGCACCCGCAGCCGGCGCTTGCGGTCGGCGAAGGCCATGATGCGGTGGACCGCCTCGACCAGTTCGTCGGCGTCCTGGGCGCCCGCGTGCATCCGGCCCTCGAAGTACTCGACGACCGGGGAGGGTACGACGGGTACCTCGCCCAGGTAGACCTTGCCGGACGAGCCGTCGATGGAGATGACGTCGCCCTCTTCGACGACCTGGCCGCCGGGGACCGTCATGCGGCGGCGCTTGGTGTCGACCTCAAGATCCTCGGCGCCGCACACACACGTTTTGCCCATGCCGCGGGCGACCACGGCCGCGTGGGAGGTCTTGCCGCCGCGGGAGGTGAGGATGCCCTCCGCCGCGATCATGCCGTCGAGGTCGTCGGGGTTGGTCTCGCGGCGGACCAGGATGACCTTCTCGCCCGAGCGGGACCACTTGACGGCCGTGTAGGAGTCGAACACCGCCTTGCCGACCGCCGCGCCCGGCGAGGCGGCGATGCCCCGGCCGACCTGCTGGGTCTTCGCCTGCTCGTCGAAGCGGGGGAACATCAGCTGGGCGAGCTGGGCGCCGGTGACGCGCTGGAGGGCCTCGGTCTCGTCGATCAGGCCCTGGTCCACCAGCTGGGTGGCGATCCGGAAGGCCGCGCCCGCGGTGCGCTTGCCGACGCGGGTCTGAAGCATCCACAGCCGGCCGCGCTCGATGGTGAACTCGATGTCGCAGAGGTCCTTGTAGTGGTTCTCCAGCGTCTCCATGATCTGCATCAGCTGGTCGTACGACTTCTTGTCGATGTTCTCCAGCTCGGCCAGCGGGACCGTGTTGCGGATGCCCGCGACCACGTCCTCGCCCTGGGCGTTCTGCAGGTAGTCGCCGTAGACGCCCTGGTGGCCGGAGGCGGGGTCGCGGGTGAAGGCGACGCCCGTGCCGGAGTCCGGGCCGAGGTTGCCGAAGACCATGGAGCAGACGTTGACGGCCGTGCCGAGGTCGCCGGGGATGCGCTCCTGGCGGCGGTAGAGCTTGGCGCGGTCGGTGTTCCAGGAGTCGAAGACCGCGCGGATCGCGAGGTCCATCTGCTCGCGCGGGTCCTGCGGGAAGTCCCGGCCGGCCTCCGCCTTGACGATCTTCTTGAACCTGGTGACGAGCTTCTTGAGGTCGGCCGCCTCCAGCTCCGTGTCGACGGTGACCTGCTTGGCCTCCTTCGCCGCGTCCAGCGCCTCCTCGAAGAGCTCGCCGTCGACGCCGAGGACCGTCTTGCCGAACATCTGGATGAGGCGGCGGTAGGAGTCCCACGCGAAGCGCTCGTCGCCGGCCTGCTTCGCGAGACCCTGCACGGACTTGTCGGAGAGGCCGATGTTCAGGACCGTGTCCATCATGCCGGGCATGGAGAACTTGGCGCCGGAGCGGACCGAGACCAGCAGCGGGTTGTCGGCCTGGCCGAGCTTCTTGCCCATCCGCTCCTCGAGGGCTCCGAGGTGCGCACTCACCTCGTCACGCAGTGCCGCCGGCTCCTCGCCGCTGTCGAGGTAGACCTTGCAGGCGTCCGTCGTGATGGTGAAGCCGGGAGGAACGGGGAGTCCCAGGTTGGTCATCTCGGCGAGGTTCGCGCCCTTGCCACCCAGGAGGTCCTTGAGGTCCTTGTTTCCCTCGGTGAAGTCGTAAACGAACTTCACACCGTGGGGTTCTTTGTTTTCCGACACGGGTCTCGACTCCCTGGAAGACTCGGTGGCTGCCCTGACGGCCAGGAACATACCCAGATCAAAGGCGTCTGGGTACGTCTGCTTGCGTGTCATGCGCCCGTAACCAGTCGTCCGCCACCGGATCGAAAGTCAAAGCTTGGCAAGCGGAGACCGGATCGTGTTTTCACTTCTTGAACACAAGATCGCTCAGCACCGCACCTTTCCGCTCACTTGAGCGGTCTCACTGCACACCTGATTTCGATCGATGAACGATCAAAGGGTGGCACCCAGTGCCACCCCTTGGAGAAGTGCAGTCGCCCATGATCCGCTCATCTGAGCGCAACCCTTATCAAGGGTGGCGAGAATCACGCTGCCACAGACCGCCGGAGTTCACCATGCGGACGCGGGGGCGGACACCAGAACCCGCCGGAAACGCGCCGGTCACACGCCCAGCGCCAGCAACCGCTCCTCGACCCGCTCCGGCGCGTACAGGTGCTCCACGACCAGCGCCCCGGCTCCGACCAGCCCGGCCCGCTCCCCCAGCCGCGACGTCACGACGTCCAGATGAGCGGTGGAGCGGGGCAGCGCCCGCTGGTAGAGCAGCTCGCGCACGCCGGTGAGGAACGGCGTGCCCGCCAGGTCGCCCGCGATCATCAGGACGCCCGGGTTGAGCAGGGTCACGACCGTCGCCAGCACGTCCCCGACCAGACGGCCGGCCTCCCGGGCCAGCGCTGCCGCCTCGGGATGGCCCGAGGCGAGTAGGTCGCGCACGTCCGAGCCGGAGGCGGCCGGGACGCCCGCCTCCGCCAGCCGCCGGGCCACGGCACCACCGCTGGCGACCGCCGCGAGGCAGCCGCGGGAACCGCACCGGCACTGCGCCTCCGCGCCCACCCGGATGTGGCCGATGTCCCCGGCGCCGCCGTCGACGCCGCGGTAGATCGAGCCGTCCACCACGACCCCGGCGCCGATACCGGTCGAGACCTTGACCAGGACGAACGCCGAGCAGTCGGGGTGCCCGGTGCGCTGCTCCCCGTACGCCATCAGGTTGGCGTCGTTGTCGACCAGGACCGGGACGGCCGGCGCGCCGGTGTGCTCCGAGAACGCCCTGGCCAGGCGGCCTCGTATGTCGTAGCCGTCCCAGCCGGGCATGATCGGCGGCTGGACGACCCGGCCGGTGTCGGTGTCGACCGGGCCCGGCACCGCGAGGCCGATCCCGCACACCTCCGTCGCGCGGTGGCCGGCCTTCTCCAGCAACTCGGCGAACCAGCGGCCGAGTTCGCCGAGCACGGCCTCCGGGCCGTCCTGGATGACCAGGGTGCCGGAGTGCTCGGCGAGGAGCTCGCCGGTGAGCGTGAGCACGGCGGCGCGGGCGTGCCGGGTGTCCAGGTCGGCGGCGAGGACGACCGCGTGGGAGTCGTCGAACTCGAGGGTGATGGAGGGGCGACCACCCAGCGGGGAGTCGACCGGGCCGCCGGCGCCCTCGCGCAGCCAGCCCGCGCGGAACAGGCGGTCCAGGCGGTGGCCGACGGTCGCTCGGGAGAGGCCGGTGGCCTGCTGGAGGGCCCCGCGCGTCACGGCCCGCCCGTTGCGCACCAGTTCGAGCAGATCTCCGGCGCTCGCCTGTCCGCCGCCCTTGCCGGTCCTGCCGGGACGTCCGGTCATGCGCACCCCCTTGTGTTTCTCAAGCTTGCATTACATATTGAGTTTTGCGTGTTAAATAGACGTAACCCTACGGTAGCCACTGCCAAACCCGGTCGGCCGGACGTCTTCGGGGAGTCCCGAGTGGATCGCACTGCCCAGCTCACCACCCATGCGCTCGACCGCGGCATTGCATACGATCCGCCGCCCGCCCGCGCCGCCACCGGCGCAGGCGCACGACGGTCGCTGCACGTCAGAGCCGCACAGGTGCTCGACGGGAACTGGACCGGGAGTTCGACCGTGCCCTCCCGGAACCTGTATCCGCACCAGTGGTCGTGGGACTCGGCGTTCATCGCGATCGGCCTCAGGCACCTCTCGCCGCTGCGCGCGCAGACGGAGCTGCAGACGCTGCTGGCCGCCCAGTGGGGCGACGGGCGGATCCCGCACATCGTGTTCAACCCCTCCGTGCCCCTCGACGCGTACTTCCCGAGCCCCGACTTCTGGCGCTCCTCGACCGCGGGGCGCGCTGCGGGCGCCCCGCGCACCGTACAGACCTCCGGGATCGTGCAGCCACCGGTGCACGCGCTGGCGGCCTGGCTGGTGCACCTCGCCGACCCGGGCCTGTCGCGGGCACGGGGCTTCCTGGCCGGCGTCTACCCGCGGCTCGCCGCCTGGCACCGCTATCTGCTGCACCGGCGCGACCTGGGCGGCGCCGGGCTGGCGTCCGTCGTGCACCCCTGGGAACAGGGTATGGACAACAGCCCCTGCTGGGACGCCCCGCTCGCCCGGGTCGTCCCGGCCCCGGCGCGCTCCTTCCGGCGCGCCGACCTGGACCACGGCGCGGCCGAGGACCGGCCCACGGACCTGGACTACGGGCGGTACGTACGGCTGGCGGCCGACTACCGCGACGCCGGATACACCGACCGGACCAGGGACTTCGCCGTCGAGGACCCCGCCTTCAACGCACTGCTCATCGCCTCCGAGCACGCCCTCGCACGGATCGCGCGGGAGCTGGGCGCGCCCGGCACGGCCCGGCACGCGCGGGCGGAGAGGCTGACGGCCGCGCTGGTGGACCGGCTGTGGGACCCGGAGAAGGAGATCTTCCTCTGCCGCGACCTGCGGGGCGGCACGGACGGCGGGGCCGACGGGGGCGGCTCGCTCATCCCGGAGCGCGGGGTCTCCGGGCTGGTCCCGCTGCTCCTGCCCGGCCTGCCCCGGGAGATCGCCGCCGCGCTCGTGCGCACCCTGGACGGCCCGCACTTCGGCACCGGGTCCGGCCTGGTGCCCAGCTACGACCTGCTCGGCGAGGCTTTCGACCCGCACCGCTACTGGCGCGGGCCCGCCTGGTTCAACACCGGCTGGCTGCTGGAGCGGGGGCTGCGCGAGCACGGCGAGCGGGAGCGGGCGGACGCCCTCGCCGAGGCGGTGGTACGGACGGCCGACACGAGCGCGTTCGCCGAGTACGTCGACCCGCACACCGGCGAGGCGTGCGGCGCCACCGGCTTCAGCTGGACCGCGGCGCTCGCCCTGGACCTGCACCGCCGGCAGCACACGGCGCCGCACACCACGTTGCGCGAAGAGCCACATACCGAACGTCAAAACCTGCACAAGAGCTGACAAAACGGGGTGTCCTCGCCGGACACCGCACGTTCGACCAGAGGGACGAAGGAGGGGACCGGGGATGACGGACCGGCATCATCTGCTCGTGCACGGCACGACGTTCGCGGCAGTGGACGACCGCGGCGACATCAGCGGCGTGCGGGGCGGCGGTTCCCCGGACGGGTTATTCGTACGGGACGCCCGGCACCTCAGCCGCTGGCAGCTGACGGTGGACGGGGCGCTGCCCGAGGTGCTCACCCCGGTCGCCGACGGGGACGGCACGCGCTGTGTCCTGGTCCCGCGCGGCGGCCGCCAGGAACCGCCCGCGCACACGCTCTTCCGGGAACAGGCCGTCGGCGACGGCTCGTTCGTCGAGTCCCTGCGGGTCACCAGCAACCGTCCGGTGCCGACCACGATCCGGCTCGCGATCACCGCCGACGCCGACTTCACCGACCAGTTCGAGCTCCGAGCGGACCACCGCACCTATGCCAAGTCCGGCGCCGTCCGCTCCCGCCACGTCCTCGACGACGGGCTGGAGTTCGGCTACCGCCGGGGCGAGTGGCGGTCGTCCACGTCGATCACCGCCGAGCCGTCCCCGGACGGCGTGGAGGAGACCGGCACCGGCGCCCGGCGGATGGTGTGGACGCTGCAGCTGGCACCGCACGGCACCACCGAACTGCTCGTCCGGGTGATGGCGCGCCCGCACGGCGACAAACGGGCCCTGCGGGTGCCCCGCGACCCGGCCGCGCTGAACGAACAGCTCCTCGCGCTGGAGGGCGAGTTCGTGGAGGGCGTCGCCTTCCCGACCGGCTGGCCCGAGCTGGCGGCGGCCTGCGCCCGCGGCCTCTCCGACCTCGCCGCGCTCCAGGTGCCGGCCACCGGACCGGACGGCGAGGAGCTCAGGGTCCCGGCGGCCGGGGCCCCCTGGTTCCTCACCCTGCTGGGCCGCGACGCCCTCCTCACCTCCCTCTTCGCCCTGCCCTACCGCCCCCGTCTGGCCGCCGCCACCCTGCCCGCCCTCGCCGCCACCCAGGCCACCGAGACCGGCGCGCACTCCGTGGCCCAGCCCGGGAAGATCGTCCACGAGGTGCGCCACGGCGAACTGGCCCACTTCGGGCAGGTGCCGTACGGGCGTTACTACGGCTCGGTCGACGCGACCCCGCTGTTCCTGATCCTGCTCGGCGCGTACGTCGAGCAGACCGGGGACGCCGAGATGGCCCGGCGGCTCGAACGCCACGCCCGGGCGGCCGTCGGGTGGATGCTCGACCACGGCGGGCTGACCTCGCGCGGCTACCTGGTCTACCGCGCGGACAAGGGCGGCCTCGCCAACCAGAACTGGAAGGACTCCCCCGGCGCGATCTGCTCCGCCGACGGCAGCCGGCCGATGGGGACCGTGATGGCGGCCGGGGCCCAGGGGTACGCCTACGACGCGCTGCGCCGGACGTCGTGGCTGGCGCGGACGGTGTGGGCCGACGAGACGTACGCGGCGCTCCTGGAGCAGGCCGCCGGTGATCTGCGGGACCGGTTCCAGCAGGACTTCTGGATGCGGGACGCCGCCTTCCCGGCGCTGGCGCTCGACGGGGAGGGCCGGCAGGTCGACGCGCTCGCCTCGGACGCCGGGCATCTGCTGTGGTCCGGGCTGCTGGACAAGGAGTACGGGGAGGTGGTCGGGCGGCGGCTGCTGGAGCCGGACTTCTTCTCGGGGTGGGGGGTGCGGACGCTGGCCGCGGGACAGGCGGCGTACCACCCGCTGTCGTACCACCGTGGGTCGGTGTGGCCGCACGACAACGCGCTGATCGCGCTGGGACTGGCCCGGTACGGGCTGCACGACGAGGCCCGGGCCGTGGCGCACGGGCTGGTGGACGCGGCGACGGCGGGCGGGCACCGGTTGCCGGAGGTGCTGGCCGGGTACGGGAGGGACTCGCATCCGGAGCCGGTGCCGTATCCGCACGCGTGCGTGCGGGAGTCCCGGTCGGCGGCGGCTCCGCTGGCGCTGCTCACCGCCGTGGGCGGGGCGTAGGGGGCTGGGGGCCGTCCGTCGGGTGCGGGTGCGTGGGGGCTGGTCGCGCAGTTCCTCCTCCAGCCTTCGGCCGGGGGGGACCCCCAGCGCCCCGTCCGGGGCGCCTGCAGGACGCTGTGTTTGCCCGGTGTTTGCCGAATGGCCTGAACACGGGCCTAATGAGGGCCGTACGGACATGTGGCGGGCTCGGCCTCCGAGCGTGGGCCCGCTTCCGTTTCACGGGTCTCGCACGGAAGGACCTCCGGGTTGTCTCAGCACACGAGCATTCGCCAGCCATCGGACACGCCGTCCGGGCCGTCCGAACGCGCAACCCCGCCGGAGGAATCCGAGGCCCCGAAGTCCGAGCCGGCGGCGGCCACGGCCGAGTCCGTGCCCGTCGCCGAGCCGGGCGACGCCGCGCCCGAGGCGACCGCCGAGACCGACAACGCGCCCGAAACGACCGCCGAGACCGACACCGAAGCCGAAGCCGGCACCAAACCGGAAGCCGTCGACGGAACCGAGCGAGAGCCGGAAGCCGCCGCAGCCGCCGACGGAACCGAGCCCGAGCCGGAAGTCGCCGAAGCCGCCGCCGGCCCCAAGACGGAAGCCGCCGCAGCCGCCGACCGAACCGAGCCCGAAGCCGCAGCCGCCGACGGAACCGAGGCCGAGCCGGAAGCCGCCGAAGCCGCCGCCGGCCCCAAGACCGAAGCCGCCGACCGAACCGAGGCCGCCGTCGACGCCGACGCCGGATCCGAGAGCGTCCCCGTCCCGGAAGACGGCCCTCGTCCCCGTCGGCGCGGGTGGGCCGCCTGGAGTGGGCGGGTCCGGGAGCGGCGGCAGACCTGGCGGGACGCGCATCCCACCGCTTCCTCCGCGCTGTCGATCGGCGTCAACGTGCTCTGCGCGGTGCTCGTGATCGCGGCGCTGGTGATGCCGAACTCCCTCGCCGGGCTCGGGCCGGCGAAGTTCCTGCGGATACCGTCCGAGGGGGTCGTCGCCGCCGCCGTCGCGCTGGTGCTGCCCCGACGGCCCCGCATCGTCATGGCCGTGGTGTTCGGTGTCGTGCTCGGTGCGCTGACCCTGGTCAACTTCATGGACATGGGGTTCTACGAATACCTCGGCCGGAACTTCAACCCCGTCCTGGACTGGAGCCTGCTCGGCGACGCCGAGGCGTACCTGGAGGACACGCTGGGGCGGACCGCCACCGTCGCCATCAGTGTCAGTGCCGTCGTCCTCCTGCTGCTGCTGTTCGTGCTGCTCGCCCTGGCGACGGTACGGCTGAGCAATCTGCTGGCCCGGCATCCGGGGCGGGCCACCCGGGGCACGCTGATCGCCGGCGTCGTCTGGATCACCTGCTCCTCCTTCGGCCTCCAGGGCTTGGGCGGGGTGCCGCTGGCCTCCGACCGCACCGCCGTCGCGCTGAAGGCCAGGTCGCAGCAGGTGCGGGACACCCTGCGCGACGAGGCGGAGTTCCGGAAGGTCGCCAAGGTGGACGCCTTCGGGAACACCCCGCCCGACCAGCTGCTGACCAGCCTGCGCGGCAAGGACGTCGTCTTCACGTTCATCGAGAGTTACGGCCGCAGCGCCATCGAGGACCCGATCGAGGCGCCCGGCGTCGACAACACCCTCGCCGTCCGGACCCAGGCCCTCGCGAAGGCCGGCTACCACGCGAAGAGCGGCTGGCTGACCTCGGCGACCTACGGCGGCAGCAGCTGGCTCGGGCACTCCACCACCATGTCGGGCCTGTGGGTCAGCAACCAGCAGCGCTACCGGACCGTGATGGCCAGCGACCACCTGAGCATCACCAAGGCGTTCCAGAAGACCGGTGACTTCGACACGGTCGGCGTGATGCCGGGTATCCAGAAGGGCTGGCCGGAGCAGAGCTACTACGGCCTCGACAAGGTCTACAACGCCTTCCAGCTCGGCTACCGGGGACCGAAGTTCAGCTGGTCGACGATGCCCGACCAGTACGCGCTCCAGCAGTTCCAGGACCGGGTGCACAGCAAGAAGCCGGCCGACGGCAAGTCCCGGATGTCGTTCCTGATCCTGACCTCCAGCCACCAGCCGTGGGCGCCGATCCCGAAGATGGTGCCGTGGGACCAGCTGGGCGACGGCTCGGTCTTCAACGCCATCCAGAAGGCCGGCAACAAGGCGTCCGACGTCATCGCCGACACCACCAAGTCCCGCCAGGAGTACGGCAAGTCGGTCCAGTACTCGGTGACCGCGCTCACCGAGTGGCTGGAGCGCTACGGCAACGACAACACGGTGCTGGTCTTCCTCGGCGACCACCAGCCGATCGCCCGTGTCAGCGGCAACCACGCCAGCCGTGACGTGCCGATCTCGATCGTCGCCAAGGACCCGAAGGTGCTGGACGCGGTCAACTCCTGGAACTGGACGGACGGTCTGCGGCCGGCGCACAACGCCCCGGTGTGGAAGATGAGCGCGTTCCGCGACAAGTTCCTGGCGGCGTACGGCTCCACGCCGGACCCGAAGTCCAACTGAGCGTGCGGTTCGCCCGGCGCGGGCCGGTGGGGGGCTGATCACGCAGTTCCTCCCCCGGCCTCCGGCCGGAGGGGGTACCCCCGGCGCCCCTACGGGCGCGGCGCTCAGCCTCCCGAAGTGTCCAGTTCCGCGTCCTCGCCGATGCCCGCGCAGTCGTAGGGGTCCTTCAGCCAGCCGTCCGGCAGCACCACGCGGTTGTTGCCGGACGTACGGCCGCGGGGGCCGTCGGCGCCGGAGGGCCAGGGCTGGTCGAGGTCCAGTTCGTCCAGGCCGGCGCGGAGGTCGGCCAGCGAGGACGTGATGGCGAGCTTCTTGCGCATCTCGCTGCCGACCGCGAAGCCCTTCAGGTACCAGGCGACGTGCTTACGGAAGTCGACGACGCCCTTGGACTCGTCGCCGAGCCACTCGCCCAGCAGGGTCGCGTGCCGGACCATGACGTCGGCGACCTCGCGGAGGGACGGCTCGCGGACGTCCTCCGGACGGCCCTCGAAGGCGGCGACGAGGTCCGCGAAGAGCCACGGCCGGCCCAGGCAGCCGCGGCCGACCACGACTCCGTCGCAGCCCGTCTCGCGGACCATCCTGAGCGCGTCCTGCGCCGACCAGATGTCGCCGTTGCCGAGCACGGGGATCTCCGGGACGTGCTCCTTCAGGCGGGCGATGGCCTCCCAGTCGGCGGTGCCGCCGTAGTGCTGGGCGGCGGTGCGGCCGTGCAGGGCGATGGAGGTGACGCCCTCCTCGACGGCGATCCGGCCGGCGTCGAGGTAGGTGATGTGGTCGTCGTCGATGCCCTTGCGCATCTTCATGGTGACGGGCAGGTCTCCGGCGCCGGCGACGGCCTCGCGGAGGATGGCGCGCAGCAGGTTCCGCTTGTAGGGGAGGGCCGACCCGCCGCCCTTCCTCGTCACCTTCGGGACCGGGCAGCCGAAGTTCAGGTCGATGTGGTCGGCCAGGCCCTCCTCCGCGATCATGCGGACGGCCTTGCCGACGGTGGCCGGGTCGACGCCGTACAGCTGGATGGACCGGGGCTTCTCGGTCTCGTCGAAGCGGATCAGCTGCATGGTCTTCTCGTTGCGCTCGACCAGCGCCCGGGTCGTGATCATCTCGCTGACGAACAGCCCCTTGCCGCCGCTGAACTCCCTGCACAGGGTGCGGAAGGGCGCGTTGGTGATGCCCGCCATGGGGGCGAGGACGACCGGCGGCCGGACGGTGTGCGGGCCGACCTGGAGGGGGGACGTGGACTCGGGCATTCCCCCATTGTCCCGTACGCCGGACGATGCTCGTCGGCCCCTGTGGACAACCGCCTCTTCGGCACTCCCGGTCACGATCATGTATCACTCATTAGTTAGACGCACTATCGACACGGGCGTACGATGGGAGCCATGCCCGAGCTCAGCCCCCGCCGCCGCATGCTCGTCCTCGCGATCTGCTGTATGAGCCTGCTGATCGTCAGTCTCGACACGACCGCGCTCAACGTCGGCCTGCCGTCCATGCAGCGCGAACTGCACGCCTCTACGGCGGGCCTGCAGTGGACGATCGACGCGTACACCCTGGTCCTCGCCTCGCTGCTGATGCTCGCCGGTTCCACGGGCGACCGGGTCGGCCGCAAGAAGGTCTTCATGACCGGCCTGGTCGTCTTCTCGATCGGCTCCCTGCTCTGCTCCCTCGCGCCGAACCTCGACTCGCTGATCGCGTTCCGCATGATCCAGGCGGTGGGCGGCTCGATGCTCAACCCGGTCGCGATGTCGATCATCACCAACACCTTCACCGACCCGCGCGAGCGGGCCCGGGCGATCGGCGTGTGGGGCGCGGTGGTCGGCATATCCATGGCCGCCGGGCCACTGGTCGGCGGCCTGCTCGTGGAGTCGGTCGGCTGGCGCGCGATCTTCTGGGTCAACCTCCCGGTGGGCCTGGCGGCCCTCCTGCTGACCCTGCGCTTCGTGCCGGCGTCCCGGGCCCCGAAGGCCCGCCGCCCCGACCCGGTCGGCCAGGTGCTGGTCATCGCCCTGTTCGGCTCGCTGACGTACGCGATCATCGAGGCGCCGACGGCGGGCACGGACACCGTCCTGCCCTTCGCCGCGGTGGCCATCGCCGCCCTGCTGGGCCTCCTCTGGTACGAGCCGCGCCGCGACGAGCCCCTGATCGACCTGCGGTTCTTCCGCTCGGCCCCGTTCAGCGGCGCGACCGTGATCGCGATCAGCGCGTTCGCGTCCCTCGGCGGCTTCCTGTTCCTGTCCACGCTGTACCTGCAGAACGTGCGCGGCCTGGACGCCCTGCACGCGGGCCTGTGGATGCTGCCGATGGCGGTCCCGATGTTCCTGTGCGCCCCGCTGGCCGGGCGCCTCGTCGGCAGCCGGGGCCCGCGGCTGCCGCTGGTGATCGCCGGCGTCGCGATGACCGCGAGCGCGGTCCTGTTCGCCGCGTTCGAGGCGGAGACCTCGGACACCACCCTCTTCCTCGGCTACGTCCTGTTCGGCGTCGGCTTCGGCTTCGTGAACGCCCCGATCACCAACACCGCGGTCTCCGGCATGCCGAGGACCCAGGCGGGCGTCGCGGCCGCGGTCGCCTCCACCAGCCGCCAGCTGGGCCAGACCCTGGGCGTCGCGGTGATCGGCGCGGTGCTGGCCTCCGGGATCGGCTCGTCGTCGTACGCCGGCACCTTCGTGGGCGCCGCCCGCCCCGGCTGGTGGATCCTGGCCGGCTGCGGTCTCGCGGTCCTGCTCCTGGGCGCCGTGACGAACGGCGGCTGGGCCCGCGCCACGGCGGAGCGGGCCGCGGAACGGCTGGCGGCACCGGAGATCGGCACGGTCGTGGGGAGCGCGGAGCGCGTCTAGCCGTCCCGCCGCGTCACGAACAGCTGATCTCCGAGCGCCGGTGCCGGGCCAGGACGGCCTGGCGCAGGGCGCCCAGGGCCAGGGACTGGAGCAGGGCCGAGACGACGACCGTGCCGACGAAGAACCAGTTCGGGGTGTCCGCGCGCCAGGCCGTCCGGCCGAGCGCGGCGAGCAGCGGGAAGACCGGGAACGTGACCAGGCGCGGCCAGAGCCAGGCGTAGTCGGAGCCGTGCTCGTCCGCGTGGGCGGAGTCGACGACGGCCTTGGCGATGACGACGGCGACCAGGACCAGGTAGGCCACCGACAGGCGATTGGTGAGCATCAGCCGGACAACGGTGCGGGCCGGGCCGGATTCCATCGTCTTCTCCCCCGTGGCCGGTCGTCGATACGTCGTTGCGTCGTCTCGCCGTCTCGCCGTTCCTCGTGTCCTCCTGCATGGTCGGGGGCGGACGGCGCCCCGGTCCTGAGTACGCGTACTCAGTTGTGCGAACTGATTCCCGCCACCCGGTCAGGAGTTCGGTGCCGGCGTGCCCGCCCGCGCGAGGTCGTGCAGCCGCTCCAGGCGCTCCCGGGTGTCCTGGTCGGCCGGGACGTAGGTGACCATCCGCGCCCCGGACGCCGGGTTCAGGAACAGGTCCGTGTGTTCCAGGGTGAGGTGGCCGACGTACGGGTTGAGGAACTGCTTGGTCCTGGAGCCCGGGTCCACCACCTCGTAGCGATCCCAGTTCTCGCGGAACTCCGCGGACTCCGCGGCCAGCCGCTTCACCAGCATCTTCCAGGCCGGCTCGGCGAGATGGCCGGCCATCGACGCGCGGAGTTTCGCTGCCATCAGGCGGCGGGTCTCCTCCAGGTGCACGATCGAGCGGCACCACTCGGGGTTGGTGTACACGAGGATCATGCAGTTGCGGTCCTCGGGCGGGACCGCGTCGAGGTCGCACAGCAGACGGGCGTAGGTGCGGTTGTAGGCGAGGATGTCGTAGCGGCTGTTCTGGACGGAGGCCGGCAGGGGTTCCAGGGCGCGGAGCATCTCCTGCAGGGCCGGGGTGACCCCCGTGCAGCTCGCGGCCGGGGTCGGGTCGACGGCCTCGGCCAGCTGGAAGAGGTGGGCGCGCTCGGTGGCGTCGAGCCGCAGGGTGCGGGCGAGGGCGTCCAGGACCTGGACGGAGACCTGGATGTCTCGCGCCTGTTCGAGCCAGGTGTACCAGGTGACGCCGACCGCGGAGAGCTGGGCGACCTCCTCCCGGCGCAGTCCGGGCGTGCGGCGGCGGGTGCCCCGCGGCAGGCCCACCTCCTCCGGGGTGATCCGCTCCCGGCGGTTGCGCAGGAACGCGGCCAGTTCGTGCCGCCGGATGTCCGCACCCCGGCCCTGGGCGGCAGGCGCCGTCTGCCGCGGGGCCGTCTTCTCCTGTGCCGTCGTCGTCATGGTTCCAGCCTGCCCCGCCGCCGATCCTGTTGCCAGGTACTTCTCCTACCAGGACAAGGAGACTCTGGTACCAGTCTGGAGCCGGCCGCAGGCTCGGGTGCATGACCGAAACCGTCACCACCGCGCCCGTACGGTCCCCGTCCGCACCACCGGCCCTCGCCGGCCCTGGGCTGTTCACCGTCCTGCTGGCCGCCGCGCTTCCGCTCATCGACTTCTTCATCGTCAACGTCGCCCTGCCCACCATCGGGGCCGACCTGCACGCGGGCGAGGCGGTCCTGGAACTCGTCGTCGCCGGGTACGGCGTCGCCTACGCGGTGCTGCTGGTGCTCGGCGGGCGGCTCGGAGACCTGTTCGGGCGCCGCCGGCTCTTCCTCGGCGGCATGGCCGCGTTCGGCCTGACCTCGCTGGCCTGCGGACTCGCGCCCAGCGCCTGGACGCTGGTGGCCGCCAGGGTCGCCCAGGGCGCCGCGTCCGCCGCGATGCTCCCGCAGGTCCTCGCCACCATCCAGGCCGCCACCCGCGGCGGCCGCCGGGCCCGTGCCATGAGCCTGTACGGCGCCACCGCCGGCCTCTCCATGGTGGCCGGGCAGATACTCGGCGGGGTGCTGGTCGCCGCCGACATCGCGGGGACGGGCTGGCGGTCCGTGTTCCTGGTCAACGTGCCGGTCGTGGTCGTCGGGCTGGTGCTCGGCGCCCGCTTCGTGCCCGAGACCAGGTCGCAGCGGCCCGAGCCGGTCGACGGGCCCGGGACCGTACTCCTCGCGCTCTCCCTCCTCGCCCTCCTCGCCCCGCTCACCGAGGGCCGCGCGGCGGGCTGGCCCCTGTGGACGTGGCTGTCGCTGGCCGCGTTCCCGGGCGTGGCCGCCGCCTTCTACGCGGTGGAGCGCCGCGCCGACCGGGCCGGCCGTACACCGCTGGTCCCGCCGAGCCTGTTCGAACTCGCCTCGCTGCGCCGGGGGCTGGTGCTGATGCTGCCGTTCTCGGTCGGATTCAGCGGGTTCATGTTCGTGATCGCCGTGGCGCTGCAGAGCGGGGAGCACCTGGGACCGGTCGCGGCCGGAATGTCGCTGGCCCCGATGGCGGTCGCCTTCCTGTTCGTCTCGCTCGCCGGACCGCGGCTGATCGCGCGGTACGGCAGCCGGGTGGTGACCGCCGGGTCGGTGATCCAGGTGGCCGGCATCGTCCTCATCGTGCTCGCCGCCCGGCGGGACTGGCCGCACCTCGACTTCACCGGGCTGCTGCCCGGGGTCGCCGTCGCCGGTGCCGGTCAGGCCCTGCAACTGCCCAACGTGCTGCGGCTGGTGATGTCGGAGGTGCCGCCGGCGCGGGCCGGGGTGGGCAGTGGCGTGATGGTCACCACCCAGCAGGCCGCACTCGCCCTCGGCGTGGCCACCCTGGGCACCCTGTTCCTGTCCCTGGTCCCGAACCAGGGCGTGCGGGACGCCCTCGTCATCACGCTGCTCGTCCAGCTGGCCCTCACGGTACTGACCGGCCTCCTCAGCCTGCGCCTGCCCCGCACGGTGGGCTGAGCGGCGCCCCGCCCCGCAAGGGACGCTGGGGGTACCCCCGGCCGAAGGCTGGGGGAGGAACTGCGCGCCCGGCCACGACGGCGCCGCAGCCGCAGGACGGCAGGTGGCGGGCACTCCGGCGAAGCCCTCAGCTCCCGCCCAGCTCGAACCACACGATCTTGCCGGTACCCAGCCGGGTGGTACCCCACCGCCGGGCCAGCCGGTGCACCAGATAGAGCCCGCGCCCGTGTTCGTCGGTCGCCTTCGCCTGGCGCAGCCTCGGCAGCTGCGGCACGTCGTCGCCCACCTCGCAGCGCAGCACGTCCGTCCGCAGCAGCCGCAGGCTGATCGGCCGGGAGGCGTGCCGTACGGCGTTGGTGACGATCTCGCTGACCAGCAGCTCGGCGGTGTCGCTGAGGTCCTCCAGACCCCAGCCGGCCAGGGCCTGCCGGGTGAGCCGGCGGGCCCGGCCGGGGGCGCCGACCTCCGGTTCCAGGGTCCAGTACGCCACGTCGCTGGGTGCGATGCCGTCGAAGCGGGCGGCGAGCAGCGCGATGTCGTCGTCCCGGTCGCCCGGGCCGAGCATGTCGAGCACCTCGTCGCACAGGGCTTCGAGGGGCGGCGGCCGGTCGGGCCCGGTCAGCTGGGCGGTGGCGGCCAGCTTCTCGCGCAGCTGCTCGATGCCGGTCCACACGTCGCGCAGCCGGGACTCGACCAGGCCGTCGGTGTAGAGGAGCAGGGTCGCCCCGGTGGGGGCGTCCAGCTCGACCGCCTCGAAGTCGATGCCGCCGACGCCGATCGGGGCGCCCGGCGGCACCGTGAGGACCTCCGCCTTGCCGCCCGGGTGCAGCAGGATCGGCGGCGGATGGCCGGCGTTGGCGACGGTGATGCGGTGCGAGACGGGGTCGTAGACGATGTACAGACAGGTGGCCATGCGGTCGGTGCCGAGCCGCTGGGCCTGTTCGTCGAGGTGGTGCAGGACCTCACTCGGGGGCAGGTCGAGGCCGGCCAGGGTCAGTGCGGTGGTGCGCAGCTGGCCCATGACCGCCGCCGAGGTCATGGAGTGGCCCATGACGTCGCCGACGACCAGCGCCACCCGGCTGCCCGGCAGCGGGATCGCGTCGTACCAGTCGCCGCCGACCCGTGCGGTCTCGGCAGCCGGCAGGTAGCGGGAGGCGAGCCGGACACCGGTGGGCCGGGGCAGCGTCTGCGGGAGCATGGCGCGCTGCAGCCGGTCGGCGATGAAGGCCTCCCTGCTGTACAGGACGGCCTTGTCGACGCCGAGCGCGGTGTGGGTGGCGAGCTGCGCGGCGACCAGCAGGTCGGCGGGCTCGAACGCCGGGCGCTCGGGCCGGCGCAGGAAGACGACGGCGCCGGTGACCCGGCGGCGGCCGCGCAGCGGGGCGAGGATCGCGTGCGAGCCGGCCCAGTCGTTCAGCGCGCTGTCCGCGCCGACGAGTTCGCCGAGCGCGTCGCGGGTCGGCCGGGTGTCGGCGAACACCGGCCGGACCCCGCGCAGCACCTCGGCGAGGGCGCCGCCGGGCACCACTTCGCTCCAGTCGGAGGCGTCCAGGTCGTCCTGCTCGTCGTCCACCGTCTCCACGGGCCAGACCAGCTCGGCGCCGGGGCCCTTGAGCCGGTCGGTGCGGCGCAGCCGCAGTACCGCGGGCCCGTTGGGGCGTTCGTCGCCGACCGGCAGCGGGTCGCGCAGGTAGACGAGGGCCGCGTCGGAGTACGTCGGTACGGCGGCCCGGCACAGGCCGAGCACGATCTCGTCGGTGTCGAAGCCACGGGCGATCCGCCGGGTGGCGGCGCCGACGTAGCGCAGGCGGTCCTCGTCCGGGGCCTTCGGCGCGATAGGCGGCGCGGCGGCGAGGGCGCCCTCGCGCACGCCGAGCGCGGTCTGCGCCGCCAGCGCGTCGGCCAGGGCGATGTCGTCGTCCACGAAGTCCTCCCGGTCCGGGCGCCGCAGGAACACCGCGACGCCCACCACGGCGTCGGGGGCGCGCAGCGGGGCGAGCAGGACCCGGTTGCCCTGCGGGAGCCGGGTTGCCGTGCCCAGGAGTTCACGGAGCGCGTCGTCCACGTCGTCCGGGCCGCGGCCGCGCGCCCTGCCGCAGCGCAGCAGCGCGGCGAGCGCGCCGTCGGGCGCCACCGGTCGCGACCGCGGGGGCGATCCGCCCATGGCGCCGCCGAGTTCGGCGGGCACCCCGTCCAACTCCAGGCGCTCCGGCTCCGACCCGTCCGGCGGGTGGTCGCCGAGGTAGACGAACATCCCGTCCGCCAGGTCCGGGACCGTCACCCGGTACAGCTCATGGACGGCCTGGGCCGCGCCCTCGGCGCGCGCGATCCGGCGGCCGGCAACGGCCAGGAAACGTTGAGGATCCGGCAGCATCGCCTCTCCGTGCCGGTGGCCGCTTCACAAGGTCGCTTTCATCTTGAGCCAGGGTCAATTCCCTGTCCAGGGTTTCCACCGGTACACCAAGTCCGGCTCTTGATCCGGAGGTTGGGACGGGAAGGTCCGCGAAGGCACCCCGCGGGCCGCCCTGACCTCCTGCTCGTCCCGTGCGGCCGGGTCTCCGGCGCCGTGTGAACTCCGGGGACATCCTCGACAAAACCCGGTGAAGAAATCCCCGTTGATGTTGGTCTTGCTGCACACTCCTTGCCGTCGGCGGCCGTCGACACGTGCCGGACAGCAGACCGGGCACCGACTCCGGAGGCGTCAATGTCGCAGATCGACGAGAGCAAGGTCAGCCGCTGGGACCAGCACGGCCGGGAACACGTGGTCCGGGTGCAGCGGACGGGGGTGCAGCGCACGATCGAATGCGCCACCTGCGGCTGGCAGAAGGGCGCGCAGTTCCTGCCCTGGCTGAAGGCGGAGGAGCATCTGGCCGAGGCCCACCAGGCCACCGTGGACCCCGCGGGCACCCAGCCCTCGCGATGACGTTCCGCGGGCGTGCGGGTCAGCCCCCGCGATGACTTTCCGCGGGCGCGGGAGTCGTATCGGGCGACACCGCGCCCACCGGAAGGACGACCGATGACCGTCTCCCCGCTACACGCCGCCCTGCGCCGCCACGTCGAGGCCGGCACCGTCCCGGGAGCCGTGGGACTCGTGGCCCGCGGCGACGACGTCGAGGTCGTGACCGTCGGGCACACCGACGTCGAGGGGTCCGCCCCGATGGCCCGGGACTCGGTGTTCCGCATCGCGTCGGTCACCAAGCCGATCACCGCCGCCGCGGTGCTGATGCTGGTGGACGAGGGCCGGATCGGGCTCGGCGACCCGGTGGCCGACTGGCTCCCGGAGCTGGCGAAGCCGATGGTGGTGCGTTCGCCCGCGAGCCCGGTCGACGACGTGGTGCCGGCGGCCCGGCAGATCACCGTCGAGGACCTGCTCAGCTTCCGCGCCGGCTGGGGCCTGCCCGACGACTTCTCCCTGCCCGCCGCGCAGGCCCTGTTCACGGTGCAGGACCACGGCATCCCGTTCCGGGACTGGCCGGACCCGGACACCTGGCTGGGCCTGCTCGCCCAGGTGCCGATGCTGCACCAGCCGGGCGAGGCCTGGCTGTACGGCACCGCGTCCGCCCTCCAGGGCATCCTGGTCGCCCGGGTGTCGGGCCGCACCCTGCCCGACTTCCTGGCGGAGCGGATCTTCGAGCCGCTGGGCATGCGGGACACGGCGTTCGAGGTGCCCGCGTCGAAACGGCACCGGTTCACCTCCGCCTACGCCCCGGCCGCGGACGGCACCCTGAGCCTGACGGACACCCCGGACGGCGCGTACAGCAGCCTGCCGCGCTTCCCCTCGGGCGGCGGCGGCCTCGTCTCCACGGCCGACGACTGGCTGGCCTTCGCCCGGCTGCTGCTGAACGCCGGCACCGCCCCGGACGGCCGCCGACTGCTGACCGCCACCTCGGTGAGCCGGATGACCACCAACCACCTGACGGCAGCCCAGCGCGAGCGCGCCGCCCTCTTCCTGGAGGGCCAGGGCTGGGGGTACGGCGGCTCGGTCGACGTCGCCCCGGCCGAGCCCTGGTCGGTGCCCGGCCGATACGGCTGGGTCGGCGGCACCGGCACCACCGCGCACCTCGTCCCGGCCACCGGCACGGTCACGGTCCTGTTGACACAGACGGCGATGACCGGTCCGACGACGACCTCCCTCATGCGGGACTTCTGGCGGGCCACCGCCTAGCTCACGCGTTACGCCGTTCGAGTGAGCCTCCGGGGAGGAATCACAAGGTCAGGACACCCGTTACCACCTGCTGTCTTTACCGAATCCGAGGGCGGTGCGCACCGCTTCCCAGGCCGCCCGGGTCGCCGCCCGGCGCGACCCGGCCAAGCCTTGAGAGGTCCCCCCGTCCCTCGACAGGAGTACATCCATGCACACCACCCAGCGTCAGATCTCCCGGGCCCTCGCCGCCGGTGCGCTCTCCGTGGCCCTGCTGTCGGCCGGTTCCGCCGGGGCGTTCGCCACCGAGGCGAAGCCGACTCCGTCGCCGACCACGAGCGCCAAGCCGAAGCCGAGCCCCAGCCCGACGACCACGGCCTCGATCTCGGCCAGGGCGGACACCACCTCGGTCAAGACCGGTGACTCGGTGACCGTGACCGGCCGCACCTCCGGCCTGAAGGTCGGCTGGCCCCTGGTGCTCCAGCACCAGAAGGGCGGCAAGTGGATCCCGCTCAAGGCGACCGCGAAGGTCAAGAACGGCAGCTCGTACTCGCTGACCACGAAGCTCAGCAACCCGGGCACCGAGCACCTGCGGGTCGCGGCGGTCGGCAAGAAGGTCTACTCCCCGACCGTGACGGTCAAGGTGAGCTGAGTCCCCGCACCAGCAGCTCCACCAGCGACCCCAAGTCGTCCTCGGCCTCCGGCCGCACCCACTCCCGCGCGTAGCCCGGGTCGTGGAAGCGGCCGGTGGCCTGGAAGACGGTCCGGGCCGCGGCGGCGGGGTCGGGCACGGTGAAGACACCCGTCCCGGCCCCGTCCGCGATGATCGCGGTCAGCTGGCCGGTCAGGTCGGCGATGTGCTCGGTGACCGCCGGGCCGTTCTCCTCGGCCAGCACCATGTAGGTGGCGAACAGCTCCGGGTCGGCACCCGCCTTGCGGCGCTTCGCGTCGAACAGGGCCCACAGCCAGGCGCGCAGCCGGGCCTCCGGGTCACGGTCACCGGCCGCGATGCCGGAAAGCTGCTCCGAGGTCCGGTCCAGCCACCGCTTCGTCACCGCTTCGCGCAGCGCCGCCTTGGTCCGGAAGTGCCGGTAGACACTGCCGTGGCTGACACCGAGCGCGCGGGCCACGTCCACCACGGTGGCCTTGGCCGGGCCGTGCCGGCGCAGCACCTCCTCGGTCGCCTCGAGGATGCGTTCGGCGGTCAGGGTCGGGGACGTCGCTGCCATGGCCTAGACGGTACCTGGCGCCGCGGTCAGTGCTCGGTGCCGAGATGGCTCATCTGCGCGGCCGGGTAGCGGGTGCCCGCCGCCGCGTCCGCCGGAACGGCCTCCTCGATCGCCGCCAGGTCGGCCGCGTCCAGGGTGACGTCCAGGGCGCCCAGCGACTCGGTGAGCCGCTCGCGGGTGCGGGCGCCGACGAGCGGCACGATGTCCTCGCCGCGGGCGAGCACCCAGGCGATGGCGATCTGCGCGACCGTCACGCCCTTCTCGTCGGCGATCTTGCGCAGCGCCTCGACGAGGTCGAGGTTGTGCTGCAGGTTGTCGCCCTGGAAGCGCGGCGAGACGGCCCGGAAGTCGCCCGCGCCGAGCTGCCGGTCGCGGGTGAAGTGTCCGGAGATCAGGCCCCGGGAGAGCACGCCGTACGCGGTGATGCCGATGCCCAGTTCACGGGTGGTCGGCAGGATCTCCCGCTCGATGTCACGGGTGATGATCGCGTACTCGATCTGGAGGTCGGAGATGGGCGCGGTGGCGGCGGCCCGCCGGATGTTCGCCGCGCTCGCCTCGCTGAGGCCGATGTGCCGGACGTGGCCCTTCTCGACCAGTTCGGCGATGGCGCCGACCGTCTCCTCGATCGGCACGTCCGGGTCGACGCGGGCGATCCGGTAGACGTCGATGTGGTCGACGCCGAGGCGCTGCAGCGAGTAGGCGGCGAAGTTCTTCACGGCGGCCGGGCGGCCGTCGTAGGCGTTCCAGCCGCCGTCCGGGTCGCGCAGGGCGCCGAACTTGACGCTGGTCTGCGCCTTTTCCCGGAGTTCGGCGGGGGCGGTGCGCAGGGCCTCGCCGACCAGCATCTCGTTGTGACCCATGGCGTAGAAGTCGCCGGTGTCGAGCAGGGTCACGCCGGCGTCGAGGGCGGCGTGGATCGTGGCGATCGACTCGGCGCGGTCGGCCTCGCCGTACAGCGGGGACATGCCCATGCAGCCGAGGCCGAGGGCGGAGACCCGGGGGCCGGTGGATCCGAGGGAACGGGTGTGCTTCGTCATGGCTCCACTCTGACATGACAGCTGACAGATTTCAATATCTGTCATTCCATACTCGTCACGCCCGCCCGCCGAAGTGGTCCAGACCTCCCCTTGACGCAAGGTCTGGACCAAGAGCACTGTCATGTCTACGACACTCGCGCCGCGCCCCGACCCCACCGGGAGGCCCCGCATGATCCGACGCACCCTCGCCCTGCTCGCCGCCGCGCTCACGACCGCGGCGCTCACCCAGCTCCCCGCCGCCGCCCCCGCCTCGGCGGCCGACACCTGTGCGGTCAAGTCCCGCCCCGCGGGCAAGGTGCTGCAGGGGTACTGGGAGAACTGGGACGGCTCCGCCAACGGCGTCCACCCGCCGTTCGGCTGGACCCCGATCACCAACTCCGCCATCGCCGCCCACGGCTACAACGTGATCAACGCGGCCTTCCCGGTGATCCGCTCCGACGGGACGGCCCTCTGGGAGGACGGCATGGACACCGGCGTGAAGGTGGCCACGCCCGCGGAGATGTGCGCGGCGAAGGCCTCCGGCCAGACCGTCCTGCTGTCGATCGGCGGGGCGGCGGCGGGCATCGACCTCAGCTCCGCCACCGTGGCCGACAGGTTCGTGTCGACGATCGTCCCGATCCTGAAGACGTACAACTTCGACGGCATCGACATCGACATCGAGACGGGCCTGGTGGGCAGCAGCTCGATCACCCAACTGTCCACGTCCCAGGCCAACCTGGTCCGCATCATCGACGGCATCCTCGCCCGCATGCCGTCCAACTTCGGCCTCACGATGGCCCCGGAGACGGCGTACGTCACCGGAGGCAGCATCACCTACGGCTCGATCTGGGGCGCCTACCTGCCGATCGTCAAGAAGTACGCCGACAACGGCCGCCTGTGGTGGCTCAACATGCAGTACTACAACGGCAGCATGTACGGCTGCTCGGGCGACTCGTACTCGGCCGGCACGGTGGCCGGCTTCACCGCCCAGACCGATTGCCTCAACAAGGGGCTGGTCGTGCAGGGTACGACCATCAAGGTGCCGTACGACAAGCAGGTCCCGGGCCTGCCCGCCCAGTCCGGCGCGGGCGGCGGCTACATGTCGCCGTCCCTGGTCTCCCAGGCCTGGAACCACTACGGCACGTCCCTCAAGGGCCTCATGACCTGGTCGGTCAACTGGGACGGCTCGAAGAACTGGACCTTCGGCGACAACGTGAAGTCCCTACAACACCGCTGACCCACAGAACCGGCCGACCGGTCCCGCGCGCCGGCGCCGGACCGGCCGGTGGACGGCTGCGGGCCGGTGGGGGCCGGTCGCGCAGTTCCCCGCGCCCCAGGTGGGCTGCTGCACCCGGCACCCACAACACGTCGCCGGCCACCGCATCCCCTCCCGCCGCGACGGCGATCAACCACCACGGCGGATACCGGCGGCGCCGGACCGGCCGGTGGACGGCTGCGGGCCGGTGGGGGCCGGTCGCGCAGTTCCCCGCGCCCCAGGTGGGCTGCTGCACCCGGCACCCACAACACGTCGCCGGCCACCGCATCCCCTCCCGCCGCGACGGCGATCAACCACCACGGCGGATACCGGCGGCGCCGGACCGGCCGGTGGACGGCTGCGGGCCGGTGGGGGCCGGTCGCGCAGTTCCCCGCGCCCCCCAGGTCAGCCGCCAAACCCGGCACTCACAACACACCACCTCCCCACCGAACAACGCCGCCCCGCCCCGTCCACTCCCACCCCCACCGGCCCGCCAGATCCCGCCGCAGCGGCGATCAGCCACGACGGCGGATTTCGGCGGTGCTGGACCGGCCGGTGGATCCCTGCGGGACGGTGGGGGCCAGGCGCGCAGTTCCCCGCGCCCCTCAGGTTGGCTGCCAACGCCGGCACTCACAACACATGCGCCACCCAAAACGCCCACCCTCCAGCCGAGCGAGTCGGGTGGGAGGGTGGGCGAAGAAGGCGGAAGGGGCGTGGGCTAGCAGCCCAGGAGGCGGCCGGCGAGGTAGGACTCGATCTGGTCGAGGGAGACCCGCTCCTGCTTCATGGAGTCGCGCTCGCGGACGGTGACCGCGTTGTCCTCGAGCGTGTCGAAGTCGACGGTCACGCAGTACGGCGTACCGATCTCGTCCTGACGGCGGTAGCGCCGCCCGATCGCACCGGCGTCGTCGAACTCGATGTTCCAGTGCCCGCGCAGCGCCTGGGCGAGCCCCTTGGCCTTCGGGGACAGCTCGGCGTTGCGGGAGAGGGGCAGGACCGCGACCTTGACGGGAGCGAGGCGGTGGTCGAGGCGCAGCACCGTGCGCTTCTCCAGCTTGCCCTTCGCGTTCGGCGCCTCGTCCTCGACGTACGCGTCCAGCAGGAAGGCCAGCATGGCGCGGCCGACACCCGCCGCCGGCTCGATGACGTACGGCGTCCAGCGCTCCTGGGCCTCCTGGTCGAAGTAGGAGAGGTCCTGGCCGGAGGCCTTGGAGTGGGCGTTCAGGTCGTAGTCGGTACGGTTGGCGACGCCCTCCAGCTCGCCCCACTCGTTGCCGCCGAACTGGAAGCGGTACTCGATGTCAGCGGTGCGCTTGGAGTAGTGGGAGAGCTTCTCCTTCGGGTGCTCGTACCACCGCATGTTCTCCTCGCGCAGGCCCAGGCCGGTGTACCAGTTCCAGCGCTGCTCCATCCAGTACTCCTGCCACTTCTCGTCCTCGCCCGGCTTGACGAAGAACTCCATCTCCATCTGCTCGAACTCGCGGGTGCGGAAGATGAAGTTGCCGGGCGTGATCTCGTTGCGGAAGGACTTGCCCATCTGCGCGATGCCGAACGGCGGCTTCTTGCGCGAGGCGACGTGCACCTGGGCGAAGTTGGTGAAGATGCCCTGCGCGGTCTCCGGGCGCAGGTAGGCGACGGAGCCGCTGTCCTGGGTCGGGCCGAGGTGGGTGGAGAGCAGGCCCGAGAACTGCTTGGGCTCGGTGAACTGGCCCTTGTTGCCGCAGTTCGGGCAGTTCACGTCCGCCAGGCCGTTCTCCGGGAGGCGGCCGTGCTTGGCCTCGTAGTGCTCCTCCAGGTGGTCCGCGCGGAACCGCTTGTGGCACGAGGTGCACTCGGTCAGCGGGTCCGTGAAGGTGGCGACGTGACCGGAGGCCACCCAGACCTCGGGGGCCAGGATGACGGACGAGTCGATACCGACCACGTCCTCGCGCGACGTCACCATGTAGCGCCACCACTGGCGCTTCAGGTTCTCCTTGAGCTCGACACCCAGCGGCCCGTAGTCCCAGGCGGCCTTCTGGCCGCCGTAGATCTCACTACAAGGGAATACGAAGCCACGGCGCTTGCTCAGGCTGACGATGGTGTCGATCTTGTCGGCGGCCACGGTGCTCTCTTCATTACGACGACGGGCGACGAAGCAAAGACGCTTCAGAGCGAATGCTTCAGCGTACCGGCGGGGCCTCCCCCTCAACCAAATCGGTTCCCCTCACCGGCCTCTCACCCGAGCTTGTTGACAACGGTTTCCATGTTTGATGAAAATGACTCTCATGAACGTACGACGACGCCTCATACCCGCGGCCGCCGCGACCACTGTCACCGCACTCGGCATGGCGGTCCTCACTGCCTGCGGCGGCGACGCCACGGCGGCCCCGACCGGGAAGTTCGACGTCGTCGCGTCGTTCTACCCGATGGCCTTCCTCGCCGATCAGATCGGCGGCAGCCACGTCCACGTCACCAGTCTCACCCAGCCCGGCCAGGAGCCGCACGACCTGGAGATCAGCCCCAAGCAGATCATCGGGATCGAGAAGTCCGACGCGGTCCTCTACCTGAAGAACCTCCAGCCCTCCGTCGACGACGCGGTCGCCCAGTCGTCCGTGCAGACGAAGATCGACGCGGCCTCGCTGACCACGCTGGAGAAGCACGGCAACGAGGTCGGCGGCCACGCGGCCTCGCACGACACCTCGAAGAACGAGGAGCTGTCCGGCCTCGACCCGCACATCTGGCTCGACCCGGTGCGCTACGCCCAGGTCGCCGAGGGCGTCGGCAGGGCCTTCGAGAAGGCCGACCCGGACCACGCCGTCGACTACAGGAAGAACACCGCGGCCCTGGTGAAGAAGCTGGACGCCCTGAACACGCAGTTCAAGAACGGCCTCGCGGGCACGAAGTCCAAGGTCTTCATCACCACCCACGCCGCCTTCGGCTACCTCGCCGAGCGCTACGGCCTGACCGAGGAGGCCATCAACGGCCTCGACCCCGAGTCGGAGCCGAGCGCGGCCCGCGTCAGGGACCTGGAGACCATGGCCAAGGCCGACGGCGTCACCACCGTCTTCTACGAGACGCTCGTCAGCGACAAGACCGCCAAGACCATCGCCGCCGACGCCGGGCTGAAGACGGACGTCCTCGACCCGATCGAGGGCATCACCGCCCGGTCCCGCGGCCGGGACTACTTCGCGGTCCAGGAGGCCAACCTCAAGGCCCTCCAGCAGGCACTGGGCGCCCGGTGACACGCCACGGGACAGGAGACGACGACATGAGCGGCGAACCCGTCATATCCCTGCGCGGCGTCAGCGCCGAACTGGGCTCGCGCCCCGTCCTGCGCGGCATCGACCTCACCGTGCACCGCGGCGAGGTGGTCGCGCTGCTCGGCGCGAACGGCTCCGGGAAGTCGACCGCGATCCGTACGATCGTCGGCCAGGTGCCGGCGAGCGGCGGCGAGGTCGAGCTGTTCGGCACCCCCCGCCGTGCCTTCCGGGACTGGTCGCGGGTCGGCTACGTCCCGCAGCGCACCACGGCGGCGGGCGGGGTCCCGGCGACGGTCACCGAGGTCGTCTCCGCCGGCCGCCTCTCCCGCACCCGCTTCGGCCTCTTCCGCAAGGACGACCACGCGGCCGTACGGCACGCGCTCGGCCTGGTCGGCATGGCGGACCGGGCCAGGGACAACGTGGAGGCGCTCTCCGGCGGCCAGCACCAGCGGGTGCTGATCGCCCGCGCGCTGGTCGCCGAGCCCGAACTGCTGATCATGGACGAGCCGATGGCGGGCGTCGACCTGGCCAGCCAGGAGATCCTCGCGCGGACCCTGCGCGACCAGGTCGAACAGGGCACCACGGTCCTCCTCGTCCTGCACGAACTGGGCCCGCTGGAGCCCCTGATCGACCGCGCGGTCGTCCTCCGCGACGGCTGCGTGCTGCACGACGGGCCGCCGCCCCGCGCCGTCGGCCAGCACGCCCTCCCCGGCCACGACCACGTCCACCCCCACGACGAGCACACACCACTGCGCACAGGACTGCTGAGCTGATGGACTTCCTGAACTACGCCTTCATGCAGCGGGCCCTGCTCGCCGCCGTCCTGGTCGGCATCACCGCCCCCGCCATCGGCATCTACCTGGTCCAGCGCCGCCAGGCCCTGATGGGCGACGGCATCGGCCACGTCGCGATGACCGGCGTCGGCCTCGGCTTCCTGCTCTCCACGTCCCCCGTGTGGATGGCGACGGCGGTGTCCGTCCTGGGCGCGATCGTGATGGAGCTGATCCGCTGGTACGGCCGCACCCGCGGCGACATCGCCCTCGCGATGCTCTTCTACGGCGGGATGGCCGGCGGCGTGATGCTGATCAACCTCGCGCCGGGCGGCTCCAACGCCAACCTGATGTCGTACCTGTTCGGCTCGCTGTCGACGGTGTCCGAGTCGGACGTGACCGCGATCTGCGTGCTGGCGGCCTTCGTCCTGCTGGTCACCCTCGGCCTGCGCCGGCAGCTGTTCGCGGTCAGCCAGGACGAGGAGTTCGCGCGGGTGACCGGCCTGCCGGTACGCGCGCTGAACCTGCTCACGGCGATCACGGCGGCGGTGACCGTGACGGTCGCGATGCGGGTGGTGGGCCTGCTGCTGGTCTCCGCGCTCATGGTCGTCCCGGTGGCCGCGGCCCAGCAGCTGAGCCGCAGCTTCGCGGCCACGTTCGCGATCGCCGTCGCGATCGGTGTGACGGTGACGACCGGGGGCACGATCACGTCGTACTACCAGTACGTCCCGCCGGGCGCGACGATCGTCCTGCTGACCATCGCGGCGTTCCTCCTGCTGAGCGTGCTGGCCGCCCCGCTGGCCCGCCGACGCGCCCGCGCGGCGGCCGCGCGACGGCCCGCCGGGGATCCCGCGGAGTGCGCGATTCCGGCCACCCGGGGGGCCGCCGACGGGGTCGGAGTCTGAACGCCCTCGGCCGGGACTGGCACAATGGCCCGGCAGAGGCAGTGACGTGAGGAGGCAACCGGTGACGACCGCTGGACCGCCCGTGAAGGGCCGCTCGACCCGTCAGCGGGCAGCCGTGGCGGCGGCCCTGGACGAGGTCGAGGAGTTCCGCAGCGCTCAGGAACTGCACGACATGCTCAAGCACAAGGGCGACTCGGTGGGCCTGACGACGGTCTACCGCACCCTCCAGAACCTCGCCGACGCCGGCGAGGTCGACGTCCTGCGCACGTCCGACGGCGAGTCGGTGTACCGCCGCTGCTCCACCGGCGAACACCACCACCACCTGGTCTGCCGCGTGTGCGGCAAGGCGGTCGAGGTGGAGGGCCCGGCGGTGGAGAAGTGGGCCGAGGCCATCGCCGCCGAGCACGGATACGTCAACGTCGCCCACACCGTCGAGATCTTCGGGACCTGCGCGGACTGCGCCGGGACCGCGGGGAGCTGCTGAGCTACACGCGCGTGAGATGCCGGTCGAGGACGGCGCGCAGCCGGTCGGCGTCGGCGGGGTCCTGGAGACCGCGCTTGGGCAGCACGGTGAAGCAGGAGACGTTCTTGTCGTCGCTGTAGGTGAAGAAGGCGTCCTCGGTCTCCCGGTAGCGGGGCTGCGCCGCCCAGTTGAGCGACGTCGTGCTGTTGTCGTTGGCCAGCGTCAGCCCGGCGTCCGTCACGGTCGCGCGGAACGTGCCGTTGCGGGCGCCGAGCTTCTGGAACGCGCGGGCCTGGAGCCGGGGTGTGAAGAACACCAGGATCGCGGCCAAGGGCATCAGGACCAGCAGGAACCAGTTGGGCTTGTCGCGCCCCGCCAGGGAGAGCGAGGCGTTCAGCGCAAAGGCGAGCGCCACGGCCACGAAGGCCCAGCGCCGCGGCCGCACCCACCGCCGCCGCAGCCGCTCGCGTTCCCGCAGCGCCCCCGTGAAGTCCTCCATCGCCGGCTCGTAGACCAGCTCCACCACGCCTTGTTCGGCGTCCCGCCCCATGTCCATGACCATGGGGCGGATCGTACCGGCGCAGGTCAGTTCCGGTCGAAGCGCTTCTCCAGCCGGTCGAAGGACGAGAGGGACGGCGGACGCCTGGCCGCTTCGAGCGCCTGCACGTCGGGGCCGGCCTTCTTGCCGCGCGCGGTGAGCCGGCCGTCGGCTCGCGCCTGGTTCCCCGACGGCCCTCATGAACGCCGAGTGGCGGTCAGCTGCCGGAGGGGTTCTCCTCGGTACGGGCCTCCATGGCCAGCAGCTCCTCGTTGGGGATGGCGCCGCCGAACCGCCGGTCGCGGGAGGCGAATTCGACGCACGCCCGCCACAGGTCACGGCGGTCGAAGTCGGGCCACAGCACGTCCTGGAAGACCATCTCGGCGTAAGCGCTCTGCCAGATCAGGTAGTTGGAGGTGCGCTGCTCGCCGCTGGGCCGCAGGAACATGTCCACGTCCGGCATGTCGCCGTAGTACATGTGCTTCTGGATGGTCTTCTCGGTGATCTTCGACGGGTCGAGGCGGCCCGCCCTCACCTCCTCGGCGATCGCCTGCACCGCGTCGGTGATCTCGGCCCGGCCGCCGTAGTTCATGCAGAAGTACAGGGTGAGCAGGTCGTTGTCCTTGGTCTGCTCCTGGGCGACCTGGAGTTCCTTGGCGACCGACTTCCACAGCCGGGGCATCCGGCCCGCCCAGCGCACCCGGACCCCCAGCGAGTCGAGCTGGTCGCGGGACTTGCGGATGAAGTCGCGGTTGAAGTTCATCAGGAAGCGGACCTCTTCGGGCGAGCGCTTCCAGTTCTCGGTGGAGAAGGCGTACAGGGAGATGTTGCGCACGCCCATCTCGATCGCGCCCTGGAGCACGTCGAGGACCTGCTCGGCGCCGACCTTGTGGCCCTCGGTGCGCGGCAGCCCGCGCTCCTTCGCCCAGCGGCCGTTCCCGTCCATGACGATCGCCACATGGTTCGGGACCAGCTCGCCCGGGAGCTTCGGCGGGCGGGCGCCGGACGGGTGCGGTTCCGGCGCCTTGTACTCGCGGCGCCGGCGTCCCAGGATCCCGCGTACGACCATGTGCTTCTCGTCTCCCTCTGGGCTTTCCCGCTAGCTTCCGGCTAGCTCTTCTCCACGTACCTGAGCGAGCGCAGCCCGCGCTCCAGATGCCAGTGCAGGTAGGCCGACACCAGCCCGCTGCCCTCCCGGACGTGCCGGGCCTCGGCCGCGTCCGCCGTCTCCCAGTCTCCCGTAAGCAGCGCGCCGAGCAGAACCAGGGTCTGCGGCGAGGGTACGACGCTGCCGGGCACCCGGCAGTCGACGCAGATGCTGCCGCCCGAGGCGACCGAGAAGAAGCGGTTCGGGCCGGGCATGCCGCACTTGGCGCAGGCCTCGAAGCTGGGCGCGTAGCCGTTGACGGCGAGGGAGCGCAGCAGGAAGGCGTCGAGGACGAGATGGGGTGCGTGCTCGCCGCGGGCGAGGGTCCGCAGGCCGCCCACGAGCAGCAGGTACTGCTGCACGGCCGGCTCGCCCTCGTGGTCGGTGAACCGCTCGGCGGTCTCCAGCATGGCCGTCCCGGCGGTGTACCGCGCGTAGTCGGTGACGATCGCGCCGCCGTACGGTGCGATGGTCTCGCTCTGCGTGCACAGCGGCAGCCCGCGCCCCACCAGCTCGCTTCCCCGGGCGAAGAACTGCACGTCGACGTGGGAGAAGGGCTCGAGGCGGGCCCCGAACTTCGACTTCGTCCGCCGCACCCCGCGGGCCACCGCCCGCACCCGGCCGTGCCCGCGGGTGAGCAGGGTGATGATCCGGTCCGCTTCACCCAGCTTCTGGGTGCGCAGCACGATGCCGTCGTCGCGGAACAGGCTCATGGGCCCATTCTGCCCTGCCGCCGGACGGGCGCGCCGGGCGAGGCTGACTTCAGGAGGCCTCGCCGCGGCTGCGGGCGTGGGCGGTGGCCGCGCCGAGCCGTTCGGCCTGGGTGGCGACGCGTACGGCGTCCGGGGGCGCGTCCCACTCCCGGCCTCCCCCGTACGGCCGCAACTGCACGTAGGGGCCCTCGTGGCCCATGACGATGCCCAGCCGTCCGGTACGGGTGTCGACGGCACAGGAGCCGATGGGGAGGTTCATCGCGTTCACCTCACCTGGCTCCCCCGTCCCTGGGAATTTCACGCTTCGCATCACCGGTGTGGCGCTGCGTGCCTAGACTCGGCCGGAGTCTGTCCCGGGCTCCGGGACGGCGTTCACATCAGGCCGGCGCCCGCGAGGTACTTCGCCACGCACTCGGTCTCCTCCTGGGAGAGCGGCACCTGGGGCTCGGCGGTGGCGGGGCAGTCGATCACCCCGCGCAGGTGCAGCGCCGCCTTGAACGCCCCGAGCCCCGCCGAGCTGCCGCCCATCCGGGCCGGGTCACCGACGCCGGTCATCCGGAAGAGGCCGCACAGCCGCTCCTGCTCGGCCCGCGCCCGGTCCTGGTCGCCCGCGCGGCACAGGCGGTGCAGGCGGACGTAGCCCTCCGGGTCGACGTTGGCGAGGCCCGGGACCGCCCCGTCGGCGCCCAGCGCGAGGGCCGAGTCGACGGTCAGCTCGGACCCCGTCAGCGCGCTGAAGCCGGACAGGCCCCTGCTGCCGGTGACGACCTCGCGGAAGCCCGCCAGGTCGCCGCTGGAGTCCTTCAGTCCGGCCAGCACCCCCTCGGCGGCGAGTTCGAGGACCAGGCCGGCGGGGAGCTTGGTGTGGACGGCGACCGGGATGTCGTAGGCGACGACCGGGACCGGGGACCGCTCGGCGACCAGACAGAAGTGGCGGGCGATCTCGGCGGGGTGGGTGCGGGTGTAGAAGGGGGCGGTGACGACGACCGCGTCCGCGCCCGCCGCGGTGACGGACGCGACGTGGTCCAGGACCCGGGGGGTCGTCATGTCGATCACGCCCGCCAGCACCGGGAGCCGGCCTGCCACGTGGCCGGCCACCGTCTCGGTGACCAGCCTGCGCTGCCGGTCCGTCAGGTACGCCGCCTCCGACGTCGACCCGAGCACGAACAGGCCGTCCACCCCGGCCGCGGTCAGATGGTCGACGAGCCTGCGCAGGGAGGTGACGTCCACCTCGCGGTCCGGTGTCAGGGGCGTGCAGAGGGGCGGTACGACACCGGTGAGCGGGGCGGGCAGCGTCATCAGGTCTCCCTGGGCAGGCTGTGGCTCGGCTGGTCCTCCTCCACAGCATCCACGGGGTGGTGGCAGCGGTAGCGGTGACCGGGCCGTGACGCGGCCGAGAAGTCAGGCATGCGGACGGCACACTCGTCGTCCGCCCGCCAGCAGCGGGTGCGGAACGGGCACCCGGACGGCGGCCGGGTCGCCGAGGGCACCGGACCGGTGAGCGGGATGGGGTCGATCGGGTTCAGCAGACCCGGGGTGGCCGAGAACAGGGCCCGGGTGTACGGGTGCCGGGCGTGGCCGGTGACGTCGGCGGCCGGGGTGTCCTCGACGATCCGGCCCAGGTACATGGTGATCACCCGGTCGCTCATCCGCCGTACCGTCTGGATGTCGTGGGAGACGAAGACCATGGCGAGGCCGAGGCGTTCGCGCAGGTCGAGGAGGAGGTTGAGGATCTGGGCGCGGACCGAGACGTCCAGCGCGCTGGTCGGTTCGTCCGCCACCACCAGGTCGGGGTCCAGGGCGAGGGCGCGGGCGATCGCGACGCGCTGCCGCTGGCCGCCGGAGAGCTGGCCGGGCAGCGCCTCGGCGAGCGCCCGGGGCAGGCCCACGAGGCTCATCAACTCCCTTACCCTGTCTTCCCGTTCGGCCTTCGTGCCACGCTCGTGGACGTCCAGCGGGTCGCGCAGGACACGGCGTACGGGCAGGCGGCGGTTGAGGGCCGTCGACGGGTCCTGGAAGACCATGCCGGTGCTCGCGCCGACCGTCGTCCGGCGTTCGCCCTGCGGCATCGCCCACAGGTCCCGGCCGTGGAAGGTGACCGTGCCGGCCGTCGGCCGCTGGATGCCGACCAGCACCTTCGCCAGCGTCGACTTCCCGCACCCCGACTCGCCGACCACGCCGACCGTCTCGCCGGGCGCCACGGTGAGGTCGGCGCCGGTCAGCGCGTACACCCGGTCCCGTCCGAACAGACCTCCGCCGCGGGCCCGGTGGACCACGTCGACGCCGGTCAGCCGCACCGCGCTCATGTGACCGCCTCCGCGCTCGCCGCCAGGTCGACGGCCGGGTGGTGGCAGGCCGCGGTGTGGGTGGGGGTGCCGGTGAGACCGGGTGGTGTCGTACGGCAGATCCCGCTCGCCGCCGGACAGCGGTCGCTGAAGCGGCACCCCGCGGGGAAGTCGGCGGGCGACGGGACCACGCCCCTGATCTGGGTGAGCCGCTCGGCCCCGGACTCCAGCGACAGCACGCTGCCGAGCAGGCCGCGCGTGTAGTGGTGGGTGGGGGCGCCGACCAGTTCGGCGGTGACGCCGGTCTCGACGATCTGGCCGCCGTACATCACCACCACCCGGTCGGTGACGTCGGCGACCAGGGCGAGGTCGTGCGAGACGAGGATCAGCGCGAAGCCGAGTTCCTCGCGGAGGCGGAGCAGGAGCTCCATCACCTGGGCCTGGACGGTGACGTCGAGGGCGGTGGTGGGTTCGTCGGCGATGATCAGGCGGGGGTCCCGGGACAGGGCCATGGCGATGAGGACGCGCTGGCGCTGGCCGCCGGAGAGTTCGTGGGGGTAGCTCCGCAGGGTGCGGGTGGGGTCGAGGCCGACGAGGGAGAGCAACTCGGCCGGCGTGTGGTGGCCCCCGCGTCTCACCAGCTGTTTGAGCTGTGCGCTGACCGTCATGGAAGGGTTCAGGGAGGACAGGGCGTCCTGGTAGACCATCGCGATCTCGTGGCCGAGGAGGCGGCGGTGGGGGGTGGTCAGGTCCACCGGCGGCTGCGGGTCCGTGGGGGCTGGTCGCGCAGTTCCCCGCGCCCCTTTGGGGCGCGTTCCCTCACCGCCGTGGAAATCGATTCGGCCCGCCACCCGTGCCGCCTTCGGCTGCAAGCCCATGACCGTCAGGGCCGTCAGGGACTTCCCGCAGCCCGACTCCCCTACCAGGCCCAGGACTTCACCCGGGTAGATGTCGAAGCTGATGCCGTTCACGATGTTCGTGCCCCGGTGACGGTCCGGGAAGGCGATCGTGAGGTTCTTCACGGACAGGACCGGCGGTCCTTCCCGGGAGGGCAGGGGGCGGGCACGCCGTCGTAGCCGGTCGGCCGCCTCGGTCAAGGAGGGCAGCTCCAGGGCCGCCCCCGGCTCAAGTACCTCCACGGGCTCCGTCGGCTCCACCTCTCTGCCCGCCGGTGACGCCCACGCGTCCGAGACGCCCTCGGAGAGCACGTTGAGGGAGAGGACCGTGAGGAGGATGAGCAGGCCGGGGAAGAGGGTGGCCCACCAGCCGCCGGTCAGGACCATGTTCTTGCCGTCGGCGATGACGCTGCCCCAGGACGGTTCGGGGGGCCGCACGCCCGCGCCGATGAAGGACAGGGAGGCCTCGAAGACGATGGCCTCGGCGACCTGGACGGTGCAGAAGACGAGGACGGGGGCCAGGCAGTTGACCGCCACGTGGCGGACGACGATGTGCGGGGTGCGGGCGCCGATGACGCGTTCCGCGGTGACGTAGTCCTCGCCGTACTGGTCGAGGACGTTGGCGCGCACGACCCGGGCCACCGGCGGGGTGAAGAGGAAGGCGATCGCGCAGATCAGGACCGTGATGCCGGCGCCGAAGACGGCGACGAGGACGGCGGCGAGGGCGATGCCGGGGAACGCCATGACCACGTCCAGGCAGCGCATCAGGGTCTCGTCGACGGCCTTGCGGGAGGTGGCCGCGAGGGCGCCGAGCAGGGCGCCGGCGACCAGGGCGAGGCCGGTCGCGCCGAGGCCGATGGCGAGGGACCAGCGGGCGCCGTACATCAGCCGGCTGAGTACGTCCCGGCCGAGGCTGTCCTGGCCCATCCAGTGGGCGCCGGAGGGGTGTCCGGTGCCGTCGACGGGGGCCTGCTGGGCGAGCGGGTCGTCGGCGGCCAGGAGGGGGGCGAACACCGCGACGAGGACGATCACGGTCAGGAAGGCGAGGGCCGCCTTGGACAGCGGTGACAGTCTGCGCAGCCGTACGCCGGGGCGGGCGAGGGCGGTGGTGAGGGCCGCGCGGGTGTACGTCGTCATGTGGCCTCCCTCAGGCGCGGGTTGACCAGCAGGTAGAGGATGTCGATGACGAGGTTGACGACGACGAAGCCGGTCGCGGTGGTGAGGACGACGCCCTGGACGACGGCGGGGTCGCCGTTCTGCACGGCGTCGATCATCAGCTTGCCCATGCCGGGCAGGGCGAAGATGGTCTCGATGACGACGGCGCCGCCGAGCAGATAGCCGACCCGCAGGCCGAGCACGGTCATCGGGTTGACCAGGGCGTTGCGCAGGACGTTGCGGCCGACCACGACATGGGGTGGCAGGCCGCTGCCGATCGCGGTGCGGACGTAGTCCCTGTCGAGTTCCTCGACCACCGAGGTGCGGACGATCCGGGTGAGCTGGGCGGCCACGGGGAGGGAGAGCGCGAGGGCGGGCAGGGCCATGGTCCTCAGCCAGCCGGTGACGGAGTCCTCGGGGTTGATGTAGCCGCCGGCCGGGAACCAGCCGCGGTCGACGGCCAGGTACTGGATCATGAGCAGCGCCAGCCAGAAGGCGGGGGCGGCGACCCCGACCAGGGACAGGACGCGGATGACCTGGTCCGGCCAGCGGTCGCGGTGGATGGCCGCGGTGACGCCGCCGGCGAGGGCCAGGACGACGGCGATGCCGAGGCCGAGGAAGGTCAGCTGGAGGGTGAGCGGCAGGGCGGTGAGGACCTGGTCGAGGACCGGGGTGCGGGTGAGGGCGCTGGTGCCGAGGTCGCCGTGGAGGAGGCCGCCGACGAAGTGGACGTAGCGCAGCGGCAGGGGGTCGAGGAGGCCGTTGCGGGCGCGGAAGTCGTGGAGTTGCCGCGGGGTGGGGTTGGCGCCCTGGAAGAACGCGGACGCCGGGTCGACGTCGGAGAACCGCATCACCAGGAACACGAACAGGGCGATGCCGAGCAGCAGGGGCACCAGCAGGGCGGTGCGGCGCAGCAGGATGCGCAGGACGGCGGTCATGCGGTCAGACCCACTTGGCGGTGAGGACGTTGATGCCCGGGTAGGGCTGTGCCCTTATGCCGGTGAGTCTGCGCGGGTCCCAGGCGGTGATCAGCTCGTTGTGGACGACCGGGTAGAGGACGGCCTGTTCGGCGACGACGTCGATGTACTCCTGGATCATCGTCTTCTTCTTGTCCGGGTCCGGTTCGCGGGTGGCCGCGTCCATGTCCTTGAAGAGCTGCCTGGCGACGGCGTTGTCGGCCCAGCGGGCGTAGCCCATCCACAGGTTCCGGGGGCCGTAGTTGTAGTGCATGATCAGGTCGGCGTCGAGGCCGAACTGGTTGGGGTTCGAGACGGCGGCGACGACCTGGTAGTCCTGTTTCTGGTCCATCTTGGTGAACACGGCCGTGGTCTCCTGCGGGGACAGGGTGGTGGCGACGCCGATCGCGTCCCAGGACGACTTGATGGTGGGCAGGCAGTCGACGAGCCAGCTCACGTTGGAGGCGAGGAGGTTCACGCGCAGGCCGCCGACTCCGGCCGCCCTCAGGAGGGCCTTCGCCCTGTCGGGGTCGTGGCCGTAGACCGTCCTCGCCCTGCGGTAGGCGGGGTTGGTCTCGTTCAGGAACGAACTCGCCGGTTTTCCGTGGCCCTTGAGGGCGACCTCGACGATCTTCTCCTTGTCGATGGCGTAGTGCAGGGCCTGGCGGACCCGGACGTCGTCGAAGGGTCTGTGCTGGGTGTTGAACATCAGGAACGCGTTGTTCATCCCGGCACCGCCGCCGACCGAGAGGCCGCCCTGTTCCAGGCGGGGGATGTTGGCGTAGGGGATGTTGTCCGAGATCTGGGCGCCGGCGCCGGTCCCGGAGATCCGCGCCACGCGGGAGGCCGCGTCGACGATCGTCAGCCAGTTCATCTTCCGGAAGGCGGGCCTGCGGGGGCCGTTGTACGGGTCGTACGCGGCGAAGGTGGTGTTGGACTTCGGGTGGTGCCCGGTCTGCCGGTACGGTCCGGAGCCGACCGCGAGGCCCTTGATCGCGTCGTCCCAGGCGCCGGGCCGGGAGAAGACGTGCGCCGGCATGATCTTGGCGAGGGTGAGGCGGGCGACGCCGTCCGGGAAGGGGAACCTCAGCACCAGGTCGACGGTCCGGGCGTCGACCTTGCGGGCCTCCTTCAGCCAGCTCGCGAAGAAGCCCTGGGCGAGGGTCTGGGTGCCCGGGTCGAGGATCCGGTCGAAGACGAAGACCACGTCGTCGGCGGTGACCGGTTTCCCGTCGTGGAAGGTGGCCCCGGAGCGCAGGGTGAACCGCCAGGTGGTGGCGTTCGCGTCGGTGGGCAGCCGGGTCGCCAGCGCCGGGTAGGGGGCGCGGGTGATCGGGTCGGTGTCGGCCAGGCCCTCGTAGATGTGGTTGTTGGCGGCCATCGCGAACGCGGACGCGGTCTGGGTGGGGTCCCAGCTGCCGTCGTTGCCGTAGCCGATCACCGCGGTGAGGGTGCGGTCGGAGCCGCTGCCGCCGAGGTCGATCGTGGACTTGGGGCCGCACGCCGTCAGTGTCGTCAGCGAGGCTGCCGCGCCCAGGGCCCCGGCGTGCTTCAGGAACGTCCTGCGGCCGTGGGCCGCCTGGTCGCGCACGGTGCCTCCAGCGTGGGGGAAAGGAGACGTCGGACGTCCGGTGTTAGCGCGACCATAAGAAAGGGTTCGGGGACGGTCAAGGCAAGGCGCGCGAATGGCGTAAACCGTCAGAGGTGGGACCAATGGCACCGCCGCGGCGGGGTCCACGCGGCCGCCTCCGCGCGGAAGTTGGCGCCGGCCGCCCGAGTGGCGGCCGGCGCCGGGGTGCTACGCGGGAGCCGCCGGCCGGGCGACCACGGCCCCGCGCGAGGAGGAGCCCGAGGGGCGCTGGGGGTCCCCCGGGCCGAAGACTGGGGGAGGAATTGCGCGACCAGCCACGAGGGCGGCGCGGCAGACGAGCGGCCTGCGGCACGTCACGGCCCCGATGGCCCGCGAGACAATTAATGTACGCTGAGTCCATATAAGCGGGAACGTGGTCGGGAGGCAGCGCATGGAGCAGCGGACGGAAGGGACGCCGGTGCGGCGGGGGCGCGGGCGGCGCCCCGCGGACGAGGTGCGGGCCGACGTGCTCGCCGCCGCGGGCGCGCTGCTCCTGCGCGACGGGCTGGCGGCCTTCACCTTCGAGCGGGTCGCCCAGGAGGCCGGGGTCAGCAAGACGACCCTGCACAAGTGGTGGCCCTCGCGCGGCACGCTCGCACTCGACGGCTACTTCCACGCCGTCGAGTCCGTCCTCGCCTTCCCCGACACCGGCGACATCGAGGCCGACCTGACGTCCCAGGTCCGCGCCTTCGTCCGGCTGCTCACCGGGACGCCGGCCGGGCGGGTCATCGGCGGGCTCATCGGCCAGGCGCAGACCGACCCCGACCTGTCCGCCGCCCTGCTCCAGCGCTACACGGGGCCGCGCCGCGACCTGGCCGTGACGGCGATGCGGCGCGCCCAGGACCGCGGCCAGCTGCGCGCCGACGCCGACCCCCAGGTCCTGGTCGACCAGCTCTGGGGGGCCTGCTACCACCGCCTGCTGCTGCCCGACGAACCCCTCACCGAGGAGTTCGCGGACCGGCTGGTCGCCAACCTGCTGCACGGGGTCGGCACCGGCTGACCGGCGCCACCGGCTACGGCAGGGTCTTCTCGTACGACGCGTCGTGGTCGGAGTCGTAGACGAGCTTGCCCGCCGCGTCGTAGCCCTTCAGGTGCGGGGCCGCGGTGACCTGCTTGTGCAGGGTGCCGGTGGCGACGAACCAGCCGTGGTCGAGGACCACCTCGCCCGCGTCGCCGCCGTAGGAGACCGTCATCGTGGCCACCGAGGGGCGGTAGCCGCCGATGATCCCCCAGCGGAACGGCAGCTTCCAGGCGCCCTTGTCGAGGATCGTCTGCTGGTACAGCTTGCCGCTGTTCATGTCCGGGGCCACGGGCGTCCGCGCGCCGCCGAAGGGGTCCCCGATGCTGGTGTTCAGACCGGAGGCCGCACCGTCCTTGACGTTGCAGATGAGCCGGGCCGGCGCCGGCTTCTCCCGTACCGCGACCACGAAGTAGCCGTCGCCGGGTGCGTTGGAGTCCCCGGTGCTGCGCATCGCCAGGACGATCCGGTAGTCGGCCGGCTTGCCGAGGTCGGTGTAGGTCGGGTCCTTGGGGAGGCGGTGCGCCTTGTTGTAGTCGAGGCACTTGCCGAGTCCGGTGGCGGCCTGGTCGAAGGTGATCCCGTCCAGCAGCTGCTGCGCGGCGGACGCCGGGTGCGCCGGGGCCGTCGGTGCCGTGGTCGAAGGGGCCGAGGCCGTCGCGGGGGCCGTCGGGGTCCCGGACGGTGCCGGGGCGGACGCGGTGGCCGGGCCCGTCGGACTCGTCGGCCCCGTGGGGCTCGTCGGGGCCGGGCGCTCGCTGGCCAGCACCGTGGGGCTGGGCCCGGCCGGGCTCGTCGTGGTGCCGCCGCCCAGCGCGTACGCCCCGACCGGCACGACCGCGAGCGCCGCCAGCGCCGCCCCGCCCACGGCCAGGCGCCGCCGTCGCTCCAGCACGCCCCGGCGCCGGATCTCCGGATACGGCACCGGTGACGGCCGGACCAGGGACGCGTCCCCGGCCAGCAGCGCCCGCACCCGCGCCTCGAACTCCGGCTCGGCCGCCCCGCCCTGCTTCTGACCGCTCACCTGCTGCCTCCCTGCACGGGCGCCGCGTGGCTCATGGCCTGCGCGAGCCCCGGAACCGTACGCAACTTCGCCAGGCCCTTGGACGCCTGGCTCTTTACCGTGCCCGGGGAGCAGCCGAGCACCTCGGCGACCTCCCCCTCGGACAGGTCCTCCCAGTACCGCAGCACCACCACCGCGCGCTGCCGCGGGGGCAGCCCGGCCAGGGCCGCGAGCAGCATGCCGCGCTCGTCGGCCCGGGACACGGCGTCGTCGTACCCCGCGCGCTCCGGCGGCACGTCGGTCAGCGACTCGGCGACCCGGCGCTTGCGGAACCGGTCGCTGTTGCAGCTGACCAGCATGCGGCGGACGTACGCCTCCGGATGGTCGGTCCGGGAGACGCGCCGCCAGGACCGGTAGGCCTTCGCCAGCGCGGTCTGCGTCAGGTCCTCCGCATGGTGCGGGTCACCGGTGAGCAGATAGGCGGTCCGCACCAGCTGCGACCACCGTGCTCTGACGAATTCCTGGAACTGGGCCTCTAGTTCGGCCTGCATCAGCCACCCCCTCGCCCTCCAGACCGCCGGATCCGTGGATTCGGTTGCCCGGCGGACGAAGGCCGTTGCGCTCAGGGTGCCGTGACCCGCCGGAACTCGATCGTGTCGTACGCCGTCCTGGTGCCCGTCTCGTACAGCACCCCCACCGTGCGCCTGTCGATCTGGACGAGGTCCGAGTAGGCGGCCTTCAGGTCGGACAGGGTGAGGTACTTCTCGAAGGTGATGCCCTGGTCGGCACTGGTCCACAGGGCCATGGTCCGGCGGGCCGTGGGGACCGACGGGGCGGAGAAGAGGAGCGGCCCCTCGGCGCCCGGGAGCTGCAGGACGGAGCCCTCGACCACCGGGACCCTGGACAGGGTCGGCTGGACCGAGTAGGGCGCGTCCAGGGTCTCGCCGCCGTCGCTCGACCAGGCCTCCAGGCGGTTGCCCGGGCTGGAGCCGTTCTGGTCGCGGGCGTTGAAGTAGAGGCGTCCGTCGGGGAGTTGGGCGGCGGTCGTCTCGTTGGCGTTGTCGTGGCCGGTGTAGGAGTCGTCGACGAAGCCGAGGTGCCAGCTGTGGCCGCCGTCGTCGCTGTAGATCGCGTGGCCGCCGTAGTACCTGGCCTCCCGGCCGGTGTCGGCGGAGCCGGCGCGCGGGGCGGCGGAGTGGTCGGCGGCCACGACCAGGCGCCCTCGGTGCGGTCCCCGGGTGAGCGCGACGGCGTGCCCGGGGCCGGTCGCGTACCAGCGCCAGCCGGAAGGCTTCACCTGGGCGGTGATCTCGTGCGGGCGGGTGAAGTGGCGACCGTCGTCGCTGCTGCGCTGCACGTACACCCGGCGGCTCTGCGCCCCGGTGACCTGGCCGCGCATGATCTGGTCCTCGTTCACCGAGCCGTCGTTGTACGAGGTCACCAGGACGATCTGGCCGCTGCGCGGGTCCACCACCGGCGCCGGGTTGCCGCGGGTGTCCCCGTCACCGGCGGCCACCACGCGGAGCGGGTCCCAGGTGCAGCCGCCGTCGGCGGAGCGTCTCAGCACGACGTCGATGTCGCCGCTGTCCCCGGTGGTGGAGTGCCGGCCCTCGGCGAACGCGAGCAGGGTGCCGCGCCCGCTGCGGACGACGGCCGGAATGCGGAACTGGACGTAGCCGCCCTCGCCGGAGACGTACGGCACGGAGGACTCGCAGCCGGCCGCCGCCCAGGCCCTGGGCCCGGTCGTGAACGCCCCGAGCAGCAGCGCGGCGGCGAGCGAGAACCGGCCGGCACGGGTCACAGGAGACACATGACTCACGCTTCTCATCCTGCTCCCGGTGCGGCCCGCACCGCACTCCCGCACCGGCCGGCCGGACGGACGGTCCGGCGTGCCGTCAGGCCGTGGGGCGGCTCATGTCGAGCCGCCGCGCACCCGGCTGACGTCGTGAAACGCGACGCGGACCGGCACGGCGGGTGTCAACGGCGGCCGTACGCAGGGGCAGTGACGATCCGCCAGGTCCCGTACGGCCAACCGGGTGAACGGCCGCCGGTCGCCGCGCGCCGGGCCCGCGGGGCTCACGACGGTGTGCGGGCCGCCGCCAGGAGCCGGCTCACGTCGTCGGCGCAGATGGTCAGGGCCGCGCCGACCGTGCCGAGGACCTCGCGTTCGGCGTTGGTGTAGGGGCCGTCGGCGAGCGCGATCCGGGCGCCCTGGAGGAGCAGTGCCTCCCGTCCGGCGGGGGCGAGGTGCGGGGCGAGCGGGTCGAGTGCCTCGTGCAGCTCTATCGCCAGGCTCGCCCGGTACGGCTGCTCGAAGACCCGCCCGGTGTCCGCGACGAGGGCCTCGACCAGCGCCTCCAGCTGGTCCTCGGTGGCCTCCTCGAAACCGGCGGCGCGGACCGCGCCCACCGCCGCCTCCAGGGCCGTACGGGCGCCGGTGCCGCCGGCCGCCAGGACGGCGAGGGCGACGGTGTGCACGGCGTCGCGGAGCATCGCCGAGAAGCGGGAGGTGGTGGGGTGGTCGAGGACGTCGGTGCCGTAGTGGTGGCGGCAGGCGGCGCACTCCACGACCGGGCCGGTGGTGCCGCGCGGCAGCACCGGCACGCCCAGCAGGGTGAAGCGGCGCCGGCCGGTGAGCCGCTGGTAGTTGCGGTCACCGCCGCAGCCGGGGCAGAAGAACTCCCCGTCGCCGACGGGTGTCCAGGCGGTGCGGGTGCCCAGAATCCGGGCAGGCCTGGCGGTTCGGCAGTCTCGTCCCCGTACTGGCAGCACGTCGCACCTCCGTAACGCCGTGGCAACATCGCCACCGCTGGCGTGATGTTAGCCACATGGAGGAGCCGGAGTCAGTACCCCGTACGAGACCAGTCCGTGACCTGCACATCGAGATGGCCGGGAAACGACGGGGCCCTGATCGCCACGAGAGCTGATCAGGGCCCCGAAACCGCCGGTCAGGGGGCTATCGCGTGGCGCGGTTGACGGCGGAGACGACCGCCTTCAGCGACGCACGCGTCGTGTTCGCGTCGATGCCGATACCCCACAGGATCTTGCCGTCGATCGCGCATTCGATGTAGGAGGCGGCCTGCGCGGAGGCGCCCTCGCTCATCGTGTGCTCCTGGTAGTCCAGGAGACGTACGTCGATGCCCAGGCCCTGCAGCGCGTCGAAGAACGCGGAGATCGGGCCGTTGCCGGAGCCGGTCAGCACGGTGTCCTCGCCGTCGACGGTGGCCTCGACGGTGAGGGTGTCCACGCCGTCGGTGTCGGTGGTCGACTGGCCCGTCTTCACCTGGATGCGGCCCCAGGGGTTCTCCGGGTTCGGCAGGTACTCGTCCTGGAAGACCGCCCAGATGTCGGCGCCGGTGACCTCGCCGCCCTCGGCGTCCGTCTTGGCCTGGATGAGCTTGGAGAACTCGATCTGCATCCGGCGCGGCAGGTCCAGCTTGTGGTCGTTCTTCAGGACGTAGGCGATACCGCCCTTGCCGGACTGCGAGTTGACCCGGATGACGGCCTCGTAGGAGCGGCCGACGTCCTTCGGGTCGATCGGCAGGTACGGCACCGCCCACTCGATGTCGTCGACGGTGACACCCTGCGCGGCCGCGTCGGCCTCCATGGCGTCGAAGCCCTTCTTGATGGCGTCCTGGTGGGAGCCGGAGAAGGACGTGTAGACCAGGTCGCCCACGTACGGGTGGCGCGGGTGGACCTCCATCTGGTTGCAGTACTCCCACACGCGACGGATCTCGTCGATGTCGGAGAAGTCGATCTGCGGGTCGACGCCCTGCGAGAACAGGTTCATGCCCAGGGTGACCAGGTCGACGTTGCCGGTGCGCTCGCCCTGCCCGAACAGGCAGCCCTCGACGCGGTCGGCGCCGGCCATCAGCGCCAGTTCGGCGGCGGCGACGGCGGTGCCGCGGTCGTTGTGCGGGTGGACGGAGAGCACCACGTGCTCGCGGCGGGACAGGTTGCGGTGCATCCACTCGAAGCGGTCCGCGTGCGTGGACGGCGTCGAACGCTCCACCGTGGCGGGCAGGTTGAGGATGATCTCGCGGCCCGGGCCGGGCTGGTAGACGTCCATCACCGCCTCGCAGACCTCCAGCGCGAAGTCCAGCTCGGTGTCGGTGAAGATCTCCGGCGAGTACTGGTAGCCGAACTCCGTCTCCGGGCCCAGCAGCTTCTCGGCGTACTCCATCACCAGCCGCGTGCCGTCGACGGCGATCTGCCTGATGTCGTCCTTGGAGCCGCGGAACACCACGCGCCGGAAGACGGGGGCGGTCGCGTTGTACAGGTGGACGGTGGCCCGCCGGGCGCCCTTCAGCGACTCCACGGTCCGCTCGATCAGGTCCTCGCGGGCCTGGGTCAGTACGGAGATCGTCACGTCGTCCGGGATCGCGCCCTCTTCCTCGATGATCGAGCGCACGAAGTCGAAGTCGGTCTGACCGGAGGCGGGGAAGCCGACCTCGATCTCCTTGTAGCCCATCTTGACCAGCTGGTCGAACATCCGGCGCTTGCGCTCGGGCGACATCGGGTCGATCAGGGCCTGGTTGCCGTCACGCAGGTCCGTGGAGAGCCAGCGGGGGGCCTCGGTGATCCGCTTCCCGGGCCAGGTGCGGTCGGGAATGTCGACCTGGTCGTACGTGCCGTACTTGTGGACCGGCATGGAACTGGGCTGCTGACGGTTGACCATGATTGCGGGGCTCCTGGTGGGTGTCCGGAAGGACGGCCGACGACGCAACGCGAAGCTCCGCGGGGAGGGAGTCGACCTGGACTACAGGCCCTCGCCGCGGCAGCTAAGAAGAAGCAGCCCGAAACGCATGATGCTCCGCATGCTAGCCGAGCCCCTTCGGACGCGGGGCGCCGTATCAGTATGCGGGACCGCGCGGAGAAACAGGACAAAACGTGCGCCATACCACTGCCACTCACGGAGCGTCATCAATTGTCACCGTATTTCACCAATCATGGTTGCAGGTAGTGACAGCCATGTGACTCGGTGCGAAGGTGCGGTGCATGACGACCAACGGGGGCTCTGAGCCCGTCATCCGCCGCACGCCCGTCTTCTGCGGGATCGTGCCGCCGCACATCCTCGACCACCTCGCCCAGCACGAGGACCAGGCACTCTCCGACGCGGCGCTGCGCACCCTGCAGCACGACTCCGCGGCCCGCACCCGCCGCCGCGTGACGGCGGTCCGCACCCTGGCGGCCGCCGCCGCCCCGGCAGCGGCCGACAGCACACCCCACCGCACGATCTACGACGCCGGGCACCGCACCGACCTCCCCGGCACCGAGGTCCGCGCGGAGGGGACCGAGCCCGGCCAGGACGCGACCGTCAACCGCGCCTACGCCGGCCTCGGCGCCACCTTCGACCTGTACCTGAAGGCGTACGAGCGCGACTCCATCGATGGCAACGGGCTGCCGCTGAACGCGAGCGTCCACTACGACGTCAACTACGACAACGCCTTCTGGAACGGCGACCAGATGGTGTTCGGGGACGGCGACGGCGAGATCTTCGTCGACTTCACCACCTCCGTCGACGTCATCGGCCACGAACTCACGCACGGCGTCACCCAGTACACCGCCAACCTGGAGTACTACGGCCAGTCCGGCGCCCTGAACGAGTCGGTCTCCGACGTCTTCGGCTCGCTCATCAAGCAGTACTCCCTCGGCCAGACCGCCGACCAGGCCGACTGGCTGATCGGCGAGGGGCTGCTCGCCCCGGGCGTGCACGGCGTGGCGCTGCGCTCGATGAAGGCCCCGGGCACGGCGTACGACGACCCGCGCCTCGGCAAGGACCCGCAGCCGGCGACGATGCAGCACTACGTGAGGACCAGCCGGGACAACGGCGGTGTGCACATCAACTCCGGCATCCCCAATCACGCCTTCTACCTGCTCGCCACCGCCCTCGGCGGCAACGCCTGGGAGCGTGCCGGGCAGATCTGGTACGACGTCCTCACCGGCGGCGAACTGCGGTCGGACGCCACGTTCGCGGACTTCGCGAAGCTCACCGTCGCCGCGGCCAGGACCCGCTACCAGGCGGGCGAGGAGAGCGAGGCGGCCCTCAAGGCCTGGGCCCAGGTGGGCGTGCAGGCCTCCTGACCGTGCGGGGGCGGGGGTGCGTACCGCACGGTTCCGTACTACACAGGGACCCATGCGTATTCAGGTGAGGCGCACGGGCGGGTTCGCGGGCATCGAGCGCCGGGCCGAGGTGGACACCTCGGGCCGGCCCGACGCCCCCGAGTGGCAGGCCCTGGCCGAGCGCGCGCTCGCGGCCGGCCGGGGCGCCCCGCCGCCCGGCGTGCCGGACGGGTTCGCGTACGAGATCACGGTGGACGGACGGACGGTGTACGCGGCCGACCCGCGGCTGTCGGAGGAGCAACGCGAGCTGATCTCACGGGTGTTGAAGGAGGGGGCGTGACCGCGTCGCGTAACGGGTAGTTCACGCCCGGGCGTTGACTTACGTTACCGGGGGTAAGGATGATCCCGGCCATGGCGACAGACGCGGTCCACCAGATCCATCCCTTCCCCCGGTTCGCCGACGGCTTCCTCTGGGGCGTCTCGACCTCGGCCCATCAGATCGAGGGCGCGGCCGACCTGCGGGAGCCGTCCGTGTGGGACGTGTTCGAGGCGGAGCCGGGCCGGATCAAGGACGGCTCCACGGCGGCGACGGCCTGCGACCACTATTACCGCCACCGCGAGGACGTGGCGCTCCTGGCCGGGCTGGGCGTGGACGCCTACCGCTTCTCCGTCTCCTGGCCGCGGGTGCGCTCGGCGGGCGGCCTGGACTTCTACGACCGGCTGGTGGACGAGCTGTGCGCGGCCGGCGTCCGCCCGGTCCCGACGCTCTTCCACTGGGACCTGCCGGTGGCCCTTCAGGAGAAGGGCGGCTGGCTGGACCGGGACACGGCGGCGCACTTCGCCGACCACGTCTCGACGGTCGCGGACCGGCTCGGCGACCGCGTGAAGAAGTGGATCACCCTCAACGAGCCCGCCGAGCAGACCCTGTTCGGCTACGCCCTGGGCGCCCACGCCCCCGGGCAGCAGCTGATGTTCGACGCCCTCCCGGTCGCCCACCACCAACTCCTCGCGCACGGCCTGGCGGTACGGGCGCTGCGCGCGGCCGGCGCCGGCGACATCGGCATCGCCAACTCGCACGGCCCGACCTGGCCGGCCTCCCAGGAGCAGCCGGACCTGGAGGCGGCCGCCTTCTACGACCTCCTCCTCAACCGCCTGTTCGCCGAGCCGGTCCTGCTCGGCGAGTACCCGGACGGCATGGGCGACCTGATGCCCGGCGACGTCGCCGCCGACCTGAAGGTGATCGCCGAACCCCTCGACTGGTACGGGATCAACTACTACGCCCCCACCAAGGTCGGCGCCCCGCAGGGCACCGAGATCGAGTTCGGCGGACTCACCCTCCCCGCCGAACTCCCCTTCTCCGTCCAGGACATCGAGGGCGTCCCGGTGACGGACTTCGGCTGGCCGGTCGTCCCCGAGGGCCTCACCGAACTCCTCACCGGCTTCCGCGACCGCTACGGCGACCGCCTCCCGCCGGTCGTCATCACCGAGAACGGCTGCTCCTACGAGGGCCTCGACGACCAGGACCGCATCGCCTACCTCGACGGCCACGTCCGGGCCCTGCACCGGGCGGTCGAGGCCGGCGTGGACGTGCGCGGCTACTTCGTCTGGTCGCTCCTCGACAACTTCGAGTGGGCCGAGGGGTACGCGCGCCGCTTCGGCCTGGTCCACGTCGACTACGCGACGCAGGTGCGGACGCCGAAGTCGTCGTACGCCTGGTACCGGGACCTCCTGCGGGCGCAGAGATGACGACGGCCCGCGAGCCGGCTGAGCCGGCCGCCGCGCTGGCGGAGCCGGTCGAGCGGGTCGGCCGGGGCTGGACGTCGACGCTCTCGCTGGCCAACGGGGCGATCTGGGTGGGCTGGTACGGCCCGCTGCAGATCCTGCTCGCCTCCCAGGCCAAGGACTTCGCGCCCGGCTCCGGGATGTCGAAGGAGACGATGCTGGCGTGGGTGACCGGCGTCGGCGCGGTGGTGTCGCTGGCCGCCAACCCGGTCTTCGGCGCGCTGTCGGACCGTACGACGTCCCGCTGGGGCCGCCGTACCCCGTGGATCGTCGCCGGTACGGCGGGCGGGGCGCTGTCCCTGCTGGTCCTCGCGGGCGCCGGCGGCATGGGGACGATGATGCTGGGCTGGTGCCTGGTCCAGCTCACCCTGAACGCGGCGTTCGCCGCGGTCACGGCGGCGGTCCCGGACCGGGTGCCGCGGCTCCAGCGGGGCTCGGTGGGCGGCTGGCTGGGGGCCGCGCAGATCCTCGGTGTGGTCGGCGGCACCGGGCTCGCGACGGCCGCCGGGGGCATCGGGGCGGGCTACCTGGCGTGCGCGGTGTTCACGGCGCTGGGCGTGCTGCCGTACGTGCTGTGCCACCCGGACCTGCGGCTGGCGCCCGAGGACCGGCCGCCCTGGTCCTGGCGGGGCTTCCTGGCCGGTTTCCGGCTGAGCCCCCGCCGCCACCCGGACCTGGGCTGGGCCTGGCTGACCCGCTTCCTGATCAACCTCAGCAACGCGCTGGTGCTGCTCTACCTGCTCTACTACCTGCGCGACCGCCTGCACTACTCCGACCCCGGCCAGGGCGTGCTGATCCTGACCGCCGTCAACGGGCTGACGCTGATGGCGACGGTCGTGGCCGGCGGGGTCTGGTCGGACCGGGTGGGCCGCCGCAAGCCGTTCGTCATCTGGTCGGGGATGCTGATGGCGGTGGCGACGGCCCTGCTGGCGGTCTGGCAGACCTGGCCCGGGGCGATCGTGGCCGCGGCGGTGCTGGGCGTCGGCTTCGGGGTGTTCACCTCCGTGGACTTCGCGCTGATGACCGACGTCCTGCCGAAGGCCCTGGACCGCGGCAAGGACCTCGGCGTCATCAACGTCGCCAACGCCCTGCCCCAGGTCGCCGCCCCCGCCCTCGCCGCCCCGATCGTCACCTACCTCGGCGGCTACCGCGCCCTGTACCTGGTCTCGGCGGTGATCGGTCTGGCGGGGGCATGGCTGGTTGGGCGGATCAGAGGGGTCGACTGACCACCTCCGGCGACGGCAGCGCCCCACAAGGGGCGCGAGGAACCGCGCGACCAGCCACGACGACGCCCCGGCGCGCAGCGCACCGAAGGGGCGCGGGGAACTGCGCGACCAGCCACGACGGTGCCGCGGACGGCAGACGGCGCACCTCGGCACTCCCGGCACCGCGCTCGGCCCGGCCCCCCTGCAGCGCCCCGGCGCGCAGCGCACCGAAGTGGCGCGGGGAACTGCGCGACCAGCCACGACGGTGCCGCGGACGGCAGACGGCGCACCTCGGCACCCCCGGCACCGCGCTCGGCCCGGCCCCCCTACAGCGCCCCGGCGCGCAGCGCACCGAAGTGGCGCGGGGAACTGCGCGACCAGCCACGACGACGCCGCAGCCGGCAGACGGCGCACCCCGGCACCCCCGGCACCGCGCTCGGCCCGGCCCCCCTGCAGCGCCCCGGCGCGCAGCGCACCGAAGGGGCGCGGGGAACTGCGCGACCAGCCACGACGACGCCGCAGCCGGCAGACGGCGCACCTCGGCACTCCCGGCACCGCGCTCGGCCCGGCCCCCCTGCAGCGCCCCGGCGCGCAGCGCCCCGAAGCGGCGCGGGGAACTGCGCGACCAGCCACGACGACGCCCCAGACGGCAGACGGCGCACCCCGGCACCCCCGGCACCGCGCTCGGCCCGGCCCCCCCTACAGCGCCCCGGCGTCCCGGGCCGTCCAGACGCTCGGATAGATCGGCCGGAAGCCGAGGTCCCGGCGGATCTTCCCGGTGGACATGATCCCGAGCCAGGGGTCGGGGTCGCCGCGGGTGCCCATGTCCTCGGGCAGCTCGACGCCGTTGATCTGGTGCAGGTCCACGGCCGTGACGGGCGAGTCGTCGGCGATGTTGTACACCGGCCCGTTCACCGCCGGCGCGTACAGGAGACGCAGCAGCCCCTGCCCGACGTCGGCGTGGTGCCCCATGTGCAGCCGCTGCACCGGTGCCCAGTCCGCGGCCCAGCGCATGACGTCGGCGAGGTGCGGGTCGCCCTCGCCGTAGACGAAGGGCAGCCGCCCGACGCGCACCTCCATGCCACCCTCCAGCGCGAGCAGCTCCCGTTCGGCGGCCGCCTTGGACTCGGGGTAGGCGCCCCACATGGACCCGCCGGGCCGGCTCTCGTCGTCCTCGGTCAGCGGGCGGCCCCGCCCCGTGCCGTACACGAGCCCGGTGCTGACCTGCACGAACCGCCGTACGCCGGCCGAGACCGCGGCCCTGCCCAGGGCGATGGCCGCGTCCCGGTTGACGGCGCGGGCCTCGTCGTCCGGCACCCCGCGGAAGGCGGCGGCGACGTTCACGACGGCGTCCGCCCCGGCGACGGCCTTGCCGAGCACCTCCTCGTCGCGCAGGTCGCCGACGACGACCTCGGCGCCCAGCTCCGCGAACGGCTCCCCGCGGGCCGCGTCCCGCACCAGGACCCTTACCCGCTCACCGACCTCGGCCTGCTGGATCAGCCGCGGCACGAACCGCCGCCCGACCTGTCCGGTCGTACCGGTGACGAGAGTGATCATGACCTTCTCCTTCGTTCTGGTCCCACCACCCTCGCCCCGGACCTCCGCCACCGGGAGAGACCTCCCGATCGGGGGACCGGCAGTCCCTGGATAACCAGGGCGGCCGCGGCCACCCTGGTTGCATGGACCGTCCCGAACTCGCCGACTTCCTGCGCCGCGCCCGCAGCCGCCTGGACCCCTCCGACGTGGGCCTGCCGCCGGGCGCCCGGCGGCGCACCCCGGGGCTGCGGCGCGAGGAGGTGGCCTCGCTGGCCGGCATGTCCGCCGACTACTACACACGCCTCGAACAGTCCCGGGGCCCGCACCCGTCCCGCCAGATGCTGACGGCGCTGGCCCGCGCGCTGCGCCTGACGGACGACGAGCGGGACCACCTGTTCCACCTGGCCGGCGAGGAACCCCCGCGCCGGGAGGCGACCGGCACCCACGTCGCCCCGGGGCTGCTGCTGGTCCTGGACCGGCTGCACGACACCCCGGCGCTGGTGACGACCGACTGCGGCGAGGTCCTCGCCCAGAACGCCATGTCACGGGCGCTGAGCGGCGACGTCCTGGCCCGCCCCGCGCGCGACCGCAACCTGCTCCGCCGCTACTTCCTGGACCCGACGGCCCACGACCTGTTCCCGCCCGAGGACCGCCCGGCCCACGCCCGCGAGCACGTGGCCAACCTCCGCGCGGTGGCCGCGGCCCGCCCCGCCGACCCGGTCCCGGCCGCCCTCGTCGCCGAACTCCTCGCCGGCAGCGAGGAGTTCGCCCGCATGTGGTCCGAACACGAGGTGGCGGTACGGCGCGCGACCACCAAGCGCTTCCTGCACCCCGCGGTCGGCCTCCTGGAGCTGGACTGCGAGGTCCTCCTCAACACCGCCACCCACCAGCACCTCGTCATCCACACGGCCCGCCCGGGCACGGAGTCCTACGAACGCCTGCAGCTGCTGCGGGTGGTGGGCCTGCAGGACATGGCCCCCAGCCACACCTGACCCGCCGGGTACCTTTGCCGGAGCACAGAAGCGATGAGCGAGGTACGGCGACGGGGGTTGCGGGATCATGGCGGGGTACCGACCGGCGGACTGGCATCCACTCGACCTCGACAGGGACCCGACACCCGGTGCCCCGCAGCGCGTCCGCACCCTCGCCGCACAGCTGCACACCTTCGCCGACGACGTCTCCGAAGCGCTGCGTCTGGTCAAGGGCATGGCCGGTGAGGACACGCTCCTGCAGTGGGCGGGCAAGTCGGCGGAGGTGTTCAAGGAGCAGTTCAAGGACGTTCCGAAGAACCTGAAGAAGCTGAAGAAGTCGTACGAGATGTGCGGCGATGCGCTTGCGGACTACTGGCCGAAGCTGGAGCGGGCGCAGGCGCTTGCCGACAGGGCCCTGGTCAAGGCGAAGGAGGCGCAGTCGGACCTGTCGTCGGCCAAGTCCCGTCTGTCGTCGGCCGATTCGTGGGTGACCCGGGCCACGAAGGAAGCCGACAAGTACAAGGACGATCCCACCGGCAGCAAGTCGGACGCCGACAAGCCGGACGAGGGCAAGGTGCGGGCCGCCACCCGGGACGTGCAGAGCGCCAAGTCCGCCCATACTCAGGCCCAGTCGGACGTCACCAGCGCGCAGAACGCCCTGGACGCCGCGAAGAAGATGGCCGAGGACGCGCGGAAGATGCGTGACGACGCGGCGGGTGAGGCGAAGCGGAAGATCGACGAGGCCTCGGACGCGGGGATACCGAACCGGCACTGGTGGCAGGACGTGGGGCACTGGTTCGAGGACAACTGGGACACCATCGTCACCGTCTGCAAGGTGGTTGTGGCGGTCGTCGGGATCATCGCGATGATCATCGGCGGGCCCATCCTCGGTGCCATCGTGCTGGTGGCCGCGCTCGTGGTGCTCGCGGACACGCTCTACAAATACTCCAAGGGCCAAGCCTCGCTGTGGGACGTCGCGTTCGCCGCGCTGGACTGCATACCCGGCGGCAAGGGCATCACCAGCCTCGGCAAGATCGCCAAGGGGCTGAAGGAGATGAAGAACCTCCGCGGCGGCATGAAGGCCATGAGCCTCGCCGTCCGCGGCCTGGGCAAGAACGCCCGCGGCATGCTGGAGGACGGTGCCAAGGGCGCCTACAACCGGCTGAAGAGCGCGATCCGTTCGAAGGGCAGCGACCCGATCGACTGGGCCACCGGCACGATGTTCCTGCCGGAGACCGATGTCACGCTGCCCGGCAGCCTGCCGCTCGTCTTCACCCGTCGGGCCGCCTCGGACTACCGCTGCGGCTGGTGGTTCGGCCCGAGCTGGGCCTCCACCATCGATCAGCGGCTCGAAGTCGACGAGGACGGGATCGTGTTCGTCACCGAGGACGGACTGCTCCTCGGCTTCCCGCACCCGGTGGCGCCACACGCCCCGGTGCTGCCCGCGGCCGGTCCCCGGCTCCGGCTGACCCGGCTCGACGACGGCGGCTACCGCGTCGAGGATCCGCAGACCGGCGTGGCCCGCCGCTTCGGCCAGCCCAGGGACGGCATCGCCCTCCTGCAGCGGATCTCCGACCGCAACGGCGACGCCGTCGACGTCGACCACGCGGACGACGGCACCCCGCTCGCCCTGCGGCACTCCGGCGGCTACCACCTCCGGCTCACGGTCGACGAAGGGCGCGTCACCGCCCTGCACCTGGTCGGCGCGGGCCAGGACGGCACGGACGCCCTGCTGCGCACGTACTCCTACACGGACGGCTGTCTCACGGCGGTCGCCAACGCCTCGGGCCGGGCCATGCGGCTGACCTACGACGACCGGCACCGCATCACCTCCTGGACCGACCGCAACGGACGCGGCTACGCCTACACGTACGACGCGGCCGACCGCTGTGTGGCGGAGGGCGGCGAGGCCGGCCACCTCACCCTGACCCTGGAGTACGACGGCACCGACCCGGCCTGGCCCGGCGCCCGGATCACCACCGTGACCACCGCCGAGGGCGCCGTCAGCACGTACGTGGTCGACGACGGCTGCCGGGTCGTCGCGGAGGTCGACCCGCTCGGCGGGACCACCCGCAGCACCTGGGACGAGCACCACCGGCTCCGCTCCTGGACCGACGAGTCGGGGCACACCACCGTGCGTGCCTACGACGGCGACGGCCGCCTGCTGAGCGCCGTCCGCCCGGACGGCACGACGGTCCGCCTCGCGTACGGCGAGGCGGGCGGGCCCGTCGAGCTGACCCGCCCGGACGGGCAGGTGACGCGTCGCGCGTACGACTCCCGGGGCAATTGCGTCGAGATCACCGCGCCCGGAGGCGCCACCCGGCATTACACCTACGACGACGCGGGACACCTGTCCTCGGTCACCGACCCGACGAGGCTGGTGACCCGGGTCCGGTGCGACGCGGCCGGACGTGCCGAGCACGTCACCGACCCGCTGGGCGGGGTCACGCGGTTCGTCCACGACGCCTTCGGCCGCGTCACCGCGGTCACCGATCCCCTCGGGCGCACGACCCGGATGGAATGGGGCGCGGACGGCGAACTGCTGCGCCGGACCGCCCCGGACGGCGCGGCCGAGGAGTGGACCTATGACGGTGAGGGCAACCGGACCAGCCACACCGACGCCGCCGGCGCGGTGACCCGGTTCGAGTACACCCACTTCAACCTGCTGGCGGCGCACCTCGCCCGACGGTGTCCGCCACGTCTTCGACTACGACGCCTCGCTGCGGCTGACCGGCGTGAGCCGCCCGGACGGACGGCGCTGGACCTACGCGTACGACCTCGCGGGACGGCTCGTCGCCGAGACCGACTTCGACGGCCGCACCCAGAGCTACGGCCATGACGCCGCCGGCCGGGTCGTGCTGCGCGTCAACGCCCTCGGCGAAGAGGTCCGCATCGCCCGGGACGCGTTCGGGCGCATGGTCGGCAAGGACGCGAACGGCAGGGTCAGCAGCTACCTCTACGACCTCAACGACCGACTGGTCCACGCCGACGGCCCCGACGCGGCCGTGACCCTGCTGCGGGACCCGGCGGGGCAGGTGGTGTCGGAGACGGTCAACGACCGGACCACCACGTTCACCTACGACGCCGCGGGCCGGCCACTGAGCCGTACCACCCCCGCGGGAGCGACCAGCGCCTGGACGTACGACGGCCGCGGCGAGCGGGCCGGCACCCGCACGGCGGGCCGGACCCTGTCCTGCACCCGCGACGCCGCAGGGCAGTTGCTGTCCGTCGGCGTGGACGACGCGCTGTCGCTGACGCGGGCGTACGACAGCGTCGGCCGGGTCACCGCGCAGTCGGTGGTCACAGGTGACGGGCGCACGGTACGCGACCGTTCGTACCGCTACCGTGCCGACGGGCACCTCATCGGGATCGACGGACCGGACGAACCGACGCGGACCTTCGAGCTTGACGCGGCCGGGCGCACCACCGCCGTGCGGGCGGAGGACTGGACGGAGTCGTACGTCTACGGCCCGGACGGGGGCCAGACGGCCGCCGACTGGCCGGTCGGGCGTTCCGACGGGGCGGCCGTGGGTCCGCGGGAGGGCCAGGGCACCCGGCTGGTGCGCGCGGGCGCCACCCGGTACCGGTACGACGAGCAGGGCCGGCTGGTCCGGCGGCACCGCACACGCCTGTCCCGCAAGCCGGAGAGCTGGACGTACGCGTGGGACGCCGAGGACCGTCTGACGTCCGTCCGCACGCCCGACGGCACCCTGTGGCGCTACCGGTACGACCCGATGGGGCGCCGGATCGCCAAGGAGCGGCTGGGCTCGGACGGGACCACGGTGGTGGAACGGACCGACTTCACCTGGGACGGCACCACGCTCTGCGAACAGCTCACCGCCGACGGATCGCGGCCGCACGCCGTGGCGGTCGCCTGGGAACACGACGGGGTGCGCCCGATCAGCCAGTCGGAGCGTCTGCTCACCGCCTCGCACGAGGAGATCGACGCGCGGTTCTTCGCCATCGTCACCGACCTGGTGGGCGCTCCCACCGAACTCGTCGACGAGGACGGCAGGCTCGCCTGGCAGGCCCGCAGCACGCTCTGGGGAGTCACCTCGTGGGACGGTGGCAGCAGCGCGTACACGGCGCTGCGCTTCCCGGGGCAGTACTACGACCCCGAGAGCGGCCTGCACTACAACTTCCACCGCTACTACGACCCCGAGACGGCGCGTTACCTCTCCCCCGACCCGCTCGGGCTCGGTCCGTCGCCCAACCCGTTCCTGTACGTCCTCGACCCGCTGCTCTCCGCGGACCCGTTCGGCCTCTACGAGATCGGGAAGCCGGACCCGGCGAGCCAGGCCGGCAACCTCCCGCTGATCGCGGACAAGATCGCGGCGCACGGCGACATCAAGAAGCGGGGCATTCCGGGCGTGGACGACCTGGACGTGCCGGAGCACCTGGAGGACATGATGATCGGCTCCCCGGGGCTGCGGATGCGCAGCACTCCCTCGGGCGTCCCCCGCTTCGCCTGGTGGGACGATGCCACCGGGACGATGCTGATCCGCGAGGGCGACAAGGGCACGTTCATGCAGCCGGACGACGGCTATGAGTACTTCCTGAAGCAGCTGAAGGAGTAAAGGAGCAAGTGGACCGTGGGTGACGTGTTCTGGGGCGCTCCCGAGAGCAGGGCCGTGTGGGAGGTGCTGCCCCGGCCGGTGCTGGAGGCGGTCGCGGATGTCGACGCGCGGCGGTTGGAGGTGGAGCGGGCACGGGTGGCGCCGCATCTGCGGGAGCGGATCACGCGGCCCGTCTACTCGGTCGCGGACCGCTTCGCGTCCTGGGAGCGCCTGGTGGGAAGGATGGAGACCGGGCGTCCGGGCGGCGACGACTTCTATCCGATCAGCGCCTACGGCAACGACCTCGACTCTCGGGACAGCCTGGACGAGGTGATGGACGCCCTGCCCGCGGCGGCGCGTGAAGGGGCCCTCGGCACGCTGCTGGCCTCGCTGGACGCCCGCTTCGAGGCGGCGAGCGTCCCCGACCCGGAGGGGTCCCTGCGCCCCTGGGTCCGGCCGACGAAGGAGCACGCGCGGCTCCCCGACCGCTGGCGCCGCAAGCCGCTGCGCACCCCTTGGGACGACTGAGCGACGATCCGGGACGCGGCGCACGTGAGCGGCGAGGAAACGTGGGAAGCAGCGAAGAGGCGGTACCCCGTGGGGAGCGCCGCACGCGGGAAGGTGAAGGACCGTTTTCCGTTCGGGGTCTTCCTCGACCTCGACGACGCCCCGGGCGTCAACGGCTTCGTCGACCTGCTGTCGTACAACCCCGACGGCACCATCAACGCCCCGGAGGCCCCGCCCGTGCCGCTCCCCGAGGTCGGGGAGACCGTGGCGGGGACCGTCGCCATGCATGTGGACCGTGACCGGCAGATCCGCATCCGGGTCGGCGCCCCGTTCTGGGAGTCGTGAACGCCCGGACCGCGGACCTCCCGGTCGCAGCCGCCCTCAGAACCCCAGGCGCCGCAGCTGCTTGGGGTCCCGCTGCCAGTCCTTGGCGACCTTCACGTGCAGGTCGAGGAAGACCGGCGTGCCGAGCAGCGCCTCGATCTGCTTGCGGCTCTTGATGCCGACCTCCTTCAGGCGCTTGCCCTTGGGGCCGATGATGATGCCCTTCTGGCTGGGGCGCTCGATGAAGAGGTTGGCGTGGATGTCCAGGAGGGGCTTGTCGGCGGGGCGGTCCTCGCGCGGGAGCATCTCCTCGACGACGACGGCGATGGAGTGCGGCAGCTCGTCGCGGACGCCCTCCAGGGCCGCCTCGCGGATCAGCTCGGCGATCATGACCTGCTCGGGCTCGTCGGTGAGGTCGCCCTCGGGGTAGAGCGCCGGGCCCTCGGGGAGGAGCGGGACGAGGAGGTCGGCCAGGAGCTTCACCTGCTTGTCGCCGACCGCCGAGACCGGCACGATCTCGGCCCACTCGAAGCCCAGCTCCGTGCCGAGCTGGTCGATGGCGATCAGTTGCTCGGCAAGGGTCTTGGAGTCGACCAGGTCGGTCTTGGTGACGATCGCGACCTTCGGGGTCTTGCGGATCCCGGCCAGTTCCTTGGCGATGAAACGGTCACCGGGGCCGATCTTCTCGTTCGCCGGGAGACAGAACCCGATCACGTCCACCTCGGCCCAGGTGGTGCGGACCACGTCGTTGAGGCGCTCGCCGAGCAGGGTGCGCGGTTTGTGCAGGCCGGGGGTGTCGACCAGGATCAGCTGGGCGTCGTCGCGGTGCACGATGCCGCGTACCGTGTGCCGCGTCGTCTGCGGCTGGTTCGCGGTGATCGCGACCTTCTGCCCGACCAGAGCGTTCGTGAGGGTGGACTTGCCCGCGTTGGGGCGGCCCACGAAACAGGCGAAGCCCGCCCGGTGGACGGCCTCCGACGATTCCGACGGCTCGGTTGACTGGCTGCGAACGCTCATGGGCCCCATTCTCCCTGATCCACGAGGCCCCGCCGCACCGTGAGATTTCGGTAACCCCGACGCAACGAAACGTCACGGAAACACAGCCGTACGCAACCGGAAACCAGGACCGGTGACCCTCTGACGAGCCCCGACCGACGTTGGAGACGCCCGTGTACCTCGCCGCCGCGCACGCCGACACCGGTGACACCGCCTGGCTGCTCGCCGCGACCGCCCTGGTCCTGCTGATGACGCCGGGGCTGGCCCTGTTCTACGGCGGCATGGTCCGCACGAAGAGCGTCCTCAACATGCTGATGATGAGCTTCGTGTCGATCGCCCTGGTGACGGTGGTGTGGCTGGCGGGCGGCTACTCGCTCGCCTTCGGCGACGACCTCGGGGCCGGACTCCTCGGCGACCTCGCCCACGCGGGCATGAGCGGCCTCGGCCCGGACAGCGTGCAGGGCACCGTCCCCACCCTCCTCTTCGCCACCTTCCAGCTCACCTTCGCGATCATCACGGCCGCGCTGATCAGCGGCGCGATCGCGGACCGGGCGAAATTCGGGGCCTGGCTGGTCTTCGTGCCGGTCTGGGCGCTGCTCGTATACGTTCCGGTCGCGCACTGGGTGTGGGGGCCCGGTGGCTGGATCGCGCACCACCTCGGCGCCCTCGACTTCGCCGGCGGCCTGCCCGTCGAGATCACCTCCGGCGCCTCCGGTCTCGCCCTCTGCCTGGTGCTCGGCCCGCGGCTCGGCTTCAAGAAGGACGCCATGCGGCCGCACAACCTGCCGATGGTGGTCCTGGGCGCCGGTCTGCTCTGGTTCGGCTGGTTCGGCTTCAACGCGGGCAGCGCGCTCGGCGCCAACGGCCTGGCCGCCGCCGTCTTCCTGAACACCCTGGCCGCCGGCTGCACCGGCCTGCTGGGCTGGCTCTTCGTCGAGCAGAAGCGCGACGGCCACCCCACCACCCTGGGCGCGGCCTCCGGCGCGGTCGCCGGCCTGGTCGCCATCACCCCGTCCTGCGGCTCGGTCTCCCTGCTGGGTGCCCTCGTCGTCGGCCTCGCCGCGGGCGTGGTCTGCTCGTACGCGGTGGGCTGGAAGTTCAGGCTGGACTACGACGACTCCCTCGACGTCGTCGGCGTTCACCTGGTCGGCGGAATCATCGGCACCCTGCTGATCGGCCTGTTCGCCGAGAGGGCCATGACCGGCGGCGCCGAGGGCCTCTTCTACGGCGGCGGACCCGCCCAGCTCGGCCGGCAGGCGGTGGCGGTCGTGGCCGTCGCGGCGTACGCGTTCGCCGTGACGTACGGCATCGGCAAGCTGCTCGACAAGACGATGGGCTTCCGGGCGGCCGAGGACCAGGAGCACACCGGCCTGGACCTTACGGTGCACGCCGAGACCGCTTACGATCACGGGGTCCTGGGGCACGGCGCCCCGGTCGCCCACTCCGTCCTCCCAACCGCCCAGAAGGTCGACAGCAAGCCATGAAGCTCATCACCGCGATCGTGAAGCCCTACCGCCTCGACGCGGTGAAGACCGCGCTCCAGGAACTCGGCGTGCACGGCCTGACCGTGACCGAGGCCAGCGGCTACGGGCGGCAGCACGGCCACACCGAGGTCTACCGGGGCGCCGAGTACCGCGTCGACCTGGTCCCCAAGGTCCGGATCGAGGTCGTCGTCGAGGACGCCGACGCCGAGCCCGCGATCGAGGCGATCGTCAAGGCCGCGCAGACGGGGAAGATCGGGGACGGGAAGGTGTGGGCGCTGCCGGTGGAGACGGTCGTACGGGTGCGGACCGGCGAACGCGGCCCCGACGCCCTCTGAACCACCCGGCGAACGGCCTGCGGCCCCTGCGCCGCGACCGGGCGAACAGCGCGCCGGCCGTCGCCCCGGCGGCGAACACCACCGCCAGCACCAGCCACGGCAGCGCGAGAAACGACGCGCTCGCCGACTCCCTGGTGCCGGTCGCGCTGGCCGTCAGCGTCACCTTCCCCCGGTCGAACTGCGGTGCGCCCCGCCAGCGCGCGGTGAGCGCGACCCGCTCCCCCGGCAGCAGTTCGGAGGGGACCCCGGTGAGGTCGCGGCTGAGCAGCGTCCGGCCGAACAGACCCTCGGCACGCAGCCGCACCTTCGGGTCCAGGGTGACGTTCCCGGTGTTGTGCAGGGTGTAGGAGATGGTCGCCGTGCCGGCTCCGAGGCCGGGCACGAGCGGCTGGTGGTGGCTGATGTGCACGTTCTCGACGGCGAGGGCCGGGAGCGTCGGCCCGCTCACCCGCAGGTAGACCCGGGCGCCGACCGCCCGCTGCACGCCGAGCGCCAGGGACCCGGACCCCGGATCGACCTTCTCGTCCAGCGCGACGATCGCGCCGGGATGGTCACCCGGCTCGGCGCCCTTCGGCACCCGCAGCGTGAAGGGCACGGTGACCGTCCCGTGCGCCGGCACGGTGACCCGCGCCTTCCCGATCCGGGCCCAGGCCCCCACGCCCCGCATCCTCTCCTTCACCGTCCGGACGGCGAAGCCGCCGTCCCGCGCGGTGTTGTAGGCGTCGGCCGCGTACAGCCGGAAGGCCAGCGGCTCGCCGGTCTTGTTGGCGACGGCCACCTTGTCGGTGATCGTCTGCCCGGGGTCGAGGGAGAGGTAGAAGTACGGCCGCGCCGCGATCTTCGAGGCGACCGGGTAGACGGACCAGCTTCCGTTGTCGGCGGCGCGCGCGGGACCCGCCGTGCACAGGACGCCGAGGATCAGGCTCAGGAGGAGGACATACGGCTTGACGCGACGCATGGGTGCGGACCCCCGGTCGGAAGCGGGACGGACGGGCGACCGGGTCTCTCGGCACTCGAAAGCCCGGTCGCCGCAAGGGAGGTGACCGAGTCGGCTCAGGTGAGCGTCAGGGTCAGGACCCCGGAGTACGATCCCGGGGGCGTGAACGCCGGTACGGCCAGGGAGAGTCCGGCGTCGACCGTGAACTCACCGCCGGTGAGCGTGGAGTCCGGCGTCGAGGCGAGGGTCGCCCCGGAGCTGCCGACGGTGCCCGCCGAACCGGCCGCACAGGTGCTGGGGCTGCCCGCCTTGGTCGCGCAGGCCGGCGTCCAGCTCAGCTTCCCGGCGTCGATCTTGGCGCCGGGACCGGTGAAGTCGGTGACCTTGCCGGTGAGCGACCAGCCGGCCGGCCCGCCACGGAAGTCCTTGACGGTGACGGTCTGCAGGCTGCCCGTGGACGCCCCGCCCTGCCCGAAGTCGACCGCCGACAGCGCGACGGAGTCCCCGGCCTGGGACATGGACAGGGTCCCCGCCTTGACGGTGGTGGTCAGCTTCTGGCTGCCGGGCGGCACCGGCGTGGTGTCGTTGACGACGTAGGCGGCGGGTCCCGCCCCCGTGCCGTCGCTCCACGCGCTCCCCTCGTACGCCACGATCCCGGTCGTCGTCCTGTCGTTGACGACGAGAGGCGCGCTGAAGGAACCGTCGGAGCCCGCGGTGGCCGTCGCCCTGTCGGCGGTCTGGCTGCTCCCGGACCGCCCGGCAAGGGTCACGGTGGCCCCCGGCGTGAAGTTCCGCCCGCTGACGGTCACGCTGTCACCGGGATTCCCGGAGGCCGAACCCAGACTGATGGCACGGTTGTTGACCGGAGTGGTCGAGGTCGCCGTGACGGTCTCCGACACCGGGGCGGGCGGGTTGGTGACCGTGCACGGGGTGTCCAGCTCCAGTATGTAGCTGGTGTGGATGTTGTAGTCACCGGGCGAGAGGGTGATGGCACCCGGCGAGGTCACGGTGAACGTGCCCGTCATGGAGAACGACGGGAAGGTCCCGTACCCCGGCACCGGATCGTTCTTCTTCGGCCCGGTCACCGTCACGTCCCCGGTCTGCGCGCCGCCCAGCGTCACCTTCCCCGTCGGCGTCATGATGTCGGCCGGCAGGGCGAGGGCGGTGGGGTTGTTGGCGGCGGGCGTGACCACGGTGTAGGTCACGGTGACCGTGTCGCCGACCTTGGGGCTGGTGTTGTCCACCGAGACGGCGGCGGCGGTGGTGCCGTCGATCGGCGGGAGGCCCGCGACGGCGGGCGGGATGCAGTGCGTGGCGAAGTCGACGTTCGTCCCGGCGGCACCGGCCGGACAGGCCAGCGCGCCACCCGCCGTGACCGCGAGCGCGGTCGCCCCGAACAGTGAGATCCAGCGCCACCGTCGAGATCTTCGTGATCGTGGGGGTGAACCCATGTGTGCCCCCCTCCTGAGGGTTGCGGGCGCAGCGGCTCCTCTGCGCCGACAGGGGGCCATTGATGTGGAGGCCGCGTGAGAAGTCAATGGAGATGCCGCAGAAAACCTGACGGTTCATCAGCTTCTGCGGCATCCGGAACGAAGCCCTCAGCGGGCTCAGTCCATGACGAACGGTCCGGGCGACTGGGCGGCGCTCGATGTACAGGTGACGGTGATGCCGAAGATGACCATCTTCAGCGAGCCGCCGTGGAAGTCGAGGCTGTCGCCGGAGGCCACGGTGCCGGGGAGCGGGCCGACGGTGACCGGGGCGCCGGTGGCCATGGCCGGGTTCACGGTCCCGCTGAACACGCGCGAGCTGCCGGTGGAGTTGGCCAGGGTGAGCGTGGAGGTGATCGAGTTCGCCGACAGGGCGAGCGGTGCGGTGATCGCGCTGGAGGTGAGGGTGACGGTGGACGAGGTGCCGCTCTGGGTCGCGGTGAGCGTGGCCGAGCCGCCGCCGAAGATGCCGCAGGCGGCGGTGACGGTGGCGGTGGTCGGGGTGACGGCGGCGGCCGAGGGCGCGAAGGCCAGCGCCGTGGCGGCGAGGGCCCCCGCCGCGAGTGCCGCACCGGTGGCTGTTCGTTTCATGGGGATCGGGCTCCCTTCCCGTTGCGTGGGAATGCCATGTGGGGATGGCGACCCCGGTCCGGGTGGGTGCGGACACACCGCGGGGCCGAATCTGACGGTCCGTCGGAACTTACGGTCCCATTGATGCGCGAGCGACACAGACCTACAAGGTTGAAATCTGGCCGACTCGGGGGGCGGCGGGTAGGGGTGGCTCAGGGGTGTGGGCGAGTGCGGGTGGTGTGTGGCTGGTCGCGCAGTTCCCCGCGCCCCTTTGGGCGGGACCAGCACAGGCGCCCCGAAGGGGCGCGGGGAACTGCACGAGCAACCCCCGTGCGCCCGCACTCGCCCACACCCCTGAGCCACCCTCGGTCAACCAGCCCCCGCCCCTCCCCCGACGGAGTCAGAGAGGACCTCGCTTCTCAGCGGAGCGAGTCGGGCGGGCGGGTGGGCGAAGGACTAGGCAGGGACAGTGAGCCGCACCTCCCCGTCGGCCCCCGCGAGCAGCACCGGCGTCCCCGGCCCGCCAAGATCCCGCACCGCCGCCAGATCCTCCGCCGAAACCCCGTCGGCCCCGGAAACCACCGCCGCCGCCTCCAACGACTCCGCCCCCGACGCCACCGCCATCGCCACCGCCGTCCGCAGCGCGCTCAGCTTCAGCGAGGCGAGCTCCACGGTCCCCGCCACATACGTACGGCCCGTCGAGTCCCGTACGGCCGCCCCCTCGGGCACCCCGTTGCGGGCCCGGGCCGAGCGGGCCAGGGTGACGATCTTGCGGTCCTCGGCATCAAGCGCGTTGCTCTCGGTCATTCCCCGAGCATACGAACCCCACGCTTGACTCGGTCAACCCGGCTCACGGCCGGTCCAGCCGCAGCCGCTCCGCTCTCGGCAGGCCGGCGACGACGAGGTCGTACGAGTCCTCGATCAGCTCTTTCACGAGCCGGTCGGGGAGGTCGCCGTCCACGGTCACGGTGTTCCAGTGCCGCTTGTTCATGTGGTAGCCCGGCGCGATCAGCCCCTCGTGGTCGGTGCGGAGCCGCACCGCGTCGTCGGGGTCGCACTTGAGGTTGACCTTGAGCGGCTTCGCGTCCATCCAGCTCAGCGCGAACATCTTGCCGAGCACCTTGAAGACCGAGACGTCCGGGTTGAAGGGAAAGTCCTCCTCGGCCGCGTTGAAGGAGAGGCAGAAGGCGCGGAGCCGGTCCGGGGTCACTCGGGGTCGTCCTCCGAGGCGTCGGGCACCGGCACCGGCTCCACCAGTACCGTCACGATCTTGTTGCGGCGGCCGGCCGCCGACTCGGCGGTGAGGGCCAGCCTGCGGCCGTCGGGGAGTTCGACCTGGGCGGAGGCGCCGGCGATCGGCACCCTGCCGAGGGCCTTCGCGAGCAGGCCGCCGACCGTCTCCACGTCCTCGTCGTCGTACTCCTCCAGGCCGTACAGCTCGCCGAGGTCGGTGATGTCGAGCCGGGCGGTGACCCGGTAGCGGTCGTCGCCGAGGTCGGTGACGGGCGGGAGTTCACGGTCGTACTCGTCGGTGATCTCGCCGACGATCTCCTCCAGGATGTCCTCGATGGTGACGATCCCGGCCGTGCCGCCGTACTCGTCGATGACGACGGCGACGTGGTTGCGTTCCTTCTGCATCTCGCGCAGCAGGTCGCCGGCGTTCTTGGTGTCGGGCACGAAGAACGCGGGCCGCATCGCCGTGGAGACCAGGTCGGACTCGGACTCCCGGCTGATGTGGGTCTTGCGGACCAGGTCCTTGAGATACACGATGCCGACGATGTCGTCCTCGCTCTCCCCGGTGACGGGGATGCGCGAGAAACCCGAGCGCAGGGCGAGGGTGAGGGCCTGGCGGATCGTCTTGTACCGCTCGATGACGACGAGGTCGGTGCGCGGGACCATGACCTCCCGGACGAGTGTGTCGCCGAGTTCGAAGACCGAATGCACCATGCGGCGCTCGTCGTCCTCGATCAGCGACTCCTTCTCGGCGAGGTCGACCAGCGCGCGCAGTTCGGCCTCGGAGGCGAACGGGCCGCGCCTGAAGCCCTTGCCGGGGGTGAGCGCGTTGCCGATGAGGATGAGCAGATACGGGATCGGGCCCATGATGCGGGCCAGCGGCAGCAGCACGTACGCGGCGGCCGTCGCCGTGTTCAGCGGGTGCTGGCGGCCGATGGTGCGCGGGGAGACGCCGATGGCGACGTACGACACGAGGACCATCACGCCGATCGCGGCGAGCAGCGCCTGCCAGGTGGCGGGGATCTCCTGGAGGCACTCGTAGGTGACCAGGGCCGCGGCCGCCATCTCGCAGGCGACGCGGACCAGCAGCGCCACGTTGAGGTAGCGGGTGGGGTCGGCGGCGAGTTCGGCGAGCTTGGCACTGCCGCGCCGCCCCGACTTCACCGCCTCCTCGGCCCGGAAGCTGGAGACGCGGGCGATGCCGGCCTCGGCGCAGGCGGCCAGCCAGGCGACGACGACCAGCGCGATCGCGCCGAGGACGATCTGCGGACTCATGCTGCCCGCTTACGAGACGGTCGGCGCCGGCGAGGGCCCGGTCAGGCCCCGCTCCCCGCGCCAGCCGTCCACGATGGCCGCCTGCAGACCGAACATCTCGGCCTTCTCGTCGGGCTCCTCGTGGTCGTAGCCGAGCAGGTGCAGCACGCCATGGACGGTGAGCAGCTGGAGCTCCTCGTCCATGGAGTGCTGGGTATCGGCCTCGGCCCCCTGCTTGGCGGCGACCTCCGGGCAGAGCACGATGTCGCCGAGCAGCCCCTGCGGCGGCTCGTCCTCGTCCTTCGACGGCGGCCGCAGCTCGTCCATCGGGAACGACATGACATCCGTCGGACCCGGCAGGTCCATCCACTGGATGTGCAGCTGCTCCATGGCGTCGGCGTCCACGACGATCACCGAGAGCTCGGAGAGCGGGTGGATGCGCATCCGTGCGAGCGCGTAGCGGGCGATGTCGAGGATCGCCTGCTCGTCGACCTCGGTTCCGGACTCGTTGTTGACGTCGATCGACATGGCGCTGTGCTTGTCTACTTCCCCTTGTGCGCGGACTTCGGACGGCCGCCCTTGTGCGTGCCGTTCTCGGTGCCGTGCGTGCTGTCGTACTTCTCGTACGCGTCGACGATACGGCCCACCAGCTTGTGCCGTACGACATCGTGGGACGTCAGCCGGGAGAAGTGCACGTCGTCCACGCCGTCCAGGATGTCCTGCACCTGGCGCAGACCGGACTTGGTGCCGTTCGGCAGGTCGACCTGCGTCACGTCACCGGTGATCACGATCTTCGACTCGAAGCCGAGCCGGGTGAGGAACATCTTCATCTGCTCGGGCGAGGTGTTCTGCGCCTCGTCGAGGATGATGAAGGCGTCGTTGAGCGTACGGCCGCGCATGTACGCCAGCGGCGCGACCTCGATGGTCCCGGCCGCCATCAGCCGCGGGATCGAGTCGGGGTCGAGCATGTCGTGCAGCGCGTCGTACAGCGGGCGCAGGTACGGGTCGATCTTCTCGTAGAGCGTGCCCGGCAGGAAGCCGAGCCGCTCGCCCGCCTCGACCGCGGGCCGGGTCAGGATGATGCGGTTGACCTGCTTGGACTGCAGGGCCTGCACCGCCTTGGCCATGGCCAGGTAGGTCTTGCCGGTGCCCGCGGGCCCGATGCCGAAGACGATCGTGTGCTTGTCGATCGCGTCGACGTACCGCTTCTGGTTGAGGGTCTTGGGGCGGATGGTGCGGCCGCGCGAGGACAGGATGTTCTGCGTCAGAACCTGGGCCGGGGTCTCCTCCGCGCCCTCCCCGTTCTCGCTCGCCCGCAGCATGGCGATCGAGCGTTCCACTCCGTCCTCCGTCATCGGCTGCCCGGTGCGGAGCACCAGCATCATCTCGTCGAACAGGCGCTGTATGAGGGCGACTTCACGTGCGTCGCCGACCGCGCTGATCTCGTTGCCCCGGACATGGATGTCGGCCGCCGGGAAGGCCTTCTCGATCACGCGCAGCAGGGAGTCGCCGGATCCCAGCACGGTGACCATGGGGTGCTGGGCGGGAACCTCGAACTGAGCTCGGGCCTGCTGCTGCGCGGGAGTGTGAGCTGTGGGTGTCTGAGTCATGGGCCGGCGCTGAAGGCCTGCGGTTCCTCCTCGTCACGGCCGCGTAGCTGAGGGCGGCCTCGCGTTATCAAGCGTACGACGCGGGGCCGACAACGCCGTAGGCCTTTTCACAGCGGAAGGCGCCCCCGGTGCGGCCGTGAGCCCTGCATGCGCTCCCGCACGCCGGGGCAGGATCGGGCCGTCACCGCCCTCGCGTGGCCGGGGGCCCGCGTCCGCTCCACGCCACCTGTCCGCAGAGAAAGCAGGTAGCCGTGCTGCTGCGACTGCCCACGTCGGTGTCCGAGGCCCGCGCCTGCCTGGCCGAGGGGGCGATACCGGTCGGCGGAGCGACCCTGGTGTGGGCCGCGTGGCAGCGGGACGGCTTCCCGGAACAGGCGGTGTCCCTGCGGAAGGTACCGGAGGCGACGGCGCTGGGGAACGGGGCGCTCGGCGGTGCCGTCCTTCTCCACCAGGTGGACGACCGGGTCCCGGAGGTGCTGCGGCAGGCCGCGAAGGGCGTCGGCACGGGGGCGGTGCGCCGGGCGGCGACGGTGGGCGGGAACGTCGCCGGGTCCACCCTGCGGGACCTGCTGCCGGCGGCGCTGGTGCTGGACGCGTGGGCCGAGGTGCTCACGGCGGACGGGGTGTACGAGGTGGACCTCGCCGAGGTGCAGGCCAAGTCGCCGGTGCTGCTCGCGCTGCGCTGGCGGGAGCCGGTGACGGGGGCGTACACGAAGGTGGCCGACCCGGCGGGCGGCGAGGTCCCGACCATCGTGGCGGCGGCGGTGGACACGGCGGGTGTGCTGCGGGTCGCGGTGCGGGAGGGGTACGCGGTGAGCAGCGGGGGCGTGGGGGCCGACGGGGGCGGGGTGGAGGAGCTGTTCGCCGGGGCGCTGTCCGGGGTGTCGGAGGCGGGGCGGTCGCTGGTGCGGCAGCAGGTCGCCAAGGTGCGGGGAGAGTGAGGGCCGGTCGTCGCGTGCGGCCCGGTGGGGGCTCGGCGCGCGGTTCCCCGCGCCCCTTACGGGGCGCCGCGGTCGCGTCGGCCGTACGGCTGCGGGCAGGCGTCTCCGTTCGTCGGCCGCGGACGGTCGCGCCGCTGGGTGGGCACGGGTGAGCGCGGGTGAGTCCCCCCGGGCCCCCAGGCGGCCGCGGCTGCAGCCGCGGCCGTGACAGTCACCCCGCCCGTCCGAACCCGATCGTCGGTACCGCCCTGCGCAGTGGCCACGGCCTCACCTGGTCCTCCTCCGGTACCAGGCCCTCCAGGAACGCGTACCGGCGCAGGGCGGCCGGATCCTGTCCCGGCACGGACTGCACCCTGCGCCACCACGCCCCGATCTCCGACCACCCGGGAGCGGACAGCGAGCCGCCGAACTCCTGGACGGACAGCGCCGCCGTGAGACCCGCGAAGGCGAGGCGGTCGGCGAGCGGCCAGTCGGCGAGGGTGCCGGTGACGAAGCCGGCGACGAAGACGTCCCCCGCACCGGTCGGGTCGAGGGCCTCCACGGCGATCGCCGGGACCTCCGCGGACTCGCCGGTACGCCCGTCGACGGCGTAGGCGCCCTCCGACCCGAGGGTGACGACGGCGAGCGGCACGTACTCGGTGAGGGCGTGCGCGGCGGCCCGCGGGCTGTCCGCGCCGGTGTACCGCTGTGCCTCCTCCGCGTTGGGCAGGAACGCCTCGCAGTGTTCGAGGTCGGCGAGCCCGGCCAGGTCCCAGGCACCGGTGTCGTCCCAGCCGACGTCGGCGAATATCCGGGTGCCCTCGGCGGCCGCCCTGGCGATCCAGGGGTTGCGTTTGCCGGGCGTGAGGGAGGCGACGGCGGCACGCGCACGGGCGGGGTGGCCCGGTGCGTTCTGCTGGCGGAACAGCAGGTCCGCGGGCGGCTCGTGCCCGTGCGAGACCATGGTCCGCTCCCCCTCGTACGCCATGGAGACGGTGACCGGCGAGTGCCAGCCGGGCACGGTCCGGGACGGGGAGAGGTCGATGCCCTCGCCCCGGGCGAGGGCGTCCCAGCAGTACTCGCCGTAGTGGTCGTCGCCGAAGGCGGCCGCGAGGGAGGTCTTCAGGCCGAGGCGGGCGAGGGCGGTGGCCATGTTGGCGACGCCGCCGGGGCTGGAGCCCATGCCGCGGGCCCAGGACTCGGTGCCGCGCACCGGCGCGCTGTCGAGGCCGGTGAAGACGATGTCGAGGAAGACGGTGCCGGTGAGGTAGACGTCCCAGGGCGGTTCGTCGGGCGTGCGCAGGGCCGCCAGCGGGTCGACCTGCGCGGCGCAGTGCGGTGTTGTTGCTCCCCTGTCGTCGTCGAGGTACTCCGGTTCCTCTCCGGCGAACGCGTTGGACGCGGTCACGGTGCGCTCCCTGACGTGGTGCGGATCCGGCCAGTGTGCACCATGTCACCGGAGCGGCGGCCGCTCTCGCCGTACGACCCGCCCGATCGGGCGGCGGCCGCGACCGGTCAGCCGGGAGCGTACGGCTGGTGCTCGACCTGCGTGTTCAGCAGCGGCGGGGCGGCGGCGAGGACCGGCGTGCGGCGGCCGTCGGTGAGGCTGAGGTTCACCGGGACGCTCCCACGAGGCCGAGGCCGGCGTCGAGCAGGGTCCCGAGCTCGGCCAGGTCCGCGGCGGACGGGTCGGTGAGCGGGGCGCGCACGGGTCCCACCGGCAGGCCGCGCAGCCGGGCCGCCGCCTTCACCAGCGACACCGCGTATCCGGGCACCCGGTCGCGCAGTTCGACGAACGGCACGTAGAAGTCGCGCAGCAGCTTGTCGACGGTGCCCCGGTCACCGTCCTGGAGGGCGGCGAAGAAGGCGTCGGCGATCTCCGGGGCGAAGGCGTGCACGGCGGAGGAGTACGCGGGGACGCCGACCGTCGCGTATGCGCGGGCCTGGATCTCGGCGGTGGCGGCGCCGTTGAAGAAGAGGAAGCCGTCGGGGGCGGCGAGGGTCAGCCGCTGGAGCCGGTCGAGGTCGCTGTGCCCGTCCTTGAGGCCGATGACGCCGGGGATGCGCGCGATCCGCGCCAACGACCCGGCGGTGTACGCGACCTGGCCGCGCTGGTAGACGACGAGCGGCAGCCCGGTCCGGCCCGCGATGGCCTCGACCTGGGCGACCAGCCCGTCCTGCGGGGCGGCGACGAGGTAGTGCGGCAGCACGAGCAGGGCGTCCGCCCCCGCCTCCTCCGCGACGCGCGCGAACCGGACGGCCTGCGCCCAGCCGTACCCGATCCCGGCGACCACGGGCACCCGCCCGCCGGCCTCCTCGACCGCCACCGTCACCACCTGCCGGTACTCCTCCTCGTCCAGCGAGAAGAACTCCCCGGTCCCGCAGGCCGGGAAGAGGGCGCCGGGCGCGGCGGCCAGCCGGCCGGCCACGTACGCCCGGAACCCGTCCACGTCGAGGGACCCGTCGGCACGGAACGAGGTGAGCGGGAACGACAGCACCCCGCCCGCCATCCCGTCCCGCAGCCTCCGCGCCACCCGCTCCGGCCGTCCGGCCACCGCACCCATCTCGCCGTCTCCCCATGTAGACATCATCCACGTATGAAGACAGAGACTAGATATGCGAACGCCCCCCGTCAACGGCGCACCCCTCCCCGCCCCCCTACGATCTGCACATGTCCGAGACAGCAGGGGTCCGCGAGGTGAAGTCCGCGGCGCGCACCGTGGAGCTGCTGGAGCTCCTCGCCGCCCGCGGCGACCGCCCGGCCCGCCTCCAGGAACTGGCGGACGGCCTCGGCGTCCCGCGCAGCTCCATGTACGCCCTCCTCCAGACGCTGATCGCCCGCGGCTGGGTGCGCACCGACACCACCGGCTCGCTCTACGGCATCGGCATCCGCACCCTGCTGACCGGCACCAGCTACCTGGACTCCGACCCGCGCGTCCGCCTCGTCCGCCCCTACCTCGACGAGGCCTCCGAGGCGCTCGGCGAGACGATCCACCTGGGCCGCCTGGACGGCCCGGACGTGGCGTACCTGGCGACCCGGGAGTCCCACGAGTACCTGCGCACGATCAGCCGCGTGGGCCGCCGCCTCCCGGCCCACGCGGGCGCCCTCGGCAAGGCACTGCTGGCGGAACGCCCGGACGCCGGCCTCCCCGCGGGCCCCTACCGGTCCCTCACCCCCCACACCCACACCACGCCGGACACCCTCGCCGCCGACCTGGCCGGAATCCGCGCCCGCGGCTACTCGGTCGACCGCGAGGAAAGCGTCCTCGGCATCACCGGCTACGGCTTCGCCCTGCGGTACGACACCCCGGCCCAGGACGCCATCAGCTGCTCGGTACCGGTGGCCCGCCTCACGCCGGAGCACGAGGCGGAGATCGTGACGGTGATGCAGGAGACCCGCACGAGAATCGAGTCGGCGACGACGGGCGGCACGGTCAACTGGCGCTGAGGGGGCGGGGGACCGGTTCGTCGCCGGGTGCGGGCCGGTGGGGGCTTGTCGCGCGGCAGGTCCCCGCGCCCCTCACGGCGCGGTAGCGCCCTCAGGGGCGCGGGGACCTGCGCGAGCGACGACCACGGCCCGCACCCGGCCCTCCACCGAACCCCCCACGACGCGCGGCGCCGCTACCCCCTCCCCCGCACCCGAAACCTCACCGTGCCCCACATCACACCCCCCACCCTTCTGCTCCCCCTCCCCACTTGATACAAATTGCCCGCGCGTTCCTGTCCCTCGACGGCCTGCGCCCAACCCCCTTCCTGCACCGCTCCTTTCGCATGCCCTGGGAACGCCCGTGTCCGCCCCCCGCACCACCGCCTGGCCCCTCGTCGCCCTTTTCACGGCCGGGTACCTGGCCCCGTACCTGCTCCCGACCACGGTCGGCCGGCTCGCGTCGGGACTCCCCCTCTCCGCCACGTGGGCGGGCGCCGTCGGCAGTGCCCTGCTGCTGAGTTCGGCGACGGCGGGCTTCCTGCTCGCGTCCCGGGTCGACCGCGTCGGCGCCCGGACGCTCGCCCGCCTGGGCCTGCTCCTCGCGGCCCTCGGCTACGGCGGCGCCGCCCTGACCACGACCGTCCCCGCGGTCGTCGCCGGCGCGGTCGTCGGCGGCTTCGGCTCCGGCACGGTCACCGCGGTCGCCGCCACCGGCATCGCCGCACAGCGGGACCCCCACCGCACCACCACCCTCGGCCTGCTCGGCGTCTCCGCCCTCGCGGGTGCCGTCTATCTGACGGTCCCGCACCTGGGCCCCGGCCACGCGCAGCCCCTCGCCGCGCTCGCGCTCACGGCGCTCGCGGTCTGGCCGTTCACCGCCCGCCTGTCCCCCCGTACCGCCCCGGCCCTGCCCCGCGCCGCCGCCGGCTCCCGGCTCCCGCACCTCCGCTCGGGCCTGCTGCTGGCCGCCGCGATGCCGTGCTGGTCGGCCGCGCAGAACTCGCTGTGGGGGGTCAGCGGCCGGATCGGCCTGACGCAGGCGCACCTCGGCGAGGCCACCGTCGGCGCGGTGTTCGCGGTGGGGCTCGGCACCGGCCTGCTCGGTGTGGTCGGCGCGGGCGCCCTCGGCCCGCGGCTCGGCCGGGCGCTGCCGATCGGCCTGGGGACCGTGCTGATCGCGGGGTGCATCGCGCTCAGCGCGTCCGCGACCGACCTGACGACGTTCGCGTCCGGCGAGATCGCCTGGAACCTGCTCTACCCGGTCGTCCTGTCGTACGTCATCGGGCTGGCCGCCGCCCTCGACCCGCGGGGCCGCTGGGCGGTGCTGGTCGGCTCGGCGTCGTCGCTGGGGACGGCCGTCGGCCCGATGACCGGCAGCCTGCTGGCGGCGCGGGCCGGTTTCCCGGCGATGGGGACGGTCCTCGCGGTGGGGCTGCTGGCGGTCGCGGTGCCGCTGACGGCGGTGGCACTGCGGCGCAGGACCACCACCGTCGCGACCGGCCCGGCGCTCACCGACGGGACGACGCCGGTACGGCTGGACGTCGCGGCCTAGCCGTGGGCCCGGCCGAACTCGAAGGCGTCCACCTCCGCGAGGTAGCGCGCCCGCAGCTCCTCGTCGTCGTCGAGGAAGGACGCGAGGAAGGAGTTGCGGGCCAGTCCCCGCATCTGCTCCCTGGACAGGCCCAGGGCGTCGCGCACGGCGTGGTAGTTGTCGGCGACGTAACCGCCGAAGTAGGCCGGGTCGTCGGAGTTGACCGTGCACAGCAGCCCGGCGTCGATCATGGCCGGAAGCGGGTGGTCGGCGAGCACGTCGACCGCGCGCAGCCGGACGTTCGACAGCGGGCACAGCGTCAGCGGGATCCGCTCCCGCACCAGACGCTCCACCAGTCGCGGGTCCTCCATGCAGCGCAGCCCGTGGTCGACGCGTTCGACGCCGAGCACGTCCAGCGCCTCGGTGATGTACTCCGGCGGCCCCTCCTCGCCCGCGTGGGCCACCCGCCGCAGCCCCAGCGCGGCCGCCGCCTCGTACACCGCGCGGAACTTGGCCGGCGGATGCCCGACCTCGGCCGAGTCGAGCCCGATGCCGGTGATCCGGTCGAGGTAGGGCTTCGCCGCCTCCAGGGCGGCCATCGCCGACTCGGCCGGCTCGTCCCGCAGGAAGCACATGATGAGGCGGGTGGAGATCCCGTGGCTGTCGACGCTGCGGCCGAGCGCCCGCCACAGGCCCTCGACGACCGTCCCCATGTCCACGCCCCGCGCGAGGTGCGCCTGCGGATCGAAGAAGATCTCCGCGTGCCGCACGCCCTGCGCGGCGGCCCGTGACAGGTAGGCGTCGGCGAGGTCGTCGAAGTCCTGCTCGGTGCGCAGGACGGTCATGAGCTCGTAGTAGAGGTTCAGGAAGGACTGCAGGTCCTCGAACTGGTAGGCCTTGCGGAGCGCTTCGGTGTCCGCGTAGGGCAGTTCGACGCCGTTGCGGGCGGCCAGCAGGAACGCCAGCTCGGGCTCCAGGGTGCCTTCGATGTGGAGGTGCAGTTCTGCTTTGGGGAGGGGCATCAAAGCATCGTACGGTCGTTTCACCTGCGCTTCGGGACCGGCACTCGGAGCAGGTCGTGGGCGACGGTCAGCTCCCCCGCGTAGCCGACGGCGCGCGCCTGCCGTTCGAACTCCTCGGGCTCGGAGTAGCGCTGGCTGAAGTGGGTCAGCACCAGGTGCCGTACGCCCGCGTCGCGGGCGACGGCCGCCGCCTGTCCGGCGGTCAGGTGGCCGTGGTCGGCGGCGAGTCCGGCGTCCTCGTCGAGGAAGGTCGACTCGATGACGAGCAGGTCGCAGCCCTCGGCGAGGGCGTGCACGCCCTCGCACAGCCGGGTGTCCATGACGAACGCGAACCGCTGGCCGGACCGCACCTCGCTGACCTCGTCGAGCGTGACGTCCCCGAGGACGCCCTCGCGCTGGATCCGGCCGACGTCGGGGCCGGTGATGCCGTGCGCGGCGAGCCGTTCGGGCAGCATGCGGCGGCCGTCGGGCTCGGTGAGCCGGTAGCCGTACGACTCGACGGGGTGGGAGAGCTTGCGGGCTTCCAGCGTGTAGGCGGGGGTGACCGCGAGGTCGCCGTCCGCGTCGACCGGGGCCTCGGTGATGCCGACGGTCTCGCGGTAGGCGGTGGCGTACCGGAGCCGGTCGAAGAAGCGCTGGCCGGACTTCGGGTAGTGGGCGGTGACCGGGTGCGGGACCTGGTCGAGGTTGATGCGCTGGACGACGCCGGCGAGGCCGAGGGAGTGGTCGCCGTGGAAGTGGGTGACGCAGATCCGGTTCAGGTCGTGGGCGGCGACCCCGGCCCGCAGCATCTGCCGCTGGGTGCCCTCGCCGGGGTCGAAGAGGATGCCCTCGCCGTCCCAGCGCAGCAGGTAGCCGTTGTGGTTGCGGTGCCGGGTGGGGACCTGGCTGGCGGTGCCGAGCACCACCAGCTCACGTACGGACACGGCGGGTCACCCGGGCGGCCACTGGAGGCCGCGGCCGCCGATGACGTGGGCGTGGGCGTGCCAGACGGTCTGGCCGGCGCCGCTGCCGGTGTTGAAGACGAGGCGGTAGCTCTCCAGCTTGTCCTCGTCGGCGACGGCCTGGGCCTCGCGCAGTATGTCGGCGGCGACGGCGGGTTCGCCGGCGGCGAGCTCGGCCGCGTTCCGGTAGTGGACCTTGGGGATCACCAGGACATGGGTGGGGGCCTGGGGGTTGATGTCCCGGAAGGCGACGGTGGTGTCCGTCTCCCGGACGATCGTCGCGGGAACGTGGCCTGCGACGATCTTGCAGAACAGGCAGTCGTCCTGGGGTTCCCCTGCCACGTCTTCTCCTCGCCAGGTGATCGGTTTCGGGGCATCGTATCGTCGTCGGGTGCGCGCCCGGTGGGGGCTGGGCGCGCCCGGTGGCGGAGCCGCACGGTGATACAGCCCCGCCCCCCCTCAGGCAGGCAGAGTGGGCGGAGTCTTCGCGGGAGCCGCCTCCAGTGCCTCCAGCGCAAGCCGGACGGCCTCGTCCAGCTGGGGGTCCCTCCCCGCGCCCCAGTCCTGCGGGGTCTGTACGACCTCCACGTCCGGGTCGACGCCGTGGTTCTCGACGCCCCAGCCGTAGCCCTCCAGCCAGAACGCGTACTTCGGCTGGGTGACCAGCGTGTCGTCGACCAGGCGGTAGCGGCTGTCGATGCCGATGACGCCGCCCCAGGTGCGGGTGCCGACCACCGGGCCGATGCCCAGCGCCTTGATCGCCGCGTTGACGATGTCGCCGTCGGAGCCGGAGAACTCGTTCGCGACGACCACGACCGGTCCCCGGGGCGCGTCCCTCGGGTAGCTGAACGGCCGCATGCCGCGCGGCAGGTCCCAGCCGACGATCCGCCGGGCCAGCTTCTCCACCACGAGCTGGGAGGTGTGCCCGCCGCGGTTCTCGCGGACGTCCACGACGATGCCCTCGCGGGCCATCTCCACGTTCAGGTCACGGTGGATCTGGGCCCAGCCGGGCGCCTGCATGTCGGGGACGTGGAGGTAGCCGAGGCGGCCGCCGGAGAGTTCGTGGACGTGGGCCCGGCGGTCGGCGACCCACGCGTGGTAGCGCAGCGGTTCCTCGTCGGCAATCGGGACGACGACCGGGTGCCGCAGGTCGCCGCCGCCCGCCGGGGACACGGTCAGTTCGATCGCCTTGCCGGCCGTGCCGACCAGGAGCGGGCCGGGGCCGGTGACCGGGTCGACGGGGCGGCCGGCGACGGCCACGATCGCGTCGCCGGGGCGGACCGCGGCGCCGGGGGCCGCGAGGGGGGAGCGGGCGCCGGGGTCGGAGGTCTCGGCGGGCAGGATCCGGTCGATGCGCCAGCTGCCGTCGGCGTGCCGGGAGATGTCGGCGCCGAGCAGGCCCTGCCGGGCGCCGCCGCCGTGGCCGCCGCGCGGCGTGACGTAGGCGTGCGAGGTGCCGAGTTCGCCCTGGACCTCCCAGAGCAGGTCGACGAGGTCGTCGTGGGTGGCGACCCGGTCGACGAGCGGGCGGTAGCGGTCCAGGACGCCGTTCCAGTCGACGCCGCCGAGGTCGGGCCGCCAGAACTGGTCGCGCATGATGCGGCCGGTCTCGTCGAACATCTGCCGCCACTCGGCGGCCGGGTCGACGGTCTGCCGGACCCGGGAGAGGTCGACGGTGATGTTGGTGTCGCTGTCGTCGTCGTTCGAGGCGCGGCGGTCGCTGGGGACGACCTTGAGCTTGCCGTCGGCCCAGAGCAGGACGCGTTTGCCGTCGCCGCTGACCTCGAAGTGGTCGGCGTCGGAGGCGAGGTACTCGATGCGCTGCTGGGCGAGGTCGTAGCGCTCCAGTTCGGTCTTGGGCGCCGGGTCCTCGGGGTGGGCGCGGGAGGCCCCGAGGACGCCGCGGACCGGGTGGCGCAGCCAGAGGACGCCGTCCTTGGCGGCGCGCAGCGTGGAGTAGCGGCCGGCCTCGACGGGGAAGGGCACGATCCGGTCGGCGAGGCCCTCCAGGTCGATCCGCGTGGCGGGGGTGCCCTCGGCGTCCGGCGTCTCCTCCTTGTCGGGGGTCTCGAAGGGACGGCCGTGCCGCTGCGGGCCGAACGGCGAGGGGGTGGTGGCCGCGAGGGTGATCAGGTGCGGGCGGTCGCCGACCACGAAGGCCAGGTCGAAGACGTGCTCGTCGTAGACCGGGTCGAAGGAGCGGGTGGAGAGGAACGCGAGGTGCTTGCCGTCGCGGGTGAAGGCGGGGTCGTAGTCCCGGAACCGCAGCGGGGTGGCCTCGGTGACGGTGAGGTCGGTGGTGTGGGCGATACGGAGCTGGCAGAGGCCGCCGGCGCCGGGGTGGGACCAGGCGAGCCAGCCGGAGTCGGGTGAGAAGGCGAGTCCTGAGACGTCGCCGTCCTCGCTGCGGTCGACCTCGCGGACCTCACCCGTCTCGCGTTCGACGAGGAGCAGCCGGCCGTCGTGGGCGGCGACGGCGACCCGGGCGCCGTCGGGGGCGACGGCGAGGTCCAGGACCCGGCCGAGCTGTCCGGCGGCGATCCGGCGCGGGGTGGCGCCGGGCACGAGTCCGGTGGCGGGGGCGAACTCCAGGGCGTCGTCGCCCTCGGCGTCCGTCACCCACACCACCCATTCCTCGGCGTCCGCGCGGAAGGTGACGGGCAGCCGGGCCCGCACCCCCGGCTGGGCGGCGAGGGCGCGCGCCGGACCGGACCGGTGGGTCACCCAGTGCACGCCGCCGCGCACCAGGACGGCGCTGCCGCGCGCGGTGTGGTCGGGCGAGGCGGAGCTGAACCAGCGGGCCGCGTTGACCGGGTAGGGCTGCCGGTCGACCCGGGACCCGCCGAGCCGGATGTCCAGGCGGCGCGGCTCGGCGCCCTCCAGGTCGTCGAGGAGCCAGAGTTCACCGGCCGAGGCGTAGACGACCCGGGTGCCGTCGCTCGCCGCGTGCCGGGCGTAGAAGCCGTCGAGAGGGGTGTGCCGGCGCAGGTCGGAACCGTCGGCGAGGGAGGAGTACAGGGCTCCGGTGCCCTCGTGGTCGGAGAGGAAGGCGATCCGGTCCCCGACCCACTCGGGGTACTCCAGGTTCCCGTCCAGCTCCGCGTGCAGCCGTACGAACTCGCCGGTGCCCTCCCCGCCCCGGGCGTCCCGGTCGATCCACAACTTGCCCGCCGTACCGCCCCGGTACCGCTTCCACCAGGCCGCCTCCCGCCCCATCGGCGCGGACAGCAGCACGGTGTGCGGGCCGAGGGCGACGTGGCCGACCGGGCCGTACGGCAGGACGGTGGACGGGCCGCCGTCGAGCGGGACGGCGTGCGCCCAGCTGCGCCGGAGGCTGGCCTGGCCGTAGGTGGAGATGGCGAGGACCTGCCCGTCGGCGGTCCAGCCGCGCACCTGGGTGCGGGAACTCCCCCAGTGCGTCAGGCGGGTGGACGGGCCGCCGTCGACGGGGGCGAGGTGGATCTCGGGGGCGCCGTCGCGGGTGGAGGTCCAGGCGACCGTGGTGCCGTCGGGCGAGATGCGGGGCAGCGTCACGGGGACGTTGTCGGCGCTGGCCCGCCAGGCCCGGCCGCCGTCCAGGGGCGCGAGCCACACGTCGTCCTCGGCGGTGAAGGCGACCAGGTCGCCGTGGACATGGGGAAATCGGAGGTAGGACCGCGGTCCTGTCGCTGCACCCTGAGTCACTCGCTCAGCCTATGCACCCCGGCGTGTTCCCGGTGGCCGATTTCGATCACTTTCCCTGCACCGGCCAGCACTTGGGGTCGCCCTGGCACCAGATCGTCTTCGTGACGGTCACGGTGGGGCCGGGCCGCTGCCCGTAGGTGGGCGGCCGGTAGGTGCTGTACGCCGGCCCGGGTGTCGCGTCGCAGTTGCCCAGCCCGTTCACCCGGAACCACTCCTTGCCGCCGACCTTGGCCACGAGGTTCCCGCGCACACAGGCGCCGCTGACGGCCTTGGTGACCCGGCCGGTGACGGTGATGTCCCGGCCGTCCCTGGTCCGGCCCCGGCAGTCGACGGAGACGACGGTGGTCGAGGTGGCCGACGGCGTCTTCGTGCCCGTCGTGCTCCTCGCCGACGACCCGTGGTTGCCGGTGCAGGTGAGCCAGTCGACGTCGACGTGCTGGCGTTTCAGTTCTGCGGTGGCCGTCCGGTCGGTGGTGTAGGCGACCGTCGCGGTGTTCAGGTCGCTCGGCTGACAGGCCACCGCACCGCCCACGGCGATCACCGCGAGCCCCGCCGCGGCCGCCGCCCTGGTTCCGCGCGGCCGGCCCCAAATCCTCCTCAATGCCCCCATGGAGGGCAGCCTGCCACCGTCCCGCCGGTGGCGGTAGGGGGCTTACGGCCACTCACGTGTTCGGAGGGGTCACCCGTGCCGGTGCGCTCTCCCTCAGGTCCGCAGCAGCAGCCACTCCTGGAGTTCCACCAGGTTCCCCTCGGGGTCCTTCAGGTGGGCGACCCGCATGCGTTCGGTCATCGGCTCGGGTCCGTGCACGAGGACCGCGCCCCGTGCGGTGATCTGCTCGCAGTAGCCGTCCAGGTCGTCGACGCGCAGCACCACCAGAGAACGGTGCCCGGTCGCCGCGTCGCCCAGTTCGGAGAGTATCGCGGCCATCATCGCCCGGTCCTGCAGGGCGATCCCCGCCGATCCGGCATGCGGGCTGAACTTCTCGTACGGCCCCTCGCTCGCCCCCGACTGCGGCCTCAGCCCGAGCACCTCGGCGTAGAAGCGGTAGCAGGCGGCGAAGTCGGTGACCAGGAGCCGGACTTGGGCGAGTTCCACGGCTGTCCCCCAGGGTGTGGTGCGGTCGGTTCAGGACCACCGGCCGGTGCGGCCCAGCAGCAGGGCCGCGGCCGCCGTCCCGGCGGTCGACGTGCGCATCACGGTAGGCCCCAGGGTGTACGCCTTCGCACCCGCCTCCTCGAACAGGGCGATCTCGTCCCGGGCGACGCCCCCTTCGGGCCCGACGACCAGCACGATCTCGCCCCCGGTGGGCAGTTCGGCCGCTGCGAGCGGCTCACTGCCGTGCCCGAAGTCGGAGTGCAGGACGGCGGCGAGGTCGGCCTCCGCCAGCAGCGCGGCGACCTGCCTGGTCGTCGCCGCGTCCGCGACCTCGGGGAACCGCACCCGGCGGGACTGCTTGCCGGCCTCGCGGGCGGTGCCCCGCCACTTGGCCAGCGACTTGAGGCCCCGCTCGCCCTTCCACTGGGTGATGCAGCGGGCGGCCTGCCAGGGCACGATCCGGTCGACGCCGACCTCGGTCATGGTCTCCACGGCGACCTCGCCGCGGTCGCCCTTGGGGAGTGCCTGGACGACGGTGATGCGGGGCGACGGCTCCGGCTCCTCGGAGACCGACGTCATGCGGACGACCAGCCGGTCCTTGCCCTCGGCGGCGACCACCTCGCAGACCGCCCAGCGGCCGGCGCCGTCGGTGAGGACGACCTCCTCGCCGGGCTGCAGTCGCTTCACGGAGACCGCGTGCCGGCCCTCGGGCCCGTCGAGGACGTACTGTCCGGCACCACCGGCGGGGAAGTCCTCGACGACGAAGACGGGCGCCGTCATCGCCGGTCCCCCTCTCCCTTGCTCTCCACCGCGGCCGACAACGCTGTCGTCGCGGCGGCGAGTTCCGCCGCGAGGGTCTCCACCAGCTGACCGGCGGGCAGTTCGCGGGCCATCCGGTGGCCCTGTCCGGCCCACAGGGCCATGCCCTGGGCGTCCCCGGACCGGGCGGCGGCCTTGCGCAGCGGGGAGGTGAGGTGATGGACCTCCGGGTAGGCGGCGGGCGCGTACGGGCCGTGCTCGCGCATGAACCGGTTGACCAGGCCGCGGGCGGGCCGCCCGGAGAACGCCCGGGTCAGCGCGGTCCGCGTGAAGAGCGGGTCGGTGAGCGCCTGCTTGTGCAGGGCGGCGGCGCCGGACTCCGGGGTGGCGAGGAAGGCCGTCCCCAGCTGCGCTGCGCTCGCCCCCGCCGCCAGTACGGCCGCGATCTGGCCGCCGCGCATGATCCCGCCCGCGGCGACGACCGGGATCCGGACGGTCTCGCGCACCTGGGCGACCAGCGACAGCAGCCCGACCCCGGACCCGTCGTTCTCCGCGACGTCCCGGTGGGTGCCCTGATGTCCTCCCGCCTCCACGCCCTGCGCGATCACCACGTCCGCCCCGGCCCGCTCGACGGCACGGGCCTCCTCGGCGGTGGTGGCGGTGACCAGCGTGACCGTCCCGGCCCGCCGCAGGGAGTCCAGCACCTCCGGCGCCGGCACACCGAAGTGGAAGGAGACGGCGGCCACCGGGTTGTCCAGCAGCACGGCCAGCTTGGCCTCGTACCCGTCGTCCCGGCCGCTGTCCGGGTCGCCGAGCTCGGTCTCGTACCAGGCGGCCTCACCGGCCAGCTGATGCGCGTAGACCTCCACCGCCCCGGACTCCGCGTACTCGGGCTGGGGCATGAACACGTTCACACCGAAGGGACGGCCGGTCAGCCCCCGCAACTGCTTGATCTCCTGGTACATCCCGTCGGCGGTCTTGTACCCGGCGGCGAGGAACCCCAGCCCGCCCGCCTCGGACACGGCGGCGGCGAGCTGCGGGACGGAGACCCCGCCCGCCATGGGGGCCTGCACGATCGGAAGTGGGAAGAGATCGGTCAGTGCGGAGGACATGACGGCATGTTGTCACGTCCTCCGAACAAGACCGAATCGGGCCGCCCCTTTGGCACATGCCAGAAACCACACCTTCCGGCGGGCCGAGCCGGGCGCCCGACCAGGACTCCCGGCGGACCGAGCCGCGCGCCCGACCACACCTCGCGGCGGGCCGAGCCGAGGGGCCGAGCGAGCTTTTCGACCGGCCGAGTCGGGTGGTGGGTGGGCACAGGTCCCCGGGGGTCCGAGGGGCGGAGCCCCCTGGCGGGGTCGAAGGGGCGGAGCCCCTTCACCGCACCCGTCAACGCCCGTTGAACGCGTCCTTCAGCCGGCTGAACAGCCCCTGCTGACCGGGCTGGAACTGCCCCTGCGGCCGCTCCTCCCCGCGCAGCTTCGCCAGCTCCCGCAGCAACCGCTCCTGCTCAGGATCCAGCTTCGTCGGCGTCGTCACCTCGACGTGCACGATCAGGTCACCCCGCCCGCCGCCCCGCAGATGCGTGACCCCCCGCCCGTGCAGCGGAATCGACTGCCCGGACTGCGTGCCCGGCCGGATGTCGACCTCCTCGAGACCGTCCAGCGTCTCCAGCGGCACCTTCGTACCGAGCGACGCCGCCGTCATCGGAATCGTCACCGTGCAGTGCAGGTCGTCCCCGCGCCGCTGGAACGTCGAGTGCGGCAGCTCGTGGATCTCGACGTACAGGTCACCGGCGGGACCGCCGCCCGGCCCGACCTCGCCCTCACCGGCGAGCTGGATCCGCGTGCCGTTGTCGACACCGGCCGGGATCTTCACCGTCAGCGTCCGCCGCGACCGCACCCGCCCGTCGCCCGCGCACTCGGGGCACGGCGTCGGCACGACCGTCCCGAACCCCTGGCACTGCGGGCACGGCCGCGAGGTCATGACCTGGCCGAGGAAGGACCGCGTCACCTGCGAGACCTCACCGCGGCCCCGGCACATGTCACACGTCTGGGCGGAGGTGCCCGGCGCCGCGCCCTCACCGTTGCAGGTGTTGCAGACGATCGCCGTGTCGACCTGGATGTCCTTGGTGGTGCCGAAGGCCGCCTCGTCGAGCTCGACCTCGATCCGGATCATCGCGTCCTGGCCGCGCCGGGTCCGCGACCGCGGACCGCGCTGGGACGCCGTACCGAAGAACGCGTCCATGATGTCCGAGAAGTTCCCGAACCCGCCGGCCCCGAAGCCGCCCGCGCCCGCGCCGCCGCTCTGCGAGAGCGGATCCCCGCCGAGGTCGTAGACCTGCTTCTTCTGCGGGTCGGAGAGCACCTCGTAGGCGGCGTTGATCTCCTTGAACCGCTCCTGGGTCTTCGGGTCCGGGTTGACGTCCGGGTGCAGCTCGCGCGCGAGCCGACGGAAGGCCTTCTTGATCTCTTCCTGCGACGCGTCGCGGCGCACGCCGAGAACGGCGTAGTAGTCCGTGGCCACTTACGACTCCGCCAGGATCTGTCCGACGTACCGTGCCACCGCTCGTACCGCTCCCATCGTTCCCGGGTAATCCATGCGGGTCGGTCCGACCACGCCGAGCTTGGCGACTGCCTCGCCGCCCGAACCGTAACCGACCGACACCACTGACGTGGAGTTGAGTCCCTCGTAGGCGTTCTCGTGACCGATGCGTACGGTCATGCCCGAATCCCCCGCCTCGCCCATGAGCTTGAGGAGGACGACATGTTCCTCCAGTGCCTCGAGGACGGGCCGGATCATGAGGGGAAAGTCATGTCCGAAGCGGGTGAGATTGGCGGTGCCGCCGATCATCAGCCGCTCCTCGTTCTCCTCGACGAGCGTCTCCAGCAGAGTGGAGAGCACCGCCGAGACCGTGCCGCGGTCCTCGGCCTCGAAGGCTTCCGGCAGATCCTCCACCAGCCGGGGCACGTCCGAGAACCGGCGTCCCGCGACCCGGCTGTTCAGCCGCGCCCGCAGGTCCGCGAGAGACGTTTCGCCGAAGGGGGCCGGACAGTCGACCATCCGCTGCTCGACCCGCCCGGTGTCGGTGATCAGCACCAGCATCAGCCGGGCCGGAGCCAGGGAGAGCAGTTCCACGTGCCGCACGGTCGACCGCGTCAGCGACGGGTACTGCACGACCGCCACCTGCCGGGTCAGCTGGGCCAGCAGCCGGACGGTCCGCGCCACAACGTCGTCGAGGTCGACGGCGCCGTCGAGGAAGTTCTGGATGGCCCGCCGCTCGGGCGCGCTCATCGGCTTGACCCCGGCCAGCTTGTCGACGAACAGCCGGTACCCCTTGTCGGTGGGGATCCGCCCCGCGCTGGTGTGCGGCTGGGCGATGAACCCCTCGTCCTCCAGGGCGGCCATGTCGTTGCGCACGGTCGCCGGGGAGACCCCGAGGTTGTGCCGTTCGGTCAGCGCCTTCGAACCGACGGGTTCCTCGGTGCCGACATAGTCCTGGACGATGGCGCGCAATACCTGAAGCCTGCGTTCACTCAGCACCCGGCGCCACACCTCCAGAAAGTCGTCCCCGCGGCCTTTCGGTCCCTTCGGGCCTTTCGTCTGGCACTCTGCGAACGCGAGTGCCAGCATCCCCGCCCCAGTGTACGGCCGTGGGCCACCGACTGGGCAAGGCCGGTCAGGACCCATGACGTTCTACGGCTAGCGTCGCGGCATGACGGTGACTTGGGAAGAGCTGGGCTGGGAGCGGGTGGCCGAGGGCGTCGGCCGGTGCCGGCTGCCGGGCTGGGACTGCACGGCGGGTCTGGTACTGGGGGCGGGCACGGCCCTGATGGTGGACGCCGGGTCGAGCCTGGCGGAGGGCGCACGGTTGCGTACGGAGGCGCAGGCACTGGCCGACCGCCGTGTGACCCATCTCGCGCTCACCCATCCGCACTTCGACCACGTCTTCGGCGCGGCCGCCTTCGCGGGCACGGCCCTGTACGCGGCGGTGGGCGCCGAGGCCGTCCTCGGGTACGACCGCGAGGCACTCCGCCTGGACGCGATCCGCAACGGCCTGCCGGCCGGGGAGGCCGAGGAGGCGGCCGACGCCCTCCCCCTCCCGCGCCATCCGGTCTCCGGCGAGTGGACCCTCGACCTGGGCGACGGCCGCCAGGCCCTGCTGGCGAACGTGGGCCCCGGCCACACCCCGCACGATCTCGCCGTCCTGGTCCCCGGCGACCCGGAGGTGGTGTTCTGCGGCGACCTGGTGGAGGAGTCCGGCGATCCGCAGGCCGGCCCCGACGCCGTACCGTCGCGGTGGCCCGCCGCCCTCGACCGCCTCCTCTCCCTGGGCGGCGACCGCGCCCTGTACGTGCCCGGTCACGGAGCGGTGGTGGACGCGGCGTTCGTGCGGGCCCAGCGCGACGCCCTGGCCGCCCGTTTCGGCGTGTCGTAGGCGCGCCGGTCCGGCTTCTCCTATCGTCATCCGAATGCGCCAGTACTCCGCCGACCTGACCCCTCCGTGGAAGAAGCCGAAGCCGGTGCCCGAGGTGGCCGCCGAACCCGGTCTGGTGGTCGAGGAGCCGGGTACGGGTTTCTGCGGCGCGGTGATCCGCTGCGAGGCGGGCACGGTCACCCTGGAGGACCGCTTCGGCAAGCACCGCGTCTTCCCGCTGGAACCGCGCGGCTTCCTCCTGGAGGGCCGGGTCGTCACCCTCGTACGCCCCACGTCCGGGGGACCCGTACGTCCCTCCCGTACCGCCTCCGGCTCGGTCGCCGTCCCCGGCGCACGCGCGCGTGTCGCCCGCGCCGGCCGCATCTACGTGGAGGGCCGCCACGACGCGGAACTGGTCGAGAAGGTCTGGGGCGACGACCTGCGCGTCGAGGGCGTGGTCGTGGAGTACCTGGAGGGCGTCGACGACCTCCCCGCCATCGTCGCCGAGTTCGCCCCCGGCCCGGACGCCCGTCTCGGCGTCCTCGTCGACCACCTGCTCCCCGGCACCAAGGAGTGGCGCATCGCCCAGTCGGTCACCAGCGACCACGCCCTGGTCGTCGGCCACCCGTACATCGACATCTGGGAGGCGGTGAAACCGTCGTCCCTGGGCATCGACTCCTGGCCCCGCGTCCCGCACGGCCAGGACTGGAAGACGGGCGTCTGCCGGGCGCTGGGCTGGCCCACCGACAACACGGGCGCCGTCTGGCAGGCGATCCTCGCGCGCGTGCACTCCTACAAGGACCTGGAGCCGGAGCTGCTGGGGCGGGTGGAGGAACTGATCGACTTCGTCACGGGCAGCGGTGGGGCCTGACCCCCGTGGCCTCCACATCCGCCGCGCCCCGCGGGCGGCGGCCTGCGAACCAGGTTGGGGATCGAACCGTCGTTTCGAGGTGATTCACCCGCCGGATTGGTCAGTCCACCAGGTCTCTGACCACCGCATCCGCCAGCAACCGCCCCCGCAGCGTCAGCACGGCCCGCCCCTGCTCGTACGGTGCGGCCTCCAGCAGCCCCTCCTCCAGCGCCCGCCGCGAGGCCGTCAGTCCCGCCTCCTTCAGCAGTTCCAGCGGCACCCCCTCCCGCAGCCGCAGTTCCAGCAGGATCCGCTCGACCCTCCGGTCCTCGTCCGACAGGACCTCCCGCCCGGCGCCCGGCGACCGCCCCGACGCCAGCGCCGCCGCGTACGCCCCCGGGTGCTTCACGTTCCACCACCGCACGCCCCCCACGTGCGAGTGCGCCCCCGGTCCGGCGCCCCACCAGTCGGCGCCCCGCCAGTACAGCTCGTTGTGCAAGCAGCGGCCCGCTTCCGAGGTGGCCCAGTTGGACACCTCGTACCAGTCGAAGCCCGCGCCCGCCAGCACCGAGTCGGCGATCAGGTAGCGGTCGGCATGGACGTCGTCGTCGGTCATCGGGACCTCGCCCCGGCGGATCCGCCGGGCCAGCTGCGTGCCCTCCTCGACGATCAGCGCGTACGCCGACACGTGGTCGGGCCCGGCGCCGATCGCCGCGTCCAGGGAGGCCCGCCAGTCGTCGTCGGACTCGCCGGGGGTGCCGTAGATCAGGTCGAGGTTGACGTGGTCGAATCCGGCCGCGCGGGCCTCCGCGACGCACGCCTCGGGGCGTCCCGGGGTGTGGGTGCGGTCGAGGACCCGCAGCACGTGCTGCCGTGCGCTCTGCATGCCGAAGGAGATCCGGTTGAAGCCGCCCTCGCGCAGGGCCGCGAGGTAGGCGGGGTCGACGGACTCCGGGTTCGCCTCGGTCGTGACCTCCGCGTCGGCGGCGAGCCCGAACTCGTCGCGGACCGCGCCCAGCATCCGTACGAGGTCGGCGGCGGCCAGCAGCGTCGGCGTACCGCCCCCGACGAACACGGTCCGCACCTCGCGGGGATCGTCGCCGAGGACCTTCCGCGCGAGCCTGACCTCGTCGATCAGGGTGTCCGCGTAGTTGTCGCGGGAGGCCAGCACACCGCCGGTACCGCGCAGCTCGGTCGCCGTGTACGTGTTGAAGTCGCAGTAGCCGCAGCGGGTCGCGCAGTAGGGGACGTGCAGGTAGAACCCGAGGGGGCGGGCGGCGGCGCCGGCGAGCGCGGACGCGGGGAGCGCGCCGTCGTCGGGGACGGGCTCGCCGTCGGGGAGTGCGGAAGGCATGTCCCCCATTGTCCCGTACCGACGTCCCGTACCGATTTCCTGTACGGATCTCCTGTACGGACATCTCCCGTAGGACTTCGGTTCCTGTAGGGCCTCGGTTCCGGTAGGGCCTCAGGTTCCCGTAGGGCCTCGGTTCCCGTAGGGCCTCGGTTCCCGTAGGGCTTCGGTCACTCCGCCTGGAGGACGAGGAGTGCCAGGTCGTCCTCCGGCTGTCCGCCGCCGAACTCGTGGACGAGCCGTCTGATGCGCTCGGCGATCAGGTCGGCGTTCAGCCCCGCGCAGCCGGCCAGCGCCCGCGCGAGCCCGTCGCCGTCGTCGAACTGACGGCTGCCGGAGCGCCGCTCGGTGACCCCGTCGGTCACGCACAGCAGGCTGTCGCCGGGCGCCAGCTCGATGGTCTCGCTGGTGTACGTCTCGTCCTCGACGACCCCGAGCAGCGTCTGCGGGCGGGCGGCGGTGCTGACCTCTCCGTCGGGGCCGAGGAGCAGCGGCAGCGGATGCCCGGCGGAGGCGAGGGTGCAGCGGATGCCGCGGCCGTCGAGGGGGGTGAGCTCGCCGTAGAGGAGGGAGAGAAAACGGGTCTGCGGGCTGTCGCCGGGCGGCAGGGCGCGGCCGCCGACGGCGACCAGGGCGCGGGCGGCGGCGTCGGCGGCCTCGGTGGCGTCGTCGAGGAGGAGCTGGTTGAGGCGGTCGAGGACGTCGGCGACCCGGTAGCCCTCGCGGGCGAGGAGCCGCAGCCAGGGCCGGGCGAGGCCGATGACGACGGCGGCCTCGGGGCCCTTGCCCTGGACGTCGCCGACGGCGAAGCACCAGCGGCCGTCGCCGGCCGGGAAGAGGTCGTAGAAGTCGCCGCTGGGGCCGCCCTTGTCGCAGGGTTCGTAGACCAGCGCGCTGCGCACGCCCGGGATCTCGGCGACCGCGCCGGGCAGCAGCCCGCGCTGCAGGACGGCGCTGATGGTGGCCTGGCGGGCGTACTGGCGGGCCGCGCCGATGGCGAGGGCGACCCGGCGGCCGAAGTCCTCCACGAGGCCGTTGATCTCGTCGGGGATGCCGTCCGGGCCGGACCGGCCGATGACCAGCGTGCCGAGCGGGCGGCCGCCCGCGATGAGCCGGTAGGCGAGCGCCGAGCCGTGGGTGCCCTGCGGGCCGAGCGCCGTGCCGGGCCAGGGATACGGCTCGGGCCCGGACCGTAAGCCGCCCTGCGCGGACGGCGGGTCCTTCTCCAGGGCGTGCCGCAGTTCCTCGATGCGGTTCTCGCTGCCGTGCCAGACCCGGGCCAGCCGCGGGCCGCCCGCGCCGCCGGTTTCGCCCCAGCCGCCGCCCCGTGCGGTCGCCTCGTCCTCCAGCCACACCGCGCACCAGTCGGCGAGCCGGGGCACGATCAGCTGGCCGGTGAGCGCCGCCACCAGGTTCTCGTCGAGCTGGCCCGCGAGCAGGTCGGAGGCCTCGGCGAGGAAGGACAGCGCGCCCCGGTTGAGCCAGTCCCGGTCCCGCTCGGGGCGGTGCGAGCAGTCCCCGCGCTCTCCGCGCTCCGCGGCGGCCTCGCGCGCGTACGCGTGCGCGGGGTGCAGCTGCGACTGGGCCTGGGGTGGCTCGGGGGCGAGGATCTCGGCGACCTTCAGCTGCCGCTCGTCGGGGAGCGTGCCGCCACGGCCGGTCAGCCGCGCCCACACCGACTTGGCGCCGGTGCGGTACGTCACCCCCCAGGACTCCGCGAGCGAGGCGACCAGGCGCAGCCCTCGCCCGAACTCCGGCGTCTCGTACGGCGTCTCGCCCGGGTGGTCGCGGGGCGCGCGGGAGGGATGGTGGTCGGTGACCTCGACGACGAACGCCGTCTCCTCCCGATCCTCCAGCCACCAGTCGACCTCGACGTCCGTGCCGGCGTGCACGACGGCGTTGGTGACGAGTTCGCTGACGACGACCATGGCGTCCTCGGCGACCCGCTGCTGCTCCGGGCGGAGCAGGCCGCACTCCGTCCACTCGTCGAAGGAGGCGCGCACCAGGGCGCGGGCGGAACCGGGCGCGAGCGGGCTGCCGGGCAGGGACGCACGCCCCTGCGCACGCGGGCCCGCGGTGTCGCGCGCTTGAGCGCTGTCGCGCGCCTGAACGTTGTCATGCGCGGGAGCGTCGCCGTGCGCGGGCGCCGCGTCGTGCGCAGGCGCCTCACGGACCCGGGAGACGGTCTCCCGTTGCGTGGGTATGGCCCCCATGTCCAGCTCCCCGAGCAGTTCGGACGAATACATCCCGATCGATGCGGACAGAGTGACAGACTGACTGCGCCCATAAGCACCGAGTTACCGAAGTGGGCCGCCATGAGTGAGAACAGTGCTACGCGTGTGCTCGAAGACGGACAGAAACCGGAACAACTCCGAGCATCCGCGCTGCGCCCTCTGCTCGCCGCGATGACCGCCGCCCGCGACGGCGACTTCGCGAAAGTCCCGGAGACCGGGATCGACGGGGCCACCGGGGAGGGGATCGTCGCCGAACTCACCGCGGTCTTCAACCAGATCATGGACCGCGGCATTCACTTCAACACCGATCTGCGGCGGGTGAAACGGGAGCTGGTGCGCCACGGCCGGCTGGACGAACGGCTGTCTGCGAGCCCCGGCCAGGGCGCCTGGACGTCACGCGTCAACGACGTCAACCAGGTCCTCGACGCCCTGGTCGCGCCGGCCGCGAACGCCACGCGCGTGCTGGACGCGGTGGCCGGCGGCGACCTGACCCAGCGGGTCGATCTGCACGACGGCAGCCGGCAGCTCCGCGGTGATCTGCGCAGGCTGGCCCGCGCGGTGAACACGATGGTCGACCAGCTGTCCCTGTTCACCGGCGAGGTGACCCGGGTCGCGCGCGAGGTCGGCACCGAGGGACGGCTCGGCGGCCGGGCCAAGGTGCAGGGCCTGTCCGGCAGCTGGCGGGCCGTCACCGAGGCCGTCAACACCATGGCGTCCCGGCTGACCGCGCAGGTCCGTGACATCGCCCTGGTGACGACGGCGGTGGCCCGCGGCGACCTGACCCGCACGGTGACCGTCGAGGCCACCGGCGAGCTGCTGGAGCTGAAGCTCACCGTCAACACCATGGTCGACCAGCTCTCCGCGTTCGCCGACGAGGTCACCCGCGTGGCCCGCGAGGTCGGCACGGAGGGCCGGCTGGGCGGCCGCGCCCAGGTACGGGGCGTGTCGGGCGTCTGGAAGGACCTCACCGACAACGTCAACTTCATGGCGTCGAACCTGACCTCCCAGGTCCGCAACATCGCCCAGGTGACGACGGCCGTCGCCAACGGCGACCTCTCACAGAAGATCATGGTCGACGCGCAGGGCGAGATCCTCGAACTGAAGTCGACGATCAACACGATGGTCGACCAGCTCTCCGCCTTCGCCGACGAAGTCACCCGCGTCGCACGCGAAGTCGGCACCGAAGGAAACCTCGGCGGCCGGGCGCAGGTCAGAGGCGTGTCCGGGGTCTGGAAAGACCTCACCGACAACGTCAATTTCATGGCCGACAACCTGACGTCCCAGGTCCGCAACATCGCCCTCGTCTCCACGGCCGTCGCCCAGGGCGATCTCGGCAAGAAGATCACCGTCGAGGCGAAAGGCGAGATCCTCGAACTGAAGTCGACGATCAACACGATGGTCGACCAGCTCTCCGCCTTCGCCGACGAAGTCACCCGCGTCGCACGCGAAGTCGGCACCGAAGGAAACCTCGGCGGTCAGGCGCAGGTCAGAGGCGTCTCGGGAGTCTGGAAAGAACTCACCGACAACGTCAACTTCATGGCCCTGAACCTGACCTCCCAGGTCCGCAACATCGCCCAGGTGACGACAGCCGTCGCCAACGGCGACCTCTCCAAGAAGATCACCGTCGACGCGCGCGGCGAGATCCTCGAACTCAAGGACACCGTCAACACGATGGTGGAACAGCTGCGGGCCTTCGCCGACGAGGTCACCCGTGTCGCCCGCGAGGTCGGCACCGACGGCAGGCTGGGCGGCCGCGCCCAGGTGCTCGGCGTCTCCGGCGTCTGGCGCGACCTGACCGACAACGTGAACTACATGGCCGACAACCTCACCTCACAGGTCCGCAACATCGCCCAGGTCGCGACGGCCGTCGCCCAGGGCGACCTGTCACGCAAGATCGACGTGGACGCCCGCGGCGAGATCCTCGAACTGAAGACCACCATCAACACCATGGTCGACACCCTGTCCTCGTTCTCCTCCGAGGTGACCCGGGTGGCCCGCGAGGTGGGCTCCGACGGCCGGCTGGGCGGCCAGGCCCGCGTGGAGGGCGTGTACGGCACCTGGAAACGCCTGACGACCAACGTGAACGAACTCGCGCTCAACCTCACCACCCAGGTCCGCGCGATCGCCGAGGTCGCCTCCGCCGTGGCACAGGGCGACATGTCCCGCTCGATCACCGTCGAGACCCGCGGCGAGGTCGCCGAACTCAAGGACAACATCAACCTGATGGTGGCCAACCTGCGCGAGACGACCCGCGCGAAGGACTGGCTGGAGTCCAACCTGGCCCGTCTCGCCGCCCTCATGCAGGGCCACCGGGACCTGATGGAGGTCGCCGACCTCATCCTGCGCGAACTGACCCCGCTGGTGAACGCCCAGTACGGCGCGTTCTTCCTGGCCGACCCCGACGAGGACGGCGCCGCCGTACGCACCGCCGTACCGCCCAAGGGCCTCGCGTTCATCGCCGGCTACGGCTCCGCACAGGGCGCGACGGTCGAGACCGGCGGCCTCCCCGTGCACGGCCTGGTCCGCCAGGCGGCCCGCGAGAAGAAGCGGATCCTCGTCGAGGAGACCCCGCCGGACTACATCAAGATCAACAGTGGTCTCGGGGAGGCTGCGCCGACCACGATCGTCATCATCCCGATCCTCTTCGAGGACAAACTCCTCGGCGTCATCGAACTGGCCTCCTTCTCCCGCTTCTCCGACGTCCACCTGGCGTTCTTCGACCAGTTCGTCAACACCATCGGCGTGGCGATCAACACGATCATCGCCAACTCCCGCACCGAGTCCCTGCTCGGCGAGTCCCAGCGGCTGGCGATGCAGCTCCAGGAACGTTCGGACGAACTTCAGAAACAACAGGCGGAACTACAGCGTTCCAACGCGGAACTGGAGGAGAAGGCCGCCCTCCTGGCGACCTCTTCCCAGTACAAGTCGGAGTTCCTGGCGAACATGTCCCACGAACTGCGCACTCCGCTGAACTCCCTGCTCATTCTGGCCCGGCTGCTCTCCGACAACCCGGACGGCCGTCTCTCCGACCAGGAGGTCCAGTTCGCGACGACGATCCACCGCTCCGGCTCGGACCTGCTCCAGCTCATCAACGACATCCTGGACCTGTCGAAGATCGAGGCCGGCCGGATGGACGTCCGCCCCAAACGCCTCCCCCTGATCAAACTCCTCGACTACGTCCACGCGACCTTCCGCCCGGTGACCCTGGACCGGGGACTGGCCTTCGAGGTGACCGTCGGCGACGACGTGCCGCGCGAGATGTACTCCGACGAACAACGCCTCCAGCAGATCCTGCGCAACCTGCTCTCCAACGCGATCAAGTTCACCGCCAAGGGCCGCGTGGAACTGCGGGTGCGCCGCGTGAAGGACCCCGAGCGCCACTACGTCCACGACAGCGACGAGGTGATCGCCTTCCAGGTGTCGGACACCGGCATCGGCATTGCCGCCGAGAAACTCCCGGTCATCTTCGAGGCGTTCCAGCAGGCCGACGGCACCACGAACCGCAAGTACGGCGGCACCGGCCTCGGCCTCTCCATCAGCCGGGAGATCGCCGGCCTGCTGGGCGGCCGGATCGTCGCCGAGAGCGAACCGGGCACCGGCTCCACATTCACCCTGTACGTCCCGGTCGTCAGCCCCGGCCACACGGCACCCGCGCCGGTCGCTCAGAACCACACCGCGCCCGCCCTCGGCCCCGCACCGGTCACCGCCACCGACCCCGACGACTCCTGGCCGACCCCGACCCGCCTCGAGGCCTGGCAGACGGGCCGCGCGGGCCGGGTACTCCCCGGCCGCCGCGTCCTGATCATCGACGACGACATCCGCAACGTCTTCGCCCTCACCCACGTCCTCGGCCGCGTCGGCATGCCGGTGCTGTACGCGGAGAACGGCCGGGAAGGCATCGAGACCCTGGAACGCAACCCCGACGTCGAACTCGTCCTGATGGACATCATGATGCCGGAGATGGACGGCCACGAGACCATCGCGGCCATCCGCCGCGCCCCCCGCTGGAACGGTCTGCCGATCGTCGCCCTCACCGCGAAGGCGATGCCGGGCGACCGGGAGAAGTCCATCGCCCGCGGCGCCAACGACTACGTACCCAAACCGGTGGACGTCGACCGGCTGCTCACCGTCGTCTGCGCACTCCTGGACCCCGACAGCCCACAGGACGGCGAGCGCGCCGACGACGAACGGACGGCGCCATGACCGCTGACGACCGTGCCGGCATCCTCCTTGTCGACGACATGGAGGACAACCTGATAGCACTGGAAGCCGTTCTGGGGTCACTGAACGAGCCGATCGTCAGGGCCCGCTCCGGCGAGGAGGCGATGAAAGCCCTGCTCCGCCGCCGCTTCGCCGTCGTCCTCCTCGACATCCGCATGCCTGGCATGGACGGCTTCGAGACAGCCGCGAACATCAAACGCCTCGACCAGACGAAAGACGTCCCGATCATCTTCCTGACCGGAGCGGACGAGGACGCCGGGTACACCTTCCGCGGCTACGCCACCGGCGCGGCGGACTACCTGACGAAACCGTTCGACCCGTGGGTACTGCGGGCGAAGGTCAACGTGTTCCTGGAACTGCACCGGAAGAACCAGCAGTTGCAGGAACTGCTGGCACGGGAACAGGCCGATTTCGGCGAGTTGGGCAAGCGGTTGGCGGCCATCGAGGACCGCTTGGCCGCGGAACCCGTCGACGTGACAACACTGAGGGAGCAGACCAGGGAGCTACGGCAGCTGTTGAACAGGGCCAGGTCGAACTGAAGGGAAGGGGCGCGGGACCGAGCCGATGCGCGGCTCCGCCGCGGGGGCGCGACCAACCCCACACACCCGCACCCGCACCCGCACCCGCACCCGCACCCGCACCCGGCGACGAACCCCTAGGCCTCCCGTGTCCCGGCGTACATGTCGTCGATCAGATGCTTGTACTCCCGCTCCACGACCGGCCGCTTCAGCTTCAGGCTCGGCGTGATCTCCCCGTGCTCCACGTCGAGGTCCCGGGGCAGCAGCCGGAACTTCTTGATGGTCTGCCACCGCTGCAGCCCCTCGTTGAGCTCCTTGACGTACCCGTCGACCATCTCTACGGTCGCCGGCGCGGCCACCACCTCGGCGTAGGACTTGCCGTCCAGGCCGTTCTCCTTGGCCCACTCCAGGATCGCCACCTCGTCGAGGGCGATCAGGGCGGTGCAGAAGTTCCGGTCGGCACCGTGCACGAGGATGTTGGAGACGTAGGGGCAGACCGCCTTGAACTGTCCCTCGACCTCGGCGGGCGCGATGTACTTGCCGCCGGACGTCTTGATGAGGTCCTTCTTGCGGTCGGTGATCCGCAGGTAGCCGTCGGGGGACAGCTCGCCGATGTCACCGGTGTGGAACCAGCCGTCGGCCTCCAGGACCTCGGCCGTCTTCTCGGGCAGCCCGTGGTAGCCCTGCATGATGCCGGGGCCGCGGAGCAGGATCTCGCCGTCGTCGGCGATCCGCACCTCGCAGCCGGGCAGCGGCTTGCCGACCGTACCGGTGCGGTAGGCCTCGCCGGGGTTCACGAAGGACGCGGCGGAGGACTCGGTGAGGCCGTAGCCCTCCAGGATGTGCACACCGGCGCCGGCGAAGAAGTAGCCGATCTCGGGCGCCAGCGCCGCCGACCCGGAGACGCAGGCCCGCAGCCGCCCGCCGAAGGCCTCCCGCAGCTTGGAGTAGACGAGCCCGTCGGCGACCTTGTGCTTGGCGGCGAGCCCGAAGGGAACGGTCGCGGCACCGGTACGGCGGAAGTTCTCCTGGGTGACCTTGGCGTACTCGCGGGCGACCTCGGCCGCCCACTGGAAGATCTTGTACTTGGCGGCACCGCCCGCACGGGCCTTCGCCGCGACGCCGTTGTAGACCTTCTCGAAGATGCGCGGCACGGCGGCCATGTACGTCGGCTGCACGACCGGCAGATTCTCGATGATCTTGTCGACGCGACCGTCGACGGCGGTGACGTGACCGACCTCGATCTGCCCGGACGTGAGCACCTTGCCGAAGACGTGGGCGAGCGGCAGCCACAGGTACTGCACGTCCTCGGCGCCGACCAGGCCGGTCGCGGCGATCGCCTTCGCCATGTACGACCAGTTGTCCTGGGGCAGCCGTACGCCCTTGGGGCGGCCGGTGGTGCCGGAGGTGTAGATGAGGGTGGCGAGCTGGTCCTTGGTGATCGCGCCGACCCGCTCCTTGATCAGCTCGGGGTGCTTCTCCAGGTACCTGGCGCCGCGCTGCTCCAGTTCGGCGAGGGTGATCACCCAGTCGCCGGTCTCGGCGCCGGCCGGGTCGATGACGACGACCTGGACGATGTCGGGCAGTTCTGCGCGCTTCTGGACGGCCTTGGCGACCTGGGCCGCGTCCTCCGCGATCAGCACCCGGCTCGCGGAGTCGGAGAGGATGAACACCGACTCCTCGGCGTTGGTCTGCGGGTAGACCGTTGTGGTGGCGGCGCCGGCGCACAGGATGCCGAGGTCGGCGAGGATCCACTCGACGCGGGTGGAGGAGGCGAGGGCGACCCGCTGTTCGGGCTCGATGCCGAGTTCGATGAGACCGGCCGCGATGGCGTAGACCCGCTCGGCGGCCTGCGCCCAGCTGAGCGACTTCCAGTCGTCCGGTCCCTGCCCGGAGGCCGCGGGCACCGGATAGCGGTAGGCCTCGGCGTCCGGTGTGGCCGCCACGCGATCCAGGAAGAGGGCCGCCACGGACGGCGGTCGGTTCTCGATCAGTGTCTGTGTGTCGGTCACGACATCCTCCGGGGCCCGCGACGGTGCGGCTGGCTCTCAGTGCGGCTGGGGTTTACTCACGGTGGGGTTCGAGCTGGTTGTTTAACTCGCGAGTAACTATCGAGCAGGGATCAGAGTAAGCCGCGACCGGCCTGCGCGTAAGGGGCATCGGCCTGTCTGTTTCGCCGCATGGTCGACGCAGAGCGACGCTACGCGCGCGTAGGGGTCCGCCGCACTTTCGTACGGCGGACCCCCGTTGTACCCGATTTGCGGCCGCGACCGATTGTTACCCGCGGTTACTTCTTGCTCTTGGCCGATCCCGTGCTGTCATCGCTGGAGAGCACCGCGATGAAGGCCTCCTGCGGAACCTCCACGGAACCCACCATCTTCATCCGCTTCTTGCCTTCCTTCTGCTTCTCCAGCAGCTTCCGCTTCCGGGAGATGTCACCGCCGTAGCACTTGGCGAGGACGTCCTTGCGGATGGCGCGGATGGTCTCGCGGGCGATGACCCGGGAGCCGATGGCCGCCTGGATGGGCACCTCGAAGGCCTGCCGCGGGATCAGCTCGCGCAGCTTGGCGACGAGCCGTACACCGTACGCGTAGGCCGCGTCCTTGTGGGTGATCGCCGAGAACGCGTCGACCTTGTCGCCGTGCAGCAGGATGTCGACCTTGACCAGGCTGGAGGTCTGCTCGCCGGTGGGCTCGTAGTCCAGCGAGGCGTAACCGCGGGTCTTCGACTTCAGCTGGTCGAAGAAGTCGAAGACGATCTCCGCGAGGGGCAGCGTGTACCGGATCTCGACCCGGTCCTCGGACAGGTAGTCCATGCCCAGCAGGGTGCCGCGCCGGGTCTGGCACAGCTCCATGATCGAGCCGATGAACTCGGTCGGCGCGAGGATCGTGGCCCGTACGACGGGCTCGTACACCTCGTTGATCTTCCCCTCGGGGAACTCGCTCGGGTTGGTGACCGTGTACTCGGTCCCGTCCTCCATGACCACCCGGTAGACCACGTTCGGCGCGGTGGCGATCAGGTCGAGCCCGAACTCGCGCTCCAGCCGTTCCCGGATCACGTCGAGGTGCAGCAGACCGAGGAAGCCGACGCGGAAACCGAAGCCGAGCGCGGCGGACGTCTCCGGCTCGTAGACGAGCGCGGCGTCGTTCAGCTGGAGCTTGTCGAGGGCCTCTCGCAGCTCTGGGTAGTCGGAGCCGTCCAGCGGATACAGACCGGAGAAGACCATCGGCTTCGGGTCCTTGTAGCCGCCGAGCGCCTCGGTGGCGCCCTTGGCCTGGCTCGTGACGGTGTCACCCACCTTGGACTGCCGGACGTCCTTCACACCCGTGATCAGATAACCCACCTCGCCGACACCGAGTCCGTCGGCGGACAGCATCTCCGGCGAGTTGGTGCCGATCTCCAGCAGTTCGTGGGTGGCGCCCGTCGACATCATCTTGATCCGCTCACGCTTGTTGAGCTGGCCGTCGATGACACGGACGTACGTCACGACACCGCGGTAGGAGTCGTAGACCGAGTCGAAGATCATGGCGCGGGCGGGCGCGTCGGCGACACCGACCGGCGCCGGGATCTCCTTGACGACCTTGTTCAGCAGCGCGTCGACGCCGAGACCGGTCTTCGCCGAGACCTTCAGCACGTCCGACGGGTCGCAGCCGACCAGGTTCGCCAGTTCCTCGGCGAATTTCTCCGGCTGAGCGGCCGGCAGGTCGATCTTGTTGAGCACGGGGATGATCGTGAGGTCGTTCTCCATCGCCAGGTACAGGTTGGCGAGGGTCTGCGCCTCGATGCCCTGGGCGGCGTCGACGAGGAGGATGGTCCCCTCGCAGGCCGCCAGCGACCGCGAGACCTCGTAGGTGAAGTCGACGTGCCCCGGGGTGTCGATCATGTTGAGGATGTGCGTGCTGCCCTGGTCCGGGCCCTCGGTCGGGGCCCAGGGCAGACGCACCGCCTGGGACTTGATCGTGATGCCGCGCTCGCGCTCGATGTCCATCCGGTCGAGGTACTGAGCACGCATCTGCCGCTGCTCGACCACGCCGGTCAGCTGGAGCATCCGGTCGGCGAGCGTGGACTTGCCGTGGTCGATGTGCGCGATGATGCAGAAATTGCGGATCAGAGCCGGGTCGGTACGGCTCGGCTCGGGCACATTGTTAGGGGTCGCGGGCACGCAGGGTCCTGTCTCTTGAGGCGCCTTATGCCTCGGGTCGGATCGATACGTAGTCTCCATGGTCCCATGGAGAGGGACCGGGGACCGGTTTGGGCCATTCTCCTGCCCGCTGGTAGTGTGGGCAGCTGTGTCTCATGCCCTCTCAGCGCGAGGCACGACCTCAAGAAATCATCGGTACGGGACCTTCGCGGCCCCGCACCAGAACCTGAAAAGGCTCATTCGTGGCGAACATCAAGTCCCAGATCAAGCGGATCAAGACCAACGAGAAGGCCCGGCTGCGCAACAAGGCCGTCAAGTCCTCCCTGAAGACCGCGATCCGCAAGGCCCGTGAGGCCGCTGCCGCGGGTGACGCGGAGAAGGCCACCGAGCTGCAGCGCGCTGCCGCGCGTGCGCTCGACAAGGCCGTCTCGAAGGGCGTCATCCACAAGAACCAGGCCGCCAACAAGAAGTCGGCGCTTGCTTCCAAGGTTGCTTCCCTCAAGGGCTGAAAACTTGATTTGACGCCGGCAGGACCCGGGCGGGCCCTCTCTCATCCGCCCCCGGCCGGCACCCTAGGATCGACGCGCGGCCTGCGTTCGCCACGCGGGCGTCGATCGACAGCTTGAACCGAAGGCCCCGGCTCCCCGCCCTTCCCCAGGGTGGACGCCGGGGCCTTCGGCACGCCCGGGCGCCTCCCGCCCGGCCCGCTGACCCTGAGCTCCGCCGATCGCCCCCGGGGTCGGTCACCCCCGGCCGCGTGACCGCGCCGCCTGCGCGACCGTCACCACGGCCTTCTCCAGGGCGTACTCGGGATCGTCCCCGCCGCCCTTCACGCCCGCGTCGGCCTCGGCGACGGCCCGCAGTGCCACCGCGACCCCGTCCGGCGTCCACCCGCGCATCTGCTGCCGCACCCGGTCGATCTTCCACGGCGGCATGCCGAGCTCCCGGGCCAGATCGGCGGGCCGCTGCCCGCCCCGAGCGCCCGCGAGCTTCCCGATCGCCCGGACGCCCTGCGCGAGCGCGCTCGTGATCATCACCGGGGCCACGCCGGTCGCCAGCGACCAGCGCAGCGCCTCCAGCGCCTCCGCTGTGCGTCCCTCCACGGCGCGGTCGGCCACCGTGAAGCTCGACGCCTCGGCCCGTCCGGTGTAGTAGCGGCCGACGACGGCCTCGTCGATGGTGCCCTCGACGTCCGCGGCGAGCTGGGTGACGGCCGACGCGAGCTCCCGCAGATCGCTGCCGATGGCGTCGACGAGCGCCTGGCAGGCCTCGGGCGTGGCGGACCGCCCGAGCGCCCGGAACTCGCTGCGTACGAACGCGAGCCGGTCCGCCGGCTTGGTCATCTTCGGGCAGGCGACCTCGCGGGCGCCGGCCTTGCGCGCCGCGTCGAGCAGTGCCTTGCCCTTGACCCCGCCGGCGTGCAGCAGCACGAGGGTGATCTCCTCGGCGGGCGACCCGAGGTACGCCTTCACGTCCTTGACGGTGTCGGCGGACAGGTCCTGCGCGTTGCGCACGACCACGACCTTGCGCTCCGCGAAGAGCGACGGGCTGGTCAGCTCGGCGAGCGTGCCGGGCTGCAACTGGTCGGGGTTCAGGTCCCGTACGTCCGTGTCGGCGTCGGCGGCCCGGGCAGCGGCCACCACCTGCTGCACGGCACGGTCGAGCAGCAGCTCCTCCTGCCCCACGGCCAGGGTCAACGGGGTGAGCGGATCGTCGTCAGCAGTCTTCTTGGCCATCGCGCCAAGCATCCCACGGCCCACTGACAACAGGGCCGGCCGCGCTCCTACGGCTCCTCCCGCCATCCCTCCCACTCCCCGGCGAACTCGTCCAGCTCCGCCGGGTCCAGCCGCCCCTGCTCGTCCCTCAGCAGGACCAGCCACTGTGCGTCCTCGGCGTCGTCCTCCCCGGCCAGCGCGTCCCGCACCAGCCGCGGCTCCTCGTCGACCCCGAACCGCTCCCCGAGGGCCTCGCAGGCCTCCTGGGCCGCGTCCCGGTCGGGCAGCACCAGCACATGTCTCACATCGCTCACGCCCCCATTCTCGGGCACCGCCGGCCACCGGTACGAGCCGCGGCGACAGGGCGGGGCGCGGGGCCGGCTCAGCCCTTCGGGACGATCTGCACGTCCAGGTCGACGCGGATGCTCGGCCCGACCACCGCGATCCCGCGCGCCAGCATGGTCTGCCAGCTCACGGTGAAGTCGTCGCGGTGGAGTTCGGTGGTGGCCCGGCAGGCGGCCCGGACCTCGCCCTCCATGCCGTTGCCGAGCCCGAGGTACTCCGTGTCGAAGGTGACCGTGCGGGTCACCCCGTGCAGGGACAGCGCCCCGGTGACGCCCCACCTGGCGCCGCCCCTGTGCACGAAACGGTCGCTGTAGAACTCCAGTGTCGGGAAGCGCCGCACGTCGAGGAAGTCAGCGGAACGCAGATGGTCGTCGCGCATCCGGACGCCCGTGTCGATGGTCGCGGCGTCGATCACGATGTGCATGGCGGAGTGCTCCATCGGTTCGGCGATCCGTACCGCGCCCGCGAACGAGTTGAACCGCCCATGGATCCGCGCCAGTCCGATGTGCCGGGCGGTGAAGGCGATCGAGGAATGCGTCGGCTCGATCTCCCAGTCCCCCGGCGCCGGAAGCTCCGGCGGCTGGGCGACCTGGAGGGTGACGTCACCGAGCGCGGCGAGGCAGTTCTCGCCGACCTGCGCGGTGGCCCGGTACGGCGTGAACCCCTCGGCGGACACCGCGAGCCGGTATTCCCCGGCCGGCACCGCCGTCACGAACGACCCGTAGGGATCCGCACCCCCGCTGACCACCGTGCGTCCCATGGTGTCGGTCACCGCGAACTCGGCGTTCGTCACCGGTTCGTTGACCGGGTCGAGCACCCGGCAGCTCAGCACCCCGGCGTCGGGCGCGGTCTGCACCGCCGCGAGGGGGCTCGCCCGCTGCACCCGGTTCGTTCGGTTTCCCATCAAGCGGCCGAACATCCTCGCCACCCCTGTACGCCTCGCCGTCATCCGTTGCCGAAGAAACATTCGATCATTGATGCGGCTTTCGGGGCAACACGGCACCACATCGCGGGAATCCGGCACATGCGCCGGAACTACCCACGAGTAGAACACTACGCGCCGGTAGAAACGCGTTCTCCCACGAAACCCGAATTAGCCGCTCCGCTTGCCTTTCCACGGATTTCGCACAGTCGGCACACAGTCCAGTACGATCCCGAACCGCTCCCGGTAGACCCCGAGCACCTCCTCGTCGTGCGCCAACTCCCTCACTTCACGCGTCCCGTCGGCCGCCGTCCGCGTCAACGTCCGCCCGCTGAGCGTGATCCGCCCGCCGTCCCCGGTGACCCGGGAGCAGACCAGCGACTGGGTGAAGTGCGACGACGGCGAGGTGCTGTGCCACCACGCCCCGGCCGTGAAGTCCCCGAGCACCCGCGGCCGGACCTCCAGCCGGTACTGCGGCTCCCCGTCGCGCAGCACGTCCAGGTCCCCGCCCACCGCGCGTTCCCCGCCCCCGCCCACCGCCCCCGCCTCGTCCGGCTTGGCCTCCGCGATCCGGAACGTCCCGCCCGGATCGGCCTGCTCGCCCCGCTCCGCGAACGCCAGCGGGTGGTGGCTGTGCGCCCCGAACCCCACGTCGGCCAGCCACTCGGCGCCGTCCTCCGTCCGCACCCGCAGCGCGAGATGGTCGTACGGGATCCCGAGCCGCCCCTCCGCCCCGTACACCCGCCCCGCCAGCGGCGTCACCCCGAAACCGAGCGCGGTCAGCAACACCGAGAAGGCCCCGTTGAGTTCGTAGCAGAACCCGCCCCGGCCCGCGCCCGCCACCTTCTCCACCAGCCGCTCCCCGGCCAGCACGATCTCCTCGCCGAGGTGCACCGACAGGTTCTCGAAGGGCACGGTCCGCAGGTGCCGAAGGTGCAGCTCGCGCAGGGTGTCCGCGGTGGGCCGGGCCGGACGGGCGGCTCCGAGACGGCCGAGGTAGGCGTCGATCTGCGCCGGGTGCACCGAGTTCATGCCCTCAGTCTCGCGCCACGCGCAGCTCCCCCGCCTCCCCGCCCGTGCCGCCTCCGGTCACGGCGAGCGCCCCGTCCCGGTCGGTCCGCAGCACCATCGCCCCCACGGCCCGCAGTCCGGCCACCGTGCCGGGTGCCGGATGGCCGTACGGGTTGTCCGCCCCGCAGGAGATGAGCGCGACCCGCGGCGCCACCAGCCGCAGCAGCTGCGGATCCTGGTACGCGGACCCGTGGTGGGCCACCTTCAGCACGTCCACGTGGCCCATCTCGGCCGCGGCCGGTGATCTCAGCAGCTCCTGCTGCGCCGGGGGTTCGAGGTCCCCGAGCAGCAGCATCCGCAGCCCGGCCGAGCGGACCAGCAGGGCGACACTGGCGTCGTTCGGTCCGTCCGGCAACGGGGCCGGGTCCGGGGGCGGCCACAGCACCCGCCAGTCCAGCGGCCCGGTCCTGCGCCGCTCCCCGGCGACCGCCCGCGTGAGGGGGACCCGGTGCTCGGCGGCCTGCCTTCTGACGAACTCGACCTGGTCCACGGGTTCCTCGAACCCGGTCGTCTCGATCTGCGCCACCTCACGGCCGCGCAGCACCCCGGGCAGGCCCGCGACGTGGTCCGCGTGGAAGTGGGTGAGGACGACGAGCGGGATCCGGGTGATGCCGAGTTCCCGCAGGCAGTGGTCGACCAGTGCCGGATCGGGGCCGGCGTCCACGACCACACCCGTGCCCGCGCCCGCCGCGAGCACGGTCGCGTCCCCCTGCCCGACATCGCACATGGCCAGCCGCCAGCCGGGCGGCGGCCAGCCCGTGACCACCCGGGCCAGCGGCGCCGGACGCACCACCAGCAGCACGAGCAGCACCCCCAGCACCCCCAGCACCCCGCACCACCACGGATGCCGCAGCAGCCGCCGCCCCAGCGCCACGACGGCCACCGTCACCCCGGCCAGCAGCAGCGCCCCCGCCCAGCTCCCGGGCCAGTCCACGCCCGCACCCGGCAGCCCGGCCCCGGTCCGGGCGATGCCCGCGATCCACCCGGCCGGCCAACCCGCGCACCACGCCAGCACCTTGGCCGCCGGCATCGCCACCGGAGCCGCCGCGAGCGCCCCGAACCCCAGGACCGTGGCCGGCGCGACCGCGATCTCCGCCAGCAGGTTGCAGGGCACCGCCACCAGACTCACCCGCGCCGACAGCACCGCGACCACCGGTCCGCACACCGCCTGCGCGGCCGCGGCCGCGGCCAGCCCCTCGGCCAGCCGCTCCGGCACCCCGCGCCGCCGCAACGCCTCGCTCCACCCGGGTGCCAGCAGCAGCAGCGAACCGGTCGCCAGCACCGACAGCAGGAAGCCGTAACTGCGGGCCAGCCACGGGTCGTACAGCACCAGCAGCAGAACCGCCGTGGCCAGGGCCGGGACCAGGGACCTGCGGCGGCCGGTCGCCAGGGCGAGCAGGGCGACCGCTCCGCAGGCCGCGGCCCGCAGCACGCTGGGGTCCGGGCGGCACACCACGACGAAGCCGAGCGTGAGCGCCGACGCGAACAGTGCCGTCGCCCGCAGCGACAGCCCGAGGCGCGGAGCGAGCCCCCGCCGCTCGGTCTGCTGGGCCAGTCCCGGCGGTCCGATGAGCAGGGCGAGCAGGATGGTGAGGTTGCTGCCCGACACCGCGAGGGTGTGCGCGAGGTCGGTCGCCTCGAACGCCTCGTCCAGCTCCGGGGTGATCCGTGAGGTGTCCCCGACGACCAGTCCGGGCAGCAGCGCCCGCGCGTCCTCGGGCAGCCCGTCGGTCGCCTCCCGCAGCCCGGCCCGCAACCGTCCGGCCAACCGCTGCGGCCCGCTCGGCTCCCCCACCACCGCCGGCGCGGGACGCTCCCGCACCCGCAGCAGCGCCGCGACCCGGTCGCCGCCGGCCGTGGCCGGCGCCAGCCGCCCGCTCACCCTCAGCCGGGTCGAGGGCAGCAGCCCGAGCCACCGCGCCCGGCCGCCGCCACCGGGCGCCGGTACCCCCGTGTCCACGGCCATCAGCACCGGTGAACGGGTCGTCACCACGGTCCCGTCGCCCTGCTCCAGCCGTCGCACCTCGCCGCGCACCAGTACGGCGGCCGGCGTGGCGTGGTCCCCCCGGACGCGCGGCCTGGCGGTCCACGGGTCGCCCGTGAGCTCCACCTCGGCGGTCACGGTGGCGTACGCGCGGGCCAGACCGGGAACCGGTCCGCGACGAACGTCCGCCCCGTGCAGCCCCGCGGAGCCGGCCGCCCCGGCGACGCAGAGGAGCAGGGCGCCGCCCGAGGCCCGCCGCCAGGCCCTCGGCCTGGCCGACGTGGCATCGGCCGTCCCCGTCCCCGTCCCCGTCACCGGCCGGGTGCGGGCCCGGCCGAGCCCCAGCAGGACCGCCCCGGCGCCCAGGCAGACGACGGCGATCGCGGCCGTCCACGCGGGCGGCGCGTCCAGTGCCAGGGCCGCCGTGGCCCACACGGCCAGCGCGGGCGGCACGAGCCGCAGGTCGGCCCGCGCGTCCTGCCGGGCGGGCGCGGTCCCGGTCCGCGGCCCCGGGCCGGCTCGCACCGACCGGCCCACGGCCGCGGGTCCTGGTGCCGCTCCGTCGGTCGCGCGGCTCATGGCCGTACCAGGTCCCGCAGGTCGGAGTAGCGGCGGTCGCCGATGCCCTTGACCTGGCGGAGTTCGTCGACCGAACGGAAACCGGCGTGCTGGGTGCGGAAGTCGAGGATGTGCTGGGCCAGTACCGGGCCGACTCCGGGCAGGGCGTCGAGCTGCTCGACGGTCGCGGTGTTGAGGGAGAGCGGGGCCGCCGGGCCCGCTCCCGTCGCGGGACCGCCCGCGGCCGGACCTGGTGCGGCCGGCGGCGCGGGGCCTCCGACGACGATCTGTTCGCCGTCCGTCAGGAGGCGGGCGCGGTTGAGTCCGTCGGTGTCCGTACCGGGCCGTACCCCGCCCGCCGCCCGCAGCGCGTCGGTCACCCGGGAGCCGGCGGGCAGTGTGTGGACCCCCGGATCCCGGACCTTCCCGGTGACATCCACCACAATCTCCCCGCCAGGCCTGCCGGTTCCGGCGGGCGTACCGGGCGCCGCGGCGGTACCGGTTCCGACGGCGGCGGTTCCGGTGGCCTGGGTCTGCTCATCGCCCTTCTCGTACGGCGCCTCCGCGCGCACCACTTCGGGCGCGCTCACGGACTCGGTCCGGCCCGTCCAGAAGTGCTGCACGGCCAGTGCCGCGGCCACGACGAGCACCACCCCCAGGGCGACCGCGCCCCGGCGTTCCAGCCCGCAGCGTGTCTGGAGCCACACCGGCATCCGCTCCCGAACCGCGAGCCCGACCCTGGACCGCAGCCCGGGCAGCGCCGGCTCGCGGCGTGCCGTGACCTCGCCGGCCAGTGCGCGGGCCGACGACATCACGGCCGCCGCCGTGGACAGCGCAGCCGCGGCGGTGCGCACTCCGGCCGTGGCCGTGCGCACCGCGGTCGTGGCCGCGGTCAGTCCGGTCGCCGCGCCGGTGCCGGTCACCGTCTCCGCGGTGGGCTGTCCCTGACCCGGCCCGGGCCTGACGACGGCGCGCTCGCCGAAGAGGAGTTCCGCCCGGCGGCGCAGTTCGTCCGCCGGAGCCGGGCGGTGCCGGACGCAGGCCCGGACCGGGAACCGCCGGTGCCGGGTGCGGCCGTCGGAGGTGGGGCCCCGGCCTGGGCCACTGGTCGCATGTGTCTCGTGTGAGCGTGATCGAAGTGCCATGCGACGAGGATCGGGCTTCCCGCCGAACCGCGATGATCTTGCTCGGTTTCCGTGGACAGCGCCCGCGTTGTGGAGAACTACGCCACTCGTACGAGTGATGTGGCGAAGTGCACGCCCTCCGGTCCCCGGCTCAGCGGAGCGAGACGACCGCCCCGAGCAGCCCGGGTCCGGTGTGCGCCCCGATGACCGCGCCGACCTCGCTCACGTGCAGGTCGGCCAGCCCGGGCACCCGCGCCCGCAGCCGGTCGGCGAGGGCCGAGGCCCGGTCGGGAGCGGCGAGATGGTGGACGGCGATGTCCACCTCGGCGCCGCCCGCCCGCTCGGCCGTGAGCTCCTCGAGGCGGGCGATGGCCCGGGACGCCGTCCGTACCTTCTCCAGGAGCTCGATCCGGCCGCCGTCCAGCTGGAGCAGGGGCTTCACGGCGAGCGCGGAACCGAACAGGGCCTGGGCGGTGCCGATGCGGCCGCCGCGGCGCAGATAGTCGAGAGTGTCGACGTAGAAGTACGCGGAGGTCCCGGCGGCCCGCTTCTCCGCGGCCGTGACGACCTCGTCGACGGTACCGCCCGCCTCGGCGGCCTCGGCCGCCGCGAGCGCGCAGAAACCGAGGGCCATCGCGACCATCCCGGTGTCGACCACACGCACCGGGACCGGTGCCTCCCGGGCGGCGACGACGGCCGCGTCGTAGGTGCCCGACAGTTCGGCGGAGAGGTGGAGCGAGACGATTCCGGTCGCTCCGGTCCCGGCTACCTTGCGGTAGGTCTCGGCGAACACCGCGGGGCTGGGCCGGGAGGTGGTGACGGGGCGACGCTTCTGCAAAGCCTGGGCCAGGGAACGCGTCGAGATCTCGGTGCCCTCTTCGAGCGCCCGGTCGCCGAGGACCACGGTCAGCGGCACCGCGGTGATGCCGTGGCGCTCCACCGTCCGCGGCGGCAGGTAGGCCGTTGAATCGGTGACGATCGCGACATGGCGGGACATGAGCTGGAGGTTACCTGGCGTAGCCCGGGTGCGGCAGCCCGCCCCCGGCCGCCCGGACAGGGACCGGCCGGATCAAGTGGTGCTCTCCGGCCGGGGCTTCTTCTGCCAGGGGCACCCCCGAAGCCGGCCGGGCGGGGTGATCGCGGGCTGCACCGGCTCCTCGGCCGCGGCCGGCCGGGGTTGCTCGGGCCAGGTCTGACGGTCGGCGGGACCGGCGGCGGCCTCGGTCCACGGCGTGGTCTGCGCGGCCGGGTCCGGCCGGGTCCAGTGCCGCAGGGCGTCCGCCTCGACGCCGATCTGGGTGCTCAAGGTGTCCAGGTCGTCGTCGGCGAAGCGGCGGGCCCGGTCGCGGGCCGCCCAGCGCAGCGCGTCCGCGGACCCGGTGATCTGCTCGGTACGGCGGCGCAGTTCGGGCAGGCGGGTGGCGAGCGTGGCCCGGTCCGGTTCGGCCTCCAGGCGCCTGAGTTCACCGTCCAGTTCCTGCCCGTGAGCGCTGAGCCGCTGGAAGAGGCCGAGGGACTCCTTGAGCGACTCGTCCTCGGCGATGCCCGCGTGCAACGCGTCCTGGGTGGCCCGCATCGAGGTGCGCAGGGCGAGCCGGAGCTGGGCGATCTCGCCTGCCGGGCCGATCTGGACCATGGACTTGGCGCGCAGCGTGTGTTCCTCGACCGCGCGCCTGGCCTGGCTGATCGTGCGGTCCACGCCGCGCTTGGCGGCGCCGACCGCCTTGAAGGTGACGTACGCCCCACCGGCGACGAAGAGCAGGAAGAGCACGGCGAATACGGCGATCACTGTCTCCACGGTGCTCCTCCTCGCTGCCCACCACCCCGGCCGTTTCCGGGCACGGCGTGGATGGCCGTGCCCCTCAACGGTAAACGCAAAGGGCAGGCCCGGAGTTCCGGAGGAACCCCGAACCTGCCCGTAGGGGACCACCCGGAGATGGCCACGGGTGTCACGCCGTGACGATGTTCACCAGCTTCGGCGCGCGGACGATCACCTTGCGGATCCCCGCGCCGCCTAGCGCCTTCACCACCGTCTCGTCGGCCAGCGCCGCCTTCTCCAGCTCCTCGTCGGAGATGGCGGGCGACACCTCCAGACGGGCCTTGACCTTGCCCTTGATCTGCACGACGCAGGTCACGGTCTCGTCGACGACGTACTCCGGGTCGGCGACCGGGAAGTCCCGGTGCACGACCGAGTCGGTGTGGCCCAGCTTGCGCCACAGCTCCTCGGCGATGTGCGGGGCCAGCGGCGCGATCATCAGGACCAGCGGCTCGGCGACCGGACGCGGCACCGCGCCGCCCGCCTTCGTCAGGTGGTTGTTCAGCTCGGTGACCTTGGCGATGGCCGTGTTGAAGCGCAGCCCCTCCAGGTCCTGGCGGACGCCGTCGATCGCCTTGTGCAGGACGCGCAGCGTCTCCTCGTCCGCCTCGGCGTCGGTCACGGTGACCTCGCCGGTGGCCTCGTCGACGATGTTGCGCCACAGCCGCTGCAGCAGCCGGAACTGGCCGACCACCGCGCGCGTGTCCCACGGCCGGGACACGTCCAGCGGGCCCATCGCCATCTCGTACAGGCGCAGGGTGTCGGCGCCGTACTCGGCGCAGATCTCGTCCGGAGTCACCGCGTTCTTCAGTGACTTGCCCATCTTCCCCAGCAGGCGGGTGACCTTCTCGCCCTGGTAGTAGTAGGCGCCGTCCTGTTCCTCGACCTCGGCGGCGGGCACCGGGAAGCCGCGGCCGTCGCGGTAGACGTAGGCCTGGATCATGCCCTGGTTGAACAGCTTGTGGAACGGCTCGGCGGACGAGACGTGGCCCAGGTCGTACAGGACCTTCGACCAGAACCGGGCGTACAGCAGGTGCAGCACGGCGTGCTCGGCGCCGCCGACGTACAGGTCGACACCGCCGTGCGGCATGCCCGCGCGCGGGCCCATCCAGTACTGCTCGATCTGCGGGTCGACCAGCTGCTCGCTGTTGTGCGGGTCCAGGTAGCGCAGCTCGTACCAGCAGGAACCCGCCCAGTTGGGCATGGTGTTGGTCTCGCGGCGGTACTTCTTCGGTCCGTCGCCCAGGTCCAGGGTGACGTTGACCCAGTCCTCGTTGCGTGACAGCGGGGTCTCGGGCTGGGTGTCGGCGTCCTCGGGGTCGAAGGTGCGCGGCGAGTAGTCCTCGACCTCCGGCAGCTCCAGCGGCAGCATCGAGTCGGGCAGCGCGTGGGCGACACCGTCCTCGTCGTAGACGATCGGGAAGGGCTCGCCCCAGTAGCGCTGGCGGCTGAACAGCCAGTCGCGCAGCCGGAAGTTGACGGTGCCCTCGCCGATGCCCTTGCGGGCCAGCCACTCGGTGATGCGGGCCTTGGCCTCGGCGACCGGCAGGCCGTCCAGCCTGATGTCGTCGTTGGAGGAGTTGATGATCTTCGCGTCGTAGGAGCCGAAGGCGTCCTCCCACGTCGACGTGTCGGTGCCACGGCCGTCGGTCGGCTCCACGATGCAGACGATCGGCAGCTCGAAGGCGCGCGCGAACTCGAAGTCGCGCTGGTCGCCCGCCGGGACCGCCATGATCGCGCCGGTGCCGTAGCCCATCAGCACGTAGTCGGCGATGAACACCGGGATCTTGTCGCCGTTGACCGGGTTGGTCGCGTACGCCCCGGTGAACACCCCGGTCTTGTCCTTGGCCTCGGCCTGCCGCTCCACGTCGGACTTGGCACCGGCCTGCGCGCGGTAGGCGGCGACGGCGTCGGCGGGCGTGGCGTGGCCGCCGGTCCACGCGTCGTGGGTGGCCTCGGGCCAGGCGTCCGGGACGAACCGGTCGACCAGCGGGTGTTCGGGTGCCAGCACCATGTAGGTCGCGCCGAACAGGGTGTCCGGGCGCGTGGTGAAGACGGTGATCTTCTCGCCGTCGATCGGGAAGTCGACGCGGGCGCCCTCGCTGCGGCCGATCCAGTTGCGCTGCTGCAGCTTGATGGCCTCGGGCCAGTCCAGCTCGTTCAGGTCGTCCAGCAGCCGGTCGGCGTAGGCGGTGATGCGCATGTTCCACTGGCGCAGCTTGGCCTTGAAGACGGGGAAGTTGCCGCGCTCGGAGCGACCGTCGGCGGTGACCTCCTCGTTGGCCAGGACGGTGCCCAGGCCGGGGCACCAGTTGACCGGCGCGTCGGAGGCGTAGGCCAGGCGGAACTCGCCCAGCACGTCGCCGCGCTCGGTCGAGGTCAGCTCGTGCCACGCGCGCGTGTGGCCGGGTACGGCGCGTTCACCGGACTCGAACTGGGCGATCAGCTCGGAGATCGGGCGAGCCTTGTCGGCCTCGTCGTCGTACCAGGAGTTGAAGATCTGCAGGAAGATCCACTGGGTCCACTTGTAGTAGTCCGGGTCGATCGTGGCGAACGACCGGCGCTTGTCGTGGCCCAGGCCCAGCCTGCGCAGCTGGACCTTCATGTTCTCGATGTTGGCCTCGGTGGACACGCGCGGGTGCGTGCCCGTCTGCACGGCGTACTGCTCGGCGGGCAGGCCGAAGGCGTCGAAGCCCAGGGTGTGCAGGACGTTGTGGCCGTTCATCCGCTGGAAGCGGGCGAAGACGTCGGTGGCGATGTAGCCCAGGGGGTGGCCGACGTGCAGGCCCGCACCGGACGGGTACGGGAACATGTCCATGATGAACTTCTTGGGCCGGGCGACCACCTCGGGGTCGCCGGCCAGGTCGCCCGTCGGGTTCGGCGCCGCGTAGGTGCCGTCGGCGTCCCAGAAGTCCTGCCAGCGTGCCTCGATCTCGGCCGCCAGGGCGGCCGTGTAGCGGTGCGGCGCGGCCTCCGCCGACGTGGCGGCGGCAGCGGGGTTCGTCTCGCTCATGATCCTCAAAGCTCCATCGGTCGTCTCTGCCGGCGGCTGCGAACGTTCTAGAAACGAAAAATCCCCTCGCACAGGAGGGGACGCCGCGCCGATGCCGACCAGCCGGTCTTCCGGCGGTCGGGACTGATCAGCGCGGCCCGCTAAGCAGAAGGCGTACGGCACGCATGGCGTCAGAGTACCGCAGCGCTTGAGCAAGCCGCGACGCGCTTACGTATCAATGGTTGACACGTGTGTCTGAGGCGACCATCGGGACGAGAGTTGAACCAGGTTCAAAAATTACTTCGCGTAACGTCCGCTAAGGGACACCACAAGGGCTGCACCGCTCTTTGATAACAACGCAATAACTCAAACCTCGTACTGATCGGTATGGCGCCACTTAGGCTGCGGCACCGGGACCGCTTTCCCGAACTGCTCGGAGTTGCCCCCATGAACCCTCGTCGTAGTAACAGCTCGCTTCCCAAGCCAGGCCGATCGGCCTGGGGGGTGGCGTCCGCTGTCGTTCTGTTGCTCATACCCGTGGTTGTGCTGACCGGAGGCAGCCAGTTCCAATCGTTCCTGAACTTCGGTGCGGGCGTGCTCTCGCTCGTCTCGCTGAGCTGTTCGGTGATCTGGGGTCTGATCGCACAGGACCGCATCTTCCTCAACACCCGCCAGCGGATCGTCGGCCAGGCGGTGCACCGGACGACCGCGGTCGCCTCGATCGCGTTCCTGCTGGTGCACATCGTCACGAAGATCGCACTGGATCACACCGTGGTGATCGCGGCGATCATTCCGTTCTCGCTCGGCATCACGGGAAGCGCCGGCCTGATCGGGCTCGGTTCACTGGCTGGACTGCTGATGATCTTCGTGGGTGTCACCGGCGCCCTGCGCAGCAATTTCGCCGCTCCGGCCGTCGTCGCGGCCCGCTGGCGGGCCATGCACATGCTGGCCTACCCGGCCTGGTGCGCCGCCCTCATCCACGGCCTGTACGCAGGGCGCGCGGCGAAGCCGTTCTTCATGATCTCGTACGACCTGTGCCTGCTCGGCGTGATGGCGGCGCTGGCGCTGCGCGCCGCCCCGCGCCCGTTCAAGCGGAAGGTCGCCGACCGCCTCGTCTCCGTCCTCGGCAGTTCGGAGCGTCCGGAGCTGGACGATCTGGATGCCAGCCGTGCGCGGGTGGGCGAGTCCGGGCTGCCGGGCTACGAGGTCACCCGTGAGCGCGAGCCGCGGTCGTCGCGCGGCGGCAGGGCGGCCTCGCAGCCGAACCCGCTGTTCCCGTCCGCGGCGGCCGGCGCACCCGGCCCCGAGCCGGCGTCCGGCTTCGCCGCCGCCTACCGCGCTACGGCCACGACCGGCCAGCCCCAGTCGCCGTTCGCGGCCGGCCAGACCGCGCGCATGGAGCGTGTGGACGGTCCGTCCAGCACCTCGGGCAGCTGGCCGATCCCGTCGCCTCCGCCGGTCGGCGAGGCGCCCCGGTCGGCGTACGACCCGATGCAGGACACCGGATACAACATCCCGGCCTATAGCAATCCGGGCGCCGGCGGCACGGGCGGACGTGATGTGTACGACACGGGTGAGACGAATGCCCGGTACGGGACGTACAACTCGAATGACACGTACAACAGCGGTCCCGCCAACGAACCACCGCCCGGTGCGTCCTTCGATGCCCCGGGTTCGGGCGAACCTTGGAACACGCCTTCCGGAGGCTATAGGTGAACGAGGCCCTGCCCGACGTCCCAGAAGTCCGCGTGGTCGGTCTTCCTCAGCTCACGTCGGGTTTCGACCTTGTCGAAAGACTCGATCTGCCCATGCACCTCAAGGTGCACGGGCCGCTCGAACCCCTGGGCGGGGAGCAGCTCGCGCAGCTCTCCGAACGCATCAACCTGAAAGGCCGGGGCGGCGCGGGCTTCCCGTTCCACAAGAAGCTGCGTTCGGTCGCCGAGGCCGCGATCAAGCGCGGTGTACGGCCGGTCGTCGTCGTCAACGGCAGTGAGGACGAGCCGGCCTGCCGCAAGGACACGGTGCTGATCAACCGTGCCCCGCATCTGATCCTGGACGGCGCGCTGCTGTGCGCCGAGGCGCTGGGTGCCCGCACGCTCGTGGTGGGGGTCACCCGCGAGTCCACGCAGCGCTCCATGGAGCAGGCCCTCGCGGAGCGCGGTCTGAGCAACGGCCGGCGTTCGGCGCTGAAGGCGTTCGTCCAGCGCAACCCGGTCCGCATGGTCACCGGCGCCGCCGCGTCGCTGATCCGGTCGATCGACGGGGGCCCGGCGATCCCGCCCGGCCGCAAGACCAGTGCCTCGCAGAACGGTGTCGGCGGCGCGCCCACGCTGCTGTCGAACGCGGAGACGTTCGCGCAGCTGGCGATCGCCGCCCGGATAGGCCCGGAGCGCTACGGCAACACCGGCCTGTACGACGAGCCGGGCACCGTCATGCTGACGGTCTCCGGCGCGGTCGCCCGCCCCATGGTGATCGAGGTGCCCACGGGTGTGCCGCTGCGCTACGTCCTGCAGCTGGCCGGTGCGCCGCCGGTGCCGCAGGGTGTGCTGACCGGTGGCTACCACGGCAAGTGGATCGACGCGGCCACGGTCAACGAGGCGATCGTCTCCCGCAACTCGCTCGACGCGGTGGGCGGAGCGCTGGGCGCCGGCGCCATCCTGCCGATCACGCAGGAGACCTGCCCGCTGGGCGAGTCGCTGCGGGTCGCCCAGTGGCTGGCGGAGGAGAGCGCGGGACAGTGCGGTCCCTGCTACCTGGGTCTGCCGGCGGCCGCACGCGGCATGGAGGACATCCTCAACGGCGGCGGACCGGCCGCCCTGGAGGCGCTCAAGCAGGTCGCCAAGAACGTCAAACGGCGCGGGGCGTGCTCGCACCCGGACGGCTCCGCGATGTTCCTCGAGTCGACGATCAAGGCGTTCACCGACGACCTCGCCGCGCACGTTCTCGGAAACGGCTGCGGACGGCCCGTGGAGGGCGTTCTGCCGCTCTTCGAGGACGGCAAGATGCCCACGGGCATCCCGGGCGGTGGAGAGCCCGAGGACAACGGCGGCGGCAGCCGGCAGAAGATCTACGTCGACTGGACGCTGTGCCGGGGCCACGGTCTGTGCGCGGACATCCTCCCGGAGGTCTTCGAGCTGGGCGCGGACGGGTTCCCGACGGTCGCGCAGGCGAAGGTGCCCCGGTTCGCGGAGGCCAAGGCGCTGCGGGCGGTGCGCCGCTGCCCCGCGCTCGCCCTGCGCCTGGAGGAGGACACGCGCGCGCAGGCGCCGGCCAGAAACCTGCCGGTTCTCTCGCAGGGCCGCGGCCGCCGGGCGCTGGGACGCTGATCGCAGGTTCGCGTATACGTGGGGCGGGTCACCCTGACCGGGTGGCCCGCCCCACGTATGCGTGAGGAGTACGCCGGGGAAAGTCTTCGCGGACAGGGTTTCCACGCGCTTTCAGGACAATGCCGGCCGCAACAACGCCGAAGGCGGACCATCCGTTCGGATGGTCCGCCTTCGACTTCTGTGGAGCTAAGGAGAATTGAACTCCTGACCTCCTGCATGCCATGCAGGCGCTCTACCAACTGAGCTATAGCCCCGTGTTCTGGTCCGCCCGGTTTCCCTGGCGGCGACGCCAACATTACACGGTCGAAGGGGTGCACCACCAAATCGTTTCCGTTCTGTACGGATACGGACGCTAGTGTCGGGCTTCGTGTCCGTGATCGCGTTCTCCGAGACCCGGCGCCGGGTGCCGGTGGCGCTGGGGGCGTGTCTCCTGTCGTTCGCGGCGTTCTGGGTGGCCCAGCGGGCCGCGCACGTGTCGATGATTGACTTGATGGTCTACCGGGCCGAGGGTGCGACCGTCCGCGGGGGCGGCGATCTCTACGCGCTGCGTACGACGGCGGCTCATCTGCCGTCCACTTACCCGCCGTTCGCGGCGCTGCTGTTCGTCCCGCTGACGCTGCTGGACGTCACCGGCATGCGGACCCTGGCGACGGCCGGGAACCTGGCCCTGCTGCTGGTGTTCGTCGCGCTGTCGATGCGGCTCGTCGGGCACGCGCGCGTGGAGCACGTCCTGTGGGTCGCGGCGGCGGCGGTGTGGTGCGAGCCGGTGTGGACGACCGTGCGCTACGGACAGGTCAATCTGCTGCTGGCGGTACTGGTGCTGTGGGATCTGTCACGCCGTCCCACCGAACACCCGGACCGCTGGGCGGGGGTGGGTGTCGGGCTCGCGGCCGCGATCAAGCTGACCCCCGCCCTGTTCGCGGTGTTCCTGCTCGTCACCGGCCTGGCCGCGCGCCGCGCGGGACGGGACGGCGGCCCGTGGCTGCGGCACGCGCGCGGGGCGGCCGCCGTCTTCGCGGGGGCGACGCTGCTGGCGGCGGCCGTCCTGCCCTACGACTCGTGGCGGTTCTGGACGGGGATGATGTTCCGGACGGGACGGGTGGGGCGGGCCGAGGAGACCGCGAATCAGGCCCTGCGCGGCGTTCTGGCGCGTCTGCTGCACACTCCCGACCCGGGAGCCCTGTGGGCCGCCGCGGCGGCCCTGACGGCCGTCCTGGGGCTCGCGGTGGCGGTGGCGGCCGAGCTGCGGGGCCGGCGGGCCTGGGCGGTGGCCGCCTGCGCGGTGACCGCGCTGCTGATCAGCCCGGTGTCCTGGTCGCACCACTGGGTGTGGTGCGTGCCGGTCGTGCTGCTCCTGTGGACCCGCGGGCACCGGACGGTGGCCGCGGGCGCGCTGCTGGTCTTCTGCTCGTACGCCCTGTGGTGGGTGCCGCACGGGCAGGGGCGGCCCGAACTGCACCAGAACACCGTCGCCTTGACGCTGTCGGCGCTCTACACGGTCACCGGGGCGCTGTTCCTGGCGATCGCCCGGACATCGTTGCCGAGGCCGGGTCCCGGTCAGGCCGTGACGAACGAGTAGAAGCGCTTGAGCGTGCAGTGCTCTTCGAGGAGCCGGCCGTAGATCGGCTCGCCCTCGAGCTCACGGTAGGTCTCGATCGGGTCGCCTTTTATGATCAGCGCCCGCGCGCATTCCTCGCACCAGTACTGGTAGTCGGGGTTGATCGGCTCCATGTCGCGGACGATGGGGGTACCGCTCCCGCACCAGTCACACTTCCGCCTGTGTGCACCCATCGATCAGCTCCAGCTGTGGCCGCAGGCCGTGCACACGTAGGAGATCCCGCCGTTGTCGCCGAGCACCTGGGCGACATGCGCGGAACCGCAGGAAGGGCAGAGCAGCCGGGTGATCGTGTCCCGTATCAACGCCGCACCGAGGAGGTGGCCGCCCTCCTCAAGGATGCTCGCAGGCATCGCTACTCCTCCCGTCGGGCCGCGCCCCCTTCCGGCCGTTTGATTCTGCCACGGCCGGACCAATACGGTCAGCGACGCCTCAGTACCAGTCCGGACACGGCCCCCGCGGCCGCCGACGCGGCGAGCGCCCATGCGCAGGCTGACAGCGCCTCCGCAGAGGTATACGCCTGCGGGCCCCCAACTGACTCAAGCCGGTTCAAGAACAGTGTGCCGAACGCGGCGACGCCGAGGAGCTGGCCGAGCTGGGTGACGGTCGCGAGGAGTCCGCTGGCGTCCGCGGCGTCCTCGGGGCGCACGGTTGCGAGTGCGCCGGTGAGCGTGGGGCTGAACGCCAGCGCGAGCCCCGCGCCCACACCGGCGTACGCCACGTAGAGCTGTGCGCCCCCGTCGCCGCCCCCGTGGAAGGCCAGCCCGACCCCGGCCGCGCCCAGCGCGGTGAGCACGAACCCGGCCGGGGTCAGTGTCCGCTGCCAGGCGGCCGGCCACCTGCGCCAGGTGAGGGCGACCGCGCCGAAGACGGCGGCGGTCGGCGCGAAGGTGACACCGGCGCGCAGCGGGCTGTAGCCGAGGCCGTTCTGGACGTGCAGGGTGAGGGTGAAGAGGAATCCGGCGTTGACGGCCATGACGGCGAGGATCCGCAGGACGGCCAGGCCCATGCCGGGGTGGCGCAGCACCCGGGGCGCGACGATGGGTGCGCCGCCGCGCCGGGCCAGCCGCGCCTCGTACCCGCAGAACAGCGTGAACAGGAGCACGGCGGCGGCCAGGGACAGCCAGGACCACAGCGGCCAGTCCTCCTCCTGGCCGAGCACCAGCGGGACCGTCAGCAGGGACACGGCGGCCGCCAGCAGGATCAGGCCGGGCAGGTCCATGCCGCGGGCCCGCTCGGGACCGGATCCGGCGCCGGGCGGCAGGACACGCCGGCCGAGGACGAGGAGTACGGCGCCGACGGGCACGTTGACGAGGAACACCGGCCGCCAGCCGGTGCCGAACAGGTCGGCGCTGACCAGGACGCCGCCGATGATCTGGCCGGCGGCCGCGCCTACCGCGAGGACCGCGGAGTAGGCGCCGAGCGCCCGTATGCGGGCCTCGCCGGTGAAGGCACGCTGGATGATGCTGAGGACCTGCGGGATCATCACCGCCGATCCGGCGCCCTGCACCAGCCGGAACACGATCAGCCCGGTGGCTCCCTGGGCCAGGCCGCAGGCGAGCGACGCCGTGGTGAACAGGGCCAGGCCGTAGAGGTGGACGCGGCCGTGACCGAGCCGGTCGCCGAGCCGGGCACCGGTGATCAGCAGCACCGAGTAGGTGATGGCGTAGCCGGCCACGACCAGCTGCAAGTCGGCGCCCGAGGCGTGGAGTTCGGAGCCCATGGTGGGGGCCGCGACGTTCACGATGAAGACGTCCAGCACGGCCATGAACAGGGCCGCGAGGACGACCGCGAGGAGCAGCCGGGGCCGGTTGTCAGTGCCGGGTGTTTCACTTTTCGCAGGGGTCGCGGCGGGTGCGGGACCTGGTCCCGTCCGGGGTGTCGTCGTCATGCGACCGAGCGTGGCGGCGGGCCGGTACGGGTGCCGAGAGCCCGCCGATGCTGGTACTGGCAGCACCTGGCAGCCGGCGGGGGCTGCGTCCACGATGGAGACGTGACGACGGGGGACGTGACGATGACGACGACAGCACACCGCCGCAGGCCGGAGCTGGCCGCGTTCCTGCGCAGCAGGCGGGCCCGGGTGCAGCCGGCGGACGTCGGGATGCCGCCGGGTCTGCGGCGGCGCACGCCGGGGCTGCGCCGGGAGGAGGTCGCCCAGCTCTCGGGCGTGGGCGTGACCTGGTACACGTGGCTGGAGCAGGGCCGGCCGATCAACGCGTCGGCGCAGGTACTGGACGCGGTGGCGCGGACCCTGAAGCTGGACCTGCCGGAGCGGGAGCATCTGTACCGGCTGGCGGAAGTGCCGTTCGCCCCGGTGCCGGAGGGGTTGTCCCGGTCGGTCGGCGCGGAGGTGCAGGGCATCATCGACGCGCTGGACCCGCTGATGGCGGTGGTGTACACCTCGCGCTACGACGTGCTGGCCACCAACGCGGCCTACCGGGACCTGTTCCTGGTGCCGGAGACCGTGCGGATCGGTGTGCCGAACGTGCTGTGGACGCTGTTCACGGTCCCGGAGGAGACCAGCCCGGTGGTGCACCTGCGGCGTGAACTGCCGGTGATGGTGGCGACTCTGCGGTCCTGCTACGGCAGACATGTCGGCGAGCCGGCCTGGGAGGACTTCATAAGGGCGCTGTCCCAGGCCAGTGAGTACTTCGCCCGGCTGTGGGAGAGCGGGGCGGTGGCGCAGCCGGGGCCGCGGGTGAAGACGTTCCGTCATGAGGCGGTGGGCGAACTGAGGATGACGTCGCAGTCGTTGTCGATCGACGGGATGCCGGAGGCGCGGATCGTGGTCTACACACCGGAGGACGAACGGACGCGGGAGCGGGTGGCGTTGTTGCGGGAGCGCAGGCAGCGGCTGTGGCCGGTGACGGAGGAGGAGGCCGCGGAGATCCTCCGGGAGTGGAACGCAGAAAATCCCGCCCCCTGAAGGGACGGGATTCTGTCACCGATCTTTGACAACTCGAAAGTGTCATCGACAGCGTGCGAAGTGCCGATCTGTGGAGCTAAGGAGAATTGAACTCCTGACCTCCTGCATGCCATGCAGGCGCTCTACCAACTGAGCTATAGCCCCTCGTGTTCTTCCCGCCTTTCCGCTCGGCGGGGCGAACAAGAAGAACTTTAGCCTGCGACCTGCCGGAAAGTGAAATCCGGGCTCCGGGCGGGCCGGGTGGCCGCAGGCTCCTCAGTCGTCGTCGCCGAGCACGGGCTCCGGGAGGGTGCCGGCGTTGTGCTCCAGGAGCCGCCAGCCGCGGGCGCCTTCGCCGAGCACGGACCAGCAGCAGTTGGTGAGACCGCCGAGGCTCTCCCAGTGCCGGGACTCCAGGCCGAGGAGCCGTCCGATGGTGGTGCGGATGGTGCCGCCGTGGCTGACGACCACGAGGGTGCCGTCCTCGGGGAGCTTCTCGGCGTGCCGGAGCACGACGGGGGCGGCCCGGTCGGCGACCTCGGTCTCCAGTTCGCCGCCGCCGCGGCGGACGGGCTCGCCGCGCTTCCAGGCGGCGTACTCGTCGCCGTAGCGGGCGATGATCTCGTCGTGGGTGAGTCCCTGCCACACGCCCGCGTAGGTCTCCCGCAGTCCCTCGTCGTGGATCACGTCGAGGCCGGTGAGGGCGGCGAGCTGGGCGGCCGTGTCGGCGGCGCGCCGCAGGTCGGAGGAGACGATCACGTCCGGGCCGAGGGAGCCGAGCAGGCGGGCCGCGCGGCGGGCCTGGCCGATGCCGGTCTCGGTGAGCTCGACGTCGGTGGAGCCCTGGAAGCGGCGCTCCACGTTCCAGGCGGTCTGGCCGTGCCGCCACAGGATGATGCGGCGGTCGCGGCCCCCGCGGTCGGTCACCTCGCCGGTGGCGGTCATCACCAGTCCCCGTCCGGCTCGCCGGAGTCCTCGGCGGCCTGCAGCCTGGCGTGCTCCGCCGCCTTGCCGCGGGTGGCCTTGGCGTCGGCGGGCAGCTCGATCTCGGGGCAGTCCTTCCACAGCCGTTCCAGGGCGTAGAAGACGCGCTCCTCGCTGTGCTGGACGTGCACGACGATGTCGACGTAGTCGAGCAGGATCCAGCGGGACTCCCGGTCGCCCTCGCGGCGCACCGGCTTGGCGCCGAGTTCCTTCTGGAGGCGTTCCTCGATCTCGTCGACGATCGACTTGACCTGGCGGTCGTTGGGCGCGGAGGCCAGCAGGAAGGCGTCCGTGATCGACAGGACGTCGCTGACGTCGTAGGCGATGACGTCGTGGGCGAGCTTGTCGGCGGCCGCCTGGGCGGCGGCGGTGATGAGCTCGTGGGAACGGTCGGTTGCGGTCACTGCGTGGCTTTCCTTCGGCGGGCGTTTGACCTCAAGGGTCTCACGGACCGCAGGGCGCACCCCACGTGATTACCGGGTCACGTGGGGTGCGGGGGGGCCGCCTCAGGAGGAGGACGGCTTGTAGTCCTGGCCGAGGACGACCGAGACGTCCGCGCCGGACCCGACCGTGCCCTTGCGGACGGCACCGGCGCCGAGGCCGAGGGTCTTGGCGACCTCGGTGGCGTTCTCCTTGTCGGCGGCGTCGGAGTACAGCACCTCGGAGGCGGCCCGGGTGCCGGCGGCCGTACCGCCCTCCAGGAAGGTGTAGCCGCCGTTGACGAGGATCACGCGGGCCTTCTCGGTGTCGTCCTTGACGCCGGTGGCGTTCTGGACGGAGACGCGCACCGCGGATCCCGCCGACGGGCTCTTGGCGGTACCGCCGAGGATGTCCTTGACGACACTGGAGCTGGTCTCGGCGCTGAGGGTGCCGTCGCTCTGCACGGGCAGCAGGGCGGTCTTGTAGTCGCCGCCCTTGGCGAGGTCGGCGAGTTTGGCGAGGAAGGTGCCGAGGTCCTTGTCGGTGAGGGACGGGTCGAGGATCTGCGCGAGGGTCTGCACGGTGGTCGTCGCGGCGGAGGCGTCGGAGGACAGCTTGCGCAGCACTCCCTGCATGACCTGCCCGAACCGCTCCAGCTGGGCGTTCTGGGCCTCGCCGGAGGCGCGGTAGGTGGCGTAGGCGACGGCGGCCTTGCCCCCGAGGGTCTGGGCCTTGCCCTGGTGGACGAGGGGCTCCCCACCCTTTTTCTTGGCGGCCGGGTCGGGGACGTCGGCGTTGGTGTCGACGTCGATGTTGCCCACGAGATCGACGAGGTTCTGCAGGTAGGGCGTGTCCAGGCGCCAGGTCCCCTCGATGTTGGTGCCCAGGACGGTGTCGAGCTGGTCCCGGGTGCCGGAGGAGCCGTCGTCGTCGACGGACTTGGCGAGGGTCGTGGTGGTGCCGTCGTCGTCGGTGAGGGCGAGGGAGTTGGGCAGCAGGACGGTGCTGCCCTGCTTGGTGGTGGTGTTGTCGACGAGCAGCACGGTCGAGGTGCCGCCGCCACCGGTGTTGTGCAGGTGGACGACGATCACGTCGCGTTTCTGGGCGGCCGGCGAGATCGTCGTGCCGCCCTTGGCGGTGGCGGAGGACAGACCGGGGATCTTTCCGGCGTACCAGAGGTAGCCGACACCGCCGGCGGCGACCAGGGCGAGGACGACGACCAGGGCGATCATCCGGCTGCGGGCGCGCCGCTTGGCCTCCTCGCGGCGCTCGGTGCGGTTCTCGGTGAAGTTCAGCCAGTCGATGACGTCCTCGGAGTCGCCGTCGGGCTGTTCGACGAACGCGAACTGGCCGGTGTGGTACTCCCGTTCGTCGTCGTCCTGCCGGGGAACGGTGGCGTGGTCGGCCGGTCCGGCCTGCTGCGGGATGTGCGCGGTCTGCTCGGCGACCCGGGGCTGGCGGCCGCCCGCGGCAGCCTGCCCGTAGGGGTTGTGGGCGGCATGGCCGCCGGTGCCGTACGGGTCGTAGGCGGGCATGACCGGCTGCCGGCCGGTGTCGTGCACGGGGGCCTGCTGCCCGGTGTCGTACGACGGTGCGGCCTGCTGCCCGCCGCCCGCGTACGGGTCGTAGCCGTAGCCCTGCCCCTGCCCCTGCCCCTGGCCTGCGTACGGGTCGTACGTCTGCTGCTGTTGCGCGGGGATCTGGCGGTACACCGGCTGCCCGTACTCGTCGTAGCCGACGAGTACGTACTGGTCGCTTCCGTAGCCCGCGTCGTATCGGTCGTTCACCGGTGCCCCTCTCGGCTCACTCGCCGCGGTACAGCTCGCGCTTGTCGATGTAGCGCACGACTCCGTCCGGCACCATGTACCAGATGGGGTCGCTCTTGGCGACTCTCGCACGGCAGTCTGTGGAGGAGATGGCGAGCGCGGGAACCTCCACCAGCGAGACGCCGCCCTCCGGAAGACCGCGGTCGGTCAGATGATGGCCGGGCCGGGTGCAGCCGATGAAGTGGGCCAGGGAGAAGAGTTCCTCCGAGTCCCGCCAGGTGAGGATCTGCCCGAGCGCGTCGGCTCCGGTGATGAAGAACAGGTCGGTGTCGGGGTTGAGGGCGCGCAGGTCGCGCAGGGTGTCCACGGTGTAGGTGGGGCCGCCGCGGTCGATGTCGATCCGGCTGACGGAGAACTGCGGGTTCTCCGCGGTCGCGATGACGGTCATCAGGTAGCGGTCCTCGGCCGGTGACACGGCGCGGGAGGTCTTCTGCCAGGGCTGCCCGGTGGGCACGAACACCACCTCGTCGAGGTGGAACTGGGCGGCGACCTCGCTGGCCGCCACGAGGTGCCCGTGGTGGATCGGGTCGAACGTTCCGCCCATGACACCGAGGCGGCGTTTGCCGGTGTGCGCGGGGCCCGCCGGCGTGTACCGCGGCCGTGTCGCCATGTCGTCGGCCTCGTCAGCTGCCGGACCGGTAGGCATGTCCTGCTCTCCCATGCGTGCAGACCCTACCGGCCCGGCCCGTGGGCCCCGCCCGGAGGAGCGGTGCCGGGTTCGGTTCCGGCTCAGCGGTCGCGGTTGAAGCGGGTGGTGATCCACAGCAGGAGCAGCAGGATGACGAGGGCGCTGCCGCCGGTGACGGCCGGGTTCAGGCTGTTGTGGTTGCCGCCGTGCTCCTCGCCCTCTGCGGCGAGGGTGACCAACTGGGCAGCGGCGCTGTGGAGATTCATCATCTGCGGCAGGACCTATCGCGTGTGGACGGGATAAAGATGTCGGCTCATCGTATGCGGGCACCCCGGCGGCGATCACGCCGACTCCTCCATCGGGGAACGATCCCTGCGGCTCAGTCGTCCTTGTGTTTGTACCCGCGCAACAGGAACCAGGCGGTCAGTGCGCAGCCGACGAACATGACGACGATGACGACCCGGAGCAGATCGCCCGAGCCCTGTCGCTGGGCGGCGCTCGCGGCCTGGGCGAGCCAGGCGGCCGGGGGGTGGTGCTCCATGAGGACTCCTTCGGCTGTACTGCCCGACCACGGTATATCCGCCTAGGCTGGGCCCTGCTCCGGGGGCACGGCAGACACTCACGCACATGGGGGCGACATGTCCGACGACGGCCACGAGCAGAACGGGCACGAGCGCGTGCCGAGCAGGCAGCGCAGGCGGTTCCCGGGGATCTCCTCGCGTGCGTACGAGCATCCGGCGGACCGTTCCGCGCTGGTGGCGCTGCGGAAGCTGAGCGGTTTCGACGCGGTCTTCAAGGCGCTCAGCGGGCTGCTTCCGGAGCGGAGCCTGAGGCTGCTGTTCCTGTCCGACTCGGTCCGGGTGTCCGACCAGCAGTTCACGCATCTGAACGACATGTTGCGGGACGCCTGTTACATCCTGGACCTGGAGAAGGTCCCGCCGATGTACGTGACGCAGGATCCGCAGCCGAACGCGATGTGCATCGGACTGGACGAGCCGATCATCGTGGTGACCACGGGTCTGGTGGAACTCCTCGACGAGGAGGAGATGCGGGCGGTCGTCGGCCATGAGGTGGGACACGCGCTGTCCGGGCACTCGGTGTACCGCACGATCCTGCTGTTCCTGACCAGCCTCGCGCTCAAGGTCGCCTGGATCCCGCTGGGCAACCTGGCGATCCTGGCGATCGTGACGGCCCTGCGGGAGTGGTTCCGCAAGTCGGAGCTGTCCGCCGACCGGGCCGGACTGCTGGTCGGCCAGGACCTGCGGGCCTCGATGCGCGGCCTGATGAAGATCGCGGGCGGCAACCACCTGCACGAGATGAACGTGGACGCGTTCCTGCAGCAGGCCGAGGAGTACGAGGCGGGCGGCGACCTGCGCGACTCGGTCCTGAAGATCCTGAACGTGCTGCCGCGCTCGCACCCGTTCACCACGGTCCGCGCGGCCGAGCTGAAGAAGTGGGCCGCCTCCCGTGACTACCAGCGGATCATGGACGGTCACTACCCGCGGCGGACCGAGGACAAGGACACCTCGGTCGGCGACTCGTTCAAGGAGTCCGCGGCGAGCTACGCCAGTGATGTGAAGAGCTCCAAGGACCCGCTGATGAAGCTGGTCTCGGACTTCGCGGGCGGGGCGGGAAACCTGGGCGGCCGGGTGAAGCGCGGCTTCGACGGGTTCACGAGCGCGCCCCCGTCGAAGGACACGCCGCCTCGGGACACTCCCCCGGAGCCGGAGGGCGGCGAGGCGTAGAGCCGTGGCTGACCGCCCCCGTCGGACGGGGGCTGGTCAGACCTTGGGTTCGGCCGCGGTGGAGAGCGTCCCGCACAGGGCGGTGGCGCTGTCCGTGGCGTACGGGTTCGTGCCCGCGGGACCGCCCGCCCTGGCCGTCTGGCCGGCCAGCAGGGGGTGCAGGTGGTCGGCGGCGTCCTCGGCGCAGGACAGGGGGCCCGCCTGGACGTAGGAGACAACCAGCTGGGCCTGGTGCAGGCGCAGGTCGTCGCGGTCGAAGCGGAAGGTCAGCTGGCGGCGCACGGTGAACAGGGAGGCCTGGGCGCCGGACGGGGCGCCGGTGGGCCGCAGCGCGTAGACGAAGGTGTGGTCGGCGGTGACCTCCAGGGTGGCCGGGTCGGTCTCCGCGGCCGTCAGGTTGCCCTGGACGCGGATCCTGGGGTCGGCGAGTTCGGCGCGGGTGGGGTCGAAGCGGACCAGCCATCCGGTGGCGGCGTGCCGGCCGTCCGCCGCGGGGTGGTCGACGCTCTGGTCGAACTGGTCGAGCTGGCCGGGGTCGAGCAGCGCCCGCGCGGGCCGCACCTCGCTGCTGTCGAGGACCTCGGGGTAGAGCGAGGAGCGGACCAGGTAGTCCTTGGCCGCGGTCAGGGCGGTCACGACCTGGCTGTCGGAGAAGTGCGCGGTGCTCCGGGCGGCCGGCAGTGGTATCCCCTCGGCGCCGACCTCGTACTGCGCGGCCGGGCTGTGCGCGAACAGCGTCTCGGCGTCGGCGGCACCGGGCACCCTGGCCTGCGGGGAGAGCGGGATGACGGTCATCCGCAGAGGTTCGACGGGCTGCTGGGCCTCGTCGGTGCCGTAGGGGTGGCGGACACCCATGTAGATCGCGGTGCCGAAGGCGACGAGGATCAGCACGACGAGGATCAGGGCCTGCCGGGTGAAGCCCCGGCGCAGCGGCGGGCGGCGGCGCACGGCAGGCGCGTGATCGGTCATGCGTTCGCGTGCGGAGGACTCCTGGAGGCGGGCAGCGCGGACGAACGATTCGTCGAAGACGACGGATCGGTACTCGTCCTCACCACCCACGGGGCCGCCCTCGGGTGTCCCCTCAGGTGGGTCTCCTGGCCCGCCCATACTTTCAGAGTAGGTCTCGGGAGCCTCAGGTAAACGCCCTGCTACATGACAACTTCTGACAGGTTCTCACCAGGACTGCCACCAGGGCGGCCGCAACCGCTCAGGGGGTGCGCGGGACCACGGAGACCGCCGGCTTGGCGGACTGGGAGTAGTCGGCGGACACCGAGGGTGCCGCCGCGGTGCCCTGTTCCTGGCCGGTGGAGGGTGGCCTGGGGACCTGGTCGCGGCTGCCGCCCGAGGAGGCGCTGCGGTAGACCGCGGCGAAGGCGAGCGCGACCATCCCGATGCCCATGACCAGGGCGAGCACCCAGGCGACCGGACGGTGCCAGCGGACGTGCTTGCCGTACGTCCCGGCGGTGCCGTACCGGTCCTCGATCACGTCGCCGTCGTCCAGGTCGTCGAGTTCGCCGGAGTGCCCGAACTCGGCGCCGTCGGGGCCGTAGCCGTCCTCGTAGCGCTCGCCTCTGGCGTGGGCGCGGCGCGCCTCGGCCTCGGAGGCCTCGGCTCTGGCCTGGGCTGCGGCAAGGAGGCGTTCGACGGCGGTCGGTTCGTGGACCACGGCCGCCTTCACGAAGGCCTCGTCGAAGACCACGGAGTCGAACTCTTCGTCCGACATCCCGTGGTCATGGTCGTCGTCGGGCTCCCAGCCGTCAGGGAACGGCGTGCCCCCCACGTCCTCCGGCACGGATCCAGAGTAGACCTGGGGGGTCAATTTGGGCAGACGGTATGGAAATTCATGGGCCCGGTGAGACGCCTCTCACGCTCGCCCGGGGTCGCGTACGCCCCGCCGCGCGCCCGCACGCCGTACGGAGTGCGCGGCTGGGCCGTACGGGTGTCAGCGGCGGATGTGGCCGTCGCCGGTGACGATGTACTTGGTGCTGGTCAGCTCGGGCAGGCCCATGGGGCCGCGGGCGTGCAGTTTCTGGGTGGAGATGCCGATCTCGGCGCCGAAGCCGAACTGGCCGCCGTCGGTGAAACGGGTGGAGGCGTTCACGGCGACCGTGGTCGAGTCGACCAGCTGGGTGAAGCGCCGGGCGGCCTGCTGCGAGGTGGTGACGATGGCCTCGGTGTGCCCGGAGGTCCACAGCCGGATGTGCTCGACGGCCCGGTCGAGGGAGTCGACGACGGCGGCGGCGATGTCGTACGACAGGTACTCGGTCTCCCAGTCCTCCGGGACCGCCTCGACGACGGTCGCCTTGGAGTCCTTGGCGTGGGCGAGGACGCGTTCGTCGCCGTGCACGGTGACGCCGGCCTCGGCGAGGGCGTCCAGGGCGCGCGGCAGGAACTCGGCGGCGATGTCCTGGTGGACGAGGAGGGTCTCGGCGGCGTTGCAGACGCTGACCCGCTGCGCCTTGGAGTTGATCAGGATGTCGATGGCCATGTCGATGTCGGCGTGGGCGTCGACGTAGACGTGGCAGTTGCCGGTGCCGGTCTCGATGACCGGGACCTTGGACTCCATGACGACGGTCTGGATGAGGGAGGCGCCGCCGCGCGGGATGAGGACGTCGACGAGGCCGCGGGCGCGCATCAGCTCGTGGACGGATTCGCGGCCCTCGCCGGGCACCAGCTGGACGGCGTCGGCGGGCAGCCCGGCGCCGCCGACGGCGTCGCGCAGGACGCGGACGAGGGCGGTGTTGGACGCGTGGGCGGAGGCGGAACCGCGCAGCAGGACGGCGTTGCCGGACTTCAGGCAGAGGGCGGCGGCGTCGACGGTGACGTTCGGGCGGGCCTCGTAGATGATGCCGACGACGCCGAGCGGGACGCGGACCTGGCGCAGGTCGATGCCGTTGGGCAGGGTGGAGCCGCGGACGACCTCGCCGACCGGGTCGGGCAGCTTCGCCACGTCGCGCACGTCGGAGGCGATGGCGCGGACCCGCTCCGGGGTGAGGGTCAGACGGTCGACGATCGCCTCGCTGGTGCCGTTCTCGCGTGCCTTGGCGATGTCCTTGGCGTTGGCCTCGACGATCTCGCTGGTACGGACCTCCAGGGCATCCGCGACGGCGAGCAGCGCGTCGTCCTTCACGGCCCGCGGGAGCGGCGCGAGGTCGGCGGCGGCAGCCTTGGCACGGTAGGCGGCCTGGGTGACCGGGGACATGGCGTCGTACGGCGAGAGCGTGGTCATGAGGGAAGGGTAGTGCGCCCCGGCGGGCCGTCCACGCGTCATCCCACACCGCGAGACGTGGATCAAAACGGGTGAATACCGGCCCTCGGCAAAGGCCGCGCAGGGAGGGGGCAGGGAGTCAGAGGCGTCAGAAGGGGTGGATGCCGACCGGTGTCGCGGGCGGCGGGCCGTAGCCCTCGGCGACGCGCTGGTGGTAGGTGGCGCGGTCGACGACCTCGAGGCCGACGATCTCCCAGGCGGGCAGGCCGGCGGTCTGGCGGTGCTCGCCCCACAGGCGCAGGGCGACGGCGGCGGCGTCGTGGAGGTCGCGGGCCTCTTCCCAGTAGCGGATCTCGGCGTGGTCGCAGGCGTAGCGGCTGGTGAGGAGGAAGGGGTGGTCGTGGGCCAGCTGTTCGAGCCCGCGGCGCAACTCCGGCAGCGGGACCTCGGCACCGCAGACGCTGAGGGTGACGTGCCACAGGCGCGGCAGGTCCTTCGGCTCCTCGTAGGTGTCCCCGGCCGCGACGCTCGTCAGAGCACCGCGGGAGGCCGCAGCCCCAGGGCGCACTCGTCTCACGACGGCCTCCTTCAGCTCTGCTCGTGCGGAACGTGGTCCTGAGACAAAGTTGAGCAGGCCGCAAGGGTTCGTGTGGCGGTTTTACGGAACGTCCCCCACCGGGGTCCGCCGTGACGTCCCGTTTTACGGGTGCAGGATCACCAGGTCGTCCCTGTGTACGACCTCGCGTTCGTACGCCCGGCCCAGCTCGCGTGCCAGCTCCCTGGTCGAACGCCCGAGCAGCTGCGGGATCTCCTTGGCGTCGAAACTGACCAGTCCGCGGGCGACCGCGCGGCCCGCGGTGTCGCGCAGTTCGACCGGGTCGCCGGCGCTGAACTCGCCCTGCACCGCGGCGATCCCGGCCGGCAGCAGTGACTTTCGGCCCTCGACGACCGCGCGGACGGCGCCGTCGTCGAGGGTGAGCGAGCCCTGCGGGGTGGAGGCGTGCTGAAGCCACAGGAGGCGGTCTGCGGACCGTTTGCCGGTGGGGTGGAAGTAGGTCCCGGTGTCGCCGCCCAGGAGCGCGTCGGCGGCGTGCACGGCGCTCGTGAGGACCACCGGGATGCCCGCGGCGGCGGCGATCCGGGCGGCCTCCACCTTGGTGACCATGCCTCCGGTGCCGACGCCCGCCTTGCCCGCGCTGCCGATCTCGACGCCCGCGAGGTCCTCGGGCCCCTTCACCTCCGCTATCCGCGACGTCCCGGGCCTGCCGGGGTCGCCGTCGTACACGCCGTCGACGTCGGAGAGGAGGACCAGCAGGTCGGCGTGGACGAGATGGGCGACGAGAGCGGCGAGGCGGTCGTTGTCGCCGAAGCGGATCTCGTCGGTGGCGACGGTGTCGTTCTCGTTGACGATCGGGAAGGCACCCATCGCGAGCAGCTTGTCGAGGGTGCGGGAGGCGTTGCGGTGGTGGGCGCGGCGGCTCATGTCGTCGGAGGTGAGCAGGACCTGTCCGACGCGCACGGCGTAGCGGGCGAAGGAGGCGGTGTAGCGGGCGACGAGCAGGCCCTGGCCGACGCTGGCGGCAGCCTGCTGGCGGGCCAGGTCCCGGGGGCGGCGGCGCAGGCCGAGTGGGGCGAGTCCGGCGGCGATGGCACCGGAGGAGACGAGGACGATCTCCCGTTCTCCCCCGCTGCGGCTCTTGGCGAGAACGTCGACGAGCGCGTCGACACGGTCGGCGTCCAGGCCGCCGGAGGCGGTGGTCAGCGAGGAGGAGCCCACTTTGACGACGATCCTGCGGGCCTCGCCGACGGCCTGCCTAGCCCTTGCCACGTCCTGTCCCCACTTCTTTGCGCGTGGCAGCAATCTACGCGAAGGGGACCGGCGCCCGGCCCGTCCGTCCAGCCTCCGGACAGGCGACGGACCTGTCGCGGACCGACGGCGGGCCGGCCACGGGCAGGACGATGCGTGACGCTTCGTTCACACGTCGCGTACGGCAAAAAGGTTGTGTTGACTTTCCCTGGAAATCGAAACGAACTTAAAGTTAATTTGAAGTCTGTGTCATCCAAAGATCATCGCGTGAAGCGCATCCTCCTCAGGTCGGGAAAGAGTCCCTACGACGTCGTCGGCGTCGAGGAGGCCCTGCACCGGGACGTCATCGCCACCAACTCGGGCAACCTGATCTTCAGCGATGCCGCTCACAAGATCCTCGAGACGCCGGGAACCGAGGTCGTCTCGAACGGTATGCCCTCCGACGTCTCCGCCGCCGCCCGCATCAACGAGGAGTACGACGCCTTCGTCGTGCCGCTCGCCAACGCCTTCCGGCCGTCCTTCGAGAGCGCGTTGAAGCGGATGACCAGACTGATCTCGAAACTGGACATCCCGGTGGTGGTGCTCGGCGTCGGTGCGCAGACAGGGGTGAACTACAACCCGGACCGGCTGAAGCGGATGGAGCCGACCGTACGGGAGTTCTGCGCGGCGGTGCTGGAGCGCAGTGCGTCGATCGGTGTACGGGGCGAGTTCACCGAGCAGTACCTCAAGGACATGGGCTTCAAGGACGTCGAGGTCATCGGCTGCCCTTCCATGTTCATGTACGGCGAGCGGCTCCCGGTGCACAAGAAGGCACTGGAGTTGACGCCCCAGTCACGGATCGCGATCAACGGCTCGCACAGTGCCGTACGGACGCAGGGCCTGGACCGGATCATCACGCGCACCCACGAGCGCTATCCGAATCTGCGTTTCGTCGGCCAGAACATCAGCGACGCACGGCAGTTGCACTGGCGCGACCTGTCGGATCCCAACTCCGCGGTGACCCGGATACCGACCCACCCGGACCATCCGATGTTCCGCGAGGACAAGGTGCGGGTCTATGTGGACCCGGTCACCTGGATCGACGACCTGCGTTCGTTCGACTTCTCCTTCGGATCGCGCATCCACGGCAACATCGCGGCGCTGCTGGCCGGTACGCCGGCCACTGTGCTGTGCGGTGACTCGCGGACGCTGGAGCTCTGCCGTTACTTCGGGATTCCGCACCGACGGCTGGACCGGGCGGTGAAGGATCCCGAGTCGGCGGATCCGGCGAAGCTGTACGCGGAGGCCGATTTCGGCGGGCTGGTCGGCGGTCACCGGGAGCGCTTCGAGCGGTTCACCGGGTTCCTCGACCGGAACGGGCTCGAGAACACCTTCACGCACGGCGACGGCGGAGCGGCGTTCGAGGAGCGAATGCGGACACTGGCGTTCCCGGCGGGGATCCGCCCCTGGAACGACGTGGACGTCGCCTCGCTCACCTCGCGGTTCGGCTGGCTGCACAGCCGTATCGACGAACTGTCGCTGGACAACGCCCGGCTGGAGAGGGAACTGGCGCGCGCCGGGGCCCGCACCGCGAAGGCGACCGCCGCGCAGCTGCCGGGCTCGGTCTACCGACGGGCCCGGCGGGCGGTCGGCAGGCCGATCCGGCGGGCGCTGGGATCGGGCGGATAGGCCCGCCGGAGAGGCTGCGTCAGACGGCCGCGGGCTTCACGTCCCGGGCGGGCAGTGACCGCCGCAGCTTGCGCAGCGCGCGCCGCAGGAGGGTGTTGGCGGCCTCCTCGCGGTAGCCCTCGACGGTGCGGGCCTCGCGGGGTTCGGCGAGGTAGATCCAGTCGGGGAGGCCGGCCGCCGCGGAACGGAAGTGCGGGTACCCGAGGTAGACGCGGGTGCCCCGCCCCTCGAGGACCGCGGTGGGCTGCTTCTTCTCCCGTACGAACTCGATGACGTCCGGGAGGAGCTCGGTGCGGCGGACGGCGACCAGGTGCAGCTGGAGCCGCTCGTGGACCTTGAGGCGGCGGGCCACCTCGGGGTTCCAGTGGGCGTCCATCAGCGGTTCGGCGAGTTCCCGCTTGTGCTGCCGTACCTCTTCGGTGTCCTTGAGGAACTTGGGGCCGAACTGCGGAAGCAGTGTGACCTTGAACGGCCGGACCATGAGGCTGTCGCGCCGCGGCCCTGCCGGGACCATCTCGGCGATCAGCTTCATCAGGGCGCGCGCGGAGTCGAAGCGGAGGGTGTAACCGCCGCTCTTGGTGACGTGTTTGCCGTCCTCGCGGCCGACGAGGTAGTAGCAGGGGTAGTCGGCGACGACGGAGACGCCGTCGGCGCGCAGATAGGCCTCCATGGTGAACAGCGCGTCCTCGCCGGTCCACAGGGACTCGTCGAACCGCATGCCGTGGCGTTCCAGCAGGGCCCGGCGGAAGAGTTTCTGGGCGCTGAGGGTGAACTTGATGTTGGAGGAGAAGACGTCGGTGCGCTCGAGGGTCTTGCCCCACATCGACTGCGGGGGTTTGCGGTTGATTCCCTCGACCTTGCCGACGACGACGTCGGTGCCGTTTCTGTCGGCCATGGCGACCATGCGCTCCAGGGCCTCGTCACCGAGCCGGTCGTCGGCGTCCAGGAAGAACACGTAGCGGCCGGCGGCCTTGGCGAGGCCGACGTTGCGCGGGCCGCTGGGGCCGCCGGAGTTCTCCTGGCGTATCACGGTCACGGCCATGGCGGCGCGCGCGGCGAACTCCTCCAGGTACTCCCCCGTGCCGTCGGTCGATCCGTCGTCGACGGCGATGACCTCCATGCGGGCCGGGTCGAGGGTCTGGCGCTCTACGGAGGCCAGGCACTCGACCAGGTACGGCATCGCTTCGTACGCCCCGATGATCACGGTCACATCAGGCTGCGCAACGACGGTCACGTTTTCCCCCTAGTCAGTGGTGCGTTCCCCCTGCGTCACCTCGGTCGCAACGTCTTAGATGACCGAGCTGCGCAACAGGTTGCCCAGGAGGGCGCGCTCAGTGGCCCAGTTCACATGATGAACGGGCTGCCGGGTGGTGTACAGCGGCTTACATCGAACAGTACGGACGTGCGGTAAGAGCCGCTCAACAGGAACGGCGAAGCATGGGTAAGAACAAAATCGCGCATTCCTAAGCAACGGTAAGAGAACGCGGCGCGAGAAGAAGAGCGAGCACGACGACCAGCCAGTGGCGCACGGGCTGGGTCCCGGGGAGAAGTCCCCGGGACCCAGCCCATGCGGTGTCCTCGCGGTGATCAGCCGGCGGTCGCGCCCCCCGCCTCGCCAGGGGTCGTCTGCGGCTTCCCACCGGGCAGCGCCTCGGCGAGCTCGGCCGCCTCGGGGCCGCCGGCCGCGATCCGGGCCTCCTGGCCCAGGTTGCGGGCCTCGGCCTTGCGGGCGAGCGCGGCCACCGCGCCGTTGAACTGCTCGATGGAGGTCGGCTCGTCCGGGCCGAGCAGGTAGTGCTTGAGTTCGTCCCGGTCCGCGGCCAGCGGATCGGCCGACGGGTCCCGTACGGCGTCCAGCAGGCCGCCGAGTTCCTTGGCGCTGTTGGAGAGGATCACGGCGGCACGCACGGCGGTGTTGGCCCGCTTGAACTCCTCCGCCCCGACGCCGGCCGAGTCGGTGACGGCGTACGGCTTGCCGCTCGCGATGAAGTCGGAGACCACGCTGGAGATGTCGGAGACCATCGCGTCGGAGACGTTGAAGCAGTCGTACAGGCGGGGTTCGGGGCCCGTGATGACGGCGTGCTGGTACGGCGGCAGGGCCTGCCAGTAGAAGTCGTTCCAGGCGGTGCGCAGCCGGGCGATCTCCTCGTGCTTCTTCAGGTCGACGACGTCGTCCCGGCTGGCCTCGGCCTCGTCGCGCTTGTCGTCGCCGGTACCGGCGAGTTCGGCCAGGCGGGTCTCGATGCGGGCCAGTTCCTCCTGTGCCGCCGCCTGGGCGGCCGGGTCGGCGGTGAAGCGGGCGTCGGCCGCGCGGGCGGTGGCGGCCTTCTGGACGAGGGCGGTGACGCGCCGGTGGGCGGCTCCGGCCTCGGCGCTGACGGTGCCGGTGAAGGGGTGCGGCTTGTAGAGGACGCGGACCGGCGGGTCGGCCTTGACCAGCTTCTTCACGATGTTCTCGCCGGCGAGCACGAGCGAGGTGTTGCCGGGGTTGTCGTCCCAGCCCTCCCAGGTGGGCGCGTAGAGCACGGTGGGGATACGGCCTTCGGGGACGCCGCGCCGGCTCTGGATGGGGGCCAGCTGGGGGCGGCCGACCTCGACGATGTCGTCGTCGCGGACGCCGACGTCGGCGATGGCGTAGCGGTCGCGGCCCGCGCGGCCGGCGGTCCACACCTCGTCGTACGCCTTGCTGAACGGGTTGACGCTGGCCAGCTTGTCGCTGTCGCCGTGGCCGATGAAGACGTGCTTCATGGTGGGGACGCGCAGCAGGTGGATGTTCTTGCCGACGTTGGCCGCGTAGAGGGCGACGCGGACGGTGGAGAGGTCCATGTTCATCAGGTGCACACCGCCGGGCACGCAGATGACGGGGACGGTGGTCGGCGCGAGGCTCTGCAGGATGACGCGTTCGCGCAGCAGGATCAGCGGGCGGGACTCCAGCTGTTCCATGGTCTCCAGCCACATGTTGACCTGGTAGGCGGAGTCCTTGGAGCCGGAGAAGTACAGCACGGTCCCGGGCCGGTAGTCGGCCAGCCAGTCGTCGACGGCCGCCAGCACGGTGTCGGCGTCCGGCGGGGTCTTGCGGCCGCGCACGTACGGCATCAGGACCAGTACGTACAGGCAGCCGAGGGCGAGGGTGATGCCGATGCCGACGAATCCGGCGGTCCTGCTGTCCGTCGCCGCCGAGACCAGCAGGCCGACGACGGCCGCGAGGTCGAGGTGGAGCATCTTCTCGGCGGAGCGCTCGAGCAGGGCGCGCGGCGGGGCGTCGGGGATGCGGATGCGGGACTTCAGGTCGACGTTGCGGGTGGCGACCGGCATCCGGCGGCGGTTGCGGATCAGGGTGACCAGTGCGCCGTGCGGGGCCTGCAGGCCGTAGAAGGCGATGAAGCACGCGATCGCGCCGTAGAACACCAGGCCGTTGGAGAGGTTCATCCTGGCCAGCAGCAGGATGAGCAGCAGCTGCCGGATCAGGAAGCGGATCGACAGACCGGCCCGGACCTTGCTCAGGCGGTTGACGAGGTAGCTGCCCTTGCGGTGCAGGTAGTGGTCCGCCAGGTACGTGACGGCGGCCGCGGCCGCGAAGGCGTAGACGCTCGGGACGAGCGCGGCGACCATGAGGACCGGGAAGCCCAGCATCATGAGTGCCGCCGCGGCCAGCTCGGCGGCGCTGCCCACTCGGGCGACGCGAATAGCGGTGGATATCACGGAGAACCTTTTGCTGACAAAAAGGCCTGAATTTGACCTTGCGGACAATCTGGGAGGTGGTCGATCCGGGTTCTACGGGTTCAGGCCCCTGCGATTGCTCCGCGAACGCGCAACCACAGAGGCCTGAATTACAGATGACTAATGGCTGTCGATTATGCCACGCCGTCCTGTCGGTCCAGGACACTGGCCAGGGCCTGCTCGAAGCCGGAGGCCTGGCCGGCGGCCGCCGTCGGGTCCTGCTGGCGGACGTCGATGACATGACCGGTGAGTTCGGAGAGCAGCACGTCGAGGGAGGTGCGGGCGACGGCCTCGGAGGAGAGCAGCGAGCCCGTCGGCTCCTGGCCGAAGGCCTTGGTGCGCATCGGGGTGGCGGTGCGCTCGGGGTTGATGCAGTTGACGCGGACGCCGTCGCCGGCCCACTCGTCGGACAGGGCCTGGGTCAGGTTCACCATGGCGGCCTTGGTCGAGGAGTAGAGGCTGTACTCGGCGCGGCCGCGGGTGTAGCTGCTGGAGGTGTAGAGCAGCAGCTGGCCCTGAGTCTCGGCGAGGTACTTGTAGCTGGAGCGGGCGATCTGCACCGGGGCCAGGTAGTTGACCTTCAGCGCCTCCTCGATGGTGGCGTTGTCGGTCTCGGCGAGCTTGCCGATGCGCAGCACGCCCGCGGTGTTGACGACGTAGTCGATGCGCCCGGTCTCGGCGTACGCCTTGGAGAGCGCGTCGTCGACCTCCTCCGGGTTCTCCACGTGGGTGCCGGTGGTGGAGCGGCCGAGCGCGTAGACGCTCGCGCCGTAGGACTCGGCGAGCTCGGCGATGTCCTTGCCGATGCCGTACGAGCCGCCGAAGATCACCACGGTCTTGCCGGTGAGGAGTTCGCGGTAGGCGTCCTCGCCCTTCTGCTCGGGGGCGGCGGTGGAGGCGAGCTGGAAGAGCTTGTCGGCGATGAAGACGTCGACGGGCTGGGTGACCTTCATGTTGTACTCGTCGCCGGCGACGACGTGGATCGGCACGTCCGGCAGGTACTTGAGGACGACGGAGCAGTCGTCGGTGGCCTGGAAGTTGGGGTCGCCGGCGGCGACCTCGTAGGCCCTCTTGATCGTGGACAGCTTGAACGCCTGCGGGGTCTGGCCGCGGCGCAGCCGGGAGCGGTCCGGGATCTCGGTGATGAACTCGCCGTCCCCGCCGTGGGTCCGCGTGACGATGATGGTGTCCGCGGACGGGATGGCGACGTCGACGGCCTGGTAGCGCTCCAGCGCGGTCACGCAGTCGTCGATGACGCGCCGCGACAGCAGGGGGCGTACGGCGTCATGGAAGAGGACGTTGAGGTCCTCGCCCTCGGCCAGGCCTTCGCCGAGTGCCTCGATGGCGCGCTCGGTGGTCTCGTTCCGCGTGTTGCCGCCCTCGATGATCTTCTTGACCTTCGTGAACCCGGCCTTGGCGACGATCTTCTCGACGTCCGCGACGTAGCCCGGTGCCATCAGCACGATGATGTCGTCGATCGAGTCGGCCTTGTCGAAGGTGGCCAGGGTGTGCTCGATGACGGCCTTGCCGGCGATCTTCAGCAGCTGCTTGGGGATCGACAGACCCACCCGCTGACCGGTGCCACCGGCCAGGATCACTGCGGTGGTTCGGGGCTTGGCTATGTGCTGGGACACAGGTGACCTACCTTGGGGCATCAGGGAACCTGGAAATGGTCCCACTTCCGGTAACCGCTGTGCAAGGTGAGCGCCGTCCACCGCATATGTGCCCGCAACCTTTCATTCACCTTGCGTGGCTGGTGATGGGTGCCGCCCGTAGGGCCCCCGGAAAAGTTCCGTGAATTCGCTGTGAGTAACTGCACAGGGTATTTCGATTGCGGTGCGTGACCCGATGCACGTGTCAGCAGTGCTACGCCGTGCCGCGGGGACGACTTAGCGGCACTAAGCCGTCCCCACGGCACGCTCTCCCGGCACCTCACCGTCGTCGCAGCTTCTTCATACATCGGTGCCCCAGGACTCGAACCAGCTCCTTCGACGACGTCTGGTGCACGGTGCGGGACTTCGCCGCCGCGGCGTGGCGCACCGGGGCCGAGGCCGCCGCGGCGCGCGCCGTAGAGGGCCTGGCGGCGACCTCGGGGGGGATGCGGGCCTCGGCGGCGGGCGGTCCCGGCTGAGCGGGGATGGCGGGCAGGGCCGAGAGCAGGGCCGGGTCGCCGACGGCGCGGACGCCCGTAGCGGTGATGCGTTCCGCCATCTCGGCGCCGATACGGCCGGCGGCCTCGACGGCCCGGGCGGGGGTGGAGATCTTCACGTCGGCGGCGGTGGGGCTGCACGAGTTCTTCATATGCATGACGGCGCCGTTGCGGACGAGCTTGGAATACAGCTCGTCGAGGAGTCCGTTGCCGCGGAATTCCACGTTGAGCTTTCGCAGCATTTCGGTCTCGGTGAGGTGAGGGAGCGGTTCGCCGTGTCCGGGACGGGCTGGAGAAGATGCGCGGGAAGCCCGAGGAGGGCTTCGAAGGTACGCATCAGGCCGTCGCGGTCCCGTTCGTCGACCACGCCGACGGTGACGCGGCCGGCGCCGACCGCGCGGCGCCGGCGTTTCGTCCGCCCCGGCAGCGGAAAACCCGTTGCGGCCGGGAGCGGGTCCCGGCCGCAACGGGTGGAGGCAGGTCGGCCGGTGATCCCGGGGAACGGGGAGGCCGGTGGTGCTGCTCGACTACTCGAACGGGTCGAAGTCGCCGTACTCCCGCAGGGACTCGTCGCGTTCCGCCTGCCGGTCGCGGCGGCGCTGCACGGCGGGGCGCTGCTCCTCGAAGCGGTGGTCCTCGCCGCGGCGGCCGAGCATCTCGGCGCCGGACATCATGGTCGGCTCCCAGTCGAAGACCACGGCGTTGTCCTCGGGGCCGATGGCGACGCCGTCGCCGGCCCGGGCGCCCGCCTTCATCAACTGCTCTTCCACGCCGAGGCGGTTGAGACGGTCGGCGAGGTAGCCGACGGCTTCGTCGTTGTTGAAGTCGGTCTGGCGGACCCAGCGTTCGGGCTTCTCGCCGCGCACCCGGAAGAGGCCGTCGTCCTCCTGGGTGACGCTGAAACCGGCGTCGTCGACGGCCTTGGGACGGATGACGATCCGGGTCGCCTCCTCCTTCGGCTTGGCGGCGCGGGCCTTGGCGACGAGGTCGCCGAGTGCGAACGTCAGCTCGCGCAGGCCCAGGTGGGCGACGGCGGACACCTCGAAGACGCGGTAGCCGCGGGCCTCCAGGTCGGGGCGGACCATTTCGGCGAGGTCCTTGCCGTCGGGCACGTCGATCTTGTTGAGGACGACGATGCGGGGCCGGTCGCCGAGGCCGCCGTACTGCTTGAGCTCCTCCTCGATGACGTCGAGGTCGGAGACGGGGTCGCGCTCGGACTCCAGGGTCGCGGTGTCGAGGACGTGGACGAGGACGCTGCACCGCTCGACGTGGCGCAGGAACTCCAGGCCGAGGCCGCGGCCCTGGCTGGCACCGGGGATGAGGCCGGGCACGTCGGCGATGGTGTAGACGGTGGAACCGGCGGTCACCACGCCGAGGTTGGGCACCAGGGTGGTGAACGGGTAGTCGGCGATCTTCGGCTTGGCGGCGGACAGCACGGAGATCAGCGAGGACTTGCCGGCGCTCGGGTAGCCGACCAGCGCCACGTCGGCGACGGTCTTCAGCTCGAGGACGATGTCGTCGATGTCGCCGGGCTCGCCGAGCAGGGCGAAGCCGGGGGCCTTGCGGCGGGCGCTGGCGAGGGCCGCGTTGCCGAGGCCGCCGCGGCCGCCCTGGGCGGCGACGTAGGAGGTGCCGTGGCCGACGAGGTCGGCGAGGACGTTGCCGGCCTTGTCCAGCACCACGGTGCCGTCGGGCACCGGCAGGACGAGGTCCTGGCCGTCCTTGCCTGCCCGGTTGCCGCCCTCGCCGGGCTTGCCGTTGGTGGCCTTGCGGTGCGGGGAGTGGTGGTACTCGAGGAGGGTCGTCACCGACTGGTCGACGGTCAGGGTGACGTCGCCGCCGCGACCGCCGTTGCCGCCGTCCGGGCCGCCGAGCGGCTTGAACTTCTCCCGGTGCACGGAGGCGCAGCCGTGGCCTCCGTTACCCGCGGCGATGTGCAGCTCGACGCGGTCCACGAAGGTGGTCATGGTGCTGTGCCTCCAGTTATTGCGGGGTAATACCAATGTCAACACGCGAAAGGCGGACCCGCCTTCCCGATCGGGAAGTGAGGTCCGCCTCGCGAAACGTTCGGTCTGAGCCCTGGGTCAGGGACCTAGATCAAGCTCAGGCGACCGGAACGATGTTCACGACCTTGCGGCCACGGTGGGTGCCGAACTCCACCGCACCGGGCTGCAGCGCGAACAGCGTGTCGTCGCCGCCGCGGCCGACGCCCGCACCCGGGTGGAAGTGGGTGCCGCGCTGACGGACCAGGATCTCGCCCGCGTTGACGACCTGACCGCCGAAGCGCTTCACGCCGAGGCGCTGAGCGTTGGAGTCACGACCGTTACGGGTGGACGATGCGCCCTTCTTGTGTGCCATCTCTCCTCAGTCCCTTACTTCGCAGCCGCGGGGATCTCAGTGACCTTGATCGCCGTGTACTGCTGGCGGTGGCCCTGACGACGGCGGTAGCCGGTCTTGTTCTTGTAGCGAAGGATGTCGATCTTGACGCCCTTGTGGTGGTCCACGACCTCGGCCTGGACCTTGATGCCGGCCAGGACCCACGGGTCGCTGGTCACAGTGTCGCCGTCGACAACGAGCAGGGTCGAGAGCTCGACCGTGTCGCCAACCTTGGCGGTGGAAATCTTGTCAACCTCGACGATGTCACCGACAGCAACCTTGTGCTGGCGGCCACCGCTGCGCACGATGGCGTACACGCGGATCTCACTCTCTCGCTCGGGAACGGCACCCCCGCAGTCCAGCCGTCCGGCGAACGCGGGCGGCCTCTCCGGAACAGGGTGCGCTCCGGAGGAAGAGGTTTACGGGGATGTGGCACGTCCTCATATCCATGGACACGCCGACGGTCAAGGTTACGGGGCCGCACGGAGACGGTCAAACCGGGCCCGTGGCGGTCGGCGTGGCCGACGCCCGCGCCGACCCGGTCGCTGCTGGGAAGCGGCTGCGGTTACCCTGTGACCTCCACTCGTGCATCAGTTGGTCACCGGCTGTACACGGACCATAAATGTCGCAGTCTGCATCCCAAAACTGGAGCCAGGTAACAGAGATGTCGATCAAGGTGAGCGTCATCATCCCGGTGTACAACCCGGGTAAGTACATCCAGCCCTGCATCGACTCCCTGTTGAGGCAGACGCTTCCCGCGGACGAGTTCGAGGTCCTGTTCGTCGACGACGGTTCCACCGACGACAGCCCCGCGGAGCTGGACGCGCTCGCCGAGAAGCACCCGCATTTCCGGGTGATCCACATACCGAACTCCGGCTGGCCGGGCAAGCCCAGGAACATCGGCGTGGGCGAGGCGAGGGGCGAGTACGTCCAGTTCGTCGACCAGGACGACTACCTCGCCTCCGACGCTCTGCGCCGGCTGTACGAGATGGGGCACCGCAACGGTTCCGACATCGTCATCGGCAAGGTGGCCAGCAACTTCCGGGGCGTCCCGCACGGCGTCTTCAAGGCGGACCGCGAGAAGTGCACCATCCACGACGCGCCGCTGTACGACAGCCTCACGCCGCACAAGATGTTCCGCACGGAGTTCCTGCGCGAGAACAAGATCGCCTATCCCGAGGGCAAGCGGCGCCTGGAGGACCAGCTGTACATGATGGAGGCGTACTTCCCCGCCAAGGTTGTCTCCATCCTCGGCAGCTACACCTGCTACTACTACTCGAGGCGCGACGACGGCCAGAACGCGGGTTCCGCGCGCATCGTCCCGTCGGGTTACTACGGGAACCTCCGTGAGGTGCTCGACGTCGTCATGGCGAACACCGAGCCCGGTGAGTTCCGCGACCTGCTGCTGCGCCGTTTCTACCGGGTGGAGATGCTCGGCCGGCTCAGCGAGCCCAGCGTCCTCAAGTACGACGAGGCCTACCTCGGCGAGATGCTGGAGGCCGTGCGGCCGCTGGCCGAGGAATACATGGGCGAGGGCGTGCGCGACGGGCTCGGCGGCCTCACCCGCGTCCGCTCGACGCTGCTGGGCCGCGGGGACGGCGACGCCCTGGTGCGGTTCGCCCGCTTCGGGAGCTCCGTCAAGGGCGCGACCCGGCTGGAGACGGCCGAGTGGCGGCCCGACGGCAAGCTGGCCGTCACCCTCAGCGCCCGGCTGGTGCACGGCGAGAACGCCGAACCGGTCCGCCTGCTGCGCCGCGACGGCCGCTTCTACCTGCACCCGGAGCTGGTCCAGGACGTGCTGGAGGACGGCGAGCTGGTCGACGTCACGGACGAGATGGACCAGTTCAGGGCCGAGATGTCGCTGCGCAACCGCGAGACGGCCGTGGAGTGGCCGTGCGCGGCCGAGTTCACCTCGCACGTCGAGGACCTCGGCGACGGCGCCTGCGAGGTCGTCCTGCGCGGCGGCGGTGTGGTCAGCCCCCAGGGCGTGAAGGGCCGCGGCCCGGTCTCCAAGGGCTTCTGGGACATCTGGGTGAGCGTCCGGGGCCTCGGTCTGGTCCGCAAGGCCCGGCTCGGCTCCGACCGCGTCGCCGGTGTGGAGACGGAGCTGCGCCCCGCGCTGCTCGGCTCCCCCGCCCGCCCGGTCATCCCGTACTTCACCGACCCGCACGGCAACCTCACCCTGGACGTCGCCCGCCGCAGCAAGAAGCTGGCGCCGTACCTGGAGGACCGCCCCGTGCTGCGGATGCCGGGCAACCGTCCGGAGCTGCGGCTGGACGTGTTCACCCGCCCGAAGACCGCGTCGGCCAGGACCGAGCTGGTGCTCAGCTCCGGGGACGGCGGCGGTACGCACGTGGTGTCCGCCGAGATCCGCAACGTGGCCGGCCGCGCCCACATCGCCGTTCCCGCGCGCGCGAAGTCGGTGCCCGCCGGGCGCTGGAGCCTGGCGGCCCGGCTGGACGGCGAGAAGGCCCCGGCCCTGCCGCTGGGCACCGTGACGGTCCGCGGCAACGGGCGGCTGCGGCTCGACGACACCCTGCCCGTGGTGGACGCGGAGCTGGTGCGCACGACGCTGGCCAAGCGCCGCAAGACGGCCCTGCGGCGGCGGCTGCGTGCCGTCGGCGGTCCGGTCGTGCGCAGGCTGCCCGCACCGGCCCGCAAGAAGCTGCGCGGCCTGGCGGCGAAGCTGACCGGCTGATCCGCCGGACCACCACGGACACGCACCACGACAAGGATGTGATCGACATGCGGGAGCTCGGCATCGCCGGCGCCTGGATCCACGAACCGAAGGTCTTTCCGGACGCCCGCGGGAGCTTCCACGAGTGGTTCAAGGGAGCGGACTTCGCGGAGGCCACGGGCCATCGGCTGAACCTGGCGCAGGCGAACTGCTCGGTCTCCAGCCGTGGCACCCTGCGCGGCATCCACTTCGCCGACGTGCCGCCCAGCCAGGCCAAGTACGTCAAGTGCGTGCGGGGCGCCGTGCTGGACGTCATCGTCGACATCCGTACCGGCTCACCCACGTACAAGCAGTGGGAGGCCGTACGGCTGGACGACGTGGACCACCACTCGGTCTACCTCTCCGAGGGGCTCGGGCACGCCTTCATGGCGCTGACCGACGACGCCACCGTGGTGTACCTGTGCTCGGAGGGGTACGCCCCGCAGCGCGAGCACGGCATCCACCCGCTCGACCCGGAGCTGGGCATCGAGTGGCCGGCGGACCTGACCCCGGTGCTGTCCGAGAAGGACGCCGCGGCGCCGTCCCTGGCCGTCGCCGAGGCCGAGGGCCTGCTGCCGTCCTACGAGGCGTGCCAGGCCTATCTGGCGCAGCTGCGCGCCTGAGACCGGTACGCCGAGGGGCCTCGCGGATCTTCCGCGAGGCCCCTCGTCCGTGTCCTGCCGGCCGTCCTGGCCGTCAGCCGCCCAGGGCCGCGATCTGCCCGCGCAGCCGCTCGAAGCCGGCGCGCGGACGGCGCAGGTTCCGGGCCCGGACCAGCGCGGGCCAGAAGTCGGCCGCCAGCAGTGCCTCCGGGCGTGCGGCGTGTTTGCGCACCAGCACCTCGTCGGGGACCGGCTGCGGGTCCGGGGTGACGTACTCCTTGAGGATGTCGTCGTAGGCGTCCTGGAGCACCGTGTTCTGCGGATCGGCGCCGAAGACCACGGCGACACCTGTGGGCTCGGTGTCGATCTCGAGGACGACCAGGTCGGGGCGGTACTTCCGCAGGACCGTCACCAGCTTGTAGACGTCGCCCGTCCAGTACTTGGTGTGCCGGTCGCGGGCCGCCTCGTCCACGTCGCGGGGCAGCATGTCGTCCAGGACGATCACGCTCGACCAGCGTGAGTGGCGTTCGACGTTCATGAAGTCGCGCAGTGCGTACTCGAAGAGGTGCATGCCGTCGATGAAGGACAGCTCCAGCGTGGGATCGCCGCCGAGCACCCCGAGCGGGTCGCGGCGGGCGAGGGCGCGGAAGGGGTTGCGGCCTCGCCGCAGGTGCACCAGCGGGTCCTTGCGGGCGAAGAAGTCGTCACTGGTCGACTGGACCAGGTGGACGTCGCAACTGATCGACGTCACCACCTTGAAGGCCGGGTCGATCGCCACGGACGCGACACGTGAAAGCGCCAGGCTGCGACCGTCATTGACACCGATTTCCAGATAGTTGCGCGGGCGATAGACACGGTGAAGTCCACGCAGCAGTTCATGACGGTTCACTCAAGCGGCCTTTCGTAGTTATTCCGCTGTTCGGGTTCCCGGCGAAGTTACTCGTTGACAGGCGTGCGCGTAACCTTTCCCGTCAATCTACCGAGTGTTCCCTGTGAACCGGCGGGCGGGTGGTGCTTCTCTCACGCGACGTCCCGGTTACCGCTTCGGTCCGGGCGGTCACGCTGCGCAGTGGACGGCGGCGCACATGCGAGCGGCTCCCGGTCGTGGGACCGGGAGCCGCTCGTTGCTGGGTGGGCCGGGGCCGTCAGCTCTCGTCGGAGGCGGTGGTGACCGTGGTGGTCTTCTTCGCCGTCGACTTGGCGGCGGCCGTCTTGGCGGTCTTGGCCGCCTTCTTGGCCGTCGTCTTCTTCGCGGCCGTCTTCTTGGCAGCGGTCTTCTTGGCGGCCGTCGTCTTCGCCGCGGTCTTCTTGGCGGCCGTCTTACGGGCCGTCTTCTTGGCCGGAACTGCTTCCTCGGCGCCCTCCTGGACGGCCTCGGCGGCCCCGGTGGGGGCCTCTTCGGCCGCCGCCGGCGCCTCGGCCGACGGGACGACCACGACGGCCGCCTCCTCGGACGCGGTCGGCGCGGTGGCCTTGCGCACGGCGCGGCGGCGCGGGCGGGCCGGAGCGGCGCTCTCGGCGGCCGGGGCCGCCTCGGGCTCCGCGACCGGTTCCGTCGCCGCTTCCGCGACGGTCTCCGCGACCGGGGCGCTCTCGGCGACGACCGTCACCACGGTCGCCTCGGCACCGGCCGGGGAGCCGGCGGGCGCCGACACCTTCCGGGTGGCACGCCGACGCGTACGGCCCGCGGGAGCGGCCTCCTCGGCGGCCGGGGCCTCGGGGGCCTCGACCACCGGGTCCTCCGCGGCGACCGGCTGCGCCGTGGCGGCCGGCTCGGGCAGCACCGGACGCTCCGCCTCGACGGCGGCCGGTACGTCCAGCGCGGTCGGCGCCTCGGCCGGGGACCCGGCCTCGGTGCGTGCCGTACGGCCCCTGGGCGCGCCGGCCGGGGCCGAGGCCCTGCGGCCCGCGCGGCGGCGGGTACGGCCGCGGCCGGCCGCGGCCTCCGCCTCGGCGACGCTGCTGTACAGCTCCTCGTCGGGGGCGAAGTCGGGCGCGGGCAGCGCGACGGGTTCGGCGGCCTCGGCCGCGACCTCCGCCGCCGTCTCGACCGCGTGGACGGCCTCGGCGTGCTCGACGGCCCCGTCGGCCACGACCTCGTGGGTCTCGTGCGTCTCGTGCACGTCGTGGTCGTGTCCGTCGCCGCCGCGTCCGCGCTTCCTGCGCTTGCCGCCGCCACCGCCGCCGGAGCTGGGCTGCTCCATGTGGACGATGACGCCACGGCCGTTGCAGTGCACGCAGGTCTCGGAGAAGGACTCCAGGAGGCCCTGTCCGACGCGCTTGCGGGTCATCTGGACGAGCCCCAGCGAGGTCACCTCGGCGACCTGGTGCTTCGTACGGTCCCGCCCGAGGCATTCGAGCAGGCGCCGCAGCACCAGGTCCCGGTTGGACTCCAGGACCATGTCGATGAAGTCGATGACGATGATGCCGCCGAGGTCGCGCAGCCGGAGCTGGCGGACGATCTCCTCGGCCGCCTCCAGGTTGTTGCGGGTCACCGTCTCTTCGAGGTTGCCGCCCTGGCCGGTGAACTTGCCGGTGTTGACGTCGACGACGACCATCGCCTCGGTCCGGTCGATGACCAGCGAACCGCCGCTGGGCAGCCAGACCTTGCGGTCCAGCGCCTTGGACAGCTGCTCGTCGATCCGGTAGGTGGCGAAGACGTCGACCTCGGAGGTCCACTTCGACAGGCGCCCCGCGAGATCGGGCGCGACGTGCGAGACGTAGCCGTGGACGGTCTCCCAGGCCTCGTCACCGCTGACGACGACCTTGGAGAAGTCCTCGTTGAAGATGTCGCGGACGACCCGGACGGTCATGTCGGGCTCGCCGTACAGCAGCGTCGGGGCGTTGCCGTTCTTCGACTTCTTCTGGATGTCCTCCCACTGCGCCTGGAGCCGTTCGACGTCGCGGCGCAGTTCGTCCTCGCTGGCGCCCTCGGCGGCGGTGCGCACGATGACGCCCGCGTCCTCGGGGACGATCTTCTTGAGGATGGTCTTCAGCCGGGCGCGCTCGGTGTCGGGCAGCTTGCGGCTGATGCCGGTCATCGAGCCCTCGGGGACGTACACGAGGTAGCGGCCGGGAAGGGAGACCTGGCTGGTGAGGCGGGCGCCCTTGTGGCCGATCGGGTCCTTCGTGACCTGGACGAGGACGGGCTGGCCGGACTTCAGGGCGGCCTCGATGCGGCGCGGGCCGTTGGCCATGCCGAGCGCCTCGAAGTTGACCTCGCCGGCGTAGAGGACGGCGTTGCGGCCCTTGCCGATGTCGATGAAGGCGGCCTCCATCGACGGCAGCACGTTCTGGACCTTGCCCAGGTAGACGTTGCCGACGTACGAGGTGGCCTGCTCCTTGTTGACGTAGTGCTCGACGAGCACGCCGTCCTCCAGGACGCCGATCTGGGTGCGGTCGCCGTGCTGGCGTACGACCATCACGCGCTCGACGGCCTCGCGGCGGGCGAGGAACTCGGCCTCGGTGATGATCGGGACGCGGCGGCGGCCCTGCTCGCGGCCCTCGCGGCGGCGCTGCTTCTTGGCCTCCAGGCGGGTCGAGCCCTTGATGGACTGGACCTCGTCGGACGGCTCGGAGGGCTTGCGGGGCTCGCGGACCTTGACGATCGTGCGCTCGGGGTCGCTCTCGGCGGGCTCGGTGTCGGGGGTGTCCCCGGCGCGCCGGCGGCGGCGCCGGCGACGGCGGCTGCTGGAGGAGGACATGCCGGCCTCGTCGTGGGCCTCCTCGTCGTCCTCTTCCTCCTGCTCGGCGGTGTCCTCGGCATCCTGCTCGGCCTGCTCGGCGGCGAGCTCGTCGGTGCCGTCGTCGGCGCCCTCGCCGTCGGCGGCGTCACCGCGGCGGCGGCGCCGGCCACCGCGACGGCGGCGCCGGCGGGAGCCAGACTCCTCGGCCTCGTCCTCGCCGTCGGCGAGGTCCTCGGCGGACTCCTCCGGTTCGTCGGTCTCGTCCTCGGCGGCGGTCTCGGTGGCCGGAGGCTCGTCCGCGGCGCCCCGGCGGCGGCGTCGGCGGCGGGAACCGGCCTCGGCCTGCTCGGCCGGCTCGGCGGCGGACGCCGTACCGGCGGGAGCGGCGGTGGCGGCAGCGGGCTCGGCGGAAGCGGAGGCAGCCGTGGCGGCCGCGGGCTCCTCGGTTTCCCAGGTGCCCGCGACGGAGGCGGCGGCCTCGGCGGCGGCGCGCTCCGGGGTCTGGAACTTCGGTTCGGTGAACACGGGCGCCTGGAAGACGGCGACGGCGGGCCGGGCCGGGCGGCGCTGCGGCTCCTCCTCGGCGTCGGCCCGTGCGGCGGGCTCGGAGAACCCGGTGGCGGCCTGCCGCACGACGCGCCGCCTACGGCGCGGCGTCTCGGTCTCGGCGGTCTCGGCGGCCGGGGTCTCGGCGATTACGGCCTGCGGCTCCTCGGCGGCGGCCGTCTCTGCGGCAGCGGCCTCGGGCGCACCGGCGGGCGCGGCCACCCGGCGGGTGGCGCGGCGGCGGGTACGGGGGACGGAGGCGGTCTCCTCGGGAGCCTCGACGGCCTCAGGCGCCTCGTCGGCGGCTTCCGTGCCGGCCTCGGCGGCGACGGCCGTGGCCTCTTCGCCCGCCTCGGCGGGGGCGCCGGCGGGCGCGGCCACCCGGCGGGTCGCACGGCGGCGCGTCCGCGGAGCGGGCGCGGCCTCCTCGACGGCCTCGGCAGCCTCAACGGCCTCGGCCGGCTCGGCGGTCTCCGGCTGCTGTGCCTGCTCCGTCCGCGCCACGGCGGACGGCTCCTCCGGCGCGTCCGGGGACGCGGTGGGCGCGGTGACCCGGCGGGTCGCACGGCGGCGCGTCCGGGGAGCGGGCGCGGCCTCCTCGACGGCCTCGGCAGCCTCAACGGCCTCGGCCGTGCTCTCGGCGGGCTCGGTGACGGCACCGGCGGCGGCAGCCGGGGGTACGACGGTCTCCGCGGCCTCGGTGGGGGCACCGGCGGGCGCGGACACCCGGCGGGTCGCGCGGCGGCGCGTCCGCGGAGCGGGCGCGGCCTCCTCGACGGCCTCGGCGGCCGCTACGGCCTCGGCCGTACCGGAGGCCTCGGCAGCCTCTTCCGTGACGTCGTCCGTGGCGTCGGCGACGGCCTCGAGGTCCTCGGCGGCCGGTATGGCCGGCACCGTGGTCTCGGCCACGGCCTCGGTCCCGGCGGGCGGTCCCGCGGGGCGGGACGCGGCACGGCGACGCCTGCGCGGCGGCAGGGTGTCGCTGGGGGTGTTCAGTTCGGAGCCCTCGGTGGGCTCGGTCGGTTCGAGCATGCGGGCGTTTCTCCCGTCAGGCTCCCGGGCGCCGCGCCTGGTCCGGCGTCGATCGGATCGAGCGACCGCCGGTGACGTCCACGGCTCGCGCGATGCGCGGTGCCGCCGTGTGGGGCGCGGGCGCCGCACAGGAGCTTTCTGTGTCCTGTCTCGCCGGTTCCGTACGCCTTGTCGCGGACGGCCTGGCGAAAGTCTTCTGGTCGGTGCGCTGCCCGACCCAGGTGGCTCCCGAGTACGAGGGCGACGCTACGACGTCCGTCCTTCGCGGGACCTTCCTTACGCCGGCGCCGTCGCGGCGGCAGTCGGTTCGGCCTTCGAAAGGGCCTCGGCTGCCTCGCGGTCGGGCGCGAGCGGGTCGGTCACCGTGCCGGTCTCTTCATCGAGCAGCCCCTGCGCCAGCCTGGTCACCGCTGCGGGGACCGGCGGCGCCAGGTCGGCCACGGCGCGGAGACCGGACAGGACGTCGTCGGGTCGTACGGCAGGCGTCACGTGCCGAACAACCAGCCGCAGTATCGCACAGGGCTGGTCCGTCGGCCTATCAGCCGTTTCACTCCGTGTTTCGAGTTGTACGACGGCGGGGCGGGCGTCGAAGGTGCGGACGCCGTTCTTGGTGGTGCGCTGTACCTCGACGGACTCGGCGGCGTTGAACGCGGCGACGGCCTTCTCGGCCTCCGCCGGGTCCTGGCCGGTCAGCCGCAGCTCCCACACGGAGGCGGTGAGCCGGTCGGCCAGTCCCGACGTGTGTGCCTCGACCGCGTCGACGATGTCGAGCCCGGTGGGCAGGGACTCGTCGAGGAGGGCGCGCAGCTGCTCCGGGTCGCGGTGTGCGGTGAGCGCGATCTCCAGGTACTCGGCCTCGCTGCCCGTGCCGGTGGGTGCGGCATTGGCGTACGACACCTTCGGGTGCGGTGTGAACCCCGCCGAGTACGCCATCGGCACCTCGGCGCGGCGCAGCGCACGCTCGAAGGCGCGCTGGAAGTCACGGTGGCTGGTGAACCGGAGGCGGCCGCGCTTGGTGTAGCGCAGTCGGATGCGCTGCACCGCGGGTGCGGGCGGCGGGCCTTCGGGCTGTCGCTTGCCCAGTGTCGTCAGTCCTTCGTGGTTCTCGTGCGTTCGTGTGCGGGGGCCGTACCGCCGGGGCCGTACGGCTGTGTGCTGCTACCCATCAAGAGTACGTGTGTCGCGGCCTTCGGGTTCCCGGCGGTCCACGCGCGCGGGTGGCCGCGGCTCGCCGAAGAGGGCGCGGCGGAGGTCGGCGCGGGCCTGGCGGACGGTGCGGCCGATCGCGCGCGCGGCCTCGGCCACCGGGTGCAGGACGAGGTCGCGGACGACGTGCCCGACCGGGGTGAGGACGGTCCGGTACACCCATCGCGCGGGCTCCAGGAAGATCCACCGGAAGAGGGTCCCGATCACCCGTCCGAGGGCACGTGCGACGTACCCGGCGGCCCGCCAGGCGTGGCCGAGTGCCTCCCCGATCTCGCGCAGGACGACGGCGAGGACGCGGCCGACCGGGGCGAGGATCCAGCGCCACAGGGCGAGGGCGGGCAGGACGAGGAGGGCGCGCGCGGTCCAGTACAGGGCGGTGCCCAGCATCTCGAACGCCCATTCAAGGGCCTTCGCGACGGGGACGAGGAGCCGTACGAGTACGTGACCGATCGGGGTGAGCACGCGCGCGTAGAGCCACACGAGTGCGCGGCCGGCCGGCGGGAACACTCGCGCGCAGATCCACCGCAGGGCGTGGCCGAGGGGGGTGAGCAGGTGGCGGTACAGCCAGATCAGGGGTACGACGAGGAGCGCGTGGAGAATCCGGCCGATCGCGCGTCCCACCGGGGCGAGGACGTACCGCCACAGGAACCGTGCGGCCACGGCGAACGCGTCCCAGAGCAGGCGTATGGGCAGCACGACCAGGAAAACGAAGAGGCGCACGGGGATTCTGACCGCGGCGACCAGGCATCCCTCGGGGTGCTGCGACTGTGGCTGTGGTTGTGGCGGCCGCTGCGGCCGTTTCTGCATGTCCATGGCCGGAAGGACGTTATCGGGTACCGCACGGATGCGTTCGGCCGCCCTTGATCACCGTACGGCGGCGAGACGGTAACAGTTGACCCGCACACGCCAATCTGATTGGAACCGGCCACGTCGGCTTGATTTGCTGTGGGCACAATCACGCCTTGACCCCCGGGGGGACGAGTAATGAACTGGTACGTGGACGTACTGAAGAAGTACGCGGTGTTCAACGGACGCGCGCGCAGGCAGGAATACTGGATGTTCACGCTGATCAACGTGATCATCGCGATCGTGCTGGCCGTCGTCGGCAACGCCATCCACTTCGCCGCCCTCGCCGCGATCTACAACCTCGCGGTCCTGCTGCCCAGCCTCGGTGTCGCGGTCCGCCGGCTGCACGACACCGGCCGCTCGGGCTGGCTGATCCTGGTCGGCATCATCCCGCTGGTCGGCTGGATCTTCGTGCTCGTCTGGCTCGCCTCCGACGGCAAGCCCGAGGAGAACCAGTACGGCGCCAACCCGAAGTAGGCGGCCGCCGTCTGACCCGCAGTCACCACGAAGGCCCGCCGGAACCGTCCGGCGGGCCTTCGCCGGTTTCCGCTACGCGGCGGAGGGCGGACTCTTGCCGCGTTCGGTCCGGAGGCGCAGCACCAGGAAGACGACGCGCAGGAGGCCGTCGCAGTCCGCGGAAGGCGTCAGTCTGGGCGGCGGCGACACGCTCCGGTGGCACGGTTACCAGGCCTGGCGGACAGCGGAGACGCACACCCGGGGGAACCACTTGTGGTCGGCGGGAACGACGTACCACGGCGCCCATCGCGTACTGGTGGCGGACAACACCCGGGAGAACGCCTGCCGGCAGTCGTCCCAGTGGGCCCGTTCGCGCACGTCGGCCGACGAGGACTTCCAGTTCCGCTCGGGTACGTCGATGCGTTCGAGGAAACGGGTGCGCTGTTTTTCCTCGTTCCAGGGGACCTTGAAGCCGGCCACGCGCACGCCCCGCGGGTTCACTCCGCTCATGACGTGGCGGATCGTGCAGTCCTTGCCGCCGGCGTCCAGGGCCTGCAGGCACAGCAGCACCCCGTAGGTGTCCTGGGCGGCCAGCCGCCGCTGGTAGTCGGCGGGTCGCACCGTGCTGCCGGGCTCACCCGTAGCGGCTCGATGAACTCCGCGATGCGGTCGGGTCCGTCGTCGCCCACGGCCCACCCGCCCTTCCGGACCGGCCGTGCTTCCCGAGCGACCATGCTCGAGCCGGCCGCCGGGGACGTCCTCACCCCTGGCGGGTGAGGGTCAGGCGGTGGGGGCGTCGCCGCCGTCGCCGGGAGGTCCGCCGGCCCCGCGGCGCGGAAGGACGCCGGCCGCGAGAAGGGTGTCGTACAGCCGCTGCTGTTCCGGGTCGAGGCCGGAGTACAGCATGTCGTACGCCTCCTCCTCGCCCCGCACCGTCTCGACGGGGTCCCAGTCGTCACCGAGGGCCGCCATGACGTGGGCGCGGCGGGTCAGCTCGTGACCGGTGAGGTCGACGGAGAACTCGACCGGCTCGGCGGGACGGGAGGCATCTTTGTCGGACATATAACCGAATTTAGGTAAGCCCTCCGGGTGTGGACAAGGGGTCGTGGGACACATCACAGCAGGTCGGAGCGGTGAGACGAGGACGGGCTACGGCCGGTTCACGTCGGCGGTTCGGTCCCGGCCTGCTCGCTCACCAGGTAGCGGGCGTACCAGTCCGGCCAGTCCGGGTCCTCGGCGCCGGTGCGGGCCTCGTGCTCGCCGTGCGCCGCCTCGGCCCGGCGCAGCGCGCTCGCCAGGTCGTCGGCCGAGGAGAACGTGGTGGCCGCGGGGTCGAGCCGTCCCGGCAGCCGGGTGGTGACCTCCTGGAGGAGCCAGCCGTTGCCGTCCGGGTCGCTGAACGACAGGAAGGAGCCGTAGCTGCCGTCGGGGCCGGGCACCCGGGCGTCGGAGCCGGCGTGGTGGAAGACGCCGCCGGCGTCGTGGAACACGTCGCTCGGGTGGGCGCCGTGCTGGGCCAGTTCGTCGTGGGCGGTCTTGATGTCGTCGACGATCAGGTGCAGGCCCTGGGCCGAGCCAGGGGCCTGGCCGGTGACCGAGGAGCCGAAGATGACCGACGCCGGGGAGCCCGGCGGGGTCACCTGCACCACCCGGAAGTCCCCGTCGCCGGTGACGTCCGCGTCGAGCCGCCAGCCCAGCGTGGTGTAGAAGTCCTTGGCCCGGTCGACGTCGGCCACCGGTACCACGACGACCTCCAGCTTCATGTCCATGAGTCGCGCCTCCCGTCTCGTAGGGGCAATGGGGTTGGCCGGCGCGGGCGGGCGGTCAGTGCGCGAGCAGTTGCTGGCCGCCGTCTATGTCGTACGTGGCGCCGGTGAGGGCGTCGTTGACCATGATGTGCACGGCGAGCGCGGCGACGTCCGCCGGGCCGACCACCCGCCCGATGGGCAGCGTCCGGCGCAACTCCTCGCGCCGTGCCTCCAGCCGGTCACCGAGCAGGGCGGCGGACAGCGGGGTGTCCACGAACCCGGCCGCGATGAGGTTGACCCGGACCGGAGCGATCTCCAGTGCGAGGTTGGCGGTGAGCGCAGGCGACGCCGCGGTGACCGCGCCCACGACGGCCATGCCGGGCGCGGGCCGCCGGCCGCCGGTGCCGCCGATGAACAGCAGCGTTCCCAGGGGCCTGACCTTCTCGCGGCCCGCCCGCGCCACCGCCAGCATCATGGCCATCCGCGCGCCGAAGTCCCGGGCCGCGTCGGCCGGATCGAGTTCGGCGAGCGGGGTGTACGAGGGGCTGCCCGCCGTCACCAGCACGTGGTCGACCTGTCCGGGCAGCTCCCCGAGGAAGCGCTCCAGTTGCGCGGTGTCCTGGGCGTCGAACGCGGCCGTGCTCAGCGGGTGCAGTTCGTCCGCGGCCCGCTGCAGGCGCTCGGGGTTGCGTGCTGCCAGGACCAGGTCGCCGCCGGCCGACCGTACCTGCCGCGCCGTCTCCAGGCCGATGCCGGCGCTGCCGCCGACCACGACGACCGTCTGCCCGGCCAGTTCTCCGTGCGCTGCGCTCGACCCGCCGGCCATGACCGCCTCCACGTCCGCCGGCACCGCCCGCCGAGCGGGCCCTGCCGGCCGCTACCGGTAGCCCCCCGAACGCGGGTTGTGCGGTGCCGTCGACGAGGTGCCGGCCCGCACACCGACGAGCGGGAACCCCAGTCTGTCACCCACCCGGAGGAACGGCATCCGGGCTCATCGGCACACCCCGGCCCCACCGGACGGCCCCGTCACCGCCGTTCACCCGGCCCCCGCTCCCCCAGCCCCCGGTCCGGCCGTCCCGGGCAGCTCAAGGCCGAGCTTCCGCTCCAACTCAGGGCCGAGCCCCCGCTCCACTCAAAGCCGAGCCACTCAAGGCCGAGCCCGCTCCGCTCAAGACCGGGCCACCGCTCCGGAAGCCTCGTCGTGGACCAGGGGCCGGGATGCGAGCAGCCGTCTCAGCACGGGCAGGGCGCTGGTCGCGCTGCCCGCCTGCGCCGCGGACAGGCGGCTGACGTCGACCGGCAGCCGCGTACCCCGGCGGGGGACGGCGAGAACGGTCATGCCGGCGGCCGCCGCCGAGCGGATGCCGTTCGGCGAGTCCTCGACGGCCACGCACCCGGACGGCGGGACGCCGACGGCTGCCGCCGCACGCAGATAGGGGTCCGGCGCGGGCTTGACCCGGACCACGTCCTCCCCGCACACCACGGCGCTCAGCTGCGGACGGAGGCCCAGTTCCCCGAGGACCGCGAGCACGAACCGCCGGGGGCTCGCCGTCGCCACGCCCACGGGCCCGTGCCGTCCCGCTTCGAGAACCAGCTCCACCGCTCCCGGAAGTGCCCGCACCCGCCCCTCGGCACACGCGCCGACCATCGCGGTGGTACAGGCCTCCACCACCTCGGCGCTGCTCACCGCGCCGCCGCACAGCCCCGCGACGTACGACGCCCAGCCGCCGTTGCCGTGCAGCGCGGCCTCGTCGCCGGCCTGCCAACGGTGCCCGTGCCGGGCGGCGAAGGCGGCGCACACCCGGGACCACTGCGCTCCGCTGTCGATCAGTGTGTCGTCCAGGTCGAAGACCGTCGCTTGCCGCACCGGCGTCACACCGCGCTCGTGTCCGGGCGCAACGGCAGCGCCGCCGACAGCTGATCGATCGACAGCAGGGTCAGCCCGTGCTCGTCGGCGAACGCCCGCAGCCGGTCGGACCGGGTGACGGAGCCGTCGTCCTCGCAGATCTCGCTGATCACGGCGACCGGGAGCAGTCCCGCGAGGCGCATGAGGTCGACGCTCGCCTCGGTGTGCCCGCGCCGCTCCGCGATTCCTCCGGCCCTGGCCCGCAGCGGGAACACGTGTCCGGGACGGATCAGCGCGTCGGGACGGCAGCCGGGTTCGGCCAGGGTGCGGACGGTCAGCGCCCGGTCCGCGGCGGAGATGCCGGAGCCGACACCGGCCGCGTCCACGGAGACGGTGTAGGCGGTGGCCTCGGGACCGGAGGCAGCCGGAACCATCAACGGCAGCTCCAGCCGGTCGGCGATCTCCGGCGCCATGGGCACGCAGATCAGTCCGCTGGTCCGGCGGACGAAGAAGCCGAGGGCCTCGGCAGTCGCGAACTGGGCCGCCATGACGAGGTCGCCCTCGTTCTCGCGGTCCGCGTCGTCCACCACGATCACGGGCCGGCCGGCCCGCAGATTCTCGACGGCGACGGCCACCGTGCCGAGGTCCGCACCCGGCGGCCGCGGCACCGAAACTGACGTCACAGAACCAGCCCTTTCCCGACTCGTCACTCCTGCCCACTCCATCGGTGGCCGGACGAGCCGGCTTGAGGGATCCCGCGGCGGCGCGCGCATCACTCCGGCCCGGCCGGATCGCGCCCGGCGGACACTCCGCGCACCCCCGGATCGCGCCCGGGGGACACCCCGCCCCCCTGCGGACATCGACGAGCCTCCGGTCGCGCCGCCGGTGACGTCAGGGGTGCGTCACGCCGGTCGCCCTCTCCGCGCCCCTCGCGCCCCTCGCGCCCCTCGTGCCGCTCGCCCCACTCGCCTCACTCGCGCTCCTCGTGCCGCTCGTGCCGCCCAGCAGCGCCGACAGCTCGCCCATGACCACCCGTGCGGCACGCTCCGGCTCCACGGCGGCCGGGGCGGTGCCGGCCGCCTGGCCGCCTCGTGACCCCCTGATTCAGCAGGCTGTTCGAGGAGAACCTGCGTCTGCTGGGCGAGGACCGGTGGCCCTACGGCATCGCCGCCGACCGCAAGGCCGTCGACACGTTCCTGCGCTACCACCACGAGCAGGGACTCTCCGCCGGCTGCTCACCAGTGACGACATCTTCGTCCCCGAGTTCCTCGGCACCTGAGCGCGAACGGCACACCGTGCCCGCGGGCCGGCCGATGAGTTCGCGCGTCCCGAGCGGTCTGCCCCCGTGCAAGCCGAAGCCGTCCACGAGATCTGTGAGGACACCATGACCGACCTCGCCCTACCGCCCGTAGTCGACGTCAACGCCTGGGAGCAGCGGCTCGAGGCACTGCGGGCCCGGGAGAAGGCCGCGACACGGGAACTCGACGCCATCGCCGCCGAGCGCCGCCGCCTGCCGATGGTGGAGCTGCCCGACTACACGCTGGAGGGTGAGGACGGCCCCGTCCGGCTGGCGGACGTCTTCGAGGGCAGGAGGCAGCTGATCACCTACCACCACATGTGGTTCGCCGGAAAGGAATGGCAGTGCCCTGGCTGTACGGGGTTCACCTCGCAGTTCACCCGCCTGGAGTTCCTGGACCCGTACGACGCGCGATTCGTCGTCGTCACCCAGGGCCCGATCGAAGAGGCACTCGCCTACAAGCGCCGGGTCGGCAACCGGATGACGTGGTACTCGACGGCCGGCAGCCCGTTCGGGTCGGACGTCGGCGCACCGCCCGACGGCGGGTTCGCGGTCAATGTGTTCCTGCGTGACGGCGACACCGTCTACCGCACCTGGCACACCGACGGCCGGGGCACCGAGCAGCTCGGCCACAGCTTCGCCCTGATCGATCTCCTCCCGTACGGACGCCAGGAGGAATGGCAGGACTCACCCGAGGGCTGGCCCCAGTCCCCGACCTACAGCCGCTGGGCGACGTCCGAACACATCGCCGCCCTCCACGGCCCGGCCACCGCCTGACCCCGCCCCGCCACCCCCGACGGCCTCAGTGCACGTGCCCGCCGGACGCAGACGCGCCGTTCTTGACCGTCAGCGGCAGCAGCTTCTTGCCGGTCGGGCCGATCTGGATGCTGGTGTCCATCTGCGGGCAGTGAGCCATTCACAACCACACGGACCGCTTCATTGGGCCGGGCCGAGTACCTCGTCGGCGCTGCGCGGCTCGGTGCGTGGCTGTTGGTTGAGCTTGTGGCGCGCGATGGAGGATTGCCGGTAGACCTCCTTGCGGGCCCGCATGATGTTGCCCAGGGGGGCGTGCTCGGCGGTGACCCGCCAGGGGGTGAAGGACAGCGCGTCCATCTTCTCCAGGTTCTCCGGGTCGGAGATGTCCTGCTGCGGCAGCCGCAGCCTGGCCACGGTGACGGACGGCGAGAGCGGTTCGGGCCACTCCACGGTGGTGTCCTCCACCGGCATGCGTCGCAGGTCGGTGCAGAGTTGGACCTGGATGTCGAAGGTGTAGGGCCGTTCCTGCAACTCGCCTTGCAGGGCAGGTCGGAAGACCTCCGCTGCCGAGGTCGGGTCGATGGTGCGCCGGACCACCGCGGCGGCAGAGGACGGGTCGGGCGTGAAGCGCAATTTGGCGATGTAGTCACCGTGGCGGACCGCGCCCATGGTCCAGTAGCTCGACAGCAGCACGTTCGCCGGAGGAGTCTTCGCCAGGCGCAGGAAGGCCAGGAACTCGTCCCACGCCCAGTTGTCCTGGTCCAGAGTTCCCTTTCCGGTCACGAAATCGGTGTAGAAGCGATGTGCGCCGGGGCGGCCCTGGGAGAAGTAGGCAGGTGCGTTCAGGAACAGATCCTGGATGAACAGGTAGTGCTCGACCGTGTTGCAGAAGAAGATCGGTCCGTTGATGTTGGCGTAGTCGAAAGTGCCCGTGTCCGGTTCGTCGTCCAACAGGGTCGGACCGGGGATGTCGAACATCTTCAGGGCCAGTCCGGTGGCGGCGCCCAGGCGCGCGTCGGCTCCGGCGTGGGGCGAGCCGTTGGAGAAGCGGATGAGCGCGTCGTGGGTACCCGGGGTGGCGTAGATTCCCTGGGCGTACTCGGGGGGCAGCCCCGCCAGGATCTCCACTTGCCCGCGGACCAGCCCGTAGCCCTTTGCGTGGGCGTCGCGGAGGGCCTGTCCGGTGCCGCCGGCCTCGACCGACTCGGCGATGTAGTTCTTGGTCTTCTCGATCACCGTCTGCACGTTGCGTTCGAAGTCCGGGTCGTCGTCTTCGACGTCGGGCGTGTAGCGGACGAACTCTGCTGCCATGACTCCGACCTCTCCTCCCAGAGACCGTGATCGAACTGCAGGGGCTTGGAATTGCCCTCAGCCCTCGAGTTCGGCGAGCCAGCGCAGGGCGCGCAGTCCCGGCACGAAGCAGTACTCGCCGCCACGGGTGACCACGAAGCTGGGCAGGTTCTGCAGGCGACGCCGGACCGGCTTCTCCGGGATGGTGACGCTGCCGGTCCCGCCGTGGTGCCCAGCCACCGGGTCCTTCTCGCCGGGGTAGCCGATGAAGTTGCCGTCGTTGACCCACTCGGCCTTGATGAACTCGAACTGCCGCTCAAGGTGGGCGCCGATGAATACACCGACCAGGCCCCGGTCGGCGCCGTCGTCCTCCAGCACGCCCTCGGGCAGCGGCGGACCGTAGGTGGTGCCGCGGCGGATGAGCCGGTGCATCCGCGCATCGCCGATGATGGTGGCATCGCGGGGGTTGGTCCGCCGGATGTGCGCACCGGCGGGGCACCGGTACCCCCGGTCGTCGTTCTCCCGGTACAGGAAGTTGTTGACGCGGTGCGGATCGGCCGCCAGCTCCGGATCGTCGTGCTCCGGCGTCAGTGCCAGCGGGGCGCCGCTCGGCCAGCGCCCGACCATCTTGGCCGCCAGGAGTGCCTCCTCCTCGGCGCTGGCGGTGTTCGCGTGCAGGTACTGCCGCCAGGCCGCCACGTTGGTGTGGATCTTGCGGACGGCCGCGTAGGTCCCGTTGCGCCCCAGCACATCGGGGCTGGGCATGGGCGGCAGGCTGCCGGTTTCGTCGGGGTAGCCGAGGATGAACTCGCCGGCCTTGATGGGAGTTTCCTGCGGGTTGGAGCCGGGCAGTCCGACGCCTTCGATGTTCGGATGGCTGATGCCGTCACGGAAGCCGAAGGTGGTGCGCCCGGTCGGGAGCTGGTGGACGTCCTGCTGCCAGATCACCTGGACACCGGGGGTGTCCTCGTAGGCGACGCGGGCCCGCTCCAGCTCCTCGTCGAGCTGTCCCGTGTCGGAAGAGAGGGCGCTCAGGGCGATGTGGACGTCACCGGTTCCGAACGGTGCCTCCCAGTGGGCCGGCGCACTCTCACCCACGTCGCCGATCAGCTCCGCCCGAGCGGCCATGCCCTCACGAAACGCCCGCGGAAAGCTGTCCAGCGACTCCTGCGGCACCCCCAGGGCCTTCAGCCCCTGATAGGTGAAGGCCAGAGCGACCCACGCCTCCTGGCTCCGGTCTGCGCCTGGCAGACCACCCGAGGTCACCGGTAGCAGCCGCCGCAGCAGTGCGCGCCCGGCGTGGCGGTCCTCGACGTGCAGGAAGACGAACTTTCCCTCGTACGGAACGGGCCTCGGCCGCAGGGCCCCGCTCTGGACTTCGTCGATCTCGACGCTCGTGCCGGCCGCGCTGTCGCTGTCCGCAGTGTTCATGATCGCTTGCGCCTCCGCGTCGGTCTCTGCCTGGAAATTCGGCAGCGGCTGTGGCGCGCCTGTCGACGCGGTCCACCAAGGACGGGTGGGGTTGGGGGTTGGCTGTGTGCGGGTTCTAGGCCGAGGCTTCCTCCAGCAGCTTCTGGAAGGCCGGCGTGGCCAGCAGTTCGGCGTTCGCGGGGTTGTCCAGTGCCGCCCGGAACTGGGGGGTGTCCAGCACCTCCTGGAACGCGTCGTCCACGCGATGGTCCTTGTAGATCTGCTGAACGGTCAGGTCGGGATAGGCACTGACGAAGACTCCTGCGGGCTCCTGGTGGGCGAGGAACCAGTCCTTGACCCCTGGATCCTTGATGCCGGGGAACCCTTCACTGTGCGAGAAGACCTTGTCGAAGCGTTCCCCGACCACCGTCTTGGCGAAGTCGTCGATGTAGGTGTCCCAGGAGCCGTCGAAGACGCTGGCGAACATGAACCTGGTGTCATTGTCGAAAATGACGTGCCGTGCGTCATGCAGCGTGCCGATCTGGCGCAGCGCCGCATGGACGTTCTCGTCGTTCGCCGCGTCGGCGAGCCAGGTGAGGTCCGCGCGCAATGCATCGGCCTCGCCCGGCTTGATCTTGGTGAAAACGGTGAACTCGTTGGAGACCCCGTCCGTCCTGCCCGGGTGCTCAGGGTGAGCCGACGGGGTTGCACCTGTCGCGGTCATCGCGAAGCTCTCCTGTCGCGGATCGGTGCGAGAGTCGCCAAGCGCTCGGACGTGAGGCGCCATCGCCCTCGCCCCTTCATCCTGACCACAGACAACTCGTCTCGCATCCCCTGCCAGGGGTGATGCGGTCACCCGGAGTGGAGCATCGAGAGAGTCTGACGGCTACGGTCGCACCCGCCTGCTCTTGAGGCGCGCCCCGACCGTCATCCTGCCGAGAACGGGCGCATTCTCGGGTGTCGGCTCACTGCCGAGCGCGATGGGGGCACCACCGGGAACAACGAGCAGGCCAAGGCCCTCGGAGCTCCGAACGGCTCGCAAGGACAGATTCCTCAGAGCACAGGAACATGGAATGCGAGCATGTCAGGTTCGTCGTCGGCACGCTCTCGGGCAACTGCGTCCCATGTTGGCCGAGGCGCACAGCCACAGAGCCGACCGCTGAGGATCACCGCCCAGATGCACCACCTCCGGAGAGGCCGCGGACCTGGTTCCGTGATCCGATGTCACCCGTCCCGGACACGCCCACCACAGATCCACGGGCTCCGCGTTCAGACGGTCGGGCCTCCCACTCCCATAAGACGTCGCTCAACTCGACAGCCGCTCTGACCCCCACCTGGAGGCAATCATGGGCAAGGTTCTCGGTGACGTATTGGGTCTTGCAGCCGGCGTCGCGGTCAGCCCGCTCCCGATCATCGCAATCATCCTCATACTCGCCACACCTCGCGGACGTCTCAACGGCGTCCTCTTCACTGTCGGCTGGATCCTGGGGCTCTCGGCACTGGGCGCGATCATGCTGGCGGTCGCCTCCCCCGCAGGTGCCTCCGCCCACAAGCACCCGGCCACCTGGGTAGGAGCCCTCAAGCTTGCCCTGGGCCTGTTCCTCGTCCTCTTCGGCGCCCGCCAGTGGCACCGCCGCCCCAAGGACCCCTCGCAAGCCCAGCTCCCGAAGTGGATGAGCGCGATCGACCGCCTCACCCCGGTCAAGATCTTCGCACTCGGACTGGCCCTGGCCGCCCTCAACGCAAAGAACGCCCCGCTGACCATCGCCGCGGGCGCCGCGATCGGCTCAGCCGGACTGCCGGTCGGGCAGCAAATCGCATCGCTGGCGATCTTCGTCGTGATCGCCACCCTCGGCCTGCTGGCCCCACTGGCAGTTTTCCTGCTCGGAGGAGAGCGAGCCAAGACCACACTCGGCAACTGGAAAGACTGGGCAGCCCAGCACAACGTCGCCGTGATGGCAGTCCTGTTCTTCGTCCTCGGACTCAAGCTGCTCGGAGACGGCATCGACATCCTCGTCTCCTGACGGTCCGGACCCGTGCCGAGACAGACGGGAACGCCGGCCCGGACGGGGCCGGGCCCGCCGCCAGATGCCAACGAGCCCCCTCCTTGCCAGGAAAGGGGGCTCAACAGGCTACGCAGGCAGACAAACCGAGAACGGGCTTCAGACCAACTCCGCCTCGGAGACGATCCGCGAAGTGCCTCCAGGGCTCGGCAGTGGCGTCCGCAGAACGCGCTGCCGACACCCAGACGCACCGACAGCAGCCAAGGCAGCGGCCACCTCCTCCTCGCTCACCCCCGCTAGCGCCTCAACCACCCGATCGAGTGCCTCGCTCACCTCAGTGTGTGTGACCGCTCGGAGCCGACGTCGGACCCGCGTTCTTGACCGTAAGAGGCAGCAGCTTCTTGCCGGTCGGGCCGATCTGGATGCTGGTGTCCATCTGCGGGCACACCCCGCAGTCGAAGCACGGGGTCCAGCGGCAGTCCTCGACCTCTGTCTCGTCGAGGGCGTCCTGCCAGTCCTCCCAGAGCCAGTCCTTGTCGAGGCCCGAGTCGAGGTGGTCCCAGGGGAGGACCTCCTCGTAGGTGCGCTCGCGGGTGGTGTACCAGTCGACGTCGACACCGAGGGGGGCGAGGGCCTTGTCGGCGCAGGCCATCCAGCGGTCGTAGGAGAAGTGCTCGCGCCAGCCGTCGAAGCGGCCGCCGTCCTCGTAGACGGCGCGGATGACGGCGCCGATGCGGCGGTCGCCCCTCGACAACAGGCCTTCCACGATGCCCGGCTTGCCGTCGTGGTAGCGGAAACCGATCGAGCGGCCGTACTTCTTGTCGCCGCGGATCTTGTCGCGGAGCTTCTCCAGGCGGGCGTCCGTCTCCTCGGCGGAGAGCTGCGGGGCCCACTGGAAGGGGGTGTGGGGCTTGGGGACGAAGCCGCCGATGGAGACGGTGCAGCGGATGTCGTTGGAGCGGGAGACCTCGCGGCCCTTCGCGATGACCTTGGTCGCCATGTCGGCGATCTGGAGGACGTCGTCGTCGGTCTCGGTGGGCAGGCCGCACATGAAGTACAGCTTCACCTGGCGCCAGCCGTTGCCGTAGGCCGTCGAGACGGTGCGGATGAGGTCGTCCTCGGAGACCATCTTGTTGATGACCTTGCGGATGCGTTCCGAGCCGCCCTCGGGGGCGAAGGTGAGGCCGGAGCGGCGGCCGTTGCGGGTCAGTTCGTTGGCCAGGTCGATGTTGAAGGCGTCGACGCGGGTGGAGGGGAGGGACAGGCCGATCTTGTCCTCCTCGTAGCGGTCGGCCAGGCCCTTGGCGATGTCGCCGATCTCGGAGTGGTCCGCGCTCGACAACGAGAGCAGGCCGACCTCCTCGAAGCCCGTCGCCTTGAGGCCCTTGTCGACCATCTCGCCGATGCCGGTGATGGAGCGCTCGCGGACCGGGCGGGTGATCATGCCGGCCTGGCAGAAGCGGCAGCCACGGGTGCAGCCGCGGAAGATCTCGACGGACATGCGCTCGTGGACCGTCTCGGCGAGCGGGACCAGGGGCTGCTTGGGGTAGGGCCACTCGTCGAGGTCCATGACCGTGTGCTTGGAGACGCGCCAGGGGACGCCCGACCTGTTGGGGACCACGCGGGCGATCCGGCCGTCGGGGAGGTACTCGACGTCGTAGAAGGCGGGGATGTAGACGGAGCCGGTCTTCGCGAGGCGCAGGAGGACCTCCTCGCGGCCGCCGGGGCGGCCCTCCGCCTTCCAGTCGCGGATGATCCTCGTCATGTCGAGGACGGCCTGCTCGCCGTCGCCGATGATCGCCGCGTCGATGAAGTCCGCGATCGGTTCGGGGTTGAAGGCCGCGTGGCCGCCCGCGAGGACGATCGGGTCGTCGAGGGTGCGGTCCTTGGACTCCAGGGGGATACCGGCCAGGTCGAGGGCCGTGAGCATGTTCGTGTAGCCCAGCTCGGTGGAGAAGGACAGGCCGAACACGTCGAAGGCCTGCACCGGGCGGTGGCTGTCCACGGTGAACTGGGGGACGCCGTGCTCGCGCATCAGCGCCTCCAGGTCCGGCCACACGCTGTAGGTGCGCTCGGCGAGGACGCCCTCCTGCTCGTTGAGGACCTCGTAGAGGATCATGACGCCCTGGTTGGGCAGGCCGACCTCGTAGGCGTCCGGGTACATGAGCGCCCAGCGGACGTCGCAGGTCTCCCACGGCTTGACCGTGGAGTTCAGCTCTCCGCCGACGTACTGGATCGGCTTCTGCACATGCGGGAGCAGAGCTTCGAGCTGCGGGAACACAGACTCAGCGACCCGGGCGGCGGCTTCGGCAGGCATCTCGCGGACCTTTGTGTGGTGGCTGGGGGGCGCCCTCCGGCCGGTGGCCGGAAGGGTGACCATCAAGCCTAACCCGGTCGGAGGGCTCCTCCGTACGCCCGGATCACAGCCGTGCCCTGGCCTTGATGTCCGCCCAGGCCCCGGGCGCCTCCGCCTCGACCGCCGCCGCCCGCTGTTCCTCGCGGCCGTAGAGCAGCCCGTACGTGAAGGCGCTCTCCCCGGCGGCGTGGGCCACCGCGGACAGTTCGCCCAGGATCTCGCGGGCCATGACGCTGTCCTGGTGCTCGCCGAGCAGGGTCTGCAGGGACTTCATGGACTTGACCATGGTCTTGGCCGGTCTGCCGAGGGCGGGGCGGGCGGCCTCGGCCGCGTAGCGGGTGCGCTTGGCCTTCTTGCGGGCTTCGTGCAGGCCGAGGTCGCGGTCGTGGCCGGGGGGTTCGGCCATGGCCGTCTCGATCAGGTCGGTGACCTTGGCGAAGTCCTTGCGGACGGCCTTGGTGAGGACCTTCCGGGGATCCTTGGCAGCGGCCTTCAGCAGGGGCGGGTCGGCGGCCACGGCGTCCAGGGTGTCGAGGAGCGCCAGGTAGCGGGCGGAGTCGAGGATGCCGAGGAGGCGGCTGCGGGAGCTGCGTTCGCTCGCCTCGGCCCAACGGTGGACGCGGTCGTGGACGGGGCCGTGGACGAGGGCGGGGGGCACGTCGGCGAGGGCCGACATCAGGCGTTCGGCCAGGACCTCCTGGTCGCGGCCCGCGCCCAGTTCGCCGGCCAGCCATTTCAGCTCGTCGGCTATGGGGTCGGTGACCTGCCGGTCGAGGACGTTGCCGAAGGTGCGGAAGGTGCTGCGCAGCCGGCGGGTGGCGACCCGCATGTCGTGCACGCCTTCTTCGGTGTCCAGGCGGACGGCGGGGTCGAGCTCGACGATCGCGTCGCGCTGGGCGCGGACGTAGGCCATGACGTGGTCGCCCGCCGTGACGGGCGTGGCGGATCCGGTGCTGGGCGGGCGGGGCTTGCCGCCCTTCGTCTCGGCCAGGGCGCGGGCGAGTTTCGACGCGGACTTCGAGGGGCGTACGCCCGCTTTGCCCAGGCGCTTCTCCACCTTGTCGAGGAAGGCGGGGTCGCCGCCGTCGGCGAGTTCCACCTCGATCTCGGTCCACTCCGCCTTGCCGTCGCCGCCGAAGAGCCGGTCGGCCCGGACGCGGTCCACGCTGACCTCGGCGAGCAGGGCGCCGTGGGCGTCGACGAGGTGCCGGACGTCGCGGGTGGTGCGCAGGCGGATCACCGGGACCAGCTGGCCCTCGCGGACCCGGGAACGGGCCAGGGCGGCGAGTTCGCCGGGGAGCGTGTCGGAGAGGGGGGCGTGGATCTCGTCCCGGACGCCGGGGGCGACGGGGAGTTTGAGGTGCCAGCCCGCGTCGCTGCCTCCGCTGCGGCGGCGCAGAGTGACCTTCGCCGAGGCCAGGCGCAGGTCGGAGGTGTCGTGGTAGGTCGCGTCGAGGTCGGCGGTGCCTTTGTCGACGACGTTCGCCACTCCTGCGACGCCGGTCAGGTCGGGCAGGCCACTGTCCTCGGATTCGTACTTGCGCTCGATTTCACGCTTCGTGTCCGCCATGAGTTGAATCTAGTGGTCGGGCCTCCGCAGAGGCAGAGGCCAAAGTGGGTAAATCACAGGAAGACCGAATAAGTGCGGGAGGTGAACAGATCGGTCGGGTCTGTTCACCTCCCTGGGTTCCCCGGGCGCGCACGTCCATGCCGACGTCGGCCGAGTCGCGGGCGCTATGCCGACATCGGCCGAGGCGCGGGCGCTATGCCGACATCGGCCGAGGCGCGGGCGCTATGCCGACATCGGCCGCTGCGCCCTGATCGACTGGAGCAGCCCCACCGCCACCCACACCGCGAACATCGACGAGCCGCCGTACGACACGAACGGCAGCGGCAGGCCGGTGACCGGCATGATGCCGAGGGTCATGCCGATGTTCTCGAACGCCTGGAACGCGAACCACGCCACGATCCCGGCCGCGACGATCGTGCCGTACAGCTCGGTCGCCTCGCGGGCGATGCGGCAGGCGCGCCACAGGATGACCCCGAGGAGCACGATGATCAGGCCCGCGCCGACGAAGCCCAGCTCCTCCCCCGCGACCGTGAAGACGAAGTCGGTCTGCTGCTCGGGGACGAACTGGCCGGTGGTCTGCGAGCCGTGGAACAGGCCCGCGCCGGTCAGGCCGCCGGAACCGATCGCGATCCTCGCCTGGTTGGTGTTGTAGCCGACGCCGGCCGGGTCGAGGCTCGGGTTGGCGAAGGCGGCGAAGCGGGCGATCTGGTACTCGTCCAGGATGTGCAGCTGCCAGATGGCGATGCAGCCGACCACGCCGGCGGTGAGCAGGCCGAAGACCCAGCGGTTGGAGGCGCCGGAGGCGAGCAGCACGCCGAGGATGATCGTCACCATGACCAGGACCGTGCCGAGGTCGGGCATGAGCAGCACGATCAGGATCGGGACCGCGGCCAGGCCCAGGGACTGCAGGACGGTGCGGTGGTCGGGGTATTTCTTGTCACCGGCGTCGACCCGCGCCGCCAGTATCATCGCCATGCCCAGGATGATCGTGATCTTCACGAACTCGGCGGGCTGCAGCGAGAAGCCGCCGCCGAAGACGATCCAGTTGCGGCTGCCGTTGATGGTGGCGCCCAGCGGGGTGAGCACCGCGAGGATGCCCACCAGGGAGAGGCCGTAGAGGATCGGCACGGCGTTGCGGAGCTGGCGGTGGCCGACCCAGATGGTGCCGATCATCAGGGCGAGCCCGATGCCGGTGTTCATCAGGTGCCGGACCAGGAAGTAGTACTGGTCGCCCTGGTTGATCTCGGTGCGGTTGCGGGTGGCCGAGTAGACCAGCACCGAGCCGAGCAGGGACAGGGCGACCGCGGCCAGCAGCATCGGCCAGTCCAGGCGGCGGGTCAGCGAGTCCCGGGCGAAGATCCGGGTCCAGCCGGCCCGCGCGGGGCCGTACCCGGAGACGGAGAAGCTGTTGACGCCGGTCATGTGAGCATCCTCCGGCTTCCCCGCTTGCGGGCTCGTCTGCGGGTGTTGCTGTTGCCCGTGGACGGTGAGGCCGTGGTGGCCGCCGGGGGCTGCCCGTCGCCGGTGGTCTTGTCGCCCTGCTTGGAGAAGACCTGGAAGTCCTTCGCCGGGTCCTTGGAGACCTTCGGGGAGTCGATGGTGCCGTCCGTGCGGACCTTCGGCAGGCCCTTCTGCGGGGTGTAGAGCAGCGCCTTGTTCTTGTCGATGGAGCCGTCGGCCGCCACGCCGTACAGCGCGCTGTAGATGTTGCGGACCGCCTCACCGGAGGCACCGGAACCGGTACCGGCCTGGGAGATGGTCATGATGACCGTGTAGTCCTTGCTGTAGGTGGCGAGCCAGGACGTGGTCTGCTTGCCGTAGACCTCGGCGGTACCGGTCTTGCCGTGCAGGGCGATCTTGTCCTGCGGCCAGCCGCCGAACTTCCAGGCCGCGGTACCGCGGGTGATGACGCCCGCGAAGGCCTCGTCCATGCCCTTGAGGGTGGCCTGGGTGACCGGCAGCTTGCGGACCACCTTGGGCTTGATCTCCTGGACGGTCCTGCCGTCGGCGCTGACGATCGCCTTGCCGATGGTCGGCTGGTACTCGGTGCCGCCGTTGGCCACGGCGCCGTAGATCATCGCCTCCTGGAGCGGCGTGACGAGGGTGTCGCCCTGGCCGATGGAGTAGTTGATCTCGTCGCCCTCGCGCATCTTGTTGCCTTCGAGGCAGTTCTCGTACTCGATCTTCTCGACGTAGGTGCCGTCCTTCTTCCCGGACTTGCACCAGGCGTCCTTGTTGGCCTTCCAGTAGTCGATCTTCCACTGGCGGTCGGGGACGCGGCCGGTGACCTCGTTGGGCAGGTCGATGCCGGTCTCCTTGCCGAGGCCGAACTGGTGGGCGGTCTTGAAGAAGTAGTCCTTCGGCTCGCCCGGCTTGGGATTGATGCCGCCGTCCTTCTTCCACTCGCGGTCAGCGAGGCCGTAGAAGACGGTGTCGCAGGAGACCTCCAGGGCACGGCCCAGCGAGATGTCGCCGAAGTTCTCGCCCTCGAAGTTCTTGAAGACCTGGCCGCCGACCGAGTAGGAGCTGGTGCAGGGGTAGCCGCCGTCCCAGGCGTAGCCGGCGTTGACCGCGGCGGCGGTGGAGACCACCTTGAACGTCGAACCGGGGGCCGCCTGACCCTGTATGGCCCTGTTGAGCAGCGGGTAGTCGGAGTCCTTGCCGGTGAGGGCCTTGTAGTCCTTGGCGGAGATGCCGCCGACCCACACGTTCGGGTCGTAGGTCGGGGCGGAGGCCATGGCGACGATCCGGCCGGTCTTGGCCTCCATCACGATGACGGCGCCGGAGTCGGCCTTGTAGTTCTCGTGGGTGATGCTGTCGTACTGCTGGCGGGCGGCCTTCATCGCCCTGTCCAGCTCGTACTCGGCGACCCGCTGGACGCGGGAGTCGATGCTGGTGACCAGGTTGGAACCGGGCTCGGCGGCGTCGGACTTGGCCTTGCCGATGACGCGGCCGAGGTTGTCGACCTCGTAGCGGGTGACGCCGGCCTTGCCGCGCAGCTCCTTGTCGTACTCGCGCTCCAGGCCGGACCGGCCGACCTGGTCGGAGCGCAGGTAGGGGGAGGCGGTGTCCTTGGCCTGCTGGATCTCCTCGTCGGTGACCGGGGAGAGGTAGCCGAGGACCTGGGCGGTGTTGGACTTGCCGGGGCCCGCGTAGCGGCGGACGGCCTCGGGCTCGGCGGTGATGCCGGGGAAGTCCTCGGAACGCTCGCGGATCTGCAGGGCCTGCTTGGCGGTGGCCTCGTCGGTGATCGGGATCGGCTGGTACGGCGAGCCGTTCCAGCAGGGCTGGGGGGTCTTGGCGTCGCAGAGGCGGACCTTCTGCACGACGTCCTCGGGCTTCATCCCGAGGACGCCGGCGAGCTTGGTCAGGACGGCCTTGCCGTCGTCCTTCTGCTTGAGCAGGTCGGTGCGGGAGGCGGAGACCACCAGCCGGGTCTCGTTGTCCGCGAGGGGGACTCCGCGGGCGTCCAGGATCGAGCCGCGCACGGCGGGGTCGACGACCTGCTGGACGTGGTTGCCGGAGGCCTCCTTCTGGTACGCGGAGCCTTCGCGGATCTGCAGATACCACAGACGGCCGCCGAGGGTACCGAGCAGGGAGAGGACGAGGATCTGGATGACGACGAGACGGATCTGGACACGTGGGGTCCGACCTGTCTCGGGAATGTTGGTCACTGGGCTGTCTCCCCCTCTCCCGGCACAAATGCGCGTGCGCGTACGAATGATGAACGATCCACCTGTGAGGCCGCGTTCCGCCCCCGTGCACCCGTTCGGGTGAACTCACCCGCGTTCACAGGCGCTTGACCCCCTTGATGCGGCCGACGCGGACGTTGCGGGTGCGGGCCTTCACCCTCAGGCTGCCGAGGCCGCCGCGCTGCCCGCCGATGCGCATCCCGGTGCCGGAGGAGATCCACCCCGCGGAGATGTCACCGGCCTTCCCGCCGGAGTTGGCCTCGGTGAGCGGGTCGTTGTCGGCGCGGCGGGCCAGGGCCATGACGCCGGGGACCACGAACGGGGCGAGCAGCAGGTCGTACAGGGCGGCCGTGATGAGCAGGCTGGTCATGCCGACGTGCCGGGCGGCGGTGTCGCCGACGAGGGCGCCGACGCCGGCGTACAGCAGGGTGGAGCCGACGGCGGCGGCGACCACGACGAGCATCGGGCCGGTCGCGGACTTCAGGCGGCCGTTCTCCGGCTTGATGAGCCCGGCGCAGTAGCCGACGACGCAGAGCACCAGGGCGTAGCGGCCGGCCGCGTGGTCGGCGGGCGGGGCGAGGTCGGCGAGGAGTCCGGCGCCGAAGCCGACGAGGGCGCCGCCCACGTGGCCGTAGACCATGGCGAGGCCGAGGACGGTGAGCAGCATGAGGTCGGGGACGGCGCCGGGCAGGTGCAGGCGGGCGAGGACGCTGACCTGGATCACCAGCGCGACGACGACCAGGGCGGCGGAGAGCAGGATCCGGTTGACACGCATGGGGGATTCAGCTCCTACTGCTGCTGGCCGGTGGTGGCGGACGCGTTGGCGCTCGCGTCGGCGGACGGGGTGACCGTGACGGTCACCGTCGGGGTGGGGGTCGGCTTCGGCTTGGCCGGGAGCACCTCGTCGCGCGGGTCCTTCTTCGGTGCCTGGACGACCACGCCGACGATGTCGAGCTTGGTGAAGGACACGAACGGCGTGACGTACAGGGTGCGGGTCAGGCCGCCGTTGGACGGGTCCACGCGGGTGACCGTGCCGACCGGGACGCCGGGCACGAACGGCTTGTCGCCCTGGGAGCCGAAGGTGACGAGCCGGTCGCCCTTCTTCACCTCGGCCTTGCTGTCGAGGAGTTCGACGCGCAGCGGGCGGTCGCCCTGTCCGGAGGCGAAGCCGAGTTCGTCGCTGCCCTCCATGCGGGTGCCGACGGTGAAGTCGGGGTCGTTGGCGAGCAGCACGGTGGAGGCGTCGGGGCCGACCGTGGTCACGCGGCCGACCAGGCCGTTGCCGTTGAGGACGGTCATGTCCCGCTTGATGCCGTCGTTGTAGCCGACGTCGATGGTGACGGTCCAGGAGAAGCCCTGCGCCGACCCTATGGCGATGACCTGGGCGCCCTTGATGCCGTACTGGCCCTCGGCGGCGACGTTGAGCATCTTCTCCAGCTGACCGAGGCGGCTGCGGTTGCGGTCGTCGCTGCCGAGCTTCGCCTTGAGGGTCGCGTTCTGCTTCTCCAGCCGGGCCAGCCGGTCGTGCCGGTCGCCGGAGTCGCGGACGGCGGAGACGGCGTTCCCGACCGGGTCCACCACCGTCGACATGCCGTTCTCGATCGGGCCGAAGACGCCGGCCGCGGCCTGCCGGGCGCCGTCGACCGGGGAGTTCCTGCCACCTCGGATGTCCACCGTGATCAGCGCGAACGCGATGGCGATCAGCAGCACCAGGAGCAGCCGGCTCTCTTTCGTGTCCCTCACGTGCGGCGGCCGTGCCTTCCTCGATAGGAACTTGCGGGGCTTGTTGCGGATGCTTGTGAAGCAAGGTGGGGCATGTGGGGGGGTGCGGAGGCTTGCAGGGGGGAGGAGGGGAAGGCTTACGGGGGGGAACTCGCTCTGTGCGAGCCTATGCCTCCATGTCAACGATCCGCCGCACGAGGGGAGATCGTCTCGCACGGCGGAATCGAAGAGTTACCTCATCTGCGCGGCTGGGCGTCCAGGACCTGCTGGAGCGCTTCGAACTCCTCGACGCACTTGCCCGAGCCGAGCGCCACGCTGTCCAGCGGGTCCTCGGCGATGTGGATCGGCATGCCGGTCTCCCGGCGCAGCCGCTCGTCCAGACCGCGCAGCAGGGCTCCGCCGCCGGTCAGAACGATTCCCCTGTCCATGATGTCGCCGGACAGCTCCGGCGGGCACTTGTCGAGGGTGGTCTTGACGGCGTCCACGATCGCGTTGACCGGCTCCTCGATCGCCTTGCGGACCTCGGCGGCCGAGATGACGACGGTCTTGGGCAGGCCGGAGACCAGGTCCCGGCCGCGGATCTCGGTGTGTTCGTCGGAGTCGAGTTCGTACGCCGAACCGATCGTGATCTTGATCTGTTCGGCCGTCCGCTCACCGAGGAGGAGCGAGTACTCCTTCTTGATGTGCTGGATGATCGCGTTGTCCAGTTCGTCGCCCGCGACGCGGATGGACTGGGCGGTGACGATGCCGCCGAGCGAGATGACCGCGACCTCCGTGGTGCCGCCGCCGATGTCCACCACCATGTTGCCGGTGGCCTCGTGGACCGGCAGACCGGAGCCGATGGCGGCGGCCATGGGCTCCTCGATGATGTGCACCTGGCGGGCACCTGCCTGGGACGACGCCTCGATGACGGCACGGCGCTCGACACCCGTGATGCCGGAGGGCACGCACACCACCACGCGCGGCCGCGCGAGGTACCGGCGCTTGTGGATCTTGAGGATGAAGTAGCGCAGCATCCGCTCGGTGATCTCGAAGTCGGCGATCACGCCGTCCTTCAGCGGCCGCACGGCGACGATGTTGCCGGGCGTGCGCCCGATCATCTTCTTCGCCTCCGCGCCGACCGCGAGAATTCCACCGGTGTTCGTATTGATCGCGACAACGGACGGTTCGTTGAGTACGATCCCGCGACCCCTGACGTACACCAGCGTGTTGGCGGTCCCGAGGTCGACAGCCATGTCACGGCCGATGAACGACATTGAGTTCCCCATCAGGATTCGTCTGGCCTTCCTGGAAGCTTTTGAGGGCATTTCAGGTCGGCGAAGTGGGTGCTGTGACGTGAAGGCTTCCATGGTAGACGCGCCTGCACGAACACTGCGCGAGGGTCTTCGCCATTGTCAGCACGTGTACGGCCGCCTCGCTTGTGGAGACGGTCCGACGGGGCCACTCGTTCCCCCGATCGGCACGCATATGCCGAGGGACGGCCGAAATCGCCGGCCGTCCCGGGCCCGTCCCAGGCCGTGCAGCTCAGTGGACTGACGCCTCGTCAAGAACTTCCACGAAAAATCCGTACGGGCCCTTCGCGGGGGGCCTGCCGGTCGCGGCGGCTACGCGCGGCCGGGGAAGAAGATCTTGACCTCGCGCTCGGCGGACTCCTCGGAGTCGGACGCGTGGATCAGGTTCTCGCGGACGATCACACCGAAGTCACCGCGGATGGAGCCGGGCGCGGCGGCGATCGGGTCGGTGGGGCCGGCCAGGGCGCGGATGCCCTCGATGACCCGCTCGCCCTCGACGATCAGGGCGACGGACGGGCCGGCGGACATGAACTCGACCAGCGGCTCGTAGAACGGCTTGCCGACGTGCTCGGCGTAGTGCTGCTCCAGCGTGGCGCGCTCCAGGGTGCGCAGCTCCAGCGCGGTGATCTGCCAGCCGGCCTTGCGCTCGATACGGCTGATGATCTCGCCGGTCAGGCCCCGACGAACGGCGTCGGGCTTGAGCAGGACGAGGGTGCGCTGGGTCACGGGAGGGCTCCTTCGGTACTGGCCGGGTGCGGTGAGGAGAGGCTACAGGGCTGGTCTGAGCGCCCGTTACACAGTGTGCGGCTCGGTGAGGCGGCCGTCCTCGGGAGCTGCCGCCCCCGGACCACCGCATCGGCCTGAACGGCCTCGTCCTCGGACGCCGGACGCGCCGGGATGTGGCGCCGCCCGGCCGGGACGCGGTGCCGGCCGGTCCTCGTCCTCAGGCACCCGACGGGCTGTCCTGGGCGCTCTGCGCCGCGAAGCGGGCCTTGGCCTCGTCGATCTTCCTGCCGTAGTGGACGGACGCCCACCACAGGCCCGCGAAGATCGCGCCCATGAAGTACATGGTCGGGACGTAGATCCCGGACGCGACCAGGGCGATCTGCAGGGCCCAGCCGAGGGCGACGCCGCCGGGGCGGGTGAGCACGCCGCACAGGGCCAGGCAGAGGAACATGGCGATGCCGCTGACCAGCCACACCGTGGAGGCGGAGAGGCCGGGGTCCTTCATGGCGACCAGTGCGGCGAAGCCGATGACGAAGAACTCGCCGATCAGGGTGGACGAGCAGAGCGTGCGCATGGTCAGGCCCTCCCGAGGAGCAGTCGGGCCTCGCCGACGGTGATGACGGAGCCGGTGACGAGGACGCCGCCGCCCGCGAACTCGCCCTCCTCCTCGGCCAGCGTGATCGCGGCCTCCAGGGCGTCGGGCAGCCGCGGCTCGACCTGGACGCGGTCCTCGCCGAACACCTCGACGGCGACCGCGGCCAGCTCGTCCGCGTCCATCGCGCGGTGGCTGGAGTTCTGGGTGACGACGACCTCGGCGAAGATCGGCTCGAAGGCCTCCAGGAGGCCGCGGACGTTCTTGTCGCCGCTGGCCCCGACCACGCCGATCAGCCGGCTGAAGTCGAAGGCCTCGCCGACGGCCTCGGCGGTGGCGCGGGCGCCGGCCGGGTTGTGGGCGGCGTCGAGGACGACGGTGGGCGAGCGTCGTACGACTTCGAGGCGGCCCGGGGCCGAGACGGCCGCGAAGGCCTTGCGGACGGTGTCGATGTCCAGGGGCTCGGGGCGCTGGGCGCCGACGCCGAAGAACGCCTCCACCGCCGCCAGGGCGACGGCCGCGTTGTGGGCCTGGTAGGGGCCGTGCAGGGGCAGGTAGACCTCGTCGTACTCGCCGCCGAGGCCGCGCAGGGTGAGCAGCTGGCCGCCGACGGCGACCTGGCGGGCGACGACGCCGAACTCCAGGCCCTCGCGGGCGACGGTGGCGTCCACCTCGACGGCCTTCTTCAGGAGCACCTGCGCCGCGTCGACCGGCTGCTGGGCCAGGATCACGGTGGCGTCCTGCTTGATGATGCCGGACTTCTCGCCGGCGATCTCCGCGGTGGTCTCGCCGAGCCGGTCGGTGTGGTCGAGGTCGATGGGGGTGACGACGGCGACGTCCCCGTCGATCACGTTCGTCGCGTCCCAGGAGCCGCCCATGCCGACCTCGACGACGGCGACGTCCACGGGGGCGTCCGCGAACGCCGCGTACGCCATGCCGGTCAGCACCTCGAAGAAGGAGAGCCGGTACTCCTGCTGCGCGTCGACCATCTCGACGTAGGGCTTGAGGTCGTTGTACGTATCGATGAACCGCTCGGCGGAGACGGGGGCGCCGTCGAGACTGATGCGCTCGGTGATCGACTGCACGTGCGGGCTGGTGTAGCGGCCGGTACGGAGTTCGAAGGCGCCGAGCAGGGCCTCGATCATGCGGGCGGTGGAGGTCTTGCCGTTGGTGCCGGTGATGTGGATCGAGGGGTACGACCGCTGCGGCTCGCCCAGCACGTCCATGAGGGCCGCGATCCTGGTGACCGACGGCTCCAGCTTGGTCTCGCCCCAGCGGGTGGCGAGCTCCGCCTCCACCTCGCGCAGGGCCCGGTCGACCTCGGGGTCCTCGGGGCGGCCCGGGACGTCGGCCTGCTGCGGGCCGCCCCGGGTGCGCAGGGTCCGGCTGCCGGCCTCGATCACCGCGAGATCGGGGTCGCGTTCCGTCTCGGCCTCGACGATCTCGTCGAAGCCGTCCTCGGAGCCGTCCTCGAAGTCGCCGTCGAAGCTCTCATGGGGGTCGCGCGGGGGCAGATCACTCACGGCACCAGTCTACGGAGCCCGGCGCGCGCGTGGACGCGTCGGGCACCGGGAGCGGCTGCTCGCACCAGATCGTCTTGCCGGTGGAGGTCTGCCTGGTCCCCCACCGCTGGGTGAGCTGGGCCACCAGCAGCAGGCCGCGGCCGCCCTCGTCGAAGACCCGGGCCCGCCGCAGGTGCGGGGCGGTGCTGCTGCCGTCGGAGACCTCGCAGATCAGCATCCTGGTGTCGCGGATGAGCCGGAGGTGGATCGGGGTGCCGCCGTAGCGGACGGCGTTCGTGACGAGTTCGGAGACCACCAGTTCGGTGGTGAAGGAGAGCTCGTCCAGCTTCCAGGAGGCGAGCTGCTCGGTGGCCAGGGTCCGGGCCCCCGCGACCTGCTCGGGGTCCGCGGGGACCTCCCAGGCGGCCACCTGGTCGCGGGGCAGCGCGTGGGTGCGGGCGAGCAGCAGGGTGACGTCGTCGGCGGGTTCGCCGGTGCGCAGCGCGGCCACCACCCGGTCGCAGGCCGCCTCCAGCGTCTCCCCCTCCCCGGCGGACGTGAGCGTGCGGCGCAGCCGGTCGAGGCCGTGGCCCATGTCGAGGTTGCGGGAGTGCACCAGGCCGTTGCTGAACAGGGCGAGGAGCGAGCCCTCGGCGAGGTCCAGCTCGGTGGTCTCGAACGGCAGCCCGCCGAGCCCGAGCGGCGGCCCGGCCTGGCCGGGGGCCGGCTCCACCGACCCCTCGGGCGTGATCACGAAGGGCAGCGGATGGCCCGCGCTGGCCAGGGAGCAGTGCCGCGAGATGGGGTCGTAGACGGCGTACAGGCAGGTCGAACCCACCTCACCGGCCTGTTCCCCGGCGCCGTCGTCGAGGTGCAGGACCAGGTCGTCGAGGTGGGTGAGGAGTTCGTCGGGTGGCAGGTCGACGTCGGCGAGGGTGCGGACCGCCGTGCGCAGCCGGCCCATGGTGGCGGACGCCTGGATGCCGTGGCCGACGACGTCACCCGCGACCAGGGCCACCCGGGTGCCCGACAGCGGGATCACGTCGAGCCAGTCGCCGCCGACGCCGGCCCGGGTGCCGGTGGGCAGGTAGCGGTAGGCGAAGTCGACGCCGGGGCAGTCGGGCAGGCCGTGCGGGAGCAGGCTGCGCTGGAGTGCCAGCGCGGTCTCGCGCTCCCTGGTGTAGCGGCGCGCGTTGTCGATGGCGGTCGCGGCCTTCGCCGCGAGTTCCTCGGCGTCGGACAGGTCGTCCTGCTCGAACGGCGGTGAGTCCCGGGTGCGCCAGAAGACGATCACTCCCATCAGGACGCCCTGTGCCGACAGCGGTGCGGTGATCAGCGAGCCCATGCCGTAGTCGAGGAGCTGTTCGGTGCGCCGCGCGTCGGGAAACCTCGCTGTGCGGGTGACCCGGAGGTCGGCCATGAGGGCCGCGGCGGCGTCGGTGTGGCGGGTGGCGCCGGGCGGCGGGTCCACGGCGATCAGGGCACCGGTGGGGGCCAGCGGGGAGTCGTCGCGGACGCCGCCCCGGGCGACGCGCCGCAGGACGGTCTCGGCGGCCGTCGGCTCGCCGCCGTGCAGCACGGACTCCTCCAGGTCGACGGTGACGAAGTCGGCGAAGCGCGGGACGGCGACCCGCACCAGCTCGTCGGCGGTCCGCCCCATGTCCAGGGTGTTGCCGACGGCGGTGCCGGCGTCGTAGAGCAGCCGCAGCCGCCGGTGGCTCTTCTCCAGCGAGCCCGCCATCGTGTTGAACGCGGTCTCCAGCTGCCCGATCTCCCGGCGTCCGGACGGCGGCACCCGGGCGGCCATGTCCCCGGCGGCGAGCCGGGTCGCGAAGCCGGCCATCCTGCGCACCGGCCAGACGATCACCCGGGTCACGTAGGCGCCGTAGGCGACGATCAGGAGGACCGCCGCGCCGACGCCGACCGACGCGGAGATCGTGAGCATGCGCATCCGGGCCTCCAGCGCGTTCTCGCGCCGGTTGATCGCGGTGCGCTCGGTGCGGACGTAGCGGGCGAACTGGTCCCGGAGTGCGTCGAGCCGCCGCTTGCCCTCCATGGTCCGCACCGTGCTGCTCGCGTCGGGGTCGCCGCGCCGGGCCTCGGCCACGAGCGGGACCGAGTAGTCGTCGACGAAGGACTGGCCGGACCGCTGGATCTGCTGGGCGAGCTGCCGCTGGACGGAGGACGTGCTGACGTCCACGAGCCGCTGCGCCTGCGCGGGATAGGAGGCGCGGGCGGCCCGCCAGGGCTCCAGGAACGCGTCCTGGCGGGTGATGATGTAGCTGCGCTGACCGCCCTCCATGTCGAAGAGGGTGCCCTGGACCACGCCGACCTGGGTCAGGGCGGGCCGGCCGCTGCGCGCGGAGAGCAGGGAGTGCTGGGCGTCCTCGATCGCGAGGACCAGCATCAGGAAGACGAGGCCGATGAGCACGGCGAGCAGGCCGCCCGCGCCGGCCGCCAGGGGGACCAGTCCCCGGTGCGGAGGTGTCCTCGTTCGGCCCCTGTGCTGCATGTGGGCGTTCCCTCCACCGCATAACACCAAAAAGGAACATTAGGGTCATGTTCCTACTTCTGGATTGTAGGGCGGTGACTGGTGGGCGCTTTGTGACCCGGACGGCCCGGAAGCGGCCCGGGAGCCGGCCGGGAGCAGGCGCCGGAAATGGGCGCAGGCGTCCGGCAGCCCCTTGGGAGGGGCTGCCCGGACGCCTGCGGGGGACGCTCCGGTTACGCCGGCGGAAGGCGGTCCAGCTGGGCCTGGATGCGGGCGATGTCCTCCTCGGCCTTGGCGAGCCGGGTGCGGATCTTCTCCACCACGTTGTCCGGGGCCTTCCCCAGGAACGCCTCGTTGCCGAGCTTGCCCGTCGCCTGCGCCTTCTCCTTCTCGGCGGCCGCGAGGTCCTTCGCGAGGCGCTTGCGCTCGGCGGCCACGTCGATGGTGCCGGACAGGTCGAGGGCGACCGTGGCGCCGGCCACCGGGAGGGTCGCCGTCGCCGCGAAGGCCTCGCCCTCGGGCTGGAGGCGCAGCAGCTGGCGGATGGCCGCCTCGTGCGGGGCGAGGGCCGTGCCGTCGAGGGTCAGGCGGGCCGGGACCCGCTGGCCGGGCTGCAGGCCCTGGTCGGCGCGGAAGCGGCGGACCTCGGTGATGACGGACTGGAGGCTCTCGATCTCCCGCTCCGCCGCCTCGTCGCGGAAGCCGCTGTCGGCCGGCCAGTCGGCGATCACGACCGACTCGCCGCCGGTCAGCGTCGTCCACAGGGTGTCCGTGACGAAGGGGACGACCGGGTGGAGCAGCTTCAGGGTGACGTCCAGGACCTCGCCCAGGACGCGCCGGGAGACCTCGGCACCCCGGCCGCCCGCCTGGAACGTCGTCTTGGACAGCTCGACGTACCAGTCGAAGACCTCGTCCCACGCGAAGTGGAAGAGGGAGTCGGACAGCTTGGCGAACTGGTAGTCGTCGTAGAACGCGTCGACCTCGGCGACCGTTTCGTTGAGTCGGGAGAGGATCCAGCGGTCCGTCGCCGACATCTCCGACGGGTCCGGGAGCGGGCCCTCGACGGTCGCGCCGTTCATCAGTGCGAAGCGGGTGGCGTTCCAGATCTTGTTGGCGAAGTTGCGGGAGGCCTGGACCCAGTCCTCGCCGATCGGGACGTCGGTGCCGGGGTTGGCGCCGCGGGCCAGGGTGAAGCGGACGGCGTCGGAGCCGTACTTGTCCATCCAGTCCAGCGGGTCGACGACGTTGCCGAAGGACTTCGACATCTTCTTGCCGCGCTCGTCGCGGACCAGGCCGGTCAGCGCGATGGTGCGGAAGGGGACCTCGCCGTCCATGGCGTAGAGGCCGAACATCATCATCCGGGCGACCCAGAAGAAGATGATGTCGTGGCCGGTGAGCAGGACGTCGGTCGGGTAGAACTTGCGCAGGTCCGCGGTCTGTTCGGGCCAGCCGAGGGTGGAGAACGGCCACAGGCCGGAGGAGAACCAGGTGTCGAGGACGTCGGTGTCCTGCTTCCAGCCCTCCGCCTCGGTGCCGGGCGGCTGCTCGTCGGGTCCGACGCAGACGACCTGGCCCTCGGGGCCGTACCAGACCGGGATGCGGTGGCCCCACCACAGCTGGCGCGAGATGCACCAGTCGTGCATGTTGTCGACCCAGTCGAAGTACCGCTTCGACATGTCCTCGGGATGGATCCGCACCCGGCCGTCGCGGACCGCGTCACCGGCGGCCTTCGCGAGCGGACCGACCTTGACCCACCACTGCATGGACAGGCGCGGCTCGATGGTGGTCCTGCAGCGCGAGCAGTGGCCGACGCTGTGGACGTACGGGCGCTTCTCGGCGACGATCCGGCCCTGGGAGCGCAGGGCCGCGACGATGGCGGAGCGCGCCTCGAAGCGGTCCAGGCCCTGGAAGGGGCCGTGGACGGTGATGACGGCGCGCTCGTCCATCACGGTGATGGACTCCAGGCCGTGCCGCTGGCCGATCGCGAAGTCGTTCGGGTCGTGGGCCGGGGTGACCTTGACGGCACCCGTGCCGAACTCGGGGTCGACGTGCGTGTCGGCGACGACGGGGATCGTACGGTCCGTCAGCGGCAGCTTGATCCGCTTGCCGACCAGGTGCCTGTAGCGCTCGTCGTCGGGGTGGACGGCGACGGCGGTGTCGCCGAGCATGGTCTCGGCACGCGTGGTGGCGACGACCAGCGTCTCGTCACCCTCGCCGTACTTGATGGAGACCAGCTCGCCGTCGTCCTCCTGGTACTCCACCTCGATGTCCGAGATGGCCGTCAGGCAGCGCGGGCACCAGTTGATGATGCGCTCGGCGCGGTAGATCAGCTCGTCGTCGTAGAGCTTCTTGAAGATGGTCTGGACGGCCTTGGACAGGCCCTCGTCCATGGTGAAGCGCTCGCGGTCCCAGTCGACGCCGTCACCGAGCCGGCGCATCTGGCCGAGGATCCGGCCGCCGTACTCTTCCTTCCACTGCCAGACCCGCTCGACGAACTCCTCGCGGCCCAGGTCCTGACGGGACTTGCCCTCCTCGGCGAGCTGCTGCTCGACCTTGTTCTGGGTGGCGATGCCGGCGTGGTCCATGCCGGGCAGCCACAGCGACTCGAAGCCCTGCATGCGCTTGCGGCGGGTCAGCGCGTCCATCAGCGTGTGCTGGAAGGCGTGGCCCAGGTGGAGGGAGCCGGTGACGTTCGGCGGGGGGATGACGATGGTGTACGCGGGCTTGTCGCTCTTCGCGTCGGCCGCGAAGTAACCGCGCTCTACCCAGCGCTCGTACAGCGGCCCCTCTACGTCGGCCGGCGCGTACTGGGTCGGCAGTTCGGTGCTGGGCGCTGTGGGCTGCTGCTGAGCATTCTCGGTCACGCGGCCCAGTTTAGAGGTGTCCCAGGGCTGTCCCGAAACGCGTTTGTTCCGTAACGGTGGGCACCCTCGCGCCATGAGCCCCCCGTGACTGCGCCAGGATGTCAGGAACACATAAGCATCTGGAGGGGAACCCAGAGATGAGCTACAACCAGCCGGGCCCGTACGGCGGGCCGCCGCCCCCGCAGCAGCCGGGACCGTACGGGCAGCAGCCGGGTCCGTACGGCGGGCCGCCGCAGGCGCCGCAGCCCGGCTACGGCTACCCGCAGCAGGCTCCGCCGGCGGCCCCGCCGCAGCCGGGGCCCTACGGGCAGCAGCCGCCGCAGCCGGGCTACGGCTACCCGCAGCAGGGCGTTCCCCCGCAGCCGAACCCGTACGGCCAGCAGCCCCCGTACGGCCAGCCCCCGTACGGCGTTCCGCAGCCGCCGGCTCCGGAGGGCGGGAAGAAGCGGACGGGGCTGGTCGTCGGGGCGGTGGCGGTGGTCGCCGCGATCGCGGTGGGCGCGTACTTCGTCCTCGCCGGGGGCGGCGGTGGCGGGCTCAAGGACGACGGGCCGCACAAGCTCTCCGCGCCGGCCTCGATCCTGTCCGCCAAGTACAAGCGGGTGGGCGACTCCAGCGAGCAGAAGGCCAGTTCGAGCGACGCCGAGGACCTCGCCAAGTCCGGTGTCACCGATGCCACTTCGGTCACCGCGATCTACTCGACCATCGACCTGGAGTCCCTGGACACCAGCAACCCGGCGGACGTGGCGAAGGCGCAGACCGCCGAGAACGTCACCCTCTTCGGGGTGTACGGCACGGTGAAGGACCCGCAGGCCGCGTTGGACGCCACCTTCGCCAACATGAAGAAGGACGGCACGTCGGACGACAGCGTGCAGCTGGTCGGGGACGCCCGAACCGTCTCCCCCGACGGGCTGGACGGCGCGGTGATGAAGTGCCAGCAGGCCAAGGGCAAGAACCAGCTCACCGGCAAGGCCCAGACGGCCTACTTGTGCATCTGGGCGGACTACAGCACCGTCGGCATGGTGGAGCCGACGGCGGCGGTGAAGACGTACGGCCTCGACGAGTCGGCGAAGATCGCGGCCGACGTACGGGGTGAGGTGCGCGTCGCCAGGTAGCCGCGGCTGACGCACACCGGCACACGCACAGGCGCCGGGCCCTTGGCAAAGGGCCCGGCGCCTGTGCGTGTGGACGGGGTTACGCCGACTTCTGCTCCCCCGCGCCCCGCCCGCGGGCGTCGCGCGGGATCAGGGTCGGGTTGACGTTGGAGTGGACGACGTCGGCCGTGATGACGACGCGGGCCACGTCCTTGCGGGACGGGACCTCGTACATCACCGACATGAGGACCTCTTCCATGATGGCGCGCAGGCCGCGGGCGCCGGTCTGGCGGAGGATCGCCTGGTCGGCGATGGCCTCCAGGGCCTCGCGCTCGAAGTCCAGCTCCACGCCGTCGAGTTCGAAGAGACGCTGGTACTGCTTGACGAGCGCGTTGCGCGGCTCGATCAGGATCTGGAGGAGGGCTTCCCGGTCGAGGTTGTGGACGCTCGTGATGACGGGGAGACGGCCGATGAACTCCGGGATCATGCCGAACTTGACCAGGTCCTCGGGCATGACGTCCTCGAACTGGTCCTTGGACTGCAGTTCGCGCTTGGAGCGGATGGTCGCGCCGAAGCCGATGCCCTTGGCGCCCGCCCGGGACTCGATGATCTTCTCCAGGCCGGCGAACGCACCGCCCACGATGAACAGCACGTTCGTTGTGTCGATCTGGATGAACTCCTGGTGCGGGTGCTTGCGGCCGCCCTGCGGCGGGACCGAGGCGGTGGTGCCCTCCAGGATCTTCAGCAGGGCCTGCTGCACGCCCTCGCCGGAGACGTCCCGCGTGATCGACGGGTTTTCACTCTTCCGCGCGACCTTGTCGATCTCGTCGATGTAGATGATCCCGGTCTCGGCCTTCTTGACGTCGTAGTCAGCGGCCTGGATCAGCTTGAGGAGGATGTTCTCCACGTCCTCGCCCACGTAGCCGGCCTCCGTCAGCGCGGTGGCGTCGGCGATCGCGAACGGCACGTTCAGCATGCGGGCCAGGGTCTGCGCGAGGAGCGTCTTGCCGGAGCCCGTCGGGCCCAGCAGGAGGATGTTGGACTTCGCCAACTCGATGGCGTCGTCACGGCCCTGGGCGCCGCCGTTCTCCCCCGCCTGGACGCGCTTGTAGTGGTTGTACACCGCGACCGAGAGCGCCTTCTTGGCGGGCTCCTGACCCACCACGTAGCCCTCCAGGAACTCGTAGATCTCGCGGGGCTTGGGGAGTTCCTCCCAGCGCACCTCGCTCGTCTCGGCGAGCTCCTCCTCGATGATCTCGTTGCAGAGATCGATGCACTCGTCGCAGATGTACACACCGGGCCCTGCGATGAGCTTCTTGACCTGCTTCTGGCTCTTGCCGCAGAACGAGCACTTGAGCAGATCGCCGCCGTCACCGATGCGTGCCACGGTGTGCTTCCCCTTCGCCTGGGAGACGCCTGGACTCTCTCGAATCCAGCGGCTCCTGGTGCTGCCTTATGTCGACGGTACCTTGCCGGGCCCCCCGTACGGGCCCCCCTTGGCACGGTTCACTTTGACGTGCACCTTGCCGTGCGCGCGGTCGAACCGTGCCAAGAGCGGCAGAGAATACATTCTCTGTCAGCGGCCTCCGTCAGCGGACGTCGGTGTTGTTCATCTTCCGGGTGGAGATGATCTGGTCCACGATGCCGTACTCCAGCGCTTCCTCGGCCGTGAGGATCTTGTCGCGCTCGATGTCCTCGCGGACCTGCTCGATCGCGCGGTTGGAGTGCTTGGCCAGCATGGCCTCCAGCTGGTCACGCATCCGCGTGAACTCCTTGGCGATGATCTCCAGGTCGGAGAGCTGGCCGCGGCCGGTGGAACCGGCCGGCTGGTGGATCAGCACCCGGGAGTTCGGCAGCGCCATGCGCTTGCCCGGCGTGCCGGCGGCCAGCAGGATGGCCGCGGCGGAGGCCGCCTGGCCCATGCAGACCGTCTGGATGTCGGGCTTCACGAACTGCATCGTGTCGTAGATCGCCGTGAGGGCGGTCATGTCGCCGCCCGGGCTGTTGATGTAGATCGAGATGTCGCGGTCGGGGTCCATCGACTCCAGGCACAGCAGCTGCGCCATGACGTCGTTGGCGGAGGCGTCGTCGATCTGGACGCCGAGGAAGATCACGCGCTCCTCGAAGAGCTTCGCGTACGGGTCGTACTCGCGGATGCCCTGGGAGGTGCGCTCGACGAAGCGCGGGATGACGTAGCGGGCGTCGGGCCGGGGCCCGTCGTAGCGGGCGTCAGCCGTGCCGGGGATGTTGCTCATGAGGGTGTTCACCGTCCTGGTGGCGTTCGGGGGGCTGGAGTCTCGGCGGAGCGTGGCGTGGCCGGGCCTGGTCTCAGGCGCCGGTGCCGCCGCCTCCCGGAACACCGGAGGCATGCGTGATGATCTCGTCAATGAGACCGTACTCCTTGGCCTCTTCCGGGGTGAACCAGCGGTCGCGGTCGCCGTCGCGGATGATGGCCTCGACGGTCTGGCCGGAGTGCTGCGCGGTCAGCTCGGACATGCGCTTCTTGGTGCGCAGCAGGTACTCGGCCTGGATCTTGATGTCCGAGACGGTACCGCCGAGGCCCGCGGAGCCCTGGTGCATCATGATGTCGGCGTGCGGCAGCGCGAAGCGCTTGCCGGCGGCGCCGCCGGTGAGCAGGAACTGGCCCATCGAGGCCGCCATGCCCATCGCGATGGTCACCACGTCGTTCGGGATGTACTGCATGGTGTCGTAGATCGCCATGCCGGCCGTCACCGAGCCACCGGGGCTGTTGATGTAGAGGTAGATGTCCTTGCCGGGATCGGCCGCGAGCAGCAGCAGCTGCGCGGTGATCTTGTTCGCGATGTCGTCGTCGACCTGCTGGCCCAGGAAGATGATCCGCTCACCGAGCAGCCGGTTGTACACCTGGTCGCCGAGACCGCCACCGATAGAAGGCTCGCCGGCGGCGGAGGGCATCAGATTCGTCACGTATCCACCTGCTCGTCTGTACGACGGCGCCGGGCCGTCTCACGTTTCCGTAGCCGGGGGCTTGGCTGCCCTCGTACTCATGGACCCTAACGCGATGGTCCCTTCGGGGAATCCCGGTAACAGGGCTGTTCGCCGGGGGCGTAGTCGCCTTCGGCGGCGGTCCGGCCGCTGTTTCGCCGTGTGTGAAGGTGCGTGGGCGTGTGCGGGTGCGTCGTGGTCGCCCGCGCGGTTCCCCGCGCCCCGGGGGACGGCAAAGGGGCCCCCGGGATGGTCCCAGGAGCCCCTGTGCGCCGTTATGGGCGCCGTAGGGCTCAGCCCTCGGTCTTCTCCTCGGCGGGGGCGTCGGCGGCCTCGTCGGCGGCCTCAGGGGCCTCCGTCGCGGTCTCGTCCTCGTCCTCGTCGTCCAGGTCGACGATCTCGCCGTTGGTGTCCTTCACCGTGGCGGCCTCGACCACGACGGCCAGGGCCTTACCGCGGGCGACCTCGCCGACCAGGAGCGGGACCTGCCCGCCTTCGACGACGGCCTGGGCGAACTGGTCGGGGGACATGCCCGAGGAGGCCGCGCGCCGCATGAGGTGCTCGGTGAGCTCCTCCTGGTTGACGTTCAGCTTCTCGATCTTGACCAGCTCGTCGAGGACGAACTGGGTCTTGATGCCCTTGACCGCGGCCTCGCGGGTCTCGGTCTCGAACTCCTCGGCGGTCTTGCCCTGGATCTCCAGGTACTTGTCGAGGTCGAGGCCCATCTGGGCGAGCTGGTGGTGCTCCAGGTTGTGCTTGCGGGTGTTGATCTCGTCCTCGAGCAGCTTCTCGGGGACGGGCACCTCGACGAGCTCCAGGAGCTTCTCCAGGACGCGCTCCTGGGCCTGCGTGGCCTGGTCGTACGTCTTCATGTCGGCGAGGCGCTTGCGGCTGTCGCCCTTGAGCTCGTCCAGGGTGTCGAACTCGGAGGCGAGCTGCGCGAACTCGTCGTCCAGCTCCGGGAGTTCGCGGGCGGCGACCTGGGTGACCTTGACGGTGACCTCGGCCTCGCGGCCGGCCGCGGAGCCGCCCTTGAGCTCGGAGGTGAAGGTGGCCTCGCCACCGGCCTCCAGGCCCTTCACGGCGTCGTCGATGCCGTCCAGCAGCTCGCCGGAGCCGATGGTGTAGGAGACACCGCTGGCGATGCCGTCCTCCAGCACCTCGCCATCGACCTTGGCCTCCAGGTCGATGGTGACGACGTCGCCGTCCTCGGCGGCCCGCTCCACCGGGGAGGTGGAGGCGAAGCGCTCGCGGAGCTGCTCCACGGACTTCTCGACGTCCTCGTCCGTCACCTCGACGGCGTCGACCTCGACCTCGATGCCGGAGTAGTCCGGGATCTCCAGGGCCGGGCGGACGTCGACCTCGGCGGTGAAGTTCAGCGTCTCGCCGTCCTTCAGCTCGGTGATGTCGACCTCGGGCTGGCCCAGCGGGTTCAGCTCGGCCTCGTTGACCGCTTCGGTGTAGAACTTCGGAAGCGCGTCGTTGACGGCCTCCTCCAGCACCGCTCCGCGGCCGAACCGCTGGTCGATGACGCGGGCCGGGATCTTGCCCTTGCGGAAGCCCTTCACCGTGACCTGCTGGTTGATCTTCTTGTACGCCGCGTCGAGGCTGTCCTTGAGCTCCTCGAAGGGCACCTCGACAGTGAGCCGAACCCGGGTCGGGTTCAGGGTCTCCACGGCGCTCTTCACGGTTCGGTCTCCTTGTGGCTGACTTCTCGGGTTCTGCCGGCGCCAGAGGGGCCCGGCGGAGTTTCGCCGCCCGGAGGAGTTCGCAGGCCACCGTAGACGGGGCCGGGACACACGGGCGCGCAGCTTGCATAGTAACCGCAGCGGCTCAGCGCCCCAAAAGGCGATCAACACGGACGCCGTCAGGTGGTGGTCGGGGTGGCGGGATTTGAACCCACGGCCTTCCGCTCCCAAAGCGGACGCGCTACCAAGCTGCGCCACACCCCGTTTCGGTGCGACACGTAGGGTACATGCCCGGGCCGCCCGCGTAGGCCGCTTTGTTCACCCGCACGGGCATCGCCCGGCCGCCGCTTTCGCGCCGCCCCATCGCGTTGGCCTACGCGCCGCACGACCCGCTACGATGCCTTCTGTGCCGCGGTCCCCGACCTGCGGCGCGTGTTGTGCGGGCGTAGCTCAATGGTAGAGCTTCAGTCTTCCAAACTGACTACGCGGGTTCGATTCCCGTCGCCCGCTCCGAATGGCTCAGGCCCAGGTCACCGCTGGTTCTACTCGGTGACCTGGGCCTGAGTCGTTGTCGGTCACCGCCGCCGGGGTGCGCGCCGGCCGGCTCCCGCGGTCAGAAGTTGATCGAGTTTATGGTCTGCGCCAGCGAGTCGAGGAAGCGCTGGATGGAGGGGGCCATCCCGGTGGACGCGAGGAAGAAGCCGAACAGGACGGCGACGATCGCGGGGCCCGCCTTGATGCTCCCCCCTCTCATCATCACCACAAGGATGATCGCCAACAGCAACACCACAGACAGTGAAATGGCCACAACTGATCACACCCTCGGTCGGTCCGCTCTCCGGCCTGGGGTACGGCCCCGCACCCCGCCAGATCCATCGTGCCACCAACCCGGCCGCACTATGCGGTTCGTGACACAACGTCGACAACTCACCGCACACCGACAACTGCCCGCACTGCAATTCGAGGCCCCACCCGCCCACGGATCCACGGCAATTGACGGACATGGTTTCCGTGTCCACACAACTCGTGCGCAGCCAATTCGAATTGTTGACACAGGCGTGGCAAGGCCCGGGAACCTGTGGTCGTTATGCCCCAATTAGTAGGGATGAATAGGGACATCACGGCTGTAAGTGCCGCATGGAACTGCAAAGGCGCAGGCATCGGCCCCGGTAAATCCCACGGCGATCAAGATTCGGTTCCCGCCGATTCCCAGGAATCACCCCGGCCGTTTTACGGAATCCCACAGGCGACGCTAGGGTGCCTCAGATGTTTGCCGCCGCCACGTCCCCCGGCCAGAACCGCACACCACGCCCCCCGGCCCGGCCGCCGGCGGGCAGATCGCGCGACGCGTTCTTCGACAACGCCAAGTACCTGGCGATCGTGCTCGTCGCGATGGGTCACTCATGGGAGCCACTGAAGGGCGACAGCCGCGTCCTGGAGGCGGCGTACTGCGTCGTGTACGCCTTCCACATGCCGGCGTTCATCATCATCTCCGGCTACTTCTCCCGGAACTTCGACATGCGCCCGGACCGGCTGAAGCGGCTGGTCACCGGGGTCGTCGTCCCCTATGTCCTGTTCGAGACGGCCTACTCGCTCTTCCAGCGCTTCGTGGTCGGCGACACCGGCCAGGACATCAGCCTGCTCGACCCCTGGTACCTGACCTGGTTCCTGTGCGCGCTGTTCGTCTGGCGCCTGACCACGCCCCTGTGGCGGGCGGTCCGCCATCCCCTTCCGGTCGCCTTCGGCATCGCGATGCTGGCGTCCGTGTCCCCGAGCATCGGTGACGACCTCGACCTCCAGCGGGTGCTGCAGTTCCTGCCGTACTTCGTGCTCGGCCTGTGCCTGCGGCCGGAGCACTTCCGGCTGGTGCGCCGGTGGCCGGTGCGGATCGCCGCGGTGCCGGTGTTCGCGGCCGCGCTGGCGTTCTCCTGGTGGTCGGTGCCGCGGATGAACACCGCGTGGTTCTACCACCGGGACTCCGCGCAGGAGCTGGGCGCGCCGTGGTGGTGCGGGCCGGTGATGGTGCTCGCCATGTTCGGCTGCTCGATGGTGCTGACGGCCGGCTTCTTCTCCTGGGTACCGGGCCGGCACACGTGGTTCACGGCACTGGGCGCGGGCACGCTGTACGGCTACCTCCTGCACGGCTTCGTCGTGAAGTACGGCCTCCACGCGGGCTGGTTCGACCCGCGGTGGCTGCACGGGCCGGCCGGCGAGATCCTCGTCACGGCGCTCGCGGGCGGGTGCGTGACGCTGCTGTGCACCTCGCCGGTGCGGCGGGTGTTCCGGTTCTCCATGGAGCCGCGGATGGACTGGGCGTTCCGGCGGGACACGGCGGAGCCGGGCCGCGAGCGGGAGCCGCGGAGCCGGGAGACGGCCGGCGCGTGACGCCGGGTCACGCCTGGGCGGGGAGGCCGAGGAGGGCGCGCATCCGGGCGTACTTCGCGGTCAGCCGGCGCCGGGTGGCCTCGTCCAGTACGGCGAGCCGGCCGGGGTCGGCGTTGTGCGCGAGGTCGGCCTCCTTGACGAGGAGGGCGCCGGGGGTGGCGAGGACGCGCCGGGCGTACGACTCCGGGGACTCGCCGGGCTGCTTGGTGAGGGCGCGCACGACCGCCTTAGTGCGGGGGCTGAGGGGGGCCGTGTCCAGCCACTCCTCGGTGAGGGCGTGATCCTCGACGGCGTCGTGCAGCCAGGCGGCGGCGATCTGGTCCGGGTCGCCACCGCGGGCGCGGACGCCGTCGGCCACGGCGGCGAGGTGCTCGGCGTAGGGCCGGCCGGCCTTGTCGGTCTGCGCCGCGTGGGCGTCTCGGGCGAGTCGCTCGACGTCGGCGAGGGAGAGCGGGGTCGGGGTCACGCCGCGAGTATCTCGTGACCGGGGGCGGGGCGTGTCACTCACCGGCGCTCGCACGGTCCCGCCGCGCCCACCCGTGCCGCCCCAGCGGCACGACTGCCCGCAGCCGGGCTCTCGTCTGCCGGGGCGTGGGGAACTGCGCGCGCGGCCCCGACGGGCCCGCGGCCGTGCCGGCGCCCCTACGGCCGTGGGCCGCACACGTGGCCGCCGCTGGACGAATGTGGCTGGGGTTGTGCCCCGTCAGGGGCGCGGGGAACTGCGCGATCAGCCCTCGCGCGCCCGCGCCCGCCTGCGGTCCGCGAGTCGCGGCCGGTGCGCGTTCAGCGCGCCGCCTCCCGGCAGATCAGCAGCAGCGCCCTGTCGTCGTTGACGTCCTTCGCGACCGCCTCGATGAGGTGCCAGGCGGCGCCGTGGAAGCCGCCGGCGACGTAGCGGTCGGCTTCTCCCGTGAGGCGGTCCATGCCCTCGACGATGTCGCGGTCGGCGGTCTCCACCAGGCCGTCCGTGAAGATCATGAGGACGTCGCCGGGGCGCAGGGAGCCCTTGACCGGGTCGAACTGGGCACCGTCGTACACGCCGAGGAGGGGGCCCTCGGCGGCCTTCTCCTCCCAGCGGCCGCTGCCGGCGCTGAGCTGGAGGCCGGGCGGGTGGCCCGCGGAGTACAGCTCGTAGTCGCCGGAGTCGAGGTCCAGGACCAGGTGTATGGAGGTCGCGAAGCCCTCGTCCCAGTCCTGGCGGAGCAGGTAGCCGTTGGCGGCGGGGAGGAAGGCGTGCGGCGGGAGCGAGCCGAGGAGGCCGCCGAAGGCGCCGGACAGGAGCAGGGCGCGGGACGCCGCGTCCATGCCCTTGCCGGAGACGTCGGTGAGGACGACCTCCATCGTGCGGCCGTTGTTCGTGCGGGCCGCCACCACGAAGTCGCCGGAGAAGGACTGCCCGCCGGCCGGCCGCAGGGCCATCTCGCGGTGCCAGCCCGGCGGCAGCTTCGGCAGCTTGCTCTGCACCCGGATGCGTTCGCGCAGGTCGAACAGCATGGTGCCGCCGCGCCGCCAGGGCACGCCGACCCGGCTGCGGAACTGCGCGGTGAGCAGACCGAAGAAACCGCAGGCCGCGACGGTCAGGACCACGCCCGGGGTGACCCGGGAGGGGCCCTCGGTGTAGGGGCCGAGCCGTATCGACTCCACGATCAGGGCGGTGGCGGCCGCCGCGTACAGGCCGAGCAGGCTCGCCGGGCGCAGCAGCAGGCCGCCCGCGACGATCGGGAGGACCAGCGTGGCCGGCGAGAACCAGACCGAGTTGGCGAGGGTCATGGCCGCGAGGACCGGGACGGTCAGGAACAGGCCGATCAGGGCGATCCAGTCGGATCCGTCGCCGCGGAAGTAGTCCACGGCGCTTCTGCGCACGCCGACGCGGACCCGGTGCCACTGCACTTTCCACCGGGCCGGGAGGGTGTCGGCCTTCGCGCGCCGCTCTCGGTCTACTGCCATTAGTTCGGGACCCTATCCATCGGACCAGCTGCTTGGCACGGGAGGTCCCACTTGTCCCCCGTCCGAGGCTCACCTTCGGGTGCGACTTCACAGTGAACTTCACCGGAAGCCCCCGCGTCGCCGTCCGGGAGAAATTCGCTGGCTCGTCCCGCAATGCCCTGGTAGTCATGGCGTATGGCGACCGAGCGTGCGACTGAATTGAGGGTGCTGCGTCCCGAGGAGTTCGACGGCTGGTGGGACCACCTGGTGCGGGCCTTCGGCGCCGGTCCGGCGCCGGCCGAGGAGCGCGACCTGGACCGGTCCCTCACCGAGTACGAGCGCTCGCTGGCCGTCTGGGACGGGTCGGAACTGGTCGGGACGGCGGGGGCGTTCCGGTTCCGGATGACCGTGCCGGGCGGTGCGGTGCTGCCCACCGCGGGGATCACCATGGTGAGCGTGGCCGCGACGCACCGGCGGCGCGGGGTGCTGACGTCGATGATGCGCCGCCAGCTCGACGACATCCGGGAGTGGGGCGAGCCGCTGGCCGCGCTGACCGCCTCCGAGCCGGCGATCTACGGCCGCTTCGGGTACGGCGCCGCGACCTTCCAGCTGCAGGCCGAGATCGACACCAGCCGGGTGACGCTGGACGCGCCGGCCGGGACCGGTGACGTGCGGCTGCGGTACGCCGATCCGGCCGAGGTGCTCGACGCGTGCGAGGCGGTCTACGCGGACCTGGTGCCGCTGCGGCCCGGGATGCTGGCCCGGCAGCCCGGCTGGGAGCGGGCGGGGCTGCTGGACCCGGAGAGCGAGCGGGGCGGGGCGTCGGCGCTGCAGTGCGTGGTCGCCGAGCGGCAGGGGAAGGTCACCGGGTACGCCCGGTTCCGTACGAAGATGGGCTGGTCGCAGAGCGGGCACGACGGCACGGTGACGCTGGAGGACCTGGCCGCGCTCGACCCGGCGAGCGACGCGGCGCTGTGGCGGTTCCTGTTCGGCATCGACCTGATGTCGAAGCTGACGGTGCGGGGACGGCCGGTCGACGACGCCTGGCAGTACCAGGTCTCCGACATCCGGCGCTGTCTGACGCGGGTGCGGGACATGGGCTACGTGCGTCTCGTCGACGTCGGTGCGGCGCTCGCGGGGCGGACCTACCAGGCGCCGGTGGACGTGGTGCTGGAGGTCGCGGACGCCTTCTGCCCCTGGAACGTGGGGCGTTGGCGGCTGACCGGGGACGCCAAGGGGGCGTCCTGCGAGCGTACGACGGACGCGGCCGAGCTGGCGCTGTCGGTACGGGAGTTGGGGGCGGCGTACCTCGGCGGCGTGTCCCTGCTGTCGCTGGCGCGGGCCGGGCGGGTGGGCGAACTGCGGCCGGGAGCGCTGGCGGAGGCGTCGGCGGCGTTCGGGTCACCGGCGCTGCCGTGGCTGCCGCACGGGTTCTAGCGCGCTCAGCGTTTCTGGCAGGTGGGGCACCAGAAGAGGTTGCGGGCGGCGAGTCCCGCGGTGCGGATCTCGGAGCCGCAGAGGTGGCAGGGCAGGGCGGCCCGGCGGTAGACGTACACCTCGCCGCCGTGGTCGTCCACGCGCGGCGGGCGGCCCATCGCCTCCGGGGTGTGCTCGGGCCGGACGGTGTCGATGCGGTTGTCGCGGACGCCCTCGTGCATGAGTCCGACGAGGTCGGCCCAGACGGCGTCCCACTCGGCGGGGGTGATGTCCCTGCCCGCGCGGTACGGGTCGATGCCGTGCCGGAACAGGACCTCGGCGCGGTAGACGTTCCCGACGCCGGCGATGACCTTCTGGTCCATCAGCAGGGCGGCGATCGTCGTACGGCTGCGGGAGATCCTGCGGTACGCCGCGTCCGGGTCGGCGTCGGCGCGGAGCGGGTCGGGGCCGAGGCGGGCGTGTACGGCGGTCTTCTCGGCGTCGCTGATCAGCGCGCAGGTGGTGGGGCCGCGCAGGTCGACGTAGGCGGTGGGGTTCGCCAGGCGCAGGCGGACGGTGTCGGTGGCCGGGGGCGCGGGGGCGTCGCCGAAGGTGACCTTGCCGAACAGGCCGAGGTGGATGTGGACCCAGTCGCTCTCGCGGAAGCCGAGGAAGAGGTGCTTGCCGTGGGCCTCGGTGCGGGTGAGGGGGGCGCCGTCGATCAGCTCCGCGGCGTCGGAGAACTTGCCCTGCGGGCTGCTCGCCCTCACGGGCCCGGTGAGCCGCCGGTAGTCCAGCGCGAGCCGATGAATCGTGTGCCCCTCTGGCACTGACGTGATTCCTTTCCCACCCACCCACCCGACTCGGTCAGTGGAGAGGTGAACGTCGAAGGACCGGAAGACCCCGGCCCGGACCGCGGCGCCCCGCAGGAGGCACGGAACTGTGTCGACCGCAACGACCACAGCACCCCGCAAGACAGGACCGTGTCGACCGCAACGACCACAGCACCCCGCAAGACACAGGACCGTGCCGACCGCAACGACCACAGCACCCCGCAAGACACAGGACCGTGCCGACCGCAACGACCACAGCACCCCGCAAGACAGGACCGTGTCGGCCGCGCCGGCCCCAGCGCCGCGCAAGCCACAGGACTGTGTCGGCGCGCCGGCTGCGGCGCCCCGTGAGGGGCGCGGGGAACTGCGCGATCAGCCCCCCGCGGGCCCGCGGCCGGGCGACAGCCGGGTGGCGCCCTGCCTCGCCTCTCGGGCGAACGCTACGGCTGGGGGTGGTGCGCCGGGATGGGCGGGAGGTCGCCCGTCGTCTCGTACGCGGACAGCATCTCGATGCGGCGGATGTGGCGCTCGCCCTCGGAGAACGGCGTGTTCAGGAAGGTCTCGACGAACTTGGTCGCCTCGTCCTGCGTGTGCATGCGCGCACCCACCGCGACGACGTTCGCGTTGTTGTGCTGCCGGCCGAGCGACGCGGTCTCCTCGCTCCAGGCGAGCGCCGCCCGCACCCCCTTCACCTTGTTCGCGGCGATCTGCTCACCGTTGCCGGAGCCGCCGATCACGATGCCGAGGGAGGCGGGGTCGGCGGCCGTCCGCTCGGCCGCGCGGAGGCAGAAGGGCGGGTAGTCGTCGTCGGCGTCGTAGATGTGGGGGCCGCAGTCCACGGGGTCGTGGCCCGCCGCCTTCAGCCACTCGACGAGGTGGTTCTTGAGTTCGAAGCCCGCATGGTCGGAGCCGAGATACACGCGCATGGGACGAGTGTGACACGGGCGTGAACGCCCGGCAGGGCCGGGGCCGGGCCATGGAAATGGTGAGTGGAACTACAGAACCTCAGGAAAACCTCAAGTAACGATCTGGATTCAAAGGTTCAGGAATCAGTCCACCTCCGTTTCACTGGACCGACTCGTACGCCGCTCGTGCGAGAGCCTGCTCACCCGGCACAAAGGAATTCCCCCCATGACTGGTAACGGCCCCCACGACGGTCCCCGGGACGGTCTCCACGCAGGACTGAAGAACCGGCATCTGTCGATGATCGCCATCGGCGGTGTCATCGGCGCCGGCCTCTTCGTCGGCTCCAGTACCGGCATCGCCACCGCAGGCCCCGGCATCCTGCTCTCGTACGCGCTCGTCGGCACGCTCGTGGTGCTGGTGATGCGGATGCTCGGCGAGATGTCCGCCGCCAACCCCACCTCCGGATCGTTCTCCGCGCACGCGGACCGCGCGCTCGGCCGCTGGGCCGGGTTCTCCATCGGCTGGCTGTACTGGTTCTTCTGGGTGGTGGTGCTGGCGGTCGAGGCGACCGCCGGTGCCACGATCCTGGCAGGCTGGATCCCGGCCGTACCGCAGTGGGGCTGGGCACTCATCGTGATGGCGGTGCTCACCGTCACCAACCTGGTCTCCGTCGGCTCCTACGGCGAGTTCGAGTTCTGGTTCGCCGGCATCAAGGTCGTCGCGATCAGCGCGTTCATCGTCGTCGGCCTGCTCGCGGTGCTGGGCGTGCTGCCCGGCGCGGACACCGACAGGGCGAGCTTCTCCAACCTCACCGGCCACGGCGGTTTCCTGCCGCACGGGCCCGGCGCCATCCTCACCGGCGTGCTGCTCGTCGTCTTCTCCTTCATGGGCAGCGAGATCGCCACCCTGGCCGCCGGCGAGTCGGAGGACCCGCAGCGCGCGGTCACCAAGTCCACGAACAGCATCATCTGGCGGATCGGCGTCTTCTACCTCGGCTCGATCCTCATCGTCGTCTCGCTGCTGCCGTGGAACGACCCGGCCATCAAGGAGAAGGGCTCCTACGTCGCCGCCCTCGACTCCCTCGGCATCGCGCACGCCGGCCAGATCATGAACTTCATCGTGCTGACGTCCGTGCTGTCCTGTCTCAACTCCGGCCTGTACACGGCCTCCCGGATGGCCTTCTCGCTCGGGCAGCGGGGCGACGCGCCGAAGGCGTTCGCGCGGACCACCGCCCGCGGGGTGCCGATGGCCGCGATCGTCGCGTCCGTGCTGTTCGGGTTCGTCGCCGTCTTCTTCAACTACAAGTTCCCGGACTCCGTCTTCCTCTTCCTCGTCAACTCCAGCGGCGCGGTCGCCCTGTTCGTCTGGCTCGTCATCTGCTTCTCGCAGCTGCGCATGCGGAAGATCATCCAGGCCGAGGCGCCGGAGAAGCTCGTCGTGAAGATGTGGCTGTACCCGTACCTGACCTGGGCGACGGCCGGTCTGATCGTGTTCGTCCTCGGCTACATGCTGACCGACACGGAGGGCGAGAGCAGCGGCCGTACCACCGTGCTGCTCTCGCTGCTGGTCGCGGCGGCGGTGGTCGCCGTCGCGGTGGTGAAACAGAAGGTGACCGGCGGCCGGGCGAAGGAGGCGGTCACCGAGCCCGCCGACCAGGTGTCCGTCGGCTGATCCTCACAGCACGGTGAAGCTCTCTTTCACCTTCTCGTAGGTCCGTACGGCCTGGGCTTCGACCGCCGGCTGGTACCAGGTGTTGACCTGGTACGACTTGCCGCCGGCGTCGAAGCCCAGCAGCCGTGCGTGCCAGGGGGTGCCCCTGAGGGTGAAGGTGTACTCCCAGACCACGGCCGGGTGGCCGCGGAAGGTCGTCCCGGCCAGCCGGATCTTGGTGTAGTCCTGGCCCTGGTGGGCGCTCTGCTCGGAGGCGCGCCAGCTGTCCATGAGGTTGCCGCGGGCGAGTGAGGACTTGGCGACGAGTTCCTGGCTGCCGTCGGGTGAGGTGCAGTGGACCTCGGCGCCCGTCTTCACGTCCCGGCGCCAGCCGGGGGGCGGCGCCCAGGCGAAGCCGCCGGCCTCCTCGTGGGTGCCGGGCGGGAGGGAGCGGGGGCGCGCGGTGCCCGCCACGGTGGCCGACGGGTCGGTTGTGACCGAGGGGGTTGAAGAGGTCCCGGTCGCTGTGTCCTTGTCGCCGCCGCGTGTCGTGGTGGTCAGGAGGATGACGAGGGCGGTGGCTACTGCGGTGGTTCCCAGTACGGCCAGGAGAGCTGTGCGTTTGGGGGCTTTGCGCCGGTGGGTCGCCGCGGGCTCGTTGTGGCTGGTCGCGCCGTTCCCCGCGCCCCTGACGGGGCGCTGCGGTTCGGGGCGTTCAAGCGTGGGGCCCGTGGGGTTGCCCGGGGAGTTGCCCGCCGGGGTCTCCGAGCGGACCTCCGTGCGCGGTTCCGAGGCTGCCTCCGTCGATGTGCTCACCGCCGGCCGCGAGCGTTCGTCCTCCGGGGACGGAACGCGCATCACGTACGTCGGCGTCGGGCGTTCCGCGGGCGCCGGGTGGGCCACCGGTTTCAGTACCCGTTCCACGTCCTCCAGGCCGGGGCGTGCGGTCGGGTCCTTGGCCAGCAGTGCTGCCAGCAGGCCGTGCAGCGGGCCTGCCGTGGCGGGGAGTTCGGGTTCCTCGTAGAGGACGGCGTGCAGGGTGGCCAGGGTGGTGTCGCGGGAGAAGGGGGAGCGGCCGCCGAGGGCCGCGCACAGGGTCGCGCCGAGCGCCCAGAGGTCGGAGGGCGGGCCCTGCGGGCGGCCCGAGACGCGCTCGGGTGCCATGTAGTCGGGGGAGCCGACGAGCATGCCGACCATGGTCAGCGCCTTGGCGTCCTGGATCGCGGCGATGCCGAAGTCGGTGAGGACGACCCGGCCCGCGGTGCTCTCGACGAGGACGTTGCCGGGTTTGATGTCGCGGTGCAGCACTCCCCCGGCGTGCACCTGGCGCAGCGCCGCGACCAGGCCGAGGCCGATCCGGGCGGCCGCGCGCGGGCTGAGCGGCCCCTCCTCGGCCATGATCCACTCCAGGGAGCGGCCGTTGACCAGCTCCATGACGATCCACAGGCGTTCGCCCTCGTCGACGACGTCGTAGACCCGCACCACGTTGGGGTGGTCGATCCGGGCGGTGGCCCTGGCCTCGCGCAGGGTCCGTTCGCGGCGGGTACGGGTGTCCTCGGCGTCGAGGCCGTCGATCCGCATCTCCTTGACGGCGACCTGCCGGTCGAGCGTCTCGTCGGCGGCCCGCCACACCCGCCCCATGCCGCCCTGCCCGATACTCTCGGCCAGCCGGTAGCGGCCGGTCACCAGCAGCCCGGGCACACCGCCCGGCCCCGCGTTCTCCGGATTCCCCGGGCTCCCCGCACCCACTGAATTCCCTGAATTCTCTGAATTCCCCGGCAATTCGCTGCACCCCCTCAACGACCGCCCCTGCCGACACGCAATGGTCACACTTACGGCCGTACCAGCATAGTGCGGAGAAATCTTGTGGTACCTCTTCAAGTGACCGCGAATTCAGGCGCGGTCCAGGGGGTTGCAAGGGGGACGGACATGAGTTCTCGTCGTACGCTCCGGCGGCTGACCGTGGTCACGGGATCGCTGGTCACGGCATCTTTCTCGGCCGTGCTGATCCTGCCGTGCACGGCCGTCGCCGACGACCAGGGGCCGGGGAGCGGCAAGGGGGGAAAGGCGGTCGATCAGGCACCGGACGGGGTGCGGCTGACGACCACACTGCCCGAGCGGATCTCGGTCGACAACAGTTCGCAGAAAACGGCGATTACCGCCACCGTGAAGAACGAAGGGACCAAGGAAAGCGACAGTATCCGGCTTTTGGTGGTCGGTTTCGACGGGCTGAAGGTCACCGGGGTGCAGGGGTGCGACGCCGTCGCCGCGAAGGACCTGCCGGCCGGTTCGAACAGCGCCTTCAGCTGTCCGGTGGGCGCGCTGGGCGCCGGCAGGTCGAAGTCGTACGCGGTCGACGCGACGTTCGACCTCGGCAGGACCGGGAAGATCTGCCTGCCCGTGCAGAGCACGGACGGGAAGAAGACGTTCTGGCAGCAGGGCCCGGTGCCGTTCGGTACGACGAACCCGTCGCCGAACGCCCCGGCCACCCCGCTGCTGCTCGGCACCGACAACAAGCCGGTGGGGCCGAGCGGCGACCAGCTGCCGAAGACCGGCGCCGGGAGTGACGCGCTGCCCCTCGGCGCGGCCGGCGCGGCGCTGATCGCGGCCGGGGCGGCGGGGGTGTGGTGGTCGCAGCGGCGGCCGCGGCAGAAGTCGTAACGGGCCGTACGACAGCGGGGCCCGGGGTGCCGAAGCATCCCGGGCCCCGCCGCGGTGGTGCGGGGTCAGCGCTTGCCGACGAGCTTCCAGGCCGCGGGGACCGCGCCCATCGCCAGGGCCGCCTTCACCGCGTCGCCGATCAGGAACGGGGTGAGGCCGGCCGCGATCGCCGCGGACGCGGACATGTCCGCGGCGTAGGCCAGGTACGGCACGCCGACCGCGTAGATGAGCGCCTCGCCGACGAGCATCGTGCCCGCCATGCGCAGGACGCCGCGGTCGGCGCCGCGCCGGGCCAGGGCGCCGACGACGGCGGAGGCGAGCATCATGCCGACGATGTAGCCGAAGGAGACCGAGACACCGGAGGTGCCGCTCGCGAACCACGGCACGCCCGCGAGGCCGGCCAGCGCGTACAGGGTGAGGGAGAGCAGGCCGCGGCGGGCACCGAGGGCGGTGCCGACGAGCAGGGCGGCGAAGGTCTGGCCGGTCACCGGGACCGGGGAGCCGGGCACCGGGACCGCGATCTGGGCGGCGAGGCCGGTGAGCGCGGCGCCGCCGGCCACGAGGGCCACGTCGCGTACCCGGGACGCGGGCAGGAGGTCGGCGAGGACGGTGCCGGTGCGGGTCGACGCGGCGGCGGTGGCGGTGCTCATGGGGACTCCGCGGGGTGGGGGCAGGCAAGGGACTCTGTGACGCTATCCCGGCCGGTCTGAGCCGGACACGTCAGCGGTCGACAAAGGCCGGAAGCGGCACTTGGTGGGCTCCCCACAAAGGGTGCGGGTTACACGCGGTACGGGGTGACGCCGATCACTGAGGCAGGGATGTTTCAGTCACGTCAACGGCATTGAACAGGCCTGTGGAGTTCCGCCAATCGAATCCCATCGGTCTGGTGGGATTCAAGGTTTCTGGCCTACGCTTCCGGACATGGTCGCCCAGTCCCGGAACTTCACGTCGCGTCGCTATGTCGACCTGCGGCGTCAGGGGGCTGCCACCTGTCGCCGTACGCCCTGAGGCCGCGCGGCGGGAGACCGGTCCGGCGCGCCTCGCTCCGAGAGACGTGTCGGCCCCGTTCCCGAGGACGGTTTCCCATGCCCCGTACCGCGGCACCCCCGCTCACCTCCGCGCCCCGTGACCGGCGACGGACCAGCGCCAGCGTGGTCCTCCGCTCGGTGCTCGAGCACGGGCCGGTCGCCCGCTCCACCATCGCCCGGCTGACCGGGCTGTCCCCGGCCTCCGTCACCGACTACTGCGCCCGGTTCACCGAACTCGGCCTGATCCGCGAGACCGAGGCGCCGCAGCGGGTCAAGGGCGTGGGCCGGCCGCACGTCCCGGTCGACGTGGACGACTCGCGGTTCGTGGTCGGCGGGGTGCACGTGGCCGTCCGGTACACCACGGTCGCGCTGCTCGACCTGCGCGGGCGGGTCGTCGTACGGCGGGAGTTGAAGCACCGTTCCACCGACCCCCGCGAGGTGCTGGCGCGGGCCGCCGCGGGGCTCGCCGCGCTGCTCGGCGAGGTGCCCGGCAGCCGGCCGCTGGGCGTCGGGGTCGCCGTCGGCGGCTGGGTGGACCGGGACACCGGGACCGTCGTCGAGCATCCCCTGCTCGGCTGGCGCGAGGTACCGGTGCGCGAGCTGCTCGGCGCGCACACCGGGCTGCCGGTCCATGTGGACGGCCACGCACGCGCGTTGGTCAACGGGGAGCGGCTCTTCGGGCGGGCCCGGGGCAGCCGGAGCGTGCTGCACCTGTTCGTCGGCAACGTGGTCGACGCGGCCTTCGCCACCGGTGACGAGGTGCACCACGGCCCGCGCTCCCAGGCCGGCATGATCGGCCACCTCCCGGTGCCGGGCGGCACCGAGCCCTGCGGCTGCGGTCGCACCGGCTGCCTCCAGGTGGAGCTCAGCGAACGCACCCTGGTGCGGCGGGCGCGGGCCGCCGGGGTGGTGGACGGCGCCAATCCGATGGACGTCCTCGCGGCGGCGGAGGCCGGCGATCCGGCGGCCGCACGGCTGCTGGTGGAGCGGGCGCGGCTGACCGGGCGGGCGGTGGCGCTGCTGCTCGACGTCCTCAACCCGGAGAGCGTGGTCGTCACCGAGGTCGGGGTGCTGTACCGGGAGGACTGTCTCGCCGCGCTGCGGGAGGTGGTGGGCGCGGAGCGGGCGGCCGTGGTCGCGCCGACCAGTTTCCGCGAGTCGGTACTGGCGGTGGCGGGTGGTTCGGTGGTCCTCGACGTGCTGTACCGGGACCCGCTGAGCGCCTCGCACGCCTCGGCTCCGGCTCTGTCACCAGAGCTTATTTAATTCAGAAACTCGGAATGTTGACAGCCGTCGTACACGGCAAGGAACATCCATCTCATGACCTGTCGCACCCTCTGTTGCTGACGTCTTGACGCGCCCCAGGCGCGCATTTCCCTCTGCGTGAGATCTCTCTTTCCGGCCCTCCGTCGCCGGGAATTCGCCCTGCCTTTCTGCCGCTTTTCTCCCCGGAGCACTCCCATGCCTTCTGCGTCCTCCCCCGGCATCGACCGCCGGCTCTTCCTCACCTCACTGCTCGGCGCCTCGGCGGCCGTGGCCGGGCTGAGCGGCTGCGCGGGCGGCAGTGCGGCCGCCGACACCGCGGGCGCCTCGACCGCGCCGCTGGCCGACAAGGTCCCGGCCGGCACCAGCCTGAAGATCGCCTCCTACCAGGGCGTGCAGCAGCTGGAGTTCAAGCTGGCGAAGCTGCCCGCGCTGCCGTTCACGGTGTCCAGCTGGGTGAACATCGGCGCCGGTCCCGATGTCATCAACGCGTTCCGTGCCAAGTCCCTGGACGTCGCCAACAACGCGGGAATTCCGCCGATCCAGGCACAGTTCCAGGGTTTCGCCGCAAAAATCGTGGCGATCGAGCTGACCCGCAAGCCGAACTACCTGTTCGCCACCAAGCCCGGCAGCGGCATACGCACGGTCGCCGAATTCAAGGGGAAGAAACTCGCCTTCTCGCAGGGGCAGGCGCAGGGTGTCGTACTGCTGCGGGCGCTGAAGAAGGCCGGGCTCGCCTACGACGACGTGAAGCTGGTCCCGCTGACCAGCAACCAGTTCCTCACCGCCCTGCAGTCCGGCCAGGTGGACGTGGCCCCGCTGGCCAACTCCCAGGCGCCCGCCTACCTCCAGCAGTACGGCCCGAAGGGCGCGCACACCATCGCCACCGACGTCGTGGACCTGCTCAACCTGCTGTGGGCGCCGCAGTCGGTGCTGAACGACAAGGCCAAGGCGGCCGCGGTCGCCGCGTACATCCCGCAGTGGGCCAAGGGCCTGGTCTGGCAGTGGGAGAACCCGGACACCTGGGACGAGGAGTTCTACGTGAAGACGCAGAACCTGACCCTCGCGCAGGCCCAGGGCATCACCAGGCTCGCCAACAAGCCGCTGTTCCCGCCGAGCTGGGACGAGGCGATCAAGTGGGAGCAGGAGACCGCGGACCTGCTCGCGGAGGGCGGGTTCGTGAAGAGGACCGACGTCTCCGGCCTCTTCGACCACCGCTTCGAGTCCATCGCCGCCAAGGCCGTACCGGCGGAGTACCGGAAATGACCGCCGTGACCACCGGCACCGTGCCGGTTCCCGTCGCGGAGGAGGAGGTCCGCCAGGTCCGGCCGCGCCGCCGGCTCTCCCCCGGCCGTCGGCTGCCCGCCGCCCGGCTGGCCGGGCCGCTCGTCGTCCTCGCCGCCTGGGCGATCGCCTCCGCCGCCGGGCGGCTCGATCCCGGCGCGATCCCCGCGCCCTGGACCGTCCTGGACACCGCCGTCCACCTGTGGACCGCCGGGACGCTGCGCACCGACATCCTGACCTCCGTGGAGCGGGCCGGGTACGGCTTCGCGATCGGCCTGACCGCCGGGGTGCTGCTGGCCCTGGCCTCCGGGCTCACCCGCACCGGCGAGGCGCTGATCGACGGGACCGTGCAGATCAACCGGGCGATCCCCACCCTCGGCCTGATCCCGCTGTTCATCCTCTGGCTGGGCATCGGCGAGACCTTCAAGATCGCCATCATCGCGATCGTCGTCTACATCCCGGTCTACCTGAACACGCATGCCGCGCTCTCCGCCATCGACAGCCGGTACGTCGAACTCGCCGAGGTGCTGGACCTGTCGAGGTTCCGGTTCATCCGGGAGGTGGTGATCCCCGGCGCGCTGCCCGGATTCTTCGTGGGGCTCCGGCTGGGCGTCACCGGATCCTGGCTCGGCCTGGTCGTCCTGGAGCAGATCAACGCCACCAGCGGCCTCGGCTACATGATGTTCCAGGCCCAGAACTACGGGCGCAGCGACATCATCCTCGTCGGCCTGCTGATCTACGGCGTCTTCGGCCTCGTCTCGGACTCCGTGGTCCGGCTGATCGAACGGAGGGTGCTGTCATGGCGCCGCACACTGAGCAGCTGACCCGCCCCGCCGTCCGGATCCGGGGCCTGACCCGGTCGTTCGGGGAGCGCACGGTCCTCGACTCCGTCGACCTCGACCTGCCGGCCGGGCAGTTCACCGCGCTGCTCGGGCACAGCGGCTCCGGCAAGAGCACCCTGCTGCGGGCCGTCGCGGGACTCGACCACGGGGTCTCCGGCAGCGGGGAGCTCAGCGCGCCGGAACGGGTGTCGGTGGTCTTCCAGGACTCCCGGCTGCTGCCCTGGCGCCGGGTGCTGGACAACGTGGTCCTCGGCCTGGACGGCAGGGACGCCCACGACAAGGGCCGGTCGGCGCTGACCGAGGTCGGCCTCGCGGGCCGCGAACGGGCCTGGCCGGGCGAGCTGTCCGGCGGCGAGGCACAGCGGGCCGCGCTCGCCCGCTCCCTGGTCCGCGAACCCGAACTGCTCCTCGCCGACGAGCCGTTCGGCGCCCTGGACGCGCTCACCCGGATCAGGATGCACCACCTGCTGCGCGAGCTGTGGAAACGGCACCGCCCGTCCGTCCTGCTGGTCACCCACGACGTCGACGAGGCGATCGTCCTCGCCGAGCGGATCCTCGTCCTGGACCGGGGCCGGATCGGCCTCGACCTGACCGTGGACCATGACCGGCCGCACGGCGAGTACCGGGGCCGGCTGCTGGCGGCGCTGGGCGTCACGGAGGACGCCGCGTGACCGTCGGCCGCGGTGGCCGCCCCGTGGGCTGCCGCCCCCGGACCCCCGCTTCGGCCTCCGGCCTTGTCCTCGACCGCCGGACGGGCTCACACAACCCCGTAAAGGACCCCGTATGACCCGCCAGCTCCATCTCAACGCCTTCCTGATGAACACCGGTCACCACGAGGCCTCCTGGCGCCTCCCGGAGAGCGATCCGTACGCGCACGTCGACCTCGGGCACTACGTCGGGCTCGCCCGGACCGCCGAGCGCGGCACCTTCGACTCGCTCTTCCTCGCGGACGGCCCGCACCTGTGGGGGAGCGTCGCGCAGCGGCCCGCCGGAGCGCTGGAGCCGCTCACCCTGCTCACCGCGCTGGCCACCGCCACCGAGCACATCGGGCTGATCGCCACCGCCTCCACCTCCTACAACTCGCCCTACAACCTGGCCCGCAGGTTCGCCTCGCTGGACATCGTCAGCGGCGGCCGGGCCGGCTGGAACATCGTCACCACGGCGGGCGCGGACGCGGCCCGCAACTTCGGCATCGACGAGGAGCCCGCGCACGCCGAGCGGTACGCGCGGGCCGCCGAGTTCCTCGACGTGGCCCTGAAGCTCTGGGACAGCTGGGAGGACGACGCGATCGTCGCCGACAAGGCGGCCGGAGTCTGGGGCGACGACGCGAAGATCCATCCGCCCCGGCACCGGGGCACGTACCTCAGTGTCGAGGGCGCCCTCAACGTGCCCCGCAGCCCGCAGGGTTACCCGCTGCTGGTGCAGGCCGGGTCGAGCGAGGACGGCAGGGCGTTCGCGGCCCGGTACGCGGAGGCCGTGTTCACCGCGCAGCAGACCCTCGAGGAGGCGCGGGCGTTCTACGCCGACCTCAAGGCACGTACGGCCGCGGCGGGCCGCGACCCGGACCACATCAAGGTGCTGCCCGGCATCGTCCCCGTCATCGGCTCGACCGAGGCCGAGGCGCGGGCGCACGAGCAGGTCCTGGAGGACCACATCGTGCACCGGCACGGGGTCGCCAACCTGGAACGACTGCTCCATGTCCCGGCCGGCACCCTGGAGCTGGACGCCGAACTCCCCGCCGAACTGCCGCCCGAGGACGCCATCGAGGGCGCCAAGAGCCGTTACACCCTGGTGGTCGGGCTCGCCCGCCGGGAGCGGCTCACCGTGCGGCAGCTGATCGGCCGGCTCGGCGGCGGCCGCGGCCACCTGACCTTCGCCGGAACGCCCGAGCAGGTCGCCGACGCGATCGAGACCTGGTTCACCCGGGGCGCCGCCGACGGCTTCAACATCATGCCGCCGGTGCTCCCCTCCGGCCTGGAGACCTTCGTCGACCACGTCGTCCCGATCCTGCGCGCCCGCGGGCTGCTGCGCGGCGAGTACGGCCCGCGCCGGACCCTGCGGGAGCGCTACGGCCTGCCGCGCCCCGCCAACCAGTACGTCACTCCCGCACTCGCCACCCTCTGAAAGGACTCCCCGCATGTCCATCGAGATCCGCAAGGTCACCGCGAACATCGGCGCCCAGGTCCTGGGCGTGGACATCACCAAGCCGCTCGACGAGGAGCAGGTCGCCGCGGTCCGCGAGGCCCTGAACGTGCACAAGGCCCTGGTCTTCGACGACGTCCGTCTCGACGACGAGGGCCAGGAGGCCTTCGCCCGGCACTTCGGCGACCTCACCACCGCCCACCCGACGGTGCCCGCCGTCGACGGCGCCCCGAACGTGCTGCCCGTCGACAGCGAGCGCGGCCGGGCCAACCACTGGCACACCGACGTGACGTTCGTCCTGAACCCGCCCCAGGCCAGCACCCTGCGCTCGCTCACGGTCCCGCCGTACGGGGGCGAGACCCTGATCACCAGTTCGGCCGCCGCCTACCGCCAGCTCCCGGAGCCGCTGCGGGCGCTGGCCGACACGCTGTGGGCGGAGCACACCAACGACTACGACTACGCCGTGCCGGACGAGGAGATCGACGAGGAGAAGGCCGCGCAGCGTGCTCAGTTCACGTCGGTCAAGTTCCGCACGGTCCACCCGGTCGTCCGGGTTCACCCGCTGACCGGTGAGCGCGGCCTGTTCATCGGGGGGTTCGCGCAGCGGATCGCCGGCCTGTCGAAGGACGAGTCGCGCCGGATCCTCGACCTGCTCCAGGCGTACGTCACCCGCCCCGAGAACATCCTGCGCCACCGCTGGTCCCCGAACCAGCTGGTCCTGTTCGACAACCGGATCACCCAGCACTACGCCGTCGACAACTACGACGGTCTGCCGCGCCGCCTCAACCGCGTCACCGTCGCCGGTGACGTCCCGGTCGGCATCGAGGGCAAGGAGAGCTACTCGATCGAGGGCGACGCCTCGCACTACACGTCCGTGGCCGCGTGACCATGGCGCGTTGACGGCGCGTCCGCTTCCGCGAGGCCCTCACGTGACGACACGTGAGGGCCTCGCTTCTTGCCCCCGTCCGGCTTCTTGTTGCTAACGTGTAGTTGCAAGTTCTTTGCAATAAGAGGTTCGGAGGGGACCACACCCATGCCCGTCTACACGCTTCCTGAACTGCCCTACGACTACTCGGCGCTCGCGCCGGTGATCAGCCCCGAGATCATCGAGCTGCACCACGACAAGCACCACGCGGCGTACGTGAAGGGCGCCAACGACACCCTGGAGCAGCTGGCGGAGGCGCGGGACAAGGGGAGCTGGGGAACGGTCAACGGGCTGGAGAAGAACCTGGCGTTCCACCTCTCCGGCCACATCCTGCACAGCATCTACTGGCGGAACATGACCGGCCCGGAGGACGGGGGCGGCGAGCCGCTGGCGGCGGACGGCGTGGGCGACCTGGCGGACGCGATCGCCGAGTCCTTCGGCTCGTTCGCGGGCTTCAAGGCCCAGCTCACGAAGGCGGCGGCCACCACCCAGGGCTCCGGCTGGGGCGTCCTCGCCCACGAGCCGCTCAGCGGGCGGCTGATCGTCGAGCAGGTCTACGACCACCAGGGCAACGTCGGCCAGGGCTCGGTGCCGATCCTCGTCTTCGACGCCTGGGAGCACGCCTTCTACCTGCAGTACAAGAACCAGAAGGTCGACTTCGTCGAGGCGATGTGGGCCGTGGTCGACTGGCAGGACGTGGCCCGCCGGCACGCCGCCGCGCGATCCCGGGCGGATGTGCTGCTGCCGGCTCCCTGAGCCGCCGACGCGTCCTGCCTCGTGATCGTCTTCTCACCGTTCACCGCGGGCAGGCGGAAGGAAGGAGGCCCCCGCGAGGACGTGACTCGCGGGGGCCTCCTGTGCGCGGGGCCGTCGGGAGGGACCCGCGCCCGGCGTGCGGGCCACCGGGCGCGGCGAGGGGCCTAGAGGTTGCTGAAGTCCGGGCCCTTGGTGCGGGTCCGCTTGATCTCGTAGAAGCCGGGGACGGAGGCGACCGCGAGGGTGCCGTCCCACAGGCGTGCCGCCTCCTCGCCCTTGGGGGCGGGGGTGACGACCGGCCCGAAGAAGGCGATCTGCTCGCCGTCGGAGCCGGGCACCGCGATGACCGGGGTGCCGACGTCCTGGCCGACCTTGTCGATGCCCTCCTTGTGGGAGGCGCGCAGCTCGGCGTCGAACTCGAAGTCCTCCTGTTCGGCGTAGTCGATGAGGTCGGCCGGCAGGCCGACGTCCGCGAGGGCGCCCGCGATGGCCTCCACGGTCGGACCCTCGCCGTTGTTGTGGATCCGGGTGCCGAGCGCGGTGTACAGCGGGCCGAGGACGTCGGCGCCGTGCTTCTGCCAGGCCGCGGTGACCACGCGGACCGGCTGCCACGCCTTGACCGCGAGCATCTCTCGGTACTCCTCGGGCAGCTCGTCGAGCTTGGGCTCGTTGAGGACGGCGAGGCTCATGATGTGCCAGCGGACCTCGATGTCCCGGACCTTCTCCACCTCGAGGACCCACCGGGAGGTCATCCAGGCCCAGGGGCACAGCGGGTCGAACCAGAAGTCGACGGGGGTCTTGCCTGAGCTGGTCACGGTCTCGGACATGCTTCTCCTCGCAATACAGGCCTTTTCCAGCGGCAACACCGTCACCGGCCACCCCATTCCCGGGTGCCCGCCGTCAGGGGCACGTGGGAGGATCAGTGCTGTCCCGGCTACCGACGACGATGTCGTACCCACCCGAAGGAGTGCCGCCCGTGCCCGGTGAGAATCTGTCCCGCGACGAGGCCCGGGAGCGGGCCGCCCTGCTGTCGGTCGACGGGTACGACGTGTCGCTGGACGTACGGTCCGCCGTCGGGGAGAGCCAGGACGAGCCGCGCACCTTCCGCTCGGTGACCACGATCCGCTTCCGCTGCAACGAGCCGGGGGCCACCACCTTCGCCGACCTGATCGCGCCCGGCGTGACCGCCGTGACCCTCAACGGCAAGGACCTCGACCCCGGGGAGGTCTTCGACGGCACCCGGATCGCCCTGGAGGACCTGGCCGCGGAGAACGAGCTGGTGGTGGACGCCCGCTGCGCCTACTCCCGCACCGGCGAGGGCCTGCACCGCTTCGTCGACCCCGAGGACGGCGAGGTCTACCTCTACACGCAGTACGAGCCGGCCGACTCCCGCCGGGTCTTCGCCAACTTCGAGCAGCCGGACCTCAAGGCGCCGTTCCGCTTCGAGGTGCGGGCGCCCGAGGGGTGGACGGTGTGGAGCAACGGCGCCGGTGAACTCGCCGACGGCGTGTGGCGGTTCGCGGAGACCAAGCCGATCTCGACGTACATCACCTGCGTGGTGGCCGGGCCGTACCACTACGTGACGGACTCGTACTCCCGGGCCCTGCCGGACGGCTCGACGCTGGAGATCCCGCTCGGCGCGATGTGCCGCAAGGGCCTCGCCCCCCACTTCGACGCGGACGACGTCTTCCTCGTCACGAAGCAGGGGCTGGACTTCTTCCACGACCACTTCGACTACCCGTACCCGTTCGGAAAGTACGACCAGGCGTTCGTGCCCGAGTACAACCTCGGGGCGATGGAGAACCCGGGTCTGGTGACCTTCCGGGAGGAGTACATCTTCCGCGGCAAGGTGACGCAGGCGTCGTACGAGGCGCGCGCCAACGTGATCCTGCACGAGATGGCGCACATGTGGTTCGGTGACCTGGTCACCATGGTGTGGTGGGACGACCTGTGGCTGAAGGAGTCCTTCGCGGACTTCATGGGCACGTTCGCCAACGTCGGCGCGACCCGTTTCAAGAACGCCTGGACCACCTTCGCCAACCGCCGCAAGGCCTGGGCGTACCGCGCCGACCAGCTGCCCTCCACGCACCCGATCACGGCCGACATCCGCGACCTGCAGGACGCCAAGCTCAACTTCGACGGCATCACCTACGCCAAGGGCGCCTCGGTCCTCAAGCAGCTGGTGGCCTACGTCGGCCAGGACGCGTTCCTGGAAGGCGCCCGCCGCTACTTCAAGCGCAACGCGTACGGCAACACCCGCCTCGGCGACCTGCTGTCGGTCCTGGCCGAGACCAGCGGCCGGGACATGGGCGCCTGGGCCGGGAAGTGGCTGCAGACGGCGGGGGTGAACTCGCTGACCCCGCAGGTGCTCCTCGACGCGGACGGCAGGGTGGCCGAGCTGGCGGTGCTGCAGGAGGCGGCCGAGTCGCACCCCGAGCTGCGTCCGCACCGGGTCGCGATCGGGCTCTACCGGACGGAGGACGGCGAGCTGGTCCGGTACGCGCGGGCCGAGGCGGACGTGGACGGCCCCCGTACGGTGATCACCGAGCTGGCCGGTGCCGACGCCCCGGAGCTGGTCCTGGTCAACGACGACGACCTCACCTACTGCAAGATCCGCTTCGACGAGACCTCGCTGGCCACCCTGCGCGACCGGCTCGGCTCGCTCACCGACCCGCTGGCCCGGGCGCTGTGCTGGTCGGCGCTGTGGAACCTGACCCGGGACGCACTGCTGCCCGCCCGGGACTTCGTCGCCCTGGTGCTGCGGTTCGCGAGCCGCGAGTCGGACATCGGCGTGCTGCAGATGCTGCAGGCGTGGGCGGAGTCGGCGCTGGTGCACTACGTGGCGCCCGAGGGCCGGGAGGCGGCCGGGGAGGAGCTCGCCGAGGGCGCCCTGCGGGAGCTGCGGCAGGCGGCGCCGGGCAGCGAGCACCAGCTGGCCTGGGCGCGGTTCTTCGCGTCGACGGCGACGGACGGTGCGGACCTCCGGCTGCTCCAGGACCTCCTGTCGGGGGCGGCGGTGATCGACGGCCTGGACGTCGACCAGGAGCTGCGCTGGGCGTTCCTCGAACCCCTCGCCGCGCACGGGCTGGCCGACGAGGCGGTGCTGGCGGCCGAACTGGCCCGGGACGACACGGCGTCCGGCAAGCGTCACCAGGTGCGCTGCCTGGCCGCCCGTCCGTCGGCGGCGGTGAAGGCCCAGGCGTGGGCGCAGGTCGTGGAGTCGCAGGCGCTGTCCAACGCGCTGGTGGAGGCGACGATCGCGGGCTTCGCCCAGGCCTCGCAGCGGGAGCTGCTGGCTCCGTACGCCTCGAAGTACTTCGAGGTCATCGCCGGGATCTGGGAGGACCGCTCGATCCAGATCGGCATGGACGTGGTGCGGGGCCTGTACCCCTCCTTCCAGGACCGCCCGGAGACCCTGGCGGCGACGGACGCGTGGCTGACGGCGCACGCCGACGCGCCGCCGGCGCTGCGCCGGCTGGTCCTGGAGGCCCGCGACGACCTGGCACGGACGTTGCGCGGACAGGAGTGCGACGCGCGGGCCACCGAGGCCGCCGCGAGCTGACCTTTGGCCAGAGGTCACCCGCCGGGTGACCGTTACGCAATTCATTCCATCATGGCCGTAACCCCTGGTCCCCACCCATCCGGACCAGGGGTTTTGGCTCCCTACTCGGCATCCGAACACCCGTCCTTTAGTACCGTGTTGTCCGCATTTATCGACGAACACGTAACACCGGTTAAGGACCCGGCCGGCCCCGGGAATCCCGAGGCCATGACCCACAACACCCCGCTCTCCCCCCGCCCCCTCCGCCACCTGTCCGACGTCCACCGCCGGGTCCTGACGACGGCCCAGCTCCGCTCGCACGGCGTCGCGGCCAACGAGATCGCCGAGCAGTGCCGGCCGGGCGGCCCCTGGCAGCAGCTGCTCCCGGGCGTGGTCCTGCTCCACCCCGGCCCGCCGACCAGCGAGGAACGCCTGCACGGCGCCCTCCTGTTCACGGCGCGCGAGCCGGCCCCGGGCGTCCCGGCGCAGCCGACCGCCGACTCCCCGCACCGCCCGGTCTACGCGGACGTGATGATCACGGGCCTGGCCGCGCTGACCCTGCACGGCTTCTCCGCGACCCCGCCGCTGCTCTCCCTGGACCACGTGGACGTCCTGGTCCCGCGACTGCGCCGGCTGCGCTCCACCTCCTACGTCCGCGTGCTCCGCACCCCGGACCTGCCCACCCCCGAGCAGGTGACGGGCCTCCCGGTCGCCCCGGTCCCCCGCGCCCTCGCGGACGCGGTGGCGGACCTGAGCGACGCGGAGGCGGTACGGCGGCTGCTGACCGAGGCGGTGCGCGGCGGCCACTGCGAACCGGCGGCGGTGGTCCGGGAGTTGACCCGGGCGAAGCTGCTCTCCCGGCCCCACGTGGTGGACGCCGTCGACTCCCTGGTCGCCGAGGGGCGGGCCATCGCCGAGGACCGCCTGTACCGGATGGTCCACGAGTACGGCCTCCCCGACCCGGTCTGGAACGTCGACCTGAGGCTGCCGGGCGGCCCGCACCTGGGCGGCGTCGACGCCTACTGGCCCGAGCAGGGGGTCGCCGTCGAACTGGACACCCGCGCACCGCGCCAGGACGAGGACGCCCTGTGGTCCGAGTACGCCCGCAAGCGCGAGCACCTGGAACGGCTCGGCATCACGGTCGTGTACGTCACCCCGCGCAAGCTCCGCGAGGCGATGGAACAGCAGGCGGCGGTGGTCCGCACGGCCCTGATGGCGGCGGACGACCGCGACCCGGCCGCGTATGTGGTGGTCCTGCCGCGCTGAACAACGCCCCCGGAAGGATCCCGAGGGGGCGCTGCAGGGGCGCGGGCTGTGGTGAATCCGCTCGGCCGCGCGGGCGCGGCCGCCACGACGGCGCCGCGGCCGGCCGACGACGCATCGCGGCAGCGGCAGCGGCAAGGCATGGGGGGGACGCGACCAGGAGGGGCCGCCGGTTCGGAGGGGAACCGGCGGCCTCTTCGTACGTGTCTCGCCGCTACTGCCCGCCGACGCCCGGACGCAGTCCGTCGCGCACGTCGCCGACGACGTGGTCGAGCAGGTCGGCGTAGGCGGCGATCATCCGGGTCCGGCTGAACCGCTCGCGGCTCGCCGCCAGCGCGGGAGCGAACAGCTCGCGGTCGGCCACCGCCGCCGACCAGGCGAAGGCGATGGCGTCGGGGTCGAAGGGCGTCACGAACCCGTGCCCTTCGACGATCGAGGCGCTGTCGCCGACGTCCGTCGTGACCGGGACGGCGCCGCACATCATGCCCTCGATGAGGCAGAGCGGCGCCGCCTCGCCGGAGACGGAGGTGAGGGCGACGACGTCGGAGCCGGCGTAGACGGTCTCCATGTCGTGCCGTACGCCGAGCAGGTGCAGCCGGTCGCGGAGCGCGGCCCGGTCGGCGCCGAAGGCGACCTCGATGTCGGCCCACAGGGCGGGGTTGTCCTCGGTCATCCCGGCCCCGCACATGACGACGTGGCCGCCGCCCTCGCGGGCCAGCCAGGCCCGCGCCGCCCGCAGGAAGAGCGGCACGTTCTTCATGCCGGCGTACCGGGCGGCGAACACGACGACGGGGGCGTCGGGAGCCGTGGCGGGGATGCCGAGCGACTCGCGGAAGGCGAGCCGCAGCGCCGCGTCCGGCCGGAAGCGGAGCAGGTCGACGCCGTTCGGGATCACGTGCAGCAGCTCGCCGGGGATCCCGGCGGCCTCGTACGCGTCCCGGGTGGACTCGGCGCAGCACACGCAGGCGACCACCGTGCCGTCCGCGATGGCGGCCTTGAGTTCGTCGAGTGCCCGGCCCTGGTTCTCCGGGTCGGACCGGTGCAGGCAGACGACGACGGGGCGGCGGGGCAGCCCGGCCTGGTTGAGCAGCGCGAGCGGCTGCTCCTTCAGGGACAGGATGACGTCCGCGCCGGCCATGGCCCGTGCCGTATCGGCCAGCTCCGGGCCGCTGAAAACCGACGCCGCGACGGTGCCGTCCACCAGTCCCGCGGTGCGGCCGAGGGAGGTGACCTCGATACCACCGGCCGTAAGCGCCCGGTAACACGCGTCGTCCTCCATGCGCTGCGTGGTGGCTTCTCGGTGGACCTCACCGTGCAGACTCAGCACCCGATGCCACTGCTGTCCGCCCTCCACCAGGCCCAGCAGCACATCACTGTGCACGATCCGGGCCCCCCCGGAGAAAAAGCCCTCGTAGACCGAGAGCACACGAAGTCCGAGCCGAGCGCCCACACGAACACCTGCCTTGCACCAGATCGAGCCATCCCCGGGATCCGCGGGTTAGCCGATATGAGGCGGTACGGACGTTTCATTCGGATGAACGGAGTGTCTCGTGTCGAAGTCGGCTGCGTTTACAGGATCAGCGCCGGACCCACTGCCGTCAACATCATTCCACTTTCCGCGCCGACACCCTTCTGACCTGCTCTTTTGTGAGGTCTTTCGGTTCCCCCGCGTCCTCCGGACGGGTGCGGCCGACGGCAAAAAATCGGCAAGCGGAGGACCCGGACACGCGACGATGTCACGTGCCGCGGTCGGCGTCGGGCCCGGCGTCGAGACGGGCGGCCCGGGTCAGGTGGTCGCGTCGGCGGCGGCGCGGCCCATGGTGGTCGCCTCCACCTCTGGGACGGAGCCCGCCACGGGTTCTCGACGCCGCCGCCGAGGGTTTCTCAGGCCTTCCTCAGGACCAGCTCCGTGTTCCGGTCCGTCGTGTTTCCGGCGAGGGCCTTGCCGGCGCCGGGGGCGTTGAAGGCGAGTTCCCGGTAGAGGGCGGCGAGGCCGGTCTGGGAGAGGTCGGCGAAGTCGGTGCGGTGCGGGGCGGCGGACTCGATCAGCGTGGTGAAGAGCGAGATCGTGCCGTCCTTGTTGTCCACCAGCTCGACGATCCGCGCCAGCTGCGGGTGGTCGACGTGCGAGGCGGTGGTGATCTCCCAGAAGGAGTTGCCGTTGGAGGCCTTGTGCGGGGTGATGAGGTTGCGGTGGATGTGGCCGTTCACCCAGGCCAGCACGTTGGCGTGGCGGTTGAGCAGGGTGACCAGCTCGGTGCCGGTGTGCCGGCGGTCGCCCGGGTGCGCCGGGTCGGGACGGGTGTTGGTCATCGACTTGCTGGTGTGGTGGCTGAAGACGACCGCGTAGGAGTCCTTGTTCTCCTTCAGGGTCTTCTCCAGCCAGGCGAGCTGGACCGTGCCGACCGATCCGTCGTAGTGGCCGCCCGCGTCCGTCGTGTCCAGGCTGATGCCGATGACGTCGTCGGAGACGCGGAAGGCGTAGTACTGGGTGCCCGCGGCCAGGTTGGCGCTGGAGTAGCCGTGGCCGACCGGACCGAGGCCCTGGTAGGCCGGGTCCAGGTGGGCCTTGAGGTAGTCCGCGGGGGTGTAGGGGGCGCGCCTCTCGTCCCCGGTGACCGAGCGCATCGAGCGGGCGTGTGCCTTGAGGAAGTCGCGGTAGCCGCTGCCCTTCGGGTCCTGGGCGGTGCGGATGGTGTCCTGGAGCTTCTTGGCCTCGGCGTCGCCGACCGACATCAGCTTCTTGCCGGCGACCGCGGCCTCGGCCAGGTAGGGGTCGGCGTGCGAGCCGAAGCAGCCGAGCGGCAGGGCGTCGTGGTTGCCGACCGTGGAGTACCAGGGCAGGTTGAGGCCGGGGCTCCGCACCTCGCGGATCGCGGCGGCCAGGTAGCCCGCGAGGTGCGGGAAGCCGACCGACTTGTCCTGGTCGCGGACGGTCGAGGAGGCCTGCCAGTACAGCTTCATCCCGCTGTTCTGGACGCCTTCGTAGTGGTGGGGGTCACCGGTGTTGGGGGTGATCCGGCCGCCGCTCATCACCTTCATGAACCACTCCAGTTCGGAGTGGGCGTTGTTGTCGGTGTTGTCGCCGGTCGTCATCACGAAGTGCAGCGGCGAGCCGGTGACCGGGGCGCCGCGCAGCGCGTTGACCCGCTCGACGAGCGAGACCGCGCCGGGCACGGTGAGCGCCTCGTGCGGGCGCCAGGCGTGCCGGTCGTGGACGCGCACGTACTCCAGGCGCAGCGGGTGCTGGACGTCCATCAGGTGCAGGTCGGTGAACTGCACGAACGCGGCGAGGGCGGTACGGCGGTTCTCCCGGCCGGGCCTGGCGGCGGCCAGGTCGGAGCGCAGCACGCGCGTCCAGCCGGCGCCGTCGCCGAGCCGCTGGTAGCCGGAGCTGTTGCGGGGCGCGGCGACGGAGGCGAGGGTGGTGCCCTTGGTGTACGGGGCGAGGGCGGCCGCGGGGGCCTTGCGGCCCTCGGCGACCGGCTGTTCCGCGGCCGCGGCCGCGGCGGCCTCGCTGTCGGTGGGGCGCAGTGCGTAGCCGATGCCCGCGGAGAGCGAGACGGCTCCGGCGGCGGCGAGCACGGTACGGCGGTTGATCTCCGGTGCCTCGCGGTCCTTGCGGGCCGCGGAGGTGGCGACAGAGCGTGTGCGCGACATGGCGCGATCTCCCCGAGTACGAACGCGTCGGCAGTGGTCACGGGCGATCGCTTCCGCGAACTTCCCGCTCACTGTGGATCGTTGGCACCGGGGGTGACCTGTGCGTGAACGCGGCTGCAACGTGCGGCGCCGATCACCGTACGTGGATCAGCCGAGGTGGGGACCGGTCATGGAGCGGATCGCGGGCGGCCGGGGTCCGGCCACTCCGCGTTCATCTGCCGGGGCAGGGGAGGGTCCCCGGCGCCTACGACCGCTCTTCCGCGAACCGCCCGGCGGCCGGCCGCTCCCGCCACAGCCGCAGGGCGACGTCGATCAGCGGGACGCGCCTGAGGGACGGCACGGCGTCGAGGTCCTGCCAGGCGGCCATGTCGGTCGAGCCGCCGATCTCGTTCCTGAGTTCGCCGCCGACGATCTCGCCGGTGTAGAGGATCCGCACGCCGTGGTGGTCGGTGGCGGGGCGCCGCAGACCCGCGCGGGGGAAGCGGACGCGGTTCGAGTCGATACCGAGCAGGCCGGTGACCTCGATGCGGTAGCCGGTCTCCTCCATGAGTTCGCGGCGGACGGTGTCGTAGGGGTCCTCGCCGTGTTCCATGCCGCCGCCGGGCAGCACCCACTCGGGTGTGCCGTCGTCGGCCGGTGACCGGGCGAGCAGGATCTGACCGTCACGGACGCACACGGCGTAGGCCGCCACCCTGAGCTTCTCGCGCACGTCGGCACGGTAGGGCCGGTGGCGGCCCGCGGCCAACGGGATTTCCTCTCACAGCCAGGGCACAGATAGGGGGTTTTCCCCATACGTTCATATCGATTCGGTCAACGTTCCCAAAAGGCCGTTCCCTTGGGTAAAGCTGTGCGCCTACACGCCGGTACTTGACCAAGTTCCGGACGCTCCATGCTCGTTCCTTTACCTACAAGGGATGCAGATGACCCTCAGCCCCCAGCACGACCCGATACCGGGCCACAGACGCCTGGGACGCATAGCCGTCGCCGTCGGCGTCGTGGCCGCGCTCGCCGCCGCCGGGCCGATACCCCTGGCCGCCGCCGCGACCCCGGCGGCGGCGTCCGCCGGCACCGCCGACCCCGGCACCAAGTCGGCCCACGACAAGCTCGGTTCGGACGACGCCGAGCTGCTCACCGAGGCCAAGGCCGCAGGCGCCAAGAACGTCACGATGATGGTCGCCACCGCGCCGGGGCAGACCGGCCAGGTCGCCGAGGAGCTGGACGCGGTCAAGGGCGGCTCGGTGGGCCGTACGTACGACAAGCTCGGCTACGTCCGGGCGACCGTCCCCACCGGGCGGGCGGACGCGGCGATCGCCGCCGCCGCGAAGCTGTCGTCGGTGCACGCGATCGACCTGCGCCAGGAGATCCAGCTCGACGACCCGACGGTGAACGGGACCGACGGCAAGGCCACCAAGTCCGGCAAGTCCACCACTTACCCGGGGCCGGACAAGAACACCCCCGCCGAGAACCCCTACAACCCGTCCTTCGAGACGGGCGCCGTCGACTTCGTCAAGGAACACCCGAAGGCGGACGGCCGGGGCATCACCATCGGCATCCTGGACTCCGGCGTGGACCTCGGCCACCCGGCGCTGCAGAAGACCACCACCGGCGAGCGGAAGATCGTCGACTGGGTGACGTCGACCGACCCGATCGTCGACAGCGACCAGACCTGGCGGCCGATGGTCACGGCCGTGTCCGGGCCGGCCTTCACCTACGGGGGCAGGAGCTGGACGGCGCCCACCGGGTCGTACGAGATCAGCACCTTCAAGGAGTCGTACACCGCGGGCGGCGACGCGGCCGGTGACGCCAACCGGGACGGGGACACCACCGACAGCTGGGGCGTGCTCTACGACCCGGCGGCCGGCACGGTCACCGTCGACCTGAACAACAACTACGACTTCTCCGACGACACGCCGATGAAGCCGTACAAGGACGGTTACCAGGTCGGCTACTTCGGCACCGACAACCCGGCGACCGACGTCGTCGAGCGGCAGCCGTTCGTCGTGCAGATCCGCAAGGACGTCCCCATGGACCCGTACGGCGGGGACTGGGTCGGCAAGACGGCGGACTTCGTCAACATCGGCGTCATCGAGTCCGAGCACGGCACCCACGTCGCCGGCATCACCGCCGCCAACGGCCTGTTCGGCGGGAAGATGAACGGCGCCGCCCCCGGCGCGAAGATCGTCTCCTCCCGGGCCTGCACCTGGACCGGCGGCTGCACCAACGTCGCCCTCACCGAGGGCATGATCGACCTGGTCGCCAACCGCGGCGTCGACATCGTCAACATGTCGATCGGCGGCCTCCCGGCGCTGAACGACGGCAACAACGCCCGTGCCGAGCTGTACACGCGGCTCATCGACACCTACGGCGTGCAGCTGGTGATCTCGGCCGGCAACTCCGGCCCGGGTGCGAACACCATCGGCGACCCGGGGCTGGCCGACAAGGTCATCTCGGTCGGCGCGGCCATCTCCAAGGACACCTGGGCCGCCAACTACGGCTCCCAGGTGACGACCAAGTACCAGCTGCTGCCCTTCTCCTCGCGCGGCCCGCGCGAGGACGGCGGCTTCACGCCGACGCTGGTCGCGCCCGGCGCCGCGATCAACTCCACCCAGACCTGGCTGCCCGGTTCCCCGGTCGCCGAGGCCGGCTACTCCCTCCCGGCCGGCTACTCGATGCTCCAGGGCACCTCGATGGCGTCCCCGCAGGCGGCGGGCGCGAGCGCGCTGTTGCTGAGCGCCGCCAAGGAGAAGGGCATCGCCCTCTCCCCCGCCGACCTGCGCACCGCGCTGACCTCGACCGCCCACCACATCAAGGACGTTCAGGCGTACGAGGAGGGTGCGGGCCGCATCGACATCGTCGACGCGTGGGAGTCCATCCGCGACCACGCCACCGCGCACGACTACACGGTGAAGGCGCCCGTCGACACCGCGATCGACTACGCGCTGAAAACCCCGGGCTACGGCACCGGCCTGTACGACCGTGAAGGCGGCCTGAAGGCCGGGCAGAAGAAGACGTACGACGTCACGATCACCCGCACCTCCGGCGCGGACAGGGCGGTCCGGCACGAGCTGCACCTGGCGAACAACGCCGGGCACACCTTCAAGATCCTCGGCTCCGACGAGGTGGCGCTGCCGCTGAACCAGCCGGTGACGGTCAAGGTGCAGGCGAAGCCCAAGAGTTCGGGCATCAAGTCCGCGATCCTCGAGGTCGACGACCCGCGGACCGAAGGCGTCGACAAGCAGATCCTGACCACGGTCGTGGTGTCGGACCCGGTCCACTACGCCTACTCGGCGTCGGGTTCGGTGCAGCGCAACAGCTCCACCTCGTACTTCGTGACCGTGCCCGAGGGCGCCACCTCCCTCGAGGTCGCGATGAGCGGGCTCGCCGACAAGAGCCAGACGCGGTTCATCGCCATCCACCCGTACGGCACTCCGGTCGACAACACCGGTACCCCGTACTGCTACAACAACTACCTGAACGGCAACGGCTGCACGCCCGACGTCCGTTCGTACGCCGACCCGCAGGCCGGGGTCTGGGAGATCGAGGTCGAGGCGCGCCGCACCTCGCCGCTGCTCGACAACCCGTACCAGCTGGGCGTCACCGTGCTCGGCGCCACCTTCGACCCGGCGACCGTGACGGTGCCCGAGGCGAAGGTCGGCACCCCGGTCACCGCCTCCTGGAAGGTGACCAACAAGTTCGCCGCCCTCGACGGCAAGCTGGTCGGCGGCCCGCTCGGCTCGTCGAAGACGGCCCGTCCGGCCATCAAGGAGGGCGAGACCCAGACGACCACGGTGACCGTGCCGGCGGGCGCGAACTCCCTGGACGTGGCCATCGGCAACGTGTCGGACACCTCGGCCGACCTGGACCTGACCGTGTACGACGCGTCCGGCAAGCAGGTCGCGCAGTCCGCCGACGGCGACTCCGAGGAGGCGGTCTCGATCGCCTCGCCGGCCGCGGGGACCTACACGATCAAGGTCGTCGGCTACTCGGTCCCGGCCGGTTCCACCGACTACGACTACCGGGACGTGTTCTTCTCCGCCGCGCTCGGCTCCGTCACGGTCGCCGACTCGACGCCGGTCAAGCTCGGCACCGGTGCCTCGGCCACGGTGACCGGCCAGGTCACGGCGGCGGCCGTGGCCCCCGCCGGCCGGGAGTTCTTCGGCCGGATCCAGCTGGTGAACTCCCGCGGCACGGTCGCGGGCACCGGCAGCGTGCAGATCGAGAAGGTCACGCCGTAACGGGGTGACGCGCACAGGAAGGGCGGGCGTCCTGCGGGGCGCCCGCCCTTTCAGCTGTCCGGGCACGTCATGGTCCGCGACGCGGGCAGGTCGCGGACGATCCAGGACCGCTCCGCCGCGATCCGCGCCTCCCCGACCGCGTACCGGTCGGGCACCTGCCGGCCGGCCGTGATGCCGACCAGGAGGCGGGCGCCGGTGCGGATCCGGGGGTCGGCGCCGGAGTCGAGGAGGAACTCCACCTCGTCGGCGGTCCTCGCCGGTTTGTAGGCGCGGGTCACGCGCAGGGTGACGCGTTCCTGGCCGGAGTCCGCGAGCTGCCGCACCCCGGTGACCGTGCCCTCGACGACCAGCCGGGCGCAGGCGAGGTAGCCGGGGCCGCCGGTCTGCTCCTTGCCGCCCTGACCGGCCGAGCCGGCCGCGCTGCTCGCGGCCTTGTCGGAGCTGGCGCCGTTCGACAGGGAGCCGGCACCGCCGTTCGCCGCGAGCCATCCGATGCCGAACACGGCCCCCGTGACCGCCGCCGCGAGGGCACCGGCGAGACCGAGGGCCCGGACGCCCGGGTGCTGCCAGGGGCGGCGGCGCGCGGCCGGGCGGGGGCGGGGTTCCGGCCGAGGGGGTGGCGCGGCCAGGACGTCCCCGATGATCCCGAGGTGCTCGCGGAGCAGCGCCACATCGGCGCTCGCCGCCCGGTGCTCGGCCATGAAGGCGGGGTCGGCGCGCTGCCCGGCGGTGAGCGGCTCGTCCGCGAGGACCGCGAACAGGGCGTCGATGCCGTCCGGCGCACCGGGATCGCCGTCGGGTCCGGCCGGCATGTGCCCGTGGTGTTCGTCAGGCATGTGGTCGGCGGGCATGGTCACACCACCTCGTCCTCGTGCAGGCGGGCGCGCAGGGCCCGCACCGCCGTGTGCAGCCGGCTCTTGACCGTGCCCTCCGGGATGCCCAGCTCCCCGGCTATGTCGCGTACCGGCAGGTCGGCGTAGAAGCGCAGGACGAGGATCTGGCGCTGGGCGTCCGGCAGCTCGTCCAGACCGCGGGCGACGGCGACGGAGAGCAGCCTGCTGTCCTCGCCCACGGCGTGGTCGGGCTGGCGGAGGGAGGCCAGCCGTTCACCGAGGCGCTCCTGGCGGCGCTTGGCACGGTGCCAGTCCATGGCGAGCCGGGAGGCGACGACCGCCGCCCACGCCGACACGTCCCGCGGCGCCTCCTGGCCGCTCGCGGCCCGCTCCAGCAACCGCAGACGTACCTGCTGCACCCCGTCCGGCAGGTCCGCCTGCGGTACGCCGCCCAGCGCGAGCACCGCCCGCACCCGGCGCTCCTGGTCCGCGTCCAGGGGATCACCGTGCTGGTCCCCCCGGTCGCGGCGGGCCTTTCTGCGCAGCACAACCCACCCCCTCCACCGCGTTTCTCCTACGACGCAGCGGCCCCCGGAAACGTTCGCCCCGCCGCCCGGAAATCTTCCGCGCGGTCTCCCGGGGGCCTCCGAGGCGTACGTCACACCGGCGTGCGGCGCAGCACAGCTTGCGGCACGACGGCCGGGCGGAGGTAATTTCTCCAGCTCAGCCGGGGTGTGCGCGGGAGTTCCGCGGGCCGGGTGGTCCGGTCGGTGGGCGTGGCGCTCAAAGAATTGGACAGGCTGGCCCTGGTCGGCCGCATGATGGAAAGGCCGTAGACACACGTCAACGTATGCAGAGGGAGTCGCTGTGAGGGTCGGAATCGTCGGAGCCACCGGTCAGGTCGGCACGGTCATGCGCAGGATCCTCGCGGAGCGGAACTTCCCGACCACGGAGCTGCGCCTGTTCGCCTCGGCCCGCTCGGCCGGGACCGTGCTCGACGGTGTGACCGTGGAGGACGCGGCGACCGCCGACTACACGGGCCTGGACATCGTGCTGTTCTCGGCGGGCGGGGCCACCTCCAAGGCGCTCGCGGAGAAGGTCGCCGCCCAGGGCGCCGTGGTGATCGACAACTCCTCCGCCTGGCGCAAGGACCCCGAGGTCCCGCTGGTCGTCTCCGAGGTGAACCCGCACGCGATCGCCGACCGCCCGAAGGGCATCATCGCCAACCCGAACTGCACGACCATGGCCGCGATGCCGGTCCTGAAGGTGCTGGACGCGGAGGCGGGCCTCGAGGCGCTGGTCGCCACCACCTACCAGGCGGTGTCGGGCTCCGGTCTCGCGGGTGTGGCGGAGCTGCACGGGCAGGTGCAGAAGGTCGCCGCCGACGCGGAGAAGCTCACCCACGACGGCACGGCGGTCGACTTCCCCGAACCGCAGGTCTACAAGCGGCCCATCGCCTTCAACGTGCTGCCGTTCGCCGGCAACCTCGTCGACGACGGGCTGAACGAGACCGACGAGGAGCAGAAGCTGCGCAACGAGTCCCGGAAGATCCTTGAGCTCCCCGGGCTGAAGGTCTCCGGCACCTGCGTGCGCGTCCCGGTGTTCTCCGGGCACTCCCTCCAGATCAACGCCCGGTTCGCCCGGCCGATCTCCCCGGAGCGGGCGACCGAGCTGCTCGCGGAGGCGCCGGGTGTGGAGCTGTCCGACATCCCGACCCCGCTGCAGGCGGCCGGGCGGGACCCGTCGTACGTCGGCCGGATCCGGCGCGACGAGACGGTGGAGAACGGGCTGGCGCTGTTCGTCTCCAACGACAACCTCCGCAAGGGGGCCGCGCTGAACGCCGTGCAGATCGCTGAGCTGGTGGCGGAGGAGCTGGCTTCTTAGCGGCCGGGTGCCTCGGGGGGGGTGCGGGGATCGGCCGCCGCGCGGGTGCGGGTGTGGGGGGCCGGAGGCGCAGTTCCTCCCCCGGCCTTCGGCGGGGACACCCCCAGCGTCCCTGACGGGGCGACGGGGCACTGCCGTGGCCGCGTCCGGGCGGGTGGGCGCCGTCCTGGCCGGTCGCGCGCACGCGACGGCACCGCATATCGGCACAGCCCCGCGCCCCTTCGGGCGCGTCGCAGCGAGGTTCGTCATCGAAGGGGAGCCGGACACCATGAGCAACAGCCAGCCGTCGTGTGATCGGCCACGTGTTCTCGACGGCAAGGTCGCGATGATCACCGGGGCGTCCAGTGGGATCGGGGCGGCCGCCGCGCGGTTGTTCGCCCGGGAGGGGGCGGCCGTCGTGGTGACGGCGCGGCGGGCGGAGCGGCTGCGGGCGCTCGTCGAGGAGATCTCGGCCGTCGGCGGGCGGGCACTGGCCGTGCCGGCGGACGTGGCCTCGGCCGCGGACGTCGAACGGGTCGTCCGTTCGGCCGTCGACGCCTTCGGGCGCCTGGACTGCGCCTTCAACAACGCCGGGTTCGGCACCGCGGGCACCGAGCTGCACGAGACCGGCCAGGACGTCTACGAGCAGACCATGGACGTCAACGTGCGCGGGGTGTGGAACTGCCTGCGCTTCCAGATCCCCGAGATGCTGGGGGCCGGCGGCGGCACGATCGTCAACACGTCGAGTGTCGCGGGGCAGCGGGCCACCGGGGCGTCGGCGGCGTACGTCGCGGCCAAGCACGCGGTCCTCGGGCTCACCCGGGCGGCCGCGGCCGAGTACGCGCAGCGCGGCATCCGCGTCAACGCGCTGGTGGTGGGCAGCACCCGCACCGAGATGATGGACCGGGCCGTGCGGACCATGCCGGAGCTGCGCGAGCGGTTCGAGGACGAGACGCTCCAGAAGCGCATGGCAGGGCCCGCCGAGGTCGCCGAGGCCGCGCTCTGGCTGTGCAGTGACCGCGCCTCCTTCGTCACCGGCGCGGCGATGCCGGTCGACGGCGGCACGACGGCGGCCTGACGGCGGCGGCCCGCGCGATCTCTGGGGTTTTCCCTCGTCGCCCTCCTCCCCGGTCCCGTGGAAGGATGGCGCAACCCACACATAACGAGGAGATGACCGCGTGCCTGGCACAAACCTGACTCGCGAAGAGGCACAGCAGCGGGCGAAGCTGCTCACCGTTGACTCGTACGAGATCGATCTCGACCTCTCCGGCGCGCAGGAGGGCGGTACCTACCGGTCCGTGACCACGGTGCGCTTCGACGTCGCCGAATCCGGCGCCGCGTCCTTCATCGACCTGGTGGCCCCCGCGGTCCACGAGGTCACCCTGAACGGTGACGCCCTCGACCCTGCCGAGGTCTTCGCGGACTCCCGGATCGCGCTGCCGGGGCTGCTGGAGGGCCGCAACATCCTGCGGGTCGTGGCCGACTGCGCGTACACCAACACGGGTGAGGGCCTGCACCGGTTCGTCGACCCGGTCGACGAGCAGGCCTACCTCTACACCCAGTTCGAGGTGCCGGACGCCCGCCGGGTCTTCGCCAGCTTCGAGCAGCCGGACCTCAAGGCGACGTTCCAGTTCACGGTGAAGGCGCCGACCGGCTGGACCGTGATCTCCAACTCGCCGACGCCCGAGCCCAAGGACGACGTCTGGGTCTTCGAGCCGACGCCCCGCATCTCGTCGTACATCACGGCCCTGATCGTGGGCCCGTACCACTCGGTGCACAGCGTGTACGAGAAGGACGGCCAGAGCGTGCCGCTCGGCATCTACTGCCGGCCGTCGCTCGCCGAGTTCCTCGACTCGGACGCGATCTTCGAGGTGACCCGGCAGGGCTTCGACTGGTTCCAGGAGAAGTTCGACTACGCGTACCCGTTCACCAAGTACGACCAGCTGTTCGTGCCGGAGTTCAACGCGGGCGCGATGGAGAACGCGGGCGCGGTGACCATCCGCGACCAGTACGTCTTCCGGTCCAAGGTGACCGACGCGGCGTACGAGACGCGGGCCGAGACCATCCTGCACGAGCTGGCCCACATGTGGTTCGGCGACCTGGTCACCATGGAGTGGTGGAACGACCTGTGGCTGAACGAGTCGTTCGCCACCTACACCTCCATCGCCTGCCAGGCGTACGCCCCCGGCTCGCGCTGGCCGCACTCGTGGACGACGTTCGCGAACTCCATGAAGACCTGGGCGTACCGGCAGGACCAGCTGCCCTCCACGCACCCGATCATGGCCGAGATCCGGGATCTCGACGACGTGCTCGTCAACTTCGACGGCATCACGTACGCCAAGGGCGCGAGTGTCCTGAAGCAGCTGGTCGCGTACGTCGGCATGGACGAGTTCTTCAAGGGCGTGCAGGCGTACTTCAAGCGGCACGCGTTCGGCAACACGCGCCTGTCCGACCTGCTGGGCGCCCTGGAGGAGACCTCCGGGCGTGACCTGGGCACCTGGTCGCAGAAGTGGCTGCAGACGGCCGGGATCAACATCCTGCGCCCGGAGGTGGAGACGGACGCCGACGGTGTCGTCACCTCCTTCGCCATCCGCCAGGAGGCCCCGGCGCTGCCGGCCGGTGCCAAGGGCGAGCCGGTCCTGCGTCCGCACCGGATCGCGATCGGCCTGTACGACCTCGACGAGACGACCGGCAAGCTGGTGCGCACCGACCGGATCGAGCTGGACGTGGACGGCGCGCTGACCGCCGTACCGCAGCTGTCCGGCCGCCGCCGCCCCGCGGTGTTCCTGCTCAACGACGACGACCTGTCGTACGCCAAGGTCCGCCTGGACGAGCAGTCGCTGCACGTCGTCACCGAGCACCTCGGCGACTTCGAGTCCTCGCTGCCGCGGGCGCTGTGCTGGGCCTCGGCCTGGGACATGACCCGGGACGGGGAACTGCCCACCCGGGAGTACCTGTCCCTCGTCCTGTCGGGCATCGGCAAGGAGTCCGACATCGGTGTCGTGCAGTCGCTGCACCGGCAGGTGAAGCTCGCCATCGAGCTGTACGCCGACCCGACCGCCCGCGAGGCCCTGCTCACCCGCTGGACCGACGCCACGCTGGCCCACCTGCGGTCCGCCACGCCGGGCAGCGACCACCAGCTGGCCTGGGCCCGCGCCTTCGCGGCCACCGCCCGCACCCCGGAGCAGCTGGACCTCCTGGACGGCCTGCTGGAGGGCACCCAGACCATCGAGGGCCTGGCCGTCGACACCGAGCTGCGCTGGGCGTTCGTGGAGCGGCTGGCCGCGGTCGGCCGCTTCGACGAGGCGGAGATCGCGGGCGAGTACGAGCGGGACCGGACCGCCGCCGGTGAGCGGCACGCGGCCACCGCCCGCGCCGCCCGCCCGACCGAGGAGGCGAAGGCGGAGGCCTGGGCGTCGGTCATCGACTCCGACAAGCTGCCCAACGCCGTGCAGGAGGCGGTGATCGGCGGCTTCGTCCAGACCGACCAGCGTGAGCTGCTGGCGCCGTACACCGACAGGTACTTCGAGATCCTGAAGTCGGTGTGGGACTCCCGCTCGCACGAGATCGCCCAGCAGATCGCGGTCGGTCTCTACCCGTCCCTCCAGGTCTCCCAGGACACCCTGGCCAAGACGGACACCTGGCTGGCCGCGGCCCAGCCGAACGCGGCCCTGGCCCGGCTCGTCTCGGAGTCCCGCGCGGGGGTCGAGCGCGCCCTGAAGGCCCAGGCGGCGGACGCGGCGGCCCAGTAGGCGGTACCTCTCGTCGGGGCGCCCGGAGGGATCTCCACCGGGCGCCCCGCCCTATGCGCGAAGTACCCTTCACCCAGGACGAGTTGAGTATCCGTGCTCACGCCCGGGGCGGTCGCGCGTTGCGAGGATCGACGCAACGGCGCGGCACAGAGCGCCGGTCCGATCGGCTCAGACGGCCTGAGCCGGCCCGAGCCAGCTACGGAGAACTCGCCATGTCCCGTCGTATCGCCCTGTCCGTGGTCGCCGGTGTCGTCGTGCTCGCAGGTGCCGGGGCCTTCGCCCTCGCCTACGCCGACGACCAGGACCCGGCGCCCGCGCTGTCGCACGGCACCGTCCGCTACACCGCCCCCGAGGCCGGTCACCCGGGCTCGCTCTCCTTCACCACCGAGGTCACCGCGCCCTCCGGTGTGAAGAGCCTGAAGGTGCTGGCCTGGCCGGAGAAGTCCGAGTTCGCCGACCGGCCGCTCACCGCCAAGGACATGGCCGAGGTGGAGTCGGCGACCTGCACGCCGGCCGGCGGTCACACCGTCCGGTGCGTGTACCGGGAGGCGGTGTCCGCCGCCGACGCCGCGTCGTCCGCGCACGGCACCTGGCACATCGCCGTGCTCGCCACGGCCGAGGACGGGCACACCACCCTCGACACCGAGGCGGCGGACTTCACCCTCGCGTGAACCGGCCGCCCGGCGGTCACCCGGCGCTCAGCCGACGTGGGTGGCCAGCGCCTTCTCGACGTCCGGCGCCTGGGCGTCCTCGCCCGCCCAGGCCACGTATCCGTCGGGGCGCACCAGGACGGCCGTACGGCGGCCGCTCCTCCAGTGCGCGAGGGCCAGCCGGTCGCCGTACCGCCTGCCGGTGTCGTCCGGAGCCGGGGCCGGGGCCGAGGCGGGGGCTTGGGCGGGGGCCGGGGTGACCAGGACGAACCGGCCGCCGCGCAGGGCCTCGTACAGGCGGCCGTCGCCTTCCAGGGCGAGGTCGGGGGCGCGGGTGCCGGTGAGCGGGTGGGAGCCTCGCGGGGCGGGGTAGCGGTAGCCGATGCCGGTGATCTGGGCCAGGATCCGGCGGCGGACCGGGCCCACCAGGCCGAACGCGCGGATCAGTCCCGAGCGCACCGGCAGCATGGGGCCCTTGGCCATCGCCAGGCGGATCAGCGCGCCGCTGCTGCGCAGTACGGTCCTGCCGACCGGGTGGCGTTCGCTCTGGTAGCTGTCGAGCAGGCCGGGATCCGCGTGGCCGTGCAGCACGGCGGCGAGCTTCCAGCTCAGGTTGGCGGCGTCCTGCAGCCCGGTGTTCATCCCCTGGCCGCCGGCCGGGGTGTGCACGTGCGCCGCGTCGCCGGCCAGGAAGACCCGGCCGACCCGGTAGCTGGGCACCTGGCGCTCGTCGCTGTGGAAGCGGGACATCCAGCGGGGGGCGTGCATCCCGTAGTCCTTGCCCAGCGCCAGCCGGGTGATCTCCCGGACCTCGTCGAGCCCGACCGGTTCGCGGTCGGGGACGTCATGCCCGCGGTGCCAGCAGATGACGCGGTGGTAGCCGTCGCCGAAGGGCGCCAGGAACGCGAACGCGTCGCCGACCGCCGCGGCCGTCAGCAGCGTCTCCGGCTGCTCGGTGAGCAGTACGTCGGCGAGGACCACGGACCGGATCGCCGACCTGCCGGGGAACGGCAGCCCGACCGCCTCGCGCACCGCGCTGTGCATGCCGTCGGCGCCGACCACGTACGCGGCACGCAGGCTTTCGCCACCCTCGACGCGCACGGTGACCCCGGCCGCGTCCTGGGTCAGGCCGGTCACCTCGCACTCGTTGCGGAACTCGACGCCCGCCTCGGCCGCCCGGCGCTCCAGCACCTTCTCGACCTCGTACTGCGGGAGGACGAGGATGTGCCGGAAGCGGGAGGGCAGGTCGCCCAGGTCGAGGGTGAGTCCGCCGAAGAGACCGAAGCGGGCGAGCGGCTTGCCGACGGCTTCGAGCTCGTCGGCGAGGCCCCGGGAGTCCAGCTGCTCCAGGGCTCGGGCGTGCAGGGCGAAGGCGCGGGACAGATTGCTGATCTTGCGGGGGCGCTTTTCGAGGAGGGTGACCGGGATGCCGGCGGCGGCGAGGTCACCGGCCAGCAGGAGGCCGGTGGGGCCGGAGCCGACGACGATCACGCGGGCGGTCGGGCCGGGTGTGCCGTTCGTGCCGTTCATGGGGGCCTCCTGGATGTCCGCGCTCGTTTGCCAACATCCGATGACCAACACTTGTTGGCCAACGCTTGTTGACAAGCCTAGGATGCGCCCATTACGCGGTCAACACTTGTTGGCCCACAAGTGTTGGCCTACGCTCGTTGGCATGACCGGCACTCCCAGGGGAAACACAGGTCCCGCGAACGGCTCGGCGAACGGCTCGGCAAGTGGCCCGGCGAGCGGCCCGGCGGCGCGCCGCTCCGACGCCAGCCGCTCCGCCATCCTGACCGCCGCCCGCGAACGCTTCGCCGCCGACGGCTACGAGCGCGCCACCATCCGCGCCATCGCCAAGGACGCCCGCATCGACCCCTCCATGGTCATGCGCTACTTCGGCAGCAAGGACGGTCTCTTCGCGGCCGCCGTCACGCTCGACCTGCGGCTGCCCGACGTGTCCGAGGTGCCGCACACCGAGGTCGGGCACGCGCTGGTGAGCCACTTCCTGGACATCTGGGAGGCGAACGAGGAGCTCACCGCGATGCTGCGGGTCGCCGTCACCAACACGGCGGGCAGGGAGCGCCTGCAGGACGTCTTCCGGGAGCAGGTGGTGCCGGTGGCGGCGCGGGTGTGCCCGGATCCCGAGCAGGTGGTGACGCGGGCGGGACTGTGCGCCGCCCAGCTGATGGGGCTCGCGCTGACCCGTTACGTGGTGCGGCTGGCGCCGGTCGTGGCGCTGGCGCGCGAGGAGGTCCTGGCGTGGCTCGGGCCGACCGTGCAGCGGTACCTGACCGCGCCGAGCCCCTGAGGAACGCACCGAGGGCGCCGGTCGCCTCCCGTACGTGCGGCACGCAGGGGAGGCGACCGGCGCCCTCGGTGAAGCGGGGAGCCTGGGCCCAGGCCTTGGCCTACGCCTTGGCCTTCGGCTTGGTGACCCGGACCTTGGACTTGTCCAGCGCCATCACCAGGCCCGCGATGACCGCGAACAGCACGAGCGGTATCAGGACGTAGAGACCCAGCGTCTGGATGACGCTCAGGCCCTTGCCGGGGTCGTCACCGTCGTCACGCGCGAGCGCGAGGGCGGGCGACGACATGAGCAGCATCATCAGCGTCGTACCGGCAGCCAGGGCGCCGGCGCGCAGGGCGTTCTTCTTGTCCACGAAGCCAAAGTTAGCGGGCCGACCTGGGGGGCGCGCGTCCGGGGGTACCCGTAAGCCGCCCTCGCCCGTGGCCCGGGCGGATCGCCGGAAAAAGGTGACATCATCCGTCACCTTTGGCGGGCACCGTGGTGCCATGGACGACAAAGACATGAACGGCCACGACATCAGCACCCAGGACTCCGCCACGCAGGACTCCGGCACCCGGGACACCGGCCGGGAAGGCGCGCTCGCCGGCCGGGTCGCGCTCGTCGCCGGGGCCACCCGCGGCGCCGGACGTGCCCTCGCCGTGGAACTCGGGCGGGCCGGCGCCACCGTGTACGTCACCGGCCGCACCACCCGCGAGCGCGCCAGCGAGGTCGGCCGGACCACCGAGACCATCGAGGAGACCGCGGAACTGGTCGGCGCGGCCGGCGGCACCGGCATCGCGGTCCCCACCGACCACCTGGACCCGGACCAGGTCCGTGCCCTCGTCGAGCGGATCGGCCGCGAACAGGACCGGCTGGACATCCTCGTCAACGACCTCTGGGGCGGCGAGCACCTGCTCACCGGCTCCGTCTTCGGCAAGAAGAGCTGGCAGACGCCGCTCGCCGACGGCCTGCGCATCCTGGACCTCGGGGTGCGCTCGCACGTGATCACCGCGGCGCTCGCCCTCCCGCTCCTGGTCCGCTCGGACGCGCCGCTGCACGTGGAGGTCACCGACGGCACGGCGGCCTTCAACCGCCGGTACCGCGAGAACCTCTACTACGACCTCGCCAAGACCGCCCCGATCCGCATCGCCTTCGGTCTGGGCCAGGAGCTGGCGGAGTACGGCGGCACCGCGGTCGCCGTCACGCCGGGCTTCCTGCGCTCGGAGCAGATGCTCGCCCATTTCGGCGTGACCGAGGAGAACTGGCGTGACGCGGTCACCCAGGACCCGCACTTCGCCATCGCCGAGTCGCCCCGCTACCTCGCCCGCGCGGTCGCCGCGCTCGCCGCCGACCCGGACCGGGCCGCCCGCTGGAACGGCGGGTCCACCTCCAGCGCGGAACTCGCCCGGACCTACGGCGTACGGGACGTGGACGGCAGCCGGCCGGACGCCCTGGCGTACTTCGAGGACGTCGTGTACGGCGGCAAGGCCGGCTCACCGGACGACTACCGCTGAGATTTCCTCGCTACCGCCGACCCTCCGGTTCGGGGGCGTAGAGGGCGGCGAGGGCCCGGGCATGTGCCCGGAAGCGGGCCCGCAGGCTCGCCGGGGCCAGCACCTCGACGTCCGCGCCCAGCCCGGTCAGCTGGCCGAAGGCGACGTCCTCCGACTCCACCGGCAGGTCGAGTGTGACCCGCCCGGCGGCGTCCGGCGCGGTCGCGGACGCGGACGCCAGCGCGACGGCCACGCCCGCCGGGTCCGCCACGGCGGGCAGCCGGGCCAGGCCGGGCCCGGTCAGCCGCACGGTGACGGTCGTGCGCAGCAGCGCCCGGGCGAACCCGGCCGCGTGGGCCCGCCAGTGCGCCGCCAGGTCGAAGGACGGGTCGCGGACGAAGGGTCCGGCGGCGCCGGGAGCGGCGGAGAGTGCCGTGACGCGGTCGACGCGGTACGTGCGCCAGACGCCGTCCCGGCCCGCCGCCCGCTCGGCCGGGACGCGCCCGACGACGTACCAGACCCCCGCCTTCAGGACGAGCCCGTACGGCTCCAGCAGGCGGGTCACCGTGCGGGGCGGCGCGCCGTCCCGGCCCGGCCGCGCGTAGTCCAGTTCGACGGTGCGGTCGGACCACACGGCGCGGGCGAGCTCCGGGAGCAGTTCCGGTGCCGACGGCTCGCGGAACCAGGCCGGGGCGTCCAGGTGGAAGCGGCGCACCGACGACTCGGCCGCCGCGCGCAGTGAGGGGAGCAGGGTGGCCGACAGTTTCAGCCGGGCGGTGTCCGCCGCGTCCGACAGGCCCAGATCGCGCAGGGCCGTGGGCAGGCCGGAGAGGTAGAGCGTCTCCGCCTCGGTGGGATGCAGCGTGGTGAGCCGGGTGCGGTGGCCGGGCGCCAGGTGGTAGCCGCCCGCCCGGCCGCGCTCGGACCGGATGGGGACGCCCGCCTCCTGCAGGGCCTGGGCGTCGCGGATCACCGTGCGCCGGGAGACGTCCAGCTCGCGGGCGAGGGCATCGGCGGTCAGTCCGGGGCTCGACTGGACGAGAAGCGCCATGCGGATCAGGCGGGCGGCACGCATGCCTCAAGGATCGTCGACCGGCGTCCCGACGGCTCTCGGCGTCCCGACGGCTCCCGGCGTCCCGACGGCTCCCGGCGTCCCGGGAGGCGCCAGGACGCCGGGGCGTCGTCACGCGGTGGACGGGCCGTCCGTGTGCAGGGTCCGGAACAGCGCCCGTACCCGCTCGGAGGCCGTCAGCTCCTCCAGGGTGACCGGGCGGCCCTTCGTGTCGGCGATCGGGAGGCGCCAGTTCGGGTACTGGTCCCAGGTGCCGGGGAGGTTCTGGGGGCGGCGGTCGCCGACGGCGTCCGGGAGCCAGACGCCGATCATGCGGGCCGGGGTGCGGAGCAGGAAGCGGTGCACGGCCCGGATCTCGGCCTCCTCGTCGCCGGACTCGGAGGCGGCGATCAGGCCCAGGCGGGTCAGCAGGGCGAGCCACTCGGCGATGTCGGCGGCCGCTTCGGCCCGTTCCTCGGCGAGCGGGCGGGTGAGCAGGCCGAGGCGGTCGCGGAGTTCGACGTGTTCGCCGGTGAGGCGGGCGGCGGTGGGCGGCAGGTCGTGGGTGGTGGCGGTGGCGAGGCAGTCGGCGCGCCAGCGTTCCGGGGGCAGCGGGCGGCCGTCGCCCGCCCAGTCCCGTTCGAACCAGAGCACGGACGTGCCGAGCACCCCGTGCCGCTGGAGCGTCTCGCGCACCCCGGGCTCCACTGTGCCCAGGTCCTCCCCGATCACCACCGCCCCGGCGCGGGTCGCCTCCAGGGCCAGCAGGGCGAGCATGGCCTCGGCGTCGTAGCGGACGTAGGTGCCCTCCGTCGGCGGCCTGCCCTCGGGCACCCACCACAGCCGGAACAGGCCCATCACGTGGTCGATGCGCAGGGCCCCGGCGTAGCGGAAGAGGGCGCGCAGGAGTTCGCGGAAGGGGGCGTGGCCGGAGGCGGCGAGGCGGTCGGGGCGCCAGGGCGGCAGGCCCCAGTCCTGGCCCCGGGCGTTGAAGGCGTCGGGCGGGGCGCCGACGGACATCCCGGCGGCGAAGTGGTCCTGCTGGGCCCAGGCGTCGGCGCCCGCGGGGTGCACGCCGACGGCGAGGTCGTGCACGATCCCGACCGGCATCCCGGCCTCGCGGGCGGCGCGCTGGGCGGCGGTGAGCTGGGTGACGGTGAGCCAGGCGAGCCGGGCGTGGAAGGCGACCCGGCCGGCCAGCTCGGCGCGGGCGCGGGCGGTCTCCGGCGAGCGGGGGTCGCGCAAGGCCTCGGGCCACCGGTGCCAGTCGGAGCCGTGCCGCTCGGCGAGGGCGTACCAGGTGGCGTGATCCTCCAGGGCCTGTCCCTCGGATGCGCGGAAGGCGTCGTAGGCGGCCCGCCGGCCGGGGGTGAGCGGCGCGGCGGCCGCCGTCTCCAGCGCCTCCCGCTTGAGCTCCCACACGGCGTCCCGGTCGATGAGGGCGCCCTGGTCGAGAACGGCGGAGCGCAGGTGTCCGGCGCGGTCCGCGAGGGAGCCGGTCCCGGTGTACTCGGGTACGGCCTCCGGCCGCAGGTGTACCGGATCGGGGAACCGGCGGGAGGAGGGCCGGTAGGGCGACGGGTCGGTCGGGGCGCCGGGTACGGCCGCGTGCAACGGGTTGACCTGCACGAACCCGGCGCCTGCGGTGCGTCCGGCCCAGTCGGCCAGCTCGGCCAGGTCGCCGAGGTCGCCCATGCCCCAGGAGCGGCGGGACAGCAGCGAGTAGAGCTGGACGAGGATTCCGTAGGAGCGGCCGGCGGGGGTGGGCAGCCGGTCGGGGGCCACGATCAGGTGGGCGCGGGCGACGCGGCCGTCGGGCGCGGCGGCGGTCAGCTGATGCACCCCGGGTGGCAGACCCGCCACGTCCTCCCGGCTCTCCCCGTCCTCCGTCCGCACCTCCAGGCGGGTGCCGGCGGGCAGGCCGAGGGCGATCTCGCCGGTGCCCGTCCAGTGGACGACGGTCGGCGGCAGCAGCCGTCCGGCGAGTTCCCGCTCCCGGTCGGCGAGGGCGGCGCGGACGGCCTCCGGGCCGCTCGCGTCGACGCCCAGGGCGCCCAGCGCGGCGGTCACGGCACCGGCGGAGACGGCGACCGTGCGGTCCGGGGCGGGGCTGTAGGAGGTGGCGACGCCGTGCAGCTCCGCGAGCCGGCACAGCCCCGGGTCCAGGGCTTCGTTCATCTACAACCCCGGCTCGCTGGTCAGCGGCACCGCGTCGGCCAGCGGCGGCTCACTGGTGAGGGGCTCGGCGTCGGGCAGCGGCGGCTCGCTGGTGAGCGGCGCCTCGGCGCGGGCGCTCTCGGCGCCGGACACGCACAGGTTGGGGTCCTCCTCGGTCCGCACCGGGGGTTTGAACTGGGCCGGGATCGGATGATGAACCGTTACGGCCACGACGGCCTCCTCGTCTGTCGTCGGGTACGGCGGCGAATGCCGGGTCAGAGCAGGCCTACCCCATCGGTGCGAGGGCACTCCCCGCGGCCGTCCCGCGGACGGCGGCCGGTGCCACTATTCACTCAGTACATGTATCCAGTGCATAATGGCGTCATGAGCACCCGGCACATCCTTCTGGGGCTGCTGGAGGCAGGGCCGAGCCATGGCTACGACCTCAAACGGCGCCACGACGAACGCTTTCCGCAGGCCCGTCCGCTGGCCTACGGACAGGTGTACACGACCCTGCAACGCCTGGTCCGCGACGGTCTCGCCGAGATCGAGGGGACCGACGCCGACGGCGGGCCGGAGCGGACGCTGTACCGGTCGACCGACGACGGGGCACGTGAACTGGTCCGCTGGGCCGGAGAGATCGCGCCGCCCGCGCCGTTCGTGGCGAACGAGATCTTCGCCAAGGTCGTCGTCTCGATCCTGGCCGGTGGCGATCCTGCCGCCTATCTGCGCGCCCAGCGTGCCGCGCACATGGAGCGGATGCGGGAACTCACGGCCGTGAAGACGGCCCGGGGCGCCGATCTGGCGACCGTGCTCTCGGCGGACTACGCCCTCAACCACCTCGATGCCGACCTCCGCTGGATGAACACCACGGCGGACCGGCTGACCACTTTGACCGCGGAGGTAGACGCAGGATGAGCAAGAAGGGGGACTCCTCGGCGCCGCTTCTGGCGGGCCGGGACCTCGTCAAGGCGTACGGCAGGACACAGGCGCTGCGCGGCGCCTGTGTCGAGCTGCACGCCGGCGAGATCCTCGCCGTGACCGGGGCCAGCGGCAGTGGCAAGTCCACGCTGCTGCACTGTCTGGCCGGGATCGTACGAGCGGACGCGGGCTCAGTGGCCTACGACGGGCTGCGGCTCGACCGGCTGCCGGAGAAGCGGCTGAGCGAACTGCGGCGCTCCGACTTCGGCGTGGTCTTCCAGTTCGGGCAGCTGATCCCGGAACTGACCGCCCTCGACAACGTGGCGCTGCCGCTGATGCTGGCCGGCGCGGCCCGCGCCGAGGCCCGGGCGCGGGCCGGCACATGGCTGGAGCGGTTCGGGGTGCGCGGACAGGAGGAGCTGCGGCCGGGCGAGATGAGCGGCGGCCAGGCACAGCGGGCCGCCCTGGCGCGGGCGCTGGTGACCGGTCCGAAGGTGGTCTTCGCGGACGAGCCGACGGGGGCGCTGGACTCACTGGCGAGCGAGCAGGTGATGACGTCGCTGGTGCACACGGCCCGCGAGTCGGGCACGGCCGTGCTGCTGGTCACTCACGACGCGCAGGTCGCGGCGTACGCGGACCGCGAGGTGCGGCTGGGCGACGGGACCGCCGTGCCGCAGACAGGGGTGGCGGCGTGAGGGCCGACCTGCGCCTGGCGCTGCTGCTCACGCGGGGGTCGGACCGACGGGAGTGGTGGCGGATGCTGCTGACGGCGGTCGGGGCGGCGCTGGCGACGGGCATCGGGCTGGTGATCGCGGTCCTCGTCCCGATGGACGGGCAGTACAGCGTCCCGGTCGGCGCCGGGCTGCTCGACCAGCCGGGAACGCGCGACGGAGTGATCACCGCGCTGATGCTGCTGTTCATCCCGGTGTTCGGGTTCCTCGGGCAGTGCGCGCGGGTCGGCGCGGTGCACCGCGACCGGCGGCTGGCCGCGCTGCGGCTGGCGGGGGCCACGCCCGCGCAGGTGCGGCGGATCGCGGCGCTGGAGTCGGGGCCGGCCTGCCTGGCCGGTTCGGCCGTGGCCACGGCGTTCTCCGTGCTGTCCTTGCTGCGTCTGTGGCACCGTCCCGGCCCGTCGGTCTGGGCCGGCATCGCCGTGGTGGCCGTGCTGGTGCCGGTGCTGGGCGCGGCCGTGAGCGCTCTGGCGCTGCGCGGGGTGGTGGTCTCGCCGCTGGGCCGGCTCCGCAGGGTGCGGCCGGCCAGGGGTCCGGGGCGGGCGTTCCAGGCGGCGACCGGGCTGCTGGCCGTGTTGGCGGTGCTGGGCGCGCTGAGCGCGTTCGTCGGCGCTCCCTCCGCGTTCCCGCTGGTCGGGTCCGGCCTCGCCCCGCTCGCGGTCTTCGCCGGATGTCTGCTGGCCGGCGCCTCGGCGGTGTGGCTGGCGGGCTGGTCGTCCCGGTGGCTGGGGCGGGTGTTCGCCGCCCGTGCGCAGCGTCCTGCGCTGCTGATCGCGGCGGAACGGCTGCGCGACGACCCGTGGGCGGCGGCCCGCACGCACGCGGCCGTCCTGCTCGTGACGGTCGTGGGCACGGGATTCATGGGGGTGCGGCAGGCGCTGCTCGCCACCCTGCACGCCATGGACCGGGCAGGCAGCCTCGGCACGGGCCTCACCTTCTACACGACGGGGCTGGACCTCACGGCTGCCGCGATCCTCGTCGCCCTCGCGATCGCCCTGTCCGGGCTCGCCGTCGGCACCGCCGAGTCGCTGGCCACCCGGCGCCGGGGCCTGGCCGCGCAGACCGCCGCGGGCGTCCCGCGCGGTGTGCTGGGCCGGGCGCTGCTCCTGGAGACGGCGCTGCCGCTGGCCCCGGCGGTCCTGGTGGCGGGCACGGGCGGCATGGCGATCGGCGTCTGGTACGCCTCCGCCGTCGGGAGGTACACCGTGCCGTACACGGCCCTGCTGGTTCCGCTCGCGGTCTACGGCACCTGTCTGCTGGCGGCGGCCACCGCGCTCCCGCTGCTGCGCCGCTCGGTGCACCCGGCGGAGCTGCGCTACGCGTGACCGCGGGACGAATGTCCGGTCCCCGGGCACGGGGGTAGCCCGGGGACCGGAGCACGCACGTGCCCGGGTGCGCAAAAGCCCGGATCGTCAGGCGGAGATGCCGTCGATCCGGGCCAGAGCGTCGTCCGCGCCGTACGGCTGCAGGTACGGCAGCCAGCGCGGGTCCCTATGGCCGGTGCCGATGATGCGCCAGGCCAGGCCGGTGGGTGGGGCTGGTTTGTGCCGCAGCCGCCAGCCGATCTCGAAGAGATGGCGGTCGGCCTTGACGTGGTTGCAGCGGCGGCAGGACGCCACCACGTTGTCCCAGACGTGCTGACCCCCGCGGCTGCGCGGGATGACGTGGTCGACGCTGGTTGCGACGCCACCGCAGTACATGCACCGGCCCCCGTCGCGCGCGAAGAGCGCCCTGCGGGTGAGAGGAACGGGCCCCCGGTAGGGAACCCGTACGAATCGCTTGAGCCGGACCACGCTGGGTGCGGGGACTGTGACGGTTGCGCTGTGCATATAGGCGCCCGATTCCTCCAAGGCGACGGCCTTGTTCTCCAGGACGAGGATGAGCGCGCGGCGGAGCGGTACGACGCCGAGCGGCTCGTACGACGCGTTGAGGACCAGGACATGCGGCACGGGTGCCTCCTTGGGCGTCGGCGGCGCGTGGCTCGCGCCGGGACGATCTGTGGCCAGTCTCCCCTCATGCCTGGTGGACGCGCCACCATCTCCCGGTAACGGGCTGGGAGTGTTTTCGACCACACCGCATTCATCCCCCGGTTGCACCCCTCTTCAAGCGGCCCCTCTTCAAGCGGCCCTTCTTCGAGCGGTGGTGAGAAGCGGGCGTGAGCACGGTCTCTCCTTCTCGTATCGGCCCGGCCCACACACAATGCCCCGTTAGTGTGGTTGTCCTGCCCGTCCGGTGACCTTTCCGTGACCTGGAACGCCGTATCTGACCCTGAACGCCGTGCCGGAGGGCAGTACCGCACCGCCTGGAGGTACCCGCCGTGTCCTTGCCCGCCGTCCTACTGGCCGCCGGTTCGTCACCGTCGCCGTCTCCCTCGGAGTCGGGGACAGCGACCGTACCCACGCTCCAGGACGCCCAGGAGAGCGCCGTGCACACGGCCAGCTGGGTCGAGCAGAACTGGTCGACGTGGCTGGCGATCGGGCTGAAGGTGCTGCTGGTCCTGGTGATCGCGGTGGTGCTCAGAAAGTTCGTGCTGCGGGCGATAACCAAGTTCATCGACCGGATGAACCGGACGGCAGAGTCGGCGGAGGGCACCACCCTCGGCGGGCTGCTGGTCAACGCCGAGCGGCGGCGGCAGCGGTCGCAGGCGATCGGGTCGGTGCTGCGGTCGGTGGCGAGCTTCCTGATCCTCGGCACGGCCGCGCTCATGGTGCTGAGCAGCTTCCAGATCGACCTGGCCCCGCTGCTGGCCTCCGCCGGTGTCGCCGGTGTCGCGATCGGTTTCGGTGCCCGGAACCTGGTGACGGACTTCCTGTCCGGCGTGTTCATGATCCTGGAGGACCAGTACGGCGTCGGCGACTCGATCGACTCGGGCATCGCCTCCGGCGAGGTGGTCGAGGTCGGCCTGCGCGTCACCAAGCTGCGCGGAGCCAGCGGCGAGATCTGGTACGTCCGCAACGGCGAGATCAAGCGCATCGGGAACCTCTCGCAGGGCTGGGCCACGGCGGGCGTCGACGTCACCGTCCGGTCCGGCGAGGACCTGGACCGGGTCCGCGCCACCCTCGACGAGGTCGCCGAGAAGATGGCCAAGGAAGAGCCCTGGAACGAGATCCTGTGGAGCCCGATCGAGGTGCTCGGCCTGGATTCCGTGCTCATCGACTCGATGGTGGTCCGGGTCTCCGCGAAGACCATGCCGGGCAAGGCGCTGACCGTGGAGCGCGAGCTGCGCTGGCGGATCAAGCGGGCGTTCGACGCGGCGCACATCCGCATCGTGGGCGGCGAGACGGCCGTCCTGCTGGACGAGGACACCCCCGACCCGACGGCCGCGGTGGCCGCCCCCTCGGCCTTCTCCAACACGGACTCCCCTCAGGTGGCGGCGACGGCCCCGATCGCTTCGCCGCGGTCGGCGACGGCCGGGAAATAGCGGAACGGTTCAGCACGCTCGTTCGAGTGAGGGGTGGGACATTCCGGCGTCCAGGAGCTTCTCGGTGGGCTCGGCGCCGAGGGCACGCGCGCGACGCGCCAGTAAGGCTGCGGTCCCCCGGCCGGCCCAGGGCGGCGAGAGCGCGATCCAGGCCACCGGATACCCGATACCCGGCCCTGTCCCGCACGGTCGGCCAGGAGAAGCCGTCGTGGACGAGGTCTCCTGGCCGGTGTCGGGGCCGAGGACCGGGAAGCGGTGCGAGCGGCACGGTTGACCGGCGCCGACGGTCACCGCGACGCAGTCGTGATCAAGGAGCGGGACGCGCGCGGATTCAGAGGGTCTTCACAGGCCCCCCGCACTCTCCGCGCACCCGCGATGATCTAAGGTCAGCCCACCACGGGCCCTTGTTCTGGAGCGCGACGTCGCCCAGGGGCCCGTCTCGAAGGTGGGGAAAATGAGAAAGCTCGCCCTGGGCGCCGCCCTGTCCGGTGCCCTGGCCGTGGCCGGAATCGCGGCGCCCGCCGCCTCCGCGGCCACTCCGAACCTGGTCTTCTCCGGCGTGACCGTGAACAACGGCAAGGCGATCGTCGTCGGCACCGCCAAGACGGTGAACGTGCCGGTGTCGTACACCCTGACCCGGCCCGCCGACCTGGTCATCGACAACAAGAAGACGTTCGCCGCGGTGATCCTCTACCGCGGCACGCTGCGGAGGCTCGCCAACGAGCTGGACCCGGAGGTCATGCCCGTCTGCACGACGACCACGACCACGGACACCACGGTCACCGAAAGCTGCACCGAGACGATCCCGGTCGCCCCGGGCGACTCCCTGTACGAGGCCGCGGACGCCACCACGTGGAAGGCCGGAGGCCTGTACGCCCACCTCGACGGCACCGTCTCGGACGACTTCCTCAGCTCCGAGTCCGACGTGGCCATCTGGGGCAACCTCACCACCGCCAAGGTGCAGCGCGCCGCCAAGCTGACCGCCGACGCCTCGCCGGAGCCGGTGGCCAAGGGCAAGACGATCACCGTCAAGGGCAAGCTGACCCGGGCGGACTGGGACTCCACGTCGTACAAGGGCTACTCGGGACAGAAGACGGTCCTGCAGTTCCGTGCCGAGGGCAGCAAGACCTACACGAGCGTGAAGGCGATCACCTCCGGCACCGGCGGCGCCCTGTCCACCACGGTGAAGGCGTCGAAGAGCGGCTACTACCGGTACGTCTTCGCGGGGACGACGACCACGGCGGCAGCGACGGCCACCGGGGACTACATCAAGGTGAAGTAACGGTTCTGCTCTGAGGCCGTCCACACATCGCAGGGCCCGTCCGGATCTCCGGGCGGGCCCTGCGCACGACCTTTCGCGCACCCCGCCGCGCGGCCCTCCGTGTAACCCTTCGCCTGCCCAAGCGCAGGTAACGACTGGGTTGCCGCACCGGCGGGCTATTGACGCTCTCCTTCCGGCCCCTTACGTTTTCCAGCCAACAGGAAACTTTCCTAACAGTGATCATGGGCGGACGGTCCGAGCCGGTCACCGGGGTGGACCGATCGCCCAGGTCACTGGGAAACTGAGCGGCTGGAAAGGCAGGTGTCGAACCCATGGCAGGAACCGCCGGTACGCCGGGCACCCCGCGCGTGCTGCGCGCCATGAACGACCGCGCCGCACTGGACCTGCTGCTGGAGCACGGCCCGCTCTCGCGCACCCGGATCGGCAAGCTGACCGGCCTCTCCAAGCCGACCGCGTCCCAGCTGCTGGCCCGCCTGGAGGCGGCCGGGCTGGTGCTGGCGACCGGCACCAGCGAGGGCCGGCCGGGCCCCAACGCCCAGCTGTACTCGGTGAACCCGCGCGCGGCCCACGCCGCCGGGCTCGACGTGAACCCGGGCCGGATCCGGGCCGCCGTCGCCGACGTCACCGGCCGTACCGTCGGCGAGTACGAGCTGCCGACCCCCGGCCGGCGCCCCGCGCAGTCCGTCGTACGGCAGGTCACCGACGCCCTCGACGGGGCCGTGAAGGCGGCCGGGCTGGCCCGGGACGACGTCCACCGGGTCGTCGTCGGCACGCCGGGCGCCTTCGACCCGAACACCGGCCGGCTGCGCTACGCCTCGCACCTGCCCGGCTGGCACTCCCCCGCGCTGCTCGACGAGCTCGCCGCAGCGCTGCCGATGCCGGTCGAGTACGAGAACGACGTCAACCTCGCCGCCATCGCCGAACAGCGGCTCGGCGCGGCCCGCGGCCACGGCGACTTCGTGCTGCTGTGGAGCCAGGAGGGCCTCGGCGCCGCCCTGGTCCTCGGCGGCCGGCTGCACCGCGGCTGGACCGGCGGCGCCGGCGAGGTCGGCTTCCTGCCGGTGCCGGGCACCCCCCTGGTCCGCCAGGTCACCAAGGCCAACAGCGGCGGTTACCAGGAACTCGCCGGTTCGCAGGCCGTGCCCCGGCTGGCCCGCGAACTGGGCATCGAGGACCTGCCGGCCGGTCCGTACGACGAGGTGGCCGCCGAACTCGTGGCCCGCGCCGCCGACCACGCCACCGGCCCCTACCACCAGCTGCTGCGGACCTACGCGACCCGGCTCGCCACCGGTCTCGCCTCCCTCGTCTCCGTCCTCGACCCCGAACTCGTCGTCCTCAGCGGCACCGCCCTGACCGCAGGCGGCGAGGTGCTGCGCGCCCTCGTCCAGGCCGAACTGGAGGAGCTGGCGGCCGCCCGGCCGCGGCTCGTCGTCGGCGACGTCCGTCAACACCCCGTGCTGCGCGGCGCGCTGGAGAGCGCGCTCGCGACCACCCGCGACGAGGTCTTCGACACCTCGCGCTGAGCCCACCTCAGACCCCCGCACAGCCAGTCCTTCCCACGCACACCGCCCGCCCCGGGAGATCTCGCCATGCCCATACCCTCCGCTGCCCGAAAGACGGCTTTCGCCCTGACCGCGGCGGCCAGTTCGCTGGCCCTGCTCACCGCCTGTACCGGCCAGTCGTCCTCCGGAGCCGACGACGACGCCTCCGCGAACACCACCATCAACTTCTGGCACGCCTGGAGCGCCCCGAACGAGGTGAAGGCGGTCAACGCGCTGATCACCGGCTTCGAGAAGGCGCACCCCAACATCCACGTCAACGTCGTCAGCAACATGACCGACGACAAGATCAACCAGGCGCTGCGCAGCGGCGGCGACAAGGCCCCGGACGTCATCTCGTCGTTCACCACCAACAACGTGGGCAAGTTCTGCTCCTCGGGCGCGCTGGTCGACCTGAACCCGTTCTTCAAGAAGTCCGGCATCGACCCGGAGACGACGTTCCCGAAGGCGATGAACGAGTACACCCAGTACGACGGCAACCGCTGCACGGCGCCGCTGCTCGGTGACGCGTACGGCCTCTACTACAACAAGACGGCGTTCAAGGCGGCCGGCATCACCAGCCCGCCGAAGACGTGGACCGAGTTCAAGGCCGACGCCAAGAAGCTGACGATCAGCCAGGGCGACAGCTACAAGCAGCTCGGATTCATGCCGGACTACCACGGCTGGGAGACCACGACCGAGCACTACGCGGCGCAGTTCTCGCCGACGTACTTCACCTCCGACGGCAAGTCGAACGTCGCCAAGGACCCTGCCTTCACCGCGGCGTTCACGCTGCAGAAGGACCTCGTCGACGAACTCGGCGGATTCCAGAAGCTGGAGAAGTACCGGGCGACGCTCGGCGACGAGTGGGGCGACAAGCACCCCTTCCAGACCGGTCAGGTCGCCATGCAGCTCGACGGCGAGTGGCGGCTCGGCATGGCCCTCGCCACCAAGCCGAAGTTCGACATCGGCGTCGCCCCGCTGCCCGTGCCCGACGACCAGGTCGCGCAGTACGGCAAGGGCTACATCACCGGCACCATCGCCGGTATCGCGGCGACCAGCAAGAAGCAGAACGCGGCCTGGGAGTTCGTCAAGTACATCACCACGGACACGGACGCGGTGGTGAACTTCTCCAACGCCATCCACAACGTGCCGTCCACGCTGGCCGCCCTGAAGTCGCCGAAGCTGACGTACGACCCGCGCTTCAAGACCTTCCTGGACATCGCCGCGAACCCGAACTCCACGACCTCTCCCGCCTCCATCAACGGCGGTGTGTACCTGGCGACGATCCAGAACTTCGGATACGACTACGAGAGCGGCAAGGTCAAGGACCTCACGTCCGGTCTGGCGGCCACGGCCAAGCAGATCGACACGGACATCGCGCAGGCCAAGTAGCGATGAGCACCGTCACGTTGGCGTCGAAGCGCCGCCGGTCGGCGCTTCGCACGGTCGCTTTCATGTCGCCCTGGCTGATCGGGTTCGCGGTGTTCTTCGCGTACCCGCTGATCTCCACGGTCTACTTCTCCTTCATGCACTACGACGGCTTCAAGGCGCCGACGTGGACCGGCACGAAGAACTGGACGTACGTCTTCGAGCACTACCCGTACTTCTGGCCCGCGCTGCGCAACACCCTGTGGCTGGTGGTCGTGATGGTGTCGCTCCGGGTCGCCTTCGGGCTCGGCGTCGGCATGCTCATCACGAAGATCAAGACAGGTACGGGGGTCTTCCGCACCCTTTTCTACCTGCCCTACCTGGCCCCGCCGGTCGCGGCGACCATGGCCTTCGCGTTCCTGCTCAACCCCGGTACCGGGCCGGTCAACTCGATCCTGGAGAAGGTCGGCATCCCGGCCCCGGGCTGGTTCAACGACCCGACCTGGTCCAAGCCGGCCCTGACCCTGCTGGCCCTGTGGGGCGTCGGCGACCTGATGGTCATCTTCATGGCCGCGCTGCTCGACGTGCCGAAGGAGCAGTACGAGGCGGCGGAGCTGGACGGCGCGTCGGCCTGGCAGCGCTTCCGGTTCGTCACGCTGCCGAACATCTCGCCGATCGTGATGTTCGCGGTCGTCACGGGTGTCATCCAGACGATGCAGTACTACACGCAGCCGCTGATCGCCGGAAAGGTCGCCTCGGGTGTCATCCAGGGCGCCGGCACGCAGTTCGAGCCCGGCTATCCCGAGAAGTCGACGCTCACCCTCCCCCAGCTCGTCTACAACCTCGGTTTCCAGCGCTTCGACTACGGCTCCGCGTGTGTCGTCGCCCTCGTGCTCTTCGCCCTGTCCATGGTGTTCACCGCGTTCCTGATGCGGCGCCGGGGCGGTCTCATCCAGGCAGGTGACTGACGATGACCCAGGTACTGGACCGGCCCGCGGAGCTGAAGGCCCCGGTGTCGGAGGCCGAACGCATCGCCCGCCGCAAGGCGTTGCTGAACTGGGTGGCGGTGCACTCCCTCGGCGTCGCCGCCGCCCTGTTCTTCACCCTCCCCTTCGTGTTCGTGTTCCTGACCTCGCTGATGAGCGACAGCCAGGCGCTGAGCCGGGACCTGATCCCGCACACCTGGGAGTGGGGCAACTACAAGCGGGTGTTCGACACTCCGGGCTTTTTGACCTGGTGGAAGAACACCCTGATCTACGCCGGCCTGGGCACCGTCCTGACCGTCGTGTCGTCGCTGCCGGTGGCGTACGCGCTCGCCAAGTTCCGCTTCCGCGGCCGCAACCTGTCCCTGATGCTGGTCATCTCGATGATGATGCTGCCGCCGCAGGTGGTCATCATCCCGATGTACCTGTTCTGGGCGAAGCAGCTGGATCTCTCCGGCACCCTGTGGCCGCTGATCGTGCCGATGGCGTTCGGCGACGCGTTCTCCATCTTCCTGTTGCGCCAGTTCCTGATGACGATCCCGAACGAGTACCTGGACGCCGCGAAGGTGGACGGCTGCGGGGACCTCAGGACCCTGCTGCGGGTGGTGATCCCGATGGCGAAGCCGGGCATCGCCGCCGTCGCCCTCTTCCAGTTCTTCTACGCCTGGAACGACTACTTCGGCCCCCAGATCTACGCCTCGGAGAACCCGGGCGCCTGGACCCTCTCCTACGGCCTGGAGTCGTTCAAGGGCATGCACCACACCGACTGGAACCTGACCATGGCCGCGACCGTGCTGGTCATGGCCCCCGTGATCCTCGTCTTCTTCTTCGCCCAGAAGGCGTTCGTCGAGGGCGTCACGCTCACCGGAGTGAAGGGTTAACCCATACATGAAGCTCACTGTGGTCGGCGGAGGCTCGACCTACACCCCTGAACTCGTCGACGGTTTCGCACGGCTGCGGGACTCCCTGCCCATCGAGGAACTGGTCCTCGTGGACCCGGCCGCCGAACGCCTGGAGCTGGTGGGCGGACTGGCCCGCCGGATCTTCGCGAAGCAGGGCCACGGCGGCCGTGTCGTCACCACCTCGGACCTGGACGCGGGCGTCGAGGGCGCCGACGCGGTGCTGCTCCAGCTGCGCGTCGGCGGCCAGGCCGCCAGGCAGCAGGACGAGACCTGGCCGCTGGAGTGCGGCTGCATCGGCCAGGAGACCACCGGCGCCGGCGGCCTCGCCAAGGCCCTGCGCACGGTCCCGGTCGTCCTGGACATCGCCGAACGCGTCCGCCGCACCAACCCGGCCGCCTGGATCATCGACTTCACCAACCCGGTGGGGATCGTGACCCGCGCCCTGCTCCAGGCGGGCCACAAGGCGGTCGGGCTGTGCAACGTGGCGATCGGCTTCCAGCGGAAGTTCGCGGACCTGCTCGGTGTCACGCCGTCCGAGATCCACCTGGACCACGTCGGCCTCAACCACCTCACCTGGGAGACCGCGGTCCGCCTCGGCGGCCCCGAGGGCGAGAACGTCCTGCCCAAGCTGCTCGGGGAGCACGGCGACACGATCGCCGCCGACCTGAGGCTGCCCCCGGCCCTCCTCGACCGCCTCGGCGGCGTGATCCCCTCCTACTACCTGCGGTACTACTACGCGCACGACGAGGTGGTGCGGGAGCTGCGCACCAAGCCGTCGCGCGCGGAGGAAGTCGCCGCGATGGAGCGGCAGTTGCTGGAGATGTACGGCGACCCGGCCCTGGACGAGAAGCCGGAGCTGCTCGCCAAGCGGGGCGGCGCCTACTACTCGGAGGCGGCGGTCGACCTGGCCGCGGCCCTGCTCGGCGGCTCCGGGAACCCCTACCAGGTGGTCAACACCTACAACGGCGGCACGCTGCCCTTCCTCCCCGACGACGCGGTGATCGAGGTCCAGGCGGCCGTGGGTGCGAACGGCCCGGTGCCGCTGCCCGTCCCGGACGTCGACCCGCTCTTCGCCGGGCTCGTCGCGAACGTGACGGCGTACGAGGAGCTGGCCCTGGAGGCAGCCCTGCGCGGCGGCCGGGACCGCGTCTTCCGCGCCCTGCTCGCCCACCCCCTGATCGGCCAGTACGAGTACGCCGACGCCCTGACCGACCGACTGATCGCGCACAACCGGGAGCACCTCGCGTGGGCCTGACCGCAAGTGTCCTCGCCATCGACGCGGGCAACAGCAAGACCGACGTCGCGGTGGTGGCGGCGGACGGCGAGGTCCTCGCCACGGCCCGGGCCGGCGGCTTCCGGCCGCCGGTGGTGGGCGTGGAGCAGGCCGTGGACGAGGTGGCCGCGGCGGTCGCCGAGGCGTACGGCGCCGCCGGGGTCGACTCCGCCGCCCACGTCTCGGCGTGCCTGGCCAACGCCGACTTCCCGTTCGAGGAGGAGCAGCTGGCCGCCGCGCTGGCCACGCGCGCGTGGGGGACGACGGTGGCGGTCCGCAACGACACCTTCGCGATCCTCCGGGCCGGCGTCACCGAGCCGCGCGGGGTCGCCGTCGTGTGCGGCGCCGGCATCAACTGCGTCGGTATGCGCCCCGACGGCCGCACCGCCCGCTTCCCCGCCATCGGCCGCATCTCCGGTGACTGGGGCGGCGGCTGGGGGCTGGCGGAGGAGGCCCTGTGGCACGCGGCTCGCGCGGAGGACGGCCGCGGGGAGGGTACGGCGCTGGCCCGCGCGGTCCCGGCCTACTTCGGGTACGACAGCATGCTCGCGCTGATCGAGGCGCTGCACCGGGAGGAGGTCGAGCCCGCCCGGCGGCACGAGCTGACGCCGGTGCTGTTCGCGACGGCGGCCGACGGGGACCCGGTGGCGCGGGCGGTGGTGGACCGGCTGGCGCAGGAGGTGGTGGCGATGGCGGTGGTCGCGCTGACCCGCCTGGATCTGCTGGACGAGGAGACGCCGGTGCTGCTGGGGGGTGGGGTGCTGGCCGGCGGTCATCCGCAACTCGACGACGGGGTGCGTGAGTTGCTGGCCGCGCGGGCACCGAAGGCGGTGCCGCGGGTGGTGACGGCGCGACCGGTGCTGGGTGCTGCGCTGCTGGGGCTGGATGCGGTGGGGGCGGGGGTGGCCGTGCAGGAGAGGGTGCGGGCGTACTTCGAGGGGTGACCAGGGGTGGGGCCGGGGGACGCTCACCGGCGCTTGCAGGGTGCCGCTGACGTGACTGCGGCGCCCCTTCAGGGGCGCTGGGGGTACCCCCGGCCGGAGGCTGGGGGAGGAACCGCGCGGCCAGCCCCCACGCACCCGCGGCCCGGAACGCACCGTCACCACCCCTCCGGAACCGAACCGATTCCCCCGGCGTATTCATGGGCAGGGGTTCCGCTGCGATCCGATCAAGATCCAGTGAAGTCCGGTGCCGAATGTCAGTCCGGGCGGCGATACTGGGCGGCGACCGGATGACCATGGGGGAGGTCACGTGACACACCCGCCGACGAAGAGCGCGGCACCGCCGGGCGCAGGCGCTGCCCTGCCCGCGCAGCGGACCGGGTCCCCCACACCCGCGGCGGCGCCCTCGCGCCGCCGCACCGCGTTCGCCGAAGGCGTCGACCGGCTCCGCACCGCCGCCACCACCGAGCCCGGCCGGCTCCGGGTGATAGGCGCCGTCCTGGCCGTACTGATCGTCGCGTTCGGCGCCGTCACCGCCTGGCAGATGAGCGAGCGCGCGGCCGCCGCGGACGACGTGCTGCACCGCAGCCAGCCGCTCAGCTCCGGTGCGGCCGACATCTACCGTTACCTGGCGGACGCCAACACCGCCGCCTCCAGCGGCTTTCTGGCGGGCGGTCAGGAGACGGCCGCCTCCCGCCAGACGTACGAGACCGACATCCAGAAGGCCGCCGCCGGGCTGGTCAACGCCGCCGCCAACTCCGAGCCCGGCTCGCCCGCCGAGAAGGCCGTGGCGAGGCTGAACCAACTGCTCCCGGAGTACAAGGGGCTCATCGAGCGGGCCAGGGTCTACAACCGGCAGGGCTACCCGGTCGGCGGCGCCTACCTTCGGTACGCCAACGACAAGATGCAGGACGACATGCTCCCGGCGGCCCAGGAGCTCTACGCGAAGGAGAACGCGCGGCTGTCGTCCGACTACTCGGACGCGACCCCGTACCCGTGGGCGGCCATCGTCCTCGGCCTCCTCGCGCTCGCCGCGCTCGCCTGGGCCCAGCTGCGGCACTACCGCCGGACGAACCGGTTGCTGAACCACGGCCTGGTCGCGGCCTCGGCGGCCACCGTCGTCACCCTGCTGTGGCTGGTCGTCGGTCACACCCTCGCCCGAGCCGGTCTGGACAGCTCCTACGACCACGGCGTGCGCTCGCTGAACGTGCTGCACGACGCCAGGATCGCCTCCCTGAAGGCGCGTGGGAACGAGAACCTGAGCCTGGTGTCGCGCGGCGCCGAGACCATCACCGTCGACAAGAAGTCGTACGACAAGTACTACTACGACTTCGACAAGGAGATGACCGCCCTCGGCAAGGGCCTCACCCTGGCCGCGGCACTCGCGGACGACTCGGCCGGCAGCAAGCCTGTCGTCGCGGCCGAGGGGAACATGAAGGTGTGGAAGGAACGGCACGCCGTCGCGCGCGACGCCGACGAGAACGGCGACTACCAGACGGCGCTGGACAAGGTGATAGGCACCAAGGACGCGACCGCCGAGTGCTTCGACAGCGTCGACGGCAACCTGAGAGTCGCGTTGGCCCATGAGGACGGCGAGTTCAAGGAGCGGGCCACGGACGGGCTGGACGCCATGGCCGGGCTGCCGATCGGCGCTGCCATGCTGGGGGTCGCGGCGGCGGCGGGCGCGCTGTTCGGCATCGGACGCAGGCTGTCGGAGTACCGGTGAGAGGGGGTGCGGCCATGTTCTCGCAGCGGATGAGGACCTCCCTGCGCGGCTGGGGCGGGGTGGGCGCGATGGCGGTCGGCTGTGTACTGGCGCTGGCGTTCGCCCTGCTGCTGCCCCTCACCCAGTCCCGTGGCGGGGGCGGTGAGGGCGTGGGGCTCGGCGGTCCCGGGCTGGCCACCGGCAGCCCGGCGAAGGCCGGCAGCTGCGTCGACTCCCAGGCGCAGAACGACACATGGTCGCCGTCGAGCGCGGACGGCGGGACGATCGACGCCATCAAGGCACGTAAGGGCGACAAGCGGAAGCTGATCGTCGGCGTCGACCAGAACAGCTACCGCTGGGGCTACCGCAACCCGAACAACTCGAGTGCGGACCTGGAGGGGTTCGACATCGACCTGGTGCACAAGATCGCCCAGGAGATCCTCGGTGACCCCGACGCCGTGACCTTCAAGGCGATTCCGACCAGCCAGCGGATACCGGCGATCCAGAACAACCGGGTCGACATGGTGGTGCGCACGATGACCATCACCTGCGAGCGCCTGGGCGACGTCGCCTTCTCGGCGCCGTACTTCAAGACCGGGCAGCAGGTACTGGCGCCCAAGTCGTCGCCGATCAAGGGGTACGACGCGACGCTCGCGAACAAGAGGGTCTGCACGGCCGCCAGTTCGACGGCGTACGACGACGTGACCGCCGACAAGGGGTCCGGCCGGCTGCCCTCCTCGGTCAAGGTCACCGTCGTCCCCAACCAGCTCGACTGCCTGGTGCGGTTGCAGCTCGGCGAGGTCGACGCGGTGGTCACCGACGGCGCGCTGGCCGCCAGCCAGGCCGCCCAGGACCCGACGGTCGAGCTCAAGGGCGCCGCCTTCACGACCGAGTACTACGGGGTGGCGATGAAGAAGGACGCGACCGATCTGGTCCGCCGGGTCAACCAGATCCTGGTGGAGTACCGGTCCGACGGCTGGCAGGCGTCGTACGACAAGTGGTTGTCGGCGACACTGGGAAGGGACTCGACGGCGTCGAAGCCACCCGCGCCGCAGTACCTGCGCACCAGCTGACCCGCATTCGCGAGGCCCAGCCCCGACGAGCAAGCGAGAGGTGATCGATGGGCGTCACGGACCCCGCCGGGCCGGTGATGGACCGGGACGAGGTGGACCGTGCGCTGGCGCGGCTGGGCGCGGAGCACGAGGCGATCGAGACCTCGCTGCTCGCCCTGCAGGACCACGCGGGCCGCAGGCTCCTCGAAGGCGCCGAGCTGACCGGGACGACCCGGGAGCGGTGGACGTCCGCGGATGCCTCGATCACCCTGCTGTGGGCGTACTTCGACGCCTACACGGACGCGTTGCGCTCCGCCCGCGAGATCAGGGCCCGGCGCCGCTGGTCCAGCCGTGAGGACCTGGTGGAGCTGACCGAGCTGCTGCGCGGCGAGTCCGTGACGGTGGCGGGCAGCGCGACCGCGACGGCGAACGCGCCGACGCTGCTGTCGGCGGCCGGCCGGCTCAGCGAGCGGTTCTCGCTGAGCGGTCTGGTCGACCGGATGAACGAGCTGTACGCGACCTCGCTGGACATGGTCGTCACCGCCGACGCGGTGTGGTCGGCGCTGCCCGCGCGGATCGATTTACTCGCCGCCGAGCTGCAGCGCACCCGCACGCTGGCGCACTCCGTCGGCGTACGCCCCGGCGAGCACCCGGCCGGCGACGACCTGGAGCGGATCACCCGCACGCTGACGAGGCTGCGCGCGGACGTGGTCTCCGATCCGCTGGCGTTCTGGGTCCCCGCGCCGGGGAGTTCGGCGCCCGGCGGCGGCCGTCCCGACACCACGGTGTACGACCGGGAGGCGCGGGCGCTGGAGGAGGTGCGGCGGGAGATCGACGCCGTGCTGACGGTACGGCAGGACGCCGAGGCCCGGCTGATCAGGCTGCGGGACGTGCTGTCCCGCGCGGACCGCACCCTCGCCGAGGCGCGCACGGCACGCGGTGAGGTGCTGGCGAAGATCGCGGCGACCGAGGTGCCGGTGGTCAGCGGCCCGCCGACGGTGCTGCAGGAGCAGCTGGCGACGGCCGCCGAGTACCGGCGGGGGGCCCAGTGGCACCGTCTGTCGCCGCTCCTTGAGTCCCTGGAACAGAAGGCGGAGGACGAACTGCTGCGCGCCCGTGAGTCGTTGACGGCGGTCACCGCGCCGCTCGCGGTCCGGGCGGAGCTGCGCGGCCGGCTGGACGCGTACAAGGCGAAGGTGGCCCGGCACGGGCTGGCGGAGGACCCGTTCCTGGTCGAGCGGTACGACGCGGCCCGGCGGATGCTGTGGAGTGCGCCCTGCGATCTCAGGGTCGCGGAGCAGGCGGTGCTGCGCTACCAGCAGTCGGTGGCCGAGGCGCTGGGGGCGCCGCGGGTGCCGCAGCAGGGCGGGCCCGAGGACCGGAGGGGGGAGTAAGCCGTGAGTCAGGCGGGAGAGAGCTGCCAGCGGCCGGACTGCGAGGGGACGTACGAGGACGTCGGCGGCGGTGAGCTGTACTGCGACACCTGTGGTCTGGCCCCGGTCGTCTCGGCCGGGAGTCCGCCCCCTGGGGGAGGGATGGTGGGCTCGCCGCCGACCGGGATCACGGCGGGCGGCAAGGGGTCGGCGGGCAGCGGGAGTTCGGGCTCCAGCAGCCGGAGCAGCCGGAGCAGTTCGCGTACGTCGTCGCAGTCCTCGAAGTCGCGGCGCTCGGTCTCCGGGCGGCTGTCGCGGTCCCTGTCGGGGAAGTCAACGGGCCGTTCGGTGTCGGTGCGCAGTTCCGGTTCGTCGGCGAGCACGTCCGGGCGCAGCCGGCTGGGCGCCGGTCTGGTCACGGTGCCGCAGGTGCCCAAGCCCGACCCGCGCGAGATGGTCCTGGAGAACCCCGAGGTGCCGGAGCGCAAGCGGTTCTGCTCGCGGGCGGACTGCGGGGCGCCGGTCGGGCGGTCCCGCGGCGAGCGGCCGGGGCGGACCGAGGGCTTCTGCACCAAGTGCGGCAACCCGTACTCGTTCGTGCCCAAGCTCAAGGGCGGCGACGTGGTGCACGGCCAGTACGAGGTCGTGGGCTGTCTCGCGCACGGCGGCCTGGGCTGGATCTACCTCGCGGTGGACCGGGCCGTCTCGGACCGCTGGGTGGTCCTCAAGGGCCTGCTGGACACCGGCGACCAGGACGCGATGGCCGCGGCGATCTCCGAGCGGCGGTTCCTCGCGGAGATCGAGCACGCCAACATCGTGCGGATCTACAACTTCGTCGAGCACCTGGACCAGCGCACCGGCTCCCTCGACGGGTACATCGTCATGGAGTACGTCGGCGGCAAGTCCCTCAAGGAGATCGCCAACGACCGCCGTACCCCGGAGGGCCGCCGCGACCCGCTGCCGGTGGAGCAGGCGTGCGCGTACGGCATCGAGGCCCTGGAAGCCCTCGGTCACCTGCACAGCCGCAACCTGCTGTACTGCGACTTCAAGGTCGACAACGCCATCCAGACCGAGGACCAGCTCAAGCTGATCGACATGGGCGCGGTGCGCCGGATGGACGACGACGAGTCGGCCATCTACGGCACGGTCGGCTACCAGGCGCCCGAGGTGGCCGAGGTCGGCCCGTCCGTCGCCTCCGACCTGTACACGGTCGGCCGTACCCTCGCGGTCCTCACCTTCGACTTCCAGGGCTATACGACCGTCTTCGTGGACTCGCTGCCCGACCCGGACAACATCGAGGTGTTCCGGCAGTACGAGTCGTTCTACCGGCTGCTGGTGCGGGCCACCGACCCCGACCCGGCCCGCCGGTTCGCCTCCGCGCAGGAGATGGCCGAGCAGCTGACCGGCGTGCTGCGCGAGGTGGTCTCGGTGCAGACCGGCACGGCCCGGCCCGCGCTGTCGACGCTGTTCGGGCCCGAGGTGAAGGTCACGGACACCGAGCTGTTCCCGAAGCTGGACGGAGACGTGTCCCGGCTGGGCGGACGGAAGGTGGCCTCCAGACCGCTCGCGCTGGACCCGTCGGGACCGGCCGCGGCCCCGGCCGACCCGGCTCTGGTCAGGCCCATCGACACCGCCGCCGCCGCGCTCGCCCTGCCGGTCCCGCTGGTCGACCAGAGCGACCCGAACGCCGGTTTCCTGGCCGGCCTGTCGACCTCGCTGGTGGGCGAGGTCAGCCTGCTCAGCGCGCTGGCCGCGGCGCCGGCGCAGACAGTCGAGACCGAGCTGCGGCAGATCCGCGCCCGGCTGGACAACGGCGACTTCGAGGCCGCGCTGGTGAGCCTCGGCCGGCTGGAGGACGAGCGGCCCGACGACTGGCGGGTGGTCTGGTGCCGGGGCGTGGCCGGCCTGGTCACCGGTGACTTCGAGGGCGCGGCGCTCTCCTTCGACGCGATCTACGACGCCTTCCCCGGCGAGACCGCGCCCAAGCTGGCGCTCGGCCTGTGCGCGGAGGTGCTCGGCCAGCTGGACAACGCGGCCGAGTACTACCGGCTGGTGTGGGCGACCGACCCGGGCTTCGTCAGCTCCGCGTTCGGCCTGGGCCGGGTGCAGCTGGCGGCCGGGGACCGGCGGGGTGCCGTACGGACGCTGGAGTCGGTGCCGGAGGCCTCGATCCACTACACGGCGGCCCGGGTGGCGGCCGTACGGGCGCGGCTGCGGCACCGGACCGCGACGGCCGGCGACACGCCGTTCCTGGACGACCTGACGGCCGCCGCCGGGCAGATCGAGGCGCTGGCCGCGTACGGTCTGGATCCGGCCCGGCGCGAGCAGTTGTCGGCGGAAGTCCTCGGCTGCGCGCTGGACTGGATACTCTCCGGAGGCCAGGACTCCCAGCCCATTGCCGGCGGCCGGGAGCTGCTGGGCAGCGGTCTGGACGAGCGGGGCCTCCGCTTCGGCCTGGAACGCTCGTACCGCACGCTGGCCAGACTGGCGACCGGCGGTGCGGAGAGGATCGACCTGGTGGAACGGGCCAACCGTTACCGCCCCCGGACGTGGGTGTAGTTGATGTCGCAGATGCCCCAGCAGGCCGCACCGGCGAAGTGCCCGAGCTGCGCGGAGCCGCTCGAATCGGGTGACCTGTTCTGCGGCGCGTGCGGGTACGACCTGTCGGCCGTGCCCGCCGCGCCGCAGGACCACCCGACCCTCACCATGGGCGCCGCCGGTGTGGGACCCTCGGGCGTGGACTGGCCCCCGCCCGAGCCGGAGAGCTCCGAGACGCCCGCGGCACCGCATCTGCCGACCGACCTGCCCGGCACCGACTCGGGCGGCAAGTCGCTGCCGGTGTCCCCGCCCGCGCACGGCTCGCCTGCCTCCCCGCCGCCGCACGGCGCGCCCCCGCACGGCTCGCCGGTGTCCCCGGCCTCCGGGGTGCGGTTCGACCGCGCGCCGGAGCCGGACGAGTACCCGCTCCAGGCGCCGGACCCGCGGGTGGCCGCCTCCGCCGCCGAGACGGGCGCATCGGCCGAGACGGCAGGGACCGCCGAGACCACCGAGCTGCCGAAGGTCTGCGTGGCCTGCCGCGCGGGCCGGGTCGACGACGACGGCTACTGCGAGAACTGCGGGCACGCCCAGCCGCGCGAGCGCGACCACATGGAGCAGGAGGCGGGCCCGGTGGCCGCCGTCAGCGACCGCGGGCTGCGCCACCACCGCAACGAGGACGCGTTCGCCGTCGGCCACACCACGCTGCCCGACGGCACCCCGGCCGCGCTGGCGGTCGTCTGCGACGGCGTCTCCTCGGCGACCCGGCCGGACGAGGCCTCCATGGCCGCCTCCCGGGCCGCCGTCGAGGCGCTGCTGGCCGCGCTGCCGCAGGGCACCCATCCGCAGCAGGCGCTGCACGACGCGATCGTCGCCGCCTCCCAGGCCGTCAACGCCCTCGCGGAGGAGCCCCCCTCGGCCCGTGAGCACACCCCGCACCAGAACGCCCCGGCGTGCACGATCGTCGCCGCGATCGTCGCCTCGGGCCTGCTGGTGGTCGGCTGGGTCGGCGACAGCCGCGTCTACTGGGTGCCGGTGGACCGGGGCGCCCCGGCGGCCCGGCTCACCGAGGACGACTCCTGGGCTGCGCAGATGGTCGCCGCGGGCCTGATGAGCGAGGCGGAGGCGTACGCCGACGAGCGGGCGCACGCGATCACCGGCTGGCTCGGCGCGGACGCCTACGAACTGGAGCCGCACACCGCCTCCTTCAAGCCGGACCGGCCCGGCGTGGTGGTGGTGTGCACCGACGGCCTGTGGAACTACGCGGAGACGGCCGAGGAGATGGCCGAGGTCGTCCCCGCCGACGCGGACGTACGGCCGCTGCACGCGGCCCGGGTGCTGGTCGGCCACGCCCTGGACGGCGGGGGCCACGACAACGTAACAGTGGCGCTGCTGCCGTTCCCGGAACCGCCGCAGGGGGCAGGATCCGCCTGAGGCCGCCGCAAAACGGCCGCAAACGGCAGCGAGACGCACGGGGAAGAGCACCGGGAAGAGGCGTACGGCGACAGGCGTACGGAGAAGTACCGGCGGACCGGAGGGGACCGGTCCGCACACCGTCAGCACCCACCACGCGTGGGGTGGAGGGGGACCAGAGCAGTCATGGCCAATTTCTCGAAACCGAGCATGCCGCAGTTCTCGGTGGACGTGTACCAGAACGAGTACCTCCCGGAGGGCGGCCGCGAGGTCAACGCGATCGTCACGGTGACGGCGACCGGCGGCGGCACCGTCGGAACCGCGGCCGGCGCCTCGTACGCCCCCGGGCAGGGGCCCGCCGCCGGGGTGGCGATCATGGTCGACTGCTCGGGGTCGATGGACTACCCGCCCACGAAGATGCGCAACGCCCGGGACGCCACCGCGGCCGCGATCGACACCCTGCGCGACGGCACCCACTTCGCGGTGGTCGGCGGCACGCACGTGGCCAAGGAGGTCTACCCGGGCGGCGGCCGGCTCGCGGTGGCCGACCGCGCCACCCGGGACCAGGCCAAGCAGGCGCTGCGCAGGCTCGGCGCGGGCGGCGGGACGGCGATCGGCACCTGGCTGCGGCTCGCGGACCGGCTCCTGTCCTCCGCGGACGTCACCATCCGGCACGGCATCCTGCTCACCGACGGCCGCAACGAGCACGAGTCGCCGGAGGACCTCAAGGCCGCCCTGGACTCCTGCGCCGGGCGGTTCACGTGTGACGCGCGCGGTGTCGGCACCGACTGGGAAGTGAAAGAAGTCACAGGGATCGCCTCCGCGCTGCTCGGCACCGCCGACATCGTCGCCGACCCGACCGGTCTGGCCGCCGACTTCACGCGGATGATGGAGACGGCGATGGGCAAGGAGGTCGCGGACGTCGCGCTGCGGCTGTGGACCCCCGTGGGCACGACCATCAAGTTCGTCAAGCAAGTGGCGCCCACGGTCGAGCAGTTGACCGACCGCCGCACCGAGGCCGGGCCGCGCGCCGGGGACTACCCCACCGGCTCCTGGGGGGACGAGTCCCGTGACTACCACGTCTGCGTGGAGGTCCCCACGGCCGGCCTCGGCCAGGAAATGCTGGCCGCGCGCGTCTCGTTGGTCGTCCCGCAGCCTGGGGGCACCTCCCGCTCGAGCGCAGCCGAGAGTGGGGGAGGTAGCGTCCAGAACCTGGGCGCACAGGGGCTGATCAGGGCGGTGTGGACGGACGACATGGTCGCCTCGACCTCCCTCAACCCCCAAGTCGCCCACTACACAGGCCAGGCCGAACTAGCACAAGCCATCCAACAGGGTCTCGATCTGCGCAAAGCGGGCGATATGGACGGGGCAACGGCCAAACTGGGTCGGGCCGTTCAGTTGGCAAGCGCTTCCGGGAACGCGGATACTGCGAAACTGCTTGCGAAGGTGGTGGACGTGGTCGACGCCACGACAGGTACTGTGCGACTGAAGGCGAAGGTCGAGGAGGCCGACGAGATGACTCTCGAGACCCGGTCCACAAAGACTGTTCGTGTAAAGAAGTGACCTGACAGTCCACACGCAGGACCACCCAGACAGGCTCAGGACGATCCTGACAGAGAGGGAAGCACGCCATGCCGACCTGCCCGAACGGACACCAGTCGGGTTCCGACGACTGGTGCGAGGTGTGCGGTCACCGCATGGCCGGTGCCGTACCTCCGCCGCCTCCGCCCCCGCCGACCGCAGGCGGCTACGGCTTCCCGCCACCCGCGTCCGGCGCCCCGGCCGGCGGCCCGATGGGGGGCGGCCGGCATCTGTCCGCCGTGCCGAACTCCCCCGAGCCGGAGCTGTGCCCGCAGTGCCGCACGCCCCGTGAGGGCGGTGCGCCGTTCTGCGAGGAGTGCCGGTGGAACTTCCTGACCAACACGGCCACCTCGTACACCCCGGCCGCCCCGCGCCCGCCCGCGGGCGGCGGCGGCCCGGCCGCGCCGACCTTCCGGCCGCCGGCCCCGCCGACCTTCGGCGGCGGCGACTCGTACGAGTACCAGGGCTCGCGCCCCTCGCAGGTGAACCGTCCGGCCGAGCCGATCCCGTCCTTCGGCAGCGAGCCCTCGGGCCCGACGCCGTTCGCGGGCGAGCGCGGCGGCCGGCCCGGCCCCTCGGGTCCTTCGGGTCCCGCCGGCCCGCCGGCCTTCGGCGGCGACCGCGGCCAGGCGGGTCCGCCCGCGTTCGGCGGCGATCGCGGCCAGTCCGGCCCGCCCGGGCAGTCCGGGCAGTCCGGGCCGTCGGGCTTCGGCGGGGGTGACCGGGGCCAGTCCGGCCCTCCGGCGTTCGGCGGCGACCGTGGGCAGTCCGGGCCGCCCGCCTTCGGCGGCGGCGACCGAGGCCAGTCCGCTCCCCCGCCCTACGGCGGCGAGCGCGGCCCGTCCGCGCCGTCGGGGCCGTTCGGCGGCGCCCCCGGCCAGAACGCCGGCGGCGCGTCCGCGTTCGGTGCCCCGCCCGGCACCGGCCAGGCCTCCGGCCCCTACACCCGCGATCCGGCCGGCGGCCCCGCCGCCGGTCCGTTCGGTGGCTCGGACCCGTCCCGGCCGCCGGTTCCGCCGCCGCCAGGCGGCCCCGGTGCGACCACCGGCGGCGCTCCCGGCGCCTTCCAGCAGTCGGCCCCGCCCGCGCCGCCCGGCTTCCCGCAGGAGACCAGGCCGCCGGCCGGCGGCCCCTCCTTCGGCGGCGGTGACGACGACTGGGTGATCTCCCCGCCGGGCCAGGCCGCGGGCCCCGGTGCGCCCGCCCGTCCCGGCGGCTACGGCTACCCGCAGCCCGGCGCCACCCAGGCCCCGCCCGGCGCCGGCTTCCCGCAGGCCCCGCAGGCTCCGGCGACCTGGACGGCGACGATCGGCCCGGACCGCGACTACTTCATGGCGATGATGCAGCGCTCGGGCCCCGAGGCGGCCGGTCTCAACCTGCCCGCGTACTCCCCGGAGCAGCAGCGCGCGCTCACCGGCAACCAGGTCACCATCGGCCGCCGCCGGCACTCCACCGGCGACACCCCCGACATCGACCTGTCGGTGCCGCCGGAGGACCCGGGCGTCTCGCACCAGCACGCGGTCCTGGTGCAGCAGCCGGACGGCGGCTGGGCGGTCGTCGACCAGAACTCGACGAACGGGACGACGGTCAACGGCGGCGAGGAGCCGATCCAGCCGTTCGTCCCGGTGCCGCTGCGGGACGGCGACCGGGTGCACGTGGGCGCCTGGACGACGATCACCGTGCGACGGGGCTGAACCGCGGCGCCCCCTCGGGGCGCCGACCCGTCCCCCGCACGTGCTCCGGGTCCTAAGCCTCGAGTCCTCGGCCATCCCGTCTGAGACCATGTACGTGTGAGAGAGATTCGGCGCGGCACGCTTCAGGAGAAGACCTTCTACGAGCAGGTCGGCGGGGAGGAGACCTTCCGTCGGCTCGTCCACCGTTTCTACGAGGGCGTCGCCGAGGACCCGGTCCTGCGGCCGATGTACCCGGAGGAGGATCTGGGCCCGGCCGAGGAGCGGCTCACCCTGTTCCTCATCCAGTACTGGGGCGGTCCCACGACGTACAGCGACAACCGCGGCCATCCCCGGCTGCGGATGCGGCACGCGCCGTTCACCGTGGACCGGACGGCGCACGACGCCTGGCTGCGGCACATGCGGGTGGCCGTGGACGAGCTGGGCCTCACCGAGGAGCACCGGGAGACCCTCTGGAACTACCTCACCTACGCGGCCGCCTCGATGGTCAACACCCCCGACTGAGCGCCGACGGCGCGGCACTCAGCGGACGCTGACGTCCAGCGCCCCGAGCCCGGCCCGGCGTACGGCGATCGACCCGAACGGGGTCCGCAGCCGCAGCCAGGCGCCCGCCGAGAGCAGTACGGCCTCGTCGCCCGGCTCGGTGGGCGGGCGCAGGAAGCCCAGTGACTGCGCAGCGTGGACGGCCCGGACCGGCAGCCCGGTGCCGCCGACGGTCCGGGACCAGATGTCCCGCCCGATCCGGTCGAGCGCGGCGCGGGTCCGGCCGTCCGGGCCCAACTCCTCCGTACGGGACCGGAATTCGCCGACCGCGGCGGAGACAGTGGCGCGCAGCGCCTGCGGCCCGGGCAGCCCCGGCTCGGCCTGCCAGCCGCCCCGCGGCGGCAGTACCCCGGCCCACGGCGGCCCGGTCACCGCCTTCGGCACGGCGGCCGTGGCGGCCCGTTCGTCCAGCGACTCCAGCAGTTCGCCCGCCGACACGGTCACGTCGAGGGTGACGTCCAGCCCGTCCTCGTACGGCTTGGCGAGCCGCACCGCGCGGATCGCCAGCACCTCGAAGGAGGGCGGCCGCCCGAAGACGGCGAGCGCGGTGCCGGCCGCCTGCAGCCGCACCGCGGCCGAGCGGTCGTAGTGGAGCAGCCGGGAGAGGAAGGCGGCGAGGTCCGCCGTCTCCCCGTCGTCGGCGAGTTGGAGCACCGTCATGCGGCGACGGCCTCCTCCTTGTCGTCGTCGCGGTACTCCTCCAGGAAGTCCCGCTCCTCGGCGGTGATCCGGCGCGGCCGTCCGGCGTCGAAGTCGAACGGCACGACGACCGTCGAGGCCCGTACGTAGACCAGGTCGTCGTCCTTCACCTCGTAGGTGATGGTGAACGACGCGGCCCGGATCTCGGTGATCCACAGCTCGACGTCGACCGGGTGGTGCCGGTGGACGAGCTGCCGTTTGTAGTCGATCTCGTGGCGCGCCACCACCGACCCCTGCTTGAACTCCTTGTCCGGGCGGAACAGGAAGTCGATCCGGGCTTCCTCCAGGTAGCGGATGAAGACCGCGTTGTTGACATGGCCGTACGCGTCCATGTCGGACCAGCGCAGGGGGCAGCGGTAGAGATGGCGCAAGGTCGATCAGCCCCGAGTCAGCTTCTTGTAGGTGGCGCGGTGCGGACGCGCGGCGTCCGGTCCCAGCCGCTCGATCTTGTTCTTCTCGTACGACTCGAAGTTGCCCTCGAACCAGAACCACTTGGAGTCGCCCTCGTAGGCGAGGATGTGCGTGGCGACCCGGTCGAGGAACCAGCGGTCGTGGGAGACGACCACGGCGCAGCCGGGGAACTCCAGCAGCGCGTTCTCCAGGCTGGAGAGCGTCTCCACGTCGAGGTCGTTGGTCGGCTCGTCGAGGAGCAGCAGGTTGCCGCCCTGCTTGAGGGTGAGCGCGAGGTTGAGCCGGTTGCGCTCACCGCCGGAGAGGACACCGGTCGGCTTCTGCTGGTCCGGGCCCTTGAACCCGAAGGCGGACACGTACGCCCGGCTCGGCATCTCGACCTGGCCGACGTTGATGTAGTCGAGCCCGTCGGACACGACCTCCCACAGCGTCTTCTTCGGGTCGAGGTTGGCGCGCCCCTGGTCGACGTACGAGATCTTGACGGTCTCGCCGACCTTGATGTCGCCGGCGTCCGGCGTCTCCAGGCCCTGGATCATCTTGAACAGGGTGGTCTTGCCGGCACCGTTCGGACCGATGACGCCGACGATGCCGTTGCGCGGCAGCGTGAAGCTGAGCCCGTCGACGAGGACCTTCTCCCCGAAGGCCTTGTTCAGCTTCTCGACCTCGACGACGACGTTGCCCAGGCGCGGGCCCGGCGGGATCTGGATCTCCTCGAAGTCCAGCTTCCGCATCTTGTCGGCCTCGGCGGCCATCTCCTCGTACCGCGCGAGACGGGCCTTGGACTTGGCCTGGCGCCCCTTGGCGTTCGACCGCACCCACTCCAGCTCTTCCTTGAGCCGCTTCTGCCGCTTGGCGTCCTTCTGGCCCTCGACCTTGAGACGGGTGGCCTTGGTCTCCAGGTACGTGGAGTAGTTGCCCTCGTACGGGTAGGCGCGCCCGCGGTCGAGCTCCAGGATCCACTCGGCGACGTTGTCCAGGAAGTACCGGTCGTGGGTGATCGCCACCACGGTGCCGGCGTACTTGGCGAGGTGCTGCTCCAGCCAGTTCACCGACTCGGCGTCGAGGTGGTTGGTGGGCTCGTCGAGGAGCAGCAGGTCGGGGGCCTCCAGCAGCAGCTTGCACAGCGCCACACGCCGCTTCTCACCACCGGAGAGGGTGGTGACGGGCCAGTCGCCGGGCGGGCAGCCCAGCGCGTCCATGGCCTGCTCCAGCTGGGCGTCGAGGTCCCAGGCGTTGGCGTGGTCCAGATCCTCCTGCAGCTTGCCCATCTCGTCGAGCAGCGCGTCGGAGTAGTCGGTCGCCATCAGCTCGGCGATCTCGTTGAACCGGTCGAGCTTGCCCTTGATCTCGGCGACACCCTCCTGGACGTTCTCCAGGACGGTCTTGTCCTCGTTGAGCTGGGGCTCCTGCATGAGGATGCCGACGCTGTAGCCGGGCGAGATGAAGGCGTCGCCGTTGGACGGCTGCTCCAGCCCCGCCATGATCTTCAGCACGGTCGACTTGCCGGCGCCGTTCGGGCCGACGACGCCGATCTTGGCCCCCGGCAGGAAGTTCAGGGTGACGTCATCGAGAATCACCTTGTCGCCGTGCGCCTTGCGCGTCTTGCGCATGGTGTAAATGAACTCAGCCAAGAGAAACCGTCCGGCAGCTTGAAATCTGGCAGTGGGCAGATACACCCCATCTTGCCTGACGTCCAGCCTCGGGTGTTAACCCGTTTGGTCCGGGGGCTGTGACCTGGGGGTTCACCGGTGGCGACGGTCACCCGCCGGTCACTGTCGGTCGCTGTCGGTCGCTGTCGAGTCGCCTAGGGGAGCCTCGGACGGCCCAGGGACGACCCGGAGCCGGCTGACTCGTGGGCCGAGGGACCGGGCCTGTTGGCTATCGTCGGGACTGTGACGGTCCCCGGCGAGGATGCCTTGCTCCTCCAGCCGGCGTCTCCCTGGCGGAGGCGGACATCGGGCACGGTGTCGTGGAAGCGGGGAAGTCGGGGACCGGCCACACGCACCACCTGACCAGTCTGGCGGCCCCTGACCTGGTAGGGCGGTCGGGTGCCGTCGGCGCGTGCGCCGCCCACCGGACACCCCTGCTCCCCCCCGGTTTCCGCCGCTGTCAGGCACGGAAGGGGCACGAAGTCCCCGCGGCGCAGGCGACCGGTCGGCCCAGGACGACGTCCGGGTCCCGGCCCTCTGCGTCGATCCGGTCCGCGCCCCGACGCCTCCAGCGACGTCCCGCGCAGCCGGTCGCCGTCCGGCGGGGTGGTCTCCGCCGTGCTGGTGCGCGGCCCGGGGCCCCACGGGCGAATGGCCCGTTCCCTTCGACATGACAGCACTCGGGCGGGAGCGCAAGCTGGGAGGGACGAAGGGGCGATCATGATGCGGTCGATACGGGCGCTCGTGGCCGACAGGCCCGGTGAGCCGGGTGACGTCCTTCGGGTGGAGTCCCGGCCCGTTCCCACGGCGGGGCCGGGTCAGGCGCTGGTGCGTGTGGAGGCGACGCCGGTCCACGCCAGTGATCTGCACGTGCTGCGGGGGCGCTACGGCTTCTCCCTCGAGTTCCCCGCGGTCGGCGGGTACATGGAGTGCGTGGGCCGTGTCGAGGCCCTCGGTCCGGGCACCGAGGGGCTGACGATCGGCGAACGCGTGGTGTACGTCGCGATCCCGGCGGTGCCCGGGCCGCAGGTCGACGGCACCTGGCAGGAACACCTCGTCGCCGATACGCACCGGCTGCTGCCGGTCCCCGGCCGGCTGAGCGACTCCGACGCCTGCCAGCTCGCCGTCAACCCGCTGACCGCGCTGCTCCTGGTCACTCGCGAGCTCGACGTGCAGCCCGGTGAATGGCTCCTGCAGACCGCGGCGGGCTCCACCGTCGGCCGGCTCGTCATCCAGCTGGCCGGGCATCTGGGGATCCGCACGATCAACGTGGTGCGGCGGCGCGCCGCCGTCGACGAGATCAAGGCGCTGGGTGGCGACGAGGTCGTCTGCACCGAGGACGAGGACCTGGTGCGGCGGGTGGCCGAGATCGCGGGGCCGGACGGTGTGCGCAAGGCCACCGACTGCGTCGCGGGCGACGTGGGTGCCCAGGTCTCCCGGGCGCTGGCCCCGGGAGGAGTGACCGTGGTCTACGGCGCGCTCTCCACCCACCGGCAGACCGACCCGGCGGCGCTGACGATCCCGGTGTCGGCGCGCTCGGTCATCTACGAGACGAAGGTGGTCCGCGGATTCTGGCTGAACCGCTGGTTCGGCGCCGCCTCGCCCGCGGACATAGCGGACGCGCTCAGTGAGGTGCGCAGCCTCGTCGTCGGTGGCGTGCTGAGCATCCCCCCGGGCCGGCCGTTCCCGCTCGACCGTTTCGCCGAAGCCGTCTCGTTCGCCGAAGCGCCCGCTCACGGCGCCAAGCCGTTTCTCGTCTTCGACGGACGGGACGGGCAGGACGGACGGGACTGAGAAGCGGCCGCCTGGCGAGGGCGCCGGGCCTTGTGCAGGAGCAGGGCGGTCACCGCGACCGCTCCGACGACTCCGACCGCTCCGACGACTCCCCCGACTCCCCCGGCTCCCCCGGCTCCCCCGGCTCCCCCGGCTCCGGTCGAGCGGAAGGCTCGGGTGGAGCGCCAGGACAGGATGGACCAGCGGGAATTGGCGGAGAGGACGGAGCCCGTGCTCAGCCAGGACCCGGCCGAGACGAGGGACAGCGCCGAGCCGATCGAGCCCGCCGAGAGGGCGCTGCCGATCGAGCCGACGGAGAGGGCCGAGCCGACCGACCCGATGGAGAGCACGGAGCCCACCGAGCCGATCGACAGCACCGAGTCGTGCGACCACAGGGACAGGACGGAGTCCGATGACGCACCGCGGGGCGCGGGTGAGTTGGTCATGACGTCATGGTGCCCGTCCGGGAGTCAGTCGGTGTGCTGGTTCTCCCGCTGGCGGAGGATCACCAGGACCGCACCGCCGATCACCACCAGACCGATGGCCACGCCCGTGATCACGCCGGTCGCGGAGTCGCCGCCGGTCGCGGCCAGGTTGACGTCGGAGGCGGTGCCGCCCACCGAGGCCGGGCTGGGCTCGCTGAGGGTCTGGGTGGCGAGGCCGGCGTCGGCGCCCTGGGTCCTGCAGTCGAGGACACCGGTGAAGCGGCGTTCGAGGCCGTTCGCGCCGGTGATCGTGAAGTCGTAGGCCTGGTCCTCCTGGAGCGGGACGGTCACCGTCCGCGAGGAGTCGGCGGGGATGGTGTACTCCGTGCTCACCAGCTCGAAGGTGAACGGCTTGTCCCCGGTGTTGGCCGCGGTGATGTCCACGCCGCTGCGGGCGCAGTTCTTCTCGGCCGACAGTGCCGGTATCGCGCCCTGGTCCGCCCAGGTCGCGTTCGCGGTCGCGGCGACCGTGGACTCGCTGGAGCCGGCCAGGATCTGCGTCTGGCTGCGGCTCCCGGAGGTGAAGGCCCGGCCGACGGGGACGGTCGTCGACGCCTGGACGGTCAGCTCGGCAGATGCGTCCGCCGCGTCGCCGGGGACCTTGAAGTACAGCTCGCTGCCGTCCCGGGCGGTGGTGACGGGCTTGCCTGCCTTGTCGGTGATCCGTACGCCGCTGAGGGCCGAGTCCGACGGCGGGACGACGGTGACCGTGCTCGCGTTGGTGTGGACGGTCACCGGGCCGAGCAGGCCGCCCGGCCGGCCGGACACGGCCGGCGGGGAGAGGGTCAGTGAGCCTTGCGGCTCGTTCTGGCCGCGGGCGTTCTTCTCCAGGTAGTCGGCGAGCTTCTCGGCCTGCGGATCGACGGCGTCGACGTCCGCGCCGTCCGAGTAGCGCCAGATCGCCACCTGCGTGCCGGCCGCCGCGTCCTGCTCGGTGAGGCTGCCGGCACCGGCCTTGCGGGCCAGCTCGGCGAGGTCGTTGACCTGCGGGTAGGAGTTCTGCAGGATCCAGCGGATGTTGCCGGCGTTCTTGTTCGCGCCGAGCGAGGTGCCGCTCCACGCCGTCTCCTGGTACTTGGCGTCCCGCTGGGCGGGGTTGTGGAGATCGACGCAGTACGTCTGGAGCGTGCCGCCGCCGTCCACGGACATCTCGAAGAGGCCCGCGGCCACCTGCTCGTCGCCGCTGTGCCCGTGGACCACGGCCTCGCCGTAGGTCTTCAGGCCGTTCATGGTCGCCGTGGCCCCGCTCTGGCTCTGGGCGGTCCCGTCGTCGGCCGCGGCCGGACCGGCGCCGGTCAGCGCGGCGGCGGCCACCAGCCCGGACACCAGGGCCGCGGCGGCGAGGCGGACCATGCCTCTCGCGGCCACGACGGTGCCGTAGTGCCTGGTGGACGCACGGGGCGCCGAGAGACCAGAGAACGCAGCGAGCACAGAATTCCCCTTCGAGCAGGACCCGTTGGACGCGGGGGGCGGTCCCACCAGCAGAATCAGCGACCCCAGGGGCCATGCCCGGCATCCTATGGATCAGCCGGACCGCACCCTCGCGGTGAGATGGTCCGATGAGCGATCCGATCCGTAATCGTTATCGCGGAGGCACGAACGAGCGGGGCCTGTCGACAGATCCACCCGGTCGTGGTGACGGGCACTTCGGAGCGCATTCGCCGACAAGCCGTCAAGAAATGTCATGGGGCGTCAAGGGGCGGCAAGGGACGGCAAGTGCCGTCAGGGATCGGCCAAGAGCCGCCAAAGAGCCCTTCAACCGGCTGTCGATGGCCGGCGCCGGCCGCTCGTGGATGCCGAGGGACGGCGACGGGTGTCAACGGACAGTCGGGCGGCCGCCGTTCGGATGGGCCGACGCCGACGGACCTTGACGCGCAGTCACCTCATGCCCCGTCACGGCGCGGCGGACGCCACCGCCACCGGTTCCGGTTGCGCCCCGGCGGGCGGGTCGGGGGACTCCGCCGGTGTCTCCCAGTCGGGTTCCGGGCGCGGTGGCGCGGGTGCCGTCGTGTCCGGCCTGGCGGTTCGCCGGAAGGCCGCCGTGCCGCGGGCGAGGTCGTGGCCGATCGCCACCGCGTCGATGTCGGCGGAGGTCCGCTGCTGGCCCTCCCGGGTCTCGGTGCGCACCTTCAGCCGCCCCTGTACGACGACGGGGTCGCCGACCGTCAGCGAGGTCGCCGCGTTGGTGGCGAGCTGACGGTTGGCCCACACCGTGAAGAAGTTGGTGTGGCCGTCCGTCCAGGCGTTCTTCTCGCGGTCCCAGTAGCGCGCGGTCACCGCCAGCCGGAACCGGGCCGACGGACCCGCCGCCAGTTCCCGGAACACCGGCTGCGTCGCCACGTTGCCCACCGCGCAGACCATCGTCTCGTTCATCACGAACCCCTCCCTCGCCCGGCCGCCGTGGCCGGGCGGATCCGCGTACGGGGCCGCCCCGTACGGCTGTGTCCACCACGGCGACCGCCTGCCCGGGACGCCGGTCGCGGTCGCCGTGGGTCCAGACTGCCGCCGACGGCGCGGGCCCGCCGAGCGCTGTGGACCACTGCCGGCGTGTGGACAACCCCGTCACCCGGACGAGTGACCCCGTCCCCCCGGACGGAGCCCCGCCCGGGCCCGAACCCCGGACGGGGCCCCGCCCAGGCCCGAAACCTGGGCGGGGCCCCGCCCCGTTCCCCGGCCTCACCCCATTCCGGCCACGCCGGCCACTCCGGCCACCCCGGCGCCCGTCCGGGTCACCCTCGCGTACTGCTCCCGCACCTCCTGGTACCGCAGCAGCTCCGCCGCCACCGGATCCAGCACGCGAGCCCGCCCGCAGCCGGCCGCCGCCTCGCGGAGCCGGCGTTCCGCCTCCAGGCCGTACCGGCGGGCCGGGCCGCGGGCCGCCATCCGGCAGCCCCACTCGACCAGCGGGCCACCGATGATCCCGGAGACCATCAGCAGCACCGGAACGCCCAGGTTGGGCGCCGTCACCCCGGTGATCTGCCCCATCAGCCACAGTCCGCCGACCACCTGAAGGAGCGTCATGGCGGCCTGGGCGAGCACCGCCACCGGCCACCAGCCCGGCCGCGGTGGCCGCCCCGGCGGCAGCCCGGCCCGCGCGGCCAGGTCGTCGAGCGCTTCCGGAAGGCCCTGCGACCCACGTACGGCCGCCTCCCGCACCGCCTGCGCCCAGGGCGCCGGCAGTCCGGCCGAGGCCCGCTCGGAGACCGTGCGCACCGCCTGCTCGACGCGCTGCCGCGCGGTGGCCTCCACCTCCGGCTGGGCCTTCTGCAGACGTCCGGTGGGCGGCTCGCCGCGCTTCTGGTACCAGCGCCACAGCCGGAGCCAGGGCGTGCCGCAGGCCCGGTTGGCGTTGCGCCGCCAGGCCCGTTCGGCGGCCTCGCCGGCGGCGGTGGCACCGACCGCGTCCGCGAGCCGCCCGGCGAACTCGTCGCGCGCCTCCTCGCTGAGCCCGGCGCGCCTGCCGGTGGCGTAGACGGGCCGCAGCCGGGCCGCGGCGGCGTCCACGTCGGCGGCGACCCGGCGGGCCGCCGCGCCCCGCTCGGACACGAACTGGCCGAGAAGTTCGCGCAGTTCGCCGACGCCGTCGCCGGTGAGCGCGGACAGCGCGAGCACGGTCGCGCCCGGGTCGCCGTACTCGCCGAGGGCGATACCGTCGTCGTCGAGCAGCCGGCGCAGGTCGTCCAGGACCTGGTCGGTGGCCTCGCCGGGCAGCCGGTCGGTCTGGTTGAGGACGATGAACATGACCTCGGCGTGGCCGGCCATGGGCCGCAGGTAGCGCTCGTGGAGGACGGCGTCGGCGTACTTCTCGGGGTCGACGACCCAGATCACCGCGTCGACGAGTTTCAGGATCCGGTCGACCTGTGCGCGGTGCTGGACGGCGGCCGAGTCGTGGTCGGGCAGGTCGATCAGGACCAGCCCGCGCAGCTGTGCGTCCGCCTCCGGGTTGTGCACGGGGCGGCGGCGCAGCCGGCCCGGGATGCCGAGCCGGTCGATGAGGGCCGCGCTGCCGTCGCTCCAGGTGCACGCGATGGGCGCGGAGGTGGTGGGCCGGCGTACCCCGGTCTCCGAGATGGCGACTCCGGCGAGCGCGTTGAACAGCTGGGACTTGCCGCTGCCGGTGGCGCCGGCGAGGGCGACGACGGTGTGCTGGCCGGAGAGCCGGCGCCGGGTGGCCGCCTCGTCCAGGACCCGGCCTGCCTCGCCGAGGGTGTTGCTGTCGAGGCGGGTGCGGGAGAGGCCGACGAGCTCGCGCAGGGCGTCGAGGCGGGAGCGCAGCGGGCCGTCGTAGGCGAGCGGGGCGGGGGCCGGGGCGCCGGGGCCGCGGGTCTCCACGACGGGGACGGCGGCCTTGGCGGTCTCGGTGACCCGGCGGGCGATGAGGCCGTCGTCCCAGACGTCGTCACCGGCGTCCGGATCGTCCTCGGCGGCGGCCGGGCGGTCGCCGGTGACGGGCGGGCGGTCGCCGGTGGCCGGGGGGCGGTCGCCGGCGGGGGGCGGGCGGTCGTCGGCCGGTTCGCGCTGCTCCCGCACGCGTGCGTGCGGGACGCTCTCGGCGGCCGGCTCGGCGGCCTCGGTCGCCTCGGGAGTCTGCGGGGATCCGGAGGCCTCGGGAGCCTCGGCGGTCTCCTCGTGCTCCTGCTGCTCCTTGAGGTCCTTCCCTGCCTCGTCCCGGTGCCGGTCGCCGTCCGGGGCACGGTCCCGTGCCGACTCCCGTGCCGACCCCCGCCCGGACTCCCGTGCCGACTCCCGCGCGGGCTCCCGTACGGCGTCCGGCGCGGTGTCCGCCGCGGCCGGTCCGGCGTCGAAGTCGCTGGCGTAGTCACCGGTGAAGTCACTGGTGTGATCCATGCGTTCCATGCGATCCGTGTGGTCGTGGTCAGTGACGGCGGTCACCGGTCACCTCTCCTTCTGCAGGACGGACAGGGCGGCGATGAGTTCGGCCTGGGGCTCGGGGTGCACGTCGAGGGCGTCGAGCGGGGCCAGGCGGCGCTCGCGTTCGGCGTGCAGGACGCGGTCCACGTGTTCGGAGAGCAGCCGTCCCGCGCGGTCGCGCAGCCGCAGCGCGCCGTGGGCGCCGATGCGCTCGGCGAGCCGCTCCCCCGCGATCTTGGTGCGCCGGCCGCCGAGCAGCGCGGTGGCGACCAGGGCTGCGACCACCTCGGAGTCCGGGGCGATGCTGCGGTCCAGCTCGCGCACCTCGTCCTCGGCGTACTCCTCCAGCTCGCGCCGCCAGCGCCGGACGGCGAGGCCGATGCGGTGCTCGGCGCTCTCCAGGGACGGGTCGCGGTCGGTGAGCCCGGGAGCGGCGGAGGCCGGCTCGCGGCGCCAGGCGTCGTCGACGCGTTCGTCGGCGGCGGTGACGGAGCAGAGCAGCAGGGCGGCGAGGCTCTCCACCAGGGCGTCCAGGAGTTCCTCGGCGGAGCAGTCGAGGGGGTAGGCGCGCCAGCGCTTGAGGGCGTCGCCTGCGAGGACGGCTCCGGCCTGGAGACGTCCTCGCAGGCGCGCGTGCTCGCTGTCGTAGGCCGTGTCGACCGCGGAGGTCAGGCGCAGCGCGGCGGCGTACTGGGCGGCGGCGGCGCCGGCCAGCTCGGGCATGCGGGCCTTGAGGGAGTCGAGGAGGCCGTGCGCGGTGCGGGCCAGGGTGTGGCTGCGGGCGCCGGGATCCTGGGCCTGGTGGAGGAGCCAGGCGCGCAGCGGGGCGACCGCGGTGGCCGGGAGCAGGCCGCCGCCCCAGGCCGACTCCGGCAGCTCGGGCACGGTGAACCGGGGTACGTCACCGAGTCCGGCCTTGGTGAGCAGGGCGCCGTACTGCCGGGAGACCTCCGAGACGACCGTGTGCGGGACCCGGTCGAGGACGGTCACCAGGGTGGCGTCGTACTCCTTGGCGGTGCGCAGCAGGTGCCAGGGGACGGCGTCGGCGTAGCGGGCCGCCGTGGTCACCATCACCCAGATGTCGGCGGCGCAGATGAGTTCCGCGGCGAGGACGCGGTTGTCGACGACCAGGGAGTCGATGTCGGGGGCGTCGAGCAGCGCGAGGCCGCGCGGGATGCTGTCCGCGGTCTCGACGCGCAGCACGCGCGGGGGGTTGTCGCCGGGGAGGAAGGGGTCGTCGTTGGGCTCCTGGTGCGGTACCCACTCCCGGGTGAGGTCGGGCAGCACGCGCATGCCGCTGAACCAGTGATGGTCCTCCGGATGACAGACCAGGACCGGGGTGCGGGTGGTCGGCCGGAGCACGCCCGCCTCGCTGACCCGGCGGCCCACCAGTGAGTTGACGAGGGTCGACTTCCCGGCGCCCGTGGACCCGCCCACCACGGCCAGAAGTGGCGCTTCGGGTTCTCTGAGGCGGGGCACCAGGTAGTCGTCGAGCTGTGCGAGCAGTTCGTCGCGGTTGGCACGCGCGCGTGGAGCCCCCGCCAGGGGCAGCGGGAAGCGTGCGGCAGCGACACGGTCGCGCAGGGCGGAAAGTGTGTCGAGCAGCTGAGGCCGTACGTCCAAGGTCACCACATGCGAAGAATGCCCAATTTTAGGGGAATTCTGAAGCATATAGACATGTCTGCGCGCCGACAGGACACAACGGGCGGAAGGGGCGACTGGGACGGAGGCACAGTCCAGGCATAACGAGTGCACAACACCCGGTGCGCCGGACGCCAAAAGCGATGCACGATTCGTACCTGCCTGCGATTATCAGGACCGCTTCACCGAACCTCCACATTGAGCCACGGAGGCGAAGCAACAGGGACACGGAGCGGGGAGTTCTATCCTTGTCCCCGGCAACGTCACGGACCCGCCCCCACCAGGGCAGTGCGTACGAGGCCAGCACAGCCGGCCCCCGTAGCTCAGTGGATAGAGCAGGCGCCTTCTAAGCGCTTGGCCGCAGGTTCGAGTCCTGCCGGGGGCGCTTCGCGGAGGCGGCGTGGCAGGTGGCCGGTTCTCTCCTGTGACCGCAGCGGATCTCCCGTCGTGCCGTAGTGGATCCCCGGCCGTGAGGCCTGCGAGGACCGGCGGCCCGGTGCGGCCTCGGCCAGCTCGTCGACGCACGGTGGGAAGAGTCGTCCGACAACGCGGTGCGCTCCGTGAGCAGACGTACGTCTACCGCATCCGCCGTTCCCTGGGCGAGGAACGCCCCGGCTGGAGACCCCGCAGGGCGGATACCGGCTCGACGTCCCGGAACAGGCCGTCGGCGCCCCGCGTTTCGAGCGGCTCGTCCGGGACGGCGAGGAACCGCGGGCCGCGGGCGGACCGGCCCCGCCCTGCGCGCGCCGTCGACGCAACTGCCGCCTGCGCATGGCGACTTCGTGGGCCGGGAGCGGCTGCGGCAGCGGCTGGGGCTCGCGTTGCGGCCCGGCGGGGAGGCGGCCGCGCTGCCGGTGCCGCAACTGGACCACGTCATCGGGCAGATCCGGCGGATCGCCGAGGCGAACGGCCGCGGCCCCGGCGCCCTGCGCACCGTCGTCCGGGTGAATCCTGCGGTGACGGCGCCGTGCCGCACGAACTCCTGCGCAAGGGCTGAGGAGCTCGGCGCGGGTCGCCGCCGCGGCTCACAGGTCGGCGGTCAGGTCCGGGAAGCCGGGCGGGCCGGTCTCGGTCAGCTCGGCCCAGACCGTCTTGCCGTGCCGGGCGTGGCGGGTTCCCCAGCGGGCGGCGAGCTGGGCGACCAGCAGCAGGCCGCGGCCGCCCTCGTCGAAGGTGCGGGCCCTGCGCAGGTGCGGGACGGTGCCGCCGGCGTCGGAGACCTCGCACAGAACGGCGCGGGCGGGACCGTCGCCGGGCCGGCCGGGGGTCCGGGGCAGGATCAGGCGCAGCCGGACGGGCGGGCTGCCGTAGCGGATGGCGTTGGTGACCAGTTCGCTGACCACCAGTTCGGCGGCGAAGGCGAGGTCCTCCAGGTCCCAGGCGGTGAGCTGCCGTGCGACGGCCGCACGGGCCGGGGCGACGGCCGTCGGGGCCGGTTCCAGGTCCCAGACGGTGACCCGGTCCGCGCCGAGGGTGCGGGGGCGGACCAGCAGCAGCGCGACGTCGTCGTGCGGCCGGTCGGTGGGCAGCAGGGCCTGGAGCACCGTGTCACAGGCGGTCTCCAGGGAGGCGGCGGGCCGGGCGAGGACCTCCCGCAGGGCGGCGAGGCCCGCCTCCACGTCGCCGTCGCGGCCTTCGAGCAGGCCGTCGGTGTACAGGGCGAGCAGGCTGCCCTCGGGCAGGTCCGCCTCCACCGCCTCGAACGGCAGCCCGCCCAGGCCCAGCGGCGGTCCCGGCGGCAGGTCGAGGACGGCGGCGGTGCCGTCGCGGTGCACCACGGTGGGCAGCACATGGCCGGCGCGGGCCAGGCTGCAGCGGCCGGCGACGGGGTCGTGGACGGCGTACAGGCAGGTGGCGCCGATGTCCCCGGCCGGCGCGGCGCCCGGATCCGGGCCCGGACCGAGTTCGGGACCGAGGTCGGGACCGAGGTCGGGACCGGAGTCGACGGCGGGGCGGGGGCGGCCGGGGTCCGGATCCGGGTCGGCGGCGGCCTCCGCGGAGAGCCGGATGACGACGTCGTCCAGGTGGGTCAGCAGTTCGTCGGGCGGCAGGTCGATGTCGGCGAGGGTGCGGACGGCGGTGCGCAGCCGGCCCATCGTGGCCGCCGCGTGGATGCCGTGGCCGACGACGTCGCCGACCACCAGGGCGACCCGGGCCCCGGACAGCGGGATCACGTCGTACCAGTCGCCGCCCACCCCGGCCCGGCCGCCGGCCGGCAGGTAGCGGCAGGCGACCTCGGCGGCGGACTGCTCGGCGGTGCGCCGCGGCAGCAGGCTGCGCTGCAGGGTGAGCGCGGTGGCCCGGGCGTGGGTGTAGCGGCAGGCGCTGTCGACGGCGACGGCGGCCCGGGCCGCGATCTCCTGGGCGAGGACGAGGTCCTCGTCGTCGAACCGGGCGGGGTCGCGGTGCCGGCAGAACCGGGCGACGCCGAGCGTGGTGCCGCGGGCGGTCAGCGGCACCACCAGCGTCGCGAGGTCCGCCGAGGTCTGCCGGGCGGGCCGTCCGGTGACCAAGGCGCGGGCCACCGGTGACCCGTCCGGGCAGCTGTGCAGCTCCTGCACCTTGACCGACGGTTCCGGGGCGCCGCCCGGCGCGTACGTCCCCTGGGCGACCCGGCGCAGCAGGTACCGCTCCGCCGCCCGCGGGGTGTGGCCGCGGACCACGGAGTCGAGCAGGTCGACGGTGACGAGGTCGGCGAAGTCCTCGGCGGCGAGGTCGGCCAGCTCCTGGGTGGTGCGGGCGATGTCCAGGGCGGTCCCGACCCGCAGGCCGGCCTCGTTGACCAGGGACATCCGCCACTGCAGCCGCCGGTCCCGTTCCTCCTGGAAGGCGAGGACGCTCTGCTCGCCGATGCGGTCGACGTACCGGGTGGACAGGGCGAGCAGCCGGCGGGCGACCGCGTCGACCAGGCCGGGGTCGTCCGTCAGCCGGGGCAGCTCGGCGAGGAGGCTGTCGAGGAGGACGCCCTCGGCGAGCCGGTGCGCGCGCAGCATCACGGTGACGGGGACGCCGCGCCGGGCCAGTCGGCGGGCGTGGTCCACGTCGCCCGGCGGCGGCTCCGGACCCCTCGGGTCGAGGCCCGCTTCCAGGCCGCCCAGCACGCCGGCGACGTGCTCGGCGATGTTCTCGGAGGTCATCCTGGTGAGCTCCGGGTCCTCCCACAGCTCGGGGACCTCGGCGCGCAGGCACCGGGTGACGTCCGTGATCAGCTCGTCCGCCCGCGGGGCGAGTGCATGCGCGGCCCGGAAGACGAGCCCGTCGGCGGTGCCGTCCACACAGTCGACGGTACGCCCCGCGGGTGGCTCCGGGATGACTTGAGCGCCCGCAGGGGAGCGGGGCCGTACCCCTGTGCGGCTTCGCCACGGGGGCGCGACCAGCCACGACGGCGCCGGAGCCGGCACACGGCGGCGGTTCCGGCGGAACGCTCGGTCGCGCCGGCGCACGGCGGCGGTTCCGGCGGAACGCTCGGTCGGTCACGGCGTGGGCTGTTCACCACGGCGGGCGACCGCAGCGCACCGAGCGTCTCGACCGGCTTGGGCAGCCGGGCTACTCGTCAGCCGGGCTACTCGACAGCCGGGCTTCTGGACCGGCTTCGGGGCGCCGTCAACGCCGGATCGCGTCGCCGGGGCCGCTGACCGGGCGGACGCCTCGCGGAAGGTGGCCCGGCGCCCCCTGCCCGGCGCCCACTGCCCGGCCTCGGCTGACGGCCGGGGCGCCGGCAGGGCCTAGGACAGGCTGCCCTGGTCGCAGACCCGGCGGGCGACCTCACGGAGCTTGACGTTCTTCTCCTGCGAGTAGCGGCGCAGCACGTCGAAGGCCTCTTCCTCGGTGAGGCGGTGGCTGCCCATGAGGATGCCCATCGCCTCGCCGATCAGGTGGCGGGTGGCGACGGCCTGCTCCAGCTGGGCCTGGGTGCGGGCGCTGGAGAAGGCGACCGCCGCGTGCGAGGCCAGCAGCCAGCCGGCCAGCTCACTTGCCTCGGTGAAGGCGCCGGGCCGGCGGGAGTAGATGTTCAGCGCGCCGAGTTCCTCGTCCTCGGTGTACAGCAGGAACCCCATCATGCTGCCGACGCCGAGCCGGTGGATCTCCGGGCCGAAGGCGGGCCAGCGCGGCTGCTCACGGGTGAGGTCCCGGATCCGGAACACCCGCTCCCCCGCCCTGGTGCGGGCCGCGTCGAAGCAGGGCCCCTCGCCCAGCCGCTCCTGCAACCGGTCGCTGTCGACCACCAGTTGCTCAGTGGGCGCGAGCGTGCGCACCTTCCCGCCGTTCAGCACCAGGATGCCGGCCGCGTCACAGCCCTCCACCAGCTCCACGGCCGAGGCGGTGATCCGGCCCAGGGTGGCGTCGACCGACTCCTGCGCCAGCAGGTCCCGCGCCATCGCCGCCAGTTGCTGCGCGAACCAGGCCCAGTCCGTCACGTCCACCACCTCCCGGTCGGTTGCGCCGAAGGCGCGCCCTCAGCATGCCACGCCCCCCGGACTGTACCTACGAGCCTCCCGCGGCGCGGGAGCGGGTGGTTCAGGCCCCCGCGGGCTCCTCCGGCACGGCCGCGGCGGCGACCTCGCCGGCGACCTCGCCGACCACCGTGCGGGCCCGCCCCTCCGGGACGCCGGCCGCGATCAGCGTGGCGACGGCCGTGCGGGTGCCGTCGTCCTCGAACGTTCCGCCGTTGACCTCTTCCAGGAGGGCGATCGCCATGCCCTCCAGGGCGGCGGCGAGCACCGCGGGCGGGAGGTGGGGGTGGAAGACGCCGTCCCGCTGGCCGTGCTCCACGACGGCCGTGGCCCGCAGCCTGGCGGGCCGGAGGATCCCGGTCACGCGTTCCGCGCCCAGGTCCCGGTGGGCGAGGGCCAGCAGCATCCGGTAGCGGTCGCCCACCGGCCACATCGACAGGCAGAAGCGCGCCAGGGCCCGGTCGGCCGGCTCCGCGGGCTGCGCTCCCCGTGCCACGGCCGCCTGGAGCGCCTCGGCGGCCTCCTCGGCCAGCGCCTCCAGGAGCGCGGCGCGCCCCGGGAAGTGCCCGAAGAGCGTGCGCCGTACGACACCGGAGGCGCGGGCCAGCTCCTCCAGGGTGATGTCGGGGTTCCGGCCGAGTTCCTGGCGGGCGGTGGCCAGGATCCGCGCCCGGTTGGACCGTGCGTTGCGACGCTGCGGCACGCGGCCGACGGGCTGGGACACGGACTACCTCGATGAAGACCGGACGGGCGACGGGCGTCCTCATTCTGACATGGGCGCCCCGGGACGCTGGACAACGTTGTCAGAAGGCGGGTGCGCCTGATGTCACCGGTGGCCGTGCCGTCGTCCCACCGGTGGCATCGGGCGCACCCGGGGCTCAGGTCCGGTCGACCAGTTCGCTCAGGGTCGCGGCCAGTTCGCCCACCGACTGCTCGCGCAGCAGGTGGTGGGCCGGCACCGGGATGTTCAGGGCCGACTCCAGGGTGCGCTGGAGGGTGAGCGCGGTGAGGGAGTCGATGCCCTGGGTGTAGAGGGGGCGGTCGCGGGCGATGCGGTGGGCCGGGGGGATGTCCAGGTGCTGGGCGAGGTTGTGGCAGAGGAACGTCTCGAACGCCTGCCTGCGGTCGTCGCGGGAGGTGTCGCGCAAGGCGCCCAGATCCAAGGCGGTCGTCGGTGTGCCTGACACGGTCTCATCGTCCTTTCGGGTGGCGTGGTCGTGGCTGGGAACTGCGCAGTTCGCGGGGATCGGGGCCAGGACGCGGGCCCGCGCCGTCGGACCACACCAGCCGGAACCGCCAGCGGTGCAGCCGCCAGCCGTCCCGGGTGCGGAACGCCTCGCCCTCGCTGTAGCCGCCGATGTCGAAGCGGCCGTCCGGGTCCGGGCCGTCCTCGTGGTGGACGTGGGACGCGAGGAGGTGGACACGGATCCGGGCGGTGTCCCCCGACACCCGGATGCCGTAGTTGGCGGCCAGGTGGTGGGTGCGGGCGAACCGGGACTTGCGGTCGTGGTGGAAGGCGGCGGCCCGGTCGCGGCCCTCGACGGTGCCGACCGGGAACTCCAGGCGGCAGTCCGGGGTGAAGACCGTGGCCGGCCAGGTGGGGTCGAAGCCGTGGTCGTCCTGGGTGTCCAGCAGGGTGATGTAGCGGTCGACCAGCTCGGCGACCGCCGCGCGGTCGGCGAGGGCGCCGAACTCGGCACGCAGGGCGTCGAGTTCGGCGCGGAGTTCGGTGACCGCGTCGGTGCGGTCGAGGGAGGGGGAGGTCATGGGGCCGGGACTCCGATTCTGTCGGGGATGGGGGCGCCGGTCGGCTGGAAGCGCCGTGATGCGCCGTCGACCGGCCGCGGCGCCGTCGTGGCTTGTCGCGCAGTTCCCCGCGCCCCTGCGGGGGCGCTGCCGAACCGCAAGAAGACCGACCGACCGCAAGAGCCGAGACAAACCGTCGACCGGCCACCGCACCGTCGTGGCCGGTCGCGCAGTTCCCCGCGCCCCTGCGGGGGCGCTGCCGAACCGCAAGAAGACCGACCGACCGCAAGAGCCGAGACAAACCGTCGACCGGCCGCGGCGCCATCGTGGCCGGTCGCGCAGTTCCCCGCGCCCCTGCGAGGGCACTGCCGAACCGCAAGGGGGCCGGTCAACCGGAAGAGCCGCGACAAGCCGTCGGCCGGTCGTGGCGTCGTCGTGGCCGGTGGCGTAGTACCGGGCGTCCTACGGGAGCCGCTGTCCGGGCCGTCGTCATGCTGCTCGGGTGTCGGTGAGGCGCCAGCCGCGGGGGTCGCGGTGCGTGGTGATGCGTTCCGGGCGGCGCCAGCCGGCCACCGGGCGGGGCGCGACGGGGCAGGGGTCCAGCGCGGCCAGGGTGGCGGCGCGGGCGAGCAGGACGGTGGTGAGGGCGGCGAGCTCGGCGGGGCTCGCCTGCCCCTTCACGACCCTGATGAGCAGGGCGCCCTCCGCGCCGTCCGGGTTCTCCGGCGCGCTCACTGCGGCGGGTTGCCGTGCTTGCGGCACGGCAGGTCGGCCTGCTTGCTGCGCAGCATCGCGAGGGCGCGGATGAGGGTGCTCCGGGTCTGCCGCGGGTCGATGACGTCGTCGATCAGACCGCGTTCGGCCGCGTAGTAGGGGTGCATCAGCTCCGCCTGGTACTCCTTGATCTTCTGCGCGCGGGTCGACTCGGGGTCGTCCGCGGCCGCGATCTCCCGGCGGAAGATGACGTTCGCCGCGCCCTCGGCGCCCATCACGGCGATCTCGTTGGACGGCCAGGCGAGCGCGAGGTCGGTGCCGATGGACCGGGAGTCCATGACGATGTACGCGCCGCCGTACGCCTTGCGCAGCACCAGGGAGATCCGCGGCACGGTCGCGTTGCAGTACGCGTAGAGCAGCTTGGCGCCGCGCCGGATGATGCCGTTGTGCTCCTGGTCCACGCCCGGCAGGAAACCGGGGACGTCGATCAGGGTGACCAGCGGGATGTTGAAGGCGTCGCAGAACTGCACGAACCGCGCCGCCTTCTCGCTGGCGTCGATGTCCAGGACCCCGGCGAACGAGGCCGGCTGGCTGGCGACGAGGCCGACCACCTCGCCGTCCAGCCGGGACAGCGCGCACACCACGTTGGTGGCCCAGCCGGGCTGGATCTCGAAGTAGTCGCCGTCGTCGACGATCTCCTCGATGACGGTCCGCATGTCGTAGACCCGCCCGGGGTCGTCCGGGACCAGTTCCACCACCCGGTCGGTACGGCGGTCCGCCGGGTCGGTGGTCGCCGAACGGGGTGGCAGCTCACGGTTGTTGGACGGCAGCAGCGACAGCAGGTGCCGTACGTCCTCCATGCAGCCGCGCACGTCGTCGTAGGCGAAGTGGGCCACGCCGGAGGCGCCGGCGTGGACGTCGGCGCCGCCGAGGTCGTTCTGGGTGATCTCCTCGCCGGTCACCGCCTTCACCACGTCCGGTCCGGTGATGAACATCTGGGAGATGTCCCGGACCATGAAGACGAAGTCGGTCAGGGCCGGCGAGTAGGCGGCGCCGCCCGCGCACGGGCCGAGCATCACGCTGATCTGCGGGATCACGCCGGAGGCGCGGGTGTTGCGCTGGAAGATGCCGCCGTAGCCGGCGAGCGCCGAGACGCCCTCCTGGATCCGGGCGCCGGCGCCGTCGTTCAGCGACACGAGCGGGGCCCCCGCCGCCATGGCCATGTCCATGATCTTGTGGATCTTCTGGGCGTGGGCCTCGCCGAGGGCGCCGCCGAAGATGCGGAAGTCGTGCGCGTAGACGAAGACGGTACGGCCGTGGACGGTGCCCCAGCCGGTGATCACCCCGTCGGTGTACGGCCGTTTCTTCTCCAGGCCGAAGCCGGTGGCACGGTGCCGGCGGAGCATCTCGACCTCGTTGAACGACCCCTCGTCGAGCAGGAGTTCGATACGTTCGTACGCGGTGAGCTTGCCCTTGGCGTGCTGGCGCTCGGTGGCGAGGGGGTCGCCGTGGCGGGCGGCCTCCTTCATCAGGCCGAGTTCCTCGATGCGCTCGGCGGCGGTCCACTGGCCGCGGTGCTCACGGTCGTGCAGGCTCGGGCGGCCGGCCGCTGGACCGGCTTTCTGTTCGAGTGACATTGGCGGGTCACGCTCCCCAGTCGGATACTCGGGTGGTCACGCCCACGGGCACGGGGACGGGCACGCCCACCGTCCCGTCGGCGTCCAGGTCGACCGTCTCGCCCGCGTACAGCGCGGCCGGCGGCACCCAGCGCACGGTGACCTGGTCCGGCGCCGCACCGCGCACCGCGACGGCCGCGTTGTGCCGGGGCCCGGACGGCAGGTCGAGCAGCGTCCAGCCGGCCGGCCTGCGCTGCGGGTCGGCGCCCAGGTAGTCGTGGCCGGGGTCGCGGGAGAGCCCGGTGCCGAGCGCCTTGAGATAGGCCTCCTTGCGGGTCCACAGCCGCCCGAAGGCGGCGCGCCGTTCCCCGGCGTCGCCGAGCGCGGCCAGCTCGGCCTGCTCCCCCGGGTGCAGGGCCGGGGTGCAGACCTCGACGGTCTCGGCCCGCGGCAGCCGCTCCACGTCGGCGCCGACGACCGTACGGGAGACGGCGACCACGGCCATGCCGTGGCTGTGCGCGAGGGAGAAGTGCAGCGGCGGGTCGGGGTGCGCGACCGCCGGCCGGCCGTGCGGCTCGGCGCAGCCCGGGCAGGGCTCCCGCACGAACGGCACGTCCCGTGGGGGCAGCCCCAGGTAGCCGCCGAGCAGCCGGCGCAGGGCGACGTGCGCGGAGGCGTACGTCACCCCGTCCGCCGGCCGGACGAAGGACGCGGTCCGCCGGCGCTCCGCCTCGCTCAGCTCGGACAGGTCGAGCAGTTCGGCCGCGGTCTCCAGGGCGGCCCGGCGGACCAGCCAGACGTCCAGCCGGCCGGCGGCGGGCAGTCTCGGCGCGGCGGCGAGGGTGGCCGTGCCGAACTCCAGGACCGGCATCTCCCCGATCACCTCGGGCTCGGCACGTGGTGCGCGACCAGGTGGTGCCAGCCGCGGCCGGCGTGCTTGTGCGGGCTGTCCTCCGGGCCGAGCTGGCCGGCGAGGCAGTCGACCAGCTCGGCCGCGCTGTTGGCGCGCAGCAGCCGGTTGAGGTTGACGTCGACACGCAGCGCGGCCTCCATGCGGCGCTGGAGTTCCAGGCCGTTGATGGAGCCGATGCCCAGGCTGTTCATCGGGCGGCCCACGGTGTCGATGCTCTCCGGGGCGACCCGCAGCACCCGGGCGAGTTCGCCGCGCACGTACGCGTCGATGAGCCGGGTGCGCTCGGCGAGGCCGACGGAGGCGAGGTGCGCGAGGCTGGGCGGCACCACCTCGACGATCTGGTCGCGCTCGAACTCGTAGTCCAGATCGTCGAGTTCGTCGTCCAGGTCGTCGAAGACCCAGGTCTGCGTTGTCTGGTCCATGGTCATTCCCCGTGGTGTGGTGAGGAGGGTGGGGGCTGGGTGCGGATCAGGCCGGTGAGGCCGACGAGCAGACCGAGGAGGCCGAGGGCGGCGACCAGGGTCAGTGCCGGCCGGCAGGCCGCCGCCGCGGCGGCCGGGCCCGCGCCGGGCACCGGCGCGTGGGCGGCGAGCAGGGCGGCGCAGAGCGCGACCGCGAGGACCGCGGCGAGCTGGACGGCCGTCTGGTACAGGCCGCTGCCGGTGAGCCGGTCGGCGGGGGCGAGGCGGGACATCGCCTGCATGTTGAGCGCGGCGAAGGAGAGCACGAAGGCGGCGCCGACGAGGAGGAGCGTCGGCAGCATCCGGGCCGGGTAGTCCAACGGCCATGGATGCGGCCGGAGTTGCAGCAGGGTGCCCGCGAACGCGCAGGCCGCGCCGGCCACGATGAGGCGCGGGGCGCCGAACCTGGCGACCAGGCGGCCGGCGGCCGGCGCGGTGAGCGCAGGGGGCGCGGCGGCCGGGAGCAGGGCGAACGCCGTGCGGAGGGGGGACCAGCCGGCGAGGGTCTGGGCCTGGTACGTCAGGACGAACAGGAGGCCCAGATAGGAGCCGTTGAGGCAGGCGGCGCCGACGGCGGAGCGGATGAGGGTGGGGTTGCCTCGCAGGGGGCCGAGGTTCAGGAGCGGGGCGGTGGAGCGACGCTCGATCTGCCGGAAGGCCGACAGCAGCAGGGCAGCGGTGCAGAGCGGCCCGACGGCTCTCGGGTCGCTCCAGCCGTGCGCCGGGAGCTGGGTGATGCCTTGGACGAGGGCCAGGAGGGCTCCGAGGAGAGTGAGGGCGCTGGGGATGCCGAAGTGCCGGGTCGTCGTCCGGGTGCGGCCCGGTGGGGGTTGGTCGCGCAGTTCCCCGCGCCCCTTCAGGGCGCTTTCCGCGGCCCCCGTTGGAACGCTCCGGCCCTTTGCGGTGTTTTCCGTGGCTCCTCTCGGAGTGCTCGGGGCGGTGCCCTCGTCGCTCCTCGGGATCAGGCGCAGCCCGCACGCGAAGAGCAGCAGCACCACCGGGGCCGGGAAGGCGAAGGCCCAGCGCCAGGACGTCTCCGTCAGCCAGCCGGAGAGGATCAGGCCGGCCGTGAAGCCTCCCGCGCCGAACAGGGTGTAGACGGAGACCGCCCTGTTGCGGGGCCCGCCCTCGGGGAAGTGGCCGGTGATGATGGCGAGGCCGGTGGGGGCCGTCAGGGCGGCGCAGAAGCCCTTGGCCAGGCGGGTGGCCAGGAGCAGCCAGGGGTCGTGGGCGAGGGCGCTGAGCACGGAGGCGGCGGCGAAGGCGAGGAGGGCCGCGAGGTAGACGCGACGGCGGCCCAGGAGGGTCACCACGCGGGCGCCGAAGAGGAGCAGTCCGCCGAAGCCGGCGGCGAAGCCGGTCATCGCCCACTGGGTGACGGTCGGCGGCTGTCCCAGGTCCGTGCCGATGGCGGGCAGCGCCACCACCGCGACGGACACCTCCAGCGCGTCGATGAGCATGTTGCCGGCGAGGACGAGCAGCAGCCCCCACAGCCGGCCGAACCGCTCGTCCGTGCCCGCGGCGGCCGGTGCCGGAAGGGTCCTGGTCACCGCGTCACCCGAGGAGGGTGCCGCCGCTCGCGTCGACGAAGGAGCCGGTGACCCAGCGGGCGTCGTCGGAGACGAGGAAGGCGATGACGTCGGCGACGTCCTGCGGTTCGCCGACGCGGTTGAAGGCGGACAGCGCGGACATGGCCTCGACGGCCTCGGGGACGTCGAACAGCGGGTTGCCGTTGCGGGTGATGCCCGGCGCGACGCTGTTCACGGTGATCCCGCGCGGGCCCAGCAGCTTGGCGTAGTGGAGCGCCAGTTGCTCCACCGCGCCCTTGCTCATGGCGTAGGCGATCTCGTCCGGGTTGGCGAACCGGGTCAGCCCCGAGGAGATGTTCACGATCCGGCCGCCGTCGGGCATGTTGGCCAGCGCCCGCTGGATGACGAAGAACGGCGCCCTGGCGTTGACGGCGAAGATCCGGTCGAACTCCTCCGGGGTGGTGTCCTCGGCCTTCACCCCGCCCATCACGCCCGCGTTGTTGACGAGGATGTTCAGCTCGGTCTCGCCGGTGCGCTCCTTGAGGCCCGCCTCCAGGGCGAGGAACAGCTCGTGGACGTCGCCGGTCGTGCCCAGTTCGGCGCCGACGGCGAAGGCCCGCCCGCCGTCCTTCTCGATCCCGGCGACCACCTCGGCGGCGGCCTCCGCGCTGCTGCCGTAGTGCACGGCGACCAGCGCGCCGTCGGCGGCCAGCCGTTCGGCGGTGGCCCGGCCCATGCCCCGGCTGGCGCCGGTGACGAGGGCGGTCTTTCCGGCCAGGTTGCCCATCTTCCTTCTCCTGACGATTGGTTGTGGTGGGTGGGGGGCGGGGGCGCCCGGGTCGGGTGCGAACCAGCGGCCGAGTGCCTCGTGCAGGCCGTCCGCGGTGGGGCCGGCCCAGGCGACGTAGCCGTCCGGGCGTACGAGCACGGCGGCGAGGCCGTCGAGGGGCCCCGCGGGACGGGTGACGACCGTGTCGACGGACGCCGACCGGTCCCCCACCGCCCCGGCCAGCGCCGGGTCCGTCACGAGCAGCAACCCGCGTGCCGGGCAGAGCAGTTCGGCCGTGGTCGCCCCGGAGTCGAGCCGCACCTCCTGCAGCCGCGAGCCGATCAGCGGCTGCCGGTCGTCGTCCCCGTACCGCACGTCGAGGCCGCTGATCGTCCCGGCGAGGTGGGTCCGGACCTTCTCGTACGACGTGAGTTCGCCGACGACGGAACGCAGTGACTCCACCTCTGGTCCGCCCAGCAGCAGCCGGGCCTGGGCGCGGATGGCGGACAGGACGCGGCGCCCGACGGCGTGCCGTTCGTCGTGGTAGCTGTCGAGGAGTCCGGCCGGGGCCCGGCCGAGGACGGTGGCGGCGAGTTTCCAGCCGAGGTTCACGGCGTCCTGGAGGCCGAGGTTGAGGGCCTGGCCGCCGATCGGCATCTGCTGGTGGGCCGCGTCGCCGGCCAGCAGCACCCGGCCCGCGCGGTAACGCTCGGCCTGCCGGGAGGCGTCGCCGAAGGAGTTCACCCACAGCGGGGTGCCGTGGCCGATGTCCTCGCCGGTGACGTCCCGCCAGGCGGCGACGATGTCGGCGAAGCGGGTCTGCGCGGTGCGCGGCGGGGTGCCGAACCGGTGGACCATGACCCGGGTGACGCCGTCGCCGCGTCTGGCGGCGATGGCCAGCCCGTTCGGCAGCCGCTGGAAGCGCCGGTTCGGGATGTCGATGCCGTCGACGTCGGCGCGGATCAGTTCCCGTCCGGCCGCGTCGCCCGGGAAGGCGATGCCCGCGAGGCGCCGTACGGCCGACTGCTCGCCGTCGCAGCCGACGACGTACCGGGCGGTGAACTCCCGTCGGTGGCCCTGTTCCTCGGTCGCCACGGTGACGTGGTCCGGGTGCCGCGTGAGGGCGAAGACCTCGTGTCCGCGCAGCACCCGCGCGCCGAGCCGCTCGGCCCAGGCGCCGAGGACCTCCTCGGTGCGCGTCTGCGGGACCTTCCACTGCCCGGGGTGGCTGCTGGGCAGGGTGAGGTCGAGGGGGAGGCCGCCGAAGTGGCCGCGGGGCTCGTTCGGCGGCGGTTCGGGGTCGGCGAAGCCACCGGGCCCTTCCAGCAGCCCGCGCTGCCGCAGCAGTTCCATGGTGCGTGCGTGCAGGGTGGACGCCCGGGACTCCGTGGTGGGGACGGCCAGCCGTTCCAGGACGGTCACGTCGGCGCCGCCGAGGCGCAGTTCCCCGGCGAGCATGAGCCCGACGGGTCCGGCGCCGACCACCAGGACGTGCGTGTCGACCGCGTCGGCACCGGCCATCGGTCAGCGCCTCGCTTCGGCGTACGCCTTGGCGTGGTTCAGGGTGGCGCGGCTGTTGGTGCTGAGCGCGCCCTGCACGTACTCCCGGGCCTCGGCGACGCCCGCCTCGGGACCGAGGATCTTCGTGATGTTCTCGGGCCGCAGCACGACGGTGTGCTGCGAGGAGGCGAAGGTGCCCTCGTCGGTCTCGCGGAAGGTCCAGTAGCCGGTGTGCAGGTTCATCAGGGCCGGCAGGGTGGTCTGCTTGTAGGCGATCTTCCGGCCGTCGAGGCAGACCCGGTACGACCTGGTGGTGTGCGTCGAGCCGTCCTTGGCGCGGGTGTCCATCTCCAGGGTCTGCAGGCCCGGGGTGTCCTCGGTGAGCCGGACGGTCGCCACGTGCGGCAGCCGCTCGGACCAGCGGTCGGCCTCGTTGACGAAGTCGTAGAGGTCCTTGGCGGCCCCGTCGACCCGCACGGTGTCCTCGAAGGAGAACGTCAGCTCCTCGGCCGCGGTGGCGAGTTCGAGGTTCGTCTTCAGCGCGGCCAGCTCGGAGCGGGAGTTGCGGTCGACGGCCTCGTCGATCCAGGCCAGGCCCGCCGGGTCGTCGCCTACGGCGGTGTAGTCGTGCAGCAGCCGCACCCGCGAGGCCCCCTCGCCGGCGGGCTCGATGATCCAGGTGCCGCCCATGGTCGCGACGGGCGGGGTGGAGACGGTCTGGCGGAAGGTGATCCGCAGGCCCTCGGGGTCCAGGACGCGGCGCGAGGTCCAGTTCTTGGCCTCGCCGCCCGCGGTGGCCCAGATCCCGATCAGCTCCTCGTTCCCGGAGCGCTCCAGGTGGTCGACGTAGATGGTCGGCGGGAAGATCCGCGGCCAGTTGGCCACGTCGGCGATCAGCCGGTAGACCTCGGCGGCCGGCGCCGAGACCATGATCTCGTGCTCGACTTCCTTCGGCTCGGACATGGGTGAACTCCTAGAGGGTGCCGGGGTTTTCAGAAGTTGCCGAGGCCGCCGCAGACGTTGAGGGCCTGCGCGGTGATGGAGGCGGCGGTGTCGGAGGCGAGGTAGCCGACGAGGCCGGCGACCTCGTCCGGGGTCGAGTAGCGGCCGAGCGGGATCTTCGCCGTGAACTTGTCGAGGATGGCGTCCTCGCTGGTGTCGTAGGCGGCGGCGTAACCGGCGCGCACCCGCTGTGCCATGGGCGTCTCCACGTATCCCGGGCAGACGGCGTTGACGGTGATGCCGGTGGGGGCCAGCTCGTTGCCGAGGGCCTTGGTGAAGCCGACCACGCCGTGCTTGGAGGCGGAGTACGGCGCCCCGAGCACGACGCCCTGCTTCCCGGCCGTGGACGCGATGTTGATGATCCGCCCCCGGCTCTTCTCCCGCATGCCGCCGGTGGTGAGGGCGGCGCGGGTGAGGCGGAAGACGCTGTTGAGGTTGGTCTCGACGACGTCGTACCAGAGTTCGTCGTCGATGTCGGCGGTCACGCCACCGCCGGACCGGCCGGCGTTGTTGACCAGCACGTCGACGGTGCCGTACCGCTCCACGGCGGCCCGCACGAAGGTCTCGATGGACAGCGCGGACCGCACGTCGAGGGTGGTCCCGTCGACGTCGAGCCCCTCCGCACGCAGTTCCTTCACGGTCCGCTCGACGTTCCCGGCGTCGCGGGAGCCGATGAAGACGCGGTGGCCCTGCCGGGCCAGCAGCCGCGCCGCGGCGAGACCGATTCCGCTGGTGGCCCCGGAGACCAGGGCGACCCTCTGCTGCTGTTCGGACATGTCTGCAGCTCCCTTTCAGGACATGGGGGAGCCGCCGGCGCCCGGTCAGGACGGGCGCCGGCGGCCGGAGGGGGGTCAGGCAGCGGCGGCGACGTCACCGAGCTGCGTGTTGACGACGGCGAGCAGCTCGCGGGGCGTCCTGGCCTCGGTCACCACGGTGTCGTCCAGCGTGATGTCGTACTCCCGCTCGATGCGCCCGCAGGTCTCCAGGATGGCGAGGGACTCGTAGCTGAGCTCCTCGAAGTCGGTGTCGAGGATGTCCCCGTCGAGGTCGACGCTCTCATCGGCACCGGCGGCCTCCAGCAGGATCCGCTTGAGGTCGTCGAGGGTGAAGGACTGGGTGGCCACGGTGATCTTCCTTTCACGACTGAGAATGAAAACGCCCGCCCTGCCGGCCCCGGACGTGGGAGAGACGGAAGGGGCCGGAAGGACGGGTGGGTCTCTTTATTTGCGGGGAGGGGGTGGGGACACTCACCGGCGCTTCCCGGGTGCCGCCGCACCCGCGCCGCCCTACGGCACGCTGCAGCGCCCCGTCAGGGGCGCGGGAAACCGCGCGACCAGCCCCCACCGGGCCGCGGCCGCGACACCGCACAAACACCCACGGTCGTCGGCGGCACGACTGGAAGGCCCGACTACAACGCCCCGCCAGGGGCGCGGGAAACCGCGCGACCAGCCCCCACCGGGCCGCGGCCGCGACACCGCACAAGCGTCCACGGTCGTCGGCGGCGCGACTGAAAGACCCGACTACAACGCCCCGCCAGGGGCACGGGGAACCGCGCGACCAGCCCCCACCGGGCCGCGGCCGCGCCACCGCACAAGCGTCCACGGTCGTCGGCGGCGCGACTGAAAGGCCCGACTACAACGCCCCGCCAGGGGCACGGGGAACCGCGCGACCAGCCCCCACCGGGCCGCAGCCGCGACACCGCACAAACACCCACGGTCGTCGGCGGCACGACTGGAAGGCCCGACTGCGGCGCCCCGTCAGGGGCGCGGGGAACCGCGCGACCAGCCCCCACCGGGCCGCGGCCGCGGCATCGCGCGAGCCGCTGCGGTCGTGGGCGGGCTACGCCCGCACGACCATCGCCGAGTTGAAGCCGGCGTACCCGCGCGCCAGCACCAGGGCCGTCCGTACCTCGGTCAGGCGCGGTTCCCCGACCACCAGGTCGAGGTCGTACCCGGTCTCCGGTGAGACGTTCACCGTCGCCGGCACCACCCCGTCGCGGACGGCGAGCAGCGCCGTCGCGACGTCCAGCGGCGCAGCCCCCGAGTACAGCCGCCCGGTCATCGTCTTCGGCGCCGTCACCGGCACCCCGTGCGGCCCGAACACGTCGGCGATCGCGTCGGCCTCCACCCGGTCCAGCTCCGGCACGGCCGCCGCGTCGGCGAACACCACGTCGACGTCGGCCGCGTCCGCCCCCGCGTCCGCGAGGGCCAGCTCGATCGCCTTGCGCAGCCCGGGCGGCCGCCCGCTCCCCGGCGCCGGGTCGAACGTCGCGCCGTACCCCGCGATCTCCCCGTACACCCGGGCACCGCGCCGTACGGCCGTCTCCTCGGCCTCCAGGATCAGGATCGCGCCGCCCTCGCCGGCCACGTGCCCGGCCGCCGCGGAGTCGAACGGCAGGTAGGAGCGGTCCGGCTCCTCCGACGTGGACAGGCGGTCGCTGGCGAGCTGCGCCACCCACCCCCACGGGCAGATGGACGCGTCGATCGCCCCGGAGACGATGAGCCGCGTCCCCTTGCGGATCTGCCGGCGCGCGTGCGCGAGGGCTTCGAGGCCGCCCGCCTGGTCGGAGACGACGACACCGCTCGGGCCCTTCATGCCGTTGCGGATGGAGATCTGGCCGCTGTTGACGGCGTAGAACCAGGCGAACGACTGGTATGCCGAGACGAACTGACTGCCCTGGCTCCACAGCTTCTGCAGTTCCCCCTGCCCGAACTCGAAGCCGCCGGAGGAGCTGGCGGTCACGACGCCCATGTCGTAGGCGGGCAGGTCGGCCGGAGTGACCCCCCCGTCGGCCAGCGCCCAGTCCGTCGCGACGAGCGCTAGGCGGGTCATGTGGTCGGTCTGGGCGAGCAGCCGGTTCGGCAGGTGCTCCGCGGCCCTGAACCCGGGCACCTCACCCGCCAGCTTCGCCGGATACCCGGACGGGTCGAACCGCGTGATGCGGCCGATCCCGCTCTTCCCGGCGCGGGCGGCCGCCCAGTAGTCGGTCGTGCCAAGGCCGTTGGGCGCGGCGATGCCGAGCCCGGTCACCACGGTCCGCGTGCTCATGCGGCCGCGCTCCTCTCCGGTCGGGCGAGCACCATCGCGCTCTGGAAGCCGCCGAACCCGCTGCCCACGGTGAGCACCGCGTCGGTGCGGTGCTCGCGGGCGGTGAGCGGGACGTAGTCCAGGTCGCACTCGGGGTCGGGGGTGTGCAGGTTGGCCGTCGGGGGCACGACGTTGTGCTCCATGGCGAGGACGGACGCGGCGATCTCGATGGAGCCGATCGCGCCGAGCGAGTGCCCGACCATCGACTTGATCGAGGAGACCGGGGTCCGGTAGGCGTGGTCGCCGAGGCTCTTCTTGAACGCGGCGGTCTCGTGCCGGTCGTTCTGCTTGGTGCCGGAGCCGTGCGCGTTGATGTAGTCGACGGCCTCGGGGTTGAGGCGCGCCTCGTCGAGGGCGACCGTGATGGCCTCGGCCATCTCCGCGCCGTCGGGCCGCAGCCCGGTCATGTGGAAGGCGTTGCAGCGGGAGGCGTACCCGGCGATCTCGGCGTAGATGTGCGCCCCGCGTGCCCGCGCGCCCTCCAGTTCCTCCAGGACGAACACGGCCGACCCCTCCCCCAGCACGAAGCCGTTGCGGGTGCCGTCGAAGGGGCGGGAGGCGTGTTCGGGGTCGTCGTTGCGCGGGGTGGTGGCCTTGATGGCGTCGAAGCAGGCCAGGGTGATCGGGGAGATCGGGGCGTCGGTGGCGCCGGCGATCATCGCGCAGGCCGAGCCCTCCCGGATCAGCTCCACCGCGTGCCCGACGGAGTCGAGCCCCGAGGTGCAGCCGGTGGAGACCACCGTGGCGGCGCCCTCCGCGCCCACCGCCCAGGCGACCTCCGCCGCGAACGAGCTGGGCACCAGGTAGTTGTAGAGGTGCGGGACGGCGTAGGTGTGGTCGACCAGGTCGAGCCGGCCGCCGTCGCTGACCACCCGGTACTCCTGGTCGAGCCCCATGGTCGCGCCGACCGCGCTGCCGATGGTGACCCCGACCCGGTGGGGGTCGGCGCCGGACAGGTCGAGCCCGCTGTCGGCGAGGGCCTCGCGGGCGCTGACGACGGCCAGCTGGGCCGCCCGGTCCATCCGCCGTATCTCCTGCGGGCTCAGCCCGTGCTCCTCGGGGTCGAAATCGACCTCGGCGGCGACCCGGGACCGGAAGGAGGACGGGTCGAAGAAGGTGATGCCGCGGGTCGCGGTGCGGCCCTCGCTGAGCAGGTTCCAGAAGTTCTTGGTGCCGACACCGCCGGGGGCGATGACGCCGACCCCGGTGATGACCACTCGCCTGGCGTTCACGCCCGGCCCTCCCAGTCGTAGAAGCGCGTGGCGACCGCGTCGGCGGGAGAGCGCCAGGTGGCGGGGTCGTACGCCTGGATGAACGGCTTCAGGTCCTCGCTGATCCGCACGAACCGCTCGTCGCTCTTGGCCTCCTCGATCAGCTCACCGCCGTTGTCGGTGTCGAAGTGCTGGAGGTGGAAGTACAGCCCGCGGTAGGCGAAGAGCTCCCGGCGCCGCGTGCCCATCAGATGCGGCATCTCGGTCCGGTCGAACTCCCCGAACAGCCGCGCGACCTCCGCGCTGCTCCCCGGTTCCATCCGGGCGACGATCAAGGTGCTGTGCATGGGGTTCACTCCTTAAAGGGGTCCAAAGCGCCCCCCACAGGGGCGCTGGGGGGCACCCCCGGCCGAAGGCTGGGGGAGGAACTGCGCGACCGGCCACGACGGCGGGGCAGCCGCGGGACGACAGATCCCGGCACTCTCGGCGGCGCCCTCAACGCGCAGGCCCGAACCACCGCTCGAGGGCCATCGGCAGATCCGCGTGACTGCCCGGCGCCGCCCACGCCACGTACCCGTCCGGCCGCACCAGCACAGCCGTGGTAGCCGCGAGCGAGCCGTTGGCCGCCACCGCCGTCACCACGTCCACCCGGTCCCGCCAGGCCCAGGCGCGGTCCCGCAACCTCTCGTTGCCGGCGAGGTCGAGCAGCACACCCCGCCCGGCGCGCAGCGCCTCGGTGCTGGAGGACACCCTCCGGTGCCCGGTGAGCGGCACGTTCGGCAACCGTCGGCCGAGCAGCGGATGCCCGCCCCCGTCGACGTCGTAGTGGATCTCGAGTCCGGACACCATCGCCGCCAGGTGCCTGCCGACCTCCGGATAGCGGATCAGCTCGTTCAGCACGTCCCGCAGCGGCTGCACCTCGGGCCCGGACAGGAACAGCAGTCCCTGCGCCCGGGTGTTCATCATCAGCCGCTCCCCGACCGGGTGCCGTTCGTCGTGGTACGTGTCGAGCAGCGTCTCCGGCGCCCGTCCCCGCACCACCGCACCCAGCTTCCAGCCGAGGTTCACGGCGTCCTGGATGCTGGTGTTCATGCCCTGCCCGCCGGCCGGCAGGTGGATGTGCGCGGAGTCGCCGGCGAGCAGGATCCGGCCGCGCCGGTACTCGGTGACGAGCCGCGTGCCGTCGCCGAACGACGACACCCACACCGCCTCGGCGTGCGAGATGTCGTCGCCGGTCAGCCGCTGCCAGGCCGCCGCGGCCTCCGCCCAGGTCGGCGGCTTGTCGCGGCGCTGCGGCGGGGTGCCGCGTTCGCAGATGATCAGCCGGGTGGTGCCGCCGGGCAGCGGGCCGACCATGACCATCCCGCCGGGCAGGGTCTCCCCGATCATCCGGGGCTCCAGCTCGATGCCCTTCACGTCGGCGAGGTACATCTCCAGCGTCGACGGCGTCCCCGGGAAGTCGAAGCCGGCGGCCTTGCGGATGGTCGAGCGGCCGCCGTCGCACCCGACGAGGTACTCGGCGCGCAGCCGGTGCACGCCCTCGGGGCCGCGCACCTCGACCTCGACGCTGTCCTCCTTCTCCTTGACGGACAGCACCTCGTGCCGGCGCCGGATGTCCGCGCCGAGCCGGCCGGCCCACTCCTCCAGGACGGTCTCGGTGACCGACTGCGGGATCGTTTTGGCAGCCTGGTGGGCGCCGTCCAGGACACCGAAGTCGACCGGCAGGCCGCCGAAGTGGCCCACGTTGCTGACCTCGATGTCCCCGAAGCGGGGCAGCAGTCCGCGCTGGTCGAAGACCTCCATGGTGCGGGCGGTGAAGCCGAGCCCGCGCGACTCTCCGGTGCGCGCGGGCAGCTTCTCCAGGACGATGACGTCGGCGCCCGCGAGCCGTAGCTCGCCCGCGAGCATCATGCCGGCCGGGCCGGCGCCCACGACGATGACTTGTGCGTCCATGACACTCCTCCGGAACGGTTCCGTACGGCCCCGTCGGGGAGACCGTCGGCGAAGACGAACTGTCAGCGGTACAGGCGCCCGATCGCCCGGTTGGCCACGTGCGCGGCCGCCGCGTGCCGCGGGTCGGGCGCCAGCGCCTCGTGCCGTACGGCCACTTCGGCGAGCTTGATGGCGTGCTCGTCGCCGATCTGGACGGCCTCGGCGAACAGGGCGGCCGGGTCGGGGGCGTCCGGCAGCGGGGCCGCGGGCCGGGGCACGGCGTGGAACCAGTCGAGCATCGTGCGGCTGACGGCCCGCGCCACCCGGTACGACGGCCACCGCTGGTCCGCCGGCAGGTGCTCCACCACCAGCCGTACGGCGGCGGGCCCGGTGACCGAGTGGATCAGCGGGACCGGGTGCGGCAGGGAGAGCGTGGCGTAGATCCCGGAGAACTCGGCGACGAGCTCGTCCAGCGCCCCTACGACGTCACCGCCCTCGCCCCCGCTCTCCTGGACCACCACTCCGCCCTCGGAGTACCGGGCCGCCCAGTACCCCAGCCCCTGCGCCAGTTCGGCCAGCCGCAGGCGGCTGTCGGGCCCGGCGGTCACCACCGCCCGGACCGCGTGCGCGGTGCGGATCACCCCGTGCGTGAGCACCCCGGACAGGCCGGGCAGCAGCCGGGGCCACCAGCGGGCCAGGACGTCGGTCCACTCGCCCTCGGCCAGCTCACGCTCGAACAGGGCGGTCCAGTCGGCGACCCGGCCGAACTCGCCGAGCGCCTGCCGCCAGTCGGCCTCGTCGGACGGGTCGAGGGCGAACCGCCGCTCGGGCACGTCGTGGAAGGTGTGGCTGCGCAGATGGCCCTCCACCCAGCCGGGCACCTCGTCGGCGTACCCCATGTGGGCCAGGGCCTCGGCGGCCATCGGCGCGTGGTTGACGAAGCCGCGCCCGTACTCGTACCCCACGGAACGCAGCCGCTCCAGGGCATCGTTCATGGCGTCGGAATAGGTGAGTGCTGCCAAAACGATCAGTCCTCGGTGGGTCCGGATCAGTCCTTGATGTCGCAGACCGGGGCGCCGGCGGCGAGGGCCTGCCCCACCTCGGCGGCGATCCCGGTCACGGTGCCGGAGCGGTGCGCGGCGAGCGGCTGCTCCATCTTCATGGCCTCGAGTACGACGACCAGGTCGCCCTTCTCGACCGTCTGCCCCTCGGCGACGGCGACCTTGACGACGGTGCCCTGCATGGGCGAGGTGAGCGTGTCCCCGGAGGCGGCCGGCACGGCACCGCCGGCGGTGCGGCGGCGGGACCTGGGGGTGGCGGCCGCCGCCACGAGCGTGCGGTCGGGCACCCTGCCCAGCACCGCCGGCAGCGAGACCTCAAGCCGGTGCCCGCCGACCTCGACGACCACCGTCTCGCGACCGGCCGCCTCGGGCTCGGCACCGGCGGCCGGGGCCGCCGTGAAGGCCTCGATCCCGTTGACGAACTCGGTCTCGATCCAGCGGGTGTGGATGCGGAAGGGGTCCGCGGTGAAGGCCGGGTCCCTGACGACCGCGCGGTGGAAGGGGATCGCCGTGGCCATCCCCTCGACGCGGAACTCGTCGAGCGCCCGCGCGGCCCGTTGCAGCGCCTCGGCGCGGGTGCGGCCGGTGACGACCAGCTTGGCGAGGAGCGAGTCCCAGGCCGGGCCGATCACGCTGCCCGACTCCACGCCGGCGTCCAGCCGTACGCCCGGACCCGACGGCGGCTCGAAGAGCGTCACCGTGCCCGGGGCGGGCAGGAAGCCCCGGCCCGGGTCCTCGCCGTTGATGCGGAACTCGAAGGAATGACCGCGCAGCTCCGGGTCGCCATAGCCGAGCACCTCGCCGTCGGCGATGCGGAACATCTCGCGGACCAGGTCGATGCCGGCGACCTCCTCGGTCACCGGGTGCTCGACCTGGAGGCGCGTGTTGACCTCCAGGAAGGAGACCGTGCCGTCCTGCCCGACCAGGAACTCGCAGGTGCCCGCGCCGACGTAGCCGGCCTCCTTGAGGACGGCCTTGGACGCCCGGTACAGCTCGGCGGTCTGCTCCGGGGTCAGGAACGGCGCGGGGGCCTCCTCGACCAGCTTCTGGTGGCGGCGCTGCAGCGAGCAGTCACGGGTCGATACGACCACGACGTTGCCGTACCGGTCCGCGAGGCACTGCGTCTCGACGTGCCGCGGCCGGTCCAGGTAGCGCTCCACGAAGCACTCGCCGCGGCCGAAGGCGGCCACCGCCTCACGCACCGCCGACTCGTAGAGCTCCGGCACCTCCTCCAGGGTCCGGGCGACCTTCAGCCCGCGCCCGCCGCCGCCGAAGGCCGCCTTGATGGCGATCGGCAGGCCGTGCTCCTCGGCGAACGCCACGACCTCGTCGGCACCCGAGACCGGGTCCGGGGTGCCGGCCACCAGCGGGGCGCCCGCCCGCTGGGCGATGTGCCGGGCGGCCACCTTGTCGCCCAGGTCGCGGATGGCCTGCGGCGGCGGGCCGATCCAGGTCAGGCCCGCGTCCAGGACCGCCTGCGCGAATTCCGCGTTCTCCGAGAGGAACCCGTAGCCGGGGTGGACGGCGTCCGCGCCGGTCTCCCGGGCGGCCCGCAGGACCTTCCCGATGTCCAGGTAGCTGGTGGCGGGGGTTTCACCGCCCAGCGCGAAGGCCGCGTCGGCGGCCCGGACGTGCAGGGCGTCGCGGTCCGGTTCCGCGTAGACGGCGACGCTCGCGATCCCGGCGTCCCGGCAGGCCCGGGCCACACGGACGGCTATCTCGCCACGGTTGGCGATGAGCACCCTGCGCATGTCAGGACGCCTGCCGGGCGTGCTGGAAGCGGTCCGCGCCGGTCTCCAGCGGGCCCAGGGAGCCGTCGAAGAAGATCAGCGGTTCCAGGCCGTGCTCGGGGACGCCCAGCTCCACCACCTCGCCGATGACGATGTCGTGGTCCCCTGCGGTGTGCACGTCGACCGTGGTGCAGGTCAGGTGGGCGAGGGCCTCGCTGAGCACGGGCAGCCCGTCCTCGGTGAAGTGGTGCGGGACGCCCTCGAAGGCGTCCGCGCCGGCGGTGGCCCGGCGTCCGGCGAAGTGCCGGGCCAGCGGCTGCTGCCGGCCGGACAGGAAGTTGACCGTGAAGCCGCCGCTGCGCTCCAGGAGCGTGTGCAGCCGGGACCGGTGGTGCAGGCAGAACAGCACCAGCGGGGGTTCCAGCGAGACCGAGGTGAAGGAGTTGACGGTGGTGCCGTCCGCGTCGCCGTCGGGGCCGGTGGTGATGACCGTGACGCCGGTCGTGAACAGGCCGCACACGCGGCGCAGATCCAGCGGTTCGACGGGCCGGGTCTCTTCGGCGCGGGTCAGCGACCGCGCTGCTGCGGACATGCGCATCCCTTTCTGGCTGGGCTGGGAGTGGTCAGAGGAGCTTGCGGACCTTCGCACCGGCCTTGAGGATGCCGAGCAGGAACTCGCGGCCGACGCTGTTCATCTCGGCGGGGGCCTCGACGGAGGCCCAGTACAGGAAGCGGGCCATGGTCAGCGTGGAGGGGTAGATGAACCGCTTCTCCTCGTCCTTCCAGCCGAAGACCGGGTTGACGACCGGGGACTCCTTGAGCAGCCCGAAGACGATGTCGGCGGCCTCGTCGCCGGTGAGCGCGCCGGCCTCGTACTTCTCGCAGGTCTCGGCGGTGGCCTCCAGGATCCGCTTGAAGGAGTCGCTCTGCGGCCACCACAGGCCCGGGTGGGCCACCTTCTCCAGCTCCTCGAAGTGGCGGGTGTCGTGGTCCTTGAAGTGCTTGAGGCGGGCCCGGGTCAGCCGCATGGTGCCGGGGGTGATGAAGGAGCCCCAGACCCGGAAGACCGCGTTCCAGAGCCGGAAGTGGGAGAAGGCGATGAAGGAGCTGTTGACCAGGTCGTCGTTGTACTGGAGCAGGCCCTGCTCGACGCGCTCGACGTACTCGAAGCGCTCGGCGGAGAAGTCGCCGTCCTTCAGGGCGGGGATCAGCCGGGAGGTGAGCGCGTCGACGACCTCCATGGTGTTGGACAGGCCGCGGGAGAACAGCGGGTCGAGGAAGCCGGCCGCGTGCGACATCAGGCACCAGCGGTCGCCGATGGTCTGCCTGGAGGAGTACTGCAGCCGGTCGGTGGAGATCCACTCGCGGACCCGGGTGGCGCCGTCGAACTGGCGCTTGACCGCCGGGTACTTGTCGAGGAAGGACTGGAACTCCTGCTCCGGGGTGAGGTCCTTCGGCTTGGGGTAGGTGCGCTCGTCCATCGTCAGGCCGACGCTGCACAGCGGGTTGCGGGACTTGGCGTGGTTGTCGAAGGGGATGATCCAGAACCAGCCGCGCTCGATGAGGTGGTGCATGGTGCCGGTGTGCCAGTCGGCCGGCGGGCGCAGGTCCTGGGGGTGGCCGCTGACGTCGTCGAACCGCTTGATGCCGACGTAGTGCGTGAACATCGAGCGGGAGTGGTGCTTGAAGCGGGCGGTGGGCTTGTCGCGCAGGTCGAACTTGTCGGCGAGCGGGGAGCGGAAGCCGGAGGCGTCCACCAGGTACCTGGCCCGGTACCGCTCGGGCTCGGCGCCGGGGGCGGCGCTGCGGCCGAGGACGGTGACGCCGTCGTCGTCGAAGTCGACTTCGTTCGCACGCCAGTTCTGCCGAGGGGTGCAGCCGTACTTGACGGCGACGTGGAACATGAAGGAGTCGCTGTCCTGCCGGAACATGTGGCTGTTCTGGTGGAATATCTTCGGCAGGGCGAGCTGGGTGGCCTCGCGCGGGTTCGGCTCTTTTCCGACCTCGTGCTTCATGAATCCGAAGTGGGCCTTCGTGCCGAAGGTGGGACCGATGTCACGGGTGGAGGCCTCGACACTCGCCAGGCTTTTCAGCTCGGGAATGTCGTGGCGTTCGGCGAGGATGTGGATCCATTCCACGAGTTGCGGGGTCATGGACTCGCCGATGGCGAAGCGCGGGTGCGCGGCGGCGTCGACCAGCAGCACCTTGGCGCCGTGCCTGGCCAGGACGGCACCGGTGACGGAGCCGGCGAGGCCCGAGCCGAGGATGATGACGTCGAAGGTCATGTCCTCGGGTGTGCGCGCCGGTTCCGGCGCGCCGTCGGTCTTCTGGGCGACCATGACTGTCTCCTTCGTCGAGGGGCGGTGCGCAACGGGAAATCAGCATGAAAAAAGGCCCCTCGCGGCCCTTCCGTAAGTAGTTCGGAAGGGCGGCGCGAAGAGCCTGGAAAAGGTCTGGAAAAGGGCGCGGGGTATCCGCTGAATTAAGCGTGACATCCTTTGGCCAGAGGGTCAACCCCTGGCGGGGACGGATGACTTGGCGTTCTCGGCGAATGCCGGCCCGGAATGCGTCGGGGCGAGGAGTTTCAGCAGGAGCTCCCGCAGTTCGTCCTCGCCGCCGGGGCCGAGCATGGCGGAGACGTCCGCGGCGAGGCCCGCGACGGCCCGGGCCACGACACCGAGCTGCTCGCGGCCGAGGTCGGTGACTTCGAGGGCGTAGCGGCGCCGGTCGTGCGGGTCCCGGCCGCGGCGCACCAGGCCCAGCTTGACCAGTTCGTCGACGAGCTGGGAGGCGGCGGGTCCGGTGATGGCGAGCAGTTCGGCGAGCCGCTGCTGGGCGATGGGCCCGAGCACGTCGAGCGCGGACAGCGGGCCGTAGTGCCGCACCCGCAGGCCGGTGCCGGCCAGCTTGTCGTCGCCGTGCTTGCGCAGCCGGTGATGGGCCTGCCCGACCAGGTACTCGGTGCCCTGCACGAGGGGCTGCGCGGACTCGGGCAGCAGCCGGCCCAGCAGCTCGTCGAGCCGGGCGGTCTCCTCGTCCGTCAGTACGGCGGTGAGCCGGGCGTCCCGCTCGGCGACCGCCCGCCGGCTGGCCTCGACGGCCTCGCGCCCCTTGTCGGTCAGGGAGAGCACGTACTGGCGCCGGTTGTCGGGGTTGCGGGTGCGCCGGACCTCGTCGCGGGCCTCCAGGCGGTCGATGACGCCGACCATGATGGTGCGGTTGATGCCGAGCCGCTCGGCGAGGTCGAGCTGGGACTCCCAGTCGCGGCCGGTGAGCGCGTCGAGGACCAGGAAGTCACGGGGGTCGCTGTCACCGCCGTCGTCGGTGGCGGCGAACTGTGCGTAGACGCGGCGCAGGAGGTAACCGATGAAGTCGGTGAGCGCGTCCGGGAGGACGCCCGGGACCTCCGCGGTCTGCTCGGTCCGGGTCACCGGACCGCGATCGTCGTCGCTCTCGTACCGCAAGACAGCACCTCCTGCCCGAGTATATCGACGGCGCCCCGACCGGTACCGGCACCGACGCGGCGCCGGTACCGGGGAACCGGCGGCCCCGCCCGGGTCGTCAGGGCGGGGCCGCCGGGGTCGGTCACAGGGCGACGGGCGGGTGTTCGGCGTCCTGCTGCTGGGGGCGGGTGCCCGGCAGGGTGGCCAGGGCCACGATCAGGGCCAGCAGGTAGAAGCCGCCGCCGAGCAGGAACCCGTACGAGTAGCCGGTGGTGAGGGCGTGCGGGACGCTGCCCGGCAGCTCGTGGTCGGTGATGGCGGTGGCCGCCGCGGCGAGCGCGGCGAGGCCGATGGCGCCGCCGATCTGCTGGGCGGTGTTGACCAGTCCGGAGGCCGCGCCGGTGGCCTGCGGGGCGACCCCGCGGACGCTGACGATGGTGACGGCCACGAAGACCATGCCGAGGCCGAGACCGGCGACCAGCTGGGCCGGCAGCAGCGCGGCCCACGGGGTCTGGCCGGGCTCGATGAAGCTGAACCAGACCATGCCCGCGGTGCCGATCAGCAGACCGAGGGCGATCACGTTGCGCTCGGGCAGCTTGGCTAGCAGCTGCGGGCCGACGCCGCCGGCCGCGATGCCCATGCCGAGGGCGAAGGGCAGGTAGGCGACGCCGGTGACCATCGGGGCGTAGCCCTTGACCAGCTGCATGTAGAGGGTCAGGAAGTAGAAGGTGGCGAGCATGCCCGCGCCGACCAGGAACATGATCAGGTTGGCGCCGACGCGGCTCCTGTCGGCGAGCACGCCGCCCGGGATCATCGGCGCCTTGCTCGCGCGCTGGATGAGGACGAAGGCGAGGATCAGGACCAGCGCGGCGCCCAGCCCGGCCAGGGTGACGCTGTCGCCGAAGCCCTTGTCGCCGGCGCGGTTGATGGCGTAGACGAGCGAGCCGAAGCCCAGGGTGGCCGTGAGCGCGCCGGGCACGTCGACCTTGCCGCGCTCGCGCTCGCCCTCGACGAGGACGCCGGTGCCGAACAGGACGGCCAGGGCGATCGGGATGTTCACGAACATCACCCAGCGCCAGCTCAGGTACTCGGTGAGCGCGCCGCCGAGCAGCAGGCCGACGACCGAGCCGAGGCCGCCCATCGCGCCGTAGACGCCGAGCGCCTTGTTGCGGGCGGGGCCGGCCGGGAAGGTGGTGGCCAGCAGGGACAGGGCGGTCGGGGCGGCGATGGCGGCGCCCGCGCCCTGGATCACGCGGGCGGCGATGAGCAGTTCGCCGCTCTGGGCCAGGCCGCCGAGCAGCGAGGCGGCGGTGAACAGGACGAGGCCGGTGCGGAAGACCCGGCGGCGGCCGAAGAGGTCGCCGGCGCGGCCGCCGGCCAGCAGCAGACCGCCGAAGGCCAGGGCGTAGGCGGTGACGATCCAGCCGAGGCCGGACTCGCTGAGCCCGAGGGCGCTCTGCATGCTGGGCAGGGCGACGGCGACGATCGTGTTGTCGAGGACGAGCATGAGCTGGGCCGCGGCGATCACGAGTAACGCCAGTCCGAGTTTGCCGTCCTGCTGCGGCGGGGCCGCGGCCTTGGGGACGGCCTGAGTGCGGTCTTGCAGCGACATGGGATGTCTCCGTGTCTGTCTCAGGGTTGGGGGTGTCGAGCGGAGCGGAACCCCTCGGGATCCGGTCAGCGGCTGGTGGTGGCGGTCTCGGGGGTCCAGATGCCGAGGTCCTCGTAGGCCTTGCGCCAGTCGTTCTCGTAGGCGTTGCGCAGCGGCTCGGGCAGGCCGCCGAGGAGCTTGGCGGCCTTCGCGGCATCGACGTCGTCGAGCAGCCAGGGCAGGTAGCGGACGGAGTCGTCGCCGACCCGGGTGCGCTGCTCGCCGGCGAAGGCCGCCCACTGCTCCTGGGAGAGCGTGATGTCCATCAGCTGCAGGGCGTCCCGCTCCTCGTGGTCGAGGTGGGCGCCGAGCTTGGTGTAGAGGGCGTCGGTCAGGCCGGTCAGGCGCTCCAGGCCGGAATCGCGGTCGGCGAGGGCCGCGTCGATGTCGGCGAGCAGCGGGTCGATGACGCCGTGCTCGGCCTCCATGTCGGCGAGCAGCGCCAGTTCGGAGTCCTGGCCGGCCAGCGCGGTCTCCATGACCGGCCAGATCTTCACGTCCTCGGAGGTGTGGTGGATGGTCAGGAACTTCTTGAACAGCTCCCAGCCGACCGCGGTGCTCAGTACGTGCCGGGGGTCCTCGTCGACCCGCGCGGTGATCCGGGCGATCCGCTCCAGCTCGCGGCGGAGCGCGTCGTGGATGGCGAACATCATCGTCATGTCGAGGTTCTTGAAGTCCTGGCTCATCGTTCTCTCCCTCACTGCCTCACTTGCTGCGTCGTACGGCGAGAGTATCGTCAACTCACTTATCTATCAAGCTTCCAACTAGCAATCTTCCAACCATCAGGGCCGGAACTGTTCGCCGGTCGGCGGCTGACGCCGCTGCCCCGCCCGCAGGCGCAGGTCAGCGGGTTCTCGCGATCTCCAGAGCGGGTTCGTCCTGGCCGGTTCCGGCCGTCTCCCGCTCGGGCTCCTCGTCGATCCCCTTGCGGATCCGGGTCAGCGCCGGGGTGGTCATGGCCGTGGTGAGCAGCGCCATCAGCACGAGGACCGTGAACAGCTCCGGCCCGATGACCCCGAGACCGAGCCCCATGTTGAGGACGATCAGCTCGGTCAGGCCACGGCAGTTCATCAGCGCGCCCAGCGACATGGAGTCCCGCCAGTCCCGGCCGGAGAGCCGCGCGGCGAGCGTGCCGCCGCCCCACTTGCCGGCCACGGCGACGGCGAGCACGGCCCCCGCCCACAGCCACTGGGCACCGCTGCCGCCGAGCAGCCCCACGTCGGTCTTCAGCCCGGTGCTGACGAAGAACAGCGGCAGCAGCACCGGCACCGCGAAGGCCCGCATCCGGGCCGCCGTGGCCTCGATCCGCCGGCTGCCGCGCGGGGTGACCACCCCGAACAGGAAGGCGCCGAACAGCGCGTGCACCCCGATCCGGTCGGTGGCGAAGGCGGCCAGGCTCAGCCCGCTGAACAGCACCACCAGCACGACCGCGTCGGCGTACCGGCGTTCCGCCCGCGCGGCCCACCTGGCCAGCAGCGGCCGTACGACGAGGAACATCACGGCGGCGAAGGCGAGCGCGTACCCGGCGGTGGTCAGGGCCTCCAGCGGCGAGTTGCTCTTCGTCACCGCCACCACCGCGGCCAGCAGGCACCAGGCGCTGACGTCGTCCACGGCCGCGCTGGCCATGGCGAGTGCGCCGAGCCGGGTCCGGTACAGGCCCCGGTCGGTCAGGATGCGGGCCAGCACCGGGAACGCGGTGATGCTCATCGACACCGCGATGAACAGCACGAACGGCAGCTTCTCGGTGCCGGGCGGGGCGAAGTCGCCGTACATGCCGAGGGCCAGCAGCGTGCCGAGGAGCAGCGGCAGCGCGATCCCGGCCTGGGAGACCGCTACGGCCGTTCTGCTGTGGCCGCGCAGGGACTTCAGGTCGAGTTCGAGTCCGACGAGGAACATGAACACGAGCAGGCCGATGTTCCCGAGCACGCCGATGTAGGGCAGCGCCGACTGCGGGAACAGCCAGGTCTGGGCGCCGGGCCAGAGCCAGCCCAGCAGGGACGGGCCGAACAGGATGCCGACGACTATCTCGCCGACGACAGGGGGTTGCCCGAGCCGCCTGAGCAGCTGGGCCCCGGCCCTGCAGGCGAGGATCACCACAGGCACGGCGACGAGAAGAGGGGTGAGCGGATCGGGGGCGACGGCAGCCATCGCGTTCTCCTCATGAAGTGGGATCAGGTGACGCGCCCCTTCAGGGGCGCGGGGAACTGGGCGATCAGCCACGACAGCGCCGCGGTCGCCCGGCAACCACACGAGGCACCGCGATGCGCACGAAGCGCCGCGCTCCGTGGTGGGCCGACCGCAGGTCCGATGTGGCTGGTCGCGCAGTTCCCCGCGCCCCTTGCGGGGCGCGTTGTCGCCGCCGGAACTGTCACGTCCCGTAGGGACGCGCGGACTTGGCGTCACGCAGCGCCGTCGCCCACCACGTGAGCTGGTCCAGCATCAGCTTGGCCGCGGCCTCGGCCCCCGCCGGCTCCGCGGGAAACGTGCCGTCGGCACCGTAGTGCTCCAGCACCCGCGGGAACGTCACGACGTCCTTCATCCCCACGCAGTGGAACTCGGCGAAGATCTGCCGCAGATGCTCGATCGCCCGCACCCCGCCCGCCGTGCCGAGGCCGTAGCCGACGAACCCGACCGGCTTGGCCTGCCACTCGGTCTGGAAGCTGTCGATGAGGGTCTTCAGCGGCCCCGGAACGCTCCGGTTGTACTCCGGTACGACGACCACGTACGCCTCCGCCCCGCCCAGCCGCGGCCGCAGCGCCGCCGCCCGTGGGTCGGCCTCGTCGAGGCCCGCCGGCAGCAGGTGCTCGGCCACGTCGACGACGTCCAGGACCAGGTCGTCGCGGGAAGCGGCGACCCGCGCGAACCAGCCCGCGACGTCCGGGGCGAGCCGCCCGTCACGGGCCGAGCCGACCAGCAGCACCACCCTGACCGGTCGGGTGACCAGACCGGCGGCGGTCACGGCCGGGCCGCCCGCAGCCGCGCCGGTTCGGCGACCGGCGTCAGCGCGAGGAACTCGGTGGCCTCGACCCGGGAGAGGATCCGCCGGGTCAGGGCGGGCATCTGCGTCGTACCGTCGTCGGTGAAGACCACCGGCGCGGTGACCCGGATCCGGCGGCCGCGCGTGGTGATCTCGCAACCGCCCGCCGCCAGCACGTTCTTGACCCAGTCGGAGCCGGGCCCGTACGGCAGTGTGATGACGATGTCCGCGCCGCGCCGGAACAGCTTGACGGGGGTGGCGAACTCGCGCCCCGACTTGCGGCCGCGGTGGTGCACCTTCCCGAAACCGGGCAGCCGGCTGAACAGCGGCCCGACGAAGTGGTTGGCGAACCGCCGGTTGAAGCGGGCGACTTTCCTGTCGATCGGCATGACTCAGGTCCCTCCGTAGGGCACGTCGATTCCATGGCGGCACGGCCCGGCCCCCGCCGCCGTCAGCGGGGGCCGGGCCGCGCGGCCGGGCGCGGCTCAGGCCGCGGGCTTGCCCGCCGGAGTCAGCGGGCCGGCCGGCCTGCCGCCGGACTGGAGGAACTTCTGCAGGGCGAAGTTGTCGACGATGCCCCAGCGCTCGGCGATCCGGTCGCCCTCGAAGCGGAACCAGATGATCGCCTGGTGCTGCACCTGCAGCCCGGTCGGCTGGATCCCGATGAAGGGGCCGGTGTGCCGGCCGTGCATGACCCAGCGGATGGCGGCCTTGTCGCCCATCGATATGAAGTCGAGGATCTCGTACTTGATGTCGCTGAACGCGGACTGCTGGATCCGGATGGTGTGCTTGAACGCCTCCGGGCCGCGCATCGAGTCGTCGTGGCTGCCGTGGTTGCGGAAGTCGGCGGTGAGGTAGCGGTCGGCGGCCGACAGGTCGCCGAGGTCGAGGCCCTCGTGGAAGACCTTCTCGATCAGTTCCTTCTGCTGGTCCGCGGTGAGCGTGGTCGGCATGGGTGCGTTCTCCTCTGCTGAAGTGGCTGCCGAAGCGGCTGCCGAAGGGGGCAGGTTTCCCCGGGTGTCGAGGGTCTGCCGGTCGACCTGGGTCACTCCCCTGGGCACGGCGCCGGTCGTCCACACGATCCGCAGCCGCAGCCGGTCGAAACGCCAGCCGCCGGGGGTGCGCCGGGCCGTGCCGGTGAAGCGGCCGCCGAGTTGGAAGTACTGGGTGGGGTCCGGCGGCAGCGGCGAGCCGTGGTGCACGTGGGAGGCGATCAGGCTCCAGCTCAGTTCGGCCCGGTCGCCGTCGACGTCGACCTGGGTCTCCGAGCCGTGGTGGTGGGTACGACCCCAGCGCGCCATGATCTCGGTGGTGAAGCCGGACACCCCGGCGAGGCCCCGGTGGCTGCCCACCGGGAACGTCATCTCGATGTCCTCGGTGAACAGGGACCTCGCCCAGGTCTCGTCGAAGCCGCCCTCGTCGAGGCCGGCCAGATAGCGCCCGGCCAGGTCCCTGAGGCTCAGCACGTCGGTGAGCCGGGCGACCTCGGCCGTCATGACACCCGGCGCGCTTCGGTCCGGGCGTCCGTCGCGTAGATCACGACGTCGTCGGGGCCGTGCACGACGGCCTTGCCCTCGCCGGTGAGCGCGTCGCCGTCGTGCCGCGCGGTGATGTCGATCTGGATGTACGCGGCCCGGTGGCCGTTGGGGCTGATCTGGGTGACGTCGAGGTTGAAGTCCTCGCGCAGGGAGAACTCCAGCGAGTCGTCGCCGGTGACGGTCCAGGCGCCGGTTCCGGTGCTCTTGCGCGTGGTGACCGAGAGCGAGCCGTCCGGGGCGAAGGCGACGGTGTACTCGTCCACCTCGCCGTCGTGCGTGACCGTACCCGTCCATTGTCCGACGGGTGTCCAGGTGGAAACAGGCATCGACCACACTTCCTCAAGTCGGGGCGGAGGGAAAACAAAAAATCCGCGCCCCGGTCGGGGCACGGATTTCGGGATGGATGCCACGGGCTCGAATGCAGAAGCCCGCAAGAAGCGCCGCCGCCGTCTGGGCAGGGGGGCGCCGAAAAGAGTGTGACACCTCTGTTCGGATGCGTCAACTGCCCTTTAAATGAAGCGAGTTGATGATCAGGGCGGTAACCGAAGAAGCCCCCGCGGCAGGGGGACGGGCCGCGGGGGCTGCTTCGTACCGGATCCCCGCACGGATCCGGTTTCTTGCGGTGATGGTCGGTGAATTCCGTGCGGCGGCGCGGACTTACTCGAATTCGCTGTGGTTTTGGGGCCTCGCGCCGGCTATTCGGTCTCGCCCCTGCGCACCAGTGCGAACAGTTCGTCGAGGTCGTACTCGGCGCGCCGGGGGCCGCCGTGGCGGGTGAGTTTGCCGCGGCTGGCCCATTTGCGGATGGTCGCCTGGGTGACGCCCATCGCGAGGGCCGCCAGTTCCGTCGGGACCGTGCGCGGCTTGGCGGCCGCGGGCACCGTCCCGCCGTCACCGTCTCCCGTGCCCGTCATGTCGTCACCGCCTCCCGCGCCCGGTTCGCGACCAGCAGCCACTGGCGCGGCGGCAGCGCGTGGCCGGCGTCGCAGGCCACCTGGTCCGGCACCCGGTCGCCGCCGTCCGCCGGCAGGACGCCGTAGAGCGTCCCGGCGCACTCCGGCCGGGTACAGGCGCCGAGGGCGAACCGGCGGACCGGGCCGGGGCCGAGCAGGTGGCCGAAGTCGGTGAGGAGCTCGGCGAGTTCCTCGTCGAGGTCGGCGCCCGCCGGGTGCCCGGCGAACCAGGACAGCTGCCCGCGCAGGAACCCGACCAGTGCGGGCACCCCGCGGTCCGCGGGCCGGGCGCCGGCGCGCTCGTCCACGACGAGCCGCGCCCACAGCGCCATGACCTCGGCCGCCCGGGCCCGCAGGGCCAGCGTCCGCTCGTCGAGCACGATGCCGACGGTGGCGCGGCTGCCGCTCACCCGCTCGCGCAGCACCGGCGCCCCGGGCACCAGCGCCTGGTCGCTCTCCCGGTACAGGTCGAGCAGGGTGCGCAGGCCGCCGTCGATCCGGTCCAGGCAGCGGACGCAGATCCGGCCGCAGCGCCTGCGGCAGTCGCGGCTGACGTGGTCGTCCGTGAGTCGCTCCGGCTCTTCCATTCGGATCCCCCGAATCCTCGGTCCGTGTGGAACTGCGTCCAGTCTCACGGGGGCGGGCGGCCGCTTCAACGCACGGCGGTTCAGGCTTCCCACAATCCTCCGCAGCTCTGTCAGCGGAGTGTCAACCCTGTGTCAACTGGCCGGATTCGCACTCTTTTACAAACAGACCTGTCTGATTGAGGACGCATTCGGGACGTCGCTCACCGCGCATGTTTCCGGACACCCACCCCTGCCGCCAGGGAAGTTGGGATCGTGTGGAGATCATGCGGAGGTAGGCCACCGCCGGGGTCCTCCCATGAAACAGGCATGGTTGTATGATTCTTACCACCATTGGTACCGATGCCCGCAGCGCGTGCACGTACCGGGCACACTGCTGGCAGGGAAGGCGGGTACGACCTGATGCAGGCGCGATCCGAGCACACGCGTCAGGCTCTCGTCCATGCCACCGCCGAGCTCATCGCGGACGGTCGGCTGTCCGACGCGGGACTGGTCAACATCTGCCGCCGAGCCGGGGTCAGCCGGGGGGCGCTCTACCACCACTTCGCCTCCACCACCGCGCTGACCGCGGCCGTGTACGAGGAGGCGAGAGCGCGGGTGGAGGCGCTGACCGAGGAGGCCTTCGCGGGGCCGGCGGCGGACGCGCCCAAGCGCTTCCTGTTCGCGCTCGGCGAGGCCATGCGCACCGAGAAGGTCGTCCGGGCGGGCATGCAGCTGGCCGCGGACGGCTCGGCCGGACCGCCCCGGCTGCGCGACGACCTGCTCGCCGCGGTCCACGAGCGGGTGACGGAGGCACAGAAGGAGTCCGCGGAGCAGGCCGGGGACCTCGCCGACCTGGCGGTGGTGATGGCCGCGGGCGTCGAGGCCCTCGGGCACACCGACCCGGGCTGGTGGGACGGCGAGATCACCCAGCGCCTGTGGCGGCTGCTGCGCCCGCTGTTCGACCGGGACCTGCCGCCGGGCCGGGGCGGCGAGCGCAGGATCTGAGGGCGGGCCGGTCACTCCTCGGGCGGCGTCGTGCGCAGCCGCCCGACCAGGCCCGGCGTGGCGAGTCCCGGCAGCAGGAACTTCCACAGGACGCTGGTGCGTTCGGGCAGGTCGGCGCGGCCGGTGTAGGCCTGGGACATGATCTGCAGACCGGTGAACGAGCCGACGACCAGCGAGGCCACCTCGCGCACGTCCACCCCCGGCAGGATCTCGTCCCGCTTCTCGGCCTCCTGGAGCAGCGTCAGGATGGTGTCCATGGACTGTTCGTAGGTGGTCTGCGGCGGGCAGTCGAACGACGTCTGCTCCGTCGTCAGCCGCACGCTCGCGCGCAGCACCGCGTCGTGCTGCAGGCGCCGGGCGAACTCCAGGGTCAGGTCGATCACCGACTGCAGCCTGATCGGCCGTTCGGGCACTTGCAGGGCCTCGGCGTGGGCCTGCACCAGGGCCAGCGCGATGGCTTCCTTGGAGGGGAAGTGGTGATAGAGGGACCCCCGGGTGAGTCCGGTGCGGGCCAGGATCTCGTTGGTGCTGGCGGCGTCGTAGCCGCGCTCGTCGAAGACCTGGGCCGCCGCCTCCAGGATCGACCGCCGTGACCGCTTGCCGCGTTCCTGCTGAGCCATGCCAGATCCTTACGCTCTCCCGCTGAATTCAACAGACTGGTCTGTATCGTAAGCCGCACAGGCGGCTCACGGTCAGTACCGCGGCGGGAGTTGTCGGCAAGCGGTTCCCGAGCCGTGCGCCGGAATCGGACGTGAGCTGGGATAACGCGGGAGAGGGCTAGGGACTGCCGATCCGGAAGCCGACCCCCCGGACGGTGACGATCCAGGCACTGGAGCCCAGTTTGCCGCGCAGGGTGCCCACGTGGGTGTCGACCGTGCGGCCGCGCGGCGACCACGCGTCGTCCCACACCTGGGCCATGATCTGGCGGCGCGGGATCACCGTGCCGGGCTGCGAGGCCAGCAGGTGCAGGAGGTCGAACTCCTTGCGGGTCAGGTCGAGGGGCCGCCCGTCGAGGACGGCCGTGCGGGCGCCCGGATCGATGCGCAGCGGCCCGTGGGTGACGACCCGGCCGGCCGCCGGCTCGTCCGCCGGCCGGACCCCCACCCGGCGCAGTACCGCCTCCATCCGGGCCAGCAGCTCCCGGAAGCCGTACGGCCTGACGAGGTAGTCGTCCGAACCGGCCTGCAGGCAGAGCACGCAGTCGAGTTCCGAGCCGCGTGCGGTCACGGCGATGATCGGCAGGTCGCTGACCGCCCGGATGCCGCGGCACACCTCCAGGCCGTCGAGGTCGGGCAGGTCGAGGTCGAGCAGGACCAGGTCGGCCTCCCGGTGGGCGCGCAGCGCCTGGGCGCCGGTGGTCGCGCCGTGGGTGGCGTAGCCGTGCCGGGCCAGCCCCTGCAGGAGGGGGTCGGCGGCCCGTGGGTCGTTCTCGACGACCAGGACGTGCAGCGCGCCCGCGCGGGGCGCGCCGTACGCGGGGGCCCGGTGGGCCGGGTGCGCTGCCGAGTGGCCGGCCGGGTGACCGGCCGGGACGAGCGGGCCGTGCGAGCGGTGGCGGCGCGGCGACGGCGCCACGAGGTCCGCGTACTGGCGCTTCATCTGCTCCCCCTGAGGCACATCCACGTCATCTCGGACTGCGGGTTCACGACCAGACCGTACCAAACAGACTTGTCTGATTGTCAACTGCCCCGAGCCAGAGGCGCGCCGCTCGCGCCACCCCTTAACACCCCTATCTTGAGCTGCGATTTCGTCGGAATACCGGACAAGTGGGAGGTCAGACTCCGTTAAGTCGCCCCACGGAAAGACTTGGCCAAGGGTCATACATCTTCCATGAACCATACAACCTTGTACGTTTCATGGTTACAATGCCGACATATCGGACCGTTGACATCGATGGCAAGCCCTCAAGGCATCCCGACTCGCCCAAGAAATCGCTTCGCCTCTTGCAGAACCGGACCGACCTGTCTGTATCTTGTGGGGCAGAACGTCGGCCACGGGGGGTGACAGCCGGCGTACGGCTTGTTGCCCCCTCCTTCCCGTCACACCGACACAGGAGCGCTGCACATGCCGCACCTCACCGACCGGGCCATCGCCCCGAAGCCCCTGCTTCCCGGACTGACCACCACTGTGCCGCGTGAGTACGTCCACCGCGCGGCGGTCTCCGAAGTCCTGCTCACCGGCTGGGAGCGCGACGAGTCCCCGGGCGCCGACGGCTTCGACGGCTTCGTCGTCCGGGCCCAATGGCCGCGCAGCCACGCGCTGTTCGCCCCCGACGGCGGATACCAGGACCCGATGCTGCTGATCGAGTCGATCCGCCAGATCGGATCCCTGCTCGCCCACGCCGAGTTCGACGTGCCGTTCGGCTACCAGTTCCTCATGTCTGACATGTCCGTGACCGCCGAGCCCGACCTGCTCGTCGCGGACGCGGTCCCCACCGACGTCGAGATGCACGCGGTCTGCCGGGACGTCGTCCGCCGCGCCGGCCGGCTGCGGGAGATGCGCTACGACGTGACCGTGGTCCGGGAGAACGGGGCCCGCGCCACCGCCTCGGCCGCGTTCCGCTGCATGAGCCCGGACGTGTACCGGCGCATGCGCGGGGAGCGCCCCACCAGCACCGACCGCACCCCGCCGCCGGCCCTCGACCCGGCCGCCGTGGGTCACGCCACCGCGCGGCACGTCGCCCTGTGCGAACCCGCGCCGGGCACCCGGGGCAGATGGGAACTACGGGTCGACACCGCGCACCCGACCTACTTCGACCACCCGGTCGACCACATACCCGGCATGTTCCTCCTGGAGGCCGCCCGGCAGGCCGCGCACGCCCGCACCGGGGCACCCTGCGCCCTGCTGCTCGGCACGCGCAGCGAGTTCACGCGGTACGCCGAACTCGACGCGCCCTGCTGGATCACGGCCGACCCCGAACCCCACGGCGACCGCGGCGACCTGCTGGTGCGGGTGCGCGGCAGCCAGCGGCAGGAGACGGTCTTCACCGCCGAACTCCTCCTGCGGCCCCGTGTCCGCTGACCGCGACCGCTTCCCGGGAGTCTCCCCGTGTCCATCCTTCTCATCACCGGCGCGTCCGGGTTCGTCGGGGCCCACGTGACGCGCGAGGCACAGCGCCGGCGGGCCGACCTCAGGCTCATGAGCCACCGCCGGTCCCTGCCGCGGTCCTGCTCAGGGGCCCGGACCGTGCACGCCGACCTCACCGACCCCCGCTCGCTGCGCGGGGTGTGCGACGGGGTCGACGTGCTCCTGCACTGCGCGGCACAGATAGGCGGCAGCGCCGCGGCCAACGAGGCGGTCAACGCACGCGGCACGGCCGCGCTGGTCGCCGAGGCGCGGCGGGCCGGAGTGCGCCGGATCGTCCAGCTCAGCACGGCCTCGGTGTACGGCCGCGGCACCTTCCGCGGCCTCCGGCCCGAGGAGCTCACCCGCAATCCGGGCTCCGTCACCTCCCGCACCCGCGCGGCGGCGGAGGACGCGGTCCTCTCGGCCGGCGGCGTGGTGCTCCGGCCCCATCTGGTCTTCGGAGTGGGGGACCTGTGGGTCGGCCCGACCCTGGCACGGCTGCTGCGGGCCCTGCCGGGAGTGGTGGCCGGCTGGCTGTCACGGGCGTCGGTCATCGGCGCGCCGGACCTGGCCCGGCTGCTGGTCGCGACCGCGCTGGCGCCGGACGGGGTCCTGACCTCGCGGGTGTACCACGCCGCGGATCCGGCGCCGGTCACCGTGGGCAGTGCGCTGCGGGCGGTCGCCGGGTGTGCGGGGATCGACTGGCCGCGTGACAACCTCACCGTCGAGGGGGCCAAGGCGATCCTCGCGGCGAAGGGGGTTCCGCAGGGCACGCTCGACATCCTCACGACGGACCACTTCTTCGCGGCCGACGCGCTCTGGGCGGATCTCGGTCAGCGGCCGGGGGGTGGCTTCGAGACGTGGTTCGGCCTGGCCGAACCGTGGTACCGCTCCATCCTTGCGACGAACTGACGTTCCGCCCGGCACCCGCTGCGCCCGGTACCGGGTCCGGTGGCCCCACCCACCGGACCCCTTTGCGCCGCCCTGATCAGGGGCGGCTTTTTCGTGCGGTGCCGTGCTGTGCGCCAACGGGGGTGCCGGGACCAGTTGTCGGGCGGCCGCGGGTGGTCTTCGGCCGGCCGCGCAGTTCCTCCGCCGGCCTTCGGCCGGGGGTACCCCCAGCGCCCCTGCCGGGGCGCGTCGGAGTCGCCGGTACGGTGAGGCAATGGGTCTTCGTTGTGCTGTGATTGACGACTTTCAAGGCGTTGGCGGGGAGTTCGGGGACTGGGCCTCGCTCGCCGGTCAGGTCGAGGTGGTGTCGCTGCGGGAGCATCCCGGGGACGAGGACGGACTCGTCGCGGCTCTCGCCGGCTTCGACATCGTGGTCACCCTGCGCGAGCGCGTCGCCTTTCCCGCCTCGGTGCTCGGGCGGCTGCCCCGGCTGCGGCTCCTGATCGCCTCCGGGATGCGCAACAGCGTCATCGACTACGCGGCCGCCGAGGCGCGCGGGATCACGGTGTGCGGGACGGAGAGTTCCTCGACGCCGCCGGTCGAGCTGACCTGGGCGCTGCTGCTCGGGCTGGCCCGGGGGCTGGTCCAGGAGAGCGCGGCGCTGCGGGACGGCGGGCCCTGGCAGTCCACCGTCGGCGCCGATCTGCACGGGCGCCGGCTCGGGCTGCTCGGCCTGGGGAAGATCGGCAGCAAGGTCGCGCGGGTCGGGCTCGCCTTCGGCATGCACGTCAGCGCCTGGAGCCAGAACCTCAGCAAGGAGCGCGCCGAGGAGGTCGGCGTCGGCCTCGCGCCGAGCAAGGAGGACCTGCTCGCCACCAGCGACTTCGTCTCCGTCCACCTGGCGCTCGGCGACCGCACCCGGGGGCTGCTCGGCGCCGCCGAACTCGCCCTCCTCAAGCCCACCGCCTACCTCGTCAACACCTCCCGCGCGGCCATCGTGGACCAGGACGCGCTGCTCGCCGCGCTGCACGAGGGCCGGATCGCGGGCGCCGGCGTCGACGTCTTCGACACCGAGCCGCTGCCCGCCGGCCACCCGATGCGCACCGCGCCCCGGCTGCTGGCCACGCCCCACCTCGGTTACGTCTCCTACGCCAACTACACGACCTACTACGGCCAGGCCGTGGAGAACATCCGGGCCTTCCTGGCGGGCGCCCCGGTACGGCGGCTGCCTCGGGGGGTGTCCTGACTCCGGCCCTTGGAGTGATCGTCCGCTGATCGGCGTGACCAGCCGCAGGTCGGGGCGTTGAACGGGGAGTGCGGCGGCTGGTCCTGCCGCCGCACTCCCCGAGCAACAAGAAGGAGAACGTGATGTCTCGCATCGCGAAGGCCGCCGTCGTAGCCCTCGGCACCGGCGCTGTGGTGATCGGCGGCGCCGGCCTGGCCCTGGCCGACGCGGGTGCCAACGGCGAGGCCGTCAGCTCGCCCGGCGTGGTGTCCGGCAACGTCATCCAGGTCCCGGTCAACATCCCGGTGAACGTGTGCGGCGACACCGTCGACGTGATCGGTCTGCTGAACCCGGCGTTCGGCAGCACCTGCGGCAACGAGGGCCACCTCAAGGCCGGTGACGGCAAGAACGGCGGCTACGGCTCCTGAGCCGCCGCCCGTCAAGGAGCCCCGGCGCCCTGGGCGCCGGGGCTCCTCCCGTGTCCGGACCGGCTCAGGCGTACCGGTAGATCCGGCTCACGTCCTCCAGCGACTCGGGGGTGACGTCCCACGGCGGCAGCTTCCCGCCGCGGGCGACGATCCGGTCGCGCTGCGGGTCGCCCGGGCCCGGCGGCTTCGCCGGCAGGTAGCGCTGCCCGCGGTGCCGGGACCTCCAGCGCTCCCACTGGAGGTCGAGGAAGGCGTGGTGGAGCCAGAAGACGGGGTCGTTGACGGAGGCGCCGCCGAGCATGGCCCCGCCGACCCAGCGGTGCACCCGGTTGTGGTTGTGCCAGGACGCCTTGCCGCTGCCGGTCCCCCAGCCCTCCAGCCGGTTGCGGAAACCCCGGGCGACCGTCGAGTCCCACGGCGGGACGTCGTAGGCGGGGTCGGCCAGCGCCCGGTCGAGCTCGGCCCCGGTGGGCAGGTCGATCGGATCGTGGGCCCGGCCCAGGTCCCGGGCGAGGAACTCGCCGTCGGTGATGCCCTCCGTGATGGTCCAGTGCCCCGCCGCATAGGCGAACGGGCCGGTCATCACCTGCTGGTCGCGGGGCCGGCCGTTGCCGCCGAGCAGGTCCTTCGTCCACGGCACACCGGACGCCGAACGGTCCCTCGTCCAGTCCCAGTACGGCACCGTCACCGACCCGTCGACCCGGCGCAGGGCCTGCTCCAGGTCGAGCACGAAGCGGCGGTGCCAGGGCAGGAAGGAGGGCGCCATGTGGGCGGCGCGCAGTCCGTCCTCGCCGTCCGGGGTGTAGTACTCGATGTGCGTCCGCACGAACTCGTCGTACTCGCCCCGCCGTTTGACCTCCAGGAACGCCTTGACGAGCCGCCCCCGCTCGGTGGCCGTCAGCCTGCTGACGTCCTTACGCACGTACGCCATGGTCTCCCCCCATGTGCAGGTGGCCCGGCGCCGGATCGCGCAGCCGCTGGCCGGGACCCATCTCGTCGACGGCCCCGCGGGTCGCCGCCAGCGGGGTCGGGTACGAGCTGTAGTGGTCGACCATGCTGAGCCAGCTGCCGTCGGCCCGCCGCATCAGATGCAGCGGGCGGCCGTCGACGGTGACCTGCCACTGGCCCCCGTCGACGGCCCGCCCGGCCGCAGGTACCAGGGCGCCCCTGATACGGCGGCCCCGGTAGGACTCGTCGAAGGAGGTGCCCGCGGGCGCCGCGGCCGGGGGCGAGGGGCGGGAGGCGGCGACGACCGGGGCGAACGCCAGGGCGACCACGGAGGCGAACAGCCCCCGCGTCAGCTCGCGCCGCGTCGGTCTGCCCGTCCCGGCTCTGCCCGGCTGCCCGGCTCCCGGCTCCGCGCCCACCGCCACACCACCGATTCCGACGACCATGCTCACTCCTCGTACGGTTAACCGACCACTGTCGGTACCGGTAACCGTCCGAGGGGGCGCCCGGTCACCACCGCGCCGCCGTCCGGCGCGGGACCGGGCCGAAAGGGCCGTACCCCGAGGAGGGTTACCGGCCGGTACCGGAGCCGGCGCCGAGCTTGCCGCCGACGACCGTCTGCAGGACCGGGGCGAGCACCCCGACCTCGGGCATCTTCAGGTGCGGCACGCCGTAGTGCTGCGGGTCGGGCGCGCTGAGGGGCGCGTCCAGCGCCAGGCCAGGGGTGAGGGTGCGCAGGTCGGAGGCGGGGAGGTCGACGCCGACGTGGTCGAAGCCGGCGCCGAGGGCACGCGGGAGCGGCACGCTGAGGCCGACGCCCGGCAGCTGGCCGTTCATCGGCACCCGCGGCAGCGCGCCCTCCGGGATGAGCCGGCCCTCGACATACCGGGGCCCCTCGGGGACGCCGGGGATCAGCAGCGGCAGCTCCATGCCGAGCTTGGGCATCTCGATGCCGAGGGACTTCTCGGCGCCGTCCAGCGGCACGGGAACGGGGACCCCGTCGGTCGCGGCGGCGGGCGTGGCGGCCGCGCCCATGGCGACGGCGACGCCCGCGACGACGACGGCAAGGGTTCCTCGGGTGGTCGGCTTCATGTCAGGTACGGGCCTTTCGGGATACGAGAGGAGCGGGGTCCGTACCGGGTAACGAGCCGGAATCGGCATCAGTTCACAATTCGCCCGGGTGCAGCATTAGTCGGCTGTACACCAATCCGCACTCGTCCGCTCTTCCGGAATCCCACTCCTCCGGATTTCCGCTTCTCTGAAATTTCACTTCTCTGAAATTCGGGTATTCCGTAGTTCCGTTGTTCAGCTCGTCCAGAAGTCCCACCACCGGGTCAGGACGAGCATGCCGACGACCCCGGTGTGCAGCACCGGCGGCACCCAGGTGAACTCGCCGAGGAACTCCCGCAGCGGGCGCGGCGCGGGCAGGAACCGCCGGCGTACGACGAAGGCGGTGACGTACCAGAACAGGACGATGGTGGCGACCCAGGCCAGGCAGCACCACAGGCACAGCGCGCCGATCCGGTACAGCGACTCGAACTGCAGCCAGGACACGAACCCGATGCCGAAGGCGCAGCCGGCGTCGAAGGCGAGCCAGTACCAGGCGGGGAAGCGGGCGCCGGCCAGCAGGCCGGTGCCGACGCAGATCACCACGGCGTAGGCCACCAGGCCCAGCATCGGGTTGGGGAACCCGAACGCCGAGGCCTGGGCGCTCTTCATCACGCTGCCGCAGGACACCACCGGATTCAGACTGCACCCGGGCACGAAGCGCGGGTTCTCGAGGAGCTTGAACTTGTCGAGGGTGATGACCCAGGAGGCCAGCAGCCCGGCCGCCCCCGCGACCACCGTCAGCAGCGCGAACCCCCGCCCGGCCCCCGCGGCCTCGGCCATCAGCCGCGCAGGCTGCGGGCCGGCAGGACGACGTGCGCGGCGGCGGTCAGGGTCTCCTCGGCCCCGGCGAAGTCCCGCAGCGCCTCGGGGTCGACGGGCCTGCCGGGTTCGCCCTCGGGCCACGGGCGGGTGGTGAACACCAGGTAGGCGTAGCCGCGTTCGCCGACCGCGGCGAGCCACTCCGCGGGCGCGGGACACTGGGCGTTGAGCGGTGCGAGGCTGAGGACGGCCTGGCCGGCCTCGACGAGCAGGGTGACGGGCAGGCCGGGCCGGGCGGTGCCGTCGACGAGGTCGCCGCCGACCGGCAGCCCGTTGTTCGCCAGCAGCGCCTCGATCGCGGCCGCGGTGGCCTCGGCACCCCCCTCGGCGTCACCGAGGGAGTAGGCCAGCAGGTAGGGCATGTCACTGCCGTCGGGGGCCTCGCCGCTCCAGGCCAGCACGACGAGCGTGCCGAGGTCGGCGAGGCGGAACGGGTGGGTTGCGCTAGGGGTTGAGGTCACCGCGCGACCCTACCGACGGGCCGTGCGGCGGCCGGGGGCCCGCTCACCCGGTCGGCGGACGCCCGCCGGCCGGGCCACACGAACGAGGGACACCCCTCGGTGCCCCTCGAACACTCCCGGCCCGGCGCGTCCCCCACCGGCTCAGCTCTGCAGCGGCAGGCCGCCCAGCAGCGGGTTGTGCCGGTTGAGGGCGCCGGCCGCGGCCTTGACCGTGTTGAGCGGGGAGCGCTTGTTCTCGGTGTCGAGCGCGTTCGACTGGTGCCGCAGCGGCATCGCCTGGTTCAGGTCCAGGCCGTCCTTGGTGATCGTGTTCACGGCGCCGTTGAGGCTGGTGGGCGTGAGGTCGGCGGTGTTGTAGGCGAACGCGGGCGCGGCGACGCCGACGAGGGCCACGGAACCGGCGGCGACGGCGACGGCCTTCAGCGAGTTCATCATGTTCCTTTCTTCGGCGACTTTCGGCAACGCAAGCCGCCCGGGGGAATTCGACGTCATGTCCAACGATGTCCCGGCGGACCGGAAACCCCGTTTTCGGAAGACATATGAGATCCCGAAGGCACCGTCCGGACCGGGCACGGTCCGGGAAGCGGCCGGAAAAACGGACCGGCCGTCCGCCCGCGGGGGCGCGGGCGGACGGCCGGCCGAAGGGAACAGCCGATGCGTCAGTCGTTGACGCAGGTGTTGCCGAAGCCGGGGTTCAGCAGGCCGATCACGTCGATGGTGTCACCGCAGACGTTGACCGGCACGTGGATCGGAACCTCGATCACATTGCCCGACAGCACGCCCGGGGAGTGGGCGGCGGCGCTGTTCGCGCCGCTGTCGGCGACAGCCGCGGCGGCACCGCCGGCGACGGCCGCGACGGCGGCGGTGGACAGGACCAGGCCCTTCGCGATACGCGACATGGAGAGGTCTCCTTGGGGTCGAAACAAACATACGGGCGGATGCCCAGCGCTGTGTCAACGCGTGGCACCGCGCCGGGTTGTGCCGCCATCGGGGTGATCTCCGGGCAGCCGCCTTCACGACTCCGACACACTTGACCGGTTTTGACGGATTAATACGGATAGCGACTAGAGTTGCGAACCTCCGGACTTACCCGTATTGCCATCACATCGGACTCTTCCCGCCCCCCTCCCGCCCCTCCCCCTGAAAGAACGAAGCCGGTCATGCGCAATCTCCTGGGCCCGCTGCTGTGCCGTGCGTCGGCGAGCGCGTTCGTCCTCGCCTCGGTCCGGGCACCGGGCACCGCCCGGGCGACGGCTCCGCCCGTCCCCGAGGCTCCGCGCATCCCCTTCGCCGAGCGCTACCACGCGCCGCTGCTGTACGGGGGCGGCAACCTGCCGGCCGGCGAGCAGCAGCCGGGCGCGGACGACGGCCGGGTGCTGATCGCCGAACCCGGCGGCGCCTGCGCGGAGTTGCTCGCCGACACGGTCGTGGGCCACCGTGCGGACCACGGCGCCGACGCCTTCCAGGCCTCGAGGGACGCGACCGAACCGGTCCGCTCCGGCGGCGCGGGACCGTGGACGGTCGGCCGGGTGAGCGCGGCCGCGGGCCGGTCCGCGGCCGGTGCCTGGGGCGGCTGGACGCTGGTCGTGGGGTACGGGGACCCGGCGCAGCCGCTGCGCACGCTCTCCCTCCGGGACGGCTTCGCGTACCTCGGCACACCGGCCGAGGTACGCCTGAACGGGCTACCCGCCCCGCGTGGCGCCGGCGGCCTGGTGGGTCTCATGGCCTACAACGGCGCCCGGGGCGTAACCGGCGACTCGCTCACGTACACCACGGCCGGCCACGCTCCCGTCCCGCTCCAGGACTCCGCCGACCCGGCCGACGACGTACTCGACTCCACGATCAACGAACCCGGCCCGGTACGCGCCCGGCGTGAGCCCGCGTACGCCAACACGCTCGGCTACGACTCGGATGTGTTCGATCCAGGTACCGGTCTCGCCCACGGCGGTGACCAGCTGACCTTCCGGCTCGTTTCCCAGCGCGACGCGGCGTGGGCGGGCGCGCTCTTCGCCGCCGTGGACGCGCGGTAGTACGCCGCGTCCCCGCCCGCAGTCCCGAGCGCGCCCCCCGTGAGCGAGGAATCCGCGTATGCACCGATCAGCCACCGACCCTCGGCCACGGGTCCTCCACCTGGCGCAGCCCGTCGAGGGCGGAGTGGCCCGGGTCGTCCTGGATCTGACGAAGGCCCAGCTCACGGCCGGTCTGCGGGTCACGGTGGCCTGCCCCGGTGGTGAACTGGCGCAACGCGCGCGGGCCCTGGGCGCCGAGGTGCGCGGGTGGCACGCCGACCGCTCCCCGGGTACCGGTCTCCCGGACGAGGTACGACGCCTCGGCCGGCTGCTCGACGAGGCACGGCCCGCCCTGGTGCACGCGCACAGCGCGAAGGCGGGTCTCGCCGGACGGCTCGCCGTGCGCGGGCGCGTCCCGACCCTGTTCCAGCCGCACGCCTGGTCCTTCGAGGCGGTCGGCGGCGCCACCGCCGCGCTGGCCCTGCGGTGGGAGCGGTGGGGCGCGCGCTGGGCGCACCGGGTGGTGTGCGTCAGCGAGGCCGAGCGCACGACCGGCATGCGCGCCGGGATCCGCGCCCGGTACACGGTCGTCCCGAACGGCATCGACACCGAGCACTTCACACCGGCCGGCCCGGGCGAGCAGCCCGCCGGGGCTCCCCTGGTCGTCTGCGTCGGGCGGCTGTGCCGGCAGAAGGGCCAGGACGTGCTGCTGCGGGCCTGGCCCGAGGTGCTGCGCCGGGTGCCGGACGCCCGGCTCGCCCTGGTCGGCGACGGACCCGACCGGGACGCGCTGCGTCGGCTCGCTCCGGATTCCGTCGAGTTCGTGGGCCCCGTCGCGGACGTCCGCCCCTGGTACCGGGCCGCCGACCTGGTGGTGCTGCCCTCGCGCTGGGAGGGCATGGCGCTCGCCCCGCTGGAGGCGCTGGCCTGCGGGCGGCCGGCGCTGGTCACCGATGTCGACGGCGCCCGCGAGAGCCTGCCGCCCGGCCACGCGGCGCACTGCCTGGTCCCACCGGGCCGGCCCGGTGCGCTGGCCGGGGCCGTCGCCACGCTGCTCCTCGACCCGCAGCTGCGCGCCTCGCTCGGCGGCCGGGGGCGCCGGCACGTCCTGTCCACGCACGATGTGCGGCGCACGGCGGAGGCGGTCGCGGAGCTGTACCGCGAACTCCTCGGCGGGCGGCCGCTGGTGTCCTTCGAGCGCAGGGAGTCCATCCACTCGTGACCGCGGAAAGCACCGTCCCCTCCCCCGGCGCAAAGCCCCGGGACCACGGACTCTCGCCCGTCTCCGTGCTGCCGCCGCGCACCGCCGGCGGCTTCCGGTTCCCGCTGCGGCGGCCGCCCGTGCGGCCCGCCTCCCCGGTGCCGCTGCTCGCCGCCGACCTGGGTGCCGCGCTGCTCGGCGGAGCCGCGCTCGACGAGGCCGTCCGCCGGCCCGTTCTGGTCGCCCTGCTGGTGGCCGGGGCGATACTGCTGCGCCCGCAGACGGTCCGGCGGATGACCGGGATCCTCGACGAACTCCCGTCCGTCTGCGGCCGGATCGCCGTGGTCTGGCTCGGCCTGGCCGCGGCCGTCGCCGCCTGGACCCCGGACCGTGCGCTGTCCGTCCGCGCCCTGTTGCTCGGCTTCGCCCTGCACGCGGCGGCGGCCGGCGCCGGCCGTGGCCTGGTGCACGGGCGGCGCCGCCGCGCCCTGCTGCGCCGGCCTCGCGCCGCCCTGGTCGTCGGGCCGGCCGCCACCGCTCAGCGGGTCGCCGCCGCCGTGCTGCGCCACCCGTCCTGCGGAGTGCGCCCGGTGGGCGTCGTCGCCGAACACCCCGAGGGCGCCGAGGGCCTGCCCGTGCTGACCACCGGCGAGGAGGTCGAGCGGGCCCTGATCCAGAACGGGGTCCGGGCGGTCCTGACCGTCCACCCCGCCGTCCGCACCGAACAGGGCCCGCTGCTGCGGGCGCTGGCCGAGTCCGGCTGCGTGGTGTGGGAGGTCGACGCGGACTCACCGGCGTACGAGACGCGCGACCAGCTCGCCGGGTTCTCCTGCCGCCGCCTGGAGATGGGCTCGCGGCGGCGCGGCAGCATCGGCAAGCGGGTCCTGGACATCGCCGTCTCCGGGGCGGCGCTGGTGCTGGCCGGGCCGCTGCTGCTGGTCTGCGCGACCGTGCTGCGGATCACCGACGGGCCGGGGGTCGTCTTCCGGCAGGAGCGGATCGGCAAGGACGGCCGCCCCTTCACCCTGCTGAAGCTGCGCACCCACCGCCCGGTCGACGAGCACGAGGCCGCCACCCGCTGGAGCGTGGCCGGCGAGATCCAGATGAGCCGCTTCTGCCGCTTCCTGCGCCAGACCTCCCTGGACGAGCTGCTGCAGTTGTGGAACGTGCTCTGGGGCGACATGAGCCTGGTCGGCCCGCGCCCCGAACGGCCCTACTTCGTCGGCCAGTTCAGCCAGACCTACCCGGGCTACGCGGCCCGCCACCGGATGCAGACCGGCATCACGGGACTCGCCCAGATCAACGGGCTGCGCGGCGACACCTCCATCGAGGACCGGGCCCGCTTCGACAACGCCTACATCGACAACTGGTCGCTGTGGCAGGACGTCTGCATCCTGCTGCGCACCGCGGCCGCGCTCGTGCGCTCGACGGGGAGCTGAGAATGAGCTTCGCACTGTCACCGGCCAGGCCGCTGCGGCTGCCGCCGGTGCTGGCCGCGGTCGCCGTGCTCGCGGTCCTCGCGCTGCCGCTCGCCCCGGGCGGCGAGGAGGGCGGTGCGGGGCCCGCCGACGCGGTGTCCGCCCTTGTGGTGCTGTACGCCGCGCTGCGCACGCTGCGGGAGCGGCGGCGCCCGCTGTCCGCCACGGCCGTGGCGGTGCTCGGCCTGCCGGTCGTGGGACTGGCCGTCGCGGCGATGGGCGCGGCCTCGCCCGGCGCCGGGCTGACCGGCCTCGGCCGCTACCTCCAGGTGTTCGTCCTGGTCCCCGCCGCCGTCGTGCTGCTGGTCCGGGACCGTGCCGACTTCCGGCTCCTCGCCTGGTCGTTCGTGGGGCTCGCGGTCTGGCAGGGCGCGGTCGGGCTGCACCAGTACGTCACCGGCACCGGGGCGTCGTACCAGGGCGAGGAGATCCGCGCGGTCGGCACCTTCGGGCCGCAGGACGTGATGGGCATGGCGACGGTGGTGTCGTTCGGCCTGGTCTGCGCGCTCGGGCTGGCGCTCGGGCGTTCCCCGGTACGGCAGCGGGTGGCGGCGGGGGCGTGCGCGCTCGGGCTGCTGCTGCCGCTGGCCGTCTCCTTCAGCCGGGGCGCCTGGATCGCCACGGTCCTGACCTGCGGTGTGCAGCTCGCCCTGGCCGGGCTGCGGCGGGCCCTGAAGGTGGCGGCGGTCGCGGTCGCGGCCGGTGTGGTGCTGGTGGGCGGCTTCGGGGTGGGTACCGCCATGCTCCAGGAGCGGCTCAGCAGCATCGGGCAGGTCACGGACGCGCCGGACCAGTCGGTGGTCGACCGGTACACGCTGTGGGCGGCGGCGACGGGGATGTGGCGCGAGCACCCGGTGACCGGCGTCGGCCTGAAGAACTTCCCCGCGTACCGGGACTCGCACGCCTCGCTGGCGCTGTCGTCCGGGAGCGACACGGAGGGGGCGGGGACGGCGTACCGGAAGCAGCCGCTGCTGTCGCCGCACAACATGTACCTGCTGGTCCTCAGCGAGCAGGGCCTGCTCGGGCTGCTCGCCCTGGCGGGCAGCTGGCTGGCGCTGCTGGCGTGCGGGCTACGGGGGCTGTGGCGGGTGCGGGGCGGTGACGGCCTCGACTGCGCCCTGGTGGGGTGCGGGCTGCTGATCTGGCAGCTCGTCGATTTCGCGTACGCCGACATCGGGGGGCCGTCGACGGTTCTCACGGCGGTGCTGTTCGGGGCGGTCGGCTGGTGGGCGTTGGCGGGGGCGGAGCGTGCGGAATGACTGCGGCGCCGGGGGTTGAAGGGTCGGATGTCGACCACGGGTCCGATGTGGCCGGTCGGGCCCACGCGGCGGAGCCCCACGTGTCACAGCCCCGCGCCCCCGAGAAGGAGGTCGCCGGCGCCGGCACCGAGAACGCCGGCCCCACTCGTGGCTTTCTCGCCAAGGCCGCTCTCGGTACCGCCGTGTTCTCCGTGCTCGGGTCGCTGCTCGGGCTGATCCGGGACCAGTCGCTCGCGCGGCTGTTCGGGGCCGGGCGGGACACCGACGCGTTTCTCGTGGCGTGGACCGTGCCCGAGTTCGCGGCGACGCTGCTGATCGAGGACGGGCTGGCGTTCGCGCTCGTGCCCGCGTTCAGCGTGGCCCTGGCCCGGCGGACGCAGGGGGCGTCCGGCGATCCCGTGCGGGGCCTGGTCGCCGGGACGCTGCCCAAGCTGACCCTGGCCTTCGCGGGCGTCGGCGCCCTGCTGATCGGCGGGGCCCCGCAGCTCGTCGCGGTGCTCGCGCCGGGGCTGCGGGACCCCGGCCTCGCCGTCGGCTGCACCCGGCTCACGGCCACCTGTGTACTGACCTTCGGGCTGGCCGGGTACTGCAGCGCCGCTCTGCGCGCGCACCGGCGGTTCCTCGCCCCGGCCTCGATCTACGTCGCCTACAACGCCGGGATCATCGCGGCGATGTTCGCGCTCGGCGGCCACTGGGGGGTGCGGTCGGCGGCGTTCGGGGTGGCGGCCGGGGGTGCCCTGATGGTCGCCGTACAGCTTCCGTCGCTGCTCGGGCAGTTGCGGCACCGGCCGAAGGCGCGGCAGGAGGGCGGCCCGGCCGTCACCGAGGAGCGGCCGCTGAACGTGGCGCTGATGGCCACCGTGCTGCTGTTCGCGCTGTGCCGGCAGTCGCAGGTGCTGATCGAGCGGTTCCTCGCCTCGCACCTGCACTCCGGGGCCATCTCGCACCTCAACTACGCGCAGAAGGTCGCGCAGATCCCGATGACGATGTCGATGATGCTGTGCACGGTCACCTTCCCCGTGGTGGCCCGGGCGCTGGCCGAGGGCGACACCGAGCGGGCCCGGAGCCGGGTCGAGCGGGACCTGTCGGTGGCCGCGAGCGTGGTGCTGCTCGGCACCGCCGTGGTCGTGGCGTGTGCGCCGCAGCTCATCCAGCTGCTGTTCCAGCGCGGCGCGTTCACCTCCGTGGACACCGCCGCGACGGCCGGGGTGATGCGCGTCTACGCGCTCGGGCTGCTCGGGCAGACCCTGGTCGGGGTGCTGGTCCGCTCCTACTTCTCGGCGGGCCGCGCCTCCTGGTACCCGGTGGGCGCCATGGCCGCCGGGATCGTGCTGACCTCCTGGATCGGCGCCCTGACGGTCGGCGCGTACGGCGTCACCGGCATCGCCGCCGCCAACGCCGCCGGCATCACCGCGACCGCCGTGCTCCTGCTGGCCGGGACGGGCCCGCGCAGCGTCCCGATCCGTACCCGGCGGGTGCTCGTCGAGCTGAGCCGGCCGGTGCGGGCGGCGGTCGCCGCGACCGCCGTCGGGCTCTTCGCGGCCGCCCGGCCGGCGGACCCGCTCACCGGTCTGGCCGCCGGCGCCACGGCCGTCACCGTCGTCTTCGTCCTGCTCGGCCGGGCCCTGGGCGCCCAGGGCTTCGCACCCGCACTCCGTTCCGTAGCCACCGTCACCCGAAGGCTCGCGCATGCCGTCTTCCATTGAGTCCGCCGCGAGGGCCGGACGCCTCACCGGTCCGGTCCCCTGGGTCGCCATGTACCACTCCGTGGGCGACTGTTCCGACGACCCGTACCGCGTCACCGTCTCCCCCGGGCGCCTGGAGAAGCAGCTGGGCTGGCTGCGCCGGCGGGGGCTGCGCGGGGTGTCGGTGGCCGGGCTGCTCGCCGCGCGCGCCCGCGGCGAGGGGCGCCGGCTGGTGGCGCTGACCTTCGACGACGGGTACGCCGACTTCCTCGACCACGCCCTGCCGCTACTGGACCGCTGGGGCTGCGGCGCCACCCTGTTCGTGCTGCCCGGACGGCTGGGCGGTGACAACGCCTGGGACCCGCTGGGCCCGCGCAAGCCGCTGCTCACCGCCGACGGCGTCCGGCGGGCCGCCGGCAGCGGGGTGGAGATCGGCTCCCACGGGCTCACCCACGCCGACCTGACGAAGGCCGACGCGCAGACCCTGCGGGCCGAGACCGCCGACAGCCGGGCGCGGCTGGAGGAGCTGGTCCAGTCCCCCGTCGAGGGCTTCTGCTACCCCTACGGCAGCGTCGACCAGCGGGCCGTCGACGCCGTGCGGGACGCCGGCTACGGCTACGGCTGCGCCATCGACCCGGGCCCGCTGGGCGGCCCGTACGCCCTGCCCCGCGTGCACGTCGGGCAGAACGACCACGCCGGGCGCCTCTTCCTGAAGTACCGGCTGCACCGGCTCCGCCGCCGTCCCGTCCAGGGGCTGTGAGATGAGGGCCCTCCACGTCATCACGGGCCTGGGGACCGGCGGCGCGGAGCAGCAACTGCGGCTGCTGCTGCGGCACCTTCCGGTGGCCTGCGACGTCGTCACGCTCACCAACCCGGGGCCGGTCGCGGCCGGGCTGGCCGCGGACGGGGTGCGGGTGGTCCACCTGGGGATGGCCGGGAACCGGGACCTGGCCGCGCTGCCCCGCCTGGTGCGGCTGATCCGCCGGGGCCGCTACGACCTCGTCCACACCCACCTCTACCGGGCCTGCCTGTACGGCCGGATCGCCGCGCGGCTCGCGGGGGTGCGGGCCGTGGTCGCCACCGAGCACTCACTCGGCGACTCTCAGCTGGAGGGGCGCGACCTGACCGCGGGCGTAAGAGCGTTGTACCTGGCGGGTGAGCGGCTCGGGCGGTCCACGGTGGCCGTCTCGCCGACCGTCGCCGAGCGGCTGCGCCGGTGGGGGGTGCCGGGACCGCGGATCGAGGTCGTGCCGAACGGCATCGACCTGGACCGGTTCCGCTTCGACGCGGCCCGGCGCCGGCGCGTCCGCGACCGCCTGGGCATCCCGCAGGACGCCTGGGTCGTCGGCGCCGTCGGGCGGCTCGCGCCCGGCAAGCGGTTCGCCGTCCTGGTCGAGGCCCTCGCCGCTCTCCCCGCCGACTGCAGGCTGCTGCTGGTGGGCGGCGGTCCTGAGGAGGCCGCCCTGCGCCGCACCGCACGGGCGGCCGGGGTCGCCGGCCGGGTGCTGTTCGCCGGCGAGCGGCCCTACGCCTCCGACGACGACCAGGACCCCGACCTGCCCGCCCTCACCTCCGCCATGGACGTGTTCGCCTCGCCCTCCGCCGAGGAGGCCTTCGGGCTGGCGGTCGTCGAGGCGCTGGCCGCGGGGCTGCCCGTGCTCTACAGCGCCTGCCCGGCCGTCGAGGACCTGCCGCCCGCCGCCGCGCCGGGCGCCCGCCGCGTCACGGGCGGCGCCGCCGCCTACGCCGGGGCGCTGGCCGCAGCCCGCGCCGCCGGACCCGGCCCGCGCGGCGCGCCGGACGCCGCCCGTCACTACAGCATCACCCGCAGCGCCGCCCAGCTCATGGACGTCTACGCGGCCGCACTCGCCACCACACCTCAGGGAGCCAGCACGCCATGACCGAGAACACCGTCCGAGCACCCCGCCCGTTCCCGCGCGCCATCCCGCCCTGGTCACTGCTGGCGGCCGGGGTCCTGGCCGGCGGGCTGCTGGGCGGCGCCTACGGCGTGCTGACGCCGCCCAGCTACACGGCGACCGCCTACGTCATCGCCGTCACCGCTGACAAGTCCGACACCGCGTCCGCGCAGGGGTTCGCGCAGGCCTACGGCCGGGTCGCCACCCAGCTCGCGGTGCTCGGGGACGCACAGATGTGGGCCGGCGTGCCGCTGAAGACGCTGCAGAACAGTGTCCAGACGGAGACCTCGCCGGACGCGCCGATGGTCGCCGTCTCGGCCAGCTCACCGCACGCCCTGCAGGCCACCGACATGGCCAACGCGGTGGCCCGCTCGCTCATCCAGCACGCCAACGACACCAAGAGCGACACGAACGTCGAACTCCTGCAGTTCTCCCGTGCGCCGAAGCCGACCACGCCGACCTCCGCGTCCTCGAAGGTGACCGCTCTGGTGGGCGCGAGCGCGGGCGGGCTGCTGGGCGGTCTCGCGCTCCTGGTGCGGCCCCGGCGCCGGCCCGCGGAGTCCGCGCTGCAGGCCTCGGTGCCCGGTCCGGCCGTCGCCGCCGACGTGCACGGGCAGCTGTGACCACGACGGCCCCCCCGACGCTCGCCGCGTACACCACCGAACTCGTCACCGACGAGGGCGCCTTCGCCGAGCTGGCCCCGGCCTGGGGCCGCCTCTACCGGCGGTGTGGCACGGCCACCCCGTTCCAGAGCCACGCCTGGCTGCACTCCTGGTGGCGCTCCTACGGAACCCCCGGCCGGCTCCGCCTCGTCCTGGTCCGTTACGGCGGTGAGCTGGTCGGCGCGGCCCCGCTGACGCTGGTGCACCGGCCGCTGCCCGCGCTGGTGCCGCTGGGCGGGGCGATCTCGGACTACGCGGACGTGCTGCTCGCCGACGCCGACGACGGCCGGGTGACGGACGCCCTCACCCGGGAGCTGGCGGAGGCGGCGCGGACGGCGCTGATCGACTTCCGCGAGGTGCGGCCGGGCGGTGCGGCGGAGCGGGTCTACGACCGCTGGCGCGGCCCGTGCCGGAAGCTGCCGGACTCGGTCTGCCTGGAGCTGCCGGCCGTGTCGATGGACGAGCTGGTCGGCAGGCTGCCGTCGAGCAAGGCCCAGCGGGTCCGCGCCAAGCTGCGCAAGCTGGGCTCGCTGGGGGTGCGCCGGGACGTCGTGCCGCCCGACGGGGTGGACGCGGCACTGCGCCGCCTGCTCGACCTGCACCGGCTCCAGTGGCAGGGGCGGAAGGTGACCACCGAGCACCTCCAGTCCCGGTTCCAGGAGCATCTGGTGCGCTCGGTGGGGCCGATGGTGCGGTCCGGGGACGCGGTGGTCACCGAGTTCCGGCTCGACGACGAGGTGGTCGCCGTCGACCTGACCCTGCTGGCGCCGAGTCTCGCCGGCGGCTACCTGTACGGCGCGCATCCCCGGCTGCGGGAGCGCAAGGCGGACGTGGCGGTGATGCTGCTGGACGCCTGCACCCAGCACACCGGCACCGGTGAGCGCGGCACGCTGAGCCTGCTGCGCGGCGACGAGCCGTACAAGCACCACTGGCGGCCCGAGCCGGTCGTCAACCAGCGGCTGCTGCTGGCCCGGCGGCGCACCGCCCCGCTGCTGTCGGCGGCGCTCTGCGACGCCGCCGCCCGGCAGCGGATCAAGGAGGTGCGGCAGCGGTGGAAGGAGCGCCGGCAGGAGTAGGGGGCGCCGGGCGCACCCGCCCGTCAGTCGAGGCTGAAGCAGAGCTTGCCGCCGAGCCAGTACTCGATCCAGGCGCCCAGCTCCATCGATGTGCAGGAGGACGTGGGCGTGGCACTCGGCGTGGCGGACGGGGTCGGGGTCGGGGTCGGGGTCGGTCTGGGAGTGGCCGGCGTCGGGGTCGTGGTGTCGGTGCGGCCGAAGAGGACCTCGCGGTAGACGTGCGCGGAGCGCGGGTTGACCGAGCACTGCCAGACGCCGTGCGGGCAGTAGTCGGTCAGCGTGTTGTACAGCGGCTTGTGCTGGTCCATCCAGGCGAGCATCCGGCGCATGTACTCGGCGTTGTCACCGTTGCGGAAGAGGCCCCATTCCGGATAGGAGACCGGCTTTCCGTGCGCCTTCGCGAAATCGACGTGCTCCTGAAGTCCGTAGGGCTCCCGCACCTGTTGGTCGAAGGAAAGTCCGCTGGGCTGGTCGTACGAATCCATGCCGATGATGTCGACCGTGTCGTCCCCGGGATAGCACTGCGTCCACGGAACGGCGTCGCGGCCCCGGCTCGACGTGAAGTCGAACCGGAATTTCTGGCCCGGCACCGCGCGCATGGTGGTGACGATCCGTCGCCAGTACGTCTTCCAGGCCTCCGGGTCCGGCCCGCAACGATGGGTGTAGGTAATGCCGTTCATCTCCCAGCCGAGCACGATGACCGTGTCCGGGACCCGCAGGTCCACCAGCCGCTGGGCCAGGGCCCGGAAGTGGTGATCGAACGCCCCGGCCGCGCCCTGCCGCAGCAGCGAGCGGACCTCGTCGTCCCCGATGCCCTCCTCGTTGCGCTCCTGCATGGGCACGTTGAGGACGAGCGTCCGGTCGGCCTTCTCCCGTCGCCAGTGCGCCCAGACGTCCAGGAAGCCGGGGGCGCCCTCGATGTCGGCCCAGCGGTTGCCGGGGAGATACGTGTGCGCGACCTTGAGCTCGGTGCCGCCGAGCCAGCTGCTCAGCTGGGCCATGCGGGCGACGCCGAGCGGGCCGGAGTCGAGGAACGCCCCGAAGGCGGGGGGCGTCGCCCTGGCCGGCGTGCCGACCGCAGGTGCGTCGGCGGCCGGGGTCGGGGTCGGCAGGGGGGCCGCCGACGCCGGGACGGACGTCGTGGGTGTCGGGACGGCTGTCGCGGGTGCCGGGACGGACGTCGTGGGTGTCGGGACGGACGTCGCGGGTGCCGGGACGGACGTCGCGGGTGTCGGGACGGCTGTCGCGGGTGCCGGGACGGCTGTCGCGGGTGCCGGAGCCGGAGGGCCGGTGACCCGCGCCGCCCCCGCGCCCGCGGCGAATCCCGGGCCGGTCGCCAGGGTCGCCGAGGCGACGGCGACGGCCGCCGCGGCCACGGCCGGCCGATACCGCCGGAACCGCGTTCGCTCTCGCCGCTGTGGGGTCATGCCTGCTCCTTTCTCCGTCGTTGACAGTCCGTTTGCTCGTCTGTTCGCAGCACTCCTGAGGAAGTGCCACTTACTGACACTTAGTCATATCAATATGAATTACGCCAGTGCGGCTGCGGCTTTCGGGTGCCCCGGACGACCGCACGGGTGAACCGACGCAAAGGAAATGGTCCGTGTCGCTGCTAGACATCCGGGTTCCCGCGGTTCTGCTGCGGATCGACCGGAACCCCTTTCACCACGGCACCCTGGGGGCCGTGCGCTCGCTCGGCAGAGCCGGGGTGGAGGTCCACGTGGTCGCCGACTCCGCGGGCAGCCCGGTCCGCAGGTCCCGCTTCGTACGGCGGCTGCACCCGCCGCCGGCGCCGGGCGCGTCGCCCACCGAGATCGTCGCCGTGCTGCGCCGGGTGGCGGCGCGGATCGCCCGCCCGGCCGTGCTGATCCCGATGGACGACGCGAGCGCCGTCGCGGCCGGCCGGTTCCGCGCGGACCTCGCGCCCGCCTACCTGCTCCCGCAGCAGCCCGGCACGCTGCCCGAGCGTGTCGCCGACAAGGCCGAGCTGGCCGAGGTGTGCGCGGCGGCCGGCGTCCCGCACCCGCCGACGCTGGTCCCGGACAGCACCGAGGAGACCGCCGCCGCGGTCCGGCGGCTCGGGCTGCCGGTGATCGCCAAGTGGAGCCGGCCCTGGCTGCTGCCGGCCGCATCCGGGCTGCGCAGCACGGTCGTGGTGCGCTCGGCTCGGGAGGCGGTGGAGCTGTTCCTGCGCAGCGAGGAGGCGGGCAGCAGGCTGCTGCTGCAGGAGTTCCTGCCGCCGGGCCAGGACCGCGACTGGTTCTTCCACGGCTACGCCGACCGCACCGGGCAGGTGCGCGCGGGCGGCCCCGGCCGCAAGCAGCGCGCCTGGCCGCGCGGAGCCGGGCTGACCGCGGTCGGCCTGTGGACGCCGAACCCGCAGGTGCGGGAGCTGGCCGAGCGGCTCACCGGCGAGCTCGGCTACCGGGGCATCTTCGACCTGGACTTCCGGCGCTGCGGCGGCACCGGCCGCTACCACCTCCTCGACTTCAACCCCCGTCCGGGCGCCCAGTTCCGGCTCTTCGCGGACAGCGCCGGCCTGGACGTCGTACGCGCCCTGCACCTGGACCTGACGCACCGTCCGCTACCGGACGGGGCACCGCTGGCCGGGCGGGCGTTCGTGGTGGAGAACTACGCGCCGCTGAGGGCGCTGCGGCCGGCGCCGCGCGGGCGGGAGCTGGCCTGGTCCGCGCCGGACGACCGGGGTCCAGGCCTCGCGATGTGGGCGCTGTGGGGCCGGCACGTGGCGGCCCGGCTGCTGGACCGGCTGCGCGACGGGACCGCCGACCGGGCGCCGCGGCCGCACGCGCCCGTGGTCCGCCAGGCCGGGGAGCCCCTCGTGCCCGCCCCCCAGACCGCGGAACCCCTCGTGCCCGCCGCCCGGGACGAGGAATCGGCCGGTGGGGCCGGTGTCCCCGCCGCGCCCGGCGTCTCCGCCCTCTCTGGTCAGCCCGACCGGTCCGACGACGAGAAAGCGAGCAGCTGCTGATGTACGACCTGCTGGTGGTGGGAGCGGGCCCGTACGGCCTGTCCATCGCGTCCCACGCCGCCGCGGCGGGCCTGAACGTGCGGGTCTTCGGCCGCCCGATGGCGTCCTGGCGCGACCACATGCCCCGCGGGATGTTCCTCAAGTCCGAGCCCTGGGCCTCCGACCTGTCGGACCCCGAGGCGCGTTGGCGGCTGGACGTGTGCTGCGCGGGCCGCGGCGTGACCGTCCGGCACGGGCAGCCGATCCCACTGGAGATGTTCGCCGAGTACGGCCTGTGGTTCGCCCGCAACGCCGCGCCGCCCGTCGACGAACGCGTGGTCACCCGGGTCGCGCCGCACACCGGCGGTTTCGAGGCGACGACGGCGGACGGCGAGGTGCTGCGCGGCCGGACGGTCGCCCTCGCCATCGGTGTGCTGCCGTTCGTGGAGATCCCCGCGGCCCTGCGCGGCCTCTCCCCCGACCTGGTCACGCACAGCAGCCACCACGCCGACCTGGACCGCTTCCGAGGCCGGGACGGCCCTGGAGACGGCGGCGCTCCTCGCCGAACTGGGCAGCCGGGTACGGGTGCTGGTGCGCGCGGACGGACTGTCCTGGAACGAGGTGCCGCCGCCCTGGCAGCGCCCCTGGTGGCAGTCGGTCCGCGCCCCGCACAGCGGGCTCGGCCCCGGCTGGCGGAACTGGTTCTACGCCGAGCGGCCCGGCCTGTACCGGCGGCTCGCGGAGCCCATCCGGACCCGGATCGCGGCGAGCGCCCTCGGCCCGGCCGGCGCCTGGTGGGTGCGGGAGCGGGTGGAGTCCGGGGTGGAGGTGCTGCTGGGCCGCGAGGTGACGGCGGCGCGCGCGACGGCGAGCGGAGTCCGCCTGGACACCACGGTGCGCGGTGGCGGGGCGGTCACCCTGGAGACCGGACACGTCGTCGCGGCAACGGGGTTCAGGGCGACGCGCGGACGGCTCGCACTGCTCGCCGACGACCTGCGGACGGCCCTGGTGACCGGGGCCGACGGGGCGCCCGAGGTGGGCCGGGACTTCGAGTCGTCGTATCCCGGGCTGTTCCTGGCCGGTCTGGTCACGGCGGCGGGCTTCGGTCCTGCCATGCGCTTCGTGCACGGCGCCGGCTTCACCGCCGGGACGCTGGTGCGCGGGGTACGGCGGCGGCTGCGCTCGGGGCCGGCTGGCTGGGGCGTCCCGGCCGGGCGGCGGGAGTCCGCACCGGACGTGGTGCGCGGCTGACGGGCGGGTGCCGGGCCTCGCTGCGGGCTTCCGGCACCGCCCTCCCGGCCGGAGAGCGGAAGAGCCGGCCCCGGAACGCGGATGCGAAGGATCGGCGTTCCGGGGCCGGCCGTGCCACAGCCGAGAGGGCTGGTGCGCCGTGTGACGTCGTCAGCTGTTGGCGCAGACGCCGGCGAACGCCGGGTTCAGCAGCGCGATGACGTCGACGGTGTCGCCGCAGGCGCTGACCGGGACGTGGACCGGGACCTCGATCACGTTGCCGGAGACGACGCCCGGGGAGTTGGCGGCAGCACCCTCCGCACCGGCGGAGGCGAAAGCGGGGATGGCACCGCCCAGCGCCAGGAGCGCGCCGGCGACCACAGCAGCGGTCTTCTTCATGAACTTTCCCTTCTCTGCGGTCATGCCCGTATGTCGGCCGAAACCGAGCGAGCACAGCATGAACGGCTCGCACCATGACCGGCAGGCTGTAGAACGAGGAATAGACGGTCGAAGAAACTACGGAACGTGCCTCTTCGACCAATTCACTCGAACGCCCGCCGAGAATTGACACGGAGAGAGGAAACGCTTCTCCTCGCGGCGGAATTTCGGGGCACGACAAAAGCCCGCCCGGGCGGCGCGGTCACGCGCACCGCCCGGGCGGGCTTCACAGGACCGGGGTCACTGGTTGGCGACGCCGTTGGCCGACAGCGCGGAGATGTCGTCCAGGATGTGCGACACCGGTTCGTCGCCCTTGGCCTGGGTGGAGTTCTCGGCGCACTGCTGGTTCTGCGGCGCGGACAGGACCGGGATGTCCTGGGCCACCCCGACGGCGGCGATGAGGCCGAGGATCCCCTGGGCGTTCGCCTTCGCGGGAAGGCCGACGCAGAGCTTGTTGAGCGAGCTCTGGACCAGTGTGGCCTGCGGGCTCATCTTGCCCTTGGTCACCGAGTTGCCGAACGCCTCCTGGGCGCCGTTGCCGCTCGCGGAGGTGGTGCCGTGGTCGTTGCCGGTGGCAAGCGCCTGGGGGGCTGCCGCCGCCGACACACCTACGACGGACACGGCGACCGCCGCCGCGGCCATTGCCTTCTTCAGCATTTCGCTTTTCCTTTCCCGGCGCTCAGGCCAAGACGGACGTTCCTGTCCGGCATCAACCGCGCGCGTCCGGAATGGTTGCGGCACCGGGCGCCACGTCACCCGTTCGGACCGACGGCCTCCCGGAATTCCCCGGAAAACCGGGCCTTCCCGCAAACGGGCGATTTCCCGGCGTGGGCCGTTGGAGTGAAGCGGAGCAACCAACCAGAGCGCGCGCAGTTGACCAGTGCGCTCCGGTGGACGGGGTGTCCTCAGAAGGGAACTGACAAGTGATCAAGAAGGTTCTGGCCGCCGCCGCAGTCGCAGCCTCCGCCATCGGCGCCTCCGCTGCCGCCGCCTCGCCGGCCCTGGCCACCGGCAACGACCACGGCACCACCTCGTTCAGCGGCAACGACGCCCAGCAGGCGTTCGGCAACTCCGCCACGTACGGCAACATGAGCCCCCAGCTGGCGCTCATCCAGGGCTCCTTCAACAAGCCCTGCATCGGCCTCCCGGCGAAGCTGAACCTCCAGGGCCTGGTCGGCCTGGGTGCCGTCGGCGTCCTGCAGGACGTGCCGATCCTGTCCGCGCCGCAGAACCAGCAGTGCGTCGAGAACTCCACCCAGGCCAAGGGCGACGAGCCGCTGTCGCACATCCTGGACGACATCTCCGCGCTGTCCGCGAACGGCACCGGCAACAAGTAGTCCGGAAGCACTCCGGGCCCCGGTTCGAGGGCGCGCCGGTCGACTGATCGGACTGCGCTCCGCCAATCGGGGCATACCACGCAACCTGGGCGAATCCGGGTAAGTTGACGATCACGCAGCTCCTCCCCGGAGTCCGCCTTTCGAAGGGAACAATCATGAAGAAGCTGTGGGCGACCGCGGCTGTCGCCGTCACCGTCGCCGGTTTCGCGGCTACGGCCGCTCCCCAGGCCCTGGCCACCGGCAACGACACCGGCACCACCTCCCTCAGCGGCAACGAAGCCAAGTCGGAGTTCGGCAACTCGGCCACCTTCGGCGACCTGAGCCCGCAGCTCTCGCTGGTCCAGGGATCGCTGAACAAGCCGTGCGTCGGTCTCCCGCTCAAGGCGAACCTGCAGGGTCTCGTCGGTGCGGTCGCCGTCGGCGTCGCCCAGGACGTGCCGATCCTGTCCGCGCCGCAGAACCAGCAGTGCGTGGAGAACTCCACCCAGGCCAAGGGCGACGAGCCGCTGTCGCACGTCCTGGACGACATCTCCGCGCTGTCGGCGAACGGCACCGCGAACCAGTAGTCCTCGGACGCCGTGGGCGGCGGGCCACCGGTTCCTCCGGTGGCCCGCCGCCTTTTGCTCACCTGCGGTACAGCGCCTCGATCTCGGCCGCGTAGCGGGCCGTCACCGCATGCCGCTTGACCTTCAGGGACGGCGTGAGCAGGCCGTTCTCCTCGGTGAACTCGCCCTCCACCAGGACGAAGGCACGGATCGACTCGGCCCGGGAGACGGCCAGGTTGGCGTGGTCGACCGCCTTCTGCACCTCGGCTCGCATCCGGTCGTCGCGCACCAGCTCCGCGAGCGGGGTGTCGGGCGGCAGCTTCCGTACTGCCAGCCAGTGGGCGACCGCCTCGGGGTCCAGGGTGACCAGCGCGGCGACGAACGGCCGGTTGTCGCCGACCACCAGGCACTGGCCGACGGGCGCCCGGCTGCGCAGCCGGTCCTCCAGGACGGCCGGGGAGACGTTCTTGCCGCCGGAGGTGACCAGGATGTCCTTCTTGCGGCCGGTGATGGTGAGATAGCCGTCCGCGTCCAGGGCCCCGAGGTCACCGGTCCCGAACCAGCCGTCGTCCGCGAGCACTTCGGCGGTCGCGGCCGGGTTGTTCCAGTACGACCCGAACACCACCGCACCCTTGATCAGCACCTCGCCGTCCTCGGCGATCCGGACGGCCGCCCCCGGGATCGGCTGCCCCACCGTGCCGGGCCGCGGGGCGAGCGGCGGCACGATGGTGGCGGCAGCGCTGGTCTCGGTCAGGCCGTAGCCCTCGTAGACGGCGATGCCGGCCGCGTGGAAGAACAGGTTCAGGTCGCGGTCGAGGGGCGAGCCGCCGCTGACGGCGTACCGCATCCGGCCGCCGAGCTCCTTGCGGATACGGCGGTAGACCAGCAGGTCGTACAGCGCCCAGGCGGCGTACAGACCCGGGCCGGGGCCCTTCCCCGTGCCGAGGGACTTCTCCAGGTGGGCCGCGGCGAACCGCACCCCGGTCCGCTCGGCCCGGTCGAAGGACGCGGCGCGCCCGATCTTCTCCGCCGTCGCCCGCCCGGTGTCGTGGATCTTCTCGAAGAGGTACGGCACCCCGACCAGGAACGTGGGCCGGAACTCCCGCAGCGCGGGGCGGAGTTCGTCGGGCTTCACGCTCGGGAAGTGGCCCATCTCGATCCGGCCCAGCAGGCAGGCGAGCTGGAGCGTACGGCCCAGGATGTGGGCGAGGGGCAGGAACAGCAGGGTGGACGCGGTCCGGCCGGTGACCGCCCGGAAGACGGGGTGCAGCAGCTCGACCGTGTTGGCGGCCTCGGCGTGCAGGTTGGCGTGGGTGAGGACACAGCCCTTGGGGCGGCCGGTGGTGCCGGAGGTGTAGCAGACCGTGGCCGTGGTGTCGGGGGTCAGGCCGCCGCGGCGTTCGGCCACCTCCTCGTCCGGGACGGCGCGACCGAGGGTGGTCAGGTCGGCGAGTGCGCCGGCGTCCAGCTCCCAGATGCGCGGCGGGTGTGCGTGGGAGGCCGTGCCGGTGGTGACGGTGGCGGTGTTCTGCGGGGTCTCGGTGACGACGTGGCGGGCACCGGAGTCCCGGACGATCCACTCCACCTGCTCCGCGGAGGAGGTGGGGTAGACCGGGACGGTCACACCGCCGGCCGCCCAGATGGCGAAGTCGAGCACCGTCCACTCGTAGCGGGTGCGGGACATGACGGCGACGCGGTCGCCTGCGGCGAGGCCGGCGGCGATCAGGCCCTTCGCGGTGGCGGTCACCTGGGCGGCGAAGGCTGCCGCGGTGACCGTGCCCTCGCTGCGGCGGATGGCCGTGGCGTGGGGTTCCTCTGCCGCGTTGGTGTACGGGAGGTCGGCGAGGGAGCCGCTCGTGAGCGGGGCGGCGAGGGGCGGGCGGCGTGCCTCCCGCACGACCCCGGCCTCGTCCCTGACGACCTCGACCTTGCCCCGGTCTGCCAGGTCCGTCCGCCGACGTGCTCGTGCGAGGTCGCTGCGTACGCTCATGGGCCGTCAACTTACTCGGAAGTAAGGGGAGGTCAATGGGTTCGGACGGTATGGGGTTCGGGTGCGGGTGGGTGGGGGCTGAGCGCCCGGTTCCTCCCCCAGCCTTCGGCCGGGGGTACCCCCAGCGCCCCTAAAGGGGCGCCGCCTCGCTGATCGCGGTTGAGAGGCCGGCGACGTCCTTGTCCTCGGTCACCTCCGCCAGCGTGGCCGCCCGGGACTGGAGCCTCGTGAGGCTCGGTGCTCCCGGGATGTCGTACTCGCCGTCTGCCAGCGCGTCCGCGAAGTAGGCCGCCACCGCCGTCACCTGGAAGCGCGGGGAGGCCGACCAGATGTCGTGGTGCAGGGCGCCGGTCTCGATCGCGCCCGTGTTCTCGTGCGGGGTGCGGGTGTCGGGGGCGAGCCAGCGGACGGTGGCGGTCGCCAGGTGGCCGTCGGTGCCGGGGTTCGTGCGGACGGCGTAGAGGGCGGTGACCGTGTGGCCGGGGCCGACCTCGCCGCCGTCCACCGTGTCGTTGCGGAAGTCCTGGTCGGCGACCTTGCGGTCCTGGTAGCCGATCAGGTGGAACTCCGCGACCGTGTGCGGGTCGAAGGCCACCTGGGCCTTGGCGTCACGAGCCACCAGGTCGATGTTCTGCGGGAGTTGGCGGCAGAAGACGTCGTCGGCGGTCGCGGTGTCGGAGACGTACACCGTGTGGCCGTCTCCCTTGTCGGCCAGGCGTTCCATGAGGGCGTCGCCGTAGTCGCTGCCCACGCCGACGCCGAACAGGGTGATGCCGTACTCGCGGCGGTCGCCGTCGATGCGCCGGAGGATGGCGTTCGGGTCGGTCTCGCCGTCGTTGGCGAGGGCGTCGGAGATCAGGACGACGCGGTTGGTGGCGTTCTTGCGCAGGCCCTCGACGGCGGTGGCGTAGCCGGTCTCGACGCCTTCGCCGAGGTTGGTGGAGGAGAGTGCCTCCAGGCCGTCGACGGCGTCGTGGATCTCGGCGCGGTGGCCGCCGAGGCGGGTCATCGGGAGGACGGTCTCGGCGTGTTCGCTGAAGGTGACGAGCGCGACCGAGTCGCCGTCGCGCAGCCGGTCGGTCATCGTGTCCAGGGACTTCCTGGCGAGGTCGAGGCGGCCCGGTTCGCCCATGGAGCCGGAGACGTCGACGACGAAGGTGAGGGCGGCCGGGGGGCGGGTGCCGGGATCGCCGGCGGGGCGGGTGGCGAGGCCCACTCTGACCAGGGACCAGTTCGGCCTGCTGGTGCGGGCGCCGTCGACGGTGACCGTGAAGCCGTTGTGCTCGGGGGTGCGGTAGTCCTGGCGGAAGCTGTTGACGAATTCCTCGGGCCGGATGGTCGAGGGGTCGGGGCGGCCGCCGTCGGCGAGGGTGCGGCGGGCGTAGCCGTAGGAGGCGGTGTCGACGTCGAGGGCGAAGGTGGAGAGGTGGTCGGAGGGCGCGGCGGTCTCGTTGCCCGCCGCCTGGGAGGGGGCGGGGGCCCGGGTGGCGGTCGTGTACTTCGGGCCGTTCGCGTGGTTCTCGTCCGCGCTGCAGGCGGTCAGCAGCAGGGTGCCCGCGGTGGTGAGGGCGAGCAGTGCCGCGCACGTCCGTCGTCGGGTCCGGTGTCTGTTCATCGCTGTGCCCCCTGTGCCGGTCGGAGTCGACTTCCTGGCTTCTCGTCGACTGTGACGGCGCAGGGGGCCGGAACGTGCGCCCCGATGCGTTGCGGATGGATCTCGAAGCGGCCACGGACCAGGGGTTCCGAGGCCGGAGGGAGATCGTCCGGTGACCTAGGAGACGATGTCCTTGCGGGCGAAACCCCGGAAGGCCAGGGCGAACAGCACCAGGGCGTACGTTATGGAAACCGCCGCGCCCTGGATCATGCCGGACCACTCCAGGTGGGGTTGTACGGCGTCCGCCCAGGCGTACTGCCAGTGGGCAGGCAGGAAGTCGCGCCAGTCGCCGAGGGCCGTCACCTGGTCGAGGACGTTGCCGACGATGGTCAGGCCGACCGCGCCGCCGACCGCGCCGAGGGGGGCGTCGGTCTTCGTGGAGAGCCAGAACGCCAGCCCCGCGGTGACCAGTTGGGACAGGAAGATGTAGGCGATCACGACCGCGAGGCGCTGGGTGGCGGTGGTGGTGTCGAGGGCGCCGCCGGTGGGGATCTGGAGAGGCCCCCAGCCGTAGGCGACCGTGCCGACGGCCAGGGCGACCAGCGGCAGCAGGATCATCGCGGCCAGGCTGAGGCCGAGCGCGACGACCAGCTTGGACCACAGCAGCCGGGCCCTCGGCACGGGTGCGGCGAGCAGGTAGCGCAGGGAGGACCAGCTGGCCTCCGAGGCGACCGTGTCCCCGCAGAACAGGGCGACCGGGATGACCAGCAGGAAGCCCGCCGACACGAACAGGTTGACCGCGGCGAAGTTGGCACCGGACGCGGTGGCCGTGTCCAGGAGGGTGACCTGGCCGTTCTGCCGGCCCGGCTGACCGCCGATCGCGAACGCGATCAGCAGCACGACGGGCAGTGCGGCGAGGATGCCGCCCATCACCAGGGTGCGGCGCCGCTTGAGCTGGCGGACCAGCTCGACGCGGAGCGGCAGGGTGCGGCCCGCCCGGTAGCCGGAGGCGACCGCGGCCTTCTCGGTGAGCGTGCTCACGCGGAACCTCCGATCAGGGTCAGGAAGGCGTCTTCCAGACGGCGGTGCGGGCCGACCGACGCCACCGGGACGTCGAGCCGGACGAGTTCGGCGACCAGGCGCGGGGCGCTGCCGCCGGGCTCCATGCGGACGAGCAGGCCGTCGGCCGTGCTGGTCACGGAGGCCACGCCGGGCAGCGCGGCCACCTTCTCCACGACCGGCTCCTCCACCGGGGTGCCGGTGCCGACGAGGATGGTGTCGCCGGTGCCCACGATGTCGGCGACCGGTCCGGCCTGGACGAGCCGGCCGCGGTCCATCACCACGAGGTGGGTGCAGGACTGCTCGACCTCGGCGAGGAGGTGGCTGGAGACGATCACCGTGCGGCCGGCGGCCGCGTAGCGGATCATCACCTCGCGCATCTCGCGGATCTGCGGCGGGTCGAGGCCGTTGGTGGGTTCGTCGAGGATGAGCAGGTCCGGCAGGCCGAGCATGGCCTGGGCGATGGCGAGGCGCTGGCGCATGCCCTGCGAGTAGGTGCGGACCGCGCGGGCCAGCGCGTCGCCGAGGCCGGCGATCTCCAGCGCCTCGTCGATGTGGGAGTCCTCCAGCGGGCGTCCGGTCGCCTGCCAGTACAGCTCCAGGTTCTCCCGGCCGGACAGGTGCGGCAGGAAGCCGGCACCCTCCACGAAGGCGCCGACCCGGGAGAGGACGGGTGTGCCGGGGCGGATGGCGTGGCCGAAGACCCGGACCTCGCCGCCGTCGGGCTTGATCAGCCCCATCAGCATGCGCAGGGTGGTGGTCTTGCCCGCGCCGTTGGGACCGAGGAGGCCCAGCACCTGGCCCTTCTCGACCCGGAAGGACAGCTCCTTGACCGCGTACCGGTCGGTCGAGCCCCGGTAGCGCTTGCTCAGGTCCGTTATCTGGAGCGGGACTTCGGCGAGCGCCGGGTCCGGTGCGGGGCCGCCGGTGCGGCGGCGGCCGGTGAGCAGCAGGGCAAGGGCGGCCAGCGCGCCGGCCGCCGGCAGCCACCACACCCAGGCGGGCAGCGGCGCGGCGGCCGTGTCCACCTGGGGCGCGGTCGGCACGCTCAGGGGGCTCTTGAGGGAGACGGTGTAGGTGGCCGGGGCGGTCGGGGAGGCGTAGCCGAGGTCGGTGGAGGCGAGGACCAGGCGCAGCCGGTGGCCCTTCTGCACCTCGTGGTCGATGGCCGGGAGGGTGATCGAGACGTCCTTGCCGGCCTTGGCGCCCTCGACGCGGACCGGGGCGACCAGCTGGGCGGGCAGCACCTGCTGGGTGCCGTCGGGGCCGACGTCGTACACCTTGCCGAAGAGCACGGCGTCGTCGCTGGTGGAGGTGAGATGGACGGTGGCGGTGGGGGTGCCGGTGATCTGCACGTTGCCGGCCATCGGGGCCGAGTCGAAACGGGCGTACTGGCCGGGGAAGTCGAGGGAGACGCCGACGCCGAGGGAGGAGAGCTGGGCGAGGCCGCCACCGCCGAGGCCGGGCAGCGCGGAGACGCCGGGCGGGCTGGCGCCGGCCGGGTTGGCGACGCGCTGGGTGCCGCCCTTGAGGGCGATGTCCTTCCGGTCGCTCTCCAGTCCGGGGTAGTTGCGGGCGGTCGCGCCGCGCAGCAGGGCGGCGCCGTCGGTGGAGTCGATGCCGCCGGTGCGGGTGATCCGGAACGCCGGCCCGGTGTCCGTGTTCTTGTCGCCCTTCAGATACCGGTCGAACCACGACGTCACCCGGCCTTCGACCCGGCTGGTCTCCAGGTCGCCGCCGTCGTGGCCGCCGGCGATCCAGTCGACGTCGACGGGGGCGCCGTTGGCCTTGACGGCCTTCGCCGCGGCGTCGGACTGGGAGAGGGTGAAGAGGGAGTCGGTCTGTCCCTGGAAGAGGAGCGTCGGCACCTTGATGCGGCGGCCGACGGCCGAGGGCGACCGCTCTTCGAGGAGCTTGACGGCCGCCGCGTCCGGCTTGCCCGACTCGGCGACCCGGTTGTACATCGCGCACAGCTCGGGCTGGAAGTTGGCGCAACCGCCGCCGCTGTTGAAGAAGATCCCGGCCCAGAGCTTCTTGAAGACGCCGTTCGGGAAAAGGGCGTCCGCGAGGTTCCAGTACGTGATGGAGGGGGCGATCGCGTCGACGCGGTCGTCGTAGCCGGCGGCGAGGAGGGAGATCGCGCCGCCGTAGGAGCCGCCCGCCATCCCGACGCGCGGATCACCGGGCTTGTCGAGCTGGACCTGGGGCTGCTTCGCCAGCCAGTCGATGAGCCTGGAGACGTCGGCGACCTCGCCCTTGGGGTCGTTGAGGCCGATCTTCCCGGTGGACCTGCCGAAGCCGCGGGCGGACCAGGTGAGGACCGCGTAGCCGTCGCGGGCGAGGTCCTCGGCCTCGGTGCGCATGTCGTCCTTGCTGCCGCCGAAGCCGTGGGCGAGGAGGACCGCGGGGCGCCGGCCGGTGCCGGACGTGGTGAAGAACGAGGTGTCCAGACGCACCCCGTCCACCGCCATGACCTTGTCGGTCCGCTGCACCGGGGGCGGGCCGTCGGAGGCGACGGCCGTCCACGTACCGGCGCCGGCGAGCACGACGACGGCGGCCGCGGCGGCGACCAGCCGCCGCGGCCGCCCGCGCAGCGCTCGCAGGCCGGGGGGTCGAAGATCCATGCTTCAACGGTACGGGCCCGCACCGACATCCGATGCCGACGGTGGGCTGAACAGCGGGCCATCCCGGAGGAGTAGGAGTACCCCGTCACGTACTTCGAGCGCGGTACACCGCGACAGCGACGCCGGGACCGGCCGGTGGATCCCCGCGGGCCGGTGGGGGCCGATCGCGCAGTTCCCCGCGGCCCTTCGGGCCTCTGGCCGCCCCGGCGCTCACAACCGACCGCCGCCGCACCTCGACCCGCCGCAACGGCGATCAACTCCGGCGATGCCGGACCGGCCGGTGGATCCCCGCAGGCCGGTGGGGGCCGATCGCGCAGTTCCCCGCGGCCCTTCGGGCCTCTGGCCGCCCCGGCGCTCACAACCGACCGCCGCCGCACCTCGACCCGCCGCAACGGCGATCAACTCCGGCGATGCCGGACCGGCCGGTGGATCCCCGCAGGCCGGTGGGGGCCGATCGCGCAGTTCCCCGCGCCCCTTCAGGCCGCCGACCGGCCCGGCGCCCACAACCGGCCGCCGTTGCACCCCGTCCCGCCGCGACGGCGATCAGCCACGACGGCGGACTCCGGCGGTGCCGGACCGGCCGGTGGGTTCCCGCGGGCCGGTGGGGGCCGATCGCGCAGTTCCCCGCGGGCCTTCGGGCCTCTGGCCGGCCCGGCGCTCACAACCGGCCGCCGCCGCACCTCGTCCCGCCGCAACGGGGTTCCCCGTGTTCCTAGTGGGGGGTCACGTCGTCCGGGAGGGAGACGAGCCAGTGGGTTTGCTTGCGGGGGCGGAGGTAGAAGGCCCAGTAGAGGGTGGCGGCGGCGGTGATGCCGCCGGTCCAGAGGAGGTAGGTCGTCTCCTGCTGGGTGAGGATGTAGCCGAGGACGGCGATGAGGATGATCGGCATCGCCGGCCAGAGGGGCATGCGCCAGGCGGAGGTGTGCCTGTGGTGGCCTCGGCGGGAGAGGAGGGCCGCCACGGCGACGAGGAGGTACATGCCGGTCACCGAGACGCCCGTCACGCCGTACAGGGTGTCGAGGTTGACGAAGCAGAGGAGGGCGCCGGGGACGCCGACGGCGAGGGTGGCGACCCAGGGCGAGCCGAAGCGGCCGAGGCGGGAGAGGGCGCTGTTGACCGGGGCCGGCCAGGCCTTGTCGCGGGCCGAGGCGAACAGGACACGGGAGTTCTGGATGACCATCACGATGCCCGCGTTGATGATCGCGAGGGCCACGCAGAGGCTGACGAAGGTGCCGACCGCGGAGTTGGACCAGGCGGTGACCATGGAGCTGATGTCGCCGCCGGTGAGGGCCTTGAGGTCGGTCGCCCCCATGGTGATCGCGGCGACCGGGACGAGGATGATCACCGTGGAGATCGCGAGGGTGGCGAGGACCGTACGGGCGACGTTGCGGCGCGGGTTCTCCAGTTCCTCGGAGAGGTAGACCGCCGTCGAGAAGCCCTGGGTGACGAAGAGGGCGATGGCGAGGCCGGAGACGACGAGCATCGCGGTGACCGTGGTGGTGTGGCCGCCGGCGTCCGCCACCTGCATGGAGGTGAGGCTGCCGACGCCCCGGTGGCTGTGGGAGAAGCCCAGCACCGCCACCACGCCGGCCGCGATGACCTCCAGGACCAGGAAGATGCCGGTGATCCAGGCGTTCGCGCGCAGGTCCAGGAGGCCCGCGAGGGTGGCGAGGAGCATCACGCCGGCGCCGGTCATGGCCGGGTCGAGGTGGACGATCGGGGCGAGGTAGTCGGCCGTGCCCATCGCGATCACCGGCGGCACGATCATCACGACGAGGAGGGAGAGGACGAAGACCAGCCAGCCGGCCAGGCGGCCCGCCATCGTCGAGACCATCGCGTACTCGCCGCCCGCGCTGGGGATGAGGGTGCCCAGTTCGGAGTAGCAGAACGCCACGGCGATACAGAGGAGGGAGCCGATGGCGATCGTGAGGGCGGTGGCGGTCCCGAGAGAGCCGAACAGGTCCGGGACGACCACGAAGAGCGTGGAGGCCGGGGTGACACAGGAGAGGGTGAGGAGGGTGCCGCCGACCACGCCGATCGAGCGCTTGAGCTTCTGCGGGCTGTCCGAGGCCTCCGCGGAGGCGATCTCGACAGGGTGGAGCGTGTCGGTCATGAAGCGGTTCCGATCGACTGGAGCGGCGAGGAGTTTCGGCCGGGAGCGCTATCGCCTCCGGCGGCTCGTCTCGTACGTCTCTTCGTCCGCTCCCGGTTGCGATGCATGGAACCCCGACGAAAACCGTCACGTCAATGGTCGTTAACCTACGGAATCCGTTGATCTCCTCGCCGTATTCCACGTATACGTCAATACGAGGCAGGCCAATCCACGCTGTCGACCCCTACGGGAATCGCAGTGCGGGCGTCAAAAAAACGTGAAGACGTCCGGCATCCGGACCTGTCAGTGTGTCCCGCTGGAGTCATCGACAACAGAACTCACAACCGAATCACAGCAATGGGTGGGGACTCATGAGGCTGAAGTACACCGCTGCCTGGGTGGGGTTCACGGCGGCGGCGACGGTCGCCGTGTCCGCGTGCGGCTCCGGCGGGGTGAAGACGGCCACCTCGGCCGTGAACAGCGCGGACAAGATCATGGCGGTGCTCTCGCGCGCGACCGACCGGACCGACCAGCTCGGCTCGGCCGAGGTCAGGATGAGCACCGACACGGGCACGGGCACCCCGGTCACGCTGAACGGCACCTACTCCTGGGGGGACGGCGTGGCGGTGGATGTCCTGATGGACACCAAGGCCGCGAACATGCAGGCGCTCCAGCACCGCGCGACGATCCGGGCGCTGTTCGTGAAGGGCGCCTACTACTACAACGTCGACCCCCAGACCTCCGGCCCGCTCAAGGGCAAGCAGTGGATGAAGGTCGACGCGTCGGTGCTCTTCGGTTCCAAGGGCGCCCAGGACTTCGACGGCGGCAGCGCGGGCAACCCGGTGGCCGCGATGAAGTACCTCAAGTACGCGAAGGACGTGAAGGACCTCGGCAAGGAGACCGTCGACGGGCAGCGCACGACCCGCTACCGGGCCGTCGTCCACCGGGCGGAGATGGGCAAGTACAAGGACGTCTTCAGCAGCGACGGCATGAAGGCGCTCACCGGCGGCTCCGACTCCGTGACGATGGACGTGTGGATCGGCGCCAAGGACCTGCCGGTCCGCCTGAAGGACCAGTTCGGCAAGGCGACCGTGACCATGGACTTCAAGAAGTTCGGCGCCACCGCCCCGGTGAAGGCCCCGCCGGCCGGCCAGACCGCCGACCTCACCAAGGCGATCGAGAACTCCCGGAAGCAGCAGGGCTGACCCCGGACACGCCGGTGCCCCGCCTCTCCCGGGAGCGGCGGGGCACCGTGCGCCGTCAGTGGTTGCGCGGGAAGCCCAGGTCGACGCCCGCGGGGGCGTCGGCCGGGTCGGGCCAGCGGGTGGTGACGACCTTGCCGCGGGTGTAGAAGTGCGTGCCGTCGTTGCCGTAGATGTGGTGGTCGCCGAAGAGCGAGTCCTTCCAGCCACCGAAGGAGTGGTAGCCGACGGGGACCGGGATCGGCACGTTGACGCCGACCATGCCGGCCTCGATCTCCAGCTGGAAGCGGCGGGCGGCGCCGCCGTCCCGGGTGAAGATCGCGGTGCCGTTGCCGAAGGGGGAGGCGTTGATCAGGGCGACCCCCTCCTCGTACGTGTCCACGCGCAGGACACAGAGGACGGGGCCGAAGATCTCGTCCTGGTAGGCCTTGGCGGTGGTGGGCACCTTGTCGAGGAGCGAGATGCCGATCCAGTGGCCGTCCTCGAAGCCCTCGACCGTGTAGCCGGTGCCGTCCAGGACGACCTCCGCGCCCTCGGCGGCGGCGCCGGAGACGTAGGAGGCCACCTTGTCGCGGTGGACGGCCGTGATCAGCGGACCCATCTCGGAGGTGGGGTCGTTGCCGGGGCCGATCTTGATCTTCTCGGCGCGCTCGCGGATCTTCTCCACCAGCTCGTCGCCGATCGCGCCCACGGCGACCACGGCCGAGATGGCCATGCAGCGCTCGCCGGCCGAGCCGTAGGCGGCGGAGACGGCCGCGTCCGCCGCCGCGTCCAGGTCGGCGTCGGGCAGCACCAGCATGTGGTTCTTGGCACCGCCCAGCGCCTGGACGCGCTTGTGGTTGGCGGCGGCGGTGGTGTGGATGTAGCGGGCGATCGGCGTCGAGCCGACGAAGGAGACCGCCTTGACGTCCGGGTGCTCCAGGAGGCGGTCGACGGCCACCTTGTCGCCGTGGACCACGTTGAAGACGCCGTCGGGCAGGCCGGCCTCGGCCAGCAGCTCGGCGAGCTTGATCGAGGCCGACGGGTCCTTCTCCGAGGGCTTGAGGACGAAGGTGTTGCCGGTCGCGATGGCGATCGGGAACATCCACATCGGGACCATCGCCGGGAAGTTGAACGGCGTGATGCCCGCGACCACGCCGAGGGGCTGGCGGATCGAGGAGACGTCCACGCGGGACGCGACCTGGGTGGACAGCTCGCCCTTCAGCTGCACGTTGATGCCGCACGCCAGGTCCACGATCTCCAGACCGCGGGCGACCTCGCCGAGCGCGTCGCTGTGCACCTTGCCGTGCTCGGCCGTGATCAGCTCGGCGATCGCGTCCCGGTTCGCGTCCAGGAGGGCGCGGAAGCGGAAGAGGATCTCCGTGCGCTTGGCCAGCGAGGACTGGCCCCAGGTGACGAACGCGTCCTTGGCGGCGGCGACCGCGGCGTCGACCTCGTCGACCGACGCGAACGCGACCTTCGTGGTGACCGCGCCGGTGGCCGGGTCGGTGACCGGCCCGTAGTTGCCCGACGTGCCGTCGACGGACTTGCCGCCGATCCAGTGGTTGACGATCTTCGTCATGACCGGTTACTCCTTCACAGATGGCGGCGTCGGGTGGAGACGTGCCGTTCGTAGAGCTCACGTGCCTTGACCGCGGAGGATCGGGTCGCGGTCTCGGCCACAGGTACATCCCACCAGGCCTGCGCGGGAGGCGGGCCCGACACAGTGTCGGCCGTTTCGGTCTCCACGTAGACACATGTGGGAGTGTCGGCGGCCCGCGCCTCGGCGAGCGCCGCGCGCAGGTCCCGGACAGTCTTCGCGCGCAGGACGCGCATGCCGAGGCTGGCCGCGTTGGCGGCCAGGTCGACGGGGAGCGGGGCACCCGTGAAGGTGCCGTCGTCCGAGGTGAAGCGGTACGCGGTGCCGAAGCGCTCGCCGCCCACCGACTCGGAGAGCCCGCCGATGGACGCGTAGCCGTGGTTCTGCACCAGCAGCACCTTGATGGCGATGCCCTCCTGGACGGCGGTGACGATCTCGGTCGGCATCATCAGATACGTGCCGTCGCCGACCAGCGCCCACACGTTCCGCTCCGGTGCCGCGAGTTTCACCCCGATGGCGGCCGGTATCTCGTAGCCCATGCACGAGTAGCCGTACTCCAGGTGGTACTGGTCCCGCGACCGTGCCCGCCACATCCGGTGCAGGTCGCCGGGGAGCGAGCCGGCCGCGTTGATCAGGACGTCCGTCTCGTCCACGAGCGCGTCCAGGGCGCCGAGGACCTGCGGCTGGGTCGGCCGGATGTCCGGCTCGTCGGCCTCGTAGCAGGCGTCGACGCGCTGCTCCCAGCGCCCCTTGTCCTCGGTGTACTCGGTGACGTACGAGTCGGCGGTGCGGTGGCCGTCCAGGGCCTCGGTCAGCTCCGTGAGGGCGCTGCGGGCGTCGGCTATCAGCGGCAGGCCGGCCAGCTTGTGGCCGTCGTACGGGGCGATGTTGAGGTTGAGGAAGCGGACGTCCGGGTTCTCGAAGAGGGTGCCGGAGGCCGTGGTGAAGTCGGTGTAGCGGGTGCCGACGCCGATCACCAGGTCGGCGGTGCGGGCGAGTTCGTCGGCGGTGGCGGTCCCGGTGTGGCCGACGCCGCCGACGTCCTGCGGGTGGTCCCAGCGCAGCGAACCCTTGCCGGCCTGGGTCGAGGCGACCGGGATGCGGGTGGCCGCGGCGAACTCGGCGAGCACGGCCTCGGCGCGGCTGTGGTGGACCCCGCCGCCCGCGATGACCAGGGGCCTGCGCGCGTTCCTGACCGCCGCCGTGGCCGCGGCGAGTTCCGCGGGGTCGGCGCCCGGCCGTCGTACGGTCCACACCCGCTCGGCGAAGAACTCCTCCGGCCAGTCGTACGCCTCGGCCTGCACGTCCTGCGGGAGGGCGAGGGTGACGGCGCCGGTCTCGACGGGGTCGGTGAGGACCCGCATCGCGGCGAGGGCGGCGGGGATCAGCTGTTCGGGCCGGTTGATCCGGTCGAAGAACTTCGAGACGGGGCGGAGGGTGTCGTTGACGGACACGTCGGCCGCGTGCGCGACTTCGAGCTGCTGGAGGACCGGGTCGGCTGGGCGGGTGGCGAAGACGTCGCCGGGGAGGAGGAGGACCGGGAGGTGGTTGACGGTGGCGAGGGCGGCACCGGTGACCAGGTTGGTGGCGCCCGGCCCGATGGACGTCGTCACGGCGTGCGTGGCGAGACGGTTCGATTGACGCGCGTAGCCGACCGCCGCGTGCACCATGGCCTGTTCGTTGCGGCCCTGGTGGTACGGCATCTCGTCCCGGTGCTCCAGGAGCGCCTGGCCGAGGCCGGCCACGTTGCCGTGGCCGAAGATGCCCCAGGTGGCGCCGATCAGGCGGCGGCGCTCGCCGTCCCGCTCGGTGAACTGGACGGCGAGGAAGCGGACAAGCGCTTGCGCGACGGTCAACCGAATCGTCATCGGTAACCCTCCGTGTGGTCCGGGTGGAAGCAGATCCGCCACTCCCGCGTCGCACCGGGCCCCGCCATGACGTTCAGGTAGTACATGTCGTGCCCGGGCTGCGCGATCGACGGGCCGTGCCATCCGTCGGGAACGAGCACGGCGTCGCCGGAGCGGACCTCGGCGAGGACGTCCGTACCGCCCTCACGGGAGGGGAATACGCGCTGATACCCGAATCCGTTCGCGCCGTCGATCTCGAAGTAGTAGATCTCCTCCAGCTCCGACTCCTCGCCGGGCCGGTACTCGTCGTGCTTGTGCGACGGATACGAGGACCAGTTGCCGCCCGGGGTGACGACCTCCACGGCGATCAGCTTGTCGCAGTCGAACGCGTCCGCGGAGGCGAAGTTGCGCACCTGCCGGGCGGCGGTGCCGCTGCCGCGGTCTTCGACGGGAACCTCCGGCGCGGGGCCGTAGCGGGCGGGGAGTCGTCGCTCGCACTTCGCTCCTGCCAGGGCGAAGCGGCCTCCCGCGCCGGAGGCGATCTGGACCTGGGCGTCCCGGGGCACGTACACGAAGTCGGAGACTCCGCTGAACACGCTCTCCCGGCCCAGGATCTGGAACTCGTTTCCCTCTGTTTGCACCGTACAACCGCCCTGCAGCGGAAGCACGATCCACTCGCTGTCCCCGGTGGTGAACAAATGCGTTCCGCCAGGGGGCAGTTCGACGATCCGCAGGCTGCTGTGCGCCCAGCCGGCCCGCTTGGGGTCGATGTCGAGCGCGTACTGGGCGTTCGCGGTCGAACCCTTGGTGAGATGCAGCTCGTTGGTCGTCATCTTCTCGCCCTCACAGGAGTCCGACGGCGGTGTCCACGGCGGCGGCCACGTCGCCGTCCGCCGGGTACAGCAGCGAACGGCCGACCACCAGGCCGCGCACGGTGGGGAGTTGCAGGGCGCTGCGCCACTTCTCGTAGGCGCCGTCCTGGTCGTCCCCGACCTCGCCGCCGAGCAGCACGGCGGGGAGGGTGGACGTCTCCATGACCCGGGCCATGTCGTCGGGGTTCTCGGTGACCGGCAGCTTCAGCCAGGTGTAGGCCGAACTCCCGCCGAGGCCAGAGGCGATGGCGATGGACCTGGTGACCGCCTCCGCGGACAGGTCGTTCCTGACCTTGCCCTCGGGGGTGCGGCGGCTGATGAACGGCTCCACGAAGACCGGCAGCCGGCGCGCGGCCATGTCGTCGACGGCCCGGGCCGTGGACTCCAGGGTGGTCAGCGAGCCCGGGTCGTCGTAGTCGATACGCAGGAGCAGCTTGCCGGCGTCGAACCCGAGGCGCTGTATGTCCTCGGCGCGGTGGCCGGTGAAGCGGTCGTCGAGCTCGAAGGAGGCGCCCTGCAGTCCACCGCGGTTCATCGAGCCCATGACGACCTTGCCGTCGAGGGCACCGAGCAGCAGCAGGTCGTCCAGGATGTCGGCGGTGCCGAGGACGCCGTCGACGCCGGGGCGGGACAGCGCCAGGCAGAGGCGCTCCAGCAGTTCGGCCCGGTTGGCCATGGCGAGCTTGTCGCCGCCCACGCCGAGGGCGCCGCGGGCCGGGTGGTCGGCGGCGACGATCATCAGCTTGCCGTCCTCGTTGAGGAGCGGACGGCGGGAGCGCCGGGCGGCCGCCTCGGCGATCGCCTCGGGGTGGTGGGTGCGGGTGTGGACGAGGGCGGAGATGTCCACCTTCATCTGCGGGGCGGGAGCGCCGGCGCCGCCCTCGTGGTGCGCGCCCGCGACGCGGCCGGCCCTCACAGCACCGCTCCGGCGGCGAGCGCGGCGTCGATCTCGTCGCCGGTCGGCATCGCGGAGGAGCACTCCAGGCGGGAGGCGACGATGGCACCGGCCGCGTTGGCGTGGCGCATGGTCTTCTCCAGGTCCCAGCCTTCGAGGAGGCCGTGGCAGAGGGAGCCGCCGAAGGCGTCGCCGGCGCCGAGGCCGTTCAGGACGTTGACGGGCAGCGGCGGGACCTCGGCGGCGTCGCCGTCGCGGCTGACGGCGAGGACGCCCTTGGGGCCCTGCTTGACGACGGCGATCTCGACTCCGGCGTCGAGGAGGGCCTGGGCGGCGGCCTGCGGCTCGCGCACTCCGGTCGCGACCTCCACCTCGTCGAGGTTGCCGACGGCGACGGTGGTGTGCTTGAGCGCCTCCGCGTAGAACGGGCGGGCGGCGTCCGGGTCCCGCCAGAACATCGGGCGCCAGTCGAGGTCGAACACGGTCGTGCCGGCCTTGGCCCGGTGGGCGAGGGCCGCGAGGGTCGCCGTGCGGCTGGGCTCCTCGCTCAGGCCGGTGCCGGTGATCCAGAAGATGCGGGCCGCACGGACGGCGTCCAGGTCCAGCTCGTGGGCGTCGATCTCCAGGTCCGGGGCCTTGGGCTGCCGGTAGAAGTACAGCGGGAAGTCGTCCGGCGGGAAGATCTCGCAGAACGTGACCGGGGTGTTCAGGCCGGGGACCGGGGTGACCCAGCGGTCGTCCACGCCGAAGCCCTGGAGGGCCTCGTGCAGGTAGGCGCCGAAGGCGTCGTCGCCGGTGCGGGTGATGACGGCGGTGCTGCGCCCGAGGCGGGCGGCCGCGACGGCGACGTTCGTCGCCGATCCGCCGAGGAACTTGCCGAAGGACGACACCTGGGCGAGCGGTACTCCGGTCTGGAGCGGATAGAGGTCCACCCCGATCCGCCCCATGGTGATCAGGTCGTACGCCATCGGCTTCCCTTCGTCATTGCTCTCCCGTGGTTTGTAGTCCGGGAGAGGAGGTCGTGTCAATGGTTTGTCCGGACATTCTGACGAGAAGGGGGTGGGGCCGAGGCGCCTACGGAGGTGGCGGGAGCCATGGGTGCGCGGGCGCGGGCCGGGTGTGGCCGATCACGCGGTTCTCCGCGCTCTCGTGGGGCGCCTCACGGCCGCCCCGGTTGTCAACGCGCCCCGCCGGTGGCCGGGCACGCGCCTGTGCCCCGGGTGTGTCACAAACTCCCCCCTTGTGTCACACATGTCACGCGTACGCGGGCTCTCGGTCACACCCGGCCCACAGGCGCTTGCGCACAGTCACTCTCCGTCGTTCACCGGGCACAGGCTTTGTGATCGCCAGCGCAGCGCCCGGTTCCCCCGACGACCGCCTCCGGTCGCCCCCGCGGTGCGCGCAGGGAGGTGCATCTCATGACCGACCGACGGCTCTGGTCCTACAAGGAGATCGCGGCGCACATCCGGGTGCAGCCGGACACCGTCCGCTCCTACCGCAAGCACGGGCTGCTCCCGCCGCCCGACCACGTCGAGGGCGGCAAGCCCTACTGGTACGCCGACACGGTCCGTGCCTGGGTCGCCTCCCGGCCGGGCAACCGGGGGCGCAGAGACCTCTGAGGCGGGGTGCGGCCGGGTCAGGCCCAGGGCTCGACGACCGTCACCCCGGCCGCCGGCGCCCCGTCCATCGCCGCCAGGGCCGCCGGGGCCGCGTCCAGGGTGATCGTCGAGGTGACGAGGAGGTCGGGGCGGAGGGTGCCGGCGCGGACCAGTTCGAGCATGGCGGGGTAGGTGTGGGCCGCCATGCCGTGGCTGCCGAGGAGCTCCAGCTCCAGGGCGATCGCGCGGGCCATCGGCATGGGGGTGGTGCCGTCCGGGGACGGCAGCAGGCCCACCTGGACGTGGCGGCCGCGCCGGCGCAGGGAGTTGACCGAGGCGGCCGAGGTGGCGGGTGAGCCGAGGGCGTCCAGGGAGAGGTGGGCACCGCCGGAGGTCAGGTCACGGACCGCCGCCGCGGGGTCCGCCGTCTCCGACGCGTTCACACCGTGGGCCGCGCCGAACTTCCGTGCCAGGTCCAGGGCTTGGGGCGACACGTCGACCGCCGCCACCCGCGCCCCCGACGCGGCCGCGATCATCACCGCCGACAGGCCCACGCCCCCGCAGCCGTACACCGCCACCCACTCCCCCGCCGCGACCCGACCCTGCTGGACCACCGCGCGGAAGGCGGTGGCGAAGCGGCAGCCCAGGGAGGCGGCGGTGGCGTACGACATGTCGTCCGGGATCGCCACCAGGTTCACGTCGGCGTGGTCCAGCGCCACGTACTGGGCGAAGGAGCCCCAGTGCGTGAAGCCGGGCTGGGTCTGGCGCTCGCAGACCTGCTGGTCGCCGGCCGCGCAGGACGGGCAGCTGCCGCAGGCACAGACGAAGGGGACGGTGACCCGGTCGCCGGGGCGCCAGGCGGTCACCCCGGCGCCGGTCTCCTCGACGACCCCGGCCAGCTCGTGGCCGGGGACGTGCGGGAGGGTGATGTCCGGGTCGTGGCCCCGCCAGCCGTGCCAGTCGCTCCGGCAGAGGCCGGTGGCCTCCACGCGGACGACCACGCCGTGGGGGGCCGGGCGGGGGTCGGGGACGTCCCGTACCTCGGCGGGGGTGGCGTAGTGGTCGAAGACGACGGCTCGCATCGCGCGTGCTCCTTTCGGGGGCTGCGCGAAGGGTAAGCGCTTCGCTGGGGGGCCGTGGTGTGCCGGTTGCTGTTCGCCTTTTGCCGAGTGCGGAGGCCGAGTGCGGAGGCCGGATGCCGGATGCGGATGCCAGATGCGGATGCCGGATGCCGACTGCGGCGCCGTCGTGGCTGGTCGCGCAGTTCCCCGCGCCCCTTTGGGGCGCGGCCAGGTCAGGCATGTCGACCAGGGCCGCGGCCGAATGGAGCGCGGCCGGTTCAGGCGCGTCTGGCCCGCGCCGCGGCCGAATGGGGCGCGGCCAGCTCAGGCGCGTCTGGCCGACGCCGCGGCCGAATGGGGCGCGGACGGTTCAGGCGCGTCTGGCCGGGGCCGCGGCAGGGTGGGGCGCGGCGGGTTCAGGCGCGGCCGAGTGGGGCGTCCGCTGCTCGCCCTCGCTCAACCCGAACCGGTCGTGGAAGCGGCGCAGGGGGGCCGGGGCCCACCAAGTGGCCTTGCCGGTGAGGCGCATGATGGCCGGGACCAGGAGGCTGCGGACGACCATGGCGTCCATCAGGACCGCCAGGGCGATGCCGAGGCCGAGCATCTTGGTGTTGGTGACGCGGGAGGTGCCGATCGCCACCATCACCACCGCGAGGATGACCGCCGCCGCGGTGATCAGGCCTCCGGTGCGCTGCAGGCCGAGCCGGACCGCCCGCTCGTGGTCGCCCGTCCTGTCGTACTCCTCCTTGATGCGGGAGAGCAGGAACACCCCGTAGTCCATCGAGAGGCCGAAGGCCACGCAGAACATCAGGACCGGGAGCGTGGTCTCGATCGAGCCGGGGCTGGTGAAGCCGAGCAGGTTCGAGAGGTGACCGTCCTGGAAGACCCAGACCACCGCGCCGAACATCGCCGTGAGGCTGAGCGCGTTGAGCAGGACCGCCTGTACGGGGATGAGGACGCTGCCGGTGAGAAGGAAGACCAGCAGCAGGGTGACGATCGCTATGATCGCCGCCGCCCAGGGCAGGCGCTCCCCGATGGCGTGCTTGGAGTCGACCAGGACCGCGGCCGTGCCCGTCACCTTCGTGTCGAACGGGGTGTTCAGCGCGCGCAGTTCGCCCACCAGGCGCTGGGCGCCGTCGTCCACCGACTCGCCCTTCGGCTGCACCGTGAAGTACGCCGCGTCGCCCTCGACCAGGGGTCCGGCCACCCCGGCCACCTCCGGCAGGGCCGCCACCCGCTCCTGGTACGCCGCGTACTGCGCCCTGGTCGCCCCGCCCTCGGCCAGGACCTCGAGGTCGCCGCCGGGATTGCCGGGGAAGCCGTCCCGGATGTGCTGCTGGACGACGTGGGACTCGGCGCCGGCCGGGAGCTGACGGTCGTCTGCGGTGCCGAACTTCACGCCCAGGAACGGCAGTCCGAGGACGATCAGGAAAGCCGTGGTGGCGACGGCGAAGAGCGGGGCGCGGCGCATGACCAGGGTCGCGGCGTGGGCCCAGGCCGTGCCCTCGGCGCCGGAGGGCCGGGCTTCCCGGCCCCGGCGGAACAGCCGGCGCAGGTCCAGCGCGTTGACCCGGTCGCCCAGCAGGATCAGCGCGGCCGGGAGCAGGATCAGGGCGGCCGCCGCGGCCAGCAGGACCACCGCTATGCCGGCGTAGGCGAACGAGCGGAGGAAGTACTGGGGAAAGACGAGCATCGCCGCCAGCGAGACGGCCACCGTCAGGGCCGAGAACAGCACGGTGCGGCCCGCGGTGCGCAGGGTGGTGCCGACCGCTGTCAGCGGGTCGGCGCCCGTGGCCAGTTCCTCGCGGAAGCGGCGGACGATGAAGAGCGCGTAGTCGATGGCGAGGCCCAGGCCGAGCGCCGTGGTCAGGTTCATCGCGAAGACCGAGACGTCCGTGAAGGACGTGATGCCGCGCAGCACCGCGTTCGTGCCGAGGATGGCGACGATGCCGATGCCCAGCGGGAGGAGGGCCGCGATCGCGCTGCCGAACACCATCACCAGCAGGATCAGGGTGATGGGCAGGGCGATCAGCTCCGCCCGGGCCAGGTCCTCCTTGATGATCGTCTGCATGTCGCTGCGGACCGCCACCATGCCGCCGACCTTGACGGTCACCGGTCCGTGCGCGCCCCGGTAGTGCGGGGCGAGGCGGTCCAGGGTGTCGGCGGCCGCCTTCTCGTCACCGGTGATGCGGGCCGCGATCAGGCCCTCGTGTCCGTCCTCGGCGCGCAGGGACGGCGACTTGGTCTGCCAGTACGAGCCGACGCCTATGACGCCCTTCTCGCCGGACAGCCGGGTGACGAGGGCCTTTGCCTCGGCGGACACCGCAGGGCTGTCCACCGAGCCGCCCCGCGCGTCCACCAGGAGGAGCAGGTTGGGCTGGGAGCCCGGGAACTCGCGCTCCAGCGCCTTCGTCGCGTACGTCGACTCCGCGGCCGGGTCCTCCCAGCCGCCGCTGCCCAGCCGGTCGGCGACCCCGCTGCCGGCCAGCACGGCGAGCGCGGTGATCACCAGGGCGAGCAGCAGCGAGAGCCGTGGGCGGGCGGTCACGAACCTGGTCCAGCCCCCCGGGCGGGCCCCGGTCCCGGCCGCCGAGGGCTTGTTGACTTCGGTCATCCTGCGGTGTCCCCTTCACCCTGACCACTGCCTGCCGGTACGCATCAGCTTCGTGCACAGGGCAGCATGGGTCGGCCATTGCCTTTTAGACTGGCAAACACGAGTCGACGCTCGCGTTTACAAGAATGCGAGCGACCGCTCGCGTTTGTCAATCGCGTTCGAAGAGCTGGGGATAACGCGTGCCCGACAAGCCCGACATGCCAGAGCAGCCCGACGGTCCGCGCGGCCCCGACGGCACGGCCACGGCCAAGGAGCAGCCGCGCCGGCGGCAGGCCCGCGGCGAGCGGCGCATCCAGCAGCTGCTCGAAGCCGCCGCCTCGGTCTTCTGCACCTCGGGCTACACCGCCGCCAGCACCAACGCCATCGCCCGGGAGGCGGGCGTCTCCCCCGGCACGCTCTACCAGTTCTTCCCGAACAAGGAGGCGATCGCGGTCGAGCTGGGCGAACGGCTCATGCACGACCTGCGGGACACCTACGGCGAGGCGCTCGCGCCGATCGACCCCGGCACCTCGCTGACGGACGCGGTCGGCGCCACCGTGGACCGCCTCACCGCCTTCAACACCGAGCACCCCGTGTTCTTCGCGCTGATGCACGGCCCCGACGTGCCCGGCGGGATCACCGAGGCCCACGACGCGCTGCACACCAACCTGCTCGGCCGCGTCGAGGGCCTGCTCGCCTCGCTCCTCCCGCCGGACGCCGACAGGACTCGCGTCACGCGCGCGGCACACGTCAGCCTCGGTATCTACAAAGCGGGGCTGGAGCTGGTGCTCAGCCACGAGGGCGCCGAGCGCCAGGCGTACATCCAGGAGATCAAGGACGTGCTCACCCGCTACCTGGAACCCCTGGTCGGCGACCGCCTCGGCCGCCCCGTCGACTGACCCGCCGGCCACCCCCGACACCGGACCACCACCCCCTCGAACCCCCCAGACTGCGACACACGGCACATCTGCCTAAAGTGCGGGTAAATCGCACCGGTCTCGCGCGGATCCCGCGCCGACGCCGAGCCGATCCCGAGCCGTCGAGCGCCACCCGCACCCGCAGGAGCACAAGGGGGACCCGCCGTGACCCACTCTCCGCCGCCCGGCCGCCCGCAGGCCCGGATCCCAGGTCCGCAGCAGCCGCCACCGCCGTACCCCCGGATCCGCGCCGGCCTGTGGCGGCGCTGCCTCGGCGGCGGGCTCGCCCTGTGGGTGCTGACCGCGGTGGTCACGTACACGACGAAGGACACCACCCCGCTGCCGACGCTGATCCTGCTCGGCAGCTTTCTCGTCCCGGTCGTCTTCGTGCTGTGGGCGTACGAGCGGCACGGCCGCGACCTCGGGGTCAGCGCGATCCTCGGCTGCTTCCTGACCGGCGGCACGCTGGGGCTGCTGGGCACCTCGGTGGTGGAGTCCTACCTGGTCCGTCCCTCCTGGGGGATGTTCGTCTGCGTCGGCCTGATCGAGGAGGCGGTGAAGCTCGGCGCGCTGGTGTTCGTGCTGCGCCGGCTGCCCGGGATCCGCGGCATGCGGGCCGGGCTGGTGCTCGGCGCCGCGGTCGGCTTCGGCTTCGCGGCCCTGGAGAGCGCCGGGTACGCGTTCGACGCGGCCGTCTCCACCGAGGGCGTCGACCTGCGCGCGCTGATCGAGACGGAGATCCTGCGCGGGGTGGTGGCCCCCTTCGGGCACGGCCTGTGGACGGCGGTCGCCGGCGGCCTCCTGCTCTCCTTCCGCCGCCTGAGCGGCCGCTTCCGCGTCACCGCGCCCGTCGTCGCCGGGTACCTCGGGGTCGCCCTGCTGCACGCCCTGTGGGACTCCACGCACGGCCTCGCGATCTGGCTGGTGGCGCATCTGGTGGGTACCGGGATGGAGCCTCAGATGTTCGCCGAGGGGTACATCCCCCGTCCCAGCGCGGCACAGGAGCACCTCTTCTCGGTGTTCTCGGTCGGCCTGCTGGTACTCGTCTCACTGCTCGGAGTCGCCTGGGTGGTCTCGCTGGCGCGCCGCGATCCCTCTTGGAGAAATACCCCCTAGGGGTATAGTCTGACGAAAGTGGGGTTCCCTCGTGGGCCCCATCGGCCCCACCCGCCTCGACGAGGAGAACGACATGACCGCCCAGACCGACACCCCGGGCTCCGTGACCGCCGTCTACAAGGTGACCGGCATGAGCTGCGGACACTGTGAGGGTTCCGTCTCCGCAGAGATCTCCGGACTGCCCGGCGTCAGCTCGGTGACGGCCGTCGCGGCCAGCGGCGAGGTCACGGTCGTCTCCGCCGCCCCGCTCGACGAGGAGGCGGTCCGCGCCGCCGTCGACGAGGCGGGCTTCGAGCTCGCCGGCCGCGTCTGAGGGCCCGGTCACACGCACCGACACGCACCACGAGCAGTACGTACGACGGAAACGTATCTCTCCGCCGGGCCGTGCCGACCAGCTGATACTGGCTCCGCGCGGTCCGGTCCGTTGTCTGGAGTCCGGACATGACGACCAGCACCACCACCAGCACCACCGCGCAGACACCGATAGCCCTGCCGCGCCCGGCCGAGGGCGAGTCCGAGGTCGAGCTGCTCATCGGCGGCATGACCTGCGCCTCCTGTGCCGCCCGGGTCGAGAAGAAGCTCAACCGCATGGACGGCGTCACCGCGACCGTGAACTACGCGACCGAGAAGGCGAAGGTCACATACCCCCAGGGGGTTCAGGTCGCCGACCTGATCGCCACGGTCGTGAAGACGGGTTACACCGCCGAGGAACCCGCGCCCCCGGAGCCGGAGCCGGCGCCGGAGGCCGGGCCGGAGCGGGATCCCGAGCTCGCCGCCCTGCGCCACCGCCTCCTGGTCTCCGCCCTGCTCGCGGCCCCGGTCGTGCTGCTCGCGATGGTCCCGGCGCTGCAGTTCGACAACTGGCAGTGGCTGTCGCTGACGCTCGCCGCCCCGGTGGTCGTCTGGGGCGGGGCGCAGTTCCACCGGGCCGCCTGGACCAACGCCCGGCACGGCGCCGCCACCATGGACACCCTGGTCTCGGTCGGCACGCTGGCCGCGTTCGGCTGGTCGCTGTGGGCACTGTTCTTCGGCGACGCGGGCATGCCGGGCATGCACGACGAGTTCCGGTTCACCGTCTCCCGGATGGACGGCGCGTCCACGATCTACCTGGAGGTGGCCTCCGGGGTGGTCGCGCTGATCCTGCTCGGCCGCTACCTGGAGGCACGCTCCAAGCGACGCGCGGGCGCGGCCCTGCGGGCGCTGCTGGAGCTGGGCGCCCGGGACGTGGCGGTGCTGCGGGACGGGCGCGAGGTGCGGGTCCCGGTGGCGTCGCTCGCGGTCGGCGACCGGTTCGTCGTACGGCCCGGGGAGAAGGTCGCCACCGACGGGACCGTGGTCGAGGGGGCGTCCGCGGTGGACGCGTCGATGCTGACCGGCGAGTCCGTGCCGGTGGACGTGACCGTCGGCGACGCCGTCACGGGCGCGACCGTCAACGCGGGCGGGCGGCTGGTCGTCGCGGCCACCCGGGTCGGCGCCGACACGCAGCTCGCGCGGATGGCGCGACTGGTGGAGGACGCGCAGAACGGCAAGGCAGAGGTGCAGCGCCTGGCCGACCGGATCTCCGCCGTCTTCGTCCCCGTCGTCATCCTGATCGCGCTCGGCACCTTCGGGGTCTGGCTGGGCGTCACCGGGGACACGGCCGCCGCGTTCACGGCCGCCGTCGCCGTCCTGATCATCGCCTGCCCGTGCGCCCTGGGCCTGGCCACGCCGACCGCGCTGATGGTCGGCACCGGGCGGGGCGCCCAGCTGGGCATCCTCATCAAGGGCCCGGAGGTCCTGGAGTCCACGCGCCGGGTCGACACCGTCGTGCTCGACAAGACCGGGACGGTGACCACCGGGCGGATGAGCCTCCAGGAGGTGTACGCCGTCCAGGGCGCCGACGAGGACGAGGTGCTGCGGCTCGCGGGCGCCCTCGAACACGCCTCCGAGCACCCGGTCGCCCGGGCGATCGCGGCGGGGGCCGAGGAGAAGGTCGGCACGCTGCCCGCCGTCGAGGACTTCGCGAACGTCCCCGGACGGGGCGTACGAGGCCGTGTCGAGGGCCGCGAGGTGGCCGTGGGGCGCCTCTTCGACACCGTCCCCGAGGAGTTGGCCCTGGCCCGCTCCCGGGCCGAGCGGGCGGGCCGTACCGCCGTCCTGGCCGGCTGGGACGGACAGGCCCGGGGTGTCCTCGCGGTCGCCGACGCGGTCAAGGACACCAGCGCCGAGGCGGTTCGGGAGCTGCGTGCGCTAGGGCTGACGCCGGTGCTGCTGACCGGGGACAACCGGGCGGTGGCCGAATCGGTCGCGAAGGCGGTCGGGATCACCGAGGTCGTCGCCGAGGTGCTGCCCGAGGAGAAGGTGGACGTCGTACGGCGGCTGCAGCGCGAGGGGCGGACGGTCGCCATGGTCGGCGACGGCGTCAACGACGCGGCGGCGCTGGCCACCGCCGATCTGGGGCTGGCCATGGGCACCGGGACGGACGCGGCGATCGAGGCCGGCGACCTGACCCTGGTGCGCGGGGACCTGCGGGTGGCGGCGGACGCGATCCGGCTGTCCCGGCGGACCCTCGCCACCATCAAGGGCAACCTCGTGTGGGCCTTCGGCTACAACGTGGCCGCGCTCCCGCTGGCCGCCGCCGGTCTCCTCAACCCCATGATCGCGGGGGCCGCGATGGCCTTCTCGTCGGTCTTCGTGGTGACCAACAGCCTGCGGCTGCGCACCTTCCGCTGAAAGTTACCGGCGGTTCGGCCCAGTGGATGTATGAGTCCCCCTAGAGTCCAACGCGCACCTCACATAAGCTCTTCACAAGGCTCGCGCATCATCCTTACGCTTGAGCTCCGATCGCCATATCGGGGCTCTTGCGCATCTATCGGACAGATGCAAGAGACGCAGATCACAGTGATGTGAACGTAACCATCGAAGGGGTTCGAAGGTCTAAGTTGGCGATGTCAGAGATGCGTCTTGGGGGGCGCTGACCTGGCATCTGGGGATGTCTTGGGGGACTTCCTCAGAGATGCGTTGCCGGGGCACGTACGACGGGAAGCTTTGAGCGGCCCTCCCGTGCCGTACGGGTCCCGGCAGATCGCACCGCATCACTGGACGTAGGAGTACGGCGAGCTCTGCTCGCTGTGCTCAAAGCAGCGATTCAGGCGCTGCCGTACCGACGCCCGGCCGGATCCCGTGGGGGGAATCCGCACCGGGACACGGGAAGGCGCCCTGGTCGCCGGCCCGTGGGGGGACCGGCGCTCCAGGGCGCCTTCTGCTGTGCCGGTACGGCCGCTAGCGCGTCAGCGCTCCTCGACCGGCACGAAGTCGCGCTCGACGACGCCCGTGTAGATCTGGCGCGGGCGGCCGATGCGGGAGCCGGGCTCCTTGATCATTTCCTGCCACTGGGCGATCCAGCCGGGCAGCCGGCCGAGGGCGAACAGGACCGTGAACATCTCGGTCGGGAAGCCCATGGCGCGGTAGATCAGGCCGGTGTAGAAGTCGACGTTCGGGTAGAGGTTGCGCGAGACGAAGTAGTCGTCGGAGAGCGCGTGCTCCTCCAGCTTCAGCGCGATGTCCAGCAGCTCGTCGGACTTGCCGAGGGCCGAGAGGACGTCGTGCGCCGCGGCCTTGATGATCTTCGCGCGCGGGTCGAAGGACTTGTACACCCGGTGGCCGAAGCCCATCAGGCGGACGCCGTCCTCCTTGTTCTTCACCTTGCGGATGAAGGAGTCGACGTCGCCGCCGTTGGCCTGGATGCCCTCCAGCATCTCCAGGACGGACTGGTTGGCGCCGCCGTGCAGGGGCCCCCAGAGGGCGGAGATGCCCGCGGAGATCGACGCGAACATGTTCGCCTGCGACGAGCCCACCAGGCGGACCGTCGAGGTCGAACAGTTCTGCTCGTGGTCCGCGTGCAGGATCAGGAGCTTGTCGAGGGCCGAGACGACGACCGGGTCGAGCTCGTAGTCCTGCGCCGGCACCGAGAACGTCATGCGCAGGAAGTTCTCCACGTAGGAGAGGTCGTTGCGCGGGTAGACGAACGGGTGGCCGACCGACTTCTTGTACGCGTACGCGGCGATCGTCGGAAGCTTCGCGAGCAGCCGGATGGTGGAGAGATCGCGCTGCTGCGCGTCGAACGGGTTGTGGCTGTCCTGGTAGAACGTGGACAGCGCGGAGACCACCGAGGACAGCATCGCCATCGGGTGGGCGTCACGCGGGAAGCCCCGGTAGAAGTTCTTGACGTCCTCGTGCAGCAGCGTGTGCCGCGTGATCTCGTTCTTGAACGTCGTGAGCTCGTCCACGGTCGGCAGCTCACCGTTGATCAGCAGGTACGCCACCTCCAGGAAGGTGGAGCGCTCCGCCAGCTGCTCGATCGGGTAGCCGCGGTAGCGGAGGATGCCCGCCTCGCCGTCGAGGTAGGTGATGGCGGATTTATAGGCAGCGGTGTTGCCGTAGCCGCTGTCCAGGGTCACGAGACCGGTCTGGGCGCGGAGCTTCCCGATGTCGAAGCCCTTGTCGCCGACGGTGCTGTCGACCACCGGGTAGGTGTACTCGCCGTCGCCGTACCGCAGTACTACAGAGTTGTCGCTCACGTCTTCCCTCACCGACGTAGTGCCTCATCTTCGAGGTGCCCTGACTGTCTCTACCATCCCCCATTTGGCTCAGGAGAGTGCACTCGGGGTCGACCGTTGGGCCCATTGGCGGCACTCAGTGCCGCCAACCTGCTCATCCTGCCCCCTTGTCTCTCTATGTGGAAGGGCTCTGTGACCTTCACGACTCATTTGATCGATCATTTTTCCGGAGATCGCTCCGGCCGAGCCGGAAGTCCAGCGCCGTACAGCGCCGACCTGCGGACACCGTCCGTACCGCCTGCCCGATCGCCTTGCGCGAACCGACGAGGACGACCAGCTTCCTGGCCCGGGTGACCGCCGTGTAGAGCAGGTTCCGCTGCAGCATCATCCAGGCACCGGTGGTGACCGGGATCACCACCGCCGGATATTCACTCCCCTGCGAACGGTGAATGGTCACGGCGTAGGCATGGGCCAGTTCGTCCAGTTCGTCGAACTCGTACGGCACCTCCTCGTCCTCGTCGGTCAGCACGGTGAGGCGCTGGTCGACCGGGTCGAGCGAGGTGACCACGCCCACGGTGCCGTTGAAGACGCCGTTCTCGCCCTTCTCGTAGTTGTTGCGGATCTGGGTGACCTTGTCGCCGACCCGGAACACCCGCCCGCCGAACCGCTTTTCGGGCAGCTCGGGCCGGGCCGGGGTGATGACCTGCTGGAGCAGTCCGTTGAGCACGCCGGCGCCGGCCGGGCCGCGGTGCATGGGCGCGAGCACCTGCACGTCCCGCCGCGGGTCGAGCCCGAACCTGGCCGGAATCCGCCGGGCGGCGACGTCCACGGCGAGCTTGCCCGCCTCCTCCGTCTCGTCCTCCACGAAGAGGAAGAAGTCCTGCATGCCGTCGGTGACGGGGTGCTGTCCCGCGTTGATCCGGTGCGCGTTGGTCACCACGCCGGACTGCTGGGCCTGCCGGAAGACCCGGGTGAGCCGGACGGCGGGGATCGGGCCGCCGTCGGCGAGCAGGTCCCGCAGCACCTCCCCGGCCCCGACGCTGGGCAACTGGTCCACGTCCCCCACGAAGAGGAGGTGCGCCCCGGGCGGCACGGCCTTGACCAGCTTGTTGGCGAGGAGCAGGTCGAGCATCGACGCCTCGTCCACCACCACCAGGTCGGCGTCGAGCGGCCGGTCCCGGTCGTAGGCCGCGTCCCCGCCGGGCTTCAGCTCCAGGAGCCGGTGCACGGTCGACGCCTCGGCCCCGGTCAGCTCGGCGAGCCGCTTGGCCGCCCGCCCGGTGGGTGCGGCGAGCACCACCTTCGCCTTCTTCGCCCGCGCCAGCTCCACGATCGACCTGACGGTGAACGACTTGCCGCAGCCGGGCCCGCCGGTCAGCACCGCGACCTTCTCCGTCAGCGCCAGCCTGACGGCCGCCTCCTGCTCGGCGGCGAGGTCGACGCCGGTGCGGTCCTTCAGCCAGGCGAGCGCCTTGTCCCAGACGACGTCGTGGAACGACGGCATCCGGTCGTCGTCGGTGCGCAGCAGGCGCAGCAGCTGGGCGGCGAGGGCGACTTCGGCCCGGTGGAAGGGGACGAGGTAGACAGCGGTGACGGGTTCGGCGTCCGGGGCCGGGCCGGGGAGCTTCTCCCGTACGACGCCCGGGTCCTCCCCGTCCTCGGGCGGCGCCGCCAGCTCGGCGAGGCACTCGATGACGAGGCCGGTGTCGACCTGGAGGAGTTTCACGGCGTCCGCGATGAGCCGCTCCTCGGGGAGGTAGCAGTGCCCCTGGTCGGCGGACTGGGACAGGGCGTACTGCAGCCCGGCCTTGACCCGCTCCGGGCTGTCGTGCGGAATCCCGACCGACTGGGCGATCTTGTCGGCGGTCAGGAACCCGATGCCCCAGACGTCCGCCGCGAGCCGGTACGGCTGGTTCTTCACGACGGAGATCGAGGCGTCCCCGTACTTCTTGTAGATCCGCACGGCGATCGACGTCGACACCTCGACGGTCTGGAGGAAGAGCATGACCTCCTTGATCGCCTTCTGCTCCTCCCAGGCGTCGGCGATCTTCTTCGTCCGCTTCGGCCCGAGCCCCGGCACCTCGACGAGCCGCTTCGGCTCCTCCTCGATGATCCGCAGGGTGTCCACCCCGAAGTGCTGGGTGATCCGGTCGGCGAACACCGGCCCGATGCCCTTGACCAGCCCCGACCCCAGATAACGCCGTATCCCCTGCACGGTGGCCGGCAGCACGGTCGTGTAGTTCTCGACGGTGAACTGCTTCCCGTACTGCGGGTGCGAACCCCACCGCCCCTCCATCCGCAGCGACTCCCCCACCTGGGCGCCGAGCAGCGCGCCGACGACCGTGAGGAGATCACCGGCGCCCCTGCCGGTGTCGACGCGGGCGACCGTGTACCCGTTCTCCTCGTTCGCGTACGTGATCCGTTCGAGCACGCCTTCAACGGTGGCGAGCCGTCGTTCGCCGGTGGGGGTCCCCGTCTGCTGAGCCATGCTCCGACGGTACCGGTGCGGTCTGACAGCGATCATTGCCCCGCCCCCGGACAGCCTCGTCACATGCCGACGTCGGCGAAAGCCGCACACCCGCACGACAGTCGGACCCTATGATCGCTCCGCCCCGGTGGCCGCCACCGCCGCACACACCTCCGAGACAGGCCGAAGCCAATGACGAGCGCCACCCGCACAGCTCCCCACCGCCTTGCCCGCGCCGCGCAGACCGCGATCGCCGCGGCGACCGTGTCGGACGTGTTCCGCGCGGTGGCGCTCCGGGACCACTATCTGCACCCCTCGGACGCGTCCCTGCGGAGGTCGGGCCTCGTCTCCACGGTCTTCGTCTATCTGATGACCCTCACGACCGTCCTGTTCCTCGTGTGGCTCGCCCGGTCCCGGCGCAACGCCCAGGAACTGTCCCCCGAGGCCGCGGTTCCGAGCCCGGGCTGGACGATCGGCGCGTGGTTCATACCGGTGGTCAACCTCGTCGCCCCGCGCCGTTGCGTCCTCGACATCGGGCGCGCCGGCTCCCCCTCGTGGGAGAAGCGGGACACGACACTGGTGAATCTGTGGTGGGCCGCCTGGATCGGGCACGCGCTGCTGCTCACGGCGGCGAACCTGGCGGCCCCCCGCTCGCCGGCCCTCCTCGTGGTGACCGAGGCGCTCTTCCTCGCGGCAGCGGTCCTGGTGGGGCTGGTCATCGAGCGCGTCACGGCACGTCAGGCTGCTGCCCTCCGCGTCACGGTTCCTGTCGCCGCCCCGCAGCCTTGATCCCCTCGACGAAGCCAGCGAAGGCTCCCACCGGGAAGGTGAGGGTACGGGCGGCCGGGGCCTTGGAGTCGCGGACGGCTGTGAGCCGCACGCCCGGCAAGGACGCCGACGTGATCCTGCTGCGCACCGGCGGCCTCACCGTCTTCCCGGTCACCGACCCGGCCGGCACAATCGTCGCCGCCGGTCATCCGGGTCCGGTCGACACGGTTCCGATCGCGGGCCGGGTCGTGAAGCGCGACGGCGTGCAGGCCGACGTGGACCTGCGGGCACCGCGGACCCGCCTGCTGGAGTCCCGTGACCGGGTCGCGGCGGCGGCCGGCGTCCCGCTGGACGGCGCCTGGCAGCCGCAGCCGAAGTCGGTGTGACCGCAGCTCACTTCGTATCGGCGTCGGCGTCGGCCAGGGTGAAGCCGGCCCGGGTGAACTCCCGTCGGCTGTGCGCGAGCAGCTCGCGCACCGGTGGGTTGTGCGCGCTCCGCCAGACCAGGGCCAGCAACGCCGGTGTCTCGACGTCGTCGACGGTACGGGCGACGAGCCGGTCGCGGTGGCTCGCGGCCATCGACTCGCTGAGGACGGCCACGCCGAGCCCGCGCGCGGCGAGGTCGGCGATCGCGTCCGGGGCACTGGCCTGCAACGCGATCGCGGGCCGCAGGTCCTGCGCGGCGCAGGCCTGGTCGAACACCGCGCGCAGGCCGGTCCCGGTCGGCATGCACACGATCGGATGGGTCGTCAGGTCGCGCAGGGTGACACGTGGCCGGCCGGCCAAGGGGTGCTCGGCCGGGACGGCGGCGACGATCCGTTCGCTGATGACGGTCAGCGCGTCCAGCCCTTCGGGGGTGGCGCTCGCGGTCCCGACGAGCGCCATGTCCACGGTCCCGCCGCGCACACCGTCGACGAGCCGGTCCGAGCCGTCCTCGAGGAGCAGGAGCTCCACGCCGGGATGCGCCTCGTGGAACGCGGCGAGGGCGTCGAACAGCGGGGTGAGGGTGCAGCCGATGACCATCCCGACGGTGAGCCGGCCCCGGATCAGGTCGGTCACCTCTCCCACCGCCTGGCCGACCGCCCCGGCCGCGGTGAGTGCGGCGCGGGCGTAGTCGAGCGCGGCCCGCCCCGCGACGGTGAGAGTGACCGTGCGGGCCGACCGGTCGAACAGCTCGGCACCGAGCTCCCGTTCGAGCTGGCGGATCTGCGCGCTGACCCCGGACTGGCTGATGCGCACCCGCTCGGCCGCCCGCGTGAAGTTCCGCTCCTCGGCGACCGCGACGAAGTACTCCAGCTGCCTCAGCTCCATGACCACCCCTCCGTGACCGCGCCCCCACGACCGCGCCTCCATGACTGGAAATTCTAGTTCATAGAAGATCTATCTGTTGGACTTCTGGATGGCCTCCCACCACCCTGGAAGACGCCGACGTCCGAACCGAGGAGGTATCCCATGACGGAGTACGAGAAGGCCATGCGGCCCGAGGACATCACCCGCCTGTTCGTCGAGCGGTCCAACGCCGGTGACGCGGCCGGGGTGGCCGCGCTCTACGAAGAGGACGCGGTGCTGGCCTTCCCGCCCGGTGAACGGACGGTGGGGCGGGAGGCGATCCGCGCGCTGTGGGAGAAGGTGCTCGCCAACCGCCCTCGCTTCGAGCCGGAACAGCCGCTGCCGACGCTGGTCAGCGGCGACATCGCCCTCACCTCGACCCCGCCGAAGGACGGGACCGGAGCGCGGGCCCAGGTCGTCAGGCGCCAGCCCGACGGCAGCTGGCTGCGTCTGCTGGACCAGCCCGAGTTCGTGACGCCGCCGCAGAGCCCGGGGACGTGACGCGGGCGGGGGCCGCCTCCCGGTGAGCGGACCGTAAAACCCCGGCCGTTCCGGTGGCGAGAAACGGCCAGGACGGTGAAGGTGGGCGGCGGGGAACTTTTTCACGCGCAGGGAGAGCTGGAGATGCCCGAAGTCACTACTCCGTACCCGACCGGGACCCCTTGCTGGGTCGATCTGATGGCACAGGACCAGCAGGCCGCGCTGGACTTCTACCGTGACCTGTTCGGCTGGCAGGGCGAGGTCGGCGGGGCCGACTTCGGCGGGTACGCGGTCTGCACGCTGCACGGCAAGCCGGTGGCCGGCATCGGCTCGGCCATGGCACCCGAGGGGCAGCCGGAGCCGCCGACCGTCTGGACCACCTACCTGGCCAGCACCGACGCCCAGGCCACCCAGGACACGATCGTCTCGGCGGGCGGCACGCTGATCGCCCCGGTGATGGACGTCGGCGACATCGGCCGGATGCTGATCGCGGCCGATCCGCAGGGCGCCGTGTTCGGGGTGTGGCAGCCGGGCGACTTCCACGGCGCGGGGATCGTCAACGAGCCGGGCGCGCTGATCTGGAACGAGCTGAACACCAGCGACGTACCCGGCGCCACCGGCTTCTACGGCGAGTCCTTCGGGATCGAGATCCAGCCGATGGAGGGCGCCGACGGGACCTACTGGTCGCTCAACGTCGGCGGCCGGGCCGTGGGCGGCGCCGCCCAGCTCGGCGACGACCGTCCCGGCGTCCCGCCGCACTGGCTCACCTACTTCGCGGTCGACGACGTCGACTCCACCGTGGACGCCCTGGTCAAACGCAACGGCACCGTGTTCGCACCGCCGTTCGAGATGATGGCCGGCCGGATGGCCGTGGTCGCCGACCCGCAGGGCGCGACCTTCGCGGTGTTCAAGCCGAAGGAGATGTGAGCCGCCGACGGCAGAGCAGCCCCCGGCCGCAGGCACCAGCCCCCGCCCCTCTACCACTTTCCCAGCCGCCCGGGATACCCCTGAGACGACCGGCGGTACGGGCACGGAAGGGGACGGGGTCATGGGGATCGGGCAGGCCGGGGACGGCTGGCGGGTGGACGAGCGCTGCACGAACTGCGACGTGGCACGGCAGCTGGCCCCGGGGCTCGTCGGGGAGGTGGCGGGACGCTCGGCCGTACTGCGCCAGCCGGGCGACGCGGCGGAGACGGCACGGTTGCACGCGGCGGCGCACGCCTGCCCCACCCGGTCCGTCCGGCCACCGGGCGGTCGGCTGGACCCGGCCCGGGATCCGTTCCCGATGCCCCTGGAGGACCCCGGTTCCGACACCGGCGCCGTGCTGCTGTGCGGCCACAACTCGCCGCACACCGCGGGCGCCAACTCCTACCTCCTGCGCCGCCCCGACGGCACGTCGATGATGATCGACACCCCGCGCTGGAGTCCGGCGCTCGCCGCCCGCTACGAGGCGCGGGGGCCCGTCACCGACGTACTCCTCACCCACCGCGACCACGCGGCGCACGGCCGCAGCTACGCCGACGGCTTCGGCGCCCGGCTCTGGATCCACGAGGGCGACCTCGCCGCCGCGCCGGACGCCGACCGGGTGCTGCGCGGCACCGAACCGGCCGAGATCGCCGACGGCGTCCTCGCCCTCCCCTTCCCCGGGCACACCCGGGGCAGCGTGCTCTACCTGGCCGACGAGCGGTACTGCTTCAGCGGCGACAGCTTCTACTGGTCGCGTACGACGGCGGACGTCGAGGTGGTCGACAGCGTCACCTGGTACTCCATCCGTGAACTGGCCGCCTCCCTGGCCCGGACCGCCGACCGGCTGCGCTTCGAGTGGCTACTGCCGGGACACGGTGACCGCCGCCGCCTCCCCCACGAGGAAATGGCCGCACGCATACGGAACCTGACGGCCCGTACCCGCGAACTCGCGCCCCGCCCGGTGGACTTCACCGCAGTCCGCTGGTGAGTTCCCCCGCCCGGTCTCGTCTCCGGGTTCGGCCCCGCCCGCCGCCGCGCAGTGGTAGGACGGGGCTGGGGAGCGGTCTGCCGAAAAGGGGAGCTGGGCATGGCGGCACAGAACATCGACGACGTGGTGGACGGGCTCGCCGGGATCGTGCGGGAGGCCGAGCGGGGCGGTGACCGGATCGGGTACTTCGCGGCGCTGTACCGGCAGGTGACCGTCGAGATCCGCGCCGCCGTCCACGCCGGGCTGTTCGAGGACGGTCCCCGCATGGACCGGTTCGACACGATCTTCGGCAACCGCTACTTCGCCGCGTACGACGCCTGGCGCCGGGACCGGAGCGGGCCGCGCTGCTGGCGCGAGACGTTCGGGCTGCTGGACGACGCCGACACCGTCATCGTCCAGCACCTGGTCCTGGGCGTGAACGCGCACATCAACCTCGACCTGGCGGTGGCCGCCGCGGAGACCGTCCCGGGCGGGGACATCCAGGACCTGCGACACGACTTCCTGCTGATCAACGACATTCTCGCCCGGGTGGTGCTGGCGGTGCAGGACTCCGTCGACGCCCTGTCGCCCCTGCTGTCGCTGCTGGACAAGGTCGGCGGCCGCACCGACGAGCAGATCCTCGACTTCAGCATCCGCGAGTCCCGCGCGGAGGCCTGGTACAACGCCGTCCTGCTGGCCGGCCAGAACGCGGCGGAGCGGGCGGCCACCGTCGAACGGCTCGACACCAGGGCCGCCGTGCTCGCCCGGCTGATCGCGCGCCCCGACGGCATCGTCCGGCCGGCCCTGGAGCTGATCCGGCACACGGAGAGCGCCGACGTGCCGGCCGTCATAAGGCACCTGGACGGCGCCGTGGCGGCGACCGCCTAGCGGCCCCGCCGACGCCGGACGAGGTCCCGCACGTAGACCGCCAGGAACCCCAGGTACAGCACCGGCACCGTGACCGCCCAGGCCGGGGAGAGCTTCCCGCCGGCGATCAGGGAGCCTTCCATGAGGGCGACGCACAGCAGGAGCGCACCCTCACGTCGTTCGCCTCGCGTCATGACCGGAATTCCACAGGTCAGGCCGCACGTGGGCCGGCCTCTCCGGTTCACCCTTCGGTCACGATTGGATTTCGGCCACCTCCGGGGCCTTGCCTCAACCTCGTGTAATCGATTCCAATCCTCTCTACGCAATGCGTGTAATCGATTCCATGAGTTCCACGAGGAGGTGGAGCGGCGATGGCGAGTATCAAGGACGTGGCCGCCGCGGCGGGCGTCTCCGTCGCCACGGTGTCCCGTGTCCTGAACGACCATCCGTCGGTCAGCGCCGACGCCCGAACCCGTGTGCTGGCCGCCGTCGAGACGCTGGGCTACCGCCCGAACGCCGTCGCCCGTTCCCTGCGCACCGACCAGACCCGCACCCTCGGCCTGGTCATCAGCGACGTACTCAACCCGTACTTCACCGAGCTGGCCCGCTCGGTCGAGGAGGAGGCCCGCGCACACGGCTACAGCGTGATCATCGGCAACGCCGACGAGCGCCCCGAGCTGCAGGACCATCACGTACGGACACTGCTCGACCGCCGTATCGACGGGCTGCTCGTCTCCCCCACCGACGGCGGCTCGCCGCTGATGCTGGAGGCGGCGCGCGGCGGGACGCCGATGGTGTTCGTCGACCGGTGGATCCCGGGCGTCGACGTGCCCGTGGTCCGGGCGGACGGGCAGACCGCCGTACGGGACCTCGTCGCACACCTGTACGGGCTGGGGCACCGGCGGCTCGCGATCATCGCGGGCCCCGCGGCCACCACCACCGGCAGCGAGCGGGTGCGGGCCTTCGGGGAGGCGCTCGCCGAGTACGGCATCCCCCTCCCCGACGCCTACACAGGACAGGGCGACTTCCAGGCCGAGAGCGGGCGGCGGGTCACCGAGGGGTTCCTCGACCTGCCCGAACCGCCCGAGGTCGTCTTCGCCGCCGACAACCTGATGGCGCTCGGCGCGCTCGACGCCGTACGCGCGCGTGGCCTGCGGGTGCCGGACGACATCGCGCTCGCCGCGTTCGACGACATCCGGTGGTTCGTGCACACCGATCCGCCGGTCACGGCGATCGCCCAGCCGACCGGTGAGCTGGGGCGGGCCGCCGTCCGCGCACTGATCGACCGTATCGAGGGGCGGCCTCCGCAGTCCGTCACCCTCCCCGCCCGGCTCGTCGTGCGCCGCTCCTGCGGCGCGCGTCCCGGAATGAACCAGACCCCTGTGCAAAGGAGCACGTCGTGAGCAACCCGGACGAGTTGCTGCGCATCGAGGGCATACGGAAATCCTTCCCCGGCGTGGTCGCGCTCGACGGCGTCGACTTCGACCTGCGCCGGGGCGAGGTGCACGTACTCCTCGGTGAGAACGGCGCGGGCAAGAGCACCCTCATCAAGATGCTCTCCGGCGCCTACACCCCCGACGCGGGGCGGATCCTGGCCGGTGGCGAGGAGGTGCGCATCCACGGTGCGCAGGACTCCGAGCGGCTCGGGATCGCCACCATCTACCAGGAGTTCAACCTCGTACCCGACCTCACGGTCGCCGAGAACATCTTCCTGGGCCGGCAGCCGCGCCGCTTCGGGATGATCGACCGCAAGCGGATGGAGGCCGACGCCGAGGTCCTGCTGAAGCGGGTCGGCGTGAACGTCTCGCCGCGGGCCCGGGTGCGTGAACTCGGTATCGCCCGCCTGCAGATGGTCGAGATCGCCAAGGCGCTCAGCCTCGACGCGCGCGTGCTGATCATGGACGAGCCGACCGCCGTCCTCACCTCGGAGGAGGTGGAGAAGCTCTTCACGATCGTGCGGCAGCTGCGGGGCGACGGCGTCGGGATCGTCTTCATCACGCACCACCTGGAGGAGATCGCCGCTCTCGGGGACCGGGTCACCGTCATCCGGGACGGGAAGAGCGTGGGCCAGGTGCCCGCCACCACCCCGCAGGAGGAGCTGGTACGCCTCATGGTCGGGCGGTCCATCGAGCAGCAGTACCCGCGTGAACGCACCGAGCCGGGGGCCGCGCTGCTCTCCGTCCAGGGGCTGACCCGCGACGGGGTCTTCCACGACGTGAGCTTCGAGGTGCACGCCGGGGAGGTCGTCGGGATCGCGGGCCTGGTGGGTGCGGGCCGTACGGAGGTCGTACGGGCCGTGTTCGGGGCCGATCCGTACGACAAGGGGGCCGTGAAGGTCTCCGGTACGGCGCTGCGGCGGCACGATGTCAACGCCGCCATGTCCGCCGGGATCGGGCTCGTCCCCGAGGACCGCAAGGGGCAGGGGCTGGTCCTGGACGCCTCCGTCGAGGAGAACCTCGGGCTGGTGACGATGCGGAAGGCCACCCGGGCCGGGATCGTCGACCTCAGGGGGCAGCATGCGGCCGCCGAGCGGATCGCCGGGCAGCTGGGCGTGCGGATGGCCGGGCTCGGCCAGCACGTGCGGACGCTCTCCGGCGGCAACCAGCAGAAGGTCGTCATCGGCAAGTGGCTGCTCGCCGACACCCGGGTGCTGATCCTCGACGAGCCGACGCGCGGCATCGACGTCGGCGCCAAGGTCGAGATCTACCAGCTGATCAACGAACTCACGGCAGCCGGGGCCGCCGTACTGATGATCTCCAGCGACCTGCCTGAGGTCCTCGGGATGAGCGACCGGGTGCTGGTGATGGCCCAGGGGCGGATCGCGGGCGAACTGACCGCGGACGAGGCCACCCAGGACTCCGTGATGGCACTCGCCGTCAGCACCCCCGGCACCCCCACCACCACAACCGACAAGGAGGCCGGACGTGGCCACTGACACGCTCAAGAGCAAGAACACGGGCGCCGGTGGCGTCTCCGGCGTCCGCCGGCTGCTCCTCGACAACGGCGCCCTCACCGCGCTGATCGTTCTCGTCATCGCCATGTCGGCGCTGTCCGGGGACTTCCTCACCACCGACAACCTGCTCAACGTCGGCGTCCAGGCGGCCGTGACCGCCGTCCTCGCCTTCGGCGCGACCTTCGTGATCGTCGCGGCCGGCATCGACCTGTCGGTCGGCTCGGTGGCGGCCCTGTCGGCCACCGTGCTGGCGTGGAGCGCCACGTCGCACGGGGTGCCGGTGTTCCTGGCCGTCGTCCTCGCCGTCGCCACCGGCATCGCGGCCGGTCTCGTCAACGGCTTCCTCATCGCCTACGGCAAGCTGCCGCCGTTCATCGCGACGCTCGCGATGCTGTCGGTGGCCCGCGGTCTGGCGCTGGTGATCTCGGCGGGCTCCCCCATCGCCTTCCCTGGCTCGGTCTCGCACCTCGGTGACACCCTCGGCGGCTGGCTGCCGGTGCCGGTGCTGGTCATGGTCCTCATGGGGCTGATCGCGGCCTTCGTCCTCGGCCGGACCTACATCGGCCGCTCGATGTACGCGATCGGCGGCAACGAGGAGGCCGCCCGGCTCTCCGGGCTGCGGGTGAACAAGCAGAAGCTCGCCATCTACGCGCTGTCCGGGCTGTTCGCGGCCGTCGCCGGCGTCGTGCTGGCCGCCCGGCTGTCCTCCGCGCAGCCGCAGGCCGCCAACGGTTACGAGCTGGACGCCATCGCGGCCGTCGTGATCGGCGGCGCCTCGCTGGCCGGCGGCACCGGCAAGGCGTCCGGCACGCTGATCGGCGCGCTGATCCTCGCGGTGCTGCGCAACGGCCTGAACCTGCTCAACGTGTCCGCGTTCTGGCAGCAGGTCGTCATCGGCGTCGTCATCGCGCTCGCCGTCCTCCTGGACACCGTCCGCCGCAAGGCCGGGGCCACCCCGGTGGCCGCCGGCACCGGCGGGAACAAGGGCAAGCAGGCCGGGACCTACGCGCTGGCGGCGGTCGTCACCGTCGGCCTGGTGGCCGCGACCTCGCTGCTGCACACGGGCTCGTCGTCGGGCAGCACGAAGATGGGCCTGTCCCTGTCCACCCTCAACAACCCCTTCTTCGTGCAGATCCGGGCCGGTGCCCAGGCGGAGGCGAAGAAGCAGGGCGTGGACCTGACCGTCACCGACGCCCAGAACGACGCCTCGCAGCAGGCCAACCAGCTGCAGAACTTCACCAGCTCCGGGCTCGGCGCGATCATCGTCAACCCGGTCGACTCGGACGCGGCGAGCAACTCCGTGAAGGCCGCCGACAAGGCGCACATCCCGGTGATCGCCGTCGACCGCGGTGTGAACAACGCGAAGACGGCGACGCTGGTCGCCTCCGACAACGTCACCGGCGGTGAACTCGCCGCCAAGACGGTCGCCGAGAAGCTCGGCGGCCAGGGCAAGATCGTGATCCTGCAGGGCCAGGCCGGCACCTCCGCCGCCCGGGAGCGGGCGCAGGGCTTCGCCAACGGCCTGAAGGCCTACCCCGGCATCCAGGTGGTGGCCCAGCAGCCCGCCGACTTCGACCGCACCAAGGGCCTCGACGTGATGTCGAACCTGCTCCAGGCCCACCCGGACGTCCAGGGCGTCATCGCGGCCAACGACGAGATGGCCCTCGGCGCGATCAAGGCGCTGGGTTCCAAAGCCGGTTCGTCGGTCTCGGTGATCGGCTTCGACGGCACGCCGGACGGCCTGGCCGCGGTCAAGAACGGCACGCTGTACGCGTCGGTGGCCCAGCAGCCCAGCCAGCTCGGGAAGATCGCCGTGGACAACGCGCTGAAGGCCGTCAAGGACCAGAAGATCCCCTCGGCGATCAAGGTGCCGGTGAAGGTGGTCACGAAGGACAACGTGGCCGGTTTCACGGGCTGAGACACCGGAGCGGCGGCCGGGCGGTTGAATGGGGCCCCGGCCGCCGCACTCCGTCCGCCGTTCCGTCGTTCCGTCGTTCCGTCGTTCCGTCGTTCCGTCGTTCCGTCGTTCCGTCGTTCCGTCGTTCCGTCGTTCCGTCGTTCCGTCGTTCCGTCGTTCCGTCGTTTAGGGAGTCAACTGATGTACGACTACGACCTCCTGGTCGTGGGATCGGCCAACGCCGACCTGGTGATCCGTGTCGAGCGGCGACCGGGCGCCGGTGAGACCGTGCTCGGCGGTGATCTCGCCACCCATCCCGGCGGCAAGGGCGCCAACCAGGCGGTCGCGGCCGCCCGGCTCGGTGCCCGCACCGCCCTGCTGGCCCGGGTCGGTGACGACGCGCACGGCAGGCTGCTGCTCGACTCGCAGCGGGCGGCCGGTGTGGACACGGTGGGCGTGCTGGCGGACGGGGCGCCGACCGGCGTCGCCCTGATCACCGTGGACTCTTCCGGCGACAACAGCATCGTCGTCTCGCCGGGCGCGAACGGCCGTCTCACGCCGGCGGACGTGCGGGCGGCGGTCAGCCTCTTCCACGCCTCCAGGGTGGTGTCCACGCAGTTGGAGATCCCGCTGGAGACGGTGCTCGAGGTCGTACGGAACCTGGCCCCCGGCAGCCGTCTCGTCCTCAACCCCTCCCCGCCGCAGCCCCTGCCCGGCGAGGTCCTGGCGGCCTGCGACCCGCTGATCGTGAACGAGCACGAGGCGCGGGTGATCCTCGGCGAGGCGTGCGTGAGCGAGGAACCGGCCGACTGGGCCCGGCTCCTGCTCGCCAAGGGCCCGAGGTCGGTGGTGGTGACGCTGGGCGCGGAGGGCGCGCTGGTGGCCGACGGCCACGGGGTGGAGTCGGTGCCGTCCGTGAAGGTGGACGCGGTGGACACCACGGGCGCCGGGGACGCGTTCACGGCGGCCCTCGCGGTACGGCTCGGGGCGGGCGCGTCGCTCGCCGAGGCGGCGGCCTACGCGGCGCGGGTCGGGGCGGCGGCGGTGACCAGGCGGGGTGCGCAGGAGTCGTACCCGACGGCTGCGGAGGTCGACGCGCTGTGAAGCGGGCAGGGATTCTCAACCGTCATCTCGCCGGTGCGCTGGCCGAGTTGGGGCACGGGCACGGGGTGCTGGTGTGCGACGCCGGGATGCCGATCCCGCCGGGCCCGCGGGTCGTGGACCTGGCCTTCCGGGCCGGGGTGCCGTCCTTCGCGGAGGTGCTGGAGGGGCTGCTGGCCGAGCTGGTCGTGGAGGGCGCGACGGCGGCGGCCGAGATACGCACCGCCAACCCGGCCGCCGCGGCGCTGCTGGACGGCCACTTCCCCGACCTGGCCCTGGTCCCGCACGAGCACCTGAAGGACCTGTCCGCGCAGGCGCACCTGGTCGTGCGAACCGGCGAGGCCCGTCCGTACGCGAACGTGCTGCTGCGGTGCGGCGTGTTCTTCTGAACCCCGGCCAGGTGACGCACCCCCGAACCGCGCGGCCGGCCACGACGGCGCCGCAGACGACAGACGACGGCTCGGAGCACGGTCAAGACCCGGTCAGGGCTCGGGGAACACCAGGGTCACCCCGTACCGCTTCTCGGCCGCCCGCAGGGCCGGGACGAGCCTCCGGCGCAGGGTGCGGACCTCGGCGGCGTGGTCCGCGAGGAAACGGGCGCGCAGGTTCAGCCGGGCGGGGTCGCGGACGGCCTCGACGGGGCGCATGCAGTCCGCGTAGACGCGGCCCATGGCGCGCTCCGTGGCGGGCAGGTCGGCGGGCGCGGCGGCCTGCTGGCGGGCGTCGGCCACCCCCATGAAGGCCCGCTCGTCCTTGGCCGGGGTCCCGTGCCCGGCCAGGCAGCCGGGCAGGCCGCGCCGGGCCCGGACCGTGGCGGGGGAGCTGTCGACGGCGCCGAGTTCGCCGAACCAGCGCTGTTCCAGGGGCAGGTAGAGGTCGCTCAGCGCGGCCGCGGCCTTCGTGCCCTGTGCCTGGCAGCGGCGCACCTGTGCCGCGCTGCCGACGCGGGCCGTGCTGGGAGCGGTGGCGGCCGCGGGCACGTCGGCGCTGGTGCTCAGGCCGTGCCGGGCGACGAAGTCCAGGTCGGGCAGGGCGAAGAAGCGGATGAACGCGAGGGGGGCCTGGGCGGGCACCGCGAACCCGCCCCTGCGGGCGCAGTCGGCGGCGGCGATCCGGGTCACCTGCTGCCCGAACACGTACAGGCCCTGGGTCCACCGGGTCTCGGCGCCCGTCGCCGGCAGGACCATGCGCACCGGGTCGGCGGGCAGGGCGCGGCCGAGGCGGGCCGGGGCCACGGTCGCGGCGGGCGGGCCGGGCCGCCGGGCGGCGTCGGTGGAGCACGCGGTGCCGAGCAGGGCGACGGCCACCGCGAGCGCCGCGCGCACCAGGACCGGGCGCCGGAACATCCGGACCACTCCTCTCCCCTCCGTTTCCCATGTTTCCTGTGTGTCCTGCATGGCACGCGACTTGCGGTGCGGACAGGGCCTCCGGGCCCGCCGGGGACCGGAGGCCCTGGAACCGGGTCAGTGCACGACGTGGACGGTGTCGCCGCCGTTCGCCGCACTCGCCACGGTGAACGTGGTGTTGTCGGAGACGTCGGTGCACAGCAGCTCGCTGTCGACGGCGTAGGAGCCGTCGTAGAGCCAGATGTAGCCCGCGTCGCACGTCTTCCAGGTGCCGGTGGAGCTGTGGTACAGGCGGCCGGCGTAACCGTCGTAGCCGTAGACCGTCGTGTCGTTGACGTAGGTCAGGTTGAGGTCGCTGCAGCTGCTGCTGGCCGACTTCTTGACGTGGGTGCCGCCGGTGCCTTCGTACGCCGAGGTGGTGAGCGTGGACGTCACGCAGGCGTCCGGGGCGGCGGACGCGGCGGGCGCGAACACCAGACAGCCGGCGGCGGCGACGAGCGCGAACGCGCCGGCGGTGATGGCCTTCCTCATGGTTTCCCCCATCTGGTTCGGATGTGAGGCGGATCGGGCACCCGAAACGCTCGCAGAGCACGTGTCCCGCGGGCCACGCCCTTCGACAGGGGTCTAAAGTCCCGCACCGGCGGCCGGACTTCGCCGCTCCGGTGGTACGGGGGCACACTCATGTGGCTCGTGGGGCGTGCCCCGAGGTCGACCTGAGCAACGCGGCCCCGAGCGGCGTGAGGGTGTGCAGTACGGTGTTGTGGCGGCGTCGGCTGATGACCAGTCCCGCGTCGCGCAGGACGGTCGTGTGGTGGGTGGCCGTGGGCGTCGAGACGCCCAGCAGGCGGGCCAGTTCGGAGGTGGTCGCGCCGAGCGCGAGGAACCGCAGGGCGGCCGCGCGGGTACGGCCGAGCAGTGCGGCGAGCGTGGCGTCGGGCGGGAGTTCGGGGACGGCGCGGCGGGCCCCGTGCACGGGGTAGACCAGGACGGGCCGCAGGGTGTCGTCCGCCATCGAGACCGGTGACTGCCAGCAGAAGTACGAGGGGACCAGGCGCAGCCCGCGGCCGGCGAGATGCAGGTCCCGGTCCTCGACGTAGTCGACCTGGAGGACGGGCGGCCGCCAGCGGACGGAGGGTGACAGGCCGCGAAGCAGTCCGTCGGCCCCGGTGTCGAGGGCGTCGCGCGCGAGCAGGGCACGCTCCGCGGCGACGGCGGCGGCGACGCGGCTCTCGTGGGGGGCGATCACCGCCTCGTGGTAAGTGCGCAGAAGTTTGGCGAGTTCTTCCCTGGTCTGGCGTTCCACGAGCCGGGGCGCCCAGTCGGGAGCGCCGCTGAACCGCTCCAGCATCCGGACCTCGTGGGCGACCCGCTCGGGCGGCGTGTCGACGACGGCCGCGAGCCCGCGGTCCAGGCCGTCGGCGGCCTCGTGCGGGGTGAGGAAGTCGGGCAGGTAGCGGGCCCGGGGCAGGATCGGGATCAGGAGCCGGCTGACGGCCGCGCCGAGCGGGGTGTTGGTGAGGGTGGTCCGGGTCTCGCGGTACCAGTCGGCGTAGGCCCAGCGGCCCCGCGAGGTCTGTAATCGGTGCAGGCTGCAGGCGATCTCCCAGAGCGGGTCGGGGGTGCTCGCCACCTGGACGCGGGTCAGGTCCTGAGGCGTGAAGTGGATGCGCAGCACGGGAACCGCCCCCCGAGTCGAACAGTCGTCCGGTAAGGAGCAGCCTGCGGCACACGGCTCCCGGGAACAACTCAGGAATCGGCCGCGACGGCGCCAGGACATGTCCGGACCCGCCCGGGCAGGCCCGGCCCCCCGGGCACGCTTCGAGAGGGCCCGGTCCGTCGACCGAATCCCCTCGGCTCTCCCCCTTCGCGCCAGAACCCCCGCGATCCCCCCGGATCCCCCTCCGAAAGCCCTGACGCCGGCTATGACCGGCGGGACGGCGGGACGGTTGTACGCCGGTCCGGGATCTTCCGTCCGGGGTCACGTGTACCGCCCGGCGGGGAACCGGACCGCTCCGCAGCGTGCTCACCCGTCACTGGACGTAGCGCGCTCCCGGTCCGCCTCCGGGAGTGATGCGAACCCTGTGGCCGCCGTGCAGTCTGGAGGGGGGAGCGCGTCGTGCGACCGCGAGCGGCGTGGCCGGCAGCGGCGACGTCACGGCCGGCGCCAGACGCAAGGGGAAGAGGCCCCATGAGGGAACACCCGCTGATCGAACACCATGGCATCATCGGTGACCTGCAGACGGCCGCGCTGGTCTCGACCGAGGGAACCATCGACTGGTTCTGCAGCCCGCGATTCGACTCGCCGAGTGTCTTCGGGGCGCTGCTCGACAGTGAAAGCGGCGGTCACTGGACGATCGCGCCCCGGGCACCGACGTACGCGACGAGGCAGCTCTACTACCCGGACACCTGCGTGCTGCTCACCAGGTTCATGACGGAACAAGGCGTCGGATCGATCGTGGATTTCATGCCGCCCGCTTCGCCACGCGATCCGACGAACCGTCACCGGCTGGTCCGCATGCTGCGGTGCACACGCGGTGAGATCTCGTTCGACATCGAGATCGCCCCCCGGTTCGACTACGCCCGCCAACCGCACGAGGTCACCTCGCACCTGGGCGGCTGGCACTTCGCCGGCCGCGACACGCAGGTGACCGTCCATACGGTGGACACACCCGGCGAGGAGTGCACGGGCGACCGGAGGATTCGCGACGGCGACGTGTGCATGACCGTGAGGCTGCGCGCCGGCATGACCCGTGGCCTGGTGCTGGAGACATTCGCCGACGGCCCGCCACGCACCGTCCCACCGGAGGAGTGTGAGCGGCTCCTGGAGGACACGATCACCTTCTGGCACCACTGGCTGGCGCGTTCGCGCTACACCGGGCGGTGGCGGGAGATGGTCAACCGCTCCGCCATGACGCTCAAACTCATGACGTACGCCCCGACCGGGGCGATGGTCGCGGCTCCGACCACCAGCCTGCCGGAACAGGTCGGAGGCGAGCGCAACTGGGACTACCGCTACGCGTGGGTGCGCGATGCCTCGTTGTCCCTGCACGCGCTGCTCGGGCTGGGATTCACCGAGGAAGCCGTGGCGTTCACCGAGTGGCTGGGCAACCGCGTTCAGGAGTACGCCGGTCCGGGCGAGCACCCTCTGAAGGTCATGTACCGCATCGACGGCTCCTCCGACCTGGCGGAGCAGACCCTGGATCACTGGGAGGGCTACCGAGGCTCCGCTCCGGTACGGGTCGGCAACGGTGCCGCCGGCCAGTTGCAGCTCGACATCTACGGATCGGCGCTGGAATGCCTCCACTTCGCCGACCAGCAGGGCCTGCCGACGACCTGCCGCATCTGGCAGGCGCTGATCAACACGGTGGACTGGGTGTGCGAGAACTGGGACCGTCCCGAAGCGGGCATCTGGGAGACCCGGGGCGGCGACAAGGACTTCACCTACGGACGGCTCATGAGCTGGACCGCGCTGGACCGGGCCGTCCGCATGGCCACGCGCAGCGGCCGCCCCGCCGAGGTGCAGCGCTGGACGAAGGAACGCGACGCCCTCTACTGGCAGATCCTGCGGCGCGGGTGGGATCCGCGGCGGGCGGCGTTCACGCAGTACCTGGGCAGCGACGTCCTGGACTCCGCACTCCTGCGGATGCCCGCGGTGGGGTTCATCCCCCCACAGGATCCGCGATGGCTCGCGACCCTGGACGCGATCAGGAAGGACCTGGTGTCCGACGGCCTCGTGTACCGGTACGACCCCGCCGCCTCCCCCGACGGACTGCTCGGTTCCGAAGGCACCTTCTCCGCATGCACTTTCTGGTACGTCGAAGCCCTCGCCCGCGCCGGCCACCTGCGTGAAGGACGGCTCGTCTTCGAGAAGATGCTCACCTACGCCAACCATCTCGGCCTGTACTCCGAGGAGATCGGGCTGACCGGCGAACAACTCGGGAACTTCCCGCAGGCGTTGACCCACCTCGCTCTCGTGACCGCGGCACTGAACCTCGATGCCCATCTCGACGCGGCCAAGCCGGGCTTCCCGCCCACCTCCCCGCTTCCGGTCCCCTTCCTCTACGCCCAGCCGATGTCAGCGGCAGCCGAAGGCCCACTGCTCACGCCGACCACGCCGTATCCGTCGGACCACGTGATCCGCAGGTGAGCACAGCAGCAGCACCCGGGCGGAGTTCCGGCGAAGCTCCGGCGGCGTCTCGCCTTTCAGGCTGCCGCGTGGCGACGGGGGCGGTGACGGGCGGCGATGGTCGCGGTCAGGGCTTCGACGGCGTCGACGGTCGCGGTGCTCAGAGCGACGGCGCGGCCGGCCGTGACACTGCCGGAGCCGTCGGTCGTCTCGGCCGGCAGACCTGAGCGGGCGGTGAAGGAGTCGAAGACACGCCGCAACGCCCCCGGGGCCACGGTCTCGGCTCCGGCGGCGGCGCGGGCCAGGGCGGTGAGGTGTTCGTGCATCGGATCGACCAGTTCGGTCAGCTCCGGCACGGTGTCCTGCGGGGTACGGGGCAGGTTCTCACCCAGCAGGCTGGCGCATCCGGCGACCGCGGACACCTGGGTCCTGATCTGCTCCAGCTGCTCACCCGACCAGGGGCAGCGGCGCTCGGACGGCTCGGCGTGCGACTGCTCCACCGCTGCTGTCAGGTGCCCCCTGAGCTGCCGTGATCGCGTGCGCAGTGCGTCGACCGCGGCCCGGTCGGCCGCCCCGACGTCGGCGTAGCCGGTCAGCAGCTCGGGCAGCAGCCGGTCCTGCACCCGCAGCCACTCCGCGAGCAGGCCCGGCACCCGCCGGGCGGACCAGGTCGGCCAGACCAGGAAGACGAGCACGGCGAGCGCGGCGCCGACCACCGTGTCGGCGGCGCGCGCCCACGCCGTGGGCCCGGGCAGCCCGCCGACGTGGTGGATCAGGAAGACGATCCAGGTGGTCAGCCACAGGTTGAGCATCAACTGCCCGGTCCGCAGGGTGACGAACGACGCCGCGGCCAGCACCACCGACAGGGCGGCGAGGCCGACGGGCGACCAGTGCGGCAGGGACAGCGCCCAGGCGAGGACGCCGCCCAGCACGGCCCCGGCCGCCCGTCCCCAGGCGCGGGCGACGGTGTGCCCGTACTCGGGGAAGAGCACCAGCATGGTGGTCAGGGCCACCCAGAAGCCGTGCGCGGAGATGCCGAGACCGCCCCACCCGCCGATCGACCGGCCGATGACCTCGGCGACCACCACGGCGACGGCGAGCCGCACCGCATGGCGGAAGATCGGTGACTGGGGGCGCAGTTGCGCCCGGATCCGCCGGGCGGTGCGCGCCACGGAAGGGGTCCCCGCGTACAGACCCGGCACCTCGGCGTGGGGCTCCAGCACATCGCCGAGGCGGTCGTCGGTCGAGGACCGGGCCAACTGCTCGGCCTGCCGCAGCCGCGCGGCCAGGTCGCGCGGGCCGCGCACGGGCGAGGCGGCCGCCCACGACTCCAGGAGGGTGCCGGCCGAGTCGGCGGGGCGGTGCCCGCGGCCGGAGGCCACCGTGCGGGAGACGGTGCCCAGCACCTGCGCGGCGGCGGCCAGCGCCTCCTGGGTCCCGGCCGCCGGTTCCGTCAGCCGGACGGTGTGCAGCGCCCGGCGGATGCGCTCGGCCTCGCCCAGCAGCCCGAACAGGGCCGCCGCGGTCGGCCGGCTGAACTGGGGCAGCAGGTCCAGGGTCTGCCGAGCCGCCGTGAACGGAGCGGTCCCGCCCAGGGCGGCGAGGTCGGCCGCGACCGAGGCCTCGGCGAGCGAGCGGTACAGGGCGGCGAGGGCACGACGCTGGGCGGCGAACCGTGGACCGTACGGCGGGAGCAGCTGCACCACCACGACGATTCCGGTCCCGACCGCGATCCACCCGGCCATCACCAGGCCGCCGTGGACGCCGGGAGCGAGATCGGCCGTGATCATCAGCCCGATGACCGCGAGGCAGCCCCGGATGCCGGACGCGACGCCCAGCGTCCGCCAGAGCCCGGTGACGAACGCCGCGAGACCGAGCAGCAGCAGGAACGCCCAGGTGGTGCTGTGCACCAGGGCCCCCAACACCGCCGTCGTGCTGAAGGCCACGGCCATCCCGAACGCGTTGACCACGGGGTGGCGCAACGGGCTCACCAGCGTGCCGACGCCGCAGATGAACGCACCGACACTGGCCATGGACCCGGCCACCGGGTCGTCGAGGAGCAGGCCGAGGACCGTGGCGAGCAGGACCCCCAGTACGGCCCGCGCGATCGCCGAGGGGGCCGCGAACGCCCGTTGGATGCGCAGCCCGTCCCGGCCGATCCTGATCAGCGACGACCACCAGCGCATGTACGGGCCTCCTCAGCGGCACGGCGCGGGAGCAGCGTTCTCATCCTCTGCCCGTCCCGGCGCGGCCGCCACTCGCTGTACCTGGACCGCTGGCGGCCGGTCAGCTCTCCAGCCGGACCGGCATCAGGAGTGAGAGGGTGCCCTCGTCCTCGGGCCGGCGGATCGTGATCGGGGCCGTGGGCGCGCCCAGCTCCAGGACCAGCCGGTCGCGGGCGCCGGCGGCCAGCGCGGCCAGCAGGAACTCACGGTTGACGGCGACGCGGTCCGAGTCGTCGTCGGCATCGGCGCAGACGGCCACCGCGCCGCCGTCCGCCACCCTGAGCACACTGAGGTCGGGTGCCCCGGGCTCTCCGGAGCGGACGGGACCCGTCTCCAGAGCCTGCCGGAAGGCCGCCACCTCGACGACGGTGCGGCGTCCGCCGGGCCGGGGCAGGAGACGGCGGTAGTCGGGGAAGTCGTGGTCGAGGCACCGGCCGGCCGCCTGCCGGTCCCCGGCCTCCAGGGTCACGCGGTCACCGTCGAGCGAGAGTCGCGCGGGCCCCTCGCCGTCCAGCAGCGCACGCATCGCGTCGGCGAGCGGAGTGGGCACGATGACCTGCACCCGGCCCCCCTCGTACCCGGTGAAAGCGGCCCGCGCGACCGCCATCCGGTACCGGTCGGTGGCCACGGCGTGCAGGCTCTCGCCCTCGATGTCGAACAGGACCCCGCCGAGCATCGGCAACTCGGGGTCGGTGCTCGCGGCGAAGCGAACGGCGTCCAGGGCGGCCGCCAGTGCCGGCGCGGCGACGGACAGGCGGACGGAGGCGGTACGGAGCGAGGTCATGACGTTCTCCCGGTGGTCGAGTAGGGCTCGGAGCGCGGAGAACTCGGCGCGGGCGCCGGACAACCCCTGTTCCAGACGGCGCAGGTGTGCCGTGAGCAGCTTCCGGACCAGATCGGTGTCCGGGCCGGACCAGCCGGCCAGCACCAGCCGGATGTCCGCCAGCGGCATCGAGGCCCGGCGCAGGCGGGCCAGCAGGCGGGCCTCCTCCAGCTGCCCCGGCTCGTACCAGCGGTATCCGCTCACCGGATCCACCCAGGCCGGGACCAGCACGCCGGCGCGGTCGTAGAACCGCAGGGCGCTCACGCCCAGGCCACTGTCGCGGGCCATCTCCCCGATGCTGCGCATGTCGTCCTCCACACCACGCACTCTGGGCCCTGTACAAGGTCGAGGGTCAACCCGGCAACCGCGCCCCCCTGCTCTCGGCCACACGCCGCACCTCCCGCAGCGAATCACCAGGGTCGCCTCTTCGGCCGCCTCGCCGAACTACGCCACGTGCGCCAGGAAGCGTTCCGCCGTCTCCGCGAGCACCTCCCGCCCGTCCCTCGCCCACAGCCCGTCGTTGAAGAGCTCCACCTCGATGGCGCCGGTGTAACCGGCCGCCTCCACGTACCCCCTCCACTCGCGCATGTCGATCGCGCCGTCGCCGATCTGCCCGCGGCCGTTGAGGACGCCCTCCGGAAGCGGGGTGATCCAGTCGGCGAGCTGGAAGGTGTGGATGCGGCCGCCCGCGCCGGCCCGGGCGATCTGCGCGGGCGCCCGGTCGTCCCACCAGACGTGGTACGTGTCGACCGTGACCCCGACCTGGTGGGCCGGGAAACGTTCCGCGAGGTCCAGGGCCTGGCCGAGCGTGGAGACCACGCAGCGGTCGGAGGCGAACATCGGGTGCAGGGGCTCGATGGCCAGGCGTACGCCGTGCCGCTCGGCGTAGGGGCCCAGTTCGGCGAGGGCGTCGGCGACGCGCTCGCGGGCGCCGTGCAGGTCCCTGGAGCCGGCCGGCAGGCCGCCGGAGACCAGGACCAGGGTGTCCGTGCCGAGGGTCGCGGCCTCCTCGACCGCCCGGCGGTTGTCGGCGAGCGCGGCGGCGCGCTCGTCCGGGTCGAGGGCCGTGAAGAAGCCGCCCCGGCACAGGGTGGTGACCGTCAGGCCGGCCTCGCGGACCAGCTTGGCGGTCGCCTCGACACCGTACGCCCGCACCGGCTCGCGCCACAGGCCGACGCCCGGCACGCCCAGCTCCTGACAGGCGTCGGCCAGTGCCGGCAGCGAGAGCTGCTTGACGGTCATCTGGTTGACGGAGAAGCGCTCCAGGGACGTCATCGGGCGACTCCGTACAGGGCGAGGAGGGTCCTCATGCGGTCCTCGGCCGACTTCGGGTCCGGGAACAGGCCCAGGCCGTCGGCGAGTTCGTAGGCGCGCGCGAAGTGCGGCAGGGAGCGCGCCGACTGCAGGCCGCCCACCATCGTGAAGTGGGTCTGGTGGCCGGCCAGCCAGGCCAGGAACACCACGCCCGTCTTGTAGAACCGGGTGGGCGACTGGAAGAGGTGCCGGGAGAGCTCCACGGTGGGGTCCAGGAGGCCGCGGAAGCCCGCCGTGTCCCCGGTGTCCAGGATCCGGACCGCCTCGGCCGCCAGCGGCCCCAGCGGGTCGAAGATGCCGAGCAGGGCGTGGCTGAAGCCCTGCTCGTCGCCCGCGATCAGCTCGGGGTAGTTGAAGTCGTCGCCGGTGTAGCAGCGGACGCCCTGCGGCAGGCGGCGGCGCAGGTCGACCTCGCGCTCCGCGTCGAGCAGGGAGACCTTGATGCCGTCGACCTTGTCGGGGTGGGCGGCGATGACCTCGAGGAAGGTGTCGGTGGCCACGTCGAGGTCCGCCGACCCCCAGTAGCCCGTCAGCGCCGGGTCGAACATCGGGCCGAGCCAGTGCAGGACCACCGGCTCGGCGGCCTGGCGCAGCAGGTGGCCGTAGACGTCGAGGTAGTCCTCGGGGCCCTGCGCCGCCGCCGCGAGCGCCCTGGAGGCCATCAGGACGGCCTGGGCGCCGGACTCCTCGACGAGGGCGAGCTGTTCCTCGTACGCGGCCCGGACGTCCGCGAGGGAGCCGCCGGTGATCTGGTCGGTGCCGACCCCGCAGGCGATCCGGCCGCCCACCGCACGGGCCTCGGCGGCGCTGCGGCGGATCAGCTCGGCCGCGGCCGCCCAGTCCAGGCCCATGCCGCGCTGGGCGGTGTCCATCGCCTCGGCGACGCCCAGGCCGTGCGCCCACAGGTGGCGGCGGAAGGCGAGGGTGGCGTCCCAGTCGACGGCGGCGGGCGCGTCGGGGTGGGTGTCGGCGAACGGGTCGGCGACGACGTGCGCCGCCGAGAAGACCGTACGGGAGGTGAAAGGGGTGCCCGGGGTGAGGGCGAGCGGCTCGGTGCGCGGCTCGTACGGCCGCAACGACCCGTCCGGGGAGGGGAGGTGGATGGTCACAGTTCGATCTCCGGTACCTCGATGCGGCGGCCCTCCGCCGAGGACGTCAGGCCCAGCTCGGCGAGCTGCACGCCGCGCGCGCCGGCCAGCAGGTCCCAGTGGTAGGGGGCGCCGGCGTAGACGTGCTTGAGGAACAGCTCCCACTGGGCCTTGAAGCCGTTGTCGAACTCGGTGTTGTCGGGGATCTCCTGCCACTGCTCGCGGAAGGCGTAGGTGGCGGGGATGTCCGGGTTCCAGACCGGCTTGGGGGTCGCGCTGCGGTGCTGGACACGGCAGTTCCGCAGGCCGGCGACCGCTGAGCCTTCGGTGCCGTCCACCTGGAACTCGACCAGCTCGTCGCGGTTGACGCGGACCGCCCAGGAGGAGTTGATCTGGGCGACGGCACCTCCGTCGAGCTCGAAGACGCCGTACGCGGCGTCGTCCGCCGTCGCGTCGTAGGGCTTGCCGTTCTCGTCCCAGCGCTGCGGGATGTGGGTGGCGGTGAGGGCCTGGACGGACTTCACGCGGCCGAACAGCTCGTGCAGGACGTACTCCCAGTGCGGGAACATGTCGACGACGATGCCGCCGCCGTCCTCCGCGCGGTAGTTCCAGGACGGCCGCTGCGCCTCCTGCCAGTCGCCCTCGAAGACCCAGTAGCCGAACTCACCCCGGACCGAGAGGATCCGGCCGAAGAAGCCACCGTCGATGAGCCGCTTCAGCTTCAGCAGGCCGGGCAGGAAGATCTTGTCCTGGACGACACCGGACTTGACGCCCTTGGCGTGCGCGAGCCGGGCCAGCTCCAGGGCGCCGTCGAGGCCGGTGGCCGTCGGCTTCTCGGTGTAGACGTGCTTCCCGGCCACGACGGCCTGCTTGATGGCCTCCTCGCGGGCGGAGGTGACCTGGGAGTCGAAGTAGATGTCGATGGTGGGGTCGGCGAGCACGGCCGCCAGGTCGGTGGAGATGTGCTCGTCCGACAGGCCGTGGCGGTCGGCGATCTCGCGGAGCGCGTGCTCGCGGCGGCCGACGAGGACCGGTTCCGGCCACAGCACCGTGCCGTCGCCGAGGTCGAGTCCGCCCTGCTCGCGCAGGGCGAGGATCGAGCGGACGAGGTGCTGGCGGTAGCCCATGCGTCCGGTGACGCCGTTCATGGCGATACGCACCGTCTTGCGGTTCACGTGTTTCCCTTCGTCCGCGTGCGCCCCAGCGGCGCAGCAAGCGCTTTCTACACGGTCTGAAGCTAGCCTTTCCCCACTGGTCTGTACAAGACCGTGATGGGGTCGAGTTGTTCGAGGGGGCGAACAACAGGAGTGAATGGCCATATGGTCTGCACGGCAAGGGGGCTTCCTATGAGCAAGCTGTTGATCGGGCTGCCGATCAGGCTGCGTACGACGACGTACGACGAGATGCGCGACCGGAGGACGACGAGATGACGGTGACCCTGGCGGACGTGGCGGCCCGCGCCCAGGTCTCGCCCGCGACGGTGTCGCGCGTACTGAACGGCAACTACCCCGTGGCGGCGTCCACGCGGGAACGGGTGCTGCGGGCGGTGGACGAGCTGGACTACGTCCTCAACGGGCCGGCGAGCGCGCTCGCGGCGGCCACCTCCGACCTGGTCGGCATCCTCGTCAACGACATCGCCGACCCGTTCTTCGGGATCATGGCAAGCGCGATCCAGGGCGAGATCGGCGGTCCAGGCGGGCGCGCGGGCGGCGAGCGGCTGGCGGTGACCTGCAACACCGGGGGGTCGCCGGAGCGTGAGCTGACGTACCTGACGCTGCTGCAGCGACAGCGGGCGGCGGCGGTGATCCTGACCGGCGGCGCCGTGGAGGACGCGCCGCACGCGGCGGCGGTGGCGGCGAAGCTGCGGAAGCTGGCGGACGCCGGGACCCGGGTGGTGCTGTGCGGGCGGCCGCCGGCGCCGGACACCGACGCGGTGGCGCTGACCTTCGACAACCGCGGCGGCGGCAAACAGCTGACCGAGCACCTCATCGGGCTCGGCCACCGGCGCCTCGGCTACATCGCGGGCCCCGAGGAGCGGACGACCACCCGGCACCGCCTGGAGGGCCACCGGGCCGCGCTCGCCGAGGCCGGCATCGAGGAGGACCCGCGCTGGACCGTGCACGGGCGGTACGACCGCCGGGCCGGGTACGAGGCGACGCTGGAGCTGCTGCGCCGGGACCCGTCGCTCACCGCGGTGGTGGCGGCGAACGACTCGGTCGCGCTGGGCGCGTGCGCGGCACTGCGGGAGTCGGGGCTGCGGATCCCGGCGGACGTGTCGGTGGCCGGCTTCGACGACCTGCCGTTCAGCATCGACGCGGTGCCGTCGCTGACCACGGTCCGGCTGCCGCTCGCGGAGGCGGGGGCGCGGGCCGGCCGCATCGCGATGGGCCGCGAGGAGCCGCCGCCGGGCGGGATCGCGACGGTGCGGGGGGAGCTGATGGTGCGGGGGTCGTCGGGGGTGCCGCGCGCCTGACCACCCACCGGCGACGAGAACCCCGACAGCGGGGGGCGCGGCTCAGGTGCCCCCGACCATCCCTCGTCCCGGCGGTCGTGGTTCGGCTGCGGTCGTCCGGGGGTTGCCCGCGCCCCCCTCAGGGGCGCGGGCAACCGCGCGGCCAACCCCCCGCCGGCCCGCAGCCGGCCGACCGCCGTCTTGCCCCTGCGCCTCTTCGCCCCGACAGCGGCTCAGCTTCTGGACGCAGGTGACGCGGAGGTTGCGATACGGGGGTCTTCGACGCACGGATCCGGGTGCCCGAGGGTCGGGCACCCGGATCCGTCCTTCGTTGTCAGGGAGTGTCACTCACCGGCCGCCGCCACCGCCGCCGTGACCGCCGCCACCGTAGCCGCCGCCACCGTGACCGCCGCCGCCATAGCCGCCGCCACCGTAGCCGCCGCCACCGTAGCCGCCGCCACCGTGACCGCCGTGACCGCCGTAGCCGCCGTAGCCGTTGTCGCCCCAGCCGCCCCAGCCACCACGGCCGTAGCCGTCGTCGCCCCAGCCGCCGTAGCCGCCGCCCCGGTGACCGCCGCCGTAGCCGCCGCCGCCATAGCCGCCGCCGCCGTGACCGCCGCCGCCGTAGCCTCCGCCGCCATGGCCGCCACCGCCGCCGCCGTGGCCACCGCCACCGCCGCCGCCGTGACCGCCGCCGCCACCGCCACCACCGTTGTCCTGGTAGGTGACGACGTGGTCGGGCGCCGCGTGGGTGGCCGCACTGGCAATTCCGGCTCCGGCGCCGAGCGCCAGAATGGGTGCCGAAATCGCAGCGATGGCGACCCTCTTCATACGTGTGGTGTGCGCGCGCATGGTTTCGCCCCTCTCCGAGGGTGTGGTTGTGTGACGACGGCCGCCTTGCTTGGGCCGGCCGCCCTGCGTGCGCTCCAAGGCCTGCGCGCAGCCCTGGGCGCGTCCGCCGCCCGCGATGCCGGTTCTCCGCACACCCGCTCGGGTTGTCCGGCGGACTACGTCACATGCTCGTTGAAACGGACATATGTGACGTTCGTGTATAAACCTACGGCGCGGGCGCGACGAAGTCAAAAGCAGGACCAGGACCAAGCAAAAAAGAACAAGTAAAGCCAGCGGGGCCGCTGTTCGAGCCGACGCCTTCCGGTCGGGCGGGGCGGCGGGATAGCCTCGGGGCACGGTATCTCTGACTCAGTCAACCATCGGGGGCCAGCCATGACCGTCCAGGACATCCGCGCCTTCAACCGCTTCTACACCAACCTCATCGGCGCCCTCGACTACGGCCGCCACCTCTACGCCCCGTACACCCTCACCGAGGCCCGGGTGCTCTACGAGCTCGCGCACGCCGCAGACACCGACGCGGCCGACCTGCGGGCCGATCTCGCTCTGGACGCCGGGTACTTGAGCCGGATCCTCAACAAGTTCGAGGAGGCCGGGCTGATCGAGCGCGCGCCCTCGGCGAAGGACCCGCGGCGGCGGCGCGTCTCCCTCACCCCGGGCGGCCGGTCGGCCGCCGAACTGCTCGACGAACGGGCCCGGGAATCGGTCGGCTCGCTGCTGGGCGCAGTCGACCCGGCCGAGCGGGCCCGCCTCGCCGAGGCGATGCGCACCATCCGCTCGATCCTCGGCGACGGGCACGCCCCCGAGGGCTCCGGCGAGGTCGTGCTGCGCGAGCCGCACCCCGGCGACCTGGGCTGGATCGTGCAGCGCAACGCCGCCCTGTACGCGGCCGAGTACGGCTGGAACACCGACTACGAGGGCCTCGTCGCCCGGATCGTCGCCGACTACGCCGAGGATCACGACCCGCACCTGGAGCGGACCTGGATCGCCGAGTGGGCCGGGCGGCCGGCGGGCTGCGTGATGTGCGTACGGGACGACGCCCCGGGCACCGCGCGGCTGCGGCTGCTGCTCGTGGAGCCGGAGGCCCGCGGGCTCGGCATCGGCGACCGGCTGGTCACCGCCGTGACCGACTTCGCGCGCGGGGTCGGCTACCGGGAGCTGGTGCTGTGGACCAACGACGTGCTGTCCGCCGCCCGCCGCATCTACCAGCGGCACGGCTTCGTCCTCACCGCCGAGAAGCCGCACCGCTCCTTCGGCAAGGACCTGGTCGGCCAGGACTGGCGACTGGACCTGCACGGAACCGGTGAGTGAGAAGTAGGTTGGTGGGCATGAAGTTCGCCTTCTCCACCCTCGGGGTTCCCGGCCTGCCCGTGCCCGACGTGCTCGCGCTCGCCACGGCCAACGGCTATCACGGCGTGGAGCTGCGCGCCCATCCGGAAGAGCCCGTCCACACCGGGCTCGGCCCGGCCGCGCGAGCCGACGTGGCCGCCGAGTTCAAGGCGACCGGGGTGGAGGTCCTGGGCGTCGCCGGGTACGCCCGCCTCGCGGCTCCGGGCGACGACGCCCCGGTCCTCGACGAGACGCGCCAACTCCTCCAGCTCGCCCACGACCTGGGCGCCTCCCACGTCCGCGTCTTCCCTGGCGCCGACCCGGACCTGCCGGCCGCCGAGTCCGACGCGATCGCCGCCCGGCGGCTCGGCACGGTCGCCGAGGACGCCGCCGCGCTCGGCGTCCGGGTCCTGCTCGAGACCCACGACTCGCACCGCACCGGCGCCGCCGCGATCCGCGTCCTCGGCCCGGTCGGGCACCGCATGGTCGGCTCGCTCTGGGACGTCATGCACACCTGGCTGGGCGGCGAGCAGCCCGCCGAGAGCTACGCGGCGCTCGCCCCGCACCTCGGCTACGTCCAGGTCAAGGACATCGCCTCGGCCGACGACACCACCCCGCTGCCGCTCGGCGCCGGGGTCCTCCCCCTCTCCGACTGCGTGGAGGTGCTCTCTCGGCACGGCTGGGACGGCTGGCTGTGCTGGGAGTACGAGAAGCGCTGGTACGAGGCGGCGGCCCCGCTGCCCGGACTGCTGGCGGCGGGCCGGGAGCACCTGGCCCGGCTGCTCAACGAGTCGGCCTGACCCCCGCCACCACGCGCCGCCGACCGGGATCCCGGATCACGCCCCGGCCGACGGGGACCCCCGATCACGCCCCGGCGACCGGCATCCCCCACCCCGCGGCCAGCTCCCCGAACGCCTCGTGGAAGCCGGGGAACGTCTTCCGCACGCACCCAGGGTCGTCGAAGGAGATCCCGGGTGTGCGCAGCCCGGTCACCGCGAAGGACATCACGACGCGGTGGTCGCCGAAGGTCTTGATCTCGGCCGGGGCGGGCGTGCCGGGCCGGATCTCGATCCAGTCCTCGCCCGTGGCGGCCTCGATCCCCAGCCGGCGCAGGTTCTCCGCGCAGGCGTCGAGCCGGTCGCACTCCTTCACCCGGGTGTTGGCCACGTCCTCGATCCGGACCGGACCGCTCGCGAAGGGGGCGATCGCCGCGAGGGTGGGCATGGTGTCGGAGATGTCCCGCATGGCGACGGTCAGGCCGCGCAGCTCGCCGGTACCCCGGACGGTCGTCCGGTCCGCGCCGATCTCCACGTCCGCGCCCATCCGCCGCAGGACGTCCACGAACCCCAGGTCGCCCTGGAGGGCGCCCCGCCCGAGCCCCGGGACGATGACCTCACGGCCCGTCACCGCCGCCGCCGCGAAGAAGTAACCGGCGGTGGAGGCGTCGGGCTCGACCGCGTAGGTGGTGGCCCGGTAGCCGCCCGGCGGGACGACGAAGACCTCGCCCTCCCGCGCCACCTCCACCCCGAACGACCGCATCATCGCGATCGTGATCTCCACGTACGGCGCGGACACCAGGTCGGTCACCCGGATCCGCAGGCCCTTGCGGGTGAGCGGGCCGAGCAGCAGCAGGGCGGTGAGGTACTGCGAGGACTGCCCGGCGTCGAGCGTCACCTCGCCGCCCTCGACCCCGGCCGCCTCGATGCGCAGCGGGTGGTGGCCCTCGGCCGCCTCGTGGCGCAGGTCGACACCGAGGTCGCGCAGGGCGCGGGTGAGCGGGGCGAGCGGGCGGCGGCGCATCTGCTCGGAGGCGTCGAAGCGGTAGCTGCCGTGGCCGGCCGCGGCGAGGGTGGGCAGGAAGCGGGCGGTGGTGGCGCCGTCCCGGCAGTAGACCTCGGCCTCGGGGAGGGCGGGGCCCTGCGGGCGGCCGTCCACCTGCCAGGTGTCGGGGGTGCGGCCGACGCGGTAGCCGAGCCGGGTCAGGCCCTCGGCGAAGCCCTCGGTGTCGTCGGAGCGGAGGGGGCGGACGAGGGTGGTGACTCCGTCGGCGGCGGCCGCCAGGAAGAGGGCGCGGGCGGTGACGGACTTGGAACCGGGGATGTCGACGAGGGGCATGCCGCCATGATCGCTTGCCGCGAGGCTCGGGTGGGGGTGTTTCCAGGGGCTGGAACAGGTCGTTCGTCGGGTGCGGCCGGTGGGGGCTGGTCACGCAGTTCCTCCCCCGGCCTTCGGCCGGGGGACCCCCAGCGCCCCTGACGGGGCGCTGTCCCTGGCGTATCTTCCGGCTCCCCCCTCCCGAATTACGGAAATGGACCGCCCGACGGGAACCCCTCCCCCGTGCCGTCCGTCCAAAGCGCAGGCTGTCGGAAGAGTCTCCGTGGTGCGGTGTCGGCCCTCGCTGCTGGCTGCGATTGCTGACCTACCCTCTCCGCCCACCACGGCCGCCGGCCCGCCGCCATCGACGTGCCCCCTCCAATGCGCCGATGGCGGCCCCTTTCTGGTTACTGTGCATTCCCCACCAAAAGGAGCGCACGTGCCCTCCAGACGCACCGTCCTCACCGCGACCGCGGGCGTCACCGCGGGACTGGCCGTCGGCACCGGCGCGAGCGCCCTCGGCTCCGGCGGCAGAGGCACCGCCGGCACGGACCCCGGTGACAAGAGGTCCGACGACAAGAGGCTCCGCGCGATCGTCGGCCGGATGACGGTCGAGGAGAAGGTCGGTCAGCTGTTCGTGACGCGGGTCTACGGGCATTCGGCCACCGACCCGGACCAGGCCGACATCGACGCCAACCTCAAGGAGATCGGCGTCCGCACCGCCGCCGAGCTGATCGCGACGTACCGGGTCGGCGGGATCATCTACTTCACCTGGACGCACAACACCCGCGACCCGCGGCAGATCGCCGAGCTGTCCAACGGGATCCAGCGGGCCTCGCTGACGCAGCCGCGCGGCCTGCCGGTGCTGATCTCCACCGACCAGGAGCACGGCGCCGTCTGCCGGATCGGGAAGCCCGCCACCCTCTTCCCGGGCGCCATGGCCATGGGGGCCGGTGGCTCCCCGGCCGACGCCCGCACCCTCGGCCGGATCTCCGGCGCGGAGCTGCGGGCGATGGGCGTGCGGCAGGACTACTCCCCCGACGCCGACGTGAACGTGAACCCGGCCAACCCGATCATCGGTGTACGGTCCTTCGGGGCCGGCCCGGACGCGGCCGGGGCGCTGGTCGCCGCCGAGGTGCAGGGTTACCAGGAGGCGGGGGTGGCGGCCACCGCCAAGCACTTCCCGGGGCACGGCGACACCGCCGTGGACAGCCACACCGGCTTCCCGGTGATCACGCACAGCCGGGAGGTGTGGGAGAAGCTGGACGCGGTCCCGTTCCGCGCGGCGATCGAGGCGGGCATCGACTCGGTCATGACCGCGCACATCCAGTTCCCGGCCCTGGACGGCTCCGGCGACCCGGCCACCCTCTCGCACCCCGTCCTCACCGGCATCCTGCGCGGCGAACTCGGCTACGACGGGGTCGTGGTGACCGACTCCCTGGGCATGGCGGGGGTCCGGACGAAGTACGGCGACGACCGGGTGCCCGTGCTCGCGCTGAAGGCCGGCGTCGACCAGCTCCTCGACCCGCCCCACCTGGACGTCGCCTGGAACGCCGTCCTGAAGGCCGTACGGGACGGCGAGCTGACCGAGGCCCGGCTGGACGAGTCGGTCCTGCGGATCCTGCGGCTGAAGTCCCGGCTGGGGCTGCTCGACCGGCCGTACGTCGACACGAAGGACGTCGGCCGGGTGGTCGGCACGGCACAGCACCTCGCCGCCGCCGACCGCATCGCCGAGCGCACCACCACCCTGCTGGTCAACGAGGGCGGGCTGCTCCCCCTGGCGCGCCGCACGCACGGCAAGGTGCTGGTCGTCGGCGCCGACCCGGACTCGCCGTCCGGCACGACGGGCCCGCCGACCGGTGTGCTCGCCGCCGCCCTCTCCGAACTGGGCTTCACGGCCACCGCGTTGCCCACGGGCACGGCCCCCTCGCCCGCGACCGTCGACCAGGCCGTCGCGGCGGCGCGGTCGGCGGACGCGGTGGTCGTCGGGACGTACAACGTGACGGCGGGCAGCGGGCAGCAACGGCTGGTGGAACGGCTGGTCGCGACCGGCGTCCCCGTGGTGGCGGTGGCGGTGCGCAATCCGTACGATGTCGCCCAACTGCCTTTCGTCAAGGCGTACTTGGCGACCTACTCCTGGACCGACGTCGAACTGCGGGCCGCGGCGCGGGTGATCGCGGGCGAGGTGGCACCGCGAGGCAGCCTGCCGGTGCCGGTGCAGCGGGCGGACGATCCGGCCCGGGTGCTGTATCCGGTCGGCCACGGGCTGACGTACTAGACGTACGCCACAGAACCGGGCGTAACGCCCCCAACAGGCGGAAAGCCTCCCGTGCAGCTGACGCGGACCGTGATCGCGGGCCACGCTGGCAGGGGGGTCGCTATGCGGAACAGGCGTTGTGCGGGGGTACTGGTGGCGGTGGCCGTCGTGCTGCTGCCGGCCGGTTGCCGGACGTCGTCGTCCGGGGCGCCGGCGGGCAGCGCGCGCTCGACGGCGAGCCCGGCGCCGGCCGGGTACGGCGCGCAGTTCCTCGCGGTCGGCGAGTGCAGCTCGTTCGGGACCGCCGGCTTCACCGAGGTGCCCTGCACCGGGGAACGCGCGGCGGCCCGGGTGGTCGCCCGGTACGACGGCACCGTGGCCGACGGGCCGTTGTGCCCGGCCACCACCGACTTCGTGCTCCACATAGGCGCCCAGCACACGGACGGCGACGGAACGATCCCGCAGGGCTACGCCTGCATGCGCAACCTCGAGCCGCCGCACCCCGGTGACCCGGGCGGGGGCGGCGGGCCGCGCACCGTCGTCGGAGACTGCGTCTACGGCTCGGGCCACGGCCAGGTCCGCGAGACCGCCTGCGACGGCTCGGGGAGACGGAAACCGCAGTACCGGGTGGTCCGGGCGGTGACCTCGCGGGACGCCTGCCCGACGGCGACCGCCCTGTACGTCCAGCTGGGCGGCGAGCACCCGGTGGGCTGCGCCCGGCGGTTGTGAACGCTCCGCGGGGATCGGAGGTGTCCCAGTCGGCGTACCCAGCGGACCTCCCGCCATATGCGCACGAGCGGTTCGCCCCCTCCGCGCCTGCCCTTCCAGCCGACCCAGGTCATCCGCTCGGCCGCACGGTACGGGATCGAACCCTCAGCAGAGGATCCAGCCCGAGCTCACTGAGCTCCCTCCCACCGCACCCCGGACCCACACGCAGCGGTGTCCCGCGTGGACCGTGACCGGGCCCGCGCGGTGGCTGTACCTGCCCCTGTCGACGACCGGGCGGTTGCCGCGGGCCTGGACGCTGACGGACATCGTCCGCCGGCCGCCGGACTGCTTGGGGAGGGTGATCGCGCAGACGTAGCCGCCCTGCCGGTAGACGTGCACGGTGCCGTCGGCGAAGGACAGGGTCCGCACCTCGCGTCCGGCGCAGTTCGTGGCCGTCTCGGCCTGGGCGTCGGCCGGTGCCACGAGCGCGAGGGCCCCGGAGGCGGCCAGCACGGCCGCACCGAGCGCCAGCCGCCGGCGTATCGCACCACTGTCCACAGTCGTTCCCTCCCGTACCGCAGCTGTGCCCAACCATGACCGTACTGATGTACGGACGCCCGACATGTGTCGGATGGTTGCACGGCCGTCAGGGAGGCGAACTCACCGGGTCGCGCCGACCGGCTCCTCCGGCTCCTCCTCGGGCCGGCCGATGAAGGTGCGCCACAGTTCGGCGTACCGGCCGTCGCGGGCGAGCAGTTCGTCGTGGGTGCCGTCCTCGGCGACCCGGCCGTGGTCCATGACCACCACCCGGTCGGCGCGGGCCGCGGTGGTCAGCCGGTGGGCGACCACGAGGGTCGTACGGCGGCCCGTCAGCCGGTCGGTGGCCATGTTGACCTGGGCCTCGGTCGCCAGGTCGAGGGCGGCGGTCGCCTCGTCGAGGAGCAGCACGTCGGGGTCGACCAGCTCCGCGCGGGCGAGGGCGATGAGCTGGCGCTGGCCCGCAGAGAGGTTGCGGCCGCGCTCGGCCACCTCGTGGAGGTAGCCGCCGTCGAGGGTGGCGATCATCTCGTGGGCGCCGACCGCACGGGCCGCCGCCTCCACCTGGGCGTCGGTCGCGTCCGGGCGGCCGTAGGCGATGGCGTCCCGGACGGTCCCCGGGAAGAGGTACGCCTCCTGCGGGACGACCCCGAGGCGATGGCGGTACGAGGTCAGGTCCAGGTCGCGCAGGTCCGTGCCGTCGACCGTCACCCGGCCACCCGTCGGGTCGTAGAACCGCGCGACCAGCTTGACCAGGGTCGACTTGCCCGCGCCGGTCTCGCCGACGAAGGCGACGGTCTGCCCGGCGGGGACGGTCAGGTCGATGCAGCGCAGGGCCTCTTCGTCGTCCCCGTAGGCGAAGTGCACGTTCTCGAACGCGATGTCGCCGTGGAGCGACTCCACCTCCCGCGGGCGCTCCGCCGACTTGGTGGAGGTCGGCTCGCGCAGGAGTTCCTGGATGCGGCCGAGGGAGACGGTCGCCTGCTGGTAGCCGTCGAAGACCTGGGAGAGCTGCTGGACGGGGGCGAAGAACAGGTCGATGTAGAGCAGGTAGGCGACCAGGGCGCCGGTGGTGAGGGTGGCCGCCTCGACCCGGTGGGCGCCCGCCATCAGCACGCCGGCCGCGGCCACCGACGACAGCAGCTGGACGAACGGGAAGTAGGCCGATATCAGCAACTGGCCCCGGATACGGGCCTTGCGGTAGCTCTCGCTGCGCTCGGTGAAGCGGCGGCCGCTGTCCCGCTCGCGCCGGAAGGCCTGCACGATCCGCAGCCCGGACACCGACTCCTGGAGGTCGGCGTTGACCACCGACACCCGCTCCCGGGCGAGTTCGTACGCCTTCACGCTCGCCCGGCGGAAGAAGAACGTCGCGACGATCAGCGGCGGCAGGGTGATGAAGACGACGAGCGCGAGCTGCACGTCGATGACCAGCAGGGCGACCATGATGCCGAAGAAGGTGACGACGGAGACGAAGGCGGTGACCAGGCCGGTTTGCAGGAAGGTGGAGAGGGCGTCGACGTCCGTCGTCATCCGCGTCATGATCCGGCCGGTCAGCTCGCGCTCGTAGTAGTCGAGTCCGAGCCGCTGGAGCTGCGCGAAGATCTTCAGGCGGAGGGAGTAGAGGACCCGTTCGCCGGTGCGGCCGGTCATCCGGGTCTCGCCGATCTGGGCCGCCCACTGGGCGAGCACCGCGAACAGGCCGAGCAGCGCGGCCGCCCAGACCGCACCGAGCGCCAGCTTGCTGACGCCCTGGTCGATGCCGTGCCGGATCAGCACCGGGAGCAGCAGACCGGTGCCGGCGTCCACGGCGACCAGCGCGAGGCTGACCAGCAGGGGCGCGCCGAAGCCGCGGAGCAGGCGGCGCAGCCCGTAGGAGTCCTCGGGGCGGACGGCGCCGGCCTCGTCGATGTCGGGGACGTCGGTCGCCGGGGGCAGCGCCTCGACCTGGGCGAGGAGTTCGGGGGTGGCCGGGGTGCCGGCCAGGGCGAGGTCGCGGGGCGTGCGGTCGCCGGTCCACAGCCGCGGGGTCACCCCGCGCTCGGCGTCGAACTCGGCGTCCAGCTCGTCCCGCACGGAGGTGTCCTCGCCCGGTTCGAGGGGCAGCGCGTGCCCCGGGGAGACCCCGCCCAGCTCGTCGGGGTCGGTCAGGAGCCGGCGGTAGAGGGCGGACCGCTGCTGGAGCTCCTCGTCGGTGCCGATGTCGGCGAGCCGGCCGCCGTCGAGGACGGCGATGCGGTCGGCGAGGTTGAGGGTGGAGCGGCGGTGCGCGATGAGGAGCGTGGTGCGGCCCCGCATCACGTGGCCGAGGGCCTCGTGGATCTCGTGCTCCACGCGGGCGTCGACGGCCGAGGTGGCGTCGTCGAGGACGAGGAGCCGGGGGTCGGTGAGCAGGGCGCGGGCGAGGGCGATGCGCTGGCGCTGGCCGCCGGAGAGGGTGAGGCCCTGTTCGCCGACCTTGGTGTCGTAGCCGTCGGGCAGCTCGGCGATGAAACGGTCGGCCTGGGCGGCGCGGGCGGCGGCGAGGATCTCGTCCTCGGTCGCGTCGGGACGGCCGTACGCGATGTTGTTGCGGACCGTGTCGGAGAAGAGGAACGAGTCCTCCGGGACCAGGCCGATCGCGGCCCGCAGCGAGTCGTGGGTCAGCTCGCGCACGTCGTGGCCGCCGACCAGGACGGCGCCGTGGGTGACGTCGTAGAAGCGGGGCAGGAGGAGCGAGACCGTGGACTTGCCGGAGCCGGAGGAGCCGACGACGGCGAGGGTCTCGCCCGGCCGGATCTCGAAACTGAGCCCCTTCAGGACCGGCCGCTCGTGGTCGTACCCGAACGACACGTCGTCGAACTCGACGGTCGCGGGCGCGTCGGCGGGGAGGGTCCTGGTGCCCTCCTTCATGGTGGGCTCGGTGTCGATCAGTTCGAGCACCCGCTCGGTGCCGGCGCGTGCCTGCTGGCCGACGGTGAGGACCACGGCGAGCATCCGGACCGGGCCGACCAGCTGGGCGAGGTAGGAGGAGAAGGCGACGAAGGTGCCGAGGGTGATGTGACCGCGGACGGCGAGCCAGCCGCCGAGCGCGAGCATGGCGACCTGGCCGAGGGCCGGGACGGCCTGGAGGGCCGGGGTGAACCTGCTGTTCAGCCGAATCGTCCGCAGCCGCCCGGCGAAGAGCCTGCGCCCGACCTCCCTCAGCTTCCCGGTCTCCTGCTCCTCCTGCCCGAACCCCTTCACCACGCGCACGCCGCTGACCGCGCCGTCGACCACCCCGGCCACGGCGGCGGCCTGGGCCTGGGCGTACCAGGTGGCGGGGTGCAGCTTGCTGCGGCTGCGCTTGGCTATCCAGTACAGGGCCGGGGCGACGGCCAGGGCGACCAGGGTGAGCGGCGGCGACAGCCAGGCCATGATCCCGAGGGAGATCAGGAAGAGGAGCACGTTGCCGATCGTCATCGGCAACATGAACAGGAGCCCCTGGATGAGCTGGAGATCGCTGGTGGCGCGCCCCACCACCTGGCCCGTGGACAGCTCGTCCTGCCGCCGTCCGTCGAGCCGGGTGAGCGTGCCGTACATCTCGGTGCGCAGGTCGTGCTGGACGTCGAGGGCGAGCCGGCCGCCGTAGTAGCGGCGCACGAAGGTGGCCGCGTAGACGAGGACGGCGGCACCGACCAGGGCACCGGCCCAGGGCCCCATCGACCGGCTGTGATCACCGATCACGTCGTCGATGATCACCTTGGTGATCAGGGGTACGACGGCGAGCACCGCCATACCGGCCAGCGAGGACCCGAGGGCGAGCACGACGTCCCGGGGATGCCGCCAGGCATACCCCGCGAGCCTGCGCGCCCAGCCGCCCTGCCGCTCCCCCTGTTGCGCTGCCACGCGGGTGCCCTCCGTTCGCCCTGTTCTTCCGCAAGGTCACAACACGGAACGAAGCGGATTTCATCCCTCCGCAACAAAACGGGGGCGGGGCGGCGGAGGGCTCGCCGCGGACGCCTACGCGTGGGCGCTGATCACACCGCCCGCGTTGAGGACGACCGACGTACACGCTGTGCGCGCGGTACCGGAGCTCGCCCGTCTTCGTGACCTCGGCCGTCCAGCCGCCCGCCGGCTTGAAGGTGCCGGGGCCGGTGGGCGGCGGAACGGCGGTACGGCGGGCACGGCGCGTGGTCGTCATCGGGTTCCGTCCGGGTTCGGTGACGGCGGAACGGCCGTCCCGGTGCGCGGAGAGGCAACCGTCCGCGGTCGCGGATTCCCGGCGGAGGCACCAGGATGCGTGCTCAAGGGAGCGTGGCGGTGCCGGCCCCGCAGGAGGTCCGCATGGCGAGGTTGCTGTCCGTCAACGTGGGGATGCCCAAGGACGTCCCCTGGCAGGGCAGGACCGTGCGCACCGGGGCGTGGAAGTCCCCCGTGGACGGCAGCCGCATGGTGCGGCGGCTGAACGTCGAGGGGGACGGCCAGGGCGACCTGGCCGGGCACGGCGGCGAGATCCGGGCCGTCCTCGTCTACCAACTGGAGTCCTACCGGTACTGGCGGAAGCAGCTCGGCCGCGACGACCTCGCCTTCGGGATGTTCGGGGAGAACTTCACCGTCGACGGCCTGCCCGACGAGGAGGTGTGCATCGGCGACCGGTACCGCGTCGGCGAGGCCGAGTTCGAGGTGACCCAGCCCCGCGTCACCTGCTACCGCGTCGGCATGCGCCTGGGCGAACCCGCCATGGCCTCGCTGCTGGTCGCCCACCACCGTCCGGGCTTCTACCTGCGAGTGATCACCGAGGGCCGGGTCCGGGCCGGTGACGAGACCACCCGCACCCGCCGGGGCCCGGAGGAGCTCAGCGTCGCCGACACCGACGCGCTGCTCTACCTGCCCGGCCGCGACCCCGCGAAGCTGCGCGCCGCCCTGCGCATCCCCGCCCTCAGCCCCGGATGGCAGCAGTCCTTCCGTGAGCTCGCCGCCGGGCAGTCCGGGCCGCCCGCCGCTCCCGAGCCGGGGCCGCCGGGATTCAGGCCCATGCGCGTGGCCCGCACCGCCCCCGAGACCCCCGACGTCTCCTCCGTGCACCTCGCCACCACCGACGGCACCCCGCCGCCCGCGGCCCGCCCCGGCCAGTACCTCTCCCTGCGTCTCGCCGTCGACGCGGACGCCTACCTCTGCGGACCGACCGCCTTCATGGACGACCTCTCCGGCCATCTGCGCGAGCTCGGCCTGCGCCCCGAGCGGATCCGCACGGAGCGGTTCGGCGCGCTCGGCGCCGTCAACCCGGGCGTCACCCCCACCGCCCCGGTACGCCCGCACCAGCCACCCGGGCCACCGGGCCCCGGCCCGCTCGTCACCTTCACCCGCAGCGGCATCACGACGCCGTGGTCACCCGCCCACGCCTCGCTCCTCGAACTCGCCGAGGCCTGCTCCGTCCCCACCCGCTGGTCCTGCCGCACCGGCGTCTGCCACACCTGCGTCACCCCCGTCCTGACGGGCGACACCAGCTACACGACCCCGCCCCTCGGCCTCCCCGAGCCCGGCACGGTCCTGATCTGCTGCGGCACACCGGCGACGGAGGTCGTCCTCGATCTCTAGCGGGTGCTCGCAGCCCCGGACCGCGGACAGCCGTCACCTGCGGCCGGGAGGTACGTGTGTGTCAGAGTGGCGTGCGTGACCGGCAGTTCGAGAGCCCGGAGCCGACCCCGACAACGCCGCGGCCGGACTGTCCCGGTGCGCGCTGCAACCCGGTCCAGGGTGTTTCTCGCCGCGCCGGAGCCGCTAGGAAGCCGACCGGCCGGCCCCGTCCCGGCGGCCGACCGTGATCGCCCACCGCACACCCGCCGACGCCGTCACCCGCACCGTGCCCGGCGTGTGGGGGCGCTTCAGGTCGAACTCGTTGCCGATGGCGCTGACCCGGCCGGCCTCGCAGGCGAACGGGAAGCCCACGCCCAGCGGTTCGACGGCGACGGTCAGCCTGCCCTTGCCCTCACAGTGCACCTGAACGGAGAGGATGCCGCTCCCGACACCCCCCTTGATGTCCAACTCCCGGTTCCCGGTGACGTCCGCCGCCCGGGCGACGACCTTTCCGCCGGGGAACGGCGGCGCCTTGGTGACGGAGTCCGACACCGTGGCGGCCGAGGCCGTCGCCCTCGTCGCCGGAGCGGGCGACGAGGCCGCGTGGGCGGGTGCGGTGCGGTCGGAGCCACTGCCGCCGCCGCTGCTGCACCCGGCGGCGAGCAGCACAGCCGTGCCCGCGGACACCGCCGCTGTCAGCGCTCTCTGCTTTCCCATGGGTGTCATCATCACCCGGCAGCGGGCCGGTCCAGGTGACGGTTCCTTAAAGCCCCTGCCGTTCGTACAACCATTCGCGCGAATCCGTGTGTCAACGGGGGTATGACTCACAGACGAAGGAGAGGGCTGGTCGCCACCGCGCTCGGCACCGGGTTTCTCATAGCCGGCGTGACCGCCGCCGCGCCCGCCTCGGCCGCCACGCCCGCCGTCAGCTGTACGTCCGCCAAGGCGGCTCTCGCCACGAAGCTGAAGAAGGACATCAGCACGGCCATCGCCAACCGCAGGGGGACGATCGCCGTCGGCCTGTACGACCGTTCGACGAAGACGACCTGCACCCTGCGCTCCACCACGCACTACGACTCGGCCAGCACGGTCAAGGTGACCGTCCTCGCCACGCTGCTGTGGGACGCGAAGAAGCACAACCGGTATCTGACCACCACCGAGCAGACGCTCACCAAGGCCATGATCACCAAGTCGGACAACGACGCCACCACCAAGCTGTGGAAGCAGCTCGGCCTGACGAAGATCAAGGGCTTCCTGAGCGCCGCCGGGATGACGCAGACCACCCCGGGCGCCAACGGCTACTGGGGCCTGACCCAGATCGACGTGCACGACGAGCAGCGGCTGCTCGCGCTCGTCACCGCCAAGAACACCGTGCTCAGCGACAATTCGCGGGCCTACATCCTGAAGCTGATGGGACAGGTCGTCTCGTCCCAGCGGTGGGGCACCCCGTACGGGGCCCCGTCCGGTGTCGCCGTGCACGTCAAGAACGGCTGGCTGCAGCGCGCCACGCGCGGCTGGCGGGTGCACAGCCTCGGCACGTTCACCGGTGGCGGCCACGACTACCAGATGACCGTCCTGACCCAGGACAACAGCACCATGAGCTACGGCATCAACACCATCCAGGCGGTCGCGAAGGTCGTCCACAAGGACCTCGCGGCCTCCTGAGCCACGACGGCGGCTCGCGTACCCAAGTGCGGTCCCGGCGGCCGGAAATCGACCCCTTCCCGCACGGGGCGGTCTCCACCCCGCCACCGGTTCCCTCTACGGTGACCGCCATGCGCCTGCGAACCGTACTCGCCACCGTCACCGCCGGCCTGGCGGCGGCCACCTGTCTGTCCGCCGCCGGGTCCGCCAACGCCGTCGCGACCCGCACCGACGCGGCCGACACCGCCTCCGCTCACGCGTGTTCGTCCTCGGTCTCCCTCGACAGCTTCTCCGACGCCCTCGACAAGACGGCCTTCGGCGGCTATTTCGTCGGCAACCTCTCCGCGCTCGCCGTGGACGAGGACGGCTCGCTCGCCGCCCTCGCCGACCGGTCGTACCTCTTCGACCTGGACGCGAAGACGCTCGCGCCGAAGAAGGTCGTCGGGCTCGCCGACGAGAACGGCGCCGCGCTCGACTCCGAGGGCCTGGTCGTGGACCGGGACGGCACCCGCCTGATCACCTCCGAGACCGAGCCGTCCATCCGCCGCTACTCGGCGGACGGCAGGATCCTGGACCGGCTCCCCGTGCCGTCCTCGCTCCTCGTCTCCCCGGCCGGGCGGGCCACCACCAACCAGACCTTCGAGGGGCTGACCCTCCTGAACGGCGGCCGCACCCTGCTGGCCTCCATGGAGTACGCCCTCTCCGGCGACACCGCCGGGATCGTCCGCTTCCAGACCTGGACCCGGAGCAGGGGCGGCCACTTCAAGCCGGCGGCCCAGTACGCCTACCGCACCGACGACCCGATCCTCGGCGTCCCCGAGGTGCAGGCGCTCCCCGACGGCCGGCTCCTCGTCCTGGAGCGCGGCTTCACCTCCGGCGTCGGCAACACCGTCCGCCTCTTCCTGGCCGACCCGCACCACGCCACGGACACCAGCGGCATCGAGAACCTCACCGGCCAGGCCGGCGTACGGCTGATCAGGAAGACCCTGCTCACGGACGTCGCCGCCTGCCCGACGCTCGGCGCCACGGCCAAGCAGCCGCAGCCCAACCCGCTCCTCGACAACATCGAGGGCATGGTCGTCACCGGCCGGGCGAAGGGCGCGTACCAGGTCCTCCTGGTCAGCGACGACAACCAGAACGCGGCCCAGACGACGCGGTTCTACCGGCTGTCGGTCCGCGTGCGCTGACCCGCGGCGGCCGCCCTCTTACCGACATCTCATCCACCCACAGCCTGCGCCCAGGATCAGCACAGCCCTCGCCCATCGGCCGCCCGCATGGTGGCGTGGTGACATCTGCCACCGATCCCACCCCCCACCCGCCCGTGTCCCCCGACTGGGGCCCGCCCACGGCGGCCCCCGCGCCGGCCCCCGGGGCTCCCGTGCCGGGCAAGGCACCGCGCTGGTCCCTGCCCGCGCTGATCGCGATCCTGGTCCTGGCAGCGGTGCTCTACGCCTGGAACCTGTCCGGTTCCGACATGAACACCTTCTACAGCGGTGCCATCTGGGCCGGTACGAAGAGCTGGAAGGCCTGGTTCTTCGGTTCGCTCGACCCCGGCAACTTCCTGACCGTGGACAAACCGCCGTTCGCGCTCATGGTCATGGGCCTGTCCTGCCGCGTCTTCGGCTTCGGCACCTGGCAGATGATGGCGCCCGAGATCGTGGTCGCGCTCGCCACGATCTGGATCCTGCACTCCACCGTGAAGCGGGTGTGGGGACACGGGGCGGCGACCGTCGCCGCGCTCGTGCCGGCCCTGACCCCGATCACCGTCGCCATCAACCGCGACAACAACCCGGACACCATCCTCGTCTTCCTGATGGTGTCGGGCGCGGCGCTCGCGTTCCGTGCCACCCGTGACGAGAAGCTCCTCCCGCTGCTCGGCTCGGCGGCGTGCTTCGGTCTCGCCTTCAACACCAAGCTGCTCGCGGGCTGGATCGCGCTCCCGGCCGTCTTCGCGCTCTACCTCTACGCGTCGAGGTCCGGCTGGGCGAAGCGCGCCGTCGACCTGGCCCTCGCCGCGGTCGTGCTGGCCGTCTCCAGTTTCTGGTGGGCGGTCGCCGTCTCCCTGGTCCCGGCCTCGGACCGGCCGTACATCGGCGGCTCCACGGACGGCTCCGCCTGGGACCTGATCATGGGGTACGACGGTCTGGGCCGCGTCTTCGGCGGCGAGGGCAACCGCGGGGGCGGCGGGGGCGGGGGCGGCGGCTTCTCCGGCTCCGCGGGCCTCGGCCGGATGTTCAACGACATCCTCGGCGGCCAGATCTCCTGGCTGCTCCCCTTCGCGGGCATCGCCCTGGCGGGCGGCCTGGTGCTGTGCGGCCGCGCCCCGCGCACGGACCTGAGGCGGATGGCGCTGGTCCTGTGGGGCGGCTGGACCCTCCTGCACTACGTGATCTTCGCGACCGCGCAGGGCACCATGCACCCCTACTACACGACCGCGCTCGCCCCGGGCATCGCGGTGCTGTGCGGCGGCGGTGGCGCGATGCTGCTGCAGGCGTTCCGCACCGACAGGCGCTGGATCTGGGTCCTCCCGGCCGCCTTCGGCGTCACCGGCGTCTGGGCGATCGTGCTGCTGCGCCGGGCCCCGGGCTGGAACACCTGGCTGTGGCCGGTGATCGGCGTGCTGACCGTGGCCGGCGTCGTGGGCCTGATCCTCTTCCGCTCCGGCAACAGGGCCCGGTTGCTTACGGTTTCGCTGGCGGCGGCCGTGATCGCCGCGCTCGCGGGTCCGACGGCGTACGCGGCGACCCTGCCGTTCGGCGGCGCCGGCGGCGGCATGCGCGGCGGTACGAACCCGACCGCGGGCCCCTCGACGGGCTCCGGCTTCGGCGGCGGGCCGGGCGGCGGCAACCGGGGCGGTTTCCCGGGCGGCGGCGAACTCCCGGGCGGCACCCGGCAGGGCGGCCGGGGCGGGCAGAACGCCGAGGCCGGCGGCGGCTTCCCGGGCGGCGTGAACGGCGAGGCGCCGAGCGGCGGTCCGGGCGGCGGCCTCCCCGGCGGCGGCAACGGGCGGATGACGCCCGGCGGCGGCGCCGGCGAACTGCCGGGCGACAACGGGGAGATGCCCAGCGGGGGCACCGGTACCGGCGACACGCGCGGTGGCTTCGGCGGCGGCATGGGCGGCGGCGTGAGCAGCGACCTGATCGCCTACCTGAAGAAGCACATGGACGGCGCCACCTGGCTGCTGGCCGTCTCCAACTCGCAGTCCGCGGCGCAGATCGAGCTGAGCGCGAACGAGCCCGTCATCTCCATGTGGGGCTTCACCGGCCAGGACAACGCGATGACCGTCGCCAAGCTGAAGGAGCTGGTGACGGCGGGCAAGCTGCACTACATCCAGCTCGGCGGCGGCTTCGGCGGCGGCATGGGCGGCGGCACCGACAGCCTCAGCTCCCAGGTGACCTCCTGGGTGGAGAAGAACGGCACGGCGGTGAAGGAGAGCGAGTACAGCAAGAGCCCGACGAGCAGCTCCGGTTCGAGTTCCAGCTCCTCGTCCTCCACCACGCGGAGCATCACCTCCACGCTCTACCGGCTGGACCCGTCGGACGTCAGCTGACGCACCGCCGGCACCGAGGCCCCCGGCCGCACGGCCGGGGGGTCTCCTTTCACGCCGCCCGGAATGGGTCGACGCGACCTGGTGGGCGGACCGGTCGTACTACTTACCTCACACAGGTGAAGTCGATCATGGACTCGGGCGTGTCCGCGTGACCGCCAAGGAGCATGGGGGCGCCCCGGCAGTTCCGCCGGTGCGTCCCCAACTCCCCTTTCCGGAGACTCCCGTGAAGCTTCGCACCTGGTCCCTCGCCACCGCCCTCGCCCTGACCGCGCTCGTCGTCCCCGCCCAGAGCGCCTCCGCCCACGCGGCCGCCGCCCCGTCCTGTCCCGACGGCTCGGTCTGCTTCTGGAGCGGCGAGGGCTTCGGCGGCGACTACTGGGAGTGGACGGCCCGCAGCGGCTACCGCGACATGCCGCCGGGCCTCCACGACAACGTCGGCTCCTTCGTCGCCTCCACCCGCGCCTGCTTCGTCAACTGGTCCCCGACCGAGAAGCGCGACGTCTTCAACGGCGACTGGCGCTCCCAGTACCGCGGCGACTTCGGCGGGCGGATCGACGGGGTGGGGGCGGGCGCCTGTTGAGCGCTCCGTCGGAAGCGCCGCGACGGGCCGTCAGTCGACTGCGGCACCGTCGCGGCTGATCGCGCCCACGCGGCGGAGCCGCACATCGATACAGCCCCGCACCCCTCAGGGGCGCTGGACCGGCTCAGTCCACCAGGTGCGTCGGCGCGAACATCCGCAGCAGGGCGGGGAGTACGACGACCGAGGGGCCCGGTTCGGCGAGCGCCTTCGCGAGGTCGGTCTCCAGGGTCTCCGGGGACGTGCGGACCCCCGGGACGCCGAAGGACTCGGCGAGCGCCACGTAGTCGGGGCGGGACAGTTCCGTCGCCGTCGGCTCGCCGAAGGCGTCGGTCATGTACTCGCGGAGGATGCCGTAGCCGCCGTCGTCGACGATGAGCCAGGTGACCGGGAGGTCGTGCTGCCTCGCGGTCGCCAGTTCGGCGATGGAGTAGAGGGCGCCGCCGTCGCCGGAGACCGCCAGGACCGGGCGGCTCGGGTCGGCGGCGGCCGCGCCGAGGGCCGCGGGGAAGCCGTAGCCGAGGCCGCCGGCGCCCTGGGCGGAGTGCATGAGGTTCGGGGCCTGGGCGTCGAAGGCTGACCAGGCCCAGTACGCCAGGATCGTCATGTCCCAGAAGGACGGCGAACCGGCGGGGAGCGCGCGGCGGACCGACGCCAGCACCTCCTGTTCCAGGGTGAGTTCCTGGGCGGCGATGCGGTCGGAGACCTTGCCGAGGAGGTTCCGTACCCGGTCGGCCGCCGTGTCGTCCGCGCGCGGGGTCACCGTCTCCAGCAGGGCCTGGAGCGCGAGCCGCGCGTCGGCGTGGATGCCCAGCGCCGGATGGTTGGACTCCAGCTTGCCGAGGTCCGCCTCGATCTGGATCACGCGGCCGCGCGGCTTGAACGTGTGGTAGTTGGAGGAGAGTTCGCCGAGGCCCGAGCCCACCACGAGAAGGACGTCGGCGTCCTCCAGGAAGTCCGTGGTGTGCCGGTCCTCCAGCCAGGACTGGAGGGACAGGGGGTGATGCCAGGGGAACGCGCCCTTGCCGCCGTACGTGGTGACGACCGGAGCGTTCAGCGTCTCCGCGAGTTGCCGCAGCTTCCCGGAGGCGTCCGCCCGTACGACGCCGCCGCCCGCGATGATCGCCGGGCGGGCCGCGCGGGAGAGCAGGTCGGCCGCCACCGCGGTCAGTTCGGGGCGCGGGGGGAGTTCGTCGGGGGTCGCGTCGACCGCCGTCACCACGGGCAGCGCGGCGTCCGCGAGGAGCACGTCCTGCGGGATCTCCACCCACACCGGGCCGTGCGGGACGGTCAGCGCCGACTGCCAGGCGGCCGCGATCGCGGACGGGATCTGCGATTGGGTGCGGACGGTGTGGACCGACTTCACCACGCCCCGGAAGGAGGCCGCCTGGTCCGGGAGTTCGTGCAGGTAGCCGTGGCGGCCGCCGCCCAGGCCCGCGGTGGGGATCTGGCTGCTGATCGCGAGGACGGGCGCCGACGCCGAGGCCGCCTCGTGCAGCGCGGCCAGCGAGGTCAGCGCGCCGGGGCCGGTGGAGAGGAGCAGCGGGGCCGCCTCGCCGGTGATCCTGCCGTAGGCGTCCGCCGCGAAGCCCGCGTTGTTCTCCACCCGCAGGCCGACGTACTGCAGCGAGGAGCGGCGCAGGGCGTCGAACATGCCGAGGGCGTGCTGGCCGGGCAGCCCGAAGACGGTGGTCGCGCCGAGCCCGGCCAGGGTCTCCACGACCAGGTCTCCGCCGTTGCGGCCGGCGGGCGGGTTCAGGGCTGCGGCCGTCTGCGCCTCGGTCGGGCGGAGCACCAGGTCGTGGTCGTGCGTCACTTCGAACGAGCCTCGGCAATCTGTCGGGTCATGATCGTGGTCAGTTCGTATGCCGTGTGCGAGGCCGCCACCGAGGTGATCTCGGCGTGGTCGTACGCGGGGGCCACCTCGACGAGGTCCGCCGAGACGAGGTGGCACGTGGCCAGACCGCGCAGGATCTCCAGCAGCTCCCTGGACGTCATACCACCCGCCTCGGGCGTGCCGGTGCCCGGGGCGTGAGCGGGGTCCAGACAGTCGATGTCGATCGAGATGTAGAGCGGACGGTCGCCGATGCGCTGCCGCAGCTGGTCGGCCACCTCGTCGGCGCCCCGGCGGTAGATGTCCGCCGAGGTGACGATGCCGAAGCCCATCTTCTCGTCGTCGGTGAGGTCCTGCTTGCCGTAGAGCGGGCCGCGGGTGCCGACGTGCGAGAGGGCCGAGGTGTCCAGGATGCCCTCCTCCACCGCCCGCCGGAACGGGGTGCCGTGCGTGTACTCGGCGCCGAAGTAGGTGTCCCAGGTGTCGAGGTGGGCGTCGAAGTGGAGGAGCGCGACCGGGCCGTGCTTCTTGGCGACGCTGCGCAGCAGGGGCAGGGCGATGGTGTGGTCGCCGCCCAGGGTCATCAGGCGGGCGCCGGTGCCGAGGAGATCGTCGGCGGCGGCCTCGATCGTCTCGACCGCCTCGTTGATGTTGAAGGGGTTGACGGCTATGTCACCGCCGTCCGCGACCTGGGCGAGGGCGAAGGGCGAGGCGTCCTGCGCGGGGTTGTAGGGGCGCAGCAGCCGGGACGCCTCGCGGATGGCGTTGCCGCCGAAGCGGGCGCCGGGCCGGTACGAGACGCCCGAGTCGAACGGCACGCCCACCACGGCGACGTCGGCGCGGCCGACCTCGTCGAGGCGGGGCAGCCGGGCGAAGGTCGCGGGACCGGCGTACCGCGGGACGCGGGAGGAGTCGACGGGGCCGCGGGGTGTCTCGTTGCTGCTCATGGGGTGCTGCCTTCTTTCCTACGCTTCATCGCGTACGTACCGCTATGCACTACTTCTGCTACGACTCTACTGGTGGGCCGGGACCGGTTCGGACACGAGTTCGGGGGTGCCACGGCCCGCGAGCCGTTCCCGCCAGTTGGCCAGCACGGCCGCGTCGGTCGGCTTCGTCGCCAGGGAGACGGCGACGTACGCGACGAGGGAGGAGAGCAGGCCGTAGTAGACGGGTTCGTTGGCGAGGATGCCGTAGCCCGCCATCAGGCCGATCACCGCGAGGCCGCCTACGGTCACGGCGGCCAGGGCGCCCTGGACCGTGCCGCGCTTCCACAGCAGCCCGCCGAGGATCGGGACGAGGAGGCCGCCGACGAGCAGGTTGTACGCCACGGTCAGCGCCTCGACCACGTCGTTGAGGGCGATGGCCGTGCCGATCACCCCGAGCCCCATGACCAGGATGAAGACCCGGTTGCCGCGCACCTCGTCGTGTTCCCGTGCGCCGGTCCCGGCCCGTCCCCGCAGCCGCGACCAGATGTCGTTGTTGGCGACGGTCGCACAGGCGATCAGCGCGCCGGAGGACGTCGACATCACCGCGGCCAGGGCCGCCGCCAGCACCAGCCCCCGCACGCCGACCGGGAGCTCGTCCTTGACGATGGTCGCGAAGGCGTCGTCCGGGCTGCCCAGCTTCGGGTACAGCACCCTGGCCGCGGTCCCGATCACGGCCCCGGCGAGGGCGTAGACCAGGCAGTACGTGCCGGCCACCGTGCCGCCCCACTTCGCCGTCCGGTCGCCGCGCGCGGTGAACACCCGCTGCCAGATGTCCTGCCCGATGAGCATGCCGAAGGTATAGATCAGCACGTACGTGAAGATGGTCTCGCCGCCGATGCCCAGCGGGTCGAAGTACGACGTCGGCAGCTTCGCCCTCATCGCGCCGAACCCGCCCGCCTTCACGACCGCGATGGGCAGCAGGAGCAGCAGCACGCCGATCGTCTTCACCACGAACTGGACCATGTCGGTCAGCGTGATCGACCACATGCCGCCCAGCGTCGAGTAGGCGACGACGATCGAGCCGCCGATGATGATCGCGACCGTCCGGTTCATGTCGAAGAGGACGTCGAAGATCGTGGCGTACGCGATGGTCGAGGTGACGGCGAGCATGAGCGTGTACGCCCACATCACGATCCCGGAGATCACGCCCGCCCGGCCGCCGTACCGCAGATCCAGCATCTCGGAGACGGTGTACACCTTGAGGCGGGCGATCCGGGCGGAGAAGAAGACGGAGAGGGCGAGCAGGCCGAGGCCGATGGTGAAGACCATCCAGGCGCCGGACAGCCCGTACTGGTAGCCCAGGCCGACCCCGCCGATGGTGGACGCGCCGCCGAGCACGATGGCGGCCATGGTGCCGGAGTACATGACGGGCCCGAGCCGCCGCCCGGCCACCAGGAAGTCGCTCTTCGACCTGGCGCGGCGCATGCCCCACCAGCCCATGGCCAGCATGCCGGCGAGGTAGAGGACGATCACGGTGTAGTCGACGGCCACGGGGCCCTCCTTCGATGGGGGTTCTCGCCGGCGGGTGAGGTGCCTCGACACTAGGTGGCCGGAAAGCGGCTGCGAAGTGTACGTTTCATCCATTCGAGCCGTACGGGATGGAGGAAACGCACACCATGCCGGACCCCACGGCTCCGCCCACGCCGCCCGTGCCCCTCGCCGCCCTCCTGGCCCGCGAGGACCTCGGACTGCGCCGGATCGCCGGGCCCGCCGACCCGTCCCTCGTCATCCACGCCGCGCACACCTCGGAGATGGCCGACCCGTACCCGTACCTGCTGGGCGGCGAGCTGCTGCTGACGGCGGGCGTGCACATCCCGGAGGCGGCGGGCTCGGGCACCTACTTCGACGACTACGTCTCCCGGATCGTCGCGGCGGGCGGCGCCGCCCTCGGCTTCGGACTGGCCCCCGTGCACGACGCGGTTCCGCGCGCCCTGGTCGAGGCCTGCGACGGCCACGGCCTCCCGCTCCTGGAGGTCCCGCCGCAGACCCCCTTCACCGCCGTCGCCCGCGCGGTCTGGCAGCTGCTGGCCCAGGCCCGCCTCGCCGAACTGCGCCGCGTCACGGAGGCCCAGCAGAGCCTGGCCGCCGCCGCGGCCCGCCCCGACCCGGTGCCGTCGGTCCTGCGTCAGCTGGCCCAGCGGACGGGCGGCTGGACGGCCCTGTACGGCCCGGAGGGCACGGAGATCGCGTCCGCGGGCCGGCGCCCCGAACCCCCGGTGACCACGTCCCTGGCCGAGCTCGCGGAGGTGGTCCGCCCCTCCGGCCCCGGCACCCCCACCTCCGCCACCCACACCGCCGCCGGCACCCACCTCGCCGCCTACACCCTCAGCACCGGCTTCGCGCTCGGCGTGGCCACCCCCACCCGCGAACCGGGCGACCACACCATCGCCTCGGTGGCCACGGTCCTGCTCACCCTCCTCACCGGCGAACAGCAGAGCGGCTCGGGCGCGGCCCGCACCTCGGCCCTCGTACGACTCCTGCTGGGCGACACGGCGGAGGAGGTGGCACCACTGCTGGGAGGAGGGGACAGCTGGCTGGTCGTACACGCGTCGCCGGACGACCGACGTGACCGTCACGCCCCGTCAGGGGCGCGGGGAACCGCGCGACCAGCCCCCACGCACCCGCACCCGCCCGACCTCCTGTCCGCCACCGCCCTGGGCGCCGCACTCGGCTCGACCCTCGTCGACCCCGTGGGGGACATCGTCCAGGTCCTGCTCCCCGCCGACCGGACCCCTCAGCCACAGCCCGGCTGGACCCTCGGCGTCAGCGCTCCCGTACCCGCGCAACAGCTGGCCCTCGCCGGTACCCAAGCGGCACGCGCAGTGGCCCGCGCCCGAGCGACCCGCACCCCGCTGCTGCGGCACGGCAGCCGCCCCGGCCTGGCCGAACTCGTCCCGCGGGAAGACGCACAGGCCCACGCCCGCGCCCTCCTCGGCCCCCTCGCGGAGCACCCCGCCCTCACCGACACCCTGCGCACCTGGCTCTCCCTGCACGGCAGTTGGGACCGCACCGCGGTCGCCCTCACCGTCCACCGCAACACCGTGCGGCAGCGCATCGCCCGGTGCGCGGCACTGCTGGGTGCCGAACTCGACGACCCGGACGTCCGGATGGAGCTGTGGTTCGCCCTCCGCGAGGAGTGAGTGACCCGCGTCCCAGCGGGCGATACGCAGGGCGGACGCGTGGCGCCCTGCCTCACAATGGAGCCATGCCGATATCCGGGACACCCAGCCGCGCCGAGCTCGTAGAGCACCTTGTGAAGACCCGTATCGCGGGCGATGTCGCCACCCCTCGCGAGAACAACCTGCTCCACTACCGCAAGCTGGCCAACGGCGAGCGCAACTGGTGGCTGGGACTGGAACTCGGCGACCGCTGGACCGACGAGCAGGACGTGCTGGCCGTGATGGCGGAGCGGGTCGGGGTGAACGACGACCCCGAGTACCGGTACGGCCAGGACACCATCGACCCCGAGCTGACCGTGGACGGCCTGGACCGGCTGGCGGCGCGGCTGCGCAAGGCGGCCGAGGGACGGCAGCGGGTGCTGTTCGCGACCGGTCACCCCGGCGGTCTGCTGGACGTGCACCGGGCGACCGCGGCCGCGCTGCGCGGCGCCGGCTGCGAGATCGTGGTGATCCCGGACGGCCTGCAGACGGACGAGGGGTACGTCATGCAGTTCGCCGACGTCGCCGTCCTCGAACACGGCGCGACGCTGTGGCACACGCACTCCGGGGAGCCGATGAAGGCCGTCCTGGGCGGCCTGGAGCGCGAGGGGCGGCCGCAGCCCGACCTGGTCGTCGCCGACCACGGCTGGGCCGGCTACGCGGCCCAGGTGGGCCTGGACTCGGTCGGGTACGCGGACTGCAACGACCCGGCGCTGTTCCTCGCCGAGTCGGAGGGCACCCTCCAGGTGGCCGTACCGCTGGACGACCATGTGCTCAGCCCGCGGCACTACGACCCGATGACCGCGTATCTGCTGGCCCAGGCGGGGCTGGCCTGACCGACCGATGTGCGGCCCCCGGCAGCGGGAGCCGCACATCGTGGCCTGGCCCTAGACCCTGGATGAGACTCTGGGTTCCTGGTCTGCTGTCGTCGGTCGGTCAGAACCCGAGTCCGCCGAAGCCGAGACCACCGAAGCCGCCGAACCCGGCGGTGTAGCCGACGCCGACGACAGGGACGACCGCGACGGGGACGACCGCGACAGTGGTGGGGTAGTACCCGTAGCCGTAGCCGCCGTATCCGTAACGGCAGTTGTTGAAACCGCCGCCCCGGAAGCCGTTGCAGCCGCCGAAGCTGCCGCCGGTGACGACGGACTGGTGAGTGGAGGCGGGGGCCGCCGAGGCGGTTCCCGCGGCGCCGATCGCGGCACCACCGGCCAGCAACAGGCCGGCGGCGGACATCGCGGCGAGACGCCTCGCGCGCTGTACTCGCATGGGAAATACCTTTCTGCCGGACTTACGTCCGCTACGCGGCACGTCCGCTATGCGGCACATGCATGGTGCGGCATTTCACTCATAGAGCTTAATTCGGGATAAAGGCGACGGCACCTCGGGCGGTCACCACCCGTCATCGGACCAGCTCACCAGCCCGAAACCGGCCCCGGAAGCGGACCGGGCACCGGACCCGGGACCGGCTCCGCGGCCGGCCCCGGCGTGGGGTCCAGATAGACCCGGCCGATCGCGGGGAACGCGGCCCGCAGCCGCTGCTCGGCCCGCTCGCAGGCCCACTCGATCTCGGCCGCCGTCGACACGTCCCGGAGGTCCACCTTGGCGGCGACCAGCGCCTCCTCCGGGCCCTGCACCAGGGTGGTCAGCTCCAGTACGGCCACGATGTGCTCGGACCTCAGCAGCTCCGCCCGGATCCGCTCCCGCACGGGCCCCGGCAGCGGCCGCCCGATGAGGAGCTCGGCGTTGGACCGGCCCAGCACCCAGGCCACGTACAGCAGGAGCAGGCCGATGAGGAGGGAGGCGAGGCCGTCCCAGACGCCGGAGCCGGTGAGCTGGCCGCCGAGCAGGCCGCCGGCCGCGAGCACCAGCCCGACGAGCGCGGCCGAGTCCTCCATCACCACGGCTTTCACGGCGGTGTCGGCGGTGCGCCGGAGGTACAGCCTGAACGGCGCCTTGACACGGGCCGCCTCCCCGCGCGCCTGCCGCAGCCCGGTCCGCAGCGAGAAGCCCTCCAGCACGAAGGCGATGGCGAGCACGACGTACGACACCAGCGGGTCGCCCGGCTTCTCCCCCACCGCCAGGGTGTGGGCGCCGTCGTAGAGGGAGAAGACCGCGCCGCCGACGAAGGTGGCGACGGCGGCGAGCATGGCCCAGATGTACCGCTCGGGGCCGTAGCCCAGCGGGTGGTCCTCGTCGGCCGGCTTCTCGCTGCGCTTGAGGGCGGTGAGCAGCAGCAGCTCGGTGATGGTGTCGGCGACCGAGTGCGCCGCCTCGGAGAGCATCGCGCTGGAGCCGCTGACGACCCCGGCGACCACCTTGGCGAGCGCGATCCCGAGATTGGCGACGGCGGCGACGATCACCGTGAAGGTGCTCTCGCCGCCGCCGTCCTTCGCCTTCGCTTCCGTCACGCCCGTCAGTCTGCCCTGGGGACGCGGACCACACCCTCCTGGATCACGGAAATGGCGAGGGAACCGTCCTGCGTGTAGATCCGGGCCTGGCCGAGCCCGCGGCCGCCGTGCGCGGACGGCGACTCCTGGTCGTAGAGCAGCCACTCGTCGGCGCGGAACGGCCGGTGGAACCACATGGCGTGGTCGAGCGAGGCGCCCACCACGTCCCCGACCGCCCAGCCGCCGCGGCCGTGCGCGAGCAGGACGGAGTCGAGGAGGGTCATGTCGGAGACGTAGGTCGCGAGGACGACGTGGAGCAAGGGGTCGTCGTCCAGTTTGCCGTTCGTCCGGAACCACACCTGGCTGTGCGGCTCGCGCGGCTCGCCGTACTTGCCGAACGGCGGCTCCTCGACGTAGCGCAGGTCGATCGCCTCGCGGGCCTCCAGGAACTTCTCCACGACGGCCGGGTCGAGGTGGTCGTAGCCGCGGAAGCGGTCCGCCGAGGTGGGCAGGGTCGCCGGGTCGGGTGCGGCGGGCATCGGGGCCTGGTGCTCCAGGCCGTCCTCATCCAGCTGGAAGGAGGCCGACACGGCGAAGATCGGCCGGCCGTGCTGGACGGCGACCGCGCGCCGGGTGGTGAAGGAGCGGCCGTCGCGGATGCGCTCGACGGTGTAGACGATGGGCGCGCCCGGGTCGCCGGGGCGCAGGAAGTACGCGTGCAGCGAGTGGGCGTGCCGGTCCGCCGGGACGGTGCGCCCGGCGGCGACCAGCGCCTGGGCCGCGACCTGTCCGCCGAAGACGCGCGGGACGACGGCGGACCGGGACTGGCCGCGGAAGATGTTCTCCTCGACCTGCTCCAGGTCGAGCAGGTCGAGGAGATCACTTAGTGCCTGGTTCATGGCACCTTTTCTACTGGCGGGTTGTTGCGGCAGCCCTACAGACCCATGTCCTTCGCGATGATCGTCTTCATGATCTCGCTGGTGCCGCCGTAGATGCGGTTGACGCGGTTGTCCGCGTACAGGCGGGCGATCGGGTACTCGTTCATGAAGCCGTAGCCGCCGTGCAGCTGGAGGCACCGGTCGATGACGCGGTGCGCGACCTCGGTGGTGAACAGCTTGGCGCTGGCGGCCTCGGCCGGCGTCAGCTCACCGGCGTCGAGCGCTTCGGTGGCCCGGTCGACGACGGCCTCGGCCGCGTCCACCTCGGCCTGGCAGGCGGCCAGCTCGAACTTGGTGTTCTGGAAGGCGGCGACGGGCTGGCCGAAGACGACCCGCTCCTGCACGTACTGCTTGGCGAACCGGACGGCGGCCTTGGCCTGCGCGTAGGCGCCGAAGGCGATGCCCCAGCGCTCGGAGGCGAGGTTGTGGCCGAGGTAGTAGAAGCCCTTGTTCTCCTCGCCGAGCAGGTCCTCGACCGGGACCTTGACGTCGACGAACGCCAGCTCGGCGGTGTCGGAGGTCTTGAGCCCGAGCTTGTCGAGCTTGCGCCCGACCGAGTAGCCCTCCGCCTTCGTGTCCACGACGAAGAGGGAGATCCCGTGCCGGCGGTCTTCCTTCGTCGGCGCGGAGGTCCGGGCGCACACGATCATCCGGTCGGCGTGCACGCCGCCCGTGATGAAGGTCTTGGCGCCGTTGAGGACGTAGTGCGTGCCGTCCTCGCTGAGCTTGGCGGTGGTCTTCATGCCCGCGAGGTCGGAGCCGGTGCCCGGCTCGGTCATCGCGATCGCCCACATCTCCTCGCCGGAGACGAACTTCGGCAGGTACCGCTTCTTCTGCTCGTCGGTCGCCAGCAGCTTTATGTACGGCAGGCCGAGCAGCACGTGCACGCCGGAACCGCCGAAGGACACGCCCGCACGGGCGGTCTCCTCGTACAGGACGGCCTCGAACTTGTAGGAGTCGATGCCGGCGCCGCCGTACTCCTCGTCGACGCGGATGCCGAAGACACCGAGCTCGGCGAGCTTGTAGTAGAAGTCACGGGGGGCCTGGCCAGCGGCGAACCACTCGTCGTACACCGGTACGACCTCGGCCTCGATGAAGGCGCGGATGGTCTCCCGGAACGCCTCGTGATCCTCGTCGAACAACGTACGGCGCACGGCCGCCACCTCCACGGACTTCGGCATGTCTAAGCGCTTGCTCAGACCCCAAGGTACCGGCGAGTACGCCAACGGGTCCAGCGCGAGCCCCCGACTGAAGGGGGTAACGCTCGTCACGCCGACGCCCGCCCGGGGGTTGCGCCACCGCCCACCCCAGGTGAATGCGCCGCCCCCCTCACCGCCCGCCCACCAGACGGCCGAACCACCCTCACACCCCCGCCGCAACGACGATCAGCCACAACACCACAGCCCGGCGCCGCCGAACCGACCCGAGGCAGCACGGCACCGCCGAACACCGTCGTCGGGGCTGACCACCGCCGCGCCGGATTCGAAGAGACGGGCGGAGCTGGGTAACAGAACGCAGGCGCACAGGCGCGGCAGGCGGCGCAAGCGCGGCAAGCGCGGCAAGCGCGGCAAGCGCGGCAAGCGCGGCAAGCGCGGCAAGCGCGGCAAGCGCCACCATCCCCTCCGCTCGCCCTCACACCCCCGCCGCAACGACGATCAGCCACAACGGCGCAGCCCGGCGGTGCCGAACCGGCCCGAGGCGGCACGGCGCCGCCGGGCACCGTCGTCGGGGCTGATCGCTGTCGCGGCGGATAGCAAGAGGGTGGACGCGGCGAGGCGGGCACAGTGCGTGGGCATTGCGAGGTGGGGGCGGTGCGGTGGGGTGGGGTGGGTCGGGGTCAGGCTGTGGCCGCCGCCTCGAAGGCGCCCCGCGCCATGCGGTGGAGGAGGATCGCGGTTGTGCCGCGGCCCGGGAGGGAACCCGGTCGGCCCAGGTGCGGGGTGGAGTTCAGGAGGCCGAAGACGGAGTGGACCGCCGAGCGGGCGGCCGGCTCCGGGAGCGCCGGGTAGACGCCGCGGACCACCTCCACCCACAGCTCGACGTACTGCCGCTGCAGCTGCCGCACCAGCTTGCGGTCGCTGTCGCGCAAGCGGTCCAGCTCCCGGTCGTGCAGGGTGATCAGTGGACGGTCGTCGAGGGCGAAGTCGATGTGGCCCTCGATGAGGGAGTCCAGGACCGCCGCGGGGCCGGTGTCCCCGTCGGCCTCCGCCAGGCGGCGCTTGGCCCCCGTCAGCAGCTGCCCGCTGATCCCCACCAGCAGCTCCGCGAGCATCGCGTCCTTGCCCGCGAAGTGCCGGTAGAGACCGGGCCCGCTGATGCCGACCGCGGCCCCTATCTCGTCCACGCCGACACCGTGGAAGCCGCGCTCGGCGAAGAGCCGGGCGGCCTCCTTGAGGATCTGCTCGCGGCGCGTCGGGGCGTCGGTTCTCGTGACCATGAGGGCAATTCTAGACAGGGAGGTTAGCGGTCGTTAACCTGATGCCGATGCGTTAACGCTCATTAACAAGGTGAGGGGATCGCGGAATGGACCAGGCACCGGAGCTGACGAGCGCGGCGGACCCCGCGTCGGAGGCCTTTCGGGCCAACGAGGAGGCGCATCGCGTCCTCGTCGAGGAGCTGCGCGGCAAGCTCGCCGTGGCCGCGCTCGGCGGCGGCGAGAAGGCGCGGGCCCGGCACACCGCGCGCGGCAAGCTGCTGCCCCGGGACCGGGTGGACGCCCTCCTCGACCCCGGCTCGCCGTTCCTGGAGCTGGCTCCCCTGGCCGCCGACGGGATGTACGACGGAGCGGCCCCGGCGGCCGGCGTGATCGCCGGGATCGGCCGGGTCAGCGGCCGCGAGTGCGTGATCGTCGCCAACGACGCCACGGTCAAGGGCGGCACGTACTACCCGATGACCGTGAAGAAGCACCTGCGGGCACAGGAGGTGGCCCTCGACAACCGGCTGCCGTGCGTGTACCTGGTCGACTCCGGCGGCGCCTTCCTGCCCATGCAGGACGAGGTCTTCCCGGACCGCGACCACTTCGGGCGGATCTTCTACAACCAGGCCCGGATGTCGGGTGCGGGCATCCCGCAGATCGCCGCCGTCCTCGGGTCGTGCACGGCGGGCGGGGCCTACGTCCCGGCGATGAGCGACGAGGCGGTCATCGTCCGGAACCAGGGGACGATCTTCCTGGGCGGCCCCCCGCTGGTGAAGGCCGCCACCGGTGAGGTCGTCACCGCCGAGGAGCTGGGCGGCGGCGAGGTGCACTCCCGTGTCTCCGGCGTCACCGACCACCTCGCCGAGGACGACGCGCACGCGCTCAGGATCGTCCGGAACATCGCCGCCACCCTCCCGGCCCGGCGGGCGCTTCCCTGGGAGGTCGCGCCCGTCACCGAGCCCAAGGTGGACCCCTACGGCCTGTACGGCGCCGTCCCCGTCGACTCCCGGACCCCCTACGACGTCCGCGAGATCATCGCGCGGGTCGTCGACGGCTCCCGGTTCGCCGAGTTCAAGGCGGAGTTCGGGCAGACCCTGGTCACCGGCTTCGCCCGCATCCACGGCCACCCGGTCGGCATCGTCGCCAACAACGGCATCCTGTTCTCCGAGTCCGCCCAGAAGGGCGCCCACTTCATCGAGCTGTGCGACCAGCGCGGCATCCCGCTCGTCTTCCTGCAGAACATCTCCGGCTTCATGGTCGGCAAGGACTACGAGGCCGGCGGCATCGCCAAGCACGGCGCGAAGATGGTCACGGCGGTGGCGTGCACGCGGGTGCCGAAGCTGACGGTGGTGGTCGGCGGCTCGTACGGCGCCGGGAACTACTCCATGTGCGGCCGGGCCTACTCCCCCCGCTTCCTGTGGATGTGGCCCAACGCCAAGATCTCCGTCATGGGCGGCGAGCAGGCGGCCAGCGTCCTCGCCACGGTCAAGCGCGACCAGCTGGCGGCCCGCGGCGAGGACTGGCCGGCCGAGGACGAGGAGGCCTTCAAGGCCCCCGTCCGCGCCCAGTACGAGCGGCAGGGCAACGCCTACTACGCGACCGCCCGCCTGTGGGACGACGGGGTCATCGACCCCCTCGACACCCGGCAGGTGCTGGGACTGGCCCTGACGGCCTGTGGCAACGCGCCGCTGGGTGAACCCCGGTTCGGCGTCTTCCGGATGTGAGGAGGGGACTCGTGTTCGACACCGTACTCGTGGCCAACCGGGGCGAGATCGCCGTCCGGGTCATCCGTACGCTCCGCTCGCTGGGCGTCCGCTCGGTGGCCGTGTACTCCGACGCGGACGCGGACGCGCGGCACGTCCGGGAGGCCGACACCGCGGTCCGGATCGGTCCGGCACCGGCGGCCGAGAGCTATCTGTCCGTGCCGCGGCTGCTGGCGGCGGCCGCGACCAGCGGCGCCCAGGCGGTCCACCCGGGGTACGGCTTCCTCGCCGAGAACGCGGCCTTCGCGCGAGCCTGCGAGGAGGCCGGGCTGGTCTTCATCGGCCCGCCCGCGGACGCCATCGCGCTGATGGGCGACAAGATCCGCGCCAAGGAGACGGTCGCCGCGGCCGGGGTGCCGGTGGTGCCCGGCGGCCGTGACCCCGAACTCGCCGAGGCCGCCCGCGCGTTGGGGGCACCCGTGCTCCTCAAGCCGTCCGCGGGCGGCGGCGGCAAGGGCATGCGGCTGGTGCGCGACCTGACCCTTCTGGACGAGGAGATCGCCGCCGCCCGCCGCGAGGCCCGCGCCTCCTTCGGCGACGACACCCTCCTCGTCGAGCGGTGGGTCGACCGGCCCCGGCACATCGAGATCCAGGTCCTGGCCGACGGCCACGGCAACGTCGTCCACCTCGGCGAGCGCGAGTGCTCGCTCCAGCGCCGGCACCAGAAGGTGATCGAGGAGGCGCCCAGCGTGCTCCTCGACGAGGCGACGCGGGCGGCGATGGGCGAGGCCGCGGTGCAGGCGGCGCGCTCGTGCGGGTACCGGGGAGCGGGCACGGTGGAGTTCATCGTGCCGGGCGGCGACCCGTCGTCGTACTACTTCATGGAGATGAACACCCGCCTCCAGGTGGAGCACCCGGTCACCGAACTCGTCACCGGACTCGACCTGGTGGAGTGGCAGCTGCGGGTGGCGGCCGGGGAGCGGCTCGGGTTCGCGCAGGAGGACGTCCGGCTCACCGGGCACGCGGTCGAGGCCCGGATCTGCGCCGAGGACCCGGCGCGCGGCTTCCTGCCCACCGGCGGCACCGTGCTGCTGCTGCGCGAACCGCAGGGCGACGGCGTCCGCACCGACTCCGGGCTCAGCGAGGGCTCCGAGGTCGGCAGCCTGTACGACCCGATGCTGTCCAAGGTGATCGCGTACGGCCCGGACCGGGAGACCTCGCTCCGGAAGCTGCGCGGGGCCCTCGCGGAGACGGTCACCCTCGGCGTGCAGACCAATGCGGGTTTCCTGCGCCGCCTCCTTGCCCATCCGGCGGTGGTGGCGGGCGAGTTGGACACCGGCCTGGTCGAGCGGGTGGTGGACGAACTGGTCACCCACGACGTACCGGACGAGGTGTACGAGGCGGCGGCGGCCGTACGGCTCGAGGCGCTGCGGCCGCTCGCGGCGGACGGGCGCTGGACGGACCCCTTCTCGGTGCCCAGCGGCTGGCGGCTCGGCGGTACTCCCAAGCCGGTCGCCTTCCACCTCCGGGTGCAGGACCCGGTGGAGTACACCCCGCGCGGCACGCACACCGTCACCGCCGACCGCGTGTCGGTGACGCTGGACGGCGTCCGGCACAGCTTCCGGCACACCGCCGACTGGCTCGGCCGCGACGGCGACGCCTGGCAGGTCCGCGACCACGACCCGGTCGCCGCCTCGCTGAACCGCACCGCGCACGCCGGCGCCGACTCCCTCACCGCGCCCATGCCCGGCACGGTGACCGTCGTGAAGGTCGCCGTCGGCGACGAGGTCACCGCCGGGCAGAGCCTGCTGGTGGTGGAGGCGATGAAGATGGAGCACGTCATCTCCGCCCCGCACGCCGGCACGGTCGCCGAACTCGACGTGACGCCCGGCGCCACGGTCGCCATGGACCAGGTGCTGGCCGTGATCGCCCCGCACGAGGAGGAGACGGCATGACCGCCCCGGAGAGCGCCCTCCCCATGGTCGTACCGGCCACCGATCTGCCCGCCCGGGTCCGGATCCACGAGGTCGGGGCCCGCGACGGCCTGCAGAACGAGAAGACGGCCGTACCGACGTCGGTGAAGGCCGAGTTCGTGCACCGTCTGGCCGACGCGGGCCTGACGACGATCGAGGCGACCAGCTTCGTGCACCCGAAGTGGGTGCCCCAACTGGCGGACGCGGAGGACCTGTTCCCACAGCTCGCCGATCTGCCGGGGGTCGCCCTCCCCGTCCTCGTCCCCAACCAGCGGGGGCTGGACCGCGCCCTTGCCCTGGGCGCCCGCCGGGTCGCCGTCTTCGCCAGCGCCACCGAGTCCTTCGCCAAGGCCAACCTCAACCGCTCGCTGGACGAGTCGCTGGCCGTCTTCGACCCGGTCGTCCGGCAGGCGAAGGACGCGGACGTGCACGTCCGCGGCTACGTGTCGATGTGCTTCGGCGACCCCTGGGAGGGCGCCGTCCCGTTCCACCAGGTGGTCCGGGTCTGCAAGGCGCTGCGCGACATGGGCTGCGACGAGCTGAGCCTCGGCGACACGATCGGGGTCGCCACTCCGGGCCATGTCCTCGAACTGCTCTCCCTGCTCAACGAGGAGGGCGTGCCGACGAACGTCATCGGCGTGCACTTCCACGACACCTACGGCCAGGCGCTCGCCAACACCTACGCGGCCCTGGAACACGGCGTGACGACGATCGACGCGTCCGCCGGCGGGCTCGGCGGCTGCCCGTACGCCAAGTCCGCCACCGGCAACCTCGCCACCGAGGACCTGGTCTGGATGCTCCGGGGCCTCGGCATCGAGACCGGAGTAGACCTCGGCAAACTCACCGCCACCAGCGTGTGGATGGCCGAACAACTGGGCCGACCCAGCCCGTCCCGTACCGTCCGCGCCCTCTCCCACCAGGAGTGACGACCATGGACCACCGCCTCTCCCCCGAACTGGAAGAACTCCGCCGTACGGTGGAGGAGTTCGCCCACGACGTCGTGGCGCCGAAGATCGGCGACTTCTACGAGCGGCACGAGTTCCCGTACGAGATCGTCCGCGAGATGGGCCGCATGGGCCTGTTCGGGCTGCCGTTCCCCGAGGAGTACGGCGGCATGGGCGGCGACTACCTGGCCCTCGGCATCGCCCTGGAGGAGCTGGCCCGCGTCGACTCGTCGGTGGCGATCACGCTGGAGGCCGGGGTCTCCCTGGGCGCCATGCCGATCCACCTGTTCGGGACGGAGGAGCAGAAGCGCGAGTGGCTGCCGCGGCTCTGTGCCGGGGAGCTCCTGGGCGCGTTCGGGCTCACCGAACCCGACGGCGGAAGCGACGCCGGCGCCACCCGCACCACGGCCCGGCTGGACGAGGCCACCGGCGAGTGGGTGATCAACGGCAGCAAGTGCTTCATCACCAACTCCGGCACGGACATCACGGGGTTGGTGACGGTCACCGCGGTCACCGGCCGCAAGCCCGACGGCAAGCCCCTGATCTCGTCGATCATCGTCCCCTCCGGCACCCCCGGCTTCACGGTCGCCGCCCCCTACTCCAAGGTCGGCTGGAACGCCTCCGACACCCGCGAGCTGTCCTTCGCCGACGTCCGGGTCCCGGCCGCCAACCTGCTCGGCGCGGAGGGCCGCGGCTACGCCCAGTTCCTGCGCATCCTCGACGAGGGCCGCATCGCCATCGCCGCCCTGGCCACGGGCCTGGCCCAGGGCTGCGTGGACGAGTCGGTGAAGTACGCGAAGGAGCGGCACGCGTTCGGCAGGCCCATCGGCGCCAACCAGGCCATCCAGTTCAAGATCGCCGACATGGAGATGAAGGCCCACACGGCCCGCCTGGCCTGGCGCGACGCGGCCTCCCGCCTGGTGGCCGGCGAGCCCTTCAAGAAGGAGGCGGCCCTCGCCAAGCTGTACTCCTCGACGGTCGCCGTCGACAACGCCCGCGACGCCACCCAGGTCCACGGCGGCTACGGCTTCATGAACGAGTACCCGGTGGCCCGCATGTGGCGCGACTCCAAGATCCTGGAGATCGGGGAGGGCACGAGCGAGGTGCAGCGGATGCTGATCGCGCGGGAGCTGGGGCTGGTGAGCTGAGACCGGCCGACCTCGACGGCCGGGTACACCCCGCGGGCGGACGTGGGCCGTGCGTCAGTTCGCCGTGGTGGTGACGTGGTGCGGCCGGTTGCGTATCAGCAGGGCCGAGGCCACGGCCGCGCACAGGAACACGGCGGCGACGACGGCCATGCCGACGTGGACGCCGGAGGTGAAGGCGTCGCCCACCGCGGCGGTCACGTCGGGCGGGGTCGCCCCGTGACCGCCGGTCCCCGTGGACACGGCGTGCTCGACGGCGGGCCAGGCCGCCCGGGGGACGTGGTGGGCGTCGAGCCGGTCGGGCAGCCGGGACTGGAGCCGGCTCGCGAGCAGGGCGCCGAGGAGGGCGGAACCGGTGACGGAGCCGACCTGGCGGAAGGCGTTGACGGCCCCGGAGGCCATGCCGGCGTGTTCGTGGGAGACGCTGACCAGGGCGGCGGCGGTGCTCGGCGCGGCCACCATCCCGGAGGCGGCGCCGAAGAGCACGTACAGCCACCACACCCGGGCGTAGGAGGTGGCCGGATCCAGCGCGGTGGTGAACCCGGCCGTGGCCGCGGCCCCGACGAGGAAGCCCACGGTGAGCGGGAGCTTGAAGCCGGTACGGCGGATCACGCGCCCGGTCGCGTAGGCGACGACGACGTAGACGCCGAAGAAGGCCAGCAACCGCCAGCCCACGTCCAGGGCGGAGAGCTGCTGGACGCGCTCGTAGAAGAGCACCGAGAGGATGGCCACCCCGGTGAAGCCGAACAGGGAGACGGCCGCGACGAACATGACGGCGCTGAACGACGCCGACCGGAACAGGCCCATGTCCAGCATGGGGGTGCGGGCGGCCCGCTCGACGAGGACGAAGCCGGTCAGGGCCGCGGCCGCGACGGCCCAGGCGACGATGATCCGCGGGCTGGTGTAGCCGTCGTGGCCGCCTTCGATGAGGGCGTAGACGAGGGCGGCGATGCCCAGGGCGGCCAGGATCTGGCCGGGGACGTCGAGCTTGCCGGCGGGGCCGCGCGACTCGGCGACGAAGACGGCGGCGGCCATGGTGACGACCGCGAGGGCGGCGGTCGACAGGAAGACCGTGTTCCAGTGGAAGTGGCCCAGCAGGGCGCCCGCGATCAGCGGTCCGGCGGCGAGTCCGATGCCGGAGGCGGCCGCCCAGGCGGTGACGACCTCGGTGCGCCGGTGGGGGTCCGGGAAGGCGGCGCCCAGGATGGCCAGGCTGTTGGGCAGGATGAGAGCACCGCCGAGGCCGGAGACCAGCTGGCCCGCGATGACGCCCGTCGTCGACCCCGAGGCGTAGACGGTGAGCGACCCGGCGATCATGACCGCGGCCCCGGCCAGGAACGCGCGCTTACGGCCGTAGAGGTTGCCGATGGTGCCCGCGGACATCACCAGGCTGGCCACGAGCAGGGTGTACGCGGAGGGGATCCAGACGAGGCCGGTCGGGGAGACGTGCAGGTCGTCCTGGATCGCCGACAGCGCCGACACCGATGCGGTGACCAGCAGGAAGGTCGTCATGGCGCCCAGGCACATCGCGACGAGGGTGAGCGCCGCCGCACGCCGGGAGGGCTGGTGGGAGCCCTGGTGGGAGTTTCGGTGGGAGGGGAGCCGGCCGCCGGGTGGCTGGTCGGCCGGCTCGAGCCGGCCCGGGGCGGGTGAAGGGGTGGAAGCCATCGAGTCCTCGTCTCGGCCGAGCTGCGGGCAGCGGGCAGCAGGCAGCAGCGCCCGCGGTGACGCGAGCTGACTTATGATTGCAGAAGTCAGACGTGACGCTATAGGCTGACTTCGCACGAGGCAAGTCAGGCGGAGAGTGGAGGTCGGGGAGATGACGGACCTGCTGCGGGAACGGGATGCCTGGTCCATGGCCAACTGCTCCGTCGCCCGGACCCTGGAGGTCGCCGGCAACAGGACGGCGATGCTGATCATGCGCGAGGCGTTCTTCGGCACCCGCCGGTTCGACGACTTCGCCCGGCGGGTGGGCATCGGCGAACCCGCCGCCGCGGCGCGCCTGAAGGAACTCACCGCCGCCGGGCTCCTGGAGCGCGTGCCCTACCAGGAGCCCGGCCAGCGGACCCGTTACGCCTACCGGCTGACCGAGAAGGGACGGGACTTCCTGCCCGTCCTCACGGCGCTGCGGCAGTGGGGCGACACCTGGGCCACGGACGAACAGGGCCCCCCGGTGGTCGTACGCCACCGGGACTGCGGCGCCGCGGTGCACGCGGTGCTGCGCTGCGACGACGGCCACGACGTGCAGCTCGGCGAATCCCTCGTCGACGCCGGCCCGGGTCTCATCCGGGTAGCCCCGCCCGCCCCCGACGCCGCCCCCGACGGCGACTGAGACACCCGGCGGGACGACCACGGTGGCGCCCGCGCTCACCCATCACGAGGAGTTGCCTTGACGCTCGACCTCCATCCCGAGCAGGACCCCAGGTCACGCACGTTCGGCTGGGAGGACCCCGCGATATCCGCCGGCGCCGTCCCGGACCACAGCGGTCTCGCCTTCCTCCGCGAGATCCTGGCCGGCCGCCTGCCCGCCCCGCCGATCGCCGCCACCCTGGGTTTCAGCCTCGAAGAGGCCGAGTACGGCCGGGCGGTGTTCGCCATGGTGCCCGGCGAGGAGCACTACAACCCGATCGGCAGCGTCCACGGCGGCGTCTACGCCACGCTCCTCGACTCGGCGGCCGGCTGCGCGGTGCAGTCCGTACTCCCCCAGGGCACCGGGTACACCTCGATCGACCTGACCCTGAAGTTCCTCCGCCCGATCACCGTCGACACCGGCAAGGTCCGCGCCATCGGCACCGTCCTCAACAGCGGCCGCCGCACCGCCCTCGCCCAGGCGGAACTCCGCGACTCCGAGGACCGCTTGCTGGCCCATGCGACCAGCAGCTGCATGCTCTTTCCGGTGCGGGGGCCCCAGAGCACCTGAGTCCGGCAAGCGGCACCGGCCCGCGGCGGTCAAGGCCACGAGCGGGGCCGGGACCGCCGTCGACGCGATCTCCGCCCGCAGCTCGGCCCGTTGGCGGGCTGCCCGTCGGAAGGTCCGGCCCCGTCTTGATCTACCCTCTCCGGATGGACGGCTCCCCCTGCCTCTGCATCCTCTGCGAACCGCCCGCGGACGGCCCGGCCTTCGAAGAACGGGACAGCCGGATAGCGCGGAGTGTCACCGACTTCGGCTGGCACGTGATGGGTGTGGGCGCCGGCGGCGACGCACCCGCGGACTGGGCGTACTCCATCGGGCTGTGGCACACGCTGCGCAGTCCCGAGGTCTGTGTCTTCGGCCTGCGGACGGATGTCGCCATGCCCGTCGTGAACGCGGCCGGAGCCGGAATCCGCGGTGGGCTTCCCCTGGAGCCGGACCAGCGCAGGGACGACGTCCTCAACGGCCACGACGTCGCCGTCCGGCCTGTCCACCCCAGCTGGTACCGGGACTTCTTCGGTGCCGGCATCGACTTCTGCCAGGCCCCTCCGTGGCCCGTCACGCAGTTGTTCTGGCCCGACAAGTCCGGACGCTTCCCCTGGGAGGACGGAGTGACCGACTACTGCCGCACGAGTCAACCACTGCTCTGGATCCCGAAGTCCGACACGGAGGGACCCTGGTCGCAGGTCGCGTGAAGGCCACCCTGCCGCCTCCGGCACGCATCGCTTGCCGTACTTCGGTGCTGTAGCTCATGTGCGGTGGCTGAGGGCGACATGCTGTCCTCATGGCATCCGAGGGAAACATCGTGGAGCGGTTGTGGCCGCTTGTTGAGATGCATCGAGGCCGTCAGCAGACAGCCGTTCGATTCCGCCCGGCGACTTGGCTCCCCTGGCTGGAACCGCATGGGGCGACACAGGCCCTCGAGCTCGGTGCGTTGGACACGGCTTCGACTTCAGGCGAACGTCTCATCAGCCGCGACGACCTCACTGTGGCGCGGCAGGCGCTCAGCGACGACCCGGAGGGACTCCGTGACCTGTTCGTCGGGGTCATGATCTGGGGAGCAGGGACGACCAATGGGCGAGCACCGCGTTATACCAGTGCCGCTCTGGGGGACACCCGTATGCCACATGTGCTGGAGGCGACGCGCAGTGCTGTCCGTGTCGGCGAGCTGACCCGGGCGTATACCGAGTTCACCCTGCGGGGGGTGGGACGGTCGTTCTTCACCAAGTGGTTTGCCACGGTCGATGACCGGGATGCCGAGTGCGAGCGTGCCTTGATCCTGGATGATCGAGTCCTCCGATCCGTCAATGCTCTCGGCTGGTCAAGCAGGGAAGCCGCGGGCACACGACGTTGGTCAGCTCGGTACGCCGCGTATACAGGCGCCATGCACGAATGGGCCGGCTCCTTGAGCGTGACGGCGCCCTGGCTGGAGTGGCTGCTGTTCGACCTGAACGGTCACGTAGAGGCCCAATGACCTCAGCCCGGGGCCGCGCTGGGGCCTCGCCAGGGCCCATAAACTCACGCCGTGGCATTCACGAGCACCCCGCACTACTGCTTCCTCTGACCGGAAGGTGTTGAGGGCGAGGCCGGTCGGCGTCGCCCTCGTTGGTGTGCCTGCGGCGTGAACCACGTTGCTGTCGGTGTCCGTTGGCGGTCGACGACGGCGGCCCTCTGTGTGCGCACGCAGGCACGGTCCTTCTCCCTCCACCGTTGTCAGGAGTGCCTCGTGCCCGTGCCGCTTCCCCCTGCCCTCGAGCGCGTCCTCGACCTGCTGCGCTGCCCGATGTGCCGCACCCACCGCATCCGTCCCGGCCGCGGCGTACTGCGCTGCCCGGCGGGCCACACCTTCGACATCGCCCGGCACGGCTACGCCGGGCTGCTGACCGGCACCCGCGCCACCAGCGGCGACGACGCGGCCATGGTCCGGGCCCGGGAACGGTTCCTGTCCGCCGGCGGCTACGCGCGCATCCGTGACGCCGTGACACGCCTCGCGGCCGCGGCCGCGCCCGAGCGGGCCACGGTGCTCGACGTGGGCTGCGGCACGGGCTACTACCTGGCCGGCGTTCTCGACCGGCTGCCCGGCGCCCGCGGCCTCGGGCTGGACACGTCGGTGCGTGCGCTGCGCGCGGCGGCGCGGGCCCATGACCGAGCCGGCACCGCGGCCTGGGACGTCTTCCGTCCCCTTCCGCTGGCCACCGGGGTCGCCGATGTCGTGCTGGACGTGTTCGCCCCGCGGAACCCGGCCGAGTTCCACCGGGTGCTCCGTCCGGCAGGGCGGTTGATCGTGGTCCGCCCCACCGGGCGTCATCTGGCCGAACTGCGCGAGCGGCTGCCTGCGGCGGTGACCGTCGACCCCGCCAAGGAGCGGCGCCTGCACCGGGCGCTGGATCCCTTCTTCGCCGTCGCCGCCACCGAACAGGTGGAGTACGGCGCGGACCTGGCCGGGGAGGAGGCCCTCGACCTGCTGGGGATGACGCCGAGCGCACGCCACTTGAGCCGGGCGGACCTGAGCGACGAGGCCCCGCTGCCCGACCGGGTCACCGTCTCCGTGCTGGCCACCGCCTATCGGCCGAGGTGACCACGAAGGGCCTGCCCCAGCCGGAAGGCGGCTCGCCGTTCCCAGCGCCTCCCGTCGTGGATCAGCAGGTCGACCGTCGATACCCGCGCCACGACGGGGAGGCCGGCCGGCAGGTCCGCCTCGGCCTTCTCGATGACGGCCTCCTCCTGGCCTTGGGCGACCGTGAGGTGCGGGACGATGTCGTCGAACGCGCCGCCGAACGGCGGGTTCTCCGGCCAGCGTTCGGCGATCGCTTCGGTGAGGCCTCTGAAGCGGGCGGCCGGTTCGGGGGCGGGGGCGAGGTACAGGACTCCCGGGAACCGGCCGCAGCGGTCGAAGCGGGCCTCGAACGGCCGGTGCCGAGAGAGCAGGTCGCCCAGCGCGGCGTGCACACCGCCGTCGATCAACCCCGCGTCGAGGAACGGGAAGAGCACGGTGACATGGGCCGGAACACCGGCACGGGCCGAGGGGTCGAGGCGGTCCCGCCACGCTCCCACCACGGGTTCCGCCTCCGGGACCCGCACGATCAGTCCGGACTGACCCGCCCGGAACGCATCAGCCTGCACGTCGTCCGTCATCGCACCTGTCTACCAGCAGGCCCCGGTCCCGGGGAGCGCCATGGCCCAAAGAGGCGGTCCTGTCCGCGAGTTGGCCACGGATGGACTGACCCCGGGCGGAACGCCAAAGCTGGATCTGGACACGATGTGAGGTTAGGCTAACCTAAGCTACATCCCGTCCGGCGGTGTTTCCGCACGTCCGAAAGCAGCCACACCTATGTCCAACGCCAGAGCAGCCCACCTCACCCGCCGCGGCATCCTCGCCGCCGGTGGCGCCCTCGGTCTCGGCGCCGTGCTTGCCGCCTGCGGTGACGACGACAGAAGCGGTGGCTCCTCCGACAAGGGGACGACGGCCGCCAAGTCCGGTCCCTGGACGTTCAAGGACGACCGGGGCACGACCGTGAAGCTGGACAGGGCTCCGGCGAACATCGTCGCGTTCGTCGGCGTCGCCGCAGCGCTCTACGACTACGGCATCGGCGTGAAGGGTGCCTTCGGGCCCACGAAGACCAAGGCCGGCAAGGCCGACGTCCAGGCCGGCGACATGGACGTCAGCAAGCTGACCGTCCTCGGCAACGAGTGGGGCCGGTTCAACGTCGAGAAGTACGCGGCGCTCGCGCCCGACGTCCTCATCACCACCATGTTCGACGGCGCCGGCACCCTCTGGTACGTCCCGGAGGAGTCCAAGGACAAGATCGCCAAGCTCGCCCCCAGCGTCGGCATCTCGGCCTACGACCGCCGGCTGACCGTCCCGCTCCAGCGCGTCTGGGCCCTCGCGGAGTCGCTCGGCGCGGACATGACGGCGAGCAGGGTGACCGACGCGAAGAAGCGGTTCGAGGAGGCCTCGTCCCGGCTGCGCGCCGCGGCCAAGGCGCACCCGGACATCAAGGTGCTGGCCGGTTCCGCGGCCCAGGACATCTTCTACGTGTCCGGCTCCGGCCTCTCCGTGGATCTGGAGTACTTCAAGGCCCTCGGCGTGAACCTCGTCGAGCCCTCCGCCTCCGTACTGAAGGCGAGCGGCGGCTGGTACGAGTCGCTGAGCTGGGAGAACGTCGACAAGTACCAGGCCGACATCATCATGATGGACGACCGTACGGCGACCATCCAGCCCGCCGACATCACCCAGGCCACCTGGAAGAAGCTCCCCGCGGTCAAGGCCGGCCAGGTCATCTCCCGCTCCCCCGAGCCGATCTTCTCGTACGACAAGTGCGTCGCGATGGTGGAGAACCTCGCCAAGGCGATCGAGACGGCGAAGAAGGTCAGCTGACCCGCGGGCAGCACCGCACCCGGACAACGTCCTGAGTCCCAGGAGCCCATATGACGACGGCCGTAGCCGCCCCGTTCCGTTTCTTCTCCCTCCAGGTCGCACGGACGAGGCGGCTCGGTCCGTCTCTGGTCCGGGTCACCTTCGCCGGTGCCGATCTGGCGCACTTCCACTCCCACGGGCGCGACCAGTCGCTCTCCCTGTTCATCCCGGCCGAGGGGTGCTCCGAGCCCGTCGTACCGATCGAGCTCGGCGAGGGATGGTGGCAGGGCTGGCGCGGCCTCCCGGACGGCGTACGGGCCGTGATGCGGTCGTACACACTGCGGGAACTGCGCCGGGATCCCGACCAGATCGACATCGACTTCGTGCTGCACGGGGTCGAGCCGGGGGCCGCGACGCCCGCCGGGCCCGCCTCCCGGTGGGCGTCGCGGGCCGTCGCCGGGGACCGGGTGGTCCTGCTCGGGCCCGCCGTCGCCGACAACCGGGCGATCCGGTTCCGGCCGCCCGGGGACACCGACCTGGTGCTGGTGTGGGGTGACGAGACCGCCGTACCCGCCGCGACCGCCATCCTCGGATCGCTGCCCGCCGGCACTCGCGTGCGCGCCTGGCTGGAGGTGCCGTGCGCCGGGGACGTCCAGGACGTGGTCACCGCGGCGGACGCGGAGATCACCTGGCTGGTGGGCGGCGGCCGCGACGCCGTCGCGGAGATCCGTGCCGCGCAACTCCCCTCCCCCGCACGCCCGTACGTCTGGATCGCCGGGGAGTCCGGGCGGGTGAAGGAGCTGCGCCGTCACCTCGTCGGCGAGCGCGGGATCGACCGGCGCCGGGTCACCTTCGTCGGGTACTGGCGGCGGGGCCTGACGGAGGAACAGCTCCGGTCCGCAGACGGGTAGTTACGGCCGCCAGGTGGTTACGGCCGCCGGGCAGCCGCTGCCGCCGACGTGACGGCCGTCACGGGAAGGGCGGCATTCCACGGGCAAGTTACTTAGGTTAGGCTAACCTAAGTGGAACGGATCACTTCCCTCCCCCGCACGGATCGCCCCGGAGGACCCATGCGCTCGCACCTGCTCAATGACCTCACCGCGGAGCAGTACCGCCGCTCCGTGACCGAAGGAGTAGAGCGGGTGGCGGCCAAACTCGCCACCACCGACCGTCCGTTCACGGGTGTCACCGTCGACGCCCTCTCCCCCCGCATCGACGGCATCGACCTCGACCGCCCGCTGCACGACACCACCGCGGTCCTGGACGAACTGGAGGACGTCTACCTCCGCGACGCCGTCTACTTCCACCACCCCCGCTACCTCGCCCACCTCAACTGCCCGGTGGTCATCCCGGCGGTGCTCGGCGAGGCGGTGCTCTCCGCCGTCAACTCCTCCCTGGACACCTGGGACCAGTCGGCGGGCGGCACCCTCATCGAGCGGAAACTGATCGACTGGACGACCGCCCGCATCGGCTTCGGCGCCGCGGCCGACGGCGTGTTCACCTCCGGCGGCACCCAGTCCAACCTCCAGGCGCTGCTGCTGGCGCGGGAGGAGGCCAAGACCGAGAACCTCGGCGACCTGCGGGTCTTCGCCTCCGAGGTCAGCCACTTCAGCGTGCAGAAGTCGGCGAAACTGCTCGGCCTCGGCCCGGACGCGGTGGTCTCCGTCCCCGTCGGCGCCGACAAGCGGATGCAGACCGTCGCCCTCGCCCGCGAGCTGGAACGGTGCGAGGACGACGGACTGGTGCCCATGGCGGTCGTCGCCACCGCGGGCACCACCGACTTCGGTTCCATCGACCCGCTCCCCGAGATCGCCGGGCTGTGCGAGCAGTACGGCGTGTGGATGCACGTCGACGCGGCCTACGGCTGCGGACTGCTCGCCTCCCTGCGGCACCGGGACCGGCTCGCCGGCATCGAGCGCGCCGACTCGGTCACCGTGGACTACCACAAGTCCTACTTCCAGCCGGTGAGTTCGTCTGCGGTGCTGGTCCGGGACGGGGCGACCCTGTGCCATGTCACCTATCACGCGGACTACCTCAACCCCCGCCGCATGGTCACCGAACGCATCCCCAACCAGGTCGACAAGTCCCTCCAGACCACCCGCCGCTTCGACGCCCTCAAGCTGTGGTTGACCCTGCGCACCATGGGCGCCGACGGCATCGGTGAACTCTTCGACGAGGTCTGCGAGCTGGCGCGGGAAGGCTGGAGGCTGCTCGTGGCCGACCCGCGCTACGACGTCGTCGTCGAGCCGTCCCTGTCCACCCTCGTCTTCCGCTACATCCCGACGGCCGTCACCGACCCGGCCGAGATCGACCGTGCCAACCTCTACGCCCGCAAGGCCCTGTTCGCCTCCGGCGACGCGGTGGTCGCGGGCACCAAGGTCGGCGGCCGCCACTACCTCAAGTTCACCCTGCTCAACCCCGAGACCACGACGGCCGACATCGCCGCCGTCCTCGACCTGATCGCCGGCCACGCCGAGCAGTACCTGGGAGACTCCCTTGACCGCGCGTCCTGAACACCCGACCAAGACCTATGACTTCGTGGGGATCGGGCTCGGGCCCTTCAACCTCGGCCTCGCCTGCCTGACCGAGCCGATCGACGGACTCGACGGCGTCTTCCTCGACTCCAAGCCCGACTTCGAGTGGCACGCCGGCATGTTCCTGGACGGCGCGCACCTCCAGACGCCGTTCATGTCGGACCTGGTCACCCTCGCGGACCCCACCTCGCCGTACTCCTTCCTCAACTACCTGAAGGAGAAGGGCCGGCTGTACCCGTTCTACATCCGCGAGAACTTCTATCCGCTCCGGGTCGAGTACGACGACTACTGCCGCTGGGCCGCGCACAAACTGACCAACGTCCGCTTCGGCACCACGGTGACGGAGGTCCGCCACGAGGCGGAGCACTACCTGGTCACGACGGCGGCCGGCGAGACGTACCGCGCCCGGCACCTGGTCCTCGGCACCGGCACCCCGCCGTACATCCCCGAGGTCTGCCGGGGCCTGGGCGGCGACTTCATCCACAACTCGCGCTACCTGCGGCACAAGCAGGAGCTCCAGTCCAAGGAGTCGATCACACTGGTCGGCAGCGGCCAGTCCGCCGCCGAGATCTACCACGACCTGCTCAGCGAGATCGACGTCCACGGCTACCGCCTGAACTGGGTGACCCGCTCCCCCCGTTTCTTCCCGCTCGAATACACCAAGCTCACGCTGGAGATGACCAGCCCGGAGTACGTCGACTACTTCCACGCCCTGCCCGAGGCGACCCGCTACCGGCTCACCGCCGAGCAGAAGGGCCTCTTCAAGGGCATCGACGGCGACCTGATCAACGAGATCTTCGACCTGCTCTACCAGAAGAACCTCGGCGGCCCGGTACCGACCAGGCTGCTGACCAACTCCGCCCTGCGGGCGGCCGCCTACGGCAACGGCACGTACACGCTGACGCTGCGCCAGGAGGAGCAGGGCAAGGACTACGAGATCGAGAGCCAGGGCCTGGTCCTGGCCACCGGCTACACGTACGTCGAGCCGGAGTTCCTGAAGCCCGTCCGGGACCGGCTGCGCTACGACGCGCACGGCAACTTCGACGTCGCCCGCAACTACGCGATCGACGTCACCGGCCGCGGCGTCTTCCTGCAGAACGCCGGCGTCCACACCCACAGCATCACCAGCCCCGACCTGGGCATGGGCCCCTACCGGAACGCGTACATCATCCGCGAGCTGCTCGGCTCCGAGTACTACCCGGTGGAGAAGACGATCGCCTTCCAGGAGTTCGCCGTATGAGCACGACGACGCCCTTCACCTTCCGCCCCCTGGACCCCCTGCGGGACGCCGAGCTGCTGCACCGCTGGGTCACGCACCCCAAGGCGGTGTACTGGATGATGCAGGACGCGAGACTGGAGGACGTCGAGCGGGCGTACATGGAGATCGCGGCCGACGAGCACCACCACGCGCTGCTCGGCCTCGGCGAGGACGGCGAGCCCGCCTTCCTCATGGAGTACTACGACCCGGCCCACCGCGAGCTGGCCGGGCTGTACGAGCCCGAGCCGGGCGACGTCGGGATGCACTTCCTCACCCCCGCCACGGACACCCCCGTGCACGGCTTCACGAAGGCCGTCATCACGGCCGTGGTGGCCCGTCTCTTCGAGGACCCGGCGGCCCGCCGGATCGTCGTCGAGCCGGACGTCGGCAACAAGGCCGTGCACGCCCTGAACGAGGCCGTCGGGTTCGTCCCCGTACGGGAGATCCGGAAGCCGGAGAAGACAGCGTTGCTGAGCTACTGCACCCGGGAGCGGTTCGAGCAGGCGGTGGCCGCCGGATGACCCTCGCCGACGCCGTGGCCCACCTCTCCCCCGAGCGCTGGGAGAAGGCCAACCGGCTGCTCATACGCAAGGCCCTCGCCGAGTTCGCCCACGAGCGCCTCCTCACCCCGGAGCGGGACGGAGAGTCGTACGTCGTCCGCAGCGACGACGGGCTCACCCGCTACCGCTTCACCGCCGTCCGCCGCGCCCTGGACCACTGGCAGGTGGACCCGGACTCCATCACCCGTACCCGGGACGGTGCCGGACTCCCGCTCGCCGCGCTGGACTTCGTCGTCGAGCTGCAGAAGTCACTGGGGCTGAGCGACGAGATCCTGCCGGTCTACCTGGAGGAGATCTCCTCCACCCTCTCCGGCACCTGCTACAAGCTCACCAAGCCGCGGATCACGGCCGCCGAGCTCGCCGGAAGCGGCTTCCAGGCGATCGAGACCGGCATGACCGAGGGCCACCCCTGCTTCGTCGCCAACAACGGGCGGCTCGGCTTCGGTGTCCACGAGTACCTGTCGTACGCGCCCGAGACGGCGAGCCCGGTCCGGCTGGTGTGGCTGGCGGCCCACCGGTCGCGGGCCGCGTTCACCGCGGGGGCCGGGATCGAGTACGAGTCGTTCGTGCGGGACGAGGTGGGCGAGGCGGCCGTCGCGCGCTTCGACGGCGTCCTGCGCGAGCGGGGCCTGGACCCCGCCGACTACCTCCTCGTCCCGGTCCACCCCTGGCAGTGGTGGAACAAGCTCACCGTCACCTTCGCCGCCGAGGTCGCCCGCGGGTACCTGGTCTGCCTGGGCGAGGGCGACGACGAGTACCTGGCCCAGCAGTCCATCCGGACCTTCTTCAACAGCTCGCACCCCGAGAAGCACTACGTCAAGACCGCGCTCTCGGTCCTCAACATGGGCTTCATGCGCGGGCTCTCGGCCGCCTACATGGAGGCCACCCCGGCCATCAACGACTGGCTGGCCCAGCTCATCGACAACGACCCGGTGCTCAGGTCCACAGGCCTGTCGATCATCCGGGAGCGGGCGGCCGTCGGCTACCGGCACCTGGAGTACGAGCGGGCGACCGACCGCCACTCGCCGTACCGGAAGATGCTGGCCGCGCTGTGGCGGGAGAGCCCGGTCCCGTCCCTCCAGGAGGGCGAGTCCCTCGCCACCATGGCCTCCCTGCTGCACGTGGACCACGAGGGCGCCTCCTTCGCGGCCGCGCTGATCGAACGGAGCGGGCTGCCGGCGCGGGAGTGGCTGCGCGCCTACCTCCGGGCCTACTTCACGCCGCTCCTGCACAGCTTCTACGCCTACGACCTGGTGTTCATGCCGCACGGCGAGAACGTCATCCTGGTGGTGCAGGACGGGGTGGTACGGCGGGCGATCTACAAGGACATCGCCGAGGAGATCGCGGTCATGGACCCGGACGCGGTGCTGCCGCCCGCGGTGGAGCGGCTGCGGGTGGAGGTTCCGGAGGAGAGGAAACTCCTCTCGATCTTCACGGACGTCTTCGACTGCTTCTTCCGCTTCCTCGCCGCGAACCTCGCGGCCGAGGGGGTCCTGGCCGAGGACGACTTCTGGCGGACGGTCGCCGAGGTCACCCGCGAGTACCAGGCGTCGGCGCCCGGACTCGCCGAGAAGTTCGCGCGGTACGACATGTTCGCGCCCGAGTTCGCGCTGTCCTGCCTCAACCGGCTCCAGCTGCGCGACAACCGGCAGATGGTGGACCTGGCGGACCCGTCGGGCGCCCTCCAGCTGGTCGGAACCCTGGAAAATCCCGTCGCGGGGTTCTGATCCGGGCCGGCGGGCTCCCCCGAGTACGGTCCTCGGGGGAGCCCGCCGGTCATGTCACCCTAGGCCGCGGGCCAGGGCACCTGCGGCGAGCGGTAGTAGGGGATGCCGAGGGCGTCCCAGCGCGGTGCCTGGGCGGCGAGCCGCACCTTGTAGGCGTCCCAGGAGTGGGTGGCGGCCGGCGACCAGCCCAGCTCCGCCACGCCCGGCAGCCTCGGGAAGGCCATGGAGTCGATGTCGGCGTCCGTGACGATCGTCTCGGTCCACAGCGGCGCCTCCACGCCCCTGACGGCCGAGGCGGGGGCGCCGGCCAGGTAGGTGCCCGGGTCCCAGTCGTAGGACCGCCGCACCTCCACCAGTCCGGCCCAGTCCTGCCCCAGCGGCGTGTCCTCGGTGTACTTCATGTCGAGGTACACCCGGTCGGCGGGCGAGAGGATCAGGCCGGTGCCGTTCCTGGCGGCGTTCACGACCTGGGCCTTCTCGTCGGCGCCGGTGTCGTCCAGGCCCCAGTACTGGGCCAGGGCTCCCGGCGCCGGGTGGGCGCCGGTCAGCTGGTGCCAGCCGATCACCTTCTTGCCGTACTTCGCGACGATGGGCTGCACCCGGTCCATGAACGCGACGTAGTCCGCGTGGCTGGTGGAGTGCGCCTCGTCGCCGCCGATGTGGAGGTAGCGGCCGGGGGTGAGGGCGGCCAGTTCGCGGATGACGTCGTCCACGAAGTCGTACGTCACCTCCTTGCCGACGCACAGCGAGCTGAAGCCGACCTCCGTGCCCGTGTACAGCGGCGGCGCCGTGCCGTCGCAGTTGAGGCCGGCGTAGGAGGCGAGGGCCGCGTTGGTGTGGCCGGGCATGTCGATCTCGGGGACGACTTCGAGGTAGCGGGAGGCCGCGTACCGGACGATCTCCCGGTACTCGGCCTTGGTGTAGAAGCCGCCCTTGCCGCCGCCGACCTGGGTCGAGCCACCGTAGCCCGCCAGGCGCGGCCAGGAGTCGATCGCGAGGCGCCAGCCCTGGTCGTCGCTGAGGTGCAGATGCAGCTCGTTGATCTTGTAGAGGGCCAGCTGGTCGATGTAGCGCTCGACCTGGGCCACGGTGAAGAAGTGCCGGGAGACGTCGAGCATCGCGCCCCGGTAGGCGTAGCGCGGGCGGTCGGTGACGGTGCCGCCCGCGACCAGCCACGGGCCGGGCTGCACGGTGTCCTTCTCGACGGCCGGCGGGAGGAGTTGGCGAAGGGTCTGGACGCCGTGGAAGAGGCCGGCGGGCTCGGCGGCGGTGATGGTGACGCCGCCGCGGCCGCTGTCGAGCCGGTAGCCCTCGGCGCCGAACGGGCCGTGGGACAGGACGAGGCGGATGCCCGCCGCGCCGTGGGTGGTCACGGGCAGCCGGTAGCCGGTCGACGGGCGCAGCAGGTCCGCGAGGTACTCGGCGACCCGGTGGGCGGCCCCGGAGCCGTCGACACGGATCGCGGTGGTGCGGGTGATGCGGTACGGCGTGCCGCCGGGGGTGACCGAGGCGGGCGCCGGGACGACCCGGCCGAGCGGGGTCGCCCCGGTCGCGGCGGACGCCGGGGCGGCGCCGGCCGTGAAGGCGCCGGCCGCCGCGACGAGCAGCAGGGACCCGAGGACGCGGCCCATTCGGGGGGTTCGGGGAGTCGTTCTGTGGTGCGATCGCACATGCGCTCCCTTCAGCGGGGGTCGAGACCGACCAGGATTGGTCGAGACCACTCTCCCGCACTTCCGGTGGAACAATCCCCGCGTGGTGGAAATCATCCAGAAGGATGGCACGTGGGTCTTCGACGGCGCCGCGCTGCGGCTGACTCCCGGGCGGGACAGGAACGTCGGGGTGCTGCGCCGGGCCCTGGGTGAACTGGTCGTCCCGCTGGGCGCCTTGGCGGGGATCTCGTTCGAGCAGGGCCGCAGGCAGGGGCGGCTGAGGCTGCGGCTGCGGGACGGCGCCGATCCGCTGCTGCACGCCACCGGGGGCCGCCTCGCCGAACCCCACGATCCCTATCGGCTGACCGTCGAGCCGGACCGGTACGGGGTCGCCGAGTACCTCACGGACGAGGTGCGCGACGCGCTGCTCCTGGAGCGGGTGCCGGGGACGCCGGTGAGCGAGTACCTGCTGCCGGGGCCGCCGCTGCCGGTGTCGGTCTCCGCCGGGGACGGCACGGCGTCGTTCGACGGGGAGCGGGTGCGCCTGGAGTGGAACTGGAAGACGGAGGACGCCAAGGCCGCCGCGGGTCCGCGCACGCTGGCCCTGGCGGACATCCTCGGCGTGGAGTGGCAGCCGTCCGCCGGTCTGGAGAACGGCCATCTGCGGTTCCGGGTGACCGGCGCGCCGGTCCGGGAGCGGGCCAAGTACGACCCGAACGCGGTGGAGCTGTGGGGGTTCCGCCGGGATCCGCTGATGGCGCTGGTCGCGGCGGCGGTGCAGGCCCGGCTGCCGCATCCGTCGGCGGCCGCCGCGGCGGAGGCGTCCCGGGAGCCGGACGGGCCGGCCGGGGACGACCACGACGCGCTGCTGCGCCGGCTGCGCGAGCTGGGTGAGCTGCACCGCGCGGGCGTGCTCACCGACGAGGAGTTCGCGAGGGCCAAACAGGCGGTCCTCAAACGCTTGTGAGGACCGCCTGCGGGTGCCTTGCGCCCTGCCTCCGGCGCACGGCCTGGCGGCTTTGTCCCCGCCGGGCCCTACTTGGCCTTGCGGGCCACCGTGAAGTGGTCGATGCGGTCGCCGGTCTCGGCGATGCCCGACACCTTCAGCTTGGCGTACTGTCCGCGCGGGGCGGGCTCGACGTCGACGCGCAGGAACGAGTAGTTCAGGTACCGCACCCGGGACCAGGTGACGGTCTCGTTGACCTTGCCGTCCTTGGTGTTGATGAAGGAGGCGACGGAGTCGAGCTCGTTCAGGTGGCCCTCGTAGGAGTCCGGGGCGCTGAACGCGTAGAGGCTGCGGCCGGCCGCGCCCGCGGTGACGTAGACGACACCCTCGGACTCGGGGTAGGCGGTCTCGCCGATCGGGAGCTTCTTGACGACGGTGTTGCCCTTGATGACGTCGGTGCGCTCGTACTGGTGGTTGTGGCCGTTGATGACCAGGTCCACCGTGTACTTCTCGAACAGCGGCACCCACTCCTGTCGCACGCCCCCCTCCGAGGCGTGCGCCGTTGAGGTGCAGTAGGCGCAGTGGTGGAAGAACACGACGATGAAGTCGATGTCCTTCGAGGCGCGGAACTTCTTCAGCTGCGCCTCGAACCACTTGGTCTGAGTACCGCCCGAGATGCCCAGATTCGCCGGGATCTCGAAGGAGACGTCGTTCGGGTCCAGCGAGATGATCGCCGTGTTGCCGTGGACGAAGGAGTAGACGCCCGGCAGGTTCTTCTTGTCCGGCCCGTTGTCGGGCAGGGTGAAGCGGGCCTCCTCGCCGCCGTAGCCGTTCGGCGAGTACCAGGCCTCCATGTCGTGGTTGCCGTACGACACCATCCACGGCACGGACTTGGCGACCGACTCGGTCTGGGCCAGGAACTGGTCCCAGGTGCGGGAGTCGAAGACCGCGTCCGAGGCCTTGCCCTGGCCGGCCGGGTCGGCGTAGGCGATGTCGCCGGCGTGCAGGTGGAAGCTGGGGTTCTGGCCGAGGATCAGGCTGTCGTTGGCGAGGGCGTGGTAGCTGACGCCCTGGTCGCCGAAGGCCGTGAAGGTGAACGGCTGCCTGTTGCGGGGGGCGGTGGTGAAGGTGCCTATGGTGCCGGCGAACTTCGGCGAGGCCGGGTCGAAGCCGTCGTGGCCGACGCCGTAGAAGTAGGTGTGGCCGGGCTTGAGGTTGGCCAGCTTGGCGTGCACGTAGTACTGGGTGTGGTCGCCGCTGGCACCGACGCCGGCCGGGGTGTACAGGGTGCGGATCTCGGCGTCGATCTTCACCGAGAGGTGGGAGGCATGGGTGCCGATGCGGACGAAGGGCTTCTTGACCGCGACCGGGACCTGCCAGGAGATCGTCATCTCCGTGCCGGCGTCGTTGCCGAAGGCCAGGTGGCGGCCGAACGGCGCCACGTAGGCGCCGTCGACGTACTGGGCGGCGGGGGCGGCGGACCGGGTGGGGACGGCGGCCCGGGCGGTGCCGCCCAGGACGAACGAGCCGCCCGTGACGGTGCCGAGGGTCACGGCACCGCCTCTGATCATGGAGCGCCGGGAGAACTTGGCGCGGAGGTACTCGTGCTGCTCGGCCATGCTCATGCGGTCGGCGAGCTCATCGGGTACGCCCATACGAGGAATGTCCATGGCGTCTGAAAATCGTCTCCACAAGCAACGTGGCGCAAGACACAGGATGGACGGGCCGCGAACAGCACCCCATAAGAGATTCAACAGTCCGCTGCCCGGAATCGGGCAGGATTCTTGCGAAACCGGCGCCGGTGCCCGAGGATCTACCGGGTGCACGACGAACTCGTTGATCATCTGACGCGATCCTCGCCCCTGAGCCGGGGCGAGGCGCTGCGGGTGATCCAGGACGTGCTCGCCTACTTCGACGAGACGACCGCGGACTTCGTGCGTCGCCGCCACCGCGAGCTCCAGGCGGAAGGCCTGGTCAACACGGAGATCTTCGACCGGATCGCGGCGGATCTGAAGTACCGGGCGGTCGCCCCGCCGGAGCTCACCCTCCGGCAGCTTCGTCGCATGGTCTACGGATGACTACGGCCTAGGGATACGGAACAGCCATATATGTGCGGAATTGTCGGATACATCGGTAGGCGCGACGTCGCCCCCCTCCTTCTCGAAGGTCTCCAGCGGCTGGAATACCGCGGTTACGACTCGGCGGGCATCGTCGTCTCGGCGCCGAAGACCGCCGGTCTGAAGATGGTGAAGGCCAAGGGCCGGGTCCGCGACCTGGAGGCCAGGGTTCCGGCGCGCTTCAAGGGCACCACCGGCATCGCCCACACCCGCTGGGCCACCCACGGCGCCCCCTCCGACCTGAACGCCCACCCGCACATGTCGGCGGACCAGAAGGTCGCCGTCGTCCACAACGGGATCATCGACAACGCCGCCGAGCTGCGCCGCAAGCTGGAGGCGGACGGTGTGGTGTTCCTCTCGGAGACCGACACCGAGGTCCTCACCCACCTGATCGCCCGTTCCCAGGCGGAGACCCTGGAGGAGAAGGTCCGCCAGGCGCTGCGCCTGATCGAGGGCACCTACGGCATCGCGGTCATGCACGCCGACTTCCCCGAGCGGATCGTCGTCGCCCGCAACGGCTCCCCGGTCGTCCTCGGCATCGGCGACAAGGAGATGTTCGTCGCCTCCGACATCGCGGCCCTGGTCACCCACACCCGCCAGATAGTGACCCTCGACGACGGCGAGATGGCCACCCTCAAGGCCGACGACTTCCGCACCTACACCACCGAGGGCACCCGCACGACGGCCGAGCCGACCACCGTGGAGTGGGAGGCCGAGTCGTACGACATGGGCGGCCACGACACCTACATGCACAAGGAGATCTTCGAGCAGCCGGACGCGGTCGACCGCGTGCTGCGCGGCCGCATCGACGACCGCTTCTCCACCGTGCACCTCGGCGGCCTCAACCTGGACGCCCGCGACGCGCGTGCCGTGCGCCGGGTCAAGATCCTCGGCTGCGGCACCTCGTACCACGCGGGCATGATCGGCGCCCAGATGATCGAGGAGCTGGCCCGCATCCCCGCGGACGCCGAGCCGGCCTCGGAGTTCCGCTACCGCAACCCGGTGGTCGACCCCGACACCCTGTACATCGCCGTCTCCCAGTCCGGTGAGACGTACGACGTGCTCGCCGCCGTCCAGGAGCTGAAGCGCAAGGGCGCGCGGGTGCTGGGCGTGGTGAACGTGGTGGGCTCGGCGATCGCCCGGGAGGCGGACGGCGGGACGTACGTGCACGCGGGCCCGGAGGTCTGCGTGGTCTCGACGAAGTGCTTCACCAACACCACAGTCGCGTTCGCCCTGCTGGCCCTGCACCTGGGCCGCATCCGCGACCTCTCGGTCCGCGACGGAAAGCGGATCATCGACGGCCTGCGCAAGCTGCCGGCCCAGATCTCCGAGATCCTCGCCCAGGAGGCGGAGATCGAGAAGATGGCCGCGGAGTACGCCGAGGCCCGCTCGATGCTCTTCATCGGCCGTGTCCGGGGCTACCCGGTGGCCCGCGAGGCCTCCCTGAAGCTCAAGGAGGTCTCCTACATCCACGCGGAGGCCTACCCGGCGTCCGAGCTCAAGCACGGGCCGCTGGCCCTCATCGAGCCGGCCCTCCCCACGGTGGCGATCGTCCCCGACGACGACCTCCTGGAGAAGAACCGCGCGGCCCTGGAGGAGATCAAGGCCCGCAGCGGCAAGATCCTCGCGGTGGCCCACCAGCACCAGGAGAAGGCCGACCGCACGATCATCGTCCCGAAGAACGAGGACGAACTCGACCCGATCCTCATGGGCATCCCCCTCCAACTCCTCGCCTACCACACGGCGAAGGCCCTGGGCCGGGACATCGACAAGCCGCGGAACCTGGCCAAGTCGGTGACGGTGGAATAGGGCCGTTCGAGTCTGCGGGCCGGTCCCGTTCCCCGCGTCCCTGAAGGGGCGTCACCCCTGTTTTATTGGGGGCGCGGGGAACCGCGCGAGCAACCCCCACGCACCCGCACGGGCCGGACGACCGAACGGACCCCCTCGTGTGCCACCGGCAACGAAGGGGTCCGCTCATTGGATCGCCGGGGACGCCCAACTCCCCGGCGTCGGCTGCCATATCAGCCGTGGGCCGTCACCCCCCGACCGGCAGCCCGCCCCGGCAGCACCGTCGGCCAGTGCGCGAGCGCGGCCGTCGCGGCGTACCAGGCCACCGCCCCCGCCGCCACCGCAACCCAGCCGCCGACCTTGGCCAGTGACGAACTGTCGGCGAACTGGGCGACGGCGAGCAGGAGCATCGCCAGGAACAGCAGTCCGTGCATGCCCTGTCCGAGCTGGTCGCCGCCCGCGAGGGTCAACGACAGCGCCACGAGGGCGAAGAGGAGCAGGAAGAGCCCGGCACCGTTGGCCGAGGTGTGGCCACCGGACGAGACGGCCCAGGTGAACCAGAGGGCGCCGAGGGCCACATAGCCCGTGCCGTTCGCGGCGTCACGGTCACGGAAGGCCAGCAGGCCGACGAGGAAGAGGGCGACTCCGCCCACGTAGTGGGCGATTGACACGGCGTCGGAGGTGGTGACGCCGTCGATGACACCGGTGGTACCGAGTCCGAACGCCAACAGGGTGATACCCAGGGCGAGTCGACCGGCCACGGTGGTGGTTCCGCTTCCCGCAGAGACGTCGTTGTCCACGGCGGGCTCCCTTCATGCTTTGTGCAGTTGTGCGCGGTGACCGATATATGCCCTTCACAAGGGCACAAACACCTCTGCACGCCAGGAATTTCAGGCATCGCACGAAGAGGGCCGGACCGTTCCCACGGCGCATCTCACCTGGGAGAACGTGGAGTCACGGAATGACAACGACAGGCCGCCTGGCCCGCTTGGCGAGCCGCCCGGCCACGGAGCCGAAGATCCGCCCGACGATCCCGTGGGTCGAACCCACGACGATCGCGTCGGCCTCGTACTCCCGACCCACCTCTTCGAGTTCGTGGCAGATGTCACCGCCGCGCTCGACGAGGATCCAGGGCACTTCGGCCAGGTAGTCCGCACAGGCGAGTTCGAGACCGAGCACCTCGGTGCGGTGGTCCGGAACGTCGACGAAGACGGGTGGCTCGCAGCCGGCCCACACGGTGGTCGGCAGTCGGTTGGCGACGTGGACGATGATCAGCCCTGCGCGGGAGCGGTGTGCCATCCCGATCGCATAGGCGAGGGCCCGCTCACTGGAGGTGGAGCCGTCGAAGCCGACGACCACTCCGTGTTTGAAGGCGGGATCGCAGGAAGGGCGTGCCTCTTCCGCCGCCAGCGCATCGGCCGCCGTGGGGTCGGCGACCGGCCGCTTGCGGTCCGCTGGATCGTAGAATTCGTGACCGGCCATGGCTGTCTCGGCGTTGTGATCCTTGTGTGGGAGGGACGGTGTGCGGCGAGCTTGTGTCCGGGAAACATCTTCCCCACCCCATACCCTCAAGGGTACGGCGGCACGCCTCCTCAGCCCAGATCCCGCGCACTCTCCGTAGGGACCTTCCCCGGAGTCGGTTAGGGGTTCCAGGGAGCATGCACGAGCCGCGCCCGTAACGCAATGGTTGCTGCCCCGTACAGGCGGTTTGCGCATGATTCGGACAGCACCGGGGCCCACGCACGGTGACCGACCGCTCGAACGCGCGTTGATCCCGGTACGAGTGCGTCACGAGGGAGTACCACCATGTCCGGACCGCGCCGCACCACCCCTGCCCCGCACCGCGCCCCTGCCCCGCGCCGCGCGCCCACCTCGCGCCGCGCCCCCACCTCGCACCGCGCCCCCGATCCCCACCGCGCCCCGGACGCGCGCCGCGCCCCCGACCCGCGCCGCGCCCCCGACCCGCACCGCGCTCCGGACAGCGCCGGCGACGTGGTCCGCTGGGCCGTGTTCTCCTGTGTGCTCGTGCCCGTGGTGCTCCTCTGGTACGGCACCTCGGCGTCCGGTGCGGCCGGCACCGCCCTCGGTCTCGCCGCCGTCACCGCCGCGTGCCGCTTCCTGCTGCGCCGCTCGGAACTCGGTGCGAGGCTCGGCGCGGAACGCGGGACGGCGGCCCGGGGAGGCGGACGTCACACCCGGAGCACTACACCGGTCGACTGACCGGTTTCCGCGCACGCCAACGTTTCTTTTCAGCCAACTTGGCGGACCTGTGCGGGAGGGGCACCAACCACCCCCCAACCCCCGTTCCACCTGCACGGAAAGGGTCCGCAGGCCCCTCCGCACCCTACGCGGTTTGGCCACTGCGACGAGGCGCACTTCCCTGCACGGCCCGTGAGTGCAACCCTTCGTGATCGAATGCTTCACGCCAAGTTGTCATGTCGACAATCGACGGCGTGTCGAACTGGTCAACGCGAGACCGCGGAAACCAGTAGATTCGATCTTGACGTCTTACGGCGGGGGACTCGTGCAGGACCGAGGGGAAACGTGCAGGAGCGACACAACCGAGGAGCCGCGACCACCGAGGGGGGCTTAGCAGGATGAGCCACGACTCCACTGCCGCGCCGGAAACCGCGGCCCGGAAACTGTCCGGGCGACGCCGCAAGGAGATCGTCGCGGTGCTGCTGTTCAGCGGCGGCCCCATCTTCGAGAGTTCCATACCGCTGTCGGTGTTCGGGATAGACCGCCAGGACGCCGGCGTACCGCGCTACCGACTACTGGTGTGCGGTGGCGAGGAAGGCCCGCTGCGGACCACAGGGGGCCTGGAACTCACCGCGCCACATGGCCTGGAAGCGATCTCACGCGCCGGCACGGTCGTCGTACCGGCCTGGCGCTCGATCACCGCGCCGCCACCGGAAGAGGCACTGGACGCGCTGCGCCGCGCCCACGAGGAAGGGGCCCGCATCGTCGGGCTGTGCACGGGCGCGTTCGTGCTGGCCGCCGCAGGCCTGCTGGACGGCCGCCCGGCCACCACCCACTGGATGTACGCGCCGACGCTGGCCAAGCGCTATCCGTCGGTGCACGTCGACCCACGGGAACTCTTCGTGGACGACGGCGACGTCCTGACGTCCGCCGGTACGGCGGCCGGAATCGATCTCTGTCTCCACATCGTGCGGACGGACCACGGCAACGAGGCGGCCGGTGCGCTGGCCCGCCGTCTGGTGGTCCCGCCGCGCCGCTCGGGCGGTCAGGAGCGCTACCTCGATCGATCTTTACCAGAGGAGATCGGCGCCGACCCGCTCGCCGAGGTCGTCGCCTGGGCGCTGGAGCACCTCCATGAGCAGTTCGACGTGGAGACGCTGGCGGCACGCGCCTACATGAGCCGCCGCACCTTCGACCGCCGCTTCCGTTCCCTGACGGGGTCGGCGCCGCTCCAGTGGCTGATCACGCAACGGGTCCTCCAGGCGCAGCGCCTCCTGGAGACGTCGGACTACTCGGTGGACGAGGTGGCGGGCCGCTGCGGCTTCCGCTCCCCCGTCGCCCTGCGCGGTCACTTCCGCCGCCAGCTGGGTTCGTCCCCGGCGGCGTACCGGGCCGCGTACCGGGCACGCCGCCCGCAGTCGGACCGCGCCGAGGCCCCGGAACCGGCTCCCCTGCCGCCCACCGGCCCGCTCGCGGTCCAGTATCCCGAGGGCGTACTGCCGATGCAGACCCGCAGGACAGCAGCGGTAGGCCTCTCTCCCAGCCTCCCCGGTCCCCGCACCGGCAGCTGACCCTCCGGTCACGCCCACCCGAACCCTCGGGTGGGCGTGACCACCCCCCTCGCCCACCCACCACCGGCTCGGTGGGGCACCAGGGCGAGGCCGAAAGCACGCCGCGAGACCGGCACGGCACGGCGCCCTCGGTCACGACGAGGCACGGCCCTCTCCCGGTCTCAGCCCGTCCGGCTCCTGAGGCCGCCACCGCAACGGCGGCCCCAGCCCCCGAGGACGACGACGATCAGCGGCCCTCCGGCTCCTCCAGCGCTCGAGGACGAGGCCGTAGGCCGATGACGCGGGGGTGCGGGAGTGCGGGGGCGGCAGCCCCCGCAGACGTCGGCGTCGCACCAGGGGCCCACAAACGCCGACGTCAGCTTTAGGGTGGTCGCATGAACGATCGCATGGTGTGGATCGACTGCGAGATGACCGGCCTCTCGCTGTCCGACGACGCGCTCATCGAGGTGGCCGCACTGGTCACCGACTCCGAGCTGAACGTGCTCGGCGAGGGCGTGGACATCGTCATCCGTCCGCCGGCCAAGGCACTGGAGACGATGCCGGAGGTGGTGCGGCAGATGCACACCACGTCCGGCCTGCTCGACGAGCTGGCCGGCGGCACGACGCTCGCCGAGGCCGAGGAGCAGGTCCTGTCCTATGTACGGGAACACGTGAAGGAACCCGGCAAGGCCCCGCTGTGCGGCAACTCCGTCGGCACCGACCGCGGCTTCCTGGCCCGGGACATGGCGGACCTGGAGGGATACCTCCACTACCGGATCGTCGACGTGTCCAGCGTCAAGGAGCTGGCCCGGCGCTGGTACCCGCGGGCGTACTTCAACAGCCCGGAGAAGAACGGCAACCACCGCGCCCTCGCCGACATCCGCGAGTCGATCGCCGAGCTGCGCTACTACCGCGAGGCCATCTTCGTCCCGCAGCCCGGCCCGGACTCGGACACCGCGCGGACGATCGCGGCCAAGCACGTCCTGCCTGCGGAGTAGGCCCCCGAAAGGCCCCGGAAGCGGCTCCCGGAAAGCCGTGCGCGAGCACCCCTTCGGACCCTGTACACTTTTTCTCGGCCGGTCGGAGAAACCACAGAATCACCGCCGGTCGTGGTGGGTGTAGCTCAGCTGGTAGAGCACCTGGTTGTGGTCCAGGATGTCGCGGGTTCGAGTCCCGTCACTCACCCCATGGGACAGGCCCGTGATCTGCGGAACGCAGATCACGGGCCTGTCCGGCGTTCGGCCACAGGCGAGTACGTCGGTCACACGCCGTGGGGTTTTCGCGGCACCGACACCGAAGCCGGATCACGACCCGTGCAGCGATGCCCCGCCGACCGGAAGGGTCGGCGGGGGCATCGCTGCCGGGTCGTCGGTGGGCGTCAGCCGATGTAGCCGGCCACGTCCGCGAGCACGTTGGTGGTGCTGCTCGCGTAGAAGTCCACCTTGCCGTCGGAGCCGACGGGCACGATGACCTGGTTGGCGATCGTCTTGCCCTGCACCCAGTTCAGGTTGGAGGCCGTCGGACGGCTGCCGCCGTCGGCCCAGGCACTGAGGTATCCGCTGCCCGTGGTGCCGGTGACGGTGACGGTCAGCACGACCGCCTTGACGCCGGTGGACGGGATGGCGTCGCGCCCCGAGACCTGCAGGGCGAGCGTCTTTCCGGAGCCCAGCGCCGTCGTCTGACGGGTGTCCAGGAGGCGCAGCGGGGTGACCGTGTGGAAGGCCGAGCCACTGGTGGAGAAGTAGCCGGAGACGTCGGCGATCACATGGCTGGTGCCGTGGACGTAGATGCTGACATTGCCGTCGCTGCCGATCGGCACGACCACCAGGTTGGGGATGGTGGTCCCGGTGGCCGACCAGTTGACGTTGGACGCGGTCGGGCGGGTGGCGCCCTCGGGGTAGGCCTCCAGGTAGCCGCCGCCGACGGTCTGGGTGGCCGTCAGGTTGAGCACCACGGCGGTGGCGGCCGTGGGCACGCCGCCATGGCCGCGTACCTTGAGGCTGATCACCTTGTTGGAGATCTTGGTGGTGGTGGGGATGCCGACCTTGGAGCGGGTGTCCAGCAGGCGGGCCGGGGCCAGCGCCGTGTACTTCGAGCCGGTGGTGCCGCTGGTGTAGTAGCCCTGGACATCGGCGATCAGGTGGGTGGTGCTGCTCGTGTAGAGGTCGACCACACCGTCGTCCGCCACCTTGACGGTCGCCGAGGCGGCGATGGTCTGGCTCGCGCCGGTCCAGTTGAGGTTGCTGGTCGCCGGCTTGCTGGTGCCGTCGGCCCAGGCGATCAACGAACCCGCGCCGGTGGTGCCGGTGACCGTGAGGTTGAGCACGACAGCGGTCACGCCGCTGCTGGGGATCCCCCCGGCTCCCTCGATCTTGACCGGGGCGGTGCCGCCCGCGACCAGGGGCTTCGTGGTCGGGATGGAACTGAGGCCCCAGCCGGTGCCGTTGCGGGTGTCCAGCAGGCGCTTGGGGCTGCTGAGCGGGTGGAAGGTGGAGGCGCCCGTGGCGGCCGTGCCCTTGGCCACGCACAGTGCGGCGGTCAGGCCGGCCTCCTTGGGCGAGCCCAGGCCGGTCACCTCGTCGTAGCCGGCCGCCGCCGTGTAGCCGGTGGCGTACACGGAGTTGTTGCCGCTGGTGACGTCCCAGAAGTTCGTCGGGTAGCTGCTCCGTGCGGCCTTGTACAGGGCGTTGTTGAGGAAGCCGACCCGGCCGTTGGTCTGGCAGGCCGTGCCCGCGTTGGCCTGGACGATCGCGGCGGCCCAGGTCGGGGCCGCCCCGCTGGTGCCGCCGACGAGGCCGGGGACGGGGCTGGAGGACTGGCTGTCGTCCTGGTAGTAGATCGGATACCCGTCGGCCGGGTCCGCCAGAGCGGAGACGTCCGGCACGGCGCGCTTGCTGGTGGTGGCGACACCGCCCTGGTAGACGACGGGAGCCCAGCGCGAGGAGACGCCGCCGCCGGTACCGCCGGAGGCGTTGCCCCACGTCGTCTGGGTCGTGGTGCTGCCCGAGGTGGTCATCGTGGTGCCGCCGACACCGGTGACGTAGGGCTGGCTCGCGGGGTCGTCGACGGCCTTGGCGGTGGAGCCGGTCGCGCGGTAGCAGTCGCTGGAGCCGTCGTCGCCCGAGGCGGCGACGACGCTCTGGCCCTGCGCGGCGGCCTCCGCGAAGACGGTGTTCTCGGCGTTCGCGGTCGCGCTGCTCTCGACCGCCTCGCACTCACCCCAACTGGTGGAGATGACCTGCGCCTGGTCGTCGGTGACCATCCGCTGGTAGACGTCGAGCACGTTCTGGTCGGTCGCCGACGCGGCGTCCGGCCCCTGGTAGTCGATGACGGCGGCGCCGGGCACCAGGCCTATGAGGTCCTCGATGTCGAGCGCGGATTCCACGCCGACCTCTCCGTCGGTGGCCGGCGCGCCGGCCCCCGCCGTCGTGTCGACGTACACGTGGGACACCGAGGTGCTGGTACCGACGCAGGACTGGTACGCGGCGATGCTGCCGGCGTCGACGTTCTCCAGCTCGAACACGGCCACGGTCTGCCCGGCACCGACGGTGGCGGAACTGGTCATCCCGTAGGCGCCGGCCAGCTTGCCGGGGCTGTAGTAGTCGGTGCCGTCGGTCAGGCCCGAGCCGGTGAAGTCGGCGCAGAGAGCCGGGGTGTACGTGTGCGGGGCCACCGTGCGCGCACCGCGTCCGGAGACGGTGGCGCCGGCAGAGCCGTGCCCGCTCGCGCGACGCACCGCGGAGTGGTGACTGCTGACGGTGTTGACGCTGCTCAGGCCGACGATCCCGGTCACCGAGGACGCCACGTCCGAGGGCAGCGAGGGGGCCGAGGTGTTGAGGTAGTCGGTGGTGCCGTCCTTGAGCCGGACGTTGCGGAAACCGGTGCCGAAGGCGTGGGACGCCTGCGCGGCGGTGGCGGTGACCGGGATGGACAGGCCGTCCGGGCTGACCTTGCCGGGAGAGAGACCGGCCGCCTTCAACGCCTTCGAGACTTGCTCGATGGTGGCCCGCGTGGGACCGAAGACCGCGGCGAACTGCCCCTTGGCCAGGTAGTGGTGGTACTGCGGGTTCCCCGGGGTGGACACCGCGGTGACAAAGTCCGCCAGCGCCTGCCGGTCACGCGGAGCCAGGTTCACGCTGAGGTGCAGGGTGGTTCCCGACGCGGTCGCGCCGGTCACCCTCGCACCGGTCGGGACACGCGGGGCCGCCCCTATTCGCTCGGGTGCGCCCGGTCCGGCCGCTCCCCCCTGGGCGACCGCTCCGGTAGCGATCCCGGTGACAGCGACGAGGGCGACGGCGGCGATGGAAGCCGCGGTGATCGCCCTGGCCCGTCTTCCGGTCTTGACTGCCGCGCGTCCGGGACCTCCCGGCGCGGCGTGGACCTTGTTGGCCATGCAGAAATCTCCTAAAAACTGACACACCGCCACATCCGTGTCCGTGGCGGCGGTCGAAGCGTCACTTGGGCCGACAGGTGCGTCCACGCCACAAGGCGCGCAGGAGCTGTCCCCCTTAACCGAAGTGTGGGCATTTCCTATCAGGTCAAGACCGTTACTGACCCTATTCGTTCAAGAATCATGAACGGATCTTTACACCGCCGCGGTGAACCGAGCCTGCGCGACCCTTCCGGACGCCCGTCGCCCTGCGGCGGGAATCGGGCCCGGCGCCACGGAAGGCATCCCCGGCGTCCCGGTCACCGACGGGCCTCTGGAATGCCCCGTACACCGAAGTCCCGGCCGCCGCCGACGTCTTCACGCGGGGCGACGCGTGGACGATGCTCGAGTCCCTACGGACCGACGCCGGTGTCTCCGGGCCGTTCGGCGTCCCCTGCTGAACGACTGGGGTGGAACCCCGGTGCGAGAGCGCCGCAGGTCCTGGTCTCGTGTGCACATGCCGGGTCAGGACACCCACACAAGAGAGGCCCAGCCATGACCGTCCCCCTTCCTCTTCCCGTGGTCTTCATCCACGGACTCTGGCTGCACAGCACCTCCTGGCAGCCGTGGATCGACCTGTTCCGTGCCGAGGGCTACGACCCGTCCGCGCCCGGGTGGCCCGGTGACCCCGGCACCGTCGCGGAGGCACGCCAGAACCCCGAGAGCATCGCCGACCACGGCATCGACGACGTCGTCGCGCACTACGCGACGCTGATCGAGGCGCTGCCCGCGCGCCCCGTCCTGATCGGCCACTCGTTCGGCGGGATGATCGCGCAGAAGCTGCTCGGCCAGGACCGCGCCGCCGCGGCGGTCGCGATCGACGCCGCGCAGATCAAGGGCGTACTGCCGCTGCCGCTGTCCGCGCTGAAGGCGACGCTGCCGGTCTTCAGGAACCCGGCCAACCGGCACCGGTCGGTCTCGCTGAGCGCGGAGCAGTTCCGGTTCGCCTTCGGCAACGCCGTCACGGAGGAGGAATCGGCGGCCCTGTACGAGCGCTGGACCATCCCCGCGCCGGGCAAGCCGCTGTACGAGGCCGCCGCCGCCAACTTCAATCCCCATTCGCCGGCGAAAGTCGACACGGACAACAGCGGGCGCGGCCCGCTGCTGCTCGTCTCCGGCGGCAAGGACCACACGGTGCCCGAGGTCGTCACCCGGGCCACCCTCAAGCAGTACCGGCACTCCGAGGCGGTCACCGACATCATCAACTTCCCCGACCGCGGGCACTCGCTGACGATCGACGGCGGCTGGCGCGAGGTCGCGGACACCGTTCTCACCTGGCTGCGGCAGCAGAACCTGGGGACCGGGCGATGAACTCCCCTGCCCAGGCCGCCGGAACGTCCGGCGCCGACGCGGGCCCGGCCGGGCGGACCGTCGTGGTCACCGGCGCCGGGCGTGGCATCGGACTGGCCGTCGTGGAGGCCTTCCTCGCGGCCGGGTCCCGTGTCGTCGCGGGTTCCAGGGAACGCACCGAGGCCCTCGACGAGCACGTGAAGCGCGGGGCCGAGCTCACCGTCGTGGAGGTCGACCTCGCGACGCCGGACGGTCCGGCCGCGCTGGTCGCCGAGGCGGTGGCGGTCCACGGTGGTGTCGACGTCCTGGTGAACAACGTCGGGGCGGTGCGGCCGCGGGTGGACGGCTTCCTGGGCGTGACGGACGAGGACTGGGAGTGGACGTTCACGGTCAACTTCATGGCCGCCGTCCGCGCCACCCGGGCCGCCCTGCCGCACCTGCTCGCCACCGGCGCGGGACGGATCGTCACCGTCTCCTCGGTCAACGCCCGGCTGCCGGACCCGCTGGTCATCGACTACGGGGCGGCGAAGGCGGCGCTGACCAACTTCTGCAAGGCCCTGTCCAAGGAGGTGGGCCCCCGCGGTGTGCGGGTGAACACCGTCGGTCCCGGACCGGTGGAGACGGCACTGTGGCAGGGCGCCGGCGGCGTCGCCGACACGGTCGGCCGGTCCCGGGGCGTCGACCCCCGGGAGGTGGCCCGCGGCGCGGCCGGCCAGTCGGTGACCGGCCGCTTCACCCGGCCGTCGGAGGTCGCCGACCTCGTGGTCTACCTCGCCGGTCCCCGGGCGGCGAACATCACCGGCGCCGACTTCGTCATCGACGGCGGCCTCGTGGAATCCCTCTGACCCGCCGTCACGCCCAACCCACGAAGGGAAACCGACATGCCGTACATCACCGTCGGCCGGGAGAACTCCGCCGACATCGAGCTGTACTACGAGGACCACGGGAGCGGGCGGCCCGTCGTGCTGATCCACGGCTATCCGCTGGACGGCCACTCGTGGGAGCGGCAGCTCCCGGCGCTGCTCGACGCGGGCCACCGGGTCATCACCTACGACCGGCGCGGCTTCGGCCGGTCGTCACAGCCGACCACGGGCTACGACTACGACACCTTCGCCGCCGATCTCGACGCGGTGCTGACCGGGCTGGACCTCACCGACGCGGTACTCGTCGGCTTCTCCATGGGCACCGGGGAAGTCGGCCGCTACCTGGGGACGTACGGATCGCAGCGCGTGGCCAAGGCCGCCTTCCTGGCTTCCCTCGAACCGTTCCTGCTCAAGACCGACGACAACCCGGACGGCGTCGACCGGTCCGTCTTCGACGGCATCCTGGAGGCGGTCACGAAGGACCGCTACGCCTACTTCACCAGCTTCTACGAGGCGTTCTACAACCTCGACGAGACGCTCGGCAGCCGGATCGGCGAAGAGGCGGTGCGGGCGAGCTGGAACGTGGCGGCGGGCGCCTCGGCGTACGCGTCGGTGGCCTGCGTGCCCACCTGGATCACCGACTTCCGCGCGGACGTCGCCAGGATCGACGTACCGGCACTGATCCTGCACGGCACCGCCGACCGGATCCTGCCGGTCGACGCCACCGGGCGGCCGTTCCACGCGCTGCTCCCCTCGGCCGAGTACGTCGAGATCGAGGGCGCCCCGCACGGCCTGCTGTGGACGCACGCCGAAGAGGTCAACGCCGCGCTGCTGGCCTTCCTGGCCAAATAGCCGACCGGTGTGGAACACGACCCGTCGGCGCGGCCGGCGCCGACGGGAGGCGGACGCGAGGAGGCGGCGATGACGGGTTCCGGAGCGTCGAGGATGACGGATCACGACGGCGTCCCGCTCGTCCACGGCCGGCCCCTGGTCAACGGGGTCGATCTGCACTGTGCGACGGGCGGCAGCGGCGACCCGGTCGTCCTGATCCACGGGGTGCCGAAGACCATGTTCTTCTGGCGCCACGTCATCCCGCTGCTCACCCCGCACCACACGGTCGTCGCGGTGGACCTGCGGGGGTTCGGCGGCTCCGGACGTCCGGTGTCCGGGTACGACACGCGAACGCTGGCCGCCGACGTCGCCGCGCTCATGGCGGCGCTGGGACACGACCGGTACCGGGTGGTGGGCGAGGACTGGGGTGCGGCCGTCGCCTACGCCGTGGCGGCCTTCCACCGCCCGGAGGTCGTGCAACTCGTCTTCCAGGAGACCCGGCTGCCCGGCCTGCCGGTTCCCGCCCTCGGGGCGCTCGCCGCCGAGGATCCCCGCACCGGCTGGCACCGCTCGCTGTTCGGCCTCCCGCACTACCCCGAACTGCTGATCGCCGGCCGTGAGCGTGCCTTCTGGACGTACTTCATGCGGCGGATCATGTGGGATCCGAGCGCGTACACGGACGCCGACGAGGACGAGTACACCCGAGGGCTCGAAGAACCCGGGGGCAACCACGCGGTGTTCGAGCTGTACCGGGCGACCGACACCGACGCCGACCAGAACCGGCCGCAGTTCGCGGTCCCGCTGGAGTGCCCGGTGCTGGCCGTCGGGGGCCGCGCCTACCTCGCCGCGGAGCCCGGGGAACAGATGGCCCAGGTCGCGGTGAACGTCACCCCTGTGGTGATCGAGCGGGCGGGACACAACATCCCGTTGGAGGCACCCGCCGAACTCGCGCGCCACTACCTCGACTTCTTCGCGGCCGCGGGGGAATGACGGCTCAGCTCCCGCCCACCGGGTCCGGTTCGCCGATCCGGCGGGGGATCTGCCTCCGGGAGGTGATGCCGAGCTTGCGGAACACCTTGTTCAGATGGAACTCGACGGTCGAGGCGGTGACGAACAACCGTGTCGCGATCTCCCCGTTGGTCAGCCCCGAGGCGGCCATGGCGGCCACCTGCCGCTCCCGCGGTGTGAGATCGAACCTGGTCTCCTCGGTCCGTCTGCGGGCCGTCTCGCCGGTGGAGAGCAGCTCGGTCCTGGCCCGCTCGGCGTAGGGCGCCGCGCCGAAGGCGTCGAAGCTCTCGTACGCGGCGCGCAACTGCTTCCTGGCGTCGGCGCGCCGCTTGCGGCGGCGAAGCCACTCGCCGAACAGCAGTTGGGCGCGGGCCCGTTCCAGGGCCAGCGGCCCCTGCCCCAGCAGGTCGACCGCCTCCTGGTAGAGCTTCTCGGCGTCGTCCCCCCGGGCCGCCAGTGCCCGCCCGAGGGCCAGGGAGCCCAGGGCCCACGGGGTACCGGCCAGCGGCGCCCGTTCCTCCAGCCGGCGCAGGGCCCGCGCCACGCCGTCCCGGTCACCGGTGCGGACTCCGGCCTCGACGAGCAGCGGCAGGACCAGGTTGCCGCAGGTCGGCGGGTCCTGCTCGAAAACCGCCGACGCGTGCTGCAGCGCCTGCGGGTAGTGGCCCTGCCCCAGCTCGAACAGGGTCAGCGCGTGCTGCGCCATCAGCTGGAGCACACCGTGGCCCATGCTCCGCATCCCCGCGGTCCGCCGCACCGCCGCCCGCAGTTCGGCCTCCCGGCCGGTCAGGGCGAGCAGGTGGAGCCTGTTGACGTCCCCACCACCGGGGAACCCGGTGACAGCCGCGATGTCGTCGAACTCGGCGTAGCGGGCCTCCGCCGCCGCGAACCGTCCGTCCAGGAGGTCGTAGCGCGCCTCGACGAGCAGGGTGATGCTCAGTGCGTACAACGCGCCGGCGTCCCGGTCCGCCGCCGCCAGGCGGGCGGCGAGTTCCCGCCCGGCCGGGCCGTCCCACAGATCGTCGCAGGCCATCAACAGCATCACCGCGAACGGACTGTGCGCGTCCCCGATCCCACCGCCGCCCCGCAGCACGTCCAGAGCGGCACGCAGCACGGGCGCGCCGCGCTCGTACCCCTCGGCCACGCGCCGCCCCAGACCCTCCATGAGCAGGTCCCGGCCGCGCACCGCGGAGTCCTGGTGGAGGCGCGCGGCGACGACGGCCGCCCCCACCTCGGTCAGCGACGTGCCCCGCACGGTGTCGTGGGCGACCAGCGCGGCGTGCAGTGCCTCACAGAGCAACTCCCAGGTCAGCCGCGGGTCCTGCGGGCCGAGCCGCGTCACGGCGTCCAGCAGCATCGCCGGGACGTCGGCGACGGCGAGCCGGAACATCTGTGTGGTCGCCCGCATCCGCAGCTCGCGGGTGCGCATCACCGGGTCCCGGATGTCGGCGCCCGCCCGTTCCAGCGCGGCGCCCGCCGCCGGTGCGTCGCCGGACATCAGGTGGGCCTGCGCCGCGTCCAGCAGCCGCTCGGCCCGCCGGTCCGGGTCGCCGGTGAAATCGGCGGCGCGCGACAGGAACAGGGCCTGCTGGGAGTGGCCGCCGCGGGAGCGGGCTCGCTCGGAGGCGGCCTCGAGGTCGTCGGCGACGTCGTCGGCCACGCCCTCGGCGGCCTCGGCCCGGTGCCAGGCGCGGCGGTCGGCGTCCGTCGCGGGGTCGCAGGCGGCGGCCAGTGCGGCGTGCGCGCGGCGGCGTTCGCCGGGTTCGGCGGCGGCGTAGACCGTCGATCGGATCAGGGGGTGCCGGAAGTCCGGCGGTGTGCCAGGGCCGAGGATTCCCGCGGCGACCGCCGGCTCGGCGGCACGGGCCGGCAGCCCCAGCCGCCCGGCGGCCCGCCACACCGTGCCCGTGTCGTCCGAGGGGGCCGCCGCGAGCAGCAGCAACAGGGCTCCGGTGGTCGGCGGCAGGGAGCGGACCAGGCGCCGGAAGTGCCCCTCCAGCAGCGGGCCCACCGGCAGCGGATCGGGCAACGGGGCGACACCGGAGAGCTGTTCGGCGGCGAGGGTGCCGGCCAGTTCCAGCAGGGCGAGTGGATTGCCGCCGGTACCGGCGACGATCCGGTCGGCGACCGCCGGGTCCACCCGCCGGTCGCCGATGGCGAGCAGGGCCTTGGCATCCGGCTCCGGCAGACCGGTCAGGGTGTGCCCGCCGACCGCGTCGGACAGGGCGTTGTCACCGAGTCCGTCGCGGACGGCGATGATCAGGCCCAGGGAGTCGGCGTGCAGCCGGCGGGCGGTGAACGCGAGCGCGTCGGCCGACTCCCGGTCCAGCCAGTGCGCGTCGTCGAGCAGCATCAGCAGCGGCTGCTCGGCGGCGGCCCCGGACAGCAGGGTCAGCGTCGCCAGCCCGACCAGGGAGCGGTCCGCGGGCGGTCCCGAGACGAGGCCGAGGGCCGCCTCCAGCGCGGCCCGCTGTGGTCCGGGCAGTCGGCCCGTCCGGTTCAGGAACGGCCGCAACAGCCGGTAGAGCGCGCCGAAGGCGAGATTGGTCTCGGGCTCGACCGCGGTCAGCCGGACCACGCGGAGTTCCGCGGCCCGGGCCGCGGCGTAGCCGAGGAGCCGGGTCTTGCCGATCCCGGGTTCGCCGGTCAGGACCAGGGCTCCGCCGAGGCCGCCGCGCACCGTGTCGAGCAGTCGTCCGATGGCCTCGCGTTCGGGGTGGCGGCCCACCAGCGGCGGCTCGGATGCCGGCTGGACGCCGTTCCACCCCATGGGACCGCTCCCCTCCTGTGGATGTCCTGACATGGGGAACGCTAGGAACGCCGCGTGGCCGGAAGCGAGCGTCATGTGACGGTGGTCAGCGCAGTGCGCCGACCACCGTCCGCAGCTCGGCGCGGGAGGTCACGCCCAGCTTGGGGAAGATCCGGTGGAGATGCGAGCTGACGGTGCGGTGCGAGAGGTAGAGCCGCTGGCCTATCTCGCGGTTGGTCAGACCGTCCGCGGCGAGCCGGACGATCTGCAGTTCGTGGGCGGTCAGCTGGTCCCGGGCGTCCGGGGCCCGGCGGCGGCTGGTCTCGCCGGCCGCGCGCAGTTCCTGGCGGGCCCGCTCGCCCCAGGGGATCGCGCCGAGCGCGTCGAACATGTCGCGGGCGGCCCTGAGGTGGTCGCGGGACTCGACCCTGCGCCGCCGGCGCCGCAGCCATTCGCCGTAGGCCAGGTGGGTCCGGGCCCTGATCAGCGGCCACGCGCCGAGGTCGGCGCCCAGCGCGTCCGCGAAGAGCGGGTCGGCGTCATCGTCGGCGGCCAGCAGGGCCCGGACCAGACGCAGTTCGGCGTGCAGCACCGGGGCGGGGGTCACCGTGGCGACCTCCTCCAGCTCCGCCACGATCGGGAGTACGTCCGCCGGCCGCCCGCAGTGCGTCGCCGCGTCGACGAGGTCGCCCACGGCCGTCAGCCGCAGGGCGATCTGGAACGCGGGGTCCGCCGGATCGTGCAGCCTGCGGAAATGGCCGAAGGCCTCCTCGAACCGGCCCGCGCCCAGCGCGGCCAGCCCGCGTGCCGTGGTCGCGGTGGCCAGCACCGGGCGGGCCCCGGCCGGCAGTCCGATCCGCTCCGCCTCCTCGGCCAGCCCCAGGGCGGTGTCGATCTCACCGCGCAGCGCGGCCAGCTTGGCCGCGGTGGCCGTCATCAACGCGTACATCATCGTCTGGCTGGTCTCGTGCGCCAGCCTCCGTGACTCCGCGGTCGCGGCGATCGCCGCGCCGAGGTCGCCGACCACGAGAGCGCTCCACGCGTCCGCGCCGACCGTCCGGGCCAGCAGCCCCAGGCGTCCCTGGGCGCGCAGCGGTGCGCCACCGGCCGCCGAGAACGCCCGCGCCAGGTGGAAGCCGCCGACGAGCAGCGAGGCGGTGCTGAGCATGCGGTAGGCGCGGCCGTCGTCGCCCTCCTGTTGGGCGGCGCGCCGGGCACGGTCCAGGACGTAGGCACCGCGGTCGACCGGCGCGGCGTAGGCGCAGATGGCCAGGCGCCACGGGTCGAGTTCGTCGAGCTCCAGCCGCTCCACGGCCTGCAGGACCGTGCGGCGGACCGCCGGGCCCGGGTCGGTCCAGAAGCACAACTGCGCGGCGCTCCACAGGATCCGCAGCGCCAGCGCACGGTCCTCCGCGGCCATCTCCGCGGCGAGTGCCGTCAGCGAGTTGGCGCCGGAGGAGTGGCTGAGCAGTCCCTCGTCGAAGCTGCCGCGGAGCCAGACGACCGTGGCGTGCTGCCGTCGTGACAGCGGCCCGGTGAGCGCCTGGTCCAGCAGCCGGGTCACGGTCTCCGGGCGGCCGAGCTCGACGGCGAAGTCGGCGGCCCGCAGCAGCCGTTCCGCTCGGCGGTCGGCGTCCTCGCTGAGCGCGGCGGCCTGTTCGAGGGCCGTGACGGCCGCGGCGATGCCGCCGCGGCGGGCGGCCCGGTGCGCGACGTCCTCCAACGCGGCGGCGATCGTCTCTTCCGGGGCGTGGGCGGCCGCGGCCCGGTGCCGTAGCTGCCGGTCCGGGTGTTCGCCGAGCACGTCGGCGAGTGCGGCGTGCGCGGTGTGCCGGACGTCGACGGGCATGGTCTGGTGGATCGCCGACCGCATCAGCGGATGCCCGAACCGCACTTCGGTGCCGACGACCCGGACGAGCCGGGCGCGCACGGCCGGCTCGAGGTCCGCGGGCCCTGCCGTCACGCCGGTGAGCCGCCGGGACGCCCGGCAGATCTCGGTGAGCGACGGGCCGTCGTTGAGAGCCGCGACCCGCAGCATGCCGCGGGTGATGTCGGGCAGGGTCTCCAGGCGGTCGGTGAAGGCCCGTTCGAGCCGTTCGGTGAGCGGCAGCCGGGGCAGGTGCGGATCGGCCGACGCGCCGAGGGTGCGGGAGAGTTCCGTCAGGGCCAGGGGGTTGCCTGCGGCCTCGGCCAGCAGCCGGTGGTGCGCGGTCGGCCGCAGCTCCGGGGCGCGTGCCGCGAGGAGTTCCGTGGCCTGGCCGTCCGTGAGCGGGCCCAGCGTCACGGAGATGAGTTCGTCGGAGTCCAGACGCGACCGGTAGCCGTCGCGTGCGGCTCCCACCACGACCACCGGCTCGGTGCCGATCCTGCGCGCGACGAAGGCCAGGACACTGGCGGTGGCGTCGTCGAGCCACTGGACGTCGTCGACGAGGACCAGCACCGGTGCGGCCGCGGCCGCGTCGGCCAGCAGGTTGAGGACGGCCAGACCTACCAGGAAGACGTCGGGGACACCTGCCTCGGCGTGCCCGAGAGCGGTGTCCAGCGCCTGCCGGTGCGGCGCGGAAAGATCGGCGGCTCCCGCGGCCAGCGGGCGCAGGACGAGCTGCAGACCGGCATAGGGGATGTCGCTCTCGGCCTCGGCACCGCTGGTGCGCAGGACCCGGTGGCCCTGGCGCTCGGCGAGGGCGGCGGCCTCGGCGAGCAACGCCGTCTTCCCGATGCCGGGAGCCCCGCGGACCAGCACCGCGCTGCCGTGGCTGCGCGGCTCGGCGAGCAGCCGGCGCAGCAGATCCAGCTGGTCGTCCCGGCCGATGAGCTCCACGTTCCCCCCACCGACCGGGTCCCCGGGCCCGGTCTTCTGGAAGGTCAGGTTACTGCTCCCCCGAGCCGGGCCACCAATCTGGATTGACTAATCCAGAAAGTGGGCTACTCTTTCGGCATGGCACGCACCAGGGAATTCGACATGGACCAGGCGACAGACCGCGCCATGGACCTGTTCTGGCGCCGCGGCTACGCCGAGACCTCTCTGCAGGACCTGCTGGGGGAGCTGGCCATCGGCAGCGGCAGCTTCTACGCGGCCTTCGGCTCGAAGGAACAGCTCTACGTCCGCGCCCTGGAGCGCTACACCTCGCTCCAGGGCGGCGACCTGGAGAAGGCCCTCGACGGGACGGCCGAGATCCGGCCCGCGATCCGCAAGGTGCTCGGCTCCATGATCGAGGCGGACCTGGCCGACCCCACCCGCGGCTGCCTCGTGGTCAACGCCTCGACGCAGTGCGCCGAGCAGCCCGCGGCGGCGGACCGGGTCACCGCCGCCATCCGGCAGGTCGAGTCCCTGCTCGCCGGCGCCCTGGAGCAGGCACAGGCGCGGGGCGAGATCGCCCCGGACAAGGACCCGAGGAAGCTGGCCCGGTTCCTCACCACGTTCATCCAGGGGATCCGCGTCGTCGGCCAGGCACGCACGGGCAGGGAGTTCACCGAGGACGCCCTGGACACCGCGATGCGCGCACTGGACTGACCGCCACCGGGCAGGCCCCGGCCGCGCGGCGTCCGCCGCCCGCACCGGCGCCACTCATACCGTAATTATGTATTGATCAATCCAGAAAGAGACTGTCATGGAACTGCACCTCAAGGACAAGGTCGCCGTCGTCACCGGAGCCAGCAAGGGCATCGGCCTGGCCGTCGTCGAGAAGCTGGCCGGCGAGGGCGTCAAGGTCGTGGCCGGCAGCCGCTCCTCCACTCCCGAACTGGACGCCCTGGTGGCCCGGCACGACGTCACGTTCGTGCCGGTCGACCTGTCCACCACAGCGGGCGCCGAGTCCCTGATCCGGCAGGCCGTGGAGCGCCACCGGCGCCTGGACATCCTGGTCAACAACGTCGGCGCCGCCGAACCGCGCGAGTCGTTCCTCAAGGTCGACGACGCCGGCTGGCAGCGGATCTTCGACCTGACCTTCTTCAGCGCCGTCCGCACCAGCCGCGCCGCCCTCCCCCATCTGATCGCGGCGGGTGACGCGGCCATCGTCAACATCAGCTCGATCAACGCCCGGCTGCCCTTCCCCATGGTGGTCGACTACTCGGCGGCCAAGGCCGCACTGACCAACCTCAACAAGTCCCTGTCCGAGGAGTTCGCGCCCCAGGGGGTGCGCGTCAACGCCATCGCCCCGGGCCCGGTCCGCACGCCGTTCTGGACCGCGCCGGGCGGCTTCGCCGACGCCACCGCCGCGGCCGCCGGGGCCACCGCGCAGGAGGCGCTGGACGTCATCGTGCCGCAGAGCATGGGCATCACGTCCGGACGCATCAGCGAGGCACACGAGGTCGCCGACCTGGCCCTGTTCCTCGCCTCCCCCCTGGCCGCCAACATCACCGGCACGGAGACCCTCGTCGACGGCGGCCAGACCAAGACGCTCTGAGGCCCGTGCGCACCGAAGCCGCGCGCACCGTCCAGAACCCGACCTCGCAACCCCGACCCGCAACCCGACCCAAACGGAGAGAACAAATGTCGGTCGACGCACCGATCACCCCCGAGCCGCTGCTTCGGCTCGGCCTGGGCTTCATGGCTTCCAAGACTCTGCTGAGCGCGGTGGAGCTGGGAGTCTTCACCTCGCTGGCCGCCGGCGGCCGCGACCGTGAGTCCCTCGCCCGGGAGGTGGGCCTGCACCCCAGATCCGCCGCGGACTTCCTCGACGCCCTGGTGTCGCTCGGCGCGCTGGCCCGCGACGAGGACGGCACCTACCGCAACACCCCCGCCGCGGACGCGTTCCTGGACCGGGCCAAGCCGTCGTACGTGGGCGGCATCCTCGAGATGGCCGGCGCACGCCTCTTCGGCTTCTGGAACAACCTCACCGACGCGCTGCGGACCGGCGCCCCGCAGAACGAGGTCGCGCACAGCGGTGCCCCGTTCTTCGCGACGCTGAGTCAGGACCCGGTCGCCTGGCGCACCTTCCTCAACGGCATGAACGGCGTCAGCACACCGCTCGCCGCCGCCCTGGCCGCCGACTTCGACTGGACCGGCCGCCGCCACGTCGTCGACCTCGGCGGAGCACTCGGCGCCGTGCCCGCCGCCGTGCTGCGCTCCCACCCCGGCATCACCGGCGGCGTCCTCGAACTTCCCCCGGTCGGCCCGGTGTTCGAGGAGTTCGTCGCCGCCCACGGCCTGACCGGCCGCCTGACCTTCCACGGCGGGGACTTCTTCTCCGACCCGCTGCCCGAGGCCGACGTCTACGTCATGGGGCAGATCCTCCACGACTGGCCCCTGGAACAGCGTCGGTTCCTGCTCCGGAAGGCCTACGACGCGCTGCCCGAGGGCGGCACCCTCATCGTCTACGACGCCATGATCGACGACGAGCGCCGCCACAACACCTACGGCCTGATGCTGTCGCTCAACATGCTCATCGACACGGAGGGCGGATCCGAGTACACGGTCGCGGACCTCACCCAGTGGCTCCGGGCCGCCGGCTTCGCCAAGGTGGAATCCCGGAGCCTCGTCGGCGGCTACACGGCCGCGTACGCCACCAAGTGACCTGTCCCCAGGAGCACTAGGAGGACGCCCGCGCCACCAGGGCCGTCGGCAGTACCGCGTGCCGCCGCTCCGGCCCCCGGGCGGCGGCCGGACGCCGGTCGGCGATCTCGGCCAGCAGCAGATCGATCATCGCGCGGCCCATCCCCTCGATCGGCTGGCGGACGCTCGTGAGCGGCGGATCCATGTGCCGGGCGATGGCCGAGTCGTCGTACCCGACCAGTGCCACGTCCTCGGGGATACGGCGGCCCGCCACGCGCAGCACCTGGCGGGCGCCCGCCGCCATCACGTCGGAGCCGGCGAACACGGCGTCGAGGCCGGGCTCGCGCTCCAGCAGCCGGGCCATCGCCCGCCGGCCCCCCTCCTCGGTGAAGTCGCCCGGCTCGATGAGGAGTTCGTCCGCCGTACGGCCCGCGTCGCGCAGGGCGTCGCGGTAGCCGTCGACGCGGCGCTGGGCTCCGTACACGTCGAGCCGGCCGGTGATGTGGGCGATGGTGCGGCGGCCCCGCGTCAGCAGGTGCTCCACGGCCGAGCGGGCGCCGCCGTAGTTGTCGGAGTCCACCGAGGTCAGCGTCTCCTCCGCCGAGCGCGGGCCGCTGATCACGGCCGGGATCTCCAGCTGGGCGAGCAGGTCGGGCAACGGGTCGTCGGCGTGCACGGACACCAGCAGCACCCCGTCCACCCGGTGCGCGGCCAGGTACTGGGCGAGCCGGCGCCGCTCGCGGTCACTGCCCGCGAAGATCAGCAGCAACTGCATCTCGGTGTCGGAGAGTTCGGCACCGACGCCGCTGAGCATGTCGGAGAAGTACGGCTCCGCGAAGAACCGGGTCTCCGGCTCCGGAACGACCAGCGCGATCGCGTCCGTGCGGTTGGCGGCCAGCGCGCGGGCTGCGGTGTTGGGGACGTAGCCGAGTTCGTTGACGGCCGCCTCCACGGCCGCGCGGGTGGCGTCGCTGACCCGGGGCGAGCCGTTGATCACGCGCGACACCGTGCCGCGGCCCACCCCGGCGCGGGCGGCGACCTCCTCCAGGGTCGGCCGCCGAGTACCTCGGCCCCGCTCACCCTTGACCGTCATCGTCGCCGCCTTCCGTTCGCAGCCTTCAGGCCAGGAAATGTAACAGCCGTGACCCGGCAGCTCCGGGCCCCGTCGCCCCCGCGGGGCCGTACCGTCAGCCCTGCTCGCCGGCGCCCGGCAGGGCGTTCCGGCGGATCACCTCCGCGTACCAGTGTGCGCTCGCCTTGGGGATGCGGCGCTGGGTGCCGTAGTCGACGTAGACGGCGCCGAAGCGCTTGGAGTAGCCGTAGGACCACTCGAAGTTGTCCAGCAGCGACCACAGGAAGTAGCCGCGTACGTCCGCTCCGTCGGCGACCGCCTGCCGGACGGCGTCCAGGTGGGAGTGGAGGTAGGCGATCCGCTGCGGGTCGTTCACCCGGCCCTCGGGCGAGACGTAGTCGTCGAAGGCGGCGCCGTTCTCGGTGACCATCAGCGGCAGCCCCGGGTGCGAGGCCGCCAGTCCGGTCAGCAGGGTGTGCAGTCCGGTCGCGTCGATGGCCCAGTTCATCGCGGTGAGCTGGTCGTTGGCCAGGTGGAAGGCGACGTCGTCGGCGCCCGTCCACGGCGAGTGGGCACTCGCGCCGTGACCGTCGTCGCGGGTGCTGGCGCCGTCCCCGGCGGCCGCGGAGACCACGGTCGGGGAGTAGTAGTTGACGCCGAGCAGGTCGATGGGGCGGGAGATCTCGGCGAGGTCGCCGTCGTGCACCAACTCCGCCCAGTCCACGAGGTGCGCGGTGTCGGCGAGCAGGTCCTCGGGGTAGGCACCGTCCAGGATCGGGCCGGTGAAGATCCGGTTGCCGACCGCGTCGATCCGGCGGGCGGCCTCGGCGTCCGCGGCGCTGCCGGTCAGCGGGCGCACCTGGTGCAGGTTGAGGGTGATGGAGGTCTGCGCGGTCGACGGCAGATTCTCCCGCAGCGCCCCGATCGCCAGCCCGTGGGCCAGGTTGAGGTGGTGCGCGGCGCGCAGGGTGGCGGCCGGATCCGTGCGCCCCGGGGCGTGCACGCCGGAGCCGTAGCCCAGGAAGGCGCTGCACCAGGGCTCGTTGAGGGTGGTCCACACCCCGACGCGGTCGCCCAGGGCGCGGGCCATGATCTCGGCGTAGTTGGCGAAGCGGTGCGCGGTGTCCCGCTGCGGCCAGCCGCCCGCGTCCTCCAGTTCCTGGGGCAGGTCCCAGTGGTAGAGGGTGGCGACCGGGGTGATGCCCGCTTCGAGGAGTTCGTCGGTGAGCCGCCGGTAGAAGTCCAGGCCGCGCTCGACCGCGGGCCCCCGTCCGGTGGGCTGCACCCGGGACCAGGAGACGGAGAACCGGTAGGCCTGGAGGCCGAGGTCCTTCATCAACGCCACGTCGTCCTTGTACCGGTGGTAGTGGTCGGCGGCGATGTCACCCGTGTCGCCGTTGCGGACCCGGCCCGGGGTGTGGCTGAAGGTGTCCCAGATGGACGGCGTCCGGCCGTCCTCGGCGGCGGCGCCCTCCACCTGGTACGCGGCGGTGGCGGCCCCCCAGACGAAGCCGGGCGGGAAGGAGGTGTCTGAGGCCGACTGGGCAGTGGTCTCGGTTCGTACGGCGGTCATGGTGAGAACGCTCCCGAAGTGGCGTGGGTAAGGGGGGAAGAGAGAAGGGGGGCGGGCCGGCCCGGTGCTGTCGCGGGCGGGGCGGCCGGGACGCGTGCGGGCGCCCCGGCCGGGTACGGGCCCGCCCGGGACGGCCCCGTACGGGACGGAGGTCGCGCGGGGCGCCGGGCCGTGCGTGGGGCGCCTGCCCGGCGTCAGCCCTTGACGGCGCCCGCCATGATGCCTCCGACGATCTGCTTGCCGAAGATCACGAAGACCAGCAGCAGCGGCAGGGTGCTGATCAGCGCGCCGGCCATGACGATGCTCTGGTCGGGGGTGTAGGAGGCGCTGAGCTGCCCGAGCGCGACCTGGAGGGTGGGGTTGTCCTGGTTCAGGGCGAGGAAGGGCCAGAAGAAGTCGTTCCACGCCTGGACGAAGGTGAGCATGCCGAGCACCATCATCGCGGGCCGGGCCGCGGGCAGGACCACGTTCCACACGATGCGGATGTTGGTCGCCCCGTCCACCTTGGCGGCCTCGATGAGCTCGTAGGGCAGGGCCTCCAGCAGGTACTGGCGCATGAAGAAGACACCGAAGGCGCCGACCAGGGTCGGGAAGATCACCGACTCCAGTTTTCCGCCCCATCCGATGTCCGCCATCATCATGAACAGCGGGACCACGCTGAGTTGCGGCGGGATGGTGAGGGTGGCGATGACGGCGGTCATCAGGGCGCCCCGGCCGCGGAACCGCATCTTGGCGAAGGCGTAGCCGGCCAGGGTGCAGAAGAACAGAGTGGCCGCGGTGATGCAGCCCGCCACGATCACGCTGTTGACGATGGCCTTGCCCAGATGGGCCTGCTCCCAGGCGGCCTGGAGGTTGCTCCACAGCCTGCCGCCCGGCAGCAGCGGCGGGGGGCTGTCGAGGACGCGCTGCTGGTCGTGCGAGGCGGCCACCAGCGTCCAGTACAGCGGGAAGACCGAGCCCAGGCCGACGACGACCAGGGCGAGGTAGGTGAGGGGGCCGCCCTTGAGCTGCTGCCCGGCGCCGAGCTTGAGACGGACGCGGTTCCTGGCCGGGGAGGCGAGCGGCGGCACCGGGTCGAGGCCCGGCGCGGTGTTGGTGGGGCTGGTCGTGGTCATCGATATCGCTCCCGTCAGACCGCGCTCTTGCGCAGGAACCGGCCGACGATCAGGTTGATCAGGGCGATGAGCAGCAGCAGGGCGAGCATGGCCCAGGCCACCGCCGCGGCCGGACCCAGATGCCCCAGCTTCCAGCCGTAGTTGTAGAGGTAGATGCTGAGGGTCTCGTACTGGTGCTCGTTGCCGCCGGTGGAGCCGAGCGTGCCGCCCTGGAGGAGCAGCGGCTCACCGAACAGCTGCATGGAGCCGATCGTCGAGATGACGATGGTGAACAGGATCGTCGGCCGCAGCGAGGGGATGGTCACCTTGCGGAACTGCTGCCAGCGCGTCGCCCCGTCGATGGAGGCGGCCTCGTACAGGTCGGTGGGCACGGCCTGCATGGCCGCCAGGTAGATCAGCGCGTTGTAGCCGGTCCAGCGCCAGATCACGATGACCGAGATGGCGATCTTGGAGGTCCATTCGCCGTTGCCCCAGTCGGTGTTGCCGATGCCCACGAAGTGCAGCACCCAGTTGAGGATGCCGCCGTCGGCGCGGAAGACCAGGGCGAAGACCAGGGCCGCGGTCGCCACCGAGGTGGCGTACGGGGTGAGGACGACCGTCCGCCAGAACGTGCTGGCACGCAGCTTGTAGTTGAGCAGGTGGGCGAGGCCCAGGGCCACGAGCAGCTGCGGGACGGTCGAGATGACGCCGATCAGGAAGGTGTTGGTGACGGCCGTCCAGAACTCCGAGTCCTGGAGGATCTTGGTGAAGTTGTCGAAGCCGACCCACTCCGAGGTGCTGAGGCTCGTCATCTCCACCCGGTGCAGGGCGATCCAGCCCGTGTAGAGGAGCGGGTAGAGCCCGAAGGCACCGAAAACGAGGAAGAACGGAGCGATGTACGCGTACGGGGACGCGAGGTCGTCGAAGCGCCACAGCCGGCTGCGCCAGGCGCCGCGTCCGTTCGGTACGGCACCGGAGCCGCCGGCGGGCGGGGTGGGGGCACCCCGTGTGGGTGTCGTCGTTGCCACGGGGGATTTCCTTCCTGGGGGATTCGGCCGGGGAACAGTGGCGGGACAGGGCGGGGCCGGACGGCGCCGGGTCCCACCGCACCGGACCCCCGGCCGGGGGACGCGGCGCGCCGGTGACCGGCGCGCCCTACCCACGCGCCGGGCACCGGAACCTCGTACGGCACAGCGCGCGGTGCGGGCGGCCGGCGGGGCCGCCCGCACCGCGGGTCGTCAGCCGATCACCTTGTCGATCGCGTCGGTCGCGGCCTTCCACGCGTCGGCGGGCTTGGTGCCCCGCTGCTCCATGTTGTTGATCTGCGTGGAGATGGTGTCCTTGATCGTCGCGTCCTTCGGGCCGAGGACCGCCTCGGGGATGGTCTTGGCCTCGTCGGCGTAAATCTGGCCGATCGGCGCGTTGTTGAAGTACGGGAGCGTCGCGTTCTTCACGCCGGGCAGGTCGTAGGCGCCCTTGTTCGACGGGAAGACACCGATCGCCTTGAACACCTCGGCCTGCTGCTCCGGGGCGGTCAGCCACTTGACGAGCTCGGCGGCCTCCTTGGCGTGCTTGCCGCTCTTGGGCACGGCGAGGAAGGAGCCGCCCCAGTTGGCCGCGGTCGAGCCGGGGGCCTTGGCTATGTCCCACTTGCCCTTGAAGGCGTCACCGGAGTTGGTGGAGATCTGCCCGGCCATCCAGGCGGGGCAGGCCACGGTCGCCACGCTGCCCTTGCGCAGCGCCGCCGTCCAGGCGTCGGTGAACTGCGCCAGACCGTGGGTCAGCTTCTTCGACGCGGCCTCGGCGGCCAGGTTCCAGCCCTGCTGCACGGAGGGGCTGTCCTTGTAGATCGGCTTGCCGGAGGCGTCGTAGTACTGCTGCGCGGAGGAGCTGACGACCGCGTTGTACATGGCGCTCGCGGAGTCCATGAAGTAAGTGCCGGACGGCGCCTTCTTCTTGTACTGCTCGCCGAGCTTGAGGTAGTCCTCCCAGCCGCCCGCGACGGCCTTGGCGACCGCGTCGCGGTCGGAGGGCAGGCCCGCCTTCTCGAAGAGGTCCTTGCGGTAGCACAGGGACATCGGGCCGATGTCGGTGCCGGCGCCGATGACCGTGCCGTCCGAGGCGGTGGCCTGCTTCTCCTTCCAGGAGACCCAGTCGCCCACGTTGATCGTCTTGCTCAGGTCGGTGAACTTGGCCGCCTGGGTGTCGACGACCTCCTTGATGCGGCCCACCTCGATGCCGGTGACGTCCGCCAGGCCACTGCCCGTGTTCAGCTGCTGAAGGAGCTTGGGGTAGTAGTCCTGCTCGTTGGCGGTCGTCTCCTCCTTCACCGTGATCTTCGGGTGCAGCTTGTGGTATTTCGCGAACAGGTCGGCCTCCTTGTAGCCGAACTGCCCGAAGTCCGCGACCGTGAGAGTGATGTTCCCGTTGGAGTCCGAGGCGTCCGAGCCGCTGTCGCTGCTGCAACCGGTCAGCAGCAGCGCCGAGGCGGTCAGGACCGTTGTGCTCAGGGCCGCCGCTCTGCGGCCGCGGCGACCGGTACGGGTGATGCGCATTCCACTACTCCTTGTTCCAGTGGGGAACGGGATCTCAGGAATCGGACCGCCGGGGACCGGCGATCCGGACCTGCCCTCTCGGTGCGAGCAGCGGCCAGCCCACAGCACTCGATGTGCGGTGAAAAGGTGCTGGTCAACGAGGTGCGGTGACAACAGAGGGAAAGGCCATGGGGTGGTTCGCTCCGCACGGGAGGACTCCCCGGCTACCCGTGGAACCGCTCCCACGCGGCATGCCGGAAGACTGGTTCCTGTCGGGCCGACTGTCAAGACTTGAAGACGGCGTTGTTGCCTAAGCGTGTTCCGCACGTCACGGGAACGTGTCGCACCGGTGGGTTTCACCGGTCGGACATCGGCCTGTCTCTTCCAGGAATTACGCAGGTCACAGCCGCGATGCCGGTCGGCGGTCCGGGAGTTGCGCCGCGCGCCGGGGAGTGAAAGGGCTTTCCGGGACCAGAACGCACCCCACACGGAACGGGCGCCGAGAGGTGAACGGTGTGCGATCCGGAGCCGACTCCGGCGGACCACGCCTCCCGCACCCGCGGCCCGGCCGCGAGACCGGCGCCCCTCTTTGCCATGGGAGCGCTCCCATGCATAATGGCGCCAAGCCGACCACGGGAGCGCCTATGCCCGAGCCGCCGTTGGAGAGATTTCCTGCCGCCTTCCTCCGGGGCGCCATCAGCCGCACGCCGGGCAGGACGGCCGGCGGCGAGACCGGTGACGTCGCCGTCGGCCACCGCTGCCGCGACGACGTGGCGCCGATGGCGGACCTCGGCCTGAACGCCTGCCGGTCCTCACGAAGGGTCCGCTGCATCGCCTCGTGCGGTGAACTGACCACGTGCGGGAACGCAGCCGGACGGCGGCGTGCGAAAAGGCCGGAGGCAGTGGGTTCAACCGTCTGGGTGAACATGCCTCCGGCCTGTGCCGTCCGCCACCGGCGGGACAGGTCAGCCGATCGCCGCGAAGGCCTTCGAGAAGGCGTACTTGTCCTGGGTGATGGAGCTGCAGGTCGCGTCCGCGGTGGACTTGGCGCCGCCGGCGCACTGCTGGTCGCGGGTGGCCGACCACATGGAGAGCCAGCCGAGGCCCTTGGACTTGGCGAAGTCGACGAGCTGGGCGGCGTCGTCCACCTTGAAGACCTCGGAGGAGACGTCGTTGACGCCGATCATCGGGGTGACGGCGACCGCCTTCCAGGCGGCGGAGTCGGAGAGGCCGAGGACGCTCTTGATCTGGGCCTGGGTCGCGGTGGCGGCCTGGACGGCGTAGGTGCCCATGTCGCCGTTGTAGGAGGCGCCGTAGTCCATCGCCATGATGTTGACGGCGCTGATCTTCACGCCGTTGGCCTTGGCGTTGGACAGGAGGTTCACGCCGTCCTGGGTGAGGCCTTCCGGCATCACCGGGAGGGTGAAGGAGACGTCCAGGTTCGGGTGGGCGGCCTGGAGCTTGGCGATGGCCTTGGCGCGGTTGGTGTTCGCGGTGGTGTTGGGCAGCGCGCCGCCCTCCACGTCGAAGTCGACCTTGGTCAGGTTGTAGGCGTCGACGACCTTGCCGTACGCCGTCGCCAGCGCGTCCGCCGAGGAGCAGGTGGTGGCGAGTTCGGAGCCGGACGCACCGCCGAAGGAGACCCGGACGTCACCGCCCTTGGCGCGCAGGGCGCCGATCTGGGAGGCCACGCCGTCGCTCGCCAGGTCCGTCACGCCGCCCCACTTGGGCGTGCAGCCGCCGCCGTCGGTCACGAAGGCGAGGTTGTAGTTCTTCACCCCGGTGGCGTTCGCGGCCGCGAGGAGGTCGAACGCCGGGTAGAGGGAGGTGTCGACGTAGGGGGCGAAGCCGGCGGAGGCGGTGGTGCCGGAGCCGGTGGTCTGGGTCGGGGAGGCGGTGGCGGTGGGGGTGGCCGTCGCGGTGGAGGTCGCGGTCGCCGTGGCCGTCGGCTTCGTGGTCGGGGTGGCGGACTGTGTCGGGCGGCCGCTGGGCTCCGGGGTCGCCGTGCCGTCCGCCGAACAGCTCGCGTTGTCGATGCGGCAGCCGGTCGGGTCCCCGCTGCCGTTGACCACGAAGCCGACGGTGTCCGCCTCGCCGGCCGCGAGGCCGTCCGTGTCCCACTTCGGCGGCTTCACGGTGACGTGCTGCCCGCTGACGGTGTACTCGGCGTTCCACAGCGAGCTGAGCTTCGCGCCGGCCGGCAGGTCGAACTCCAGCGTCCAGTCCTGCTCCCTGGCCCCGCTGTTGTTCGTGACGACGTACTGCGCGGTGTACCCGGTCGACCAGTCGCTGGTCTTCGTGTACGCGGCGCCGACCCCGGCCGCCTGCGCGATCCCGGTGAACAGGATCGCCCCGCCACCGACGACGGCCGCGGCGACCAGCCCGCCTATCGCCTTGTTCCTGCCACTGATTCTGCGCCGGTGCGTGCTCATGCCGTGCCTGCCTTCGCCTGCCAAAGGGGGTGGGGTGCGGCAGCACGCTAGCGGCCGAGAATCGGACAAACGGCCGGATGGGGACGGCTGTTGCGGATCTTAGGGTGCGCTTAAGGAAGGCATCGGGACCGATTAAAGGTCGAGACCAATTCTGCCGGTCGTTCCCCCTGTCCCCCGCCTGCCCGGGTCCCCCGGCGGCTTGCGCGAACGCCGTCTGCGCACCCCTCCCCGGTGGCCCGTGCGCTCCGGTTTGCGGCCGTCCAGCTGGATCCAGATCCGCACCTCGGTCCCGCCCAGCACCGACGACCCGATCCGCACGTCACCGCCGGTCGACTCGGCGAGCCGGCGCACGATGTCCAGGCCGAGTCCGGTCGACCCGGCCGCTCCCGAACCCCGCCCGCGGGCCATCGCCGCCTCCGGGTCGGGGATGCCGTGTCCCGCGTCCGAGACCAGCACGATCACCGCGTCCTCCGCGTTGTGCACGTCGACCGCGAAGGCGGTCCCCTCGGCGGTGTGCCGGAAGACGTTGCCCAGCAGCGCGTCGAGCGCGGCGGCCAGATCGGCGCGGGCCACGGGTATGCGCACCGGACGGTCCACCCCGGCCACCCGCCACTTGCGGCCCTCGTCCTCCGCGAGCGCCGACCAGAACCCCATCCGCTCCCGCACCACCTCGGCCGCGTCGCACCCGGCACCCGGCCCGACGGCCGCCGTCTGCGGCTTGGCCTCCCGCGCGGTCCTGATGATGGTGTCGACCTCGCGCTCCAGCTGCGCGACCGCGGCCCGGGTCTGCTCGGCCGCGGTCCCGTCCCCGAGCGAGGCCGCGTTCAGCCGGAGCACGGTGAGCGGAGTGCGCAGCCGATGCGACAGATCGGCGGCCAGCTCCCGCTCGTTCGCCAGCAGTTGGACGACCTGGTCGGCCATCGAGTTGAACGCGACCGCGGCCAGCCGCAGTTCGACCGGCCCCTCCTCGCGCACCCGCGCCCCCAGCTTGCCCTCGCCCAGTTCGTGCGCGCCCTCCACCAGTCGCTGGGCGGGCTGCACCATCCGTACGCCCAGCCGGTCGGCGACCGCGACCGAGCCGACGATCAGCGCCAGGCCGACGGCGGCGAGCACCGCCCAGGCCGTGCCGACCCCGTTGGTCACCTCGGACTCGGGCACGTACACCTCGACGACCGCGATGGAGCCGGAGCTCAGCGCGACGGGCTGCAGCAGGGTCGATCCGCCGGCCACCCCGGTGGTGGAGGCCCGCCCCAGCTTCCGTACGGCCGCGATGTCCCGGTCGGCGGCGCGCTGCCGGCCGATGTCGACGCCGGCCTGGCCACCGGCCGCCGGTATGTGCACGGCCATGCCCCGGTCGGCGCCCGCGGAGGCCACCACCCGCTCCAGCTTGTCCCGGTCGGTGGTGATCGACAGGGCCGGGGCGACCGCGGCGGCCTCCCGCTCGGCGTTGGAGAACGCCCGGTCGCGGGCCAGCTCCTTGACCACCAGGCCGAGCGGGACGGCGAAGGCGACCACGACCATCGCGGTGACCGCAAGACAGACCTTGACCAGAGCCCATCTCATCCGACCGGCCTCGCTTCCCCGCCCGGCGGCTCCAGCTTCACGCCGACGCCCCGCAGTGTGTGCAGATACCGCGGCCGGGCCGCCGTCTCGCCCAGCTTCCGCCGCAGCCACGACAGATGGACGTCGATGGTCTGGTCGTCCCCGTAGGACTGCTGCCACACCTCCGCCAGCAGCTCCTTGCGCGGCACCACGACCCCCGGCCGCCCGGCGAGGAAGGCCAGCAGGTCGAACTCCCGCCGGGTGAGATCGAGCCGCACCCCGTCCAACTCGGCCTGCCTGCGCAGTGGGTCGACGGCCAGTCCGCCGACCCGCAGCACGCTCGACGGGGCCGGCTCACCGCCGCCCGACCGCGCCCGGCGCAGCACGGCGGCCATCCGAGCCGACAGGTGCTCGACGGAGAACGGCTTCGTCAGATAGTCGTCCGCGCCCGCGTTGAGCAGCCGGACGATCTCCGTCTCGTCGTCCCGGGCGGTGGCGATGATGACAGGCACGTCGGTGATGCCGCGCAGCATCTTCAGCGCCTCGGAGCCGTCCAGGTCCGGCAGTCCGAGGTCCAGCACGACGACGTCGAACCGGAAATGGGCGACCTCGCGCAGTGCCTCCAGTGCCGTGCCCACGCTGCGCACGGTGTGCGAGGCGTCGGTGAGATGCCGGATGAGCGCCGAGCGGACGAACTGGTCGTCCTCGACCACGAGCACACTTGCCATGCGCCGCACCGTACGCCATGCGGCAGGCGCCGGTCGGAGCCTGTGGATAACTCGGGTCGAGTGCGCAGGGCGGTACCCCTGAGGCAGTATGGCCCGCGATGCGCAGAGGACTCGTACACGTGATGGCCTGGCTGCTCGCCACGGGCGCGGCGGTCACGCTGTCGTGGTGGGGCGTCCACACGGTGGTGGCGGCCACGGCCTACGACCCGCCCCGCGCGCTTCCCGTCACGGCGGCGGACGACGACCCGACGCCCCAGGGCGCCAAGTCGCCCGCGCCGTCCGCGTCCCGCGCCCCGCACCCCTCCCGCACCACCGTCCCGCGCCCGTCGGCGACCCCCGCCCCGACCCCCTCGCGCACCCCGGGCGCCACCGTGAGCCCGACCGCCACGACGTCCGTTTCCGCTTCGGGCCAGGTCAAGGCGTACGACACGGACGGCGGCCGGGCGGTCTTCGACCTGGGCGACACGAGCGCGTCCCTGGTGTCGGCGACGCCGGGTACGGGCTGGTCGATGCAGGTCTGGAAGACGGAGACGTGGATCCGCGTCGAGTTCAGCAGAAGCACGGACCGCGTGACGGTGTTCTGCACGTGGCACGACGGGCCGCCGCAGGTGCAGGTGGAGACCTACTGAGTGTTGGCTGGGGCCCCCGGGGGGACGCTTACCGGCGCCGGCAGGGTACCGCTGCGCCCACCCGTGCCGCCCTGCGGCACGACTGCCCGCAGCCAGGTGGCCGACACGAGCTGAAGCGCCCCTTCAGGGACGCGAGGAACTGCGCGACCAGCCCCCACCGGCCCGCAGCGTCACCGAAACACCGAAGGCGGCGGTGAAGGCGAAGCCACCGCCACCGCGTCCGTCACGGCGACCGCTCCGCCCGTGAAGTCCCGCAAAGAACGCCCGTGTTCGACCCGCCCCGGGTGCGGATCGGATGCGCAACGCCGGGTCAGTTCCGCGACGGGGAGCTGTACGTCGGCCGCCACCAGCACCGCGTTGCCGAACCGCTTCCCCCGCCACACCGCAGGGTCGGCCACCGCCGCGACCTCCGCGAACCGCGCCCCCGCGGTGGCGATCTGCCCCCTCAGGTGGGCCAACGGCGGCCCGTCCGCGAGGTTCGCGGCGTACATTCCCCCCGGCCTCAGCACTCTCCGCACGGCATCCAGGAACTCCGTGGACGTCAAGTGCGCAGGAGTGCGTGCCCCGCTGAACACATCCGCTATGACGAGGTCCGCCCACGCCTCCGGAACCTTGCCCAGTCCGTCCCGGGCGTCCACGGACCGCACCCGTATCCGCGCGTTCGCGTCCAGCGGCAGCTCGCGCCGCACCAGCTGGACGAGGGCCGCGTCCCGCTCCACGACCTGCTGGGTGGACCGGGGCCGGGTCGCGGCGACGTACCGCGCCAGCGTGAGCGCGCCGCCGCCGAGGTGCACGACCTGCACGGGCCTGCCCGGCGGTGCGGCCAGGTCGATGACGTGGCCGAGCCGGCGCTGGTACTCGAAGAAGAGGTACGCAGGGTCGTCGAGGTCGACGTGCGACTGCGGGGCGCCGTCGATGAGCAGCGTCCAGGCCCGGCCCCGGTCGGGGTCCGGGATGAGCTGGGCCAGGCCGCCGTCGACGGCCTCGACCACGGCCTCGGCGGCGGCCGGCCGACGACGTGAGTTCCTGGACTTGCCCATTCCGCCATCTTCCCAGGCGGCGGCCGTCCGGGAAATTCAGCGGCAGCTGTCCGCCGCCGCGATCATCCGGGCCGCCTCGCCGAGCGCCCGCCGCAGCACCGCCGGATCGGTCGCCGGCTCGGCCCCGCCGGGCGGCAGCAGCCAGTCGGAGCCCTCGACCGGCGGCTCCGGACTGAGCCGCAGCCCGCGCCCCTCGGTCTCGGTACAGGTGCTGCCGGGTACGTCCCAGCCCGCCGCCGTACCGGCCGGCACCACGAAGCCGAGGGTGTCGCCCCCGTCGTCGTGGAGCACGGGGCCTACCGCCTCCCCGGCGCCCCGGCGCAGGATGTCGACCGCCTCCAGGCCCTGCCGGGCCGGCACCGTCACGAGGTCGCATCCCGCACCGTCACAAGGATCGTTGCCCTGGCTGGTCTCCATCCCGGCCTCCACCGCGCAGCCTTCTTGCAGTCCATGAAGTCCAACGCGCCACCGCGTCAACGGCTACGGCGGAAGTCAGCCGCAAAGGATGGCAGTTCATGGCAGATCGTGCATGAGATATCCGGTTTGTAGCCAAACCCAGCGTCACGGGTCCGACACAGCAGGTACGTTCTTGCCCGCCGGAATCATGGGTCCACTCGGACAACTCATCACGAGTCCGGCATGGTTCGACGGTTCGCACGAGAGGACCCGGCCATGGCGTCGTCAACCACGACCTCGTCGCAGCCCGATCGGCCGGTACGGCCGAACCTCGCCTTCCGGCAGGTACGCGGCCGGCACTCGCCGGCCGAGTTCGCCGCGCTCGTTCGGCGCGCCGCCCGCGAGATCGGCGAGCGGGTGAGCTGTGACGCGCGCTACATCGGCCGGGTCGAGGCGGGTGAGATCCGCTGCCCGAACTACGCCTACGAACGGGTGTTCCTGCATATGTTCCCCGGCCGCACGCTCGCCGACCTCGGTTTCGCGCCCCGCTCGTCCGTCCGCGGACGCGCGGCGCGGCCGCCGGGCGACGTGCCCCTGGTTCTCGCCCGGGGTGAGACGCAGGGAGCCGTCGAGCCGTATGACCCGCAGGACCCGTACCACCCGCACGAGCGGCATGCCCCGCACGATCGGCATGACCCGCACGAGACGCGGAACCCGCAGGACCCGTACGAGACGCACGACAACTACGAGGAGAGCGACGTGCTGCGTCGCCTATTCATGACCGGCGGAGGCGCCACCGTGGCCACCGCCTCCCTGGGCCCGCTGGGGTTCACCATCGACGCCGTGGCGGCGGACCGGCCGGTGCGCCGTCCCGGGTCCTCGCACGCGGCCGCCCTGGAGGAGGCCGTACGCCGGATCCGGCTGCTGGACGACCGGCACGGCGCGGACGGCCTGTACCGGCGCGCGGCGGCTCCGCTGCGCGCGGCGTACGCGCTCCTCGACGCGGGCGCGACCCGGCAGACGACCGCCGAGCGGTTGCATTCGGGCGCCGGTGAACTGGCCATCTCGGTGGGCTGGCTGGCCCACGACTCCGGCCGCTTCGACGACGCCCGCTCGCACTACGCGGAGGCGCTGGCGACGGCGCGGATGACCGGGGACGCCGGGCTGGAGGCGCACGCCTTCTGCAACACCGCGTTCCTGGCGCGGGACGCCGGGCGGCCCCGGGAGGCGGTGCGGGCGGCCCAGGCCGCGCAGCGGGTCGGCCGGCCCCTCGGCTCGGCCCGCCTCATGTCCCTGCTCGCGCTGCGCGAGGCGGGCGGCTGGGCGGGGCTCGCCGACCGCACCGGCACCGAACAGGCGCTGGCCCGCGCACAGGCCCTCTTCGAGCGGGGCCACTCGGACGCCGACCCCGAGTGGATGAGCTTCTACGGAGAGGCCGAGCTGGAGGGCCTGGAGGCGCAGTGCTGGTCCATGCTGGGCGACTGGCGGCGCGCCGCCCGCCACGCGCACCGGGCGGCCGATCTGCAGGACCCGCACTTCACACGGAACATCGCGCTGTACACGGCGGAACTCGCGGACGACCTCGCGCGCGGCGGGCGTCCCGACGAGGCGGCGACGGCGGGCATGCGGGTCCTGGACCTGCTGGACCAGGTCCAGTCGTCCCGGATCCAGGGGATGCTGGCGGGCACGGCCCGGGTACTGCTGCCGCACCGCCGGGCGAGCGGGGTCCAGGAGTTCCTGGACCGGCACGCCTCGACGCCGAGGGTGGTGTAGGGCCGACAGGGGTGAGCCTGCGGGCGTAAGGCTGCGGGCGGGTGGGGGCGCCGTTCCTCCCCCGCCGTCACCCCGCCAGGTGCCCCACGTCGTTCCAGCTCTCGACGGCGGGCTCCCCGTAAGCCCACCCCAGCACCGACAGGGATGTCGGGTTCAGCCGGATCCGGGCCGCGAAGTCCAGCGGCAGCCCCAGCCACCGCGCCCCGATCGACCGCAGGATGTGCCCGTGGGCGAAGACCAGCACGTCGCGGTCGGCCGAGCGCGCCCAGGCCACGGCCTCGTCGGCCCGCGCCGTGACCTCCGCGAGGGACTCGCCCCCGGGGACACCGTCCCGCCAGATCAGCCAACCCGGCCGGGACGCCTGGATCTGCGCGGGGGTCAGGCCCTCGTACGCCCCGTAGTCCCACTCCATCAGCGTGTCCCAGCGGGCGGCGCGGTCGCCGAAGCCGGCGAGTTCGCAGGTCTCACGCGCGCGTGCCAGCGGGCTGGTGCGGATCTCGGCGTCGGCGAGGCCGTCGAACGGCGGCCGGTGCAGGCGCTCGCCGAGCAGCTTGGCACCCCGACGGCCCTCCTCCAGGAGCGGTACGTCGGTCCTGCCGGTGTGCTTGCCGGACAGCGACCACTCCGTCTGTCCGTGCCGGGCCAGCAGGATGCGCGGTGCCATGGAGGGAGAACCTTTCGGGAGAAATTCGGGAGCGGGACACCTCCATCATCGCCCAGGCTGGTGACACGCCGGGAACGGGCCGGGGAGCGGGCAACCCGGTGCGCGCTCTCCGCGTCTTTGAGTGCTGAGCGCCCCGCATGGGCGGGAGGACGCGCAACGTAAAGTGTCACGGTCGGCCCGCCGGGAGCCGCGCGGACAGGACGAGAAGGGGGAGGCAGTCGGATGCCGCAGACCGAGAAACCGGGCACCGAGGTGGCTGCACGAACCCCGCTGCGCTGGTGGACCGAGCTGCCGCTGATCCTCCTGGTGTACGGCTGCTACACCGCCGGCCGCCTGCTCGCGCGCGGGGACACCGCCACCGCCGTCGACCACGGCCTGGCGATCCTGCGCATCGAGAAGGCCCTGCACCTCAACGCCGAGCACCCGCTCAACCGCCTGTTCACGCGTGAGGCGTGGCTCGGCATACCGGCGGACTTCTGGTACGCCTCACTGCACTACCTGGTCACCCCGGTGATCCTGGTCTTCCTGTTCCGCAAGCGCGCCGAGATCTACCAGCGGGCCCGCACCTGGCTGATGACGTCCACGTTCATCGGCCTGATCGGCTTCACCCTGCTGCCCACCTGCCCGCCGCGGCTGCTGGACGTGAAGTACGGCTTCGTCGACACGATGGCCCAGTACAGCTCGTACGGCTGGTGGGGCGGCGACGCCAGTGCGCCGCGCGGCCTCGGCGGCATGACCAACCAGTACGCGGCGATGCCGAGCCTGCACTGCGGCTGGGCGTTGTGGTGCGGGGTGATGCTGTGGCGCCACGGCGGCAACCGCGTGACCAGGGTGCTCGGCGTGGCCTACCCGCTGCTGACCGCGATCGTCGTGATGGGCACCGCCAACCACTACTTCCTGGACGCGGTGGCGGGCGTGTTCGTGATGGGCATGGGCTACCTGCTGGCGCCGTACGTGATGCGGGTCGCGGATCTCGTCCGGGTGCGGATCACCCCCGGCGCCTCCCTCGTCGCAGCGCGCTCGGACGGCGCAGGCTCCCCGATTGTCAGTGCCGGATGCCAGACTTCGGCGGGTGAGCGAATTCCATCGCAGCGCGAGTCCCGGCTCGCCGCCGCAGCCGAACCGGACGCTGCCCCCACAGACGCGGGGGACGGCGCTCCGGCACCGGCTCGCTGAGCTGCGCGGCCCCGCCGTCCCGGCCAAGGCCCTCGACGCGCGCGCCCTCGCGGCGCTCGCCGCGAACCCGGGGTGCAGACGGCGGGCGATCCTGGACGGCGCCGGGGTGGACAAGACCGTACTGGCCGGCGCCCTCGGCTCGCCGTCGGCCTTCGGCCAGTCGCAGTTCGCGCTGACCCGGGGCAACGTCTTCGAGGCGAGGGTGAAGGCGGACGGCGGCGCCGAACTGCTGCGGCTGGTCCGCACCCACCTCGACCCGGGCGCCGAGCCCGCCGAGCGGGCCGCCGTACCCGACCTGTCCGCGATCGGGCCCGAGGGGCGTACGGCCCGTACGGCGCTGGCGCTGCGCGAGGCCGTCGAGGCGGGCGGCTGGGCGCTGTTCGACCATCCGATGCTGGCCCTCGAGGTGGCCGGCTCGCCCGCGTTCCTGGAGCCGGACGCGGTCGTGGTGCACCCGGACGGCAGCTGGACGGTCGTGGAGATCAAGTCCTTCCCGATGCTGGACGGCTCCGCCGACCCGGCGAAGGTGGGCGCCGCCGCCCGGCAGGCCGCGGTGTACGTGCTGGCCCTGGAGGAGGTCGCGGCCCGGCTCACCCCGGCCCCGCGGGTCCGCCACGACGTGCTGCTCGTCTGCCCCAAGGACTTCGCCAACCTGCCGACCGCCGCCGCCGTGGACGTCCGCAAGCAGCGCGCGGTCACCGCCCGCCAGCTGGCCCGGCTCACCCGCGTCCAGGACATCGCCGACGCGCTCCCCGAGGGCACCTGCTTCGCCCCGGACCTGCCGGCGGAGCAGCTCACGGCGGCCGTGGACAGCGTGCCCGCGACGTACGCGCCCGAGTGCCTGTCCGCCTGTGAGCTGGCCTTCCACTGCCGCCAGCGGGCCCGGGCGGCCGACGAGGTGACCACGCTGGGCCGCGCGGCCCGCGCCGAGCTGGGCGGGCTGGCCACCGTCCAGGACGTGCTGTCGGCGGCGCGCGGCGAGAGCGGCGACCCCACCGACCCGGCGGTGGCGGCCCTGCGCCGGGCCGCGGCCCTGCGGGCGGAGGCACTTCAGGGGGCCGGGTGTCCCTGATCACCACCCTCGCCCGCCTGGAGGCCGTGAGCTCGGGCACCGCGCAGCCCGCCGCGACCGTCCGCCACCGGCACCTCTCCGACCGCCCGCTGGTCTTCGTGCCGCTCACCACCGCCGGTGAGGCCGGTGCCCCGCTGGGCGCCCTGGTCGGCACCGACCGGGACGCCCCGCGGCTGCTGGTCGTACCCCAGCCGCGCGACCGCGACCTGCGGTTCGCCTTCCTCGCCGAGCTCGCCGACGTCGTCCTGCCCTACCTGGACTCCCACGCCGACAGCGTCGAGGCGGCCGAGCGCACCGAGACCGACCCGGAGACCGGCAAGCGGGTCAAGGTCGAGGTCGAACTGTGCGCGGACGCACCCCAGTTGATCGTCCCGGGCCGCGCGGGCATCGAGTACGTACGGCTGCTGGGCCGCTCGATGCGGTTCCGGCGCACGGCGGAGCAGGAGCCGGAGGCGCCCTACCCGGCGCCGCCCAGGGTGCCGCTGCTCGGCCGCTGGCTCACCCACTTCGGCGAGCGCGCCCGGGTCCCCGGTTCCTCCCTGCTCCTCGCCATGACGGACCTGCTGTCCCGGCACTGGGCGACCGGCCAGTCCGGCATCGAGGACCAGCACCTGGGCGCCCTGCTCGCCTGGATCGCCCCGCCCGCGGGCAGCACGGGCGCGCAGGCCGCGCGGGTGGCCGAGCTGGCGCGGGACGGCGACGGGCAGTTGCTCTGCCCGCCGGCCGGGCCCGCCACCGACCCGGCCTTCGACAACCGGCTGCTGGCCCCCGCCTTCGACCGTTACGACCGCGCCCGCACCGCCCTCGCCGAGGCCGAGGACGGTCTCCAGGCCGACGACCGGCTGATGATCCTCACCGCCGCCGAGCGGGAGATCCGCGCCCTGGTGGAGAGCCGTACCCGGCCCACCTGGGACGCGGTCTGGCAGGGCCTGGACCTGCTGCGCGGGCTGCCGGAGGGCGCCCGGGTCGAGGAGCGGTGGACGCGCGACCGCTGGTCGTTCACCGGCCACCGGGACCGGGTGCTGGCCGGCGAACCCCCGCAGCCGCGCCGCGACGACGCGGTGACCGCCGCGAACAAGCTGGCGACGCGCGAGCGCGAACAGGCCCGCCTCGACGCCCAGGAGGCCCTCGACGACCCGCTGGTGATGGCGGGGCGGCGGCTGTCCGGGGAGGCGTTCGCGGGCGAGGTCCTCGACGTCGTCATGGCGTACAGCGAGGGCAAGCGGCCCAGCCCGCGCCCGCTGCTGACCGTGCGCACGGAGGACCGGCCGCAGCTGGGCGAGCGCGCCAAGGCGTACCGCTCACTGGGCGGCAAGCCGCAGTCGGTGGAGTTCGCCGGCTACGAGGCGGAGGGGGTCCTGGTGCTGCGCGTCCTGGACAAGATGGGCCGCGGCAAGGAACCCGAACCCGGTTCGGTCCCCGAGAAGGGCGACCGGCTCGTCTTCACCCTGTTCGAGCACGAGCAGCGCGGCGGCGCCAAGCTGCCCGACCCGGAGGACACCCCGTGGACGCACGGCGGGCCGCCGGGCGAGACGGCGCCCGAAGCGGCCGACACCGCGACGCCGGAGGACATCCTTTGATCACCACGGACTCCGATCCCGGCACGGCCGCCGCACAGGCCACCGCCGCGATCCTGCACGACACCCTGCACGGCACCGAGCGGGGTGTGGTCGTGGACTCCCCGCCGGGCGCCGGCAAGTCCACGCTGGTGGTGCGGGCGGCGCTCGAACTCGCCGACGCCGGCCGCCCGCTGATGGTGGTCGCGCAGACGAACGCGCAGGTCGACGACCTGGTCCTGCGGCTCGCCGAGAAGAACCCGGAGCTGCCCGTCGGCCGCCTGCACAGCAGCGACGCGGACCCGTACGACAAGGCGCTGGACGACCTGCCGAGCGTCCGCAAGTCGGCGAAGGCGGCCGACCTGAAGGAGGCGCAGGTCGTGCTCTCCACCGCCGCGAAGTGGGCGCACGTGACGGTGGACGAGCCCTGGCGGCACGCGATCGTCGACGAGGCGTACCAGATGCGCTCGGACTCCCTGCTCGCCGTGGCCGGCCTGTTCGAACGGGCGCTGTTCGTGGGCGACCCCGGCCAGCTGGACCCGTTCGCGATCGTGGGCAGCGAGCAGTGGGCGGGCCTGTCGTACGACCCCTCGGCGTCCGCCGTCTCCACCCTCCTCGCCCACAACCCGGGCCTGCCCCAGCACCGCCTCCCGGTCTCCTGGCGCCTCCCGGCGTCTGCGGCCCCCCTGGTCTCCGGCGCGTTCTACCCGTACACCCCGTTCCGCAGCGGAACCGGCCACGGCGACCGCCGCCTCACCTTCGCCGTCCCCTCCGACGGTTCCGGGCCCGACCGGGTCATCGACGAGGCGGCGGAGTCCGGCTGGGGCCTGCTGGAACTGCCCGCCCGGCACACCCCGCGCACCGACCCGGAGGCGGTCCGCGCGGTGGCCACGGTGGTACGGCGCCTGCTCGACCGCGGCGGCGCGGCCCTCTCGGAACGCTCCCCGGCCCCCGCGCCCCTCACCGCCGACCGGATCGCCGTCGGCACCGCCCACCGGGACCAGGCGGCAGCCGTCCGCGCGGCCCTGGCGGAGCTGGGCGCGGCCGACGTCACCGTGGACACGGCGAACCGTCTCCAGGGCCGGGAGTACGACGTGACGGTGGTCCTCCACCCGCTCTCCGGCCGCCCCGACGCCACCGCGTTCCACCTGGAGACGGGCCGCCTCTGCGTCCTCGCCTCCCGCCACCGCCACGCCTGCATCATGGTCTGCCGCGCCGGCGTGACCGACCTCCTGGACGACTACCCGTCCACGGAACCGGTCCAGCTGGGAACCCTCGTCAAGTTTCCGGACGGCTGGGAGGCGAACCACGCCGTGCTGGCCCACCTGGGCGAGCACCGGGTGACGTGGCGGTCCTGAGTGGCAGAGCACCCGGTGAGCCACCGGCCTCAGGGTCCCCTTGCGCGGGCGCGGGACAATGGACGGTGGTCATCGGACCGCAGTCGTCGACACCGTACGAGGAGGACCAGACATGGCGGAGCCCACGCCGCGTCGGAACGAACCGCGGCTACGCCCCGCGCCCCTGCTCTTCGAGCCTGTGGAAGCGGTCGCCGACCCCGAGCACTTCTTCGGCCTGGAGTCGGTCGACGACCCCGGGGCGCTGCTGAGCCGTGCGACGGAGCTGACCCAGGCGTTCCGGGTGGCCACCGACCGGGCGGTGGAGTTCCAGGCCATGGCCGCCGCCCAGCTCGCCGACCCGCGCCGCTTCGACCGGCTGACCCCGGCCGACATCGCCGAGCGGGCCGAGTGGACCGAGGACTACGCGAAGAAGATGGTCGAGTTCGGCCGGGATCTGCTGAGGGGGAAGGAGGGCCGGGGGCCCGAGCAGATCTAGCCGGACCGCGCTGATGGCATATGCCGGGTGGGCAAGATACGCCCCTCCGATCGGTCCTGTCCGGGTTTCCCGCAACTGACGGCGAGCGGGTGTTCACGCGAGGTATCAATTCCTCATGAGCCGCACACCGTACGAGACCTTCCCGGGCCACCTCGCCGAGCTCCGCGAGCTCGGCGACGCGGCCGGGGTCACCCCGGACGGAGCCGCCTGGCTGGCCTCCGCAGGAACGTATCCGCGGAGCACGCTCGCGTTCTGGGAGGAGCGGCCGGACGCCCCGGTCGTGCTGCCCTGCGGGACCGTGTTCGACGTGGTGAACGCCCCGGCGATCTTCGGCCGCCGCATGCTGGACCGGCTGTGGGACGAGGGGCCGGGCTCCGGGCCGGTCGCGGTCTTCCGGGGCCGGATGCTCCTGTTCGCCGCCCCCGGCACCGCCGCCCGGCTGCCGTCGCTCCTGGACTGGGAGGAGTGGGGCGGCCGGAGCGGCGCCGTACCGCCGCTGCTGTGCCACGGCACCGGCGACGCGGTGACCGTACCGGCGCCGGCACCGCGCGCCGCTCCCGCTCCCGCCCCGGCCGGCACCCGCTGGCTGGTCGCCCCGGACACCCGGCATCCATGGCTTCCCGGCCCGGAGATCCTGCTCTGGGCGGCCGTCCGCGCGGCCCGCCCGACCGTCCGCATATCGATTTTTCCTCCCGCCGACCAGGATGCTAAGGTCTACGACGTCAGCAGGCGCCGCTAGCTCAGTTGGTTAGAGCAGCTGACTCTTAATCAGCGGGTCCGGGGTTCGAGTCCCTGGCGGCGCACGCGAAGTAACCGAAGGCCAAGCTCCTGTGAGCTTGGCCTTCGGCTTTTGGTCGGCGGGTTTCCGTCGATGGCCTTTCGCGGGCGGGTTTCGGTCGGCGGGTTTCGGTCGGCGGGTTTCAGTCCGGCTTCGCCGGCGTGATCTTCACGTTCCAGGCGCCGGACGCCGTCCGCCCCTCCACGGCCACCTGCACGCCGTCCCCCGGCACGGTGAAGCTCTCACCGAGGGCGACCGGGGCGTCGGCCAGCGGCGGGTAGACCGAGTTCTCCCAGCAGGCCTCGGTACGCGGATGGGCGTCGATCACCTGGATCGGCCCGTTGCCGGACGTGGTGTCGTCGCGGACCCGGTAGACGAGGATGCCCTGCCGGCAGGCCGCGCTGTCGTTGCCGGACGCGTCCCGCGCCTCGAAGGCCAGCGCGGCGCCGGGCCCGGTGCGCACCACCGCCAGCTTGGAGCCGTCGCCGAGCCCGAAGGCCGGGGCGCCCGCGGCGCCCCGCGCGGGGCCGCCCGGCCCGGCGGAGAGCGGTTCCAGGGTCAGCCGGGTCGGCGCGGCCCCCCGGACACACACCACCTGGCGCGGATCCAGCCATCCGAGCTTCCACTTGTGCCAGGCGAAGAGGTCCGGGGAGAGCCCGAACTGGCTGCCCATCAGGTCCCAGTCCCCGACGTACGTGTCCCAGTCGCCCTTGCCGTCCACCGGGCGGTGGTAGAGGTCGGGGAGGTCGAAGACGTGTCCGGTCTCATGGGCGAGAACCAGCCGGTCCGGGGGATGCTTCTCGAAGACCGTGACGACCCGGCGGACGTCGGTGCCGTCCACGTGCACCGGGGTGTCGAGGTTGACCACCTTCGTGGCGTCGGAGTCGACGCCGGGCGCGTCCGGGTCGGCCACGAGGTACACGATGTCGTAGTGCGAGAAGTCGACCTCGGGATCGGCCGCCGCGAACGCGTCCCGCAGGTAGGCGGCCCGCAGCGGGATGCTCCAGTCGCGCCGCATCCCGTAGGCGGCCGAGGGCCGCGGCATGCGCAGCCAGCGGCTGAGCGGGTGCGGGTGGATGGTGAACTTCCCGTAGGAGGCCTGCTCGTAGTAGCGGCTGGTGGCCGGGAAGTGGTCGGCGACCAGCTCCGCGGGGGTGGTCCGCGGGACCGCGTCCGGGAAGGAGAGGAACACCATCACGGCCGAAAGCGGGTGGGTGGGGCGCGTGTAGTCGGGGTTCCAGGTGTCGACGCCCTCGGAGTGGTGCGCGTCGGTGCGGTGCAGGGCGCAGGGGGCCGTGGAGAACGGCTCGGCGGACGACGGCCCGGTCAGGATCGTCGTGGCGACGAGCGCCGACATCGTGGTGAACACGGCGGCGGAACTGCGCAGCAGGAGACGCGGCACGGAAGGACCTCCGGAGGCGGTTCGCGGGACACCGCACCCAGCCTCTGTGAGTTTGTCACCTTATGACCTGTTTATCTGCACCAGAAGGGTGAGGAGCCACCTGCTCACCACAGGCAGACCCGAACGGCCGACACCCCGGGACGCTAACGGAACGTCACAAGTGGTCGCACGGCTCAAGAACCCGTCCAGGTGCGGGCAGAAACGATCTGTCAGAATCCCCGGTTCATCGGGGACACTGGACAGTGGCTGGAAGGCCCTCGGGCCAGCCTCTATGATCGGCACACTTTCCTGCACGGACAGAGATCGAGTGCACTGCGGGAGCGAGCGGTGAGCGGAACGTCCGAAGGGCCGACGCCCGCGGCAGACCTCGACCGGTCAGCCGTCACAGAGAGTGACAATACCTACCGGAAGTCGTACGAGAAGACAGACGAAACGACAGACGCGCAGACAGCGCCGGCGACCTACGAGCACGCCTTCGCGGCCGCCGCGCTGCCCATGGCCATGGTCGACCGCGAAGGGCTGGTCACCGCCGCCAACGAGGCGTTCGCCACCCTGATCGGCGCCGATCAGGCCGGGCTGCCCGGGCGGATCGCCGCGGACCTGGTGGACCTGGCCTCCGACGCCCGTACCTGGCACGCCTACCGTGAGGTACTGCGCGGCCGGCAGGCCAGGCTGCGCTGCACCCGCCGGCTGAAGCACCCCGACGGGCACTCGGTCTGGACCCAGGTCACCATCGCCCCGCTGGCCAAGGACGTGCCGGGCGTGCTGATCTCGGTCTCCGACATCAGTGCCCGCCGCGAACTCCAGGCCCGGCTGCGGCACTTGCAGATGCACGACCCGGTGACCCGGCTGCCCAACCGGACGCTGTTCTTCGAGCGGCTGTCGGCCGCGCTGGAGGCGGAGTCGTACGAGCAGAGCGGCACCGGCCGGATCGGCCTGTGCTACCTGGACCTGGACGGCTTCAAGGCGGTCAACGACACCCTCGGCCACCGGGTCGGCGACCGCCTGCTGGCGGCCGTCGCCGAACGGCTGACCCGGGTCGCCGACGAGGCCGGCTTCGCGCGGGCCGGGGCGCCGCTGGTGGCCCGGCTCGGCGGCGACGAGTTCGCCCTGCTGGTCGAGGACTCCACGGGCACGGAGCAGCTGGCCGACCTCGCGGAGTCCGCCCTCGCGGCCCTCCAGGCGCCGTTCGACCTGGCCGGTCAACGGCTGTCGCTGTCGGCGTCGATCGGGGTGGTGGAGCGGCACGCCGCCGGCACCACCGCCACCGGCCTGATGCAGGCCGCCGACACGACGCTGTACTGGGCGAAGGCCGACGGCAAGTCCCGCTGGACGCTGTTCGACCCGGAGCGCAACGCCCACCTGGTGACCCGGCAGGCGCTCTCCTCCACCCTCCGCCCGGCCATCGAGCGCGGCGAGTTCGTGCTGGAGTACCAGCCGCTGGTGGGCATGGGGGACGGCCGGCTCAGCGGGGTCGAAGCCCTTGTCCGCTGGCACCACCCGGAGTTCGGCACACTAGCGCCGAATCGGTTCATCGGATTGGCGGAGGAGGACGGCTCGATCGTCCCGCTCGGCCGCTGGGCCCTGACCACCGCCTGCCGGCAGGCCCGCCGCTGGCAGCTGGACCACCCCGGCGAGCCGCCGATCTTCGTCAGTGTGAACGTGGCGGTCCGCCAGGTCTGGGACTCCGACCTGGTCGCGGACGTGGCGGAGACGCTGGCCGAGACCGGTCTGGCCCCGCACCTGCTCCAGCTGGAGCTGACGGAGTCGGCGGTCATGGGCTCGGCGGGCCGCCCGCTCCAGGCCCTCCAGGCCCTCAGCGACATGGGGGTGCGCATCGCCATCGACGACTTCGGCACCGGCTACTCGAACCTGGCGTACCTGAGCCGGCTCCCGGTGTCGGTCCTCAAGCTGGACGGTTCCTTCGTCCGGGGCTTCCAGTACGACGACCCGGGCGACCGCCCCAACCCGGCCGACGAGGTGGTGGTGGAGGCGATGATCCAGCTGGCCCACCGCCTGGGGCTCACCGTCACCGCGGAATGCGTCGAGACCTCGGCGCAGGCCTCCCGGCTCCGCCACATCGGCTGCGACACCGGCCAGGGGTGGCTCTACTCCCGGCCGGTGACGGCGGATCGTATCTCCGAGCTGCTGGACACCGGGACCTACGCGGACGCCCCGGCCGGCAAACCGTAGGCGTCGGCGACCAGTTCGTAGGAGCGCAGGCGCAGCTCGCCGCGGTGGGCGTGGGTGGTGAGCATCAGCTCGTCGGCGCCGGTGCGCTTCTGCAGGTCGTCGAGGCCGGCGCGGACCTCGTCGGCGGTGCCGTGCACGATGTTGGCGGTCCAGGAGTGCACGAACTCCTCCTCCATCGGGGAGAACTCGTGCTTCTCGACGTCGTCGGGGTCGGGGAACAGGCCGGGCCGCCCGGTGCGCAGCCGCAGCATGTTCACCGCACCGGCCCGCACCTGCCGCCGCGCCTCGCGCTCCTCGTCCACGGCGAGGACGGACACGCCGATGAGGGCGTAGGGCTCGTCGAGGACTGCGGACGGGCTGAAGGACTCGCGGTACAGGTCGAGGGCCGGGACGGTGTTCTGCGCGGAGAAGTGGTGCGCGAAGGCGAACGGCAGCCCGAGCATGCCGGCGAGCCGGGCGCTGAACCCGGAGGAGCCGAGCAGCCAGACGGGCGGGCGGTGCGGCGACTGCACCCCGCCGGGGGTGGTGGCCTGGACGGGCCCGGGGATGGCGTGGATCTTCCGGTACGGGTGCCCGTCCGGGAAGTCGTCGTCCAGGAACCGGAGCAGCTCGGCGAGCTGCTGGGGGAAGTCGTCGGCGCCCTCGTTGAGGGTCGGGGTCCGGCGCAGGGCGGCGGCGGTGGCGCCGTCGGTGCCCGGCGCCCGCCCGAGCCCCAGGTCGACCCGCCCCGGCGCCAGCGCCTCCAGCGTGCCGAACTGCTCGGCGATCACGAGCGGCGCGTGGTTGGGGAGCATCACACCGCCCGACCCGAGCCGGATCCGCTCGGTGTGGGCGGCGAGGTTCGCGAGGATCACGGCGGGTGAGGAGGAGGCCACGCCGGGCATCGAGTGGTGCTCGGCGACCCAGTACCGGTGGAAGCCGCGCGACTCGGTGAGCCGCGCGAGCGAGGCGCTGGTGCGCAGGGCGTCGGTGGCGGTACTGCCCGTGCCGACGGTCACCAGGTCCAGTACGGAGAGAGGGACGGGGGCCGTCCCGTGCGTGATGCCCCGGATCTCGTCTGCCGACACGGTGAGAGCCTCCTGTTTTGCGGCCGTGAGCTGTCCTCCCGGCGTTAACAGGAGGATGTCTCCGGTTATTCCGGCGCTTCCCGTCCTGGCACGACCGCGACTGAGTGGGGGCTGTTCGCGCAGTTCCCCGCGCCCCTCGGCCCACTGCGCCACCCGGCACCGCAGAGCGCCGCCAGGCCCGCCCCTCACCCTTCGGCCGCCCGTACTCCCCGCCCCTCGCGTCTCAGCCGACCGGGTCGGGGGTGGGTGGGGTGGGCGGAGGATCCGGTCTTCCGGCCGCCCCGTGCTCCCCGCCCCTCGCGTCTCAGCCGACCGGGTCGAGGGTGGGGTGGGGTGGGCGGAGGATCCGGTCTTCCGGCCGCCCGTGCCTCCCGCTCTCCGCACATCTCAGCCGACCGGGTCGGGGGTGGGAGGCGGAGGATCCGGTCTTCCGGCCGCCCGTGCCTCCCGCTCTCCGCACATCTCAGCCGACCGGGTCGGGGGGTGGGTGCAGGGTCCGGCGCATCGGCCGACCGTGTCTTGCCCTTCTCTCGTCTCAGCCGACCGAGTCGGGGGGTGGGTGGGCGAAGGATTTCGGGGGGCCGGGGGCGGAGCCCCGTGGTGTGGGGGCTGTGTCAGGCCTGGACGATCGGTTCGCGGGTGAAGAGGGTGCCGAGGGACGGGGCGTTGACCCGGCGGTCGGCCAGGCGGAGGCCCTCCCAGACGGTCACCTGGTTCGCCGTGAGCACCGGCTTGGAGAGGGCCTTCTCCAGGAGGGACACGTGGGCCGCCGTGTGCAGTGCCGTGTCCGGGAGGAGGACCGCCTCGGCCTCCCCCACGTCCGCGGCCCGCGCCAGGGTCAGGACCTCCTCCTCACCCCACGTCCCCACCTCCGCCGCCGTCACTATCCCCGAGGACCGCACGCCGGTCACCTCCAGGCCTCCGGCCCGGAGGAACTCGGCGAAGAGGGACGCCACGTCCTCGGGGTAGGTCGCGCCGACCGCCACCCGCCGTACCCCGAGTTCCCGCGCCGCGTGCACGAACGCGAAGGAGGTGGACGACGCGGGCATCCCGGCCGCCATGGCGAGCGCCCGGACCTGCTGCTGGGCGCCCTCCCAGCCGTACACGAAGCTGCCGCTGGTGCACGCCCACACCACCGCGTCCGCACCCGCGAGCCGTAGCTCCGCCACCCCGGCGGCCAGCCGTTCCTCGGTCCCCATCTCGCGGAGCGCGTCCACCCGGTGCGCGTCCTCGCCGATGTCGGTGTGGACGACGTCCACCCGGATGTCGCTGCCGAGGAGCTGTTCGATACGGGGGTAGTCGTCCTCCGCGGAGTGTCCCGGATAGAGGAGTCCGAGCGCTGTCATGTCCACCCTTCCTGCTGTTCTTCCGGCAGTACGGGCCAGTCACGCGCCGCCGATTCGTCCAGGTGACGGATCAGCGCCTGATAAGGGCCCACCGCTCGGGTACCCAGCCTGCGCAGCGCCGCCCACATCGTGACCTGGTTGGCCGACAGGACGGGTATCCGCAGCTCGGCCTCCAGCTGGGGGATGACGTCGTAGGTGGAGAGGTTGGTGCAGGAGATGAACAGGGCGTCGGCGGCCCCGGGCCGTACCGCCTGCCGGGCCATGGCCACCACGTCCCGGTACGGCACCTGCCAGATGTGCCTGGTCAGACCCATGAACGCGCAGCCGGCGACCTGTACGCCCGCCTCCGCCACGTACTCCTCCAGGACCCGGGTCACCGAGACCGTGTAGGGCGTGACCAGCGCCAGCCGTCGTACGCCCAGCTCGGTCAGCGCGTCGAGGAGCGCCCCGGAGGTGGTGAGGGCGGGCACCGCGCCGGAGCGGGCCATCGCCTCGCACATCGCCCGCTCGCCCGCGATGCCGCCGACGAAGCTGCCGGAGGTGCAGGCGTAGGCGACGACCTCGGGCGCGACCGCGGTCAGCGCGCGTACCGCCTCGCCGAGGGTCTCGTGCTCGCTGACCAGCCGGGCCAGGTCCAGGCTGACCTCGACCGGCACGAACGGTGTCCTGGTCAGATGCAGGGAGACGTCGTCCGGCACCCATCGCCACAGCTCACGGTCGAGCGCGAAGTCGAAGGGCGCCACGACGCCGACACCGCGCTGGGGACGAGGTCCGCCCAGAAAGGAGACGTCCATGGGAAGTCACCGGCCTCAGGTGGGAGAGCGAGGGGCAACGGTCGACGGATACGCCCGTGTTGACGAAGGTAGGTTCGGGTGCCAGCGTGGTCAATCCGCGCATCCGAGACGTTCCGTCCGCCCATGTCAGACACTGTCGGACACCGGGAGACCGCCCCGAATGACACCGCCCGTGCCCACTCTGCTGGTCCTCGACGCCGACCCGCCCCCGCGGCTCGGCCGGCTCACCGGCCGCGCCCGGATCGTGCACACCGACGCGGCGGGCCTGGCGGCGCGGCTGCCGGCGGCGGACGTCCTGCTCGTCTGGGACTTCGCCTCGCCCGCCGTCCGCGAGGCCTGGCCCGGCGAGGGGCCCCGGCCGGGCTGGGTGCACACGGCGAGCGCGGGCGTCGACCATCTGATGTGCCCGGAGCTGGCCGCGTCCGACACGGTCGTCACCAACGCGCGCGGGGTCTTCGACGCGCCCATCGCCGAGTACGTGGCCGCGCTGGTACTGGCCGTCGCCAAGGACCTGCCCCGGACCCTGGACCTCCAGCGGGAGCGGACCTGGCGGCACCGCGAGGCGCGCCGGGTGGCCGGCACGCGCGCGTGCGTGGTCGGTTCCGGGCCGATCGGCAGGGCGATCGTCCGCGCCCTCAAGGCGCTCGGCGTCACCACGGCCCTCGTCGGCCGCGTCCCGCGCACCGGCATCCACGGCCCGGACGACCTGGACCGGCTGATGTCCCGCGCGGACTGGGTCATCGCCGCCGCTCCGCTGACCGAGCAGACGTACGGCATGTTCGACGCGCACCGCTTCGGCGTGATGCAGCCGTCGGCCTGCTTCATCAACGTCGGCCGGGGCGGGCTGGTCGACGAGGAGGCCCTGGTCCGGGCGCTGACCCGGCGCTGGATCGCCGCCGCGGCCCTGGACGTCTTCGCGACCGAGCCGCTGCCCGCCGACAGCCCGTTGTGGAACGTGCCGGGCCTGCTGGTCTCGCCCCACATGAGCGGGGACACAGTGGGCTGGCGGGACGAACTGGGCTCCCAGTTCGTGGAGTTGTACGAGCGGTGGGCGGCGGGCAGGTCCCTGCTGAACGTGGTGGACAAGAAGCGCGGTTACGTACGCGGTCACTGACTCCCGGGAGGGTGCCCCTCATGCAGCTCACCGACCTCACCGCCCGGCAGCTCCTCGACGGTTACCGCAAGGGCGAGTTCGGCCCGGTGGCGGCGGTCCGGGCGGTCCTGGAGCGGGCGGCGCGGATCCAGCCGGAGGTCAACGCCTTCGTCCGGCTCACCGAGGAGGACGCCCTGGCGCAGGCGCGGGCGTCGGAGGAGCGGTGGCGGCGGGGCGAGCCGCGGGGCCTGCTCGACGGCGTGCCGGTGACGGTCAAGGACATCCTCCTGATGCGCGGCCACCCGACCCTGCGCGGCTCGAAGACGATCGCGGAGACCGGGAGTTGGGACGAGGACGCGCCGTCCGTCGCCCGGCTGCGCGAGCACGGCGCGGTGTTCGTCGGGAAGACCACCACACCCGAGTTCGGCTGGAAGGGCGTGACCGACTCCCCGCTCTCCGGGGTCACCCGCAACCCGTACGACGTCTCCCGCACCGCGGGCGGTTCGAGCGGCGGCAGCGCGGCGGCCGTCGCCCTGGGCGCGGGTCCGCTCTCCCTCGGCACGGACGGCGGCGGCAGCGTGCGCATCCCGGCCGCGTTCTGCGGCATCTTCGGCCTGAAACCGACGTACGGCCGGATCCCCCTGTATCCCGCGAGCGCCTTCGGCACGCTGTCCCACGTGGGCCCGATGACCCGGGACGCGGCCGACGCGGCGCTGCTGCTGGACGTGATCGGGACCCCGGACGCCCGCGACTGGTCCGCCCTGGGCCCGGCGCCCGGCTCCTTCGTGGCCGGCCTGGCCGGTGGCGTCCACGGCCTGCGGGTGGCCTTCTCACCCACGCTCGGCGGTCAGGTCGCGGTGGATCCGGCGGTCGCGGCGGCGGTACGCCGGGCGGTGGCGCGGCTCGCGGAACTCGGGGCGTACGTCGAGGAGACCGACCCGGACTTCAGCGACCCGGTGGAGGCCTTCCACGCCCTGTGGTTCGCCGGTGCCGCCCGGGTGACGCAGCGGCTCTCCCCCGGGCAGCGGGAGTCGCTCGACCCGGGGCTGCGGGAGATCTGCGGTACCGGTGCCCGCCTGTCCGCGCTGGACTACCTCGCCGCGGCGGACGTCCGGACGGACCTGGGCCGCCGGATGGGGCTCTTCCACGAGTCGTACGACCTCCTCGTCACGCCCACCCTGCCCGTCACGGCGTTCGAGGCGGGCCGGGAGGTGCCGAAGGGCTCGGGCCTCCGCCGCTGGACGGGCTGGACCCCGTTCACCTACCCGTTCAACCTGACCCAGCAGCCGGCGGCGACGGTCCCGGTGGGCACGGACGCCGACGGCCTGCCGGTGGGCCTCCAGCTCGTGGCCGCCCGCCACCGCGACGACCTGGTCCTGCGCACGGCCCACGCCCTGTACGAGGCCGGGGTGGCCACGGCACCGCCGGGCAGCGCCGTCCTGGCCTAGCGCCGTGGCGGCGGAAGAGAGAGACCGACACCCCACGAGGAAACAGGCGGCGGCACCGCAGGAGAAGGCAGGAGAAGAGCGGGCAGCGCGACGGCCCGGTCGGGTTCGGCACCGCCGGGCAGCACCGCCGTGGCGGAGAGACGGGTGAGCGGCGGTGGAAGGCGCTGAAGGCGGGAGCCGGAGGTCCCGGTCAGAGCGCCCGGAACGCCAGTTGTTCTCCCGCCGCGCCGTTGCGCCACAGGTCGTTGCAGGCCTCGGCGAGGGCCGGCAGGCCTTCCACCACCTCGGCCCAGACGGTGCCTGGGACCCAGCCCACGTCGCCGTTGAGCAGGAGGTTGTTGCGTTCGTAGAAGAGGGCCAGGTCGACGACCGTGGTGCCGGGGGGTGGCTCGCGGTCGTAGCCGTAGGCCTTCGTGGCCAGTTCCGAGCCGGCGAAGGAGAAATAACAGAGGTCGCCGGGGATCGGTGTGACCGTCGGGTTCTCCAGGGGCGGTTCCGTCGGCGTGAACGGCGGGAAAAGCGCGTAGATCTCGTTGCGGGCGTACTTGGCGTGGTAGACGTCGCCGGACAGCGGCAGGGCCGCCCAGACCGCGGCGCAGGTGACGGGAGCGCGGTCGTCCAGGAGCCTGGCCCTGGCGGCGACACCGCGGCTGACCAGCGAGACTTCGATGAATCGTTCGGTCATGCCTTCCATGGTGCATAAGTCGGTTGGGGTCGGGTAGCCGCGCCGCCATGGCTCCACCTCTCCGGAACGAATCAGACACATCAGGGCACGAATCCAGACAGAGTCGGCGGGCCGTGCTCGCGGGTGCCGCCGCGGTCGGCGCACTCGGCGCACTCGGCGCCGCCGGCTGCACGCGCGTCGCCACCGCGGCCGGCACCGACGGGGGTGACCTGCTGCAACGGCTGCGTGCCCAGGGTGTCGTTCGGCTCGGCATCGCCGGTGAGATCCCCTTCGGGTACATCGACAAGGACGGGCACCTGACCGGTGAGGCGCCGGAGCTGGCGAAGGCGGTCTTCAAGCGGCTCGGGGTGGACAGGGTCCAGCCGGTGCCGACCGAGTTCGGTTCGCTGATACCCGGGCTGAACTCGCAGCAGTTCGACGTCGTGGCCGCCGGGATGTACGTCAACCCTGAGCGCTGCCAGCAGGTGATCTTCGCCGATCCCGACTACCAGATGCTCGACTCGTTCATCGTGCGCAAAGGCAACCCCAAGGGGCTGCACGACTACAAGGACGTGGTCCGGAAGAAGGCGAAGTTCGCCACCGGGACGGGCTACGCCGAGATCCAGTACGCGGTCGAGGCCGGGTACAAGGAGAGCGACATCCTGATCGTTCCCGACCAGGTCGCCGGGCTGAACGCCGTGGAGGCGGGACGCGTCGACGTCTTCGCCGGTACGGCGCTCACCACGCGTTCCGTCGTCAAGAAGTCCGCCAAGGCGGAGGCGACCAAGGCCTTCGCGCCGCTGGTGGACGGGAAACCGCACGTGGACGGGGGCGCGTTCGCGTTCCGGTCGGCGGAGACGAAGCTGCGGGACGCCTTCAACGTGGAGCTGCACAAGCTGAAGAAGAGCGGCGAACTGTTCCGGATCCTGCGCCCGTTCGGCTTCACCGAGGCCGAGATGACCGACCTGACGGCGAAGGAGCTGTGCGGGGGAGGGAAGAGCGGATGACCTCGGGACTGTGGGACCTCGTACTCAAGGGGGTCTGGACCACCGTTCAGCTTCTCGTGCTCAGCGGGCTGTTGATGACGGCCGTGGCACTGGTGGTGGGCGTGGCGCGGACGAACCGGCACTGGTTCGTCCGGTTTCTCGCCGGTTTCTACACCGAGGTGTTCCGCGGCACCTCGGCACTGGTGATGATCTTCTGGGTGTTCTTCGTGCTGCCGGTCGCCTTCGGCTGGCAGCTGGTGCCGATGTGGGCGGGGACGCTCGCGCTCGGCCTGACCTACGGCGCGTACGGCTCGGAGATCGTGCGCGGGGCGCTGAACGCGGTCGACCCGGCGCAGCGGGAGGGCGGGATCGCCCTCAACTTCACGCCCTGGCAGCGGCTGCGGCTGATCCTGCTGCCGCAGGCGGTGCCGGAGATGATCCCGTCCTACTGCAACCTGCTCGTGGAGCTGCTCAAGGGCACCGCGCTGGTGTCGATCACCGGCATGGGCGACCTGGCGTTCAGCGGGAACCTGGTGCGGCTGGCGTTGCAGGAGAGCGCGCACATCTACACGTACCTGCTGATCGTCTACTTCGTGATCGCGTTCGTGATCACCCGGCTGATGCGCGGTCTGGAGAAGCGGCTGAAGGCCGGCATCGGCAAGGACCCGGGGAACGAACGTGAGGCGCGTGCGGTGAAGCGCAAGGAGACGACCGGGGTCGGTGGTGTCGCGTGACGTGGGACTGGAGTGCCGTACGCGAGTTCATGCCGCACTTCTGGGACGGCCTGTGGGTCACCCTGGAGGCGTTGGCCCTGGGTTCGCTGATCTCGTTCTCGCTGGGGCTGGTGTGGACGCTGCTGATGCGGACGCCCACGCGCTGGGTGCGCTGGCCGGTCGGCGCGGTGACCGAGTTCGTGCGCAACACCCCGCTGCTGGTGCAGCTGTTCTTCCTGTTCTACGTGCTGCCCGAGTGGGGGCTGACGTTCTCCGCGCTGACCACCGGGGTCTTCGCGATCGGCCTGCACTACTCGACGTACACCATGCAGGTCTACCGGGCCGGTATCGAGGCCGTCCCGGCCGGGCAGTGGGAGGCGGCCACCGCGCTCAGCCTGCCGGCCCGGCGGACCTGGTTCGCGGTGATCCTGCCGCAGGCGGTGCGCCGGGTGGTGCCGCCGCTCGGCAACTACGTGATCTCGATGCTCAAGGACACGCCGATCCTGATGTCGATCACCGTGCTGGAGATGCTCGGCCAGGCCCGGCTCTTCTCCCAGCAGCACTTCCAGTTCACCGAGCCTGTGACGGTGATCGGCGTCGCCTTCATCGTCATCTCCTACCTCGCCTCCGTTCTTCTGCGCACCCTGGAGCGTCGCCTTGTCCGTTGACACCAGCAAGCAGCCGAGTACCGCCGGCATCACCTCCGACGAGCTGATCCGCATCGAGGGGGTGACCAAGCGGTTCGGGGACAACACCGTCCTCGACGGGCTCGACCTCGCCGTGCAGGCGGGCCGGCACGTCACCCTGATCGGTCCCTCCGGCTCCGGCAAGACCACGATCCTGCGGCTGCTGATGACCCTGACCAAGCCGGACGCGGGCACCATCACCGTGGACGGGCAGCGGCTCTTCCCGGCACCCGAGAAGGAGCTGCGGGAGGTCCGCAAGCAGATCGGGATGGTGTTCCAGCAGTTCAACCTGTTTCCGAACATGACCGTACTGCGCAACATCACCGAGGCACCGGTGACCGTGCTCGGCCTGTCGAAGGACGAGGCGGAGACGCGGGCCCGGGAGCTGCTCGACCTGGTGGGCCTCGCCGACAAGGCCGACGAGCGGCCGACCCGGCTCTCCGGCGGCCAGCAGCAGCGGGTGGCGATCGCGCGGGCGCTCGCCATGCGCCCGAAGGTGCTGCTCCTCGACGAGGTGACCTCGGCGCTCGACCCCGAGCTGGTCGCGGGCGTCCTCGACGTGCTCAGGGACATCGCCCGCACCACCGACATCACCATGCTCTGCGTGACCCACGAGATGAACTTCGCCCGGGACATCTCCGACCAGGTCCTGATGTTCGACTCGGGCCGGGTCATCGAGGCGGGCCCGCCGGAGCGGATCTTCAGCGAGCCCGAGCACGAGCGGACCCGGGAGTTCCTCAGCGCGGTGCTGTAGATAAATGCACCGTCGGCGCCGTAAAGGTTTTCCCGCACCGCGCCGCCGCTACAGGAAGTGAACGCTCGATCACCCGAGGTCTGGCGGCCGGGTCATTCCGCTGACATATGCCAGAGGGTCTTCTCCGCAGTTGAGAGGGCCGGAATCTCGCCAACACCCCCTCCGTTTCCCGTGCTTGCCCGTTATCGTGGAGAGGATCCGCTGTCCGGATCGCGGCCCAAGCAGTGCAGCCGAAGCAGTATCGCCAAGCGAGCGCAGGGGGACCACCGTGGCGCTGATGCACGAGCCGACCGCCCCGTACCACTCCGCCCAGGACGCCCTCCGGGTCCTGGAGACGGTGGCGGGGCACGCCACCGGCGTCACGGACCCCGAACTGGCCCGCCGGACCGCCCTGGACCCCGAGCGGCTGACCGCGCTGCTGCGCATGCTGCGCCGCGAGGGCTACGTCGAGCAGGTGGCCGACGGCGCGTACGTGACCGGCGAGACACTGCGCCGGCTCGGCTCCGCGCACGAGCGGGAGCAGGCTCTCGGCGAGCAGCTCCAGCAGACCCTCGACCGGCTGCGCGACTCGGTCGGCGCCGCCGTCTACCTCAGCCGGTACATCGACGGCGAGGTACGGATCGGACCGTACGCGGACGGCCCGACCACCCCCGCGGTCAACGAGTGGGTGGACTTCCGCTCCTCCGCGCACGCCACGGCGATCGGCAAGAGCCTGCTCACCCAGCTCGACCACAACGCCCGCCGCGACCACCTCTCCCGGCACAAGATGGCCCGCCTCACCTCGCGCACCATCACCAGCGACAAGCTGCTGCTCTCCCGCCTGGAGGCACAGCCGCCGACGGTCCCCGTCCTGGACCTCCAGGAGTACGCCATCGGCACGGTGTGCGCGGCCGTCCCGATCACCGCCGGCTCGGCCGTGGGCTGCCTGGCCCTCTCCCTGCCGGTCGAGCACGCCCACCGGCTCCGCCAGGCCGCCGACACCCTGAACCGCGGCGCCGCTCCGCTGCTGCTCTCGCTGGCGATCTAGGCCGGTCCGGCGGTGGTCGGAAGCACCCCGCCGGACCAGGTACTATTTTCTTCGTCGCCAGCCGCGAGAGGCCGTCGAAAGACGGTTCGCGCGGTCGGCGTGAGTCATGCGCCGCTAGCTCAGTTGGTTAGAGCAGCTGACTCTTAATCAGCGGGTCCGGGGTTCGAGTCCCTGGCGGCGCACAGATGAAGGGCCTCTCGTGGAGACGAGGGGCCCTTCGGCGTCCTCGGGGGTCAGCCTGCGGTACGTCCGCTCCCCCGGTGGCCGCCACCACACCGGGTCGGCACACCGCACGCCCTCCTTCCGCAGCGTCGCCCGCTGGATCTTGTTGGTCGCCGTCACCGGCATCCGCTCCGCCACCCGCACGAACCGGGGCGCCATCTTCGTCCCCAGGTCGGGCTGGGCCAGCAGGAACTCGGCGAAGTCCAGCGGCTCGAACCGCCCGGCGATCGTCGCCATCACCTGGTCCCCGGTCACCGGGTCCGGCACCCCGTACACGGCCACGGCCTCCGCGCCCTCGTACCGGGCCACGATGTTCTCGATCACCGCGGCGGCCAGGTTCTCCCCGTCGACCCGGATCCGGTCGTCGGTGCGCCCGGCGAAGTACAGGTATCCCGCCGCGTCCCGGTAGAATAGGTCCCCGGTCCAGTACCAGCCGCCCCGGCGCCGCTCCGCCTCCGCCTCGGGGTTGCGCCAGTACCCCTCGAACGGGTTCGGCGCCCGGTTCACCAGTTCCCCTATCGCCGCCTCCCCGTTCAGCAGCCTTCCCCCGGAGTCGAGGACGGCGGGCGGGCACTCCTCCCCCGACTCCTGATCGAGTACGACGAGCCCCGGCGCCGCCCGTCCCACCGCCCCGGCCGGCGTCCCCGGCGACCACTGGACCGCCGCCCCGCCCTCCGAGGACCCGTACCCCTCGACCAGCCGTACCCCGAACCGCTCCTCGAAGGCCGCCGCGTCCACGGCCCCGGCCTCCGTGCCGAACCCGAGCCGCAGCGGGTTGTCCCGGTCGTCGGAGCGCGGCTCGGTGGCGAGTACGTACTGCACTGCCCGGCCGACGTAGGTGAAGTAGGTGGCCCGGTACCGCCGTACGTCGCAGAGGAAGCCGGACGCCGAGAACCGCCGCCGCAACGCCACCCCGGCGCCCGCGACCAGCGCGGGCGCCCAGTCGGCGATCACGGCGTTGCCGTGGAACATCGGCATGCAGACGTAGTGCACGTCGTCGGGTCGGACCCCGAACTGCCCGGCCAGCGAGTGCCCGGCCGCCGCGAGCCGCCCCTGCGAGCAGAGCGCGGCCTTCGGAGCGCCGGTCGAACCGGACGTGAAGTAGAGCAGGATCCGGTCGGCGGGGGCGGCCCGCGAGGCGTCGGGAAGGGCGCCGAGGTAGGGGGCGAGAAGAGCGCCGTACTCCGGTCCGTCGGTGACGAGGAGGCGGACGCCGGGCAGTTCGAGCCCGGCGAGCAGCGGCAGGTGGGCCCGCTCGGTGACGAGCACCGGGCACTCGGTGTGCAGGATGTCCCGGCCGAGCTCGGCCCCCCGCCGCGTGGGATTCACCCCGGCGACAGCGGCCCCGGCGAGCGCGGCCGCCCCCAACCAGAGCGGGAACTCCGGGGTGTTGTCGAGGAGGACACCGACGTGGGGCACGGCGCCGGCGGGCAGCAGATCCTTGAGCAGCGCCGCCCGGGCAGCTGCCCCGGCGGCCACTTCGTGGTGCGTCAGCACCTGCTCCTCGAACCACAGCCCCGGCCGGTGGTCCCCCCACCGGGCGGCGACGGCTTCGGCAACGGTGTGCCCATCGACGGCCATGGAGAAGCAGATTAACTGACACTCCGTCAGATCAGTACCCCGGAAGCCGGAGAACCGCGCGACCATCCCCCACCGGCCCGCAGCGGCTCACGGCCTCACCGGCACTCACGGAGCAAACCCGTCCGCCGCCGAGAAGGCGACGTGCGCGCCGACCATGAAGGCCAGCGCGAACCCGATGACCACCAGGAGGAACGCCACCGAGCACCCGGTCCCCACCGCCAGCTTCCCCTGTGCGGGCGGCCGGGACGTCGCCCCCTCGGGGTGCTCCGGCAGGTAGTAGACCGTCACGAAGTCGCCCTCGACCACGGTCGACCGCCCGCTCGCCTCGTCGAAGCGGACGACCCGCCCGTCGGCCGTGGTGAACTCGTAGACGTGGTGCAGCGTGGTCGTCACGGACGTGTCCCCGCCACCGCCGCTGGTCCTCGTGTACGACCGCAGACAGCGCGCCTCGGCGGTACGCCCGTGACGCCACGTCCGGCTGACCTCGCTCGACCGCCGCAGCGTCTTGACCAACCCGACTACCCCGACGACGACGAAGATGCCGGGAATGATGTAGAAGAACGCTTCCAACAGGCCCATGAGAGTCCCCCCGCCTCCGAACACCGGTCCGATCGACCGGTGTGGCGGGAACGTACCCCCGCGGCCCGCGGCGGGTCCTCAAGCGAAGCTCAGATCAGCCGGGTGTTACCCGCTTGTCGAACTGCGCGGGTCAGAACGTGACGTCCGAGCAGGCGTAGAACGCGTTGCCCGTGTCGGCGATCGTCCAGACCGCCAGGATCACGTGGTGACCGCTCAGCCCCGACGGCAGGGTGCCGCTGTGGCTGAGGGTGGCCGGCGGGCGCTGGCCGTTGTAGGGGACGGTGAGGAACGGGGTGGTGTTGAGGTCCGAACGGGCGAGGGCGTGGTTCTGGTTCCAGCCCTGCTTGGTGACGTAGTACTTGAAGTCGGTCGTGGCGTGCATCGCCGTGAACTGCCAGCGGAACGTGTACGTCTGCCCGCCCGTCACCCTCGTCGTCGGCCAGGCGCCACCCGACGGCGCGGTCGGCGAGCTGAGCTGGGCGAACCTGCTCACCCCGCCGTTGCAGATCTGGCCGTCGGCGGGACCGGCCGCCGGGAAGCCCTTCGGGCCCTCGACGCTCTGCGGCTCGTACTGGATGTCGCCGCAGTTGGTCACGGTGCCGTTGGCACAGAGCTTCTGCCGGCTGATGGGGAGGTCGGTGTAGCCGTGCCCGCTGGCGCCGCCGGTGGAGAGTGCGAAGGCTCCGGCGGTCGCCACGCCGAGCACGACGGCCGAGATCTTGGTCCGTTTACGCATGCTTCCGCTCCTGGAGAACGTGGGGGAGGTTCGGTGAGCCGTGCAGGTCTAGACCAAGTCTCAGATTATTGCCGCTTGTTGAACATGTCCATACCAAAAGGGGTGCCTGTGCCGGCGCCCGTCCCCCTTACGGCACGGGCTCCGTGCGCCCCGAACAGAACGCCACCGTCAGGTCCCGCACCAGCACCTTGCGCTCGTAGTCGTCGAGTTCGACGAGACCGCGCATGGTCAGCCGGGTCACCGTGTCCTCGACCGAGTCCACGACCGAGGTGAGCATGGTGGCCCGCTGCCGGGCGTCGAGCGCGGCGATCCGGCGCCGCTGCATGGCCCCGGCGACCTCCGGGGCGTACTCCACCCGGACCGGCTGCACGGCGAACACCTCCAGGCCGATGCCCGCCGCGTCCGCCGAGACCAGCCGGGTCAGCGCGTCCGTGGCCATCTCCACCGAGCCCCTGGCGGCACCCGGCGGCTCCACCGGCACCCGGGCCAGCGCGGCCTCCACGCACTCGCGCAGATACGTCTCGTGGTCCTCGACGCCGAGCACGGCCCGCGCGGTGTCCCGCACCCGCCACACCACCAGGACGACGACCCTGAGCGCGACCCCGTTGCCGTCCGCCGCCGGCATCTCCTCGCTGCGCCAGTGCCGCAGCCGGACGTCCACCCGGCGGCGCAGCAGCAGCGGGTTGACCCAGAGCAGGCCGGTGCGCCGCACCGTCCCCCGGTAGCGGCCGAACAGGCCGAGCACCCAGGCCCGACCGGTCGTCCCGCGGGCGAGCCCGGCGAAGCCGGTCACGCCGAGCGCACCGGCCCCGGCGTACGCCGCCCACTGCGCCGGGCCGAGTCCCGCGCCCCCGTACGCCGGCAGGTGCAGCGCGTGCGCCGCGAGCGTCGGCAACGCCCCCGCCCACCAGGAGGTGGCGAGCCCCCCGGCCACTCCGGCGAGCCCGGCGCACACGCCGGCCGCGCCCGGCAGCACCCGGGCCGGACGCTCCACCAGGTCCGGGTCGACGGCGGCGACCGGCCGGGGCTTGGCCGGGAGCGGGCGGCGCAGCCGGGGCTGTTCGCCGGTGCCCTGCCGACGGGCGACCACGGCGGGCCGCAGCGGTACCGCGACCGGGTCGGGGTCGTCGCGGAACAGCAGGTGGACGGGGATCTCGGTGGTGATCTCGTTCTGGATGAGCCGGGGGGTCGGGCGGGTGGGCGGCCCCCCGTCCGGGGGCCCGTCCGAATCGGGAGTGTGTTCGGTGGTCGTACTCATGCCTGCCTCCAGCCTCCGCGCCAGATGCCTCAGGTGTTCCTGGGGTGGTCCTCAGGGGGTCGCAGTCGGGGTCGTCACAGGAACAGGCGGCGCCAGGTCTCCGGCCCCGGGTAGCCGTCGGCCGCGCCGCCGCGCCAGCCCTGGGCGCGCTGGAACGCCTCGACGGCCCTGCGGTCCGCCTCGCCCCAGGCGGCATGCGGGCCGTTCGGGTAGAACCGGCCGTACCCCTTCTCGACCAGCCGCCTGCCGAGTTGGGCGACATGGTCGTTGGCCGCACCCGGGCGGAAGAAGTTCTTGCCCGGGTAGCCCGGGACCCCGTGCGAGGCGGGGGCGGCCGGGGCCGCGGTGGCGGACTTGATGTCCTTCCCCCTGCCGGTGGCGAGGAGTTCCCAGGTGCGCGGTCCCGGCAGGCCGTCGGCGGCGGCGCCGGTCCAGCCCTGGGCCTGCTGGAACGCCCGGGTGGCCCGCTGGTCGGCCGGGCCCCAGTCCGGCCCCGGGCCCTTGGGGTAGTGGGCCCCCCGGGCGACCAGCAGCTGCCCGAGGAGGGTGACGTACTTGTTGTGGGCGCCGGGCCCGAAGTAGGCGGCGCCCGGGAACGCCACCGACGTCTTCGCGGCCTGGGCACCGGGGGTGGCCGGGTCCGCGATCAGGCCCTTGTAGCGGTAGGGGACGTACTTGGAGGAATTGCTCCAGTAGGCGTAGGGGGTGGGCTGGCTGCGGGCGTGCGGGGGCGTCTGCTCGTACACCGTGTAGGAGGTGTGCGTGTAGTCCGTCCAGCCCCCGAAGATCACGACGTGGGAGCCCTTCTCGGGGTCGTCCGGGTTGTGGAAGAGCAGGATGTCGCCGGGCTGGAGCTCCTCCTTGGTGGTCTTCGTGCCGAACTGGTCGAGGCTCCCGGTCCACTCGTTGCCGGTCAGCCCCCAGGCCATGGAGACGTAGCCGGAGCAGTCCTGCCGGTATCCGTCCGTCCAGTAGAGGGACATGCTGTACGGCACCTTGGCGGTGACCCAGGTCTTGGCCCGGTTGATGATCTGCGTGCGGGTGATGGGGGGCGTGGTGACGGGACCCTTGGCGGGCTTTCCGTGCGGCCCGTGCAGGGGGGATCTGGCGCCCTGCGGGGTCTGGGGCTCGGGGTCCGCGGGAGCGGCGGACCGGTGCGGGGCGGGCGGGGTGCCGTGGGCGGCGGCGGTGGGTGCGCCCGCGGCGAGGGCGGCGGACGCGGCGGCGGCCACGACCAGGACGCCGCGGGCCGCCGGGTGCCCGCCGAAGCGGCCGGGCAGCGGGGAGGGGCTCACCCGCCGCCAGTGGACGCAGCCGGGGCATTCGCAGGTGGTCGTGGGGTCGAATTCCTGGAAGACCGGGGCCGGCATGCGATTCCCCTCACACTTCATGTTGATATGTCCGGGACTGTACACGTTGATCAGTTTCCCAACTGAGCCCCCGGTGCGCATGCTGACGGTCCGAATGATGTACGGCAGAGGGCGGACGGGGGTCGCCCTGGTGGCCGATGGTCAGGAGCACGGTTTCCGGTCGGGTAGAGTTCTCGGTGTCAGCAGGCGCCGCTAGCTCAGTTGGTTAGAGCAGCTGACTCTTAATCAGCGGGTCCGGGGTTCGAGTCCCTGGCGGCGCACAGACACCGGGAAGGCCCTCCGCATCAGCGGGGGGCCTTTCGGCGTACACCCCGCCGGACACGCGAGGCCGCTTTCGACCTCTCTTGCCGCCTCTTGTCCCTTTATGTCAACAACCGACACACCCGGTCCACACAACCCCCACACGCTCCACAATGAACGCGTATGCCCGGTAAACACGGCGTTTCGCCCTTGCGATCATGCTGAGCGCCGTAGAACCCTGGTTGTCCAAAGTGCCGGTGTTTCGCGGCACTTGGGGGGTAGGTAGCCGGTTGCCAGATCTGCGGGGTTGAGGGGCCCCGGTCATGAATCGGTGCCGAGGGGGGCACCAGGCAACCGGACGGTCACGGTCCGTGTCCATCATCCGTGGGACGACTGTGCCCCGCCTTTGACGCGCCCGGCAGGGTCGAGGGGGATCCGAGCGGGCTCCAGCACCGATGAAACACGCGCTGACCTGCGTGTGGGGGGATGACTCATGACGTCGACGCCGATGGGCGCCCGGCAGGAACAGGACTACGACCCGTCACAGACCGCACAGCTCCGGGTGCCCGCGCACCGCACCGCCGCCGGCGCCCTGGGCCACATCAAGAAGACCCTGCCCAGATACGACTACGAGCACTACAGCCGGCTCGCGGGCCCCCTCACCCAGCCCGATCCGACCCGGCCGTACACCGTGCAGTACCGCTCACTGCTCTCCCAGGAGCCGCACCGCGTCCGCGCCGCGCTGATGCTGGGCGCCGCCCCGCTGCTCTCGCTGGTCCTGCTGGCCTGGCTGCTGCAGCCCCAGCACTGGACCCAGCGGGACTACCCGGCGTACGACTTCCTGCCGTCCCTCGACATCGTGATGCTGGTGTCGATCGGCCTGATCGAGTTCTTCCGCTGCATGAACGTGCTGTCCAACGCGCACGCCACCCTGGTCGCCCGCGACCCGGTCCCGGTGGTCCCGGAGACCGGCACCCGGGTCGCCTTCATCACCACGTTCGTGCCCGGCAAGGAACCCCTCGACATGGTCACCCGCACCCTTCAGGCGGCGGTCCGGCTGCGCCACCGGGGCCTGCTGCACGTGTGGCTGCTCGACGAGGGCGACGACCCGGAGGTGAAGGAGGTCTGCGCGCGCCTGGGCGTGCACCACTTCACCCGCAAGGGGGTCGCGAAGTGGAACCAGCCGGCCGGCCCGCACCGCGCGAAGACCAAGCACGGCAACTACAACGCCTGGCTGGAGGCGCACGGCGACGAGTACGACTTCTTCGCCTCCGTCGACACCGACCACGTCCCGCTCCCCAACTACCTGGAACGGATGCTGGGTTACTTCCGCGACCCGGACGTCGGCTTCGTCATCGGCCCGCAGGTCTACGGCAACTACGACACGTTCGTCACCAAGGCCGCCGAGTCCCAGCAGTTCCTCTTCCACGCCCTGATCCAGCGCGCCGGCAACCGCTACGGCGCCCCCATGTTCGTCGGCACCTCCAACGCCGTACGGATCAGGGCGCTCCGGCAGATCGGCGGGCTGTACGACTCGATCACCGAGGACATGGCCACCGGCTTCGAGATGCACCGCGCGAAGAACCCGGCGACCGGCCGCAAGTGGCGCTCGGTCTACACCCCGGACGTGCTCGCGGTCGGCGAGGGCCCGAACGCCTGGACCGACTTCTTCACCCAGCAGCTCCGCTGGTCCCGGGGCACGTACGAGACGATCCTCAAGCAGTACTGGAAGGGCCTGTTCAGCCTGGGTCCCGGCAAGCTCTTCAACTACACCATGATGATCATCTTCTACCCGATGTCGGCCCTCAACTGGATCCTGGCGGCGCTGAGCTGCGCGCTGTTCCTGGGCCTGGGCGCCTCGGGCGTGAACATCGACCCCGCCGTGTGGCTGATGCTCTACGGCAACGCCTCCGCGCTCCAGATCGGCCTGTACATCTGGAACCGACGGCACAACGTCTCCCCGCACGAGCCGGAGGGCTCCGGCGGGGTCGCCGGCATGGTGATGTCGGCGCTGTCCGCACCCGTCTACGCCCGGTCCCTCATGGACGCCGTGCTGCGCCGCAAGAGCAGGTTCGTGGTCACGCCGAAGGGCGAGTCGGCCAGTCCCGACACCCTCTTCGGGACCTTCCGCATCCACTGGTTCTTCATCCTGGTCTTCGGCGGCTCGCTCGCCGCCGGCTTCGTCGAGGGCCACTCGCAGCCCGCGATGATCACCTGGGCCACGCTGGCGCTGCTGATCACGGCCGCCCCGATCTTCGCCTGGCAGTACACGCTGCGGAAGGAACGCGGGGCGCCGGGGACGGTGCCCGAACCCGAGGACGCGGTACCGGCGGGATACCTGCCCGCGGGACACGCACCGCAGCAGCGGCCGACCTGGACGCCGCCCGCCGGCACCCCAGCGGAACAGACCCTGCGGATCGCGCTCGGCGGACTGGGAGGTCGTGAGGAATGAACGACAGCGCCGGCCGTCGCCGGGCCCGTCGGCTCGCGATCAGTACGGTGGTCGTCCTCGCCCTGGCCGGGATGAACGGGCCCTGGCTGTACCGCTTCGGGGCCGACCGGTACCACCAGTACAAGATCAACAGAGCGGAGTACAAGGCCGCGAACGGCCACTGGGACGTCATCGAGTTCCCGAAGGAGTACCGCCAGGACACCATCCACGCGGTGCTCCTGCACACCGGGAAGGTGCTGCTCGTCGCGGGCTCGGGCAACAACCAGGACAACTTCGACGCGAAGATCTACGACAGCCGGATCTGGGACCCGGTCAAGGGCACGATCAAGAAGGTGCCCACCCCGGCCGACCTGTTCTGCACCGGCCACACCCAGCTCGCCGACGGCAACATCCTGATCGCGGGCGGCACCAAGCAGTACGAGAAGCTCAAGGGCGACGTCAAGAAGGCCGGCGGCGTCATGATCCTCTACAACGAGAACCCGGACAAACCGATGACCCTGCCCAAGGGCACCCGGTTCACCGGCAAGCAGAACGGCAAGACGTTCGTCTCCGACGACTCGGCGCTGATCCCGCGCGCGACGAAGGTCTTCGACAAGAAGACCGGCAGGTTCCTGCGGAACAACCCCGGCTACGCCCGGGTCGTCGTGGAGGCGCCCAAGCAGGGCACCGGATACGAGACCGGCACCCAGGACAACTACCGCATCCAGGGACTGACCGGCGCCGACGCCCGCAACACCTACGGCATCGCCAACAAACTCGGCATGGACAAGCGGGACTTCGAGGGCATCAAGAACGCCTACGAGTTCGACCCGGTCGCCGAGAAGTACATCAAGGTCGACCCGATGAACGAGGCACGCTGGTACCCGACGCTCACGACCCTGTCCGACGGGAAGATCCTCAGCGTCTCCGGCCTCGACGACATCGGGCAGCTGGTGCCCGGCAAGAACGAGGTCTTCGACCCGAAGACGAAGACCTGGACGTACACGAAGTACAAGCGCCAGTTCCCCACCTATCCGGCACTGTTCCTGCTCCAGAACGGCAAGCTCTTCTACTCGGGCTCCAACGCCGGATACGGTCCGGACGACGTCGGCCGGGACCCGGGCATCTGGGACGTCGACACCAACGAGTTCACCAGGCTGTCCGGGCTCAGCGACCCGAACATGCTGGAGACGTCCGGGACGGTGCTGCTGCCCCCGGCGCAGGACGAGAAGTACATGGTGGTCGGGGGCGGCGGGGTCGGCGAGTCCAGCCTGTCGACGAACAGGACGCGGCTGATCGACCTCAAGGACCCCGACCCGAAGTTCGTGGACGGCCCCTCACTGGAGAAGGGGACGCGGTACCCGCAGATCTCCGTGCTGCCCGACGACTCCGTGCTGGTGTCGGGCGGCTCCGAGGACTACCGGGGCCGCGGCGCCTCCGACATCAGGCAGGCGCGGATCTACGACACCGCGACCAGCTCCTTCCGGAGGGTGGCCGACCCGCTCGTGGGCCGCGACTACCACTCCGGCTCGATCCTTCTTCCCGACGGCCGGGTCATGTTCTTCGGCTCCAACCCGCTCTTCGCGGACAGGGCGGACACCAAGCCGGGGGTGTTCGAGCAGCGGATCGAGATCTACACCCCGCCGTACCTGTACCGCGACTCCCGGCCGTCCCTGAGCGGCGGCCCGCAGACCATCGCGCGGGGCGGGACGGGCACGTTCACCTCGCGGCACGCGTCGACGATCAGGAAGGTGCGGTTGATCCGGCCGAGTGCGACCACCCATGTGACCGACGTGGATCAGCGCTCGGTGGCCCTCGGCTTCAAGACGTCGGGCGACCGGATCACGGTGACGGTGCCGGAGAACCGGAATCTGGTTCCTTCGGGGTGGTACATGATTTTCGTGGACGACGATCAGGGGACGCCGAGCGTGGCGCAGTGGGTGAAGGTGCCGTAGCGCTCCCGCGTGTGCGGTTCTCGGGTGCGGGAGCGCTGTGGCCGGTCGCGCGGTTTCCCGCACCCCTAGGTGTGTGAGGCTTGCGCCAGTTTCAAGGCGTAGGTGGGCCACCAGTCGCCTGCCTGGGGGCCGCCCTTGCAGGTGCCGTCGGACTCGCCGGGGCGCTTGACCCACAGGTAGGCGTCCACCAGGGGGTCCGCCGTCTTCGTGGTGGGCGTCTCCCCCAGCGCCCGCCCTGGCGGGTTGCACCAGCGCTCCTCCGGATCGCCGCCCGCGTACGGGCCGTTGCCGTTCCTGCTGGTGTCGATGACGAAGTGTTTGTCGCCGACCTTCGCGGAGAGTTGCTTGCCGTAGGTGACGGAGTCCTGGGTGGAGTAGAAGTTGGAGACGTTGACGGCGAAGCCGTCCGCCTGGGCGATGCCGGCCTGCTGGAGGGACTGGTAGATCTGGTCGGGGTGGCCCCAGCCGGCGTTGCCCGCGTCCAGGTAGACCTTGGTGTTCTTCAGGGACTTGAGTTTCGTGATCGCGCCGCGCAGGAGGTCGTAGCGCTCCTCGGCGAACCGGGCCGGGGTGCAGCCGTCGACGAGGTGCAGTACCGCGTCCGGTTCCAGGACGACGGTGGCCGGGCGGTCCTGGATGCCGTTCGCGACCCCGGCGATCCACGCCCGGTACGCGTCGCCGTCGGCCGCGCCGCCCTGGCTGTACTGGCCGCAGTCACGGTGCGGGATGTCGTAGAGGACCAGGAGGGCCGTGCGGTCGGACTTCTGGGCGGCCTCGGTGAAGCCGCGCGCCTCCTGCTCCGGGTTCTCCGGGCCGATCCACTCGCCGGTCGGCTGTGCCGCTATCTTGCGGATCTGCTCGGCGTCGCCGTCCTTGCCGGCCTGCGCGTAGGCCTTCACCTGGCGGGCCGCGTTGGAGTCCGGGTTCACCCAGAACGGGTCGGCCTCCTTGGGCTGTTGGGTGATCGCCGCCCGCGGGCTCGCGGCCGGCCCGTCCCCGCCCGAGCCGCCGCCCGAGGAGCAGCCGGCGAGCAGCAGCGCCGCCCCCAGAGCCCCGGCCCGGGCCGCCGAGCGGGCCCCCCTGCTGTCGTACATCCAATTCCCCCCCTGGGTGGGTGCACTTGACCAGGGTCTAATCGTGACATACCCGCCGCACTCGCCACGAGATCGTCCGGCCCTTGTCGGTGAGCTGTTACAGCCCCCGTTGACAGGCTCGGCGGGCGCGAACCTAGGCTCCGGTGCCGGTTGCCCTCTAGAGTCGCTTGCGGGCGGCCCGGACACCGGTTCGCCTTCCCAGCCTCCCGCGCCTGACGCCGGGTTACTCCCGCAACCCGAGCGCGCGCGGTCGAGGACCGGCCCGGTCGGCGGTCTCAGGGGAGCGGGCCGTCGACCGGGCGACAGGTGCGGACGAGCAGGCGGTCAGGCCTTCCGGCGCCTGACGACGAACACCAGACCGCCACCGAGCTGCAGCGCGCCCGCGGCCGTGTCGCCGCCCGCGGCCATGTCGGCGGTGTTGTCCTTCGCGGCGCCCGGCCCGTCGTTGTCCAGGCCCCAGCTGATCTGCGGCGGATCCTGGGTCGGCACCGGTACCCCGATGCTGTCGTTCACCACGAAGATGTGCACCACCGGCCCGTCCGCGGCCTGTGCGGACGTGGCGGGCAGCCATGCGGCCACGGCGGCCGCGAAGGCGGCCGGCACCGCCCCCGCCTTGCACTGACGGTTGGTCATTCCGCGCCCCTCCCCACGGGGCGCCTCTCGCCCCGCCACCCTTCAGACACCCCCGGGAGGCCAAGGTTTGTCAGGGAGTTCGGGGCACCGCCGCGCGTGCTACGGCCCGGTGCCCGTCAGGTACGCCGAGACGACCACGTTCGCCGTGTAGCTGTGCGTCGTCCGGTCGAAGGTGCCGCCGCAGGTGATCAGGCGGAGCTCGGCGCGGCCCGACTCGCGCGGGCCGTAGGCCTGCTGGGCGTCGAAGTGGTCGCGGGGCAGCACCCGGACGTCGTCGACGGTGAACTCGGCGACCGTGTTGTCGGCGCGGACCACGCGGATCGTCTCGCCGGGGCGCATCGCGCTGATCTTGTAGAAGACGGCGGGCCGGGTCTCGGTGTCGACGTGCCCGACCAGGACCGCGGTGCCGGCCGCGCCGGGGTCGGTCCCGGAGCCGTACCAGCCGACCACGCCGGGCTGGTCGAAGGGGGGCGGGTCGACCCCGCCGTCCCCGTCGAGGCCGCGGGCGACCACGGGGGCCTGCACGCCCAGGTCCGGTATGTCGACGCGCTGGGGCACGGACGGGGTCAACGGTTTGGCGGCGGGCGGGAGTTCGGGGTCCGAGGGAGGGCGGCCGACGGCGGCCACGTCACCCGTGGTGGGCCCCGTCATGCCGTCGGGTATCTCGGTCACACCCCGGCCCCACAGCCAGAGCCCGAGCAGCAGGACCGCCCAGGCCACCCCGGTCAGCAGCCGTCCGGTGCCGGGGGAACGTTCGGTGTCGTCGGACATCGCTCCCGTCCTCAGCGCGAGCCGTGCCGGCGACGGGCGCCCAGCAGTCCGACGGCGACCGCGGCGACCGCGGCCAGGAGCAGGCCGGTGACCGCCTGCGCGGTGTCCGGACCGGCCGAGCGGACATCCACCGAGGCGAGCGGAGCCGTGCCGCCGCCGCCCGCGTGCACGGGCGCGAACGGCGAGGCGGGCACCACGCCGGGCGTGTCCGGCTGGGACTGCCGTACGACGGTGACGCTGCCGGTGACGGCGGAGCCGCCGCAGGTGACCTGCACGGTGTAGTTGCCGGCGCCGGCCGTGGAGCGGACCTGGGCCTGGCCGGTCAGGTCACCGCCGGTACCGGCCAGGTGGACGTCCGTGACGAAGGCCGTCGAGGCGGCGGTGCCGGTCGTACCGGAGCAGCCGCTCGCCCGCAGCGCCACCACGGATCCGGCGGACGGGGAAGCAGGGGTCACGGTGACGCCCTGGCCGTCCGCCGCGAGGGCCGCCGCCGGGGCGAGACCGGCGGCGCAGACCAGGAGTCCGGTACAGAAAGTGAGGGGAATTGAGCCCATCGTGAACCTCCAGATATCTGGAGGCTCCCCCGCACGGGGCGCCCCCGCATCCTCTGGGGGCGCCTTGTTGCTCCGTACGGGTGGTCTCAGGTTTGGTGCCCGACGGTCGCAGCCGTGTTCGGAGTCGATCAGGAGCGATCCGGAGTGATCCGGAGTGATCCGGAGTGATCCGGAGTGATCCGGAGTCGGTTCAGATCCGGTCGACGAGGTCCGCGATCGAGTCCACGACCTCGGATGGCCGGAACGGGTAGCGGTCGACCTCGTCCGGCTGGGTGACGCCGGACAGCACCAGGAAGGTGCGCATCCCGGCCTCCAGGCCCGCGAGGACGTCGGTGTCCATGCGGTCGCCGATCATCGCCGAGGTCTCCGAGTGGGCGCCGAGCGCGTTCAGGCCGGCCCGCATCATCAGCGGGTTGGGCTTGCCGACGAAGTACGGCTTCTTGCCGGTCGCGGCGGTGATCAGCGCGGCGACCGAGCCGGTGGCGGGCAGGTCGCCCTCCACGGACGGGCCGACGTTGTCGGGGTTGGTGGCGATGAACCGGGCGCCGCCGTTGATCAGCCGCACGGCCTTGGTCAGCGCCTCGAAGGAGTAGGTGCGGGTCTCGCCGAGGATGACGAAGTCGGGCTCGTGGTCGGTGAGGATGTACCCGATGTCGTGCAGGGCGGTGGTCAGCCCGGCCTCGCCGATGACGTAGGCGCTGCCGCCGGGCCGCTGGTCGTCCAGGAACTGGGCGGTGGCCAGCGCCGAGGTCCAGATGTTCTCCACCGGCACGTCGAGTCCCATCCGGCGCAGCCGTGCGTGCAGGTCACGGGCGGTGTAGATGGAGTTGTTGGTGAGCACCAGGAACGGCCGTCCGGACTCCCGCAGCTTCTTGAGGAAGGCGTCCGCTCCGGGGATCGGAACCCCCTCGTGGATGAGGACCCCGTCCATGTCGGTGAGCCACGACTCGATGGGCTTGCGCTCTGCCATGTGGTGCGTCTCCAGGCGTGCGGGTGCGTTTGGGGCGCCGGAACCACGGCGTACCGACGCCCCAGCCTAGACACACACCGGATCACCCGGGAATGCCCCGTTCAACTGCCGGTGGGCGGCCGGCCGCCGCCTTCCTGGTCTCCGGGTCTGCACGGCCGTACGAGCCTGGCCCTGGAGCTCCCCCGACGGCCGACCGCGGTCACCGCCGTCGGCGTGCCAGCAGGAAGGCGCTTGCCCCTACGGCGAGCAGGGCGACGGAGGCCGTGAACAGCCCGTGGGCCAGGCCGAGGCCGGTGCGGGCCAGTTCGCGGGCGCGTTCCCCGGCCTCCCAGGGGCCCTCGGCACCCCAGGCGCCGCGGTTTTCCCAGGCCTCCCGGCGGCGGTCCCAGGCCTCCCGGCCGTCACGGCCGTCCCGGCCGTCCCGGTGGCCGTCCCGCATGCCGCCGGCCTCGTCGGTGAAGGGCGGGGCGCTGTCGCCCGGGGTGACTCCGGGGCTGGCCCCCGGGCTGGTGTCGGGACTGGCACTGCTGGTCCCCGCGGCCGTCTGCGCGGGCGTCTCCGGGCCGACCTGCGAGGAGCCGCTGGACGGCACGGCGGGGGCCACGCTCGCGGGCGGCAGCGGCGGTGCCTCGCCGCCGATGCCGAAGCGGTAGTCGTTCGACTCGCCCACCCACGCGCCGTCCGACCCCTGGCGCTGCACGGCGGCCGCGCTGGCCGTGACCCCGTTGCGTACGGCGTCGGAGGTGATCGCCAGTCTCACCTTGACCGAGACGGTCGCACCGGGCGCCACGGTGAGCCCCGGGAAGTCGGTCCCGTCGAAGACGCCGACCAGCTCGGACTCGTCGGTCTCCGTCAGCGGGACCGGGCGGGTGCGCGGGCCGTCGTAGAACTCCAGCTCGGTCTGGGACGGCTTGAGGGCCTTCTTGTCGTCGACGAGCACGACGACCGGGTGGACGTCGGCGCAGGTGTGGCTGGTGTTGTTGGTGAGGTCGAGGTACCAGGTGCCGAAGCCGCCCCCGGGCTCGTAGGACGAGGGGCCGTCGTGGAGGCGGGTGGTGAGGGGGAACCCCTGCTGGCCCGCGGCCGCGCAGGAGGCCTCGGCGACGGCGGGGGCGGCCGTCGCCTGCGGCGCGGGGACGAGTACGGCGGCTGCGGCGGCCAGGCAGAGGGACAGGGGGGTGCTCAGTCGCATGCGCATGAACAGGTGAGCCTGCCGGGCGCGGACCGCCACCACCGTCTGCCACTCCGCACAAGCCGCCCCACTCCGCCCGAACGGCCGCGCCGACGGACCCGGCCGGTACCCCGCGGCCGGTGGCGGGCCGACCGCGCAGTTCCCCGCGCCCCCAGGTCAGCTGCACCCACGATGCCCACAACGCCCCGCCGGTTCGACTGAGCGCCGCTCCCCCCACCCGCCGGTTCGGCTGACCGCCGCCCTCCCCCAACCCCGCCGGTTCGGCTGATCGCCGCCCTCCCCCACCCCACCGCAACAGCGACCCGCCACGACGGCGGATCCCGGCGGTGCCGAACGGTCGGTCGCCACCTGCGGGCCGGTGGGGGCCGACCGCGCAGTTCCCCGCGCCCCCAGGTCGGCTGCACCCACGATGCTCACAACGCCCCGCCGGTTCGGCTGACCGCCGCTCCCCCCACCCCACCGGGTCGGCTGACCGCCGCTCCCCCACCCCGCCGGTTCGGCTGCTCGCCGCCCTCCCCCACCCCGCCGCAACGGCGACCCGCCACGTCGGCGGATCCGGGCGGTGCCGAACGGTCGGTGACCACCCGCGGGCCGGTGGGGGCCGACCGCGCAGTTCCCCGCGCCCCCAGGTCGGCTGCACCCACGGTGCCCACAACGCCCCGCCGGTTCGGCTGACCACCGCTCCCCCCACCCCGCCGGTTCGGCTGATCGCCGCCCTCCCCCACCCCACCGCAACGGCGACCCGCCACGACGGCGGATCCGGGCGGTGCCGAACGGTCGGTGACCACCTGCGCGCCGGTGGGGGCCGACCGCGCAGTTCCCCGCGCCCCTGGGGCGGCTGCACCCACGGTGCTCACAACGCCCCGCCCACTCGGCTGGTCGCGCCTCTTCGGTGGCTGCCGCGGCGCGGTCAGCCGTCCGCGCGGCCGAAGAGGGGGGCGAGGAGCAGTTGGGCCGCGCCCTCCGCGACGCCGCGGCCGCCGCCGGGAGCGAGACGGACGGGGACGGCGGTTCGCAGGCTGCCCTCCCGCCGGGTGTGGGCGTCGAGGACGGCGGCGACCCCGCGTACGAAGGGCTCCGGCGCGGCGGCGATCGTCCGGCCGCCGAGCAGCACGAGGTCGATGTCGAGCAGGCCGGCCAGGTTCGCGGCGCCGACGCCGAGGACCCGCGCGGCCTCGGCCGTGTCGCCGCGGGCCACCGCCGCCAGGCACAGCGCCTCGATGCAGCCGCGGTTGCCGCAGTGGCAGGGCGGCCCGTCGAGCTGGACGACCTGGTGCCCGAACTCCCCCGCCCCGGTGCGCGCCCCCCGGTGCACGGTGTCGCCGATCACCAGGCCGGCGCCCAGCCCCGTGCCGAGGAGCAGGCAGGCGAAGGAGCCGGCCTCGCCGCCGACGGCGAGTCCGAGGGCCGCCGCGTTGCTGTCCTTGTCGACGACGACCGGCACCCCGAGCCGCTCGGCGAGCGCGTCCCGCAGCGGGAAGCCGTCCCACTCGGGGAACCCGGTGACCCGGTGCAACACCCCGTGGCTGTGGTCGAGCGGCCCCGGCGCCCCGACCCCGACCCCGAGCAGGGTGTCGCCACCGCGCTCCACCAGCTCACCGGCCAGCTCCACGACCGCGCCGAGGACGGCCTCCGCCCCGGCGCCCATGTCCACCCCCGCCTGCCGCTCCGCGACCACCGTGCCGTCGAGGTCGACGAGCACCGCCCGCAGTTCGTCCCGGTCGAGCTGGATCCCCACCGCGTGCCCGGCGTCCGGCACCAGCCGGAGCACGGTGGCCGGCTTGCCGCCCGTGGACGCGCGCCGCCCGGCCTCCGCCGCGAGCCCGTCCTCCCGCAGCCGGGCGGTGATCTTGCTGACCGCCTGCGGGGTGAGCCCGGTCCGCTCGGCCAGTTCGAGCCGGCTGATGCCGTCCTCCCCCGCCGTGCGCAGCAGGTCCAGCACCAGCGCGCTGTTGTGGCTGCGCATGGCCGGCAGATTCGCCCCGACCGCCCCCGGCCGCCCGCTCCTCGTCCTGTTCACGCCACTCATTCTCCCTCCCACTTGCACTTTGGCAACAGCGTTGCGAAAGTAGGACGCATGACAGCAGCTGCCCCTCCCCTCCGCGTCGGCCTCATCGGCTACGGCCTCGCCGGATCCGTCTTCCACGCCCCCCTGATCGCCGCCGCCGAGGGCCTCGCACTGGACACGGTGGTCACCTCGAACCCCGAGCGGCAGGCGCAGGCAAAGGCCGAGTTCCCCGACGTCCGGACGGTCGCCACCCCTGACGAACTGTTCGACCGCGCCACCGAACTCGACCTCGTCGTCATCGCGTCCCCGAACAGGACGCACGTCCCGCTGGCGACGACCGCCCTCAAGGCGGGCCTGCCGGTCGTGGTCGACAAGCCGGTCGCCGGCACCGCCGCCGAGGCGCGCGAGCTCGCCGCCCTCGCCGAGGACCGCGGTCTGCTGCTCTCGGTCTTCCAGAACCGCCGCTGGGACAACGACTTCCTGACCCTGCGCAGCCTCCTCGACGAAGGTGCGCTGGGCGACCCCTGGCGCTTCGAGTCCCGCTTCGAACGCTGGCGTCCGCAGCCCAAGGGCGGCTGGCGCGAGTCCGGCGACCCGGCAGAGATCGGAGGTCTCCTCTACGACCTCGGCAGCCACATCGTCGACCAGGCCCTGGTCCTCTTCGGCCCCGCCACCGAGGTGTACGCCGAGTCGGTGATCCGCCGGGCCGGCGCCGAGACGGACGACGACACCTTCATCGCCGTCACGCACGCGAACGGCGTCCGCTCCCACCTCTACGCCTCGGCGACGACCGCCCAGCTCGGCCCGCGCTTCCGGGTGCTGGGCTCGAAGGCGGGCTACGTCAAGTACGGCCTGGACCCGCAGGAGGACGCCCTGCGCAAGGGCGAGCGCCCCGGCACCGCGGCCGCCTGGGGCCGGGAACCGGAGTCGCTGTACGGCCGTATCGGCGCTGGCGAGTCCCCGGTCACCGGCGGCGGCCGTGGCGTCCCGACCCTCCCCGGTGACTACCCCGCCTACTACGCGGCCGTCGCCAAGGCCCTGCGGGGCGAGGGCTCGAACCCGGTGACGGCGCTGGAGGCGGCCGCCGCCCTGGACGTACTGGAAGCAGCCCGCCGTTCGGCACGCGACAAGGTGACGGTGACCCTCTGATGCACCACCCGCAGCTCACCCCGAAGACCACTCCCGAACTCACCCCGCCCGTGGAGGAGTTGGAGAAGCAGGAACGCCGCCTGGTGTTCCGGCAGTTCACGTACGACGACGCGTGGGCGCTCGGCTCCCTGCTGGTGGAGATGGCCCGGGAGCGACAGGCCCCCGTCGCCGTCGACATCCACCGCGCGGGCCAGCAGCTCTTCCACGCGGCCCTGCCCGGCTCCACGCCCGACAACGACGCCTGGATCACCCGCAAGCGCCGCGTGGTCGAACGCTACGGCTCGGCCTCCTACCTGGTCGGCGCCCGCTTCCGCGCCAAGGGCACGACCTTCGAGGAGTCCTCCCGCCTGGACCCCGACGAGTACGCGGCCCACGGCGGCTCCTTCCCGATCACCGTGGAGAACGTGGGCGTCATCGGCTCGGTGACGGTCTCGGGCCTGCCCCAACTGGAGGACCACCGCTTCGTGGTGGAGGCCCTGGAGAGTTTCCTGAAGCTGTAGCAGGCCTCACCGGGGCGCCCCCTCAGGGGCGCGGGGAACTGCGCGGCCAGCCACATCCGGCCCGCGGACGACCGGCGAGCGCGGTTCCCCGGCTCTCCCGGCGGAGCGCTACGCGTCCTTGAACTCCTGCCGCTGACGACCGAGCCCCGCGATCTCCAGCTCCACCACGTCCCCGGCCCGCAGGAACGGCTTCGGCTCCGGCGCTCCCAGCGCGACCCCCGCCGGAGTGCCGGTGTTGATGACGTCCCCGGGGTACAGCACCATGAACTGGCTCACGTACCGCACGACCTCCGCCACCGGGAAGATCTGCTCGGCGGTGGTCCCGTCCTGCTTGAGCTCGCCGTTGACCCAGAGCTTCAGCGACAGGTCCTGCGGGTCGGCGACCTCGTCGGCCGTCACCAGCCACGGCCCGAGCGGGTTGAACGTCTCACAGTTCTTCCCCTTGTCCCAGGTCCCGCCCCGCTCGATCTGGAACTCCCGCTCGGACACGTCGTGCGCGACCGCGTACCCGGCGACGTACGCCAGCGGGTCCTCGTCGTCGGCCACGTAACGCGCCGTACGCCCGATGACCACCGCCAGCTCCACCTCCCAGTCGGTCTTCACCGAGCCGCGGGGCACCAGCACGGTGTCGTTCGGCCCCACGACCGTGTCCGCGGCCTTGAAGAAGACGACCGGCTCGGCCGGCGGCTGGGCCCCCGTCTCGCGGGCGTGGTCGTGGTAGTTGAGCCCGATGCACACGACCTTCCCGATCCGCCCCAGCGGCGGCCCGATCCGCAGCCCGGCCGCGTCGAGCGCCGGCAGTTCCCCGGCCTCGGCGGCGGCCCGGACCCGCCCGAGCGCCGCAGCGTCGGCGAGCAGCGCCCCGTCGATGTCGTCGACGATTCCCGTCAGGTCCCGCAGGACACCCCCGGCGTCGAGCAGCGCGGGCCGCTCCGCCCCCGCCGTACCGACTCGCAGCAGCTTCATGGTCGTCACCATCTCCCTTGACAGCAGTCGCCCTGCCGATGGGTGCAGCCATCGGAGGACTGGTCGATCCTCCAAGATGAGTGTGCAGCGGGCAAGAGTGTGTTCACGTACTGGACCGTAGGCATCACGGCCCTCACCTGTACAGCACCGCGCGCTCCACCGCGCTCCACGTCGTACTGGTCACGACGTACAGCGCCGCGGCGAGCGGCACCACGGCCACGGTGACCAGCGTGGCGTACGACAGGTACGGCATGGCCTTGGAGACCGCGCCGACCCCGGGCACCTGCTGGTCCGCCTCGCCCACCACGGCCGTCGCCCCCGCCGCCGCCTTCCTGGCGCGCCGGAAGTTGGCGGTGGCGACGGCGGCGACCACGGCGAACAGCGCCAGGTAGACCAGCCCGGCGCTCCCGAACCCCCCGCCGCCCGCACCGCCGAGGACATCGCTCCACCGCCCGCCGAGCGGGGCGCCCAGCAATTCGTGCGCGAGCAGGCCGTTGCCGTGACCGCCGATCGAGGGGTTGGAGAAGAGGTGGTAGAGCAGGAAGAACGCGGGCAGTTGCAGCAGTCCGGGCAGGCAGCCGGAGAGCGGGGACACCTTCTCCGCCGCGTGCAGTTCCAGCACGGCCTTCTGGAACGCCTCCTGGTTCCTGCCGTGCCGCTTGCGCAGTTCGGCGACCCTGGGCTGGAGCGCGGCCCGGGCGCGCTGCCCGCGGGCGGCCGCGCGGGAGAGGGGATGTACGAGCAGTCGTACGAGCGCGGTGAACAGGACGATCGCGGCGGCGGCCGCGGAGGCGTGGAACAGCGGCTGGAGCAGGTCGGCGAGGTGCTCGACCAGGCCGGCGAAAGCCGACAGGGAACCAGACAGGAAAGCGGACATGGGTGGGAGCCCTCCGAGGGGTCTCGTCGTGCCGTGGATGAAGACGCGGGACGGCATGACGACGCGCGCGAGAGACCGCCCGGGAGCCGGCGGCCGGGAGCCGGCGGCCGGGAGCCTCAGGCCCGGAGGCCGGGGGCCAGGGCCGGGAGCCTCAGGCCCGGAGGCCGGGGGCCAGGGCCGGGAGCCTCAGGCCCGGAGGCCGGGGGCCAGGGCCGGAGGCCGCGGGCCAAGGGGCCGGGAGCCGGGAGCCGGGTGGGTTACGCGGGGGTCGCCGGGAGGGCGTGTCCGGGTGCTCGCGGGCGACTGCGGCCCTTCGCGTCCGGGTCGCGCTGCGGCAGGAAGGCGGTACGCCGGGCCCGGTCGCGGATCGCCGTGCGGACCCGGGTGGGCGGCACGGCGGGCGCGGAGCGTGCGGCACGCAGCGCACAGACGGCGAGGGCCGAGCCGACGGCGGCGGTCGCGGCGAGCGCGACGGTGGTGAAGAGGCTGCCGGAGTCGAGCAGCAGGAGGTCGAGCAGGAGGAGCAGCAGGAGCGCGGCGGGCCGGGACGGCAGCACCCAGCGGCTGTTCGCGTTCACGCGCATTCCGAGCACCCCCCTCTCCGTCTCACCACCGTTTATACAGGATCTGTTTCCAGCGGCTCCAGGAGCCTCTTGGGCCTGAGGAGCGCCCTGCTGACCGGATCGGCCGGGTCGGGGTCGAGTCCCGGGCCCGGTGCGACGACGACGTCCGCGACGGGGACGACGGTTCCGCAGGCGGGGCATTCGCCGGACGGGCCGAGTTCGGTCCCGCAGTCCGCGTGCTGGAAGTAGCGCAGCCGGCGGTCCATGAGGTGCTCGCGCCCCCAGACGGCGAGGGTGCGCAGGACGGGCCAGAGCTCCTTGCCGCGCTCGGTGATGACGTACTCGTCCCGGGGCGGCGACTCCTGGTACCGGCGCCTCTCCAGGATCCCCTCCTCGGTGAGCGTCTTCAGGCGGGCCGACAGGACGGCGCGCGGGATGCCGAGGTGGACGAGGAAGTCGTTGTACCGCCGGACGCCGTAGAGCGCGTCGCGGATGACGAGCAGCGTCCAGCGCTCGCCGACGACCTCCAGTGCGCGGGCGATCGAGCACTCCTGCGTCGCGTAGTCCTTGCCCAGTGCCATGCGGTCCACCTTAGCCACTTTCCACCGTGGGTTCAATGAACGAACCTACGGTGCTACGGTACCCCCATGACTAGGTTCAATGAAAGAACCATGAAGCACGCGGGCCCCTCACCCGCACCCGTCCCGGATCCGGCCCCCGTCCCGAGCGGCCGCCCCACCCTGGCTCTCACCAGCGCGGCGACCGCCGTGGCCCTGATGACGTACACCGCCCCGGTGGTCACCCTCCCGAACACGGTCGCCGCCCTGCACACCCCGCTCTCCGCGCAGGCCTGGCTGCTGAACGGCACCCCGCTCGGCCTCGCCGCCCTCCTCCTGGTCGCGGGCAGCCTGGCCGACGACTACGGCCGCCGCCGGATCTTCGTCGCCGGCACCCTCGCCCTCGGCCTGACCACCGCCCTCGGCGGCCTGACGACCTCCACCTGGGCGTTCACCCTGGCCCGGGTCGCGCAGGGTGCGGCGAGCGCGGCGATCCTGGCGAGCAGCCTGGGCCTGCTGGTGGCCGCGTTCCCGAGCCCGCGCGGCCGGCTGCACGCGACGGGCGTGTGGGGCGCGTTCGTGAGCGGCGGCATCGCGCTGGGCCCGCTGGTCGCCGGCGCGATGCCCGACTGGCGGGTGGCGTACGCCGTACTGGGCGCCGCCGCCCTTCTGGTGGCCGCGTTGTCCTTCCGCACCCTGACGGAGTCCCGCTCACCGCGCGGCGGCCGCCCGGACGTCGCCGGGGCCCTGGCCTTCGGCCTCGCGCTGGTCTCCCTGGTGGCGGCCCTCACCCTCGGCCGGGACGGGTGGCTGCGCACACCGGTGGCCCTGCTGCTGGCGGCGACCGTCGTCCTGCTGGGCGCCTTCGCCCTGATCGAGCGCCGCTTCGCCGCCACCCCGATGATCGACCTCGCCCTCTTCCGCGCCCCCCGCTTCCTGGTCTCCTCGCTCAGCGGCCTGGTCACGGGCCTGACGGTGATCGGCCTGTTCAGCTACCTCCCGGCGCTGCTCCAGCAGACGCTGGGGATGTCCGCGATGGACACGGCATGGCTGTTCCTGCTCTGGTCCGGCCTGTCCTTCACGGTGGCCCTGCAGGCCAAGCGCCTGGCGGGCCGGGTCTCACCCCGCCGGCAACTGGCGGCCGGTTTCGTCCTGCACGCGGCGGGCGCGCTGGCCATGCTGGGCGCCCTGGACGCGGGCTCCTGGCCCCGCCTGCTGCCGGGCCTGATCCTGGGCGGCGCCGGCAGCGGCCTCCTCAACGCCGCGCTCCCCCTCCAGGCGGTGGAGTCGGTCCCCGCCGCCCGAGCGGCGATGGGCTCGGGCGCCCAGCAGACGTTCCGCTACATCGGCTCCTGTGCGGGCGTGGCCCTGACCATCGCCCTCGCGACGTCGTCCGGCGGCGGCCTGGCCCACGGGGCGGACGTGGCGATGGCGGTCTCGGCGGGGGTGGCGGTGCTGGGAGCGGCCGGGGTGGTGGGGCTGCGGGAGCGGGCGTGAGCCGGTGCGGCAGGCCGGCCCGGCGCCGGGACCACCGGTCCGGCCCGGAGGGACCCCACCCCGGCGGGGGCTACCCGGCGGCGACGACCTGACCGGCCGTGACCTGGGGCGGATGGGGCAGCAGCGACGCGAGCTGGTCCCGTACGAAGGCCGCGGCCCTCCTGACCGACTCCTCGGCGCCGGCCTGGTCGTCGTAGACGCTGGTGGAGAGCATCACCCCGTCCCCGGCGTCGACCCAGTAGTAGGCCACGAAACCGGGGACCTGCCGGAGGAGGGGAACGAACCCCTCGTTCACCCGGCGTCCCGCCTCGGCAGGATCCGTCACCCCTTCGTACCGCCGAACCACCGCGTACATAGCCGATCTCCTCACGGATCTCCCGAAGTCACCTCTCTCGCATCGACATATCCCCCGGCGCGCGTCTCCCCTCGCGGCACGTCCGGAAGCCCCCCGGACAGCCGCACGAATCACCGGATCCGCGCTCCCCGCGTCACGCCCGCGGCCGCGTGGACACCAGCCTCCCCCACACCACCATCCGGTACCGGGAGGTGAACTCCGGGGTGCAGGTGGTGAGCGTGATGTAGTACCCCGGCTCCTTGTACCCGTACGACGGCTTCACGACCGACCGCGGTACGGGCCGTACGACCCCCGTGTCGCGCGCCGACGTCTGCGGCAGGACCTGGTCCACGACGTACGTGTAGGTCGCCGACGCCGTCTCCACCTCGACGGGGTCCCCGAGCCGGAGCCGCGGCAGGTACCGGAACGGCTCGCCGTGCGTGTTCCGGTGCCCGGCGAGCGCGAAGTTCCCGGCCTGGCCCGGCTGCTGGGTGCCGGGGTAGTGGCCGACGTACCCGTGGTTGAGCACCTTCGGCTTGCTGACGCCCTCGGCGACCGGCACGCGCAGCCCGAGCCGCGGGATGACGAGGACGGCGTAGGCCTGGGAGGCGACGACCCGGGTGGTGTACGACGACCGCGCCCCGCCGGACCCGGCGGCCCCACCGGACGTGGCGGACCCGGCGGCCGCACCGGAACCGCCCGTCCCCTCCGCACCCCCCGATCCCCCGGAGCCGTCCACCGCCCCTCCCCCGGAACCCCACTCCCGCTCCAGGGCCTCGACCTTCCGCTCGGCCCCCTGCTTCGCCTCCCGGTTGGTCCACCACAGCTGGTGCACGACCAGGAGCATCAGCACCACGCCCACCGTGACGAGCAGTTCGCCCCCGGTCCACAGCACCCGCCGACGCCGGGCCCGCCACCGCCGCTCACCGTGCCCCACGACCCGCACCGCGCACCTCCCGCCGGCCCCGCCGATCCCCGGCCGGTCACACTGCCGCCGGCCGGTTGCACCGACTCCCGGCCCGTTGGCCCGGCCCCGGCCGGTCCCGCACGATAGGGCGCCCGCCGCCAACTCACCAGAGCCGCACGGCCACTCGTCACCGCACCTCCCCACGACCTCTTCCTCCACCGGTTTTAGAAACCACTGTCAGAAACCGCTGTCACACCCCTCGACAACCTCACGCACCACACCTGATGCTTCCTGTTGGCATGCGGGGGGACGAGTCAACGCCGGTCCGGGAACCGGTGTTTGAGCCGCACGGAGAGGTTGAGAAACAGCCATGATCCGACGCAGAACACTCCTGGCCGCCGCGGGCGGCGGCCTCCTGGGCAGCGCCCTGGCCACCGGCACGGCCCGCGCCGACGCCACCATCGCCGTCAGCCCGTCCACCTCCTGGGGCACCTGGGAGGGCTGGGGCACCTCCCTGGCCTGGTGGGGCAACGTCTTCGGCACCCGCGACGACTTCGCCGACATCTTCTTCACCACCAAGTCGACGACGTACAACAGCACGTCGCTGCCCGGCCTCGGCCTGAACATCGCCCGCTACAACCTGGGCGCGTCCAGCTGGAACAGCGTGAACGGCGAATCGATGGTCGCCTCCGCCAACATCCCCTCCTTCAAACAGATCGAGGGCTACTGGCAGGACTGGAACAACGAGGACCCCACCTCCTCGGCCTGGGACTGGACGGCGGACGCCACCCAGCGCGCCATGCTCGTCAAAGCCGTCAACCGGGGCGCGACGGCCGAACTCTTCGCCAACTCCCCCATGTGGTGGATGTGTCTCAACCACAACCCGTCCGGCGCCTCCGACGGCGGCAACAACCTCCAGTCCTGGAACTACCGCCAGCACGCCTCCCACCTCGCCTCCGTGGTCCTGCACGCCAAGAACAACTGGGGCGTGAACTTCGCGACGGTGGAGGCCTTCAACGAACCGTCCTCCTCCTGGTGGACGGCGACCGGCACCCAGGAGGGCTGCCACATCGACTCGACCGTCCAGGCGGCCGTACTCCCCTACCTGCGCAGCGAGTTGAACAGCCGGGGCCTGACGACGACCAAGATCTCGGCATCGGACGAGACGAGCTACGACCTGGCCCGCACCACCTGGAACTCCTTCTCCTCCACCACGAAGGGGTACGTGGACCGCGTCAACGTCCACGGCTACCAGGGCTCGGGCGGCCGCCGAGACCTCCTCTACACCGACGTCGTCACGACGGCCGGCAAGGCCCTCTGGAACTCCGAGACCGGCGACAACGACGGCAGCGGCTACACCATGGCCTTCAACCTGCTCTACGACTTCCGCTGGCTGCACCCCACCGCCTGGGTCTACTGGCAGGTCATGGACCCCTCCACGAACTGGGCGATGATCGCGTACGACGCGAACACCCTGGCCGCCGGCGCGGTCACCACCAAGTACTACGTGATGGCCCAGTTCAGCCGCCACATCCGCCCCGGCATGAAGATCCTCGACACGGGCGTGAGCAACGCCGTGGCCGCCTACGACTCCTCGGCCAGACGCCTGGTGATCGTGGCCCTCAACACCGCCTCCTCCGCCCAGACCCTCACCTTCAACCTCTCCGGCTTCACGACGGTGACGGGCGGCACGAACGGCCTGGTCCCCCGCTGGAACACGGTGACGACGGGCGGCGACGCGTACAGGTCGTACTCGGACACCTACCTGTCCGGAAAGACGGTGGCGGTGTCGGTGGCGGCGAAGGCGGTCCAGACCCTCCAGATCGACGGCGTGACGATCTGACCCGCCCGGTCCGGCCCGGCGGCGGGGGCACGCAGCTCACCGCGCCCTCGCCGTCGCGGCCGTACGACTACCCGACCCGCACCCGCATCACCACCCGCACCTCGTCCCCCGCCTCCACCCCGTGCGCCTTCCGCACCGCGCTCTTCAACGGCAGCAGATACCCCCCGTCCTTGGGAAACAGGGACGTCTCGAACACCACCCCGCCCACCCCACCCAAGGTCACTTCAACAGGCACGACTCCCCACCCGTACGAGGCCATGCCCGCCACGGCCCGCACCTCCTCGCACTCCTCCTCAGGCACCGGCACGAAGTAGTACGGAGCGGGCCCCCGCCACTCCACCACGGACCCACCGAACTCGAACCGCACGGACGACTCCCCTCACTACCGGCTGCGTCGACTGCACCGACTGCTCCCCATCCCTATCTCTTCTTTGTCACCGCCGGGCAGTACCGTGTCGTTCATGCGCCCCGACACGCCTGCCGAGAACGTCGACCACACCGCCGAAGCGGCACGCCTGGAGCGGACCGCCGGCCGCTACCCCGAGGACGCCGAAGCCCTCCTCCTCCAAGCCGCGGCCCACCTGGAACTGGCGGACGACCGCCCCGCCGCCACCGCGCTCTACGACCGCCTCCTCGCCACCCCGGACACCCTGGAGAACGCGCCCCTGGTCCGGGCCCTCAAGGCGTCGAACCTGTGGGAGTACGACCACGAGGCGGAGGCCAGGGCGATCATCGACGGCATCCGCGCCGCGGCCCCCCGCGACCCGGCCCCCTGGGTCATCGTCGCCGAATCCCTCGAATCCCACGACGAGCTGGAAGCGGCCCACGACACGTTCACGCAGGCGGCCACCCTGCTCCTCACGGACGTAGCCGAACCCCCCTACGCCACGCGCCCCGTCCTCTTCGGCCGCCACCGCGTCCGCCGCATGCTCGGCCTCCCCCACGACGACTGGGACGCCCGCGCCGACACCCTCCACTCGTCCCCCATCTCCCTGGACGAACTCCACGACCCCAAGCGCGTCTGGTCCCTGGGCTCCGACAACCCCCAGGAGCTGGAGGCCGAGATCTCCCGCCTCCGAGCCGAACTCGGCACCTACCGCGAGGCCCTCTCCCGCCCCTTCCCGGTGGCGGTCCTCCACTGGCCCGCGGAAGAACTGACGGAGCTCCTGTCGGCGTACCCCGACCTGACCACGGAGTACCCGTCCCACCCCGAGCACCTCGCGACCATAGAGACCTCCCTACGCGAACTCTCCACCTCCGGCACCGGCAACCTCGGCATCGTCACCGGCACGGTCCCCTCCTACGAGGCCTTCGCGGCGTCGGAGGGCTCGTCCCCGTCCGACACCGCCCTCCTCCCGCAGTACGCGACGACCCTGGCGGCCCGGGGGCGAGCGGTGGCGTGGCCGCCGCAGCGGACGTCGGAGTGCTGGTGCGGGGTGGGAACGGTCTATGTCGAGTGTCACGGCGGCGCGAACGCCTGAAGCATCGGCACGGCCCCCGCTCTCACCCATCCGGAGGGGCACGGGATCCTGCCCTGCAAGTGAGCGGTGGACGGCCCGAAGATCTGTCGATGGCCCTGCCCACCGCTCAGGGGGTCAGTATTTACGGAGTTGCACGGCCAGGGCAGCCAGTGTCCGAGAGGCCTCGGTAAGGCTGGATACGGCGGCTTCCAGCGCCGAGGCAAGGCCGGGAACGGCGCTGAGCTCGCGGACGGCGGAGATGACGGGTGTACTCCGATAGCCGATGGAACCTTCACCGTGGAGACGCTCGCAATCTCGAAGGAGTCCCTAACCCGGCGATACAACGCTGCTCTCGCAGTACGCGGCGACGCCGACTGCGGGGCCGGCGATGGCTTGGCCGCCGCAGCGTACCCCGGCCTGCTGGTGCGGGCTGGAGCTGTACGCAGCGTGACATGGGAGTCCCAACCTCTTCGCTGACGATGCCCGGGACAACTGCCACCTTCACGGGTTTCGTTCGCGTGATCGGCCGGGTCACCGTCGCAGAGCCCACAACGGTGAAACGGCGACGTTGTGGCCGCAGCCGATCCGGGCTTGCGTCTGCCATCAGGCGGGCGAATCTACGGACTGTGGGGTGAGCACCCCGGCACGGTCGGCGTGCCACCACTCGGTGGGGCAGGCCCTCAGGGCGCGGTGGAGACGCCGATCGGCGGCCGGTCGCTGGCCAACGACCGCTTGACCGCTCTTCGAGATGCTCAGATCTCTCACGATCGCGCGGTGCAGCCTGCGAATATCTGACCAGCCCTCCGCGCAGATCGCCCTCTACCCCTAATCCGCTGTCAGAGGTTCAGAGATCAGACCGTGCCATCAAAATCTTCTTGCCTGCTAGGCAAGATCACGATTTCGGCACAGGTGGTTATTTCGTGCAGAGAGCATGGATATTCTGCGTCCAGTCCCAGGTCCTTCGCGTTGAGGTATGTGTTCGGACTGAGAAGGCTTGCCTATCGCGTCAGGAGCCCCGTGAGTAGCGTTGGTTGGGCTGGGCGGTTGGCAGGGTCATCCGGCGTGGCCGGCATGCCGGGGGCATAGGGGCTTGTGCCCGGAACCGTAGATGGGCACGCGGCGTGGGTGGGGGGAGCTGGAAAAGTCAGATGAAATCTGAGTACAAACAGTGGCACGAGGTGCTCTCTTCGGAGTTCTTCGGGGCGGACAATGCGCTTCGAAGTACCGTCCTGTACGTCGACTTCGAAGTCGAACGGGAACTGGCCGACCGTGTAGGCATGGGCCTCGCCGAGGCGGTCGCCGGTGAACTCAACTGGAGCGATCCGGACCGACCGCTGTTCAGCCGCATTCAGCGCGAGTGCGAGGTATGGGAGCAGCAAGGGAGCGCGGTCCCGCCGCCAAGCCTGCCGGTGCTGGCCCTGTCCGTGCTGGCCGCTACTCGGATGGCGTCCTCTGACGGCATGCTGAAGACCAATTTCTACGGACGGTGGATCCAGCTCTTCGGCGAGCAGCTCTCCAGCTCCCGGGCAAACAAGCTCGAGCACGCCTTCCAGGACGTCGCAGTGATGTGGGAGGAACTCGACACCTGGCTCGAGCAGACAGGCGGCCTTTACGGCACCAGCACGGTCAGCACTGACGAGTTCTACTGGAAGATCGGCTTCCCCATCTCGCAGGCGCTGGTGCGGGGTTCAGACCGGCAGGTCCTCACCCGGTTCTTTGCGGCCACCCGCTTGCGGCCGCACAACCCCGACGAGGTCTCTGGACGCGAGCTGCTACGGCGCCTGCGGGTATGGACGGCAGGCCGGGACCGGCGCCTGTCGCCTCGGCTCATGGAGGAACTATCCAGTGCCCCGGATACGGGCGAAACCCTGATCGCCAGCCTGGTCAAGCGGCTCGCCGATGACTGGGACGGCACCCTCCACGAGCCGGAGCGCGAGCACCGACGCCGCGCCGTCGGCCTGAGGCTCGTAGTCGCGGACCGAGGCAGGCGGCTGGAATGGCTCGCCGATGCCTGCGTCGGCATCGACGAGACCAGCGTCGCTGTGCCGGGCGGCCGTACGTTCACGCTGTACAAGGCGTACGGGGAGGTCTACGAGGGACTGGAGTCGCTGCATCCCTCTTGGCAGCAACTGGAACACGGCCTGCACCTTGAGGGCGACGACCTGGTCCTTGAGTGGGCTCCGCAAGAGGTGGTACTTCTGCGGCTGCACCCGCATCTGGGTGAGTGGGTGAGCACTGAGTACTTCGAGCCCGGCGAGCAGCACTGGATCCTGGCCGCTGACTCGGCCCTCCGCGCCGTGCGCTCCATGGTCGATGCCCTCGGCGGCCGCACCGTCCGGGAAGCGTCGGCGCCGGTGCCCGGGTGGAAGCTATTCAAGGGCGTGCGCGCTGTCAACGGGGTGGCCTTCGCCCGCACACTCGACCGAGGCGGAGACCACGCACACGTCCTCGAGCCTCAGATCCGGCACCGCGCTGCGCTGTCCGGCGGTCTGCGCATCGCACCCGAGTACCGGGCGGGTGCCGGAGTAGCGGGCCATTTCCTCCGCGGCGGTGCTCCCGACCTCCTGTTGCCGGCCAGCGACTCTCCCGACGGCCGGGTAGAAGTTGTCCTCGACGGCCGCACCGAGAAGCTGCGCGCCGACCCGCGAGTGCCTTTTCCGCTGTGCATGATCCCCCTCGAAGAAGGGGATCACCGTGTGGGTACGGCACCCAGCAGCCAGGTCTTTACGCTGCACGACGGGCTGCACGAGGGACTGCCGCCCGGCACCGGGACGCTCGGATACCTCTGCGACGGTACCGCCCGGCCCGAGCTGAGCGATGCAGCAGGCTCCGAGACCCGAATCCGCGGTGCGGAGGCGCCGCGCACTATCCGCCTCCCGCGGACTGAACTGCTGCGCTCAAGCGTCCTGGAAGCCGTGCTGCTCGATCCCCACGGCGGAGTGCGCCCGGCCAAGCAGCAGTCGGTCCCCGACTGGATGGCCTCCCGGTTGCCCGCACATGCGCTCGGCCCCTGCCTTGAAGTTGAGGTACCCGCTGGGTATGTCTGGCTGGTCTACCGGACAGCGGCCCGCTGGTCGGTCAGGGCGCTGGCAACAGCAGAAGACACACCCTCGCCCGCTCCGGCGCCTGACGACTACGCCTGGGCGTACGCCGTCCTCAGCGCCGCCCAGCGCCTGCACAACCCTGTCTGGCTCGACTACGTAGCGGCAGCGGAAACGATCAGCGGAAGACGGGGAGCCTGATGGCCGATACAGGAGGCCTGCTGCTGCGCTGGCTGAGCGAGCAGGGCGCCGGCACTCTGTCCGACGTCAAGCAGGGGATGTGGTGGCTGGCAGCCAAGCACTGCCAGGACATCGAACCGGGAGCCCCGGGCCGCTGGCTGCGCGATGCCGTCTCCCTGGCCTACATGGACATCGACTGGCCCAACCGGCGATGGTGCGCGGCCCCTCCAGTCCTGACCCGACTGCCGCAGGCGCGGGGACTGGCAGTACTCACCGGGAGCCGGACGGCCGCGTTCGAAGCGCGCGTAGCGCAGGCGGGACAGGACGGCTTGCTGGAGCTGTTCCGAGTACCCAGCGGCCGCCCGCTCAGGGACATCCCCTTGCCCCCGTCCCTCATCGTCCAGTACGACGACGAAGCAGGGCTCGCAAGCTGGGCGGCCGAACTCGGCGTCTCCTACACACCCTGCTTCGCGCTACAAGGAGCTGCGCTGCTGCCGCCTTTGAGCCCTGGAGCACCGACCTCTGCACCGGAGTTCGGCAAACCGCTGGAACAGTACGACCTTGAACGCGGCGAATACCGGCCTGTCCCGCGGCCTCGGGACGAGGGCCTGTACCGGCTCAAGCGGCGCGATAGCAAACGCGTATGCCAGATCCTGCGCGACGGCCAGTGGTATGAAACGAGCCACGAGCAGGGTGTCTATCTGGCACTGGAGACCCGGAGCCGGCCAGCGGACGTGCTGCGCTGGCTGCCCGAGAAGGACTGCAGGCGTGAGCGGTTCGGGACCCTCTTCGTCGACTGGGGCTACCCCCTGCCAGACCTGCACCGGCGCGTCGCCGTGATGTGCTGCGGCCTTGCGCCCCGCATTAATGCCCAAGCCGAGAACCTCGCCTACGACAACGTGCCCTACGCCATAGCCATCAAGATCGCGCAATCGCTCGGCCAGCATCTGGGGGAGAACAACGATGAGTGACACCGCTTCGCAACAGCCTGGGCATGCTGGCCGGGACGTGGACATTCTCGGTACGTTCGAGCACTTGAAGGATGCGCTCTTCCGCTACTACAACACGCCGTTCGGGCTCGCTGACGAGCACCTCCAACGCGAGCGCCAGGACCTGTTTGATGTGAACGGCGGAGCCTGGCAACGCCCCCTGTTGGAGGTCCGCCCGAGCTACGTCCAGATGGATGCGGGCATCGCCGCATCCGTGGAGGCAGCAGGAGCCCACCCTGACCTCACGGAACTGGTGCAGCTCGGACTGATGCGGGGCGTCCCCTCGCTCTACGAGCACCAGCACCGGGCCCTGGCCGCCGCTGTGCGGGACGGGCGCGACGTCGTCGTAACGGCCGGCACAGGGTCGGGCAAGACGGAGTCGTTCATGCTGCCCATCCTGGCCGACCTCGTCCGCGAGTCCGCCGCCTGGCCGGCCGCCTCCCTGCCGACGAACCGCTGGTGGACCTCTCCCTACGGCGACTACCAGCCGCAGCGGGCAAGCGAGTCCGGCCGGCACGCAGCGGTACGCGCTCTGGTCCTCTACCCCATGAACGCGCTCGTCGACGACCAGATGATGCGCCTGCGCAGAGCGTTGGACAGCGACGACGCCAGGGCGTGGCTCGCCCGATCGCGGCCCGGCCACCGCTTCTACTTCGGCCGCTACACCGGTGCAACCCCTGTCCCCGGCAAGATCGGCTCGCCGACTGGCGTCAAAACGCTGCGCAAGGAGTTCACCGCCACAGAGGAACGCTCCAGTCAGGCGCAGAAAGCCCCCGGCGACGGCCGTTACTTCATCCCCCGCCTGGACGGCGCCGAGATGCGCAGCCGCTGGGACATGATCCAGGCTCCACCCGACATCATGATCACGAACTACAGCATGCTCAACGTCATGCTGATGCGCTCACGTGAGTCGCAGATTTTCGACAAGACACGCCGCTGGCTAGAGGATGTGCCAGAGGCCCGCTTCACCCTGGTCGTCGACGAGCTCCACATGTACCGCGGCACCGCAGGCACAGAGATCGCCTACCTCCTGCGCAACCTGCGTCACCGCCTCGGCCTGGACCACAGACCGGACAAGTTCCGCGTCCTGGCCGCGTCCGCTTCCCTCGAAGCCCCGCGCGATCTGGACTTCCTGCAGGAGTTCTTCGGCGTCGACCGCAACCGGTTCGAGGTCCTCGGCGGCCAGCTCGTGCTGCCCCCGCACACCCGCACCGACATCTCCCAGCACGCCGACGCCTACGCCGCCCTGGACCCGGATCCCGAGGCCGCCCAAGCGGACCAGCTCCTGACCGTCACCGGCGCCGGTGACGCATTGGTCAACGCACTGCGCGACGGCGACAGGCTCATAGCCGATTTCGATTCCGCCGTCGCCGCCCGCCTCTTCCCTGCCACCGACACAACCACGCAAGAGAAAGCGCTACGTGGAGTCCTCACCGCGCTGCGCCGCTCAGCCAACCCACGGGCCCCCAAGCTGCGCGGACACCTCTTCTTCCGTAACATTCCCGGTGTCTGGGCGTGCTCAGACCCGCAGTGCCCCGACGCCTCGCGCCCGGAAGGCATGCAGAGGACCGTCGGCAAGCTGTACTCGCGTCCTACGCCGCGCTGCAGCTGCGACGCACGAGTGCTGGAACTCCTCTACTGCCAGAACTGCGGAGATACATTTCTCGGCGGCTACGCACCGGCCTCGGCCTTCCGTAACGCGGCGAAGGGGCGCCCCTTCGAAGCCGGCCTGCTCGCAGACCTGCCCGACCTCGACTCGCTACCCGACTCCGCTGCCCTGGGACCGAGCGCGGCCAATTACGTCGTCTACTGGCCGCGCAAGGAGAACCCGTCGGAGAAGCAAGAGTGGGGTGCCACCTCGGACAAGGGCGCGCTGAGCGCCGACTTCGAGTTCAAGCGCAGCCACTACGACCCGGGCACCGGCACCCTCCGCAACCAGCGCGATCATACCGGCTGGTCCTTCCACACCAGCGTGCCGCAACCTAAGAAGGGGCGGCCCCGGCTCAAGGCTGAGGACCTCCCAGCGGCACCAACCCAGTGCCCCAACTGCGGCGACGACTGGGAGCTCAGGCAGGTCGGCAGTGAGCACCTCAGCCTGAGCGACCCGCGCCGCATGCGCACACCCGTCAGGTCCATGCGCACCGGTTTCGAGAAGGTCAACCAGGTACTGACCACCGGGATCCTCTCCCTCCTGCCGAACCGGCAGGCCGTGGTCTTCTCCGACAGTCGTCAAGACGCAGCGAAGCTGTCCGCAGGCCTGGGGCTGCGCCACTACCAGGACCTCCTGCGCCTGCTGCTCGCCAAGGAAGTCGAGGGCCAGGGCGATCCGGTCGCCGACCTCGCAGCCGTATCGGGCTTCTACCGCAAGTCCCCCGACAACCCCGTGGACAAGGAGACGGGCAAGGCCGCACGCGCCCGACTGCGCGCCCGAGACCCGGAATCCTTCGACGCCTGGGAGAAGCTCCAGAAGCCCCGAGGAGGCGACCTCGACGACGACCTTGACGACGACCTCCCCGACCCGGCCGAAGAGGCCGCGCTCTATAGCCGCCTAAGTCGCGTGCCCAGCCTCGACAGCCATGGCGCCGCCGTCGCCGAACGTCTGGCCCAGCTCGGCATCAACCCCGGTGGCCCGAAGGCGTCCTTGCAACAGACCAGCTCCCAGAGAGACTCCCAGCCGCAGTCCTGGACTTCTCTGTACAAGTGGCCCGAGCCTCCCGGCGGCAAAGTACGCGACGAATCCAGCCTGGTCCTCAGCGAACGGCAAGAGAACCTGCGCCAGGACATCCGCGAAGCCCTCAGCAGCGAGCTGCTTAACGGGTTGTTCGGCAGCGCCGGACGCGACTTCGAGTCCCTGGGCCTGGGCTGGCTCACCCTTGCCTCCGACCAGGCGCCGCTCGAAGCCGAGCGAGCATCCGATGCCGCACTGGCCCGGGCCAGTTTGCGGGTCCTCGGCCACATGCGCCGTTTCGCAGGACTGCGCAGCCCGGCTGACGAACCGCCGAAGAAGCTGCGGGACTTCTGGGCCAGCACGGCCGACCACCTGGGGCAGGACCCAGAAGACCTCCGGCAGACCGTCGAGCGGATCTGGGGAGAGGCAGTCAAGAAGTACGTCATCCAGCCCGAGCACGTTGCCTTGCGCCACGGCCGAGCAGTGTCCTGGACCTGCTCCGTCTGCCGCAGACGGCACCTCCACCCCGGCGTCGGAATATGCACGAAGTGCCGACGGCCCCTTCCCACCGCGTCCGAGCCGTTCGAAAGCACAGACGCCGACTACTACGCTTGGATGGCGCACAGGAAGTCTGGCGATTTCCGCCTCAACTCCGCCGAACTCACCGGCCAGACCGACCGCCTGGACGCACAGGCCCGCCAGGCCCGCTTCCAGGGGATCTTCCTCGACGGCAAGGAGCACGAGCTTCCCGACACCCTCGACGTCCTCTCCGTCACCACCACGATGGAAGCTGGAGTCGATATCGGCCCGTTGTCCGCTGTCCTGATGGCGAACATGCCGCCGACCCGGTTCAACTACCAGCAGCGCGTCGGACGGGCAGGACGGCGAACCTCGCCGGTCGCGCTCGCGCTCACCGTGTGCCGCGGCCGCAGCCACGACGAGCACTACTTCCAAGACCCCAAGCGCATCACCAACGACCCGACCCCACCGCCGTACCTGTCCACCGACATGAAGGACATCTACCAGCGAGTCCTCGCTGCCGAGGTGCTTCGCCGGGCATTCGACGCTATACATGGCGCGGCTGGGGACGACGCAGGGCTAGACCCGACCCGCAACGTCCACGGCCAGTTCGGCCGCACCGCGGACTGGCCCACCGTCAGTGAAGCGGTCAGCCTGTGGATCAAATCGCACGACGCCGAAGTCCGCAGCCTCACTGAGGCGCTCGCCGACCGCACGCGCAGAACCTGGTCGCCGACGCAGGCAGCGGCATGGGTGGCCCAGGAACTCGTCACCTGCGTCACGCAGATCGCCGACGAGACCCACGGCCACCATGAACTCAGCCAGCGGCTGGCGGAGTCTGGCCTGCTGCCGATGTTCGGATTCCCGACCTCAGCCCGTTACCTGTACACCAAGCGCCCCTCCGACTCCTACCCGTGGCCGCCAAGCGGAGTGGTCGACCGGTCGCTAGACATCGCGGTCTCGCAGTTCGCTCCCGGCGCCGAGACGGTAAAGGACGGCCGGGTCCACACAGCGGTCGGCGCCGTCGCGTTCGAGCCGACCGGACGATTCCCTCAAGCGGTGGATGATCCACTGGGGCAGCCCATCCTCATCGGAATTTGCCGCGCCTGTGGCCACCTCGCAGAGGACGTGCAGGTGCTGCCGGAGCAGGAGGATGCCCCTCCGCAGCCCTGCCGCGCCTGCGGGACGGCCGACGGCTCCTACCGCGAGATCGAACTGCGCGAACCGGCAGGCTTCTACTCCGGCGGCAAGCCCCGTGACTTTGACGGCAACTTCGCATGGAGGGCTCGGTCACTCGCTCCTCGCACCGCCGCAGACCTTGAGCATGGCGCACCGCGGAAGATCGCTGCGCCCGGCATGGTGGTCCACGCCGGCAAGGGCCAGCGATACGCGGTCAACGACAACGGCAGCCGACTGTTCCGCTTCGCGAAAGTAAGCCCGGCTGCACGCTGGTCCGGCGCGTACCTGGAGACCGGGGCGGCTGAGCTGTTCCCCTGGCTCGCGAAGGACATCGCCATCGACGAGGAACCCCTCACTACCGCTATCGGCGCCACGCAGCACACCGACCTATTCCTGCTCGGACCCCAGGCAGGCGAGATCCCGGCGCTCGGTCTACGCCTGAACCTCACCTCCGTGCCGCAGAGCACCGGCTTCCCCGATGACCGCTCGGGGAGACGGGCGGCCTGGTACTCGCTGGCTGCCTTGCTGCGCACGGCCGCGGGCTCGCTCCTGCAGGTGCAGCCCAACGAGATCGCATCCGGTATCCACGGAGCAGGCTCCGGGAGCAGCAAGGCGCGTACCTTCGCCTTCCTCTCCGACACATTGGACAACGGCGCTGGCTACTGCACACACCTCGCCGACCGGGAGGTCTTCGAGCAGCTCATGGCGACCGTCAGCACGATGCTCGCCGACTTCGCGGACGGTGCACACGGCCGCGACTGCCGCGGCTCGTGCTACCAGTGCTTGCGCGACTACACGAACATGGCGTATCACAGCCTTCTGGACTGGCAGCTGGCGGGCGAACTCCTGGCCGTCCTCCAAGGCGCGGGCGCCACCGGCAGCCAGCGTGGTCGCCGGGCCGCGGGACTCCTGCGGAACTGGGCATCCGACTACCCGCCCGGCGATGCGCACTTTGTAGACGACCTGGGCGGCACCGGCCCCGCCGTCCTCTTCGAGGAGCGGGTCTGGGTCGCTGCCAAGGGCCCATTTGAGGCGGCAGACGCCACCCTGTCCTCCCCCCGCATCAGCACCGTGCGTGACGCCGCCGCAGCCGACAGCCGAGGTGTTCCCGACGTGGTATTCGTCGACGACTTCCTTCTAGACAAGGCCCCGACGCGGGTGTCAGCCATGCTCGCCGACTTCGACGGTGTGTAGAGGATTCACCCTTTGCGGGTCTGGGGCCGCAAGAGGCAACGGGGTGTTGCTAGGTAGCGCAGCGGCCGCAGCCGTACTTCCGGCTGTCGGCTGTCGGCTGTCGGCTGCTCGTGCCAAGATGATCGGCTACGGGAGAGGCACGGCCGAGCTGGAGAGAGATATGGGCGACCCGGTACTGCTGCGACGGTTCGCAGCCTGGCTCCAGCCCGGGCCTTCTGCTGAGGACGGGGAGCGCAGCGTCTTCTTCAAAGACGGCGTCATCGTGCTGGACACGAACGTCCTACTGAGCCTGTACGAGTACACCGAGACCTCGAGGCAAGAGGTCCTGTCTGCGCTGGAGCAGACGGCAGGACGGCTATGGATGCCTTATCAGGTCGGCCTTGAGTTCGTCCGAGGCCGCCGCAGCACACTGGAGTCCCGCAAGAGAGCCCTAGCCGATGCCGCCTCAGAGGTCAACAAGAAGCTCATGGCGGCCCGTAAAGCGATCGTCGAGGCCAAGAACGTCGTGTGCGCTCAGCTCGACAAGTACGCCCGGGCTCAGGAGGAGATAGCCGCGCTCGACTCACTCGTTGCGGATTCCGACGTCGATGCACACCTCGACGTGTATCGGCACGAGTTCAAGCGCCACCTGGACATGCTCAAAGCCGACCACGGCTTGGCACTGAACTCGGCCGATGCGGAAGACCCCATCCTTCCACGCATCGCGAAGCTCTACGGAGAAGGCGTCGGCGAGCAGCCGGACGACGATGTCCTGCGCAGGCGTCTGGAGGAGGCGACCGGCTTCCGGTTCCCCAACAAGATCCCGCCCGGATTCGCCGACTCCGGCAAGGACACGCCGCTGAAGTCCGCTGGAGACTTCCTTCTCTGGGCGGAGCTGATCGAGCATGTCCGCCAACTGCCGCCCGACGGCCGCCGCGTACTGTTCGTGTCGAACGACACCAAGGAGGACTGGTATGAGCAGGGCTCCGGCTCAAGCAGCTCCCGTCCGTGGCCAAGCCTTGTCGACGAGCTGAGGCGGAGGGCCCAGGCAGATTTAAGGATCGAGACGCCGCCGCACTTCTTCGGCGGGATCAGGGAGTTTCTGGACGCCGAGCTCGCCGCGGACACGTACGCGGAGATCGAGCGCGTGTCAGAGGCGTTTGAGGTTAAGGTGCCAGACACCCGGCTGGTGGTCACACAGGAGACAGCGCCTCACCTGGACCCGCCGGAGGGACTGGCGCATGCTGCGTATAGATCAGCGGGGCTCACCTCTTCGACCGTGCGTAGCGCTGCCGAGGCGGCGTCGCCGCCTTGGCGGCTTTTTCAATGGTGGCTGATCGGTGTGACAGCCCAGCTCGGGCGGCGGGCTGCAGGAGAAGCGGAACCGGCCGTCAGCATCGCTGCGGCTTCTAGAAGCAGCGGGCCGCCCTCCGGAGACTGGGTCCCTGGTACCGCCCTCTCACCAGACGAGTGGCTCCACCGGGACTCATCGTGGATCGCACCCTGGTTCATGGACTTGTTGGCATCCGCTCCGCAGACGGACCGCGCGCTCCTGCGCCGACTGGCAGCGCAGCAGGCGGAGAGCAACAGGCGCTCCGGCATCTGACTCCGTGTGCCATGCTGACATCGTTCAGGAAGCACGAGACACGCCGCAGGACCCAGGCCGTCCCGTCCGACGCCCCCGCCGTCACCAGCCGTGGCGACCGGACTCCGCTCGCAACGGAAGGTAGCCACCCGGCAGGAATGGGCTGCTTTGGCCTGGAGAACCACCTGAACGCACAGCAACTGATCGGCCACCCGGAATCGGCCTCGGCCAGAGACAGCCTCCTGCCCTCGTGCCGTATCGCGATGGACTCCTGCTGACGTCGTTGACGCTCGCCACGACCATGCGGTTAACGAGTTGGTGCGTGATAGCGGGTGAGGCGGCGTGCCTGGCCGGTGGCATGACCGACTGTGGCGATCATGGTCAATCGGGCGGTGCTGGCGCATCGGCTGTTCACGGGGATCTCTCGGCGTCATCTCGCCCGCCTGGTAGAGGAGTTGGCGGTGCCGTGGCAGGCCCGGGTCGAGGGCCGTCGCCATGCTGCGCGAGGCGGGGACCGCAAGCGGGCCGCGGGGGCCGGCGCCCGTCACCAGCTGGTGTTCGTCGACCGGCTGGTGGCCACGCTGATCCATCTGAGACACGACCTGCCGCACGCGGTGCTGGGACTGCTGTTCGACGTCGACCGCTCCACCGTCACCCGCGCGATCGCAGAAGTACGCACGCTGCTTGCGGAGCGAGGATGCGCGGTCCCCGACCATCCCGGCCTGCGTCTTCGGACGCTGCCGGATGTGTTTGCCTACGCCCAGGCCGAGGGCGTCGAGCTGCGCTTGGACGCCACGGAGATCCAGGTCCGCCGGCCACCGGCCGGCCGCGGCGGACGACGCGCGTTCGTCTCCGGCAAGAAGAAACAGAACACCATGAAGGCCACCGTCATCGCCGACGATCAAGGCCGCACGTTATGGACCGACGCCTTGCGACCTGGGCGTATGCACGCTGCCACGGCTGCCCGCAACGAAGGCATCGCCATCTGCTTCCAACACTTTCCCGACGTCGAGGTCCTCCTGGACGACGGCTACCTCGGCCTGAGCCGCGACCACCGCGGACAAGCAATCACACCACCCAGGAAACCGCGTCCGGGAGCACTGCCCGGCAGAGTCGAACAGTGGGAACGCGACCGCCACGCGCACTCCTCCGACCGCATCACCGTCGAACACGCCCTCGCTGATCACAAACGCTGGAAGCAACTGACGCGCTGGACCCATCACCGCGACCGTCTGCCCGACACCTACCGCGCCATCGCCGGCCTCGTCTCTGACCGCACCTGCATCACCTGAACACAGTCCACGACCAGGCCAAACACGCCTCATCCGCTATCACGCACCAACTCGTAAGGCCGGCACCGCAACCGGCACGGCCGCCTTTGGCCAAGTCATCTTGGCGATCACGTGATTCCACCGAAGACGGCAGTAGGCGCGGAACGACGGGCTGGTGTGCTGCAAGACGAAGCGTTCCTGCCGTCCCGTTGCAGTTATCGTCGGAGCGTTCTGAGACGCCCTCGCTTCAAGCACCACGAGTGACTCACCCACGGGGAGAGCATGCTTCCTTTCGAAGAAGCCGACATCCAGGCCGCCAAGTCGGTCGCCCTGCGCAGCATGGCGGCCTTGCCAGACCCTGAGCTGGACCAAGTCTACGAGCACGTCAAGGCGCTCGATCCTACGGGCCGGCGGTTTGCCGCGGTCCTCCGCGACACCATCGACCAGCTGCTCAACGGCGAGGTGACCGGGCGGTACGACTGGAAGACGCTCTTCAAGACCGAGAAGACGCACGCGGGGACCCTGGTAGAGATCAACTTGCAGCGCGAGTTCCGGTTCGCGGATGGCGACGCCATGGACTACCAGATCGTCGGCATCGACGTGGACTGCAAGTACTCACAGCAGTTCGGCGGCTGGATGATTCCGCCGGAAGCGGTAGGTCACCTCTGTCTGCTGGCCTGGGCGGACGACTACAGGTCGCGCTGGAGCATCGGTCTTGTCCGGATACGTGGTGAGTGGCTTAACACGGGCAACAACCGTGATCTCAAGCTCACCATCAAGGCTGCACACCGAGACAAGATCCACTGGCTGTGGCGGAACGAGCCGCTGCCTGAGAACGTGCTTCTCCACATGGATGCCGCCGATCGCAACGCCGTGCTCGCCGCGGGTTCAGGTCAGCAGCGCTTGAACGAACTCTTCCGGCGGGTTCAGAGGCGGCGCATAGGCCGCAACGTGGTGCGCACAGTGGCCCAGCAGAAGGACTACATGAAACGAGTCCGCGGCAACGGCGGCAGCCGGTCGGCGCTGAGGCCGGAGGGCATCCTCATCATGGGGGACTATGCCAGCCACCGCATGATCGCCGGCCGACTTGGCCTTCCCCTCCCCGAGGAAGGCGAATTCGTCAGCGCCCGAGTGACACCCTCCGGACCCCAGCACGGGGATTCCCCGCGAGTCTCCCTCGACGGTAAGGAATGGGTCCTCGCTCAGCCGGATGACCTGGTTGTACCCGCACCGGCTCTTCCTTCACACACCAGAGGAGACTGACGCCAGACATGCCGGGCCACATTTGCCTGCCGCAGTACCCTATAAGCAAGTAAATAGTCCGATCGCCATAAATAGCACACCATGACTTTCATCAACTGCTCGGCCCTCAACGTGTCCGGCTCCTACCGGATAATGGAAGGCGGATCCCGGCCGCAGCGAGGTCGCCGAACAGAACTGTCCTCCCCTGGAACATTGCCGCCGACTCTGCCCGGCTGATAGCTCACTACTGATGACTACTCCCACCCCAGAACCAGACCCGTCCATGGCCGCCTGGGTGCCGCCCGAGGGCTCTTGGGCGTCGTCCGCCGCACGCCGCCGCAACATGCAGGCGATCCGGAGCCGGGACACCACGCCTGAACGGCTTGTCCGTCGACTCGTGCACGCCCAAGGTCTGCGCTACCGAGTAGCGGCTCGCCCGCTACCCGGCCTCCGCCGTACCGCCGATATGGTCTTCCGGCCCGCGAAAGTAGCCGTCTTCATCGATGGCTGCTACTGGCACGGCTGCCCGGAGCATTACGTTTCCCCAAAGACCAATCCGGGCTACTGGTCCGACAAAGTGGCCCGGAATATGACCCGGGACCGCGATACGGACGAGCGCCTGCGGGCAGCCGGCTGGCTTGTTCTGCGCTTCTGGGAGCACGAGTCAGCAGAGGAAAGCAGTGCAGCGATCTGCCAGGCGGTGATATCCAGGCGTCCGGTCTCTGGTGCCGGAAAGGCAGACACCGCTACAGAGCCAGAGACATCTTGAGCACCCGCCGGGCCATGATGTGGTCTTCGATGTTCAGAAACTCATAGGCGATCTCTGCAAGCTGGCGCCCATCGCGCCCGGTCTGCGCGTAGCGGAGAATCACGTCTGCCTCGGACCCCAGCCCGCATGCCTGACACGCGGCCACCGCGTGAGCTACTTCGGCCGGCTCGCTGACCACGCCCACGTGCCTCAGGATGCCGGCAACGTCCTCGGCCCTTCGGTTCTGCTTCATGTCCAGCAGGGTCAGCGCGGTGGGCCACTGACCTTGCGCGTGTTGCCGGTCCCCCTGCGCTCGGGGGACCGGCAACACGGTGCGCTCGCAGTTCGCACACAAAGCCGCCGGCGGTTCGCATGCCTTGACCCGAAGGTTCTCAAGCTCTTCCCAGGTGACTGGCATGGAGGCGTCGCTTGTCCTCGCGACTGTCTCGGCCAATTCGTAGAGTCCGCGGATCACCTCACGCTTTGGCTTGTAGATGCGTGCGTTGAGCAGGTCGGAGAGTGCGCTCGCCGAGGTGTCGCAGCCGTGGTTGCGCCTCGCCAGCTCCTTGTGTGTCTCCCTCAGAGAGAGGTCGACCACGCTCAGCAAGCGGCGCACGGCCCTGGCCAGAGCCTTTCTCTCCTCCGGTATTCCAGCATCCAGTTCTTTGAAGCGACCCGGTCTCGGCACGCCAGCTCCTTGTGTCCCACCCCATCAAAGCTTTGACGACAGTGTGCCTCTGCCCATCCCTCACTCGACCCTCAGTTTTGTCCGGATGCTCATCCGGACACCCAGACACTTTGCTTTCAGACGGACGTGATGTTCCGTTGTGTCATGCGGGCCACTGTCAGGCATCAACTGTCCTGACACGCAGTCGGGCTGGCCCGCTCAGGCTCTGCGAGGTGGAGATGAGCACGGCCTTGCCTTCTTGGCAGGACAGCAAACTGGGCACGATGAAGCGCGCCGCTCTCTGGCTCGTCCAGGTGGTCGGCGAGGGGAACGTCTTCACCAAGACGGAACTCCGTGACGCCTTTCCGGATGTGTCGCAGATCGACCGCCGCATGCGGGATCTCCGCGACTTCGGCTGGAAGATCGACACTAAGCGCGAGGACATCGACCTCGATGCGAACGAACAGCGCTACGTCCAGCGCGGCGAAGCCGTCTGGGAGCCCGGCCGCGGCACTCGGCCGAAGAGCGCGATCACGGTGAACCAGCGCCGGGAGCTGCTGGCCACCTACAACCACAAGTGCAGTTCGTGTGGTGCCACTCCCGGGGACACGTACACCGGCTCTGAAGTCACCGCTCAGCTCGATGTGGCCAAGCGCGAGGTCCGGCTCCCGAACGGCACGAAGGCTCAGCAGTACGTCGTCGAGTGCAACCGGTGCCGAGTCGGCGGTATCGGTGCCACGTACGACGTGCCGGCGCTGCTCGCGGAGGCCTCCGCGCTCCCTTCGTTCGAACTCGGCATTCTGAAGTCCTGGATCAGGGAGGACGCCCGAACCTTCAGTTCAGTGGAGGATGTCTGGGCGAAGTACCGGGCACTGCCGGCTGAGGCACGCGAAGCCTTCCGCAGCGGCTTGGGCTAAACGCCGATGGGGGCGGGCCAGCCGCCGACGACCGCCCCGACCCGTTCGAAACCGGTCCCACAGACCGCTCCAGCTATGAGAGGTAATCATGCCGACGGACTTCGGCGTCCCGCCCACAGCGAACGACATCCGCGCCAAGGTGGAGCAGCGTCTCCAAGACGCGCGCTCGGGAGTCTCTGTACCCGAAACACTCCGGGTGGAGTTCCGGGGTCGTCCGATCCACGTCGAAGTCATCGACATGCCGGTGGATGAGCTCTACTACAATCCGGCAACTCACAGGGTGAGCGCTCAGCGCGCCTACGACCCCGCACAGGAAGAGGCACTGACGAAGGACCACTGGTCCGAGGCCGGCCAGGGTTACCTGCACCAGCTGCTGATGGCCAAGCCGTCTGACCCGCACCTGCGCGACCCTGATTTCGAAAAGCTGAAGCAAAGCCTCCAGGACCACCACCAGAACGAGCCTGGGCTCATCTCCCGTGATGGTGTTCTCGTCAACGGAAACACCCGGCGAGCCGCTCTCAAGGAACTCGGTGTCCAATCCATCCGCGTGGGTGTACTGCCTGCCAGCTGCACCTGGGATGACATTCGCTCTGTCGAATTGTCGTTGCAGCTCAGGCCCGACCGTCGACGTGAATACTCCTACATCAACCGCCTAATGGCCGTTGAGGAGCAGATTCAGCAAGGTCTTCCTCTCGCTGCCATCGCCAAGCTGTTCCACACCTCGACACCCGCGCTTGAGCGAGACACCTGGGTTCTCGGACAGTTGCGTGATCTAGTGAGGCGCAGCGAGCACGGTCGGGCCAAGCTACGACTGATGGATTTTGAAGACGCTCAGGAACGCTTCGCTGAGCTGTACCGGACCTATGTCAAGGAGAAGGCCAAGGACAAGGAGAAGGCCGACACCCTGCTTGAGTACCGACTGGCAGCCATCGTCCTGGATGTCGCCAAGACCGACATCCGCTACATCCGCACGGACTTCCGGGAAAGCTATCTGGCTCATCGTCTGCCTGACGGACCCTGGGACATGCCTGCGGAGTCTCCGAAGGCAGTCTCCATTCCGGGCCTTAGCCGTAGTGTGCCAGGGCCTAGTTCTGAGACCGCTAAGGCGCGTGCCCTTACTGACACTCTCCTCAGAGCCAAGGCCACGCAGAACTCCGGGACCACCGCGACTCCCGAAGAGATGGTCGAGGCCAACCGCTCCATAACCCTGCTGGAGAAGGCGTTCGACGAATCGATCGATGCCGCTGAAGATGCGATCCGCAAGCAGAAGAAGCGGCTTGTCGCTCCCGACCGCATCATCGCCGCAGTTGATGATCTTCAGCAGTGCGTCACAGACCTGGTACTGGCGCGGGGCAACAACAGCCTGGACGAGGGCGCTTTCGATGACACTCTGATCGTACTCAGGCAAACGCTGGTCAAGCTGTCAGCGGAGGCGTCGAGGAGCATCCAGCTCCCAGGGGAGGGCCTGTCGTGGCTGCGTGAGGCCGTGGCAGACCAGCGATGACGCACTCTGACCTCCCGTCTCTTCGAATTGCCTTCGACATCACCAGGACGCGGGCAGTGCTCCGTGCCCGGCCCGGTCTGGAAAGGGACTTCGGGATGCTGGCCACCCGGGTGACTCCGGGTGGCCAGCGCGGGCCGCTGACCTCCGATGCCGATCTGGACAGCTTTCTGTTCTCCATCGGCGAGCTGGCCAGCTGGCCCCACTCCGATGTCGAGTGGGAGCCTGAGCTGGCAAGCCTGGTCACAGGTGTCCTTGATGACGCCGAGACTGTGCAGACCCGGCTCAGCTCCCCAGCTGTTATTTCTGATGAGGTACCGCTCGCGCCCGACAGCGTGCACGCACTGCTGGGCGCAGGGTGGCAAGCAGACCTCACTGCGTTCCAGCTGAGGGAGATCGCGGAGCTGCTGTCACTGGGACACGGCGCGAATTTCAGCGTTCCCGGTGCCGGCAAGACCCGGACGGCACTGGCGGTTTTCAGTGCCCTGCGCGAGCGGGGAGAAGTCCGGCGCCTGCTCGTCGTATGCCCCAAGTCGGCCTACGAAGCCTGGCAGTTCGAAGGAGACGCCTGCTTCAAGGAGCCCTTGCTCACATCAGTCATGGACAGTGGATTCCCCGATCCACGAGCTGATGTCGTTCTGGTCAACTACGAACGGCTGGCTGGCTCTGTCAGCCACCTGTCAGAGTGGCTGCGTACGGCCCCGGCGATGTTCGTGCTTGATGAGGCGCACCGCATGAAACTCGGGGCGCGCGGCACCTACGGCTCCGCCTGTCTGTCGCTAGGGCCGCTGGCCCGGCGGCGCCTCATCCTCACCGGGACACCAGCTCCAAACGGTGCCCGGGATCTGGAGAGCCTTCTCTCGTTCGTCTGGCCAGGGCGCGGCAAGCAACTCGTCGTCGAAGCGGTCAGCGGCGGGGATCTCGCTTACGCCAGCCAAGCCCTGCGCCCGCTGTTCACTCGGACGACGAAGAAGGAGTTGGGTCTCCCTCCCTTCGAACCCACAGTCCGCTATGTCGATCTTCCGCCATTGCACCGCGAGTTGTACGACGCGCTCAAAGGGGATCCGTCCGCACGCCGAGGCGACCTGGCCGCACTCGGCAAGGCGGCCATGCGCACGCTCATGGCCGCAATCAGCCCGGCCCTGCTGGCCCCGAGCGACACCCCCTATGAAGCGCTCGCCTTTCAACTTCCCGCGCTTGACGTCTCCGACGACGACTCACTTCACTCTCTGCTCCAGCGGCTCCCTCGGCATGAACTGTCGCCCAAATACGAGGAAACCGTTCGCATTGTCGCGAAGAACGCACGGGCCGACCGCAAGACACTGGTCTGGACTGGGTTCATTCGAAGCCAGAAAACCCTGGAGGAGCTACTGGCGCCGTACGCCCCCGCTTCCGTCCACGGAGCCACCCAGGACCGGGAAGCTGAGCTCAGCCGCTTCCGTGAGGACCCATCCTGCATGGTCCTGATCTCCAACCCCGCGACCCTGGGCGAGGGGATCAGCCTTCACCAGGTTTGCCATGACGCCGTGTACGTGGACCGCGACTTCATGGCCGGCCGCTTCCTCCAGAGCCTTGACCGCATTCACCGGCTAGGACTGCCCAGAGGCACCGAGACCCGCGTGACCGTACTGGCGGCCCGGGGCACGATCGACGAGATCGTGGCCGTGCGCCTCGAAAAGAAGCTGCACTTCCTGGGCAGCGTGCTCGATGACCCTGCGGTTCGCCAACTAGGCGACCTCCAGGAGGAGGAGACCACGGGCTTGGGCATGGACGCCGATGACATCCATGCCCTGCTCGCGCACTTGAACAGCCGCCTGCCTTGACGGACGGCTGAGCTGCGATACCGCTTATGTGCGCCGCAGCTCAGCCGCCCTCAGTCACTGGCTGGCGGCGCGTTTGCGGTCCGCCTTGAGCACTTCCATGATCGATTGGCCGATGGCCTGTGCGACGGGCGGCGGAAACGCGTTCCCGACCTGCCGGTACTGGGCTGTCTTGCCGCCCGAGAATTCCCAGTACGTCGGGAATCCCTGAATGATCGCGGCTTGGCGAACTGTGAGCATGGGCCCTCCGGCACGAAACAGATCGCGGTCCTCGGTGCCGGTCGGCTTGCCGTCTACAGGCGCGTTGGCCACACCCATGCCTGAGACGCCCAGATTTGCCCACGCCTTCTTAGCTCGGCTGGGACCGAGGTCAGCGCCACCGTGCTTCTTGGAGCCGCCCACGAGCGTCGGGGCTACGCCCTTTTTAGCGCCGACTGCCCAATCGTCGAAGACCTTCTGCGCTTGGACAGCTTTAGCCCCCGTCAAAAACGGTGCAATGCGCTCTTGCATCGTATCTTTTAGTGCCTTATAGACCGTTACCGTCTCGGCACTGGGCGCAGGAGCTTCGTACTTCAGATCCTTCAGCACGTCTTTCCGGAAAGCGACGAGGATGGAGCGCGGCCGAAGCTGCGGAACACCGAACTCCGCCGCCTCGTAAACGTCCCACCCCACGACCTCGTAGCCCGGCCTCCCGTCCTCGTCAGCCTCCATCTCCTCAAGGCTGGCCTGGATGCGCGACCTGTAGTCGTGGAACTTGGGGTCCATGAGTCCGCGGACGTTCTCGATCATCACCGCGCGAGGACGGATGAGTTCGGCCAGCTCCAGGATGCGCGGGAAGAGATCACGCTCATCGTCCTCGCCGAGCTGCTTGCCAGCGTGAGAGAAAGGCGGGCAGGGCACACCCCCGGCAAGAAGGTCAACCTCACCCCGCTTGTAGAGACCGGCACTCTTCACCAAGTCACGCGCGGGGTCGAACTCCACCACGTCTTGGCAGAGCACGTCACAGTTGGCGCGCTCCCAGTCCCACTTCGGGTGCACCTCGATGTTTTCGCGCAGGGTCGCCGCCGCGTACCTGTCGATCTCCACAAGGGCGAGGTGTCTGAAACCCGCCAGGTGCAGTCCGATCGCCTGTCCGCCAGCACCGGCGCAGATCTCGATCGACGTGTAGTCCTGGTCAGTGCCCGTCATGGCCCCTCCTCTTGCACGAATTCCAGTGACGCCTCATACGGCAGCCATCACAGAGGGTGACATGACCCACTGACATTGCGACTCGACACGGCGGCACACACCAGTGTGCGGCATCCTCTGCCTCACCTTCGTCACCAACCGCATGGCGATTTCGAATACTCGTACGATACTGCTGTGGCAAAAATCAACTGGACGCGTGACGAGCTGTTGCTGGCTTGAGCGCTCGTTGTCGAAAACCGCTGGCGTGAGCTGGGGCCAGCCGACAAGCGGGTGCAGAACCTGTCCCAGATCCTCAGGAAGCTTCCGTTGCACGATGGCGCGGCGGCAGATCCGAGGTTCCGCTCCCCTGGCAGCGTCAGCCTCAAGGCCGGCAACATCGTGACAGCCCGTGCCGGGTATCACGGGGTCGCCATGAAGGGCGGCCAGCTGACCCGTGAGGTAGTGGCCGACTTCACAGAGCGTCCCGCCGAGATGCTCGCCGCCGCCAAGGCTCTGCACGCTGGCGTTGCATCCGCCGAGATCGTCGGCATACCCGCCCAGGAGGGCGAGACCGATTTGGCACGCGAAGGACAGCTGCTCAGACGCTGGGCCCTCTACCGCGAGCGGAGCAAGCCCCTGCGCGACCGGAAGATCCAGGCGGTCCTGGAAGAGGGCCTCCCTCTGCGGTGCGAGGTGTGCTCGTTCGACTTCACTGCTGCCTACGGCGAGCTGGGGGACGGCTACATCGAGGTCCACCACAGCCTGCCTCTCCACGTATCGGGGGTGACAGAGACCCGGCTCCTGGATCTTGCCCTTCTGTGCGCCAACTGCCACCGCATGTGCCACAAGAGTTTCCGCAGAGAATCCTGGCGCACACCTGACGCCATTCGCGAGCAGATGCAGAAGCTTGGGCAGTGAGACATCCATCAGGCCGCATCCGCTTCGGCCTCGTAGTGCATCTGGGCCAAGTCCAGAACGTCATCTGGGTCATGACCGCGGGCGACGGACCAGTGGAGCAGGTCGGCAATAAGTTCGATCACCGACTCCTCGATGCCTGCCTCCGTCATCTTTCCGTGTCGGCCACGGCAACCGGCCCGGTAACCCTCCAGAGCCTCGGCCGCTCGTTCGACGCGGCGAGAGCCCTTCCCTGCGCTGAGCGGAATCTCGCACCAGACCGCCTTGCCGGCTGCGGTCAGGACGGCACCCCAGTCCAGCGCGCACGCCGCGATGAGATGCAAGCCCCGGCCGCATTCCTCGTCACACCCAGCCGACCTTAGCGCCGGGATGGTACGACTCTTGTCGTGGACCTCCACCCGCAGTCGCCCACCTCTCCATTCGAGGATCAAGGTCGCCGACGCGCCTTCACCGACGTGTTTGAGAACGTTCGTCGCCAACTCCGTCACCAGTAGCGCGGCCTCGTCGGCGGCAGCGAGCAAGCCCCATCGCCCTAGCTGACCGACCACCGCTTTCCGAAGCAGGCGCACTTCCGGCGGCGCCGCCTCGAACGGCAGGACACAGCGGAGTCGGGGCTCGGGGATCTCGCAACCAGACATGTCAGCTTCTCCTTCACAGCCACGCGCATGCTGCGCCCGCCGTATCCGTACGACTTCAGCGCGTAGCGACCCGTAAGAGAGGATGACAGAGAGAAATCTCTCTGTGTAACTTCTCACGAGAATCCATCGAGTGAATCTGGTGGTCAGCCAGTTCGCCCGCTGCCTAGCCTGAGGACGATCACCGGGCCATGCCCGGGCGTAAGCAGAGGAGTCGTATGGCTGAGCGGACCACCACTCGCCGCCGCCAACTGGGTGCGATGATGCGCAAGTTGCGTGCCCGCAAAGGCCTGACGCTTGAGGAGGCGGGAGGGCTCGTCGGTGTCTCCAAGGCCACAGTCAGCCGGTACGAGACACAGGCGGGGCCTGTTAAGTGGATCGTCGTCGATGCCCTGTGCCGGGAGTACGACGCAACCGAGGCCGAGCGACAGGCGGTTGTCGGGCTGGCGAAAGACGCCAAGCAGCAGGGCTGGTGGAGTTCCTTCGCCGACTCCATCCCGGAGAGCATGAACCTGCTGCTCACCCTTGAGGACGAAGCGGTGAGCGAGAGCCACTTCTCCTGCGTCTATGTCCCCGGCCTTCTGCAGACGCGCGCCTACAGCACCGCGCTGCAGCGGGCCAACGAGATCCCCCTGGAATCAAGGGAAATCGAGCGGTTGGTCGACATCCGCATGAAACGGCAGGGGATCCTTAACCGCGCGCCCAGGCCGTTGCGGCTCTGGGCGATTCTCGACGAGTCCGTGATCCGCCGGGTCGTCGGGTCACCACAGATCATGAAGGAACAGCTCATCCGGCTCCTCGAAGCGAACGAGTCGCCCCACATCACGCTCCAAGTGCTGCCCTTCTCCAAGGGCGCCCACGCCGCCGCTCTGGGCAGCTTCGTCATCATCGGCGGTACCGAGCCGGCCCTCGACGTGGTGTACGTGGACTTCCACACAGGCTCACTCTTCCTTGAGAAGGACGAGGAACTTGACCGGTACAGACTTGCGTTCGAGTACCTTCGCGCCCAAGCGTTGGACATGGAAGCTTCCTCATCCATGATCCAAAGCATCTGCCAGGAGTTGTGAATGCCCCCCGTCGTCAGTGGAGTTACCGAAGGAACCAGATGGTTTAAATCGTCATATAGCGGGGGGAACGCCACAGAGTGTCTTGAGGCAGCATTTGGCCGGGCAGAGGTTCTCATACGCGATTCCAAGCGACCAGCCGGTCCTCACCTGAGTATCGCGGCTGAGACGTGGAACAGGTTCGTGGCCGACATCGCGACATGACCGGCTGGCGGGTCCAGCCCGGCCACGGGCTTTAGGCCTCGTTGGCAACTCCCCTCACAAATGCCAGAGTTAACCATGTCGGCTGAGGCGCAGGGGGAGCGAGCGGGCTGTGGTGCAGAGGCGTCGGCAAGTCGTGTTGTGCGTGTGTGCTGTCGTACTCGCCGTCGTGGCGGTCCTGTATCCGCGCAGCGCCGATGACGTCGTGGCCGCCACCCAGTTCAGCATCGCGTTCTTCGCCACGCTGCTGACCGGCGAGGCCGTGATCTTCGCGCTCACCTTCTCGGCGGCCAGTTCCTGGCCCTCCTTACAGGCGATAGACAGCCACATCGCCTTCCGGGAGTGGGTGCTCATCGGCTGGTTCGCCGCTCTCTTCACCGGTTGTGGCCTGCTCGGCGGCAACGGGATGAGCGCGACCTACGGCGCGTTGCTGTTCCTGTTGGCCAACATCTTCGGGATCTTCTCGTTCATACAGCTCTTCGGTCTGGCCAGCGTCGGCGGGCGTAACCGGCTGTTGTGCCGGACGCTCGCCGGGGAGCTCGGGCAGGCCGGCGCCGGAGGCGGTGCGTCGGCCGGTGACTTCGAGAACGGTTCCGTAGTCAATGCCTACCTCAGCGCCATCAGCCAAGCCGTGACCAGCAACGATCCGACGGCTGTGCGGAATCTCGTGGACCAGTTGGCCGATGCCGAGGTGAGTGTGGTGGCGGCCGAGCGTGCGATCACGCTTCATATCGACGTCCTGCACCGACTCGCCCGCGCCGCCCTCGTCAGCGGGGCCGATCCGATCCAGGTGACCGCCTGTGCCGACACCCTGGTCGATTCCGTCGTCCGGCTGTGCCGGAGACTGCCCGATCCGGCCCCGCCACTCGGCGCGCTCAGCCGCTACCTGGCCTGGCTGGCCAACACCGCGCTGCTGATGTCGGTCCGGGGCGTCGCCTCTAACCGGTCCGCCCGTGAGCTGGTCGCGCTGAGCACGGACGCCCGGTCGAGGATCCTGCGGTGCGTGGACCCGGACCCGAAGTCGGCGAGCGGGCCGGACGAGATCGGCACCCTGCTTCCTCGGCCGCACCAAGTGCTTCTGTGGAGCGCGGACTTCGCCGAGTTCCATGGCGCGCATCAGGCCGGGGCCCTGTACGGGGTGTACGAGATCCTCACCGGCACGAAGTTCATGGGGAACTACTGGGACGGCGCGTCGATTCTCACGCAGCTGCGGCGGGCGCTGTTCGGGGGTGAGGACGCCGTGGCGACGTCGGCGGCGGACGCGGCGCGTGCTGCCTTCGCGAGTGTCGAGGAGTACGACCACTTCTGGGCCCTGACCTCGGTGACCGCGCTCGCCACCCTGCGGGACTGCCGTGTTCTCCACCCTCCGGAGCTCGTGCGGCCCGAGTTCACCCCGGATCATCAGCTGCTGGGTGCGTATCTGCGGACGTTCGCGACTCACCGTTACTTCGGTACGGCCGAGGAGGCACGTACGGCCCTGCTCGGGCTCATCTCCCGTACGGCTGCGACCGGGTCGGCGAGTGAACGCGTGCACCATGGGCGGGTCGGCCGTACCTATCGGGTGTCCGCCCCGCATGTGGAGCCGCAGCTCCGGCCCGCCGCCGTGATCCTGGCCGTCGCGTGCCGGCTGGCTCCGCTGGCGCCCGGCGGTGACGACACGGAACTGCGTGACTTCCTCACCGCGCTGCCCTCTGTCAGCCTGAGAATCACTGCTGGTCTGGCCGCCCGCGTCCTGCCCGGTGCGGCCGAGGTCGCGCAGACGGACCCGGTCGAGGCCATCGTCGTAGGCCTGAAAATCCTGACGCTGGTCGGGTCTCACACCAGGGAGGGGGCATGACGGATCCGGATGTGGACATAGCCGTCTGGCGTGAGCGCATCGCCGCGCTGGAATCGGACGCGGTGACGGCCGCCGTCATCGTGCAGTGCGATCTGGCGTGGCTCCGGCCCGGCCTCCTCGGCATACGCAACGAGATCGACCAAGCTGTCATGAAGGCCCAGTTGCGTCGCGGTGGCAGTCTCACCGTGGACCGCGTCGTCCTGCACAGTCTGCCGGTCGAATCCGCTGCCGCTGTCAGGGCGTTCGAGGAGTGGCAGCTCCGGATGTCGGCCGCCGCTCTGCTCCTCTGCGCGGACGGCCGGCCGGCGCCAAGGACCCACCGTCTCATCCTCGGGGGTGACCAGTCGTCCGCGCCCATCCCGGATATGGTCGAAGTGCTGGACAACGGCGACTGGACCGACCACCAGCGGGCCGGGCTGGCGCTGGACATCATCCATACGGTCGGCGCGACCACGCCCCTCACGGGCTACGACATGGACCTGGACGGCCCCTTCGGCGACGCCGATCCCTCCGTCTACATGTGAGAGTGGCCGCGAGCGGCCTATCAGAGACTTGGAGACCAGGTGCCTTTCTCTCCCGAGACCCCCGAGGACCACGTCTTTCTCGCCCAGGCCATCGAGCTGTCCCGTCATGCCCTGGAGGACGAGGGCAAGACCCCGTTCGGTGCCCTGATCGTCGTCGACGGGGAGGTCGTCGCCACCGGGACGAGTTCGGTCGTCGAACTGCGCGACCCGACCGCGCATGCTGAGGTGATGGCCCTGCGGGCTGCGGGCAGCAAACTCGGCCGCCATCTCATGGAAGACGCCGTGATGTACTCCAGCAGCGAGCCGTGCCCCATGTGCCTGGTGGCCTGCTACTGGGCCCGCGTGTCCCGGCTCGTGTATGCCGCCACCAGTCACGATGTCGGGGTCAGCGGGTTCGAGGACCTTCAGTACTACCGGGAACTCAGCGTCCCCAATGCGGAGCGGACCCTGCTCCAGGAAACCGCGGTCGGCGGTGAGACGCGGGAGGTCGCGGCGGCGGCCCTCGCAAGTTGGGCCGACAAGCTGCCCTTCCCCGTAGAGCCCAAGCTCTGAAGTTCAGAAGGATGCCCCCGGCCGCCCGCTTCCTCGGCAGTGTCGTGCCTCCATGAGCCGAGTAAAGGGCGCTCCCGCTCCGCTGCGCTCCGCGTCCGCGTCGGCTGGCGCCGATCGGCCTTCGGCCGACCCTTGACCCGGCTCACTCCAGCACGGGGAAGAAGCGAGCGGGCGGCCGGGAAGGGTGGGGTGGGGCCTGCGTTGGACGGCCCTTGGGTGGGTCGCAGGGGGCCGTTGGCGGGGGCTTCACGTCAGGGAGTAAAGGGGTCAGAGCGACGGGTTGGTGCCCTGGATGATCTGCCAGCCGGAGGCCTGTGTGGCCGGCCCGAGGTGCTGGACGCCTTTCCCCCGGCGCATCACGAAGGCGGTGAGGCCGGTGTCGAGGGCCGGTACTCGATGCCCGTAGACGTGGGCCTCGGTCAGGGTCAGGTCGACTGCTTGTGCTGAACCGCTGAGGCGGTTGAAGCGGGCACCGCGACGGACCGGGCCCCGCAGGCAGCGCACATGGACCGTGGCCTGTTCGAGGGCGGCGACGATGACCCGCTCGATCTGCAGTTCCACGCCGCTACGACAACTGTCGTAGCACGGGGTCCCGTTCACGCGGCTACCTCCTCTTGCTCGACCAGTACACGGACCCCGCCTGCCTTCACTTGATCGTTCAGGGAACGTACGCCCCTCCGCGTGCCCTTGTGGAACTGGACGACGCCTTGCGGGCGTTGCGCGTGCCGGACGTGTGACCAGCCCCTCCCGGAGACCTCGGTCAGAGTTCCGGAGCTCCGCGGGCAAGGTATGGGAGGCGGCCCCTCGGTCAGAGTTCCGGAGCTCCGCGGGCAGGGTATGGGAGGCCCCTCGGGCGGGCTTCCGAGGCGGTCCCGGTGGCTTCGGTCGTGTGCCCGGTAATGGCCGTCGTTGTGTGGGGTTCTCCTCGGGGCGTTCAAGTGGCGTTTGGACGGGACGAGTTGACTGCACTTCTTGCACAGGGGGATCATCCACTTCCAGGCGTTGACGGACGGAGCCCCGCGTAGGGCGTGGGGCCGTGCGCGTACCGGGCCGGGGGATGTGAACCGATGGCTCGTCGTGTGCATCCTCCAGTCCGCCATTTGATCCTCCGAGGTTCGGGGACTTTTTCATGAGCTCAAGCAATTCCAGACGCGGGGACGCCGCGTCGAAGCGTCGTCGGCCGGCCCTGTTGACCGCTGTTGCCGCGCTCGCGGTCGCGGGTGGGGCGGCTGTGCCGGTGCCGGCGCTGGCCGACGGTGGGACCGCGGACACCGGGGCCAGGCTGCAGCAGGAGTTCGCGGCCGCCGCCGACGCGTACCACGTGCCGCTGCAGGTGCTGCTGGCGGTGGCGTACCAGGAGTCGGCGTGGGACACGCACGCCGGGCAGCACAGCACCGACGGCGGGTTCGGGCCAATGCACCTCACGGACGTGACGCCGGCGATGATGGCCGGGGGCGACGCGGGGGCGGCGGGGCGTGGGGACGTGGCGAAGCTCGCCGCCCAGCCCGCCCTGCACACCGTGCAGGCCGCCGCGAAGCTGACCGGACTGCCGGTGGAGGAGTTGCGCAGCGATCCCGCGGCGAACGTCCGTGGGGGTGCGGCGCTGCTCGCCTCTTATCAGAAGGCCGTGGCTGGGTCGGTGTCCGCGGATCCCGGTGACTGGTACGGGGCCGTGGCCCGTTACAGCCAGGCCACCGAGCGGCAGGGGGCCGCTGTCTTCGCCGGGCGCGTGTTCGCCACCATCAAGAAGGGTGCCGGGCGGACCACGGCCGACGGTGAGCGCGTGCGCCTGGCGGCTGACAGCGATGTCGTCGCGGACAGCGGGCAGTTGAACGCGCTGGACCTGAAGTCTGCCGCGACCACCGACACCGAGTGCCCGGCCACCGTCGCCTGCACGTTCGTACCGGCGTCGCCGTCCAACGGGCAGGTCTCCAACCGGCCCGCCAACGGCATCCGGATCGACAGCATCGTCATCCACGACACGGAGACGTCGTACGACGCGGCCGTCAACCTCTTCACGCAGCCGGGCGGGTCCGCCGCGCACTACGTCATGCGGTCCTCGGACGGCGCGGTGACGCAGATGGTGCCGACGAAGGACCTCGCCTTCCACGCGGGCAACTACTCCACCAACATGCACTCGATCGGCATCGAGCACGAGGGCTACGCCGCGCACGGTGCCACCTGGTACACCGAGGCGCAGTACGAGGCCACGGCCGACCTGGTGAAGTACCTGGCCGACCGGTTCGGCATACCTCTGGACCGGCAGCACATCGTCGGCCACGACAACGTCGCCGGGCCGAAGTCGTCCCTCGTCTCCGGCATGCACTGGGACCCGGGCCCGTCCTGGGACTGGAACCACCTGATGAGCCTGCTCGGCGTGCACACCGGGCGGCACGGCGTCGGGCCCGTCGGGTCGGTGGTGACCATCGCACCCCGGTTCGAGGACAACCTGCAGACCGTGCAGATCTGCCCCTCCGACGACCCGACCGGCGCGACCACCGCGTGCACCGAGACGCAGCAGCCGTCGGACTTCGTCTACCTGCGGACCGGGCCCAGCGACACGGCGCCGCTGTTCGGGGACCAGGCGCTGCACCCGGGGGCGGCCGGCACCGACCGGATCAACGACTGGGGTGCCATGGCCGCGGCGGGACAGCAGTTCGTGGTCGCCGACCGGGACGGTGACTGGACCGCGATCTGGTACAGCGGCTCGAAGGTGTGGTTCTACAACCCGCACGGCTGCAACACCGCGCCCGCCCACGGCGTGAAGGTGATCTCGGCCGCCGGCGACTCGGCGGTGGCGGTGTACGGCTCCAGCTACCCGGACGCCTCCGAGTACCCCGCGGGTCTGTCGCCCTCCACGCAGGCCCCGTTGAGCATGTACACCGTCCCGGCCGGGCAGGCGTACGTGGCCACCACGGCGCCGTCGCTCACGGACGACTTCTTCCCGTCCAGCGGCGCGGTGGTGACCGGCGCCAAGGCGATGTACACCATCCAGTACAACCACCGGGTCGCGCTGGTGTACGCCTCGGACGTCACGGCGACGGACGGCTGACCGCACGCCCGCACACCCGCACACCCGCACACCCGCACACCCGCAGCGCATGTGGTGCCCAGGAGGTCCCTACCGGCCTCCTGGGCACCGCTCGTTCATCGGTCGTCGCGTGCCGCGCCCCGCCTGGTGATCTCGGTCCTGACGGTCTCGTGCAGTTCCTCCGGCGTGAAGCCGAGGTCGCGGAGGACCCGGGCGGCCGGGCTGTCCGGGACCCGGATCAGGCCGATGAGGGTGTGTTCCGTGCCGACCCAGTCGTGACCGAGGTCGGCGGAGGCGCGGCGGGCCTGGCCGATGGCCTCCTTGCTCTCCTCCCGGAACGGGATGTGGCCGCGCAGCGTCTTCTCCCCGGCCGGCGGCAGCGCCCCCTGGACCGCGTCACGGACGCGTTGTTCCGAGCCGGTCTTCGCGACCAGCACCTCGTACGCCAGGCCGCGCGGTTCGCCGAGCAGGCCGAGCAGGAGGTGTTCGGTGCCGATGGAGTCGTGCCGGTGCGTGCGGGCGGCCTCCTGGGCCAGCACGATGCCGTGCCGGTTGAGGTTGGTGAACCGCTCGAACGCGGCGGGTGTGTGGCGTTGCTGGGCGGCCTGCTTGGAGACCCCGATGGCGTCGCCGATCTCCGTCCACGAGGCGCCGTTCTGCTTGGCCTTGCTGACGTAGTGGTCGATGAGCTGGTCACCGAGGTCGGACAGGGTCTGGGCGCGCAGTCGCGCCTCGCTGACGCGGGCCAGTTCGCCGGCCTCGGGGAGTTCCTCGTCGAGTCGGGCGATCAGGTCGGCGAGACTGATGTCGAGTGGGCTCATGCGTCAACTTTAAATTGACGACCCCTCACCGTCAACTTGTAATTGACGATGACCGTTCCGGGACCGTGCGGACCGGGCCCGGTGCAGGATGAGGGCATGACGACCATCCACGGGGAAGCGGCCGACGGGTTCGAAGGCGTGCGGGAGGCGTTCCGCGCCAACTTCGCGGAGCGGGGGGATGTGGGAGCCGCCGTGTGCGTGTACCGGGACGGGCGGCCGGTGGTGGATCTGTGGGGCGGGGTGGCGGATCCCGAAACCGGGCGGGAGTGGGAGCGGGACACCTTGCAGCTGGTGTACTCCGCGACCAAGGGGGCCACCGCCACCGTGGCCCATCTGCTCGCCCAGCGCGGGGAGTTGGACCTCGACGCCCCGGTGGCCGACTACTGGCCGGAGTTCGGGGCGGCGGGGAAGGCGGAGATCCCGGTGCGGTGGCTGCTGTCGCACCGGGCCGGGGTGGTCACGGTGCGGCCGCCCGTGCCGCTGGCCGACGCGTTGCGCTGGCGGCCGATGGCCGACGCGCTCGCCGTGCAGCGGCCGGAGTGGGAGCCGGGGACCGCGCACGGGTACCACGGGCGGACCTTCGGGTGGCTGGTCGGGGAGGTCGTACGGCGGGTCTCCGGGCGCACCCCGGGACGGCTCTTCGCGGAGGAGGTCGCCGGGCCGCTGGGCCTCGACTTCTTCATCGGGCTGCCGGCGGCCGAGCGCGGGCGGGTCAGCCGGATGGTGTACCCGAAGCCGGAGGTCGATCTCAGCACCGTGCCGCTGGACCTCGTGCCGCCGGAGGCACGGGAGTTCGTCGCCGCGCTGCAGGATCCCGAGTCGCTGAGCAACCGGGCGTTCGCCGTCACCGACCCCGCCGAGATCGACTTCAACTCGGCCGAGGTGCAGGCCGCGGAACTCCCCGCCTCCAACGGCATCGGCACCGCGCGGAGCCTCGCCCGGATGTACGCGGCGCTGATCGGGGAGGTGGACGGCGTACGGCTGTTCAGTCCCGAGACGCTCGCGTCGTCCACCGCGGAGCAGGCCGGCGGGGCGGACAAGGTCATCATGCTGCCGATCCGGTACGCCTCCGGGTACATGCTGCCCGTCGAGACCAACCCGCTCACCGGTCCCCGTGCCTTCGGGCATCCCGGGCGCGGCGGCTCGCTGGGCTTCGCCGACCCCGAGCACGGCATCGCCTTCGGATACGTCATGAACAGCATCGTCGAGGGCGCGGAGGACACACGGGCGTCCGCGCTCGTCGAGGCGGTGCGGGCCGCGCTGTGACCGGGTGAGTCCGGCGGCGGACGGAGCAGGCGCGGCGGGGGGAGCGGGCGCGGCGGACGGAGCGGGCACGGCAGCGCGAGCGGGCACGGCGGCGCGAGCGGACACGGCGGCGCGAGCGGACACGGCGGCGCGAGCGGACACGGCGGCGCGAGCGGACACGGCGGCGCGAGCGGACACGGCGGCGCGAGCGGACACGGCGGCGCGAGCGGACACGGCGGACGGAAGGGGCCCTGGCCGCACACGGAATCCCGTGCGGCCTGGGCGCCTTCCGTCCGTCTACCGGAACGCCGGCAGGTTGCGCTCGACCCATCCCGCGAACCCGCCCGCCGGGCGGCCCAGCACGGTCGCCACGTCCGCGCTGACCCTCGACTCGGCGGGAAGCGGCGCGCCGAGGACGTCCAGGGTGCCCGCGGCCGCCTCCTCCGGCATGAAGCGGGCCATGGCCGCGTGGGCCTCCTCGCGCGAAAGCTCCACGAACGTCACCTCCTCGCCCAGCGCCGCGGAGATGACCGCCGCCTGCTGGCGGGGGCTGATCGGCTCCGGGCCGGTCAGCTCGTAGACGCGGCCTCCGTGACCGCCCTCGCCGTCGCCGTCCTGACCGCGGGGTGAGCGGAGCGCCTTCGCCGCCACCGCCGCGATGTCCGCCGGGTCCACGACCGGGAGGGCCACGTCGGCGAAGGGGGCGAAGACCGTGCGCTTGGTACGGATCGTGTCGGCCCACGCGAAGGCGTTGGAGGCGAAGCCGCCGGGGCGCAGGATCGTGAAGTCGAGGTCCGATGCGCGTACCGCCGCCTCGAACTCGCGCAGGCGGGCATGCGAGGGCGCCTCCGGGCGGGTGGCGCTGACCTGGGAGGAGACCAGGACGACCCGTTCGACGCCGGCATCCGCGGCGGCCCGGAGCAGCAGCTCCGGGTCCTCGCCGAAGGCGTTGAGTTCGCCGCCCAGGACGATGAACAGGGCGCGGGCCCCGGTCAGGGGCGCCCGCATGCTCGCCGCGTCCCCGACGTGGCCCTCAATCCAGCGGACGCCGGGGGCGGCGGACGAGGCCTGCCGGGGGTGCCTGGACACCGCCACCACTTCCTCGCCCGCCTCGGTCAGCAGGTCCACCAGCGTCCGGCCGATGTTGCCGGTGGCGCCCGTCACTGTGATCATCGATTCCCCCTGTTAGTTAGTTGACTGACTAAGTCGGCTGGCTCAGACGCTAGCACGGATGACTCCCCGGTTGTCTATAGTCAGTTGGGTGACCAACTCAGTGGACCGGCGGGTGCGGGCGTCGCAGAAGCGGCAGCGGCTGATGGCCGCGGCCGCCCGGGTCCTGCACGAGCAGGGCGTCGAGCGCACCACCCTCGCGGACATCGCGCGGGAGGCCGACGTCCCGGTCGGGAACGTCTACTACTACTTCAAGACCAAGGACGAGCTGGTCCGGGCCGCGCTCGGCGAACACACCGCGCACCTCGACGAACTCACGGCCCGCCTCGACCGGCTGCCCGACCCGCGCGACCGGCTCAAGGCGCTGGTCGAGGCGTGGGTCGAGCAGCGTGACGTCGCCGCCCGGTACGGCTGCCCCACCGGCACCCTGGCCACCGAGCTCGGCAAACGCGGCGACGGGACCCTCGACGCGGAGGCCGGCGCGGTGATCCGGCGGCTGCTGGACTGGGCGGCACGCCAGTTCCGCGAGATGCGGCTGTCCGGCCCGGACGATCCTGACGACCTGGCCCTCACCCTCGTTGCCGGCTACCAGGGCATGTCGCTGCTGGCCAACGCGCTGCGCGACCCGGGCGTCATGACCCGCGAAGGCGCCCGTCTCCTCGACTGGCTCGGCTCACTACGGTGACGACGGCGGTGGGGACGGGAGCCAATGAGCCTCTCCTGAGAATTCCTTGAAACATTTTCCCCGGCCCACCGCATCAGTGAGGTGGAACGGCAGAGCGCCGGGCCGCGGGTGGGGTCAGGGACCGGGAAGCGGGGGAAGCTTGCGGATGAGCCAGAGGGCTGGGGAGGACTACGCCGAGTTCGCCGCGGCGCGGGCCGGGCATCTGTACCGGTCCGCCTGTCTGCTCACCGCCGGGGACACCTACCTCGCGGAGGACCTGGTGCAGGAGGCCCTCGGACGGATCTACGTCCGCTGGGGCCGGGTCTCCCGCGCCGAGAACCCCGCCGGGTACGCGCAGACCGTCCTCACCCGGACCTTCCTCGCCCACCGGCGGCGGTTCAGCAGCAGGGAGCGGGCCAGGGACTCGTTCCCCGAACTGGCCGACACCAGCGCCGATTCCGGCGGCGCCGATCCCTCGCTGCGGCTGACCCTGCTCGACGCGCTGGCGCGACTGCCTGCCAAGGACCGGGCCGTGGTCGTCCTGCGGTACTGGGAGGACCGGTCGGTGCACGAGACCGCGGACACGCTCAGCATGAGCTCGGCCGCGGTCCGTACGCGGTGCGTGCGCGCCCTCGGGCGGTTGCGCGAGCTGCTGGGCGCGGACCTCGCCGAGTACGCCCGCCCCTGACGTCAAGCCGCATCAACCCACATCAACCTGCATCAACCCGCATCGACCTTGTGGAGACGGTGGTTCGTCATGCCCGTGGAGCGGCAGCACAACGACAGTGAAAGCAGCGGTGAGCGCCCCTTCGAGGTGCGGCTCGCCGCCGCCCTGCACGACGCCGGGGACACCTTCGAGGCCGACCGGGGCACGCTCGTCGCCGGCGGTACGGTGCGGGGGCGGCGGCTACGGCTGTGGCGGCGGACGACCGTGCTGGGCGGCGCGGCCGGGGTCGCGCTCGCCGGGGTCGGCGGGGCGCTGCTGGCGCCCTGGAGCGGGGCGCCCTCCGAGCGGTCCCCGTCCGCCGTGAGCACCACCCCGCGCCCCGCCGCCTCCCCCACCGCCCGCGCCGTCACCTCGGACGACATGATCAGCATGCTGGAGAAGCTGCTGCCCGAGGGGAAGTTCAGCAAGCCGGCAGGGCGGGGCGTCGACGCGAACGGGCCGCTCGTGGCGCCGTACGCGCAGGTCGTGTTCGACGACGGGCACGGCCCCGGCGCCATCAGCGTCGCCGTGAACCGGGTGCTGCCGGGCGGGTCCGACGCCCGGCAGGCCGTGCAGTGCCCGGACAAGATCTACACGCCGTACGACGGTTGCGTCACCCGCCATCTGCCCGACGCGTCCGTCGTCACCGTCGTCAAGGGGTACGAGTATCCCGACCGGCGGGTGGACACCAAGCTCTGGACGGCGAACCTCGTCACCCCGGACGGCCACCACGTGTCCGTCAGCGAGTGGAACGCCGCCGCCGAGAAGGGCGCACCGATCAGCCGGGACGAACCGCCGCTGTCCGCCACCCAGTTGATGAAACTGGCGGCCGCGAAGGAGTGGCGCGGGGTCGTCGACGCCATTCCGGAGGACCCCCGGCAGACCCAGGAACCGCCCGTGGCGCAGGGGGACGGCAGGCCGATCCTGAAGACCCTCACCTCGCTCGTCCCCAAGGGGCTGAAGGTGGTCGCGCACGGGAGCGATGACGACAGCGAGTTCAGCTACGTCGTGGTCGACGACGGCAAGGGACGCAGTCTCGTCCAGATCAACGTGCAGCCGGACATGTCCGACGTCGCGAATCAGCTGTTCGGGGCCGGGTCCGAGACCCTTCCCGACGGGACCAGGGTCGCCGAGCGGAAGGAGCCCGGGGAGAAGGGTGGCGCCGGGGTCGTCATGTGGACCGTCGACACCATGCGCGCGGACGGCTTCCGCGTGGTGATCAGCGCCTTCAACTCGGGCTCGCAGCAGAGCGCCGCGACCCGCACCGCTCCGGCGCTGACCATGAAGCAGCTCCGCGCGATCGCACTGAGCGCGAAGTGGCGGCCGTAGGTCGCGTGCGGGTGGGTGGGGGCCGGTCGCGCAGTTCTCCTCCCCCGACCTTCGGCCGGGGTACCCCGGCGCCCCTTCGGGGGCGCTGCGGCCGACGCCGCGTTAGCCTCGGGAAGATCAGGCAGCAGGCGGCAGAAGGAGACACGCATGGCCAGGGTTCCCAGTTCGGTGATCGCCGCGGGCGGGCTCGTCGGGGGTTACGGCGTGGCCCGGTGGACGAAGCGGCGGCCGCTGGGCGGGGCCGTGCTGGCCGTCGCCGGGGCCGCTGCCGCGCAGCAGTGGCGGCAGCGGGCGGGCGGGAAGGCGGCGGGGGCGCTGTCCGCCGCGTACGTCGCCGCGTTCGCCGGGTCGCATCCGCTGGCCAAGAAGGTCGGCGCCTGGCCGTCCGTGCTCGGGGTGGCGGGTGCGGTGGCGCTGGCGTCCTGGGCCGTGGCGGACCGGCGGGCCTGAGCGCCGGGCGCTCCGCCGGGAGGGCCACGATGTGCGGTGTGCCGGCCCGCCGCCGTTTTGCGACTGCGGCGCCGTCGTGGCTGGAGCGCGGCTCCTCCCCCGGCGCCCTTCAAGGAGTGCGGAACGCCCGGCGGTAGGCCTGGGGGCTGGTGCCGACCACTCTCCTGAAGCGTTCACGGAAGGCGGTCGGGGAGCCGAAGCCCGACTGGGTGGCGATGCGTTCGACGGGGTGGGCGGTGGTCTCCAGCAGGTGCTGGGCCCTGCGCACCCGGGCCCGGTGCAGCCACTGCAGCGGGGTCGTGCCGGTCTGGTCGCGGAAGCGGCGGTTGAGGGTACGGGTGCTCATGCCGGCCTGGGCGGCGACCTCGTCCAGGGTGAGGTCGCGGTCGCAGTTGTCCTCCAGCCAGGCCAGGAGCGGCTCCAGGGTGGCACCGGCCGGGGCCGGCGGCTGGTCGTGGACGATGAACTGGGCCTGGCCGCCCTCCCGTTCCAGCGGCATGACCGACATCCGGGCGGTGTGCGCGGCGACCGCCGAGCCGTAGTCCTTGCGGACCATGTGCAGGCACATGTCCATCGCCGCGGCCGCGCCCGCCGAGGTCAGGAACTGGCCGTTGTCGACGTACAGGACGTTCGGGTCGACGTCGACGTCCGGGTGCAGCGCGGCCAGGGCGTCGGCCGCCGCCCAGTGCGTGGTGGCGCGCAGGCCGTCCAGGAGGCCGGTGGCCGCGAGGACGAACGCCCCGACGCAGACCGACGCGATCCGCGTGCCGTCCGCCGCCGCCGCGTGCAGGGCCTCGGCGACCTCGGGCGGCAGCGCGGGGTCGGGATCCGCGACGCCCGGCACGATGATCGTGTCCGCCTCGGCCAGCGTGTCCAGCCCGTACGGCGCCCTCACCGTGAACGCGCCGCCCGCCGCGGTCACCTCGTCCGCGGCCCCGCACACCCGCACCCGGTAGGCGTCCCGGCCGTCGGGCAGCCGGGCCCAGCCGAAGGTGTCGATCGGCACGGTGAAGTCGGACGGGATGACCTGGTCCAGGACGAGTACGGCGACGGTGTGCATGGCAGGAACGTAGCCGTTCGACGGGTTGCCGCCAAGCGTCCGTCCCATTTCCGCACGCCGGCATCCAGCGCTTGGCGAGAATCCGTCGAAGGGTGGCAGTATCGCCGGTTCTGCGCGATCATCCCGCCGCCTACGGTCGTCGCCGTGACCAAGTTCCTCCTCGCCGTCCATGTCCTCGCGGCGATCGTCGCGATCGGTCCCCTCACCGTCGCCGCCAGCATGTTCCCGCCGGCCGCCCGCCGTGCCATCGAGGCGCCGGACGGCGTCCGGGCCGCCGAGACCGTCCGGCTGCTGCACCGGATATGCCGGGTGTACGCCGTCGTCGGCGTCGCCGTCCCCGTGTTCGGGTTCGCCACGGCGAGCACCATGCATGTGCTGGGCAGTGCCTGGCTGATCACGTCGATCGCGCTCACCGCGCTCGCGGCGGTCGTCCTCGCCGCGCTGGTCCTGCCCCGGCAGAGCGCCCTTATGGAGGCCGGCGCGGGCAGCGGTACGCGGCAGATGACCGTCCAATTGACCATGTCCACCGGGGTGTTCAACCTGCTGTGGGCCGCCGTCACGGTGCTGATGATCGTGCGGCCGGGGTCGACCACCGGCGCCTGAGCGTCGTATCGGACGGCGGGGTTTCTGTCATCGGGGGGGCGGGCCGGTCCGGTGGAGGCGGGCGCGCGCTACGCCGTCGTTCGGGTGCGGGTACGCGGGGGCTGGTCGCGCAGTTCCCCGCGCCCCTGACGGGGCGCTGCCGAACCGGAGTGGGCCGGTCGCGCAGGTCCCGTGTCTCCGGTGGGGCGTTCAGGTTGCGGTGTTTCTTGGGGCGCTGCTCCACCCGTGGGGCCTGGACGCCCGTTCGGCCGTATGCGGGGGGCTTGGGGGCTTCTGTCCCGGTCGGCAGGCGCCAGGATGGCCGGAGGATCACGCCATGGAGCGTCTGGAGACACACACCGGTGACCGTTCTCAACGAACCCGAGCCCTCGGCCGTCCCCCATTACGACACTGAGGTGCCGCTGCGGGGCCGACAGCCCGGCAACGTCGTGGTGAAGTGGATGACCACCACCGACCACAAGACGATCGGCACGCTGTACCTGTCGACGTCGTTCGCGTTCTTCCTGATCGGCGGTGTGATGGCGCTGGTGATGCGCGCCGAGCTCGCTCGCCCCGGTCTGCAGATCGTCTCGAACGAGCAGTTCAACCAGGCGTTCACGATGCACGGCACGGTGATGCTGCTGATGTTCGCGACGCCGTTGTTCGCCGGCTTCACGAACTGGATCATGCCGCTCCAGATCGGCGCGCCCGATGTCGCGTTCCCGCGGCTGAACATGTTCGCCTACTGGCTCTACCTGTTCGGCTCGACCATCGCGGTCGGCGGCTTCCTCACCCCGCAGGGCGCGGCCGACTTCGGCTGGTTCGCCTACTCCCCGCTGTCGGACGCAATCCGCTCGCCGGGCATCGGCGCCGACATGTGGATCATGGGTCTGGCCTTCTCCGGCTTCGGCACCATCCTCGGCGCGGTCAACTTCATCACCACGATCATCTGCATGCGCGCCCCGGGCATGACCATGTTCCGCATGCCGATCTTCGTGTGGAACGTGCTGCTGACCGCCGTGCTGGTCCTCTTCGCCTTCCCCGTGCTCGCCGCGGCGCTCTTCGCCCTTGAGGCGGACCGGAAGTTCGGGGCGCACGTGTTCGACGCGGCGAACGGCGGGGCACTGCTCTGGCAGCACCTCTTCTGGTTCTTCGGCCATCCGGAGGTGTACATCATCGCGCTGCCGTTCTTCGGCATCGTGACCGAGGTGTTCCCGGTCTTCTCCCGCAAGCCGGTCTTCGGCTACATGGGCCTGGTGGCGGCGACCATCGCGATCGCCGGTCTGTCCGTGACCGTGTGGGCGCACCACATGTACGTCACCGGCGGTGTGCTCCTCCCCTTCTTCTCGTTCATGACCTTCCTGATCGCCGTCCCGACCGGGGTGAAGTTCTTCAACTGGATCGGCACCCTGTGGAAGGGCTCGGTGTCGTTCGAGACCCCGATGCTGTGGGCGACGGGCTTCCTCGTGACGTTCCTCTTCGGTGGCCTGACCGGCGTCATCCTGGCCTCGCCGCCGCTGGACTTCCACGTCTCCGACTCGTACTTCGTCGTCGCCCACTTCCACTACGTCGTCTTCGGCACGGTCGTCTTCGCGATGTTCTCCGGCTTCCACTTCTGGTGGCCGAAGATGACCGGCAAGATGCTCGACGAGCGGCTCGGGAAGATCACCTTCTGGACGCTGTTCATCGGCTTCCACGGCACCTTCCTGGTCCAGCACTGGCTGGGCGCCGAGGGCATGCCCCGTCGTTACGCCGACTACCTGGCGGCCGACGGCTTCACCACGCTGAACACGATCTCGTCGATCAGCTCCTTCCTGCTCGGCCTGTCGATGCTGCCGTTCCTCTACAACGTGTGGAAGACCGCCAGGTACGGCAAGCCGGTCGGCGTCGACGACCCGTGGGGCTACGGCCGTTCGCTGGAGTGGGCTACGTCCTGCCCGCCGCCGCGGCACAACTTCGTCACCCTGCCGCGGATCCGCAGCGAATCGCCCGCCTTCGACCTGCACCACCCCGACATCGCCGTGGCCGAGGCCGAGGCCCACGGCGTCCACTCATGACCGACCCGGGACACCGGGTGGGCGGCGGGCCGGGGCCGGGAGCCGGCGGAGACCTCGGCAACGAGGTGGAGGGCTACCTGCTGTGGCGGGCCAGGATCACGGAGGCCGAGCAGCGGGCGCGGGAGTTCACCGGGCGCATGGACTGGCTGACCACGGCCCAGCGCGACGAGGTCGAGCGCCACTACGTCGAGGACAGTCTCCGGCGCGCCCGGCAGGACCTCGAACGGATCGCCGCCCGCTGTGTGTCCCTGCGGGACGAGTACGAGCGGCGCTACCGGGAGCTGCGGGCGCGCTGCGTGGGATGGGCGGTGGCCGTGTGCGGGGGCGTCGCCTTCGTGGCCACCGCGATGACGGCCGTGTCGCTGGGCCGGTGAGCCGGTGAGCCGGTGAGCCGGTGAGCCGGTGAGCCGGTGAGCCGGTGAGCCGGTGAGCCGGTGAGCCGGTGAGCCGGTGAGCCGGTGAGCCGGTGAGCCGGTGAGCCGGTGAGGTGAATCGGCCGGCGGGAGGTGAGCCGCTCCGGGGACTCCTATGCGGGGGTCTTCGCCGGTCCGCCCTTCTCCGCCGTCGCGGCCGTCAGTGGACGTGCGATGTCCTCCAGGGACCGGCGTTCCGCGTTCACCGCGCACACCGCCGCCACCAGCCCCGCCGCGCACATCAGGCCCGCCCCGATCTGGAACGCCAGCACCGTGTCGGCCACCTTGCCCGTCCCCGTGAGGTCGGCGAAGAGCAGGGGGCCGCTGATGCCGCCCGCGGCCGTGCCCAGGGCGTAGAAGAACGCGATGGACATCGCCCGCGTCTCCATCGGGAAGATCTCGGAGACGGTCAGGTAGGCGCTGGACGCTCCCGCCGAGGCGAAGAAGAGGACCGCGCACCAGCAGGCCGTCAGCGTTCCCGCCGTCAGCACACCCTGGTCGAACAGCCAGGCGGTGAGGAACAGCAGCAGGCCGGACAGGAGATACGTCGACGAGATCATCACCCTCCTGCCCACCGTGTCGAAGAGCTTGCCCAGGAGCAGCGGGCCGAGGAAGTTGCCGACCGCGATGACCACGAAGTAGTAGCCGGTGTCCCCCGTCGGCACGTCGAAGAACTTGGTGAGGATCGCGCCGAAGCCGAAGGTGATCGCGTTGTAGAGGAACGCCTGGCCGATGAAGAGGGAGAAGCCGAGGACGGCGCGGCGCCGGTAGTCGTGGAAGACCGTGCGGGCGATCTCGGCGAAGGTGACGCTCCCGCGCTGGTGGATCACCAGTTCGCTCTCCGGTGCCGGGAGCGGCTTCCCGGTCTCCTCCTCGACCTTCCGCTCGATCGAGGAGACGATCTCCTCGGCTTCCCGTTCCCTGCCGTGGATCAGCAGCCAGCGCGGGCTCTCCGGGACGCTGCGCCGTACCAGCAGGATGACCAGGCCGAGGACGACGCCCAGCGCGAAGGTCAGGCGCCAGCCGACGTCCTTCGCCAGGAAGTCGGTGTTCAGCGCGACGATCGAGAGCAGCGAGCCGCCCACCGCGCCCACCCAGAAGCTGCCGTTGATGATCAGGTCGACGCGGCCGCGGTGGTAGGCGGGGATCAGCTCGTCGATCGCCGAGTTGATCGCCGCGTACTCGCCGCCGATGCCGAAGCCGGTCAGGAAGCGGAAGACGAAGAACCACCAGGGGGCGAAGGAGATCGAGGTCAGGGCGGTGGCGGCCAGGTAGACCGCCAGGGTGATCATGAAGAGCTTCTTGCGGCCGTAGCGGTCGGTCAGTCGGCCCCAGAAGAGGGCGCCGGTGCAGGCACCGGCCACGTAGAGGGCCGCTGCGATGCCGGTGACCTGGGAGGAGGAGATCGCGAGGCCGCTGCCCGGTTCGGAGAGGCGGCTCGCGATGTTGCCGACGACCGTGACCTCCAGGCCGTCCAGGATCCAGACGGTGCCGAGGCCGATGACGATCGTCCAGTGCCAGCGGGACCAGGGGAGCCGGTCCAGGCGGGCCGGGATGCGGGTGGTGACCGTCCGGCCGCCGTTTCCGTCCGCACCCATGTCCATAGCCGTACCCAACGCGCGCCTCCTTGCCCGGGAGTCCAGAACCGAAGCCGCCCGTTCGAGTGCCCCGGCCCGCGCGGTCTACGCCCCCAGAGCTCGCGACACCGTGAAGATCAGCACGCCGGCCAGCGACCCCACCACCGTGCCATTGATCCGGATGAACTGCAGGTCGCGGCCGATGTGCGCCTCGATCTTCCGGGTGGTGTGCTCGGCGTCCCAGCCGGCCACCGTGTCGGTGATGAGGGAGGTGATCTCCTTGCGGTACGTCGAGACGACGTGCACGGCCGCGCCCTCGACCCAGCTGTCGACCTTGTCCTGGACCTTGGGTTCGTTCGCCATCCGGGCGCCCAGCGAGATCAGGGAGGCGCGGACGCGCAGCCGCAGTTCGCTGCGCTCGTCCTCGGCCGCGGAGACGATCATGGAGCGTACGGCCGTCCAGGCGGACGCGATCAGGTCCTGCACCTCGCCGCGGCCCAGGACCTCGCCCTTGAGCCGCTCGACGCGGGCGCGGGTGTCGGTGTCGGACTGGAGGTCGTTCGCGAAGTCGGTGAGGAAGCGGTCGAGGGCGCCGCGGGCCGGGTGGGAGGGCATGTCCCGCATCTCGGAGCAGAAGCGGAGCAGCTCCTTGTAGACGCGCTCGCCGACGCGGCGGTCGACGAACCGGGGGGTCCAGCCGGGGGCGCCGCCCTGGACGGCGTCCATCACGGAGTCGCCGTGCAGCACCAGCCAGTCGTAGGCCCGGGTGACGACGAGGTCCACGGCGCGTTTGTGGCCGCCGTCGGCGACGACCCGCTCCAGCATCTTGCCGATGCCGGGGGCGATCTCCCGGGCGTCGGCGCGGCGGGTGATGGCCTCGCCGACGACCGCCTGGACGTCGGAGTCCCGCAGCACGGTGAGCGCGCCGCGAAGCGCTGTCGCGAGCTCGGCCGTGACCCGGTCGGCGTTCTTCGGCTCGGCCAGCCAGGCGCCGAGCCGGCTCCCGATCCCGACGGCGCGCAGCCGCTGCCGCACGACGTCCTGGGAGAGGAAGTTCTCCCCCACGAACTCGCCGAGCGAGACGCCGAGCTGGTCCTTCTTCGTGGGGATGATCGCGGTGTGCGGGATGGGCAGGCCGAGGGGGTGCCGGAAGAGGGCGGTCACCGCGAACCAGTCGGCGAGCGCGCCGACCATGCCGGCCTCGGCGGCCGCGGCGACGTAGTCCGCCCAGGTGCCGGCGCCGGCGCCGGACGCCCACTTGGCGAGGGCGTACACGAGGGCGACGAGCAGCAGCAGGCCGGTGGCCGTGGTCTTCATGCGCCGCACGCCGCGCTGGCGCTCCTCGTCTGCGGGCGTGAAGGCGTTCATGGACTTGTAGGACGGGGCGGGCTTCGCCCGGTCCACCGCTTCCGTACGTTCCTCCATCTGCTCCACCCGTTCGCACCCGGCACCACCCTCACGGTGATCCCGCACCCATTGTCCCTACCTGACCGACTCCCGAACCGAACCAAGAGTTCCCACCCCGGCCACACGGCGGTGCCGAACCGGGCCGTGGGCGCCTGCGGGCCGGTGGGGGCTTGTCGCGCAGTTCCCCGCGCCCCTTTGCGCCGGCTGTCCCACCGCCGCCCGAAGCACCCCGCTTCTCCCCACGCCCCGCACTCGGGGTTCCCCGCTCCCGCGGCTCCAGGCATCCGCTGCCGCTCTCCGCCCCCCGCCGCAACGGCGGTGCCGAACCGGGCCGGGGGCGCCTGCGGGCCGGTGGGGGCTTGTCGCGCAGTTCCCCGCGCCCCTTTGCGCCGGCTGTCCCACCGCCGCCAGAAGCGCCCCGCTTCTCCCCACGCCCCGCACTCGGGGTTCCCCGCTCCCGCGGCTCCAGGCATCCGCCGCGGCTCTCCGCCCCCCGCCGCAACGGCGGTGCCGAACCGGGCCGTGGGCGCCTGCGGGCCGGTGGGGGCTTGTCGCGCAGTTCCCCGCGCCCCTTTGCGGCGGCTGTCCCACCGCCGCCAGAAGCGCCCCGCTCCACGCCCCGCCGCAGCGGCGCTCAGGCACCACGGCGGTGTCCGGCGGTGGCGCCTGCGGGGCGGTGGGGGTTCTCCGCGCCTCTTTGCGGCGGGTGCGTCGCCGTCGTTCTCAGTGGTCGTCGTGCCTTCGGCGGGTGCGGTCCTCGCGGCGTTGGTGGTGGCGGGCGGCGTGGAGTTCGTGGCGGGCGGACTGGCGGTCCAGTCGGTCCTGGCGGCGTTCCTCCTTGAGGCGCTGGCGTTCGGCCCTCGTGACCTTGTGGGCCACCTCGACGCCGCCCCAGAAGGCGAAGCCCGTCACCACCACCCTGGGGGCGCCCGGGTCCGGCGACATGTCGTGCTCGCGTTCGTCGAAGCCGCCCATGACGCCGATGCCGCGCATCACGACCTCGACGCCCGGCGGCACGATCACGCTCATCCCGCCCATGATCGCGATGCAGTTGATCACGACCTCGCCGTCCGCGAAGTTCGCCTCGCGCAGGTCGATCTCGCCGCCGCCCCAGAACGCGAAGGAGTTGAAGCGCCTCGGCACCGTCCAGCGCCCCTTGCGCTGGAAGCCGGACATCACGGCCACCGCCCAGGAGGAGGTGCCCTCGCCGCCGACGATCCGGCTCGCCCAACTGCCGCTCGGGGATGCGGGCTTGGTGAGCGACACGGCCGGCGCCGCGGGCAGGTCCCGGGTGATCGGCGTCAGCTCGCCGTACGTACGGGCCCGGTACGTCGCCTCCAGCCGCTCCTCGAACTCCTCCATGTCGAGGCGCCCCTCCGCGAGGGCGTCCCGGAGGATCTCGGCGACTCGTTCACGATCGGCGTCGGAGGCGCGCAGCTCCGGGGCATCGTCGGTCATAGAGTGCAGACTACGAGTTCGCGGCGCCGGGGACCACGGGGCTACGGGGCCTATGCGGTGGCCCGGTCCGCGTACATCTTCGCGATCACCGCCTCGATGTCCGGCTCCCGTACCGAAAGGTCGGCCAACGGGTACTCCGCCGCGATCCGCGCCACCAGCGGCGCCGCCGACTCGGACGCCGGGAACGCCAGCCACTGCCGCGGCCCCTCCACCCTCACCACCCGCGCCGCCGGGCCCGCGTCGATCGGCGGGAGCTCCCGCTCCAGGTCGACCACGAGGGTGCGCTCGCTCTCCCCCGCCTCGTGCAGGCCGGCGAGCGGACCGTCGTACATCAGCCGCCCGTGGTCGATGACCATCACGCGGGAGCACAACTGCTCGATGTCCTGGAGGTCGTGGGTGGTGAGCAGGACCGTGGTGCCGCGTTCGGTGTTCAGTTCGCGCAGGAAGTCGCGGACCCTGGCCTTCGAGATGACGTCCAGGCCGATCGTCGGCTCGTCGAGATAGAGGACGTCCGGGTCGTGCAGGAGCGCGGCCACGATGTCGCCGCGCATCCGCTGGCCGAGGGAGAGCTGCCGTACCGGGACGTCCAGGAGGGAGGCCAGGGAGAGGAGTTCGACCAGGCGGTCCAGGTTCTCGCGGTAACGGGCGTCCGGGATGCGGTACATGCGGTGCATCAGGCGGTAGGAGTCGATGAGCGGGAGGTCCCACCAGAGTGTTGTGCGCTGGCCGAAGACCACGCCGATGCGGTGGGCCAGGCGGGTGCGTTCGCGGGAGGGGTCGATGCCGGCCACCCGGAGCCGGCCGCCGCTCGGGGTGAGGATGCCCGTCAGCATCTTGATCGTGGTCGACTTCCCGGCGCCGTTCGGGCCGATGTAGCCGACCATCTCGCCGCGCGCCACCGTGAAGGAGAGCGAGTCGACCGCCCGTACCTGCCGGCGTTCCCGTTTCAGGAAGCCGGTCCGCTTGCGGACGTCGAAGACCTTCTCGACCCCGTCGACCTCGATGAACATGTCCGACATCGGATCAACTCCCTGTACTTCGGTACGACTTGAGTCCCACCCGCCAGGCCGCGCCCGCCAGTGCGCAGCACACGGCCGCCACCAGCGGTGTCGACCACACCGTCCACGCCGGCAGCGCCAGCGGATAGGGCCGGCCCAGCACGTACGCGGCCGGCACCCAGTTGACGAAGGCCAGCGGCAGCATGAACGTCACCCCGCGCACGAAGTCCTTCCCGAACACCGTCGGCGGGTACTGGAGCAGCGTCGTACCGCCGTACGTGAACGCGTTCTGCACCTCCGCCGCGTCCTGCGCCAGGAACTGGAAGGCCGCGCCCGCCACGAACAGCGCGCAGAAGATCGCCGCGCCGCCGGCCAGTGTCAGCGGGACCAGCAGCACCTTCGCCGGTGTCCAGGCGACGTCCACGGAGACCAGCGCCCAGCCCAGCGCCACCCCGCCCTGGGTGATCCGGCCGAGGCGGCGCAGCGCGAAACGGTCGGCGCCGATCTGCGCGAGCACCGGGGCCGGCCGGACCAGCAGGGTGTCGAAGGAGCCGTCGCGGATCCGGGCGCCCAGCACGTCCATCGAGCCCAGCACCAGGTCGGCGACGCCGAACGCGGTGGCGGACAGGCCGTACAGGAAGCAGACCTCGGGCAGCGACCAGCCGCCGAGCGAGCGGACCTGTGTGAACATCAGCAGGATCGTGACGAGGTCCAGCCCGGTCACCAGCAGGTTCCCGGTCATCGTGAGGGCGAAGGACGTGCGGTAGATCATCGTGGAGCGGATCCACATCCCGGCGATCAGCCGGTAGGCCCGCAGCCCCTCCCGGACCCGTTCACCCGCCCCGCGCCACCTGCCCGGAGCACGCTCACCCACCCTGCACCACCACCCTCCGCGTCGCCGCCGACTGCACCAGCCGCCCCGCCGCCAGCAGCGCCACCGCCCATCCGGCCTGGAAGGCGAGCGCCTCCCCCACCCCGGTCTCGCCCATCAGCACGTCCGCCGGCATCTGGATCTGGGCCGCCCAGGGCAGCACGCGCACGACCTCGCCCAGGGCGCCCGGGAAGACGTTCAGCGGCAGGGTCATGCCCGAGAAGAAGATCCCCGCGACCATCATCACCTGGTTGGCGCCCATGCCGTCCATCAGCCAGAACGCGCTCAGCGCGACCAGGTAGCGGATGCCGAAGCTGACGACCATCGCGAGCAGCAGCGCGACCAGGAAGGCGGCCCAGGTGCCGGCGTCCGCGGGCAGCGCCATCGGGAAGAACACCGCGCCGACCAGGAAGGGGACCACGCCGCGACCCAGCAGCTGGAACAGCGAGCGGCCCAGGTCGGTCGCCAGCCACCACATCTGAAGATCGGCCGGACGGTACAGATCGATCGCGATCGCACCGGTGCGGATACGCTCCATCAGGTCTTTTTCCACGCCCCCGCCCTGGATCGCGAGCGTCGCGTACAGGCACTGCCCGAGCCACACATAGGTCACCGCCTGTGCCTGGTCATAGCCTCCGAGGTGCGGTTTCTCGTCCCACAGCGCCAAGTACGTGTAGACGAGGATGATCCCGAAGGCCGTATTGGTGAAGACCCCGGCGGCGGTGGCCGCCCGATACGTCGCGTACCGTCGGAAACCCCCCGCTGCGACGGCCGTGTACAACCGTCCCGCACCCACGCCAACCGACCTCCCGGACCGCCCGACACCGAAGCGCAGGAGCCTACTGCGCCGACGACACCGCAGGCCACGCAATTTCCGTGACCGAAGCGTGCCGGAATCCGGGAACGGAACGCGCGGTGCGAGAGTCTTCACCTGGGGGCGCAGAAGCGTACGAGGTCGTACGGGAACGAATGTACGACGCGAAACAGGAGTCCGTGCACGACATGAGCGACGAGCCGCAGCCGCAACAGCCGAACCAGGGCGGCAGAGGCCCGACGGAGCCGCCGGCCGCGGCCGAGGAGAAGCCGACCCCGGCGCAGCCGACGGCCGGGACGAAGCAGCCGGAGCCGCCCGCGGCGGCCGAGGAGAAGACGCCGGAGGCACCCGGACCGGCGGGAACGGAGCGGAAGCCGGCGGCCGAGGACACGCAGACCCGGCAGCTCGCCGCGGTCAGGGTGCCGAAGGCGCGACCGCCCGTTGCGGCCGAGGACCGGAACACGCAGGACCCACAGAGCGCGCAGAGCGCACGGGACGGGCAGCGCACACCGGACGGGCAGCGCACGCAGAACGCACAAGGCGGGCAGGACACGCAGACCCGGCAGCTCGCGGCGATCAGGCCGCCGAGGACGGCGGCGGTCGCCGCGGCCGCGCCGGTCACGCCGACCGGGACGGCCGGGGCGACCGGAACGGCCGGAGCGGAACCGCCCGGTGCCGAGCCGCCCGTGGCCGGCGTGCAGACGACGGGGGGCGGGAACAAGATGAAGAGGCCCAAGCGGACCGGATGGCGGCGGATCGTCCCGACCTGGCGGATGGTGCTCGGCACCTTCGTCATCGGGGTGCTGCTGGTGATCGGCCTGTTCTTCCTCGGCTACTCGATGGTGCAGATCCCGGCGGCCAACACGTTCGCCACCAAGCAGTCCAACGTGTACCTGTACGCCGACGGCTCCCAGCTCGCCCGCGACGGCGAGGTCAACCGGGAGAACGTGGACCTCTCCCAGGTCTCCGTGGACGCCCAGCACGCCGTGCTCGCCGCCGAGGACCGCGACTTCTACACCGAGTCCGCCGTCGACCCCAAGGCGATGCTGCGCGCCGCCTGGAACACCGCGACCGGCAAGGGCACCCAGTCCGGCTCGACCATCACCCAGCAGTACGTGAAGAACTACTACCTCGCGCAGGAGCAGACCGTCACCCGCAAGGTGAAGGAGTTCTTCATCTCGATCAAGCTGGACCGCAGCGAGCCCAAGGACCAGATCCTCGAGGGCTACCTCAACACCAGCTACTTCGGCCGCAACGCCTACGGCATCCAGGCCGCCGCCCAGGCCTACTACGGCAAGGACGCCATCGACCTCGACCCGGGCCGCGCCGCCTACCTCGCCGCGCTGGTCAACGCGCCGAGCGAATACGACGTCGTCGCCCACCCCGAGAACAAGGCGGCCGCGGTCGCCCGCTGGAACTACGTCCTGGACGGCATGGTCAAAAAGGGCTGGCTCAGCGAGTCCAAGCGGGCCGGCATGACGTTCCCGATGCCCAAGCAGCAGACCGTCTCCACCGGCATGTCCGGGCAGCGCGGCTACATCGTCAACGCGGTCAACGACTACCTGATCAAGAACAAGATCGTCGACTCGGACGCCCTGGAGGCCGGCGGCTACCGCATCACCACGACCCTGCAGAAGAGCCGGCAGAACGCCTTCGTCAAGGCGGTCGACGACAAGCTGATGTCGAAGCTGAGCAAGAACAACAAGGTCGACAACTACGTGCGGGCCGGCGGCGCCTCCGTCGACCCGAAGACCGGCCAGGTCGTCGCCATGTACGGCGGCATCGACTACGTGAAGCAGTACACCAACGGCGCGACCCGCGGTGACTTCCAGGTCGGCTCCACCTTCAAGCCGTTCGTCTTCGCCTCCGCCGTCGACAACGGCTCCACCACCCAGTCCGGGCAGCCCATCACCCCGAACACCTACTACGACGGCACCAACAAGCGCACCGTCCAGGGCTGGCCCGGCGGCGCCTACGCACCGGAGAACGAGGACGAGAAGTCGTACGGCCAGATCACCGTCCGCAAGGCCACCGACCTCTCCGTGAACTCGGTGTACGCGCAGATGGCGGTCGACGTCGGCCCGTCCAAGGTCAAGCAGACCGCCGTCGGCCTGGGCATCCCGGCCGACACCAAGGACCTCCAGCCGTACCCGTCGATCGCCCTGGGCACCGCCACCGCCAGCGTCCTCGACATGGCGGAGGCCTACGCCACGCTCGCCAACCACGGCAAGCACGGCACGTACACCATGGTCGACAAGGTCACCAGGGACGGCACGCAGGAGATCAAGCTGCCGGAGTCGGCGACCAAGCAGGCCGTCAGCCGGCAGGCCGCCGACACCACCACCTCGATCCTGCAGAGCGTGGTCGACAACGGCACCGCCACCGCCGCCCAGGCCGCGGGCCGCCCGGCCGCCGGCAAGACCGGCACCGCCGAGGAGGACACCGCCGCCTGGTTCGCGGGCTACACCCCCGACCTCTCCACCGTCGTCTCCGTGATGGGGCAGGACCCGGTCACGGCCGCCCACAAGTCGCTCTACGGCGCGCTCGGGCTGGAGCGCATCAACGGCGGCGGGGCCCCGACCGAGATCTGGGCGCAGTACACCAAGGACGCCCTGAAGGGCACCACGGCCTCCGACTTCGACCTGGAGCTCCAGGCCGGCGCCGAGACCGTGGCCCCGCCCACCCAGGGCACGGCCACCCCGGGCACCGGCGGCCAGGACAACGGCGGCACCACCGGCGGGAACCAGGACAACGGCGGCACCACCGACGGAGGCCAGGACAACGGCGGCACGACGGACGGCTCCACGACCGCCGGCACCACCGACGGCGGCACGACCGGCGGTGCCACCACCGACGGCTCGACCACGTCCGGTACGACGACCTCCGGAACCAATTCCGGCACGACCACCTCGGGAACGGACGCCGGCACCTCGACCGGGACCACGACCGACGGCACCAGTACCGGGACGACGGCGGGCGACGGGGGCGGCACCAACAACGGCACGACGGCGGGCGACGGGGGCGGGTTCGGGTTCGTCCAGTGACCGCCGGCCGCTGAGGGCCGGTCAATGACCGCTGGTCGCCTTGAGCCCCACCACGGCGACCAGCAGCAGGCACACGAAGAAGATCCGGGCGGCGGTGGCCGGCTCCCCCAGCACCACCATCCCGAACACCGCCGCCCCCGCCGCCCCGATCCCCACCCACACGCCGTAGGCGGTACCGATGGGGAGCGTCTTCGCGGCATACGACAGCAGCACCATGCTGGCGACGATCCCGCCGCCGGTGAACAGACTGGGCACGAGCCGGGTGAACCCGTCGGTGTACTTCATCCCCGCCGACCACCCGACCTCGAGCAGACCGGCGACGACCAGCAGAACCCAGGCAACCATGACGAGCACCTCCGAGACGTTTCACTGAGCACGGGGTGCGTCGTCTTTGCCTTCACGGTCCCGGTACGGCGCGTCTCGTCGGGCTGGCTCCTTCGAACATAGCAAAGAAACGACAAAGGGGCCTGGTGACCAAAGCCACCAGGCCCCTTTGGGTCTCTGAATCAGAGAATCAGAGATACAGGCCGGTCGAGTCCTCCGAGCCCTCGAACCGGTCGGCCGCCACCGCGTGCAGATCACGCTCCCGCATCAGCACGTACGCCACCCCCCGCACCTCGACCTCGGCACGGTCCTCCGGGTCGTACAGCACCCGGTCGCCGGGCTCCACCGTCCGCACGTTCTGCCCGACCGCGACCACCTCGGCCCAGGCCAGCCGGCGCCCGACGGCCGCCGTGGCGGGGATCAGGATGCCCCCGCCGGACCGTCGCTCGCCCTCACCGGTCTCCTGCTTGACCAGGACCCGGTCGTGCAGCATCCGGATGGGCAGCTTGTCGTGCTGGCTGCTCTGCTCGTCTCTCTTGGCGCTCACGCCTGTGAACCTACCTGCCTCTGATCAGCTCTTACGCCGCCGGGTACCGCTGAAGACCAGCAGCCCGACCACGCCCACGGCGACGAGCGCGACCGGCACCACCCGCTCCAGGCGCGGCGCGCCCTCGTCGTCCACGAACTGGGCCTTCACCTCGCTCACGACCCGGTTGACCTGGACGTAGGCCCTCCCGAGCGTGTGATCGACGTTGGCCGCGACCTTGGCCTTCGCATCGCCGACGATGGTCTTCGGGTGCACCCGCACCCCGATCTCGTCCAGCGTCTCGGCCAGCACCTCGCGGCGGCGCTTGATGTCCGCCTCGATCTGCGCCGGGGTTCTGGTGTCCGACGTCTCCGCCACCGTAGGCCCTCCGAAGTCTGCCGTACTGCCTGTTCTGGACAGTCTGTCAGCTCTCGCCGCCACCGCACGGCCAGGACCCCCCGTTACGCTAGACCGATGAGCGAGCGACTCCAGCCCGGGGACGTAGCCCCCGACTTCACCCTCCCCGACGCCGACGGCAACAAGGTGTCCCTCTCCGCCCACAAGGGCCGCAAGGTCATCGTCTACTTCTACCCCGCGGCCCTCACCCCAGGCTGCACGAAGCAGGCCTGTGACTTCACGGACAACCTCTCCCTCCTCGCCGACGCCGGCTACGACGTCCTGGGCATCTCCCCGGACGCCCCGGAGAAGCTGGGCAAGTTCCGCGAGAAGGAGAACCTCAAGGTCACCCTCCTCGCCGACCCCGACAAGAAGGTCCTCGACGCGTACGGCGCCTTCGGCGAGAAGATGAACTACGGCAAGACCTACCTGGGCGTCATCCGCTCCACGATCATCGTGGACGAGGAAGGCAAGGTGGAGAAGGCCCTCTACAACGTCCGCGCCACCGGCCACGTGGCCAAGATCATCAAGGACCTGGGCATCTGAGCACCACCTGACCCACCGCCGCAGACGGCTCGCACCGGGGTGCCCTGGTGCGAGCCGTTCTCTCTTTTCCGGCTTCCGTGCGTGACTGTCCGATAACCGGTTCGTTACTCCGTACGGGCTGCGAACGTGCGGCCGGAACGGAGGGGGCTCGATGGGGGCCAGTGCGTACACCAGGGAGCGGCTGGAGGAGGCGGCTCGGGGGGCGCGGACGTTGTCGGAGGCGCTGGGGAGGCTCGGGGTGGATCCGGGGAGTTCGACGCGGCGGTACGTGCTCGGACGGATGAAAAAGCTGGGGGTGGATGTGTCGCACTTCGAGCGGGAGGGGGTGAAGTGGACGCGGGAGGTGTTGGAGGGAGCAGTGGCGGCTTCGACGAACATGTGCGAGGTGTTGCGCAGGCTTGGGTTGGAGGTGGTCGGCGGGCATCACACGCACATCAGCCGGAGGATCAAGGCGTACGGGATCGACACGTCGCATTTCCAGCTGCCCACACGGAAGGGCAAACCGTGGCGTCCCCGGACCCCTGAAGGCCTACTCGTCGAGCAATCGGAGGACCGCACTCGGCGCATCCCGAGCGACCGGCTCAGGTGGGCGATGACGGCGATGGGGGTGCCGGAGCGCTGCGCCCAGTGCGGCACCGAGGCAGTCTGGCGAGGTCACCCGCTTCCGCTGGAGGTCGACCACATCGACGGCAACTGGCGCGACAACCGCATCGAGAACCTGCGGTTGCTGTGCCCCAACTGCCATTCGGTGACGGACAACTACCGAGGGCGGGGCAAAGGCCGCGCGCAGGGTGGGGCGGCATGAGCAGCGCCGCGCGGTACACCCGTGAACTGCTGGATGAGGCGGCCCGGCTGTGCTCCAGCATCGACGAGGTCATCGCCTACTTCGGCAACGAGCCCTACAACAAACTCGACCGCTACCTCCGCAAGCGCTTCGCCCACTTCGGGATCGACATCTCGCACTTCCACGATTCCGGCGGACAGCGAGGGCCCGGGGCCGAAGAGTTGCGGACCGCTGTGGCCGAGTCGGTTTCCATCGCAATGACGCTACGCCTGCTGCGGCGGCCTGACACCGGCACACAGCGTGCGCTGCTGCGGCAGTGGATCACGGAAGAGGGACTGTCGACGGCGCATTTTCTGGGGCAGGCGCATCAACGGGGAAAGCCTCGGCCGGACAAGGCCAGGCGTCCCGAGGACATCTTGGTCAAGCACGACGGCACGCGCCGCACCAGGACCGCGCTGTTACGCCGAGCCCTTCGGAAGGTCGGCGTGCCGGACGTGTGCGCCGAATGCGGTGTGGGTTCGGAATGGCTCGGGAAGCCAATGACACTGGAGGTCGACCACATCAACGGGGACTGGAGCGACGACCGACAGCAGAACTTGCGGTTGCTGTGCCCCAACTGCCACGCGATCACCAGCACCTGGTGCAGGGGAGGCAATCGGCAATCGCTCGCCGAGAACCAGTAGGGTGTACGTGGGGCCGTAGCCCAACTTGGCAGGAGGCACCACTTTTAGGTAGTGGACAGTGCGAGTTCGAGTCTCGTCGGCCCCACTTGCAGGGCGCGGCTCCCCAGGGGCGCCGCGCTCCTGTATTTCTCAGCCCAACAGCTCCCGCACCACCGGCACCAGCGCCCGGAACGCCTTCCCCCGGTGGCTGATCGCGTTCTTCTCGGCGGGGGTCAGTTCGGCGCAGGTCCTGGTGTCCCCCTCCGGCTGGAGGATCGGGTCGTAGCCGAAGCCGTTCGTGCCGGACGGGGCGTGGCGGAGGGTGCCGCGCAGTTGGCCCTCGACCACGCGTTCGGTGCCGTCGGGCAGGGCCAGGGCCGCCGCGCAGGCGAAGTGGGCCCCCCTGTGCTCCTCGGCGATGTCCGCGAGCTGGGCCAGCAGGAGGTCCAGGTTGGCCTTGTCGTCGCCGTGGCGGCCTGCCCAGCGGGCGGAGAAGATGCCGGGGGCGCCGTTGAGGACGTCGACGCAGAGGCCGGAGTCGTCGGCGACGGCCGGGAGGCCGGTGGCCTGGGCGAGGGCGTGGGCCTTGAGGAGGGCGTTCTCGGCGAAGGTGACGCCTGTTTCCTTGACGTCGGGGATGTCGGGGTACTCCTCGGCCCCGACGAGCTCGTGGGGCAGGCCCGCCTCGGCGAGGATGGCGCGGAGTTCGGTGATCTTTCCGGCGTTGCGGGTGGCGAGAATCAGGCGGGTCGTCATGCGCAGCAGTATCGCAAGGGCGGGCGCGACGTCTTACGGGGTGCAGACCTTGGTGAGTTCGCCGGCGGCGTCGGTGACGGAGGTGACGTCGGGGGTGGAGTCGCCGTTCCTCACGGCCGTGCGGACGTTGTCCACGGCCTGCTGGAGGTGGTCGACGGCCTTGTTGACGTCGGCGTCGTCGGTCTTGTCGCCGATCTTCTTCAGGTTCTGCTGGATGGAGTCGAGGGCCGCGTCGGTGCGGGTGGGGTCGTTCGCGGCGTTCTCCACGGCCTGCTGGAGTGCGGTGACGCTGTCGGCGATGGAGTCGGCGGTGCGCACGCAGTCCAGGGCGGTGTTGACGGAGTCGCAGCCGGCCAGGAAGGCGGTGGTGAGCGCGGTGGCCGCGGCCACGGCGGCGATGGTGGTGACGCGACGGCGTCCTCGGCGTCGACTGGCGGCCATGCTGGTGTTTCCCTCCCCGTGGTACGGCTGGCCGGGCGCACGGTTGTACGTGCCGTGCGCCCGTACTCATAGGGACGCGGGGTCGGCCGCCGGGGTTGCCCTCTCGTACCTCGGGTTTTTCCCTTCCCTTTACTTCAGGGGGTCCCGCTACCTCTTGAGTGCCTCTTCGAGCGCCGCCCGCTGGATCGCGGCGAGGTCGGTGCAGCCGGCGACGGCGAGGTCGAGGAGGGCGTTGAGTTCGTCGCGGGCGAAGGGTTCGGCCTCGGCGGTGCCCTGGACCTCGACGAAGCGGCCGTCGCCGGTGCAGACGACGTTCATGTCGGTCTCGGCCCTGACGTCCTCCTCGTAGCAGAGGTCGAGGAGGGGTACTCCGCCGACGATGCCCACCGAGACGGCCGAGACGGTGCCGGTGAGGGGCTGACGGCCGGCCTTGACGAGCTTGCGTTCCTTCGCCCAGGTGACGGCGTCGGCGAGGGCGACGTAGGCGCCGGTGATCGCGGCGGTGCGGGTGCCGCCGTCGGCCTGGAGGACGTCGCAGTCGAGGACGACGGTGTTCTCGCCGAGGGCCTTGTAGTCGATGACGGCGCGCAGGGAGCGGCCGATGAGGCGGGAGATCTCGTGGGTGCGCCCGCCGATCTTGCCCTTGACGGACTCGCGGTCGCCGCGGGTGTTGGTGGCGCGGGGGAGCATGGCGTACTCCGCGGTGACCCAGCCCTCGCCGCTGCCCTTGCGCCAGCGGGGGACGCCTTCGGTGACGGAGGCGGTGCAGAAGACCTTGGTGTCGCCGAAGGAGACGAGGACGGAGCCCTCGGCGTGCTTGCTCCAGCCGCGTTCGATGGTGACCGGGCGGAGTTGTTCGGGGGTGCGGCCGTCGATTCGAGACATGGCGACGAGCCTATCCGGAGCGCGGGAAGGGGCTCTTCCCCAGGTGGGAAGAGCCCCTTTTGCGCGGTGAGCCGGAGGCTCACATCATGTCTTCGATCTCCGCGGCGATCGGGTCGGCGTCGGTGCCGATGACGACCTGGATCGCGGTGCCCATCTTGACGACGCCGTGGGCGCCGGCGGCCTTGAGGGCGGCATCGTCGACCAGCGAGGCGTCGTGGACCTCGGTGCGCAGCCGGGTGATGCAGCCTTCGATCTCGTCGATGTTCTCGATTCCGCCGAGGCCGGCGACGATCTTCTCAGCCTTGCTGGCCATGTTCCTTCTCCCTGATCCGAACCGCTTTGTCGCAGTAACCCACAGTTGGCCCATCTTTGCGAGCGGCCGTACCGCGTGTGCCGGATGATGGCGAGCAGCGCGGCGGAACCGTCTGTCGACTGGTCTACACCAGCTGGTGGGCGGTCGACAAACCCCGGAGGAGGCGCCCGTGAGTGCCGAGAGCGCCGACAGCGCGGCCCCTCCCGCGCGGGAGCGGTGGAGCGCCCTCTTCCAGGGGCTGCAGAAGATGGGCCGCAGCCTTCAGCTGCCGATCGCGGTGCTGCCGGCCGCGGGGATCCTGAACCGGCTGGGCCAGCCCGACGTGTTCGGCGCGCAGGGGCTGGGCTGGACGGCGGTCTCCAAGGTGATGAAGGGGGCGGGCGGGGCGCTGCTCGACGGTTCGGTCGGGCTGCCGTTGCTGTTCTGCGTGGGGGTCGCGATCGGGATGGCGCGGAAGGCGGACGGTTCGACGGCACTGGCGGCGGTGGCCGGCTTCCTCGTCTATTACGGGGTGCTGCACCAGTTCCCCGAGGACTGCCCGGGCGGGTCGAGGACGCTGCCGGGGATCGGGTGCCAGGTGCGGGACGGGTCGGTGTCGGCGTTCACATTCCAGAATCCGGGGGTGTTCGGCGGGATCGCGCTGGGGTTGCTGACCGCGTTCTTCTGGGCGCGGTACCACCGGACGCGACTGGTGGACTGGCTGGGATTCTTCAACGGGCGGCGGCTGGTGCCGATCATCATGTCGTTCGTGGCCATCGCGTTCGCCGGGCTGTGTCTGTGGGTCTGGCCGCCGGTCGGTGACGGTCTGGAGAGTTTCAGCCGCTGGCTGCGGGAGGCGGGGGCGTGGGGTGCGGGGGTGTTCGGGGTTGCGAACCGGGCGTTGCTGGTGGTCGGGCTGCACCAGTTCCTGAACGTGCCGATCTGGTTCCAGTTCGGCAGTTACACCCCGCCGGGCGGGCAGACGGTGCACGGTGACATCAACATGTTCCTGGCGGGTGATCCGGACGCGGGTCAGTTCACGTCGGGGTTCTTCCCGATCATGATGTTCGCGCTGCCGGCCGCCGCGCTGGCGATCACGCACTGCGCGAGGCCGCACCGGCGCAAGGAGATCGGCGGTCTGATGCTGTCGGTGGCGCTGACGTCGTTCGTGACGGGCATCACGGAGCCGCTCGAGTACTCGTTCATGTTCGTGGCGCCGCTGCTGTACGGGGTGCACGCGGTGCTGACGGGGGTGTCGATGGCGGCGACGTGGGGCCTGGGGGTGCACGACGGGTTCAGCTTCTCGGCGGGGCTCATCGACTACGTCATCAACTGGAAGCTGGCGACGCGGCCGTGGGCGATCATTCCGATCGGGCTGTGCTTCGCGGCGGTCTACTACGTGATCTTCCGGTTCGCGATCACGCGGTTCGACCTGAAGACCCCGGGCCGGGAACCGGAGGACGAGGTGGAAGACGTCACAGGGGCTTGAGCAGCCTGTGGCCGAATGACATACGCCGCGTAGCGCTCCGGTTGCGGAATTGACGGGTTCCTTATAACGCCCCCATCGTGTACAACAGGTCTACACCACTGAGTGGTGTAGACCACCACCGATGGAGGAAGTATGACAACCGCCACCGCGACGGCGGCCCCCACAAAGAAGTGGGGATCCGGTCTTTTCCAGGGCCTGCAGAAGATCGGCCGCAGCCTTCAGCTCCCCATCGCCGTGCTGCCGGCGGCGGGCCTGCTGCTCCGCTTCGGCCAGCAGGACATCCATGACAAGCTGCACCTGCCGGACAAGGTCACGGCGGTGTTCGCCACGGCGGGTGGCGCGATCTTCGACAACCTGCCGCTGCTGTTCTGCGTCGGTGTCGCGATCGGCTTCGCCAAGAAGGCGGACGGCTCCACCGCACTGGCCGCGCTGGTCGGCTTCCTGGTCTACAAGAACGTCCTCACGGCGTTCCCCGTCACCGACGCCAAGGTCCAGGCGGGCGCCGACGTCGCCGCGACCTACAACAACCCCGGTGTGCTCGGCGGCCTGGTGATGGGTCTGCTCGGCGCGGTGGTCTGGCAGCGCTTCCACCGGACCAAGCTGGTGGACTGGCTCGGCTTCTTCAACGGCCGTCGGCTCGTCCCGATCATCATGGCCTTCGTCGGCACGATCATGGGTGTCTTCTTCGGCCTGGTCTGGAAGCCCATCGGTGACGGCATCTCCGACTTCGGCAAGTGGATCACCGGTCTCGGTGCCCTCGGTGCCGGTCTGTTCGGTCTGATCAACCGCGCGCTGATCCCGGTCGGCATGCACCAGTTCGTGAACACCGTCTCCTGGTTCCAGATCGGTGACTACAAGACCGCGTCCGGCACGATCGTCCACGGTGACCTCACCCGCTTCTTCGCCGGTGACCCGACGGCCGGTCAGTTCATGTCCGGCTTCTTCCCCATCATGATGTTCGGCCTCCCGGCCGCCGCCCTGGCCATCGCGCACACCGCCCGGCCCGAGCGCCGCGCCGCCGTGATGGGCATGATGCTGTCGATGGCGCTGACCTCCTTCGTGACCGGCGTGACCGAGCCGATCGAGTTCACGTTCATGTTCATCGCGCCGCTGCTGTACGCGATCCACGCCGTGCTCACCGCACTGTCCATGGCGATCACCTGGGCGCTCGGGGTGCACGCGGGCTTCACCTTCTCCGCGGGTGTCATCGACTACATACTCAACTGGAACCTGGCGACCAAGCCCTGGCTGATCATTCCGATCGGCCTGGTGTTCGGAGCGATCTACTACTTCGTCTTCCGCTTCGCCATCGTCCGCTTCAACCTCCCCACCCCGGGCCGCGAGCCCGAGGAGGAGGTCGAGGACCTCACGAAGGCCTGAGACACCTCCGGCAGCACCCATGACGAAGGCCCCCGCCGCGGCGGGGGCCTTCTCGTCGTACGGGCGCCTTCTCGTCGTACGGGCGCCTTCTTCTCGTACGGCCCCGAACGCCGTACACGTGTCAGATCTCGTACGTCGCGCGCGGTACCGCGAGATCCACCGGCCCGTCGAACGCCTCGCGGGCGTGGGCGAGGTTGACGGCGGGGTCGGTCCACGGCGGGATGTGGGTGAGGACCAGGCGGCGGGCGCCGGCGCGGGCCGCGGTCTCACCGGCCTCGCGGCCGTTGAGGTGCAGGTCCGGGATGTCCTCCTTGCCGTGCGTGAAGGCGGCCTCGCACAGGAACAGGTCGGTGTCCCGGGCCAGGTCCTCCAGCGCCGGCGAGACGCCGGTGTCGCCGGAGTACGTCAGGGACTTCCCGGCGTGCTCGACGCGGATGCCGTACGCCTCCACGGGGTGCCGGACCCGCTCGGTGTGGACCGTGAAGGGGCCGACTTCGAACGTGGACGGCTTGACCGTGTGGAAGTCGAAGACCTCGCTCATCGAGGAGGCGGTGGGGGTGTCGGCGTAGGCGGTGGTGAGGCGGTGCTCGGTGCCCTCGGGGCCGTAGACCGGGATCGGGGGGCACGGGCCGCCGTCGTGGCGGTAGTAGCGCGCCACGAAGTAGGCGCACATGTCGATGCAGTGGTCGGCGTGCAGATGGCTCAGGAAGATCGCGTCGAGGTCGTAGAGACCGCAGTGGCGCTGCAGCTCGCCCAGGGCGCCGTTGCCCATGTCGAGGAGCAGCCGGAAGCCGTCGGCCTCTACGAGGTAGCTCGAGCAGGCCGATTCCGCGGACGGGAACGACCCCGAGCAGCCGACGACGGTGAGCTTCATGAAGCAGAAACCTCCGTTGGCGGAAACCCAGATGCGCTGGGAAACCGGGTCGGGAAAAAGGGCATGACGGGGGTCGTGCGGTCCGTCGAGCGTAAGGCGCAAAAGAGCCGGTCGCTCCTCTGCCAGGGGCCGTTGTGGGCGAACTCACCTGTGGTGTCACCGGTTCGGCTGGACCGGGGGCGCATGAGGATCGCGCAAGGGCGCGCATTGATTATCTCGCGCCGGTAACGTCGTCGTATGGACACGTCATGGTGGCTCGCCCTCGCGGCGGTCGTCCTGCTGGCGCTGGTCGCCACGCTCGTCGACGGCTGGGGCAGAGGCCACCGCCCGCGCGGGCACCGCACCCGCCCGCCGGGACACCCGCGCTCCACGCGCACGCAGACCGGGCGCCCCCACCCGGGGGACATCTGGTGGGTCAACGTGCCCTACGAGGACGGCCCCGGCGCCAAGGACCGGCCCTGCCTGGTGCTGGCCGTGCACGGCAACCGGGCGACGGTCGCGAAGATCACCAGCAAGTACCACGACGAGCGGGCCGGGGTGATCCCGCTGCCGCCGGGTTCGGTCGGGGACGCCCAGGGCCGGCCGAGCTTCCTGGAGACGGACGAGCTCCGCGAGATCGCGGTGTGGGAGTTCCGGCGCCGGGTGGGCGTGGTCGACCCGGTGCTGTGGGACCAGGTGCGACACCTCGCGTAGGGCCGGTCAGTTCACCTTCACGGTGACCCGCCACTCCTGGATGCCCTTGCAGGAGACCCCGCCGGGCGCAGTGGGCTGGGCGCACAGGGGGCGGGTGGAGGAGAGGGTGACGGTGCCGGGGGCGACGGCCTCGTAGGCGGCGGAGGCGTCGCCCGGCTGGAGCACGATCCCGGCGTTGGCGGCGCGCAGCGCGGAGCCGCTGGCGGTGACGGCCTTCCAGGGGCGCTGCCGGGTGCCGTCGAGGCTGAGCCGGAGCTGTCCGCCGACCGTCATGCAGTAGGTGCTGCCGTTGTCCGCCGCGGTGAGCTCGCCGACGCTGACGCAGCGGGTGGCGACCCCGGACGAGGACGCGCTCGGCGCGGTGGACACCGTGCCGCCGCCCTTGTCCGCGTTGTTCCCGCTCCCGCTCTGCGAGCCGCAGGCCGCCAGCAGGAGCAGGCTCGCCGCGGCGAGCGACGTGCGGTGGAACGTCGTACGGCGCATGGGGTGTCCGCCTTTCCGTCGGGGAACGGACCCTTGGTGCCGATATGACGTACCCGGCTGTCATACGGATCCCGCACCCGGACGGCTTCCGGGTACGGGATCGGTTCAGTTCACCGGATCAGCTCACGGGCGGGGTCAGCCGGTCGTGACGGCGGTGTCGTCGACGACGAAGCTGGTCTGGAGCGAGGAGTCCTCGACACCGCTGAACTTCAGGGTGACGGTCGAGCCCGCGTACGACCCGAGGCTGAAGGACTTCTGCACGTACCCGGAGGACTTGTTGAGGTTGGAGTACGTGGCCAGGGTGGTCGAACCGGCGGTGACCGTCAGCTTGTCGTACTGGGTGCTGGTGGTGGTCTCGGCCGTGTCGACGTGCAGGTAGAAGGTGAAGGTGGTGTTGGTGCAGGCGGCGGGGATCGTCACCGACTGGGAGAGCGTGTCGGTGTGCGAGGAGCCGTAGCCGTCGAGCCAGGCCTTGTACGAGCCCGCGTGGGCCGCCTCGCCGCTGTCGTTGGTGATGACACCGCTGGACGCGGTCCAGGTGGTGTCGCCCGACTCGAAGCCCGGGTTGCCGAGCAGCTGGGTCGAGGTGCAGGTGCCCCCGCCGCCGGTGCTGACGGTCCAGGTGAAGGAGGCCGAGCCGGAGGCGCCGGTGGAGTCGGTCGCGGTGACGGTGGTGCTGTAGGTGCCCGCGGTGGACGCCGTGCCGGAGATCAGACCGGTGGAGCTGGAGATGGACAGGCCGGTGGGCAGGCCGGAGGCGCTGTAGGTGAGGGCCGCGCCCGCGCTGTCCGAGGCCGAGATCTGAAGGCTGACCGAGCTGCCGGTGACGGTGGACTGGCTGCCGGGGTTGGTGACGGTCACCGTGTTGCCCGTGCTGGTGCCGGAGGTGAAGGCGGCGGTGCCGTTCGGGGTGCCCCAGCCGGTCGGTCCGTCGTAGCCGGTGCGGGCGGTGCAGAAGTACGACGTCGAGCAGGAGCCGTTGTTGCCGCTGGTGACGTCGTACAGGTTGCCGGTGTGGGAGTACGGGTACTTCGCCGGGTAGTCGCCGGAGCCCGGGGTGCCCGCGAGGGCGTAGACGCCGGCGATGATCGGCGAGGAGGCGCTGGTGCCGCCGTAGACCGCCCAGCCGGAGCCGCCGTAGGTGTCGTAGACCGCCACGCCGGTGGCCGGGTCGGCGACCGCGGAGACGTCGGACTCCATGCGCTTGGTGCAGCCGGTGTCGGTCTGCCAGCTCGGCTTCGCGTCGTAGGCGGAGCAGCCGGAGCCGGTGCCCTCGGTGGAGCTGGTCTTCCACACGGACTCGGTCCAGCCACGGGAGTTGGACGAGGTGGAGAGCGCGGTGCCGCCGACGGCGGTCACGTACTGGGAGGTCGCCGGGTACTCGGCGCCGTAGCCGGAGTCGCCCGCGGAGACGGTGATCGCGACACCCGGGTGCTTGAAGTAGGAGGTGTCCTCGCTGGTCTGGGAGGAGGACTCGGAGCCGCCCCAGCTGTTGGAGACGAACTTGGCGCCGAGCGCGACGGCCTCGTTCTCGGCGGTGCCGAGGTCGGAGTCGGTGGCGGAGTTGGCCTCGACGAGGATGATGTTGCAGTTCGGGCAGACGGCGCTGACCATGTCGATGTCGAGCGCTTCCTCGCCGGCCCAGCCGGAGTCGTTCGTGGGCAGCGAGGTCGTCGAACCGGTCTGGCTGACCTGCTTGAAGCAGCCGTTGGCGACGGTGCACGCCGACAGGCCGTACTGCGAGCGGTAGGTGGCGAGGTCCGAGGCCGCGTTCGGGTCGTTGTACGCGTCGACCACGGCGACGGTCAGGCCGGAGCCGCCTGTCGAGGGCAGGTTGTAGGCGCTGTGCAGGTTGGACGGGCTCAGGCCGGAGGGGGCGGCGGCGAGAGCGGAGCCCAGCTGCTGCTTGATGTCGGTGCGGCGCTGCGCGAAGCAGCTGACCTCACCGGGCTTGGACACGGCGGCGCACAGGTGCTTGGTGGGCACCTTCTGCCCGGCCTTGCCGGTGCCGTGCACGGCGCGTCGGGCGGGGTCGGTCAGGGCCTTGGCGTTCTGGGCAGCCCGGGAGGCCGGGGCGGTGGCCCGGGGGGAGGTGGCGTGTGCCTGTGCCTGTGCGGCCGGTGCCGCGACGAATCCGGAGACGGTGAGGGCGAGGGCGGGGAACGCGAAGGCCAGAAGTCTTCGCAGGCTCCGTCGTGATTCACGCATGGGGGTACTGCCTCCATCGGTGGGGTTACAAGGCAGGCCCGTGACGCGCGTAGCGGCGGCAGAGTGCGCGGTCATGAGCATGACACTTAGAACACCCTGGGATGCCGATGAGCGTGGCATGACAGGACGGTGAGGAACCTAGCCGGGTTCGCCCGGGACCGGTTCCCCCCGGCGAAGATCTTTGCTACGCCATAGGCAGCGCTTAGCCCCCTCATAGAGGGGGGTTGGCGCGTACATGATGAGCGCTATGCCCAGAGCTGACCCTGGAGGGTCTCGATGGCTTCCTCGGTCGTGGCGGCGGTGTACACGCCCGTAGACAGGTACTTCCAGCCGCCGTCGGCGACGACGAACACGATGTCCGCGCTCTCGCCGGCCTGTACGGCCTTCTTCCCGACGCCGATCGCGGCGTGCAGCGCGGCGCCGGTGGAGATGCCCGCGAAGATGCCCTCCTGCTGGAGGAGGTCCCGGGTCCGGGTGACCGCGTCCGCGGAGCCCACGGAGTACCGGGTGGTCAGCACGGAGGCGTCGTACAGCTCGGGTACGAAGCCCTCGTCGAGGTTCCTGAGCCCGTAGACCAGGTCGTCGTACCGCGGTTCGGCGGCGACGATCTTGACGTCGGGCCTGTGCTCGCGCAGGTACCGGCCGACACCCATCAGCGTGCCGGTGGTCCCGAGCCCCGCGACGAAGTGCGTCACGGACGGCAGGTCGGCGAGGATCTCCGGACCGGTCGTCGCATAGTGCGCGCCCGCGTTGTCCGGGTTGCCGTACTGGTAGAGCATCACCCAGTCGGGATGCTCGGCGGACAGTTCCTTCGCGACCCGCACGGCGGTGTTGGAACCGCCCGCGGCCGGGCTGGAGATGATCTCCGCGCCCCACATCCCCAGCAGGTCGCGCCGCTCCTGCGAGGTGTTCTCGGGCATCACGCAGACCATGCGGTAGCCCTTGAGCTTGGCGGCCATCGCCAGCGAGATGCCGGTGTTGCCCGACGTCGGCTCCAGGATGGTGCAGCCCGGGGTGAGCCGGCCGTCCTTCTCCGCCTGCTCGATCATGTGCAGGGCGGGACGGTCCTTGACCGAGCCGGTCGGGTTGCGGTCCTCCAGCTTGGCCCAGATCCGGACCTCGGCGGACGGCGAGAGCCGCGGCAGGCGCACCAGGGGGGTGTTGCCGACCGCGGCCAACGGGGAGTCGTAGCGCATGCCGATCTCAGGCCATGCCGCCGGCGACCGCCGGCAGGATCGTCACGGTGTCGCCGTCGCTGAGCTTGGTGTTGATGCCGTCGACGAAACGGACGTCCTCGTCGTTCAGGTACACGTTCACGAAGCGGCGCAGCTTGCCGTCGTCGACGATGCGGGCGTGGATGCCCGGGTGCCGGGTCTCGAGGTCGTTGAAGAGGTCGGCGAGGGTGTCACCGCTGCCCTCCACCGCCTTCTGACCGTCGGTGTACTGGCGGAGGATGGTCGGGATGCGGACCTCGATGGCCATGGCTCAGGGCTCCTGTCGGAAAGTCTGGGTGGGTGGGCGCGCAGCGGCACGCCGCGGCTCACGGCCGTACGGCGGCAGGGAACGTCAACAGATGGCGCTGTTCAGCCTGCACAGGTCGACGTGCAGCCGGGCCACGAGCAGCATGCCCGGCGCCTTGTCGCTCACGTCGTTCAGAACCATGCGGTCATCGTATCGATTCCCGACCCCGGTCCCGGAGTGTGATTCCACCCACCGGACGCATTCTGACCGAACCCTGAGACAGCCCCCACCGGCCCACGGGTCCCGGCGGGTTCGGCACCGTCGGGATCCGCCGTCGCGGCTGGGCGCCGTCGCGGCGGAGAAAGATTCTGGTGAGCGGCGAAGAAGAGGGGACGGGCCATCCCCGGGCCGGGCAGCCCACCCAGGGGCGCGGGGAACTGCGCGGCCAACCCCCACCGGCCCGCAGATACCCACCGGCAGGTACGGCACCGCCGGGAACCGCCGTCGCGGCTGGGCGCCGTCGCGGCGGAGAAAGATTCTGGTGAGCGGCGAAGAAGAGGGGACGGATCATCCCCGGGCCGGGCGCCCCACCCAGGGGCGCGGGGAACTGCGCGGCCAGCCCCCACCGGCCCGCAGGGGACCACCGGCGGGTTCGGCTCCGTCGGCCTGCAGGGGACCACCGGCGGGTTCGGCACCGTCGGCCCGCAGATGGCCGCCGGCCGGGCCGGCACCGCCGGGAACCGCCGTCGCGGTGGAGAGGGTGGCGAAAGTGCCGGTGGCGGCTGGGTGGGGGTCAGTACGACTCGACGATCCTCACCTCTTCCTCTGTCACCTCGCCCTCGACGATGCGGTAGGAGCGGAACTGGAAGTCGCCGAGGCCGTCGGTGTCGGCAGTGGAGACGAGGACGTAGTGGGCGCCGGGCTCGTTGGCGTAGCTGATGTCGGTGCGGGAGGGGTACGCCTCCGTCGCCGTGTGGGAGTGGTAGACGACCACCGGCTCCTCGTCGCGGTCGTCCATCTCCCGGTAGAGCTTCAAGAGGTCGCCGGAGTCGAACTCGTAGAACGTGGGGGACATCGCCGCGTTCAGCATGGGGATGAAGCGTTCGGGGCGGTCGGAGCCGGCCGGCCCGGCGACGACGCCGCACGCCTCGTCGGGGTGGTCCGTGCGCGCGTGGGCGACGATCTGGTCGACGAGGGCCTGGGTGATGGTCAGCATGGTCGCCAGGATAAGCAAGGGGCCGTCCCGTACCGAAGGCTGGTACGGGACGGCCCGAATGCCGGACGCCCTGAGCGGCTGCCGCAGGGGGCGCCACGAGTGCTCCCCGCGGCGGGCGTCCCGGAGGGGTGGTCAGTTCACTTTCTCCAGCGGCGCCGGCTCACGGCGCTCGGCGACCTCGGGGTTGCGCTTCTTCAGCACCAGCCAGCCGACACCGAGCGCGGCGGCCCAGCCGGCCATCACGTAGAGGCAGACGCGGGAGTCGGCGTCGTACGCGATCAGGCAGGTGACGAAGAGGAGGAAGGCGATGGCGATCCAGCTGCACTTCGCGCCGCCCGGTGCAGGGAAGGCGGAGGCCGGCAGGCGGCCCGCGTCGACCGCGCGTCGGTAGAGGACGTGGCTGATCAGGATCATCAGCCAGGTCCAGATGCCGGCCGCGGTGGCGACGGAGGTGACGTAACCGAACGCCTTCTCCGGGACGACGTAGTTGAGGACCACGCCGATGCCCATGAAGAGGACCGAGACGGTGATGCCGAACGCCGGGGTCTTCGACGCGGACAGCTTGCGGAACGCGGCCGGGGCCTCGCCGCTGTCGGCCAGGTTCCGCAGCATGCGGCCCGTGGAGTACATGCCGGAGTTGCAGGAGGACAGCGCGGCGGTCAGCACGACGAAGTTGACGATGCCGGCGCCGGCCGGGATGCCGATCTTCGCGAAGGCGGCCACGAACGGGGAGACGCCCGGGGCGAACTCCGTCCACTTCACGACGCAGAGGATGACGGTGAGCGCGCCGACGTAGAAGAGGGCGATGCGCCAGGGGAGGGTGTTGATCGCCCTGGGGAGGGTCTTCTCCGGGTTCTCCGACTCGCCGGCGGTGACGCCGACCAGCTCGACCGCGAGGTAGGCGAACATGACGCCCTGAAGGGTCATCAGGGAGGAGCCGACGCCCTTGGGGAAGAAGCCGTCGAACTGGTAGAGGTTCGCGACCGACGCGGTGTCACCGGCGGCGCTGAAGCCGAAGGTGAGGACGCCGAGACCGATCACGATCATGCCGATCAGGGCGGTGACCTTGACCATGGAGAACCAGAACTCCAGCTCTCCGAAGACCTTCACGGAGATCAGGTTGACCCCGAAGAGGACCACCAGGAAGACCAGGGCCGTCACCCACTGCGGGACCTGCGGGAACCAGTAGTTCACGTAGATCGCGGCGGCCGTCAGCTCGGCCATGCCGGTGACGACCCACATCAGCCAGTACGTCCAGCCGGTGAAGTAGCCGAAGAACGGGCCGAGGAACTCGCGGGAGTACTCGGCGAAGGAGCCGGAGACCGGGCGGTAGAGCAGGAGTTCGCCGAGGGCCCGCATGATGAAGAAGATGATGCCGCCGGCGAGGGCGTACATCAGGATGAGGCTGGGGCCGGCCTTTGCGATGTTCGCCCCGGCGCCCAGGAAGAGCCCGACGCCGATGGCGCCGCCGATGGCGATCATCTGGACCTGGCGGCTGCCGAGCCCGCGCTCGTACCCCTCTTCGGAGGCTTCGGAGGACTGCTCCGACGTGTCGACCTGAGCGGAGGTCATGTGTGGTGTGCGCCTTTCTCCATGCCGACCCGGGCCTCTCGTCGGCCACGGATCGGGTTTCGATCCCCCCGGATTGCTGGAGCGGTGCCTGACCGGTGGTGGCCGGTTCGGTGGCGCACCCGGCGTGCACGTGGGTGGTGCTCGCCGGGCGGTCGTGAAGATTTATCACGGCCGCAACATTGATCACCGGGTTCCGTCGAGAGGGATTGTGGCGCACACCACTGGAAGAAGTGGACAGAACGCTGCCGAAACGGACATAACAGGCCGCAACGGTGACGGGATCGTTATCCGGATTTGAGCGTCCTCTGAGCGAACGCGACGCCGGGACGTAATCGGGACGGACTACGGCATAAGGGTCGTGACCAGGGTCTCCTGGAGGCCGCCGAGCCACAGGTACGCCATCACCATCGGCTTGCGCGGGTCCTCGTCCGGGAGCCCGTAGAGGAGGTCGGTGTCGTCCTCGTCGGTGATGTCGAGGCGGCAGCCGATCGCGAGGCGCAGGTCGGTGAGGGCGCCGAGCCACTGCCGGGACTCCCCCGGCGCCAGCTTGAGGACCGCGTCGCCCTTCTCCCCCGGGGCGAGGCCGTCGAGGGTGCGGATCACCGCGAGGGCGTTCTCCCGCTTGCCGGCCCTGAGGTCGTTCTCGGTGTAGCGGCGGAACTCGGCGGAGTGCGCCTGCCGCTCCTCGGCCTCCTCCGGGGACTGCGGGAGCCGCTCGGGGTCGCTGTAGGCGTCCGGGAAGAGCCGGCGCAGCACGGGGTCGGCGGGCGCCTCGCTCGGGCCCTCGGCGAACAGCTCGGCGAGCGGGTCGTCGGGGGCGTCCTCGGCGGGGCCGGGGCCGATGAGCTCCAGGAGCTGGACGGCCAGCGACCGGATGATGGAGATCTCGACGTCGTCGAGGGCGACGGCCGCGCCGCCGCCGGGGAGCGGTTCGAAGATTCCTGGCATGGAGGGGATTCGCTGCTTCCGGAGCTTGATCGGGGCCGGTCGGGTGGGGTGGCTACTTCCGGTCCTGCTGGAGGGTGGCCCACAGGCCGTAGCCGTGCATCGCCTGTACGTCGCGCTCCATCTCCTCGCGGGTGCCGCTGGAGACGACCGCCCGGCCCTTGTGGTGGACGTCCAGCATGAGCTTGGTGGCCTTGTCCTTGGGATAGCCGAAGTACGTCTGGAAGACATACGTCACGTAGCTCATGAGGTTGACGGGATCGTTGTGCACGAGCGTGATCCACGGGACGTCGGGCTCGGGGACGGCGAAGGCCTCCTCCGCCGACTCGGTGCGTTCGATCTCTACGGGAGCGGGTGACGTCACAAGCCCCATGCTGCCACGGGCCCCACAAATCGTCACACTGACGCGAAGGGGTGTAGCATCTGTCGCCATGAACACTGCGGACCTTGGGCTGCCGGTGGACGTCCCGTCGACGGCGCTCTTCACGGACCAGTACGAGCTGACGATGCTGCAGGCCGCCCTGAAGGCGGGTACGGCCGAGCGGCGCAGCGTCTTCGAGGTCTTCACCCGGCGGCTGCCGGAGGGGCGCCGCTACGGCGTCGTGGCGGGCACCGGGCGCGTCCTGGACGCGGTCGAGAACTTCCGTTTCGACACGGACGTCCTCGACTTCCTGGCGGAGCGGAACATCGTCGACGGGCCGACCCTGGAGTGGCTCGCCGGCTACCGCTTCAGCGGCGACATCTGGGGCTACCCGGAGGGCGAGGTCTACTTCCCGGGCTCGCCGATCATGCGGGTGGAGGGCTCCTTCGCCGAGTGCGTGCTCCTGGAGACGGTGATCCTCTCCATCCTCAACCACGACTCCGCGATCGCGGCCGCCGCCTCCCGGATGTCCTCGGCCGCCGGGGACCGCCCGCTGATCGAGATGGGCGCCCGCCGCACCCACGAGCTGGCCGCCGTCGCCGCCTCCCGCGCCGCCTACGTCGGCGGCTTCGCCACCACCTCCGACCTCGCCGCCGGCTTCCGCTACGGCATCCCGACGGTGGGGACGAGCGCCCACGCCTTCACCCTGCTCCACGACCACGAGCGGGACGCCTTCCGGGCCCAGGTCGACTCGCTGGGCCGGGGCACCACCCTGCTGGTCGACACCTACGACGTCGCCGAGGCGGTCCGTACGGCCGTGGAGGTGGCCGGGCCCGAGCTGGGCGCCGTCCGCATCGACTCCGGCGACCTGCTGCTGGTCGCCCACCAGGTGCGCCGGCAGCTGGACGAGCTGGGCGCGACGCGCACGAAGATCACCGTGACCTCCGACCTCGACGAGTACGCCATCGCCTCGCTGGCCGCCGCGCCCGTGGACGCGTACGGGGTCGGCACCCAGCTGGTCACCGGTTCCGGGCACCCCACCTGCTCCATGGTCTACAAGCTGGTCGCGCGCGCCGAGTCCGCCGACCCCGAGGCGCCGCTGGTGCCGGTCGCCAAGAAGTCGACCGGCGGCAAGACGTCCGTCGGGGGGCGCAAGTGGGCGGCGCGGCGGCTGGACGCCGACGGGGTGGCGGAGGCCGAGGTGGTCGGCACCGGCGAGGTCCCGGCCGAGCTGGTCGACCGGCAGCTCCTGGTCGAACTGGTGAAGTCCGGCCAGGTCGTCGCCCGCGAACCCCTGGACGCGGCCCGGGCCCGGCACGCGGCGGCCCGGGCGAACCTGCCGCTCTCCGCGACGCAGCTCTCGCGCGGGGAACCGGTCATTCCGACGGAGTACGTGCAGGGGCGCTCGGGTAGCTAGAGCGGGTGCCCGCGTACGCGCCCTGCCAGGCCCCCTCCCCTACGCCCCCGTAAGTCTCTACGCTCGGAGGTTCAGGCCGGGCCCGCACCCCTTCCATCCGCGTCTCCCCCGTCGACGGACCCGCTATCGAAAGCGAAGGACACCTACCATGCGCCGCGCCTTGATCGTCGTCGATGTGCAGAACGACTTCTGCGAGGGGGGAAGCCTCGCGGTGGCAGGGGGCGCCGATGTGGCCGCCGCGATCACCGAGCTGATCGGGCAGGCGCCGGCCGGCTACCGCCACGTGGTGGCGACCCGCGACCACCACATCGCGCCGGGCGGCCACTTCGCCGACAACCCCGACTACGTGCACAGCTGGCCGGCGCACTGTGTCGCCGGCACGGAGGGCGTGGGCTTCCATCCGAACTTCGCCCCCGCGGTCGCCTCGGGGGCGGTGGACGCCGTGTTCAGCAAGGGGGCGTACTCCGCGGCCTACAGCGGCTTCGAGGGCGTCGACGAGAACGGGGTCACGCTGGCGGAGTGGCTGCGGGCCCGCAAGATCGACGAGGTGGACGTGGTCGGCATCGCCACCGACCACTGCGTAAGGGCTACCGCCCTGGACGCCGCGAAAGAGGGCTTCCGCACCCAGGTCCTCCTCGACCTCACGGCAGGCGTGGCCGAGGCAACGACGGAACGAGCCCTGGAAGACCTCCGCAAAGCAGGCGTCGACCTCACAGGCAAGCCAGTGGTCTGAGCCACCGGAACCGCGTCCCCACGCCGGCCTTTCCCGCCACGGCGGCGAAATCCGGCGGCGCCGGACCGGCCGGTGGGCATCTGCGGGTCGACGGTGGCTGATCGCGCAGTTCCCCGCGCCCCTGGGCGGGCTGCCCTGCCCCACGCTGGAGAGACTCGCGCACCTGGGTGGGCTGCCCTGCCCGATGCTAATGAGACTCGCGCACCTGGGTGGGCTGCCCTCCCCGATGCTGGAGAGACTCGCGCACCTGGGTGGGGTTCCTGCCCGGCACCGGAAAGCCCCGCACCCCTGGGAACTGCTCCTCCCCACCCCGGCCGCCCCCCTTTCCCGCCGCGACGGCGCTCTGCCACGACGGCGGAATCCGGCGGTGCCGGACCGGCCGGTGGGCACCCGCGGGTCGACGGGGGCCGGTCGCGCCGTTGGGTCTGGCCGGTGTCGAGGGGGGGTCAGGCTGCTGTTGGTCTTCGGAGGAGGGAGCGGATGGGTCTCCAGAGTTCCAGGGGGGTGACACCGTTGTCAGGGGCCGTTCGCCATATGAGGCCGTCGGGGTGGTGGAGGACGGCGGTGATCTCGTCGGGGGTGGGCGGGGCGGCGTTGCCCCGCAGGTAGACCGCTCGCATGCCGAGGTTGCGCAGCCTCGTCAGGGCCCGGGCGCGGTTCTGTGCGTGGACCAGCACACGGACGGCCGACGAGCCGTCCGCGGTGGTCGGGCTGGGCAGGTTCAGCGCCACGATCACCCTGCCGTTCGGCAGCTTGCAGAACCCTCCTGCGGTCATACGGTCACACCCCCGTGTGCGTCGGTGTCAATAAGAAAGCCACAGGACGCACCTAAGCACGACCGGCGGCGACCCGCCAAGGGGTCACCGCCGATACGTGTCTGACCTGCAATGATGCGGATTACTTCACCGCGGGGCCGACCTGGAGGGTGATCGTCGAGCCGTCCCGGGCCTCCGTCACGATGTTGATCTTCGTGTTGGTGTCAGTGATCTTGACGCCGCCGGCCGGGTTCGAGGCGTCGTAGTAGTCGCTCTTGTGGTCGTTGAAGACCGACACCCCGGAGGACTGCCTGATCTTCGTCGCCACGTCCGCCTTGTGGAGGACGATGCCGTCCGTGGCGTAGAGGCTGAACGGCGAGTCGTAGGCCTGGATGCGGTTGCGCATCAGCGTGCCGTCGGACCACTTCAGCGCCGTCGGGTGCGAGTCGATCGGGAGGATCAGACCGGTGCCGGGGTGGACGCTGGTGTTGTTGTCCGCCTCGGAGGTGTCCCACTTCCAGATCAACAGACCGTTCTGGTACGGGTAGTGCTCCACCCAGTCCGGACGGGTCGTCGAGAAGCCGAAGTTGTACGGGCCGGTCTTGAGGGTCGTGTCGTACGACACGTACTGGCGGTTCTCCGCGATGTAGTACTGCGCGTAGTCCTTGGTGAAGGACGCGCCGATGCGGGAGAAGCCGGAGGCGGTCCACGCCGCGTCCGCGGACTCCGCGTTGTCGGCGAAGACCGTCGAACCGTCCGCGGTCAGGGTGATCTCGTCGGCCGCGAAGCCCTTGAGGGCGACCCCGCCGTCGGTCTGGTAGCGGAAGCGGAGCTGGATCTTCTGGCCCGCGTACGCGTTCAGCGGGTACGACAGCTTGGTGTAGGCGTCGACCGAACCGGTGAGCGCCGGCTTGTCGCTGCCGTCGCGCGGGATGGCCGCGCCGTTCACCGTGCCGTCGAGGGCGGTCCAGTTGGCGCCGCCGTCGGTGGACACCTCGGCGTAGAGGTAGTCGTAGCCCGACTCGATGTCGTACCAGCCGTCGAGGCTCAGCGTGGCCGACGACTTGCCGGTGAGGTCGACGTCACGGGTCAGCGTGTTCTTGAGGTTGTCGCCGCTGCCGCTCCACCACTGGGTCGAGCCCTGGGCGGGAGACACGACGGTGGTGGTGACCGCCTTGTCGGGCAGGGTGGCCACCGTGGCCTGCTTGTTCTCCGTGTTGTACTCGGCGACGCCCAGCTTGTGGCTCGACTTCGCGCCGGCCTTGGCCACGTCGTAGTTGAGCCAGCCGAGCTGCAGCTTGTCCCAGGCATTCATGTCACCGGGCAGGTCGCCGATGGCCTCCTTGCCGGTGCCCAGCCAGGAGCCGGAGGACATCAGGGTCCAGAAACCGGTGGAGTTCTCGCCGCCGTTGGTGTCGTACTCGTCCGGGAGGCCGAGGTCGTGGCCGTACTCGTGGGCGTAGACGCCGAGTCCGCCGTTCTCCGGCTGCATGGTGTAGTCGCCGACCCAGATGCCGGTGTCGCCGACCTGGGTGCCGCCCAACTTGTTGCCGGCCGGGCCGGTGGCGCCGGCGTCGGTGCCGAAGGCGTACCAGCGGTGCGCCCAGATCGCGTCGGTGCCCTGGGCGCCGCCGCCCGCGGACTCGTCCTCGCCGGCGTGCACGATCTGGAAGTGGTCGATGTAGCCGTCGGGCTCGTTGAAGTTGCCGTCGCCGTCGTAGTCGTAGCGGTCCCACTGGTCGTACTGCGCGAGGTCCGCCTTGATGGCGGCGGCGGACACGCCGGCCGCCTCCTGGTCGGCGACCCAGGCGTTCACGCCGTCCTTGACCAGGTTCCAGACGCTGGAGCAGGTCGTGGAGCCGCACGCGTTGTTGCCGTAACGGGCCTCGTTGTAGGGGACCTTGACCCAGTCGGTGACCTCGCCGTCGACCGAGTAGCGGCCCGAGGACTGCTTCTCGTAGTACTTCTTCAGCGACTCGGTCTTCTTGCCGGTGCCGAAGTAGAGGTCCTGGAAGTGCTGCTGGTTGTAGTCCGCCTGCCAGGCCGTGGAGTTGTCCTTGGTCCGGTCGGGCGCGGCTATCCGGTTGTGCAGCGGGCCGGCCGTGCCGCCGTACCGCGGGTCCGACTGGTCGCCGAACTCGACCAAGATCGTGAAGATCTTGTCCGTCTTCTCGCGGCCGAGTTCGACGTACTTGCTGTCGCCCTTCTTGCCCTTGAGCTGGACGACCTTCGAGCCGTCGCGCTCCTTGACCTGGGCCTTGCCGGATATGACCTGGTCGAGGGCTTCCTGGCGCTGGGCCTCCTGGGTCTTGCTCAGGGGGCCGTCGAGGTCGTGCTCCTCCTGCTTCGTCGACGGGTCGTGCCGGTCGACGGTGCCGGCGGTCGCCGCCGGGGCCGCGGTCTGCGCGACCGCGAAGGTGGTGAAGCCTACGGAGGCGGTCGCGAGCGTCACGCCGACGGCGAGCGCTCTGAACGTCCAGGGTCTGCTGGTCACTTGAGTTCCTCCCCCGCGCCGCGCGCACGGCAAGGGGGACCGGGTGATGGTTGGGGGTCCGTGCGCGCACGTTCAACGCGTCGATTCAAGTGACGACATTTGACTACCGGTTTACGAGAAAAGACAGATCTTGACTCGGACCGTCCAACTGCACTATGCGGAGCAGAAGTTCGCTTTACGGACGCCGGAGCCCGCGGTACCCCCGAAGGGCCCCGCCCAACCGGCGCGCATATGCCTCTGGTTGCCGTATGCCATGCGACCGTGCGCCCCCTGTGCACCGGTACCGTGGGTTAGGTCACGCTTACCGGACGTTCCTCTCGGGCATGCACGCGAATAGAGTCGAACGGTGGAACGCCCGGAAGCCGGTGGAAACCAAGGCCGGTTCCCCCGTCTCACCCCCAATTCTCCCGAGGACACGATTGCCATGCCTCGTCCGACCCCGGCACAGCTCGTCTACGGTTCGGCCACCGTGATCTGCTCGACGCTCGCCATGCTGCTGCTGTCACAGACGAGTTCGGGCATCGGGATCGCGGTCATCGCGCTCGCCGCGCTCGGTCTGGGACTGCTGGTGGCCATGACGGCCCCGCTCCCCCGGCCGCGCACGGTCGCACAGTCCGCCCCGATCGCACCGCCCGAGGTGCGGGTCCCTCTGCACCGGGAGACCGTGGCCGCCGCCACGGCCGAGCCCGTCCGGGAGCCCACCGCACCCTGACGCACGCACACCAGTGAAGTCGGCGGGTCCGTGAGACTGACGGGCTCGCCGACTGCTTGTGCGCCCCCTGTACCGGCCCGCTAGGAGCCCGTACTGACCACGACCGTCTTCGCCGCCTTGTCGTGCAGCCCCTGTTTGTACGGCTTGTCGAAGAAACTCCAGCCGCCGCAGATCACCGTCCAGACGCAGGCGCAGCAGAAGGCGAACGGCACCCACAGCACGAGGGCCCGCAGCAGCGAGGTCTGGGTGGAGGGCGTGGCGCCGTCGGACAGGTTGGCGACCCGCATGCGGAGCCACTTCATGCCGAGGGTCTGCCCCGACCTGGCGATCAGCAGGGTGTCGTAGGCGACGAAGAGGACGGCGGCGACGAGCGACTGGGCGAAGGACCGGCCGGCCGAGATCCGGTCGCCGTTCATCTGGTACTCGCTCACCCCGAACGCCAGGGTGACCAGCACGACCACGATGCCCACCAGGATCATGTCGATGATCCGGGCGAGGGTGCGCTTGCCGCTGTCGGCGAGGGGCGGCATCCCGGCGAGGGGGTCTGCGGGGTAGCCACCGGAACCGCCGCCTCCGTAGGGACCGCCGCCGCCCGTGTCATAGGGGCCGCCCCCGTAGGAGGGCGGCGGGGGCTTCCTGAACGGATCGTTCTCCGGTGGCTCTCCTGAGCCCGGGGGCGGGGGCGGTTCGGTGCTCATGGCCCGAGTGCACCCCGAAGCAACCGAACCCGCACCCGGCGAGCAGCCGTCCGGGGGACGGACACCCCGAAGGAACCGCGGGCAGCGCCCCAAAGGAGCACGGGGCAGCGCCCCAAAGGAGCGCGGGGCAGCGCCCCAAAGGAGCGCGGGGCAGCGCCCCAAAGGGTCCCGGGGCAGCGCCCCGAAGGGGCGCGGGGAACTGCGCGACCAGCCACGACGGCGCCGCGGACGAACGACGGCCCACCCCGGCGCCATCAGCACGGCGCCATCAGCACGGCGCCCTCTGCACGGCGCTCAGCCGGCGACGAAGGTGTGCGCCGCCTTGTCGTGCCAGCACTGGTGCCACGGCCGGTCGAACAGGCACCAGGCGACGCCGACGATCCCGATGCCGAGCAGTCCGGGCACGGTGTACACCAGCCAGCGGCGCAGGGCGGCGCCGAAGGCGGGGGGCTCGTGGCCCTCGATGTCCCGCACGTCCAGGCCGAACAGCTTCTTGCCGAGCGTGCGGCCCCACCGGGCGGTGGGCAGCACCTCGTAGAGGACGCCGACCACGAGCAGGACCGCGAGCACGATGCCGAGGTACAGCCCGGTCGTGCCGTCCAGCAGCCAGACCGTCTCGGTGCGGCCGGACAGCTTGGCCGCGTCGATCTTGCCCTGCACGTGGTCGGCGGCCTTGGTCCCGAACGGTACGGCGGCGGCCGCGGTCACCGCGCCGACGACCAGCGTGTCGACGAGCCGGGCCGCGAACCGCTTGCCGAGACCGGCCGGCCGGGCCGCCGCCTGCCGCCGGGCGGCCGCCTGGAAGGGGTCCTCCACCGGCGGCTTCCAGGGGGCGACCGGCTGGTCACCGGCGAGCTGGTGCACCTGCTGGGCCCAGGAGGACTGCCCGCCGCCCGCACCGGAGGCCATGGGGGCGGCGGACTGCTGCGGGGGGACGACGGGAGCGACGGCCTGCGGCGCGGCGGGCCGGGGCTGGGGCTGGGGGGCCGCGGCGGCGGCCGGAGGCTGGGCGGCGGGCGGCTGGGCCGCGGCGGCACGGGCCGCGGCCGCCTTTCCGGCGCCGAAGCCGGGGCGTGCGGGATCGGCGGCGCCGGGAGCGCCGGAGCCGGGAGCGGCGGGAGCGCCGGAGCCAGGGGCCCCGACCGGCCCCTGGGCGCCGAACCCGGCCGCACCGGCCCCCGGGTTCGGCGTGCCCTCGCCCCGGACCGGCCGGAAGGTCAGCGTGCCGTCGTCCATGGGCGGCCGGGCCGCCGGCGGGGTGCCCGCCGGCCCGACCGTCGGCCTGCGGAAGATGAACGTGCCACCGGAGTCGAGGTCCCCCTGGTCCCCCTGGTCCCCCTGGCCCGTCCGGTCCCCCCGGTCCGCGGGCGGGATCGACGCCGTGCCGTCGGTGCGGGACGACCGGCCGTCCGGCTGGGCCGGGTTGCCCGCCACCCGGGGGTCGCTGCCCCAGGCGCTGCCCTCCGCCGTCCAGCCGGAGGCGCCGCCCGGCTGCGGGTCCTCGTCGAAGAAGTGCGGGCCGGTCTCCTCGACCGCCGCCGGGGCCGCCGGACCCGCGGGGTGCGAACCCTGCGGAGGGACGAGCGGTTCGCCGTCGGACGGGGCCGGGCGACTGGTGCCCGGCACCCACGCGGCGCCGTTCCAGTAACGGACGTAGCCGGGAATGGACGGGTCCGGGTAATAGCCCTCGCGGGGCCGTTCGTCACCGGGTGCCGGGGTTGGGGCGGTCATGTCCGTCATCCCGTATCTGCTCGGGGGTGATGTGGGAGCCTCCACATCTATCAGACCCGGGTGCCCGCCACCGCCAGTCCCGCAGGACCCGCCCCTTTCCGGGCAGCCCTGTGCACCCCCTTCACCGCGCCGGAGAAAAATCTCCCGGAACCCGCGTAATGCTCGCGGCCCCAGCCGCTCTCCACCCGTACGGGCCCACCCGAAGGCGCCCGTACGACCGCCCGAGAGAGGAACCCGACGCCATGCAGCACACCGTGGTGGAGCGCGAACTGGAGCTGCGGCTCGTCCTGTCCCCGGAGCGGAGCATCCCGGTCCCGGCCCGGCTGAGCTACCGCTCCGACGACCCGTACGCCGTCCACGTCAGCTTCCACATCAACTCCGAGCAGCCCGTCAACTGGACCTTCGCCCGCGACCTGCTCGTGGAGGGGGTGTTCCGGCCGTGCGGGCACGGGGACGTGCGGGTGTGGCCGACGAAGGTGGAGGGCCGCACCGTCGTACTGATGGCGCTGAGTTCACCCCACGGTGACGCGCTGCTGGAGGCACCGGCCCCCCAGGTGTCCGCCTGGCTGGAGCGGACGCTGCGGGTGGTGCCCCCGGGAAGCGAGGGCGGGCAGCTGGGGATCGACAAGGCGCTCGACCAGTTGCTCGCCCGGTGAGGGGCCCGCCGGATGGAATCGGAACGGCCGGGATCAGAACAGCTTGCCGGGGTTGAGGATGCCCAGCGGGTCGAAGACCTGCTTCACGGCCCGTTGCATCTCCACCCCCAATGGAATCGGAACGGCCGGCATCAGAACAGCTTGCCGGGGTTGAGGATGCCCAGCGGGTCGAAGACCTGCTTCACGGCCCGCTGCATCTCCACCCCCACCGGCCCGAGCTCCCGGGCCAGCCACTCCTTCTTCAGGACGCCGACGCCGTGTTCGCCGGTGATGGTGCCGCCGAGCTCCAGACCGAGGCCCATGATCTCGTCGAAGGACTCGCGGGCGCGGCGGCACTCGTCGTCGTCCTGGGCGTCGAAGCAGACCGTGGGGTGGGTGTTGCCGTCGCCGGCGTGCGCGACGACCCCGATGGTCAGCCGGTGCTTCGCCGCGATGCGCTCGACGCCCTCGATCATGTCGCCGAGCCGGGAGCGGGGCACGCACACGTCGTCGATCATCGTCGTGCCCTTCACGGCCTCCAGGGCGACGAGCGAGGAACGGCGGGCCTGGAGGAGGAGTTCGGACTCGACGGCGTCGTCGGCCGGGACCACCTGGGTGGCGCCGGCGGCCTCGCACAGCTTGCCGACGGCGGCGAGGTCGGCGGCCGGGTCCGGAGTGTCGAAGGCGGCCAGCAGCAGCGCCTCGGTGGACTCCGGCAGACCCATGTGGGTGAGTTCGTTGACCGCCTTGACGGTCGTACGGTCCATCAGTTCGAGCAGGGACGGCACGTGGCCGCCCTCCATGATCCGGCACACCGCCTCGCAGGCGGCGGCCGCGGAGCCGAACTCGGCGGCCAGCACCAGCTGCTGCGGCGGCTTGGGCTTCAGCGCCAGCACGGCCCGTACGACGATGCCGAGCGAGCCCTCGGAGCCGACGAAGAGGCGGGTGAGGTCGTACCCCGCGACGCCCTTCGCCGTGCGGCGGCCGGTGGACATCAGGCGGCCGTCGGCGAGGACGACGTCCAGGCCGAGCACGTACTCGGCGGTGACCCCGTACTTCACGCAGCACAGGCCGCCCGACGCCGTGCCGATGTTGCCGCCGATCGTGCACATCTCCCAGCTGGAGGGGTCCGGCGGGTAGTAGAGGCCGTGTTCCTCGACCGCGCGGGAGAAGGTGGCGTTGACGACGCCGGGCTCGACGACCGCGACGCGGTCCACCGGCGAGATCTCCAGGACGCGGTCCATCTTGGTCAGGGACAGCGCGATGCAGCCGTCGGTGGCGTTGGCGCCGCCGGACAGGCCGGTCCGGGCGCCCTGCGGGACGACCGGGACGCGCAGGTCGGTGGCGACGCGCATGACGTGCTGGACCTGCTCGACCGTGCGCGGCAGCACGACGACGGCCGGGGTGCCGGCCGGGCAGAAGCTCGCCATGTCGTTGGCGTAGGAGGCGGTCACGTCGGGATCGACGAGGACCGCGTCGGCCGGCAGCCCCGCGAGGAGCCGGTCGGTGAGGTTGCTGGTGGCCTCGTCCCGAGGCGCTTCGATACGGCTCATGATCACAGCGTCGCACCCGGGGCCATCGGTGTGAACCCCACAGGTGCCCTCCTTGGGCCGCCCGGATGCAGTGGTCGTACTGACGCACAGTGTCCGTCATGTGCGCGCTGGATAACCGACCGTCCCCACCGGCCACCTCGCTGCTCCCGGAACCGGCGCCACCGCGCCGCCGCGGCCGGGTGCTGCGCCGGCTGCTGGTCGTCGCGCTGGTGGGCGGCGTGGCGGCCGGCGGCACGGTGATGTTGTGGCCGCGCGAGCCGCACCGCGCCGCGTCGGCCCCGGCCGCCGGGCCGCGCGCCCAGGCCGCCGCCCGCGCGGCCGCGGCCACGGCGGCGCAGACAGCCGTCCTGAACGGCCTGCCCGCCGCGCTGCCGGACCTCACGACGCTCATCGGCGCCCGCGAGGCGCGGGTGCGGGCGCAGCCGAAGGACGCGGCGGCCTGGGCGGTGCTCGGGACCGCGTACGTCGAACGGGCGCGCAGGACCGCCGACACCCGCGACTACCCGCGGGCCGAGCGCGCGCTGGGGACCTCCCTGAAGGTGGCCGCCGAGAACAACACGGCGGCGCTGGGCGGACTGGCGGAGCTGGCCGTGGCGCGCCGGGACTTCGCGGAGGCCAGGCGGTACGGCGAGGAGGCGCTGAAGGCGGCGCCGAAACGGTGGCCGGCGTACCCGGTGCTGATCGACGCGTACAACGGGCTCGGCGACTACAAGGCGGCCCGGTCCGCGCTGGACAAACTGATGGCGCTGAAGGTCCGGGCCGACGTGAGGCCGGCGGTGATGGCGCGGGCCTCCGCGGTGTACCGGGACCGGGGCTGGCGGGAGGACGCGGTGGCCCAGGTGACCGACGCGGCGGCGGCCGCCCGGACGCCCGCCGAGCAGGCCGCGTACCTGTGCCAGGCCGGGCAGCTGGCCTGGGAGCGGGGCGACCGGGAGGACGCGCTGCGGCACTTCACGGCGGCCGTGCGCCTGGACCCCGACCAGTCGGCGGCGCGGGCCGGGCAGGGACGGGCGCTGGCCGCGCTGGGCCGTACGCAGGAGGCGGTGACCGCCTACCAGGGGGCGCTCGCGCACCGGCCGGCTCCGCAGGTCGCCCTGGAGTTCGGCGAGTTGTACGAGTCGCTGGGGATGGGGCAGCAGGCGGAGGCGCAGTACGAGCTGATGCGGACCCAGGTACGGCGGGAGCTGGCGGCCGGGGTCGACGACGACCTGGTGATCGGTCAGTACGAGGCGGACCACGGGGACGTCCAGGAGGCGCTGGAGCGGCTGACGGCGGAGTGGGAGCGCCAGCCCGGCATCGAGGTCGCGGACGCGCTGGGCTGGGCCCTGCACCGGGCCGGCGACGACAAGGAGGCGCTGCGCTACGCCTCGATCGCGACCGACTCGACCAAGGGCGGCGGGGTGCGCAGCGCGCCGTACGCCTTCCACCGGGGCATGATCGAACGCGACCTGGACCTGGAGGCCCCCGCCCGCCGCCACCTCCAGGACGCCCTCCGCATCAACCCCTACTTCTCGCCCCTCCAGAGCCCGGCCGCCCGCACCGCCCTCACGGCCCTCGGCAACCAGCCCCCGAACGAGGAACTACCGCAGTAGGCCGGAGGCAACCGCGCGGGCGGCCCCGCCGGGACCCACCGTCACGGCCCGAAAGGAAGGCGCCGCCTCACCCGCCCACCACGACGGTCACCGGGCACCGCCGAAAGGCGCCGTCCGGCCCGAGCGCCGTCGCGGCGGCACGAGGGGAACCGGCACGCCTCGGAACTCACGCGTCCTCTTTCCGCCGCGACGGCGCCCGGCCATCGCGGCGCGACCCGGGTGAGGGGGTGGGTCACAGGTTGCCGCGGCGGTCCTGTTCGCGTTCGATCGCTTCGAAGAGGGCCTTGAAGTTGCCCTTGCCGAAGCCCATGGAGCCGTGGCGTTCGATGATCTCGAAGAAGACGGTCGGGCGGTCCTGGACCGGCTTGGTGAAGATCTGCAGCAGGTAGCCGTCCTCGTCACGGTCGGCGAGGATCTTCAGCTCGCGCAGGGTGTCGATCGGGACGCGGGTGTCGCCGACCCACTCGCCGAGGGTGTCGTAGTACGAGCCGGGGGTGTCCAGGAACTCGACGCCGGCCGCGCGCATGGTCCGTACCGTCTCGACGATGTCGTTGGTGTTGAGCGCGATGTGCTGGACGCCCGCCCCGCCGTAGAACTCCAGGTACTCGTCGATCTGCGACTTCTTCTTCGCGATCGCCGGTTCGTTGATCGGGAACTTGACCTTGAGGGTGCCGTCGGCGACCACCTTCGACATCAGCGCGCTGTACTCGGTGGCGATGTCGTCGCCCACGAACTCCTTCATGTTCGTGAAGCCCATGACCTTGTTGTAGAAGCCGACCCACTCGTTCATGCGGCCGAGTTCGACGTTGCCGACGCAGTGGTCGACGGCCTGGAAGGTACGGCGGGCGGGGGGTTCGACGATCGGGGACGCGGCGGTGAAGCCCGGCAGGTACGGGCCGTCGTAGCCGGTGCGCTCGACGAGGGTGTGGCGGGTCTCGCCGTACGTGGCGATCGCGGCGAGGACGACGGTGCCGTGCTCGTCCTTGAGTTCGTACGGTTCGGCCACCGACCGCGCGCCGTGCTCCACCGCGTAGGCGTACGCGGCGCGGGCGTCCGGCACCTCGATGGCGAGGTCGACGACCCCGTCGCCGTGCTCGGCCACGTGCCGGGAGAGGAAGTGGCCCCACTCGGTGTCCGGCTTGATCACGGAGGTGAGGACGAACCGGGCCGAGCCGTTCTCCAGCACGTAGCTGGCGGTCTCGCGGCTGCCGGTCTCCGGACCGGAGTACGCGACCAGCCGCATGCCGAAGGCGGTGGAGTAGTAGTGGGCGGCCTGCTTGGCGTTGCCCACGGCGAAGACGACGGCGTCCATTCCCTTGACCGGGAAGGGGTCATTCCGCCGGGCGGCCGCGGCGGGAGTGTGCTGTGTGGTCTGCGTCATGGCCGAAGCGTGAACCCGCCCCGCAAGGTGCGCAACAGATGGCCTTTCTCCTGGGCAATATGCTCAGCAGTACGGCCGTACGGGCGGACTTTCTGTACAGGGTGACCAATCCGGAGGCGGGCCATGGCGATCGATCATCTGGACGGGCGGATCCTGGTGCTGCTGGCCCGGGAGCCGCGCATCGGGGTCCTGGAGATGTCCCGGAGGCTGGGTGTGGCCCGTGGGACCGTGCAGGCCCGCCTGGACCGGCTCCAGTCGAACGGCGTGATCCAGGGGTTCGGCCCCCAGGTGGACCCCGCGGCCCTCGGCTACCCGGTCACCGCGTTCGCCACCCTGCAGATCCGGCAGGGCCAGGGCCCGGACGTACGAGCGCACCTGGCGACCGTGCCGGAGGTGCTGGAACTCCACACCACCACCGGCACCGGCGACATGCAGTGCCGCCTGGTGGCCCGCTCCAACGCCGACCTCCAACGGGTGATCGACCGGGTCGTCGGTTTCGAGGGCATCGTCCGTGCCTCCACGGCGATCGTCATGGAGAACCCCGTACCGCTGCGGATCATCCCGCTGGTGGAACAGGCCGCCGCGGACAGCGAAGGGTGAGGCTCAGCAGGCGGGGACCTTCGCCCCCTTCTCCAGCGCCACCAGATCGGACACGGCCCCCTTCAGCGTCGTCACCGGCACCAACCGCAACCCCTTCGGCAACTCCGCCTTCGCATCGGCACACTCGTCCTCGGGCACGAGAAACACCGTCGCCCCGTCCCGCCGCGCGGCCTGCGTCTTCAGCGCGACCCCGCCCACGGCCCCCACCGCGCCGTCCGCGCTGATGGTCCCGGTGCCGGCGATGTTCTTCCCCCCGGTGAGGTCGCCCCCGCTGCCGTTCCCGTCCAGCTTGTCGATGATCCCGAGCGAGAACAGCAACCCCGCGCTCGGCCCGCCCACATCGGCCAGCTTCAGGGTCACCTTGACCTTGCCCGCGCTCAGGTCGAGGTACTTCAGCGCGGCCTGGGTCGCCGCGTCCTGCGACTGCTGCATCTGCTCGGTGTTGTGCTGCTCGATCTCCTGGACGTTGTTGCCGCTCGGGTAGACCGAGTCGCGCGGCATCACGGCCCGGTCCGTCCGGAACCAGTTGCCGAGCACGTCGCCGAGCGAGACCCGCGCGTCCGGCCCGGTCGCCTCGATCGTCGTCATCCGCAGCTGCCCGGTGGTGGTGCGGGTGGGCGCCCCGGAGACGGTGATCACCGGGGTGCCCTTGTTGGCGCCGAGCACGTTCGCCGTCATCCCGGGCTGGGCCACCGAGAACGGCAACGGCGCGAAGACGGCCGTACCGATCAGAGCCACGACGGGAACCGCACAGACGGCGACGGCCTGGAGACGCGTGAGACGTGAGAGCACGGAGTCAATCTAACGTGGCGACCTGTTCAGGCCACCGCCCCGACCCCGCCCACGGCACCGCCTCGGCCGCCGTCCGCGCGGCTGCCGTCCCTCAGCGCAGCGCCTCCGCGACCTCCCGGGCCGCGTCCATGACCCGCGCGCCGACCCGTTCCGGTACGGCGTCGGCCAGCATCACGACCCCCACACTGCCCTCGACGCCGGTGACCCCGATCAGCGGCGCAGCGGCCCCGCTCGCCCCGGCCTCCAGTTCGCCGTGGGTCAGCGTGTACCCGGGGTCGTCCCGCGCCGAGTGCCGGGCGGCCAGGATCGCCCTGCCGGCGGCGCCGCGGTCCAGCGGGTGCCGGAACCCGGCCCGGTAGGCCACGTGATAGTCGGTCCAGGTCGGCTCGACGACCGCGACGGCGAGCGCCTCGGTCCCGTCGACCAGGGTCAGGTGGGCGGTCGCCCCGATGTCCTCGGCGAGCGATCGCAGCGCCGGCAGCGCCGCTTCCCGTACCAGCGGATGCACCTGCCGGCCAAGACGCAGCACTCCCAGCCCGACCCGGGCTCGCCCGCCCAGGTCGCGCCGTACCAGCGCATGCTGTTCAAGCGTGGCGAGCAACCGGTACACCACGGTCCGGTTCACGCCCAGTTTGTTGGAAAGCTCGGTGACGGTCAGCCCGTGGTCCGTGTCGGCCAGCAGTTTGAGGACCCTGAGGCCCCGGTCGAGCGTCTGAGAGGTCTCCGCGGTCACGACGCCCACTCCTTAGTGGTGAGGTCGGCAACCTCCGACGCGGCGGTGCGTCACCGAGTCCCGTCAGCGACGCGCTTCAGAGGCCGCCGATCGGCATGGCGGCCCGGCGGCTCCGGGCCCAGTCGCTTCACGGCTGCGCTCCGCGGCGGCGCTGCCACGGGGCGTGTGCGTAGCGGGACAGTAGCGGTGCGGGTTCGCTGAGCGGAAGCCTCCGTCCAGAATCCGGTCACGCAGCGGTACGGACTACTGCGCTTTGTGTCGGTATGCGTTCACCATCGCGCCCCACAGGGGCGCTGGGGGTCCCCCCGGCCGAAGGCTGGGGGAGGAACTGCGTGACCAAGCCCCCGTCCACCCGCGGCCGACCGACTACCGCATCCGCGTGGCCCACTCCTGCACCTTCGCGATCCGCTGCCGCAACTGCCCCGCCGTCGCCTCCGCACTCGGCGGCCCCCCGCACACCCTGCGCAGCTCGGTGTGGATCACCCCGTGCGGCTTCCCGCTCTGATGCACATACGCGCTGACCATCGTGTTCAGCTGCTTGCGCAGCTCCATCATCTCCTTGTGGGAGACGACCGGCCGCCGCTCCGCGGGCAGTTCCAGCAGGTCGGCCTCCTCGTCCGGCTTCTTGCGGCTGTGCGCGATCTGCCGGGCCTGCCGCTTCTGCAACAGCAGCTGCACCTGGTCGGGTTCGAGGAGCCCCGGGATGCCGAGGTAGTCCTGCTCCTCCTCGCTCCCCGGGTGGGCCTGCATGCCGAACTCGGCGCCGTCGTACAGCACCCGGTCGAAGACGGCCTCGGACTCCAGCGCCTCGAAGGCGAACTGCTCCTGCTCGCCGGTGTCCTCGTCCTGCTCCTTGTTCGCCTCCTCCATCTCCTTCTCGGACTCGGCGTACGGGTCCTCCTCGCCGTCCTTCTTCGGCTTGTCGAGGGCGTGGTCGCGCTCGACCTCCATCTCGTTGGCGAAGGTGAGGAGATCGGGGACGGTCGGCAGGAAGACGGACGCGGTCTCGCCGCGCCGCCGGGACCGCACGAAACGGCCGACGGCCTGGGCGAAGAAGAGCGGAGTGGAGATGGTCGTCGCGTAGACCCCCACCGCCAGCCGGGGCACGTCGACGCCCTCGGACACCATCCGCACCGCGACCATCCACCGGTCGTCACTCGCGCTGAAGTCGTCGATCCGCTTGGACGCGCCCGTGTCGTCGGAGAGGACCAGGGTCGCCTTCGTCCCCGTGATCTCACGGATCAGCTTGGCGTAGGCACGGGCCGAGTCCTGGTCCGAGGCGATGACGAGCGCCCCGGCGTCCGGGATCCCCTTCCGCACCTCCGTCAGCCGCTGGTCGGCGGCGCGCAGCACGGCCGGCATCCACTCGCCGCGCGGATCCAGCGCCGTACGCCAGGCCTGGCTGACCGCGTCCTTGGTCATCGGCTCGCCGAGCCGGGCGGCGATCTCGTCACCGGCCTTCGTCCGCCAGCGCATGTTGCCGCTGTAGGAGAGGAAGATGACGGGGCGGACCACGTGGTCGGCGAGCGCGTCGCCGTACCCGTAGGTGTAGTCGGCCGCGGACCGCCGGATCCCGTCCTGCCCCTCCTCGTACGTCACGAAGGGGATGGGGTTGGTGTCCGACCGGAACGGCGTACCGGTCAGGGCCAGTCGCCGGGTCGCGGGCTCGAACGCCTCCAGGCAGGCCTCGCCCCAGGACTTGGAGTCACCGGCGTGGTGGATCTCGTCGAGGATCACCAGGGTCTTGCGCTGCTCGGACCGGTTGCGGTGCAGCATCGGCCGCACCCCGACGCCGGCGTACGTCACGGCGACCCCGTCGTACTCCCGGCTGAGCGGTCCGGCGCTGTACTCGGGGTCGAGCTTGATCCCTATCCTCGCCGCGGCCTCAGCCCACTGCTTCTTCAGGTGCTCGGTGGGGGCGACGACGGTGACCTGCTGCACGACGTGGTGGTGCAGCAGCCACCAGGCGAGCGTCAGCGCGAACGTCGTCTTCCCGGCGCCCGGCGTGGCCACGGCCAGGAAGTCGCGCGGCTGCTCCTGGACGTACTTCTCCATCGCCCCCTGCTGCCAGGCGCGCAGCTTGCTGGCGGTACCCCAGGGCGCCCGGCCCGGGAAGGCCGGCGAAAGGTGATGGGAGTTGGAGGAGGACGGGAAAGCGGCGGTGGTAGTCACGGTCTCCGTAGTAAGGGGGTCGGGCGGCTGCTGCGTATGACAACCGGGCCACCCTACCGGCGCCCCACGGCTGTCAACGCGCGGACAAGGCCGCCTCCCCCTCGGGTGGGACCCACGTCACAGATCACGAAGCCGGGTCGTCACCCAGGCCCCGGCGAGGGCCACCGCCGCCATCGGCAGGAACACCGCGGCGAAGGCCGCCGGATGGGAACCGGAGCCCGCCGCCCCCGTCATGCTGCCGCCGCCGAGCGCGGCGAAGGCCGCACCGGCCACCGCGAGCAGCACGACATTGGAGAGGGCGTCGGAGATCTGCAGGGCGGCGGAGTTGGCGCCGGCCTCGGCCGGGGCCGAGAGCCGGAGCATCAGCACGCTGGCCGAGGCGATCACCAGGCCCATCCCGAAGCAGCCGAAGGCCCAGGCGACGGCCACGGTCCACACCGGCACGCCGGGCACGAGCACCGCGGGCGCCGCGGCGACCGCCGCCGCCACCAGCACCATCCCGAGCGTCATCAGCCGCTCCCGGTACGGCTCCATCCGCGGCCGCGCCTGCACCCACGAGCCCGCCGCCCAGGTCACCCCGCCGGCCGCCAGCGAGAACCCGGCGAGGGTGGGCGACAGGCCCCGCTGGGTGACGAGCATCAACGGCACGAAGGACTCGGCGGAGACGAACGCGCCGGCCGCGACCCCGCGCAGCAGGACGACGGAGGGCAGGCCCCGCACCGCCCGGTACGTGCCGCGGGGCAGCAGCGCGAGCACGGCGGGCACCAACAGCGCACCACCGAGCAGTCCGGGTACCACCGACACCCATCGCAGGTCCTGCGCCGCGTACTGCAGCAGCCCCGCACCGAGCGAGATGCCGAAGGCGAGCCGGATCCGCCGCCGGTCGAACGCCCGCCGCACCCCTTCCGCCGCCACCGGCCCGCCCGCCCGGCGCCGTATCTGCGGCAGGGCCAGCGCCACCGGGAAGACCACGAGCACCGGAATCCCCAGGAACACCCACCGCCACCCGAGCTGCTCGGTCACCGCGCCCGCGGCCAGCGGCCCGACGATGGACGGCACCACCCAGCCCGCGGCGAACGCGGCCATGATCGCGGGCCGCAACCGCTCCGGGTAGGCCCGCCCCACCACGACGTACAGCGCGACGATGACCAGCCCGCCGCCGAACCCCTGCACGGCCCGCCCGGTGATGAACACCCACATGCTCTGCGCGGTCCCGGCCACCACCAGCCCGGCGGCGAAGCCTCCGATCCCCGCCGTCAGCGCCCCGAGCGGCCCCTTCCGGTCCGACCACTGCCCGGCCAGCACCATCCCGAACAGGCTGGTCGTGAAGTACCCGGAGAAGGCGAACGCGTACCGCGACACCCCGTCCAGCTCCCGGGCCGCGACCGGCATCGCCGTACCCACCGCGGTCGCCTCGAAGGCGATCAGCAGCACGACGGAGACGATCCCGACGCTCAGCGCCCGGTACGACCGCCCCAGCACACCCCCCGCGCCGGCTCTGTCGGGGGTCTCGTCCGCGACAACGGCGTCGCTCGGCTCAAGGGCGGTCATGCTCACCACGGTAAGGCCCAATCCCCACTCTGACCCCTGTCGCAAGCCCCACCCCGCCTCCGACCTTGGTCGTACACCCCGGGCCCCCGGTTCATGAACGCCGTATGGCAGTCCCGTTGCAGCCCCACGGATCCCCTTGAGCCCGTCCCCCGCACCCCCATACCTTCAACTCACGCACACGGCCGTGTGCCCGAGTGGTTCAGGGACTCGCCTGCAAAGCGAGTTACGTGGGTTCGATTCCCGCCACGGCCTCTGACTGCCTGACCAGGCAAAAGGAAAGGGCGGCACCTCCGGAGGGGTGCCGCCCTTTTAGTCGCCCGTCTCAGTTCCCGTCTCAGTTGGCCGGTACGAGGGCGCCGGCCGCACCGTCGTCGTCATCGTCCGGCCGGTCCGTCTCGGGCTTCCAGATCAAGCCGTCCACCTGCCTCGCGATGTCCGTCCGCACGGCGTCGACCATGTGCTGATAGCGAGCGGCCATAGCCGTGGTCGACCACCCCATGAGGCCCATGACGGCACGCTCGGGAACACCGAGGATGAGCAGAACCGTGGCGGCCGTGTGACGCGCGTCGTGCAGACGCCCGTCCCGCACCTTCGCCTCTGTGAGAAGAGCCTTCCACTCTGCCCAGTCCCGACGGTGGGACGGACTACGGCCGTGTTCGTCCGGGAAGACCAGCCTGTTCTCTTCCCAGCGCTTCCCGGCCGCCGCTCGCTCCTCTTCCTGCGCCTTGAGGTGATCACGGAGTAGGTCAACTAGCTGTTCGGGGAGACCGACCGCGCGGCGGCCTGCCCGCGACTTGGTCGTCGACAACTCCGGGTTGGTGCGCCGCTTCTGCGGGCAGTACCCGGCGGCCTTGCGTCCGCACGGCTCCACACACCCATGGGCGTACTGCGGCCGGTGGCGGCTACGCCGGACCACAAGGAACCCACGGTCAAGGTCCACGTCCTCCCACACCAGGCCAAGCACTTCCCCTTGGCGGAGCCCGAGGGCGAGGGCGACGGCCCAGCGTGCGGAGTTCCGGTGCCGGTCAGCGGCCTTGAGCAACCGCTGTACCTCTTGGACGCTATAGGGCTCCACTTCGTACTCCCCCGTCTTTGGCGCCTTGGCCAACTGAACGGGGTTCTTGCCGAGATGACCGCGCCGTACCGCCTCATTGAGGGCGGTGCGCAGAGTGCGGTGCGCCTGGTGCGCGGTCGCGGGCTTGCTGCCGTTGGCCTGCATCTTCGCGTAGAACGCCTCGATGTGCTCGGGCTTCAGCCTGTCGAGACGGTGAGCCCCCAACCCGGGGATGAGGTGCTTCCGGACGGCCACGCCGTACCCGACCATCGTGTTGTCGTTCACGGCGAGGGGCGCGACGTTCTCAATCCAGTGAGTAAGCCACGCCTTGACCGTCCACGCCTTGCCAGGCTTCCGCACGGTCTTGGCGTCACGTTCCTTCTCCAACTCGCGTACGGCTAGCGTCACTTCGGCGCGAGTCTTCCGCTCGACATGGCGGCGGTCCGGGGTGCCGTCGTCGCGGATGCCGACGGTGACGCGGCCGTGCCACTTGCCGTCTTTGCCGAAGTAGATCGAGCTTCGGCCGTTCGGCTGTCGGGTGCGCTTCTTCTTGTCCTCTGCCACAGGCAGACTCCTGTTTCTTGGTGTCGGGATAGGGACCGGGGCGGCGGGCTGTCCTGTCCGGGAGTGCCGCCGCCCCGGACGTCGTCAAGCGGCGCGTTGGGCGGTGCGGAGGCGGGTCACATACGCGGCCGGGGCGTCGGCCGGGACCCTGCGGAGTCCGTCGACCATGACGGACTCCAGCGCGCCGGTGCGGATGAGGGCGAAGCATTTGGTCCGGCCGATGCGGAGGCGCCGGGCGGCCTCTTCGACCTTGAGGAGAACCAGGGTCGGGTCTTCGGCGAGGGGGAGGGTGGTGGGTTCGTCCACGGCTCACTCCTGTGAGGCTGAGTTCAGGGGCAAGTGCCGCCGCACAAACCGCAATATCCGCAGAAACCCGGGGGAGGGTCGTTGACCTGCGGCGTTGTGGTGTGCGGGTGGTGGTGGGTGGTGCTCCGCAGAAACCCGCGATATTCCGCAAAAATCAGGGGCGACCGACGGGCGGCCTCCGGGGTGGGGGTGGTGCTCGGTTTTTTGCGGAATAACGCGAGATTGTGCGACGGGCCCCCTCGCCGGTGCGGGCGAGGGTCCCGCCGCAGGTCAGCCGTGTGTCCGGGCTTTTCTGCGGATATTGCGGTTTGTGCGAGGGGGGTTGTGTGCGCGGGCGGGGTCACCGGCCGCCGTGGCGCAGGGACGGGTGGGCCTGTAGGCGGGGTGCCGGGGGGCGTCCGCGCTTGCCGGTGCGCTCGGGTTGGTAGGACCGCAGGTATCCGTGCTCTTCCAGCAGCGCGAGGGCGGGTTCGAGGTCGGCGACGGTGGGGACCTCGCTGCGGGACAGGACGGTGAACACGTCCCGCCGGCTGACGTCCTCCCATCCGTTGTCCCTCAGCGCTTCCAGCACGCTGCGGGCGCGGGACAGGACCGGGTCGGCGCCCATGACGTCGAACACGGCGAGGGCGTGGGCGGTGTAGTACTCCCCCAGCTCGATCGCCGCGCGCATGGTGTCGACGGTGACGGGGTGGGCGTAGCCGTTGCCGCCGTGGTCGGCGAGGTGCAGGAGCGCGGCCATGCGGGCGGTCGCCCCGGCAAGCTTTCCGGCCCAATTGGAGATGTGGCCCAGCTTGCCGCCCCGTGCCTTGAGCTGCGGTTCGATGCGCTTCTGATAGGCGATCAGGGCCGCGTCCGCTTCCGGGGTGAGCTGGATGACGGCCGGGTCTGTCCACTCCGCCAGGGACAGGGCGAGGTCGATGACCCGGGCGGTGTAGGCGGCGGCCGTCTCTTCCGGTACCGGGTCGGTGATGATCTCGCGGTCACCGACCGTGGACACCGGCAGGGAGTACAGGAAGCGGGCCAGCAGTCCGCGTCCCTCGAACCCCTTCACCTTCCCGATGTCCCGCAGCACGTCCGGCTGTACGGCGAGGCCGATGGTCAGCGCGGGGGCGTCGATGTACTCGCGGCGGGTCTGCCGGTTGACCCTCAGCCGGTCCCCGGCATGCCCCTTCAGGAAGACTTCCATGTTGGGGGCGCCGGAGTAGCGGCCGGCGATGATGTCGAAGATGCCGCCCTCAGCGCTCATCACCGACAGCCGCCCGCCCTGCTCTGCCATGAGCGAGGTGACCGTCTCGGGTGTCGAATCGTCCGCCAACAGCACCGGTTCGGCCGGGACGGTGAGCGTGTCGGCCGTCTGCGCGAGGCCCACGGCGGTCGCCACCATCTCATCGCGCTTGTCGCCGTCGGCGGACGCGGCCTTGGCAGCGGCCTTGTCCGCCGCTTCCTTGGCCAACCGCGCCGTCAGCTCCGCTTCCACGATCACGGGCTTCATCGCGGACTTGAGCTGCTTCTCCGCCTCATAGAGGGGGTTGGTCAGCAGCGCGAAGACGGCCGACTTGCGGTTGGCGGGCGGGAGCGCCACCACGGTGTAGAGGTTGGTGGGCTCACGCCAGTTGCCGCGTACGTGGACCACGGACCGGCCGCCGGCCGCCGTGGCGAGCACGGCGAGGGCGATCGATCCGGCGAGGTCCACGGGGGTCTGCGTCTCCTCAGCGACGGCCGTTACGAACTCCCCCAACCAGGTGGGGAGGACGTGGGCGGGGAACGGCGGACGCTCGCGGCGGCCGGTGAGGGGAATGGGGTCCTCCCACACGTCCGGTGCGGTGTCGTCCTCGCCGGGCGGTGCTTCCAGGGTGGGCAGTCCGGCCCACAGGTCGGGGCTGTCCACAGGCTGTGGAGTCATGAGGCGGCCCTCCCTTCGGCGGTGGTGGTGTGGGGGCAGACGCCGACGCGGACGCGGGCGGTGAGCCTGATGACGGCCGCGCGGCCCCGGGCGCGTTCGTGGTGTCCGCAGGCACAGAGCCAGTCCGCGACGGGTACGCCCTCGCACTGGATCTGAAGCCCCGGCGTGATGCCGGTGACGGTGACCGTGTGCGGGTCAGAACCAACGGCTGAAAGGACGCCCTTGCGGGCGGCGACCTTCGGTTCGCCCACGGTCGGCCGTGGCGGGCGCTGTACGGCGTCCTGAGGGCCGTTCATGGGGGTTCGGGATGCTTTGTTCATGCCGCGCGCTCCACGGCCGCCTCAAGGCCGTTGGCGACCGCGCGGCGGGCGTATGCCTCCGGGACGCCCACGGAGACGGCGGCCGTCACGATTTCCTCGCCGATCGCGGCGAGTCCGCACGGTCCGGGGCACGCGGTGTGCTGTGCGGCGAGGAACCGGGCGACGCCGAACGCCTGTGATCCGGCGCCGGCTTCGGTGCGGGCCCGTACGAGGGCGAGGCCGCGTTCCAGGCCGGTGCGGACGTAGCGCTCGGTGTGGCGGCACCCGGTGGCCACCGACCGGTTCCACGGGGCGCGGGCGGGGAGAGAAGAAGCCACCCCGCCCCGGGCGGTGGTGGTGTCTTCCTTCACGACCAGGGCGCGCACGGCGGCCGGGAGAGGCACCATGCGGCCCGTGCCGGGTCCGAGCCAACGGGCGTACTGCGTCAGCGATTTGACGTCTACGCCCGGCCGGACGGCATTCGCGGACGGCATGGCGCCCTGGTAGAGCCAGTGCTCGCCGCGCGTGGTCGGCACGACCCGGGTCGCGGGCAGGGTCGCGCGGGCCCAGTCGACGGCCGCCGCGTTGTCCAGGTCGACGACCGTCAGCCTGGCTCCGCCGGGGTGATAGGCGACCGCCACCGCCTCACGCCACACCGGCACCCACAAGGGCGAGGTGAGGACGTGCGGGTCAGTGGTCGCGGCGGCCCACGCGTGGCACGGCGCGGGGCACCGGCAAGGGCCCGCATTCTTCATGTTGGGCCGTCCGCCGCAGGTGCCGTCCTTGCAGGAACGGCAGTTGCCGAACGGGACCTTCCCCGCCCGCAGGGGCAGGACCGGGACGCCGGCCGCCGCGAGGGCGAGCGCGGCGTCCAGAGGAGTAGGCGTGGTGGTCATGCGGCAGCCCTCCCTTGCAGGGCGAGGTACTGGGTAGCGATCCACTCTGTGTAGGCGGGCGGTACGGCCTGCCGGGCCTCGATGTTGGACATCCAGGTGCAACCCATCGCGTCGGCATAGGCACGCTCGCCCTTGTGCTCGAACGCCAAGAGGCCCTTGTGGTGCCAGCACGGCGGGACCAGGTCCCCGCCGCCGCCCCACGATGTCTCGAACGCGCGGTGACGGCGGACGCTGAGGCCGAACTGTGTGCCGCACAGCAGGTAGTCCGGCCTCAAGGGCGCTTCGGGGACGTTCTCGATAACCCACGGCAGCCCGGAGGCTTCCAGCCGCGCACGGCCGGGAGTGAGGAGGTTGGGGTGGTCCGCCCGGCTTCCGCGCCACGCGGTGACCTTGGCGAAGTGCTGGCACGGCCACGACGCGTGGAGCAGGTCGAACCCGTCCAACGGGAACGTGAGCGCGTCGGCCTGGTGGAAGGTGAAGGGGTAGTTCGGCTGCGGGCGGTTGTCGACGCCCACGACGTCGAACCCGGCGAGGTAGTAGCCCATGGACAGGCCCCCCGCGCCGCAGCACAGATCCAGCACCCGCAGCCCGTTCGGCCGCCGCAGCGGCAGCACACGCGCGTTCACGCAGCCACCCCCAGCGCGGGGACCTGGTCGGCGAAGACGGCCCAGCCGATGAACTCGGTGTAGGCAGGCGGGACGCACTCACGGATGCCGTCGCGGTTCATCCACGGAACCCCCAGCACCTTCCGGGCGAGGGCGACGCCGGAGAAGTTGCCGACGAACTGGCCGTAGTGGCCGGGCGGGACGGGGCGGCCCATCTTGGCCTGCGGCACCAGGTGCGCGGGATGCTGCGGCTGGGTGAGAGTGAAGCCGCCGCCAGTCTCGAAGTACCGGTGCCGGTAGTTAGCCAGGCCGAACATCTGCCCGCACAGCATCACCGGACGGCGCAGCTTTGGCACGGCCCCCCGTACGTTCTCGATGACCCACGGGCGGCCGGTCAACTCCAGCGCGGCACGAGTGGGGCCGATCAGATCAGGGTGCGCGTTGCCCTGAATGCGCTGGCACTCGCTGTCGTGCTGGCACGGCGGCGAGGCGTGGATGAAGTCGAACTCTGCGCCGTGTTCCAGGACGAACGCAATCGCGTCCTCCCGTACGAAACGGAACGGATAGCGGGGCTGCGGGGCGATGTCGACGCCAGTCACGTCGAACCCGGCATCCGCGTACCCCTTCGCGGCACCGCCTTGGCACGAGAACAGATCCAGCAAACGCGGCCTGGGCAGAATTCGCCCCGATCGGGTGGCGAGAGCCGAGGGGCCCTCGCTGAAAGCACGCGGTTGGGTCATGCTGTAGGTCTCCTGTTCTGCTACGTCGGGATCGGAGACCGTGGGCGGCGGGCTGTCCTTGTCCGGGAGTGCCGCCGCCCACGGGCGAAGCTAGAAGGGCGGTTCGTCGCTGTAGCCGTCCGGCCCCCACGGGTCACGGACGGTGTGGCGCCGACGCAGCCACCGGGGCCGACGCGGCAGGGGCAGCAGCGGCCAGCGACGGTTCTCGTTCCAGCAACCGCAGGGGCCCCAGTCGGTGTCGGCGTACTCGCCGTTGTGGTCGCCGTAGTCGTACTCGAAGCCGCCGATGCCCTCGCAGTCGCGGCAGTCGGGGCGGGGCGTGTCGGTCAGGACCAAGGCCCGGCGGGGCCAGTGGGCGACCTGAATGCGCAGTCGGGTCACGGGTGTTGGCCTCCTGTCAGCCGTTGAAGGTGCTGCGCTTGATCACGGCCTTGCGGATGTTGACCGTGCTCCCGTTGCGCCCGCTGCTGATGGCGCGGACGGGCATGCGCCAGGCGAGGACGGCGAGGGCGATCCACATCGCGGCGCCGGAGGTGAACCCGGCGGCGGCGTTGATGACCTCGCCCACACCCCAGCCGACGCCGGCCGCGAGGGCGCCGCCGCCGATCCCGGCGCCGACGAAGCGCTGAGCGATCGGGTCGAGCAGGGGAAGCGGGGTCAGGTCGCGCGGTTCCGGCATGACCATGGGCGGTGGGGCGAGGTGCTTGGGCATGGGGACCATGCGCCCGTAGGCGTCGGGCACCCAGACGACCGGGCCGCGTTCGGCGGCGAGTTCGACGGCGGCCGGGGCGGGCGCATGCAGCTCCAGCGATGCCGGGTCGTACGCCGGGGCGGTGGGCGTGTCCGGCCGCGGGGTCGGGAGGTGTTCGTTCACGGGTCGGTCTCCTCTCACTTGCCGAGTGCGGAGAGGGCGTCGGCGGACGCCTGTACGAGGTTGTGGATGGGCTCGTACGCGCCGGTCCCGGCGACGAAGAACCCGAACAGGAACAGGACGATGGCGGAGGCGCCCCCGGCGGACTTGGTCTTGACGGCGAGGGCGGACGCGGCGCCGAACAGCAGCACGGCGGAGATGTTCAGGACCATGAGGAGCCTTCCGGTCAGGGGGTGTCGGTGCCCGCGCGGTAGATGCGGGCCCAGCGGTTGTAGAGCCAGCGGCCGACGCGTATGCGCTTGCCGGTCGCCTTGCAGCGGCGGCAGTCCTTGCCGCGCTTCAACCGGCCTTTGCGGTCGGTCTTGAGCTTGTGGCCCATGCCACGGCACTTGCGGCAGTCGCCGAACGGCGAGGCCGCGCACAGCCCGATGTAACCGAAAGTGACGAAGAGCAGGCAGGCGATAGCAAGGAGGATGGGGGTCATCAGGGGCCCTCCGGGGCGGTTTTCGAGGGTTTCCGCAGGTGGGCCGCTATCTGCTAGCGGCCTGATCAGATCGGGTTTGGGGCGCTAGCGGGGCCGCTAACGTTAGCGGGGTGTGCCGCTAGCGCTAGCGGCCCCGGAGCGTCAGCCCGCGTCCCGGTTTCCGTCACGCTCCGCAATCGCGGTGACGATGTGGGAGCGGTCGATGCCGCGCCGGTTGACGACCTTGCCGCCTGTGCGGCGGCCCACCTGGATGGTGGCGATGCCGTGCGGCTTCAGGGCGGCGGCGAGTCCTTCGGGGTCCCATCCGTCGTAGACCTCCGGCCGCAGTTCGGCGAGGCGGGCGACGACGGTTTCGGACCACACCTTGGGCTCGTCGGCCGGGACGACGGCGAGGATGTCACGCAGCAGGTCGTACGCCGCGCTCTCGTCTGCCTCCGGCTCTTCCCCGAGCGCGTAGCCGGACAGCGTGCCGGCCAGTTCGCGGGCCTTGCGGGCGCGGGCGCCGATGGCTTCGGCGGCCGGGGCGTCCACGTACACGGAACCGACGATCCGGGCGTCTGAGCCCTCGCCGACGAAGTAGTGAATGCCCTTGTCGGCCCAACTGAACATGGTGGCGCGCACACCCCGCTTGTAGGCGGACGTGCCGAGCACCATGTCGTTCTCCAACTGGCCCATGACCTTCAGGCAGAACCGGGCCGAGGCGTTCGCGCTGATGCCCGTGGGCAGCGCCTTCGCGTCCGGGCGCTGCGTCGCGAGAAGCAGCACGATCCCGGTCGCCGGACCGCGCTTGACCAGGTCAGTGCAGATCTCTTCGAGTTCCTTGCCGTACTTGTCGTGCTCGAACCAGACCTGGCACTCATCCACCCCGACCACGATCGGGTGCAGTCCCAGCGACTTCTTGTTCGCCAGTTCCGACGTCACCTTGGACTCAGGGCACATGTCCCGGGGAAGCGAGCGGATCATCTTCGCGCGGCGCCGCAGTTCCTCGCGCAGCGCGCGCAGGTCCCGCACCGCGTACTCGATGTCCTCCTCTTCGTCCCCGGCTCGGTGCCGGTGGGAGACGGCGTTCCCGACCGGGTCAAGGTCGCCGGTGCCCTTAAGGTCGTAGGTGTGCAGCTCAGCGCGCGGGTCCAACGCCGCGATGAGCAGCAGCAGACGCAGAAGGAAGGTCTTGCCCATGCGCGGGATCGCGCCGATGACGGCCGCGATGTACATGAGCGTGATCTCAACCCAGCGCCCGCGCTGGTCAGTGCCGAACGCGACCGGCTTGAACAGGTCCACCGAACCGGACTTCAGCAGCGGCCACGCGGGCTTCTTGGCCTTGGACATGTCCTGATCACCGACCCACAACACCAGATGCCCGGTGTGCTCGTTCGGTACGGCCTCCGGCCACACGCAGCCCAGCGGGCGGCGCAGACCGGACGCGAGGCGTTCGCGCCGCTCGATGATGTCCGTGACCGTGACGCCGAAGGGGAGGTTGCCCTCAGCGCGCCAACCGGGGCCGTCCCGGGTGATCGGGGCGGTGAACTCGAACCCGTCCCGGCCCTTGCCCTGCGCCTGGTTGATCGCGGGGATGCCGAGCGAGCCGAGCGCCCGCAGCACGATGTCCGACGTGAGCTTGGACGCCGTGGGCAGTTCCACCGCCCGGTGGATGACCGGGTCATCCGCCTTGCGGCCGGCGTACCCAAGCGCGAGCACGACCGCGCCGACCGACAGGGCCTGAAGCCAGTCGGGGGCGAGGACGTAGATGGCGAGTGCGGCACCCAGCCCGATGAACATCGCGAGCACGGTGACCAGGACCCGCAGCCGGACCCGGCCGTCACGCTGCCGCGACAGCTTCAGGTACTCCGCCGCGTCCTCGCGCCGCACGGCGGCGAGGCGGACCGGTTCGCCCTCGCGGTCGGCCGCCCACCGCATCGTGCCGCCCACGAACTTCGCGACCCCCGCGGGGGCTTGCAGGGTCAGGCGGGCGGCGTAGACCGGGGAGCGCAGCGCGTGATAGCCCACCGAGTGGGCGTAGTGGCGGGCCACCCATGCGGCGGCGGTGCGCAGTTCGGCGGTCGACCGCAGCCAGACCGGGATCACGTCCCGGCGCTTCGCGGCGGCCAGTCGACCCAGGTAGCCCGGACCGGTCGCGGTCGGGCTGGGCCGGTCGATCATGACGCGCGTGGTCGGGTCATCCGATGCCGGGTCGGTTGGGGTCGACTCACGCGCGGCGCGGGCCTTGTCGAGGTCGACCACATCGGCCCCGGAGTCGGGTCGAGGGTCTGCCGTCATCTCGGCTTCCAGCCGGTTGAAGAGTTCGTTGTCGTCGTCGGGGTGCTTCACTGAGGGGCCTTCCTGGCATGGGAGGAGAGTCGGGGTTCGGTCATCGCTTTGGCCGGCTGAGGCCGAACCCCGACGGGAGAGTGAACGTAGAGCCGGTACTGGCCAGTAACCCGGAGTGGGATTCCGGCCTGACTGGGGCTCCGGGTCGTAATGTCGGTTTCAGGGATGTGCAAGCCGCGTTCGAGTGATGCGCTTGCGGGTCACGCGGCGGCGCGCTGTTCCTCGGGGTAGGCGCAGGTCACGCAGGTTCCGAGCGTGGGCGGGATGACGTATCCGGCATCCGCGCCGCACTCGGGGCAGCGGCGGCGGGCGCGCATCATCGCTTCGTGCGCCCGCCAGCGGCCCGGCGTCATCGGACGCACCGGCCGGGCGAGGTCGACCCGGTACAGGTACGCGGTCAGTGGTTCCCGACGGCGACGCGGGCGCAGGATCTGCGCCGCGATGCCCTGACCGCCCGGCCGCAGTCCCCGACTGCGCAGTTGGCGGCGGGTGGCCAAGTCGCCCGGGGCGCACCGCCACGGGAAGGTGGGGATGCCGAAGCGCTCCCCGGTCGGGTCGAAGCAGTCGGCGAGGGTCAGCCGCTTCACGCGGCCTTACCGCCGCCCTCGCCGCGTTCGGCAAGGATCGTGTCCCGCAGCATCCGCGCGTTCGCCGGCGAGGTGTGAACCTCGCGGCGGATGCCCTCAGCCGTAATCCGGGCATCGGGCCAATCGGCGGTCGCGGTGCGGGCCTCAGCGAGCAACTGATCCGTCGTGCGCTTCGGCCGGGGCGACCGTGCCACCTCCGGAACCCGGCCGGTCGCCCGACGGGATCGGGGCGAGTCGGCCGCCACCGACCGACGTCCGGTCGGCGCAGGATCGGCCTTGACCGGGTCGACCGCCGGGGCGATCGCGGCCACCGGCTTGAGCGGGAGAGTCGGCTTCACGAAGTCGACCGCCACCGGATCGGGCACCGAAAGCCGCGTCAGCACCACCGACGGCGCCGGGGTCGATTCCCGCAGGTCAGCCGTAGACCGATTCCTCATGGTCTCGGTAGGTTCCTCCGTATTCGCGCCCGTGTCAGGGATCGGGGCGACGGCGGGGGCGGTGACGCCGAACATCGACGCGAGCGCGGCATCCGCACCGTCCGTGACCCGGTCGCGCTGGACATCCAACAGCCTCGATCCGAGCGCCGCGTCCCCGACCCCGACCTTGCGGGCCAGACGCCACGACGCCCGATCGGACCGCTTCCGCACCCGGCTCACCGGGTGATGCGCGGCACGGGCGCGGTGGTAGGCGAGGGCCTGCACGATGTCGGCGGTGCGCCGCTCGTTCTCCGCGTCCCGGCCGTCGGTGTGGACGACGATCCGGCGGGCGAGGAACGCCATGCCCTCCGCCGACACGGACATGCCCATGGGGGTCAGGGCATAGATCACGGTGCGCCCCGGGTCCGGCGCGGCCATGGCGCCCATGACGGCGGCGGCGGCCGGCAGCGCCCACAGCCCGATCCGCACGACGCGCGGCGAGGACTGCCCCAACATGGTCAGCCCTAACAGGACCAGGGCGAGCACGGCCGTGGCGCCCTCACCAGCACCGAGCGCACCGAGCGCGGTCCCCGTGCCGTAGGCGTGCCCGATGTTGCTGTACGTACCGATCCCGCCGACCACGCCCGTGGCGAGCATCGGCACGAACGCGGCAGTCAGGACACCGATCTGAACCTTCGTCAGGGGCTTGCGGGTCTCGTTCATGCCGCTTCCCTCCGCTGTGTCGTGTGGGTGCCGGGGCGTCCCGTGCGGCGTCCGACGGTCGTACCGGCGGCCGGCGCCATGGCGCCGGGGTAGAGCCAGCCGCCCCCGCCGCGCTTGGCCGTGTACATCGCTTCGTCGGCCAGTCGCAGCAGCGCCGACAGCTCCCGTCCGGTCCCAGAGGGGACGTCACTGGAGAGCGCGGCGCCGATGGACGCGCCGACCGTGAGGTCACGTCCGGCGTGGCGGAACGGCGCGGTGATCTCGTCGTGCAGACCTCGCAGCAACCACGGCAGCGCGATCGGGTCGGACAGGGCGACGGCGGCGGCGAACTCGTCACCTCCGAGGCGTCCCGCGACCGCCCGCCGCTGCCCGGCAAGCGCGTCGTTCAGGCTCGCGCCGGTGGCGCGGATCGCTGCGTCCCCGGCGGCGTGGCCGTGGGTGTCGTTGACGGCCTTGAAGCCGTCCAGGTCGACCAGCACCACCGCGACGTGCGGGTGCCGGGCCAGCAGCCGGGCGGCACGCTGCTCGAACGCGTCCCGCGTCCAAAGCCCGGTCAGCGGGTCGCGGCGGGCCGTCTCGATCCGGCGCGTCAGCCGCAGCGCGTGAACCGACCACCCGGCCGCCAACGGCAGTCCGGCAGCGGCGGCGAACATCAGCTCGCTCACGCCGCTTCCCCCGTCCCCGACCGGTGGCCGCGAACGGAGCGCAGGAACGGCACCGTACGGGTCAGCGCGTCGGCGTACAGGGCGTCCCAACCGGCGATCTCATCACCGGCCTCCGCCTCCGCCCGCAGGTCGGCGAGGACGTCACGGGCCGCGTCCTCACGGGCGGCACGCTCGCCGTCCGTCTCGAACTCCAGCGGGCCCCGGAACAAGTCGATATCGATACCGAGCGCCAGTTCCGCGAACTCAATGTCGCCGTGCGCTTCCTGGCCGGCGACGAAGGTGCGCATACGCATGGTGGATCTCTCCTTGGATACGTCGGGAAGGGCGCGGGGCGGTCGGCTGTCCTGTCCGGGAGTGCGACCGCCCCGCGAGGGGCGAGGTAGAGGGTTAGCTGATCTGCACGTGGCCGCTGGTCACCCGGCGGCGGACGTTCAGGTGACCGGCGCCGGTGACGCGGACGCTGCCGGAGGTGGCGTTCACGGACAGACGGCCGCTGGCCTGCGAGGTCGCGGCCATGCGGACGCTGCCGGAGGTGACGTTCAGGCGGGCGTGATGGCCGCTGTAGGCGCCGACGTTGACGCTGCCGGACGTGAGGCTGATGTCCAGCGGGCCGTTCACCTCGCCGACGATGACGCTGCCGCTGGTCACCGTGGCTTCCAGGTCGCCGACGCGGTCAGCGGTCAGCATCCCGGAGGTGCCGTCGTACTCCAGTCGGGCCAGCACGCCCGTGACCACGGCGTTCGCGGTGTGCGTGCTGATCGCGACCACCGACTTGGCGGGCAGATGGACAACGGCGCTGATCGGCGTCACCGCGTCCCCGGCCGGGTCAGTCGCGGTGACCTCGCGGCCATTGACGAACACCTTGCCGCCGCCGTGGCCGGTGATGTGGACGTTGCCGTTGATGATCTGCACACCGTTGCCGCCGGAGAAGGTCATGGTGTAGCCGCCCCTGCTGACGGTGGTGATGCCGCTCATGCCGCCGGCGAGGTCGGGGACGCGGACCCTGAGGTTCTGGCCGTTCAGGCTGACGGTGGTGTCACGGATCGCGTCGGCCGACGGGCCGGAGGTGGCCTCCGTCGTCAACACCATGCGCGCCTGCTTCAGCGTGGGGTCGACGACGACGCGGATACTGCCGGTGTTCATCGTCAGATCCAGGGCGATCGGGCCGATGACGTCCACGGGGATGATGCGCTCGGTCATGGAAGAACTCCTGACTGCGTCGGGATAGGGAGACCAGGCGCGGCGGGCTGCCCTTGTCCGGGAGTGCCGCCGTACCGGAAGTCATTGATGAGGTGCGCGCCCGCGCATCGGGCGGGCGATCAGGCGCGAGGGTCTGCCCTCGTCAAGGTTCTGCGGGCTTTGGATCAAGAAGTGCCGACTGTCGCCCTGAGAGACGAAGTCGGGCAGGTCACCCGGCCCAACATGGGCGGTCGGGATGGTGACCCGCACCCATCGACCACCCGTGTTCAGGTGGCTGGGTCGGCACTCTGTTGAGTTCTTCGCAGGGCGGAATCCGGGCCTTGCTCTCCGGGCCCTGCATGAGGAACATGTATTACGTGTTCCTCATCTTGCAGAGGAAGGTTCGCCCCGTCAAGCCCTTCGGCTTTGTGGAGTTCGGCGAGACCCTCGCGCTCGATGTACCTACAGAGTGGCGTCGGCGGCGACGACGATCGACTTCGCACCTGTACGACTCAGGTCGTTCTTAGCTAGCGTGAAGTCGCACCAAGTCGTCCCGAGCGAGCGGAGGTTGAACGTGGCGAACGAGCGACTGCGCGGCGCGATAGTCGACTTGGGCTTGACCCTTGATGAGGTCGCCGAACGCCTCGGTGTCTCGGCCAAGACGGTAGAGCGCTGGATCAACGACCCAGAGCGCAAGCCGTATCGCCGCTTCCAGTACGCGACTGCCTCACTTCTGAAGTGCGAAGTCTCGTACCTCTGGCCGGACGAACGGACGTCGGCCGAAGTGACCGCCACCGGCAACGCCGAGTTGGTCAGGCTGTATCCGCACCGGTCCGTAGTGATGCAGACCCTTTGGACGAACTTGTACTCCAAGGCGACCCGGCAGTTTGACCTACTGGTGTACTCGGGGTTCTGGCTCACTGAGGACGCGACGTTTCACCGCATCGTGAAGGAAAAAGCGGCCGACGGAGTGCCCATCCGCTTCATGCTGGGAGAACCCGAGTCGCCGGCCGTGGCCGTGCGGGGCGAGGACGAAGGGATCGGCGCCGCGATGGCGGGCAAGATTCGCAACGCCCTCATCAACTACGCCCCGCTCTTCGGTCTCCCGGGTGTCGAGTTCCGCTTGCACGGCACCACGCTCTACAACTCGATCTACCGAGCCGATGACGAGATGCTGGCGAACGGCCACCTCTACGGGGTCGGCGCGTACATGGCTCCCGTGCTCCATCTGCGACGCGTCCCCGGCGGTGAGCTCTTCGACGCCTACGCTGAAAGCGTTGAGAAGGTGTGGCAGTCGGCGCGTCCGATCTCGTCGCCCGCCGATTGGGAAGGCACACGCTGATGAGCCGGATTGACTACTTCCGCGACCCGCACGCCCCTAAGGCCAACTCGGTCGTCCCGTCGGTGACGGCGGTTGTCCGGGACACTGCGGGGCGACTGTTGCTCATCCACAAGACCGACAACGACCTTTGGGCCCTGCCCGGTGGTGGTCACGACATCGGCGAGCGCATCGCGGACACGGTCGTTCGCGAGGTTCGAGAAGAGACCGGTATCGACGTTGAGGTCGACAACATCGTCGGGCTCTACACCGACCCCGAGCACGTTTTGGCGTACGACGACGGCGAGGTCCGGCAACAGTTCTCCATCTGCTTCCGGGCCCACCCGGTCGGCGGTTCCCTGCGCACAAGTAGCGAATCGAAAGAGGTCCGCTGGATTGATCCGGCGGACCTTGACGGGCTGGACATCCACCCTTCGATGATGTTGCGCATCCGGCACGGTCTCGATGACGCGCGGCAAGAGCCTTACATCGGCTGACGACCAACAGAGGCGTCCGCCATCCGATCCCCGACACGCTTCGACGCGGCATGGATCTCGGGGGCCGCGCGCTGGATGAACCGCCCGACGATCGTGTCGGGGCCGTATCGCTGCACGATCTCATCCAGCCGCTCAGCCGGCGTCGTCTGCGTCCCGTCCGGCGTCGTCGTCATGTCGCAGTACAGCAAGGCGTCGACCAGGTCGGGACGCTCTAGCTCGAACTCGCCCTCAAGTTCTTGACGGAGTCCGCGTTCCTCCGCTTCCAACAAGGCACAGGAGTGATGCGCCACGAGACGAACGACCCGTTCGTCCGCACCTTCCTGATCCCTGAGGAACCGCGCACCGTCCAAGGGATGGAAGCCCGTGGCAGCAATGGCCGGCGAGTAGCCGATGTCATGCAACACGGCCGCCGCTTCCAAGAGTTCCGTGTCCTCCCCCAGGATTGCGCTCAGGGAGCGAGCGCGCTTGGCGACCCCGAGTGAGTGCGCCCACCTGCGCGGGAGCGGATCGGAAAGCAGCGATTCAGAGAGCGTGTACGCCCACTCAGTCAGTCCCATGGCGGCCAAGACTACGGCCGGGCGGCGGATGCCGGGAGAGCGCGCACGGTCCGCCCTTTGCCGTGCACGGTGGCGAGCAAGCCGTTTCCCTCCATCTGAGCAAGGACACGGCGCACGGCGGTCCGGGACGCTCCGAAGCGCTCACACAGCTTCGCTTCGGACGGGTATGCGTCTCCTACTGAGAGGGAGTCGTCTTTGATCACGTCCGTCATGCGCTCCGCGAGCGACCGCCGGTCACCTCCCCGGACCACGCGCCACCCGATCCCGGGGGCGGACTCGACAACTCCGTCAGCTTCGAGAACCTTGAGCGCGCGGCGGATCGTGTTCCGGGAGACGCTGTGCAAGTCCATCAGGTCGGCCTCTGACGGCAAGGTGCTGCCACCCTGCTCCGCCTGAATCTCGCTTCGCAGCGTCTCCGCAATGATCAGGTAGGTTCCGCGCGGACTGGCCTCCGGCACTTCGGCTCCTCTCGCATCGCTCCGTTGCTCGCTGCCAAGGGTCGCATGGCCGCGCCCCACGCGGACCAGAGGCGTAACCAGCTGCTCAACGACAGCCACCAGGATCAGGGGCATACCCAGAGAGAAGTCACCCAGGCAGCCGGAAGGAGCCTACTTCTTTTTCTCTCGCTTGAATGTCATTTGTATACGGGCAAGGGTCGGCACTGAACCGAGCATCTTTACGCGCTTACTGAAGCTCCGCAGATTCACTTTACTGAAGGTTGGCAAATCCTGCGGTATGCGCTGACTCCCGTCGAAGGCAACGGCGTATGTGACGAACTTGGGCGGCACTTGAGATGCGGCCTCAATAAGGTCAGGATTGATTGATCTTACGGCTTCAATGAAGTCGCTTCGGTATTTGGCGTCTACGATTATAGTTTGCGCCGACACGAACCCCTGGGAGAAAAGATGACTTAGCGTCTGACTCCCCGAGTACGGCTTGACATGCACAAAATACCCATCGACGTGGAGCAAGTCGCAAGCCTCGATCTCGTCACCGTCTTCGCTGTACAACTTCTCCCTGTCGAGGCAGATTAGATCTTTACGACCTTTTACCGCATTGCGGTTGTAGTGCTTCTCCCAGTTGTTTTGCGCACCCCAGTCGTCCCAAGGTATCAGCTGTAGAGCGTCCGTGACATCCTCAAGGAGGGACAAGTCCTGATCGAGCTTCTCCGTGTACTTCTCTGCAAGCGCATACCATTTACCCAGCGTCAGCAGATAGCGCCTGTCCTGGTCGCCCGCCTCGAAAACAAGCCAATGCTTCAGCGGCTTAGCCGGACTCGCCGAATCGCCATTCGCGTCACGAGCCAATATCTTGATGTCACTCAAGCAAGAGACACCAAACTTACCCGGGAATAAGAACAGAGAAGCCCTTAGCGCGTCGAGGCTCATCGCCTCGAACGTTTCTTCCAGGTCGCCCCTGTAGATGAGGAAGTCGTGCACGTTTTCTACGGAAACATCGTCCGGGGGAGCGAATGAGAGTACGTGAACACTCAGCGCACTAACGGCAAGCTGTGCCAGTGGCTGCCCTTGCGGTTTCCGGGCACGGTCACCAAAAAGCTCATCCACTAGGAGCTTCTCCAGGTCCTTCACTATCTCACTCTTGACCCGCAGTGGTTCAAGTGAGTCGATGAAGGCCAGATCTTTATGAGCTGTACCACTTTCTGCAGTTTCCAGCATTTTGCCCAAAATTTCCCGGACCTTATTCAAGTCTGTGTCAACTTTGAACGACACGGAGTCTGTCGCTACTACAGCCCCTAGGTCAGGGAAGTCCAAGCCCGCATCAAGCTTGCCAACAAGTTTCTTGGTGAACTCGCCGTCAAGCTCGATTTCGAAGTCGCTGATCCGCGTGTTGGCCGGTATCTGCACCCATTGCGAACGGGAGGAAGCATCGATTCTGCGGCTACCGACCGCATTCATCGCCTGACTATCGAACCGGCGAGCTGCGAACTTCAAACCGAAGTTTGCTTCTACCCATGACCATTCGAGTGTGCTACTTCCATAACCGAAACAGACAGCGAACACTCGGTCGGCCACCGGGAGAAAGATAACTAACCGATTCGAATAGTTTAGAACCGCCTCAAGTTCATGGAAAACGGGAGCGAGCAGCTTGGCCCACGCCGGCTGCTTCTCCGACATATCCCTTAGGTAAGCCACGCATCCTTTTGGAGCCAAAGCTGCGTCAGCAAGCTTCCTCATACCATTCGGCTTCCCCGGCCGGTACTGCGGCCGAAAAGCCTCCTCGTATGAATCGAGCCCCTCCCGCAAGAGAAAACAATTGAAACGGAGCGTCGAAGCGTTACCAGCCATGACTCACACCACCCCCCAGCGACATAAGGGGATTTTTGTATCACACAGTGTCCAGCAAGGGAATAGTTTCCGTCACCATGCGCTCGCATGCGAACAAAAGTTCGCATGCGCTGCTCGGAGCGGAGTCCGGGCTCGCCTCGCGATTACTGGGTGCCGTGGGCCTGAGCACTCGTCGCTGCGCCTACTCGTCAGCTGGTACCTGCATCGCTGGCCAGGCAAGCAGTTGACTCCAGTGAGCCGTCTCAGTTTCCGTCTCGTTCATGGCCGTTCATTGCCGTCCGAGGCCGTTCACTGTGCCCTCTCGAACGGAGCGCGCGTACGGGATTGAACGCTCGCGAACGCGTCCGCATCGTGCCCTGACCAGCCCGGACAAACCTGCAAAGCGAGTTACGTGGGTTCGATTCCCGCCACGGCCTCTGGATGCCCGACCGGGCAGGACGACAGGGCGGCACCTCAGCAGGGGGTGCCGCCCTTCCGGTTGTGCGGGTGGCTACGGCTGCCGGGGGCCGGGGTCGGCTTCGGCCCGGCGGGCGCGTGTGTGCGGCCGTGTCAGGAGCCGGAGGGCCCGGGCGGCCGGGGGCGGGTCGGTGAGGTCGCCGGTGAGGGCCACTTCGACGCCGCCGCTGAAGCGGGCGGTGTAGTTGTACATGAAGCCGCACAGGCAGGCCAGAACGGTGCCGAGGAGGATCTCCAGCGCGACGACCCCGGTCGCGATGATCAGCGTCTGCCACGGGCTCGGCCACTCGCCGGGGGCCACGAGGCCGAGCAGCACAGACGTGGCCAGGGCGACGCCCAGGACGCACACCCCCAGGCCGGTCAGGAAGAAGAAGCTCATCACCGTGACCGACCAGGGGTTGGTCCCGGCTATCCGCATGCGGGTGGGCCGGCGCGGTGGGCCGTGCGGGAAGGCGTGGTCGCGGGGTGGTGCCGGGTGCGGCGACCCGCGTTCGGGGGCTGTCGGAGTGGGCGCCGTCGGTGACGTCACCCTGCGGGACGAGATCCTCGGCCCCGGCTTGCGGGCCGTGCTGCGGGTCCTGCTGCGCTTGGTTCGGCTCATGTCCGCTCCCTCGCTGGTCCTCACCTGCGACGTTAGGGGCAGGCGCGAGCCCGCGCATGTCCGGCGATGACGGTGAGTGAGCAGGGATGGGCGCTCGGGCTGTCCCCCGTACGAGCTACCGGCAGGTGTCCACGCGGCGGTGACGGTCGCGGGGCCGCCGGTCCATGGCGTTCGGGCCGGTCGCGGCGCCCGGTCTCGGATCCTGTGCGGGAGCCGTCATGAGGCGGCCTGACCCCGCGCCGTCCCGCTACAGCACCCCGCCGGCCTCGTCCTGGAACAGCTCGGTCCAGTAGTGCCAGTCGGCGTCGGTCGTGACCGGGGTGGGGTCGATGGTCGCGAGGGTGTGGAGCATGGCCGCGGCGAGCTGGTCGTAGGCCTCGGTGGTGAGTTCGTGGTTCAGGTGCTCGTCGATGGTGCGCTCGTGGTGCAGGAGCCACAGGGTGTAGGCGAGCGTGGAGATGTCGGTGTTGAGGGGGTAGAGGGTCGCTTCGGGCTCGGAGAAGTTGAGGATCGCGCCGGTGGAGCCGTCCACGACGAGGCTGTTGTCCTCGATCAGGTAGCCGAGGCGTATGAGCCGGTCGGCGTGGGCCGGGAGGTCGTCCGGGGGGAAACCGCCGGTGTGGATGTCGGTGAAGTACTCCCAGAGGGTGGGGAGCGGGGCGTCCGGGTCGAGGTGGAAGACGACCGCGTCCTCCGGGAGGCCGGTCTCGCGCAGGAAGCGGCGGGTCGGCTCGTGGGTGAGCGTGGGCGGGAAGTCGACCTCCTCGAAGCGCGCCACCCGGCCCTGTCCGAACTCCTGGTCCAGGAGCCGGGCCGGCAGGTCGACGGCGAGCCCGGAGTCCGTGCCGGGGCCGGCGATCAGGCTGAGGGGGCGGATCAGGGCCGTCGCCTTCCAGTACGGCGGGACGCGGCCGGCCGTGCCCTCCTCGAAGAGCTCCAGGAGCCTGCGGGAGGCCTCGGTCGCCGCCTTCGTGCCGTGCGTACCGGCGAGGGAGGCGAAGCGGCCGCGCAGGCCGGTCAGTTCCTCGGTGACCGCGGCGAAGCGCAGCAGGGTCTCCAGCGAAGGGGCCAGCGGGCGGGGGTCGGTGGGGTCGACGAGGTAGGCCGTGCTGATCTCGCCGGTGCCGCCGTCGAGGAGGATCGACTCGGTGTCCAGGCCGGCCGGGGCCAGCAGCTCCCCGATCACCAGGCGGTCCCGGAGCTCCTCCGCGAGCCGGGCCGGGCCGTCCGTGACGTCCGCCAGGGTGCGCAGGCCGACCGTGCGCAGCGGCTCGAACGTCAGCAGGCCGCCGTTCTCGGGCAGTCCGGGGCCGGTGAGCCAGCTGCGGGTGGGTTCGTGCGTGATGTACCGGTCCAGTTCGGCCTCGGTCAGCGTGATCGCCGTGGCACCGCTGCCGGTCGTGCTGATCGTGCTCATCGCTGCCCCCGCGATCAAAGAGTTCAAGACGTGCAAGTCGGTCCGAGTGGTGCGCCGTGCGTAGAAGCCGGAAGTCAGCAGGGCATGGCGGGCCGTCCGGGCTTCCCCTCCGGAACGGCCGTCCCCACTGCCAGAACACTACGCCGCGGCACTGACAACGCCCCGCAGATGAGACGTCAGGCGACCCTCGACCGTTCCGCCCCGGTGAGAATCGCCTGCACCCTCTGCTCCACGGTGCGCGCCGACGTGTTCAGCCACAGTCCCAACGACCGGGTGCACAGGCGGAGTTCCGGTCCAGATCGGCGATCGTCCACGCGGGCCTGTACCCGCCCTTCGACCGCCCGGCCGCCCGCTCCGCCACGGCTTCGGGGCTGGGGGCGAGGACGACGGCGTGCAGGGGGCGGGGGCGGATCCGCTCGACGTACGACGTCACCTCCGGGCCCAGCTGCACGTCCTGCACGATCGCCGTGAACCCGGCCTCGGCGCAGGTGTCCGCCGTGGCCGCGGACAGGCGGTGGCGGAGGTGGAGTTGGGCGGTCGCCTCCGCGGAGGCCCCGGGCGGGTACTCCTCCCGTCCCGGCACGATCATGCGGCGGAAGAGGTCGCCGCGTACGTGCGCGGCCCGGGCGGTTGCTCGGCCGGCGCCTAGGCGAGGGCCGGCTTGCCCGAGGCCGTCGCCCCCGCGACGACCACGACGCCGGGCAGGCTCACTGCCCCGTGACCACCGCGGCCTGGGGGCGGATCGGGAGGCGGTTGACGGGGCGGCCGGTTGCGGCGCGGACGGCGGAGGCGATGGCCGCCGGGGAGGTCACCACCGGCACCGCGCTGACCGACTTGGCGCCGAAGGGGGCGACCACGTCGCGTTCCTCGACGAGTTTGACGATCCGGATGTCGGGGGCGTCGAGGGCGGTCGGCAGGGCGTAGCCGGTGAGGTCGGGGTGGCGGATCAGGCCGCGCGGGGTGCGCAGGTTCTCCGTGAGGGCGATGCCGACGCCCTGCGTGACGCCGGCCTCGATCCGGGCGTTGAGCTGGGCCGGGTTGAGGATCCGGCCGACGTCCTGGGCGACGGCCAGCTCCACGACCCGTACCGAGCCGAGTTCGATGTCGACGTCGACGACGGCGCGGATCGCGCAGAAGGCGAGGCCGACGAAGGCGTCGCCCTGGCCGTCGCCGTCCAGCGGCTCGGTGGGGTGCGGGCGGCACTGCGCGGTGGCCCACAGCTCCTTGCCGTCCAGCGCCTCGGTGACGGTGGTCGACAGGACGCCGTCGTACGACGTGATCTTGCCGTCGGTGATCTGGAGCAGCTCGGTGGACATGCCGAACTTGTGGGCGAGGGGCTGGAGGAGCTGGGTGCGGACCATCTTGGCCGCGCGTTCCACGGCGCCGCCGGAGACCCAGGTGTGGCGGCCGCGGCAGCCGGGGCCGGCGGGGGGCTGGTCGGTGTCGACGGGGGCCACGTGGACCTCGTCGACACCGAGGGTCTCCTGGACGATCTGGCGGGCCAGCGTGGTGAAGCCCTGGCCGGTCTCCACGGCCGCGCAGAGCACGGTCGCGACGCCGTCGTGGACCTTGACCGTGGCCGTCGAGACCTCGTCGGCGCCCTCCGCGCCGAGCATGTGCACCATGCCGAGGCCGTAGCCGACGCCCCGGCGCACCGCGCCCGGTTCGCCCGCGCCCTCGGGGCCGCCGGGCAGCAGCCACTCGTCCTCGGGGGTGTCCTTGGGGAGCTGCGGGAGCGGGAAGTCCCGTACCGCCTGGAGGAGTTCGGCCACCGGGGCCGGGCAGGTCACAGTCTGGCCGATGGGCAGCAGGTCGCCGGTGGCGAGCGCGTTGCGCAGCCGGATCTCGGCCGGGTCGAGGCCGAGCTTCTTCGCCAGCTTGTCCATCTGCGCCTCGTAGGCGGCGCAGACCTGCATGGCGCCCTCGCCGCGGACATGGCCGGAGGGGGGGTTGTTGGTGCGGACGGCCCAGCCCTCGATGAAGGCGTTCGGGACGACGTACGGGCCGCAGGCGAAGGAGACGGCGGCGGCCAGGGACTCCGCGGAGGTGTCGGCGTAGGCGCCGGCGTCGAGCAGGATCTGCGCCTCGACCTTGACCAGCTTGCCCTCGGCGTCGGCGTGGTGCCGGTAGCGGAGCAGGGTGGGGTGGCGGTGCGCGTGGCCGAGGAACGACTCCTCGCGGGTCGCCGTGAGCTTGACCGGGCAGCCGGTCTTCAGGGCGAGCAGGCCGAGCGGCAGCTGGAAGCCCTGGTCCTCGCGGTCGGCCGTCGCGCCCGGCACGCCGGTGACGACGATCTTCACCTGTTCGAGCGACAGGCCGTAGCAGGCGGCGGCCGTGTTGCGGTCGGTGTGCGGGTCGGTCGAGGCCAGGTACAGCTCGACGCCGCCGTCGGGGCGGGGCACGGCGAGTCCGGCCTCGGCGCCGATGGGGGCGGGGTCGGCGCGGCCGATGCGGTACTGGCCCTCGACCACGATCTCGCCGGTCGCGTCCGGGTCGCCGTGCTGGAGCGGGATGTGCCGGATCAGGTTGCCGTCGGGGTGCAGCGGCTCGGCCTCGAACGCCTGCTCGGGGTCGATGACCGGGTCGAGCACCTCGTACTCGACGATGACCGCGGCGGCGGCCATGCGGGCGGTGTCCGGGTGGTCGGCGGCGACGGCCGCGATGGGCTCGCCGTGGTGCCGTACGACCTCGGAGGCGAAGACCGGGCGGTCCGGCGTGCCCCGGCCGTGGCGCGGGGTGCCGGGCACGTCCTCGTGGGTGACGACGGCCCGTACGCCGGGCATCTCGCGCGCGTGGCTGGTGTCGATCGACAGGATGCGCGCGTGCGGGTGCGGGGAGCGCAGCACTGCCGCCCAGAGCAGGCCCTCGGCCCACAGGTCGGCCGCGTACGGGAAGGTGCCCTCGGTCTTCGCGCCCGCGTCGGCGGCCGGCAGCGACACGCCGAGGCCGTGCGGCAGCGGTTCGGCGGCGGGGACGGGGGTCTCCGCGGCGGTGGACGTGGCGACGGTCTCGTTGGTCACGCCTGGCCTCCGTCCGGGCCGTAGGGCTGGTCGTCGTAGCTCTGGTTCTGGCTCTGCTCGTCGAACGACTGGTTGCCGCCGAACGACTGGTCGCCGCCGAAGGTCTGGTTGCCACCGAACGACTGGTCGCCGCCGAAGGTCTGGTTGCCACCGAAGGTCCGGTCGCCGCCGAACGACTGGTTGCCACCGTACGACTGGTCGTACGCCTGCTCGTGCGGGATCTGGATTCCGGCCCCGAAGGTGCGCGGGGACTCGAACGCCGAGGCGTTGACGCCGCCGGCGCCCGGTCCCGCCTGATGCGGAATACGGGCCTCGTCGCCGTCCGTCTCAGCGTCGGCGGCGGCGTGTGCCTCGCGTTCGGCGACGACCTCGTCGACGGCGTCCAGAACGCCCCGGTAGCCGGAGCAGCGGCAGAGGTTGCCGCACAGGGCCTGGCGGGTCTCCAGCTCGGTGGGGGCCGGGTTGCCCTCCAGCAGGTCGTGGACGGTCATCGCCATGCCGGGGACGCAGAAGCCGCACTGGACGGCTCCGCAGCGGGCCAGGGCGCGTTGCACGTCCGAGGGGCGGCCGTCCTGGGCCAGTCCCTCGACCGTGCGGACCTCACTGCCGGCGGCGGTGACCGCGGGGACCAGGCAGGAGGCGACCAGGCGGCCGTCGACCTGGACGTTGCAGGCGCCGCACTCGCCCTGCGAGCAGCCGTCCTTGGCGCCGGCGAGGCCGAGGCGCTCGCGCAGGACGTACAGGAGGGACTCGCCGATCCAGGCGTCGGTGACGGGGCGGTCGGCGCCGTTGACGCGCAGGACGTAGGAGGCGAGGGGGTGGTCGTCGACCGCCTCGGCCGCGCCTTCGGCGTGCCGGTTCCCGGCGGCACCGCCCGTGCCGCCCGCGTCGTCGGGGGTGGACGGCCCCCGCGGGGCGGACTCGCCGTCGGCGGCGTGCGGGTCGTGGGCGGGGTGGGAGCCGGTCGCGTCGTGGGCCGTGTCGGCTTCGGCGGCGTCGGCCGGGGTCCCGAACGCGGCCGGTTCGCCGGTACCGGGTGCCGCGCCGACGCCGCGTAGCTCACCCGTGTCGGACGGCCGGCCGACCGTGTACGGCTCGCCGATCTCCCCCGCTTCGCCTCGTTCGCCCCCTTCGTCCCCGCTCGGCATGTCGGCCACAGGCGGCGCGCCGGCGGCCTGGGAGGCGAATCGGGAGGCCGGAGTGTCGCCGTGGCCCGCGGGGGGCTCAGCGGGCGATCCAGGGGCCTCCGCGGGGTGTTCCCAGGACTGGGACTCCGTCACCCACGGCGCGGAGGCGCCACCCGGCAGGGTCGTCGGCGGCGTGCCGCCCCACTGCTCCATGAGCGAGGATGTGGTGAACTCGCCCGATTCGTCCGGAGAGTCGCCGCTCGCGACCGGGATCGACCACTGGCCGGTCACGTCGTGGCCGGGCGCCGGCGGCGGCTCCTCGTACGTCCACTGCTGCGTCGAGGCCGGGTTGTACGTGAACCGGTCGTCGGCGGGCTGCTGCTGCGGGACCGCGTTCGGGTCGGGCCACCGGGCGCCGTCGGCGGGCGCGCCCCAGGTGTCGGTGCCGGGGGCGGCCGCTATCTGCGGCGGCACGTACCCGTGTCCGGGTGCGGCCAGCGGGCTGTCGGCGGACAGCAGGGCCTCGATGCCGCCCTCGGGAAGCTTCACGAAGGCGGTCGCGCCGTCGTCGTAGTCGCCCTGGGGCAGGGGGTCCCAGCGGCGGCCGCCACCCGAGGGCGCGCCCTCTCCGTGCTGGTCGTCGGTCATGACAGCGCCCTCCCCAGTGCTCGTCGGGCCAGCGCGGCGACGGTGCGCCGCAGGTGCAGTACGGCGGGCGGAAGCGCCGGCACCGAGCCGTCGGGTTCGGGGGCCGGGTCCGGGATGCAGGCGGCCGCGACGTACTCGCCGAAGGCGGCCAGCGCCTCCGGGACGAGCGCGCGGTCGTTGTCCCAGTCGATCAGCCGGGCCACCCACTGCTCGGCGTCCAGGGGCCTGAGCGGCATCGGCGCTATGGCACCGACGGCGCACCTGACCCCGCGCCGCGCGGGGTCGAGGACGAGCGCCACGGAGGCCACCGAGCGGCCCGGTCCGGTGCGGCCGGTCGCCTTCAGGAAGACCTGCGGGGCGTGCAGCAGCGGCACCCGCACGAAGCCGATCAGCTCTCCCGCGCGGAGCATCTCCACGCCGGCCAGCAGGTGCGACACCGGGATCTCCCGGCGGGATCCGCCCGGCCCCGCGATGATCAGCGTCGCCTCCAGGGCGGCGAGCACCGGCAGCGCGTCGCCGGTCGGCGCGGCCGTGGCGATGTTGCCGCCCAGGGTGCCGGCGTTGCGGATGTGCGGCGGACCGGCCGCCCGCGCGGCGGCGGCCAGCGCCGGGATCAGGGCCGCGAAGTCGGGGCGGCCCATGCGCGCGTGCGTGAGCCCGGCGCCGAGCAGGGCGTTGCCGTCCTGGTACTGCCAGCCGCGGATCTCGCTGATCCGGCCGAGGCCGACCAGGGCGGCGGGCCTGAGCTGTCCGGAGTTGACGGCGGCCATCAGGTCGGTGCCACCCGCGACGGGGACGGCGGCGGGCATGTCGGTGAGGGCCGCCACGGCCTCGTTCAGCGTCGTGGGCAGCGTGACGGACTGCCCCGCCTGCGGTGCGTGCGTGGTCAAAACCGGCTGCCCCTTCCCGCTGCCCCACCTGGTCCCACCTGTGTGGCCGTACGGTACGTGCTCACAGGGCGGACGTGGCAACTCTGGCACATCTTCGCAAGCCTCGAACGCACGGGTCCGCTAGGAGGCATTCGCCCACCTCATCGGCGACTTGGTCCGTTTTCTTCCACCATCGCCGGTGCATGCCGATTGACACTCTTCGGTGACTCTTGGGGTCTTTTTCCATTACGCGTTCGGGACGAGAGCGCCCCGTGAGGGGCGCTCGGGGCACCCGCACCCCCGGCCGAAGGCCGGGGGAGGAACCGCGCGAGGGGCCACGACGGCGCCGCGGCCGGGAGACGGCGCTCCGCGGCCCCTCCAGCGGGGCGCTCAGCGGGCCGGGGGCGGCCCGTCGAGGGGGCGGCCGGGGACGCCGGGGCGCTGCTGCCACGGCAGGGGGCCGGCCGGCGGGCGGTAGGCGACCCCCAGGGCGTCGAGCCGCCGGTAGTGCGCGGCCATGCGGCGCTCGAAGCCGGCGAAGTCCCGTTCCCCGGAGGCCGGGAGGGCGCTCCAGGCGACCTCGGCGAAGGCGGCGAGCCGGGGGAAGGCCTGGTAGTCCACGCGCGCGTGGTCCTCCATCACCTCGGTCCAGACGTTGGCCTGGGTGCCGAGGATCCGCCGCGCCTGGGATTCGTCCAGCTCCGCCGGAACGGGTTCGAACCGGTACACGTCCTCCAGGGTGCGGACGTATCCGATCGGCACCGGTTCGTCGGCGCCGCCGGCCTGCCGGTGGTCCAGGTACACGTACTGCTCGGGGCACATGACGACGTCGTGACCGGCCCGCGCGGCCGCGATCCCGCCGCCGTAGCCGCGCCACGACGAGACGGCCGCGCCCTCGGCGATCCCGCCCTCCAGGATCTCGTCCCAGCCGATGAGCCGACGCCCGCGCGCGGAGAGCCACTTCGCGAAGTGCCCGATGAACCACGACTGCAGTCCGTCCTCGTCGGCGAGCCCGAGTTCCTTGATGCGGGCCTGCGCGGCCGGCGAGGCCCGCCACTGGTCCTTCGGGCATTCGTCGCCGCCGACGTGAACGAACTCCGAGGGAAACAGTTCCAACACTTCCTCGAACACCCCCTCGTAGAAGCGCAGGGTGTTGTCGGTGGGGGCGAGTACGTTCGGAGAGATCCCCCAGGAGTCCCAGACGGAGAGGGCGGTGGTGTCGATGACGTCGGTGTTGCCGAGTTCCGGATACGCGGCGACGGCGGCCTGCGAGTGTCCCGGTACGTCGATTTCGGGGACGACGGTGATATGCCGCTCGGCGGCGTAGGCGACGATCTCCCGGATGTCGTCCTGGGTGTAGTGGCCGCCGTGCGGCTTCTCCTCCCACAGGGGTGACGCCCGATGACCGAATTTCGTCCGGGTGCGCCAGGAGCCGACCTCGGTGAGCCGGGGGTACCGCTCGATCCGCAGGCGCCAGCCCTGGTCGTCCGTCAGGTGGAAGTGGAAGACGTTGAGTTTGTGCGCCGCCATGAGATCGAGGTAGCGCAGCACGCCTTCCTTGGGCGTGAAGTGCCGGGCCACGTCGAGCATGAGGCCGCGCCAGCGGAATCGGGGGGAGTCCTCGATCACCTGGTGCGGGATGCCGTACCGGATCCCGGGGCGTACGGGAGCCCGGCGGAAGGCCTCGGGGCCGAGCAGCTGACGCAGGGTCTGGGCACCCCAGAAAACGCCCGCCGGGCCGCCGCCGCGGATCTCGACCCCTCCATCGGCGATCACGCTCAGCCGGTAGGCCTCGGGCTCCAGGGAGTCGTCCAGGTGCAGCCGTACGGCGTCGCGGGCGTCCTCGGGGCCAGGTCGCAGCGGCACCCCGACGGCGCCACCGACCGTGGAGCGCAGCCAGCGCTCCGTCGTCTCGGTGCCCGGGGCGGCCCACAGCGTGGTGCCCTGGCCGATCAGGACACCGCATCGCATCGGCCCCTCGACACTGCGCGGCGCCGGAATCAGATCCGTCTCTGAAGTCATGTCAGTCCTTAACCGCTCCGCCCAGTCCGGAGACCAGGCGACGCTGCACGAGTACGAAGAACACCAGCACCGGAATCGTCATCACCGTGGAGGCCGCCATCACGCCGCCCCAGTCGGGGTCGTCCGGCTTGAAGAACACCAGGAGCGCCATCGGCAGCGTGGACTGCGAGGTGTCGCTGATGATGAAGGACTTGGCGAACAGGAAGTCGTTCCAGGCCGAGATGAAGGAAAACACGCTCGTGGCCACCAGGCCCGGCAGGACGAGCGGGAAAGGGATCTGCCAGAGAAAGCGCGACCGGCTCGCCCCGTCGATGTACGCGGCCTCCTCCAGCGCCTGCGGCACCCCTTTCACGAACCCCCGCAGCATCCAGATCGCGAAGGGCAGCGAGAAGGCGATGTGGGGCAGCATCAGCGAGCCCAGCGTGTTCAGCAGACCGAAGTCCCGCAACTGGAAGAAGAGGGGGATGGCGAGGGCCTCCACAGGCACCATCTGGGCCACCAGAAACATGATCAACAAGGTGGTCCGGAAGCGGAACCGGAATCGGGTCACGGCGGTCGCCGCGAGAAAGGCGATCAGCGCCGAGACGATGACCACACTGCCCGCCACGACCAGACTGTTGGCGAAGTAGCGGCCGAATTCCTGCTGCCCGAAGACCCGCCGGAAGGAGTCCAGCGAGGGCGAGAGGGTCCACGGCCTGGGCCGGTCCGACCGGACCTCCCCGGCCGGTTCGAAGGCGCCCAGCACCATCCAGTACAGCGGGAGGGCGACGAGTACGGCGATCGCCGGCGCCGCCCCCTCGGCGGCCAGCCGCCCCGGCCGCCGGGCGAACCCGCGCACAAGATTCACGACGGTCACAGCTCCTCCCCCTGCCGGCGCAGCAGCCGCAGGTAGACCAGGGTCACGGCGAGCAGCACCAGCAGCGTGACGACACCGATGGCCGCGCCCAGCCCGTACCGCGAGGAGGCGAAGGCCTGTTGGTAGGCGTACACGTGCCGCTCGTGTCGTCCTTGTCGGAGGCGGAGTTGGCGGAGGTCTGCGGGGCGCACGCGGCGGCGAGGAACAGGGCGCCGACGAGGAGTGCGGGGGCGGGGAGCTTCATCGAGTGACCCTCCGGAGCGCGCTCAAGCACGGGAGCGTTGCAGAATGCGCAACGCCTATTTCGCTCTGCACAACACCACGGAGGCTAGGGACAACACGAACATGCCGACAAGAGGTCTCAACCACTCTGTGACCGCGCGACGCACTCCGTGCAACGTACGGGGACGACAAAGGCCCCGGAGCACGCCAAAGCGTGCCCGGGGCCTCCAAGAGCCGAGCTGTCGGACCAGCGGGTCAGCCGGTCACTACTTGTCCTTGCCCTCGCCGTCGCCGCCGCTGCCCATGGATTCGTAGATCTCCTTGCACATGGGGCACACGGGGTACTTCTTCGGGTCGCGGCCGGGCACCCACACCTTGCCGCACAGCGCCACGACGGGGGTGCCGTCGAGCGCGCTCGCCATGATCTTGTCCTTCTGGACGTAGTGGGCGAAGCGCTCGTGGTCGCCGTCGCCGTGGGACACCTGCGGCGTCGGCTCTACGAGGGTCCCCGTACCAGTCCCGCGCTCGGGCTCAAGAGTGCTCATAAGTGCCAAGGGTACTGAAGCGCCCGGACAACGGTTGCGAGAAGGCTCGCCGTCAGTTGAGCGAGGGGTCGTCCGGGTAGGTGGCCACCATCGCGAGCTCGTTGCGCTGGCGGCGCAGGACCTCGCGCCAGAGTCTTTCCGGGGACGGGGAGGAGACGTCGCCGGGTTCGGACTCGACGACGTACCAGGCACCCTCGACCAGTTCGTCCTCCAGCTGGCCGGGGCCCCAGCCGGCGTAACCGGCGAAGATCCGCAGCGAGCCGAGGGCCGAGGCGAGCAGCTCCGGCGGGGCCTCCAGGTCGACCAGGCCGATCGCGCCGTGCACCCGGCGCCAGCCGAGCGGGGCCCGGTCGCCGTTGGCCCCGCCGGGGATGACCGCGACGCCGAGCGCGGAGTCCAGGGAGACCGGGCCGCCCTGGAACACGACCCCCGGATCGCCCGCGAGCGAGGCCCAGCCCTCCAGGATGTCGCCGACGTCCACCGGGGTGGGCCGGTTGAGGACGACACCGAGCGAGCCCTCCTCGTCGTGGTCGAGAAGGAGCACCACCGCACGGTCGAAGTTCGGGTCCGCCAGGGCGGGCGTGGCCACGAGCAGCCGCCCTGTGAGCGAGGACACCTCGGTCATGCCTGACATGATCCCGCATCTTCCCGCCGCGTGGGGAGCCAATCCGGGCCCACGGGTGAATGCAGCTCAGGGCGGAAGGGAGCGTCCCCGGCGCACGGCCACCTGCGGTGACCCCATGTGTCCGATTAGGCACCGTTCGTGTTGTGACACAGCTATGACGCAGCTGGGTGGTCCGTGGGCTTACGGGAGGGGGCCGATGGGCGATTACTCTGTCTTTCCAGCCCTGCCCAACTCCATGGAACGCGAGATTCATGACCGTCAACGACGATGTCCTGCTTGTCCACGGCGGCACCCCGCTGGAGGGCGAGATCCGTGTCCGCGGTGCGAAGAACCTCGTGCCGAAGGCCATGGTCGCCGCCCTGCTGGGCAGTGCACCCAGTCGGCTGCGCAACGTTCCGGACATCCGTGACGTGCGGGTCGTACGCGGCCTGCTGCAGCTGCACGGGGTGACGGTACGTCCGGGCGAGGAGCCCGGTGAGCTGGTGCTCGATCCGACGTACGTGGAAAGCGCGAACGTCGCTGACATCGATGCCCACGCGGGTTCCAGCCGGATCCCCATCCTCTTCTGCGGCCCGCTGCTGCACCGCCTCGGCCACGCCTTCATCCCGGGCCTCGGCGGCTGCGACATCGGCGGCCGGCCGATCGACTTCCACTTCGACGTGCTGCGGCAGTTCGGCGCGACCATCGAGAAGCGCGCGGACGGCCAGTACCTGGAGGCGCCGAAGGGGCTGCGCGGCACGAAGATCCGGCTGCCGTACCCGTCGGTCGGCGCGACCGAGCAGGTGCTGCTGACGGCCGTACTCGCCGAGGGCGTCACGGAGTTGTCCAACGCCGCGGTCGAACCGGAGATCGAGGACCTCATCTGCGTGCTGCAGAAGATGGGCGCGATCATCGCGATGGACACCGACCGGACCATCCGCATCACCGGTGTGGACGAACTCGGCGGCTACACCCACCGGGCCCTGTCGGACCGGCTGGAGGCCGCGTCCTGGGCGTCGGCGGCGCTGGCGACCGAGGGCAACATCTACGTCCGGGGCGCCCAGCAGCGCTCGATGATGACGTTCCTGAACACCTACCGGAAGGTGGGCGGCGCCTTCGAGATCGACGACGAGGGCATCCGCTTCTGGCATCCCGGCGGCCAGCTGAAGTCCATCGCGCTGGAGACGGACGTGCACCCGGGCTTCCAGACCGACTGGCAGCAGCCGCTCGTCGTGGCCCTGACCCAGGCCACCGGCCTCTCCATCGTCCACGAGACGGTCTACGAGTCCCGCCTCGGCTTCACCTCCGCGCTGAACCAGATGGGCGCTCACATCCAGCTGTACCGCGAGTGCCTGGGCGGCTCGGCGTGCCGCTTCGGCCAGCGCAACTTCCTGCACTCCGCGGTCGTCTCAGGGCCGACCAAGCTCCAGGGCGCCGACCTGGTCATCCCCGACCTCCGCGGCGGCTTCTCCTACCTGATCGCCGCCCTCGCGGCCCAGGGCACCTCCCGGGTCCACGGCATCGACCTCATCAACCGCGGCTACGAGAACTTCATGGAGAAGCTCGTGGAGCTCGGCGCGAAGGTGGAACTGCCGGGCAAGGCGCTCGGCTGACGGAACCGCCGGCCAAGGCGCTCGGCTGACGGCGGCAAGCGCGGTACGACGATGGGGCGGCCCCTGGTGGAGGGGCCGCCCCATCGTCATTGTCCTGAGCGCCCCGTAGGGGCGAGGGCAACTGCGCGGCCAGCCACGACGGGCCCGTAGTCACCCACGGCACTCAAGCGGAGCGCCGCGGCTCACTTGCCCTTGGCGGCTTCCTTGAGCTTCGAGCCCGCGGAGACCTTCACGCTGTAGCCGGCGGGGATGTTGATCGGCTCGCCGGTCTGCGGGTTGCGCGCGGTACGAGCGGCACGGTGGGTGCGCTCGAAGGTCAGGAAGCCGGGGATGGTGACCTTCTCGTCGCCCTTGGAGACGATGTCGCCGACGACATCGGCGAACGCGGCCAGCACGGCGTCGGCGTCCTTGCGAGTCACCTCGGCACGGTCGGCCAGCGCGGCCACCAGCTCACTGCGGTTCATGTTGTTACTCCCGTGTTCTTCTTGCCATTGAGGCGTGCCACGCGGCGATGCCGCATGTTGGGCCGGGACGCATCCTGCCCCCACCTGCGGCGGGAACGCCAATCCGGGTGCCGCCAATACCCTACGGCTGGGCCGAAGGGGGGGTTTCACGACGCGCCGGATCTATGGCGTGGCAAGTTTCACAAACGTTTGCCTGGGTTCTGTTTCGGGTGCGGCCCGGTGGGGGCTGCTCGCGCAGTTGCCCGCGCCCCTTGCGGGGCGCCCCCGAAGGGTGCTTACGCGCCCTTCGCCGCTTCCCTGACCGCGCCCGCCACCGCTCCCGCCACCTTCTCGTTGAAGACGCTCGGGACGATGTAGTTCGGGTTCAGCTCGTCCTCCGTGACCACGTCGGCGAGGGCCTTCGCGGCCGCGAGCATCATGTCCGTGTTCACCGTACGGGACTGGGCGTCCAGGAGGCCGCGGAAAACACCCGGGAAGACCAGCACGTTGTTGATCTGGTTCGGGAAGTCGGAGCGGCCGGTGGCCACCACGGCGGCCGTCTGGCGGGCGATCGCCGGGTCGACCTCGGGGTCCGGGTTCGCGAGTGCGAACACGATCGCGCCGTCGGCCATGGCGGCCACGTCGTCGCCGTCGAGGACGTTCGGGGCGGAGACGCCGATGAAGACGTCGGCGCCGCGCACGGCCTCCTTGAGGGTGCCGGTGAGGTTCTCGGGGTTGGTGTTGTCGGCGATCCAGCGCAGCGGCGAGTCGGCGGGGGCGCCCACCAGGTCCTCGCGGGCGGAGTGCACGACCCCGCGGATGTCGGCGACGACGGCGTTCTTCACGCCGGCCGCGAGCAGCAGCTTGAGGATGGCCGTACCGGCCGCGCCGGCGCCGGACATGACCACCTGGATGTTCTCCATCGCCTTGCCGGTGCAGCGAAGTGCGTTCGTCAGGGCGGCGAGGACGACGATCGCGGTGCCGTGCTGGTCGTCGTGGAAGACGGGGATGTCGAGGGCCTCGCGGAGGCGGGCCTCGATCTCGAAGCAGCGGGGCGCGGAGATGTCCTCCAGGTTGATGCCGGCGAACCCGGGGGCGATCGCCTTGACGATCTCGACGATCGCGTCGGTGTCCTGGGTGTCGAGGCACAGCGGCCAGGCGTCGATGCCGGCGAACCGCTTGAAGAGGGCCGCCTTGCCCTCCATGACCGGCAGAGCGGCCTTCGGGCCGATGTTGCCGAGGCCCAGGACCGCGGAACCGTCCGTCACAACCGCAACGGAGTTGCGCTTGATGGTGAGGCGGCGCGCGTCCTCGGGGTTCTCCGCGATCGCCATGCACACGCGGGCCACGCCCGGGGTGTAGATCATGGAGAGGTCGTCACGGTTGCGGATGGGGTGCTTGGACTGCATCTCGATCTTGCCGCCGAGGTGCATGAGGAACGTACGGTCCGAGACCTTGCCGAGGGTGACGCCCTCGATGCCGCGCAGCTGCTGCACGATCTGGTCGGCGTGCGCGGTCGAGCTGGCGGCGATGGTGACGTCGATACGGAGCTTCTCGTGGCCGGACGCGGTGACGTCGAGGCCGGTCACCGAGCCTCCGGAGGACTCCACGGCGGTGGTGAGCTGCGAGACGGCGGTTCCGCTCGCGGGCACCTCCAGCCGGATGGTCATCGAGTAGGAGACGCTGGGCGCCGTTGCCATGGCCGACTTCCTTCGTTGTTCACCGTGTCGCTGGTTTTGCCGTCCGATCGTCGCACCTACCGTCGGGTAGGCGTTAGCCGGGCCTGATTACGTACGTATTGTTCGCGCAAAAAGAGGCCCACGTCACTGGGTGACGTGGGCCTCTTCCTGCGTTCATGACACCGACCCGCCATGCTCGCCTCGCGGCAAGTGGTCGCTCGTAGCGACGAAGGTTGGGCCCGGGGGCTTGGATCGGGCCGGTGTCACGACAAGGCTAACAAACAGATCCCGCGCGGCCATTCCCGTCCGGGGACTTCACAGGAAAACCCTGGCGGAACCAGCCGAACGGGCCTGCCACGGACCGCGGGAAGCGGCCCCGCCGTCAGTCCCTGAGCAGGTCCGGCACCCCCGCCGCGTCCGGCACGTCCCGCTCCCCGGAGACCACCGTCAGCTGCTGCGTCGCCCGGGTGAGGGCCACGTACAGCACGCGCAGCCCGGCCGGCGACTCGTCGGCGATCTCCGCGGGCGAGACGACGACCGTGGCGTCGTACTCCAGGCCCTTGGCCTCCAGGCTGCCGAGGGCCACCACCCGGTCGCCGAGCCCGGCCAGCCAGCGGGCGGCCTCGGCGCGCCGGTCCATGGCGACGACCACGCCGACCGTGCCGTCGACCAGGTCGAGCAGTCGCTCGGCCTCGGCCCGCACGGTCTTCTCGAGCGAGTCGCGAGCGACGCTGAAGCGGGGCTCGACGCCGGTGGAACGGACCGCCGAGGGGGCCTTGGAGCCGGGCATGGCGAGGGCCAGGACCCGGGCCGCGAGGTCGGCGATCTCGGACGGGTTGCGGTAGTTCACCGTGAGCTCGAAGCGGCGGCGCGGGCGGCTGCCCAGGGCCTCGTCGCGGGCCTCGGCCGCCTCGTCGGGGTCGGACCAGGAGGACTGGGCCGGGTCGCCGACGACCGTCCAGGTCGCGTGCCGGCCGCGGCGGCCGACCATCCGCCACTGCATCGGGGTGAGGTCCTGCGCCTCGTCGACGATGACGTGGGCGTACTCGACCCGTTCCTGGGCGAGCCGCTCGGCGCGCTCGCGCTGCGACTCCTCGCGCACCGGCATCAGCTCCTCCAGGCCGGTGAGCTGGTCCAGCGGGTCGAGGTCGCGCCTCTTCCGGGGGCGGGCCGGGGTGCCGAGGATGGCCTGGAGCTCGTCCAGCATGGCGATGTCGTGGACGGTGAGGCCGTCCCGCTTCAGGGAGCGGGCCACCCGGCGGACCTCGCCGGGGTTGAGGATGCGGCGGGCCCAGCGGCCGAGGCGTCTCTCGTCGGCCATGGCGGCTAGGACGGCCTGCGGGGTGAGCTCGGGCCACCAGGCGTCGAGGAACTCGATGAAGGGGTCCTCGGCGAGGATGTCCTCGTCGAAGGAGGAGCGCAGTTCGGCGGCGAGCTCCGGGTCGGTGTGCCGGCCGGCCGCGCCGGAGCGGGCCCACAGGGCGTCCAGGAGGAGCTTGCGGGCGCGGGGGCGGAGCAGGTTGACCGGGGCCGTGCCGCCCAGCGCGTTGTGCCGGATGCGGTCGAGTTCCTCGGCCTCCAGCTCCAGGCGGCGGTTGAAGGCGACGACCCTGAGCCGGGTCGGTGAATCGTTCGGCTCCAGGGCGCCGCGGGCGGCCCTGCGCAGCACCCGGAGCATCCGGGAGGAGCCCTTGGCGCGGGCGGTGGCCGGCGTGTCGTACAGGGTGGCCTCGGCGCCGTCGACCAGGGAGCCGATGGCGCGGATGGCGACCTGGCCCTCCTCGCCGAGGGACGGGAGGACGCCCTCGGTGTAGGCGACGAGGAGCGGGGTCGGGGAGACGATCAGGATGCCGCCCGCGTACCGGCGCCGGTCCTGGTAGAGCAGGTAGGCGGCGCGGTGCAGGGCGACGGCGGTCTTGCCGGTCCCGGGGCCGCCCTCGACGTAGGTGACGGAGGCGGCGGGGGCGCGGATGACCAGGTCCTGCTCGGCCTGGATGGAGGCGACGATGTCCCGCATGGTGTGGCTGCGGGCCTGGCCGAGGGCGGCCATCAGCGCGCCGTCGCCGATGACGGGCAGTGTGTCGCCGTCGAGGAAGGCGGTCAGCTCGGGGCGCATCAGGTCGTCCTCGACCCCGAGCACCCGGCGGCCCTTGGAGCGGATCACCCGGCGTCGTACGACACGCCCGGGATCGACCGGGGTGGACCGGTAGAAGGGCGCCGCGGCCGGGGCCCGCCAGTCGATGACCAGCGGGGCGTAGTCCTCGTCGAGGACGCCGATGCGGCCGATGTGCAGGGTCTCGGCGATGTCGGCGGTGTTGTCGTCGCGGACCGCGCCCTCGGCGGGTTCCACGGCGGTGTAGGCGCCGTCGGGACCCTTCTTGCCGTCCTTGCCGAGGAGCAGGTCGATGCGGCCGAAGAGGAAGTCCTCGAACTCGTTGTTGAGCCGGTTCAGGTGGATACCCGCCCGGAAGACCTGCGCGTCGCGTTCGGCGAGCGCGCCGGGGGTTCCTACCTGACCGCGTTTGGCCGCGTCCTCCACCAGGAACTCCGCCTCGTGGATCTTCTCCTCGAGACGGCGGTACACCCGGTCGAGGTGTACCTGTTCGACGCTGATCTCACGGTCTCGGACGGAATCCTGGGCCGCGTCCTGGAGCGAGTCCTGGACGGAGTCCTGTGCGGAATCCCGATCCGAGCCGTGAGAGCCGACCGCGGATTGCTGAGCCTGAGCGGCCACCGGGCCCCCTTCTGACGTGCTGGGCAGCCGTCAACCGTACGCGAAGGGGGCCCGCCGAAGCTACGCGCTGACCGAGACGAGCTTCTTCCCGTCGAAGGTCATGACCTCGAAGTGGTCGATCTGGTTGGGGGTGAAGGCGGCCCCGCCGTGCACGTAGAGGGGCTCCTTGGCCTTCGCCGACGCGGCGTCGGTGATGCCGTATCCCCAGGTCGGGACGGACCAGGACGTCACCGTCTCGCGCTCGCCGTTCTTGCCCACGGCGATCAGCGAGCACTTCTTCGGGCCGGTGACGTTCTTGAGCTGGAGGACCGCGTGGGTGCCCCAGTCCTTCTTCTCCAGGGCGACGGTCGCGGTGACGTGGGTCGTCGGGTCCGTGGCCGTCTTCTTGTCGGTCATGGTCTGGAAGGCCGCCTGCGCGGGTCCCGTGGCCATGTCCGCGGTGCCGCTGTCCGAGGAACCGCTCAGCGCCACGCCGGCCGCCGTGCCGCCGGCGATCAGCACGACCGAGGCGGCCAGTGCGAAGATGTTCCGCCTGCTGCGGACCTTGCGCTTCTCGGAGACCTCCACGACGAGTTTCTCGACCATCCGCGGGCTGGGCCTCGCGGACAGCGACTCACCGATGGACGGATTGCTTCCGGAGCCCGGCAGATCCGCCAGGGCCGCGAGCATGGGCTCCATTCCGGCCAGCTCGTCGAGCTGCTGGGCACACCATTCGCACCCGGCCAGATGGGCCTCGAAAGCGGTTGCCTCGGCGTCATCGAGAATCCCGAGCGCGTACGCGCCGACAGTCTCGTGCTCATTGGGCACCGGAGATTCCTGCATAGCACCAGACATACCCGAACCACCTGTGCCGAACCCGCCGTGCCCCCCGTACACACTCATCACGCCGTCACCCCCCGCTCCTCCAGTGCCAGCTTCATCGACCTGAGGGCATAGAACACCCGCGAACGGACGGTGCCGCTGGGTATACCCAGCGTTTCGGCCGCCTCGTTGACGGTACGCCCCTTGAAGTACGTCTCGACGAGCACCTCCCGGTGGGCCGGGGTCAGGTCGTCGAGCGCGTCCGACAGCGTCATCAGCCACAGCGCCTTGTCGATCTCGTCCTCCGCGGGGATGACCTCCAGCGGCGACGGATCGACCTCCTGCGGCCGGGCCTGCCGGCTGCGGTGACCGTCGATGACGATGCGGCGAGCGACCGTCACCAGCCAGGGGCGTACAGATCCGGTCGCCCGATTGAGCTGGCCGGCGTTCTTCCAGGCACGGATGAGTGTCTCTTGCACGACGTCCTCGGCGCGTTGCCGATCACCGGCGACCAGCCGAAGGACATACGCAAGGAGAGGTCCGGCGTGCTCCCGGTAGAGAGCACGCATCAGCTCCTCATCAGGCTCCGAGGGCTGGGACATGCGATGTCGGGCCCTCGATCCACGTTCATTGGCCACGGCCGCATCCTTGCGCACGCCCACCTCCGGTGTCCGGGGGTTCCCCCAGTCGGTCGCTCCCCCACCGGTACGGAAGTGACTCGCGGTGTGTTCAACAAGACCCCACATTTTTCCGCGAGGTGACATGACGAGCGGGACATGACCCCACATTCCCACCGCGTGATCTTTACATTTCCGACACAACGTCGAAGGCGGCCGGGCTGCCCGTACTCACCCGTCACCAAACGGAGTGTTGTCGAAATCACTTTCGCGGAGCTTCGATGAAGATCCGGCAGAAGCCGCGAATGGGGCGGGAGTTGGCGTGCGGGGTGACGGCGGTCACGCGCGGGCGAGGGCGGCGCGGCGCCGGTGCCGGGCCACCCGCTCGCGGTTCCCGCAGACCTCGCTGGAGCACCAGCGGCGCCTGCGCCCCCGTGAGGTGTCCAGATACACCAGAGGGCAGTTGTCGCCCTCGCACTCCCTGACCGCCGCCCGCGCGACGGGATCGGTGAGCAGCTCGACCGTGTCCCGGGCGACGGCGGCCAGCAGCGCCGCACAGCCCGGCGGCCCGGCCAACTCCCGGACCAGGTAGCCGTCCTCGCCGGGCACGGCGCGCGGGGCCGGGGGCGCCGCGGCGCGGGCGACGTCGTTGACCCGGGCGAGCGCGAGGCCGTACGACCGGACGCCCGGGGTGTTCGTGCCCCGCACCAACTGCCCCACGGAGCCCCGCAGTTCCCGGAAACCGACCAGCCAGCCGGCGTCGGCGTGGGCCAGCGGGGTGCCCGGCGGGACGAGTCCGGATCCGGTGATCCAGGCCCGCAGCGGTTCGAGCCCGTCGAGCCGTTCGCCGGGATGCGTGGTCGCGAGCAGATCGAGACAGATCCGCCCGGCGTCGAAGCGCAGCTCGGACGCGGACGCGGTCGCGGCCGTACCCAGTGCCATGTGCCTGTCACCGCCTAGGACAGGGGAACCGTTCCGTTCACAGTGCCCGGTGCGGCGGGCAGCCGGAAGTCCTCGTACCGGTGTTCCGCCTTTCCGCTGGTCCGCCTTTCCGCGGCGTTCCCGTGCGACCCCGCCCGCAGCGGGGTCGCCGGAGCCCGGGACGCGGGCCGTCCCCGTTCGGTCCGGATACCCCGGCAGGCCTCGCCGCCCCCCGCCGCGGGCCGTGACCCTGTGTCCTGCGAACGCACAGCGAGCCGCCCCAGGGGGGACCCGTGAGGGACGGCGGTTCAGAAAGGACAGTTCATGAGCATGCGCACCCGGGTCGTCGCGATGGCGACGGCCGTACTGCTGGGCGCCGGCGGTCTGGCCCTGGCGCCGGCCGCGACCGCCGCCGCGCCCTACCACGGCATCGACGGGGGCGGCGCCGTCACCGACGACTGGCAGGACGAGGAGAACCTCGGCGTCGACGACTACGCCGAGAGCAACGCCACGGCCCTGTGGGAGACCGTGCTGTGGGCGGACGGCGCCCAGTACCAGGACGACGACGGCGACTCGCACCCGTTCGAGAAGAGCAAGATCGACGGCTCGTTCGGCCCCGAGACCGAGTCGGCCACCCAGTGGTGGCAGGAGCACTTCGGCCTGTCGGACAACGACGGCGTGGTCACCGAGCAGAGCTGGACCTTCGCCCAGCAGCGGCTCACCGGCCCGGCCGCGGGCAGCGCCGTCACGTTCCACGGCACCGCGCACAACGCCACCCTCAAGCGGATCAGCAACAAGTACCGGGTGCGCATCAAGGGCACCGGTTCCTGGAAGATCGCGTACTACGACCAGCGCGGCTGAGCCGGCCGCCGGGGCGGGCGGCCACGGTGTCGCCCGCCCTGCGGGGCAGCGCCCACAGCAGCCCGGCGGCCAGCACCGCGGCGAGGGCGGACGCGACGACGGCGGCGATCCGCCACCGCCGCTGCCCTGTGGGGGCCTCGGGTGGCCCGGCGGAGTCCGGCGGCCGGGCCACCGCGTCCGCCGCCGGCTCCGACGCGCCCTGCGGCCACGCCTGCTCGGCCAGCTCCCACAGCGCCAGCAGCCGCGCCTGGTCCCCGCCCGCCAGCCCGCACAGCACCTGCGCCGCGCTCCTCGGCGGCAGTCGGTCCCCGCTCAGATAGCGCTGCCAGGACGACTTGCTGTACGCGGTGCGCCGGGCCAGTCCGGCGAGGCTGAGCCCGGTACGGCCCTTCAGGACCCGCAACTGCTCGACCAGATGCCGAGCCTCTCGCGGCAGCGTGGTCGGCAAGGGCTGCCAGCGTGTCATGTTCCGTCCCCGTCCCCCGTGTGCCGTCCCCCGTGTGCCGTGGTCCGGCGCCAGCGTGCCGCGCACCGGCCGGAATCCGGCAGAGCGCACACCCGCGGAGCGGGGCACGGCTCGCCGCACGCGCGCGGTCGCACGGGACGGCCCGGCGCGCCCGGGAAGGGACGGGCCGGAGTGACGGGTCACCGGCCGCCCGCTACGGCCCGCCGCCGCCGGGCGGTCCCCAGAACGTCGTACGCCGGTCAGCCCGTCCGCTCGTCGCCCGTGGCGAGGAACCGCCGCACGTACTCCCCCGGCGGCAGCCCGCTCTCCCGCATGAGGGAGAAGACCTCGGCCCCCTCGCCCGGCGACCCGTCGATGCGGAACGACTCGACGAAGCGCACGTACTCGACGTCGTCGAGCGCCTCGCAGTACTCGATCGCCTCGCTCTCCGCACGGCCGATCGCCTCGTCCGGCGAACCGGCGGTCCACAACGTGACCCGCTCCTCGTACACGCCGAGGACGCGGTGCCGGAACACGCACCGCACTCCGTACCAGGCCGAGTCCGCTTCTCCGGACATCGCCGTCCCCCCCTCTGTCGGCAACGACTGCGCAGGTCACGGTGATACCAGTCCGGGTATCCGGTCACGACAGCGCCCCGGTTCGAGCGCCGACGGCCCCGGCAGCCACGACGTCGTCCCCCATTTCCCCCGTCCCCCCATGACCGGGGCCGGCGGCCAGGGGCCGTCGGCTCAGGCGTCCGCGTACTTCGCGTCCGCCGCCGGGTCCAGCGCCAGCCGGTACCCGCGCTTGACGACGGTCTGGATCAGCTTCGGCGCGCCGAGGGCCGTACGCAGGCGGGCCATCGCCGTCTCCACCGCGTGTTCGTCGCGGCCGGCACCCGGCAGGGCCCGGAGCAGTTCGGCGCGGGCCACCACCCAGCCCGGCCGCCGCGACAGCACCCGCAGCAGGGACATCCCGGCCGGCGGCACCGGCTTCAGCGCGCCGTCGACGAGGACCGCGTGCCCCCGGATCTCGACGCGGTGACCGGCGATGGGCAACGCCCGTGCCCGCGAAGGCAGTTCCTGGCAGAGGAGCTGCACGAGGGGGCCGAGCCGGAAGCGCTCCGGCTGGACGGTGTCGACGCCGAGGGCCTGGAGCGGCAGGGCCGTCACGGGTCCGACGCAGGCGGGGACGACGTCGTGGCCGAGGGCGGCGAGCAGGTCGCCGAGGAGTCCGCGGTGCTCGGCGCGGGAGACGAGGGAGGCCGCGGCGGGCGCGCTGGTGAAGGTGATCGCGTCGAGCGAGCGGGAGACGACGGCGTCCAGGAGCCGGTCCACCGGGCCCAGGTCCTCCGGCGGCATCCACCGGTACACCGGCACCGGCACCACCTCCGCGCCGGCCGCCCGCAGCGACTCCACGAACCCCGGCAGCGGCTCCCCGTGCAGCTGTACGGCGATCCGCCGGCCGTCCACGCCCTCCTCCAGGAGCCGGTCGAGCACCTCGGCCATGGACTCGGAGGACGGCGACCACTCCTCGGTCAGCCCGGCGGCCCGGATCGCCCCCTTGACCTTGGGCCCGCGGGCGAGGAGTTCCACGTTCCGCAGCCTTTGCAGCAGTTCCTCTCCGAAACCCCACCCGTCGGCGGCCTCGACCCACCCCCGGAACCCGATCGCGGTGGTCGCCACGACGATGTCCGGTGCCTGGTCGATGATCTCCTTCGTGGCGGCGAGCAGCTCGCCGTCGTCGGCCAGCGGCACGATGCGCAGGGCGGGGGCGTGCAGCACGACGGCACCGCGCCGCTGCAGCAGCGCTCCGAGCTCGTCGGCGCGGCGCGCGGCCGTGACCCCCACGGTGAACCCCGCGAGGGGGCCGGGCCGACCGGGGTCCGGCCGCTGCTGCTGTTCCTCGTCCATGGCTGCACTCCTAGCTGACCCGCATGCCGAACGAGCCTGTCAACGGCGCATGACAGGCTCGGTTCGGGTTCATGTCACCAGTGTTACGTCACACCTCGGCATAGCTGAGCTGCGCCTTTGCCTCCGTGGCGGCCGCGGCACGCTCCGGCGCGGCCGGCCGGCGAAGGTATACGGCCCAGGTCACCGCGAAGCACAGGCCGTAGAAGACCAGGAAGGCGACGAAGGCGCCGGTGCCGGAACCGTAGGAGAGGAACGACTGCCGGAAGGCGAGGTTGATGCCGACGCCGCCGAGCGCGCCGACCGCGCCGATGAGCCCCATGGAGGCACCCGAGAGCCGCCGCCCGTACGTGACCGCCTCCTCACCTTCCAGCCCCTTGGCGAGCGCCTTGGTGTGGAAGATGCCGGGGATCATCTTGAACGTCGAGCCGTTGCCGATGCCGGCGAGCGCGAACAGCAGGACGAACGCGACGACGAACAGGGGCAGCGACTTCCGCATGCCGGCGGCTACCAGGACGGCGGTGGCGGCGGCCATGCCGACGTAGTTGTACAGAGTGATCTTCGAGCCGCCGTACTTGTCGGCGAGCCAACCGCCCACAGGACGGACCAGGGAGCCGAGCAGGGGGCCCATGAAGGTGAGGTAGGTGGCCTGGAGCGGCGTACGGCCGAACTGGTTCGTGAGCACCTGCCCGAAGGCGAAGCTGTAGCCGATGAACGACCCGAACGTCCCGACGTAGAGGAAGGACATGATCCAGGTATGGGCGTCCTTGGCGGCGTCCACGGCGGCGCCGGTGTCGTTCCTGACGTTCTCGATGTTGTCCATGAACAGGGCGGCGCAGACGGCGGCGACGACGATCAGCGGGATGTAGATCCCGAGCAGCACGCGCGGGCCGCCGTTCGCACCGATGACCGCGAGGGCCACGAGCTGGATCGCGGCGACACCGACGTTGCCGCCGCCCGCGTTCAGCCCGAGGGCCCACCCCTTCTTCCGCAGCGGGAAGAAGGAGTTGATGTTGGTCATGGAGGAGGCGAAGTTACCGCCGCCGATCCCGGCGAGGAGCCCGATCCACAGGAACGTGTCGAACGAGGTCCCCGGCTTCATCACCGCGAACGCGGCGACGGTCGGGACGAGGAGGAGGCCGGCCGAGACGATCGTCCAGTTGCGGCCGCCGAAGATCGCCACGGCGAAGGTGTACGGAACGCGGGCGACGGCACCGACCAGCGTGACCATCGAGGTCAGCAGGAACTTGTCGGCCGGGGTGAGCCCGTACTCCGGGCCCATGAAGAGCACCAGCACGGACCACAGAGTCCAGATCGAGAACCCGATGTGCTCGGAGAGGACCGAGAAGACCAGGTTCCGCCGGGCGACCTTCTCGCCGGTCGCGTTCCAGAACGCCTCGTCCTCCGGATCCCACTCCTGGATCCAGCGACTACGGGAAGTGGGGGTAGGGGCTGGGGCTGGGGCCGTCATGACGCCTCCACGGTGCTCCGCGTGCTCGGTCTGCTACGAGTGACTAGGCCACGAAGGTAGGGAGGCGTCGTTTCCGCGCTGTGGCTCCGGGTGACCGGAAGGGAACGTTGCTCTCACCCTGGGCAGGGGGCGGGTGAGAGGTCGTCCGGGGCGGGTCCGGTCGACGGGGCGTCAGCGGGGCGGGTACGGAGGCTGCTGGGGCTGCTGGGGCTGCTACGGCTGCTGCTGGTAGGGGCCGGGGGTGTACGGACCGGCGGGCGGCTGGGGAGCGCCGTACGGACCGGCGGGCGGCTGGGGCGGGGCGTAGGGGCCGGGGGCCGGCTGGGGCGGGGCGTAGGGGCCGGGGGGCTGCTGACCGTAACCGGCGCCGTAGGGGCCAGGGGGCTGCTGCGGCCAGGCCTGCGGGGCCGGAGCGGGCGCCGGCATGGGCATGGACGTCGGCATGGACGTCGGCATGAACGGAGGCATGGACGTAGGGATTGGCATCGGCATCGGCGTGCCGGGGGGCAGATACCGCACCCGCCCGCCCTCGCCCGTCACCGGCACGAACCCGGCGGCCTGGAGCCGCTGCGCGAACTTGGCGTTGCGCCCGCGCGTGACGAAGAACCCGAGCCCCATGACCGCCATGAGCAGAACCCATACGACCCCGGAGACGACGAAGGCGCCCGCACTCCCGCCGGCGCGCGCCGCTGCCAGCACCAGCCCGAGGGTGATGCCACCGGCACCGAGCAGCATGCGCTTCTCGGCGTTCTTCCCGGTGAGGTCGAACTGGATCCGGGCCTTGAGGAGTTCGACGGCGTCCGGGACGAGGGGCGGCAGCGAGACGCCGTCGGCGGCGTTCGGGTACTGCGCCCAGTTCTGCGCGGCGCGCGCACGCCCCTGCGGGCTGTGGTCCGGCACGATCAGGAGCTTGAGGACGTTGTTGCGGGAGCCGGTGTGACGGGCGTCGGCGTACTCGTACCCGAACTGCTGGGCGACGAAGGCGAGCCGGGCGAGCTTCTTCACGGAGGCCCAGGCGTTGGTGAGCTCGACGGGCTCCCCACTGGCCATCAACTGGAACATCTTTCGTACTTGCCGCGCGCTCATCGCATCCGCTCCCCGTCGGCCGAGCCATTCTTTTCACTTCTGCAACCAAGGAAGTGTTCCATGCGGCATGCACCGAGAGAACGGCCACCGGTTGGATTGACCCGGGCTTGACTCACCGTCAGCGCTGGCGGACCTCGAACCAGAGCAGCTTCCCGGCACCGCGGTCCAAGGGCCCAACGTCCCCGACGGACAGGCTGCCCCACGAGTCCGCGTACTCCTGCACGAGCCGCAGGCCCCGCCCCTGCTCGGCTTCCGCCGGGACGTACGGCACACGGTCCCGGGGAGACTCCCTGAAGGGGGCGGGGATACGCGGGTGACTGTCCCAGACCCCGACCCGCAGCCGTCCGTCCGCGAGAGCGGTGAGCCGGAGGGAGGCGGGGCCGCGTGTGTGCCGGTAGGCGTTGGTGACCAACTCCGAGGCCAACAACTCGACGGCGTCGAGGGCCTCGCCTCTGCCATGACCACTGAGCACCGCTCGTACGGTCATACGTGCGACGCGTGCCGCGCGGGGATCACGGGGCAGGCGAAGGGCGTACGTCCAGGTGTCGGGCAGGAATACGGTGTCCACGAGGACCTCCGCCGAGAGACGGGACTCGGGTTCGCCCAACGACCACGCCGAGCGGTGGCTCTGCCGCGGGGGTGCGCTTCCGGCTTATGGGCGGGGGGAGTTGGGCGGTACAGGCACTACAGTAGGCCGCGATTGGGAGATACATCTCCACAATCAGGAAGATGTGCCCGCGTTTACCTCTTGTGGGTTATAAGAGAGCCGCACACCAGCCGGGAAGGACATGCCGTGCCGCCGACCAGCAACCCCACTCTGCGTCAACGGCGTCTCGGTACCGAGCTGCGCAAACTCCGTGAGCGATCCGGCCTCACCGTCACCCAGGCCGCTGCGCTCCTGGGCGTCAACCAGGGGCGTGTCAGCATGATCGAGACAGGCCGCAGCTCCCTCAGCTCCGACCGGGTCCGGTCACTGGCCTCGGCGTACGACTGCTCGGACGGGGCTGTGGTCGACGCCTTGGCCGCGATGACCGGACGCCGGACTGGCGGCTGGTGGGAGGAGTACCGGGAACACCTCCCGGCCGCGTTGGTCGACCTGGCCGAACTCGAGCACCACGCGACCGGTTTGCGGGTCGCCCTCGCGATGCACGTACCCGCATTGCTGCAGACCGCCGACCATGCCCGTGCCCTTTTCCGGGCCGTGGTGCCGCCCATGCGGCAGTACGAGATCGAGCATCGCCTCACGCACCGCATGAAACGACAGGGGATCCTCCACCGCGAGAAGCCGCTTCCCTATACGGCGATCATTCACGAGTCGGCTCTCCGCATCCGGTTCGGAGGCTCCGACGTCAGGCGCGGCCAGCTCAAGCACCTCCTCGACATGGGCGAGCTGCCGAACGTGACCGTCCGGGTGATCCCCTTCGATGCGGAGTACTACCCGAGCACGGGCCAGTCCTTCGACTACGTCGAGGGCCCGGTCCCCCAGCTCGACACGGTGCAACTCGACACCCATCACGGCGGGTGCGGATTTCTCGACGGGGAGGCGCAGTTGAGCAAGTACCGTGCCGTGCTGGACCACATGGAGTCCTGCGCGCTCGGCCCCGCCGAGTCGCACGACTTCGTCCACAGCCTCATCCAGGACATCTGAGAGAGACCGTGCACATACTCCACTGGCGGAAGTCGACCTACAGCGGCGACAGCTCGAACTGTGTCGAGATAGCCACCTCCCCCGCCGCCGTCCACATCCGCGACTCGAAGCGCCCCGTGGGCCCTCACCTCAAGGTCAGGCCCCCCACCTGGACCCACTTCCTCTCCTCCTTGGTGCAGCCCCGGTAACGGTGATCGCATGGGAACGGACATCCACGGCTGGATAGAGTGCCGCACCTGGCGCGAGGGCCTGCCCCACGACGAGACGGCGTGGGCCCCGGCCATCAGCCTCCCGATGCTGGGGATGCCGAGGGACTACGACGGCTTCGCCTGCCTCTTCGGCGTACGCGACTTCGACGCCACCTGGCACCCGGTGGCGGCGAACCGAGGCCTACCGCCGGACACGTCCCCCGAGGTCCGCGAGGAGCACGCCGCCTGGACGGGATCGGCGTTCGCAGAGACCTGGCTGACCTGGCCGGAGGCGAGGGCGATCGACTGGACGGAGCCGGCGGTCCCCCGCACCACCCACATCGCCCGCTATCACCGCGCCCCGGACGGCACCCTCCGCCTGGTCCACCACCACGACTGGAGCAGAGGCTTCGCTCGGGCGAGCGGCGTCAACACGCTCACCACGTCCCCCGCGGACCTGGCCGGCCTCCACCCCGAGGGCACGGAATGGACCACCGGCACCACGGTCTACCGAACCGAACGCCTCCGCCGCCGTGACGCGGTCCCGGAGGACGGCCCGTGGGCGCCGGTGTGGACGGTGATGGAAGCGTTGGCGGGGGTGCACGGCGAGGAAAAGGTGCGGTTGGTTGCGTGGTTCGACGAATGACCTGTCGCCTGAACGCCGTGCACCGCACCGCTCAGCAGTCACGCCACCGGCTACGGCGATGTCACCTCCAGTGCAGCGACTTGGCAACCGCCTCGAACAGCTCGACCATGGCGTCGGCGAACATGTCCAGGGGAGTCGAGAAGGTGAGCAGGAGGACCGCTTCGGTGCCCGGGACGCCGACGGCGTAGTCGACCACTGTCACCGGCAGCCGGCTGCCGGAGGAGTCATCGGCTTCCGGGACCGTACGGGTGCGACGCGTGGTCGCCGGGCCGGCGAAGGGTAGTTCGACGGCCGTGACCTGTTGCGAACGGCCTTGGGCGTCCAGGCGGAAACCCTGGTCCGGAGGGACGACGGTGACCAGGAGTGAGGAGGACAGGGGCACCGGCCCGATGGACGTCGTGGAGATGTAGAGCTCCACACCACCGTTCTCGTAGCCCTCTTCGGCACGGGCGAGAAGCGCTTTGCTGAATTCCCGCTTGAGCAGTACCGCATCATCCTGACCCTCGAAGACCCGTTCGGCCAGTGCTTTGATCGGCCCTTTCCAGCCGTCGGGCTCAAGCGGAATCCGGAACCAGCCGTCCGGAACAACGAGGCCGTAGTCGGTGGGCGGGGCGAGCCCGCCATCGGTGGGCCCGTGGGCGACGGCGTCCGGCATTCCTCAGTCTTCCTTGACTTCAGCGAGTTCCAGCGACTCGGCCAGCGTCTGGGCCAGTTCCAGCAACGCTTCACCGAAGACGAGATTCGTCCACGACATGCGGAACACAAGGACGTTGTCGACCTGCGGCGGAATCACCGCGTAAGTAACCGTCTCCATCATCGTCTTCTTCTTGAAGAGCGAGCCGGTCTCGACGGAGAGGAGTTCCTGGACCCGTACCCCCTGGCCGGCAGGCAGATTGACCTCTGTCACGCTGCGCCGCTCAGGAGACGTGGGCAGAACATCGTTCAGGAGGTCGGGGAGTCGGTCCAGGGACCGGTAACCGTCCCCGTCGTAGTCATGGACCTCGTAGACGGCGGTCAGTGCTTTGGCCGCGTCGAGCACATAGGCATAGGCGAAGGTGGGGTCACCCAGATCAGCCGTCTCCGCCACACGTGCCAGCGTCGAGGCCAGTTCGCGGAGCTCGCTGCGCGGAGCCTCCGCACCCAGGTGGTCCCTGGCAGCCTGCTTCGCCCACTCGCCGAACTCAGCGTTCTCACCCACGGGAAGCCTGATACAGCCCTCCGGCTCGGAGATCAGGCACTGCCACACCACGTCAACGCTCACCCGGAAATCGTCCTCGCGGTCAGGAGCCCACTGTCCAAGCGGACTTCCACTTGTTGTACGGGTTGTTCCACTCCGTGAGGCCATGGAGCTTGTCATTCCCGTCGATGACTGTCGCCGCGACAGTGTAACCAAGCCACCTCTGCCCAGCAGATCGCACATAGTCGGTGAACTTCACACCGCCCATGCTTTCGAACTTGCCGAGAATCGGAACCTCTTTCAGTGCCTTGCTGGACTCGACCCACTCCGGGTTACCAAAAGGCCTGGCTCCCCGCCAAGCGTCCCTGCCGAAGAGTTTCCCCACGTCCTTGAAGTCCTTGAGGCCCTTCACGGCATCCGCCGTGTCCTGGTAGATCACCTTGGGATTCAGGACGTGCTTGAACTCCCTGAGTTTCCCAAAGGCTCCCGGCAAGTCGCCCGCGAGTCTCCGCGACGCCTCCTCGGCGGCCTGGTTCGCGGCTTTGGCGGCCTTGCCCTTCAGCGTGTTGGCCGCCTTCGCCGATCTACCGGACAACGAGTTGGCGGCGAGAAAGTCCGCCCGGGCGGAACGACTCGCGGTCTGCACTCCCCGTACACCGGCGGCAGCCGCCTTGCCCGCGCTCAGTGCGGCGCGTCCCAGCCCGAGCGTGAGCAGGGCCACGCCGTCCAGAACCAGGTCGGCGATGCTCGCGTCGCCCGAGAAGACGAGCACCAAATGACAGGCGAGGGACACCACGGTCGCGAGGAGAGCAATCGCGTCCAGGACACCCGCCAGCGCCCAGCCGATCACCGGGATCCAGCCCACCAGCAGCGAGGCGAGGGCACAGGCTGTCGCCACCCAGCCGGCGATGTCCGCGATGCTCTTGAGCGCTCCCTTGATGTTCTCCCAGGTGGAGTCCTTCAGTTTGTCGTGGTCGATGAGTGCCTCAAGAGCGCGAGCCGCCTTCTCCCCGGCCCGGTTGCGGGCGTTCTTGGCGTCGTGCACCCGCTTGATGGCATCGTTGACACGACCGTCGACCTCGTCTCGCTTCGTGGTCAGATCGTGCTTCTTCTGCTCGTAGTCGCCTGCGGACTTGTCCAGGGCGTCGAGCGACTTGTCGAGACGATCCCGCTCCTCGCGGTCGCGCTCGGCGTCGTTACGCGCCTTGTCCGCGGCCTGCTGGGACGACGCCAGGACGGAGGCGTACTTCTCGTCCGGCCGGTCCGTCTGCTCACCCAAGAGGTCGGCAGCCGTCTCGAAGCGATCCAGGACCTTCTTCAGCCGTCCGGCAGTCCCCTCGGCCGTCTTGCGGAACTCGTTCGCGGCATCACTCTGCCAGCCGTCCACACCGCAGAGGGCTTCGATGTTGCCCGTCTGTCTCCTGATGGCATCGGCCACCGAGCGGAATCGCCGACCCAGCTTCGCCACAGCCTCGGGGTCCCCGGACACCGGGTCGGAGTCCAGCTCGACCGGTGACCAGTCTTTCGGACGGGACATCATCCCCCTTGTCTCTGGGGCTTCTTCTCCTGCTTGCGGACCGCGTTGGCGAGGTCGGTGTCTATCTGCTCGTAGGCCTGGGCCGCGGCCTTCGTGATGGCCGCGAGCTTGGCCAACTCCCCTTCGAGCTTCCCTCGCTTGTAGTCCCAGTTGTCAGCGAAGTCGTCGAGCCGGTCCGTGAGCTCCTCGTGACCTACGACCTCCCGGCTCCAGCCGTACTCGCTCTTGTCATCGAGCCCTTGCAGCTCCTCGACGATCTTCTCGATACCCGTGGAAACACTCTTGAGCACGTCGAGATCGTCGATCCTGGTCCGATCGCCCACGACGCCTCCTACGGCCGGAAGGCTCCGGCCGGCTCATCGCTCACCTGTTGACGGACTGGATCTCCTGCACGATGACATCCTGGGTGGCCCCGAAGGTCCCGTCGTCCAGGTTTCCGCCCGTCCCTCCCGTGCCCGTCCAGCTGATCTTCCAGGTGATCGTGGCCTTGAGCGGGTACGAGCCCGTGCCCGAGGACCGCAGGTACTTCACCCCGCAGGGTGGCGTCTCACCGGCCTTCCCCTTGGCGTAGGCCTCACCGATGCTGCCGTTCCTGAACTCGCAGACACCCGAAGCGGGATACGTCACCGCATCCGAGGTGCCAGGGTCGATCTTGAGGGAGTACGGCGTGGCGGTGGTCGTGGCGCTGATGCCCAGCACGGGAACGGACGCGGTGACGGAGACAGGCTTGAACTCGGCACCGTCCAGCCAGGCCCAGGTGGGGAGGTTGACCTTCGTCTTGTCGGCCGGGGCCAAGGTCACCTTCGTACTGGGGACGCGGATCTCGTTGTAGGCGAGCTGCGAGAGGATCTCCGGGGTGACCGCCTGGGGTATGTCCGCCGGCGGGTTGTCACCCGTGTCCACCCAGAAGATCGGTTTCGTGCAGTCAAGCGCGCCGGGGTCTCCCTCACGTCCCTTCGTGACGTACGAGTCCCACCAGTAGCCCTTACCGGCCTTGTCCTTGTTGAAGTCCTTGTACGGCTTCCCATTGACGTAACGGTCACGCTGCGTGGCATCCCACTCGTAACCGGTCGAGTCGGCCTCCCAGATCGGCGTCAGGTAGGCCTCAAGGGCGCCGGGTGAGAATTTGGGCGCGTAGTAGCAGGCCGGAGGGGTCCAAGTCGTGGTCGGCGTCACTGCGCCGGTCGTTGCGCCGGAACCGTTCTTGGAGAGGTCATAGACGACGCCTGCCGTCGCCGAGATGTCGCCTTTGCCGTCACTTCCACCGGATGTATTCGTATTGGGATCGCCGTTTGTGCTGCCCCCGGGTCCGTAGCCCGCGAACGCCTGGGCCGGGCAGGCCAATAGAGCCATTGCGGCGAGTATGACAATTGCTGAGTTCCGGTACCTCATGGCTGGCATACCGAGCTCCCCCGCTGCGACGTCAGCTTCTCAGTGATCCAGACACCCTGCTTGTTGAGTTGAAGCAGGCTGCTGTAAAGGACGTAGTCGTCCTTCGAAGCCTTGGTGACCTCCGTCTTCCCGGTCTTCAAGCTCTTGTTGTAAGCCTTGGTCTGATCCTCGCAGTAGACAAGACCTGCGGTCCCATCGTCGTTGATCTGAACCTTGGCATCGAAGTACCGCTTGGCTCCGGTAATCCGGCCTTTGTAGTCGACAAACTCCTGAATGAATTTCTGGCTACCGGCAGCGGCCAAGCCCTCGGAGTAGAAGCGGTAGGCCTTGTCGAGCGGAGCCTGCTTGGCGATCGCCATATCCACGGCCTTAATGAACTGCTCACTATCACCGAGGACGGCATCCTTCTTGCTGTCGCCCGTCTTTGCCCACTCAAATGTATACGTCAGATCCGACGGCAACGTGATCTTCGGACGACCGCCGGTGGCCGCCGAAGCCGAAGCACTGGGCGAAGCCGAAGTCGACGCCCCCGTGTCCGCCCCCGCGATCTTGTCGTTCGACTTGGACTTGCCTCCGTCACCTCCGCCGCACCCGGCAAGCAGCAGTGCGGCCGCCACACCGGCGGTGGCTGTCGTGAGCAAGCGGCGGGAACGGCGGGTCACGGTGGGCTCCTGGTGGGGCGGTTGGGGTCTGCGAAGCAGCGAATACGGTATCGGGGTCCATCCGGAATGCACCAGAGCGATTTGCTGCACATCGGCCGAACGAACCGCACACGGCACACCATAGCCGGGCAACTCGCCGCCTCTACCACGGCTTTGGTGCCGTCCCGTGACATCGTCGCGACCCTCGGTTGGCCTCCGCAAAGGGCTGCCGACAGGGCAGGCTCCCGGAACACGGGACGACCCGCAGGTCCAGACGGGGGCACCGATCCGAGCCGTAGCCGCCGATCCGAGCCGTAGCCACAGATCGGCCTTCACCTCGTACGGGCGAGCCCTGTAACTTCACGTGTGCACAGGTTTGTTGATGAGGCGTACGCGACGGGGGTTGCGGGATCATGGCGGGGTACCGACCGGCGGACTGGCATCCACTCGACCTGGACAAGGACCCCACACCCGGCGACCCACAACGCGTCCGCACCCTCGCCCAGCAGCTCCACACCTTCGCCGACGACGTCTCCGACGCCCTGCGTCTGGTCAAGGGCATGGCCGGCGAGGACACCCTTCTGCAGTGGGCCGGCAAGTCGGCCGAGGTGTTCAAGGAGCAGTTCAAGGACGTCCCGAAGAACCTGAAGAAGCTGAAGAAGTCGTACGAGATGTGCGGCGATGCACTTGCGGACTACTGGCCGAAGCTGGAGCGGGCTCAGGCCCTGGCCGACAGGGCCCTGGTCAAGGCCAAGGAGGCGCAGTCTGACCTGTCGTCGGCCAAGTCCCGTCTGTCGTCGGCCGATTCGTGGGTGACCCGGGCCACCAAGGAAGCCGACAAGTACAAGGACGATCCCACCGGCAGCAAGTCGGACGCCGACAAGCCGGACGAGGGCAAGGTGCGGGCCGCCACCCGGGACGTGCAGAGCGCCAAGTCCGCCCATACTCAGGCCCAGTCGGACGTCACCACCGCCCAGAGTGCCCTGGACGCCGCGAAGAAGATGGCCGAGGACGCGCGGAAGATGCGCGACGACGCGGCCGGGGAGGCGAAGCGGAAGATCGACGAGGCCTCCGACGCGGGGATACCGAACCGGCACTGGTGGCAGGACGTCGGGCACTGGTTCGAGGACAACTGGGACACCATCGTCACCGTCTGCAAGGTCGTCGTCGCCGTCGTCGGGATCATCGCGATGATCATCGGCGGGCCGATCCTCGGTGCCATCGTGCTGGTGGCCGCGCTCGTGGTGCTCGCGGACACCCTCTACAAATACTCCAAAGGCCAAGCGTCCCTATGGGACGTCGCGTTCGCCGCCATGGACTGCATACCCGGCGGCAAGGGCATCACCTCCCTCGGCAAACTCGCCAAGGGCGTCAAGGAGATGAAGAACCTCCGCGGCGGCATGAAGGCCATGAGTCTCGCCGTCCGCGGGCTGGGCAAGAACGCCCGCAGCATGCTCGCCGAGGGGGGCGAGGGGGCGTTCAACCGGCTCAAGAGCGTCGTGCGCTCCAAGGGCAGCGACCCCGTCGACATGGCCACCGGCGCGATGTACCTCCCGCAGACCGACATCGAGCTGCCCGGCCTGCTGCCGCTGGCATTCACCCGCCACGTCGCCTCCGACTACCGCTGCGGCTGGTGGTTCGGACCGAGTTGGGCCTCGACGCTCGACGAGCGTCTGGAAATCGACGAGCGCGGCGTCGTCCACGTCACCGAGGACGGCCTTCTCCTCGCCTACCCCCACCCCACCGCACCGCACACCCCGGTCATGCCGGAGGCCGGCCCCCGCCGCCCCCTGACCCGCCACGACGACGGCGGCTACCGCATCACCGACCCCCTCACCGGCCACACCCGGCACTTCGCGCGCCCCGCCGCCGACGGCACCGCCCTGCTCACCCGGATATCCGACCGCAACCAGCACACCATCACCTTCGAGTACGACGAGCACGGCACCCCGCTCGCCATCCGCCACTCCGGCGGCTACCACCTCAAGCTCACCACCGACGAAGGACGCGTCACCACCCTCGCCCTGGCCCAGGCCGCCGAGGACGGCTCGGACATCGTCATCAAGCGCTACGGCTACACCGACGGCAATCTCACCGAGACCGTCAACTCCTCCGGCCTGCCCCTGCGCTTCACCTACGACGACCGTCTGCGCGTCACCTCCTGGACCGACACGAACAACAGCCGCTACGCCTACGCCTACGACGACCACGACCGCTGCGTCGCCGAGGGCGGTGAAGCCGGTCACATCGCCATCACTCTCGACTATGACGGCACCGACCCCGCCTGGCCCGGCTGCCGCGTCACCACTCTCACCACCGTCGAAGGCGCCGTCACCCGCCGCTTCGTCGTCAACGCCAACAGCCAGGTCATCGCAGAGATCGACCCTCTCGGCCACACCACCCGCACCACCTACGACCAGCACCACCATGTTCTGACCAAGACCGACGAGCTTGGCCAGACGACCCGCTTCGCAATCAACGCGTACGGTCAGCCCACCAAGATCACTCGCCCGGACGGGCGAGAAATTCGTGTGGAGTACGACAACTTCTGCCTACCCACCCTGGTCGTCGGTCCCGACGGGGGTGTCAATCGGTGGAGCTATGACGATCGTGGCAACCGCATCGTCGCAAGCAACTCTGCTGGAGTGGTCACTCGTTTTTCGCACGACGGCTGGGGCCGACTCACCTCAGTCACCGACGGGCTCGGCCACATCACGACGGTCGTGTGTAACCGCGCAGGTCTCCCTGTGGAGATCAGCGACCCATCGGCCGCCACAACCCATCACGCCCGAGACGCCTTCGGCCGGCCTGTCACCATGACAGACGCGACCGGTGCCGTCACCCATCTGAAGTGGAGCGTCGAAGGACGGCTCCTTCGTCGTACGGCACCCGACGGCACCACGGAGTCATGGACCTACGACGGTGAGGGCAACTGCACCAGCCACGTCGACCCCATGGGCGGGACGTCGCACTTCGAATACACCCACTTCGACCTGCTGACCGCCCGCACCGGTCCAGATGGGGCTCGGTACGAGTTTGTCCACGACACCCAACTGCGCCTCACCGAGGTCGTCAGCCCCCGAGGTCTGAAGTGGACATACGAATACGATGCGGCCGGCCGGCTTGTTCGCGAGACGGATTTCGACGACCGCACCCTCACCTTCGCGTACGACGCGGCGACTCGACTTGTGTCCCGCACGAACGCCCTTGGTCAGACGGTCGAGTTCGAGCGAAGCGCGTTGGGACAGGTCATACGGAAGGACGCGGCAGGTCAGGTAACCACGTACGTCTACGACGAGGCGGACCGCTTGACCCAAGCGATCGGCCCCACGTCGGCGCTCACCCTCGTGCGTGATCCTCTCGGCCATGTGCTTTCGGAGACCGTCTCCGGCCGCACGACGCGGTACGAGTACGACTCGCTCGGACGTCGTATCGCTCGCACAACCCCCAGTGGGGCGCGCAGCAGTTGGGCGTACGACGCATCGGGAAACCGCACCGGCATGGTGTCGTCCGGCCGGTCGGTCGACTTCGTCTACGACACGGTCGGCCGTGAACTGGCCCGCACCGTCAGCGGAGCCCTGACCCTGGAACAGTGCTACGACCCCGCTGGGCGCCTGACGAATCAGACGCTGACGGATTCGCAGGGCAGCCTCATCCAGCATCGGACATATCGGTACCGCGCCGACGGTAACGTCATCGGCATCGACGACCGTCTGGCCGAAACCCACAGCTTCGAGCTGGACGGGGCAGGCCGCGTGACCGCTGTTCGGGCCGAAGACTGGACGGAGCGGTACGCCTACGACGAGATGGGCAACCAAACCACTGCTGAATGGCCGACGGCTCACGAAGATCTGGGGGCGGTAGGCGACCGCGAGTACACAGGCACACGCATCACCCGCGCTGGACACGTTCGCTACGAACACGACGCTCTCGGCCGCATCGTGATGCGTCAGAAACCGCGGCTGTCTCGCAAACCGGACACCTGGCGCTACGCATGGGATGCCGAGGACCGCCTCACTTCGGTCATCACTCCGGACGGCACACAGTGGCGTTATGAGTACGACCCGTTGGGCCGTCGCGTAGCCAAGTTCCGCATGGCCGACACCGACGAGGAGATCGTCGAGCGCGTCGACTTCACTTGGGACGGCACCGTTCTGTGCGAACAGACGACGAGTGCCGTCGGTCTCCCCAACCGCACGACCCTCACCTGGGACCACCAGAACCGCCGTCCCATCGCGCAGACCGAACGCATCACCGCGGACGAGATGCCTCAGGAGGAGATCGACTCCCGCTTCCTCGCCATCGTCACCGACCTGGTCGGCACACCGACCGAACTCGTCGACGAACATGGCCGGGTCGCCTGGCGTTCTCTGAGTACGGTCTGGGGAAAGAGCGCCCGCTCTCAGAGCGGTACTGCTTATACCCCACTCCGCTTTCCTGGACAGTACTACGACCCGGAGACAGCCCTCCATTACAACTACTTTCGCCATTACGATCCGGAAACAGCCAGGTATCTGACAGCGGACCCGTTGGGGCTCACCCCGGCTCCGAACCCGATGGCGTACGTTCACAACCCCCTTACGTGGACAGATGCGCTCGGACTCGCGCCGGACTACCCACTGGGCGAAAGAGGGAACCCCTTCGGCAGCAGAGCAGACGCCGAGAGATCCGCGTTCGAAGTTGCCGGAGTGCCGCACGGGACCACTCCGGACGCAGAGTGGGTGGTCATGGGGGACAAGAATTACAAGAACATGCCGGGATACGTTTACTCCAAGGATCCGACACACTGGGGAAATTTTCGCCAGTTCGAGACGGATAACGGCGCGCGTGTCATCGTGGAACACACTCACGACCCGGCTGGCCCCCACTTCCACGCAGGCGCACCCAAGGGACAGACTCCAGAAGAGCGGAGCCGTAACTTCGTCAACTTCGGCTGGAATAATACTCAGGAAGGGTACAGCACCATGGAGCGCTACCGGGCCCTGGACAAGCCTGGCGGAGACCATCACTTTTTTTACCAGCAATGAGTTTCAGGGGTTGCCATGGATGCAGAAATCAAGTCCCGATTCACGAACGCCGGCCTGGAAGTGGTCGCTCGATACACAGGCGATGACGGCCCGTCCGCGGAAGAGGCGTTTCGTCGGGTCGTGCACGTCGATACCACACCGGTACAGAGATTGCAGAAGCGCGGACCGGACGCGGCTCACCGGGTCGACGATGCCTGGAAGGCCCGTGCACGTGAAGGAGGAGTCGTAGCCGATGATGGATCGTTTCTTGCAGCGGCCAGTATGAGCTACGGGTGGGTTCAGGTCAGGCTCACCCCGAGGACCAATATTTCCGCGTTGGCGGACCAGGGAGGGGAACTCCTCTTCATCGCCCGTTCCTTGAGCGGTCACCGGGTCTGCGCAGCCAGTACCGAAGGCTCCGAATACTGGATCCTTGAATTGGATTTTCCCGAACAGGAATAGCAGGGCGATCGACAGGACGGGTGTCCGCCGCCCAACCGAGGAGAAGCCGTCAACGAGGCACCCCCGCCGTCGGGCTTCGACCTAGGGCACATGGACGTCCGCCGCGACCGGGGAGAGGCGAGTTCGCGGGACCGCTCGCGAGCGCCGTGCACACGGGGACAAAGCGCTTCGCGAGAGGCCGGCTCCCGCTGCTGCCCGAGGAGGACGCGGGGCGAGAGGATCTGGAGAAGTCCCTGAACGAGTTCGGGAGTTTCGTGGAACAGCTACGTCGAGGGGAACGCCGGTGAGCAGTAGTGCCCCCGACCCCTGGGTGGTCCTTGTTCAGGAGGAGTCCGCCGAGGTCCGGCGGCAGTTGTCCGAACTGGCAGAAAAGGGCGGCCGAGTCCACCACTTCGACGCCCGCGACCTGATGACCGCGCAGGGCGTCTTCCGCGCCTTCGCGGAAACCCTGCGCTTTCCCGGCTACTTCGGCGGGAACTGGGATGCCCTGGTCGACTGCCTGGGCGACCTGTGCGGCGAGGTCACAGGAGGAGGAGCGGGGATCGCGGGCGTGGTGCACGGCGCGGATCTCCTGCTGCGGACGGAACACTTCCCCCTGTTCGTATCGGTTCTCTGCCAGGGCGCCGACCGCGCGAACTCGGCGGTGGACCTCGACGGCGACCCTCTGGACCGACCCGCCGTCGCCGCACACTTCTTCCTCGAATTCCGCGATTTCGATGGCGAGAAGATCGCGGCCCGTGTTGAGCAGCCCGACCTGATCGTCACCCTGGGGGACGGGTTCGTGCGAGCGGCACTGAATCCCGAGGAATGGCACTGAGGGAGCCCTGAGTCTCCGGCTGATCAGCGCGCCCGCCGGCGAGCTCGTCGCCTCTCCGGTCCGCTCGGCCACAGCCGTGCCCGGCGCCCCGCCGCAACGTCCTCGACCCACCCGAACGCCACCACCGCCACCCCGATCAGCGGCCAGACCACCACGAACATCCAGAAGCCGTAGGTGGAGTCGAGCAAAGACGCCGCCCGGTCCGATCCCATGAAGGGGAGGTTGTAGGCCTGGTCGGTGATCGGGACCGTTGCCGTGATCAGCATGTTGTGCCAGAGGTAGATCGTCACCGCGCGGTTGTTGGACACGGTGACGAGTCTGTCCCAGCGGCGGAGGCGCGGTGGCAGTTCCCGCCAGGACGGGGCGTACTGCAACAACACCACCACCGCCCCGAACGACCAGCAGGCCTGGGCCAGCGGGATGTCGTTGAGGTCCCAGCCGTCGGGGCCCTGGTGGCCCGACGCCCACCACAGGCCCGCCGCCATCACGAGGCAGGACAGCGAGACCGCCGCGTAGCGCGGGACGCGGGCCAGTGTGCCCTCCTGGTGGGCGAAGCCCAGGATCCAGCAGCCGCCGTACACCGCGAAGTCGGTCACCGCGTTGCCCGTCTCGCCGGGGATGGAGATCAGGCCAGTGCCGATCGCCGCCGTCAGTGCCAGGGGGGCCAGGACCGTCGGCAGCGGGGCCCTGCGGAACGCCCGCAGCAGCAGCGGCGACAGCAGGACGAACCACAGGTACGCGCGCAGGTACCAGAGCGGGCCCGCCGCCTGTTCCGCCCACGTGTCGTCCAGCAGGCCCGCCGCCGAGCCGAGGTGTTCGGGGTACGGCGGAGCGCCGATCGGGAGGACGTAGAAGGCGAGTCGGGACCAGCCCCTCCAACCGCCGCCCACGTCCGGGTCCTTGAAGGGGTGCCAGCCCGCCGTGAACATCATCGTCAGCAGGACCGCGCCGAACAGCCAGAGGGGTGGCAGGAGACGGCGGAGCCGGGAGCGGATCACGCTGCCCGGCGGGCGGTTCAGGCTGCGGGCCATCAGGGAGCCGGCCAGCGCGAACATCACGCCCATCGAGGGGAAGAGGACGGTCAGCCAGGGCCAGCCTAAGAGGTGGTAGACCACCACGCGGAGCAGGGCCAGGGAGCGGAGGAGGTCGAGGTAGCGGTCCCGGCCGCCGCCGGTGCCGGGCCTGCCCGGTGCGACCGGGGTCACTGCTGCCTGGGTCATGCCGCCGGCCTCTCCCCCGCGGCGCGCGGCGCCGCCCCCACCAGGCCCGTCCGCCGCAGCTTCTGCCAGCGCAGGCGGCCGCCGGTCAGCGCCGTGATCCAGGACTGGAGGAGCACGACGTACATGAGCTGGCGGTAGAGGATCTGCTGGAGCGGGAGCGAGACGAGGTGGGTCATGCGTTCGCGGTCCAGGCGGAAGGCGTAGGCCGCGCAGACCGCCTGGACCGCCAGGATCCCCAGCCAGGCGCCGATCGTCTTCTGTGTCGGGCCGAAGACGATGCCGTAGAGGAGGAACGCGTCGATCAGCGGGGCGAGGAGTGGGGCCACGACCATGAACAACGACACCAAGGGCAGTCCCACCCTGCCGAAGCGGCCGGACGGGCCGCGGTCCAGCAGGGCGCCGCGGTGTTTCCAGATCGCCTGCATCGTGCCGTACGACCACCGGTAGCGCTGGGACCAGAGCTGGGAGACCGACTCCGGGGCCTCCGTCCAGGCCCGGGCCCGTTCCGCGTAGACCACCCGCCAGCCCGCGCGGTGGATCGCCATCGTGATGTCGGTGTCCTCGGCGAGGGTGTCGTCGCTCATGCCGCCGACCTGTTCGAGTGCGGTACGGCGGAACGCGCCGACCGCGCCTGGGATGGTCGGCATGCAGCGCAGCACGTCGTACATCCGGCGGTCCAGGTTGAAGCCCATCACGTACTCGATGTGCTGCCAGGCGCCGATCAGCGAATCCCGGTTGCCGACCTTGGCGTTGCCGGCGACCGCGCCGACGCCGGGATCGGCGAAGGGCTGGACCAGTTCCCCTACCGTGGCCGGTTCGAAGACCGTGTCGCCGTCCATCATCACGACGATGTCGTGCCGGGCGTTGCGCAGGCCCCGGTTGAGGGCGGCAGGCTTGCCCTCGTTCTCCTGGCGGATCACCCGGACGCCCGGCAGGTGCAGGTTCTCCACGATCCGTGCCGTGCCGTCCGTCGACCCGTCGTCGACGACGAGGACCTCGACGGGGTGTTCGCTCGCGGTCAGTGAACGGACCGTGCTCTCGATGCACTTGGCCTCGTTGTAGGCGGGCACGAGGACGGAGACCGGTTCGGTCACGGGGCGGCGGCCCCAGCGGAAGCCCTTGCGGCGGACCCTGCGGGCGTGCAGGGCGGAGAGCCAGAGCATGAGGGCGAAGCGGGCCAGCACCGACGCGCCGACCACCGCCAGGCCGACCACCAGCAGGCCCGTGATGCCGTCCGCCGCCTGGACCAGGAAGATCCAGGCCCTGCCCTGCCAGAGGTCGGGGCCGGTGACCGGGGTGTGGGCGCTCGGGGCGTGCAGGGCCTCGGTGAGGTTGTCGAAGCTGTAGCCCTGCTTCTGCAGGAGGGGCAGGAACCTGTCCAGGGCCTCGACCGTCTGGTGGCGGTCGCCGCCCGAGTCGTGCATCAGGACGATCGCGCCCTTGCCGTCGCGCGGGGTGGCGTTGCGGACGATCCGGTCGGCGCCCGGCTTGCGCCAGTCCTCGCTGTCGATGTCGTTGACGACCGTGATGTAGCCGCGGGTGCCGATGTACCGGGTCACCGGCCAGGACCGGTTGTCCATCGCGTCGGCGAAGGAGGAGTACGGCGGCCGGAAGAGGGAGGTACGGACGCCTGCCGCGCCGGTGATCGCCAACTGGGTCTGGGACAGCTCCCAGTCCATGCGCCGCTTCGACTGGTACGACAGGTCGGGGTGGCTGAAGGTGTGCACGCCGACCTCGTTGCCCTCGGCCACGATGCGCCGGACCAGCGCCGGGTAGCGCGAGGTCATGGTGCCGGTGACGAAGAAGACGGCGTGCGCGTGGTGCTTCTTCAGGACGTCCAGGACCCTCGGGGTCCAGGCCGGGTCGGGGCCGTCGTCGAAGGTGAGGACCAGGTGGTGGTCGGGGAGGCGGAGGGAGGTCGTACGGCCGTTGCGGGTGTCGACGACCGGGCCGCCGTCCAGGATCTTCGCCGGGACCCTGTCGGTGGCGGCCTCGGGACGGATGCGGTGGTCGGCGAGGATCTCGCTGTGCACGTAGCCGCGCAGCATCAGCATCGCCATCAGGGCGGCGAGGACGAGGACCGGCAGCGTCAGGCGCAGGGAGAGGCGGCGGCGCCGGGCGGAGTCGCCGGCGGTCGAGCGGCGCCGGGCAGCGCCGGCGGTCGACCGGCGCCGCGGGGCGCCGGCGGTGGAGCGGCGTCGCGGGGCGTCGGCGGTCGGGCGTCGCCGCGCGGCGTCCGCGACGGCCGGGCGGCGCCGGGTGCGGGGCGCCATCACAGGACGGGAGCGGAGGTGGAGGCGCCGTGGGTGCGGGTGTGCCGGTGCGCGCCCTGCGCGACCGGGCCGCCGGTCGGGGCGGCCGACTCACTGGGCGATGCCGGGGGCGGCGAGGAGGCGGGAGAGGCGGGCGGTTCCGAGGAGGGCGGCACCGTGGAGGGCGGGGCGGACGTGGACGACGAGCCCGGCTTGGGCGAGGAAGCCGTCGCCCCCGCGGACGACGTCACCAGCGCGGACGCCGACGCGCTCGGCCCGGTGGACCCCTTTCCGTTCCCCGGCGTCCGGGAGGAGGCGCCTGACGACGGGGTCGTGCCGCCGCGTACGGCCGGGCCGGCCACCGAGGCGCCGTCGTCCGAGGTCCGGGGCGAGTGCGCGGGCCGCGGCGAGTCGTCGACCTTGCCGGCCGGCCTGTCTGCGTTCTGCCCCGGCACCGGCAGCCAGGGCGCGTCGGAACTCCCGGACAGCAGGGTGACGACGATGACCACCGCGTAGACCGCGCAGGCGAGGCCGAGGGCGATCCCCGCCCTGCGGAACCGGCGACTGCGGCGCCCCGACGCGTCGACGAAGACGGGGGCCGGGACGAGGACGTCGGGAGGGCCCGAGCCATCGGAGGCACCCGCGCCCCGGGAGGCGCCGGAGACCTCCGCCGCGGCGGACCCTGTCGGCCCCGTCGGTCCTGTCGGCCGTATTCGTACGACACCGACGTCGTTCTGGACGGTCACCTCGTCCGGGTCGTGGACGGGGTCCGGGTCCGGGCCACGCAGGAACACCGGGATCGGCGGCTCGACCACGCTCCACGGGTCCCGTAACGCGGCGGTCCGCAGCACCTCGGTCGCCCCGCCGGCTCCACCCGCTCCCGCCGACGCGCCGCCGTCACCCTCACCGCCACCGGCGCCGGGTATGCCCGCCTCCACCCCGTCGTCCCCCGCCACCGGCACATCCCGGGCGTCCAGGGCCACCTGCGGCATGTCGGGTTGGGTTTCTTCTCGCCAATTCTTCACGCGCGTACATCCCCCCACGGGAGTGTTCCGGGCGCACTGACGAACCCGAGCACACGTCAACGGAACGGGCCCCCACCCGCTCCGAGCGCCCCCTTGCAACTCTCCGCGCTCGGGCCCATGAAGCTAGCGCACGGGGGAGATCCGTGTTCCCGATGTGTCATTTGTGGTCGTCCATCACCTCTTGATCACTGGCTGGAATCCATCCATCGGGCGGACGCCGGAGCCACCGTTCCGCCCGCCCGATCTCGGCGGCGGCCCGCCGCAACGCGTCGACTCCCGGATGTACCAGCCCCTTTCGCCACACGAGCGACACAGGCGACAACGGGACCGGATCGACCAACGGCCGCGACACGCTCCCAGGTATGGCCGGAAAACCCACTACCGCGAGGATGGGATACCGATCCTTGGCCATGACTCGCCGGAACTCCTCCTCTCCGACAGCCAGCGGCAGCGGCGGCGCGACCGCGGTGTCTCGCCCCCCGAAGAGGTGAAAGGCCAGGTCGGTCCATTCCAGGGTGCGCTCGTTCCCCGCGCCGGCGTATATCGTCTCGCCCGCGAGCGCGGCCAGCGGCACCGCGTCCAGGGCCGCGAGCCGGTGCTCGGAGGGGAGAATTACGGCCATGGGTTCGAACCGCACGGGCTGGTGTTCGAGCCCGGAGCGCAGCGCGGGGTCCAGTCCCGCGAACCGCCCGAAGGACGCGTCGAGCCGCCCCGCGAGGAGTTCGGCCGCCGCCCCGGTGAGCCCGCTCTCGTAGCGGGCCATCAGCTCGCAGTCCGGGGCGAGTTCGCGGGCCCGGTACAGGACGCGGCGGGCGGTCTCCAGGCCCGGGGAGTTGAGGTCCACCAGCAGCGGCCGGGCCTGCCCGAACGCGGCGAGCAGCGCGTCCTGGGCGGCCAGCACCCGACGGGCGTACGGCAGCAGCCGGGCCCCGTCGGCGGTGAGGCTGACCTGCCGCGTGCTGCGCAGGAACAGCTCGGCGCCCAGCTCCCGCTCCAGCCGCCGTACGTCACGGCTGAGCGCCTGCTGGGCGACGTACAGCCGGGCGGCGGCTCGGGTGAAGTGCAACTCCTCCGCGACGGTCACGAAGACGCGCAGCAGCCGGGGTTCGATGTGGGCGGGCGAGGCGGGTGCGGACATCTCGCGAACTTACAACACAGGTGCGTGAATCGGCGCCGAGCAGGTGTTGGACCCCTTGATCGGTCCGGGGCGACGGTGGTGTCCATGCCGAAACCGACCCAGCCGGGCCCCCGCGAGATCATCCACACCGTCACCGCCGACTCCCTCGTCACCGTCGACTTCAGCCCCCGGTTCGACGGCCCGTCGCAGCCCCACCCTCGCCCCCGCCTTCGCCCACCCGGCCCCTACCGCCGCCTCTTCGCCCTCCCCGGCACCCGGGCCTTCACCGCCGGGAACCTGCTGGCCCGGCTGCCCATGGGCATGTTCAGCGTCAGCGCCGTCGTGATGATCGCCGGGTCGCGCGGCTCGTACGCCCTCGCCGGTGCCGTCACCGCGACCGGCCTCGCCGCCACCGGTCTCGCCGGGCCCTGGATCGCACGGCTCGTCGACCGGTACGGGCAGGCCCGGGTCGCCGTACCCGCGACCGTCACCGCCGTGCTCGGCAGCCTCGCCCTGCTGCTCTGTGTCCGCTACGGCGCCCCGGACTGGACGCTGTTCGCCGCCTACGCGGCCACCGCCACCACCCCCAACCTCGGCGGCATGTCCCGCGCCCGCTGGGCCCACCTGCTGCGCGACGACCCGGGCGCCCTGCACACCGCGAACTCCTTCGAGCAGGCCGCCGACGAGCTGTGCTTCATGCTCGGGCCGGTCCTCGCCTCCTTCCTGACCGGCACGTTCTTCCCGGAGGCCGGCACGCTGGTCGGCGCGGTGCTGCTGCTCACCGGCGCGCTGCTGTTCGCCGCCCAGCGGGCCACCGAGCCACCGATTCGGCCCGGGCCGGCCGGCACGCGCACCCCGCTGCGCATCGGCCCGCTGCTGGTCTGCTTCGTCGCGACCGGCGCGGTGTTCGGTTCGATGGAGGTCGTCACCATCGCCTACGCGGACGCCCAGGGCCACCGTTCGGCGGCCGGTGCCGTACTGGCCCTCCAGGCGGCCGGTTCGTGCGCGGCGGGGCTGCTGTACGGGGCGCTCCGGCCGACGGCACGGGCCGAACACAGGCTGCCGGTCTGCCTGTTGTCCATGGCGGCGCTGATGTCGCTGCCGCTGCTCGCCGCGCGCGCGTTCGACAGCCTCTGGGCTCTCGCCCCCGCCCTGCTCGTGGCCGGCATGGCGACCGCCCCCACCATGGTGACCGCGATGACCCTGGTCCAGGACCGTACCCCCGAGGGCCGCCTGAACGAGGGGATGAGCCTGGTCGTCACCGCCCTGCTGACCGGCATCGCCTGCGGCTCCGCGCTCGGCGGCTGGGCGGCGGACCACGTCTCGCCGACGGCCGCCTTCGTCACCCCGGCCGCGGCGGCCGTCGCAGCCCTGGCCGTCAACGCGGTCAGTCGAATCGCTTCGCCCAATTCCCGCCGCACCCATTGACGCCTACACAGCCCGCACCTACCGTCCATCGTCGAAGCGCTTCGACGTCCTCCATCGAACCAATTCGACGTGGGACGAGCACCATCCATCCGACTCCCCGGAGGCATTGGATGTTGACGGCACGAAGGCGGACCACGACCGCGGCGGCGATCCTCGCCGGATCGCTGCTGCTCACCTCCTGCGGCGGCTCGGGCGGCAGCACGTCCGACGGGAAGACGCTCAGGCTGTGGCACTACGAGGGTCCCACCAGCGCGATGGGCGTCGCCTGGAACGAGGCGATCAAGGAGTTCGAGGCGACCCATCCGGGCGTGCGGGTGAAGTACGAGGAGAAGAGCTTCGAGCAGATCCAGAAGACCGCGCAGATGGTCCTGAACTCCTCCGACGCCCCGGACATCATGGAGTACAACAAGGGCAACGCGACGGCGGGCCTGCTCTCCAAGCAGGGGCTGCTCACCGATCTGACCGCCGAGGCGGCCAAGCGGGGCTGGGACAAGAAGCTCAGCGCGGGCGTACGCACCACCAGCCAGTACGACGCCGACGGCGTGATGGGCTCCGGCAAGTGGTACGGAGTGCCCAACTACGCCGAGTACACCATGGTTTATTACAACAAGGACCTGTTCGCGAAGTACGGGATCGCCGAGCCGAAGACGTTCGACGACCTGACGGCGGCCATGGACACGTTCGTCGCGAAGGGGATCACCCCGCTCGCCGACTCCGGTTCCGAGTACATGGCCCAGCAGTACCTCTACCAGCTGGCGCTCTCGAAGGCCGACCGCTCGTGGGTCGACGCCTACGAGCTGTACCAGGGCAAGGTCGACTTCCACGACCAGGCCTGGACGTACGCGGCGACCACCTTCGCCGACTGGGTGAAGAAGGGCTACCTCGCCAAGACGTCGTCGGGGACGACCGCCGAGCAGGCCGGGGTCTCCTTCATCCAGGGCAGGTCGCCGATCCTGTTCTCCGGCAGCTGGTGGTACGGCCGCTTCCAGTCGGAGGCCAAGTTCGGCTGGGGCAGCTTCCTGTGGCCGGGCTCGGACCTCACGCTCGGCTCCGGCGGCAACCTCTGGGTCGTGCCGAAGAACTCCCAGAACAAGGACCTCGCCTACGACTTCATCGACATCACCCTGTCGAAGAAGATCCAGAACCTGCTCGGCAACAAGGGCGGAGTCCCGGTCGCCGCGGACGCGAGCGCCGTCACCGACCCCAAGTCCAAGGAACTCATCGCCCACTTCAACACCGTCAGCAGGCGCGACGGCCTCGCCTTCTACCCCGACTGGCCGGTCGCCGGCTTCTACGACACCCTCGTCTCCGAGACCCAGAAGCTGATCACCGGCAGCGAGAAACCGGACGCCTACCTGAGCAACCTCCAGGCGGCGTACGACAAGGGCACCAAGTGAGGGGGGTGCGCCGGGACTCGTACGCTCCCTTCCTCCTCCCCGGCGCCCTAGCCTTCCTCGCCGTGGTCGTCGTCCCGTTCCTGATGAACACGGGCGTGAGCTTCACCGACTGGCAGGGCGTGGGCAGCCCGCACTGGTCCGGGCTCGCCAACTACCGTGAGCTGCTGCACGACTCCGAGTTCTGGGCGTCCTTCCGGCACAGCCTCTTTATGGTCGTCGCGATGGCCGCGGTCCCGACCGCGCTCGGCCTCCTCCTCGCCGCCGCCCTGTTCGACTACGTCGGCAAGCACTTCGGCACCCGGATCGCGGCCGTCCTGCGCGCCTGCTTCTACCTCCCGCAGGTGCTGCCGGTCGCGGTCGCCGGCATCGTCTGGAGCTGGATCCTGGCCCCCGACGGCGGCTCCCTCAACGCCCTGCTCAAGGCCGTCGGGCTCGGCTCCTGGCAGCAGGACTGGCTCGGCGACCCGGACCTCGCCCTCTACACGGTCATGGGTGTGCTGGTCTGGGTGCAGATCGGCTTCCCGCTGGTCGTCTTCATGGCCGGGCTCGGCCGCGTCGACCCCCAGCTGTACGAGGCGGCCGAGCTGGACGGCGCCGGCTGGTGGCGCCGCTTCCGGCACGTCACCCTTCCGCAGATCCGCCCCGAGGTGTACGTGGTCCTGACCTGGTGCACGATCGCCGCGCTCAAGGTCTTCGGCGCGGTGTACGTCCTGACCAAGGGCGGTCCGGGCGGGGCCACCGACGTCCCCTCCTACTTCTCCTTCACCACGTTCTTCGAGAAGACCCAGGTCGGCTACGGCTCGGCGATCTCCACGGTCCTCACGGTGATCATCCTGGGCCTGGCCGTGCTGGGCCTGCAGCTGCAGAACCGCGCGGAGGCGACATGACCGCCCTGCGCCGCTACCCGGTGCTCCTCGCCCTCTGCCTCGCCGCCCTCTTCATGGTCGTCCCGTTCCTGATCGTGGCGGTCAACGCGGTCAAGTCCCCCGCGGAGTACTCCCAGAACGGCCCGCTGAGCCTTCCCCACGGCCTCTACCTCGACGGCCTGAAGGACTTCTGGCAGCGCGTCGACTACACCCGGAAGCTGGTCAACTCCGTCCTCATCAGCGGCTCGGTCGCCCTGCTCGCCACCGCCCTGTCCGTCCTCAACGCCTACGCGATCGGCATCGGCCGGATCAGGGGCCGCACCTGGGTGCTGGCCTTCTTCGTCCTCGCCAACCTGCTGCCGCAGGAGGCGCTGGTCTACCCGCTCTACTACCTGAGCAAGCAGGCGGGCCTCTACGACACCCGGCTCAGCGTGATCATCGTGTTCACGGTGATCCAGTCGGCGTTCGGGACGTACCTCCTCTCCGCCGTCCTCGGGCAGTTCCCGCGCGAGATCGTCGAGGCGGCCCGGATCGACGGCGCGAACAAGTGGCAGATCCTGGTCCGGATCGTCGTCCCCGTGAGCCGCCCGACCCTGGGCGTGCTCCTGGTCTTCTTCTTCATCTGGACCTGGAACGAGTTCCTGCTGCCGCTCGTCATGCTGATCTCCAACGACAACCAGACGATCTCCGTCGCCCTCGGCGTCCTCCAGGGCCAGCGCCTGATGGACGCCACCATGACCAACGCGGCCGCCCTGCTCGGCGTGCTCCCGGCCGTCGTCTTCTTCCTCGTCTTCCAGCGGACGCTCACCCGGGGGATCGCCGTGGGGGCCGTCAAATAGGAGGTTCGTGCGTGAAGTTCACCGACGGCTACTGGCTGCTGCGCGAGGGCGTCACCGCGGCCCACCCGGTCGAGGTCCTCGACGTCACCGCCACCGACGGCGCTCTGGAGATCCACGCCCCGACCCAGCCCATCCGCCACCGCGGCGACCTGCTGAGGGGACCGCTCCTGACGATCAGCGCGCACGCCCCGATGCCCGACGTCGTCGGCGTCACCTTCACCCACTTCGAGGGCGAGCGGCCACACGGACCCCAGTTCGAGCTCCAGAAGGGCGACGTCGCGTCGCAGGTGGCGTACGACGACGAGTACGCGACCCTGACCTCCGGCGCGCTGACCCTGCGGCTGAGCCGGACCGCCCCCTGGCGGCTGGACTTCCGCGCCGGCGGCCGCACCCTCACCTCCAGCGGCCCCAAGGGCATGGGCATCATGCGGGACGCCGCCACCGGCGCCCACTACCTGCGCGAGCAGCTGAACCTGGGGGTGGGCACCGCGGTCTACGGCCTCGGCGAACGCTTCGGCCCGCTGGTCAGGAACGGCCAGGTCGTCGACATCTGGAACGCCGACGGCGGCACCGCCACCGAACAGGCCTACAAGAACGCCCCCTTCTACCTCACGGACGCGGGCTACGGCGTCTTCGTCGACCACCCGGGGAAGGTGTCGTTCGAGGTCGGCTCGGAGGCGGTGTCGCGGGTCCAGTTCAGCGCGGAGTCACAGCAGTTGACGTACTACGTCATCCACGGCCCGACCCCCAAGGACATCCTGCGCACGTACACGGCCCTGACCGGCCGCCCGGCGCTGCCGCCCGCCTGGTCGTTCGGCCTGTGGCTGTCCACGTCCTTCACCACCTCGTACGACGAGAAGACGGTCACGTCCTTCATCGACGGCATGCGGGAGCGCGGACTGCCGCTGTCCGTCTTCCACTTCGACTGCTTCTGGATGCGGGAGTTCAACTGGTGCGACTTCCGCTGGGATCCGCGGGTGTTCCCGGACCCGGAGGGGATGCTGGGGCGGCTGCACGAACGCGGACTGCGGGTGTCCGTCTGGATCAACCCGTACATCGCGCAGCGGTCGCCGCTGTTCGCCGAGGGGAAGGAGCTGGGGCACCTGCTGCGGCGACCGGACGGGAGTGTGTGGCAGTGGGACCTGTGGCAGCCGGGGATGGCGCTGGTGGACTTCACGTCGCCGGCGGCGCGTGACTGGTACGCGGGCAAGCTGGAGGCCCTGCTGGCGCAGGGTGTCGACTGCTTCAAGACCGACTTCGGGGAGCGCGTCCCGGTGGACGTGGCCTGGTCCGACGGCTCGGACCCCGAGCGGATGCACAACTACTACACCTATCTCTACAACCGGACCGTCTTCGAGGTGCTGCGCAAGCACCGGGGGGAGGGCGAGGCGGTCGTGTTCGCGCGGTCGGCGACGACCGGGAGCCAGAAGTTCCCCGTGCACTGGGGCGGGGACTGCGAGGCGACCTACGAGTCGATGGCCGAGTCGCTGCGCGGCGGCCTCTCGCTGGGCCTGTCCGGCTTCGGGTTCTGGAGCCACGACATCGGCGGCTTCGAGGGCACCCCGACACCCGCGCTGTTCAAGCGGTGGCTGGCCTTCGGGCTGCTGTCCTCGCACAGCAGGCTGCACGGGTCGTCGTCGTACCGGGTGCCATGGCTGTTCGACGAGGAGTCGGTGGACGTGCTGCGGCACTTCACGCGGCTGAAGCTGAGCCTGATGCCCTACCTGTACGAGGCCGCGCGCACCGCCTCAGCGGAGGGGGTGCCGGTGATGCGGGCCATGGTGCTGGAGTTCCCGGACGATCCGGGGTGTGCGCATCTGGAGCGGCAGTACATGCTGGGGGCGGATCTGCTGGTGGCGCCCGTCTTCGACGACGAGGGGTATGTGACATATTACTGTCCGCGCGGCACCTGGACCCATCTCCTGACCGGCCGGACGGTCACCGGCCCCGGCTGGGTCCGCGAGCGCCACGACTTCCTCAGCGTCCCCCTCCTGGTCCGTCCGGGCGCGGTGATCCCGGTCGGCGCGGTGGCCGACCGCCCCGACTACGACCACGCCGACGGGGTGACCCTGCGGGCGTACGGCCTGGAGCGCGGCGCACAGGTCACGGTCCCGGTCGGGGACGTCACCTTCACCGTCGTACGCGAGGGGAACACCCTGCGGGCCTCGTGCAGTGAGCCGGTTTCGGACTGGAGCCTGGCGGCCGGGGAGCGGACGGCGCGGGCGTCGGCCGGTACCGGGTTTCTCTCGCTGGAGCTGGGCTGATGGTGAAGATCACGGACGTGGCCCGGCACGCCGGGGTCTCCCCCAGCACCGTGTCCTACGCGCTCAGCGGCAAGCGTCCGATCTCGGAGGAGACCCGGCGCCGCATCCAGGCGTCCATCCGCGAACTCGGCTACCGCCCCGCACGCCGGCGCCCGCGCCCTGGCCAGCAGCCGCTCCAACGTCCTCGCCCTGGTGATCCCCTTACGCACCGGGATCCACGTGCCGGTGGTGATGCAGTTCGCGGTGTCGGTGGTGACCACGGCCCGCCGGTACGACCACGACGTGCTGCTCCTCACCCAGGAGGAGGGCGAGGAGGGGCTGCACCGGGTCGCCGACACGGCGCTGGTGGACGCCCTGATCGTGATGGACGTGCAGCTGCACGACCCGCGGCTGCCGCTGCTGCGCGCGCTGGAACGGCCGTCGGTGCTGATCGGCTTTCCTGCTGACGCGACCGGTCTGACCTGCGTCGACCTGGACTTCAGGGCGGCCGGTGAGTTGTGCGTGGAGCGGCTGCGGGCCTCGGGCACCGGGTGGTCGCGCTGGTCGGCTCGCCGCCGGAGGTGTACGTCCGGGAGACCGCGTTCGCCCAGCGGGTGGTCCAGGGTTTCACGGCCGCCGCCGACCGCAACGCGATGGCGTCCTCCCTCCACCCCTGCGAGGCCACCCCGGCCGGGGCTCGCCGGGTCGCCGAGCAACTGCTGCGCGAGCAGCCGGCGTTGACGGGAGTCGTCGTCCACAACGAGGCGGCCCTGGAGCCCCTGGTCGACGCCTTCGAACACCTCGGCCTCCGCGTCCCCACCGACCTGTCGATCACCGCGATCTGCCCGGACGAACTGGCGGCGGGCCTGCGCGTCCCGGTGACCTCGGTGGCCCTGCCGGCCACGGAACTCGTCGAGCGGGCGGCGGAGTTGCTGATGCGGAAGCTGGGCGGCGACGGGGAGGTGCCGGAGGCGACCCTGCTCGCGCCCCGCCTGACGGAGCGGGCGAGCACGGCACCGCGCGAGGCTCTCTGACGGCACACGCGAAACGGCGTTCCGTTCCGGGAACCACCCCGGAACGGAACGCCGTCCTCCGCGTCACCGAATACGCCGGCTAGCCCTGATCGACCATGAACTTGACGGCGTCCACCACGTACTCGCCGTAGTGAAGGGCCGAGCCCAGTTCCTCGAGCCGTGCGTAGTGCTCCGGCGAGACCGCCGCGCCGTGTCCGGTACCGGATTCCGCCATCGCCCGCAGCAGCAGCCGGAAGGCCAGGTCAGGTGTGCAGTGCCGGAGGCACTCGGCCAGGTCGCGCCTGACCTCGTCCGGCACGAACCGGGCGGCTGCGATCTCGGCGAGCACCGCGTCCGCCAGTTCCTCACCACCGGTCGTGCCCGGCACGTCGGGCGGGCCGACGCCGTCCGCCGTGTTCCTGGCCAGCCAGGCGTCGCAGAGCGCGATGAGCGTCTCCATCCACTGGGCCCCCGACGTGACACCGGTGGGCCCTCCGGAGAAGAAGGCCGGCCTGGTCGCCGTCCCGGCCAGCCACAGCGCCTCGATCGTTGTCGAGGGAAGGCGCAGCAGCAACCGCGCGTCGTGCCGGACCGCGAGAACGGCGCCCGGGGCCAGCTCGTCCCACAGGTGGTACTCGGCCGCCGCGCGCGCCGTGGGCCCGTTGTGCGACCAGTCCTCGTGGAACTGGCTCATCAGCCATGTCAGGCCGAAGTCGAACTCGTCTGTCCGGTGCACGTGTCGTCACCTCCTGGATCGGGAACTAGACCGGAAACGCCGTGAACACATAGAAGCCGTTCTTGTGTCCTTTCGCTCTCTTGAGCACGATCTTGTACGTGTTCCCGGCGGGGGCGATACTACGATCCGCCTTGGCCACGTAGCCGAGGGAGCCCGACCCGAAGGTACCGGTCAGCGGCTTCTCCCGCGCGCTGCCGCGGAGCCACTTCTGGATCTCCGCCGCCTTGCCGGCCAGGGCGTCGTCCACGACCGCCTGGGCCGTCGCGAGGTCCTTGAACACGCCGTTGGGGCCACCCTTGCTGACAGCGAGGTCGATCGCTCTCTGCTGGGAGGTGACGAACCCGGCTGCCGTACCGGCCGTGTGTTCGTCGAGGGTGTGCGCCAGCCCGCTGAACTCCCGCGCGTCGGCAACGAGGTTGTTGCAGTTGTGGACGAGAACCGGGTCGGCGCCGGCCACGACGTAGAAGGTGTGCAGGCCGGACACCGTCAGGTCGAACACGGTCACCGGCGCCGCGTCGTTCCGGTCGAGCACCGCGGTCACTGCGCGACGGGTCCCGTTGGGGGCCCGCAGGCTGTCGTCGGCGCGCAGGTCGGACGCCAGGGTCCAGCCACGGCCGTCGACGTAGAACCGGTGCCCCGGTGTGCTCGTGAGGCGACCGCCGCCCGTCAGGGTGATGGTCAACAGCTCCCGGGCCGGATGCGAGAACGTGTCGGTGACCGGCTCGCCCACGGTACGCCCGGTGGCGGGGTCGGTGGCCAGCAGCAGGTCGCCGAATCGCACGTCGCGGATGGCCTTGCGGCTGCCGTCGGCGAGGACCACTTCGGTGCCGCCGGGGAAGCTGTTCGTCGGGCACGCCGTGCGCAGTTCCTCGTAGACCTGTGCGTTGTGCTCGATCTCGGAGAGCGTGCGGGCGTCGACGTCCAGTGCGCGCAGCGCCTTCAGGGCGTCGTCGATGCCGATGCCGGTGCGCAGGGCGGTGTCGACGGCGCGGATCGCATCGGTGATCTTTCCGATCGGGCCGCCCAGCGGAAGCCAGGTGGCGGCCCAGGCGCAGTCGCCGTAGCTGCCGTCACCGGTGCCGGTGACCTTGTGCCAGCATCCGGTGAAGTCGTCGATGATCGAATGGTAGAGGCCCGTCCACAGGTCCTTGGTCGCCTCCCAGGAGGAGATCTTGACGTTCTTCTTCAGGCCCTTGAACGTCTTGGTGGTGAGGAAGTACGTGTCCTCGGCGGGGCAGCCCGCCTCGGTCGCCGGGACGTCGGGGTTCTCGCAGTAGTAGTAGCTGACGACCGCGTCGAAATGCACTTCGAAGACCAGGTCGCAGGGCAGGTGGGAGCAGTCGTCCGGCAGCCGCTGCGGGTCGCCCTGCTGCTTGATGTCGTCGATGACGGAGAACACGCCGCCGACCCCGGTTCCGGTCCCCGCGCCGGTCTGGACCTGCTTGTTCGCGTCGGCGGCCGCCGCCTGGTCGGCCGCCTGCTGTGCCGACTCGGCGTACTTCTGGGCGTCCTTGGCCGCCTCCTCGGCCGCGGTGGCCTCGGCGTCGGCGCGGTCGGCCGCGGCGCGGGCGTCCTTCGCGGACTGCTCGGCCTCGGCGGCCGCCGTGCGGGCCGCGTCCGCGTCGAGGGCGGCCTGGTCGGCGGAGGCACGGGCGTCCTTGGCGTAGCCCTCGGCGTTGCCGGCCGCCTGGTCGGCGGCCGCCGCGTCGGCGGTGGCCTGCTGGTCGTACTCGATGGTGCGCGCCAGTGACTTCTGCGCGTCCGCCGCGTACTGCGCCGCTTCGGACGCGTAACCCAGCGCCTCCTTCGAGGACCTGCGGGCGTCGGCGGCGTGACCGGCCGCCTCGGCGGCGATCGTGTACGCGGCCTTCGCGTCGCCGGTCGCCGAGTCGGCGAGGCTCTGCGCCTGTGCGGCGTTCTTCTGCGCGTTGGCGGCGTGCGCCTCGGCGACGGCCTGCTGCTGCTGGGCGATCGTCTTCGACGACTGGCCCGTCAGGACGGCGAGTCCCGCCGCGGAGTCGGTGTCCACGTAGGGCGAGCCGAGCTGGATCGCGTCGTTGGCCGGTGCGGCGACCTGCTGCGCGGAGGCTCCGGCGTCCTCGGCCGCCTGCGCGGTGGTGTACGCGTGACCGACCGCGTCGGCCGCGCCGGCGACCGCCTTGACGGCCTCGGCCTGGGCCGCGTCGGCCTGCTTCTTCGAGTCGGCCGCGTGCTGCTCCGCCTCGTCGGCCAGCTTGACCGCGGTACGGGCCGCGTCGGCCGAGGCCTGGGAGGCCTTGATGGCGTCCGCCGCCGCGCTGGTCGCGGTGCGCACCGCCGCGTCCGCCTTCAGCTTGGCGGCCTGGGCGTCGTCCGCGTCGGAACGGGCCCGCTTGGCCGCCGCCTCGGCACGGGTCGCCGCGGCGTCGGCGTCGGCCGCGGCCTGGCTCGCCGCGTCGGCTTCGGCACGGGCCGACGTCGCCGCCGTCTCCGCGTCGTCGGCCGCCTGGTCCGCCTGGTCGGCCGCCGCCCGTGAGTCGGTCGCGGCGTCGTCCGAGTCGTGCGCGTCGGCGTAGGCGTCCTTGGCGTCGGCCTTCGCGCGGGCCGCGTTCGCCTTGCTCTGCGCGTCCCACGCGTCGTCCGACTTGCCCTTGGCCCGGTCCCGTGCGGCCTCCGCGTCCTGACGCTTGGCGCGGGCGGTGGACTCGGCGGTGTCCGCCCGGTCCTTGGCGTCGGCGGCGGTCTTCGCGTACCCCTCGGCGTTCGTCTTGTGCTGCGCGGCCTCGGCCTGCTTGGCCGCGGCGGTCTCCTTCTCCGCCTTCGCCGTCTGCTCCTCGGCCTCGGCCGAGAGCCGCTTCGCGTGCGCGGTGGCGGCGGCCGCCTTCGCGTCGGCCTCCGCCTGCTGGGTCTCGCCGAGCTTCGCCTTCGCGGTGTCCCGCGCGGCCTTGGCGGTCCGCGCCTGTACGGCGGCCGCGTCGGCGGCGGCCTTCGCCTGTGCGTTGGCCTCCTGTGCGGCGGCCGTACGGAACGCGGCCTTCGACTGGGCCGCCTGGGTCACCGCGCGGGCGGCGATGGTCGCGCTGTCCCCGGCGGACGCCTTGGTCGCCGCGTAGGCGGTGTCGCCGGCCTTGGACAGGGCGTCGAGCGCGGCCGCCGACGCCTTGGTGACCTGGGCCTTCTGCTGTCCGACGAGCAGGCCCCGGCCGCGCGGGGCGCCCGCCTGGTCGGCGATCGTGTAGGCGGCCTGGGTGGCGGTGTCCGTGTCGGTGGCGGCCTTCTTCGCCGCGGTCACCTGCGCCTTGAGGAGGTCGAGCTGGGTCTTGGCCGCGGTCTGGGCGTCGGTGACGCCCTTCTTCGCCTTGTCGAACTGGGCCTTGGCCGGGTAGCCCAGCTTGTCGGTGCCGTTGTGGCCGGAGGGGGCGAAGTCGAACTTCTGCGGGTCGGTGCCCTTGCAGTCCCACATCCGCGCGTCACGGCCGTTGTCGTAGGTCGCGAGGTCCAGGCAGTTGCCGGTGCCCGGGTTGTACAGGCGGCTGGTCCCGTGGGTGCCGTACTCCCACTTCTGGGCCGCGCTCTTGCCGTTGCAGGTCGAGATCTGCACGACGGTCCCGTTCGCGGTGCCGCCGCCCTTCACCTCCAGGCACTTGCCGGAGTTGACGTTGACGAGCGCGTCGCCGCTGATCGTCCACTTCTGCCCGGCCGAGCCGTTGCAGGTGTAGATCTGCACCGGCGTGCCGTTGTCCTTCTTGCCGCCGCCCACTTCGAGGCACTTGTCGGCGGCCCCGTGCGCGTGCACGATCATCGGGCTGTCGCCGATCCAGCCGGGGCCGCCGGCCGACCAGTAGTCCTGCCAGCGGGCGAGGCGGTCGGCGATCCAGGACTGGCCGAGCAGTTCGCCCAGCGCCTTGGAGCCGGTGGCGAGCGCCTTGGTGGCGTCGCGGTTCGCGTTGAGGATCCGGTCGCGCTGGCCGGCCTGGGCGGCGATCTCCCGCTGCCACTCGGCGGACGCGTCCGCGACCTCCCTGCCGAGGACCCGGTTCGGGTCGACGGGGCTGAGCCAGTCGCAGGAGGCGAACCGTGACTTCAGGTCCTCCACGGCGATGCGGTACTCGACGCTGCCCGGCTCGGGCGCGGTGCGGGGGAAACCACCGGAGGAGAGGAAGACACGGGCGTCGTCGGTGCCTGTCGGAGACAGGGAGGAGTTCACCAGGCCGTCCCACGCCTGGTGTTCTGCGTAGGCCTGCTGCCACTGCGGGGCGGGGAGCGAGGGGTCCGGGTCACCGCCGTAGAGCGGGGTGCCGAGGTCCTTGACCGCCTTCACCGTGGCGCCGTCGGCCTTCGGGGTCGGGTCCTTGTAGAAGTCGTCCTCGGCCTTCCAGAACTGGGCCGCGATCCACTGGCCCAGGCCGGTCTGCTCGAAGAAGCCCGGGCCCGTGCCGGTGGTCCCCGGTGGCCAGTGGAATCCGGTCTCGGTGAACCCGGCCGGGGTGCTCAGGCCGTCGAGCGGCTTCTCCCAGACGTCGACGTACGCGTTGAGGGCGTCGCCGGCCTTGTCGGCGGCGTCCTTGTCCTTGTCGTACGCCGTCGACAGCGGGGTGGTGTTCCAGTACTCGCGGTTCGCCGCGGTGTGCAGCTTGTCGGGGGTCTGGTCGAGCCCGTCCTGCGCGGTGCTGAACATCGCGGTGCCGCCCGTGCGCAGCACCTCGGCCATCAGGCACTGGTCCTGGCGGAGTTGCTCGGCGGCCTTGGCGTCGAAGCCGTCGTAGCTGTCAGCCACCGGGCTGAAATCGGGCGCCCGGTGAGGGGTGAGGTCCGGTCGGCCGGCGACCGTGGCGAGTACGGCGAGCGCGAGGACGGAGGGGACGAGTCGGCTGAGACGGCCCGTTTTCCGCGTAGGGGGCATGACAAGGCCGGGTCTGGAACGCAAAGGAGCACCCCGTTTTTCCATGAAGAGGGCAGGCGGGGGCCCCGCTGGAAGAGGTGACGTGTGCCCGTGGCGACGGTCAGAGCCGCCGGCCCCTCCCCATGGCGACGATGTTCCCCCGGTCGCTGATGGACGCGCGCGGAAGCGGAGTGGTCAGCTCGGCTCAGCACACGCATCAGACCTTAGTAAGTCTGTGCGATATTTGTGAATGGTTTTTGACCAGCCGGATCAATCATCTTCACACGACCGCGCTGCGTCCCCCTGTGGCCCCGCGAACACGACGAGGGCCCGGTGGTCTGTGACCACCGGGCCCTCGCAACATGGAGATTGTGGAGATGGCGGGAATCGAACCCGCGTCCAACGGTGCGGAACCAGGGCTTCTCCGTGTGCAGTTCGCTGTGATTTTCTCAGCCCCGGCGATCACGCGAACAAGTCGCCGACGGGCTCAGTCACTGTTAGATTTCCCTCTTCACCCCGTGACCGGGATCAAGGTTTAGTCCCCTAGCTGATGCCAGGATCCGGGTCGGGAACAGCCCCGGGCTGACACTCCCTGTATAGGAGGCTCGCTGTCGCTACCTGAGATCAGGCAGCGAGGGCGAAGGCCTGCTGGGAGGAATCGCGCTTGGAAGTGGCGATTATTTTTTTCGGCCTGTGGTTTACGAGATCATGGCCGCTTTCTCGACACGCTTCCCCTGCCTCGACATCCGCTGTCGAAACCGATCATCCCCATGTTGATTTTTCAATCTTCACACCGGCTTCCCCCGGTGTTGGTGCCATCGTACGTGAACAACGCACGCCGATGCCACTACATTCCCGCGGGCCTAGGCCTCCCGCTGGCGCCGCTTCGCCGCCGCGATGGCGCGCCCCGCCTCCCGGCGGTCCTGCTGCTCGCGCAGGGTCTGCCGCTTGTCGTACTCCTTCTTGCCTCGCGCGAGGGCGATCTCCGCCTTGGCCCGGCCGTCCCTGAAGTACAGGGCGAGGGGCACGATCGTGTGACCGGTCTCCTGGGCCTTGGCCTCCAGCTTGTCGATCTCCTCCCGGTGCAGCAGCAGCTTGCGCTTGCGGCGCACCGAGTGGTTGGTCCAGGTGCCCTGGCTGTACTCCGGGATGTGGGCGTTGTGCAGCCACGCCTCGTTCCCGTCGATCTGCACGAAGCCGTCGACCAGCGAGGCCCGGCCCTGCCGCAGCGACTTCACCTCGGTGCCGGACAGGACGAGGCCGGCCTCGTAGGTGTCGATGATCGCGTAGTCGTGCCGCGCCTTCTTGTTCTGCGCGACGATCTTGCGCTTGCCGCCCTTCTCGCCGTCCCTGGCTTTGGCGGCCGTCCCCTGCTGCTTCTGCTGGGACTCTTTCGGTACGTACATTCCCTTGGCCATAGTGCCCTCCATTTTCGCACTACGGAGGGGGTGCGAGGGAAGCGGTTAAGCGGGCTACTAGGTGCTACGAGGGGTCGCCCAGTCCGCTCAGCACGGTCTCCGCCCGCTCCAGCGCCCCGGAGGACACCTCCAGGTCGGGGGTGATCCCCCGGCCGTCCACGGCGTGATCCGAGGGGGTGCGGTAGTGACCGACGGTGAGCTCGGCGACCGAGCCGTCGGGAAGGCGGGTGGGCATCTGGATGGAGCCCTTGCCGAAGGTGCGGGAGCCGAGGACGACCGCGCGGCCGCGGTCCTGGAGGGCGCCGGTGAGCATCTCGGCGGCGCTCATGGTGCCGCCGTCGACGAGCGCGACCAGGGGTCGCACGGTGTCGCCGCCGGGTTCGGCGTGCAGGGAGCGCTGGGCGCCGTTCACGTCGTAGGTGGCGACCAGGCCGCCGTCGAGGAAGGCGGAGGCGGCGGTGACGGCCTCGCTGACCAGGCCGCCGGAGTTGCCGCGCAGGTCGAGGACGATCCCGCCGTTGGCCGGGGCCTCCCGGACGGCGGTGCGCACCAGCTCCCCGGAGCCCCTGGTGAAGGCGGAGACCTTGATGACGGTGATGCCGGGGGCCGGCTTGCGCACGGTCACCGAGTCCGTCGAGAGCAGCGCCCTGCGCAGGGTCTCGCTCCACGCGCGCGTGCCGCGTTCGAGAGCGAGGGTGACGGTCGTACCGGCGCGGGCATCGGTGGCGTCGCCGCGCAGTAACGAGACGACGTCGGTGACGGGCCGCCCGTCGACGTCCTCGCCGTCGATGCTGCGCAGCCGGTCGCCCTTCCTGATCCCCGCGGCGGCCGCGGGCGACCCGGCCTGCACCTTGGCCACGTCGATCCGCCCGTCCGCCGTCCGCCGGGTCCACAGCCCCACGCCCGTGTACTGGCCGTCGAGTGCGTCCTCGAACTCCCGGTACTCGCCCTCGGAGTAGACCGCGGCCCACCGGTCCCCGCTGCGGCTCACGGCCCGTTCCGCCGCCTCCATGGGGGACTTGCCGTCGGCCATCGCCTCGGCGGCTGCCTTCGCGACGTCCTCGTGCCCGGCGGCCGGACGTGCGGCCCCGGTGGGCGTCTTGCGGTCGGACTGCCCGGGGTCCGGGAACGCCCCGGTGGCCGCCCCGGTCACCAAGAGCCCTGCGAACACCAACGTCAGAGCCGCCCCCCGGCGAACCCGGCGGGGCTGACAGAACAGCTCTCGGCCTGACATGCGGGTGAGTCTAGGACAACGCAAGAGGGCCGCACGGGCTGTTGCCCGTACGGCCCTCTTGGCATGCGTCACACCTTCAGGTACTTGCGCAGCGCGAAGAACGCGGCAAGCGCGGGCATCAGAAGGCTCGTTGCGAGGATCAGCGGGAGCTTGGTCAACACCGCGTCCCAGCCGATGAAGTTGATCAAGTTCAGCTTGTGGGACAGGTCCAGGCCGTGATCGATGATGAAGTACCGGGCGATCACGAGGAATCCGCAGGCGACCGTGCCGCCGATCAGGCCGGCGACGGCGGCCTCCGCGATGAACGGGGCCTGGATGTAGAAGCCGGAGGCGCCGACCAGGCGCATGATGCCGGTCTCGCGCCGACGGCTGAACGCGGAGACGCGCACCGTGTTGACGATCAGCATCAGGGCGACCACCAGCATCAGGGCCATGACCATGCGGGCCGCCCAGTTCATGCCGTTGAGCAGGCCGAAGAGGTTGTCGAGGATGCCCTTCTGGTCCTGGACCGACTGGACCCCGTCACGGCCGTCGAAGGCGGTCGCGACGACCTGGTACTTCTCCGGGTCCTTGAGCTTGATCCGGTACGACTCCTGCATCTGGTCCGGCGTGAGCGAGTCGGCGAGCGGCGAGTCGCCGAACTGCTCCTTGTAGTGCTTGTACGCCTCGTCCTGGGACTCGTAGGTGACCTTCTCGACCACCGACATCTTGCCGAGGTCGGCCTGGATCTGCTTCTTCTGGTCCTCGGTGACGGCGCCCTTGGCACAGTTGGGGTCGGACTCGGCGTCGCTCTTGTTGCAGAGGAAGATCGAGACGTTGACCTTGTCGTACCAGTAGCCCTTCATGGTGTTGACCTGGTCGCTCATCAGGAGCGAGCCACCGAAGAGCGCCAGGGACAGGGCGACCGAGACGACGACCGCGAAGGTCATCGTCAGATTGCGGCGGAGACCGACTCCGATCTCCGACAGTACGAACGAGGCGCGCATGGCGTCGGGTTATGCCTTTCCGTGGACGGTCGCGGTCAGTGCTGGTAGCCGTAGACGCCTCGGGTCTGGTCCCGGACGAGGCGGCCCTTCTCCAGCTCGATGACGCGCTTGCGCATCTGGTCCACGATGTTCTGGTCGTGGGTGGCCATGATCACGGTGGTGCCGGTCCGGTTGATGCGGTCCAGCAGCTTCATGATGCCGACCGAGGTCTGCGGGTCGAGGTTGCCCGTGGGCTCGTCCGCGATCAGCAGCTTGGGCCGGTTCACGAAGGCGCGCGCGATGGCCACGCGCTGCTGCTCACCGCCGGACAGCTCGCCGGGCCTGCGGTCCTCCTTGCCGCCGAGCCCGACGAGGTCGAGCACCTGGGGCACGGACTTGCGGATCTCGCCCTTCGACTTGCCGATGACCTCCTGGGCGAAGGCCACGTTCTCGGCGACCGTCTTGTTGGGCAGCAGGCGGAAGTCCTGGAAGACCGTCCCGAGCTGGCGGCGCATCTGCGGCACCTTCCAGTTGGACAGCCGGGCGAGGTCCTTGCCGAGGACGTGCACCTGGCCGTGGCTGCACCGCTCCTCGCGGAGGATCAGCCGCAGGAAGGTGGACTTTCCGGAGCCGGAGGATCCCACGAGGAAGACGAACTCGCCCTTCTCCACTTCCAGGGAGACGTCCCTGAGTGCGGGGTGGGTCTGCTTGGGGTAGACCTTGGAGACATTGTCGAATCGGATCACGGATGCACCACGGGTCGCCGGGGGTAGATGAGCGTGACCATACGCGAGTCGGGTGAGGAAGCGCAGGCGCCGGTCACAGTTGGGTGAGGCTTGTGCGGTTTTGTTCCGGGGCAGTCTTTCCGGAGCACCCAGGAGGGCCGGTGTGAGGTCCGCGGACGGCCGCGCCCTTTCCGGGGGAACCTGGCACAGTGGGAGGGGAACGTTCTCGTTCCGCGGAACGTTGTGTGGGTAATGGCCGGTGCTAGGAGGGCGAGCGCATGACGTACGACCGGTTGGTGTGCGCGAACTGCGCGGCGCCCGTGAGCGAGGGCCGGTGCCCCGTGTGCCGTGCCAATCGCGAGCGTCTTCAGCAGGAGAGTTTCCTCGGCGGTCTGAACCCGATGGCACTCATCGGGCTGCTGGCGGTACTGATCGCCGCGGTGGCGCTGCTGGCGGCGCACCAGACCGCGTAACGAAGCTCACACGCGAAGCTCACCCAAGAGCGACCGAGGGGCCCTGAGCCGCTGCTCAGGGCCCCTCGTCCGTTGCGGTGCGCATACGCTCCGTGAGCGGACGACTACCGTCAGGCGGCAGCGCCGCCGCGTCCGCCCACGAGACGCGGCAGGACGCGGAAGCCGATACCGCCGGCGATCATCGTGGCGGCGCCGACCAGGAGGAAGGCCGTCTGCCCGGCACCGGTCTCGGCGAGCTGCTTGCCGCCACCCTGGGCCTCGGTGTTCGAGGACCCGGTGTCGGTGAGCGCCGAGGTGCCGGCCTCCTGCGCGGAGGTGCCGGAGTGGCCGTCGGTGCCGGTACCGCCGGAGGTCGAACCACCGGTGGACGAACCACCCGAGGTCGAACCACCCGAGGTCGAGCCGCCGGAGGTCGAGCCGCCGGTGGACGAGCCACCCGAGGTCGAGCCGCCGGTGCCGCCGCCGCCCGTGGTCGAACCACCGGTCGTCGAACCGCCGGTGGTCGAGCCGCCGGTGTCACCACCGCCGGTGGTCGAACCGCCGGTGTCGCCGCCACCGGTGTCCGTACCGCCGGTGTCGGTGCCACCCGTGTCCGTACCGCCGGTGTCCGTACCGCCGGTGTCCGTGCCACCGGTGTCCGTACCGCCCGTGTCGGTACCACCGGTGTCCGTGCCACCCGTGTCGGTACCACCGGTGTCCGTACCACCCGTGTCCGTGCCGCCGGTGTCCGTGCCGCCGGTGCCGCTGGTACCCCCGTCGTCACAGGTCGGGTCCACGACGATGTCGCACGGTGCGCCCGTGCCCCCGTCGTCGTCGCCGGTGTCGACGGTCGCGCCGACACCGCTGTCGGTCACGCTCACGCCGATGTCCAGGGCGGAAGCGGCGCCGGCGGCCGTGAGAGAGGCGCCGGCTGCGATCACTGCGCCGGCGGCTATCCGCGCGACGCGGAGACGCGTCTTCTTCGTCATATGGTTGCTACCCCCAGTAGCTGATCGTCAGTGCGGCGGCGCTCGGGGCCGGTGCTCGACGGAGACAGCTACGAATATTCAAGGCCCCCGGTTCACATGCGCCCCAGAGATACGCATGCCACACTTCACCCTTCCGATTTTCCAAGGGCACGTCAAGGCCGTTGCGCGCGCGATGTCCAGTTGCGCACCCAATGCCGGGAGTTGAAGCGTGTGAGTGTGACGTAAACCCCAGACATACGAGAACTGCCGCCCGGTGGGCGGCAGTTCCAGATCGGTCGACTCACCCTGGGCGAGTCGACAAAGCTACTTCTCCTGCTGCTTGCGCCAGCGAATTCCGGCCTCCAGGAAGCCGTCGATCTCGCCGTTGAACACGGCCTCGGGGTTGCCGACTTCGTACTCGGTGCGCAGGTCCTTGACCATCTGGTACGGGTGCAGCACGTACGACCGCATCTGGTTGCCCCAGGAGTTGCCGCCGTCGCCCTTGAGGGCGTCCATCTTGGCCTGCTCCTCCTGGCGGCGCCGCTCCAGGAGCTTGGCCTGGAGGACGTTCATCGCGGTGGCCTTGTTCTGGATCTGCGACCGCTCGTTCTGGCAGGAGACCACGATCCCGGTCGGGAGGTGCGTGATGCGCACGGCGGAGTCGGTGGTGTTGACGCCCTGGCCGCCGGGACCGGAGGACCGGTACACGTCGATCCTGAGCTCGCTCTCGTCGATCTCGACGTGGTCGGACTGCTCGACGACGGGGAGCACCTCGACACCGGCGAAGGAGGTCTGCCGTCGGCCCTGGTTGTCGTACGGCGAGATGCGCACGAGGCGGTGCGTGCCTTGTTCCACGGAGAGGGTTCCGTAGGCGTACGGCACCTGCACGGCGAAGGTGGTCGACTTGATGCCGGCCTCTTCGGCGTACGACGTCTCGATGAGCTCGGTCTTGTAGCCCTTCTGCTCGGCCCAGCGCAGGTACATGCGCTGCAGCTTCTCGGCGAAGTCGGCGGCGTCGACGCCACCGGCCTCGGCACGGATGTTGACCAGGGCTTCCCGGGAGTCGTACTCCCCGCTGAGCAGGGTGCGGACCTCCATCTCGTCCAGCGCCTTCTTGACGGCGGCGAGCTCGGACTCGGCCTCGGCGCGGGTGTCCGGGTCGTCCTCCTCGTCGGCCATCTCGAAGAGCACCGCGAGATCGTCGATCCGTCCGCGCAGCACCTCCGCCTTCCTGACCTCGGCCTGGAGGTGGCTCAGCTTGCTGGTGATCTTCTGCGCCTCGTCCGGGTTGTCCCACAGGGACGGCGCGGCCGCCTGCTCCTCGAGCACGGCGATGTCTGCCCTCAGCTTGTCGAGGTCCAGAACGGCCTCGATCGACTCCATGGTCGAGGAGAGGGACTTGAGCTCTTCGGATACATCGACGACTGCCACGCCTCCAGCGTAACGGCTCCGCCAACCGAGGATGGCCGACGGGCACCACCGCCCGTTCGCGGGTCCGGGCCGACCCCGGGTCCTTGCCGGGGTCCGCGGCGAAGCCTCGCGGCGGGTGGCCCACGGCCCACCGAGCCAAGCGGGCGCCGCTCCCCCACGGGGTCCGGGGCAAAGCCCCACACGGCGGTGACCCCACGGCCTACCGAGCCGGACGAACGGCCAGGCCACCCCCCACGACCCCACGGGGTCCGGGGCGGAGCCCCGTGGCGGTGGGCTGTTGCCTACCGGGTCGGGTGGGTGGGTGGGAAAGGCCGGCGGAGCCACCGGCAGGTCACGGCGTTGACGAGCTGTGCGTCTCCTTCGGCGGAGCCGAGTCGTCGCCCGACGTCGCCAGCCACGCCCCGACGCCGACAGCGGCCGCCACCGCGACCCCCGCCACCGCGAACGTCACCCTCCGTCGTCGCGCCGCGACCCGGTGCCGTGCCGACCCCGGCCGCGGAGCCCCCGACGCCCTGGGCACCCGCGCCGTGCCCCGGGCGCCGCCCGCCAGCTCGTCGGGGCCCGGTACCCGCATCGACGTGTGCGTGTCCCGGTTGGAGTCCGGCTTCGCGCCCGGCACCAGGGAGACGGCCCCCCGGCGCCGTACCCGCTGCTCCTCCGCGGCGGGCGCGGCGGCGGCCGACGACTCCTCGGTCTCCTCCGGCGTCTCCGTGTCCGGCTCGTCGACGTCCAGCGGCGGCATCCCGGCCAGCATCGGCAGCTGCTCCCGCAGCCGCGCGGCCAGCTCGGAGGCCCGCAGCCGGGACGCCGGCGCCTTCGCCAGGCACTGGACGAGCAGCTGCCAGAGCTCCTCGGGGATGCCGGGGAGGGGCACGACGGTCTCGGTGACGTGGCGGCGGAGCACCGCGCCGGGGTGGCCGCCGCCGAACGGGGTGAAGCCCGCGAGGAGCTCGTACAGGACCGTCGCGAGGGCGTAGATGTCCACCGAGGCGCGGGGCGGCAGGCCCTCGACGATCTCCGGGGCCAGGTAGTCCGGCGTGCCGATGATCTTCGTGGCCCGGGTCCGCTTCGGGGAGTCGATGAGCTTCGCGACGCCGAAGTCGGTCAGCAGGGCGGGGTGGGCGCCACCGGGGCCCAGCGGGCCCTGCATGTCGAGGAGGACGTTCTCCGGCTTCACGTCCCGGTGGACGACGCCCGCCGCGTGCGCCGCCGCCAGCCCGTCCGCGACGTCCGCGACGATGGCGACGGCCGCCTCGGGCGCGAGCCGTCGCTCCCGGTCCAGGCGGGTGCGCAGGTCCGTGCCGCGGACCAGGTCCATGACGAGGGCGAGGTCGTTGCCGTCGACGACGAGGTCACGGACGGACACCACGTGCGGGTGGTCGAGGCCCAGCAGTGCCGTGCGCTCCTGCACGAAGCGGCCCACCAGCTCCTCGTCGGACGCGAGATCCTCGCGCAGCAGCTTGATGGCGACGGGCCCTTCCGGCCCCTCGCCCAGCCACACCGTGCCGGCGCTGCCCCGCCCCAGGATCTGGTTGGCGGTGTACCGGCTGCCGATCTTCCGTGCCAAGACTGCTCCTACAGACGCGTGTTGCCGACAAAAGTACGCGTCCGGCGAGCCAACCTTCACCACAGAGGCGGAAATCACCCGCCAGGTGTCGACAAATCCACAGAGTCGCGGCCGGTTCCGGCAGTCAGTTGCCGGAACCGTTGCCCAGGTTGCTGATGAAGCTGCCGATCGACTTCGTCCAGTCCTTCAGCTGGCTCCAGTAGCCCTCGCCCTGTCCGACCCACGTGTGCACCGGGGTCAGGTCCCAGATCAGCCAGCCCGCGACGAACAGGATGACGACCAGGAACAGGCAGCCCTTGAGGCAGCCGAGCCCCGGAATCCGCATCGGGTTGGCGCTGCGCTGCCGCGGCTCGCGCGGGGCCCGCTGCGGCTCGGCCGGGGGCGCGTAGCGCTGCTGGGGCTGCTGCGGCGGGGCGTACTGCTGCGGCCGGCCGCCGCCGTACCCGGCGGGCTGCTGGCCGTACCCGCCCTGTCCGCCCTGCTGTCCGCCCTGCTGTCCGCGCGGCTGCGGGCGGCGTACCGGCTGCTGCTGCGGAGCCTGGCGCTGCGGCGGCTGCTGCGGCCGGGCCACCTGGCGCTGCGGCCGGCGACGGAGGGGGTCCTCGCCGGGGTCGAGGTACTGGACCTGGGTCTGCTCGTTGCGGTCGCGGGCCGCGCGGAGCTGGGTCTGCCAGGGGTGCGGCTGCTCGGGCTGCTGCTGGCCGGGCTGCCCCGGCCGGCCCTGGGGCATCGGCGGCATGACGGCCGTCGGGTCGGCGGCGCCGGTGTTGGGGAGCACCGCGGTCGGGTCGGCGGCGCCGAACGGCCCCGGCCCGCCGGTGTGCGGCAGGACGCTGGTCGCGGCGTTCGGGTCGTACGCGCCCATCGGCGTGCCGGTGTTCGGCAGCACCTGGGTAGGGTCGGCCGAACCCGGCACGGCAGCCGGTGCCGGGTCGGGGGCGAGCAGCGCGCCGACGCCCTCGGCGGCCGCGATCTGCGCGGAGTTCGCGTGCACGCCCACGCCCTCGGCGACGACCCGCAGGCCGCGCGCGAGGTTCTCGGCGCTCGGGCGGTCGTCGGGGTTCTTGCGCAGGCACCGTTCTATGACCGTCCACAGCGGGTCGGGGACGGTGGAGGGGCGGCGGGGCTCGGCGCTGAGGTGCTGGTGCAGGACTTCCAGGGCGCTGCCGCCGGAGAACGGCGGGCGGCCGGTGACCAGCTCGTACAGCAGGATGCCGGCGCCGTAGATGTCGACGGCGGAGGTCTGCGGACGGCCCTCGGCGGACTCCGGGGCGACGTACGCGGGCGTGCCGACGAACTCCTGGGTGCGGGTCAGCCCCGGGGAGTCGGCGAGGCGGGCGATGCCGAAGTCGGTCAGCATCGGGTGCATCTGGCCGTTGTACTGGGCGAGCAGCACGTTGGCGGGCTTCAGGTCGCGGTGCACCACGCCGTCGGCGTGGCTGACGGCGAGCGCGTCGGCGACCTGGGCGGTGAGCAGGGCGGCGGCGACGGGGGTGAAGGGGCCGTTCTCGCGCAGGTAGCGGTGCAGGTCGGGGCCGTCGACGAGGTCCATCACCAGGGCGAGGAGATCACCCTCCACGACGAGGTCCCGCACCCGGACGATGTTCGGGTGGGTGAGCCGGAGCAGGACGGAGCGCTCCCTGAGGAAGCGCATCACGATGTCGGGGTCGCTCGCGAGCTCTTCCTTGAGGACTTTGATCGCGACGGTCTCGCCGGGCTGGCCGGGCACGGCCGCCTCGGCGCCCGCGGTCTCCCGCTGGCGGGCACGCCAGACGGTACCGGTGGCGCCGCGTCCCAGCGGCTCCTCCAGGAGGTACTTGCTGCCTACCGGCCGCACGTCATGCGCTCCCTGCTGCTTGCTGAATGGCTGGCTGCTGAATGTCTCCGACCCGTGTGTCCGACCCACTCTAGTGCCGTGGTGCCTGGGAACGGGCTGTCGTCCGGCTCTGCTTTCCCCTCCCCGGTAGGGGGCCGATAAGCGTCCCGACGTATCCCCATACGTTGGCGTTCCGGCCTCCGTTCGATGGAAAGACGCTTGCTTCGGTCCGCTGGTTGCCGGGCTCGGACGTGACCGATCTCAAGTGATCGCGCGCACGGTATTGGTCAGGCACTTTTGGGGGCAGAGCTGACCAATCAAGATCACTTACCATCGGGGCGTGGGCGCGTTGTCAGTGGCAGGTGCGAGGATGCGCTTGACAGCAGAACTGGCCGACGTGCTCGTGGCGGTGGGGGGAATTCCGCGCCCGCGCAGAAGGGACCGCTGACGGCGATGCAGATCCGGCTGACCGTCGTAGACCCGCTGGGCCCTGCCGCGCAGCGGGGCCGGGCCGCGAGCCGGGACGTGCTGGTGACGGCGCCCTCGGGCACGGACCTGGCCGCGGTGGCGTCGGGGCTGGCCTCGGCGGTCACCGGGGACGGCAGTCTGGGCGGCCGGGAGCCGAGCGGTGCCCCGGTCGTGCTGTACGCCGGGACGGAGCGGCTGGACGCCCGCCGCCGGATCCTGGGCGAGCCCCCGCTGGTCGACGGCGCCGTGCTGTCCCTGGGCGCCCCCGCGGCCCCCGAGCCGCATCCCGAGCTGGACGACGCTCCGACCCAGCTGCACGTGATCGCCGGCCCGGACGCGGGCGGGGTGCACCTCCTGCACGGCGGCCAGATCACCATCGGCCGCTCCGCCGAGGCCGACGTCCCGCTGGACGACCCGGACGTCTCCCGGCTGCACTGCGCGGTCACGGTCGCCGCCGACGGCCGGGTCTCGGTCGCCGACCTGCACTCCACCAACGGCACCGCCCTGGACGGCACCCGCGTCACCGACCGCCCGGTCCGCCTCACCCCGGGCTCGCTCCTGCGCATCGGGGAATCGGCCCTGCGGCTTACGCCGTCCGGGGGGCCGGGGGCCCGGGTGGGCACGGAACCCGACGGAGACGGGTGCGTGCGGGTGCTGACGGGCGGCGGGGAGACCTACGGCGACGGTTCCGCCGCCGTCGGGAGCGGCACGGCCGCACCGGCCGGCCGTACCCACCACGCCTACGGCACGGCGGGCTGGGGAGCCGCCGGCGGGGCGGCCGGCAGCCAGGAGCACGGCCTGGCGGAGCCACCGGTCGTACCGGCTCAGGGGGACGCGCCGGGGATCGAGAGCCGGGGCGGGCAGCCGTCGGCCGACCGCGCCGACGGGCCGCCGTGGACCGGGCGGGCAGGTGGGGCCGGGGCCGGCGGGCACGCGGGCGGATTCCCGTCGTCCGCGCAGCAGCGGGGCGAGCCACCGTCGGCCGGCCGCGAGTACGACGGAGACCGGCACGGACACCGGTCGACCGGGAACCGCGGCACGCTGCCGGGCCCGCGCGGCGCCGCCGGGTACGACTCGGGCGCCGCACACGGACCCGAGGACGCGTACGGCGCCGGTGCGCCCCACGGGCACGGGTCGGGAACCGCATACAGCGCCGGTGCGCCCCACGCCTCAGCCGCCCCGTACGACCCCGACCCGGCGCAGGGCCCCGGCACCGCACCCGGCTCCCGCGTCGGCCATCTCCCAGGCGACACACACGCAGGCCACTCCGGAGTGCTGGACGACCGCCCGGGTCCCTCCGGCAGCGCCGCGGACGCCGGAAGCAGCCGAAGCTCCACAGGCGCGGGAGGCACCGCCGCCCGCCCCACGGCCCCCGACCCCGCCGAGGGCACCGCTCTCGCCCTCGACCCCGCCGACGCCCCGGCCCCCTCCGGCAGGCGCAAAGGCACCCCCCTCCGCGGCACCGAGGCCCCCGCCCTGCCCGGCCCCCGCAGGCGCGGCGGGCTCGGAGCCTGGGCCCGGCGGCTGGCCGGCGGCCGCGGTGAGCCCCCGTCGGCCGCCGACGCCGAGACGGCGCCGCAGGACGGCCCCGCCGCGTCCCCCGGTGTGCCCGCCCGGCCGGAGACCTGGCCCGACCCCGCCGCCCTGCTGCTGACCGCGCTCGGTCCCGGCCCCCGCCTCTGGGAGCGCGGCCCCGGCCACCCGGAGGCGCTCACCGTCCGGCTCGGCACGGCGGACCGCCCGACCCCCGACGGCTCGGGCCTGCTCCCCGCCGTCCCGGTCACCGCCGATCTGCGCGAGGCCGGCGGCCTCGGCCTGGCCGGTCCGCGCACCCGCCTGGCCGGCCTGGCCCGCGCGGTCCTGGCCCAGCTCGCCGCTCTGCACTCGCCCGACCTGCTGGAGATCGTCCTGATCAGTGCGGACCGGGCCCGCCCCCTGGAGGAGCGCACGGCCGAATGGTCCTGGCTCGGCTGGCTCCCGCACGTCCGCCCGGGGCACGGCCAGGACTGCCGCCTGCTGCTGGCCTACGACCGTGAGCAGGCGGCGGCCCGCGTGGAGGAGCTGCTGCGGCGTACGGAGGAGCTGTCCGCCGCCCGCAGACCGGCCACCCCGTCCGACCGCCCCACCCCCGCGCCGGTCCCCGCTCCGGCCCGTACGGCGGCGGACGCCGCGTCCCCCGAAGCCGCCAAGGGCCCTTCCTGGGCCCGGCACGACCTGGGCACCGACGACGACGGCAAGGGCGGTTTCCCGGGCCCGTACACGGTCGTCGTCGTGGACGGCGATCCCGGCGGCTCCGCACTGCGCGAGGCGGTGGCGCGGCTGACCGTGGCCGGGCCGCGTGCCGGGGTGCACGTCCTCTGCCTGGCGGAGACGGTCCCCACCTCGCCCACCTCCCCGGTCGACCGGACCTACGAGGAGGCGTGCGCGGTGACACCGACGTTCCGTGAGTGCGGGGCGGTGGCCCTGCTGAGCGGCGACGTGGCGACGGCGCTGCACCTCATGCGGGTCTCCGCCGGCGGCCGCACCGGCCAGGCCGGTCCCGCCGGCCCGGTCGGTCCCGGCACCCTGGCCGCGGTGGACGCGGTCTCCGCCGCCTGGGCCGAGCGGTTCGCGAGGGCGCTGGCCCCGCTGCGCCCCGACGGCCCCGGCGCCGACCGGCACCCGCGCATGGCCGCCCCGCTCCCCCGGTCCGCCCGGCTGCTGGACGAATTGGGGCTGGCCAGGGCCACCCCGGCCTCGCTGATGGCCCGTTGGGCGGACGCGGCCGACGACACCGAGTCGCTGGGCGGCCGGGCCCGGGCGGTGCTCGGCGCGGGACCGCGCGGCCCGCTCACCGCCGACCTGGTGGCCGAGGGACCGCATGTGCTGGTCGAGGGCCCGCCCGGCAGCGGCCGTACGGAGCTGCTGCGGGCGGTGGTCGCCTCGCTGGCCGCCGCCGAGCGCCCCGACCGGCTCGGGATCGTCCTCATCGACGGCCGCGACGGCGTCGGGACGGGCGCCGGGCACGGCGAGGGCCTGCGGGTCTGCACGGACATACCGCATGTCACGACGCACCTGACCGCCAACGACCCGGTGCGGATGCGCGAGTTGGCGCAGTCGCTGAGCGCCGAGCTGAAGCGGCGGGCCGAGTTGCTGGGCCGTTCCGACTTCGCCGACTGGCACGCGCAGCGGGAGATCTCCGGCCGTATCGTCCCGCAGCGCGCCCGTCCCGCCGCCTCGGGCGCCGCCGACATAGAGGCCCCGCCGAGTTCGACGCTCCGGCTGCGCCCGGCGGCCGGTGCCGTGGCCCGTGGCCGTACGGAGGCGCCGCCGCCCCCGCTCCCCCGGCTCGTGGTCGTGGTCGACGACCTGGACGCCCTGGTCTCCCCCGCGCTCGGTTCACCGGGCCGGCCGGCCGCCGGCTCCGTGATGCGGGCACTGGAGGCGGTGGCGAAGGAGGGCGAGCGGCTCGGCGTCCACCTGGTCGCGGCGGCCGGCACCGGCGGCCGTACCGCGGAGACGGAACCGGCCCGGCAGGCCACCCTGCGCGTCGCCCTGGACACCCCGTCCGACGGCCCCGACGAGCCGGCGCCGGGCCGTGGCCGCCTGACCACCCCGGACGGCCGCACCACGGCGTTCCAGACGGGCCGCGTCACGGGCCGCATCCCCCGCACGGCGACCCAGCGCCCCACGGTGGTCCCCCTCGACTGGCAGCGCATGGGCGACCCCCCGACCCGCCGCCCCGTCCGCGAACTCGGCAACGGCCCGACCGACCTGGCCCTGCTGGCGAGCGCGGTGGAGCGAGCGGCGAAGGAGGTCTCCGCGGCGGAGGTCCCTTCCCTTCTGTGATCGGGAGCACAATCCCGGGTCACTGATCACAACGCGATCACGATCTCCCGCGCTGACCTGTCGGCCCACTTGCCGCGTGCGCGGCCCCCGCGTACACCGGAGCGCACGGGACAGAGTTCTGACGTTCAACGAAGAACGACGAACGGGGAAGTGATGCGCGGTAACAGCAGCACCGTCCGGACACACAGGGCCCTCGCCACACTCGCCGCCCTGCTCGCGGGATCCCTCGCGCTGGCCGCATGCGGAAGCAACGACAAGAAGTCCGGCGGCGACACCAGCACCGGCGCCACCCGGTCCAGCACCCTCAGCCTCCCGAAGCTCGACGGCACCACCCTCGAAGTGGCCGCCGTCTGGACCGGGCAGGAGCAGAAGAACTTCAAGCAGGTGCTCGCGGAGTTCGAGAAGCGCACCGGTGCGAAGGTCACCTTCGTGCCCGCCCAGGACCCGATCATCAACTTCCTGGGATCGAAGATCGCGGGCGGCCAGCCGCCGGACATCGCGTTGCTGCCGCAGCCGGGCGCGATCAAGCAGGCCGTGCAGAAGGGCTGGGCGAAGCCGCTGAGCGCCGACACGGTCACGGAGGTGCAGAAGAACTACTCGCAGGGCTGGCAGGACATAGGCAAGGTCGGCGGGAAGCAGTACGGCGTCTACTACAAGGCCGCCAACAAGTCGCTGATCTGGTACAACGCGAAGGTCTTCGAGAACGCGGGCGCCAAGGAACCCAAGACCTGGCAGGACCTGCTGACGACGGCGCAGGCGGTGTACGACTCGGGCGTCACCCCGTTCTCGGTCGGCGGCGCCGACGGCTGGACGCTGACGGACTGGTTCGAGAACGTGTACCTCTCCCAGGCGGGCCCGGAGAAGTACGACCAGCTCGCCCAGCACAAGATCAAGTGGACCGACCCGTCGGTGAAGCAGGCGCTGACCACCCTGGCCCAGGTCTGGGGGAAGAAGGGGTACGTCGCGGGGAACGCGTCCGGCGCGCTGCAGACCGAGTTCCCGGCCTCGGTCACCCAGACCTTCACCGGCGGCGACCAGCCGAAGGCGGCCATGGTGTACGAGGGCGACTTCGTGCAGGTCAACATCGGCGAGACCAAGGCGAAGGTGGGCACGGACGCCAAGGTGTTCCCGTTCCCGTCGGTCGGCTCAACGGCCCCCGTGGTCTCCGGCGGTGACGCGGCGGTGATCTTCAAGGACTCGAAGGGCGCCCAGGCGCTGGCGAAGTTCCTGGCCTCCCCGGACGCGGCGACGATCCAGGCGAAGCTCGGCGGCTACCTCTCGCCGAACAAGAGCGTGCCGAACTCGGCTTACCCGAACGAGGTGCAGCGCACGATCGCCAAGTCGCTGATCGCGTCCGGTGACGACTTCCGCTTCGACATGTCCGACCAGGCCCCGCAGGCGTTCGGCGGCACCCCGGGCAAGGGCGAGTGGAAGGACCTCCAGGACTTCCTGCAGAACCCGACGGACGTCGCGGGCACCCAGGCGAAACTGGAGAAGGACGCGGCGGCCGCCTACGGCAGCGGAAGCTGACCCGGCGATGGCCGCACCCTCGACCACGGCCCCCGCTCCACCGGGCCGCCGCAGAAGCGTGACCGGCACCCGCAGGAGCGTGGCGGTTCTCTTCCTCCTCCCCGCCCTGGTGCTGCTCGGCGCGCTCGTGGTCTACCCGATCGGGTACTCGCTGATCCGCAGCTTCTACAACGCGAACGGCGACGGGCTCGCCGGCTTCGACAACTACAAGGCGATCTTCACGGACGACGGCATCCGCACCGCCCTGAAGAACAACGTGATCTGGGTGGTGTTCGCGCCGACCGTCTCCACGGCCCTCGGCCTGATCTTCGCGGTGCTGACCGAACGGGTCCGCTGGGGGACGGCGTTCAAGCTGGTCGTCTTCATGCCGATGGCGATCTCGATGCTGGCCGCCGGGATCATCTTCCGCCTCGTCTACGACCAGGACCCGGGCAAGGGCGTCGCCAACGCGGTCTGGGTCGGCATCCACGACACCTTCGCCCAGTCCTCCGCGTTCCCGAACGCCCACCCGGGCCGCGAGTCGCCCCTCAAACCGGACCAGGGCGGCTTCATCACGGCGGCGACCGTCCACACCGGGCAGACCGTCACCCTCCCGCTCGTCGGCGTCGCCCCCGACCAGATGCCCGACGGCGCCAAGAAGGCGGTGGCGGCGAAGGCCGACCCGGGGAAGATCACCGGCACCACCTGGCAGGACTTCACCCGCGGCAAGGGCGTCGGTACCCTCGGCGCCCCCGACCCGTCCGAGCTCGGCTACGACGGGATGCGGATCGAGGCGGTCAAGGGCGGCAAGGTGGTGGCATCGACGAAGGCGGCGGCCGACGGCACCTTCACGCTGCCCGCCGCCGCCGACGGGGCACAGCTCCGGCTGCCCGCGAGCAACTTCAAACAGCCCTACAACGGCGTCGACTGGCTCGGCCCGTCCCTCGTCACCCCGGCCATCATCGGGTCGTACGTGTGGATGTGGGCCGGCTTCGCGATGGTGCTGATCGCGGCCGGCCTGGCCGGGCTGCCCCGGGAGCTGCTGGAGGCGGCGCGGGTCGACGGAGCGACCGAGTGGCAGGTGTTCCGCAAGGTCACCATCCCGCTGCTCGCACCGGTCCTCGCGGTGGTCACCGTCACCCTGATGATCAACGTCCTGAAGGTCTTCGACCTCGTGTACATCATCGCGCCGGGCTCCTCGCAGGACGACGCGAACGTGCTCGCCCTGGAGCTGTACCGCAAGGGCTTCTCGGAGGGCCAGCCGGGCATCGCGAGCGCCATCGCGGTGTTCCTGCTGCTGCTCGTCATCCCGGTGATGTGGTTCAACGTGCGCAGGCTGCGGCGGGAGGAGCGGCGATGAGCTGGCTGCTGAACAAGATCAACGGCGGTCTGGTGCGCGTCCTCCTGATCGTCGTCGCCCTGTTCTGGCTGGTGCCGACGATCGGGCTGCTCGCCTCCTCGCTCCGGTCGCCGGACGACATGAGCGCGAGCGGCTGGTGGCACGTCTTCGCCAAGCCCTCCCAGCTGACGTTCGACAGCTACCAGAAGCTCCTGGAGAACGGTGACATCACCCACTCCCTGTGGAACACGGTCCTGATCACCGTCCCGGCGACGGTCCTGGTCGTGGTCATCGGGGCGCTGGCCGGTTACGCGTTCGCGTGGATGGAGTTCCCTGGCCGGGACTGGTGGTTCCTGGTCGTGGTCAGTCTCCTGGTGGTACCCGTCCAGGTGGCGCTGATCCCGATCGCCGAACTCTTCGGGAAGATCGGCCTGTTCGGGACGATCTTCGGGGTGATCCTCTTCCACGTCGGCTTCGGGCTGCCGTTCGCGGTGTTCCTGCTGCGGAACTTCTTCGCGGAGATCCCGCGCGAGCTGCTGGAGGCGGCCCGTCTCGACGGAGCCGGTGAACTGCGGCTGTTCGCGCGGGTGGTGATGCCGCTCGGCGGGCCGGCGATCGCGAGCCTCGGCATCTTCCAGTTCCTGTGGGTGTGGAACGACATGCTGGTCGCGCTGGTGTTCACCAAGTCGGGCACCCAGCCGATCACGGTCGCGCTGCAGACCCAGGTACGCCAGTTCGGCAACAACGTCGACGTCCTCGCGCCCGGTGCCTTCATCTCGATGGTGATCCCGCTGGCCGTGTTCTTCGCGTTCCAGCGGCAGTTCGTGTCCGGAGTGATGGCGGGCGCGGTCAAATAACCGCACAAGCGGTCGTCAGCAGGGGCGGGCCGGCCACCGGCCCGCCCCCGCCCGTTCACGGAACGTAACCCACATGACCTAACGAACCGTAACCAAATCATTCCATTGGCCGTTCCCGGGCAGAACGCCCGCGCCGACCGACCCATGGATGCCCCTTGCCCAGGTTCAGTGTCATTGTCCCCGCGTACCAGGTCCAGGCGTATCTGCCCGAGTGCCTGGACTCGGTGCTCTCGCAGTCGTACCCCGATCTGGAACTGATCGCCGTGGACGACCGCTCGCCGGACGCCTGCGGCACGATCATCGACGAGTACGCGGCCAGGGACGCGCGGGTGAAGGCCCTGCACCTGCCGGAGAACCAGGGCCTGGGCGGGGCCCGCAACGCGGGGATGGCCCAGGCGCGCGGCGACTACCTCCTCTTCCTGGACAGCGACGACACGCTGACGTCGGACGCGCTGCGGGCGATCGCCGACCGGATCAAGGAGACGGGCGATCCGGACCTGCTCGTGTACGACTACGCGCGGACGTTCTGGACCGGCCGGGCGGAGCGCAACAAGCTCGCGGCGCAGCTGGCCGAGGAGGGTCCGGCGCCCTTCCGGCTCGAGGACCGGCCCGGTCTGCTCCGCGTGCTCATGGTGGCCTGGAACAAGGCCTACCGGCGGGAGTTCGTCGAGGAGAACGGCCTCGGCTTCCCGCCCGGCTTCTACGAGGACACGCCGTGGACCTACCCGGCCCTGCTGACCGCCGGGTCGATCGCGACCCTCGACCGGGTCTGTGTGCACTACCGGCAGCGACGGCAGGGCAGCATCCTCTCCACCACCAGCCGCAAGCACTTCGACATCTTCGAACAGTACGACCGGGTCTTCGCGTTCCTCGCCGAGCGGCCGGAACTGGCGAGCTGGCAGCCGGTGTTGTTCCGCCGCATGGTCGACCACTTCACCACGGTGTTCACCAGCCCGAACCGGCTGCCGAAGAGCAGCCGCGGCGAGTTCCTGCGCACGGCCCGCGCCCACTACCGGCGTTACCGGACGGGCGGCTCGAACGTCCCGCTCCGCACCCGGCTCCGCCACGGCCTCGTCCACTACGGCCTGCACCGCACCTACGGCGCCCTGCAGTGGGCGATGTCCGCCCGCCGCCGCGCGGTCAAGGCCGGCGTGAAGTCCGTCCGCGGTCTGCGCTCGGCCCTGCTCCAGCTGCACTACCGGATCCAGCTGCGGCTCCCGCTGCGCGCCGACCGCGCGGTCTTCGCCGCCTACTGGAACCGCGGGCACGGCTGCAACCCGGGTGCGCTGGAGGCGGCGTTCCGCACCCACGCACCGCACGTCCGCACGGCCTGGATCGCCCGCCCGGAACACCACCACACGATCCCGCCGGGCCCGCGCCGGCTGCGGCCGGGCACCTTCGCCTACTGGACGGCGCTGGCCCGCTCCAAGTACCTGGTCAACAACGTCAACTTCGACCGGCGGCTGAAGAAGCGCCCCGGCCAGGTGTTCGTGCAGACCCAGCACGGCACCCCGCTCAAGCACATGGGCCTCGACCTCCAGGAACACCCGGCGGCCGCCACCGGCATGGACTTCGAGGAGCTCCTGCGGGGCGTCGACAAGTGGGACTACGTCCTGTCCGCCAACCGCCACACCACCCTGACCTGGGAGCGCGTCTACCCCGGCGGATACCGGACCCTCGAGTACGGCTACCCGCGCAACGACGTCTTCCAGTCGGCCACCTCGGCCGACGTCACCCGGATCCGGCAGTCGCTCGGCGTCCCCGAGGGCGCGGTCGCCCTCCTGTACGCCCCCACCCACCGCGACTACCGGCGCACCCAGCGGGCCGCCCTCGACCTGGACCGGATCGTGCGCCGCCTCGGCCCGCGGTTCGTGATCCTGGCCCGCGCCCACTACTGGCACGGCGGCCCGCTCGCCTCCGGGGGCCGGGTGATCGACGTCAGCGACCACCCCAGCGTGGAGTCGCTCTGCCTGGCCGCGGACGCGCTGGTCACCGACTACTCCTCCCTGATGTTCGACTACGCCAACCTGGACCGGCCGATCGTCGTGCACACCGAGGACTGGGACGCCTACGACGCGGCCCGCGGCACCTACTTCGACCTGCGCTCCAGCCCGCCGGGCGCGGTCGCCCGCACCGAGGACGAGCTGATCGACATCTTCGCCGGCGGCCACTGGCGCGGCTCCCGCTCCGCCCAGCTGCGCGCCGCCTTCCGCGAGCGGTTCTGCCGGTACGACGACGGACGCGCCGCCGAGCGGGTCGTACGGCACGTGGTGCTGGGCGAGACGGCCGGGCTGCCGGAGTTCATCCCGCTGACGGACCGGCACCCCGTGCCCTCGGCGGCCTCGGGGCTCACCCACTCCCCGCTGGCCACCGTTCCGCAACCTTCCGGCCATCTGCCCGTCACCGAGAGCCGTTGATCGCCGTTTGCCTTGCAGGGAGTTCTCTCATGCCCCCCAGCACCTCGCGGCCCACTCCGTCCCGGCCGTCCACCTGGCGGCCGACGGGAAGGCCGGGCCGCAGGCACACCTGAGAAAGAGCAGCATGCCCCGCTTCAGCATCATCGTCCCGTCCCACGGGGTCGCCGGCCGGCTGTCCCAGGCGCTGGACTCGGTCCTCGGCCAGTCCTTCGGCGACCTGGAGCTGATCCCGGTCTGCGACGCGCCCGACGCCCCGGCCGCCTCGGTCGCCGCCGCCTACGCCGAACGGGACTCCCGGGTGGCGCCGGTGCACTCACCGCCGTCCGCCGGGCTGAGCGGGGCCCGGAACACCGGGATGCGGGCGGCGCACGGCTCGTACCTGCTCTTCCTCGACGGCGACGACGTCCTGGTCCCGGGCGCGCTGGCGCTGCTGGACGCCCGGCTCGCCGAGACCGGTGACGTGGACGTCCTGTACGCCGAGCACGAGCGCGCCCCCTGGTGGGAGGGCGAGCCGGGCAACCCGGCGGCGCCCTTGCTGGCGGGCGTCCCGAGCGGCGCGTTCGCCCCGGACCGGGCGCCGCGGCTGACGGGCGTGGCCCTGCCGGCCTGGAGCGCGGTCTACCGCCGGTCCTTCCTGACCGAGCGGCGGCTGAGCTTTCCGGACGGGCACTTCACGGACCTCGGCTGGGGCGGCCTGACCACCGTCGCCGCCGAGCGGATCGCGGTGCTGCGCTCGGTGGTCGTACGGCACCGGCTGCGCCGGCAGGGCAGCCGGCTCAACCTGCCGGGGCCGCACCAGCACGAACTCCTCGACCAGGCGGAGCTGGTGCTCGAGCGGGCGGCCGCGCTGCCGGGCGACCGGGCGCGGGCGCTGTTCGAGCAGGTCTTCGCGGTGGTGCTGCGGACGGCCGCGCGGCCGGAGCGGATGCCGTCCGGGCACCGGGCGTTCTTCCGGCGGGCGGCCCGGCTGCACCGCGCCCACCGCCCCGAGGGGTTCCGGATGCCGGGCGGGAGCGTGGGGGTCCAGCACCGGCTGCTCGCGGCGGGCGCGTACACGGCGTTCCGCGCGCTGCGCGGCGCCAACCGGATCACGGCCGGGGCCGCCGGACGGCTGCCGCGCCCGCACATGCCGCTCACCCGGCTCCGGTACGCCCTCGACCTGCGCCGCCCGCTGGACCCGAACCTCGCCGTGTACTGCGCGTACTGGGGGCGCGGCTACGTCTGCAACCCGGCCGCGATCCACGCCGTGGCCCGCGAACTCGCCCCGCACATCCACTCGGTGTTCCTGGTCGAGGCCGGCCAGGAACACAGCGTGCCGGACGACGTGGAGTCCGTGGTGATCGGCAGCCACCGGTACTGGGAGGTGCTGGCCCGCGCCAAGTACCTTGTCAACAACGCCAACTTCGCCGAGGGGGTCGTCAAGCGGCCCGGCAGCGTCCATGTGCAGACGCAGCACGGCACCCCGCTGAAGAAGATGGGCGTCGACCAGTCGACGTACCCGGTGGTCGCCGCGCGGACCGGCAGCTTCACCAAGCTGCTGGGCCGCGTCGACCGCTGGGACTTCAACCTCTCCTCCAACCGCCACTCCACCCAGACCTGGGAACGCGCCTTCCCCGGCTCCTACCAGACCCTGGAGTACGGCTATCCGCGCAACGACGTCTACTACACGGCCTCCGGCCACGACGTGGTCCGGGCCCGCCGCAGGCTGGGCGTCCCCGACGGCAGGACGGCCGTGCTGTACGCCCCGACCCACCGCGACCACCACACCGGCTTCGAGCCCGGCCTCGACCTGGAGGCGTTCTGCGAGGCGGCCGGCGAGGACGTCGTCGTGCTGCTGCGCGCGCACTACTTCTACGACCGGGGCCGGGCGGCGGGCACCGGCCGGGTCATCGACGTCACCGCGCACCGCTCCGCCGAGGACGTCTGCCTGGCCGCGGACGCGTTGATCACCGACTACTCCTCCATCATGTTCGACTACGCGAACCTGGACCGGCCGATCGTGGTCTACGCCGACGACTGGGATGTCTACCGGCAGACCCGGGGTGTCTGCTTCGACCTGATGGCCGAGCCGCCGGGCCCGGTCGCCCACACCCCCGAGGAGCTGGCCCGGATCTTCCGCGAGGGCTCCTACCGGGGCCCGGAGTCCCGGCAGTTGCGCGCCGAGTTCCGCGCCCGGTACTGCCAGTTCGACGACGGCCTGGCCGCCGAGCGGGTGGTGCGGCGGGTGTTCCTCGGCTGGCCGCCGGAGGAGATCCCGAAGGTGATCCCGCTCGCCGAACGCCTGCCCGCCCCGGCCGCGACCCTCGTCAGGAGCTGACCGTGCCCCGACTCAGTGTGATCATCCCCTGTTTCAAGGTGCAGGGCTTCCTCCGCGAGTGCCTCGACTCGGTCCTGGAGCAGTCCCTCCACGACATCGAGGTGATCGCCGTCGACGACCGCTCCCCGGACGGCAGCGGCGCGATCCTCGACGAGTACGCGGCCCGCGACCCGCGCGTGAGGGTCCTGCACCTGCCGGAGAACGTCGGCCTCGGCCGCGCCCGCAACGCCGGAATCCCGTACGCCACCGGTGACTTCCTCCTCTTCCTGGACAGCGACGACACCCTCACGCCGGGGGCGCTGCACGCGGTCGCCGACCGGCTGGCGGAGACCGGCGACCCGGACGTGCTGGTCTTCGACTACGCCCGCACCTACTGGTGGGGCGGGACCCGGCGCAACGCCCTGGCGGAGGTGCTGAGTGCCACCGACGGCGTCTTCACGGCGGCCGAACGCCCGGAGATCCTCGACCTGTTGATGGTGGTGTGGAACAAGGCCTACCGGCGCGGCTTCGTCGAGGAGAACGGCTTCCGGTTCCCGCCCGGCTACTACGAGGACACCCCCTGGACCTTCCCGGTCATGCTCAGCGCGGGCCGGATCGCCACCCTCGACCGGATCTGCGTCAACTACCGGCAGCGACGGCAGGGCAGCATCCTCTCCACCACCAGCCGCAAGCACTTCGACGTCCACGACCAGTACAAACGGGTCTTCGCCTTTGTCGACGCCCACCCCGAACTGGCCGGCTGGCGGCCCCGCCTGCACCGGAGGATGAGCGAGCACTGCCTGGACATCCTCGCCAAACCGGACCGCCTGCCGCCCGCCGCCAGGGCCGAGTTCTTCCGGCGGACGGCGGAGCTGTACCGGGCGTTCCGGCCGGAGGGGGCCGAGCCCGGTGACCTCGGTGACCTTGACGTGCTGGCGGGGTCGTACACGTCGTACCGGCTGCGGGAGCAGGCCGGGCGGGCCAAACGGGCGGGCGGCGGGCAGGCGCTGCGGGTGCGGCGGGCGGCGGGGGCCGGGGCCCGGCGCGCGCTGACCTCGCTCCGCGGCCGACGCCCGTTGGACGAGGACCTGGTCCTGTACTCGGCGGCCTCGCACCAGGGGCTGCGCGGCGACCCGGCGGCGGTGTACCGGGCGGCCCGGGTGATCGCCCCGCGGCTGCGCGGCGTCTGGGTGGTGCGGGACGCGGAGGTCGCGGCGGAGCTGCCGGCCGGCGTGGACCACGTACTGCTGGACTCCCCGGAGTACCTGCGGCTGACCGCCCGCGCGAAGTTCTTCGTCAACGACGTCAACTGGCCCGGCGCGCTGGTGAAACGGCCCGGCAGCGTGCACGTCCACACCCACCGGGGCACCCCGCTCAAGTACCTGGGCGCCGACCTGCTGGGCAAGCCCGGCGCCCGGCTCGGTTTCGACGTGCCGCAGATGCTGCGCCGGGCCGACCGCTGGGACCACAGCCTGGTCGCCAACCGCCACTCGGAGCTGGTGTGGGAGCGGGCCTACCCCTGCCACTTCGCGTCGGCCCGCACCGGCAGCCCGCGCAACGACGTGCTGGTCACCGGCGGCCCGACGGACTTCCGGGCCCGGCACGGCATTCCGGCCGGCCACACCGTGGTGCTCTACGCGCCGACCCGCCGCGACTACGTACGGGGCGGTCACGTCGACCGGATCGACCTGGCCCGGTTCGCCGCCGACCTCGGGGAGGGGCACACGCTGGTGGTCCGCCTGCATCCGGCCCTCGCGACCGGTCCGGCGCGCGGGCTGGGCCTGGCCGAACTGCACCGGCGCGGCGTCGTGGTCGACGCCACCGGCGAACCGCACGCCGAGGAGGTCATGCTGGCCTCGGACGCCCTGGTCACCGACTACTCCTCGATCATGTTCGACTACGCCAACCTGGACCGTCCGATCGTGGTGCACGCCGACGACTGGCCGACGTACACCGCGAGCCGGGGCGCCTATCTCGACATCACCGCCGAGGCGCCGGGCCATGTCTCGCGCACCTACCGGGAGCTGGCGTGGCTGTTCGCCTCGGGCGGCTGGCGGGACGAGGAGTCGGCGCGGCTGCGGGCCGATTTCCGGTCCCGGTTCTGCGAGTTCGACGACGGCCGGGCCGCCGAACGGGTCGTACGGACGCTGCTGCTCGGCGAGGCGATGCCGGATCCGCCCGGCCGGGTGCCCGGTCCGGCCGGGGCGCGTGACCTGCTGGCGTCGACGTGAGACCGCGCACCTGGGTGCTGGTGCTGGCCGCCGTCTTCGCCCTGCTGCAACTCGCCGACGTCACCGGCCGGGACACGCCGGACTCCAAGAACTACGTGTCGTACGCGCTGACCCTGGCCGGGGCGGGCCAGCGGGAGGCGGCGGTCCGGACGGTGGACTGGGTGTGCGCCGGCAAGGCGTCGGCGGCGGAGCGCGCGCGGCGCGTGGACGTGCTGCGCTTCCGCGCACCGAGTCCGGCGGGCCGGGTGTTCGCGGAGTGCCGGGCCGGTGAACTACGGCGGGTGGAGCGGCGGTTGCGGGCCGGGGGCGCGCAGACGGACGGGCACGTCGTGCCGTTCGTGGCCCCCCGGCTGCGGCGGATCTTCGAGGTGCGGCCCGGGTACCCGGTGTTCCTGGTGCCGTTCGTCACCGTGTTCGGGGTGACCTGGGGGGTGTGGCTGGCGAGTGTGCTGGTCGCGGGCGCGGGCGGGGTGCTGGTCTTCCTGGTGCTGCGGACGGTGTCCGTGCCGGTGCCGCTCGCGCTGACCGGGCAGGTCCTGTACTACGTCCTGCCGGTCGGCACGACCGCGATGCGGCCGATGACGGAGGGCCTGATGCTGGCCCTGACCCTGACGGCGCTGTGGGGGTGCGCGCGGGTCCTGACGGGCCGGGCGGGGACGGTGCCGGTGGCGGGCGCGTTGCTCGCGCTGGTCGCCGTGAAGCACTCGCAGGCGCTCTTCCTCGGCGCGTGCCTGGCCGGGGCCGCGGCGGTGGTCGCGTTGTGGCGACGCCGCCGGCACGGGCCGCGTCCCGGCGGCGGACGAAGTCCCGGTAGCGGGCGGAGTCCCGGGCGTGGGGTGGCCGCAATCGCGGTGGTGGGGTGCGGGGCGGTGGCGGCCACCCTGCTCCTGGCCCGGTTGCTGCGCTACCCCTCCGAGGCGGAGAGCGTGCAGGACCTCCTGACCGGCCACTACACCCACCCGGACCGGGTCCACCCGTGGCCGGAGTTCCTCCATCTGGAGTTCGGCTTCTGGGTCGAGTGGCTGCGGCGGCAGCTGACGGAGCCGCTGTTCCTGGCCCTGCTGGCGGCCGGGGCGTGGGGAGCGCGGCGGCGGCCCGCCTTCGGCGTCTTCCTGCTGGCGGCCGCCGGGACCGGGATCCTCACCCAGGCCGGACACCCCGACATCACCGTCTTCGGCGACCGGATGATCGTACTGGCGTGGCTGCTGCCGGTGGTGGGCGTGCCGCTGCTCCTCGAACCGCTGGTGCGCAGGCCGGTGCCGGTTCCCGTACAGGGGGCGCCCAGGGCGGTCGGCGTCACTCGATGAGGTGATGGACGGCAGCGCGGCCGGGGCGGACGGGAACACTTGGCAAATGGTCCGTCCCGTCCGTTTCCGCCGGTGAGCACCGGCGCCCTGCTCCGGCGCGCCACGCCCGGCTCCACCGCCCTGCGCGGCGGCCGCGTCCGCAGGCTCACCCCCTACCAGGTCTTCGGCCTGCTGTTCTGGCTGCTGATGACCCTGGCGTACTGGCGGGTGCCGCCGTGCTGCGAGGCCGGGCTGCACGCGGCGGCGGTGGTCCGGCTGCTGGCCGGCCTGACGGACACCGCCGCCTCCCCCTACGTACTCGCCCAGGCCGCGCTCGCCCGGCTGACCGGGCTGACGGGGTGGCAACTGCTGCGGGTGTGCGGCCCGCTCAATCTGCTGGTCCTGCTGACGGGCCTCGGCCGGCTGGTGCGCGTCCTCACCCCGCGCCCCTGGGCGCCGGTGCTGGCGCTGGGCTTCGTGTCCGTGCTGTGGGGCACGCGGCCGGCGTGGGGCGGGGGCTCACTGGCCCTGCTGCCGCTGACCGGCAGCCTCGGCTACCCGTCCGCGTTCGCCCTCGGCCTGACCCTCTGGGCCTGGGCCCTGACCGGTGCCCGCGCCCGCGATCTGCGCCGGGTGCGCTACGTCGGCCCGAGCGGCCTGCGCAGCCTGTCCGGATACGCGGCGCTCGGCCTGCTGTACGGGACGGTGACGCTGGTCGACCCGGTGACCGGGGTGGGCGCGGCGGCCGGGGCGCTGGCGTTCGTGACGGGGTGGCAGCGGGGGTGGCGGGCCGCGGTGTGGGAGCGGTGGGCGCTGCTGTGCACGGTGGCGACGGCCGTGCTCGCCTTCGGGACGCACGCGCGCGTGCCGCCGCCGTCGGCGTACGGGCCCTATGCCGGCCTGGGCGAGTGGGCCGGCCAGTGCTGGCTGGCCCTGCTCGGGATCCCGGCGCTGTGGCTGCGGGCCCGGCGGGCGGGCAGCCCGGTGCAGCGGGGGGCGGTGGGGCCCGCGGCCTGGCGTGACCCTCTCGTGCTGCTGTTCGCCCTGGAATGCCTGGTGCTGGTGTGCGGTCGGCTCGCCGGGCTGCTCGGGCTCGTGCTGCTGGCGCCGCAGTGCGCGCTCGCCCAGGAGCTGGCGGCGGAGCGACCCTGGTGCCGGTGGCGGCGGGTGCTGGGCTGGGCCGCGGCCGGCGGGGTCTGCCTGGGGTTCGTGGCCGCGCAGGCCGGGGCGGTCGTACCGCGCTCGGTGGACCCGGTCGGCTTCGCGCAACCGCCGCGCTGGCCGTCGTACGACTGGGCGGCCCGGCACATCGGGCCGGGCGAACCGGTGGTCACGGACGCCTACTACGCCGTGCGGCTGCTCCCCGGGTACGGCATCGCGCTGACCGACGGCCACGACCACCGCCCTCGGGTGCGCTGGCTGCTGCTGACGCGGCAGGAGCGGCTGCCCGCGGGGGCGGTGGTCGTGGACTGGAGCCGGCGAACCGGGGAGGTGCTCGCGCGGCTCACCCGGACGGGGGACACGTCCCCGGTACCGCTGGTCACCCGATCGGTTACTCGATGACGAGCTCGACCGGGATGTTGCCCTTGGTGGCCTTGGAGTAGGGGCAGAAGTCGTGGGCCTGGTGGACCAGCTTCTCGCCGGTCTCGTTGGCGAGCGCCTCGGGAAGCTCGACGCGCAGGGTGACCTTGAGCGCGAAGCCGCCGTCGGACTCGTCCTTGCCGATGCCGACCTCGGCGGTGACGGAGATCTCGCCGGTGTCGACCTTGGCCTGGCGGCCGATGGCGCCGAGGGCGCTGGCGAAGCAGGCGGCGTAACCGGCGGCGAAGAGCTGCTCGGGGTTGGTGCCCTGGCCGTTGCCGCCCAGCGCGGGCGGGAACGCCAGCGCGAGGTCCAGCTGGCCGTCCGAGCTGACCGCCCGTCCTTCCCGGCCGGTGGCGGTGGCGGCTGCGGTGTAGATGGCGTCCATCGAAGACCATCCCTCTCGAAGTGCTCGAAGTATCGGAGTCCGGCGGCTCCCGTTCCCGCCGCCCTGACGACCACAAGTAGAGCACACAATTCAATTGCCCACAACTAAATGACTCGCAAGCGCTACGCTTGAGCCATGACCGCGACGACCCCGCTCCCCGGCTCCGCCCCGAGCCCCGCCCCCGAGGCGGAGTGGCTCCGCCTGGACCGCCAGATCTGCTTCTCCCTGCACGCGGCGTCCCGCGCCTTCAACGGTGTCTACCGCGTGATCCTCAAGGACCTCGGGCTCACCTACCCGCAGTACCTGGTGATGCTGGTGCTGTGGGAACAGGGCGACCTCCCGGTCAAGAAGCTCGGCGAGCACCTGCGCCTGGACTCCGGCACGCTGTCCCCGCTGCTCAAGCGCCTGGAGGCGGCGGGCCTGGTGCGCCGCGAACGCAGCACGCGCGACGAACGCTCGGTGGAGGTGCGCCTGACCGAGGAGGGCGCCGCGCTGCGCGAACGGGCACTGGAGGTGCCGCGGCGGATCGTGGCGGCGACGGGCTTCGACGTGGAGGAGATCCGGGACCTGAAGGAGCGCCTGGACCAGCTGACGGGGACCCTGGACGCGGCGGCCGCGGAGGCGCCCCTTTAGGGGCGCGGGGCTGTTGCCGCTGTGCGGCTGCCGCCGCGTGGGCGCGACCAGTCCCCGCCGGTCTGCACTGCGGACTCCTCCGAACCCGCCCGAATCGGCCGCACATACAGCCGCAGCGCGATCCGGTCGATCACCATTTCCTGCCGCAGCACGAACTCCTGGTTCAGCACGGCCCACTTGGCCCGCTCCGTCGCGAGCCGCGGCCGGTACCCGCTCACCAGCGCGTACTTCTCCATCACCGCCCACACCTCGTCCACCCCTGCCAACCGCCGCCGCAGTGTCCCCACCCCCACCTCACGCCCGTACAACGTCCCCGACCGCGGCCCCGGCTCGGCCAGGGCGACGTCCTTCGTGGACCTGAAGTCGGCGGGATAGGCGAGCTCCGCCCCCCGCGCGTGGGCCGGCAGGAACAGCACGGGGTCGCCGGGCCGCAGCACACGGGCCACGGCCGCCGCGACCGCCCCGAGGTCGTCGGGACGGGTGCCCGGCACCCGGTCCGCCCGCAGCAGCGGCACCTGGTGGGTGAAGGCGAGCAGCACCGCCAGGACCCCGGCCAGGGTGAGCGCGGGCGACCTGGGCGCCGTCTGCGCGCCGTGGGACCAGAGCCGGCCCAGCACCCGGGCGACCTGGTCCGCGCCGAGCGCCACCAGCAACGGCGCCCCGGCCAGCGCGTACAGCACGTACCGGTCGACGTACAGCGGGGTGAGCTGCGAGGCCAGCATCAGTGCCACCGGCGGCAGCACCGCGAGGGGCAGCGCGACCGCCGCGAGGGTCACCTCGCCGCGCCGGCCCACCAGCCGCGTCAGCCCCAGCAGCCCGAGCGCGAGGCACGCCCAGTACACCCCGTCGGTCGGTCCGAGGTACTGGCGCAGCAACTCCTGGGCGGTCTCCACGTCCGGCTCCCGCAACCAGGCCACCTGGGCCGACTGCCCGCGCGAGACCACGACCATCGGCAGCAGCGACAGCGCCACGCCCCCGGCCGCGCAGCCCCACCTGCGCCACACCCTTCCCGACGAACGGGCCAGCGCCAGGGTTCCCGCGTGCGCGAGCAGCAGCAGGACGGCGAACTCGTGCAGCCAGCAGGTGAGTACGAGCACGGCGCCGTACCACCACCACAGCCGCCGCCCCTCCTCCCGCACCGCCCGGACGAGGAGCAGCGTGGCGCCGGTGGCCCCCGCGGCGACCAAAGCGTACGAGCGGCCCTCCTGCGCATAGTGGCCGACCAGCGGGGTGACCGCATACAGCAGCCCGGCCCACAGGCCGACGCGCGGCCGGGCCAGGCGCATGCCGAGGGCGGCGACCAGGGCCGCGGTGCCGGCCGCCGCGCACACCGAGGGCAGCCGCAGGACGACCTCGCCGGGGTGGCCGGGGTCGGCGGCGAGGACGACGTGCATCAGCAGGTAGTACAGACCGTGCACGGCGTCGACCTCGTGCAGCAGCCGCCAGATCTGCGGCACCGTACGCCGGGCGACCTGGTAGGTGACGGCCTCGTCGCGCCACATGCCGCCGCGGTGCAGCCCCCAGAACCCGACGGCGAGCATCACCGCGGCCGGGACGGCCACGGCGAGGAACCGGGCGGCCCGCGGCCACCGGGGCGGGCCGCCCAACGGGCGCGGCCGACTCCGTGGAGCCGGCCGGCTGTCGTCTTCCGTTCGTGTCGTTCGCGGATGTGCTTTTACGAGAGGCCCGATACTCACCACGGCCCGATCTTTTGCGATTAGCCAACCTTTGCCGGGTAATGACGGCGTATCGGCATGGATACACCATCCGCGCGGCTTACGCTCGCGGTCGATGAATCGCCACCCGTGCACTCCGCTTCCGCGCGTCTTGTTCGCCTCTTCTGTTCGACTCCCGCGTCTGCGCCGCCCGTCCGGCGCCTCGCGTCTCTCCCCCCGGCTCCCCCCGCGCCGCGTCCCGCCGCTCCTCCGCCTCGCCGTCGCCTGGGCCACCACGCGCGCGCTGATGCTGTGGCTCCTCGCCCACAACAACGAGCGACGCCTGGGACACGGATCGGTCGCGCGCGAAGTGTGGCGGCTCTACTTCCACTGGTACGGCGTGCTGTCGCACGGCGCGTTCCCGGCGCACGACACGCTGTGGCAGTACCCGCCGGGTGCCGGCGCGGTGCTGCTGGCGCCGGGGCTGGTGCCGGAACTGAGCTACTTCCAGGCGTTCGTGGCGCTCACCCTGGCCACCGACGCCCTGGTCACGGCGGCACTGGCCCGCGCGGGCCGGCGCCCCGGCCGCACCCTGCTCGGCGCGGCCCTGTGGACCGGCGGCCTGCCGCTGCTGCTGCACCTTCCGCTGGCCCGCTACGACGTGGAGGTCACCGCCTTCGCCGTGCTCTCCCTGCTGGCGCTGGAGCGCTCCACGCGCGCGTGCGGTGCGCTCGCGGCACTGGGCGCGCTGGTGAAGGTGTGGCCGGCACTGGTGCTGCTCGGCCTGGAGCGCGGACGCCCGACCCGCAGGGCGTGGCTGACCGCGGCCTTGACCGGAACCGTGACCCTGGCGGTCTTCGTGGTGTCGTTCCGCAACCCGCTCGCGTTCCTCCGCCAGCAGGGCGGCCGGGGCGTGCAGGTCGAGTCGCTCGGCGGGACCGCGCTGAGCCTCGCGCGGCACGCGGGCTGGCGGGGCACCACCCGCTACCAGTACGGCGCCATCGAGCTGGTCGGCCCGCACGTGCGCGCGGTCGCGACCGCGTCCCTCGCGCTCACCGCGGCCGCCTTCGCGCTGCTGCTGCTGTGGCGGATCCGGGCCCGGCACTGGACGCCGGCCACCCCCTACGACGCGGCACTGAGCGCCGTTCTCCTCTTCACCGTCACCAGCCGGGTGATCAGCCCGCAGTACATGATCTGGCTGGTGGGCCTGGCCGCCGTCTGCCTGACCTCGCGGCACACCACCCAGCGGCCGGTCGCCGCGCTGGTCCTGGCGGCGACCGCGCTGAGTGCCGTCGCCTACCCCGCGTACTACGCCGAGGTGGTCCACTGCACCTGGACCGGCTGCCTGCTGATGCTGGCCCGCAACGGCCTGCTGGCCACCGCCGCCGTGCTCTCCCTGACCCGGCTGTGGCGCGCCACCCGCCGCCGCGAGGACACGTCGGGTGTCCGCATGACCGCGGTGCGTCAGTACGCCCGTCCGCGCATGTCGGCGGCACCTGGTTCACTGAGGAGTGACCGCGGCTGACCAAAACGCGGGCGGACGAAACACCACGGGCCAACTCACGGAGGGGACGGCCGCACATGACCTGGCTGATCACCGGCGGCGCCGGTTACATCGGGGCGCATGTCGTACGCGCGATGGCGGAGGCGGGCGAGCGGACGGTGGTGTACGACGACCTGTCCACCGGCATCGCCGAGCGCCTGCCGGAGGACGTGCCGCTGGTGACGGGCTCCACGCTCGACGGTGAGAAGGTCGCGCGGGTCCTGGCCGAGCACGAGGTCACCGGGGTCGTGCACCTGGCGGCGAAGAAGCAGGTCGGCGAGTCGGTGGACCGTCCGCTGCACTACTACCACGAGAACGTCGAAGGCCTGCGCGTCCTGCTGCAGGCCGTGACGGAGGCCCGGGTCCCGTCCTTCGTGTTCTCCTCCTCCGCGGCGGTCTACGGCATGCCGGACGTCGAGCTGGTGACAGAGGAGACGCCGTGCGTGCCGATGTCGCCGTACGGCGAGACGAAGCTGGCGGGCGAGTGGCTGGTCCGCGCGACGGGCCGGGCCACCGGCCTGGCCACGGCCTCGCTCCGCTACTTCAACGTGGCCGGCGCGGCCCGCCCGGAACTCGCCGACGTCGGCGTCTACAACCTGGTCCCGATGGTCTTCGAGAAGCTCACGGAGAACGCCCCGCCGCGCATCTTCGGCGACGACTACGCGACCCCGGACGGCACCTGCGTCCGCGACTACATCCACGTGGTGGACCTCGCCGAGGCCCACGTGGCCGCGGCCCGCGCCCTCCAGGCCGAGCCGGGCCGCACTCTCACCCTCAACATCGGGCGCGGCGAGGGCGTCTCGGTCCGCGAGATGATCGACCGCATCAGCACCGTCACCGGCTACGACCTCCCCCCGGCCGTCACCGCCCGCCGCCCCGGCGACCCGGCCCGCGTCGTCGCCTCCGCCGACCGCATCACCACCGAACTCGGCTGGAAGGCCAAACACGACGTCCACGACATGATCACCTCAGCCTGGTCCGGCTGGCTGCGCCTGCATCCGGAGGCGGGCCGGGGCTGAGCCCGCGTACCCTGCGGGGATGCCCCGCCTGACCCGCCCCTCCCGCCTCGACCGTGTCCTGGGCGCCGTCATCGGTTCCGCCGTCGGCGACGCCCTGGGCGCTCCCTTCGAGTTCGGCCCCGAGGGGGCCTTCTCCGCGCGGTTCCCGGGGGAAGGTCACGGTGGCGAGATGTGCGGGGGCGGCGGGTGGGAGCCCGGCGAGGCGACCGACGACACGCAGATGGCCGTGCTGGTCGGGGAGTCCCTGGTGGAACGGGGCGGGCTCGAACTCCCGGACGTCTTCGGGCGGTTCCAGCGGTGGGCGGCGGCCGAGCCGAAGGACATCGGGCTGCAGACCGAGGCCGTGCTCGGCAGCGGAGACCCGTGGGACCTCGCCGCCGCCCTGCACTTCCAGACCAGCCGGCGCGCCGCGGGCAACGGAGCGTTGATGCGTGCCGCGACGTCCGGGGTGTACTTCGCGGCCCTGGGCCGGGACGGCACCATGGACGCCGGCCGCCGGCTGGCGGCGCTCACCCACGGGGACCGGGCCGCCTGGGAGGGCACCGCCATCCTGCACGAGTTGCTGCGGATCGCCCTGTCCGGAGACGACCCGCTGACCGCCGTTCCGGAATCGCTGGATGCGGTCCATCCCGGTCACCGTGACAGGTACGCCATCGTCCTCGACCCCGGCTGGCACCCCGACCTCGCGACCGAGTTCAACGGCGCCGTGTGGCCCTGCCTCGGCTCCGCGGTGTGGGCGCTGCGGACCACCTCCTCCTACGAGGAAGCCGTCCGGGCAGCCGTCGACCTGGGCGGCGACACGGACACCGTCGCGGCGGTCACCGGCGCCCTGGCCGGTGCCGTCCACGGCGTCGGGGCCGTACCGGAGCGGTGGACGGACATCCTGCACGTGCCGCTGCCCGGGTTCGGCGACCGGGTGCTGCGGACGGCGGACCTGTCGGCACTGGCCCGCCGCCTCGGGTCCTGAGGCCCCGTCACTCCACCGTCCTGCGGGCCCGTTTGAGTTCCTCGGAGACGGCCCAGACGTCGGCCACCGGGCCCACGTGGGCGAGTTTGTCGGGGTTGAGGACCAGGCGGACGGCCTGGATGTGGCCGTCGAGGATGTCGAGGGAGAAGGTCTGGAGGACCCTGCCCTGGCGGTCGCGGAGGATCGCGCCGGGCTGGCCGTTGACCTCGTGCCGCTCGGCGGTGACCTCGATGCGGGCCAGCGCCGGGAAGACGGCGGCGAGGAGCCGGGCCACGTTCTGGGCGCCCAGGACCGCGCGGGCCAGCTGCGGGGCCTTGCCGCCGCCGTCGCCGACCAGCGACACGTCGGCGGCGAGCAGGTCCTGGAGGGCGGCCACATCGCCCTCGTGGAGGGCCGCGAAGAAGCGCGCGGCCAGTTCCTCGCGTTCCCTGCGGTCCGCCTCGAAGCGGGGGCGGCCCTCGGCCATGTGGCGCCGGGCCCGCACCGCCAGCTGGCGGCAGGCCGACTCCGAGCGGCCCACCGCCGACGCGACCTCGGGGAAGCCGAAGTCGAACACCTCGCGCAGGACGAAGACCGCGCGCTCCAGGGGGCTGAGCCGTTCCAGGAGCAGCAGGGCCGCCATCGACACCGAGTCGGCCAGCTCCGCCGACCTGACCGGGTCCTCGTAGGGGTCGGCGAGCAGCGGCTCGGGGAACCAGGGTCCGACGTACTCCTCGCGGCGGACCCGGGCCGAGCGCAGTACGTCGATCGAGATCCGGGTCACGGCGGCCGACAGGAAGGCCTTCGGCGACCTGATCTCCGCCGGTGAGCCGGCGAAGCGCAGCCAGGCCTCCTGGACGGCGTCCTCGGCCTCGACGACGCTGCCCAGCAGCCGGTACGCGATCGAGAACAGCAGCGGCCGCAGTTCCTGGAACTCCTCGGTCCTGGACTTCATGTCCACTCCCCCATGCCCATGCCCATGTCCCGTCGAAAGTGCCAGAAGTTCCGGACGTTCAGAAGGAGCCCGGGCCGAACCGGCCCACCGCGACGACCAGCGCGAGGATCAGATAGAAGAGGTTCAGCGCCACGAACGCCCGCTCCCCGCGCCGGCCGTGGGTGATCATCGCACCGGTCATCAGCAGGACCCAGGACGTGGCGGTCACCGGCACCAGTACCGGCGCGACGCCGGTGACGGCGGGCACGACCAGGCCCGCCGCGGCCAGCAGCTCGAGGACGCCCAGCGTCCGTACGAAACCGTCGCCGACGTCACCGGTCCAGCCGCCCCCGTGCGCCGCGGCCAGCTTCTCCCTCGGCACGAACGTCTTGCTGATCCCGCCGGCCAGTGCCACCGCGGCGAGCAGCCCGGCGGTGATCCACAGCGCGAGGTTCATCGTCCACTCCCTGTTCGAGGATGCCTGCGCCCTCTACGACGAGACGGCCGCGCGGCCTGTGACATCCCCGGTCCGAGTGGTCACAGCGCCTTGAGCGCCTCCGTGGTCCCGCGGGCCAGCGCCGCCAGGTACCCCTTCGGCAGCTTGGGGGTGCGGATCACCACCGAGCGCCAGTACAACGGACCGGAGATCAGGTCCATCGCAAGGTCGTCGTCGATGCCCTCGGCGAGTTCACCACGCCGCTGCGCCGCCTCGATGATCTTGCTGGCGACGCCCTCCTGGCCCTCGCGCAGCGTCTTCTGCATGGCCTCGGCGATGTCGGGGTTGCGGGCCGCCTCGGCCTGCAGGTCGGGGATGATCTGGGAGGCGACCGGGTGGCGCAGCGCACGGGAGGTGACCTCGTACAGCAGCCGCAGGTCGCCCTCCAGGGAGCCGGTGTCGGGCACCGGCAGGCCCAGCACGGCGAGGGCGGAGACGACGTCGAGGACCAGGTGCAGCTTGGAGCGCCAGCGGCGGTAGACGGCGGTCTTGCCGACGCCGGCGCGGCGCGCGATGCCCTCGATGGACATCCGGGCGTACCCGACCGCCGCGAGTTCCTCGAAGACGGCGGCCCGGATGGCCTCGGTCACGTCCTCGCGGAGGACGGCCGCCCCGGCGGGGGCTCGTCGGCGCGGACGCGTCTGGGACTCCTCGGCGTTCGTCGTCATGCCTCACAGCATAGGGGCGTAACGACGAAACGGTTGCGTTCCGACGGCTCTCACCACCCGATCGCCGCAACCGCTCCTGCTGAACGACACCCAGCTCACCGCCGTATCGAACACCGCTCCGGTCCGCCCTCCACAACGAATCGGTCGCGGCCCGACCTCGGGAGTGTCACGGCGCACACGTCTCCGTGACGACGAAACGGTTGCGTTCCGACGCCAACTCGGCCTACGCTCCCGTTGCGACGAAACGGTCCCGTCCCGACGTAAGAAAACGTGAAGAAAAGCGTAAGTGAACGCCGGGTGACGGGGCCGGGCGATCAGCCGGACGCCGCAGCACCCCCACCCCCCGAGTGAGAAAGCAGCGGATGTGACCCAGGTTCTCCACACACCGCCCCCGACTCCGGTCACGGCCGAGGACGACCTCGCGGCGCTCGCCGCCCGGCACGGCCTCTCGGTCAGCGGCGCCCGCCCCTCCCTGCCGGCGTACATCCGCCAGCTGTGGGAGCGGCGCCACTTCATCACCGCTTTCGCCACCGCCAAGCTCACCGCCCAGTACGCCCAGGCGAAGCTCGGGCAGGTCTGGCAGGTCATGACCCCGCTGCTGAACGCGGCGGTGTACTACTTCATCTTCGGTGTCCTGCTGCACACCAAGAAGGGCGTGCCGGACTACATCCCGTTCCTGGTCACGGGCGTGTTCATCTGGACGTTCACGCAGAGCTCGATCATGGTCGGCACGCGCGCGATCTCCGGCAACCTCGGCCTCGTCCGGGCCCTGCACTTCCCGCGGGCCGCGCTGCCGATCTCCTTCTGCATCCAGCAGCTCCAGCAGTTGCTGTTCTCCATGGCCGCCCTGGTCGTCATCCTGCTCTGCTTCGGCGTGCCGCTGGCCGCCTCCTGGCTGCTGGCGATCCCGGCGCTGATCCTGCAGTTCAGCTTCAACGCCGGCGTGGCGATGATCATGGCCCGGTGGGGCGCCAAGACCCCGGACATCGCCCAGCTGATGCCGTTCGTGCTGCGCACCTGGATGTACGTCTCCGGCGTCATGTGGAACATCGACAAGCTGACCGGCCAGCACAGCGGCCTGCCGAGCTGGGTGAACCCGGTACTCAAGGCGCAGCCGGCCGCGGTCTACATCGACCTCATGCGCTACGCCCTGATCGACAGCTTCCACGCGCACCAGCTTCCGCCCCACGTCTGGGTCCTCGCGACCGGCTGGGCCCTCGTCGCCGGCGTCGGCGGCTTCATCTACTTCTGGAAGGCTGAGGAGACGTACGGCCGTGGCTGAGAACGCGAGCGACACCCCCAGCATGACCGACACCCCCTCCGTGCGTGAGTCCCGCACCGTGAGCGACGTCCCCACCGTCATCTGCGATGGCGTCGACATCGTCTACCGGGTCAACGGGACCGGCTCCGGACGCGGCTCCGCCACCGCCGCCCTCAACCGCATGCTGCGCCGCAAGCAGGTGGAGCAGGCGGCCGGCGTCCGCAAGGTGCACGCGGTCAAGAACGTCTCCTTCGTCGCCTACAAGGGCGAGGCGATCGGCCTGATCGGCACCAACGGATCCGGCAAGTCGACCCTGCTCAAGGCGGTCGCCGGCCTGCTCCCGGTGGAGAACGGCGCCATCTACACCGACGGCCAGCCCTCGCTCCTCGGCGTCAACGCGGCCCTGATGGGCGACCTGACCGGCGAGAAGAACGTCTACCTCGGCGGCCTCGCCATGGGCATGTCCCGCGAGGAGATCAAGGAGCGCTACCAGGACATCGTCGACTTCTCCGGCATCAACGAGAAGGGCGACTTCATCACCCTCCCGATGCGCACCTACTCCTCCGGCATGGGCGCCCGGCTCCGCTTCTCCATCGCCGCCGCCAAGGACCACGACGTCCTCCTCATCGACGAGGCCCTGGCCACCGGTGACGCGTCCTTCCGCATGCGGTCCGAGGAGCGGATCCGCGAGCTGCGCCAGCACGCGGGCACGGTCTTCCTGGTCAGCCACAACAACAAGTCCATCCGCGACACCTGCGAGCGGGTGCTGTGGCTGGAGCGCGGTGTGCTGCGCATGGACGGGCCCACCGAGGAGGTCCTCGCCGAGTACGAGGCCTTCACCGGCGACAAGTCCGACAAGACCAAGGCGAAGCCCAAGCCGTAGCCGAAGGCCGCCGCCCAGCCTTCCTGGGGCAGGTCCCGCCCACGGACGCGACATGAAAGGCGCCCCGAGCCGTCACCGGCTCGGGGCGCCTTTCATGTCGTACGGACACGACTGCGGCTGCGCTCCTACGAATGTGTGCGCAGCAGCGTCCGCATGGTCCGCATGGCCACCGAGAGGTTGGCCAGGTCGAAGGAGTCCGAGCTGCGGATCTCCTCCAGGGTGGTGCGGGCCCGGCCCAGGATCGCGGCGTTCTTCTGCTCCCAGGCCTGGTAGCGCTGCTCGGGCGTCGACGCGCCGTTGCCCGCGGCGAGCACGTCGGCGGTGAGCATCGCGTGGGCCGAGTACAGGTCCTCGCGGATGGAGGCGCGGGCCATCGACTGCCAGCGGTCGGCCCGCGGGAGCTCGATGATGCGGTCCATCAGCTGGGTGACGCCGAGCCGGTCGGCGAGGTCGTAGTAGACCTCGGCGACGTCCAGCGCCTCCTTGCCCGTGCGGTCGGCCACCGAGACGATGTCCAGCGCCGGGAACGCGGAGGAGAAGCCGGCCACGCGGGTGGCGAGTTCGGCGGGCACGCCGGCGCCGGTCAGCTCGTCGTACACGTGCTGGTACCACTCCAGGTCCGCGCCGCGCAGCAGCTTCGGCAGCTGCTGCCAGACCTGCTCGACCCGCTCCGAGAAGAAGTCGACGGTCTCCAGGAGCTGGAGCGGCTGCGGCCGGTTGTTGAGCAGCCAGCGGGTGCCGCGCTCCACCAGGCGGCGGGAGTGCAGCCGGATCCGGGTCTGGACGGCCGCGTCGACCTTGTTGTCCAGCTCCTCGACCGCGTCCCACACCGGGGCCGAGCGGAAGATCGCGCGGGCCGCGGTCTGCGCCCGCACGATCTCCTCCATGGAGGCCCCGGTCTCCTCGCGCAGCCGGTGCAGGTAGGTCGTGCCACCGGTGTTGACCGTGTCGTTGACCAGCACCGTGGTGGTGATCTCGCGGCGCAGCGGGTGGGTGGCGAGCGCGGCGGCGAACCGCTCGCGCAGGGCCGTCGGGAAGTACGCGTGCAGCAGGCTGCTCAGGTACGGGTCGTCCGGCAGCGTGGTGGCCAGCAGCTCGTCGGCGACCGTGATCTTCGTGTACGCCATCAGCACGGCCGTCTCCGGGCCGGTCAGACCCTGGCCGGTGCCGATGCGCTCGCGGATCTGGCGGTCGGAGGGCAGGAACTCCAGAGCCCGGTCGAGGTGGCCTTCCCTGACCAGGTGGCGCAGGAACCGCTGCTGGGCGTGGAGCATGTCCCCGGACTGGGCGAGCGCATTGGCGATCGCCACGTTCTGCGCGTAGTTGTTGCGCAGCACCAGGGCGCCGACCTCGTCGGTCATCTCGGCGAGCAGCTTGTTGCGCTGCTTGACCGTCATGTCGCCGTCCGCGACCACGCCGTTGAGCAGGATCTTGATGTTCACCTCGTGGTCGGAGGTGTCCACGCCGGCGCTGTTGTCGATGGCGTCGGTGTTGATCTTGCCGCCCTGGCGGGCGAACTCGATCCGGCCCAGCTGGGTCAGGCCCAGGTTGCCGCCCTCTCCGACGACCTTGACCCGCAGGTCGGCGCCGTCGACGCGGATGGCGTCGTTGGCCTTGTCGCCGACGTCCGCGTTGGACTCGGTCGACGCCTTGACGTAGGTGCCGATGCCGCCGTTCCACAGCAGGTCGACCGGTGCCGCGAGGATCGCCTTCATCAGGTCGGCCGGGGTCAGCTTGGTGACCTTCTCCTCGATGCCGAGGGCCTCGCGGATGTGGCTGTTGACCGGGATGGCCTTGGCGCTGCGCGGGAAGATCCCGCCGCCCTGCGAGAGCAGGTCGGTGTCGTAGTCGCCCCAGCTGGAGCGGGGCAGGTCGAACAGGCGGCGGCGCTCGGCGTAGGAGGTGGCCGCGTCCGGGTTCGGATCGATGAAGATGTGCCGGTGGTCGAAGGCGGCGACCAGGCGGATGTGCTCGCTGAGCAGCATGCCGTTGCCGAACACGTCGCCGGACATGTCACCGATGCCGACGACCGTGAAGTCCTCCGTCTGGGTGTCGACGCCCAGCTCCCGGAAGTGCCGCTTCACGGACTCCCAGGCACCGCGCGCGGTGATGCCCATGCCCTTGTGGTCGTAGCCCGCGCTGCCGCCGGAGGCGAAGGCGTCGCCGAGCCAGAAGTTGTAGCTGCCCGCGACCTCGTTGGCGATGTCGGAGAACGTCGCGGTGCCCTTGTCGGCCGCGACCACCAGGTAGGTGTCGTCCTCGTCGTGCCGGACCACGTCCTGCGGGGGCACGACGTCGCCGGCCACCATGTTGTCGGTGATGTCGAGCAGTGCCGAGATGAACGTCTTGTAGCTGGCGATGCCCTCCGCGAGCCACGCGTCCCGGTCCACGCCCGGGTCGGGCAGCTGCTTGGCGACGAAGCCGCCCTTGGCACCGACCGGCACGATGACGGTGTTCTTCACCATCTGCGCCTTCACCAGGCCGAGGATCTCGGTGCGGAAGTCCTCACGCCGGTCGGACCAGCGCAGACCGCCGCGCGCGACCTTGCCGAAGCGCAGGTGCACGCCCTCGACGCGCGGCGAGTACACCCAGATCTCGAACGCCGGACGGGGCGCCGGGAGGTCCGGGATGGCCTGCGGGTCGAACTTCATGGAGACGTACGAGTGCGGCTTGCCCTCGGCCGTCTCCTGGAAGAAGTTGGTGCGCAACGTCGCCTTGATGACGGTCAGGAAGGAACGCAGGATGCGGTCCTCGTCCAGGCTCGCCACCTGGTCGAGGGCCGCGTCCAGCTCTTCCAGGAGGGCGTCGGTGATCTCCAGGCCGGCCTTCTGCCGGTCCGGCGACATCCGCGCCTCGAACAGGGAGACGAGCAGCCGGGTGGTGTGGACGTTGTTGCGGAGGGTGGTCTCCATGTAGTCCTGGGAGAACGTGGAACCGGCCTGCCGCAGGTACTTGGCGTACGCCCGCAGCACCATCGCCTGCCGCCAGCTCAGGCCGGCGCTCAGCACCAGGGCGTTGAAGCCGTCGTTCTCCGCCTGGCCGGTCCACGTCGCCGCGAACGCGTCCTGGAAGCGCTCACGGCCGTCGTCGCCCAGGTAGTCGCCGTTGCCGCCGCCGGACACCTTCGGCATGCGCAGCCCGAAGTCGTAGATCCACGCGGTCGTCCGGTCCGAGCAGCGCAGCTCGTACGGCCGCTCGTCCGTCACCTCGACGCCCAGCCGGCTCAGGACCGGCAGCACGGCCGACAGGGAGATCGCCGCGCCCTTGCGGTAGATCTTGAAGCGGCGCTCGCCGGGGGCGGCGCCGACCGGCTCGTAGAGGCTGAGGGCGAAGTCGTTGCCCGGTTCCTCGGTGAGCCGCTCCAGGCGGACCAGGTCGGCGACCGCCGCGCGCGGGGTGTGGTCGGCCTTGTAGCCCTCGGGGAAGGAGTTGGTGTAGCGGCGCTGCAGCTCGGCCGCGCGCTCCTCGCCGCACTCGGCGTTGAGCGCCTCGGCGAAGGCGTCCGACCAGGAGCGGGCCGCCTCGACCAGGCGGGCCTCGATGCGGTCCTTGTCGGCGTCGGACAGCTCGGGCAGCTCGGTGCCCTGCGGGACACGGACGACGAAGTGCAGCCGGGAGAGGATCGACTCGGTGTTCCAGGCGGTGAAGTCGACGCTGGTGCCGCCGAGCTCCTCCTTCAGGATGTCGATGATCCGCAGCCGGACGCCGGTGGTGTAGCGGTCGCGCGGGAGGTAGACGAGGGCCGAGTAGTAGCGGCCGTACTCGTCCTGGCGCAGGTACAGCCGCAGCCGGCGGCGCTCCTGGAGGTAGAGCACGCTCGTGACGATCGACTCCAGCTCCGGGACCGGGGTCTGGAACATGTCGTCGCGCGGGTAGGTCTCCATGATCTGCATCAGGTCGCGGCCGTCGTGGCTGTTGGGCGAGAAGCCCGCCCGCTCCAGCACCTCTTCGACCTTGCGGCGGATGACCGGCACCCGGCGCACCGACTCGGTGTAGGCGGCGGACGAGAACAGGCCCAGGAAGCGCCGCTCACCCACCACGTTGCCGTCCGCGTCGAACTTCTTGACGCCGACGTAGTCCAGGTACGACGGCCGGTGCACGGTGGCCCGGCTGTTCGCCTTGGTCAGGACGAGGAGCTTGTGCTCACGGGCCTTGGCGCGCGCGTCGGCGGGGAGCCGCTCGAAGGAGGGGCTGACCGGGTGGCCCTCCTGACCGGCGTGCTGCGGGTCGGAGCGCAGGATGCCCAGGCCGGTGCCGGGCACGGCGGCCAGCGAGTCGTCCTCGCGCAGCTGGTACTCGCGGAAGCCGAGGAAGGTGAAGTGGTCGTCGGCCAGCCAGCGCAGCAGCTCGCGGGCCTCCTCGACCTCGGGGCGCGGCAGGTCGGCCGGGACCGGCTCCTCGCCGAGGTTCTCGGCGACGCGGACGGCCGCCTCCCGCATCTTCTCCCAGTCCTCGACGGCCTCACGGACGTCGGACAGCACGCGCAGCAGGTCGGCGGTGATCTGCTTGAGGTCGGAGCGGTCGGTCTCGCGGTCGATCTCGACGTGGATCCAGGACTCGGTGTACGTGTCGTGCGGCAGTTCCTCGCCCATGGCCGGGGTGGGGAGCACCTCGATCATGTTGCCGGTGAGGTCGCGGCGGACGGCGATCTGGGGGTGGATGACGACGTGGATCCCGCGCCCCTGCCGGGTCAGCTCATTGGTGACCGAGTCCACGAGGAAGGGCATGTCGTCGGTGACGACCTCCACCACGGTGTGGGTGCAGGTCCACCCGTTCTCCTCGACGGTCGGGGTGTGGACCCGGACGTTCGCGGTGCCCTGCGGGCGGGTCTCGGCGAGGCGGTAGTGCGAGACGGCCGCGCCGAAGACGTCGACCGGGTCGCGGTCGGCCAGGTCCTCCGGTGCGGTGTGCAGGTAGTAGCGCTGGAGGAACGCAAAGACGGACTCCTGATCCGCCTCTCCCGTCGTCCCAGTCGGTAGGTGCCCCCCGGCCGGGCTGTTCTCAGCTACCCGGGCGGCCCGATCGAGCAGCTCGGCCTTGGCTTCGTCCAGCTTGGTCTGCATTGTCCTCTGGCTCCTGTCGCGCGCCATTGCGTGACGTAGAAGGAAGTACGGGCTCTTCCCCCTGCGGCTCGACGCCACGGCCGGGGTCTCCGGTCTGCTCCGACGCTATGCCGCAAGGTGAGACGAGCGGGGGGTATTGAGCCATATTTGAGCCGCTCCGCAGGTGTGATGCTGCTCTCGGCAGCGCTCCTGCCTGGGCCGCCTTCGGCGCCCTCCGCCCGGGGAGACCAGCGACCGCCACCCGGTCACGGAGGTGTTCCGTGCTCACCGGGCGCAGGGCAGGGGCACCGATGCCCCCGCGAACTATCGCGCTGATCACGCCACCAAGGCTATCGCTCCCGACCGGGGGGCCGTCATGAGCCGTATGTGTACAAAACAGGGGGTGGAACTTTGACGTTCTGCACAGGGGCGCCGCGCCTGCTCGGTTGATGTGGGGGTTGGGGGGTGGCTGAAAACCGATGGTAATGGTGCGGACGCGTGGGGGCTGCTCGCGCAGTTCCCCGCGCCCCTTTGGGGCGCGCTGCCCGGCCGCGTCCATCCAGCCGCGGGCAGTCGTGCCGCTGGGGCGACGGGGGTCCCCCGCTCGAGCGAAGCCGAGAGTGGGGGAGGGTGGGCGCGGCCGGCACCCTGCAAGCGCCGGTAAGCGTCCCCACCCCCCGGCCCCAGCCCACCGGCACAGGCTCACGCCACCAGGCGCTCCGCCTCCTCAACGGCCTCCGCCAGCGAGTCCACGACCGGCACTCCGGCCTGCTCGAGGCTCGCCCTGCCGTGCGACCCGCCGGTGTACAGCACCGCCTTCGCCCCCGCCGCCCGCGCCGCCACCGCGTCGTCCGCCGCGTCCCCGATCACCACGGTCCGACCCGGCCGCACATCCGCCAGCTGCCGCAGATGCCGCACCATGTGCTCGGCCTTGCTGCCCCCCGACGGTCCGACCCGACCGTCCACCCGTATGAAGTGCGGCTCGATCCCGAACCCGCGCACCAAAGGGACCAGTTCGTCATGCGCATACATGCTCAGCAGCGACTGGCTGCGCCCCGCCGAACGCCACCCCGCCAGCAGCTCGGCCGCCCCTTCGGTCAGCCCGCACCTGACGCGGTGCTCGGCGTAGTACCGGTGAAAGATCACGTCCATGACCTCCCACTCGGCCTCCGTCGGCAGCCGCCCCATCAGCCGCTCGTAGAACTTCGGCACCGGCACGCAGTACAGCGCCCGGTACTGGTCCAGTGTGATGGGCGCCAGGCCCAGCTCGGCCGAGGCCGCGTTCGTCGCCCCGATGATCGCGTCGTTGTCGTGGAACAGCGTCCCGTTCCAGTCCCAGACAATGTGTGCGCTTTCGTGCTTCCCCATGCCAAAAACGCTACCCGCCGTCACTGACAATCAAGACCGTCGGCACATCACCGCAGGTCACAGGCGCCCTCGTCGGGCCGCGTCCGTCTCGCCTCAGCCGTCGAGCCCCACCAGGCTCGGGATCTCCTGCGTGGCGTACCAGAGCAGCTCATGGTCTTCGGCCCCGTCCACGACGAACTGGGCGTCGTCGTCACCGCCGTCCGCAGCCGCGAGCGCCCCGGCGGCCGCCGTCACGTCCTCCTCGGCGTCGTCGGAGTCGACGTGCACCGAGGCCGCCCGCGCCAGCGCCACCGTCCCGGTCACCCGGACCTCGCCCAGCGCGGCCGGGTCGAGCCCGCGGTCCGGGTCGGCCGCCGCCGCGCCGTCGGGCACGTCGACGGCGACCACGACCCGGCGCCGCGCCGCGCCCGGGTCGGCGGCCAGCAGTCGCAGGGAGGCCAGCGCGGCCCGGTTGAGCGCGGCGTACTCCAGTTCCTCTATGTCGTCGGAGAGGTACCACTCGCGCAGCGCCGGGGTGACCGCGTAGGCGACGAACGGACCGGTCCCCAGCTCGCCCGTCTTGTGCGCCTCGGCAAGCCCGGGGAGGGTCAGGGGGACGTAGACGCGCATGGCTGGGCCGCTCTCTTCCGGACTCTTCACTCTGCTTCGGCATGGCCCCCGGGGAAGGCCTGGCGCCTTCCGGAGGGCCTTCAGGATACGTGCGGGCGTCCCCTTTCGGGTCCCGGGCGGTGACGTCGGGGGCGTCCACCCGGCGCCCCTGGATTCACCCGGTACTGCCGCCCGCCCAGCGGGTTTCCGGCACCTCCGGCCACTCGGATAGGTGAACATTCCCGGACCTCCGGCACGGACCGCCGTCGCCTTGCTGACGCCCTCCCGGCCCCGTACAAGATCCGTAACCGAAAGTTACCTCCCGGTACCCGCCGGGCCCGCCGAACGGGGACCCCCATGAACAAGGTCATGACCAGGACCGCCCAGCTCCGCCCGGCCACCCGGCCCCCAGGCCGCCGCGACTCCCGCCGTCCCGGCGCCCCCTCCTCCCGCCGGCCGCTCACGCCTCCGGCGGCCCCGCCGGGCCCCCGTCCCACCGACCTCTTCGCGGAGCGTCTGCTGGCCGTCCTGAGCGGCCGCCGCCCCGTCCACTGGATGCTCCGGCACACCGCGGGACCGGCCTACGACGACCTGGCCCGCCTCGCCGAGCGCGGCCCCCTGCGCAACCGCGGCGCCGACCCCGTCGTCCGCGACATCGGCTACTACGTCCCCCGCTCCGGCGCCCTGGAGGTCTTCGCCCGCATCGCCGCGGGCGACCGGCTGCGCGCGCTGGCCTTCCGCCTGGAGCAGGGCGTGGACCTGCGCTGGCGCTGCACGGCGGTGGAGATGGGCGGCCCACGCCCGCCGCACGGCCCCTGACGGCCGGAGCCCGGCCGGGGGCCCGCCGTGACCACCCCATGCCGAAGGGCCGGCCCCCCTGTCCAGGGTGACCGGCCCTCGCGAACGCCCGTAGGCGCCGGGTTACTTCCTGCGGCCGCGGCGGCTCTTCGCCTGCTTGCGACGCTCGGCGCGCGTCAGGCCGTCGGCCTCGGAGCGGGCCGGCTCGTCGTCGTAGTCGAAGTCGCCCTCGACGATGCCGCCCTCGCCGTCCACCGTGGCGGCCGAGAAGTGCATGCCCCGCCGCTGCGGCGCCTCGAGACCCTTCGCCCGGATCTCGGGACGGGAACCCGCCTGGGCCGGCACCGCGTCCTGGACGCCCTCCACCGCCTCGACGTCCTCGACCGGGACCTCCTCGACCTGCTGCTCGACCTGGACCTCCAGGTTGAACAGGTAGCCGACGGACTCCTCCTTGATGCCGTCCATCATCGCGGTGAACATGTCGAAGCCCTCGCGCTGGTACTCCACCAGCGGGTCCTTCTGGGCCATCGCCCGCAGGCCGATGCCCTCCTGGAGGTAGTCCATCTCGTAGAGGTGCTCGCGCCACTTGCGGTCCAGGACCGACAGCACGACCCGGCGCTCCAGCTCACGCATGATCTCGGAGCCGAGCTGCGCCTCACGCGACTCGTACTGCTCGTGGATGTCGTCCTTGATGGACTCGGAGATGTACTCGGCGGTCAGGCCCGCACGGTCGCCGGCCGCCTCCTCCAGCTCTTCGACGGTGACCTTGACCGGGTAGAGCTGCTTGAAGGCGCCCCACAGGCGGTCGAGGTCCCAGTCCTCCGGGAAGCCCTCGGCGGTCTCCGCGCCGACGTACGCGTCGATCGTGTCGTCCATGAAGTGGTGGATCTGCTCCTGCAGGTCCTCGCCCTCCAGGACGCGGCGGCGCTCGCCGTAGATGACCTCGCGCTGGCGGTTGAGCACCTCGTCGTACTTCAGGACGTTCTTACGGGTCTCGAAGTTCTGCTGCTCGACCTGCGACTGCGCGGAGGCGATCGCGCGGGTGACCATCTTGTTCTCGATCGGCACGTCGTCCGGCACGTTCGCCATGGACATCACGCGCTCGACCATCTGGGCCTTGAACAGGCGCATCAGGTCGTCGCCGAGGGAGAGGTAGAAGCGGGACTCGCCGGGGTCGCCCTGACGCCCGGAACGGCCGCGCAGCTGGTTGTCGATCCGGCGCGACTCGTGCCGCTCGGTGCCCAGGACGTAGAGCCCGCCGAGTTCCTTGACCTCCTCGAACTCCGCCTTGACCGCCCGCTCGGCCTTCTCCAGGGCGGCGGGAAGGGCCTGCGCCCACTCCTCGATGTGCTCGTCGGGGTCGAGGCCGCGCTGGCGCAGCTCCGCCTCGGCGAGGTCCTCGGGGTTGCCGCCGAGCTTGATGTCCGTACCACGGCCCGCCATGTTGGTGGCCACCGTGACGGCGCCCTTGCGGCCGGCCTGGGCGACGATCGAGGCCTCGCGCTCGTGGTGCTTGGCGTTGAGGACCTCGTGCTGGATGCCGCGCTTGGAGAGCTGCTGCGAGAGGTACTCCGACTTCTCCACGGAGGTCGTGCCGACCAGGATCGGCTGGCCCTTCTCGTGCTTCTCCGCGATGTCGTCGACGACCGCCTCGAACTTGGCGACCTCGGTGCGGTAGATCAGGTCCGACTGGTCCTTGCGGACCATCGGCCGGTTCGTCGGGATCGGGACCACGCCGAGCTTGTAGATCTGGTGGAACTCGGCGGCCTCCGTCATGGCCGTACCGGTCATGCCGGACAGGCCGGGCAGCTCCTTGCCGCTGTGGTCGTGGCGCTTGTAGAGGCGGAAGAAGTTCTGCAGGGTGATCGTGGCGAGCGTCTGGTTCTCGTCCTTGATGTCCACCCCTTCCTTCGCCTCGATCGCCTGGTGCATGCCCTCGTTGTAGCGGCGGCCGGCGAGGATACGGCCGGTGTGCTCGTCGACGATCATGACCTCGCCGTCGAGGACGACGTAGTCCTTGTCCCTCTTGAAGAGCTCCTTCGCCTTGATGGCGTTGTTCAGGTAGCCCACCAGAGGCGTGTTGACCGACTCGTAGAGGTTGTCGATGCCCAGCCAGTCCTCGACCTTGCTGACGCCGGACTCGTGGATGGCGACGGTGCGCTTCTTCTCGTCGACGTCGTAGTCGCCGGTCTCCTCCTGGCCCTTGAGCGGGTTGCCGGCCTCGCCCTTCTTCAGGCGCAGGACCAGCTTGGCGAAGTCGCCGTACCACTTGGTGGCCTGGTCGGCCGGGCCGGAGATGATCAGCGGCGTACGGGCCTCGTCGACCAGGATGGAGTCGACCTCGTCCACGATGGCGTAGTTGTGGCCGCGCTGGACGAGCTCGTCCTGGGCCCACGCCATGTTGTCGCGCAGGTAGTCGAAGCCGAACTCGTTGTTCGTGCCGTACGTGATGTCACACGCGTACTGCTCGCGGCGCTGGGCCGGCGTCATGTTGGCGAGGATGCAGCCGACGGTCAGGCCCAGGAACTTGTGGACGCGGCCCATCATCTCGGAGTCGCGCTCGGCCAGGTAGTCGTTGACCGTGATGAGGTGGACGCCCTTGCCCGCCAGCGCGTTGAGGTACGCGGGCAGGGTGCCGACGAGGGTCTTGCCCTCACCGGTCTTCATCTCGGCCACGTAGCCGAGGTGGAGGGCCGCACCGCCCATGATCTGCACGTCGTAGTGGCGCTGGCCGAGGGCGCGCTTGGCGGCCTCGCGGACGGTGGCGAACGCCTCGGGGAGCAGGTCGTCGAGGCTCTCACCGTCGGCATAGCGCTGCTTGTACTCATCGGTGAGGGCCCGCAGCTCGGCGTCGGAGAGGTCGACGAAGTCCTCTTCGATGGAGTTGACCTGGTCCGCGATGCGGTGCAGCTTGCGCAGGATCTTGCCTTCGCCTGCACGCATGATCTTCGAGAGGACGGACACGGGGGTTAGTCTCCTTGCCGGTCGGGCCTGGGAGGGTCGGTTTCCATTTGACGTACTGAGCAACGGCCATCGTATGCGAGGACCCGGCCGTGTCGGGAGGCCTGGCGGTCCGACGACCGTCCGCCGCTTTCCTGCGGGCCCTGCGAGCCCGTTTCACGCTTCACCCGGGACAACGGCCGGGATACACGGATAGTGCCGCGCCGGAGCCAGGAATTGCGCGAAATGTGATCACTTGCTCACGGAGAGCGAAATCGATGGCGTACCGGACGGGGGGCGAGCAGAATCAGCCGATGGAACCCGTCACGCTCACCACCCCTCGTCTGCTGCTGCGCGCGGTCGGCCCGCAGGACACCGATGCGGTGTACGCGGCCGTCCAGGATCCCGACATCCAGCGCTGGACGACGATTCCCTCGCCCTACCTCGCCGAGCACGCCCGCAGCTTCACGGAGCAGATGGTCCCCGACGGCTGGTCCGAGGGCTCGATGTTCACCTTCGGGGTCTTCCTGCCGACGGGCGGGCTGGCCGGGATGCTCGCCCTGACCATGCGCTCCCTCGGCACGGCCGAGGTGGGTTTCTGGACCGCCAAGGAGCACCGCGGCCACGGCTACACCGCCGAGGCCACCCTCGCGGCCGCCCGCTGGGCGTTCACGCGGATGGCTATCGACCGGGTCGAATGGCGTGCCGAGGTCGGCAACCACGCCTCCCGCGCGGTCGCGCAACGCGCCGGCTTCACCCTCGAGGGCACCCTCCGCTCCTCCCTCAACAACAAGGGCGTACGACGCGACTGCTGGGTCGGCTCCCTGCTCCCCTCGGACCTGGGCCTGCCCTCCGCGGCGCCCTACCTGCCGACCCCCTCGCAGGGCTGAAACCCCAGCTCGCGCGGGACTGTCAGTGCCACCCTCTATCGTCCGACCCATGACGACCCTCCCGCGCCCCGCCGCCGTCCTCTCGGCGGACGAAGCCCGTCGTATCGCGCTGAAGGCACAGGGCTTCCTCGGCGCCCCCGACCGCCGTGCCGGCGTCCGGGGCGTGCTCCGCCACCTCGGCGCGGTCCAGCTCGACACCATCTCGGTCCTCGCCCGCTCCCACGAGCTGATCCCGTACGCCCGCCTCGGCCGGGTCGGCCGCCGGACGGTCGACGCCGCCTACTGGACGGACACGCACGCCTTCGAGTACTGGTCGCACGCCGCCTGCATCCTTCCCATCGAGGAGTGGCCGCACTTCGCCTTCCGCCGGCGCGCCTACCGCGACCGCCCGCACTGGAGCCACGACCTCCCGGACGGCGTCTACGACCAGGTCATCAAGCAGTTGCGCGGCGAGGGTCCGCTGACCGCGACGGAGCTGGGCGGCGCGAAGAAGACCAGCGAGTGGTGGGACTGGTCCGGCACCAAGGTCGCCGTGGAGCGCGCCCTGATGTACGGCGAGGTGGTGTGCGTCGAGCGGCGCGGCTGGAAGCGGGTGTACGACCTGGCCGAGCGCGCCGTCCCGGCCGAGCTGCTCCACGACGAGCTGGACGACGCCGAGTGCCTGCGCCGCCTGGTCCGGCTGGCCGGTCAGTCGCTGGGCGTCGGCACGCGCGCGGACATCGCCGACTACCACCGGCTCAAGGGTGAGCAGGTCGACGCGGTGATCGCCGACTCGGGTCTGGTCCCGGTGGAGGTGGAGGGCTGGGGGAAGCCCGCCTGGGCCGACCCGGCGGCCCTGGCCGCACCCCCGCGCGGCCGGCACCGTACGACGCTGCTCTCCCCGTTCGACTCCCTGATCTGGGACCGGGCGCGCACGGAGCGGATCTTCGGCTTCACCCACCGCCTGGAGGCCTACGTCCCGAAGCCGAAGCGGGTGTACGGCTATTACGCGATGCCGGTGCTGGCCGGCGGCCGGCTGGTGGGCCGGGTGGACCCGGCGCGCGAGGCGGGCGGCGTCCTGGTGGCCCGCCAGGTCACGCTGGACGGCCCGAAGGCGGTACCGGCGGTGGCGGAGGCACTGGTCGAGGCGGCGAGCTGGGTGGACTGCACGACAGTGCGCGTGGAGCGCGTGGACGCCCCCGGGCTGCGCGAGCCGCTCCTCAAGGAAGTGGCCCGTGCCCTGATCGCCGCGCTGCGCTGACCGTTACCCGCGTCGAGGCCGAATGCGGTTACCTCAGCGGATTTCGAGGATCTTCTCCCGCATCGCGTAGACCACCGCCTCCATCCTGGAGTGCAGCTGCAGCTTCTCCAGGATGTTGCGCACATGGTTCTTCACGGTGTTCTCGGAGATGAACAACTCCTTCGCGATATCGCGGTTGTTCATCCCGGTGGCGACCAGCTTGAGCACTTCGAGTTCACGGTCGGTCAGCCGCGGTGCCGGCACCAGCCGGCGCTCGTCGGTGCGCTGGATCATCGACTTGAACTCGGTGAGGAGTTTCGACGCCATGGACGGGCTGATCTGTGACTGGCCGTCGGCCACCGCGCGAATTGCGGTGGCCACCTCGTCGGTGGAGATCTCCTTGAGGAGGTATCCGGTCGCGCCCGCTTTGATCGCGTCGTAGAGGTCGGCTTCCTCGTCGCTGATCGTCAGCATGATGATCTTCGCGCTGGGCGCGACCTCCTTGATGGAGGTGCAGGCCTCGATGCCGCCGCGCTTGGGCATCCGGACGTCCATCAGCACGATGTCGGGCAGCAGGTCGGCGGCCTTGTCGACGGCCTCCGCGCCGTCACCCGCCTCTCCGACGACCTGGATGTCCTCCTCGGCGGCGAGCACGATCTCCAGTCCGCGGCGGAAGAGGGCATGGTCGTCGACGACAAGGACTCTGATCGGTTCCTTGCGTGGAGTACCGCCCGCGTCCGGGCTGATGCCGACGACGCCGCCGTCGGCATCACCGTCCCGCATCGGTCCGAAGCTGTCCGCCATCGTTCCTCCCCCTGAAGGCTGTGGCCTGTGGTGCTGTGCCATCCGCCAACCCAAGGCAGCGGCCCACCGGTTGGTCCGCCCTGGCCATGATTCCATGTCCGGACGACAACGGGGTGACCGAGCAGGGCGCGAAGTGGTCGCACACCGGTGCCCCTGGGGGCGCACACGCGCTTCCAGGGGCACGGGCTCACCTGCCGGCCGGGCCGGTCAGCCGCCCAGCGTCCCGCCCGCCGCGGGCGGTTGCACCTCGGCGACCATCGGGTCCGTGTTGAGGTGGATAACACCGTAGTCGTACGCGTGCCGCCGGTAGACGACACTCGGCTCCTTGCTCTCGGAGTCGACGAACAGATAGAAGTCGTGTCCGACCAGTTCCATCTCGTAGAGGGCCTGGTCGAGGGTCATCGCAGCGGCGACATGCGTCTTCTCGCGGACGACCAGGGGGCCTTCGCCCTGCACCTCGAGGGAGCCCACCTTCTTCGTGGGCACTCCGTCCGCGTCCTCGGAGTGGACGGGGGTGCCGTTCCCGTTGAGCGTCGCCGCGCCCGGGACGTGGTCGGGGACCTCGGCCGCCGAGATCCGCCGCGCGCCACGGCGGGAGAACCGCTTGTCGTGCTGCTTGCGCAGCCGCGCGTCCAGCTTCTCCGCCGCCAGGTCGAGTGCCGCGTACGGGTCACTGGCCGCTGCCTCCGCCCGGATCACCGGACCGCGGGAGCGGAGCGTGATCTCCACTCGGTCGCAACGGTCGGCCTGTCGGGGGTTGGGCTCCTTGGACACCTCGACGTCGAGGCTGATCACCTTGCCGTCGAGCTTCTGGATCTTCTCCAGCTTCAGCTTCTCGGCCACGTGCTTGCGGAACCGCTCGGGCACCTCGGTCTTGCGGCCCTTGACGACGATGTCCACGCAGAACTCCGTTCCCGGATCACTCCGCTGCACTGCGGAGCATCTCCCTTTTTGCACCCAGCCCCGGTGAACCCCGGAGCCTCGGACTCGGCGACTTCACCTCCTCCCCCATGGGCAAGATCTACACCCCGGCACCGCGATGATTGCGGAAAACCCGCGGTACGGCATTCGGATAGGGGGACATGGCCTGCGGCTTTCTCCCTCACAACCGAACATATCTCGCCCGGACGGATGTCGTCACCCTCTACTGATGCGTACCTCCATTCAGGTGAATTGATCCCGTCACTACCTGCAACGATGTACGTTCGCGGTCAGTTCCGGTTCATTTCGAAAGAATCCGGTGCGGCCGCGACCACAGCGGCACGCACCGGCCCTGCGAGGCCGTTCACCTCGGCCTTTCCCGATGCGTTCCGTGCCCACTTCGCCCGCTCTTCCGCCGGTCCGGTCTTCCGTTCCTCCCTTCCTGCCCAGGCCGCGCGCCGATACACAGCCGTTGTCGTCTCTCCTGCCCCTTCGGCCTGTGTCGCCTCCCGCACCGCACGCGCCGCCTCCGCGAGGGTGGCGCCCGTGGTGACGAGGTCGTCGACCAGGACGACCCGGCCCCCGGCCAGCAGCCGGGCGCCGCCCGCCGTCACCTCCAGCGCGCCCGCGAGATTCGCGTACCGCTGCCGGGCGTTGAGCCCCGACTGGTCGGCGACGGCCCGCCGCTGCCTCAGCACCGGGACCACCCGGGCCGGGGTCCCGGCACGCCGCAGCTCCGCGGCCGCCGCGAGGGTCATCCGCCGTACCGGATCATGACCCCGGGCCCGCACGGCCCACGGTGCGGACGGTACGGGGACGAGCAGCACGGGCCCGGACGCGCCGGTGCCACCCGCCGTACCGTGCCAGGAAGCGACGGTCCGTACCGCCCGGCCGTCCCGAAGCCCGGCCGGGCCGTCCTGGAAACCGGCCCGCAGCCCGGCCCGCACCGCTCCCGCCAGCGCCGCGCCCAGCGCACCGGCGAGCGCCAGTGCACCGCGCTCCTTGTGGGCGAGGAGAGCCGCCCGTACCTCGTCCGCGTAAGGGGCCGCCGCGTACACCTGCGGCAGCCCGGACGGCTCCGGCACCGGTCGCACCCGGCGCGGTACGGCCCCGCTCAGGGCGGCACGGCACCCGTCGCAGAGCACCGTGCGAGACGTCCCACAGCCTCCGCACTCGGCCGGTAGCACCAGGTCGGTGAGGTCCTGCCACCACCCCCGCATGTGCCCACTGTGCCAACGACCGGCCCGACCGGCCACCCTTGTGGACAACTGTCTGTGGACAACTCCGTGAGACCCGCACAGCCCGTCACCCACACAGGTGAGAAGGGACGTTGCCGTTCCGGAGAACGGTGGCCCGGGGCGCCCGACGGCCCTCGTCCCCCCGCGCGAACGGCCGCCGCCACAGAACAGCCGCCCCGCCGGCTCGGCGCCGGACCGGGACGGCCTCTCATCGACAGCGCGGGGCTCGGCCCGGCGCGGGGGCTCAGCCCGGATAGACCGGCACCGACCCGTCCTTGACCACCTTCTGCCACTGGTCCCCGGACGGCAGCCGGACGATCCCGTCGTCATGCGAGTCGGCCACCAGCGGCACCCGGTCGTCCTCGGACGCGGCGATCGCCAGGACGCCCGTGAGCGCCGCGGGCGCCGGCCCGTCCGGCGTCGAGCCGTCGATCTGGACGTACCGCGTCTGCTGCACGCCGCCCTGCTCGCGCCCGACCACCACGAGCCTGCTGTCCCCCGCCCAGGACATCGCGGTGACCTCCTCGGACCCGGGGGTCGCGGAGCGCAGTTCCAGGACCGACACCTCCTGCTGGTCGTCGGACTTGGTGCGCTCGATCCGCCCGACGAGCAGCGACTGCTTGCCGTCCTTCTCGACGACGAGCGCGATCCGCACCCCGTCCGCGGCGACCCGCAGGTCCTTGATGCGGCCGTCCAGTTCGGGCATCTGCACGGCCACAGGCTGGCCCACGCCCTGCGCCAGCATGTACAGCTGCGGCCTGGCGGGATCCCGGTCGGCCACCCACAGGTCACCGCGGGCGTCCCAGCTCGGCGCCGTCAGCCGGTCGTCCTCGGTCGCACCGTGGCTGGTCAGCACGGCGCCGCCCAGCGAACCGTCCGGCGCGAGCGAGGTCACGTACAGGGACCTGCCGTCGCTGCTGACCCCGGCCGCCCTCCGCTCGTCGCGGGCGACCGCCACCGTCCCCAGCGGCTTGGCGCCCGTGCCGAACGGGCCCGGTACCGCGACCGCGCTGGTGCCGGTGGCGCCGGCCGCCATCCGCACCAGCCGGTGCTTGCCGTCGAGGAAGTACAGGTAGTCGGGGCGCTTGGTGGACGCACGCCAGGCGGTCGACTCGGCCTGCTCCTCGGAGATGTCGCACATGCGGGCGCCGTTGACGGACTGCAGCGCGACCGAGTCCACGGTGGGCGTCAGGTTGCGCAGCGTGAAGAGCAACTGGGTCGCCATCTCGCCGCACTTGACGGAGCCGATCCGGGACGCCTTGACGTTGAGCGGCACCGTGAGCCGGTTCTGGTCGTCCGGCGTCAGCCCGGACACGCCCTTCTTCAGCGCCGTACGGGTCGGGAAACTCGACCGGACCACCGGACCGAGCCAGGTGGTGGGACCGCTGAGCAGCGACCGCACCAGCTGGGTCGTCGGATCCACCCGGCTGCGCACGAAGACGGGATCTGCGACGGCCACCGGCTGACCGGTCTCCCCGGCCGACGTGTCCGAGGCGAAGTAGTACTTGTTGACCGACGTGTAGTTGCGCTGGAAGTCGGACCTGCCCATCACGACACCCTGCGGCAGCGAGTCGATGCGCCACTGCCCGCTCTTGGCGTCCCTCGTCAGATGCACGGTCCTGCGGTACGACCCGTCCGCGGGCGTGTACGCCTGCTGCGCGTCGACGGTGGCCACCCGGCTGCCCTGGAGCGTGTAGGTGATGCTGTTCGTGCCCTCGCGGCCGGCCGGGCGCGGGTCCGTCTGAATGCTCGGCCCGTTGGCCAGCACCATGGCCTGCGACTCCGGCTGCCAGATCTTCGCGGTGGCCTTGGTCAGGTACTGGCGAGCCGTGTCGTAGTTCGGATCGTCACTGGTCAGGGCCTCCAGAAAGCCCTGCACGATCTCCGTGGACGAGGCGTCCTGCTGCGGCGGCATGGCGAAGACCCGCACCTGCGTGTCCTGCCGCGGCGTCGACTCGACGTTCCGCAAATCGCCGCTGTCCGGCATGGAGGCACAGCCCGCCAGAACCACGGCCCCACAGGCGGCGTACGCCACCGCGCGCGCCGGTCTGCGCCGGGCGCTCCCCTCGCGGTCAGCGCCCACGAAATGCCTCCCCTGGCTTGTTCGACTCATCCGCCCCGTCGTCCTGACCCGACTCGGGCCGGCCCTCCTGACGCCGGACGCCCTGGGCCGGCCGGGGCACCACGCGCGCGCCGTTGCCGGGCAGCGCGGTCGGGTCGGCGGTGGGGGCCACGGCGGCCGTCCGCTGCGTCATCGGGGCGAGCGACGCCCCATGGCCGCCGCCGGGCTGCACCGGCACGGTGGCCCGCTTGTCCTCGCCGCCGCTCGGCAGCCCGGCCTCGCCGAGCCCCCGGTTGCGCCGGGAGTCCTTGGGCTCCAGAGGTATCGGCGAACCCCGCAACGGCTCGTCCGCCGTCCTGGGCAGCGTCAGCCGGAACTGCGAGCCACCGCCCGGTTCCCCCCACGCCTGCAGCCAGCCGCCGTGCAGCCGCGCGTCCTCCAAGGCGATCGACAGCCCCAGACCCGTACCGCCGGTGGTACGCGCGCGTGCCGGGTCGGCCCGCCAGAAGCGGCTGAAGACGCGGGTCGCCTCGCCGGGCTTGAGCCCGACACCGTAGTCGCGCACCGCGATGGCGACCGCCCCGCCGGCCGAGGCCAGCTTGACGACGACGTCCTTGCCCTCGCCGTGCTCGACGGCGTTGACGACCAGGTTGCGCAGCACCCGTTCCACGCGCCGGGGATCCGCCTCGGCCACCACGGGCTGCAGATCGCCGACCACGCGTATGCGCGTGCCCTTGCGCTCCGCGAGCGGCGCGGCCCCGCTGACCACGCGCCGTACGACCACCCTGAGGTCTATCGGCTCCGCTTCCAGCGCCGCCGCACCCGCGTCGAAGCGGCTGATCTCCAGCAGGTCGGCGAGGAGCGACTCGAACCGGTCCAGCTGGTCGGCGAGCAGCTCCGCGGACCGCGCGGTCACCGGGTCGAAGTCCTCGCGGGCCTCATGGATGACGTCGGCCGCCATCCGGACGGTCGTCAACGGCGTCCGCAGCTCGTGCGAGACGTCCGACACGAACCGGCGCTGCATCCGCGACAGGTCCTCAAGCTGCTGGATCTTCAGCTGGAGGTTCTGCGCCATCTTGTTGAAGGCCTCGCCGAGCCGCGCGATGTCGTCCTCGCCGGTGACCTTCATCCGCTCCTGGAGCCGCCCGGCCGACAGCCGCTCGGCGATCCCGGCCGCCATCCGCACCGGAGTGACGACCTGCCGTACGACGAGCCAGGCGATGGCCCCGAGGAGAACGACGACGAACAGCCCGGCGGTCGCCAGCGTGCCCTTGACCAGGCTGAGGGACTTCTCCTCCTGGGTGAGCGGGAAGAGGTAGTACAGCTCGTACGGATCGTTGTTCAGGTCGCTGACCTGCTTGCCGATGACCAGTGCGGGCTGCGACTCCTTGTCGTCCGTGTAGATGATCCGGGTATAGCTCTGCGCGGCCGTCGTATTGCCGTTGATCCGCGTGCGCAGGTCGTCGGGCACGCTGGCCGTCGGGTCGACCTGCCCGGACGCGCGGGTGCGCCCACCGCCGCTGTTGTTGTCACCCGCGGGCAGCGTGACCACGTCGAAGGCGCCCTGGCCGCCGCTGGAGAGGGACTCGACGAGGTCGCTCATCCACGAGGTGACGTTCTGCGACTGCCGGCCGTCCGCGGACACCGCGGCGTCGCCGGTGCCGGTCGCTGCTTCGTCGGCCTTCTGCTTGGCCACCGCGAAACCACCGGTGGCCTGGCTCTGCGAGGCCTTCACCTTGGCGTCCAGCAGGCCGTTGCGCACCTGACCGATGACGACGAAACCGAGCAGCAGGACGACACCCAGCGACATCAGCAGGGTCGTGACGACGACCTTGAGCTGGATGTTGCGCCGCCACAGCCGCATGACCGGCAGCAGCGGCCGCCGCACCCAGCGCACGAACAGGCGCAGCACCGGACTGCCCTGAACCCCGCCCTGGAGCAGTCCGCCCTCGAAGAGCGGCCGCCAGCGCGTACCGAACCGCTTCCCGCCGACAGGCCGCTCCGGACGGTCCCCGGACCGGCCGGGGGCCGAAGCGGCACTGTCACCGGACATGTCAGCTCGGTCCCGCCTTGTACCCGACACCACGCACGGTCACCACGATCTCCGGCCGCTCCGGGTCCTTCTCGACCTTGGAGCGCAGCCGCTGGACGTGAACATTGACAAGGCGGGTGTCCGCCGCGTGCCGGTAGCCCCAGACCTGTTCCAGGAGCACCTCCCGCGTGAACACCTGCCACGGCTTGCGGGCGAGCGCGACCAGCAGGTCGAACTCCAGCGGGGTCAGCGCGATCGACTGCCCGTCCCGCTTCACCGAGTGCCCGGCCACGTCGATGACCAGGTCACCTATGGCGAGCTGTTCCGGCGCCGGCTCCTCCGACCTCCGCAGCCGGGCCCGGATCCGGGCGACCAGCTCCTTCGGCTTGAACGGCTTCACGATGTAGTCGTCCGCGCCCGACTCCAGGCCCACGACCACGTCGACGGTGTCGCTCTTGGCCGTGAGCATCACGATCGGCACCCCGGACTCCGCCCTGATCAGGCGGCACACCTCGATACCGTCCCGACCGGGCAGCATCAGGTCCAGGAGCACCAGGTCGGGCTTGGTCTCACGGAAAGCGGCCAGCGCCTTGTCGCCGTCGGCTACGAAAGACGGCTCAAAACCTTCACCACGCAGCACGATGCCGAGCATCTCGGCCAGTGCGCTGTCGTCGTCGACGACAAGGACTCGTCCCTTCATAAACGACATCATCCCATTCTCATAACGGTGAAGGTTGCGCAGGTGACCAGGGTCACCGGCCAGTGACCTTAGTCGTACTGGAGCGTCACTGTCTGCCCCCGTCCGCCGACGTCGATGCCAGCGGTGCATGTCAGCTCGCCCGCCCAGTGACCGTGCCGAGGTTACCGATCGCGCTACCGCAACTGTCCGAGCTCAGCCGCGCAGCCGCGCTCTGCTGTCAACCGAGACGGAAGGAGAACTGCTCTGCCGGGGAACCTCGCGCCCATCGTCCACACAGATGTGCCGACGCTGCCCCCACGCACGCCCTCTACGGACTCGCGGCCGGGAACGGTGCCCCTCCATCCGGTGCCGGCCGATCCCCCGCCGCAGGCTCTGTTCCGACCGGGGCCATGATGTGCCGTGCTCGGCTCATGCGCCCGGCGGAGCGGAGCGCAGCCGGCTTGACCATGCCGCGGGTGATCAAGGATGAGGGACTCAGCAGGACGAACCCGAAGGGGCTGCGGAAATCCGCGGCACGCTCCTGGTGCATCTCACAGTCCACCCCCGGATCGTGAAGGCGATTCTGCGACACAGCCGGATCGCCACGACGACGGACATCTACGCTGAAGCCCTGGACCCGGAGGTGAGCGCCGCGGTGGGACAGCTCGACCACCTGCCTCGGCAGCCGGCTCGGATCCGGGAGCTGGGAGCCGATCGGTCCGAGTCCGACGCTCGTTGATGTAGCCGTTGGATGTCACGGCCCCTTGGCCTGCGAATCACCGCAGGCGGAGGGGCCGGTCCCGTCGGTCGAGCCGACGTCATCCATTGGCTAAATCGTTACCTGGCGTGACCTGGCGCACAGCTCCGCGAGAGCCTCAGCCGTCACGGGCGAAACGACGCCCTCCTCGGTGACGATCGCCGTCACCAACTCGGGCGGCGTCACGTCGAACGCCGGGTTGTACGCCTGGGTCCCCAGGGGGGCCACCGGTATCCCGCCTCCCGGTCCCGTCACCGGCACCTGCGGTGCTGTGAGCTCGGTCACCTCGTATCCGGGGCGCTGTTCGACCTCGATGGAGGCCCCGTCCGGTGTCTCCGGATCCACCGTCGTCAACGGCGCCACCACGATGAACGGCACATGGTGGTACCGCGCGAGCACCGCGAGCGGATAACTCCCCACCTTGTTCGCCACCGATCCGTCGGCCGCGATCCGGTCCGCTCCGACCAGCACCGCGTCCACCTCCCCCGCCGCGAACAGCGAACCGGCCGCGTTGTCGGTGAGCAAGGTGTACGCCATGCCGCTGCGAGCCGCCTCGTATGCCGTCAGGCGAGCGCCTTGCAGCAACGGACGCGTTTCGTCCACCCAGAGCCGCCGCAGCCGCCCCGCCCGGTGCGCCCTGAGGGCCACCGCGAACGCCGTGCCCTCTCCGCCGGACACCAGCGAACCGGTGTTGCAGTGGGTGAGGATCCGGTGCCCTCCGCCGGGCAGCAGCTCCTCCAGGAGCGCCAGCCCGTGCCCGGCCATCCGGGCGCTGGCCTCGGCATCCTCCCGGTGCAGCGCCCGCGCCGCGTCCAGCGCCGCCGCGGCCGCCGCCCCGCCGTCCCCGCTCTCGGCCAGGGCGGACCGGTACGCCGACGCGGCCCTGCGCACCCCGGCCGACAGGTTCACGGCCGTCGGCCGGGCGCTCGACAGCGCCGAGGCGGCCTCGTCCACGTCGAAACCCCGCGCGGCGGCGAGCGCCACGCCGTACGCCCCCGCTATCCCGAGCACTGGCGCACCGCGCACCGCGAGCGAACGGATCGCCTCGACCAGCGCCGACGCGTCCGTGCACACCAGCTCGACCTCCTCCACCGGCAGTCTGGTCTGGTCGAGAAGGACCACCACGGGACCTTCGGGCGGCTCCTCCCACCGGATCACTGGCATTCCCGTCGGCCGCTTGTCCTCGCCGGTTTGCGCGTACTGATCAGCCATGCGCTCAGTCTGCCCCGTATCCGGCGGACAATTGAAGGTGCGCAGCCTCTACCGCGGCCGGTCACTGGGCGCCCACCCCATGGCACGATGGCAGCCAACCTGCCACCGCGCTCGCGGACGGGCACCGTGAAGGAGCTTCGATGAACGACACTCCGGGCTGGGCCTCGCCCGGATCCGCCCCGTCCGACGGGCGGGAACCCGGCGCGTCCGCCCCTGCCGACCGCCCCGTCCCCGCAGGGCCTGTCCAACCGCCCACCGATCAGCCGCCCACCGATCAGCCGGCCACGGATCCACAGGGCTCCGGCTCGCAGTGGTCCACGGAACAGCCGCCGCCCGGCCAGTGGTCCACGCCCACCGGCGCCCCGGCACCGGGCCAGGCACCGCCGCCCCCACCCCCGGGCCCCGGCTGGGGCGGCCAGCCCCCCGGCGGCGGTTACGGAGGCTACGGAGGCCCCGGCGGATACGGCGGCCCCGGTGGCTACGGCCCTCCCGGGGGCTACGGAGCCTGGGGCGGCGGCTGGGGCGGTCCCCCGCCCGCCGCCAAGCCCGGCGTGATCCCGCTGCGCCCGCTCGGCGTCGGCGAGATCCTCGACGGCGCCGTCTCCACCATGCGCACCTACTGGCGCACGGTCCTCGGCATCTCGCTGACCGTCGCCGTCATCACCGAGGTCGCGGTGATCCTCCTCCAGGGCCTCGTCCTGAACGACACCCAGACCACCGACGCTCTCAACGACCCGAGCGCCTCCCTCACGGAGATCAGCCGCGCCGCCGGCGAGGTCGTGATCAGCTCGGGCGCGGTCCTGCTGATCACCCTGGTCGGCACCATCATCGCGACAGCCCTGCTGACGACCGTCACCAGCCGCGCCGTGCTCGGCAAGTCCGTCACCATCGGCGAGGCCTGGCGCGACGCCCGCCCGCAGGTCTTCAAGCTGTTCGGCCTCATCCTCCTGACCGGGCTCATCGCGGTCGGCGTCCTGCTCGTCGGCGCACTGCCCGGCATCGTCGTCGCGCTCGCCGGCGGCCCGGGCGGCGCCATCGCCGCCCTGCTCGTCCTCGGCATCCTCGCCGGTGCCGTCGTCACCGTGTGGCTGATGGTCCGCTTCTCGCTGGCCTCGCCCGCCCTGATGCTGGAGAAGCAGGGCATCACCAAGTCCCTGGGCCGCTCCACCAAACTCGTCCGCGGCTCCTGGTGGCGGGTCTTCGGCATCCAGTTCCTCGCCTCGATCATCGCCAACATCGTCTCGTCGCTCGCCGTGATCCCCTTCACCCTGATCGGGGCCTACGCCGGCGGCAACGGCCTGACCGGCTTCCTGGAGAGCACCAACAACAACTACGGCTGGACGTTCCTCGTCATCGGCGGCATCGGTTCGGTGATCGGCTCCATGCTCACCTTCCCGATCAACGCGGGCGTCACCGTGCTCCTCTACATCGACCAGCGCATCCGCCGCGAGGCCCTCGACCTCGAACTGGCCCGCGCCGCAGGCGTCGAGAACTACGGCGCCGGCACCCCCGGCACCGTCCCGGGGAGCTGATGCGGTGAGCCTGACGGGGGGAGTCCTCGCAGCGGTGCCCGCAGCCCTGCCGCGCGCCGCCGACGAGGCCGTACGAGGCCTGTCGCGAGCCCGGCACACGGCGCTGTGGGCGCTGACCGGCTCGGACGGCCAACCACCCGTGACCATCCCGCGCGACCCGGCACGGGAGGCGGCACGGCGTGAACTGTCCAAGCGGATGTACCACGAGAACGACCCGGGGCTGTTCCAGCGCGCCCTGAACGCCGTCCTGGACTGGGTCGACCGCCTGCTCTCCGCCGCCGCGTCCGCGACGCCCGGAGGCGCACTGGGCCTGGTCGTCGTGGTCCTGGCCGTCATCGCCGTCGTGGGTGCCCTGTGGTGGCGCCTGGGCACCCCCCGCCGCCGGCCCGTCTCCGCCGCCACCCTGTTCGACGACCGCCCCCGCAGCGCCGCCGAACACCGCGCGGCCGCGGAGGCACACGCCGCCCAGGGCCACTGGAACCAGGCCCTCCAGGAACGCATGCGCGCCGTCGTCCGCGCCCTGGAGGAACGCGCCCTGCTCGATGTCCGCCCCGGCCGTACCGCCGACGAGGCCGCCGCCGAAGCGGGCCGCGCCCTGCCCGCCCACACCGACCGGCTGCGCGCCGCCGCCCGGGAGTTCGACGACGTGACGTACGGCGGCCGCCGGGCGACCCAGGCGTCGTACGACCGCATCGCCGAACTCGACCACGACCTCGAACGCACCAAGCCGGTCCTCACGGGCAGCGCCAACAGCTCCAGCAGCGCCCACAACCCGGCCCACAACGCCCGCCAGGGGGCCGCCGAATGACCACCGGCGTAGCCTTCCCGGCCACCTCCACCACGCCCACCACCCGCCAGGTGTGGACCCGCAGCCGGGGCATCGTCCTCGCCCTGGTGCTCGTCCTCGCCGGAGCCGTGGCCATCGCCGTGATCCGCTCCGACACCCGGCACGGCGACCTCGACCCACGCTCCGCCGATCCCTACGGCAGCCGCGCCGTCGCCGAACTCCTCGCCGACCGGGGCGTGGACACCCGTGTGGTCACCACCCTGGCCGAGGCCCGCGCCGCGACCGGCCCCGACACCACCCTCCTCGTCGCCGTCCCCGACCTGCTGACCCCGCACCAGCAGTCCCTGCTGCAGGGATCGACGGCCCGGTCGGGCGGCCGCACCGTGCTGGTCGCGGCCGGCAGCACGTCGGTCGAACGGCTCGCCCCCGGCGTCACCGCCGACCCCGCCAACAGCGACCGCTCCACGCTCAACCCGCACTGCACACTGACCGCGGCCCGGCGGGCGGGCAGCGCCGACACCGGTGGCATCCGCTACACCACCACCCACCTCGACGCGAACACCTGCTACCCCAGCCAGCGCCTGGCCACGCTCCTCCGCATCCCCGCGGCCTCCGGAAACGGAGACACCGTCGTCCTCGGCGCGCCCGACATCCTGCTCAACGACCGTCTCGACAAGCAGGGCAACGCCTCGCTCGCCCTCCAGCTCCTCGGCTCCCGCCCCCATCTCGTCTGGTACCTCCCCTCGCTCTCCGACGCCACGGCCACCGGCACCGGCGACCAGAAATCCCTGTTCGACCTGCTGCCCTCCGGCTGGCTCTGGGGCACGCTCCAGCTCTTCATCGCCGCCGCAGTCGCCGCCCTCTGGCGGGCACGCCGGCTCGGCCCCCTGGTGCCCGAGAAACTCCCCGTGGCGATCCGCGCCTCCGAGACCGTCGAAGGCCGCGCCCGCCTCTACCGCAAGGCCAGCGCCCGCGACCGCGCGGCCGCCGCTCTTCGCTCCACCGTCCGCACCCGTCTCGCCCCCCTCGTAGGCGTCCCCGTCTCCCAGGCACACGCGCCCGAGGCCCTGCTCCCCGCCCTCTCCGCGCACCTGCACGGCGACGGACGGACCCTGCAGGCCCTGCTCTTCGGACCGCCGCCCGCCGACGACGCGGCCCTCATCACCCTCACCGACCAGCTCGACGCCCTCGAAAGAGAGGTACGCCGTCCATGATGGACCCGACCACTGACAACGCCGGGAACACCGGGAACCCGGCCGACGCCCGGGCCTCCCTGGAGGCCCTGCGCGCGGAGATCGCCAAAGCCGTGGTCGGCCAGGACCCCGCCGTGACCGGCCTCGTCGTCGCGCTCCTCTGCCGCGGACACGTTCTCCTCGAAGGAGTCCCCGGAGTCGCCAAAACGTTGCTCGTCCGCGCCCTCGCATCCGCGCTCGAACTGGAGACCAAACGCGTCCAGTTCACCCCCGACCTCATGCCGAGCGACGTCACGGGTTCCCTCGTCTACGACACCCGTACCGCCGAGTTCTCCTTCCAGCCCGGCCCGGTCTTCACCAACCTGCTCCTCGCGGACGAAATCAACCGCACTCCGCCCAAGACCCAGTCGTCCCTCCTCGAAGCCATGGAGGAACGTCAGGTCACCGTCGACGGCGTCCCGCGTCTCCTTCCCGATCCCTTCCTGGTCGCCGCGACCCAGAACCCCGTCGAGTACGAGGGCACGTATCCCCTCCCCGAAGCCCAGCTCGACCGCTTCCTCCTCAAGCTGACGATCCCTCTCCCTTCCCGCCAGGACGAGATCGACGTCCTGACCCGCCACGCCGAGGGCTTCAACCCGCGCGACCTGCGCGCCGCCGGCGTGCGCCCCGTGGCAGGCCCCGCCGACCTCGAAGCCGCCCGAGCCGCGGTCGCCAAGACGAACGTCTCCCCCGAGATCACCGCGTACGTGGTCGACATCTGCCGCGCGACCCGCGAGTCGCCGTCCCTCACCCTCGGCGTCTCCCCGCGCGGCGCCACCGCCCTCCTGGCCACCTCACGCGCCTGGGCCTGGCTGACCGGCCGCGACTACGTCATCCCCGACGACGTCAAGGCCCTCGCCCTGCCCACCCTCCGCCACCGCGTCCAACTCCGCCCCGAGGCCGAGATGGAAGGCGTGACCGCCGACTCCGTCATCAACGCGATCCTCGCCCACGTCCCGGTCCCCCGCTGATGCCCCTCACCGGACGCGCCGCCCTCGTCGCGGCCATCGGATCGATCCCGATCGGCATCTGGGGACCGAGCTGGACGGGCATCCTCGCCGTCGACGGCACACTGGCTCTGGCCTGCGCCTGCGACTTCGCCCTTGCCGCTCCGGTACGACGCCTCGTGCTCACCCGCTCCGGCGACACGTCCGCCCGCCTGGGCGAGACGGCGGACGTCACTCTGACGGTGACCAACCCGTCCCGGCGACCACTCCGGGCCCGGCTCAGGGACGGCTGGCCGCCGAGCAGTTGGCAGTCCGGCACCGAGGTCGAGGCCTCGCGCCACCAGCTGACCGTCCCCCCGGGCGAACGCCGGCGTGTCACGACCCGCCTGCGCCCGACCCGCCGCGGCGACCGCCAGGCGGACCGCGTCACTGTCCGCTCCTACGGCCCCCTCGGCCTGTTCTCCCGCCAGGGCGGCCACCAGGTGCCCTGGACCGTACGGGTTCTGCCCCCGTTCACCAGCCGCAAGCATCTGCCGTCGAAACTCGCCCGATTGCGTGAGCTCGACGGCCGCACCAGCGTGCTGACCCGCGGCGAGGGCACAGAATTCGACAGCCTTCGCGAGTACGTTCCCGGTGACGACACCCGCTCCATCGACTGGCGGGCAACGGCCAGGCAATCGGCGGTCGCGGTACGCACCTGGCGTCCTGAGCGTGACCGGCACATCCTTCTCGTACTCGACACCGGACGCACCTCCGCCGGCCGAGTCGGCGACGCGCCCCGCCTGGACGCCTCCATGGACGCGGCCCTCCTCCTCGCCGCCCTCGCCTCGCGCGCGGGCGACCGGGTGGATCTCCTCGCCTACGACCGCAGGGTCCGCGCTCTGGTCCAGGGCCGCGCCGCAGGCGACGTCCTCCCCTCCCTGGTCAACGCGATGGCCACGCTGGAGCCCGAGCTCGTCGAAACGGATGCCCGCGGCCTCACCGCCACGGCACTCCGCACGGCTCCACGGCGGTCCCTGATCGTCCTCCTCACGACGTTGGACACCGCTCCGGTCGAACAGGGTCTGCTTCCCGTGCTCTCCCAACTCACCCAACGACACACGGTTCTCCTCGCTTCCGTGGCCGACCCGCACATCGCCCGCATGGCGACGGCTCGTGGTGACGCCGACGCGGTGTACGAGGCAGCGGCGGCCGCACAGGCCCAGAGCGAACGGCACCGGACCGCAGAACAACTCCGCCGACATGGCGTGACGGTCGTGGACGCGACGCCTGACGACCTCGCTCCCGCGTTGGCAGATGCGTATCTGGCATTGAAAGCGGCGGGCCGGCTCTGATACTCGAATGGCCGGAGCCGCAGTCGGCTCCGGCCATTCCTTAAACGCAAAAGAGCCCCACACCGTGAGGTGTGGGGCTCTTTCCAATATTTGTTCGGCGGTGTCCTACTCTCCCACAGGGTCCCCCCTGCAGTACCATCGGCGCTGTGAGGCTTAGCTTCCGGGTTCGGAATGTAACCGGGCGTTTCCCTCACGCTATGACCACCGAAACACTATGAAGTTAGACCGGAAAAAGACACGGTCGTTGCCTCAGAACTAACACAGTGGACGCGAGCAACTGAGGACAAGCCCTCGGCCTATTAGTACCGGTCACCTCCACCAGTTACCTGGCTTCCAGATCCGGCCTATCAACCCAGTCGTCTACTGGGAGCCTTACCCCATCAAGTGGGTGGGAGTCCTCATCTCGAAGCAGGCTTCCCGCTTAGATGCTTTCAGCGGTTATCCCTCCCGAACGTAGCCAACCAGCCATGCCCTTGGCAGAACAACTGGCACACCAGAGGTTCGTCCGTCCCGGTCCTCTCGTACTAGGGACAGCCCTTCTCAAGACTCCTACGCGCACAGCGGATAGGGACCGAACTGTCTCACGACGTTCTAAACCCAGCTCGCGTACCGCTTTAATGGGCGAACAGCCCAACCCTTGGGACCGACTCCAGCCCCAGGATGCGACGAGCCGACATCGAGGTGCCAAACCATCCCGTCGATATGGACTCTTGGGGAAGATCAGCCTGTTATCCCCGGGGTACCTTTTATCCGTTGAGCGACGGCGCTTCCACAAGCCACCGCCGGATCACTAGTCCCGACTTTCGTCCCTGCTCGACCCGTCGGTCTCACAGTCAAGCTCCCTTGTGCACTTACACTCAACACCTGATTGCCAACCAGGCTGAGGGAACCTTTGGGCGCCTCCGTTACTCTTTAGGAGGCAACCGCCCCAGTTAAACTACCCATCAGACACTGTCCCTGATCCGGATCACGGACCCAGGTTAGACATCCAGCACGACCAGACTGGTATTTCAACGACGACTCCACAACCACTGGCGTGGCCGCTTCAAAGTCTCCCAGCTATCCTACACAAGCCGAACCGAACACCAATATCAAACTGTAGTAAAGGTCCCGGGGTCTTTCCGTCCTGCTGCGCGAAACGAGCATCTTTACTCGTAGTGCAATTTCACCGGGCCTATGGTTGAGACAGTCGAGAAGTCGTTACGCCATTCGTGCAGGTCGGAACTTACCCGACAAGGAATTTCGCTACCTTAGGATGGTTATAGTTACCACCGCCGTTTACTGGCGCTTAAGTTCTCAGCTTCGCCCACCCGAAAGTGAGCTAACCGGTCCCCTTAACGTTCCAGCACCGGGCAGGCGTCAGTCCGTATACATCGCCTTACGGCTTCGCACGGACCTGTGTTTTTAGTAAACAGTCGCTTCTCGCTGGTCTCTGCGGCCACCCCCAGCTCGAGGAGCAAGTCCTCTCACCAAGCGTGGCCCCCCTTCTCCCGAAGTTACGGGGGCATTTTGCCGAGTTCCTTAACCATAGTTCACCCGAACGCCTCGGTATTCTCTACCTGACCACCTGAGTCGGTTTAGGGTACGGGCCGCCATGAAACTCGCTAGAGGCTTTTCTCGACAGCATAGGATCATCCACTTCACCACAATCGGCTCGGCATCAGGTCTCAGCCTTGATGTGCGACGGATTTACCTACCGCACGGCCTACACCCTTACCCCGGGACAACCACCGCCCGGGCTGGACTACCTTCCTGCGTCACCCCATCACTCACCTACTACAAGTCTGGTCCGTCGGCTCCACCACTCCCCTCAACTCCGAAGAGATCAGGGCGGCTTCACGGACTTAGCATCGCTCGGTTCGATGTTTGACGCTTCACAGCGGGTACCGGAATATCAACCGGTTATCCATCGACTACGCCTGTCGGCCTCGCCTTAGGTCCCGACTTACCCTGGGCAGATCAGCTTGACCCAGGAACCCTTAGTCAATCGGCGCACACGTTTCCCACGTGTGAATCGCTACTCATGCCTGCATTCTCACTCGTCAACCGTCCACAACTACCTTCCGGTGCTGCTTCACCCGGCAGACGACGCTCCCCTACCCATCCCAGAAGGCGTTGGCCCTATATTCTGGAATGACACGACTTCGGCGGTACGCTTGAGCCCCGCTACATTGTCGGCGCGGAATCACTAGACCAGTGAGCTATTACGCACTCTTTCAAGGGTGGCTGCTTCTAAGCCAACCTCCTGGTTGTCTCTGCGACTCCACATCCTTTCCCACTTAGCGTACGCTTAGGGGCCTTAGTCGATGCTCTGGGCTGTTTCCCTCTCGACCATGGAGCTTATCCCCCACAGTCTCACTGCCGCGCTCTCACTTACCGGCATTCGGAGTTTGGCTAAGGTCAGTAACCCGGTAGGGCCCATCGCCTATCCAGTGCTCTACCTCCGGCAAGAAACACACGACGCTGCACCTAAATGCATTTCGGGGAGAACCAGCTATCACGGAGTTTGATTGGCCTTTCACCCCTAACCACAGGTCATCCCCCAGGTTTTCAACCCTGGTGGGTTCGGTCCTCCACGAAGTCTTACCTCCGCTTCAACCTGCCCATGGCTAGATCACTCCGCTTCGGGTCTTGAGCGTGCTACTCCAACGCCCTATTCGGACTCGCTTTCGCTACGGCTACCCCACACGGGTTAACCTCGCAACACACCGCAAACTCGCAGGCTCATTCTTCAAAAGGCACGCAGTCACACCACAAGGATGCTCCCACGGCTTGTAGGCACACGGTTTCAGGTACTATTTCACTCCCCTCCCGGGGTACTTTTCACCATTCCCTCACGGTACTATCCGCTATCGGTCACCAGGGAATATTTAGGCTTAGCGGGTGGTCCCGCCAGATTCACACGGGATTTCTCGGGCCCCGTGCTACTTGGGTGTCTCTCAAACGAGCCGTCAATGTTTCAGCTACGGGGGTCTTACCCTCTACGCCGGACCTTTCGCATGTCCTTCGCCTACATCAACGGTTTCTGACTCGTCTCACAGCCGGCAGACTGCAAAAGAGAGATCCCACAACCCCGTATACGCAACCCCTGCCGGGTCTCACACGCATACGGTTTGGCCTCATCCGGTTTCGCTCGCCACTACTCCCGGAATCACGGTTGTTTTCTCTTCCTGAGGGTACTGAGATGTTTCACTTCCCCTCGTTCCCTCCACACTGCCTATGAGTTCAGCAGCGGGTGACAGCCCATGACGACTGCCGGGTTTCCCCATTCGGAAACCCCCGGATCAAAGCCTGGTTGACGACTCCCCGGGGACTATCGCGGCCTCCCACGTCCTTCATCGGTTCCTGGTGCCAAGGCATCCACCGTGCGCCCTTAAAAACTTGGCCACAGATGCTCGCGTCCACTGTGCAGTTCTCAAACAACGACCAGCCACCCGTCACACACCGCTTACGCGATGCTTCACCGGGGCCGGCGACTGAAGGAAGATCATTCCCTCAGACACCCAACAGCGTGCCCGGCCAACTCCCGTCCGGAGATCATGCGTTCCACGCTCTGACGAGCAGTACTAGCAGCCTCCGACCCGAAAACCTGGCCGAGTAGTCAACGTTCCACCCATGAGCTGACCACCGTCGGACATCTGCCGACGTAGTGGCTCTGGCTGCCTCGCGGCAGCTAGATGCTCCTTAGAAAGGAGGTGATCCAGCCGCACCTTCCGGTACGGCTACCTTGTTACGACTTCGTCCCAATCGCCAGTCCCACCTTCGACAGCTCCCTCCCACAAGGGGTTGGGCCACCGGCTTCGGGTGTTACCGACTTTCGTGACGTGACGGGCGGTGTGTACAAGGCCCGGGAACGTATTCACCGCAGCAATGCTGATCTGCGATTACTAGCGACTCCGACTTCATGGGGTCGAGTTGCAGACCCCAATCCGAACTGAGACCGGCTTTTTGAGATTCGCTCCACCTCACGGTATCGCAGCTCATTGTACCGGCCATTGTAGCACGTGTGCAGCCCAAGACATAAGGGGCATGATGACTTGACGTCGTCCCCACCTTCCTCCGAGTTGACCCCGGCGGTCTCCCGTGAGTCCCCAGCACCACAAGGGCCTGCTGGCAACACGGGACAAGGGTTGCGCTCGTTGCGGGACTTAACCCAACATCTCACGACACGAGCTGACGACAGCCATGCACCACCTGTACACCGACCACAAGGGGGCGCCTGTCTCCAGACGTTTCCGGTGTATGTCAAGCCTTGGTAAGGTTCTTCGCGTTGCGTCGAATTAAGCCACATGCTCCGCCGCTTGTGCGGGCCCCCGTCAATTCCTTTGAGTTTTAGCCTTGCGGCCGTACTCCCCAGGCGGGGAACTTAATGCGTTAGCTGCGGCACCGACGACGTGGAATGTCGCCAACACCTAGTTCCCACCGTTTACGGCGTGGACTACCAGGGTATCTAATCCTGTTCGCTCCCCACGCTTTCGCTCCTCAGCGTCAGTAATGGCCCAGAGATCCGCCTTCGCCACCGGTGTTCCTCCTGATATCTGCGCATTTCACCGCTACACCAGGAATTCCGATCTCCCCTACCACACTCTAGCTAGCCCGTATCGACTGCAGACCCGAGGTTAAGCCTCGGGCTTTCACAATCGACGTGACAAGCCGCCTACGAGCTCTTTACGCCCAATAATTCCGGACAACGCTTGCGCCCTACGTATTACCGCGGCTGCTGGCACGTAGTTAGCCGGCGCTTCTTCTGCAGGTACCGTCACTCTCGCTTCTTCCCTGCTGAAAGAGGTTTACAACCCGAAGGCCGTCATCCCTCACGCGGCGTCGCTGCATCAGGCTTTCGCCCATTGTGCAATATTCCCCACTGCTGCCTCCCGTAGGAGTCTGGGCCGTGTCTCAGTCCCAGTGTGGCCGGTCGCCCTCTCAGGCCGGCTACCCGTCGTCGCCTTGGTGAGCCATTACCTCACCAACAAGCTGATAGGCCGCGGGCTCATCCTTCACCGCCGGAGCTTTACAACCCAGGAGATGCCTCCCAGGCTCATATCCGGTATTAGACCCCGTTTCCAGGGCTTGTCCCAGAGTGAAGGGCAGATTGCCCACGTGTTACTCACCCGTTCGCCACTAATCCCCACCGAAGTGGTTCATCGTTCGACTTGCATGTGTTAAGCACGCCGCCAGCGTTCGTCCTGAGCCAGGATCAAACTCTCCGTGAATGTTTACCCGTAATCGGGTCGACACCACGAGAGCGGAACAGTCGGAGGAATGATCCGACCGTTCACAGCGTCCTCGCTGTGTATTCTTCAAAGGAACCACGCCCCGACCATGACGGCCGGAGACGGGGTATCAACATATCTGGCGTTGACTTTTGGCACGCTGTTGAGTTCTCAAGGAACGGTCGCTTCCTTTGTACTCACCCTCTCGGGCTTTCCTCCGGGCTTCCCTTCGGTGTTTCCAACCTTACCAGATCCGTTTTCCGTTCCGTTCCCGGTCGGAATTCGTTTCCGGTGGCCGTTGGAGGGCCTTTGCCTTATCGATTGCCTTTCGGCTCTCTTTCGGCGATTCCGACTTTATCAGAAGTTCCTGGCCGGTCTGACCGGCCACTCATTTCTGAGTAAATCGGAGGTGGCTTCAATGTCTCGGAGAGAACTCTCCGTTGTGAAGCAAGATCGATTCTAACGATCGGCCCTGAACCTGTCCAGTTCTAGGCAACTGTTTGAATCTACCTCCCCATCCCACCCGTGTCAACGGGTCTTCCGGGGCGAAGAGGAGACTAGCAGCTCACGGGAGGTCTCCGCACATCAGGCGGCCGTAGGAACGAGCGCGCTGCGCTCGGCCTCTTCGAGGTCACCTGTCTCACCGGCCCGGGCGGCGCGGCCACCGACGACGAAGACGTAGGCCAGGAAGGCCAGCTCGGCCACCACTCCGATGCTGATGCGCGCCCAGGTCGGCAGGCCGGACGGGGTGACGAAGCCTTCGATGGCGCCGGAGACGAACAGGACGAGCGCCAGCCCGATCGCCATGGCCACGGCGGCGCGTCCTTCTTCGGCCAGGGCCGTACGGCGACTGCGTGGGCCTGGGTCTATAAGGGTCCAGCCGAGGCGGAGTCCGGTGCCCGCGGCCACGAAGACCGCAGTGAGTTCCAGCAGCCCGTGCGGGAGGACCAGGCCCAGGAAGGTGTCGAGGCGGCCGGCCGAGGACATCAGGCCGAAGCCGACGGCCAGGTTCAGCATGTTCTCGAAGAGGATCCAGAGGACGGGGAGACCGAGAAAGACGCCCAGGACCAGACACATCGCGGCGGCCCTGGCGTTGTTGGTCCACACCTGGGCCGCGAAGGAGGCGGCGGGGTGGCTGGAGTAGTAGGTCTCGTACTCGCCGCCGGGGCGGGTCAGCTCGCGGAGCTGGCTGGGGGCCGCGATGGTCGACTGCACGTCCGGGTGGGTGCCGATCCACCAGCCCAGAAGGATCGCGATGGCCGTGGATATGAGCGCGGTGGGCACCCACCAGTGGCGGGAGCGGTAGACGGCGGCCGGGAATCCCTGTCCGAGGAATCGGGCGACATCGCGCCAGGACGCGCGGCGGGTGCCTGTCACGGCACTGCGCGCGCGTGCCACGAGCTGGCTGAGGCGTCCGGTGAGCTGTGGATCGGGGGCGCTGGACTGGATCAGGGAAAGGTGGGTGGCGGTGCGCTGGTAGAGCGCGACGAGTTCGTCGGCCTCTGCTCCGTTGAGGCGTCGCTGGCGGCGGAGGAGCGCGTCGAGGCGGTCCCACTCGGCTCGGTGTGCGGAGACGAAGACGTCGAGGTCCATCGGGTCTGCCTGCTCCTCGGCTGGTCGTCGACTGCCTGTCGTAGCAATGTCGCAGCTGTCAGCTTGTCGTACTGCGGCGAGATGCGCCCTCAGCTTGGCAGACTTGTGCTGTACAGGGCGGACCAGGGGAAGGCGGCGGGCGTGAGTGAGCTGGTGACGGGCGAGGCGGTGGCGCTCGAACTGCGTCCCGCGAGGCTGCCCAGCAGGGCACTCGCCGTGATGCTCGACCTGCTCGTGGCCTTCACCGTGTACATCGGTGTGTCGATCGGTCTGGCGGCGGCCACGGCCTCGCTGGACGACGCGGCGCAGGTCGCCCTGGCGATCGCGGCCTTTCTGCTGGTGCTGGTCGGCGCGCCGATCGCGGTGGAGACGCTGAGCCACGGGCGTTCGCTCGGGAAGTTGGCGTGCGGGCTGCGGGTCGTGCGGGATGACGGCGGGCCCATCCGGTTCCGGCATGCGCTGGTGCGGGGCGCTCTCGGCGTGGTCGAGATCCTGGCGACGTTCGGGGTCGTCGCGTGTATCGCCTCGCTGGTCTCGGCTCGTGGACGGCGGCTCGGGGACGTGTTCGCGGGGACCCTGGTGGTGCGGGAGCGGGTGCCCGTCGGGCAGACCCGCTTCGTTCCGCCGCCTCCGCCCTGGCTGGCGGGTCGTTTCGCCGAGCTGGACCTGTCGGCCGTTCCCGATGCGCTGTGGCTCGCCGTCCGGCAGTACCTGACGCGGATGCAGCAGCTCGATCCGCAGGTCTCGTGGTCGATGGCCGCGCAGCTCGCGGGGGATCTCGCGACGCGGACGGGTGCCCCGGCTCCGACGGACATTCCGCCGGCCGCGTATCTGGCGGCGGTGGTGCAGGAGCGACAGGCCCGGGAAACCCGGCGGGCCTTCGCCGGCCAAGCTGCTCCGTCCGCCGGTGCCCCGAACGCGTACGCGCCCCCGGCACCCCTTTCGCCCCCGGCCCACGCACCCGCACCCGCACCCGCACACATGCCCATTCCCATGCCCATGCCTGCCGTGCCTGTCCCGCAGCCGCCGGCCGGGCCCGTGGCTCCTCCCGCGGCGGCGGCCGAGCGGCCGGCCACCGGGTTCGCGCCGCCGGCCTAGGCGTGGCCCCGCCCGTCGGATCCGCAGCTCAGTCCGCGGGGTCGGTGAAGAACGTCGGCGGTGACCGCAGGTCCTCCAACTCGATTCCGGGGGCCGCCAGAACCACGTCGCCGGCGAGGTGAACAGGGTGCTGTTCGCCGGTGTCCAGGGCTGTGACCTGGTATTCGTCCACGGTCAGCGGGCCGTTGTCAGTGGCGTGTGCTTCTCTTTTCAGCAGGGCCCAGGACTGGTCCACGGTGCGCGGGGCGAGGACCGGGGCCGTGAAGGCCACGAGGCGTACGCGGGTCGCGGCGGCGGAGGGGGTGAGGCGCAGGAGACGGGCGGTGGCGACGAGGAACGCGGGGGACGTGCCGGTGAAGGCGTGGGCGCGCACATTGCCTTCGGTGGCGTGGGCGCCGGTGGGGTCCGTGCGGACCCAGGTGACGCCGTCGAGGGCGGCGCCACGGACCTGCCAGCCCCCGGCGTGGAGTTCCAGGCGGATGGGGCGGCCGAGGTCGTCGAGGGCGAGATCGACGGAGCCGCTGTGGTCACCGGAGGGGGTGGTCACTTGGGAGACATAACGCCAGCCGGAGGGGCCGGGGGCGCACTGGAAGTGTTCTTCGCCGAGGGGGGTGTGATCGTGCGGATCGTGGAGCGAATAGCGGCCGCGGGGCATGGGGGTCCTGGGGCTTGACGGGGCGTGGGTCCGGCGCTCGGACCCGCGGTACGGCCGCGCGGGCGGTCGGCGGGCCAGGGCGGGCCAAAGGGGCAGGCCCCCGGCACGGGGGTGCGGGGGCCTGTCTCGGCGGACCGGAGGACCCGCCGCCGGGAGAGCGCGTCAGTGCACGGGTGCGCGCTCCCGGTGGGCGGGACTCGGACTCAGTAGCGGTAGTGGTCCGACTTGTACGGACCCTCGACCTTCACGCCGATGTACGAGGCCTGCTCGGGGCGCAGCGTCGTGAGCTTCACGCCGAGCGCGTCCAGGTGCAGGCGGGCGACCTTCTCGTCGAGGTGCTTGGGCAGCGTGTAGACGCCGACCGGGTACTCGTCGGGCTTGGTGAACAGCTCGATCTGGGCCAGGGTCTGGTCCGCGAAGGAGTTGGACATCACGAACGAGGGGTGGCCGGTGGCGTTGCCCAGGTTCAGCAGGCGGCCCTCGGAGAGGACGATGATCACCTTGCCGTCGGGGAACTTCCAGGTGTGGACCTGCGGCTTGACCTCGTCCTTGACGATGCCGGGGATCTTGGCGAGGCCGGCCATGTCGATCTCGTTGTCGAAGTGGCCGATGTTGCCGACGATGGCCTGGTGCTTCATCTTGGCCATGTCCGAGGCCATGATGATGTCCTTGTTGCCGGTCGTGGTGACGAAGATGTCGGCCTTGTCGATGACCTCGTCGAGGGTCGTGACCTGGTAGCCGTCCATCGCGGCCTGCAGGGCGCAGATCGGGTCGATCTCGGTGACGATCACGCGGGCGCCCTGTCCGCGCAGGGACTCCGCGCAGCCCTTGCCCACGTCGCCGTAGCCGCAGACGACCGCGGTCTTGCCGCCGATCAGGACGTCGGTGGCGCGGTTGATGCCGTCGATCAGCGAGTGGCGGCAGCCGTACTTGTTGTCGAACTTCGACTTGGTGACGGCGTCGTTGACGTTGATCGCCGGGAACAGGAGGACGCCGTCGCGCTGCATCTCGTACAGGCGGTGGACGCCGGTCGTGGTCTCCTCGGTCACGCCGCGGATCTCGGAGGCGAGCTGGGTCCACTTCTGCGAGCCGTCCGTGATGGTGCGGTGCAGGAGTTCGAGGACGACGCGGTGCTCGTCGGACTCGGCGGTGTCGACCGAGGGGACCTTGCCGTCCTTCTCGTACTCGACGCCCTTGTGGACGAGGAGGGTGGCGTCACCGCCGTCGTCGAGGATCATGTTGGGGCCGCCGGTGGGGCTGTCCGGCCAGGTCAGGGCCTGCTCGGTGCACCACCAGTACTCCTCCAGGGTCTCGCCCTTCCAGGCGAAGACCGGGATGCCCTGCGGGTTGTCGGGCGTGCCGTTCGGGCCGACGGCGATGGCGGCGGCCGCGTGGTCCTGGGTGGAGAAGATGTTGCAGGACGCCCAGCGGACCCGCGCGCCCAGGGCGACCAGGGTCTCGATCAGGACGGCGGTCTGCACGGTCATGTGCAGGGAGCCGGTGACGCGGGCGCCGGCCAGCGGCTGGGTCTGGGCGTACTCCTTGCGGATCGCCATCAGGCCGGGCATCTCGTGCTCGGCGAGGGTGATCTCCTTGCGGCCGAAGTCGGCCAGGGAGAGGTCGGCGACCTTGAAGTCCTGTCGGTTGTCGACAGTCGTCATTGCGAGCTGCTCCTCGGGTTGGGTCGAGGGTGGGTACGGCTGGTCTGCGCGGCGGCGGACACAGGGTGCCCGAGAAGAGGACACAGGCATGCCCGCGTACGCGCAGCGCAGTCCGTCGGAGGCCCTCTCTCCCTCGGACGGTCCGCCTGGGACCGCCCGACCGCCATCAGCAGCGACGTCTGGCTCCGTCCCAAGCTACACCGGAGGAGCGGGCCGCCCCCAGTCCGCCTCCGAACAGATCACGCCGTTCGAGGGGGTCAGTGGCCGGCGGGGTGGGGGGTCGGGCCGCCCGGGGTGGCTTCCGGGTCGGCACCCTTGGCGGCTTCCGCCTCGCTGTAGATGTCGGGTTCCAGGTAGATCACGCGGGCGATGGGGACCGCGGTGCGGATGCGGGCCTCGGCGGCGTTGATGGCCCTGGCGACCTCGGCGGCCGTGTCGTCGTGCTGCACTGCGATCTTGGCGGCGACGAGGAGTTCCTCGGGGCCGAGGTGGAGCGTGCGCATGTGGATGATGCCGGTGACGGTGTCGCCGTCGACGACCGCGGCCTCGATCTTCCTGACCTCCTCGGCGCCGGCGGCCTCGCCGAGCAGGAGGGACTTGGTCTCGGCGGCCAGGACGAGGGCGATCAGGACGAGCAGGACACCGATGCAGACGGTGCCGATGCCGTCCCAGACGCCGTCGCCGGTGAGTACGGCGAGGCCGACGCCGCCGAGGGCGAGGACCAGGCCGATGAGCGCGCCGAAGTCCTCCAGGAGGACGACGGGCAGTTCGGGGGCCTTGGCGCGGCGGATGAACTGCGACCAGGACAGCTTGCCGCGCAGTTCGTTGGATTCCTTGATGGCCGTCCTGAAGGAGAAGCCCTCGGCGATGACCGCGAAGACGAGGACGCCCACCGGCCAGTACCAGTGTTCGACCTCGTGCGGGTGGCTGACCTTCTCGTAGCCCTCGTAGATGGCGAACATGCCGCCGACGGAGAAGAGCACGATGGAGACGAGGAAGGCGTAGATGTACCGCTCGCGGCCGTAGCCGAAGGGGTGTTGCGGGGTCGCCTCGCGCTGGGCCTTCTTGCCGCCGATGAGCAGCAGGAACTGGTTGCCGGAGTCGGCGAGCGAGTGGACGCCCTCGGCGAGCATCGACGAGGAGCCGCTGAACGCGAACGCGACGAACTTCGATGCCGCGATCGCGAGGTTGGCGCCGAGTGCCGCCACGATCGCCCTGGTGCCGCCTGACGCGCTCATGAGTTCGCGTTGCCCCTTCTCGTTCTCGTCTTCGCCGGTTCTCGTCGCCGCCGGGACCCGTCTTTGCCCGTGCTTTGCCGGTGGGCCATTCTTGCAGCCCCCGTGACGGGAGATACGGCCCCCCTCAGACGACGACCGTGGCCCGGAACACCGTGCCCGCGCCCGACACCTCCGCCTTCTCGGCCGCCGGGACGAACACGGAACGGCCGGGGGCCAGGTCGTACTCGCCGACGCGCACCGCACCGGCCGTGCAGAGCAGGATCTGCGGGGTGGGCAGGGTCAGGTCGTGGGCCACGGTGCCCTCGGGCAGGACGTACCGGGAGAGCCGGAACTCGTCGATCGGCGTCTCGTAGACCTCCTCGCCGTCCGGGGCCGCCTCGGGACGCAGGACGCCGGCGTCGCCCGCCTCGAAGCGGACGATGCGCAGGAGTTCGGGGACGTCGATGTGCTTGGGGGTCAGCCCGCAGCGCAGGACGTTGTCGGAGTTGGCCATGATCTCGACGCCGAGACCGTTGAGGTAGGCGTGCGGGATGCCGGCGCCGAGGAAGAGGGCCTCGCCGGGCTGCAGACGGACGTGGTTGAGGAGCATGGCGGCGATCACGCCGGGGTCGCCCGGGTAGTGGTGGGCGATGTCGGCGTAGGGCAGGTACTCGCCGCCCAGGCGAGTGCAGGCGGCCGTGGCCTCGGCGACAGTGCGGGCCATCTCCTCGCGGTCGGCGGTCAGGATCGCGGTGAGGACCTCGCGCAGGGCCGCTTCCTCGGGGTGGGCGCGCAGCAGGTCGACGTACGGCTTGAGGGAGTCCACGCCGAGGCCGTCGAGGAGTTCGGCCGTCCGCTCCGGCGCGCGGAAGCCGCACAGGCCGTCGAACTCGGTGAGCGCGCAGATCAGTTCGGGCTTGTGGTTGGCGTCCTTGTAGTTGCGGTCCGGGGCGTCGACCGGGATGCCGCGCCGCTCCTCGTCCTCGTAGCCCTCCCTGGCCTGCTCCAGGTCGGGGTGCACCTGGAGGGAGAGCGGGGCGCCGGCGGCGAGGATCTTGAGCAGGAAGGGCAGCCGCGGACCGAACCTGGCCACCGCCTCATCGCCGAGTTCGGCCTTCGGGTCCGCGTCGATGACCTCGACGAGCGTGCCGCGCGCGGTGCGCGAGGGGGCGCCCGGGTGAGCGCCCATCCACATCTCCGCCTGCGGTTCACCGCTCGGCTCGACCCCGAGCAACTGCGGGATGGCGGTCGGGGAACCCCAGGCGTAGGGGCGGACGGTGTTGTCGAGGAGGTCCATGACGTCTCTCTGCGGTTTCTCTCTGCGGGCGGGGCGGGCGGGCGGCAGGCGTGGGCAACGGCGTGGCGCGGCACGGCTCACCTGTTCACCGTGTGTTCGCCCACCGGTTCGCCCTCGGTACGGCCCTCAGGCCGTCTTTCGTACGGCGGGTCAGGTGCCGGTGTCCACTTCAGGCCCCCGAAGCGAGCGCCAGGTAAACGGCGGCGAAATCCGTGACGGCGATCAGTTCCGCCAGGGTCTCCAGCTCGTCGCCCGCCTCGGGTTCCAGCTCGCTGATGGCGGTGTCGTGACTGAGGGCGAGGTCGCGGGCCGCGGGTGCGGCGGTGAGGCCGCCGATGGGGCGGTCACGGAGCAGCACCACGCGCGCGTGCAGCGCGGGCGACTCCTCCACGCGGTCGCGGAAGAAGTCGTCGGGGTCGGCGCTGGCGGCGAGCGGCCCGGCGAGCAGGGCGGTGTGGGCGGCCAGGGCCTCGGGGAGCTCGGCGACCAGGGCGGGGCGGCCGGCCAGTTCGGCGAGTGCGGCTGCGAAGCGGCGGCCGGCCGGGCCTGCCGACTCGCCCTCGGTCCAGACCACGGGGAGCGCGTCGGCGAGTTCCGCGGCGAGGGTCTTGGCCGGATTGCTGTAGGTCACGATGGCCGGACCGCAGCGCTCGGCGATGTGGTCGAGGCGGTCGGCGACCTTCTCCAGGGCGTCCGGCGGGGCGGCGAGCAGGCCGACGCGGTCGAGGAGCGCGAGCAGCGGGGTGAGCAGCGCCCACAGGACGCCCGGGGAGGAGCCGGCGAGCGGCTCGCCGTGGTCGTACGGGGCCGTCGCCATCGGCATGAACAGGCCGTGGGCGCCGGCCACCGCCTCGGCGAGCGGGGTGTCGGCGGGGGCGACGGCGGCGACCGAGCAGCCGCGTCGGTAGGCCTGGTCGGCGAGGAGGGAGAGGCTGGGTTCGGTGCCGTCAGGGGTGGCGATCAGCAGCAGGTCGACGGAGCCGGCCCAGCCGGGGAGTTCCCAGCGCAGGGCGCCGGCGGCCGGGGCGACGCCGGTGGGCGCGAGCCGGGTGACGGGGCTGCCGGGGCCGGCCAGCGTGCCGAGGAGGTCGGCGGCGTGGGTGGCGGCGACGCCGGGGCCCGCGATCAGGACGGCGCGGGGGCGGCCGTCCGGCTTCAGCTCCTGGACACCGGCCTCGGTGGCGTGCCGGGCGGCGGTACGGACGCGGGCGCCCGCCTCGGCCGCACCGCGCAGCAGACCTCGGCGGTCGGCGTCCGCGAGGGCCTCCGGGGTGTCGAGCAGCGTTTCGTCGAGCATGGAGCGGCCTCCGGTTGCCGGGGTCCTGGTGTTTCGCGGTTGTGGGGTCCCGCTGCCTACGCCGGGCGGCGGGCCTCGTCGACGAGGAGCACGGGGATGCCGTCGCGGACCGGGTACGCCAGGCCGCAGTCCTGGCCGGTGCAGATCAGCTCGGGGTCCTGCTCCTTGAGGGCGGCGTGGCAGGCCGGACAGGCCAGGATCTCCAGGAGGCCGGCTTCGAGCGGCATGCGGGTTCCCTTCGGAGTGGATGTTCGCGTGCGGTCAGGTTACCGCCGGTGGGGTGGGTTGGGCTGGCCGTGGCTGAGGACGGCCGTCGGCCGGGGTGACCGGCCAGGGGGCTCGGCCCCCTGCCCCCGAGACCTTTGCCCGCACACCACCCGACTCGGTCGATCGAGAAGCGAGGGCGGGGCGAGGGGAATCGGCCGGTTGAGAGGGCCCGGGACACCGGGGGCCCGGACGCCGATGGGGGGGCGATGTGCCGTCTGCGGACTGCGGCGCCGTTGTGGCTGGTCGCGCAGTTCCCCCCGTCCCTTCGGCCGCTGGACGTGCTGCCTAAGGGACGAGGGGATTCCGCCGGACCCGTCCGGCGTCGTGGCGAGGAGTCAGGGTCAGGCCCTGATGATGGCCAGTACCTCGTCGCGCACCTTCGTCATCGTCGCCTCGTCCCTTGCCTCCGCGTTCAGGCGGAGCAGCGGTTCCGTGTTGGAGGGGCGGACGTTGAACCACCAGTCGGCGGCGCTGACGGTGAGGCCGTCGAGGTCGTCGAGGGTGACGTCGTCGCGGTCGCCGTAGGCCGCGCGGATCGCGGCGAGGCTGGCCTGCTGGTCGGCGACCGTGGAGTTGATCTCGCCGGAGCCGGTGTAGCGGTCGTACTGGGCGACGAGGGCGGAGAGGGGGCCGGGCTGGCCGCCGAGGGCGGCGAGGACGTGCAGGGCCGCCAGCATGCCCGTGTCGGCGTTCCAGAAGTCCTTGAAGTAGTAGTGGGCCGAGTGCTCGCCGCCGAAGATCGCGCCGGACCTCGCCATCTCGGCCTTGATGAAGGAGTGGCCGACGCGCGTGCGGACGGGGGTGCCGCCGTTCTCCCGGACCACCTCGGGGACGGTCCAGGACGTGATCAGGTTGTGGATGACGGTGCCCTTGCCGCCGTTCCTCGCCAGCTCCCGTGCGGCCACCAGAGCCGTGATCGCCGAGGGGGAGACCGGTTCGCCGCGCTCGTCCACGACGAAGCAGCGGTCCGCGTCGCCGTCGAAGGCCAGGCCGAGGTCGGCCGACTCGGCGCGTACGCGGTCCTGGAGATCCACGATGTTGGCGGGGTCGAGCGGGTTGGCCTCGTGGTTCGGGAAGGTGCCGTCCAGCTCGAAGTACATCGGGACCAGGGTCAGCGGCAGGCCCTCGAAGACCGTCGGGACCGTGTGGCCGCCCATGCCGTTGCCCGCGTCGACCACGACCTTCAGCGGGCGGACGGAGGTCAGGTCCACGAGTGAGCGCAGGTGGGCCGCGTAGTCCGACAACGTCTCGCGGGAGGTGATGGTTCCCGGCGTGGCGGCCGGCTCGGGGGCGCCCTCCTGCGACCAGCGCTCGGCCAGCTCCCGGATCTCCGTCAGGCCCGTGTCCTGGCCGACCGGTGCGGCTCCCGCGCGGCACATCTTGATGCCGTTGTACTGCGCCGGGTTGTGCGAGGCCGTGAACATCGCGCCGGGCAGGCCGAGGGCGCCCGAGGCGTAGTACAGCTGGTCGGTCGAGCAGAGGCCGATCTCGGTGACGTCGACGCCCCGGGCCGCCGCACCGCGCGCGAAGGCGCGGGACAGACCGGGCGAGGAGGGCCGCATGTCGTGGCCCACGACGATCGCGGCGGCACCGGTCACCTGGACGAACGCGGCACCGAACAGTTCGGCGAGCGTCTCGTCCCACTGATCCGGAACCACTCCGCGTACGTCGTACGCCTTCACGATCTGTGACAGATCAGCTGCAGCGGCCACAGGCCAACCCTCCTGGATTACTTTTGGTCGCCCCAAACTACCTGTCCCGGATCCGGGTCCGGCATCGGCTCCCCCAGCGGATCCGTCACGGACACCTGGCTGTGATCTGCGGTGATCCGGTGCGGACCGGATCCGGAACGGTCTCAGTCGGTCATGGTCGGCCCAAGTCGGCCGCAGTCGGCCCCCGTCCCCGCTCCCGTCCCGGCGCACGGCAGCATCCGGCCCAGCACCGGCAGCATCCGGCCCAGCACACCGCGGGAACTGTTGGCGGCCGCCGGGAGCTCGGGCGAGTGGCCCGACGCGTGGGCGGCGCTCATCTGGAGGGCTCCGAGCTCACGGTGGCGACAGCGCGCCGCAACTCGCGTACGGTCGCCGCGCGTTCCGCGACGGTCACGCGCGTGTGCACGCGCAGGACGGCTGCGTGGCGACGCCGGCGAACAGGACCAGCGAGCGTGCGACCCGTGGAGACGACCGGCCAGGTGAAGAGATTTCCTCCGACCGATTCGCCCTTCGGGTTGACGACGTCCAGGAGCGGCCAGTCGTAGACCCGGTTCGCCTTCGCCACGGCCAGTCCCTGGAGACGTGGTCGGAGACAGCCGAACACTGGGCGGCGGGGCGGCGAAGGCGACTCCGCACGCCAGGGCCGCGACCCAGGTCCCGCGGAGCCCGCGCACATGCGGACCCCGCCGAGCAGGATCAGGACGGTCAGCAGCGGAAGGACGGCGACGAGGGCGGGCAGGCCGAGCAGTGCGCATCACGAAATGCGCTCGAGCGGCTAACGGCTAGCGGCGGCCTGAACGCGTGTGTCAGTTGTCCGGTGACCGCAGTACCCGCAGGTGGCCGCGCCGGGCGACCTCCATCGGGTCCGCGCCGCGACCGCCGCCGCCCGCCTCGGCCGCCCGCTCCTGGGGGCGGGCCGCCTCGCGCACGGCGTTCGCCAGCGCTTCCAGGTCGTCCCCGCTCGGACGGGCGGGAGCCGAGCCGTCGAGGAGCCGGACGACCTCCCAGCCGCGCGGCGCGGTGAGGCGCTCGGAGTGCTCGGCGCACAGGTCGTAGCAGTGGGGTTCGGCGTAGGTGGCGAGCGGGCCGAGGACCGCGGTCGAGTCGGCGTAGACGTACGTCAGCGTCGCGACGGCGGGTCGGCCGCAGGCGGTTCGCGAACAGCGACGTACAGGGCTCACGACGTTGGACGGTACCGCACTCTTGAGCGGGCCGCGACGACTCTCCCCCAGGTCACTCCACCGTGTCGTACTGTGAAACGCCCCACACACCCCTTCCGACACGCCCTGCTGACCTGCGTGGAACGGATCGTAGGGGGTCAGGGTCGGCACCTCATTCGTTCACGAGTCGGTACAAACACCGCCAATTGGCTTGAGTTCGCCGGTCTCGTGGAGATACGGAAACGAGCCCAACCTTGGCCGGAATGGTCATCCTGTGACATGCCGTCCCGGGCGGTGTCGGTGCGAGGAGCGGCGCGGCCGGAGCCCGCGAGGACTACGCTTCACCAGTGATGGACAACCGTGTACCGCCCCGTGCCGCCGGCCCCGGGCCCCGTCGACGCGACCGCCACGGGCGGGGCATGCGCGGGCCGATCGCACCACCTCAGGTGCCGCTGGCCGCGAGCCGCGCCGACGTGTTCGCGGACTTGGTGCAGGACTCCGTGGATCGCCTGGAGCGGCGCTGGCCGCAGCTGGCCGACATCGATTTCCTGGTGCTCGAAGTGCCCCGGCTGCAGGACCGGCACGGCGAGAGCTGGGACGACGAGGGGGTGCCGCTGGGCGGCATCATTCCCGCGCGCGAGGGACGCCGGGCGCGCGTGGTCGTCTACCGGCGGCCGGTCGAGATCCGCACCAAGGGGCGCGACGAGCGGGCCGCGCTGGTGCACGAGGTCGTGGTGGAGCAGGTCGCCGAGCTGCTCGGCCTCACCCCGGAGACCGTCGACCCCCGTTACGGCGAGGACTGAGTCCCCGGCGGCCGCCCGCGGCCGTCCCGGTCCCCCTTCGCGCGCCTACTTCTGCAGCACCGCCACGTCCTGGTCCGCCTCCGGCACGGCCACCGTGCCGCGGTCGTCCGGGAGGGTCTGGATCGTGAAGCCGGGGACCCCGCCCTCGGTGGCCGCCAGGGTGCGGGCGCCGTAGACCGGGCCGCCGGAGACCGTCTCCACGGTCAGGGCGTAGGTGCCCTTCAGCCCGGACGGGACCGGGGCGTCGACGTTCTGGGTGGTGCCGGACTTGATCGTGAACGTCTTGGACACCGCCGTGCCGCCCTCACTGCCCGCCGACGCCGTGACCTTGACCTGAGCGGTCGCGGTGGGCGCGGTCAGGGAGAGGGTGGTGCCCTTGCCGCTGTTGTCGGCGGACGTCGCGCGCGTGCCGACCGGGGCGGTCGCCGGGATGTACGCGGTCTCCTGGTTGCTGCCCTTGCCGCGGGTGACGCGCAGCGCGGCCACCACCGGGACGGACTGGTCGGAGGGGGTGAGGATCAGCGAGCCCGCCTCGCCGCGCGTGACGTCGCCGAGGTCGGTCGCGGTGGTCATGCCCGCCTTGACGTGCAGTGTCTCGTTGCCGGCCGGGGTGATCGTGCCGTCCGGGGAGGCGAGGCGCACCTTCAGGTCCGCGTCGTTGTCGCCGGTGGTGAAGGCGATCAGCCGGACGTCGGTGGCGTCCTTGGGGATGCCGGGCAGCACCAGGCTGCCGGACGGGTCGGCGGAGGCGGCCAGCCAGTCGCCGCCGGTCTTGTCGTCCAGGGCCTGCACGCTCGCGCCGACCCGGCCGCTGCGCACGCTCACGTGGACGGTCAGGTCGGTCTGCCGCTCGTCGGTGAGCGTGGACAGCAGGACCGGCTCGCCGGCGTGCGGCGGGACCGTGATGCCCTCCCCCACCGAGGACTTGAGCTGGCCGTCCTTGCCGTACAGCTCGACGTCGACCACGGCGGCGCTGTCGTCGGGGTTGGTGAGGTGCACGTAGTCGGTGCGGCTCGCGGCGGTGCTGGCGCCGGGGAACCAGAAGTCGGTGTCGGCCGCCGTGCAGTTGACCCCCTGGAGGCCGCGCCCGGAGCCCGCGGCGACCTCGGTGGTCTCCTGGACCGTCCAGCCGGGCGCGTACTTGCCCTCGGCGGTGCCGACGTAGGCGGGCTCGTCGGCGCCGGAGGCGTCCCCGGTGGCCGGCGTGCCGGGCGTCTTGGGGCTGAGGACGGGCTTGGCGGCCTTCTTCTTCTTGCCGCCGCTGCTCCCCGTCCCGTCCGCCGACTGCTCGGTGGCGGCCTGGAGGCCGGCCTTGCCGTCGCTCGTGGTGCCCTTGGTGACGGGCGTGAACGACGTGTACGAGGTCTCCGCGATGTCGGACAGGCTGGGCGCCGGGCACAGCAGCGTGGAGCGCTCCACCGGCAGCTGGGCGGCCGCCTCCGCGGTGTGCGCGGGGGTGGCGGCCGGCGCGCTGAGCTCGGCGAACCCGGTGACCGCCGCGAGGGCGGCCGTACCGGCGAGCAGGGACAGGGTGGTGCGGTTCACTGCTGGCTCCCGTCGTGGTGCTCGCCGCCGGTGCCGTGCTGGTGCTGGGCGCCCGGGTCGTAGGCGGGGTCGTAGGCCGGGTCGTAACCCTGCTGGTACGTCGGGTCGTACGCCGCCTGCCCCTGCTGGCCGCCGTAGGCGTACGGGTCGTACTGGCCGGTCTGGTAGGGGTCGTAGGTCTGCTGGTCGTAGCCGCCGGTCTGGTACTGGCCGGTGCCGGCGCCCTGGTACTGGTCGGCGTAGCCGGTGTCGTAGCCGTCGGCCTGCGGATAGGACGCCGGGTCCCACTCGTCGTACGACTGCTGCTGCGGGACGGCGGCCCGGCTCTCGTCCGCCGGGGCCGTCGCCGGGAAGCCGGTGCCCTCCGCGGTCTCCTGGAACTCCTGGGTCTGCGGGGTCTCCTGCAGCTCCTCCTCGGCCTCGGCCTGGGCGCGCAGTCGGCGGGCGCGGCGGCCCTCGCCGTCGACGGCCTGGGCCGGGATCGGCTGCTCCTCGGGGAGGTCGTCGTCGACGTCACGGCGGCGGCCGGGCAGGGCGAGGACGACCAGGACGACGGCGAGCGCGCCCTGGACCCACAGCCAGAGGATGTGGGTGAACGGCGTGTCGTAGGTGACGTCCAGCTTCCCGCCCCCGGAGGGGAGTTCGAAGCCCTGGGCCCAGCCGTCGACGGTGGTGCGGGTCAGCGGCTTGCCGTCCAGGGTGGCCGTCCAGTCCGGGGAGGCCGAGTCCGCCAGGCGCAGGACGCGGCCGTCGGCGCCGGCCGGGACGGTGGTGTGGATGTCGACGGGGCCGGCCGCAACGGAGACGGCGGTACCGGAGCCGTTCGCCGGCACGATCGTCGCGCGGGAGACCTGCTGGTCGACGCGCCACAGGGCGCCGCCGTTCTGCTGGCTGAGCCGGGACAGGCCGGGGGTGGCGTCGAGCACGCGCGTGATGTCGCGCGGCGCGCCCTTGTGGACCAGGACGTAGCGCACCGCGAACCCGCCGAGCTGGTCGGCCTGGTCGGCTCCGGAGCCGGCGACCAGGTTGGCGACGACCTTGTCGAGCTGGGCGTTCTCGCCGTCGGCGGCGGCCACCTCGGCGTCGCCCATGCGGGCGCCGGAGCCGCGTACCAGCATGTAGGTCACCCGCGCGGTGCTGTCGCTGTCCAGGACAAGGGTGCGGACCTGGTCGGTGGTGGAGCTGTCCTCGGCGACGAAGGCGGGCACCTGGGTGGGGTCGCGGCGCTCGACCGGGCCGTCGGCGCCCGCGATCATCCAGCCGGCGGCGAGCAGCAGCGGGCCCGCGGCGGCGGCGAAGGCGATCAGGGCGGCGACCGGCTGGCGCCAGCCGAAGCTCTGCTCGGCGACCCGCGAGCGGGCCCCGTCGGCGCCGAGGGCGGCGGCGGACAGGATGGCGATGCCGTAGACGAGGGTCGCGGGGCCGGCCCAGGTGGACTTGTTGGACAGGACCGCGAAGACCAGGCCGACCAGGGCGATCGCCCAGGCGGTGCGGATCGCCGACTGGCGCTCGGAGCGCAGCAGGGCGGCGAGCGCGGCCAGGACGACGCCGACGAGCAGCAGCCCGTCGACGGTGCCGGGGCCGCCCGGGCTGGCGCCGAGCAGGTCGAGGGCGGAGGCGGCCGAGGAGCCGTACTCCAGGCCGGCCTCCCGGAAGAAGCCGAACGGCAGCAGGGTCAGCGACCAGGGGGCGAGGACCAGCAGCGGCGTGCCGAGCTGGGCCAGCAGCCGCAGGCCGGAGGCGACCAGGTCGGAGCGGCGCACGGCGAGCACGGCGAGGCCGAGGACCAGGGCGATCGGCCAGACGATCGGCGTGAACGCGGTGGTGAGGGTCAGCAGCAGCGCGTACGCCCAGGTGGCGCGCCAGCTGCCGCGGGCCCCGGAGGCGTGCGTGAGGCCGCTCGCCGCGATCCCCGCGCGGGCGATCAGCGGCAGCAGGACGGCGAGGACGGCGGTGCCGATGCGGCCCCCCGCGAGGGCGCCGGTGGCGGCGGGCAGGAAGGCGTAGGCGATGGCCGCCCAGGCGCGCAGCAGGCGCGAGGTGACCAGCGGGCGGGAGGCGAAGTAGGCGGTGAAGCCGGCCAGGGGCACCGAGGCGACCAGGAGCACGGTGACCGCGAGCCCGGTCGAGCCGAACAGCAGTGAGGCGAACGAGGCGATGATCGCGAGGTACGGCGGCGCGGCCGGGGTGCCGCCGGCGCCGACCGCGTGCCAGGCGTCCAGGTAGCGCGACCACAGCTCGCTCGCGGCGGCCGGGGCGGGCAGCAGCGAGCCGCCCGCGAGGGCACCGGAGCCGAGCAGGGCGCGGCAGGCGACGAGCGAGAACAGCAGCAGCACCAGGAAAAGCACAGGCCCCGGTTTGCGGGCGATGCGCTTGAGCCGGGCGAACTGCTCGATCTCCAGGAAGTCGGCGTCGTCGCCGCCGGGCCCGGACTCGACCGCACCGCCGTGCCGGCCGGCCGCGGAGATCTCGTCGTCGGCGCCGAAGAGGTTGCCCGCGACCTGTTCGACGGTGGCCCGGACGGTGGCGCCGGGCGGCGGGAACAGGGGGCGCAGCTCGCCCTTGTCGAGCTGGGAGCGGCCGCGCCTGCGCCGCCCGGCGATGATCCGCTCGGGTCGCAGCAGGGTGCCGAGGAGGCCGCGGATCTCGTCGAGGGCCTGTCCGGGGACCTTACCGACGAGGTAGGCGACGGTGCGCAGCAGGGTGCCGAGGACCAGGCGGAACAGGATCCAGGGCAGCACGGCCGTACGGGCGTTGACCAGCAGGGTGTAGATGGCGCCGGCCTTGTCGACCTTGTGCGGGGAGGTGGCGGTGCGGCCGGCGCAGTCGACGGTGCGGCGCTCGCGGGAGGCGGCCTCGGCATGCCGTACGACGGCCTCGGGGGCGATCAGGACGCGGTGTCCCGCGTTGTGCGCGCGCCAGCACAGGTCGACGTCGTCGCGCATCAGCGGCAGCCGGCGGTCGAAGCCGCCGAGCTCCTCGAAGACGTCGCGGCGGATCAGCATGCCGGCGGTGGAGACGGACAGGACGGGCCGCACGTGGTCGTGCTGGCCCTGGTCCTGCTCACGGCGGTCCAGGCCGGTCCAGCGGCGGCCGGAGTTGGCGATGGTGACGCCGACCTCCAGGAGCTGCCGCCGGTCGTACCAGCCGCGCAGCTTGGGGCCGACGACCGCCACGTCGTCGCGGCCCAGCTCCAGCTCGTTGTCGACGACGCGGAGCAGCTGGGCCAGGGCCTCGGGTTCCGGGGCGCAGTCGTCGTGCAGCAGCCACAGCCACTGGACCGGCTCCCCGTAGGGCAGCTCGGGCATGTCGTAGGCGTCGTCGCGCCACTGGCGGGTGACCGGGTCCCAGCCGCTGGGCCGCTTCAGGTACGGCAGGTCGTCCGGGGTGAGGACGGGCGCGGTGCGGCTCGCCTCCTCCACGGCCTGGCCGAAGCCGGTGCGGCGGGCGAGGTGCAGCACGTTCGCGTCGCCGAGGGAGGCGGTGAGCTGCTGGGCGGAGTCGTCCGCGCTGCCGGTGTCGGCCGCGACGGCGTACTGGACCGGGCGCTCCTGGCCGAGCAGCCCGGCGAGCGCGTCGGGCAGCCAGCGGGCGCCGTCGTGGGAGACGAGCACCGCGGTCACCACGTGACGCGGGAACTCGGGCGGGCGGGTCGGGTCAAACCCCGCTGTGGCAGCGGCTGCTTCGGCTGCCGTGTGGCTGTGCACGGACATCGAGGTACGGGCCCCGGTTCGATGGACTGCGGTGGACTCCTGCGCCCGCTGGTGGCGGCGAGGCGTCTCGGACGAACGCCCACACTATCGGCTGGGCATGTCGACGGCCCGCCCCCTGTGGACAACCCACGGGCGACGGGCCGTTCGCGCAGCTCGGATGTGTGCGTCGTGTGGACGTCCGCCTCGGACGGCAGCCACCGCCGGTCAGACGGCGGCCTTCTTGAGGCGGCGGCGCTCCCGCTCGGAGAGTCCGCCCCAGATACCGAACCGTTCGTCGTTGGCGAGGGCGTACTCGAGGCACTCGGAGCGCACCTCGCAGGCGAGGCAGACCTTCTTGGCCTCTCTGGTGGAGCCGCCCTTCTCGGGGAAGAAGGACTCGGGGTCGGTCTGGGCGCACAGCGCGCGCTCCTGCCAGCCGAGTTCCTCGTCCGCGTCGTCGACCAGCAGTTGCTGCACCAGCTCGGTCATGTGCGCCCCTCGTCTGTCTTTCACGTCCCCGTGTCCGGCCGTTACCGATTTCGGCTGAACGACACGAGTGAAATTACAAGTGTGCTGCTCCGGGCGAGTCAAGCCGAGATCTGCTATTGGGCCCGTTATTCACTCTGCGGAACCAAGGCCGTGCGGAAAGTGTTCAAATCGGCATAAACCTTGACATGCAGACGAGGCCCCGCTCGGAGCCTCCGACCCCATACAGAGCTTGTACGGAGAAGGACGCCCAGATGTTCGATCGCGTTCCGAAGTGGCTCGCGCGCCCGGTTGTGCGCCATGTGTCCCGGGTGCCCGCTGAGCAAACCTTTCGGCAGCGAGATGGACCGGATGAGGTGAACCGTGTCCCACATACCGGGCTTCGAGTTGACACGGAGGGTGTGAACCGATGTCCTTGTGGGCATGCTCGCGCACTTGGCACTCACCTCGACCCGCACCGCCGGGTCCCACGGTGCTGCCCGGGCTCGCTGTAGCTGTTGCTGTTCCAGCTGTTGAGCCGTAGCCGTCCCCGACCGCTCCCGCTCCGGCTGCAGACCGAGTCCCCCGGACTCGGTCTTCGCTTTTCGTTCCCCGCTGACCTTCTCACTGAGGAACCACCGCACCCCCATGAACAGCGACAACGACCTCCAGATCGCCGGCGACATCCTCGAAGTCACGCACCTGCTGCAGCCCCCGCGCGAGCACCCGGTCACCGTGGCCGAGTTCGCCGGCCTGGCCCGCGCGATCGCCGCCGACCGCGCGCAGTGGGAGCACCTCGTCCAGTACGACGCGACGAGCCGCTGGTACCACCGGCTGCGCACCGGCCCCGGCTACGAGGTGTGGCTGCTGTCCTGGGTGCCCGGGCAGGGCAGCGGGCTGCACGACCACGGCCGCTCCTCAGGCGTGCTGACCGTGCTGGAGGGCGCGCTCACCGAACGCACCGAGCGCGGTACGCGCGCGCTGGGCGCCGGCGCGCAGCGGGTGTTCGCGCCGGGGTACGCGCACGAGGTCGTCAACGACGCGCTGGAGCCCGCGGTGAGCCTGCACGTCTACTACCCGGGGCTGACCGAGATGCCGATGCACACGACCGCGGCCGCCGCCTGCGAGGCCCGTCCCGTGACTGCGTGACGCGTTGTCGGACCCGCCTGCAAGACTTGGCGCATGCGCATTGTGGTTCTGGCAGGCGGCATCGGCGGTGCCCGGTTCCTGCGCGGTCTCAAGCAGGCCGTGCCGGACGCCGACGTGACCGTCATCGGCAACACCGGGGACGACATCCACCTCTTCGGGCTGAAGGTCTGCCCGGACCTCGACACGGTGATGTACACCCTCGGTGGCGGTATCAACGAGGAGCAGGGCTGGGGGCGGGCCGACGAGACCTTCCACCTCAAGGAGGAGCTCGCCGCCTACGGGGTGGGGCCGGACTGGTTCGGGCTCGGCGACCGGGACTTCGCGACGCACATCGTGCGCACCCAGATGCTGGGCGCCGGATATCCGCTGAGCGCGGTCACCGAGGCGCTGTGCGACCGCTGGAAGCCGGGCGTGAAGCTGATCCCGATGACCGACGACCGGGTCGAGACCCACGTCGCCGTCGAGGTCGACGGCGAGCGCAAGGCCGTGCACTTCCAGGAGTACTGGGTACGGCTGCGGGCGGGCGTCCCCGCCGAGGCGGTCGTCCCGGTCGGCGCCGAGCAGTCCAAGCCCGCGCCCGGCGTCCTGGAGGCGCTCGCCGAGGCGGACGTGATCCTCTTCCCGCCGTCCAACCCGGTGGTCTCCGTGGGCACGATCCTCGCGGTGCCCGGCATCCGGGAGGCCATCGCGGACGCCGGCGTGCCGGTGGTGGGCCTCTCCCCCATCGTCGGGGACGCGCCGGTGCGCGGGATGGCCGACAAGGTGCTCGCGGCGGTGGGCGTGGAGTCGACGGCGGCGGCGGTCGCCGAGCACTACGGCTCCGGGCTGCTGGACGGCTGGCTCGTCGACTCCGTGGACGCGGGCACCATCGCGCGCGTGGAGGCGGCCGGCATCCGCTGCCGGGCCGTACCGCTGATGATGACCGACCTGGACGCGGCCGCGCAGATGGCCCGCGAGGCGCTGGCGCTGGCCGAGGAGGTGCGCGGGGCATGACCGACGCGATCGACACGGCCGGGACGACCGGCACGGCCGACGCGGTGCCCGCGTACCGGGTGTGGGCACTGCCCGGGCTCCCCGAGGTCCAGCAGGGGGACGACCTGGCGAAGCTGATCGCCGCGGCCGAACCGGGGCTGGCCGACGGGGACGTGGTGATCGTCACCTCCAAGATCGTCTCCAAGGCCGAGGGACGGATCGTCCAGGCCCCCGACCGGGAGGCGGCGATCGACGCCGAGACGGTGCGGGTGGTGGCCCGGCGCGGGACCCTGCGGATCGTGGAGAACCGGCAGGGCCTGGTCATGGCCGCGGCGGGCGTGGACGCGTCCAACACCCCTGCCGGGACCGTGCTGTTGCTGCCCGAGGATCCCGACGCCTCGGCCCGCGCCGTCCGCGCGGGCCTGCGGGACGCGCTGGGCGTCAACGTCGGCGTCGTCGTGACGGACACCTTCGGGCGACCCTGGCGCGCGGGGCTCACGGACGTCACCATCGGCGCCGCCGGCGTGGAGGTGCTGGACGACCTGCGCGGGGGTGTGGACGCGTACGGCAACCCGCTGGTCGCGACGGTCGTCGCCACGGCCGACGAACTGGCCGCCGCGGGCGACCTGGTCAAGGGCAAGGCGACCGGGATGCCGGTCGCCGTGGTGCGGGGCCTGGCCCATGTCGTGTCCGACGCCGGCGACGACGGGGACGGCGCGCGAGTGCTGGTCCGGGACGCGGCCACCGACATGTTCCGGCTCGGCACGTCCGAGGCGGTCCGGGAGGCGGTGACGCTGCGGCGGACGGTGCGGGCGTTCACCGACGAGCCCGTCGACCCCGGGGCGGTGCGGCGGGCGGTCGCCGCGGCCGTGACCGCGCCGGCACCGCATCACACGACGCCGTGGCGGTTCGTGCTGCTGGAGTCGGCCGGGGCGCGCACGCGGCTGCTGGACGCGATGCGGGACGCGTGGATCGCCGACCTGAGGAGGGACGGCAAGTCGGAGGAGTCCATCGCGAAGCGGGTACGGCGCGGGGACGTGCTGCGGAACGCGCCGTACCTGGTCGTGCCCTGTCTGGTGATGGACGGGTCGCACACGTACGGGGACGCACGGCGGGACGCGGCCGAACGGGAGATGTTCGTGGTCGCCGCGGGGGCCGCGGTGCAGAACCTGCTGGTCGCGCTGGCCGGGGAGCAGCTCGGGTCGGCGTGGGTGTCGTCGACGATGTTCTGCCGGGACGTGGTGCGGGACGCGCTCGCGCTGTCGGCCGAGTGGGATCCGATGGGAGCGGTCGCGGTGGGGAAGGCCGCGGAGGCTCCGCGGGAGAGGGCCCCGAGGGAGGCCGGGGACTTCATCGAGGTGCGGTGAGCCGCTCTGCGCCTGCGGTCCGGGTGAGTTCGGATTCGTGGTCGAGTGCGGCTTGAGCGTGGCTGATCGCGCATTTACCCGCGCCCCCGGAAAACGGGGCGCCTGAGGCCTAGGATTCCTTGGATGGCTGGTCGGTTTGCTTCTGGGCCCACGCGTACGACGGTGCGGGGTGGGCAGGTCGTCGTGCCTGCCGGTGGTGTTCCGAAGCAGGCCGTCGCGGCGGGGCGGGTTCGGGTGTGGAAGCCCGACGGGGTTCTTGATCTGGGGCTGGTGCTGGGACCGCTGCGGCGGGGGCCCGGGGATCCGACGTTCAGGGCCGGCCGGGACGGGTCGGTGTGGCGGGCGAGTCTGACGCCTGCCGGGCCGGGGACGCTGCGGGTCGCCGGGTACGGCGGTGAGGTGCGCGGGCAGGCCTGGGGGCCGGGGGCCGAGTGGCTGCTGGAGCAGTTGCCGGAGATGCTCGGTGCCGCCGACGACCCGTCCGCGTTCGTGCCCCGGCACCGGGTGGTGGCGGCGGCCCGGCACCGGCGGCCGGGGCTGCGGCTGACGCGGACCGGGCTGGTGCTGGAGTCGTTGATCCCGTCGGTCCTGGAGCAGAAGGTCACCACCGACGAGGCGTACCGGGCCTGGCGGCTGCTGGTAAGCAGGTTCGGGGAGCGCGCGCCGGGCCCGGCGGGGGTCGCCGAGCGGCCGATGTGGGTGATGCCGGCGCCGCGCACCTGGGCGCTGATCCCTTCCTGGGAGTGGCACAAGGCCGGGGTCGACGACAAGCGGGCCTCGACGATCCTGCGGGCGGTGCGGGTCGCCGCGCGGCTGGAGGAGGCCATGGGGATGGCGGCGGAGGCGGCGCAGGCGCGGCTGGAGGTGGTGCCGGGGGTGGGGCCGTGGACGTCCGCGGAGACCGTGCAGCGCAGTCATGGGGCGGCGGACGCGGTGACGGTCGGGGACCTGCACCTGCCGGGGATCGTCGGGTTCGCGCTGGCCGGGGACCGGCATGCCGACGACGAGATGATGCTGCGGCTGCTGGAGCCGTATGCGGGGCAGCGGCATCGGGCGGCCCGGCTGATCCTGCTGAGCGGGCACACGCCGGCGAGGCGGGCACCGCGGATGCCGAAGGGGGACATCGGCCGGTTGTGAGCTGGGTCGGCCGACAAGCGCCCCGCGACTGAGGCGCCCCGTAAGGGGCGCGGGGAACTGCGGGGTCCGCCGACAAGCACCCCGCGACTGAGGCGCCCCGTAAGGGGCGCGGGGAACTGCGGGGTCCGCCGACAAGCACCCCGCGACTGAGGCGCCCCGTAAGGGGCGCGGGGAACTGCGGGGTCCGCCGACAAGCACCCCGCGACTGAGGCGCCCCGTAAGGGGCGCGGGGAACTGCGGGGTCCGCCGACAAGCACCCCGCGACTGAGGCGCCCCGTAAGGGGCGCGGGGAACTGCGGGGTCCGCCGACAAGCACCCCGCGGCTGAGGCGCCCCGTAAGGGGCGCGGGGAACTGCGCGACCAGCCCCCACCCGCCCGCAGGGGAACCACTTCCCCATGAGGCATGAGGGGTCCGGGGGCGCAGCTCCCGTGGGCGGTGTCCCCGGACCCCGCCGCACGACTACCGGTCCGAGGAGAACCGCACCGCTCCCGCCGGGATCATCGCGTCGCACCACACCCGCGCGCCGTCGCGGAGTTCGTTGTCGGCACCGATGACCGCGCCGTCGCCGATCACCGTGCCGGTGAGGATCGAGCGTTCGCCGACGCGGGCGCGGTTGCCGATCAGGGAGTCGGTGATGACGGCGCCGGGTTCGATCACGGCGCCCGGGAGGATCGTCGAGCCGAAGACCCGCGCGCCCGCCGCCACGAACGCGCCCTCGCCCACCACCGTGCCGCCGGTCAGCTTGGCGTCCGCGGCGACCCGGGCCGTGGGGAGGACGAGGCGGTCGCCGCAGCGCCCGGGGACCGCCGGGGACGGGGCGCGGCCGAGGACGAGGTCCGCCGAGCCGCGGACGAAGGCCGCGGGCGTGCCGAGGTCGAGCCAGTACGTGGAGTCGACCATGCCCTGGAGGTGGGCGCCGGCCGCCAGGAGCTCCGGGAAGGTCTCCCGCTCCACCGACACCGGGCGGCCCGCCGGGATCGTGTCGATGACCGAACGGCGGAAGACGTACGCCCCCGCGTTGATCTGGTCGGTGACGATCTCCTCGGGTGTCTGCGGCTTCTCCAGGAAGGCGAGGACCCTGCCGGTCCCGTCGGTGGGGACGAGGCCGTACGCGCGCGGGTCCGTCACCTTCGTGAGGTGCAGGGAGACGTCGGCGGACGTCGACTCGTGCGTGGCCACCAGGGCGCGGATGTCCAGTCCCGTCAGGATGTCACCGTTGAAGATCAGGACCGGGTCGTCGGGGCCGGAGTGGAGGCGGGCGGCGACGTTGCGGATCGCGCCGCCGGTGCCGAGGGGCTCCTCCTCGGTGACGTACTCGATGTGCAGGCCGAGTGCCGCGCCGTCGCCGAAGTACGGTTCGAAGACCTCCGCCAGGTAGCTCGTCGCGAGGACGATGTGCTCCACGCCCGCCGCTCTGGCTCTGGCCAGTTGGTGCGTCAGGAACGGCACGCCGGCCGCCGGGACCATCGGCTTGGGCGTGTTGACCGTGAGCGGGCGCAGCCGGGTGCCTTTGCCGCCGACCAGGAGGATCGCTTCTGTCACCTGTCGTCTCTGCTTCCTGCCGGGACCGGCCGAACTCTGTGTCGGCCGGCCAGTGTATGCAGACCGTGCGACGGCGCCCTCGACGGCCGCGTGGTGCCACGCGGCATGGCTGTGCGGTTTTCCCCCGACTGCCCCCGACGGCGTCGACCGCCGGCCCCGTACTCAGCGCCCCTGAAGGTGCGCTGAGCTGGTGCGGGCCGAGCCGAGCTTGGCGTAGAGCTTGGCGCCTGGGCAGTCGGTGGCGTACCCGTCCCTGTGGCCGGAGATCACGTTCAGTCGTACGTTCTTCCCCTTTGGGTAGAGATTGCCACCCCCGGACTTCAGATATGTCTTTCCCTTCGGATTGGCCCCGAAGAGCCCGAGTTTCCACGCCGTGAGCTTGGCGATGCCGGTCACGGCGGCCGCGGGCGGCTTGTGCGAACCGAAGGTGCCGATCACCGCGATACCCATGCTGTTGTTGTTGAACCCGAGGGTGTGGGCGCCCCTGACGGCCTTCGCCGCTCCCCCGGCGCGGCCCTCGTAGATGGTTCCGCACTTGTCGACGAGGAAGTTGTAGCCGATGTCCCGCCAGCCCATGCTCACGACGTGGTAGCGGTAGATACTGCGGATGACGGACGGGGCGTCGGAGCAGCGGTAACCGTTGCCGGAGTCGGTGTGGTGGACGAAGGCCGCCTTGACCTTCCCCGTGTAGACGAACCCCTTCTCGCGCAGCGACTCGTCGGCGCCCCAGCCGCGGCGGGTGACGATCCTCGGGCGCGGTCCGATGTGCGGCTTCGCGAGCGGGGCGGTGCCACCGCCGAGTTCGCGGTATTCGCGTTCGGTGTCCGCCCGGCTGAGCGCGGGGATCTCGGTGGCGGCGAAGGAGACGAGGTCCGCGTTGACCGCGGCCGCCGAGTCGACCCCGGTGTCGGTGCGCGGGCTGTCACCGGGCAGGCCCTCGGACGGGGCCTCGTCGCCGGGGTCGACGAGTTCGAGGCGCAGGCCGGCCGGGAGCAGGTCGCGTCCGACGCCGGGGCCGGGGCCGGCCTCGGCGCGTACGCGTACGTCGACTCCGTCCGAGACGCCCACCCACAGGGGCGCGGTGGCACCGTGCACCCGCCCGGAGGAGGCCTCCGCCGTGTCCGGGTCGGCGCCGTGGTCGGCGTTGTGCGTGTCGACGTCCTGCCAGCCCGACCAGCGGCCGGTGGCCGCGGACCGGGTGCGGACCTGGACCTGGCCGCGCAGTGCGGTGCCCGGGTCGTCCCAGCGGACGCCGACGAGCGAGAAGTGCCGTACGCCGGTGCGGTAGAGGCCCTGTTCGGGGACCTGGCCGAGGACACGCTCGCGGGTGCGGGAGGTGAGGGGCAGCGACCGGGTGCTGCCGGACAGGACCGTGGTGGCGGGGCGGGCGGTGGTCGTCGTGGCCCGGTCCGCGGGGGCGGCGACCGCGGACGGCATGTTCAGCACGACCGGCGGGAGGGTGAGGGCCGCCGCGCACGTGACGCCGATCGAGCAAGTCAGGAATCCACGCATGTCCTCGATCTTGAACACGGTCAGATGAAAGTGCCCATCGGGGAACTGACGGTCCGTCGGGAACCGCTACGCCGAACCGGTGGCCCCGCCGGCCGGTGCGGGCGCCGGGCGCGGCGTACGCTTGCGCGGGTGAACGCCACCGATCGCACCCCTGCCGACCTGCTGCGTTCCGCGCTCGCCGCGGATCCCGGACGCCCCCTGGTGACCTTCTACGACGACGCGACGGGCGAGCGCGTCGAATTGTCCGTGGCCACCTTCGCCAATTGGGTGGCGAAGACGGCGAATCTGTTGCAGACCGATCTCGCGGCGGGGCCGGGCGACCGGGTCGCCCTGCTGCTGCCCGCGCACTGGCAGACGGCAGTGTGGCTGCTGGCCTGTTCGTCGGTGGGCGCGATCGCCGACGTGGCCGGGGAGCCGGCGGCGGCCGACGTGGTCGTCAGCGGGCCGGACTCGCTGGAGGCGGCGCGGGCGTGCCGGGGGGAGCGGGTCGCTCTCGCGCTGCGGCCACTGGGCGGCCGGTTCCCGCAGGTTCCGGAGGGGTTCGTCGACTACGCCGTCGAGGTGCCGAGCCAGGGGGACCGGTTCGTGCCGTTCTCCCCGGTGGACCCGGAGGAGCCCGCGCTGATCGTCGCGGGGGCGGAGCTGAGTGGCGCCGAGGTCGTGGAGCGGGCGCTCGGGGACGCGGCGGGTCTGGATCTGACCGGGCCGGGGTCGAGGTTGCTGTCCGGGCTGGGGTACGACACGTGGGAGGGCTTGAGCGCGGGGTTGTACGCGCCGCTCGCGGTGGGGGGGTCGGTGGTGCTGTGCCGGCATCTGGGGGAGCTCGGGGAGGAAGGGGTCGCGAAGCGGATCGAGAGCGAACGGGTTACGGCTTCCGCTCGCTGAGGTGGCGCTTCGGCTGCGGCCGGGTGGGGGCCCTTCGCGCAGTTCCCCGCGCCCCCGAGAAAGCGGGACCGGACACTGGCGTCAGCGGCCGGCCGCCTCCTCGGTGGAACCGCTCACCCGCGTGGACCAGTTACTCCGGCTTCGGCTCTCGTCCCGGGGCACTGTGGAGGAGTGACCGACGTCGTAGGGGCATCCGCCACCGGGTCCGGGCTTGCCCGGCGGCGGCGTCGGCGTTGGGTGCGGGGGGTGTCGGTCGGACTCGGCGTGGTGCTCGTCGGGGCCGTCGGCGGCGGCTGGGCGCTGTACGCGAAGCTGAGTCACAACATCACCGCCGACGAGGCGGCCGAGGCCGAGCTCGCCCGGTACGAGCGGGAGCGGCCCACCGCACTGGTGCGGGGCGCGCAGAACATCCTGCTCATCGGGTCGGACACCCGCGCCGGGGACGGCAACGGCCGCTACGGCAAGGACTCGGGCACCGAACGCTCCGACACGACCATCCTGCTGCACCTCGCCCGCGACCGGCGCAGCGCCACCGCGGTCTCGCTGCCCCGGGACCTGATGGTGCACGTGCCCGGCTGCCTGCGCGCGGACGGGCGGCGCACCGAGCCCTCGTTCACGTTGTTCAACTCGGCCTTCGAGGCGGGTGGTTCGGCCTGCACCATCCGTACCGTCGAGAAGCTCACGGGCATCCGGATCGATCACCATGTCGTCGTCGACTTCAGCGGGTTCAAGGACATGGTCGACGCGATCGACGGGGTGCAGGTGTGCCTGAAGAAGCCGATCGACGACAAGGCGGCGAAGCTGCGGCTGCCCGCCGGGCGGGTCACCCTCGACGGGGAACAGGCGCTGGGGTACGTCCGGGTGCGCAAGTCGCTCGGGGACGGCAGCGACACCGCGCGGATGGACCGCCAGCAGCAGTTTCTCGGGGCGCTCGTCAACAAGGTGCAGACCAGTGACGTACTGCTGAATCCGGCGAAGCTCTACCCGCTGCTGGACGCGGCGACCTCCGCGCTCACCACCGACCCGGAGCTGGCCAGTCTGCGCGGGCTGTACCAGCTGGTCCGGGGGCTGCGCGACGTCCCGACCGATCAGGTGCAGTTCCTCACCGTGCCGCGGGAGCCGTATGTGTACGACTCCAACCGCGACCAGCTGGTGGCGGGCAAGGCCGACGCGCTGTTCGCGCTGCTGCGGGCGGACCGGCCGGTGAAGGTCGTCAGGAAGAGCGCGTCCTCCGCCGGGGACTCCTCGGCGTCCGCGTTTCGCGGCAACACCGCCGCCGAGGACAGGTGCGAGTAAAGCACCCGCCAAGGCGGCGAACTTCCGCGCCGTTCATTGTCAGTTAAATGAGATGGATTGCCCGGTTGTAGGGACGACGAATTTGTCACTGGCGTCACTCGACGCTGAACTGGGCGGATAGTGTGAGCGCTCCGGTGCACCCGGCCGCGAGGTCCGTCCTGGGGTCGCGCACCGCGAAACGTGACCGAGCGCCTTGGTGGGGGGAAGGCGCCGCGTGGCCCCGACGGAGGATTCGGACAACCGTGGACGCGCAAGGCCGTGGGCGGGCGGACAACATCGATCCCGCAGACCAGTGGGTGCTCAATCCGAACACCGGTGAATACGAACTGCGACTGACGCCTTCCGCACCGCAGTCGCCGGTACCCGGACCGCGCAGGCCGGCCTCGCCGGGCGCCGGCGCGGGCGGCTCCCGGGGGACCGCGGGACCGGAGATCCCGGGGCAGCGCAGACGGCGTACCGAGCCCGAGCCGCCGGCGGGGCGGCGCTCGCGGCGGCAGCCGGTGAAGAAGAAGTCGAAGGCCAAGAAGGTCCTGCTGTGGACCGGCGGGACGATGGCCTTCGTGCTGGTCGCCGCCTCGGCCGCCGGCTACCTCTACATCAAGCACCTCAACGACAACATCACGTCCGTCTCCGACGACGGCGCGAGCACCGGTGGCTTCAGCAAGGACAAGGCCATCAACCTGCTGATCATCGGCACCGACAAGCGGACGGGCTCGGGCAACGAGGGCTACGGCGACGCCGGCAGCGTCGGGCACGCCGACACCACGATCCTGCTGCACATCTCCAAGGACCGCTCGAACGCCACCGCGTTGAGCATCCCGCGCGACCTCATCGTCGACGTGCCGGACTGCCAGACGAAGCAGTCGGACGGGAGCGAGAAGGTCATCGCGGGCACCGAGAACGTCCGGTTCAACACCAGCCTCGGCCAGGACGGCCGTACCGCCAGCTGCACCGTGCGCACGGTGACCGAGCTGACCGGCATCCAGGCCGACAACTTCATGGTGGCCGACTTCAACGCGGTCAAGACGCTGACCGACGCGGTCGGCGGGGTCGAGGTGTGTCTCGCCAAGAACATCGACGACTCCGACTCGCACCTGAAGCTGTCCAAGGGCACCCACAACATCTCCGGCGAGACCGCGCTGGCGTTCGTGCGCACCCGGCACTCGGTCGGCTTCGGCGGCGACCTGAGCCGGATCCAGCTCCAGCAGCAGTTCCTGAGCGCCCTGATGCGCAAGCTCAGCTCCAACTCGACGCTCACCAGCCCGACCAAGCTGCTGAAGCTGGCCGAGGTCGGCACCAAGGCGCTCACCGTCGACTCCCAGCTGGACAGCATCGGCAAGCTGAAGGACCTCGGTCTGGAGCTAGGCAAGCTCAACCCGAAGAACCTGACCTTCACCACCATCCCGGTGCTGGACAACCCGGCGGAGAAGGTGAAGGCGACCGTCGTGCTCAACGAGACGAAGGCCCCCGCCGTGTTCCAGGCGATCAAGGACGACGTCTCCTTCACGGCCGTCAAGAAGAAGCAGGCGCAGGCGAGCAAGGACGCTGCCGCCGCCCGCCTGGAGGGCAGCAAGTCCGCGGCCTCCGCGGTGCGGGTGCGGATCCTCAACGGCGGGGCCCCGCCCGGCAGCGCCCAGGAGACCCTCAGCTGGCTGCAGAACCAGGAGGGCGTCCTCAAGTCGGAGAACGCCGGCAACGCGGACGCCGAACTCAGCAGGACCACCCTGGAGTACGCGCCCGACCAGGCCGACCAGGCGCGTGAGCTGGCCAGTCTCATGGGGCTGTCCGGGTCGGCCATGAAGCCCGGCAAGAGCGTGGTCAACTCCCAGGGCCTGCCCGCGATCACCCTGACCCTGGGCAAGGACTTCCAGGGGGCGGGGACCTCCCTCACCACTCCGACGAAGGCGCCGGACGTGGACAGCAAGACGACTGCGGACAAGGTGACCTGCGCCAAGTAGGTCGGCGCGACGGTGAGTTACGTCGCACGTGCGCCAAGTAACAGCGAATTGGCAGGTAACCCTATGGGTCCGTCACGCGTCTAACCGGGCGCGGGGCGGACCCCGTGTGGTCCGTGTGGCGTCCGACGGGGGGCGTGGCGGCGGGCCTGTGCGCGCAGGGCGCAGGGTGGGGAGGGCAGGGCGTTGACGCAGAGCGATGTGCGGGGGGAGGTGCCTGCGGTCGAGGACACGATGTCCCTCGCACCGAAGGCACACAGAGCGCCGAAGGCGCCGGGCGCGCCCGGCGGCACCGGCGGCGGGCGCCGCGAGGGCGGCCCGAACGGCGGCCGGGGAAAGCGCGGCCGGCGGGTGCTGCGCTGGTCGGCGACCGTGCTCTCGGTGGTGATCCTCGGTACGGCCGGCGCCGGTTATCTCTACTACCAGCACCTGAACGGCAACATCCAGAAGGGCGAGCGCGACATCGGCGACGCCAAGGCGCGCAAGACGGCGGCCAACGCGGCCGGTCAGACGCCGCTGAACATCCTGCTGATCGGCTCCGACAGCCGTAACTCCGACGAGAACGTGAAGCTCGGCGGCGCCAAGTACGACCGGGGCAGCCCGCCGCTCGGCGACGTGCAGATGCTGATCCACCTGTCGGCGGACCGGAAGAGCGCGGCGATGGTGAGCATCCCCCGGGACACCCGCGTCGACATACCCAAGTGCACGGACCCGAAGACAGGCAAGGTGTACCCGGCGGCCAACACCATCATCAACGAGTCGCTGGCCCGCGGCGGGGCCGGCTGCACGCTGGCCACCTGGGAGAACCTCACCGGGGTCTACATCGACCACTGGATCACGATCGACTTCGCGGGCGTGGTGAACATGGCGGACGCCGTCGGCGGCGTCGACGTCTGTGTGAAGCAGAACGTGTGGGACCGGCCGACGGCCGCGGTGCCCGGCGGCTCCGGGCTGAAGATGACGGCCGGCACGCACAAGGTGAAGGGCGAGAAGGCCCTGCAGTGGCTGCGCACCCGGCACGCCTGGGGAAGTGACCCGCTGCGGGCCAAGGCCCAGCACATGTACCTGAACTCGATGATCCGGACGCTGAAGGGGCAGAACGTCTTCACCGACACCGGCAGGCTGATGGACCTGGCCGAGGCGGCCACCAAGTCGCTGACGGTCTCCAAGGAGATAGGCACCCCGAAGAAGCTCTACGACCTGGGCATGCAGCTCAAGTCGGTGCCGACGGACCGCATCACCTCGCTCACGATGCCGAACCTCCAGGACCCGCAGAACAAGGACCACCTCGTACCGGACACCGCCAACGCAGACAAGATGTGGCAGATGCTCCGTGACGACGTGGCGTTCGACAAGAACGGCGGCGCCGAGAAGGGCGGGAAGAAGACCACGGCGAGCAGCCGGCCCGCCAAGGAGCCGTCCGTCCCCGCGGGCAGTCTCGGCGTGCAGGTGCGCAACGCCACCGGTACCGCCACCGAGGCCGCGGTCCCCGGCCGGGCCCGGACGCTCGCCCAGGAGCTGGCCGCCAAGGGCTACACCGGGGCGGTGACGGACACCTCGGGGGGCGCGGAGTCGGTGGAGAAGACGGTGGTCCAGTACCCGAGCGCGGACCTGGAGGGCGACGCCCAGGCGGTCGCCAAGGCGCTGGGCATCCCCACGAGCCAGGTCCAGCAGACCACCGATGTGTCAGGGGTCACGCTCGTCGTCGGCGCCGACTGGCGGGAGGGGACGGCGTACCCGAAGCAGGCCGCGCCGAAGGCCGGTGACCTGCCGGACAACACCGACGCGATCAACGGTTCGGACACCAAGCAGTGCATGGACGTGTACGCGCCCTATCGCTGGTAGCGGGAGCCCGCAGATCCGCACAGGCAGGCACAGCTGACTCCTCAACCGCCGCATGACACCGCCGCCACGTCCAGGAGCCCGGGAGTTCCGGGTGTGGTGGCAGGTGTGAGCGGCGGGGCGGACAAGGTGGTGCGCAGCAGTGTGCGGGGGGGGAGGTGTCCGACGTGGTGTCGGTCGAGGACACCAGGGCCGTGCAGGCACGTCGGCCCGGACTGCACCTGGTGAAGTCCGGGCCGCCGGTGCTCAGTTCGTGGCGGAGGAGCTGAGCACCGCGGGCCTGCGGGACGCGATGACCCGCTTCGCCAGCGACCGGGGGCTGGTCAGGAAGCCGTACCCCCACGACATGTGCATCGTGGCGAGGGCGACCGGAATCCGCAGCCGTGCCTTCAGCGGGAGCCCCTTGCCGGCCGGGAGGGACCCGGCGACGATCGCCGCCAGATAGCCGCCCGGGATCACGAGGCCGAACGGGGTGACCAGCGCCCCGACGACGATCCCCGCGGCTATCGCGCACACCGCCACCGGCGGGGCGAGGTAGCGCAGGTTGATGGAGCCCTCGTGGTAGCGGGCGACGACGTGCCGCCAACGGCCGTAGTCCTTGTACTGCTTGGCGAGCGCCTTCACGCTCGGCCGCGGCCGGTACGACACCTTCAGCTCCGGCGAGAACCAGATCAGGCCGCCGGCCTCACGGATCCGGAAGTTCAGCTCCCAGTCCTGGGCGCGGATGAACTCCTCGTTGTAGCCGCCCTGTTGCTCCAGCGCCTCGCGCCGGAAGACACCCAGGTAGACCGTGTCGGCGGGACCGGCCTGCCCACCCGTGTGGAAGGCGGCGTTCCCGACGCCGATCCTCGAGGTCATGGCCGCCGCGACCGCGTGCTCCCAGTCGTTCTCGCCCTCGGCGTGCATGATGCCGCCGACGTTCATCGCGCCGGTCTCCTCCAGGAGCCGCACCGCGGTGGCGATGTAGTTCGGCGAGAGCATGCCGTGGCCGTCGACGCGGACCACGATCGGGTGCCGGGAGGCCTTGATCGCGGCGTTCAGCGCGGCCGGGGTGCGCCCGGTCGGGTTCGGGACGGTGTGCACGCGCGGGTCCTCGGCCACGAGCGCGGCGGCGATCTCGTCCGTGCGGTCCCTGGACGGACCGAGGGCGATGACGACCTCCAGCTCGCCGGCGTACTCCTGCGCGAGGATCGCTTGGACGGCCCCACGCAGATGCCGCTCCTCGTCGAGGACAGGCATGATCACAGAGACTGCGGGGTGCCGCACGTCGGGCTTGGCGTTCATAGGAGGCTCACGTTACCGCGAACGGGGGACACCGGTGCGCGCCGCATCGACGGTACCGCGGGCTGAAGGTCGTATCGGCCTACCGTGCTCACGGATCCCACGTACGGCCTCGTCCGGAGGTGTCCTTTGTCCGCCAGCCCGCCCCGGTCCCCCGCCCGGCCCGCCCCGCCGCAGCGCAGACCGCAGCCCACCCGTCAAACCCCGCGGCCGCCGGTACGACCCGCAAGGCCCCGGCGGCCGCGCTGGGCCATGCGGGCGGTCACCACACTCTCGGTGGTGGTGCTGGCGTCGGCCGGGATCGGACACTCGGTGATGGCCGGCCTGGACGCGGACATCGCCCGGGTCGACCCCTTCAAGGACATGAAGAACCGTCCCGCCGCCGGCCACGGCATGAACGTCCTGCTGGTCGGCACCGACGGCCGCGACAAGATCACCGAACGGGAACGGCGCAAGTACCGGCTGGGCGGGGCGCCCTGCCACTGCACCGACACGATCATGATCGTGCACATCTCGGCGGACCGGGAGCGGGCCACCGTGGTCAGCCTGCCACGCGACTCGTACGCCGAGATCCCGGCCCGTGTGGACGAGACGACGCACCGCACCTACCCGGCCCACCCCATCAAGCTGAACGCGGCCTACGCGGAGGGCGGCCCGCAGCTCACCGTCCGCACGGTCGAGGACATGACCCACCTGAAGATCGACCACTACCTGGAGGTCGACTTCATCACGTTCATGCGGACCGTCGACGTGCTCGGCGGGGTCCAGGTCTGCACCGCCCTGCCGTTGAAGGACTCCTACACCGGCCTGAACCTCTCCCCCGGCACCCACACCCTGGGCGGCGGCCAGGCCCTGCAGTACGTCCGCGCCCGGCACATCGACGCGGCGAGCGACCTGGGCCGGATGAAGCGGCAGCAGCGGTTCCTGGCGGCGCTGATCGAGCGGGCGACGTCGAGCGGGGTGCTGCTCAACCCGATCCGGTTCCGGGACGTGACACGGGCGGTGCTGGGGTCGGTACGGGCGGACACCGGGTTCGGCACGGACGAGCTGCTGGACCTCGGCCGGGCGATGCGCAGCTTCTCCCCGTCCTCGTCGGAGTTCACGACGGTTCCCATCGGGCAGCTGGCCTACCCGGTGAAAGGCATCGGCTCGACGCTGAAGTGGGACCGGGCCGGGTCCGACCGGCTGTTCCGGTCCCTGCGTGATGACCAGCCGCTCGCCCCCGCACCGGCGCCGGCGCCCGCGGCGTCGCCGAAGCCGCAGGGGCCGCCGCCCGCGACGGTGGAGGTGGCGCCGGCCACGATCCGGGTCCAGGTGGAGAACGGCACGGCCACGGCGGGGGTGGCGCGGCGGATGGACGCGGCGCTGGCGGCGACGGGCTTCGCGACGAACCACCGGCCGGTGACGGCCGCCCACCGCGACCTGAAGCGGACGGTCGTCTCCTTCGACCCGCGCTGGGACCGCTCGGCCCGCTCCCTGGCCGCCGCGCTCCCGGGCAGCGAGTTGCGGGCCGTGCCGGGGCTCGGGCCGGTGCTGCGGGTGACGGTGGGGGCGGACTTCAAGGGGGCGGTGCGGAAGGTACGGGTGGACGAGCCGGCACCACAGGGAGCCGCCGCTGTCATCCGGGGGGACGAGAAGGTGTGCTGAGGGTCCTCGGCCGGGTGCGGGTGCGTGGGGGTTGCTCGCGCGGTTCCCCGCCCCCCAAAAAAAGCAGGGGGTTGCGCGGCACCCCCCGCTTTCAGCGGGGCGCGGGGCGACGACGCACCGCCCTAGTCCGCGTACCCCTCCGCCACCCTGCGTTCGCGCAGCTCACGGATCTCCCGGCGCCTCGCCAGCCGGTGTGTGCGCCTGATCTGGGCCTCCTGGTAGCGCCGGCGGTCCCGGTCCGTCTCCGGCAGGACCCGCGGCACCCGGCGCGGCTTGCCGTCCGCGTCGACCGCCGCGAAGACGAGGTAGGCCGAGCCGACCTGGGTGGCCGGGGTCGACTCGTTCCAGCGCTCGGCGAGGACCCGGACCCCCACCTCCATCGACGTCCGGCCGGTCCAGTTGACCTGGGCCTTGACGTGGACGAGGTCGCCGACGCGAACCGGCTCGAGGAACACCATCTCGTCCATGGACGCGGTGACGGCGGGGCCGCCCGAGTGACGGCCGGCGACCGCGCCCGCCGCGTCGTCCACGAGCTTCATGATCACACCGCCGTGCACCGTCCCGAGGAGGTTGGTGTCGCTGTGGGTCATGATGTGGCTCAGCGTGGTCCGGGAGGCGGACGTCGGCTTGCCGGGTATATCGGGTTCCGCCTCGGGGGCCTGGTCTGTCATGGCCCCCACCTTATGCCGAGGCGACAATCGCGGAATTTGTGTCGGGTTCGCAACAGCGGTGCCCTGATTTTCCTACGGCCCTTGTAAGAGACACAGGGGCTGCCTGCACACTGGGGCCCATGAGCGAATGGCCCGAGGGATGGTCGGACGGCAACCGCGGCAACCAATACGGCCGCGGTAGTGCGGGCGCGCAGCCCGAGGGCGCCCGCGTGATGCGCCAGGTACGGCGCGGGGAGCCGTCGGCACCGCCGTACGGCGCCCCGCAGCAGGGCGGCGGGTACCCCGGGGTCCCGCAGCAGCCGTCGTACAACGGCGGGTACGACGACGGTGGCGGGTACGACGGCTACGACAGCGGCTACAACACCGGCCAGGTCTACGGCGGCGGCCCGGGGGGCGATGGCCCTTCCGGCACGCGCGAGCGTGAGCCGCGGCCGGCTCCCAACTGGCGCAAGCGGATCAAGTGGACCGCGATCGTCGTGGTGAGCGTGCTGGTCGTCACATCCGTCGCGACCTACTTCTGGGCCGACTCCAAGCTGCACCGGGACGTCGACCTGTCCAAGGTGATCGACCGGCCCGCGGCGGGCAAGGGCACCAACTACCTGATCGTCGGTTCCGACAGCCGCAAGGGCATGTCGGCCGAGGAGAAGAAGAAGCTGCACACGGGGTCGGCCGAGGGCCAGCGCACCGACTCGATGATGATCCTGCACGTCGGCGACAACGGCGACACCCTGGTCTCGCTGCCCCGTGACTCGGACGTGGAGATCCCCTCCTACAAGGGGTCGACGTCCGGCAAGGTCTACCCGAACACCGGCCGTCACACGAAGCTCAACGCGGCCTACGCCGAGGACGGCCCGACCCTCCTCGTCCGCACGGTCGAGTACAACACCGGCCTGCACATCGACCACTACGTGGAGATCGGCTTCGCCGGTTTCGCCGACATAGTGGACGCGGTCGGCGGTGTCACGATCACCATCGACCAGGGCTTCAAGGACAGCTACTCGGGCGCGAACTTCAAGGCGGGCAAACAGACCCTGAACGGCGAGGAGGCGCTGGCCTTCGTCCGTACCCGGCACGCCTTCGCCGCGTCCGACCTGCAGCGCACCAAGAACCAGCAGAAGTTCCTGGCGGCCCTGGCCCACCAGGTGGCCACCCCGTCGACGATCCTGAACCCCTTCAAGCTCTACCCCACCCTCGGCGCGGGACTGGACTCCCTCACCGTCGACAAGGACATGAGCCTGTGGGACCTGGCGTCGATGTTCTTCGCGATGAAGGGCGTCAACGGCGGCGACGGCACCTCGATGAACATGCCGGTCTCCGGCTCCACCGGCGGCAACCTCGTCTGGGACAAGGCGAAGGTGAAGACGCTGGTCGACGAGCTGAAGAACGACCAGAAGGTCACCGTCAGCGGCAACTAGGCCGGGGCGGCGGCAGCACATGGGGAAGGGCCTGGCGCCCTTCCCCATCGCCGTACTCGGTCGCGACGAGCGTCACATGGCCATGGTCGCCATGGAGCGGCACATCTCGGCGCAGCGGCGACACGCCTCCGCGCAGCGCTTCATCTGCGGGTCGTCGGGCATGGACATACACGCCTCGGCACACATGTCACACGCTTTGGCACACATCGCACACATCTCGGGCGAGAGCGGCGAACGCCGCATCATCATGTCGGCGCACATACGGGTCGCCTCGGAGCAGTCCATGAGCGCGCGCATGATGCGCATGTGGGCCTGGCCGCCCTCCATCGACATGCAGGAGCTCAGGGTCTCCTCGCACATCGTGTGGGTGGCCATGCACGTGTTGACGCACTCCTGCATCTGCTTGGACATGGCCGTCATGGGTCCGGTCTGGGTCATGGCTCCTCCAGGGGGTGGGCGGGGTTCCAGGGGGTCCCCGTGTGCTTCCCGTCCTAAGCCCGACCGTCGGGTAGTGCCAGTCGAGTGCGCCGGACGGAACAGACGCCCCGAGGGGTGAGCCGTACCGGTCGTGGAGTCCTCGATGCTCCGGAATCGGCCCCCGGCAAAGAGGCCTTGGGCAGCCGGCCCCGCCAGGCCGAGACCGACCGCGCCGGCCGGCCATCCACCGCTGAGCACGAAGACCTCGGACAACTCCGCGAGAACGACGCACAGTCGAAGCGGGCGAACGAGATCTGAAGGCCGCCTCGGTGTCCTTGCCCAGGAGACCGACCATCCCTGGACAGGGCCGATCAGGCGATCGACCGCCTGGGTGACAGGGGTCTCGGGACCCGCGTACGACAACAGCCCCCGGCGTCATGCCGGAGGCTGTGTTGTCTGTGCGGGCCAGTCGCCGTTTCAGCCCGGCATCCGGCCAGGAATCCCTCAGCATGGTCCTGGCAACGGCCTTGGTCAGGCCGCGACAGGCAGGAAGCCGAGGAGGCCCCTGCGGACCATCGAAGCGCTTTTGACCTGCAAAAATCCAGCTACGGAAGGTTCCTCGCCATCACGATGCGCTGAACTTGGTTGGTGCCTTCATAGATCTGGGTGATCTTCGCGTCGCGCATCATGCGCTCGACCGGGTAGTCGCGGGTGTAGCCGTAGCCGCCGAGGAGCTGGACGGCGTCCGTGGTGACCTCCATGGCGACGTCGGAGGCGAAGCACTTGGCCGCCGCGCCCTGGAAGGTGAGGTCGGCGTCGCCGCGCTCGGAGGCGGCCGCGGCCTGGTAGGTGAGGGCACGGGCGGCGGCGATCTTCATGGCCATGTCGGCGAGCATGAACTGGATGCCCTGGAAGTCGGCGATCGGCTTGCCGAACTGCTTGCGCTCCTGGACGTAGCCCTTGGCGTAGTCGAGGGCGCCCTGGGCGACGCCGAGGGCCTGGGCGGCGATGGTGATGCGGGTGTGGTCGAGGGTCTTCATCGCGGTGGCGAAGCCGGTGCCCTCGGCGCCGATCATGCGGTCGGCGGGGATGCGGACGTTGTCGAAGTAGACCTCGCGGGTCGGCGAGCCCTTGATGCCGAGCTTCTTCTCCGGAGCGCCGAAGGAGACGCCCTCGTCGGACTTCTCGACCACGAAGGCGGAGATGCCCTTGGAGCGCTTCTCGGGGTCGGTGACGGCCATCACCGTGTAGTACTCGGAGACGCCCGCGTTCGTGATCCAGCGCTTCACGCCGTTGAGGACGTAGTGGTCGCCGTCGCGGACCGCCTTCGTCTTCATGCCGGCCGCGTCGGAGCCCGCCTCCGGCTCGGAGAGGCAGTACGAGAACATCGCGTCGCCCTTGGCCAGCGGCGTGAGGTACTTCTTCTTCAGGTCCTCGGAGCCGGAGAGGATCACCGGGAGCGAGCCCAGCTTGTTCACGGCCGGGATGAGGGAGGAGGAGACGCAGGCGCGGGCGACCTCCTCGATCACGATGACCGTGGCGAGCGCGTCGGCACCGGCCCCGCCGTACTCCTCGGGGACGTGCACGGCCTGGAGCTCGTTGGCGACCAGGGCGTCGAGCGCCTCCTGGGGGAAGCGGGCCTCCTCGTCGACCGCGGCGGCGTAGGGGGCGATCTTCGCCTCGACCAGCGCGCGAACGACGTCCCGGAGCATGTCGTGCTCCTCGGACGGGCGGTACAGGTCGAAGTCAGCCGATCCGGCCAAGGTCTCTCACTCCAGACGCAGTGGTGCTGACGCTAATTACTGTTAAGTAACTCAAAGTTTAGAGCGCGGCCCACGGAACGGTGACGTGAGGTACGCGACAGCGGGAAAGTTGCCCGCGAGGGGGCCCGGTTATGCTCGGCCCCGCAGCAGCACCAACATCCCCGAGCTGGAGCATTCCATGAGCCTCAAGATCACCGTGATCGGCACCGGCTATCTCGGCGCCACGCATGCCGCGGCCATGGCGGAGCTCGGCTTCGAGGTGCTCGGGCTCGACGTCGTACCCGAGAAGATCGCGATGCTGGAGCGCGGCGAGACCCCGATGTACGAGCCGGGGCTCGACGAGCTGCTGCGCCGGCACGTGGCGGGCTTCGAGGGCTCCTCCGGGCGGCTGCGCTTCACCACCGACTGGGCCGAGGTGGGCGCGTTCGGCGACGTCCACTTCGTCTGCGTGAACACCCCGCAGAAGCACGGCGAGTACGCCTGCGACATGTCGTACGTGGACTCCGCGATCGCGTCGCTGGCCCCGCATCTGACCGGGCCCGCGCTCGTCGTCGGCAAGTCGACCGTGCCGGTCGGCTCGGCGGAGCGGCTGGCCGCCTACCTCGCCGAGAACGCGCCGGCCGGCGCCGAGGCCGAGCTGGCCTGGAACCCGGAGTTCCTGCGCGAGGGCTTCGCCGTCCAGGACACCCTGCACCCGGACCGGATCGTGGTCGGCGTGCACAGCGAACGCGCCGAGAAGCTGCTGCGCGAGGTGTACGCGACGCCGGTCGGCGAGGGTACGCCGTTCGTGGTGACGGACTTCCCGACGGCCGAGCTGGTGAAGACCTCCGCGAACTCCTTCCTGGCCACGAAGATCTCCTTCATCAACGCGATGGCCGAGGTGTGCGAGGCCGCGGGCGGGGACGTGGCCAGGCTGGCGGAGGCGATCGGGTACGACGACCGGATCGGGCGGAAGTTCCTGCGTGCCGGGATCGGGTTCGGCGGCGGCTGCCTGCCGAAGGACATCCGCGCCTTCATGGCCCGTGCGGGTGAGCTGGGCGCCGACCAGGCGCTGACCTTCCTGCGCGAGATCGACTCCATCAACATGCGGCGCCGCGGCCAGATGGTCGAGATGGCCCGGGAGGCGCTGGGTGGCGGGTCCTTCCTCGGGAAGCGGGTCGCTGTGCTCGGCGCGACGTTCAAGCCGGACTCGGACGACGTCCGGGACTCGCCCGCGCTGAACGTGGCCGGTCAGATCCATCTGCAGGGCGGCCAGGTGACGGTGTACGACCCGAAGGGGATGGCCAACGCGGGGCGGCTGTTCCCGACCCTTGGCTACGCCGGTAGCGCCGAGGAGTGTGTGCGGGGGGCCGATGTGGTGCTGCACCTCACCGAGTGGCGGGAGTTCAGGGAGCTGGATCCGGCGGCGCTGGGAGAGGTGGCCGCGGCGAAGGTGATCCTCGACGGGCGGAACGCGCTGGAGCCGGAGCTCTGGCGGCGGGCCGGGTGGACGTATCGCGCGATGGGGCGTCCGACCGCCTGAGACCGCGGGTGCGCGACGACACCGGTTCGGCCGAGGCTCAGTCGGCCGAACCGGTGTCTTGTTGCATTCTGCATCACGCGGCACGTGCGTATCCGGTGAACCGGGCTGCGGGCGGGAGACAAGTCCGTGTCCCGGCGAACCGCGCCAAGATCCCGAAACCGGCCGAACCGACGCATTCGCCGCGTCGATCTCCCACTGCCGTTGTGGAGTCGATCACGGGACACGTCGCATGAGGACTGCTTCCGGTGGGGCGGTCGCCTACACCCACCCCTAGGGCGCGAGGAACTCGGCCAGCGGGAAGGAACGATGGCGGCGCGGCGGAACCAGGTAGTTCTGCCGGTGGGTCGTGTTCAGGACCGAGTTGATGCCGGCGTGGGTGCTGCGCGGCGAGACGGGGAGCGCCGTGTCGGGATAGTGACCGTCCATGGCGAGCCGCACGGCGTTGAAGACTCCGATCGTCGGCTGGAACATGATGAAGTGCAGTCCCGCCGCCGGCTTGGTGCTGTAGCGGTCGCCCGCCGGATCGGACGTGTAGTGGAACGGGTTGTCCAGCGTGTCGAAGTCGCCGCGCACCGGAATGGTGGTCCCCGAGGGATATGACTTCCCGTAGTTGGTGGTCTCCCGCCTGAGGGTGCTGTCCACCGGCGACATGCTCCCGGTGTGGCCGAAGGAGTGGTACCGGTCGACCCCTTCCGCCACCTGGGCCTCGGTCGGCCCCGGCGGTTGCAGGGCGAACGTACCCGGCGCGGGCGCGGGCTTGAGGCCCGGTTGGAGCATCGCCCGGACGCGGTCCGCGTACTGGGGATAGTTCTTCTCGTACCAGGTCTCCAAGTCCTGGAACAGGTGCGAGAGATGCATGGTGGTGCCCTGTTTGAAGTAGCCGTTGGGCCATTGGTCGGTGAAGCCGGGCAGGGTCTCCAGACTCGGGATGTTGTCGGGTCCCATGTTCGACACCAGGGTGGTGGCGAAGCCCAGGAAGCCCTGCGACTGCCGGGGAATCGACTGCGCGCCGGGGATGTTCGCCGCCAGCGCCAGCTTGCTCGGCAGGCCCTGCTGCCCGTAGAAGCCGCCCCCGGAGAAGCCCTGGCGGATGCTGGTCACCTTGAACAGGCTGCCCGCCTGATCGCTTCCGGACCCGAAGATCGCGTCGGTGGCCGCCTCGATATTGGCGAGCTTGTCGCCGCGGAGCAGCACCGCCACGTCATTCTGTTCCAGGCGGACCGGCCCGAAGCCGGGCGGAGGCTGGTCGCTGGGAAATGTCCTGGCGTCCTGCAATGCGTAGACGGTACGCCCCTCCGACTTGGAGGTCATCAGATCGACCGGCAGATAGGCCGGGTAACGCGTTCCCGCCTTGAAGAAGTCCGACCCCTTGCCCAGGGCCGGGATGTAGTGGTGGAAATAGGGAATCCCCCAGGCCACCGTGACGCCCACTCCGGTCGGATCGGACGGATATTCACGTTCCAGGGCCACGAGGGCGGATTCGAGATGGTGCTGCGCCTCCTGCAAGGCCTTGGCATTCGCCGGAACGTTCAGCTTCGCGGTGACGACATGATCGTGCAGGGCCGGCACCCGGACCGCGATGGTTCCCTTGCTGCTCTGCACGGCCGAGTCGTCGACCATGATCACCTGCTCGTTCGGCAGGATGTACTGCTCCTGGATGGGCGGACCAGCGGGAGCGGCCCGGCGGTCCGGCGGTTCCGCGATCGCGTCGATCATCTTGTAGATGCCGGCGGATGCCAGAGCGGCACCGAAAGTTCCCGCCGTCCCCTGGAGAAGGCGTCGCCTGTTCAAGGCTCTTCGCGATCCCCCCGCACGCTCATCGTCGTTTCCGCCTGTCATGATTCCCTCACTGTGGGACAGGTGTCAGCCGCCGTCCGGCATCGAATTACCGGTCCGCCCGAATGGCCGTGATCTGTTTCCCGCCACGACATGAACGGGAGAGGTCGGTGGTCAATTACTGGGACGCACCGCCCGATTGCTTTCGCCTTCGAGCCGCCACGATATAAGCACACGAGCCCCCGGGCCCTCGAAGCCAACACGCCGCCGGGTCCTCGAGGCCGACCCGTTCCGGCGCTACCGGAAACCAACTCCCAACAGAACGGCGCCCGTCGGATTGGGCGTGCCGAACTTGGTTAGGAAGTCCTTGAGACAGCTCCCGCCTCAAGGAGGAAGTCATGGCTCTCGCCAAGCTCGGCGTCGTCGTCCTGGACTGCCCCGACCCGTCCGCACTGGCCGGTTTCTACGCCGGCGTGCTGGGTGGCACCGTCGAGGGGGACGGGGACTGGGTGGACCTGGCGCTGCCCGGCGGCCAGGCGCTGGCGTTCCAGAAGGCACCCGGATTCGTGGCGCCGCGGTGGCCCACGCCCGACGACTCGCAGCAGTTCCACCTGGACCTGATGGTGGACGACCTGGACGCGGCCGAGAAGGGGGTGCTGGAACTGGGCGCGAAGCCGCTGGACACGGCAGACCGGGAGCGCACCTTCCGGGTGTACGCCGACCCGGCTGGGCACCCGTTCTGTCTCTGCGCCTGCTGACCCGTCCCTGAGCCCGCCGACTGTCCCTGTGCCCGCCGACCGAGGAGGATCCGTGGCATCCATCGCCCGCCTGCGCAACGTGGTGCTCGACTGTCCCGACCCGCACGCGCTGGCCGCCTTCTACGCGGCCGTCGCCGGCGGTTCCCCGGTGGTCGAGGAGGAGGACTGGGTCGTGCTGCGGCTGCCGGACGGGCTGCGGCTGTGCTTCCAGCTGGCGGAGGGGTACACCCCGCCCGAGTGGCCGCGCGCCGACCACGGCTCCCAGCAGTGCCATCTCGACTTCGACGCGGGGCCGGCCTGGGAGGACGTCGACGCGGCGGAGAAGAAGGTGCTGGCCCTCGGGGCGCGGCTGCTGCGGCGGGAGGAGGACCCGGTGGCGGAGGACTTCCGGGTGTTCGCCGACCCGGCCGGGCATCCCTTCTGCCTCTGCCGGATCGGCTGATCAGGCCTCGGTGTCGGCCGGGCGAGGCGGGTTCGGGTCCCTGCGGCGCTGGGTCGCACGTGCGGTGAAGTCGGCGCGGCGCAGGGCCCGCTGAACGTTTCCCCAGGTCAGCAGGGACAGTTCGGTCTCCGACCAGCCGCGGCGGAGCAGTTCGGCGACCAGGAGGGGGTAGCGGGAGGTGTCGTCGAGGTCGCGGGGGTGGGCGGCACCGGAGTCGAACGTGCCGGACAGGGCGACGCACTCGGGGCCCGCGACCATGCGGACGTGGTCGAGGTGGTCGGCGACGTCCGGGAGGGCCGGCCCGGTCTGCTCGGCGCTCAGCGGCACCATGCACACGCCCTTGTGCTCCCCCAGCTGCCCGAGCAGCTCGTCGGAGAGGTTGGCGGGGTGCGGGCGTACGGCCGCGGCGGCGGAGCGGGTGCACAGGACCGGCGTCTTGGAGAGCGCCAGCGCCCGGGCGAGGGCGGCCTCCGGGGCGCCGGACAGGTCGGCGAGCACCCCGAGCCGGTTCATCTCCCGGACCACCTCCTCGCCGAACCGGCTCAGCCCCGACTCGCCCGCCCAGACGGCACCGGCCAGGGAGAGCACGCGCAGGCCCAGGGACTGCAGGACGCGCAGGATGCCGAGGGAGTCGCCGACGGCGGCCGCGGAGGCGGGGCCGAGGACGACGGCGACCCGGCCGCAGTTGCGGGCGTCGATGACCTGCCCGGCGGTGCGCACCAGCCGGAGCCCCTCCGGGTGCATCTCGACCACCCGGCGCACCAGGTCCAGCTGCTCCAGGGTGGCCCCGACGGCCCGGTCGCCCCACTCCCGCGCCGGCAGGTCCAGCGACCAGAACAGCGCGCCCACGTGCCCCTCGCGCAGCCGGGGCACGTCCGTGGCCACGGCCGTCTCGCCCAGCTCCAGGTCGTACCAGGGCAGCGCCCCCAGCGCCCGGGGCAGCCCGCAGTAGCCGTCCGCGACCGGATGCGCCTCCAGCAGCGCGTGGGCCCGCTCCAGGAACGCGGCGCCGGACTCCATCGGGAACGGGTCGTCCGGGAGGCGGTCCTCCCTGCCGACCTCGGTCGTGGTGTGGATGTCGTGCTGGAGGTCGGCCATGAAGGGCTCCGTACGTCGTCGTGAGCTACGTCGTGAAGGGGCTGTAGCTCACCGTCGCACGCCCGACCGGGAGGGTTCCTGGTGGACGGGGCGTTCGGGGGTACGCCCCGAACGCCCGGCCCGTCCGACCGGCTTCCGCCGGGTCAGCCGTCCAGGTCGGAGATGGTCGCGTGGGACGGTCCCCGCGTCTCCTGGAGGCCGCGGGCCACGTCCTCCGCCGCGCCCAGCACCCGGACCGCGTTCTGCCAGGTCAGCTTGGCCAGGTCGGACCTGGACCAGCCGCGGTCCAGCAGCTCGGCGACGAGGTTGGGGTAGCCGGAGACGTCGTTCAGGCCGTCGGGGGTGAAGGCGGTGCCGTCGTAGTCGCCGCCGATGCCGAGGTGGTCGATGCCGGCGGCCTCGCGCATGTGGTCGAGGTGGTCGGCGATCGTGGCGGTGGTGGCGACCGGGCGGGGGTGGCTCTCCTCGAAGGCCCGGTGGATCTTCATCGCGTCCTCGGTGGTGTCGAGGTGGTGGAAGCCGTGGGCGCGCATGTTGTCGTCGGCCGCTGCCGTCCAGTCGACCGCCGCCTGGAGCACGAACTTCGGCACGAACGTCACCATCGCCATGCCGCCGTTGCCGGGGAGGCGTTCGAGGACGTCGTCCGGGATGTTGCGGGGGTGGTCGCAGACGGCCCGGGCGGAGGAGTGGGAGAAGATCACCGGGGCGGCGGTGGTGTCCAGGGCGGCGTGCATGGTCGTGGCCGCCACGTGGGAGAGGTCGACCAGCATGCCCAGCCGGTTCATCTCCCGCACGACCTCGCGGCCGAAGGCCGACAGGCCGCCGACGTTCGGCTCGTCGGTCGCCGAGTCCGCCCAGTCGTTGTTGTCGTTGTGGGTGAGCGTCATGTAGCGCACGCCCAGCTCGTACAGGCCGCGCAGGGTGCCCAGCGAGTTGTCGATGGAGTGACCGCCCTCCGCGCCCATCAGGGAGGCGATACGGCCCTCGGCGCGCGCCGCCTCCATGTCGGCGGCGGTCAGCGCGGCCCGCAGGTCGGCCGGGTAACGGGCGATCAGCTGCCGTACGCAGTCGATCTGTTCGAGGGTCGCCGGGACCGCGCCCGGCAGGTCCGAACGGACGTACACCGACCAGTACTGCGCACCGACCCCGCCCTCCCGCAGCCGCGGGATGTCGGTGTGCAGGTGGGCGTTCTGGTGGACGGCGATGTCGCGGGCGTCGAGGTCGTAGCGGACCTGCTCGCGCAGTGCGTACGGCAGGTCGTTGTGGCCGTCGACGACCGGGAACTCGCGCAGCAGGGACCGGGCTTCATCGAGGGACGTCATTGCGTGTTACTTCCCGGAGTCCTACTTGCCGAAGCCGAAGCCGCTCGGTCCCTCGACCTTGGCCCGTAGCCGCTTGCCCTTCTCGGTGGCCTGGTCGTTGAGGTCCTGCTGGAAGTCGCGCATCTTCTGCAGCAGGTCCTCGTCGTGGGCGGCCAGGATGCGGGCGGCCAGCAGGCCCGCGTTGCGGGCACCGGCGACGGAGACGGTGGCGACCGGGACGCCGGCCGGCATCTGCACGATGGACAGGAGGCTGTCCATGCCGTCGAGGTACTTCAGCGGGACGGGCACGCCGATGACCGGGAGCGGGGTGACGGAGGCGAGCATGCCCGGGAGGTGGGCCGCTCCCCCGGCACCCGCGATGATCACCTTGAGGCCGCGCTCGGCGGCCTGCTCTCCGTAGGTCACCATCTCGCGCGGCATGCGGTGCGCGGAGACGACGTCCACCTCGTACGCGATCTCGAACTCGTCGAGGGCCTTGGCGGCGGCCTCCATGACGGGCCAGTCGGAGTCCGAACCCATGACGATGCCAACAAGGGGGCTCATTCGGTGATCGTGCCTCTCAGGTAGCCGGCAGCGTGACGTGCGCGCTCGAGAACGTCGTCCAGGTCGTCGCCGTAGGTGTTGACGTGGCCGACCTTGCGGCCGGGCTTCACGTCCTTGCCGTACATGTGGATCTTCAGTTTGGGGTCGCGGGCCATGCAGTGCAGGTACGCGGAGTACATGTCCGGGTAGTCGCCGCCCAGGACGTTGACCATGACCGTCCAGCGGGCGCGCGGGCGCGGGTCGCCGAGGGGCAGGTCGAGGACGGCCCGCACGTGGTTGGCGAACTGGCTGGTGATCGCCCCGTCCTGGCTCCAGTGGCCGGAGTTGTGCGGGCGCATCGCCAGTTCGTTGACGAGGATGCGGCCGTCGCGGGTCTGGAACAGCTCGACGGCCAGGTGGCCGACCACGCCCAGTTCCTTGGCGATCCGCAGGGCCATCTCCTCGGCCTGCAGGGCGAGGGACTCGTCCAGGTCGGGAGCGGGCGCGATCACGGTGTCGCACACGCCGTTGACCTGCTGCGACTCCACCACCGGGTAGGCGACGGCCTGGCCGTGCGGGGAGCGTACGACGTTGGCGGCCAGCTCGCGGACGTAGTCGACCTTCTCCTCGGCGAGGACCGGCACGCCGGCCCGGAAGGGGTCGGTGGCCTCCTCTGCGGTCTCGACGACCCACACGCCCTTGCCGTCGTAGCCTCCGCGCACGGTCTTCAGGACGACGGGGAAGCCGTCGCCCTCGGCCGCGAACCGGACCACGTCCTCCTGGTCGGTCACGATCCGGTGCCGCGGGCACGGCACGCCGATCTCCGTGAGCTTCGCCCGCATCACGCCCTTGTCCTGGGCGTGCACCAGCGCCTCCGGGCCGGGGCGCACGGGGATGCCGTCCGCCTCCAGGGCCCGCAGGTGCTCGGTCGGCACGTGCTCGTGGTCGAAGGTGATCACGTCGCAGTCGCGCGCGAACGCACGCAGCGTGTCCAGGTCGCGGTAGTCGCCGACGACGACATCGCTCACCACCTGGGCCGCGGAATCCTGGGGGGTGTCACTGAGGAGCTTGAACCTGATGCCCAGCGGGATGCCCGCCTCGTGCGTCATACGCGCGAGCTGACCCCCGCCGACCATGCCGACTACCGGGAACGTCACGCCCCTAGGGTATCGGCCACTTCGGGGTGGCCCGTTTCCGAGCCCGCGACCAGTGCTCTTACCCGCCGCTTCGGCTCCTCTTGCCCCGCTTTTCCCGGGCCTTTCCGGACCTCTTCCCAAGCCTTTCCCGTCCTGTGTCGCCATCCAGAGGCATCGGAGATACTGGGTCGTTAGAGTGGCTGGGTCGCAATACCTACGGACGGGAGCCCGCACAACCATGGAACATGGTTCCTCGGGGCTGCACAGGCTCGTACGCGAGGTCGCCAAATTCGGCGCGGTCGGCGGGGCCGGCATTCTCGTCAATCTCGGCGTCTTCAACCTGGTCCGGCACGTCACCGACCTGCCGGTGGTGCGGGCGAGCGTCATAGCGACGGTCGTCGCGATCGTCTTCAACTACCTCGGCTTCCGCTACTGGACGTACCGGGACCGCGAGAAGAGCGGCCGCACCAGGGAACTCACCCTGTTCCTGCTGTTCAGCGCGGTCGGCCTGGTGATCGAGAACGGTCTGCTGTACCTGGCCACCTACGGCTTCGGCTGGGACAGCCCGCTGCAGAGCAACGTCTTCAAGTTCGTCGGCATCGGCGTGGCGACCTTGTTCCGTTTCTGGTCGTACCGCACGTGGGTGTTCAAGGCGCTGCCGGCGCGTGAGGCGGTCGCCGACGCGGAGGCCATCCTGGAGCGGGCCACCGACACCGGGCAGCCCGCGCAGCGGGTCCGCTAGCGCTTCCTCACCGGACCATCGGCAGATCGTCCGCCGGCTTGTGCGCCGGCGGGGTGCGGGACAGGAACAGGCCGAACACCGGCGGCTGGGCCTGGAGCAGCTCCAGACGGCCTCCGTCGGCCTCCGCGAGATCGCGTGCGACGGCCAGCCCGATCCCGGTGGAGTTGCGGCCGCTGATGGTCCGCTCGAAGATGCGGTTGCCGAGGTCGGCCGGCACCCCCGCCCCCTCGTCGGTCACCTCGACCACGGCCTGGTTGCCGGTGACCCGGGTGCGCAGGGCGACGGTGCCGCCCCCGTGCATCAGGGAGTTCTCGATCAGCGCGGCCAGCACCTGCGCCACCGCGCCCGGCGTGCCGACCGCACGCAGGTGCCGCTTGCCGGAGCTGACGATCGCCCGGCCCGCGCTGCGGTAGGCGGGCCGCCACTCGGCGAGCTGCTGCTGGATGACCTCGTCCAGGTCGAAGGAGACGGCGGAGCCGGTGCGCGGGTCCCTGGAGTTCGTCAGCAGCCGTTCCACGACGTCCGTGAGCCGCTCCACCTGCGTGAGCGCCACGTTCGCCTCCTCCTTCACGATGTCCGGGTCATCCGTGAGGGTGATCTCCTCCAGTCGCATGGACAGCGCGGTCAGGGGCGTGCGCAGCTGGTGGGAGGCGTCGGCGGCGAGGCGCCGCTCGGCGGTGAGCATCCGTCCGATCCGCTCGGCGGAGGAGTCGAGCACGTCGGCGACCCGGTCCAGCTCGGGGACGCCGTACCGCTTGTGCCTCGGACGCGGGTCGCCGGACCCCAGCCGCTCCGCGGTCTCCGCCAGGTCGGTGAGCGGGGAGGCCAGCCGGTTGGCCTGCCGGATGGCGAGCAGCACGGCGGCGATCACGGCGAGCAGCGCGACGGCGCCGATGATCAGCAGCGTACGGCCGACCTCCCGGGTCACCGTCGACCGCGGCTCCTGGACGGTGACCGTCTCGCCTTCCTCACCGTCGGCCGTGTAGTGGATGACATCGCCCTCGGGCTTGGCCCCGAGCTCGATCGGCGCCTTGCCGGGGATCCGGATGACGGCGTACTGCTCACTGCCGACCTGGCTGCGCAGTATGTCGGCGGTGATGTCCTCGTCCCCGAGGATCCGGCTGTCGACGATGCTGGCGAGACGCAGCGCCTCGGAGTCGACGCGTTCCTGGGCGCTGTTGCTGATGGTCCGGCTCTCGACGATCACCAGGGAGACGCCGAACACGGCGATGACGACGAGCACGACGGCGAGGGTGGACTGGATCAGGCGACGACGCACAGCACTCTCCGGGGAACGGCCACTTCAGCGCCCCCGAGGGGGCGCGGGGAACCGCGCGACCAGCCCACCGCGAGGCCGGTCGCACACACCACATCAGCCACCCACGGCGCGACGCGCGTAGCCGACCTAGCTCTTCTCGAAACGGAACCCGACCCCGCGCACGGTGGCGATGTACCGCGGGTTCGCCGCGTCGTCGCCGAGCTTCTTGCGCAGCCACGAGATGTGCATGTCGAGCGTCTTGGTGGACGACCACCACGTGGTGTCCCAGACCTCCCGCATCAGCTGGTCCCGCGTGACGACGCGGCCCGCGTCCCGCACCAGCACCCGCAGCAGGTCGAACTCCTTCGCCGTGAGCTGGAGCTCCTCGTCGCCCATCCACGCCCGGTGCGACTCGACGTCGATGCGCACCCCGTGCGTGGCCGGCGGCTGCGCCGGCTCCGCGGCACCGCGCCGCAGCAGCGCCCGCACCCGGGCGAGCAGCTCGGCGAGGCGGAACGGCTTGGTGACGTAGTCGTCCGCGCCCGCGTCGAGACCGACGACGGTGTCCACCTCGTCGGCCCGCGCGGTCAGGATGAGGATCGGCACGGCGTGGCCCTCGGCACGCAGCCGGCGCGCCACCTCCAGGCCGTCCATCCCGGGCAGCCCGAGGTCCAGCACGACCAGGTCGACGCCGCCCTGCATTCCGGCGTCGAGCGCGGTGGGTCCGTCCTCGCGCACCTCCACCTCGTAACCTTCCCGGCGCAGTGCGCGGGCCAGCGGCTCCGAGATGGACGCGTCGTCCTCGGCGAGCAGTACACGGGTCATGGGGTGATGGTAGTCCGATTACGCGCAGTACTGGAGTGTGATCGGCACCAGGGATTCTTACCTTGGGGCACAGTGGTACGAACCTGTGGGCGAAAGGTGCGATCGTAGGAGGGACCTTCGAAACCGGGTGCGAGGTTCCCCCGACACCTGTGATCCGTGTCTCAAGTCCTTCCATATCCGGCAGTGTCCTGACGTACAGTGACGTGAACGCCTGTAGTACACCCGGGGACCTTTGGCGGGCATCTCGACGCTGAAGGTCTCTTTTGTGTGCGGGCTGGCCTGCCAGCCTCGAAAGGAATGACCTCTGGCCGGGCTCCGGACGCGACACAGCGTCACGGGGCGTGGATCCCGGTGGTCGCCGTCCGCCGCTCCCTGATCCGGGGCGGGCTCCCCCTGGGCGTGGGGTGGACGGTACGACCCGCCGGTGCCGGCCGCTCCCCCCACGGGCGCGCACAGCCCCACCGCGCGCTCCGACCAGCAAGGAACGACCATGGCGTCCAGCCTGACGAAGGACTCGGTCCGACCGGGCACCCCCGGTTCCGAGAAGACCTTCTTCGGCCACCCCCGCGGACTGGCCACCCTCTTCATGACCGAGATGTGGGAGCGATTCTCCTACTACGGCATGAAGGCCCTGCTCCCGCTGTACCTGGTCGCTCCCGGCGGCCTGCACATGAGCGCGGCCACGGCGACGGCGATCTACTCCGTGTACCTGTCGCTCGTGTACCTGCTCGCCCTGCCGGGCGGCTGGTTCGCCGACCGTGTGCTCGGTCCCCGCAAAACGGTCGCCGTCGCGGGCACGATCATCATGCTCGGTCACCTGACGCTGGCTCTGCCCAGCGCCGGCACCTTCTTCGCGGGCCTCGGCCTGGTCGCCATAGGTTCCGGTCTGCTGAAGGCCAACATCTCCACGATGGTCGGCCACCTGTACGACGGCCCGGACGATCCGCGCCGTGACGGTGGCTTCACGCTCTTCTACATCGGCATCAACGTGGGCGCGTTCGCCGCGCCGTTGGTCATCGGCACGGTCGGCGAGAGCTACAACTGGCACCTGGGCTTCGCGCTCGCCGCGGTCGGCATGGCGCTGGGTCTCGCCCAGTTCCTGCTCGGCACCCGCCACCTGAACTCGCGCTCGGACATCGTGCCGACGCCGCTGTCCGCCGCGGAGAAGAAGGCGACGCTGACGAAGGCCGGCTTCTGGGCCGCCGTCGCCGCGGTCTTCTACGTCGTCGTGGGTGTCTCCGGCGTCTACACGCTGAACTGGCTGCTGGTCCCGATCACGATCGCCGGTCTGCTGATCCCGGTCGTCGTCATCGCCCGCATCAAGCGCGACAAGGACCTGGACCGCGCGGAGCAGTCCAAGATGAGCGCGTACATCTGGTTCTTCGTGGCCGCCGCCGTCTTCTGGATGATCTACGACCAGGGCGGCTCGACCGTCTCGCTGTTCGCCGACGCGTCCGCCAAGAACACCATCTTCGGCTGGAACTTCCCGGTCTCCTGGTACCAGTCCGTCAACCCGGTCATGATCATGGCGTTCGCGCCGGTGTTCGCCTGGGCGTGGCTGGCGATGGCGCGGCGCGGCAAGGAGCCGAGCACGGCCGTGAAGTTCGCCGGTGGTCTGGTGCTGATCGGTGCGTCGTTCTTCCTGTTCCTCGCACCGCTGTCGATCGCCGACGGCGGGCACAAGGCCGCGGCGATGTGGCTGGTCGGGATCTACTTCGTGCAGACCGTGGGTGAGCTGCTGCTGTCCCCGGTGGGTCTGTCCGTGACGACCAAGATGGCGCCGGCGAAGTACGCCTCCCAGATGATGGGCGTGTGGTTCCTCGCGGTCACCGCGGGTGACGCGACGACGGGTCTGCTGTCCATCGCGGGCGTCGACCTCAACAAGACGGGGATCGTGGCGCTCCAGGCGGCGCTGGCGGTGCTTGCCGGTGCGGCTGTGTGGATGTACCGGAAGAAGGTTCGCGAGCTTATGGGAGACGTTCACTGACGTCTTCGACAGAGGGCCACCCCGTTCTTTTGAACGGGGTGGCCCTCTTGCGTTGTCGGCTAACGGTTCGTGGCGGCTGATCGCGCCCACGCGGCGGAGCCGCACATCACATACGGTCCCGCGCCCCCAAGGGCAGGTGGGTCACCTGGTCCTCTTTCGGGGCATGAAGGTGAAGACCGCGCCGCCCAGCAGGATCGCCGTTCCTGCCACCAGACCCAGCGCCTTGAGCGCCCCGTTGCTGCTGTCGCCGGTCTCCGCGAGGCCACCGGTGCTGCTCGAACTGCTCGACGAGCCGCCCGAGGTCGACGAACCCGAGGCTCCGCTCGCCTGCTGCGTCGTGTCCAGGGTCAGGGAGACCTCCGTCCTGGTCGGCGTGCACGTCGTGGTCGTGCCCAGGGCCTCGACCGTCAGGACGCCCGGTGACAGCGTCGACTCGCCGCTCGCCCCCGGCTTGTACGTGCCCGTCAGGTCGGGGATCTCGATCGGGTCGCCGGACTTGATGGCGGAGGAGTTGGTGGGGCCCTCCACATGGACCGTGCCCTTGTCGGCACCGCCCAGGACCACCTCCATCGACGGCTTCACGGAGCCCGCCGGGATGTCGGCCGGGCTGTCCATCACGGACCCGTTGAACTGCACGGTGAGGGCGAAGTTCCCGCCGTCCTTCTTGGCGTTGATCTGCACCGGCGAGGTCGCGCTCTTGTCGCCGATGGGGGTCTTGCAGGCGTAGGGGATGTCGACCTCCTTGCCCGTGAAGTCGGTCTGGCCGCTGCCCGTGCCGTCGGAGGCGGACGCGGAAGCGGAGGACGAGGCCGACGCCGAGTCGGAAGGGGATGCCGAGCCGGAGGGGGACGCCGACGCCGGCGTGGTGCCCGACGGGCTCGCCGACCCGCTCGAACCGCTGCCCGACACCTCGATCGTGGCCGCCTTCTCCACCGTGCCCGTCGGGGTGCACACCGTGTTCGTCCCGTACGCGTTGACGGTGTACGCGTCCGGCGTGAGCGTCACCTCGCCGGGTGACGTCAGTTTCAGCGAGCCCGTCATGTCGGACAGCACCATGTCGCCGCCCTTGGGGATCGCCGGGTTCTCGCGCGGCCCCTGCAGGGCGACGTCGGCGGTCTGCGCGCCGGCCGCCTTGACCGTGCCGGACGGCTGGACCGTGTTCGCGGGCAGGTCGATGATGTCCGGGTTCTTGGACGCGGCCTGCACGAACTTCCAGGTGACGTCGACGGTGTCACCGACCTTCGCCGTGGCGGGCGCGGTGATCTCGACCTTGGTGGTGCCGTCGATCGGGTCGGCGACCCCGGCGGGCGGTACGCAGTGGGTGGCGTACGACACCTCGGCCGCCTGGGCGGTCCCCGCGGCCGTGCCGAGCAGGACGCCCGCTCCGGCGAGGACCAGGGCGGCCGCCGCCGCGCCCGCTCTGGCCGGTACCGGTGTCACTCTCCTTCGCATGATCACGTCGGTCCTTTCGTCGTCGGAGTCGTGGGACTCGCGGAACTGTCGTCGTGCGGTGCGGAGAGCCGCCCGGCCGTCGCGCCCGGACCGGAGTCCGGGGTGAACCACGGCAGGGTCGATGGGGTGGCGGCCGTCGGGGGTGCGGGCTCGGGGGCGCGCAGGCGCGGCACGCGGAGGACCGGGCGGGGCACTCCCCGGTGCCGGACGCCGCCGGCGCGGGGCGGCCGTACCCGGTCCACCACCGCCATGCCGATGCGGAAGACGGCCGCCGGTACGACCACGCAGAGCAGGAGCCAGAAGAGCGTCACGCCCCAGGGGCGGCCGACTCCCCAGGGCTGCTCGGCGAGGACCCTGCCCTCGTACCTCAGGGAGACGGTGTAGTCGCCGTGTGCCCCGGCGGAGAGTTCGACCGGCAGTTTGACCTGGGCCTTCTTGCCGGGTGCGAGGGTGCCGCGCCACTGCTGCTCGTCCCACTGGGGGGCGAACACGCCGTGTGCGGTGCCGACCTGGAAGACGGGGTCCTTGAGGGTGGAGGTGCCCGCGTTGCCGATGGTGAAGACGAGGGTGCGGGTGGGGGGTGCGCCGAACCAGGTCAGCAGGCCCGAGGAGCCGTCGAGGCGGGTGTCGGTGAGCATCGACAGGCGGCCGCCGGTCGACTCGGCGGGCAGTGCCCTGACGGGGTGTCCGGCGACCTGGAAGGCGACGTCCGCGTCGGCACTGGCACCGGTCACGGTGGCCACGTGCACCACGCAGGGGCAGGGCACCGGCGGTTCGGCGACCGGGAGCCGCTTGCCGAAGGAGCCGTCGGCGTCGGTGGTGACGGCCCGGCCGTCGGCGTTGGCGCAGGAGTTGGTGCCGCCGAGCACACCACGGGACGGGCTGGCCTGGCCGCAGACCAGCATCATCAGCAGGGTGTGCGGCCGCCAGCCGGTGCCGCTGACGGTGACCGAACCGCCGGTGCCCGCCTGGGACTCGGAGACCTTGACGACCGGCCCGGCGGCGGCTGCCGCTGCCGCCATGGGCACGAGAAGCAGCGAGAACACCGCCGCCAGCGCCGTGAGCGCCGCCAGCACCGGGACCGGACTCGGGACCGCACGCACCCTCACCTCGCCGCTCCCGTCAACTCGACGTTCATGGAACCGGGTTCGGCGAGCCGCCCGGCCCGCCGCCCGCGCAGTCGTACGACCGCCACCGCGGCCCCCGCCGTGAGCACCCCCGCGACGGCCGCGACCCCGCCCCAGGGCACGAAGCGTGCCTCGGTGCCCGCCGTGTCGTGCGCGCCGTCCGCCGCCGTCGCCGTCAGCCGGACGTCGGCCGCGTCCAGGGCGGGGTGGCCGGGCCAGGGCTCGCTGAGCTCGGTGCGGGTGCCGGGGGCGAGCCGGACCGGGAGGGTGCGCGCGGCCCGGTCCAGGAGGACCCGGCCGAACAGGCCCCGGGCGCGCACCGCCAGCTTCGGCGCGAGCACGGTCGTTCCCCGGTTGACCAGCTCGTACGTGATGCGGTCACCGTGCACGGAGACGTGTTCGACGGTCAGCGCGGAGAGCTCGGGACCGCCGACGCGCAGCCGGAGGCGGGCGGTGACGGTGCGGCCGCCCGTGTCCTTCGCGACGAGCGTGCCGGTGCGGTCGCCGGGGGCCGCGCCCGCCGGGACGGTCACGGTGAAGGGGACGTCGGCGCGGGTCCGGGCGGGGACCCGGACGGTCGGCTCGGCGAAGGTGACGGGGACACCGCTGCCGGTCAGCCGTACCGTGACGGGGTGTCCGCCCGGGTTGGTCACCGACACGGTGTCCTGGAGGGCCGATCCGGGCGTGCCTTCGGCGTAGAAGGAGGGACGGCCGCCGCCCGCGGGCGCGAGGGACCAGTCCCCGGCGGCCGAGGCGTGCGGGGCGGCCGCGAGCAGGGCCAGCGCGGCGAGGCCGAGGACACGCGCGGCGGACCGGGCTGTGGACGAGGGCGGGGCGGACGGCATGGGCGGCTCCAGCGGTCGGACCCGGAGGTCAGCGGCGTGCGGTCTGGTTCCGCCGGGTCAGCCAGAGGGTGCCCGCCGCCCCGGCGAGCAGCACGGTGCCGCCGAGGGTGCCGAGGGCGACGAACGAGTCCTCGGGACCGGTCTTCGGGAGGGTGCCTCCGGAGTCGGTGCCGGTGCTGCCGGACGACGACGAGCCGGACCCGCCGGAACTGTTCGACCCGCCGCCCGCCGCGGTCACGTCCAACGTCAGTGACGGGCCGGGGTTGTTGGTGGGGTTGCAGGTGGTCGTCGTACCGAGCGCCTTGATGGTGAGCGTGCCCGCCGTGAACGTCACCTTGCCGGACTTCTCCGGGGTGTACGTGCCGCTCAAGTCATTGATCTTGATGGGGGTGTTGGCGGGGATCGCGGCCTGGTTGGCGGCGCCGGTGACGTTCAGGGTGCCGCTGTCGGCGCCGCCGAGCCTGACGGTGGCGCTCGGGTTCATCGCGCCCTTGCCGAGCTCGACGGGGCTGGAGGAGACGCCCTTCTGCCAGGACATCGTGATCTTGTATCCGCTGCCGCTCCGGACCCCCTTGATGTCGATCGGGGAGACGGCGCTCTTGTCGCCGATCGGCGTCTTGCACTGGTAGTTGACGTTGACGACGGTGGCGTGCGCCGCGGGGGCGGCGAGCAGCACCGCCGATCCGGCCAGGGCGGCGGCGGACGCGAGCACGGCGGCACGTTTCGGGTACGACGACACGGTCGGTCCACCCCATTCGCTACTGACGAGGTATCAGATTCGGCCGTCAAGGTACGCCGGGGCCCATGAGGAGGGAAGAGAAAGGGCGTGGCGGAAGTGTGGGGATGCCGAAGCGCCCCGGAAGCGCCCCGTAGGGGCGCGGGGACCTGCGCGACGAGCCCCCCGCCGGCCGTCAGCCGAAAAGCGACGCAACTCGGCGTCCGCTTACGCCGGTGCCCCCAACTCCGCCCACACGGTCTTCCCGGCCGCCCCGGCCTCCCGCACCACACCCCAGTCCAGACACAGCCGTTGCACGATGAACATCCCGTGCCCTCCCGGCCGCCCCGCCCGGTGCGGCGTCCGCGGCGCCGGTTGCCCGGCGCCCCGGTCGGACACCTCCACCCGGATCACCTTCCGGTCGCAGGCCAGGAACAGCTCGTCAGGTCCCTCCGCATGCAGGCACGCGTTGGTGACGAGCTCGGAGACGACGAGCAGCACGTCCTCGGCGGCGGCCCTGCGGTCGGCCGTCGCGGCCGGCAGCCACCCCCACGCATGCAACGCCTGGCGAGTGAAATCGCGGGCGAGCGGTACCACCCCGCTCTCGCCGTGGAGGCGCAGCCTGCGGACCTGACGACCCCCCGCCGAGGCCGGCAGCTCGTCGGACGCCGCCCCCTCGGACACCCCCGAAGCGCCGCTGGGCTCCGGGCCGCGGTCGCCCGGCGGGTAAGGCCGGGTGGTGCTCATCAGCGCTTCACCTCACCGATTCACCGATTCACGTGGACAATTTCGGGTTGCTGCAGTTCGTACGGGCCTGGCGGCCCGATCGACTCGAACGGGCCGGGCCGGGCGGCGACATATCCAGAATCTCTCCTGCCCGAGCGATCCACGGGAACACCCCCCGGTTCCGGATGCCGGGCCGGCCGGGCCTCAGCCCTCGCCGCCGGTACTGCGGGTTCCGCCGGTTCCGCCGCTGCCGTCCTCGTCGGCCAGCGCCGCCTCGACGGAGTCGTGGACGGTGAAGACCGCCTCGGCGCCGGTGATCTCGAAGACCCGCGCGACGACGGGCAGCATCCCGGCGAGGTGCACCCCGCCCCCCGCGGCCTCGGCCCGCAGCCGGGCCCCGAGCAGCACGTTCAGTCCGGTGGAGTCGCAGAACTCGAGGCGTGAGCAGTCGACGACCAGGCGTGAGAACCCCTTGCCGAGGAGATCGTCGAGCGGTTCGCGCAACAGGTCGGCGGTGTGGTGATCGAGCTCACCCGCCGGAACCACGACGGCGCTGGGGCCCTCTTCCCGCACTTCCACCAGAAGCCGGCCCGACTGTGCGCTGCCGACCGTCCCGTGGTCCATTGCCGTCTCTCTCCCGAGGTCGTGACCGCTTTTGCCACCGTCTGACCGTTGTCTGACGATGCCCACCGATGTCCGCCGAACGCCGTGTCGACGCCCTCGAACATTACGCCTTCTGCACGCAACCCGACACCCGAACTACCTCTCGAAACCGGGCAAACTACAATAGAACGGACTTGCGAGTGGCTCGGCGGAGCGGGTAGGGCTAGTAGGGACACGCAACCGACACGGCCGGCTTTGGAGGCGCCGCACACCGCAGTGCACGCAACGGCTCCGGCAGCCTCATTGCCGAGAACGATGGAGGACACCATGTCACCCCGGCTCGACGCCTCGTACCCCCTGACGGCGACGTCGACACCCCCACCGGAACCACTGGATGCCATCGAGGGATTCTTCGCCGACCTCGGACTCCCGGAGATCCCCCCGTACGACGAGGTCGACGCGGTCGACGCGCGAGCCCTGTCCAAGACCCTCTTCGAGCGGCTGGAGTCGCTGGAGGAAGGCACGCACGAATATTCGTACGTCCGCAACACCCTGGTGGAGCTGAACCTCGCGCTGGTCAAGTTCGCCGCCTCCCGCTTCCGTTCCCGCAGCGAGCCGATGGAGGACATCATCCAGGTCGGCACCGTCGGCCTGATCAAGGCGATCGACCGCTTCGAGCTCTCCCGCGGCGTCGAGTTCCCCACCTTCGCGATGCCCACCATCATCGGCGAGATCAAGCGCTTCTTCCGCGACACGTCGTGGTCGGTGCGCGTCCCGCGCCGCCTCCAGGAACTCCGTATCGACCTCGCCAAGGCGGGCGACGAACTGGCCCAGAAGCTGGACCGCTCCCCCACCGTCGCCGAACTCGCGGAACGCCTCGGCCTCTCCAACGAGGAGGTCGTCGAGGGCATGGCGGCGTCCAACGCCTACACCGCCTCCTCCCTGGACGCGCAGCCCGACGAGGACGAGTCCGAGGGCACCCTGGCGGACCGTATCGGCTACGAGGACCACGGCCTGGAGGGCATCGAGTACATCGAGTCCCTGAAGCCCCTCATCGCCGGACTCCCGGCCAGGGACCGCACCATCCTCTCCCTCCGCTTCGTCGCGGGCATGACCCAGTCGGAGATCGGCGACGAACTCGGGATCTCCCAGATGCACGTGTCGCGCCTGCTGTCCCGCACGCTCGTACAGCTGCGCAGGGCGCTGACCCTGGAGGAGTAGGCCCCGGCCCGACCGCCGCGCCGCCGGGGCGACGGGGATCCCCCCACCGGCCCCCGCCCCGGCCCGCAGCGTCTTTGGCCAAAGGTCTCCCGCTACCGCGAGTCACACCCCAAACTGGCCGGTACGTCAGGAAGGGCGGCCGCGAGAAGGGGTGCACGATGGTCCAGGACATCCAGGGCGACCCGCCCTCGGACGCACGCCTGACCGAGCTCCTGCGCACCCCCACGGCCACCGCCTATCCGGCCCTCCAGCAGCTCCGCGCCCGCCACCATCCCGCGGTCCTCGCCTACGCCCGCCTCTGCACGGCCGGCGACGCGGCAGCCCGCCGGCTCGCCGCGCAGACCTTCACCACCGCCGCCCGCGACATCGCGCGCGGCGCCGAGCCGGTCGTACCGCTGCGCCACCACCTGCTCCTGCTCACCGCCCGGCTGGCCGCCGACTGGTCCGGCGGCGAACAGTCCGCCGCCCTGGACCCCACGTTCCTGCTCGTCCTGAACTCCTCCGGTGCGCCCGGCGGCCCGACCCCGCCCCTGCTCCCGGCGTTCCAGTCCCTGCCGTCCCGCACCCAGGGCCTGCTCTGGTACGGCGTGCTGGACCGGGAACCCGCCGAGCGCACCGCGACACACCTCGGCCTGACCCCCGAGGACGTCAGGTACGGCATCGCGCCCGCCCTCCAGGCCCTGTCCCAGGCCTGCCTGCGCGCCCGCCTGGCCACCTCGGACGACCCGCGCTGCGCGGACTTCCGCCGCCTGATCGAGGAGTCGGTGCGCCCGGAGAACCCCCGCCACAGCCCCGACCTGCACGCGCACATGGCCCACTGCCCGCACTGCACGGCCGCGTTCGAGGAGCTCGGCGCGCTCCGCGACACCCCGCGCGAGACCCTGGCCGAGGGCCTGCTGCCGTGGGCCGGAACGGCGTACGGCGGCAGCGAAACCCCGCCCGCCCCGCCCGCCGGCCCCGACCCCGCCCCATCCCGGCAGCGCCGCCAGCCGTCCCGCCGCATGCTCCTGACCTCCACGGCACTGGGCGTGGCCCTCGTCCCGCTGTTCCTCGTCCTCCTGACGCACCGGGACACCCACACCCCCGACCCGGCCGCGGCCACCCCGCCCGCGCCCAGTCCACAGGTGACCGTGACGGCGACGGCGACGGTCTCTTCCCCGGTGCCGTCGGGGGGCTCCCCCACGGCGAGCGCCAGTGGCAGGTCACATACCGCCACCCCGACCCCGTCCCGCCGTACCACCCCGACGCCCACCCCCAGCCCCACCCCCAGCCCCAGGCCCAAGCCCCCGGGGACGTCCTACGCCCAGGTCGTGAACCTCGCCACCGCCCGCTGCCTGGACGTCCGCGACGGCCAGTTCGACAACGGCACCGACGTGATCACGGCCCCCTGCTCCGGCTCCGACACCCAGCGCTGGCGGGTCGATCCGGACCGGGGTGTCCTGCAGTCCGCGGCGGACCCCGACTTCTGCCTGGACAGCCGGGGTTCGGTCGACAAGGGCGTCGGCATCTGGAGCTGCTCCTCGGTGGACGGCGACCACGGCGACAACCTCCGCTTCACCGTGACCCCCGACGGCGAGATCCGCCCGGAGATCGCCCTCGAAACGGCCCTCACCCCGACCGGCGGCGACGGCCTCTCCCTGGACCGGGTGACCGACGAAACGCTCCAGCGCTGGCGGGCGGGGGCCGGCTGACTCAGCCGACGACCCGGACGCCGTTCCGCCACACCCCGCTGACCAGCGGCACCCCCGGCCGGTAGGCCAGGTGGACGTGGCTCGGGGCGTCCAGGAGGAGCAGGTCGGCGCGGGCGCCCGGGGCGAGGCGGCCGATGTCGGTCCGGCGCAGGGCGGCCGCACCGCCCGCCGTGGCCGACCAGACCGCCTCGTCGGGGGTCATGCGCATGTCCCGTACGGCCAGGGCGATGCAGAAGGGGACGGAGGAGGTGAAGGAGGAGCCGGGGTTGCAGTCGGTGGAGAGGGCGACCGTCACGCCGGCGTCGAGGAGGCGGCGGGCGTCCGGCCATGCGGCGCGGGTGGAGAACTCGGCGCCGGGCAGGAGGGTGGCCACGGTCCGGCTGTGGGCGAGGGCGTCCACGTCCGCCGCCGTGAGGTGGGTGCAGTGGTCGGCGCTGGCCGCGTCGAGCTCCACGGCGAGCTGGACGCCGGGGCCGTAGGAGAGCTGGTTGGCGTGGACGCGCGGGGTCAGGCCCCTGGCCTTGCCCGCGGTGAGGATGGTCCGGGCCTGGTCGCCGTCGAAGGCGCCCTTCTCGCAGAAGACGTCGATCCAGCGGGCGTACGGGGCGCAGGCGTCGAGCATCTCGCCGGTGACGAGGTCGACGTAGGCGGCCGGGTCGTCGGCGTGGTCGGGCGGGACGATGTGGGCGCCCAGGTACGTCACTTCGTCGGTGTGCCGGGCGGCGATGCGCAGGGCCCGGGCCTCGTCGGCGGCCGTCAGGCCGTAGCCGGACTTCGTCTCGAAGGTGGTGGTGCCCTGGCGGAGGGCCTCGGCGAGGTAGTGCGTGAGGTTCCGCTCCAGCTCCTCGTCCGTGGCGGCGCGGGTGGCCGCGACGGTCGTCCGGATGCCGCCCGCCGTGTAGGAGCGGCCGGACATGCGGGCGTTGAACTCCTGGGTGCGGTCGCCCGCGAAGACCAGGTGGGAGTGGGAGTCCACGAACCCCGGCAGCACCGCACGGCCGCCCGCGTCGACCCGATTGTCAGTGGCGGGTGCTTTGCTGGATTCACCGGTCCACACGACACGGCCGTCCTCTATGACGACGGCCGCGTCCTGGATCAGGCCCAGGGGGGAGTTGTCACCGAGGGAGGGGTCGTTGGTGACCAGCGTGGCGATGTCGGTGATGGCGGTGCTGCTGCTCATGGTGTCCTCGTCGGAGTCCTGGGATTCCTGGTGGGGGCTGGTCGTCAGGCGCGAAGGGCCTCGACGGCCCGCGCGAGGGCCTGCGGCACATCGGGTACGAGGGTGTGCGCGCCGTCCCGTACGACGTGCCGGCCTCCGACGACCGTGTGCCGTACGTCCGCCGCGGTCGCCGCGAATACGGCCGTCTCGGCGCCCAGTCGCGGGAGCGGCCCCGCGGTTCTGACGGAGTCGAGCGCGATCGTCGTCAGGTCGGCGCGCATGCCGGTCTGGATGGCGCCCGCGTCGTCCCAGCCGAGGGCGGCGTGCCCGTCGGCGGAGGCGGCGCGCAGCAGGGCGGCGGCCGTCCAGTGGCCCCGGGTGCGGGTGCGCAGCCGCTCGTTCAGCTCCATCGCGCGGGCCTCTTCGAGCAGGTCGATGACGGCGTGGCTGTCGGAGCCGAGGGAGAGCGGCGAGCCCGCGCGCTGCAGGGCGACGGCCGGTCCGATGCCGTCGGCCAGGTCGCGCTCGGTGGTCGGGCACATGCAGGTGCCGGTGCCGGAGCCGCCGAGCAGTGCGATGTCCTCGTCGGTCAGGTGGGTGTTGTGGACGCCCGTGGTGCGCGGGCCGAGGACGCCGTGGTCGGCGAGCAGCCGGGTGGGGGTGCGGCCATGGGCGGCCAGGCAGGCGTCGTTCTCCGCCGTCTGCTCGGACAGGTGCACGTGGAGCGGGGCCCGCCGCTCCTCGGCCCAGCCGGCCACGGTCGCCAGCTGCCCGGCCGGCACGGCCCGTACGGAGTGGACCGCCGCCCCGATCCGTGCGTGATCCCGTTCCTTGAGAACTGAACAGCGTTCGGCCCAGGCCTCCGCGCTGCCGTCGGAGAAGCGCAGCTGGTGGGCGTTGGGCGGCTCGCCGAAGCCCGAGGAGAGGTAGGCGGTGTCGAGGAGGGTGATCCGGATCCCGGCGTCGGCGGCCGCCGCGATCAGCGCCTCGCCCATGGCGTTGGGGTCGGCGTACGGCGTGCCGCCGGGGGCGTGGTGGACGTAGTGGAACTCGCCGACGCAGGAGACGCCCGCCAGCGCCATCTCCGCGTACACCGCGCGGGCGAGCGCGTGGTAGGTCTCCGGGGTCAGCTCCTCGGCGAAGCCGTACATCAGCTCGCGCCAGGTCCAGAAGGTCCCGGAGCCGACCTGGACGGTGCCGCGCAGGGCCCGGTGGAAGGCGTGCGAGTGGGCGTTCGCCAGGCCGGGGAGGGTGAGGCCGCGCAGCACCTCGGCGCCGGGCGGCGGCGCGGGCACCTCGGTGCGCACCGCCGTGATCCGGCCGTCGGCCACCTCCACGGCGACACCCGGCTCGACGTGCGTGTCCAGCCAGGCGTGCTCCAACCAGTACGTCGTCCGTGTCGTCACGCGCAGGCCAGCCCTTCCAGTACGTCGGCGAGCGCCCTCACCCCGGCCACGCAGTCGTCCTCGGCCGCGGACTCGGCCGGCGAGTGCGAGACGCCGGTGGGGTTGCGCACGAACAGCATGGCGGTAGGGATGCTCCCGGAGAGGATCCCGGCGTCGTGTCCGGCCCCGGTGCCCAGGACGGGCACGGTGAGTCCGGTGTCCCGGCCGAGGATGCGCCCGAGCTCGTCGCGCAGGGCGTGGTCGAACTCGACGACCGGGGTGAACGACTCGCGGACCACGTCCAGGTCGATGCCGTGCGCCTCCGCGTACTCCCGGGCCGCCTTCTCGATGCCGCCGACGACGGTGTCGAGGGTGGCCTGGTCGGCGGCGCGGGAGTCGAGCCAGCCACGCACCAGGGAGGGGATGGCGTTGACGCCGTTCGGCTCGACGGCGATCTTGCCGAAGGTGGCGACGGCACCGGCGAGTTCGGCCTCACGGCGGGCGGCGAGCACGGTCTCGGCGTACGACAGCATGGGGTCGCGCCGGTCCACCAGGCGCGTGGTGCCGGCGTGGTTGGCCTCGCCGCGGAAGTCGAACCGCCAGCGTCCGTGCGGCCAGATGGCGCTGGCGACGCCGACCCGGTCGCCGGAGAGGTCCAGCGCCCGGCCCTGTTCGACGTGCAGTTCGACGAAGGCACCGATGCGGGCGAGCCGCTCCGGGTCGGGGCCGATGGCGTCGGGGTCGTAGCCGGCGGCCGCCATGGCCCGCGGCAGCGTGACGCCGTCCCCGTCGGTGAGCCGGTGGGCCTGCTCGACGGTCAGGTGCCCCGCGGTCAGCCGGGACCCGACGCAGGCGAGCCCGAACCTGGCGCCCTCCTCGTCGCCGAAGTTGACGATGGCGAGGGGCCGGGTGAACTCGGCTCCCCTCCCCCGGAGTTCGTCGAGCGCGGCGAAGGAGGACACGACGCCGAGGGGGCCGTCGAAGGCCCCGCCGTCCGGCACGGAGTCCAGATGCGACCCGGTGACGACGGCGTTCCCGGCCGCCGGATCCCCGAGCCAGGCCCACTGGTTCCCGTTGCGGTCGACCTCGTACGCCAGCCCGCGCGCCTCGGCCTGCTCCCGGAACCAAACCCGGCAGTCGGCGTCGGCCCCGGTCCAGGCGAAGCGCCGGTAACCGCGGGAGCCGGAGTGCCGGCCGACCGGGAGCAACTCCTTCCACATGGAGTGGAAGGAGGCCGCACCGCCCTCGGCCCGTACAGGCTGTGGGCGGTCGTTCCGCAGGGCGGAACGGGTGGGCACAGCCGCACCCGCACCCGCACCCGCACCCGCACCCGCACCCGCACCCGGCGACGAGAGCTCGGCCCCCACCGAAGAGTCCCCGCTCTTCGTCACGCGTCGTCACCCTCACGCATCGGCACCCGGACCCCGCGCTCCTCGGCGACCGACTCCGCGATGTCGTACCCGGCGTCCACGTGCCGGATGACGCCCATGCCGGGGTCGTTGGTCAGCACTCGGCGGATCTTCTCGCCGCCCAGCTTCGTGCCGTCGGCGACGGTCACCTGCCCGGCGTGGATGGAGCGCCCCATGCCGACGCCGCCGCCGTGGTGGATGGAGACCCAGGACGCGCCCGACGCCACGTTGACCATCGCGTTCAGCAGCGGCCAGTCGGCGATCGCGTCCGAGCCGTCCAGCATGGCCTCGGTCTCGCGGTAGGGGGAGGCCACGGAGCCGCAGTCGAGGTGGTCGCGGCCGATCGCCAGCGGCGCGGCCAGCTCGCCGCTCGCGACCATGTCGTTGAACCGCTCGCCGGCCTTGTCCCGCTCGCCGTAGCCGAGCCAGCAGATGCGCGCCGGCAGGCCCTGGAAGTGGACCCGCTCGCCGGCCAGCTTGATCCAGCGGTGCAGGGACTCGTTCTCCGGGAAGAGGTCGAGGATCGCCTTGTCGGTCTTGGCGATGTCGGAGGCCTCGCCGGACAGGGCCGCCCAGCGGAAGGGGCCCTTGCCCTCGGAGAAGAGCGGGCGGATGTAGGCGGGCACGAAGCCGGGGAAGGCGAACGCCCGGTCGTATCCGGCCAGTTGCGCCTCGCCTCGGATGGAGTTGCCGTAGTCGAAGACCTCGGCGCCTGCGTCCATGAAGCCGACCATGGCCTCGACGTGGCGGGCCATGGACTCGCGGGCCCGGGTGGTGAAGCCGGCCGGGTCCTTGGCTGCGGCGTCGGCCATGTCCTCGAAGGCGATGCCGACCGGCAGGTAGGACAGCGGGTCGTGCGCGGAGGTCTGGTCGGTGACGATGTCGATCGGGGCGCCCTCGGCGAGCATCCGGGGCAGCAGCTCGGCCGCGTTGCCCAGCAGGCCGATGGAGAGCGGGCGGCGGGCGTCGCGGGCCTCGGTGGCCAGCTGGAGGGCGTGCTCCAGGCTGTCGGCCTTCACGTCGAGGTAGCGGTGCTCGATGCGGCGTTCGATGGCACGCGGGTCGCAGTCGACGCAGATCGCGACGCCGTCGTTCATGGTGACCGCGAGGGGCTGGGCGCCGCCCATGCCGCCGAGGCCCGCGGTGAGGGTGATGGTCCCGGCGAGGGTGCCGTTGAACTTCTTGGCGGCGACGGCGGCGAAGGTCTCGTAGGTGCCCTGGAGGATGCCCTGGGTGCCGATGTAGATCCAGGAGCCGGCGGTCATCTGGCCGTACATGGTCAGGCCGAGGGCCTCCAGGCGGCGGAACTCCTCCCAGTTGGCCCAGTCGCCGACGAGGTTGGAGTTGGCGATGAGGACCCGCGGGGCCCACTCGTGGGTCTGCATGACGCCGACCGGGCGGCCGGACTGGACCAGCATGGTCTCGTCCTGCTTGAGGGTGCGCAGGGTGCGGACCATGGCGTCGAAGGAGCGCCAGTCGCGGGCGGCCTTGCCGGTGCCGCCGTAGACGACGAGCTTGTCGGGGTGCTCGGCGACCTCGGGGTCCAGGTTGTTCTGCAGCATCCGCAGGGCGGCTTCCTGCTGCCATCCCAGGGCGCTCAGTTCCGTACCGCGCGGTGCTCGTACGGGGCGGGGTCCTGACATGGTCTGCCTCCTAGCGACTGCCGGCCAGTGCGATGTTCCTGTTGTTATTCACATCCTGGCTCCCTGAATAGAACTAGTCAATACATCCGGTCCGCCAGCACCGCCGCGTTCCGGATGTTTGGCTGGACTTATGGGTCTCAAGGGTGTGGAAAATGACATGTCGGAGGACGACGGCGAGCGGGCCGGGCGGCGGGACGACGCCGTTCGGGCGGCGGTGGAGCAGGGACTGCTGGGGCCGGATGCGCCGATCGTAGGCCTGCTGGACGTGGCGGGCATCCGCGCGTCGGCCGCGGAGCTGCACCGGGCGTTCGAGTCGGTCGCGGCGCCCGGCACCGCGGTCCTGCACGCCTTCGCGGTGAAGGCGAACCCGCTGGTCCCGGTGGTGCGGCTGCTGGCCGGCGCCGGACTGGGCGCCGAGGTGGCCAGCGCGGGCGAGCTGGCGCTGGCACGGGCGGCCGGGGTGCCGGCGGAGCGGATCGTGTTCGACGCGCCCGCGAAGACGGCGGCGGAGCTGCGCGAGGCACTGGCGCTGGGCGTCGCCGTGAACGCGGACAACGCGCAGGAGCTCCGGCGGCTGGACGCCCTCGTGAGCGCGGGGGGCACCGCTCCCCCGCCGCTCGGGATCCGGGTGAACCCGCAGATCGGCGCGGGCACCATCGGGGCCACCTCCACCGCGACCGCGACCTCGAAGTTCGGGGTGGGGCTGCGGGACGAGGGGGCCCGGGAGTGGGTCGTCCGGGCGTTCGCGGAGCGGCCGTGGCTGACGCGGCTGCACGCGCACACCGGGTCGCAGGGGATCTCGCTGTCGCTGCTGGCGCGGGGCGTGGCGGAGACGTACGCGCTGGCCGAGGAGATCAACGCGCGGGCCGGGCGGCGGCAGGTCGACACCCTGGACATCGGGGGCGGGCTTTCGGTCAACTTCGCCTCCGAGGCGACGCAGCCGACCTTCGCGCAGTACGCGCGGCTGCTGGCGGAGGCGGTGCCGGGGCTGTTCGACGGGCGGTACGGGCTGGTGACGGAGTTCGGGCGGTCGCTGCTGGCCCGGCACGGCACGGTGGTGGCGCGGGTGGAGTACACGAAGAGCTCCGGCGGGCGGCGGATCGCGGTGACCCATGCGGGGGTCCAGGTGGCGCCGCGGACGGTGTACGTGCCGGGGGCGTGGCCGCTCCGGATCGCCGCGTACGACGCGAAGGGGCGGCCCAAGGAGGCGGCGCCGGTGGTGCAGGACGTGGCGGGGCCGGCCTGTTTCTCGGGCGACCTGCTCGCCGAGGGGCGCCTGCTGCCGCCGCTGGAGCAGGGCGACCTCGCGGCGGCGCTGGACACCGGGGCGTACTACTTCGGCAGCCACTACTCCTACAACTCCCTTGCCCGGCCAGGGGTTTACGGCTTCGCTCCGGACGGCGACGGGAGCGTGGCGTTCGCCGTCGTACGGGAGGCGCAGACGGTCGCCGAGGTCGTGGCCGAATCCGGAGGGGCGCACGCCGACGCGCTCACCACCCTGCGCGCAACCGGGCGCCGTTGAGACACCTCGGACAGCGGCGATCAACTGGTGCGAAAAGCAGCCCAGTTGACCAACACTAGCCTGCCGGACGCATGTTCCACTGGAAAATGCCAAACGCCTCACCCCTCACGCACACGTTGCGTAGTGTCTGCGTCACTCAACCGGAGACCCACGCGGCGGGAGGGGAGCCTCGGTGCCCGGAATCGACGAGTGCTTACTGGAAGCCATGCGACTGCCCGGTGCCCGGGGCGCCGCGCTGGTCGACTGGACCAGCGGGCTGGCCCTGGGCACGGTCGGCGAGGCGCCCGGCGGCGACCACGAGACCACCGCCGCGGAGGCCGCCGAGCTGGCCCGGCTGGCCGCCGAGCACGGGGCGTTCAGCACGGAGGACGACACCGAGGTGAGCCCCCCGGTGGAGGACCTGATCGTCAGCAACCGGGACAGCTACCACCTGCTGCGGTTCGTGGTCACGTCCTTCGACGCCACCGTGTTCCTGCACCTGTGGCTGGCCCGCGAGGACGGCAATCTCGCCCTCGCCAGGATCCGGCTCGGCGAGATGGCCGAGCGGCTGGTGCTGGGATGACCGTGGTCGAGACACCCCCGCCGCTGCCGGTCCGGGACCGGACGGCCCTGCCCGGGAGAGCGGCCGGCGTGCTCTCCCCGATGCTGATACGCCTCGCCGAGGAGCGGGCCACCGGTGTCCTGGTCCGCGAGCACGGCACCCTGCACCTGGCCGAGGGCCGCGTGGTGCACGCCGAGAGCCCGCACGCACCCGGTCTCGACGTGCTCCTCACGGCCCGCGGCACGCTCGACGCGGCGGCCTGGCCCTGGACCGACGACATACCCGCCGCCGTCCGCCGGCTGCTCGCCGCCGGCCTGCTCCCGCGCGGCGCCATGGAGCTGTGCCGGCTCGGCGCCCTGTACGACGCGGGGTACTTCGCACTGGCGCCCAGCAGCACCCCGGGCCGGTTCCGGTACGGCACCACGGCCGCCGTGGAACCGCTGTCCGCCGTCCCCGTCGCCGCCCTGGAGCGCGAGACCCTGCGTCGCCGCGCGCTGCTGCACCGCATCTGGCCCGACCCGTCGGGGGACGGCGCCCCGCTGATCCGCGCCGACCCGCTCGCACCGCCGCCGGTCACCCCCCGGCAGCGGGCGGTCCTGGACCGGGTGGACGGCGTCCGCACGGCCCCGCAGATCGCCCGGGAGCTGGGCAGGCCGGCCTTCCACACGCTGGTGGACGTACGGCGGCTGGCGGCGGCCGGACTCCTCGCCCCGAGGAACACCGCGCCCGTCCCGCCTCCGCTTCTCCCCGTCACCGACCCCGACATCGCGCTGCTGAAGAGGCTCAGGGATGCGCTGGAGGCCCTTTGAACGGCACCGCCCCGCCGAGAGGAGACAGCTGATGGCGGCAGAACCCGGCAGCTCCGACAGAGAGGCCGTCCTCGACGAACTGCGCCGGTTACGCACCCGGATGCCCCAGCTCACCGGCGCCCTCGCGGCCGGTGTCGACGGCCTGGTCGTCGCCCACGACTGCCCGGGCGTCGACCCGGAGGGCCTCGCCGCGCTCACCGCGGCCGAGCTCGGCGTCGCCGTCCGGGTCTCCGACGCCACCGGCAAGGGCGAGCTCAGGGAGCTGCTGGTGCGCGGCGAGGACGGCTACGTCGCCACCTACGCCGCCGGCCGCAGCGCCGTGCTCACCCTGCTCGCCGAGGACCGGGTGAACGTCGGCCGGCTCCACCTGGAGGGCCGCCGGGCCGCCGCCCGGATCGGCGAGGTGGTGGACGCCGCCGAGGCCGCCGCCAAGGCCCTGCGCCCGGCCCGCGCCACAGCCACACGGACCAGAACCACGCGCACGCCACGGACCAGCACCACCACCGACGCGCGCACCGCAACCGACAGTTGAAAGGAACCAGAAAGTCATGGCCAACACCGAAACCGCCCTGAAAGAGTGCCTCACCTCCATCGAGGGCGCGACCGGCGTCGCGCTCGTCGACTACACCAGCGGGATGGCGCTGGGCACGATGGGCGGCAGCAAGACCTTCGACCTGAACGTGGCCGCGGCCGGCAACACCGACGTGATCCGCGCCAAGATGCGCACCATGGAGCACCTCGGCCTCAAGGGCGAGATCGAGGACATCCTGATCACGCTCACCAACGCGTACCACCTGATCCGGCTGCTCAAGGGCCGGGGCGGCAACGGCCTCTTCCTCTACCTGGTGCTCGACCAGTCCCGCGCCAACCTGGCGATGGCCCGGCACCAGCTGAAGAAGATCGAGGAGGACCTGGAGGTCTGACCGGGCCTCACACCAGCGCCGCGGTGCGGCGGCGGGCCCCGCCCGGGGCCGCGTCGCCCGCCGCGATGCCGGTAGCGCGGTACGCCTTGACGGCCTTGCCCGCCGGACGGCCGCCGCGCCTGTCGAGCCAGTCGACGCGCAGCCACACGAGCTGCTCGCCGGCCCGCTCCCGGCGGCCCAGCCAGGCCGCCTTCAGGCGCAGCCCGGTGCCGGTCCCGGCGAGCAGCATGCCGCCTGCCGCGGGCACCACGAAGGCCGAGCCGAGGGCGACGGCGAAGGCCAGCAGCAGCCACCAGCGGTGCCCCCGGCGCCAGTTCCGCACGGTCACCGCACGGTCCTGGAGCACGTCGTGCTTGCCGGCCCGGGCGGCCCCGTGCAGCAGGGCGATGTACCGCTTGCGGCGGGTGAGCGCCACGACGGCGGCGCCGGCGATGAACAGCGCGGCCCCCGCCATGACGCCGACGCGGCGTCCGGTGAACCCCGGCGGCAGTACCCCGACGCCCGCGGCGAACACCCCTGACCACCACAGCGGCGCGGCCCCGGCCCGTACGACCACGGCCACCCGGGCCAGGCCCTGTCCGCCGCGCCCCTCTCGTCCCGCACGCGCCATGTCCGCAGCCTCCTCGCAGGTGTCGGTCCAGTCCGTAGGGCGGGACGCTAACCAGCGAACGTGAGACGAGTCTTAAAGAAGCCTTCGGCGCGGGTTCACTCCACGAACAGGCCCCGCGTCGCCGCCCGGGTGTCGAACTCCTCGAGCCGGGCCTGCGCGTCCGGCAGGTCGTCGCACATCGCCTCCAGGAGCACCCGGCCGAGCAGCATCGGCGCGCACGCGGTGTCGAAGGCGAGCCCGGTGCCGACGGCGGCCGGCAGCAGCAGGTCGGAGACCTTGGCGACGGGCGCGAAGGCGGAGTCGGCGACGGTCACGACGGTCAGCCCGGACTCCTTGGCGTAGCCCAGGGTGTCCACGACCTCGCGCGGGTGCCGGGGCAGCGCGAAGCACAGCAGCGCCGAGGCCCCGGCGATGACGGCCGCGTCGATGCGGTCGTGGATCATCGTGCCGCCCTCGTTGAGCAGCCGGACGTCCGGATGCACCTTGGCGGCGAAGTAGGCGAAGCCGTACGCCTGCGAGGCGGCGGCGCGCAGGCCGAGGACCGGCAGCGGCCGGGAGGCGGCCAGCAGCCGGCCGGCCTGCTGCACCGGGCGGGGGTCGGCGAGCACCTCGGCGAGATGCCTCAGGTTCTCGATCTCGGCCTCGACGGCCTGCTGGTACTCGTTGTACGAGCCGTTGCCGGCCGCCTGTTCGGCGGGGACCACCTCGCGCAGGTGCTTGCGCAGCGCCGGGTAGCCGTCGAAGCCGAGGGCGACCGCGAACCGGGTGACGGAGGGCTGGCTGACCCCGGCCAGTTCGGCCAGCTCCACGCTGGACAGGAAGGGCACGTCGGCGGCGCGCCGCACCATGCTGTGCGCGATGCGCCGCTGGGTCGGCGTGAGCCGGTGCCCCTCGAAGAGCGCCTGCAAGCGAGTCGCAGGGCTGTCGGTCACGTTCATGACGTGCTCCCCCTCCAGATGTCCGTGAACCGGTCGAGCAGCCCGGCCGCCGCGGTGACGTCGTCCGTGAGCGGCCGGTCGGCCGGGTCCGCCTCCAGCGCCGCCTCGGCGAGCTCCAGCGCCCGTCCCGCCCCGAGCCCGGGGTCGGGACGCAGCTCGCGCTGGCGCAGCGCCCGTACGGCGGCGACGAGTTCGCAGCCGACCACCAGACGGTACGCACGGCAGGCGCGCAGCGTTTGACGGGCGGCGAGCGAGGCGAAACTGGCCTGTTCCTCGACGCCTCGGGAGAGTACAGCGTGCCCGAGGGAGGCGGGCGCGGAGAAGGCGCGCAGGTCGCCGAGGGCGGCGCCGGCGGCGTACTCCAGGATCATCACGCCGGAGGAGGCGGGCTCGTGGTCGGCGAGGAAGGGGCGCAGGCGGGTGAAGGCGGGCTCGTTCAGGGAGGAGAGCCGGGACGTGGACAGGCGCGCGACCTGGGTGACGGCGAGCCGGAAGTGGTCCAGGGCGAGGGCGAGCTGGGCCTGGTAGAAGCCGCCGTGGTGGTAGGCGGCCAGGTCCTCGGGTGAGATGAGGGGGTTCTCGGCGGCCGCGTTGATCTCGATCGCCAGCACCCCCTCCAGGGCGTCGGCGGCGTCGTGGGCCGGGCCGTGGATCTGGGGCAGGCAGCGGAAGCCGTACGGGTCCTGGATCCGGCCGAGCGGCGGGGTCGGCCGGTCGGCGGCGCCGATCAGCTCCCGCATCCGGCGGGCCACTTCGACGCTGCCCCGGTGCGGGCGGGCGGCGTGCACGGGCGCCGCGAACGCCTCGTGGGAGCCGTCGACGGCCAGCAGCGAGAGGGCCGCCACCACCTGGGTGGCCTCGATCAGCCCGCGCAGTTCGTGCAGGGCGAGCGCCGCCTGGCCGAGGGTGAGGGCGTTGCTGCTGATCAGGGCGAGGGCGTCGTTGTTGTCCAGTCGCTGGGCGGCCGGCGCCCCGGTGCCCCGCCAGGGGTGCTCCCCCGCCAGCGCGAGGCCCATCTGGGCGAGCGCCGCGATGTCCCCGGTGCCGACCGAGCCGAACTCGTTGACGACCGGGTGGGCGCCCGCCTCCAGCGCCTCGCACAGGGCGGTGATCACGCTCGGCCGCAGCCCGGCACCGCCGGCCAGCAGCTGGTTGGCGCGCACCGCGAGCATCGCGCGGACCTGACGGGCGGGCAGTTCGTCGCCGATCGCCCCGGCGTGGCTGCGCAGCAGCCGCAACCCGTGTCCGGCGGCGGCCTCGGTGGGCACGTCCTCGTTCCGGTTGGCGCCGACGCCGGTGGAGCGGCCGTAGACGCGGCCGGTCGCGGCGATCTGCCGGGCGGCGTTCCAGGACTCCTCCGCGCGGCGCATCGCCTCGGTGCCCGGGACCGGGCGGGCGGTGCCGTCGGCGAGGCTGACGACGTCCTCGACGCCCATGCCGATGCCGTCGAGGACCACCAGGCCGGAATGCGCTATTCCAGGAGTGTCCACGATACGAGACGACATCACGCCCAAACCTCCCTCAATCCGGACATCCGATCTTGCCCATCGGTCATCCGTTACCTCGGATTAACGCGAGACCGTTGACAACCTATTCACCTACCGAGAACTCTGCATGACGTTATGCAGCCGGGCAAGGGACATCTCATGATCCAGTTCGACGCGGTCCACAAGCGCTTCCCCAACGGCACCACAGCAGTTCACGATCTCTCCCTGGAGATGCCGGAGGGCGGGGTCACCGTCCTGGTCGGCTCCTCCGGTTGCGGCAAGACCACCACCCTGCGGATGATCAACCGGATGGTCGAGCCGACCTCCGGCACGATCAGGGTGAACGGCAAGGACGTCACCGAGCAGGACGCCGCGGAACTGCGCCGGTCCATCGGGTACGTCATCCAGCAGGCCGGCCTCTTCCCGCACCGCACGGTGCTGGACAACGTCGCCACCGTCCCGCTGCTGCTCGGCTGGAACCGGAAGAAGGCCCGCGCCCGCGCCGCCGAACTCCTGGAGACCGTCGGCCTCGCCGCCGACGCCGGCAAGCGCTACCCGCACCAGCTCTCCGGCGGCCAGCAGCAGCGCGTCGGCGTGGCCCGCGCGCTCGCCGCCGACCCGCCCGTGCTGCTGATGGACGAGCCGTTCGGGGCCGTCGACCCGGTGGTGCGCACCCAACTCCAGGACGAACTGCTCAGGCTCCAGAAGGAGTTGAACAAGACCATCGTCTTCGTCACGCACGACGTCGACGAGGCGGTCCGGCTCGGCGACCGGATCGCGATCTTCCGCACCGGCGGCCACCTGGTCCAGTGCGCCCCTCCCGAGGAACTCCTGGCCCGTCCGGCCGACGACTTCGTGGCGGGCTTCCTCGGCGCCGAGCGCGGCCTGAAGCTGCTCTCCCTGAAGACCCTCGCCGAGGTCCCGCAGGGCCCGGCGCCCCAGGGCGGCACCTGGACCCTCGTCCTCGACGCGGCGGGCAGGCCCCTGCACTGGGCCGCGAAGGACGCCGAACTCCCCGTCCGGCCGCTGACCGACGACGACTCCCTGCTCGCGGCGCTCGACGAGTCGATCGCCTCCCCGACCGGACTCGTCGCCCGCGTCGACGCCGAGGGCAGGCTCACCGGCGTCTCGTCCCGCGACGACATCCACGCGCACGCCGGCCAGGCGCACAGCGCGGCCCGGGTGGTGGCGGCATGACGATCGACTGGTCGTGGATCGGCGACCACACCGACGACCTCACCAGCCTCACCCTCTCCCACCTCCAGGCCGCCATGACCGCCGTCTTCTTCGGCCTGGTGATCTCGCTGCCGCTCGCGGTCCTCGCCCACCGGGTCCGCCCGCTGCGCGGCTTCCTGCTCGGCCTGTCCAACGTGCTCTTCACGATCCCCTCGATCGCGATCTTCGTGCTGCTGCTCCCGGTCAGCGGCCTGACCCGGACCACGACCGTCATCGGCCTGACCGTCTACACGCTGGTGGTCCTGCTGCGGAACACGGTCGAGGGCCTGGACTCGGTCCCCGCGAAGACCAAGGAGGCGGCGAAGGCGATGGGCACCCGCCCGCTGCGCACCCTCCTCACCGTCGAACTCCCGCTGGCCCTCCCCGTGATCATGGCGGGCGTCCGGATCGCCACGGTCATGTCCATCTCGCTGGTGAGCGTCGCCACCTACATCGGCGACGGCGGCCTCGGCCAGCTCTTCACCGACGGCTTCCAGCGCGACTTCCCGACCCCGGTGATCGTGGGCGTGGTCCTCACGATCCTGCTCGCGGTGGTCGCGGACGCGCTGCTGGTGGCGCTCCAGTACGTACTGACCCCGTGGCGGCGGAGGCGAGCCTGACATGTTCGAACTCTTCAAGAACCTCGGCACCTGGCTGACCAGCGGCTCCCAGTGGGCCGGGCAGGACGGCATCGCCCACCGCCTCGCCGAGCACCTCCAGTACTCGCTCCTCGCGACCCTCATCGCGGCCGCGATCGGCCTCCCGATCGGCCTGCTGATCGGCCACACCGGCAAGGGCGCGTTCCTCGCCATCAACCTGGCATCCTTCGGCCGCGCCCTGCCGACCGTCGGCCTGGTGGTGCTGGTCTTCCTCGCGGGCGGCCTGTCGATGCTGCCGGTGTACGTGGCGCTGGTCGCCCTCGCGGTCCCGGCGATCGTCACCAACACCTACGCCGGCATGACCGCCGTCGACCCGGACGTGAAGGACGCGGCCCGCGGCCAGGGCATGCGCGGCCACCAGGTCCTCCTCCACGTCGAACTGCCGCTCGCCCTCCCCCTGATCATGACGGGCCTGCGCCTCGCGCTCATCCAGGTCGTGGCCACCGCCACCATCGCCGCGTACGTCTCCTTCGGCGGCCTGGGCCGCTACGTCTTCGACGGACTCGCCCAGCGCGACCTCGTCCAGGTGCTCGGCGGCGCGGTCCTCGTCGCGCTCGTCGCCGTCGTCCTCGACCTGCTGCTGAGCAGCCTGCAGCGCTTCCTCTTCCGCCACCGCACCGCCTAGGGAACCCGCCCATGAACCGTCGTACCCTCCTCGGTGGCCTGCTCGCCGCCGGTTCCGTCCCCGCCCTCGCCGCCTGCTCCAGCGGCATCACCTCCCTGAACGAGAGCAGCGGCTCGACCGCCGGCGGCGGCTCCAGCAAGGGCGGCATCACCATCGGCACCGCCAACTTCACCGAGAACCAGGTGCTCGGCTACCTCTACGCGGCCGTGCTGGAGAAGGCCGGCGTGAAGGTGAAGGTCCGCCCCAACCTCGGCACCCGGGAGATCGTGATCCCCGCGCTCAAGGCCGGCGACATCGACCTGCTGCCCGAGTACCAGGGCGCCCTCCTCAACTACCTCGCCCCGAAGGACGCCTCCGCCGAACCGGGCACCATGCAGAACGCGCTCACCCTGGCGCTGCCGGCCGGGCTCCAGGTGCTGCCGTACGGGCAGGCCGCCGACTCCGACTGCTTCGTCGTCACCCGGGCCACCGCGCGGAAGTACGGCCTGACCTCCCTCGCCGACCTGGCCAGGCAGAACGGCAAGCTGGTCATCGGGGCCGCGCCCGAGGTGAAGAAGCGCCGGGTGGGCGCGGTCGGCCTCCAGGAGGTGTACGGCGTCGAGTTCAAGGAGTTCAAGTCGCTCGACTCGGACGGGCCGCTGGTCAAGGGCGCGCTGAAGAAGGGCGACGTGGACGTGGCGAACCTGTTCACCACCGACACCGACATCGCGGCCAACGACTGGGTGGTGCTCGCCGACCCGAAGAACCTGATCCCCAGTCAGCACATCGTCCCGCTGATCGCCGACCGCAAGGCCGACGACACCGTCCGCAAGGCGCTGGCCGAGCTCGGCAACGTCCTCACCACCGAGCAGCTCACCCAGCTCAACAGCCAGGTGGACAACGACAAGAAGGACCCGGAGGACGTGGCGGCCGCCTACGCGAAGCAGCACGGGCTGGCCTGACGGGGAACGCGCGGGCCGGCGGGCGGGGCACGGGCACCCGCCGTGCTCACACCGCCCCCACCGCCTCGCCGACCGCCGCGCGTGCCGCCGTCTTCAGCGGGGCGTCCGGGTCCGCGATCCGGCCCGGATCGACCGGGGTCGCGGCGGTGATCAGGCGCCTGGCCTGCGCGAGGTCCCGGGGCCGGTCCACGGCCAGCACGGCCGTCAGCCGGTCGCCGCGCAGCCGGCACACGCTCCAGCCGTCCCCGCCGCCCGACGTACCGCGCAGCGTCAGGGTGTTCCCCGGCACCGGCGTGGCCCGCGTACTGCAGGACCCGTCCGCGGGCCGACGCCTGTCGCACGGAGGCGCCGGCGCCCTGTCCGGCGGGGTGAGGGCGATGACGGCGGCCCTACTCGCCGGCCGCCGGGAGCCGTTCGAGGACGCGGTCGCTGCCCTCGGGGTGGAAACGGGCCAGCCGGCGCGGCGGCACGATGCTGGGCAGCAGCAACTGCCACATGAGGGTCGTCCGCTCGGGCAGATCCGCACGGCCGGACAGCACCTGGGAGCTGAGCTGGAGTCCGGTCCAGGAGCCGACGATCAGCGCGGCCACCGGCTCGCAGTCGATGTCGGCCTTGACGTCCCCACGCTGCTGGGCCTCGACCAGGCACTTACGGAAGACGTCGATCCACTTCGTGTACGGCTCGCTGACGATTCCGGTCTTGGAACTCTGGTCGGTGACCAGCCGGATGCCCGCGCGCACCTGGACGTTCTCCACCAACTGCCGCGCCATGCGGTGGAGTATGTCGATGACGGACTGCACGCCCAGGCCGCCCACGTCCGCGGCGGAGTCCAGGACGGAGAACTGCTCGTCGATGAGGACCTGGGCGAGCTCCTCTTTCGACGTGAAGTGGAAGTAGAGAGCGCCCTTGGTCACCCCGGATTCCTTGACGATGTCGCCGAGGGTCGTGCCGTGGTACCCCTCCGCATCGAAGGCGCGCGCGGCGCCTTCCAGGATGGCGGCGCGGGTGACCTCCGCGCGTTCCTGCCTGGCCATGGATCCAACCCCTTCACTACGTGACCCGAGCTGTCGCCGCGTCGTCCTCCCCTCAGGCAGATCACGGCCCGCTCCTGGTCCTGAGTTTGCCCTCCCCTCACACAAAAAACCAACTAACTGGTACTGTTTTTCGCGACGTTCCTCCCGCCCTCCAGTACGTTCATCTCGACATCTGCGCAGGTCAGACACGCTCTCAGAGGGTATCGACGCGCCCTCCCCCTCTCCTTGACCAGAGAGAATCCGCGTCGTTCGGCGCTCCGGAGCTCTTCCTTCAGTCAGTCCCCCGCGCGGTCGCCCTCTTCGTGCTCAGGGACGCCAAGGAGGCCCCCGCCGGGGCACCGGCCGCGGCCGACGCCGCGGCGGCGAACGCCCCTGTCTGACGTCACGTCAACCGGCCGCAGCGTGACCGGGCCACCGGTCGCGCTCCGCCGCATTCTCCGCGCGGCCACCGGCTGCGAGGATCGGCCGAACCCTACGTATGCGAAAGAGGTTGCACCGTGGCGGACCGGATCCGGGTGGGAGTCGTGGGCGCACCCGCCGAACGCGGCCGGGCCCGCGGCATCCACCTGCCGGCGCTGTCGGCGCTGGACGACTTCGAGATCGCCCCCTGACCGGCCGGGTACGACAGGGGCCGCCTCCCCGCGGGGAGCGGGGCCCCTGTCGCGCGTTCCCGGCGGCGGGATCCGGCGGGTCGGTCAGGCCGTCGGCGCGGCCGCCTCCCGCATGGGGTCTTCCGGGCCGGGGGACACGGCGACGATACGGCGTCCTGTGTCCCGGGCCATCCCCTGACGTCCCCTCGAAAACGGCGGAACCCCCTGGCCCGGCGGGCGTCGCCGCCGGGTATCGCGCGGTCGATGATCCGGCCAAGGCTCCTTAAATCGAGACAGAACGTAATGTTTCCGCCGCGTAGAGTGATGGCCATCATCAGCGCCAGCACCTGAGGAAGCGTCATGGCCCCGAACCCCACGGCCCTTCCGACGGCCACCGCCGTCGGCGCGCCGGCCGTCGCCCTCGCACCGGCGGCCGTCGTCCCCGACTCGGCGAGCGCGGCCCTCGACGAACTGCTCCAGGGCAACCGGCGGTACGCCACCGGCCGCGTCCGCCGCGGCCGGGCCGCCGCACCGGCCCCGTTCGCGGTGGTGCTCGGCTGCGTGGACTCCGGGACCGCCCCGGAACTGGTCTTCGACCAGGAGCTCGGCGACCTGCTGACCATGCGGACGGCCGGGCAGGTGCTGGACGAGGCGGTGCTCGGTTCCCTCCAGTACGGCGTGCAGGAACTGCGCGTCCCGCTGGTCGTGGTCCTCGGCCACGAGGGCTGCGGGGCCGTCGCCGCCACCCTGGCCCGGCTGCGCACCGGCGCGCCCGTCCCCGGTCACCTGGAACTCCTCGTCGACGAGATCGCACCGGCCGCCCGCCGCACCAGGGCGCTGCCCGGTGACTGGGCCGAGCACGCCATGCGGGCCCAGACGATGTGGGCGCGGGACGCGATCCGGGCGGATCCCGGGTTCGCGGGGGCTTCGGTGGTCGCGGCCCGGCTCGACGCCGGCAGCGGGCTGGTGTCGCTGCTGCCCTGAGGGCGGTCCCCCCGCCGGATGCGGGGGATTTCCCCAGTGCGACGGGCTTTCTGGGCCCCTACGGTGGACGCCATGACGGACGTTCACGACACCGAGCTGAAGAAGGACCTCGCCGCCACCCTGCACGCCCGCAGGGACCTGGGGCCGGAGTACGAGTCGGAACTGGTCGACTCGTTCCTGGAGAAGATCGACCGGCGCATCGACACCGCGGTGGAGCGCGGGCTGCGCAGGGGCCTGGCCGAGCAGCAGATGCAGGCCGCCCGGGGTGCGGGCCGGACCAGGGGCACCGACTCCTGGGGCGAGCGCTTCGGCTTCGGGATCGTGTCGCTGGTGCTGGCGATCCCGCTCTCCGCGATCAGCGGCGCGTTCGGCGGCGTGACGGGGGTGATCGTCACCTGGATCGGCATCGTCGGCGTCAACGCGACCCAGGCCGTCCGTCTCAACCCCGGCCTGTTCCAGCGGGACGGCCGCGGCCGGGGAGACTGACCGGCACGGCACCGGACCGCCTCACACCTGCCGGGTCGGCTGGACGACGACCTGCCGCAGGTTGACGTTGCGGGGGCGGCTCACCACGTAGCCGACCAGGTCGGCGAGGTCCTCGGCGGCCAGCGCGCCCATCCCGTCGAACATGCCCGCCACCTGCTCGCGCAGCTCCTCGCCCTCGATGTGGGTGCCGAGCTCGGTGTCCGTCAGACCGGGCTCGACGTTGGTGACCCGCACGTCACGCGGCCCGAACTCGGCGCGCAGGGACTGCGAGAGGAAGGTGACGGCGGCCTTGGTGGCGCCGTACACCGCGAAGGTGGGGAAGACGAGGTGGGCGCCGATGGACGACACGTTGACGAGGTCGGCGGTACGGCCCTCGGCCGCGGCCGCCACCAGGTCCCCGGTGAAGGCGCGCAGCACTCGCAGCACACCGGTCACGTTGGTGTCGAGCATGCGCTGCCACTCGTCGATACGGCCGTCGTCGACGGGGTTGGGCAGCATGACGCCGGCGTTGTTGACGACGAGGTCGACGCGTCCGTAGGCCGCGTGCACGGCGTCGGCCGCCGCCTGCACGGAGGCGTCGTCGGTGACGTCGGCGACCACGGCGAGGGCCTCCCCGCCGTTCGCCCGGATCTTCGCCACGACCGTCTCCAGCCGGTCCGCGCGCCGGGCGAGCAGCGCCACCCGGGCGCCCGACTCCGCGAGCCGGAGGGCCACGGCCGCCCCGATCCCGCTGGCGGCGCCGGTGACGACGGCGGTACGGCCGGACAGGTTGTCGTACGACATGAGGTACTCCCTGGTGAAGTGCCGCCGGGTCCGCCCCGGTGGCGTGTCTCCACACTCGCCGGAGCCGGGCGGCCTACCCAGGGCTGAGCTTTTCCTGGGTCTGGCAGAACCAGGTTGGAAGGACGCGGTTCCCCTACGATCGAACCCATGGACGGGGAACTCGGAGACTTCCTGCGCTCGCGCCGCGCCCGCATCCAGCCCGAGGAGGTGGGGCTGACCTCGCACGGGCGGCGCCGCGTACCCGGCCTGCGCCGCGAGGAGGTGGCGCAGCTGGCGGGAGTCAGCGTCGACTACTACATCCGCCTGGAGCAGGGGCGCGGGCCTGGGGGCCCCTCCCGGACGAAGTCCGGGGGAGTGTCGGACGCGGTCCTGGACGCCATCGCCCGCGTCCTGCGCCTGAACGAGACCGAGCACGCCTACCTGCTGACGGTGGCCCGGCCGCACAGGAAGGGCAGCACCGCGCGCCCGGCCCGGCCCCGCGTCCGCCCCGGCGTACAGCTGCTGCTGGACGGCATGGAGCGGACGCCCGCGTTCGTGCTGGGCCGCCGGATGGACGTGCTGGCCTGGAACGCGCTCGGCGACGCGGTGAACGGGTTCAGCGCCCTGGCCCCGGCCGAGCGGAACATCCCGCGCCAGGTCTTCCTCGGCCCCGCGGCCGCGGGCTTCTACCCCGACTGGGCCGCCGTCGCCGCCCAGACCGTCGCCAACCTGCGCATCGACGCGGGCCGCCACCCCGACGACCCCCGCATGGCCGCGCTGGTCGGCGAGCTCTCCCTGAAGAGCGCGGACTTCCGCCGGCTGTGGGCGGACCACGAGGTCAGGGAGTGCGCGTACGGCACGAAACGCATCCAGCATCCGGTGGCGGGCCTGCTGACCCTCCCCTACGAGACCCTCACGGTCCCGACCGACCCGGACCAGACGATCGTGGCGTACACCCCGGAGCCGGGCTCGGAGACGGCGGAACGGCTGGCACTGCTGGGGAGTTGGACAACGACGCGTAGGCCGGAAGTGAACCGGGAAATGTAATGCGCGGGGACCGCCGCACCCCCTAGAAGGGGGGCGGGACGACGGCGGTCCCCGCGAGAGACGTGGACCGGGTCAGGGCCGGGTCTCACGTCCGGGCGTCCATGGAGGTCCGGGAGCCGCTCCGGAGGTCCTTGGACGTTCGGTGCCGGCCGGGGCGGGGAGCCGCTCCCGCCCTGCCGACATCCACTAATCTGCCGGACCCGTGTTAAGCGGGTGCTGCGCGCACGTGACACGCTCGTACCACTTCCGCGAAGTCCACCACGCGGACGGGGAACGGCAAGTTCCGCGGTGTCACGGGCCGTTCACCGGACGTTCGCTACTGCTTGCCGCCCTTGGCGAGAAAGGCCAGCAGGTCCTGCCGGCTGATGACGCCGGTGGGCTTGCCCTCGACGAGGACGATCGCGGCGTCGGCCGCGCCCAGCACCGTCATCAGGTCCCCGACCGGCTCGCCGGAGCCGACCTGGGGCAGCGGGGCGCACATGTGCTTCTCCAGCGGGTCCTCCAGGGAGGCGCGCTTGCTGAACAGCGCGTCGAGCAGCTCGCGTTCGACGACCGAGCCGACGACCTCGGCGGCCATCACGTCCGGGTGGCCGGCGCCCGGCTTGACGACGGGCATCTGCGAGACGCCGTACTCGCGCAGCACGTCGATGGCCTGCCCGACGGTCTCGTCCGGGTGCATGTGGACGAGGGAGGGGATGGTCCCGGCGGCCTTGTCGCTCAGGACGTCGGCGACGCGGGCGCTGGGGCCCTCGTCCTCCAGGAAGCCGTAGTCGGCCATCCACTCGTCGTTGAAGATCTTGCTGAGGTAGCCACGGCCGCTGTCCGGCAGCAGGACGACGACCACGTCGTCCGGGCCGAGCCGCTCGGCCACCCGCAGCGCGGCCACGACGGCCATCCCACAGGAGCCGCCGACCAGCAGGCCCTCCTCCTTCGCCAGCCGCCGGGTCATCTGGAAGGAGTCCTTGTCCGACACCGCGACGATCTCGTCGGCGACGGTCCGGTCGTAGGCGGTCGGCCAGAAGTCCTCGCCCACGCCCTCGACGAGGTACGGGCGGCCCGACCCGCCGGAGTAGACGGAGCCCTCCGGGTCGGCACCGATGACCTGTACCCGGCCGTCACTGGCGTCCTTCAGGTAGCGCCCGGTGCCGGAGATGGTGCCGCCGGTCCCCACGCCCGCCACGAAATGGGTGATCTTCCCCTCCGTCTGCTCCCACAGCTCGGGGCCGGTCGAGTGATAGTGCGAAAGGGGGTTGTTCGGGTTGGAGTACTGGTCCGGCTTCCACGCGCCGGGCGTCTCGCGGACCAGCCGGTCGGAGACGTTGTAGTACGAGTCCGGGTGCTCCGGGTCGACGGCGGTGGGGCAGACCACGACCTCGGCGCCGTACGCCCGCAGCACGTTGATCTTGTCGGTGCTCACCTTGTCGGGGCACACGAAGATGCACTTGTACCCCTTCTGCTGGGCCACGATCGCCAGGCCCACGCCGGTGTTCCCGCTGGTCGGCTCGACGATGGTCCCGCCCGGCTGCAGCTCGCCGCTCTTCTCCGCGGCCTCGATCATCCGCAGCGCGATGCGGTCCTTCACGGACCCGCCCGGGTTGAAGTACTCGACCTTGGCGAGCACGGTGGCCTGGATGCCCTGGGTGACGCTGTTGAGCCGCACCAGCGGGGTGTTGCCGACGAGGCTGATCATCGAGTCGTGGAATCGCACCGTTGTCTCCGGTTGCTTGCAAAAGATGTGGTCCTGTTTGTGCCGCCAGCCTAAGGCCCCGCTCCGGAGGTTCACTCCCCGTTGAGATTGACGCACGGGCTGTACGGGGCAAGGAGTGGATGAGCGGCAACGAGGAGGTGGCGGCGACGCATGACGAACATGTCGAGGGCGCGGGTGGCCCGGCGGATCGCGGCCGGGGCGGCGTACGGCGGTGGCGGGGTCGGTCTGGTCGGCGCGGCCGCGGTGGGCCTGGTGCTGGCCGAGGTGCGGATGGCCAGGACGGCAGTGCACAACGGCACCAGCGGCGGCCGGGTGCCGGTGGCGGACGGCCGCTACGGCGACGGTTACGGCGCCTCAGGTGAGCCGCCCATCCGACTGACCATGCTCGGCGACTCCACGGCCGCCGGGCAGGGCGTGCACCGCGCCGCCCAGACCCCGGGCGCGCTGCTGGCGTCCGGCCTCGCCGCGGTCGCGGAGCGCCCGGTGGTGCTCAGCAACGTGGCGCTCCCCGGGGCTCAGTCCGACGACCTGGACCGCCAGGTCGCCCTGGTGCTGGGCACGGCCTCGCCCGTCCCCGACGTCTGCGTGATCATGATCGGCGCCAACGACGTCACCCGCCGGATGCCGCCGACCCGCTCCGTCCGCCACCTCTCGGCGGCCGTCCGCCGGCTGCGCACGGCGGGGGCGGAGGTGGTGGTCGGCACCTGCCCCGACCTGGGCACGATCGAGCCGGTACGGCAGCCCCTGCGCTGGCTGGCCCGGCGGGCGTCCCGGCAGCTGGCGGCGGCCCAGACCATCGGGACGGTGGAGCAGGGCGGCCGCACGGTGTCGCTGGGCGACCTGCTCGGCCCCGAGTTCGCGGCCCATCCGCGCGAGCTGTTCGGCCCCGACAGCTTCCACCCCTCGGCGGAGGGGTACGCCACGGCGGCGATGGCGGTGCTGCCGACGGTCTGCGCGGCCCTGGGCCTGTGGCCGGCCGAGGAGGAGCGTCCCGACGTCACGCGCCGCGAGGGCTTCCTGCCGGTCGCCCGGGCCGCGGCGGAGGCCGCGGCCGAGGCCGGCACGGAGGTCACGGCGGCGATGCCGACGGGCCCGCGCGGACCGTGGGCCCTGCTGAAACGCCGCCGGCGCCAGCAGGTGGAGCCCCTCCCGTCCGACCCCGCTTCCGAAGAGGCGAGGTCGAGGGCGGGTACGACCGACTAGGGGTGACGGGGACGCTGACAGGGGGCGGCTGGACAGCGCCCCGTAAGGGGGCGCGGGGAACTGCGCGACCGGCCCCCACCGGACCCGCACGGACCCACCTCCCCCCGGCAGCCACAAAGCAAGCGCTTAGAAAGTGCGGTCAGTGTCACACTCCGACACCGGTGACCGATGACTTACGTACAGGTAACTTCCGAAGCGGCCCTGCCAACCCCCTCATTGGAGCCGTGATGCCCGAAGCCGTCATCGTCTCGACCGCCCGTTCCCCGATCGGCCGTGCCGTCAAGGGCTCCCTGAAGGACCTGCGCCCCGACGACCTCACCGCGACGATCATCCAGGCCGCCCTCGCCAAGGTCCCCGAGCTGGACCCGCACGACATCGACGACCTGATGCTCGGCTGCGGTCTCCCCGGCGGCGAGCAGGGCTACAACCTCGGCCGGATCGTCGCCGTGCAGATGGGCATGGACTTCCTGCCCGGCACCACGATCACCCGCTACTGTTCCTCGTCCCTGCAGACCAGCCGCATGGCCCTGCACGCCATCAAGGCCGGCGAGGGCGACGTCTTCATCTCGGCCGGCGTCGAGATGGTCTCCCGCTACGCCAAGGGCAGCTCCGACGGCCTCCCGGACACCACGAACCCGATCTTCGCCGAGGCCCAGGCGCGTACCGCCGCCACCGCCGCGTCGACCGGGTCCACCTGGCACGACCCGCGCGAGGACGGCCTGCTCCCCGACCCGTACATCGCGATGGGCCAGACCGCCGAGAACCTGGCCCGCATCAAGGGCGTCACCCGCCAGGACATGGACGAGTTCGGCGTCCGTTCCCAGAACCTCGCCGAGGAAGCCATCAAGAACGGCTTCTGGGAGCGCGAGATCACCCCGGTCACCCTCCCCGACGGCACGGTCGTCAGCAAGGACGACGGCCCGCGCGCCGGCGTCACCCTGGAGGGCGTCGCCGGCCTGAAGCCGGTCTTCCGCCCCGACGGCCTGGTCACCGCCGGCAACTGCTGCCCGCTCAACGACGGCGCCGCCGCCGTGATCATCATGAGCGACACCAAGGCCCGCGAGCTGGGCCTGACCCCGCTCGCCCGCATCGTGTCCACCGGTGTCACCGGCCTCTCCCCCGAGATCATGGGCCTCGGCCCGGTGGAGGCGAGCAAGCAGGCCCTGAGCCGCGCCGGTCTCACCATCGACGACATCGACCTGGTCGAGATCAACGAGGCGTTCGCCGCCCAGGTGATCCCCTCCTACCGCGACCTGAACATCCCGCTGGAGAAGCTGAACGTGAACGGCGGCGCCATCGCCGTCGGCCACCCCTTCGGCATGACCGGCGCCCGCATCACCGGCACGCTCATCAACTCCCTCCAGTTCCACGACAAGCAGTTCGGCCTGGAGACGATGTGCGTCGGCGGCGGCCAGGGCATGGCGATGGTCATCGAGCGTCTCAGCTGAGTCCCGCACGGCCCCCGCTTCATCCCTGAGTGACCGTCACGGGACCCACCGTGACATCGCGGCCCGGTGTTCGAGAAAACCCCGAACGCCGGGCCGATTTGTGATCCAATCTCCCCCAGGATGTGACGTATCTCCCTCCTGGGGGGTATCACCGCAGGTCAGCGTAGCTGTCCAGGTAAACGCCAGGACCAAAGTCCTGTCCGTTTCGTGACGTTACGCACTGACAGCTTGATAGTCCACCCTTCAAGCTGATGTAGGAAGTCGGGGGTCGACTTTGAACCGGGAGTACGTCAGTGAGCGCCATGCCGATCGCCTTGCTGCTCACCACGGCCGCCACGGGCGCCGTGGGCGTCGCTGTCCTGCGCACCGTACTGAAGCTGCGCCGTCAGGTCGCCGAGCTGCACACCCAGCTTGCCCAGAACCAGGCCGCGACGCTGCGCGCCCTCATGCCGGCGGCTCGCAGCCATGCCGACGCCGAGGAGATACGCGCCGCCGTGGCGGAGGCGCTGGCCGAGGAGCGGGAGCGGGAGCTGGCCGAGGCACGTGCCTTCTGGGCCGCGCAGGAGGCGCGTGACGCCTCCGACGCGCCGTCACTGCTGGGCCTGGCGGACGGCGAGCCGTTCCTGCCCCGGCAGACGGACTTCGTGGGTCTGGAACCGGTCGCCGAGCCGACCGCGGACAGCGACGAGTTCGCCGGGGAGTCCCCCGAACTGGCGGCGGCCCGCCGCCGTCACCCGTCCCATCCGGACTTCGTACCGGTGCAGTCGCCGGTGGTGAACGACCACGAGCGTACGGTCGCGACGCTGGAGCAGCTGGCCGAGTCCCAGGTCGAGCTCTCCGACGTCCGCCCGGGCCCGCTGGGCACGCTGGACGTCTACGTCTTCGCCGACGGCACGACCCTGTGCATGACGCCGGGGCACCGGGAGACGGCGGAACGGCTGGCCGCGGCGCTGGGCGCGGGCGAGACGCCGTACCTGCTGGGCGGCTCCGGGATCTCCGGCGCCTACACGCTGACGTTCGCGTGCGGGGAAGAGAACGTGTACATCCTGGCGGACCGGGTCATAGCGTCGCTCTGACGTGCGATGTCGGGCGCGGGTGCGTGGGGGCTTGTCGCGCCGTTCCCCGCGCCCCTGAAAAGGGGCGCTCCAGTGCGCCCCGTCAGGGGCGCGGGGAACTGCGCGAGCGACCACGACGGCGTCGCACCCGACCACGCGCCGCCGCCTCACACCCCCGCTCTTTTCTGCGCCTCCGCCACCAGGCGCACCGCATCCCCCACCTCGGCGTCGTTCTTCAGCACCACCGCCAAGTCGTTCCCGGCCACCGTGATTTGGTCGGCCACCGCGAACATCCCCGCGTCCGGCATCTCCCGGCTCTCCGCGCCCGGCTCCTCGACGGCCTGCGCCCAGCGGGCCAACTCCCTCGCCAGTCCCAGCGCCTCCGCAGCGGCGCCCCGCTGCAGCCGGCTCTGCGGTGCCGCCCTCAGCTTGTCGGCGAAGTGTTCCACGGCACGGGTCAGAGGCGTCGTATCAACCACGCCGTGAGCGTAACGCGTGCCACCGGCTGTCCTGTCACGACTGTTGCCAACACGCCAACACTCAGGCACGGTGACGTGAAGGACCGGCTACAACCCCCTTTGCGCACCGGAGGCGCCGATGTCCCAAGTCTTCTCCGAGGAGACCCATCGCAACATGCTCGCCCGCATCCCCCACTGCACCGGTCGTGAAGTGTCCGACTGGCTGCGTACCGTCGACGAAGGCCCGGCCCTCTTCCGCTTCGAGGAGAAGGTCAGCTGGCTCCGCCACGAGCACAACCTCGCGTACGGCCACGCGAAGGCGTTGATCCACGAGTACGACCTGAGGAGGGCCGCGCGCAAACTTCTCTAGGCGCGCACGCACACAGACGGCGAAGGGCCCCGGGGCGGTGCCCCGGGGCCCTTCTCACTTCTCCTGGCGCGGCTAGTCCCTGCTGAAGATCGCCACCAGGCGCAGCATCTCGATGTAGATCCACACCAGCGTCATGGTGAGGCCGAACGCGGCCAGCCAGGCCTCGTTCTTCGGGGCGCCGTAGGCGATGCCGTCCTCGATCTGCTTGAAGTCGAGGGTCAGGAAGAACGCGCCGAGCAGGATCGCGATGATGCCGACGATCGCGCCGAGCGGGCCGAAGCTGCGCAGTCCGCCGTTGTCGGCGACGCCGAACGCGACCAGCAGCAGGTTGACCGCCATGACCAGCACGAAGGCGATGGCGATGGCCATGCCGATGCGGGCGTAGCGGGCGGTGACGCGGATCCAGCCGGCCTTGTAGACCAGCAGCGTCGCGGCCGAGACCGCCAGGGTGCCGAGCACCGCCTGGAACGGGGCACCGCTCCACTGGCTGTTGTACATCTCGCTGATGACGCCGAGGAAGACGCCCTCGAAGGCGGCGTATGCCAGGATCAGCGCGGGCACCGGGGTGCGCTTGAAGCTCTGGATCATGGCCAGGACGAACGCGACGATCGCCGAACCGACGGCCAGGCCGTAGCTGGTGGCCGAGATCGGCAGCAGCGCCCAGGCGAGGATCGCGCCGACGGCGACCGTGCCGAGCGTCATGCCCGAGCGCATGACGACGTCGTCCATCGTCATCCGGCCGGTGGTGGCCGGCGCCTGCGGCGGGGCGCCCTGCTGGAGGTCCTGCTGGGCGTACGGGTTGTTCGCGTACGGGTTCTGCGCGTACGGGTTGCCCTGTGCGTACCCGGCCTGCGGCGCGGTGTTGAAGCCCGCGTAGCCGTTGTCGCGGCTGAACCCCCGTCGCGAGAAGACCGGGTTGCTGCTCCTCATTTCACTCCTCCATGGCCACCTCGCGCGGCCTTGGCGTCAAGAGTAATGGATTGGCAAAAGTCTGACCCTACTACCTGCGGAGGATCTTTCCCTCACCGTGCTGCGCAACACGCTACGCGGAGCCCTGATTCCCGGCCACGGAGGGCTTCATTCCATGACGAAGCCGGAACACGACCGGAACCGGCCGGAGATCCCTCAGGCGTCCAGCGGGAAGCCGGTGTACGCCTCCGCCAGGTCGGTCTCGGCCGCCCGGGAGGAGGCGATCCGGCCGAGCCGGGCCAGCTGGAGCCGGGCGTCGAAGGGGCTGTCGCCGGGACCGGGGTGGAGCATGCTCGTCATGTCGTACGAGAACCGCTCGGCCTGCCAGACGCGGCGCAGGCAGGTCGCCGAGTAGGCGTCGAGCAGGTGCGGGGAGCCCGTCTCCCTCTCGTGGGCCAGGGCGCGGGCGAGGGTCACGACGTCGCCCACCGCCAGGTTGAGCCCCTTGGCGCCGGTGGGCGGCACGATGTGGGCGGCGTCCCCGGCGAGCAGGAGCCGGCCGTGCCGCATCGGCTCATGGACGTACGACCGCATGGGTGTGACCGACTTCTGGGTGATCGGTCCGCGCTCCAGGCGCCAGTCGTCGTCGGTCTCGAAGCGCCGCTCCAGCTCGTCCCAGATCGCCTCGTCGGTCCAGTCCCCGGCATCCGTGCCGGCGGGGACCTGGAGGTAGAGGCGGGAGACGGACGGGGAGCGCATGGACAGGAGGGCGAACCCCCGCTCGTGGCGGGCGTAGACCAGTTCGTCGTGGGAGGGGGCGACGTCGGCGAGGATGCCCAGCCAGGCGTAGGGGTAGGTGCGTTCGAAGACCCGGGAGAGGGGCTCGGGGAAGGCGGCGCGGGCGACGCCCCAGAAGCCGTCGCAGCCGGCCACGTAGTCGCACTCCAGGACGTCCTCCCGGCCCTCGTGCCGGTAGCGGATCCGCGGCCGCTCGCTCTCGGCACCCTCCACCGCCAGCGCCTCCGCCTCGAAGAGCAGTGGGCCGCCCTCCTTGAGCTGGAGGGCGATGAGGTCCTTGCAGACCTCGGTCTGGGCGTACACCGTCACGGACCGACCGCCGGTGAGGCCCGGGAAGTCGACGCGGTGGCGCCGCTTCGCGAACCGCAGCTCGATGCCGTCGTGGCGCAGTCCCTCGCGGTCCATGCGCTCCCCGGCGCCGGCCGCGCGCAGCACGTCCACCGTGCCCTGCTCCAGGATCCCGGCGCGCTGGCGGTGCTCGACGTAGGAGCGGTCGCGGCTCTCCAGGACGACCGAGTCGATGCCCGCGTTGTGCAGCAGCCGCGCGAGGAGGAGCCCGGCGGGTCCGGCTCCGATGATGCCGACGGTGGTGCGCATCGGTGGTTCCCTTCGACGTTCGTCCCGGTGTTCGCCAGTGCTCACCATTGTTCGCCTGGTGAAATTTACTTCACATTGTTCCCCTGAGTCTCCGTCCGGTCATACCCCATGTCAATGGACGCGCCCGATGTCAATGGACGCGCCCGATGTCGGCGCGGCGCACGCGGCCGGCCGCCGGGTCCGCGGAAGGCGGTCGTGGGCCCGGCGGCCGGTGTGCGGGAACCTGCGGGACGGGTCAGTGACCCGGCCAGCCGTCCAGGTGGCGGTGGAGGGTGACGTCCTTGCCCGGGTCGCCCTTCGGGGCGTTCGCGACCGCGTCGTGCAGGACGGCGGTGACCTCGGCGGCGAGCCCGTCGGCCTTCGTGCGCAGTTCGTCGGCGGGCAGGGTGGAGCGGGTCAGCGCGTCGAGCCGGCGGTGGATGTCCGCCAGCTTGTTCTGGGTGGCCCTGTCGAAGCGCAGCGCGGTCGGCGTGGAGACCACGAACTGGTAGGCCCCGGCGAGGGTCTGACAGCCCGTGCACTCCTTGTTGGCGGCGTCGCTGAGGTTCACGGCGTTCAGGTGGGTGTGCTCCCCGGCGATCGTGACGATCTGGAAGGAGAGGGCCACCGAGCGGCAGTGGTCGTCCGCCGAGCAGCCCGCCGAGACGGCGTTGGCCTGGTTGCGCACGCCGGCGGCGTTCACGGTGCCGAACTGGCGGACCGTGAAGGAGTCCCGGATCTGGGTGTGGTGCCCGCGGTCGGCGTGGCTGAAGACGTGGTCGGAGACGACCGCGGCGTGCGGGGCCGCGGTGGCCGCCTGCGCGGGTACGGCGGTGGCCGCCCCGGCGACCCCGGCGGCGAACAGGCCGATCCGGACGGCGCGCCGGGTGAGCGGACCTGGGGTGGTGCGGGTTTTTCGGTGACTGCTCATGGAGTGCTCCTGTGCTCCTGCGGAAGATTGTTCGAGACGGCCTGTCAGGACGTGGCCGGGGCCGGGCTCGGCGGCGGGTCGGTGGCCGGCGGCGGGGACGGGCTGGGGGTCGGGGACACCGGGACGCTCTCCGACGGAGTGGGCGTCGGCGACGCCGGAACGCTCTCCGGCGGCGAGGACACCGGCTCGGTGACCGGCCCCCCACTGGCGGGCGCCTGCGACTTGGTGGGGCCGGTCTGCCCGGGGCTGCCGGGCACGGAGGCGGAGGGCGACGCCGAGGCGGACGCGCCGCGCGGGGTCTCCCCGGCCGAGGGCCCGGCACTCGCTCCGGCCTGGCCGGACGGCCCACCGGACACGGTGTCCGAGGGGGCGCCGGAGTCCGCCGGGCGGTCCGGGGTCGAGGCCTGCCGGGCCGGCGGCGGTTCCGTGGTCGGCACCCCCGGCTGGAGGATGGGGGCGATCGGCGGCTGCTTGGGCAGCGGCTTCGGGGTCACCCCCGACACCCAGGCGTAGCTGAGCCCGGTGAGCCCGGCGAGGGCGAGGGCGCAGATCGCCAGCCGGAGCCTCGGCCGGCCCGCCGTGGAACGCTGCGCGGCGCGGAAGATCCGGCCGCCCATCTTCACGGACAGGTAGACGACACCGGCCATCGGGCACAGCAGCATCACGCAGCCGATCGTCCCGACCAGCCCCTCGACCACCTGGCCGTGCACGAACGCACCGCCGGTGCCGAGGAGTTGCTCGGTCAGCGAGCGGGTCATCGTGGTGAGGATGCGCGGCAGGTTCCACAGCGCGTACCCGAGTTCGCCGATGATCAGCGGGACCATCGTCAGCACCCAGGTGGCGACGATGGCCCGCGCCGACTTCTTCAGCCCGGCGACCTCCTGACGTGCCCGGTCCCCCCTCGGTCCCGGCACCAGGCCCAGCAGGATCGGCTTGATCTTGCCGTACAGGTCCGGGACCCCGGCCAGGTCGCCGAGGATGTAGTAGCCGTCCAGCCGTACGGCCGGCATCAACTGTTCCATGATCTCGAAGTGCCCGAGATACACCGTGGCCAGGAAGAACTGGGCCCCGGTGGCGAAGTAGGCGCCGGCCATCGCCAGCATGAAGACGACGTTGAAGTAGACGCCGCCCAGGTCGGTGCGGAGCCGGCCGCTCCGTCCGATCCGGTAGACGTCGGTGACGTCGGTGTACATCGAGGGCCAGATGAGGAAGAGCCCGCACCCGATGCAGCCGGGCCGGGCTCCTCCGTATCTGCACGCGGAGGCGTGTCCGAACTCGTGGAAGACGAGGGAGGCCACGGTGAGCACGAAGACGACGAGGATCAGGACCGGCTGGTCGAGCACCTCCAGGACGGGCTCGATCGCCCCGAAGTACCCGAACAGCCAGACGTCCATGGCTATCGCCGAGCCGAGCACCAGCGCGACCACGGCCGGCCGGTGCAGCCACGCCAGCGAACGCGCGATCTTCGCCGTCCGCTTCTCGTTGAAGATGACCCGGTGGCCCTTGAGGGCGAGCAGCAGGTCGGAGCGCGGGGCGTCGACCTCGTCGTCCTCCTGGCCCTCCGGGACCGTCACGCCCAGCGGTTCCAGCTTCTTCTCGACGAGGTAGCGGATGTTCTCGCCGCTGACCTCGCGTCCGAAGCGGGCGCTGACCCGGTGCGCGATGGCCTCGGCATCGCGGACGCCGTCGACCGACGACGCCACCAGGTACAGCAGTCTGGACAGCTGCACGACCTGCCCGTCCCCCCGACGGGCGATGTACTTGGGCTCGGTGAACCCCGACCCCTGGTACTCGCCGTGCAGCCGCAGCCCCGCGCTGAGCCTCGGGACCGGCGACGGCGGGTCGACCACCGGCAGGGTGCCCGTCGCCACCTGCTCGTAGGTCACCGGCCAGCCGCCGGGTCCGGGCACCGGGCCCGTGTCGTAGAGTGCGGCGGCTCCGTCCCCGAGCACCGTCATGTGTGGTCTCCCCCCGGATCCCCGATGTGTTCCCCCCCGAACCGCCGGGAGCGCCACCGCCGGGGCGACGGCGGTGGCGCTCCTGGGAACTACTGGGTGACGCTGATCGTCTGGGCGGCCGACGACTCGGCGGACGACCAGGCGCTGTGGTCGTTCAGCGCGGCGGACTGGTTGGACGCCTCGATGTTCGCGATGTGCTTGGTGACGTTGACCGTCTTGCCGAAGCTGAACTTCAGGCGGCCGAGGGCCTCACGGCCCGGGAGCAGCTCGGCGGACTCGTTCTCCAGCTCGTTCATGTCCATGCTCATGACGGATGTCCCTTCGTTTCGTGTGCGGTGAGGTTGAGGTCGATCTCGGTGCCGGCGCCGTGCGCCAGGGCGGTACTACTGGTGGACGCTGATGGTCTGGGCGGCGCCGGAGTCGGCCACCGACCACGACGAGTGGTCGTTCAGCGCGGCGGACTCGTTGGCGGCGCTGATGTTGGCGACGTGCTTGGTGACGTTGACCGTCTTGCCGAAGCCGAACTTCAGCTTGCCCAGGGCCTCACGACCCGGCAGCAGCTCCGCGGACTCGGCCTCGAGCTCATGGGCGTCCATCATGATCATTTCCCCCTCAGGGATAGACATTTCCGATCGGAACGAGTCAGGTTCCCCCCGGACTCTGTCCAATCTGGTCGGACGTGCTGTCCAACGAGATTGGACACTACGGGCTCGGGAACCCGCCGCGCAACCCCTTCGGAAAATCACCCTCTCGGCCGAACGCCTACCCGCCCGTAGAATCGGCCGCGACATGGCAGGACCCCGCAGGCGGCGAGCAGGAAGTGACGGTCAGTGGCCAACGCACTGCAGCAGTTGATCCGCGAGCACCTCGACCGCAAGGGCTGGTCCTACGGCGACGTGGCACGGCGCGGCGGCATCCCCCGCTCCACCGTCCACCACCTGGCCACCACCGAGCGCGTGGTCCGCATGCCCCAGGCCACCACCCTGGAGGGCCTGGCCAAGGGCCTGGAGCTCCCGCTCGAGGCGGTGCGCCGCGCGGCCGCCGAGGCCTGCGGGATCCACGTGTACGACACCTCGCCGGCCGCCGGCGCGGACGGCTCCGCGGACGCCGGCGCCGCCGACCCCGAGGTCGCGCTGCTCATCGCCAGTGTCCAGAAACTGTCGGCCGACGACCGCCGGCACGTCACGGCGCTCGTCGAGTCGCTGCTGGACCGCGCGCCCCGCGAGAAGTGAGCGCCGCCGGACCCTTCCCGGGCACTCTTCCGTCAAGTCGGAAAAAGAATCCAACTCCGCACGAAAGCCTCAAGATCCGCCGCTAGTCTCTGCCTCACTGCCCGGGAGACGCGAGAGCCGCACGACCACGGGCTCTCAGGGGGACATGTGTTGTTCGTGCACGGCGGACCGGCGACGGCCGTGGTCCGCAAACCCGACGGCGAGTCCGTCGTCCTGCTCTCCGGGGAACTGCCCGAGGTCCTGACCGACACCTCGGTCACCGAACTCCTGGACCTGGCCGCCGCCATCCTGGACCCGGCCGAACTCGCGCTCTTCGAGGAGTGCCTGCGCGCCCTGCGCCGCAACGGCATGCGCGCGGGCCGCCGCGTCGAGGTGGACGGGGCGGTCCTGACCGTCTACGAGGGGTGAGCCCCTCGGCGCGCGGCCGGCACGTCACGCGCGGCGGGAATCCGAATTGTTAGTTCCAAGGTCACGCTCTTTATCACAGTAGCGATTAAGGGCGCCGTAAAGAATGACAGCATAGCCGACGCGGCCATGAGTGGCGCGTTCTTTGCCCTTGCCAATGCCGACAACTGTTCATATGATCGCGATATCGAACTACCTGCGCTAGCACTCAACGGGGGAGTCACATGGCGAGGCAGCACGAGGGTATGCCGTCGTTTGTCAGGGATGCCTTGATGCGAGGGCGGCGACGATGACGGTCGCCCTGGAACTCGACGGCCGCGTCCTGGTCCGTTCGGGCCGGGCGGCCGACGAAATCGACATCCGCGACCTCGCCCTTCTCGAACCAGCGGAGATGGCCAGGTATGCAACTTTCCGTGACAACGTTCGCGGAGCGCGCTACGCCGCCGCGCACGCGGCGGTCCGCCGGCTGTTCGGGGAACTCCTGGACTGCGCCGCCGGGGAGATCCGCTTCGGCCGGCACGCCTGTCCTGGCTGCGGCGCACCCGGCCACGGACGCCCGTTCATCCGACGGCCACGGACCTCCTGGGAGCTGAGTCTGTCCAGGTCAGGGCCCTACTGGCTGTGTACGGCCGCCGACGGGATGCGGATCGGGGCCGACATCGAGATGCTGCGTCCGGTGCGTGTCGGGCGCTTGACGGAGGCCGTCCTGACCCGCAGCGAACGGTCGTTCCTGGCCGAACTGCCGACCGAACGGCTGCAGCAGACGGAGTTCCTCCGCTGCTGGACGAGAAAAGAAGCCGTGACCAAGGCGAGCGGAATCGGCATCGAGGCGGCACTGGGCCGTCTCGACGTCAGGCCTGCAGAGCCTCGTGCGCTGGTCCGGCACAGCGTCAGCGGGTGTCCCACGGACACCTGGGTGGTCCAGGACCTGCCCGCCGGTGAGGATCACCGGTCCGCCATCGCATTCTCCGCGGAATCAGCGAGTCCGGGTCCCGCCGCACAGGCCGCCTGACCTGTTTCTCGTTCATCATTTGTTCATACTCAATACGACACGTCGACGGCCTACCGCTGCCGAAAACCGGGCGCCTCAATTGACGCACCGGTTCTGAGACTTGTTCAAAGGAGTTTTACATTGGGAACTCAGCCGAACAGTGCTGGGTTGCACGTCGCCCTGATAATCCAGAACACGATTCACCGCTATGGCATTGAGGGCATGATCCGCTCCCTCGACGGAATCAGCTCGGTCCACAGCGCCAACTTCGGCGTCGACGAAATAAGAACCTGGGAACGCCGGCAGTTCGACGCGGTGCTGGCGTCCGCGGACGATCTGGCGACCGACGACGCCCGCGACGCCATCCGCGGACTGTGCGGCCGCGGCATGAGGGTTCTGCTGCTCGTCGACGGCCCGGACGGACTCGACGTACCGTGGCTGGCGCAGAGCGGGGCACAGGGATTCGTCGACTGGGCCGGGCTCGAACCGCGGATCCTCGCCGATGCCGTCACGGACGTCACGGCGGGCAAGTTCTACGTGTCGGCCACCCTGGCCCGACGGCTTCTGGGGCGGGCCGGCCCGAATCCGCTCGACAGCGCCCAGCCCTGGGGCCCGGCCGGCGCCACCCTGACACCACGTGAGCTCCAGGTTCTCCGGCTGGTGGCACAGGGGCTGAGCAACAAGCAGGTCTCGCGTCAACTGCAGATATCGGAACACGGCGTGAAGCGGCTCGTCGGCAACGTGCTGGCGAAGCTGAACTGCCCGAACCGCACGCTCGCCGTCGTCCGGGCGATGGAGGACGGCCTGCTGGCGGTGTGACCGGCCACGGCCCGGCGTCCGCCGGCCGGGCGTGCACGGCCCGGCCGGCCGCCGACGCGGGACGCGTGCGGAGTGTCGGCACGCGTCCCGGCCGACCGGCCGCGATCACCCGCCCACCCGGGCGAGAGCGTCCGCGTACTCGGGGCTCGGGTTCAGGGACACGGCGATCCGCAGGTGCACCCTGGCCTCCTCCCGGCGGGTCTGGCGCTGCAGGCACCGGCCGAGCATGAACCTGGCGTAGTCGTCGGTCGGGTTCGCCTCGACGATCCGCCGCAGCACCTCTTCGGCCCGCCGGAGCTGCGCCGAAGCGAAATAGCACCGTGCGGTCAGCAGAAGTACGGCGGAGTCGCCACCGAACTCGCCGGACCACGGCTGCAGCACCCGCAGCGCCTCCAGCGGCTCGCGCGCCTCCAGCAGCCGGCCCGCTTCCCGGTACGCGGCCACCGGGTCCGGCGCCTGCACGGTTCCGAGCGGCTGCGCCCCGTCCCCCGGCGGGTCCGAGCGCCGGTCATCGGCGGCCTGGCGGAGGAAGTCGAGGATCGCCTCCGGGTCCTGCGCTCCCGCGAGTGCGCGCCGCCCGACCACGAACGTGGGTACCGCGGTGACCCCGACGGTCGCTCCCCGCGCCGACTCCGCGCGCACCTGCGCCCCACCCTCCCCGGTCGCCAGGGCCTCGCGGGCGTGGCGGAAGCCGGCGGCCTCCGCCGCGGCGGCCAGGACGGCGTGGTCCCCCAGGTTCTCCCCGCGCACGAAGTGAGCCCGCAGCAACTCCGACTTCACGGCATCCTGCAGGGCGTTCCCGCCGTGCCGGCGTGCCAGGGCCTCGAGCCGGTGGGCGTCGAAGGTGCTGACCCGCCACCGCGGCCGCCAGGCGAATCCCGGCCCCTCCGCCTCCGCCAGTTCCGCGAGGAAGGCCGCGCGGGTCTCGGCACTGTGCAGTTCCTCACGGCGCCGGGCCGCCTCCTCGTCGCGCGGTACGGCGATGCGCGGGGCCATCGGGTCGACCTGGTAGGGGTGCCAGATCACCTCGGGCCGCTCCCGGCCGTCGGCCTCCCAGAGCTCCAGGGCACGCTGCAGGCGGTGCCTGCCGAGACAGCACCAGGGACAGGTCAGGTCGGCCCAGGCGTTGATGTGCACCGTCGTCCTCCGGATAGTGCCGCGACGAACCAGCGGCCCACTGTACAACATGTGTCGCTTATCCATTCGGTGTCGTTCAGGCGGTAGTCTGGCAAGGTGTTGGAACCCACTGCAGAGACCTCGGGCAGCCGCGTCGACCCTCGGGTGCTCAGGACGCGTGCGCTGCTACGGACGGCGGCGCTGGAACTGGCATCGGAACGCGACGCCGACACCATCACGATGGCCGACATCGCGGAACGGGCCACCGTGAACCGGGCCACGGTCTATCAGCACTACAAGGACCGGGACGAGCTGCTGCTCGCCGCCATGGAGAGCGAGATCACCGCTCTCGCCCGCGCGGCCGCGCGCTGCCCGCTCGCCTACCCGCCGGACCGGATGCCCGCCGAGCTCGTCGAGCTCTTCCGGCATGTGGAGTCGAACGCCAGGCTCTACCGGCAGATGCTGGGACCTAACGGTACGGCCAGGTTCGTCAACCATCTCCGTGACCTGCTCGCCGACGAGGTCACGGCGCAGATGGACGCGGCGAGTACCCGGTCCGACGGGGCGCCGCCGAACGACCTGCGGGCGCACTACGTCGCAGGCGCCTTCGTCGGCCTGATCACCCGATGGCTGACGAGGCCGGACCCGCTGTCCGCCGAGGCCGTGGCGGCCGCTGCGTGGGAGGGACTGCGGCGCGCCTCCTGAGGTCGCCGGCCCGTTCCGCCTCGCCGGCCAGCGCGTGCGCGGCCCGCATGCCCTCCTCCACCGCCCGCACCGCGTTCAGGCCCCGTGCGTCGGCCGCGCCGCCCGCCGACCGGTGCGCGACGCCCGCCGCGGCCAGCACCGGCCGCAGCGCGTCCACCGGTGACTGCCCCGCCGCGACCACCACCGTGTCGGCCGGGACGAGCCGCTCCGCCCCGTCGGCGTCCCGCAGCAGCACCCCCTGCGGCAGCACGGCGCGGTACCGCACCCCGGTCAGCCACCTGACCCCGTGCCGACGGAGCTCGGCCAGTACGGCCCACCGGGTGCTGCGGCCCATGCCCTCGCCGATGCGTCCCGAGCGGCGCAGCAGGCACACCTCGTGGTGCCGGCCGGCCAGGAGATGCCCCAGGTCGACCGCGACCCCGCCGCCACCGATCACCACCACCCGGCGCCCGAGCTCGCCGGGGTGGCGGAAGGCGCGCTGGTAGTCGACGACCTGCGGCAGATGTTCCCCGGGCAGGCCCGCCGGACGGGGGACGACCCCGGTCGCCAGCAGCACCCCGTCGAAGCCGCGCAACAGGTCCGCGTCGGCGGCGTCGAGCGGCCGGTTCAGGTGGACCCGCACGCCGAGCCTGCGCAGCTCGGCCGCGAAGTACCGGACGGTCTCGCCGAAATCCTCCTTGCCCGGGACGAGCCGCGCCAGCCGGAACTGCCCGCCCAGCTCGTCGGCGGCCTCGAAGAGCTCGACGTGGTGTCCGAGCGCGGCCAGCGCCCGGCCGCCCTCCAGACCGGCCGGGCCGCCGCCGACCACCGCGAGCCGGGCGGGACGGGGCTGCCGGCGTCCGTGGGACCGCCGCGGGAACTCGAGCTCCCGCCCGGCCCGGGGATTGACCATGCAGGAGACCGGATCGTCGCCCAGCGAACGGTCGATGCACGCCTCGTTGCAGGCGATGCAGATGTTGGCCGGCGCCCGGCCCGGACGCCGTGCCTTGCGGACGATCTCCGGGTCCGCGAGGAAGGGCCTCGCCATGGAGACGAAGTCGGCCTGTCCCGAGGCCAGTACCCGTTCGGCGAGCTCCATCCGGTTGATCCGGTTGGAGGCGATCACCGGTGTCTCCAGACCGGCCGCCCGCACCGCCCGGCGGATCCGGGCGGCGTGTCCGGTCCACGCACCTGGCCGCACCAGGCTCTGCACGGTCGGCACCCGGGACTCGTGCCAGCCCACGCCGATGTTCAGCGCGTCGGCCCCGGCCCGCGCCAGCGCGACCGCGAAGTCCTGGGTCTCCGACGGAGGGGTGGAGCCGGGCATCAGGTCCGCTCCCGAGACACGGAAGAGCACCGGGAAGCCGGGACCGACCGCGGCCCGTACGGCGGCCATGACGGCCAGGGGGAACCGCATCCGCCGGGTGGCGTCGCCGCCCCACGCGTCGTCCCGCACGTTGGTCAGCGGGGACAGGAACTGGTTGAGCAGGTACCCCTCGGAGGCCATCACCTCGACCGCGTCGAACCCCAGGGCCCTGGCCTGGTGCGCGCCGTCGGCGAAACGGCGGATCACCGTCTGGATCTCTGCTTCGTCCAGCATCTTCGGGGGCTCCCCGCCGGACCGGCCGGCCAGCGCCGACGGCGCCACGGGGGTGTGCCCCGTGGCGTCCCCCGCGGCGTACCGGCCGGCGTGGAACAGCTGGAGCGCGATCCGCCCGCCCTCGCGGTGCACCGCCTCCGCCCAGGCGGCCAGGGCGGCGTGCCGGGCGGGGTCGTCGATCCTGGCGTAGAGCCGTCCGCCCGAGCCCTCCGGGCTGACCGCGCAGCCACCGGTGACGATGAGGCCGGCGCCGCCGCGGGCCCGTTCCGCGTAGAACGCCGCCATCGCGGCACCGCCGTCCGCGCGCGCCTCCAGATTGAGGTGCATGGCGCCCATCACGATCCGGTTGGCGGTCCGCAGCCCACCCAGCGAGCCCGGGCGGAAGACGTGGTCCAGCACCTACGCCTCCCAGGTGGGCCGCTCGCCCAGGCTGAGCGGCGCCGTGGTGTCGGCGAAGAACGGCGGGGCGACCACGCTCAGCCCGCCGTCCACCACCAGAGTCTGGCCCGTGATGTACTCGGCGCCCGGCGAGAGCAGGAAGGCGACGGAGTCGGCCACCTCCTGGACCGAGCCGGGCCGCCCCTTCGGAATGCGTTCGAGCACCGTGGCCATGTCGGCCATCCCCGGCACCCCGTAGAAGTACTCCAGGGAGTCGGAGTCGATCAGGCCGCCGTTGACCGCGTTCACGTTGATGCCGTAGGGGGCGAACTCCATGGCCATGTACCGGACCCAGGACTCGAGGGCGGCCTTCATGGAGCCGAGCGCGGCGTACGTCGGGTAGGCGCGGATGCTGCCGTAGCTCGACAGGGCCACGATCCGGCCCCCGGCGTCCATCAGCCGGACCGCCTGCTGCGCGCCGAGCACGAACGGCCGCAGGTTCATGGCATAGGTGCGGTCCAGATGGTGCGGCTTGAGGTCCAGGATGTTCTTGAAGGCGCCGGCCGCCGCGTTGGACACGAAGTGGTCCAGCCGTCCGAACTCCTCCTTCACCACGGCGAAGAGGCTCTCCACGCCCTCCACGGTCTCGACGTCGGCCCGCACCGCGAGACCGCGCCCGCCCGCCTCCTCCAGTTCGGCCACGGTCTTCTCGGCCAGGTCGGCGTTCTTCTTGTAGTTCACCACGACGGTGGCGCCGCCCCGGCCGAGGGTGAGCGCAAGCGCCCGCCCGATGCCGCGGGAGGCACCGGTGATCAGCGTCACCCGGTCCTGGAAGCTCCCGTCCCGAGCGGTCATCGGGTCACCTCCGTCCGGCTCAGGAGCTCGCGGAAGACGACGGTCTTCTGGATCTCGTTGGTGCCCTCCTCGAAGCGCTGGGCCCGGGCGTCCCGGTACACCCGCTCGATCGGGCTGGACCTCCAGTAGCCGGAACCGCCGTGCACCTGCAGGGCCTTGTCGGTGACCCGCCCGAGCATGTCAACCGCGGTCAGCTTGGCCATCGACGAGAGCATCGAGGCCTCGTCCGCCCCGGCCTCCCAACGGCGGGCCGCGTGCAGGGTGAGCTGCCTGGCCGCCTCGATGTCCGCCTCGTTCTCGGCCAGCATGAACTGCAGGGCCTGCCGCGAGGTGAGCGGCCGGCCGAAGGTCACCCGGTTCCGGGCGTACTCCAGGGCGAGTTCCTGGGCGCGCCGGGCCAGCCCCACGCAGCTCATCGCCACCGAGATCCGTGAAGGGGTCAGGAACCCGCCCAGGGCGACCGCGAGGCCGTCCCCCTCGGCACCGAGCCGGTTCGCCACCGGGACCGGCGTCCGGTCGAAGGCCAGCCGGGCGTGGTCGGTGCCGGTGACACCCATGGTCTGCGAGGTGTCCTCGACGGTGACCCCGGCCGCGTCCCGCGGCACCATGAGGGCGACGGTGCCCTCGTGTCCCGTACTGCCGGCCAGCCGCGCGGCCAGCAGCCAGTAGTCGCACCGTACGCCGAAGGTGATGAGGTGCTTGGCACCGCTCAGGTAGTAGGTGTCGCCCTCCCGGACCACGCTGGAGCGGATGTCGGCGCCGGTGCCCGCGTCCGGCTCGGTGAGCGTGAAGGCGACCTTGAGCCGGCCGGCGACGGAGGGCAGCACGAACCGCTCCCGCTGTTCCGGGGTGGCGAACCGGTCCATCGCCCGCCAGGTCCCGTTGACCACGTGCACCACCATGCGCAGGGAGCCGTGGGAGCGGGAGAACAGCTCCATCAGGTCCATCCACTGCGGGAAGGAGAGGCCACGCCCGCCGTACTCGCGCGGGGCGGCCAGCGACAGGTAGCCCAGTTCGCGCAACTCGGTCCAGAGGTCCTCGGGGACCGTGCCGGTGCGCTCGATCCGCTGGGCCCACTCCTCGGCCGGTCCCGCCACGTACGCGGCGACCTGGGCGCGCAGTTCCTCGAACTCGGCGGGCGCGATGCCCGGCGCCGCCGGTGCGACCTCGGTGATGCTCATGCCTTCTGCTCCTGGAGTGCGGGTGCGCAGCGGGCTTCGGCCCACTGCCGGAGAACGAACTTCTGGACCTTGCCGGCCGGATTGCGGGGCAGCCGGTCGACCAGCTCCAGCCGCTCCGGCCAGTAGTGCTTGGAGACCTGGTGGTGGTCCAGGTACTTGCGCATCGCCTCCAGGTCGAGGTCGGCGCCGTCGACCAGCGACACGAAGGCGCAGGCGCGTTCGCCGAGCCGCTCGTCCGGTGTGCCGACCACCGCGACCTCGTCCACCGAGGGGTGCTGGTGCAGCAGTTCCTCGATCTCGGCGACGGGGACCTTCTCCCCGCCCCGGTTGATCACGTCCTTGACCCGGCCGGTGATCCGGACGTAGCCGTCGGAGTCGATGACGGCGAGGTCCCCGGTGCGGTACCAGCCGTCGGCCGTCCAGGCCTCGGCCGTCAGGTCGGGACGGTCCAGGTAGCCCACGAACCCGGTGGGGGACCGGACCTCGAAGTTGCCCTCGAGGCCGGCCGGCAGCGCCTGTCCGGCGTCGTCGGTCACCCTGAGCCCGACCCCGGACATGGCCCGGCCGTCGGTGCCCCAGGCCTTCTCGGGCGGGTCGTCCGGAGCGGAGAGCGACCCCAGGCAGGTCTCCGTGGTGCCGAACGCGCCGCAGATCGCCGTGCCGAGCACCGAGGTGGCCCGCTCGGCCAGGTTCCGCGGCACCGCGGCTCCGGTCACGACGAAGGTACGCAGCGTCCGCGCCGTGCGCTCCCCCGCCTCGACCTCCTTCAGCAGATCGGCCAGGAACGGTGTCGCCGCCTGGACGAAGGTGGCACCGTGTTCGGCGACCGCCCGCAGCGCGGTGCGGGGGTTCCAGTGCGCCTGGACCACCTGGGGGACCCCGAGGGCGACGGCCAGCCACATCCCGTAGAGGAACCCCGTCTGGTGGGCCAGCGGGGACGGGACGAAGACCACGTCGCGGTCGTCCAGTCCGAGCCGTTCGGCCTGCAGCCGGGCGGCGTGCCCGAGCGTGTCGTTCCGGTGCAGGACGCCCTTGGGCTCGCCGGTGGTCCCCGAGGTGAACAGCAGCTGTGCGAGGGCGTCGGAGGCCGGCCGCCGGGCGGCGAGTGCCTCGCGGTCGACGTGCGCGGCGGCGGTCGTGGCACCCCAGTCGTGCCAGGCCGGTCCGGAGCCGTCGGCGGGCAGCTCCACCTCTTCCCCGTCGGCCGACACCACGGCCACATGGCGGACCCGGGCCCGGCCCGCCGGGTCCTCGGCGAACCAGGACTCGGTCTCCCTGCGGTGGTCCCGGTTGCGGAAACTGTCGGCGATCAACAGCACGCGGGCGCCGGAGCGGCGCAGGGCGAAGGCCATCTCCCGTTGCCGGAGGATCGGCATGAGCGGGCAGCAGACGGCGCCGATGCGCAGTGCCGCGAGCGAGACCTCCACGAACTCGGCCCAGTTGGGGAGCTGGTAGGCGACCGACTCGCCCGGCCGCACACCGAGGGCCAGCAGGGTGGCGGCCGCCCGGTCGACCCGCTGGTCGAGCTCCCGCCAGGTGATCTCGGTGTCGTACCCGTCCCGCACGTCCACCAGGGCGGTGTCCGCCGGGCGGTGCGCGGCCCAGTACCGCAGGTGCTCGGAGGGCGAGGCGGGCGACGCCGGCGCGCGTCCCTGCTCGACGGAGAGCCGCAGCCCCAGGCCTGTCAGGTCCGACAGGAACCCCGGATAGGAGATCCGGTAGGCCTGCGGGTAGGTGAGGGAGGTGACGCCGTGTGCCCGGGTGCCGGCCAGGGCGAGCGACATCAGGATCCGGTGGTCGTTGTACGAGGACAGGCGCGCGCCCGTGAGGGTGGGCACCCCCCGCACCCGGAGCCGGTCGCCCTCCAGGGTGAGGTCGGCGCCCATCGCGTTCAGCTGGAGCATCGCGGTGACCCGGTCGGACTCCTTGAGGCGGACGTGTCCCACGTGTTCGAAGACCGTCTCGCCTTCGGCCAGGGCGGCCAGGGTCGACAGCACCGGGAGCATGTCCGGGACCTCCCGGCAGTCCACCGTCGTGCCGCGCAGCCGGGTGCCGTCGTGGCGGATGCGGACACCGCCGGCCGCCGGGTCCACGGTCATCGGCACGCCCATGCGCCGCAGGACGTCGAGAAGGCCGATCTCGGGGTGGTCGTGCGGGTCGCCGTCGAGCCGGGTGATGCCCCGCAGGAGCACGTCGGAGGGGTGGAGGGCGGCGGCCGCGATCCCGAACGCGGCGGAACCGATGTCCGGCGGCAGGGTCAGGTCGGCCGGTCGGGCGCTCTGTCCGGGCTCGATCTCGAACCGCCGCCAGTCGCCGGACACGCTCACCCGGAGTCCGAAGCGACGCATCATCGCCACCGTCAGCTCCACGTACGGGCGCTCGTTCAGCTCGCCGCGCACCTCCACCACGGTGGGGCCGGTGGCGAACGGGGCGAGCAGGAGCAGCCCCGAGATCCACTGCGACAGGGTGCCCGGTATCACCACCCGGCCGCCGGTGGGCCGGCCGGGGGTCACGTGCACGGGCGGGCAGCCGTCCGCGGAGTCCAGGGAGACGCCCAGTTGCCGCAGCGCGTCGAGCAGCGGGCCGACCGGTCTGCGCCGGAAGTACTTCTGGCCGGTCACGGTGACGGGGGCCTCCGCCAGCGCGGCGAGACCGAGCATGAAGTACAGCGTGGTGCCGGAGCTGCCGGCGGTGACGGTCGCCCGGCGCGGGCGGTAACGGCCGCCCCGCACGACGTACGTGTCGCCCTCGACGTCGATGCGGGTGCCGAGGTCGCGCAGCAGGCGGACGGTGTACTGGACGTGGCGGGCGTCCGAGACGCCCTTGATCCGGCTGGTGCCGTCGGCGAGCGAGGCGAGGATCAGCGCGCGGTGCACGTGGTACTTGGAAGGGGGGACCAGCAGCTCGCCGTGCAGCGGCTTTCTGGTCGGCCTGACCATGAGATGCATGAACTGCCTTTCCGGCTCGTCGAGTCGGGGCGGGAGAGGGCCGGTCAGGCCGGGATCTCACCGCGTTCGAGGTAGGCGACGGCCTTTCCGACGGTGGTGAGCCTGTCGAAGACGGCGTTGGGCACCTCGGTGCCGAAGCGGCGCTGGACCAGGACGAACAGCGACACGACGGTCAGCGAGTCCAGGCTCAGGTCGTCGGTGAACGAGCTGTCCGGCGTGACGTCCTCCGCCGGGATCCCGGCGACCTCGTCGAGGATCTCCTTGAGGATCTGCAGGGTGTCGCTCTGCACAGCGGTCATGACGGGTTCTCCTTGTTCGGTGCGGCCGGTGCGGCCGGTGCGGTGGAGGCCGGGACGGGTGGTCCGGCGGGTGCCGGCGGGAGCCGGACGACCTGGCCGGCCCAGACGAGGCCGGTGCCGAAGGACAGCAGCAGGGCGAGCCCGCCGGGCCTCGCCTCGCCGGAGGCGAGCAGCTCCTGGATGGCGAGCGGGATCGACACCGCGGAGGTGTTGCCGTGGATCTCGACGCTGCGGGCCACCGCGACGTGGCCGGGGATGCCGAGCCCCTTGACCAGCTCGTCGGTGATCCGCGCGTTGGCCTGGTGCGGGACGAAGGAGTCGAGGTCCCCGACGGTCACCCCGGCCCGTTCCAGCGCCTGTTCGGCCACGGGGCCGAGCTGGTAGGCGGCCCACCGGAAGACCTCGCGGCCGTCCATGGTGATCACCGGCCAGCCGGGGGCGGGGGTGTCGCGCAGCGCGGCCCAGGAGTGGCTCTGCCGGATGGTCTCCTTGTGGGATCCGTCGGAACCCCAGACCACCGGGCCCACGCCGGGCCGGTCGGTGGGCCCGACCACGGCGGCGCCGGCTCCGTCGCCGAAGAGGAAGGCGGTGTCCCGGTCCTCCTGGTCGAGCAGTTCGGAGAGCCGTTCCACGGCGATGACGAGCACGTACCGGGCACTGCCCGCCGCGACCATGTCGGACGCCAGCGACAGCCCGTAGCAGAAGCCGGCGCATCCGGCCGAGATGTCGAAGGCGCCCGGTGCGACGGCGCCGATGCGGTGGGCGACACCGGCCGCGAGGGAGGGGAACTGGTGCAGGTGGGAGACGGTGGACACGATCACGCAGCCGACCTCGTCGGCGGCGATCCCGGCGTGTTCCAGGGCCCGTTCGGCAGCGGTGGCGGCCATGAACTCGACCGTCTCGGTCGGTTCGGCCCAGTAGCGGACCCGGATCCCCGAGCGGCTGCGGATCCAGTCGTCCGAACTGTCGATCCGCTCGCAGATCGCCTCGTTGGTGATCTGCCGCGACGGCAGGTAGGTGCCGATACCGAGCAGGCCGGTCAGGGCTCCCCGGAAGGCCTGGCCCCGGTCCGGTGGCGGGGTGCTCACGCCGCCACCGCCTCGAAGTCCGCCGCCCCGCACCAGCGGACCAGCGCCACGCCGACGTTCAGGCCCGAGCCGAACGCGGCGAGCACCACCAGGTCGCCCGGAGAGAGCCGGCCGAGGTCCTCGGCCTCCCGCAGGACCAGGGGGACGCTGGCGCCCGAGGTGTTGCCGTACTTCTGGATGTTGGTGACGGTGCGGTCGTCCGGTACGCCCAGGGCGGCCATGATGCCGCGCACGATGTACAGGTTCGCCTGATGGAGGGCGAACAGGTCGACGTCCGAGGGCTTTTGTCCTGCCCGTTCCAGCAACGTCTCGATGAGCACGGGCACTTCACCGACGGCGAAGTCGTGCACGGCCTTGCCCGAGAGTGAGGCGAAGTTGTCGCCGAAGGCGCTGGTCAGCGGACGGCCGTCGCGCAGGGTCCGCTTCTCGCGGGCCACCCAGACGGCCTGGTAGCGGGACGGGTCGCTGTGCAGCAGCGTGCGGCCGACGCCCCGGCCGGGACGGCAGCGCTCCAGCAGGTAGCAGGCGGCGCCGTCGCCGAAGATGACCGCCGGTCCGGGGTCCTTCCAGTCCATGGTCCGGGTGTTGACGTCGGCGAGCACCACGGCGACCCGCCGGTACTCGCCGGAGGCGAGGTACTTGGCGCCGACGTCGAGGGCGAACACGCCTCCCGGGCAGGCACCGCTGTTGACGTCGAACCCGGTGGCCCCGTGGGCGCCGGCCTTCTCGATCACCAGCATCGCCGTGGGCGGTGCCATGTTGTCCGGTGTGTAGGTGCCGCAGACGACGAGGTCCACCTCGGAGGGGTCGATGCCCGCCCGGGCGCAGGCGTCCTTGAGCGCGGCGGCCCCCAGGTCCGAGGTCCACTCGTCCTCGGCGGCCATCCGGCGTGTCTCCACGCCGATGTTCTCCCTGATCCAGTCGTCCCGGGTGAGGAGGATCTCCTCCAGGTCGGCATTGCTGACCGTCTTCTCGGGGAGATATCCGCCGACCGCCCGAATTCCCACGCCCCAGGACCGCTCCAGCGGTGCTCCGAATATGTCCATTCGAGGTTTCCTGTTCATTTCTGTGAAGCGGTTCAGATGATCCGGCGTGCGTTCTCCCGCCGATTTGCCCTGGCCTTGCGCCATGCGTCGACCGCCTCCGCCAGAAGCGCCGGATGGCCCGCAAGCACCTCGCCGAGGGCCTGTTCCGCGGCATTCGCGTCGGCGAGATAGTCGATCGTCTGGGCGCCGTCGCGGGCTCGTACGACGTTGTCGCCCAGGACGACGACCTTGCCGTCGGGCAGGGTGCGCGAACAGAGCACGCTGCCGGTCAGCGGAGAGTCCTCCGCCGCCAGGTGGAAGTCGACGATCCAGGCGTAGTCGGGGATGTCCAGCGGCTGCTCGGCGAAGCGGTAGACCGGCGTCCAGACCCCGTCCGCGCCGGCGCGCAGCAGGGTCGGACCGTCGTCCTCGCGTACCACGCGGAACGTCCAGCCGGCCTGCTCCTGAGGGGCCCCGGAGATGTCCAGGGGTTCCGGCGCGGAGAGCATCAGGAACCCCACGTCGACCAGCCAGGTGGTGCCCTCGGCCGTGACCAGCAGCACCAGGTGGTCCCAGTGCGGCCACCACTCGCCGCTGACCCGCCACATCTGCGCGGCCACCAGTCGCACCTCGAAGCCGGCCTCCCGCAGGAAGCGGCCGAACAGCGGGGTGGCCTCCAGGCAGGTGCCGCCGCGGCGGCGCCGGACGAGTTTGTCGAAGATGTCGGCGTACTCCAGCGAGGGCCGGACCCCTTCGAGGGATTCGAGCATCTCGTAGGGAACGGCGCGCAGATGGGCCGTCAGCAGGGCCCGCAGGCAGTCCACGGTCGGCTCGACCGGACCCTCGTGGCCCAGTCGGCGCAGATACTCGTCCCAGGGGAGCCGGAGCTGCCCGGAATCCGGCGGCGCGGCGGAATGGGAAGCGAATTCCAAGGGGTTCTCCGATAGCTCGGGATACGGGAGTCCGGCTGTTCCACGAAACGTTGTCGTGGTGAATCCTGAGGGACCGGATTCGCGCTTATAAGACCCGACTGCCCTGCTCGATGGTGCACCCCGATGACGTCGCCCTCCGGTGAGATTCGGGTACCTGGATCAGGTCTTGGCCGCGCCGCCCGGGCGCGCGACAGTACGGAATGCGCCCGGTGACGAACTCCGTTCGGGCCCGTGACCCAGGAGAAGAGACCTATGGAGAGCAAGGCCGTGCGGGCCGACGTGCCCGGGCCGGCACCGGAACTCGTGCCCCGCAGTCTGCTGTCCGTTCCGCCCTCGCTGGTGGACCGGCAGCTCGTCACGCGGATGGGCATCGAGATCGTTTCGTGGGACGCGGACCGCCTGGTCGGCACGATGCCCGTGGAGGGCAACCAGCAGCCGTTCGGCTGGCTGCACGGGGGCGCGAACGCGGTGCTCGCCGAGACCCTCGGATCGGTCGCGGCGGGCATCCACGTCGCCCCCCGGGGAACGGTGGCCGGGCTCGAACTGTCCTGTACCCACCACCGGCCGGCCCGCAGCGGCCTCGTGACCGGTGTCTGCACTCCGCTGCAGCAGGGGGACCGGGTGGCGACGTACCAGGTCTCCATCACCGACGACCGCGGGCGGCTGACGTGTACGGCCCGGCTGACCTGCCTGGTGTACAAGCGCTGAACCCGAGAGAGGCGAACGCATGTCGACGCATGTTGCGCGGCGGCCCGGCAGCGCGGGTGACAGTGCCGCAGCCCCGGAGCCGGATGCCACGGTGTTCCGCCGGGCGATGGGTCATCTGCCCACCGGCGTGACGGTGATCACGGCCGGCAGCGGCGGGGCCACCGAGGCGGTGACGGCGAGTTCGGTCACCTCCGTCTCGCTCGACCCCCTGCTGGTGCTGGTCAGCATCGGGGCGAACGGACGGCTGCGCGGTGCGATCGAGGACGCCGGCGGCTTCGCCGTGAACGTTCTCGCCGAGGACCAGGCGGAGCTGTCCGCGGCGTTCGCCGCGCGGGACCGGCCGCGCGGCCTGACCGCACAGGAGCGCCTCGGCGGGCGGGTCGGCGACAGCGGGCACGTGCTGCTCGCCGACGCCGTGTTCTCGCTCGAGTGCCGCACCGAGCACTGCTACCCCGGTGGCGACCACGTGCTCTTCCTCGGCCGGGTCGGCGCCGTGCACGTGGCCGATCCCGTCCGGCCTCCGCTGATCCACCATCAGGGCGGTTACGCCGCCCTCAGACACTGACCGAATCCGTGAACCGATCGAGGAAAGAGAAGGAGCACAGGACTGTGGGACGTTCGGTACTGGTCACAGGCGGCAACCGCGGCATCGGGCTCGCGGTGGCCCGGAGGTTCGCCGCGCACGGCGACGCCGTGGCGGTCACCCACCGCGGCTCGGGCGCCCCGGAAGGACTGCTCGGCGTCAAGTGCGACGTCACGGACGCCGCCCAGGTGGCCCAGGCCTTCGCCGAGGCGGAGGCGGCGCACGGACCGGTCGAGGTCCTGGTCGCGAACGCCGGCATCACCGAGGACGGGCTGCTGATGCGGATGGACGACGAGCAGTTCTTCCGCGTGCTGGAGACCAACCTCGGCGGCGCCTTCCGGGTCGCCCGTCAGGCGTCCGTCGACATGGTGCGGCGGCGCGCCGGCCGGATGATCTTCCTGTCCTCCGTGGCCGGCCTGCGCGGCTCCGCGGGCCAGGCCAACTATGCGGCCAGCAAGGCCGGCATGGTCGGCATGGCCCGTTCCCTGGCCCGTGAGTTCGGCCCGCGCGCGATCACCGTGAACGTCGTCGCCCCCGGACTCGTGGACACCGACATGACCGAAGGGCTCGGGGAACAGCGCCGGGAGCGGATCCTCGGCGAGGTGCCGCTCGGCCGCAGCGCCTCCGCCGAGGAGGTCGCCGAGGCGGTGTTCTGGCTGGCCTCGCCGCAGGCGGCGTACGTGACCGGTGCCGTCCTGCCGGTGGACGGCGGGCTCGGCATGGGCCACTGACCCCACCCGTCGGCGGCACGACCAGGGCGGCGGCCCCCGGAGTGGTCCGGGGGCCGCCGCGCGCTGCCGTCACCTGCCGTGCGGCTATTTCGGCGCGGCCACCGGGCGGCCGAGCAACGTGGCACCGTGCTGCTCGGCCCAGGCGCGGGTCTGCTGCGAGGTCCACTCCTGAGACGCCGTCAGCCCGCGCAGCGAGCCGTTGAAACGGGGCGCGACGAACCGGGCGAGCAGCTCGAAGCTGTGCTTCATCCGCTCCCGTGGCGCCCAGTCCTGGACCGTGACCAGGAGCCGGCCGAAACCGCCGGTGGCCTCCTGGACGCGCTCCACCGCCTGGATGGCGTCGTCGACCGAGCCGATGATCGCGCCGTGGTTGTCGACCGCCGCCTCCAGCGCCTTGCGGGCGTCGGCCCGCGACAGCGCGATCGGCAGGCCGAGGGTCTGCGCCCAGTACTCGTTGCGATACCGCAGCCAGCCCTCGACGACGTCGCGGAACGCCTCCTCCCTCGTCTCGGCGATGTGCACCGGAAGGGTGATCCGCCAGTCGGCGCGGTTCGCGGTACGGCCGTGCTCGGCGGCGGCCTCCTCGGCGTGCTGCCACTGCGCGCGCAGGTCGCTCGGCGAGGTGCCCGGACGCGGTGTGCCCAGCGAGAGCGGGCTGATGCCGTGCTGCCCCGCCAGCCGCATCCCGCTCGGCGAGGAGGCGCTGGAGACCGCGACCGGCAGGCCGGCGCGGGAGTACGGGCGCACCTGGAGCCTGGCGTCGCGCAGTTCGAACCAGTCGGTGCGCCGGGTCAGCGGCTCCTCACTGTTGAGCAGATGAAGAATCACCTCCAGGGACTCGGCGGTACGCGGGCGGGTGTCCACCGGGTCGATGCCGAGGATGTGCATGTCGGAGGGGAGCGATCCGGCGCCGACCCCGAGCATGAAGCGGCCCCGCGTCATGTGGTCGAGCTGGACGGCGCGCGAGGCGACCATGAACGGGTGGTGGTACGGGAGGCTGGTGACCCCGGTACCCAGCCTGATGTGGCGGGTGCGCTCCGCGGCCGCGGCGATGAAGAGCTCGGGCGAGCTGATCGTCCCCCAGCCCGCCGAGTGGTGCTCGCCCACCCAGAACTCGTCGAAACCGAGCTGGTCGAGCCACTCGATCAGCTCCATGTCCCGCCACATGGTCAGGGTCGGGTCCTCGCCGAGCGGGTGGAGCGGCGAGAGGAAGGCACCGAAGCCGATCCGGTCCATCTGAGGCTCCTTCTGTGGTGTGTCAGTGGTTCGCGCCGGCGCCGGACCGCGCCTGGTTCGCCATGGCCCGCGCCAGCAGCGGCCTGATCTCGGGCTGGCCCAGTGCGAGCACCTCGAATTCGGGAGCCCGCTCCCGCTCCGGTGCCGCCTGGTCCGCGCTCGCGGGGGTGTTGGTGGCCTGGAGCGACTGGAGTCCCTCGATGTAGGGACGGCGAGCCCGCTCGAACTCGTCGAGCCCCTGGGTCCCCTGCCCGCTCAGGGCCAGGTCGACGGCCTCCGCCAGGCAGACGGCGTCCTGGAGCGAGGTGTTCATGCCCTGGCCGGCGAAGGCGTGCATGCCGTGTGCGCTGTCGCCGAGCAGCACCACGTTGCCCGACGTCCAGGTCTCGGCCCGGACCGAGAAGTGCTGGACGCGGCGTACCTGGTCCCAGTCCGTGATGTGCTCGGCGAGCCAGGGCGCGAGCCGGGGCACCACGTCGGACCACACCTTCACCAGGCCCTCGACCGGGCCGTCGAGCACGCCTGCCGCCGTGGCCGCGTCGGTGATCCACACGATCACCAGTCCGTCCTCGCCCCGGCGGGTCTCCAGCAGATAGCCGTGCGCGCCGAAGTGCGCCCGGGTCAGCTCGTCCCAGTCCGGCGGGATCGGCACGCCCGCGTCCAGGTACCCGCCGCCCGACGCCGTGACGTCGGCGCCGATCCCGGCCAGCTCGCGGACGACGGAGTTGCGGCCGTCTGCGGCGAGCAGGTACGTCGGCCGGTACTCCTTGGTCCCGGCGGCCGTACGCACCGTCAGCGAGCGGGGGCCGCCCGGAGGTCCGCCGAGCCCTTCGACCTCGGCGCCCCAGACCAGCCGCACGTTGGGCAGCTCGGCCAGCTCGGCCAGCATCCCGGCGAGCAGCGCCCCGGGCCGCAGCGACAGCGCGTAAGGGACGGGGCAGCCGGCGAGTTCCTCGTACCGGTACCGGCCCGCGAGGCCGCCGCCGAAATAGGCCTCGGCGCCCAGCAGCCGGCCGGCGCCGGCCGAGGCGGGGCCGAGCAGGCCGACCTGGTCCAGCAGGCCCAGGGTGACGGGCTGGACGATGACGGATCCGCCGGCCGCCGGTGCGGCGCCGGCCGGATCCGGCCGACGCTCCAGGACGGTGACCCGCCGGCCCCGGCGGCCGAGCAGCAGCGCCGCCAGCAGGCCGGCCGGGCCCGCGCCGACCACACAGCAGTCGGGAGCGGGCTCGTTCTCTTCGGGTTCCTCCGACGGAGGGGGCACCTTCAAGGTGGACACACTTCCTCTCGTACTCGTGACTGTGCTCGTGCGCCGTCCTCGCGCGCCGTGCTCGTGGCCCTTCGTGCCGCTCCCGGGGAATGTCACGGGGCGAGGGGCCCGACGCGGAAGCGGTCGGGTCCGGTGCTGTGGATCACCGTCTGCGTCACGCGACCGCTCCGCACCCGGTCGGCGGCCTGCGCCGTCTCGACCAGGGCCCGCAGCCAGCCGAACGGCGCGCTCCACGGCACCGTCGGACCGGCCGGCCGGTCCGGCTCCTCCGGCAGGCCGCACAGCTCGGGCAGGCCGGTCCCGGTACGGCGCAGCAGCAGGGCCACCGCCGCGTCCCCGGCCGGCAGCGCGTCGAGGCCGTCCTCGGCCGCGGTGCGGCCGTGCACCCAGGTGGCCCGCTCGCCCGGTGCCGTCTCCACCCCGATCACCAGGACCTGTTCCACGGCGTCCTGGTCGAGCAGCAGGTCGGCCGCGCGGAAGGCCTCGGTGGCCAGGTCACCGCCGGCGGAGAGGCAGGTGAGCTGTCCGGTGATGCCGTACCGCTTGGTCAGGTGACCGAGGATCGACGTGGTGACGGACTGGAAGAACAGCAGGGGACTGTGCACCTGGCCGGCCACCAGGCGCTGGGTCGCGGTGTCCGTGGTCGTGGTGTCGCCGAACAGGGTGGCCAGTACGACGGCCGTCCGGGGTCCGGCGGCGCCGACCAGGTCGTCCGTCGAGCCCGGCTCGCCGAGGCAGGCGGTCACCACGTCGTGGACCAGCGGGCTGAACCGGGAGACCACGAAGCCGACCACCTTGGGCAGTTCGACCTCGGCGGCGCCGGGAAGGCCGGCCGCCGCCTCTCCCCAGGGAGTCCGGCAGGCCGCGCTCGCGATCGCACGCGGCTTGCTGAGCACGGTGGGCATGCTGGGGTCCTCTCGGAGCTGCGGCAGCCGGCCGGGGCCGCTCTCGCGGTACGTGGCGCGGGCCGTCATGCGCGCTCCAGCAGGAGCGCCGCGTTGACCCCGCCGAAGGCGGCGTTGAGGGAGAGCGCGCGCTCGATGCGCGCCGGACGGGCCGTACCGGGTACGTGGTGCAGGTCGCAAGCCGGATCCGGGTCGGTCAGGCCCGCGGTGGGCGGCAGTACGCCGTCGCGCAGGGCGAGCAGGGTGATCACGGCCTCGACGGCCCCGGTGGCCTCCAGCATGTGGCCGGTGCTGCTCTTGGTGGAGCTGACCGGCACCTCTGCCGTGTGCCGGCGCAGGATCCGGTGCAGCGCGGCGGTCTCCGCCACATCGTTCAGCGGGGTTCCCGTGCCGTGCGCGTTGACGTAGCCGAGTTGCCCCGGCTCGACTCCGGCACGCCGCAGTGCGGCACCGGCGGCCGCCGCGAGGCCGAGGCCCTGCGGGTGCGGCTGGATGACATGGTGGGCGTCGGCCGCCATGCCCCACCCGGTGACGCGGGCCAGCACCTCGCTCCCGCGGGCACGGGCGCGGGCGGCGTCCTCCAGGACCAGCACCGCCACCCCGTCGCCCTGCAGCAGGCCGTCCCGGTCGGCCGAGAAGGGGCGGACGGCATCCCGCCGGCTGAGCGCCTTGCCCGAGTCGAACTTGGCGAAGACGTCTTCGGTGACCAGGTACGCCCCGCCGCAGACGACGGTGTGCGCGGCGCCGCTCCTGATCAGCTCCGCACCGTGCGCGATCGCGTTGGTGGAGGCGACGCACGCGTTCACGAACGCGAGCCTGGGCCGGCCCAGGCCGAGTCGCTCCCCCAACCGGTGTGCGAGCCGGGCCGGCAGGCTGTCCAGCATGCGCCGGTCCACCGGCTCGTGCCCGGCGGCCCGGTCCTCCCAGAAGGAACGGGCCGCCGCGTAGTCGCCGTTCGTGCCGAGCAGGACCGGCGCGCCGGCTCCGTCGGTCCCCGCCATCCGGAGGGCCTCGACGGCGCACGCCTCCAGCAGCTCCGACTGGGACGGGGTGTAGCCGGGCTTCACCGGCACGTCCGGGACGGACGGTCCGTCGCCCTCGTAGGTACCGGCGTACGTGGCCCGGTAGGGGGCCGGGTCGAACCGGGTGACCGGCGTGAATCCGGGCCGCCCGCCGAACACGCCGTCGCGCAGGGCCTCGGCGCCGAAGCCGAAGGCGGTGAACACACCGAATCCAGTGATCGCCACCTCATGCGTCATGGACGACCTCCTGGGACGTGATGCGGGTGAGCCGGCGGTGGAGTTCGCCCGCCGAGGCGCAGGAGGCCAGCTCCTCCTCCTCGTCCGGCCGGATCGTGATGCCGTGCTCCTCCTGGAGCAGGTGCACCAGCCAGACCAGGGTCATCGAGTCGAGGACGAACTCCTCGTCGTCGGCGGAGTCCTCGGTGAGCACCCCGCAGTCGCGGAGCATCCCTACGACGTCCCGGACCGAGATCACTGAGCCGCCCCGCCCGCGGTGACGCGGGACCGCCGCTCCACCACCAGCGCCACGAGGTCGCCGAGGGTGGAGACCACCTCGGGGTCCAGCTCCGACTCCGGGAGCTCGATGTCGTACTCGCCCTCCAGCTGGAGCATCAGCTCGATCGTGGCGAGGGACTCCAGGCCCAGGCCGCCGTCGCCCAGCGGTGTGCGATCGTCGATCCGGTCCGGGAGCGGCAGGTTGATCACGTCGCGCACCACGGTGAGCACGAACGCGCGGGTCTCATCATGCATGGGTCGTTCCTTCGGCAGTCGGGTGAGGAGAAGCGGGAGTCGGGGGCCGTGTGGAGCGCCCGCTCACCGCACGACGGCCGGGACCCGGCCGGTCAGCAGTTCCGCGGAGTCGGGCATGCCGTGGATCACCGAGGCGAGCTCCCGGACCGCCTTGACGGGCTCGGCGTGCTGGAAGACGCCGCGGCCCACGGCGAGCCCGCTGCCGCCGGCGGCCATGACGGAGGCAGCGAACTCGTTGAGCGCGGCTCCCCGCGCCGGCCCGCCCGCGAGCAGTACCGGGATCGGGCAGCTCTCGACGATCTCGGCCATCCGGTCGAGCGGTTCCGGCCAGGCGGTCTTCACCAGGGTGGCGCCGAGATCGGCGGCCACGTTCACCACGTGGGCGAGCAGCGTGGGGTCGTGCGGGTCGGCGATCCGCGGGCCGCGCGGGTAGACCATGGCCAGCAGCGGAACGTTCCACCGCTGGCAGGCGTCGGCCACCGAACCGAGGTCCGCGAGCTGCGCGGCCTCGGTGTCGGATCCGATGTTGACGTGCACGCTCACCGCGTCCGCGCCGAGCCGTACGGCCTCTTCGACGTCACCGACCAGGACCTTCGCATGGCCGTCGAGCGCGTGCGGGGTGCTGGCACTGAGGTGGACGATCAGGGCGCACTCGCGGAGCAGCCGCGGATCGACCGTCCTGGCCCGTCCCTTGTGCACGACGATCGCGTCGGCTCCGCCCGCCACCACGTCACCCACCAGCCCGTTGAAGCGGGCGGCGCCGACGATCGGGCCGTCCGCCACCGAGTGGTCCATCGGTACGAAGAAGAAGCGCCCGTCCCGGTGCCGGGAGAGCCGGGCCAGCCGAACGGCGAGGCCGTCGGACCGTGCAGTCATACTCCATCAACTCCTGGTTTGCATGAGGATGTCGCCACGCCTCGGCAGGCATCTGGAGTCTGGCGCGAACGCAAGGGCGGGACAGCCCCCGAATGGAGCGTCTGTAAGGGAGCCGCGGGCAGCGCGATGGAGGTAGCCGGACAGGCAGGTGGGGGCCTGGGCGACCGGAGCCGGTCGAGCAGCCCTGTCGAGCATGTCGGCCGCCGGCGCCCGGTGCGAGGGTTCTGCCAGTCAAGCGTGCCGACCGTAGGGATGGTAGTTGTGAAATTCGCATGGGTTGATCTCCGCTCCGTCGCCGCCGACCAGCGGGAGTCGATCGTGGACGCGACGGTTCACGCCCGGCTGGCCGGCGTGCTGGACGACCGGCTCGAGACGCTCGCGACCCTGCCGCCGACGGTGCAGAAGCTGCTGGTCGCCGAGCCGGGCGCGGTGCTCGCGCCGGAGGCCGCCGACATCGCCGACGTGGTGCTCACCCGGGTCGGCAGCACGGCGGAGCTGGAGAAGCTCAAGCTGGCCGCGGCCGAGCGGCCCGACCGGACAGGCGCCCTCGTGGAGGTCGTCGACGACCCCACGCTCAAGGTGGCCTGCGCCGCGGCCCAGGCGTTGGAGTACACGGTGGTGAAGTTCCGCGATCCCACCAAGATCCCGCTGGAGATCGTGATCGCGGCCGCCGACAAGTCCCCCGGGCGGCTCATATGCGAGGCCGCCGACCTGGAGGAGGCGGGCATCATCGTGGACGTCCTGGAGAAGGGCTCGGACGGCCTGCTGCTGGCTCCCAAGGACGCCAACGACGTCTTCGGCCTCACCTCGCTGCTGGCGAGCACCACGCCGGACCTCGAACTGACCACCCTGACCGTGGAGTCCATCGAGCACAACGGCCTCGGCGACCGGGTGTGCGTCGACACCTGCACGCACTTCGAGAAGGACGAGGGCATCCTCGTCGGCTCGTACGCGCACGGCTTCGTGCTGTGCGTGAGCGAGACCCATCCGCTGCCGTACATGCCGACCCGGCCGTTCCGGGTGAACGCGGGTGCCCTGCACTCCTACGTCCTCGGGGCGGACAACCGCACGAACTACCTCAGTGAGCTCAAGGCCGGCAGCACGGTGCTCGGTGTCACCGCCGACGGGCGGACCCGGCGGATCGTCGTGGGCCGGGTGAAGCTGGAGTCGCGTCCGCTGCTGACGATCCGGGCGAAGTCGGAGAGCGGTGTCGAGGTCAGCCTCACGCTGCAGGACGACTGGCACGTCCGGGTGCTCGGCCCCGGTGCGGCGGTGCTCAACTGCACCGAACTCAAGCCCGGCGACAAGCTGCTCGGCTACCTCGCCACCGACAAGCGTCATGTCGGCTGGCCGGTGGGCGAGTTCTGCATCGAGAAGTGACGGGATTCCTGACGGAAGGATGACGCGATGGCTGCCGCCACGGACTTCAGCGCCTGGCTCGCCGCTCTCCTGTCGGACAAGGAACGTTTCGACGAGGTGTGGGCCCACGGCGAGACCGTGGTCCCCCGCGCACGGCTGCAGGCCGAGACCGAGCGCACGCTCGGCACCCTGCGGGCGCACGGGGTGCGAGGCGGCGGCACGGTCGCCGTCCAGGTACCGCCGAGTTTCACCCTGCTCTGGTCGGTGTTCGCCCTGTGGTCCGCGGGCGCGCAGGTCATGCTCCTCGACCCGCGGCTGACGCCCGCCGAGACCACCAGGCTGCTGGAGCTGTGCGAGCCGCAGTTCCACCTGACGTCCGGCACCGCCGGCCGGTCCACGGCCGTGTTCCGGGACGAGTGCGAGGTGGTGGTGGAGCGCCGCCCGACCGGCCGGGCCGCGCAGAGCGAGCACTGCCTGCTCCAGTTCAGCTCGGGCTCCACCGGGCTGCCCAAGGTGATCGGCCGTACCGGCCGGTCGCTGCTCGCGGAGGTGGAACGCTTCGCGGCCCTCCCCGACATGCCGAAACGCGGTGAGAACCTGCTGCTGCTCAGCTCGCTGGTGCACTCCTTCGGTCTGATCGGCGGGGTGCTGCACGCGCTGTCCACCGGGGTCACGCTGCACTTCGCCGCGCGACCGCAGCCGTACGAGCTGCTGAGGCTGATGGCCGACCGCCCGGTGGACGCGGTGTTCGGGGTACCGGTCCACTTCGACCTGCTGAGCCGGGCCGCGACGGTGCCGTCCCTGCCGGCCCTGCGGCTGGCCGTCTCCGGCGGCGAGGCGATGCCGTCCGAGGTGTCGGCCCGCTTCGCGGAGCGGCACGGCGTCCGGATCGGGCAGGCGTACGGCATGACCGAGGTCGGCATCATCGCGACCGATCTGACGGGGCGGCACGGCTCGCCGGCGGTGGGGCTGCCCGCGCCGGGCATCGAGACCGCGGTCACGGACGGGACGCTGCGGGTGCGGCTGTCCGAGAACCCGTACCTGCACGCCGACCGCACCGACCGGTACACGGACGGCTGGCTGAACACGTACGACCGCTGCACGCTCCGGCCCGGCTCCGGGGTGCTGGAGATCACCGGGCGGGCCGACTCGCTGGTGGCGATCGGCGGGCTGAAGGTCGACCTCATGGAGGTCGAGCTGGCGCTGCTGGAACATCCGGCCGTCAGTGAGGCGGTCGTGGTCTTCGGTGAGGCGATCGAGGCCCACCTGGTCGCGGACGGCGGCCTGCCGAAGCGGGAACTGCTGGACTGGTGCCGGGGGCGGCTGAGCCCGCACAAGATTCCCAGGGCCTTCCACTTCAGCTCCGCGGCGCTGCCGCGCACCAGCAACGGCAAGCTGATCCGCAACCGTGAACTGCTGCACTCGGCACGGGAGAAGGACCGTCCGGCGGTGATCCGGTGATCGATCCGAAGTTCCTGGGAACCAGGTCCGAACCGTTCCCGGTGGACGTGGAGCGGGGCAGACTGCTGATGTTCCACCAGGTGGTGGGGGCGCCCGGACCGGTGTTCACCGACCCGGACGCCGCCCGCCGGGCCGGGCATCCGGACCTGCCGGTGCCTCCGACGTTCCTCTTCGGCCTCGACCTTGCGGATCCGTCGGACCTGCTGACGGAGATGGGTGTGGACCTCTCCCGGGTCCTCCACGTGGAACAGGGGTTCGTCTACCACCGGACGGCGTACGCGGGAGAGACCCTCGTCTTCGCCCCGGTGATCACGGACATCTACTCCCGCAAGGGCGGGGCGCTGGAGTTCGTCGTGCGCGACACGGCGGTGACCGGCGCCGACGGCGAGCCGGTGGCCGACCTCCACCAGGTGATAGCCGTACGTTCCCCGGACTCCGGCGAGGAGGCATCATGACCCTCTTCTCCCTGGCGGCCGCCGACGTCGGCACCGAACTGCCCGAACTGCCGGAGCTGCACGTCAGCCGGGCACTGCTGGCGCTCTTCGCGGGCGCCTCCGGCGACCACAACCCGATCCACATCGACTCGGACGCGGCCCGTGCGGCGGGCCTGGACGACGTGATCGCCCACGGCATGCTGTCCATGGCACTGCTCGGGCGTCTGCTCACCACCTGGGTGCCGATCGGGGACCTGCTGTCCTTCCGGGTCCGCTTCTCGGCGGTGACCCCGGTCCACGCCCGGCTCCGCTGCACGGCTCGGGTCACGGCGATCGACGTGGACGGGGCGGTGCGCCGGGCCCGGCTGGCCGTCACGGTCCGCATCGAGGACGGTCCGGTCACCGTGCGCGGCGAGGCCTTCGTCCGGCTGCCCGGAGCCGGCGCATGAGCCGGGTCCGGGCAGGCGACGAGCGCATCGCGAAGCAGCACGAGTACATCGGGGAGCTGGACCGGTCGCTGATCGACCTGATCCAGCAGCGGACCGAGGCGGCTGCGGAACTCGCCTCGCTGAGCCGGGACCTCGGTGCGCCCGGCGTCGATCTCTCCCGGGAGAACGCCGTGCTGCGGCTCTACCACTCGGCGCTCGGCCGGTCCGGCACCTCGCTGGCACTGCTGCTCCTCGGGCTGGGCCGGGCCGGGGAGCGGGCGGCCGCCAAGGATCCGCCCGCCGGCCCGGCACACGGGTGAACGGACTGGGGCCCGGCATGCGCGTGCATGCCGGGCCCCGGTCCGTTCCGGGTCAGACCGCGGGTTCGGTCAGCTGCGCGGTCCGGGAGGCGGGCGCCGAGTCGTTGCGCGGTACCCGGCCCGGCAGCGTGACGCACGGCAGGAGCGCCAGCACGGTCAGCCCGAGGGCCCACCAGAAGGTGACCGAGAAGGCGCCCGCCAGCGAGTGGGCGATGTCGCTGCCCGGCAGGACCTGGGTCAGCCCCGCGGCACGGCCGTCCAGTTCGTCCGTGGCGCGCTTCTGGAGCACCACGGCGAGGGCGGCCGTGCCGAGGGACGCGCCGATCCGCTGGAAGATGTTGAAGGCGCTGGTCGCGTGCGGCACCGAGGCGGACTTCAGGCCCGAGTAGGCCGTGGTCATGCAGGGCAGCATGGCGGCGCCGAACCCGAACCCGCGTACGACCATGGACGAGCAGAGCAGGACCTTGCTGCTGTCGGCCGTGATCAGCCCGAACGGAACGGTGCCGATCACGGCCAGGAAGACGCCCGCGATGCTGACCGAACGGGCCCCGAGCGCGGCCGTGAGCTTCCCGACCACCACGATGGCGAGGAAGTAGCCGATGCTCTGCGGCATCAGCAGGAGGCCGGACTCCATGACGTCCGCCCCGCGCACGAGCTGGAAGTACAGGGGAAGCGGGATCATCGCCCCGAACATCGCCATGCTCAGGAAGAAGGTGGCCGACGTGCCGCTCCTGAAGTTGCGCTCCTTGAACAGCCTCAGGTCCATCAGGGGCGCGAAGCGGGTGCGCAGCGCGTGCCCGCAGAAGGCGAGGATCAGTACCGCCCCGACGACGAGTCCGGCGATCGTGGCGTCGTTGTCGAAGCCGCCCTCGCTGCCCACCTCGGACAGGCCGTACAGGAAGGCGCCGAGGCCGGGCGCGAGGAGTGCGAGGCCCAGGACGTCGAGCCGGGACCTGCCCGGGGCGACGACGTTGCTGATCTTCATGAGGGAGAACACGATGGTCGCGAGGCCGAGCGGCAGGTTGAGGTAGAAGATCCACCGCCAGCCGATGTGGTCGATGACGACTCCGCCGAGCGTCGGTCCGACGACCGGGGCGAACATCGCGGGGATCGAGACGATGCCCATCAGCCGGCCGAGCCGCTTGGTACCCGCCGCCTGGGCCAGCAGCGACTGACCGACCGGCATCACCAGGCCGCCGCCGACGCCCTGGAGCACACGGAAGACGATCAGGCTCTGGACCGACCACGAGAGCCCGGCGAGCAGTGATCCGGCGAGGAACACCACCTGCGAGAACAGCCAGGTCTGCTTGGCGCCGAAGCGTTCGACCGCCCATCCGCTGAGCGGGATGGTCATGCACAGGGCCAGCAGATAGCCGGTCACGGACCACTGGACGGCGGACAGCCCGGCGTCGAACTCCTTGGCGAGAGTGCCGACCGCGACGTTGACGATCGTGCTGTCCAGCAGGGTGGCGAAGCCTCCCAGCACCAGGATGCCAGTGAGCCACCAGAGATCCGGGCCGATGCGCTCGGCGTCGGCCGCGGCCGTCGGCGGCGCCGCATTGTCCATGCTCATGGGTGTCTCTTCCCTTCCGAGGATTCCAGCTCCAGATCCTTCCACGACACGTGTTGTCTGTGCAACACGTGTCGTGGAGAGGGGGGCCGGGCGCGGCAAGGCGGCGGGGCGGCAGGGAAAGTCAGGGCCGGGCGCCGAGCAGAGCCGTCAGTTCACGTTTCAGGACCTTTCCGCTGGGGCCGAGCGGGAAGGCATCGAGGAACTCCACCCGGCGGGGGTACTTGTACGCGGCGAGCCGCTCCTTGCTCCAGGCCACGATCTCCGCGCCGAGCCGCGGCTCCGGCCGGACGCCCGGCCGCACCACCACCACGGCGCAGACCTCCTCGCCGTGCACGTCGTCCGGCAGACCGACGACGGCGACCTGGGCGACGGCCGGGTGGCGCACGAGCACCTCCTCGACCTCGCGGGGGTACACGTTGTACCCGCCCCGCACGACCATGTCCTTCTTCCGGTCCACCACGGACAGGTAGCCGTCCCGGTCCTTCACCCCCAGGTCGCCCGACCGGAACCAGCCGTCCACCAGCACCTCCGCGGTCGCCTCGGGCCGGTTGAGGTATCCGGCCATCACGTTGTGGCCGCGGACGACGATCTCGCCCACCGTGCCCGCCGGCATCAGCTCGATCCGGCCCTCCAGGTCGGCCCTGGCGATCTCGACGTCGACGCCCCGGATCGGCAGCCCCACCGTGCCCGGCCGGCGCGGCCAGGCCTTCTGGTTGTACGCGACCACCGGGGACGTCTCGGTGAGGCCGTACCCCTCGTAGACGGGGCAGTCGAAGACCTGCTGGAACTCGTCGAGCACGGTGACCGGGAGCGCCGAGCCTCCGGAGAAGGCGCGGTCGAGCGGCGGTCGCCGGGAGTCCAGCGTGGCGGCTTCGAGGAGCGCGATGTACATCGTGGGGACGCCCATGAACACCGAGCACCGGTGCTCGACCATGAGATCGAGAGCGCGTCCGGCGTCGAACCGCTCCATCAGCACCATGGTGGCGCCGGCCCGGAAGCAGGTGCTCATCCCGCAGATCTGCCCGAAGGTGTGGAACAGCGGCAGACAGCCGAGCAGCACGTCGTCGGCGCGGAAGTCGAACGGGGAGACCATGCCGACGTCGACGTTCATCGTGATGTTGTGGTGCGTCAGCATCGCCCCCTTGGGGCGTCCGGTGGTCCCGGAGGTGTAGAGGACCACCGCGAGATCGCTCGGCTCGCGGAGCGCGTAGCCGTCGACCGGGGCCGCCTGCCGCGCGAGCACGTCGAGGCGCGGCTCTGCGCTGCCGTCGTCGTCCGCGAGGACCGTGACCAGTGGCACCCCGGCGCCCTCGGCGCCCTGCTCCCCCTCCGCGAGCAGCGATCCGGCGCAGACCAGGGCCGTGGCGCCGCTGTCGCGCAGGACGTACTCGACCTCGGACGCCTTGAGCAGCGCGTGCACGGGCACCACCACCGCACCGAGCGCCAGCACGCCGAAGTAGACCATCGGGAACTCGGGCGAGTTGCCGAGCAGCAGCGCCACCCGGCTGTTCGGGCCGACCCCCAGACCGGCCAGTGCCGCCGCGTATTTTCTTGCGTTCAGCCAGAGTTGACCGTACGTCACCTCCGCTGTGCCGAAGACGACCGCCGGATGGTCCGGTCGCCGGGCCGCCGACTCGGCGAGTATGGCCGCTACCGACAGGGACATGGGGCCTCCGCTCCTCAGTGCTCGTCGTGCGCCGTCATGCGGAGCACCCCGGACACGCGGTCCGGGGTGCTCCAGGGGGTGCGGGTCACCGGGCGTGCGCGACCTGCTTCCGGGGGATGTCCAGCTCCTGCCAGATGCCGCCGAGCGCCTCGACGAACTTCTCGACATCGCTGGAGGTGTGCGTGGCCGAGGGGGCGACCCGGAGGATCTCCTCGCCGGCCCGCACGCTGGGCGCGTTGATCGCCTGGACGTAGATGCCGTGGCGCTCGAGCAGCAGTGCGGAGGCCTGCCGGCAGAGCGCGTCGTCACCGACGAAGACGGAGACGATGTGGGACATCGGTGAGACGTACGGGATGCTCTGCTCGTCGAGCAGGCGGTGCAGCAACCGGGCGTTGTCCCGGAGCCGGGTCCGCTCGGCGTCGGAGGAACGCAGGTGCCGGACCGCGGCGAGCGCCCCCGCGGCGAGCGCCGGCGGCAGGGAGGTGGTGAAGATGAACGAACGGGAGAAGCTGCGGACCGCCTCGATCAGCGGGGCGGGCCCGGCGATGTAGCCGCCGGCGGTGCCGAACCCCTTGGCCAGCGTGCCCATGATGACGGTGAAGTCGTCGGCGATTCCGTCGCGAGCGGCGATGCCGGCTCCCTCCGGCCCGTACATGCCGACCGCGTGCACCTCGTCGATGAACGTCGTGGCGCCGTACCGCTTGGCGACGGCGGCGACCTCGTGGAGCGGGGCCATGTCACCGGACATGGAGTAGACCGACTCCAGGACGATCATCTTGGGGCGGTCCGGGTCGGCTGCGGCGAGCAGCTCCTCCAGGTGCGCCACGTCGTTGTGGCGGAAGATGCGCTTCTCGGCGCCGCTGTGGCGCAGTCCGTCGATGATGGAGGCGTGGTTCAGCTCGTCCGAGAAGACCAGCGTGCCGGGCATGCGGCCGGCGAGGACGGACAGGGCGCCGTCGTTCGCGGTGTAGCCGGAGCTGAAGATCAGCGCGGCTTCCTTGCCGTGCAGGGCCGCGAGTTCCTTCTCGAGCAGCACGTGGAAGTGGTTGGTGCCGCCGATGTTGCGCGAGCCGCCGGAGCCCGCGCCGAACGCGTCGAGCGCCGTCTTCATCGCCTCCAGCACCGCGGGGTTCTGCCCCATGCCGAGGTAGTCGTTGCTGCACCAGACGCTGACCTCCAGATCCGGGCCGCCGGTACCGGTCCTGGCCATCGCGCTGGGGAACCGTCCGGCGCGGCGGCCGATCTCCAGGAAGGAGCGCTTGTGGTCGGCGAACTCCTTCATCTCGCTCGCAAAGAAGTCCAGATGCTGGGTCATTGTGCGAACTCGCTTTCTGGTAAAGGTCGTTGAGCATTCGCCGACGTCCGAGGGAGCCGGAGGGAGAGGGTTCGTGCGGTGACTCAGCGGGCGGATCCGAGCAGGCGCAGGCGCCGCTTGTCCGGCTTGCCCGAGTCATTGAGCGGCAGCTCCTCGAGGAACCGGATCTCCTCGGGGGCGTGTGCGGCGGACAGGGCCGCGCTGATGTGGGAGCGCACGGTGTCGGGCCTGATCCGTGCTCCGGGCCTCGGCACGATCGCGGCGTGCACGTGCTCGACGTGGTCCGCGTCGCGGACGCCGTAGACGGCGACGTGCGCGACGTCGGGGAGAGCGGCGATCTCCCGCTCCACCACGGCCGGATAGACCTTGACGCCTGCGGTCTTGACCATGTCCGCGACCCGGTCCAGGAGGTGGAGATAGCCCCGTTCGTCGAGACGCCCGATGTCGCCCGTGCGGTACCACCCGTCGCGCAGGACCTGTGCGGTCAGTGCGGGGTCCCCGAGGTAACCGTCCATCACGTGCGGCGAACGCACCCACACCTCCCCGGTGAGGCCGACCGCCAGCCCCGCACCGGAGTGGGGGTCGCAGACCTTGACCTCGGTCTCCGGGAAGGTGCGGCCCACGGTCGACCGCAGGTGCGGGTCCTGGTGCTCGCCCGGGTCGAGCATGGTGATCCGGCCGCCCTCGGTGGTCCCGTAGCCCTGGACCAGCACCGGCCCGAAGACCGCCGCGGCCTCCTCGATCCGCGCGGGCGCCGCGGCGCTGCCGCTGTAGATCAGCTGCCGCAGCGAGGAGAGATCGGCCGGCTCGGCGCGGGCGTGGTCCGCGGCCCGGTACAGGTGGGGCGTGGCCATGAAGGTCCGGGTGATCCGGTGCTCCGCCACGGCGCGCAGGGCCCTCGCGGGGTCGAACTCCTCGTGCAGGAAGACGGTCCCGCCGACGGCGAGGACCGCGTCGGCCATCGGCCCGGCCGTGTGGCTGAGGGGGGTGACGACGAGAATCCGCGGGTCGGGCTCGGTCACCGCCGCCGCCGTCGCGCTGACGAGGCTGTCCCAGGCGCGCATCGACAGGCGGATGCCCTTGGGGTGACCGGTGCTTCCGCTGGTGAACACGATCGCGGCAAGCGTCTGCGGATCCGCCGGAGTGAGCGTGCCGAGGTCCCGGCGGTCCGCGGGATCGACGGGTACGGCTCCGGGTGCCCCGACACCGAATCCGGTGACCGGCGGGCGGCGGCTCATCCGCTCGGCCAGGTCCTGCGCGCGGCCGGCGTTCGCGGTGTCGGTGAACAGGACGTCGGCCGAACTGTCCAGCAGGATGCGCAGTTGCGCCTCGGGGGACAGGACAGGGACGGTCGTGCCGGGGTTGGTGGACCGCAGGTAGGTGACGGCGGCGCCCAGGAGATGGGCCGCGTAGCGCGCGACGAGCATGTCGGGGCTGTTGGGCGCGACCAGGACCCCGACGACACCGCCAGGGCCCACCCCGAGTCCACGCAGGGTGCGCGCCGCGCCGGCCACGGCCCCGGCGAGCTCCCCCGCCGAGACCACCCGCCCCCGCCAGTGCACGGCGGGCCGGTCCGGCGCGGCGTCCAGCAGCGACCTGATCCCGGCGGCATAGCCTCCCGGTATTGCGCGCCGGTCTTCCGCAGCACCCATGGTCACCTCGATTCAGCGCGCGACGCCCCGCCGAACGGGCCACCGCTGTCCTCCACCGACGCATGTCAGCTTTCCGCTGGTCGAACAGGGCGACAATGTGCGATCGGCGTGCCTGAACGAGCGACCGGCGCCACCCCGGTGACCGATCGAGCAGTGCACGACCGCGTAGGCCGGCCACCCCGAACGGACCGCGTCGGCAGCGGGGCGGGCGGGTGTCGGCGGGACAGCAGGGCACGGCACGGCTCGAGGGGGCTTCGGCTTCGGCGTGATGCCGCGGGGTGCCGGACGGCGGGCCGTGCGGGTTCCCGAAGGACTTCGGCGGCTTCAGCACCGACACGTGTCACCGAGGGACACGAGAGCGACGGCGCCGACCTGCCGTATGGGCAGGAACGGCGCAATGGCAGCGAAAGTGCCCGGAACCGGACTTGAACCGGTACGCCCGCGAGGGGCAGCGAGGTTTAAGCTCGCCGTGTCTGCATTCCACCATCCGGGCAGGCCATGGGCTCCGCTACGAGGCTCCGACCCTATCGGGAGGCGTCCCCCGAACAGCGGACGGGCGACCCGATGTTGTCTTATTTTATTGACGTCTGAGGGTGCATCAGCACCCGGAACGAGCCATCCGCACTTGCCAATAGCGTTACGCGCGGTGGGTGGGCGCGTACACGGAATGACGGAATTTCACCGTCCGAACAAGGGGGCTCCACCTGTTCTCGACGACTGGGAGCGCCTGGTTCCGGATCCTGGTCTCGGGGTCCGGTGTCATCCCCAGGTATGACCCGGCACCCCGCCGGTCCCCCCTCGGTCGCCCCCCGGAACCGGAACTGCGGCTGACTACACGGGCCGGTTCGGCCGAGACGATGGTGTGGTCCCCATGAACGCCGTCGTCCCGACAGGAGCGCCCTTCCGTGTCCACCACACCTATCGCCGACCGGCGGACCACTTCCGTGGCCGCACGTGCCACGGACCTCTCGAAGATCTACGGCCAGGGCGAGACCCAGGTGGTCGCCCTGGACCGGGTCACCGTCGAGTTCCGGCAGGCCGAGTTCACCGCGATCATGGGGCCGTCCGGCTCCGGCAAGTCCACGCTGATGCACTGCGTGGCCGGCCTCGACACCTTCTCCTCCGGTTCCGTGCGGATCGGCGACACCGAGCTGGGCTCCCTGAAGGACAAGCAGCTGACCAGGCTGCGCCGGGACAAGATCGGCTTCATCTTCCAGGCGTTCAACCTGCTGCCGACGCTGACCGCGCTGGAGAACATCACCCTCCCGATGGACATCGCGGGTCGGAAACCGGACAAGCAGTGGCTGGAGAACGTGATCGAGATGGTCGGCCTCCGGGACCGGCTCGGCCACCGTCCCTCGCAGCTCTCCGGCGGCCAGCAGCAGCGCGTCGCCGTGGCCCGCGCCCTCGCCTCCCGGCCGGAGATCATCTTCGGTGACGAGCCGACCGGGAACCTCGACTCCCGCTCCGGCGCCGAGGTGCTGGGCTTCCTGCGCAACTCGGTGCGGGAGCTGGGTCAGACCGTCGTCATGGTCACCCACGACCCGGTGGCGGCCGCGTACGCCGACCGCGTGGTCTTCCTGGCCGACGGCCGGATCGTCGACGAGATGTACCGCCCGACGGCCGAGACGGTCCTCGACTTCATGAAGCAGTTCGACGCGAAGGGCCGGACCAGCTGATGTTCCGCACCGCCCTGCGCAACGTCCTCGCGCACAAGGCCCGGCTGCTGATGACCGTGCTCGCCGTCATGCTCGGCGTCGCGTTCGTCTCCGGCACCCTGGTCTTCACCAACACCATCTCGGACGCCTACCAGAACAGCTCCGCCAAGGGCTTCGACGGCGTCGACGTGGCCGTCCAGGCCAAGTACCAGGACTCCAAGGGCGACAAGGTCGGCAGGACGCCCGACCTCACCCAGGCCCTCCTCGACAAGGCCGCGAAGGTCCCCGGGGCCGCCTCCGCCACCGGCGTCGTCTCCGGCTTCACAGCGATCGCCGACAGGCACGGCAAGCTGATCGGCGGCGGGTGGCAGTCCGAGGGCGGCAACTACTGGGGCGCCAAGGACACCCGGTACCCGCTCGTCAGCGGCCACGCGCCGCACGGCAGGGACGAGGTCCTGATCGACTCCAGGACCGCCGAACGGGCCGGCTACAAGGTCGGCGACACCGTGCGCATCTCGGTGAACGGCCCGGTCCTCACCCCCACCGTCGCCGGCATCTTCACCACCGACGACGGCAACGTCGCGGCCGGCGGCAGCCTCGCCCTCTTCGACACGGCGACCGCGCAGCAGCTGTTCGGCACGAAGGGCACGTACGACGAGATCGACGTGACCGCGAAGGCGGGCACCGGCCAGGCCGCCCTCAAGTCCCAGCTGGACCAGGCGCTGCCGAAGAAGCTCGTGGAGACCACCACCGGACACAAGCTCGCCGACGACCAGGCGCAGCAGATCTCCAGCAGCATGAGCGGCCTGCGCTCGGGCCTGCTGGTCTTCGCCGGCATCGCGCTGTTCGTCGGCACGTTCATCATCGCCAACACCTTCACCATGCTGGTCGCCCAGCGCACCAAGGAACTGGCCCTGCTGCGCGCGGTCGGCGCCTCCCGCCGCCAGGTCACCCGCTCGGTGCTGATCGAGGCGTTCGTGGTCGGCGCGGTGGCCGGCGTGACCGGTCTGGTCGCCGGCATCGGCATCGGCGCCGGACTGCGCTCGCTGCTGGGCTCGTTCGGCGCGACCGTCCCGGACGGCCCGCTGGTCGTCAGCCCCGGCACGGTGGCCGCCGCCCTCGCGGTCGGCGTCGTCATCACCATGCTGGCCGCCTGGCTGCCCGGCCGCCGCGCCGCGAAGATCCCGCCGGTGGCCGCGATGAGCGCCCTGCACGCCGCCCCGACCACCAAGTCGCTGGTGCTGCGCAACACGATCGGCGCCCTGTTCTCGGCGGCGGGCGTGGTGGTGATCCTGGCGGCGACCACGATGAGCGGCAGCGACGGCCAGGCCCCGATGGGCTTCGGCGCGGTCCTGCTCATCATCGGCGTTTTTGTCCTGACCCCGCTGCTGTCCCGTCCGCTGATCGCGGCCGCGGCCCCGCTGCTGCGCGGGTTCGGAGTCTCCGGCAAGCTCGCGCGCCAGAACTCGGTGCGCAACCCGCGCCGTACCGCCGCCACCGCCTCCGCGCTGATGATCGGCCTGACCCTGATCACCGGCATGACGGTGATGGCGGGCAGCCTGCAGAAGTCCATCGACAAGATGGCGAGCTCGGCGATCCGGGCGGACTACATCGTCTCGATGGCCAACGGCAACGCGCTCTCCCCCGACGTGGCGAAGAAAATCGCGGCGACCGGCGGCGTGACCGCCTCCAGCCCGCTCGGCAACGCGGCCTCCCGCATCGACGGCGAGACCGAGTTCCTGACCGGCGTCGACGGCTCGGCGATCGGGAAGCTCACCGACCTCACCGTGACCGGCGGTACCTTCCGGGTCGGCGGCTCGGACGTCACCGTGGACGACGACACCGCCACGTCGCACGGCTGGAAGGCGGGTTCGAGCTTCACCGTCCACTACGAGGACGGGAAGTCGCAGCGGCTGACGGTCGCCGGGGTGTACAAGGGCAACGAGGTGATCCGCGGGATCATGCTCGACAGCGCCACCCTCACCCCGCACGAGACCGACCCCGCCGACATGCAGGTCATGGTCAAGACGGCGGACGGCGCGTCGAGCGCGACCAAGGACAGGCTGGAGAAGGCCCTCGGCTCCAACCCGGCGATCAAGGTCCAGGACAAGCAGGACCTCTCCGACTCCATCGCACAGGCGTTCACGCTGATCCTGAACATGGTCTACGGCCTGCTCGCGATGGCCGTCGTCGTCGCGGTCCTGGGTGTCATCAACACCCTGGCCATGTCGGTGTTCGAACGCTCGCAGGAGATCGGCATGCTCCGCGCGATCGGCCTGGACCGCAAGGCGGTCAAGCGGATGGTCCGCCTGGAGTCGCTGGTCATCTCGCTCTTCGGCGGCGTGCTGGGCCTCGGCCTGGGCGTGTTCTTCGGCTGGGCGGCCGGCCGGCTGGTCGGCTCGCGGATGCCGACGTACGAACTGGTGCTGCCCTGGGCCAGGATGGCGGTCTTCCTGCTCCTGGCCGGCACGGTCGGCGTCCTGGCGGCCCTGTGGCCGGCCCGCCGCGCGGCGCGGCTGAACGTGCTGGCGGCGATCAAGGCCGAGTAGCGGACGGCAGGCAGCCGGCAGCAGTGCCTACGGTGAAGGGGCCCCACGGCGAGCGTGGGGCCCCTTCGGGTGCCGTCAGCTGTTCCAGGTACGGGTGCGCAGGGGCAGCCCGGAGGCGCCGGAGTCCGGGGTCCGGACGGCCAGCACCTGGTTGACGCCGATGCGGTTGTGTTCGAAGGCCAGGGCGGAGGCGGCCATGTACAGCCGCCAGACGCGGGCCCGGCCGGGGCTGGTCATCCGTACCGCGCGCGGCCAGTCGGCCTCCAGGTTGACCACCCACCGGCGCAGCGTGCGGGCGTAGTGCTCGCGGATCGACTCCACGTCCCGGACCTCGAACCCGGCCCGCTCCAGCTGGGTGACGGTGGTGCCGACCGGGGCGAGCTCGCCGTCCGGGAAGACGTAGGCGTCGATGAACTCGTCGACGTCGTAGGCCGACTCGTCGCGCTGCGGCCGCCGCGCGATCTGGTGGTTGAGCAGCCGCCCACCGGGCTTCAGCAGCCCGTACAGGTTCTCCGCGTACTCCAGGTACCGTTCGGCCCCCACGTGCTCCGCCATCCCGATCGACGAGATCGCGTCGTACGGCCCGTCGCGGACGTCCCGGTAGTCCTGGACCCTGATCTCCACCCGGTCCGTCAGACCCTCGTCAGCGACCCGCTTGCGGGCGAACGCGGCCTGCTCCTGCGAGAGGGTGACCCCGACGACGCCCACGCCGTGCTCGCGGGCCGCGTGGATCGCCATGGAGCCCCAGCCGCAGCCGACGTCGAGCAGCCGCTGACCGGGTCTCAGGCCGAGCTTGGCGCAGACGAGTTCGAGCTTGTCGCGCTGGGCGGTCTCGAGGGTGCCGTCGTCCTCCCAGTAGGCGCACGAGTACACCATCGACGGCCCGAGGACGAGCTCGTAGAAGTCGTTGCCGACGTCGTAGTGGTGGCTGATGGCCTGTTTGTCACTGCGGCGGGTGTGCAGATGGCGGGGTCTGCGGACCTCCTCGCGGGGCGGGGCGGGCGGGATGGGCGGCCCGGCGAGCTTCACCAGCTCCCGGACGGCGGCCCGTACGGCGGGGTCGCGCAGCGCCTGCGCGAGGGTGCGGCCGTCCTCCCCGCGCTCCCAGATCAGCCCGGACATCACCGCGAGGGCGCCGTAGAGGTCGCCCTCGATGTCCAGGTCGCCGGCGACCCAGGCGCGGGCCAGGCCCAGTTCGCCCGGCTTGAACAACATGCGGCGCAGGGCGCGGCGGTTGCGCACGACGAGCGTCGGCGCACCCGGCGGCCCGGCCTCCGATCCGTCCCAGGCCCGCAGCCGTACCGGGAGCGGGGCTCCCAGCATCTGCTCGGCAACACTCCTCAGCCGCGACGCGGCGTCGGCCATGGCGCACACCTCCAAGACATCGATCCCGGATGCCGGTTACCACGTAAACACCGTGAGGGCAGCAGCGCAGTCCCGCAAAGGAGTTACGACCGGGCAAAAAAGATGTAGCCGCCATGTAATCGGGCCGGCGTCCGGGAACGCCGAAGGGCCTCCCGCACCACGGATGGCGGGAGGCCCTTCGGATGGTTCAGCGACCGGTGACCGGGGTCAGGAGGCCTTGGCCTTCTCCTCGGCCTTCGGGGCGGCGACCGGGGCGGGCTTGGCGGCCTCGTAGAACTCCTCGCGGGGGTTCTCCATGGCACCCAGGGACACGACCTCGCGCTTGAGGAACATGCCGAGCGTCCAGTCGGCGAAGATGCGGATCTTGCGGTTCCAGGTCGGCATGGCCAGACCGTGGTAGCCGCGGTGCATGTACCAGGCCAGACGGCCCTTGACCTTGATCTTCGTCTTGCCCAGGACGATCATCGCGACGCCCTTGTGCAGACCCAGACCGGCGACCGCGCCCTTGTTGGCGTGGCTGTACTCCTTCTGCGGGAAGCCCCGCATACCGGAGACCACGTTGTCGCCGAGGACCTTGGCCTGGCGCAGCGCGTGCTGCGCGTTCGGCGGGCACCAGGCGTTCTCGACGCCGGCCTTGCGGGCGGCGACGTCCGGCACCTGGGCGTTGTCGCCCGCGGCCCAGATGTAGTCGGTGCCCTGCACCTGGAGGGTCGGCGCGGTGTCGACGTGACCGCGCGGGCCGAGCGGCAGGCCGAAGCGGGCCAGCGCCGGGTTCGGCTTGACGCCGGCCGTCCACACGATCGTGTTGGAGTCGACCTCGAGGCCGTTCTTCAGCACCACGTGGCCGTCGACGCAGGAGTCCATCGAGGTGGAGAGGTAGATCTCCACGCCGCGGCTCTCCAGGTGCTCCTTGCCGTACAGGCCGAGCTTGGGGCCGACCTCGGGCAGGATCTTGTCCGCGGCGTCCACGAGGACGAAGCGCATGTCCTCACGGGACACGTTCTTGTAGTACTTGGCGGCGTCGCGGGCCATGTCCTCGACCTCGCCGATGGTCTCCGCGCCCGCGAAGCCACCGCCGATGAAGACGAAGGTGAGCGCCTTGCGGCGGATCTCCTCGTCGGTCGTGGAGTCGGCCTTGTCCAGCTGCTCAAGCACGTGGTTGCGCAGGCCGATGGACTCCTCGATGCCCTTCATGCCGATGCCCTGCTCGGCGAGGCCGGGGATCGGGAAGGTGCGGGAGACCGCGCCGAGCGCGATCACCAGGTAGTCGAAAGGCAGCTCGTACGCCTCGCCGACGAGCGGCGCGATCGTGGCGACCTTGCGGTCCTGGTCGATGGTGGTGACCCGGCCGGTGAGGACCTCCGCCTTCGGCAGCACGCGTCGCAGCGGGACGACGACGTGCCGAGGGGAGATGCTGCCGGCGGCGGCTTCGGGGAGGAAGGGCTGGTAGGTCATGTACGACCGGGGGTCGACGACCGTGACGGTCGCCTCGCCGTAGCGCATCTTCTTGAGGATGCGCCGAGCTGCGTACAGGCCTACGTACCCACCGCCTACTACGAGGATCCTGGGACGCTCCGTGGTGCTCATGGCATCGAGTATCCACCCGCCCCAGGGGGGCCGCTCGTGCGCCCCTTCACAAGCTTCCACGGGTGTCGTGCTACACTCCGCGGCCCACGTGACACAGGTCATGGTCGACCGGGGGAACCCACTTCCGATACGACCCGTTGTCAATGCCGTGTGAGCTGCCTCTCCAGGCTTCCGGGGGCACCGCGAGGGCACCCGATGTCACCCTTACGAGCGCCTCCCGGACCCCCCTCCGAACGCTCTCCTGAGCACGCGCTCGGGCCTGTTGAGCCCCCGAACGGCCCAAGACCGCCCACCGGACCCCCCACCTGCACCGAATTCCTTGTGAAGAACTTCACGAAGTTTTCCGCCGGGGTGTCGTGGCACGGCGTGTCACAGGCCGTTCGGGGCGCTCACCCGTCGATTCGCATGCTCATCCGAGGATGGATCACGCCGATCTGTGGGTCAGGCGACGGACCAGGCGATGCCGTCCAGAATGTCGTGCTCGCTCACCACGACCTCCTCGGCACCCACCCGTTCCATGATCGACTGGAGTACGAGGGCGCCGGCCCCGATGATGTCGACCCGCCCGGGGTGCATGGAGGGGATCGCCGCCCGCTCGGCGTGCGTCGACCGCAGCAGCCATTCGGTGATCTCCCGGACCCGGACGTAGGGGATGCGGGAGTGGTGGATCGCGGCGGAGTCGTACTCCGGCAGCTCCTGGTGGATGGCGGCGAGGGTCGTGACCGACCCGGCGAGACCGACCAGGGTGCGCGCCGCACGGAGCGGCACGGTCTCCTCCGCGAGGTCCAGGGCGCGCTCGATGTCGGCCCGCATGGCGGCGATCTCGGCCTCGGTCGGCGGGTCGCTGACGTGCCCCTCGTGCACGAGGTGCCGCTCGGTCATCCGCACGCACCCGACGTCCACGGACCGCGCGGCCCGCACGTGGGCGTCGCCCACGACGAACTCCGTCGAGCCGCCGCCGATGTCCACGACGAGGAACGGCTTCGCGAGGTCCTCGCGGCCGCTCAGCTCCCGGGTGGCGCCGGTGAAGGAGAACTCGGCCTCCTGGTCGCCGCTGATGACCTCCGGCTCGACACCGAGGATCTCCAGCACACCGCGCACGAACTCGTCCCGGTTCTCGGCGTCACGGGAGGCCGAGGTGGCCACGAACCGCAGCCGCTCCGCCCCGTACTCCTTGATGACCGCCGCGTACTCCCGGCAGGCCGCGAACGTCCGCTGCAGCGCCTCCGGGGCCAGCCGCCCGGTCCGGTCCACCCCCTGCCCGAGCCGCACGATCACCATCCGCCGGTCCAGATCGACGAGCTCGCCCGTCTCCGGGTCCGCGTCGGCGACGAGCAGCCGGATGGAGTTGGTTCCGCAATCGATGGCGGCGACGCGGGGCATGGCGTGGGTTCCTTGTCTGTTCGTGAAGGCTCGGCCGGCCCAGCCGAGCCGTGTCGGCCGAGCAGGGGCGGCACCCATTCAACCGACCCGGTCGGGGCGGTACCTGTTCAATCGACCGAGTCGGGTGGTGGGTGGGCGAGGGACCCGGAGGTCCGGGGGTCCGGGGGCGGAGCCCCCGGGGCGGGCGACCTGTCCGGCGGTCAGTGCTCGGCCGGGAGCACCACACACGCCCCCTTGGCCCACCACTCCGGCAGCATGGCGATCGCCTCGTCGCCCAGCGGGTTCACGCCGGGCCCGGCGGCCAGGGAGTGCGCCACGAGCACGTGCAGGCACTTCACCCGGTCCGGCATCCCCCCGGCGCTGGGAAAGCCCGTCAGCTCCTCGATCTCGTCCCGGCGCCGGATGTAGTCCTCGTGCGCGGCCCGGTACGCCGCCGCCAGCTCCGGATCGCTCTCCAGCCGCGCTGTCATCTCCTTCATGACGCCGTTGGCCTCCAGGGTCCCGATCGCGGAGGCGGCCTTCGGGCACGTCAGGTAGTACAGCGTCGGGAACGGCGTCCCGTCCGGCAGCCGCGGCGCGGTCTCCACGACGTCCGGCTGCCCGCACGGGCACCGGTGCGCGATCGCCCGCAGCCCGCGCGGAGGCCGCCCGAGCTGCTGCTTGAAGGCCTCGACGTCCGCGTCGGTCGGCTCGGTGCGCGGGGTGGAGGGCGGAGGCGTGTGCATGACTGTGTTCTGCGTGGCTTTCTGTCGGTTCACTGGTCGGACGCGTCGGACTTGTCGACGCCGTCCCAGACGTTCGCGTACCAGGGCCGGTCGGCCGCCCCGAGGTAGGCGTGCGCCTGCTTGGCGGCACCGGGGTCGATCACCACGAACCCGGTCTCGCCCGGCAGCACATAGTGCAGCCGTTCGCGGATCTGCTGCTCGGCGTACGCGTCGTCCTGCCACCGCGCCTTGAGGTCCCGCAGCTGCTCGACCCGCTGCCGGGCCTGCTGCTGCTGCCGTTCGAGGTCCGAGATCTCGGCGCGCTGGGAGACGTACTGCCGCATCGGGTAGGCGAGCGCGACGACCATCGTGCACAGCACGATCGCGAGCAGCGCGGCGCGGCCGGTGAGCCGGGAGCGGCGGGCCTGGCGCCTGGTCTGGGAGCGGTAGACCCGGGCCGCCGTCTGCTCGCCGAGCAGCTTGAGCCTGGTCGCGGTGGAGAACCGGTCCCGGTCCCTCACGGCCATGTCCCCGCCTCCCTGGTCGCCCTGATACGTGCGTACGTCCCCGGACACGGTACGGGACCGGGTACGGGGACGTACGTACGACTGGCTAAGCCTTACCCTCTAGCGGGCTCAGCCTTTGAAGCGCGGGAAGGCGCTGCGGCCCGCGTACACCGCCGCGTCGTCGAGGATCTCCTCGATGCGCAGCAGCTGGTTGTACTTGGCGACGCGCTCGGAGCGGGCCGGGGCGCCGGTCTTGATCTGGCCGCAGTTGGTGGCGACGGCGAGGTCGGCGATGGTGACGTCCTCGGTCTCGCCGGAGCGGTGCGACATCATGCACTTGAAGCCGTTGCGCTGGGCGAGCTCGACGGCGTCCAGGGTCTCGGTCAGCGAACCGATCTGGTTCACCTTCACCAGCAGGGCGTTGGCGGTGCCCTCCTCGATGCCGCGGGCCAGGCGCTCCGGGTTGGTGACGAACAGGTCGTCGCCGACGATCTGCACCTTGTCGCCGAGCTTGTCGGTGAGGACCTTCCAGCCCGCCCAGTCGTCCTCGAACAGCGGGTCCTCGATGGAGACCAGCGGGTAGGCGGCGACGAGCTCCTCGTAGTACTCGGTCATCTCGGCGGCCGAGCGGGACTTGCCCTCGAACTCGTACTTGCCGTCCTTGTAGAACTCGGACGCGGCGACGTCGAGCGCGAGCGCGATCTGCTCGCCGGGGACGTAACCTGCCTGCTTGATGGCCTCCAGGATGAGGTCGAGCGCGGCGCGGTTCGACTCCAGGTTCGGGGCGAAGCCGCCCTCGTCACCGAGACCGGTGGCCAGGCCCTTGCTCTTCAGGACCTTCTTGAGGGTGTGGTAGACCTCGGCACCCCAGCGCAGCGCCTCGGAGAAGGACTCCGCGCCGATCGGGGCGATCATGAACTCCTGGATGTCGACGTTGGAGTCCGCGTGCGAGCCGCCGTTGAGGATGTTCATCATCGGGACGGGCAGCAGGTGCGCGTTCGGGCCGCCGAGGTAGCGGAACAGCGGCAGGTCGGACGCCTCGGAGGCGGCGTGCGCGACGGCGAGGGAGACGCCGAGGATGGCGTTGGCGCCGAGCGAGCCCTTGTTGTCGGTGGCGTCCAGGTCGAACATCGCCTGGTCGATCAGGCGCTGCTCGGTGGCGTCGTAGCCGACCAGCTCCGGGCCGATCTGCTCGATGACGGCGAGGACGGCCTTCTCGACGCCCTTGCCCTGGTAGCGGTTGGGGTCGCCGTCACGGAGCTCGATGGCCTCGAAGGCACCGGTGGAGGCGCCGGACGGGACGGCGGCACGACCCGTGCTGCCGTCGTCGAGGCCGACCTCGACCTCGACCGTGGGGTTGCCTCGGGAGTCCAGGATTTCCCGGGCTACGACGACGTCGATGGACGGCACGAGCATCTCCTTCTTGGGATGTGACGCTGGTTGTGCGGGGCGCACGCGGGCCTCGTCGGCCCTTGCTCAGCCTTGCGACTAGAGCCTAACCGTCCCGGGGCCGTCGGCCGGCACGACCGACCGGCCCGTGGACACACAGACGGTACTCATTGTTCATGCGCGGAACAAAGGGGGTCCCGATGAAGAACGGGAGAAGAGCGGGTCAAGAGGGGGACGACGGGACGCCGGACGGTGGGGCGGCGGCGCGGCGGGGGCAAAAAGAAACCCCGCTCCGGTGCGTTCGGGGGAAAACGCACCGGAGCGGGGTCCGTGGGGGACGGGGGTGGCCCTCACATGCTCTCCACTATGGGGACCACGGCTGTGGGGGAGCTGTGGTTCGGCTGGGGACCGCTCAGTACTTCCGGCGGCCGCCCGGCGGGCTGCGTCAGGTGCCCTACTTCAGGTGCAGCTGCTGGCCCGGGTAGATGAAGTCGGCGTCCTCGACGATGTCCTTGTTCAGCTTGAACAGCGCCTGCCAGCCGCCCTTGACCTTGTGCTTCTCGGCGATCGAGCTGAGGGTGTCGCCCTTGACGACCTTGTACTCGCCGTCGCCCTTCTTGACCTTCTTGCCGGTCGGGGTGGTGACGGTCTTCTTGGCGGCCGGGCGCTCGGCGGAGCGGGAGGCGGCCTGGGTGTCGGTCGAGCGGGTGCTCGTGCCGGCGCTGCCGCTCGACGAGGAGCTGGAGGAACCGGCGCTGCCGCCGGTGTAGGTGGCACCGGACAGGCCCGTGCCGCAGACCGGCCAGGCGCCCTTGCCCTGGGCGCCGAGGACCTTCTCGGCGATCTGGATCTGCTGCGCCTTGGTGGCCTGGTTGGCCTGCGCGGCGTACTGAGTGCCGCCGTACGCGGCCCAGGTCGAGGCGGAGAACTGCAGACCGCCGTAGTAGCCGTTGCCGGTGTTGATGGCCCAGTTGCCGCCGGACTCGCACTGCGCGACGGCGTCCCACTCGGAGGCGGTGGCGGCGGAGGCGCTGCCGGCCGCCATCAGCGGGGCCGCGACGGCGACGCCGGTGACACCGGCGACAGCGATGGCGCGGACGGCCTTGGACGGACGACGGTGCTTGCCCTTGCCCGAGAACAGCATGGATCGATCCCCTCACCGACGCCTGCGAGGTGAGCTGTCGGGTTCGGGCCGGTTGAGTTGCCCGGCCGCACACCCGTGTGTCGGTGCGCGGCTTCACCCCGAGCCGGATCGGCGGTCTCAACCACCGGTCCCGGCACTTACCTTGGGTCCCCCGCTCCTGCCTACGGCGCATGACGCGACGACTGTTCCCGGACGGCCGCTGGCAGGACTCGGCGTTGCGACGGCCGGGGCTCGTGGTGACGAGCGGCCTCGACCGTAGACAGGCCGTCAGGCGAATTTCAAAGATGATCAGGGCTTCTGAGACTCATCCCACACTTTCACCAAAACGGACATTCAACTCGAAGCGGGTTGTCAACTCCCGCCGCGTTTCGTCCTATTCGGTGCCGAGTTTCAGGGTCTGACCGGGGGTGATGGCATTCGCGTCGGAGCCGATGTCGGCCTTGTTGGCGTCGTAGAGCGCACGCCATCCGCCGTCGAGATCAAGGGAGTCGGCGATGGAGGCCAGAGTGTCGCCGTCACGGACGGTGTAGGTGCCGCCGCCACCGGAGGCGTGCCGGCCGGAGGATGCGGCAGCCTGACCGTTTGTCACGTTTTCGTCCGCCGAGCCGCCGCGGTGCTTGCCGCCGCCACTGAGGGCTCCCGTGTCGACCAGACTCCAAGACCCGCCGGTCTGCCACGATTTGTCCGAGTGGTCGGCCCCGGAGACGACGGGACTCTCGCTGGCCTTCGACGCGCCGGAGCCGGAGTCGGAGTCGGAGTCGGCGGATTCCGACTTGTCCGTCGTGCTGGATTTGCCGGAAGGGTCGGTCTTGGAGTCACCCCCGACGCTTGCACCCGGAGAGGGAGTGGCGGAGTCACTCCCGGAGTCCATGGCGTCCGAAGAGGAGTCCGAACCGGAGGAACCGGAAGAACCAGAGGAAGAGGACGAGTCGGACAGTCCGGCGGACGAGTCCGACGAGTCGGAGGAACCGGACGAACCACTCGAGTCGCCGAGTCCCGTGTCGACGTTCACCGAGGCGTCGTCGGACGAGAGGCCGGCGAGCAGGGCGCAGGTCCGCCAGGCTTTGGTGCCCTGGTCGGCGAGCATCTTCTCGGCGACCGCTATCTGCTGCGAACGGCTGGCCTGGTCGGGCGTGGAGGCGTAATCCAGGCCCCCGTACTTGCTCCAGTCCTCCAGGGAGATCTGGAGGCCGCCGTAGTAGCCGGTGCCGTTGTCGGCGCTCCAGGAGCCGCCGCTCTCGCACTCGGCCACGTGGTCCCAGGTGGAGCCGTCCGCCGCGTTGGCGCTCGCCGCTCCGAGGAGCGGGAGGGCGATGGCGGAGCCGGTCACCCCGGCCGCGACGAGGAGTGCCGGAGCCTGGCGGGGGCGACGGTGACGACCGTTCCCGGAGAGCATGCGGAAACCTTTCGAGCGACAGCGGTGACCGGCGCGGCGGGTCCCGCAAGGGCGCCGCGCTGATGGGTGAACGTATAGGCAGACGATCGCTTGTCACAAGTTAATGCCGCGTAGATCACGTGAAGATCACAGACTTGAACGCTGGTCACCTTCTGCCCGAACGGGCCGGTAGTGGCCCCGGTGAAGGCTCGCCGAGGGCCGGGCGAGGGTTCACCGACCGGCGCGGGTTCACCGACCGGTGGGCGTGAACTCGACGGGGAGGGTGCGCAGTCCGCGCATGATGAGTCCGCCACGCCACCGCAACTCCTTCTCGTCGACGGCGAGTCGCAGGTCCGGAAGGCGGGTGAGGAGGCCGGCGAGCGCGGTCTGGCCCTCCAGGCGGGCGAGCGGGGCGCCGAGGCAGTAGTGGATGCCGTGGCCGTATCCGAGGTGCTGGTTGTCCCGCCGGGCGAGGTCGAGGGTGTCCGGCTCCGCGAACCGCTCCGGGTCCCGGTCCGCCGCGGCCAGGACGACCAGGACCGGGTCGCCGGGCGCGATGTGCTGCCCGCCGATCGTGACCGGCTCGGTGGCGAACCGCCAGGTGGCCAGCTCCACCGGCCCGTCGTAGCGGAGCAGTTCCTCGACACCGGTCTCCAGCACCCCGCGCTCGCCGGCGGCCAGGGACTCCTGCAGCCGGGCCCGCTGACCGGGGTGGGTGAGCAGCGCGTACGTGCCGTTGCCGATCAGGTTGACGGTGGTCTCGAAACCCGCGAACAACAGGATGAAGGCCATGGCAGCGGCCTCGTTCTCGGTGAGGTGCTCACCGTGGTCCGAGGCCCGGATGAGCCCCGAGATGAGGTCCTCGCCGGGACCGGCCTCGGCGGGCAGCGCCTCCCGCTTCCGGTGGATCAGCTCGGCCAGATATCCGCGCATCTTCTTCACGGACCGCGCGACCCCGCCCCGCGGCCCGCCCCCGTGCCGGATCATCATCCCCGCCCAGTCCCGGAAGTCGTCCTGGTCCTCGGGCGGCACGCCGAGCAGGTCGCAGATGGCGTAGATGGGGAGCGGGAAGGCGAACTCGTGGATGAGGTCGGCCTCGCCCCGCTCCGCGAACCCGTCGATGAGCCGGTCGGCCAGCTCCCGCACCCGCGGCGCGAACTCGGCCACCCGCCGCGGAGTGAACGCCTTGCTCACCAGCCGGCGCAGCCGGGTGTGGTCCGGCGGGTCGATGTTCAGCAGGTGCGTCATCAGCTCGGCCTTGCGCTCACCGGGGATGCCGGTCTTCCCCTTGGCGTGCGCGGGCTCGTCGTGATGCGCGGGGTTCTTGGACAGACGGGGGTCGGCGAGGGTCTGCTTGGCATCGGCGTACCGCGTGACCAGCCAGGCCTCCACCCCGCTGGGCAGCCGGGTCCGCCGCACCGGCTCGTGCTCCCGCAGCCAGGCGTAGGCGGGGTAGGGGTCGGCGGCGAACTCCCAGGTGAACAGGGAGGGGGCGGCGCTCACTTCGCCACTCCCTCCGCCGCCCGCACCGCGTCCCGGTAGGCCCGGGCCGCCGCGCGCAGTGCTGCCTCCGGGTCGACGCCGTCGGCCTCGGCGCGGGCCGCCAGCGCGAGCAGTTCGTAGCCGATGCCCGGTGCCTGCGGCAGCGGCACCCGGAGACCCGCGGTGCGCACCCGCGAGGCCAGCTTCGCCGCCAGTGCGAGGCCCGGCTGGGCGAGGGGTATCCCGTCCGTCACCGACTCGCGCCGCTTCTCCACCGCCTTGGTCCGCAGCCAGTGCTCCTTGACCTCCTCCGGCGTCGACGCGGTCTCGTCGCCGAAGACGTGCGGGTGACGGTGGATGAGCTTGGCGACGATGCCCCCCGCGACGTCGTCGATCGAGAAGGGGGCGTCCGGGTCCTCCTGGGCGATCCGCGCGTGGAAGACGACCTGGAGGAGCACGTCGCCCAGTTCCTCGCGCAGCTCGTCGCGGTCGCCCTCCTCGATCGCCTCGACGAGTTCGTAGGCCTCCTCGATGCCGTACTTCGCGAGGCCGCGGTGGGTCTGCCGGGACGACCAGGGGCACTCCGCGCGGATCCGGTCCATGACCTGGACGAGGTCGAGGAGACGGGCGCCGGGCAGGTCGTAGGAGGCCGGGAGGAGCTCCAGCTCGGGCATCCGGACCCGGCCCGAGCCGGCCAGGCGGGCCAGCCCGTCCGTGAGGGCCGGCTCGCCCTCGCCCGTCGCCACGACCACCACGGTCCGGCCGCCGGCGCAGGCGTCGACCAGCTCCTCGGCGGTGGGGGCGGCCTCGTCCACGGCGGTCCCGGCCTCCCGCAGATACGGCAGCTGCGGATGCGCGCCGTCCGCGCACAGCACGCGGTCCGCCGCGCGCAGTGCCTGCCAGGCGGGCCAGGACAGCAGGCCGGGGGCGACCCGGTGGCTGGTGGTGAGCAGGACGACCCGGCCGGGGTCGGCGGCCGTGGGAGAGGGGTCCGGCGTGGTGGGTTCGGGCCTGGTGGTGTTCACGCTCCGAACGTAACGCACCGCCGCCGCCCACCTCGCGGTTTGTCCACAGGGTGGGGGCGGTCAAGTGATCGTATGACCGCGGTGGAGGTCACCGCACCGACGGCCCGGGCCCGCCTCCAGCCGACACCGGCGCCGGCCCTAGGCCGACACCTGAGTGCCGCCCGAGGTGATCTCCCGTACCCACGGGGTCTTGGCGTCCACCCTGCTGCTCTTCTGGACGTCCCAGGCGCCGTAGCGCGGGTTGAGGTCGACGTGGAGTTCCTGGGAGGCGTTGGCCAGGGCCTTCCAGAAGGCGGGCTGAGAGGTGTCGGTGCCGAGCGCCTCGGCGAGCTTCTTGGCCTCCACCTGGAAGCGGAGGTTGTCGTCCAGCCGCTGGGGGGCGATGCCGTACTTCTGCAGCCAGGCCGTCTGCAGCGCCGCGGAACCGCCGGCCTGCTGTTCGAGGCCGGAGCGCATCTGCTCGACCTCGGCGCGGGTGACGCCGACTCCCGCGTCCCGGGCGGCCCGGTGCAGCACCTTGTCGAGCACCATGTTGTACAGGGTGTCCCGGGTGAGGCTGCTGGTGGAGGCGAGGACCTGCTGGTACTGCGTGTGGTCCGGCACCGCGGCGCGCTGCGCCCGGCGCACCTCGTTCACCCGGTTCTCCAGCTGCGAGACGGTGATCCGCTGGCCGCCGACGACGGCCGCCGCGCCCGGGTGCGCGTCGCTTCCGCAGGCGGTCAGGAAGGGGGCCGCGGCGGCGATCGCGGCGGAGAGGAGGAGCGCGGTGCGACGGCGGCGGTGCAAGGGTGCCTCCCGAGGAGATTGTGCGACGGTGCACAAAGTCTTGCGGTGATCGATGGTAGGCAGTGGGCAAGCTCTGGCCAACCCATTCGACCAACGATTCACGCGCACTTCCGGCACCGCCGCACCACCCTCCGGAAGGGTTTGCGGTACTGATCCCGTGCGGATCCCGCTCAGCCCGTGATCGCCACCGGGGCGTCCCACGCGTCACGGTCCACGGTGATCGTGTGACCGCCGCGCGTCTCCTTGCTGTTCACCAAGTACTGGTGGGCCCGGCTGTGCCCGGTGTACTGGGACGCGCCGAACGGCCAGTCCGCGGTCGTGGTGTTCTGCTTGTCCCACAGCGCGTACCAGAGGTTGCCCGGCAGGTCGGTCTTGTCGGTGGCGTTGGCGATCGCCTTGGCGCTGGAGCTGGTGAAGCCGTAGTAGCCGGCGCGGTAGGTCTTGGCGCGCAGCTCCTTGTCGAAGGCGCGGACATAGGTCAGCACGGCGTTGTTGCACGACGTGTTCGTCGTGTCGTACGCCTCCATGTCGAGGTAGATCGGGCTGCCGGCCTTCATGCCGAGCGCGGCGGCCTTGGCCACGGCGTCGTCGGCCTCGGACTTGCCGACGGAGGCCGCGGTGGACGCGCTGATCTTCACCGAGCCGCCGGATCCGCAGGACGGCTGGGCGCCGACGTAGAGCGGGATGAGCTTCCAGCCCATCGCGGAGACCGACTTGACCCAGGAGGCGGTGAGGTTGGGCTGGGCGCAGCCGCGGTTCTTGCCGCCGATGTAGACGGCGGCGGCGCCGTAGAAGCCGGTGTTCCAGGCCTTCATCACGGTGGCGGAGGGCGCGGCGCAGGTGTCGAACGCGCGGCCGGTGAACGTCTTCTGGGCGGGCCAGGTGGTGGCCGCCATGGAGGTCTGCGCGGCGATCCCGGCCCCGGCGGCGACCGCGGCACCGGCGACGCCCCAGGTGATGTATCTGCGCTTCTTCGACTGCCGATGGCTGGACATGCCGGAACCCACCCCTGTGTTCTTACTTGTGTCTTTGCCTGCCTCATTGCTGTGCGACAGGTTGTGCGAAAAGCAGGTGCAGTATGCACTGCTCGGGAACTAGCCGCGCATCTGCCCCAGCCAGTGCAGCGTCCGCCGTACCTCGCCGGCCAGCGGGTGGCCGGGCCCGTGCAGCCGTTCGACGTCGAACAGCAGCCGGGTGAGCGTGTCGTGGGCGGCCGGCCGGTCGCCGAGCGCGAGCAGCAGATGCCCGATCCGGCGGCGCACCTCGTGCGCGAGCTGCGGGTCGCCGGCCACGTACTGGTTCTCGTAGTACGGCAGCAGCGCCCGGTACTCCGCGAGCGCCGCCGCCGGTTCGCCGAGCTGTTCCAGGCACTGGGCGGTCTCGTAGCGGAAGCGCAGGGCCTGCGGGTCGGCCTGGCCCGCCTCGGCGGCGCGTTCGTCGGCGAGCCGGCGCAGTTCGGGCAGTGCGCGCCGGTACTGCCCGTCGTCCATCAGCGTGGCCGCGTACTGCTTGCGCAGCGTGCGGACGACCGTGGAGCGCTCACCGTGCTGGTCGGCGGCGGCGGGCAGGATCGCACCCAGGATGTCGACGGCCTGGGTGATGCGCCCCTCCCCGAGCAGCCGCTTGACCTCGTCGACGGCGGCGGCGACATCCGGCTTGTCGGGTACCGCGGCCACGGGGGTGGCGGGCTGCGGTGCCGGGGTCCGCGCCCGGTCGGGCCAGGGGGCGTGCGGGCGCAGGAAGGGTCGCGTGGGGTCCAGGGGCGATCCGGACGGCGTCCCGCGCGCGGGCAGGAGCGCCGCCAGGTCCTCGTAGACCTCCTGCGCGGACGCCGGGCGGTGCTGCGGGTCCTTGGCGAGCAGGCGCAGCACGAGGCCTTCGAGTGGCTCCGGGACCTCGGGGCGGGTCCGGCGTACCGGCACCGGCGGCTCGTACAGGTGCCGGTGCAGCACGCCGAGCGCCGTGGAGCCCGCGAACGGAACCTCTCCGCTGAGCAGTTCGTGCAGGAGCACGCCGAGCGCGTACAGGTCGGTGTACGGGCCGACCGCGCCGCCCATGGCCTGCTCGGGTGCCATGTAGGCGGGTGAGCCGATCGGGGAGCCGGTGTGGGTGAGACGGGTGGTGTCGGTGTCCATGACGGAGGCGACGCCCAGGTCGAGGACGGTGACCGTGCCGTCCTGCTTCACCATGACGTTGCGCGGCTTGAGGTCGCGGTGGACGATCGGCACGGCGTGCACGGCGCTCAGCACGGCGCACAGCTGCGCGGCCACCGCCACCGCCCACTGCCACGGGTACGGGTCGTGCTCGGCCAGGTGGTCGGAGAGGTCGGCGCCGTCCACGTACTGCATGACGAGGAAGAGCTCCTCGCCCTCGCTGCCCGCGTCGTGCACGGTGACCAGGCCGGGATGGTCGACCTGCGCGGTGACCCGGCACTCCCGCAGGAACCGGCGGCGCAGCTCCTCCGCCTCCGCGCCCGCCACCTTGTCGGGGCGCAGCAGCTTGACCGCCACCCGCCGGTCGAGCCGCTGGTCGTACGCCGTCCACACCTGGCCCATGCCGCCCTGCCCGATGAGCGTGGACAGCTCGTAGCGGCCGGCGACGACACGTCCTGCCGCCACGGTCACCGTCCGCCCTCGTGGCCGCCCTCACGGTGCCCGTCGTGCTTGCGCAGGTAGTCACTGAGCTCGTCGAGTTCGGCGCGCACCTGCTCGATCCGGGCGGGCGCCGGGCGCTGGGGCGGCGCGGGTATCGGTGGCTGCGGGAGCGGCGGCGGGGGCATCGGGGGGACGGAGTGCGCGGGCGGGGCCGGGGTGTGCGGGGGCATCGTCCCCGTGGTGTACGGCGAGGCGGGGGTCGCGTAGGCGTACTGCTGCGCCGCGAACGCCTCGCGCTGCCGCTGGAAGTGGCGTACGTCGGCCACCAGGTAGTAGACGACGGCGCCCAGGAGCGTGCCGAACAACAGCGTGATCCCCAGGTAACCGCCGGGGGTGTGCACGTCGTCGCCGGGTTCGCTGCCCAGCAGCACGATGCTGAGGACGTCGGCCGCCACCGCCGTCACCAGCACGCCGACGTCGACCGGCCTGCGGGTCACGACGGCCAGCCGCAGCGGCATCGCCCACGCCAGGAAGCCGGCGCTGAACACCCCGAGCGCCACGAACACCACGCGCAGCAGGACCAGTACCGCGTCGTGCGGCGGCCGCCGCACCGGCTGCGCATGGCCCTGGCCTTGCATGGTCGCTCCTGTGTGCCTGGTGCCTGGAAAAGGGCGTACGTGCCCGCCCGGCGCCGTCCGCCCGCGGACGACACCGGTCGTGCGATGGTCGGATCGAGCATATGGCCCGGCGCGGACAACCGGTTCGGGTTGTACCGAACCGTTGTCGGACCGACTGCCGGCCGATCCCGGCGGCCCCCGGCGGACCCGCCCGGCGGGTCAGTCCGGCGGGTCAGTCCGGCGCGACGGTCCCGTCGGTGAGACCGTCGTACATCCCGCGCACGAGGTGCTCGCCGAGCCGGCTCGCATGGCGCAGCGCCCGCTCGAACTCGTCGAGTGCGCGGAATCGCGCGCCGTAGCGTCGCTGTTCCTCCAGGGGCAGCCGGGGCAGCTGCAGCCGGCGTACGTCCAGCCGGGTCGCCGTGGAGGCGTAGCTGCTGGCCTGCCGGTTGTTGGCGGTGCCGCGCAGGAAGCCGGCGAGGAACCACGGGTCGAGGGCCGTGCGGTCGGGTCGCAGCAGCACCAGGTTGCGCCCCAGGGCGGCGCCCGCCGTCGCGTCGTCGATCACGCGCGCCACCGAGCCTCCGCCGAGGACCGGTACGACGACGTCGCCCGGCTCGGTCAGCACGGCCTCCTCGTCGCTCTCGGGAAGCGTGCCCGAGGGGGCCGTCGCGGCGAGGACGTCGTGGTCGGTGAGCACGCGCACGCGCGCGTGGCCGCCGTTGCCTCCGGTGCGCAGCAACAGCGCGCCACCGCGGGCGAGTTCACCGACGGTGGTGAGCGGCCACCGCGCGGGCGGCGCCTGGTCGGCGGGCGGCGGGGTGAGGTCGACGGTCAGGCGCAGGGTCGCGCCGAGCCGTTCGCGGACCGCCGTGAGCTCCTCCGCGCCGTCGGCCGCGGCGGCCGGGGGCAGATGGCGGGCGGGGGCCAGGTCCACGTCGTCGTCGAGGAGTTCGATGACCGGTACCGAACGGGCCAGCCCCGGCCGTTCCACCGGACCCCCGTCGCGCTCGAAGGCGCGCCAGGCGTCCAGGACGGCGTCCCGTACCGCCGTCAGGTCGGGGCCGCCCCGCGCGCCCCCGGTGAACCCCCCGGTGTCCACGAGCAGCACCTCGGGCGTGGCCGGGGTCCGCTCCGGCCGGCGCAGCACCCACAGGTGCAGCGGGATGCTGTGCGGTGGCGCCGCCCCGGCCGGCAGCGCGACGAGGGCCCGCAGCGCGCCCCGGCGCAGCAGGTCGGCACGGATCCGGCGCCCGGAGCGGCGGGAGGCGACGGCCGGCGGCATCAGCAGGACCGCGGTGCCGCCGTCGGCGAGCCGGGCCAGGGCGTGCTGCACCCAGGCCAGTTCGGACTCGGTGCGGGCGGGGAAGCCGTACTCCCAGCGCGCGTCGTACGCCAGCTCGTCGTGGCCCCAGTTGCGCTCGTTGAACGGCGGATGGCACAGCACCGCGTCCGCGCGCAGCTCGGGGAAGCCGTCGGCGCGCAGGGTGTCGCCGGCGGCGCCGTGCACGCCGGCCCGGGAGTGCAGCGCGAGCCGCAGCGCGGTGAGCGCGGCTAGGTCGGGGGCGCTGTCCTGGGCGTACAGCTCCTGGTCGGGGCGGACGCCGACGGCCCGCAGCAGGGCGCCGGTTCCGCAGGCCGGGTCGAGCACGATGCGGGCGGGGCCGGCCAGGTCGGCCATGAGGCCGGCGAGTTCGGACGGGGTGAGCGTGTACTGGCGCGGGTTGGCGTCCAGGTGCCGCCCCAGCAGGAACTCGAAGGCCTGCCGGGCCCCCGCCTCGGCGGCCAGTTCGGCCGCGCCGCGCAGGAGGGGGGCGGAGGGGAGGAGCTGGGGGCCGGTGGGGGTGGGGACGGCGGGGGTGGCGGAGGTGGCGGAGGTGGCGGCTGGGTGTGCGGTGTTCACAGCCACCGCGCGGCCCGGCCTGTTCACCGCTTCGGCGGCGTCCGCTCCCCGGCCGCTGTGAACGGTGCGGTCGGCCGGCTCGCCGAGACGTGCGGTCAACACCTCGTCCAGAGCGTCCGGCAGCATCGCGGCCAGCCGCTCGTCCGAGCCGGCGCTCACGTGCAGCCAGACGGTGGGGCGCTCGTGGATCAGCAGCAGCACACAGCCCGCGTGCACCAGCGCCGTCAGCGCGCCGTCGGGGTGCCCGGCGAGTTGCTGCCAGACCCGCTCACGCAGCGGGACCTGGGCGAGTTTGCCCTGCTTGCGCAGCCAGGACTCGACCTCGGCGAGCGCGAAGGACGGGCTGGTCTCGGTGCCGCCGACCGGCTTGGGGAAGTCGGCGTGCCGGCGGCGCCAGTTGCTGACGGCGGCGCGGCCCACCCCGGCGAGCCGTGCGATGCCGGCTGCGGTCACCTCTGTGGCGTTGTCCTGCACGCGGCTTCCGCTCCCCTCGTCCCATGTGTGCACCGAGCATACCGACGCGCACAAGATCCCCCCCTTCACGGACGTGTACACCCCATCACGAAGTCATCATGTTGACTCGGTTCACAGCCTCTGCTCTTATTGACCCACAGCTTCAGCAATTCCCGTTCAACCAGCTCTCCTTCAACGAGTCCGCTTCAACGGACCCGCATCAACGACCCCGCTTCAACAACTCCCGAAGGACTCCCCATGCGCCTCCCGTCCCGCGCCGTGATGCTGCTGGCCGCCGCGGCCCTCCCGTTGGCCCTGACCGCCTGCTCCGCCGGATCCACCGGCGCCGCCACCGACTCCGGTACCGGCACGAGCGCCGCGCCGGCCAAGGCGAAGGACTCCAACTCAGGCCTGTTCACGGGCACCGAGCTGAAGAAGGCACTGGCGCCCGCGTCGGCCTTCCCGTCCGGGCTCACCCTCGAGTCCGACGGCTCCGCGGACAGCGGCGGCCAGTTCCTCTCCCCGGCCGCCCGGAAGGCGGGGAAGCCGGACTGCACGAGACTGGAGACCACGTCCTGGATCCAGGTGTCCGGCTACAAGGGCGGGGTGTCGTTCGCGCAGAACGGCTACGCGAGCAAGACGGAGGAAGTGGACCAGGAGATCGACGCCTTCCAGGGCAGCACGGCGGCCGCGGTGATGAAGGCGCTGCGGACCGTCGCCGCCGAGTGCGCCACGTACACGGACACCGACGCGCACGCCAAGGTGAAGCTCACCGGCAGCGACACGGCCGGACTCGGCGACGAGGCCTACACGATGACGCTGACCAGCGGCTACTGGGAGAACGGCACCACGCTGATCGCCGCGCGTTCCGGCGGCTCCGTGGTCACCGTGCTGTCCACGGCGGGCGGCGACAACGGAGCCGCGTCCGCGAAGAAGGTGACGACGACGGTCCTGTCGGCGCTGAAGAAGTAGCTTGATCCGTTCCCGCGAAGGATGCCGATGCGCCTGACGACCCGCCCCGCCGGCCGGGCGGCTGCCGTTGAACCCGCCGTACGAGAACGCGGCGTGCCCGGAACGCCGCTGCGTGCCGCGCTCGTTCTCGGTCTGCTCCTCGGGTTCTACGCGCTGGCCCTGCTCCTCCTCCTCGTGCTGGCGGTCCTGGACGTCTTCCTGGCCCGGGGCCCCGGGCTCACGGTCGTGGCGGTCGAGGGCTACCTCGGCTCGCTGGCGATCGCCTGGTGCGTGGTGCGGGTCGTCCTGCTCACCCGCGGCCCCGGGGACGGGCAGGACGAGGTGCCCGGAGTGTCGCTGACACCTGGTGAGCAGCCGGAGCTGTGGTGGCATGTGCGGAACCTGGCCGAACGGGTGGGCACCCGGCCGCCCGCGGAGATCCGGGTGGTCCCAGGGGCCAACGCCATGGTGCGGGAGGACGCCCGGTGGCTCGGTCTGGTCGCGGGCGAACGGCGGCTCTTCCTCGGCGTGACGCTGCTGATCGGCCTGTCCCAGGACGAACTGGACGCGGTGCTCGGGCACGAACTCGGCCACTACGCCCACGACGACACCCGGCTGGGCGGGCTGCTCTGGGCGCTGCACGGCAGGCTGCAGCACACCGTCCACACCTTGCGCCGGCGGGCTGCGGATGAGGAGGCCGAGGAGCGGGCGAGGACCGCCGCACGGGCCGCCCGGCGCCGTGCGGCCGGCAGGCGGCCCGCGCTCAAGCGGGAGCCGAAGCCGGGCCCGGACCACTATCTGGCCCTCGTCTTCTGCGCGTACGCGCGGCTGTGCCTGCGACTGACCGAGGCCGTCAGCCGCAGGCAGGAGTACGCGGCCGACCTGGTGGCCGCCCGCGTCGCCGGACGGGACACCACGGCCGCCGCACTGCGCCGCATCCCCGCGCTCGACGCCGCCGAGGACCTCTATCTGCGCGAGTACGCCCTGATGGGCCAAGGCGCCGGCCTGCTGCCGCCGGAAGGGCAGTTCCACGGCGGTCTCGCCCAGCTGCTCGCGGACCCCGCACGCCGGGCGGAACTGGACGCGTGGACTCACGGGCCGCTCCAGGAGGTGGCCTCCGAGGAGAGCTCTCCGTACGACAGCCACCCGCTCACGGCCGACCGCATCGCGGCGCTGGAGGCACTCCCCGAGCTCCCCCGACTCCCCGACCTTCTCGAGACCGGACGCACCACCACGCGCCCCCGGCACCCCGCCCTCGCGCTGCTCCGGGAGCCGGACCGCGTCCTCACCGGACTGGAACGAGCCGTGCTGAGCCGGGAGACGCTGTCCTGGCGGCGCGTGCCCTGGGCGGAACTGCCCGCCTGGACCCGGCGCGAGAGCTGGGCACGGGAAGCGCAGCCGCTGCTGGACGCCATGGCCGAGCCGTCCGGCGCGAGGAGCGTCCACGTGTCCCGGACATCCGCGGTGCCCCACCTCCACCAGCTCCTCGACCTGATCGACCACGGTCTGCTGCACGACATCGCCGGCCGGCTGCCCAGGTCGGAGCAGGCCGGCCGGAGCAGCGGGCGCGCGGCACGCGAGTTCGCCAGGACGGCCTTCCGCTCTGCCCTGCGCCGGCTCGCCCTGCTCACCGCGCTGGACACCGGGCTGTGCCGGTGGGAGCTGTGCTGGTCCGGACCCGCGGTGCGGACGGTGGCACCCGACGGGTTCGCCGAGGCGCTGGAGGAGGCCCTGGACCACGCGGTCGCCGAGCCGCCCGGCACCTTCCCCCTGCGGGCTCTGCTGGCCGGCGGCGGCCATACTCGACCAGCCTCTTCGACCGTCCCGTCAGCCTTCTCCCCCGGCGGCCCCTACCCGAAAGACCCCGAATGAACGTCCTGATCGACATAGTCGGTGCCGGCATTCTCGTCTACGCGCTCGTCACCCTCCCGCGCAACATCCGCAAGGGACGTGCGCTCCGGGCGGAGGCGAAGGCCAAGGCGCCGGTCAACATCGACCCCGCCAAGTACGGGCTGGTGCCCGCCGCCCAGCTGGACAGCGGTTCGGCGGGCCCCGATCCAGAGGCCGACGCGGTCGCGGCGGCGGCCCTCGCCGGTGACTGGCGGCGGGCCGCCGCCTACCTGGCCGGGGCGGGCCGCGACTGGGACCTGCGGTGGTACCGGCTCGGCGTCCTCGTACACGCCGCCGCCGAGGACGACGCCTGGCTCAAGGCATGGCGGACCGAGTACCCCGGCGACCCGTCCGCCGCCCTGGTGCACGCCGACTCGCTGGTCGTGCTCGCGGGCCAGGTCCGCGGCGCGAACCTGGCGAAGAACACCACGACCGAGCAGTTCGAGGGCTTCCACCGGCTGCTGGCCGAGGCGCTGCCCGCCTGCCGGGAGGCCGCGTGGATGGCGCCCGAGGACCCCTGCCCCTGGATCGCGCAGATCACCGTCGCGCTGGGACTCGGCTGGTCGCACGACGACTTCCGGGCGCTGTGGGCCGAGATCACCGCCCGCGACCCGCACCACTTCGGAGCGCACATGAGCGCGTTGCAGTACTGGTGCGCCAAGTGGCGTGGTTCGCACGAGCTGATGTACGCGTTCGCCGGGCAGGCCGCGGCCGCCGCACCGCAGGGCAGCCTGCTGCCCGTACTGCCCCTGTACGCGCTGATGGAGCACGCGGTCCGGGAGCCCAAGGCACCCGTGTACGACCAGCCGTTCGTACAGACCGCCGTGGACGCCACCCTGGACGCCGTGGACCGTGTTCCGGCCGGACACCACCGGCTGCCGACGGTGCGGCACCTGCTGGCGGACACCCTGTTCCAGACGAAGCGGTACCCGGAGGCCGTCGAGCAGTTCCGGGCGGTCGGCGGATACGTCGGCAGCCCGCCGTGGTCGTACTCCGCCAACCCGGTCAAGGCGTTCGTCTTCGCCCGTACCAACACCTTCGTGGCGTGGGAGAAGGCAGGCTGCCCGGCCCCTGCGCCGCGTGGCCACCACCCCGGGCGGTGACACACGCGGCGCTCCCGCGCCGGTTCAGCGCGCCTTGAAGCGGGACGGCGCGTTGGTCGGGTTGCCGCCCGATGGGAGCTTCTGGCCCGGGCAGGCGGCGAGCACCTTCTTCATCGCGGCCTTCTCGGCGGCGGTGACCCACAGGCCGTACTTCTTCTTCACGGCGACCTGCGCGGCGACGTAGGTGCAGCGGTAGGACTTGTCGGGCGGCAGCCAGGTGGCGGTGTCGCCGTCGCCCTTGCCGCGGTTGGCGCTCGCGTCGACGGCAAGGAGGTTGAGCGGGTCGTTGGCCAGGGCTATCCGCTTGCTGGCGTCCCAGTACTTGGCGCCCGTCTGCCAGGCGTCCGAGAGGGCGACGAGGTGGTCGATGTCGACCAGGCTGCGGCCACGCTTGTAGGTGACCTCCTTGCCGGAGTAGGGGTCCGGCTCCAGCACGCCGGAGGAGACCTTGCAGTCGCCGCCGGTGTACTTCACGTCCTTCAGGTCGCGCTTGAGTATGTCGTCCCGGGTGTCGCAGGAGTTGGAGTCGGTGTCCGCCCAGGCGGAGCCGAACCTCTCCCGGGAGTAACCGGTCTTCGGCGCCCGTCCCTTGACGGTCAGCGAGTCGGCGGCCGTCAGCGCGGCTCCCCCGCCTGTCGCGCCCGGCTCTCCCGAAGCCCCCTTGTCCTGCAGGTCCTTGCAGCCGGCCACGGCGAACACCATGACGACGGCCACGACCGCCCCGCCCCTCAGACGCGCCACGTGCGCCCCCTCTTCCTTGCCCCGGTCCGCCTCCGCACGGGCGGATCTCCGCTGGTCCCAAGGTAACCGCCGCGCGGTTCGCCCCAGACAGGGCGCAGAACGACACATGCCCGCAACTCGGCGTCATAGGCGTCCGGTTGCCACGCCGGAGGAAGCCCGGGCGGTGCGTCTTCGCGCCCGCTCACTCCCCGCGGCGAGCGAATGCCCCCGATGGCCCCCCTCACCCCTTGCCGTGCGCGCACGGCTTGCGACCGGGAACGCGCCACGGAGCCGCGGCCTCGCGACTCCGTGGCACAGCGACTCCGTGGCTCCGCGGCTCAGGGACTCCGCGACTCCGCGGCTCCGGGACCGGGTGCTGCTACGACCCCAGGATCGAGGCGAGGAACTCCCCCACCCAGCTCAGCAGTTCGCGTCCGACGAGCGGCTTGCCGCCGACCTTCGCGGTCTTGGGGCGGGGTACCAGCACCTGGTGGGCGGCCGGCTTGATGACGGTCCCGGGGTACAGGCGCTTGAGCCGCAGCTCCTGCGACTCGCGCAGCTCCACCGGGGCGAACCGGATGTTGGTGCCCTGGAGGACGATCTCGCCGACCCCGCACGCGCGGGCGAGCATCCGCAGCCCGGCGACGAGCAGCAGGTTCTCCACCGGCTCGGGCAACTTGCCGTAGCGGTCGGTGAGTTCCTCGCGGATCGCTCTGATGTCGTCCTCCGAGTTGGCGGAGGCGATGGAACGGTACGCCTGGAGACGCAGCCGCTCGCCGGGCGCGTAGTCGTGCGGGACGTGCGCGTCGACGGGCAGCTCGATCTTGACCTCGAGCGCCGGCTCCTCCTCGATCTCGCCGGTCTCCAGCTGCCGCCGGTAGTCCGCGACGGCCTCGCCGACCATGCGGACGTACAGGTCGAAGCCGACGCCCGCGATGTGCCCGGACTGCTCGCCGCCGAGCAGGTTGCCGGCGCCGCGGATCTCCAGGTCCTTCATCGCGACGTACATGCCGGCGCCCATCTCGGTGTGCTGGGCGATGGTGGCGAGGCGCTCGTGGGCGGTCTCCGTCAGGGGCTTCTCCGGCGGGTAGAGGAAGTACGCGTAGCCGCGCTCCCGGCCACGGCCGACGCGGCCGCGCAGCTGGTGCAGCTGGGACAGGCCGAAGGTGTCGCCTCGTTCGACGATGAGGGTGTTGGCGTTGGAGATGTCGATGCCGGACTCGACGATCGTGGTCGAGACGAGGACGTCGAACTTCTTCTCCCAGAAGTCGACGACGACCTGTTCGAGGGCCGACTCGGACATCTGGCCGTGGGCGGTCGCGATGCGCGCCTCGGGGACGATGTCGCGGAGCCTGGCCGCGGCGCGGTCGATCGACTCGACCCGGTTGTGGATGTAGAAGACCTGGCCCTCGCGCAGCAGTTCACGGCGGATGGCGGCGCCGATCTGCTTCTCCTCGTACGGCCCGACGAAGGTCAGCACCGGGTGGCGCTCCTCCGGGGGCGTGGTGATCGTGGACATCTCGCGGATGCCGGTGACCGCCATCTCGAGGGTGCGGGGGATGGGTGTGGCCGACATGGTGAGCACGTCGACGTTGGCGCGGAGCTTCTTCAGCTGCTCCTTGTGCTCGACGCCGAAGCGCTGCTCCTCGTCGACGATGACCAGGCCCAGGTCCTTGAACCTGGTCTCCGAGGAGAAGAGGCGGTGGGTGCCGATGACGACGTCGACGGCGCCCTCCCTGAGGCCCTCCAGAGTCGACTTCGCCTCGGTGTCGGTCTGGAATCTGGAGAGCGCCTTCACGCTCACCGGGAACTGCGAGTACCGCTCGGAGAACGTCCCGAAGTGCTGCTGCACCAGCAGGGTGGTGGGCACCAGGACGGCGACCTGTTTGCCGTCCTGGACGGCCTTGAAGGCGGCCCGCACCGCGATCTCGGTCTTGCCGTAGCCGACGTCGCCGCAGATCAGACGGTCCATGGGGACCGACTTCTCCATGTCGTCCTTGACCTCGGCGATGGTGGTCAGCTGGTCGGGGGTCTCCGCGTAGGGGAAGGCGTCCTCCAGCTCGCGCTGCCAGGGCGTGTCCGTGCCGAACGCGTGTCCGGGGGCGGCCATCCGGGCGCTGTAGAGCTTGATCAGGTCGGCGGCGATCTCCTTGACGGCCTTCTTGGCGCGCGCCTTGGTCTTCGTCCAGTCCGCGCCGCCCAGGCGGTGCAGGGTGGGGGCCTCGCCGCCGACGTACTTGGTGATCTGCTCCAGCTGGTCGGTCGGGATGTACAGCCGGTCGCCGGGCTGGCCGCGCTTGGCGGGGGCGTACTCCACGACCAGGTACTCGCGGGTGGCGCCCTGCACGGTGCGCTGCACCATCTCGATGTAGCGGCCGACGCCGTGCTGCTCGTGGACGATGTAGTCGCCCGCCTCCAGGGTGAGCGGGTCGATGGTCTTGCGGCGGCGGGCCGGCATCCGCGCGCCGTCCTTGCCGGCCGCCTTCTGCCCGGACAGGTCGGTCTCGGTCAGGACGGCGAGCCGGAGCGCGGGGTCGACGAAGCCGTAGTCGATCGAGCCGCACGACACGTGCACGACCGAGGGGGTGAGCTCACTCAGGTCGACGTCGAGGCGGGCCGCGATGCCCTCGTTCCCGAGCACCTCGACCGTGCGGGAGGCGGTGCCGTGGCCCTCGGTGACGTACACCGTGCGCCAGCCGTCGGCCAGCCAGCCCTTGGTGTCGGCGAGCGCCTTCGCGGTGTCGCCGCGGTAGGTCTCCGTGGCGTGCATGCCCAGCTTGAGGGTGTCGCCTGTCCCCACCACGTCGGAGGCGTGGGTGAACGACTCGTCGGCGGCGAACGGCGACACCGACCACCACATCATGTCCAGCTCGCGGGCGCGGTCGCGGACGTCCGCGATGGACCACAGGGAGGCCGCGCCGACGTCGATGGGCGCCTCGCCGCCGCCCGCGGTGGCCGCCCAGGACGCCTGGAGGAACTCCTGGCTCGTGGCCACCAGGTCGGCGGCACGGGTCCTTACCCGCTCCGGGTCGCACACGACGGCCATCGTGCCCTTGGGCAGCACGTCGAGGAGCAGTTCCATGTCGTCGACCAGGACCGGGGCGAGGGACTCCATGCCCTCCACGGCGATCCCCTCGGCGATCTTGTTGAGCAGTTCGCCGAGCTCGGGGTGCTCCTCGGCGAGGGCCCGCGCGCGTGCCCGGACGTCCTCGGTGAGCAGCAGCTCGCGGCAGGGCGGCGCCCACAGCCCGTGCTCGGCGACCTCCAGGGAGCGCTGGTCGGCGACCTTGAAGTAGCGGATCTCCTCGACGTCGTCACCCCAGAACTCGATGCGCAGGGGGTGTTCCTCGGTGGGCGGGAAGACGTCCAGGATGCCGCCGCGTACGGCGAACTCGCCGCGCTTCTCGACGAGCTCCACGCGCGCGTAGGCGGCCGCCGCGAGGGCTTCCACCACCTCGTTCAGGTCGGCGCTCTGACCGGTGCGCAGCGCCACGGGCTCCAGGTCGCCGAGGCCCTTGACCTGCGGCTGGAGCACGGATCGTACGGGGGCGACGACGACGGAGACCGGGCCGGTCTCGGGGTCGTCGGAGCTGGGGTGGGCGAGGCGGCGCAGGACGGCGAGGCGGCGGCCGACGGTGTCGCTGCGCGGGCTGAGGCGCTCGTGCGGGAGCGTCTCCCAGGAGGGGTACTCGGCGACGGTCTCGGGCGGCAGCAGGGTGCGCAGCGCCGACGCCAGGTCCTCGGCCTCCCGGCCGGTGGCGGTGACGGCGAGGACGGGGCGGCCGGCCTCGCGGGCCAGGGCGGCGACCGCGAGGGGGCGGGCCGCCGGGGGGCCGACCAGGTCGACGTGCATGCGGTTGCCGTCCGCGGCCGCCTTGATCGCTTCCGCGAGGGCGGGGTCCTTGACGACGGCGTCGAGCAGACCGTGCAGGCTCATTCAGGAGGCTTTCGTCGGGGGGTGGGCAACGCGAAGTGCCCGGCGCGTGCTGCGACCGGGGGGTCTCCAGCCTACGACTACGCGGGCGCGGGTGCCGGGGCTGTGGACAACCTCCGTGGCCCCTGTGGGGCACCGTGCGCCGCGGTGGCCGTACCAGGGGGCTCCGCTCCCTGGACCCCCGAAGCCTATGCCCACCCACCACCCGACTCGGTGAGCCGGAAGACGGGACTCGAACGACGTCGAAGGACCAAGACGTGCCCGCGGCCCGGCCCGGGGCCCGAGACCCGGGCCGGCCCGGCGGCCCGGGAAGCCGGACCCGGCAGCCGCGGAGACCGGACTCCGGGGGGAAGCGAGACGCGCCCGGCGCCGAAGAGTCCCCAGGACTCCCCGGCGCCGGGCGTTCCCCCGCAACCCCCGTGTGCGGTGGTCTCTCGGCGGTCGCGGTCAGTCGGTCGCGATCGCGTTCAGGATGTTCATGCGGCCCGCCCGGAACGCCGGGACCAGGGCGGCGAACAGGCCCACGAAGGCCGAGCCGACGAAGACGCCGATGATCGTCGGCCAGGGGATCTCCAGGACCTTCAGGCCCTGCAGGGCGAGCAGCTTCTGGGCGGTGGCGCCCCAGCCCATGCCCAGGCCGAGGCCCAGCAGGGCACCGAAGAGGGCGATCACCACGGACTCCATGCGGATCATGCGGCGCAGCTGGCGGCGGGAGAGGCCGATGGCCCGCGTCAGGCCGATCTCCCTCGTCCGCTCGACCACCGACAGGGCCAGGGTGTTCACGACACCGAGGACCGCGACGATGATCGCGAGGGCGAGCAGGCCGTAGATCAGGTTCAGCAGCTGACCGATCTGGTCCTTGAGCGCCTTCTTGTAGTCGGTCTGGTCGCGCACGGTGTACTGCGGGTAGTCGTGCAGCGCGGACTTGAGCGACTTGTACGCGGCGTCCTGCTGCCCGTCCTTGGCGGTGGCGAAGACCAGCTCGTCGAGGGGCATCTTGGCGGCGGGCACGTACTTGGCGAGCGTGCTGATGTTCGTGTACTTGGAGCCGGCGTCGATGAGGCCGTCGCTGCTGGTGATCGCCCGGACCGTCAGGTGGGCGGTGCGGCCGTCCTTGAACCTGACGGTGATCTTCGAGCCCAGGTGGATGGCGTGCGCCGTGGCGAACTTGTCGTACACGGACATCGAGTCGGGCAGGTAGGCGTCCTTGAGGTCACCGGCGACGGTCTTGGTGCGCAGGTCGGTCGCGTAGGTGGGGTCGGCCGCCGTGATGTCGGTGTCCTTGAGGGTCTTGCCGTCGGGCGTGGTGTAGTCGGCGGTGGTGGTGCGGTACTCGGTGACGCGGGCGAGTCCGGGGACGTCCTTGACGGCCCTGACCGCCTGCGGGGTGATCCGCTGGCCGCTGTCGGACTGGATGATGAAGTCCGTGCCGACGGTCTTGTCGAGCTGGTCGGAGGCGGAGGCGACCATGGAGGAGCCGACCACCGAGAGGCAGGCGACCAGCGCCAGTCCGATCATCAGGGCGGCACCGGTGGCGCCGGTGCGGCGCGGGTTGCGCAGCGCGTTGCGCTCGGCCATGCGGCCGACCGGGCCGAACATCCGCAGCAGGACCGCACCGAGGACCCGTACGACACCGCCGGCGAGCAGCGGGCCGATGACGACGAACCCGAGGAGGGAGAGGACGATGCCGAGGCCGAGCCAGGCCGAGCCCTCCTTGGCCTTGTCGGCGGCCGAGGCGAGGTAGAGCCCGTAGCCGCCCGCGCCGGTCAGCACGAGACCGATCAGGGCACGTATGCGGCCCGCCCGGGCGTCGGCGGGGGCGCCCGCGTCGCGCAGCGCGGCCATCGGGGAGACCTTGCCGGCGCGGCGCGCGGGCAGGTAGGCGGCGAGGACGGTGACGACGACGCCGAGGACCAGGCCGAGCACCGGGGTGGTCCAGGCGACCGTCAGGTCACTGGTCGACAGGTGCATGCCCATGGAGCCCATGAGCTTCATGAGGCCGACCGCGATGCCGACGCCCGCGCCGACGCCCAGGACCGAGCCGACCACGCCGAGCAGCAGGGCCTCGACGAGCACGGACCGGTTGACCTGGCGGCGGCCGGCGCCGATGGCGCGCATCAGGCCGATCTCACGGGTGCGCTGGGCGACCAGCATGGAGAAGGTGTTGATGATCAGGAAGATGCCGACCAGGAAGGCGATCCCGGCGAAGCCGAGCATCGCGTACTTCATGACGTCCAGGAAGCTCTCGACGTCCTTCTGGTTGGCGTCGGCGGTCTCCTTGGCGGTCTGCACCTTGTAGGCGGTGCCGAGTTCACCGACGACGTTCTTCTTCAGCTGCGCGTCCGTCACGCCGGTCGCGGCCGTCACGTTGATGTTCGTGAAGACGCCGGTGCGCCCGACGAGGGTCTGCTGGGCGGTCTTCGTGTCCAGGTAGAAGATCGCGGCACCGGGGTTGGTGACGGTGAAGTCCGCGATACCCGAGATCCTCGCGGTATGCGTGCCGACCGCGCTGATCACGCCGATCTCGTCACCCAGCTTCAGGTGGTGCTTGCCGGCGGTGTCGGCGTCCACCATGACCTGGCCGGAGTTCTGCGGTGCCGCACCCGAGGTGATCTTCATGGTGCGGGCGTCGTTGCTGTTCCAGCTGCCGACGATGGTCGGGGCGCCGCTGGACGGGGACAGGCTGTCCTTGTCCGCGTTCACGACGGTCACGGACGTCGAGAAGACCGTCCCCTCCGCCGCCTTGACGCCGTTCGCTGCGCGGACCCTGCCGACCACCGCGGCCGGCATGACCGGCGGCCTGCCGTTGTCGGAGGTGGTCTCGCCGGTGTCGGAGGCGCCCTTGGCGCTGACCGTCACGTCGGACGAGGTGGCCGCGAACAGCTTGTCGAACGTCGTGTTCATGGTGTCGGTGAACACCAGCGTGCCGCACACGAACGCCACCGACAGCAGGACGGCGACCGCGGAGAGGGCCATGCGCCCCTTGTGCGCGAAGAAGTTGCGCATCGAGGTCTTCAGGACGGTCATGACGTACGCCCCCGCGCGTCGAAGTCCTTCATGCGGTCCAGGACGGTCTCCGCGGTCGGCTTGAACATCTCGTCGACGATCCGGCCGTCGGCGAGGTAGAGCACGCGGTCCGCGTAGGAGGCGGCGACCGGGTCGTGCGTGACCATCACGATCGTCTGGCCCAGGTCGTCGACGGAGCTGCGCAGGAAGCCGAGGACCTCCGCGCCCGCGCGGGAGTCGAGGTTTCCGGTCGGCTCGTCGCCGAAGATGATCTCGGGACGGGCGGCGAGGGCGCGCGCCACGGCCACGCGCTGCTGCTGACCGCCCGAGAGCTGGGTGGGGCGGTGCTTGAGCCGGTCCGCGAGCCCCACGGTGTCGACCACGCGCCGCAGCCACTCCTTGTCGGGCTTGCGGCCGGCGATGTCCATGGGGAGCGTGATGTTCTCCAGCGCGTTCAGCGTCGGCAGCAGGTTGAACGCCTGGAAGATGAACCCGATCCGGTCCCGGCGCAGCTTGGTGAGCTTCTTGTCCTTCAGGCCGGTGATCTCGGTCTCGTCCAGGTAGATCTGACCGCTCGTCACGGTGTCGAGCCCGGCGAGGCAGTGCATCAGGGTGGACTTCCCGGACCCCGAGGGGCCCATGATCGCGGTGAACTGCCCGCGCATGATGTCCACGTCGACGTGGTCCAGGGCGACGACCCGGGTCTCTCCGGCCCCGTACGCCTTGACGACCTGCCGCGCCCGCGCGGCAACGGCCGTACGCCCTCCAGTACCCCCGTGCCTGGGAATGGTCACAGCCGATGTCACGGTATGTCTCCTAAGTCGGGCAGCGGAGGAACAGCGCTGTGCTGTGCGTCGCTGCGCGGTGGTTCGGTACGACGATGAGTCTCGCGGCCGGCGGGGTCGCTCCGCGCTGGTGCGGAGCCCCGTCTTGCCCGGGGGAAAACCCCACCCCCGCCGGTTCGGTCAACCGCCCCCCGGCGGCGTAAAGCCAGGTTAAGGACGGGCGGGGTGCCGTCTCGTCCTCCGGCGGTACGAACCCTCCCCGAGCCGTAGTACGGAGAAGCCCCTAGGGGACGTCCACCGCCGGGTGGAGTCCTTCTCGGGGTCGGCCTCCACCCACCGCCCCAGGAAGCGTCCACCCTTCCGCCGCGTGAGGGTCAAGCGGCCGCGCCCTCTCACCAGGTGGACGCGGACTCCCGCCGCGCCGGGACGGGTGGGAAGCTGTTGTGCGCGACATAGATACATGACGGGGTGCGGGGAGGGGATCCGGCGTGGAGCGGGAGAACGCGGAGACGGAGAAGAAGGAGACGGAGAAGAAGGGGAACGCGGAACCCGCGATACGCGCGGCGGCGCGCGGGGCCGGGACGGAGCGGCGGGGGGCCGTGGTGGCCGCCCTGATGCTCGCCATGGCGCTGGCCGCGCTCGACTCCACCGTCGTCTCGACCGCCGTACCCCAGATCGTCGGCGACCTCGGCGGCTTCTCGGTCTTCTCCTGGCTCTTCTCCGGCTACCTGCTCGCCGTCACCGTCACGCTGCCGGTGTACGGCAAGCTCTCCGACACCTTCGGCCGCAAGCCGGTGCTGGTCGCGGGCGCCGCGGTGTTCCTGCTCGGGTCGCTGCTGTGCGCGGTGGCCTGGAACATGGCCGCGCTGATCGCGTTCCGGATCGTGCAGGGCCTCGGCGGCGGGGCGCTGCAGGGCACCGTGCAGACCCTTGCCGCCGACCTCTACCCGCTCAAGGACCGCCCGAAGATCCAGTCGAAGCTGTCCACGGTGTGGGCGGTGTCCGCGGTCGCCGGGCCGGGGCTCGGCGGGGTACTGGCCGCGTACGCGGACTGGCGGTGGATCTTCCTGATCAACCTGCCGATCGGCGCGGCCGCGCTCTGGCTGATAGTGCGTCACCTCCACGAGCCGAAGCGCGCGCCGCGCACGCCCCCGCGGGTGGACTGGGCGGGTGCGCTGGCGGTCTTCGCGTGCGGAGGCGTCCTGCTGACCGCGCTCGTACAGGGCGGGGTGGCGTGGGCGTGGTGGTCCGCGCCGTCGTGCGCGCTGTTCGCCACCGGGCTCGCGCTGGCGGGGCTCGTGGTGTGGACCGAGCGCCGGGCGGCCGAGCCGATCATCCCGGGGTGGGTGTGGCGGCGCCGCACGATCGCGGCCGTCAACCTCGCGCTCGGCGCGCTGGGCCTGCTGATGGTGGCGCCGACGGTGTTCCTGCCGACGTACGCGCAGTCGGTGCTCGGGCTCGCGCCGGTGGCCGCCGGGTTCGTGCTGTCGGTGTGGACGCTGAGCTGGCCGGTCTCGGCGGCCCTCAGCCAGCACGTGTACCGGCGGATCGGCTTCCGCGACACCGCGCTGCTCGGCATCGGCGCGGCCGCGCTGATCCTGTTCGCGTTCCCGTTCCTGCCCTACCCGGGATCGGCCTGGCAGCCGACGCTGCTCATGCTCCTGCTGGGGGCCGCGCTGGGCCTGTTCCAGCTGCCGCTGATCGTGGGCGTGCAGTCGACGGTGGGCTGGGCGGAGCGGGGCACGACGACCGCGTCGGTGCTGTTCTGCCGGCAGACCGGCCAGACGATCGGGGCGTCGGTGTTCGGCGCGGTCGCCAACGGGGTCCTGGCCGCCCGGCTGGGCGGCGCGGGCGACCTCGACTCCGTCACCCGCGCGCTGGACGACGGAACGGCCCCCGAGGCCACCCGGCACGCCATCGCGGACGCGGTCCACGCGGTGTACTTCGGGGCGGCGTGCGCGGCCGCGGTGGCGTTCGTGGTGCTCCTGTCGGTGGCACCGCGACGCTTCCCGGTCCTCAAGGACTGACTCCCGTCCCGGAGTTAACGCGGGTAACACCCGAGGTCAGACACGTTCGGGTGCAGTAAGCGCGTACCCGCCCGCCAGTTGCCGAAAATGCCCACACGCCCCGGATACCTGCGAGTAACGTGCGTCCCCCGCTCCCTCCTCTCCCTGCGTTCCGCCGCCACGGACCCGAGCCACGCAAGGAGCACCGGGATGGCCCACGACCTTTCCGACCCAGCCGACTCCGGCGCCCCTTCCGACCCGTCCCCGCACGGACCGGCACACCTCACCTACCCCTGGCAGCCACTGCCGCCCGAGCCGCCGAGACCCCGCCACGTGCCGCACCGGGAGCCGGTCGGACACCACAGCGACCTGCGGCTGCTGCGCGGCGCCTACCGCCTCCGGCGGCGCACCGCCACCCTCACCGCGCTCGGCTACTTCACCCTGTTCCTGGTGCTGTCGGCGTTCGCCCCGGGCCTGATGACGAGCACGGTCGCCGACGGCGTACCCGCGGGCCTGTTCCTCGCCCTCCTCCAGCTCCCCGTCACCTGGCTGGCGATCGCCCTCTACGAGCACTCCGCGCGCCACCACGTCGACCCGCTCGCCGACCGCATCCGCCGCACCGCGGAACTGGACGCCAGGCGCGGGGCCGTACGGTGACCGGCTTCAGCGGCTCCGCCCAGTCCATGTCACTGGTCGCCTTCACCGTCGTGGCGACCCTCACGCTCCTGCTGTGCGTGCTGACCGGCCCGGACCGCGACGACCTCGACGAGTTCTACACCGGCTACGGCTCCCTCTCCCCGCTCCGCAACGGCCTGGCGATCGCCGGCGACTACATCTCAGGGGCCGGCGTCCTCGCCACCGGCGGCGTGATCGCCCTGTGCGGCTACGACGGCGTCGTCCTCGCCCTCAGCACGGCCCTGTCACTGCTCCTGCTGATGTTCCTGCTGGCCGAACCGCTGCGCAACGCGGGCCGGTTCACCATGGGCGACGCGCTGGCCCGCCGGATGCCCGGCCGCAGCGTACGCATCGCGGCCTGTGCGGTGACCGTCGCCGCCCTGCTGCCGCTGATGCTGGTCCAGCTCGCCGGCGCCGGACAGCTGATGGCCTTCGTCCTCGGCTTCTCCAACAGGGCCGTGCAGACCGGCTGCGTCATCGGCCTCGGCGCCCTGATGATCAGCTACGCGGCCATCGGCGGCATGAAGGGCACCGCCCTCATCCAGATCCTGAAGATCGTGATGCTGCTCGGTTCCGGCACCGTGGTCGCCCTGCTGGTCCTGCACCGCTTCGCCTGGGACCCCGGTGCCCTGCTCGCCGCGGCGGCCCGGGGCAGCGGCGTCGGAACCGCGTACCTGCGCTCCGGCCTCCAGTTCACCGGCGGCCCCGCCCCGCGCCTCGACATGATCAGCTCGGAGCTGACCGTCGTCCTCGGCGGCGCCTGCCTGCCGCACATCACCATGCGCATGTACACCGCCTCCAGTGCCCGCCAGGTCCGCCGGTCGATGTCCTGGGCGGTGTCGTGCGTGGCCCTGTTCGTGCTGGTCGTCAGCGTCGTCGGCTTCGGCGCCACCGCCCTGGTCGGCCGCGCCGCCGTCACCGCCGCCGACCCGCAGGGCAACACCGCCTACCTGCTGGGCGCCCGCGCGGCCTTCGGCACCGGCGCCTCGACGGTGGAGAGCCTGCTCTTCACCACCGTCACCACGGCGATCTTCCTGACCCTGCTCGCCTCCGTCGCCGGCATGATCCTCGCCTGCGCCAACTCCCTCGCCCACGACGTCTTCGCGACCCGCGTCCAGGAGATGCCGGCCCGCCGCGAGATGACCGTGGCCCGCGTCTCCGCGCTCGCCACGGGGGTCCCCACGATCCTGCTGGCGACCCTGGTCCAGCACCACAGCCTGCAGCCCCTGATCATCCTCTCCTTCTGCGTCGGCGCCTCCGCCCTCGCCCCCGCCCTGGTCTACGGCCTCTTCTGGCGCCGCTACACCCGCACCGGCCTGCTGTGCACCCTGCTCGGCGGCACCCTCACCGTGCTGCTCCTGATGCCCGGCACCAACCTGGTCTCGGGCTCGCCGGCCGCCGCCTTCCCGCACGCCGACTTCAACTGGTTCCCCTTCACCACCACCGGCCTCGTCTCCATCCCGGCCGGGTTCTTCCTGGGCTGGCTGGGGACGGTGGCCTCCGGGCGGAGCCGGGCCGTGGAGCAGCGCCGGCAGTACGAGGCGGTGGAGGGGTGGATCCTGGCGGGGGCGGTCCGGCGGGGCGGCTGAGGGCGCGGCGGGCGTGCGGCAGGAGCTCGGCGGGCGCAAGCGGGGGGAACGGCAGGAGCGCGGCGGGCGCAAGCGGGGGGAACGGCAGGAGCGCGGCGGGGGGACAGCAGAGGGCGGCCGGGGGCAGCCGGGCGCGCTATTCCGCGGCCGCGCGCCCTGTCAGGGTCACGAGGCTGTCCCGCATGTGGTCCATGTGCGCCTGAACGTCGTCCCAGGTCTCGCCGTGCTCGCGCAGCACCCGCTCGGTCTCCCGCGCGATCTGCTCCTCGCGGGCCTTGGCCTCCGCGAGAACCTCGCGGGCACGCTCCTCGGCCTCCTCCTCGGAGCGGCGCGCCGACTCCCGGGCCTCCTCCAGGGCCCGTTCCGCCTCCGCCAGGGCGGCCTCGGCGCGCGCGATGCGTTCGGCGTTGTGCGCGTCGACCGCGGCGGCGCGCGCGGCCTCCTCGCGCTCCTCCTCGGCCCAGCGTTCGGCGTGCTCCTTGGCCAGTTCGGCGAGCATCCCGGTGGTGCGCTGCCGTACCTCGCGCAGGGCCGAAAGCGCCTCGCCCCGCTGCTCCTTGACCTCCAGGCGGGCACTGATGCGGATGTCGTCCGCCTCGGCGCTCGCCGCGAGGAGCAACTGGCGGGCGCGTTCCTCGCTGTCCGCACGGAGCGCGTCGGCCCGCTCCCGCACCGCGTCGCACTCACCGTCGGCGCGCGCCGCGGCCTCCACGACGCCCTCCGTCAGCTCGCGGCGGGCGCCCTCGCGCAGGGTCTTCGCCTCCTCCACCACGAGCCGGAAGATCCGGTGCGCGCGGTCCCCGAGCGCCTCGTACGTCTGCGGCGGAAGCTCCTCGACCACAGCGCGCATCCGCTCGGCCTCCGCCTCCATCTCCTTGGCGAGCACGGTGAGCCGCGCGGCACGCTCCCACGCCGCGTCCCGCTCCTCACCGAGCTCCACCATGAACGTCTCGACCTGGTCGGGGCGGTAGCCACGCCCCCGGACGGTCACGAACTCGTACGGCGACATCGATGCGCTGCTCACCTGGAACCCCTCTCCGCCGGACCCGCACGAAATGATGATTTCGCGGATATCTTGATGGATCGGACGTAAGTGTTCATAACGCGACACTCCGCATGGCGCGCCGGAAACACCGCACATCGCCCCAGGCGGAGGGAAGCGCATCGGGGGGCGCGCAGGCTCAGCCGCGCGCCCTTCGGTAGCGGGTCAGCACCGTCGCGCCCACGCGTTCCGCGGACAGGCACTCCAGTTCGGCGGGCGGGCCACCGGCCGGGAACAGCGGCCGGCCGGTGCCGAGGACGGTGGGGAAGGTCAGCAACCGGTACTCGTCGACCAGGTCCGCGTCCGCCAGGGCGTGGACGACCCCGATGCTGCCCATGACGATCACGTCCCGCCGCTCGGTCCTGACGGCGTCCAGGAGATCCCCTTCGAGGAGACGGGAGTTCGCCCACGCGGACACGTCGGCCGCGTCGGACGCGGTGCGGGAGGCGACCAGCTTCGGCGCGGCGTTCAGGCGCGTGGAGAAGGGGTCGTCCCGGCCCGGCCACAGACGGGCGAAGGCCTGCCAGGTGGCATGCCCGAGCAGGACGACCCCCTCGTCCAGGGTGCGGCCCAGACCGAACCGGTCCCCCGCGATCTCCTCCCGGCCGAAACGGAGGATCCAGCCGCCGTACGGCGTGCCCCCGGAGCCGTCGGGGTCGGACACGATCCCGTCCAGGGTGGTGAACTCGATGACGACAACGCTCATGACGGTTGTCCCTTCGCTCGATGGTCACCGGTACATACCGGCGGCACCGGGCGGACTCATCGGCGCCGGCTGACTTTTCTCCCCCGGCTCCCGACCGGCCCTCAGCCGGCGGCGGAAGGCCGCGCCGGCGCGCACGCCGCCAGCACGCGCGGGTCCGTGAACACCACGTTGCGCGCGATCCGGCCACCGGTGACCGTGAGGACCTGCACGGAGTGCAGCCGGTGCCCGCCCTCCGGCTCGGGGGCGTACGCGGCCAGCGCGGGCTGTCCCCCCGCAGTGAGGGAGCCCACCCGCCAGCCGGTACCACGCAGCCGGAACACCCGCTCCATGAAACGGCCGTAGTCGCCACGCCCCCGGTACCACAGCGGCACCGGCGGCATCTCCAGCACCGCGTCGTCGGTGAGCAGCCGCACCAGCGCCGGCACGTCGGCCGCCTCGAACGCCCGCTGGTACCTCAGGACCGCCGCCCGCACCCCGGGATCGTCCGGCTCGCTCACCTCGTCCGCCCCGGCCGCCTCCCCGAGCGCCGCACGCGCCCGCTGCAACGCGCTGTTCACGGCCGGCACCGAGGTGTCCAGCTGGTCGGCGACCTCGGCGGCACTGAACTCCAGCACCTCGCGCAGCACCAGCACCGCCCGCTGCCGCGCGGGCAGCAGCTGCAGCGCCGCCACCAGCGCGAGCCGCAGATCCGCACGCGCCTCCACGTCGAAGCGCGCGTCGGAGAACGGCTCCAGCCACGGCACGTCGAGCGCCGGTGTGAGCGGCGCCTCCGGATCCGTACCCGGCGCCCCGAGCCCCGACGGCAACGGCCGCCGCCCGCGCCCCTGGAGCGCCGTCAGGCACACGTTCGTCGCGATCCGGTACAGCCAGGTCCGCACCGAGGCCCGCGCGGGGTCGTAGCGCTCACGGGCCTTCCAGGCCCGCAGCATGGTCTCCTGCACCAGATCCTCGGCCTCGTGGAACGAGCCCAGCATCCGATAGCAGTACGCCACCAACTCGCCCCGGTACGGCTCGAAGTCCATCCGCCCATCATGCCCGCGCGGTACGACAACGCGGCACGCGCGCGTGAGGGCCGGCCCGGCCTCCCGACCCGACCGGCCCCCGTACGGCCGTCCTGCCCCCGCGCTACAGCAGGCCGTCCCACATCTGCTCGAGCAGCACCGACCACCAGCTCTCCGGCGAGCCGAGCGCCGCCGGGTCCAGGGAGGCCAGCTGGGCCTGGAAGTCGACGGTCCAGCGGCCCGCCTGCTCCTGGTTCAGGCCGAACCTCAGCCGCCACATCCGGCCCAGCAGCGCCAGACAGCGGGCGAACTCCGGCAGCCCCGTGTTCACGAACTGCGGCGGCACCGACGCCCCGCCCGGCCCCGCCTCCACGGGCACGGCCACGATGTTCGCGGTGCCGTACTGCACACAGACCGCCTTGCCGAAGTCGGTCCCCATCACGAGGTACGACGCCGCGTCCGGCGCCGGCTGCAACCCGCGCTCCTGCGCCAGCTCCGCCAACGTCGGCACCGGCCGGCCCGGCTGCGCCTGCGCCCAGAAGAACGGCCCCATGTCCAGCGGCAGCCCCGCCGCCACCAGCGTGTGCGCCACGACCGGCGGCACGCCCTGGCGCGACACCGCAGCCTGCTCGAACCGGAACACCCCGGGACCGAACGCCGCCGCCAGCTCTTGCGCGACCGCCTCCGGCGGGATCGGCGGCGCCGCCTGCACCTGCGACAACGGCGCCCGCACCGGCGCGGGCCGCGCGGGACCCGCCGCCACCTGGTGCAACTCGCCCTGGTGCGCCAGCAACTGCCGCATCCCCTGCTGCCGGCTCGCGTGATCCGTGCCGTACGGCGCGATGCTCGCCAGCCGAGCCTGCGGCCACTGCTCCCGGATCATCCGCGCACAGTACGCACCCGGCAGCTCACACGGCTCCAGCTCCGTGTGCAGCTCCAGCACCTGGTCCGGCGGCACGTTCATGGCCCGCAGCTCGTGGAAGATCTGCCACTCCGGGTGCGGCGTGCCGGGCGCCGAACGCCGGATCAGCTGCTGCTCCGAACCGTCCTGCGCCCGGTAGCGCAGCACCGCCTGATACCCCGGACCGACCGTCGGCTGGCCTTGCTGCGGGTAGCCGTAGGCCGGCGGCTGCTGCCCCGGCACGGGCCGACCGGGCACGGGCTGACCGGGCGGCGGCATCGCGCCCGCCGGCACCGGCGGCGGCATCGCACCCGCCGGCACCGGCGGCGGCATCGCACCCGTCGGCACCGGCGGCGGCATCTGCGGGGCGCCCGGCGGCCTGCCGGGGGCGGGCGGAGCGCCCACCGGAGGCGCGGACAGCACCGTCTCCGCTTGGTGCACCGCCGCGCCGCCCGGACCGCCGGCGGAGCCGTGCGCGGGGGCGTGGGAGGCCCGGGAGGCGCGGCGGGGGCGCCCGGAGGCTGCTGCGCGCCGCCGCCCATCCCGCTCGGGTCGGCCAGCACCGTGGCCGCACGGTGAACGTCGCCCGGCGGCGGACCACCCGGAGCACCGGGCGTGTTGGGCGAGTTGGGGGCGCCCGGCGGGGTCTGCGCGCCCGGTGCCCGAGCCGGGCCCTCGGGCCCCTTGGCACCCGGCGCCGAAACCATCTGCGTCGGCGCATAGCCACCCACGGGCGGCTGCGGCGCGCCCCCGAGATGGACGCCCGGCGCTCCCGGCACACCCGGCGGCGGAGGCGGCGCACCGGCCCCGCCACGCGCCCTGCGCGGAGGAGGCGCGGCCCGGCTCGTCGCGGCGTCCGCAATGTCACTGGCGTTCGGCGCGAGCGGCTGTCCGGGAGCCGCCGGAGCCTGCGGGTAGCCGTAGGAGGACGCGGGCGGCGGCGCGGGCGCCTGCGGGCGCGACGGCGCACTCGGCCCGGGCGTGCCGGGAGCCGCCGGCCCCTGCGGGTAGCCGTACGAAGGGGCGTCCCGCGGAGTCGGCAGAGGCGTGCCGCCCTGCGCACTCACCTCGTCCAGCGCCGGATTCACCGCCGTGCGCGGCAGTTGGCTGCCGCCCGCCAACAGCGCCGTCTCGGCCTCCCCCAGGGCCCCGTCGTCGGCATCGCCCAGCGGCGGCGCGAACACCGTCGCCGGCAACGGGACGGAACGGTCCTCGCCGGCATCGGCGTTGGTGTCGGTACCGGCCCAAGGAGTCCCACCCGGAGCCGCCGGCACCCCGGTCTGCGTCTCGGCGAGCCCAACGGAACCGGCGCCGGAGCCGGGAACCGGACCAGTGCCCGCACCGGCCGGCACCCCGTCACCCCCCGGCCGCCGATCCGGGACACCCAGCTTGTCCGCCGCCTCCTGGAGCCACTCCGGCGGACTCAACAGGAACGACGTCTGGTTCAGGTCCACCCGGGCCGCGGGCGCCGGCACCGCGTCGGCGACCTCCGCCTCACGGCCGTACTCCTCCTCGTACCGGCGGACCACCTCGCCCACCGGCAACGCGGGCCACAGCGTGGCCTCACCGCTGTCACGGGCGATCACCAGCCGCTGCCCGCCCCCGTCCGACCGCGGACCCTCCGCACGGTCCTCGCCCCACACCACGAACCCGAGACCGAACTCCCGCACCCGCACCTCACGATGCTGGTACGCCGGAACGTCACCGTTGATCCACTCTTCCGCGCGCTCCTGCGCCTGCGCGAACGTCACCATGCCGGACCTCACTCCCCCGAGCCGGCCGAGGACACCGGCACGGCACGCGCGAAACCACCGTCGACCATCAGGTTCGCCACCGTCTCCAACTCCGGCGGGGACCCCGCCAGCCGCGACAGGAACACGTCGAAGTCCTCACCGCACGGCAGCAGCAGACGCTCCACCCGCTCCGCCGGCGGCCACCCCGGATCCACGTCACGCGCGTCGTCGTACGCGCAGAACCACACCGAACCCAGCCGGTCCCCCTTGACCTTCACCGCCAGCAGACCGCCCTGCACGAAACCGACGCCCAGATAGTCCTTGGTGAGATGGTCGCGCAGGCACTTGTTCACGTACACGAGGTCGTTCACCGCCGCCTCGTCCCGGACCGTGAAGAACGGCTGGTCCACCAGCAGCCCGAGACCCGCGTCCAGGGCCGTACCCACCGGCGCACAACCCCCCGCCGCCTTCAGGAACGAACGGTACGCACCCGGCAGCCGGTAGCCGAGATCCTCCTCGACCCCCTGCACCTGCGACTCCGACACCGCCACACCCGACTTCGGCAGCCCGAAGTGCGCCGGCCGCGTCTCCTGCAACGGCCGCGTCCCCCGCTTGTCGTGGTCCACCCGCGCCGTCGCCACCCCACCGTGGTGCCGCAGCAACGCCTTCACCTCGACCGGGACCAGCTCCAGCCGCCGCGACCCCGCCACGTGGTGCCACGTCCAGCCGTGCGGAGTCGCCACCACCGGCACCGTGTCCCACAGCTCATGACCGGAAGCCGCCAGCACCGCGTTCGCGGACACGAAGTCCGTCAGCCGCAACTCGTCGACGCCGAAACCCTCCGGCGGATCGGCGATCTCCGCCGCCGCACGCGCGTAGGGCGAGAAGTCGGGGTAACCACGCTCGTCGATCCGTACCCCTCTCGGGTGACGTGCCGCCCGAACCGGATCCGGGAAATGCACGACCTGCCCGGCATAGGCCGCGTTCGGCGGCGCGGCCTGTCCCCCAGCCTGGCGGCTGGCCGGTGCCCCCAGCCCGAGCCGACCTGTCGTCATGACCGTTGCCCCCTGCGGCACTCTGTACGGACCGGCATCACACCCCTGCGGTGCGGCACGGCCCGTATCCGGCTGTCTCTCCCACATCCCGGACGCGTCGACCGCGCCCGTCGCGGTTGCCGACAGCCTATGCGGTACACGAACCCCGGTCACCGGCCCTCCGGTTCCGTGACCAGCCGTCACCCTGCCGTGACAGCCTGCCCGGACCCGGGCGTGTCGCACCGCCCCAGCTACCGCACCCGCCACAGGATTTGGCAGTCTGTGACTTTCGGGGGGATGCCCGGGAGGGGAAGACGATCATGAACACCACACAGACGGGACCACACAACGCCATGTCCGGCGCCACCCACGGCGCCACCAACGGCGACCCCCGCATCGGCTGGAGCAGCAACGAAATACCTCCCGCCCCCACCCTCCAGCACCGCCGCGACGGAATCCTGCCCACCGTCGCCGCGGCCCTCTCCGTCCGCGGCGCCACCCTCACCGGCACCGCCGCGCGCGGTGACCAGCCGCCCCCGCTGCACCCGCTGGTCCAGGAGTTCCTCGACACCCTCCCCAGCGGACAACGCGACCGCTTCACCGGCCGCTGCGCCGAGGCCATCCTCATCTCCCGGCACCTCGGCACCGCCGACAGCGCCCGCAGCAAACGCGCCGCCCGCAAACCCATGACCAACGGCGAAGCCCGCAAATCCCTCAAGCAGGCCAAACTCACCGCCCGCCGCATACGCGAGGACGGCGACCCCCTGCACGGCAGCTTCGCCGCCCCCTGCCGGGCCTGCGCCGCCCTCACCGCCCACTTCGGCGTCCGCGTCGTCGACCCCACCACCGACGACGCCTGACCCACACCCCCACACGCCACAGACCCGCACCCGCACCCGCACGGCAACCAGGACGATCGAAGGGCAGATGCACGCCGACCGCACCACCTCCACACGCTTCTCCGTGCCCGTCGACGCAGCCCTGCGCGCCGCCGGCTGGCAACCCGGACGCTGGGACATAAAACAAGCCGAAGTTTGGGCCGACACCCTGCGCGACCACACCTCACCCGCCGGACACCGGCACGCCGTCTTCCCCGCCGCCGTGGAGGCCTGGGCCGAATTCGGCGGCCTCCACATCAACCCCACCGGCACCGGCCGCCAGATCGCCCCCGCCACCCTCCACCTCGACCCCCTGCACGGCCTCCACCTCGCCCGCACCCTCGGCGACCTCGGCCGCGCCCTCGACACCGAGATCTGCCCCCTCGGCGCCGAGACCGACACCCACTCCCTCCTCGCCATCGACGCCGAAGGCCGCGTCTACACCCTCGACCACACCGGCGACTGGTACGTCGGCCCCGACATCGACCACGCCCTGACCACCCTCATCGCAGGCGTCGAACCCCAACGCCTCACCACCCAGCCCTAGCGGCTCTCCGGCGGTCAGGCCGAGGGAATCACCGCCGACACCCGGAAACCCCCCGCATCCGTCGGCCCCGACACGAACACCCCACCCAGCCCCAGCACCCGCTCCCGCATCCCCACCAGACCGTTCCCACCCGACGGCAGCCCCGCGGCCGCCGCGGACGCCGGCTCCGGCGGCGGCTCGTTCTCCACCTGCATCGCGATCTCCGCCACCCGGTGCGCCAACCGCACATGCGTCTTCGCACCCGCCGCATGCTTGTGCACGTTCGTCAGCGCCTCCTGCACCACCCGGAACGCCGTCTGCTCGACCACCGCCGCATACGACCGCACATCCCCCTCCACCGACAGATCCACCACCATCCCCGCCGCCGCCGACTGCCCCACCAGCACCTCAAGCTCCGACAGCCACGGCCCCTCCTCCTCCGCCGCCACCCGCGAAGCCGCCGCCGCAGCCGCCACCCCCACCGCAGCCAACGGCACCGCAACCGACGCCGCAGCCGTAGCCGTAGCCGCAGCCGCAGCCGTACGCCGCTGAGCCGCCTCCCCCGAACGCAACACCCCCAGCATCTCCCGCAACTCCGTCAACGCCTGACGCCCCATGTCCCCCACCAGCGCCGCGTTCTTCACCGCCTTCTCCGGATCCTTCCGCGCCACCGCCTGCAACGCCGCCGCATGCACCACCATCAACGACACCCGGTGCGCCACCACGTCGTGCATCTCCCGCGCGATCCGCGTCCGCTCCTCACCCCGCGCCCACTCCGCACGCTCTTCCGCCCGCTCCGCCAGCAACTGAAGCTCCCGCTCCAGACTGTCCGCCCGCTCCCGCAGACTCTCCATCAACCGCCGCCGCGCCCCCACGTACAACCCCCACAGCACCGGCGGAGCCGTCAACCCCAGCGACGTCGCCAGCGACGCGAACGGAACGAACCAGTCCCCCAGCGTCAGATCCCCCCGCGCCATGCTCTGCCGCACCCGCACGAACGTCACGATCAACGTCCCCAGGAACGTCATCCCCGCCAGCGCCACGATGATCCGCCGAGGCAGCTCCGCCGCCGCCAGCGTGTACAGGCCGACGATGCCCATCAGGAAACCCATCTGGGCCGGTGTGATCGCGATCGCGACCAGCACCACCGCGATCGGCCACTTCCGGCGCAGCACCAGCACGGAACCGGCCAGCAAACCGAACACGATCCCCGCCGACACCGGGATCCCCGCGTCCCGCGCGAACGGAATCCCCTCCGCGGCGCACTCCAGCGCCGACACCAGCGCGAGCCCCACATCCAGCACCGCGCTACGCCACCGCACCCACCACCACGGCCCGGTCAAGGCCGTCGCGTGGTCTGCCCCCGTCGTGGTCATGCCTCCAGCCTACGGGCGCGAGGGTGGGCTTTTCCGGTGAGTTTCGTCTACTCGCCTCCACCACACTCCGTAACCGAACAACATCAAAACCCCCTGGAATCCCTCGAACTACTGAACCGCCCATGTTCGACCCCGGAACCGACCATTCCGCCCGGACGGTATGCCCATGGCACATCCACACAGCAAATACCGGGACTTCGAGGGGCTGCGGGAGCAGGCGGTGGCGCTCCGACGAGCCGGACTCAGCCGCCGCCAGATCCGCGACCGTCTCCACGTCGACAACAACGACATCCTCAACCGCCTCCTGGAGGGCGAGCCACCCCCTGACTGGACGAGGCGCCCGAACGCCAAGGACGACCTGCGAGAGAGGGCGAGGGAGCTACGGCTCCAGGGCTGGACGTACGACCAGATCCAGGTGGAGCTGGGGTGCTCGAAGAGTTCGATCTCGCTGTGGGTACGGGATCTGCCGAAACCGGAGCGTCGCGACCCTACGGAACAGGCGAAGCTGGCCGCTCGCAAACGCTGGGAGCATGAGCTCGCGGTGCGGGACGAGGAGCGGCAACGGACAAAGGCGGATGCCGCCGACGAGATCGGCGCGATGACCCCGCGGGAGCTTTTCATGGCAGGAGTGGCCCTGTACTGGGCCGAAGGAGCCAAGGACAAGCCTTACGACCGCCGAGAGAACGTGATCTTCGTCAACAGCGACCCAGGGGTCATCGAACTCTATTTGGCTTGGCTGGACCTGCTCCGGGTAGAGCGTGAACGCCTTCGATTCTGCGTGATGATCCACGAGACGGCGGACGTCACCGGCGCCGAACAGTTCTGGGCCGACCTTGTTGGAGCCGACCGTTCCGCCTTCTACAGGACCACCCTCAAGAAACACAATCCCAAGACAGTGCGCAAGAACGTCGGAGAGAACTACCGCGGCTGCCTGGTGGTCCGCGTATCACAGGGCGCCGAGCTCTACCGCTGCATCGAGGGCTGGTGGAGGGGCATGGTGGATGCAGCCAGCGGGATCACGACACCTCTGCACTCAGGTAAGGTCTGACGCAGCCATCCGCCATGGGGTAACTGGTAGCCCGCGGGCCTTTGAAGCCCTGTAGTGCTGGTTCGAATCCAGCTGGCGGAGCTGCTCGGTTCGGGCCCTGACAGCTCCGTCAGGGCCCGCTCTCATGTCGCCCCTGAAACGCCCCGGTATCCTGCGGATGTCACCCCCGTCCAAGAAGCCGAAGGGCAACCCCGTGAGCGCCATTCGCCCGGCAGCCGTCGTCGTTCTCGCAGCGGGTGAGGGCACCCGTATGAAGTCGGCCACACCCAAGGTCCTGCACGACCTCTGTGGCCGTTCCCTGGTGGGTCATGTGCTCGCCGCGTCCCGTGAGTTGGACCCCGAGCACCTGGTCGTCGTCGTCGGGCACGCGCGTGAGCAGGTCGCCGCGCATCTCGGCGAGGTCGACGCCGGCGTCCGTACCGCCGTGCAGGAGCAGCAGAACGGCACCGGGCACGCCGTGCGGATGGCGTTGGAGGAGCTGGGCGGGCCGGTCGACGGGACCGTGGTCGTGGTGTGCGGGGACACTCCGCTGCTGACCGGGGAGACGCTGAAGCGGCTCGCCGAGGCGCATCACGGTGACGGCAACGCGGTGACGGTGCTGACGGCGGAGGTGCCGGACGCGACCGGTTACGGCCGGATCGTGCGGGACGTGGCCTCGGGGGCCGTGACGGCGATCGTGGAGCACAAGGACGCGTCGGAGGAGCAGCGGGCGATCCGAGAGATCAATTCCGGGGTGTTCGCGTTCGACGGGCAGTTGCTGGCGGACGCGCTGGGGAAGGTGCGGACGGACAACAGTCAGGGCGAGGAGTACCTGACGGACGTGCTGGGGATCCTGCGGGAGGCGGGGTACCGGGTGGGGGCGTCGGTGGCGGGGGACCATCGGGAGATCGCCGGGATCAACAACCGGGTGCAGCTGGCGGAGGCGCGGCGGATCCTGAACGACCGGCTGTTGGAGCGGGCGATGCTGGACGGCGTGACGGTCGTGGATCCGGCGACGACGTGGGTGGATGTGACGGTGACGTTCGCGCAGGATGCGGTGGTGCATCCGGGGACGCAGCTGCTCGGGTCGACCCATGTGGGGGAGGGTGCGGAGGTCGGGCCGAACAGCCGGTTGAAGGACACGCGGGTCGACGCGGGGGCGCGGGTGAGCAACACGGTGTCCGATTCCGCCCATATCGGTGCGGACGCGAGCGTGGGACCGTATGCCTATCTGCGGCCGGGGACCCGGTTGGGGGCGAAGGGCAAGATCGGTACGTACGTGGAGACGAAGAACGCGTCGATCGGGGAGGGGACGAAGGTTCCGCATCTGTCGTACGTGGGGGATGCGACGATCGGCGAGTACTCGAACATCGGTGCGGCGAGTGTGTTCGTGAACTACGACGGCGAGAGCAAGCATCACACCACCGTCGGGTCGCACTGCAAGACGGGTTCGGACAACATGTTTGTGGCGCCTGTCACGGTCGGGGACGGTGCGTACACCGCTGCCGGGTCCGTGATCACGAAGGATGTGCCGCCCGGTTCGCTGGCCGTGGCCCGCGGTCAGCAGCGGAATATCGAGGGTTGGGTGGCCCGGAAGCGTCCGGGGAGTGCGGCGGCGAAAGCCGCCGAGGCGGCTTCTCGGCGGGGCGTGAGCGAGGACTGACCGGAAACAGGTGCGCCGAAGACGTCGTACCGTGATAAGTGCACACCCGCACCTAACCAGCTGTTTCGCCCTTCCGCGCCAGACACTCGGGGCGCTGAAGATCCAGCTGTACGGCTGAGACACCTCTGAGGAGACAGTGCTGTGACCGGGATCAAGACGACCGGCGAGAAGAAGATGATGTTCTTCTCCGGCCGCGCCCACCCCGAGCTTGCCGAGGAGGTCGCCCACCAGCTGGGTATCGGGGTCGTCCCGACGAAGGCCTTCGACTTCGCGAACGGCGAGATCTACGTCCGCTACCAGGAGTCGGCGCGTGGTGCCGACTGTTTCGTGATCCAGAGCCACACGGCTCCGATCAACCAGTGGATCATGGAGCAGTTGATCATGATCGACGCGCTGAAGCGGGCGTCGGCGCGGTCCATCACGGTGATTGTGCCGTTCTACGGTTACGCGCGGCAGGACAAGAAGCACCGGGGTCGTGAACCGATCTCGGCGCGGCTGATCGCGGATCTGATGAAGACGGCGGGTGCGGACCGGATCCTGACGGTGGATCTGCACACGGACCAGATCCAGGGCTTCTTCGACGGTCCGGTGGACCACCTGTTCGCGCTTCCGCTGCTCGCGGACTACGTGGGCTCGAAGGTGGACAAGGACAAGCTGACGATCGTGTCTCCGGACGCGGGTCGGGTGCGGGTGGCGGACCGCTGGTGCGACCGTCTCGGTGCGCCTCTGGCCATCGTGCACAAGCGGCGTGACAAGGACGTGGCGAACCAGGTGACCGTCCACGAGGTCGTGGGTGAGGTCAAGGGCCGGGTGTGTGTCCTGGTCGACGACATGATCGACACGGGTGGCACGATCTGTGCGGCGGCGGACGCGCTGTTCGCGCACGGTGCGGAGGACGTCATTGTGACGGCGACGCACGGTGTGCTGTCGGGTCCGGCGGCGGATCGGCTGAAGAACTCGCGGGTGAGTGAGTTCGTGCTGACGAACACGCTGCCGACGCCGGGTGAGCTGAGCCGGGATCTGGACAAGATCACGGTGCTGTCGATCGCGCCGACGATTGCGAGTGCGGTGCGCGAGGTGTTCGAGGACGGTTCGGTGACGAGCCTGTTCGACGAGCAGTGAGTGGCGAGCAGTGAGCTGTAAAAACGCTTCTGCATGATCGTTTGCGTTCGGCGGACACTGATCGATTTCTCCGTGGCCTCCTTCGCCGAGTAGACTTCCCCAGTTGCTCGGCGAGGGAGGCCACGCCTCCGTTATCGACGCGCTCTTCGTAGCAGGCCGTTCGTGGCCGGGTGACCACGTCCGTTCCTACCTCTACGAGGAGTGATGACCATGTCCGAGGTGAAGATCACCGCCGAGACGCGCACCGAGTTCGGCAAGGGTGCCGCGCGCCGTATCCGTCGTGACAGCAAGGTTCCCGGTGTCCTGTACGGCCACGGTTCGGACCCGCTCCACCTGACCCTGCCGGGCCACGACCTGCTGCTCGCGCTACGTACGCCGAACGTCCTGATCTCCCTGGACATCGACGGCAAGACGAACGAGCTGGCGATCCCGAAGTCGGTGCAGCGCGACCCGATCAAGGGCTTCCTGGAGCACGTCGACCTGCAGCTGGTCAAGCGCGGCGAGAAGGTCACGGTCGAGATCCCGGTGCACACCGAGGGCGAGCTGGCCCCCGGCGGCTACCTGCTGGAGCACGTGCTCAACGCGCTGCCGGTCGAGGCCGAGGCCACGCACATCCCCGAGTCCGTGTCCGTCTCCGTCGAGGGCCTGGAGGCCGGCGCCTCCGTCCTGGCCAAGGACATCACGCTGCCGTCCGGTGTGACGCTGGCCGTCGAGGAGGACGCGGTCGTCCTCCAGGTGCTGTCCGCGCAGGCGGAGGAGGCGCCCGAGGGCGAGGGTGCGGCCGAGGAAGCGGCTGAGGCCTGAGCCGTCGGTTCAGTGCCGTCCGCTGTGTAGGCGCCCGGCACCGGTGAGCCGCGAGCAGTAAGCGGTCGAGCAACGGTCAGCCGCCGTTCCCCCGGGAGCGGCGGCTGGCGCGTATCAAGGAGAGATGGACGTGACCACCCCCGCAGGCGCCCCCTGGCTGATCGTCGGGCTCGGTAATCCCGGGCCGGAGTACGCGATGAACCGGCACAACGTCGGGTTCATGGTCGCGGACCTGCTCGCCGACCGGATCGGTGGGAAGTTCAAGCGGGCCGGGAAGGCTCAGGCGCAGGTCGTGGAGGGGCGGCTCGGGTCGCCGGGGCCGGGCAGCCGGCGGGTGGTGCTGGCCAAGCCGATGTCGTTCATGAATCTCTCCGGTGGCCCGGTGAACGCGCTGCGCGACTTCTACAAGGTGCCGGTGGCCAACATCGTCGCGGTCCATGACGAGCTGGACATCGACTACGGCGTGCTCCGTCTCAAGCTGGGCGGTGGCGACAACGGGCACAACGGGCTGAAGTCGATGACGAAGGCGATGGGCCCGGACTATCACCGGGTGCGGTTCGGGATCGGGCGGCCTCCGGGTCGTATGCAGGTCGCGGACTTCGTGCTGAAGGACTTCTCCTCGGCCGAGCGCAAGGAGCTGGACTACTTCGTGGACCGGGCCGCCGACGCGGTGGAGGCGCTGGTCGCCGAGGGCCTTGAGCGGGCGCAAAGCTCGTACAACTCCTGACTTGTCCCCCGCCCGTCCACCGCTTGTCCCCTGCGGAAGTTGACCGGCCGTGGGGACATGGCCAATGATCCCGGCCATGCCTGCTGCCTCCGCCGCCTCCTCCCGTACGGGCCCGGTCGACGCGTTGCGTGTCCTGTCGATGGGCGCGGTCGCCGTGCTGATCCTGGTCGCCGGGGTGTGGGGGTCGTGGGGCACCGCGCAGGACGTGATGCTGACGAAGGGCAAGGAGCGGGGCACGGTGACGGTGTCGGCGTGCGGTGCCGAGACCTGCACGGGGCCGTTCGCGCCCGCCTCGGCCGGCGCGTCGAAGCGGGCGAGTGTCGTGCTGGACAAGTCGGTCGGGGTGCGCAAGGGGCAGACGTACGACGTGATCGTGAAGCCGGGTACCGGGAATGTGGTCCGGTCGGGGTCGGCCGGTGTGCTGTACGCCTGGGTGCCGCTGGGCGGTGCGTTGCTGCTGGCGTCGGTGGTGGTGGCCGGGGGTCTGCGGCTGCGGCGGGTGGCGTGGGTGCTGGGGGGTTGTGGGTTCGCGCTGCTCACGGCGGCGTTCGCGGCGTTGCAGTGAGCCGTGCGGAGAACGGCCGGTGCCCCCGGGGTGTACGACCCCGGGGGCACCGTCATGCCTGGCCGCCGGTCGTCAGCCGGTGTTGCGCAGGCCCGCTGCCACGCCGTTGACGGTGAGCAGCAGGGCGCGGGCGAGGAGCGGGTCGGCCGGTTCGCCTGCCGCTGCCGCGTCGCGCTGGCGCTTGAGCAGGGTGACCTGGAGGTAGGAGATCGGGTCCAGGTAGGCGTCGCGGATGGTGAAGGTCTGCTTGAGGACCGGGGTGGCGTCGAGGAGTTCGGCCTCGCCGGTGATCTTCAGGACCTCGGCGACGGTCAGGGCGTGCTCTTCGCGGATCATGTCGAAGACGTGCTTGAGCTCGTCGGGGACGAGGGTGTCGACGTAGTGCTGGGCGATCCGCAGGTCGGTCTTGGCGAGGGTCATCTCGACGTTGGAGATGAAGTTGCGGAAGAAGTGCCACTGTTCGTGCATTTCTTCGAGGACGGTGTCCAGGCCGGCCTCACGCAGGGCCTTGAGGCCGGATCCGACGCCGAACCAGCCGGGGACGATCTGCCGGGACTGGGTCCAGCCGAACACCCACGGGATGGCGCGCAGGCCGTCGAGCGAGACGCCGGAGCCGGGGCGGCGGGAGGGCCGGGAGCCGAGGTGCAGGTCGGCGAGCTGGTCCACCGGTGTCGACGCGAGGAAGTACGTCGGCAGGTCGGGGTCCTCCACCAGGCGGCGGTAGGCGGCGTGGGCGGCGTCGGAGACGACGTCCATGGCGGCGTCCCAGCGGGCCAGGGCTTCGACGGACTGGCGGGGGGCGGTGTGCAGGGCGGAGGCCTGGAGGGTGGCCGCGACGGTCAGTTCCAGGTTCTCCCTGGCGAGGGAGGGGATCAGGTACTTGTCGGAGATGACCTCGCCCTGTTCGGTCACCTTGATCTCGCCCTCCAGGGTGCCCCAGGGCTGGGCGAGGATGGCGTCGTGGGAGGGGCCGCCGCCGCGGCCGACGGTGCCGCCGCGGCCGTGGAAGAGGCGCAGCCGGACGCCGTAGCGGTGGGCCACGTCGCGCAGCCGGCGCTGGGCGCGGTGGATCTCCCACTGGCTGGTGGTGATGCCGCCGAACTTGGAGGAGTCGGAGTAGCCGAGCATGACCTCCTGGACGTCTCCGCGCAGTGCCACCAGGCGGCGGTAGGACGGGTCGGAGAGCATGTCCTCCAGGATGGTGTCGGCGGCCTTGAGCTCGTCGGTGGTCTCCAGGAGCGGCACGATGCCGATCTTGGCCCAGCCGGCGTGCAGGTCCATCAGTCCGGCCTCGCGGGCGAGGACGGCGGCGGCGAAGACGTCGTCGGCGCCCTGGCACATGGAGATGATGTAGGACTCGACGACCTCGGGGCCGAAGATCTCCAGGGCCCTCTTCACGGTCTCGAAGACGCCGAGGGTCTTGGCACCGGCCTCGTCGACGGGCGCCGGGGTGGGGGCGAGCGGCCGGCGCGAGCGGAGTTCCTTGGCGAGGAGCCTGGCGCGGTACTCGCGGGGCATGTCGGCGTAGCGCCAGGACTCCTCGCCGAGGCGGTCGAAGAGCTGGCCGAGGGCGTGGTGGTGGGCGTCGGCGTGTTCGCGGACGTCCATGGTGGCGAGCTGGAGGCCGAAGGCGGCGAGGGTGCGGATGGTCCGGGCCAGGCGGCCGTCGGCGAACAGGCCGCCGCGGTGCTCGCGCAGGGAGGTCTGGATGAGGCGCAGGTCGTCGAGGAGCTCGGCGGTGCCGAGGTAGTCGCGGCCGGGCTCGTGCGGGGTGCCGGTGGCCAGGCGCTGCTTGGTGTTGACGAGCTTCTGCCGGATGCAGGTGGCCTTGAGGCGGTAGGGCTCCTCGGCGTTGAGGCGCTTGTAGCGGGGGCTGATCCCGGGGAGCAGCTCCAGGTCGGCCCGGAGGGACTCCAGCAGTTCCTCGGTGGCGCCCGTGTAGCGGATGGAGTTGGAGAGGAAGCCGCGGAGTTCGTCGATCATCTCCAGGGCGTCGTTGATGCCGTGCTCGTGCTGGAGGATGAGGACGTCCCAGGTGACCTGGGGGGTGACGTTGGGGTTGCCGTCGCGGTCACCGCCGATCCAGGTGCCGAAGGTGAGGGGGCGGGTGTCGTCGGGGAGCCTGACGCCGACCCGCTCCAGCTCCGCCGTCAGGTCCTCCAGGACGTCGCCGACCGCGTCGGCGTGCAGTTCGTCCAGGTAGTAGATGGCGTTGCGGGCCTCGTCGGCGGGTTCCGGGCGGACGACGCGCAGCTCGTCGGTCTGCCAGACGAGGTCGATGTTCTCGGCGAGGCGGACGTCGGTGCGGCGGCGGTCGGACTCGATGACCGGGGTGTCCAGGAGCGCGGCGATGCGCCGGAGCTTGTTGAGGACCGAACGGCGGGCGGCCTCGGTGGGGTGGGCCGTGAACACCGGGCGGACGTTGAGGTTCTGCACGGTCTCGCGCAGGTGCTCGGGGTCGGCGTCCTTGAGCCGGTCGGCGGTGCGGGCGAGGAGGCCGCCCTCGGCGGCGCGGCGGGCGCGCAGCTCGCGGCCGCGGTGCACCTGCTCGGTGACGTTGGCGAGGTGGAAGTAGGTGGAGAAGGCGCGTACCAGCTTGGCGGCGGTCTCCAGTTCGATGCCGCGCAGCAGTTCGGCGGCTGCCTCGCCGTCCTCGCGGGTGAGGCGGCGGACCTTCTCGACGAGCTCCAGCAGCTCGGGGCCCTCCTGGCGGACGAGGGTCTCGCCCAGGAGGTCGCCCAGCCGGCGGATGTCGGCGCGCAGCTCACTGCCGGTCGTGGTGGTCTGGTCGTCGGCACTGCTCACAGGTGCGGCTCCTTGCAGTGTTGAAGCTCGTCTGGAGGGAACCCGTCCGTCGGCCGGGCGGCAGGCGGCGCCTGTCCGCATAGCGGCCGGACATCAGGGAAGGAAACAGAGCGGACCGCGCTGTCCGACCGATTCCAAGGATAGGTGTCCATGAGGACGCGCAGGTGCTGGGGCTCTTGCCGTGAGACGCCCCGCTGCCATACTTACGTCGCCGTAGGTTACGGAACCGTAGGGAAGCTGTTTTGCCGTCCCGTTCGGTCGCCGCGGATCGGCGCATCTCTCAACCCTCGACCCCACAGGGGACGCGCATGACCTCGTCAAGTTCCGATGTGATCGAAGACCCCCGGAAGTCGGCCGACACCGCGATCCCGTCCGCCACCCTCGGGGTGAGCGGAAGGGTTCGCTGGAGCAGGTCACTCTGCTCCTGTTCATCGTCGTGCCGTTCCTCGCGCTCCTGGCGGCGGTGCCACTGGCGTGGGGATGGGGGGGCGTGAGCTGGCTCGACCTGGGCCTGATGGTGTTCTTCTACTATCTCGGCTGCCATGGTGTGACCATCGGTTACCACCGTTACTTCACCCATGGTTCCTTCAAGGCGAAACGGCCGCTCAGGATCGCGCTGGCGGTCGCCGGGTCGATGGCGGTGGAGGGTCCGCTGGTGCGCTGGGTGGCCGATCACCGCAAGCACCACAAGTTCTCCGACGCCGAGGGCGACCCGCACTCGCCGTGGCGGTACGGCGAGACCGTGCCGGCGCTGATCAAGGGCCTGTGGTGGGCGCATATCGCCTGGATGTTCGACGAGGAGCGGACTCCGCAGGACAAGTACGCGCCGGATCTGGTCAAGGACCCGGCCATCCGGGCGATCTCCCGGCAGTTCATCTACTGGACCGTGCTCTCCCTGGCGCTGCCGCCGCTGATCGGCGGGCTGGTGACGATGTCCTGGTGGGGCGCGTTCACCGCGTTCTTCTGGGGTTCACTCGTCCGGGTGGCGCTGCTCCACCACGTGACGTGGTCGATCAACTCGATCTGTCACGCGGTGGGCAAGCGGCCGTTCAAGTCGCGGGACCGGTCGGGCAACGTGTGGTGGCTGGCGGTCCTGTCCTGCGGCGAGTCCTGGCACAACCTGCACCACGCCGACCCGACGTCCGCGCGGCACGGGGTGGAGCGCGGGCAGATCGACTCGTCGGCGCGGATCATCCGCTGGTGCGAGCAGCTGGGCTGGGCGTACGACGTGCGCTGGCCGTCACGCTCGCGTATCGATTCGCGCCGTAACACCGGGGAAGGCGGCTCATCGCAGGGGGCTCAGGCCGCGAAGGCGGCATGATTGACGCCGTGGCGACCGACTCCAGCACCCCCAGTACCGACAAGCAGCGGCGGGCGCGTCGTACCCGTATGACCGGGGCGGAGCGCCGCCAGCAGCTGCTGGAGATCGGTCGCACCCTCTTCGCGGCGAGGGGGTTCGAGGGCACGTCGGTGGAGGAGATCGCGGCGAAGGCCGGGGTGTCCAAGCCGGTGGTGTACGAGCACTTCGGCGGCAAGGAGGGCCTGTACGCGGTGGTGGTCGACCGGGAGATGCGGCGCCTGCTGGACATGGTGACCGGCTCGCTCACGGCCGGTCACCCGCGGGAGCTGTGCGAGCAGGCCGCGTTCGCGCTGCTCGACTACATCGAGGAGTACACGGACGGATTCCGGATCCTGGTCCGGGACTCCCCCATCCCGCAGTCGACGGGTTCCTTCGCCTCGCTGATCTCGGACATCGCGACCCAGGTGGAGGACATCCTGGGCCGCGAGTTCAAGAGCCGCGGCTTCGACCCCAAGCTGGCCCCGCTGTACGCGCAGGCGCTGGTGGGGATGGTCGCGCTGACCGGCCAGTGGTGGCTGGACGTGCGCCGCCCCAAGAAGGCGGAGGTCGCCGCCCACCTGGTGAACCTGGCCTGGCACGGCCTGGACGGCCTGGAGCAGAAGCCGCGGCTGATAGGGCACCGCAAGGCCTGAGCCCTGCGGTGCCGCGCGCCGTCGCGTATCAGTGCTTGAAGATGTCCTTCATCTTCTCCTTGGCCTGGCGGGCGTCGCCCTTCGACTGCTCCAGGCGCCCTTCGGCCTCCAGGGGCACGTCACGGGTCGCGCGCCCGCCGACCTCCTTGGCCTTGCCCTTGATCTGTTCCTTCTTGCCCTTGGCCTTCTGGTGTCCTGACACCGTCGATCCCTCCTGAAGCCAGATAGGTACGTGGGGTCATTGCTTCGGGTAACCAGGAGCGGGCCCGGGCAAACGGGGGCTCAGGAAACCGGTTCCAGGAACTCCAGGCGGTTGCCGACGGGGTCCTGCGAGTAGAAGCGACGGTGTCCGGGGAGGTCGTCGTCCCAGGTGACGGGGGCGCCGCCGGCTTCGAGCCGTTCGGCGTACGCCTCGATGTCCGTGACGCGCAGTCCCGGGTGGGCCTGGAGGGCGGGCCGGAAGGCCGCCTCGACGCCCAGGTGCAGGTGGACGGTCCCGGCCCGGAACCAGCAGCCGCCGCGCGCCGCGAGCACGGGCGGCTTGGGGATCTCCGTCATGCCGAGGAGGTCGCGGTAGTAGGCCCGCAGCAGGTCCTCCGAGCCGGGCGGTACGGCGAGCTGGACGTGGTCGAGGGCGGTGAGCATCAGGCGTTCTCCCTGCGGGCGACGGCGAACAGGCGGCGGAAGGGCAGGACGGTGCCGTAGGGGGCGCTCGGGTAGGCCTGCCGCAGCAGGTCGCGGTAGTCGGCGACGAAGGCGTCCCGGGCCTCGGGGTCGTCACCCAGGACGGTGAGGACGGGGCGCAGCCCGGTGCCCTTGACCCAGTCCAGGACGGGGTCCTCGCCGGTCAGGACGTGCAGGTAGGTGGTCTCCCAGACGTCGGTGGCGCAGCCGAGGCGGGCGAGCCGGTCGAGGTAGGCGGCGGGCGGGTGGACGGAGTCCTCGTGGCGCAGCACGTCGGCGAGCCGGGCCTTCCAGCGGGGCGTGGCGGCGAGCTCGCGCATCAGGGCGTGCAGGGGCGCGTCGATGTTGTTCGGCACCTGGAAGGCGAAGGTGCCGCCGGGGGCGAGCGCGCCGAGCCAGTCGGCGAAGCGGTCCAGGTGGCCGGGGACCCACTGGAGCGCCGCGTTGGACACGATCAGGTCGTAGGGCCTGTCGGGCGTCCAAGTGCGCAGGTCGGCGTGGGCGAAGTCGAGGCGGCCGCCGCCGGGGGTGGGGCCCGCGTGGTCGACCTCGGCCTTGTCGAGCATCGGGGCCGAGTTGTCGTAGCCGGTGATGCGCGCGGTGGGCCAGCGGTCGGCGAGGACGGCGGTGACGTTGCCGGGGCCACAGCCGAGGTCGGCGATGGCCGGGGGGTCGCCGGGGAGGGCGGGGACGTGGGCGAGGAGGTCGGCGAAGGCGCGGGCGCGGGGGCCGGAGTGACGGAGGTACTGGGCCGGGTCCCAGGCAGGAGTCGTCATGTCCCTCACCTTCCCCGGGCAAGTATCTCGATGTCAAGAGACTCGACATCAAGAGACTTCACGTCGACACAACCACTACACTGATCGCCATGGAGGACGAGGTCGATCGGCTGGTCGCTGCGTGGCGCCGGGAGCGCCCGGACCTCGACGTGGAACCGCTCGAGGTGCTCAGCCGGGTGAGCCGACTGGCGCGGCACCTGGACCGGGCACGTCGGCTGGCCTTCGCCGAGCACAGCCTGGAGCCCTGGGAGTTCGACGTGCTCACCGCGCTCAGGCGCGCCGGCACGCCGTACCAGCTCTCCCCGGGCCAGCTGCTGACCCAGACCCTGGTCACCTCAGGGACGATGACCAACCGCATCGACCGGCTGGCCAAGAAGGGCCTGGTCGAGCGGCTGCCGGATCCGAGCGACCGGCGAGGTGTGCTGGTCCGGCTGACCACCGAGGGCCAGGACCGCGCGGACCAGGCCCTGGCGGGCCTGCTCGACCAGGAGCGCGCGATCCTCGGCGAGCTCTCCCCCGCGCAGCGGTCGGAACTCGCGGGTCTGCTGCGGCAGTTGACGGCGCCGTTCGACAACATCCCCGGCTAGGCGCTCCACGGGAAGCGCCGCTTCCCGGTGTCTTTCGGCTGCGGCGCCGTCGTGGCTGATCGCGCAGTTCCCCGCGCCCCTGACGGGGCACTGCCGGACCACGGCCGACTGCACCAGGAAGCGCCGCACTTCTTCGGAGCCTCTCGGCTGCAGCGCCGTCGTGGCTGATCGCGCAGTTCCCCGCGCCCCTGACGGGGCACTGCCGGACCGCGGCCGACTGCGCCAGGAAGCGCCGCTTCCCGGTGTCTTTCGGCTGCGGCGCCGTCATGGCTGATCGCCCAGTTCCCCGCGCCCCTGACGGGGCACTGCCGGACCGCGGCCGACTGCACCAGGAAGCGCCGCTTCCCGGTGTCTTTCGGCTGCGGCGCCGTCGTGGGTGGTCGCGCAGTTCCCCGCGCCCCTTACGGGGCGCTGCTCGACGGGCGTTTGTCAGGCGCTGGTGCTCTCCTCCGGGATGATTCGGGCGGTGGGTGCCAGGTCCACCGGTCCCACCCCCGCCCGCCGGGCCAGCGCCACCGCGGCCAGGGTGGAGTGGACGCCCAGTTTGCCGAGGACGTTCTGCATGTGGGTGCGCACGGTGTGCGGGGACAGGAAGAGGCGCTCGGCGACCGCCTTGCGCCCCAGGCCCGCCACCATGCACCGGAGCACTTCCCGCTCCCTCGGCGTGAGGGACTCCACCAGCCGCTCGCTCTCGGTGCGGTGCTTGCGGGCCGCCGTCAACTCCCGCAGGACGCCCGTGAGCAGGGCGGGCGGCAGATGCGTCTCGTCGCGCAGCACGCCCCGGATGACGTTGAGCAGCCGGGAGAGCGAGCAGTCCTTGGCGACCCAGCCGCAGGCGCCGGCCTGCAGGGCGAGGGCCGCGCGCCGCGGGTCGTCCTTCTCGGCGAGGACGACGACCCGGACGGCCGGATGGGCCGAACGGACCCCGGCGACCAGCGATATGCCGTCGACCAGCCCCTCCGCGTTGGCCTCCTGCACCGGCACGGCCGCCCGGCCGCCCGGCAGTTGACCGCCCAGGTCGGCGTCGACGAGAAGCACGTCGTAACGACGGCCCTCGGCGGCCGCGCGCTCCAGGCAGCGCAGCGCTGCCGGACCGCTGCCGGCCGCGGACACGTCGACGTCCGGCTCGGCGGCCAGTGCCGCGGCCAGTGACTCGGCGAAGATGCGGTGGTCGTCGACGACCAGGACTCGGATGCGAACCACGAAACCCCCTTCCCCAGTGCTCTTCACGAGCCGGGGATACCCAAGGTCCGGAGAACGACGAACCGTGCGGACACGACACCCGCGGGAGGGCCACACCGCACGGCCGCCGCCGTGCCTGAACTGCTACCCCCACCACGGGCGTCGTATCCGACTTGTCTCGCCCCCTGATCAGCGCCGGCCCCCACCGGCACTGCTCATCAGAGTACGACCGGGCGCCGTGAGCGGAAGGCAATTTGCAGAACTGCCCGGCCGACGCGTTTATGGTGTGCCGCATGTTTCGTATTGAGGCGGAAGTCGACAAGGAACGGCGCGATCTGCTCCGCGCGCGACTGCTGGCCACCAACACGGCGGCCTCTCCGGTCCTGGCCGCGCTGCGCGGCACCCCCGCCGAACGCGAAGTGCCGCTGCACCTCTGGGCGATGGACGACGGTTCGGGCGGGATGGCCGGCGGCCTGGTCGGCCACAGCTGGGCGTCCTGGCTGCACGTCACCTACCTGTGGGTGGACGCCCGGCACCGCGGCACCGGCCTCGGCGGCAGCCTGCTCGCGGAGGCCGAGCGCATCGCCCGCACCGACCGCGCCTGCACCGCGGCCCGCCTGGAGACCTGGGACTTCCAGGCCCCGGAGTTCTACCAGAAGCAGGGGTACGACGTGGTGTGCGTGATCCCCGACTACCCGCCGGGGATCACGGAGTACACGCTGGTGAAGCGGCTGGGCTGAGCCTCACCCCGCCCGGCGGGCGCCCGCCGACGGCACCGCCTCGAAGACCCGCGGGGCCTTGAGCCCGGCCGCCGCGAAGGCCTCCTCGACCGCCTTCGCGATCGTGTCGACGTCGGCCGTCTCCGCGAGCACGATCGCCGAGCCGCCGAAGCCGCCGCCGGTCATCCGGGCGCCCAGCGCGCCGGCCGCGTTCGCCGCCTCCACGACCAGGTCCAGCTCGGGGCAGGAGACCTGGAAGTCGTCGCGGAGCGAGGCGTGGCCCTCGGTGAGGACCGGGCCGATGGCACGGGTGTCGCCCGCTTCGAGGAGGGCGACGACGCGCTCGACGCGGTGGTCCTCGGTGACGACGTGCCGGACCAGGCGCCGTACCTCCTCCTCGTCGCCGAGGCGGTCGAGCGCGGAGTCCAGCTCGTCGTAGGGGATGTCCCGCAGGGCGTCCACCCCGAGCAGGGCCGCGCCCTTCTCGCAGCCCGCGCGGCGCTTGCCGTACTCGCCGCCGCTGTGGGCGTGCTTGACCTGGGTGTCGACGACGAGCAGGCGCATGCCCTCGGCCGCGAGGTCGAAGGGGATCTGCTTCTGCGACAGGTCGCGGGTGTCCAGGAACAGGGCGTGGCCCTGCTCGCAGCAGGCGGACGCCGTCTGGTCCATGATGCCGGTCGGCGCCCCGACGTAGACGTTCTCCGCGCGCTGGCACAGGCGGGCCAGCTGCCAGCGCTGCAGGCCCAGTGCGAACAGGTCGTCGAGGGCGAGGGCGATCACCACCTCCAGGGCCGCGGAGGAGGACAGGCCCGCACCGGTCGGGACGGTGGAGGCGAGGTGGACGTCGGCGCCGGTGACCGGGTGGCCGGCCTCGCGCAGCGCCCAGACCACGCCCGCCGGGTACGCCGTCCACTCCTGGTCGGTGCCGGGCTCCAGGGCGTCGAGGGAGAACTCGACGACCCCGCCCCCGACGTCCGCGGAGTGCAGCCGCAGCACGCCGTCGGTGCGGCGGGCCACGGCGGCCGTCGCCACGTGCGGCAGTGCGAACGGCATCACGAAGCCGTCGTTGTAGTCGGTGTGCTCGCCGATCAGGTTGACCCGGCCCGGTGCCGCCCAGACGCCGTCGGGAGCCGTGCCGTACAGCTCCTCGAAGGCGTCGGCGACCTGCTGTGCTGCCCCCACTTACCGCTCCCTTGCTGTGCCGATGCGCTGCGCGAACTCCCAGGCGTCCGCGACGATCCCCGCGAGGTCCGCGCGGGTCGGGTTCCAGCCCAGCTTCTCGCGGGCGGTGGCCGCCGAGGCGACCAGGACGGCCGGGTCGCCACCCCGGCGCGGGGCCACGACCTCGGGGATCGGGTGGCCGGTGACCTGGCGGACGGTCTCGATGACCTGGCGGACCGAGAAGCCCTCGCCGTTGCCGAGGTTGCAGATCAGGTGCTCGCCGGGCTTGGCGGCCGTCAGGGCCAGCAGGTGGGCGTCGGCCAGGTCGGCGACGTGGATGTAGTCGCGGACGCAGGTGCCGTCGGGCGTCGGGTAGTCGTCGCCGAAGACGGAGATGGCCTCGCGCCTGCCCTGGGCGACCTGGAGGACCAGCGGGATCAGGTGCGACTCGGGGTCGTGCCGCTCGCCCTGCGCGCCGTACGCGCCGGCCACGTTGAAGTAGCGCAGGGAGACCGCGCCCAGGCCGTGCGCGGCGGCCTCGCCGGTGATCATGTGGTCGACGGCGAGCTTGGTGGCGCCGTACGGGTTGGTCGGCCGCGTGGGGGCGGTCTCGACGATCGGGACCTGCTCCGGCTCGCCGTAGGTGGCCGCCGTGGAGGAGAAGACGAGCTTGCGGACGCCGGCCTCGCGCATCGCGGCGAGCAGCGCCATGGTGCCGCCGACGTTGTTGTCCCAGTACTTCTCCGGCTTCACGACGGACTCGCCGACCTGGGAGAACGCGGCGAAGTGCAGCACCGCGTCGTAGGAGGGGTCCAGCCACTTCGCGGCGTCGCGGATGTCGCCCTCGACGAAGGCGGCGCCCGCCGGGACGCCCTCGCGGAAGCCCGTGGACAGGTTGTCGAGGACGGTGACCTCGTGGCCCGCCTCCAGCAGGTGCTGGGCGACCACGCTGCCGACGTATCCCGCCCCGCCCGTCACCAGGTACTTCATCAACTCGCTACCTCTCGCAGTCGCTCGGCCGCGCGCTCCGGCGGCACGTCGTTGATGAACACACTCATGCCTGATTCGGAACCCGCGAGAAACTTCAGCTTGCCGGACGTTCGGCGGATGGTGAAAAGCTCCAGGTGCAGCGCGAAGTCGTCGCGCGTGACACCGTCGAACTCCTCCAGCGTCCCGAACGGCGCCTGGTGCCAGGCGGCGATGTAGGGCGTGGGGGGCTCACCCTCACCGAAGATACGGTCGAAGCGCCTCAAGAGTTCCAGATAAACCTGGGGGAACTCCGAGCGGGCCGCCTCGTCGAGGCCGAGCAGGTCGGGGACGCGGCGCCGCGGGTACAGGTGGACCTCGTAGGGCCAGTGTGCCGCGTACGGCACGAAGGCGACCCAGTGTTCACCCTCAAGGACGACCCGTTCGTCGGCGAGTTCACGCTCCAGCACGGTGTCGAAGAGGTTCTCCCCGCCGGTGGCCTCCTTGTGCTGCGCGAGAGAACGCAGCATCAGGGCGGTGCGCGGGGTGGTGAAGGGGTAGGCGTAGATCTGGCCGTGCGGGTGACCGAGCGTCACGCCGATCTCCTCGCCGCGGTTCTCGAAGCAGAACACCTGCTCGACGGAGGGGAGATGCGACAGTTCCGAGGTCCGGTCGGTCCACGCGTCGAGGACGAGCCGCGCCTGCTCCTCGGTGAGGGAGGCGAAGGACGCGTCGTGGTCCGAGGTGAAGCAGACCACCTCGCAGCGCCCGGAGTCGCCGGCCAGCGAGGGGAAACGGTTCTCGAAGACCACGACGTCGTACGACGAGTCGGGGATCTCGCTCAGCCGGTCGCCCTGGGTCGGGCACAGCGGGCACTGGTCGGCCGGCGGGTGGTAGGTGCGGCCCTGCCGGTGCGAGGCGATCGCGACCTGGTCGCCGAGCAGCGGGTCCCGGCGGATTTCCGAGGTGGTGTGCGTCCGCTCCAGCGGGCGGCGGTCCACCGCGTCCCGCACCGTGTCGTCGCGCAGGTCGTAGTAGATGAGTTCGCGACCGTCGGCCAGCCGGGTCGAGGTCTTCTTCACTGCGGACTCCCATTGATCGAGCCAGCCAACCATCCAACAGAACCGAACACACCAAAACACAACTCACCACGTGAGTCAACATCGCAATCAATCAAGGTGAGACAACGAAAGTGTTGAATTACTGGGTGCAGAACCCCACAGATGCCCCCGTATCCCCCACATACCTCGCGGCGGGGCTGCGGCTCCCGACCAACGGGCTGGACTACACGATCCTCGCGATCTACTTCGCCGTCGTCCTGGGCATCGGCTTCGCGGCCCGCCGCTCGGTGAGGACCAGCCTCGACTTCTTCCTCTCCGGACGGTCGCTGCCCGCCTGGATCACCGGACTCGCGTTCATCTCGGCCAACCTGGCCGCCACCGAGATCCTCGGCATGGCCGCCAACAGCGCGCAGTACGGCGCGTACACCGTGCACTGGTACTGGATCGGCGCCATCCCGGCCATGGTCTTCCTCGGCCTGGTGATGATGCCCTTCTACTACGGCAGCAAGGTCCGCTCGGTCCCCGAGATGCTGCTGCTCCGCTTCGACAGAGCCGCACACCTGCTCAGTTCGATCCTGTTCGCCTTCGCCGCCATTCTGATCGCCGGTGTGAACCTGTACGCCCTGGCGATCGTCGTGGAGGCACTGCTCGGCTGGCCGCAGTGGGTGGCGATCGTGGTGGCCGGCGCGTTCGTGCTGGCCTACATCACCCTCGGCGGTCTCTCCTCGGCCATCTACAACGAGGTGCTGCAGTTCTTCGTGATCCTGGCGGCCCTGATCCCGCTGTCCGTGCTGGGCCTGAAGAAGGTGGGCGGCTGGGACGGCCTGGTCGACAAGCTCACCGCCACCCACGGCCACAACTTCACGACCGCCTGGGGCGGCACCGGCATCGGCTCCGTCAACCCGCTCGGCGCGAACTGGCTGACCATCGTCCTCGGGCTCGGCTTCGTGCTCTCCTTCGGCTACTGGACGACGAACTTCGCCGAGGTGCAGCGCGCCCTGTCGGCGAAGAACCTGTCCGCCGCCCAGCGCACCCCGCTGATCGCGGCCTACCCGAAGATCTTCATCGTCTTCCTGGTGATGATCCCGGGCCTGGTCGCCGCCGCCCTCGTGCCGGACATCGGCACCTCCGGGTCGGACCTCCAGTACAACGACGCGATCCCCTACCTGATGTCGCAGCTGCTGCCCAACGGCGTGCTCGGCATCGCGGTGACCGGGCTGCTGGCCGCCTTCATGGCCGGTATGGCGGCCAACGTGTCGTCCTTCAACACCGTGTTCACGACGGACATCTGGGCGAAGTACGTGGTGAAGGGCCGGGAGGACGGCTACTACGTGCGCTTCGGACGCCTCATCACGGCGATCGGCGTCTGCGCGTCGATCGGTACCGCGTTCCTCGCGTCCTCCTTCTCGAACATCATGAGCTACCTCCAGACGCTGTTCTCCTTCTTCAACGTGCCGATGTTCGTCGTCTTCATCGTCGGCATGTTCTGGAAGCGGGCCTCGGCGAAGTCCGGCTTCTGGGGGCTGCTCGCGGGCACCGTGACCGCGATGGTCAACTACTTCGTCCTCTACAAGAAGGGCGTCATCCACATCCCCACCGACCAGGGCGCCAACTTCGTCTCCGCGATCGCCGGATTCGTGGCCGGCGCGGTGGTGATGGTGATCGTGTCCCTGTTCACCGCGCCCAAGCCGGAGGCCGAACTCGCGGGCCTCGTCTACGGCACACGCTCTCCCGGCATGGCGGAGGCGCCCGCACCCGGCGACGAGGCCTGGTACCGGCGGCCGGCGCTGCTGGGCTGGGGCGCGGTGATCCTGGCCGCCGCCTGCTACATCCCGTTCTCGTTCTAGTCCCGGTAGCGGGAGGATGGAGAGACCATGACCGACGACTCCGGGCACTCCGGGTTCCACTACTCCGAGCAGGACGTCCAGCGCGAGGTCTCCGAGCTGCAGGGCCGGTCCGCGACCGCCGCGCGGATCTTCGATCTGCGGCGGATCATCGGCGGGCTGTTCGTGCTGTACGGGATCATCGTCACGATCACCGGCATCACGGACTCGCAGGCCGAGATCGACAAGGCACAGGGAATCAACATCAACCTGTGGACCGGGATCGGGATGCTGTTGCTGGGGGTGTTCTTCCTGGTGTGGCTCTGGCTCAGGCCCACCCCGCCGGCGCCTCCGGCAAAAGACGCCGATGACTGATCCGGTCTAGAAGTCCGGCCTTGCCGAACTGTCGAGCGGGCCTGCCCTGTCCAGCAGGCCCGTTCGTGCCGCCAGAGCCGCCGCCTCCAGGCGCGACCCCACCCCCAGCTTCATCAGCACCCGCTGTACGTGGGTGCGGGCCGTGCTCGGGGCGATGCCCATGCCGGCGGCGATGAGGCGGGTGTCCTCGCCGTCGGCGACGCGGACCAGGACCTCGACCTCCCTCGGGGTGAGCATCTGCAGGAGTCGCTGGCCCTCGTCGTCGGGCTGGGCGGCCGGGTTGAGGAGTTCGCCGAAGGCACCCTGCAACAGGGCGGGGGCCACGGCGGCCTCCCCGGCCCGCGCCTTCATGATGGCCCGCTCGACACCCTCTATCCGCTCGTCGTGCCGTACGTACCCGGAGGCGCCCGCGGCGAAGGCCGCCGCGATGCCCCGCGGGGACGGCACCGGGCCCAGGACCAGGACGGCGACCTGCGGCCGTTCCCGCTTGATCCTCACCACCGGGTCGAAGATCCCCGGCTCGGCCGGTGTCGCCGTCCCGAGCAGGCACACCTCGGGTGCCCGTGTGATCACCAGTTCGGCCGCGCCCGCCGCCGGTGCCGCCGCCGCGAGCACCCGGTGGCCGCGCAGTTTCAGCGCCGAGGCCAGCGCCTCCGCGAGCAACCGGTGGTCGTCGACCACCATGAGCCGCACTCCCATAGAGCAACCCCCCAGTCCCCCCAATGGATGCCCCACTATGGATGCCCACTGGTCCGCATGGACAGAGGGCCCCCCGGCACCCCGTCCTTCATGCCCCCGGAAGCTACACGCTTGTTCGACGTTGCGCTGCCCCTACTGATGAGAAGTGCCCCGGATCGGAGGAATCTCTGGGTTTTCTCGTATTCGAGGGTGAAGAGCGCGTATCAGCCACCCGCGCCGAAAGCCGTGACCAGGTACTCCTTCGCCGACGACGAGGACGTCGGGGCGTGGGCGTACCCGGCGGACAGGTAGAGGTGCCCCTGGGAGTAGCGGACTTCGGCGTAGTCGGGCGACATGGTGGTCTCCACGGTCTTGACCGCCGTGGTCACCGGGTTCTCCAGCAGCTTGGTCTCCTTGAACGAGCCGCCGTCGATGCTGACGACCTGAGCGCCCTTGTCGTACGGGGCGTTCTTGTACGCGATCACGTCGGGGCCGTCCATGCGCAGGGGCGTGATGGTGTAGTTGTCCCCGGCGTCGGCACGCTGGCCGGTCTGCTTGCCGGTGCCCAGGTCGAAGGCGACGATCTCGTTGGTCTTGGTGTAGTCCCCGTCGCCGTCGTGCCGCTCGGTCGCCAGGTAGAGCCGGTCGTTGCCCACCACCACTCCCGTGCACTTCTCCAGTTCGTAGATCCCGTCGCAGCGGGCCGCGTAGGAACTGCCCGGCGTGGAGATGCGGGTGCGCAGGGCGCCGGTCCTGTTGTCGATGGAGAAGACGTCCGAGAAGCCGCTGCCGTCGCCGGCGCTGTTGTTGACGTCGGCGGCCACCACCAGCGGGTCGGTCGACACGACGCTGGCGTAGTCGATGCCCGAGGCCATCCGGTACTCGGAGAGCACCTTGCCGGAGACCGGGTCGAGGGTCTGGATGCGCAACTGGCCGGCGTCGCCGCTGCCGCACCTGCGGACCGCGACCAGCTTGGCGCCGCCACCGTAGCCGGCGTCGTCGCAGCTGTCGGCCGCCTTCGGCTGCCAGCGGACCTTGCCGGAGGCGAGGTCGAAGGCGGCGCCGCCGCTGGAGCCGCCGACCGCGACCGTCTGCTGAGCGACCGTCACGTTGTCGAAGTTGACCGGTACGTCACCGGACTTGACCGTCTGGGTCCAGAGCTTCCTGCCGGTGTTCAGGTCGATCGCGGCCACCTGGGTGCAGCCGGCCGTGGAGCCCTTCGCGGGCATCTTCGGCTGGAAGACGACCGCGGTCCGGCCGTCGGCGCTGACGTGCCCGGTGGCGCGGCAGACCGGGCCGGACAGCGGGATCGTCCACAGCTTGGCGCCCGTATCGGGGTCGTAGCCGGTGATCCGGGCGATGCCGGTCTTCGCGTACACCTTGCCGGTGAGCCAGGAACCGGCCGTGACGGTGGTGTCCCGCGCCGTGGGCAGCGGGACCTGGAAGAGGACCTTGGAGGTGGGGTCCGCGGGCACCTTCTCGGTCCCCCTGCCGGTCTCCCCGCCGTCCGCGCCCTGGCCGCCGGTGCCGCCGGTGGAGTTCGCCGTGTCGTCCTTCTTGCGGTGGCCGCCGGAGGACTTGGCGTACCAGATGCCGCCGCCGACGATCAGCGCGATGGCGACGACCGCGGCGACGACGATGAACAGCGCGGCGTTGTTGCGGCGGGGGCCGCCCGGCGGGGCGGGCCGGCCGGGTTGGCCGCCCGGGTAGCCGTAGCCGGGCTGGGGCGGCTGCTGCGGGTAGCCGTAACCGGGCTGCTGGGCGTACGGGTTCGGGGCCGGGGGCTGGTTCGGGTAGCCGTAGCCGGGCTGCTGGGGCGGCGGCTGGTTCGGGTAGCCGTAACCGGGCTGCTGGGTGTACGGGTTCGGGGGCTGGTTGGGCGGGGGCGGGGGCGGCTGGGTCATGGCGGGAGTACCTCGGGAGACGGCGCGTGAGACGGCTGGGGACGGCGTGGCTTGCGGGACGGCGCGGGGACGGGCTCCGTTCAGTTGCCGAAGGCCATCATCAGCTTCTCCTTCGCGTCGTCGCTGCCGGTCAGCCGTGTGGAGGAGAGGTAGAAGCGGCCGCCGGCCCAGTCGACCGCTCCGTCGTAGAAGCCGCCCTCGATGTCGGCTGTGTGCCGCGGGTTCTGCAGCAGCCTGGCCGTCCGGTGGCTCGCGCCGGTGGTCGGGATCGACACGACCTGGCCGCCCGCGTCGTACGACGGCCGTACGTAGGCGACGAGTCTGCCGCCCTCGACCTTGACCGGGTACATCGACTCGTCCGTCGGCGACTTCACCCGCCACTTCGCCGTGCCGTCGGTCAGGCTGATCGCGACGATCTCGTTGGCGCTGCCGCTCACGTCGGTCGGCAGGTAGAGGGTGTTCGCGTCGACGGCCACGCCCTGGCAGCCCTGCAGGTCGCGGGCCAGGAGCGCCCAGCCGCACTCGGGCGCGAACTTCTCGTCGACCTTGACCTCGGAACGGAACGCGCCCTTGCCGTCCAGGACCGAGATGTTCCAGGCCTTCTTCTCCTCGTTGGTCATGTAGACCACGAGCGGGTCGACGGAGTAGGTGCGCTCGACCTGCCAGCCCTTCTTGACCGGCTGGGTCCATTCGACCTTGCCGGTGGCCGGGTCGAGCTGCGAGATCTCGTCGTGCTCGGCGCCGGCGCCGGCGGCGCAGGACGCCACCTGGACCAGCCGGTCCGGGCCGCCCGCGAACCCCGTCGGGAAGCAGGACGCGCCGTACTCCTTCTTGTCGTACAGCTTGTGTCCGCCGGCGAGGTCGTACGCCGTGCCGGACTGGGAACGGCCCACCATCAGCGTCTTTCCGCTGATCGTCAGCTCGATGCTGAGCGCGCTGTCGAACAGTCCGCCGTCGGCGACGGTCGCGGTCCAGCCCTTCCGGCCCGTGTCGAGGTCGATCTCCTGCAGCTGGTTGCACTTGGCGCGGTCGCTGGTGCCGTTCATGTAGGCCACGACGACCTTGTCGTCCGCGGACTTCTGCGAGGTGACCGCGCAGATCTTCTGCGGGAAGGTGATCGGGGCCCAGGCCGGGTCGCCGTTGCCGACCTTGTAGGCGAAGACCTGCTTGTACGCCGCCTTCACCGCCGTCTTCGCGGTGATCCACATGCCGGGTGCGTCGGCGCCGGAGGCCGGCGCGTCGGGTGCCGACTTGTACCAGAGCACCTTGGCCTCGCCCGACCTGCGGCCCGCGTTGAGGTTCTCCGGGTCCGCGCGGCCGTCGCCGCTGCCGTCACCGGGGTCGGCCGGGGTGCCGGCGGACGCGGGGTCGTCGGACTGCCGGGCGACCGGCTTCCCGCCGCCGTCCCCGCCGCTGGTCACGGCGTACACCGTGCCGCCGACGACCAGCAGTCCGGCCACCGCCGCCGCGACGATCAGCGCGGGCTTCCCCTTGAACGGCCCGCGGCCGCCTCCGCCGCCGGGCGGCGGGGGCATCCCCGGTCCGCCGGGGTACTGCGGCTGCTGCTGGGGATAGCCGTACCCGGGCTGCGGCCCGTACGGGCCCGGTGTGCCGTAGGGGCCGGCCGGCTGGGCATAGGTGCCGGGGGCGGGCTGCTGAGGGTAGCCGTACCCCGGCTGGGGCTGGTGGGGCGGCTGGGGAGGGAGCGGGGGCATGCCCTGAGGCGCGCCGAAACCGCCCTGGGCGGGCGGCTGTTGGGGAGGGCCGAAGCCGCCGCCCGGTGGCGGCGGGTCCTGTGGCGCTCCGAAAGCGCCCTGCGGCGGCTGGCCGGGCGGCTGTGACATCAGCGTTCTTCCCCCTCGTTCACTGATTTCGAGCCACTGCCCGAGGCCGGTGACGGACCCGCGGTCGCGCTCAGGCAGTTCTCAGACTGACCTTTGTACCACCCGGCACCGACAGCCCACGGGCCCGCATCTGCCGCTGTTCCCAAGGGAGAACCGGCCCGTGATGGCGCCGTTACGCGCCTTCACGCCCCCTTCACCGTCCCGGCGCAAGGGGGTTGCGCGGGGAGGGGAAGAGGGCTCATTCACGCCGGTGGGTACGCCTGTTACGCGTCCTCCGCCAACTCCAGCCAGCGCATCTCCAGTTCCTCGCGCTCTCCGGCCAGGTCGCGCAACTGGGCGTCGAGTTCGGCGACCTTCGCGAAGTCCGTCGCGTTCGCGGCGATCTGGTCGTGCAGCTTGGTCTCCCTCTCGGAGACGCGGTCCAACTGCCGTTCGATCTTCTGGAGTTCCTTCTTGGCCACCCGCTGGTCGGCGGCGCTCCGCTCGGTCGAGGCGGGCTTGGCGGCGGCGGCAGCGGCGCCGGCGGTGGCGGCGACCGTCTCCTCCATGCGCTGCCTGCGCTCCAGGTACTCGTCGATGCCCCGCGGCAGCATCCGCAGCGCGGCGTCGCCGAGGAGGGCGAAGACGCGGTCGGTGGTCCGCTCGACGAAGAACCGGTCGTGGGAGATCACGATCATCGAGCCGGGCCAGCCGTCGAGGACGTCCTCCAGCTGGGTGAGGGTCTCGATGTCCAGGTCGTTGGTGGGCTCGTCGAGGAAGAGGACGTTCGGCTCGTCCATGAGCAGGCGCAGCAGCTGGAGCCTGCGGCGCTCACCGCCGGACAGGTCGCCGACCGGCGTCCACTGCTTCTCCTTGCTGAAGCCGAACGTCTCGCACAGCTGCCCGGCGGTCATCTCACGCCCCTTGCCGAGGTCGACGCGCTCGCGCACCTGCTGGACCGCCTCCAGGACCCGCGTGTTCGGGTTCAGTTCGGCGACCTCCTGGGAGAGGTAGGCCAGCTTCACGGTCTTGCCGACGGCGATCCGGCCGCCCGCCGGCTGCGTCTCGCCCTCCGTCCGGGCGGCCTCGGCCATGGCGCGCAGCAGCGAGGTCTTGCCGGCGCCGTTGACGCCGACCAGGCCGATGCGGTCGCCGGGGCCGAGCTGCCAGGTGACGTGCTTGAGCAGCACCTTGGGACCGGCCTGGACGGTCACGTCCTCCAGGTCGAACACCGTCTTGCCGAGCCGGGAGGAGGCGAACTTCATCAGCTCGGAGGTGTCCCGCGGCGGCGGCACGTCGGCGATCAGCTCGTTGGCGGCCTCGACCCGGAAACGAGGCTTGGAGGTCCGGGCGGGGGCTCCCCGGCGCAGCCACGCCAGCTCCTTGCGGACGAGGTTCTGCCGCTTGGTCTCCTCGGTGGCCGCGATCCGCTCGCGCTCCGCACGGGCGAAGACGTAGTCCGAGTAGCCGCCCTCGTACTCGTAGACGTCGCCGCGCTGCACGTCCCACATGCGGGTGCAGACCTGGTCGAGGAACCAGCGGTCGTGGGTGACGCAGACCAGCGCCGAGCGGCGCGTGCTCAGGTGCCGGGCGAGCCAGGCGATGCCCTCGACGTCGAGATGGTTCGTCGGCTCGTCGAGCACGAGGAGGTCCTGCTCCTCGATGAGCAGCTTGGCGAGCGCGATACGCCGCCGCTCACCGCCGGACAGCGGCCCGATGACGGTGTCCAGGCCCTTGGGGAAGCCCGGCAGGTCGAGCCCGCCGAAGAGACCGGTCAGGACGTCCCGGACCTTGGCGTTGCCTGCCCACTCGTGGTCGGCCATGTCGCCGATGACCTCGTGCCGGACGGTCGCGGCCGGGTCCAGGGAGTCGTGCTGGGTGAGGACGCCGAGCCGCAGCCCGCCGGAGTGCGTGACCCGGCCGGTGTCGGCCTCCTCCAGCTTGGCGAGCATCCGGATCAGGGTGGTCTTGCCGTCGCCGTTGCGGCCCACCACGCCGATGCGGTCCCCCTCCGACACGCCGAGCGAGACGCCGTCCAGCAGGGCACGGGTGCCGTAGACCTTGCTGACGTTCTCGACATTGACCAGGTTGACGGCCATTTCACTCCTGCGCACGGGGGATGGATCGCCCATCCAGGGTAGTCGGAGGTCAGCCGTGATCCTTCGGCCGCTGTGGGAGCGGCCGAGGCAGCGGAGCCTGCGCGCGCCGCGGGAAGTGCCGCCACACGCCGGCCGCCGGCTGCTGCGCCGTCGTGGCTGGTCGCGCAGTTCGTCCCCAGCCTTCGGCCGGGGGGGACCCCCAGTGACCCTTCGGGGCGCTTGCTTACACCCCAGGGATCACCGTGGCGCCCGGTGCGGGGGCCGTCGCCGTGCGGACCGTGTGGCAGGTGCCGGAGGTGCGCAGGGCGTCGGCGATCTTGGTGGCCGACTCCGGGTGGCGGGCGAGGAAGGCCGTCGTGGGCCCGGAGCCCGAGACGAGGGCGGCGAGCGCTCCGGCCCCGCGCCCCGCGTCGAGGGTGTCCGCGAGCTCCGGGAAGAGGGAGAGCGCGGCGGGCTGGAGGTCGTTGGAGACGGCGGCGGCCAGCGCGTCCGCGTCCCCCTTCGCCAGCGCCTGGAGCAGGTCCGGCGAGGCCACCGGCTCCGGGATGTCCCGCCCCTGCGCCAGGCGGTCGAACTCGCGGAAGACGGCCGGCGTCGACAGGCCCCGCTCCGCCATCGCGAACACCCAGTGGAAGGTGCCGCCGGTCTCCAGCACGGTCAGCCGCTCGCCCCGTCCGATACCGAGGGCGGCGCCGCCGACCAGGCTGAACGGCACGTCGCTGCCGAGTTCGGCGCAGATGGCGAGGAGTTCGGTACGGGAGGCGCCCGCCTGCCAGAGCTCGTCGCACGCGAGCAGCGCGCCCGCCCCGTCCGCGCTCCCCCCGGCCATGCCGCCGGCGACCGGGATGTCCTTGGCGATGTGGATGTGCACGGCGGGTTCGATGCCCCGGCGCTCGGCGAGTGCGAGCGCCGCGCGCGCCGCGAGGTTCGTGCGGTCGAGGGGGACCTCGGCGGCGTCCGGGCCCTCGCAGGTGACGGTCAGCTCGTCGGCGGGCGTGACCGTGACCTCGTCGTAGAGGCCGACGGCGAGGAAGACGTTGGCCAGGTCGTGGAAGCCGTCGGGGCGCGCGGCGCCCACCGCGAGCTGGACGTTGACCTTGGCGGGGACGCGTACCGTGACGCTCACTGGCTGGACTCCTTGTGCTCTGCGATCCGCACGAACTCCTCGACCGTCAGCGCCTCGCCGCGGGCCTGCGGCGAGACCCCGGCCGCGACCAGTGCCGCCTCGGCGGCCGCCGGGGACCCGGCCCAGCCGGCGAGCGCCGCCCGCAGGGTCTTGCGGCGCTGCGCGAACGCCGCGTCGACGACCGCGAAGACCTCCCGCTTCGAGGCCGTCGTCTTCAGCGGCTCCGCGCGCCGGACGAGCGAGACGAGCCCGCTGTCGACGTTGGGCGCGGGCCAGAAGACGTTGCGCCCGATGGCGCCGGCGCGCTTGACCTCGGCGTACCAGTTGGCCTTGACGGACGGCACGCCGTACACCTTGTTGCCGGGTCCGGCGGCGAGCCGGTCGGCGACCTCGGACTGCACCATGACCAGCGTCCGCTCGATGCTCGGGAACGTGTCGAGCACGTGGAGCAGGACGGGGACGGCGACGTTGTAGGGGAGGTTCGCGACGAGGGCGGTCGGCGGCGGTCCCGGCAGCTCGGTGACGTGCATCGCGTCGGAGTGGACCAGCGCGAACCGGTCCGCCCGCGCCGGCATGCGCGCCGCGACCGTCGCGGGCAGGGCGCCGGCCAGCACGTCGTCGATCTCGACGGCGGTGACCCGGTCGGCGACCTCCAGGAGCGCGAGCGTGAGGGACCCGAGCCCCGGGCCGACCTCCACGACGACGTCGTCCGGGCGGACCCCGGCGGTGCGGACGATACGGCGGACCGTGTTGGCGTCGATCACGAAGTTCTGGCCGCGCTGCTTGGTGGGGCGGACACCGAGCGCTGCCGCCAGCTCACGGATGTCGGCGGGGCCGAGGAGGGCGTCGGGGGTGGGGCTGCTCACGGGACAAGGGTACGGGCCGCCGCGATCGCCTCCGGCCGGTCGCCCGTGCGGCGGCTTCCGGCGGTCACTTGTGCAGCCGCGCCCCGCAGTGCGGCCAGGGCGTGGAGCCGCGGCTCACGTAGAGCTTCTTCGCGCGGAACGTCTGTTCCTCCGCCGAGGCGTCCTGCGGGCGGCCGTTGCCGCCGAGGCTGTGCCAGGTGTGGGTGTCGAACTGGTACAGACCGCCGTACGTCCCGGACGGGTCCACGGCGTGCGCGCGGCCGCCGGACTCGCAGACGGCGAGACCGTGCCAGTTCAGGCCGTCGGCGCCGGCCACGGAGTCGGGGTGCGGCTTGGTCCCCACCTTGACCAGCTGGGTGCGCGCCTCCCGGACCACCTCGGACGTCTCGCGGTGCGGCTTCTGCCGGACACCGTTGACGGAGCGCAGGTAATAGGTCACACGGCGCAGCCCCGGCCGCCCGGCCCGCTCCACCACCTCGGTGCCCTTGAACAGCGTCGGGTCCGCCGTCCGCCGCACCTGGAACGGGATGGTCTCCTCGCGGACCTCCTTGCTGCCGGTGACGCGCAGCACGGTCACGGTCTGCCCGTCGCGCGGGAAGCCGGCCTGGGAGACGGAGGTGGTGTCCTGGCCATGCAGGGTGATCCCGGCCTCCTCGACGGCCTCGCCGACGGTCGCGGCGTTGGTGCGGATGGTCCGGGTCCGGCCGTCCGCCAGGATCGTGACCGTGCGTTCGGTGCGGACGTCGAGCGCGAGCCCGGCGCGGCCGATGTTCTGGGAGCGCGAGGCGGACAGGTACGCGCCCTCGGCCCGCACCCCGAGCTGCCTGAGCGCCCCGTCCACCGTGCGCGCCGTCGTCCACACCTCGCGCCGCTCGCCGTCCAGCGTGAGCCGTACTGGGCGGCCGTAGCGCACCGCGACCTCGTCGCCGCTGGCCAGGGCGGTACCGGGGGCGGGGGCGACCACGTCGTGCGCGCCGACCGGTACGCCCTCCTCGGCCAGCAGCCCGGTCACGTCGTCGGCGAACGTGTGCAGGGTGCGCGGCTTGCCGTCCACGGTCAGCTCGATCGCCTTGTCCTTGGCGAGGAACGCGGTGGTGCCGCCCGCGAGGAACGCGACGACGAGCGCCTGCGGCAGCAGCCGGCGCACGGCGGACTCGGGGCGCCTGGAGTAGCGCGCCTTGCGCCGGCGTGCGGCGCGTCGCCCCGCGCCGACGCGCTCACCCGCCTCCCGCGCCTCACCCGCCGCCTGCGCCTCCGCCACCGCCCCGCGCTCGTCCTGCCGCGGCAGCATCTGTTCCCCGGCGTACGCCTGCGCGGCCTGCGCGGCCTGCGCGGCCTGCGCGGCCTGTGCGGCCTGTGCGGCCTGTACAGCTTGTGCGGCTTGCGCGGCGGCCTCGTACGCCGGCTGGTACGTGTCGCCGCCGTACGCCGTGCCGTACGCCGGCGCCCCGCCGTCGTGCACGCCGTGCATCTCGCGCGTCTCGTGCATCTCCTGCGCGCCGTGCGCTCCGGGCGCGCCGTAGGGGTCGTACGCCCCAGACGTCTCGTATTGCGATGTGCTCACGCCGACACGCTCCAGAGGGCCAGAGGGGTCCGGATCGGGCCCCCAGAACCTAGCGGAGCGTCCGTCACTCTCCAAAGCGGCACGACTACTCACGGTCGCGTGCGAACCACAGGTGCGCCCCGGCGAACGTTATACGGCAGTTACGATCTATATACGCTCAGTAGTCGAAAGCGCGGGCCGTGTTCGCGCACAGGGCCGTCGCCAGCGCGTCCTCGTCGATGCCGCGGACGGCGGCCATCGCGCGCACCGTGACCGGAATGAGATACGGGGCGTTGGGCCGTCCGCGGTACGGGGCGGGGGTCAGGAAGGGCGCGTCGGTCTCCACCAGGAGCAGTTCCAGGGGGGCCACCGCCACCGCGTCCCGCAGGTTCTGGGCGTTCTTGAAGGTGACGTTGCCGGCGAAGGACATGAAGTAGCCCTCGCGGGCGCACTCCTCGGCCATCACGGCGTCCCCGGAGTAGCAGTGGAACACGGTCCGCTCGGGGGCGCCCTCCTCCTTGAGGACGCGCAGGACGTCGGCGTGGGCGTCGCGGTCGTGGATGACGAGGGCCTTGCCGTGCCGCTTGGCGATCTCGATGTGGGCGCGGAAGGAGCGCTCCTGGGCGGCCTTGCCCTCGGGCCCGGTCCTGAAGTAGTCGAGGCCGGTCTCGCCGACGCCCTTCACCTGGGGCAGCCCGGCCAGCCGGTCGATCTCGGCGAGCGCCTCGTCCAGCGCCGCGTCCCCGCCCCCGGCGCGCGCCCCCTGCCGGGACCAGCCGTCGGGATCCCCGTGCACGATGCGCGGGGCCTCGTTGGGGTGCAGGGCGACGGTCGCGTGGACATTCGCGTGCGCGGCGGCGGTGTCGGCCGCCCACCGGGAGCCCTTGATGTCGCAGCCGACCTGGACGACGGTCGTGACGCCCACCGACGCGGCCTTCGCGAGGCCCTCCTCGACCGTGCCGGACTGCATGTCGAGGTGCGTGTGGGAGTCGGCGACGGGCACCCGGAGAGGTTCCGGGAGCGGCGGCGCCGCGTTCTTGTCGGCCGTACGGGAGGCCGTACCGGAGGCGTTCGAAGGCATGCCCCGATCCTACGAAAGGGGCATGCCCGCCGGTCCCGCGCCCGGGTCAGCTCGCCTTGCGCTGGAAGGGATGCAGGAGATCCGACAGGTGCCAGTGGTGCGGCTGCCCGACCTCCGCGGAGGTCTCCGCCGCCTCGGCCGGCCCGCTCTCCGCACCGGTCTGCCCCGCGGGACGGACCTGCCCCGTCGGCTGGTGCGAGCGCTGCGCGGCGTTCCGCACCGACGAGACCTGCCCCGCGCGCATGATCCGCAGGACCTGGCCGTCGCAGTTCTGGCACGAGGGCCTGCTCAGCGGCGACGGGACGACCCGGCCGTCGGCCACGTACCTGACGAACTCGTGGTTGTCGGCGTCGGTGTGGTGCTGTATCTCGTACGACTGCTCCCAGCCGTGCCCGCATCGCATGCAGGCGAAGGAATACGACTCGTGGACGACGGCTGTGGCCGCACCGTGGAGGCCGGTCTGCCCTGCGATCTCACTCATGCCAGCTCCTCTTGTCCGCTTGGACAAGCACGCACCCCCACCACGGGGATTCCCCCCGGAATCCCCTGGGGGTGAGGGACGGGTGCGTCCCTCACGACCAGTGGACGCCTTCACCTCCGCGAATGCGACAGGCCTGCCGAGTGTTGGAGGCGATTTGGCGCCGGCTTGCCAAACGGGCCTCACCGCGGAGGGCTGGGCTTTGCGTTTCCCGCCTCCGCTTTACCGTCCCGTGGGGCGCGCGCTCAGAGGAGAAGCACCCCGCTCAGAGGACACATCACCGCAGGTCAGGGGCGCACGCTCAGCAGAGAAGCGACCCGCTCGGAGACCACGGCGCGCCCCCTTCGAAACCCCGGCCCGAGCTGCCCCGAAGGGGCGTGGGGAACTGCGCGACCAGCCGTCCACGACCCGCGGACCGCTGCGCGGGAGCAACCAGGACGGCGCTCCCGGAAAACCCCGGCTCTCACTCGGCGGAGCGCTTCGCCGCCACCACGGCGTCGAACACCACCCGCTTGGGAACCCCCGCCGCCACCGCCACCGCCGCGATCGCCTCCTTGCGCCGCTCCCCGGCCTCCTCCCGCACCCGCACCCGGCGCACCAGCTCCTCCGCGTCGAGTTCCTCCGGCCCCCGCTCGGGCGCGCCCTCGACGACGACGGTGATCTCGCCGCGCACCCCCTCGGCGGCCCACACCGCCAACTCGGCCAGCGGCCCGCGCCGCACCTCCTCGTACGTCTTGGTCAGCTCGCGGCAGACGGCGGCCCGCCGCTCGGCGCCGAAGACCTCGGCCATGGCGGCGAGGGTGTCGTCGAGGCGGTGCGGGGCCTCGAAGTAGACGAGGGTGCGGCGCTCCTCGGCGACCTCCTGGAGCCGCGAGCGGCGCTCGCCCGCCTTGCGCGGCAGGAACCCCTCGAAGCAGAACCGGTCGACGGGCAGTCCGGACAGCGCGAGCGCGGTGAGCACGGCGGACGGCCCCGGTACGGCCGTGACCCGGATCTCCTTCTCCACGGCGGCCGCGACCAGCCGGTAGCCGGGGTCCGAGACGGACGGCATCCCCGCGTCGGTCACGAGCAGCACGCGCGCGCCGCCGACGAGTTCCTCGACCAGCTCCGGTGTGCGGGCGGCCTCGTTGCCCTCGAAGTACGACACCACGCGCCCCTTGGGCGTCACCCCCAGCGCCTGGGTGAGCCACCGCAGCCGCCGCGTGTCCTCGGCCGCGATCACGTCGGCGCCGGTCAGCTCCGCGGCGAGCCGGGGCGGGGCGTCCGCGACGTCGCCGATGGGGGTGCCTGCGAGGACAAGGGTTCCAGTCACACCTCCATCCTCGCAGCCGCCACCGACAGCGCCGTCCCCGGCGGGCCCCGGCGGCCGTGAACGCAAAGGAACCCACCGCGAAGCCCCATTGCACGGGACTCACACAGAACGGTTCCCTACGATGGCGCGGTGACCAGTACCGCGTCCTCCTCGGACACCCGGCAGGGCCAGGCAGTGCTCGACGAGCGGCCGACGTGGCAGCAGCGGCTGCACCGGTTCGGCTACCCGGCGCACACGGCGCGCACCCCCGGTGACAGAGGCGCCACCGGCTCCGGCGCGCACGCCGGTGTCGTCGACCGCCTGGTGCCGCCGTACGCGGAGCCCAACCCCCGGCTGTGGCTCGCCCTGGGAGTGCCCCCGGTGCTCGCCAAGCGGATCACCCGCTGGTCGGGCTGGGTCGGTCCGCTGCTGGTGACGCTGATGGCGGGCCTGCTGCGGTTCTGGAACCTGGGCAGCCCGAAGGCGGTGATATTCGACGAGACGTACTACGCCAAGGACGCGTGGGCGCTCGTCCACCGCGGTTTCGAGGTCAACTGGGACAAGAACGCCAACGACCTGATCCTGCAGAAGGCCGGTCACGTCGGCATCCCGGTGGACGCGGCCTACGTCGTGCACCCGCCGGTCGGCAAGTACGTCATCGGGCTCGGGGAGCTGGTCTTCGGCTTCAACCCGTTCGGCTGGCGGTTCATGACGGCGCTGCTCGGCACGCTGAGCGTGCTGCTGCTGTGCCGGATCGGGCGCCGGATGTTCCGGTCCACCTTCCTGGGCTGCCTGGCGGGCGCGCTGATGGCGGTGGACGGTCTGCACTTCGTGATGAGCCGCACCTCGCTGCTCGACGGGGTGCTGATGTTCTTCGTGCTGGCCGCGTTCGGCTGCCTGCTCATCGACCGGGACAGGGCGCGGGCGAAGCTCGCGGCCGCGCTGCCGGTGGACGCGGACGGGCGGGTCCGGCCGAACGCGTACGTCGCGAACACCACCTGGCTGGGGTGGCGCCCCTGGCGCTGGGCGGCGGCCCTGCTGATGGGGTTGGCCATCGGCACCAAGTGGAACGGGCTGTACTTCCTGGTGGCGTTCATCGTGCTGACCGCCCTGTGGGACCGCGGCGCCCGCAAGGTGGCAGGTGCCAAGGGGTGGAACGCCCCGTTGCTGGTCGAGTCGGTCGTCTCCTGGGTGATGATGGGCACGGTCGCCGTGGCCGTCTACCTGACCTCCTGGATCGGCTGGATCCTCTCCCCCACCGACGGCAGCGGCGGCTACTTCCGCAACTGGGCGGCCACCGCGGGCAAGGGCGGGAACTGGACGTTCCTGCCGGACTGGCTGCGCAGTCTGTGGCACTACGAGCACGAGGTCTACCTCTTCCACATCGGCCTGTCCTCGCCGCACACGTACATGTCGAACCCGTGGTCCTGGCTGGTGCTGGGCCGCCCGGTGTCGTACTACTACGAGTCGCCGTCCCCCGGGGTGGACGGCTGCCCGTCGGACGCCGGCCAGAAGTGCGCCCGCGAGGTGCTCGCGATCGGCACGCCGCTGCTGTGGTGGGCGGCCTGCTTCGCGATCGTCTACGTCCTGTGGCGGTGGGCGTTCCGCCGCGACTGGCGGGCCGGCGCCATCGCGTGCGGCATCGCGGCCGGTTACCTGCCCTGGTTCATGTACCAGGAACGCACGATCTTCCTCTTCTACGCCGTCGTCTTCGTGCCGTTCCTGTGTCTCGCGGTGGCGATGATGATCGGCGCGATCATCGGTCCGCCGGGCTCCAGTGACACCCGCCGGCTGGTCGGCGCGTCGAGTGCGGGCGTCCTGGTGCTGCTGATCGTCTGGAACTTCATCTACTTCTGGCCCCTGTACACGGGCACGGCGATCCCGATCGACTCCTGGCGTTCACGTATGTGGCTCGATACCTGGGTGTGAGCCACATCCCTGATCTCCGTTCGGCCAACAGTTCGGCCAACAATCGGTCAACGTCTGTCACACCGGCCCCACAACGACCTACAGTGCGGGTCACAACCAGCTTTTGAACGCGTTCACAAAACGCGCAAAAGCTCACGGGGAGGGACTTTCGCATCATGCGCAAGGGGGTCAAGGGCGCCCTGATCGGCGGCGTCTGCGCAGCCGTGCTGGGCGGGGGCGGGTACGGCGCCTACAACGTTCTGTCGACGTTGCGCGGTGACAGCACGCCGACCGTGCGGACGGGGCCGCCGACCAAGGACGAGATCAAGGACGCCACGCAGAAGTTCTTCGCGGCCTGGGAGAAGGGCCAGGCGGCGACCGCCGCGTCGCTCACGAACGACGCCGCCGACGCCGAACCCGTGCTCACCTCCTTCAGCGACGTGGCGCACATCAAGGACGTGCACATCACGCCCGGCAAGGCGACCGGCGCCACCGTGCCGTACAGCGTGAAGGCGACCGTGTCCTACGGCGGGCAGTCCAAGCCGCTCGCCTACAGAAGCCGTCTGACCGTCGTGCGCGGCGAGACCACGCACCGCGCGCTGGTCGACTGGGCCCCGTCGGTGGTCCACCCGGAGCTGAAGCGCGGCGACACCCTGTCCACCGGCGAGGCGGCCAGCCCGCCCATCGAGGCCGTGGACCGCAACGGCGTGGTCCTCACGAAGGACAAGTACCCGTCCCTGGGTCCGATCCTGGACGAGCTGCGCAGCCGCTACGGCGACAAGGCCGGCGGCACCCCGGGCGTGGAGCTGGTCATCCAGCACGCGTCGCAGGAGTCCGCCGACACCACCCTGCTGACCCTCGAGGAGGGCAGGGCGGGCAAGCTGCGCACGACGCTCGACGCGCGCGTGCAGGCCGCCGCCGAGACCGCGGTGACGAAGTACGCCGAGTCGTCGGTGGTGGCCGTCAAGCCCAGCACCGGCGAGGTGCTGGCGGTCGCCAACCACCGCGAGGACGGCTTCAACGCGGCCTTCCTCGGGGAGCTGGCGCCCGGCTCCACCATGAAGATCATCAGCGCGGCCACCCTCATCGACACGGGGCTGACGACGGCGAGCGGCCCGGCGCCCTGCCCGCCGACCGCGACCTGGCAGAGCCAGACCTTCAGCAACCTCAAGGGACTCCAGCCGGACGAGAAGGCCACCCTCTCGGACAGCTTCGCGCGCTCCTGCAACACGGCGTTCGTGAAGTACGCGGACTCGGTCCAGGTCGACTCGCTCACCAAGGAGGCCGAGGACCGGTTCGGGCTCGGCAAGAACAACTGGAAGGTGGGCATCCCGAGCTTCGACGGCCGGGTCCCCGCCTCCGGCGGCCCGGACACCGCGGCCAACCTGATCGGCCAGGGCCAGGTGCAGATGTCACCGCTGAACATGGCGTCGGTCGCGGCGACCGCGATGACGGGAACCTTCCGGCAGCCGGTGCTCGTCTCGCGGAAGCTGGACGGCCGTGAACTGGCCACCGCGAAGGGCCTCTCCCCCGCCACGGTCGGTCAGCTGCGCGCCATGATGAACCGCACCGCGACCAGCGGCACCGCGGCCGGGGTGATGCGCGGGCTGAGCGGCAGCATCGGCGCCAAGACGGGTTCGGCGGAGGTCGACGGCCAGTCCAAGTCGAACAGCTGGTTCGCCGGCTACCGCGACGACGTCGCGGCCGCGGCCATGACCCAGGACGGCGGCCACGGCATAGACGCTGCCGGTCCTATTGTCGCAAGCGTGCTACGGATCGGTGGCTGACGTCACTCCCACAGGCCGGGACTCTAGGCTGGTGCCGTCGTTGGGGAGCGTGAGGGCTACGGGGCGGCGGGGACCCTGGGGAATGCGCGGAGGAACTGACCAGTGGGCAAGAGAAGGCGCGTCGCCGAGCGACGGAAGCACAGACCCGCCGTCATCGGCGGGGTGATCGCCGTCGTCGTCGGCGGCGTGGGCTTCGGCCTCTACGCGCTCTACGACGGCGGGTCCGCCGACGCGTCGACGGCGAGGACGGCCGACCACAAGGCCGTCAAGACCGGCCCGCTCTCGGCCACCGAGGTGCAGACGACGGCGCGCACCTTCCTGTCGTCCTGGCAGCAGGGCAAGGTCACGCAGGCCGCCGCCGTCACCGACGACAGCAAGGCGTGCGTCAAACTCCTCACCGGCTACGCCAAGGACGCCCACGTCACGGGCGTCACCCTCACCGAGGGCACCCGTACCGGCGCCAAGGTCCCGTTCTCCGTGAAGGCGACGGTGTCGTACAAGGGCGTCAGCAAGCCGCTGTCGTACGACTCCGCGTTCACCGTGATCCGGCGGACCAGTGACGGCAAACCGGTGGTGAACTGGCACGCCGCGGTCGTCCACCCGGACCTCGCGGACGGCGACACCCTGGTCACCGGCGAGTCCGGCACCCCGCCGATCAAGGCGCTGGACCGGGACGGCGGGGAGATCACCACCGCCAAGTACCCGTCACTGGGCTCGGTGCTCGACGGGCTGCGGGAGAAGTTCGGCAAGAAGGCCGGCGGCAAGGCGGGCGTCGAACTGCGCGTGGTGCGCGGCGCGGCGTCCGAGAAGGCGAAGCTGTCCGACAAGACGCTCCTGGAGTTCAGCAAGGGCACACCGGGCACCGTGAGGACCACGCTCAGCCCGACCCTCCAGGCGGCCGCCGAGAGGCAGGTCACCACGCAGAAGAACGCCTCGGTCGTGATGATGCGCCCGTCGACCGGCGAGGTCCTGGCCGTCGCCAACTCCAGCCACGGATTCGACGTCGCCTTGCAGGGCTCCCTGGCGCCCGGCTCCACGATGAAGATCGTCACGTCGACCATGCTGTTCGAGAAGGGGCTGATCACCCCCGACGCCTCGCACCCCTGCCCGAAGACGTACAAGCTCGCCGGGTGGACGTTCCACAACGACGACGACTCCGAGATCAAGCAGGGCACGTTCAAGCTGAGCTTCGGCGCCTCCTGCAACAACGCCTTCATCGATTTCGCGCCCAAGCTCTCCAACGGCGACCTGACGACGGAGGCGCAGCAGGTCTACGGCCTCGGCATGAACAACTGGGCGATCGGCGTCCCGACCTTCGACGGCTCCGTGCCGGTGCAGAGCGGCGCGCAGATGGGCGCCTCGCTGATCGGGCAGGGCGGGGTGCGCATGAACCCGCTGAACATGGCTTCGGTCTCGGCCACGGTGGACACCGGCTCCTTCCACCAGCCGTACCTGGTCGACCCGAGCGTCGACCAACGGACGCTCGCCAAGGCCTCGCGCACCATGTCCTCGAAGACGCAGGCGCAGCTGAAGGAGGTCATGCAGTACACGGCGGGCTACGGCACGGCGGCCAAGGCGATGTCGGGCCTGAGTTCGAGCTGCGGCGCCAAGACGGGCTCGGCGGAGGTGGACGGCCAGAAGAAGCCGAACGGCTGGTTCACCGCCTACTGCGGCGACTTCGCCGCCGCGGGCGTGGTCCAGGCGGGCGGCCACGGCGGCGACACGGCGGGGCCGATCGTCGCGGCACTGCTGAAGCTGGGCGCGTCCCTCTGAGCGCCCCGACGGCACCGGCTGATCGCCCCGACGGCATCGGTCAGCCGGCCACCGGGGTCGCCATGTAGGTGCGCCTGAGGAAGCGCAGCAGCGCCTTCGACTCGAACTGCACCACCGACGTGCCGTGGTCGGAGTGGAACTCCACCACGGCCTGGACCCGCCCCAGCGGCCAGACCCGTACGTCGCCGCTCTCCGCCGGGGCCCTGAGGCCCTGTTCCAGCAGCGAGCGCGAGAACGTCCACTCGTCCGTGCCGGGCAGACCGATGTGTACCGTCCTCGGATCGGCGTCGGGGTCGTAGCGCAGGACGACGGGCACCGCGCCCGGATCGTCTCGCGCGTCTTCGTCCGTGACGATGTGGGCTCGCGCATACTGTTCGACTACAGACATCGGACTGCCCTTTACGCTCCGTGACCTGTGCGAAAGCTGTGCATCCGCTTCGTTATCCAATGTCGCACATTTTCCGTGATGCGCTTGCGGAGGTCGCCGCCCGCCGCCGTCGACTCCGCATGTGACGACCTTCTCTCTCTTGCAAAAGCTTCGCAATAGGACCCTAAAATCGGACCGTGCACGTACCTGACGGATTCATCGACGCCCCCACCTCCGCGGCCACCGCCGTGACCGCGGCCGGCGCCCTGGCGGTCAGCCTGCGCGGGGCCCGCCGTGAACTCGACGAGCGCACCGCGCCGCTGGCCGGCCTGGTGGCGGCGTTCATCTTCGCCGTACAGATGCTCAACTTCCCCGTGGCGGCCGGAACGAGCGGCCATCTGCTGGGCGGGGCGCTCGCCGCGATACTCGTCGGCCCATGCACGGGTGTCCTGTGCGTGTCCGTGGTCCTCCTCATGCAGGGCATCCTGTTCGCGGACGGCGGGCTGACCGCGCTCGGCGTCAACATCACCGACATGGCGGTCGTGACCACCGTGGTCGCGTACGCCGTCTTCCGCGGCCTGGTGAAGGCCCTCCCCCGCGGCCGGCGCTCGGTGACCGGCGCCGCCTTCGTCGCCGCCCTGCTCTCCGTACCCGCCGCGGCCGGCGCCTTCACCCTGCTCTACGCGGTCGGCGGCACCACCGACGTCGCCATCGGCAAGGTGGCCGGCGCGATGATCGGCGTGCACGTCCTCATCGGCGTCGGCGAGGCCGCGATCACCGCACTCACGGTGGGCGCGGTGATCGCCGTACGTCCCGACCTGGTGTACGGAGCGCGCGGCCTGCGGCAGGGGCTGAAGTTGCGCGTGCACGGCGAGCTGGTGGACGCGCCGGAGCCGACCGCGCCCGCGGCGGCGCGCACCTCCCGCCGCGGGCTGTGGATCAGCGGCCTGGCGGCCTCCCTGGTGCTCGGCGGGTTCGTCAGCTACTACGCCTCCGCCAGCCCCGACGGCCTGGAGAAGGTCGCCCACGACCACGGCATCGACTCCAAGACCAGGGAGCACGCCTCGGCCGGCTCCCCGCTCGCCGACTACGGCGTCGAGGACGTCTCCGACGCCCGGCTCTCCGGCGGCCTCGCGGGCGTGATCGGGGTCGGTACGACCGTGGTCGCGGGCAGCGCGGTGTTCTGGGCGGTGCGCAGGCGCCGTACCGGCACGCCTTCGGAGGTGCGCTGAGGTGGGTGCAGGGCACGCGCACCGGCTCTACCGGCACGCGCACTCACGCGTGCACGTGCTGCCGCCGCACACCAAGCTCGCCGCCGCCGTCGCCTTCGTGGTCGTCGTGGTCTCGACCCCGCGCACGGCGATGTGGGCGTTCGCGCTGTACGCCGTGCTGCTCGCGGTCGTCGCGCGGCACGCGCGCGTGCCCGCCGGTTTCCTGCTGAGGCGGCTGCTGATCGAGGTGCCGTTCGTGGCCTTCGCGGTGCTGATGCCGTTCGTCGCGGAGGGCGGACGGACCGACGTGCTGGGCCTCTCGCTCAGCGTGAACGGCCTCTGGGGCGCCTGGAACGTTCTGGTCAAAGGCACGCTGGGCGTCGCGGCCTCCGTCCTCCTCGCGGCCACCACGGAGCTGCGCGATCTGCTCCTCGGCCTGGAGCGGCTGAAGCTGCCGCCCCTGCTGGTCCAGATCGCCTCCTTCATGATCCGCTACGGCGACGTCATCACCGACGAGATGCGCCGGATGCGGATCGCCCGCCGCTCGCGCGGCTTCGAGGCGCGGGGCGTGCGCCACTGGGGCGTGCTCGCGAAGTCCGCGGGCGCGCTGTTCATCCGCTCCTACGAACGCGGGGAACGCGTCCACCTCGCCATGGTGAGCCGGGGGTACGCCGGTTCGATGCCGGTCGTCGACGAGGTGACCGCCTCCCGGGCCGAGTGGTCGTACGCCCTCGCGCTGCCGCTGTCCGCTCTCGTCGTCTGCCTGTTGGGATGGGCCCTGTGACCCCTGCTCCGGCTTCCCTGGAGGTCTCCGGCCTCGCCTACGCCTACCCCGACGGGCACCAGGCCCTGTTCGGCGTGGACTTCTCGATCGCGCGCGGTGAACGGGTCGCGCTGCTCGGACCGAACGGCGCCGGGAAGACCACCCTGGTGCTGCACCTCAACGGCATCCTGGACGGCGGCGCCGGCACGGTGACGGTGGCCGGACTGCCCGTCGGCAAGCGGCACATGGCGGAGATCAGACGGCGGGTCGGCATCGTCTTCCAGGACCCGGACGACCAGCTGTTCATGCCGACGGTCCGCGAGGACGTGGCGTTCGGACCGGCGGCGGCCGGACTGAAGGGCGCGGCGCTGGAGGCACGCGTGCGTGCCGCCCTGGAACAGGTCGGCATGGCCGGCTTCGCCGAACGCCCGCCGCACCACCTGTCCTTCGGGCAGCGCCGCCGGGTGGCGGTGGCGACCGTCCTCGCCATGGAGCCGGAGATCCTCGTCCTGGACGAGCCCTCCTCCAACCTCGACCCGGCCTCCCGGCGCGAACTCGCCGACGTCCTGCGCGCCCTGGACGTGACGGTCCTGATGGTCACCCACGACCTGCCGTACGCCCTGGAGCTGTGCCCGCGCTCCCTGGTGCTCAGCAACGGCACGATCGCCGCCGACGGGCCCACCGCCGACCTCCTCGCCGACGAGGCCCTGATGCGCGCCCACCGTCTCGAACTTCCCTTCGGGTTCGTCCCGCGTCCGTGACAATGGGCGCGTGACGCATCAAGAGGACGCCGGGACCCCCGCGGGGCCGCCGCGGCTGGACGACCAGCTGTGCTTCGCGCTGTACGCGGCACAGCGCGCCGTGACCGCCGCCTACCGGCCGCTCCTCGACGAACTCGGGCTCACCTACCCGCAGTACCTCGTGCTGCTCGTCCTGTGGGAGCGGGGCGAGACCACGGTGAAGGAGCTGGCGGAGGCGCTCCGGCTCGACTACGGCACGGTGTCGCCGCTGCTGAAGCGGCTGGAGGGGGCGGGCCTGGTACGCAGGGAGCGCTCGGAGCAGGACGAGCGCTCGGTGCTCGTCGGATGCACCGGGCGCGCGGAGGAACTGCGGGAGCGCGCGGCGCGCATCCCGGGCGCCCTGCTCACGACGACGGGGCTCGACGGGTCCGACGTGGCCCGGCTGCGCGAGGAGCTGCGGGACCTGGCGGAACGGGCGGGCCGGGCGGCCTCGCGGCCGTCGTAGCCGGGTGCCTTTCGGCCGTCGTGACCCGATGGCCGTGCGGCCGCGACAGCCGAGAGCCGTTACCCACGGTTTTCACCCCCTGGTGGCCACAGGGGTTCCTACCGGTCGGTACCTTGTGCACGATGTGCTTGCACACTCCTGTGTTGCCCACCACTGTTTCCGCCCTGGGGGAGGTCCCGCCGTGATCGAAGGCGCCACCGTCGACTCTCGTCCGACGAAGATCATGTATGTCGCAGAGGCCACCGCGCACGGCGGCCGGAACGGGTATGTCAGCAGCCAGGACGGTCAGATCGACCTCAAGGTCGCAATGCCGCCGGAGCTGGGCGGGGACGGCAACGGCACCAACCCGGAGCAGCTGTTCGCGGCGGGCTACAGCGCCTGCTTCCACAACGCGCTGATCCTCGTCGGCAACCGCGCGGGCTACGACCTGACCGGCTCCACGGTCGCCGCGAAGGTCGGCATCGGCCCCAACAAGCTGCGCGGCTACGGCCTCGCCGTCGCCCTCAGCGTCTCGCTCCCGGTGCTGGACGCGGACATCGCGGCGAAGCTGGTGGACGCCGCCCACGAGGTGTGCCCGTACTCGAACGCCACGCGCGGGAACATCGAGGTGACCATCGTGCTCGGCTGACCCCGGGCACGTGCCGCACACCACGTTCGTACCGAGGAATCCGGGGCCGCACGGCCCTGTTTCCCTCACTGTCACCGGCAAGAGGGCAGGCGGAGGGATCCGGACGTGGACGTGCACGGCACTGTGGCGGAGGGCTTCGAGCCGGTCAGGGACGCGTTCGCGGCCAATTTCGAGCAGCTCGGGGACCGGGGCGCCGCGGTCGCCGTGTACCGGGACGGGCGCCGCGTCGTCGACCTGTGGGGCGGCAGCAGGGATGTCGACGGTGACACCCCGTGGGAGCACGGCACGGCCCAGATCGTGCGCTCGGCGACCAAGGGCGTCGCCGCCGCCGTCCTGCTGCTCCTGCACCAGCGCGGCGAACTGGACCTGGACGCGCCGGTGGGCGACCACTGGCCGGAGTACAAGGCGGCCGGCAAGGAGCGGACGCTGGTGCGGCAGCTGCTCGCGCACTCCGCGGGCGTACCGGTGCTGGACCGGCCGCTCACGCCCGCGGAGGCCGCCGACCCCGACCTCGGCGCGGCCGCCGTGGCGGCGCAGGCGCCGGTGTGGGAGCCGGGCACCGACCACGGCTACCACGCGCAGACGTACAGCTGGCTGACCGGCGAACTGGTGCGGCGGGTGACCGGGCGGACCGTCGGCGAGTGGATCGCGGACGAGATCGCCGGACCGCTCGGCGCCGGGCTGTGGCTCGGGCTGCCGGAGGCGGAGCAGGCGCGCGTGGGGCGCGTCGGGCCGGTGCCGGCACCCGAGAGCGCGGGCGCGCTGCGGACCCGGCCCAAGCGGGCCGTCTCCGAGGCGTACGCCGACCCCGGCTCGCTGACCCGCCGGGCGTTCGGCGCGATCGACCCGCTCCCGGACGAGAACGACCCCGCGTACCGCGCGGCCGCCCTGCCCGCCTCCAACGGCATCGCCACCGCCGACGGCCTGGCCCGCTTCTACGCCTCCCTGATCGGCGACGTCGACGGCGGCCGACGGCTGTTCACGCCGGAGACCGTGGAGCTGGCCCGCGGCGAGCAGTCGGCCGGCCCCGACCGGGTGCTGGTCGTCGCCACCCGCTTCGGGCTCGGCTACATGCTGCACGGCAGCGCGTCCCCGCTGCTCTCCCCCGGCTCCTTCGGCCACCCGGGCCGCGGTGGCGCGCTCGCCTTCGCGGACCCCGGGTCGGGTATCGCCTTCGGCTACGTCACCAACGGCTTCCGCAAGAGCGTGACGGCGGACCCGCGGGCGCAGGCGCTGGTACGCGCGGTGCGCACGGCGCTGTCGTAACCACCGCGCGCACCGCGTGCCCGCGCGCACCACTCACACGTTGATCGGGTGCGAATGCCGCCCCGACAGGGCGTCGATCTCGCCGTGCGCCTTGGACAACAGCTGCATGGCGAGTTCGTTCAGGGCGCGGGCGCCCGCGATCTCCTCGCCGACTCTCGGCTGGTTGTTGTCGGACTCGTGCCGGCTCGCGTGGCCGTGCGCCCGTACCTCGGTGCCGTCGGGCAGGCGTACCAGGGCCACCGCGCGTGTGTGCGTGTCGTCCTCCAGGAACTCCATCTCGACATGCCATCCCACAGCGGTTTTCATCATGTTCATCACGGGACCACCTCCGGAATCGCTGCTTCCAGGGTGCTCCTCAGGGACCGGGTCCGTCACGTCGGCCCGGCCCCCGGTGCCCGCGCCCGTCGCGGGCGCCCGCCCCGCTACTTGTCCTCGAAGCTGGCGAAGTACGCGGCCGCCATGTCCTCGTCGGCGTGCCCCTGGGCGGCGGCGCGGGCGAAGCGTTCGGCGGTCGCCTGGGCGACGTCCAGGCGCACGCCGTGGCTCGCGCCGGCGGCCACGATCAGCCGGGCGTCCTTCCCGGCGGTGGCCACCGCGAACGACGGCGGGGTGAGCTGGCCGTCGAGGATCAGGTTGGCCTTGGCCCGCAGGTAGCCCATGTCGAGAGGGCCGCCCGCGATCAGGCCGAAGAAGCTCTGCGGGTCCACACCGAGCGCCTGGGCCAGCGCGACCACCTCGCCGGTGGCCGCCGTGGCCGCGAGGACCCAGCTGTTGGCGACCAGCTTGAGCCGGGTCGCGGCGGCCGTGGACCCGTCGTCGCCGGTCCACACCGTGCGGGCGCCGATCGCGTCGAAGACGGGCGTGACGGTCGGCCGGCCCTGCTGCGGCCCGGCGGCCAGGACGGTGAGCTGTCCGGCCTCGGCGGGCTGGCGGGTGCCGAGGACCGGGGCGTCGTAGAAGACCAGGCCGTGCTCGGCGGCGAACGCGGCCAGGGCGGGGATCTGGTCGAGGCCCGCGGTGGTCGACTGCGCCCAGACGGCCCCGGGGTGCAGCGATCCGGCGGCCTCGCGCAGGGTCTCCAGGGCGGTCGCGCCGTCGTACAGCATGGTCAGGACGACGTCGGCGCCGTCGACGGCCTCGGCCGGTGTGTCCGTGACCTGGGCGCCGTCGGCGGCGAGCGGTTCGGCCTTGGCGCGGGTGCGGTTCCACGCGCGGACGGTGTGTCCGGCCTTCAGGAGGTTGCGGGCCATCGCGGCGCCCATGATGCCGGTGCCCAGCACGCCCACGGTCAGCTTGTCGGTCATGACGTCTCCCTGTCCTCGTACGTTCCGCAGCCAGCTTGACGTACCGGGGGCCGCCCGGCGCGCGGCGCCCGGGTATCCCGGCGGCGCGCCGCAGAACGCACGGGGACCCCGGCCGCGAGGGCCGGGGTCCCCGTGCGCGGGCGGTCTTGGCTCAGCCGTCGTTCTCCGCGGACGGGAGGTAGGCACCGGGCACGTCGTTCGGCGCGTAGATCTTCTTGTCGCCGGGGTAGGGCTTGGTCCAGTTGTGGGTCTGGTACCAGGTGTAACGGTTCATCTGGGTGGGGTTGGCGTAGTCCGGCACCGCGTTCTTGCCGGTCAGCCGCTGGTGCGAGGCCCATGTCTGCCACTGTGCCGCGACCGTCTTCTCGGCCGCCGGGACGGAGACCGACGTCGGCGCGGCCGCCGCCTGGGGGTTCTGGGCCGCCGGGGTGTCCGAGCCGCAGGCCGGCTGCGGGTTCACGCCGAGGGTCAGCGAGGTTCGGTTCGGGACCGCCGTGAAGGGCGTGTCGTCCGGCTTGCCGGTGAACGCCCCGTACATCGGGGTGGCCGCGCTGTCGAGCTGGTTCATCGGGTGCACCCCGAGGATCTGCTCGACGGTGCGGACCATGGTGATCTGCGAGTAGTAGTGGTCGTCGACCTTGCCGTGCTGGGCGTAGGGGCTGATGACCTGGACCGGGGCGCGGTGGCCGTCGACGTGGTCGAGGCCGGCCTGGGAGTCGTCCTCGACGACGAAGATCGCCGAGTCCTTCCAGTACTTGCTGTGGGTGATCTCGTCGACCATGCGGCCGACCGCGAGGTCGTTGTCGGCGACCTCGGCGGCGGCGTTCGCGGGGCCGCCGGTGTGGTCGTCGGAGAACCAGAACATGTTCAGGTTCGCCGGGCCGTTCTTCTCGAAGTCCTGCTTCCAGATCTGCTCTTTGTAGATGTCCGGGACGTCGAGGTCGAACAGCGGGAAGCCCTGCACGGACACGTCGTTGAGCGAGGGGATCGCCGAGCCCGTCTTGATCGGGTAGGCGGTCTGGGCCCCGGTCGCGGCCATGTTCTTGCTGTCGCAGTACAGGTTCTGCCAGGTCGCCCCGGCCGGCTTGCTCTCGTACGACTGGAACTCGCCGAAGTCCTTCACGGACTTCCCGGCCGCCTGCGCTCCGGTCCAGATGAACCCGGTCTTCTGGTGGCCGAGGACGTCGTCCTCGGTGTCGTAGCTGCGGGTGTACTCGCCGGCCGACGACTCGGTGTACTCCGGGTTGTCGGACTGCATCAGCCAGTTGTGGCCCTCGGCGGAGTTGGTGCCGATGTCGTAGAAGTTGTCGTACAGGCCGAACTGCTGGGCCAGCGCGTGCTGGTTCGGCGTGACGTTCTCGCCGAACTGCGTGAGCGCGGGGTTTCCGTTGCCCTGCGGCAGGTCACCGAGGACCTGGTCGTAGGTGCGGTTCTCCTTGACGAGCAGGAAGACGTGCTTGATCGTCGACGGGTCGCCGATCCGCTTCGGGACCGGGACGGCCTTCTTGTGGCTGTTGGCCTTGGCGGTCTTGACCGAGTTGGACGTCCAGCCGTTCTGCTTGAACACCTTGTTCGTCTCGGACCTGACGACCTGGTCGCTCGGCATCGTGAACTGGGTGAGGCTCGACGTGGTGTCGTGCGTGCTGTGGCCGGCGGCGTCGGGGCGCAGCGCGTCGACGCCGCGGGTGTTGGCGACGACGATCTTCTTGCCGAGGGCGGTGATCCCCGACGGGAAGTAGTCGGTGGGGAGCAGGCCGACGTAGCGGGCCGGCTGCTGTGCGGAGGTGTAGCGGTAGACGGCGACGGCGTTGGCACGGCCGAGCGTCACCAGGAGGCGGCCGTCGTCGGTGAGGGTGACCGCGTTCGGCTCGTAGCCGACGGACGCCTCGGGCCACGGCTGGGTGGAGATCGTCTGGACGACCTTGTCCTTGCTGCTGTCGATGACCGAGACGCTGTTGTCGGCGGTGTTGGTGACGAACACCGCGCCCTTGCTCGCGTACACGGCGGTCGGGTGCAGGCCGACGTCGACGGTGGAGACGGCGGCGGACGGGTCCGCGGTGTCGATGACGCTGACCGTGCCGGTGGTGCTGGCGCCGGTCTTCGGGTTCGCCACGACACTGGTGCCGTACGAGTTGATGGTGGTGTCGCCGGCCTTGGCCGGGCGCCCGCCCTCGTTGCTGACGTAGAGCTTGCCGCCGACGAGCGCGAGGCCGCGCGGGGCGTTGCCGACCGCCCAGGTCTGCTTGATCGTGCCGGTCGCCGCGTCTATGGCGACCACCTTGTTCTGTCCGTTGACCGCGGAGTACACGGTGGAGCCGTCGGCGGAGAACACGGCCGCGCCCACCAGCGCCTGCTTGGAGCCGTCGGCCGCGATGGTGACGGCCGTCGGGTTGGCGAGGGTGCCGTCGGCGTCGACGGTGAACTTGGTGTAGCCGTTCGCCTGCCCCAGCCACAGCTGCTTGCCGTCGGGCGAGTAGGTCGGCCCTTCCTGGCCGACCGCGCCGCTGCTGATGCGCAGGTTGTCGGCCGCGTTGGTGCCGATCTTCTGCGTGACCTGACCCGTCGCCAGGTCCACGACGACCAGGGAGGCGTCGCCGTCCGCGATCGAGGCGGCGAGGTGGCTGCCGTCCGGGCTGACGACCGACGACATGATCTTGCCGTCGTTGATGACACTGCGGGTGCCGTAGGGGTTGATGTACTGGTCGGCGGAGACGACCTGGCCGTTGGCGGTGGTCTGGCCGACCTGCTGGGTGCCGAACTGGTAGGTCGAGGCGACCGCGGTGCCCGTGACGCCGAGGGCGACGGCGATGCCCGCCGTCACCAGCAGGGTGTGGCGGCCGACGTGTCTGCCGAAGAGGTGGATCTGCTTCTTCTCGTTGATCCGGCGCTGGCGGGTTACCTGCACGGAACTGTTTCCCTTCAGTGGGTGTCGAGCAGGTCGACGTTGCCGTCGAACTGCCACAGCGGATTCGGGGCGTCGCCGGTCGAGGTCCTTACGAGGAAGTAGCCGTTGACTTCCTTGGGACCGTCGCCGTCGGCCACGAACCGCCCGTCAGAGGTGATGTCGAGCTGGTAGACCGCCGTCCCCGTGACCGCGGTGACGCCGGGGAGGTGCCAGCTGACGACGCAACGCCAGTCGTTGCCCGCGCCCTCCTGGGCGGACCGGCCGTCGCTCTTGGTGCATGCCGCCGTGGCCTTCAGCTGGGCCTCCGTGACGGCGGGCCGGTGCAGTTGCTCTGTCTGCAGCCGGTAGAGGTGGCCGAAGACCGTGGCGAGGGACTTCTGCACCTTGTCCTGCCGGATCCCGGAGCCCGTCGACGGGGTGGCCACGGCGAGCGCGCCGACGGTGACGGCGGTCAGCGCGGCCAGCGGCAGCACGCCGAGGGTGAACGCGCGGCGCCCTGAGCCGTCGTAGGCCGGGGTGGTGAAGTCCCGCCGGACGAACAGCACATACGCGAGGACCGTCGCGAGCACCGCCCACGCCAGGCTCACCGCGACGGCGATGAGCAGCGGGGCGAGCTGCCCGGGGCTGGTGAACAGGCCGTTCCAGGAGGTGAAGGCGTAGCCGGGGAGGGCGAGGCGCACCGCGACGGGCAGCGGCAGCATCTGGGCGACGGACATCGCGAGCGCGACGACCGGCGGCAGCAGCAGCCCCATCGGGGAGCGGCCGAGGGCGACGGAGCCGAGCAGTCCGATCGCGGCGAGGGAGAGGGCCGGGGCGAGGGCCGCGAGCCAGGCGAGCAGGACCCGTCCGGCCGCGTCGGCGGGCGACAGGAGGTGGCCGTCGAGGCCGACCAGCGGCTGGTCGCCGACCGACGCCAGGCCGCCGAGCGTGCTGGAGACGGCCAGTCCGGCCACCAGCAGCAGGATGAGGGTGAGGCCGGCCAGCGACTTCGCGACGAAGATCCGCGCGGGTGAACGGACCGCCACCAGCAGGTGCCGCCAGGTGCCGAGGCGGTCCTCGGCGGCGAACACGTCACCGGCGACCAGCGACGTCAGCAGCGGGAGTGCCCAGGTGCCGGCGAAACCGAGCATCACCAGCGGCCCGGCCCACCCGGTGGCGTGCATCCAGCGCCCGAAGAGCGTGTCGGCGGGCAGCGTGCTCTGCCGTCCGACCCCCGCGACGAACAACCCCGGCGCGATCCAGCAGGCGAGCACCAGCAGCCGGATCCGCCACTGCGAGACCAGCTTCACCAGTTCGAAGCGGTAGCCGCGGGAGACCGGGACGCGACGGGTGACCGGAGCGGGTCCGGTGACGGGAGCGTTCTCCGTAACGGTCATCGGCCGGTCTCCTGGTGTTCGGTGAGGGCGAGGAACGCGGCTTCCAGGGGGGAGACGACGGGGGCGAGTTCGCGCACGGCGACACCCGACCGCACGACCTCCGTGACGAGTTCGTCGAGGGCGGGCACCAGGGCGCGTACGACCAGCACGTCGGGGTCGCTGCGCAGGCCGAGGCCGGTGTCGTCGACGATCCGGATGCCGGGCGCGTCCGCGGCGAGCCGGCGCGCGGCCTCGGCGTCGGAGGTGCGCAGCCGGTAGTCGAGTTCACGGTTCTCGGCGGCGAGCTTGGTCAGCGGGCCGGAGAAGACGACGCGGCCGGTGGCGAGGATGGTGACCTCGGAACACAGCGCCTCCAGGTCGTCCATCCGGTGGCTGGAGAGCACCACGGCGGTGCCGTCGGCGGCGAGCCGGGTGAGGACGCGGTGCACGTGCCTCTTGCCGGCCGGGTCGAGGCCGTTGGAGGGCTCGTCGAGGACGAGCAGCCGGGGCCGGGTGAGCAGGGCGGCGGCGAGCCCGAGCCGCTGGCGCATGCCGAGGGAGAAGCCGCGGGTCCTGTCGTCGGCGACGTCGGTGAGCCCGACCTCGGCGAGCACGTCGTCGATCCCGGCCGGCCGCGCGTCCTGGCCGCGGAGTCCGGCCAGCGCGGTGAGGTTCTGCCGGGCGGTGAGCGAGGGGTAGAGACCGGGCGCGTCCACGAAGCCGGCGACGCCGTCGGGAGCGGCGAGCGCCCGCTCGACGGCCGTGCCCAGGATCTCCAGCCGGCCGCCGTCGGCCACGGCCAGCCCCAGCAGCAGGCCGAGCAGCGTCGTCTTGCCGGCGCCGTTCGGCCCGACCAGGCCGTGGATCTGACCTTGCGTCACGTCGAGGTCCACGGCGTCCAGCGCGACGACGTCACCGAAGCGCCTGGTGATCCCGCGGGCCCGGACCGCGTGCGGTGTGTCCATGAGTCCCGTGCGTCCCTTCTTCCGCAATCCGCCAGGGACTTTATGGAGAACACACAGCCCGGGCACGGGTGGTCGGTTGAACGTTCGAGGAACGGTTCGTCAAGGCAACGGCAAGTCCTGTGCGCGGACCGGCCGTCCGGGCCCCGGCGCCGCAACGCCTCCGCGCCACAAGGGCGATCGGGCCGGGCGCCGTCGAACGTGGCCTAACCTGCGGGCAGGGCCCGCAACGGCCGCGCGCAGCCACGCCGACACCGAGGAAGAACCCGTGAAGAGAGCCGTCCCGAACCGCGCCCCGGTCCTGTACGCGATATCCGCGACGTGTGCCGCCATAGGCGTCCTGCTCTGGGTGCGCGGCCGGACCGACCCGCCGCCCATGAGGTACGCGGACTACCTGGAGGCCGACTCCTTCACCCCGTCGGTCTGGCGGGTGTGGTCACCGGCGATGCCCCAGGAACGCCTCGGCTGGTACCTCGTCGCGGCCGGGCTGGTGCTGGCCGTGGCGACACGCTTGCTGTCCGGCCGCCGGGACTGATCGGACCGCGGTGACCGCCGGGGTCACGCGGTGGGCTCGCGTACGTCCACGACGGTGGCGCCGGCGTGCTTCACCAGGGCGGCGGGGGCGATGGGGAAGACGGCGTGGGGGTTGCCTGCCGCGGCCCACACCACGTCGTGGTGGAGCAGCGCCCGGTCGGCGAGCACGCGTGTGCGGGTCCGGTGGCCGAAGGGCGGTACGCCGCCGATGGCGTACCCGGTCGTCTCCCGTACGACGTCCGCCTTGGCCCGGGTCACCCGCGCGGCGCCGAGTTCCTTGCGGACCAGTTCCACGTCGACGCGGGAGGCGCCGTCCATCAGCACCAGCACCGGCACCCCGTCGGCCGCGAAGATCAGCGACTTGCAGATCTCGCTCAGCTCGCAGCCGACCGCGGCGGCGGCCTCGGCCGCGGTGCGGGTCGCGTCCGGGAACCGCCGGACCCGCGAGGTCAGTTCCCCGAGGCCCAGTTCGGCCAGCGCGGCGGCGAAACGAGGATGGGCACCGGAGTCCTGGGCATCGGCGTCAGTGGCGGCTGTCGTCGTCATGGGGGCACGCTAACGGGGCGGGGGAAGGTGCGGCGAGTGGTTAAGCGCGGGGTGCACGAGGAAGCCGGTGAGGGCGCCCCGTCCCCACGGACCCTCACCGGCGGTCTGTCACGAGCCGTACGTCAGACGCGTACGAGCTCCCGGTCCTCGTCCTCCTTGCCGGTCGCGGCGGCCTCGCCGGACAGGGCACGCAGGCCCTCGCCCTCGACGTCGACGTTGGGCAGCGCCCGGTCCAGCCACTTCGGCAGCCACCAGGCGCGCTTGCCGAGCAGGGCGAGGACGGCCGGGACGATCGCCATGCGGACGACGAACGCGTCGAAGAAGACCGCGATGGCGAGGCCGAAGCCGATCATCTTGATCATGGACTCGCTGGAGGTGATGAAGCCGCTGAAGACGGAGATCATGATGATCGCCGCGGCGGCCACGACCCGCGCGCTGTGCCGGAACCCGTTCACCACGGCCTGGCCGGGCGTCTCGCCGTGGACGTACGCCTCCCGCATCCGGGTCACGAGGAACACCTCGTAGTCCATGGCGAGGCCGAAGACCACGCCCACCATGAAGATCGGCATCATCGACATGATCGGGCCGGTCTGCTCGACGCCGAGCAGGCCGCCGAGCCAGCCCCACTGGAAGACCGCGACGACGGCGCCGAGCGCGGCGAGCACGCTGAGCAGGAAGCCGAGGGCCGCCTTCAGCGGGACCAGGATGGAGCGGAAGACCGCGATCAGGAGGAGGAAGGCGAGGCCGACCACCAGCGCCAGGTACGGGACCAGGGCGTCGTTGAGCTTCTGCGAGAAGTCGATGTTCATCGCGGTGGTGCCGGTGACCAGGACCCGCGCGCCGGTGTCGGCCTTGACGTCGGCACCCTGGTCGCGGATGGCGTGCACCAGGTCCTCGGTCTGCACCGAGGACGGCTTGGAGTCCGGGATCACCGTGATCGTCGCGGTGTCGCCGGCCGGGTTGAACGCCGCCGGGGTCACCGTCACGACGTCCTTGAGGCCCTTGATGTCGGCGGCCACCTTGGTGGCCGCCTTCTTGGGGGCGTCACTGCCCCTGGCGTCGACCACGATCATCAGGGGCCCGTTGAAGCCGGGGCCGAAGCCCTCCGACAGCAGGTCGTAGGCCCGGCGCTGGGTCGTGGACGTGGGCTGCGAGCCGTCGTCGGGCAGGCCCAGTTCGAGCTGGGTGGCCGGGAGGGCGATCGCGCCGAGGCCGGCCACGCCGAGGAGCAGCACGGCCGCCGGGCGGCGGACCACGAAGCTCGCCCAGCGGGCGCCCAGGCCGGGCTTGTCCTTCGGGGTGGCATGGGCGTGCGTCCGGCGCTTCTCGCCCGTGGCCCTGACCTTCCGGCCGGCGTAGCCGAGCATCGCCGGGATCATGGTGAGTGCGATGAGGACGGCGACCACGACCGTGCCCGCCGCCGCGAGGCCCATCTTCGTCAGCATCGGCACGCCGACGACCGAGAGACCCGCGAGCGCGATCACGACCGTGAGGCCCGCGAAGACCACCGCCGAGCCCGCCGTGCCGGCCGCGCGGCCGACCGCCTCCTCGCGGTCGCGGCCCTCGGCCAGCTCGCCGCGGTAGCGGGAGACGATGAACAGCGCGTAGTCGATGCCGACCGCGAGACCGATCATCATCGCCAGGGTGGACGTGGTGTCACCGAGGTCGAGTGTCTTGGCGAGGGCGGTGATGGTGGAGACGCCGATGCCCACGCCGATGATCGCCGTCAGCAGCGGCAGTCCGGCCGCGACCAGGGAGCCCAGGGTGATGACGAGGACGACGGCGGCGATGGCGAGACCGATGACCTCACCGGCGCCGCCCGCGTCGGCCCCGGACTGGAGCGCGTCACCGCCGACCTCGACGGTCAGCCCGGCCTTCTCGGCGTGGTGGCCGGCCGCCTCCAGCGCGTCGCGGGAGGAGTCCTTGAGCTCCGTGCCGGAGACGTCGTAGCGCACCGAGGCGTAGGCGACCGTGCCGTCCTTGCTGACGGCGTGCTGCTTGTAGGGGTCGGTGACGGAGGTGACCTCGGAGCCGGCGGCCAGTTCCTTCTCGGTCTTCCTGACGGTCGCCTTGTTGAGCTGGTCCGTCATCTTCTCGCCGGCCGGTGCCTTGAAGACGACGCGCGCGGTGGCGCCGTCGGAGCTGGAGCCGGGGAAGCGCTGGTCCAGCAGGTCGAAGGCCTTCTGGGCCTCGGTGCCGGGGATCGAGAAGGAGCTGGAGCCGGCCGCGGGGGCGGAGGCGGCGGCGACGCCGGCGAGGATCAGCAGCGCCACCCATATGAGGGCGACATAGTGCCGTCGCCGAAAGGCGAACCGGCCGAGCTTGTAGAGGAACGTGGCCACGGGGGCGTACTCCCGGTCAGGTCGTGGGGTTTTCAGGGCAGGGGTGATCAACCCGGTGGGTGGCAGGGGTGATCGGCCCGACGACGTGAGCGGAGACGTCAGGTGGGCTGGCTGCGGGGATGGGTCAGCAGGTGGGTGCGCCGAGGGCGGGCAGCACCACGGCGTCGATGTACGAGAGCAGGAAGGTCTGGGTGGGCGGCTGCTCGTCGATCAGCGAGCGGGCGGCGAATCCGCCGATCATCATGTGCATCACGAACTCGATCGCCGGGTTGTCCGCACGGATCTCGCCCCGGTCGATCGCCCGCTGCAGCACGGTCCGGAAACCGGCCATCTCGGGCTCGATCAGGTGCTCCTTGAACGCCCGCAGGAGATCCGGGTTGCCGTGGATCGCCATGGCGAGGCCCCGCATCAGCGCGGAGCTCTGCTCCATCTCGCAGTCGTCCGAGCGCAGCGTCATGGCGTGCAGGTCGCCGCGGAGCGAGCCGGTGTCGGTCTCGTCGAGCGCGGCACCCGGCTTCTGGTACCGGACCGCCTTGGCCACCAGTTCGGCCTTCCCGCCCCACTGGCGGTAGAGGGTGGCCTTGCTGGACTTGGTGCGGGTGGCGACGGCGTCCATGGTGAGGGCGTCGTAGCCGACCTCGCGGAGCAGGTCGAGCACGGCCTCGTACAGCTCGGCCTCGCGCTCGGGCGTGATGCGACTGCGACGCGCCGTTGCGACCTCAGTCATGCCACTCACCCTTCGTTGCTCCTCTGTCGCCTTGGTGCCTACACCACGAACATACCCTGCGATCTACAGAAACGAAACCGTTTCGTACGTGTGCTGTCTCACGCGGACGGGAAATCCGGGAGCTGCCACGAGTTGCTGGCCCTCCGCCCCCGGAAAAGCATGGGAAGGTGAGCTATCTGCGCATGCCGCATCTCAGTGGTGACCTGCTGTGCTTCGTGGCCGAGGACGACCTCTGGCTGACCTCGCTCGACGCCCCGGGCCGCGCGTGGCGGCTCACCGTCGACCGCACCAAGACCGGCCATCCGCGCTTCTCCCCCGATGGCCGCCGGATCGCGTACACGAGCTGGCGGAGCCTGGTGCCCGAGATCCATCTGGTCGACGTCGGCGGCGGCCCCGGCCGGCAGCTGACGTACTGGGGCAGCGCCGACACCCGGGTGTGCGGCTGGACGCCGGAGGGGGACATCCTGGCGGTCGCCTCGCACGGCCAGCCCTTCTCCTACTTCACCTGGGCCTACAAGGTCTCCCCCGACGGCGACCCGGGCCGCAAACTGCCCTGGGGGCCGGTCGCCGACATCCAGGTCACCGACATCGCCGGCGACCGAAGGACGCTGCTGCTCACCGGCACCCCGCCGCACGAGCCGGCCGCCTGGAAGCGCTACCGGGGCGGCGCCATGGGCCGGCTGTGGCTGCACGGGCAGCGGCTGCTCGAGGGCATCGGCGGCCACCTGGACTCCCCGATGTTCGTCGGCGGCCGGATCGCCTTCCTCTCCGACCACGAGGGCGTCGGCAACCTCTACTCCTGCGCCTACGACGGCTCCGACCTGCGCCGGCACACCGACCACGACGCCTTCTACGCCCGGCACGCCGCCAGCGACGGCACCAGGGTCGTGTACCAGTGCGCGGGCGACCTCTGGCTCGTCGACGACCTCGGCCCGGACGCCGCACCGCGCCGCCTCGACGTCCGCCTCTCCGGGGCCCGGGCCGGGCGCCGCCCGTACCAGGTGCCGGCCGCCCAGCACGTCGACGGCGTCTCCGTCGACGAGACCGGACGGGCCAGCGCCGTCGTGGTACGCGGCAGCCTGTACTGGCTCACCCACCGCGACGGACCGGCCCGCACCATCGCCGACACCCCGGGGGTTCGGGTGCGGCTCCCCGAGATGCTCGGCTCGACCGGGCAGATCGCCTACGTCACCGACGCCGGCGGCGAGGACGCCGTCGAGATCGCCCAGCTGCCCCGGGCGACCGGCGCCCGCCCATCGCGCCGCCTTGCCTGCGGAAAGCTGGGCCGGGTGCTCGAACTGGTCTCGGACCCCCTCGGCGAACGGCTGGCGGTGGCGGCACACGACGGCCGGCTGCTGCTCATCGACGCGACCGAGGAGGTGGGTGACGTCGCCGAAGCCGACGGAGCCGACGCCGTCGACGGTGTTGAGAGCATTGACGGAGGTGACGGTGATGACGGCATTGACGCTTCCGGTCCCGTCGACATCGACCCTGTCGACGGTGCGGACTCCGACGACGTGGTCACCGAGCTGATCCAGTCGATCAACGGGCCGGTCCGTGATCTGGCCTTCTCACCGGACGGGTCATGGCTGACCTGGTCGCATCCGGGTATCGGCCGTTCGCTGCGGCAGATCAAGATGGCCCGCATCAGCGACCGGCTCGTCATCGACGTCACCAACGGCCGCTTCGAGGACGAGAACCCGGTCTTCACCCGTGACGGCCGCTACCTCGCGTTCCTGTCCTGGCGCGGCTTCGACCCGGTGTACGACGTGCACACCGGCGACCTGTCGTTCCCGCTCGGCTGCCGCCCCTACCTGGTCCCGCTCTCCTCGGCGACCCCCTCCCCGTTCGCGCTCAACCCGGACGGGCGGCCGGCCGCCGGCGGCCTGGACCCCGTCGAGGACGAGGGCCCCGGCGAGGGCGGCGCGGTGACGGTCGAGGTGGAGGGGCTGGAGAGCCGGGTGACCCCGTTCCCGGTCACCGCCTCCAAGTACTCGGCGCTGTACCCGGTCGCGGGCGGCGGCCTGGTCTGGCTGCGCTGGCCGATCTCGGGCGCGCTGGGCGAGACCTTCGTCAACCCGGCCGACACCAGCGGGCGGCCGACCCTGGAGTACTTCAACATCACCAAGGCGAAGAAGTCCGAACTCGTGGACCACCTCGACTGGTTCACGGTCAGCGGCGACGGCAGCCGGCTGGTCGTGGTCGACGAGGGCGAGCTGCGGGCCGTGCCGTCGACCGAGTCCGGCGACGGCGACACGACCGTCTGGATCGACCTGCGCCGCATCCTGCACGAGGTCGACCCGCCCGCCGAGTGGCGCCAGTCGTACGCCGAGGCCGGCCGCCTCATCCGGGACTACTTCTGGGACCCCGGGATGTGCGGCATCGACTGGGACGGCGTGCTCGACCAGTACCGGCCCCTGGTCGAACGGGTCGCGTCCCCCGACGACTTCGCCGACCTCCTCCGCGAGGTCCTCGGCGAGCTGGGCACCTCGCACGCCTATGTCACCCCGGCCCGCCGCAACGAGGGCCCGCCGCACTACCAGCGCTTCCAGGGCCTGCTCGGCGCCAACCTCGTACGCCGGGACGGCGGCTGGACGGTCAAGCGGATCCTGCCCGGAGACTCCTCCGACTCCAAGGCGCGCTCCCCGCTCGCCGGCACCGGCATCCGGGAGGGCGCGGTCCTCACCCACATCGACGGCAGACCGGTGGACCCGGTGGCCGGACCGTTCCCGCTGCTCGCGGGGGCGGGGGCCACGACGGTGGAGCTGACGTTCGCCCCGGGCGAGGGCGAGTCGGGGCCGTCGCGCCGGGTCGCCGTCATCCCGTTGATCGACGAACGGCCGCTGCGCTACCAGGACTGGGTGGCCAAACGCCGTGAGGTGGTACGGGAGATGAGCGGCGGCAAGTGCGGCTACCTGCACATCCCGGACATGGGCGGCTCGGGCTGGGCCCAGTTCAACCGCGACCTGCGGATGGAGGTCTCCCGGCCGGCGCTCATCGTCGACGTGCGCGGCAACGCGGGCGGCCACATCAGCGAACTCGTCGTGGATCAGCTCACCCGGACCATCCTCGGCTGGGACCTGACGAGGAACGCCCAGCCGGTGTCGTACGCCTCCAACGCCCCGCGCGGTCCGATCGTCGCGCTGGCCGACGAGGCCACCTCCTCCGACGGCGACATGATCACGGCGGCGATCAAGCTGCTGAAGCTCGGCCCGGTCGTCGGCCAGCGCACCTGGGGCGGAGTCGTCGGCATGACCGGCCGCCACCGCCTGGGCGACGGCACGGTGATCACGGTGCCGATGAACGCGGCCTGGTTCGAGGACTACGGCTGGTCCGTCGAGAACCACGGCGTCGCCCCCGACCTGGAGGTCCTGCGCACCCCGATGGACTGGGCGGAGGGCCGCCACGTCGAGATGGACGACGCGATCCAACTGGCCCTGGACCTCCTCACCGACCACCCGGCAGCGGTCCCACCCGACTACAGCGACGTCCCCGACCGCTCCCGTCCCAAGCTTCCGCCACGGTCTTCCTGAGACTCTTCTCGGGACGCCGGACAGCGTTTCCGCCGAAGGGGCGCGGGGAACTGCGCGACAAGCCCCCACCGCCCCGCACCCGTCCCCCGCACCGCCACCGCCCCGCACGCGTCCCCCGAACCACCACCGCCCCGGACAAAGCGCAGGGCGCCCTCCGCGAAGAAGGGCGCCCCACGCCTGTCGGCCGAGCCAAGCGCTACGACTAGGCGTCGTAGTCCTGGTCGAACCGGTCCTGCATCTCCTGCTCGGTGTCGTCCATGTGCTGACGACCGCGCTCAGTCATCTGCCGGCCGCGCTCCTGCGCCTGCTGGCCGCGCTGCTGAGTGTGCTGGGCGGCCTGCTGGCCACGCTGCTGCGTCTGCTGGCCAGACTGGGGGGCCTGCTGGCCACGCTGCGGGGCCTGCTGCCGGCCTTCCTGCATCTTCTGCTTGGTCTGTCCCTGCATCTTGCCGGCCTTGTCCTTCATACCCATGTGGGTTCACTCCCGTGGAGGGTGAGGGGATCGGCCCTCAGTCGGTCTCGAGTGGGGCCTCGACCAGATTCACACGGGCCGACTACGCGCGCATTTCGATCAGTTACGGTGCGTAGCGCGCGCGTCCTCGTCGGCCGCCCCACCTGCACCGACGAGCCCCGTACGCATGCCCTGCAGCCGGGGCGCGAACCGCTTCATCTCGCGTTGCCCGACCGTGCCGATCAGCGCCGGCAGGTACCCGCGCACGCCCTGCATGCCCCGCAGCCACCACTGCCCGTACACGTGCGCCGAGCGCCGCTCGATGCCCGCCACGATCCGGTCCACGGCCGGGCCCAGCGGGTACGTCTTGTTCGCCGGCCACGGCAGCCGCTGCCGCAACTCCCGCATCACCTCGTCCTGGTCGGCGCCGCGCACCATGTCGGTGTCCGTCCAGGACAGGTACCCGACCCCGACCCGCACGCCCTGGTGGCCGACCTCGGCACGCAGGCTGTGCGCGTACGCCTCCACGCCCGCCTTGGACGCGCAGTACGCCGTCATCATCGGCGCCGGCGTGATCGCGGCCAGCGACGCGATCTGCAGCAGATAGCCGCGGCTCTCGGTGAGCACCGGCAGGAACGCGCGCGCCGTCACCGCCGAGCCGATCAGGTTGACCTCGATCACCCGCCGCCAGGCCACCGGGTCGGAGTCGGCGAACGGACCGCCGTTCGCCACCCCGGCGTTGGCCACCACGATGTCGACCTTCCCGAACCGCTCCTTGACCTCCCGCGCGACCCGGCTCATCGCCTCGTGGTCGGTGACGTCGGCGTACCAGTACGCGCTGTCGCCGTGCAGCCGGCCGGAGACCTCCTTGAGGGCCTCCTCCTCCAGCCCGACCAGCGCGACACTCGCCCCGCGCGCGGAGAGCTTGCGGGCGAGCAACTCCCCGACCCCGCGCGCCGCTCCGGTGACGACGGCGACCTGTCCTTCGAGACCGACCCTGCTCATGAGCTCTCCTTGATCCGCTCGGGCCCGTCGGCGCCGGCTTCCTCAGGGGCGCCGGTCACGTACGCGGTGACCAGTTCCCGGATCTTTCCGTTGACCAGCTCCGGTGCCTCGACCGGCGTCATGTGGCCCACGCCCGGCAGTTCGGTGAGACCGAGCGGGTGCGGCAGCGCGGCGATCAGCGCGCGGGCGTGCACCGGGGGCGTGAGCCGGTCGGCCGTGCCGGTGACGACCGCGGTGGGCGCCGTCAACTCCCGTACGCCGTGGTCGAGGTCGAGCCGCGCGAGGACGTGCGCCCACGCGTGGCGCACGGCGCGCGGGCAGGCGTGCACGATCCGCGCGCACGCCTCGACCATGTGCGGGGCGGAATCCGGGCCCATGGTCGCGTACTTGAGGATGCGCAGCGCCAGGGGCGTGACGGGTCCCAGCGGGGCCCGCGAGGCCAGGACATGCGCCGTCAGCCAGGTGCGCGGGCCGCCGGCCCGCAACGGCAGGACGAGCGCCTCCGCGACCAGCCGCGAACTGCCGGTGCTGCACAGCAGGACGGCGGCGGCGTGCTCGCGGAAGCGGGGGCGCGCGGCGGCCGCCATGACGGTCATGCCGCCCATGGAGTGGCCGACGATCACGGCACGCTCCTCGCGGGCGAGGGTCCCCGCGAGCACCGCTTCGAGGTCGTCCGCCAGCGCCTGGGTGGTGCACGCGGGGCTCGCGGGACTGCGTCCGTGCCCTCGCTGGTCGTACGCGATCACCCGGTGGTCGACGGCCAGTTCCCGGATCTGCGCCGCCCAGAAGGCGGTCGAGCAGGTCCAGCCGTGGGCGAGGACGACGGGGGGCGCGTCCTCGGGGCCGTGCACCTCGACGTGCAGGCGAGCGCCGTCGGCGGAGACGACGGTGAGTTCGCCGGCGGGGGCGGGCGGCGCGTACGGCCCGGAGGTCACGTGGGTGAGCCGGCTCATGCGCCCACCTCCGCGCCGGCCATGTCGCTGCCGCCGGCGCTGCCGCCCGGCAGGGGCGCGCGGATCACGTCGTACTCCGCGAGGTCCACCCGCTGGGTCGCGCGCCGGAACTCCGTGGTCGTACCGGGCCAGATGGTGGTGTTGCGGCCGCTCGCGTCGAGGTACCAGCTGGTGCAGCCGCCGGTGTTCCATACGGTCCGCTTCATGCGCTCCTGCACCGTGTGGTTCCAGGCGGCCACGGCGGCGGGGCGCGCGTCCAGGGCGGCCCGTCCGCCGAGGACGCGGAGCTGGCGCAGGTAGTCGGCCATGTAGTTCAGCTGGGACTCGATCATGAGGATCATGGAGGAGTTCCCGAGGCCGGTGTTGGGCCCGATGATCGTCATCCAGTTGGGGAAGCCGGCGGCCGAGGCACCGCGCAGCGCCTCCATGCCGCCCTTCCAGGTCTCCGCGAGGGTCCGTCCGTCGGCGCCGACGACCCGCTCGGCGATGGGCATGTCGGTGACGTGGAAGCCGGTACCGAAGATGATCGCGTCGACCTCGGCGGAGGTGCCGTCGGCGGCGACGACCTTCGACCCGCGCACCTCGCTGAGCCCGCTCGCCACCACGTCCACGTTCGGCTGCGCCAGCGCCGGATAGTAGGTGCTGGAGAGCAGGATCCGCTTGCAGCCGATGCGGTAGTCGGGGGTGAGCTTGGCGCGCAGCGCCGGGTCCTTGATCGCGCGGGCCATGTTGCGCTTGGCGAGGCTCTCCACCAGCCCGAGTTCGTCGGGGTGCTTGGTGAACGCCTGGACCTGGAGTTCCCGGATGCCCCACAGGAGGCCGCGCCGGGCCCGGGTGGTGAAGGGCAGCGCGCGGTGCAGCCGGCGCTCGGCGGCGCTTATGGCACGGTCGGCGCGGGGCATCACCCACGGCGGGGTGCGCTGGAAGAGAGTGAGCCGGTCGACCTCGGGCTGGACGGCGGGCACGATCTGGATCGCGGAGGCGCCGGTGCCGACCATGGCGACCCGCTTGCCGCGCAGGTCGTAGTCGTGGTCCCAGCGGGCCGAGTGGAAGACCTTGCCGGGGAACGAGTCCAGGCCCGGGATCGCGGGGATCTTCGGGTCGGACAGCGGCCCGGTGGCGGAGACGACCACGTCGGCGGAGAAGGTGCCGGCGGCGGTCTCGATGTCCCAGCGCAGCGCCTCCGCGTCCCAGGTCATCCGCTTGACCTCGGCGTCGAAGCGGAGGTGGGGCCGGAGCCCGAACACGTCCGTGACGTGCTCCAGGTAGGCGCGGATGTGCTCCTGCCCGGAGAAGGTGCGCGGCCAGTCGGGGTTGGGTGCGAAGGAGAAGGAGTACAGGTGGGAGGGCACGTCGCAGGCGCACCCCGGATAGCTGTTGTCCCGCCAGGTACCGCCGACGCTGCCGGCCCGTTCCAGGACGACGAAGTCGGTGATCCCCTCCCTGCGCAACCGCACGGCCGCGCCCAGCCCGCCGAAGCCGGACCCGATCACCGCCACCCGTACATGCTCGTGCTGGGCCATCCCGGAGCCTCCACACCTCGCCTGTGATTACGCCAGTGAACACTGGCACGGTTGGACTGTAGAACAGCTCCGTACCGATGGGTAGGCCCCGGACGGACGAAAGTTACCGGCGGTACAACATAGGCTGCGCACGTGACGGACGACGGCGGACGAACGACCTCCACGGCCTCCGCCCCGGGCGGCGGGCGCGAGTACCGCATGGAGGAACTGGCCACCCTGGCCGGCATCACCGTGCGCACCCTGCGCTTCTACCGCGAGCGCAAGCTGATCCGGCCACCCCGCCGCGAGGGCCGCATCGCCTGGTACGACGACCACCACCTGGCCCGGCTGCGCACGATCTCGGCGCTCCTGGAACGCGGGCACACCCTGAACGGCATCGCGGAGCTCGCCGAAGCCCTCGACCAGGGCCGCAACGTCGCCGACCTGGTCGGCGTCGACACCCCCACCGAGGAGGAGCCGGTCCGCCTCACCCCCGAGGAACTCGCCGCCCGCTTCGAGGGCGAGGTCACCCCGGAGAACCTCGCCGCCGCCATGGACCTCGGCTACCTCGGCACCGACGGCGACGACATCGTCCACATCAGCCGCCGCCTGCTGGACGCCTCCGAGGCCCTGGTCCGCGAGGGTTTCCCGCTCGCCGAGGTCCTGGCCGCCGGCCGCAGCGTCCGCGAACACGCCGACGCCCTCGCCGAACTCTTCGCCGACCTCGTCCTGCGCCACGGCCCCGAGGAGGACATGGAACGCCTGCGCCCCCTGGCCCGCAGCGTGGTGGAGGCAGAGGTGTCCCTGGCCCTGGACCGCAGGCTCCGCAAGCGGGCCTGAAGGCTGCCCTCGGTCGTCCCTAGTCCCACCAGAACGACCAGGAAGCCCGTCCCACGAGGTCCGCCGCGTACTCGGGGAACGGCGTGGGCGGGTCGTCGACGATGTTGTCCGCGGTCGACAGCACGTGCTCCAGAGCAAGCAGGTTCGCGTGCTCCGTCTCGACGGGAGGTCTCGCGACCGAGACGTTCAGCTCGCTGCCGAACACCGCCACGGCCTCGGCACCGAAGCGGTCCTCCCAGCTGCGCAGGAGTGCGCAGAGCAGGGGCAGCGGCGCCTCCGCGGACCAGCCGGTCACCGCCAGGGCGTCGCTGCCGCGACGGGCGGGAACGAGGACGAGGCGGCAGTCGCGCAGCCCGTAGGGGGCCGTCTCCACGAGCTCGGACACCAGGCCCGACGCGGCCTCCTCGGGGGTCGGCCAGGCGGACGTGACCGGCATGTGCGGTGCCAGGCCCGGCCAGTGCGCGAAGGGCGGTCCGGGGTCGTGCGGCCACGGCTCGATCCCTTCCTCTTCCTCCTCCGGTACCGGGGCCGGCGTGGGGTTCGTCCAGAACGGCAGCCTCTTGCGTCGGTACTCGGCGAAGTCCGCGGCCAGCACCTCGTCGAGGCGGACGGCGTCGACCTCTTCCGGGCCGAGCGGCTTCCCCATCTCGTCGAGCCGGCACAGGAGCGGAGACAGGCCGTGTTCCCTCCGCCCGTCCAGCAGGCGGGGCCACAGGTGTCGGACGTCGCCCGGAAAGCCGTCGGAGACCCACACCGACGTGGGGCCGAGGGACACGAACCGGCCGGGAGGCAGACCGTCGGGCAGCGCGAATGTCATGGCCGCACCGTAGAGCGCGGCACTGACAACACGGCCTGCCGCGCCCGGGCCGAGCCGCCGCCGGTCCGCGTCACATCTCGAAGGTCACCGTGACCGGAGCGTGATCCGACCACCGCTCCTCATGGGCGGCCGCGCGCTCCACGACCGCCTTCACGGCGCGGGCGGCCAGCCCCGGGGTCGCCACGGCGAGATCGATGCGCCATCCCGAATCGTTGTCGAAGGCCCGCCCCCGGTACGACCACCAGGTGTACGGCCCCTCGACGTCCGGGTGCAGGGCGCGTACCACGTCGACGTATCCGCCGTCGGCCGGATCGAGGACCTTGCCGAGCCAGTCCCGTTCCTCCGGGAGGAAGCCGGCGTTCTTGGTGTTGCCGCGCCAGTTCTTCAGATCGGCCTGCCGGTGGGCGATGTTCCAGTCGCCGCAGACGACGACCTCGCGGCCGTCGGCGGCGGCCCGCTCGCGCAGATCCTTCAGATGGGCCAGGAACTCGCCCATGAACCGGTACTTCTCGTCCTGCCGCTCGGTGCCGACCTCGCCGGAGGGGAGATAGAGGGAGGCGACGGTGACGCCGGGCAGGTCGGCCTCGACGTAGCGCCCGCTCGCGTCGAACTCGTCCGAGCCGAAGCCGACGCGCACCCGGTCCGGCTCACGCCGGGTGTAGAGGGACACACCCGCGCGCCCCTTCGCGGCCGCGGGGGCGTGCAGCACGTGCCAGCCGCCGGGCGCGCGCACCTCCTCCGGGAGCTGCTGCGGCTCGGCGCGCACCTCCTGGAGGCAGAGCACGTCCGCGGAGGTCTCCGCGAGCCACTCCACGAACCCCTTCTTCGCGGCGGCCCGCAGCCCGTTCACATTCACCGAGGTCACAGTCAGCACCAGGGCACGATACCGGCACACTGGACGGAGTCCCGCTGTCCACCGCGTTCACCGCCTGCACGAATATACGATGCCTGACATGAATATACGTCCGGTCGCCTTCGACCACCCCGACGCCGTCAAGCTGAACGACGAGGTCCAGGCCGAGTACCAGCTGCGCTACGGCGACGGCGGCGACGCCACCGTCCTCGACACGGCCGACTTCGCACCGCCGAACGGCATCTACCTGATCGCCTACGACGAGTCCGACCGCCCGGTGGCCACCGGCGGCTGGCGCAGCCAGGACGCGAACGGCGAGGGCAACCTGGACGGCGACGCCGAGCTCAAGCGCATGTTCGTCATCGAGTCGATGCGCGGCCGCGGCCTCGCCCGCCGCATGCTCACCGCCCTGGAGGCCGACGCCCGCGCGGCAGGCCGCCTCCGCATGGTCCTGGAGACCGGCACCAAGCAGCCGGAGGCCATCGCCCTGTACACCTCCAGCGGCTACGAACCGTGCGTCAAGTTCGGCTACTACCGCCACCACGACGCCAGCCGGTGCTTCGCGAAGGCCCTGCAGCCGGATCCGCCGGCCGGCCGGTAGGACACGTCCCGCACGCAACGGCTCAAGAGCTCCGGTGACCCACCTTGTTGGCGATGCGCCAGGTGCGGCCATACGCGCCACGGTGGTGCACCGTGAGGTCCGCGACAAGCGCAGATCTCGCAGTGCACCGCTGCGGAGGTCGCATATCGCCGGGAGAACGGGCGCCATGGACCAGGCGGGGTGGCGGACCGTCGTGACCGCGTGCCGGCTCGGGTCACCGTCTGCGGCGGCCGCGCTCCCTCACACGCAGTCCGCCGTCTCCCGGGCAGATCCCCACGCGATACGGAAGCTGGGCAGTCGCCTTGAGAAGGACGAGGACCGAACGACGAAGACCCCGCACGATCTTCACGATCGTGCGGGGTCTCACCGTGCAGTGGACCTGAGGGGATTTGAACCCCTGGCCCCCTCGATGCGAACGAGGTGCGCTACCGGACTGCGCCACAGGCCCTTGCAACGAGTGAAACTCTAGCACCCCCGTCGGGGTGCTTGGAAATCCGTTCCCTGACTGGTCAGGCGCGGGGTGCCGAGGCGCCCCGCGCCCTCGCCGTCAGGTCATTCGTTGGCCGCGCGGGGGCGGTCGCCGTCGTCGTACTGGTCGAAGAGGGGCGTGCGGCCGCGCTCGCGCGCCCGGCGGGCGGAGGCGGCGCGGCGGGCGTCGGTCCGGCCGTCGGCCGGTGCCGTGCTGTCGTCGTCGGCGGACTCCGCCTCCTCCGCCTCGGGCGCCGCCGGCCTGGTCTCCTGCTCCGGCGCGACGGTGCTGGAGCGCGCCGAGCTCCACGCGTCCGGCGCCCCCAGGTCCACGTCGGAGGTGGCGCGCGGCGCGACCGGTGCGGTCACGTAGGTCGGCAGGGGCACCGGCACCGGCTCCCAGCTGTCGCCGCGCCCGGGCCGCCGCTGCCGCTCGCGCTGCTGGTCGACCCACTCGGCGTGGTCGGTCTGCTCGACGAGGGCGCGCCGGTCGGCGGCGAGCGCGGACAGGCCGGGGTCGGTCCCGGTCGCTGGTCCCTCCTCCGGTTCGTCCGCGCCGACGCCGGCCGGGTCGAGGGGCGCACGCCGGCGCGGCTGGCGCTCCCGCAACCGCTGTGCGGCGGCCTCGGCCTGACGCCGGTCCATCTGATAGGCGAAGCGTCGGCGCTCCTGCGTCCGCAGATAGGCGATGTAGGCGCTGAGCATGACGGCGGGCACGCCCGGCGCCCACAGGAACGCCAGTCCGCCGACGGCGGCGACGATCGCGCCCAGCGTGAAGGCGACGAAGAGCATGACGGTGGTGCGCCGACGGCGGGCGAGCGCCTTCGAGCGCCGGGCGCGTTCCGCGGCCGCCTGTGCGGAGGGCGCGCGCCGGGGGGTCGGGATCTGCTTGCGGGCGGGCACGGAGCCCGACTTGGGCACAGGCGTGGGGGCGGATGCCGGGGCCGGTACGGATGCGGTGGCCGCCCGGCGGGGGGGCGCGGACGTGGCCGCCGGCGTGACCGTCCGGTCGCGCGCCGGTTCCTGGCGTCCGGGCGCCTCCGGCCCCCTCTCGGGCTGGACGTCCGCCCGGACCTGACGGCGGGTCGGAGGCAGGGCGAAGGACCGGACGTCCACCGAGTCGGTGGCGGCGTCCGGTTCGCCGGCGTCCTGCTCCCCCTCCGAGGCGGAGCGCGCCCGCAGGTCCCTGGCGTACCGACGCTCCATCCCCGCCCGTCCGGACAGCAGCCGGATGGCGGTGCTGAAGCGTTCCGTCGGACGGGCCTCGTTCAGCTCGTCCTGCCTACGGAGCCACATCGGCACCAAGTAGGCGGCCCAGGCCCCGACAATGACTGCGTAGATGAGGCCGCTGCTGCTCACGCCTCACACGGTAGAGGGGTTTGCGTGGGGCCATCTGCCAATTGCGCCGGTGTGTCGCACGATCCGGCTGATATTTCGAGCTTTTTTTGTGACCGATGCGATCAGTAGGCCGTCGCAGCCGCGAATTCAACGCCCCGAGACGGTCAAGAACCGATCAATTTCGAACACCCATTCAATTTGTTCGGCTAGCCGGGATTCCCTGGAGTGTTCTGCGGATTGCGGGGCATGTGCGGAGAGGGGCCCGTGCCCGTCGGGCCCGGTGCCTTTGCGGACGCGCCCTGGGAGCGTGCCCGCTGCCAGCGGCCGAGCAACCCCTCGGGCACCTCTTCCGCGGTGAGGGCGAAGACGAGATGGTCGCGCCAGGCGCCGTCGATGTGGAGATAACGCGGCCGCAGCCCCTCCTCACGGAATCCGAGTTTCTCCACGACCCGGCGGCTGGGCCGGTTCTCGGGGCGAATGCAGACCTCGATCCGGTGCAGGCCAACGGTCCGGAAACAGTGGTCCACCACGAGCGCGACGGCGGTCGGCATCACCCCGCGGCCGGCCACCGACTGGTCCACCCAGTAGCCGACATGTCCCGAGCACATCGATCCCCAGGTGATCCCGGCGACGGTCAACTGCCCGACCAGGCGCCCCTGGTACTCGATGACGAACGGCAGCATGCGGCCGGCGTTCGCCTCGGACCGCAGGTGCCGGACCATCTGCCGGTAGGTCGGCCGGTGCGCGATCGGCCCGCTCGGCGTGGGCGGCGGGATGGTGGCCTCCCAGGGACGCAGCCAGTCCCGGTTGCGCCGGTTGACCTCGCGCCAGGCCCGCTGGTCACGCACCCTTATGGGCCGGAGGACGACGTCGCCGTCCGCCAGCACGACGGGCCAGGACAGGCTGTTCAGCTCGCACCCCCGCTGCTCGGCCCGGGGTGGTCGCCGCCGCGGATCTGGTCGACGGCATGCGCCAGCAGCGGTTCCAGGACGGCGAGGCCGTCCCGCACCCCGCCGGTGGACCCCGGAAGGTTGACGATCAGTGTCCGGCCCGCCACCCCGGCCAGGCCCCGGGAGAGCGCGGCGGTGGGCACCTTCTCCCGTCCGAACGCCCGGACGGCCTCGGAGATGCCCGGCACCTCGTAGTCGAGCACCGCGCGGGTCGCCTCCGGCGTGCGGTCGGTGGGCGAGATCCCGGTGCCGCCGGTGGTGACGACGACGTCGTACCCCGCCTCGACACCCGCGCGCAGCGCCGCCGCCACGGGGTCCCCGTCGGGCACGACCCGCGGCCCGTCCACTCTGAACCCGAGGCCCGCCAGGCCCGCCGCGACCAGCGGTCCGCCCCGGTCCTCGTAGACACCGGCGGCGGCGCGGTTGGAGGCGGTCACGACCAGCGCGCGATACGGCGCGCGCGGCGCACCGTCGGCGGACGGCCCGGCGTTCACGCCCGGCTCCAGTCGCCCGACTTCCCGCCTGTCTTCTCCTCCACGCGTACGTCCGTGATGACCGCTCCCTTGTCGACCGCCTTGACCATGTCGATCACCGTGAGCGCCGCGACGGAGACCGCCGTGAGCGCCTCCATCTCGACACCCGTGCGGTCCGTCGTCCGCACCGTGGCCAGGATCTCCACCGCGTCGTCCGCGACCGCCAGATCCAGTTTCACACCGGAGAGGGCCAAGGGGTGGCACAGCGGGATCAGGTCCGGGGTGCGCTTGGCCCCCATGATCCCGGCGATGCGCGCGGTGGCGAGGGCGTCGCCCTTCGGAACGCCCTCTCCGCGCAGCAACTCGACCACGCGGGGCGAGACGAGGACCCGTCCGCTGGCGCGGGCGGTGCGTGCGGTCACGTCCTTGCCGGACACGTCGACCATGCGGGCGGCGCCCGCGTCGTCGAGGTGCGTCAGTCGGTCTGGCGCGGAGGGTCCGGGGGTGTCCCCCCGGAAGGGCTCAGTCATGCTGTGTGGCGCTCCCGGTCCTGGCCCGTCGCGGTGCGGCGCTCGGGTCTGCTGTGCGCGACACGGTACCGCCAAGACGGCGCGCACCAGCGGGCAGGACCGCCCGGGGGACGGCTGCGGGTACCCGGGTCAGCCGAGCAGGACGACCTCGACGTCGGTGCCGGGCTCGACGGACTCCGCGTCCTCGGGTACGACGATCAGCGCGTCGGCGTGGGCCAGGGCCGCGACCAGGTGCGAGCCGGCGCCGCCCACGACGGTCACCTCGCCGTCGGCGTACGCGCCGCGCAGGAACTGCCTGCGTCCCTTGGGCGAGCTGAGCGCCTTGCCGGACCTGAGGGTCGCCGTGGTGCGCGGCCGGTGGACGTCGCCGAGGCCCATCAGGGTGCGGATGGCGGGGCGCACGAACAGCTCGAAGGAGACGTACGACGACACGGGGTTGCCCGGCAGCGCCAGCAGGGGCGTGTGGTCGGGGCCGATGGTGCCGAAGCCCTGGGGCTTGCCGGGCTGCATGGCGAGCTTGCGGAAGTCGATGCCGCTGCCCGGCTCGTCCTCGTCGCCGACGTGCGCCAGGGCCTCCTTGACGACGTCGTACGCGCCCACGCTGACCCCGCCGGTGGTGACCATCAGGTCGGCACGGACGAGCTGGTCCTCGATGGTGGCGCGCAGGGTCTCGGCGTCGTCGACGACGGCGCCCACCCGGTAGGCGATGGCACCCGCGTCCCGGGCGGCGGCGGTGAGGGCGAAGCTGTTGGAGTCGTAGATCTGGCCGCTGCCGAGCGCCTCGTCGGGCTGGACGAGTTCGCTGCCGGTGGACACGACGACCACGCGCGGGCGCGGGCGCACGCGTGCCGTGCCGCGGCCGATCGCGGCGAGCAGCGCGATCTGCGGCGGACCGAGGACGGTGCCGGCCGCCAGGGCGAGGTCGCCGGCCTTCACGTCGCTGCCCCGCGCGCGTACGTGCGCGCGTGCCTCGGCCGGCCGGTGCACGCGCACGTGCCCCTCGGCGCCCTCGGGCGCGAGGCTGCGCGCCCGCATCCCGGCGACCGGTCCCTCACCGAGTCCGCCGTCGGTCCACTCGACGGGGACGACGGCCTCGGCGCCGGGCGGCAGCGGGGCGCCGGTCATGATGCGGACCGCCTGCCCGGGGCCCACCGGGGTCAGCTCGGCCGCGCCCGCCGCGACGTCCCCGACGATCTCCAGGACGGCCGGGAACTCCTCGCTCGCGCCCGCCACGTCCGCGACCCGCACCGCGTACCCGTCCATGGAGCTGTTGTCGAACGGCGGCAGCGAGAGCGGCACCGTGACGTCGTCGACCAGGACGCAGCCCTGGGCGTCGAGGAGTTGCAGCTCGATGGGTTCCAGCGGGTGGATGGCGGTGAGGATGTCCTCCAGGTGCTCGTCCACCGACCACAGGCGGTCCGGGCCGGCGGGGCGGGTCGCGGTGCTGGTCAACTCTGCTGCATCTCCTCGGCTACGTAACTGCGAAGCCAGGTCCGGAAGTCCGGGCCCAGGTCTTCACGTTCGCACGCGAGCCGGACAATGGCACGCAGATAGTCGCCGCGATCGCCGGTGTCATACCGGCGGCCCTTGAAGACGACGCCGTGCACGGGGCCGCCGACCTTCTCGTCCTGGGCGAGCTGCTGGAGGGCGTCGGTGAGCTGGATCTCGTTGCCGCGGCCCGGCTCGGTGCGCCGCAGTATGTCGAAGACGTGCGGGTCGAGGACGTAGCGGCCGATCACGGCGTAGCTGGACGGGGCGTCCGCCGCGTCCGGCTTCTCGACCAGCCCTGTCACCTTCACGACGTCGCTGTCGGCGGTGGCCTCCACGGCCGCGGAGCCGTAGAGGTGGATCTGCTCCGGGTCGACCTCCATGAGCGCGATCACACTGCCGCCGTGCTGCTCCTGGACCTCGATCATGCGCTGGAGCAGGGGGTCGCGGGGGTCGATCAGGTCGTCGCCGAGCAGGACGGCGAAGGGCTCGTGGCCCACGTGCGGGGCGGCGCAGAGCACGGCGTGGCCGAGGCCCCTGGGGTCGCCCTGGCGGACGTAGTGCATGGTGGCCAGGTCGCTGGACTCCTGCACCTTGGCGAGCCGGCCGGCGTCGCCCTTCTTCTGGAGCGCCGATTCCAGCTCGTAGTTGCGGTCGAAGTGGTCTTCCAGGGGACGCTTGTTGCGTCCGGTGATCATGAGGACGTCGTCGAGCCCCGCCGACACGGCCTCCTCGACCACGTACTGGATCGCGGGCTTGTCGACGACCGGCAGCATCTCCTTGGGAGTGGCCTTGGTGGCCGGCAGGAACCGGGTGCCGAGGCCCGCCGCGGGAATGACAGCCTTGGTGATCCTGGGGTGCGACTGAGTCATGTCCGCAACCTTATCCGGTGCCTTTGTGGAGAATCTGAGGCTCCGGGTATTTGGCACTCATATGAGCGGATTGAAGAAGGGTGCGGGAACGACCTGTGGAGCACGGTGGGCCTGGGCCCGAGAGTGACAAGCGAATGTTGCGCCGGGAATTCCTCGGAGTGAGGAACAGATTGACGGCGGATGTCGTCAGGGAGGCGGCCGCCGCGCTGGCCGGGCACGCGCTGGAACTGCCCGAGTTGGCGCGTGCGCGCACGGTGGCGGCATACGTCTCGGTCGGGAACGAGCCCGGCACGGTCACGCTGCTGGACGCGCTGGTCACGCGGGGGGTGCGCGTGCTGCTCCCCGCGCTGCTGCCGGACCACGACCTGGACTGGGGCGCGTACGCCGGGGAGGGCTCCCTCGCCCGCGTCCAACACGACGGGAAGATGGCTCTGTTCGAGCCCGCCGGTGAACGCCTCGGGCCGGACGCCGTGCTCGGCGCGGACGCCGTGCTGCTGCCGGGGCTCGCGGTGGACGCGCGCGGGATGCGCCTGGGGCGCGGCGGAGGGTCGTACGACCGCGTGCTGGCGCGTCTGGAGCGGGCGGGCGCGCGCCCGGCACTCGTCGTGCTGCTGTACGACACGGAGGTCGTCGGGCGGGTGCCCGCCGAGGCGCACGACCTGCCGGTGCAGGCGGTGGTGACGCCGTCGGGGGTGCGCCGGTTCGCGGGCCCCTGAACCGCTCTGCCGCCTCGCGCACGAAGCCGCTCTGCCGCCTCGCGCACGAAGCCGCTCTGCCGCCTCGCGCACGAAGCCGCTCTGCCGCCTCGCGCCGAAGCCGCTCTCACGCGGAACGGCCCGCCACGCGTGCGTGGCGGGCCGCTTCGGCGGCGGTGGCCCTCGGGCTCAGGGCTTGAGGACGAGGGTGTCGCTGGTGCTCTTGTCGACCGCCTGGTCCGAGAACGACCAGGAGAGCAGTTCGCCGTCGGCCCAGGTGCCGGTCTGGTCGGTGTAGTGGGCGCTGAAGGCGTGCCCCGAGGCTCCGGTGAGGTTGATCCACTTGGATTTGTCGAAGTCGTCGAGGTTGACGACCATCCGCATGGAGGGGACCCACACGACGCCGTAGCCGCCGGCGGCGTTCCAGCCGGTCGCGTCCACCGTGGCCTCGCCGCCGCTGAGCTTCCAGGGGCCGCGGTTGAGGATGTACTGGACTATGGCCGGACCGTCGGTGCCCAGGGTCTGGTTCTTCAGGAACAGGCGGTGCAGCCGACCCCAGCTCCAGGTGTCGATGTCCTTGCCGAGCTTGGCGGTCAGCTCCCAGCGGGCGTCGATCATGGCGCGCCTGAAGAGCTCGTCCATGTTGTCGGCCTTGGGTCGGTCACCCGCGCCGGCCGGCGTCTTCCACCAGTCGCTGTCCGGCTTGTTCATGAGGTTGCGGACCACCTCGAACCAGCGGTCGCCGCCGTCCGGCTGGGCCTGGTCGGCGTCGCGCTCGCCGCACTCGCGCACCTTGGTGTCGTCGTCCACCGGACCGGTGCTGTCGATCTTGTCGACCCACAGGCACTGACCCTTGACCCGCAGCTCCTTGGGCAGCTTGTTGCCGAAGGCGAGCTTGAGGATGTTGCGCCAGACCGAGTTGAAGTAGGCCGCGGCCGCCGAGTCGGCGTCCTGGGTGTAGTCCCAGCCCTCCAGGAGCTTCTGCGCCTCCCGGACGTCCTTGTCGTCGAGGTTGATCTTCAGCAGCTTGGGCACCAGCAGCTTGGCGATCTCGCTGCTGTTGTCCGTCTGCATCTGGCGCATGTCGTCGGTGGAGATCTTGCCGCCGTCCTTGATCTTCGACTCGATCAGGTCGGTGATGCGCTGGCTGCGGGTGCCGTAGCCCCAGTCCGTGGTGAGCGTGTAGGGGTACTTGTCCTTGTCGATCACGGCCTGGTTGGCGGTGACGATGTAGCCGCGCTTCGGGTTGTACTCGTAGGGCAGCTCGTCCTGCCTGATGAAGCCGGTCCACTTGTACTTGGAGTCCCAGCCAGGCGCCGGGATGGAGCCGTCGTCCGCCGACGAGCGCGTGGGAATCCTGCCGGGCAGCGTGTAGCCGATGTTGTTCTTGGTGTCGGCGTAGATCAAGTTCTGCGAGGGCACGTCGAACTGGGCGGCCGCGTCCCGGAAGGAGGTCCAGTCGGACGCCTTGTCGAGGGCGAAGACGGCGTCCATGGTGGTGCCCGGGTCCAGGGCGGTCCACCTCAGGGCGATGCCGTAGCCGTCGCCGCGGTCGGGTGCGGCGGTGTCGACGCTCGCCTTCTTGCCGACCTGGACGAGTTCGTCGTCGCGGTCGGACAGCAGCGGCATGCCGTCGGCGGTCTGGCGTACGACGATCTGCTTGGACGCGCCGCCGGCGACCTTGATGGTCTCCGTGCGAGTGGTGAAGGGCTTGGTCTTGTCGTCGTACAGGTAGCCGTCGCCGGAGAGCTTCTCCAGGTACAGGTCGGTGACGTCGACCCCGGAGTTGGTCATGCCCCAGGCGATGTCCGCGTTGTGGCCGATGATCACGCCGGGCATGCCCGCGAAGGTGTAGCCGGTGACGTCGTACTGGCACTTGCTGGAGACCGAGGTGCAGTGCAGGCCCATCTGGTACCAGACAGACGGAAGCGACGCAGAAAGGTGCGGGTCGTTGGCGAGCAGCGGCTTCCCGGTGATGGTGTACTGGCCTCGGACGACCCAGGAATTGGAGCCGATGCCCTGGCCGTTCACGCCGACGGCCGTGGGGACGTCGTCCAGGACGTTGTAGAGGCTCTCCAGTTGGCTCGTGAGGGCCGAACCGGTGGACGAGGAGGTCGTGGTACCGCTGGTGCCCGTCGAGGTCCCGGAGCCGCTCGTGGAGTCGCTCTGCTCGAACGTCTGGGTGACCTTGTCGTACTGGCCCTCCTGGACGATCGGCTGGTTGCGGCTGTACGGGTAGTCCGGGTAGAGGTCCCTGATCTGCTGCGGGCCGAGGCGGCTGGTCATCAGGGCGCGGTCGATCTCGTCGTCCATGTTGCCGCGCAGGTCCCAGGCCATCGCCTTCAGCCAGGAGACCGAGTCGACGGGGGTCCACTGCTCGGGCTTGTAGTCGTTGACGAAGCCGAGGGCCGCGTACTCCAGGGAGATGTCCTTGCCGTCCTTGCCCCGGAGGTAGGCGTTGACCCCCTTGGAGTAGGCCTGGAGGTACTTCTTCGTGGAGGCCGACAGCTTGGTGTCGTACTCCTCCTTCGCGACCCGGTCCCAGCCCATGGTGCGCAGGAACTCGTCGTTCTTCACCTGGCTCTTGCCGAACATCTCCGACAGGCGCCCGGAGGTCATGTGGCGGCGCACGTCCATCTCGTAGAACCGGTCCTGCGCCTGGACGTAGCCCTGCGCCATGAACAGGTCCTCGTCGGTCGAGGCGTAGATCTGCGGGATGCCGTAGCCGTCCCGCTTCACGGTCACGGGCCCGGAGAGGCCTTGGAGGGTGGTCGAACCCTTGGTCTGCGGGAAGGACGCGCGAACCGTGCTGACCGACCAGTACGCCCCGTAGAAAACGCCCCCGACGACGGCGAGGACGAGCACCAGCACGATCAGTCGGGCTCTGCGCCCCTTCTTCCTGCCGGACTTGCCAGGCTTGTCACCCGTTGTGGCGGTGGTGTTGGGGGGCATCGCTGTCCTTGCTGTCCTAACGCGAGCGGCAGGCGGTCCTGGAGTGCTGGAGCAACCATAGGCGCAGGGCCCTACGCCACTTGACCCGGAGTAGGGAACCGGCGGGCACGGGCGTTCGATCTTGCCAAGGGAAGCGTCAAGAAAGCGTCAAGAGTTAGGTAAGGTAACGAAGTACTTGGGTGCGGAGTGCCGCACTCTCGGTCCTGTGTACGTGCGCTTCCGCGTCGCCCGCGTGTGAGCCAAGGAAGGGAACCGCCGCTGACTGTCCACCACCTCAACCAGCTTCTGCTCGTCTGCTCCCTGGTCCTGCTCGTCGCCGTCGCGGCCGTCCGGATCTCCTCGCGCAGCGGGCTCCCCAGCCTGCTCGTGTACCTGGGGATCGGCGTCCTCATGGGCCAGGACGGCATCGGGAACATCCACTTCAGCAATGCCGAGCTGACCCAGGTCATCGGGTACGCGGCCCTGGTCGTGATCCTGGCCGAGGGCGGTCTCGGCACGAAGTGGAAGGAGGTCGAACCCGTCCTGGCGTCGGCCTCCGTGCTGGCCCTCGTCGGGGTCGGCGTGAGCGTCGGCGTCACCGCGGCGGGCGCGCACTACCTGGTGGGACTGGAGTGGCGGCAGGCGCTCATCATCGGGGCGGTGGTGTCCTCGACGGACGCGGCGGCGGTGTTCTCGGTGCTCCGGCGCATTCCGCTGCCCGCGCGCGTGACGGGCACCCTGGAGGCGGAGTCCGGCTTCAACGACGCCCCGGTGGTCATCCTGGTCGTCGCCTTCTCCACCGCGGGACCGGTCGAGCACTGGTACGTGCTGCTGGGCGAGATAGCCATGGAACTGGCCATCGGCGCGGCCCTGGGCCTCGCGGCCGGCTGGCTCGGCGCCTGGGGGCTGAGGCACGTCGCGCTGCCCGCCTCCGGCCTCTACCCGATCGCCGTGATGGCCATCGCGGTCACGGCCTATGCCGCCGGCGCGCTGGCGCACGGCAGCGGCTTCCTCGCGGTCTACCTGGCCTCCATGGTGCTCGGCAACGCCAAGTTGCCGCACTGGCCGGCCACCCGCGGTTTCGCCGAGGGACTCGGCTGGATCGCCCAGATCGGCATGTTCGTGCTGCTCGGCCTGCTGGTCACCCCGCACGAGCTCGGCGACGACTTCCTGCCCGCGCTGATCATCGGACTGGTGCTCACCATGGTGGCGCGGCCACTGAGCGTGGTCGTCAGTCTCGCGCCCTTCCGGGTGCCCTGGGGGGAACAGACCCTCATGTCCTGGGCCGGGCTGCGCGGCGCCGTGCCCATCATCCTGGCGACGATCCCCATGGTGAACGGCGTCGACACCAGTCACCGGATCTTCAACATCGTCTTCGTGCTGGTCGTCGTCTACACGCTCGTCCAGGGGCCGACCCTGCCCTGGCTGGCCCGCAAGCTGCGGCTCGGCGGGGACCCCGAGGCCGCCGACCTCGGCATCGAGTCCGCGCCCCTGGAGCGGCTGCGCGGGCATCTGCTGTCCGTGTCGATCCCGGAGGGCTCCCGGATGCACGGCGTGGAGATCAACGAGCTGCGGCTGCCCGCCGGGGCCGCCGTCACCCTGGTCGTCCGTGACGGAAAATCGTTTGTTCCGCTGCCCGCGACGGTGCTGCTGGGCGGGGACGAACTCCTCGTGGTCGCCACCGACCCGGTGCGGGACGCCGCGGAACGGCGGCTGCGGGCGGTCGGCCACGGGGGCAAGCTGGCGGGCTGGCTGGGCACGAACGGGGCGGCGGACGTGCGTTAAGGGCATGTTTCGGGTACTTCACACCTCGGGTAATCCCAGGTGAATGGGGGTCACGGTGCTCATTTTCACAGGTGTGCCGCGCCCTTCCCCCTGTACGATGAAAGCACCCTGATCGAACCAACTCTGCCTGACGCAGAGCTGGCGCGACCGTATGGCGGCCGGAACGCTCTTCGCAGTGGATGCCGGTATCTACCGCAGTTCCGCGCAAGAGGACAGCTCTCGGCGCCGCCCCCTTAACCGGAGGGGCCGCGCTACCAGGCGGCAGAAAGGCACGGGCCGTGGCATCCACGGTCACCACCGAGCCGTCGGAGAACCCGGCGGCGCCGTCCCGCCCGGGATACGGACAGCTGCTGCGCACCCGCGGCGCCTGGACGTTCCTGCTCCCCGGTTTCGCGGCGCGCCAGCCGTTCGCGATGCTCACCATCTCCATCGTGCTGCTCGTGCAGCACACCACCGGCTCGTACGGAGCCGCGGGCGCCGCCGCGGCCGTCACCGGCGTCTCCATGGCGCTGTTCGCGCCCTACAGCGGCCGCCTGGCCGACCGCTACGGGCAGCGCGCGGTACTCGTCCCCGGCGTCCTCGCGCACACGCTGTCGGGCCTCGCCCTGACCGCGCTCGCGCTGGCGCACGCGCCCCTGTGGGCACTGTTCGCGGCGGCCGTGCCGACCGGCGCCTCGGTGCCGCAGATCGGCCCCATGGTGCGCGCCCGCTGGGGCGCCAGGCTCCAGGACTCCCCCCTGATGTCCACCGCGGCCGCCTTCGAGTCCGTCACCGACGAGCTCACCTTCGTCTTCGGCCCGCTGCTCGCCACCGCCCTGTGCACCACCGTGGCCCCGGCCGCCGGCCTGGTCACGGAGGCCGCGCTCACCCTGGCCGGCGGTCTGCTGTTCGCCGCCCGCAAGAGCACCCAGCCCCAGGTGACCGGTGGCGGCCACGCGCGCGTGCGGCACGCCTCGGCGCTGCGCGTCCCGGGCGTGCGGGTGCTGGTCGTCGCCTTCCTGGGCATCGGCTCCGTCTTCGGCGGCATGCAGGTCTCCCTCGCCGCGTTCACCGAGTCGATCGGCGAACCCGGCCTGAACGGCGTCCTGTACGGCACCTTCGCCGCGGGGAACATGCTCTCCGGCATCGTCTGCGGCGCACTCGCCTGGAAGGCCGCCCCGCACCGGCGTCTGGTCGTCGGCTACACGGCGCTCGCGCTGACCGCGTCGGCGCTGTGGACGTCCCACTCGGTGCTCGTCCTGGCCGGTCTCGGCCTGCTCGTCGGCATGTGCATCGCGCCCGCCCTGATCACCGGCTACACGCTGGTCGAGGGCCTGGTCCCGGCCGGCGCCCGCACGGAGGCGTTCACCTGGCTGACCGGCGCGGTGGCGCTCGGCCAGGCGGCCGCGGTCACGGTCGCGGGACAACTGGAGGACCGCCTGTGGGGCGGCGCCGGGTTCCTGGTGCCGATGGCGGGCACCCTGCTCGCCCTGGCGACCCTCCTGGCGCTGCGTTCGCGGCTCGTCACCCAGCCGCGGAACCGTACCGTCGCACGTGGCGTCGGTCACCGCGTACCGCTGACGGTGGACTGATCCCCGGGAATGCGTCAGTATGGATCGTCGTTAGCACTCACTGAGTGAGAGTGCCAGGAGGAAGACAGTGCCGACCTACCAGTACCAGTGCACCGAGTGCGGCGAGGGCCTCGAGGCGGTGCAGAAGTTCACCGATGACGCCCTGACCGAGTGCCCCAACTGCGGTGGCCGCCTGAAGAAGGTGTTCTCCGCCGTCGGCATTGTCTTCAAGGGCTCGGGCTTCTACCGCAACGACAGCCGCGGCTCCTCGTCGAGCAGCAGCCCCGCGTCGAAGTCGTCCGGCTCCGCGTCCTCGGGCACGTCGTCCGAGTCGAAGTCGTCGGACTCGAAGGCTTCCGACTCGAAGTCCTCGACGTCGGCGTCCTCGTCCGGCTCGGCCAGCAGCTCCGCCGCCTGAGACCTCAGCCCTCCGGACCCCGCCGTCGAGCGACAGCGGGGTCCGAGGCGTTCCCGGACCCAGGCCTCTGCCCGCCGGGGCGGCCGGTGAGGGCGGGCGGCTAGTGTGCTGCGCATGGTGAACGCAGAGATCGGTGTAATCGGCGGTTCCGGCTTCTACTCGTTCCTCGACGACGTGACCGAGATCCAGGTCGACACGCCCTACGGGCCGCCCAGCGACTCCCTCTTCCTCGGCGAGATCGCCGGCCGCCGGGTCGCCTTCCTGCCCCGCCACGGGCGCGGCCACCATCTGCCGCCGCACCGCATCAACTACCGGGCCAACCTCTGGGCGCTGCGCTCCGTCGGCGTGCGCCAGGTGCTCGGCCCGTGCGCGGTGGGCGGTCTGCGCCCGGAGTACGGCCCGGGGACACTGCTCGTGCCCGACCAACTGGTGGACCGCACGAAAGTCCGGGCCCAGTCGTACTTCGACGGACTTCCGCTGCCCGACGGCGCCGTGCCGAACGTGGTGCACGTCTCGCTGGCCGACCCCTACTGCCCCACCGGCCGGGCGGCGGCCCTGAAGGCGGCGCGCGGCCGGGACTGGGAGCCGGTGGACGGGGGCACGCTGGTGGTGGTCGAGGGGCCGCGCTTCTCGACCCGCGCCGAGTCGCTCTGGCACCAGGCGCAGGGCTGGTCCGTGGTGGGCATGACCGGTCATCCCGAGGCGGCGCTCGCCCGTGAACTGGAGCTCTGCTACACGTCGTTGACGCTGGTCACGGACCTGGACGCGGGCGCCGAGACCGGTGAGGGCGTCTCGCACGACGAGGTGCTGCGGGTGTTCGCGGCCAACGTGGACCGGCTGCGGGGCGTGCTGTTCGACGCGGTGGCGGCCCTGCCGGAGAACACGGCACGGGACTGCCTGTGCACGAACGCACTCGGCGGCATGGACCCGGGGTTCGAGCTGCCGTAACGCAGGGACGGTCCGTGCGAGGCGGACGTCGGCGGACACGGGCGGAGGCCGACGGACACAGGCGGGCGCCGACGGACACAGGCGGAGGCCGACGGACACAGGCGGGCGCCGACGGACACAGGCGGGCGCCGACGGACACAGGCGGAGGCCGACGGACACAGGCGGGCGCCGACGGACACGGGCGGGCGCCGACGGACACGGGCGGAGGCCGACGGACACAGGCGACGGATAGGGGCGGAGGCCGGCGGACAGGGGCGGGCACCGACGGATAGGGGCGGAACTCCTCGTTCGGGTGGCCGAGTTGTCCACAACCGGCCGGTGGTCCACCGGCTCCGGCGGGTTTCGGCGCGAGGCCGCATCGTGGTTCCGCAAGCCGGTTTCTCGTCGCAGGTGGTGATCCTCGTGTCCGTTCCCCCGTCCCTGTCCCCCGCCTTCCCCCCTCCCCTTCGCGTCCCGCGCCCGCTGGGCACGGACGCCCCCGCCACCTGCGAGGTCCCGCACTTCGAACCGGTGCGGGTGCGCGGCGGGCGGTTCCTGCTGGGCCGGCTGCTGCGCCACCGCGGCCGGGCCCTAGCGGCCGGGCTCGCGGTCACGGCGGCGGCCCTCGTCGCGGCCGGCCCGCGCACCGCTCTCGGCCCCCTGCGGGCCGAGCCGTCCCGTGGCCACCCGGTCGTCACCCCGCCCACCCCGCCGGTACGACGGCACGCCCCGCCCGTGGACATGGTGACGGCACCGGTGCGGATCGCCGACGCGGCCACCGTCCGGCTGCTGCGCCCCGGCGACCGGGTGGACGTCATCGCCGCCGGGGATCCCGCGGCCGGTGGCGCGGCCCGGGTGATCGCGCGCGGGGTGCGCGTGACGAGACTGCCGGAGCCGGTCGACGCGGCCGCGGAGAGCGGGGCACTGGTCGTGCTCGCGGTCCCGCGGGCCAGTGCGGCCCAACTGGTCGGCGCGAGCGCCACGGCACGGCTGGCGGTGACCCTGTGTTGAACAGCCTGGGGCGATTTCCGGGACACTCTGTGCCAAGTCGCTCGTTCGAGCTGCGGGATTGGGCCCAATGGCCGCACGGTGCCGTAGGTTGCGGAGCGCTTTGTTCCACAGCCTGTGCATGTGAGGAGAGTCCCCGAAGTGAGCACGAAGAGGGAACCGAGTGTCTGGCAGGGCTTCAAGGCCTTCCTGATGCGCGGGAACGTCGTCGATCTGGCAGTAGCGGTGGTCATCGGCGCCGCCTTCACGAACATCGTCAACTCGGTGGTGAAGGGGATCATCAACCCGCTGGTCGGCGCGATCGGCACGAAGAACCTCGACAGCTACAGCTCGTGTCTGAAGGACCCGTGCAAGCTGAACGCGGACGGCACGGTGAAGAGCGGCATTCCGATCATGTGGGGCGAGGTCCTGGGCGCCACGCTCTCCTTCGTGATCACCGCGGCGGTCGTGTACTTCCTGATGGTCCTGCCGATGGCGAAGTACCTGTCCCGGATAGAGGCCCGCCGCAGGGCGCGGGAGGGCACGCACGAGGTGGTCGAGGTGACCGAGCTGGAGGTGCTGAAGGAGATCCGCGACGCCCTGGTCGCGCAGCGCGGAAACGGTCACAGCCAGCGATAGCGGCGCTGCCGCGGACGCTGTGAGCGGTCGGGCGGAGGGCTCAGAGGTGGTGGGGCGGCTTCTCGTCGAGGAAGCGCCTGAGGTCGGCCGCGGAGTCGCCCTCCGGGCGGTCGCCCCAGCCGCGGTCGGTGTCGTCCGAGGACTGGCGGTCCAGCGGGTCGTCGAAGATCAGGGTGGTGTGCGGGTCGCGGGGCGCGGGCTCGGGGGCGGTGGTCATGTCCCAAGACTACGGCGCGCCCGGCCCGGGCCCGCCCGGCCCGCCCGGCCCGCCCGGCCCGCCCGGCCCGCCCGGCCCGCCTGGGCCGCCTGGGCCGCCGGTTGGCCCCGGCGGCGGCCCTGCCGCCCGCCGGGTCGGGCGCCCGCCTGCGGCCCGGTTCGCGAGCCGGCTCCCTTTTCTGCTGTGCTGGACGCATGACGTCGAGTTCTCCCCCGGCCTCCGCCGCACAGCACGTACCCCAGCCCCAGCGGCCACTGCGCAGGCTGACCGCGCGTGGGCGCGAGGAGTCGCACCGGGTCTCCTCGCCACTCGAGCTCTTCTTCGACCTGTGCTTCGTGGTGGCCATCGCGCAGGCGGGCGCGGGACTGGTGCACGCGGTCGCCACGGGCCACGCGGGCGAGGGCGTCCTGAACTACGCGATGGTGTTCTTCGCCATCTGGTGGGCCTGGATGAACTTCACCTGGTTCGCTTCGGCGTACGACAACGACGACGCCCTCTACCGGGTCGTCACCCTGGTCCAGATCGCGGGCGTGCTGGTGCTGGCGGCCGGTGTCTCGCGGGCCTTCGCGGAGCACGACTTCGCACTGGTCCTGATCGGTTACGTGATCATGCGGCTGGCGCTGGCCTCGCAGTGGCTGCGAGCCGCACGGGAGGCCCAGGGAGCGGAGCGGACCATGGCGCTCCGGTACGCGGGCGGGGTGCTGCTGTGCCAGGTCGGCTGGGTCGCTCTCGTGGTGCTGCCGGCGCACGCGCGCCCGTGGGTGTTCCTGGTGATGGGGATCGCCGAGCTGTGCGTGCCCTTGTACGCCGAGAAGAGTCACAGCACCTCCTGGCACCCGCACCACATCGCCGAGCGGTTCGGGCTGTTCACGATCATCGTGCTCGGCGAGACGATCGCGGCGGCGACGGTCGCCGTGAAGTCGGCGGTGAGCGAGCACGACGCGCTGACCGCGCTGCTGCCGATCGCGGCGGGCGGTCTGCTGATCGTCTTCTCGGCGTGGTGGATCTACTTCGTGGTTCCCATCCACGGCCACCTCCGGTCCAACCGCGAGTCCTTCCTGTGGGGTTACGGCCACTACCTGATCTTCGCGTCGGCCGCCTCGATCGGCGCGGGCATCGAGGTGGCCGTCGAGGAAGCGGTCGGCAAGGCGCACCTCTCGACGACGGCCGCGTCGGCGGCGGTGACCGTGCCGACGGCGCTGTACCTGCTGACCGTGTGGGCGCTGCACTCGCGGTACTTCAAGGTGGGGCTCACCCAGCAGCTGGTGCTGCCGGTGACGGCGCTGCTGGTGGTGTGCTGCACGTTCCTCGGCGACTGGGCGGTGCCGGTGGCCGGCGTCGTGTCGGCGCTCGCGGTGGCGACCGGGACGATGCTGACGGCGCGCACGGCCGGCCGCGAGCGCCCGGAGCGGGCACCCGCGGCAGCCTCCTGACCGGACCGGACCGGACCGGACGCACCGCGCCGGGCTGGGCTGGGCTGGGCTGGGCTGGGCTGGGCTGGGCCAGACTGGCCGCCATGACAGTTGACGCATTGACGGACGTGGCCGGGCTGCGGGTGGGGCACGCCACCCGCACCGGCGCGGGCTGGCTCACCGGTACCACGGTCGTCCTCGCCCCCGAGGGCGGCGCGGTGGCCGCCGTGGACGTGCGGGGCGGCGGCCCGGGCACCAAGGAGACGGACGCGCTCGACCCGCGCAACCTGGTGCAGCGGGTGGAGGCGGTCGTGCTCACGGGCGGCAGCGCCTACGGGCTCGACGCGGCGTCCGGGGTGATGGCCTGGCTGGAGGAGCGGGGGCGCGGGGTGCGGGTGGGGCCGGATCCGGCGCATGTCGTGCCCGTGGTGCCCGCGGCCTGCGTCTTCGATCTGGGGCGGGGCGGGGACTTCCGGGCCCGGCCGGACGCGGCGACGGGGCGTGCGGCGGTGGAGGCGGCCGCGGCGACCGAGCCGGGCGCCCCGGTGCCCCAGGGGTGCGTGGGCGCCGGTACGGGCGCCGTGGCCGGGGCGGTGAAGGGCGGGGTGGGCAGCGCGAGCACCGTCCTGGGCTCCGGGATCACGGTGGCGGCGCTGGTGGTGGCCAACGCGGCAGGCGCCGTACTGGATCCGGAAACCGGGGTGCTGTACGGGGAGTTGCTTCAGGGGCGCGTGGCGTATCCCGAGGAACGGGTGCACGAGGCCGCGCGCCGGCGGCTCGCCGACGCCGCCGCCCGGAACGGGCTGCCGCCGCTCAACACGACGCTGGCGGTGGTCGCGACCGATGCCGAGCTGTCCAAGGCGCAGGCGCAGAAGCTGGCCGGGACGGCGCACGACGGGATCGCGCGCGCCGTGCGGCCGGTGCACCTGCTGCACGACGGGGACACGGTGTTCGCGCTGGCGACGGGCGCGCGACCGCTCGACGCCGACGCGGGCCCGCTCGCGCTCAACGAGCTCCTCGCGGCCGGTGCGGACCTGGTGAGCCGCGCGATCGTGAAGGCCGTACGGGCCGCCGGGCCGGTCGACGGGCCGGGCGGGGCGTGGCCGTCCTACAGCGAGTTGTACGGGGAGCCGTAGGGGGAGCCGCGAGGGGAGCCGTAGGGGGTGCGGGGCCCGGAACCTCGCGGGCAGCTGTCGATTGTCCTGGTTCTGTCACGTGATGGCGTTCGCGGGCGCCGGAGGGAACCCCTAGGGGGGCCTTCGGCCTCTTTCTCCACGCACTGGAGCGGATCACGCACATCACAAGAACTCACACGAACCTGGAGCAGCCCGTGACAACGCCGGACATCGCAGCGCGGCGCGCACTGGGGGCCTGTGCCGCCCTGTTGGTCGGCGCCCTCACCCTCACCGCCTGCGGCGGCAACGCCAACGCCGACGCCAAGACCGACGGCGCCAAGGGCGGACAGGACACCGCCGCGAAGACCTCGGCCGCGAAGATCGTGATCTCGGCCAAGGACGGTTCGACCGGCGCGTCCATCAACACGACCGGCGTGCAGGTCAGCGACGGGAAGCTGACCGACGTCAGGATGAAGGTGGCGGGGTCGGGGCAGGCCGTGGACGGCACCCTCTCCGCGGACGGCGGCAGCTGGAAGCCGAAGGAACAGCTGGAGCGCGGCACGAAGTACGAGATATCGGCGACCGCCAAGGACTCCAAGGGGCTCACGGCGGCGGCCAACTCCATCTTCACCACGGTCAACTCGGCGAACAGCTACATCGGCACGTACACGCCGGACGACGGGACGACGGTCGGCGTGGGGATGCCGGTGTCGTTCACCTTCGACAAGGTCATCACCGACAAGAAGGCCGTGCAGTCGCACATCACGGTGACGTCCAGCAGCGGCCAGCAGGTGGTGGGGCACTGGTTCGGGGCGCAGCGCCTGGACTTTCGGCCGCAGGACTACTGGAAGGCCGGTTCCGAGGTCACGATGAAGATCGACCTGGACGGCGTCGAGGGCGCGAACGGCGTCTACGGGGTGCAGAAGAAGACGGTGTCGTTCACCGTCGGCCGTTCTCAGGTCTCCACGGTGGACGCGAACACGCAGACCATGACGGTGCTGCGGGACGGCAAGCTCCTCAGGTCGGTGCCGGTGTCCACGGGCAGCCCCGAGCACACGACGTACAACGGGCAGATGGTGATCTCCGAGAAGTTCACCCAGACCCGGATGAACAGCCAGACGGTCGGCCTGGGCGGGGAGTACGACATCCCGGACGTGCCGCACGCGATGCGGCTGACGACGTCGGGGACGTTCATCCACGGCAACTACTGGTACAGCAAGAGCAACCCGCCGTTCGGGCACGAGGGCACCAGCCACGGCTGCGTGGGCATGGCGGACGTCCAGGGCGCACAGGGCGACACGACGGCCAAGTGGTTCTACGACAACTCGCTGATCGGGGACGTCGTGATCGTGAAGAACTCCCCCGACAAGACCGTGCAGCCGGACAACGGGCTCAACGGGTGGAACCTGTCGTGGAGCGAGTGGACCGCGGGAAGTGCCGTCTGACCGGCACCTTTTGACTGATCGTCGGGCCGCGCGGGAACTTTTCGCGCGGCCCGCGTGTTTTCCCGGCGTACGTTTTCTCGGTTCCCGGACATGATGTCCGACCGAGGGGCTACGGTATGCACCCACAAGGTGACATGCAGCAACGCCGGGAGAAACCTTGAGCGTTCCGTACGAGACGGCAGCGTACGAACCAGCCGAGTCGCCCGAGTCTCCGGAGGAGCACCTCGCGCGGCTCCTCGGCCGTGCCCTGAACTCCTTCGAACTGCCGGACGAGGCCATCAGGCCGCTGGACTGCGCGCTGGCCCAGGACAGTTCGCTGCACTCCGCGCACCACAGCGCGGGGCTGCACCGGGAGACGTACCGGCACACCTGGCTGCTGGCCGACGGCTCCGCGGTCACGCTGTGGGAGCTGGTGCACAACACGGTGCCGGGCAGTGACCCGCAGCACGAGGTGTACGTCGACGAGGAGGAGCTGCGGGCCGCGACGGCCCGGCTGCCGCTGCCGCCGGACGCCCCGGACTTCGAGCTGCCGGTGCTGGTGACGCTGGCGCCGGTCCCGGCGCCGAGGCACGTGTACGCGCCGGACGACTCGGCGGACCACGCGCGCCGGCTGCTGCGCCGCGCGGAGAACCCCGACCGGCCGGACGGGGAGACGGCGCAGGCGCTGTCGACGGCGTTCGCGCACCAGATCACCCAGGCGTTCGGACGGCCGGGGCGGGCGGGCCGGCAGGGTCTGGCCTTCTCGCTCTACGAGCACGCGTTCCTGCTGCGGGACGGCCGGGAGCTGTCGCTTTGGGAGGTCGAGCACACGGCGACGCCGGACGGCCGGCACATGTGCGAGGTGTACCCGTCGGAGGTCGCGGCGAGGGACGCGATGGAGCGACGGGCGGCGCGGCAGAGGTAGCCCGCTCTCCCGTGCCGGGAGGCTCAGCGGCCGCTCAGGCGTCGCACCAGGCCCGCGAAGGCGTCCTGCTCCGCGGGGGTCAGTTCGACGGCTTCGCGGGGCGGGGCGGGCTCGGACGGCTGCGGGAAGGCGGGCAGGGCGCGGGCGGCGTGCCAGGCGAGGGCCTCGCGGCGGTTGCGGCGCAACAGGCGCGTCACGACGGCCGCCCAGGCGACGGTCGCCAGGGTGAGCGCGGCCATGCCGATCAGCTGGAGGGACGATACGTGCGCGGGCATACGCCCCAGTACACACCACGGTCCGGGACTTTGGTCCCGGACCGTGACGTATCTCGCAGGTGCCGTGAACAACTCACAGCGAATCAAAGGGACAAGACGGCGGGACGGTGCGGGGATCAGGCCGCGACCGGCTGCCGGTCCTCCTTCGCGGCGGCGGCCGTCCCGGCGGCACCCGCCATGGCCTGCCGGGCCGGCTTGCGCAGGCCCTTCAGGAGGACGACGAGGGCCGTGGTGACGCAGACACCGGCGGCGATGGCGACCAGGTAGAGGAACGGGTTGCCGATCAGCGGGACCACGAAGATGCCGCCGTGCGGGGCGCGCAGGGTGGCGCCGAAGACCATCGACAGGGCGCCGGTGATGGCGCCGCCCACCATCGAGGACGGGATGACGCGCAGCGGGTCGGCGGCCGCGAACGGGATCGCGCCCTCCGAGATGAAGGAGGCGCCCAGTACCCAGGCGGCCTTGCCGTTCTCGCGCTCGGTCTCGGTGAAGAGCTTGCCGCGCACGGTCGTGGCCAGGGCCATCGCGAGCGGCGGGACCATGCCGGCCGCCATGACCGCGGCCATGATCTTCATCGCGGAGTCACTGGGGTTGGAGACCGCGATACCGGCGGTGGCGAAGGTGTACGCGACCTTGTTGACCGGGCCGCCGAGGTCGAAGCACATCATCAGGCCGAGCAGGGCGCCGAGCAGGACGGCGTTGGAGCCGGAGAGGCCGTTCAGCCAGTCGGTCATGCCCTTCTGGGCGGAGGCGATGGGCTTGCCGACCACGACGAACATCAGGAACCCGACGATCGCCGTGGAGATCAGCGGGATCACCACCACCGGCATGATGCCGCGCAGCACCTTCGGGATGTCGATCTTCTGGATCGCCATCACCACGCCGCCGGCCAGCAGACCGGCGACCAGGCCGCCGAGGAAGCCGGCGTTGATCGTGGAGGCGATCATGCCTCCCACGAAACCGGGGACCAGGCCCGGGCGGTCGGCCATGCCGTAGGCGATGTAGCCCGCGAGGACCGGCACCAGGAAGCCGAAGGCGACGGCGCCGATCTGGAACATCAGGGCGGCCCAGCTGTCGGTCTGCGTCCACACGAAGTGGTTGAGCACCGACGGCGCGGACTTGATCTCGTAGCCGCCGATCGCGAAGCCGAGGGCGATCAGCAGACCGCCGGCCGCGACGAACGGCACCATGTAGCTCACGCCGGACATCAGCCACTTGCGCAGCTTGGTGCCGTAGCCCTCGCCGGCCTCGCCCGCGCGTTCCACCGGGGTGGCCGGTGCGGAGCCGGAGGTCACCTCGCCGCGGGCCGCCTTGGCGCGGACCTCGCCGATCAGCTCGGCGGGTCGGTTGATGCCCGCCTTCACGCCGACGTCGACGGTGGGCTTGCCGGCGAAGCGGTCCTTGTCGCGGACCGGCACGTCGTGGGCGAAGATCACGCCGTCCGCCGCCGCGACGACCTCGGGGTCGAGCCGGGTGAAGCCGGCCGAGCCCTGCGTCTCGACGACGAGTTCGACGCCCGCCTCGCGGCCCGCGTTCTCCAGGGACTCGGCCGCCATGTAGGTGTGGGCGATGCCGGTGGGGCAGGAGGTGACCGCGACGATGCGGAACGGGCGCTCGGCCTCCGGGCCGGCGTCCTCGGTGGCCGCTGCGGTGCCGGCGGAGGCCGCCGCCGGCGCCGCAGCGGTGTTCTGGGAGGCGCTCGCGGCGGTTGCCGTCCCGGCGGCCGGCGCGGGCGTCTCGTCGCCGCGGATCAGGGCCGCCGCCGTCCCGGCGTCGTCCGCCGACCGCAGGGCGTCCGTGAACTCGCTGTTCATCAGCTGGCGGGCCAGCGCGGAGAGGATCGTGAGGTGGGCGTCGTCGGCGCCGGCGGGGGCCGCGATCAGGAAGATCAGGTCGGCCGGGCCGTCGGGGGCGCCGAAGTCGATGCCGGCGGCGCTGCGCCCGAAGGCGAGCGTCGGCTCGGTGACGTGGGCGCTGCGGCAGTGCGGGATGCCGATGCCGCCGTCGAGACCGGTCGGCATCTGGGCCTCGCGGGCGGCCACGTCGGCGAGGAAGCCCTCCAGGTCGGTCACCCGGCCCAGGGCCACCATGCGCTCGGCGAGGGCGCGCGCCGCCGCTTCCTTCGTGTCGGCGGACAGGTCGAGATCGACCAGGTCCGCGGTGATCATGTCGCTCATCGCGGGCTCCTATGCACGCGTATCGCCCGGAGTGTGGGGTGGGCGGGGGTGGGGACGGGGATGCCGTGGGGGGCGAGGTGGGAGGCGGGGCCGGGGAAGCCCCGCCTCCCGGGCACGGCGGGGCGGCTCAGGATGCCCCGCCGGCCCGTCGGCGCGGCGAGTAACGAGACGCCCTGCCGCTCCTGGGCCGGTGGTCGGCGGGCGGCGCTGGGGAGGAGCGCGGCCGCGCGGGTCGTCGTGTCCACGGTCGGGACGTTCATGACACCGGCTCCGTCAGTTCGCGGTCGACGGGGACGCGGTCGGTGAGGGTCACCGCCGTGGGGTCCAGGTCGGCCGGGGTGGGCATCACGCTGCCGGGCAGCTGGACGGCGGCGGCGCCGTGCGCGACGGCGGAGGCGAGCGCCTTCGGGCCGCTGCCGCCGGCGATGAGGAAACCGGCGAGGGAGGAGTCGCCGGCGCCGACGTTGCTGCGGACGGTGTCCACGCGGGCGCTCGCGAACCAGGCGCCCTCGTCCTCGACGAGCAGCTGGCCGTCGGCGCCCAGGCTGGCGAGGACGGCGCGGGCACCCATGCCGCGCAGCTCCTCGGCCGCCTTCAGCGCGTCGCCCACCGTGGCCAGGGGGCGCCCGACGGCCTCCGCGAGCTCCTCGGCGTTCGGCTTCACCACGTCGGGCCGCGCGCGCAGCGCTTCGAGCAGCGCGCGCCCCGAGGTGTCCAGCGCGATGCGTGCGCCCCCGGCGTGTGCCCGGGCGACGACGTCGGCGTACCAGGAGGGCGCGAGGCCGCGCGGCAGGCTGCCGCAGCAGGCGATCCAGTCGGCGTCGCGGGACTGCTCGCGCACGGTCTCCAGGAGCAGTTCCTGTTCCTGGGCGGTGAGTTCCGGACCCGGCGCGTTGATCTTGGTGAGCACCCCGTCGGACTCGGCGAGGGCGATATTAGAGCGGGTGGCCCCGGCGACCGGGACCGGCGCGACCTCGATGCCCTGGGCGTCGAGCAGGTCGGCGACGAGCGCGCCCGGCGCACCGCCCAGCGGCAGGACGGCGACCGTGCGGCGGCCGGCGGCGGCGACCGCACGCGAGACGTTGACGCCCTTCCCGCCCGGGTCCATGCGCTCGCCGGAGGCGCGGATGACCTCGCCGCGCTCCAGGGCGGGAACCTCGTAGGTCCGGTCGAGGGAGGGGTTGGGGGTGACGGTGAGGATCATGCCGGTGCCGATCGTGGTGCTCGTGGTGCTCATGCTCGTACTACTTCCGTGCCGCCGCGCTCGATGGCGGCGGCGTCCTCGGGGCTCAGCGCGCTGTCGGTGATCAGCAGGTCCACATCGCCCATGTCGCCGAAGCGGGCGAAGTGCTCCTGACCGTGCTTGGCGGAGTCGGCGAGCAGGACCACCCGGCGGGCCGCGGCGACGGCCGCCCGCTTGACCGCGGCCTCGGCGAGGTCGGGGGTGGTCAGGCCCTGGTCGGCGGAGAAGCCGTTGGCGGCGACGAAGAGGACGTCGGCCCGGATCTCGCCGTACGCGCGCAGCGCCCAGGCGTCCACGGCGGCGCGCGTACGGTGCCGTACGCGCCCCCCGACGAGGTGGAGCTGGATGCCCGGGTGGTCGGCGAGGCGGGCCGCGATCGGGAGGCTGTGGGTGACGACGGTGAGGGACGCCTCCAGCGGGATGGCCGCGGCCAGCCGGGCGACCGTGGAACCGGCGTCGAGGATCAGGGTGCCCTCGGTCGGCAGTTCGGAGAGGGCGGCCTTGGCGATGCGGTCCTTCTCGTCGGCCGAGGTGGACTCGCGTTCGGCGAGGTCCGGCTCGAAGTCGAGCCGCCCGGCCGGGATGGCGCCGCCGTGCACCCGGCGGACGAGGCCGGCCCGGTCGAGAGCCTTCAGGTCGCGGCGGATCGTCTCCTGCGTGACCTGGAACTCCTCGGCGAGCGACACGACGTCCACCCGGCCGCCGTCACGGGCGAGCCGGAGGATCTCCTGCTGCCGCTCCGGTGCGTACATGCCCTGCGCCTCCACTCAAACATACGTCCGGTCATGCCCGACCGCGTCCGACTCATGCCCGAACTTGTGGTTTCGCAGGGAGGCTACGCCGCGGTTTCCGGAAAGTAAACAGGTTCGGACCACAAACGGACACGATCGGGCTTTTGGCCTGCTCGGGGCGGCTCGCAGGCGCCCGTGCGATCCGTGGGTCCATGCGTCCGCCGCGGAAGGGCCGAGTTCGTGCCGCAGGAGGCGACTAGGCCAGTTCCTGTCCTACTGATACGGCATCCTCGTCCGCATGACGACGGACACCCCGGCCCGCCTGCTCCAGCTCCTGTCTCTTCTCCAGACGCCCCGCGAATGGCCCGGCGGTGAGCTCGCCGAGCGGCTCGGGGTCTCGCGGCGTACCGTGCGGCGCGACATCGACCGGCTGCGGGAACTCGGATATCCCGTGGAGGCCAGCAAGGGGGCGGACGGCGGGTACCGGCTGGTCGCCGGGAAGGCGATGCCGCCGCTGCTGCTCGACGACGAGGAGACCGTCGCCATCGCGGTCGGGCTGCGGGCCGGGGCGGGGCATGCCGTGGCGGGGGTGGACGAGGCGTCGGTGCGGGCGCTGGCGAAGCTGGAGCAGGTGCTGCCGGCCCGGCTGCGGCACCGGGTGACCACGCTCCAGGCCGCGACCACGCCGCTGACCAGCGGGGACGGGGCGAGTATCGCGCCCGAGACGCTGACCGTGATGGCGTCGGCGGTCGCGGGGCGGGAGCGGTTGCGGTTCGCCTACCGGGCGGCGGACGGGAGCGGGACGCGGCGCCAGGCGGAGCCGTACCGGCTGGTGTCGACGGGGCGGCGCTGGTACCTCGTGGCGTACGACCTCGACCGCGGCGACTGGCGGACCTTCCGGGTCGACCGGGTGAGCGAGCCGTTCGCCACCGGCGCGCGGTTCGCTCCGCGGGAGATGCCGACGGGGAGTGCGGCGGAATTCCTGCGGCGGTCCATCCAGCGGCGGCAGGAGACGTACGGGTTCGCCGTCGCGTTCGCCGGGTCGGTGGCGGAGGTGGGGTCGCGGCTGCCGGGGTGGCTGGGGACACCGGTGGAGGAGGAAGGGGGCGGGGGCTGGTGTGTGGTGCGGGGGGACACCGGGGATCCCGTGGAGTGGCTGGCGGTGCGGCTGGCGATGGTGGGCTGCGAGTTCGTGGTCCGGGAGCCTGCCGAACTGGTGGCCTGCGTCGCGGAGTTGGGGGGCCGGTTGAGTCGGGCGGCCGGGGGCGCGTGAGGAGGTGCGGGTGAGGGCCGGGGCGGAGTGACCGCCCACGGCTGCGCCGCGCGGCCGCGGCCGGATCGGGGGCCGGGGCGGCGCGACTGCCCGCGCTGTGTCTTTCAGGGGCGCGGGGAACTGCGCGATCAGCTCCAGCGCGGCCGCGGTCGAGTCGCCACCGCTACGCGGCCAACCCCTCCCACGCGAACCCCCGCAGCGCCGCCAGGTTCTCCAGGGCCAGGGCTGCCGGTCCCTCCGGCCCCGTGGGGGCGGCCGTGCCCGCGGCCCAGGATTCGACGGCCACCCTGACCGCCGCACCGGCCACCGCCGCGGCGAAGCGGAGGCGGGCGGGCGGGGCGGCGGCCTCGCCGGAGGCGCCCGTGCGCTCCGCGAGGATCGATGTCAGGAGCTGGTCGCAGGACTGGCACACGTCGGCCCACACCTTGCGAAGGGCCGGGCTCGCGTCGGCCAGGTGGATCAGGGTGCGGACCCATTCCCAGGAGGCCGCGGAGACCCCGGCGCCGGGGGTCAGGGTGTGCCGGACGGCGTGTTCGAGGGCCTCGGGGACGGAGAGGGAGGCGGGGGCCGACCGTACCGCCTCCGCCCAGCGGCGGGCGCCCGCCGCGTAGAGCGGGGCGACCGACTCCTCTTTCGTGGCGAAGTAGCGGTAGAACGTGCGGGGCGCGATGCCGGCGGCCTGTGCGATGTCCTCCGCGCGCGTGGCCCGCAGGCCCCGCCGTACGAAGAGGCCCGCCGCCGCCCGGGCGATCTCCATGCGGGTCTCCGCCTTGCGCCGTTCCGTGAGGGAGAGGTGGGCGGGGTCCTGCATGGGGGTGCTGCCGGTGGTGCTGGGGGTGCTCACCTCGGCAGGCTATGCCTCTGTGGCAGAATCTGCCATCCGGTGGTTCACCCCGTGGTTCAGGTACGGGGTGAGCCACCGTTTCAGCATGCCCGGCGGCGTGGGGGCCGGGCAGACGCGGCCCGCCGCACGCTGCGCGCAGAGGTGGAGCCGGGCTCCGGCACCCGGGGGGGATGGGCGCCGGAGCCCGGCTCTGGGAAGGTCCCGGCGCCGGGGGGATGGTGCGTCGGGACGTGGCTTGTGGGAGGGCGGGCGGGCGTCAGGGGGTCGTGGCCCGTGGGAGGCTGCCGCCCCGTCAGGACCCGTCGGCCCCGCGGGAGGTGGTCCGCCCTGGCCCCGACTCCTCGGCCCTGGATGGTTGTTCCCTACACGCGGAGCCGTGAAGCGGCGGTACCGCGCCATGTTTGCGCCGTCTTTCGCCACCCCGCGCACGCACCCGGCGTGAGCGGGGTGTCGCGCGCACCGGTCACGCGAGCCCCGCTCGTGGTGAACCGCCGACCCGGACGGCTCCTTTACGCCGCCGGCTCGAACCCGGTGGAGCGGGCCAGCTTCTTCAGCTCGAGCAGCGCGTGCTTCTCGATCTGGCGGATGCGCTCACGGGTCAGGCCGTGCTCCTTGCCGACCTCGGTCAGCGTGCGCTCGCGGCCGTCCTCGATGCCGTACCGCATCTTGATGATCGAGGCCGTGCGCTGGTCCAGGCGGCCGATCAGGTCGTCCAGTTCCTCGCTGCGCAGGAGGGTCAGGACGGACTGCTCGGGGCTGACCGCCGACGTGTCCTCCAGGAGGTCGCCGAACTGGGTCTCGCCCGCGTCGTCCACCGCCATGTTCAGCGACACCGGGTCACGGGCCCAGTCGAGGACGTCGATGACGCGCTCCGGGGTGGAGCCGAGCTCGGTGGCGATCTCGGCGGGCTCCGGGTCGCGGCCGTGCTCCCGGTTGAACTCGCGCTGGACGCGGCGGATCCGGCCGAGCTCCTCCACCAGGTGGACGGGGAGCCGGATGGTCCGGGACTGGTCGGCGATGGAGCGGGTGATCGCCTGGCGGATCCACCAGGTGGCGTACGTCGAGAACTTGAAGCCCTTGCGGTAGTCGAACTTCTCGACCGCGCGCACCAGCCCCGCGTTGCCCTCCTGGATCAGGTCGAGCAGGGGCAGGCCGCTGCGCGGGTAGCGCCGGGCGACGGCCACGACCAGGCGGAGGTTGGAGCGGATGAAGACGTCCTTCGCCCGCTCGCCGGCGGCGACGAGCGCCTCCAGTTCCTCGCGGGTGGCGTCGGACGCGGACTCCTCCTCGCCGTCGAGGACCTGCTGCGCGAACACACCCGCCTCAATGGTCTGGGACAGCTCGACTTCCTTGGCGGCGTCGAGGAGCGGTGTGCGCGCGATCTCGTCGAGGTACATGCCGACCAGATCGCGGTCGGCGATCTCGCCGCCATGGCCGCGAACGCCATGGGCGCGAACACTGCTTGCCGAGTCGGCCGTCTCGCCGGAGGCGGACTGACGACGGGCGACGGCACGGGTTGCCATGCGTGCTCCCTTGCGATGGTGGGCGGGCGGGGTGGTCCTGTCGGTCCTTCTCGGTCCTTCAGCGAATGCCCGGTGCTCGGACTGCAGCTCCCCGGAACTCCACTTCTGGAACTCCTCGGACTGTCGTCGAGTGCCCGGCATCTGAGGGAAACAACGACTGGAATCCGGACAGAATTCCCAGGGCGCCCCCCGAATTTTCTGATCATGCAGTACCCTGTGCGGCCACGTGAGGAGGCGCGGTGTCGTCGGAACGTACAGAGGTGCAGGTCAGACCAGGAGCCGAGGGGGACCTCGTAGCCCTCACGGAGATCTACAATCACTACGTTCGTGAGACGTCCATCACATTCGACACGGTGGCCTTCACGCCGGAAGAGCGTCGTCCGTGGCTGCTCTCCCACCCGGAAGACGGCCCGTACCGCCTGATGGTTGCCACGTCGGCGGACTCACAGGAGATTCTCGGGTACGCCACGTCCAGCCCCTACCGAGCGAAACCGGCCTACGCGACGTCCGTGGAGACCACCGTGTACGTCGCCCCGGACGGCGGCCGGCGTGGCATCGGCACGCTGCTCTACACGGCCCTCTTCGAGGCCCTCGCGGGCGAGGACCTGCACCGCGCCTACGCGGGCATCGCGCAGCCGAACGAGGCGTCCACCCGGCTGCACGAGCGCTTCGGCTTCCGGCACGTCGGCACGTACCGCGAGGTGGGCCGCAAGTTCGGCCGCTACTGGGACGTGGCCTGGTACGAGCGCCCGCTGTAGCCGTCCCGCCGGCCCCAGGGGCGCCTTCCCGTCATCCGAACTGCACGGACCGCTTCGCCATTCCCATCCAGAACCCGTCGATCACCGACTTCTGCGCGTCCAGCTCGCCGCCCGCCTCCGCCGCGCCCATGGTGACGAAGAGCGGGGCGAAGTGCTCGGTGCGCGGGTGGGCGTAGCGGCCCGCCGGGGCCTTGTCGAGGAAGTCGAGCAGGGCGTCCCAGTCGCGGTTCTCCAGGGCCCGGTGCCCCCAGTCGTCAAAGTCGGAGGACCAGGTCGGCACGCCGCTGCCGAGGTGACGCAGGGCGGCCAGGTTGTGGGTGAAGAAGCCGGAGCCGACGATCAGCACGCCCTCGTCGCGCAGCGGGGCGAGCCGGCGGCCGATCTCCATCAGGCGGACCGGGTCGAGGGTGGGCATGGAGATCTGCAGGACCGGGATGTCCGCGGCCGGGAACATCTCCACCAGGGGCACGTAGGCACCGTGGTCGAGACCGCGGTCCGGGATGTCCTGGACGGGGGTACCGGGGGCGCGCAGCAGCTTGCGCACGGACTCGGCCAGTTCGGGGGCGCCGGGGGCCGCGTACCGCACCTGGTAGTAGTGCTCCGGGAAGCCCCAGAAGTCGTAGACGAGTGGGACGGTCCGCACGGCACCGAGGGCGAGGGGGGCCTCCTCCCAGTGGGCGGAGACCATCAGGATCGCCTTGGGGCGGGGGAGGCCGGCACTCCAGGCGGCGAGCTCGCCGGGCCAGACGGGGTCGTCGGCGAGCGGCGGCGCGCCGTGGCTCAGGTAGAGGGCGGGCATGCGCTCCGGTGCGGCGGCGGCGGACATGGCGGCGGCTCCCTCCGGGTGCCGGGCTGCCTTCCCGGCACCCATCCTTCGACTCTCCGGCTACGAATGTTTTAAATCTCAAGCTTTACGCGCTCACTCTACGCCCCGCTTGTTTAAGTTTCAAGGAGAGGCCTCGTACAGTGGGACGCATGACTACGGCATCCGGATCCGCCACCACGCAGAGCCGCTGGCTCAGCGACCACGAACAGCACGTCTGGCGCTCGTACCTGCACGCCACGACCCTGCTGGAGGACCATCTGGACCGTCAGCTCCAGCGTGACGCGGGGATGCCGCACATCTACTACGGCCTGCTCGTCGCGCTCGCCGAGGCACCCGGAAGCCGGCTGCGGATGACTGAGCTGGCGATGAACGCCAAGATCACCCGGTCCCGGCTCTCGCACGCCGTCGCCCGCCTGGAGAAGAACGGCTGGGTACGGCGGGAGGACTGCCCCTCCGACAAGCGGGGCCAGTTCGCCGTCCTGACCGACGAGGGCACCGAGGTGCTGCGGCGCACCGCGCCGGGCCACGTGGCCGCCGTACGGCAGGCGCTGTTCGAGCGGCTGACGCCGGAACAGCAGCAGGCCCTCGGCGCGATCATGCAGATCGTCGCCGAGGGCCTGCAGCCCGACGAAGCGGGCGCCGACCTGCCCTGGCTCCGCTGAGGAGCTCAGGGACAGGCCCGCGTGCGGGTACCCCTACGGTCCGTCGGTGGGTGACTCAGCGGGTCAGTGGGCGATCACCGGGACCGCCACCTCGTCCTCGGCGCCGTCCCCGGAGGCCACCGGCGTGGCTTCCGGCTTGCCGGCGTTGACGAGGCTGACCACGATCACCGAGGCCAGCACCAGCATGCCGACGGCGACCCAGATCGCGTGGGCGTAGCCGTGCACCGCGCCCTCCATCTGGACCAGCTGCTGCTGGGACTTGGAGGTGGCGGTCACGATGTGGTCCTTGATGTACGACGTCGTCGCGGACGCGGCGATCGTGTTCAGCAGGGCCGTGCCGATGGCGCCGCCGACCTGCTGCGAGGTGTTGACCATCGCGGAGGCGACACCGGCGTCCCGGGGCTCGACGCCCAGCGTGGCCAGGGACATGGCCGGCATGAACGCCGTACCCATGCCGAGACCGAGCAGCACCATCGCGGGCAGGATCGTCGAGGCGTACGACGAGCCGATCTCGATCTGGGTCATGACCAGCATGCCGGCCGCGGCGACCAGGAAGCCGGGGCCCATCAGCGCCCGGGCCGGGACCCGGGTCATCAGACGGGTGCCGATCTGCGTGGAGCCGACCATCATGCCCGCGATCATCGGCAGGAAGGCGAAGCCGGTCTTGATCGGCGAGAAGCCCTTGATGACCTGCAGGTAGTAGGTCAGGAAGAGGAAGGTGCCGAACATCGCGATGATCGCGACACCGAGGGAGAGGTAGATACCGCCGCGGTTGCGGTCGAGGACGACGCGCAGCGGCAGCAGCGGGGCCTTGACCCGCATCTCGGTGACGACGAACGCGATCAGCAGCACCGCGGAGGCGACGAACAGGCCGACGGTGGTGGCGTCGCCCCAGCCGTCGGACTCGGCGCGGGTGAAGCCGTACACCAGCGAGACCAGGCCCAGGGTGGACAGGAGCACGCCGGGGATGTCGAGCGGGTTGCGGTTGCGGCCGCCCTCCGGCTCACGGATGACGAAGTACGCGCCGAGCGCGGCGACCACGGCGAACGGGATGTTGACGAAGAACGTCCAGCGCCAGTCCAGGTACTCGGTGAGCACACCGCCGAGGATGAAGCCGACGGCGCCGCCGCCACCGGCGATCGCACCGTAGATGCCGAACGCCTTGGCGCGCTCCTTGGCGTCCGTGAACATCACGGCGAGCAGGGAGAGCGCGGCCGGGGCGAGCATGGCGCCGAAGACGCCCTGCAGGGCACGGGCGCCGAACATCATCGCGCCGCTGGTCGCGGCGCCGCCGAGCGCGGAGGCGGCGGCGAAGCCGGTCAGGCCTATGACGAAGGCCCGCTTGCGGCCCCACAGGTCGGCGATGCGGCCGCCGAACAGGAGGAGACCGCCGAAGGCGAGGGCGTAGGCCGTGACGACCCACTGCCGGTTGCCGTCGGAGATGCCCAGGTCGGCCTGGGCGGAGGGCAGCGCGATGTTCACGATGGTCGCGTCGAGGACGACCATCAGCTGGGCGAGCGCGATGAAGACGAGCGCTTTCCAGCGGTTGGCATCACCGGACGGTGCCGGTGCGCCGGGAGCCTTTGCGGCTGTTTCAGACATGGGGGTACCCACTTCGTGACTTCATTACTTCGTGACGGAAAGTCGAGGGAAAGGGTGGAACGTCGACGGAAAAAGGGATCGGTGAAGCGCAGACGGTGTGATGGTCGGTGCGGAGCAGGGGCCGCGTGAGGTGAGACCGCTGTCCGGTCGGTAACTGATCGGCCCCCGTGGAACTGTGCTGTCGCTCTCGGTCGTTCAGGCCTGGCGCAGGTCCTCCACGGTCACGGCCGTGCCCGGCAGGGGGGAGCGGGCCGGTGCCCGCAACCCGTCCAGGAACAGCTGCAGATGACGGTGGACGAAGCGGTCGCCGACCAGGCAGTCGGTACCGAACGGGGGCCGGCTGAGCTGAGCCACGGCGATCATCACATCGCCGACTCCCACGTCCGGACGGAGCTGTCCGGCCGCCTTGGCGCGGTCCATGAGCTGCCCGATGAGCTGCTCGCACCGCCGCCGCGCCGCTTCCAGGTCGGGGTGGTTCTTGTCGAAGGTGCTGGAGACCATCGGGCACAGCGCGCTGACCCGCTCGTCGGCGGAGATGTGCACGAAGCGCTCCAGCGCCCCGAAGGCGTCCCCGGTCTCCGCGAGCGCCAGCTCGGCCGCCTCCGACGTCCGGTCCATCACGGAGCAGACGACCTCACGGACGAGCGCGTCGCGGTCGGGGAAGTTGCGGTACACCGTGGCGTTGCCGACGCCGGCCCGGCGGGCGATGTCGTCGAGCGGCACGTCGGGGCCGTACTCGGTGAACATCTCGCGGGCGGCGGTGACGATCCGCTCCCGGTTGCGCAGGGCGTCGGCGCGGGGCCGGGGTGCCTTGCGCACGGCGGGGAGGGCGGTCGCGGTCTGCACGGCGTACTCCTGGTCTGATGACTTCCGCGATCCGGGGAGGCGTTCCCCGTTTCGCGCGGACACAGTTCCAAACGGGGAAACGGTCCCCGGTTATTTCCACACCCTTCCCCCATTTCATGTGACCTGAGTCACACTCTCCCGCTGCGGAGGATCCCACGATCGGCCCCTCCAGCGCGCGCCCGCCGCCCGGCCGACACAGGGTGATCCAGAGGGTGCAGCCGGAGACCGGCGGCTGCCGTGGCGCGAAAGGTCCGTGCATGCAGCCGCAGCCCAGCCGCCGTCGTATACCCGCCCGCCGCCGGATACCCGGGGGCCTCGCAGGCCTCCTGAGTCTCACGGACCTCATGCACCGCCGTACCTCGCCGCGCCGTCGCAGGCCGTCGTCCCGTCGCTCCGCCCCCGCCCGCGGCCGCGGGACCCATCCGGGCCGCCGCATACGCCCCCGCCGTGCGGTCTGCCTCGCCGCCGTGGCCGCGCTGATCCTCGCGGTCGGCACCTCGGCGGGCACCGGGCACCTCATGACGGCCCCCGCCCCGGCCGGCCCCGGCCCGATCGCGCTGGCCCGGAACTCCGTCTACGGCCCCTGCATGATCAGCGGCGGCCACGAGATCCAGATGACCGAGGGCGTCCCCACCCCCGCCGGCTACTCCCGCTCCACCGGCACCGTGCACGCCCTCACCCTGATGGTCGACTTCCCCGACGCGCCCGGCCAGGGCAGCGCGCTCGACCGCTACCACGAGTTCTTCCCGCAGACCCAGGAGTGGTTCCGCACCGCCTCCTACGGCAAGCTCGACTACCGGCCCGCCGCCCCGATCGACCACTGGCTGCGGATGCCGAAGGCGTTCGGCGACTACGGCATAGAGCGCGGCGCGCCCTTCGACCCCGGCTACCGGCAGCTGGTCCAGGACATCGTGGCCGCCGCGGACCCGGACGTGGACTTCCGGTCGTACGACCTCCTGAACGTCCTGGTCACCCCGAACGCCGGCCCGTCGGCCCTGGACACCGTGCTGTCCGTGACGTTCGCCGGCAACGGCGACGCCCCGGTCGCCGACGGCACGCCGGTCGCCAACGCCTCGTTCGTCTACTCCCGCCAGGACGACGGCTCCGGTTCCTACGCCCGCACCGGCTACCGGGTCCTCCCCCACGAGAACGGCCACGTCTTCGGGCTGCCCGACCTCTACACCCAGGAGGGCGGGGGCGCGGTCGGGCACTGGGACATCATGAGCGAGGACTGGGGCTCCGACAACGACCTCCTCGCCTGGCACAAGTGGAAGCTGGGCTGGCTCGACCCCGACCAGGTCAGCTGCTCGGCGGCCCAGGGCGGCACCGAGTACACGCTGACCCCCCTCTCCCGCCCCGGCGGCCGGAAACTGGTCTTCGTCCCCGTCGACGCCCGCACCGGCTACGCCCTGGAGGTGCGCACGAAGGGCGGCAACGACGAGGAGGTCTGCCGCCCCGGTGTCCTCATCTACAAGGTCGACGCGAACGTCGACACGGGCCGCGGACCGATCAAGGTGTACGACGCCCACCGCGACAGCGGCGGCTGCACCCGCAGCCCCAACGTCCAGGCGGAACTCTCCGACGCCCCGTTCGGGCCGGGCGAGAGCTTCAAGGACCCCGCGCACAAGATCGAGGTGCAGGTGACGGGGGTGGACGGGGAGGGCAACTACCAGGTGCGGGTGGAGCGGGGGTAGACCGCCCGGGGTGGGTGGCCGGACCCGGCGCCGGTCGGGTGGGCCACGGTTTACGGTAGGCGTGCGCCGATCGCCGTGCGAAGGGCGCCGATCGCCGTGCGAAGGGCCGAGATCGCGCGAACCGTCGTACCGCAGCCGGAGAGTAGATGACCGTCCCCTTGCCCTCCGTCCCCGAGGCGCACGAGCCGCCTGCCGAGGCGGTGGCGCCGTTGATCCGGGGCGTGGCGGTGCTGGCGGCGCTGACCGAGGCCGGCGGGACGCTGAGCGCGAGCGCGCTGGAACGGCGCACCGGCCTCGCCCGCTCCACGGTGGACCGCATCACCGCGACCCTCGCCCGCATGGGGTACGTCCGCCAGGACGGCCGGGACGCGGTGCTCACCCCCCGCGTGATGGAACTGGGCAACGCCTACCTGGCAGCCCTGCGCCTGCCCGCGCTGCTGGACGGGCACGCCGACGCGGTCGCCGACGAACTCGACGAGTCGGTGTCCCTCGCGGTCCCCGACCGGGACGGCATCCGGTTCATCCACCAGGCGACCCGGCGCCGGGCGATGTCCGTCAGCTTCCGCATCGGCGACCTGCTGCCGGCCGAACGGACCGCCCCCGGGCCGCTGTTCGCGGCCGAGTGGACGGAGCGGGAATGGGCGGCCTGGCGGGCGCGGCGCGCCGCGGACCCGGCGGACGCGGGCTTCCCCGCCGTACCGCCCCGGAACCCGGCCGCCGACGACGACTTCGAGGCGCGGACCGAGGAGGCCCGGCACACCGGCTGGGCCCTGGACGACCAGCTGATCGAACCGGGCCTGGTCGCGGTGTCCGTCCCGGTGCGCGATCCGGGCACGGGACGGGTCGCGTGCGTGGCGAGCGTGGTCAGCCACACCAGCCGCCACACGGCGGCGGACCTGCGCGAGACCCTGCTCCCCCGGCTTCGTACGGCGGTGACGGCGATGGAGGCGGAGCTGCGCGCGGCCGGGGCCCGGCCCGCGGAACCGGGGCCGCCGCCCGCCGGTCTCGCCGTCTGGACCACCGCCTCGAAGCACGAACTCGGCCGCGACTTCGTGGAGTCGCTGGCCCGGGGCCTGACGGTCCTCACCGCGTTCGGCGAGGGCCGTTCGGCGCTGACCCTGACCGACGTGGCGAAGGCGACGGGCCTGGCCCGGGCGACGGCCCGGCGCGCCCTGATCACGTACGAGCACCTGGGCCTGGTGGCCGCGGACGGCCGCGCGTTCGCCCTCACCCCCCGGGTGCTGTCCCTGGGCTACCCCCCGCTGTCCCGCACCACCCTCTCCCGCCTCGCCGCCCCCCGGCTGCGCGCCCTGGCGGACCTGCTCGACGAGCCGACGGCGCTGGCGGTCCCGGTCCCGGGCGACCCCGGCACCGGGCCTGCGGAGATCCAGTACGTCGCGGTGGCGGCCGCGAGCCGGGTCCTGACGGTGGACATCACCGTGGGCACCCGCCTGCCGGCCGGCCGTACCGCGCTCGGCCGGGCCCTGCTGGGCCTCGCCGGGGCGGACGGGTACGCCCTGGCGGACGAGGAGCTGGAGTCGGGCCTGCGGTCGATCGCGGTGCCGGTACGGGACCGGGCGGGCCGCCCGGTCGCCGCCGTGAACGTGGCCACCCACGCGGCCCGCCGCACCCTGGCGGAATGCGTGACCGAGGTGCTGCCCGCCCTGCACGACACCGCGGCCCGGATCCAGGACGACCTCCACATCGCGTCCCGTTTCACACAGGTTCCGCTGTCCTGACCTCGGGGGCAGGGGCCGGTGGGCCGAGGGGCTGACGGGCTGACGGCCTGTGACGGTGCCGGGCGTCCCTCCCGGCACCGTCCGGGACCATGCGCCGTTCAGGCACGGTCCGACCGGGGGACGGGACGGGCGCGGCTCAGGCGACGCCCGCCCGCTCCTTCTCCGGCTGTCCGGCGTTCTGCTCGGGCCCGGACCCGCCCCGGCGTCCGGGCAGCACCGCGAGGACGATCATCGTCCCGGCGGCCATGATGATCCCGCCGATCAGGCTGGTCTGCGCGACGCCATGGGCGAAGGCCTCGTGGACGGCATCGAGCATGGCCTGGGCCTGCCGCGGTCCGCCGGCGGCCGGGTTCTTGGCGACCTGCTCGGCCACCGCGATCCCGCCGCCGACCGAGTCCTTGGCGGTGTCCAGCGCGGCGGCCGGCAGGTGGCCGCCGACCAGGCCGGTCAGCCGGTCGCGGTAGGCGGTGCCGAGCAGCGAGCCGAGGATCGCGATGCCGAGCGAGCCGCCGAGTTCGAGAGCGGTGTCGTTGGCGCCGCCGCCCACTCCCAGCTCCGACTCGGGGAAGGAGCCCATGATGGTGTCGGTCGCCGGGGAGACGCTGAGGCCGATCGCGAATCCGAGCATCATCATCGTCGGCAGGAAGTCGGTGTAGACCGAGCCCTTGTCGGTCCCCGTGAGCAGGAAGACGGCCACCGTGCCGATCGCCATGCCGGCCACTACCATCGGCTTCATGCCCAGCTTCGGCGTCAGCCGCCCGGTGATCGCGGCGCCCGCGAACACGGCCCCGGCCAGCGGCAGCAGCCGTACGCCGGTCTCCAGCGCGCTGTAGCCGAGGACGAACTGCAGGAACTGGGTGGCGTAGTAGATCGCGCCGAAGGTGCCGAAGAAGAAGAACAGCACCGCGAGCATCGACCCGGAGAACGGGCGGTGGGCGAACTTGCGGACGTTCAGCATGGGGTGCGGGTGCCGCAACTCCCAGGCGACGAAGGCGAGCAGGCCGACGCCCGCGACGACGGCCGCGGCGACCGGGCCCCTGCCCCAGCCGAAGTGCGGCCCCTCGATGGTCGCGTAGACCAGACTGCCCACCGACACGATCGACAGGAGCCCGCCGACGTAGTCGATCCGGCCGGCCCCCTCCGCCCTGGACGGCGGCACGAGCGCGAGGGCGCCGAGGACCGCGACGACGGCGATCGGGACGTTGATCAGGAACGTCGCCCCCCAGGCGTGGTCCTCCAGCAGCCACCCGGCGACCAGCGGCCCGACCGCGATGGCCAGCCCCGACGTCGCGGTCCACGCGGTGATCGCCCTGGCCCGCTCACGCCGCGGGAAGATCGCCACGAGCAGCGACAGCGTGGCCGGCATGACGACGGCGGCGCCGACGCCCATGATCGCCCGGGCGGTGATGACCAGGTCGGTGTGGTGGACCTGACTGCCCATGACCGCACCGCCGGCGAAGACCAGCAGGCCGAGGACCAGGGCGCCCCGGCGGCTGTACTTGTCCCCGATCGAGCCGAGCACGAGCATCAGCGCGGCGTAGGGGACGGTGTAACCGTCGATGACCCACTGCAGGTCGCTGCTGCTCAGCCCCAGGTCCGTGGTCATGTCCGGCGCGGCCACGATCAGCGACGTGTTCGCCATCACGACGATCAGCAGGCTCAGGCACAGCACGATCAGGGCCCACCAGCGCCGTGGATACGGCTCGCTCATCTTCTCGACGAGAGTGTTGGCAGGAAACGGCACGGGAGTCTCCCAGGGGACGTGAAGGTACGCGGGCTCACTTAATTGCCCATCGATGTGCACGATAGTTTATTACCCATCCGTGTGCAACTATCGGGTTCCCGCCCTTCCTGCCTCGAGGCACCCGACGTGACCATCCGCACGCACCCCCGAACCCCCGCCGGACGCTCCGCGGAACCCACCACCGGACCCTCCGCGGACCCCTCCGCCGGACCCTCCGCGGAACCCACCACCGGACCCTCCGCGGACCCCTCCGCCGGACCCTCCGCGGACCCCTCCGCCGGACCCTCCGCGGAACCCACCACCGGACCCTCCGCGGACCCGTCCGCCGGACCCTCCGCGGAACCCACCACCGGACCCTCCGCGGACCCGTCCGCCGGACCCTCCGCGGAACCCACCACCGGACCCTCCGCGGACCCGTCCGCCGGACCCTCCGCGGACCCGTCCGCCGGACCCTCCGCCAGATCCACAACCGGATCTGCCACCCGTACGCGCACCCGCGCCCGCATCCTGGAAGCGGCCCGGCGCGAACTCGGCCGCGACCCCGACTGCACGCTCGCCGACATCGCAAAGGCCGCCGGGGTGGCCCGACGGACCGTCTACGTCCACTTCACCGGCCGGCCGGCGCTCGTCGAGGGGCTGGCCGCGGACGCCGCCGAGGCGGTCCGGCTCGCGAGCGAGGCGACCCGCGCCCCGTCCCCCGACGCGGCGACCGCCCTGGCCCGCTTCGTCCTCACGCTGTGGCCGGCGGCCGACCGTTACCGCGTCCTCGTGCACCTGGGCCGCCAGGACCTGGGCGCCCACCGCGTCGACGAGGTCCTGGCCCCGGCCCGCACCGCGGTCGCCGGCATCCTCGCCCGGGGCCAGCGGCAGGGCGCCTTCCACACCACCGTCCCGCCCGGCCCGTTCAGCCGGGCCCTGGAGGCCTACCTGCTGTCCCTCCTGGCGACCGCCGACGCGCACGCCTGGACCGACGACGGCCCCACCGCCACCACCGCCCCCACCGCCGCCACCACTGCCCTGATCGCCGCCGGCGTCGACCCCGACCTGGCCACCACGACGGTCCGCCGCCTGCACACCGCCCACTGAAGGAACCCCGATGCACCAGCCACACCCGCACGAGCCCCACACGACCCATACCGCATTCGAGCCCCACACGACCCACACCGCGTACGAGCCCCACACGACCCACGCCGCGTACGAGGAGCCGCCCGCCACACCCCGCGGGAACCGGCGCCCGGCCGTCATCGCCGTCGCCCTCCTGCTCCTCCTCGTCCTGGTCCCCGTCGCCGTCGACCGCTTTCTGGCCATGCAGGTGGAGTCGCGGGCGGCGAAGGCGTTCCAGCAGGGCATGCACACCCCGCTGCCGCCCGAGGTCCACGTGCACGGCTTCCCGGTTCTGACCCAGATCGCCGCCGACCGCCTGCGGGACGTGGACATCACCGCCCACGACATCCCCGCGGGCGACACGACCAGCCTCCTGCCGGTCAGCGAACTCTCGCTGCACCTGGCGGGATTGACGAAGTCCGACGACAACCGGGAGGCAAGGGCCCGCTCGGCCCAGGCGACCGCCGGCCTCACCTACACGGACATCTCCAACGCCCTCGGCCTGCCGATCTCCCGGGGCAGCCGCCCCGACCGACTCAAGGCGACCGTCGCCCTCCCCCTCGGCAACACCATCACCGCGACGGCCACCGTCTCGGCGGCCCCCGGCAACCGCATCGCCTTCCAGGACTTCCAGGTCACGGCCGGCCCACTGTCTGCAGCCGCGGAAGCCGTCCTCGACAAGGCCTTCGCCCGCCCCCTCCGACTCCAGAACATCCCCGACGGCCTGCACCTGCGCTCGATCACCACCACGGAGACCGGCCTGTCCGCCTACTTCTCGGGCACATCGATCACTTTCCACGCCGCCGACCCCGCGCAGCACACGACACCAGGAAACGCCTCACCCCGCCTCCCCACCTGACCCGAACCCCCCGCCCCGCCCCACCGCCGTTCACTGATCCGCTACGCTGTCAGGGACCGCCTTCGAAGGCGGCCACACCCCGCCTTCGTAGCTCAGGGGATAGAGCACCGCTCTCCTAAAGCGGGTGTCGCAGGTTCGAATCCTGCCGGGGGCACAGCAAAACACCAGGTCAGGAGCCCTTCCGTCCAGCGGACGGGAGGGCTCCTGCGCTTGCAGCACACATATGGCACACATGCGGCTGCGGGCAGAGCGTGGGGAGCTGTGCGAGATGCCCGCAAACGACGAGTTGGCCCGACGCCGGTCCGAGAAGCTGGTCGAGCGGCTTGAGTCGCTGATGCAGAGCGCTCTGAAGCCGGAGTACGAGGGCTATTACGGGCAGCTGATCCTCGGCACAGACGACCTCGCGGCGATGGGCGAGCTCAAGGACGTCCGGCATGCCGCCAGGGAGGCGGGACGGCGTCTCGGCTGGAAGACGACCACGCGCCTCGTCGGTGGAAGGCTCTTCGTCCTCGACGAGCGGGAGGTGCCCGAGGAGATCGAGCAGCTGGCCGGGGATGCGGCCGCTGCTGCGATCGACCGGACCCGGGAGGAAAGCCGCCGACCGCGGCTGACCTGATCCGAAGGAGACACAAGGGGCAGCCCCACCGCCTCGGCGCGGTGGGGCTGCCCCTTCGGTTACGGCTCCCCGGCACGGATCAGGCACACATCACACGGCGTCTTCCTCCAGGGAAGCCACCGCCTCGGCGGCCTCGCGGGCCTTCCGCTCCGCTTTCTCCAGCTTGGCCTTCGCCTTGGCCAGCTGCTTGGCCCGGCGCTTGTGCATCTTCTCCGAGACCTCGTCCAGGCGGTCCGGGAAGAGGTGCCCGTACGTGTCCAGGGTCAGCGTCGCGGACTTGTGGCCCAGCATCGTCTGTACGACGTTGACATCTGCGCCGCTGGCGATGGCGAGCGAGGCCGCCGTATGGCGCAGCTTGTGCGGGGTGACCTTGAGGTGCCCCAGCCCGGCCTTCACGACCGCCGGCGCGAAGAACCGCTGCCGGAAGTTACGCGCTCGCAGGGGGCCACTTTGAGGCGCGGTGAAGAGCAACTCCTCGTCTCCCCGCCCCTGGATGTGGGGCTTCAACTCCGCGGCCAGAAACCGCGGGATCGGTACGGACCGTCGCTCGTGGTTCTTGGGGGTGTCGAGGTAGAGCTTGCCGTTATCCTCAGCGTACGCCTCGACGATGTGGGCCCGGCAGGCGTCCAGGTCGACGCGACCCACCTTCAGCGCGGACGCCTCGCCCCAGCGCAGGCCGGTATAGGCCAGCAGCAAGATGAACACCCGGTAGGCGCCTGACGCGTTGGCCAAGGCGTCGACCTGCATGTCGTCGAGGTACACATGGTCTGCCGGCATCGCCTTCGGCAGGGGCACGCCGACAGCCGGGTTGACCGCCAGACGACGAGCCTTGACCGCATAGCCGAGAACGCGACTGAGAACGACGTACGCCTTGCGGACCGACCGTGGGCTGAGCTTCCTGCCGCCGGTCGCCTCGCCGGACAGCATGTCCGCGAGCCACTCGGCGATGTCCTCGAAGTGGATGCGGTCCAATGGGGTGGTGCCCCACTTGGGGATCACGTGGACGTCGAGAACACCGCGGTAGCGAGCCCTGGTTGAGCGCTTGAGATGAAGCTGCGCCGCCAGCCAGGACTCCGCCACCTCTGCGAACTTCACGCGAGCGGCGGCCGGGTCACGGTAGGAGCCGTCGTTGAGACGGGACTCCATCCTCGTCCGCTCGGCCTCGGCGTCGACCTTGCGGGTGAAGGTCTTCATCTTCGGCTTGCCGTCGGGGTCGTACCAGCGCACACGGTAGCGCCCGGGTGGCGTACGCCCTGCTCGCTTGGCTTCCGCCATGGCTCGTACGTACGCCGCGTGCCCTATGCGGTCCTCAATCCAGACCCTCGCCAACTAGCGCCCCCTCCGGTCATCACTGGACACCGAGGGAAGCGGCAGGAGCAGGGTCGCGGGAGAAACGCCGAGCGCGGTGGCGATGGCGACGAGGTCGTCGATGTCGCAGCGGCGGCGGGCGCGTTCGGTTCGGCTGAGGGCGGTGTTGGCCATCGGGCGGCCCAGTGCGGTACAGCGGGCGGCGAGTTGGTGCTGGGGCAGGCCGCGCACGAGGCGTAGGTGCTCGATGGCGCGGGCGGTGTGAAGGCCAGCGGGGCCTATTTCGACAGGTCGGTTGGGCATGACAGATAGCTGTAACTTGCGTCCGACCGTCATGGCAAGAGTTAGTTCTTAAACTCTCCAAAAGTCGCCCCGGGTCGAAGTGGTGTTCGTCTCGTCGAATTCCGGTACATCACGAGCCGTTTCAGCGGGGAGGCTGTGCTACCTTCCCTTCGCATCAAAATTGTGGGCGATTTGAGCGACTATCGGGTGCGATGTTCGGTGGACTGGTCGCGTCACTCCTGACTGCCGAACGCTACCCCTGAGCTGCTGAGGTGCCGGATTCCGGCACCTCAGTCGGTCGCTTCTCCGTAGAAAATTTCGGCTCCCGCGAGAGCGATTTCGGCAACCGGGGATCCGCCCTTACTGTTTTGGTCTTCCCGGCGCACCGAGAGAAGTAGTCAGGAGGTTCAGAATCCACTCTGGATGCTTCCACGTGTGGTGTGGCTGTGTTGTCCACACCTGCCATCCAAAACCCTGATTCCAATATGGAGACCTCATTGCGGAACCACTCCCCGCGCCTTGCCGGCGCCGAGCGTGACCAGCTCGCCACTCCCGCCGACGTGGCCGCGTACCTCGGGGTACCGGTCAAGACCCTCTACCAGTGGAAGTACCGGGGCATCGGCCCCAGCGTCCACAAGGTCGGCCGTCACCTGCGCTACCGCTGGCGGGAGGTGGACGCGTGGCTGGATGCCCAGACGTCGTACGACCTCACGGCCTGACCCCGCATCTGGCGCGGACAACGAAGCGGCCCCCGGCGCACCAACGCCGAGGGCCGAAGACTTCCCAACTGATCGCCCACACCTGAACGAACGAGCTGGTGAGGGGCGGGACCTTGCCCGTCCTGCCTCTCACCAGAGAGGAACGCCTATGGAGGACTCTACGTCCCCCAGCTCCACGAACACCTCCCCGACCGGCTGGCCCACTCCCGCGGTCCCCGGCGAGGGCGTCCCCTGGCGCCGCAGGGCTCAGGCGGACACACGGTCCCCGGCGTCGGGGACCGTCGAGCACTCGGCGAATGTGGAAGCAGACGGGGACCGTCCCCAGCCGCCTGCTGATGCCGCTGTTGGGGACCGTCCCGGCGACGTCCCCGCTGCTCGGTCCCCGCACGCCCCGGTGCCCGTATCGGCATCCGGCGCAAATCCACAGGTCAGCGACGTCAAAATGGGGACCGGTCCCCAAGAGGCTGCAGTTGCACCAGGGGATCGCTACGGGGACCGTGATCACGGTCCCCGCCAGTCGCTGGGGACTGACAACCCCGTGGCGGGAACCGCCCAGCAGGAGGGGACCGATCCCGTCGACGTACGGGGACCGGATCACGGGACCGGCTCCCGGCCTCCTCGGGGACCGGCAGACCCTGGAGAACGGGGTTCCGATGAGGGTGCGGAACTGCTGGATGAGTTGCGGTCGGCGATCGGCAAGTACGTCGTACTGCCCAGTGACGAGGCGCTGACAGCGGTCACCCTGTGGGTGGCGGCCACGCACATCCAGACCGCGTTGCAGCACGCGCCGCGTCTGGCGGTCGTCGGCCCGACGAAGGGCTGCGGCAAGTCCCGGGTGCTGGACGTGCTCCACGAGACCGTCCACCAGCCGATCATGACGGTGAACATGTCCACGGCGGTGCTCTTCCGCATCATCGGCAAGAACCCGCGCACGATCCTCGTGGACGAGGCCGACACCATCTTCAGCAAGGCCGGAGACAACGAGGAACTGCGCGGCCTGCTGAACGCCGGACACCAGCGCAACCGGCCCGCCTGGCGCATCTCCGGTCCGGAGCACAAGCCGACCCCGTATCCGACCTTCGCCATGGCCGCACTGGCCTCGATCGGCGACCTGCCCGACACGATCACCGACCGAGCAGTCGTGCTCCGCATGCAAAAGCGCAAGCCGGGCGAGAAGGTGACCCCGTTCCGCTCGCGCTACGCCACACCGGAACTGAACGCACTGCGGGACAAGCTGGCCGCCTGGCTGGGCCCGCTGCGCGGCACGGCCGGCCGCATAGCGCCGACCATGCAAGGACCACACCGACCCGCACCTGGTCGCCTCCTGGGACGGCTTCGCCCCCGACCCCGGTCGCACCAACGACTTCGACGCCACCAGGAGGCTCCTCGTCGCCGACCTCGACCTGCACGTCAAACAGGCCCGGAGGCTCGGCCGCGCCCCCGAGAAGTACGTGTGGCACTGCTCCATCCGCGCCGCCCCCGAAGACCGCATCCTCAGCGACGAGGAGTGGGCCGATATCGCCCGCCGCGTCGTCGCCGCCACCGGCATCGCGCCCGACGACGACCCGGACGGCTGCCGCTGGGTCGCAGTCCGCCACGCACCGGACCACATCCACATCGCCGCCACCAAGGTCCGGGCGGATCTGCGCACCGCGCGGCACTGGAATGACTACCTCACCGCCGACCGTGAACTCGCCGCCATCGAGAAGGAATACGGCCTGCACGAGGTCGTACGCGGGGACCGCACCGCCGCCAAGCGACCCACCCGTGCCGAGCAGGAGAAGGCCCTCCGCGCCGGCCAGGAGAAGCCCGCCCGCGAACGGCTGCGCGCCACCGTGCGCACCGCCGTGGCCGCCGCCTCCAGCATGGAGGAGTTCGTTCACCTGCTCAGCCACCTCAACGGCGTGCTCGTGGAAGTCGTGTATTTCCCCTCCGGCGACGTCCGCGGCTACAAGGTCGCGGCCGAAGACACCACCACTGCTGGCAAGGAACCCGTCTGGTTCTCCGGGTCCGAACTCGCCCCGGACCTGTCCTTCCCCAAGATCCGACAGCGCCTGGAGGCCATCGACCGGCAGCCCGCCGACCAGCCGGGCTGGCGCAGGCCCAACCCCTGGCACCAGGCCACCGCCGCCACCGAACGCATCCCCCACCGCCTCGACCAGGACGACGATCAAGCCTCCCAGGCCCACCTCGCCGCCTTCGGCGAAGCCCTCGACGCCCTCCCCCTCCTCACGCCCCAACCCATGAGAACCGAACTACGGGAAGCAGCAACGGCGTTCGAGCGCGCCACGCGCTCCCGCATCGGGGCTGAACACCACCACACTCGCGCTCTGCGCGGCGCCGTGCGGGCGATGGTCCGCGAGCCCGCCCCCAAGGACGGCGCCATCCTGGCGATGTTCCTGGACGCCGCGATCCTCGTCGTGATCGCCGCCGCCCGTTGGCACGAGCTGCGCCACCACGACCAGCAATTCGCCGCCGCCCAAGAAACCCTGCACCACCTCCAGGCCGCCTACGACCAAGCCTCGGCCGAGCCCCTGGCCGCCCTCGCAAGTCGTCGGCCGCCTCGGCAGGTCGTGGATCGGCACATCCGACAACTACGCCAGGTAGTACCCGAGCACGTGGATCAGATCACCGCAGACCCCGCCTTCGACGCCCTCACCACCGCCCTCGCCGAGGCGGAGGCCGCTGGCCACAACGCGTCCACCGTCCTCACCAAGGCGCTCACCCAGCGCACCCTGGACGACGCCCACAGCCCCGCACGAGCACTGACCTGGCGCATCCACCGTCTCGCCGACAGACACGTACCAGGCCCACGCACGCAGGCAGTAACCCGTGCGCATCACATCGCAGTGCCTTCCACGGCTCCGCGACCGGAGCAGTCTCGGGCTCGGCGGCGCTGATCACCTCTGTGCTGGGCCCCCACCGTCCGAAGTGGGTGACTGGGGTTTGCGGTGCTTGCCGGTGCCGGAGCCGAGCGGCTTCGGCACCGGCCCGGTCAGCGTCGGCTCATTGACCTCGGGATGCAGGAGGGCCTTGGCCTCCGCCAGGTTGGCGACGAAGCCGTACGGCTCCCACGTGTGCCCGTTCCAGCGCTCGATGGCTCGGGGTGCATCCGGGTTCAGATGGGATGCCTTGGGGCCATCGCCGGAGACGACAGGTACGGCGCGGAGTCGGCCGATCTTCGAGTCACGGCGTTCCGCCCAGTCCTTCAGCGGCTCGTCGTCCATCCTGCGTTCCTCGCGTCGGCGGTGGTGGCTGTGTCAGGAGGGTAGCCGCCACTGCGGACCGCTCGGGTTTCCGAGCCAGACGACCTGTCCGTCGCGGGAGACGGTCACTCCGAACGCGGCGGTGCTCGGCGCGCCGTGCTCCTCCCAGGTGGCGATGGCCGACTCGATCACGTCCCAGAGACGTCGGGGGCCGCCCTGCCGGACCTCCCAGCCGCTGTCTGCAGCGGTGAGTACGGCGAAGGAATCGGTGACGCTGTCCAGTACGAACGTGCTGAGCGGGCTGCCGTCGACCGCCATGGAGAAGAATCGGGCGTCCGGTGCGGCGAGTTGTGCCATGAACGCCGGTCCGGAGTCGGTAAATGTCTCCGGTCCGTACGCGGCCTTCCGCTTCGTTCCGTCGGCGGGTCCCGGGACCATGCCGAGGCTCTCCGGCGCATCCTGCTGGCGGGCGATCATGAAGCTCGGGTCGTCCTCGCTGAACCAGCCGCTCGCGCTGTCGCCGGCGGCGATGAGTTTGACCAGGCCGAGGGAGCGCATCCAGCCTCGCAGGGTGGTGAGGATGACGCCGCCTGGCCGTACCTGTTCCAGCCAGGAGGGTGGGATGTTGCGGAAGCCGCAGGTGGCGATCAGCCGGTCGTAAGGCGCTCCGTCCGGGTGGCCGACGCGGCCGTCCCCCACCAGCAGGTAAGGGCTGTAGCCGGCAGCGGCGAGAGCCTCACGGGCGCGTCGGGCCACGCCCTCGTCCGTCTCGATCGAGGTCACTCTGCCGCTGTCGAGCCGGTGGCACAGCAGGGCCGTCGAGTAACCAGTCCCCGTGCCGATCTCCAGCACGTTCATGCCGTCGTGCACGTCCAGGTCTTCGAGCATCCGGACGACGAGGCTGGGCAGGGTCGATGACGAGGTCGGGGCCGCGTTGCTGATCGGCTTCGGGTCGGTCCAGTCGATGTCGTGGCGGTCGAACTGGGTCATCCATGTCTCGTCGGTGTAGACGAGCCGGAGCCACTCGTCCTGGTCGACAGTCTCCGGCGTCACGGGTTCCCAAGTGGTGACGCCAGGCGCATCGCTCTGCCGGTAGAAGCGCGGGACGAACACGTGGCGAGGCACCGCTTCAACGGCGGCTCGCCACTGTGGCGACCGCAGCCGGCCGTCCTCCTCCAGCTGGCGGGCGAGCCGAAGCCGTAGATCGGCAGCGGCCGTCTCGATATCGGGCTCACTGGCCATGGACACCTCCTTCCAGGAGGTCGGCGAGTGCGGCGGTCATTGGCAGACCGGTGGGCGGCTCCATCCATGCCCACTGCCCGGAAGGATTGCACTCGATGAAGATCCATTCACCCGAGTCGGTCAGGGCGAAGTCGAACGCCCCGAAGACGAGCCCGAAGTGCTTCAGGTAGGCGTGCATCGACTGCTCCACCGCGGGCGGGGCCGCAAGCGGCGTGTACGTGTGAGTGCTGTAGTCAGTCCGCCAGTCGAGGAGACCGGAGTCGATCTGCACGGCGAAGATCTGCTCGCCGATCACCGTGACCCGGATGTCGGCGACCTTGTCCACGCGCTTCTGGAAGAGGTGCATGGTGCCAGTCACGGAGTTATCGATCTCGTCGGCACTCACTTCGGTCACCGGGACTGTCTGGGCCTGGCCGTCGACCAGGTAGAGCGGCACCGAGATCGGCTTGAAGATGGCCGGGCCGTACTCCTTGATGAAAGCCCGTACGTCGTCCGGGACGTTGGTGATGACCGTGGGCGGCACCTTGAAGCCTGCCGCCGCTGCTGCCGCGAGGCCGGCGGGCTTGTACTCGGCGTCGCCGATGCGGTTGGGGTGGTTGACGTAGAGGCAGCCGGGCAGGGAGGTCAGGATGCCGCCGAGCCCGTAGCGAGCTTGGGCCACGGCAAACCGCGCATCCTGCTGGTCGAGGTGAGGGAAGGCGAATCCGGAGGGGCGCCGGTAGTACATGGAGCGCACGGCGCCCAATTCGGCATGTCGGCTCGGGGTCTGCACGCTTCCTCGCCAGCCGTCAGTGTCGCCGCCGATGGCGGCCGAGCACGACAGGGTGGCTGGGAAGTCACCGGAGTCGAACCGCACGACCGGGACACCCCGGTCGTGCAGCTCGGCAATCACGAAGTCCGCGGTCGGGTCGTCAAGGTTGGTGACGACCAGGACCGGACGCTCGTCGTTCGTCACCACAGTCACTGGTCGGTGTCGTTGCCCGTGTCGCTGTCCGGGGAGTCGCTGTTGCGGTCCCCCTGGCCGGTGGTGCCGGTCTTGGGGTTCGTACCGGAAGATGTGCCGTGGCCGGGGGACATGGTGGGCGCCCCGGAGGCGTCGAAGTACCGGGCGGTCTGCGTCGCCGGGTCCAACTTCACCGTCGCGTAACCGGAGTCCTCGACGGGCGGGTACGGGGCGATCCGGCGCAGGCCCCATGGGACGGCGGTCAGGTGTCCCTGCGGCAGCGGGCTGCCCGTGGGAAAGCGATCCATGTGGTTGAACACAATCTTCCTTTCGGTGGTGGAAGTAGCTGTGTGATGACTGTCTTGCTTGCCCGCTGGCCACCTGCGGCTTTCATGTGCCCAGCGGGAGCGGTGAGTGCCGGTCGGCGTCATACGGGATCAGGCGCGAGAACTTGCCGTCGAAGGCCCTCAAGCACACGCGTGAGCAGGGCTACTTCCGGCTCCCTGGCCTCGACGGCGGCTCGGCCCTCGGCGTACCAGCGGCCGAGATGCCGCTGCCATGCGTTGTCCGCTTGAACGACCTCGGCGCGTCTCTCCGAGCGCCAGGTCAGACTCCATATGCAGCTGGAGGAGATCGGCCGGTGTGATGCGCAGCGGCTCGGCGAACATCGACGAATCGCCATCGTCTGCCAGCTGGAGGGGCCCGAGTGTGACTTCCACGCAGGCGTCCGGGGCCGGATCGTCCACCAGCTCGTCTGCCCGCATCAGCCGTAACGAAATGCGGGGCCTCAACATGCGACCGGTGCTTCCGTGCCCGGCACTTCCAGCTCGGCCCACACGACCTTGCCCCAGCGCTTACGGTCGTAACCCCATCTCCAGCTGAGGGCTTCGACCAGGAGCAGGCCGCGCCCTCCCTCCGAGTTGTCATCGAGGTAGCCCGGCTCGGGAGTGTCCCGGCAGCTGTCGGCGACACCGATGCGCACCACGCGCTCGGCCGGCCGCGTGACCCGGACCCGGACGACACGGCACCGCGTATGACGGACCACGTTGTTGACCAGCTCGGCGACGACCTGGGCACCGTCCCCAGCCAACTCACCTATGCCCCAGGTATTCAGAGCAGCGGAGACGAGCAGACGGGCCCGGCGAGCGGATTTCGGCTCACACGGCATCGTCTCGGTGTACCCGGGCGCGCCGGTCGCAGTAGGTCGAGCTGCGGTCATGGTCACGAGAACATCCCTCCGAGGGTGGGACGCCCGCCCCGACGACGGGGTGACGACGGAACGGGCTCTTCTCCATGCCGCCGAGAGGAAGGGGGAATCGGAACCTCCCGACGGGCGATGACCAGTCAACGACCCGGAAGGGGACGGGAACAGGAAAGGTCGCTCCCTCGCCGGTCGCCTCGAACCGGAAGACTTTACGGTCCCGTGACCTGAGGGCTGGTTCACTCGATGCCACGGGTCTACCGTCGGTCACATGGCAGCGAACGCCATCCTCAAGAGCCGGATGGACGAACTCGGTCTCACGCAGGAGGAATTAGCAGGCCGGATGAACACCGCACTCGCGGACATCACCGGCCGACCCGGCGACGTCTCCGCCCGAACGGTACGCAACCTGCTGAACGGAACCTCGCGCCGGCCCATCGGACGCACATGCGCCGCTCTGGAGCGGGTGTTCGGCTGTCCGGTCGAGGACTTAGGGTTCAGCGCACCACGCACTATGCACCACCCGCAGGAGGAGGATCCCGTGCGGCGTCGCACCTTCATCGCCTCGGCCACCGGGACCGCAGCCGCAGCCGTCCCCTTGGTGGCCCAACGCCGCGCCGTCGGCATGTCGGACGTGGCACGCGCCGCCGCCGGAATGAACGCACTCGTCGAAGCCGACGACCGCCAAGGCGGTCATTCCGAACTGGAAAGGGCAGCCGCCGCGGGCCGCGACGGCGTCCTGGAGCTGCAACAGCGCAACGCCAGTGAACGTGTCCGCCGCGCCCTGTATGCACTGGCTGCCGAGTACACCACCATCGCGGCCTGGTCCTGCATCGACGCCCGCAACCTCGACCAGGCCCAGAATTACCTGAACGAATCCGCGACCTACGCTGGCCTCTCCCAAGACGGCCCCACCGAGATGCGGGTATGGGTCAACCTCTCCATGCTCGCCTATCAGCGGCACAACTGGCCCGAAGCACTCGCGGCTGCACAAGCGGCCCAAGCCTCCTACGCTGCTCGCCGGGACCCCTTCTTCGACTCACTGGGACGGGTCCGCGCCGCCCTCGCCTACGCGGCCCTCGGGGACGGACGGGCCGGCCTGCGGTCCCTGGGATCTGCCCAGGACACCTACGCCAAGACGGCGGAGCGCGAACGCCCGCGCTGGACGGCCTTTTACGGCCAGGCCGAACTCGACCACCTCGCCGCCATCGTGCAATTCAACAGCGGACGCCCCGCCCACGCCGAGGCCATGGCCTACCGCGCCCTGGCCAGGATCCCGGCAGCTTTCCGGCGCAACAAGGCCCTCGCCACCGCGCAGCTCGCCCTCGCTCAGCTCCACCAAGGCGACGCCGAGCAGGCCACGGTCACCGCCTCCGACGTCTTCACGATCATGGACGGCGATCCCCTGCCGGGCCGCATGCGCACGCTCATCGGCGACTTCCACCGGGGACTGTTCGTCCGGGCTCCCTCCACCGCCTACGCACGAGACTGGGCAGACCGCATGCGCACCGAATGGAGTCGAGCGTGACCGACCTGCGTCACTTCCAGCACGGAAACATCCCCGAGGGCTTCCGTCAGATGCTCATCGACGTACACGCCGACGCCTACGCCGACCAGATGGACGACCCCTTCCACCAGCGCTTCGCCTGGTTCGCCGACCATTGGTCCGGCATGGACGGCTTCTCCTGTGTCGTCGCCTACGACGGAGAAGAACCGACCGGCTTCGCCTACGGCGCTCCGCTCGCGCCCGGCCGCGAATGGTGGCGCTCCACCGGATACCGGCCGAACAACGGCTACTCCTCCACATACGCCGTGTCTGAGGTCATGGTGCGCCCCCACTGGCGCAAGCAGGGAATCTCTGAACGACTCCACGAAGCGCTCCTGAAGGAGCGAACGGAGGACCTCGCTGTACTCCTGGTCGACGTGACCCACCCCAAGGTGCAGGCGCTCTACGAGTCATGGGGGTACGCCAAGGCCGGCGAGCAGCAACCGTTCGCAGACTCACCGGTGTACGCCGTCATGGTCAAGCAGCTCCGAGCTTGACGCAGAAACTCGGGGAGACGCGTTGGGTGGCCCCAACTATTGGCGGAAGCCCAAGCACACCGCCGCCTGGAGGATGGCCGCATGACCACGGCGCCCGCCATCGAACTCCGCACCTTCACCACCCTCGGCACCGTCCGCGGCGACCTCCTCGACGTGTACGCCGACGTACGCGCCCCGCTCCTCCACCTGCCGAACTACGCCGTCACCGCGTTCGGCGAACGCCTGGACCGCCACGGCAGCGAGCCAGGGTTCACGGCGGTCCTCGCGTACGCGGACGGACATCCGGTCGGCTACGCCTACGGCAACACCATCGAGCACGGCGACCGCTACTGGCAGCGCACCAGCCCGATGCCGGCGGACAAGTACACCGAGCATCCGGCCGTGGCCTTGAAGGAGATCGGGGTCCGGCCGACCTGGCGGAAGACGGGTACGGCCCGCCGCATCCACGACGCCCTCCTCGCTACGCGCAACGAGCCGTACGTGACGCTCATGGTCAACTCGGCCGCCGGGGACGGAAAGGTCCACGCGCTCTACAGGTCGTGGGGATACGAGGACATCGGCCAGAGCCAGCCATCACCGGCCTCGCCGGTCCTCGCCGTGATGATCCGCGCAAGCCGCTGACCGGCACCCGGAACCGCCGCCCCTCTTCTAACAGCTGAGCGTGTAGCTCCCCGCTCGGACCGTCGAGCAGGGTCGTAGTTCGTAGGCACCGAGCTCCGGTGCCCCCGTGACGGGTGAGCCACCACGCTCGAAATCGCCCACAGACCCATCGCTGATGCTGGTTGGGCCGGGGCACTGGGCGCCTTAGGATCCGAGGACATCGGTACGGATCTACGGGGGTAAGCGTGGAACCCACAGCCATCGGCACCCGACTCGCCTCGGCCGCTATTGGGCCTCTCGTCAAGAAGCTCTTCGTCACCGAAGGTCCGGGGGCTGGCCTTGTTGACAAGCCGATCCGCATCTCCAGCTACGTATCCTTCAAGGGCGAGAAGCATGCCCTTACCAAATCCGACCTCCGCGATCTCGCCGACAAGCTAGTGAAACAAGCCCTGCGCTCCGGCGAACGTCCCGTCCCTAGTGACGAACAGCAGGCCGTCATCGATGCCCTGGCCACCACCCTCCACGCCCTCGGCGACCTGACCCTCACCGACCTCGAAGCCGTACGCCTTGGCCACTCAGCATTGGCCCGTGAACTGCGTCGCGCGAGCGACAGTCCCGAGCGTCATCTCACGGCCGACGCCACACACTTCTACGAGAACCTGCTTGAAACCGCATGCCTCCACATCCTTCACTTCTTCACGCAGCGCTCCACCTTCATCGCCCGCACCCTGGTCGAGCAGTCCCACGCTGTCAACGAACTTATCGCCAAAGTAGACGAGTTGATCCGCCGCAACCCCCGGCCCGGTGGCGAGGACGCCGCATTCGAGCAGGCGTATCTGACCTATGTGTCCAAGAAGCACGGCAGGCTCACGATCTACGGGATTGACCTCAACAATTCCCCGAGACGATGGCCGTTGAACGTGGCGTATCTGAGTCTGGAGGCGTCACCGATGTCGGGGCTCTGGCGGAGGGCAACGGCATGGGCCCGCGCCAGCGTTCGGGGCCACGATCCTGCGACCCTCGCTCTGCCCCACAGTCGCACCTTCATCGCCTCATTACTGACGCAGTCCGCAACAGACGATCTCTCTATGTCTGTCGCCGAAGAGTCTCAAGGAGACCTGGACAGCCTCCTGGCGATCATCGAACGGACCAGGCCCAGCCAGGACCACACGACGCATGCCGACAGGCTGTGGCTTACCTACAGCTCCATCCGCGACCCGTTCGCTACCCAGCCCGCGGACCAAGCCCTGGCAGCCAACCACCGCGTCCTCCTCCGCGGCGAAGCCGGCTCAGGCAAGACGACACTCGTTCAGTGGCTGGCTGTTGCGACTGCTGGCCAGGACCTCCCCGATCGCATGGATTACCTCTACGACCGCATCCCTTTCGTACTACCGCTCCGCGCGCTCACCCGCCACGGCGAGCGCCTCCCAGCACCCAAGGACTTTCTCTCTGCCACCGGCTGCCCGCTTGCCGGCACTCAGCCCGACGGCTGGGAGAACCGGGTCCTCGTCGCTGGGCGCGGCCTAATCCTCATCGACGGCATCGACGAAATCCCCGATCGAGAACGCGAGCGGACCCGGAGATGGCTGCTGGAACTGATCGAAACGTACGACGGGGACAACCGGTGGCTGATTACCTCCCGCCCATCGGCCGTAGGCCAGGACTGGCTCGCCGACGACGGTTTCATCGAGCTGTCGCTGTCTCCCATGGGCCCCAAAGCCGTCGCCACTTTCATCACCCAGTGGCACGATGCCGCACGGACCGATGCCGACGACGCTGCCGACCTCGATAGGTATGAGGGGCAGCTCCTCGATGCCGTCAGAACCGAGCCCGCCCTCGGCCGCCTGGCCACGAATCCTCTGATGTGTGGGCTCATCTGCGCCCTCCATCGCGACCGCCGAGGCTATCTCCCCCACGGCCGCAAGGACCTCTACGAAGCCGCGTTGTCCATGCTGCTCAGTCGACGCGACCGGGAACGGGACATGGCGGGCCCCGAACTTCGCGAGGAGCCGCAGCTTGATCTCCTCCAGCGACTCGCCTACTGGCTGATCAAGAATGGCCGTACCGAGATGGACCGTTCCCACGCAGAGGCCATCATCAATCGGGCTCTGCCCTCAGTCCCCGAAGTAGCTGCCCTGGGCAATGCGCCGACCGTCTTCGAACACTTCCTCCAGCGGAGCGGTCTCCTTCGCGAACCTGCTCCCGACACGGTGGACTTCATCCACCGCACGTTCCAGGATTTCCTCGGTGCTCGGGCAGCCGTTGAGGAGGCCGACTTCGGACTCCTCGTCGAGCACGCGTCGGACGATCAGTGGGAGGATGTCATCCGCATGGCGGTTGCTCTCGCGCGTCCCCGGGAACGCGTCACGATCTTCCGGGAACTCGTAGACTTGGGCGACCGTACATCCGACAAACGCGTCCAGGCCCGCATCTATCTGATCGCTACGGCTTGTCTGGAATATGCGACGTCCCTCGAACCTTCCGTACGCGAGGAAGTCGAACAGCGTACCCTCACCCTGATTCCCCCGGGTAACGAGGAAGAGGCTCACGCGTTGGCGGAAGTCGGGCCCTTGATCCTCCGCCTCCTACCTAGCCCCGAGGAACTCGATGACGGGGTGACTGCCTATCACGTGGCCATCGCAGCTTCCAATGTAAAGTCCGATGCTGCCATCACGTTTCTGTCCCAGTTCGTCGATCATCCCTTTCTCCCAGTCCGTGCCCAACTTCTTTGGGCCTGGCCTCGCTTCGACAGCGCCCGATACGCGGAGGAGATTATCGCCCGCCTAGATTCGAGCGCCCTCACGTACACCATCCAGCTCGACGACCAACTGCATCAGCTAAGGCGTCTAGGGCTGGAGCCGGAAATTCTGGATATCAGAAATGGCGTGTCCCTGGGGGCGCTGACCTCGTACGCCTCTCACCACGCGTTCACGCAACTCACGCTATCGAACACTGAGACACCCAATTTGGAATTCTTGGCTCAGCAATTGACACTGACGTCGCTCATCATCAATGATTGCCCGAACCTGGAGGATATTTCCGCAATCAGCGAACTTCCCATTCAGCACCTGGACATCACCGCCGTCGGTTCGGGCATCGACCTGCGACCGGTTTCACAGTTGCAGGACCTGGGATCGCTGGTGATCAGCGGCCCGCCCAGCCTGGGCTGGTCCACGGAATATCTACCGACCCACGCTCCGCTGCGCAGCCTGCGCGTGTCGGACGGCGCAAGGCCACTGCGAGGACTCCAAGGACTCAGTAGTCTTTCCCAACTCGTGGAACTCGGACTCAACCATGCATCCAGCCCGGCCTCAGCCGATGACTGGCGAGAGATTTGCGGCCTAATATCGCTAACCGATCTCATCGCATGTGCCGCATCATTCGAAACCCTTCCCCCAAACACAGTTCTGGCGAATGTAACCAGCCTGTCTCTCAGTGGCGGCGATGGGGAACGAGTCATCCAAGCGGCCGTCCATCGACTGGCCGAAGCCTTTCCTCGGCTAATCTCATGCGAGTTCACGGGAGACATGACGGCAGAAGGCGATATCGACATTACACCGTTGGCTCAACTGCCCGACCTACGAGATCTCCACATCGCAACGGAAATCAATCGAATTCGGGGTGCTGACGCATTGCCCTCATGCTTGAACCTCCACTTTCTGTAAACCCCGCACGCGAACGCTAAGCAGGAGGCCGAGGAGCCTCAGCCCGACCGCGCCAGCCGTCTTTGGTCGGCACGGCCTGCCTGCACCGGCCTGTACCAGAGCTGTGGATCACCCGTGCAGCGCTGGGAGAAGGGGGCACTGCCACAGGCCGGTGGGTGTACGCAGCCTTGAGACCCTCTCGACGGTCAGTGATATTGCACTTACCGTGTGTTGAGTTGGATACCGGGAGTGTGCTGACCTCTGGGGGCGGGATGCAGCGCAGGGACGGGTTTCGGCGGATCATCAGCGAGTTCGGTGCAGCGTGCAAGCAGGCATTGCTGCACGGGCAGAAGGAAGCCGCGATCCGTCGCGCCGTGGAGACGCTTCTCGTTGACGCGGCGAACGTGTTAGGGCTACAGGCCGTCCTGCATGCCGAGGTAGCGATCGCCGCGCACCGAATCCGCCCCGACCTGGCTGTGCGGATCGGGAAGTTATCTCGCAACATCGTCGGCTACGTCGAGCTGAAGAGCCCGGACAAAAGCGTGATCCATCCTGGCGGGCTGAACCAACGTGATCGACGGCAGTGGGAGGGCATGGCGAAGCTCCCCAACTTGATCTATACCAACGGCCAGACCTGGATCATGTATCGCTCAGGGCGGCAAAACGGCGACACCATCCATCTCGAAGGCGATCTGCGTACTGCCGGCGCCCGCCTGCGGCTGCCGATAGCCAGCGAAGCCGCCTTCGAATCAATGCTGACAGCGTTCTTCAGTTGGCAGCCGCATCCACTGACATCGATGCGGGAAGTTGTCGCTCAAGTAGCCCCGCTGTGCACACTCCTGCGCGATGCTGTCCACGACCGGCTCGACGCCGAGGCCAGGCTCCCGCACCACCGGCGTCCCTTCACTGACCTGGCCTCCACTCTCGAAGTCGATCTCTTTCCCACCACTGATGACCGGGACAAACGCGCGGCCTTCGCCGACCGCTATGCCCAATCCGTCACCTTCGCGCTCCTACTCGCCAGCTCGGATGCCGCCGATGGCCGTGACAGCTCACTGGCCAAGATGAGCCTGCATGAGGTCGGCCGCCGGCTGGGAGCGGAGCATTCCGTCATGGGGCGCGCTCTGCAGATCCTCACCGACCAGGTCGAGGGAGAATTTCGCGACAGCCTCGACATGCTGGTTCGCGTCATCGACGCCATCGACTGGCGGAGCGCCCTGGCCAGCGAACCCGGCTTCCACATCCACCTTTACGAACACTTCCTGCAGGAGTACGACCCCGACCTCCGCAAGGACTCCGGCACCTACTACACCCCAGCGCCGCTGATGGAGGAGATGATCCGCCTTGTCGACGAAGTGCTGATCACCACGCTGGGTTGCCCAGGCGGTTTCGCCGATCCTGGCGTGTCCATCATCGACCCGGCCATGGGCACCGGCACCTTCCTCACCGGCATCATCGACCTCGTCGCCCGCAAGCAGTCCGAGGGCGGCAATGATGGCTTCCGCGCCGAATCCGTCCAAGAACTCGCAGGCCGACTGATCGGCTTCGAAAAGCAGATGGGCGCTTTCGCCGTTGCACAGATGCGCGTCGGGCAGATGCTGCGTTCTCTCAACGCCCGGGTTCGGCTGCGCGACATGCGCCTACATCTAGCCGACACCCTTGCCGACCCCTGGCGGCCGAGTGAACTCTTCACCCGCTACGGCGCCCTGTGGGGCCCCTTGCGCGACGACGCTGAAGCCGCAAGCTTCATCCAGCGCGAAAGCCGCATCACTGTCGTCATCGGCAATCCTCCCCATCGCGAACAGGCGGAAGGCCAGGGTGGATGGATCGAGAATGGCTCACCAGACCGAGGCGCCCCACCGCTGGACGCCTTCCGGCTACACGGTGCGGCAGGGGTGTACGAGAACAAACTGAAAAGCCTCTGCACCTACTTCTGGCGCTGGGCCACGCACAAGGTGTTCGACCAGTACGACGACCACCGTCACGGCGTTGTCTGCTTCGTTAGTACCGGCGGGTTCATCCGCAGCGCCGGCTTTCAGGGCATGCGCTCGTACCTGCGCCGCACTTGCACCGAGGGCTGGATCATCGACCTCACTCCTGAAACGAAGAGACCGCCGCTCAACAGCCGTTTCTTCCCGGGCGTCCAGCAGGAATTAGCCATCGCCATTTTTGTCCGCAAGCAAGGCGAGCGGCGAGACCAACTGGCCCCCGTCCACTACACGGCCGTCCACGGCACTCGCCGGGACAAAGAAGAGCAACTACACGACCTGCACATCAACGGCCCCGGCTGGCGCACTTCCCGGCCTGCCAAGCACGCCCCCTTCACACCCGCCTCCCAGAGCGGCTGGGACACCTTCCCCGCTCTCACCGACCTCATGCCCTGGCGTAAACCAGGCATAAAACCCAACCGGAACTGGGTCTTCAGTCCATCCAAAACCACCTTGCGCCGACGATGGGACCGCCTCGTCCAGGAACGTGACCTCTCAACGCAAAAGGCACTGTTCAAAGAGACCCGCGACCGCACCTTGGACAAGGAAGCCGTCCAGATACCCGGTCATCCCCACCCGCCGACGCTTCTCCGCGACGAGCACAGCCCCTGTCCTGTTCCGATACGCGTCGCCCGCAGAGCCTGGGACCGCCAATGGCTCATACCCGACGGGCGCGTCATCGACTTTTCCCGCCCGGAGCTGTGGCAAGCCGCCATAGACGGCCAGGTCTTCATCGTGGAACAGCACTCACAACGCCTGCAGACCGGCCCAGCCCTGCTCTTTACCGCGCTCATCCCGGACATGCACTACTTCAACGGCAACGGTGGTCGCGTGTTGCCGTTCCTGCATGCTGACCGCTCCCCCAACATCGCCCCCGGGCTGTTACATCACCTCGCCAACTCCTACGGTCTCCAAGAGGTCATCCCGGAAGACCTGCTGGCCTACGTCGGCGCCGTCACGGCCCATCCCACCTTCACCGAGCGCTATGCAGACGACCTCAACTCACTCGGCGTACGCATCCCCTTGACCGCCGCTAGTGACCTCTGGCATGAGGCCGTCAGCCTGGGACACCACATTCTGTGGGCGTCCACCTTCGGCACACGAAGCATCAGTCCAGGTGATGGACGCCCTGCAGGCACATCGAACTGGTGGAGAGAGCTGCATCCCGAGATCACATACGCCCGACAAGTCGCGCCTGACGGACTCCCCTCCACGATCACTTACGACTCCGAAAACGAGCACCTGATCATCGAGGGGGGCGTCTTCACTGGCGTCACGCCGCGCATGCGCAACTACACCACCGGCGGGCGTAACGTACTCGACAGCTGGCTCGCATACCGCAGCACCCGCAGTGCCGGCAAGGTGACCAGCGAACTCGACCGCGAGCGCCCAGAGCACTGGGAGCACGAGTGGAGTCGGGAACTCGTGGAGATCCTCGCCGTCCTCAGTCACCTGACTGGCCTGGAGCCGCGGCAGGCAGAGTTACTCGACCGCGTAGTGACCGCCCCTCTGATCGATGTGGCTGAACTGAATCGGCGCCGCATCCTCCCAGTACCCGAGCGCGCCAAGAGCGCTCGCACCGATCCGGACCACGCGTTTCTGCCCGGCCTGGAAACAGTCGATGGTCAACCTCCTGGACCTGTCGAGCCTCTAACGCCCCCGAACGACTCCCCGGGTGACGCGGCACCCGGCCGGCACTCACCTGTGCGACCCGGCCCTCATGCCCGACGGCACCGTGGTCGGGCATGATCTGCGCGGAGAGCAACTGCTTCGTGGCTCGCGATACCCCCTCCTTCATTCTCTTGCCAACGACCTCCCTGGTCGCTGACCGCCCGAAGGAGCAAGGGGCAAGCCAGAACGGATTCAGCACACATGAGGCCGGGAAACCCCGCGAACACGTGAGAACTACGGAGGGGAGTTTTCCCAGGCCAGACGCACCACAGTCAACGTTTCCGCAGGCCACAGCCCCGCCCAGGGAAAACTCCTAAAGCGGGTGTCGCAGGTTCGAATCCTGCCGGGGGCACCAGGCAAAAGGCCCCGGACCGATCATGGTCCGGGGCCTTTGACATCTGCTTTTGACATCAACGAGCACGGTCACTGACGACGGGGGCGCTTCCTGAGCAGCCGGTCCGTGTGACTCATGGCCTCGCGCTGGGTGTCCTGCACCTCGTGCGTGAACACGTCCATGGTGATGCTGATCTGCGAGTGCCCGAGGATCTCCATCACCACGCGGGGCGCGACTCCGGCCGCTGTGAGCAGGTTCGCCATGCTGTGCCGAGCGTCGTGCAGCCGGATCACGCGAAGGCCGGCGGAGATGGCACAGCTGCCTGGCGCTGTTGACCGGCAAGAAGAAGCCGAGCTGAAGGCTCGACGGCGGGCACATCTACCCGCAGACTCATCACGGCGGCTGACCTGCGCTGGGAAGATACTCCGAAAGCCACAGAGAACCCCAACCGAACGCCCTGGTAGAACGGAGTCCGTGCCAATGCACAACAAGGTCCGCCATGTTCGCCAAACGGGCGGCCAGGTTGCAGACTCCGGCAACAGAGTCCCCCTGGCACTCTTCGCGCTCTCATCCCCATGCAGCGCCTGCCACGAGTTCCTCTTTCGACTCCAAAGATCCGGCGGCCTCGTGTGCGAGCGGTGCCGAAGGTTCGAGCAACTCCACACCGCAACAGCTCGACTTGAACGGAAGATCGACGAGGCATCCGGCCGCCGACCCGCTCTCGCCCTGGTTGATGCCCCGCTCGCAGATGCCGAACGCAAGGTCAAGCACATCAAGGCACGCAACCTCCCCGCGACTGCAACCCGGGAACGGATCTTGGCGGGGCGCTTGGATAGAGAACTCGCCGATGAAGCACTGCGACGCTATACAGCGCTGCATGAACGGGCGAGGCTGAAGGCGCCCTGACCCACAACATTTTTGTGGAGCCCTCTCTGAGGCACCAACACGAGGGCCCCAGACCAGTCATGGCCCGGGGCCTTTGCGTATCTCGTTCTGCCATCAACGCAAGCGGTCAGCGGCCACCAGGCCGCCGTTTCCTGAGCAGTCGGTCCGTGTGGCTCATGGCCTCACGCTGTGTGTCCTGCACGACGTGTGTGTACACGTCCATCGTGATGCTGATCTGCGAGTGCCCCAGGATCTCCATCTCGACGCGGGGCGCGACCCCGGCCGCCGTGAGAAGCGTGGCTGTCCCGTGCCGGGCGTCGTGCAGCCGGATCACACGGAGGCCGGGCCGGCCTGAGAACCACTACTTTTCCATGGTCAACACATCCTGTCGCCAGGTAGCCTGCCGGTTCATCTGCCTGAACAGGAAGCGCACTGGTGGGAACCGTGAACGTCCGTCTTCTGATACACCTTTTGGTCTCGATCGCTATCGCCCTCGGCCTGCTTTTCACCGGCCAGGCGTTGGGCGGGATCCCACTCGGTCTGCTGGGCTTGGTGGTCTTCTTCTTTGTTCTTGATCCGTTGATCCGGTCGCTGCTTCCGGCTTCCTTCTTCCCGGCTCCGCGGGGGGCGCAGGCGACCTCTGCCCTGTACCGCGGCTGGGCCGCAAAGCTGACCGCACGCCTTGGGCGGGGAGCCTCCCGCACTGTCGAGGCCGACGCCGCGAGGTTTCGGCGAGGAGTGCGTCTCAGCATGCTCTCGTACGGCCTGCGCGACGGCAGTCAGACCCCAGGCCACCTGCTTCTTCATCAGTCCTCGAACGGCGAGGTCCAGCTGGCCTGGCGCAACCGCGGAAAGGGCGCTACTGACCAGCCGATCAGCCTTCAGGGCCCGGTGGTCGCACGCCAGGAGCGCCCGCAGCAGAATGCCGCCCAGGCCCGAATGGGGTACACCGCAGCTGTGGATCTCGGCACCGACTCCTACTGGCTGCGCCCCCACGACGCTGCCCTGCTCCAGTTCCTCCTCGGGAACGGCGCGTCAGTTACCGCCGACGGACCAGCGTCCCGACCTGCAAAGTCCCGGCATCTCTAGATCCCTGACAAGACCCAGGGCAAGAAGAAGTAGGCCTGCACGATCCGCCCCCCCTACCTGCGGGTTCGTCGCTGGTAGGGGGCTTTTCGGTGGGCGTGGGCCGTGTCTTGGGGCGTGCATGCCGTTCTCACGGGACTTGGCGTACGACTCGACCGGCTTCCTCTCTGGGATCACCCCAGCCTTGGCGAGTGCCCGCTTCCATATCTCACGTCGAGGAGGTACGCGATACGTGGCCGCCGCGTGCCACGGACCGGAGCCGGTCACCAAACATCACCGCACCGCCCGACCTCATGAGGGGCGGCCGGGGCGGACGGTGAGGTAGGTCCACTGGCTCCACGCGCTGCCGGTCTGTGCGCCCTTGGCCGGCGGCGTGTAGTGGCCGCGGATGCGGTAGTGGTCGTTGCTCGCGAAGAGCTTCAGAGCCCGGCTGTAGCCGTACCAGCCGTCGGAGTACAAGCCGATGCAACTCTGCGAGGTGGCCTGGTGCCACGCCCCCGAGTAGTAGTGCTCGACGTACACCGACATACAGCCGCCGGACTGATGGGGAGTGACCTGCAGGTTGAAGCCCAGGTTGACTTCGGACTTGTAGAAGACCTGGTAGGTGGTGGATCCGATGCGAGTGGTCGAGAGCGGCCACTGCATCTCCGTCCGGACCGTCGGCGTGAGTGTGGCACTGGTGGTCACCGTGCGCGGCGCGTAGCGGTAGTCCCCCGCGAAGGCCGCGCTGAAGACGGTGTTTCGGGTGATCTTGTAGTACGCGACGAGATTCCCCTGAGCGTCGACCTTGCCACTCTTGAGCTGTGTCCGCGACGTGCCCGCGGGCTGGTCGTACAGCGTCACGGAGCGGGAGTTGTACGTGGTCCCCAGATGCGCGGTGACCTTGACGGTCGCGCCAGAGTGGTACGACTTCGCGTCAGTGGTCACACTCAGGGTCGGAGTGGCTCGGGACACCTGCACCTTCGCCGACGCCGTGACCGGGAGGTAGGAGGTCCCACCGTCGTAGGTGAAGGCGTACGTGATCGCGCCGCCGACCTGCGGGGTGTCATGGAAGGCGAAGCTGCCGTCGGCGGCGACAGGCACGGTGCCCACCGAGTAGCCGGAGGGGTGCGCCAGGTCGGTCTTGACGACGTGGACCGCGCCGGTCGTCACATGCCCATGCGGCCAGGTGAGGTGACCGGTGACGGTCAGCGGTGCGGCACGATCGGCGGAGGAGGGAGCGGACAGCGTCATGGTGGGCGCGTACTTGGCGACCGGGATGTCGAAGGTCCGGCCGGCTGGGGCGTAGTGGCCGCTTCCGGAGTAGTCGACGCGGAAGCTCAGTTGACCGGTGAGGGGTGCCGTGCCGTCGACGCGGTAGGAGCCGAAGAAGCTGACCGGGATCCTTGCCGGGGTGGCTGTCGGGTCCGGGACGAGCACGCCGTCCGGATCGGCGTCGTCGTAGCGCGTGATGCGTACGGTGCCGGGAATTATGGATTCTCCGGCGCCGAGGCTGAGGGTCGAATCGGGCGCCACCACGAACGAGTAGGCCTCGCCGGGGGCGAGCGGAGTGGTCCAGCTTCCGTAGAGCGTGACCGGCGCGATTTCCGGGTTACGAGAGATGTGGAGCGTCGGTGTTCCCCCGGAGGCGTCTACGGCCACGCCGTAGACCCGGCTCTCGTCCGGTGCCCAGGCGAGGTCGTGTGCGGCAGAGTTCATCCCCCAGGCGAGGTCGTGCTCGGTGTAGTCGCCGTCCCCGGTTTCCGGAAACGTCTCGAAATCGCGATAGCCACTGGCCATGGTCCCGTCTGGGGCTACAGCGACAGCCTTGCCGTACAGCGGCATGGCGAACCGCCCGTCAACCGCCAGATCCGAGGTGCGGTACCGATTGACGGTCGGGTCCTGAACTGACGGGACCGCCAGATGCAGCCCGTCAGCCGTGACCGCGAAGTCGCTCAGGTCGGGGACGGGCAGCGCCTTCGCGGCCTGCCGGGTCAGCGCACTGCCCTCCGCCCGGTACGTGACGAAGGCGGAGGTGTCGCCCGTCTGCGCGGCGGCCACGAGTACGCCGGAGGGGGTCGGGGTCGTCGCCAGCAGGGGCGCTGCTGCCCAATTGCCCGAATCCTGCCGCACAGTGACCGTACCGGCTCCGTCGACGGACCCGATGCCGCCGGCGCCTGCCGTGCCGTAGCCGAACCAGAGGGTGCCCCCGGCGACGGCCAGCGAGTCCGGATGGGTGCCCGCGCCCGTGCCGTAACGAGCCGACTCGGTCAGCTTCTCCGTGCTGATCGCCGCGATCGCGTCCTGGTCCGGGAGAGCCGCGTACAGTGCGGATCCGTCGTCGGAGAGGGCGAGACCGGTGGCACCCGGCTCACCGCTGATCATCGTCGGGTTCCCGCCGTCGAGGTCGGTGACCAGAATGCCGTCGGTGCCGGCGCCGCCGCTGATGAACAGGTGTCCGTGCGGCCCGTCCACGACCATGTGCGAGAAGTGCGCGATCGGCAGCGGTACGTCCGACGCCGCGTACGAGTCGACCGCGCCGGGACCGATGACAGTCGTCAGTCCCACGAGCAGCGCCGCGGCGGTTGGCGGCGAGAATCGCGCCAGCTTCATGAAAAGCCCCCCACATGACTTTCACGATCAGGGCGCGCAACCTAGCACGGGGAAGGCCGGGCCCCGACAGCGGGTGGGGTGGAGGTCAGGAGCCGGTTCGCGGCACAAGTGCCGTCGCCTCCCAAGCTGATGGTGCCCTCGGCTGAGAGACCGTCCACTGTGCCTACCTCGCGTGCTCTACCAGCAATGCCGGCCTGTCAGTGCGGTGTGAGAGCGTCCGGGCATGAGCTACGACTTGGCTGTGTGGGAGGGCGCGCGCCCGGCGAACGACAGGGCGGCCGGGCGAACTTTCACGGCCCTCTATGACCGCTACGTCGACACGGAGGATGAACATCCCCCGACCGACCGCATTGCGGCTTACGTCGCCGCGCTCCTGGAGCGGTGGTGCGATTTGACGGAGGACGTCGAGGACACCTCCCCCTGGTCGACGGGGCCGCTGATCGGAGAGGCAAGCGGCCCGTCATCCGCTCGCTAACCCCCATCGCGGCACCTGGGTTCAGTGTCCGAGATGCCGCGTCAGGAGATCGGCGAAGCCCGGCAGGCCGGCCTTCGCGAGTCGGGCAATGGCATCGGCAGTCGTGACAGGCGGGTTGTGCTTCTCAGCGGCAAGCCTGACCACCGTGCGCCACCTCATCCGGCAGATCGCCATACAGCCCGCACAAGTACGAATCCGGGTCGATCACTCGTACTCCGCGCTCAGCCAAGTCACCCGCAGGGAAGTCGGCAAGATTCCAGGTGGCCAGCGCGGAGGCGCCGGAAGCTACCGCTGCCGCCGCATGGTGCCGGCCGTCGGGGTCATCGCCCGGCATCTCCTCCACGAGATGCTCGTAGGAGGCCGCCGTGATCTCACAGTCGGCGAAGAAACCTCGAACCGCACGGCCGACCGCGGCAGCCGACTCCGCTGAACGCCTGCCCTCCCGAACGATGACCCGCTCCCATTCCGCGAGGAGTCGCTCGGACCACACGATCTCGTGGACGGAGTCCTCCGTGAGGGCCGGCATCACGTCCATCACCGAGAACGGAAACAAGACGTTGGTGTCCACGAAGACCCGCGGTGCCACGCTCCCCCCTCTGCTTCGCCGCAGGCCGTGAGACCAGAATCAACCCGCCGATTCGGTGTCGTCCAACACGTCGGCGATCTGCCGCCGCCCCTCCCTGCGGCGCTCACGCCGCTGCTGAAACGCCAGCACATCGGCAAGACGCACCACACGGTGACTGCTTCCGGGCAGGTTCGTTGACGAAATGTCGCCCGCGTCAAGCAAGCGGGTGACAAACGGTCGGGACAGGCCCAGAAGTTCAGCGGTCTCAGCAGGCGACAGCTGAACCTCGGAGGCCAGTACCGTGACCGCATGCCCGCGGGACAGCTCGTCGGCGGAGGCGAGGAGAATACGGACCAGTTCCCGCGGCAGCGCCAGCTCACTGCCATCAGAGGCGCGTACCAAAACCTGAACCTGCTCCGGCATCATTCGGGCAGCCGCGGCGAGCGCGCGCTGATGCGAGGGATCCGGTTCGACCCTCTCGGCACGGCCAAGAACGCTCGTACGAGCCATAGCCACCCTCCAATCGCCAACCCCGGACAGAAGCCCATCTGCAATAACTGTAACCGAGGGCGCTTGCGCGGACACCACAAGGACCCCGGCTCAGAGCGCACCCCCTTCGCACTTCAGGAAGCGGGCTTCATGCGTGCGCGATGCATGAGCGGACTGTCCGGCACGAGGTGTCATGAGTGGGACCGCAGGTCAGGCATAGTGCCCCGGCAGGATTCGAACCTCCGACACCCGCTTCAGGAGTGGGATCGAATCCTTGCCGGGGAGCGCTCGGCGGTGCTGAGAGGTGCTATTTCGCCTGGTCAGTGCCCATGTACCGATGCACCAAGAAGGCCCCTCGGAAGTGATCTCCGAGGGGCCTTCTGGCCTTGCATGGGAACGAATGGGAACGCGCCGTCGGCCGGATTCCTGTGTGGGGACCCTGGGCAAACTCCCCCGGTTCGGAGCCTCCTCGCGCACGGCCGCCGCTGGACACCCTCGTCCATATCCGCGCCCTCGAGCCCGACTAGGACCCCGAGATCGTCCTTTGCGACGTCCTCTCCCATGCGGACCTGGCGGTCCTGGACTTCGTCAACGACGTAGGGGACAACTTCCGCCCGTATTTCGAGGAGGTGCCCCCCTCTCCCCAACGCCCCCAAGCCATCGCCAGACCCATTGGCAAGAGGGCCCGCCCTGCCGCGCCCACGCCGCCCGGTGCCGCGCCGAACTCGGCCAGGTCACCGACACGCTCGCCGCGCTCCAGGAATTGTCCAGGACCGGGCCGTCGAAGCCCGGCAGGTCCTCGAACCGCTCCACCAGGGCATGTGCATGGCATATGGCCTCGACGAGATAACCATCGAGATCGCCAAGGCACTCGCAGTGATCCGCCACAGCCTCGACGGATCGACGTCCTGACCTCGAGATCGACCTCAGCCATATGCGGGTGGAGAAGACCGGAGAGTACGACGTCTCGCTCACCTCCGAGGGGCCGACGACGATGCCGGGCTTCGGCGATGGCTCGGGCGGCGCCAAGGGAGCAGAGAAGTCGCTGTTCTCGCAGCTGATCGACAAGTTCAACAAACGCTTCACCGAGTTCAACGAGCAGGACGTCATCCGACCCTTCGAGGAGGCAAAGGCCGACCCGAAGGTGCGGGCGGCGGCCGTCGTCAACGACGAGGACAACTTCGACCTCGTCTTCGACAACGTCTTCGCGGACAAGATGGCCGACCGCATCGGCACCATCGCGGGCATGGGTCGCCAGTACTTCGGCCCCGACAAGGGCTTCAAGTCCAGCCTGGACCGCCGTGCCCGCAAGGCCGCCTGGCGGATGACCCGCCGCGGGGAGGGCCTAGACGCAATGCCGTTGCGTTAGCTCGTGGGCGTACGCTGTTGTGCAGTGTTCCCGGGGGTGGTTCGGGTGTCTGCGGATGTCGGCGAGTTATCAGGCTTGGGTTTGCTGACCTGGGTGTACCCGTCCGGTCTGGTGGATCGTGCAGTGGCCGCGTGCGGTCGTGCGGAACAGCGCAGGCGCCTGCTGCCGGCCCGGCTGATGGTGTATTTCGTGCTCGGGCTGGCCCTGTTCTCGCCGGCGCCGTATCTGGACGTGATGAGGCATCTGGTCGAGGGCCTGCGTGGCCAGGGCCTGCTGGGTGACTGGCGCATTCCGGCGAAATCGTCACTGTTCCGGGCCCGTCAGCGGCTGGGTCCCGAGCCGCTGCGGGTCCTGTTCACCACGACCGCGAAACCGATGGGCACCGAGGGAACTCCGGGGGCGTTCTGGCGGGGGCTGCGGCTACTGGCAGTGGACGGGACCTGCTGGGACGTTGCCGACAGCGCGGCCAACGAGGCTGCCTTCGGCCGCCCCGGAAACAGCCGCGGCCACGACAAGAGTTCCTTTCCCCAAGTACGGATGGCCTGCTTGATCGAGGTGGGCACGCACCTCGTGCTGGACGCCGAGCTGGCCGGCTGCCGCACTGGGGAAGTCACCCTCGTAAGCCGCCTGCCCCGCTCCTGCGGGCCGGGACAACTCGTGCTGGCCGACAGGGAGTTCCTCGGTGTGCCGTTGTGGCGGGCCTTCACCGCTACCGGCGCCGACCTGTTATGGAGGGTGCCGGCCAACCGGGTCCTGCCCGTTGACCGGATCCTGCGGGACGGATCCTGGCTCTCCCGCATCCACGCTCACACCGATCCCGCGCACACCGACCCGGTCACGGTGCGGGTGCTGGCCTACCAGCTGAACGGCACCGGCCACGCGGGCGAGGACTACCGGCTGGTGACCAGCCTGCTCGATGCCCGCCGCCATCCCGCCCGCCAGCTGGCCGCGCTGTATCAGGAGCGCTGGGAGGCGGAAGCCGTTTTCGCCGAGCTCAAGACGCATCAACGCGGAGCCCGCGTGGTGATCAGCAGCAAAACACCAGAAGGTGTCCTGCAGCAGATCTGGGCACATCTGCTGGTCCACCACGCGCTACGCGAGCTGATGGTGAGAACCGCCGCCACCCGGAGTCTGGATCCCGACCAGGTCTCCTTCACTGAGACCTTGCGCTCTGCCCGGCGCAGCGTGACCGTCACGCCGGGCAGTTTTTCCCCCTGACCTGCTGGTGAGAGCGCTCGTCCTGCTCCAGCATGACCTGCTGGAACGACTCCTGCCGCACAGACGCCTGCGCAGCCAGCCTCGCGTCGTCAAACGCAAGATGTCCAACTACCGCCTCAAACGGGCCGAACACCACACCTGGCCCCAGCCCACCCGCACCGGAACCCGAGCAGTGCGCATCAAACGACCCAAACCCGCCGACCCATAAAGCAACGGCATTGGGCCTAGACGACGTCGCGTACGCCCCGGCTCGACGTGCCCGCCGGGGCGCCCTTCGGCCTCGACTCGTCTTCGGCCTGACGGCGGTGGATGATCTGGTGGGTTGCCCTGGTGATCGTCGGTTCACCGGCGGGCAGCGTCGGTAGCCCGATGCTCGAGGCTCATAGCGTTCTTGTCTGATGTACGCCATAGGTAGTTGTGGAAAAAGGGGGAGACGATGGCTGAAGCCCGCAAGGCACTCGTTCCGGTGTGGACGCTGGCGACCGGCGACGTCCGGGTGCCTGCATTGGCCGGGGACGGGTCGATGACGGCCGAGCGCCTGGCAGAACTCCGCGGCGTGCTGGCCGCCCTGGCCGACGCGCCGATCGCCACGCTGGAGGTGCATCCGCTGCCGGACAAGCTCGACCGCAGCCGAGGTATCCCGCTCGATGCCGCGAGTCCGTTGGCGCAGCACCTGTCGCAGTTCATCACGCGATCGACGCGCAGTTCCCTTACAGCGGCCAGGGCGACCGCCACCGGCGAAAACCTGTACCGCATGGTGGTTCCGGCGAAGGTCGCCGCTCAGTTCGGTCAGGGCGTGGTTCGTTCGATGCCATCGAAGGTGGCGGCCGGTAGCATCCACAGCGCGCTCATGAACTCGACGGGCATCGCCGCCAATGCGACGTTCGTGCCGGTCGGCAAAGTAGCCGCAGCAGGCGCGGTCGGAGGAGCCGGTGCGACAGCCGGCGCCGCGGCCGCCGGTACCGCGGCACTCACCGTGGCCGCGCCGCTCGTGCTCATGGCCGTGGCGGTGGGGGTGAGCGCGCATGCCGACCGTAAGCGCCAGCAGGCCATCGAACACATCACGGAACTGCTGGAGCAACTGCACGAACAGAAACTCGAAGAGGAGCACAGCGAACTCGACGGCTGCCGGGATGCCATCGACAAGGCCACGGCCATTCTGCTCGACCAGGGCAAGCTCGGTGTCTCGCTGGGACTGGACTCGGCAGTGCACGCCATCAATACGGCCCTGGGCCGTGCCGACCGCCGCCTCGCTCAGTGGCAGAGCGCACTCGACAAGCTGCCCGACGGCAAGCCCGTCGAGGTCGGCAAGCTGACCAAGTCGTTTCCCGGCGTCGACAATCAAGGCGGCACCTTCCGCACCCACCTCGAACTCGCCGCCTTGGCCGTTGCGCTGAAGCGACGGGTCGTCGTGCTGCAGGCCGTCGAGCATGCGCAGGACAACCCTGACAACATGTTCGAGAACTTCACCCGCGAGCTCAAACGTGACCAGCAGCGCCTCGACGAACTGGAGTCGGGCATCGCCGGTGTCCTGGTGCGTCTTTCGGCGTTGGAGCTGGCAGGCCCGCAAGGTTGGATGCCCGTCTTCACGACTGATGAAGTCAATCGTCTGATGCGCGCGGCACACCGGATTCGCACGCTGGGCGACGGCATCGTGGTCAACAGCCGTACGGCAGACGTGGCCATCGAGATCGCCCGCGACAAGGACGGCTCGGTGGTCGTGTTCCCCGCACTGCCCATGTAGGCGCGGGCGTGCTCGCACTCACGTGGTGAGTGATGTGCGCTCGCCCGACACTCTCAAGACTCTCGATACCACCAGGACCAGCCCGGCGGTGGCACGATCGACGAGGACCAAGTCATCGGCCGGGCTTTCGTCGTCGCATGGCTGGTCAACCGCTGGGCCCCGCTGCCGGTGTCGCGGTAAGTCCCGGACGGCATCGACCGCATTCGGGCAGGGGAGCGCGAACAGATCAAGCCCCGCGATCGTAAGTCGGCGGCGGAGCCGAAGCCCACTCCGCCGCCGCTGCCGGACACCAGGAACTTCCGGCCGGGTGAGCACTCGGCGGAAGAGGTCGCCGCATTCGCGGCAGAGCTGTTGGAGGCCGGATTCTCCCTGTCGGTAAGGGCGAAGCGGTGGCGGAGTCGGCGGCTCGGCGGGCGGCGCCGCCCTGAGCCGGGTCCAACCCCGCCGAACGCACTACGCCGTGGCGCGTGCCTCGCGCCAGCGGGCGGCGTTCACCTTGTCGAGACGGTAGAACGCCTCAGCCGGGTAGGTGGAGTGGGGATCGGTAGCCCACTCGAACTTCATCGGCCAGTTACCCCGCCCATAGTGCGCGTGCAGGTGCCGGGTGAAGGCAGCCAGGGCGCCCTTGATTTGACCGCGGTCGAGGTTGATGCGCTCGACGAGGGCGGTGGTGCTGTACGCACGCTCCGGCTCGGCGGCGAGGAGGTCCAGCATGGCAGCGACGCGCTGGATCGACGGTAGATCCGTGGCAATGAGCGACCTGAAGTTATCAACGGTCCACTCCTCCACCGGCCAGTTTTCGTCGGGCTCGGCACCCTGGGTCCCACCGGGCAGCGGACTGCTCATCTCCTCCTCCCTCAGGTCCAGTTCGGCAAGCAACGCATAGACGCGAGTTACGTACTGAGCAGGGACCGGTACGGAGATGAACTGCTGGTCACGAGACATGAATCCCCCAAGTGCGGTCAATGAAAGACCCTTTGACGTCTACCAGACTGACAGACAGGCAAGTGGACTGTCTACTTTCAGAGAAGAGCGAGCAGACAGCGAAGACGATCGCCCGCAAGAACACGGTCCACCCCGCGAAATCGACCAGTACCTAACCGACGCCAACCTGGCCCTCGCCCAGAGCAACGTCGAACTCGCAGACGTCATCAAGGTCCTCGCCGCGGCAGCCGGAGAAACAGCGGCACCATCAAGGACGCCGTAGTCAACCTGTCCGCCAAGCTCGCCGACCTCACCAAACGCTGAGCAGCCAGCGCGCCCACGCCAACTCGCACAGCGTGGGGGCGCAACCCGGCGCCCGAGCGTGAACGAGGACCGAGCCCGCTCCACGGTCGACGTCGAACCTCGGTGGACAATCAACCGAGACTCAGGCTCGATTGGTCGACGTCGACGGTCTCCCGTGATCGCGGACCCGGTCTACGGCGTCAGCACCGGCTTCGGTGCTCTCGCGACCCGGCACATCAGCCCGGAGCTGCGGGCCCAGCTGCAGCGCAACATCGTCCGTTCGCACGCGGCCGGGATGGGGCCGCGGGTGGAGCGCGAGGTCACGCGGTGGTCGCCCCCGTTCCCAGCCGAGCCTGTCCCGGTAGAACGCAGGGAAGGTTGAGCAGTCTCATCAAAGATTGACCGGTTCACGCCTCGGTCGACGTCACGGCCCATGCGTCGATCTCGACGCGGAAGGCGGGATGGACCAGTCCGACCACCTGTACCAGCGAGCAGGCAGGGGGACGCGCCGGATCCTGGTGCTCGTCCCGTACTCGACGGAAGGCCGCCAGATCCTCGAGATCGGTCAGGTAGACGGTCAGCTTGACTACATGCTCAAGGTCGGAACCGGCCGACTGCAGGGCGATGGCCAGGTTCGCGTACACCTGGCGCACCTGCGCCTCGGCGTCCCCCTCACCCACCAACTGGCCTTCGCTGTCAACCGGGACCTGGCCAGACACCGCGACGACTCTTCCGGCACACGACACCGCGTGGCTGTAGCCGTTCGCCGGTGGGCTTCCCTCAGGCCGCACAAAGTGCTGCATCACAACTCCACTTCGCTGCGCAAAGACCTTCACGATCAAGGATTGCTCCGCTGCGGTCAACCTTCGATGAGGTCGCTCAGCCTTCGGCAAGACAGGGCACAGAGCCCGCAGCAAGATCGCGAAACAGGACTGGAGCCTTAAAGCGGTCGTCCACTGTGAAGTTGGGCATCAACGATCCGCCGCACATCGGAGAACCGCTTGTCCTGCCGAGTCCCGCCTGCCAGACCACTCAGGGCGTACGCCGAGTACGTGAACCCGTCCGTCGTGTGGAACCGCGCACCCCAGTTGCCGAGGCTCACCGCGCTGACACGCGACCACGGCAGACGTTGAGTGCCCCAGGGATTCACCGTGACGATCGCGTCCGTCGTGAGTTCCAGGCGTACGCGCAGCAGCCCCCACCAGGCGAAGAGGCCGAACCCCAGGGCGACGGCAGTGGCGATCCCCGCGGAGCCCACGGACTGTGTGCCCGGGTGGGAGAGCACGCCCAGCCAGGCGGACAGCGCCCCGCACGCTGGGCCGAAAGCCAGCAGGTAGCCCATGAGTCGGCCGCACCAGCCGACCCGCCACACACCGATGACACCGTCTCGCACATCGTCCACGGTTCGGATGATCCTCGCCCGCACCACACAACGGAACCGTGCGAGCCGCGACGTCGAAACCCCGAACGACCGGGGGTACTTCGGGACGGGGTGCTCGTGCCGGAGGCGTGCCAAGTTGCGGGAGGAACCACGGGGAACACCGGGGAACCAGTCGACCGCCCACCAGGCTCCGACGGCTCCGACGCTGCTCGGCCGCAGGCCGGCCCCGGAGCAAGCCCTGAATGCCCTAGCTTCCCAAGCTGAGAGTCCGGCCACGCGCGCGACCGCCGAACGTAGTGGGAGCGCGTCCAACGCGCTCTTCCCTCACGAGAGCCCGGCAAGGTCTCAGGACCCAGCCCGAGTTAGGCTCACGGCCCTGGCATGGATCTGCCATCCACCTTGGGGGGGTCGTAGGAGTGTTCGTCCTTGGTTCCGTACCACGCAGAGTGACGAGCGTGGTGTTCATGGCCGTACTGCTCGCAGGGGGATCAGTTGCCTGCGGAGGGGGCGTCAAGAGCGAGTCAGCGGTTGCAGGCCACCCCCGAGTGACTCCTGCGGCGGCCGTGGCGAGGGCGGAGAAGAACGCCAAGGACATCACGTCGCTCCGCTATCGGATCAGCGGGACCGTGCCGGGGAAAGGGCGTCTGGAGGCCGAGGCCTCCATGAACACGCAACCGCCGGCCATGAGTATGAAGATGACCGCTGCGGCCGCCCAGGGCGGGAACGGCCAGGGTAGGCGCGGCCAGTTGGACATCCGGTTCGTCGGCAAGGTGATGTACGTCGGCGGGAGTGCGGTGCGGCCCGAGACGCTGCACGGAAAGAGCTGGCTCAGCGCGGCGCCGGCCATATGGGGGCGCGGCGGAGCGGACAACCAGTCCTACGGCGTACTGCCCAGTCAGTTGCAGGCAAACCCGACTGAGCAGTCCACGCTTCTGACCGGGTCCAAGGACCTGCGTCTGATCGGGACCGAGACGGTCGACGGCGCCACGACCACGCACTACAGGGGGACGGTCAACAGCAAGGGCCTCATCGGAGGGCGCCTCGATCAGTTCATGCAGTTGGAAGTCTCCGACCCGCTCACCATGGACCTGTGGACAGACGGCAGCGGCCGCACCAAACAGTTCCGGATGCGGGCCGAGCACAACGACATGCCTGCCGGCACCGGAGACGGGCGGCTCGACCTGACCATCACCTTCCTCGACATAAATAGGCCCATGGTCATCAAAGCCCCACCGACCAAGGACACGGTTGCGTCTCTGGAAGTGGTGTACCGGTTCCCACCTGATCCGGGTGTTTGTCCCGGCGTCGGAGTGAGGGTCCGGATATGAGAACGGCCACCGGCTGATCTTCGAGATGTCTAGGCTCGAAGGAGATCAGCACGATGACCGCACCAGACAGTCTGCCCCTGCACGCTCTCGCCGAGGACAACCTCGCCGCGGCGAGTCCCGATCTGCTGCGCGCGATGGTCAAGACGTTCGCCGACGCGCTCATGTCCGCGGAGGCCGATGCCCTCTGCAATGCCGAATACGGGCAGGTCAGCGAGGAACGCGTCAATCACCGCAACGGTTATCGCCCGCGCGAGTGGGACACCCGCGCAGGGACCGTCGAACTCGCCGTCCCCAAGCTGCGGCAGGGCAGTTACTTCCCGCACTGGCTCCTGGAACGCCGCCGGCGGGCCGAGCAGGCCCTCGTCTCGGTGGTCGCCACCGCCTACCTGCTCGGTGTGTCCACCCGCCGCGTCGAGAAGCTCGCCGAGTCCCTCGGCGTCACCCAGCTGTCGAAGTCCCAGGTCAGCGCGATGGCCAAGCATCTGGACGATCAGGTCACCGCGTTCCGCAACCGGCCGCTCGATGCCGGGCCCTACACGTTCGTCTGGGTGGACGCGCTGACCCAGAAGGTCCGCGAGGGCGGCCGCATCATCAACGTCCACGCTCTGATCGCAGTCGGCGTCAACGCCGACGGACACCGCGAGATCCTCGGCATCGACGTCGCCACGGCCGAGGACGGTGCGGGCTGGCTCGCCTTCCTGCGCTCCCTGACCGCCCGCGGCCTGTCCGGTGTCCAGCTGGTCGTCTCCGACGCGCACACCGGCCTGGTGAACGCGATCGGCGCGGTCCTGCCCGGCGCATCCTGGCAGCGGTGCCGCACGCATTACGCCCGAAATTTGCTGAGCCAGGTCCCGAAGTCCGCTCAGCCGTGGGTGGCCACCCTGCTGCGGACCGTCTTCGAACAACCCGACACCGACGCTGTCCAGGCCCAGATGCGGCACGTTCTGGATGCCCTGGAAGCCAAGTTCCCCAAGGCAGCAGCCCACTTGGACGCCGCTCAGCACGACCTGCTGGCCTTCACCGCCTTCCCACGCGAGATCTGGCGGCAGATCTGGTCGAACAACCCACAGGAACGGCTGAACAAGGAGATCCGACGTCGCACCGACGTCGTCGGCATCTTCCCCGACCGCACCGCGCTGATCCGCCTGGTCGGCGCCGTGCTGGCCGAGCAGAACGACGAATGGACCGAGGCCCGCCGCTACATGGGACTCGACCTGCTGGCCAAGGCCCGGCTCCACCCGATCGAGTCAGAAACCGACGAGACCGTCCTCCCGACCGAACTCACCGCATAGCCTCAAAACGAGATCACCGAGTGGCCGGCGATACACCACTCCAGCGGACGTGACCAAGGACACCACCCCGCTCGCGGACAGCGCCCAGGAAAGATGAGCGACACCTGGGCAGAGGAGAATGTCTGAGACGGCGGCCCCGTCTCACTTTTCCGTCTCATTCAGCAGCGCAGCGTTCACGACCGTTCCGGCGAGACCCACAACCCTCCTTGCGCCGGTGACCGATCGGCGGAGTGGGCGCCTCCATTCCCGACTGCGAGAACGTAGTGGCGCGTGTTGTGGCTGAGGGTGGATGGTTCGTAACGCCTCGCTTCTGAAGCCATTGCAGATCTCGCCAAAAGCATCAGGTCCGGGCTGCCGGCTCGGTTTTCTCAAGGCCAACAACACGCGGACCTGCCCTGATGGAGATGACGTGCTTGGCCGGGAGCGTCGCACGCAGCGTTGGTGCGGTGGCATGCGGGCGTGGGGAGTCCGCTCCCGGGGTGCAGTCGTTGGGTGACGGTCCTACGTTGGGTAGGCCGAGGTCGCAAAGCCACCGAATTGATCACCGGCATTTCCACGGCCTAGTCGCCTGGATCAGCAGAGGAGATCGTCATGGCAAGCAGCAACCGCGCCGTCGTCTTCCATAACCCGAAAGACATGCGCGTCGAAGCTCTCGACTTTCCGAAGCTTCAGATGCCGAACGGGAAAAGCGCCCCGCATGGCACCATTCTCCGAATCGTCGCCACCAACATCTGCGGTAGCGACCTGCACATCTACCGCGGATCCTTCCCGGTGCCCGAGGGCATGGTGATGGGACACGAGATGACCGGGGAGGTCATCGAGGTCGGCCCCGACGTCGAGTTCCTCCGTGAGGGCGACCTTGTCTCCGTCCCGTTCAACGTCGCCTGCGGCCGATGCCGCAACTGCAGGGCGCGCCGGACCGACGTCTGCGAGACAACGAACCCCAAGGTGTCCTGCGGAGCCTACGGCTTCAACCTGGGCGACTGGGTCGGCGGCCAGGCCGAGTATCTGTTCGTCCCGTACGCCGACTTCCAGCTCCTGCGCTTCCCGGACAAGGACCAGGCCATGGCGAAGATCCGTGACCTGGCGCTGCTCTCGGACATCCTGCCCACCGCGTTCCACGGACTCATGGAGGCCGGTGCCAAGCCGGGCTCGACCGTGTACATCGCCGGCGCCGGCCCGGTCGGCCGCTGCGGCGCGGCAGCGGCGCGCCTCCTCGGGGCATCCTGCATCATCGTCGGCGACCACAGCACGGACCGTCTGGAGCTGGTGAAGAAGAACGGCTGCGAGACGATCGACCTGAGGCAGGACGCGGCGCTCACCGACCAGATCGAGGCCATCCTGGGCGAACCCAGGGTCGACTGCGCGGTCGACTACGTCGGCACCGAGGCACACGGCGTCGGCCGCGAGGGCGGGGACATGGACCCGGCCTACGCCATCAATCAGGTGGTCGACGCCACCCGGGCGGGCGGAGCAACCGGAGTCATCGGCGTCTACGGCCCCGACCCGCTCGCGAAGTCGAAGGCCGAGCAAGAGGGAACGTACCCGATCGACTTCGGCAAGGCATGGATCAAGTCGCCGCGGATCTCCGCCGGGCAGGCACCGATCATGCACTATAACCGCGAGCTGATGATGGCGATCCTGTGGGACCGCATGCCCTACTTGAGCTCCATGCTCAACACGAAGGTGATCAGCCTCGACGAGGCCCCCGAGGCCTACGCGACCTTCGACACGGGAGTGCCCGAGAAGTTCATCATCAACCCCCACGGCCTCATTCCTGCCTGAGGGCCTCCCTCGCCGGCCCGCAGTCCCCGTTCGCGGAGGCTGCGGGCCGCGCGTGGCTGCTCAGCGACAACCAACGCCGAGGCATGCCACACACGTGCCAGGTCGAGCGGGGCACGAGGGGGATGGCGGTGCCTCGCAACCGAACCAAACGAGATCGGCCCCCGACCAAACGTGCTGGTCGGGGAACGATTCCCACGAGCGTGGCGGCGCCAGAAGGAACCTCCGGCCGGTGTGTTCACCGAGCCTGGAGATCACGGGCTGGGACGTCTGGCCATAAGACCGTGACGATCCGGACGGGCGAGACGGCGCTCCGCGAGAAGGAGTCCTTCGGCGACGACTATGCGCTGGAGACGCTCGGACTTCTCGGTATGCGGCTGCTCCATGACCATGACCAGGTGCGGTTCTGCACCGAGGCCGTGGGGTCAGAGGACGCCCACTGATTCTCGAAGCCACGGTTCCGCTGATGCCCCCAGCGGCCTACCGCTGAGGGCGTCAGCGTGCCGTAACCCGAGACGGGCGCGGAAGCCGCGAAGTCGTGCCCCGTACACACGACTTCGGAGGGACCGCATCGCTCGTGGACGTGCACGACGTGGGTGAGGGGTCGGGGAGTGCGAGCATCGGGGGTGGAGGCGGCCTCGCCGGGTCGACCAGCCGCGCCCGGTCTTCAGGGAAGTTTGTGGGCGAGAACGTCGAGTCGCTCGATGGAAGGCGGCTGGGAGAACAGATCGCCGGCTCGTTCCATCAGGGCCTTGCCGAGCCGGCCGTTGAGGTGGGTCTGACGTGCGGAGTCGGTGGGGAAGGCGTCGAAGATCGCGAAGCCGGTCTCGCTCAGGCGCACGGCGAACCAGGCGACGGTGTCGGGCTCCTCCTGCACGAGGTCGAGACCCTTGCGGAGAAAGCCGGCGACCTCTTCCTCCTTGCCGGGCTTGGCCTCGACGTACACGTACAGCCCGACCTTGACGTCTGCCATGAGGGGATTCCTTTCGATGCCCGGCCGCCCGTGAGCGCCCGGGCACTGCCGTGACCGGTTGGCACAGAACGGGCCAATTATGGATGGATCACTGTGCTTTTGCGTACATTCGCCTCGCGCTGGCAGGTCGCATCAGCTCGGCATCGCAGGGCCCCGCACACACACCGTCACCGGAACTTCCCGGCTGCCCGACTGCTCGGCTGCCCGCGGTGCGTCACCGGTGCAGGGACTCGGCGACGGCCGGGTCCTCGAGCACGGTGACGCACCAGGCGAAGTGCTCGTCACCGCCGCCCGGCGCGAAGGCGTCGCTCGTGGCCATCGCATAGGCGGCCTGGTACAGCAGGAGGTCGTCGACCGCGTAGCCGAACTCGTCGGCGAACCGCGTGGTGAGCTGCCGGGTGATCTCCAGGGCGCGCTCGGCGCCCGCCGGGAAGATGGCCGCGGCCACGGCGGCGTCGAAGCGGGGGTCCCCGGCCGTGGACAGGAAGCCGTAGTCCACGAGGGCGAGCGGCCGCAGGTCGTCGTCCACCAGCACGGTCTCCGGGAAGACGTCACCGTGGACGACCGCCTCGTCGGTACGGGGCAGCGAGCGCAGCTTCCGAAGCAGCCGGGCGCGCGTGTCGTCGAAGTCGCGGACGTGCGTGGAGAGCCGGTCCGCGCACCGGCCGACCCGCCGGTCCACCAGGTCCGCCAGGGCGGACCCGAAAGTGGTGTGGCCTTCCCACAGCGGGCGCTCCTCGTCCAGCACAGGGAGGTGCTTGACCTCGTCGACGTCATGGGCGTCCGCGAGGGCGCGCAGCACACCGACCAGGCAGTCGACCGCTTCGGGCAGCACCTCGTCCGGGTCGTCGGTGCGGATCCTGCCCGCCAGGGGCTCGCCGGTCAGCTCCCGCTCCACGGTCATCGGGACACCGTCGATGTCCTCGACGGCGAGGATCTCCGGGGAGCCGAGCGGCAGGTGCGCCGCGGCGTCGGCGTAGAAACGCTGCATCCGGCGCAGTTCGGATCCCCGTCGGCGCTCCCACACCTTGGCCACCGTTCCGTCCCCGAGTCGGTAGACGGTTCCCTCCACCGCTGCCTCGACGGGCCCGGCGTCGGGATATCCGGCGTCGACGAAATGTCGTACGCGCCGGGCCGTGGTGTCCCGTATCGCATCGGACATCTCGTGCCTCCTTACGCCCCCCGGCGTGAACGACCGGCCGGTCGGCGGGGCCGACGCCGGGTCCATCTCCCACGGTAGGCCCCTCGCCCGCGCGACACCCGGTGACGGAGCGCTGCCGGGCGCCGTGCGGTCCGCCAGGCGTACACGGCGGAACTGTGCCGGCAGATCCTGCGCATCCGGAGCCGACAGTGGCTGTTCCTTCGTACGCCGACGGCCGCGTCCGGCCACTGGGCGGGGACCCGCCGACGGGCACCACGCACTGCGGCGTCCGTCGGCCGCAGCCCCCTACCGCGCAACCGATCCGCCCCGCCCATCGGCCGACCGACGGCTCACGGTTTTCGTGACGCACCAAACCGTTGGGCACGCACCGCCGGGCGATCAGGACGGCCCGCCGGCGGACTGCCCGGACAGCGACGTTCGGGTTGACCGCACCGAGTTCGCCCTTGAGATCACGGTCGTCGGCGACGGCGGCGCGTGGTGCACCCACTCACCGCCCGCGCGTCGGAGCCGGCCGGTGCAGCTGCCCGTGGCCCGGAGGCCGGGGCTGCCGGTGCGGCGCTGTGCGCCGGGGGGATCGCTCCGGACTCCGTGATGCGTCTGCGGCTGCGCCGTGCAGGTGCGGGGAAGCGACGGCGCGGACAGGCAGCGGGGTCCGGGGGTCCGGCCGCGTGCGGGCCGGGGCGGTGCGTCAGGTCACGACGAGCCGGTCCACCAGCAGTTCCACCCTCCGCTCGGCGTCCCCGCGGGGCAGCCGGCCGGCCCGGGTCAGGGTGGCCAGCCCGTGCAGGGCCGCCCAGAACACCTCGGTGAACAGCCCCGGGTGAACGCCGTCCCCGGCGACCTCGCCCAAGCTCTCCATCAGTGCGGCGAAGGCGTCCTTCAGCGGTTCGGGGGTGTCCTCCTGCGCGTACGGGAGGCCGCCGTCGAGCTGGAACAGGGCGTCGTAGACCGCCGGATTGCGCTCGGCGAAGTCGAGGTAGGCGCGAGCGAGGGCGGCGACCCGCTCGCGCGGGCTGTTCGCGGCGGACGCCGCGGCGCGCACCGCCGCGGCCATCTCGGCGGCACCCTCCAGGGCGACGGCACCGATGATCTCGCGCTTGCCGCGGAAGTGGCTGTAGAGGACGGGCTGGCTGTATTCGATGCGCTCGGCGAGCCGGCGTGTGGTGACCGCATCCCAGCCCTGCTGCTCCGCGAGTTCGCGGGCCGTGGCCACGATGAGGCGCTCGCGCACCGCCCGCTCGCGCTGCTTGCGTTCCTGGACCGACATGACTCGGATCCTAGCACCGCTAGACAACCAAGCAGCAGCAGTACTAGCGTTGCCTCATCAGCTAGCAGCGCTAGATTCTGGAAGGGGCAACATGCTCGGCACGCTCGAAGTGGTCACCACTGTGGCCGTCGGACTGATGGTGGGGGTGGAGTTCTCCGTCGCCTTCGTCATGAACCCGATCTTCAACGCCCTTCCGGAGGACAGTCACCAGCTGGCCCGCTCCCACGGGGGCCGGATGCTCGGCACCGTGATGCCGTTCTGGTACATCGGCTCGCTCGTCCTTGTCGGCATCTGGGCCGTCGCCGGATGGCGCCACCACGGCACCGGCCTTGTCGTCACCGCCGCCGCCCTGCTGATCGCCAGCGTGATCATGTCGATCCTGCTGCTCGTCCCGATCAACAACCGGGGCAAGACATGGACCCCCGAGAACCGGCCCGCCGACTGGAAGCAGCAGATGAAGCGCTGGGACCGCTTTCACTACGTCCGCGTCGCCGTCATCATCGCCGCCTTCGCCCTGCTGGTCGCCGCCCTCACCTGAGCCCGCACCGCGGCGGCAGCGCGCTGGGGGGGCGACGGCGCCCGGGCCTGTGTGTCCTGCGTCGCAGCGGCGCAACGCCTCCCGATGGCCAAGGCGCGTGTGGAGTACGGACGGTGTGCTTCACCGGTCCGCGGTTTGGACTGTGTCTCGGATGGTGCGTGTGAACGCCCCGACATGACGCGGGTGACGTTCATGGACGCGAGCGGCCCGAGCAAGGGGCTGCGTTTGCGTCAGCGAGTCGTCACGGGCGACGGCGATCTGGAGCTGTGTGGTGCGCGGCCGGCAGCCGCAGGTACGGCGCGTACGGGAACTGGCCGGAACCGACGCGCAGTTCCGGGTGACGGTGCTCCACGCCCCGCCGGGGACGTGATCTGCTGCGAACCAGCGGACCGGCAGCTCAGTGGGGTCGCGGAACTTCGTGCTCGGCCGACGCGGCCTCGTACCGCCGCTTCGAGATGCGGGTTACGGCTGCCGCTGGCTACGCTCGCTGAAGGCCTCTGCAGTGTTCACGCCTCCACAGGAGGAGGGTTGCGATGAGGTTCACCCGCATGCACATGCGTACGCGCACCGCAAACGCAGCAGCGGCGGCCCTGGTCGCCGTTCCGCTGGCGCTGGTGGGCGCGGTGTCGCAGGGTCACGCGCAGGACGCGTCGCCCAGTCCGACGGGCACATTCGGTTCCGGCTGTGCGGCGCTCGCCCAGAAGGTCGGCACGGCCAAGGACAAGGTCGTGGAGGCCGCGGCCGCGTATCCGCAACTCAGCCATCTGGTCTCCGCCGCGGTCAGGGCGCATCTGAACGGCACCCTCGACGGGAAGCCCGGCATCACCGTCTTCGCCCCCGACGACGAGGCCTTCCAGGCGGCGACCGTGGCGCAGTTCGCCTCGCTCCTCGCCGACCAGGGGCAGTTGAAGAAGCTGCTGACCTACCACGTCGTGGACCGGCAGATCACCCCGGACGAACTCTCGCACGGCTCCTTCAAGACCGTGGAGGGCAGCAAGCTGACCACGTCGGGCTCCGGCACCGACTTCAAGGTCAACGGCGTGGCGAACATCGTCTGCGGCAACATCAAGGCCGCGAACGCCACCATCTACGTCATCGACGAAGTACTCCAGCCGCCGTCCTGAGGCGGTTTCAACTGTGCTCCCGCAGAACGCGGTTCAGCGGCGCGGCCGGTCGAGGCGGAACGGGGTCAGGGCCTCGGGACGGCGGCCGGTGCGGACGTAGCGGATGAGGGCGTGGCCGGCGACCGGGCCCAGGGCGCCGCCGGGCATGCCGTGGCCGGTGACGACGTAGGCCTTGTCGTGGCCCGGGACGCGGTCGATGACGGGGAGCCCGTCGGGGAGGAAGGGCCGTCCTCCGACGCAGGGTCACGGATCCGGCCGACCGGGTCGTCCGGGTCGTCGCACCAGCGGCCCCGGTAGTGCCGGCCGGCGAGGGCGACGGCGACGACACGGCGCCTGTCGAGGCGGGTGTCGTCGCCGCCGAGTTCCATCGACGCCGCCGATGCGTGTGGGGTGCCGACCGGTGAGGCGACGGCCCGGTGTTCGCCGGAGTGGAGCGGGTGCGGGGGGTGTCGGGTCCAGGTCGACCGAAGAGCTGTTGCCCTTGCCCGCCCGGAGGGGCGGCGGAGGGCCGAGGAGCGGGTGCCGGCCGCGACGGCGACGGCCGCGCAGGGGACGTCGCCCCGGGTGGGTGGTGCGCGGGGCCGTGACCCGGCCCCCGGCGGTGCGGAAGCCGGTGGCCTGCGCGTTCTCGTGGATCTTCACCCCCGTCGCGGTGAGCCTCTCGCCGAGCGCGCGGACGCACGCCTGATCACCGGCCGCCCGCTGCGCGCCCACCGGACCACCCTGGCGCTCCACCTCGCCTGTCCGACGGACCAGTTGGGCGAGGGCGCCGCAGAGGGCGTTGAGCGAGACCGGGAGGCCGGCGGCACCGGCCGGGACATCACGCCTCTCCCGAGTAGCAAAGGGAGAGCAAAGCCCTAGCAAAGGGGCGCCTCGGCGCGTCTGCCGTGCTGATCAGCATCGAATGTGACGTCGGCCAAATGCTTTGCATTTCGCTCGCGGAATGCCTAGCCTCCAAGTGTACGAAACGGTTTCGATCAGTTAGTGGGCCGACGGCCCCGAGTCCCAGGAGCGAGGTGTCGTCGGATGGGGGCTCCACAGGCAGTCGGGGAAACCAGGGCGACGCCCCGGGGCCCGCAGAGACGTCGACCTCGCCCGGATCGTCTCCCCCGCGCTGCGCAGCAACCCCGCCCTGGCCGAGGCGATGCACGACGCGAGGCCGACGCCGACTGCCTCACCCACTTCCTGGACACCGTGATTCTTCCGGTGCTCACCAGTACCTGATCCACTCGCATCCGGAGAGCCCCCTCATGTCATCCACTTCCGTCGACTCCGTCGACGCGCACGCCGGCGTCGCGCCGGCCCCGTCCTCGTCGGCCCGCGGCGCCAGACACCAGGCACCGCACCGGTGGATGGTGCTGGCCGTGATCGGCCTCGCCCAGCTGATGGTGGTGCTCGACTCGACGATCGTGAACATCGCCCTGCCGTCCGCCCAGCGCGACCTGGGCTTCTCCAACGACGGCCGGCAGTGGGTGGTCACCGCCTACTCGCTGGCGTTCGGTTCGCTGCTGCTGCTCGGCGGCCGGCTCGCGGACTTCTTCGGCCGCAAGACCACCCTGCTGATCGGCCTGATCGGGTTCGCCGGTGCCTCCGCGATGGCCGGCGCCTCGCAGAACCTGACGATGCTGATCGTCGGCCGGGCGGTCCAGGGCGTGTTCGGCGCGCTGCTCGCGCCCGCCGCGCTGTCCCTGCTGACCACGACCTTCACCGACGCCAAGGAGCGTGCCAAGGCCTTCGGTGTCTACGGTGCGATCGCCGGCAGCGGCGGTGCCATCGGCCTGCTGCTGGGCGGCCTGCTGACCGAGCACCTGAACTGGCGGTACACCCTCTACGTCAACCTGCCGATCGCGGTCGTCGCGGTGATCGGCACGATGGTGTTCGTCCGCAGGCCCGCGAAGGCCGCGCGTCCCCGGCTGGACACGCTGGGCACGGTCCTCGCCGCGGGCGGCGTGTTCTCGCTGGTGTACGGCTTCGCCAACGCCGAGACCCACCCGTGGAGCAACTGGATGGTCTGGGCCTTCCTGGCCGCCGGTGGCGTACTGCTCGCGCTCTTCACGTTCTGGGAGACCCGGGCCGGCCATCCGCTGCTGCCGCTGCGGGTGCTGGCCGACCGCAACCGCGCGGCCGCCTACCTCTCGGTGTTCGTCACCGGCGCCGGCATGTTCGGGGTCTTCCTGTTCCTGACCTACTACCTGCAGGAGACGCTGCACTACTCGCCGGTCAAGACCGGTCTGGCCTTCCTCCCGATGATCGGGGCGCTGATGGTGTTCGCGCAGCTGGCCACCATCGTCGTGGTGCCCCGGGTGGGCGCCAAGCCGATCGTCCCGGTCGGCGCGCTGCTCGCGGCCGCCGGCATGGTCTGGCTCACCAGGCTCGACCTGCACTCGGCCTACACCTCGGACGTGCTGGCGCCGCTGCTGATCATGGGTGCCGGTATCGGCATGGTGATGCCGCCGGCGATGAGCCTGGCCACCCTCGGGGTCGCGCCGCAGGACCAGGGCGTCGCCTCGGCGACCACCAACACCATGCAGCAGGTCGGCGGCTCCATCGGCACCGCGCTGTTCTCCACCCTGGCGGCGACCTCGGCCACCGACTACGTCAAGGACCACCACCCGGTGACCCCGCTGGTGAAGGCCAACGCCGCGCTGCACAGCTACGCCACCGCCTACTGGTGGGCGGCCGGGTTCTTCGTCGTGGCGGCCGTCCTCGCGGCGGTGCTCTACCGCAAGGGCAGCCCGACGGCCCAGGCCCGGTCCGTGGACACCGCCCCCCGCGCCGCCTTCGAGGAGACCGGCCCGGCCGAGGCCGTGCCCCTGGTCCAGCCCCGGACCGAGACCACCGCGGTGCTCCCGGATCCGGCCGGCCTGACGGTCAGCGGCCGGGTCCTGGCCGCCGGCGACGGTGTGCCGGCACCGGGCGCCGTGGTCACGCTGATCGACCCGACGGGGCGGCAGCTCGGCCACGCCGTCGCCGACCCCGCGGGCCGCTACGCGGTGGCCGTCCCGGCCGCGGGCTCGTACGTCCTGGTCGGCTCGGCCGCCGGACGCCAGCCGCAGGTGGCCACGCTCACGGTGGGGGGCTCACCGGTCGAGTACAACCTGGTGCTGGCCGGCACCACCGGTCTGACCGGCAGCGTCCGCTCGGACGGCCTCCCGGTGAGCGGAGCCCTGGTGGTCGCGACCGACCTGTTCGGCGAGGTGGCGGACTCCACGGTCACCGGCGCCGACGGCGGCTACCGTCTCGGCCGGCTGGTCGCCGGGGAGTACGTCCTGACCGTGAGCGCCGAGGGCCACCGGCCCACCGCCGTCGCGGTGACCGTCGGGGACGCCGGGGCCGCCCAGGACATCCTGCTCGCTCCGGCCGCCGCGGTCCGCGGCATCGTCCGGGGCAGGAACGGCTCGCCCCTGACCGACGCCCGGGTGGCTCTGCTGGACTCCGCCGGCAACGTGGTCGCCTCCCGCACCACCGGCGAGGACGGCGAGTACGCCTTCGCGGACCTGCCCGGCACCGAGTACACGGTGGTCGCCTCCGGCTACCCGCCGGTGGCCGCCCCGGTCCGGCTGAACGGAACCGGGCAGGACGGCTTCGACCTCTACCTCGCCCACGAGGAGACCGGGCAGCAGAGCACCCCGCTATCCGGACCGCTGGGCTGACCCCCACCGGCGGAACCACCCCGGCGGAGCCGGGCGGCACGGGTACGGCACCCGCGGCGCCCGGCTCTTCCGCGTTGCCGGGTGGTGCCGCACGTAGGCCGGTGGCCGGATCCCGCGCCTGCCGCGCGGCGGGCGGGGAACGGGGGTGTCACCGGGGTGGCGGGGGTGGCCCGAAGGGGTCGGGAGCGGGCCGGAAGCGGATCGGAAGCAGCTCGGTTCTGGCCACGGAAGCGGCGGCGCTGGTCACCTCGTAGGTGTCAACCGCCTTGTCGCGCCCCGCTGCTCACCGCCCGCCCGGGGCGGCGGCCGGGGCGGGGCGCGGTGCACTGCCGTCACCGCTGGAGATCCCCATGACCGATGCAGAGCCGACGCCGCCCGCCGGGCGTCCCGACCCGCTGTCCGCCCATCGCGCGCCGCCCTCCTACCAGGCCCCGGGGCTGATACCGCCCGGCGGCCCCGCCCGCACCTGGGGGCTCGCGGTCATCGCCACGCCCCTGCTGCTCGCCCTGCTCCTGGCCCTGATCGGCGGCCTGGCCGGGGGGTCGTCCGGGTCCTCGTCCGGAACGTCCGGCACCGGCTACGACTCCGGCCTCTTCGGCTCGGGCACCTCGGGCTCGGACACGTCAGGCTCGGACGGCGGTGGTACGGCGGGGACGGACGACCAGCCGGCCTACACCGACCCGGCGACGGCGTCCGCATGGCCGTACGGCGACACCGCCACCCCCGGGACGAACACGACCGACGGCTACTACGGCGACCCGACGGACACCGCCACCGCCACCCCGGGCGCGAGCCCGACCGCGCCCGGCGACGTCGTCACCGCCTACTTCGCGGCGATCAGCTCCCACGACTACGAAACCGCCTGGGCCCTCGGCGGCAAGAACCTCGACTCGAGCTACGACAGCTTCGTCTCGGGCTACTCCACCACCGAGCAGGACACCGTCACCGTCGAGTCCGTGGCGGGCGACCAGGTGCAGGTGACCATCGAGGCGCTGCAGACGGACGGCACGACGAAGTCGTACGACGCCACCTACACCGTCCAGGACGGCGCGATCACCAGCGGCACGGCCACCCAGACCGGCTGACACCCACCGGGGCGTGCCCGCAGCGGTGCGCCCGCACGAGCGGAGCGCTGAACCACCATGGCCACACAGATACTCGACCCCCGTCCGCCCGGCCCGGCACCACAGGAGCCGCCGCGGCACCGCGCCTACGCGCGCACCAGGGCCACCCGGCTGCTGTCCGCGGGTACCTACCTCGATCCCGGCTACCGGCGCGCCGTCATCCGGGAACTGCTCCACAGGCGTTTCCGGGTCGTCGCGCCCTCCTACGGCTACGACGCCGTCTCGGTCCTCGCCCACGCCCTGGCCGCGCGCCGGCTGCGCCGCATCCAGTGGGCGATCGCGGCCGGCGTGGACTTCGCGGTGTTCCTGCTGCTCGCCAACGGGGTGCTCAACGCGTTCCTCGGCGTGGTCCTGCTGTGCTGGGTGCCGTGGGCGGCGGCCTACCTGCGCCGGATCGTCACCCTGCACGTCCTGATGACCCGGCTGCGGGAGAACGGCCCGGACGGCGGCTTCGACGGTGCCGCCCCGGTGCACGCCAGGCTGACCGACGCCCTCGCCCGCAAGATCGACCACGAGCAGGCCGGCCGCAGCGGACTGGTCTTCTACGGCGGCTACCGGCCCTTCGTCGGCGCGGGTCTGCCGCTGCGCGACTGGTCCAACGCGCAGTTGCTGCTCGGGGCGCCGAAGACCCGGATCATGGCGCGCAAGACCGCGGACGGTGCACCGCCCGACCTCGACACCGTCGAACGCAGGCAGGTCGTGCCGTTCGACGTGCACGAGATCACCAGCCAGGTCGCCGCCCGGCTCGCCGCCGACCTGCGCGACGAGACCCGCCCCGAGGAGCGGATCGACGGACTGACCGTCGAACAGCGCCGCTTCACCACCGCGATCCGCACCAACGACCGCTCCAAGGGCGCCGGCTGGTCCAAGCTGCCCAGCGGGGTGGAGGACCTGCCCGACATCCACTGGCGGGAGGACTACGACGCGGCCCGCGAGTACCTGTGCGTGCGCGTCGGATCCTGGAACGAGGAGCTGGTGACCTCGGTCTTCGTCGGGTTCGACCTCAAGGGCAACACGCTGCACACCGAGTTCTACACCTACGTCCTCGGGCCGCTCGTGGAGGACTTCCACCTGGTGGACCAGCTGCCCGCCGCCGTCGACGGGCGGCTTGCGGTGCGGGTCGCGTGGGACATGTTCACGGCCCTGATGCGCTGGTGGGTGACGCTGTGGATGTGGCCGCTGCTGCTGGTCCCGGAGCGGTTCCTGCCGGCGTGGCTGGCCCACTGGACCCGGCCCTGGCGGGTCAGGAGGGCCAGGCGGGCCACGGCCGCGCTGCTGCTGTCGGACCGGGTGGAGGACAGCAGCGAGTTCCGGCTGGGCCGGTACGTCAACCGCTGGCTCAACTGCGGTGCCCTGGCGAGCGTCCGGGAGCTGGCCACCAGCGACTCGTACCACCACTTCTTCCAGCAGTCCGACGCGGTGAAGTACATGCAGATCGTCGAGCGCCGGCTGCTGGAGAACATCCGCGCCTTCCTCGACGAGCACGACGTGGACCTCGCCGAGCACGACCGGGCGCAGACCAACATCCTGCTGGGCGACAACAGCCAGAACTTCTTCGGCGGGCAGCAGAGCAACTTCGGCTACAACTACCAGCCGCCGAGCGGCGGTTCGTCAGGAAAAGCGGGGTCATGACCATGAGCCAGGGAAACACCGGCGGCGACAACAGCCAGAACTTCTTCGGCGGCCGGCAGAGCGGCTTCGGGTACAACGTGTACAACACCCCGCAGGAGGAGGGGCCGTCGGCCGAGCAGGAGGCGGCGCGCGCGGCGCAGGCCCGCGCCGACCACGGCCGCAGCCGCAGCGTCTTCGTCGTGCACGGCCGCGACGAGGAGGTGCGTACGGCCATGTTCGGGCTGCTGCGCCGGCTGGACCTGCGCCCGCTGGAGTGGGAGCGGCTGGTGCGGAGCACCGGGGGCACCGCACCGTTCCTGGGCGAGGTCATCGAGAAGGCGCTGTCGCAGGCGCAGGCGGCGCTCGTGCTGCTCACCCCGGACGACGTCGCCAAGCTCCACCCGCACCTGCTGGGCGACAACGAGCCGTCCTACGAGACCCAGTTGACCGGCCAGCCCCGCCAGAACGTGCTGATCGAGCTCGGCATGGCGCTGATGGCCTACCCGGAGCGGACGATCATCGTGGAGGTCGGCCAGGTCCGGCCCGCCGCGGATCTCGGGGGCCGCAACGTGATCCGCTTCGACGGCTCCGAGACCGCCGTCTCGAAGATCGTCGAACGGCTCAAGGGCGCCGAGTGCGACCTCGACGACACCCGGCCGGACTGGCGTGACACCTCGTACTTCGAGAACCTGGCGGCCTATCGCCGGCTGGCCTGACGGGCGCGTGGCGGGGGCGGGGGGCCGTGGGCCTTCCCGCCCCATTTCCCGTGCGCTACCGCTCCGGACCCGACGCCAGGGCGGCCAGGAACGCGGCCAGCTCGCGCATGTCGATGCCCTCCAGCTCCTCGGGCCGTACGACGACGCGCAGTTCGCGGCAGATCGGGGCCTCCCGGGAGCGGGCCACGAAGGACATCAGGATCAGCCGGAGCAGGCTGTCCCGGTCGAGGTGGCCGAGACGGGCCAGCCCGGATCCGGTCAACGGCATCGCCACCCGCTCCAGTTGGGCGTGCGCGCGCAGCGCGTCCCACAGCCCGGCCAGGCCCCGCCACAGGTCCTCGACGCCGGAGGCGGCCACGTAGTCGTTGCCGATCCGGCTGTAGGCCACGCCGAACACCAGCCGCGGCCGGGCGCCCAGCACCGCCACCGTGCCGACCGGGTAGCGGTCGAGCTTGCCGAGCGGCTTGTCCGCCCGCTCCTCCCGCGCCACGGGCCGGGCGGAGGCGAGCGCCCCGCTCAGCTCCGCGTCCAGGCGCTCCTCGTCGCCGCCGTAACGGCGGTCGAGCAACTGGGCCTGCACACTGTCGCCGTTGATGACGCGGCCGCCGGCCGACAGGGTGTCGAAGGTGTCGCAGAAGCCGACCACCAGGTGGGCCGGCTGGTCGAACAGGTCGCCCGCCTCGACGACGACCGTCATGTCGGGCCGCCGGAACACCTGCCGTACCCGGACCGCGGGACGGGACCTCAGCAGCCCCCAGCCCAGGCAGGCCCCCACCGACAGCCCGACGACCGCGCCGGACGCGCCGTGCGGCACGAAGGGGCCGACGACCTGGGACACGGCGGACAGCCCGCCGAACGCCACCATCGTGTCGCGGAGGAACACCTGCCGGGCGCGCCTTGTACCACGCCGGAAGGGGTTCCTGGCCTGTATCGGGTGCATCGGGGCCAGTCCGGCGGAATCACCCGAACTCACGGAATCCCCAAGGCATCATGATAACCTTTCAGTCACTATGGCTGACGCAGAGTGACGCTGAACCGCCGGGGGGCGACGCGGATGGCCGGTGCGAGAGCACGTATCCGGGTGAAGGTACTGGGCCCGGTCCAGCTTGAGGTCGACGGGGTTCCGGTACGGCTGACACCGTTGACCGTACGGCTGCTGGTCCGCCTGGTGGCGGCCGGCGGCGAGGCGGTGCCGGTACGGCAACTGCGGCGCGACGTGTGGGGACTCGCGGACGAGCCGCGCCACCTGGACCAGCGCAACCGCAACGAGGTGCAGAAACGGGTCCTGGAGCTGCGGCGGGCGCTGGCCCCCGGCGCCCTGGGCCAGGACAGCGCGGGCACGGCGGTCCTGCGCACTGAGCAACAGGTCACCGTGCAGGGCCCGGAGACCGCCTACCGCCTGGTGCTGCGGCCCGAGGAACTGGACAGCGCGCGGTTCACCGCGATCGTGAACGACGCCCTGCTCGCGCCCCCCGCCACCGCCGCGCACCGGCTGTCCGAGGCACTGTCCCTGGTGCGCGGCCGGCCGCTGGCCGAGGTGAACGGCGAGGGGTTCGCGGTGCCCTTCGTCCGCCGCCTGACCGCCCTCCTGGACGCGGGCCGCCGGGAACTGGTCCGTGTGCAGACCGACCTGGGCCGGCCCGAACTCGCCCTGCCGGTGGCCGAGCTGATCACCCACGAGCACCCCGACGACGTCGAGGCCGCGCGCACCCTGGAGGCCCTGCGCGCGGAGCTGCGCGCCCGGCACGGGGCCGAACTGCTGCGGCACCGGGTGCCGTTGGAGGGCCAGCGCGCCGACGTGGTGCTGGTGCGCGGCGACCTGTTCGACCAGACGGACTGCAACCTGGTGATCGGGTTCTCCGACACCTTCGACACGGAGACCGCCGAGGACCTCGTGATCAGCCGGGAGAGCCTGCAGAGCCAGCTCGTCGACCGGCTGTTCGCCGGGAAGCGGCGCCTGCTGGACGACCGGCTGCGGGCGGGGCTGCGCTCGGTGAAGTCGGTGGGCACCGAGACCGTACGGGCCAAGCCGCTGGGCCGCCGGGTCCGTTATCCGGTGGGCACGACCGTGGTGGTACCGGTCGAGGGCCGCCGGGTGTTCGCCACCGCCTACTCGCGGCTCGGCAACGACCTGGTGGCCAGGTCCAACCACGCCGACCTGCGGCTGAGCCTGGAGAACCTGTGGGCATCGGTCGCGGTCAACGGCCTGTTCAAGCCGGTCGCCGTCCCGCTGATCGGCTCCGGCCTGGCCCGGGTCACGGACCTGGACCGGGGCCAGCTGGCCGCCCTGATCGTGGACTCGTTCATCGAGGCCTGCCGCCGCCACCCGGCTCTCACCCCCGAACTCCGGATCGTCATCCTGCCCCAGGAGCTGGCCCGCACCGATCTGGCCCCGGTGGAGCGGCGCTTCGAGGATCTGGTGCTCGGCCTGCGCGCGGCCGACTGACGCCGAAGGTGAGACCGGGCGCCGGCCCGGACGTGTCCCCCGGGCCGGCGGGCTGCTCCGCATCTGTCTGTTCCCCCTTCGCGGCGCCGTCCGCCGTCCGCGCCTCGCACCGGTGCGCCCGGCCTCACCGCCGTCCACGACACCACCGCGGCCGCTTCCGCCGGCACCCTCCAACCGCTTCCGATCCGGTTCCGGGCAGGAGGGTCCCCTCCGACCGTTGGGTCCCGCACCGATCGGGTCTATCGTCGGAATCATGGGGCCAGGAGGAGGAGGACGGCCGGTGATGCCGCAGGACGAGGCCGTGATCGGCTGCACGGGGAAGGTGCTCATCGGCACGCGCGGTGCCACCGGTCCGGGTGAGGTCCTGGTACGGGTGAGGGGTGGCTCGGAGACCTTCCTCGCCTGGTCCGAGGAGCCCCTGCCGGCCGGTGCGACGGTGCTCGTGATCGAATCACGGGGATGCCGCGAGGTCGGTGTCATCGAGTGGGTGGATCCATTGGACGCGCTCGGCGACAGCGCCGAGGCCGGCTGAGAAGAGACAGGAATGTTCGGATACCGCGTACCCGCTCCCGACGAGGCGATGTTGATCTCGGGGGGCAGGCGGGGACTGGGGGGCGCGCCGTTCCGAGTGGTGACGGGGCACGGCAAGTTCGTGCTGCCCGTCCTACGGAAGGTCCGTTTCCTCACCCTGTCCATGTGCGAGTCCGAGGTCACCGAGACCTGTGTGACCAGACAGGGCATCGCGTTGCACGTCCGCGCGGTCATCGCCTTCAAGGTCGGCAACGACCACGAGAGCATCATCAACGCGGGCCAGCGGTTCCTCTCCGACCAGGAGCAGATGTCGGTGCTGACCGGCCGGATCTTCGCCGGTCACCTGCGGGCCATCATCGGCTCGATGACGGTCGAGGAGATCGTCACCGAGCGGCAGAAGCTCGCCGCGGAGGTGCTGGACACCTCGAAGACGGAGATGGCGAAGATCGGCCTGATCGTCGACTCGCTGCAGATCCAGTCCATCGACGACGGCGACACCGGGTACATCGACGCGATGTCCGCGCCGCACAAGGCCGCCATCCAGCGGCAGGCGCAGATCGCGCAGGCGCAGGCCACCCAGGCCTCGGTCGAGGCGGAGCAGGCGGCGGCCCGTAACCAGGCCGAGTACGCCCGGCAGACCGCCATCGTCAAGGCCGAGTACTCCGCCGAGGTGGACCGGGCCCAGGCGCAGGCCGCGCAGGCCGGTCCGCTGGCGCAGGCGCACGCCCAGCAGGAGGTGCTCGCCGCCCAGACGGAGCTGGCCCTGCGCCAGGCCAAGCTGCGCCAGGAGCAGCTGGTGGCCGAGGTCGTGAAGCCCGCCGAGGCGGAGGCGGAGCGGGTCAGGATCCTGGCGGCCGCCGAGGCGCAGCGGATGAGGATCCAGGCGGAGGCGGCCGCGTCGTACGACCGCGTCGCCCTGGACCGGATGCTGATCGACCAGCTCCCGCAGATCGTCAAGGAGGCCGCGGGCGGCCTCGCCGGTGCCAACGTCAACGTCCTCAACGGCGCGGACGGCCTCGGCGAGATCGCGGCCGGCCTGGTGTCCCAGGGCCTGACCATCCTCGACTCGGTCCGGCAGAACCTGGGCGGCCAGAACTCCGACGGCCAGCACCCCGCAGGGCAGCGCTCCGGAGAGGACGGGGGCGGCAGCAGCCTGCTCCAGCTGCCCACCGGGAAGGGGCGCAAGTCGGACGACGGTCCGGTGGACGTCGACTGACCGCTCCGCGGGAAGCGCCGACATCTGGAAGCGCCGCGGCGGGCCGTAGGCCGGCTGCGGCGCCGCCGTGGCCGGCCGCGCGGTTCCTCGCGCCCCTTACGGGGCACCGCCGTGGGCGGGATCGACGCCGGTCAGGTCGCGGCTGGTGTCCCACAGCCGCGCCGCGACGGAGGCTTCGGTGAGGCGGGGCCACACCCGTTCGTCTCGCGGGCGGCCCCGCAGGCCGGGGACCCGGGGGCCCCACAACTGCCCGCCGCGCACGGCGCGGTCGAGCACAGCCCGGACCGCGGGCCAGGCACCGGCGTCCTCGCCCTGGACGAGGAGCGCGGCCGGGTGCGCCGCGGAGACGCGCACCGGCGGTCCGCACCTGGACCGGCGGTCGAGGAGCGCGGCCGGTGCGCCACGGGGACGCGCACCGGCGGTCGAGGAGCGCGGCCGGTGCGCCGCGGAGACGCGCACCGGCGGTCCGCACCTGGACCGGCGGTCGTGCCGGGGTCGCCGGTGACCAGGAAGACGCTGCCGTCGGCACGCGGGAGCCGTCGGACGTCCCAGGGCGGGGCGGAGGAGGTGGACGACATGGCGGCGGGGCTGCCTTGCTGTCGCAGGCGGCCGCGGCCGCCCGGCAGGACGGCTCGCCAGCCACGGTTCCAGCGGCCCCCGACGCATCGCCTACGGATCACCGACAGCACCACCGACCGCCCGACGGCCCACCGACACCCACGACGGCTACCCGAACGGCCGGTCGGTGGCCGCCGCCGAGATCAGCGCTGGCTGACGGGCTTGCTCGGAAGGTCGGTGCGCCTGCCCCGGCAGGAGTAGACGATCTCCACCGAACCACCGGGGAGGACGCGCTCGCGCTGGAAGGTCAGCCCGGTGTCGGGCCCGAGCATGGGTGTCAGGTGCGTCCCACCGCCGAACAGCATCGGCAGTACGACCAGTTCGAGGGTGTCGAGTGCGCCCAGGGCATGGAACGCCCCGATCGTCCGCGGGCCCCCGATGAGGTGGACATCGCCGCCCCGGTTGGCCGAGCGGAGCTTCTCCAGCAGCCGCACCGGGTCACTGTCGGTGGTGACGTGGTCGGGGGTACCGGCCGGGCGGTGTGAGCCGAGTACGAACACGTCGAGGTTCGGCCACGGCCAGCGGTCGTTGGTCAGCGCGGGTTCGAAGGTGGTGCGGCCCATCAGCGCCGCCTCGCAGTCCGCGAGGAACTCCCGGATACCGTGGCTTTCGCCGGAGACGAACGCGGGGTCGGCGGTCAGGGCGGGCCACCCGTTGGGTGTGGTCACGTAGCCATCGGCGCTCATGCTCATACGGGCGCGAATCTGCATGGTTGCTCCTCGGGGCGGCCGGCTTCGTGGCCGGCGACCCGAACCGTGGGTCGACGAATGGACAGCGCTTGTTGATCGCGGAGCCGCGGCCTGCCCGGCTTCTGCTTCGCGGGCCGCGCCTCTGCTCAAGCGTCGAACGGGAGGCCCGCCGATCGACATGCCGCCGAACCCGCACGGCACAGTCTTTGGCGTGGAGCCGCCGCGGGCCGGAGTGGCCGGCTGAGGCACTCAAGGGCGGACTGAGGCGTTCGGCCGGACCTTCCGGGCGACGCCGAGGCCCGATGGACTCGAAAATCGAACACGTGCTTGAATTCGGCCATGCGATCGTTTCCCGTGGACCTGGCCCGGGCGCAGCAGGAATGGAGCGCCACCTACCGGCAGCTCGCCGCGCGGCCCGGGCGTACCGAGTTGCGGCGGCGGCTGTACCGGCTGTCGGCGGAGGTGTACTTCCATCCCTACTGGCGGCAGCGGCGGCCGAGCCCCGCCGCGTGGCGGGAGCTTCGGGACCTGGGGAACTGAGGGGGCTCGGATGGCGTGCTGGAGTGCGGGACCGTACATCCCGGATGATCCTGAAGACATGTCCGGGCCGCTACGGGTGATCGTGCATCCGCCGTCACCGACGGGTGGCCGGCGCGTGCGCGTGGACGGCGAGATCCTCGGGCTGGCGCACAACCTGACCGACGTCGCCGAGTTCCTGCGCCGGGCCGGGCTGGAGGTGGATTCGTCGGATGTGGCGCGCGCGCCGTGGATCGACTGGCGGGGCGGCGGGCCGGAGTGGTGGGGGCCGGAGACGTGACGGTCCCGGGCAACGCACAAGGCCCGTCCGGTGTGGACGGGCCTCGGGGACGGAGCGCCGGGCAGGCCTTGCACCTGCATTTCCCCGCAGGAAGCGGGGCGTCTTTCCTTGGACCACCAACGCAGTACCGGACGGACCGCACCGGGCCGACCAGCTCTGGAATGATCATAGCCCATGCGGGTGAGGGCGGGCGCCGAAGCGGTCCAGGCAGCAGGCGCGGCCTCGGGGTGTCGGGGCCGGAGATCGCGACGTTCCCGGTGAGCCCGAGCGCGCGCTCTCGCCCCCCTTGGCGAGCCGGTTTTCTTTACGCACTCCTAACGCCGGCACCCGCATCCCGGCAGGGCCCGGACGTGTCCTCTTCCTTGTCCGGATCACGTCGAGAATGGAGTGTGCCCATGGACGGCGCCGTTGTAGGGGTCGTACTGGTGGTCGTGGCCGCCCTGCTCGTGCTGCGCAGCGGGATGCGGGTGGTCAACCAGGTCGAGCGTGGGGTCGTGTTCCGCCTGGGCAAGGCGCAGCCGGAATTCCGCCGCCCCGGGATCACCTTCCTCGTCCCCTTCGTCGACCGGATGCGCAAGGTGAACGTGCAGGTGGTCACCATGCCGGTGCCCACGCAGGAGGGCATCACCAAGGACAACGTCTCGGTGAAGGTCGACGCCGTCGTCTACTTCCGGGTCACCGATCCGGTCCGCGCGGCCATCGAGGTGCAGGACTACGTGTTCGCCGTCGGCCAGGTCGCCCAGTCCTCGCTCCGCTCCATCATCGGCAAGAGCGACCTGGACGACCTGCTGACCGACCGGGAGCGGCTGCACGAGGGGCTCGCCCTGATGATCGACAGCCCGGCCGCCGAGTGGGGCATCCACATCGACCGCGTCGAGATCAAGGACGTACAGCTCCCGGAGTCGCTGAAGCGGTCCATGTCCCGGCAGGCCGAGGCGGAGCGGGAGCGGCGGGCCCGGGTCATCACGGCCGACGGCGAGTTCCAGGCCGCGCAGCAGCTCGCCAACGCCTCCCGGATCATGTCGGAGACCCCGGAGGCGATGCAGCTGCGCCTCCTGCAGACCGTCGTCGAGGTCGCCGCCGAGAAGAACTCCACGCTCGTGATGCCCTTCCCGGTCGAGCTGCTGCGCTACTTCGAGCGGGCGACCAAGCGGCTCGACCAGGAGGTCGAGAAGAACGAGCGCGAACTGGACGGGCCGGACGGGTCGGCCGCGCTCAAGTCCGGGATCGAGCAGATCGCAGCCGTGGCCGACAAGTTCGGGCCGGCCGGAGAGCTCACGGCGCCGAGGGAACCGGCAGCGGAGCCGTCCGCTCCCGTCGAGCGGCCGTAGCGGCGCCGGCGTCACCGCGAGGGACGCCGCCGCGAGGAGTGTCGTCGCGCGGGCGGGCGAGGTGAGCCGAAACACCGACCCCGCCGGCGTGCCGGCCGAGTGCGGTCCGCCACGCGGGTGGTCCGGGCGGCTGGGCCTGGGGACTCTACGGGCGGACGGCGGACGGGGACGTGCCGGCCGAGGCCGGAACCCGGACGGCCGCCCGGCGGAGTTAGCATCCGCGTATGACGACTTCTGAGAACAACGAGTCCGTGCTCGACGTGGAGATCGGTGCGCTGCAGGGCGGCTCGGCCGGTCTGCCGGACTACGGCGGCAAGGCCGTGCTCATTGTCAACGTGGCCTCCAAGTGCGGCCTGACCCCGCAGTACAACGGTCTGGAGAAGCTCCAGGAGCGGTACGCGGACCAGGGCTTCACCGTGCTCGGGGTGCCCTGCAACCAGTTCATGGGCCAGGAGCCCGGCAGCGCCGAGGAGATCGCCGAGTTCTGCTCGGCCACGTACGGCGTGACCTTCCCGATGACCGAGAAGGTCGAGGTGAACGGCGCGGGCCGGCACCCGCTCTACGAGCGTCTGGTCGGGTTCGCCGACGGCGAGGGGCACACCGGGGACATCCGCTGGAACTTCGAGAAGTTCCTGGTCGGCCGGGACGGACAGGTCGTCGCCCGGTTCGCGCCGCAGACCGAGCCGGAGTCGGCGGAGGTCGTGGCGGCGGTGGAGGCGGCCCTCGCCTGACAGCGGGTCCGGCCGCGGCTTGACCTTGCCCCTGGGGCAGGGACGAGCCTCCTGATCGCCGGGCGGAACGGATCCGCCCGGTGACGGAGGATGCGGCCGTGGAGGACAGGGTGGACGTCGTGGACGAGGAGCTGCTCACGATCGGCGCGTTCGCCGCGCGCTCCCGGCTCTCGGCGAAGGCCCTGCGGCTTTACGACCGGCTCGGGCTGCTGGCCCCGGCGCACGTCGACGAGGCGACCGGCTACCGGTACTACCGCGCCGGCCAGGTGGAGCGCGCCCGGCTGGTGGCGCTGCTGCGCCAGCTGGACATGCCGCTGGCGCGGATCGCCGACGTCGTCGCGGCCGCGGAGACGGCGGACGGTGACACCGCCGCCGGGCTGCTGACCGGCTACTGGGCGGACGTCGAGGCGCGGGTCGCCGGACAGCGGACGCTCGCCGCATACCTCCGTGGACGGCTGTCCGGAGGGAGTACGGAGATGTACGGGACGTTCACGGTGGAGACGGTCGAGGTGCCGGCCCAGGTGGTGATCACCGAGACGCGGCACACGCTGGCGGACGAGCTGCCCGCCTGGATCGGCGCCTCGCTGGGCCGGCTGGAGGCGGCGGCCCGGGAGTGCGGGGGTGTGACCGGGGCGCCGTTCGTCGTCTACCACGCCGAGGTGTCCGTGGAGAGCGACGGGCCCGCCGAGGCCTGTGTCCCGGTGGCGGACGAGGCGGCGGCCCGGGCCTGGGCCGAGCGGCACGGGCGGGCCTGGGAGACGGCGGTGCGGGTCGAGCCGGCGCGCACGCTGGCGTACACGCGGATCAGCAAGGCGCAGGTGGCGCATCCGCAGATCCTGGCGGCCTTCGAGGCGGTGGAGCGGTGGATCGCCGGGCGGGAGGGTCTGGCGTACGACGGCCCGTGCCGGGAGGTCTACTTCGCGGACTGGGACGCGGCCGGACCGCAGGACCCGGTGTGCGACGTCGCGTTCCCCGTGCGGTGAGAGCCGGCCGGCGGGGGCGGGCACAAGCCGAGCCCCCTCGGCAAGGACGGCGGGCTGGTCGAGAGGGCTCCGGGTGACGCTTGTGCAGTTGTGGCTGTGCAGTTGTGTTTGTCGGGAACGTGAAGCGGTGGGTCAGCGAATGCCCCCTACGCCTTGACCGAGGTCACGAAGGCGTTCCACGCACCGGCCGGGAACGCGAGGACCGGGCCCTCCTCGACCTTGGAGTCGCGTACGGCGAGTCCCGTGGTCGTCGGCGACTTGACCTCGACGCACGCCCCGTTCCCTGCGGAATAGGAGGACTTCGTCCACGTCTCCGTGGCGCCCTGAAGCAGTGCCATGTCCACTCCTGTTGCGAGTTGCTGTGGTGCTTGCTGTAGTGCGATTCACGCCAACCTTTCCGACTGGCTGGCGTGATCGACGCTACTAGCCAACTTCCTCGCCTGGAGTACCCGTTCACTCGACCGGGTGGCATATTCCGTTGGAGACTTCCGCTGGACCGTGGCACCGGTGTACAGTCCGCCACTTCCTCAGCGGGCGTACTCCTTGGCCGCGTCGGCGATGAACTGCCGGGACTGCTCGACGTTCAGCGACTGGGCGCGCAGGTGCTCGTACATCACGGCGTACTTCTGCACGTCGTGGGCCTTCTCCAGGTAGAGGTCGCTGGTCACGCCCTCCAGGTAGACGACGCTGGAGTCGGCCGCGTCGGCGAACTCCAGGATCGCGTACTGGCCGTTGAGGCCGGGGTGGGCGCCGCACTCGAAGGGCAGCACCTGGACGGTGATGTGCGGCTGCTGGGACATCTCGATCAGGTACTCCAGCTGCTCGCGCATCACCAGCCTGCTGCCGACCAGCCGGCGCAGCGCGGCCTCGTCGAGCACCACCCACAGACGCAGGGGGTTGTGCTCGGCGGTGATACGTTCCTGTCGCCGCATCCGGACCTGGACCCGCTTCTCGATGTCGGCGGCGGAGGTCTCCGGCAACGCGCCCTGTACCAGGGCCTCGGCGTACGCCCGGGTCTGCAACAGACCGGTGACCAGCTGGGGTTCGTACACCCGCAGCGACTCGGCGTCGGTCTCCAGACCGATGTAGACGCTGTACGGGATGTCCCCGAACGCGTGCCACCAGCCTTGCTGCCGCGAATCCCGGGCCATCTCCATCAGGGACTCGACGACCCGCTGGTCCTCGACCTCGTACACCCCGCACAGGTCGCGGACGTCGCGCTGGCTGATGCTCCGGCGCCCGTTCTCCAGGCGGCTGATCTTCGACTGCGAAACGAGCAACCGCTCCGCAACTTCCTCCGCCGTCATGCCCTTGAGCTCGCGGAGCCTGCGCAGCTCCTGGCCCAGCCGGCGTCGCCTGACGGTGGGATTGACATTGGACGCCACGGGACGTGCACCTCCGGCTGCCTGCCTGTAACTACCACTTTGCGTATCTGCTGCTGAGCAGACTGCCACCATGGTGCTTCCTACCGCTGGGAAACGGCGGATATGCGGCGCGTACGCGTCAGTTCGGGCACGTTCCGGATTCTCCGGGCCTGCGCACGGAAATGCCGAGCGGGGCGGTGGAGGCACGTACTGCGTACGCCTCCGCCGCCCCGCTCGGACCAGCGGCTCCCGAACCGGGTCTCAGGGGTGCTGTGTCGCCGGCTGTTGCTGCCGTGGAACTGCGGCTCAGTGCACCACGGCGCGCGCCATCGCGCCCGCACCTCGGCGCGGTTGCATCGGAACACCGCGTGCGGGTTCCGGTGCGGCGGACCTGACGCCCGGTCCGGCCTGGGCCGGGGCGCGGCGTGGCTGGGCGGCCGCGCCGTTCTGCACGTCCATGACGGCGTGGGCCACGAGCCCGCCCATCGGGTCGTGCCGGATCAGGTCACGCAACCGGGAACGCGAGGAGCGGCCCTCGTTCCCCGGGTACAGGTGCTTGCCGAGACCGACCGCGTGGGCCAGCGCGGCGAGCGCCGCGGTCCGCGGGTCCGGCGGAACGCCGGTGCGGATCGCCGAATCCAGCCGGCCACGGATCTCCCGGGTGACGGCGTTGTCCGTCGCCTGGTAGCGAGTGGTCGGCAGCACCCCGCACATCTGACCCGCCACGGCGGCGACCATGCCGCACCGTTCCAGATGCGCGAGATAGACCTGGCGAAGGCCGAGACGTGGCCCGCCGATCCAGTGAACAGCCCGTACGGGAGCGCCACGCCTTCGCAGCAACTCCAACGCACAGTCCAAAGTCGGATCTCCAGTCGGCCGTGGCTGCACCACGGCGATACGATCCCCGTCTGGGGCTATCCGTCCGGCCAGCGCCAGCTCTACTAGCTGTGCTCCGGCCAGACCGAGGTCGAGCGACTGCGGCTGTGCAGTGGTACCCGTGGCCGGGTCCAGTGCCAGCAGCAGAAGCTCCTCCGGAAGTGTTCTGCGGCTCCTGCCCATCCATGCCTCCCCGCGTGGATGAATGACAGGGTGACCCCTCTCACATTGGTCTGTCGAGGGTGCGTGACCGGTTCGTAAGGGAACCGGCAGGTATGTCGTTCTCGTCTACCGCAGGGGCTAAGCCCGCACACAGGACACTGGTACATGGTTCGGACAGCGCACGGCAGCGTGCGGAGCGTGGAGGAGGCATCGGTGGCGGGCGAGTCCCCCGACAGGTCGAAGCAGCGCGAGTCGTCGGCGGAACCGACGCCGGGGAGCGCGGAGTCGGTTCCCGAAGCACGCGACCCACGACTGGCGGTGGCCGCCGGAAAGGAGACCGCCGGCGGCGTGGACACCGCCACCCGGGTCTTCTCGGTACGGGACCTGAAGACGGCCGAGGAGAACGGCGAGACCGGCGAGACCGGCGAACCGGGCGAGACCGACAAGGACGACGCGAAGCTCCGCGACGCGGTGGCGGCATGGGTCCGCACGGGCGAGCCGGCGGAGGACGCGACGGCCCCTGAGGCGGCCACGGAGGCCGGAGACGGCCCTGAGGCCGCCGCGGGCACCGAGCGGGCGCGGAGGGCCCAGGAGCCCCCGGAGAACGCCGCCAGGACCACTACGGCGCCCGAGGCGACGGCCGAGGACACTCCGGCCGCCCCGGAGCCCACCACCGAACCCCAAGACACCACGCCCCAGCACGAGTCGACGCCCGAGGACACCAAGCCCGAGGGCGAGTCGGCGACGGCCGAGGCCCCGGAGCCCGCCACCGAGCCCGAGGACACCAAGGCCGCCGACAAGCCGGAGGGGGCCGCCGAGCCCAAGGACGCCGCCCCCCGGGACGAGCCGGCAACCTCCGATGAGCCCCAAGGCCCCAAGCCCGAGGGCAAGTCGACGACCCCCGCGGACCCCGAGGACGCCAAGCCCCAAGGCAAGTCGGCGGCTGCCGGCGACCCCGAGGACGCCAAGCCGGCGACCACCGCGGACCCCGCACCGGACGCCAAGCCCCAGGGCAAGTCGGCGGCTGCCGGCGACCCCGAGGACACCACCCCCGAGGACAAGCCCAAGGCAACCGCCGAACCCGAGGACGCCAAGCCGGCGACCGCCGCGGGCTCCGAGGACACCGCACCGGAGGACAAGCCGAAGGCGGCGGACGAGCCCGAGGACGCCAAGCCCGCGACCGCCGCGGACCCCGAGGACACCGCACCGGAGGACAAGCCGAAGGCGGCGGACGAGCCCGAGGACGCCGCGCCCGCCGGCAATTCGGAGGGGGCCGCGGAGCCCGAGGACGCCGCGCCCGCCGATGGGTCCGGGGCGAGTGCCGAACTCGCGGACGCCGACGGCGAGGACGGACCGCAGGGGCCACCCGCACCCGGCGACGATGGCCGCACGGGTGGTGCGGGTGGGAAAGCCGACGGCGGCGACGGCGAAGCCGAGCCCGCCGTCGACCAGCCCACCACCACGCTCAAGGCCCCCCGCCCCCCGCAGGTCGACCAGCCCACCACCACCCTCAAGCTGGGCGGCGGCACGAAGCCCAAGCCCAAGTCCCCCGAGGCCGAGGCCGAGCGCACCAGCAAGTTCGTCGCCCTCAAGTCGGACATCAAGCGGGGCCCGAAGCCGGAGGGCAAACCGGAGGCCAAGCCCGAGCCGGCCTCGACCACCCGCACCACCGTCCTCCCCCAGGTCGGCCCCGAGCGCACCACCCAGCAGCCGCTTCCCCCGAAGCCCCCGCTGGACCTGCTCGCCGAGCTCACCAACACCCCGCCGCCGCCGGAGACCCCGGTCCGCACGCTCTTCCGCCGGGTCAAGATCTGGACGCCGCTCGTCATCGTCCTGCTGATCGTCTTTGCGGTCGTACAGACTCTGCGCCCGCTGCCGCAGCCCACCCTCGACCTCACCGCGAAGGACACGTACACCTTCGACGGCAGCAAGGCGGACATCCCCTGGCCGGCCGACGGGCAGGGCGCCCTCGACGTCCAGGGCATCGGCACGTTCGGCTCCTCCGGCGACCAGAAGCCGGTGCCGATCGCGAGCGTCGCCAAGGTGATGACCGCGTACATCGTGCTGCGCGACCACCCCCTCAAGAGCGGTGCCGCGGGCCCCAAGATAAAGATCGACCAGGCGGCCCAGGACCAGGCGAACGCCGGGCAGGAGTCGACCGTCGACGTGACGGCCGGCGACTCGATCACCCAGCGCGAGGCCCTGGAGTCCATCCTGATCGCCTCGGCGAACAACGTGGCCCGCCTGCTGGCCCGCTGGGACGCCGGCTCCGAGAAGTCGTTCGTGGCGAAGATGAACGCCACCGCGAAGCAGCTCGGGATGACCAACACGACGTACACGGACCCGTCGGGCCTCACGAACTCCACGGTCTCCACGGCCGTGGACCAGGTGAAGCTGGCGAAGGCCGCGATGGCGAGCGAGCCGTCCTTCCGCGAGGTCGCCGCGATGATGTCGTACGACGACTACAAGGGCGTCAACCACGGCAACTGGAACCAGCTGGTCGGCCGGAACAACGTCGTCGGCATCAAGACCGGCACCACCACCTCCGCCCTCGGCAACCTGGTCTTCGCCGCGAAGAAGGACGTGAACGGCGAGACCCGCACCATCATCGGCGCGGTGCTCCGGCAGCCGGCCAGCGCGGCCCCGGACAACAGCATCCTGACCGCCGCCCTCAACGCCGGCGACAAGCTGATCCGGGCGGCCCAGGGCGCGCTGAGGTCGGCGACGATCTACAAGAAGGGCGACGTCGTCGGCTCCGTGGACGACGGCCTGGGCGGCCGTACCCCGGTCGTGGCGACGCAGGACGTCACCGCCGTCGGCTGGTCGGGGCTGCGGGTGAAGCTGTCGTTCGCCGCCGACGAGGTGCCGCACACCGCGAAGGCCGGCACCAAGGTCGGCACCCTCACCGTGGGTGACGGCTCGGGCTCCGCCGTCCAGGTGCCGGTCGCCCTGGCGAAGGACCTGGCCGAGCCCGGGTTCACGAGCAGGCTGACCCACCTCGGCTGACCCATAACCGGCATTCCGTCACCGCACCCCGCTGATGGCGGCCCACCCCAGGGCCCCGCGGCGGGGTGCGTGCTAGCGTCACGAATCGGGGCAGGTCGCCGGTCGCCGGGACACGGCCGCGAACTGGACGGAAAGCGGCCGCCAACACCGTGGAACACGGCCGGGAAGAGAAGACGGGACACGGGGAGTGCCTTCAGGTGGCCACAGCGGAGCCGACACGTGCCGACGATGCCGATCCGGGCCCGGTAGCCGGCCCGCGAATAGCCGTGCCGTCGGCAGCCGCGGACGACACGGAGCGTAAGCCCGCCCGTCGGCTGCTGCGGGCCGCCGAGCCGCTGCGCAGACGGCTGCTGAGCCACCCGGTGCTGTCGGTCACCGCCCTCGCCGGCGTCCTGCACGTCATCTGGCTCTTCACGTTCGCGAACAGCGGCGGGGACCTCGCGGCCCAGGACGCCTGGGCCGAGTTCGTCGGCCGCCACCCCGACTCGGCGTACAACCTCGCCTGGTACGGCGGTATGCACCCGGTGTCGTACAGCGTGGTCTCGCCGTACCTGATGTCGCTGATCGGCGTCCGCACGACGATGATGCTCGCCGGCACGGTCTCGGCCGGGCTGCTGACCCTGCTGCTTATCCGCAGCCGCGCGGTGAAGAACCCCCTGTGGGCCGCGCTCGCCGGGGTGTCCGCGCTGATCTGCAACGCGCTCTCCGGGCGGGTCACCTTCGGGCTCGGCACGATGTTCGCGCTGGCCTCGGTCGGGGCGGTGTTCTGCTGGCCGTACCGCTGGCGGTACAAACGGTGGGCGAAGGCGCTCGTCGCCGCGCCGCTCGCCGCGCTCGCCACCATGGCCTCGCCCGTGGCCGGGCTCTTCGTCGGTCTGGTCGCGGTCGCGCTGTTCCTGCAGAAGCGGCGGCCCGGCGCCTGGGCGCTGGGCCTGGCGCCCGCGGCCGTGGTGGCGGTCTCCGCCTGGCTGTTCCCGTTCTCGGGCACGCAGCCGATGGGCTTCGGCTCGGTGATCATGCCGCTGGCGTACGGCCTGCTCTGCCTCTTCCTGGTGCCGAAGGAGTGGAGGACGGTCCGGCTGACGGCGGCCGTGTACAGCCTCGGCGTGGTGCTGGTGTGGCTGGTCAGCTCGCAGATCGGCTCCAACATCTCGCGGCTGCCGATGCTGTTCGCGGGCGCGACGCTGATCGCGGCCCTGCCGTACACGGTCCCGCGCTCGCGCAAGTACTACACGGTCGTCCTCGCCTTCCTCGGCTTCTGCGGCTGGGTCGGGTTCAAGTCGGTCGACGACATCCTCCACACGACCCCGGCGGCGTCCTGGGCCCGCGAGCTCGCCCCGCTCGTCCACCAGCTCCAGCAGGTCGGCGCCGAGAAGGGCCGCGTCGAGGTGATCCCGGCCCGCTCGCACCGCGAGGCCTCGGCGCTCGCGCCGTACGTCAACCTGGCCCGCGGCTGGAACCGCCAGGCCGACATGGAGCGCAACCCGCTCTTCTACGACGACACCCTCAACTCCGCGAACTACCACGAGTGGCTGCAGCGCTGGGCCGTGCACTTCGTCGTGGTGCCGAAGGACGAGCCGGACGGCGACGGCGGCGAGCGGGAGCTGGCGCTGGTGCGGCGCGGGATGCCGTACCTGAAGCAGGTCTGGGGCGATGCCAACTGGCAGCTGTTCCGGGTGACCGACCCGGTGCCGCTGGCCGAGCCGAACGCGGCGGTGGACAGCGCGGAGCAGGGCGAGCTGACCATCGAGGTGCGCAAGGCCGGGCGGATCCTGATCCGGATCCCCTACTCGCCGTGGCTGAGCATCGTCGACGCGGACGGCAAGAGCCTCAAGGCGCCGCAGGAGACCGAGGCCTCCAAGCACCGGGCCGACGGCGAGCCGAAGACGTACACCAACGTCAACGGCTGCCTGATGGAGACGCCCGAGGACGCCAAGGGGGACAAGTGGACGATGCTGCTGGCCCCGCGGGCCGGGACGTACCGGCTGGCGTCGCCGTACCAGCTGCCACGGGGCACGCCCTGCCCCGACGAGCTGAAGTGACCGGTCCGCGCATCTGACGGGCCGGCCTGATCGGCGGACGAAGTACTCCGGGCGGAGTTGGGCGGGCAGCCCCCTTCCGTATCTGACACATCGTCAGCTAAACCGGACCCATGGCAGACGACGCGACGCACACAGACGAGACCCGCAGTCACCTGTACGCCGAACTGGCCGCCGTCGGCCCCTACGGAGCCGACCTCGGGCACGCGCTCATCACCATGGTCGAGCCGCACCCCGGCCGGGAGCGCGCGTACAACCGCTGGTACGAGGACGACCACTTCATCGCCGGCGCGATGGCCATGCCGTGGATGTACGCGGGGCGCCGCTGGGTCGCCACGCGTGACCTGCAACTGCTGCGCTACCCCGAGAAGTCCGCCGTGGCGCAGCCGGTGACGGCCGGCTGCTACATATCCGTCTACTGGATGACCGCCGGTCGCTACGCCGACCACATGCGATGGACCGTCGGCATCAACAAACGCCTCAACCGCGACCACCGCGTCTTCCAGGACCGTACGCATGTCTTCACGGCCTTCCAGGACCACGCGGCGACGGTCTACCGCGACGGCGACCAGGGCCCTCGCGACATCCACGCCCTCGACCACCCCTACGCCGGTCTCGTCGTCCAGGTCGTCGACGCCGACTCCCCCGACAGGCGCGCGGCGCTGCTCGCCTGGCTGCGCGACGACCACCTCCCGAGACGGCTGGCGGGCTCCCCGGCGGCCATGGTGACCCTCTTCACGCCGACGCCCCTGCCCCTGGACCGCATGACCTACGTCAAGCAGGTCGAGGGGGTCGGAACCCGGCTGACCCTGCTGTGGTTCCTCGACGGCGACCCCCGGGACGGCTGGCGCGAGCACTTCGCGCACCTGGACACGGCGGTGACGGCGTCGGGGCTGGGCGAAGTGCAGTTCGTCGCACCGTTCGTCCCCACGGTGCCCGGGACGGACCGCTACGTGGACGAGTTGCGATGACCTCTCGGGGCCGGACCGGTCGACGTCGCGAGGATTTTGTTCAACTGGCAAAGAATTGAGGCCCCAGTTCTCGACGCCCCTGATCGCCGGCGGCGCCGCCCTGGTGATCGCGCTCGGCGGCGGCACGCTCTTCGCCACCCGCCGGGCCCGCAAGTCCTGATCCTCTCCCGAGGCCACCCCAACATCCGACGGCTCCGCCCCCAGGGCGGAGCCGTCGCCCGTTACGGCCCCGCCGCCCCGGCCCTTCCGCCCTCCCGCCCCCACCCTTACTCTGACGGTCCGTCAGACACAGGTGCGTGAACGGGAGGTCATCGATGTCGCTGCTCACGGGCAAGACCGTCGTCGTCTCGGGAGTCGGCGCCGGGCTCGGACACCAGATCGCCGCGGCCGTCGTACGGGACGGCGGGAACGCGGTGCTGGGTGCGCGGACCGAGGCGAACCTCGCGAAGAGCGCGGCCGGGATCGATCCGGAGGGCACCCGGACCGCGTACCTGCCCACCGACATCACCGACGAGGGCCGGTGCGAGGCGCTGGCCGCGCTGGCCGGGGAGCGGTTCGGCGGGATCGACGCGGTGGTCCATGTCGCCGCCTGGGACTCCTACTTCGGCGGGGTCGAGGACGCCGACTTCGCGACCTGGGCCTCGGTGATCGACGTGAACCTGCTCGGGACGCTGCGGATGACCCGGGCCTGCCTGCCGGCGCTGAAGGCCGCGGGGGGCGGCTCGGTGGTCTTCATCGGCACCCAGTCCGCCGTCGCCGCGCCCTCGCAGGTGAGGCAGGCCGCGTACGCCGCCTCCAAAGGCGCCCTGACCAGCGCGATGTACTCGCTGGCCCGGGAGCTGGGGCCGCACCGGATCCGGGTCAACACCGTGCTGCCGGGCTGGATGTGGGGGCCGCCGGTGCAGGCGTACGTCCAGTTCACCGCGCACACGGAGGGGGTGCCGGAGGACGAGGTGCTGGGCCGGCTGACCGGGCGGATGGCGCTGCCGGAGCTGGCGACGGACGGGGACGTGGCGGACGCGGCGGTGTTCCTGGCGTCGGACCGGGCGCGGGCCATCACCGGCCAGTCGCTGCTGGTCAACGCGGGGGAGCTGATGCACTGAGGGGTCTTTCACGCACCATCGGAGCATTCATACTCGTGAACCAAGGTCAAGAAGGCGAACGATTTTACTGTCCCTTGACCTTACGCCCGCTTGTCGTGCCCGCGTAACGGAACCCACGATGAGCGGGCACTTCGCGGCCTTCCCCGTCCCCACTCCGCTTATGCGAAGTGCCAGCCAGCTGAGCGGAGTTCAGTAGGCGGACCCTGGAAGGGGGGCGCATGAACGGGCTCGACTGGGCTGTGCTCATCGGCTACTTCGGTGTGATGGTCGCGATCGGCGTCTGGTCGCACAAACGCGTGGACAACGTCAGCGACTTCTTCACCGCGGGCGGCAAGATGCCCTGGTGGCTGTCCGGCATCTCGCACCACATGTCGGGCTACAGCGCGGTGATGTTCACCGGGTACGCCGGCATCGCCTACACCTACGGCGTGACGTCGTTCGTCACCTGGTCCTTCCCGATCGCGCTCGGCATCGCGATCGGCTCGAAACTCTTCGCCCCGCGCATCAACCGCCTGCGCTCCCGCCTGCACGTGGCATCCCCCCTCGAATACCTGAAGAACCGGTACAACCTCTCCACCCAGCAGGCGCTGGCCTGGTCCGGCATGCTGCTGAAGATCGTGGACGTGGCGGCGAAGTGGGCGGCGATCGCGACCCTGCTGTCCGTGTTCACCGGGGTGACCCTGAACCAGGGCATCCTGATCACCGGCGCGATCACCGCCGTCTACTGCACGATCGGCGGCCTGTGGGCGGACGCGCTCACCGAGCTGGGCCAGTTCGTCATCCAGCTCCTGGCCGGCGTCTCGATGTTCGTCGCCGTCGTCCTGAAGCTGAACGACAAGGGCATCGGCTTCTTCGACGCCTGGAACGAGCCGGCCCTGCACGGCCACGGCAAGCCGCTGGTCGGCCCCTACGGCACGGTCTTCCTGCTCGCCTTCCTCTTCATCAAGCTCTTCGAGTACAACGGCGGCATGCTCAACCAGGCCCAGCGCTACATGGCGACGGCCGGCCCGAAGGAGGCCGAGCGCGGCGCCCGCCTGTCCGCCGCCCTCTGGCTGGTCTGGCCGGTGGTCCTGTTCTTCCCCATGTGGATGTCGCCGCTCCTGGTGCACGCCCAGAAGCCGGACGGCTCCGACTCCTACGGCCTGATGACCGAACAGCTCCTCCCGCACGGCCTGCTGGGCCTGGTCATCGTCGGCTTCTTCTCCCACACGATGGCGATGTGCTCCTCCGACGCCAACGCGATCGCGGCCGTCTTCACCCGTGACGTGGCCCCGGTCGTCTCGGAGCGGGCGCGGGCGTGGAACGAGCGCTCGGGCCTGATCGCGGCCCGCGTCACCACGGTCGTCTTCCTCGGCCTGTCCATGACGGTGGCCACCCAGATCAACTCCCCCACCTTCAAGGACATCATCACCGTCGTCATCAAGTGGGTGGCCGGCCTGATGGGCCCGATCGCCATCCCGATGATGCTGGGTCTGCTCCGCCCCTTCCGCCGCTCCGGCCCGACGGCCGCGCTCACCAGCTGGGCGGCGGGCCTGTTCGCCTTCTGGCTGGTCAACTACCCGATCAACTGGAACGTCGACGGCGGCGTCCCGCTCCAGTACCAGGTCTCGGTCCCGCTGGCCGTCTCCCTGGTCCTCTACGTCCTCATCGGCTACCTCAAGCCGGAGGACACCCCGGAACGCCTGGCGATCATCGAGAGCGTGAACACGGACGGGGACGGCGCGGCCGCCGCCGTGGTGCCCGCCGGGGCCGGAGCGGGAGCGGGGGAAGGCGTACCGGCACCGTAGCGGTACCGGCCGACGGCTCAGCCACCCCTCGGGTACCGCGCGAGCCACCCAGGAGCGGCACCCGCCGGGTTGTGCAGAGCCGGCCCCTGGGTCATCTCCATCGCGAAGTCGTCGGCGAGTTCGAGGATGGTCTGGCGGCCCTCCAGTTCGGCCACCCAGGCCGGCGGGAGGGCCGTCTCGCCGTGCAGGGCGCCGAGCAGGCCGCCGGTGAGGGCACCGGCCACGGCGGAGGGCCCGGCCTGGTTGACGGCGAGGCTCAGTCCGTGCCGTACGTCCTCCCCCACGAGCGCGCAGTACACGGCCGCGGCGAGCATCCCGTCGGCCGCCCCGTCCCCGGTCAGCTCCTCGACCCGGCCCGGGGAGGGCATCCCCTGCCGTACGGCACCGAGTGCGTGCTGCAACGCGTCGGAGACGGGCTGGTGCCCCGGCCGGGCGGCGAGCAGGGCGAGGGCCTGCTGGACCGAGCCGTCGAGGGACTGGCCGCGCGCCAGTCCGTGCACGATCACCGCGTACGCGCCGGCCGACAGGCAGGCGGTCGGATGCCCGTGCGTCTGCGCCGAGCACTCCACGGCCAGCTGTACGACGAGCTGCGGTTCCCACCCGACCAGCAGCCCGAACGGCGCCGACCGCGCGACGGCCTCCGGCCCCAGGTCATCGGGGTTCTTCGGCGACTCCAGCGTCCCCATCCGCTCGTCGCCGAGCCCGAGCAGCAAGGCCCGGGTCGGCTCCCTGCGCGCGTACAGCCACTCCTCTCTGGCGAGCCACCCGTCCTCCTTCCGCCGCTCGTCCGGCCCCCAGTCCCGCTGGGTGGCCGCCCACCGCAGGTAGGCCCGGTGCAGGTCGGTGGGCGGATGCCAGGCCCCGGTGTCCCTCCTCACCTGTGCTCTTATCAACCCGTCCACGGTGAAGAGGGTCAGCTGCGTGTGATGGGTGACGGTCCCGCGCCGCCCGTACCCGAACCCGAGATCGACCAGCCCCTCGGGCCCGTAGGCCGCCCGTATCTCCTCCAGCGTCAGCCCGTCCACCGGGCCGCCGAGCGCGTCCCCCACGGCCGTACCGATGAGCGTCCCGCGCACCCTGCTCCGGAAGTCCTGCTGCTCGACCCGGCCCCAGACGGCACCCAGCGTCGCACTCACCACCATGACCTCCCCACGGGCACCGTCCGTACATACGAGCGCACAGCACTGTAATCGACCGGGAACGGTCCGTTCAGGGGGCAGTTAGGTATGCGAAGTGTGGGTTGTGTGGTCCCGACTGGTCGCCTTTCGGCCAGGTCGCACAGGGAGAAAGAGGTCAGCCGTACCAGGTGACATTGCAGACGTAGACGCACTCGTGGCGGGGCACCGGCAGGAAACTGATGAAACCCCGCCCACCCAGGATGTCGAATTCACGCAGCCCTCCCTCTCGGTCGAGAGGCCTGCCGACCTTCACGGAGTCCTGTCCCAGCGCAGCCAGCTCGGCTGCGAGGCGCTCCACCTCAGCCAGCACTCCGGGTGGCAGGCCATCCATGACGTACTCGGCACTCGGGTTGTAGTCCCAGGCCCAGTCCGTCACAGCCCGGCCTCCGCCTCAGCCGTCTCCCGGATGGCCTGGATCTCCCTGATGGCGGCCGCCGGGTCCTGCTCGCCCGCGTCCACGATCCGCTCCAGCTCACGCAGGCGGGCGGCACGTTCCGGATGGCGTTGGATCGCCACGAACACCGCCCACGAGTGCACGAAGGCCCGCAGCGGCGCAAGGCTCTGGGTCTGCTGCGCGTTCGTCGTGGCCTCGAAGAGGTGCTGGGTGAGGGCCGGGATCCGGCTCGGGGCGATCCGCGCGACGGCGGCCCGCAGAGCATCCGGGGTGGGCTCGGGCATGGGGATCAGCGGTTCGATCGGGCCGTCGGTCTGGGCACTCACGGTGGCCTCCGGTGCGGGTGGCGCGGTCCTCGTACGGTACCCGGACACCCGACGGGGTGACGCCTTGGCGGCGCCCGTCATCGAGCTCACGGCTCGCGCCTCGTCCTTTCTAGGCGACCGCGCCGACCGCGCGGCAGTCGCGGCACGGCCCCGGCTCCGGTGCGCGGAACGCGCGCTCGCAGCCGTCGCAGGTCTGGAGGGGATCCGGGCGGGACGGTCGGGACGGCGCAGACGCGTCTCTCGGGGCCTGAGCCGGCAGCGGCGGCGGCATCCGACTGGCGAGGCGATGCGCCAGGAAGGCCGCCGGGTGCTTGATCGGGTCCTGCGGCAGGTCGGCCGTGAGTGCGCGTACGACCGCGGTGGGCGGCACGCCCCGCTCCAGCCACACGGACACGGCCGGTGTCAGCCGGTGTACGTCCCGCTCGCTGAGGAGCAGGCGGGAGTCGTACGTGCGGAGCCCGGCAAGCAGGTCAGGGACCTTGCGCGGGGCTCCCTGCGCCTGCGTCGGGACGGGAGTCCTCGGCCGGGCGGCAACGGGCTCCGGGGCCCGCGCCGCCTCGACGACCACCGTGTGCCGCGGCCTGTTGTACGCGACCGTCCGGGTCACGACCTGCCCCGACGGGAGCCGTTCCTTGGTGCGGAGATGGAACCCGTACTTCTCCAGCTCGCGCAGCGCCGCGGCGATCCTGATCTCGCCCTCCGGCAATTGATCGGCCAGCGCCTTGATGCTGACCGGAGCGCCCTCGGGCAGCGACTGGATGTAGCCCCCGATGCCCCTCGCGGTGGAGGACAGCTTCGGGTGCTGGAGCAACTCATTGCTGATCACGGTGAAGTTGCCGTCGAGGCGTTCCTTCACATGGGTGACACCGGAGTGGGAATGCCGGGTCTTCGCGGGCGCGGGCGCGCTAGGCTGCGGGGCAGTCATGGGGGAAGGTTCTCTCTTCCTTGATGATCAGGCCCTCGCAGTGGGATGGCAGTCCCGGCGAGGGCCGAAGTATGTCTGGACTTGTCGCCGCAGACGCTGCCGTACAACTGACCCTCCACGCCAGCCGAGTTCGGCATATTCACTCCGGCGGGTGATCGCCGGGGACGGTAGGGGCGGGTTGGGTTCTTTCCCCGGTTCTTTGGTCTTTGGCGTCGGGAACGACCGGGTCACGGGCCCCCGCGACCCGGTGCCCCCAGCTCCGCCCACACGGTCTTGCAGCCCGCCTGCGCCTCGTCCACGCCCCACCGGTCGGCATATGCCCCGACGATCAGCAGGCCTCGCCCCGATTCCCCGTCGGCGCCGGCCGGATCGTGGAGGCGCGGGACGCGGTCGCCCCGGGCATCGGTCACCTCGATACGGAGCGTGCGGTCGGCGTACAGCCGTAGCCCCAGCCGGAAGTCCCGCCCCGCCACACGCCCGTGCAGCACCGCGTTCGACGCCAGCTCGGCGACGACCTGCGTCGCCGCCTCCGCGAACGGTGACCTCCAGTCGTCGAGTTGGCGTTCGGTGAGCAGCCGCGCCAGTCGGGCACCTCTTCGAGTGGCGGACAGCTGAACCGTGAAGTGGTGTGTCGGGGCGATGACTTGCGGGAGGGATTTCTGGTTCATGTCACCCAGCGTGGTCGCCCGTTCCTACCCTGAACAGCAACGACCCCGGCACAGAGCGTGACTGTATGGATGCCGGTCAGGGTCGTACGGGTCGTACGCCGGAAGGGGCGGGTGTGCAGGACGAGGAGGCCGAGGCCGTACTCAGGGCGGTCGGGCGGCAGATCAAGGTGTGGCGGGAGGCCGCCGGGCTCCGGCAGGGCGAACTCGGCGCCGCCATCGGCTACAGCGAGGAGATGGTGTCGGCCGTGGAGCGTGGCCGGCGCATCCCCAAGCCGGACTTCCTGGAGAAGGCCGACGAGGTGCTGGAGGCGGGCGGGAAGCTCGCGTTCATGAAGGAGGACGTGGAGCGGGCTCGGTATCCGAAGAAGGTTCGGGATCTGGCGAAGTTGGAGGACGAGGCGGTCGAGCTCGGCGCCTACGCCAGCCACAACATGCACGGCCTCCTGCAGACGCAGGAGTACGCGAGAGCGCTGTTCGCCATGCGCCGTCCCGCTTACCCGGAGGATGAGCTCGAACGTCAGGTCGCCGCTCGCATGGCACGCCGCCGCGTCTTCGAGCGGGTTCCACCTCCGCTGCTCACCTTTGTCCAGGAAGAGGTGACACTGCGACGACCGCTCGGAGGCAGAATGGTGCTGCGCCGACAACTCGAACGCCTGCTGGAGCTAGGCAGGTTGAGGAATGTGGAGATCCAGGTGATGCCCACAGACCGCGAGGACCACGCCGGCATGGGCGGACCGATCCGGCTGCTCAAGCTCCAGGACGGCAAGACCGTCGGGCACTCGGAGGCCCAGCTGCACAGTCGTGTGATCAGTGATCCTCGGGAGGTCCAGATCATGGATATGCGCTATGGAATGATCCGGGCGCAGGCTCTCCCGCCACGGGAGTCACTGGCCTTCATCGAGAAAGTGCTGGGAGAAGAAGCATGACCCCCATCGCGCTGGACTGGTTCAAGAGCAGCTACAGCAGCAACGACGGCCCCGACTGCGTCGAGGTCGCCATATCCCCCGCAACCGTCGCCACCGTCCACGTCCGCGATTCCAAGGACAGGGACGGCGCACGGCTCACCTTCACCGACGGCTCGTGGGTCGACTTCCTGGCGTTCGCCCGGCGTTGAGCGCCGTCCGCGGAGCGGCTGGTATGACTGGTGCATGCAGGAAGAGACCGCACAGTCCGCGATCGACACGTTCATCTCCGCCTTCAACGCCTCGGACGACAGTTATGTGACCGCCCTGCTCTCCCAGGCCCTGACCTCGGACGTGGTCTTCTGGGGGCCGCTCGGCCGCAGTGAGGGGATCGAGGCGGTCGAGCGGTTCGTGCTGGACATCCGGCGCCATCCGGCGGGGACCGGGACGATGGTGCGCTGCTCGGCGGTGGACATGCCCGACGAGTGGGCCCGGTACCGGTGGGTCTTCACCACCCCGGACGGCGGCCCCCACCTGGCCGGAACGGACGTCGTGCACCTGCGCCGGAGCCTCATCGACCAGGTCATCGTCTTCGCCGGGGAGATCGGGTCCGCCTCCTGAGCCGTTCAGGGGCGGGTTCGCCGGGCAGGCGGTGTTCACCTGCCGGTGCAGCCACGAGCCCGCGGTGCGGGAGCGGCATGATCGCATCGCCGCGGCCCGAGCCGGGGGCGACACCGTGACCGCTGCCTGTCGCGACCTCTCGCGGCTCACGGACCGGCCGTGGTGAGCCGGCCCTCCCTCAGCGCAGTCGGCGTACGCGCAGCACCAGGTCGTCGGTGTGGTGGGCGCCGGCGCCGCCGTCGGGTGCCGTGCGGGGGCGCTGTTCGTGCACCTCTGCCGCCCAGTCGTCGTCGAGCAGGTCGACGACCGTCGAGGGCCACACATAGTCAGCCGGGTCGAAGTCGCCGTCGTGGGCCTGCCGGGTCTCCATCCCCGCGTGGTGCACGACCAGCAGGATGCCGCCGGGCGCGACGGCGGCGAGCAGCGCTCGCTCCGCCGCGGCGTCGGGGGTGCGCAGCAGGGCCGGGTACTGCGCTGACACCAGATCGAAGGAGGCCGGCGGGAGCATCGCGTCGGTCAGCGCGGCGTGCACCCAGTCAATGGCGAGGCCGGCGTCCCGCGCATGGCCTGCCGCCCGCTCCAGGGCCACGCCGGAGACCTCGAGCGCGGTCACGTCCCAGCCGTGCCGCGCGAGCCAGATGGCATCCGCGCCCTCGCCGCAGCCCACGTCGAGCACCCGGCCGGGGGTGAGCCCGGCGACCTCGGTCACGAGCGCACCGTTGGGGCGGCCGCTCCACAACTGCTGTCGTTCGGAGTACCGGTTGTCCCATTCCGCCCGCACCGCGGGGTCCCCGAGGTATCCGTCAGGCCCGGGGATGCCGGACGCGGGTGATTCTTCTGCGATGTCGTTGTCGGCCACGGCCCCACCGTCGCCCGGCCGGGTCCCGGTCCGCCACTCCTGTTGCCGGTCCGGCAAACCGGCGCTCTGTCGCACCGCGTCAGCGCGCTCACGTGTCTACCGGTGCGTGCTCAGGCCGTCGAGGATGAGCCCGAGCATGCGGGGGGCCCGGTCCTCAGGGGTGGACGCGGCGCGCCAGAGCGCTCCGGTGAGCTGGAGGAAATCGGCGGGGTCGGCGTCCTGGCGGATGGTGCCGTCCTTCTTGCCGGCGTCCAGGAGCTGGGTGAGGGCGGCGATGACGGGGCCGTAGCTCTCCTCGGCGATCGCCTGGTGCGCTCCGGCGCTGAGGGCGTCGCCCAGGCCGTGCTTCTTGCGCATGGCCTCGACCAGGTCGGTCGTCCAGTGGCGCAGCGCTTCCAGAGGCGGCATCTCGGCCAGCAGGTCCGGCGCGGTGCCGGTGATGCGTGCCACCTCGTCCTGGTAGACGGCCAGCACCAGGGCCTCGCGGGTGGGGAAGTTGCGGTACAGCGTGCCCGCCCCGACTCCGGCGCGCTGGGCCACCTGGTTCATCGAGGCGTTGCCGTCCTCGCCGAACGCCTCGCGGGCGGCCGCGAGGATGCGTGCCCGGTTCTCGCGAGCGTCTGAACGGACCACGGGACCTCACCTTGCTAAGTGGAGAACTCTCCACTACGTTATTCGGAGAGCTCTCCACTTACTTTAGAGGGGCGTCATGCACTACATCAAGCTCGGCACCACAGGCCTGGACGTGTCACCGATCGCGATCGGCGCGATGACCTACGGCGAGCCCGACCGCGGACACCCCGTCTGGTCGAAGGGCGAGCAGGAGGCCCGGCCGCTCATCCGGCACGCGGTGGAGGCGGGGATCAACTTCTTCGACACCGCGAACATGTACTCCAACGGTTCCAGCGAGGAGATCCTCGGCCGCGCGCTGAAGGACTACGCCGACCGCGACGCCGTGGTCATCGCCACGAAGCTGCGCCACCCGATGCGCCTCGGGCCGAACGGGCGGGGACTGTCCCGCAAGGCGATCATGACCGAGGTCGACCACTCCCTGCGCCGCCTGGGAACCGACTACATCGACCTCTACCAGATCCACCGCAACGACCGCTCCACCCCCTGGGAGGAGACGCTCGACGCGCTCAACGACCTGGTGAAGGCCGGCAAGGTCCGCTACCTCGGCGCCTCGTCCATGCACGCGTGGGAGTTCGCGAAGGCCCTGCACCTGCAGAAGCAGAACGGCTGGGCGCGCTTCGTGTCGATGCAGAACCACTACAACCTCCTCGCCCGCGAGGAGGAGCGCGAAATGATCCCGCTGTGCCTGGACGAGGGCGTCGGCACGGTCATCTGGTCGCCCCTGGCGCGCGGACGCCTGGCCCGCGCGTGGGACGACGCCCGCGCCACGGCTCGCGCCGAGACGGACGGAGCGTACGCGGACCTGCTCTACTCGCCCGAGCAGGAGGCATCCAACAAGGCGATCGCCGACGCGGTCGGGCAGGTGGCGGACGCGCGCGGCGTCACCCGTGCACAGGTCGCGCTCGCCTGGCTGCGACGTCAGCCGGTCGTCACCGCACCGCTGGTCGGCGCCGGCTCGATCCGGCAGATCGACGAGGCGGTGGCCTCCCTGGACGTCGGGCTCACCGACGACGAGGTGCGCGCCCTGGAGGCCCCGTACACGCCGCGCCACGACTGGCAGGGCGTCTCGGACGAAGCCGAGATGGAGGCCATCCGCCGACGCGTCCCAGGAATGGCCCTGTCATGAAGCCCGCGAAGCCCATCGTCCGCTCCGGCGCCGCCGCCCACGCCGGAGCCCTCCTCATCCTCCTCGGCCCGCTCGTGTCCTGGCTCGCCGAGTTCGTCACCGCCGCCGCCTGGCAGGACCCGCCGTACTCACCCCTCTACAACTGGGTCAGCCACCTCGGCCTGACCGGTCCGGCCCAGACCGCGTTCGGGCAGGTCGCGAACTCCCCCCTCGGAGCCGTCATGGACACCGGCTGGGTCCTCTACGGCGTCCTCCTGATCGTCGGCTCGTTCCTCGTGTTCGACCCGCGCGGGGGCACCCGCCCGGTCATCGTCCTGGCCCTCGCCGTCCTCGCCGGCGTCGGAGTCGCACTCGTCGGCACCGTCCAGGGCTCCGACGCCAACGTCCACAACGGCCTCATCGCGTTCCACACCCTCGGCGCGCAGACCGTCATGCTCGCCGGCAACACCATGGCGATCGTCGTCGGAGCCAACGGAACCCGCACGGGTCTCGGCAGGGGCCGGTCGGTCGCGAGCGTCGCACTCGGCGCCTTCGGACTGATCGCGTTCCCGCTCTTCATGGCCGACGTCCTCACCGGCTGGATGTGGAACGTCGGCATGTTCGAGCGTGCCGTGATCTACCCGATCATGGTCGGCCACGCCCTCCTCGGAAGCGGCCTGGCCGCTTCCGCCCCGCGTCGTCACGCGACGCGCCCGCTGCCCCCTTTCGATGCGCACGTCGCGCGCTGAGGAGACACAGATGACACAGGTACTGGTCACCGGAGGAACAGGATTCATCGGCAGCTGGTGCGTGCTGACCCTGCTCGAAGCCGGGCACACCGTGCGCACCACGGTCCGCGACCCGCGGCGTGAGCCGGCACTGCGCTCCTGGCTGCATGCGGCCGGTTCGTTCGACGACGACCGCCTCACGGTCGTACGCGCCGACCTCGAACACCCCGAGGACTGGGACGACGCCGTCGCCGGCTGCGACTACGTCCTGCACGTCGCCTCCCCGACACTGCGTCACACCCCGGCGAACGACGACGACCTGGTCGTCCCGGCACGGGAGGGCGTCGTACGAGTGCTGCGGGCCGCCCGTGACGCCAAAGTCCGCCGGGTCGTCCTCACCAGTGCCTTCGGCGCCATCGGGATCGGGCATCCCCCGCGCTCGACCCCGTTCACCGAGGAGGACTGGACCGACGTCGACAGCGACATCCCGCCCTACCAGCGCTCCAAGACGCTGGCCGAGCGCGCCGCCTGGCGGTTCGTCGAAGAGGAAGGTGACGGTCTGGAGCTGACAGCGGTGCATCCCGTGGGCGTCTTCGGCCCCCTGCTCGGCCCGGACGACCCGCCGTCCCTGCGTCTGGTGCGCAGAATGCTCGAGGGACGGGTTCCGGCGTGCCCGCCCTTCGCCATGGGCTACGTGGATGTGCGCGACGTCGCCGACCTGCACGTGCGCGCGATGACCGATCCGGCGGCCGCCGGCGAGCGCTTCCTCGCCGTCGCCGGCCACAGTCTGCGCGTCGTCGAGATAGCCCGCATACTGCGTGAGCGCCTGGGTGAGCGCGCCGCGAAGGCCCCGACCCGCGAACTGCCCGTCTGGCTCACCCGCGCGCTGGGTGTCGTGAACCCGGAACTGCGACTGCTCAGGCACCAGCTGGGCCGCGATCTCGACGCCACGAGCGCCAAGGCCGAGCGGCTCCTGGGGTGGCGGGCCCGGCCGATCGAGGACACCATCGCCGAGACCGCCGAGAGTCTCCTCGCACACGGCATCGGCCGATGACCGGGACGGCAGCGCGCTCCCACGGATGCGCAGCGCCCGGGCAGAACAGGGATGCCCACAAAGGCCGTTGATGCGACCTCCAAGAGCCGGCCGGCGTTCACAGGGTGCTGCGCCGCCGGATCGCGGCCCGGTGTTCCAGGGCCCAGGGGTAGTCCGGTTGCAGGGCGATGGCCCGGTCCAGGTCGGCGAGGCCCGCTTCGTGGCGGCCCAGGTTGGACAGGGAGACGCCTCGGCTCGCGTAGGCGTACGCGTACTCGGGGTCGAGTTCGAGGGCGCGGTCGTAGTCGGCCAGGGCCTCCTCGTCGCGGCCGGCGACGCGCAGCGCGTCGCCACGTTCGCAGCGGCCCCAGGCCCAGTCGGGTTGCAGCGCCAGGGCGCGGTCGAGGTCGGCGAGGCGACGGGCCTGGTCGTCGAGACCACGCCAGACGCGGGAGCGGCGGGCCAGCGCCCAGGCGTAGTCCGGCTTGAGGGCCAGCGCGCGGTCGAAGTCGGCGAGGGCCGCGTCGAGGTCGCCTTGGCGTTCGTGGGCGGCGGCGCGGGAGGCCCAGGCGAACTCGCTGGTGGGGTTGCGTCTGATCCCTTCGCTGAGGTCGGCCACCGCTTCGTCGTGGTGGCGGGCCAGCCGGTGGTGCTCGCCGCGCAGGATGACGTTCCACGGGTTGTCCGGCTCCAGTTCCAGCACCCGGTCGAGGTCGGCGAGCGCGCCCTCGTAGTCGCCCGTCCCGCCCCGGGTGACGGCCCGGCCGCGGTGGGCCCGCACCAGGGCCGGGTCCAGGGCGAGGGCGCGGCCGTAGTCCTCCAGGGCCTGCTCGTGCGCGCCGTCCCGGGCGAGCGCGTCGGCGCGCAGCGCCCAGGCCGTCGCCCGCCACGGCTCGTCGCCCCGGGCGCGGCCGAGCAGCAGCCGGAGCAGTCCGGCGAGCCCGCCCCCGGCGAGCGCCTCGGAGAGGTCGGCGCCCCAGGTCCGTACGGCCTCGGCGTCCGCGTCCTCGCCCGCCTCGGTCAGGAGCCGCACCCACGGCCGTACCGCGTCGTCGCCGTAGGCACAGGCGGTGACGAGGTCGGCGAGGACGGCCGGCAGCGCGGCGCGGGGCCGTGCGCACAGCAGGTGGTACGACTCGCCGAGCCGCAGTTCCCGCCATTCCTCGTCCGCCCACGGCTCCTCGGGCCGCAGGTCGGCCTCGGCGTCCGCGCGCCGTCTGCTGTAGGCCTCGGCGAGCCGGGTGTGCCGTTCTGCCCAGCCCCGGGGCGAGCGCAACCGCTGCAGCCGGAGCATCGGCGCCCGGACGACGCCGTGGTAGCGCATCCGGCCCCCGCGCTCGTCGACGAACGGCATGCCCCTCAGCCAGGTGAAGAGTGCGTCGGTCTGGTCGTCGGGGCCTTCCACGGCGGAGCGGAACACGTCCTGGTCGAGCTGCCGGGGCAGCGCGCCGGCCAGCGCGGCGGCTCTGCGTACGGGGTCCCGCTCCCACTTCAGGAAGCGGTCGACCGCCGTGGCGCTGGGATCGCCGACCTCCGCGGGGCCGACAGGCCCGGACTCGGCCAGCGTGGAGACGAGCACCGGCAGCCCGCCCGTCAGCCGCAGCACCTCCGCGACCACCGGCTCGTCCCGCACCCCCTTGTCGGCGAGCAGTCCCCGGGCCTCCGCCTCCGTGAACGGACGGAGCGGCAGGTCCGTCCTGAAGTCCGCGAAGCTGCCCCAGCGGGCCGTGTCGAAGGGGCGCTGGCCGGAGGTGACCACGACGACGTTGGCGGGCAGGGCGCCGTACCGGTCGGTGGTCATCACGTCGTGCAGCCACGGGTCCAGGAAGGGGCCGGTGCGCTCGTAGGTGTCGAGGAGGAGGACGAGCCAGGGGGCGGTGTCGGCGACACCCGACAGTTCCGTCAGCAGCACTGGGGTCAGCACCCGCTCGGGGGACAGCACCAGCTGGACGTCCTCCTGGCTGCGGAAGCGGGCCCGGAGCCGGTCGGCACCCTGGGCGAGCCGGTCGGCGTCCAGGGCGACGGCGAACGCGCCCGCCACCGGGACCATCCCCAGCCCCACCTGCGCCGCCCGCGCCACCGCCAGACTCCCCGCCGACGGTCCCTCCCGCTCCTCAGCGCCGCCCAGCACCAGAGCTGACTCCGCCTCGTGCCGCCGCTCCCTGTAGACGGCCAGCAACCGCTCCAGCTCCTTGAACCGCCGTCCCTGGGCCGCGAACTGACGGGCCACGGCCGCCATCGCCTCGGGCACCCCGGCCACGCCCTCGTCGAGGTACGCGGTCAGCGCTCCGGCCTCCCGGGCGATCTGCTCCAACTCCCTGACCAGACGGGTCTTCCCGACGCCCGCCGCACCGTGCACATGGAACAGGAACCGGTGCCGCTCGTCCTCCGGCGCCAGCTGGAGGTTCCGCCGGAACGCGGCCCGCTCCTCGACCCGCCCGACGAACCCGGCCCTCCGGCGCCGCCCGATCAGCTCCTGCATCGACGGCCGTGTCGACCCCATCCGCGCCTCCCCCGCAGTCGGCCCACAGAGAGTCTGGCAGAGACCACCCGTCCGGACGGAGCCACCGCCGCGGCCGACCCGACGAAGTGTGGATCACCGGCCGGTTCTGGCCCCTTGCCAAGAGCTTCCGCCGGCTTCTACTTTTTGAGCGACTGCTCAAACGAAAGAAGACACGGCATGACCGGCAACAGACGTGCCTGGCTGCTCTTCACCGGATGGCTTCTGACCGGAGCCTGCTACCTGCTCGCCCTCATCACCGTGCTGTCGATCGGGATCTTCATCCTGCCGATCCCCGTCGCCGGCACCGTCGTGCTGGCCACGCGTCGGGACACCCGTCTGGGCCTGCCCGGCCTGCTGTCGGGGGCGAGCCTGCCGCTGTTCCTGCTCGCCTACCTCAACCGGCACGGACCCGGCACCTACTGCACCACCTCGCCCGGCGGCAGCAGTTGCACCGAGGGCCTGCTCAACCCATGGCTCCTGCTGGCCGCCGGCCTGCTCGCCCTCGGCGCCGGACCTGGACTGCTCCTCAAGATCCGGCGACGGCCGGTGAACAGCTCGGCACCGAGCCCCTCCCGGTAGTCCGCACGCCCGGTCCGCCGACGTCGCTCGCCGCGCTCGCCCGCGCCCTGCGCCTCAGCCACGACGAACGCGACCACCTGTACCGGCTGGCGAACCGCCCGATCCCGCACCAGGGCGGGACGGCGTCACACGTCCACCCCGCCATGCTCGACCTGCTGACCCGCATCGACGGGACCCCGGCGATGGTGAGCACCGACCTGCACACCGTTCTGGCGCAGAACCCGCTCGCCGTCGCGATGCTCGGCGACCTGTCCGCGCACCACGGCCACGCGGCGAGCTTCATCCACCGATGGTTCACCGACCCGGCCTCGCGGGGGATCTACCCGCACGAGGACCTCGCCCCGCAGTCCCGCTCGTTCGTCGCCGACCTGCGCGCGGCAGTCGGGCGACGCAGTCCGGGCGACGCCGAGGCGACCGGGCTGGTGGACGAGCTGCTGCAGCAGTCGCCGGAGTTCCGGGCGCTCTGGGCCGACCAGGACGTGGAGGTACGCAGAGACGAGCGCAAGCGGATCGTCCACCCCGGCGTCGGCCTGCTCGACCTCGACTGCCTCAGCCTCTTCAGCGAGGACCACCGCCAGCGGTTGCTCTGGTTCACCCCGCGCGCCGGAACCGGCACCGCCGAGAAGCTCGCTCTGCTGACCGTCGTGGGCACACAGGCGATGCAAACCGAACCGGTCCGATGAACCGCCTCTGATCTTCTCGGCCTTGCGGACGCGGTGGTGCCCGGTGTTCCGTGGGGCCGGGCCTCACGCCCCCACGTCGCAGCGGGCGCCGAGGAGCCGGGGCCCGTGTCCGCGGGCCCACCTGGCATGCTGCCCCCATGTCGACACCGACCCCGCACGCGTCCGTCGAGGCCCCCGGCCCCTCCGTCAACGGCCTGCGCCTGCGGGCGCGTCGGGTGAGCCGGGAGGTCCGTGGGGGCGGGCGGATACTGAACGGCATATCCGTCGAGGTCGCTCCGGGGCAGCTCACGGTGATCGCCGGGAGCAGCGGTGCGGGCAAGACCGTGCTGTTGCAGACGCTGGCCGGGCTGAGCGCGCCGAGCGACGGCGACGTGCTGCACGACGGGGCACGCCCCGGGCCGCCCGGGCCGGACTTCGGCTTCGTCCCGCAGGACGACATCATCCACCGCGAACTCCCGCTGCGCCGCACGCTGGTGTACGCGGCGGGCCTGCGGATGGCTCCGGGGACGCCGGCCGGGACCGTACGGGAGACCGTCGACCGGGTGCTGGTCACGCTCGGTCTGGCGGAGCGGGCGGAGACCCCCGTGCGCGCGCTGAGCGGCGGCGAACGCAAACGGGCCAGTATCGCGGTCGAGTTGCTCACCCGTCCCCGGGTGCTCTTCCTCGACGAGCCGACGTCCGGGCTCGACCCGGTCACCGGCGCGGCCCTGCTGCGCACCCTGCGGGCGCTCGCCGAGGACGGCACCACCGTCGTGCTGACCACGCATGTCCTCGCCGATCTGCTCCGCGCCGACCAGGTCGTGTTCCTCTCCGCCGGCGGCGAGGTCGCGTACGCGGGCGCGCCGGACGCCCTGTTCGACGCCTTCGGGGTGGGCACCGTGGAGGAGGTGTACGAGGCGGTGGCGGGCGGCGCCCGCGCCGAACGGGCCGAAGCCGAGGAGGACGACGCACCTGCTGACGCCACGTCACCGTCCGTACGGGCGGGGCGGGTCGGCGTCCTGCGTCAGTGGGCGCTGCTGACCCGGCGGGGTACCGCGCTGATGCTGCACAACCGGCTCTCGGTCGCCGTGCTCGCGGGCTCGCCGGTGATGATCGTGGCGATGTTCGCGGTGCTGTTCCGGGCCGGCGCGTTCGATCCGGCGGCACCGGATCCGGGCTCCTCGGCGATGATCATGTTCTGGATCGCGTTCGGCGCGTTCTTCTTCGGGCTGACGTACGGCCTGCTCCAGATCTGCACCGAGCTGCCGGTGCTGCGCCGGGAATGGCTCGCGGGGCTGCGGCTCGGCCCCTACGTCGCCTCGAAGCTGACGACTACGCTGCCGGTGCTGGCGGTCGCGGACGCGCTGCTGCTGGCGGTGCTGCGCGCCCTCGACCGGCTGCCCGCGGCGGGCTGGGACACGTACGGATCGCTGTTCGCGTCGAGTGTGCTGGCCTCGGCCGCCGCCCTCGCGCTGGGGCTGCTGGCGTCGGCGGCGGTGTCGGAGCCGGGGCAGGCGACGCTGATGCTGCCGTTGCTCTGCTTCCCGCAGGTGCTGTTCTCGGGCGCCTTCGTGCCGGTGCCCCGGATGACGGTGGCCGGGAAGGCGATCAGCTGGGCGATGACCAACCGGTGGGCGTTCGAGGCGCTGGGCAGCGGGGTGGGTCTCGAGTCGCTGTGGCGGGCGGGCGGCTCGCCGCTCGGTCCCCCGCTGCTGACGTCGTACGGGGACTCGTTCGGGCACCCGGCGAGCCGCGGGTGGGTGATCCTGGCGGGGTTCGCGCTGGTGTTCCTGGCCTGGACGTGGGTGATCCTGGTGCGCAAGTGCCGGGACGGCGCGGCGCGGAGCCGGGCGGGCCGCTGATCACGGCCGCGGCCCGTGGCGCGGTGGCCGTGGTGCGGTGCCCGTGGCGCGGTGCCCGTGGCGCGGTGCCCGTGGTGCGGTGCCCGTGGTGCGGTGGCCATGGTGCGGCGTTCCCGGGGGGGCGGGCTCAGCAGCTCTCCCGTGCGGCCAGCCCGGCCGTCGTCGGTACCCGGTCCCGGTAGGTGTCGGTCACGAACGCCAGGAACGTCTCGATGTCCCCGGGCTGGGACGAGATGCCCAGGGAGACCCGGACGGCGCCCGCCGACGGCAGCTCCAGGAGCTCCAGGTACTCGTCCAGTGACCCCACCTGCGTGTCGGCCGCCGAGCGCAGCCGGGTCAGGGGCAGGCCGAACGCCTCCTCTCCGGCACCCGGATTGCAGAAGCAGCCCGTGCGCAGGGATATGCCGTGGGCGGCGCTGTCACGCGTGACGACGCGTTCGTCGACGACCCGGCCGTCCGCGCCGAGCACGTTCAGCGCGACGGTGCCGCCACGCGCCCCGTCGGCGCGGTCGGGGCCGTACACCCGCACCAGCGGTGAGCCGTCGCTGTGCCGCAACGCCGCGAGGCCGCCGAGGAGCCGGCCGGTGAGGGCGGTGACGTGGGCGTGTACGCGGTCCATGCCGATGCCGTCGATCCAGGCGAGTCCTGCGGTCACGTCCGGCAGGGAAAGGAAGTTGACCGTGCCGTCCTCGAAGGCGGCCTCGTCGGCGGCGAGGACGTGCCACTGGGCCTGCGCGCTGACGGCGTAGATGGTGCCGCCCGAGAACCAGGGGCGGCGCAGCCTGGCGAGGGCCGCGCGGCGGGCGATCAGGCTGCCGACGCCGGTGGGGTGCCCGAAGACCTTGTACCAGCTGACGGCGGTGAAGTCCGGGTGGTGGCGGCTCAGGTCCAGGACGTTGGTCGGGGCGAAGGCCGCCGCGTCGAGCAGCACGTCGTAACCGTGTGCCTGGGCGGCGGCGATCCAGTCCAGTGAGTGCTGGACGCCGGTGAAGTTGCTCTGCGCCGGATAGGCGAGCAGGCCACCGGCGCCTTTGCCCGGGCCGGGCGGGGCCAGGGCGGCGAGCAGCCGCCGCTCGTCGATGTGCAGGCCCGGTACGTACACGGTCGCGGCACCCCGCGCCCGTGCGTACTCCCGGAGGCCGTTGACCGAGTTGTGGTTGTCGAGCGACATCACGAGCCTGCCGGCGCGGGTGAAGGGGTACGCCTCACCGACCAGCCGCAGCGCGCCGGTCGCGTTCGGGGTGAAGATCACGGCGTATTCGTCGGGGTCGGCGTTGAAATGGCGGAGCACCGCCCGCCGGGCCTCGGCCAGCAGGAGCCCGGAGGCGCGGGAGGCCGGGCTCTCGGAGTGCGGGTTGCCGAACAGTCCGCCGGTGATCCGCCGGGCGCTGCCCGTGACGAGGGACCGCGGGGGGAGTCCCGCGCCGGTGTGGTCGAGATAGGTGTGTCCGCCTTCGTCGAGGTAACCGAACTCGCGCGTCCGCAACTCCGCGAAGTCGTCCGCGTCCACGAGGCCCCCTTCACGCTTCGCACAGAACTTCGACCAAGGTACCCGCGTGCCAGAGGTTCACCGCCGCGGCACGACGTGGGGCCGCCCGATCGCTGCTGAACAGTGGGTGTAAACAGCGGAGTTGGGGAAGGACGGTGACATGTCCACCTCCCACGCGCCTCGTGCGCTCTCACTCGCCGCTGCCGTTCTCACCGGCACGGTCGCTCTCTACATCGCCCTCGTCGCCTTCGGGAACATCACCGACTTCGGCACCAACCAGGCCTTCGTCCAGCATGTGCTGGCCATGGACACCACGTTCAAGGACGACGACCTGATGTGGCGGGCCGTCACGGACAAGGGACTCGAGAACACCGCCTACGTCCTCATCATCGTGTGGGAGACGCTGGCCGCGCTCGTGCTGATCGCCGGTACCTGGCTCTGGGCACGCCGCGACGACGTCCGAGCGCGGCGCGTCTCCACCTACGGTCTGCTGATGCTCGTCCTGCTCTTCGGCGCCGGGTTCATCGGGATCGGCGGCGAGTGGTTCTCCATGTGGCAGTCCAAGACCTGGAACGGCCTGGACGCCGCGACCCGGGTCCTGGTGCTCACCGGACTCGCGCTCGTAGTCGTCCAGTTGAGCCCCTCGGATCAGGAGGGATAGGGAGCGGCCTCGCGGCCGGCGCGGAGGGTGGCCGCCCACCAGGACAACTGGTCCAGGAGGGTCCTGGCGCAGCCGGGGGCCCCGGGATCGAGGGGGCGGCCGTCCTGCCACCAACCGGCTCGGCGACATCCTCGCCCGCACCGGCGCGTACGAGGCGGTACTGGGCGGGACCGGGCTCCTGGACGCCGAGGCGCCCAACCTCACCCGGTACGTCTTCACCGACCCCCGCGCGCGGGAGCTCTTCGCCGACTGGGACGCCGTCGCCGACGAGCAGGCCTTCGACCTGTGGCTCGGCCCCTCGGTGGAGAACAGCGAGTGGTTCACGGCGGAGCCGGCGTGCAGCCACGGGTCCAGGAAGGGGCCGGTGCGCACGCGGTCAGCGCTCCGGCCTCCTGGGCGATCTGCTCCAACTCCCTGACCAGACGGGTCTTCCCGACGCCCGCCGCACCGTGCACACGCCCGTCGCCGGAGCCGACTTCACCCGGCGGGTGAACCGGCACCTGGTGCCCGCCCGCGGGGTGCTGCGGCTGCGGCATCCTTCGGGAGACGAGCTGCCGCTTCGGCACGAGACGCTCGACATCACCGAGGACGCCCAGCAGCTGGTCGTCCTGCTGCCGGCCGACGAGGACACGGCCGACGCCGTCGAGCGGCTCCGGCGGCCCCAGCGGCTCCGGCGGCCCCAGCGGCTCCGGCGGCCCCGCGGACTGCGCGCCATCTCCTGACGGCTGCCCGGCCACCGCCGCCCCGGCGGCTACTTGACGACCGTCACCTTGGTGTTCGGTTCCGTACCGAAGGTCCACAGGGCCGCACCGTCCGCCTTGGGCATCCGGATGCCGCTGGTCTGCTTGCCGGCGGCGGGCGGCGGCGAGGAGCCGTCGACCGCGTTGGAGAAGGCGACCGACAGTCCCGACTTGGACGCGAAGTACAGGATGTGCTCGATCTGGACGCCGTCCGAGCCGGTCGTGGCCGCCAGGGTCCTGGTGATCGCGTAGGTGCCGGGGTCGGGGGAGACCGTCCCCGGCCACACCGTGAAGGTCCGGGTCGCCTTGTCGCTAGCGTCGACCGTCCACACCCGCTTGGCGCCGAGCGAGTAGACGATACGGCGCCCGGTGCCGGAGGCCGCCGGGACGTCGGGGGCCTTCGCCGGCTTCGGTGACGCGGAGGGGTGGGCGCCCGCCGACGCGCTCGCCGACGGGCGGACCGCGGCGGCCGTGGGGTGCGGCCCCTTGTCGGCCTGTACGGCGAGGAGGACGACGGCCACCGTCGCCCCCGCCGTCAGACCGGTGACCCACACCCAGGAGGGCAGCAGTCGGGCAGCCACGGGTACGCATCTCCTCCGTTATGAGGCCCCCTGCCTGTTCGCACAGGGGTCGGATCATCGTACTGTGCGCCGCCCGCCCGCCCGACGGCTCAGTCCAGCACCGGCAGCAGCTCCGGCAGGTGCCCGTCGGAGGCCTCGGCCGCCCGCTGCCGCTCCTCGGAGACCGGCCCGTACAGCGTCGTACGGGGCTTCGCCGGGCGCCCGGCGGCATCGGCCACGGCGACGAGGTCGCGGACCGACTTGTAGGAGCCGTACGACGACCCCGCCATCCGCGAGATCGTCTCCTCCATCAACGTGCCGCCGAGGTCGTTGGCGCCCGAGCGGAGCATCTCCGCCGCACCCTCCGTGCCCAGTTTCACCCAGCTTGTCTGGATGTTCGGGATGTAGGGGTGCAGGAGGAGCCGGGCCATCGCCGTCACCGCCCGGTTGTCGCGCATCGTCGGGCCCGGCCGGGAGATGCCGGCCAGGTAGACGGGCGCGTTGGTGTGGATGAAGGGCAGCGTCACGAACTCCGTGAAGCCGCCGGTGCGCTGCTGGATGCCGGCCAGGGTGCGCAGGTGGCCCAGCCAGTGGCGGGGCTGGTCGACGTGGCCGTACATCATGGTGGAGGAGGACCGGATACCCAGCTCGTGGGCGGTGCTGATCACCTCGATCCAGGTGGCGGCGGGCAGCTTGCCCTTGGTGAGGACCCAGCGGACCTCGTCGTCGAGGATCTCCGCGGCCGTCCCGGGGACGGTGTCGAGACCCGCCTCCTTCGCCGCGGTCAGCCACTCCCGGATCGACATGCCGGTGCGCGTCGCGCCGTTCACGACCTCCATCGGCGAGAAGGCGTGCACGTGCATGCCGGGGACGCGTTCCTTGACCGCCTTCGCGATGTCGAAGTACGCCGTGCCGGGCAGGTCGGGGTGAATGCCGCCCTGCATGCAGACCTCGACCGCGCCGACGTCCCAGGCCTGCTGGGCGCGGTCGGCGACCTGGTCAAGGGAGAGGGTGTAGGCGTCGGCGTCGGTGCGGCGCTGCGCGAAGGCGCAGAAGCGGCAGCCGGTGTAGCAGACGTTGGTGAAGTTGATGTTGCGGGTGACGATGTAGGTGACGTCGTCGCCGACGGCCGACCTCCGCACGTCGTCGGCGATCCCCGTCAGCGCGTCGAGGGCCGCTCCGTCGGCGTGGAACAGGGCGAGGGCCTCGGCGTCGGTGAGCTTCGTGGGGTCGCCGGCCGCCGTCCTGAGCGCCCCGCGCACGTCCGTGTCGATGCGCTCCGGCGCCATCCCGGGGGCGGCCGCCTCCCGCAGCGCGCCCCAGTCGCCGTACACCTCGTCGAAGTCGTCGCGCCGGTCGGCCGTACGGCCCTCGGAGTCGATGGCGGTGTGCAGATCGGTACGGCCGGAGGCGACGAAGACCTCCTCCGGCTCCTGCCAGGGGTGCCCCACGACGGCCGCGTCCGGCACCGCGAGGCCCGTCTCCGGGTCGGCCAGCGCGGCCACGTGCGGGCGCAGCCGCGGGTCCAGCCAGGGCTCGCCGCGGCGGACGAACTCCGGGTACACGCACAGGCGTTCCCGCAGCTCGAAGCCGGCGGCGGCCGACTTCTCGGCCAGCTCCTCGATCTGCGGCCAGGGCCGCTCGGGGTTGACGTGGTCGATGGTGAGCGGCGACACGCCGCCCCAGTCGTCGATACCGGCCGCGATCAGCCGTTCGTACTCGCTGTCGACGAGGTTCGGCGGCGCCTGGATGTTGCCGGCCGGTCCCATCACCAGCCGCGCCACCGCCACCGCGGCCACCAGCTCGTCCAGCTCGGCGTCCGGCATGCCGCGCATCGCCGTGTCCGGCTTGGCGCGGAAGTTCTGGATGATCAGTTCCTGCACGCCGTGGTACGACCGCGCCACGCGCCGGAGCGCGAAGAGGGACTCGGCCCGCTCCTCGTACGTCTCGCCGATGCCGATCAGGATCCCCGAGGTGAACGGCACGGAGGAGCGGCCGGCGTCCTCAAGGACCCGCAGGCGCACGGCGGGTTCCTTGTCCGGGGAGCCGTGGTGCGGGCCGCCGGGCTCGGACCACAGGCGGGTCGCGGTCGTCTCCAGCATCATGCCCATCGACGGCGCGACCGGCTTGAGCCGCTGGAAGTCGGTCCAGGACATCACGCCCGGGTTGAGGTGCGGCAGCAGGCCGGTCTCCTCCAGGATGCGGACGGAGATGGCGCGGACGTAGGCGATCGTGTCGTCGTACCCGTGCGCGTCGAGCCACTCGCGCGCCTCGGGCCAGCGGTCCTCGGGCTTGTCGCCGAGGGTGATCAGGGCTTCCTTGCAGCCGAGGGCCGCGCCCTTGCGGGCGACGTCGAGGACCTCGTCCGGGGACATGAACATCCCGTGCCCGGCCCGGCGGAGCTTGCCGGGGACGGTGACGAACGTGCAGTAGTGGCACTTGTCGCGGCACAGGCGGGTGAGGGGGATGAAGACGCTCTTCGAGTACGTGATGACACCGGGCCGGCCGGCCTCGGCAAGCCCGGCGTCCCGGACCCGGGCGGCGGACGCGGCGAGGTCGTCCAGGGCGGCACCGCGCGCCTGGAGCAGGACGGCGGCCTCGGAGACGTCGAGGGCGACGCCGTCCCGGGCGCGTTTGAGGGCGCGACGCATGGAGTTCTCGGTGGGGCCGGTTCCGGGTGTCGCGGAAGTCGTCATTCTTCGAGCATACGAAGAGGCTCCGCCTGTTCAGCCGGGGCGGGGGTGGACTTGGGGGTTGCCGGTGAGTTGCCGGGTGCGGGTGGGCCGGAGTCGTTCGCGCAGTTCCCCGCGCCCCTGAAGGGGCGCACTGCGGTGCCCTTCAGGGGCGCTGGGGGTCCCCCGGCCGAAGGCTGGGGGAGGAACCGCGCCACCAGCCACGACGCTCCGGCGGCCGCCCACCTCCCCGGCCCCGCGGACGAATCGACGCGCCCCTCACAGGTACGCGGCGTACGCGTCCAGCACCCCCAGCACTTCGGCCTCCCCCGCCGGAGGCAACTGCGCCACGACCTCCTCGATGCCCAGCTCGGCATAGTGCGCCAGCTTCCCGGGGCTCGGGAAGACGGCGTACGGCACCACCTGGAGCGCCGCCGGGTCGCGCCCGGCGTCCGCCCACACCGAGCGGAGCACCGGCAGCGACTCGGTGAGGCCGCGTCCCCCGATCGGCATCCACCCGTCGGCGTACTCGGCGATGTGCGCGAACAGCTTCGGCCCCGCCGCCCCGCCGACCAGCGTGCGCGGCCCGGCCACCGGCCCGCGCGGCTTCTGGACGGGCTTGGGGTGGGCGGACGACGCCCGTACGCTGCCGAACTCCCCCTCGTAGGCCGTCGGTTCGTCCGCCCACAGCGCCCGCATCAGCGCCATCCGGTCCCGGGTCAGCTCCCGCCGCGAACGCCAGGCCACGCCGTGATCCGCGGCCTCCTCCACGTTCCAGCCGAAGCCGACGCCGAGCGTGAAGCGGCCGCCGGACAGGTGGTCGAGAGTGGCGATCTGCTTGGCGAGGTCGATCGGGTCGTGCTGGGCGACCAGGGTGATGCCGGTGCCGAGGCCGAGGCCCTCCGTGACGGCGGCGGCCTGGCCGAGGGCGACGAAGGGGTCCAGGGTGCGGCCGTACTCGCGGGGCAGGTCGCCGCCCGCCGGGTACGGGGTGGTCCGCTCGACCGGGATGTGCGTGTGCTCCGGCAGGTACAGCCCGGCGAACCCGCGCGTCTCCAGCTCACGGGCGAGCCGGACGGGGGCGATGGTCTCGTCGGTGAGGAAGATCGTGACGGCTATGCGCATGCCCCATCTGTACCGGGGGTGGCTCGATATGTCCATACCGACTGGTCGGCATCACACGCCCCACCTTTCACAGGGCTATGCACATGACAGACGGACGTCTGTGGATTCCCTCGACTTCCGTGGGAGTTCACGTCCACAGGGGAGAGTGAGCGGCATGTGTGAGGACACGCACGGCATCGGCAGACGCGCGCTGATCGTGACGGGCGCGGCCACAGCCCTTACGTTGGGAAGCGTGAGCTTCGCGGCGGCGGACGGCCAGGACCGGGGAACCCAGAAGACGGCGACCGTGCGCGGCACCCTGCCGCCCGGTTGCCCGGACTTCGTGTACGTACCGGTCGAAGTACCCACCGGCGTACGGGAGATCAGGGTCTCCTACACCTACGACAGACCGAGCGTCCCGGCCGGCACCACCGGCAACGCGCTCGACATCGGCCTCTTCGACCAGCACGGCACCGAGCTGGGCGGCAAGGGCTTCCGGGGCTGGTCGGGCGGCGCCCGCACGGAGTTCTTCGTCCGCGCCGACGACGCGACCCCCGGCTACCTCCCGGGCCCGGTCCACGCGGGCACCTGGTACGTCGCCCTCGGCCCGTACACGGTGGCCCCGCAGGGCCTGTCGTACGAGCTGACCATCACCCTGACGTACGGCGAACCCGGCACGCCGGTCCGCCCGGTCTACCCGCCCGCCCGGGCCAAGGGCCGCGGCCGCGACTGGTACCGCGGCGACTGCCACCTGCACTCCTGGTACTCCGACGGCCGCCGCACCCCGGCCGAGATCGCGGCCCTCGCCCGCGCCGCCGGACTCGACTTCATCAACTCCTCGGACCACAACACGCACGCCTCGCACCCGCACTGGGCGGACCAGGCCGGCGACGACCTGCTGATCATGCTCGGCGAGGAGGTCACCACGAGGAACGGTCACGTCGTCGCCCTCGGCACCGACCCCGGAACCTTCGTCGACTGGCGCTACCGGGCCCGCGACAACCGGTTCGGCCACTTCGCCCACCAGATCCGCAAGGCCGGCGGCCTCGTCGTACCCGCGCACCCGCACGCCACGTGCGTGGGCTGCGCCTGGAAGTTCGGCTTCGGGGACGCGGACGCCGTCGAGGTGTGGAACGGCCCCTACACCCCCGACGACGAGGTGGCCCTCAACTCCTGGGACGCCACCCTGGTCGCCTCGGTGCGCGGCAACCGGGAGTGGCTGCCGGCGATGGGCAACAGCGACGCGCACCGCGACCCGGACGCGGTGGGCCTGCCCCAGACCGTCGTCCTCGCCGACGACCTGTCCCGCGCGGCGATCCAGGAGGGGCTGCGCGCGGGCCGCTCGTACATCGCCGAGTCGAAGAACGTGACGCTGAGCTTCACGGCGACGGGCGGCCGCGGCGAGCGGGCGGGCATCGGTGAACGCCTGGCCGTCGCCCCCGACACCCCGGTGACCGTCCGCCTGGAGGCCTCCGGCGTGCCGCGCTGCACGGTCCGCCTCATCACCGACGAGGGCGTCCTCCTCACCAGCGACCCGCTGCCGGTGACCGGGTCGGGGGTGGTGGAGTGGCGGACGACGCCGTCGTACGCGGCGTACGTCCGCGCGGAGATCCGCCACGAGACGGCGGCGGGCCCGGTCCCCGGCGCCCTGGCGGCACTGACCAACCCGATCTTCCTGGGGCGGTGAGCCACGCCCCCGAGGGGCGCGAGGAACCGCGCGACCAGCCACGGCGGCGCCGCGGCCGGAACACGGCGCCGCCGGCGGAGCGACTAGCGGCGGCCGTCCCGTCGGCGCTCGCCGCGCCGCAGCGCGCGCCGCTGCTTCCCCGGCAGGGTGGCGGCCAGTTCGCCGACCGCGGCGACGTCGTGACCGCCGCCCTCCCGGCCGCCCCGGCACCACCACACCGGTGGGCCGGAAGCGCCCGTCGCGCCCGGGTACCTGTCGTCGGCGGTTCCCGCGGGACGGACGTGCATCCCGGTCTTGTGTTCCCAGCAGACCGGCCAGACCTGCCAGAGCAGCTCCATGACGGTCTCCTGCGCGGCGTCCGCGACCGCGGTGAGGACCGTGTCCGCGTCGTCCGGCTCCAGCGGGTCGCCCTCCTCGGGGTCGTGCGCGTTCACCTGGTTGCCCTGCCAACGGCCGTCGGGCATCGCCACGTAGATGCGCCCCCGGTCGACCGCGCCCGGGGGCGGGGACTCCTGCGGCGGCTCGGCCATCAGGATCAGTGCGTCCTGCTCCGGCAGGGTCGCCGCCAGGTCACGGTTGACCACCGCGAGCGCGGCCTCCAGCTTGGGCCACCGCCCGGGCTCGGCCGGCCGGGGCTCCGGGAGCCGTGGCCGGGGCCGGCCAGGATCTATGGGCTCGTACGAGAAGTGGCTCACCGGGGCATCGTCCCATCCGCGCGGCCCCGCACCGGGCCGCGGGTACGCGGTGGACCACCGTCGGATCGCGGGCTGTCAGCTCGCCGAAAGCCTGCCTGTCGGGCTCGGGCTCTTCAGCGGGGTGACCCGTCCGCCAGGTCCGCCACGACCGCCGCGTGGTCCGAAGGCCACACCCCGTCGACCGGACCGTCCCCGGCCCGCCGTACGGCCAGCACCGTACCGATGCCGCCGGGGCCGGACGGGGCGCCGACGTGGATGTAGTCGACGCGGACACTGGGGCCGAGACCCGGCGCGACGTACGGGTTGGCGTTGTCCCAGGTGGCGGAGGGGGCGGCCGGATCGGCGTACTCCCAGGCGTCGAAGAAGACCTGGCCGGGTACCACCGGCGCGGTGCGAACCCCGCCGAACCGGCGGACCTCGTCGGAGTCCGGCCAGGCGTTGAAGTCCCCGGTGACGACGGGCGGGAAGCCGGTGCCGGCGCGGTGGGCGGCGACGAACCCGGCCAACGCGGTGACCTGTTCGCCGCGTACGGCCGACAGGTGCAGCTGCGAGGTGAGGTGGACGGTGAAGAAGGGGACGGGGTGGGCGGGGGCGGCGAGGCGGGCGTAGAGAGCGAGGCGTCCGTCGTCGAGGTCCGGCGGTGCCGGGAGGCGCAGCGCCTCGCTCTCCAGCACCGGCCAGCGGCTCAGCACCGCGTTGCCGATCTCGACGCCGGGCTCCCCGATCCGCCGCTGCCAGCGCTCGGAGGCCGGGGAGGCGGCCCAGGCCCAGTGCAGGCCGAGTTCGCCGGCCAGCCATTCGGCGAGGTTCTCGCCGCCCGCCGCCCACACCTCCTGCAGGCCGACCACGTCCGGCCGCAGTTCACGCAGCACGGCGAGGATCGCCTTCTGCCGTTCGGCCCAGGGTCCGAACCGCCACCACAGGTTCCAGGTCATGATCCGCACGGGGCCCACCGTCTCTCGTCGGGTACGCGTGAGAGACATTGAAGAAGACACCGGCGCCGCATGACGGCGAAAGAGAGAGCCGAGGAATCATGTCCGACCGCAGATTCCGTGCCACCACCGCGTTCCAGCGGTACGTCGCCAACCCGCTGACCCGCCTGATGCCCTTCCAGACCCTGCTGGAGACCACCGGCCGGGTCTCCGGCCGGCCGCGCCGGACGCCGCTGGGCGGGCGCCGGGTCGGGGAGAGCTTCTGGCTGGTGTCGGAGTTCGGGACGAAGTCCCAGTACGTGCGCAACATCCAGGCCGACCCGCGGGTCCGCGTCCGGATCGGCGGGCGGTGGCACTCCGGCACCGCCCACCTCCTCCCCGACGACGACCCGATCGCCCGGCTGCGCACCCTCCCCAGGGGAAACAGCGCGGCGGTCAAGGCACTGGGCACGCAACTCCTGACCATCAGGGTCGACCTGACCAACTGAACAACAGCACCCCCAAAGCGGCACGAGAAACCGCGCGACCAGCCACAACACCACCGCAGCCATCCCACGACAGACCCCGGCACCCCCACCGAACCGCACCGCTCACCGAGCAGGAGCGCCCCCCGAAGGGGCGCGGGGAACTGCGCGACCAGCCACAACACCGCCGCAGCCAACCCACGACAGACCCCCGCACCCCCACCGAACCGCACCGCACCGCTCAGCGAACAACAGCGCCCCCGAAGGGGCGCGGGGAACTGCGCGACCAGCCACGACGACGCCGCGGCCGACCGACGGCCTGCCGCGGCGCATCCAGCGAACCGAGCCGCTCACCGAGCAGCAAAGCCCCCCGAAGGGGCGCGGGAAACTGCGCGACCAGCCACAACACCGCCGCAGCCAACCCACGACAGACCCCCGCACCCCCACCGAACCGCACCGCTCAGCGAACAACAGCGCCCCCGAAGGGGCGCGGGGAACTGCGCGACCAGCCACGACGGCGCCGCGGCCGACCGATGACCTGTCGCGGCGCATCCAGCGGAGCGGCGGTGCTCAGCTCGCCTTGTAGAACGCGTACGTGGCCGAGTACGGCACCGAGATCTGGTCCGTGCCGGTGCACGCCGCCGCCGGCGCCACGCCGCCCTCGGTGTCCAGGCGCTGCACGTAGGTGACGCCCTCGAACGTCCCGGCGCCGCGGGTGGCCGTGGCCTTCAGGAGCAGCTCGGGGACGGCGCCGTCCTTCGCCGAGGTGGCGACTGCGGCGGCGTTGACGGCGCTGCCGTCGACCGTGGAGACCCAGACCGGGCCACGGGAGTGCAGGGCGACCGGACGGTGGGCGCGGTCCCGCTTGTCGGACAGGGTGGCGGCGGGCTCCAGAAGCTTCCAGGCGCCGTCGGTGCAGGTGTAGGTCTGCACGCCGTGCGCGGAGTAGACGCCGGTCAGCTTGTTGCCGTCGGGCACGGCGAGCGCGGCGGGCGCGTGCACGGCCGGGAGGTGGGCGGGCCGTGCGGAGTAGGCCTGGACGGCGGTCGTGCCCAGCAGGCTCGCGGCGGCCGCGGCGACGACGGCCGTGGTGGTCAGGGCGATTCTCTTGACGTGCTTCATGAGGGGGGCTCCGAACGGGATCCGTGCGTGCTCAGGGAAGGGAGCGGACCGCGTCGAACCGGAAACGGGCCGTCCCCCTTGTCCCCCGGACGTTACGGACGCGCGGCCCCGACGCGAAGCGGGTTGCCCGTTCTTTGTCCCCCCGTAAGGTTTCTCCGCCCCAAAGGGCAAGAGAACAGCCCGAGTTGACGCCTCACCCCGGCCAGACGACCGCCTGCACCTCGCTGTAGGCGTGCAGGGCGTAGGAGCCCACGTCCCGGCCCACCCCGCTCTTCTTGAACCCCCCGAACGGCGCCTCCATGTTCCGCCCGACGGTGTTGATCCCGACCCCGCCCGCCCGCAGCCGCCGCGCCACCCGGAAGGCACGGGCCACGTCCCCGGACCAGACGTAGTCGATGAGGCCGTAGTCGGAGTCGTTGGCGAGGGCGATGCCCTCCTCCTCGTCGTCGAAGGGGACGACGGAGACGACCGGGCCGAAGATCTCCTCGCGGGCCACCCGCATGTCGTTCGTGCAGTCGGCGAGGAGGGTGGGGGACACGAAGAAACCCCGCTCCAGCGGCGGGCGTTCACCGCCGGTCACCACCACCGCGCCCTCCTTCCTGCCGAGTTCGACGTACGACTCGACGCGCGCCCGGTGCTCGGCGGTGATCAGCGGCCCGACCACCGTGTCCGGCGCGGCCGGATCGCCCACCTTCAACCGTCCGGCACAGGCACCCAGTTGGTCCACCAGCCGCTCGTACAGCCCGCGCTGCACCAGCACCCGGGTGGGCGCCGTACAGATCTGCCCGCTGTAGAAGGAGAAGGTGGTGCCGATCCCGGCCACCGCCGAGGCGACGTCCGCGTCGTCGAAGACGACCGCCGCGCCCTTGCCGCCCAGCTCCATCAACTGGCGTTTCATGTCCCGCCCGCACACCTCGGCGATGCGCTGTCCGACGGCGGTGGAGCCGGTGAAGCTCACCATGTCGACGTCGGGGGAGGCCACGGCGGCCTCGCCGACACCGGTGGACCGGCCGGAGACGACGTTCACCACGCCCGGCGGTGCGCCCGCCGCAGCCAGCGCCTCCGCCATCCGGTAGACAGAGAGCGGATCCTGGGGGGCCGGTTTCACCACCACCGTGTTGCCCATCGCGAGCGCCGGCGCGATCTTGCCCGCCGGGTTGGCCCACGGGTTGTTGTACGAGGTGATGCAGCTGACCACCCCGACCGGCTGACGCACGGCGAGCGCGCCCATCACGCCCGCCTTCCCCATCGGCCCGGCCTCGTTGATCTGCGGCGGGATCGCCCACTCGGCCGGTTCGACGGTCGCGTACCGGCGGAACCGGGCCACCGCCACCCCCACCTGCATCGCGCGGGCGGTGCCGGTGGTCGCGCCCGTCTCGGCGCGGGCGAGGTCCGCGTACGGGCCCAGCCGCCCGCGGATGAAGTCGGCGGCCCGGCCCAGCACCGCCGCCCGCTCCCCCGCCGGCGTCCGCGACCAGCCGTCGAACGCCTCCCGGGCGGCCGCACAGGCCGCCAGCACCTGCTCCCGCGAGGCCTCCGGCGCCCAGCCCACGGTCTCCTCGGTCGCCGGGTCGACGACCTCGTAGTACCCGTCGTCGGGATCCACCCACCGCCCCCCGACGAACAGCCGCTGCCCGTCCGCCGCCTCGGCCGCCCCGCCCGCCTCGCTCACCGGGTGCTCACCGTCCTGGTGTCCCGCCCGGACCGCAGCACCTTCCCCGGTACGGAGCCGCTCACCACGTCGTCCCGGATGGCCTCGACGCCGTTGACCCAGACGGCACGCACGCCGATCGCCTTCGAGTCCAGGCGTGGGCTGTCTCCCGGCAGGTCGTGCACCAGGGTGGCCTGGCCGGCGGCGATCCGCTCCGGGTCGAAGAGCACGAGGTCCGCATGCCAGCCCTCCGCGATCCGCCCGCGCTCCCGCAGCCCGAAGAGCCGGGCGGGATCGTCGGTCAGCATCTTCACGGCCTGCTCCAGGCCGAGCAGCTTGCGTCCGCGCAGGCAGTCGCCGATGAAGCGGGTGGTGTACGGGGCTCCGCACATGCGGTCCAGATGCGCCCCGGCGTCCGACCCGCCGAGCATGACGTCCTCGTGCTGCCAGGTCTCGGCGCGCAGCGCCCAGGAGGCCGGGTCGTTGTCGGTGGGCATGGGCCACAGGACGGTACGGAGGCCGTCGGCGGCGCAGATCTCGACCAGGGTGTGGAAGGGGTCCTGGCCGCGCTCCTGTGCTATGTCACGTACCACCCGCCCCGTCAGTCCGGCGTTCGCCTCGCTGTACGTGTCCCCGATGACGTACCGCCCGAAGTTCGCCAACCGCCGGAAGACCCCGGCCTCCTTGCTGTTCGCGCGCGCCAGCATCTGGGCCCGTACGTCCGCATCGCGCAGCTTCTCGATCCGCTCCGGAACCGGCAGCCCGAGGATCGGCCCCCATCCGGGGATGAGGTTCAGGGCGCAGAAGGTGCCGAGCGACATGTTCATGGGCGTGAGGATCGGCATGGTCAGCGCCACGACCCTGCCGCCGGCCTTCCGGGCCCGTTCACTGGCCTGGAGCTGCCGCGGCACCCGCTCCGGCACGGCGGCGTCCACGGTCAGCACGTTCCAGTTCAGGGGCCGCCCGGCCACCGCGCTCATCTCGGCGAAGAGCTCGATCTCGGCGTCGCTGAACTGGTCGAGGCAGCCGGCGACGATCGCCTCGATCTGGGTCCCCTCGTGCTCCCCGACGGCCTTGGACAGGGCCAGCAGTTCGGCGGGGAGCGCGTGCCGCGAGGCGACCGGCTGCCCGTCCCCGTCGGAGTGGGTGCTGGACTGGGTGGTGGAGAACCCCCACGCCCCGGCGTCCATCGCCTCGTGCAACAGCCTGACGATCTCGGCAAGTTGCTCCTCACTGGGCTGCCCGCCCACCGCGTCCGGCCCCATCACGTACCGGCGCAGCGCACAGTGCCCCACCATGAAACCGGCGTTGACGGCGATCCGCCCTTCGAGGGCGTCCAGGTACTCCCCGAAGGAGTTCCAGCTCCAGGGCGCCCCCTCCTCCAGGGCGACCAGCGACATGCCCTCGACCTTGGACATCATGCGGCGGGTGTAGTCGGCGTCGGCGGGGCGTCCCGGATTCAGGGGCGCGAGCGTGAACCCGCAGTTCCCGGCGGCGACCGTGGTCACCCCGTGGTTCAGCGAGGGCGTCGCGTACGGGTCCCAGAAGAGCTGGGCGTCGTAGTGGGTGTGCGGATCGACGAAGCCGGGGGCGAGGACCAGCCCGGCGGCGTCCTCGCTGGTACGGGATCCCTCGGTGACGGCCCCGATGACGGCGATCCGGCCGTCACGGATACCGACGTCGGCGACGAACGCGGGCGCACCGGTCCCGTCGACAACCGTCGCCCCTTTGATGACGTGATCGAGCACGAACCCTGCCTCCTCGAACTCCGGCTCAGTGGAGAAACCCAGGGGCGCGGGGAACTGCGCGACCAGCCACAACACACCCGCACCCGCACCCGCACCCGCACCCGCACCCGCCGACGAACCCTCAAGCCCCCTGACGGAACCGCGTCGTCCGGTGCACCGGATCCGTGTCGATCTTCGGAATCACGTGCTCCCCGATCAACCGGATCGTCTGCAGCGTCTCCTCCTTCGGCACCCCCACCGGCAGCCCGAAGCTCAGCTGGTCAGCCCCGGCCTGCTCCCACCGCTTGCACTGCCGCAGCACCTCGTCGGGGTCACCGCAGATCAGCAGCTCCTCCTCGACGAGCAGCTCCACGAACTCCGGCGTGTACTCCGGCAGCGTCTCCGGCCACACCGGGAAGCCCTCGGGCCGCGGGAAGGTGTCGTGGTACCGGAACACCAGGGACGGCAGGTAGTGCAGCCCGCCGGACGCCGCGATGCGGATCGCCTCGTCGTGTGTGGGCGCACAGATCGCCGTCGTCGTCACCATCACGTTGTCGTTGACGAAGTCCCCGACCGGCTCGGCGTTCACGATCGCCGTCTTGTACTGCTCCAGCACCCACTCCATGTCGGAGACCTTCTGGATGCTGAACCCGAGCACCCCGAGCCCCTTCTTCGCGGCCATGGCGTACGACGGCGGCGACCCGGCGGCGTACCACATCGCGGGGTGCGACTTGCCGTACGGCTTCGGCACCACCTTGCGCGGCGGCAGCTGCCAGTGCTTGCCCTGGAAGCCGACGTACTCGTCCTGGAGCCACATCTTGGGGAACTCGGCGATGGTCTCCTCCCAGATCTCCTTGGTGTAGTTCATGTCGGTCACACCGGGGATGAACCCGAGGATCTCGTGGGAGCCGGCGCCGCGCCCGCTGCCGAACTCGAAGCGGTTGCCGCTGAGATGGTCGAGCATGGCAACCTTCTCGGCCACCTTGACGGGGTGGTTGACCTGGGCCAGCGGGTTGAAGATGCCCGAGCCCAGATGAATCCGTTCCGTCGCGTGCGCCAGGTAGCCCAGGTACACGTCGTTGGCGGACAGGTGCGAGTACTCGTCGAGGAAGTGGTGCTCGGACGCCCAGGCGTACTTGAAGCCGGACTGGTCCGCCTGGATGACGTACTCGGTCTCCTCCATCAGTGCCTTGTGCTCGGCCAGCGGGTCGGTCTCGGCCCGCTTGCCCACGTATCCCTGTACAAAGAGCCCGAATTCCAAGGCGGTTCACCGTCCCATATTTTCTGACGCTCTGTCAGATCCTGTCGTTGGCCGACTGTCGCACCGGCCGTCGCCATCGTCAATAGCTGACGATCCGTCAGATGACACTGACCCCGGCCAGCCATCCGCCGTCGATCACGAACGGCTGGCCGGTGATGTACGACGAGTCGTCCGAGGTCAGGAAGAGCGCCAGCCTGGCCACCTCGTCCGCCCGCCCGATCCGCCCCAGCGGCACGAGCTTGCGGTACAGCTCGTCCAGCGCGCGGCTCATCTCCGCCGGGTCGGCGGTGGGGTCGAGCCGCGCCGGGTTGGACATCGCGGTGTCGATGGCGCCGGGGCAGATCGCGTTGACGCGGATGCGCCGGCCGGCGAGTTCCAGCGCGGCGACCCGGGTGAGGCCGAGCACGGCGTGCTTGGTGGCCGCGTAGGTGCCGACCGCCGCCATCCCCGTCAGCGCCGTGTAGGAGGCCGTGTTGACGATGGTCCCGCCGTCGTCCAGTTCGGGCGCGACCGTCTTCATGCCCAGGAAGCAGCCGACCTGGTTGACCTGCACGACCTGCATGAACTCGTCGAGGGGCGTGTCCACGAGCGCGTTGAAGCGCAGGATGCCGGCGTTGTTCACCAGCCCGTCGAGGCGGCCGTACGTCCGCTTGGCGGCGGCGACGGCGGCCTGCCACTCCTCCTCCACCCCCACGTCCAGGTGGACGTAGGCCGCCCCGATCTCCTTGGCGAGGGCCTCGCCCAGGTCGTCCAGCACATCCGCCACGACCACGCTCGCGCCCTCCGCGACGAAGAGCCGCGCCTCCTGCTCGCCCTGCCCGCGCGCCGCCCCGGTGACGATGACGACCCGCCCGTCCAGCTTGCCCATGCCACTCCCTCAGGTCAGAAGGGGCGCGACGTCCGCCCCGAACGCCTCTATCTGGTCGATGAGTTCGGCCCGGCTCCGGCTGCGGAACCGCACCTGGATCTGGTGCACGCCCAGCGCGCCGTACGCCCGCAGCGACTCGGCGAGGGCCTCGGGGGCACCACTGAGCGTGCGGCGGCCCACCGCCCAGTCCGGTGTGCCGACGTACAGCGGTTCGGTGATCGCGCCGACGGTGATCGGCTCCTCGATGCCGGCCTCGTCGCGCAGCCGCCGCAGCCGGGCGATCTGCGCCGGGAGCCGGTCCCGCGGGTCGCCCTGCGGCAGCCAGCCGTCGCCCTTGAGCGCGGCCCGCCGCACGGCGGCCGGCGACGACCCGCCGACCCAGACCGGCACCCGCTCCTGGGCGGGCCTGGGCCGCTGCCCGAGCCCCTCGAAGTCGTAGAACTTGCCGTGGTGGGAGGGGAACTCGTCCGGCCCGAGCGCGGCGCGCAGCGCGTCGACCGCCTCGTCCAGCACCGCCCCGCGCTGCCCGAAGTCCACCCCCAGCACCTCGAACTCCTCCCGCACGTGCCCGGCGCCGACGCCGAGGATCAGGCGGCCGCCGGAGAGGTGGTCGAGGGTCGCGTACTGCTTGGCGGACAGGAGCGGGTGCCGCAGCCCGACGACGGCGACATGGCTGAGCAGCCGTACCCGTTCGGTCACGGCGGCCAGGTGGGCGAGGGTGGCCACCGGGTCGTACCAGACCGTGCTCATGGCCCCGGCCAGCCGGTGCGGGATCGCCACGTGGTCGCAGACGGCGAGGTAGGCGAAGCCGGCCCGGTCGACGGCCCGCGCGATCTCGACCAGGTCGGCGGCGCCCGCCCCGGCCTCCCAGGGCTCCGCGTAGATGGTCGACTGGGACTGGACCGGCAGCTGGATGCCGTGGTCGAAGCTCACCGCGGACCGCCCCACAGTCCGTCCGCCGTCAGCCCCAGCAGTTCGATCGCGTTCCCGCGGACGATCCGCTCCACCACGTCCGGGGCCAGGTGCCCCATCTGGGCCTCGCCGACCTCCCTCGACTTCGGCCAGGTGGAGTCGGAGTGGGGGTAGTCGGTCTCGTAGAGGACGTTGCCGACGCCGATCGCGTCCAGGTTCTTCAGCCCGAAGGCGTCGTCGAAGAAGCAGCCGTAGACGTGCCCGGCGAAGAGCTCGGAGGGCGGGCGGGTGACCTTGTCGGCGACGCCGCCCCAGGCGCGGTTCTCCTCCCAGACGACGTCGGCGCGCTCCAGGATGTAGGGGATCCAGCCGATCTGGCCCTCCGCGTACATCACCTTCAGGTTCGGGAAGCGCTCGAACTTGCCGCTCATCAGCCAGTCGACCATCGAGAAGCAGCAGTTGGCGAAGGTGATGGTGGAGCCGACGGCGGGCGGCGCGTCGGCCGAGGTGGAGGGCATCCTGCTGCTGGAGCCGATGTGCATGGCGACGACCGTGCCGGTCTCGTCGCAGGCGGCGAGGAAGGGGTCCCAGTCGTCGGTGTGGACGGAGGGCAGCCCGAGGTGCGGGGGTATCTCGGAGAAGGCGACGGCGCGGACTCCGCGGGCCGCGTTGCGGCGGACCTCGGCGGCGGCCAGCCCGGCGTCCCACAGCGGGATCAGGGCGAGGGGTATCTGGCGGCCCCGGGCCAGCGGGCCGCACCACTCCTCCACCATCCAGTCGTTGTAGGCCTGGACGCAGAGCAGGGCCAGCTCCCGGTCCTTGGCCTCGGTGAAGGTCTGCCCGCAGAAACGGGGGAAGGTCGGGAAGCAGAGCGCGGACTGGACGTGGTTGACGTCCATGTCGGCGAGCCGCTGCGGCACGTCGTACGACCCGGCCCGCATCTGCTCGTACGTGATCACTTCGAGCTTGATCTCGTCACGGGAGTAGCCGACGGCGGTGTCGAGGCGGGTGAGGGGACGGTGCAGGTCCTCGTAGATCCACCAGTCGCCGACGGGGCCGTCCTCACCCGGCTTGCCCATGACGGGCTTGAACCGGCCGCCGAGGAAGGTCATTTCCTTCAGCGGGGCCCGGACGATGCGCGGCCCGGTGTCCAGGTACTTCTTCGGGAGGCGGGACTGCCAGACGTCCGGCGGCTCCACGGTGTGGTCGTCGACGGAGATGATCAGCGGGAAGGTGCCGTCCTGGGTGTCCATGGGGCTCACGGTAGCGTCGATCTGACGAACCGTCAGCTAGTGGGATGACGGTTCGTCAGGCGACTCCGGGGCACCCCGTGTACGCGTTCGCCGAACCCGGCGCGGAAGACACCGGTCGCCCGCTGAATCGTTCCGTCAGGAGTCGGGCCTGCTGACGGCGGCCGTCTCCGTGTGAAGACTGTGTGGACCACCGCGCGCCGCCCTGTGATCGGCGTCTCCCCCGGCTGACGCGACCCGCCCGGACAAGGCAGACTGACGGGGTGAAGCGGGATGTCTAGGGGGACGGGCATGGACGGTGGACCGCGGGTGCCGGAGCAGCGGCGCGCCTCCTCCTCGGCGGAGGCTGCGGCGTTGCGCTTCAGCGTGCTCGGTCCGGTGCGCGCCTGGCGTGCCGGGGAGCCGCTCAGCACCGGCTCCCCGCAGCAGCGCGCCCTGCTCGCCGCCCTGTTGCTGCGCGAGGGCCGGACGGCTACCGCGGCGGAGCTGATCGACGCGCTGTGGGGCCCCGAGCCGCCGTCGCAGGCGCTGGCGGCGGTGCGCACTTACGCCTCCCGGCTGCGCAAGATCCTGGACCCCGGGGTCCTGGTCAGCGAGTCCGGCGGCTACGCGGTGCGCGGGCTGGGCGAGGGCGCCCTGGACGTGGCGACGGCGCAGGACCTGGCGGCGGCTGCCGAGAAGGCGCGCGGCGCCGGGGACCTGGGGCAGGCCCGGGAGACACTGAACCGGGCGCTCGCCCTGTGGGACGGCGAACCGCTGGCCGGGGTGCCGGGCCCGTACGCCGACGCCCAGCGCACCCGGCTGGAGGAGTGGCAGCTCCAACTGCTGGAATCCCGCCTGGACATGGACCTGGAACAGGGCTGCCACGCGGAGGCGGTCTCGGAGCTGACCGCCCTCACCGCGGCCCACCCCCTGCGCGAGCGCCTGCGCGAACTCCTCATGCTCGCCCTGTACCGCAGCGGCCGTCAGGCGGAGGCCCTCGCGGTGTACGCCGACACCCGCAGGCTGCTCGCCGAGGAACTCGGCGTCGACCCGCGTTCCGGCCTGCGCGACCTGCAACAGCGCATCCTCCAGGCCGACCCGGCCCTGGCCGAGCCCTCCTCCCCCGCGCCGAAAACCCCGTCCGCCCTCGTCCGGCCCGCCCAACTCCCCGCGACCGTGCCAGACTTCACCGGGAGGTCCGCCTTCGTCACCGAGCTGAGCGAGGTGCTGGCGTCGGCGGACGGCCGGGTGATGGCCGTATCGGCGCTGGCGGGCATCGGAGGCGTCGGCAAGACGACTCTCGCCGTCCATGTGGCCCACCGGGCCCGGTCCGCCTTCCCCGACGGGCAGCTGTACGTCGATCTGCAGGGCGCGGGCACCCGGGCCGCGGAACCGGAGACGGTGCTCGGCGCCTTCCTGCGCGCCCTGGGCACGGCCGACTCCGCGATCCCGGACTCGCTGGAGGAGCGGGCGGCGCTGTACCGGTCCGTGCTGGACGGGCGCCGGGTGCTGGTCCTGCTGGACAACGCACGGGACGCGGCGCAGGTACGGCCACTGCTGCCGGGCACGGAGGGCTGCGCGGCGCTGGTGACGTCCAGGGTCCGGATGGTCGACCTGGCGGGCGCCCACCTGGTGGACCTGGACGTGATGTCCCCGGACGAGGCGTTGCAGCTGTTCACGAAGATCGTCGGCGCGGAGCGGGTGGCCGCCGAGCGCGAGGCCGCCCTGGACGTGGTCGCGGCCTGCGGCTTCCTCCCGCTGGCGATCCGCATCGCGGCCTCCCGGCTGGCCGGCCGCCGCACCTGGACGGTCTCCGTGCTCGCGGCCAAGCTCGCCGACGAACGCCGCCGCCTGGACGAGCTCCAGGCCGGCGACCTGGCGGTGAAGGCGACCTTCGAACTGGGCTACGGCGCCTTGGACCCGGCCCAGGCGCGGGCCTTCCGCCTCCTCGGCCTGGCCGACGGCCCCGACATCTCGCTGGCCGCGGCCGCCGCGATGCTGGACCTCTCCCAGGAGGACACCGAGGACCTCCTGGAGGCCCTCGTCGACACCTCGCTCCTGGAGTCCGCGGCTCCCGGCCGCTACCGCTACCACGACCTCGTCCGCCTCTACGCGCGTGCGTGCGCGGAACGGGACGAGCAGCCGCCCAGCGAACGGGCCGCGGCGCTCTCCCGGCTGCTGGACTTCTACCTGGCGACGGCCGCCGGTGTCTACGCCCTGGAGCGGCCCGGCGACCGGCTGGTGGACCACCTGGCCACCCCCGAGCGCCCCGGTCTGGTCTTCGCGGACCGTCACCGCGCGCAGGACTGGCTGTACGCGGAGGCGGTGTCCCTGCTGGCGTGCGTACGGCAGTCGGCGGGATCCGGGCTCCTCGCGCGCGCCGTCGACGCGCTGTGGGCCGCGGTGGACCTGGCCGAGTCCGGCGCCAACTCCAAGGAGTACGCCGGTGTCGCGGCCACCCTGTGCGCGGCGGCACGCGGGGTCGAGGACCCGCGGGCCGAGGCCCGGGCCCTGATCACCCTCGCCTACGGGCACAGCGTCACCGGCCGGTTCGACCTGGCCGACGAGGAGGCCGGCCGGGCCCGCGAGCTGACCACCACGTCCGTCGACCCGCTGGCGAGCTGCTGGTCGTCCAACATCCTCGGCGTGATCGCCGTCTACCAGAGCCGCAACGACGACGGCGAAGTCCACCTCAACCAGGCGATCGAGAGCTTCCGCGCGTGCGACGACCGCCCCGGCGAGGCGAGTGCCCTGTGCAATCTGTCCCGTATCCACCTGGCCACCGGGCGGACCGAGAGCGCGGTGACGCTGGCCCGGCAGGGGACGGAGATGTACGACGCCATGGGGCACGCCCTCAAGGGCGCCAACGGCCGCTACGCCCTCGGCCTCGCCCTGACCAAGCACGGTGCGCTCACCGAGGCGACCGCCCGGCTGCAGGAGGCCCTGGAGGTGTTCCGGGACAGCCGCCAGCGCCTGTGGGAGGGCATGTCGCTGTTCCGGCTCGCCGAGGTCGATCTGGCCGCCGGGCACCCGGGACAGGCCGCATCCAACGCCGAGGCCGCGCTGACCGTGCTGCGCGGCATCGGCGGTGACTGGCGGCGGGCCAACGTGCTGGTGGTCCTCGGGCAGGCGCTGAACGGCATCGCGCAGCCCGGCCGGGCCCAGGTCTGCTGGCGCGAGGCGCTCGACCTGTTCGAGGCGCTCGGCGCCCCGGAGGCGGACCAGGTCCGTGCCCTCCTCCAGCCGCTCGCGATGGCGTAGCCCGGACCGGCACCGCCGTCCGGGCCCCGGCGGCGGGACGGGCTGACGGGCTGACACTGCCGCGCGGACGTTCATCGTTCGTTTATCGCCGTCCGTCACTCTCGTGGTGTCGTTCCGCCGCGTCGGGGGGCAGACGGACGACCCGGACCGTTGCACTACGGTGAGCGGTCACGACGCCTGTCCGGCGGGTCTCCGGGGGAACCGCCGGACGGGCGCTCTATTTCAGGGCACCGAACTGTCAGGGGAGGCAGTGAACATGAGCGACGACAACAGCACCGACAACATCCACGCGACGGGCACCGAGGACGGGACGACCGTCACCACGGACAACATCCACGCGACGAGCGAGCCGCTCGCGGCGGGGAACCCGTTCAAGGCGGACGAGGAGGCGGCGGCGGAGGCGGCCGGCACGGGCACCGTCCACACGGACAACATCCACGCCACGGGCGAGACCGCCTGACAGGACCACACCGGGACGGGGATCGGCCGCGGCGGCGCGGAGGGGGAGCCGTCGCGGCCGGGGTGTGTCCGGGTCGGCTCCCCGCACACGACCGCGAGACCGGGACTGGCGCGAGGCGCTGACCGAGACGTTCCGCGTGCCTCACGCCTTTGCGCAACCCAGGGCCGCTCCCGGCGGTCCGAGTGGGCATGAAGAGAGCGTGTGGCATGGGTGCCGTCCTGCTTCTGCTGCTGTCGGCCTGTGGTTCGGGCGCGTCGGAGGAGAGCCCGGCACGTCATCCGGGGGTTCGGTCCGACTTCGACGGGGACGGGTACGGCGATCTCGTGGTCGGTGACACGACCGCGACCGTGAACGGGAAGTACGCGGCCGGGTTCGCGGCCGTCCTGCGAGGGTCCGCGCGGGGACCGCGGCTCGAGGGACCGCGGGTCGTCACCCAGAACGATCTGGGATTGGGCAAGGCGGGCGAGGGCGGCGCCTTCGGCAGCCCGGACACGAGCGTGACCGCCGACCTCGACGGTGACGGACGGGCCGACTTCGTCACCCAGGCGGGCCGGAAGACGGTCTTCGTCGTCTGGGGGAGCGACCAGGGGCTGACCGGTACCGCGGCCCGGCTGACGGGTTCGGCACCCCTCACGGGCGATGTCGACGGCGACGGACACACCGATCTCGTCGTCGGTACGGGTGAGGACAACGCCGTACGGATCCTCCTGGGTCCCTTCAGCCGCCAGGGCACACCGCGCCGTAGCGTCTCTCTCGACCTGACGCCGAGCGACCCGGAGTATCCCGTCGCGGTTCCCGCCGCACTGGGCGACGTCACGGGGGACGGCAAGGACGATCTCCTGGTCAGCTGGTCCATCCTGGCGGACTACGCGCCCGTCGCCCGCGCCACCGTCGTGTACCGGGGTGCCGCCGACGGGAAGCTGGTCGAGGGGCCGCGGCTGGAGGACGGCTTCTACGGTTCGACGCTCACGACGGCGGACGTGAACCACGACGGTTACGCCGACGTCGTGGCGGGGTTGCCCTGCGAGATGCTCGGCGATTCGATGGTCCCCGTGGGCGGCAGCCGGCTGATGATTCTCTACGGCGGGACGCTGAAGACGTCACGCGTCACCGGGGACACCACGGGCCTGCCGGTGAAGGGACCCTTCATGCCCTGCACGTTCGGCGGCGCGCCGGCGGCCGGGGACGTGGACGGCGACGGATACCCCGATGTGGCGTTCTCGGTCGTGCCCAGGACGGGGCCGGAGGAGGTCATCCTGCTGAGAGGGAGTGCCGGGGGGCTGACCACCGAGGGGGCGCGGGCCGTGCCCGGCGGCTCGGCGGTACTGCTCGACAGCTACGGCAGCCGGGCGGCCGAGCTGGTGGTCAGGGGCCGGGAGGGGATCCAGGTGTGGCGCGGCGGATCCCGGCTGCTCTCGTTCAAGGAGACCGACCTCGACCTCGGACCGGAGATAGCGCGCGGAGGGCACGGCCTCTCGCCGGTCCGATGACCTGCGGATGACGACAGGGCTCCTGGATCGTGAGGGTCTGCGGCCGACTGCCGCCCCGTCCGCACCGGAGGTCCGCCCGGCTTGATGCCCTGCGGCAAACGGCCCCAGCCGGGCCCCCTGACGCACCTAGGTGTACTCGGCCAAGAGGTTGGTAACTCGCGTCGGTAATTGATCAAGAGAAGACCTCCGGGCGTAGTGGAGATGCCTGTCTTCACCACAACCGGAGGTCTTGGTGGCCCACGCTAATGCCCGGCTGACCTTTCACGGCAGATGTCTGCTGGTGCGCCGTGTCGTGTACGACCTGCGTCCGGTGGCGCACGTGGCCAAGGAACTGGGAGTGTCGCGCCAGTGTGCGCACCGGTGGGTAGCCCGTTTCCGGGCCGAGGGCCTGTCTGACCATTCCCGCCTGACCTCGCGACGCCGTGCGTGCACTCTCGCCGCGCCGGGCCCTGACCCAAGTACGTCCAGTCCGTGGATCAGGGCCCGGCACTCCCCCAGCCTTCGGCCGGGGCCCCCAGAGCACGCACCTGATGCCGCGAGGCCGCCCTCCGGGCGACGACGGGAATGGTCAGACAGGCCCTAGAACTAGCCCCACCCCCGCAACTCCCCCTTCACCACCTTCCCGCTCGCGTTCCGCGGGAGTTCCGCCACGAACTCCACCGTGCGCGGCACCTTGTAGTTCGCCATCTCGCGGCGGGCCCAGGCGATCAGGTCGTCGGCCGTCAGTACGGCCCCCGCCCGCCGCACCACGAACGCCTTGCCGACCTCGCCGAGCCGCCCGTCCGGTACGCCGATCACCGCGACGTCGGCCACCTCCGGGTGCAGGCCCAGCAGTTGCTCTATCTCCGCCGGGTAGGCGTTGAAGCCGCCGACGATGAACATGTCCTTGAGGCGGTCGGTGATACGGAGGTTCCCGGCCGGGTCCAGGACGCCGACGTCGCCGGTGCGCAGCCAGCCGTCCGCCGTCAGCGTCTGGACGGTCGCGGCCGGGTCCTCGAAGTAGCCGCGCATGACGTTGAAGCCGCGGACCAGCACCTCCCCGGGTTCGCCGGGCGGCGCGTCCACCCGCACCTCGGTGCCGGGGATCGCGCGGCCCGACGTCGACGCGATCACCGTCGGGTCGTCGCCCCTGCGGCACATGGTCACGATCCCGCTCGCCTCGGACAGGCCGTAGGCGGTCAGGACGGTCTCCACGCCGAGTTCGCCGCGCAGCCGCTCGACGAGGAGCAGGGGGACGACGGCCGCGCCCGTCACGACCAGGCGCAGGGCGGAGAGGTCGTGGGCGTCGCGGGCCGGGTGGTCCAGGAGGGACTGGTGCAGGGTCGGCGGCCCGGGGAGGACCGACACCCGTTCCGCCGCGATGTTCGCCAGGACCGTCGCGACGTCGAACACCGGCTGCGGGATCATCGTCGCCCCGCGCATCAGGCACGCGATCACGCCGGCCTTGTAGCCGAAGGTGTGGAAGAAGGGGTTGACGATCAGGTAGCGGTCACCGGTGCGCAGGCCCGCGAGTTCGGCCCAGATCTCGTACGCCCGCAGGGTCTGCGCGTGGGTGATCATCGCGCCCTTGGGGCGGCCCGTCGTGCCCGAGGTGAAGATGATGTCGGAGAGGCAGGTTCCGTCCACCTCTGCCGAGCGGGCCGTCACGTCGCCTGTGCCGACGCCCTCCCCGGCGGCCAGGAAGTCCTTCCAGGTGCGGAAGGCGACGGGCGCGTCCTCCGACAGCACCACCACGTCCCGCAGGGACGGCAGTCCCGGCAGCGGACCGCGCCCGTCCCCCTCCCCCGCCGCCCTCCGCAGCGACGCCACGTACGAGGTCCCGAGGAAGGTCCCGGTCACGAACAGCAGCCGGGCACCGCTCCTGCGCAGCACGTCCGCCGCCTCCGTGCCCTTGAAGCGGGTGTTCAGCGGGACCAGCACCCCGCCGGCCGACACCGCGCCCAGCGCCGCGACGATCCAGTCCAGGGAGTTCGGGGCCCAGATGCCGACCCGGTCGCCCGTCCCCACGCCGGAGGCGATGCACGCGGCCGCCGCCCGTTCCACCCGGGCGCCCAGGTCGGCGTACGTGATCCGGGTACGGCCCTCCACCACCGCCTCGACGTCCGCGTACCGCTCCGCCGCCGACCGCACCAGTCCCGGAACGGTCCCCCACTCCATGTCACCGCGCACAACCGGCCTCCCCTGACGCATAGCTGACTGACCGTCAGATTAGCTGTAGCCTGACGGACTGTCAGCAAACCGCGAACGCCGTGGAGGTGCGGGCACCATGACCGAGCGCAAAGGTCTCCATGGCGTCAAGGACGCCACCGCCATCGTCGGGATCGGGCAGACACGCTTCGCCAAACGGCTCGACGAGGACGAGAAGACCCTCGCCTGCCGGGCCGTCGTCGCCGCCCTCGACGACGCCGGCATCGCGCCCGGCGAGGTCGACGCGCTCGCCTCCTTCACCATGGAGGAGACCGACGAGGTGGAGCTGGCCAAGGCGGTCGGGTTCGGGGATCTGACCTTCTTCAGCAAGGCGGGGTACGGGGGCGGGGGCTCCTGTGCCACGGTCGCGCACCTCGCCGCCGCGATAGCCAGTGGGCAGGCGAGCGTGGGCGTGGCCTGGCGGTCCCGGAAGCGCGGCTCCGGCCCCCGCCCCTGGACCAACACCACCGTCCAGCTCCCGACCCCCGCCCAGTGGACCCGCCCCTTCGGCCTGCTCCGGCCCGCCGACGAGATAGCCATGCTCACCCGCCGCTACATGCACGAGTACGGCGCGACCCGCGACCACCTCTTCAACGTCGCCCTCGCCTGCCGCAACCGGGCCAACCAGAACCCGGCCGCCGTCATGTACGACCGCCCCCTCACCCGCGAGATGTACATGACCTCCCGGTGGATCAGCGAGCCGCTCTGCCTCTTCGACAACTGCCTGGAGACGGACGGCGCGCTGGCCTGTGTGGTCGTGAGCAGGGAGCGGGCCCGGGACTGCCGACGGACCCCCGTCTACGTCCACGCGGCCGCCCAGGGGCTGCCCGCCCAGCACCACGGCATGGTCAACTACTGGAACGACGACCCCCTCACCGGCCCCGCCTGGACCGCCGCCCGCCACCTGTGGAAGCACGCCGACCTCACCCCCGAGGACGTCGACGTGGCCCAGATCTACGACGCGTTCACCGCCCTCGTCCCGCTCTCCCTGGAGGGGTACGGCTTCTGCGGCCGCGGGGAGGGCGGGGCCTTCACCGAGCAGGGCGCCCTGGAGATCGGCGGACGGCTGCCGGTCAACACCGGCGGCGGGGGCCTCAGCGAGGCCTACGTGCACGGGTTCAACCTCATCACCGAGGGCGTCAAACAGCTGCGCGGCACCAGCACCGCCCAGGTGCCGGGCGCCGCCACCTGCCTGGTCACCGCCGGCGAGGGCGTCCCGACCTCGGCCCTCCTCCTCACCAACCGGAGCTGACATGCTGCGACCGGTCACCGACACCGACGGCACCCCCTTCTGGGAGTACGCGGCCCGTGGCGAACTCCGCGTCCAGGCCTGCGCCGACTGCGGCGAACCCCGCTTCCCGCCCCGCCCCTGCTGCCCGCACTGCCAGTCCTTCGCGAGCCAGTGGCGGCCGACGAGCGGGCGGGGCCGGATCTGGTCGTACGTCGTCCCGCACCCGCCGCTGCTGCCCGAGTACGCGGCGCAGGCGCCGTACAACGTGGTCGTCGTGGAACTCGACGACGCGCCCCGGGTACGGCTGGTGGGCAACGTGGTGACCGAGGCCGGGGCGCCGCTCGGCTCCCTGCCCCCGGACCGGATCCGGATCGGCGCCCGGGTGCAGGCGGTCTTCGCCGACGGTCTGCCGCAGTGGGTCCTGGAGCGGCCGTGAGCCTGCGGCTGGACACGGACGAGAGGAGCGGCGTCGCCGTCGTCACCCTGGACCGGCCCTCGCGCCTCAACGCCATCGACCTCACGACGGCCGCCGAACTCGCCTCCGTCTGGCGGGCGTTGCGCTTCGACGACGCGGTACGGGCCGTCGTGCTCACCGGGGCCGGCGGGCGCGCCTTCAGCACCGGGCTCGACCGGGACGCGGTCGTGCCGCAGCCGGCCTCGCCCTACAGCCAGGACGACCCGCTGATCGCCGTCGGGCCGAAGGCGAACGACCTGTGGAAGCCGGTGGTCGCCGCGGTGGCCGGGATGGCCTGCGGGGGCGCCTTCTACCTCCTCGGCGAGTGCGACTTCGTCGTCGCCGACGAGACCGCGGCCTTCTTCGACCCGCACACCTCCTACGGCATGGTCAGCGCCTACGAGTCGGTGCTGATGGCGCAGCGGATGCCGTACGGGGAGGTGGCCCGGATGGTGCTGATGGGCAACGCCGAGCGGGTGGGGGCGCGCAGGGCGTACGAGGTGGGGCTGGTGTCCGAGGTGACGCCCGCCGGGCAGGCGTTGGCGGCGGCCGTGCGGTGCGCGACCGTCATCGCCGGGTACCCGACGGAGGGCGTGCAGGGCAGCGTGCGGGCGCTGTGGGCGGCGAGGGGGGCGGACCGGGAGCGGGGGTGGGCCCAGGCGCCGCACCTGATCACGCTGGGCAACCTGCCCGGCGAACGGCAGGCGGAACTCTTCGCCGACCGCACCCGCACGACCCCGCGCACCCGCTGAGCCGCCGACCGCCCCAGAGCGTGCCAGTGGCTGCCGCCGGGCGACCGCGGCTGCGTACTGGCTGATCGCGCAGTTCCCCGCGCCCCTAAAGGGGCGCTGGTGAAGCACCCCCATCTTTCAAGCGCGGGGCACTGCTGCAGCACCCCCGTCCTTTCAGGGGCGCGGGGAACTGCGCGACAAACCCCCACAGCCCCGCACCGGCCCCACAACCCGCACCCCCACGACGCCCCCCGACCGGGCACGAAAGCAGCACCCCGTCCTTTCAGGGGCGCGGGGAACTGCGCGACAAACCCCCACAGCCCCGCACCGGCCCCACAACCCGCACCCCCACGACGCCCCCCGACCGGGCACGAAAGCAGCACCCCGTCCTTTCAGGGGCGCGGGGAACTGCGCGACAAATCCCCACGGCGTCGCAGTGGCCCCACAACCCGCACCCCCACGACGCCCCCCGACCGGGCACGAAAGCAGCACCCCGTCCTTTCAGGGGCGCGGGGAACTGCGCGACAAACCCCCACAGCCCCGCACCGGCCCCACAACCCGCACCCCCACGACGCCCCCCGACCGGGCACGAAAGCAGCACCCCGTCCTTTCAGGGGCGCGGGGAACTGCGCGACAAATCCCCACGGCGTCGCAGTGGTCCTGGGACCCGCGCCCCCGTGGCGCTCAGGCGGTCCGGGCCGTGCCGGTGCCCTTCTCGGCGTCCAGGGCGTAGACGCACCGGTCCTTGCTGCACGCGTACACCACCCCGTCCCGCACCACGGGCGACCCGGTGATCTCCCCGCCGGTGGCCAGCTTCCACCGCAGCCGGCCGTCGTCGGCCTTCAGCGTGTACAGCAGGTGGTCCGTGGACCCGAAGTGGATACGGCCCTCGGCCACCGCGGGGGCGCCCACCACGTCGCCGCCCGCCTGGAAGCGCCACTTGGGGGTGCCGGTGACCGCGTCGAGCGTGTACAGGCCCTTGCCGCTGCCGACGTGGACGTGGCCCGCGGCCACGAGCACCGGCTCGATCGAGGCACGGGCCTCCGTCGCGATGCGCCAGCGGTCGCGGCCGTCGGTGGCGTCGAGGGCGTAGACGGTGCCGAGATAGTCGGCCAGGTAGACGCCGCCGCCCGTGACCGCGGGCCCCGGCACGAACGCCGGCGGGGAGAGGAAGACGGCCGGCGCCTCGAAGTGCCAGCGGACCCGGCCGCTCGTGGTGTCGAGGGCGACGACGCGGGTGCCCGCGGAGGCGTAGACGAAGCCGTCGTCGGCGTGGGTGAGGCGGACCGGGACGCCCCCGCAGGAGGCGGCGTCGCCGATCGGGTAGGACCAGCGCTCGTCGCCGGTACGCGCGTCCAGCGCCCGCAGGCGCGCGTCCTGCCAGACGTAGACCGTGCCGTCGTGGAGGGACGGCCCGGACTCGGGGGCCTCGAAGTCGGTCTGGGCACCTGCCAGCTCCCAGAGCTTCTGCCCGCTGGAGGCCTCCCAGGCCTGGACGCCGCCGCCCCGGGTGCCGGTGACGAGGGTGCCGCGGTCGGCCTTGAGGGAGTACACCCAGGCGTCGGTGGACAGCCGCCACAGGTCGCCGCCCTCACGGGCCTCCAGGGCGAACAGGGTGGGGCCGTCGGAGGCGTGGATACGGCCGTCGGCGACCGCCATGGACCAGGCGACGTCGCGGGTCTTGAAGCGGCGGCGGCCGGTGGCCACGTCGAGGGCGTGCACCTCGAAGGAGGTGACGTAGACGAGGTCGCCGTCGACGGACGGGGTGCCCCAGACATCGTTGGACATCCGGAACCGCCAGGGCCGCCAGCCGGAGGCCGTCTCCGGGGGCGGGGCGGGGACCGCCGGCAGGCCGGGGTCGGCGCCGTTGACGCCGGGGTGCGGGCGGGACCAGCTGGCCACCAGGCCGGCCTCGGGCGGAGGTGCCTTCACGGCGGCGGCGCGGGCGTCGGCGACGCGCGGTCCCGGGCCGATCGGCACCGGGGCGCCGGCGAGGCGGACCGGTCCGGTGTCGGGGGCGCCCACCGGGACGGGGGCGGGGACCACGGGGTCGTAGGACGGCGGCGGGGGGACCGCGAGGCGGCCCGCGCTGCGGCCGCCGGAGGGGCCGGCGGCGGGTTTGACGGCGGGGCGGCCGCCGCGGCGGGACTCGATCAGCCCGACCGCCTTCTCGGGCAGCCAGGCGGACGCCGTACCGCTGTCGTCGGAGCCGGAGCCGAACAGGTGGGGGGCGAGCTGGGCCTGGAGGTCGGCCGGGTTGGGGCGGGCGGTGGCCTCCATCTGCATGCAGGACTCGATGAGCGGACGGAGTTCGTCCGGGAGGCCTTCGAGGTCCGGGCCCTCGCGGAGCAGCATGAAGACGGTCTCGACCGGGTTGGCGCCGTGGAAGGGCGGGTGGCCGGTGGCGGCGAAGACGAGCATGGAGCCGAGGGAGAAGACGTCGCTCGCGCCGGTGACGCTGCGGGAGTCCTTGGCCTGCTCCGGGGACATGTAGGCGGGGGTGCCGACCGCGACGTTCGTCATGGTCAGCCGGGTGTTGGAGACGCCGGAGGCGATGCCGAAGTCGATGACCCGGGGGCCGTCCTCGACGACGAGGACGTTGGACGGCTTGAGGTCGCGGTGGACAAGGCCGGCGCCGTGGATCGACTGGAGTGCCTCGGCGACACCCGCGGCGAGCCAGCGGACCGCCTGGGCCGGGAGCGGCCCGCAGTCGTTCACTATCTCTTCGAGGGAGGGCGCCGGCACGTACGCGGTCGCCAGCCACGGCACCGCGGCGCGCGGGTCGGCGTCGACGACGGCGGCCGTGTAGAAGCCGGAGACCGCGCGGGCCGCCTCCACCTCGCGGGTGAAGCGGACCCGGAACAGCTGGTCCTCGGCGAGCTCGGTCCGTACCGTCTTGATCGCCACGCGTCGCCCGGACGCCGAGCGCGCCAGATAGACCAGCCCCATGCCGCCGGCCCCCAGCCGTCCCAGCACCTCGAACGGCCCGATCCGCCGCGGATCGTGCTGCGTCAGCTGATCCACCACTTGCCTGCCACCTCCCCGTACGGGCCCCGTCCACCCACATATGTACGCGACCCCGTGCAGCGTCTCACCACCGCACCGCCGTGGCGGCACGCACCCCGATTCTTCCTGGCCCGGGCACAGGTTGCGAACCCGGCGACGAATCGGGGTGTCTCATGACAAAGTGAGACATTTATCCGCCGAGACCCGGCTGTTTCCGGCCTCAGCGTTCCAGCAGCGCGAAGAACGCCCCTTGATTGTCGGTCACGACGGCCACTTTTCCGTACGACGTCTCGAAGGGCGGCGTCCGGACCCGGCCGCCCAGCTGCTGCACGGCCCGGGCCGCGGCCGCCACGTCCCCGGTGCGGAAGTGGACGAGGAACTGGGACGGCATCCCGGCCGCGAACACCTCGGTCACCGGGGCGCGGCCGAAGTCCGGCCTCGCGTCGGCGCCGAAGAGGGCGGCGGTGAAGAGCCGGCCGTAGAAGACATTGGCCGCTTCGAGGTCGCTGGTGTAGAGCTGCGCCCAGGCGAAGCTGCCGGGGGCGTGCCGGACGCCGAAACCGGGGTGGCCCGCGGCCTGCCAGAGGCCGAAGACGGCGCCCGTGGGGTCGGCGGCGAGGGCGGCGGTGCCGAGGTCGCGGACGGGGACGGGGTCGTTGACGATCTGCCCGCCGGCGGCGACGACACGGCGGGCGAGGTCCCGGATGTCCGGGGCCGCGAAGTACACCGTCCAGACGGTGGGCATCCGGCCGTCCCGCTTCCGGGCCAGCCGGGCGACGGCCGCGCCGTCCAGGCGGGCCCACACGGCCCCCGGTCCCGCGTCCTCGAAGGTCCACCCGAAGAGCGCGCCGTAGAACCGCTTGCCCGCCTCGACGTCGGGAAGCTGCACGTCCACCCAGCAGGGGACGCCCTCCGCGTATCCCGCCGCGTTTCCGGATGCCCAGTTTTCGGCCATGTCGTCAAAGTAACCGCCCGGCCCGCACCGCGCAGACCAGCCGCACCGGCCCCTATACACCCGCGCACCCCATTTGCAGTCGGCCGAATCGCGCTCCGATCGCCCCTCGGTAAGCTGACGGCATGACAGGACAAGTGCGTACCGTCGACGGCCGCGTGGCCGGCCGGCGTGGGCAGGCGACCCGGCAGAAGCTGCTCGACTGCCTCAGCGAGATGCTCAGCTCCTCCCCTTACCGGGACGTCAAGGTCATCGATGTCGCCCGGAAAGCGGGCACTTCGCCCGCGACCTTCTACCAGTACTTCCCGGACGTCGAAGGCGCCGTCCTGGAGATCGCCGAGCAAATGGCCACCGAGGGCGGCCAGTTGACCGAGCTGCTGGCCGGACGCTCCTGGGTCGGCAAGGCCGGCTGGGTGACCGCGCAGGAACTCGTGGACGGTTTCCTGGAGTTCTGGCGCAAGAACGACGCGATTTTGCGCGTGGTCGACCTCGGGGCGGCCGAGGGGGACAAACGGTTCTACAAGATCCGTATGAAGATCCTGAACTCGGTGAACAACTCCCTGACCGACTCCATCACGGAGTTGCAGTCCAAGGGCAGGGTCGACAAGGACGTGAACCCGGCCGCGGTGGCCGGTTCGCTGGTCGCCATGCTCGCGGCCGTCGCCGCGCACCAGAAGGGTTTCCAGACCTGGGGCGTGAAGCAGGCCGAACTCAAGCCGAACCTCGCGCTGTTGGTGCATCTGGGCGTGACCGGGAAGAAGCCCACGAAGTAGTCGCGCCCTGGGTCCTGTCTGGCAGGCGGTGGTTCCCGTGCAGCGGGGAACCACCGCCTGCCGCCCTAAGCCGGCAACGGCCGGTCCCGCACCACGTGCTTCATCACCAGCGTCGAGGTCAGGCGCTGCACGCCCGGCAGGGTCGCGAGCCGCTCGTCGTAGAGCCGCTGGAAGGCGGCGAGGTCGGCGGTGGCCACCCGCAGCAGGTAGTCGGGCTCGCCGAACAGCCGCTGCGCGTCCAGCACATGGGGGATCTCCGCGAGCGCCCGCTCGAAGTCGGCGACCGTGTCCCGGTCCTCCTGCCGCATGGAGACGAAGACCAGCGCCTCGAAGGTGAGCCCCACGGCAGCCGGGTCCACCACCGCCCGGTACCCGCTGATCGCCCCCGACCGCTCCAGCTCGCGCAGCCGCCGGTGACACGGCGAGACGCTCAGCCGCACCCGCCCGGCCAGCTCGGTCACGGTCAGCCGCCCGTCCTGCTGAAGCTCGGCAAGGATTTTCCGGTCCACGTCGTCCATGGGCAAGATTCTCCCCCGGAACCCGCACTCGCGAGCAAATTTCGGAAACACTTTCGGGACAATCGCTCCTAATGTCCCTTCCATGGACACCGGACTCCTGCTCTCCTTCCTCGCCGTCGACCTGCTGCTGGTCTGCGTGCCGGGCGCCGACTGGGCGTACGTGATCTCCGCGGGGGTGCGCGGCCGCTCGGTGCCGCGGGCGGTGGCGGGCCTGATCGCCGGGTACGCGCTGCACACCGCGCTGGCGGTCGCGGGGCTCGCGGTGCTGGTCGCCCGGTCGCCGCGGCTGCTCACGGCCCTGACCGTGGCCGGCGCCGGATACCTGCTGTGGCTGGGCTGGGGCGTGCTGCGCCGCCCGACGGTCCCGCGGGAGGCCGAGGGCGCGGGCGGGGCGGGGGCCGGGCCGCAGGGCTTCCGGCGGGGCGCCGCGATCAGCGGCCTGAACCCGAAGGCGCTGCTGCTCTACCTCTCGGTGCTCCCCCAGTTCCTGGTCACGACGGGCGCCCACCTCCCGGTGGCCGCCCAGACCGCCGTCCTCGGCGCCCTGCACATGGCCGCCTGCGCCGCCGTCTACCTGGCCGTCGGCGCCCTCTCCCGCGCCCTGCTCGCCGCCCGCCCCCGGGCCGCCCGCGCGGTGACCCGCACCTCGGGGGCGGCGATGCTGGGCATCGGGGCGCTGCTGCTGGGGGAGCGGCTGTTCTAGTGCCGCGGCAGGCAACGTTTGCCCGTCAAGGAGCGGCGTCCGGTGCGTGCTCTCGGCGTGCCGGCCGGAAGTCCTCGTACTGGACGTACTTGGGCTTCCGTCCGGTGCGGCGAGAGTGCGTGCCGGGCGTCGTGACGGGGCGAACGTTGCCTGTTGCGGCACTAGCCGCTCCCCCGACTTCTCAACGGCGGTCGAGGACGGTGGTCGACTGGGCGGCCAGGTCGGCCGGCACGCTCGTCCGGGTCGTGCAGGAGGCGTCCGCGCCGGGGGCGCCGGCGGTGTCCGGGTAGGCGCAGACCGTACGCCCGGTGCCCGGGACGGGGCCCTTCTGGCCGAAGGACTCGGGGGCGCTGCCGTGTTCGGTCCACGCCTCCAGGGCGTCCAGGAGCCGCGACGGCACGTCGGTGGTGCCGGCGAGGTCCGGCTCGGTGTGGCCGACGCCCGGGAAGTAGAAGGTGCGGACGAAGGAGCGGGTGCCCTGGACGCCGTAACGCTCGAACAGGCGCTGCTGGTAGTTGTAGGAGGTGAACGGCACGATCAGAGGGTCGTTGGTCCCCGCGTAGTAGAGGATCTTGCCGTTGTTCTTCCGGACCTTGGACAGGTCGGTGCTGTCGGTGGCGGCGGTCTTCTCGAACTTGCGGTAGGACGCCTCGAAGAACCGCGGGAAGTTCTCCATGGTCAGGTTCTTGCGCCAGTCGTAGTCCGGGTCCTGCTCCAGCCAGTTGCGGACGTAGGTCTCGATCAGCGGGCTCATGGTGTTCCCGCCGGGCAGCAGGACCGAGAAGGTGGTGCCGCGGGTGATGCCGCCCCACAGCCGGTTGCCGTCGGCGTCGCGCGGGCCGTCCCAGACGAGGTCGACCGCCTCGGCCTCCGTGGCGGTGAGGCCCTTGACCTCGCGGGCGTCGAAGGTGCAGCGGCGGGGGTCGGCGACGACCCCGTCGGTGACGCCGTCCTCGGGGTCGCAGGCGGCGACGGCGGCGGCGTTCGCGGCGTCGCTCTTGGCGGGTGACAGACCGGCGGGGCCGAGCAGTTCGTTGACGACGACCGCGGGCCAGGCCTCGCCGATGATGAACCGGTTCCAGTTGACCGCCGGGTAGCCGATCAGGAAGCCGTCGTACTCGTCGCCGTACTTCTGGGCCATCTGCCAGCCCTGCCGACCGCCGGTGGAGCCGCCGGCCCAGTAGTTCCGCTGGGCGGCCCGGCCGTAGTAGGTCTTCGCGAGGAAGAGCGCCCAGACCGTCTGCTCGTGCAGGCTGCGGTCGATGAAGTCGTCGATCTGCCCGGTGTTCAGCCTGCCCGAGGGGGACAGCACGAAGCCGCCGCCGGCCTCACCGCAGCCGGGCTGGGCGTTGGCCTCGCCGGTTCTCGGGTCGGTCGCGTCGCACCAGGCGGAGCTGTGGCCGGTGTCGGTGACCGAGCCGACCTCGCCGCGCTGGACCGCCACGCCGAGGTCGCCGAGGTCGCCGGCGTAGCCGCCGCCGCCCATGTTGAGGACGCGGCCGTTCCAGGCGCCCGTGTAGGTGCCGCCGGCGCCGGCGTCGGCGGTGCTGAGCGGGAGGGTGACGCGGACGTTGATGGCCCGGGTGGGCACGAGGTCGACCCGGCAGTACGCCGGGAGCGTCCCGGAGGCGGGTACGACCTCGGAGCTGATGCTCTTGACGTGGGAGTCGGCGAGCACCGTCCGCGCGAGGTCGGCGCAGCCGGGCCCGGACGCCCGACCGCCGTTCTCGGCGCCGGCCGGCTGCGCGGCGAGCGCGGACACCGTCACCGTCACGGCGCTCGCGAGGCAGGCCGCGAGCCGCAGCCGGCGGGCGGAGGAGCCGGTGGGACGCCGGGACGCGAGCGGTTCACGTGTGGTCATTCGTCGGCCTTTCGGAGGCGGGAATGCTCAACGCGCCGTTCCAGCGTCCGGTCACGCACGACGGCACCACGTGTGCCGCTCCGCGGAACACCCGACGTGAACACGGACGGCCGTACGCCCTCGGCCGCGGGCCGGTGGGGGCTTGTCGCGCAGTTCCCCGCGCCCCTGACGGGCGATCGGCCCACCGCCTCTTTCCACGGCAACGGTCCGGCAGCAGTTCGGCTGCCGGTGCGTGGGGGCTGATCGCGCAGTTCCCCGCGCCCCTGACGGGCGATCGGCCCACCGCCTCTTTCCACGGCAACGGTCCGGCAGCAGTTCGGCTGCCGGTGCGTGGGGGCTGATCGCGCGGTTCCCCGCGCCCCCAGAAGAAGGGGCGCTGGTGCAGCGCCCCTTTGGGAGCGCGCCGGAACTGCGCGACAAGCCACGGCGGCGCCGCAGTCGGCAGTCGGCGGGGATGCGGGGTGTCCTACCGGCGGGTCAGGTGGAAGATGCGGATCTGCCGGTCCACCCGGTGCTGGTAGGCGGCGTACGGCGGCCAGAAGTCCAGGAGCCGGTGCCAGGCGTCCGCCCGTTCCGGCCCGTCCAGCAACCGGGCGGTGACCGGGATGTCGCGGCCCTTCCAGCTGATCTCGGCGTCGGGGCGGCGGAGGAGGTTGTAGGTCCAGGCGGGGTGACCGGCGCGGCCGAAGTTGGAACCGACGAGGAACCAGCCGTCGCCCGAGGGCATGCAGGCCAGGGGCGTCCGGCGCGGCTGTCCGCTGCGCGCACCCGTGGAGGTGAGGATCACCCCGGGCAGCATCCGGTCGCTGAGCAGCATCCGGCCGCCGCTCAGCCGGTGCACGGCCCGGTCCAGGGCCGGGATCACATGCGGGGCCACCCTGGCGAACCCCCGGGTCGCGGACACCCTCTGCACCAGCCGCTCGCCGATCACACCGCCACCTCCCGCCCCGTGAACAGCCCGGCCGCCTCGGCCGCGTGCGCGCGCAGCCGGTGCCCCGGCCCGAACAGCAGCTCGTCCCCGGCGCCCCGCTTGAAGTACAGGTGCGCCTCGTGCTCCCAGGTGAACCCGATCCCCCCGTGCAGCTGGATGCCCTCCCCCGCGGCGGTGCGCAGCGCCTCCAGCGCCTGGGCGAGCGCCAGCGCGCCGACCGGTTCCCCGTGCGCCGTCGCCCAGGCCGCGTAGTAGGCCGCCGACCGGGCCGCCCGCACCGCCACGTACACGTCGGCCAGCCGGTGCTTGACCGCCTGGAAGGACCCGATGGCCCGCCCGAACTGCTCGCGCTGCTTCACGTACTCCACGGTCCGTTCCAGCGCCCGGTCGGCGGCCCCCACCGCCTCGGCCGCGAGCACGGCGGCCACGGTGTCGCCGAGGGCGGCGAGGGCCGGCTGGATGTCGGACTCCTCGTCCGCCCCGACCAACTCGGCCGGCACGTCACGCAGGTGCACGCACGCCTGACCGCGCGTGGCGTCGAGGGTGGTCCGCCGGGTCCGTACGACCCCGTCTGCGTCTCCCGCCACCAGGAAGAGCAGGACGCGCGAGCGGGCGTACCCCCCGGTGTGCGCGGGGACGAGGAGCAGCCCGGCACTGTGCCCGTCCAGCACCTGGTCGGCCTCGCCGTAGAGCCGCCACCGGTCCCCCCGGTGCCGTGCCTGGACACCGCCGGCCCGCCCGCCGCCCGCCCAGTCGCCGTCGAGGGGACCGGTGAGCGCGAGGGCGGTGCCGAGCCGGGTGCCGGGGACGGCGAGGGCGGCGGTGAGGCTGCCGTCGGCGATCCTCGGGAGCAGTGCGGCGCGCTGGGCCCCGGTGCCGAGGGCGAGCAGCAGCGGGGCCGCGAGCACGGCCGTGGCGAGGAACGGGGTGGGGGCCAGCACCCGCCCCAACTCCTCCGCGGCGAGGACGACTTCGGTGCTCGTGCAACCCGTGCCGCCGTACGCCTCGGGGAGGGCGAGGCCGGGCAGGCCGAGCTGTTCGCCGAGGGCGGTCCACAGGCCGGGGTCGTACCCCTCGGGCCTGTCGACGGCGGCCCGCACGTCCTGCGGGCCGCAGCGCTTGTGGAGCAGTTCACGCAGGGCGCGCCGGATCTCGTCCTGCTCGTCGGTGAAGCGGGCGTCCATGGCCGGACCTCCTGACGATCTGACGGTCCGTCATGTTAGGGGTGGCGGATGCGGATGCACAGGGGCGGAGCCGCAGGGATCTGATGTACCGTCAGATTCATGACTGGCCCCCGCAAGGTCGCCGTGGTCGGCGTGGCGCTGTCCGACTGCGGCCGGGTGGACGAAGCCACCCCCTACGCCCTGCACGCCCAGGCGGCCCGCCGCGCGCTGGCCGACGCCGGCCTCGGCCGTGCGGTGGTGGACGGATTCGCGTCCGCCGGGCTGGGCACCCTGGCACCCGTGGAGGTGGCCGAGTACCTGGGCCTGCACCCCACCTGGGCCGACTCCACCTCCGTCGGCGGCTCGACCTGGGAGGTCATGGCCGCCCACGCGGCGGACGCGATCGCCGCGGGCCACGCCAACGCGGTCCTGCTCGTGTACGGCTCTACGGCCCGCGCCGACATCAGGGCGGGGCGGCGCACCGGGAACCTGTCCTTCGGCGCCCGCGGCCCCCTGCAGTTCGAGGTCCCCTACGGCCACACCCTGATCGCCAAGTACGCGATGGCCGCCCGCCGCCACATGATCGAACACGGCACCACCGTCGAGCAGTTGGCCGAGATCGCGGTCCAGGCACGGGCCAACGCGGCGCTCAACCCGGACGCGATGTTCCGCGCCCCGATCACCGTCGACGAGGTCCTGTCGGGACCGATGATCGCCGACCCCTTCACCAAGCTGCACTGCTGCATCCGCTCGGACGGCGGCGCGGCGGTCCTGCTGGCGGCCGAGGAGTACGTACCGGACTGCAGGACCGCCCCGGTGTGGGTCCTCGGCACGGGCGAGTCCCTCTCCCACGCCACCATGTCGGAGTGGGCGGACTTCACGGTCTCCCCGGCGGCGGTGAGCGGGCGACTGGCCTTCCGCCGGGCCGGAGTCACGCCCTCCGACATCGACTTCGCCGAGATCTACGACGCGTTCACCTACATGACCCTCGTCACGCTGGAGGACCTCGGCTTCTGCGCGAAGGGCGAGGGTGGGGCGTTCGTGGAGAAGGGACGGCTGCGGGTCGCGGGCGGAGAGCTTCCGGTGAACACGGACGGCGGCGGCCTGTCGGCCCAGCACCCCGGCATGCGCGGCCTGTTCCTCCTGGTGGAGGCGGTACGGCAACTGCGCGGCGAGGCCGGGCGGCGGCAGGTGCGGCGGGCGGACGGGGGGCTGCCGGAGTTGGGGGTGGCGTCGGGGACGGGGGGCTGGTTCTGCTCCTCGGGGACGGTGGTGCTGGGGCGGGGGTGAGCGGGAGGACATGTTTCCCGACGAGCGGCGGCAACCTTTCCGGCTCCGGCGGCAACCGCTGTACCGGAAGCTTCGAGTCGTTCGAAGGACATGCACCGCCGAACCGCGTAAGGATCCCTCCGTGGCCTCCTCCTCACACCGCCGCCGCACGCGGCCGAAGCCGGACCAGGACTTCGGGTGGCGCCCGGTCCGCGGCCCGTTGCTCGCGGTCGCCGCCGTGGCCGCCGTCGCCCTCGTCGTCACCCTGGTCGTGGCCTTCCGGCCCGGTGCCGCGGCCGGTGTCACCGGACAGGACCGGGCGGCGTCCGGGCCCGCGTCCGAAGCCGTGACGAGCGCGGCGGCGGCCCCGAAGAGACCGTCACCGAAACCGTCCACGCCGTCACCGGCCCCCACCGGGAGCAGGCGGCCACCGGCGTCGCCGAAGCCCTCGGCGGCGGCGTCCGGAACCCCTTCCCACGCGGCGGCGAACGGCGCCACCCGTACCACCACCGCCCCCGCGGCCGGCCGGATCCGCCCCGGCGCCGCCTACCGGGGCGTCGCCACCTCCTACGACGCCGGCAACGGCGACGGCGCCTGCTCCTTCGGCCCGACCTCCGACGTGCTGACCGCGGCGATGAACACCGCGGACTACGAGACGGCGAAGGCCTGCGGCGCGTACGTCGCCGTCCGCACGGCGAGCGGTACGTCCGTCACCGTACGGATCACCAACGAGTGCCCGGCCCCTTGCGCGGTCGGCCAACTCGACCTCAGCCGACAGGCGTTCGCCAAGCTCGCGCCGCTCTCGGCGGGCCGGATCGCGATCACCTGGAGCCTGCTGAGCCCGGCCGTCCCCGACACCGTCTCGATCCGCTACAAGACCGGTTCCAGCCGGTACTGGTGCGGCATCCAGGCGATCGGCCACCGCAACCCGCTGGCCCGCCTGGAGGTCCGCACCGGCGGCGGCTGGCTGGCGCTGACCCGCACCGGGTACAACTACTTCCTCTCCGAACACGGCACCGGCTGCGGCGGCGAGATCCGCCTCACCGACATCTACGGCGAGCAACTCACCGTGCCGGCCCTCGCCGTACGCCCGGACGTCGCGCAGCGGACCGGGGTGCAGTTCTCCCGACACTGACGGACGGCGCCCCGAAGGTGCGCGAGGAACCACGCGGCCGGCCCCACGGACCCGCGTGGACGAACAGCCCGACCCGCGCAACGCTCAACCGCGTACCGGCACGATCCGGTGGCCGCGGCGCGGCGCGGGACCGTCGAGCAGCACGACGCCGATGTGGTGACGGCCGCGCAGCCACGCCGTGAGCGCCACGACGAGCCCGACGACCGCGACGCACACGCCGGCCGAGATGAGGGCCGGCAGCGCCCTGCCCGCCTCGTGGACGGCGTAGCCCAGCGCGGCGACGGACACGAGGAGGGACAGCGCCGACACGGCCGCCCAGACGCTCCGCACCCGCCGGGTGCGCGCGTGGTCCGCGACCTCGGCGAGGACGGCCGCCGTACAGACGGGACACTCCAGCTCGACCCGGTCCCGGCCCTCGGCCGGCCGCACCAGCCGGAAGTCGCGCGCGGCCCAGGTGACGGCCCGTGTCCTGCGCCGCCCGGCATCACCGTTTACGTGGCGTACGGCCACTTTGACGGTCTTCGGTCCCCTCATGCCGGACAGTGTGGGGCCGGGGCACAGGTGTGCGCAGCGGTTCGCCCGGTTGTGCCCCGGGGCTTGGCCGCAGGGCCCCCGGACCGCCGCGCGAGGTGGCTGATGGCGCGGGTGCGGGAGGTACCGAGTGATACTCGGCACATGGCAGCAACGGATCTTCACGCGCTCCTGAAGTCGCTCCGCGTCTGGTCGCCCGGGACCACGGAGCTACGGCCGTTCGACCCCGAGTCGGCACCCGACGCCCCGCTCCCGCTGTTCACCGCCTGGTTCGCGGAGGCGGTGGCGGCCGGCCAGCCGGAGCCGCACACCGTGTCGCTGGCGACGTCGGACGACGAGGGCCGCCCGGACGTCCGGATCGTGATGCTGCACGGCGCGGACGCGGACGGCTGGTCCTTCGCCTCGCACGCGACCAGCCGCAAGGGGCACCAGCTGAGCGCCCGCCCGTACGCGGCCCTCGCCTTCTACTGGCCGGTGCTGGGCCGCCAGGTCCGGCTCCGCGGCCCCGTCACCGCGGCGCCCTCGGAGGAGAGCCAGGCCGACCTGCACGCCCGCTCGACGGGCGCCCTGGCGGCGGCACTCACCGGCCGCCAGAGCGGGTTCCTGTCCTCGCTGGAGGAACTGCGCGAGGAGTCGGAGGCGGCCTGGGAACGCGCCCGCGCCGACCCGGCCGCGCCCTCCCCGACCTGGACCCTCTACCGTCTGCGCCCGCAGGAGGCGGAGTTCTTCCAGGGCGACCCGGACCGCCGGCACGTCCGGCTCCGCTACGTCCCGGCGGGGGACGGCAGGTGGCGCAAGCACCTGCTGTGGCCATGAGCGCACACCTCAGGCGGTGAGACCCTCGATGGCCACCGGAAGGTGCCGGGGGCCGCGCAGCACCGCGTTGGCCCGGTACGGCGGCGGGTCCTCGACGAGCCCGGTGAACCTGACCCGCCTGAACAGCTCGGGCACGGCCGCGTGGAGTTCGATCCGGGCGAGCGGGGCGCCGAAGCAGTAGTGGATGCCGGTGTAGAAGCCCAGGTGCTCGTTGTCCTTGCGGTCGGGATCGAACCGGTCGGGGTCGTGGAAGCGCACGGGGTCGCGATTGGCCGCGGCCAGCATGAGCCAGACCGGCGAGCCCTTGGGGATGGTCGTGCCGGCGACGTCGATGTCGGCCAGGGCGGTCGTGAACGGTATGAACTGGACCGGGGGCTCGTAGCGCAGCACTTCCTCGATGAGCGGGACGGCCAGCTCCGGCTCCCCCCGGAGCCGTTCGAGGACATCCGGGTGGCGCAGCAGGGTGAGGGTCGTGTTGGTGATCGCGTTGACGGTGGTCTCGTGGCCGGCGACCAGGAGCAGCACCGCGGTGGCCTCCAGGTCCGCCGCTGTCATCTCGTGGGAGAGCGCGCTGAGTATCCCGGGGCCGGGGTTGCGGCGTTTGGTCTCGATCAGGTCGTTCAGGTAGGCGCCCAGCTCCTGGCGGGCCCGCTGTGCCTCCTCCTGGCCGGCGCCGCCGGCGGCGGGATCGAGTGACGACGCCAGGGCGTCGGCCCAGCCGTGGAAGCGCGGTTCGTCCTCGCGCGGCACGCCGAGGACCCGGCAGATCGCGGTGACGGGGAGGGGGTAGGAGAAGTCCTCGACGATGTCGACCTGGTCCTTGCCCTCGAAGGCGTCCAGCAGCCCGCTGACCACCGTGGCCAGCTCGCCGCGCAGGCCGTCGAGGAATCTGGGGCTGTGCGGTGGACCGAAGGGCCGGTTGATGGTGTCGCGCAGCCGGTCGTGCACGGGCGGGTCGGTGAAGATGAAACTGGGCGGCAGACCGGTCTCCTCCGCCGGCTGCCCGGTGCGCGCGTACCCGGGCGGCCGGTTGCTCGTGTCGTTGCTCAGCCGCGGGTCGTTCGCCAGGCTCCGCACCTCGTGGTAGGTGCTGACCAGGTAGGTGCCGTCGTCCTCGCGCCGCACCGGTGTCTTGCGCAGCTCCGCGTAGAGCGGGTACGGATCGGCCCGGTTGGCGTAGTCGACGATCTGCGCGGAGATGGGGTCGGGCGTCATGGCGTCTCCTCGGGGCTCCGGGCGGTACCGGGCCGGTGCTCAGGCGTGCGACGGGACGAACTCGACCCGCCGTTCGCTCGGCGAGTGCCCCGTCAGCGTGACGGTGGCCCCATGGGTGGGCAGGTGCGGATCGGGGAAGGCGGGGTCGACCGGCTGCAGCATCTCGGTCCGGCGGTCGACCGTGCGGTAATCCGGCGGGAAGGGCGCGCCGGACGCGATCTGCTGCTCGTAGAACCCCAGCCACTTGGCGCCGTCGAAGGCCACCGCGGCGATGCAACGGCCGCGGTACCCGTACACCGCGACGAACCGCTCCTCGGCGAGGGTCCCCTGTGCGACGACCAGCTGGTCGCCCAGCGAGGGCACACCCACCGACTTGATGTTGACGCCGAACTGGGAGGACCAGAACATCGGCAGCCACAGGTGCGGACGGCGCTCCGGGCTCGCGCAGATCATGTTGTGCGCGGCGATCTCGGCCTGCTCGACCGCGTTCCCCCAGTGCTCCAACGCCAGGAACTGGTAGTCGAACAGCGGGTGCGGGCTGCGTGCCACGTCACCGGCGGCGTAGATGTCGTCGGTGACGATGCCGTTGACGTCGAACACCCGGCACCCGGCGTCGCACGCGATCCCCCGGGGACCCGCGGCCAGTCCCGAACCGGCGAGCCAGTCCGTGTTCCGCATGGCACCGAGCGAGACGACCGCCACCTCCACGTCGACCGTCGAACCGTCGGACAGATGGGCCCGCTTGAGCCGCCCCACGTCGTCGCCCTCCAGGGCGGTGACACTGATCCCGCAGCGCAGGTCGACGCCGTGCTTGCGCTGCATCCGCTCCGCGACCGAGCCGATCACCCCGCCGAGCGCGCCCACCAGCGGTGCCGGACCGCGTTCGGCGACCGTCACGTCCAGGCCCAGCTCCCGGCAGGCGGAGACGACCTCGGACCCCGTGAAACCGGCGCCGATCACCAGCACCCGCGACACGCCTCCGGCCAGCTTCCGGGTCAGACGCGCGGAGTCGTCCCGGGTACGCAGCACGAACACCCCGTCCAGCGCGGCCTCGTCCGGGTGGAACCAGGGCCGCGCCCGGGTCCCGGTGGTGATCAGCAGCCGGTCGTAGGCGACTCGGTCGCCGTTCGCCAGGACCACCTGCCCGGTGTCCCGGTCCAGCTCCTCGGCGGCGACGCCCAGCCGCCACTCGGCGTCGATGTCACGGCGCCGCGGCAGCGCGGTGTCCTCCGGCCGGGCCCGCCCCAGCAGCGCCTGCTTGGACAGCGGCGGCCGGTCGTAGGGCTCGTACGGCTCGTCGCCGATCATCGTCAGCGATCCGGTGAAGCCCTGCTCGCGCGCCCTGACGCCGCAGGACCTCGACGTCCGTGTCAGCCGACATGGGACTCCACCCGCTTCGTCGGCTCGTCGGAGTAGTCGACCAGGATGGCCTGGACGGGACAGGCCGCGACGGCCTTCTCCACCCGGTCCCGGTGCTCCTCGTCGAAGCGAGGGGAGAACAGCAGCGCCTCCTCGCCGTGCAGGGCGAAGACGTCCGGGGCGAGAAAGACGCACTGCGCGAATCCCTGGCACCGGTTGAGATCGACGACAAGCCTCATCGGGCACCCGCTCCCTGCGCGGGCGACGGAATCCCACGGGCTCCGCGCCCGTCCGCGCTCGGTCCAAACGGTGGTCGGCATGCCTTGCTCCCAGCGTGTGCCTCCCCGAATGCCCTCGCAAGTACAGCGCTCCGAAGCCCCGTCCCCGGACCTGTCCGAGCGACGGTCCGGCGGCGCCGCGGACGACGGACGTCAGGCCCCGAACTCGTACACCGCCCAGTCGGCCACCTCCCGGTAGCCGATGCGCTGGTAGAGCGCGTTGCTCGTGGGATTCGCGAGGTCCGTGAAGAGCAGCACCTCAGCGGCCCCCGCGGCCAGCGCCGCCCGGCTCACCTCCGCGGTCACCGCCCCGGCGTACCCGCGGCCGCGCAGTTCCGGCGGGGTGTAGACCGGCGCGACCCGGACCTGGCCGGCGACCTCCGGGGTCAGGCCGGCCAAGGAGACGGGGGTGCCGTCGGGGGTCTCCCAGAGGGTGACGCCGCCGTACGAGAGCCGGAAGTCCGCCCACTGCCCGGCATCCCCGCCGGCCCGCAGGCCCGCGTCGGCGACGAACCCCTCGTACCAGCGGATCAGCAGGTCCCGGTCGGACGCCTCGGCCACCCTCGGCCGCCCCTCCGGCGCCGGCACGGGGGGCGTCAACTCGGCCAGCCGGTACAGGCGTTGCAGCTCGTGCAGCTTTCCCGGCACCCCCGTCCGCCGTTCCCAGGCCGCCGCGAACGCCGCCGCCGTGGTGCCGTCGGCGCAGATTTCGGACACCGGGTGGCCGAGGGCGAGGAGGCGCTCGGCCAGCGTCTCGGCCTCGGCGGCGGCGAGGCGAGTCACGTTCAGGGCGTAGGGGGGCGTGTGGAGCAGGGTCGCGGCCACACCGCCGTCGCCGCGGGTCAGGACACCGAGGAACGGTGGGTCGCCGCCGTACGTCCGCGGACCTCGCCGCCGGAGCTGCGCGGTCACCGAGAGGTGGACGGTGTACAGGTCCGGGCGGGAGTGGAGGAAGTCACGGGCGAGGGCGAGGAATTCGTCGACGTCGTCGGTGAAGTGCCAGTCGGAGTTCTGAGGTTGTGAAGTCATGGTCGATGGTCCCGGCGGACCGCCGGACCTCGCACCCGAATTAATCCCGCTTGGTCCATCCCGCCTGATCGACCGGCCTGCTCGACCCGGCTTGCTCAATCCCGCTTGCCCGATCCCGCTTGCCCGATCCCGCTTGCTCGATCCGGCTCAGTCCCCCGCCGGGACCCGGTCCAGGTCCGGGCTCGGGTCCGTGGCCAGGCGGCCGTGCAGGTGCACGTCCCGGAAGGCGTCCTGCCGGCCCGCCTCGAACATGGCGCCGCGGAGCGTCCCTTCGTAGCCGTAGCCGCACGTCAGGGCGATCCGGCAGGACGCGTCATGGCCGAGGGCGTGGCCCAGTTCCAGGCGGTGCAGGCCCAGTGCGGTGAAGGCCCAGTCCGTCGCCAGGGCCAGCGCGCGGGTGGCGACCCGACGGCCCCGCGCCTCGGGCAGGACCCAGTAGCCGACCCGGGCGGTCCGGAACGTGTGGTCGATCATGTTCACGCCGACGTGACCAAGGGTCGCGCCGCTCTCCGCGTCCGTGATCCGGAACGGCGCACAGGTGCCGTCCGCCGCCTGCTTCCGCTGCGCGGCCAGGGCGGCACGAGCACCCGCGAGGTCGCTCACCTCGGTGAGCGGAGTGTTCCAGCGACGGAAGTCCGGGTCGGTACGGGACCGCAGCCACGCCTCGACCTGCGCCTCCGCCTCCGGGTCCCAGCGGTCGAGCCGCAGGCCGTGACCGTGCGGGGTGGCTTCGGGGCGGGGGACGGCGGACTGTTCGTCGGTGAGGGCCATGGGGCCATTGAAACCCGTGCACCAGACACGGGCCCAGCGGGTTCCCCGGCCCGACCCGGGCCGCTCCGGTCTTGCCCGCGGCCTCAGCGCCGCGCCGCCGGCACCGGCACCGGCACCGGGCGGAACACCGGCGTTCCCTCCCGGAAGGCGACCTCCAGGTCCAGCCCGGCCCGCAGGGTCTCCGGGTCGGCGTCCACCAGTTCCGTCATCATGCGCGGGCCCTCGGCGAGGTCGACCACGGCGGGCACGTACGGGACGCGGTCACCGAAGGGCGGGAGGTCGTTGCGGTGGACGACGGACCAGGTGTACAGGGTCGCGCGGCCAACCGCCCGTTCCCAGGTGACGTCCTCGCTCCAGCAGTGCGGGCAGAACTCGCGGGGGTAGTGGTGGGCCCGGCCGCAGGAGCCGCAGCGGCGGAGCAGCAGCCGGCCCTCGGCCGCCGCCTCCCAGTAGGGCCGGGTGAAGGCGTCCGGTTCGGGGCGGTCGTATCGCGGGCGCTCGCCGCGTATGCCCTCGGGGCCGGCGTCGGAGCCGCCGTCGGAACTCCTCGCGTCCGTACTCGTCGCGTCCATGCATCTGACGTTACGTCAGTTTCTGAAGCGCGGCCCAGGCCCGGACGGGCAGAACCTGCGCACGTTCCGTGGTCCTGTGGGTCCCCCCTGAGATCCCGGGAAATTGATCGACGTTCTCCGGCCGTCTCACAACAGATTCGGTAGAGCTTCTGGCAGATGAGGTGGGCTGCGTCACAAGCCCCACTCACTTTTCCTACGGGTGTGATCAATCCGCAACCAATTCCGGTCTTGACCGAGACCCATCAACGTGACGCGTGATTACGCTCCCGCTCATGGCCGCATTTCCCCCCACCGTTTCGCCCGTCTACGTCATCGGCGCAGGCCCCGGAGGGCTCGCCGCCGCGTACGCGCTGCGGGTCCGGGGCATCCGTGCCGTGATCCTGGAGAAGTCGGACGGCGTCGGCGCGTCCTGGCGCCGCCACTACGACCGTCTCCACCTGCACACCACCCGGCGCCTGTCCGCGCTCCCCGGGCTGCCGATACCGCGCCGCTTCGGCCGCTGGGTCTCCCGGGACGACGTGGTGCGCTACCTGGAGAAGTACGCCGAGCACCACGAGCTGGAGATCGTCACCGGCGTAGAGGTCTCCCGCGTGGAGCGCTCGCCCGACGGCGACGGCTGGCTGCTGCACGCCTCCGGCGGACGGGAGCTGACCGGCTCCGCGGTGGTGATCGCCACCGGCTTCAACCACACCCCGCACCTCCCCGACTGGCCCGGCCGGGACGGCTTCGGGGGCGAGTTCCTGCACGCCGGCGCCTACCGCAACGCCGAGCCCTTCGCCGGCCGGGACGTCCTCGTCGTCGGCAGCGGCAACACCGGCGCCGAGATCGCCGTCGACCTGACCGAGGGCGGCGCCTCCCGGGTGCGGCTGGCCGTCCGCACGGTCCCGCACATCGTGCGCCGCTCCACCGCCGGCTGGGCGGCCCAGTACAACTCCGTCCTGGTACGACGGCTCCCGACCGCCTTCGTCGACCGGCTGGCCCGCACCATGGCCAAGGTCAGCGTGCCCGACCTGGCCGCGCATGGCCTGCCCCGCCCCGACAGCGGGCTCTACAGCCGGGTGAAGCAGGGCGCCATCCCGATCCTGGACGTCGGGCTCATCGATGCGGTGCGCCGGGGGAAGGTCGAGATCGTGGCCGCCGTCGACGGTTTCGAGGACGGCCGGGTCGTGCTCGCCGACGGCACCCGCGTCTCCCCCGACGCGGTGATCGCCGCGACCGGATACGTCCGCGCCCTGGAGGGCCTGGTCGGCCACCTCGACGTGCTCGACGACCGCGGCCGCCCGGTCGCCCACGGCCCCCGCGCCCTGAAGAACGCGCCCGGCCTCTACTTCACCGGCTACACCAATCCCATCAGCGGCAACATCCGCGAGATGGCCATCGACGCGGAGAAGATCGCGAAGGCGGTCGCCAGGAGAGCCGCGAGGACGGCCGCCCAACGGCAGCGGCGTCAGGCCCGGCCCGAACGCCAGCCGACGGCGTAGACAGCCCCACCTCACTGCGCATCAACCCCGTTGCCCGTGTGACGCATGCGACGGGCGCTGTTTGTTACCGGCGGTAGCATCGCGCCCGTGCCCGGGACCAGAATGTGAGCCCTGCTCAACTTTCCGGTCCCACCCCTCTCGCCCAGCACGGAGGACGCACGTGGCACGTGAAAGACAGCTCTCATCCCGGCCTTCCCCCGAGCCCTCTCCCCAGCTCTCCCGCCGCTCCCTCCTCGGCGGGGCCGCCGCCGGCGCCGCCGGCCTCACCGCCGTCTCCGCGGGCACCGCCACGGCTGCCACGGCCGTCATCTCCCGGACCGTGGACGTCGCGATCGTCGGCGCCGGCATCGCCGGGCTCACCGCGGCCCGTGACCTGGTGGCCGGCGGCAGGTCGGTGGCCGTGCTGGAGGCGCGGGACCGGGTCGGCGGCCGGGTGGTGAACCTGAAGCTGGCCAACGGCGGTTTCACCGAGGGCGGCGGCGAGTTCATCGGCCCCACCCAGAACCGCGTCAAGGCCCTCGCCGACTCCCTGGGCGTGGCCACCTTCCCCACCTACAACACGGGGAACAACCTCCTCTACAAGGACGGCAAGCGCACCCCGTACGACACCAGCGGCCTGCTCGGCTCGGTCCCGCCGGTGGACGCGGCGGGGCTCGCCAACGCGGCGATCGTGCAGTCGAAGCTGGACGGCATGGCCGCCCAGGTGCCGGTGGACGCGCCGTGGACGGCGGCCAAGGCCGCCGAATGGGACAAGCAGACCTTCGAGAGCTGGCTCAACGCCAACGCGGTCATCCCCTCCGCCAAGTTCCTGCTGGACCTGGCCTGCACGTCGATCTTCTCGGCCCAGCCCCGCGAACTCTCCCTGCTCTACGTCCTCTCCTACATCGCCGCCGCCGGCGACGAGTCGAACGCCGGCACCCTGGAACGCCTGACCGACACCGCGGGCGGCGCCCAGGAGTCCCGTTTCGTGGGCGGCTCCCAGCAGGTCCCGATCAAGCTGGCCGCAAGCCTCGGCGACCGGGTGGTGCTGAGCGCGCCGGTGCGCTCGGTCGCCAGGTCCACCGGCGCGTACGTCGTCACGGCCGACGGCATCACCGTCAGGGCCACCCGGGTGGTGGTCGCCCTGCCGCCGCCGCTGGCCGCCCGCATCACGTACGACCCCCTCCTGCCCGCCGCCCGCGACCAGCTCACCCAGCGGATGCCGATGGGCTCGATCGGCAAGGCCATCGCCGTCTACGACACCCCGTTCTGGCGGGCCGACGGTCTCAACGGGCAGGCGGTCAGCGACTCGGGAGTGGTCCGCTCGACGTTCGACAACTCCCCGCCGGACGGCTCCTACGGCGCGCTGATGGGGTTCATCGAGGCCGACGAGATGCGGGCGTACGACGCGGCGGCCGAAGCCGACGTCAGGGCGGCCGTACTGGCCGACTACGCCAACTACTTCGGGAACAGGGCCACATCCCCCACCTCCTTCGTGCTGCAGCGCTGGGACAACGAGGGCTTCTCGCGGGGCGGCCCGGTGGCCTACGCGCCGCCCGGGGTGCTGACCGAGTACGGGGCCGCGCTGCGCGAGCCGGTGGGCGGGATCCACTGGGCCGGGACGGAGACGTCGACGTTCTGGACCGGTTTCATGGACGGTGCGGTGCGGTCGGGCGAGCGGGTGGCGAAGGAGGTACTGGCCGCCCTCGGCTGAGAAGAGGAGCTGTTGCGGCCCTCAACTTTGCGTGCAGAGCAGTTCCTGACGCAGCGTCAGTTCAGTAATCTGACACTGCGTCAGATAATTGTGCTGTCACACAGGAGCGGGCGGAACGATGCTTGGATCAACCCACGGCACCCTCACCACCGACTCCCGCCGGGCCCGGGTCATCGCCTGCGGTGAGCAGCGTCCCGGGCCCGCCGTCCACGGCCGCGCGGCCGAGGCGGGCGACGCGGACGTGCTGGACGTCAGCGGACGGCCGCTGTACGCGGACGTACCGGATCTGGACAGGTTCTTCCGCCCCGAGTCCGTGGCCGTGATCGGCGCCTCGGACGCCGAGGGGCGGCCCAACACCGGCATCACCCGGCAACTGCTCGACTGGGCGGGGCGGGTGGGGGCGCGGGTGCACCCGGTGCATCCGGTTCGGCCGTCGGTGTTCGGCATCGCCTGCGTGGCCTCCGTCGCCGACCTGCCCGAGCAGGTCGACCTCGCCGTGCTGCTGGTCGCCGATCCGCTGCCGGTGATCGAGGAACTGGCGGAGGCCAAGGTGAGGTTCGCGGTGGCCTTCGCCTCCGGGTTCGCGGAGACCGGCGAGGAGGGGGCCGCGGCCCAGACCCGCCTTGCGGCGGCCGTACGGCGCTCCGGGCTCCGGCTGCTCGGCCCGAACACCAACCTGAACGCCTTCGAGCGGTTCCGCGACGATTTGGAAGGACCTGCGATCGCGCTGATCACCCAGTCGGGGCATCAGGGCCGCCCCGTCTTCGCCGCCCAGGAACTCGGCATCCGGCTCTCGCACTGGGCGCCGACCGGCAACGAGGCCGACCTGGAGACCGCCGACTTCCTCTCCTACTTCGCCGAGCGCCCCGAGGTCGGCGCCATCGCCTGCTACGTCGAGGGTCTCAAGGACGGCCGCGCCTTCCTGCTCGCCGCCGACCGCGCGGCCCGCCGCGGAGTGCCCGTGGTCGCCGTGAAGGTGGGCCGCACCGAGGCCGGCGCCCGTACCGCCGCCTCCCACACCGGCAAGCTGACCGGCGCGGACGACGTGGTGGACGCGGCGCTGCGCCAGTACGGGGTGATCCGCGTCGACGGCCTCGACGAACTCCAGGACACCGCCGCCCTGCTGGCCCGGGCGCGGGCACCGCGCGCCGACGGGGTGGTCGTCTACTCGATCTCGGGCGGCACCGGCGCGCACGTCGCCGACCTGGCCGCCGGCCTGGGGCTGAGGCTGCCGGTGCTGTCGGCGGCCCGGCAGGCCGAGCTGCACCAGTGGATACCCGAGTACCTGAGCGTGGCCAACCCGGTCGACAACGGCGGGCACCCGGTGGGCGACTGGCGCGGCCGGAAGATCATCGACGCGATCCTCGCCGACCCGGAGGTCGGGGTGCTGGTCTGCCCGATCACCGGCCCCTTCCCGCCGCTCAGCGACAGGCTCGTCCAGGACCTGGTGGACGCGGCCGAGGCGACCGACAAGCTGGTGTGCGTGGTGTGGGGTTCGCCGGTCGGCACCGAGGCCGCCTACCGCGAGGTCCTGCTCGGCTCCTCCCGGGTGGCCACCTTCCGCACGGTCGGCAACTGCCTCACCGCCGTCCGCGCCCACCTCGACCACCACCGCTTCGTGAGCGACTACCGCTCCCCCTTCGACGAGGCCCCGCGCACCCCGTCCCCCTCCTACCGCAAGGCGCTCGCGCTGATGCGGCCCGGACAGCAGCTGAGCGAGCACGCGGCGAAGCAGCTGCTGCGCGCGTACGGCATCCGGGTGCCGCGCGAGCAGCTGGTGACCAGCGCGGCGGCGGCCGTCCGCGCGGCCGGGCTGGTCGGCTACCCGGTGGTGATGAAGGCGTCCGGCGGCCAGATCGCCCACAAGACCGACCTGGGCCTGGTGAAGATCGGCCTGACCTCGGCCAGCCAGGTCCGGGACGCCTACCGCGACCTGACCGACATCGCGCGCTACGAGGGGGTCGCCCTGGACGGCGTGCTGGTCTGCCAGATGGTGGAGCGGGGCGTGGAGATGGTCGTCGGGGTCACCCACGACGACCTGTTCGGGCCGACCGTGACCGTGGGGCTCGGCGGGGTCCTGGTGGAGGTCCTGCACGACGCGGCGGTGCGCGTACCGCCGTTCGGTGAGGACCAGGCCCGGGACATGCTCGCGGAGCTGCGCGGGCGGGCCCTGCTGGACGGGGTGCGGGGCCGCCCGCCGGCCGACCTGGACGCCCTCGTGGAAGTGATCCTTCGCGTCCAGCGGATGGCCCTGGAGCTCGGCGACCAGCTCGCCGAGCTCGACATCAACCCGCTGATGGTGCTGGAGCAGGGGCAGGGCGCGGTGGCGCTGGACGCGCTGGCGGTGTGCCGCTGATGGACACCGTCCGGTACGTGACGGCGGAGCGGGTCGCCCACCTCACCCTCGACCGCCCCGACGCCCTCAACGCCCTCACCCCCGACCAGCGCGACCACGTCGTCCGCCTCCTCGGCGAGGCCTCCGCGGACCCCGGGATCGGCGCGGTGGTCGTCACCGGCACCGGCCGCGGTTTCTGCGCGGGCGCCGACCTGCGCGGCGGCAGCGGCAGTACGGCCGAACGCGTGCCGGGTGACGTGGCCCGCACCATCCGGCTCGGCGCCCAGCGGCTGGTCGCCGCCGTCCTCGACTGCGAGAAGCCGGTGATCGCGGCGGTCAACGGCACCGCCGCCGGTCTCGGCGTGCACCTCGCGCTCGCCTGCGACCTGGTGCTGGCCGCCGAATCGGCCCGTTTCATCGAGGTGTTCGTACGACGCGGACTGGTCCCCGACGGCGGCGGCGCCTACCTCCTGCCCCGCCTGATCGGCCCGCACCGCGCCAAGGAGCTGATGTTCTTCGGCGACGCGCTCTCCGCCCCGGAGGCCGAACGCCTCGGCCTGGTCAACCGGGTCGTCCCGGACGCCGACCTGGCCAGGACGGCCCGCGACTGGGCCGTCCGCCTGGCCACCGGCCCCACCCGTGCCCTGGCGCTGACCAAGCAGCTGGTCAACACGTCCCTGGACACCGACCGGGCGACCGCCTTCGCCGCCGAGGCAGCCGCCCAGGAGATCAACATGACGTCGCGTGACGCCCGGGAAGGCGTGCGGGCCTTCGTGGAGCGCAGAGATCCCGAGTTCCTCGGGCGGTGAGGCCGACCGGCCTCGCTACGCCCGTTCGAGGATGCGCAGGGTGCCCGCGTCGGGGTCGCCGAAGAGCACGAAGAGCTGGGGCGCGTCCTCGGTGCCGCCGACCGACCACTGGGTGTCCCAGCCGCAGTCCCCGTCCAGTTCGACCAGCACACCGTCGCGCGAGGTCCTCCGGGGTGCCCAGGTACCGGGTCCCGCGCACACGACATAGTCAGTGAAGTCGTCGTTCGTGAAGGGCGCCGGTTCGGTGGGCAGCTTGACGGCCTCCGCGCTGCCGTCGGCACGCAGGCGCAGCTCGGCGCCGCTTCCGTCCCGCCAGACCCCGGTCAGCTGGGCGGCGGTCAGCCGCGGTGGCTCGTACTGCGGGATCATGCCCGCCTCGGACGCCAGCACCCCGCCGACGAGGGTGAGAACGGCCAGCCCGAACGAGCCGGCGGCGGCCCGCCACCAGACGGCCGCCGGCCGCAGGGCGCGCCGCCGGACCCAGCCGACGCCGAGCGTCGGCAGCGCGCCGAGCCCGGCCAGGACCGCGAACGTCGTGGTGAACGGCCAGGACCCGAGCGACGCGAGGAGTGCGCTCCAGAAGGCGGCCGGCACCACCGGCACCACCAGGTACCACGGCCAGGAAGGGCCGCCCAGGCGCCGGGCCGTGAGCCGGGCCGCCACCACGGAGGGCAGGGCCAGCAGGAACGCCTGCGCGACGCCCAGCAGCGGCAGCAGGACCGGCGCCAGGAACAACAGGAACGCCCCACCCAGGACACCGCCGTTCCCGGCGCCGTAGTCGTCACGGCCGGACAGGTCGATGTACCCCAGCAGTCCGGCCGCCGGCAGCTGGGCCATGGCCAGCGCGACCGCCGTGCTCAGATCACCGCCGGACCAGACCGGCCGCCGCTCGCCGGACCGCTCCCGCGTCCCGCCCCGCCCCCGTACGCTTTTCCACCCCATGTGCGCAGCCTACGAAGCGGTCGGCCGGCGCCCGCACCACCCTTCCCATCTGACGTTCCGTCAGCTTCAATGAAGAGGTGATGGGACACGCAGGGGCGGCCGCGGCTGCCGTCCGTTATCTGAGGTCGGTCCCCGCGGCGGGCCCCGTGGAGTCGCTGCCGCGCCCGGAGTTGCGGTGCGTGCGCGCGGACGAGCGGGCGCCGGTCGACCAGACGGAGTTCCGGCGGGTGCTCGGCACCTTCGCGACCGGGGTGACCGTGATCACCGCACCGGCCGCCGAGGGCGAGTCCGCACCGGCAGGCTTCGCCTGCCAGTCGTTCTCCTCCCTCTCCCTCGACCCGCCCCTGGTCTGCTTCATGGTCGCCCGCACGTCGGCCACCTGGCCGCGCATCGCCCGCGCCGGCGTCTTCTGCGTCAACGTCCTCGGCGCGGGCCAGGGCGAGCTGTGCCGCGCCTTCGCGGTGAGCGGCGCGGACAAGTTCGCCGGCGTCACCCACGACCCGGCCCCGGTCTCCGGCTCCCCCCGGCTGACCGGCGCCGCCGCCTGGATCGACTGCACGGTCCACGCGGTCCACACGGGCGGCGACCACCTGATCGTGGTCGGCCGGGTGACCGCGCTGGGGACGGGCGAGGCCCCGGAAGAACCGTTGCTCTTCCACCGGGGGCGGTTCCGCTGAGCCTCCTCCCGCCTGCGAGCGGCTACCCCGCCTGCCATTCCCGGGCGCTGGCCGTGTAGACCGCGCGGCGGGCCCGGTTGAGGTTGCCGAGCGGCCGGAACTCCGGCGGGGCGTGCCACGGGTTGAAGGCGAGGGTGTCGACGCGGTCGCGGGTGGCCTGGCCCGCCGCACCGAGCAGGTCCTGCGCCGGGATGGTCAGCGTGGCCACGCCGAGCCAGGGCGAGTCGCCTTCCCGCCACTCCACCGCGCCGTCCTCGATCGGGGTGAGCCGCTCGTCCACGAACTTCTGGACGTGCAGGGCGAACCGGACCGGGGCGCCGCTCAGCCCGGCCGCGAAGCGGGTCCGCAGTTCGTCCGCCGGATCCGCCGCCGGTGCGAGGGCCGGGGCCGGACCGCCGAGGGGGCTGAGCCGGAACCGTACGGGACCCGCGTCCCCCCACAGGACGGCCCCCCGGCTCCAGTACGACTCCTGCGCCAGGCCGGCCGACGGGCGGTTGGCCCTCCGCAGGTTGCCGAGGATGCGCGCGGTCTCCGACGGGCCGAACCTCAGCAGCATGCGGGGCAGCACCAGCGGCCTGGGTCCGGCGCCGATCCTGGCGATCTCGACGAACTGGGTGGCGTCGCGGGCGTGGGAGACCGGGTAGCTGGTCATGAGCAGGTCGTGCTCCCCGCCGCCGGGCAGCCTGATCTTCAGGGCCGCGCCGCGCAGATCCGGGCTGCTGTCGGCGCGGACGGCGCCGCTCGCGTTGGACAGCCGGACGGTGACCGGGAACCGGGCGCCCGGGGTGAAGTCCCCGGCGCACAGTGCGGCGGGCAGATCGTCCCGGAAGGCGAGTTCGGCGTTGTCCACACCGACGACGATCTTGGCGTGGAAGGTGCGGTGGGAGACCGGCGAACCGGATCTGCGCCGGTTCGCCCGCTGCACGCCCACGATGACGTCGGCGAGGTCCCGGAAGTGCCTCTCCTCGGCCTCGGGTGAGCCGCCGTGGTAGATCTCGCGCCAGCCGGGCCGGGGGGCGGGCGGGGAGCCCTGTTTCTCTGTCACGACGCGTTGTCCTCCGCTGCGGATGGGCCGGTCATATCGGTCTTCCTGTCGTGTCGGCCGGTCAGGCGAGCCGGACGTTGTGCGTGGCGGTGTCGACGACGTCGTCCAGGCGGCCGGCGAAGACCTGCCGCGCCGCGCTCAGGGTGAACCCCGCGGCGGTGCTGGCGGGCACCCGGGCCGGGATCGCGAGCGCGTAGGGATCGACGAGGACGTCGACGACGACCGGGCCGCCGGTGTGGGCCAGGGCGGTCGCGAGCCCGTCCGCCACCTCGCCGGGATCTTCGATGCGGATACCCCTGGCGCCCATCGCCTCGGCGACGGCGGCGAAGTCCGGGGTCGCGAAGTCGGTCCCGAACGGCACGAGGCCCGCCTCCTGCTGCTCGATCCTGACGAACTCCAGCCCGCTGTTGTTCAGGACGACGTGCACGACCGGCAGCCGGCGCTGCACCTCGGTGAGCAGGTCGCCGAGCGCGAGCATGCTGAACCCGCCGTCGCCGCACAGCGCGATCGTCTGCCGTCCGGGGAAGGCGAGCTGCGCACCGAACGCGCCGGGCGACGCGGTGGCCATGGACGCCCACGAGAACGATCCGGACAGCCGCCGCCGCGGCCCGTACCTGATGTGCCGGGCGGCCCAGATGACGGGGGTGCCGGTGTCCGCGAAGAACAGGGCGTCCTCGTCGGCCAGGTCGCTGAGGACGGTGGCGACGTACTCGGGCCGGATCGGCCTGATGCGCGGCCCTTTCTCCGTGTAGTGCCGCATCCTGCGGTGGAACCGTTCCGTCTCCTCCACACAGCGGGCGAGGAAGCCGCCGTCGGGCTTCGGCTCGACCAGCGGCAGGATCGCCTGCACGGTCGCCCGTACGTCACCGGCCACGGCCAGGTCGACCGGAACGCGCCTGCCGAGCCGCTCCGGTTCGTGGTCGACCTGGATGATCCTGGTCCTGCCGTGCTGCGGCAGGAACTCGGCGAACGGGAAGTCGGTACCGAGCATCAGCAGGACGTCGGCGTGGTGCAGCGCGTGATGGCAGCCGCCGTAGCCGAGCAGCCCGGTCATGCCGACCGCGTTCGCGTTGTCGTGCTCCAGGAACTGCTTGCCCTTGAGCGAGTAGCCGACCGGCGCACCGAGCTTCCCGGCCAGGGCCGTCACCTCCGCGTGCGCCCCGGCGCAGCCCTGGCCGCCGAAGACCGCCACCGTACCGGCCTCGTTGATCAGCCCGGCCATGGCGGCGAGGTCCTCCGCCCCGGCCGGGGCGCGGGCCGGCCGGGGCAGCCGGATCTCGTAGCGGTCCTTCGGCGCGCTCGCCGCCGCGACGTCACCGGGCAGGGACAGGACCGCGGGTCCGCCCCGGGTCACGGCGGCCGTGACCGCCGAGGTCACGACGTGGCGGAGCTGGGCGGGGTTGACCAGCCGGGCCACGTACACCGCGGAGGTGGCGAAGAACCGGTACGGGTTGAGCTCCTCGACGGTCTCGCTGTCCAGCAGGCCGGTCTCGGTGTCGCCGGCCAGGACGATGACGGGCACCCGCTCCTTGCGGGCGTCCAGCATGCCGTTGACCAGGTGTACGACGCCCGGTCCCGCCGTTCCGCAGACCACGACGGGCTGCCCCGTCAGCCGTGCCTCGGCGACGGCGGCGAAGACGCCGAACTCCTCGTTGCGCACATGCACGAAGTCGACCTGGCCGTTGCGGCGCAGGGCGTCGACCACCGGGTTGAGCGCGTCACCCACGATCCCGTAACAGCGTCGCACCCCGGCGCTGACCAGCATTTCCCACAGGCCGTCGGCCACTGTCCTGGACATCGCGCACCTTCCGTTCTCGGAGGTCGGCCGGTCACACCGGGTCGCCGGTCGCGGAGTCGAGGACTCCGGGGCGCGGGTCCAGCGCCCAGTCGAGGGCGAAGTCGGCCACCGCCTCCCACCCGGGCTCACCGCAGGTGAAGTGGTCGCGCCCCTCGAACACGGTGTGCGCGGTGACCGCCGTCGAGTGCTTGACGTTCTTCTCGTAGTTCTGCCGCTGGACGACCGGGGGCAGGATGTGGTCGCTGCCGCCGGAGACGAACAGCAGCGGCGCCCGGTCGTCGTCGGCGAAGTCGAAGGTGGTGGCCGCGTGACGGGTGACGGCCGCGAGACCGCCCTGGAAGAGGATGCGGGCCGGCGTCGGCACCGCGTAGCGGTCGTAGGCGCGCCGGGAGGCGTCCTCGTCCAGGGTGTTGGTGAAGGCGTAGTGGAACTGCTCGGCCGTCAGCGGGACGGCCCGGCGCACGTTCGCCGGGTCCTTCAGGACCGGCAGCACCGAACGGAGCTCGGACAGGGGCATCGCGTTCACGCCCTTGACCGCCGCGCCGTCGAGCGACACCCCCGCCGCCCCGAGCCCGGCGCCCACCAGCAGCTGGGCGAAGGTCCCGCCGAACGAGTGCCCCATGATGATCGGCGGACTTTCCAACTCCTCGATGAGGCCGGTGAGATGGTCCAGCACCTCGCGGACGCCGACCCCGGCGATCGCGGAGGCGTCCTTCCGGAGCGCCTCGACCCCGGCCTCCCCGGGCTCGATCCCCGGGTATCCGGGCGTCAGCACGGTGAATCCGCGCTCCTCGTACCGGGTCACCCAGTGCTCCCAGGCGAGCGGCGTCATCCACAGGCCGTGTATCAGGACGATCGTGTCCGGGGCCGTCGTCATGCCCGCATCTCCTCCATCGCGGTAAGGGTGCCGGCAGGGCGGGAATCCCGGCTCCGCCGGACCCTGCCGCCGGACAGCGTGGCACCTGCCTCGTTGTGCACGGGGACAAGAAGCGGGGCCGCCGTTGGGCACCATGACGGCGCCCGGACAGAAGGCGGGCTCCCGGAACGGCGCGGGGCCGGCCGGTGCGGGCCGGCCGGCCCGGTCACGCGGAGCGAGGCGCGGTGCGCGTACCCGTCGTCTCCGCCCGGACCACCGCCAGCCGGGCCAGCTCCCGGTGGGCGTGCCGGTCGAGGTCGAGGCCGGACAGCTTCTCGATCCGGTTGATCCGGTAGAGCAGGGTGTTGCGGTGGGCCGGCAGGGCCGCCGCGGCCGCCGTCCGGTTGAAACCGTGCGCGACCAGGCACGCCAGTGTCCGCGACAGCGTTCCGGAGGGGTCCTCGGCATCGAGCCGGCCCAGTACGCGCCGCATGACGCCGTCGGCGAGCTGGGGGGAGTTCCCGAGCATGACCTCCGTCAGGAAGTCGTCGAGGCGGATCCGCCCCCGGCGTCCCGCCCTGCTCCCCAGGGTGACCAGGTCGTGCAGGGTGCCGACCGTCTCCGCCAGTGCCGCCCGGCCGGTGGCCGGCTCGGCGGCGAGGACCAGCGCGCTGTCGGCGAGGAAGTCCGTCCAGTCGAACCCCGGCCGGGTCAGCCCGGCCACCCGGTGCCCCTCCGCGCAGGCCAGCGCCCCCGCGCTCCGCAGCCGCGCCGCCAGGCCGGCGTGGGCGGCGGCCGAGCCGCCGTCGAGCGCCGTCACGAAAGGGCAGTACGGGCCGGCGAGGTCGAAGCCCAGCCGTTCCGCCCGGTCCAGGTCCTCGACGGTCGTCGCCGACCGGGCGCAGATCCGGGCGAAGAGCGCCGCCGCGCGGGAGTTGCCGTCGGCGGACGGCAGCTCCCGCTGATCGGCGAACGCCCGCCGCACGGTCGTCAGGGCGATGTCCAGGAACGCCCACGCCACGTCCAGCTGGGGCATCAGCCACACCCGGTCCTCGGCCGGGCTGAGCTCAAGCAGCGCGCTGCACACCGCGCGTGCCGCCCCGGAGCAGGCACGGAACGCGTCCTCGGCGAGAAGGCCGTGCCTGGCCGCCGCGCGCGCCGCCTCGTAGAGTTCCGACAGCGCGTCCCCGGCAGGTTCCTGCCCGCTCAGCAGCCAGTTCCTGATCAGTTCGACGCTACGGCGGATCAGGTCCTCCCGGGACCCGGCCCGGCAGCCGGGTCCGGGTATCCGGCCGGTCGGCACCTCCGCCAGGCCGCGGGCCAGCTGATGCGCCATCAGGTCCGGGTCCAGGCGGCGGAGTACGCCGCGCAGCCGGCCGGCCGCCGCGGAGCAGGCGTCGGCGCGGGGCGTGGCGTACATGCGCGTCACCTTCCGGGGGGGGTCGATGCGGCCGGCGTGCCCCGGCTCGCGTGGTGGCCGGTGCGGCCGGGCTCTGGGTTCACCGCCGGCACCGGTGATCAGCTGTCCGGCTTCCGCGGCGGGTGCGCGTGCGGCGGCGGGAGCAGGAAGCGCCACGCGTTCAGCACCCCGCTGACGAACGCCACGGCGGAGGCAGGCAGCAGCAGGTAGAGGCCCGCGTCGTGGCCGAAGGCCAGCAGGGCCCCGGCCGCCACGAACAGCAGCATGACGACCACGTTGGTGTCCCGGCGGTCGAAGATGTCGGTCAGCCGCCCGTCGTCGACGGCCGCCTCGCGCTTGTTCCGCCCGATGGCCAGCAGGCTCAGGCAGGCGCCGATCCCCATGGCGATGAGCTCGGCGCCCAGCACCGGGTCGGGCTGGCCGGGCACGAGCAGGGCGGTGGCCATGAGCAGCGGCGCGATGAACAGCACCAGGGTCTGCGCCGCGCCCGCCCGCAGGCCCGGGTGCCGGGCGATCCGGCCGGTGTCCACGGACACCGCGACGAACAGCAGCCCGGTGAGGGCGGCGCTGGCTCCTCCGGTCATCACGGCGAAGCTCTCCCAGTCGGCCGGGACGCTCATACGCCGCGCACCCCCGGCAGCGACGGCCGGGGCCGGGCGTCACGCCCGGGACTTTCGCAGCGCGCCCTGGCCGCCTCCGGGGCACGTTCGGGGGGCGTCCCGGCCGGCAGTTGCCGGAGAGTCGCCCCCGGGGTCCTGACCGGCGTCCCGCGCGGATCGAGCTCGGACACACGCTCCCCTCCCGTACTGGTGCTCTGCCGTCATTCAACGCCCTGCCGCCTTGTGCCCGGGCACGAACACCCGCCCGGTTTTTGGAAGACCGCCCAGCGGGAGCGCCCGTAGCTTCGCCGCATGCACAAGAGCCCCCTGGCCCGCCTGGGCCGTTCCTGGACATGGCACCTGCTCTTCGGGCTGGTCTCGATCGGCTCCGGCGTCGTCGCCGTGGCCTGGCCCGGCCCGACACTGGTCGTGCTCGCGGTCGTCTTCGGCGTACAGCTCGTGGCCACCGGGGTGTTCCGCCTGGTGGGCTCGGTGAGCCTGGGCGCAGGGGACACCGCCCGCGCCCTGACGGGAGTCCTCGGCGTGGTCAGTCTGCTGCTCGGGCTGTACAGCCTGCGGCACGTGCTGATCACGGTGCTCGCGCTCGGGCTGCTGCTCGGCATCTACTGGGTGGTCGACGGTTTCACGGCCGTGTTCGTGGCGCTGGACCGTCCCGGTCTGCCCGGACGCGGCTGGAACGTCTTCATCGGCCTGCTCGGTGTCGTCGCCGGACTGATGCTGCTGACCTGGCCACAGCTGTCGCTGCTGACGCTGGCGTTCCTGGCCGGCCTCTGGATGATCATGCTCGGCGCCATGCAGCTGGGCCTGGCCCGCCTGCTGCGGGGCACCGGGCGGCCGGCCTAGTGCCGCGGCAGGCAACGTTTGCCCGTCAAGGAGCGGCGTCCGGTGCGTGCTCTCGGCGTGCCGGCCGGAAGTCCTCGTACTGGACGTACTTGGGCTTCCGTCCGGTGCGGCGAGAGTGCGTGCCGGGCGTCGTGACGGGGCGAACGTTGCCTGTTGCGGCACTAGGAACCGTCGGGCTCCGCGCCGGCCGGTCGCAGGTCCCGGCCGAGGGTCTCCCAGGTGACCGCGAGCAGGACGAGGGTGCGGTCCCGCTGCTCCCGGAGAGACAGGCCGGTCAGCTTCTCGATCCGGCCCACCCGGTACAGCAGGGTGTTGCGGTGCACCGGCAGCGCGGCCGCGGCCGCCGTGCTGTCGAAACCGTGGGCGGCGAGGCAGCGCAGGGTGGCCGCCAGGTCCACGGCGTCGGCACGCTCCAGCGGCCCGAAGACCCGCCGGACCACCCGGTCGGCGGTGTCCGGGGCATCGGCGAGCAGCAGTTCGGGCAGGTGGTCGTCGGCCCGCACCCGGCCCCGGCGCCCGGACCGGGCCCCGATGGCGATCAGCGCACGCAGCCCGTCGGCCGCCGCCCCGAGCCGGCCGCGGGCCAGCGGCTCGTCCTCGGCCAGCAGCAGCCGCGGGTCTTCGAGGAACGCCGTCCAGCCGAATCCCGACGGGGTCAGCCCGGTGACCCGCAGCCCCTCGGTGAAGGCCAGCGCCCCCGCCGCACGCAGCCGGAACGCGAGGTCGGCGTGCGCGGCGACCGACGCCCCGGCGAGCTGCGCGGTGAACGGCCGGTACGGCTCCACCAGGTCGAAGCCGAGCCGGGCGGCCCGGTCCTGGTCCTCGATCGTGACGGGCAGCCGGGCGCACAGCCGGTCGAACAGGGTACGGGCGCGCCGGTCACCGGCCGTGGACGGCGCGTCCTCCTGGTCCGAGTAGGCCCGCGCGAACACCTCCACGACCAGGTCGAGGTAGTCCTCCAGACAGCCCCAGACGGTCTCCGACCGGGCGAGCAGCACCGCCCGGTCGGCGTCCGACGCCAGATCCAGCAGCGCCTCCCAGAGCATGCGCGCACCGCGGCGGTAGACCAGGATGCTGCCCTCGATCGGCTGCCCGGACATCGCGCGGGCACGCAGGAACTCGTGGAGCTCGGACCGGAGGTAGTCGTCCGGGGGCAGGCCGTCGACCAGCCAGCGCAGGACGAGGTCGACGTTCCAGCGCACCACCGCGGCCCGGTCCACCGGCCACTGGAAGTCGGTGTAGGCGGGGAGCCGGGCGAAACCGTCCTCCATCCTGCGCACCACGACGCCCACGTCGAAGCGCTGCAGAACACCCCGCAGGTCACCGTCGGCGCCGCCCGCGCCGGCCGGCCGATGCACGTTCACGCGGCGATCCTTCCACAACGGCGCCCGGCACCCGCCCGCCACGGGAGCGCGGGACCGGACCGGGGCACCAGGCGGGGCCGGCGACGTCCGCCGCCGTTGGGCAACGCGCCCCCGAAGGGGCGCTGGAGATACACCGCGGCAGGGCCGGGGGAGAACCCACGCGACCGGCCACGACGGCGGCGCGGACGGCAGACGGCAGACGGCGGACGACGAAGGGCAAACGGCGGACGACGTACGGCGGACGACGTACGACGTACGGCGGACGACGTACGACGTACGACGTACGGCAGACGGCAGACGGCAGACGGCAGACGGCAGACAGCAGACAGCAGACGGCAGACGGCAGACGGCGCACTCTCGGCACTTCCGGCGGGGCGCCTGGCCTAGGCCGCCACGGCACCGAGTCCCGCCGCCGGGGCCACCGGCCGCCGCCGGATCACCAGGGCCATCAGGGCCGCCGCCGCGCACAGGGCACCGGAGGCGTACCAGACCATGTCGTAGGTGCCGAAGACGTCGCGGGCGACGCCGCCGAGGAAGGCGACGAGGGCCGCGCCGACCTGGTGGGAGGCGAGGACCCAGCCGAAGACGATGGCGCTGTCCTCGCCGTATTGCTCCCGGCACAGGGCCAGGGTGGGCGGGACGGTGGCGACCCAGTCGAGGCCGTAGAAGACGATGAAGAAGATCATCGAGGGGTGGACCGACGGACCCAGCAGCATCGGCAGGAACAGCAGCGAGACGCCGCGCAGGGCGTAGTAGACGGCGAGCAGGCGGCGCGGTTCGAAGCGGTCGGTGAACCAGCCGGAGGCGATCGTGCCGACGACGTCGAACACGCCGATGACCGCGAGCAGCGAGGCCGCCGTGGTCACCGGCAGGCCGTGGTCGTGGGCGGCGGGCACGAAGTGGGTCTGGATCAGGCCGTTGGTGGACGCCCCGCAGATCGCGAAGGTGCCGGCGAGCAGCCAGAACGGACCGGTGCGGACGGCGGAGAGGAGCACCCCGACCGTCCTGCGCGCGGCTCCGGTGACCGGTGCCGGCTTCGGGACGAACTCCGTCGCGCCGTACGGCATCTGGGCCACGTCGGCGGGGTGGTCGCGCAGCAGCAGCCAGACGAAGGGGACGACCGCGAGGGCGGCCAGGGCGACGGTGACGGCGGCCGGGCGCCAGTCGTACGTCTCGACCATCCAGGAGAGCAGCGGCAGGAAGATCAGCTGGCCGGAGGCGGAGGCGGCGGTGAGGATGCCGCTGACCAGGCCGCGGCGGGTGGTGAACCAGCGGTTGGTGACCGTGGCGGCGAAGGCGAGCGCCATCGAGCCGGACCCGAGGCCGACCAGCAGGCCCCAGCAGAGCATCAGCTGCCAGGCCGCCGTCATCCACACGGTCAGGCCCGAGCCGATCGCGATGACGGTCAGCGCGACGGCCACCACCCGGCGTATGCCGAAACGGTCCATCAGCGCGGCGGCGAAGGGCGCGGTGAGTCCGTACAGCGCGAGGTTGACGGAGACGGCCGCGCCGATCGTGCCGCGCGACCAGCCGAACTCCGCGTGCAGGGGGTCGATGAGCAGGCCGGGCAGGGAGCGGAAGGCGGCCGCGCCGATGATCGTGACGAAGGTGACGGCGGCGACGAACCAGGCACGGTGGATGCGCGGCGACCGGGTCGGCTTCGGGTCCTCGGCGAGGGCGGCCGCGGCTTCGGTTGTCTGGGTCACTCCACAAATATCGGGCCGACCGCTCCCTTCCATCGAGTGGCCGAGAGGACAGTGTTCGCTAGGATCGGGCCATGAGCAGAGACCCCGGCCCCGGCTTCCGCCCGCACCGCGTCGTCGTCCTCGCCCTCGACGGCCTGCTCCCCTTCGAGCTGGGCATCCCGCACCGCATCTTCGGCCGCCCCAAGGACGCCCAGGGGCGCCACCTCTACGAGGTCGTGACCTGCTCGGTCCGCCCGCCCGGCCCGGTCGACACCGACGCCGACTTCGCGATCCACGTGGCCAACGGCCCGGAGACGCTGGCCACCGCCGACACGGTGATCATCCCGGCCTCGTACGAGCTGGGCCCGGTCTTCGAACAGGGCGTCCTCACCCCCGAACTGGCCGCCGCCCTCGCCCACATCCGCCCCGGCACCCGGCTCGCCTCCATCTGCACGGGCGTCTACGTGCTGGCCGCCGCCGGCTATCTCGACGGCCGCCCGGCGACCACCCACTGGGCCGAGGCGGACCATCTCCAGCGGCTGTTCCCGCAGTTGGAGGTCGATGCGGACGTCCTGTTCATCGACGACGGCGACATCCTCACCTCCGCCGGGGTGGCCGCCGGCATCGACCTGTGCCTGCACATGGTCCGCCGCGACCACGGCACGGCCGTCGCCAACGAGGTCGCCCGCCGTACGGTCGTCCCGCCGCACCGGGACGGCGGCCAGGCCCAGTACATCCACCGTCCCGTCCTCGACCCCCAGGTCGCCACCACCACCGCGGCCCGCGCCTGGGCGCTGGGCCGCCTCCACGAGCCCATCCAGCTGCGGGACATGGCCGAGCAGGAGGCCATGTCGGTACGGACCTTCACGCGCCGCTTCCGCGAGGAGACCGGCGTCAGCCCCGGCCAGTGGCTCAGCCAGCAGCGCGTCGAACGCGCCCGCCACCTACTGGAGTCCACCGGCCTCTCCGTCGACCAGGTGGCCCGCGACGCCGGCTTCGGCACCGCCCAGTCGATGCGCCAGCACCTACAGGCGACGCTCGGCGTCACCCCGACCGCCTACCGCCGTACTTTCCGCACCGGAACGGGCGACCCCGACAGCCGCGGCGCCGTCACCACCCCGGGCTGACGCCAGGGGCCGCCGCACCTCGCCCCACCACCCGACCGCGCCGAGCACCAGGGTGACACCGACCCCGGCCAGGACGGCCGTGGACGGGGCGACCACCCGCAGCAGTGCCCCGGCGAGAGAGCCGGTCACCGCGTAACCGGCGCCGGCGGCCGCGTACATGACCGCGTACCCGGCGGCCAGGGCACCCGCCGGAAGGACTGCGCGCAGCGACAGGTTGCGGGTGAGCGTCGCGGCAGCCGCGCCCCTGACGACACCGGCCAGGCGCCGGCCAGCACGCGCGGGACCGGCAACGCCGAAAAATTTTCCCAGGGTTGTGGATAACCCGGGCACGCTCACCGGAACGTGAGCACCCCCCGTGCCACCCGTCCCGCCTCGGCGTCGGCGCGGGCCTTCTCGAAGTCCTCCACCGGGTATGTCTCGGTCACCAACTCGTCGAGCAGCAGGCTGCCCTGGCGGTACAGACCGGCGTAGAGGGCGATGTCGTGCTGCGGGCGCGAGGAGCCGTAGCGGCAGCCCAGGATGGACTTGTCGAGGAACATGGAGGCGACCGCGAAGGACACCTCGGCGGTGGGGGCCGGCATGCCGAGGAGGACGGCCTGGCCGTGCCGGTCGAGGAGGTCGACGGCCTGCCGGACCAGCTCGACCCGGCCGACGCACTCGAAGGCGTGGTCCACCCCGGTCGGCAGCAGGTCCTTCACCCCGTCCGTCGAGGTCAGGAAGTCGGTCGCGCCGAACTGCCGGGCCGCCTCCTCCTTGGCCGGGTTGGCGTCCACGGCCACGATCCGCAGCGCGCCCGCGATCCGCGCGCCCTGGATGACGTTGAGCCCGATCCCGCCGGTGCCGATGACCAGTACGGTGTCACCGCGGTCGACGCGGGCGCGGTTCAGGACGGCGCCCACCCCGGTCAGCACCCCGCACCCGATGAGGGCGGCCGAGGTCAGGGGGATGTCCTTCGGGATCCGTACCGCCTGCACGGCCTTGACGACCGTGCGTTCCGCGAAGGCCGAGTTGCACGCGAACTGGTACACGGCCCGGCCGCCGCGCAGGAACGGCCGCTGCGGGCGCCCTATGGCCTTGCGGCACATGGTGGGCCGCCCCCGGTCGCAATCGGCGCAGGCGCCGCAGTTGGCGAGCGTGGACAGGGCCACATGGTCCCCCGGCGCCACATGGGTGACCCCCACACCGACCGACTCCACCACCCCCGCGCCCTCGTGCCCGAGCACCACGGGTACGGGGAAGGGTATGGTCCCGTCCACCACAGAGAGGTCGCTGTGGCAGAGTCCGGCCGCGGACACCGCGACCAGCACCTCACCCGGCCCCGGCTCCCGCACGTCCAGATCGTCGACGACCTGCACCTGTTTCCCGTCGAACACGACTCCGCGCATCACGACTCGACCCCCTTCGGTTCCCTCGGCAGACCGAGCACCCGCTCGGCGATGATCGTGCGCTGGACCTGGTCCGAGCCGCCGTAGACGGTGTCGGCCCGGGCGAAGAGGAACAGGTGCTGGGCGGCGTCCAGTTCGTACGGCGCCGCGGCTGACCAGCCGGCCGGGCCGACGCTCGCGGCCGCGCCCCGCACCAGCACGGCGAGTTCACCGAGCCGTTGGTGCCAGCCGGCCCACAGCAGCTTGGCCACACTCGGCGCGCCGGGCTCGACGGCCGAGTTCCCCAGCGTCCGCAGGGCGTTCCACCGCATCACCCGCAACTCGGCCCACAGCCGCACCAGCCGCTCCCGTACGACGGGATCGTCGGCGGCCCCGCTCCGCACGGCGTCCCGCACCACCCGCCCCAGTTCCTGGGCGAACCCGATCTGCTGGGCGAGCGTGGACACCCCGCGCTCGAACCCGAGCAGGCTCATCGCGACGCGCCACCCGTTGCCCGCACCGCCGACGACGTGCTCCACGCGCGCGTGCGCGCCGTCGAAGAAGACCTCGTTGAAGTCGCTGGTGCCGGTCATCTGCCGGATCGGGCGCACCTCGACGCGGCCCGGCTGGTCCATGGGCACGAGCAGGAAGCTCAGCCCGTGATGGCGCCGCGAGCCCGCCTCGGTGCGCGCCAGCACGAAACACCAGTCGGCCTCGTGGGCGAGCGAGGTCCAGATCTTCTGCCCGGTGATGCGGTACCCGCCCGCCTCCCGCACCGCCACCGTCCGCACACCGGCCAGGTCGGACCCCGCGCCGGGCTCGCTGTACCCCTGGCACCACAGCTCCTGCCCGGCGGCGACCGCCGGCAGGAACCGCGCCTTCTGTTCACTGCTGCCGTGCGCGATGAGCGTCGGAGCGAGCAGGTTCTCCCCGATGTGCCCGGACCGCGGCGGCGCGACCGACCGCGCGTACTCCTCGGCCCAGGCGACCTGCTGAGTGAGCGTCGCGGTCCGGTTCCCGTACCCGCCCTCCGCCCACCCGATCCCGATCCACCCGTCGGCCCCCAGGGTGCGTTCCCAACCGCGCCGGTCCACACCGGCTTCGGCATGCGCACCGAGCCAGTCCCGGACCTCACTGCGAAACACCTCATCCTCCGGCGCTACGCCGAAATCCACGGTGACCTCCAGAGATGCGTGGGGAAGTTGGGGCCGTACGAAAACCGCCGGACACCGCCGGACACCGCCGTGGCGACTGATCGCCGTCGCGGCGGAGAAGGAAAGGGGGCCGACCGGGGGCGAAGACTGCGAGCACCGGCATGAACAGCCAACCCAGGGGCGCGGGGAACTGCGCGGCCGGCCACGGCGGCGCCGCACCCGCCCACCCACCACACCCCCACAGAGACGCGAGGAACCACGCAACCCACCACAACCGCCGCACCCACCCACCCACCGCACCCCCACAGGGGCGCGGGGAACTGCGCGACCCACCACAACCCCGCCGCACCCACCCACCACACCCCCACAGAGACGCGAGGAACCACGCAACCCACCACAACCCCGCCACACCCACCCATCACACCCCCACAGGGGCGCGGGGAACTGCGCGACCGGCCACGGCGGCGCCGCACTCGCGCATGGTCCGCACCCCCCTGCCCGCTAGGCGTTCGGCCGGCTTCCCGTTCGGGCGGCCGCTTCCATCGCCGCCAGTCGCGCCAGCATCGGCATCGGATCCGTCCCCACGCTCCCGGGCAGCGCCTGCGCGATCCGTTCCGGCGTCCAGGAGCCCCCGTCGGCGTACGCGGCGCGCAGTTCCCTCGGCTGGGCCCAGACCGCGATCTTCGGTCCGGCCACCGTGTAGACCTGCCCGGTGACCCCCGCGTCCCGCGCCGCGTCCGACAGCAGGTAGACCACGAACGCGGCCACGTCCTCCGGCTCGCCGATCTCGGTGAGTTCCGTCGGCACGCCCGCCGACATCCGGGTCCTGGCCACCGGCGCCACCGCGTTCGCGGTCACCCCGTACTTGTGCAGGCCTAGCGCCGCGCTCCGGACCAGGGAGATGATCCCGCCCTTGGCCGCGCTGTAGTTGGCCTGCGAGACCGACCCCTGGTGGTTGCCGCTGGTGAAGCCGATCAGTGTGCCGGCCCGCTGGGCGCGCATCACCGCCGACGCCGCCCGGAACACCGTGAACGTGCCCTTGAGGTGGGTGGCGACCACCGGGTCCCACTCCTCCTCGGCCATGTTGAACAGCATCCGCTCGCGCAGGATCCCCGCCACGCACACGGCCCCGTCGAGCCGGCCGTACGACGACAGCGCCGTGTCCACGACCCGCTGCCCGCCCGCCATCGTGGAGATGTCGTCGGCGACCGCGACCGCGTCCCCGCCCGCCGCCTCGATCTCCTTGACGACGGCCTCGGCGACCTCGCTGGTGGGCGAGGCACCGTCGACCGAGACGCCGTAGTCGTTGACGACGACCTTCGCTCCCTCGGCCGCCGCGGCCACCGCGACCGCCCGTCCGATACCGCGGCCCGCACCGGTCACGGCGACGACCTTGCCTGCCAAGAAGTTCCCCACGTCCGGCCCCTTCCCGCGGTTTCTGACGGACCGTTAGATTTTATGGCCCGTCAGATGTGCGGACACAAGGCCTGGGGAGGACCCAGATGTCACTGCCGGCGCTTCATCCCGCGTTCCACGACATCGCCAAGCGCGTCAACAACTGGGGGCGCTGGGGCGCCGACGACGAGATCGGCACGTTGAACCTGGTCACCGACGAGGTGGTGCGCGAGGCGGCGGCGACCGTTCGCAGCGGGCGGCGGGTGCCGCTCGCCCTTCCGCTCCGGGAGGACGGGGTGCAGACCGGGCTGATCCCCGGGCGGGTCAACCCGCTGCACGCCATGGTGCAGATCAACCAGGAGCTCTTCGGCCCCGGAACGGTCGCGTGCAGCGACGACGCCGTGACCATGGGACTGCAGGCCGGCACCCATTGGGACGCGCTCACCCACGTCTCGCACTCGGGGCGGCTCTACAACGGCCGCCCGGCGGGCACGGTGACCGCGCACGGCGGTGCCGAGTTCTCCGGGATCGACAAGGCGCGGCACGTCGTCTCGCGCGGGGTGCTGCTCGACGTGGCACGCGCGCGTGGCGTGGACCGGCTGACGGGCGGGCACGCGGTCACCCCGGAGGACCTCGACGCGGCCGAGGAACTCGCGGGAACGCGCGTCCGGGCCGGTGACATCGTCCTCGTGCGGACCGGGCAGGTGCAGGTCTACCTCGCCGGGGACAAGCACGGGTACGGCTACCCGTCGCCGGGCCTGTCGGTGCACACCCCGGAGTGGTTCCACGCGCGCGACGTGGCCGCCGTCGCGAACGACACCCTCACGTTCGAGATCTTCCCGCCCGAGATCGAGGACCTGTGGCTGCCCGTGCACGCCCTGGACCTCGTGGAGATGGGGATGCTGCAGGGGCAGAACTGGAACCTCGAAGAGTTGTCCACAGCCTGTGGAGAAACCGGCCGGTACGCGTTCCTGCTGTCGGCGATGCCCGAGCCGTTCGTCGGGGCGACGGGCACCCCGGTCGCCCCCGTGGCCGTCCTGTGAACCGCGACCACGGGAAGCCGGTGTCACGCCCGAGGGGGCGTGACACCGGCCCTCCCCCATTCCCCCCATCCGGACGGCTGCGCGCACCGGCCCGCCCCGAGCCCGGTCCCGCACGCCGCCGTCCGGCTCGACCCACACTCGACGAGGGCGTCCGTCACGGACCCTCGCCGTCCCCTCGCGGCGAATCGCAGACCTCAAGCGTGAGCAAACGGTCACAAGGCGTCAACACCCGTACGGGGTTTTACGACTTATGCCCCGGTTCACCATGGGCGCGCACGGATGCAAACCCCCGGCGCATGACCGCACACCGGGATCACACCGCCTCGAAGGCCAGCCCTTCGTACGAGGCCAGGCCACCCCCGTACGCCACCGCGGCGCCCTGCCTGGTCTCCGAACAGCGATCGAGTTCGCACCAGATGCGCTTGCCGGCACCCTCGGGGCTCCAGCCCCAGCGGTCGGCGAGCCCGTCGACGAGGGCCAGGCCCCGGCCGCCGGTCGCCTCGCCGTCGGCGCACCGCGGCACGGGCGCGCGGTCGCTGGCGTCGGCGACCTCCAGCCGTACGGTGGCCGACGCGTCGGCGCCGCCGCGGTCCGCGCCCGGCAGTGAGAGCCGCAGCACGGCCGGACAGCCGGTGTGCACCACGGCGTTGGTGACCAGCTCCGAGACGAGCAGGATCAGCGTCTCGGCCAGCGGCTCGTCCGCCGCTATACCGGACCCGGCGAGGCGCGAGCGAGCCCACCTTCTGGCCCGCCCCACCTCCGTGGGGTCGGGCCGGATCTCCAGCTGCACTTGAAGCACCTGCACCGCTCACACCATCCGAACCGGCGGACACATGAACCCGCACCGAGCCAGGGCCACGACGAGGGTCGCGACCACGAGGACGGCGAGGGCCACGATCGTAGCCATTTTCTGCATGGCCAGAACAACGGCCAGAGCAAGGGTCACGGAACGTGATTCCCTTACGCGACAGCATGGTTGACGTACAGTCACCCCAACAAGCGCTTCGGGCATATTCCAGCGCGAAGGAGTACGCCTGCGGCATACTGTGCGACGCTCGCGGCGGGGAGTCGAACAAGCGGGGGCGCAAGCCCTTACCGCCCTGCGAGCGGCGGTGCGCACCCCGAGCGGCGGGGCCGCTTCGACGGCACCGCCGGCATGGCTCGTCCTCGGAACCACTCGCATCCCACAGAAGGTACCCGAGCGGACAGCCGACTCCAGGCCGTGACGAGTCACGCGTTGGACACAACCCGGTATCACGCTCAGTGATTCCGGTATGCCACAATCCGCGACATCCCGACCGCTCGGACCCGTGATTCCGCAGGCCAGCGGCGTTTCGAACGCTCAGCCGAGCAGCTCCGCGGCGAGCACTTCCTCACTCTCCGTATTCACCCCACCACGCAACGACCGCACCCATGTCCGTTTCAGATGCAGATGCACCTCCGACTCCCACGTGAACCCCATCCCCCCGTGCACCTGGAGGCAGTCCCGGGCGCCGCGCACCGCGGCCTCGTCGGCGAGCAGCCGGGCCGCCGCGACGTCCACGGGGTCGGCGGTGACGGCGGCGGCGTAGACGGCCGCCCGCGCGGTCTCGGCGCGCACCAGCATGTCGGCGCACAGGTGCTTGACCGCCTGGAACGCCCCGACGGGCCGGCCGAACTGCACGCGTGTGCGGGCGTGTTGGACGGCCAGCTCGCACACGCGCGTGGCCGTGCCGAGCTGCTCGGCGGCGGTGAGCAGCACGGCCACCGGGTCGGGCGGCCCGAGGGCCGGTCCCGGGACCGGCCCCGGCACCCGGTGCAGGGGCGTCAACGGGTCCGCCGAGCGCACCGGGACGGCCCCCGACGCGCCCCCGGTCACCGCGTCCGCCTCGGCCAGCCACTCCACCAGACCGCCGTCCACGCGGGCCACCACGGCCTCCCCGGTAGCCGCGCCGGGCACGTCGGCGGCCGCGAGGTGGGTCGCCACCAGCGGTCCCGGCAGCAGCGCCCGCCCCGCCTCCTCGAACACCAACACGGCTTCCGGCAGCCCGAGTCCGACCCCGCCGCCGGCCTCCGGCAGCCGCAGCGCGAAGAACCCGGCGGCCCCCAGTTCCCGCCACAGGCCCCGGTCGAGACGCGCCGGCCCGCCGGCCGCCGCCCGCAGCGCCGCGCCGTCGAACCGGCGCCAGAGCAGCTCCCGCATGCCCTCCCGCACCGCCTCCTGGTCGCGGGTCAGTCGAAAGCGCACGTCCGCTCACCGCCCCTTCGGCAGCCCGAGGATCCGCTCGGCCACGATGTTCCGCTGGATCTGCGAGGTCCCGGCGGCGATGGTGTACGAAAGCGAGGTGAGGCGGTCCAGGACCCACGGCCGGTCCAGATCGAGGGCGTCGGGCCCGAGCACCGCGGCCGCCGCGTCGTACAGCTCCTGACGGGCGTGCGAGTAGCGCAGCTTGAAGACCGAGCCGCCGACGCCCGGCACGCCCCTGCCCTCCGCCTCGCTGACGTTCCACTGGGTGAGCCGCCACAGCGCCCGGAACTCGGCGTGCAGCCGGCCGAGGCGGCGGCGCAGCTCCGGGTCGTCCCAGGTGCCGTTCGCGCGCGCCGTGCGCGCGAGGTCGCCGAGGACCCGGCGGCAGGCGACGACCTCGCCGACGAAGGCGGTGCCGCGCTCGAAGGAGAGGGTCACCATGGTGACCCGCCAGCCGTCGTTCTCGGCGCCGACCCGGTTGGCCACGGGCACCCGCACCTCGTCGAGGAACACCTCGGCGAACTCGTTGGACCCGGCGAGCGTGCGCAGCGGCCGCACGGTGACGCCCGGCGCGTCCATGGGCAGGGCGAGCCAGGTGATGCCCCGGTGCCGGGGCGCCTCCGGGTCCGTGCGCACCAGCAGCTCGCACCAGTCGGCGACCTCCGCGTGCGAGGTCCAGATCTTGGAACCGCTGACCACGTAGTCCTCGCCGTCCCGCCACGCGCGCGTGCGCAGCGCGGCCAGGTCCGAACCGGCGTCCGGTTCGCTGAAGCCCTGGCACCACACCTCGTCGCCGCGCAGGATCGGCGCCAGCCAGCGGGCCCGCTGCGCCTCGCTGCCCTCGGCGGCGATGGTGGGGCCCGCGTGCAGCAGACCGACGAAGTTGGCGCCCACGTAGGGTGCGCCGGCCCGCTCGGTCTCCTCGAGGAAGATCAGCCGCACGGTGGGGGACGCGTCCCAGTGGACGTCGGCGTACCCGGCGTCGTACAGCGCGCGCTGCCAGCCGAGGTCGTAGGCGCGGCGGCCCGGCCAGTCCTCCGGTTTCGGCTGCGGCGGCAGGCCGGGCAGCACCTTGGCGAGCCACTCCCGCAGCCGGGCCCGGAAGTCCTCCTCCTCGGGCGTGTAGGACAGGTCCACCGGCAGACACCCCCACGCAACTGATGGTTCGTCAGGTTCCGCAGGCTAGCCCCGCACCCCTGGACCAGCAAGGTGCCAGGACCTACGATCTGACGACTCGTCAGCTCCGCTGTCAGGGGGACTCCATGGACGCCACCGCACACGAACTGAGCGCCTCCCGCACCCTCTGGGACCTGGTCGCGCACCGCGCCGAACTCACCCCCGGACGGCCGGTGTTCCTCCAGGACGACCGCACCCTCTCGTTCGGCGGGCTGCGCGCGCGTGCCGAACGCGTCGCGGCCGGACTCCACGACATGGGCGTGCGCCCCGGCACGGTCGTCGCCTGGCAGCTGCCGACCCGGATCGAGACGGCCGTGCTTTCCTTCGCGCTGGCCAGGCTCGGCGCCGTGCAGTCCCCCGTCATCCCCTTCTACCGGGACCGCGAGGTCGGCTTCGCGCTGCGCGAGTCCAGGGCCGAGTTCTTCGCCGTGCCGGGCGTGTGGCGCGGCTTCGACCACACGGAGCTGGCGCGGCGGCTGGGCGCGAAGGGGATCTTCGAGGCGTACGACGAGCTGCCCGACGGCGATCCGGCCGTGCTGCCCGCCCCGCCCGCCGAGGGCACCTCCGTCCGGTGGATCTACTGGACCTCGGGGACCACCTCGGACCCCAAAGGCGTTCTGCACACGGACCGTTCGCTCATCGCGGGCGGTTCGTGCCTCGCGCACGCGCTGCGGCTCACGGCGGACGACGTGGGCTCGATGGCCTTCCCGTACGCGCACATCGCAGGACCCGACTACACGGTGATGCTGCTGCTGTACGGCTTCCCGGCGGTGATGTTCGAGCAGTTCGCGCTGCCGGACGCGCTGCCCGAGTACCGCAGGCACGGGGTGACGGTGGCCGGCGGGTCCACGGCGTTCTACTCGATGTTCCTGGCCGAGCAGCGCAAGCAGCCCGGGGTGCCGGTGATCCCCTCGCTGCGGCTGCTGGCCGGCGGCGGGGCGCCCAAGCCGCCGGAGGTGTACCACGCGGTGGTGCGCGAGATGGGGGTGCAGCTGACGCACGGGTACGGCATGACCGAGGTGCCGATGATCACGATGGGGGCGCCGGACGACACCGCCGAGAACCTGGCGACGACCGAGGGGAGGCCGCCGGAAGGCATGGAGATCCGGATCGCGGAGGGCGGCGAGGTGCGGCTGCGCGGGGAGGCGGTGTGCCAGGGGTACCTGGACCCGGCGCAGTCCGCCACGGCCTTCGACGAGGAGGGCTTCCTGCGCACCGGCGACCTGGGCCGGGTGACCGGCACCGGCCACCTGGTCCTCACCGGGCGGCTCAAGGACGTGATCATCCGCAAGGGCGAGAACATCTCCGCGAAGGAGATCGAGGACCTGCTCGCCGCGCACCCGGCGGTGGCCGACGCGGCGGTGGTCGGACTGCCGGACACGGAGCGCGGGGAGCTGGTCTGCGCGGTGGTCGAGCAGCCGCCGGGGGCGGCCGCGTTGACGCTCCCGGCGGTGGTGTCGTACCTGCGCGCGGAAGGGCTGTCGGTGCACAAGCTGCCGGAGCGGCTGGAGGTGGTGGACGCCCTGCCGCGCAACGAGACGCTGCGCAAGGTGCTCAAGCGGGAGACGAGTGGTCCGGATCCTCCGTCTTGGGCGGGTCCGCGAACTCCCAGGCGGCGAGGTGTACGCCGCCGGCTCCTGTCACGTCGATGCGCCGTGCCATGGGCCTGGCACCCCCCTAGCTCCGCGTGCCTAGTGTCGCCTCGTTGTGTTTCGTGGTGCTCCGGTACCGCTGCAGACTATCGAACCTCTATTCGAAAATCGGGTTCCCGCGGACAACACCCCTCATTCGAGTGACCCCTCGCCAGGCATGATCGGCGGCACCGGGGGGATTTGTTCTGCGGGGGGCGGGCCGCTCGGGGAAAACGGTCCGCGGGGATGACCCTGAGAGCTCGGGGCTCCGGGTCAGCACTGGGGAGGACAGGCCCCGGCACCGAAGGGTGCCGGGGCCAATCCCACGTCTTCGGCACATCCTCCCCGCCCCCCTCAGGCCATATGCCTCTCGCGACAGCCTCGCACGCGAAACGTTCCGGCGCTGCGATTCGGCGCATTGAACCTTGGATTCGACGCGTTCGACACGCCGCGGGGAGAGGCCGCCCGCAGACGCCAACTTCCGCACACGCAAAGGAAGTTGAACGACGGGCTTCGGGCGCTCAGCGCTTGGCGACGAACACGTGGGAGGCGACGTCCGCCTCCAGCTCGGCCGCCTCGCCGCCGCTGCCCACCAGCACCCCGCCGGCCGCCTCCGTCACGCTCACCACCGAACCGGGCTGCACACCCGCCCGCCGCAGCGTGTACATCAGCTGCGCGTCGGTCTGGATGGGCTCACCGATCCGGCGTACGACCACCGTCTTGCCGTCGGCGCCCGGGTCCAGGTCGGCCAGCGACACCATGCTCTCGTCCAGGAACGGATCCGCGCCGTCCTTCTCGCCCAGCTCCTCCAGCCCCGGGATCGGGTTGCCGTACGGCGACTCGGTCGGATGCCGCAGCAGTTCGAGCACCCGCCGCTCCACGGCCTCGCTCATCACGTGCTCCCAGCGACAGGCCTCGGCGTGCACCTGCTCCCACTCCAGGCCGATCACGTCGACCAGCAGGCACTCGGCGAGCCGGTGCTTGCGCATCACGCGCGTCGCCAGCCTGCGCCCCTCGTCGGTCAGCTCCAGGTGCCGGTCGGTGGCGACGGACACCAGACCGTCCCGCTCCATCCGCGCCACCGTCTGGCTCACCGTCGGCCCGCTCTGGTCGAGCCGCTCCGCGATGCGGGCGCGCATGGGGACGACGCCTTCCTCTTCGAGCTCGAGGATGGTGCGGAGATACATCTCCGTGGTGTCGATCAGTCCGGACATTCGTGCCCCTCGATTACCTCTGCCGGAAGCCCCGGCGGCGTGCACTGCAACCAATTCTGCCGGATCCCACTGACAAGCGGGGGACACCGGAAGAACGGGGGGTGCGGGCCCGTCCTGCACCGGCGGGCCGGTGGTGGTTGCTCGCGCAGTTCACCGCGCCCCTCGCAGGGCGCCGCGGCCGCCGTGGCCTCGTAGCCCGGCACCCTTCGGCACAGGCCGTATTGACACCACCATGGTCCAGACCTGAGGGTGATCCGCGACACAGACGCCGACACAGACGCTGACGCTGCGAAGGGGCACCGCATGAGCGACGGCACGCCCGCCGACCTGTTCTTCGACGCCGCCATCGGCCTCCTGCAACGGGTCCGCGACGAGGAGGCCGAGACCATCGCCGCCGCCGGCACCCTCCTCGCCGACACCGTCACCGCCGGCGGCCGCCTCTTCGCCTTCGGCGCCGGGCACTCCTCCCTCGCCGCCCAGGACGTCGTCTACCGCGCCGGCGGCCTCGCCCTCATGAACCTCCTCGCCGCCCCCGGCCTCGTCGGCGTCGACGTCATGCCCGCCACCCTCGGCTCCCGCCTCGAACGCGTCGACGGACTCGCCACCGCCGTCCTCGACACCTCACCCCTGCGCGCCGGCGACGCCCTCGTGATCATCTCCCTCTCCGGCCGCAACGCCCTCCCCGTCGAGATGGCCATCAGCGCCCGCGACCGCGGCGCCAGGGTCATCGGCGTGACGTCGGTCGCGTACGCCACCGAGACCACCTCCCGGCACGCCTCCGGCACCTACCTCAAGGACCACTGCGACGTCGTCCTCGACTCGAAGATCGCCGTCGGCGACGCCGAACTCACCCTCGACACCATCCCGGCCCCCTTCGCGCCCGCCTCCACCGTCGTCACCAGCGCCCTGCTCCAGGCGGTCCTGGCCACCACCGCCGCCACCCTCGCCGACCGCGGCACCGAACCCCCGCTGCTCCGCTCCGGCAACGTCGACGGCGGCCACGAGTGGAACGCCCGCGTCTTCGAGCAGTACCGCGACCGGATCTTCTACCAGCACTGAGGCCGGAGAACCCCAGCCGCTCCGCCCCACGCCTCGCTACTGTGGCTCCGCGTGACCGGTACCGAGATCGAGATCAGCGCGGACCTGGTCCGCGGCCTCCTGCGGGAGCAGCATCCGGACCTCGCGGGGCTCGCCGTTCGCGAGGTGGCGGGCGGCTGGGGCAACCAGATGTGGCGGCTCGGGGACGAGCTGGCCGTGCGCATGCAGCGCATGGACCCCACCCCGGAACCCCAGCTCAAGGAGCGGCGGTGGCTGCCCGTGCTGGCCCCGCGGCTGCCGCTCCCGGTACCGACCCCGGTGCGGTTCGGCGAACCCTCCGAGCGCTTCCCCAAGCACTGGACCGTGATGACATGGGTTCCCGGCGAGCCGCTGGACCACGGCTCGATCAGCCGCGGCACCCACGCGGCCGACACGCTGGCGGATTTCCTCCGGGCGCTCCACGTACCGGCGCCCGCCGAAGCCCCGACCGCCACGGACCGCGGTGCCCGTCCCGGGCACTCCTCGGACGGCTTCGAGAACCTCCTCCAGGCCGTCGCCCCCCACGACGTCGCCGCCCGCGTCCGGGCCGTCTGGGACGACGCCGTCGCGGCCCGGGCCTGGGAGGGCCCGCCGGTGTGGGTGCACGGCGACCTCCATCCCGCGAACGTCGTCGTCTCGGACGGAACGCTCTCGGGCATCGTCGACTTCGGTGACATGTCGGCCGGCGATCCGGCGTGGGACCTCGCCGCCGCATGGGTGCTGCTGCCCGCGGGCACGGCCGCACGGTTCTTCGACACGTACGCGCGCGCGGACGAGGCGGCGATCCGGCGCGCCCGCGGACTGGCCGCGATGAAGTGCCTCTTCCTGATGCTGATGGGCCAGAACGGGGACCGAGGACTTCCCGGCGGCAAGCCGCACTGGGGACCGGTGGGCCGGGCGGCACTCGACCGTGTCCTGCAAGGCGTCTGACGACCGGCTCAGCCCGCGGGACGGTCCTTCGCGAGATGGGCGAGATCCAGCGCGGTGGCGATGCGCACCGCCACGTCCTCGGCGTACGTCGCGTCCGCGCGCTCGAAACGGTTGCGGCCCGCCCCGCGCAGGAACGTCACGACGCCCAGCGTCCGCCCCCGGCTGCGCAGCACCGCGCACAACGCGTGCACCGCGTCCCCGGGCCACCGCCGGTCCAGCGCCCAGGCCCGTGCCCGGTCCAGCGGCACCGAACCGGCGTCCGCCCGCACGCTGCCCGCCCGCGCCACGCACTGCAACGCCGGATGCCCCTCCTCGTAACGCACCGGCAGCCCCGCCGCACCCGTCAGCATGCTCGGCCCCGGCGTCCCCGACGGCGTGGCCGCGATGCGCACCAGCCGCACCGGTCCCACCTCCCCGTCGGCCCGCGAACCGCCCACCACCCGGTCGATCACCGCGTGATCGGCGAACCCGGCCAGCGCGAAGTCCAGATGGACGGTCGCCGCCTCCGCCGGGTCCTCGCACTCCGCGGCCGCACGGGCCGCACGATGCAGCTGATTGGCCCGGAAGCGCAGCATCGCCGCCTCCTGCTCGGCCTGCTTGGCCTCCGTGACGTCCAGGAACAGCCAGCCGACCCCGAGCGGCACCGGCTCCTCCGCCAGTGGCGACGCCAGCCGCAGGAACCCCGACCGCCAGCAACGCCGCTGCTCGCCCTCCGCCGTCCGCACACTCACCCACATCTCGGCCGGCGCGGGCGGCGCCCCCTCGGCCAGCACATGCGTCAGCGCACCCTCCAGATCCTCCACACCCAGCGCCAGCAGCTCGCCCAGCGGCCGCCCCAGCGCCGACGTACGCCCGGTACCGAGCGCCCGCGCGGCATACGCGTTGACGACGGCCGGCCGCAGGTCCGCGTCCACGACCACCACACCCCAGGCCGCGTCCTCGAACAGCGCCTCGCTCAGCGCGATCGACCGCTCCAGGTCGATCTGCGCATGCACCTCGCTGAACGCGCAGTACACCCCGGCGGGCTTCCCGTCCGGCCCCCGCACGGCCGCCGACTGCGTCCGTACGAGCACCCGCCCGCCGTCCTTCGTGAGCAGCGCGAACTCGTGCACCTGACGCCCCGGAGCGTGCATCGCGGACAACAGCCGGCCCTCGACCTCGTCCGCGTCCGCCTCACGCACCGCCCACCCGGCGAACCCGTGCCGGCCCACCGCCTCGGCCGCCGTCCACCCCAGGATCCGCTCGGCCTCACGGTTCCAGTGAGTGACGAACCCGTCCGCGTCGAAGGCACACAGTGCCGCGTCCATGCCGTCGAGCAGCGCCGCGAGCAGGTCGGACCCGCCCGAGTCCTCCGGAACATCCCGCTCCGGCTCGGGCCCGTCGGGCCCCAGCTCGTCCGTGGCCCCACTACGCCGGGAAGCACTCACCTGGACCCCCATCAGGCTCACTCACTGCCTTCATTCAACTCGAACGTGACGCAGCCCACACTGTGTTCCCGCAAGATTGAAGGAATCGTTGCAACCCGCCGCCCGCCACCTCCTCACAGCACGAGCCGCAGATCCACCCACTCGTCGCTCTTCCCGTCGAGCACATACCGCTCCACCTCGGCGAACCCGTACCGCGCGGCGAACCGCAACCCGTCCTCGTTGACGCCCAGCACACACGTCTCGACGACCTCGGCCCCCTGCCCGCGCACGTACGCGAGCACATGCTCGTACAGCGCCGTCCCGAATCCCCGCCGCCGGAACTCCGGCAGCACCCGCGCGATCACCGTCCCCACCCCGCCGACGACGGGCCGCACGGTCGCACACCCCACGAGCACGTCCCCGTCGTACGCGTTCTCCAGCCGGTACCCCCGCGCAAGCCGCTCCCGCGCCTCCGCCACCGACATCGCGGCCGGCGGCACCACGACGTTGTGCACGTACCGCCACTGCTCCAGCGCCTCACCGTCGTCGTCCACCAGGCCGATCCAGAGCCCGCCCGCACTCACTCGCCGCTTTGTCATGGTCGGGAAGCTAGGGGGTGCCGCCGTGGCACGTCACCTTCAATAAATCCCTTGAGCACCTCCGGCCGACTTCGTAGGGTGTGGGGTACACGAGAAGGGAGGTGGTTCGGCAGATGTATGACAACCGGACGCGTGAGGTGGCTGCGGGCTAGCGGCCCGTCACCACACCGAGTGCGGTGCCGGACCAGCGTGCGACCGATGCATGCAGCCGGCCCAATCCCAGGCAGTCACCCGACCCGCGAGCTCGCCGGTACGTCCGGCCGGCTTCTCCGCCGTACGGCGGAGGGACCCGAGCTCGCGGGTCGTCTGCGTTTTCGGGCGCCGTCCGGGGGCGTCAGGGGCTGAGGCGTTCCACGTGCCAGGTGCCGGCGGGGTCGGCGACGTAGCGGAGGCGGTCGTGGAGGCGGTTCTGGCGGCCCTGCCAGAACTCGACGGCCTGGGGGGCGATGCGGAAGCCGCCCCAGTGCGGGGGGACCGGGACCTGTTCGCCCTCGGGGTAGCGGGCGCTGAGCTCCGCGTAGGCGGCGTCGAGTTCGGCGCGGGAGTAGATGACCGTGGACTGGGTGCTGGCCCAGGCGCCGAGCTGGGAGCCGTGCGGGCGGGTGCGGAAGTAGGCGGCGGTCTCGTCGCGGCCGGTGCGGCGGGCGGTGCCGGTGACGATGACCTGGCGGGCGATGGCGTGCCAGGGGAAGACCAGCGAGACGTACGGGTTCGCGGCGAGATCCTGGGCCTTGCGGGAGTCGTAGTTCGTGTAGAAGACGAAGCCGCGGCTGTCGTACTGCTTCATCAGGACCGTGCGGGAGCTGGGGCGGCCCTCGGCGTCGGCGGTGGCGACGACCATCGCGTTGGGTTCGTAGATCATGCCGTCGGCGGCGGCCCGCGCGGCCTGTTCGAACCAGCGGGTGAACTGGTCCATGGGGTGGGCGGCCAGATCGTGCTCTTCGAATCCCTCGGCCCGGTAGTGCTTGCGCATCGCGGCGGGGTCGAGGATGGGGTCGTCGGATGCGGCGGCGTCGCGATCGGTCACGCGGTCATCCTGCCGTATGCACATATGGGTCCGGGGCACATGTGACGCATACCCGCCCTGGCACTGAGTGCCGCTGGGGTCCCCAAGAGTGGCACTCGGAGTTATGGTGCAGTTGCCTCCGCCTACACCCCCGAGGAGCCGCCCCATGTCCGACTTCGTGCCTGGGCTCGAAGGAGTCGTCGCGTTCGAGACGGAGATCGCCGAACCGGACAAGGAGGGAGGCGCCCTGCGGTACCGGGGCGTCGACATCGAGGATCTGGTCGGGCACGTCTCGTTCGGGAACGTGTGGGGGCTCCTGGTGGACGGGGCCTTCAACCCGGGGCTGCCGCCGGCCGAGCCGTTCCCGATCCCCGTCCATTCGGGTGACATCCGGGTGGACGTGCAGTCGGCGCTCGCGATGCTGGCGCCGGTGTGGGGTCTGAAGCCGCTCCTGGACATCGATGCCGAGCAGGCCCGCGAGGATCTGGCGCGGGCCGCGGTCATGGCGCTGTCGTACGTCGCCCAGTCGGCCCGCGGGCAGGGGCTGGCGATGGTGCCGCAGCGGGAGATCGACAAGGCGCACTCGGTGGTGGAGCGGTTCATGATCCGGTGGCGCGGCGAGCCGGATCCCAAGCATGTGGCGGCTGTCGACGCCTATTGGACCTCGGCCGCCGAGCACGGCATGAACGCGTCCACCTTCACGGCGCGGGTGATCGCCTCGACCGGCGCGGACGTCGCCGCGGCGCTGTCGGGTGCGGTGGGGGCCATGTCGGGGCCGTTGCACGGAGGTGCGCCGTCTCGGGTGCTCGGGATGATCGAGGAGATCGAGCGGACCGGGGACGCGGTGGGGTACGTCAAGCGGGCGCTGGACCGGGGCGAGCGGCTGATGGGGTTCGGGCACCGGGTGTACCGGGCGGAGGATCCGCGGGCGCGGGTGCTGCGGCGGACGGCGCGGGAGCTGGGGGCGCCGCGGTTCGAGATCGCGGAGGCGTTGGAGAAGGCGGCGCTGGAGGAGCTCCACAATCGGCGGCCGGATCGTGTGCTCGCCACCAATGTGGAGTTCTGGGCGGCGATCATGCTGGACTTCGCGGAGGTGCCGGCCCACATGTTCACGTCGATGTTCACGTGTGCGAGGACCGCCGGGTGGTCGGCGCACATTCTTGAGCAGAAGCGGACGGGCCGGTTGGTGCGGCCCTCGGCGGAGTACGTGGGGCCGGGGGTGCGCAGGCCTCAGGACATCGAGGGGTACGGGGATATCGCCCACTAGGGCGGGTGCGGCGGTGGGTGGGCGGGTGCGGGTGGACGGGGGGCTGGTCGCGCAGCTCCCCGCGCCCCTTACGGGGTGCTGTCCAGCACCTCGTCCAGCAGCGCCGCCCACTGTGTCACCACTCGCTCCCGCCGCGCCCTGTCGTCCGTGAGCAGATTCGCCAGGCCGAGGCCCCGCGCCATGTCCAGGAGGCCCTGGACCGTCTCCCGCGCACCCGGGTGGGATTCGTCGGCGGCGAGGAGGTCGACGGCGATGCGGTGGGTCTCACGGCCCACGCGGGCTTCCAGTTCGGTGACGCGGGGGCGGAGCTGGTCCTCGTTGGAGGCGGCGACCCAGAGGTGGAGGGCGGCGCGGAAGAGGGGGCCGGTGTAGAGGTCGACGAGGGCGGAGACGACTGCTCTGCGGTCGTCGGCCGCGCCCTGCGGGAACAGGGCGCGCAGGGCCGTGGAGCGTTCCTCGGCGACGTATTCGACGGCTGCCGTGAAGAGGTCCTCGCGGGTCGGGAAGTGGTGCTGGGCGGCGCCCCGGGAGACGCCGGCGCGCTCGGCGACGACGGCGACCGTGGAGCCGGTCCAGCCGTGTTCGGCGAGACAGGCCACGGCGGCTTCCAGGAGCCGCTGCCGGGTGGCCCGGCTGCGGTCCTGTTTGGGGGCGCGTTCCGCCGTGCTCGCCCCCGTGTTCACACCACCCACGCTGCGTCCCGTCGTTCGAGGAAGGCCGTCATCCCCTCGCGGGCCTGGTCGGAGGAGAACAGCCGGGCCGAGAGTGCGGTGAGGGTGGCCGCGTCCCGGTCGAATGTCTCCAGCACCCTAGCTGTGAGCAGCTGTTTCGTCTCGGCCAGGGCCTGGGGGGCGGAGCGGCGGAGGCCGTCGAGGATGGGTTCGAGGGCGGTGTCGACGTCGTCGGCGGCGGTGGTGAGGAGGCCGAGGCGGACGGCCTCGGCGGGGGCGAAGCGTTCGCCGGTGAGGTAGTAGCGGGCGAGGGCTCGGGGGTCGGTGCGCGGCAGGAGGGGCAGGGAGATCACCGCGGGGGCGACGCCGATGCGTACCTCGGTGAAGGCGAAGGTGGAGTCGGTGGAGGCGGCGGCGATGTCGCAGGCGGCGAGGAGGCCGAGGCCGCCGGCGCGGACGTGGCCGGTGACACGGGCGACGACGGGTTTGGGCAGTTCGACGATCTGGCGCAGGAGGCCGACGACGGCGTCCGGGTCGGGCGGGTCGCGCAGGTCGGCGCCGGCGCTGAAGGTCGTACCGGTGTGGGTGAGGACGACGGCGCGGACGTCGGGGTCCTTGGCGCTGTCGGTGAGGGCCTGGGCGAGTTCGGCGACGAGGGCGGCGGACAGGGCGTTGCGGGTGGCGGTGGCGTCGAGGCTGAGGGTGGTGACGGCACGCGCGCGTGTCTGTCCGATCAACGTTCCGGTCGGCGTTCGGGCCGCTGTTGCGGGCCGTGTTCCGGGTGATGTCATGGGCGCTCCTCGGGTTCCGCGGTCTTCGCGAGGGCGCGCAGTTCGCGGCGGAGTATCTTCCCGGAGGCCGCGCGGGGCACTCCGGCGATGAAGGTGACCTTGCGGACGCGCTTGTAGGGCGCGACGTGCTCGGCGACGTACAGCATGGTCTCGTTCTCGGTGAGGTCGCCGGCGGTGGGCTGGCGGACGACGAAGGCGTGCGGGATCTCGTTGCCGTCCTCGTTGTAGGCGCCGACGACGGCGGCGTCGGCGATGCCCGGGTGGGTGAGCAGGAGGGCCTCCAGTTCGGCGGGGGCCACCTGGAAGCCCTTGTACTTGATGAGTTCCTTGACCCGGTCGACGACGAACAGCCAGCCGTCGGCGTCGGCGTGGCCGACGTCCCCGGTGTGCAGCCAGCCGTCGGTGTCGATCATGTCGGCGGTGGCGTCGGGGCGGCCGAGGTAGCCCTTCATGACCTGGGGGCCGCGGATGAGGATCTCGCCGGGTTCGCCGGTGCAGACGTCCTTGCGCGGGTCGTCGAGCGAGACGATCCGCATCTCGGTTCCTGCGATGAGCTTGCCGACGGTGCCGGGCGGTGCCTGGTCCAGGGCGTCGAGCGGGGTGACGTGGGTGCCGGGCGAGAGTTCCGTCATGCCGTAGGCCTGGGCGACCGGCGGCAGGCCGAGGCGCTCGGAGCAGGCGGCGGCCAGGCGGGCGTCCAGGGGGGCGGCGGCGCTCATGACGTACTTCAGGGAGGACAGGTCGTACGCGGCGACCGCGGGGTGCTTGGCGAGGGCGAGGACGATCGGCGGCGCGACGTACAGGCCGGTGATGCGGTGGTTCTGGATCGCGGCGAGGAAGGTCTCCAGGTCGAAGCGGGGCAGGACGACGACGGTGGCGCCCTTGCGCAGCGGCGCGTTCATGAGGGCGGTGAGGCCGTAGATGTGGAAGAGGGGGAGGACGGCGAGGACGCGGTCGCCGGGGCCGGCCGGGACGGCGGGTTCGAGCTGGGCGAGATTGGTGGCGATCTGCCGGTGGGTGAGCATCACGCCCTTGGGGACGCCGGTGGTGCCGGAGGAGTACGGCAGGGCGGCGACGTCCTCGACGGGGTCGATGTCGACCTCGGGCTCCGGGGCCTCACTGGCCAGCATGTCGATCAGCGAGCGGTGGCCGGGTGCGCTGTCGCAGACGAATATCTCCGCTATGCCACCGGCGAGTTCGGCGGCCCGGCGGGCGGCTGCCAGGAGCGGTGAGACGGTCACGATCCAGCGGGCCGCGGAGTCCTTGAGCTGTTTGGCGAACTCCTCGGGCGTGGCGAGCGGGTGCACGGTGGTGACGGCGGCACCCGCGCGCGTGGCCGCGTAGAACGCGGTCGGGAAGGCGACCGTGTTGGGGCTGTGCAGGGCGAGGACGTCGCCCTTGCGGACGCCGGCCTCGGCGAGCGCGGCCGCGATCCGGCGGTGGAACCGGTCCAGTTGTGCGTACGTGAGGGTGGTGCCGTCGGTGCCGTCGATCAGGGCGGGTGCGTCGCCGAACTCGGCGGCGTGGCCGAGCACGGCCTCGTGGATGGGGAGTTCTACGGGTGGAACGTCTGCGTACTCACTGCGGAACACGGTTCCTCCAAGGCGGCCTCGGGCCTCGTCACGGCTCGGTTCGGCCTGCGTGCGACCTCAGTACGACTTGGGCAGGCCGAGGGTCTGGTGGGAGACGTAGTTGAGAATCATCTCCCTGCTCACCGGAGCAATACGAGCCACGCGCGCGGCCGTTATCAACGAGGCGAGCCCGAATTCCCGGGTGAGTCCGTTGCCGCCGAGGGTGTGCACGGCCTGGTCGACGGCCCTGACGCAGGCCTCGCCGGCCGCGTACTTGGCCATGTTGGCGGCCTCGCCTGCGCCGATGTCGTCGCCCGCGTCGTACAGGTGGGCGGCCTTCTGCATCATCAGGCGGGCGAGTTCGAGGTCGATGTGGGCCTGGGCGAGGGGGTGGGCGATGGCCTGGTGCGCGCCGATGGGGGCCTTCCAGACGGTACGGTCGCGCGCGTACTCGATCGCCCTGGAGAGCGCGTAGCGGCCCATGCCGATCGCGAACGCGGCCGTCATGATCCGCTCGGGGTTGAGTCCGGCGAACAGTTGCAGCAGACCGGCGTCCTCGTCGCCGACGAGCGCGTCGGCGGGCAGCCGCACGTCGTCCAGGGTCAGCTCGAACTGCTTCTCGGCGGCGCTCAGTTCCATGTCGATGGGACGCTTGTGGAAGCCCTCGGCGTCCGTGGGGACGATGAACAGGCAGGGCTTGAGGCGGCCGGTGCGGGCGTCCTCGGTGCGGCCGACGACGAGGACGGCGTCGGCCATGTCGACGCCGGAGATGAAGACCTTGCGGCCGGTCAGCAGCCAGTCGCCGCTCGCCGGGTCGCGGCGGGCGGTGGTGGTGATGCGGTGGGAGTTGGAGCCGGCGTCCGGTTCGGTGATGCCGAAGGCCATGAGGCGGGAGCCGTCCGCCAGCGCGGGCAGCCACCGGTTCTTCTGGGCGTCGGTGCCGAAGCGGGCGATCACGGTGCCGCAGATCGCGGGTGAGACCACGAGCATGAGGAGCGGGGAGCCCGCGGCGCCGAGTTCCTCCAGGACGATGGAGAGTTCGGCGATGCCGCCGCCTCCGCCGCCGTGCTCCTCCGGGAGATTGACGCCGAGGTAGCCGAGTTTGCCGGCTTCCTGCCAGAGCTCCGTGGGGTGACGGCCCTCGGCGACGGTTCGCGTGATGTAGTCGCGGCCGTACTTGGCGCCGAGGGCGGCCACCGCCGCGCGGAGTGCCTTGTGTTCGTCGGTTTCGATGTGGAGGGGCATGGTGGCTCCTTCGCGTGCGGGTCGTGTGTGGTTGCTCGCGCAGTTCCCCGCGCCCCTAGAGGGGCGCCTGTACCACTGCCAGGAGGGAGCCGGGCTCCACCTGCTGTCCGACCACGACCCGCAGTTCGCTCAGCGTGCCCGTGACCGGTGCCGTGATCTGGTGTTGCATCTTCATCGCCTCCAGCCACAGGAGTGGTTGTCCGGCCGTCACCGCCGCCCCCTCCTCCAGGCCCTCCGCCATCCGTACGACCGTCCCCGGCATCGGTGCCAGCAGGGACCCCGGTGCCAACTGAGCCTTGGCATCGGGGAAACGGGGCAGGGCGGTGAGGGTCGTGTTGTTGACGTGGACCTGGTCGCCGTATCTCGACACCTCGAACTTGCGGTGCACGCCGTCGATGTCGAGTACGACGAGACGGGCGCCGGTGTGCACGACCCGGACCCCGTCCGCCGTGAGGCCCTCGCGGGTGTGCCAGTAGTGGGCCTCGTGCTCCTCGCCCGCCATCAGGTAGCGCTTGGTCTGGGGCTGGGAGGGCAGGTTGCGCCAGCCGCCGAAGCGGGAGCGGCCGTGGGCGTCGGCCAGGGCGGCGGCGAGAGGGGCGTGCGGGTCGTGGGCGGGCGCCGTCAGTTCGGTGAGGTGGCGGTCGTAGAAGCCGGTGTCCATGCGGGCCGTCGTGAACTCCTCGTGGCGCAGGGAGCGGACGAGGAGGTCGCGGTTGGTGGTGGGGCCGTGCAGGGTGGCCTGTTCCAGGGCGTGGGCCAGTTTGCGGAGGGCCTCCGCGCGGGTGGGGGCGTGGGCGACGGCTTTCGCGAGCATGGCGTCGTAGTGGACGCCGATCTCGTCGCCGTCGGTGTAACCGGTGTCCAGGCGGACGCTGTCCGGTACGGCGAGGCGGTGCAGGGTGCCGGTCTGCGGGGCCCAGTCGCGGGCGGGGTCCTCGGCGTAGAGGCGGGCCTCGATCGCGTGGCCGCGCGCGGGTGGCGGGTCGAGGGGGAGGGTGTGGCCCTCGGCGACGCGGATCTGTTCGGCGACGAGGTCGAGGCCGAAGACGGCTTCGGTGACGGGGTGTTCGACCTGGAGGCGGGTGTTCATCTCCAGGAAGTGCGCCCTGCCGTCGGCGACGAGGAACTCGACGGTGCCCGCGCCGACGTAGGCGACCGAGCGGGCCGCGCGTACGGCCAGTGCGTGCAGCTCCTTCACCAGGCCTTCGGGGAGGCCCGGTGCCGGTGCTTCCTCAATGACCTTCTGGTGCCTGCGCTGGAGGGAGCAGTCGCGGGTGCCGAGCGGCCAGACCGTGCCGTGCGTGTCGGCGAGGATCTGGACCTCGACGTGGCGGCCGCGCTCGATGTAGGGCTCGACGAAGACCTCGCCGTCACCGAACGCGCTTGCGGCCTCGGCGCGTGCGCCGTCCAGGGCGGCGGCCAGTTCGTCGAGGCGGCGTACGACGCGCATGCCGCGCCCGCCGCCGCCCGCGGCCGCCTTGACCAGCACCGGCAGGTCGGACTCGGTGACCTCGCCGAGGGGGGCGACGCCCATGAGCTCCTTGGCGCGGGTCTTGGACGCCATCGCCTCGATGGCCTCCGGGGGCGGTCCGATCCAGACCAGGCCGGCGTCGACGACGGCGCGCGCGAAGTCGGCGTTCTCGGAGAGGAAGCCGTATCCGGGGTGCACGGCGTCCGCGCCGGCGCTCACGGCGGCCTTCACCACCAGGTCGGCGCGCAGGTAGGTGTCGGCGGGGGTCGAGCCCGGCAGCCGTACGGCGCTGTCGGCCACGCGCGTGTGGAGCGCGTGCTCGTCGGCGTCGGAGTGCACGGCGACGGTCCTGATGCCGAGGTCGGCGCAGGTGCGGAAGATCCGGCAGGCGATCTCGCCGCGGTTGGCGACGAGCAGGGTCGAGATCACGTGGTCCCTCACATCCGGAAGACGCCGAAGCCGCCGCGTGCGCCTTCGTAGGGGGCGGTGTGGATGGCGGACAGGCACAGGCCGAGGACGGTGCGGGTGTCGCGCGGGTCGATGACGCCGTCGTCGTAGAGCCGCCCGGACAGGAACTTGGGCAGCGACTCGGACTCGATCTGCTGCTCGACCATGGCGCGCAGGGCCGCGTCGCCGTCCTCGTCGTAGGGCCGGCCCTGCGCGGCGGCCGACTGGCGGGCGACGATCGAGAGGACGCCGGCGAGCTGCTGCGGGCCCATGACGGCGGACTTGGCGCTGGGCCAGGCGAACAGGAAGCGGGGGTCGTAGGCGCGACCGCACATGCCGTAGTGGCCGGCGCCGTAGGAGGCGCCCATGAGGACGGAGAGGTGCGGGACGCGGCTGTTGCTGACCGCGTTGATCATCATGGCGCCGTGCTTGATGATGCCGCCCTGCTCGTACTCCTTGCCGACCATGTAGCCGGTGGTGTTGTGCAGGAAGAGGAGGGGGATGTCGCGCTGGTTGGCGAGCTGGATGAACTGGGCGGCCTTCTGGGACTCCTGGCTGAACAGCACGCCCTGGGCGTTGGCGAGGATGCCGACCGGGTAGCCGTGCAGGTTCGCCCAGCCGGTGGCGAGGCTGGTGCCGTACAGCGGCTTGAACTCGTCGAAGTCGGAGGCGTCGACGAGGCGGGCGATCACCTCGCGCGGGTCGAAGGGGATCTTCAGGTCGCCGGGGACGATGCCCAGGAGTTCCTCGGCGGAGTACTTGGGGGGCTCCGCCGGGCCCGGCTCCCGGTGTGCCTTGCGGTGGTTGAGGCGGGCCACCACGCGGCGGGCCTGACGGAGCGCGTCCGGTTCGTCGACGGCGAAGTAGTCGGCGAGGCCCGACACACGCGCGTGCATCTCCGCGCCGCCCAGCGACTCGTCGTCGCTCTCCTCGCCGGTGGCCATCTTCACCAGGGGCGGTCCGCCGAGGAAGACCTTGGCGCGCTCCTTGACCATGATCACGTGGTCGGACATGCCGGGGATGTAGGCGCCGCCGGCGGTCGAGTTGCCGAAGACGACGGCGACGGTGGGGATGCCTGCGGCCGAGAGGCGGGTGAGGTCACGGAAGATGGCGCCGCCCGGGATGAAGATCTCCTTCTGGGAGGGCAGGTCGGCGCCGCCGGACTCGACCAGGCTGATGCAGGGCAGCCGGTTGGCGAGGGCGATGTCGTTGGCGCGCAGGGCCTTCTTCAGCGACCAGGGGTTGCTGGCGCCGCCGCGCACGGTCGGGTCGTTGGCGGTGATCAGGCACTCCACGCCCTCGACGACCCCGATGCCGGTGACCAGTGAGGCGCCGACGGCGTAGTCGCTGCCCCAGGCGGCCAGCGGGGACAGCTCCAGGAAGGGGGTGTCGGGGTCGAGGAGGAGTTCGATGCGCTCGCGGGCGAGGAGTTTCCCGCGTCCCCGGTGCCGTTCGACGTACTTCGGGCCGCCGCCCGCGAGGGCCTTTGCGTGCTCGGCCTCCAGGTCGGCGAGCTTGGCCAGCATGGCGTCGCGGTTCGCCCGGTAGCCGGGGGTGTGGGTGTCGAGGGTGGTCTCGATGACCGTCACAGCAGGGCCTCCGGGATGTCCAGGTGGCGGGAGCGGAGCCATTCGCCGAGGGCCTTGGCCTGGGGGTCGAAACGGTGCTGGGCGGCCACCCCCTCGCCGAGAATGCCCTCGACGGTGAAGTTGAGGGCGCGGAGGTTGGGAAGCGGGTGCCGGGTGACCGGCAACTCGGCCGTCTCGGGCAGCAGTTGCCGGAAGGTGTCGACGGTCAGGGTGTGCGCGAGCCAGCGCCACGCCTCGTCCGAGCGCACCCAGACGCCGACGTTGGCGTTGCCGCCCTTGTCGCCGCTGCGGGCCCCGGCGACGAGCCCGAGGGGCGCCCGCCGGGTGGGGCCGCCGGCCGGGTACGGCTCGGGCAGCGGTGGCTCGGGCGGGTCCTGGAGTACGAGGGTGTCCTGGGCCGGCGGCACCGGGATCCGTCGCCCGTCATGGAGGACGGCCACATGGGGCACCTCGCCATGGGGGACGTACACATCCTCGAAGACCCCATAGGGCGCGCCCTTCCCCGGTGGGGCGAGCACATGGAAACCGGGGTAACTGGCGAGCGCGAGTTCCACGGCGGCTCCGGTCAGCGCCCGGCCGACGGTCTCCTGGTCCCGGTCCCGTACGACGAGCCGGAGCAGCGCGCCGGCCGTCTCCTCGGTGTCCGCGTCGAGACGGTCGGTGCGGACCAGCTCCCAGCGGATACCGGCGGGCGGTGCCTTGGCGAGCGCGAGCGCGTCGGTCATCTGCTCCCGCACCAGGGCGGCCTTCGCCTCGATGTCGAGCCCGGTGAGCACGAAGACGACCTCGTTGCGGAAGCCGCCGAGCCGGTTGCGGCCGACCTTGAGGGTGGGCGGCGGTGCCTCGCCCCGGACGCCCTCGATCCGCACCCGGTCCGGGCCGTCCTGGCTCAGCCGGACGCTGTCCAGGCGGGCGGTGACGTCGGGGCCCGCGTACCGGGCTCCCCCGGTCTCGTACAGCAACTGGGCGGTGACCGTGCCGACGTCGACGAGGCCGCCGGTGCCGAGGTGCTTGGTGATGACGCAGCTGCCGTCCTCGTGGAGTTCGGCGAGCGGGAAGCCGGGGCGGCGCAGGTCCCGGCCCGCGGCCGCCGCCTCGGCGAAGAACGCGTAGTTGCCGCCGGTGGCCTGGGTCCCGCACTCCAGGACGTGCCCGGCGACGACGGCGCCCGCGAGCCGGTCGTACTCCCCGGGCCGCCAGCCGAAGTGGGCGGCGGCGGGCCCGGTGACCAGGGCCGCGTCGGTGACCCGGCCGGTGACCACGATGTCGGCGCCGGCCCGCAGGCACTCGGCGATCCCGAAGCCGCCGAGGTAGGCGTGGGCGGCGAGGCTTCCCGGGTGGGCGGCGGTGAGGTCGTCGCCCTCCACATGGGCGACGCGCACAGGTATGCCGAGCCGGTCGGCCAGCCGCCGTACGGCGTCGGCGAGTCCGGCCGGGTTGAGGCCGCCGGCGTTGGTGACGATCCGCACGTCCCGCTCCCGGGCCAGGCCCAGACAGTCCTCCAGCTGGCGCAGGAAGGTGCGGGCGTATCCGGCACCGGAGTCCTTGAGGCGGTCGCGGCCGAGGATGAGCATGGTCAGCTCGGCGAGGTAGTCGCCGGTGAGGACGTCGAGTTCGCCGCCGGTGAGCATTTCGCGCAGCGCGTCGAAGCGGTCGCCGTAGAAGCCGGAGGCGTTGCCTATGCGCAGGGTCACGGGGTGCCGCCCTTCGGGGCGCGGCCGGGGCCGGGCGGGCCCGCGAAGGCCTGGGCGACGTCCAGCCAGCGGTCGGCGTCCTGACCTGCGGCTTCGAGGGTGAGGTCGGCGCGGTGGGCGCGCTGGGTGACCAGGAGACAGAAGTCGAGGGCGGGGCCGGTGACGCGGTCGTCGGCGTCCTCGGGGCCGTACGTCCACAGCTCGCCCGAGGGGGCGGTCAGTTCGACGCGGAACTCCTCGAAGGGCACGGGCTGTCCGTGCACGCCGAAGGCGAAGTCCCGGGTGCGGACACCGAGTCGGGCGATGTGCCGGAGCCGGTCGGTGGGGGTGCGGGTCACGCCCAGCGCATCGGCGATGTCCAGGCCGTGTGCCCAGGTCTCCATCAACCGGGCGGTGGCCATGGAGGCGACCGACATAGGGGGGCCGTACCAAGGGAAACGCGCCCGTGCGGGCGCCGCGCGCAGCGCCTGGTCGAGGGCCTCGCGGCCGGCCCGCCAGTCCGCCAGCAACTGGGCGGGGGGCTTGGCGGCGCCCTCCTCCGCCCCGTTGTCCACGAAGTCCCCGGGCTGGGCCAGCGCCTTCTCGACCTCGCGGGAGAAGGCGTCATGGTCGGTCGCGGCCAGCAGCGAGGAGTGGTCGGTCCAGGCGAGGTGCGCGATCTGGTGGGCGACGGTCCAGCGAGGTGCGGGGGTGGCGAGAGCCCACTGCTCGGCTCCCAACTCGGCTACCAGCCGGTCGAGTTCCGCACTCTCCTCACGCAGGTCGTCGATGACGGGCGTCGGATCGGACATGGGGGGAGCATGGCAGCGCCTCAGGAAACAATCAAGCATGCTTGCATGAATTCAGGAGCGCCGCGGCCCGGAGCACGGGACCGCCGCTTCCCCCGGACCGCCGCTCCCCCTTCAACGTGGCCGTACCGCGCTCGGTCCTCGACACCTTCTCCGGTTCGCCTTGGTTGTCGGTGCTGTTCCTGGCCGCGCCGGCGGTCGTCCTCGCGGTGTGTTCGGAGGCGGACGCGTTCGTGGCGTCGTCGCTCACCGGTTTCTCCCCTCACCGCGCGGCTGGCGTTCATGGTGGTGGGGCCCATGGTCGACCTCAAGCCGATCGCGTTGCAGGCGGGTACCTTCGGGCGGACCGCCCGCCGGCCATCAAGGCGCGGACCGTGGAGATGAACGGGCTGGTCACGCCCGTCCCGGGGGGCGGGTCCTGGGACCTGACCCGGATCATCACCTCCTGCTGCGCGGCCGACGCGCAGTCCGTGAAGGTGCGGCGGCCACCGGCTCCGGCCGGACCCCGCCCGCCGAGTCCGGTTGCGCGGCGACCGCCGATCCCGGCTGTGCGGGGACCGCCTGCCGCCGGCCGCGTCCCGCCTGGGAGCGGACCGCGCCGATGCTCGCCCCGATGACGAGGGCGACGGCGGCCGCCTGGGTGGCCGACAGGGCCTGGCCGAGGACGAGGAACCCGGCGGTGGCGGCGATGGCCGGCTCCAGGCTCATGAGGACGGCGAAGGTGTGGGCCGGGAGGCGGCGCAGGGCGAGGAGTTCGAGGGTGTAGGGCAGGACCGAGGAGAGGACCGCGACCGACGAGCCCAGGGCGACGGTGGTCGGGTCCAGGAGCCTGGTGCCGGCGCCGGCGATGCCGAGCGGGAGGAAGAGCAGGGCCGCGACCGCCATGGCCAGGGCGAGGCCGTCGGCCTGGGGGAAGCGGCGGCCGGTGCGGGCGCTGAAGATGATGTAGGTGGCCCACATGGCGCCGGCGCCCAGGGCCAGGCCGACACCCACGGGGTCGAGGCCGCTGAAGTCTCCGCCGCCGAGCAGGAAGACGCCGCCCAGCGCCAGTCCCGCCCAGAGGGCGTTGATCAGGCGCCGGGAGGCCAGCACCGACAGGGCGAGCGGACCGAGCACTTCGAGGGTGACGGCGAGGCCCAGCGGGATGCGGTCGACGGCCTCGTAGAAGAGACCGTTCATCGCGCCCATGGTGATGCCGAAGACGATCACCGTGCCCCAGTCGGTGCGGGAGTGGCCGCGCAGCCGTGGCCGGCAGACCACGAGCAGGATCACGGCGGCCGCGAGGAGCCGCAGGGTCACCACGCCGAGCGCGCCCGCCCGGGGCATCAGGGTCACCGCGAGGGCACCGCCGAACTGCACGGAGATCCCGCCGGCCAGGACCAGCCCGACGGGACCGAGCGAGCCGAGCCGGCCCGGGCCGGAGGCGGCGGGCGCGGACACCGGGGCGGCCGTGGGCGTCGACGTCGGCTGTGAGGTGCTGGGGGTGCTCACGGGCGGTCCAGGGGATTCGTTGTTCATTACGATGCACTTCTCAGTCCAGGGTAATGGACTCAGACAGGCGCGTGAACCCCTCATGGAACTGTCCTGGATGGTGAGATGCGGCGCCGCCGAGCCGGTACGCGTTCGGCCTCGCCCCCTTGGCGCGGGGCGAGGCCGAACGTAGCGAAACGAATCTTCAGAGATCCCCGGACGGTGGCGGACGTTACTTCACGTCGACGTAGTCGCCGGTGGCCGTCGAGGCACCGGTGGTGGCGTTGGTGGCGAAGGAGTAGCGGTAGTAGCCGTCGACGGTGGCCTTGGTGGTGGCCTTGAGGGCGCCGCCGGTGCCGGCGGTGATGGTCTTGAGGGTGGTGTAAGTGGTGCTGCCCTTCTTGCGGAACTGCAGCTGCACCTTCTGCGACGCGTAGCCGGCGTACGTGCGGGTGTTCCAGTTGGCGCGCGTCAGCTTGCCCGTGACGGTGATGGTCTTGCCCTTCTTCACCGGCTCCGGGGTGGCGTTGACGGTCAGCTTGGACGCCTTCTTGATCTTGGCGGTGGCGACGTTGTCGTCGACGCTGGCGTTCGCGGAGAGGTCGAAGCCACCGAGGAACAGCTTCCAGGTGCCGGCGGCACCGTTGTTCTTCAGGTCGGTGGCCGCGTCGATGTTGAAGACGGCCTTGCAGCTGTAGACGCCGGTCTGGGCGGTCGACTCGACGCAGTTGGGGTCGTCGTCGGTGTCCAGTTCTCCGGTGATGCCGGCCGCGCTGGAGCTGTCGGTGCCCTGCCAGAGGGCGGCCACCGTCAGCGCGACGCCGTTGTCGCTGGTGGCGGTGTAGGTGGCGGTGACGGTCTTCTTGGTCGTGGTGCCGAGGACGATGTCCTTGCCGCCGTTCACAACGCCCTTCGAGAACTTGATGTTCCCCTCCGCGTCCTTCGGCTGGACGACCTTGGCGGAGAAGGAGGCGAGTCCATCCTGCGCGCCGGAACGTTCCGCCGCCTGAGCGGCCACCGGAACGGCGAGTGCGGACAGGACGACCGCGCCGGAGAGAACAGTGGCCGCGACGCGTATGCGCATGTGAATCCCCCTGGGATCGCGAGGGGCCCGGTGAGTCGCCCCCGGCCGAGCCCATTGGCGTACGCAGCCTACGAATCAAGTGGAGGATTCTTGAAGATCCCTTGTGCAATAGGTGTGTAACAACAGCTATGTGACGGACACTCACCAAAACTGCCCGCCGTCCGCGTTGGGCTCAGCCGCCGGCCCAGGGCTCCACGTCACGGAACAGAGGCCGGCCGTCGGGGAGCACGGTGGGCACGTTCGCCCCGTAGTGGGCCTGGATAGGGACCGACTCCACGTGTGCCGACTCCGTGTGCGGTGCCTCCGTGGAGGCTTCGTACACGGGCTGGGGCCCCAGCCCAGCGGCCGCGTACGCGTCGTAGTCGTACATGTTCCCGTACGGCTGCTGTTAGGTGTAGCCGTCGCTCTGGGCGCCCGCGCAGGAGGCCTGGGGCATCTCCACGCCATGGTTCCCCCTGCCGCTACCGCTGCCGCCGGGGCCGTGCCAGGGCGTGATCGGTGAGGTCGCTGAAGAGCAGGATGGCCTCGGTCTCGGCGAGCGCGGCGATCACCGTGCCCACCCAGACGATCACCAGCCAGCCGCGCAGGCCCCTGGTCAGCGGCCAGAAACGGCGGAAGGCAACGCGGGCCGGGATGGTGGGCATGTACTCGTCCCCGTCCTCGACGTACTTTTCGTCGTCGACCTCGTATTCCGAGCCAGCGACTTCGCACTCGAATTCCGCTTCCTCACTCTCCTTCGCGCGCATTTCGCGCCACCTCCGCCCTCCGACGCCAGAACCAACGAATTGCCGATTTCGCGAGCGACAAAGGACCGACGGCGAACCGTCGGTCCTTTTCACGGCCGGCTCAGTTGTCCTGGCCGCCGGGGATCGCCTTCGGAGCCGGCTTCTGAGCCTTCTTCTTGGGCTTCGGCGGCGGGGGCGGCGGCAGCTGCCTCTTGGGCTTGGGGGGACAGCGGGGCGAGCTTCTTGAGGCTCATTCCGACTCCTTGGGAGTTCGAAGTGCAAGTGGTGCGGGATGGTACGAGAACCTCTTGGGGCAACGTCCGGGGATTTCGGATCGTCATCCTCGGAAATCCCCGCCGTCCGACACCGAGAAACTTACACGGCCCAGATCCCAAGCAACGGTAATGTCGGCTTCCGAACGGCAAACAGGTGCTGTGAATATCCGGGTAACAGCTGCATAACGACCCCGAACCCGAGAGTTCTCTCATGAACCTGAGAGCCAGCTTATGAACCCGGGCCGGGCGAACCCCGGACAGGCCTCAGCGGCGGGCCATGTACAGGTCGAACGCCTTGTGGAGCAGCCTGTTGAGCGGGAAGTCCCACTCGCCGGCGTACTCGACGGCCTCACCGCCGGTGCCCACCTTGAAGCGGAGCAGCCCCAGCAGGTGGTTGGAGTCCTCCAGGGTGTCGGTGATGCCCCGGAAGTCGTAGACGGCGGCGCCGAGTTCGTGGGCGTCGCACATCATCCGCCACTGCATGGCGTTGTTGGGCTGGACCTCGCGCCGGCGGCTGGTGGAGGCGCCGTAGGAGTACCAGACGTGGTCGCCGACGGTGAGCATGGTGGCCGCGGCGAGGACGTCGCCGTCGTGGTGGGCGAGGTAGAGGCGCATGCGGTCGGGGTGTTCGGCGGTGAGCGCGGTCCACATGCGCTGGAAGTAGGAGAGGGGGCGCGCGATGAAGCGGTCGCGCTCGGCGGTCTCCGTGTACAGGCCGTAGAAGGCGGGCAGGTCCTCGTACCCGCCCCGGACCACCTTGACCCCGGCCTTCTCCGCCTTCTTCACGTTGCGCCGCCACTGCTGGTTGAGCCCGCGCTGGATGTCCTCCAACGACCGCCCCGCGAACGGCACCTGGAACACGTACCGGGGCTGCCCGGCCGCGAACCCCTCCTCGCCGCCCGCCTCGGCCTGCCGCCACCCCGTCCGGCGCAGCCGTTCGGCGAGGCCGGCACCAAGGGCGTCGTACGACGTCGGTTCGGTGTCCCCCAGCCGCCGGGCGGCCGGATCGGCGATGGCCTCCTTCACGGCCTCCGCGCTCCACCGCCGTACGGCGACCGGCGGCCCCATCTTCACCGCGAACGCCCCGCGTCCCTTCAGGTACGCCAGCAGCGGGTCGAGCCACCGCTCCAGCTCCGGGTCGTGCCAGTCGATGGCGGGCCCCTCCGGCAGGTACGCGAGATACCGCTTCACCCTGGGCACCGCCCGCAGCAGCACCAGCCCGGCCCCGACGATCCGTCCCTCCCCGTCGAACCATCCCAGGCTCTCGGCCGCCCAGTCGGGCTTGACGTCCCCCCAGGACGGCAACTGCATATGGCTGACGGAGGGGCGGGACCCGGCGAAGGCGAGGTGCTCGGCACGGGTGATGGGCTGGAGGCGGAGGGCTGCGGTCATGGGCGGTGCTCCTCGGCAGGTCGGCGACGGTTCACTGGCGACGCGCACCGGCCGGGACGGCGGACGGGGCTGCGGGCGGGGCCGGTGGCGTCGGCTTCCAGGACAACAGACGCACGCCTGCCGGGAATCGTTTCGGCGCGCAGGTGGGCCAAGGCGTGTCGGCGGAGTGCGGGGACGGCGGGCACCCGGCGCCCGGCGCCTGGGGCCTGGGGCCTGGCGCCCGGGTCTGGTGCCGGGCCTGCCGGCCGGGTGCCGGCGCCCTGGGTGACCGGTCCTTCGTGGGTGCCCGGTCCTTCGCGGGTGCCCGGCCCTTCGCGGGTGCCCGGCCCTTCGCGGATGTCCGGTCCTTCATGGGTGTCCGGCCCTTCATGGGTGTCCGGGACGTCACCCCACCTGGGCAAGCAGTTCCTCGGTCGTGAGGATCGCGTGCGCGAAGGTCGGGCCGTTGAGGGCGTGGGCGGCATGCATGCCCTCCTGGGCGAAGGCGGCGGTGGCGTCCTTGACCAGGGTGACGTGGTACCCCAGCTCCATGCCGAAGCGGCCGGTCGCCTCGATGCAGGTGTTGGCGATCAGGCCGATCAGGACGATGCGCCGGATGCCGTGCTGCTTGAGCTGCAGATCGAGGTCGGTGTGGGCGAAGCCGCTCGACCCCCAGTGCTCGTGGGCGACGACGTCTCCGGGCTGGGGCTGGAAGTCGTCGCTGAACGTGCCGCCCCACGTGCCCTTGGCGAAGACCTCCTTCTCGGCCGCTCCGAGCTGGTAGGGAGTGGGGAAGTCGAAGGAGACGTAGTCGCCGGGCTCCCAGCGGTGGTGCGGCACGAAGACGATCTTCATGTCCCGGGCGCGTGCGGCCGCCACCACCTCCCGCAGGTGGTCGAGGAGGTGCACCTCCTCGGCGACCGCCTTCACGCGGGGCCAGATCTTGCCGCCCTCGCTGAGGAAGTCGTTGTAGGGGTCGACCAGCAGAATGGCGGTGGTCGAGGCGTCGTAGCCCATGACGGTCTCCTGTTCGGTCTGTTCCCAGGTCGCGCACTCCCAGGTCACGAGGGGCCCGGCCTGAGCGCGACCTCCGTGCTGCCGGGAACCCGTCCCCCATGAGGATTACGTACATCATCCTCAGAGCCAAACGGGGACGGATCGCACCCCTCCATGGTGGAAGCGGTCGGCCCGGGCCGCCTCCCGGCGCGCGCCCCGCGCTACGGCAGGTGCCGCGCCGACGCCTGCCATCCTGGGGCCATGGACGAACTGGTCGATCAGGTGGACGAGTTGGACCGAGTGGTGGGCGTGGTGGAGCGGGGCGAGGCCGTCCGGCGCCGGCTGCTGCACCGGATAGCGACGACCGTGTGCCGGGACCCCGACGGGCGGTTCCTCGTGCACCGCAGAGCCGAGACCATGCCCCGCTTTCCCGGACAGTTCGACTGGATGCTGGGCGGGGCCGCGGGCACCGGTGAGTCGTACGAGGAGGCCGCCGCACGGGAACTGGCCGAGGAGCTGGGGGTCAGGGCCCGGCCGCGCTTCGTGCTCAAGTTCCTGTGCCGGGGCGGGATCTCCCCCTACTGGCTGGGCCTGCACGAGGTCGTCGTCACGGGACCGCTCCGGCCGGATCCCGAGGAGATCGCCTGGCACGCGTGGGCGACGGAGTCCGAACTCTCCGCCTTCGCCGCCCGCGACTCCTTCGTCCCCGACGCCCGCGAGGCCCTGGCCCGCTATCGCGATCTCGCCCCGAACACCCCGAGCGCCTCCCCGTCCGAGGCCCGGGCCCGCAGGAAGTAGTCGGCCCATTCCCCGATGCCGGGGTAGGCGCACTCCGCCACGAGACGGGCGACGGCCGCCGGGACGTCGTACCGCGTGACGCGCAGGTCCGCTCCGGGACCGAGGAGGCACCAGTGGGCGCCGGGGCGGCCGTACGGCATGCCGACGCTGCCGGGGTTGACGACCAGGCGGCCGTGGGCGAGACGCAGGTAGGGCATGTGGGTGTGACCGCAGACCACGGTGCCGACGTCGGGCGGGACGGCGGCGAGGACCTCCGCCCAGCGCTCCAGCGGGGAGTCGACCAGGACGATCTCCTCGTCGTCGCGCGGGGTCGCGTGGCAGAAGAGGACGCGGCCGAGGCCCCGGACCGCGAGGGTGGCCGTCCCGGGGAGCGCCGCGAGGAAGTCGACCTGGTCGTCCCGGAGCGCGTCCGCCGCGAACGGGCCTATCGGGTCCGGGATCCCGGCGCGCTCTCCCCTGCGGTACTCCACCAGTTCCCGGTCGGCGTTCCCCGACAGCCACAGCACCCGGTCGCCCAGGGCGCGCAGCGCGTCGATCGTCTCGGCCGGCTGCGGGCCCGCCGTGATGTCGCCGGTGAGGACGATGCGGTCGGCCGCCGCCACCTCCGGCTCCGCGAGCACCGCCTCCAGCGCCGGGAGCACCCCGTGGACGTCGGAGAGCACCGCCACCCGGCCCAGCCCGGCCTCGCCGCCCGTCACTCGCCCTCTCCGTCCAGCGCCTGGGCCAGCACCTCCGCCAGATGCCGCCCTCGCACCCCCGCCAGCTGTTCCAGCTGCGTCCGGCACGAGAAGCCGTCGGCCAGGACCACCGTGCCGGGCTCCGCCTCCCGCACCGCGGGCAGGAGCTGTTCCTCCGCGCACGTTCTCGACACCTCGAAGTGACCTTTCTCGAAGCCGAAGTTGCCGGCCAGCCCGCAGCAGCCGCCGACGAGGTCGCCGGTGAGGGCGGCGGCCTCGCGGAGGCGGCGGTCGGGGGCGTCACCGAGGACCGCGTGCTGGTGGCAGTGGGTCTGGCCGGTGACCGGGCGGTCCAGGCGGGGCGGGGTCCAGTCGGGGGCCAGGCGGTCCAGCGCCTCCGCGAAGGTGAGCACCCGCGCGGCGAGCCGGGCGGCCCGGGGGTCGTCCGGGAGCAGCTCGGGCAGGTCGGCACGGAGGGCCGCGGCACAGCTGGGCTCCAGGACGACGAACGGCGGCGGATACCCGGGCCCGTCGGCCGGCTCCGTCTCCGGGGCCGGCTCCGGGTCCGGGTCCGTCTCCGCCGGCGGCAGGAGCGGCTCCAGCAGGTCCAGCGTCCGGCGCAACGCCGCGCGGGCCCGGTCCAGTTGGCCCGTCGACAGGTACGTCAGTCCACAGCAGGCACGCGCCCGGCGAATCCCCCACGGGAACGCCCCGAGGCCCCGCGACCGCCGCCGGTCCGGCAGCGGCACGACCGCCACGCCCGCCGCCTCCAGGACCCGCACGGCTGCTCGGCCCACGGACGGCGAGAGGTGCTCGGTGAACGTGTCCGGCCACAGGTACGCGGTCCGTTCCGGGACGTCCGGCCGCCGTCCCACGCGCACGTCCTCCGTCCGCTCCCGTGGGCGCCCGCGCTCCTGGCGCCGCTCCCAGCGGCTGAACGGCTGCGCCGCCAGGCGCGGGATCCGCCGCTCCGGAGCGATCCCGCCCAGCCGCTTGGCGAGCGCCGCCAGCGGCCCCACCGAGGCGAGCGCGTTGACCAGCCGGGCCGTGCGGGTCCTGGCCGCCCAGCCCAGCCACTTCGGCAGCCATCCCATGCTGTAGTGGGCGGCCGGCCGGCGCCTGCCCGCGTAGTGGTGGTGCAGGAACTCCGCCTTGTACGTCGCCATGTCCACCCCGACCGGGCAGTCCGACCGGCAGCCCTTGCAGGACAGGCAGAGGTCGAGGGCGTCGCGGACCTCCGTCGAGCGCCAGCCGTCCGTCACCAGTTCGCCCGCCAGCATCTCGTGCAGCAGCCGGGCCCGGCCGCGCGTGGAGTGTGCCTCCTCGCCCGTGGCCCGGAAGGACGGGCACATGACGGAGGCGCCGGGCGGCCCGGTCGTGCGGCACTTCGCCACGCCCACGCAGCGGCGGACGGCCGCGGTGAAGTCGCCGCCGTCGGACGGGTAGCCGAAGGCCACGGGCACCGGCTCGCGCGGGAGGACGGTGAAGCGGAGGTTCGTGTCCAGGGGCGCGGGCCGGACCAGCATGCCCGGGTTCAGGAGGTCGTCCGGGTCCCAGACGCCCTTCGCCCGCTCGAACAGGGCCACCAGCTCCGCGCCGTACATCTTCGGGAGCAGTTCCGCCCGCGCCTGGCCGTCCCCGTGCTCCCCGGACAGGGATCCGCCGTGGGCCACCACCACGTCCGCCAGCTCCTCGGAGAACCGCCGGAAGCGGGCCACACCCGCCTCGCTCACCAGGTCGAAGTCGATGCGGACGTGGATGCAGCCGTCGCCGAAGTGGCCGTACGGCGTGCCGCGCAGGTGGTGGGCCGTCAGCAGGGCACGGAAGTCGCGCAGGTAGGCGCCCAGGCGGGCCGGCGGTACCGCGCAGTCCTCCCAGCCCGGCCAGGCCTCTCTGCCGTCCGGCATCCGGGTCGCCGTGCCGGAGGCGTCCTCGCGGACACGCCACAGCGCGCGCTGCCCGGCCGCGTCGGTGACGACCAGGGCGTCCAGGACGTCCGCGGCCCGGACGATCTCCTCCGCACGCGCGCGTGCCTCCGCCGCCGTCCCGCCGCCCGTCTCGACGAACAGCCAGGCCCCGCCCCGGGGCAGGCCGGCCGGGGACGGCACCAGGTCGGCCGCCATGCCCTCGACGGTGAGCGGTCCGTACCGCAGCAGCCCGGCCGCCGCCTCCGCCGCCGCGCTCTCGCCGCCGTAGCCGAGCACCGCCAGCGCACGCGCGGGTGGCGCGTCCACGAGCCGTACGGTCGCCTCCGTGAGGATCCCCAGCGTGCCCTCGCTGCCGCAGAAGGCGCGGGCGACGTCCGCGCCCCGCTCGGGGAGGAGGGCGTCCAGGGCGTAGCCGGAGATGCGGCGGGGGAGGTCGGGGAAGCCCGTGCGCAGCCGCGCCAACTCCCCCTCGACAAGCTGCCGCAGACCCTCCGGCGCCCCGGCCCAGTCCCGCCCCGGGCGCAGCCGCCGCCCCCGCGCGGTGAGCACGTCCAGCTCCCGGACGTTGTCCGCGGTCGTCCCCCAGGCCACGCTGTGCGAGCCGCAGGAGTTGTTGCCGATCATCCCGCCGAGCGTGCAGCGGCCGTGCGTGGAGGGGTCCGGGCCGAAGCGCAGGCCGTGCGGGGCGGCGGCCTCCTGGAGGCGGTCGAGGACCAGACCCGGCTGGACGACGGCCGTCCGGGTGACCGGGTCCAGGCCGACCAGGCGGTTCATGTGACGGGTGAAGTCCAGGACCACACCCGTGCCCGTCGCCTGGCCCGCGATCGACGTGCCCCCGCCGCGCGCGACCACCGGCACTCCGTGGCCGCGGCACACCTCCAGGACGGCCGCCACGTCGTCCGCGTCCCGGGGGGCCACCACCCCTCGCGGGACCCGCCGGTAGTTGGACGCGTCCATGGTGACCAGGGCCCGGGACGTGACGTCGAAGCCGACCTCACCCCGGACCGCGCGCCTCAGTTCCGCCTCGAGTCCCGCCAGATCCGTCATGCGTCCAGGATGCATCCGATCACACTCAGTCACCGATCCTTTTCCACAGCCACGCCAATATCGTCGTACAACCTCACAAGTCCAGGGCCTGGTGATCTCGTCTCATCGAACGGACACGGTTCCGTCCCGTTTCGACCAACGGCTACCCTCCGACTCGTGGCTGACATCCAGATTCCTGCTGACATCAAGCCCGCGGACGGTCGGTTCGGCGCGGGTCCCTCCAAGGTGCGGGTGGAGGCGCTGGACGCGCTGGCCGCCACCGGTACGTCCCTCCTCGGTACCTCCCACCGCCAGGCCCCGGTCAAGAACCTGGTCGGCCGGGTCCGCGAGGGCATCAGCGCCCTGTTCTCCCTCCCGGACGGCTACGAGGTCGTCCTCGGCAACGGCGGCTCCACCGCCTTCTGGGACGTCGCCACCCACGGTCTGATCGACGCCAAGTCGCAGCACCTCAACTTCGGTGAGTTCTCCTCCAAGTTCGCCAAGGCCGCCAAGCTCGCCCCCTGGCTGGCCGAGCCCACCGTCATCGCCTCCGACCCGGGCACCCACCCGGAGCCGCGGGCCGAGGCCGGCGTCGACGTGTACGCCTTCACCCACAACGAGACCTCGACCGGCGTCGCCATGCCGATCAGGCGGGTCGCGGGCGCCGACGAAGGCGCGCTGGTCCTCGTGGACGCCACCTCGGGCGCCGGCGGCCTCCCGGTCGACGTCGCCGAGACCGACGTCTACTACTTCGCCCCGCAGAAGTCCTTCGCCTCCGACGGCGGTCTGTGGATCGGCGTCTTCTCCCCGGCCGCGATCGAGCGCGCCGAGCGCGTCCACGCGTCCGGCCGCCACGTCCCGGAGTTCTTCAGCCTCCCCACGGCGATCGACAACTCCCGCAAGAACCAGACGTACAACACCCCGGCCCTCGCCACCCTGTTCCTGCTCGACCAGCAGCTGCAGTGGCTCAACGGCCAGGGCGGCCTCGCCTGGGCGACGGCCCGCACGAAGGACTCCTCGACCCGCCTGTACACCTGGGCGGAGGAGTCCAAGTACGCCACCCCGTTCGTCGCCGACCCGGCCCAGCGCTCGCAGGTCATCGGCACCATCGACTTCGCCGACGAGATCGACGCGGCCGCCGTCGCCAAGGTGCTGCGCGCCAACGGCGTCGTCGACACCGAGCCCTACCGCAAGCTCGGCCGCAACCAGCTGCGCGTCGCGATGTTCCCGGCGATCGACCCGGCGGACGTCGAGGCGCTGACGAAGTGCGTCGACTACGTCATCGAGAAGCTGTAGCGGCAGCGTGCCGCCCCGGCACCAACTCCCGTGACAAGCTGCTGGTTTACGCGGAAGGCATGATCAAGGCAAAGCCTTCCACGGGCCGTTGAGTCCCCTTCGTCGCACACCGGACACTATGTGACCCCTGCGCCCCCCGGGCCGTGCGACGAAGGAGATCCACGCGTACATGAACAGACCGATACCGGGCACCGTCGAGGTCGCGGTGCGACACATCCTCAGCGACAAGGTCACCGGCTTCCTCGTCCGGACCCGCAGCATCACCTGGAAGGACGGCATCGTCCGGGTGCGTCGCCCGCAGTCCGGCAAGCAGACCGTGGAGCTCACCTGCACCGTCTGCGACGCCTCCCTGCTGGCCGAGGTCCGCACCGAGGCCCACGCCCGGAGGGCCAGGGTCGTCTTCGGCGTCCTGGCCGCCCTCTGCGTGATCGCCTTCTTCGCGGCCCTGGCCTACGCCGTCCACGAGGGCGGCAGGACCCTGCCCGAAGGCCAGTCGCTGCCGGCCCTGTTCCCGGTCAGCATCGTCTCGGTCTTCGTCACGTTCGCCGTCACTCCGGCGCTCGCCCTCCGCAGCCGCTTCTACAACGGCGTCAGCCTGCTGGACGCCCCCAGACCACGCCGCAGGCACGCGATCAGGCCCGTGAAGGGCTGAGCGCCGGGCGTACCGAGGGGCGCTCGCGGAGCACCGCGGGCGCCCCTCGCACCGTCACTCCCCGATGAGCTTCCGGTACGCCTTGGCGTCGAGCAGTCCGTCGGAGGATGCCCCGCCCTTGGCCTTGATCCTGAAGAGCCACGTGTCGTAGGCGTCGGAGTTGACTTCCTCGGGGCTCTCGACGGCCTCCTCGTTGACCGCGACGATCTCGCCGTCCAGCGGGCTGAAGATGTCGGACGCGGCCTTGACCGACTCGACCACGCCGATGGCATCACCCACCTGGACCTTCAAGCCGACCTTGGGCAGCTCGAAGAAGACGATGTCACCCAGCGTGTTCTGGGCGTGGTCGGTGATGCCGACGGTCAGGCTGCCGTCCGCCTCGGTGCGGATCCACTCGTGTTCGTCGGTGTAGCGCAGATCGGCGGGCACTCGGGACATGTCAGGACTCCTTCGGCGGTCGCGGTGCGATCGGGAACAGCCTGACGCCCCGTATCCACGCATCCGTGCATTTCCGGCGGCACGGTCGACCATGCAGGTGACGGCGCGTCACCTCCCGTGCGGCACCGGAGGCCGCCCGCCTCAGGGCGCCGTACAGGTCACGCTCGGCACGGCGCCGCCGCCCGGCGCGCCGCGGAACCCCAGGCGCACCGAGCCGCCGACCGGGACCGACCCGTTGTGCGCGGCGTTCACGGCGGTGACGGTTCCGCCGGCGCCCCGGCCTGGCCGCGCTGGGTGTCAGGTGCCGGGGTTGCCGACCGTGGCGGTGACGGCGCCGATCGTGCCGGTGCTGGCGAGGGTGACCGAGACCGTGACGGGCCGGATCGGGTTGGGCGGCACGATCGGGTTCGGCGGTACGAGGGGCGAGATCAGCAGGAAGCGCGGCTTGATCTTGAGCGTCGTGGTCGCCGCCGCCGAGAACGGCAGGCTGTCCCGGTCCGCGCCGACGAGGTCGTACGTCCCGCCGCTGGGGTCGCCGGTGCCGGAGGTGTCGTCCAGGTCGCTGATGATCTGCGCGGTGCCGCCGCCGGCCGCGTTCGGGACGGTGATGACGGAGACGTCGAGGGTGCCCGTGACGGCGATGTTCTCGCTCGGGCCCTTGAAGGTGCCCCTGATCGGCAGGCGCACCGAGCGGACCTGCGGGACGGCGACGGCAGCGGCCCGTGCCGTCCGGCCCGGCCCGGCCGCGGCGGGGCTCGCGGCGGCGGGGACGGCCAGGGCCAGGGCGGCCGTGAGCAGGCAGACGTGTGCGGTCAGGCGCGGGGCGTCATGGCGCATGGGTGCTCCCGTTCCGTGCGGCGGGACCCGGTGCCGCCTGGTTGCCGCCCCGTCCCGCGGGACGGTTCCCAGCCTGCCCGGACCGGCGCGGGGCCGCCCGGCCGGTGGGCCGGACGGGTGACGTCCGGCGGGCGTCCGGGGGTGCCCGGTCAGTGCCGGCGGGTGGACGGGCGCCGCAGCCGCCGCAGCCCGAAGAGAGCGAGCACGGCGACCCCGACGGCGACGGCGCCGACCTTGGCCCCGGCACTGGGGGAGCTTCCGCCGTCGCTCCCGGCGGCGGAACCGCCGCCGGCCGACGGCGGCGACGCCTTGCCCGACCCGCCCGGCACGTCCTCGGCCTGCACCGGGCTGTCGGCGCCCTCGCTGCCGTACAGCAGCCTGGTGCCGTCGACGGAGTAGGTGAGCGACTCGCCCTGCTTCTGGAGCGGCACGTCGAGCCGGCCCTCGCGCTTGATCTTCCCGCCGTTCCAGTCGTAGTAGACGCCGCCGAAGTAGCCGCGTACCGCGAGCTGCGTGCCGTCCGGCGAGAAGGCGGCGTCGGTGGCCCAGAGGTCGACGGAGGCGACGGGCCTGAAGATGTTCGTGCCCGTCGGGGAGAGGGTCGCCGGACCCGCGTACAGGTGCCCGCCGTCCTCCTTCTTGTCGATGATGTACACCCGCCCGGTCTTGGGGTGGACTACGAGCGACTCGGCGTTCCGGGCGCCGTCGGAGTACTTGACGACGTACTGCGTGGCCCGGACGGTCTGGTCGACGAGCTTCTTCGGCTCGGGCAGCTTGTAGATCCAGACGTACGGCCAGCTGCCGTCGAGGTTGTCGCCGATGTCGCCGACGTAGATCTGGTTGCCGGGGCCGATGGAGATGGCCTCGACGTCCCGCGGCCTGCCGACGCCGCTGAGCGTGATCCTGGCGACGGTCTTCCCGGTCGCGCTGTCGACGGCGTAGATGTACGGGCCGTCGCCGCTGTCGTTGTGCGTCCAGTAGATGCCGGGGTGCAGGTGGGAGGCGGCGAGACCGCTGGACTCGGCGATCCGCGGGTCCGTGATCGTGAATCCCTGGTCACCGGCGCCGTCGGCGGCGGAGGCGGGTGCGGCGGCCAGGGCGCCCGTGAGCAGGACACCGGCGAGGAGGGCGAGCGATCGTGGACGCATGGGCCCAAGCCTGCCATCCCGCGCTGTGTCCGGACGCGGCGGACGTGTCGGTCCTCACACCCCGCCGCCCCCGCTGATCGTCCATCATGAGCGGATGCTCAGGTTCATGCCCGTCGGGGACTCGATGACGATCGGCAGCGCGGGCGAGCACACATGGCGGTACCGCATGTGGCAGCACCTGTGCGCGACGTACGGCGGCCCGTTCACGCTGGTCGGCCCCCGCGAGACGCTGTACGACAAGCAGGCCGACGCGCCCACCTCGTACGCCTACGCCGACCCCGGCTTCCCCCGCGGCCACCTGGCCGGCTGGGGCGAGGGCTGGCTGCACATGGCGCCGCTGATCGGGGAGGCGGTGCGCTCCTGCCGCGCCGACGTCCTGCTCGTCTCCCTCGGCCTGATCGACCTGGGCTTCTACACGAACGCCGAGCAGACGGCGGCGAACGCGCGGACCTTCGTCGCGAACGCGCGGGAGGCCAACGCGCGCATCCACATGGTGCTCCTGCCGGTGATCCCGAACATCCGCGCGACGACGGACGAGCCGTTCGCGGAACAGGTGACCCTCTTCAACGAACTCCTGGCGAAGACGGCGGCCGACCTGGACGAACCCCGCTCCCCGGTCCTCATGGCCGCACCTCCGGAGCCGTACGACATCCACACGGACACCTACGACGGCACCCACCCCAACGCGAACGGCGAGCACCGGATCGCGGGGGCCTTCGCGGAGGCGATGTGGCAGGACTGGGACCTGGGCGGGGAGTACGCGGCCGGAAGCAGTTGACCGAGTTCGGCCGCTTCCCGGTCACCCTGTGTGTCGTTGGACCGCGCGGCCGAACTCGTGCGGAGAGCAGCCGGGGGTGCGCTCCAGGACGACCGTCCCCGAAGACAGGACCGACGAGTTCCCGACCGACTGGTTCCCCCGGCCGAGCACCCCGAAGCCCTTGCCTAGAGCGCACTCCACGCCGTTGGCTGGGTGACCATGAAGTACACGCAGCTCGGACGTACCGGACTCAAGGTCAGCCGACTCGTCCTCGGCACCATGAACTTCGGCCCCCAGACCGACGAGGCCGACAGCCACGCGATCATGGACGCGGCCCTCGACGCCGGCATCAACTTCTTCGACACCGCCAACGTGTACGGGTGGGGTGAGAACAAGGGGCGGACCGAGGAGATCATCGGCAACTGGTTCGCCAAGAGCCCCGTCCACCGCGACAAGGTCGTGCTCGCCACCAAGGTGTACGGCAACATGGCCGCCGACGGGGACGCCTGGCCCAACCACGACAAGCTCTCCGCGCTGAACATCCGGCGCGCGGTGGACGCCAGCCTCAAGCGGCTGCAGACCGACTACATCGACCTCTACCAGTTCCACCACGTCGACCGCCGGACCCCCTTCGAGGAGATCTGGCAGGCGATCGACACCCTCGTCACGCAGGGGAAGATCCTCTACGTCGGCTCCTCCAACTTCCCCGGCTACAAGATCGCCCAGGCCAACGAGATCGCCGCCCGGCGCGGCGGGACCATCGGCCTGGTCAGCGAGCAGTGCCTGTACAACCTCGCCGAGCGCCGCGCCGAGATGGAGGTCATCCCGGCCGCGCAGGAGTACGGCCTCGGGGTCATCCCCTGGTCGCCGCTGCAGGGCGGCCTGCTCGGCGGTGTGCTCAAGAAGGAGGTCGAGGGCGGGCGCCGGGCCAGTGGCCGCGCCGCGGACTCCCTCGCCAACACCACCATCCGCGCCCAGATCCAGGCCTACGAGGACCTGCTGGACAAGCACGGCGTGGAGCCGGGCGAGGCCGCCCTGGCCTGGCTGCTCACGCGTCCGGGTGTCACCGGCCCGATCGTCGGCCCCCGGACCGCGGAGCAGCTGGAGTCGGCCCTGCGGGCCGTGGAACTCGAGCTGAGCGCGGACCTGTTGGAAGGCCTGGACGAGATCTTCCCGGGCCCGGGCCCCTCCCCGGAGGCCTTCGCCTGGTAGGCGCCCCGTAGAGGCGCGGGGAACTGCGCGACCGGCCACCGCCGGCCCGCGGCCGGCAACGGCGGCCGCGGTTCCCCGCTCTCTCGCTCACCTCATGGCCGACGCCACCGCCACCACCACGAACAACAACGCCAGCGCAACGGCCATGATCCGGTTCCGGGTCTTCGGGTCCACGGCAACGAGCCTAACCGGCCGCCCCCAGCTCCCAGCGGCCGACCACCTCGTACCGCGGCTGCTCCCCCGGCACCCCCGAGGTCGGCAGACTGCTCCGCACCAGCGCCAGCTCCCCGACCGTCCAGGTCCGGCTCGCGAACTCGGCGAGCAGCGCGACGTACGGCCGTACCTGCACCGCGTCCCGGCTGCGGGCCACCGTCAGGTGGGCCTTGTAGCGGCGGTGCTCCCCCATCGGCAGGCCCGCTCTCCGGGCCGCCGCCTCCGCGCGGTCGGCCAGCAGGCGGAGGGTGTCCAGGTCGCCGTCGGCCCCCGCCCACAGCGCCCTGCCGTGCCCGAACTGCCCGCCGCCCGCGACGGCCAGCGCGAAGGGCGGGGTGCGGTGGGCGGCGCGGGCGAGGCGGTCCGCGAGATCCGGTACGACGTCGTCGTCGACCTCGCCGTAGAACGCGAGGGTGTAGTGCCAGCCGGGGCGGCCGGTCCAGCGCAGCGCTCCCGCGCCGGGCAGCTTCTTCAACCCGGCCACCCGCTCGGCGAGTTCGGCGGCCACGTCGTCCGGGGGCAGCACGGCGGCGAAGAGTCTCATGCGGACCACCCTGCCATCATGGGGCGATGCGGATCACCATCACAGAAGCCGGACCCGACGACATACCCGTGATCCTCGGCATGCTCGACAGCTGCGTGGAGTGGCTGGTGGGGCTGGGGCGGACCGAGCAGTGGGGGACGACGCCGCTGTCGGCGAACGAGAAGACCGCCGAGTCGGTCGCCCGGTACATGGCCGAGGGCGTGACGTACCTCGCCGAGGCGGACGGGGTGCCCGCCGCCACGCTCACCCTGACCGACGCGCCCGGCGCCTACCTGGCCCATCTGCCGCCGCCCGGTGAGCCCGAGCGGTACATCCACTGGCTCGCCTCCGACCGCCGCTTCAAGGGCCACGGCATCGGCAGCGCCCTGCTGGCGCACGCGGCCGAGGAGACCCGGCGGGCGGGGGTCGCGCTGCTGCGGGTGGACTGCTACGCGGGCGCCGACGGGAAGCTCGTCCGCTACTACGAGAGCAACGGCTTCACCCGCACCGACACCTATACGGCGATGCGCGACTGGCCGGGACAGGTGCTGGCCCGGAGGCTGTAGCCGGCCTCCGGGCCGCAGTCGCGGCTTCGCGTGTCTCAGGCCGCCGGTGCGAGCTGTTCCTGCTGCTCTCTCGGGACGAAACGGACCCGCGGGTGGCCGCCGTGCCAGCCGACCGACAGGCGGAGGTTGCCGACCCGGGCGAGGACCAGGCCGATGACGATCGCCGCGGCCGCGGCGATCGCACCGCCGACGGCGAGGCCCGCCCGGACGCCGTAGGTGTCGGTGATCCAGCCGGCGATGGGCGCGCCGATGGGCGAGCCGCCCATGAACACCATCATGTAGAGGGCCATCACCCGGCCTCGCATGGCCGGGTCGGTGCCCATCTGGACGGTGGTGTTGGCGGTGACGTTGACCGTCATGCCGAACATGCCGATCGGGACCATGAGCAGGGAGAAGAGCCAGAGGGAGGGGGCGGTCGCGGCCACCAGTTCCAGGCCGCCGAAGGCGACCGCCGCCGCGAGCATCACGCGCAGCTTGGCCGTGCCGCGTCGGGCCGCGAGGAGGGCACCGGCCAGGGAGCCGACGGCCATCAGGGTGTTGAAGAGGCTGTAGGAACCGGCACCGGCGTGGAAGACGCCGTCCGCGAAGGCGGAGAGGTAGACGGGGAAGTTGAAGCCGAAGGTGCCGACGAAGCCGATCATGATGATGGTCCAGGTCAGGTCCGGGCGTCCGGCGACATAGCGCAGGCCCTCTCTGAGCTGGCCCTTCCCCTTCGGGGCGCGCCGCACCACGTGCAGCTCACGCGCCCGCATCAGCAGCAGGCCGACGAGCGGGGCGACGAAGGACAGGCCATTGAAGAGGAATGCCCAGCCGGTGCCCACGCCGGTGATCATGAGGCCGGCGACGGCCGGCCCGACCAGGCGGGCGGACTGGAAGTTCGCGGAGTTCAGGCTGACCGCGTTCTGCAGCTGGTCCGGGCCGACCATCTCGGAGACGAAGGACTGGCGGGCCGGGTTGTCGACGACCGTGGCGAGGCCGACGGCGAAGGCGGCGAGGTAGACGTGCCAGACCTGGACGTGGCCGGAGAGGGTCAGCAGGGCCAGCGCGATGCCGGTGAGGGCCATCGACGTCTGCGTGACGAGGAGGGCGCGCCGCTTGTTGAGGCGGTCGACCAGGACCCCGCCGTAGAGGCCGAAGAGGAGCATCGGCAGGAACTGCAGGGCGGTGGTGACGCCGACGGCGGTCGCGGAGCCGGTGAGGCTGAGGACCAGCCAGTCCTGCGCGATGCGCTGCATCCAGGTGCCTATGTTCGAGACGACCTGGCCGGCGAAGAACAGCCGGTAGTTCCTGACCTTCAGCGAGCTGAACATCGAGGACTTGCGGGCTGCGGGGGTAGTAGGGGCGGTCGGTGCGGGGGCGGAAGGTGTTCCGGGTCCCGTACTCAAACGGATTCGCCTCCTCCTTCTATCGGCTGTTACAGGTGTGCGAGCTTCTCCAGCACGGGGGCGGCGGCGCGGAGTTTCGCCCACTCGTCCTCGTCGAGACCGTCGACCAAGCCGGCCAGGAACGCGTTGCGCTTGCGACGGCTCTCTTCGAGCATCGTCTCGGCCTGTTCGGTCTTGGTGACGACCTTCTGGCGCCGGTCCTCCGGGTGCGGCTCCAGCCGGACCAGTCCCTTGGCCTCCAGCAGCGCGACGATGCGGGTCATCGAGGGCGGCTGCACGTGCTCCTTGCGGGCCAGCTCACCGGGGGTGGCCTGACCGCAGTTGGAGAGGGTGCCCAGCACCGACATCTCGGTGGGGCTCAATGACTCGTCGACCCTCTGGTGCTTGAGCCGTCGCGAGAGTCGCATCACGGCGGAACGGAGGGAGTTCACGGCGGCCACATCGTCGCCATGGGTAAGGTCCGGCATGTTCTTTAGAGTAACTCATTACCCTCTCTAAAGACCACTCGGACACGCCGATATGCCCGTGACCTCGGCCACTGAACCTCTTCATCACCCTTCCGAGTGAGTCAGAACCGGAAAGTGACGCATCGGGCGCGCGGATGTGGCGCCCTCGTACCCATGGGGACCAGTGTGCTCAGCCTGCGGATAGACGGGGAGCTGCTCGACCGGCTCCGATGCCACGCGGCGAAAAGGGGAATGAGCGTCCAGGACTACGTGGTCCGGACGCTCATTCGGGACGACTTCGACGAACGGTTCTCGGCCGCCGTCGAGGAGACGGAGAGGTTCTACGGCGACCAGGTCAAGGTCACGTGAGCCCCAGCGCCGGCATCAGGTAGTAGAAGGCGAATACCGCCGAGACGACGTACATCGCGACCGGGATCTCCCGGGCCCGGCCGGCGGCCAGGCGCAGCACCACGAAGGTGATGAAGCCCATGCCGATGCCGTTCGTGATCGAGTAGGTGAACGGCATCATCACCATGGTCACGAAGGCCGGGACCGCGAGCGTGTAGTCGGCCCAGTCGATCTCCTTGACCGAGCCGGCCAGGATCAGGAAGCCGACCGCGAACAGCGCCGGGGTGGCCGCCTGGGACGGGACCATCGTGGCGACGGGAGTGAGGAACAGCGCCACGGCGAACAGGCCGCCGGTGACGACGTTGGCGAAGCCGGTGCGGGCGCCCTCGCCGACGCCCGCCGTCGACTCGACGAAGCAGGTGGTGGCGGAGGAGGAGCTGGCACCGCCGACCGCGACGGCGACACCGTCGATGAAGAGGACCTTGTTGATGCCCGGCATGTAGCCCTGGGCGTCGGTCAGCTTGGCCTCGTCGCTGACGCCCATGATCGTGCCCATGGCGTCGAAGAAGCAGGACAGCAGGACGGTGAAGACGAACAGGATGCCGGTCAGCACGCCGACCTTGCCGAAGCCGCCGAAGAGGCTGACCTTGCCGATCAGGCCGAAGTCCGGGGAGGCGACGGGGTTGCCGGGCCAGGTCGGGACGGTCAGACCCCAGGTGGTCACGTGCGCCACGGCGTTGATGATCAGCGCCAGCACGGTCATCGCGACGATCGAGATCAGGATCGCGCCGGACACCTTGCGGACGATCAGCGCGAGGGTGAGCAGGACGCCGAGCACGAAGACGAGCACCGGCCAGCCGTTGAGGTGACCGTCGGCGCCGAGCTGGAGCGGGACGGTGGTCTGGGCGACGTCCGGGATACGGGTGACGAAGCCGGAGTCCACCAGACCGATCAGCATGATGAACAGGCCGATACCGATCGAGATCGCCTTGCGCAGGCTGTAGGGGACGGCGTTCATCACGCGCTCGCGCAGACCGCTGGCAACCAGCAGCATCACGACGATGCCGGCCAGCACCACCATGCCCATGGCGTCCGGCCAGGACATCCGGGGGGCCAGCTGGAGCGCCACGACGGAGTTCACGCCGAGGCCGGCGGCGAGCGCGATGGGGACGTTGCCGATGACGCCCATCAGCAGCGTCGTGAAGGCCGCGGTGATGACCGTGGCGGTGACCAGCTGACCGTGGTCGAGCTGATGGCCGTACATGTCCTTCGCGCTGCCGAGAATGATCGGGTTCAGCACGATGATGTACGCCATCGCGAAGAACGTGGCGAAGCCGCCGCGCACCTCGCGGGCCAGGGTGCTGCCCCGCTCGGAGATCTTGAAGTAACGATCCAGCGCGCCGTACGCGGGGGTCGCACCCGGCTGTTCGGGGGCGGGGGCCTGAGTGGAAGCCGGGGTCGACATTGGAGTTTCCTACGATCGAAAGTGGTCAAACATAAACGGTTTCAGTATGAACATATGATGCCCAGATCGCTATCTCCGCGCGTAGACCTTGCGAGTGCGTAAGCTGAGCGCCATGGCGAAGTGGACCCCCCAGCACGAGGCACCCGAGCCCCTTGAGGGCCCTGTCGTCCCGACGATCATCGGCGGCACGATCATCTGGTTCGTCCTCTTCCTCGCCCAGCTCCCCTTCTACGGCTGGTACTCCGACCACGGCCACACCTGGTGGATCTGGACCTGTCTGGCCGGCGGCGGCCTCGGCCTGATCGGCGTGTACTACGTGAGGCGACGGGACGCGGCGATCAAGGCGCACCGGGCGCCGGCCGAGTAGGGAATCACCGCGAGGCAGGCAGGACGGACGGGCCGGCCGCTCCGCCGGAGGTGCCGCGGTCCGCCGACGCTGACCGCTGACCGCCGACCGCCGACCGCCGACCGCCGACCGCTGACCGCTGACCGCCGACCGCCGACCGCTGACCGCTGACCGCTGACCGCCGACTGTGCCACCGTCGTGGCTGGTCGCGCAGTTCCCCGCGCCCCTTACGGGGCGCCGCCGGGGACTCGCCAGGCGGGTCCGGGCGGGTCCGGGTGGGTGGGCGAGAAGGACCGGTGTCTACAACCTGCGCACGAGTTCGATCCTCCCCTGGTCGGATCTTCCGGGCACTCGGCAGGTGAACGCGCAAATCCGCACGTACCGTCGAATGCATGCAGCACATCGACGCGGGCGCCGAGCTCGACCCCGTGCATCCCGTACCGCTGCCGGTGCCGCCGGGCAGGGCGGCCGGCCTGACCACCGCCGAGGTCGCGGAGCGGGTCGCGCGGGGCCAGGTGAACGACGTACCGGTCCGCAGCAGCCGCTCGTTCGGCGAGATCGTGCGCGCGAACGTCTTCACCCGGTTCAACGCGATCATCGGTGTGCTGTGGCTGGTCATGCTGGTCGTGGCGCCGATCCAGGACAGCCTGTTCGGCTTCGTGATCCTCGCCAACACGGGCATCGGCATCGTGCAGGAGTGGCGGGCGAAGAAGACCCTGGACTCGCTCGCGGTGATCGGCGAGTCCCGGCCGACCGTGCGCCGGGACGGAGCCGCCGTCGAAGTGGGCACGAGCGAGATCGTGCTCGGCGATCTGATAGAGGTCGGTCCCGGCGACAAGATCGTCGTGGACGGGGCCTGCGTGGAGGCCGACGGCCTGGAGATCGACGAGTCGCTGCTCACCGGCGAGGCCGACCCGGTCGTCAAACGCCCCGGCGACCGGGTGATGTCGGGCTCCTTCGTGGTGGCCGGCGGGGGCGCGTTCTCCGCGACGAAGGTCGGCCGGGAGGCGTACGCCGCCCAGCTCGCCGAGGAGGCCTCCAGGTTCACGCTCGTCCACTCCGAGCTGCGCACCGGTATCTCGACCATCCTCAAGTACGTGACCTGGATGATGGTCCCGGCCGCGATCGGCCTGGTCGCCACCCAGCTGGTCGTGAAGAACAACGGTCTCAAGGACGCCGTCGCCCGCACGGTCGGCGGCATCGTCCCCATGGTCCCCGAGGGCCTGGTGCTGCTCACCTCCGTCGCCTTCGCGATCGGCGTGATCCGGCTGGGCCGCCAGCAGTGCCTGGTCCAGGAACTTCCCGCGATCGAGGGCCTCGCCCGCATCGACACCGTCTGCCTCGACAAGACCGGCACCCTCACCGAGGGCGGCATGGACGTCACCGAGCTGCGGGCGCTGGACGGGGTCGACGAGACGTACGTACGCAAGGTCCTGGGCTCGCTCGGCGAGTCCGACCCTCGTCCCAACTCCTCCCTCCAGGCGATCGTCGACGCCTACCCCGACAGCGATGACTGGCGGTGCGTGGAGTCGCTGCCCTTCTCCTCGGCCCGCAAGTACAGCGGGGCGACCTTCAGCGAGGGCGACGGGGAGCTGAGCACCTGGCTGCTGGGGGCGCCGGACGTACTCCTCGGGGCCGACGACCCGGCCCTGGCCGAAACCGTGCGTCTCAACGAGCAGGGGCTGCGGGTGCTGCTGCTCGCCCGCGCCGACCGCGACCTCGACGACCCGAAGGTGTCGCAGGGGGCCCGCGCCACCGCGCTCGTGGTCCTGGAGCAGCGGCTCCGCCCGGACGCCGCCGACACCCTCCGCTACTTCGCCGACCAGGACATCCGCGCCAAGGTCATCTCCGGTGACAACGCGGTGTCGGTGGGAGCGGTCGCGGCCAAGCTCGGCCTCAGCGGTACGACGGTGGACGCGCGCCGGCTGCCGGCCGAGCGGGACGGGATGGCCGAGGCGCTCGACGCGGGCACCGTCTTCGGGCGGGTCACCCCGCAGCAGAAACGGGACATGGTGGGGGCGTTGCAGTCGCGCGGGCACACGGTCGCGATGACCGGCGACGGCGTGAACGACGTACTCGCCCTCAAGGACGCCGACATCGGGGTCTCGATGGGTTCGGGCTCCGAGGCGACCCGGGCGGTCGCGCAGATCGTGCTGCTCAACAACAGCTTCGCCACGCTGCCCTCGGTGGTGGCCGAGGGGCGGCGGGTGATCGGCAACATCACCCGGGTCGCCACCCTGTTCCTGGTCAAGACGGTGTACTCGGTGCTGCTCGCGGTGCTGGTGGTCTGCTGGCAGGTGGAGTACCCGTTCCTGCCGAGGCACCTGACCCTGCTCTCCACCCTGACCATCGGCATCCCGGCCTTCTTCCTCGCCCTGGCCCCGAACAGGGAACGGGCGCAGCCGCACTTCGTGCGCCGGGTGATGCGTTACTCGATCCCGGGGGGTGTGGTGGCCGGCGTCGCGACCTTCGTGACGTATCTGATCGCCCGCCACTACTACACGGGGCCGGGGTCCCTGGACGCCGAGACCAGTGCCGCGACCCTGACCCTGTTCCTGATCTCGATGTGGGTACTGGCGATCATCGCCCGCCCGTACACGTGGTGGCGGATCGCCCTGGTGGCCGCGATGGGCGTGGCCTTCGTGTTCGTGCTCGCCGTGCCCGCGCTGCAGAGCTTCTTCGCGTTGAAGCTGGTGGGGGTGGCGATGCCGTGGACTGCCGTCGGCGTGGCCGTGGTGGGGTCGGCTGTGCTGGAGCTGCTCTGGAAGTGGGTGGGGCGGAGGTTCCCGGTGTGATGCGGTCGGAGGGGACTGCGCGGGCCCGGTGGGGGCTGGTCGCGCAGTTCCCCGCGCCCCTGAAGGGGCGCTGCAACTACTGCACGTCGACGTAGTCGCCCGCGGCGCTGACCGCCGGGGTCGTGGTGGTGCCGGCGAAGGAGTAGCGGTAGTAGCCGTCGACCGTCGCGGTGGTCGTGGTCTTCAGGGCGCCCGTGGAGGACGTCTTGATGGTCTTCAGGGTGGTGTAGGTGCTGGAGCCCTTCTTGCGGAACTGCAGCTTCACCGACTGGCTGCCGTAGCCGGCGTACTTGCCGGTTTCCCAGTTGGCGCGGGTCAGGGAGCCGGTGACCGTGACGGTCTTGCCCTTCTTGACCGGCTCGGGGGCGGCGTTGACCGTCAGCTTGGACTGGCGCTGGACCAGGACCTTGCCCATGGCGTCCTGGAAGGTCGGGTTGCCGTCCTTGTCGAAGGCGATGCCGCCCTTCTGCCACGTGCCGGCGATGCTGTTGACCAGGTCGGCGCGGCTCACGTTGAGGGTGACCTTGCAGCTCTGGACGGTGGACGAGGTGTTCGTGCAGGTCGGGTCCGTGTCGGGGGCGACGCCGTACTCGGAGGTCTTGATCGAGGTGCCGTGGTAGATGACCGGGACGGCGTAGAAGTCGCTGGTGCTCAGGCTCGCGGCGTGGGTCACCTTGTAGGTGACCGGGACCTTCACGGTGCCCGTGGCGGGCACGACGATCGCCTTGCCGGAGTTGACCGTCATGTTGGAGAAGGTGATGTCCAGCGTGGTGCTGCCGGCGGCGTGCGCGGCCGGGGCGACGAACGCGGAGAGGGCCAGGGCGCCGGAGACGGCCGCCACAGTGGCACGAATGCGCATGAATTCCCCAGTGGGAACAGTGGGCGCGAGGCCCAAGGATCTAGGGAGTCTGTTGACTCGGGTGATCAGATCCACGAGGGGCGAACAAGGTTGTACGAGCGAGACGCAATCCGGTCAGATTTTTTTCTTTTGCGACCGGATTACGTCTCCTTGGGATTACTCGTGGTGCTGCTATTCGAAAATTGTGTTCGGCTCGTGAAGATCAGTCGAACCAGCGGTCCCGCGCCAGCTCCTCCGTCCGGGACGGGTCCTCCAGGAGGGCCGCCACCTCGAAGCGGCGCGGCCACTGACCTGCCGCCCAGGCCAGACCGGCCGCCACGCCCTCCAGGGTCGCGGCGTGCAGGACGCCGTCGCCGGTGAGGCGCCAGTCGATCTCGACGCCGTCGACGACCAGTTCCTCGTGCTCGACGTACGTCCGCGGGGTGCGCGGGCCGAGCAGGACGTGCACCGGCTCGGGGACGTCGTGCTCCGTGCCCTCCGAGTCGACCGACCCCGTCACCGACTCGCTCAGCCTCCGCACCTGGAACAGCTCGGCCAGCTCGGCGGCCCGGGACGGGCGGACGGGCAGCAGCGGGACACCGGCCGTGAACGGCAGGAGGTCGGGCGAGTCCACGACCACCGCGTCCGCCGCGTCCACGACCTCCACCCGGCCGTCGGTCACCGCCCGCAGCTCGTCGGGGAGCGTCACCTGCTCCGGGTCCAGGTCGGCCAGCGCGCCGTACAGCGCGTGCAGTTGGGCGCCGGAGACGGAGCGGTCCGGGTCGGCGAGCCGGTCGAGGAGTTCGGCGGCGCCGCCCGGCTCGTCCAGGAGGGCGGCCACCGAGGTCCGTACGCCCAGTGCCCGCAGCACCTGCTCGTCCTCGAAGCCGGTCGCGTCGGCCTCCTCGTAGAGGCCGCGCAGCAGCGGGTCGCCGCCGGCCGAGAGCAGCCCGGCCGGGCGGCGGCCGTCGAGGACCGGGTGCCCGCGCAGCCACCACGCGGTGTACGGCCGTACGACCTCGTGCGTGCCGTCGGGCAGCAGGATGCGGACCGGCTGGGTGAGGGCGTCGCGCAGCGGCGGCTGGGCCAGCAGGGCGAGGGCCTCGGGCCAGTGGTCCTCGTCGACGAGGTCGAGGTCGCGGACGGCGATCAGCTCGGTGGCGACCGGCGGGACGGAGGCGTCCGGGTAGCGGTCGAGGATGTCCTCGCACCAGACGTCGACGGCGTCGAGCAGGCCCGCGTCGTCGGGTTCCGCGAAGTCGCCCTCACGGGGCTCCAGTTCGTCGGGGTCCAGGACGACGTCGGTGGCGCGGACGAGCGCGAAGTTCGCGAGCACCCCGCAGGCGGCCAGCGGCCCCTCGCCCCACTTCTCGGCCAACTCGGCGTCCACCGAGGCCAGTTCGCCCTCCCTGATCACCCGGGCGAACGGGCTGCCGGGGAAGACCAGTTCACCGGCCGGGGCCGGCTCGCCGTCCTCGTCGGGGAGTGCGAGCGCGCCCAGCCAGGGCTCGTCACCGGGGTCGAGACCGGCGTCCCGGACCAGCGCGAGCACCGTGTCCGCCAGCTCCTCGGCGTCCGGGGCGTCCTCCTCCCAGAGCGCGCCCCCCTCGTCGTCCAGTGAGGCCGCGACCGCGGCCCGCACCTGCGGGGTGGTGAGGACCGCGCGGGGGCTCGCGGGCAGGGCGCCCAGTTTCTCCAGGAGCGGGTGGGCGGCGTCCCGGTGGGCGACCTTGAGGCCGAGCCGGGCCAGCACCTCGGGGTCGACGGCGGCCGCGTCCGGGGTGGGGAGCAGGACCTGCCGGGGACCGATGGTGGTCCTGCCGTCCGCCAAGGGCACCGGCAGCCCGGACAGCCGGTCCGGGTCGACGCCCGCGAGGCTGTCGTAGAGCCGCCACCACCAGTCCGGGTCCTTCTCCAGTCCGGCCAGGCGGTCGACGGCGTCGGCGAGCGGCAGCCGGGCGACTGAGAGGGTGCGCAGCTCGACGCGGCGTTCGAGACCGGCGGGCAGGAGCGTGGGCAGCACCTCGGCGAGCACCCGGACGGTCTCCGCTCCGGCCCCCTCCACGATCTCGGCGTCACGCGGCCGCAGCGCCTCCGGGAGGTCGGCGTCGTCGCTCGCCACGGCGGGCGGCAGGAACGCGGTGCGCGGCAGCCGCTCCAGGATCGCCTGGCGCAGCGCGCCGTCCAGCTCGCCCTTGCCGAGCGGGCCGGGCACCAGGTGGATGATCCCCTCCCCCACCGGCCGCCAGTCGGCGAGGAGTTCGGCGTACGCGTCGGCCGCGCGCTGCACCAGGAAGTCGGTGAGCGGGCCGGGCGCGGCGTGCCGGCGGGTGGTGTCGAGGGGGAAGGAGGCGATGAGCAGGGCGGGCACGCCGAGCTGTTCGTCGCTGGGGGTCGGGGCGTGTACGACGGGGGCGGTGCGCGGCCGGTCGGGGGCGCCCTGGCCGTCCGTGGGCACGGCCCAGGTCAGCGACCAGTGCGGGCGCAGCCGCTCCTCGACCGACCGGTCGGCGAGCAGGTCGGGGGTGAGCGGGCCGTGCGCGGAGACGGTACGCCAGCGGGTGGTGCCCTCCCGCGAGTCCGATACGACGGTGAGCGCGCCGTCGGTGCTGCGGCGCAGGGTGCGGGTGGTGTCGGCGTTCTCGATCACGACCTCCTCGAGCCCGGGGAGGGCGAGGAGCAGGGCGTCGTCCACGGCGTCGAGGAGGCGCTCGGCGAGGTCGGCGGCGGCGGTGTCCCGCAGCGGCAGGATCACGACCGTGTCGTACGGATCGGGGGCGGTGCCCTCGGCGGCGAACGGCAGCCGGAGCAGCGGCACATGACCGTCCCGCCGGCGGATCTCGTCCCCCAGCCCCGGACTGTGCCGGGCGGTCTCCTCGGCCAGTTCCCGCCCCTCGGCGAGCGACCAGCGGACCCCGCCGTGCCGGCCCACGACCGCGGGTTCGTCGGTCACGGCCAGCACGGCGGCGAACCCGACGCCGAACCGCCCCACCGCGCCCTCGGCGTCCCCCCGCTTCGCGGAGGCGCGCAGGGTGGAGAGGGACTCGACGCCGGCCGCGTCCAGCGGAGCACCGGTGTTGGCGGCGAACAGGACGCCGTCGCGGAGGGTGAGCCGGAGCCGGCCGGGCACCCCGGCCCGCGCGGCCGCGTCGGCCGCGTTCTGCGCGAGCTCCACGACGAGCCGGTCCCGGTACCCGCCGAGGACCAGGTCCTCCTCGGCGTTGGCGTCCTCCCGGAACCGGGCGGGGCTGGTGGCCCAGGCGTCGAGGACACCTCGCCGCAGACGAGCGGTCCCGAACGGGTCGGCACCCTCGGCTGCGGGCCGCACGAACTTGCTCACGTTGTCTCTCCTCGTCGACGTGAGCACGAAGGTACCGCTTCACCGGGGAAGCGTCGGCTGGAGGCCGCCGACCTTGACCGGGAGCTTCTGGCGCGTGGCGACCGGGACGTCGGGCCTCTCCGGGTCCACCGGCTCCACGGGGCACCGCAGCTGGTACAGGTCGCCCCGTGGGGGGGAGGTACCGGGGCCGGCCGGGCGACGAACCCGGCCGGATCCCTGGTGGTCGGAACCTGGACCCCGCCGTCGCCCGGCCGGGTCCCCTCACACGGACGGGGGTCGCCCGGGCCGGGCGCGTCGGCTCGTGGCTACGAGTGGCCCAGTTCCGCCGACGTCTCGTCCTCCGTTGCCGGTACCGAACCGGAGTCGGGGGCGGGGCGGAGGGGGAAGGGGTCGACTCTGGTCTCATCGACGACCGGTGGGGCCGGCTGGGGGGTCTTCGGCATGACCGCGGCCTCGGAGTGGCCGCCGCAGCCGTAGGAGAGGGAGACGACACGGCCGTCGGCCGGGGAGAACTCGTTGGCGCAGACGCCGAAGGCCTGGCCGAGGGAGCCGCCGATGGGGCTGAGGAAGCCGCAGCTCACGCAGGTCGCGGGGGCGGCCTGGGCCATGGGGGTCTTGGCGCCGAACGCCTCCTCCCAACGGTCGGCCGCGATGTGCAGGCCGTAGCGGGACAGGACCCGGGCGCGGCGCATGCCGAGTTCCTCGGCGACCGCGGCGATCGTGCCGCGGGAGGGGACCGTCGGCAGGTGCGCGGGCGTGCCCGCGGTGACCTCGGCGTCCTCCGCCTCCACCAGCTCCTCCATCTCCTCGGAGATCGGGGAGTTCGGCTCCGGCTCGTCCTCGCCGGTGTAGCCGGGCTCCAGCCGGAGGTCCTCGGCCTCGGTGGGCAGCAGGTCGCCGGGGCCCATGTCACCGGGGCGCAGCCGGTCGCTCCACGGCACCCACTCGGGGGCGAGGAGGGCGTCGGGGCCGGGGAGGAGGACCACCTCGTCCAGGGTGACGAGCTTGGCGCGGGAGGCGCGGGCCACCGTCACCGCCCAGCGCCAGCCGCGGTACCCCAGCTCCTTGCACTCGAAGAAGTGCGTGACCACGCGATCGCCCTCGGCCACCGCTCCGGTGTGCTCGCCGACCACCCCGGGTGCGGCGGCCTCCTCCGCGGCTCCACGGGCGAGGTCGACGGCCTCGGCGCACAGACGGTCGGGGGTGCGGCTTCGCGTTGTCGCTGCGCTCACAGGTATCGCTTCTCTCCTACGCCGTCTCACGAGTGCGGTTGCCTCCGGCGGTGGGGCGGACGGAGCGGACCTGTGGGCCGCATCGACGTCCGCGTCCGATCGCGCTCGGGCGCACCTATGCCATCCATTCTGCTTTATGGCTGAGATACGCACGCTACCCCGTCGCCGGTGGTGGGGGACAGTCCGGCGTGCGAGCGGGGAGGGGGAGAGCCGACGGGGTGGGTTCCGGGGTCGTGGGGAGTGTGCGGGTGGGTGGGGGTTGCTCGCGCTGTTCCCCGCGCCCCTGACCGGGCGCCGCGCCCGGCCCCTTCCGACTCGCTTGGCCACAAAGTGCACTAGGAACAGCACTCTCAGGGCACTATGAAGCACGTGGCAACCGCGAGGTCACCCCAACGCGCTGTCGGGGTCGGTAGCGGTGCGGGCCGGATGCGCGGTGCCGTCCGCTCGGTCGGGCGTGCCCTGCACCTTCCGGTGACCGGTACCGCCCGCTCCATCCGCAAGGCCACCCACGCGCACGGCGCCGGCGAGTCCGGGCTCGGAAAACTGATCGAACTGCATGCGGTCAACGGCGCCGGCGATGTCATGATCACCGTCGCTCTCGCCTCCACCGTGTTCTTCTCGGTGCCCACCGACGAGGCCCGCGGCCGCGTCGCGCTCTACCTCGCCATCACCATGGCGCCCTTCACCGTCCTCGCCCCGGTCATCGGCCCCCTGCTCGACCGGCTGCCGCACGGGCGGCGCGCCGCGATGGCCGGTGCGATGCTCGCCCGGGCGCTGCTCGCGCTGATCATCGCGGGCGCGGTGGCCGGCGGCGGCCTGGAGCTGTATCCGGCCGCACTCGGGGTGCTGGTCGCGTCGAAGGCGTACGGCGTGGTGCGCAGTGCCGTGGTGCCCAGACTCCTGCCGCCCCGGTTCTCGCTGGTGAAGGCCAACTCACGGGTCACCCTGGCCGGATTGCTCGCCACCGGGGTGGCGGCCCCGGTCGGGGCCGGGCTGCACGCGATCGGCGACCCGTGGCCGCTCTACGGGGCCTTCGTGATCTTCGTGGCGGGAACTTTTCTCTCCTTCTCGCTGCCACCCAAGGTCGACTCGGCCAAGGGCGAGGACGTGGCGCTGCTCGCCGCCGACGAGGAGCATCTGCACGGCCCGCTCCGCAAGGAGACGCGGCGGCCGGGGCTGCGGACGGTCGGCCCCGCCGTCACCCACGCCCTGGGCGCCAACGCGGCCCTGCGCTGCCTCTCCGGCTTCCTGATCTTCTTCCTGGCGTTCCTGCTCCGCGAGCACCCGCTGACCGGCGAGAGCGCCGCGGTGTCGCTCGGGATCGTGGGGGTCTCGGCGGGGGCGGGCAACGCGCTCGGTACAGCGGTGGGGTCGTGGCTGCGCTCCCGGGCGCCGGAGATCATCATCGTGGCGGCGGTGGCCCTGGTGCTGGGCACGGCGATCGTCGCGGCGCTGTTCTTCGGCGCTCTTCTGGTGGCGGTGCTGGCGGCGACGGCCGGTTTCGGGCAGGCGCTGGCCAAGCTCTCCCTGGACGCGCTGATCCAGCGGGACGTGCCGGAACTGGTGCGCACGTCCGCGTTCGCCCGCTCGGAGACGCTGCTCCAGGTGGCCTGGGTGTTCGGCGGCGCGGTGGGCATCGTGATGCCGCTGAACGGCACCCTGGGGCTGGTGGTGGCGGCCGCGATCGTGGCGGTCGGCTGGCTGGCCACCCTGCGCGGCCTGATCGGCTCCGCCCGGCACGGCACCCACCCCCGCCCGCGAGTGGCGTAACGAACCGGGCACGCCGTACCCCACATGGGGAGACGGCCCGGACCGCCCGATAGCCTTCGGCCATGACCACGCTGCACTCCCGCTCGCGACGCCGCCGCGTCGTCGCCGCCGCCGGCGCCGTTTCCGCCGGACTGCTCGTCCTGTCTGCCTGTGACAAGCCGACGCCGATCGCCACGATCACGGTCGGTACGTCCTCGGTCAACTCCGAGGCCAGCTGCTACAACGACGGCAAGGCCCTGGACACGGCCTCCCTCACGAAGTGCCTGAAGGACACCGGGATCAAATCCATCAAGGTGGACCCGGACGACACGGTCCGGTTCGGCGTCGACCCGAAGATCGCGGACAACGGCTGGACGATCCTGCTGAACGGTCAGGCGCTCACCGACTCCAGCACCAAGACCTACCGCACCATCCCGGGCAGCGTGTTCTTCAACGCCCAGTACGGCGCCTCCGGCAGCTCGACCCTGGTCTCCATCAAGGAGGGCGACAAGTCGGTGCTGGGTCTGTGGTCCTTCAAGCTCAAGAAGGACGCCTGACCACGTCCGCCGTGCGCATCCTCGTGGCCACCGCGGTCCCGGCCGAACGGGACGCGGTGGCAAGGGCGTTCCCGGACGGTACGGCGGAGGAGGTACGGCTGCCTGCCGCGACGCTGCTGCGCACGGCCGACGGGTACGACCTGCTCGCCGCCGGCGTGGGTTCTGCCCTCGCCGCCGCCGGCACCGCGACCGCCCTCACCGCGGCCGCGCTCGACGACCGCCCCTACGCGCTGGTCGTCTCCGCCGGGATCGCCGGCGGTTTCCAGCCGGAGGCCCCCGTCGGCTCCCTGGTCGTCGCGGACGAGATCACCGCGGCCGATCTGGGCGCCGAGACGGCCGACGGATTCCTCCCGGTCACCGAACTGGGTTTCGGGACCGTCAGCCACCATCCGCCAAATTCACTCGTACGAGTGACAGCCAGGGCGACCGGAGCCCGCCCGGGAGCGGTACTCACCGTCTCCACGATGACCGGAACCGGCGCCCGCGCGGCCGCACTGCGGACCCGGCACCCGGGCGCCCTCGCCGAGGCCATGGAGGGCTTCGGCGTCGCCGAGGCGGCCGCCGCGCACGGCGTGCCCGTGCTGGAGCTGCGCGCGGTCTCCAACCCCGTCGGCCCCCGCGACCGCGCCGCCTGGCGCATCGACGACGCCCTGGCCGCCCTGACCGAGGCCTTCGGGAAGCTCGTGCCCGCCCTGGAGAGTTGGAACCAGCATGACCAGTGAGCCCCTGCAGATCGCGTACTCGCCCTGCCCGAACGACACCTTCGTCTTCGACGCCCTCGCCCACGGCCGGATCCCGGGCGCGCCCGCGCTCGACGTGACCTTCGCGGACATCGACATCACCAACGGCATGGCCGAGCGCGGCGAGTCGGACGCGCTGAAGGTGTCGTACGCCGTACTGCCGTACGTCCTCGACACGTACACCCTGCTGCCCTGCGGGGGCGCGCTGGGGCGGGGCTGCGGGCCGCTGGTGCTGACCCGGGAGGCCGGGGCGGACCTCACCGGCCGCACGGTCGCCGTGCCGAGCGAGAAGTCGACGGCGTACCTGCTGTTCCGGCTCTGGGCCGCGGACACGCTCCCCGGCGGTGTCGGCGAGATCGTGGTCATGCCCTTCCACGAGATCATGCCGGCCGTGCGGGACGGAAAGGTCGACGCGGGGCTCGTGATCCACGAGGCACGCTTCACCTACCAGAACTACGGCCTGCACAAGCTCGCGGACATGGGCGAGCACTGGGAGAACACGACGGGCCTGCCGATCCCGCTGGGCGCGATCATCGCCAAGCGCTCGCTGGGTGCCGAGGCGCTCACCCGCCTCGCCGACTCGATCCGTACGTCCGTTCACGCGGCCTGGGACGACCCCGAGGCCTCCCGGCCCTATGTCATGGCACACGCCCAGGAGATGGACCCGGCCGTCGCCGACCAGCACATCGGGCTCTACGTCAACGAGTTCACCTCGGAACTCGGCGAGGACGGTTACGCGGCGGTGCGCGGACTGCTCACCCGCGCGGCGGCCGAGGGACTCGTCCCGCCCCTCGGCCCGCACGCACTCGATTTCCCCTGAAAAAAAGCACGGGACTTACCCGCTTCCGAGAGGCATATGCCGCTTGCGCGGCCACCCGGCTTCCCGGCTACACGTCAAGCTGGTCCGCGACCGCGCGCAGCAGCCCGGCGATCTTCGCGCCGGCGGCCTTGTCCGGGTAACGGCCGCGCTCCAGCATCGGCGTGATGTTTTCGAGCAGGGTCGTCAGGTCCTGCACGATCGAGGCCAGCTCGTCCGGCTTCTTCCGCTGGGCGGCGGCGACCGACGGGGTGGGGTCGAGCAGGACCACGGACAACGCCTGGTCACCGCGCTGACCGGCGACGACACCGAACTCCACGCGCTGGCCCGGCTTGAGAGCATCGACGCCGTCGGGGAGAACCGAGGAATGGACGAAGACGTCACCGCCGTCGTCGCGGGAGAGAAAGCCGAAGCCCTTCTCACTGTTGAACCACTTGACCTTGCCGGTAGGCACGTCTGTCCTCGTCCTCGTATCTCGTCGGAAACTGCTCGGAAAACTTCTGAATGCAACAGCTCTGGAACGGGCCTTGATAGCACTCGGGCGGGTCGACCACGACCCGCCGGTACCAAGGCTAATGGTCTTCGGGCGCGTGACAAGACGTCGCCCGGTTGTTCCTTCGGGCAGGGAACTACCCTGGTCGAGTGCGTGACAAAACCCAAGCGAATTCCGCCGGGCCCGGTGACCGACTGGTCCGTGCCGGAGCCGTGGTCTTCTTCATCGGTACGGTGGCCACACTCGTCACCGTGATACCGCTGTTCCTCGGTGCGAAGCCTTTTCCGACGTACATGTACCTGCTGAGCATGCTCATGGGCGTCGGCTTCCTGGTCGCGGCCGCCGGAGTGCTCCAGTCGGTCGCGGCCGGCCGCCGTCAGGCGCGGGAGGCGTCCTCCCGGTAACCGTCCTCGCGGTAGCCGTCCTCGCGGTAGCGGGCCAGCCACGCGGGCAGCTCGGTGAGGTCGGCGAGCACCACGTCGGCGCCGGCCGCGCGCAGCTCCTCGGCGTCACAGGGCCCGGTGGCCACCGCCACCGACAGGGCTCCCGCCTTGCGTGCCCCGCGTACGTCTCCGACGTGGTCGCCGACGTACGCGCCCGCGGCGTGCTCGCGCAGCGCCACCGCCTTCTGCTCGGCCCACAGGCCGCCGACGACCGCGTCGGGGACTATGCCGAGGTGGCTGAGGTGCAGCTTCGCGTTGGGCTCGTACTTCGCGGTGACCACCACGCTCTTGCCGCCGGCCTCCCGCACCGCCGCGATCGCCTCCCGCGCACCCGGCATGGCGGGCGTCGCCACGATGGCGGTCTCCGGATACATCGCCCGGTACAGGTCACCCACCTCCGCGATGCGCTCGGCCGGGAACCAGTGCACCAGCTCCTCCGCGAGCGGCGGCCCCAGCCGGGTCACCGCCAGATCGGCATCGATGAACGTCCCGGTCCGCTCGGCGAGCGCCACGTAGGTGGCGTGGATGCCGGGCCGGGAGTCGATGAGCGTCATGTCGAGATCGAAGCCGACGGTGAGGGGGCGAGGAGTCATACGGGTCATTGTGCAGGGCGGGGGCTGGGGCCGGATGTGGGGACGCTCACCGGCGCCGGCCGGGTGCCGCCCACGCCCACCCGGGGCCCCAGCGGCACGAATGCCCGCGGCCGGGACTTCAAGCACACGGCTGGAAAGCGCCCCGTGAGGGGCGCGAGGAACTGCGCGACCAGCCCCCACCGGCCCGCAGCCGCCCGGCAACAGGCCGCCCCACCTCCTACCGCGACCTCTGCGACCGCCACACCACGTAAGCGGCCGAGGCCAGCGCAGCGCCCCGTACCACCCACGGCCATGTCTCCCCCACCGCACCGCTCATCTGCCCCTGGGCGATCGGTGCGCCCCAGCGGCCTGCGCTGCGGCCCCAGAGCCAGACCAGACCGGCCGCCACGGACAGCCCGGGGACCCACATCACCGCCAGCTTCGTCTCCGCGGGGGTGAGCCGGCGGGAGCCGTAGGCGATGGCCCAGCCGAGGAGGAGGGCGAACCAGTTGCCGAGGACCGCGCCCACCACGAGCGCGGCGGCGGCGAGCAGGAGGAGGGGGTTGCTCCAGCCGACCGCGGGCCGGAACCGGCGCCGCGCGGACGGCGGCGCGGCCTCCGCCACCACCGGGGCCGCCTCCGGCTCGGCCGGCTCCTCCGCCGGCTCCGGCTTCCGCAGCCGCGGCCCGCTGAGCAGCTCCGGGATCTCCACCCCGCCGACGAACCCCGGCACCCCCTCCGCGTCCCCGTCCCCGAACGGGCTGCTGTCCACCCGCCACCAGTCCGGCGGCGCCGTCGTGCCGCCGCCGTCCGGCTTCGCGGGCCGCGGGCGCGGTACGACGCGCCGCAGGTCCTCGGCCGGTACCGAAGGCCCCGCGTCCCGCTGGACGGGGACCGTGCCCGGCGGCGGTTGCGGTGCGCCGGCCGCCGTCGTACCCGTACCGCCCGCCGCCTCGACGACCTCGTCGGGCGTGCCCAGCCGGTCCAGGATGCGCCGTACCGCGGCCGGGCTGTCGACGGTCGCCTTGGCCCGCTGCCGGTCGATGTCGTTGCGCAGGCCGGAGACCAGCCGCATCCGCTCGGCCGACGACAACTGGCGCTGGTGCGCGATGTCCCCGACGCGGCTCAGATACTCGTAGACGACCTGATCGCTCTCGATACCCACGAAGTCCCCTCCGGGGCCGCTGCGTTGCCCTTGACGACTTGGATTACCCCGTCGGGACGACGGTAGCGCAGGCCACCGCTCATGTCGGCCGGCACACCCGCGGGTAGCGGGTCTCCGAGCAGGGGCGGTTGCCGTACTCGCGCGGGATGTCCTTGCCACCCTGGTCGGTGAGGCGGCGCAGGAAGGCGGCGGCGATGGAGCCTGACGGCCGGTTCGCCGTAGGCGTGGGCGTACTCGGTGTTCGCCCGGCCGCATCCCCCGAATCGCCGTGTCCCACCGCGTTGTTGACAACGCGCGGCGGTCAGGGGCCCCGGGTGAGGGCCGGGTGCCGAGTGTCGCCGGCGGTGCCGCGGTCCTCCCGCCGGAATTCATTCGCCGGACATCTGCGCAGCGTCCTGTCGTCCGGGTGGCTGCCCTTTACACGGAAACGGCCGTGGACAGGTGATCCCGGTGCCCGCCCCGCACCCGCTACCGTGGGTCGGATGAGCAACCCGGCCACCCCGCCGCGTTCCCTCGCGGAGGCGCTCCGGGCCAGGGACGACGCCTCCCTGGCCGTACTGCTGCGTGCCCGCCCCGACCTCATCACCCCCGTCCCCACCGACCTGACCCAGCTGGCCACCCGGGCCGGCACCCGTGCCTCGGTGCTGCGCGCCCTGGAACGCCTTGACCGCTTCACCCTGCAGACCGCGGAGGCGCTGGCGGTGGCCGGCGACCCGGCGTCGTACCAGGAGCTGCTGGGCCTGATGGCCGGGGACGGCGGGGACAGCAGGGACCCGGCCGTCGCGGGCGAGCTGCCGCGGGCCGTCGCCGCGCTCCGCGACCAGGCGCTGGTGTGGGGCGGCGACGACCGGCTGCGGCTGGTGCGGACCGCCCGCGAGGTGCTCGCCCCGTCCCCGCAGCACCCCTCGCCGACCGGTCTCGGCCCGACCGTGCGGGAGGCCACCTCGGGGATGTCGCCGGGCCGGATCCAGGAGATCGTGGCCGCCGCCGGGCTGCCCTCCACGCACGACTCGGTCTCCGCGGTGGACGCGCTCACCAAGCTGTTCGGCCACCGCAAGAAGATGGCGAAGCTGCTCGCCGCCGCGCCCGCCGAGTCCCGCGAGGTCCTGTCCCGGCTGGTCTGGGGGCCGCCGTACGGGCAGATCACCCCCGAACCTGCCGCCCATCTGCGCTGGCTCCTCGACCGCGGTCTGCTGCTGCCGACCGCGCCCGGCACCGTGGTCCTGCCCCGCGAGGTCGCCCTGCACCTGCGCGAGGGCCGCGCCCACCGCGAACCGGAGCCCGTGCCGCCCGCCGTCGAACCGGCCGCCGCCCACCGTCCACAGGTTGTGGACGCGACCGCCGCCGGACAGGCGTACACCTCGCTCGCGACCGTCGAGGAGCTGCTGAAGGACTGGGACGAGGGCGGCCCGGCCGTGCTGCGGTCGGGCGGCCTGAGTGTCCGGGACCTCAAGCGGACCGCCGTCGCCCTCGACGTGCCCGAGCCGATCGCCGCGTTCTGGGTCGAGCTGGCCTACGCGGCCGGGCTGCTCGCCTCCGACGGCGAGGCCGACGAGCGCTACGCGGTCACCCCCGCCTACGACGAGTGGCTGGACCGGCCGCCCGCCGAACGCTGGGCCCAGCTGGCCGAGGCCTGGCTCACCGCCACCCGCGCCTCGGGCCTGGTCGGCGGCCGGGACGCCAAGGACCGCGCCCTGTCCGCGCTCGGCCCCGGCCTCGACCGCTCGGCGGCGCCCGAGGTACGGCACCGGGTGCTGTCCCTCCTCGCCGCGCTCCCGGAGGGCGCCGCCCCGGCCGCCGACTCGGTGCTGGCCCGGCTGCGCTGGGAACGCCCGCTGCGCGGCCCCCGGCAGCACGGCGACGACCTGCGCACCCGGCTGGCCCGCTGGACGCTGTCCGAGGCCGAGCTGCTGGGCGTGACCGGGCGCGGGGCACTGTCGGCCCACGGCCGCGCGCTCCTCGGCGCACCGGCCGCGGAGAAGGCCCCCGAGCAGGCCGCGGAGCCGTCCGGCCCCGGCGACAAGCTCCCGGTGCGCCATCACCACCTCTCCGCCGCCCTCGAACCCCTCTCCCCGCCCGAGCAGGCCGTCGCCACCGCCACCGCCGTCCGACTGCTCGCCCCGCTGCTCCCCGAACCCCTCGACCACGTCCTGCTCCAGGCCGACCTGACCGCGGTCGCCCCGGGTCCGCTGCGCCGCCCGCTCGCCGACGCGCTGGGCGTCCTCGCCGACGTCGAGTCGAAGGGCGGCGCCACCGTGTACCGCTTCACGCCCGCCTCCGTCCGCCGCGCCCTGGACGCCGGCCAGACCGCCGCCGACCTGCACGCCTTCCTCACCACGCACTCCCGCACACCGGTCCCGCAGCCGCTCGCCTACCTGATCGACGACGTGGCACGCAGGCACGGACACCTGCGGGTGGGCGCGGCCTCGGCGTACGTCCGCTGCGACGACGACACCGTCCTCAACGAGATCATGGCCGACAAGCGGGCCTCGGGCCTGCGCCTGCGCCGCCTGGCCCCGACGGTCCTCGCCACCCAGGCCGACCCGGCCGCCCTCCTGGAAGGCCTGCGGGCGATGGGCTACGCGCCCGCCGCCGAGTCCGCTGAGGGCGACGTCCTGATCACCCGCGCCCACGCCCACCGCACCCCGCCGCGCACGGCGCCCGAGCCGGTCCCGGACGGCCCGCCGCCACCGGACCCCACCCTCCTCGCGGCGGCGATCCGCGCGATCCGCGCGGGCGACCTCGCCGCCACCACCCCGCGCAAGCCCGCGGGGGCGGCCGTCAAGGGCGGCGAACTCCCGCGCACCACCGCCGCCGAGACCCTCGCCACCATGCAGGCCGCCGTCCTCACCGGCGACACCCTCTGGATCGGCTACGTCAACGCCGAGGGCACGGCCAGCCAGCGGGTCATCGCCCCCATCCGCGTGGAGGGCGGCTTCGTCACGGCGTACGACCACACGGCCGACGAGGTGCGCACCTACCCCTTGCACCGGGTGACGGGCGTGGCGGAACTCGCGGAGGACTGAGGCTCCCCGGTGGACAGGCCGCGAGGGGCCGTCGTCCGGCTGCGGCGCCGTGGTGACTGGTCGCGCGGTTCCTCCCCCAGCCTTCGGCCGGGGCCCCAGCGCCCCTTTCGGGGCACTTGACCGTTCGGCGGCCCGGCTAACAGTCCCGCACCGGTGCCCCGGCCGGCAGGCCGAAGTGGGTGCGGGCCGCGGCCCGCAGGCCGGTGGACGACATCCCCCGGTCGAGGCGGGACGCCGCGTAGCGGCTGAAGTGGTGTTCCGCCCACTCGGCGCTGTCGTCCTCCGGCGCCTGCTCCTCGGAGACGACGCGATAGCCCCCGTCGGCCGCGTCCCGCTCCAGCCGCACGACCTCCGGTATCTCCGCACCGCTGCACAGCACCAGGGCACCCGCGCGCTCCCCGTACTCCTCGCACAGGGTGTTGACGCCGGCCCGCACCCGGCCCCCGCTCGCCTCCAGGTCCAGCGCCTCCGCCCGGCAGAACCACCGCGACCTGAGAGCGGGCTCGTCGGTCTCCGCGTACCCGGTCCCGGTCGCCTGCGTCACCAGCCGCGCCTCGATCGCGGGACGTACCTCGGCCCACAGGCCGGCGTCGACCGCGCTCGACCCGCGTGCCCACACCCCGGCCGCCACCAGCACCACCGCGGCCCCCGCGCCGGTACCCCAGATGCGTACGGACGTCACCCCAGCCTCCCCACCGAGCCACGCCCGTCCGTGGCTCCCTCGGACATGACACCCGAAACGGACCCAAGGTTGCGCCGGACGATCAGGCACCTCCCGAAGCCGGTCACGAGCGGTGCACGTTCCGCCGAACGGCGAAGGTGATCGCTCGCCCATGAGGCACACTGGAACTTTGGTCCATGACGAAAGGGTGCAGCGCGTGAACGGTCCGTTGATCGTCCAGTCCGACAAGACCCTGCTCCTGGAGGTCGACCACGAGCGGGCCGACGACTGCCGCCGGGCGATCGCGCCCTTCGCCGAGCTGGAGCGGGCGCCGGAGCACATCCACACCTACCGGGTGACCCCGCTGGGCCTGTGGAACGCGCGGGCGGCCGGGCACGACGCCGAGCAGGTCGTGGACGCACTGGTCGAGTACAGCCGCTATCCGGTGCCGCACGCGCTGCTGGTCGACATCGCCGAGACGATGGACCGGTACGGACGGCTGACGCTCAGCAAGCACCCGGCGCACGGGCTGGTGCTCACCACCACCGACCGGCCGGTCCTGGAGGAGATCCTGCGCTCCAAGCGGATCACCCCGCTGGTCGGGGCCCGGATCGATCCCGACACCGTCGCCGTGCACCCCTCCGAGCGCGGGCAGATCAAGCAGACCCTGCTCAAGCTGGGCTGGCCCGCGGAGGACCTCGCCGGCTACGTGGACGGGGAGGCGCACCCGATCGAGCTCGCCGAGGACGGCTGGGCGCTGCGGCCCTACCAGAAGCAGGCCGTGGAGAACTTCTGGCACGGCGGGAGCGGTGTCGTCGTCCTCCCCTGCGGGGCCGGGAAGACCCTGGTCGGGGCCGGGTCCATGGCGCAGGCGAAGTCGACCACGCTGATCCTGGTGACGAACACCGTCTCCGCCCGGCAGTGGAAGCACGAGCTGGTGAAGCGGACGAGCCTCACCGAGGACGAGATCGGCGAGTACAGCGGGACCCGGAAGGAGATCCGGCCGGTCACCATCGCCACCTACCAGGTCCTCACCACCAGGCGGAAGGGCGTCTACCCGCACCTTGAGCTCTTCGACTCCCGGGACTGGGGTCTGATCGTCTACGACGAGGTCCATCTGCTGCCGGCTCCTGTCTTCAAGTTCACCGCCGATCTGCAGGCGCGCCGGCGGCTGGGGCTGACGGCCACCCTCGTGCGCGAGGACGGCCGGGAATCGGACGTGTTCTCCCTCATCGGGCCCAAGCGGTTCGACGCTCCGTGGAAGGAGATCGAGGCGCAGGGCTACATCGCACCCGCCGACTGCGTGGAGGTGCGGGTGAACCTGACGGACGCGGAGCGGCTGGCGTACGCCACCGCCGAGACCGAGGAGAAGTACCGCTTCTGTGCGACCACCGCGACCAAGCGGAAGGTCACGGAGGCGATCGTGAAGCGCTTCGCCGGGCAGCAGATCCTCGTCATCGGCCAGTACATCGACCAGCTCGACGAGCTGGGCGAGCACCTGAACGCCCCGGTCATCAAGGGCGAGACCTCCAACGCCCAGCGCGAGAAGCTCTTCGACGCCTTCCGCGAGGGCGAGATCAGCGTGCTGGTCGTCTCGAAGGTCGCCAACTTCTCCATCGACCTGCCGGAGGCGACGGTCGCGGTCCAGGTGTCGGGCACCTTCGGGTCGAGGCAGGAGGAGGCCCAGCGGCTGGGACGCGTGCTGCGCCCCAAGGCCGACGGCCACCAGGCCCACTTCTACTCCGTCGTCGCCCGCGACACGATCGACCAGGACTTCGCCGCCCACCGGCAGCGGTTCCTGGCGGAGCAGGGGTACGCCTACCGGATCATGGACGCGGACGAACTGCTGGCGGAGAGCTGAGAGCCGTCCGGCAGGGCGCCGCCGGGGCGCCTGTCCGGCAGCCTGCGGCTCCGCCGCCGTAGAGCGAGCCCGGCGCCGGCCAGCAGCGCCAGCCCCAGGAGGGGGTAGGGCGCCGCGCATGCCTGCTGCCACCACGGCAGGTGCAGGTCCAGGTCGCCCTGGTGGGGCACCAGCCACATCGTGCGGGCCGTGAAGAGCAGGGCCGCCGTGGCCGCGAGGAGCGTGCGGCCCTCGGCCAGCAGGACCGCCAGCAGCGGGACGCACCACACCCAGTGGTGGGACCAGCTGATCGGGCAGACCAGCAGGGCGGTGCACGCGGTGAGCAGGATGCCCCAGCGGTCGCAGCCGTGGGCCCGGTGGGCCCGGGCTGCCAGGAAGAGGCCCGTCGCCGCCACCAGCGCCGCCGGAAGCATCCAGGCCAGGCCCGGTGCCGCCGTTCCCGTCGCCCTGGCGGCCAGGCCCTGGAGCGACTGGTTGTCGACGATCCAGGCCTTGCCGACCCGGCCGGTCTCGAACAGGCGTCGCGTCCAGAAGTCCACGGTGGCCGCGGGCAGGAGAAGGGCGCCGAGCAGGGCCGTACCCGCGAAGGACGCCGTCGCGGTGGCTGCCTCCTTTCTGCGTGCGGTGAGGAACAGGTAGGCGATGAAGAGCGCCGGGGTGAGTTTGACGCCCGCCGCGATGCCCAGCGCCAGGCCTTTGGCGCGGGCGCCGGGCGGGCGGGTGAGGTCCCAGAGGACCAGGCCGGTGATCGCCAGGTTGACCTGGCCGAAGAGCAGCGTCTGGAAGACCGGCTCCAGCCAGAGCGCGAACGCGGTCGCCGCGCACAGCGGCGGGAGGGGTGCGGGGCGGCCGGCCAGGCGGGCGGAGAGGGCGACGAGCCAGGCGAGCAGGAGCGCGTTGCCCGCGAGGAACAGGGCCTTCAGGGCCGGGACGGGGATCCAGGTCGCCGGGACGAACAGGACCGCCGCGAAGGGCGGATACGTCGCCGGCAGCCGCCACTCGGTGACCGTGAAGCCGTACAGGTCACCGCCGTGGACCACGGCTTCGCCCTCGGCCCGGTAGACCAGCAGGTCGGCCATCGGGGCGCGGAGCAGGATGCAGAGGGCGGCGATTGAGCAGAGGGAGACCGTCAGTAAGGAGAGGGACAGGAGGAGGGGGAGGGAGGCGGGCGGGGCAGAGGGTGACGTCACCGTCCGGTTCGGCACGGGGGCGACCCTATGCCGTTACTTGCGGCGTATGCCCGCTTCCTCGCCGTATTCACCGAGTATCGCGACGCTGAACGCCGCGCTGACGAAGACCTTGACGGCGCGCAGGGCGTCGCCCAGACGGTGGTGGGGTCGAGGGACTCCGTCGAGGGCCGTGGCGCCCGGGGGACGGCTGGGGGCTGGGTGGATGGTTGCTGCGCTCATGTCTCCATGGTGGAACTTCGGACGCCTATGCGGCATCGGTCCACGGGTCCAATTTCCCGCACCCTCCGGTCCACCCCCCGATGGACCCCGCCCCCGGCCTCGGCCCCACCCTCCGGGTGACGCTCCCCCTAGGGGACGCGGCCTCCCGGGCCATGTGGGACTCGGCTGAGGCAACCCCCCTTCACCCCGGAGGCCGCCCCTGCTCACCTCCGGGAAATCCATTGGCCTCCCCGCCCCCACCTGACTAGAATCTCCGCTCTTGCCCGCCTCCGTCCCCGGAGTGCCGCCGCCCGGACGGAAACCGGTCGGCTGATCGCCACCCGCGCGCCACCCACACCTGAGCGCCATCGACTCGCAGGCCTTCGGAGGCACCCCCTTGTCCACGCCCGCCCACGATCCGCTAGCGGACGCCCTCTCCGACCCCGACCCCCTCTCCCGCGAACGGTCGCACCTCGCCGAGTCCCGCGCCGCCCTGCGCGCCATGCGCGAGGACGTCGAGTCGCTGGACATCAGCGACGTCACCGCGAACTGGGTCAACGCCGAGGTCCTCGCCCGCCAGATGGAGGAGCGCATCAAGGCGCTGGCCGACCTCAGCGACACCCCGCTGTTCTTCGGCCGCCTCGACTACCTGCACGCCCCCGGCGCCGACCAGGCGGAAGGCGCGTACGGCGAGCGTTTCTACATCGGGCGCCGGCACGTGCACGACCACGACGGCGACCCGATGGTGATCGACTGGCGGGCGCCGGTCTCCCAGCCGTTCTACCGGGCCTCCAAGAAGGACCCGATGGACGTCGCGCTGCGCCGCCGTTTCGGGTACACCCGCGGTGACATCACGGCGTACGAGGACGAGCACCTCTCCGACCCCGCCGAGGCCGCCCGCACCAGCAAGCTGCTCCAGCAGGAGATCGAGCGCCCGCGCGTCGGCCCGATGCGCGACATCGTGGCGACCATCCAGCCCGAGCAGGACGAGATCGTGCGCAGCGGGCTCGGCGGGACGGTGTGCGTGCAGGGTGGCCCGGGGACCGGGAAGACCGCCGTCGGCCTGCACCGGGTCGCGTACCTCCTCTACGCCCACCGGGAGCGGCTGGCCCGCACGGGCACCCTGGTCATCGGGCCGAACCGCTCCTTCCTGCACTACATCGAGCAGGTGCTGCCCGCGCTGGGCGAGCTGACCGTGCAGCAGGCGACGGTGGACGACCTGGTGGCCCGTGACGTCGACGTCCGCGGCACCGACGACGCCCCCGCCGCGGTCGTCAAGGGCGACGCCCGGATGGCGGAGGTCCTGCGCCGGGCCGTCTACGCGCACGTCACGACGCCCACCGAACCGGTCGTGGTGGTGCGCGGCTCCCGGCGCTGGCGGGTCCCGGCGTACGACCTGGCGGACATCGTCCGCGAGTTGCTGGACCGGGACATCCGATACGGCGCCGCGCGCGAGGCCCTGCCGCAGCGCATCGCGCACGCCGTGCTGGTCCAGATGGAGCGCTCGGGAGAGGCGCCCGACGACCGCGTGCAGGACTCGGTGGCGCGCAACGCGGCGGTGAAGGCGGCCGTCAAACAGGTCTGGCCGCCGGTCGACCCGGCGAAACTCGTGCTGCGCCTGCTCACGGACGCGGACTTCCTCGCGGAGCACGCCGCCGGGATCCTCGACGAGGACGAACAGAAGACGATCCTGTGGGCGAAGCCGGTGCGCAGCGTCAAGGCGGCCAGGTGGTCGGCCGCGGACGCGGTGCTGATCGACGAGGCGACGGACCTCGTGCAGCGCACTCACTCGCTCGGCCATGTCGTCCTGGACGAGGCGCAGGACCTCTCCCCCATGCAGTACCGCGCGGTCGGCCGCCGGTGCACCACCGGTTCGGCGACCGTCCTCGGCGACCTGGCGCAGGGCACCACGCCGTGGGCGACGCGGAGCTGGGACGAGGCGCTGGCCCACCTCGGCAAGACCGACGGGGTGATCGAGGAGCTGACGGCGGGTTTCCGCGTCCCGACGGACGTCATCACCTACGCCTCCCGGCTCCTCCCGCACATCGCGCCGGGCCTCACCCCGGTGGCGTCGGTCCGCGAGAACCCCGGGTTCTTCCAGGTCCGCACCACGGAGGACACCACCGAAGTGGTCGCCGCCTGCGGGGAGTTGCTGGGCAACGAGGGCTCGACGGGCCTGATCGCGGCGGACGCGCGGGTGCCCGCACTGGCCGAAGCGCTCACCGCGGCCGGGATCACCTACCTGAACCCCGGCGAGGAGACCACCGCCGAGACCCGCCTCACCCTGGTCCCGGCGTCCCTGGCCAAGGGCCTGGAGTACGACTACGTGGTCCTCGACGAGCCGCAGGCCGTGGTCGACGGCGAACCCGACGAACGCACCGGCCTGCGCCGCCTGTACGTGGCCCTGACCCGGGCGGTGTCGGGCCTGATCGTGACCCATGCGGCCCCGCTGCCGCCGCAGCTGACCTGAGCCGGCCGGGCTTGCGCGCCCTTCCCCGCGGTTAGGGCACCTCCGGTGATCGGAAGGGGGCCGACGCCACGCTCGCGGCGACCGCCCTGGTGACGGCGGCGCTGGCGGTGCCGATCCGCGGGCTGTCCCGGATCGCCCCCGCCCACCTGCTCGCCACCGAGTGAGCCGGCCCGGCCCCCGGGCGGCGGAGTCCGCCCGGTCAGTCGGAGGAGTCCGCCCGGTCAGTCGGAGGAGTCCGCCCCGTCCAGCACCCGGCGCCAGGACCGCACCGCCGCCTCCGACACCGCACCGTCCCAGCCGGCCGGCCGGGCGGCGCCGCCGATGTGGAAGGCGTCGATGCCCGCCGCCAGCAGGTCGGGCACGTGGTCGAGCCGCAGGCCACCGCCGACCAGGAGCGTCTGCTCGTACCCCGGCTCGCCGCGCCGTCCCGCCTCGGCGAGCAGTCGGGGCAGCCCCTCGTCCACGCCCTCCGCGGCGCCGGCCGTGAGGTAGGTGTCGAGGCCGGGCAGGTCGGCGAGCTGCTTGCGCAGGGCGTCGCGGTCCGCGGCCCGGTCGATGGCCCGGTGGAAGGTCCAGCGGCAGCCGTCCAGCGCGGCGACCACCCGCTCCACGGCGTCCAGGTCCACCCCGCTCTCCGCGTCCAGGAACCCGAACACGAACTGGTCGGCCCCGGCCGCCCGCAGCTCCCCGGCCACCTCCACCAGACGGTCGGCATCGCCCGCGGCGAACCCGTCCGCCAGTCGCAGCATCACGCGCAGGTCGATGTCGACGGCGGCCCGGATCGCGGTGAAGGTCCGGGGCGGCGGGGTGAGCCCGTCGGCCGCCATGTCGGTGACCAGTTCGAGGCGGTCCGCGCCTCCGGCCTGGGCGGCGACCGCGTCCTCGGCGTCGAGGGCGATCACCTCCAGGACTGCACGCGTGCTCATGGGGCTCCTTCCGTGGTGTTCCCCGTGCACCCCGGACATCTCCCGCAAGAGGTCTAGTCCGGAGGTCTAGTCCAATCCAGGGTACGCGGGGAGCGGGGACGGCCGCGAGACCGCCCCCGTCACACGGGGTCCGTATTCAGCCGCGGAAGTTCAGCCGCGGAGGTTCAGCCGCGGAAGTTCGGCCGCGGAGGTTCAGCCGCGGAAGTTCGGCCGCGAAGGTTCAGCCGCGGAAGTTCGGCCGCGAAGGTTCGGCCGCGAAGGTTCAGCCGTAGAGGTTCAGCTCCGCCGCCTCCGCCCCCATCAGCTCGTACGGCGTCCCGTCCGGCGACCGCCCGGTGTACAGCCGGACGAGCGTCGCCGCGTCCCCCATGAAGCGGGCCGGGGTCCGGCTCCCGCTGGTCTCGCCCAGGTGCAGCGGGTCGTCCACGTCGTCCAGGTCGGCCTGGAGCCGCAGGTGCCCCCGCGCCCGGGTCACCCGGGTCAGCAGCGACAGCGCGTGGGGCAGGCCCGCGCCCGTGTAGGCGCCGGGCTCGCCGAGGGTGTCGCGGACGTCACCGGCGTGCACCCATTCGCCGAAGGCGACCGGGTCGAGGCGCCCGTCCGCCCGCTCCGCGATCACGTCGCCGGCCTCGGTCATCCCGCGCTCCAGCTCGTCGAGGACCCGGGCGTTCGACCAGTCGGCGCGCTCGGCGATGTCCCTGGCGTTCGACTCGGGCGAGAACACCCCGGGCCCGAAGCGGCTCTCCACCACCCGGATCAGCGCGGACGAACAGTGGGCGAGCACGTCCCGCACCGTCCACCCGGGACAGGCTGTGGTCGGCAGCGCGAAGTCCGCGTCCGGCCGGGAGCGCAGGAGCGGGATCAGCGCGTCGCGCTCGACGGTGAGGAGACGGCCGGGCAGGAGGGGGTCGCGTGTGTCGTCAGCAGCAGTCATGTGTCCCACGCTAGGGGGATGTCGGTGGCGGGCGGGAGAATGGGCGCATGGACGATCTCCAGGAAAGTGACCTGCGCTCCCGCTGGCTCAGCGCCTTCCTCACGTCGCGGGACGACGACTCCTGTGCGCCCTCCCCGTACCGGTACGCCGAGGAACTGCTCCGCCGCTGGCAGGAGCCCCAGCGTCGGTACCACACGGTCGCCCACCTCGTCGCGGTCCTCGACCGCGTCGACGTACTGGAGGAGTACGCGGACGACCCGGACCTGGTCAGGCTCGCCGCCTGGTTCCACGACGCCGTGTACCTGCCGGACCGGTCGACGAACGAGGAGCGTTCGGCCCGCCTCGCCGAACGGGCCCTCCCCGAGGCCGGAATCTCCGCGGAGAAGACCGCCGAGGTCGCCCGCCTGGTCCGGCTCACCGTCACCCACGACCCGGCCCCCGGCGACCGCAACGGCGAGGTGCTGTGCGACGCCGACCTCGCGATCCTCGCCGCGCCGCCCGCCGCGTACGCCGCCTACACCGCCCAGGTGCGCGAGGAGTACCACTTCGTGCCGAACGACGCCTTCCGCGCGGGCCGTTCCGCGATTCTGCGCCAACTCCTCGACCTGCCACAGCTGTTCAGAACGCCGTACGGCCGCACCGAGTGGGAGCCGACCGCCCGCTACAACCTCGCCGCGGAGCTGGAAATGCTGTCGACCGCTGAGGATCCGGCGTCCTAGGGTGCGACCCATGCGTGTCATGGGCGGGGACCAGGTGGAAGAGGCCGTCGCGGGCTGTGTGACCGCGTTGCGGCCCGCGGTGACGAGGGACTGGACGGAGGTGACGGCCGGCAGGCTGGACTGGAACTGCCACCAGACGGCGGTCCATGTCGCCGACGACCTCGTCGCGTACGCCGCGAACCTGGCCGGGCGCGCCCAGGACGCGTACGTGCCCTTCGAGCTCAGGCTTGACGACGGGACCGACAACTCCGGTCTGCTGCACGTGATCGAGACGACCGGCGCCCTGCTCGCCGCCACCGTCCGCACCACCCCCCGCCAGGTCCGCGCCTTCCACCCGTACCCCTTCCGCAGCGCGGACCGCGCGGGCTTCGCCGCGATGGGCGTCGCCGAAGTCCTGCTCCACACCCACGACATGGCGCTGGGCCTCGGGCTCCCCTACCGGCCCTCCGAAGAACTCGCCGAGTCCGTCCTGGCCTGGCTGTTCCCGCACGTCCAGCCCGGCCCCGCCGCCTGGCCGACCCTCCTGTGGGCCACCGGCCGCGGTGAGCTGCCCGGCCGCGCCCCGGTCACCGACTGGCGCTGGCACAACAACCTGGTCATCCCCGCCGAGCGCCTCGACCTCGTCGGCGTCCGCCCCGCCGAAGCCCGTGACCTGCGCATCGGCGGCGACGGCGGCTTCGAGTGGGTCGACGGCGGCCCCTACGAGGGCACCCGGGACGCCGCCGGCTTCCTCCTCAAGGCGTACGAAGGCGGCGTCCACCGGCCGGAGTTCGGCGTCTTCGCCCTGGTCCGCCGGGCGGACGGCCGTGCGGTCGGCGGCATGGGCTTCCACTCCGCCCCGGACGAGGAGGGCCGGGTGGAGATCGGCTACGACCTGGCCGAGGCCGCCCGCGGCCACGGCTACGCGACGGAAGCGCTGCGCGCCCTGGCCGGCTGGGCCCTGGCCCGCGACGACGTACGGACGCTGTTCGCCACCGTCGAGACCGCCAACACCGCCTCCCAGGCGGTCGTCACCCGCGCCGGGTTCGGCAAGGTGAGCGAGGGCGAGGCGGGACTGGCCTTCGCACTGCGGGCGGAGTGAGGGCGCAGGCGCCGTTACCCGCGGGGCACGTCGCTCTTGCGGCGGCGCAGCCCAGCCCCGTGCAGCAGCCGCACCACCTCGCGGCTGCTGACCTCCACGGCACCGGCCCGGACCGCGTCCCGGTAGCGGTGCGAGGGGATGTCGTAGTGGTCGCGCTCGAAGGCGCGCCGCAGTACGCCCATGTCCTCGGCGAAGGCGTGCAGTTCGGCGTACGAGACGTCGCTGACCAGGTGGGACCACATCCGGCCGTGGCCCGGCCAGTTCGGCGGATCGATGTACACCGTCATGAGAACTCCGTCACGAGGAGGGCATCCCGCCACCCAGGGAACCGCCCAGTGAGCCGACCGAGGCGACCTTCACGCCCACCTTGTGGCACACCCAGTGCGGGTCCGGGCCGAGTTCGGGTTCGACGTCCAGGGCGTGCGGGTCGCCGGAGCCGCACACCGGGCACAGCGGCCAGCGGCCGTACCGTTCGAGGAGCGCGTCCTGTACGTCCTGGGCCACCAGGCCCACCACGTACCCCGCGCCCTCCGGCCACTGCTCCACCCACCAGCGGCGCTGTACGACGGAGTCCTCGACCAGCGAGACGACGTCGGCCTCGGCGACCTCGCCCGCGACCAGATCGGCGAGCACGAGGGCGCGGGCGGCGTGCAACGCCTGTTCCAGGGGGCTCACGGGGTCCATGGTCCTATTGTGCGCGGTCTTGACCGGGTACCCGAGCCGAAAATATCTTTCAAGGGTGATCGAGAGCGCGAAGGAAATTTTCGGCGGCCACGGAAGCGGCCAACGAAGCGGCCGTGGCGGCGGCCACGGAGGCAGCCATGGCAGCGGTGCCGCGCCGCCGGCGCCCGCCGCCCTCGCGGCCAAGGTGCGGACCCTGGCGCCCTCCATGACCCGCTCCATGCAGCGCGTGGCCGAGGCCGTCGCGGGTGACCCGGCCGGCTGCGCCGCCCTCACGGTCACCGGACTCGCGGAGCTGACCGGAACCAGCGAGGCGACCGTCGTGCGCACCGCCCGGCTGCTCGGTTACCCCGGCTACCGCGACCTGCGGCTCGCCCTCGCCGGGCTCGCCGCCCAGCAGCAGTCGGGGCGGGCGCCCGCCATCACCACCGACATCGCGGTCGACGACCCGATCGCCGACGTCGTCGCGAAACTCGCCTACGACGAGCAGCAGACCCTCGCGGACACGGCGGCCGGCCTCGACACGGTGCAGCTGGGGGCCGCCGTCAGCGCGCTCGCCGGGGCGCGGCGGACCGACGTGTACGGCATCGGGGCGTCGGGGCTGGTCGCCCAGGACCTCACGCAGAAGCTGCTGCGGATAGGCCTGATGGCGCACGCCCACAGCGATCCGCATCTCGCGGTCACCAACGCGGTGCAGTTGCGGGCCGGGGACGTGGCGATAGCGATCACGCACTCCGGGTCGACCGGGGATGTCATAGAGCCGCTGCGGGTGGCCTTCGAACGGGGGGCCACGACCGTCGCGATCACCGGGCGGCCGGGGTCGTCGGTGACGCAGTACGCCGACCATGTGCTGACGACGTCGACGGCGCGGGAGAGCGAGCTGCGGCCGGCGGCGATGTCGTCGCGGACCGGGCAGTTGCTGGTGGTGGACTGTCTGTTCGTGGGGGTGGCGCAGCGGACGTACGAGGCGGCGGCTCCGGCGTTGGCGGCGTCGTACGAGGCGTTGGCCCACCGGCACCGGAGTGTGCCTCGATAGACCGTAGGGCTTGATCATGGTGGGAGCGTGCCGGTTCGTCGTGGCTTGTCGCGCAGTTCCCCGCGCCCCCGAGTTGATGCACTCCTCCGCGTTGAAAAGGGCCGTATCCGAATGACCACCGAACACCGCTCACTCCGCAGCGAGCTGGAAACGCTCACCACCGAGGCCTTCCGGCCGGAGCTCGCCGAGATCGACACGCTGCCCACCCTCGACATCGCGCGCCTGATGAACGGTGAGGACGCCGCGGTGGCCGGTGCCGTGGCTCTGCGGTTGCCGCAGATCTCGGCCGCCATCGACGGCATCGCCGCCCGGATGGCCCAGGGCGGACGGCTGGTCTACGCCGGAGCCGGTACCGCCGGGCGGCTCGGGATCCTGGACGCCTCGGAGTGTCCGCCGACCTTCAACACCCGGCCCGGTCAGGTCGTCGGGGTCATCGCGGGCGGGCCCTCGGCCATGGTGACGTCCGTGGAGGGGGCCGAGGACTCGGCGGAGCTGGCCCGCACGGACATCGACACGCTCGGCATCGGCCCCGCCGACTCCGTCGTCGGCGTCTCCGCGTCCGGCCGCACCCCGTACGCCGTCGGTGCCGTCGAGCACGCCCGCGCCCTCGGCGCCCTGACCGTCGGCCTCTCCTGCAACGCAGGCAGCGCGCTCGCGGCCGCCGCCGAGCACGGGATCGAGGTCGTGGTCGGCCCAGAACTGCTCACCGGGTCCACCCGGCTCAAGGCCGGCACCGCGCAGAAGCTCGTCCTCAACATGCTGTCGACGATCACGATGATCCGGCTCGGCAAGACCTACGGGAACCTGATGGTCGACGTCCGCGCCTCGAACGAGAAGCTGCGCGCCCGTTCACGGCGGATCGTGGCGCTCGCCACGGGCGCGCCGGACGACGAGATCGAGGCGGCCCTCACCGCCACCGACGGCGAGGTCAAGCCCGCCGTCCTGGTGATCCTGGCCGGGGTCGACGGGCCCACCGCCGCCCGCCTTCTGGAGGAGTCCGGCGGCCATCTGCGCGCGGCGCTCACCGCGACGGGCGGCTGACGCGCACCCTCGGGGGGTGCAGAGATCGTCGTACGACACCGCCGCCGCGCTGCTGCCCCTGGTCGGCGGCCCCGGGAACGTCACCTCCGTCGCCCACTGCATGACCCGGTTGCGGCTGGGCATCGCCGACCGGGAGCGGGTCGACGCGGAGGCGGTGCGGGCGGTGCCCGGGGTGCTGGGGGTGGTGGCCGACGGCGACACCCTCCAGGTGGTGATCGGCCCGGGCGCGGTGGTGGCGGTGACCGCCGAGTTCGAAAGTCTGCTGGGCACCGCCGCAACCGCCCGTCGCGCACCGGACGACGACCGGCCGGACGCCTTCGAGCCGGGCGGCCCGGCTCCGGACGGCCTCCGCGCCCCCACGGGGCGCGGGGAACCGCGCGAGCAACCACGACGCGCCCACACGCGAGGACGCCGGCCCGATCACGACGCCGTGGCCCTCGCCGCCCGCGGCGCCGAACTGAAGGCCGCCCGCGCCCGGCGCAACGCGACCCCCCTCAAGACCGCCCTGCGCCGCGTCGCCGACGTCTTCGTGCCGCTCATCCCCGCCCTGATCGGCTGCGGGGTCCTGGCCGGCCTCAACGGGCTCCTCGTGAACGCGGGCTGGCTGCCCTGGCTGACCCCCGCCCTCGCCGCCGTCGCCTCCGGCTTCATGGCGCTGATCAGCGTCTTCGTCGGATACAACACGGCGAAGGTGTTCGGCGGGACGCCCGTGCTCGGGGGCGCGGTCGCGGCGGTCGTCGTCTATCCGGGCGTCGCGAAGGTGACGGCCTTCGGAGTGGCGCTCGCGCCCGGCCAGGGCGGGGTCCTCGGGGCCCTGGCGGCGGCCCTGCTCGCCGTCGGCGTCGAGAGGTGGTGCCGGGGGCGCGTCCCGGACGCCCTCGACGTGCTCCTCACCCCCACGGTCACCGTCCTCGTCGCGGGCCTCGCCACGCTCTACGGCCTCATGTACGCGGCCGGTCTCGTCTCGTCCGCCATCGGCACCGCGGCGAACTGGCTGCTCGCCACCACGGGACCCCTCGCCGGACTCGTCCTCGGCGGGCTCTTCCTGCCCCTCGTCATGCTGGGCCTGCACCAGGCCCTGATCCCCATCCACACCACCCTCATCCAGCAGCAGGGCTACACCGTCCTGCTCCCCCTCCTCGCCATGGCGGGCGCGGGCCAGGTGGGCGCCGCCCTCGCCGTCTACGCCCGCCTCCGCCACGACACGCAGCTCCGGACGACGATCAGATCGGCGCTCCCGGCGGGCCTGCTGGGCGTCGGCGAACCCCTCATCTACGGCGTCTCGCTCCCCCTCGGCCGCCCCTTCCTCACCGCCTGCGCGGGCGGGGCGGCGGGCGGCGCCTTCGTCGGCTTCTTCGCGGTGCTCGGCGACCGGGTGGGCGCCACCGCCATCGGCCCCTCGGGCTGGGCCCTGTTCCCCCTTCTCACGGGGAACAGGGGCCCGGCCCTGGCGGCGGCGATCTACGCGGGCGGCCTGCTGACCGGCTACGCCGTCGGCTTCCTGGCGACGTACGCCGGCTTCAGCGGGGCAGGTGCTCCGGGTGACCCGTCACCTCGGCGATCCGGGTGATGACGTCACCGGCGCCCGAGTGACGGCTCGCGCCGTCACCGCGCGGCGGCGTCCGAGAGGATCGCCCGGAGCCGCGCCAGACATTCGGCGACGAAGGCGGGGAAGGTCCGCCAGTAGTAGGCGACTCCGCTGACCCCGACGGCGATCGCCCAGGCACGGGCCCGCGTCCAGGTGGGATCGTCGATGCCCATGGCGTCCCGATAGGCACCCCGGGCGTCCTGCGGCAGGTCCCAGAGCACGGAGTGCTCGGCGTCCGGATGGCCGACCGAGAGAGACCCGAAGTCGATGACCGCGTGCAGCCTGCCCTGCCGGACCAGGAGGTTGGTGGGCTTGAGGTCGCCGTGCAGCCACACGTGCGGTCCCCGGGGCTCGGGCAGCGCGAGCGCTGCCTGCCACAGCCGCTCCAGGGTCGCGACATCGAGTTCGTCCCCGGCGACCGCACGGCATTCCCCGAAATACGTACCGACCCAGTCGGCACAATCCCGCAGGCTGCCTCCGCGGTACCAGCTCAGGTCGTCCGCGCGCGCCGCCCCCATGAGGCCGATGCCGTGCAGCTCCCGCACGACGGCCGCCAGGTCGGCGCCGAAGGCGGCCCAGTTCCGGACGGTGTCCGGACCGGCCTCGTCACCGTCGATCCACCGGTAGACCGACCAGCGGGCCGGGTAGCCGCCGGTGGGCAGCCCGGCGTGGACGGGCTCGGGAACGGGGTACGAAAGAGAGGGTGCCAGGCGCGGCAGCCACTCCTGCTCCTTCCGCAGCGCCCGGCCCTTCGCCACGGTCCGGGGCAGACGCACCAGCAGGTCATCGCCCAGCCGGTACATGGTGTTATCCGTACCCGCTCCGACACGCGACAACGGCAGACCGGCCCACTCCGGGCGCTGAGCCGCCAGCAGCTGACGGATCAGCGTCTCGTCGACCGGAACCTCGTCCTCATGCAGAGTCACGCCGACAGTCTCGCTTCCGAGCCGTTCCCGGAGCCAACGAGATTTCCTCAACCCGGCCGCCGCGCAGCCGCGTTCGCCCGCCGCACCTGCGCCCGCAGCACGTCGTCCGGTGACGCCGGCTCCAGCGCCCCCGCCGGACAGTCCCACTCCCGCCCACCCGCCACGGGCCGCACCTGCACGACACCGCCGACGTGGCCCCTGACCTCGCCGATCCGGCCGTCCCGTACGTCCGTCACGTACGTACCGAGCGGCGGCCGTTCGCCCCGGACCACCGAGGCCAGCCGCTCCGCGACCCGCACGTTGCACCGCCCCAACTCGACCAGGGCGAACGGCTCGTCGCTCGCGCCGGTCACCGGGTCGACGCAGAGCGACGGCAGCACGACACCGGCGCCCCGCAGGGCCGACCGCAACATCTCCACGACTTCTTCGGTGGGCCGCAGCACCATTCCCTACCTCCACGCTGAGTTTCCGGTTCACCACACAGCGTGTCGGAGGCGCATCTAACCTGGCCAGATACGGCATCCCAACAACTTCGGCTGTTGAGACAGGGAGTGGCCCATGTCAGGACCAAAGGACCTGGACCCGTCGTCGTCGCCGCGCGCCCTGCTGGGGGCGGAGTTACGCCATGCGCGGGAGCAGAAGGGGCTGAGCCAGGCCGAGTTGGGTCAGCGCGTTTTCGTGAGCGGCTCGTTCATCGGGCAGCTGGAGGCGGGGACGCGGCGGATGCAGCCGGAGTACGCACAGTTGCTGGACGAAGTCCTGGAGACAGGAGGCTTCTTCACGCGGAACTGCAGGGCGGCGGCAAAGTCGAAGTATGAGCGACCCTTCGAGGAGGTTGCGGAAGCAGAGGCTCTTGCCACGGCAATCAGGCAATACGCACCGCTCCTGATCCCCGGACTCCTGCAGACGCGCCCCTACGCCCGGGCAGTGGACCGGGTGTGGGCGCCGATGGCACCGGAAGAGACCATCGAGGAGTGGACAGAAGGCCGTATGGAGCGGGCCCGACTGCTCGACGACCCAACAAGGCCGGTGTTGTGGGCGGTCCTTGACGAGGCAGCTCTACACAGAAGGGTTGGCGGTCCGACGGTGATGGCAGAGGCTCTACGGCATGTCGCCGACCTGGCCCACCGCAATCGGATCATCGTGCAGGTACTGCCGTTCAGCGCAGGCGGGCACGCGGCAATGCAGGGTGCCCTGAAGCTGATGGAATTCACGGACGCCCCTCCGCTTGCCTACTGCGAGGGGGTGCGTAGCGGACGTATGGACGACGACCCGGCCACCGTCACCCAACTGAGGTTCGTGTTCGATCTCCTCGTGGCCTCCGCGCTCTCGCAGGAGCAGTCCCTGGCTCTTGTGGAGTCATTGGCTCAGGATTACACCCATGAGGAACAGCCCTGACAGCCAACTGAACTGGCGCAAGTCGACGTACAGCGGTGGCAACGACAACTGCCTCGAAGTAGCCGCCGCCCACCCCACTCTCATCCCCGTCCGCGACTCCAAAACCGCCCCCCACGGCCCCACCCTCACGTTCCTCCCGGACACCTGGTCGGCCTTCGTCGACGGCGTCAAGAGCCGTGGTCGTGGCCCCGGGGGCGCCGCGCCAGGGTCTGGGCGCGGGCGGTGACGTCGTCCGGGGAGAGGACGGCGTTGTCGTCGAGCGTCAGCTCGCCGCCGTTGAGCCGGCGGCCGTAGTAGCCGTCGTCGAAGTAGGCCGCCCGGTCCAGGCGCTTCAGGGCGTGCCGGAAGGCGTCCGTGTTGACGCCGCCGGACGCGATACGGCTCGAAAGGATCGCCAGCGCGAAGGCCCGGCGCGCGAGAAGAAGCTGCCCATGGGTCACGTCGAGTCCCCTGAGGCCGCGGCCGAGCGTGCCTCCGGCGAGATCCGACTGGCGAACGCGTGACCCTCCCCCTGCTGCGGCCCCCAGCCCTGGACGCTTCGCCCACCATCGCCCTGGACGACGATCGCCAGGAGGTCGCCTCCGTCGCGCCCCCTGAATGCGCCTGATCACCGAGTACGGCGAAGCCCGCCGCCCCGCTCGTCCCCGTCGGCGGCCTCATCAGAGCCGACATCACGTTGTCGGCGCCGTATGCCACGCTGGTCCCCATGAACCACTCCCAGCTCACCGCCCTGGGCCGGGCCCTTCGTCTGCTCGGTGAGCATGGGGAGGCCCTGACCGGCGAGACGACCGATGCCAAGTTGCACGAGGTGAAGGACGACCTGCGGCGCGCTCTGGACCTGCTGGAGGAGAGCGTCAGCAGGGCCGCTCCCACGACCCGGTGTGCCGAGCATCCGCAGGGGCCCGTGGACGAGAGCGCCCCCGATCTGTGCCTGCTGTGCGAGACGCGGCGGCGGGCCGCACGGCGGTCGGAGTTCGCGGGTGGGCCCCGGCCCGTGCCGGAGGAGGCCGCCGGGCCCGCCATGTCCCGGTACGGCGTGCGGGCGGACCGTCCGCAGCCGCAGCAGCGCTGGCTGCCGGAGGCGTGGAACGGCCGGGAGTGGGAGCTGTGCGGCACCCCCCGGCGCGACCGGCGCGAGGCCGAGCTGTATCTCGCCGCCCAGCGGCGCGGATCCCGGCCGGCCATGGCCTACCGGCTGGTCCACGAGTTCACCGACTACGAGGTGCTGCGCGTCTGGGGCACCCCCTCCCACCTGGACATCGAACCACTCGGCAACCTCTGAGCAGGCCAGACCCCCAGCAGCCACTGGCACCGTCCCCGATTCTCTGACTAAAGTCAGAGAATGGATGAGGCGCAGGCGCAGATCGACCAAGTACGGCGATTCAACCGGACCGTCACCGAACGCGTGGGCGTGCTCCACGACCGGTACCTGGGCCGCGACCGGCCGATCGGCGAGGCCCGGCTGCTCTGGGAGATCGGCGGGCAGGGCCAGGACGTGCGGCGGCTGCGGGAGCGGCTCGGGCTCGACTCCGGGTACGTCAGCCGGCTGCTGCGGTCCCTGGAGGCGGACGGCCTGGTGGCGGTGGAACCGCAGCCCCAGGACAGGCGCGTGCGTACCGTGCGGCTGACCGAGAAGGGGCGCGCGGAGCGCGCCCTCCTCGACGGCCGCAGCGACGAACTGGCCGGTTCGATGCTCCAGCCGCTCAACGCCGGACAGCGCGCCCGGCTGGTCGCGGCCATGGCCGAGGTCGACCGGCTGCTGACCGCCGGGACGGTCACCCTGGACGTGATCGACCCCGACCATCCCGACGCGCGGCACTGCCTGCTGGCCTACTTCGCCGAGTTGCAGGAGCGCTTCGACACCGGCTTCGACCCCGCGCGCAGCCTGCTGCCCGACGCGGGCGAGCTCCGGCCGCCGCGCGGCCTGTTCCTGGTCGCCCGGCTGCACGGCGAACCCGTCGGCTGTGCCGGGGTGAAACTGCCGTCCGGGGCTCCGGCGGAGATCAAGCGCATGTGGGTCGCGCCCCAGGCGCGCCGGCTCGGCCTCGCCCGCCGGTTCCTGACCGAGCTGGAGACACAGGCCGCCCGGCACGGCTACGACACCCTGCGCCTGGACACCAACAAAACGCTCGACTCCGCGATCAACCTGTACCACTCCTACGGCTTCCAGGAGGTCCCCGCCTTCAACGACGAGCCGTACGCCCACCACTGGTTCGAGAAGCGGATCGCCGCGGCGCCGCCGGAGTGACGCGCCGCCGCCACGGTTCGCGCCCGAGCAGCCGTGGCGTCTCCTCCAGCGGTGCCGCCATCCAGGCACTGAACGCCCGGCCCCTTCATGCCGGGGCCCCCGTCCGGGTACCTGTGCGGGGACACGCACACGGAAGGGGTTCGGCAGGATGAGGATCGATCTGACAGGGCGCACGGCGCTGGTCACCGGCTCCACGCAGGGCATCGGCGCGGCGATCGCCGTCGGCCTGGCCCGGGCCGGGGCCCGGGTGGGGGTCAACGGCCGGGACGCCAAGCGCGTCGAGGAGAGCGTGGCCCGGCTGGCGGTGCAGGCGCCCGGGGCCGCCTTCGTGCCGGTCGCCGCGGACGTGACCGGCGAGGAGGGGGCCCGGCGGGCGGCGGAGGCGCTGCCCCGGGTGGACATCCTCGTCAACAACCTGGGGATCTTCGGCGCCGAGGACCCGCTGCGGATCACCGACGACGAGTGGCGGCGCTACTTCGAGGTGAACGTCCTGGCCGGGGTGCGGCTGACCCGCCTCTTCCTGCCCGGCATGACCGAACGCGGCTGGGGACGCGTCCAGTACATCGCCAGCGACTCGGCGGTCGCCATCCCCGCGGAGATGATCCACTACGGCATGTCGAAGACCGCGCTGCTCGCGGTGGGCCGCGGCTTCGCCAAGCAGGCGGCCGGCACCGGTGTCACGGTGAACTCCGTGATCGCCGGACCCACCCACACCGGAGGCGTCGAGGACTTCGTCTACCAGCTCGTCGACCGCGACCTGCCCTGGGACGAGGCCCAGCGCGTCTTCATGCGCGAGCACCGGCCGCAGTCGCTGCTGCAGCGCCTGATCGAGCCGGAGGAGATCGCCAACATGGTCGTCTACCTCAGCTCCGACCAGGCCTCGGCCACCACCGGCGGCGCCCTGCGGGTGGACGGCGGCTACGTCGACGCCATCCTGCCGTGACCGGCCGGACTCCGCGGCTCACCAGCCAGGCCGCGGCTCACCAGCCAGGCCGGGGCTGACCAGCCAGGCCGGGGCTGACCGGGCGTGGCCCCGTCGTGGTCAGCCGAGCAGCGGTGACGGGCCGAACTCGTACCCCTCCCACAGCCGCCTGCTCGTCTCCTCCGGGTAGGCCGTCACCGTCGGTGCCGCGTCCAGGACCTGTGTGGTGCGGGCCTCGGGGTCGTAGGCCGGCCAGCCCGGGTCCCCGGTCCTGGCGAAGGACGTCCACGCGGTGCGGAAGCGGGCGGAGAGGGCCTCGGCCTCGGGGGTGATGCCGGCGCCGGCCCAGAGGAGGTTGGCGAGGTCCGCCTCGAAGGTGCCGAACAGGAGCGGGATGTCCAGGCCGTGACAGGCGCCGAGGAGGCCGCCGTTGCCCGGGGCACCCCAGGTCAGCTCGTAGAGGTGGGCCCGGCCGCCGCCCGCGGTCTGTGCCTCCGCGAGGCGCAGCGACGGTATGGCGAACAGCCAGTCGGTCTGGACCCGTTCGTACAGCTCGCTCGGCGAGGCGTCGGGGTGGGCCGCGCGGTAGGCGTGGTCGCCCGCCGCGCCGCCCGGTGCGAACAGGCGCAGGGCACCGGTCGCCTGCTCCTCCGTGATCTTGCCGTACATCCCGCTCATGACGAGGAACAGGCGGAACTCGTCCCGGTTGTGACCGACGAGGAGGTCCACGTCGCGCGCGGAGCCGGCGGCCAGGGCCTGCCAGGGGGTGGAGGGGAGCACCTCGCCGTCGACCACCGGCGAGAACGGGGTGACCGTCGGCGCGATCCGGCCCCAGCGGTCCACGTACTGAGGCATCTTGGCGCCGAGCGCCTGCCCGGCCTCGGTCAGCCGGCGCGGATCGGTCGTCGCCAGGTCGGCCGCCGTGGGGCGCAGGCCGGCCTCGGCGGCGAGGGTCCTGCCGATGTCCTCGGCCAGGTCGAGGGAGAAGAACGTGCCCGGGACGCTCTGGGCGATCGCCCGCCGGAACAGCCCGCGCGCCCTGTCCATCGCCAGCAGGGACGCCACCGACCCGGCGCCCGCGGACTCACCGAAGACCGTGACCTGGTCCGGGTCGCCGCCGAACGCCGTGATGTTCTCCCGCACCCACTCCAGCGCCGCCACCTGGTCCAGCAGGCCCCGGTTGGCGGGCGCCCCCTCGATCTGGGCGAAACCCTCCATGCCGACGCGGTAGTTGAGGGAGACCACGACCACGTCGCCGTCCCGGGCGATGTGCCGGGCGTCGTACCCGGGGCTGCCGGAGTGGCCCAGCTTGTAGGCACCGCCGTAGATCCACACCATCACCGGGCGCCTGGCGGCCGGGTCCGGGGCGGGCGTCCACACGTTCACCGTCAGCCAGTCGTCGCCCTCGGGGGCCTCCAGGACGCCCGTGCGGCCCTGGATGCCCAGGTCCTGCGGGGGCGGCGGGCCGAAGGCGTACGCCTCACGCGTGCCCTCCCACGGCCGTGCCGGGCGCGGCGCCGCGAACCTGGCGGCTCCCACCGGGGGTTCGGCGAACGGTATCCCCCGGAAGACCGCCAGGCCGTCCTCCCGCACCCCGCGCACGGCACCGGCGGCGGTGCGCACGACGGGGCCCTCGGCGGCGGAAACCGGCTCGCGGGGTTCGAGGGACTCGTTCGTGATCATGATCACTCGCTTTCGACGGCTGGGGCTGCCACTTCCGACGACTGACCGTGCCGGTTTCACGGCCGGTCACCGATGAAACGTCCGGCGGCTCGCACGAGTGCCGAACACACCTCACCCGTTGAGGTGAATCCAGACAATCCGGGTCAGCGCGCCGGGCCGTGAACGCCCTGGCCTCCGCCTCGTCGATCTCGTACACCGTCTCACGGGCCCACGGATCCCGCGCAGGGAGCACGTGCCCGCCCGGCGGGAACGGCACCGGTGACACCGGCGGCCTCCAACGGCCGTCACAAGCGGATAACGAAGTGCGTGCGACAAGTGGTCCGGATCGCCCCCCACTTGAGGCGTTCCCGCAGGTCAGCGCCGCGTCCTGCGACCGTTCCCGGGAGTCGTCCGCACAGCATCCTGACGTCCCACACCTCGACAGCCAGCCGCCGACCGGAGAGCCGAGCCGTGACGAACCCCCCGACCCCCGCGCCGGGACCAGCGCCGATGACCGGCCTGCTCAGGCAATTGCGCGTGTCGCTCCTGATCACGCTCGGGATGTCGGTCTTCACCGTGCCGGACGACCTCCTGCGCGGCGTGGTGCACGGCGACTTCCTCGCGACCCTGGGCGACCAGGCCGCGCGCGCTCTTCTCGTCTGCGCCCTCGTCGCCCTCGTCCACTCCCTGATCTACGGCGCGATGCGCTTCGGACGCCCCGAGACACGCGAGGTGCGGGGCGTCCGGGCCGCGGTGGGGGTGCTGCTGGCGCTCGACGTGGTCCCGCTGTTCGCGGCGGGTCACGTCGTACTGGCCCTCGTACCTCTCCTGGCCATCGTCGGGGGCTGGGTCTTCGCGAGGCGCAGAGGCACGGATGCGGACGCCGGTCCGTACGGCGCCCTGATCTTCGGTGTCGCGTCCCTGCCCGTGCAGGGTGTGGTCGCCGTGGCCATGGCGATCCTGAGGTGACCATGACCTGGGCGGGGCTCGTCGCGCCCTACGCGGTCGCCCTCGGGTTCTCCGGCTGGTCGCCGGCCGACCCGAGGGCGAACCGCCCGGTCAGCTCAGGGTCTTCAGTGCTGACGCGTCGTAGGAGGTGAGTTCGTCCGTGCGGCCGGCCAGGACCTTCGCCGCCCACTCGGGGTCCTGGAGGAGGGCGCGGCCCACGGCGACCATGTCGTACTCGTCGCGCTCCAGGCTGTCGAGGAGGTCGTCGATGCCCCTGATCTCGGAGCCCTCGCCCGCGAAGGCCTTGATGAAGTCGCCGTCGAGGCCGACCGAGCCGACGGTGATGGTGGGCCTGCCGGTGAGCTTCTTGGTCCAGCCGGCCAGGTTGAGGTCGGAGCCGTCGAACTCGGGGAGCCAGTAGCGGCGGGTGGAGGCGTGGAAGACGTCGACGCCGGCGGCGGCCAGCGGGGTGAGGATCGCCTCCAGCTCCTCGGGGGTCTCGGCGAGGCGGGCGTCGTAGTTGTCGGACTTCCACTGCGAGTAGCGGAAGATGACCGGGAACTCCGGGGAGACCGAGTCGCGTACGGCGGCCACGATCTCCGCGGCGAACTTCGTACGGGCGACCGGGTCGCCGCCGTAGGCGTCGGTGCGTCGGTTGGTGCCCGCCCACAGGAACTGGTCGAGCAGGTAGCCGTGGGCGCCGTGCAGTTCGACGCCGTCGAAGCCGATGCGCTCGGCGGCGGCCGCGGCCTCGGCGAACGCGCGGATGACGTCGTCGAGGTCCTGCGACGTCATCGCCTTGCCCTCGCCCTCGGTGCCGTCCAGGCGGATGCCGGAGGGACCGACGGCGGGCGCGTCCGCGACCGGTGCCTGGCCCTGCTTGCGGACCATGCCGATGTGCCACAGCTGCGGCACGATGGTGCCGCCGGCCGCGTGCACGCCCTCGGCGACCTTCGCCCAGCCCGCCAGCTGCTCCTCGCCGTGGAACCGCGGAACGCGGCTGCTGCCTCCCGCCGAGTCGTGACCGACGTACGTCCCCTCGGTCACGATCAGACCGACACCGGCTGCGGCCCGGCGCGAGTAGTACGAGACCACGTCCTCGCCGGGGACGCCGCCGGGGCTGAACTGGCGGGTCATCGGCGCCATCACGATCCGGTTGGGGACCGTGAGCCCGTTCAGGGCGATGGGACGGGCGAGGATCTCGGCTGCGCGGGAGGCGGGGGGCGTGGTGACGGTCACGTGGGGGATCTCCTCGAAAGTAGGTCTTACCAGTCGGTATGTGCACACGCATCGACTACACGTCCCTAGAAACGACCTACCCGCCGGTATGCATTCCCGCTCCCGCGCGGTTGCCGTGTGACCCAGGACACAGATCCTCTCCAGCCGCGGAAACGCCGAAGGGCGGCACCCCCTGTCGAACAGGGGGTACCGCCCTCGGTGCTGCCTGGGAGCTGCCGAGCCGTCAGGCTCAGAAGTCCATGTCACCGCCCGGCATGCCGCCCGGAGCGGCCGCGGCGGCCTTCTCCGGCTTGTCGGCGATGACGGCCTCGGTGGTGAGGAACAGCGCGGCGATGGAGGCGGCGTTCTGCAGGGCAGAGCGGGTCACCTTCGCCGGGTCGATGATGCCCTCGGCGACCAGGTCGACGTACTCACCGGTCGCGGCGTTCAGGCCGTGGCCCGGGGTGAGGTTGCGGACCTTCTCCACCACGACACCGCCCTCGAGGCCGGCGTTGACGGCGATCTGCTTCAGCGGGGCCTCGAGCGCGAGCTTCACGGCCTGCGCGCCGGTCGCCTCGTCACCCTCCAGCTCCAGCTTCTCGAAGACCTGGGAGGCCTGGAGCAGGGCCACGCCACCACCGGCGACGATGCCCTCCTCCACGGCCGCCTTGGCGTTGCGCACGGCGTCCTCGATGCGGTGCTTGCGCTCCTTGAGCTCGACCTCGGTCGCGGCACCGGCCTTGATGACGGCGACGCCACCGGCGAGCTTGGCCAGGCGCTCCTGGAGCTTCTCGCGGTCGTAGTCCGAGTCGGACTGCTCGATCTCGGCGCGGATCTGGTTGACCCGGCCCTGGACCTGCTCGGTGGAGCCGGCGCCGTCGACGATGGTGGTCTCGTCCTTGGTGATGACGACCTTGCGGGCGCGGCCCAGCAGGTCGAGGGTCGTGTTCTCGAGCTTGAGACCGACCTCCTCGGAGATGACCTCGCCGCCGGTGAGGATGGCGATGTCGTTCAGCATCGCCTTGCGGCGGTCGCCGAAGCCCGGGGCCTTGACGGCGACGGACTTGAAGGTGCCGCGGATCTTGTTGACGACCAGGGTCGACAGGGCCTCGCCCTCGACGTCCTCGGCGATGATCAGCAGCGGCTTGCCCGACTGCATGACCTTCTCCAGGAGCGGGAGCAGGTCCTTGACCGAGGAGATCTTGGAGTTCGCGATCAGGATGTACGGGTCGTCGAGGACGGCCTCCATACGCTCCATGTCGGTGGCGAAGTACGCCGAGATGTAGCCCTTGTCGAAGCGCATACCCTCGGTGAGCTCCAGCTCCAGACCGAAGGTCTGGGACTCCTCGACGGTGATGACGCCTTCCTTGCCGACCTTGTCCATGGCCTCGGCGATGAGCTCGCCGATCTGGGTGTCGGCGGCGGAGATGGAGGCCGTGGAGGCGATCTGCTCCTTGGTCTCGACGTCCTTCGCCTGCTCCAGCAGGGCACCGGAGACGGCCTCGACGGCCTTCTCGATGCCGCGCTTCAGGGCCATCGGGTTGGCACCGGCGGCCACGTTGCGCAGGCCCTCGCGGACCAGGGCCTGGGCGAGCACGGTCGCGGTGGTCGTACCGTCACCGGCGACGTCGTCCGTCTTCTTGGCGACTTCCTTGACCAGCTCGGCGCCGATCTTCTCGTACGGGTCCTCCAGCTCGATCTCCTTGGCGATGGACACACCATCGTTGGTGATCGTGGGGGCGCCCCACTTCTTCTCAAGGACGACGTTGCGGCCCTTGGGGCCGAGGGTGACCTTGACGGCGTCGGCGAGCTGGTTCATACCGCGCTCAAGGCCGCGCCGCGCCTCCTCGTCGAACGCGATGATCTTGGCCATGTGAAGTGGTCCCTCCAGGACTGGGGGTGAGTCTTCGGACCGCGCCCGCGCCCGCGACGGACGGCTCGCCGACCCGTGGGTTCCTTGCCCCACCCGGTCCGCGGGCCTCACCGACCCGGTCCTTCTTTGTCACTCTCACCTTCAGAGTGCTAACGCCAATGATTAGCACTCGACCCAGGAGAGTGCAAGGCGCGCTCGCGAAGCGAGTGCTCGTCGGGGGGTGGTGATCGGGCGAAGGGCGGGCGCAAGCGGCTCTCGAGGACCGAGGCCGGGAACATGGCCCGGGACATGCCGAAGGGCTCGTGCCCCGGGAGGCACGAGCCCTTCGAAGATGTACAGAAGAACGTCGCTGTCAGTCGGCGCGTGCTTCAGCTGGTCGCCAGCCGGACCATGTCCGCCTGCGGCCCCTTCTGGCCCTGCGAGATCTCGAAATCGACCCGCTGACCTTCCTCGAGGGTGCGGTAGCCGTCCATCTGAATCGCGCTGTAGTGGACGAAAACATCCGCACCACCGTCGACCGCGATGAAGCCGTACCCCTTCTCCGCGTTGAACCACTTGACGGTGCCCTGAGCCATGCCTAACTCCCCTATTACTGGCCCTTGCACAGATCCACACTTCGCGGATCCGGGTCAGACCTCACCCCCCATTGGTTGGGGGCGTGCGCCGGAACGCGTCGACCGCGGCTGAATGTATCTGTCCAACTGCCGTCTGCAACAGGTCAATCGGACGAGAATTCTTGAGGGAAGGGGTCCGGAATGTGGTAAGAATTCGGCCGAATTCAGGGCAAGTCGGGCCCCATAAAGGCCACAAAAGCCGCATATAACCCGGGCACTTTGGCTGCTTCTTGTCGGGCTCGCGGTATCGAATACGGGGCCCCCGACCTGGAGATCGGGACCGTGTTCCCCAACTGTACCGCGCTCAACCACACAGAATTGCCCCCTCCGCTTCTCTCACGGAGGGGGCAATCGGATGAACAGACGGTGATCGGCGTTACCGAAGGTAATGTTCGGTCATTCGATCAGCCTGTCAAGCAGGTCCGCAGGTCAGCCGCCGGCGACGGCCGGGATGATGGAGACGCCCGCGCCGTCCGGGGTGGCGGTCTCCAGGCCCTGCTCGAAGCGCACGTCGTCGTCGTTGACGTACACGTTGACGAACCGGCGCAGCTTGCCCTGGTCGTCCAGAACCCGCGCGGAGATACCGGTGTGGTTCTTCTCCAGGTCCGAGATGACCTCGCCGAGGGTGGTCCCTTCGGCGGCGACCTCGGCCTGGCCACCGGTGTAGGTGCGCAGGATGGTGGGGATGCGAACGGTGACGCTCACGTTTTTACCTCCGGTCCGGGCGGCCCCTCCGGGCGGCGCCCCTATTTCTCGGGGGACTCAGGCGAGCCCGGCCTCGTGGAAAGACTCCAGACTCGGGCGAATGGTCGCGGTGAGTCCGGTTCCCGCCACCGCGTCCAGCGTCTTGAGTCCATCACCGGTGTTGAGTACAACGACCGACTTGGCCGGATCAATCAACCCATTCTCAATGAGCTTTTTGGTGACTCCAACCGTCACTCCGCCGGCGGTTTCCGCGAAGATTCCCTCGGTCCGCGCGAGCAGCTTGATGGCGTCGACGACCTGCTCGTCGGTGACGTCCTCCACCGCACCGCCGGTGCGCCGCGCGATGTCGAGGACGTACGGCCCGTCGGCCGGGTTGCCGATGGCGAGGGACTTGGCGATGGTGTTCGGCTTCTGCGGGCGGACCACGTCGTGGCCCTCCTTGTAGGCCACCGACACCGGCGAGCACCCCTCGGCCTGGGCGCCGAAGATCTTGTACGGCTTGTCCTCGACCAGACCGAGCTTGATCAGCTCCTGCAGCCCCTTGTCGATCTTCGTGAGCTGCGAGCCCGAGGCGATCGGGACGACCAGCTGGTCCGGGATCTCCCAGCCGAGCTGCTCGCAGATCTCGTACGCCAGGGTCTTGGAGCCCTCCGCGTAGTACGGCCGCAGGTTGACGTTGACGAAGCCCCAGCCCTCGCCCGCCGGGTCGCCGATCAGCTCGGAGCAGAACCGGTTCACGTCGTCGTAGTTGCCCTCGATGCCGACGAGTTCGCCGCCGTAGATCGCGGCCATGACGACCTTGCCCTGCTCCAGGTCGTGCGGGATGAACACGCAGGAGCGGAGGCCGGCCCGGGCGGCGGCGGCACCGACGGCGCCGGCCAGGTTGCCGGTGGAGGAGCAGGAGAGGGTGGTGTAGCCGAAGGCGCGGGCGGCCTCGACGGCCTGGGCGACGACGCGGTCCTTGAAGGAGTGCGTCGGGTTGCCGGAGTCGTCCTTCACGTACAGCCCGCCGGTGACCCCCAGCTCCCTGGCCAGGTTGTCCGCCTTGACGAGCTTGGTCCAGCCGGGGTTGATGTTCGGCTTGGTCGCCACGTCCGCGGGGACGGGCAGCAGCGGCGCGTAGCGCCAGATGTTCGCGGGACCCGCTTCGATCCGCTTGCGGAGCTCCTCGGTGTCATAGGCCGAGAAGTCGTACGCGATCTCCAGCGGGCCGAAACACTCCTCGCAGGCGAACACCGGGCCGAGGGGCACCCGGTGACCGCACTCGCGGCAGCTCAGGGCAGCGGCGGGACCGAGATCGACGGTGGAGTCCGTGGTGCTTGCAACAGTCTGCACAGCCATGTGAGGCGAGGCCCTTTCTCCTCATCTTCCTCACGACGCATCTCGTCGTGAGACGGATTTGGCACCTTCCCTAGCCGGGAGCCTCGCGGTGATCGACAGCGATCTACGAGTACCGACTGGAGGGTTGCCGGGGCTTCAACGGGCCGTTTCCCTCTGCCCCTCTGGATGAGCGGTATGCGGTTGTCAACGCCGGGTGCACCCAGGACATGCGATGGTCATCGGCGTTGTTCAAGACTGTAACCGAAGGCCAGGACAGTTGAGAGAGTCGTCCGTACCGCGAGATGGATCACACGTCGTCGTGTGGCCGTGACAGTGAGGAGCCGCTGACCGTGCTGGAAGAAGTCGAGCGCTGGCTGGCCACCCGCTCCTGGTCCGTAACCGATCGTCCCCTGCACCGGATCATGGCCGCCAAAAGGTCCTCCGGGCAGACGGTCAGCGTCGTGCTGCCCGCGCTCAACGAGGAGGAGACCGTCGGCGACATCGTCGCGATCATCCGCCACGACCTGATGCAGCAGGTGCCGCTCGTCGACGAGATCGTGGTCGTCGACTCCGGCTCCACCGACCGTACGGCGGCCGTCGCCGCGGCCGCCGGCGCCCGCGTCGTGCACCGCGACGCGATCCTGCCCCGCATCCCCGCCGTCCCCGGCAAGGGCGAGGTCCTCTGGCGCTCCCTCCTGGTCACCACCGGGGACATCGTGTGCTTCGTCGACGCCGACCTGCGGGAGTTCTCCTCCGACTTCGTCACCGGCATCGTCGGCCCGCTCCTCACCGAGCCGGGCGTGGACCTCGTCAAGGCGATGTACGACCGCCCGCTCGGCGGCGCCGCCGGGCAGGGCGGCCGGGTCACCGAGCTGATGGCCCGCCCGCTGCTGAACATGCACTGGCCGCAGCTGGCGGGCTTCGTCCAGCCGCTCGGCGGCGAGTACGCGGCCCGCCGCTCGCTGCTGGAACAGCTCCCCTTCCCGGTCGGCTACGGCATCGAGCTGGGCATGCTGGTCGACGCCCTGCACCTGGCCGGCCTGGACGCCCTCGCGCAGGTCGACGTCGGCGTCCGCAAGCACCGCCACCAGGACGGCCAGGCCCTCGGCCGGATGTCCGCCGCGATCTACCGCACCGCCCAGCTCCGGCTGGCCCGCGGCCACCTGATCCGGCCCTCGCTCACCCAGTTCGAACGGGGCGAGGACGGCTTCGAACCGCGCACGTACTCGGTGGACACGGAGGAACGGCCGCCGATGGTGGAGATCACGGAGTACGCCGAGCGCAAGGTGGCGTGACTTCGTCGTACGGCCGTATACGGCGGCGCGTCGGACACGGCCGTACGTTTGAGCGTTTACGGGCCGGGCTAGGTTGTGGCGTATGGCTTCCCCCATGGCTTCCACCGGCGGTGCCGAGGTGCTCGTCGCCTCGAACCGCGGCCCGGTCTCGTACGAGCAGCGCGAAGACGGTTCCCTGTACGCCAAACGGGGCGGCGGCGGGCTGGTCTCGGGGCTGTCGGCCATCGGGCCGGACGCGAACGCGGTGTGGGTGTGCGCGGCGCTGGGCGACGGCGACCGTGAGGCGGTGCGGCGGGCCGACGGCGGCCGGCTGCCGGCCGGGGACACCGGCGGGCAGCAGGTCCGGATGCTCGACATCGACGCGGACGTGTTCGCCGACGCGTACAACGGCATCGCGAACTCGGTCCTCTGGTTCGTCCACCACATGCTCTACCAGACCCCGCTGGAACCGGTCTTCGACGCGGAGTTCCGGCGCCAGTGGGGGTCGTACCAGGCCTACAACCGCGCCTTCGCGCAGGCGCTGGCGGAGGAGGCGGGCCAGGGGGCGGTGGTGGTCATCCAGGACTACCACCTGGCGCTCGCCCCCAGGATGCTGCGGCAGCTCCGCCCGGACCTGCGCATCGGCCACTTCTCCCACACCCCCTGGGCGCCGCCGGACTACTTCCGGCTCCTCCCCGACGACATCGCGGCCGAGCTGCTCAGCGGGATCCTCGGCGCCGACCACGCGGCGTTCCTGACGCGGCGGTGGGCGGACGCGTTCGTGGACTGCTGTCATGCGGTGCTGGGGCCGGGGATCCCCTCCTCGGACACCCGGATCGGGGTGCACGGGCTGGGCGCCGACGCGGACTTCTTGCGGAAGCGGTCGCACGAGCCGGACGTGGACGAGCGGATGCGGGCGTTGCGGGAGGAGATCGGCGGCGAGGGGCGGAAGACGATCGTCCGGGTCGACCGGACGGAGCTGTCGAAGAACATCGTGCGGGGGCTGCTGGCGTACCGGCAGCTGCTCGACGACCACCCCGAGTGGCGGGAGCGCGTGGTGCATGTCGCGTTCGCGTACCCGTCGCGGCAGGACCTGTCCGTGTACCGCGACTACACGGCGGAGGTGCAGCGGGTCGCGGACGAGATCAACGCCGCTTACGGGACGGCGGGTTGGACGCCGGTGGTGCTGCACGTCAAGGACGACTTCGCACGGTCGCTGGCGGCGTACCGGCTGGCCGACGTGGCGCTGGTGAACCCCATCCGGGACGGCATGAACCTGGTGGCGAAGGAGATCCCGGTGGTGTCGGACGAGGGGTGCGTGCTCGTGCTGTCGCGGGAGGCCGGGGCGTACGAGGAGCTGGGCGAGGACGCGGTGGTCGTGAACCCGTACGACATCGGGGGGACGGCGGACGCGTTGGCGCGGGCGCTGGCCATGCCGGTGGGGGAGCGGGCGGAGCGGTGCAAGCGGCTGGCCGAGGCGGCTACGGCGTTGCCGCCGACGGCCTGGTTCCTTGAGCAGCTCAGGGCGTTGGGCGGGTAGGCCCGGGTAGTGGTTCGACTGCGGGGCGGTGGGGGCTGGTCGCGCAGTTCCTCCCCCGGCCTTCGGCCGGGGGTACCCCCAGCGCCCCTTACGGGGCGCTTCAGTTACGGGGCGCTTCGGTTACGGGGCGCCACAAGTCATGAAGCACTCAGTGCGGCCAGACTCCTCAGCAGTCTGACCACTCCCTCCGGGCCGTCCACCACCACGTCGGCCCGGTCCGCCAGTTCGGTCACCTCTGTGCTGCCGCTGCATACCAGCAGGCCCGGGACGCCCTCCTCGCGGAGTTTCTCGACGGCGGCGAAGGCGGGGATGTCGCCCAGGTCGTCGCCGGCGTAGAGGATCGCGCCGGCGTCCATGTGCCGTGCGTACTCGCGCAGGGCCACGCCCTTGTCCATGCCCGGGGGACGGAGTTCCAGGACGAGGCGGCCCGGTTCGACGATCAGGCCGTGCCGGGTGGCGAGATCGGTGAGGGGCTCACGGAGGGTCTCGAAGGTGGCCTGGGGATCGGGGGCGCGGCGGGTGTGGACCGCGATCGCCCGGCCCTTCTCCTCGATCCAGGTGCCGTGCGAGGCGCCGGCGCGGTCGAGGAGGGCGGGGAGTTCGGCGCGGACGGCGGCGATGCCGGGGTGCGGGGGCGGCGCGGTGAGCTCGCCGGTCGCCGCGTCCCAGCGTTCGGCGCCGTAGTGCCCGAGGACGACGAGGTGTTCCAGGCCGGGCACGCCCGCGAAGCCGCCGTAGCGGACGGCCACCTCGGCCGGGCGGCCGGTGACGACGGCGACCGCGGCCACCTTCGGGGCGAGCGCGGCCAGCACCGGCACGGCGTCCGGATGCGCCCGCGCCTGCTCGGGGTCGGCGACGATCGGCGCGAGCGTCCCGTCGAAGTCGAGCCCGACGAGGGCCGTGCCGGGACGTGCGAGGAGCGCGGCGAGGCCGTCGCGACCGGCGGCGGTGCGGGGCGTCGGAAGGGGTTCCGTGATGTGGGTTCCCATGAGCCCGACACTATCCCGTCGGGGGTCCAGGACAGCGCCCCGTCAGGGGCGCTGGAGCCCCCGGCCGAAGGCTGGGGGCGGCGGGGGCGAAGAACCGCCGGCTCAGCGCTCCGAGCGGCGCGCGTCCCGTACCCTCCGCAGCCGATTCACCGTCACCGGGTCGTGGGCCAGCGCCCCCTCGTCGTCCAGCAGGGCGTTCAGTAGCTGGTAATAGCGCACCGGAGCCAGGTCCAGTTCCTCGCGTATCGCGCGTTCCTTCGCGCCGGGGCTGGGAAAGCCCCGGCGTTCGAGGGCGAGGATGGCCTGCTCGCGCGCGCCCAGTTCGTGCCGGTCCATGGCGAGAACCGTAACGCTCAGCGGGTCCCGAGCGTACGGCTGTCGGCCGTCGCCGCCTCGGCCTGGATCCGGGTGAGGACACCGGTGGGGTCGCCGGTCGGGCTCACCGCGGCACCGATCTGGTTCTTGATGTCGGCGCTGATCGCCGCCCAGGAGGTCTTGCCCGCCGGGTAGAGCTGCGAGGTGGGCAGCTGCTCCAGGAAGGGACGCAGCTGCTTGTCCTCGGCCCGGGTGGAGTCGGTCATCGCCTGGGACGCGGACGTGGTGACGGGCAGCAGGCCGTACTCGCGGGAGAAGGCGAGGACGTTCTTCTCGCTGTAGACGTAGTTCAGGAAGTCGCCGACCTGCTCGGCGTGGCCGTTCTGCTTGAACGCCGCCATCCAGTCGGCGACGCCCAGGGACGCGGTGCTGGTGCTCTGCCCGGCGCGGGCCGGCATCGGGACCGTGCCGAACTTGACGCCCTTCTTCTCGGCCTGCTTGATCAGCGTGGGGTGGCCGTTGAGCATGCCGACCTGGCCGTCGGCGAAGGCGGCGAACGCGGTCGCGCGGTTCAGCTTGCCGGGGGCCACCGGACCCGTCAGTCCCTTGCCGACCAGGTCGTCCTTGAGCCAGGTGAGGGTGTCGATGTTCTGCGAGGAGTCGATCGTGTACGTGCCGGTGTCGTCGGTGTAGCCGCTGCCGCCGCTGAGCAGCCACTGCATGGTCTCCGCCTGCGCCTCCTCGGGGCCGAGCGGCAGCGCGTACGGGTACTTCACGCCGTTCGCCTTGAGCGCCTCCGCGTCGGCTTCGAGCTCGTCCCAGGTGGTGGGCGGGGTGGTGATGCCGGCCTGGGAGAAGAGGGTCTTGTTGTAGAAGAGGACGCGCGTGGAGGCGGCGAAGGGTATGCCGTACTGCGCGTGGTTCCACTGGCCCGCCTCGGCGAGCTGGGACGGGAAGTCGGCCTGGACCGGGATGGAGAGCAGGTCGCCGGCCTCGTACAGCTTGCCGGCGGCCGCGTAGTCGGCGTACGCGCCGATCTGCGCCAGGTCGGGGGCGTGGCCGGCGTCGACCATGTCCTTGACCTTGCGGTCGACGTCGTTCCACGAGTAGACGGTGACGTCGACCTTCACGTCGGAGTGCTGGGCCTCGTACGCCCTGGCCAGCTTGTCCCAGTACTTCTGGGAGCTGTTGGCGGCGGAGTCTCCGTAGTCGGCGGCGACGAGTCTGAGGGTGACGTCCGAGGATCCCGTCGTCCCGCACCCACCGAGGACCGCGGTCATGCCCGTTGCGGACACCACCGCGATCATTCCTGCCCTACGCCGCCGCACGTCTACTGCCCCTGTCCCGCTGTCTCGCCGTTCAATACGTCTGACCTATAAGGTCTACACCACGTAAGTGGACTAGACCTCTTGCGGGTCGACGGGCCACACTGTTCCCGTGAGACATGTCATCGCCCTGGACGTGGGCGGCACCGGAATGAAGGCCGCGCTGGTCGGCCCGGACGGCGAGCTGCTCCACCGGGACCGCCGGGCGACCGGCCGGGACCGCGGCCCCGACGCCGTCGTCACCGCCATCCTCGACTTCGCCGCCGAGCTGCAGGCGTACGGCGCGCAGCACCTCGGCGAGCCGGCGTCCGCGGCCGGCCTCGCGGTCCCCGGAATCGTGGACGAGCAGGCCGGAACCGCGGTCTACTCGGCCAACCTCGGCTGGCGCGACGTCCCGCTGCGCACCCTCCTCGCCGACCGCCTCGGCATCCCGGTCGCCCTCGGCCACGACGTCCGTACCGGCGGTCTGGCGGAGGGCAGGCTCGGCGCGGGCCGGGGCGCGGACCGCTACTTCTTCGTGGCCCTCGGCACCGGGATCGCGGGCGGCTTCGGCCTGGACGGCCGGGTGGAGCCGGGCGCGCACGGCTTCGCGGGCGAGATCGGCCATGTCGTCGTACGGCCGCAGGGTGCCCCCTGTCCGTGCGGGCAGCGCGGCTGCCTGGAGCGGTACGCGTCGGCGGCCGCGGTGAGCGAGGCGTGGGCGAAGGCCGTCGGCGACCCGGCCGTGGACGCGGCGGACTGCGCCAAGGCGGTCACGTCCGGCGACCCGAACGCCGTCCGGGTGTGGGGCGACGCGGTGGCGGCTCTGGCCGACGGCCTGGTCACGGCCCTCACCCTGCTGGACCCACGGGTCCTCATCATCGGCGGCGGCCTGGCGGAGGCGGGGGACGCCCTGTTCGGGCCTCTGCGCGAGGCCGTGGAGCACCGGGTGACGTTCCAGAAACTGCCGACGATCGTCCCGGCCGAACTCGGGGACACGGCCGGCTGCCTGGGCGCGGGCCTGCTGGCCCAGGACTTGTTGAAGACGACGACTACTCCGGAGGTAACCCGCTGATGGCTGCGAACGAGCCGCACGACAGCGCCCCGTCAGGGTCGCGGGGAACTGCGCGACCAGCCCCCACGGACCCGCAGCCCGCAGACCACGGACTGGTCCTCTCCGGCGCCCGGGCAGTCCTGCCCACCGGAGTCGTCGAAAACGCCCGGATCTCGGTCGAGGGCACCCGGATCGCCGCCGCCGCCAACGAGAACGCCCAGGTCGTCGACCTCACCGGCCACTGGCTCCTGCCCGGCTTCGTCGACATCCACAACCACGGCGGCGGTGGGGCCTCCTTCAGCTCCGGCACCGCCGAGCAGGTCCTCACCGGCGTCCGCACGCACCGCGCGCACGGCACCACCACGCTGGTCGTCTCCACCGTCACCGACGACATGGACGTCCTGACCCGCCAGGCCGGCCTGCTCTCCGAGCTCGCCGAGCAGGGCGAGATCGCCGGCATCCACTTCGAGGGCCCCTTCATCTCCCCGTGCCGCAAGGGCGCCCACTCCGAAGCGCTGCTGCGGCACCCGGACCCGGCCGAGGTGCGCAAGCTGGTGGACGCGGCGCGCGGGCACGCGAAGATGGTCACGCTCGCCACCGAACTCCCCGGCGGCATCGAGTCGGTACGGCTGCTCGCGGAGCACGGCGTGATCGCCGCCGTCGGCCACACGGACGCGACGTACGAGCAGACGGTGGCGGCGATCGACGCGGGCGCCACGGTCGCCACCCACCTGTACAACGCGATGCCGCAGATCGGCCACCGCGCGCCCGGCCCGATCACCGCCCTCCTGGAGGACGAGCGGGTGACGGTGGAGCTGATCAACGACGGCACCCACCTGCACCCCGCCGCGCTCCAGCTGGCCTTCCACCACGCGGGGCCGGACCGGGTCGCGTTCATCACGGACGCGATGGACGCGGCCGGCAGCGGTGACGGCCGCTTCCTCCTCGGTCCGCTGGAGGTCGACGTCACCGACGGAGTGGCCCGGCTGGTGGACGGCGGTGCCATCGCCGGCTCCACGCTGACGCTGGACCGCGCGCTGCGGCGGGCGGTGACCGTCGACAGGCTGCCCGTCGAGCACGCCGTCGCCGCGCTGTCCGCCAACCCGGCGCGGCTGCTGGGCCTGTACGACCGCGTCGGCTCCCTGGAGCCCGGCAAGGACGCGGACCTGCTCGTCCTGGACGCGGACTTCACGCTCAAGGGCGTGATGCGGAAGGGTACTTGGGTGGTCGCACCCGAACTGGCCTGACTGCGACCATCTCTTGGGAGACGGCGACCTAGGCCGGTCGCCGTCTCTTTGGCATGATCGTGCCCCCACCGATGGCACGGGCATGCACGAGGGAGGTCGCCCGGTGATTCTCACCGTCACCCTGAACACCGCTCTCGACATCACCTACCGGGTCGGCGCCCTGCGCCCGCACACCTCGCACCGCGTCTCGGACGTGACCGAACGGCCGGGCGGCAAGGGGGTCAACGTCGCCCGGGTGCTGGCCGCGCTCGGCCACGAGACGACGGTGACGGGATTCGCGGGCGGGGCCACCGGCCGGGCGGTACGGGAACGCCTCGCGGACGCCCCTGGCGTGCGGGACGCACTCCTCCCGGTCGCCGGCCCGACCCGTCGCACCATAGCCGTCGTGGACGAACTGACGGGCGACACGACCCAGTTGAACGAACCCGGGCCGCAGATAGCCCCGGCCGAGTGGGGCGCCTTCCTCGACCGCTACGAGGAACTGCTCGGCGGAGCCGCGGCGGTGGCCCTGTGCGGCAGCCTGCCGCCCGGGGTCCCGGTGGGCGCGTACGCCGGCCTGATCAAGGCGGCCCGCTCCGTCGGCGTCCCCGTCCTCCTCGACACCAGCGGTGAGCCGCTGCGGCGCGGGGTCGCGGCCCGGCCGGACCTGGTCAAGCCGAACGCCGACGAACTGGCCGAACTCACCGGCTCCCACGAACCGGCCCGCGCCACCCAGGACGCCCGCCGCCGGGGCGCTCGCACGGTGGTCGCCTCCCTGGGCGCGCAGGGCCTGCTGGCCCTCACCCCGGAGGGCCGCTGGCGCGCCACCCCGCCCACCCGGGAACACGGCAACCCGACCGGCGCCGGCGACTCCGTGACCGCCGCCCTCCTCTCCGGCCTGATCGAACAACTCCCCTGGCCGGACCGCCTGACCCGCGCAGTGGCCCTGTCAGCGGCGACGGTACGGGCCGCGGCGGCCGGGGAGTTCGACCGCATGGCGTACGAGAAGCTGCTCGGCCAGGTCGCGGTGACCGGTGGGCCTGCGGCCGGTTAGTCCTTGTTCGTGTGCTTGCCCTGCCTGAGCCACATCTGGTCCAGCAGGACGTCGCACTTGTCGCCGCTCTGGCAGGACAGGGAGATGACGTTGGTGCCCTTGGTGAGGGTGGGGTACGTGTAGCTGGTCGTCCAGGCCTTGGTCGGGTCGCTCTGGCCCGTGTAGTTGTTCAGGGGGAACTTGCTGCCGAACGTCTTGCCGTTGATGGACAGCGTCATGCTCTGGTCCTGTACGGCGCTGTAGTGCGCGTAGACGGTGTAGAGGCCGTCCGACGGGATGCCGTCGACCGTCCAGGTGACGCCGGCGCCTGTCTGGCTGAAGTTGGTGACATAGATGCCGCCCTGGGACTTCGCGCCCTTGACGTCCGAGGCCGTGCTCGCGCCGCCGTCCAGGTGGAAGGTCTTCGCGTCGACCGGCGCGACGTCGCCCGACGCCGACACCGAGCTCGTGCTCGACGGGCTCGGGGACGCGCTCTGCGACTGGGTCGGGGAGGTGGAGGCGTCGCCGCCTGCCTTGTTGTCGTCGCCGTTGCCGTTCATCATCGCGACGCTGATGCCGATGACGACGGCGGCGACGACGGCGACGGCGCCGATGAGGAGGCCCTTGGTGTTGGGGCCGCGGCCGCGGCCTGCGGGCGGCATGGGCGTGCGGGTGGTGGGGGCGCCGCCCGGGAGGGTCTCCGGGGCCTGGTAGGCAGCGGCCGGCTGCTGGCCGTAGCCGGCACCGGGCTGCTGCGGAATGGTCTGGCCGCCGTACTGCGGCTGCGGTGCCTGCTGCTGGCCGCCGTACGTACGCTCGCCGACCGAGCGCACCCTGCTGACCTGATGCGGGTAGCCGTAGCCACCGCCGCCGGACGGCGGCTGGGCCCCTCTGGCCTGACCATCGGCGTACAGATAGCCGAACGGGTCGTCGTCCTCGGGCGTGCTCGCGCCGTTGTCGCCGGGCGTCATCCCTTGGTACTCCTCAACAGGTGCGGGCGGATGCGTACAGGTATTGAGAGTCGAGCCTACCCGGTCTGACTGAGCCAAACGGGTGACTCGGATCGCATCAGCACGATGACCTGCGGATCATCCGGCCCGGCGATGTGCTTTGGGACGAGATCGTTTCTCTACGTACATCCGCTCGTCGGCGGATTTCAGGACTTCGTCCGCCGTCATGCCGCAGTGCGCCCACCCGATGCCGAAACTGGCGCCCACCCGGACGGCCCGGCCCTCGGCGCGGATCGGCTGGATGATCTCGTTGCGCAGGCGTACGGCCAGGTCCTGGGCGTCGGCCTTGCCCAGCCCGTCGGCGAGGATCACGAACTCGTCGCCGCCGAGGCGGGCCACGGTGTCGCCGTCCCGGACGCCCCGGGTGAGCCTGCGGGCGACCTCGATGAGGACGGCGTCGCCCGCGTTGTGGCCGAACCGGTCGTTGATCGACTTGAAGCCGTCGAGGTCGCAGAAGAGCACCGCGAGCCCCTTGGCGCCGTCGTCGCGGCCCTCCTCGGGGGCGACGGTGTGCACGTGGTGGTCGTAGCCGCCGTCGTACGACTGTGTTCCGCCCGCCGTGCCGGCGAAGTCGAAGCCGTGGCCGTTGACGTCGAAGGCGGGGTGGCCGTAGGCCGCGTCCAGGGACTCCAGCTCCCCGGCGTGACCGGCGCGCCGGCAGAGCCGGGAGGAGAGCCGGGAGCGCAGCTCCGCGGAGTTCGGGAGACCGGTGAGGGAGTCGTGGGAGGCGCGGTGGGCGAGCTGGAGCTCGCGGCGCTTGCGCTCCTCTATGTCCTCGACGTGGGTGAGGAGGAAGCGGGGGCCGTCGGCCGCGTCGGCGACGACGGAGTTGCGGAGCGAGACCCAGACGTAGGTGCCGTCACGGCGGCCGAGGCGGAGCTCGGCGCGGCCGCCCTCCGCGGAGGTGCGGAGCAGGGTGCCGATGTCCTCGGGGTGGACCAGGTCGGAGAAGGAGTAGCGGCGCATCGCGGAGGCGGGGCGGCCCAGCAGGCGGCACAGGGCGTCGTTGCTGCGCAGTATTCGGCCGTGCTGGTCGCCGCCCATCTCGGCTATCGCCATGCCGGAGGGGGCGTACTCGAAGGCCTGCCGGAAGCTCTCCTCGCTGGCCCGCAGCGCCTGCTGCTCGCGCTCCAGGCGGACCAGGGCGCGCTGCATGTTCGCGCGCAGCCGGGCGTTGCTGATCGCGATCGCGGCCTGGAAGGCGTACATCTGCAGGGCCTCGCGGCCCCAGGCGCCCGGGTGGCGGCCGTTGCGCGGGCGGTCGACGGAGATCACGCCGAGCAGTTCGCCGCAGGAGCTGCCCGATATGCCGGGCGTGTACATGGGCGCGAAGAGCCGGTCGGAGGGGTGCCACTCGTCCTCGAAGCGCGGCGCGGGGCCGTCGGTGTACCACTGCGGGACGTCGTCGTCGTCGAGGATCCAGCCCTCGGTGTGCGGTATGAAGACGAGGTCGCCCCAGTTCTCGCCCATGTTCAGCCGCCGCTCCCAGGAGTCGCGGGAGCCGACGCGGCCGGTGATCAGGGCCTCGGCGGCGGAGTTGCCGGAGAAGGCGGCGACCACGAGGTCGCCGTCGGGGCGCACGAGGTTGACGCACGCCATCTCGTACCCGAGAGCGGTGATCACGCCGTCGGCGACGGTCTGCAGTGTGTCCGCCAGGCTGCGGGCCGTGTTCATGTCGGCCATGACCTGGTGCAGCTGTCGCAGGGACGCAAGACGGACGTAGGGCTCCGACTCGGTCTCCATGCTCGCCCTCCCCCCGAGACCTCGCAGCGAATCAAGGGTCTGCTTCGGCGCTACTTTTCCCCGCCACTGAATCACAGCGCGCTGCCCACTCGGTACACAGGGTCAACAATTAATGCCCCTTGTGACTCAAGTCACAGGAGAACGTGAGCAATTGCGTGGAGTTTCCGCGTTTTCCCTGTGTCTTTGCCGAACACAGTCTTTGCGGGTGTGCGCACATGACGCACGTTACGGGTTTTCACCGCAGCGCACCCCGCCCTTGGTCCTAGGACCCGGCTCGGGCCGATGGCCGATGCGGCCGCGCCGGGTCCGACACTAGCGTTTCCGGCGTGCTGAAGACTCCCTCCCCCACCGCCGCAGAAGCCACCGGGCATGCTGTGGGGGTGAGCAACGAAGCGTTCAAGGCCGCCCTCTCCCGGCTCGCCGCCGGCGTGGTCCTGGTGACCGCGCAGGAGGCGTCGCTGGATCCGGACGACCCGCTGGCGCCGGCCGGCGAGGACGTCGGCATGACCGCCACCGCGTTCATGTCGGTGTCGCTCGACCCACCGTTGGTGCTGGTCAGCCTGCGTGAGGGCTCCCGGATGGACGACCTCCTGGACGAGCAGCCGCAGTGGGCGGTCTCCGTGCTCACCGAGAGCCAGCGCCACATCGCCGGCCGCTTCGCGATGAAGGGCCGCATCAGCGACCGGCTGCTCTTCGAGGACATCCCGTACGTCCGCGGCCGGACCAGCGGCGCCCCGCTGGTCGGCGGTGCCCTCGCGACCCTGGAGTGCCGCACCGAACAGCGCGTCGCGGCCGGCGACCACACCCTCGTCATCGGCCGCGTCCTCACCGCCGAACTGCCGAGCACGGAAGGCGGACCCCTGGTGTATTTCCGGGGGCGCTACCGGCAGCTGGGATGAAACCGCGCGGTCTGTTTTCGTAAATTCGGTGCGCGGTTACTGAACGCCCCTTCTAGAGTGCGCGGATGCCCTTCGCACCCCGCCTCGAAGAAGTGACGACCGCGAATTTGGCGGCGGCACTCCGCATTCGCGTCCGGCCCGGCCAGGAACAGAACGTGGAACCGGTCGCCGAGTCCCTCGCCGAGGCGTACGTCCATCCGGCGGGGGACGCCTGGCCGCGTCTGATCGTCGACGGAGACCGCACGGTCGGCTTCCTGATGGCCTTCCTCGACATCGACTGGCGCGCCGACGGCACCCTCTTCCGCTCCGGCCTGTGGCGCCTCACCGTCGACGCGGCGGAACAGGGCAGGGGCTACGGCCGGTTCGCGGTCGAGGCGGTGGCCGCCGAGATCCGCCGCCGGGGCGGCAGGGAGATGTACGTCACCTGGCACGCGGGACCGGACGGCCCCGAGGAGTTCTACCTGCGGCTGGGCTTCCGGAGGACCGGTGAGACGAGCGGGGACCAGCCCGTCGGGGTGCTGGTCCTCTGACCCGGTCCGGGTGCCGGGGTCGGCCGGCATCTCCGCGGCGAGCCGCCGTTCCCCTTCGAGGGACCGGAAGAGAACGGCCGACGGCCGGCCCAGCGAGGCGGTCAGGTCGTTCTGGGTCCGCTCCGACGGCCGGCGGGTGGTCAGCTGATACATGCTCAGGCCCCACAGGCCCGCGCCGCCGAACGCGACGCCCAGGCCTTCGTTCCCGCCTGCGCACGCCGGCCGGGGGAACGGCTGCGCCACGGCGCCTTCCGAGGTTTCGGCCGGAGAGCCGCGGCACGGCGCGAGGGGCGCTGAAGGGGCGTTACGACCAGTCGCGGCCGGTCCGCCCCCGCTTGGTATCCGACCGCTGCTTCTTCTCCCGGAGCCGGCGCTCGTTGATCCCGCGCGGAATCCGGGTCGGCCTGCGCGGCTTGGGCGGCGGCGCGGTGGCCTCCGCGAGGAGTGCGGCGAGACGTACGGCGGCGGTCTCGCGGTTGCGCCACTGCGAACGGTGCTCGGACGCCCGTACGACAATCACCCCGTCGACGAGCCGCCCCGCCAGCCGCTCCAGCGCCCGCTCCTTCCACACCGGCGGCAGCGCCTCGGTGTTCGCGAGGTCGAAGCGGAGCTCCACCTGCGAGTCGCTGGTGTTGACGTGCTGGCCGCCCGGCCCGGAGGACCGCGAGAAACGCCAGTTGAGCTCGGCCTCGGGGAGCGAGACGGAGCCGCGGATGACGTAAGGACCGGACATACCCCTATGGTCGCGCGCCTGACCGGCGCACGTCACGCGAATATCGCTCCTCACCCGCTTGGTAAAGAAAGTAAAGCAACGTGGAACCTTCGGTACCCCTCGTGGCGTTCATACGGGTAGCTGTAGCTTCAAGCCCGTACGCGCCGCACGGTCGTACGCGAAACGAGGGAAAGGACTCCCGACCATGGCTGTAAGCCTCTCCAAGGGTGGCAACGTCTCGCTCACCAAGGAGGCTCCGGGCCTGACCGCCGTCACCGTGGGCCTCGGCTGGGACGTCCGCACCACCACCGGCACGGACTTCGACCTGGACGCCTCGGCCATCGCGGTCAACGCGCAGGGCAAGGTCTACTCCGACGCCCACTTCGTCTTCTTCAACAACAAGCAGACCCCGGACAACACGATCGTCCACACCGGCGACAACCGCACGGGCGAGGGCGCCGGCGACGACGAGGCGATCAACGTCAACCTCGCCGCCCTCCCCGCCGACATCGACAAGATCGTCTTCCCGGTCTCCATCTACGACGCGGAGACCCGCTCGCAGAACTTCGGCCAGGTCCGCAACGCCTACATCCGCATCGTCAACCAGGCCGGCGGTGCCGAGATCGCCCGCTACGACCTCTCCGAGGACGCGGCGACGGAGACGGCCATGGTCTTCGGCGAGCTGTACCGCAACGGCGCGGAGTGGAAGTTCCGCGCGGTCGGCCAGGGCTACGCGTCCGGCCTGGTCGGCATCGCCCAGGACTTCGGCGTCAACGTCTGACAGACGCCAACCCCCGGCCGCGCGGGCGCGGCCGGGGGCCCGGCGCCGGATCAGTGCGCCGACGCGTAGGACACGAAGGCCGCCCAGGCGGAGGGGGCGAGCCGGGGGCCGGGGGTGGCGGGCGGGGGTGTGTGGGGGTACTTGGAGTCGCGGATGTGGATGGTGGTGGGGGTGGGGGCTATTTCCAGGCAGGACTCGCCGTCGTTGCCGTCGCTGTAGCTGCTCTTGAACCAGGTCAGGGCGACCTCGACGCAGCTGTCGCCCTCAGGGCCGTCGCTGTAGCCGCTCTTGAACCACGCCAGGTTGGAGGAGTTGCAGGCCGAGGTCTCGTGGATCATGTTTCTCCCAGCAGTTGCTCGATCTCGCCGACAGCACGGCGGGAGTCCCGCTGGGACGCCCCGGAGACCCGCGCGACATCACGATGATCATCGGACGGGCGGGGATAGGTTGCCCGCATGATCCTCCAGCCCCTGTCCGTGCGGCCCGGTGACGACATCCCGGGACCGGTGCTCACCGAGATCACCGCCCTGTACGCCTCGAACCGCGCCTTCTTCGCGCTCAGCGGGGACTTCCCGGACCCGGACGACGTGCGGCCCGAGCAGGTGGCGCGGGCGCTGGCGGACGAGCTGACGCATCCGGACGGGGAGGTGCTGCTCGCCCGCAGCGAGGGGCGGCTGGTCGGCATCGCGGTCACCCTCGCCCGGCATCCGGACCCGGCCGACCCGGACCCGTGGATCGGGCTGCTGATGGTGGACGCGGGGGTGCGGGGGCAGGGGCACGGCCGTCGGATCGCGACCGCCGTCGAGGACCGCTTCCGGGCCGAGGGCCGTACGGCGGTCCGGCTCGCCGTGCTGGAGAACAACCCCGACGGGCTCGCCTTCTGGACCGCCCTCGGCTACGAGGTGATCGGTCACCGCCCGGACCGGGAGCACGGCCGCCCGTGCGCCGTCCTGCGCAGGGAACTGGGCCGCGTGGACGCCTGACGCGCTAGGGATGCGCCGGCTTCCCGTCGCCGTACAGCCAGTCCTTCCAGATCGCGTCGAAGTTCCTGCCCGGCGCCATCTTCTCCACGTACGCGGTGAACTCGGCGGTGTCCGCGTTGCCGTGGCGGTGGGTGGCCGCCCAGCCCCGGAGGATGGCATAGAACCTGTCGTCGCCGACCGTCTGTCGGATCTTGTGCAGGACCATCGCGCCCCATTCGTACACCGGCCGCTCCGAGATGTGGGCGGCGCCCGGCGGTTTCCCCGGGGGGAACCCCCAGAGGGTCGCGTCGTCCTTGGGGGTCGCGTAGACCCTGTCGAATATCTGCTGCGCGGTCTGGCCGCCGTGGTCCTCCTGCCACAGCCACCCTGCGTAGGTCGCGAAGCCCTCGTTGAGCCACATGTCCCGCCAGTTCTTCGGGGTGACGGAGTCGCCGTACCACTGGTGGGACAGTTCGTGGACGAGGGTGTGGAGTTCCGGAGCACCGGGGAAGACCGGCCGGTTCTGGGTCTCCAGCGCGTACCCGGCGTCTCCCGGCCGGTCGACGATCGCGCCGGTGGAGGAGAGGGGGTAGGGACCGAAGGTCTGCTGCTCCCACGCGATGATCTCCGGGATCCTCGCGAGCACGATCTTGCTCGCGGCGGCCTGCGTGGGGTCCACGGCGACGTACACCGGCAGACCGTCCGAGGTGGTGGTCCGGGTGATCGTGAAGTGGCCGATGGCGACCGTGGCGAGGTAGCTCGCCATCGGCTCCGCGCAGTGCCAGACGAAGGCGGTCCGGTCGCCGTCGGTCGTCTCGCTCTTCAACTCGCCGTTGGAGACGGCCTGGAGGCCCTTGGGCACGGTGATCGTGATGTCGTACGACGCCTTGTCCGAGGGAAGGTCGTTGTCGGGGAACCAGGCCATGGAGCCGACGGGTTCACCGAGGGCCAGCGCGCCGTCCGCGGTGCGCAGCCAGCCCTCCTTGGAACCGTCGGGGTCGGTGATCGTCTCCGGGCTGCCCGAGTAGCGCACGGTGGTGGCGAAGGTCGCGCCCTTCTTCAGGTCGCCGTGCGGGCGGATCGTCAGCTCCTGGCCGGCGCGGTTCCAGCGGGCCTTCTTGCCCCCGACGGTGACCGTGTCGACGTCCAGCCCCTTCAGGTCGAGGTCGAAGGCGGTCAGGTTCTGGGTGGCGCGGGCGGTGATGACGGCGGTCCCGGTGAGGTGCCGGGTTCCCGGGTCGTAGGCGAGGGTGAGGCCGTAGTGGCGCACGTCGTAGCCACCGTTCCCCGCCTTCGGGAAGTACGGGTCGTGGAGGCCCGCGCCGCCGGGGGTGCCGTGGACTCCGCCGCTCGCGGTGAGCGTGAGGGTGATGGAGAGGATGAGCGCGCCTGCGGCGACCGACAAAACGCGTACACGTCTGGACACGCGATCGATCCTAATGAGGCCGGGGCGGTTCCCTCAGGCCGATGAGGCGGATGGTTCCGGCCGTGACACCATCGGCACGTGCTCGACATCGGCTATGCCCTTTCCAACCGCTTTCCCGACCCGCCCCAGACGGACTACCGCCGCGTGGACGTCCACGCGCTGCGTCACGACCTGTTCTGCGGGGACGTCTACCTCGCCGACACCAAGGCGGACCGGGAACTGTCCACAGCCTGGGGATGGGTGCCGGTGCTGGACTTCGCGTGGGCGCTGTGCGACATCGTGGAGCGGCTGGACCGGGATCCGGCGGGGTCCCGGGCCGCCCGGCCCCAGCACGCGGAACTCGACTTCACCGAGTCCACCGACCGCATGCTCTTCGAGCGCCGCTTCGGCTGGGTGGACATCGAGGCCGACTGGATGCCGGGCGAGGAACCGCCCCTCACCTTCTCCCACACCGAACTGCGCCGCGAGGCACGCGACTTCCTGCACGACCTGATCGCCGACCTCACCGACCTGCACGAGGACCTGGCGGACAACCCGGCGATCTGGACGCTCCAGGCCCGTTTCCCGAGGGTCCCGTAACCGTTCCGGCAGGTTGAACGACCGTACGGTGTACGCAAGTTGACCACCTGCCGAGGCGACGGTGACAAGTGGTGCGGAGGGGCTTTCCGCCGCCCCGGCCACGCCTACGTTGACTCCGTGCGGACGCAGCAGAAGGCAGGCGACGGCGGAAAGGACGCCTCTTCCGAGGCCTCCCGGGCCCCGGCCACCGCCGCGCCCGTCGACTCCACCGTGCCGGTCGGACCCCCGGAACACGCGATGCGCGCCCTCCAGGGGAGGGCGGGGAACACGGCCGCCACGCTGGCCCTGCGGAACGCGAAGGGCAAGGGCGTCGCGCGGCCCCCCGCGGTCCGCAGCCGGCCGGTGGCACCCGTGGCGACCGTCGAGGAGGAGAACACCGCACCCGGCCTCGTACTGCCCCCGTACCTGAGGGACTTCCAGGCCGCCGGGCTGTCCACGGCGTACGGACCGACCGGGCACGAGTTCGTCCGGAACGCGGTGGCCGCCGTCGTCGGGCACGGCGACGGCACGGTCGCCGAGATCGGCGCCGAACTCGCCGGCCGCCCCGAGTCGTTCTACGGGCAGGGCCGCGCCTTCGCCGTCAAGGGCGGGACCGGCAAGGAGTGGTACGACGTCACCGTCACCGTCTCCCGGGCCCCCGACGACCGGCCGCCCGTCTTCCACCCCACGGACCTGCTCACGAACACCGTGCCGGACCCCGACGGGGCGCCGGTCGCCGCGGTGGACGACGCCGAGGGCAAGGACACCAAGGTCGACGTCCAGCACAACACCGCCACCACCGTCGCGACCACCGCGAGCGGCAGTGCCGGCAAGGGCGCCGGCGGCATGGCCTTCGGGCTCGCGCCCGTCGCACCGGGGCTCTGGCTGGGCGGCGCCGGCCTGCTCAACGCGCAGCCCTGGCAGTCCTCCCGGGAGTCCCGCAGCCAGCGCAACGTGGCCGAACCCCGGGTGCTGCGCAGCGAGAAGGGCTCGGTCGAGGCACCACGCAAGGTGCGGTACGGCGTCCGGATCAAGAAGCAGGGCGCCCAGCACGCGCAGACCTTCCAGGGCTCGGGCACCCTCACCCAGCGCGTGCCCACCGAGCACCTGGTCCCGGCCGGCACCGAGGCCCCCGCCGCTCCGGAGGGCGTCGGCGCGGACACCGCCAGGCGCGTCTCACTCGCCGACTCCATGGCCCCGGTCGCGGTCACCGACACCGCCGCCCCGCACCAGGGCGGCGGCGGGCTCTTCGACGCGGTCGCCACCGTCCTGCACCCCTCGCTCACCGCCCCCGGCGCCCCCGGCCGCTCCCGCCTCTACGAGGCCACCTCCACCGCGACCGTCCTGGAGGACCTGCCCCGCCTGCTGCGCGACGGCGTCACCGGCGAGGACCTCGCCTCCAAGGACGGCAACAGCGTCGGCAGCTACCGCCTGCACGCCGAGATCACCGGCCTGTCCCCCGCCTGGGGCACCGGCGGGACCCAGCTGCGCACCCACCAGCAGACCCAGCACACGGTCACCGACAGTGCCGGCAAGGGACGCGCCCTCACCGGCGGCCTGGGCCCGGCCATCGGCGTCGGCGCGGTCGGCAACGCCGCCGTCCTGCGAGGTACGGCCATGCCGGTCGCGGCGGCCCGCAAGGCGCGGTTCACCGTGGCCGAGCAGACCGTCTCCAGCCGCCAGGGCGCGGAGGTGCGCGGCGACAAGGTGCTCTACCTCGCGACCGTCCAGTTCACCGCGGAGGGCACCGGACCGCGCTCGGCACAGATGGTCCTGCGCCCCGGGACCCGGGTCGCCCGGCACGCGATGCGGGTGTGGATGAGCCTGCGGGCCGACGAGGCACAGTCGCTGGGGCTGCCGCTGCCGCCCGGCACCGAGGCCGGGGAGTTCATCAAGAAGCCGAAGCGGACCGACGAGGACGGCAACGAGGTCGACGTCGAACGGCACCTCCCGTTCGGCGCCATGGGCTCCAGCGTCACCCTCAGCCGGCTCGACACCCGGCCCATGCTCCGGGCCGTGCAGGAGCTGTTCGCGACCGACCCCCAACTGGCCGGCTACCTGCCCTCCTTCGGCACCGACACGCGCCCCACCCCGCCGTCCGGGGAGGAGGCCGCGCTCCAGCGGCGCAACCACCGCGAGCTGACGGCCGCCCTGTCCGAGACCAACCTGCGGGTCAACAAGGACCAGCTGACCACGACCGGCATCCGGGTGCGGCTGCGCCGCAAGACCACCCTGCACTCCCACGACGTACAGATCCGCGTCCGCGGACAGCTCCGCGAGACCGGCTACCTCGGCGACACCGACGACTGGCTGGTCCGCAGCCACTCCGGCGTCACCGGCACCACACAGAGCGGGCGGGGCAGTTCGCGCTCCATCGGCGGTCTGGTGCTCGGGCAGGCCAGGATCGTCCCCGGCGTCCTGACCGGCTCGGCCCGCTACGAGCGGCACAGCACCGGAACCCGCCGCAACCAGGCCGGCCCCACCACCCGCACGGACGTCCTCACCAACGGTTCCGAGCAGGCCGGCACCTTCGGGGCGGCCCTGCGCCTCGACGTCGACGTCACCATGACCTCCCGGCAGCGCAAGCTGGGCCGCGCCCTCACCCCCGGCCTGCCGGGGCAGCACTCGCCCGAGGCGAGACACGTGGCGGACCTGCACCTGGACGAGCAGGACGTACGGCTGGTCACGCCGGCCGAGTTCACCCTCGACGAGGAGGGCAAGCGGCGCCAGGACGCGGTGGGCGACCGGCGCCGGGGCCAGGCACCGCGCCCCGAATACGCCGTCACCGCCGAGGGCATCGGCGACCTGGCCGGCCTCGTGCCCCGGCCGACGGTCGGGCATGCGCTGCGGGACTGGCAGCTGGTGGAGACGGTCGGCGACGGCCAGGCCGTCCGGGACCTCGCCTTCCAGCTGCTGTCCAGGGCCGCCGCCCGCAACAAGGGCGTCCGCGAGGATCCCGCGCTGCAGACGGAGGGGCTCGCGCCACGGCTGGCGATCGAGGAGCGGTTCGGGCCGCAGGCCATCACGGCCTCGCTGCGGCAGGCCGCGTCCTCCGGGTGGGTGGTGAAGAACCTGCGCCATCCGCGCCGGCTCGCCGCGCTGAACGGGGCCGTCGGCACCCGGCTCACGCTGGCCAACCCGAAGTTCCTGCACCGGGGCGCGGGCCCCGGCACGGAGACCTTCGTGCTCGGCGGCCACCAGGCGGCCGGCCAGGAGGGGCAGGGCACCACCAGCACCTGGCAGTTCGGCGCCACCGGCTCGGAGAACGACGCCGAGTGGCGGCTCGGCCAGGGCCTGTCCGGGAACCGCACCACCAACCAGGGCGACACCCGGTCCGCGGCACTGTCCGGCACGGTCGAGCGCAACGCCCACACCCCGAAGAAGGCGCCGCTCTACCTGGTCCAGTGCGACCTGCTCGTCACCATGGTCGCCGAGGTCAAGGTCACCGGCGGCGGCCCCTACGTGGCGAGTGCCGCCCGCACCCTGCCGGCCGAGGCGGCGGTGTGGCTGACGGAGGCGCAACTGCCGGCGGCGATCCGCAGACAGCTGAAGCTCGACCCCGAACCGGACCTGATGACGTCGCCCCGTCAGCCGGGCCGAAACCCGGCGGAGACCTCCCGGCCGGCCGAGAACTCCCGGCCGGCCGAGAGCTCCCGGGCGGATGCCGAGCGCGAGGGCCGGGAGCAGGCGCGCGCCACGGACACCGCCGGGTCCTCGACCTCCGCGCCGCCGCGCACCGGCCCGTCCTTCGCCCGCACGCTGCCCCTCGGCTTCGGCATGGTCGAGGACCTGCCGAACTTCGTGCCGCTGCTGGCCCGGCTGCGCACCCGCCTCGCGGAGAGCGGGCAGCAGAGCCTCGCCGAGGACCTGCTGCCCCGGCAGCAACTGGCGGACCGCAACGACAACGTGCAGCGCCTGCTGCGCGTCCTGGACCGCGACGGCAGCGCGGGACTGCTGTCCGGGGCGATGGACGGCGGAGTCACCGTCGAGCTGTTCGACGGCCGCAGGACGCCGTACTGGGCGGTGTTCAAGGTCAACCGGCCGGCCGACGGCAGCTACGACGGCGCGGCGGACGACGGCAGGGACATGGAGTACATCACCGCGGCCGTCGCCCAGCAGGCCGCCACCCACGACGAGGGCGTGTCGTACGGCCTGGAGGGGATCTTCGCCGGCTCCGGCAAGCCGGACGGCGGAGCCGGCCAGCTGAAGAGCACCGGCGGCGCGGCGGGCCTCGGCGTCGGCACGGGCGGCTCGCGGCGCTCCGGCACGGCCGGCCGCGGCCAGCTCGGCATGAAGACGGTCGCCGAGGCGAAGACCGCGAAGTCGTCGAAGATGCGGGTACCGGTCGAGGCCACCCTCGAACTGCACCGCGGCGACCGCCGGCTGGCGCTGGCCTCGCTGGGCCGCCAGTCGGTGACCCACCGCGTTTTGGACCAGGACCTCGCCGCCCTCGGCCGGCTGACCGCGCCCCGCCGCCAGCCGGTGGCCCCGGCTCCGGGACCCGGGGACGGCCGCCCGGCCGCCCTCGGCGCCTGGCGCGCCGGCGGTGTGCGGCTGCCGATGGAGGCGCAGGTGAACGGCTTCCAGGGGGCACCGCAGGTGCGGGAGCTGGTCGGCTCCGCGGTCCGGGAGGCGGGCGGCGGCGACCGCTTCCGGTCCAAGGGCCAGGCCGCCGCGTACACCCTCCAGGAGGCCGTCTCCACCGAGTGGCTGATCGCCGCGCTGCCGCTGCTGACCTCGGCCGGGGCGGAGCTGCCGCCGGTGCACGCCACCGGGGTGGAGGGCCAGGACCTGCGGGCGTCGGTGCACGCGCGGCTGCGGGACGGGCGGGTGCTGGGCGTCGGCGACAAGATGACCTTCGAGACGGTGGGTCAGAGCCGCCTGGACGCGCCCCGGCCCACCCAGACGGACGGCCTGAGCGCGGCCGACCACGGCCGGTCGGCACGCGGCCTCGCGGGCGCGGGGCTGCTCAACGCCGACGAGTTCCGCCTCAACCAGCTGATGGGCAACGCCGGTGGCGCGGGCGGCGCGGCCGACACCGCGGTGAACGCGTCCGGGTCGATGCCGTTGCACAAGCCCAAGTCCGCCGCGGTCCTGGTGCAGTTCACGCTGGACGTGCGAGTGGTGGCGAGGGTGACCAACCGCGTCCGCTCCGGCCGCACCGGGACCGCCGTGCGGGAGCTGACCCTGCCGCGGCCGGTGGTGGTCCGGATGCCGGAGGCGGCGGTCCGCCGCATGCTCGCCGCGCAGCCGGACCGGCTCCAGGACCCGGACGACCGTCTGGGGCTGCGGAAGAAGGCGGCGCCTGTGCCTCCGGCGAGCTGAGCTTCCGGCGGTTCGTCTGCTGCCGGCCGGTGGAGGCTGGTCGCGCAGTCCCTCCCCCCGGCCTTCGGCCGGGGGGACCCCCAGCGCACCTTACGGGGCGCTGTCCGCGGGGTTCGTCAGTTCTCCACGCGGATGCCCAGCTGTGCCGCCAGTACCGGCGCCAGGTCCAGGAGCTGGGACATGCTGATCACGGCCCCGGACAGGCGCTCCACCCCGGTGGTGATCTCCAGGGACGCGGCGCCCCGCAGATCGACGTCCTTCATCGTCACCCCCCGGAAGTCGGCCCCCTTCACCGTGCAGCCGGTGAACTCCACGCGCTCGAGGACGGCGCCGCCGAAGTCCGGTTCCACCAGGACGCAGCCCTCGAAGACGACGTCCCTGAGCTTCGCGGTGCGCAGGTTGAGGTAGTCGATCTTGCCGCCGCGGATCACCACGCGTTCCAGGACGGAACCGTGCAGCTGGGTACCGCCCAGCCGGGCGTCGACCAGCTCGACATCGCGCAGGGTCGCCTCGGCCAGATCGGTGCCGACGCCTCTTATCCCGGTGAGGACCGTGTCCAGCACGCGCGCGCGGCGCAGCCCCGTCTCGTCGAAGGCGCAGTCGGCCAGCGCGCAGTCCATGAAGCGGGCGCCCGCCCCGTCCTGCCCCGCGAAGTCCGCCTCCCGGAACGCCTGCCCGTCGTAGTCCCCGTCCGGCTCCAGCTCGCCCCCGGCCCAGGGCTCCAGCTCGGGCAGCCGCACCTCCGGCCGCCGCGCCCCCTTCACCCTGCCTCCGCCGGTCCCACCGGCCGCTGTCCTCGCCATGCCCTCCATAGTGCAGGCCGCCACTGACAATCACCGTTGCGCACGCCTTCGGCCCTGGTGCGATCAGCCCATCCGGAATGTCAATCACACACCCGGCGTTGCCGTCGTGCATGAATCGCCTCATGCGATTTCTCCGGGGACTCCGCGGCACGGTGTGGGCGTATGTCCGCAGCGCCCCCGGTACGTACGTCTGGCTGGCGATTCTCTTCGTGACGGCCGTGGCGGTGCACCACATGTCGCCGGAGTTCGAGCAGCAGTTCCTGCGGCAGCGGTCCACCAACATCCGGGAGCTGTCGGACAACCCGGTACGGGTGCTGGTCTCCAGCGCGATGTGGATCGAGGGCGGGCACTGGGTGCCGTACGCCTTCCTCTACACCGTCTTCCACGCGCCGGCCGAGCGCTGGCTGGGGACGGTCCGCTGGCTCGCGGTGTGCGTGACCGCGCACGTCCTGGCCACCCTGATCAGCGAGGGCGCGCTGCTGAAGGGCATCCACGACGGCATCGTCCCGCAGTCCGCGGTCAACACCCTGGACATCGGGGTGAGTTACGCGCTGGCCGGGGTGATCGCGGTGCTGGCGTACCGGATCGCGACGCCCTGGCGGTATCCGTACCTCGCGGCCGTCCTCCTCGTCTACGGGCTGCCGCTGACCGAGTCGCCCACCTTCACCGACCTGGGACATTTCGTCGCCGCGCTGATCGGTCTGGGCTGCCGGCCGCTGGTCAGAGGGCGCGGAAAAGCATGGAATCCGAAGGAGACACTGGACGCCCTGAAGGGTTAGCGTCCAGGTCATGAGCAGATCGGCGAGCGGTGTCGTCAACGGCGGCATCTCCTTCTGGTACGCGGACGACGGCCTCCCGGCGGTGCGGGAGCCGCTCGCCGGTGACGCCTCGGCGGACGTGGTGATCGTGGGCGGCGGGTACACCGGCCTGTGGACCGCGTACTACCTGAAGAAGGCCGCGCCCTTCCTCCGGATCACCGTCCTGGAGCAGAAGTTCTGCGGCTACGGCGCCTCCGGCCGCAACGGCGGCTGGCTCTACAACGGCATCGCCGGCCGCGACCGGTACGCCGCGCTGCACGGCCACGAGGCCGCCGTACGCCTGCAGAAGGCCATGAACGAGACCGTCGACGAGGTCGTGGCGGTCGCCGCCGCCGAGGGGATCGACGCCGACCTGCACAAGGGCGGGGTGCTGGAGGTCGCCACCACCCCGGCCCAGCTGGCCCGCCTGAAGGCCTTCCACGAGCACGAGCTGTCGTACGGCGAGAAGGACCGCGAGCTGTACGGCGCCGGTGAGACCCGGGAGCGGATCCGCGTCGCCGACGCGGTGGGCGGCGCCTGGACCCCGCACGGCGCCCGGCTGCACCCGGTGAAGCTGGTGAAGGGCCTGGTGGCGGCCGTAGCAGCACTCGGCGTCGACATCCACGAGTCCACTCCGGTCACCGAGATCCGCCCCCAGCAGGCCGTCACGCCGTACGGCACGGTCCGCGCTCCCTACGTCCTGCGGTGCACCGAGGGCTTCACCGCGAACCTCAAGGGCCAGAAGCGCACCTGGCTGCCCATGAACTCCTCGATGATCGCCACCGAGCCGCTGACGGCGGAGCAGTGGGCGTCGGTGGGCTGGGAGGGCCGGGAGACCCTGGGCGACATGGCGCACGCGTACATGTACGCGCAGCGCACGGCCGACGGGCGGATCGCGCTCGGCGGGCGCGGGGTGCCGTACCGCTTCGGTTCGCGGACGGACAACAACGGCCGCACGCAGGAGGCGACGGTCGAGGCGCTGCGCGAGATCCTCGTGCGGTTCTTCCCGTCCCTGGCCGGGGTCGCGGTCGAGCACGCCTGGTCCGGGGTGCTCGGGGTGCCGCGGGACTGGTGCGCGACCGTCACCCTGGACCGCTCGACGGGGCTCGGCTGGGCCGGCGGCTACGTCGGCTCCGGGGTCGCCACCACCAACCTGGCCGCCCGGACCCTCCGGGACCTCGTCCAGCTCGACTCCGGCCAGGCCGGCCGCACCGCCCTGACCGAGCTGCCGTGGGTGAACCACAAGGTCCGCAAGTGGGAGCCGGAACCCTTCCGATGGCTCGGCGTCCAGGGCATGTACGCCACCTACCGCACCGCCGACCAGCGCGAACGCCTCCACCCCAGCACGGAGTCCTCGCGGCTGGCCCGGGTCGCGGACCGGGTGGCGGGACGGCACTGACCCGCACCACCCGGCTCCACCTCACGCGTCGGCCCCTCCGGCCCGCAGCACAGCACCGCCGCCCCGCCGTCCAGCCGCAGGGCGGCCAGGTCCGGCCCGCCCCGCTCAGCCGTGTCCCACCACTCCACGCGGTCGCCGTAGCGGGCGAGTTGGCTCCACCTCCCGCCGGCAGATGAACGCCTCACGCGCCGGGGTGCCGCGCGCCAGTGCGACCGCCGGTCGGATGCCGCCCCCGCCCCGGCCGATCACGACGGCGGTCTCGCATGCGTGGTCCAGCTGCGCGGTCCCGACGGGCCGGACGACGGGATCGGCCGGCCCGCCGAGCGAGGTCACCGGCTCGCCGAACAGGACCGGCTTCTCGGCCAGGTTGCTGCCGAACGTGTTCGCTGTAGTTCGCTCCGACCGCGACGATCACTCCCGGACGGGTGACCGGCGGTCCGATACGGACGGCACCGGCCGCGACGGCGACCGGATCGGAACCGGAGACGAGTTCGTCGAGGCGGTCACGCAGGGCGGGACGATGCGCCAGGACGTCGTTCACGCGGGCGGACCCCGGCGCTGCTCGACGTCAACCGTTCGACCCATGCCGCGCGGTCCACCGGCGTGGTCGTGCCCTCCGCCGACGCCGCCGGGATACCCCAAGGCCGAGTTCCGTGCCCACCTTGTCGGAGCCCCCTGTCGGATTCGAACCGACGACCTTCGCTTTACAAGAGCGGCGCTCTGACCAGCTGAGCTAAGGAGGCGCGCGCGCACTCGGGGTGCGTGCCAGTGCAGTGTACCCAGGTCCCGGGCGGGGCCTGTCGAAAATTCCCGCGAAGTTCACAGGGCTCCAGGTACTGACATACAGGGTGAACGCCAGGTACCGTCCTGATCCGGTTCACTCGCGTGGACTACCCGAGTGGACTACACCAACCACCTTCCTACAACGGATCGTCCGGCACGTTCCTGCCGGTAGAAGGGGGCCTCTGAGCCATGGCCACTGTCACGTTCGACAAGGCGACCCGGATCTACCCGGGCTCCACCAAGCCCGCCGTCGACGGCCTCGACATCGCGATCGAGGACGGCGAGTTCCTCGTCCTGGTCGGCCCGTCGGGTTGCGGCAAGTCCACCTCGCTGCGGATGCTCGCGGGCCTGGAGGACGTCAACGCCGGCGCCATCCGCATCGGCGACCGCGACGTCACGCACCTGCCGCCCAAGGACCGGGACATCGCCATGGTGTTCCAGAACTACGCGCTCTACCCGCACATGAGCGTCGCCGACAACATGGGCTTCGCGCTCAAGATCGCCGGCGTCAACAAGGCGGAGATCCGGCAGAAGGTCGAGGAGGCCGCGAAGATCCTCGACCTCACCGAGTACCTGGACCGCAAGCCGAAGGCGCTCTCCGGCGGTCAGCGCCAGCGTGTCGCGATGGGCCGCGCGATCGTGCGCGAGCCGCAGGTCTTCCTCATGGACGAGCCGCTGTCCAACCTGGACGCCAAGCTCCGCGTCTCGACCCGTACCCAGATCGCGTCGCTGCAGCGCCGCCTCGGGATCACCACCGTCTACGTCACCCACGACCAGGTCGAGGCCATGACGATGGGCGACCGGGTCGCGGTCCTCAAGGACGGTCTGCTCCAGCAGGTCGACTCGCCGCGCAACATGTACGACCGCCCGGCCAACCTCTTCGTCGCCGGCTTCATCGGCTCCCCCGCCATGAACCTGGTCGAGGTCCCGATCACCGACGGCGGCGTGAAGTTCGGCAACAGCGTCGTCCCGGTCAACCGCGAGGCGCTCAAGGCCGCCAGCGACAAGGGTGACCGCACGGTGACCGTCGGCGTCCGCCCCGAGCACTTCGACGTCGTCGAGCACAACGGCGAGGCCGCCTCCGCCCTGTCCAAGGACACCGAGGACGCCCCGGCCGGTCTCGCGGTCTCCGTGAACGTCGTCGAGGAGCTCGGCGCCGACGGCTACGTCTACGGCAGCGCCAAGGTCGGCGACGACCTCAAGGACCTGGTCGTCCGCGTCAGCGGCCGCGCGGTCCCGGAGAAGGGCGCCACGCTGCACGTCGTGCCGCGGCCGGGCGAGATCCACGTGTTCTCGACGTCCACGGGCGAGCGTCTCTCCGACTGAGCGATCCGATCGGGCGATCCGGCCGGTCGATCCGGCCGGTCGATCAAACAGAGAAACCTCTGACCAGGGTGAATTCACCCAGGTTGACGGAAAGGGCCCCGCGGCCTGCTGCGGGGCCCTTTCCGTTGCCTCGATTTACCCCGGCAAGCGGGTGGTTTTCGAGCAGCGTGCGTCAACCCCGTACGCGAAACACGGCCCTTCTCCGTCCCTCGAACCGGTGACTAAATGTCGCCAAATCATTACCGCACGCTACCCTCACACGCGTGAAGCACTCCACCACCCCTCAGACGCGAAGCGGCCACCGGGGCGGCCCTGCCCGCCGGATCGGCCGCACTCTCGCCCTCGTCCTGCCCGTCGTCCTGGTGCTCTCCGGGACCCTCGCGGTCACCCGCGTCAACTGGACCGGGTCCCCGCGGAGCTCGGTGCTCACCGCGACCGACGTGACCGACGCGCACGTCTCCTCCAAGGCCGTCGCCGCCCAGGCCCCACAGGACGCGCTGCGCGAGCAGCTGATGACCGAGCTCCAGGACAAGAACCCGGGCCAGGTCCTCACCCACCTCCAGCAGGCGGTCAACGGCCACCCGTCGCTGGCGAAGCACTGCACGTCCATCGCCCGCGCGCTGGGCCGGGCCGCGGTGCGGATGTACGGCGCCTCGCGCGCCCAGTCGTACGCCCGCCCGGTCTGCGACACGTCCTTCGCGTCGGGTGTGCTGGCCGCGCACAGTTGAACCCCGGTCGGGAAGCAGGTAACAGCTCCTTAAGGGCGCACCTGCGGCGTGCAGCCGCCCCCGGGGCGCGTCGTAGAGTTCGGGCATGACCCATCCGAACGCCGCGTTGCGCCCCACCCAAGCCGTGGTCCTGGCCGGTGGCCAGGGCTCACGGCTTCGTCCGTACACCGACGACCGGCCCAAGCCGATGGTCGAGATCCCGGGTACGGGCACGCCGATCATCGGCCACCAGCTGGCCTGGCTCGCCGAGGAGGGCGTCACCGACGTGGTGGTCTCCTGCGGCCATCTCGCCGAGGTCCTGCAGAAGTGGCTGGCATCGGCCGACCTGCCGCTCTCCGTCACCACGGTGGTGGAGACCGAGCCGCTGGGCCGGGGCGGCGGGCTCAGGTACGCGGCCGCGCACCTTCCCCACACCGACCGGCCCTGGTACGCGACGAACGGCGACATCTGGACGCGGTTCTCGCTGCGCGACATGGCCGACTTCCACACGGAGCGGGACGCGGTGGCGACGCTGGCGCTGGCCCGTCCGCGGATCCCGTGGGGCGCCGTGCAGACCGACGGCTTCGGTCACATCACGGACTTCATCGAGGCGCCGCCGTCGACGTTCGAGATCAACGCCGGCGTCTACGTCTTCTCTCCCGAGTTCGCCGCGATGCTGCCGGAGCGGGGGGACCACGAGCGCACCACGTTCCCGGGCCTGGCGCGGAGCCGGCAGCTGGCCGGGTTCACGATTCCGCAGGGCGCGTACTGGCGGGCGATCGACACCGCGAAGGACCTGACGGAGGCCGCGAAGGAACTGGCCTCGCTGGGGCGGTAGCCGAAGAGGGGGGCGCGGCCTGCTCGCCGACTGCGGGCGGGCGGGGGTTGTTCGCGCAGTTCCCCGCGCCCCTTAACAGGGGGCGACGGCAGTTCGTCGACTGCAGGTGCGTGGGGTTTCTCGCGCAGTTCCCCGCGCCCCTTAACAGGGGACGACGGCAGTTCGTCGACTGCAGGTGCGTGGGGCTTTTCGCGCAGTTCCCCGCGCCCCTTTCCCGGGCGCGCGAACGGATGTTCGTCGAGTGCGGGTGGGTGGGGCTTTTCGTGGTGGTTACCGCGCTTCTGACGGAGGGTGCGGGAGCGCCCCGTAAGGGGCGCGGGGAACTGCGCGATCAGCCACGATGGCGTCGCGGACGGCACACGACCGCAGCCCCGCGTCTCTGAAGGGCGGGGCTGCGGTGGTGTGCCGTGGGTGTCAGCCGAGGAGGCCGCCCACCAGGCCGGGCTGGCCGGAGGAGGAGGCGCCGCCGGAGCTTCCGGAGCCGGTGCCGGTGCCGCCGCTGGTGGAGGCGCCGCCGGTCGCGGTGCCGCCGGAGGTGGGTCCCGCGGTGGTCGGCGCGGGCGCGGTGTGCTGGGGCGGGGCCTGACCCGTCGTGCCCTGGGTCTCACTGGGGGTCGTGGTGGTGGCGCCGCCCGTGGTGTGGTCGGCGCCCGGGGTGGTGGCCGCCTGCGAAGGGCTCGCCGTGGCACCCCCGGAGGGAGCCGTGGAGGCCGACGGAGTCTTCCGGTGGGGCTTGGCCGACTCGCCGGGGAGCGGGGAGCCGGGGAGGTTGTTGCGCGGGGCCTCGCCGGGGCCGGGGACGACCACCCGGCTGGAGTCGCGGACCGCACCGCCCAGGAGCGAGCCGACCAGGAGGGTGAGGCCGATGGTGACGGCCGTGATCAGGGCGCCGCGGCGCAGGACGTAGGCGCGCAGGTCCCAGATGTCGGAGTGCGGGCCGAGCCGCCGCCAGGCGCTGCCCGCGAGGCGGCCGTCCACGGAGTAGACGGGGGCGCCCGCGATGATCAGCGGGGACCAGGCGGCGAGGTAGATGATGTCGGGGGCGTCGTAGGCCGGGACGGTCTTCCAGCTGACGGTGACGATGAGCGCGGCGGAGAGCAGCGCGCCGACGACCGCGGCGACCCGCTGCCAGCAGCCCAGGACGGTCAGGACGCCGACGATCACCTGGAAGAAGGCGATGACGAGGCCGGAGCCGACCGGATGCTGGAGGGCGAACTGTCGCAGCGGCTCGGCGACCTCCCACGGGTGCAGCGTGTTGAGCCAGGTGACCATGGAGCCCCGCTTGCCGCCGTCGAAGTAGACGGGGTCGCAGAGCTTGCCCATGCCGGCGTAGATGGAGATGAAGCCGAGGAAGATGCGCAGGGGGAGGAGGACCACGCCCAGGTTCATCCGGCGGCCGGGGTAGTAGGCGTGCCGGGCCGGGTCGCCGTCCCCGGCCCGCCGGGACGACCTCGGTTCGTCGAAGTCCTCGAACTCGTCGTCGCCGTAGGGCGGTTCGTCATAGGAAGGGTCGCCGTAGGCCGGCTCGTCGTAGGCGCTGCCCACCGCCGGCAGGTCCGGGAGCAGCCGCCTCTCGCCGGACGCCGGGGAGCGCGGGTGGCCGACCACCGGGGTCTCGACGGTCTGGTCCAGGGCGTCGTAGCCCTCGTCGACGCGCGGGATGACCTGGGTCGCACCCGCCGGTTCGGCGGGCTCCTCGACGTGCCGGACGCTGCCGCCCCGGACGGCCTGGAGCAGCCGGTGGGCGCCGGTGTCGTCGGGCGCGGACCTGCCGCTCCAGACGAGCGGGCGGCGCCGGCCGGGCACCGCCCCCGCTCTGCCCGCCGGGCCGGCGACCGGGATGCGCGCGGTGTCCTCGGTGGCGCTCAGGTGCCGTGCGACCCGGGGGGATTGGGTACGCCGTGTCGATACGCCCAGCTGCACGCGGAAACTCGCGTGGTTGACGATGACCTGCGCCGGATCGCTCGGCACCTTCACCATGCTCAGCGCGGGAGCGTCGTCGAGCCCGGAATCGAATCCGGAGCGGAATCCCGACGAGCGGTCCCCCGTGGGTGTGCGGGGTGTTCTGGTGTCCACACTCATCTAACCGAGTGACGTGGAGTTAGGACACTGCTTTGACCCGCCGGATGTGTCCGGACCCCGTCAAGGATGTCCCGGACGCCGGAATTAACCCGGCCGGGTGAGGTTACGGACGCTTGTTCACCCGCGTCGCCGCGCCGACTCGTACAGCACGATCCCGGCCGCCACACCCGCGTTGAGCGACTCGGCGCCGCCCGGCATCGGGATCCGGACCCGGAAGTCGCAGGTTTCGCCGACCAGTCGGGACAGGCCCTTGCCCTCGCTGCCGACGACGATGACGACGGGCCCGCCGAGGGCCTCCAGGTCGCCGATCTCGTGCTCGCCGTCCGCGGCGAGGCCGACGACCACGATGCCGGCCTTCTTGTACGCCTCCAGGGCCCGGGTCAGGTTGGTGGCGCGGGCGACGGGCGTACGGGCCGCCGTACCGGCCGACGTCTTCCAGGCACCGGCGGTCATGCCGGCCGCGCGGCGCTCGGGGACGACCACGCCGTGGCCGCCGAAGGCGGAGACCGAGCGGACGACGGCGCCCAGGTTGCGCGGGTCGGTGACCCCGTCCAGGGCGACGATCAGCGGGTCCTCGCCCTCGTCGTAGGCCGCCTCGGCGAGGTCCTCGGGGTGCGCGTACTCGTACGGCGGGACCTGGAGGACCAGGCCCTGGTGGTTGAGGCCGTTGGTCATGCGGTCCAGCTCGGGGCGCGGGGCCTCCATGAGGTTGATGCCGCCGCGCTCGGCCGTGAGCTGCAGGGCCTCACGGACCCGCTCGTCGTTGTCGATGAACTGCTGGACGTAGAGGGTGGTGGCGGGGACGCCCTCGCGCAGCGCCTCGACGACCGGGTTGCGGCCGACGACCATCTCGGAGGTGCCCCTGCCGCCCCGGCCGCGTGCCGCCGGACGGCGCTGGGCCTGCTTGGCCTTGGCCGTGGCGATGCGGTTCTTCTTGTGTCCCTTGCGCATCTCGGCGGGCGGGGTCGGACCCTTGCCCTCCAGGCCCCGGCGCCGCTGGCCGCCACTGCCGATCTGCGCGCCCTTCTTGCCGGACATGCGGCGGTTGTTGGCTGCCATGAGTTACCCGTCTCCGTGAGCTTCGTGTGGTACGTACGTCTTATGCAGTGTGCCGCCCGGGGGGCCGGGCGGCACAGTTGATCTTCCGTTCGGGGGCGCCTAGGACTTCAGGGTCCAGCGCGGGCCCGAGGGGCTGTCCTCGATCGCGAGGCCGGACTGGTTCAGCTGGTCGCGGATGGCGTCGGCGGTCGCCCAGTCCTTGCGGCCGCGGGCGGACTCGCGCTGGTCGAGGACGAGCCGCACGAGCGTGTCGACGACCCCGTGCAGGTCCTCGCCCTGCTCGGCGCCACCGGACCACTGCGGGTCCAGCGGGTCCAGACCGAGGACGCCGAGCATGGCGCGGACCTCGGCGAGGCGGGCGACGGCGGCTTCCTTGTCGTCGGCGGCGAGGGCGGAGTTGCCCTGCCGGACGGTGGTGTGCACGACCGCGAGGGCCTGCGGGACGCCCAGGTCGTCGTCCATCGCCTCGGCGAACGCCGGCGGCACCTCGGCCGAGGGCTCGACCGCTCCCCCGGCCAGCTCCACCACGCGCTGCACGAACCCCTCGATCCGCGCGAACGCCGACTCGGCCTCGCGCAGCGACTCCTCGCTGTACTCGATCATCGAGCGGTAGTGCGGGGTGCCGAGGTAGTAGCGCAGCACGATCGGGCGCCACCGCTTGACCATCTCCGAGACGAGCACCGAGTTCCCGAGGGACTTCGACATCTTCTCGCCGCTCATGGTGACCCAGGCGTTGTGCACCCAGTACTGGGCGAAGTCGTCGCCGAACGCCTTGGCCTGGGCGATCTCGTTCTCGTGGTGCGGGAAGATCAGGTCGAGACCGCCGCCGTGGATGTCGAAGGCCGCGCCGAGGTACTTGTGGGCCATCGCCGAGCACTCCAGGTGCCAGCCGGGCCGGCCGCGCCCCCACGGCGTCTCCCAGCTGGGCTCGCCCGGCTTGACGGCCTTCCACAGCGCGAAGTCCCGCTGGTCCCGCTTGCCGGTCTCGCCCTCGCCCTCGGGCTGGCGGAGGTTGTCCAGCTCCTGGTTGGAGAGCTGGAGGTAGTCCGGGTAGGAGCGCACGTCGAAGTAGACGTTGCCGTCGGCCTCGTAGGCGTACCCGCGTTCGATGAGCCCGCGCATCATCTCGATCATCTCCGGCACGTGCCCGGTCGCGCGGGGCTCGTACGTCGGCGGGAGGCAGCCGAGCGCGGTGTAACCGTCGTTGAACGCCCGCTCGTTCTCGTAGCCGATCGCCCACCAGGGGCGGCCCTGGTCGGCGGACTTGGCGATGATCTTGTCGTCGATGTCCGTGACGTTCCTGATGAACGTCACGTCGTAGCCGCGGTATTCGAACCAGCGGCGCATGATGTCGAAGTTCAGGCCGGACCGGATGTGCCCGATGTGGGGCGCCGCCTGCACGGTGGCACCACAGAGGTAGATCGAGACACAGCCCGCGGTGAGCGGGGTGAAGTCACGGATCTGCCGGGCGTTGGTGTCGTACAGGCGAATAGTCACGGGACCTAGGGTAGTGGGCCGAGGGTAGTGGATGGCACCGGTATGTGGAGCGCCGCGGTCGTGTGCGCCCCCTGGGTGGGACCGGTCACCCCTGTCCGACGACCAGCGCAGTCGCGACAGCCATCAGGCCCTCTCCCCTGCCCGGGAATCCGAGGCCGTCCGTCGTGGCCCCCGAGACCGAGACCGGGGCGCCCGCCGCGTCCGACAGGATCTTCTCGGCCTCGTCCCTCCGCTTGCCGATCTTCGGGCGGGGTCCTACGACCTGTACGGCGACGTTCCCGATGGTGAAACCGGCGGCCCGGACGATGCGGGCCGCCTCCGCCAGGAGGGTCACGCCCGACGCGCCCGACCACTGCGGGCGCCCGGTGCCGAAGTGCTGCCCCAGGTCGCCGAGGCCGGCGGCGGAGAACAGCGCGTTGCACGCCGCGTGGGCGACCACGTCCGCGTCGGAGTGGCCGGCCAGGCCGGGGCCCTCGCCCTCCCACTTCAGGCCGGCGCACCACAGGTCGCGGCCCTCCTCGAAGGCGTGGATGTCGGTGCCGATGCCCACCCGGGGGAGGATCACCTCAGAAGCCATCGTTGAGCCTCCTGCGGGCCAGGACCGCCTCCGCGAGGACCAGGTCGAGGGGGCGGGTGACCTTGAAGGCCTCCTCATGGCCGGGGACGACGACGACCCGGCCGCCGAGCTGCTCGACCATGCCGGCGTCGTCGGTGACGTTCTCGGTGACCGTCTCGTGGGCGCGGACCAGGGTCCGGCGGTCGAAGCCCTGGGGGGTCTGGACGGCGCGCAGCCGGGCCCGCTCGGGGGTGGCGAGCACCGGCTCGGGATCGCCGGGGACGGCGGCCGGCTCGACCTCCTTGACCGTGTCGGCGAGCGGGAGCGCGGGGACGACCGCGGGGGCGCCGTCACGGACCGCCTGGATCACCGCGTCGACCGTGTCGACGGGGACGAGCGGGCGGGCGGCGTCGTGCACCAGGACGATGTCGTAGTCCGGGGGCAGCGCGTCCAGGCCGAGCCGGACCGACTCCTGGCGGGACTCGCCGCCGGGGACGACGACGAAGTCGGTGCGGTCGGGCAGCGCGTGGGCGTCGAGGAGGGACTTGACCTCGGGCGCGCCGTCGGGCGGGGCCACGACGACGACCAGGGAGACGGCGCGGGAGGCGGCGAGGGCGCGTACGGCGTGGACGAGCATGGGCGTGCCGTTCAGCGCGCGCAGCGCCTTGGGGGCGCCCGGACCGAGCCGTACGCCCCGGCCGGCGGCGGGAATCACGGCTGCCGTGCGCAGTGCGGTACGCGGTTCCGTACGCGAAGGACGCGAATCGTCAGACATCGGTTCCTGTCAGGTTTGTGTGCGGGCCTGGCGTGGGTATGGCCTGGGAAGTGCCGGGCGCGACGCCTTGACCGGACCCTTCCGTGACACTGGTCGAGCCAGCAGCCCGGGCCCGGCACGCCTAGTATCGGGGGTCCCCCGACGGCGTACGCAAACATGCCGCAGCGCCCGGCGACAGAGAAAGTGTCATCGGGCACCGCGGCATATCGGGTGTGCGGAGCTTCAGCGTGCCAAGCCGGACAGCGTCTGCGTCAGGACGCGAGGACCTCGTCGAGCAGGGCCTCGGCCTTGTCCTCGTTCGTGTTCTCCGCGAGGGCGAGCTCGCTCACCAGGATCTGGCGGGCCTTGGCGAGCATGCGCTTCTCACCGGCGGAGAGTCCACGCTCGCGCTCACGACGCCACAGGTCACGCACGACTTCCGCGACCTTGATGACATCGCCGGAGGCGAGCTTCTCCAGGTTTGCCTTGTAACGACGGGACCAGTTCGTGGGCTCCTCGGCGTACGGCGCGCGCAGCACCTCGAAGACCCGGTCCAGCCCGTCCTGACCGACCACATCACGCACGCCGACGAACTCCGCATTGTCCGCTGGCACACGTACCGTCAGGTCACCCTGGGCGACCTTCAGCACCAAGTAGGTCTTGTCCACGCCTTTGATCTGGCGAGTTTCGATGGCCTCGATCAGCGCGGCCCCGTGATGGGGATAGACCACGGTGTCGCCAACCTTGAACGTCATGTGACAGGTACCCCTTCCGTGGCTATCCAGGGTAACACGGAAACCGGCGGTTCTGAATGGCGTTTTCGCAGGTCAGGGCATATCTCGGGGCTTGACAACAACGACAGGAACGTGCTTCGCGGACTCTCCGGAAGCAGGTATTCGCAGGTGGGAGCGGCTCTCCGGCCAAGGGGAAACGCCCGCGTTACACACATCCGGACACCCTCCCGAGTGGCCGAACGTCCACATATGTCCGCTTCCAAGCGTACGACTTCCGCTACTCCGTTCGGTTGCCGGCGCCGGATCCCGGACGTTTCCGGAATTGATCACGGGTGCGGCCGAACGCCCGGCTGAACGGTGCGGGAAGCCGCACCTGAAGCAGTAGGTGATCAATTTTCCCGGCGGTCGCGCATTCCTTCACGGAAATTTTGCGCGTGGTGTTGCGGACGGGTTATGTGAATGCCGCACGAGAGTCGCTCCAAAGTGGCCGAAGGGGCACTTGCGGGTGCCCGCGCGTACCCCCTGCCCGAGGGAAGCGAGAGGCTTGGGGAGGGTCGGGTGCGGCCTCGGGGGAACGGCTCGGTAACCTAAGGCCGCTGACAGACACTTAGGGCGGCTTTATAGGGGGCCGCCCGTGCGTTCAAGGAGTTGCCGCCGCCGTGAGCAGCAGCCTTCGACGCGGCGCCCTCGCCGCCTCCGCCATCGCCTTCTCCGCCGCCGCGCTCTCCGCCTGCGGCGCGGGCAACAACTCCCAGACGCTGGAGATCAAGCCGGACAACGCGGCCACGAGTGTCGGTGACATCAAGGTCCAGAACGCGACCGTGATCACCCAGCCCGACCTCACGTCGACCGGCCCGGCCGTGGTCTCCGCGACCATCTTCAACACCGGCACCGAGCCGGAGACGCTGCAGTCGATCATCGTGGCCGGCACCGGCAAGACCGCCGAGCTGCACGCCACCAAGACCCAGCCGCTGACCATCCCGGGCGGTGGCCGGCTGATCCTGGGCGGCAAGGACAACGCCTCCGCGGTGCTGGGCAGCAGCCGCGAGGCGGTCCAGGACGGCAACGCCCAGAAGGTCACGTTCACCTTCAGCAGGGCCGGTGACGTGAGCCTGCGCGCCTTCGTCGTGCCGGCCGAGAGCTACTTCACCGGCTGGGGCCCGAGCGCGGTGCCGTCCGCCACGGCCTCGGCGTCCGCCTCCTCGTCGGCCTCCGCCTCCGTCTCCGGTGCCCCGGCCGCGGGCTCGACGGCGAGCGGGAGCGCCAAGGCAGGCAAGAAGAACAAGGGGTCCGCGAGCGCCACCCCGAGCGACTCCGCCTCCCAGTCGACGAACGCGGGCTGAGCCGACCACACCGGCAACGCGAGAAGGGCGGTACCCCCGAGGGGGCCGCCCTTTTTCGTCGTACGGTCATAACGGCAGGTAAGCGGCTTACGGCTCGAACACCTCCCTCGACGCACCCCTCGCACCGCTCCGCGGGCTTCGGCGCGCCGCGCCGGACTCCGTCCGCCGACCGACCACCGGCCGGTTTTTACGGCTCGAACTTGTAGCCGAGACCACGCACCGTCACCAGGTAGCGCGGCGCGCCCGGGTCCGGCTCGATCTTGGCGCGGAGGCGCTTCACGTGGACGTCGAGGGTCTTGGTGTCGCCGACGTAGTCGGCACCCCAGACGCGGTCGATGAGCTGCATGCGGGTGAGGACGCGGCCGGCGTTGCGCAGGAGCATCTCCAGGAGGTCGAACTCCTTGAGCGGGAGGTCGACCTTGGAGCCGGAGACCGTCACGACGTGGCGGTCGACGTCCATGCGGACCGGGCCCGCCTCCAGGGCGGCCGGTGTGACCTCCTCCGGCTCGCCGCGGCGGCGCAGGACGGCCCGGATACGGGCGACCAGCTCGCGCGAGGAGAAGGGCTTGGTGACGTAGTCGTCGGCTCCTATTTCGAGCCCGACGACCTTGTCGATCTCGCTGTCCTTGGCCGTCACCATGATGACCGGGACGTTGGAGCGGCCGCGCAGCTGGCGGCAGACCTCGGTGCCCGGCAGGCCGGGCAGCATCAGGTCGAGGAGAACGAGGTCGGCGCCGTTGCGCTCGAACTCGTCGAGTCCGTCGGGGCCCGTGGCCGCCACTGCGACCTCGAAGCCCTCCTTGCGGAGCATGTACGACAGGGCGTCGGAGAAGGACTCCTCGTCCTCGACGACGAGCACTCGGGTCACGGAAGGACCTCCGGGGCAGGAAGCGGTTCGTACGGGGATGACTCGGTGGTACCGACCTCGTCTTCGAGGTCGGGGTCGTGCGATGCGCGATCGCGGGCCACGCCCGCCTCCGGCAGCCTGAGGGTGAAAGTGGAGCCCTGGCCTTCGGCGCTCCACACCGTGACCTCCCCGCCGTGCGAGGCGACCACGTGCTTGACGATGGCGAGGCCGAGACCGGTGCCACCGGTGGCCCGTGAGCGGGCCGGGTCGACGCGGTAGAAGCGCTCGAAGATGCGGTCCTTGTCCTTGTCGGTGATGCCGATGCCCTGGTCGGTCACGGCAAGCTCGATCATGTCGCCGCCGGTCGCGCCGATCCGGCGGGCGGCTATCCCGACCCGGGTGCGGGCCGGGGAGTAGTTCACGGCGTTCTCGACCAGGTTGCCGAGGGCGGCGGCGAGCTGGCCGCGGTTGCCCCAGACATGGAGGTCGGCGGTGCCGCCGGCGGCCATGGTGATCTGCTTGGCGCCCGCCTGGTGCCGGCACCGGTCGATCGCCTCGGCGACCAGCTCGTCGACCCGGACGGGCTCGGCGTCCTCCAGCGGGTCGTCGTTCTGCACTCTCGACAGGTCGATGAGCTCCTGGACCAGGTTGGTCAGGCGCGTGGCCTCGATCTGCATGCGACCGGCGAAGCGCTCCACGGCCTCCGGATCGTCCGACGCGTCCATGACGGCCTCGGAGAGCAGGGAGAGCGCGCCGACCGGGGTCTTCAGCTCGTGGCTGACGTTCGCCACGAAGTCGCGTCGTACCGCCTCGATCCTCCGGGCCTCGGTCAGGTCCTCGACGAGGAGCAGCACGAGCCGGGAGCCGAGGGGCGCCACCCGCGCGGAGACGGCCAGGGCCTCGCCCCGTCCGGTCCCCCGCCGCGGGAGGTCCAGCTCGACCTGTCGTATCTCGCCGTCCCGCCGGGTGTCGCGCGCCATGCCGAGCATCGGCTCGATGGCGAGTTTGCCACCGCGCACGAGTCCGAGGGCGTACGCCGCCGAGCTCGCCTTGACAACCGTGTCGGCCTCGTCCAGGACGACCGCGGAGGAGCGCAGCACGCTCAGTACGGTGTCCACGCCCGGGGGCAGTACGGGGTCGGTGTGCAGAGAAGTCCTGGTCGGTCGCTTCTGGTCGCGTTCGCTCCAGCGGAACGCCAGCATGGCGATGACACCGGTAAGCACCCCGGCGATCGCTGCCGCTGCGGCGACCGCCGCGTTCACGTCCATGCAAACAGGTTAAGCAGGGCGTACGACATCCCCACAGTCCGCAAGGTGTCAGCTCGAACACTCGTCGCTCAGAGTTCACCTTGGAGCCAGTATTGGTTCATTTGGGGTGGCAGAAACGGACGCGTAGGGACCGGAACGTGGGAGCGTGGGGTTCGCAGTTGGTTTCGGCCACGGGCCCCGACCCCCGGAACCCCTGAACCACGCATACGAGAGGGAACCCTGATGCGGGACGCGTACCACGAGGAACTCGATTCGATCAGCGACAGCCTGGTCGACATGGCCCGCCTGGTCGGATCGGCGATCGGACGCGCCACGACGGCGATCCTCGACGGCGACCTCAAGCTCGCCGAGAGCGTCATCGAGGCCGACCAGAAGGTGGACGAGCTCCACCACGATCTGGAGGCGCGCGCGATAGCCCTGCTCGCCCGCCAGCAGCCGGTAGCGACGGACCTGCGGATCGTCGTCACCTCGCTCCGCATGTCCGCCGACCTGGAGCGTTCCGGCGACCTCGCCCAGCACGTGGCGAAGCTGGCCCGGCTGCGCTACCCGGCGAACGCGATCCCGCACGACCTGCACGCCACCATCCTGGAGATGGGCCAGCTCGCGCAGCGCCTGATGGCCAAGGCCGCCGAGGTGATCATCACCAAGGACGTCGACCTCGCCCTCCAGCTGGAGCAGGACGACGACGAGATGGACCTGCTGCACCGCACGATCTTCCAGCACCTGCTGGACGACCGCTGGAAGCACGGCATCGAGACCGCCGTCGACGTGACCCTCCTCGGCCGCTACTACGAGCGGTACGCGGACCACGCGGTCGCCGTCGCCAAGCGCGTCGTCTTCCTGGTCACCGGCGAGCACGCGGACGAGCTGCAGCCCGACATCCATCCGGTGACGGGCGCCGAGGGGGCGTGATCCACCGGGCGGGCGGGGGCTCGCGGGGTGCGGGTCGGGCGTACGGGCGCCACTGTGCGCCGTTGATGCGCCCAGTGAAATGGGCATGGAATGGGCAAGGCCCTACCTCTAGGGCATCTAGGGACCTCTAGGAGGGATCCATGGCCGAATCCCCCAGCACCACGCCCGACCCCACGCAGCAGCACGAGACCGATCAGCCCGCCGAGATCAAGAACCTTCTGGTCATCGGCGCCTGCGGGTGCGGCTCGGGCTGCGGCTGCGGCTGCCAGTCGGGCAGCCCCTGCCAATGCGGCTGAGCCGACCCGTCAGCACACATCAGTACAGCGAAGGGCCCCGGACTCCGGTCCGGGGCCCTTCGCATGCCGTGCCGCGGTGACGGGCGCAGCATGGGGGTGAGACGGGTGGGACGGACAAGGCGAAGGAGGTGGCAGCCATGCCGCACTACATGGACGTCCACCACGGGATGAAGGGCATCACCGCCGACCGGCTGAAGGAAGCCCACGAGGCCGACCTCGCCGTCGAGAAGGAGGAGGGCGTGCACTTCGAACGCACCTGGGCCGACCCCGCCTCCGGCAAGGTCTACTGCCTCTCCGAGGCGCCGTCGGCCGAGGCGGTCAAGCGCGTCCACGAACGCACGGGCCATCCGGCGGACGAGATCCACCCGGTGCCGCTCTCGCTCTGACGAGGCCCTTCAAACCGACGAGGCCTTTCAGACCGAGGAGGCCCTTCAAACCGACGAGGCTGCCTTTCAGGCGGAGGGCAGCGCGGCGAGCCAGTCGATGAGCAGCCGGTTGACCTCGTCTGGCCGCTCCTGCTGGATCCAGTGCCCGCAGCCGTCGAGGATGTGGGCGGAGACCAGGCCGGGGAGGGTCACCGGGTACGCCTCGATGGCGTCGGCCAGCCAGGTCGTCGAGGCGTCGAGGCCGCCGCCGACGAACAGGGACGGCTGGGTGACCGGGGCGCCGTCGTAGGCGGCGAGGTCCTCCCAGTCGCGGTCCATGTTCCGGTACCGGTTGAGCGCCCCGGTCAGTCCGGTGCGCTCGAACTCCCCGGCGTAGACGTCGAGATCGCGCTCACCGAGCCACCCGGGCAGCCGGGCGGGGAACCGCTCCCGGAGCGTGCCCCCTGTGCCGACGAAGTGCGGGTCGGGGGCGCCGGGTCCGGGCATGGTGTCGCCGGACAGGGCACCGTAGAACCCCGCGAGCCAGCCCCGTACATCGGGTTCGATCTCGGCCTCGGCACGGCCGGGCTCCTGGAAGTACGAGACGTAGAACTCCTCGTCCCCGCCGCTCATCGCCGCGAAGACGTCACTGGGCCGGGGTCCGCCGCGCGGGGTGTACGGGACGCTCAGCAGCCCCACGGCCCGGAACACCTCCGGCCTCAGCAGCGCGGAGTTCGCGGCGACGGTCGCGCCCCAGTCGTGCCCGACGACCACCGCCGACTCCGCGCCGAGGGCCCGCACGACCTCGGCGTTGTCCGCCACCAGTTCGGTCATCCGGTACGCGTCCGGCGCGACCGGCTTGGACGAACGCCCGTACCCCCGCACGTCGATGGCGACCGCCCGGTACCCGGCCGCGGCGAGCGCCGGCAGCTGGTGCCGCCAGGAGTACCAGCACTCGGGAAACCCGTGCACGAGCAGTACGAGGGGCCCCTCCCCCTGCTCGACGAGATGGATCCGCCGTCCGCCCGCGACGACCGACCGCTGCCGCGCTGCCATACGCCCTCCTCGACTTGCCTGCCTTGCTGCGCTTGCCGTGCTTGCCGTGCTTGCCCTTCGGAACGTCGCCGATCGGCCCGCAGGCCCTTCCCCGATCATGCGAAACCGCGCGCGGCGAGGCCGAGCCCGTTTGCCGGTTCGGCAAACGGCGTCCGGGTCCCGGCTCCCGGCTCCCGGTGCCGCCAAGGGGGCGTCGGGGAGCGAAAGGGACGGAAGCTCCCGTTCTATGGCGTCCATCACAGCTCTCCGCAGCCCTACCGGCATGCTTAGTAGATCCGACGTGGCGGACATCTGAGCATTTGTCCGTCTTGGGTCGTATGTGACCTCAACGACTCTCCCGGAATTCCACCCGGTCGACAGTCGCGCCCAATCCCGCCCACAGCACGCCTTCTGACGCTGTGACAGCTTTCCCGCCCGCCGCCGAACGCGGGCCGGAGCTCCGCGCGCCACCCCGGCGACGTTCCGGGACCTACGAGGCGACGTAGTTGTGGGGACCCCTGGGGACCCTTTGCGCTCCCTGTCAGGCAGTTCTAAGAATGTCGACCCACAGGACGTCGCCGCAGTTCGGCACCGGTGTTCACGCAACGTCGACCACACACCGGACGCTCGGCGTCACCGAGTGAGTAGGAGCCCCCCACATGAAGTCGTCCCGTACGTCCGCGAGACTCCTCGCCCTCGGCCTGGGCCTGGCCTCCGGCGCGCTGGGCACGGCGGTGCCGGCGAGTGCGCAAGCGTCCGCCGCCCCGTCGGCCCCCCGCTCCGCCGCCACCGGTTCCTCCGTGGCGCGGTACGACGGGACGGGCGAGGAGGCCGCAGGCAACAAGGCGTTCTTCAAGGCCGTGCTCAAGTCGGTCGCCGCGAAGCGCGCGGCACAGTCCGACGCGCAGGCGGTGACCATCTACTACAACGACTCCCAGGCACCGAGCTTCCGCTCGCAGATAGCGAGCGCGGCCTCGATCTGGAACAGCTCCGAGTCCGACGTCAAGCTCAAGGAGTCCTCTTCGAGCAACGCCGACTTCTCCTACCGCGAGGGCAACGGCTCGCGCGGGTCCTACGCCTCGACCAACGGCCACGGAAGCGGCTACATCTTCATCGACTACACCCAGGCCCGGCAGTACGACTCGGTCCGCGTCGTCGCCCACGAGACCGGCCACGTGCTGGGTCTGCCGGACGACTACAGCGGGCCGTGCACTGAGCTGATGTCGGGCGGCGGCCCCGGCCCGTCCTGCACCAACCGCTACCCGAACGCCACCGAGCGCTCGCGTGTCGAGCAGCTGTGGGCCGGCGGAGGCGGACAGCAGGCCACGGGGGGCACGGCGAACCAGCCCGGCACCTCGGTGAACGTCGCACCGCAGGCACCGCAGGCACCGCAGATGCCGCAGATGCCGCAGATGCCGCAGATGCCACAGGCGCCGCAGGCACCGCAGATGCCACAGTTGCCGCAGATGCCGCAGATGCCGAACACGGCACCGGGCCAGGTTCACGGGGGCCCGCTCACGGGCATCCTCTGGGGCTGACCGCACTCCACGGCCGCGGCCGGCTACGGGCGCCGGATCGTGCCGTCCGCCGAGATCCGGGCGGCGTGCGGGCCGAAGTCCTCCTCCGACATGGTGGAGACGAGGTCGATCGCATCGCCGCCCGGTTCCGGCGTACCGGGCGCCACGATCAGGGTCGGGCGCAGCCGCCCGGACAGGTAGGTGCCGTCGGAGCCGAGGGTGACCTGCAGCACTCCGCTGGTCGAGAGGGTGCCGCCGAGGCCGAGCACCTTGTAGCCGGAGAAGTTGCCCAGGCTATAGGCGATCAGGCGGCCCTTGTAGAACTCCATCCCCCGCATGACGTGCGGGCCGCTGCCCACCACGAGGTCGGCTCCGGCGTCGATCACCGCACGGCTGAAGCGGTAGCTGTCGCCGCGGTCCTCGCCGAGGAAGTACTCGGTGCCGGGTTCCACGTGGGTGCGGTCCGAGCCTTCCGCACCGGCGTGCATGACGACGATCACGATGTCCGCCATTGCCGCGGCGCGGGCGGTGAGTTGGCGTGCCGCGGGGATGTCCGTGAGGTCGTTCGCCCCTCGGTCGGGAGCGAACCCGAGCACCGCGACCCTGATGCCGCGTACCCGCTGCACGGTGATCTGGCCCAGCCGGCCGGCGTACGGCAGGTTCGCGGAGCGCAGCGCGGCGAACGTCTGGCGCCGCCCTTCCGCCCCGAAGTCGTCGATGTGGTTGTTCGCCGTGTTCAGGACCGTGAACCCGGCCTTCCTGAGCAGGCCGCCGTAGGACGGCGGGGCGTGGAAGGCGAAGCAGTTCGGGCCGTCGATGTGGTCGCACTTGCTGTCACCGCCGGTGGTGAGCGTGCCCTCCAGGTTCCCGAGCACCACATCGCCGGTGAGCAGGTCCTCGACGGGGTCGAAGAACGAGACGCCGTCGTCCGGCGGCAGGTCGTCCGGCAACGAGCCCATGACGATGTCTCCCACGGCGGAGATCCGCACGTTCCCGACCGGACGCGGCGGCGCCGCCGCCCCGGACGGCGCCGCCGCCCTGGTCGCGCGTAGGGGGAGCCGGGCACCGCCGCCGGAGTCCGAGCCCGCGCCGCCCTCGGCGCGGAACGCGAAAGCGAACACCGCGCCGGCCACCACACCGCTCCCGACCAGCCCGACGACGAACAGCCGCCACCGACGCCCCGGCCCTCGCCACGCACCCCGCCGCCCCGAGCGCCGCCCAACGAACCTGATCATTCGCTCATATTACGAAGCGTGCACTCTCCATCCACGGAGGGTCACCATCTGGCGTGTTCCTCAGTCCGCCAAAAAGCCCCCACCCTGCCGGGAAACAGCAGACCGGGGGCTCGACCGGCGTCGGCTTACCCCTTCTCGCCCTGGGTCCTGTCGGGGATCTTGATGACCTGGGGTTTCGCTGCTCAGGAGCGGTGGGCTCGTGTCCCGGCCCGGCGAGCCTCAACAGGGCCTCTGGCGAGGACGGCTCGGGCCGCGACCTGGGGATTCCGCCAGCTTGATCGGCTACACCACTCGGCGGGACGCCATCGCCGCTGCGCGGTGGTGCACCCCTCTTCCATGTCCCACCCTTCGTTGGCGGCGCCGTGGTTGAGCTGTGACCGCATAGGTTGCGCCGGGTTGGGGGCGCGGCGGGTTACCGGCGGAAGCCGTCTCTGTAAGATCGCGGGCCCAGGGTACGAGGGCCGGAGGGCGTGACCATGGAAATGCCACAGACACGCCTCGGCAGCAATGGAGCATGGCTGGAGCTGGTACAGGCCGGCGAGGACAGCTGGCGGGTTACCGCCGATTGGTGCTCATCGTTGTCGGCCGACTACACCGCCTCCCTCACCAGGAAGGAGGCCGCGGACTTCGCTACGCGGATGCTCTCCCACTTGCGCGCCCCTTCGGGCTCTCGATTCTCGGCGGCCGTGACTCCTGGTCGCAATAATCCGCTGGTGCTGAGCGCCGAACCTGTCGGGGACAGGTTTGCCTTCTTCGTGCGTCTGACTCCCAACGGTGACGACGGCGTGTGTCACCTGCAGATGGAGATCAATCCCATCGACGTCGCCGAACTCCGCGACATATTTCATGCGTTGTATACATCATTGGTCCTCTGACCGCACGGATTGCCAGGGCAGGTCACGTCTCGAGCTTTCGGCCACCGGAGGCCCTTTTCGCCGCGCATGCGGGCGCGTTGCGCGACGTTGGGCTTCCAGGATGTCGGGGTGGTGGGCCTTGACGTCGCACCCGTGCAGGTACCGGTCGTCCACGCTCACTGCCGTCAGTGTTGTCGTTGACGACTTGTCGTAACCACGGGCTTGGGGGTTTGGTCCGAGGCGAATTCGGCGAACCACGCTTGGAGGCCGATGTATCCGACACGCTGCTGGAATTTTGCGTCCATCGGAGCCTTCGACCACGCCACAGTCACCCCGGGTCGCCACCGTGGCTGCAGTCATAGTGGTTGCGGTACTTCGTTGCTTATCAAACGCAGTCGTTCGACCATCGCCGCGGCCTCGCCTTCCCCACCTCGAGGTGCGTCTGGCCACTCGTCGACTCGTTGCCACCAGTAGTCACGGGGAGTCCCGGGGTATCGGGGCAGGAGGTGGACGTGCAGATGGGGAAGGTTATCGCCAATGACGGCGGCGTATACGTGCTCGGCACCGCCGGCTTCACGCAGCGCGGCAGCGGCTCGGGTGCACCAGAAGCCCACACGCCGGGCCTCCGCGTCGTTGAGATCAGCAAGCCCTGGAGCATGTCGGCGGGGTTCCACCAGAAGATGGCCGAGGTAAACCGAGTCCGCGCCACCGGGAGCTCGCGGCGACAGATGTGAGACAACCACGAGGTCGTCCATCCATACCGCCCCTCCAGGCATCAGCGAGTCGTCACGGTGCTTCCGGCAAACGAAACAGTCGCCTGGTGAGACTTCAGCTGTCATGGAACCACCCATCTCCTCCGTGATAGCTGGCCTAATGTCAGGCTAGTGCGCGACGCTGTGTATTGGAGCTGTGATCGGACGACTGCCGCGCTGTGGACGGCAGGGCACAGGGCACCATCGGGAGCCGTAGACTCCGGATCGGCTGATCCTCGGGCAGGGGGGACTATGGGTCGGCGGCTCATCGAGCGCACGTGGAACTGGAGCGTGCGGCAGAAGGTGGCGGCCTACCTGGTTTCGCAAGCCCTGTTGCTGGGCGTGCTGCTGGCTGTGGTGGTTGGCGGGGCCATCGGCGTGCCACTCCCGGTCTTGGTTGCCGTGTGGTGCGGTCCTGCCCTGGGCGGGCTCATAGGAGTGTGGCGGAGCGCGAGAAATTCATCCGCTGTACCTTCGGCGCCCGGCGACATCGACGCTGGACGTTGACATCCTCAACCCACCACTCTCGCCGGCTCCGATCCCCTCTGCCATCGCCCCACACACCATGGAGCGGGCGGGTTCATGGCGTCCAGGTGGAGAACGCCACTGTACGAACGACCTGGACGCCATGGGCCGCGTCTGCTCGGCTCTGCCTGGGGCCTCGGGCTGGGCCAGACCCCGTCTGCGGACGGGCCGAGGAAGTCCGGCTGTTCGGGCGTCGGCACACCCGTGAACACCTCGGCCGCCTCCCCCGAGTTCTTCGTCACCGGGGCGAGGCCGGGCGCCGGGTCATCCCGCCGACGGGGGTTGCGTACGACCGTCGTCGGGGCGAGGCTCTTCTGTGGTCCGGCCGCGGGCCTCGGCCAGGGCCTGGTCCAGTGTTTCGCGGGCCCGCCGTTGGACGCCTTCACCGCCGTGCAGGAGCTGATCCGTCTCCTCGGGAGTGGGTGGCTCGGGCGGAGGTCCCTCGTCGGTCAGGCGGTCGTGGAGCCAGCGGCACGCCTGGTCCTCGTCCGTGAACCGTTCCCACACCTCGCGCGTGCCGCGCTCATGGACACCCACGGCCCACAGGCCGCCGCGCTCCTCAAGGAAGTAGCGATCGGTCATGTGAGGCCCGTGGGGACAGCCCTGGATCTCGTAGTACGCCTCCGGGACGCCGGCCGACCGAAGAGCGCGGCACAGCTCGAACCGGTTCATGGAGCCAGTCTCCCACCACGGGCCACACGGTCATGACCGGGACGGATACGTGGTCTTCAGCCGCACGAGGGTGCCGTTGTTCACCAGGTCGGCCACGTTGGTGCGGGGAATGCTCGGGCAGAACGAGCTCGAGGTCACGTACTGGGTGCCCGTGCCCGGTTGCTCGAACGCCGGGGCCTGCGGTCCCGCGCACACGGTGACGTCCTTGGCCAGCCGGTACAGGTGGTAGTCGTAGGGGTAGCGAGGGTCGATGGTGTTGAGGCTGGACGGCGGGAGCGCCCTCAGCCCGTATTTCGTGCCTGCCGGGGCGAGGAACCGGCCCGCCTCGGCGCCGAAGCGGTCGAGCATCAGGCTCTGGTTCGCGTGCAGCACCAACGGCGCCGCGATGACGGCGCCCTGGGCGTTGTGCGCGAAGCCGTCGTCCGGCGGATAGCGCCAGTCGCCCTGGCCCGAATCGGCGGTCGGATTCCACCAGCGGTCCAGGAACCCCACGGCGGTGAGGCCGCCGAGCCGGTTGTAGCCCTTGACGATGGCTCCCACCGGCCCGCCGGTCGGCAACCGACTGGGGCCGAGCCGCCAGTCGCCGCAGAAGTAGTACGGGCGGTAGGCCGCGGGGATGGGGTAGGGCACCAGCCCCCTGCATGCGCGTGGCTCACCGGGCCCGGTTTGCCCGCCGCCGGGCTGCGCAAGAGGTCCGACCGGTGCGGGTGCCGACGTGTCCGGCCGGGCCTGCCGAACGGCTGCCGCCCGGCCGTCGCGGTCGGCAGCGGTCGCGGACGACGAGACTGAAGCGCCCATGACGAGGAAACCGGACAGGCTGACCGCGGAGACGACGCCGGCCCACCACCTTGACGATTTCACTGAACCTCCCGAAGGGGGCCGATTGCTGGGAAGCGGCCCGGCCAGCCGGACATCGGCCACGGATCATCCGATAAGACGGGATCACTGAAGCCGCGAGGAGGGACGAGCGCGAAGGAACCTGCCGCAGCTGCGTCCGAACGAATGTCTCGGTTCATACGGGGAGCCCAACCGCCGAGCGGCCCCCGAACGCCGGCGGAGCGATTCAGGGCGGGAGCTGCCTCGGCGCGGGCGATCACGACCCCATACGCCGTGCGAGCCAATGAAAGCCAGGTTCATGACAAGATTGTCCTCGGCACAGGTGACGGCCAGCTCGCCGAAGGTCACAACAAGCTGCGTGCGGATTCCCCGCTGTGGGCGCCGAGCCACGCAACCGGTGAGGAACAGCGAAGCGGCCCGGCCCACCAAAAGCCCCCGCCCCGCAAAAAACTCGCGGGGCGGGGGCTTGCCGGTGTCGCGTTACTTCTTCTTGCCCTGGTTCTTGACCGCCTCGATGGCGGCCGCTGCCGCGTCCGGGTCGAGGTACTGGCCGCCCGGGGTGATCGGCTTGAAGTCGGCGTCGAGTTCGTAGGCGAGGGGGATGCCCGTGGGGATGTTGAGGCCGGCGATGTCGGCGTCCGAGATGCCGTCGAGGTGCTTGACCAGGGCGCGCAGGCTGTTGCCGTGGGCGGCGACGAGGACCGTGCGGCCGGCCAGGAGGTCGGGGACGATGCCGTCGTACCAGTAGGGCAGCATGCGGACGACGACGTCCTTGAGGCACTCCGTGCGGGGGCGCAGCTCCGGGGGGATGGAGGCGTAGCGCGGGTCGGAGGCCTGGGAGAACTCCGAGTCGTCCGGGAGCGGCGGGGGCGGGGTGTCGTACGAGCGGCGCCAGAGCATGAACTGCTCCTCGCCGAACTCGGCCAGCGTCGCCGCCTTGTCCTTGCCCTGGAGGGCGCCGTAGTGGCGCTCGTTCAGGCGCCAGCTGCGGTGGACCGGGATCCAGTGGCGGTCGGCGGCTTCGAGGGCGAGCTGCGCCGTGCGGATCGCCCGCTTCTGGAGGGACGTGTGGACCACGTCGGGGAGCAGGTCGGCGTCCTTGAGGAGTTCACCGCCGCGGACTGCCTCCTTCTCGCCCTTCTCGTTGAGGTTGACGTCCACCCAGCCGGTGAACAGGTTCTTCGCGTTCCACTCGCTCTCGCCGTGACGGAGGAGGATCAGCTTGTACGGTGCGTCGGCCATGGGACAGAGCGTAATCCACGGATTCGGGGCGGCGGGCGGGCGGCCGCGGGGCGTCCCAGGGGGCGGACAGTTGACTGCATTTGTTAATTGACTGGCTCAGCCGAGCGGTCGGTAAGTAAGTTCCAGTAGCGGTCCGTGGCGCTTACAGAAACCGCATCCGCACCGCATCCGCACCGCTTACGCCTGCCCTGGGGGAAACCATGCCGTCCGCCGCCCTGCGCCGCGCCGTCCGGGAGACCGTCTCCGGTCTGCCCCGGGAGTTCTGGTGGCTGTGGACCAGCACCCTCGTCAACCGGCTGGGCGCCTTCGTGGCCACCTTCATGGCCCTGTACCTGACCCTCGACCGGGGGTACAGCGCGTCGTACGCCGGGCTCGTCGCCTCCCTGCACGGGCTGGGCGGGGTGGTCTCGTCGCTGGGCGGCGGGGTGATGGCCGACCGGCTGGGACGGCGGCCGACCCTGCTCGTCGCGCAGGGGTCCACCGCCGCGGCCGTCGCGCTCCTCGGGTTCGTGCAGGACCCTGTCGCCATCGCCGCCGTCGCCTTCCTCGTCGGCGTGGCCTCCAACGCCTCCCGGCCGGCCGTGCAGGCGATGATGGCCGACATCGTGCGGCCCGAGGACCGGGTGCGGGCCTTCTCGCTCAACTACTGGGCGATCAACCTGGGCTTCGCCGTGTCGTCCATGGGGGCCGGGTTCATCGCCGAGGTGAGCTACCGCGCCGGGTTCCTGATCGAGGCGGGGATGACCGCCGTCTGCGCCGTCCTCGTCTTCCTGCGGCTGCCCGAGTCACGGCCCCGGCGGGCCGCCGCCGAAGTCGCCGAGGGCAGCGAGGTCAGTCTGCTGACCGTGGTGCGCGACGGGCGGTACATGGGCGTCGTCGGGCTGTCGTTCCTGGTCGCCCTGATCTTCCAGCAGGGGTCGGTCGGGCTGCCGGTGGCGATGGGCGAGGCCGGGTTCACGCCCGCCGACTACGGCATGGCCATCGCCGTGAACGGCGTCCTCATCGTGGTGCTGCAGATTCCGGTGACCCGGGTCATCCAGCACCGGGATCCGCGGTCCCTGCTCGTCGTCTCGTCCCTGCTCGCCGGGTACGGGTTCGGGCTCACCGCGTTCGCAGGTTCGGTCGGGGTGTTCGCGCTCACCGTGTGCGTGTGGACGCTCGCCGAGATCGTCAACGCACCCACCCAGACGGGGCTGGTGGTACAGCTGTCGCCGGTGCACGGGAGGGGCAGGTACCAGGGGATGTACACGCTGTCCTGGTCCGCCGCCGCGCTCATCGCGCCGCTGCTGTCCGGCGTCGTCATCGACCGGTTCGGGGCGCGGTGGCTGTGGGGGGTGTGCGCGGTCGTGGGGACGGCGGCGGCTCTCGGGTACGGGCTGCTGATGCGGCGGCTGCCGGTGGAACGGCCGGTGGCGGCGGCCGGGGCGGATGCGGAGGCGGACGCGGGGGTGCGGGCGGCCTGAGCGCGGTGCGGGCCCCGGTCCTCCTACGACGGAGGACCGGGGCCCTTTCCACGGCCGCGGGCGGGTGGTGTCAGTCCGTGCAGCCCGGTACCCGGTTCGGGGTGCAGTTGGTCGGGATGTTGCCGACGACCTTCGAGTCCGTCACCGAGACGTCGTTGGTGCTGAAGACCCCGCCGGGTGCCACCGTGGAGGCGTTGTTGCGGACGTTGCTGTGGTCGAGGGTGACAGTTCCGCCGTTGTTGTAGATGCCGCCGCCCACCGATGCAGCGGGGCCGTTCGCGCTGTTGCGGAAGACGTCGGTGTCTTTGAGACGGAGCCCGCCCGTGTTGTAGATGCCGCCGCCCAGGCCCCCCACGCCGCCGACGACGTTGCCACTGACCTCGGACTTCGCCAGCCTCAGGTTCCCGGCGTTGTAGATCCCGCCGCCCCTGGTGCCCGTGTCGGTGTTGTTCGTGATCTTGCTGTCGACGATCTCCGTCAAGTTGCTGCCGGCGACGAAGATGCCGCCGCCGTTCAAGGACCCGGCCGCGGTGTTGCGCCGGATCACACTCGAGCCGACGAAGATGCTGTCCCCGGACTGGTAGATCCCACCGCCGGAGTACCGGGCGTGGTTGCGGGCGAACTCGGAATTCTCGACGGTCACGGTCCCCCTGGTGTAGAGGCCACCGCCGTTGTTGGCGTTGTTGAACGCCACATAGCTGCTTCTGATCTCCGCCGACCCGCCCGGCTCCACCGCGATGCCGCCACCGCCCCCCACGGCGGTGCTCTGCCCGACGGTGTTGTCGACCACATCGACCTTCGACAGCCTGAGCGCGCCGCCGTTGACGCGGATGCCGGCGCCGTCCCCGGAGATGAGATAGCCGCCGCGGACAGTGAGGTCCTGCAGACGCAGGTTGCCGTTCGAGGCGATGTCGAAGATCCGGAACGCAGAGCCACTCGTCCCGTCCCGGAGGATCGTCGCGCCATTGCCCCGGATCGTGAGGTCCTTGCCGATGGCCGGCAGAGCGGTGCTCAGGTGGTAGGTGCAGTCGCGGCGGAGATCAATGGTCTCGCCGTTCCGCGCGGTGGCGATGGCAAGGCTCAGCGCCGTCCCGCTGCACGGCACCCGGTCCGGATCCGCTGCGGCCGCCCCTCCGCTCGTCAGCACCGTGACGATCGCTGCCGCAACCGCGGCCGCACTGCAGAATCTGATGTATCGCATGACAGTCACATGCGACGCCCGACCCCCGCAGCAACAATTACGATCATCAGATCACCCGGTCACCGGAGGAAATTCCTCCTGTCAGGCGAAGAAGCGGGTCACGGATGCATCCGCGCCCCCTTCAGCACCTTGTCCACCGCGTTCCGCGGCCCGTACACCGAGAGCCCCACCAGGTCCAGCTCCGCCGTGGGCATGGCGCGGACCGCCGCCCGGTTGTCGCGGTCGTTACCGGTCGTGAACAGGTCCGCGGTGAAGACGGCCCGCGGCAGGGCGCGGCCCAGCGCCCGCTCGTGCGCGGCCTTCAGCGTCTCCTTCGCACCCTCGAAGACCAGCACCGGCTGCCGGAACATCGGCAGGTACGCGACGCCGTCCGCGTCCTCGTACGGCTCCCCGACCACCTCGGGGAGCGTCGCGCCCAGGCCGCTGACCAGGAACGCGGTCACGTTCAGCCGCTGCCAGGGCTCCAGGTCGTCCCGCAGCAGCACGGCGATCTTCGTGTCGAAACGGACGGCGTCCGTAGGGGGAGTGCTCATGCCCCGAGACTGCCGGGCGTCGCACGCCCCCGTCTTGTACGTTCTTTGCATGGCCGCCCGGCAGTCCGACGCACGGGAAGTAACCGCCTGGCGCCCCGGTGTCCCGGGCGTCACCGAGGTCTTCCACGCCCGTTTCACCGAGTACGCGTACCCGATGCACGTCCACGACGCCTGGACGCTGCTCATCGTGGACGACGGCGCCGTGCGGTACGACCTGGAGCGCCACGAGCACGGCACCCCGGCCGACACCGTGACCCTGCTGCCGCCGCACGTCCCGCACAACGGCTCCCCCGCCACCGCGGACGGCTTCCGCAAGCGCGTGGTCTACCTGGACGAGAGCGTCCTCGGACCGGGCCTGATCGGGCCGGCCGTCGACGGGCCCGACCTGCGCGACCCCCTGCTGCGGCGGCGGGTGGGCCAGCTGCACTCCGTGCTCGTCCGCCCCGGCGACGAGCTGGAGGCCGAGAGCCGGCTGACCCTCATCGGCGAGCGGCTGCGGGACCTGCTCCGCCCCCGGCCCGTGACCCCCGACCCCACTGACCCGGTCCTCGCCCGCACCCTGCGCGACCTCCTCGACGAGCGGGTGGCCGACGGGCTCGGCCTGGCGGAGGCGGCCCGGCTGCTGCACGCCCACCCCGCCCACCTGGTACGCGCGTTCAGCGGCGCGTACGGCATCGCCCCGCACCAGTACCTGACGTCCCGCCGGGTCGGCCGGGCCCGCCGCCTGCTGCTCGACGGCGTGCCGCCCGGCGAGACGGCCACCGCCGCCGGCTTCTACGACCAGGCCCATCTCACCCGGCACTTCAGGCGGCTGGTCGGGGTGACGCCGGGGCGCTACCGGAGCAGCGCGCGCTGAGCCTCGTACAGGTTCCGCGGCCGTACCGCGTCCCGGGTGCCGTACAGCTCCAGGCGGGAGTGCAGGTCGCCGGTGAAGTCCGGTACGTCGATCTGGTCGAACTCGGTGACCTCGTTGAGGCCGACCGTCGCGGAGTACGGGGCCAGCCCGTCCAGGCGCATCAGGCCCGCGCGGCCGTTGGTCACTCGAACGTTCCAGTGGGTGAAGCGGGCGCCGAACAGCGGTCCCGCGTTGGCGTCGCCGCCGTGCCGGCCGTTGTTGTTCACGGTGATGTCGGTGCGGACGTTGGCGAACGGCAGGCCGCGGTGGGAGTCGAAGGTGCCCATCTGCATCTCGCCGCGCGACCAGACGTTGTGGGAGGACAGACCTTCGACGTTGATGCCGTGGAGTTGGGTGTCGGACGGGGCCGGGACCGTGCGCTCCTCAATGGTGAAGTCCTCGACCAGGTTGTCGTGCGAGCCCTCGCGGCAGAAGTAGGGGTGGTGCTCGCCCCGGCCGCCGACCCGGGTGCGGCGCAGGGTGCAGGCGGAGGCGGCGACCAGGCCGAAGCCGTTGTCGACGTTGCGGACGGTGACGTCGTCCACCCAGCAGTCGTACGCGCACTGCAGGACGACCCCGTTGTAGCCCTTGTCGAGGAGGTGCGGGGACTGCGGGGTCTCCATCACGTCGAGGGTGAGGCCCTCGACGCCGGAGCCGGTCAGCTCCCGGACGTGGGTGGTGAACTGGGGGTTCCACTCCGGGCGGAGGTCCAGCGGCAGCGGGCGTTCCAGCGTCACCCGGCGGCCGCGCACCGCCGTGACCCGGACGGGCCACTCGTAGGGCACGTACGACAGCAGCTTGGTCTTGTCCTCCCAGTAGTACGACGCCGGTCCCGGGCCGCCGCCGGACATGTGCTGGAGGAGGGTGTGGGCGGTGTCGTCGGCGATCCGGAGCAGGACCAGGCGGCCGGGGCGGAGGCCGGAGGGGTCGGTGACGGTGACCGTCCGGTCGCCCTGGCGGGCCGGTTCGACGGAGGTCAACTGCTCCCACTCGTCGCGCCTGTTGCCCGTCCAGCCCTCGAACGGCCAGGCCTGCGCCTTGATCGCGGCGACCAGGGAGTCCCAACGGGCCTTCGGCGCCAGCCAGATGAGGCCGCCGGCCCAGGACCACGCCGACTTCGTGCCGCCGTAGCGCGAGCCGTACGGGCCGATCAGCTCGGTGAGGTTCTTCGTCGCGTACAGGGTCGTACGGCCGCTGCCGGCGCCGCGCAGCACCACGTTGTCGTGGCCGACCAGGATCAGGCCGTCGATGCGGAAGGTGCCAGGCGGGATGGTGACCGTGCCACCGCCGGCCCTGGCGGCAGCGGCGATGGCACGGTTGATCGCGGGGGCGCAGTCGGTGACGCCGTCGGCGACGGCGCCGTACGCGCGGACGTCGGCGACGACCGGGAGGCGCCGGATGCGGGCCGCTCCGGCCCGGCCGACGTAGGGGATCTGCGGGTGGGTGAAGGGGGTGCGCCGGAACTCCCGCCACAGGGAGGGCACCTGGTCGTCGGAGGCACTGCCGCCGAAGGCGTGGGCCGTGCCGCCCGCCACGGCGGTCGCGGCCACCGCCGTGGCGCCGGCGAGCAGGGTCCGTCTGGTCATACCCGCGGTCACGTGGTGGTGCGTGGTGCTCATGCCGTACGTCCTTCCCATGGCGGATTTCATGGTTGTGAACGACGTTCATATGTGCGTCGGCGGTGAGCATGCCATGACGGCCCGGTGCGGTGAAAGAGTCGTGCAGGCCTCAATCAGGTACGGACCTGAGGTCAGTCAGCGGGGCGTTCGATCAGGTGCGTGAACGCGTCGAGGTTGCGCGTGGACTCGCCCCGGGACACCCGCCAGGCGTACTCCTTGCGGATCGCGGAGGCGAAGCCCAGCTCCAGGAGGGTGTTGAAGGCGCCGTCCGCGGCCTCCAGGACCTGGCCGAGGAGCCGGTCGAGGTCGGCGGCGGTGACGGAGGAGAGCGGGAGGCGGGCGGTCACGTAGACGTCGCCGAGGCGGTCGACGGCGTAACTCACGCCGTACAGCTTGAGGTTGCGCTCCAGGAGCCAGCGGTGGACGGCCGGTTCGTTCTCGTCCGGGTGCCGGATGACGAAGGCGTTCAGGGAGAGGGAGTGGCGGCCGACGATGAGGGAGACGGTCGTCCTCAGCTTGCGGGTGCCGGGCAGCTGCACGACGTAGGTGCCGGACTCCGGGCTCTCCCACTCCAGTTCGGCGTCCTTCAGGACACCCTCGATGACCTGGCCGGCCTGCCGTTCCTGCGCACCATCACCCATGGGCCGAGCGTACGCGACGGCGGTGGGACTGGGTCGCGGCCAGGTAGACGTCGGCGGTGGCGGCGGCCGCGGTGTCCCAGCCGAAGGACTGGGCGTGCCGGGCGGCGGCGCTGCCGAGACGGTCCGCCAGAGAGGTGTCGTCGGCGAGACGGCGCAGCACGCGCGCGTAGTCGGCGGGATCGTGACCGCGCACCAGGAAGCCGGTCTCGCCGTCCCGCACGGCCACCGGCAGGCCGCCGACCGAGGCGGCGAGGACGGGTGTGCCGGCCGCCTGGGCCTCTATCGCCACCAGGCCGAAGGACTCGCTGTAGGACGGCATGACCAGGACGGAGGCCGCCCGGAACCAGTCCGCGAGCTGCTCCTGGTCCACCGGCGGGCGGAACCGGACGACGTCCGCGATGCCGAGCCGCGCGGCCAGCTTCTGCAGCCCCTCCGGCTTGGCCAGGCCGCTGCCGCTGGGGCCGCCGACGATCGGCACGACGATCCGGGAGCGGAGCTCGGGGCGCTCGTCGAGGAGCACGGCGACGGCGCGGAGCAGCACGTCGGGGGCCTTGAGGGGCTGGATGCGGCCCGCGAAGAGCGGGATCAGGGCGTCCTGCGGGAGGTCCAGGCGGGCGCGGGCCGCCCTGCGCCCGTCCGCCGGGCGGAACCGGTCGAGGTTCACGCCGGGGTGGACGACGGCGACCTTGCCGGGGTCGGCGCTGTAGTGGCGTACGAGTTCGCCTGCCTCTTCGGAGGTGTTCGCGATGAGGCGGTCCGCCGCGGCGACGATCTGGGTCTCGCCGATGACCCGCGCCGCGGGCTCGGGGGTGTCGCCGTCGGCCAGGTTGGCGTTCTTGACCTTGGCCATGGTGTGCATCGCGTGCACCAGGGGGACCCCCCAGCGCTGGGCCGCCAGCCAGCCGACGTGGCCGGAGAGCCAGTAGTGCGAGTGGACGAGGTCGTAGTGGCCGGGGCGGTGACCGGCCCAGGCCTGCATGACGCCGTGCGTGAAGGCACACAGCTGGGCCGGGAGGTCCTCCTTGGCGAGGCCCTCGTAGGGGCCGGCGTCGATGTGCCGGACGAGGACGCCGGGGGCGAGCTCGACGGTGGGCGGGAGACCGCCGGAGGTCGCCCGGGTGAAGATCTCGACGTCGATGTCGATCGCGGCGAGACGCTGCGCGAGTTCGACGATGTAGACGTTCATGCCGCCGGCGTCTCCGGTGCCGGGCTGGTGGAGCGGTGAGGTGTGCACGGAGAGCATGGCGACGCGGCGCGGCCGGCGGGCCCGGCGGAGCCGGGAGGCAGCCGACGGGGAGCGACGCCCGAGCCTGCTGACGTACTGGCTCACGTGGCGGTCCTCTCTCGGGCGGGCATGCCGTTGGGAGGCATCGGGTGCCCCTCCAACGGGGTGCAACACGGAGGGGAGGATTCCCATTCCGGGGGTGGTTGATTTTGCCGACCCATTGCTTGTGGTCGCTCAACCGTTCGAGGGTGGGATGCGTGGGGGCGGTTCGGTGGTGGGTTCTGGCGCCGGGAGGTGGGGGCGGGTCGCGCGGTTCCCCGCGCCCCTCACGGGGCGCCTCACCTCGGGGCGCCGCACTGTTTACCCTTTGAGACATGACAGCCCGCGCCGCCTCCCGACCCGTGGGGAACGTGACGCGCGGGACCACCAATCCCAACCGGCTGCGCCGCATGGACCGGTGGATCGCCGTCACGCACGGCGGCGTGCTGCGTCGCGCCGCCGACCCGGTCGCCGTCGACCTCGGTTACGGTGCCGCGCCCTGGACCGCCGTCGAACTGCTCGGGCGGCTGCGCACCGTCGCGCCACGCGCGCGTGTCGTCGGGGTCGAGATCGATCCCGCACGGGTCGCCGCGGCCCGGCCGTACGAGCGCGAGGGGCTCGCCTTCCGGCACGGCGGATTCGAGATCCCGGTCCCCGTACGGCCGTTGCTGATCCGCGCGGCCAACGTGCTGCGGCAGTACGACGAGGGCGAGGTCGCCGAGGTGTGGCGGCGGCTGTGCGGGCGGCTGGCGCCGGACGGGCTGCTGGTCGAGGGGACCTGTGACGAGATCGGCCGGCGGCACGTGTGGGTCGCGCTCGGGGCGGAGGGGCCGCGGACGGTGACCTTCGCGACCCGGCTCGGCTCCCTGGAACGCCCGTCCGACCTCGCCGAACGGCTGCCGAAGGCGCTCATCCACCGCAACGTGCCGGGCGAGCCGGTGCACGCGTTCCTGCGGGACTTCGACCGCGCGTGGGCGGCGGCCGCGCCCTACGCGTCCTACGGCGCCCGGCAGCGGTGGGTCCGGGCGGTGCGGGACCTGACGGCCGACTGGCCGGTGACGGACTCGGCGGCGCGCTGGCGGCAGGGCGAAGTGACCCTGACGTGGGAGGCGTTGGCACCGAGGGTCTGACGGGGCCGCCTGGGAACGATCTCGGTGAGTCGTTCGTCACAAGGGCGGGGAGATCGTCATGCTCGGGGGGAAACCGGGGAGGAACCCACCTGCCGTTACCTCTGTCGCTTTGCGGCACGCCGTGGCACGATCCTCCACGTGTCACAAGTTACTGACGGTTAATCAGTTTTTCCGGAGGGGGGGTCGGGCCATGGGACCGGACAAGCACACCGTCCGGCCGGGCGGGCGCGGGATCCTGGCGGCGGCGGTGACCGTGGTCTGTGCGGTGACGGTGCTCGCGGCACCCGGCACGGCGTTCGCGGCACCCGGACCGACGCCCTCCCCCGGCGCCTCGGCCGCCGCCGGCGGTTCCACTTCCGCCTCCGTGACCGTCCCGCCCGACAAGGACCTCGAGGCCGTCCAGGCGAAGCTGGACAAGCTCTACCACGACGCGGCCGTCGCCACCGACGCGTACAACGCCGCGGAGGAGGCGGCCCGGAAGCAGTCCGCCGAGATCGTCGGCCTGGCCAAGAAGATCGTCAAGGGGCAGCAGAAGCTCGACGGACTGAAGGAGCGGGCCGGCCGGGCGGCCGCCGCCCAGTACCGCACCGGCGGACTGCCGGACTCCGCCAAGCTGATGCTGAGCGACAACCCCTCCGAGTTCCTGGACGGGGCCGGGCGGGTACTCCAGGGCGAGCGGGCCACCAAGGCCCTGATCAGGGAAGTGACCCAGACCCAGCAGGACTTGAAGCAGTACGCGGCGGACGCGGCCGACCAGTGGAACAGACTGGAGGCCGGCCGCAAGGCGAAAGCCGCCGCCAAGAAGGAGATCACGCAGCGGATCGCCGCCGCCGAGAAGCTCGAGTCGACGCTGCAGAGGAAGCAGAAGGAGCGTCTCGCCGAACTGGAGCGGCAGTCCGCCTACAAGGCGCAGACGGCCTGGCTGGACACCGGGATACTCGACGAGATCCACAGCAAGGCGTCCGCGGCGGGCAGGAAGGCGGTCGCGTTCGCCACCGCCCAGCTCGGCAAGCCCTACGTGTGGGGCGCCGAGGGTCCGGACTCCTACGACTGCTCGGGGCTGACCTCGCAGGCCTGGGCGAGCGCCGGAAAGCCGATCCCGCGCACCTCCGAGGAGCAGTGGAAGCAGCTCAGGCACGTCGACGTGCAGGACATGCGCCCGGGCGACCTGATCATCTACTTCGACGACGCCAGCCATGTCGCGATGTACATCGGGGACGGCGCGATCATCCAGGCCCCGCGCCCGGGGCGGACGGTGTCGATCGGCGGCGCGGGGTCGATGCCGATCCTCGGGGTGGTACGGCCGGACGCCTGAGCACCGCCGGGCGGTTTACGCATGATGTCCCTTTCGTGAGCTGCGTCATGTGACGCGACGCACCGCAACACCCGCTCAAACTCAGGCAGCACGTGACCTTCGTCATCCCTGCCCGACGACCCTCTTGTCCAACTGCGGTACGGCACGCGGCATATGACAGTGGCCTGAGACAGGGCGACGTGGCTCACACCATTCCGTTGCGGCGGCCGGTACCGCTATGGTCCCCGTCGGGTGGGTCGAGGTCCCTCGCCCCGCCATGCCCTCGGGGGGAGGGAAGGAACCCAACACGATGCCCGTACCCGTACCGCGGCAGAGAGCGATCCCGGCCGTGGAGAGTGGTCAGGCGCCGGCCGCCGTGCCCGCACAGGGCGGCGGCCCCCTCAAGGAAGAGGCCAACCGCACGGAAGCCGCCACCCCGAACACCGGCGGCACCACTCTCACCCTGCTGCTGATCGAGGACGATCCGTCCGGTTCGCCGGTCCTGCCCGAGTTGCGGGACGCGTCCGGCACCTCGATCCGCGTCCGCACCGCCCGCAACCTCACCGAGGCCGAGCGGCTGCTGACCGATGACGTCCACTGCATCCTGCTGGACCTGGCGCTGCCGGCGCCGGGCGGCAAGGAGACGGAGGGCGAGCTCGCCGTGCTCAAGCACGTCCTTGAGCTCGCGCCCCGGCACGCCGTGCTGGCCCTCACCGCATCCGGTGACGCCGAGCGCGGCACCGAGGCCGTGCGCGTCGGCGCGCAGGACTACCTCTTCCGGGACGAACTGGACGGACGGCTGCTGAGCCGCGCCATCCGGTACGCCGTCGAGCGCAAGCGTTCCCTCACCACCGAGCGCAAGCTCGCGGAGGGGCGGCTGCGCGCCCAGGAGAACCGCCGCCTGGAGCGGGGCCTGCTGCCGACCCCGCTGCTGGACGGCTCCTCGCTGCGCTTCGCGGCCCGGTACCGGCCCGGCCGCTCCCGCGCACTGCTCGGCGGCGACTTCTACGACACCGTGCGCACGCCCGACGGGACCGTGCACGCGATGATCGGTGACGTGTGCGGGCACGGCCCGGACGAGGCCGCGCTCGGCGTGGAGCTGCGGATCGCCTGGCGGGCGCTGACCCTGGCGGGGCTGTGCGGCGACGAGCTGCTGTCCACGCTGCAGGAGGTGCTGGAGCACGAGCGCTCCGACGAGGAGATCTTCGCGACGCTCTGCACCGTCGACATAGCGCCGGACGGGCGCCGGGCCGGGCTGTGCCTGGCCGGGCATCCGGCGCCGCTGGTCGCCCGGCCGGGCCGGCCGGCCGAGCTGCTGCCGTACGAGAACAACGGCCCGGCGCTGGGGCTGCTGAAGGGTGCGCGGTGGCCGCGGATGCAGGTGGAGCTGGGCGCCGAGTGGAGCCTGATGCTCTACACCGACGGCCTGATCGAGGGCCGGGTGGGTTCGGGCGGGGAGCGGCTGGGGCAGGACGGGATGGTCGAGATGGTCCGCCGGCAGTTGGCCTCCGGCCTGACCGGGGAGGCGTTGCTGCGGGCGGCGGTGAACGAGGTGCGCCAGCTCAACGGGGGCGAGCTGACGGATGACGTGGCCGTTGTGCTGCTGGACCGGGGGGTTTGAGGGCGGCTGCTCGTCGGCGGGGGGCTGCCGTCGCCCGGGTGCGGGAGCGGTGTGGCTGGTCGCGCAGTTCCCCGCAGCCCCTGACGGGGCGCCCCGGTGGGCGTGTCGTGAAAGGCTCAGCGGCCGCCGTTGTACGGGCCGTACGGGCCGTCGCTGCTGCTGCCGCCTCGGCGGCCCCGCCAGCCGCCACCACCGCCGGAGACCTGCTTGACCGCGGGGCGGACGTCGACGAGGTAGACGATGCTCGCCACCACACCCGCGATCGGGAGGATGGAGAGGATCGAGAAGAGGTAGCTGACGACCAGGGCGATGGCCAGGATGACCAGCCAGAACACCTTGTTCTGCTTGTCGGCCGCGCGGAAGGCGTCCTCGCGCCGGAACACGGCGTCGACCAGTCCGAACGCTGCCAGCGCCATCAGGACGATCTTCAGCAGTCCCAGGAACCCTGCGAATCCCAGCATCAGCATGCCGTCACCACCCGCTCTCTCCCTATCCCTACGCGGCCACCGTACCCGCAGAACGGACCGGGCACCCTCAAGGTGCCCGGTCCGTACGTTCCGCTGACGCGTGCGCCGGTTACTTGGCGGGCGGGGTGCTCTTCCGGACCGGGGTGGCCTTGCGCGGGGCCGGGGTCTTCTTGGCGGCCGGGGCCTTCTTCGCCGCGGCCGGCTTGGCCTCGGCGGCCTTGGGCTCGTCCGCCTTCTTGTCGCCCTCCTTGACCGTGCCCGTCTCGACCTTGCCCTCGACGGCGATGGCCAGGTCCTCGATCTCGTCGGCGGCCTCGCCGCGCCAGGTCTTCACGGCCTGCTCGCCGTGCTCGGCGACCTTCTCATAGGTCTCACGGGCCTTGACGGCGTACTCGGCCGCCACGCCGACCTGGCGCAGCGCGAAGTCCTGGGCGGACTCGCCGAGCTTCTTGAGGTCGCCGTCGAGGGAGACGATGAAGTCGTTGACCTTGGTCTGAAGGCTGGCCTGCGCCTCCTTGGCCTTGACGCCGGCCTCCTTGGCGCGGGCGGCGGCCCTCTCCTGGACGGCCTTCGGGTCGGCCTTGCGGACCGCCTCGATGCGGGCCGGGGCCTCGGCGCGCAGCTGCTCGACCAGGGCGGGTACCTTCTTGGCCTGCTGGAGGGCCAGGTCGGCGGTGCCGGCGGCGAAGTAGAGCGGAGTCGGGTCGCTGAGGGTCTTGCGCAGGTCGTCGGTGATGGCCATGGTGATGGTCCTCCCGTATTAAAGTTCGGCTGAGGGTTGTGTGGTCCGCGGCGCGGCGGCCGGCGCGCTTGGCCGGCTCATCCGGCCGTCCGCCGCGGACCGGTCTCTCTGTCTTCGGTGTCGCTGCCGTCGGTGTCGCTGCCGACGTCGTCGTCCTCGGCGACTGCCAGGGTGCCCGTGCCGCCCGTCCGCTCCTCGCCCGACACGAAACCGTTCTCTTTCCTGAACGACTCGTAGATCTGCAGCAGCACCTGCTTCTGCCGCTCGTCGAGGGTGGGGTCGGCGAGGATGACCGCACGGGTCTCCACCTCGTTCAGATCCCGCTCGGCGTCGAGGATTCCGGCGCGGACGTACAGCGTCTCGGCGGAGATCCGCAGGGCCTTGGCGACCTGCTGGAGCACCTCCGCGCTCGGCTTGCGCAGCCCGCGCTCGATCTGGCTCAGGTACGGATTGGACACCCCGGCGGCATCGGCGAGCTGCCTGAGTGACAGCTGCGCGTTGCGCCGCTGTTCACGCAGATACTCACCGAGATTGCCGACGTTCAGCGATGCCATGCCTCCACCTTGCCTCATCGTCGCTAACAATTGCAAGCACCTGCTTGCAAAAGTGTGCCGCACCATACCCGGATGGCCGCTCCGTCGGCCCGGCCGGTGTCCGTTCTCCGTAGATGTGGCGAGTCCCGGTGGTTCTGGCAAACGACATGGCGGAGTCCCGGCGAAGCCGGCCGGCCTGCACGGTCCACCGCATGGTTGACGCGTTCGACGTGGCTCAAGCTCTGCGCGGCGGAACCCCCGGCAGGGCGGGAGCCTGGGCCTCCGTTCGGAACTTTGCCGCAGCGCGGGCGAAACCGCTCGCCGACGGCGCGGGCACGCGAGCCGAGGAGATGCCGGGGATCGCGCTGCCGACCGCGTTGCGCGAGGCGTATTCGCTCCTCGGCACGCGTCACGACCTCACCGGCAACCAGATCCCGCTGCCGCGCCCTTCCGAGCTGTTCGTACGCGACGAGTTCGGTGGAGGGCCCGTCTTCCGCAGCGAGACCCGGGGATGCGCTTTATGGGGAGTGCGGTGAACCTCTGGAGTGCCGGGCACCTCTGACAGCGTGGGGTCGGCGAACTACGTGTGAGCAGTGGACGTGACGGGTCGCGACAGATGACACCTGGTCGCCATGACTGACGCCCAGAGCGTGCCCGACCCCCGCCACTAGACTCCGGCACCATGACGGCCGCCGCTTCCGCATCGCCCATCCCGGTCGCGCCTGCCGGCCTGACCGACCGGGCCAGGAGGTTCGTCGAAGTGAACGGCGTTCATGTTCCTCGGCGGGACCTGAGGCAGCACCGGGAGAGGTGGATCGAGCAGGGAGTTCCGGCTGTGGACTGCGACCGGGCCGCGGCCTTCCAGGACCGTTGGGGCGGCCTTGCGCTGCCGTCTGCCCCGTTCTACGAGGGAGGTCCGCGCATCCTGGGCGCCGACTGCCCCGAGGGCCCGGCCGCTGAGGGCTGGTCGTTTCCGGCGGGTAGCTGTCGGGTGTCCATGGCCTACGGATTCATGATCGGCTCCGACGGCGCATTCGGGATCGATGCCTACCGCTGGACACCGCTGCATGCCAGCACGGACGGATGGGTGGAGTCCTTGGCGCTCGCCGCCCATGCCGGCCGCTGGGCCAGGACCGTGACACGGATCAAGGGGAAGGCCGTCGAGTCATTGGACCTCGTCGGCTTCGAGCCGGTGCCTGAAGTACAGGGCGTCACGGACACGTGGTGGCGGGGCAAGGACTCACTCATCGCCCTCTACCGAGGCGAGGCTGTCGGCATGGACGCTCCTCGATGCCTTGAAGCCCACGTGTACGGCGGCCTCGACGGGTGGGGGCTTCACGGCGGCTGATCGCCGACACCGCCGAATCTCACCACGATGCCGCCAGTGATCACGAAGACTCCGACCGAGCCGGCTCGCAGCGCCCGTCGTCCCGGCACCTTGGCCGCCATGACCGAAGGCCTCCTGGACCCTCCGCGAGGCGCAACCGCGTCCACGGCCTGAGGCATCGATACCCACCGACGGTCGGCGTCCTTGACCGATCACTCAGCCGACGAGCGAGTGGAAGCAGGACTCTGGTTGACCTTCACCTTGGGGGAGGCCACAGCATCGGTGAGGCCGGGCGACATGCTCGGCATGAGGAGGAGAGCGGGCATGGGGTTGCTGACTATCGGGACGTTCGCGAAGGCGTCCGGGCTGTCACCGAAGGCGCTGCGTCTCTACGACGAGCTCGGTCTGCTGACTCCCGCTCGCGTCGACCCGGTGACCGGCTACCGTCTCTACGCCCCGGAACAGCTGGAGCAAGCCCGGCTGGTCGCCTGGCTCCGGCGCCTGGGGATGCCCCTGGCCCGCATCCAGCACGTCTGCGCGCTGGAGGCAGGACCGGCAGCCCGGGAGGTCCGCGCGTTCTGGGCCCAGGTCGAGGCCGACACCGCCGCGCGGCGAGACCTCGCTTCCTTCCTCATCGGCCATCTGTCCTGGAAGGACCCCGCCATGTCTCCGACCGCTACGCCCCTGGGCATCCGTTACGCCGCTCTCTCCGACACGGGCCTCGTCCGTGAGAGCAACCAGGACACCGCCTACGCGGGGTCCCGCCTGCTCGCGGTCGCCGACGGCTTCGGCAGCGGAGGAGCCCCCGCAAGTGCCGCCGCCGTCGACGCACTCAAGCGCCTCGAAACCGACGGCATCCCGGCAGGCGGTCTCCTCAACCTCCTCGAGGACGCCGTCGAACAGGCCAAACAGGCCGTCAACGGCGTCGCCGGACCCGCCTCATCGCCCGAAGGGGCCGGCACCACACTCACCGCGATGCTCTGGACCGGCTCACAGCTGGCCCTCGTCCACATCGGCGACTCCCGCGTCTACCTCCTGCGCGACGGAGAGCTGTTCCAGATCACCCACGATCACACCATGGTGCAGTCGATGGTCGACGAAGGACGCCTCACCCCGGAGGAAGCCGCCTCCCACCCCCAGCGGTCCCTGCTGCTACAAGCCCTGGGCCAAGGAGCCGACGGCACCCCCGACATGCGTCTGCACGACGCCCGGCGGGAAGACCGCTACCTGCTCTGCTCCGACGGCCTGTCGACCGTCGTGCCGACCGAGGAGATCCACCGGGTGCTCTCCGAGATCGGTGAACCCGAGCAGGCGGTCCGCGAACTCGTCGCCCTCGCCAACGGCTCCGGCGGCCCCGACAACGTCAGCTGCGTGGTCGCCGACGTCGTGGCGCTCCAGCAGTAGGAGCGCGCGGCATGCACTTCGAGTTGCACCAGATCCGCTCTCATGAACTCATCCGCGAGGCGCACGAATACCGACTCGCCCGACAAGCCAGGAAAGCCGATTCGGCTCCCCGATCCCTGCCGGCCGACACATGGCGACCGACTCCACGACGCCTGCCGGCCTGGCTCCGCGGGTGAACCACCACGCTGCCTACAGGTCAATGCCTCCCCCTGCCCACAGACATCTGGGACAGGGCCGCCGGTTTGATCAACCTCCTGCCGCGGCGATCTCGCCGCCCTATGGTGAGCCGATGAGTGCACACCAAATCGACCGGCCTGCCGATCTCGACGTGGTCCGGGAGTCCTACGACCGGGTGGCCGACAACTACGCCGAGATGGTGGCGACGACCGGAATGGGCGACATCCGCCGCCATCCCTGGCTCAAGGCGTCGATCGACGCCTTCGCCGACACCGTGCGCGGACTCGGACCGGTCCTCGACGTCGGCTGCGGGCCCGGAACGGTTACCGCCTACCTCGCCGAACGCGGACTCGACGTGTCCGGGGTCGACCTCTCGCCCGGGATGATCGACAACGCCCGACGCCTCTATCCGAACTGCCGCTTCAGCGTCTCCTCCGCCACCGACCTCAGCCTCGAAGAGGCCTCCCTCGGCGGCGTGCTCGGGTGGTGGTCGCTCTTCAACCTCCCGCGCGCCGTCCTCCCGCAGGTCCTCGCCCTGTTCGCGCGGGCTCTGAAGCCGGGCGGACACCTCATCACCGGAACGCACGTCGGCGACGAGGACGTGGTGCGCACGGAGGCCTACGGAGGCGTGCCCGTCCGCTGGACGACGCACAAGTGGCGGCCGGAACAGTTCGTCGCCCTGATCGAGCAGGCGGGACTACGCCCCGTCGCCGAACTCCGGCTCCCGGCAGACGAGTTCAGCGGCCCGGGCCTGGTCGTCATGGCCGAGCGCCCCGCCTGAGGACGAGGCGCCGGAGAAGGCCCAGGGGCTCGCGCCGGGACTCATGACCTGGCGCCCGCAGCCGGCCGCAAGCGGTCGGCCTCGGGTGCCCGCCTCGACGCACCGTTCGCCGCCCCTTGAAGGCAGGGCGCTGCCACGGCTGTTCTCTAGAACGGCAGCGGTCTCGCGTGCACCACGTCCAGTCGGGACACCGCCCGGGTCAGCACGACGTACAACCGGTGCAGGCCGCGTTCCTCCCCCTCCGCCACCGCCGCCGGTTCCACGGCGACCACGTGGTCGTACTCCAGTCCCTTGACGACGCTCGCCGGGACCACGGCCACCCGTGCGCCCAGCTCGTCCGGGCCCGCCGGTTCGATGCCGGCCGCGGTCAGCGCCTCGCGTACGGCGGTCACCTGCGCGTCCGCCGCGACGACCCCCACCGACCCCGCGTGGGCCAGGGCCTCCCGCACCGCGGTGACCGTCGCCGCGGGCACGTCCCGGGCCGGACGGATCGTCACCTCGCCGTCGCCGCGGTAGGACCTGGCCGGGGGTACGTCCGTGCCCAGGCGCCGCAGCAGCCGGTTGGTCAGGTCCACGACCGCCGCCGGCACCCGGAAGCCGGTGGTGAGCGGGACCACGGCCGCCTCCGGCTTGCCCAGGTGGCCCAGGACGGAGTCCCAGCTCCGCGCCGACCAGGGTGTGGTGGCCTGGGCCAGGTCGCCGAGGACGGTGAGGGAGCCGAAGACCGCGCGGCGGGCGATCGCCCTGCACTCCATGGGGGACAGGTCCTGGGCCTCGTCGACGACGATGTGGCCGTAGCCCTCGGGGTGTTCGACGAGCCCTGCCAGCTCGTCGAGGAGGACCAGGTCGGCGGCCGACCAGCGGGCGGACCTGTACGAGCGCGGCGGCCGGGTCCAGAGCAGGTCCCGCTGTTCGCCGGGGGTCAGGAACCCCTCGGCGGCCCTCGCCAGTGTCTCGCCGTCCGTGAGGAGTCCGGCCAGCACCTCCTCCGGGCGCACCTTCGGCCAGACGGTGTCGAGGCAGGCGCTCATCGCACGGGAGCGTTCGAGCCGCCGCGTCCAGACGCCCGGCTGCGGGCCCGCCCGCCGCTCGGCCTGGAGCTGTACGGCCCGCATCGCCCGGCCGCGGACGCGTTCCCGGCCGACGGCGTACGGCGGTTCCTCCTCCCGTACGCCCGCGACGATCCTCGTCAGCGCGGCCGCGGAGAGCCGCCAGGTGTACGTGCCGTCGGAGAGCGACAGCGGGGTGACGGCGTCGGTGCGGACGCGGGAGTAGAGCGCGCGGCGCAGGACCTCGGCCATCCGCGGGTCGTGCTTGAGCGCGGCGGTGCGGTCGGCGTCGGTGCCGGTGACCGGGTGGCGGCCGATCTCCTCCGGCAGGGTCCGCTGCCGTACGCCGGTCTCGCCCAGGGCCGGGAGGACTTCGGAGATGTAGGAGAGGAAGGTGCGGTTGGGGCCGAGGATCAGCAGGCCGGAACGCCGGATGCGCTCGGGGTGGGTGTAGAGGAGGTAGGCGGCGCGGTGCAGGCCGACGGCGGTCTTGCCGGTGCCCGGGGCGCCCTGGACGCAGACGGAGTCGGCGAGGCCGGCCCGGACCAGGTCGTCCTGGTCGGGCTGGATGGTGGCGGCGATGTCGCGCATGGGGCCGACGCGGGGCCGTTCGATCTCGCGGGTGAGCAGCGTTCCGGTCCCGGACTCCCCCTCGCCGAGCCGCTCGTCCTCCAGGCCCGTGAGGTCGGCGGAGTCGCCGCGGCTGCCGGGTGCCCAGCCGAACCGCCGGCGTACGGCCACGCCCTGCGGGTCGTCGGGGCCGGCCTGGTAGAAGGCGCGGGAGACGGGGGCGCGCCAGTCGACGACGAGGGGCGGTGCGGTCGGCTCCTCGCTGATCCGCAGCCGGCCGATGCGGTAGCTCTGTCCGGCGTGCTCCCCCGCCTCGAAGTCCAGCTTGCCGAAGAACAGCGGGCCCTCGGGCAGCTCGCGCATCTCCTTGGCCCGGCTGCGCAGCCGGTAGCCGAGCACTTCGGCGTCGGCACCGGACGCGGAGACGTCCTCTCCGGTGACGACGTGCTCGGCGGCGCCCTCGACCATGCGGGCGAGGGCGGCTCGGCAGGTGTCGTGGTAGGCGCGTTCGCGGTCGAGTTCCTGCTGCATGGGGACAGCGTAGAGGAGATACTGTAACTGAGTTAAATTTCTTACCGGGAATCATCCGGATCTCGGCCGGCGTCCGCCAGGGCCCGCTCCAGCCGCCCGAACGCCCGCTCCGCCGCCCGCACGGCGTCCGGCCGCACGTCCTCGACCCGCTCCCCCGCCGCGATCCGCCGCCAGTTGTCCTGCGCGAGGATCCGCTGTACGGCGATGATCTGGCCGGCGGCGAGCCTGGCCTCCAGGGTGCCCCCGAGGGCCTCGGCGAGCGCGGCCTCCGACCGCTCCAGGTAGGCGTACTGGCGGGCGACCAGGGTGGGGGTGCTGTTGAGCAGGGTGTGGAAGGCGAGCACCTGGGGATGGTCGTTGAGCCCGGTGATCGGGTCGTTCCGTTCGAGTCCGGCCAGGAAGTGCGCGCGCAGTACGCCGACCGGCGACCCGGCCCCCGCGACCAGCCGCGCCGCCTCCGTCTCGTGGTCCGCGATCCGGTGCAGGACCAGGTCCTCCTTGGCCGGGAAGTACCGGAACAGCGTCGGCTTGGAGATCCCGGCCGCGGCGGCCACCTCGGCGACCGACACCGCGTCGAACCCCTTCGCGAGGAACAGCCGCACGGCGATGTCCGACACGTCCTCGTACATCCGCCGCTTCTTGCGCTCACGCAGGCCCATGTCACCCATGGGGCGAGCCTACGCAGCGAGGGTCAGGCGGACGGGACCTGTCGCCACTGCGGCAGCTTCGCGAGGTTCCACAGGTCGTCGAAGTGCTTGGTCCAGGTCGCCACCGCCGCCTCGGCGACGCCCTCCCGGGACCACACGTTCAGGTCGGTCCGGTAGCCCTTGGGGTCGTAGTACTCGTCGCCCAGGTGGTGCAGCCGCATCCGCACGGACAGGTCGTACAGACCGTGCAGCACCTGCTGCCGGTTGAAGATGCAGATCTTGTCGCGCGGGATCCCGGGATAGAGCCGGTACTCGCACTCGACCCGCACCCGGCCGGCGGCCGTCAGCCGCTCCGCGAGCTCGGAGAGGATGCCGTCGTATTCGCGGCACCGCTGCTCCATGCGCTTGCGGAAGTCGGGATCGTCCACGGGCAGGTCCTGCTCCCCCACCTTGGAGGGAACCGTCATCGGCTGGCCGAAGTCCGGCACGAGCATGCGGACCAGCACCCTGCGGGTGGGGCCGGGGTGGTCGAAGAGGTCTTCCAAGCGGTGGTAGAGCGTGTTGTACAACGTCTCGCCCGTGTAGCCCAGAAAGCTGATCTCGACTCTTCGGGCCTCGAAGGCCTCGCTCACGAAGCTGCCCAGCTGACTGGAGTTCACGAGCGCCCGGGTCGGGGCGCGGACCGACGACGTCAGCTCCTTCACCTGGTCGTACAGGACGTAGCCGACGAGGCTCAACAGGGCGCCGCCGAGATAGGCCTTGCCCTCCAGTGCGTCCCCGACCGGCTTCACGAACTGGGCCGTGAGGCCCGTGACGAAGATGCCGAGCAGCAGGACGCGGGTCACCACCGGCTCAATGCGTTCCTGAAAGCGCCTCAACCGCGATGTGCCGCCCTCACCCGCAGAACCATCGCTTCCCCCGGACATCCACGCCCCCTCCACGCAGCGCTGCCCGGCCGGCCCTGCAGACCCGTGGGCAAACGGGTTTTCGAGGCACTCATGTTCCCGCTAGGTAAGAGCACGAGCAAGATGGGGACTTGCCGCCGCCCGTACGGGCAGGCCCAGGGAGGCGATCGCCGCTGCCAGCGTCATCGCGTACGAGTCCACCGCCCTGCGGACGTTGGGGGCGTCCAGGCTCGCCCCGGTGACCAGCCGGTCCAGGTCCACGTAGGCGGAACGGACGATCTCGATCCACCGGTAGACCCGCCAGTCCTGCTGCCAGGCCCGGGTGTAGGCCTCGGGCAGCAGGCGTTCCCAGCGGCGGAACATCCGGTCCCGGATCTCCGGCCGCGTCGGGGTGAGATGCATGTGCCGGACCAGGTCGTACAGGGGGTCGCCGACGACCGCCATCTCCCAGTCGATGATGGTCAGCGCCATGGCGTCGTCCCGGCGCACCAGGTTCCAGGGATTCAGATCACCGTGCAGGAGCATCGGACTGCGATCAGCCACCTGGTGCCTGCCCAGGATCTGCCGCAGCCGTTCGGCATCCGGCAGGCCGAGTTGCCTGGCGAGTTGCTGGGATTCCTTGGGCAGGTGCCTCACCAGCAGGACGAGTTGTTCGCTCAAGTAGTTGTAGAAGTTGTAGCTCGTTTCACCGGCGGCCGGATCGAGCCCGGTGTAGTCGACGCCCTTCAGCGCACTGAGCTGGTCGACGAGCCGGTCCGCCTCGTGTGGCAGCAGTCCGTGCACCGGATGGTTCGGGGGCCGGTCGATGTCGAACGGCCCTTCGTAGGTGTGAATGGCAAAGCTGTCTTTCCGGTACTTCCCCGGGTAGCTCTCACCGAGGGCCAGGACTCTCGGTGCCGCCACCGGAACACCCGAACTTTCGATGGCCCTGAGCACGGCATGCTCGCTGAGAAAACTGCGCTCGCGGCGGAACACCTTTTTCACCTTGCGCCGCACGACGACAGGGAATTCGATCCCGGGAACCCGTACCACCGAATTCAGGTGTCCGGTTCCCTTGAAAACCCGGCCGGCCGGGGCGGCACCCTCGGCATGCAGAGCACCCTGGACGGCCGCATAAGGAAAGTCCGGATGCTCGGGAAAACGCTTGTCCGGCGTCCAGGACACGCTGACAAAGCTGGAGAAAAGCCCTTTGTGTGCCTCGCCGCGGGAAATGCGCCACCTGAACAGAACGCGCTCGATCTCGGCCGCGCTGGGCAGTTGCCGCAGCCGCAGGGGCACCTGGGCCGTCTCCAGCGCGTTGTGCACCGCCGACGTGGCCTCGTCCAGTCCCTTCTGGTCGAACGATTCGTCCAGGGAGGCGGCGGCCCGCATCACGTCCGGATAGACAGACTGCGCCTGTTCGAAGGCGACGTAGTGGCGCAGATCCTTGTGTACGCCGTTGACGGCTCCGGGTCTGGTCCACTCCATGGCCCGGACCCAGGCCTCGATCACCTCGGACCACTGATCGCCGGGGTACCGCATGCGTACCAAGTGGGTCGCCAGGTCGTGGAGGGGGTCGCCGTAGGTGGCGAGTTCCCAGTCGACACAGATGAGCGGCGGGCGGCCGCCGTAGGTGACGATCAGATTGTCCCGGTGCAGGTCCGCGTGGAGGAGGCTGTACGGCCGACGGGTCATCACCGGCACCCGCTCCGCGAACCGGGTGAGCGCGTCCTCCGGGATACCGAGCGCCGCGAACAAACCGCCGAACACCGACAGGTTGGCTCGCCGGATCTGCTGGTCGGCGCAGTGCGCCAGCGTCTGCAGAAAGCCCTGGCTGTCCTGGCCGTTGCTGGGCCAGGAGGCCGGCAGGCCCGGCAGCGCGGCCCGGCGCACCTGGGTCATGTGCGCGAGGATTTGCGCAATCTCCTCGATGACCAGGATGTCGACGGGTTTGCCGTTGCCGCAGACGCTGGACAGCGGCACTCCTTCCACATAGCTGTGGATGGCGAACCCGTTTCCCTCGAAGAGGCATTGCGGGACATTCGGCAGCACGGTCCTGACAGCCCTGAGGATCTCCGCCTCGTTCTGCCAGGTCCTGATCACCACGGGCAGCGCGTCGGCACGCCGCATGCGCACCGTCACCGAGGTGCCGGACTCACGGCCCAGCAGCTGCGCCACGGAGCCGGCCAACGGCAGGACGTAGTTCCTGTTGTGGTGCCCGCTGTGGGCCTTGCCATGTCGCATGGCGAGGCCCACGAAGTGCTGATAAAGCGCATGACCTGCGCCGGGTTTGGCGCGTTCCCCAGAGGACATGGAGGGAACAGAAGATGCGCCCACTGGCCGCTCCGGGATTGCTAGCGCTGGCTGGAAGGTACGGCAAACGGTAAACGCGGCGAACTGTCCGCACGACCAGAGGCGCAATCGAGTAGCCACAACGGGTGGGTCTGGTGCCCCGCTGCGTCAGGTCGTTCTGAGATCGGTGTGGTTGACCTTCTCATACGTAGGAACCGGAGCGGTTGCTCAGATAATGCGGGCATGCTAGCGCACCTGGCTTGTCCTCACCTCGGTCCGTCCAGGACCCGACAGAAGCGCTACTCGGCGAGCAGGTTCCAAACCGACTCGAACCAGGACCGCATCTTCAGCACGAAGACCGATCCCGGCGAGTCCGGGTCGGCGTCCTCCACGTGATGCGTCAGCATTGCGCCCAGCCCCAACACGTCGAGCGCGTCGATCTCCTCGCCGGTGGCCAGAATGATGGGCCGCCCGATGACCTCGTAGAGGGCGTGCAGAACCTCTGTCCTGTTGATGACGTAGAGCTTGAAGGCCGGAGCCAGCCGCACATGCCTGACCTGTACGTCGACGGACGGCACCAGCTTCTCGGCCTGCAGGTCCCGCAGTGCGGTGCGCAGGGATTCCGTGTGCCGGTCGGTGATGGCGCGCAGCCGCTCCCGCAGGCGCGGATCGTCCCTGTCCTGCCTGACCACGGGGTACGGCAGGTCGAGCTGGGGATCAGGCAGCAGCATCCGCACGACGATGCTGCTGGGCGCGATGAGACCGGCCCGGATCCGCTCCGCCTGGAGCCGGATGTGGGTGTCGAGGGACTCCGAGGTCAACGTGAAGACGTCCAGGGAGACCTCGGGCTGCTCGAACGCCTCGCTGATCAGCGGCTGCAGCGTCATCGCCTGGCGTGACCTGGTGGCCTTCGCCGTGGTGGACTGCACCCGCTGGATCTTGACGACCCGCGCCGGGCTGCCCTGGCGGGACTCGATCCATCCCTCGTTGCCCAGCTCGCGCACCACTCGCTGCACGGTGTCACGGGAGACGCCGAACTCCTTGGCCAGCTTGCCCTGCGCGGGCAGTTCGGCGCCCAGCGGATACGTCCCGTCCACCATCCGGGTCCGCAGCGCCTCGGAGACCTGCCGGAACGCCCTGCCACCACCGTCATGCGCCTGCCTGGCCGCCATACAGCGAACTTTCCTCTCCCAACTCCACGGCAAACACGCACAGTCCATACAGAAAGAGTCATGGACCGCACCGGTTAACGGATCTACCTGCCTGGGCATGCCTGAAATTGACCGGCAACCAGGCAGGTGAGCCCGGGTGCTGCACGGTCGACCAGAGGGTGCAGGGGGCGGGCGCCATGGAGTTACGGGTATTCGGGGTCACGGTGCGGATCGACGACCTGGTGCAACTGGCCGTCTCCGTGTCGAGTGTGATCGGCGGGGTGATCGGGATCCTGACGGCCCGGCGCCACGGGCGCACCGCCCCCCGACGGCTGCGCCCGGCGCCCCCTAGTGCCGGAGGGTCTCCAGCAGCGGCCACAAGGACCCCACCACGTACTCCGCGCCGGCCTCCGTCAGGAGCTTGGCTTTCCGTGCGTTACGCGCGTAGCCGAGAAAGGGGACGCCCGCCGTGCGGGCCGCCTGGTAGTCCGTCGGCGAGTCGCCGATCATCAGGGCCGCGCCGGGGGCGGCGCCCATCGCGCTGAGGGCGCGGTTGAGGCAGTGCGGGTCCGGTTTGAGGCGGTGCAGGTCCTGGGTGCGGCCGTAGATGTGCGGGGCGAAGCAGGAGGTCAGGGCGCGGTCGTCGAGGTAGGCGCGGACCACCCGGGGGGAGTTGTTGGTGGTGACCGCCATGCGCGCGCCCCGTGCCCGCCACGTCTGGATGAGGATGTCCGCGAACGCCGTGGGCATCGCCGTCGACGTGGCCCGCAGCTCCTCTTTGGTGAGACGTTCCTCCAGCTCCGCGACCAGGTCGCTGCCGGGGTGCCGGCGGTCCACGGCGCGCAGCACGAGGTGCGGGTCGAGGGAGGCCCGCTCCGCCTCCGTGACCAGGCCGTGCAGGCCCCGGACCGCCAGCCAGTCGACCAGTTCACCGGCCACTCCGGCCGCCGAGTGTCCCGCGAACAGGCGGCAGATCGGCCCGTCGAAGTCCCAGAGGACGACACTGGCGCTTCTGACCAGTTCCGCGATCTCTTCGGTCGTGTTCCTGCTCTTGGCTGCCGCCGGTTCAGTCTGCCTCGTATCAGAAGTCACTAAGAGAGTGTCAGGTCCGTCGTGATGGTTTCCCAGAGGGCGTTGAACCACTTCTGCGATTGCTCCACGAACGCGGCGTCCCGTTGGCCGGCTCGCTTCTCGAAGGAGAAGAGGAGGGACTCCGAGCCGACGGCGTCGTACATGTCGAGCAGGCCCTCCTCCGTCTGCTCCTCGCGGCGGGTGACCGTGTAGTACGCGAACAGCGCCTCGGCGTCGTTGAGCAGGTACAGCTTGATCGGCGGGGTGAACGGCAGGGCCCGGAAGGTGACGTTCACGTCGATCTTGTGGGTGGAGCGCAGGCCCTGGAGGTTGTACTGGAGAACCTGGCCCTGGGCGTTGCGCATGCCGAGCCAGCGGTTGTGGACCGTGTCGTCGTCGCCGTCGACGGCCGTCGGGAAGGCGAGGGGGATGTTCCGGCTGGGGAGCAGGACGCGGACGTCGATGCGGTCGGGGCGGATCCGCCCCTCGTGGATCAGGCGCAGGGGCTCGGCGAGCGCCGGCAGCAGGCTCTGGGCGGTCAGGCAGGCGGCGTCGATACGGACGTGGTCGGCCGCGAACGCCTCGGTCATGCGGGGGCCGAGGCCGACCATCGTCGGCTGGGGCTCGTCCAGCGCGACGGGCCGCTGCTCGGCGATGCGCGGCGGGCTGCCCTTGCCGACGTCGACGAGGTAACCGTCGTCCTGCAGCGCCCGCACGGCCTGGCGTACGGTCCCCCGCTCCACGCCGAAGGCCTCGGCCAGCTCGGCCTGGGTGGGCAGGCGGTCGCCGGCCTTGAGGTCGCCCGAGCGGATGCGCTGCCGCAGGGTGTCGGCGATCTCCTGAGGTGTGCTGCCGGCGTTCACTGCCACGTTCTCCTGAGTCACGACCAAACGCTACAACTTTGATCCATCTACCGGGAGTTGTTTGAAGGTTGTTTATAAGTAGTGACCAACCGGGGACAACTTAACCAGAGTTGGTCACCAACTTGGTTGAGTTGGCGGAAGCCTTGCTTCCCGACTGATGGGGGACCCACCATGCCTGCCGCCCTCGCTCTCCTCTCCGCCGTCTTCGTCATCGGCTTCGAGCAGATGGTCCAGTCGAAGTACGGTGCCACCGGCATTATCGGCCTGCTGTTGCTCACCGTGGGCATCAAGGCCAAGAGCCCGGCGTTCAGCTCCGCCGGCGCCGTCCTGCTCGCCCTGATGCTCGCCGGCCCGGCCCTGTAGGAACCAGGGGCGGTCCTAGGCAGTCAGGTGCAGCTCCGAACTGATCGTCTCCCACAGGGCGTCGAACCACCGTGTGGACTGGTCCACGAACGCGGTGTCCCGCAGCCCCGCGCCCTGTTCGAAGGCGAAGAGCATCGACCGCGTGCCCTCGGCGTCGTACGTCTGCAGGTGCGCGTGGTCGATCTCCCGCTCGTGGCGCCCCAGCGTGTAGTACGCGAACAGCGCCTCCGCCCCGTTGAGCAGGTACAGCTTGACCGGCGGGGTGAAGGGCAGCGCCCGGAAGGTGACGTGCACGTCGATGCCGTGCGTGGCGCGCAGCGCCAGCAGGTTGTGCCGCAGCACCTGGCCCTGTGCGTTGCGCTGGGCCAGCCAGCGGTCGTGCACCGCGTCCTCGGCCGAGGCGTCGGCCGCCACCGCCGTCGGGAACGCGAGATCGATGTCCCGGCTCGGCAGCAGGACCCGGACGTCGATCTTGGCCGGTTCCAGCCGCCCCGCGTGGATGAGCCGCAGCGGCCCGCCGAGCGCCAGGTTGAGCGAGACCGAGGTCAGGCAGAGCGCGTCGATCCTCACGTGCGAGGCCGCGAAGGCCGCCTCTATGCGCGGGGTGAGGGCCACCATGGTCGGCTGCGGCGGCGCCTCCGGGCCCGGGGCGAACCGTACCGGGCCCGGACCCGGGGCCACCGTCGCCGGAGCGCCCTTCGACACGTTGGTGAGCAGGTGCTCCGACTGCAGGATGCGCAGCGCCTGCCGCACCGCCCCGCGCTCGACACCGAACTCGTCGGCCAGTTTGGCCTGCGTGGGCATGCGCTGGCCCGGCCGCAGCACCCCGGACCTGATCCGGGTGCGCAGTTCGTCGGCCACCTCGTGGTGTGACGACTGAGGCCGCTGTGGCCTCTTCCGCCCATTGACGGAGGCGTGTTCCGGCTCCACGGACAAACAGTACAACTTCCCGCCATCTTTCGGCAGTTCACGGGAAGGTGGTTATGAGTCGCATCCAAGTGGAGATAAGTACTTTTGAGTTGGTCACCAACTCCTGCAACATGGTCATACTTCCTCGGCGGTTGGCCATCCGGGTTCCCTTCCGGAGGGGAGCCGGGAGCCCGGTCCACCTGGGCCGGCCGTCGGGGCGCGCGGCCAGCACGAGCAGCACAGTCACAACTGAACACCGACAACCGAACACAGGCAGACCCGCACAGCCACAACTTCACAGCTCGCTACGGATGAGCAGCACTGCACAGCACAGTCACAACAGCACAGTCCAAGTGAACACAGGTGATTCAGGCACCGTCCCCGGGAGGAAGGAGCGCCTCAGAAGATGTCCGGGCACCAAGGACGCCCGGACGCGCGCAGCAGGGCGTCGGCCTCCCGGGCGGCGCCCACTCGCTCTTCCTGGACCCGTCCGAGGGCGTGCAACCGCGCCACGGACTGGTCACCGAGCCAGACGCTCGCCAGCTCGGCGATGTCGAGGGCGAGGTCGGGGCTGTCGGTGGTCGGGGTGCAGGACGCCCCATCGGGGGAGGCGTCCAGCCGGAACCGGCCGCCGGCCAGTCCCTGCCGATCCACCACCTCCAGGACCAGCGTCCCCGCCCTGTCGTACGTCCGCGCCTCCAGGGCCCGTACGACGTCCAGGATCCGCACCCACAGCCAGTCCGCCTGGTTGGTGACCCGCGCGGCCCGCGGGTCGGGCAGGTAGTGCGGCAGCAGGTCGTCCGGCGACCGCCAGCCGCTCTTCACCCGGGTGATCCAGTCGATCGAGCACAGGTAGTGCCACAGCGCCCGCTCCGCCGCCGGGGTCGCGCCGAGCAGCCAGTGCACGTCGGCGGTGTTGTACGGCTGCTTGCCCTGCCAGTTGTCGTCCGACGCGTACGCCGCCATGCCCTCCACCTCGCCGGCCGCCGAGCGGTACACCGCGAAGTAGGGCTCCTTCCAGTCGTCCTCGAAACGGACGGCGCCGGTGCGCAACTGCCACCACAACTCGCTGCGGCTGACCGCGCCCGGGGTGCTGCGGCGGACGCGTTCGTGCAGGTCGGGGCCGAGCTTGCGGATGTCCTCGCCGTCGACGAGGTCGATCCGGCCGCCGTCCTCGGGGCGCGCCCAGCGCGGGTCCAGGCCGGCCCGCGGGACCTCGACCGTCCACTCCGTGAGCGTGGTCGCCGGGCCGAAGCCGTAGCGGCCGTAGATCCGGTACTCGGCGGCGATCAGGGTCGCCACCACGTCTCCGCGCTCCTTCGCCGCGGCCAGGTCCTGGCTCATCATGCGGGTGAGCAGGCCGCGGCGGCGGTGGGTCGCGGTGACCGTGACGCTGGAGACGGCGTCGGCGGGCAGGATCCCGCCGCCGACCGCGGTCAGCTCCTGGTCGAAGGAGCGGAACGTCGCGACGCAACGGGGGCCGTCGAAGGCGCCCAGGAGTCTGCCCGGCACGAACTGCCGGCGGCGGGCGTCCAGTTGCTCGGCCGAGAGGGTGGGCCTCTGGAGGAAGCCGGTGGACACGGCGCGGTGCCAGTCGGCGAGCTCGGGTTCGGTGACGGGGCGGACTTCGACGGCGTCAGTCATGACAGCACGGTAGGTGTGTTTCGGGGGTGTTGCCGACAATTTTTTGGCCGCGGGCGCACGGGGGCCGAGCGCGCGGCCGGCCGCGCTCCAGGACGAGGCCCCTACGTCAGCAGATCGTCGACCTGGGCTTCGCCCTCCCGGTACCTGCGGGTGATCTCGCCGCTCGAATCGTCGGCCGTCCGCTGCAGGCGCTGCCTTCGCCGGGACACCTCCTGCTCGTAGCGGACCAAACGGCCCATCGCCGTGTTCAGTTCCATGTCCGTGCGGGCCTCCAGGTCGGAGAGTTCGACCTCGGCCAGCATGTCGGCCGCCAGCCTGCCGTACTCCTCGTTGTGCGGGGTGCCCAGCGTGACGTGGCGGGCCGAGGAACGGTGGCGGGCCGGGGCGTCCGTGAGGATCTCCGGGAGCCGGTCCACGACGGCGGCGGCGCCCGCCGGGGAGCGGCGGGCCAGTTCCGCGCGCAGGATGTCGATACGGCCCTGCAGCAGCCGTCGTACGTAACTGAGGTCGGCCTCGTCGCGTTGCGCGTCCCGGCGCAGGACGCGCAGTTCGGGCAGGCTCAGGCGGGCCAGGTCGTGCTCCGGCGGCTCCGCGGGCAGCGGGATGTCCTCGCCGCGTTGTGCGGGCGGCCGGGGCAGGCTCTGCACGCTCTGCGTGCCCTGCGTCTTCAGTCGCCCGGTGCTCGGTGTGCTCATACGTCTCAACCGTCCCCTCGACCGACGTGTGGAAGCATGGTGTCACCCCAAGTGGCCGCAATGTGACCGAGTGCCCCCGAACGGCCCTAGTTGGGACGTTAAGGATCAATAATGGGCCCCTGTGAGGGGCATGTGGGCACCGGGCATGATGGTGCGCATGCGAGCGGTGGTACAGCGGGTGGACGGCGCGAGCGTCGTCGTGGACGGCGAGACGGTGGGCGCGATCGAGGGCGAGGGCCTGTGCGTGCTCGTCGGGGTGACCCATGAGGACACCAAGGAGAAGGCGGCCCAACTCGCCAGGAAGCTCTGGTCGATCCGCATGCTGGCGGACGAGCGGTCGTGCAGCGACGCCGACGCGCCGCTGCTCGTGATCAGCCAGTTCACGCTGTACGGCGACGCCCGCAAGGGGCGCCGGCCGACCTGGAACGCGGCGGCGCCCGGCGCGGTGGCGGAGCCGCTGGTGGACGAGGTGGTCGCGCAGCTGCGGTCGCTGGGGGCGACCGTGGCGACCGGGCGGTTCGGGGCACAGATGCGGGTGTCGCTGACGAACGACGGCCCGTTCACCGTCCTGCTGGAGATGTGACTCCCCCTCCCGCCAAGGCCTCGAAAAGCTCGAAGAGCCCGAAGGGAGGGGATTGCTGGGCGCCGCGGGCTACGGCTCGACGATCACTTCCTGTGCCGCGGCCGTCTCCCCCGCCACCAGGCGGGCGTCCGCCGGGACGTTGCGCTTGACCAACGCCAGGGCGACGGGGCCCAGTTCGAAGTGGCGCACCGACGTCGTCACGACGCCGACCCGCCGGCCGTCCTCGCCCTCGTCGGCCACCCGGATCTCGGTACCGTGCGGCGGCAGGTGGACGTCGCTGCCGTCCAGGTGGAGGAAGACCAGGCGGCGCGGCGGCTTGCCGAGGTTCTGTACCCGGGCCACGGTCTCCTGGCCGCGGTAGCAGCCCTTCTGGAGGTGGACCGCCGTGCCGATCCAGCCCAGCTCGTGCGGGATGGTCCGGTGGTCGGTCTCGAAGCCGACCCGGGGCCGGTGGTGCTCGACGCGCAGCGCCTCGTAGGCGAGCAGCCCGGCAGCCGGGCCCGCCTTCCCCGCGTACGCCTCCAGGTCGGCCCGGGGCAGGAAGAGATCACGCCCGTACGCCGTCTCGCGCACGACGGCGCCCTCCGGGGCCTCGGCGATCGAGCCGGCGGGCAGGTGGACGACCGCGAAGTCGGCGGTGCGGTCGGCGACCTCCACCCGGTAGAAGAACTTCATCGACTCCAGGTAGGCGATCAGCGCCTCCTGGGTGCCGGGCTCCACGTGGGCCCAGACGGTCGTACCGTCGTCGACCAGGTACAGCGCGTGCTCGATGTGGCCGTGCGCGGAGAGGATCAGCGCCTCGGTGGCCTCGCCGACGGGCAGCTCGCTGACGTGCTGGGTGAGGAGCAGGTGCAGCCAGGCGAGACGGTCCTCGCCGGTGACGGTGACGACCCCCCGGTGGGAGAGGTCGACGAAACCGGCGCCGTCGGCGAGGGCGCGCTGCTCGCGGAACAGGTCGCCGTAGTGCGCGGCGACGCCTTCGTCCACGCCCTCACCGGGGACGGCGCCGGGCAGGGACAGCAGGGGGCTCTTCATATGCGTAAGCCTACGACTCGGTAATTGAACTCTGGAGGGACGTGGACGCGGCGGATGGCGCCTTGGCTCTCTTCAGCGTGCAGTCCTTGCAACGCCCGAAGATCGCGAAGTGTTTCATGTCCGTCTCGAAGCCGAAGTCACGCCGCAGCTTGGCGGTGAACTCCGCGGCCACCGCCACGTCCGCCTCGATCACGTTGTCGCAGTCACGGCAGACCAGGTGGATGTGGTGGTGCCGGTCGGCGAGGTGGTACGTCGGCGCACCGTGCCCGAGATGGGCATGGCTGACCAGCCCGAGCTCCTCCAGGAGCTCCAGGGTCCGGTAGACCGTCGAGATGTTGACCCCCGACGCGGTCTTCCTCACTTCACCGAGGATGTCGTCGGGGGTCGCGTGCTCAAGGGTGTCCACGGCTTCGAGCACGAGTTGCCGCTGCGGCGTCAGCCGGTAGCCGCGCTGCCTTAGGTCGCTCTTCCAGTCGGTGCTCACCACACCGAAAGTCTAGAACTACTTCCGAATTCCAGAACTACTTGAAGAACGCGATGCCGTCGTCCGGCATGTCGTCGGGGAGGGCCTTGGCCCAGCGCTCGACGTCCTCCGGGGTGACGACCTTCTTCAGGTGCGCCGACATGTAGGGGCGCAGCTCGACCTCGGGGGTCTGCTTCTCGCCGACCCACATCAGGTCGCTCTTGACGTAGCCGTAGAGACGCTTGCCGCCGGTGTACGGGGCGGAGGCGGCGGTCCGGGCGACGGCGTCGGTGACCAGGTCGATCTGGGGCTTCTGGTTGGCCATCTCGCCGTACCAGATCTCGATCACGCCGTCGTCGCGGACCATCGTGACCTCGACCTTGCGGTCGGCGTCGATGCGCCAGAAGCCGGACTCCGACTCCAGCGGGCGGACCTTGTTCCCGTCGTGGTCCAGCACCCAGGTGTGGGAGTGGTACTCCAGGAAGTCCCGTCCGTCGTGGCTGAAGGTGACCTCCTGGCCGAAGTTGCACTTCTCCGAGCCCGGGAAGTCGTGAACACCCGCACCGGCCCAGTTGCCGAGCAGGAAGGCGAGCGGGACGAGGTCCTTGTGCAGGTCGGACGGAATCTCGATCATGGGTGGTGGTTCCTAGACTCGGGCTCGGACTCGGTCAGCGCTGGCCCTGGTACAGCTTCTTCACGGTCAGCCAGGCGAAGGCGAGGACGCCGACGCAGACCAGGACCAGCAGGGTTTCGAAGAAGGCTTCCACGGGTGCTCCTTGAGCGAGGTCGGGCGTACGTACAAGAGCCGGGCCCAAGCTTACGCGGCCCGGGCCCGGCGCTCTTGGCGAGGTGCTCCCCGCGGGGTCAGCCGAGCAGCTCGCTCTGCAGGGTCACCGTCTGCTCGAAGGGGACGGCGGGCATGCCGCCCTTGCGGGACTGGATGATCACGCCGACGGTGTCGCCGGAGGCGAGGTAGGCCTGCCGGGCCTGCCGGGCGCCGTACGGCTTGAGCTCCGTGTAGGGCGCCAGCAGGACGTGCTCGATCCTGGCCACGTCAGGGAACTTCCCGTCGAGTTCGAACTGGTCCCCGTCGCGCAGCGCGTAGGTCGGCGCCGCCTGGCTCATGAGCTTGCCGTTGAGGATCACCTCCGCGACCGCGGCGGTGTCGAACTGGAGCAGGTAGATCCGGGTGTGCGTGCCGTCGGGGGTGGTCCAGCCGCGGGCGGTGATGTGCCGCAGGCCGCTGTCGAGGAGCGTCTGGCCCAGCTCCTTCCGGTCGTCCGCGGAGGCGAACTCGGCGAGGAAGCCCTTCGTCGGCAGCCAGCCGTCCGTGCCCTTGAGCGAGACGTCGGCGGTGGCTCCCTTCGGCGCCGGGAGGAGCAGTTTCCGCAGGTCGGCGTAGTGGGTGCCGGCCAGGTTGCGGGCGTCGTCGTTCGGGCCGGGGCTGCCGGAGGGCAGCGGGGGCTTCACCAGGACGGGGTACGTCCAGCGGCCGTCGGAGTGCGTGGCCAGACCGGGTACGTCGGTGCGGTCGAGCCGCGTGATGCCGTACGCCGTACCGGTCCCGACGACGCCGAAGACGGCGACGGCGGCGACCCAGCGGAGCGTGGCCCGCAGCAACCGCCGGTCCTTCTTCACGGGCGGCGCGGGCTCCACGGGCGGTACGGGTTCCACGGGCGGTACGGGTTCCACGGGCGGTACGGGTTCCACGGGCTGCGCGACCTCCGCGACCGCAACGGGGACTGGGTCCGGGTCCGGGTTCGAGTCCGCCTTCGCGTTCGGGTCGGGGTCCGAATCCGTGACCAGGACCGTGCTCGGCTCCGTGACCGGGTCCGTGCTCGGCTCCGCGACCGGCTCCGTGACCGGCTCCGGGTTCGGGTCCGCGTTCGTGTTCGTCTCGGTGGTCATACGGCCGCCCCCGGGTCCTTGATCCGTTCGAGCTGGGCGTGCAGCATGTCCGCCGCGCTCTTCGTGTCCAGCGGCTTGGCCGCGGTGGCCGTGGCGGTGACCAGGACGTCCCCCACGTAGCCGTAGCAGAGCATCGAGTCGAGTTTCTCGCCCGACTCGGCCGGCGGCAGGAAGCACGAGGTCGAGTTCTTGTACCCCGCGATCTGCGGGCCCTTCCGGAAGATGGCCAGCGAGTCGAAGAGCTCGCGCTCGGCGTTGGCGATGGTACGGACCGTGGCCCGGTTCTCCATCTGGGCCAGCTGGACGTCCATTGTGTAGTCGTCGTCCTCATTCCCGGCGGTGTACACGTAGCTGCGCATCACCATGCCCTTGACCGGGTTCCTGTCTATCTGCCGGTCCAGCTGCTGGCGCTGCGAACGCGGCAGGTCCTTGATCGACTCCTTGCGCAGCGCCGTGGCCTGGGCGCCGGTCAGCCGCACGTCCGAGCCGAACCCGGGCAGGTCCGGTCCGCGCCCGTACCGCTCGTCGTCGTACGGCAGCAGCATGCCCTGGAGGCCGGTCTGCGCCGTCGCCGCCGCCCCCTTGGACTGCTCGGGCAGGCTCCAGTGGGGAGCACCGGGGTCCCGGTCCGCGGCACGCACGGTCACGACCGTGCCGGCGACACCCGCGACGACGGCCGCGGCGAGGACGCCGGCGGTGATGAAGAGGCCGATACGGCGCCGGGGGCGCGGTGCCGGGGCGGTGAGGTCGGAGGCCGAGGCGTCCGCAGGGAGGGGCGCCTCGGGAACGGCCTCGGGTACGGCCTCGGCAGCGGTCGCCGTCGGCTCGGAGACCGTCGGCTCCGGCGTCGCCGCCGGTTCGGGGTGGACGGATTCCTCGCTCACAACCGCTCCATCTGCCGCTTCGCCACATCCAGCACCTTCGTCCTGGAGATCGACTTCGTGTCGCTGATCCAGATCTCCATGGCGATGTCCCCGCGCCACGCGTGCGCCTCGGCCGAGTACACACTCACGCCGTACTCGCTCTCGGGCTTGTGGTGGACGTACGCCATGCCGTCGCCGGTGCCGGGGATCGGCCAGCTCTCGGTGTCCCGGGCCCCCCTGTCGGCCCAGTAGTACGCGTCGCCCGCCGCGTCCTCGGCCGCAGAGCTGGTCTCCTCCTGGCGGTACTGGACCAGGCGGATCTCGACGCTGTAGGTGCTGCCCTCACGCCAGGTGGTGGCGGCGGCCCGCCGGAAGTCGTCGTCCGCGATCAGTTGACGGAAGGCGCCGGCCGGCTTGTCGAACGTCTCCGCGTACTCGGTCAGGCTCATCCAGCCGTCGGTCCCCACCGTGTACAGCCCCTTGCGCGCCCCGCTCGGCTTCTTCAGCAGCAGCTTGCGCAGGTCGCCGTCGACCTTCACCTTCCGGTCCTCGGCGGCCGACAGCGGCTCCGGACCGGCGCCCTTCGCCTGCGCGACCGACGCCTGGGAGAGGGACGGCAGGGCGGTGGGCGCCCGGTCGGCCTGAACGAGGTAGCCGACGCAGGTGCCGGCCACGATCCCGAGCACGGCGGCACCGGCGATCAGCGCGACGGTACGGCCCGCCCGGCGCCCACGTCCGGGCGAGGCTTCCGGCAGGACTTTCGGAGGGGCTTCCGGAGGGGCTTCCGGAGGGGCCTCTGGAGAGGCCTCTGGAACGGTTTCCGGTGGTTTCTCTGGTACGGGTAGGTCCATTTCGTCCCCCTGTTCGCAACGGGAACACGGATTCCCTGATCCGCGTGCCACAGGAGACTCGTGGTCCGCTCAATGAGTTGTACAAGGATTAATTACGATCAGGACACCGCCGCGAGCCAGGCAGTCGCCCCCGCCGCCGCCAAGAGCGCCAGGTTGAGGCCCACTTGGCGGTCCCCCATCCGCATGTGCACCCGGATCGCGCCGACTTGGAGCACGACGAACCCGACGGCGGCGGCCAGGCCCAGCCAGGGCGCGACGCCGGTCAGGCGCGGGAGGACGAGGCCGGCCGCGCCGAGGATCTCGACGCTCCCGATCGCCCGCACGGCCGGCATCGGCGTGCTGTCCACCCACGCCATCATCGGCAGCAGCCGCTCCCTGCTCTGCACGACCTTCAGCCCGCCCCCGTAGAGGTAGAAGAGGGCGAGCAGACCGGCCACGGCCCAGTACGCGACGCTCATGAGGCGCCGGCCGGCTCGGTGGCGTAACGGCTCATGATCTCGGCGCTCGCCCGCGGGTCCGGCGCCTCACCGGTGGCGAACAGGTCCCGCAGGTCCCGGAAGTACTGCACATACAGGTCGGGCGTGAACGTGCTGAGCATGACGGCCGGTTCGCCGGTGACGTTGGCGAAGCTGTGCGGGGCGCCGGGCGGCACCATGACGAGGGTTCCGGCCCTGGCGTCGTACTCCTCGTCCCCGACGGTGAAGCGCACCGAGCCGGAGATGACGTAGAACCCCTCGTCGTGCTGCGCGTGCCGGTGCTGCGGCGGGCCGGGGGTGTGCGGCGCGAGGACGGACTCGGCGAGGCCGAGGCGGTGACCGGTGGTACGGCCGTCCTCCAGGACGCGCATCCGGGTGGTACCGAGCATCAGCACCTCGCCGTCGCCGGGACCGACGACGGATACCGCGGGAGTGTTGTCGTGAGTCGTCATGCTCCGATTCGACGGCCGCGGCGGTCCGGCTGTCCAAGACCTGTTCGGCCACCCCGATACCCGATCGGTATCGTTGCTGCATGGAGCCGATGGAGCGGATTGAGCTGCGCACGCTGCGCTACTTCGTGGCGGTCGCCGAGGAACTCCACTTCGGCCGGGCCGCCGCCCGGCTCCACATGAGCCAGCCCCCGCTGAGCCGCGCGATCAAGGCGCTGGAGACCGAGATCGGCGCGCTGCTGTTGCAGCGGTCACCGGCGGGGGTCGCCCTGACCCCGGTGGGAGCGGTCCTGCTGGACGAGGCCCGCGCGCTCCTCGACCGGGCCGACCGGCTGCGCGTACGGGTCGCCGCGGCGGCGGGCGCCGGGGTGCTCACCGTCGGCCTCCTGGGCGACAGCACGGATCCGGGCGTACGGCGCCTGGCCCGCGCGTACCGCGAGCGCCACCCGGGCGTCGAGATCCGCATCCGCGAGACCGACCTGACGGACCCCACGTGCGGGTTGCACGCCGGTGCCGTCGACGTCGCCCTCACCCGCGCGCCGTTCGACGAAACAGGTCTGGTCGTTCGGGAGTTGCGCGCCGATCCGGTCGGGGCGCTGCTCCGTGCCGACGATCCGCTGGCCGGCCGGGAGAGCCTGGAGCTGGCCGACCTCGCCGCGCGGCGCTGGTTCCGGTTCCCGGACGGCACCGACCGGCTCTGGCAGTCGTACTGGAACGGCGGCGAGGCGCGGGAGGGGCCGGTCGTGCGAGCCGTCCAGGAGTGCCGCCAGGCGGTGCTCTGGAACGGCACGGTGGGCATGACACTGGCCGGCCATGACCCGGGGGCCGGGCTCACGGTCGTACCGGTCGCCGACATGCCGCCGAGCCGAGTGGTGGTGGCGTGGGCCGAGGGGGACGCGAACCCGCTGCTGCGGTCGTTCGTGCGGGTGGCGGTCGCCGCCTACCGGTGATCAGAGGAAGACGCGGGCGATCTCCAGCCACGTGCGCGCGTCCTCGCCGACCGCGGTGAGGCCGGTCGGCTCCAGCCGGAACGGCTCGGTCGGCAGCGGCAGTTGGGCGGCGTGGAAGGACGGTTCGCGTCCCATCACGCCCAGTGCGGCCACGTGCCGGAGGCGGCCCGTCGCGGGGTTGCCGGACAACCCAGGGTGTCGTAGACGTCCTGGGCCGTAGTCCGGCGTCAGCGCTTGACCCCGTCGACGAAGGCCGCCCAGGCGGAGGCTGCGAAGAGGAGGGCTCCGAGCGAAGGGGCCTTGCTGTCGCGGACGGGGACGAGGGAGGGGAGACCGGCGGCGGCTTCGAGGAAGTTGCCACCGTCCTGGTTGCGGTAGCTGCTCCTGTGCGAGTCGGCGGCGGTACGTAGGAGGCCGTCGGAGACCTCGACGCACTGGCCCCCGTCCTGGTTGCTGTAGCTGCTCTTGCGCCAGGAGGCGGTGGCCGGGAGATCGTCGGAGACCTCGACGCAGTCGCCGCCACTCGTGTTGCTGTAGCGGCTCTTGCGCCACGTGACGCCACTCAGGTCGACGGCTCGCACGGCACTCCCTCCAACGTCCGCAGGATGAACTCGCGTGACTCGGCCGGTGAAAGCGCCAGGTCGCGCATCGCGTCGCACCTACGCAGTAGCAGCTCAACTGAGGCGTTTTCCTCCACCAGTTCACCGCGCAAGTCGTTCTCGGTGTAGGCGACCGTACGGCCATCCGGCAAACGCGGGAACTTCACGGAGGTATTCATCAGGCCACGCGGTCCAGCACTGAACGTCAGCACCTGAAGCGTGATGTCCGGGCGCTCGGTGACTTCTGCCAGGTGCTGCAATTGCTCGCGCCACGCTCTCGAGTCGCGTAGCGACGTGTGCAGCACCGCCTCAGACAGGATGACCCGGAACATCGGCGGATCGTCGCCTTCCAGCAGTTGGCCACGCCCTACCCGCGCTTCTACCTGCTGCTCCAGTTCTGCGCCCTCGATCCAACCCACGGCCAGCGCCTCACGGGCGTATCCAGCCGTCTGAAGCAAACCCGGCGGTGAACTCGACGAGTAGTGCCACGGACTCACCGCCTCGCCTCCAACACCATGTACCGCCGGTACTGCTCCTTGAACTGCGACGGATCCCCAACCGCCAACTCCCACAAGGCCAGCAACAGCCCAGGCGTCCCATAGAACTGATCGAGCGCCTCCACGACCTCCGGGCTCCCCAGGGTCGCCCGCTCTCCGTCTTCCCGAAGTTGGACGCGTCCCAGCCCAGTTCCTCGGCCAGCCCCTTCAAGCTCACCCCCCGGTCCGCCCGCAGCAGCCGCAGTTCCTCCGCGAATCGTTGCCTCGGCTCCTGGCTGCGTCCCGTCACCACCCGCCTCTGCGGCACCGCGCCCCTCCCTGACTCCCCGTGGAATTTGTGGAATTAGCGCCGCCAGACGGGGAAGAACCGGTCCTTCTCGGCGTGCCGACCCCACCTCCCGGCCATCCTCGTAGCAGCCTCGACACGCAGAGTAGTCCAACTCTCGCATTTCGTATAGATGTTGGACAAAAGGAGCGAATGCCATGGAGCCCGGAACCCTGCTCTACGACACCGCCACCGAACAGGTCGGCGAGTACCGGGACCAGTCGGGGCCGTACGCGATGCTGCGTCCCGTGGGGGGAGGGAGAGAGTGGCAGGCCCATCCGTCGACGCTGCGGCCCGCCACCGACAGAGAGCGGCTCAGCGCGGGCGTACGGGCGGCGAACGACCGTACGTGGGCCGTGCCGCCGGATCCCGAGGACCTCAGCCGGCCACCGTGGCCCGTGCCCGGCTGCGCCGAGTGCACGCACCTCGACGGCCGGCGGCAGACCGCCCGCGCCGCGCACGACCACAGCGCGGCCACCGACGCGAACGTGCTGCTGCGCCAGCACCAGCGGGCGGAGCACCCATGACCCGCCGTGCCTTCCGGTACGTGCCGTACGTGATCGCGCAGGACGCGGGCGCCGCACCCGAGTACGAGACGCGGTGCGTGTCGGGGGACGAGGAGGACTGCGGGGCCGGATCGGGGCTGTGCGGGCATCCGGCGGAGGTGGAGGAGTGGCAGCGCAGGCATACGCAGGAGACCCGGCACATGCGCTATCGGCGCGTCTTCGCGGACTACGCGGTGCTCACCCCGGCGTGAGCCGTTCGGCGGGCGCCTGCCGTCGTCCGCCGGCTGCGGCGCACTCACGCCACCCCGGAGCCCTCGCCAGGAGGGCGGCGGATCAGGTGCAGACAGACGACCGAGGCGACGAAGGTCCGCCGTTCGGAGGCGTCCAGGCGGGGCGTCATTGCGACGACGTACTGCTGCAACCCGAGCCATGGGTCGACGGTGCTCACCTCGACCCGGCCGAGGATCTCCGGCGCGGGGTCGCCGCTTTCCGGGTCGGCCTCCGTGAGGCGCCATTCCACCGACGCCGCACTCAGCCGCGTGAGGAGGAGTCGGCGTCCTTGTTCCGTCCGGAGGCTCAGCTGCCGCGACTTGACGAGTCCACGGGCACCGGCGGTGCCGATCTCCCGGTCCGCTCCGTCGGCGAAGTGGAACCGCACCGGACCGAACTGCTGGAACGACTCGACCCAGGAACGCTTCTCGATTCGGAAGACGACCTCGCCGGACGTTCTCGTCAGGAGGAAGTGCGTGTGGTCGAGGTCCGTGACCTCGGCGAGCGGGGTCCCCTCCACGGTGGACACGGCCAGGGCGGGGCCCCTGTACGTGCGCCACTTCGAACGCTTCGGTTGCCCCACCACTACGGCATCCAGCGCGAACAGATCAGGTTGCGTCATCGGTCGCCCCTCCCCGCGCCCCGGCTTCCCCTCGACCGGGTACGTCCACTGTGGCCGAGAACCCGTCGGATCCCCACCCCTCGGGGGCGGCGCATCGGCGCCTGCACCGCGTTCACCGTCTGATCAGAGCTGGTTCGGGCCGAACCGCCAGGGACGGAGCTTCTCGGGATTCCGTACCGCCCAGATGTGCCTGATCCGGTCGCCCGCGATCTCGAACGCGAAGACGGTCGCGACGGCGCCGTCCTGCTCGGCGACCAGTCCGGGCAGGCCGTTGACCGTGCACTCCAGGAACGTCGTGCGGTGGCCCGCCACGCGAGCGATCTCGGCGTAGGCGTGGGCGATCCGCTCCCCGCCCACGATCGGGTCCAGGTGGGTGACGGCCAGCCCGCCGCCGTCGGCGGTCGCGGTGGCCTCGGGGTCGAGCAGGCCGATCAGGGCGTCGATGTCCTTGGCCTCCCAGGCCGTCCGGAACCGCCTGACGATGCCGGCCTGCCCGGCGTTCGGGCCCGCGGGGACCTGTGCGGTGCGGACGCGGCGGCGGGCGGAGGAGGCCAGCTGGCGGCAGGCCGCCGGGGTGCGGCCGACGATCTCGGCGACCTCGCCGAACGGGTAGCGGAAGACGTCGTGCAGGACGAAGGCGACGCGCTCGGCCGGGGTCATCGCGTCGAGGACGACCAGGAAGGCCATCGTCACCGACTCGTCGAGGGTGATCCGGTCGGCCGGGTCGGCCCCGCCGGAGCGCGCGGTGCTCCACTCGGTGGGCTCTGGCAGCGGTTCCGGGATCCAGTCGCCCACGTATGTCTCCCGCCTGGCGCGCGCCGAGCCGAGCAGGTTGAGGCAGATGCGGCTGGCGACCGTGGTCAGCCAGGCGCCGGGCGATGCGATGGCCTGCCGCCCGGACGCGGACATGGCGTACCAGCGGGCGTAGGCCTCCTGTACGACGTCCTCGGCGTCGGCGAGGGACCCGAGGAGCCGGTAGGCGAGGTTGATCAGCTGACGGCGCTCGCTCATGACCGCGCCGAGGCCCGGGGCGCTCTGCTCGCCCCGCTGGTGCCGTTCGCCCTGCTCGGCTCCGGTGGTCATGGCCTGCCGTCTCCCTCGCTCGCCCGTGTGACTGTGCCCCCTACCCGGTACGACAGAACAGCGCACCGGAATGTCAGGCCGGCGGGCCGCCTCACATCCGGCGGGGCTGCGTTGTCGTAACCGGTGAGGACGACGACGACAGGACGATGACGACTAGGGGACTTCGATGAACGACTTCCAGGCCATCGCGGACCGCGTCGAGATCGAGGCACTGCGCGGCGAATTCACCGACGCGGCGATGATGCGCGACCGGCCCCGCCTGGCCTCGCTGTTCACGCCGGACGGCGCTCTGCGCATGCCCAACATCCCCGCCGAGCAGATCGGCCGCGAGGAGATCATCGCCGGGGGCGAGCGGCTGCAGAGCCAGTGGGACTTCTTCGTGCAGAACACGCACCCCGGCACGATCCGGCTCGACGGCGACACCGCGACCGGCCGCGCCTACATCCAGGAGATCGCCCGCGCCCTCGACGGCCGCCAGGGGCTCAACTACGCCGTCTACCACGACCGCTACCGGCGCACCGCGGAGGGCTGGCGGTTCACCGAACGGGTGTACGAGGTCAGGTACCTCGACACCTCCCCGCTGGCGGGCACGGCGCCCCGGGCGGCGCCTGCCGCCTCCTTCGCCGACCCGGCACCGGCCGAACGGCTGGAGCGGACGGCCGCCGCGCTGCGGGCCAACGGCTTCGCCGCGGAGATCCTGGACGGCACCGCGGCCGCGCGCGCCCGCGTCAGGGAGCTGCTCCCCGAGGGCGCCACCGTGTTCACCGGAGCCAGCGAGACGCTCCGGCTGTCCGGCATCGACGAGGACATCAACACCGGCGGCCGGTACGACGCCGTCAGGCCGCGCGTCCTGGCCATCGACCGGGCCACCGGCGCCGACGAGATCCGCAGACTGCTCGCCAGCCCCGAGTACGTCCTCAACAGCGTCGCCGCGGTCACCGAGACCGGCTCGCTCGTCCTCGCCTCGGGCAGCGGCAGTCAGCTTCCCGCCAACGCCGGCGGGGCCGCCCACGCGGTCTGGGTCGTCGGCGCGCAGAAGGTGGTGCCCGACCTGAACACGGCGCTGCGCCGCGTCGAGGAACACGCCCTCCCGCTGGAGGACGCCCGCGCCCGGGAGGTGTACGGGTCACCCAGCGCCGTCAACCGGCTGCTCGTCCTCAACGCGGAGCCCCGCCCCGGGCGCGGCACGGTGCTGCTCCTCCGGGAGGCCGTCGGATACTGACCGGACGCGGCGGGTCCTGGTCGGTGGTTACGCTTCCGGCATGGCGAAGAAGCTGGTGATCAAGGTGACGGCGGGGGCGGACGCCCCCGAGCGGTGCTCGCAGGCGTTCACGGTGGCGGCGGTGGCCGTGGCGAGCGGCGTCGAGGTGTCGATGTGGCTGACCGGCGAGTCCGCGTGGTTCGCCCTGCCGGGCCGGGCCGCCGAGTTCGAACTCCCGCACGCGGCGCCGCTCCCCGACCTGGTCGACTCGATCCTGGCCGGCGGCACGCTCACGCTGTGTACCCAGTGCGCGGCCCGCCGGGACATCACGGAGAAGGACGTCATCGAGGGCGTACGGATCGCGGGCGCGCAGGTCTTCGTGCAGGAGGCGATGGCGGACGGGGCGCAGGCGCTCGTGTACTAGGCGCTCGCGCCGGATGTGCCGCCGTCCATCGGCTGCGGCGCCGTCGTGGCCGGTCGCGCAGTTCCCCGCGCCCCTTCGGGGTGCTAGGACCTCGGTGGCTTCTTGCCGTCCAGTTCGTCCCACCACTCGTCCGACTGCGGATCACCGGAGGGGTCGTCCCACCAGCGGTCGTCGGGGCCGCGACGGTTCGCGACCATCGCGGCGACCGGAGGGATGACCATGGCCACCACGCACATCCCCACGGCGGCGGGGACGGACCAGATGCGCACGACTCCCCAGGCCAGGACGAAGAGCCCGATACAGGTCCCCATCATGGCGAAGTACACGCGACGGCGACGAGCCAGCATGCATCCAGAGTAGGTCGGCCGCGGGCGATGAGCGCGGGCCGGGCGACGGGCGCCGCTCCGCCTCAGGGCCGACGGACGGAGTCCGGCGCAGCGTCACGAAGCCTGCGCAGCAGTACGAGCGACGCGTCACGAGGGGCCACGCGCCGGCGACGAGCCAGCAGCATCCAGAGTAGGTCTGCCGCGGGCGATGAGCGCGGGCCGGGCGACGGGCGCCGCTCCGCCTCAGGGCCGACGGACGGAGTCCGGCGCAGCGTCACGAAGCCTGCGCAGCAGTACGAGCGACGCGTCACGAGGGGCCACGCGACGGCGACGAGCCAGCAGCATCCAGAGTAGGTCTGCCGCGGGCGATGAGCGCGGGCCGGGCGACGGGCGCCGCTCCGCCTCAGGGCCGACGGACGGAGTCCGGCGCAGCGTCACGAAGCCTGCGCAGCAGTACGAGCGACGCGTCACGAGGGGCCACGCGACGGCGACGAGCCAGCAGCATCCAGAGTAGGTCTGCCGCGGGCGATGAGCGCGGGCCGGGCGACGGGCGCCGCTCCGCCTCAGGGTAGGTCGGCCGCGGGCGATGAGCGCGGGGCCGACAGCGGTGAAGGGCCGCGCCTTCCGGAGTGTGGGTCCGGGAGGCGCGGCCCTTCGGGTGTGCTCAGACCGCGATGGCGACCTCGGCCAGGCCGCCCTGCTGGGCGACGACCGTGCGGTCGGCGGTGGCGCCGGGGACGAGGGCGCGGACGGTCCAGGTGCCCTCCGCCGCGTAGAAGCGGAACTGTCCGGTGGCGGAGGTCGGGACCTCCGCGGTGAACTCGCCGGTCGAGTCCAGGAGGCGGACGTAGCCGACCACGGGCTCGCCGTCCTTCGTCACCTGACCCTGGATCGTGGTCTCACCGGGCTTGATCGTCGAGGGGTCCGGGCCGCCGGCCTTCGCTCCACACATGCTGATACTCCAGAGGTCTTGAACGGTCGGTCTGAGGTCTGGCCGGGGTCTTACTTGTTGGCGCCGAGCTCGATCGGGACGCCGACGAGGCTGCCGTACTCGGTCCAGGAGCCGTCGTAGTTCTTGACGTTCTCGACACCGAGCAGCTCGTGCAGGACGAACCAGGTCAGGGCCGAGCGCTCGCCGATACGGCAGTACGCGATGGTGTCCTTGGCGAGGTCGACCTGCTCCTCGGCGTAGAGCTCCTTGAGCTCGTCGTCCGACTTGAAGGTGCCGTCGTCGTTGGCGTTCTTCGACCACGGGATGTTGCGGGCCGAGGGCACGTGGCCGGGGCGCTGGGACTGCTCCTGCGGCAGGTGGGCCGGGGCGAGCAGCTTGCCGGAGAACTCGTCGGGGGAACGGACGTCGACGAGGTTCTGCGAGCCGATGGCCGCCACGACGTCGTCGCGGAAGGCGCGGATGGCGGTGTTCTGCGGCTTGGCCTTGTAGGTGGTCTCGGTGCGCTCCGGGACCTCCTCGACCAGCTCGCGGGCGTCCAGCTCCCACTTCTTGCGGCCGCCGTCGAGGAGCTTGACGTTCTCGTGGCCGTAGAGCTTGAAGTACCAGTAGGCGTAGGACGCGAACCAGTTGTTGTTGCCGCCGTAGAGGATCACCAGCGTGTCGTTGGCGATGCCCTTCGCCGACAGGAGCTTCTCGAAGCCCTCCTGGTCGATGAAGTCGCGGCGGACCGGGTCCTGCAGGTCCTTGGTCCAGTCGATGCGGATCGCGCCTCGGATGTGGTTCTTGTCGTAGGCGGACGTGTCCTCGTCCACCTCGACGATCGCGATCTCGGGGTTGTCCAGGTTGTCCTGGACCCAGTCGGCGTCGACCAGGACGTCGCTGCGGCTCATGCTCTTTCTCCTCCGGGGCAGGTGCGGCGGGGCGTGCGAGTGCGGTGGGTGCGCGTCAGAGCGCACGGATGCCCTCGACAGGGAGGGCAGGGGGATGCGGAGGCACGGCGCGGCCTCCGCCGTCAGAAGGGGCGACAGAGCATGGCGGCGACGCGGCACAGGTCGACTGCCCGCCGCTTCGTGAGATCCGCCTGACGCTTCATGGGCTCGATCGTAGGGACGGATAACCGGGCATGTCACCGGCATGTCGTATGGTGAGACGCGATCGTCCGAATCGCGAGACGGTGGAGGGTTCCGAGGCGTGGTTCCGGGGCGGGCGGGCGCCTGTGTCGGTCACCGCATCTACTGTACGGACGCAGCCGTCTCGTGTGCTGGACCGGCGCCGGTCCCGCCGTGCCGCCTCCCCCTACCCGGCCAGCCTGACGTTCGAACCCTTCACCGCGATCTCCACACCGTCCTTCTCGGCCTCCACCTTGTCCAGCTTGATGCCGCCGGGGAGCTGGTTGATCGCCTGCTGGAAGTCGGAGGCCTGCCGCAGGCGGTCCTCGGCGAGGCTGAAACCGCCGAGCTTGGGGAGGTTGTCGGCGTGCACCTGCACGGTGTTGTCCTTGACAGTGACCGAGCTCAGGACGTCGACCTTCTGGTGGGCGCTGACGCCGGGGACGGTGACCTCGACGGCGACCTTGATCTTGCCGTTGCCGCCGTCGGAGAGGCCGACGACCTGGCCGGTGAAGCCGAGGCCGAGGTCGGTGGGTGCGGTCCGGGCGTTCTTCAGCAGCTCGGCGTAGGAGATGAGCGCGGTGCCGGTGGCGGTCTGCGCGGTGGCGGAGCTGTAGTCGCCGGTGAAGGTGACGTCCTTCATGTCGGCGTTCAGGTCCTCGACGCGGATGGTCTTGCCGGTGGTGCCGGTGGTGGCGTCGTAGTCCTTGATGCCGACGTGCACGTCGTCGAGGGTGCCGCTCGCGACCTGGGTGAGGAACGGGAAGCCCTTGATGGAGACGTCGGGGGTACTGGCGAGGTTCTCCGTCGTCTTCAGCTTGCCTGCGGCCTCGCCCTGGGCGAAGTGCACGGCGACGCGGTCGACGATCACGAAGAGGACGCCGAGGACTACGAGGGTGATCAGAAGGATTCGCAATGCACGCATGTGGTCGGTTTCCCCCGGGGTCGGTGCTGGCGTCGGTGCCGCCACGCTAACCCCGCGGGGGTGGGCCGACGGGGAATTGTCGAGCACCTGTGACACTGCGGTGCTGGTGGTGCGGGGGGCTGCCGCCCCCAGACCCCCGGATCAGGGGGTGAACCGGCCCGTTTCCGGGTGCGGGCTCGGGGGGCTGAGCGCGCAGTTCCCCGCGCCCCTTACGGGGCCCAGGTCCGCGTCCGAGTGCAGGTTCGGGGGGGCTGAGCGCGCAGTTCCCCGCGCCCCTTACGGGGCCCAGGTCCGCGTTCGGGTGCAGGTTCGGGGGGGCTGAGCGCGCAGTTCCCCGCGCCCCTTGGGTCGGTGGAGAGCACCGGTGTTCGAGAGGCCTCGCCTTGTGACGGAGCTCAGCTCGCTTCTCTCGGCTGGCCGAGTCGGGTGGTGGGGGGCGAAGGTCAGTGGAGGATCCACACCACCGGGGCCGCGGCCGTCAGGGGGAGGGCGACGCCCGCTGTGAAGTGGACGAACCTCGACGGGTAGTCGTAGCTCGCCGCGCGGTGGCCGATGAGGGCGCAGGCCGCGGCCGCCGCTCCGATCAGGGCGCCCTTCGCGCCCAGGCCCGTCATGCCGCCCACCGCGATGCCCGCGCCGGCCGCGGCCAGCAGGGACACGACCACCGAGGCCGGGGCCGGCAGGGGCAGCGCCCGGGCCAGGACGGCCACCGCGACCGCGGCCGCGCCGACCGACACCGCGTCGGGGTCCGCGCCCAGGTAGCCCGTCGCGATGATCGCCAGTGCGGAGGAGGCGACGGTGGCCATCAGGCCGTACATCCGGGTGTCGGGGTCCGCGTGCGAGCGGAGCTGGAGGACGAGAGTGAGCAGGACCCAGATGCCCAGCGGGCCGAGGATCGCCGCCGGGGCCTGGTCGCGGCCCGCCACCAGGACAGCCACGTCCGCCGTGACGCCGCCCAGGAAGGCGAGCGCGATGCCCTGCCGGGCCGGCCACATGCCGTTCAGGCGGAACCAGCCGGCCGCCGTCACGGCCTGGAGGACCACCAGGGGGACGACGAGGGCGTACGAGGAGATCGGCGCCGCCACCGCGAGCAGCAGGCCCAGCAGTGCCGTGAGCAGCGCCGGCTGCATGCCGGGCTCGATGATCGGCGAACGGCCCTCCAGGCGGGCCCGCTGGGCGTCCGTGACGCGCGCGTTGCCCGCGAGGGTGGCGGGGCCGTAGCCGGCGTCGGGTTCGGCGGGGGTGGGAGCAGGTGTGGGAGCAGGGGTGGCGAACGCCTGCGGCGGCTGCTGCGGCTGCGGCTGCGGCTGCGGCTGCTCGGCGGTGTACGGGCGTTCGTACGACTGCGGCGGGAGGTAGGCCGCCTCAGGGGCGGCCGCGGCCTGTACCGGGGTGTGCGTCTGCGTCTCCCAGGTCTGGCCCTGCCACTGCTGGGTGGCGTACTGCTGCTCGTCGTACCCCCACTGCGGCTGCCCGGGGGGCTGCTGGTAGGGGTCGTAGCCCTCGTACGGCTCGTACGGCTGGTTGGTCATCGCTCTCGCTCACCCTCCTGCGAACGGCGGGAGCACCTCGACCGTGCCGCCCTCGGCCAGCCGTACCGTCTCATGTCCGCGCGTGCCCACGGGGTCACCGTCGATGAGGAAGGAGCATCGCCGCAGGACGCGCGCCAGTTCACCGGGGTGTCGCGTGCGCACCGCGGCCAGCGCCTCGGCGAGGGTGTCCGCGTCGTACGGCTCCTCGGCGATGCCGGCCGCGGCCTTCGCGGCGGCCCAGTAGCGCACCGTGACCTTGGGCATGCGGTTCCTCAGGAGGCTCGGAAGTTCATCAGTCGGCTGTGTACTGGGCCAGGCTAGCCCGCCCGCGCGGCCGCCCAGTCGCCGATCCTGGCCAGCAGCCGGTCGCTCGCCGCGTGTTCGGCGTGGCCCATGCCGGGCTCCAGCCAGAGCTCGGCGGCCCCACCTGCGGCGTCGGCCAGCATCCGGGGGTGGTCGACCGGGAAGTAGCCGTCGCTGTCGCCGTGCACGATCAGCAGCGGGGTCGGCGCGATCTTCGGCACCGCCTCCACCGGGGAGAGCGGTACCGGGTTCCAGTCCCGGTGGTGGATCCGGGTGCGGAAGCCGTAGCGGCCGACCAGCCGGCCCTCGGGCCTGGTGACCAGCCAGTGGACGCGGCGCATGGGTGCGGTGCCGCGGTAGTACCAGCGGGCGGGGGACGACACGGAGACGACCGCGTCCACACCGGCGTGCAGCGCGGCGTGCCGCAGGACCACCGAGCCGCCCATCGAGAAGCCGACGGTGACCACGCGCGCGTGGCCGAGGTCGCGGGCCCAGGCCACCGCCGCCGCCAGGTCGAGGACCTCGCGGTCGCCGACGGTGGTGCGGCCGGTGGACCGGCCGTGGCCGCGGAAGGAGAAGCTGACCACCGGGGCGTAACCGGTCAGGGCGGCCACCACCCGTCGTACGTGTGGCCGGTCCGCGTCTCCCGTGAAACCGTGGGCGATGACGAACACCAGGTCACGGGAGAGTGGCTGGGAGCCGTCGTATACGACGGAGGCGGGATCGTATACGGAATCGATGGAAACTCCGTCGACCGTGCGCAGAAACGTCCGCATAGAGGCGTTTCTGCTCGTCTCATATGTCGGACGAACGGCGGAACGTGCCACATGACCTGCCGGACCGATGCTCATGTGGGCTATTCTGCTGGGCAGAGGACTCGGGCAGCGCCGCCACCGGGTCCTTTTGTGCTTTCGGAAGGGCTGTATACGAAGCGGGAAACTCCAGGTGACCCGCGGTGTACGGAACATCGGGAGCGCAGCGCAGTGTCGTTGCACACAGTCCTCGCAGGGACCGAGGAGGAACCAGACTTATGAGTTCTCTGCTGCTCCTGACCAACGCCCTCCAGCCGTCGACGGAGGTGCTGCCGGCTCTCGGCCTGCTCCTGCACAACGTGCGGGTCGCCCCGGCGGAAGGGCCCGCCCTCGTCGACACCCCGGGTGCCGACGTCATCCTGATCGACGGACGCCGCGACCTCCCGCAGGTCCGCAGCCTCTGCCAGCTGCTCCGTTCCACCGGCCCCGGCTGTCCCCTCATCCTCGTCGTGACGGAGGGCGGGCTCGCCGCCGTCACCGCCGACTGGGGCATCGACGACGTCCTCCTCGACACCGCGGGTCCCGCTGAGGTCGAGGCCCGGCTGCGGCTGGCCATGGGCCGGCAGCAGATCGTCGCCGACGACTCCCCCATGGAGATCCGCAACGGCGACCTGTCGGTCGACGAGGCGACGTACAGCGCGAAGCTGAAGGGACGGGTCCTCGACCTCACGTTCAAGGAGTTCGAGCTGCTGAAGTACCTCGCCCAGCACCCCGGCCGGGTGTTCACTCGTGCACAGCTGCTCCAGGAGGTCTGGGGCTACGACTACTTCGGCGGCACCCGGACCGTCGACGTGCACGTACGTCGGCTGCGCGCCAAGCTCGGCGTGGAGCACGAGTCCTTGATCGGAACCGTCCGGAACGTCGGTTATCGATTCGTTACGCCGGAGAAGGGCGAGCGGGCCGGTGACGCGGCCAAGGCGCACGCCGACCGGCCAAAGCCGGAGGATGCGGACGCATCGGCGGCCCTGGACGCGGTCGAGGTGCCGACGGAGGCGTAGTCGTCGTCCGGGCGGGGCATGGCCGCCGCCCGGACAGGGCATTGCTTACGCAAGCGAAGCTCCGATTCGCCCTGCCCAGAGCGGGTCCATCCGCGTAGACTCCGCGCGTGGCCAAGGTGACTCGGGATGATGTGGCGCGGCTGGCGGGGACTTCCACCGCCGTTGTCAGTTATGTCATCAACAACGGACCCCGGCCGGTCGCCCCGGCCACGCGCGAGCGTGTCCTCGCCGCGATCAAGGAACTGGGGTACCGCCCGGACCGGGTCGCCCAGGCGATGGCGTCCCGGCGCACCGACCTCATAGGCCTCATCATTCCCGACGCCCGCCAGCCGTTCTTCGGCGAGATGGCGCACGCGGTCGAGCAGGCCGCGTCCGAGCGCGGAAAGATGGTGCTGGTCGGCAACACCGACTACGTCGGCGAGCGCGAGGTGCACTACCTGCGCGCGTTCCTCGGGATGCGGGTCTCGGGCCTCATCCTGGTCTCCCACGCGCTGAACGATCTGGCCGCCGCCGAGATCGAGGCCTGGGACGCCCGGGTGGTGCTGCTGCACGAGCGGCCCGAGGCGATCGACGACGTGGCGGTGGTGACCGACGACCTCGGCGGCGCGCAGCTCGCCGTCCGCCATCTGCTGGAGCACGGCTACGACTACGTGGCCTGTATGGGCGGCACCGCCGACACCCCGGCCGTCGGCGACCCGGTCTCGGACCACGTCGAGGGCTGGAAGCGGGCGATGGACGAGGCGGGCCTGCCGACGGAGGGCCGGCTGTTCGAGGCGCCGTACAACCGGTACGACGCGTACCGGGTCGCCCTCGAGGTCCTCGCCGGCCCCGACCGTCCTCCGGCGATCTTCTGCTCCACCGACGACCAGGCCCTCGGTGTGCTGCGGGCGGCCCGCGAGCTGCGTATCGACGTGCCCGGGGAGCTGGCGGTGGCCGGTTTCGACGACATCAAGGAGGCGGCGCTGGCGGATCCCCCGCTGACGACGATCGCCTCGGACCGCCCGGCGATGGCGCGTGCCGCGGTGGACCTGGTGCTCGACGACGGGCTGCGGGTGGCGGGGTCGCGGAGGGAGCGTCTGAAGACGTTTCCTTCCCGGCTGGTGGTGCGGGGTTCCTGCGGGTGCGTGTAGGCGTTCGGGCCCGGGTGCGCGGTGGTTCGTCGACCGCGGCTGCGTCGTGGTTGCCCGCGCGGTTCCCCGCGCCCCTGACGGGGCGCTGAAGCAAGCGGCGCCACAGACGCGCCCAAAGCACAGGTAACACCTTCCTTAACGACCCATGAGAGCCCTCCGCGACCTGCGGGAAGCTTCCTTATATCGGGCAAACGAGCTTCTCGCGGCGTTCTCAGCGGGCACTCAGGAGGCTCTCATGGTCGCGGGACAAGCTACTTGTCATGACCGAGAGCTTCCGCCGCAGCGGCGAGTACGAGAACCCGCAGGGTCCCCAGGGTGACGCCTACCAGGGCGCGTACCCCCAGCAGCAGCACGCCTCCTCCCCCGTCAACCCGGAGTGGCCGCCCCCGCCCACCCACCAGCCGGTGGTCGACGGCGGCTACGGCGAGGGGACGGCCGTACTCCCCACTGTCGGCCCGGACGCGGAGCACCCGGCGGAGCACGGGACGCACTCGGCACCCAAGAAGCGGACCCGGGGCCCGATAACCCTTCTCGCCGCGGTCGCGATCGTCGCGGCCGCCGTCGGCGGCGGCACCGCGTACGCCTTCCAGGAGCTGACCGGCAAGAACGAGGTCGTCTCCAGCAGCACCACCACCAGCGTGGTGCCCTCCAGCAAGAAGGGCGACGTCGCCAGCATCGCCGCCGCCGTCAGCCCGAGCGTCGTCGAGGTCAACGCGACCCTCAGCAACGGCACCTCCACCGGCTCCGGCGTCGTGATCACCAGCGGCGGCGAGATCGTCACCAACAACCACGTGATCTCCGGCGCCCAGTCGGTCAAGGTCACCACCAGCAACGGCAAGTCGTACACCGCCGAGGTCGTCGGCACCGACAGCTCCAAGGACCTCGCCCTCCTGAAACTCCAGGGCGCCTCCGGTCTCAGCCCCGCCACCCTCGGCAACTCCGCCGGCGTCCAGGTCGGCGACACGGTCGTGGCGATCGGCTCACCCGAGGGCCTGACCGGCACCGTCACCAGCGGCATCGTCTCCGCGCTCAACCGGGACGTCACCGTCTCCACCGACGAGGGCCAGCAGCAACAGCAGGGCGGCGGCGACGGCCGGTGGCCGTTCTCCTTCGGCGGCCAGCAGTTCAACGGCGACACCGGCTCGTCCACCACGACCTACAAGGCGATCCAGACCGACGCGTCCCTGAACCCCGGCAACTCCGGCGGCGCGCTGATCGACGCCGGCGGCGACATCGTCGGCATCAACTCCGCGATGTACTCGGCCAGTTCCGACTCCTCGTCGTCCTCGGACGCGGGCAGCGTCGGCCTCGGCTTCGCCATCCCGATCAACACCGTCAAGTCCGACCTGGCCAAGCTGCGGTCGGGCTCCACCAGCTGAACCACCGGCAAGAGCACGTAGGGAGCACGTCATGATCAAGCAGGTTTCGCACACGATGTCCGCCGACAGCCCGGCCGGTGTCAGCCTGGCCCTTGCCGTGGCGTACGAGTTCCACGCGCCGACGGAGGCCGTGGTCGCGCCGACCCCGGCCCCGCGCGCCCCGGAGGAGGCCATGGTGGCGCCGGCCCCGGCCCCGCGTGCCCCGGAGGTCGTGCCGGCCCCGCAGCTGATGGGCCTGCGCACCTCGGCGGCCCGGCCGCACCAGCGCAAGGTGCCGCTGAGCCGCATGACCCTGGTACGCGGCTAGGGGCGTATCGCCCCACCGGTGTGCATACCCGACAGCCCGGAAACATGCGAGGCTGAGAGGCATCCCGACCAAGAACCCCCACACCCCGAGGAATCGCGAGCGATGAGCCCCGCCGATGGCGACCGTGAACCCCAGCGCATCCTGATCGTCGACGACGAGCCGGCCGTACGCGAAGCCCTCCAGCGCAGCCTCGCCTTCGAGGGGTACGAGACCGAGGTCGCGGTCGACGGCGCGGACGCGCTGGAGAAGGCGGCAGCCTACAAGCCGGACCTGATCGTCCTCGACATCCAGATGCCGCGGATGGACGGCATGACGGCCGCCCGCCGCATCCGCGGGGCCGGCGACACCACCCCGATCCTGATGCTGACGGCCCGCGACACGGTCGGCGACCGCGTCACCGGGCTCGACGCGGGGGCGGACGACTACCTGGTCAAGCCGTTCGAGCTCGACGAACTCTTCGCCCGCATCCGCGCCCTGCTGCGCCGCAGCTCGTACGTGGCCACGGTCGCCGACGGCGTCCAGGAGGACGAGGCGCTCACCTTCGGCGACCTGCGCATGGACCTCGCGACCCGAGAGGTCACCCGGTCCGGCCGCCAGGTCGAGCTGACCCGCACGGAGTTCACCCTGCTGGAGATGTTCATGGCGCACCCGCGCCAGGTCCTCACCCGCGAGCAGATCCTGAAGGCGGTCTGGGGCTTCGACTTCGAGCCCTCGTCCAACTCCCTCGACGTCTACGTCATGTACCTCCGCCGCAAGACCGAGGCCGGCGGCGAGCCCCGACTCGTCCACACCGTGCGCGGCGTCGGGTACGTCCTGCGCCAGGGCGGCGCCGAGTGAACAGGCTCACCGCCCGTTTCCGCAGCCTCCCGATCCGTGCCCGCCTGTCGATGCTGGTCGCGGCGGCGGTGGCGTTCGCGGTGGCGGCGGTTTCGGTGACCTGCTGGTTCATCGTGCAGGGGAAGCTGTACGACCAGCTCGAGAGCGATCTGACGAAGCAGCAGCGCGGTCCGGCGGTGTACCAGATCGTCAGCAACGCCATAGCCGAATGCTCCGAAGCGCCCCAGGACGCCAACAGCTTCCGGACCAACTACGGCCAGGCCGTCACGCTGGACGGCAGGATCTGCCTTCTGCCCGGCGCCACGGGCGAGGTCAAGGTCAGCCAGTCCGACAAGAACCTCATCAAGGCCGGCGACACCCGGACCCTCTACTTCCGCAACGGCACCGACAACGAGGGCAACGCGCTGCGTGTGATGACCCAGGTGTTGCCCACCAACACGGACACGTACGTGGGACTGGTCACAGCCGTTCCTCTGAAGGGCACCCAGGACACCCTCAAGGACCTCGCCCTGATCCTCCTCCTCGTCTCCGGCGTAGGAGTGATCGGCGCCGGCGCCGCGGGCCTCGCCGTAGCGCGGGCCGGGCTCCGCCCCGTCGACAAGCTCACCGAGGCCGTCGAGCACGTCGCTCGTACCGAGGACCTGAGTGTCCGGATCCCGGTGGAGGAGGAGTCGGACGACGAGATCGCGCGTCTGTCCCGGTCCTTCAACAGCATGACCAGCTCCCTGGCCAGCTCCCGCGAACTGCAGCAGCAGCTCATCGCGGACGCCGGTCACGAACTGCGCACCCCGCTCACCTCCCTCCGCACGAACATCGAACTCCTCACCCGCAGCGAGGAGACCGGCCGCCCGATCCCCGCGGCGGACCGCAAGGCGCTGCTCGCCTCGGTGAAGGCGCAGGTGACGGAGCTGGCGTCGCTGATCGGTGACCTCCAGGAGCTGTCCCGCTCGGAGGGGCAGCACGGTGAGCGCGTGCAGATCGTGGCCCTTCAGGACACGGTCGAGGCGGCCCTGCGCCGCGCCCGCCTGCGCGGCCCGGAGCTGACGATCACGGCGGACGTCCAGCCGTGGTTCGTCCGCGCGGAGCCCTCCGCCCTGGAGCGCGCGATCGTCAACATCCTCGACAACGCGGTGAAGTTCAGCCCGGAGGGCGGCAAGATCGAGGTCGCCCTGGAACGCGGCGTCCTCACGGTCCGCGACCACGGCCCCGGCATCCCCGAGGACGAACTCCCCCACGTCTTCGACCGCTTCTGGCGCTCCCCGAGCGCACGGGCCCTCCCCGGCTCGGGGCTGGGCCTGTCGATCGTGGCGCGCACGGTGCGACAGGCAGGCGGCGACGTCACCCTGGCCCGCGCAAACGGCGGCGGCACCCTGGCGACGGTACGGCTGCCGGGGGCACCTACGACTCCGCCGGACATCCGGTGAACAGTTGAACCGCCACCGGCCGTAGCAGCCGGAGCATCCGGCGACCAGCCCGTCTGTCGGGGGCGGCACTCGTGAGACCGTCGGCCGCTCCCCGGACTCCGGCCGGCTGGGGTCACCCTCGTCGCCGTCAGTGTGCGGCCTCCGTGGCCACCGCACTCACCCGCGCTTCGGCCCCGTGATCGTCTCCCCGATCACGGGGCCCGTCGGCTCCAGGCCACCCGTTCGGGCGAGGACGGAACGGGACGCCCACCGCCTCCTGACGCCTCAGGCGGCGGCCATATCCTCTCCCCAGTCGCGCACCCGTTCGGTGCGTACGGGGAGGGGTTCGGGGTCGTGGACGAGGGTGGAGTCAGGCGGGAGTACCGGATGCGGCGCAAGCAGCCGCGCTCGCAGTTGCTGCTGCTGGGGCTGCTGCTGGTGAACGCGTTCGTCCAGACCGGTCGGGTCTCCGGCGGCGGGGACGGAGGCGGGGTCCGGTGGGGGCCGCCGGTCATGGTGCTGGTGATGGTCGTGGCGATCGCGCGGATCTCGCTGGAGCACTTCCGGGCGCGCACCAGGGTCAGCACCGCCGGGATCATTGCGCAGGGGCCGGTGCGGGCGCGGAACTGGGCCTGGTCCGACGTGTACGACATCCGGGTCGAGCACGCGCCGCGCGGTTCCGGGCCGGCGGCCCCGCAGTGGCTCACCTACCTGTACGACTTCCGGGGCCGCCGGTTCCTGCTCCCGCACCTCGACGACTGGCAGGTCGACGACCCCTACGCCGAGGTCGCCGAGCTGTGCCTGGTCGCCGCCCCGCTGCGCAGCCTCACCTGGGAGCGCCGCCCGGACGTCGAGGAGCGGATCCTGCGAGGGGCCGTGCGGCGCAGGGCGTGGACGTGGGGGGCGAACGGCACGATCGCGGTCTTCTGCCTGATGTTCGCGGTCGACATGGGGCGCGCTGCCACGGGGCGCTCCGACCACCCGTTCCTGCTCATGGTATGCGTGCCCCTCGCCTGCGGCGTCGCCCTGGCCGCCGTCCTCGACCGGTACTGGAGCACCCGGCCGCCGCGCTCCCCGGCCCGGCAGCCGTAGCCCACCCACATCCCACCCCCAGCCCGGTTTTGTCCAGCGGGTGCGGCAGAGAGGGCCCGGTGCGCACGGGGGTGCGTACCGGGCCCTGGGTGGGGCGGAGACGGGTGACTACTGGACGATCGTGATCCGGTTGGTGGCCGGCGGCGCGAGCGGGCTCGCGGCCGAGGAGTGGGCCGTCAGGTACTCCGCGAGGGCGGAGAGGTCGTCGGTGCCCACCAGGTCGCCGGTGCCCTGGCCGAGGGTGGTGAAGCCGTCGCCGCCACCCGCGAGGAAGGAGTTGGTGGCGACGCGGTAGGTGGCGGCCGGGTCGATGGCCGTGCCGTTCAGCTTCACGGAATCGGTGACGACACGGTCCGCGCCCGTCTTCGTCAGGTCCAGGGTGTAGGTGAGCCCCCCGGACGGCTGGAGGATCTTCGGGGCGGCCGCGTTCGCACCGCTCACCTGCTCCTTGAGCACCTGGACGAGCTGCGCGCCGGTGAAGTCCTGGAGGTTCACGGTGTTGGCGAACGGCTGGACCGTGAAGCCCTCGGCGTACGTCACGACGCCGTCGCCCTCGCTCCCCTTGGCCGCGTACGTCAGCCCGGCCCGTACCCCGCCCGGGTTCATCAGCGCGAGGTCGGTCTCCGGGTCCAGCTCCTTGCCGTACGCGAACTGGGCGTCGGCGATCAGGTCGCCCATCGGGGACTCGGTGCCGGTGCTGTTGACGTCGGCGGAGATGTAGCCGATGGCGCGGTTGCCGATCGGGGCGGCGAGGGTGTTCCACCTGCTGATCAGCTCGGTCATGTCTGGCGCCTTGGCGACGTCCCGGGTGACCACGTGGTTCGCGGACCGCACGGCCGTACGCGCGATGTCGCCGGTGCGGCGGTCGTAGGTCAGCGTGGTGTCGGTGTAGAGGCGGCCGAAGGAGGCGGCGGAGGTGACCATGCGGGGGTGGCCGGCCGGGTCGTCGATCGTGCAGACGTACGCGGTGTGGGTGTGGCCGGTGACCAGCGCGTCCACGGCCGGGGTCACGTTCTTCGCGATGTCGACGATCGGGCCGGAGATGCCGTCGCCCGCGCCCGGCGAGTCGCAGTCGTAGTTGTAGCTGGACGAGGACGGGAAGCCGCCCTCGTGGACCAGCGCCACGATCGACTGGACGCCCTGGCGCTGGAGCACCTTGGCGTACTTGTTGATGGTCTCGACCTCGTCCTTGAAGGCCAGGCCCTTGACGCCGTCGGCGGAGACGATGCCGGGCGTGCCCTCCAGGGTCACGCCGATGAAGCCGATCCTGACGTCCTTCTTCTGCCAGACCCAGTAGGGCTTGAGGATCGGCTTGTCCGTCTTCTCGTCGAGGACGTTGGCCGCCAGGTACGGGAAGTCGGCGCCCTTGAACCTCTTGCCGGTGTAGCAGCCGTCGGTGGGGTGGCAGCCGCCGTTCTGCAGGCGGGCCAGTTCCTTCGCGCCCTCGTCGAACTCGTGGTTGCCGACCGTCGTGACGTCCAGGTCGAGCTTGTCGAGCGCCTCGATGGTCGGCTCGTCGTGGAAGAGACCGGAGATGAGCGGGGAGGCGCCCACCATGTCGCCGCCGGCGGCGGTGACGGAGTACTCCTTGCCCTTGCGGGCCTGCCGCAGGTGGGTCGCGAGGTACTCGACACCGCCGGCGTCGATCGTCTTCGTCGTCCCGTCGGCCTGGGTCTCGGTGACCCGGCCCGAGGACCCGGACGGCGGCTCCAGATTGCCGTGCAGGTCGTTGAAGGAGAGCAGCTGGACGTCCTGGTAGCGGCTGGGGCCGTGGTGCCCGTGCCCCTTGCCGGAGTGCGCGTCGGCGGGCAGCGCGCCGGCCAGGGCCGCGACGGTGGCGAGCCCGGCGGCCGACGCGAGCAGCGCGTACGTACGGCGTCGGGACGGTCTGGACTCCGCGTGCATGGAACCCCCCTGTGGGTCTGCTGAGAAGTGGCCCGGTCCGGCGCAGCCTAGGGTCAACGCGCGTAGCGCAACAGGGGGTTCATGGTTACATCTTGGTTGCCGGTTGCCCTGTCCTTTACCTTTCGCCGGTGCCCGCACTTTGCCGACCCGGCCCCGTACCCTCGTACGCATGACCAGCGACGACACCGCACGGCCGCCCACGTACTCCCGCTCCATCGACACCTACTCCGCGCTCGCCCCGGATCAGGCCGAGGCCGTACGGGAACTGCTGACGGCGGCCGCGCAGGCCGACGGCCAGCAGCCGGTGTCCGAGCAGGGCCGCCTCCAGCTGAGCGGCGGTGCCCGGGAGGGCGTCTCCCATCTGCTCCTCTCCGTCGGCGACGAACTCGTTGGCTACGCCCAGCTGGAGGACACCGATCCGGTGGAGGCGCCGGCCGCGGAGCTGGTCGTCCATCCGGCGCACCGGGGCCACGGCCACGGCCGCGCGCTGGGCTCCGCCCTGCTGACCGCGTCCGGCAAGCGGCTGCGGGTCTGGGCGCACGGCGGCCACTCGGCGGCCCGCCACCTCGCGCAGGTCCTCGGCCTCACCCTGTTCCGCGAACTGCGCCAGATGCGCCGCTCGTTGACGGACCTCGACCTGCCGGACCCGAAGCTGCCCGAGGGCGTCACCGTCCGCGCCTTCGTCCCCGGCCGGGACGACGCGGCCTGGCTCGCCGTCAACGCCGCCGCCTTCGCCCACCACCCGGAACAGGGCTCGCTCACCCAGCGCGACCTCGACGACCGCAAGGCCCAGCCCTGGTTCGACCCGGCCGGGTTCTTCCTCGCGGAGCGCGGCGGCGAACTCCTCGGCTTCCACTGGACGAAGGTCCACGACGCGGAAGGCCTCGGCGAGGTCTACGTCCTCGGCGTCTCCCCCACCGCCCAGGGCGGCGGCCTCGGCAAGTCCCTCACCACCATCGGGCTGCGCCACCTGGCGGAACGGGGGCTGCCGACGGCGATGCTGTACGTCGACGCCGACAACACGGCGGCGGTCGCGGTCTACGAACGGCTGGGCTTCGTGACGCACGAGACGGACCTGATGTACCGGACGGAGACGTGACGGAGACCTGAGGTCACCTCACCGGTTCGGTGACCGCCTGCGGTTGATCAGGTAGGCGGACCTGCCGAGCACGGCGACGGCGACCGCCGCGGCGACCGCCTTGACGAGGGGCCCGGCACCGCCGGCCAGGGTGGCCGCGGCGAGGACGAGGACGACGGCGGCCGAGAGCCAGGGCATCACCCTCTCGGCCGGGCCCCCGTCACGGAAGGGGTTGTCGCGCAAGCGATCGTCCACGTCCGTCTCCTCACCCGTCCCGGCGCCTGTTGCCCCCCATCATGCCCCCGTCAGCCCTCCTGGCAGTCGTCCGGGCCCTTCGGCACCCGTACGCCGAGCAGGCGGGCCGCCTCGGCCGTTGTGGTGTGCGGTGAGACCAGTTCCCGCCAGTGGGACCTGACCCGGGCCGCCACCGTGTCGTGCGGCTCGCGGAACAGCTCCCGTACGACCTGCGTCTGCTGGCCCGAGACGGACATGCTGCCGCCGTCCGGGGTGAGGACCGAGGCCGGGCCCGTGAGGCTGTCGTCGATGCGGAGGTGGCGGAAGGTGTCCTCGGGGGCGGGGTCGGTGGCCAGGGCCAGCCACATCGTGGTGACCGGGCGGGCGTCGCACATCTCGACGGACGCCGACTCGTTGCCCGCGACCAGGACCCGGGCGACGCCGACCGCGAACTCGGGGACCCGGTGGCCACCCCACTGGGTGCCGACGGTGACCGTGCCGGGGGCGGAGCTGGTCGGGAGGGTGGCGTCCGTGGACAGGTCGGTGATCTCCGGGATGCGCTGGCGGACGGTGAGACGGGCCGTGGCCTGCTCGCCGCCCGCCTCGGCCCGGACGCGACGGACGACCGAGGCCCAGTCGACGGTCCAGCCCTTCCAGTCCGGGTACGCGCAGTACCGGGAGCCGGCCCGCTCGACGCACGTCTGGAACTGCGCGGGGTGGTCCGCCTCCGCCTTCCGCTCGGCCTGCAGACCCGGGGAGTCCCCCGGCGTCTGCCCGGCCACGCCGGCCACCGCCGCCGCCAGGGCCACGGCCGTCGCCGCCTTCAGGAGCCGCGCCCGGCCGCCGGCGACCAGCATGGCCGCACACACCGACAGCACCGTGAGGCCCAGCAGGTACAGCGCGTGCCAGTCCGCCGGGCGGCCCAGCAGTTCGCCGGGGACCGGGGTGCCGCCGTTCTGCAGCACCGCCGGCCAGAGCCAGTCCACGCCGTGCGTGCCCGAGCCGGCGGGCAGCAGGCTGGTGCCGAACCCGATCGCGAGCAGGAACAGCAGCGGGGCCGCCGGGTGCGGCAGGACCCTGGCCAGCAGCACACCGAGCGCACCTGCGAGCAACACGGTCAGCGGAGCCACCGCCAGTTCGAAGACCGAGCCGTGCCCGACCGCGCCCGGCCGCAGCGACGCCCACGCGAACTGGACGTCGACCAGCACGGTCACGCCGACCGCGAAGGGCACGACGGACAGGGCGTGCGCGAGCGTACGGCGGGCGGGCGCCATCGCCAGCACCCCGAACTGCTCCTCCAGGCCGCGCCGCCGGTTGAGCAGCGCCGCCCGGTGCACGCACACCAGCAGGGCCACGGCGAACAGCTCGGGGCCGCCCTGGGTGGCGCGGTCCACGTCGTGCAGGACGGGATACGCGTCCATGCCCTCGTCCCGGCCGAACAGGCCGTACCCGACGTAGGCGAGGTAGAGCAGCCCGAAGAAGAGCAGCGGTATCTGGAGGAGGAGCTGGCGGGCCTCGAACACGGCCAGGGCGACGACCGACGCGGAGGCAGTGACCCGCTCCTGGCGCTCGCGCCCGGCGGCGGCCGGCTCCGGCCCGGTCACGAGTACGGCCGTCATGCCGCCACCCCCGTGGTCTCGTCGTCGAGGACCAGCAGGTAGCCGTCCTCCAGGGTCGGTTCGAGCAGGTCGGCGCCGGCGGGCGGGTCGCCGACGTTGCGGAAGGCGCCGGTGCCGGTGCGCCAGCCCGCCCGTGCGCCCGGGGCGCGTTCCGTGCTGCTCCACACCCGTCCGGCCGCACGGGCCGTCAGCCCGGCCGGTGTGCCGTCGAACCGGACCCGGCCGCCGGCCAGCACGATCACCCGGTTGCAGAGCATCGCGACGTCCTCGGTCTGGTGGGTGGAGAGCAGGACCGTGCGGCCCTCCCCCGCCTCCGTGATCAGCTCCCGGAACCGCATGCGCTGCTCGGGGTCGAGTCCGACCGTCGGCTCGTCCAGGACCAGGAACCGGGGGCCCCCGACGAGCGCGGCGGCCAGCGCGACCCGCTGCCGCATCCCGCCGGAGAGCCGCTTGATCCGCCTGCCGCGCACGTCGGCGAGGCCGACCAGGTCCAGGACGCGCCGGACCTCGCGGTGGCGGCCGCCGCGGTCGGTGAGCTCCTTGAGGATGGCGACGTAGTCGACGAACTCGAAGGCCGTGAAGTCCGGGTGGAAGCCGGGGGTCTGCGGGAGGTAGCCGAGCGTGCGGCGGACCGCGAGCCGGCCGGCCGCGGTGGCCGGGTCCTCGCCGTGCACCGTGAGGGTGCCGCCGTCGGGCGGTACGGCGGTGGCGAGGACCTTCAGCAGGGTCGTCTTTCCGGCGCCGTTGGGCCCGAGCAGACCGGTGACGCCGTCCGTCAGGGACAGGGTGACGCCGTCGAGCGCGGGGGTGCCGCCGTAGCGCACGGTGAGGCCGGCGGCGGAGACAGTGGTGTTCAACTCGGGACTCCAGCGGTCAGTAGGGCTTGGCGTCGAAGCGGTCGCGCACCTGGTGGAGCAGGAGCGTCGCCAGCGCGGCGAGCGCGGCGGCCACCGACTGCCCGGCCGTGGTGAAGGCGACCGACGCGTGCGCCGGATGCATCGCGGCCACCGCCATCAGGGCGGTCCACGCCCCGCCGACCAGTCCGGGCCCGAGCAGCGGACCCAGCCGGGCGGAGAGGGCGAGGCCGGCCGCGGTGAGCGCGAGGGCGGGCAGCAGCCAGCCGAAGGCGAGCAGGCCGTAGCCGGGAAGTGCCAGCGCGGCCAGGCAGTTGAGGCCGAGCGAGACGGTCAGCGCGGCCACCGTGCGGATCATCAGCAGCCGGAAGCCGTGCGTCGGGGCGACCACCGCGATCTCGTACGTCGGGTCCAGGACCGGCCCGTACGACAGGGCCACCGCGGCCAGCGGGAGCAGCGGGGCGAGGGCCAGGAACAGCGCCGGGGCGTCCACCGCGTCGACCACCAGTACTGTCGCCGCCAGCACGAACGCCACCGAGGCCAGCCAGGAGCGGCGCAGCACCGGGGTCGCGGTGAGCAGCTGTGCGGTGTGGTCGGCGACCCCGAGGCGGACCAGGAGCCGCTGGCCCAGCCCTGGGCTCGGCGCGTCCAGTTCGGCGTCCAGGCGGTCCCAGCCGGCGTCCAGCGCGACCGGGTCCGACACGGACGCCAGTACCGCCCTGCACGCGGCGCAGGAGCCGACGTGGGTGTCGGCCGACCACAGCAGCGGCGGCGCCAACTCGCCGTGCGCGTACGCCCGTAGATCCTCTTCAGACACGTGCCAGGTCATGCCAGCTCCTCCCGCAGCTGCTTGCGCGCCCGCATCGCGCGGGTCTTGACCGTCCCCGGCGGGATGCCGAGCAGGACCGCGGCCTCCCGGGTGGTCAGTCCGTCGATCACCGTGGCCTGGAGCACCGCCCGCAGCTCGGGCGAGAGCCGGACCAGGGCCCCGGCGAGGTCCCCGTGCTCCACCCCCGCGAGCACGCGTTCCTCCGCCGAGGCCTCGTCCCGGTGGCGCAGCCGGGCCAGCGCCTGCCGCAGCCGGCCGCGGGCCCCGTCGCCGCGCAGCGCGTCGACCAGCCGCCGCGACCCGATCCGCCACAGCCACCCGGCGGCGTCACCCTCCTCGCGGTAGCGGGCGGTCCCCCGCCACACCGCGAGGAACGTCTCCTGCACGACGTCCTCGACGACCGCCGGATCGGCGCACCGGCCGCGCAGCCGCGCGGTCAGCCACGGGGCGTACCGGCGGTACAGCTCCTCGAAGGCGCGCCGGTCCGAGTCCGCGGCTATGGCCCGCAGCAGCTCACCGTCGCTTCTCGTTCCGCTCACGTCTCCTCATCGCACGAGCCCCGGCGATCGGTTCACCGATCCGGGTTGACTTTCGGGCAGCGCTTCCACCACCCTTTCACTACTCAATTAGTGAAAGGGTGGTTGTACGGGTGGTCGAGTACCGCATCGACCGGCGCTCCGGCGTCGCCACCTACGTCCAGATCGTCCAGCAGACCAAACAGGCGCTGCGCCTCGGGCACCTCCAGCCGGGAGACAAGCTGCCCGCCGCCCGTGAGGTGGTCGAGGCCACCGCCATCAACCCCAACACCGTCCTCAAGGCCTACCGGGAGCTGGAGCGCGAGGGCCTGGTCGAGGCCCGGCGCGGCCTCGGCACCTTCGTGAAGCGCTCGCTCGGTTCCGCCCCGGCGGCCGAGTCCCCCCTGCACGCGGAGCTGGCGGACTGGGCGGAACGCGCCCGTGCGGCCGGCCTCGACCGCGACGACGTGGCCGCACTCTTCACCGCCGTACTCGAGACCCACTTCGAGAAGCATCTCCAAGGAGAGAGTTCATGACCGACACCGCGATAGCGGCGTCCGCGCTCGGCAAACGGTTCGGCCGGCGCGGGGGCTGGGCGCTGCGCGAGTGCACCTTCCGGCTCCCCGCCGGACGGGTCTGCGCCGTCGTCGGCCCCAACGGAGCGGGCAAGTCCACCCTCCTCGCCCTCGCCGCCGGTCTGCTCGGCGCCACCGAGGGCGGGCTGACCGTCCTCGGCACCACCCCGGACCAGGCGCGCACCCGGGTCGGCTACGTCGCCCAGGACAAGCCGCTCTACCCGCAGCTCACCATCGCCGAGACGCTGGCGATGGGCGCCGACCTCAACCCCGGGCGCTGGGACGCGGCCGCCGCCCACGAGGTCGTGGCCGCCGGCGACCTGGACCCGAAGTCCCGGGTCCGGGCCCTCTCCGGCGGCCAGCGCACCCGGGTCGCCCTCGCCCTCGCCCTCGGCAAGCGGCCCGAACTGCTGCTCCTCGACGAGCCGATGGCCGACCTCGACCCGCTGGCCCGGCACGAGCTGATGGGCGTGCTGATGGTGCAGGCCGCCCAGCACGGCACCACCATCGCGATGTCCTCGCACGTGGTCGCCGAACTGGAGGACTCCTGCGACCACCTGCTGCTGATCGGCGGCGGCCGGGTCCGGCTGGCCGGCGAGATCGACGACCTGCTGGCCGCCCACGCCCGCATCGCCGCCGAGGCCGACGCCGACCTCGCCCCGCACACCGTCGTGGACTCCCGGACCACCGGCCGGCAGGTCAGCGCCCTGGTCCGCCCGGCGGGCCCGCTGCCCGCCCACTGGCGCGCCGGCACCCCCTCCCTGGAGGAACTGGTCCTCGCCCATCTCCGCAACCCCGAGGCCCCGGCCCTGACCGCGGTGGAGGCCACCGTATGACCACCCTGACCGCACCCGCGCCGGCCCCTCGGGTCCACCTCACCCGCTGGCTGCTGCGCCTGCACCGCCCCGCGCTGTACGTCTGGGCGGGCCTGGTCCTGGCCCTCGCCGTCCTGCTCCTCGTCCTGCACGGCCCGCTGACCGGCGCCGCGGCCGACGCCTGGCGCCAGTACGACGCCTGCACGGACTGGCAGCGGTGCAGGTACGACCAGAACGCGATCCTGCGCTACAAGGACTGGTACAACTACGCCACCCTGGCCGCGGCCGCGGTGCCCTTCCTGACGGCCGCCTGGGCCGGTGGCGTGTTCGGCAGGGAGCTGGAGTCCGGTACCGCCCGGCTGGCCTGGACGCAGTCCAGCACCCCCGTACGCTGGCTGGCCTTCCGGCTCGCGGTGCCGGCCGCGGCCGTCGCCGCCGGGACCGCGCTGCTGGTCTGGCTGCACCATCTGGCCTGGACCGCGGGCAACGGCCGGATCGACACCGCCAAGCAGTGGTACGACGTCTGGACCTTCCACACCAACGGCACCACCCTCGTCGCCCTGGCCCTGTGCGGCCTGGCCGCGGGCGCGCTGACCGGGCTGCTGTCCCGCCGCGCCCTGCCCGCCCTGGGTCTCGGCCTGCTCCTCACCGGCGCGGTCTGGACCGGCCTCCAGCTGCTCCTGCCCCGCCTGTGGCCGACGAGGACCAGCACCGGAGAGGCCTACGGCGCCCTCCCCCGCAGCTCCTGGACGGTGTGGGAGAGCCCGCGCGGCACCGTCCCCGCCGGCGACTACCACCCCGCCTCGCACTACTGGCCGCTCCAGCTGACCAGTACCGCCCTGCTCCTCACCGTGACGGCCCTGCTGACCCTGGGCTGCTTCCTGGCGCTGCGCCGCCTGACCGGAAAGACGACCGCCCGATGACCGCCCTGCCCGCCACGCCCGCCCCCGCCCCCGCCCCCGGCCCCGTGTCCGCCCACCGCTCCGTGCGCCGGCTGCACCGCCCCGCCCTGCTCGTCTGGGCCGCGTTCGCGCTGCTCGTGACCGGCTGGCTGCTCTGGGTGCACTTCGCCGAGGTGCCCGCCGAGCGGGCCTGCCAGGGCTTCCACTACTCCGTCCGGAGCGACGACCTCCCCAGCTGCGGTTACTCGGCGTTCACGGACGCCAACAACGTCTTCAACTTCCTCGGTGAGGTCCTCACCTACTCCTGCGTCGCCGTCGCCGCCTGGGCGGGCGGGGCGCTGATCGGCCGGGAGCTGGAGTCCGGCACCGCCAGGCTCGCCTGGACCCAGTCCGTGTCCCCGGCCCGCTGGCTGGCCGGCAAACTGACCGCGACCGCCCTGCCGCTGGCCGCCGGGGGCGGGCTGCTCGCGCTGGTCTTCGGCTGGGTGTGGAGCTCCGACCAGGGGCAGTTGGTCAGCAGCTGGACCTACGACCGCGTCTTCATCCCGCACGGCCCGCTGCTGCCGGCCCTGCTCCTGCTCGGCCTCGCCGTGGGCGCCCTCGCCGGGATCGCGCTCGGCCGCACCCTCCCGGCGCTCGGCGCGGCCGCCGCCGTGACCCTGGTGACCAGGCTGTACCTGCGCGAGGCCTGGCTGCCGCTGCACGGCCCGCTGCACGGCTTCTGGGCGGTGCAGCTCAGCGCCACCGCGATGGTGCTCGCCCTGACCGCCGCCGTCACGGCCGGCGCGTTCTTCCTCCTGCGCCGCCGGGCCGGCTGAGGGACCGTCGGCCCCGCGCGTACCCCGGACGGCGGACAGGGCGGACGGGACCTGGGAAGCTCCGGTGGGAAGGTCGTACAGGAACGTCGCTTTCGTGATCCCCAAGGTCTCCCGAGGCTGGTCACATACGTCCGCGAGCCGCCCTCCGCTATCTCGTACGCCATGTCTTCGTAACCATTGGTTCAGACGGACTTGCGACGCTCAGCCAATGAAGCCCGCCGTGCCAGAGCCTTCGCCGCCACCCGAGGGGTTCGCGGGAAACGGGGTCGTCCAGCTCCCACCCGCGCGTTCCGACGCGCCCGTCACGGCCCGGGCGCGGAAGAATGGGGTCATGAGCCAGCAGAACACCCAGGCACCCGAGGTCCAGCACACCCAGCCCTCCGTGGGCTCCATAGCCGCACACCGCCCGCACACCGTGGCCGCCGTGGTCTCGGACCTGGAACCCGATCTCGACGCCGACCTCGACACCTACGAGGAGTCGCAGGTCGACGGGGTGCAGCTGCCCCAGGGGCGCTTCCTCGACCGGGAGCGCAGCTGGCTCGCGTTCAACGAGCGGGTCCTCGAACTGGCCGAGGATCCGGACACGCCCCTGCTGGAGCGGGCGAACTTCCTGGCGATCTTCGCGAGCAACCTGGACGAGTTCTTCATGGTCCGGGTGGCGGGCCTGAAGCGCCGGATCGCCACCGGGGTGGCCACCCGCTCCGCCTCCGGGCTGCAGCCCCGCGAGGTGCTGGAGATGATCTGGGCCCGCTCCCGCGAGCTGATGGCCCGGCACTCCGCCTGCTACCACGAGGACGTCGCCCCCGCGCTCGCGGAGGAGGGCATCCACCTGGTCCGCTGGGCCGAGCTGACCGAGAAGGAGCAGGCGCGGCTCTTCACGCTCTTCCGGCAGCAGATCTTCCCGGTCCTGACCCCGCTGGCGGTCGACCCGGCACACCCCTTCCCGTACATCTCGGGCCTCTCCCTGAACCTGGCCGTGGTCGTCCGCAACCCGGTCAGCGGTCACAAGCACTTCGCCCGCGTGAAGGTGCCGCCGTCGCTGTCCCGCTTCCTGGAGAGCTCTCCGGGCCGGTACGTCCCGATCGAGGACGTCATCGCCGCCCACCTGGAGGAGCTGTTCCCGGGCATGGAGGTCGTGGAGCACCACGCCTTCCGGCTGACCCGGAACGAGGACCTGGAGGTCGAGGAGGACGACGCCGAGAACCTGCTCCAGGCCCTGGAGAAGGAGCTCATGCGGCGCCGCTTCGGGCCGCCGGTGCGCCTGGAGGTCGAGGAGTCCATCGACCGCGAGGTGCTCGACCTGCTGGTGCGCGAGCTGAAGATCTCCGAGGCCGAGGTCTACCCGCTGCCCGGCCCGCTCGACCTCACCGGCCTGTTCCGCATCGCGAGCCTGGACCGGCCGGAGCTGAAGTACCGCAAGTTCATCGCGGGCACCCACCGCGACCTCGCCGAGGTCGAGTCGGCCTCCGCCCCCGACATCTTCGCGGCCCTGCGCGAACGGGACGTGCTGCTGCACCACCCGTACGACAGCTTCTCCACCTCCGTGCAGGCCTTCATCGAGCAGGCCGCCGAGGACCCGGACGTCCTCGCGATCAAGCAGACCCTGTACCGCACCTCAGGCGACTCCCCGATCGTCAACGCGCTCATCGACGCCGCCGAGGCCGGCAAGCAGGTCCTCGTCCTGGTCGAGATCAAGGCCCGCTTCGACGAGCACGCCAACATCAAGTGGGCGCGCAAGCTGGAAGAGGCCGGCTGTCACGTGGTCTACGGCCTGGTCGGCCTGAAGACCCACTGCAAGCTGTCCCTGGTGGTCCGCCAGGAGGGCGAGACGCTCCGCCGCTACAGCCACGTGGGCACCGGCAACTACCACCCGAAGACGGCGAGACTGTACGAGGACCTCGGGCTGCTCACCGCCGACCCGCAGGTCGGCGCGGACCTGTCCGACCTGTTCAACCGGCTCTCCGGCTACTCCCGCCGGGAGACCTACCGCCGCCTGCTGGTGGCCCCCAAGTCGCTGCGCGACGGCCTGATCGCGCGCATCGACAAGGAAATACAGCACCACCGGGCCGGCCGCCCCGCGTTCATCCGCATCAAGGTCAACTCCATGGTGGACGAGGCGATCATCGACGCCCTGTACCGCGCGTCCATGGCGGGCGTGCCGGTCGACATCTGGGTGCGCGGCATCTGCGCGATCCGCCCGGGTGTCGCCGGCCTCTCGGAGACCGTCCGGGTCCGCTCGGTCCTCGGCCGCTTCCTGGAGCACTCCCGGGTCTTCGCCTTCGGCAACGGCGGCGAGCCCGAGGTGTGGATAGGCAGCGCCGACATGATGCACCGCAACCTCGACCGCCGGATAGAGGCGCTGGTCCGGGTCACCGACCCGGCTCACCGGGCCGCGCTCAACCGGTTCCTCGAAACCGGCATGTCCGACTCCACCTCCTCCTGGCACCTGGGCCCCGACGGCGAGTGGACCCGGCACGCGACCGACGCGGACGGCCAGCCCCTGCGCAACATCCAGGAGATGCTCATAGACGCCCGGAGGCGCCGGCGTGGCACAGCAACACCTTGAACCGACGGACCCGACGGCCCGGGTGACGACCGGGGACGCCCTCGCGGGCTACCTGCGCGCCCAGGCCACGGAGTTCCTCCGCGCGCTGCGCCTGCACCGGGAGACCGGGACGGCCAGCGCGACGGAGGAGTCCGTCGACGCGGCCCGCGCCCTGCGCCGCTCGGCCCGGCGCATCAGCGGCAGCCTGCACACCTTCCGACCACTCCTGGAGGCCAACTGGTCCGAGGAGATCCGCCCCGAACTCGCCTGGCTGTCGGGCACGTTGGGCCTTGAGCACGCCTACGAGGCCCGGCTGGAGCGCCTGTTGCTGGCGCTGCACCGCCTCTCCGGCTCGACGAGCCTGCCGAACCAGGCCACTTCGGAGGCGGCGGCCGGGCGCGGCAACCTCACGGTGGGCGCGGCCAAGGCGGGCGCCCTCCTCGACCGCCAGCTCACCCTCGCCCGCACCCGGGCCCACTCCACGGCCCTCCAGGCACTCGGCTCCTCCCGCTTCCACGCGGTCGCCGACAAGGTCGCGGTGCTGGCCAGCGAGGTCCCGCTGACGGCCGCGGCGCCCGCGACCGACCTGCGCCCGCTGGCATCGGCGGCCGAGGAGCGGCTCACCGACGCCGTCGCCGCACTCCCGCTGGTCGCCGCGGGCCACCCCTACAACGCGGAGGCCCTGGTCCACGGCCTGTCCCCGGACCCGTCCCCGCACCCCCAGGACGGCCCCTGGCACCAGGTCCGCCTGCTGCTGCGCCTGCACCGCTACGCCCGCGAGGTGCTGTCCGGCCGGGACGCGCCCGTGGACGTACGGCTGCTCGCGGCCGGCCACGCCCTGAACCGGCACCGGGACGCCTCGGAAGCCGCGGCCGCGGCCGCCGCGGCGGCGCGCACGCCGCGCATCGCCCCCGCGACCGCGTACGCCCTCGGTGTCCTCCACGCCGACCAGCGGCACGAGGTGGAGGCGGCCAGGTTCGAGTTCCAGCAGGCGTGGCAGAAGCAGCGGGTGGAGGCCGTGTGACCGACACCCCGGTGCTGGCGGCGGGCTGCGTCCTGTGGCGCCGGTCGCCGGTCGACGGCGGCCTGGAGGTCTGCCTCGTCCACCGCCCCAAGTACGACGACTGGTCGCACCCGAAGGGCAAGCTCAAGCGCGGCGAGGACGCGGTCGCGGGCGCGTTGCGCGAGGTGGCCGAGGAGACCGGCCGCACGGCGGTCCTCGGCAGCGAGCTCTCCACCACCCACTACTACGCCAACGGCCTTCCCAAGGAGGTCCGTTACTGGGCCGCCGAGGCGGGTGAGGGGCACTTCACCCCGAACCACGAGGTGGACCGCGTCCTGTGGCTCCGCCCGGCGGAGGCCCGGCAACGGCTGACCCAGCCGCGCGACGCCGAGCTGGTGGACGAACTGCTGGCCTCGCTGCCCAGCACCCCCTAGGGACGCCGGCGAACCAGGGTCCGACTGGGGTCCGGCCCTGGGGACCCGACCGGCGCCGGGTGGTTGGGTTCGGGCATGACCGAACACCTGCCCGTATCCGTGCGGGCCCCGCGCCGGGTTCCGCTCGTCGGCCGTCACGCGGAACTGCGGGTGCTCGCCGGTCATGTGCGGGGCGCTCAGGCCCAGGACGGTCCGGGCGGCGCGGTACTGCTGGCGGGTGAGCCGGGCATCGGCAAGACCCGGCTGCTGGACCGGCTGGCCCGGACCTGCCCGGAGCACCTGGTCGTCGGGATCGCCGGGGTGCGCTCCCAGGCGCGGCTCGGCTTCGCGGCCCTGCACGGCCTGCTCCGCCCCTTCCTGGGCGGCCTGGACACGCTGCCGCCGCCCCAGCGCGAGGCGCTCGGGGCCGCGTTCGGCCTGGTGTCCGGCGGCACCGCCGACCGCTACCTGGCCGGCCTGGCGACCCTCACGCTGCTCGCCGGCGCCGCCTCGGTCCGCCCGCTGCTGGTTCTGGTCGACGACGTGCAGTGGCTGGACCCCGAGTCGGCCGACGTCCTGGGCTTCGTCGGCCGGTGCCTGCACGGGGACGCCGTCGCCCTGGTGCTCGCCGGCCGCGACGACCGCGACGGGCCGGATCCGTTCGACGGGATTCCCGTGTTGTCCCTGACCGGGCTGCCCCCGGCCGACGCCCGCGACCTGCTCGCGGCGAACAGCGCCGGCCGGATCGATCCGGCGGTGGCCGGCCGGATCGCCGCCGAGACCGGCGGCAACCCGCTGGCGCTGCTCCGGCTCACCCGCACGCTGACCGCCGAGCAGCTCTCCGGCGGCGCGCCGCTGCCCGTGGCGCTGCCGGTGCCCGGCCGGCTCCGCGCGCACTTCCTGCGCCGGGTCCGCGCGCTGCCCGCCGATACCAGGACGCTGCTGCTGGTCATGGCGGCGGCCGCACCGCGGGAGTCGGCGGAGCGCTGGCGGGCGGCCGGGTATCTCGGCATAGCCGCGCACGCCGCGGACGCGGCGACGGCCGCGGGCATCCTCACCCGTGAGCACGCGGCCGGGTTCCAGCACCCGGTGTTCCGGTCGGCCGTCTACTGGGGTGCCGAGGCGGCGGACCGCCGGCTCGCGCACGCGGCGCTGGCCGCGGTCACCGATCCGGTGCGTGCTCCGGACCGCCGGGCCTGGCATCGCGCCGAGGCGGCGGTCGGACCCGACGCGGAGGTCGCCGGCGAACTCGAGGCGGCCGCCCGGCACGCACGGGCCGACGGCGGACCCGCCGCGGAGGCGACGTTTCTCCTCCGCGCGGCCGAGCTGTCCCCCACCGACCGGGTCCCGCGCTTCCTCGCCGCCGCCCACGCCCACCTCGCACTCGGGAACCCGGCGTCCGCACAGGCCGCCGTGGACCGGGCCGAGACCGAACTGGGCCCCGAAGACGCCCTCCTGCGCGCCCGCGTCCGGCAGACGAGGACACGGGTGGACCTGCATCGCGCACGGCTGACGGACGTACTGCTCGCCGAGCGGGCCCGCACCGAGCTCGCGGCCGCCGGCGAACAGGCCCGCACCCCTGCCGAACCGGCCGACCGCGCACTGACGCACCGGGAGCGGGAGGTGGCCCGGCTCGCGGCCGGCGGGGTGCTGAACGCCGACATCGCGGGCCGGCTGTTCATCAGCGTCTCGACCGTCGAGTACCACCTCGGCAAGGTCTTCCGGAAGCTCGGCGTCACCTCACGGCGTCAGCTGACGACCGTGCTGGACGCCGAGGCCCGGCTGCCCTGAGCGGTACTACTCGGTGGGCGGTGGTCCAGCGACCCGTACCCGGTACGCCTCCGCCGAGGCGATGATCGCGCCGATGTCGAAGGCGGCCGGGGCCTCGTCGACGCTCGACACCGGCGTGCCGTTGGCCACGAACCAGTCCTCGACGCTGGCCGGCGAGAAGACGGTGGCCAGCCGGGCGGACTTGCTCCGCACGAGGTAGCTGTGCGCGACACCGCGCGGGCCGTGTGCGGCCTGGCCGGGTTCGAGGTCGAACTTCTGGTCGCCGACGAAGAAGGTCACCTTCCCGTCCAGGACGATCCAGACCTCCTCCTCGTCGTCGTGCACGTGCAGCGGGGGTGCGTGGCCCGCGGTGTCGGTGAACTCCATGACGCTGATCGATCCGCCGGTGGCCCGGCTGGGCACGAGCACGCGGGCCTGCCCGCCGAGGAACCAGAACGGCTCCCCGGCCGTGTGCGGTGCGGTCATGACCGTCCCTTCAGGAAGGTGAGCAGGATGCGGGTCATCGCCGCCGGCTGCTCCTCGTAGAGCCAGTGGCCGGAGTCGGGTACGACGACCCCGGTGACGTGGGTCGCGTACTTCTTGACCTGCTCGGGCACGGAGTCGCCGAGGCTGCCTTCGGCCCCGACCGCGAGCACGGGCATGGTGAGCTTCCTCTTCTGGTAGACGGCGTCGTTCTTCATGTCCTGCGGGAGCGTCCGGAACCAGGCGAGGCTCGCCTCGAGATGGGCCGGGTCCTTCAGGTGGCCGGCGAAGACGGAGACGTCCTCGGGGGTGACCGCGCCCTTGCGGACCTCCAGGTCGTCGATGAACCGGTCCGTCCACACCTCCTCACGGCCCTGGATGAGGTCCTCCGGCAGGCCGTTGCCGAGGGCGAAGAACCCGAAGTGCCAGGCACCGGGGCCGTCCGCCGTCAGCGACGGGAAGGTGTAGATGCCCGGGTCCGGGATCGGGGCTTCGCTGAGCACGAGCTTCCGCACGTCGGCGGGGTGCGCGGCGGCGTAGGAGTAGGCGACCATCGTGCCGATGTCGTGCCCGACGAGCCGGATGTCCTTGTCATGGCCGATCTGGGCGAGCAGGCCGTGGATGTCCGCGGCCATGCTCTTCTTGTCGTAGCCGCTCACCGGGGCGTCGCTGAGGCCGGCGCCGGGCAGGTCGGGGGCGATGACCGTGTAGTGCTCGGCGAGGGCGGGCATGACGTGCCGCCACTCGTACCAGGTCTGCGGGTAGCCGTGCAGGAGGACCAGGGTCGGGCCGTGGCCGCCGATCACGTAGTTGAGGCCGAGCGCACCGACCTGCGTCCTGTGCTGGGTGAAGCCGGCCGGCAGGTCCTCCTGCACGGCGGCGGCCCGGGTGGCGGGTGCGGCGGTCGCGTACGGCGTGGCGGCGGCGGCGGTCAGGCCGAGCGCCGCCGCCGCTGCCAGCAGGGTCAGGGCTCTCGGGGTGGAGACGGCGGAGAGATGTCGCACGGGGAACTCCTAGGAAGGAACGGTGCGGACTTGCCGCGGCTCAGGACACCAGTCGGGCCGTGCCGTTCGCATCGGGGTGGAGCCACAGTCGCGGGGAGCGCCGGCCCCTGGAGTCGGGGCGGCTCGCCTCGGCCGCGCGGGCACCGGACTGCGCGTGTTTGGCGGTGGCTTGACGACCTCTGTGCCCCGAACGGTCATCTCCCGGCGATATCCTGCGAGTTGCGGCAGGCCCGGTCCCCGGAGGTTCGTGTTGGAGCGCGCTGGTTCGGAGGGGCTGTTCGTGGGCCGTCTCGGCGAGTCGGCCCGGTTGGCGGAGTGCGCCGACCGGGTGCGGGCCGGGGAATCGTGGCTCGCGGTGGTCGAGGGCGAGGCCGGGATCGGCAAGAGCGCCCTGCTGCGCCGGTTCGCCGCCTCGCTGGCGGACCACACCGTCCTGTGGGCCACCGCCGACGCCTCGGAGACGGGCTACTCGGGCGGGATCATCGGCCAGCTCACCCGGCGGGTGGACCGCGCACTGCTCGCGCAGTTCCCGCTGCTGGCCGGGGAGCCGCCCGCCGGAGCGGCCCCGCACGCGGTCGGCGGGCAGCTGCTGCTCCTGCTGGGGGCGCTCCAGGAGTCCGGACGGCCGGTCGCCGTGATGGTGGACGACCTGCAGTGGGCGGACCGGCTGTCGGTGCAGGCCCTGGGCTTCGTGCTGCGGCGCCTGTGGGCGGACCGGGTCCTGACCGTGCTGGCCACCCGCCCGGACGCCGAGGCCGTTGCCGAGCCCCTGGACCGGCTGCTGCGGTCCCTGGACCGGACGGTCAGGCTGGAGCTGCGCGGCCTCGGCGACGGCGAGGTGGCCCAGCTGGCCCAGGGGCTGGTGGAGGGCCGGCTGGCGGCGGGACTGATCGAGCGGCTGTACACCTACACCCAGGGGCATCCGCTGTACGTCCGCATGGTGCTGGCCGAGGTGCCCGCCGCCGCGCTCCACGACGGCGTGCTGGAGCGCTGGCCGGTGCCGCCCTCGCTGCGGGTCGGGATCCGGGCCCAGCTCAACCGGCTCCCCAAGGACGCGCGCGACCTGCTCGCGGCGCTGGCGGTGCTGGACGCCCGGGTGCCGCTGGCGACGGCCGGACGGCTGGCCGGGGTCGCGGATCCGGTCCGCGCCCTCGGCCCCGCCCTGGCGTCGGGGCTCGCGCAGTGGTGGCCGATGGAACACCAGAGCCCCGTCGCCCTGGTGCACGCCCTGCACCGCGACGCCGTGTACGAGACGCTCACCCCCGAACGGCGCCGGGCCCTGCACGCCGGCGCGGCCGCCGTCGTCAGCACGGCCGCGGGCTGGGCGCACCGGGTCGCGGCGGCCGGCGGACCCGACGCCCGGCTCGCCGACGAGCTGGAGGAGTCCGGCATGCGGGAGGCGGCGAACGGGCGCAACGCCCTGGCCGCCACCCGGCTGCTGTGGGCCGCCTCGCTGTCGGAACACCGCGACGAGCACGAGCGACGGCTCCTGACCGCCTGCGCCCAGTCGCTGCTCACCATGCTGCCCGGCTGGTCGGCGAAGCTGCGCCCGCAGGTCGAGGAGTGCGCGCCGGGTCCGCTGCGCAGCTGCGTGCTGGGCGTGATGGACATGATGGCGGGCCAGTTCGCCGCCGCCGAGGCCCACCTCGACCGGGCCTGGCGGGAGGCTCTGGCGCAGCCTGCGGCCGACTGGGTCGCCGTGCTGGCGGGCACCTTCCTCGCCAACATCACGCTGTGGCACGGCCGCGGCGCCCAGACCGTGGAGGTCGCCCGCCGGACCCTCGCGATCGGCGACCTGGACCCGGCCACCACGGACTTCACCCGGGCCGCCCTGGCCACGGGACGACTCTGGCACCGGGGCCCGCGCGCCGCCCTCGAGGACCTCACGCACCTGCCGGACGACGGCTCCGCGGTCCCCGACCACAGCCTCGACACGCTCGCCACCCGGGGAGTCCTGCGGCTCTTCCTCGGCGAACTCGGCCCCGCCCGTGCCGACCTGCAGACCGCGGAGGCGCGCGACCGGCAGGGCGCCGGGGCCAAGATGGGCCCGCTCACCCTCGCCCTGCTGTCCGTCGTCCACTACCTCACGGGCGACTGGAACGAGAGCGAGTCGGTCGCGGACCGGGCGCTCGCGGTGGCGGCCACCCACGACCAGCTGCTCGGCGACGCGGCGGCCCGCTTCTCGGCCGTCTGCGTGCTGGCCGGCCGGGGTGAGTGGGACGCCGCCCTGGACCACGTCGACAACCTGGCCCGCCTCGCGAAGACCCTCGGCGCGTCGACCGAGATCGTCTACTGGTCGCTCGCCGGGGCCACGGTGGCGCAGGCCCGCGCCGACCACCCGGCGATGCTGCGCGCGCTCACGCCGTTGCTCGACGGCACGCCGGACTCCGCGGGCGGCGAGGTCCGGCTCCGGTACCGGCCGTTCGGGCTCTGGCAGCAGTCGCTGCTCGTCGAGGCCCTGGCGGGGTGCGGACAGACGGAAGCCGCCGCGGCCGCGCTGGACGAGATGCGGCAGGCGTTCGACGGCACCGGTTACCTCCGGGTGGTGGTGGCCAGACTCGCCGGCCTCGTCGCCGAGGGCCGCGGCCGCCCGCACGATGCCCTGGAGATCTACGAGCAGGCGGTCGCCGCCGTCGCCGCGGCGACGGACCCCGCCGACGTGTCCCCGCTCCACCGCGCCCTGCTGGAACAGGAATACGGCAGGCTCCTGCTGGCCACCAGAGCCGCCTCACGGCGTACGGCCGCGATGTGGCTGCACACGGCGCACGGCCGGTTCAGCGCACTGCGGGCGACCCCGTTCGTACAGGGCTGCGACGCCAGGCTGGCGGCCGGCGGGCTCACCGCGGCGCCACAGGCCCCCAGCCGGCTGCTGACCCTCACCGAACGCGAACTGTCCGTGGCGTACGTGGTGGCCGGCGGCCGGACCAACCAGGAAGCGGCGGCCGAGCTCTACGTCAGCCAGAAGACGGTCGAGTACCACCTGTCGCACATCTACGCCAAGCTAGGCATCTCGTCACGGCGTCAACTCGGCGAGGCATTGCGGGCGTTGGAGAGCTGAGCCGGCCACTGCCGTCCGTCGGCCGCGGCGCCGTCGTGGCCGGTCGCGCAGTCCTCGCGCCGCTGCGGGGCGCTGCCGCGCGTCACGCCCGGGCTCTGTGGCCCTCGCCGTCCGTGCGGGCGAGGCTTCTCGCCCGTCGTGCCGGTCCCCGCCATCCGCAGGTGCAGCGGACGAAACAGAACCGCCCCTGTTCGACCACGCTCGTGTGGTGTCCCTGTCCCCGCAAGCCCTGCTCGGAACCGTCCTCCTGCGCCACGCCGACAACGTTACTCATGCTCGGTAAAGCACTGGTATGCGTGACGGCCCCACCGACCCCTCGTTAAGCGGAACGACGCGGGACCCGTGACGGACGTACCGGCTGGGGGTAGGCAGGCAATGGATCGGCGGCAGCACTGGCGCGCTGGGAAGACGGCCGTCACCGTAGGGCTCGTGGTCGGCCTCGGCGCCTGCGCCACCGGCTGTGGCGGCGCCACGGCCGAGGGGGTCGGCGGTTCCCCCGGCGACAACCCGGTCCCCCTCCTCAAGCGCGCGGCGGACACCCTGCGGGCCACCCGCACCTCCAAGGCCACGACCTCGATGGAGATGGCCACCGGCGGCACCCGGGTCACCATCCGCGGCAAGGGCGTCTACGACTACGGCCGGCAGCTCGGCCGGCTCACGGTCGTCCTGCCGCAGGACCCGGCCGGCGCCTCCGAGCACCGTCCGATCACCGAACTCCTCGCCCCGGGCGCGCTGTTCATGAAGAACCGGGGCGCCGGGGTGCCCGCCGACAAGTGGGTCCGCGTGGAGACCGCGAGCCTCACCGACGGCAACCTGGTCACCGGCGGCGCGACCGACCCGTTCGCGGCGGCCGAACTGCTGCGCGGCACCCGCACCGCGACCTACGTGGGAGAGACCGAGCTCGCCGGTACCGAGGTACGGCACTACCGGGGCACCGCCGACCTCGCGGCGGCCGCCCGCTCGGCGTCCGCCGGCGACAGGGCCGCCCTGGCCGCCGCGGCGAAAGGGTTCGCCACCCCCGAGGTCCCGTTCGACGTGTACCTCGACGACCAGGGCCGGATCCGGAAACTGCGGCAGCGGTTCAGCTTCGTCAACGACAGCGGCAAGGGCACGGTGGCGGTCGCCTCGACGACCCTGCTGTACGGATTCGGCACTCCGGTCGACGTGAAGCTGCCACGCTCCGAGGACATCTACGCGGGCCGGATCGCCGAAAACCAGCCGACGCACTAGTCAGGGAACGGCTCCGTACAACCCGTGAACTAGCCCGTCCGTGCCATGCGCGTTGTGTAGACCGCTGCCTACTCTAGAGAGTCGGTGACGGCAGAGAAGAGGTGATGCACGTGGCTCCGGTCGGCGGTACGGCAGTTCAGGACCACGTGGCCCTCGCCGAGATCGAGCTGTGCGGAGAGCTGATCATCGCGGCGTCGGCCGCCGAGGACCGGCTCAGCCTGGAGAGCATCGACAAGGTGCTGCGCGTGGCCGAGGAGCGCGAGGCCTACTGATTCAGGCCGTCAGCCGGTCGGGACCGCCCGGCGCCGCTCAGGTCCGCAGCAGGCGGGCGATGGCCTGGGTGGCCTCCTCGACCTTCGCGTCGATCTCCGACCCGACCTTGACCGCCGCGTCGGCGACGCAGTGCCGCAGGTGCTCCTCGAGCAGTTGCAGGGCGAACGACTGGAGGGCCTTCGTCGAGGCGGAGACCTGGGTGAGTATGTCGATGCAGTAGGTGTCCTCGTCGACCATGCGCTGCAGGCCCCGGATCTGGCCCTCGATCCGGCGCAGCCGTTTGAGGTGCTCGTCCTTCTGCTTGTGGTAGCCGTGCGTGGTCGCCGGCGCTCCGCTTCCGGAGGGCGTCGTGGCGCCGGCCTCGGTGGTCGTCATCGCGTCCTCCGCATCGTCGATCTATATACCCCTGGTGGGTATATGGTAACGAACTTTGCTGGGTATAGGGCCCTCGGGGCGCCCCCTTCATGATCACCGAACCCGATGGGCGAAACTGGAGGACGGCCCATTAGCCGTGGCCGGATGATGCGCTTAGCATCAGCCTGACCGAAACCCATGCATACCGAGGACCCCAAGTGCGCTTTCGTCTGACCCCCAGGGAGACGAGCTTCTACGACATGTTCGCCGCGTCCGCGGACAACATCGTCACGGGCTCGAAGCTCCTGATGGAACTGCTCGGGGCGGACATGTCCGCCCGGGCCGAGATCGCAGAGCGTATGCGGGCAGCGGAACACGCGGGTGACGACGCCACGCACGCGATCTTCCACCAGCTGAACTCCTCGTTCATCACGCCCTTCGACCGCGAGGACATCTACAACCTCGCGTCGTCCCTCGACGACATCATGGACTTCATGGAGGAGGCCGTCGACCTGGTCGTCCTCTACAACGTCGAGGAACTGCCCAAGGGCGTCGAGCAGCAGATCGAGGTGCTGGCGCGGGCCGCCGACCTGACGGCCGAGGCCATGCCCCACCTGCGCACGCTGGACAACCTCACGGAGTACTGGATCGAGGTGAACCGCCTGGAGAACCAGGCGGACCAGATCCACCGCAAGCTTCTCGCCCACCTCTTCAACGGCAAGTACGAGGCGATCGAGGTGCTGAAGCTCAAGCAGATCGTGGACGTCCTGGAAGAGGCGGCGGACGCGTTCGAGCACGTGGCGAACACGGTGGAGACCATCGCCGTCAAGGAGTCCTGAGCCGTCGATGGACACCCTCGCGCTCGTCGTGACCGTCCTGGTCGCGCTCTTCTTCACGTATACGAACGGTTTCCACGACTCGGCGAACGCCATCGCCACCTCCGTCTCCACCCGCGCGCTGACGCCGCGCGCGGCGCTGGCCATGGCGGCCGTGATGAACCTCGCGGGCGCCTTCCTGGGCTCCGGGGTCGCCAAGACGGTCAGCGAAGGCCTGATCGAGACGCCCAAGGGCTCCACCGGCATGGGCATCCTGTTCGCGGCGCTGATCGGCGCGATCGTCTGGAACCTCGTGACCTGGTACTTCGGCCTGCCCTCGTCCTCCTCCCACGCGCTGTTCGGCGGCCTGGTGGGGGCGGCGCTGGCCGGCGGCACGACCGTCCTGTGGAACGGCGTCGTGGACAAGGTCATCATCCCGATGTTCCTGTCCCCCGTCGTCGGCCTGATCCTCGGCTACCTGGTCATGACGGCCATCATGTGGCTGTTCCGGCGCTCCAACCCGCACAAGGCGAAGCGGGGCTTCCGCATCGCCCAGACCGTCTCCGCGGCCGGCATGGCCCTCGGCCACGGCCTCCAGGACGCCCAGAAGACGATGGGCGTCGTCGTCATGGCACTGGTGATTTCCGGCCACGAGACGTACGGCGACCCGATCCCGGCCTGGGTGAAGGTCGTCTGCGCCCTCATGCTCTCGCTCGGCACCTACGCCGGCGGCTGGCGCATCATGCGCACCCTGGGCCGCAAGATCATCGAACTCGACCCGCCCCAGGGGTTCGCGGCGGAGGCCACCGGCGCCTCGATCATGTTCACCACGGCGTACCTCTTCAAGGCCCCCATCTCCACGACCCACGTCATCACGTCGGCCATCATGGGCGTCGGCGCGACCAAGCGGGTGAACGCGGTCCGCTGGGGCGTCGCCAAGAACATCGTCCTGGGCTGGTTCATCACGATGCCCGCGGCAGCCCTCGTAGCCGCAGCAGCCTTCGGCATCGTGGACCTGACGCTCCTGTAGCCGCCTCTTTCCCCCCACCCGACTCGGTTCGTACAGCGGCAAGGTCGAAAGACCCCGACAGCCGCCCGGCGCCAGACAGCCATACGGCAAACACCGGCCCCGCCAGCAACGCAGACACCAGCCCCCGCAAGGGGCACAAGCACGAGCCACGTCAGCAACGCACGCACCACCCCCTCAGGGGCACAAACACCAGCCCCGTCGACGACGCACGCACCAGCGCCCTCAGAGGCGCAAACACGAGCCTCGTCAACGACGCGCACACCAGCGCCCTCAGAGGCAACAAACACCAGCCCCGCCAGCAACGCACACACCAGCCCCCTCAGGGGCACAAACACGAGCCTCGTCAACGACGCGCACACCAGCGCCCTCAGGGGCAACAAACACCAGCCCCGCCAGCAACGCACACACCAGCCCCCTCAGGGGCGCGGGGAACTGCGCGACAAGCCACAACGCACCCGCAGCCGCCGTACGACAGGGGGCCCCACCCTCCGGCGGCTCTTCCGCGCCCCCAGACCCGCGCCCCCAGACCCGCAGCCGCCGGCCGGCAGCCCCGCCCGGTTGCGGCCTCGCCTCTCGGCGAACCGAGTCGGGTGGGCGGGTGGGCTGGAGGGGTACAAAAGGGCGGGCCCGCCCCCGGAAGCCCAGGGGCGGGCCCTTTTGCGTCCTCACGGTGGCACCGCCATGCAGCACCGCGAGGGGTCGGTGACACCCTCGGCTCAGCCGAAGCGGCCGGAGATGTAGTCCTCCGTGGCCTGGACCGACGGGTTGGAGAAGATCCGCTCCGTGTCGTCGATCTCGATCAGCCTGCCCGGCTGGCCGACGGCGGCGAGGTTGAAGAACGCCGTGCGGTCCGAGACACGCGCCGCCTGCTGCATGTTGTGCGTCACGATGACGATCGTGAAGCGCTCCTTCAGCTCCCCGATCAGGTCCTCGATGGCGAGGGTGGAGATCGGGTCGAGGGCGGAGCAGGGCTCGTCCATGAGCAGCACCTTCGGCTCGACCGCGATCGCGCGGGCGATGCACAGACGCTGCTGCTGACCACCGGAGAGCCCGGAGCCCGGCTTGTTCAGGCGGTCCTTGACCTCGTTCCAGAGGTTCGCGCCCTTGAGCGACTTCTCGACGATGTCGCTGAGCTCGCTCTTCCTGAAGTTGCCGTTCAGCTTCAGACCCGCGGCCACGTTGTCGAAGATCGACATCGTGGGGAAGGGGTTCGGACGCTGAAACACCATGCCGATCTCGCGGCGCACCGCCACCGGGTCGATGTTGGCGGAGTACAGGTTCTCGTCGTCGAGGAGGACCTTGCCCTCGACGCGGCCGCCGGGGGTGACCTCGTGCATGCGGTTCAGCGTGCGCAGGAACGTCGACTTGCCGCAGCCGGAGGGGCCGATGAACGCCGTGACGGTGCGCGGCTCGATGTTCATCGAGATGTCTTCGATGGCCTTGTGGGAGCCGTAGTAGGCGGTGAGCCCGCTTACGTCGATTCGCTTGGACATTACTTCTTCACTTCCAGACAGTCGGTCGCTGTAAGGCCGCGTCAGCGACCGGTCTTGGGGGCCTTCCAGCGGGCGATGCCGCGGGCCACCAGGTTCAGGATCATCACGAAGGCGATCAGCGTGAGCGAGGCCGCCCAGGCTCGGTCGTAGGCCGCGTTGGCACCGGCGCTGTTCGCGTACTGCTGGTAGATGAACAGCGGCAGCGACGACTGCGCACCCTCGAAGGGGTTGTTGTTGATGAACGGGTTGCCGAACACCAGCAGCAGCACCGGCGCCGTCTCACCCGCGATACGGGCGATGGCCAGCATGACACCGGTCGTGATACCGCCGAGGGAGGTCGGCAGGACCACCTTCAGGATGGTGCGCCACTTGGGCACGCCGAGCGCCAGGGACGCCTCGCGCAGCTCGTTCGGGACGAGCTTGAGCATCTCCTCGGTGGAGCGCACGACCACCGGCATCATCAGGATGGCCAGGGCCAGCGATCCGGCGAAGCCGAACGGCTGCATGTCGAAGATCAGCATGAGGCTGAGGATGAACAGACCCGCGACGATCGACGGGATACCGGTCATCACGTCCACGAAGAAGGTGACGGCCTTCGCGAGGCGGCCGCGCCCGTACTCCACGAGGTAGACCGCGGTGAGGATGCCGATCGGGGCGCCGATCAGGGTGGCGAGGCCGACCTGCTCCAGCGAGCCGATGATGGCCGCGTAGGCGCCACCGCCCGGCTGGGAGTCGGCGACGACGCCCATGGAGTGGGAGAGGAAGTAGGGGTCCAGGACCTTCACACCGCGGGAGACGGTCACCCAGATCAGGGAGACCAGCGGGACCACGGCGATGACGAAGGCGACCCAGACCAGCGAGGTCGCGACCCGGTCCTTGGCCTGCCGGCGGCCCTCGACGCGGGCGGCGACGGCGTAGGTGCCGAGGACGTAGAGGAGGCCGGCGATCAGACCCCACTGGACCTTGCTGTCCAGGCCGCCGACGAGGCCGATGAGCACACCGAGGACGATGGACCCGCCGACGATGGCGTAGGGGAACCACTTGGGGAGGCTGGCACCGCGCAGGGTGCTCGCGCGCCTGTCGACTGCTGCGGTGCTCATGCGTTGGCCCCCGAGTACTCCGCGCGGCGCTGGATGATGATGCGGGCCGCGCCGTTGACCAGCAGGGTGATGACGAAGAGGACCAGGCCGGAGGCGATGAGCGCGTCACGGCCGTCCGAGGTCGCCTCGCCGAACTTGCTGGCGATGTTCTGGGCGAAGGTGCCGCCGCCCGGGTTGAGCAGGCTGGCGTGGATGTCGAAGTCCGGGGAGAGCACGGTGGCGACGGCCATCGTCTCGCCGAGCGCGCGGCCGAGGCCGAGCATCGAGGCGGAGATCACGCCGGAGCGGCCGAAGGGCAGCACCGACATGCGGATGACCTCCCAGCGGGTGGCGCCGAGGGCCAGGGCGGCCTCTTCGTGCATCTGCGGGACCTGACGGAAGACCTCGCGGCTCACGTTGGTGATGACCGGCAGGATCATGATCGCGAGCAGGATCGAGACGGTCAGGATCGAGCGCGGGGCACCGCCGTCCCAGGAGAAGATCCCGGTCCAGCCGAAGAAATCGTTCAGCCAGCTGAACAGGCCGGTCATGTGCGGTACGAGGACCAGCCCGCCCCACAGGCCGTACACGATGGACGGCACGGCGGCGAGCAGGTCGATCACGAACGCGACGGGGCCGGCCAGGCGGCGCGGCGCGTAGTGCGTGATGAACAGCGCGATCGCGACCGCGATCGGGACCGCGACGGCCATGGCGATGATCGAGGAGACGATCGTGCCGAAGGCGAGGACCGCGATGCCGAAGCTCGGCGGGATGAGGTTGGTGTTCCACTCGAAGGTGGTGAGGAAGTTGCCGTGGTCGCGGTTGATCGCGAGGGCGGCCCGGTAGGTGAGGAAGACCGCGATCGCGGCCATGATCACCAGGAGCAGGACGCCGGAACCGCGGGAAAGACCGAGGAAGACTCGGTCACCGACCCGGGTGGCGCCGCGCGCGTTGCGCTTCCGCTGGGCCGCGGAGGGCTGTGGAGGCGTCGGGGGAGATGCGTCTGCTGTCTGCGTGGATATGTCCATCGGGTTCTCCGGTCTGCGGAGTCGCCCTGTGGGGCGGCTCGGAGGAGCCGTACGTCCCACACGTAGGGGCGTGCGGCTCCGGGCGGCGGTGCACCGGACGGTGCGGCCGGGCTCCTTCCGGAACTCGGCCGCACTCTCGGATCTTTAGCTCAGGCCCGCGATGGTGGAGCGGACCTTGGTGATGATCGCGTCGGGGACGGGGGCGTAGTCGATCGTGGAGAGGACCTTCTGACCGTCCTCGGAGGCGATGTAGTTCAGGAACGCCTTGGTCGCCGGGAGGGTGTCGGCCTTGTTGCCCTTGTCGCAGACGATCTCGTAGGTGACCAGGGTCATCGGGTACGCGCCCTCGGCCTTGGTCTTGTAGTCGAGCTTCAGCGCCAGGTCCTTGCCGGTGCCGACGATCTTGGCGGCCGCGATGTCGGCGGTGGCGGACTCGGTGGACGGGGCGACCGGCTTGCTGGCACCCGTGTCGATCGAGACGGCCTTGACGCCGTCCGAGACGTAGGAGAGCTCGAAGTAGCCGATGGCGCCGGAGGTCTGCTTGACCTGCTGGGCCACACCCGCGGACTGCGGAGCGGACTGGCCGCCCTTGGCCTGCCAGGCCTTGCCGCCGGAGTACTTCCAGTTGGACGGGGCGGCCGCGATCAGGTACTTGGTGAAGTTGTCCGTCGTACCCGACTCGTCCGAGCGGTGGAACGCCTGGATCTTCAGGTCGGGGAGGGTGGCGGAGGGGTTCAGCTTCTTGATCGCCGCGTCGTTCCACTTGGTGATCTTGCTGTCGAAGATCTTGGCGATCGTCGGCGCGTCCAGAACCAGGTTGTCGACACCCGGGACGTTGTAGCCGAGAGCGATCGGGCCGCCGACCATCGGGAGGTCGATGCCCTGGCCGCCGGAGCAGACCTTCTTGGAGGCGGTGACCTCTTCGGGCTTGAGGGCGGAGTCGGAACCGGCGAAGGCGACCTGGCCCTGCGTGAAGGCGGTCACACCGGCACCGGAGCCGGAGCCCTTGTAGTTGATCTGCACGCCACAGGCCTGCGAGAAGTTCTTGACCCAGGCGTCGATCGCGTTCTTCTGCGCGGAGGAGCCGTCGGCGAGCAGCTGACCCTTGGCGTCGTCACACTTGATGGAGCTGGCGTTGGCAGCGGTCGAGGGGTTGCTGCTCGAACCGCTACTGCTGCCGTTGTCGTTGGACCCGCACGCCGTCAGGGCCAGGGCGCCGGAGACAGCGACAGCACCGAGAGACAGGGCGCGCAGCCGGTTCTTGCGCTGAAGCTTCACTTTCGGGGGTTCCTTCCAGAGGCGCCACCTTCGGCGGCGTGCGTAGTAGATGGTGGGTGAGGGCCTCCTGACTGGGCATTTACGACCGCTCACCGCACCCGGTAAGGCCGAAATTAGGCAGAACAGGTGAAGCGGCCGATGGCCATAGGTGAACGGAGGGTGAACCCCTGCCGTCAACCCGGTTAGGTCACGGAACGCTTACGGTGAGGGCACATGCCGGTTCCAGCGGGCGGGCTTTCCGAACATTTCTTCGCCGTTCGCCATCGCAGTCGTTACGACGTCACAGCGTTCGTTACACCGCACGGGAACCCGTGTGCGACGGACGCCGTCTCGTCCCACGACAGCCGAAGCGAAAGGCACGGGCATGGAACGGCGTACCTTCATATCGGGCGGGGCGGCCGCCCTCGCGGCGACCGCACTGACGGGGTGCAGCTCCGGCAGCGCCACCGCGACCCACACGACCGGGACGCCACTCGCGACCACATCGTCTCGTACGGCGCTGAAGACCACCAGCGCGGCGGCCGCGGCCAACTGGACGGCCCTCGCCCACGCCCTCGACGGCACCCTGGTCCGCCCCGGCGACGCCACCTGGACCACCGCCCACCAGCTCTACAACACCCGCTTCGACGGTCTGAAGCCGTCGGCGGTCGCCTACGTGGCGCACGCCGACGACATCCGCACCACCCTGTCGTACGCCCAGGCCCACGCCCTGAAGGTCTCGATCCGCAACGGCGGCCACTCCTACGCGGGCTACTCCTCCGGCGACGGCCGCCTCATCCTGGACGTCTCCAAGCTGAACCGCATCCGCGTCAGTGGCGGTACGGCGGTCGTCGGCGCCGGCTCCAAGCTGATCGACGTGTACCGGGCCCTCGCGGCCAAGGGCGTGACCATACCGGCGGGCTCCTGCCCCACGGTCGGCGTCTCCGGCCTGGTGCTCGGCGGGGGCCACGGGGTCGCGTCCCGCGCGTACGGCCTGACCTGCGACAGCCTCACCCAGGCGACGCTGATCACGGCGGACGGCACGCAGGTGGTGGCCAACGCTTCGACGAACAAGGACCTCTTCTGGGCCCTGCGCGGCGCCGGCAACGGCAACTTCGGCGTCGTCACGGAGCTGCAGTTCAGGACCCACCCGACCCCGCAGGGGGTGACGGCGTACCTGACCTGGCCGTGGGCGAAGGCGGCGCAGGTGTTCAAGGCCTGGCAGGAGTGGGGCCCGTCCCAGCCGGACGAGATCTGGTCATCCCTCCACCTGGAGGACTCGGGCAGCGGCCCCCGCGTCTCGGTCGCCTGCTTCTCGATGGGCACGTACGGCGAACTCCAGAACGCGGTGGACGCCCTCGCCCACAAGGCCGGCGCCAACGCCTCCTCCGTCTCGCTCCGCCGCCACGGCTACGAGGAGGCGATGGAGATCTACGCCGGCTGCTCCTCCTTCGCCACCGAGCCCCAGTGCCACCTGCCCGGCTCCACCCCCGGCCGCTCCCCCCAGGGCAAGCTCGGCCGCGAGACGTACACGGCCCGGTCCGACTTCTTCGACCGCTCCCTCTCCTCGGCCGGCATCCAGACGGCGCTGCGGCAGATCGCCGGCGTCCGGGGCGGCGCGGGCAGCATCGCGTTCACGGCGCTGGGCGGAGCGGTGAACAGGGTCTCGCCGACGGCGACGGCGTTCGTGCACCGCCGGTCGCGGATGCTGGCGCAGTACATCGTGTCCTGGGGGGCCGGGGCCTCCGGCAGCACCGGGCAGTCCTGGCTGAACGCGGCGCACACCGCGATGAAGCCGTACGCCTCCGGCGCGGCCTACCAGAACTACACGGACCCAACGCTCACGGACTGGAAGAAGGCGTACTTCGGGGACGCCGTGACGAAGCTGGGCAAGGTGAAGCAGCAGTACGACCCGAACCGGTTCTTCTCTTCTCCGCAGGGGTTGTAGGAAGGGGTGGCTCGGCGGGCCGTGCGTCCACGGGTGCGTGGGGGTCGCTCGCGCAGTTCCGCGCGCCCCTAAAGGGGCGCTTCCCCCGCCTACGCCGCCAGGTCACGCTCCTCGGCCTCGACCGGCGTCCGGCCCCCCGGCACCACGCCGACGGCCGCCGACCGCCCCCGCACGATCCACCCCACCCGGGCCGACCCCTCCACCGCCTTCATCACCGGCGTCAGCAAGGCCGTCGCCGGCGGGGACAGGAGCAGGACGACGGCCGTACCGAGGGCGAACCCCCCGACCACGTCCGTCGGGTAGTGCACCCCCATGTACACCCGGCAGAAGCCTTCCACCAGCGCCAGCCCTATCCCCGCCACCCCGAACCTCCGGTTGGCGACGAACAGGCCGACCCCCAGCGCCATGGTGATCGTCGCGTGGTCGCTCACGAAGGAGTAGTCGGTCTTGCCCGAGAGGAGGACGTCGACGCCCTGGTGGGTGAGGAACGGCCGGGGCCGCTCGACGAAGCCGCGGATGGGAACGTTCACCAGGACGGCGATCGCGGCGGCGAGCGGCGCCCACACCAGCGCGGCCATGGTGGACGGCGCGTCCTCGCCACCCCGGCGCCGCACGGACCACCAGCACCACACCACCAGCAGCACCATCGCGACCAGCAGCCCGTACTCCCCGACGAACTCCATGGCCCGGTCGAACCAGTGCGGCGCGTCCTTGGCCAGGCCGTTGATGTCGTAGAGCAGGTCGACGTCAGGGTTCGACCCGGATTCGGCGATTACAGCCATCGCGCTGCGGCCCCTTCGTCGTCGTTCCGGGACGCACCTGGTGTGCGTCGCTCGCTGCCACCCCCGTGGTCGGCTACGTCAACAGGAACGCACGGCCCACACCACTACGTTCCAGGTTCCACCGAATGATCACGCAGACGTTATCGAAGAGAGACACAAACCCCCAGCTCAGGGGGTGGGTTATACGCTCCGTTCACACCGCGGTGGGGAGTGCTTTCGCGCCATCCTCGGTGACCCGGGTGGCCCCGAAGTAGTCGGCGGAGTCGATGGGGTCGAACCGGATCACGGCCCCGGTGTAGGGCGCGTCGATCATGTATCCGCCGCCGACGTAGATCCCCACGTGGTGGATGGCGCGGGAGTTCGAGAGGTCGGTGGAGAAGAAGACGAGGTCGCCGGGGAGCAGCTCGCCCCGGGAGGGGTGCGGTCCGGCGTTGTACTGGTCGTTGGCGACGCGGGGCAGCGTGATCCCGACACTGGCGTACGCCGCCTTGGTCAGCCCGGAGCAGTCGAAGCGGCCGTTGTCCGCCGTGGTGCCGTTGCCGCCCCAGAGGTAGGGGGTGCCCAGCTTCTCCTGGGCGTAGTTGATCGCCCCGGCGGCCTGCTTGGTCGGGGAGAGCCGGCTGACCGGCGCGGCGAAGCTCTCCTCCAGGGTGGTGATGGTCCTGACGTAGTTCTGGGTCTCCTTGTACGGCGGCACACCCCTGTACTTGATGACCGCGTACGCCCCCGCGTTGTAGGCGGCGAGCATGTTCTCGGAGGTGTTGCCGGGCACGTCCTTGACGTACGAGGCGAGCTCGCAGTCGTAGGAGGCGGCCGACGGGATGGCGTCGTTGGGGTCCCAGACGTCGCGGACCCCGTCGCCGTTCCCGTCGATGCCGTGGGTGGCCCAGGTCCCCGGGATGAACTGAGCTATCCCCTGCGCGGCCGCCGCGCTCTGCGCCTTCGGGTTGAACCCGCTCTCCTGGTAGAGCTGTGCGGCGAGCAGGGCGGGGTTGATGGCGGAGCAGAGGTTGCCCCACTTCTGCACGAGCGTGGAGTACGCGGCCGGCACGGCTCCCTTGGCCAGGGTCTTGCCGGCCCCGCCGACCCCGTTGAGAAGGTTCCCGGCGACGACGTACACGCCGATGACGAGCAGCATGACGAAGCTCACGCCGAGCGCCGTCACCGCGCCACCGACCACCCATACTTTCCGCACGCCCCAACCCTCCCCCATGTCAGGGCTGTTCAACGCCATTTCGGCCGAGAGTGGCGCTATTTCACAGGAAGACGGCGCACATGACGCGCCCTCAGCCGGACGGCTCAGTCAGCCGTGGCGTCCTTGTACAGCTCGGCGGCCTCGCGGCCGAGCACGACACTGTAGGAGACGTCGGGGGTCGACCCGCCCTGCTCGTGTCCGCCGAGGATCCCGACCACCTCGTGGTCCCCGTTCACCCAGGGGCTCCCGCTGGTGCCGCCGGTGAACTCGGGGCAGTCGATCCGCTGTTGGGTGGCGCTGCGCGGAACGGGCTTGTTGGTGCAGCTGACCGGCACCTCACGGGAGTCGGGGTATCCGGTGACGGTGACGGCGGTGGCGCCGGTGGCCACCCCGGCGGCGAACCGGTTGCTCCCGGTCACGTCCTCGACCCGCTTGCCGTCCCGCTCCGCCACGACGGCGAAGGCGACGTCGCTGTCCTCGCTCTGCCCGTGTGCCCACCCGTCGGGCAGGTACCACTTCCCGAGCTTCCACACCCCGTACGGCGCCTGCCCGTCCCGGTACCCGGGCACGAACACCAGGCCGGTGGCCTCCCCCGCCCCGTCGACGCAGTGCGCGGCGGTGACGATCAGGTCGCGCTGCGGGCTGTGCACGACGGAGGCGGTGCAGAAGTGGTTGCCGGACAGGTTCCCGGCCTTGTCCGCACCGAACAGCGCCCCGACCCGGGCGCTCGCCGGCGAGGCCCCGACCACCGCGGTCACCCCGAACGGCCCCGCCGCCTCGTCGGCGGCCGCGACGGAGGCCGAGGTGGCGGCCAGCACGACGACGGCGCAGAGCGCGACGCGTCGCAAGGTGGCGGAGGTGCGTGAGGTGCGCTTCATCGCGCCCACTGTCTCCCACAAAGGTGAGAAACGGTTCCCGACTTCGCTGAGATTTTCCTGTGAACCCCCCTTGCGGCCGACCGGCCTCGCCGCGCAGCGGGAACCCGTCGGTCACGACAGCGTGGTAGGGGCCGTCGTCGGGGGGTGCAGCACGATCAGTTCCGGCGTCACGTGGTCGTCGGGGTCTTCTGTCGGCGCTTTGCCGACTGTCGCCCCGCGCTCAGAACGTCGTCGTCATCCCCCCGTCCACCGCGATCGTCTGCCCCGTGATGAAGGACGCCGCGTCGCTCGCCAGGAAGACGACGATGCCCGCGATCTCGGCCGGGCGGCCCCAGCGGCCGAGGGCGGTGCGGGTGCGGAGCCACCTGTTCCATTCCGGGTCCTCGGCCAGCTCCGCGTTGACCTCGGTGGCGAAGGTGCCCGGGGCCACCGAGTTGACCGTGGTGCCGCTGGGGCCGAGGTCGGCGGCGAGGGCCCGGGTCAGGCCGTCGAGGCCCGCCTTCGCCGTGGCGTAGGCGACGTCGCCGATGCGGCCGAGCTGGCCGACGACGGACGAGACGTTGATGATGCGGCCCGGGGTGCCCCGCTCGGCCAGGCCCCGGGCGACCGTCTGGCTCAGCGCGTACGCCGACGTCAGGTGGACGTCGAGCAGCGCGGACAGCTCGTCCGGCGCCATCTCCTCGACGCCCCTGCGGTCCCGGTGGCCCACGTTGTTGACAAGGATGTCGATCGCGCCGAGGGCGGTCACCGCCTCCTCGGCCGCCTCGCGGTCGGTGACGTCGAAGGCGGCGCCCGAGACGTCCAGGCCGTCGTGCTCGCGCAGGCCCGCCGCCACCTCCTCCAGCGTCGCGGCGTCCCGGCCGTTGAGGACCACGTGCGCACCGGCGCCCGCCAGCCCCCGCGCCATCTCCAGGCCCAGCCCCCGCACGGAGCCGGTCACCAGGGCCGTCCGCCCGCCGAGCGAGAAGTCCACGGCGCCGCCGCTCATCCGGCCACCTCCCGCAGAACCGTCGTACCCGTCGCATCCGTCGTGTCCGCTCACCGTATCCGGGTGCCGTGACAGGCCGGCCGGGAGTCCGGCAACTGGGCGGTCACCAGGACGGGCCGGCGTTCACGCGGCCTCGACGCCCAGCGGCCACCGCACTCCCGTCAGCTCCTCCGACAGCGTCCACAGCCTGCGGGCCGCCGCCGGGTCGCTCGCCGCCGCGCTGCGGGCGACCAGGGCCGGCGCTCCCCTCATCTCGCCCAGGCCGTCCGGGCCGACATAGCTCGCGCCCGGCAGGTCCTGGGTCGCCGCGTACAGCGTGGGAAGGGTGCCCGCGCGGTCGTCCTGGGCGAAGAGGCGGTTGCCGAGCCGCATGCCCAGGCGGGCCAGCGGGTTGGCGGTGTGGCTCTGCAGGTTGGTGGCCGCGTAGCCCGGGTGGGCGGCGAGGGCACGGACCCGGGAGCCGGCCTCCGTCAGCCGGCGCTGGAGTTCCAGCACGAACAACAGGTTGGCCAGCTTGGACTGGGCGTAGGCGCGGGTCGGGGTGTAGGCGCCCTCGAGGTTCACGTTGTCGAAGTGGATCACTCCGTCGCCGCCCCGGTGCAGGCCCGAGGAGACGGTGACCACGCGGTCCGTGACGTAGGGCAGCAGCAGGTTCGTCAGCGCGAAGTGGCCCAGGTGATTGGTGCCGAACTGCATCTCGAAGCCGTCCTTGGTACGCAGCTCCGGGAGCATCATCACGCCCGCGTTGTTGACCAGGAGGTCCAGCGGCCGGTCCCAGCCCGCGGCGAACTCGCGTACCGAGGAGAGGTCGGCCAGGTCCAGGCGGCGCACCTCGGTGCTGCCGTTCACCCGCGCCGCGGCCGCCCGCCCGCGCTCCGGGTCCCGTACCGCCAGCACCACGTGCGCACCCGCCCGGGCCAGCGCGTCCGTGGCCGTGAAGCCGAGGCCACTGTTGGCACCGGTGACCACGGCCGTACGGCCGGCGAGTGCGGGGAGGTCGGACGCGTTCCATTTGCGATTCTTCTCAGCCATGCCCGCCAATGTAGGCGTCGACAACAATGCTGTCAACGACAACAAAGGTGGCAACGACAACAAAGGTGACGCCGCCTACAAAGCTGGCAGCGACTACATCGGGCTACGATGGCCCCCATGCCGCAAAGCCGCCCCTACCACCACGGAGACCTGCGCGCCGCCCTGCTCACGAGCGCCGAGCGCACCCTGCGCGAGAAGGGCACCGCCGCACTCTCCCTGCGCGAACTGGCCCGCGACACCGGGGTGAGCCACGCCGCCCCCGGCCGGCACTTCAGGGACAAGCAGGCCCTGCTGGACGCGCTCGCGCTCAGCGGGTACGAGCGGCTGAACCAGACCCTGGCCGCCGCGGACCTCCCGGACGCCGCCCTCGAACAGCGCATGACCGCGCTCGCCCGCGCCTACGTCGACTTCGCCGTCGCCAACCCCGAGCTGCTGGAGCTGATGTACTCCCGCAAGCACGCCCCGGACGTCGGCACCGACCTCGCGGCCGCCGCCGAGCTCTCCCTGAGCTCCTTCGTCGTGCTGGTGGCCGACGCCCAGCGGCGCGGCGAGATCGTCCAGGGCGACCCGGAGGCCGTCACCCTCACGGCCGCGGCCAGCATCCACGGCCTGGCCGCGCTCGCCACCAACGGCACCCTCGCGCCGGACGCGGTCCTGGCCGGCCTGGACCGGCACGTCCACCTCGTCCTGCACGGCCTCAAACCCCGCTGATCCGGGCTCAGTTCAGGTCGCTCAACGGCGCGGTACGCCCCGATCAACGCGCATTGGACCCCGCCCCGAAGGGGCTTCGGGTCAACCGAGCCCCAACGTGCGGCCATCCGGGCCCCAATGATCAGTAAGCCCATCCCGCGCTTCAGTAACGCGGAAGTCAGGATTCCGAAACCCACCTTGTTGTCGCGTACTCAACAAGGGGATGGTTCGTCGCGGGCCGCCGCCCCCCACCGGCAACCAGGCCGGTGGTCCCCCACCCGCAGGCCTCTGTCCCACCTCTCCCAGGAGGCTGTACGTTGCGTACGCCCACCCCCACCTCCCCCCACATACGCCGTAGATGGCGTCAGCTCGGTTCGGCAGCCGCCGCCACCGCCGCGCTTCTCGTGGCCGGCTTCGGCACCGCGGCCCACGCCAGCGCCGCCCCCGCGACCGCCGCCGCGACCCACAAGGTCAGCGCCAAGGCCATCGCCGCCCAGGTCGCCAAGGCCCACGTCCAGTACGAGAAGGCCGGCTGCGGCGCCGCCCCGAAGGCCGGCTTCGCCGCCTGCAACGCCCTCAGGGTCACCGGCGGCACCACCGCGTTCATGGAGAGACAGGCCGCCCTCAAGGGCGTCACGCCGAAGACCGTCAAGCCGGACGCCGCCTCCGACTCCCCCACCGGTTACGGCCCGAGCGACATCCAGTCCGCCTACGGTCTGACGGACGCCGCCGCCTCCAACGGCTCGGGCGAGACCGTCGCGATCGTCGACGCGTACGACGACCCGAACGCCGAGGAAGACCTCGCGACCTACCGCTCGTACTACGGCCTGCCGGACTGCACGACCGGCAACGGCTGCTTCAAGAAGGTCTCCCAGACCGGCTCCACGACCTCCCTCCCCTCCGCCGACAGCGGCTGGGCGGGCGAGGAGTCGCTCGACCTCGACATGGTCAGCGCGACCTGCCCGAACTGCAACATCCTGCTCGTCGAGGCGAAGTCGGCCTCCGACGCCAACCTGGGCACCGCGGTGAACGAGGCCGTCAAGCTGGGCGCCAAGTTCGTGTCGAACAGCTACGGCGGCTCCGAGTCGTCCTCGGACACGTCGTACGACACCTCGTACTACAAGCACGCGGGCGTGGCCATCACCGCGAGCGCCGGTGACGAGGGCTACGGCGCCGAGTACCCGGCCGCCTCCCGCTACGTGACCGCCGTCGGCGGCACCGCCCTGAAGACCTCCTCCAACAGCCGCGGCTGGACGGAGTCGGTCTGGAAGACGTCGAGCACCGAGGGCACCGGCTCCGGCTGCTCCGCCTACGACGCCAAGCCCACCTGGCAGACGGACGCGAGCTGCTCCAAGCGCATGATCGCCGACGTCTCCGCGGTCGCCGACCCGGCCACCGGCGTCTCCGTCTACGACAGCTACGGATCCGACGGCACCGGCTGGAACACCTACGGCGGCACCAGCGCCTCCTCGCCGCTGATCGCCTCGGTCTACGCCCTGGCCGGCACCCCTGGCAGCAGCGACTACCCGGCCGAGTACCCGTACGCCGCGGCCGGCACCTCCGCCCTCAACGACGTGACGAGCGGCAACAACGGCACCTGCTCCACCTCGTACTTCTGCACCGCGAAGTCGGGCTACGACGGCCCGACCGGCTGGGGCACCCCCGAGGGGCTCGACGCCTTCACCGGCTGAGCCCGTCACCGATCGACCTCCCCGTCGGGTCACGGGGAGCCGCCACCGTGAGGGGGACGTGGGGTCCCCTCGGCGGCAGGGAAAGAGAGACGGGCCACGGCATCCGGCCGTGGCCCGTCTTTCACGTGCCCGACCGCCACGGTTGCTTGCCCTCGGACAACTCCCGTGAATCTGCTGTGAGTTGGGTCAAGCACCCGTCACCCGCGATCCAACGGGGCGCCATCGAAGGGTCACGCGAAGGCCCCGTTCGGCAATGCGGAAGTCAGGATTCCAGTAGCCCCTTGTTGTCGCGTACTCAACAAAGGATTCTCTTCGCGGGCCGTCGCCCTCGCCGCCGAACCCCCATACCGACGGCGAAAGCACCAGATCGCACCCGCACCGCCCCTGTTCCCACCCCCAGTACCGGAACTCAGGAGGCTGCACGCATGCGTTCCACGCTCCCCGACAGACCGTCCACCCGCGGTAGCCGGCGCCGGATCGGCGCCGCCGCAACGGCCTTGGCCGCGCTGGTGTTCGCCGGCTTCGGCAGCGCCGTCCAGGCCGACGCGGCACCCACGGCGTCGTCCAAGGTGACCTACACCGCGACCCCCTGCGCCACTCCCAAGCACACGGGCGAACTCGCCTGCAACTCCTACCGCGTCACCGGCGGCCTCACCGCCTACCAGAAGCAGCAGGCCGCGAAGACCGGCATCACCCCCAAGGCCGCCGACGCGTCCACCCCCTCCGGCTACAGCCCGACCAACCTCCGGTCGGCCTACGGCCTCACCTCCGCCGCGGCCTCCAACGGCTCGGGCGAGACCATCGCGATCGTCGACGCGTACAACGACCCGAACGCCGAGTCCGACCTCGCGACCTACCGCTCGTACTACGGCCTCTCCGCCTGCACCACGGCCAACGGCTGCTTCAAGAAGGTCAGCCAGACCGGCTCCACCACCTCGCTGCCCTCCTCCGACTCCGGCTGGTCCGAGGAGATCTCCCTCGACCTCGACATGGCCTCCGCCATCTGCCCGAACTGCAAGATCCTGCTCGTCGAGGCCACCAGCGCCACGATGGCCAACCTGGGCACCGCGGTGAACGAGGCGGTCACCCTGGGCGCGAAGTTCGTCTCCAACAGCTACGGCGGCAGCGAGTCCTCCTCGGACACCTCGTACGACTCCTCGTACTTCAACCACACCGGTGTCGCCATCACCGTCTCCGCCGGTGACAGCGGTTACGGCGCCGAGTACCCGGCCGCCTCCCGGTACGTCACCTCGGTCGGTGGCACCAAGCTGTCCACCTCCTCCACCACCCGCGGCTGGACCGAGTCCGCCTGGAAGACGTCCAGCACCGAGGGCACCGGCTCCGGCTGCTCCTCCTACGACGCCAAGCCCACCTGGCAGACCGACACCAGCTGCACCAAGCGCATGATCTCCGACGTCTCCGCGGTCGCCGACCCGGCCACCGGCGTCTCCGTCTACGACTCCTACGGCGTCACCGCCGGCTGGTACACCTTCGGCGGCACCAGCGTCTCCGCGCCGATCATCGCCGGCGTCTACGCCCTCGCCGGCACCCCGGCCGGCGGCACCTACCCCGCCCAGTACCCCTACGACTACGCGGGCACCTCGTACCTCAACGACGTGACGAGCGGCAGCAACGGCTCCTGCTCCGTCTCCTACTACTGCACCGCGAAGTCGGGCTACGACGGCCCGACCGGCTGGGGCACCCCCGAGGGCATCACCGCCTTCGCCAACTAGTGACGACCACCCCCTCCGACGGGTCGCGGCAACCAGCCGCGGCCCGTTCGTCATGAGAACATCGGGACGGTGGCATTCACCCGACTGGCCGTCAAAAACCCCGCCAGGTAGTAAAAGGGCACAACGACGGAACTACACCACAGGTTCCGCCCAGGCCTCATTGCCCGGCGTGACCTGCCGTGATACACAGAGTGACCGTACGATCCCTTCGTACGAAACCCGCCAATCAATGACGTCAAGTCGACATACTCCGGCGGCGTTGTCGGCGAGAATGATGCGTGACCTCTGCACCGGGCAGGGGCGGAGAGAACTACCCACCAGGGGCGGTGACTTACATGTTCCTTGCAGCCGACAAGGGTGACATCAACACCATCATCGGCGGAATCGCTCCGGACTGGGGCCCCTTCGGCAGCCTGGGCAACGAAGCGAAGACGATGATCCAGGTGGTCATGGCCGTCGCCATCCTGCTCTGCCTCGGCATCGCCGTCTGGGGTGCCGCCAAACAGCGCATCGGCGCCACGGCCCTCCGTGACACCTTCAGCGCCGAACAGGGCAAGGGCCTCATCATCGCCGGACTGACCGGAGTCTTCATCATCGGCTCACTCGGCACCCTGTTCACCATCGTGTACGGCATGGCCGTCTAGCTGCCTGGACCTCCGTATCCCCCGCTCCGAGGTTGCGTCTCCCTGATGTCGAGTCACCACACCGCGCCCGCGCGGGAACCAGCACGGCTACCGTCGTACTGCTACGCGTTCCGGTACGACGTGGAGGGGGAGTACCCGGCATGAGCCTCGGAGACGAGCCCGGCTACCCGGAGACCGGCCACACCCGCACCCGGCTGCCCGAGGGCGACCCGTACGGCGGCGCCTCCCGGCGCGGCGGCCGCTCCTCCTCCCGGAGCCTGGTCACGGTCGTCGGCGTCGTCGTCCTCCTCATCGCGGCGATCGCCTTCGCGAACAGAGGCGGCAACGACGGCTCCTCGGACACCACCGGCAACGGCAGCACCGGCAACGGCAGCGGACCGGTCACCTCCTCGACGGCGGCCAGCGGCACCAAGCCGGTGGAGACGAAGAGCGACGGGATCCCGACGGGATACGCGCACAGCCAGCAGGGCGCGCAGAGCGCGGCGGCCAACTACGCGACGGCGCTGGGCTCCGACGGCATGTTCATCACGGCCACCCGGCACGCGATCGTGCAGACCGTCGCCGACCCCAACGTGATGAACAGCATGCTGTCCGGCTTCGACGCCGACTACTCGGCCGACTTCCTGAAGAAGGCCGGTCTCAACGCCGACGGCACCGCCCCCCAGGGCAGCACCTTCGTCAACCGCACACTGCCCGCCGGCACCAAGGTCACGGCGTACAGCGACGCCGCCGCCACCGTCGAGGTCTGGTGCAACGGTTTGTTCGGCATGGCCGGTGAGAAGTCCACCACCCCGGTCACCAGCAATTGGTTCACCATCACCATGAAGCTGAACTGGAGCGACGGCGACTGGAAGGTCCTGGAGTCCAGCCAGACGACCGGTCCCACCCCGGTCACCGGAGACAACCCCGTCTCCGGGACCGACGAGATCAGCAAGGCGGTCCAGGAATTCGGAGGGTTCACCTATGCCCGCTAGCCAGCACCGCGTGCTCAAGCTGACCGGCCTGGTGGCCTCCGTGCAGGCCTCCGCCATCCTTCTGGCCACCCGCGCCTTCGCGGACCCGTCACCGACCGCCACCCCGTCCGCCACGCCGAGCAGCAACAACTGCGCCGGAATCACCGGCCCGTCCCTGCAGCTCTGCGAGAGCGGCTCCGGCGGCGGCACCGGCTCCACCACCGACCCCCTCACCTCCACCCTCGACCCCCTCACCTCCCTCGGGCAGGGCTGTGCCAAGGCCGCCTCCTGGACCATCGACAAGCTCAGCGGCGCCGTCAAGGAGACCGCGAACGTCGACTTCACCAACGAGAAGTTCCTCCAGCAGTACGCCGTGGTCTTCGCCGCGTCGACGATCCTCACCCTGCTCCTGTGGCTGCTGGCCGTGGCCAAGCGCGCGGTACGAGGCGTCCCCCTCTCCACCGCCGTCTCCGAGGCCATCGGCTTCCTCTGGCTCACCGTCCTGGCCTCCGCCTTCACCCCGCTGATCCTCTACACGGTCGTCTCGGCCACCGACGGCGTCACCGACGTCCTCGCCAAGACCACCGGCGACCAGACCGACACGTTCTTCGGCACCTTCTCCGGCGCCCTCGGCAAGGGCACCGACATAGGGGGCGGCCCGATCATGCTGATCGTCGTCTCCCTCGTCAGCATCCTCGCCGCCGGCGTCCTCTGGCTGGAGCTCGTCATCAGGGCCGCCCTGCTCTACGTCGGCGCCCTCCTCGGCACCGTCGTCTACGCCGGACTCGTCGACAAGAACCTGTGGGGCCACGTCCGCCGCTGGGCCGGCATCATGATCGCCGTCATCCTCGTCAAGCCGGTCATCGTGATAGTGCTCGGCCTCGCCGGCGCCCTGTCCTCCGACGGCGGCCCGGACTCCTTCTCCGCGGTCGTCTCCGGCCTCGCCATCATCCTGCTCGCCATCTTCGCCAGCGCGATGATCTACCGCTTCGTACCCGGCTTCGGCGACGAGATCGCGGCCGGCCGCAGCAACCGCATCATGTCGGGCGCCGAGGGCAAGGCCGCCGCCGTCATCAGCAGCCCCGCCAACCTGGTCGCCCAGGGCATCAGAACCCACAGCGCCCGCACCGACAACAACGGCGGCGGGGGCGGCGGTTCCGGCGCCTCCGGAGCCCGCCCGGCCAACCCGGCCTCGGGCGGCGTCGCCGCGCACAGCACGCGCACCCCGAACGGTGGTGGCGGCGGAACTGTCCCCTCCGCCGCACCCGCACCCCGGGCGCCCAGCCCGGCGAACACCCCGCACGCCAGCAACACCCGCAACAACAGCTCGGGAGGTGAAGGGCGTTGACGACAGAGTCCCACCTGTCCCATCCGATCACGCCCCGCCGTACGTATCTCATCGGCCGTGCCCGGCCGAACGCGATCATCGGCAGGAACCGTGAATCCGGCGAGATCGTGCTCATCATCGCGGGCGCGTTCCTCGGCATGATGTGCGGGCTCCTCGTCCCGGTGCTCTCCCTGCGGATCGTGCTGCTGATGGGCTTCCCGCTGATCGCACTGGCCGCGGTCTACGTGCCCTACAAGCGCCGCACGTTCTACAAGTGGTTCGAGATCAACCGCAGTTTCAAGCGGACGCTGCGCAACGGCACCGTCTACCGCTCCACCGCGTCCGAGGCCGGCACCCGCCTCGACGGCCGTGAGGTCGAGATCGGCCCGCCGCCCGGCATCGGCCGCATCACCTGGCTCGCCGCGCCCTTCGGCCCCGACGAGATCGCCGTACTCCTGCACGCGGACCGCAAGACGGTCACCGCCGCCATCGAGATCGAGGGCCCCGGCGTCGGCCTGCGCGACTCCGAGGACCAGGAGGCCCTCGTCGACCGCTTCGGCACCCTCCTCAAGCACGTGGCCAACGGCGACGGCTTCGTCACCCGCCTCCAGATGCTCGCCCGCACCCTCCCGGCCGACCCCGACGCGCACGCCAAGGACGTCGCCCAGCGCGGCGACGACAAGGCCCCGGACTGGCTGTCCCGCTCCTACGACCAGCTCCAGTCCATGGTCTCCACCAGCAGCGAGCAGCACCGCGCCTACCTCGTCGCCTGCATGCACTACTCCCGCGAACTGGCCGCCGAGGCCCAGGCCATGGCCCGCGCGTCCCGCCCCCAGTCCGGCCGCAAGCTGGACCGCGACGCCGGCCTCGCGGTCGTCATGGCCCGCGAACTGACGGACATCTGCTCGCGCCTCCAAGAGGCGGACATCCGCGTCCGCCAGCCCCTCGGCCAGGGCCGCCTCTCCTCGCTCATCCACTCCATGTACGACCCGGACCACCCCATCGACCACATCCAGGCGATGACCCAGCGCAACGCCTGGCCGGCCGAACTCGACGCCATGGAACCCACGTTCCTCCAGGCGAAGACCCGCGAGTCCAGCACCCGCGAGCCCTGGTGCCACGCCACGGCCTGGGTGAAGGAGTGGCCGATGACCCCGGTCGGCGTCAACTTCCTAGCCCCGCTCCTGGTCCACACCCCGGACGTCATCCGCACGGTCGCCGTCACCATGGACCTCGAACCCACCGAGGTCGCCATCGAGCGCATGCTCACCGAGAAGACCAACGACGAGGCGGAGGCGTCCCGGGCCGCCAAGATGAACCGGACCGTCGACCCTCGCGACATCGCCGCCCACAACCGCCTCGACCAGCGCGGCGAGGACCTGGCCAGCGGCGCGGCCGGCGTCAACCTGGTCGGCTACATCACGGTCTCCTCCCGTACCCCGGAGGCCCTCAACCGCGACAAGCGCACGATAAGGGCGTCCGCCGGAAAGTCGTACCTGAAACTCGAGTGGTGCGACCGCGAGCACCACCGCGCCTTCGTGAACACACTGCCCTTCGCCACCGGAATCCGAAGGTAGAGGCTGATGCGCTGATGAGGGACCCGCTGTCCGTCCTCACCGAAGCCTTCACGTCCTTCCTGTTCGGGAAGGTCGAGACGACCCGCTCCCCGGTCCGCACCTCCACCGGCCAGGCCCAGGCGGTCTACCTCCCCACGGCCGCCCCCGGCCTCGGCGACTCCGGCGTGATCATCGGCCGCGAGGTGTACTCCGGAAAGGGCTACATCTACGACCCCTTCCAGCTCTACGGCCAGCAACTCCCCGCCCCGCACTGGCTGGTCCTCGGCGAGTCCGGCAACGGCAAGTCGGCCCTGGAGAAGACCTACGTCCTGCGCCAGCTCCGCTTCCGCGACCGCCAGGTCGTCGTCCTGGACGCCCAGGGCGAGGACGGCGTCGGCGAGTGGAACCTCATCGCGGAAGAGCTGGGGATAACGCCGATCCGGCTCGACCCGATGGCCGCCCTCGACCACGGCATCCGGCTCAACCCGCTGGACCCGGCGATCACCACGACGGGCCAGCTGGCGCTGCTGCGGACCATCATCGAAGTGGCGATGGGCCACGGCCTCGACGAGCGCGCGGGTTTCGCGCTGAAGGTCGCCCACTCCTACGTCAACGAGTCGATCCTCGACCGCCAGCCCGTCCTGACCGACATCGTCGAGCAGCTACGGCACCCCGAGCCGGAGTCGGCCGAGGCGATGAACGTCGCCATAGACGACGTACGGGCCTGGGGCCTGGACGTCGCCCTGGTCCTGGACCGCTTGGTCGACGGTGACCTGCGCGGCATGTTCGACGGCCCGACCACGGTCGGCATCGATCTCGACGCCCCCCTCATCGTCTTCGACCTCTCCCACATCGACCGCAACTCCATCGCCATGCCGATCCTGATGGCGATCGTCGGCGTGTGGCTGGAGCACACCTGGATCCGCCCCGACCGCAAGAAGCGCATCTTCCTGGTCGAGGAGGCCTGGCACATCATCGCCAGCCCGTTCGTGGCCCAGCTGTTCCAGCGGCTGCTGAAGTTCGGCCGCCGGCTCGGCCTGTCCTTCGTGGCGGTCGTCCACCACCTCTCCGACGTCGTGGACGGCGCGGCGGCCAAGGAGGCGGCGGCGATCCTGAAGATGGCGTCGACGAGGACGGTCTACGCCCAGAAGGCGGACGAGGCACGAGCGACCGGGCGCGTGCTGGGCCTCCCCCGCTGGGCGGTCGAGATCATCCCGACCCTGACCCCCGGCATCGCCGTCTGGGACGTCAACGGCAACGTCCAGGTGGTCAAACACCTGGTCACCGAGACGGAACGCCCGCTCGTCTTCACGGACCGCGCGATGACCGAGTCCTCCAGCGACACCCTGTTGTCCGCGGACGACGCCCTGGTCGCCGCCGAACTGGAAGCGGAACGGCGGGCCGCGGCCTTCGTGGAGCAGCACCTCGGCGACTCCGAATCGACGGTGGCGTAGGGAGGCCGTTCGTGAGACCGGACCCTCGGCGGGAACACGACCAGCAGGGCGGCGGGATCCCCGACGGCCTGCTGATCGGCATACTCGGGTTCCTGCTCGGCATCACGATCCTGGTGTGGACGGCGACGGGACTGGCGGCCTGGTTCGCCCACGGCGGCTGGCCGTCGACCGTCGACCTCTCCCACACCCCGCCGGCGATGCGCCACCTCATCGGCTCCCCGCACGACATCACGGGCGCCTGGCCGGACACACCGGCGGACCGGCTCGCCGGCTGGGGACTGTTCTGGGGCCTTTTCATCGGCCAGCTGATGGTCCTGATCGTCCTCACCGTGTTCGTCCTCGGGACGATCGCCCGGTGGCGGGCCGGCCGGAGAAGACGGGCGGCGACGGCGAAGGGGGGACGCGCCGGCGCGGTTCCGGAGCCCTCCTCCGAGGCGGAAAGCGTCCAGGAGGCCTATCCACCGGCCTTCCAGGAGGCGCTCCGGACGCCGGCGGTCCCCACACCCACCGCACAGCCGGAACGCCCCCTGGAAGACGTCCGACACCCCTTGGAGGACGTCCGACGCCCTCTGGAGGACCCCCGTCCGGCCCCCGTCCCCGCTCCCGCCGACGGCGTCCGGCCGGGCACCTGGACCAGACTCCACGTCGCACCGCGGGAGAGCCGGCAGACGACCGCGACCCACGCGATCCAGGACGCGCTGGGCCCCGCCCTCGTCGTCACCTCGAACCCCGCCCTCTGGTCGGAGACGAAGGACGCCAGAGCCAAACTCGGCCCCGTCCTCCTCTACGACCCGAACCACCTCTGCGACACCCCCGCCCGCTTCCACTGGTCACCCACGGCCCACTGCGAGGACAAGCCCACCGCGATCCAGCGCGCCCAGGCCCTCCTCGCCCCGGTCCGGCCCACCGCGAAGATCGACCAGACCGTCACCGACACGGCCGAGACCCTCCTGCGCAGCTACCTCCACGCCGCCGCCCTGGAGAACCGCACGGTCCGGCACGTCCACCGCTGGGCCCAGGGCACCGGCGTCCAGGACGCCGTGCGGACCCTCCGCACCCACCCGAAGGCCGCCCCCGGCGCCGCGGGCGAACTGGAGGCCGCCCTCACCTCCCACCCCGAACGCCGGGACATCGCCCAGGAGTTGACGGCCCGCGCGCTCGCCGCCCTCTTCACGGTCAACATCCGCGAGGCCTGCACACCCAACCGAACCGATGCCCTCGCCCTGGATTCCTTCGTCGCCGAAGGGGGCACGCTTTATGTGGTCGGTGAATCCATCGAGGACCCCAGGACCAACCCCGGCGCGATGCCCCTCCTGACGGCCCTCGTCTCCAGCGTGGTCGAGCGCGGCCGGCGCATGGCCGAACGGTCATCCTCCGGTCGGCTCGACCCACCACTGACCCTGGTCCTGGACGACGTGGCGGCCGTCGCCCCGCTGCCCCAGCTCCCCGACCTGCTCGCCACCGGCACCGACCAGGGCCTGCCGTCCCTCGCCCTGCTCCGTTCCCACGAACAGGCCCGCTCCCGCTGGCCGCACCGGGAACTGCCGGTCTAGGCCTACCACTCCAGAACGAGCTCGAACTCCCGCTTCCCCGCATGCGTCTCCAGCTGCACGCTCACCCCACTCGGCACGAACCCGGCCTTCCGGTAGGCGCCCTGAGCCCGCGGATTGTCCTCGTGCACCAGCAGCCGCACCCGCTGAGCACCTTGCTCCCTCGCCCACGCGACACCGGCGTCGAACAACGCCTTGAGCAACCCACTCCCCCGGTGCTCGGGCCGGACGAACACCCCCACCACGTGTCCCTGCCGCCGCTCCACGGGGAACCCGGCCCAGTCCGTGGACCCGGCCTCCTCGATCAGCACGGTCACGGTCCCGACCCACTCGCCGTCCGCCGTCTCGGCGATGAACTGCCGCGCACCACTGGGCTCCTGGGCCGAACTCGCCGCCCGCTCCCGGTAGAAGGAGTCCGGCCGCTTCAGGGCGTCGTCATAGGTCTCAAGAAACGCGATGTCCGCAACCGGATCCCGCAACGCGACGAGCCGCAGCCGCTTGACGGCCTCCCACTCGTCGGCCCGTATCGCGCGAATCACGTAATCACCGCTGGTCATAGGACTCATACGGCCACGCTAACGCCCAACGCACTCCGCCCTCACCTGGTTTCCCGTTCGGTTCGCCGGCCGGACTGTCAGTGCCCCGGTCTACGGTGGGCGCCATGACGACTCTCCCGAACCGCCCGAACACCGCCCTGCTGATCGTGGACGTACAGAACGGGGTGGTGGACAGCTCCCACAACCGCGACGAGGTCATCGCCAACATCAACACCCTGCTCGCCAGGGCCCGTTCCGAGGCGGTCCCCGTCGTCTGGATCCAGCACGCCAGCGACGAACTGAAGCCGGACAGCGCCCCCTGGCAGTACGTCCCGGAACTCGTCCGCGAAGCCACCGAGCCCCTCGTCCACAAGCGCTACGGAGACTCCTTCGAGGACACCGAGCTGGAGTCCGTACTCGCCGAGCGCGGCGTGGGTCGCCTGGTCGTCACCGGCGCCCAGACCGACGCCTGCATCCGCTCCACCCTGCACGGCGCGATGGTCCGCGGCTACGACGCGACGCTGGTCGCCGACGCCCACACCACGGAGGACCTCACCGCGTACGGCGCGCCGGCCCCGGCGCAGGTCATCTCGCACACGAACCTCTACTGGAGCTGGCAGGAGGCCCCGGGCCGACAGGGCGGCACGGTCGAGACGGCGGACGTCGCCTTCTGAACTCTCCGAATTCTCCGGAAACGCAAAAGAGCCCCACACCGTGAGGTGTGGGGCTCTTTCCAAAATTTGTTCGGCGGTGTCCTACTCTCCCACAGGGTCCCCCCTGCAGTACCATCGGCGCTGTGAGGCTTAGCTTCCGGGTTCGGAATGTAACCGGGCGTTTCCCTCACGCTATGACCACCGAAACACTATGAAGTCAGACCGGAAAAAACACGGTCGTTGCCTCAGAACTAACACAGTGGACGCGAGCAACTGAGGACAAGCCCTCGGCCTATTAGTACCGGTCACCTCCACCAGTTACCTGGCTTCCAGATCCGGCCTATCAACCCAGTCGTCTACTGGGAGCCTTACCCCATCAAGTGGGTGGGAGTCCTCATCTCGAAGCAGGCTTCCCGCTTAGATGCTTTCAGCGGTTATCCCTCCCGAACGTAGCCAACCAGCCATGCCCTTGGCAGAACAACTGGCACACCAGAGGTTCGTCCGTCCCGGTCCTCTCGTACTAGGGACAGCCCTTCTCAAGACTCCTACGCGCACAGCGGATAGGGACCGAACTGTCTCACGACGTTCTAAACCCAGCTCGCGTACCGCTTTAATGGGCGAACAGCCCAACCCTTGGGACCGACTCCAGCCCCAGGATGCGACGAGCCGACATCGAGGTGCCAAACCATCCCGTCGATATGGACTCTTGGGGAAGATCAGCCTGTTATCCCCGGGGTACCTTTTATCCGTTGAGCGACGGCGCTTCCACAAGCCACCGCCGGATCACTAGTCCCGACTTTCGTCCCTGCTCGACCCGTCGGTCTCACAGTCAAGCTCCCTTGTGCACTTACACTCAACACCTGATTGCCAACCAGGCTGAGGGAACCTTTGGGCGCCTCCGTTACTCTTTAGGAGGCAACCGCCCCAGTTAAACTACCCATCAGACACTGTCCCTGATCCGGATCACGGACCCAGGTTAGACATCCAGCACGACCAGACTGGTATTTCAACGACGACTCCACAACCACTGGCGTGGCCGCTTCAAAGTCTCCCAGCTATCCTACACAAGCCGAACCGAACACCAATATCAAACTGTAGTAAAGGTCCCGGGGTCTTTCCGTCCTGCTGCGCGAAACGAGCATCTTTACTCGTAGTGCAATTTCACCGGGCCTATGGTTGAGACAGTCGAGAAGTCGTTACGCCATTCGTGCAGGTCGGAACTTACCCGACAAGGAATTTCGCTACCTTAGGATGGTTATAGTTACCACCGCCGTTTACTGGCGCTTAAGTTCTCAGCTTCGCCCACCCGAAAGTGAGCTAACCGGTCCCCTTAACGTTCCAGCACCGGGCAGGCGTCAGTCCGTATACATCGCCTTACGGCTTCGCACGGACCTGTGTTTTTAGTAAACAGTCGCTTCTCGCTGGTCTCTGCGGCCACCCCCAGCTCGAGGAGCAAGTCCTCTCACCAAGCGTGGCCCCCCTTCTCCCGAAGTTACGGGGGCATTTTGCCGAGTTCCTTAACCATAGTTCACCCGAACGCCTCGGTATTCTCTACCTGACCACCTGAGTCGGTTTAGGGTACGGGCCGCCATGAAACTCGCTAGAGGCTTTTCTCGACAGCATAGGATCATCCACTTCACCACAATCGGCTCGGCATCAGGTCTCAGCCTTAAAGTGCGACGGATTTACCTACCGCACGGCCTACACCCTTACCCCGGGACAACCACCGCCCGGGCTGGACTACCTTCCTGCGTCACCCCATCACTCACCTACTACCACCTTGGATCAGCGGCTCCACCACTCCCCTTTGCCCGAAGGCTCCAGGGCGGCTTCACGGCCTTAGCATTAATGGGTTCGATGTTTGACGCTTCACAGCGGGTACCGGAATATCAACCGGTTATCCATCGACTACGCCTGTCGGCCTCGCCTTAGGTCCCGACTTACCCTGGGCAGATCAGCTTGACCCAGGAACCCTTAGTCAATCGGCGCACACGTTTCCCACGTGTGAATCGCTACTCATGCCTGCATTCTCACTCGTCAACCGTCCACAACTACCTTCCGGTGCTGCTTCACCCGGCAGACGACGCTCCCCTACCCATCACGATCCCCGTTGGGGGTACATATCGCAATGACACGACTTCGGCGGTACGCTTGAGCCCCGCTACATTGTCGGCGCGGAATCACTAGACCAGTGAGCTATTACGCACTCTTTCAAGGGTGGCTGCTTCTAAGCCAACCTCCTGGTTGTCTCTGCGACTCCACATCCTTTCCCACTTAGCGTACGCTTAGGGGCCTTAGTCGATGCTCTGGGCTGTTTCCCTCTCGACCATGGAGCTTATCCCCCACAGTCTCACTGCCGCGCTCTCACTTACCGGCATTCGGAGTTTGGCTAAGGTCAGTAACCCGGTAGGGCCCATCGCCTATCCAGTGCTCTACCTCCGGCAAGAAACACACGACGCTGCACCTAAATGCATTTCGGGGAGAACCAGCTATCACGGAGTTTGATTGGCCTTTCACCCCTAACCACAGGTCATCCCCCAGGTTTTCAACCCTGGTGGGTTCGGTCCTCCACGAAGTCTTACCTCCGCTTCAACCTGCCCATGGCTAGATCACTCCGCTTCGGGTCTTGAGCGTGCTACTCCAACGCCCTATTCGGACTCGCTTTCGCTACGGCTACCCCACACGGGTTAACCTCGCAACACACCGCAAACTCGCAGGCTCATTCTTCAAAAGGCACGCAGTCACACCACAAGGATGCTCCCACGGCTTGTAGGCACACGGTTTCAGGTACTATTTCACTCCCCTCCCGGGGTACTTTTCACCATTCCCTCACGGTACTATCCGCTATCGGTCACCAGGGAATATTTAGGCTTAGCGGGTGGTCCCGCCAGATTCACACGGGATTTCTCGGGCCCCGTGCTACTTGGGTGTCTCTCAAACGAGCCGTCAATGTTTCAGCTACGGGGGTCTTACCCTCTACGCCGGACCTTTCGCATGTCCTTCGCCTACATCAACGGTTTCTGACTCGTCTCACAGCCGGCAGACTGCAAAAGAGAGATCCCACAACCCCGTATACGCAACCCCTGCCGGGTCTCACACGCATACGGTTTGGCCTCATCCGGTTTCGCTCGCCACTACTCCCGGAATCACGGTTGTTTTCTCTTCCTGAGGGTACTGAGATGTTTCACTTCCCCTCGTTCCCTCCACACTGCCTATGAGTTCAGCAGCGGGTGACAGCCCATGACGACTGCCGGGTTTCCCCATTCGGAAACCCCCGGATCAAAGCCTGGTTGACGACTCCCCGGGGACTATCGCGGCCTCCCACGTCCTTCATCGGTTCCTGGTGCCAAGGCATCCACCGTGCGCCCTTAAAAACTTGGCCACAGATGCTCGCGTCCACTGTGCAGTTCTCAAACAACGACCAGCCACCCGTCACACACCGCTTACGCGATGCTTCACCGGGGCCGGCGACTGAAGGAAGATCATTCCCTCAGACACCCAACAGCGTGCCCGGCCAACTCCCGTCCGGAGATCATGCGTTCCACGCTCTGACGAGCAGTACTAGCAGCCTCCGACCCGAAAACCTGGCCGAGTAGTCAACGTTCCACCCATGAGCTGACCACCGTCGGACATTTGCCGACGTAGTGGCTCTGGCTGCCTCGCGGCAGCTAGATGCTCCTTAGAAAGGAGGTGATCCAGCCGCACCTTCCGGTACGGCTACCTTGTTACGACTTCGTCCCAATCGCCAGTCCCACCTTCGACAGCTCCCTCCCACAAGGGGTTGGGCCACCGGCTTCGGGTGTTACCGACTTTCGTGACGTGACGGGCGGTGTGTACAAGGCCCGGGAACGTATTCACCGCAGCAATGCTGATCTGCGATTACTAGCGACTCCGACTTCATGGGGTCGAGTTGCAGACCCCAATCCGAACTGAGACCGGCTTTTTGAGATTCGCTCCACCTCACGGTATCGCAGCTCATTGTACCGGCCATTGTAGCACGTGTGCAGCCCAAGACATAAGGGGCATGATGACTTGACGTCGTCCCCACCTTCCTCCGAGTTGACCCCGGCGGTCTCCCGTGAGTCCCCAGCACCACAAGGGCCTGCTGGCAACACGGGACAAGGGTTGCGCTCGTTGCGGGACTTAACCCAACATCTCACGACACGAGCTGACGACAGCCATGCACCACCTGTACACCGACCACAAGGGGGCGCCTGTCTCCAGACGTTTCCGGTGTATGTCAAGCCTTGGTAAGGTTCTTCGCGTTGCGTCGAATTAAGCCACATGCTCCGCCGCTTGTGCGGGCCCCCGTCAATTCCTTTGAGTTTTAGCCTTGCGGCCGTACTCCCCAGGCGGGGAACTTAATGCGTTAGCTGCGGCACCGACGACGTGGAATGTCGCCAACACCTAGTTCCCACCGTTTACGGCGTGGACTACCAGGGTATCTAATCCTGTTCGCTCCCCACGCTTTCGCTCCTCAGCGTCAGTAATGGCCCAGAGATCCGCCTTCGCCACCGGTGTTCCTCCTGATATCTGCGCATTTCACCGCTACACCAGGAATTCCGATCTCCCCTACCACACTCTAGCTAGCCCGTATCGACTGCAGACCCGAGGTTAAGCCTCGGGCTTTCACAATCGACGTGACAAGCCGCCTACGAGCTCTTTACGCCCAATAATTCCGGACAACGCTTGCGCCCTACGTATTACCGCGGCTGCTGGCACGTAGTTAGCCGGCGCTTCTTCTGCAGGTACCGTCACTCTCGCTTCTTCCCTGCTGAAAGAGGTTTACAACCCGAAGGCCGTCATCCCTCACGCGGCGTCGCTGCATCAGGCTTTCGCCCATTGTGCAATATTCCCCACTGCTGCCTCCCGTAGGAGTCTGGGCCGTGTCTCAGTCCCAGTGTGGCCGGTCGCCCTCTCAGGCCGGCTACCCGTCGTCGCCTTGGTGAGCCATTACCTCACCAACAAGCTGATAGGCCGCGGGCTCATCCTTCACCGCCGGAGCTTTACAACCCAGGAGATGCCTCCCAGGCTCATATCCGGTATTAGACCCCGTTTCCAGGGCTTGTCCCAGAGTGAAGGGCAGATTGCCCACGTGTTACTCACCCGTTCGCCACTAATCCCCACCGAAGTGGTTCATCGTTCGACTTGCATGTGTTAAGCACGCCGCCAGCGTTCGTCCTGAGCCAGGATCAAACTCTCCGTGAATGTTTACCCGTAATCGGGTCGACACCACGAGAGCGGAACAGTCGGAGGAATGATCCGACCGTTCACAGCGTCCTCGCTGTGTATTCTTCAAAGGAACCACGCCCCAGCCGTGACGGCCGGAGACGGGGTATCAACATATCTGGCGTTGACTTTTGGCACGCTGTTGAGTTCTCAAGGAACGGTCGCTTCCTTTGTACTCACCCTCTCGGGCTTTCCTCCGGGCTTCCCTTCGGTCTTGCGTTTCCGACTCTATCAGATCTTTTCTCGACCCGATTTCCTCGGTGCTTTCCAGGTTTCCGCTCTCGCGTTTCCCTTTCCGGCGGTTCCGACTCTATCAGATCCTTTCGGCGTCTGATTCCCAGTCAGCGGGAGTTGCCTTCGCGGCCGTTGGGCCGTTCCGACGTCCCAAACCCTAGCGGATCCGCTCCGCGATTCCCAATCGGGCCTACTGGTCCGACCGGGCACCGCTGAGACCCGAAATCGAATTGAATTCGGGCACGCCGAAATCAACCCGGTCGGGAGATCGTGCTGGTGGTTTGGGTGCCGCGTATGCGGCGGAGGTGCTGTCGCAGAACCGTTACGGCTCCGCGGCAACCCGAAGAACATTACGGATCGGCCAGGGGGCTGTCAACCCTCCCCTGTCAAGATTTTTTCCATGACCCGCGCGTCGCGGCATCAGTCCAGGTCGCTGAGCCGGCCGCCGGCGTCGGGCTGAGCGTGCTCCACGCGACGGAGCAGCCGGGTGAGGACCTCGCCGAGCACCGCGCGCTCCGCCGGCGAGAGGTCCTGGAGCAGATCCTCCTCGAAGACGGAGGCGAGACGCATGGCCTCCAGCCACTTCTCACGCCCTTCGGGAGTCAGCTCGACGATCACCCGGACGCGGTTGCACTCGTCCCTCTCCCGGGTGACGAGTCCTTCGGCGACCATCCGGTCGATGCGGTGGGTCATCGCGGCCGGGGTGAGGCCGAGGCGCTTGGCCAGTTCGCTGGGGCCCATGCGGTAGGGGACCCCGGAGAGGACGAGGGCCTTGAGGACCTCCCACTCCGCGTTGCTGATCCCGAGGGCGCCGGTCTGGCGGCCGTAGGCGACGTTCATCCGGCGGTTGAGCCGGGACAGCGCCGAGACGATCTTCTCGACCTGGGGGTCGAGGTCCTGGAACTCGCGCTGGTAGGCGGCGATCTGCTCGTCGAGCGTCGGCTCGCCGGCGCCGGTGGTGTCGGCCATGGTCCGAAGTATCGCACGGTCAGGCTTGGCGTTGAAGTCCTTCGGGATGTAGTCTTTAGCTTCGAACTTTAGCTTCAAAGTCTTCAGACTTCAGCAGTCCGTCGACTTGATGACCTGAGAGAGGTGAACGTGACCAGGGCGATGGGCGCAGCGATGCGCCGGATCCACGTGGGCAACGCACTCAGCGCGTTCGGGCTCGGCTTCACCGTCCCCTACCTGTACGTCTACGTGGCGCAGGTGCGGGGGCTCGGTGCCATGACGGCGGGTGTCGTGCTCGCCGTCTTCGCCGTGGCCGCGCTGATAGTGCTGCCGTTCGCCGGCCGGGCGATCGTGCGGCGCGGCCCACTGCCGGTCCTCCTCACCGCCCTGGTGACGGCCGCTGTCGGCGCGCTGAGCCTGGGGCTGGCGGGGAGCGCCCCGGCGGTGCTGGCCGCGGCAGCGCTGCTCGGGGCCGGCCAGGCCGTGATGCAGCCGGCGCTGGCGACGATGATCGTGGACTGCTCGACGGCGGAGACCCGGTCCCGGGCCTTCGCGACGCAGTTCTTCCTGCAGAACCTGGGACTGGGCGTCGGTGGCCTCATAGGCGGCCACCTCGTCGACACGACCAGGGTCTCCTCCTTCACCCTGCTCTTCGCGATCGAGGCGGCGATGTTCCTGCTGCTGGTCGTCGTGATGGCGACGGTGCGGCTGCCGCACTCGCCGCGCATCGCGGCCGCGCCGGCCGCTGCGTCGGCGAAGGGCAGCTGGAAGCAGTTGCTCGGGAACCGGGCGATGGTGCAGCTGTCCGTGCTCGGCTTCGTGCTGTTCTTCGCGTGCTACGGGCAGTTCGAGTCCGGGCTGAGCGCGTACGGCGTGGAGGCGGCGGGGATATCCACGTCCGCGCTGGGAACCGCGCTCGCCGCGAACACCCTGATGATCGTCGTCGCGCAGTTCGCCGTGCTCAGGTTCGTCGAGCGTCGGCGGCGGTCGCGGGTGATCGCCGGGGTCGGGCTGATCTGGGCCGTGGCGTGGGTCGCGGCCGCGTACGCGGGGCTGGGGCACGGCAGCCAGGAGATGGCGACGGCCGCGTTCGTGTCGACGTACGCGCTGTTCGGGCTGGGCGAGGCGATGCTGTCGCCGACGGTGGCCCCGCTGGTGGCCGACCTGGCGCCGGAGGGGATGGCCGGGCAGTACAACTCGGCGTTCGCGCTGGTCAAGCAGCTTGCGCTGGCCGTGGGGCCGGCGGTGGGCGGGCCGCTGGGGGCCTCGCTGCCCACGCCGTACGTCGTGACGTTCCTGCTGTTCTCGCTGGGGATCAGTGTCCTGGCGATCCGGCTCGGCAAGCGGCTGACCGAGGTCCAGGACCGGCCTTGGCTGGCCGCGAGGAGCAGGGTCGTGGCCCGGGGCGGGGCGACTACGGAGTCCGTGTCCGCGTAGTGGCGGGCTGGGGGCGGGGGGTGTCATTTACGGCACTGGCACGGTGCCGCTGCGCCCACCCGTGCCGCCCTGCGGCACGCCTGCCCACAGCTGGGAAGAAGGGGTGGGCAAAGCGCCCCGTCAGGGGCGCTGGGGGTACCCCCGGCCGAAGGTTGGGGGAGGAACCGCGCGGGCAACCCCCACCCACCCGCAGCCGCAACACAACAGCCGCACCCCCTACGGCGCTCCCGCTACCCCTTCGGCAGTACGAACTCGCACCACACCGCCTTCCCGCCCCCGGGCGTCCGTCTCGACCCCCATCCGGAAGCGATCGTCGCCACGATCGCGATGCCCCGCCCCGACTCGTCGCCCGGTTCCGCGCGGCGGCGCCGCGGCAGGTGGTCGTCGCCGTCGGTGACCTCGATGATCAGTCGGCGGTCGGTGCGGCGGAGCCGCAGCCGCATGGGCGGGGTGCCGTGCTGCAGGGAGTTGGCGACCAGCTCGCTCGTGGCGAGGACGCCCAGATCGTGCAGGTCGGCCGGGAAGCGCCAGCTGGTCAGCACGCCGGAGGCGAAGGCACGGGCGCGTGGCGCCGCCTCGATGCCGCCGAGGAGTTCCAGCGCGGCGTTGCGGAACAGGTCGCCGTCCGGGCCCGTGCGGGCCGGGTGCTGGAGGACGAGGACGGCGACGTCGTCGTCGTGGTCGGCCGTGACGCCGGCCGAGCGGACCAGGCGGTCGCAGATGACCTGGGGCGTGCCGGTGGCCCCCGCCAGCGCGCGCTGCAATGCCGCGATGCCCTCGTCCAGGTCCTCGTCACGGCGTTCGACCAGGCCGTCCGTGTAGAGGACGGCCGTCGAGCCGGGACTCAGCGGCACCGAGGCGGACGCGTGGACCCAGCCGCCGGTGCCGAGCGGCGGCCCGGTCGGTTCCTCGGTGCGCAGCACGCTGCCGTGCTCGTCGCGGACGAGGATCGGGAGGTGCCCGGCGGAGGCGTAGACCAGGCGCCCCTCGTTGGGGTCGTGGACGGCGTAGACGCAGGTGGCGATCTGGTTGGGGTCGATCTCGGTGGCGAGGCCGTCGAGGAGCTGGAGGACCTCGTGCGGGGGGAGGTCCAGGCGGGCGTAGGCGCGGACCGCCGTACGGAGCTGGCCCATGACGGCCGCCGCGCGGACGCCGCGGCCCATGACGTCGCCGATGACGAGGGCGGTGCGGCCGCCGCCGAGGGTGATGACGTCGTACCAGTCGCCGCCGACCGCGGCTTCGGTGCCGCCGGGTTGGTAGGTCGCGGCGATCCGGAGGTCGTCGGGCTGTTCCAGTTCCTGCGGGAGCAGCGAGCGCTGGAGGGTCACGGCCGTCTCGCGCTGCCGGCGTTCGCTGGCGCGCAGCCGCTCCGCCGCCTCGGCGTGGTCGGTGACGTCGGTGGCGAAGAGGAGGACGCCGCCGTCGCGGTCGCCGTGCTCGGCGACCGGGGTGCAGGTGAACGTGTAGGTGCGGCCGTCGAGCGCCTTGCGGGACTTGAGGGTGCGGGGCTTGCCGCTGCGCAGGACCTGGTCGAGGAGGGGGAGGAGGCCGAGTTCCGCGAGTTCGGGCAGGGCCTCGCGGGCGGGGGCGCCCAGGGGCCGTGCGCCGAAGGCCGTCGTATAGGCGTCGTTGACGTACGCGATGTGGTGGTCTGGGCCGTGGACGAGGGCGACCAGGGCCGGGACGTGGTCGAGGACGCCGCGGGCGGGCAGTTCGTCGACCGCGGGGACGCAGGGCGAGTCATCGGTCAGTTGTTCGGCGCGGGCCGCGGGTACGGAGCCTTCCCCTCGTCGGTCCGGGGAGACCGCGTGCTCGGTCCGCGCTGCGGCGCGGCGCTGCGTTCCGGGGAGCCGGGCGCTCCAGCGCGTGAAGTTCACGAAACCTTGCCTCGTGTCGTCGTCTCCGGCCGGCTCGGGGAGCGGCCGGGGGCCGGGGGAGGTCCCCCGGTGCAGTTCTGGGGAGAAGCTGGGGGTGAGCCTTGTGCTCGGTCGGGGGCAGTCTGGCAGGGTGGCCGTCGGCGACGACATCCGTCAGACGCCGGGGCGGCCCGTGGAGTTCCTGAGTTCCGTCAGGACGACCCGTTCGAGTCGCCGGAGGGACTGTGAGGAGGCTTTCCACCGGCCGCGAGTTCGAACTCCGCTCGGGGATGTTCGAGTGATCCGAGCGAGACGATCTCCCGTTTGAAGAGCCCGGAGAGGGTCCATTCGGCGAGGACGCGGGCCTTGCGGTTGACGGTGGGCACCCTGCTCAGGTGGTAGACGCGGTGCATGAACCAGGCAGGGTAGCCCTTCAGCCTGCGCCCGTAGACCTGGGCGACGCCCTGGTGGAAACCGAGCGAGGCGACCGAGCCGGCGTTCTTGTGGGCGTACGTGTCGAGGGGTTCGCCGCGCAGTGCGTGGACGATGTTGTCGCCGAGGACCCTGGCCTGGCGGACCGCGTGCTGGGCGTTGGGGGCGGTGTCGGTGCCGGGTTCGGCGGCGGTGACGTCGGGGACGGCGGCGGCGTCGCCCGCGGCCCATGCGTGGTCGACGCCGTCGATGGTCAGCTCGGCGGTGCATTTCAGCCGTCCGCGCGGGGTGCGCGGCAGGTCGGTGGCGGCGACCAGGGGGTGCGGTTTGACGCCGGCCGTCCAGACGACGGTGCGGGTCGGGAAGCGCTGGCCGTCGCTGAGGACTGCGACGCGGTCCGCGCAGGACTCCAGGCGGGTGCCGAGCAGTACCTGGATGTTGCGGCGGCGCAGTTCGGTGACGGTGTAGCGGCCCAGTTCGGGGCCGACCTCGGGGAGGATCCGGTCGGTGGCCTCGACGAGGATCCACTTCATGTCCTCGGGCTGGACGTTGTGGTAGTAGCGCGAGGCGTAGCGGGCCATGTCCTCCAGTTCGCCGAGGGCTTCCACGCCCGCGTAGCCGCCGCCGACGAAGACGAAGGTGAGCGCCGCGTCGCGGAGCGCGGGGTCGCGGGTCGAGGAGGCGATGTCCATCTGCTCGATGACGTGGTTGCGCAGGCCGATGGCCTCCTCGACGGTCTTGAAGCCGATGCCGTGCTCGGCGAGACCGGGGATGGGCAGCGTGCGGGCGATCGAGCCGGGGGCGAGGACCAGTTCGTCGTACTCCAGGACAGTGGCGCCTTTGCGCTCCTCGGCGGTGGCGAGGGTGGCCACTTCGGCGGTGCGCTTGGCGTGCTCGACGGCCGTCACCTCGCCGACGACGACATGACACCGGTCCAGAACGCGCCGCAGGGGTACGACGACATGACGAGGGGAAATCGAACCCGCGGCCGCTTCGGGAAGGAACGGCTGGTACGTCATGTAGGGATCGGGGGTGACGACGGTGATGTCGACCTCCCCCCGGCTGAGCTCCCGCTTCAGCCTCCGCTGCAGCCGCAGGGCCGTGTACATCCCGACGTAGCCGCCGCCGACAACGAGAATGCGCGCACGTTCCTTCACCATCCCATGACGCACCCGTGACTGTTGTTTGTCCACAGCCCCGGCAATTTGTGTGACCGGAGGGCGGCTTTCCGGGTCGCCGGGCGCACGCGCCGGGCCGGACGAAAGGGACCAGGTCAGCGGGGGCGGGCAGGGGGGCGCGAAGGCACCGAACCGGGAGGTATGCGACCCGTACTCCGATCGGGGGGCGCACCGTGCGGAACGTCCCCCTTCTGAATTGACAGCCTCTCAACTATGTTCGTGTGTCGACGGGGTGCAGAGGATGTGGTCGAACGGCCCGCGAGGGGCCGGTCCGCCCGGCCCGCGTTCCATGGATCGGTCATGGGTCGGCCGCAGTTCCGCTCACTCCGGCTTTCAGTGACGGGGAGAGTCTCCGGGGGGAGACGTCGTTAACCGGGGGAACACAGATGCATATTCAGGACACGCATTGGTCATCGGCGTCCGCTCTCGCGGCCGCTGGCGGAACGATGAGCGCGGCGGTGGGCAACGGACGCGGTGACGGGCCGCGCACGACGCCGCTGCGGGTGGACGCACAGCGCAATCTGGAGCACGTGCTGCGTGCGGCACGCGAGGTCTTCGGCGAGCTGGGGTACGGCGCGCCGATGGAGGACGTGGCGCGGCGCGCGCGGGTCGGGGTCGGCACCGTGTACCGGCGTTTCCCGAGCAAGGACGTGCTGGTACGGCGGATAGCCGAGGAGGAGACCTCCCGGCTGACCGACCAGGCGCGGGCCGCGCTCGGGCAGGAGGACGAGCCGTGGTCGGCGCTGTCGCGCTTCCTGCGGACCTCGGTGGCGTCGGGGGCGGGTCGGTTGCTGCCGCCGCAGGTGCTGCGGGTCGGGGTGCCGGAGGAGGTCGGCGGCGGTGCCGGGGCCGAGTCCGGGGAGACCCGGGTGCCGCAGCAGCGGACGCAGCCGGGCGCCGGTGCCGGGGAGTTGCGGCTGGTGCCGGAGGAGCGGGAGCCGGTGGGCGACGTCGCCGACGACGCGGGGGCGGCCGCGCTGCTCGACGTCGTGGGGCGGCTGGTGGAACGGGCGCGGGCGGCGGGTGAGTTGCGGCCGGACGTCTCCGTGTCCGACGTGCTGCTGGTGATCGCCACGGCGGCGCCGTCCCTGCCGGATGCCGCGCAGCAGGCGGCGGCTTCGGCTCGGTTGCTGGACATCCTGCTGGAGGGGCTGCGGTCCCGGCAGTGAGGGTGGTCTGCGGTGCCCGCGGGAGCGCAGCAGCGTGTGCCGGGTGATGGCCGTGGGCGGGTGCGGGTGAGTTGTGGCTGGTCGCGCAGTTCCTCCCCCAGCCTTCGGCCGGAGGTACTCCCAGCGCCCCTTACGGGGCGCTGTAGTCCCGGCGTTTCCCGACGTGTCCTCTTCCGGGTGACCGTTTCGTCACTCGGGGTCCTCGGCAAAAGGCGGTGTGGCAGTCTGAGCCGGTGATTCGGTCGGTCGGGCAGGCATCGGGGGCGTTCCGCGGTGAGCGTTGAGGGGTGGGACGAGTCCGTCGGTGAGGAGACGGCCTCGCCGCAGGTGCCCAGCCAGGGCGGGCGGGCCTCGGTGCCGCCGACCGGTGAACCGCCGGAAGGGAACGTTCCGGCACAGCGCGGCGGGAGCGTCCTGCCTCCGCCCCGGAAAGTTCCGCATCCCGACAGCCAGTTGATCGAGCGGATGCGGGCCGGCGACGACTCGGCGTACGAGGAGCTGTACCGGCGGCACGCGGACGCCGTGCGGCGCTACGCGCGCACCTGCTGCCGGGACGGGCACACCGCCGACGACCTGACCGCCGAGGTGTTCGCCCGCATGCTGCAGGCGGTGCGCGGCGGGTCGGGGCCCGAGTACGCCGTGCGCGCCTACCTCCTCACCTCCGTACGGCGGGTCGCCGCGCAGTGGACCAAGTCGGCCCGGCGTGAGCAACTCGTCGACGACTTCGCGCTGTTCGCGGCGCAGTCCGGGCGCGGCTCCGAGGTGTCCGACGACGACACTCTGGACCTCGGCGCGGATGTGCGCGCGATGCACGAGGCCGAGCAGTCGATGGCGATGCAGGCCTTCCGTTCACTGCCGGAGCGCTGGCAGGCCGTGCTGTGGCACACCGAGGTCGAGGACGAGTCGCCGAGCGAGGTGGCCGTCCTCTTCGGGCTGGACGCCAACGGCACCCGGGTCCTTGCCAGCCGGGCCCGGGAGGGCCTCAAGCAGGCCTACCTCCAGGCCCATGTGAGCGCCGCCCTCGCCGACGACGAGGAGTGCGCCCGCTACGCCGACCAGCTCGGCGGCTACGCCCGCCGCAAGCTGCGGATCCGCGCCGAACGGGGGCTGCGCAAGCACCTGGAGGAGTGCGCCAGGTGCCGGCTGGCCGCCGCCCAGATCGAAGAGGTCGCGAGCGGGATCCCGGCCGTCGTACCGGTCGCGGTCATCGGCTGGTTCGGGGCCGCCGGGTACGCCAAGGCGTTCGGCATCATCGCCGGGGGCGCCGGCGTGGGAGCCGCGGGCGCGGCCGCCGCGGCCGGCGGATCGTCCGGCGGGGCGGGCGGTGGTGGCGGCGGCGCCGCGGCCTCGGAGGGGCTCGCGGGGCCCGTGAAGGCCGGTATCGCCGCCGGAGTGGTCGCGGCGGCCGTCGCCGTGGTGGCTCTCGCCCTGACGAACGACGGCCACCCGGTCAAGGAGGCCGCCAGACCCGCCCCGTCCGCGCCGGCCGTGCAGCCCGCCACCCCGGCCCCCACCCCGACGAAGAGGAGGCCGGAACCCGAGCCGGTCGTCCTCGCCCCCGAACCGGACCCGACGCCCACGCCGACGCCGCCCCCGAGCCCGCGGCCCACCCCCAGCCCGAAGCCGGCACCCACCCCGACACCCACGCCCACCCCGCCGGCACCGACCCCCACCCCCACGCCCACTCCGCCGCCCGCCCCGGCCGTATACCAGTGGAGCGAGCTGCGCTTCGACGTCACCGGCGACGGCACCCGGCCGGAGATGCGACTGGGCGAGAGCAGTTGGGTGTGGCAGCGGTACGGCGTGACGGTCGCCGGCAAGGAGTACCCGCACGGCGTCACCGTGCACGGCCGGTCCTCCGTCACCATCGACCTCAACCGGCAGTGCACCGCCTACGACGCGCTGGCCGGCGTCGACGACATGACCCTCGGCCTGGGCGAGGTCAGCTTCGCCGTCTACGCCGACGGGGTACGGCTGTGGCAGTCCGGGGTGGTCGAGGGCGGGCAGGCCGCCGTACCCGTCCACGTGGACCTGACCGGGCACCGGACCGTGCGGCTGGTGGTCGAACCGCGGACCGCCTTCGACACGGTGGCCCTCGCCGACTGGGCCGAGTCGAAGTTCACGTGCCGGTAGCGGCCGTCGGGGTTCTGCCCAGTTCGCGCAGGGCGTCCTCCTCGGTGAGGGAGGCACCGCGCGAGCGCTCGGCCGCGTAGCGCTGCGGGGTCAGCGAGGCGCGGGCGGCCGCGTCGACCTCCTCGGCGCGGGTGCGCTCCGGCTCGGGACGGACGCTCCCGGCACGCCAGTGCTCGGCGGCGGCGTACAGCCGTACCGCACCCGCCAGATCACCGAGCCGGGCCAGCAGGTCGGCGCCGACGTCCACCAGCGCCGCCGTGATCACCTCGGCGCACCGGTACGCCACCGCCTCACGCAGCCCTTCGGCCACGATCGGCAGCCCGCTCGCGGGGCCGTGCTCCAGGGCCGTGAGCATGGCCTCGACGGCGCGGAGCGCGGCCGTGAACTGCGGTGGCGCGGAGCCGGCCGACGTGGCGGCGCGGGCGGTCTCGTAGTACTCGCGCGCCCTGGGCAGGTCCCCGACGTGCTGGGCCAGGAGCGCCCGCAGCAGCGCCACGTACGCCTTCGACTCCGCCACCGCGTACCGCTCGGAGGCCTCGCCCGCCTGGTCCAGGACCGCCTGGGAACCCACCAGGTCACCGGAGCGGAAGGCGATCTCGGCGAGCCGCGCGAGCAGGAACGGCGTCTCCGCGTACGCGCCCACCTCGTGGGCGAGGCGCAGCGCCTCCCGGTACTCGCCCTCCGCCGCCACGAACCGGCCGCGCGCCATGTCCGCCTCGCCGGCCGCGCTGCACACCTGGGCCCCCATCCAGCGGTCTCCGACCCGCCGGCTGAGGACGCGCAGCTCGGCCAGGTCCTCGTCGACGCCCCGCAGGTTGCCGGGCGAGTCGACCATGATGTGGGTGCGGTACATCAGGCTGACGCCGACCTCCCAGTCACCGCCGTACATCCGGCAGTTGGCGATCACCGCGGACATGTCCGGGCTGATGTCCACGGCGGAGCCGCCCATGGTCCACGCGGTGAGCGGCCAGATGAGGCCCGGCATCCGGGCGGCCCGGGGACCGCCCGCCTCGAAGGCGGCCCGGACGAGCGCGACATAGCGCGGGGTCCGCTCGTCCGCCGCCAGGTCCGACGGGCCGGACTCGGACGCCAGGAACAGGTCGAGCAGCCTGAGGTCCATGCGCAGCTCGTACAGCGGGTGCCCGGCCTCGGCGTCGGGGGCGGCCAGGAGGGCGCCCACGGGGTCCGCCACGGCGGCGAGCGCGCGCAGTTCGTCCGGTTCCGCGTCGTCGGGCAGGGCGTCCCGGGCGACGCCGAGGCGCAGCACCGCGCGTACCGAGGCCGTCGCCTCCTGGCGGTAGTTGCGCAGCCACCAGAACCAGCCGACGGCGAGGACGATCCGGCCCGCCCGCACCTCGTCGCCTGCGTGGACCGCCCGGTCGAGGGCGGCGCGGATGTTGTCGAGGTCGGCCTCCAGGCGGCGGATCCACGGAAGCTGCTCCCCGGAGCGCAGTCTCGGCTCCGCCTCCTCGACGAGCGCGCACACCCACGCCCCGTGCCGTCGCTCGGCCGCCGTCCGCAGCCCGGGCACCTCGGCGGCACGCTCGACGGCGTACTCGTGGATGGTCTCCAGCATGCGGTAGCGCATACCGCCGGTGCCGTCCGGGCCGTCCGGGGTGGCGACGATCAGGGACTTGTCCACGAGCGCGCCGACCAGGTCCGCGGCCGGTCCGGTGCAGACCGCCTCCGCCGCCGTGAGGTCCCAGCCGCCGGCGAAGACGGACACCTCGCGCAGCATCGTCCGCTCCCGTTCGTCGAGCAGGTCCCAGGACCAGTCGACGACGGCGCGCAGGGTCTGCTGGCGGGGCAGGACCGTGCGGCTGCCGGCGGTGAGCAGGCGGAAGCGGTCGTCGAGCCGGTCGGCGATCTGCCGGGGCGTCAGCAGCCGGAGCCGGGCCGCCGCGAGCTCGATCGCGAGGGGCAGGCCGTCCAGGCGCCGGCAGATCTCGGCGACGGCCGCCGGGTCGCCCGGCGCGGCACCGGGCCCCGCCCCGGGGCGGACGGCGGCGGCGCGCTCCTCGAAGAGGCGGTGTGCCTGCTCGGGGGCGAGGGGTTCGACCGGGCGCACCGACTCGCCGGGGACGCCCAGGGGTTCACGGCTGGTGGCGAGGACCGTGAGGCCGGGGCAGTGGGTGAGCAGGGTCTCGGCGAGGGCGGCCGCCGCTTCGATGACATGCTCGCAGTTGTCAAGGATCAGGAGTGGGCTGCGCTGGGCGCAGTACTCGACGAGCAGGGCCGTGGGGTCGGTCTGCACGGTCGCCAGCTCGTTGGTCATGAGCACGGTCTCGCGCAGACCGAGGGCGCTGACCACCGCGCCCGGCACCGCCTCGGGCCGGTCGAGCGGGGCGAGCTCGACGAGCCATGCCTGCGGGAGCCCGGCGGCGGCCTCCTCGGCGAGACGGGTCTTTCCGGAGCCGCCCGGTCCGGTGAGCGTGACGAGACGGGCCCTGTGCAATTCGGAACGAACAGCTTCGAGTTCGGGTTCCCGCCCCACGAAAGAGGTAAGCCGCGGACGGAGGTTGCCGCCGCGGGGCGGGGGCGCCGGCAGCGGGGTCGTCTGCTGCGTGAGCAACGACGCGTGCAGGGCCTGAAGTTCCGAGCCGGGGTCGGTGCCGAGGCCTTCGGCGAGGGTGCGGCGGGCGGCCTCGTACGCGGCGAGGGCGTCCGCCGGGCGGCCGGTGTCGCGCAGGGCGCGGATGAGCAGGGCGTGCAGCGGCTCGTCGTACGGGTGGGCCGTGGTGAGCTCGGTCAGCTCCGGTACGACACCGGCGGCCCGGCCGAGGCGGAGGGCGGCTTCGGCCCGGGCGCGGGTGGCTTCCAGCCGGAGCGCGTCCGGGCGGGCGGCGGCCGTCGCACGGTCGGGGAGATCGGCGAGGGCGGGGCCATGCCAGAGGGCGAGGGCGTCGGTGAGCACGCGGTGGGCCCCCGCCGGGTCGCCGGCGGCCAGGGCGCCGGTGCCCTCGCGGACCTGCCGCTGGAAGACGTGCAGGTCGATGTCGTCCTCCGCCGCCGCCAGGCGGTAGCCGCCGGGGGTCGAGGCGATGCTGTCCCTGCCGAGGACCCTGCGGAGCCGGCCGACGAGCGCCTGGAGCGCGGCCGGGGCGTCCTGGGGTGGGTCGTCGTCCGCCGCCCAGATCTCCTCGATGAGGGTCTCGGGGGTGAGGGTGCGGGCGGGGTGCAGGGCGAGGACAGTGAGCAGGGCGCGGAGGCGGGGGCCGCCGACGGGTATGGGGGTGCCCTGGTCGTCGCTGGCTTGGGCCACGCCCAGGATTCGGTACCGCACCGGGTCATTGTCGCCGGGGGCGGGGGAAGGGGCACGGGGTTTCGACGCCGGTGGGCTTGCAGGTCGCCCGGAGCGGCGGCTGGGGGTGGGGACGCTCCCCGGCGCAGACCGGGCGCCGCCGCGCCCACCCGTGCCGCCCCAGCGGCACGACTGCCCGCAGCTGAGTGGCTGAGTAACTGCCACGGGCACGCACAGCTGAAGGCCGACACGAACGCGCACAGCTGAGAACCGACCCGAGCGCGCACAGCTGAGAACCGACGCGAACGCGCGCGGTTAAGAGCCGACGCGGACACGCACAGCTGAGAACCGCCCCGGGCACGCACAGCTGAGAGCCGACACGAGCGCGGGGAGTTGAGAACCGACGCGGGCACGCGCGGTTAAGAGCCGACGCGGACACGCACAGCTGAGAACCGACCCGAGCGCCGGCAGTTGAGAACCGACGCGGACACGCACAGCTGAGAACCGACGCGAGCGCGCGCGGTTAAGAGCTGACACGGGCGCGCGCGGTTAAGAGCTGACACGGGCGCGCGCGGCTGTGCAGGGCGTGGCTGGGAAGCGCCCCGTAAGGGGCGCGGGGAACTGCGCGACCTGCCCCCACCGGCCCGCGGCCGAAGCACAGGGGTCCCGGTTGCGGGGGTCTGGGGGCGGCAGCCCCCGGATGCGGCAGCCCCCCGGATGCGGCAGCCCCCGGATGCGGCAGCCCCCCGGATGCGGCAGCCCCCCGGATGCGGCAGCCCCCGGATGCGGCGGCCTCCCTCACGACCTCACGCCCCCGACGCCAACGCCCCCCGCATCGGCCGTATCCCCGCAGGGACCGCACGCGCGCGTGCCGGCGTCCCCGTCCAGCACGTGCCGCGGCGGGAGAGGAGCCGGCGCAGCCACAGCTCCAGGGAGACCAGGTCGGCCAGCCCGTCCAGCGGCAGCGGCTCGCCCGCGGCCGCCCCGCGGAGCGCCTTGCGGACCACCCGCGCCTCCACCAGCCCCGCCTGCGCCAGCAGCGGCGTCGAGAAGAGGGAGATGAGGTCGTCGGCCGCCACGCGCAGCCCCGTACGGGTGGCCGCCGCCGAGGACGCGTGGGAGGGGGCGCCCCAGCCCGGCGGGAGGTCGGCGACGCCGGCGCCCTCCAGGACCGTGCGGAGGATCGCGGCGCGGGCGCCCGGCTGGACGCGCAGCGCCTCGGGGAGCTCGCGGCAGGCGCGGACCACCTGGTTGTCGAGGAAGGGGGTGTGGAGGCGCTGGGAGCGGATCTCGGCCGCCTGTTCCAGGACCCGGATGTCGGCCGCGTGGCGGGCCAGCACCGCACGCGCGCGGTAGTCTCCGGGGCGCTGCCCGGGGCCGACGCCGGAGCGGTTCGCCGATCCCTGGAGCAGAACCGATACTTCAGCCAGCGCCTCACCGGTCAGCCAGCGCGCCGCGGGGCCCGGTCTCGCCCAGGTGAGCGCCGCGAGGGACGCGCCCACCGCGCCTCCGGGGTCGTCGAACCGGCGCCGCAGCAGGCGCTCGGCGAGGGACTCGACGCCCGCACGGTACGGCGTGCGCGCCAGGCGGCGGGCCGCGCTGTAGACGCGCGCGGGAACCATCACCGAGCCGTCGGCCTTGGCGAGCGCGGCGACCGGGCGGACGAGGTGGCGGCGCTTGCGGTCCATCAGCAGGTCGGCGAGGCGCGCGGGGTGGGCGTCGAGGACCTGGCGGGCGCCGTAGCCGGTGAAGTGGTCGGCGCTGCCGGCGGCGAGCCGGGCGCGGTGCCGGGCCGCGGAGATCAGGGACGGGGCCGGTTCGTCGGTGAGGGGGCCGTCGAGGTCGGCGTACGGCAGCACCTCCTCGCCGCCGGTGACCACCACGTGGTGCAGGCGCGGGTTGGCGGCGAGGGCGCCCGCGCGTTCGAGTTCGGCCTCGCGGCCGCCCACGGCCAGATCGTTGAAGGTGACGGCGAGGAGGCGCTCGCCGGCGCCCGTGCCGTGGCCGAGGACCGTGCCGGGCATGCCGGGCAGGCCCGCGGCCAGCAGGGCCAGCGTCCCCGACGCCGGGCCGCCGGAGAGGTCGGCGCCGATGCCCGGGACCGGCATCCCGCGTGCCGCGCGACGCTCCGCGGGGCCCATGCCGGGTACCGGACCAGGGTCGATGTCCGGGACGTGCCGGGGCGCCGACAGCCGCGCGCGTACCGCTTCTACGAGCGCGTCCCGTACGGCGTCCACCGCGCGGTCGGGGTCGGCGGAGGGGGCCGCGACCGCGAGCGAGGCGACCTGCTCGTACCCGGCGACCTCGCGCGCCCCGGTGCGCAGGATCAGCGCATGCCCCGGCGGAATGCGCCGCACGCCCTCGTACGGGGTCGAGTCGTGCAGCGCGGCCGGTACGTCGGGGGCGGCGAGGAGGGCCGCGAGGTGGCCGTAGTCGAGGTTGGCCTCGATGAGGTCGGCGAGCGGGAGCGCGGCCGTGGCGTAGGCCGTCCCGCCTGCCCAGGGGCTGTAGAAGACCGGGCGGGCGCCCGCGAGGTCGCCGCAGACGGTGACCCGGCGGCCGACCTGGACCACGGCGGTATAGCTGCCGGGCCAGGCGGTCAGATGCCGGAGTGCGCCCCCACGCGCCGTGAAGAGGCCGAGGCGGAGTTCCTCGTCGGTGGCGCCGCAGGTGCCGAGGACGGCGATGCGGTTCTGCGCGTCGGCCTTGATGACGCGGACCTCGTCGGGGCGCCAGTCGCCGACCGCCCAGAGCGGGTCGGGGTCGCCCCACAGGAGCTGGGAGCCGACGGGGTGGACGGTCTCGCCGTCGTAGCCCATGGCGCCGGCGGAGCCGATCGTGGCGGCACCGGAGATGGTGCTGCTCCATCCCACCAACCACCGCATCGACGCCTCCACAGGCTGTGGACAACCATGCACGGTACGAACCGGGTCCCCATGCTGCCATGAAGGGCGCGGTCAGGAGTGGCGGTGGGGCCGCCTTTGATCCCTGGAAGATTTCACGGAGTTGCCGTGGAGTTGCCGCAGGACCGGCGACGCGCGCGTGCCGCGGGAGATCCGCGGCGGGAGCCGGACGCCGTACGGTACCGGGCGACCGCGACGTGAATGCGCCCCCCGTACGCTCCCCAAAAACGCCGTTCGCGCCCTCAATTGCCATGGTAGGAGCGTTGAGTCGCCGAAAACGGTGGGGGCGATTTTCGGCCAAATCGCAGACGGCCGCACGGACTTGCGCACGCTCTGTACATGCTTTGCGCATCGCACGCGCGCTTGGCCGGACGCGCACAGTCCGGGAGGCGGGCATCGCCTCCCGGACCGGTCCGCCACCCGCGGGGATGAAGGTGGCGGTGTCCCCCAGCCCACTGGATCCAGTACAGCGGGCCGACCCACGCATCAGCCATGGAACCGCCCCCCAGTTGGCCGGAGAAGAGCGCACGCACAGGCGCACGGCCACACGGCGGGGGCACGACGCGACAGCCCGAGCACGGTGCGTATCTGGGCCGCACTCGCGTACGGACCACAATCCCGCCATCCGGAACAATGCCCCTTAACGCTTGGGATGCGGCGAACTACGCTGGGTTTACGAATGCCGCGTGGTTATGCCAGCGCGACAGCCGTCTGTGTCGAGGGGTGGCGCATGTCCAGGGAGCAACGCGGGCCGAACGAAAAGCTCGGCGCCGTTCTCGCCCTCGCGGGAATCAGCAACGCAGGACTCGCGCGACGCGTCAACGATCTTGGCGCTCAACGCGGGTTGACTCTTCGCTACGACAAGACGTCGGTGGCGCGCTGGGTGTCGAAGGGCATGGTGCCGCAGGGCGCCGCGCCACACCTCATCGCCGCCGCGATAGGCCAGAAGCTCGGCCGCCCGGTGCCGCTCCACGAGATCGGCCTGGCGGACGCGGATCCCGCCCCCGAGGTGGGCCTCGCCTTCCCACGGGACGTCGGCCAGGCGGTGCGGTCGGCGACGGAGCTGTACCGCCTCGACCTCGCCGGCCGCCGGGCCGGTTCCGGCGGCATCTGGCAGTCGCTGGCCGGTTCGTTCGCAGTGAGCGCGTACGCAACGCCCGCCTCGCGCTGGCTGATAACACCCGCCGACAGCTCGGTCGCGCGCGAGGCGAACGCCGTGGACGGTTCGGGCGCACCGCTCAAAGTCGGCCACAGCGACGTGCAGAAGCTGCGGGAGGCCGCCGAGGACGCCAGACGCTGGGACTCCAAGTACGGCGGCGGCGACTGGCGGTCGTCGATGGTGCCGGAGTGTTTACGGGTGGAGGCGGCACCACTGCTGCTCGGCGCGTACTCCGACGAGGTCGGGCGGGCGCTGTTCGGGGCGAGTGCCGAACTGACACGCCTCGCCGGGTGGATGGCCTTCGACACCGGGCAGCAGGAGGCCGCGCAGCGGTACTACATCCAGGCGCTGCGGCTCGCCCGCGCGGCGGCCGACGTGCCGCTCGGCGGGTACGTCCTGGCTTCGATGTCCCTGCAGGCGACGTACCGCGGCTTCGGTGACGAGGGCGTCGACCTCGCGCAGGCCGCCGTGGAGCGCAACCGGGGGCTGGCGACCGCGCGGACCATGAGCTTCTTCCGGCTGGTCGAGGCACGGGCACACGCGCGTGCGGGGGACGCGCAGGCCGCGGGGGCCGCGCTGAAGGCGGCGGAGGGATGGCTGGAGCGGGCGCGGGAGGGTGACAACGACCCGTCCTGGCTCGGCTTCTACGGCTACGACCGGTTCGCCGCGGACGCGGCCGAGTGCTACCGGGACCTGAAGGCCCCGCGGCAGGTGCGGCGCTTCACGGAACAGGCCCTCTCCAAGCCGACGGAGGAGTTCGTGCGGTCGCACGGGCTGCGGCTGGTGGTCTCGGCGGTCGCCGAACTGGAGTCGGGCAACCTCGACGCGGCCTGCGAGCAGGGAGTGCGGGCCGTGGAGGTGGCCGGGCGGATATCGTCCGCGCGGACGACGGAGTACGTGAAGGATCTGCTGCACCGGCTGGAGCCGTACGGGGACGAGCCGAGGGTGGTGGAGTTGCGGGAGCGGGCGCGGCCGTTGCTGATGGCGCCGGCGTGAGGGGCGCCCACGCGTCTGCCGGGGCCGCTGTGGTCGTGCGGGTGCGGGTGCGTGGGGGCCGGCCGCGCGGTTCCTCCCCCAGCCTTCGACCGGGGGTACCCCCGGCGCCCCTTACGGGCGCTTCACCAACCGTGCGTTTGAAGTGGCTGTCAGTGGCGCAGTGCACTATCGGATGCGGGAGGTGGTGCAGGTGTCTGCCGGGGTTGCGTACGACTGTGATGTGCTCGTCGTCGGGGGTGGGATCGTCGGGCTGTCCACCGCGTATGCGGTCACGCGGGCGGCTCCTGGGACCCGGGTCGTCGTGCTGGAGAAGGAGGCCGGTCCCGCGCGGCATCAGACCGGGCGGAACAGCGGGGTCATCCACAGCGGGGTCTACTACCGGCCCGGATCGCTGAAGGCGCGGTACGCCGTCAAGGGTGCCGCGGAGATGGTCAAGTTCTGCGCGGAGTACGGCATCGCGCACGCCGTCACCGGCAAGCTGATCGTCGCCACCGAGCGCGACGAGCTGCCCCGGCTGCACGCGCTCGTGCAGCGCGGCCGGGAGAACGGCATACCGGTGCGGGAGCTCGGGGCCGCCCAGATCGGGGAGTACGAGCCCGAGGTGCACGGGCTCGCCGCCATACACGTCGGGACCACCGGGATCGCCGACTTCGTGGGCGTCGCCCGCCGGCTCGGGGAGGCCTCGGGAGCGGAGATCCGGTACGGCGCCCGGGTCGTCCGGGTGGACCGGCGGCCGGAGCGGGGCGTAGCCGTGCTCACCTCGCGCGGGGACGTCGTACGCGCGCGCGTGCTGGTCAACTGTGCGGGGCTGTACTGCGACGAGGTCGCCCGGCTGACCGGGGACGAGCCGGGGATGCGGATCGTGCCGTTCCGCGGGGAGTACTACGAGCTGGCGCGGCCGGAGCTGGTGCGGGGGCTGGTGTACCCGGTGCCGGACCCGGCGTTCCCGTTCCTCGGGGTGCATCTCACCCGCGGGATCGACGGGGGCGTGCACGTCGGGCCCAACGCGGTGCCGGCGCTGGCCCGGGAGGGATACGGGTGGGACGTCGTCCGGCCGCGGGAGGTCGCCGGGACGCTGGCCTGGCCGGGGTCCTGGGCGCTGGCGCGGCGGCACTGGCGGTACGGGGGCGGGGAGCTGCTCCGGTCGGTGTCGAAGAAGGCGTTCACGAGGGCCGTACGGCGGCTGCTGCCCGCCGCGCAGGAGGATGACCTGGTGCGGGCGGCCGCGGGGGTGCGGGCGCAGGCCGTGCTGCGGGACGGGACGCTGGTCGACGACTTCCTGATCAAGGAGGGGCCGCGGACGGTCCACGTGCTGAACGCGCCCTCGCCCGCGGCGACCGCCTCGCTGCCCATCGGGCGGGAGGTGGCACGGAGGGCGCTGGAGGCGCTGGGCTCGGTGTGACACCCCGCGGGCCGTCCCGCGGGGGCCGTAAAATCGACGCACTGTGTCTGACTCCCGCAACGCCCCCGAAGCCCCCCGGCCCGCCGAGACCGGCCTCACCGAGACCGGCCCCGCCGAGCACGTCCCCGGTGCGCACCCCGACCACGCCCCCGGGGTGTCCGTCCGGCACACCCGGGCCAAGGGGGAGCCGCGGTTCCCGAACGGCCCCATGGCCGATCCGGCCGGGTCCCACTTCGAGCGGCGGATCCGCAGTTTCCAGCCACGCCGCAGCCGGGTCACCGCCGGGCAGGCCGACGCGTTGCAGCGGCTGTGGCCCAAGTGGGGCCTGGACATCGACGGGCAGCGGGTCATCGACCTCGGCGAGTTGTTCGGCAACGACAACCCGGTGGTGCTCGAGATCGGGTTCGGGATGGGCGAGGCGACCGCGCAGATGGCCGCCGAGGAACCAGGCGTCAACATCCTCGCGGTCGACGTGCACACGCCGGGTCAGGGGAACCTCCTCAACCTCGCCGACCAGAACGGGCTGTCCAACGTCCGCGTCGGCAACGGCGACGCGATCATCCTGCTCCGGGAGATGCTCACGCCCGACGCGCTGGACGGGCTGCGCGTCTACTTCCCGGACCCCTGGCCGAAGAAGCGGCATCACAAGCGGCGGCTGATCCAGCCCGAGTTCCTCGACCTCGCGGCGACCCGGCTGCGGCCCGGGGCGATCCTGCACTGCGCGACCGACTGGGAGCCGTACGCCGAGCAGATGCTCGACGTGCTCGACGCCCACCCGGAGTTCGAGAACACGCAGGCCGAGGGCGGTTTCGCGCCACGTCCGGCGCACCGGCCGCTGACCCGTTTCGAGGGTCAGGGACTGGACAAGGGACATGTGGTGAACGATCTGCTCTTCCGTCGCGTACAGCACCGGGTGCCGCAGAGCGAGCAGCACCGTCAGGAGTCACCTCGTTAGGGTCGATGCCGTGGCCACCTTCCCGCCGCCGTACCCGCAGTACTCACCACAGCCGCCGCGGCCGCCGTATCCGCCGGACCCCGCAGGGCACGGTCTGCGGCATCCCCGCTGGTGGCAGCGGCGCTGGGTGCGGTACGCGGCGCTGAGCACCCTGCTGGCCCTCTCCGGGCTGGTGATCCTGGCGCTGGTGCGGGAGCAGACCGGGACGGAGGGCTTCCTCGTCGGGCTCGGGCTCGCCGTGCTGCCCGTGCCGCTGCTCGTGGGCGCGTTCCGGTGGCTGGACCGGGTACAGCCAGGACCCTGGCGGAACCTGCTGTTCGCCTTCGCCTGGGGCGCCTGCGCGGCCGCGCTGATAGCCATCGTCGCCAACAGCTTCGCGACGAGATGGATAGCGACGGCGACCGCGGACCCGAGCAGCGCGGACACGCTCGGGGCGACCGTGATAGCGCCGGTCGTCGAGGAGTCGGCGAAGGCGGCGGCCGTCCTCCTCGTGTTCCTCTTCCGCCGGCGGGACTTCACCGGGGTCGTCGACGGGGTGGTGATAGCCGGGGTCACCGCCACCGGGTTCGCCTTCACCGAGAACATCCTCTACCTCGGCACGGCCTTCGGGACCGACCAGCTGACCGGGGACAGCGGGATCGCCTCCGTCACCGCCGCGACGTTCTTCGTGCGGATCGTGCTGTCGCCGTTCGCGCATCCGCTCTTCACCGTCCTCACCGGCATCGGCTTCGGCATCGCCGCGCTCTCCGGGGAACGGCAGCGGGCGCGGCGGGTGCTGGTGCCGGTGGCCGGGCTGCTGCTCGCGATGAGCATGCACGCGTTCTGGAACGGTTCGTCCACGTTCGGGCAGTACGGGTTCTTCGCCGTGTACGGCATGTTCATGGTGCCGGCGTTCGGGCTGCTGACCTGGCTGGCCGTCTGGACGCGGCAGCGCGAGCTGCGGGCCGTACGGGAGGAGCTGCCGGTGTACGTCTACGCGGGGTGGCTGGGCACCGCGGAGCCGTTCGTGCTCGGGTCGATGCGGGCGCGGCAGATGGCCCGGGAGTACGCGGCGTACCACTTCGGGAAGGCGGCGGGTCGGGCGGTCGCCGAGTACGAGGGGTACGCGACGACGCTGGCGCTGCTGCGGCGCCGGGGGCGGCGGGGGCGGGCGGCGGCCGACTTCATGGCGCGGGAACGGGAGCTGCTGACGGAGCTGTGGAGCCGACGGGAGCTGGTGCGGCCGGCCATGGAGTACGCGGCGCGGACGGCTGCGCCGGGCGGGTGGCGGCCGGGGCACGCCGGTTACGCGGCGCCGGCCCACGGGGCGGCGGTGCCGTATCCGGCCCACAACCCGTACCGGAACTAGCGCTTCGGGGTTGCGGACGGCTCGGCACCGCCGGAACGCGCCGCGAGGGCTGAGCACTGTCGCGGCCGACTCACGTACGCGCCTAACTACAACTCCCCAGCCGAGGGCTGGGGAGGCACCGTTGCGGCGGAAAGGACGGAGCGGGGCCGGCCGTCGTCAGGCCGAGGCCGTCGTCAGCTTCGTCAGTTCCTCGTCCGTCAGGGTCAGGTCGGCGACGCCCAGCAGCGGTGGGAGTTGCTCCAGCGTGCGGGCCGAGGCGATCGGGGCCGTGATGGTGGGCTGGGCTGCCAGCCAGGCGAGGGCGACCGTGGGGATCGGGGCGTCGTGGGCCGCGGCGATCTCGTCCAGGGCCGCCAGCACCCGCTGGCCGCGCTCCGACTCGGCGTACTGGGCGGCCCGGCCCGCTCGCGCGCTGTCGACCGTCGTACCGGGGCGGTACTTGCCGGTGAGGAAGCCGGCGGCCAGCGAGAAGTAGGGGACGGCCGCGAGGCCGGTGCGGGAGGCCAGGTCCTGGAGGGGGCCTTCGTAGGTGTCGCGCGAGACCAGGTTGTAGTGCGGCTGGAGGGCCACGTACCGGGCGAGGCCCTCGCGGTCGGAGAAGTCCAGGGACTCCTGGAGCCGCTCCGGCGTGATGTTGGACGCGGCGATGTGCCGGACCTTGCCCGCCCGCACCAGCTCGTCCAGCGCGCCGATGATCTCCTCGACCGGGATCTCGGGCTTGTCGAAGTGCGTGTAGTACAGGTCGATGCGGTCGGTGCCGAGACGGCGCAGGGACGCGTCGGCGGCGGCCTTGATGTTGGCGGCGGACAGGCCCTGGTACTCGGGGTGCTGGCTGACCTTGGTCGCGATGACGACGTCGTCGCGGTTGCCGCGCGCCTTCACCCACTTCCCGATGATGGTCTCGGACTCGCCGCCCTTGTTGCCCTCGATCCACGCCGTGTACGAGTCGGCGGTGTCGACGAAGTTGCCGCCCGCGGCGGTGTACGCGTCGAGGACGGCGAAGGAGGTGTCCTCGTCGGCGGTCCAGCCGAAGACGTTGCCGCCGAGGGCTAGCGGGAAGACCTCGAGGTCGGAAGAGCCGAGTTTGCGAAGAGCAGTCATGCCCTACTTCAACGCGGGCCGCCCGGGGACCCATCCCTGTCGATTACGAAGGTCTCGTAAAAGCGGAATCCGCGGTCGGCACGCCGGCGGCCCTGACGCCGGGGGTTGTCGTCAGGGCCGCCGGGAGCCGGTCGGTGCGTTCCGGGCCGGGGTCAGGGGTTGAGGCCCTTGCCGCGCAGCCAGGTCATGGGGTCGATGGCGGTGGCCTGGCCGTTCGGGTGGACCTCCAGGTGGAGGTGCGGGCCGGTCACGTTGCCGGTGGCGCCCACCCGGCCGATGACGTCGCCGGTGGCGACCTTCTGGCCGACCTTGACGCCGATCGAGGACTGGTGGCAGAACCACAGCTCGGTGCCGTCGTCGAGGGTGATGATCGTGCGGTAGCCGTAGGAGCCGGCCCAGCCCGCCTCGGTGACCGTGCCGCTGTGCACGGCCTTGATCAGCGTGCCGGTGGGCGCGGCGAAGTCGAGGCCGGTGTGGTAGCCGGAGGCCCACATGGAGCCGGCCTGGCCGAAGGTGCCGGTGATCGTGTACGAGACGACGGGCAGCGTGTACTGCTTGGCCAGCGCGGCGAGGCGGGCCTGCTCGGCCTTCTGCTTCGCGGAGGCCTCGGCCTTCTCCTTGGCGTCGGCGGCCTTGGCGGCGGCAGCCTTCTCCGCCTGGGCCTCGGCGTCCGCGACCGCCCTGTCGGCGGCGGCGACGGCCTTGGCGCTGGCCTTGGTGTCGAGCTGGTTCTGCTGCTGCGCGGCCTGGGCGATGATCCGGCTGCGCAGCGCCTCGCCGGCGTCGGACGAGGAGGAGTCCGCGTCGGTGGCGCTCGTCGTCGTGACGCTGCTGAGCGCGGTCTGGGTGGCCTGGTGGCCGCTGCCCTCGCCGAGCAGGGCGTCGACGGAGGAGGGCAGGTCGGGCAGCGAGATGGAGACCGGCGGCTTGCCGGTGTTGGCGCTGGCCATGCCGCCCGCGCCGACGGCGGCTATGACGCCGACGCCGAGAACCGTGGAGCTGCGGGCGAGGCCGCCGCCCTTCTGCTTGGCGACCCGGTGCCGGCCGCGGGCCGCGGAGAGGGACTCCTCGGTGGGGTTCCACTCCTCGAAGGGGCCCTCGTCGGTGCGGTAGCCGCCGTAGGCGAAGGTCTCGGGCCGGCGCTGGCTGGGCACGAACGGGGCTGTCGGAGCAGGCGGGTTGGACGCCACGCGGGCGCACTCCTTTCCTTCCGCTGCCTACCGGGTTAGCTGACGGGTTCGGAGCGGGAAGGTCTCCTACGCGCGTATACCGGCCGTTTCGTACCCGGCGGTAGCCGTGCGATTCACCCCAAGGTGGTGGTTCCCCGGTTCCCTTGCGGGATTCGGCGCGTGCGCACGGAGCCGTCGCGGGTGACGGCTGGGACGACCGCGCTGCGTTATCGAACGTTAATAGACCCGGCTATCAGATTCCAAGCAGTTCGTCTTGATCATTAAGCTTTCAAAGCTCGGACTTACCTGCCATGACCGGTCGAAACCGGTCGAGTCGACGGTGCGCGCTGCTCAGCTCAGGAGTCACACAGGTTTTGATGGTGACTCAGTTGTCATGCGCAGGGCGGTCGTCCGGACACCGACCGTGACCGCCCGCCGTTCAGGGCCGCCGTACCGCGAGCAGCGCCATGTCGTCGGTCATGGCGCCCCCGGTGTGCCGGCGCACCTCGGCCGCGAGCCGGGCCACCAGGGCGCCGGGGGCGGTGGCGGCGCGGCCGGTCAGCCGCCGCTGCGGATCGTAGAAGCGGCCGTGCGCGTCCCGCGCCTCGGAGAGGCCGTCGGTGTGCAACAGCAGCGTGGCCCCACTCGGGAACGCGTGCTCGGCCGCCCGGTCGGGCCACGCCTCCAGCTCGCCCAGCCCGAGCGGCAGCGCGGCCTCCGGCGCCCGTATCGGGCGCACCTCGCCGTCGCCGTGCAGCAGCAGGGGTGGCGGATGACCACGGTTGACGAGCCGGAGCGTGCCGTCGCCGTGCGGGAGTTCGGCGAGTACGGCGGTGGTGAACCCCTCGTGGGCGTCGGCGCCGCCGCGCCGGGCGCCCTCGCGGGCCAGCGCCCGCTCCAGCCGGCCGGCCACCGCCTCCAGCGTGGCCTCCTGCTCGGCGGCCTCCCGGAAGGCGCCGATGACCACGGCGACGACGGCGACCGCGCCCATCCCCTTGCCGCGGACGTCGCCGACGACCAGCCGCACGCCGTACGGGGTGTCCTGGACGGCGTACAGGTCGCCGCCGACGAAGGTGCCCTCCTGGGCCGCCTCGTAGCGGGCGGCGATCTCGAAGCCGCCGATCCGCTCGGCGGGCTCGGGCAGCACGGCCCGCTGGGCGGCCTCGGCGACTTCGCGGGCCGTCGCGAGGCGCTGGTCGCCGAGACGGACGATCCGGTTGATGCCGGCGGCGAGGGCGGAGACGGTGATCACCGTGAGGATCTCCGTGACGGCGTCGTCGTCCGGGAGCAGGGCGAGCCGGGCGTGCACGGCGTAGGTGGCGAGGAGCGCGGCCAGGCCGGTGAGGAGGGTGGTGCGCAGCGAGGAGAGGGGCGCGGCGATCAGCGGGGCGGCCGTGAAGAAGGGGACCGCGGTGAAGGGGGCGGGGGTGAGGCGGTCGTAACAGACGCCGGCGCAGATCAGCAGCGCGGGCAGGAAGCGGGCGAGGACGCGGGCGGACGCCGGACCGCGCTGCTCCAACTCCGCACGGCCCACCACGCGACCCCCCTGCCGTCCCATGTCCTCGATGCGCTCGCCGTGTGCGATGTCCTCGCCGTGTGCGATCTGCTCACGGTGTTCGATGCGTCCGGTGTCTTCGATGCCTGTCCGTCCAGGTTTGCGGCTGCGAGCGGGTGGGGCGAACGGTGTGGGCCGGGCGGATGAGTGCGGAAGTGTGTGATGAGGAACACGCGCCCGGACACGACTCAGGGCCGGAATCCTCGAATCTCGGATTCCGGCCCTGGGTTTCAGTAGCGGGGACAGGATTTGAACCTGCGACCTCTGGGTTATGAGCCCAGCGAGCTACCGAGCTGCTCCACCCCGCGTCGGTGACACCAGCATACGCCATCGGAAGGGTGGGAGTCACACGCGTTAAGACTCACGCGCGGGAGCGGGTCAGCGCACGCCGAAGCGGCGGGCCCGGGTGGCCGCCTCGCGGGGGCCGTCGGCGAAGGGCCGGCCGTGGCCCGGCAGCAGGACGGTGTCCCGGGAGAGGCCGGCGATGGCGTCCAGCGATGCGAGGGCGGCGGCGGAGTCGTGGGTGAAGGCGCGGCAGACGAGGCAGGGGCCGGTGTGCCCGGTGAAGGCCTCCTGGGTGACCAGGGCGTCGCCGGTGAAGAAGAGGCCCTGGTCGGGGAAGTGGAAGCCGGTGCTGCCGGGGGTGTGGCCCGGCAGCGCGACCGCGAGCGGCCGTCCTCGCCCTGCTCGCCGGCCTCACCGCGGCCGCGGCACCGGCAACCGGTCCGGCCGCGACACCGCCCGCGCCACCGGCCGCCGGCCCGGCCACGCCACCGGCCACCGGGCCAACCGCGGCCGCGGCACCGCCCGCGAAACGGCCCGTCACTCCGGCCGCGGAACCGCCTGCCGCTCCGGTCGAGCCGCCGCGTCACCGGCGCGGGTGACGCGTCACCGGCGCGGGCGAGCCGACAGCCCGCCGACCCGACCCCACCAGCCCCCCGCTCGGATCAGCCGAGGAGATGTCCGTTAGGCGCCTTCGCCAGTCCCTCGTACTCCCCCAGCACCAGCACCTCCACCCCCGCCTCCCGCAGCATCCCCGTCCCGTCGGCCGCCGCCACGAACGTGTCCGGCTCGCGCCACGCCGTCACCACGCGTCGTACCCCGGCCCGGAGGATCAGCTCGGCGCAGGGGTGCGGGCGGGAAGCGCGGTGGGTGCAGGGTTCGAGGCTGGTGTAGACGGTGGCCGAGGCCAGCCGGGGGTCGTCCGCGGGGAGCTTGGCCAGGGCCGCCTCCTCCGCGTGGACCACGGGGTCGCCGGCCTCACGGGAGTGGCCGCGCGCCAGTTCCGTGCCGTCCGCCGCGACGACCACCGCGCCCACGCTGAACGCGGTCCTGGACGGCGGGCACTCGGCCGCCAGTTCACAGGCGATCCGCAGCCAGTGCCGGTCCGCGGCGGACGCCGACCCGCCGGTGCCGGGGGCCGTGGGCTCGTAGCGCATGAGGACGACGTCCTCGATCCGGCGGGTCTCCAGGAGCCGCAGCCGCCCCTCCTGGTATCCGCCGGGACCGAAGAGGCGCGGCGCCTTCGGGTCGCCGACGAAGAGGGGCGCCAGCACCAGCTGGAGCTCATCGGCCAGGCCCAGCTGGAGGAGCTGGGTGTGCACGGTGCCGCCGCCCTCGACCATGAGCCGCCGTACGCCCCGTACGTCGTGCAGGTGCTCCAGGAGCAGCCGCCAGTCGAGGTCGGTGCCGAGGGAGACGGTGTCGGCGGCGATCCCCAGGTCGTGGGCCCGCCGCACACCCTCGTCCGTCGTGTAGACGATCTTCTCGCCGCCGGTGTGCCAGAACTTCGCGTCCGGGTCGAGGTCGCCGGTCGCGGTGACCGTGACCTTGAGGGGATACTCGGCCCGGCCGGCGGCGGTCCGGGCCGCGCGCCGCTCCGGGGAGTTGACCAGGAGCCGGGGGTTGTCGGCGCGGATGGTGCCGGCGCCGATCAGGATTGCGTCGGCGGAGGCCCGTACCGCGTCGACGCGGTCGAAGTCGGCGGGGGAGGAGAGCAGGAGCCGGTCGGGGCCGGTGTCGTCGAGGAAGCCGTCGAGCGAGACGGCGGCGGACAGCAGGACGTAGGGATACGGCATCGGACGCGCTCACTCCTGGCGGCGGGCGGGCTGGCCGGCCGGCTGGGATCGGCGATCGGCCTGTCTGCTCTGACATGGACGCTTGGTTAAAGTTTGAAGCAAACCTACACTGGTGGCATGACGACTCGCTGGCTCACTCCGAAGGAGCAGCGCGCCTGGCGCGCCTACATGGCGGCGACGCACCTCCTGGAGGACGCGATCGACCGGCAGCTCCAGCAGGACGCCGGCATGCCCCATCTGTACTACGGCATCCTGGCCAACCTCTCCGAGGCGCCGGAGCGCAGGCTGCGCATGACCGATCTCGCCGAGAAGTCGAAGATCACCCGGAGCCGGCTGACGTACGCCGTGACCAGGCTGGAGAAGGACGGGCTGATCCGGCGCGAGGACTGCCAGTGGGACAAGCGCAGCAGCTTCGCGATCCTGACGGACGAGGGCATGGCGGTGCTGGAGCGTACGGCTCCCGGCCACGTGGAGACGGTGCGGGCGGCGGTCTTCGACCATCTCTCCGCCGAGCAGGTGGAGCAGCTCGAGGGGATCAGCTCCGCGATCGCGCGGGCTCTGGAGGGTGACGAGTCGACTCCGCGGCCGACCTCGGACGAGCTGCCCTGGCGACGCCGGTCGTCGTCGCCCTGCAGCGGATCCTGAAGCTCGCTCGTGCACGTGATTTCGCGAAACCGTACGGAAATCTGTCGCTTCAAATTTAAAGCATGCGGTAGGGTTCCAGCCGTGGATCTGCTTCAAATCTGAAGCAGGCACCCGCGACGTCCCACTGGAGAACCCGATGACCGACTTCCCAGCCGCCACCCAGCGCGCCCGCGTCCGGGTTCCGCTGCGCTTCAACGACGGCTACAGCGTCAACGCCGAACTCGTCACGTTCCATGGCCTGATGGACGGCCAGGAGCACGTCGCCGTCGTCCTGGGCGAGCCCGCCCCGGGCGCCCTCCCGCTGGTGCGCCTGCACTCCGAGTGCCTGACCGGCGACGTCTTCGGCTCGGCCCGCTGCGACTGCGGACCCCAGCTGCGCGAGGCCGTCGAGCGGATCGCCGAGCGCGGCGGCGTCCTGCTCTACCTGCGCCAGGAGGGCCGCGGCATCGGCCTCTACAACAAGCTCGACGCCTACGCCCTCCAGGACCAGGGCCTGGACACCTACGAGGCGAACGCCGCCCTCGGCCTGCCCGAGGACGCCCGCGACTACACCGCCGCCGCCCAGATGCTGGCCGCCCTCGGCATCGCCGACCTGGACCTGCTCTCCAACAACCCCGACAAGGCCGAGCAGTTGCGCGGCCTCGGCGTCACCGTCCGGGACCGCGTCCCGACCGGTGTCTTCAGCACCGCCCACAACGTCCGCTACCTGCGCGCCAAGGTCCTGCACACCCAGCACACGCTGCCGCTGTCCGAGCTGACGGAGCTCAACGCGGGCTGAGCAGGCCTCCGTGGACGACCGCCGGCGCGTGTTCTCGACGGCCTCCAGCAGGAGGGCCGGGCGCGCCGGCCTGCACCCCGGGCGCCCCCGTCGGCCTCCTGGCCGTGCTCGACGCCGAGCGACCGGCATTCCCCACGGCGGAGGCAGTCACCCCCTGAAGAAGGAATGACCGGCGCCACAGCCCGCCGGGCGCCCGGCCACGAACGGGCTTCCGCGGCGGTCAGGACTTGCCGCGGCCGGTGATGAGGTCGCGGGCCCGGTCCACCAGACCCGCGCCGGGGGCGAGAAGCTTGTTGGCGGGCGGGGTGTTCGGGGCGGAGGGGTGCGGGCGGGTGGGGGCGATGGACTTGGCCCGGCGGATCTTGTCCCCGAGATCGTTCAGCGCCTCGGCGGTGCACGCCTGCCGCAGCGCGGGGAAGAGGTTGTCCTCCTCGTCCCGGACGTGGGCGGAGACCTCGTCCATGAGCTGCCGCAGCAGCGGGCTCGTCTTCAGGTCGTCGGTGTCGGTCTTCTCCAGCTCCTTGAGGAGCTTCTCGACCCGGTCGTGGTCCGCGATCTCCTTGTCGGCGATCCGGTCGCCGCCTTCGATGTGTTCGCGCACCGCCGGGTAGAGGTGCTCCTCCTCGGCGATCGAGTGCCGGACCAGCTCGATCGTGACCTCGTCCACCACGTCACGGAGTTCCTGCCCGGCGCGCGGCATCCCCTGGATCCGGGCGAACATCTCCTCGACCTCACGGTGATCGGTCATCAGCTCCGCGATCGCGTCTCCGCCATGCCCCATCGTCTGTCCGCCTCTCGCTGATCATGTCCGGGCCGGCCCATCCCGCCCGGCTGACAGTGGTTCCCCTGCCGAAAGGGCCCGGTGCGGCCCCGGGTGATATCCACCCGGTCGGGCGCCTCCGCCCTGCGGGAAGGGACGCGGACGAACCGACCCCGTGCCCGTGTCGTCGAGCGTTGCGCACACGCGGGTCCGCATCGTCATGGGCAGCCACCGCCTCACCAGAGCCCGGTGGCGTTCCCGACGCCCGCTGAGCCCAGGGAGCGTCGGGAACGGAGGAGAGGTCACGCGACGGCGTCCTCCAGGTTTGCGTACACCTTGAAGACCCGGTCGGTCCCGGTGAGTTCCAGCAGGCGCCGCAGCTGGGTCGGCGGCGCGAGTATGCGCAGGTCGATCGTGCGGTGGATGCCGATCAGCAGATTCAAGAAGGTCGAATCGGCGAACGTGACGGCGACGGTGTCCACCACCACCCTGGGGTGCTTCTCGGCAACCGACCGCAGCGCTACCGCCAGCGGCGTGATCGAGGCGGGGTCGTAGGCACCCTGGGCCACGACCACCTGAGTGCCCTGGAACTCGTACTGCACCGCCTCCGGCGACTCCGGGCTGGAACGGCCGACCCGGGTGGAACGATCGTCGTCACTCCCGGCCGAATGACTCATGCCTCCAGTATCCTCCGCGGGACGACTCGCGGACAGGCGGAGGCCAGGCACGACGGTGGCCACGGCCGCGCCGGGCGCCGGGCGCTGGGCATGTGGTCAGCGGTCAGCGGTCAGCGGTCAGCGGGACGCTCCTCCTCGTCGTCCTCTCACGCGGTCACGCGGTCACGACGGCTCACGGGTCTTGGCGTTGCCGGCCCGGAGCCCCTTACGGCTGCGCCGCAGCGGGGGCTGCTGGGGGTCGGACGTGTCGGGGCCTCCCCTCTCTTTCGGGATGAGGTCAACGTTTCGAGTTCCCTGAAGCTGCCGTCCGATCCATCGGCCTACAGGAGTCGGAGACGTCATCCGGGGCGACAGGGGCCGGTGCCACGCCGTCTCGGCCCGCTGCGGTTCCTGGAGAAGCAAGAGGTCCAGTCCCCGGCCATCCGCCCAGGCCGCTCCTCCGTTACGGCAGCTGTCCAGGGGTACCCGTGTGGCGCCGTCGGCCGCGCCCGGCACATCCGATTCCCGACACCACTGTGGAGCGATCCCGTGAAAGCCCTCGTCATCAACTGCACGCTCGAGAAATCCCCCGAGCCCTGCCCTACGTACGACCGGATCGCGGGTGTGGTCGTCACCGGGAACGAGGACGGCGCTCACCACGTCATCAGTGGGATATCCGGCGCGCGCGCCGAACACCCGCTGCAGACGGCCGGCTGACGGGCCCCGCGATGACGGCCGAATCCCTCGCCACGGCTCCCCGGCTCCGCTGCTGGACCCCGCCGGGCGTCTACCGCCCGCAGACCGACACCGCCCTGCTCGGCCGGGCCCTGCGCCGGGAGAGGATCATCAGCCGCACCGAGGTCCTGGACCTCGGCACCGGAAGCGGCGCGCTCGCCGTGGAAGCCGCCCGGCTGGGTGCCCGGGTCACCGCCGTGGACATCTCCTGGCGGGCACTCGCCGCCGCCTGGTGCAACGCCCTGCTGAACGGCCAGACGCTGCGCGTCCGCCACGGTGACCTGGCCGCCGCGGTGCCCGGCCGCCGCTTCGACCTCGTGATCACCAACCCGCCCTACGTACCCGCGCCGTCCGGCGACGGTCCGCCCCGGGGCCCCGCCCGGGCCTGGGACGCCGGCACGGACGGACGGCTGCTGATCGACCGCATCTGCGCGGCGGCGCCGACGCTGCTGCGACCGACCGGGCGGCTGCTGATGGTGCACTCGCAGCTCAGCGGTGTCGAGGAGACGGTGGCCCGCCTCCGGGAAACGGGGATGCGCGCGGAAATCGTCGACCGGACCAGGCTCCCCTTCGGCGACGTCCTGCGCTCCCGGCTCGGCTGGCTGCGCGAACGCGGCCTGGTCGCCGACAACGCCGAGTCCGCGACCGAGGAGTTGGTGGTGCTCCGTGCCGAGAACACCTGACCGCCCCCGCCGTATCCGCGACGGGAGCGTGTCCCGGCGCTGCACGGTGGCCGTGCGCACCTGCCCGACGTCCGAGCAAGCGGTCCCTGGGCCCCGGACATGGACGCTTCCAGCGTCGTCGGCCGATCAGCAGCAGCCGCCTGCGACGGCCGGTTCCTCCGTTGCGGTATCCGCAGAGTCGGCGCAGCAAGTGCTGCCCTGCCGCTTGGCCAGGGAGTCGGCGTCGGCCTTGACGACGTAGACCTCCCAGGGTTCCTGGCCGGGGCCGTGGACCCAGACCTTGTCCTGGAGGGCGTAGCAGCAGACGGTGTCGTTCTCCACGTCGGTGGCCAGGCCGGCCTCGCTCAGGCGGGTGGTGGCGGCGTGGACGGTCTCCGCGCTGTCGACCTCGACGCCGAGGTGGTCCATGCGGGTCGCCTCGCCCGCGGTGCCTTCGATCAGGACGAGCTTGAGCGGGGGCTCAGCGATGGCGAAGTTGGCGTAGCCGTCGCGGAGTTTGGCGGGTCCGGTGCCGAACAGCTTGCTGTAGAAGGCGATGGACGCGTTGAGATCGGGAACGCGGAGGGCGAGCTGTACGCGGGACGTCATGGCGAACCTCCTTGCGCGGGTGAGGTGTTCAGCAGCCGCCGGAGGAGGCCGTCGGGGCTCCGACGCCGATCTGGAGGGTGGCGGGGGCAGCGCAGCATCCGCCGCCGGACCGCTCGGCGTCGTCCGGCTCGTCGAAGAGGCCCGCACCGCCGCACACCCCCGACTCCGGGAGGACCAGTTCGACGCGCTCGGCGGCCTCCCGGTCGCCGGCGATCGCGGCGCTGATGGAGCGGACCTGCTCGTAGCCGGTCATCGCGAGGAAGGTCGGGGCGCGGCCGTAGGACTTCATGCCGACGAGGTAGATGCCCTGTTCGGGGTGGGAGAGCTCGCCCACGCCGTGTGGGTAGACGGTGCCGCAGGAGTGGACGTTGGGGTCGATGAGCGGGGCGAGGGCCGTCGGGGCCTGGAGGCGCTCGTCGAGGCCGAGGCGGACCTCGGAGAGGAAGGACAGGTCGGGGCGCAGGCCGGTCAGGACGATGACCTCGTCGACCGGGTCGAGGCGGCGGCCGTCCTCCGCGACCAGGACGAGCTGGTCGCCGTCCCGGTCCACAGCCTGTGTACGGAAGCCGGTGACCGCGCCGGCGTGGCCGGCCTCGACGGCGGCCTTGGCGCGCAGGCCCAGGGCGCCTCGGGCTGGGAGCTGGTCGGCTTGGCCGCCGCCGTAGGTGTGCGCGCCGATGCCGCGGCGCAGGATCCACACCACGTGGGTGCCGTCCTCCTCCTTGGCCAGGTCGGCGAGAAGGGCGAGAGCGGTGAAGGCGGAGGCACCGGAGCCGAGGACGGCGGTGCGCCTGCCCGCGTAACGGGCGCGTACGGCCGGGTCGCCCAGGTGGGGGACGCGGTAGGTGATGCGGTCGGCGGCGGTCTTCTCGCCGAGGGCGGGCAGGCCGTCGGCGCCGGCGGGGCTTGGAGTGGACCAGGTGCCGGAGGCATCGATGACGGCGCGGGCGGTGATCCGCTCCTCGCGTCCGTCGGCGTGCTGGATGTGGAGGGTGAAGGGCTGCTCGTCGCGGCCGGAGTCGACGATGCGGTCACGGCCGGCGCGGGCGACACCGGTGACGATGGCGTCGTAGCGGACCTTGTCGCCGAGGACGTCGGCGAGCGGCTGCAGGTACTGCTCGGCCCAGTCGCCGCCGGTCGGGTAGGCGGACCCCTCGGGGCGGACCCAGCCGGTGGGGGCGAGGAGCCTCTCGGCGGCGGGGTCGGTGACCTCGGCCCAGGGGGAGAACAGCCGTACGTGTGCCCAGTCGCGAACGGCGGTACCGGCGGACGGTCCGGCCTCCAGGACCAGGGGTTCGAGACCGCGCTCCACGAGGTGGGCGGCTGCGGCCAGGCCGACAGGGCCGGCTCCGATGACCACGACGGGCAGCTGGTCGGTGGCGGGCGCGCTCACGAGACTCCCCTTTATTTCGACGTTTGTCGATGGCTTGTGCGGCCCAGCATGGCATCTGCATCGACAAGCGTCAACATAGACATGTCTCGAATTAGGCCGGACGGGTAAGCGACGGCAGCCGGCCGGACCGGTCAGGAACCGGCGGACACCGCGGGCGCGGGCATTGCCGGACGTCCGGCAGCCCGCTTCACTCGCGACCGGCCACCCCTCCGCGCTTGCTTCGACGTGTGTCAACATAGACGCATGTCGAATGCCCAGGTGCTGCCGCTGGTCGAGTCCGAAGCGTCCGATGCCGTGGCGCCGTGCTGCCCGCCGCTCACCGAGCGCCCGTTCACCGCGGAGGAGGCCGACGTGGCGGCGCGGATGTTCAAGGCGCTCGGCGATCCGGTGCGCCTGCGGCTCTTCTCCGCGGTCGCCTCCCACGAGGGCGGCGAGGCGTGCGTGTGCGACATCTCCGACGTCGGCGTCTCCCAGCCCACCGTCTCCCACCACTTGAAGAAGCTCAAGGACGCCGGCCTGCTGACCTCCGAGCGGCGCGGCACCTGGGTGTACTACCGGGTCGAGCCGTCGGTGCTGGCCGCGATGGGCAAGCTGCTCACCGTTGCGCCGACCACGATCCCGAGGTGACCGGCCACCCAGTTCGTCATCCCCCTCGGCGCGCAGCGGAGGCCCGCTCGGACAGGCCGGTCCGCTGCGGAGCTGGTGGTAACGCAGCGGCAGCTTTCCGATCGGGCATGAAGATGAGGGACACCAGAGCCAGTCCGGCCACGGCGCCCACGAGTTGCGCGCCGATGAAGCCCAGCACCGAACCCGGGGCGATGCCCGCGAAGGTGTCGGTGAAGGCGCGGCCGACCGTCACGGCCGGGTTGGCGAAGGACGTGGACGAGGTGAACCAGTAGGCGGCGCCGATGTAGGAGGCGACCGCGACGGGCGCGAAGCGCAGCTGGTCCGCCCGGGCCAGGCCGAAGATCAGCAGGATCAGACCGGCCGTCGCGACGACCTCGCCCAGCAGCAGATGACCCGCCGACCGGTCGTGGGTGGACCACTTCACCAGCGGCTCGCCGAACATCGCGTCCGCCAGGATCGCACCCGCGACGGCGCCCGCGATCTGCGCGGGCAGGTACACGGCCGCCTCGCGCAGGGTGACCCCGGCCCCGCCACGTCGTGCTGTCCACCACTCGGCCAGCGTGACCACGGGGTTGAAGTGCGCACCGGAGACCGGGCCGAGCAGGAGGATGAGGACGCCGAGGCCGAAGACGGTGGCCGTGGAGTTGGCCAGCAGTTGCAGGCCGACGTCCTTGGTCAGTTCGGTGGCCTGGATGCCGGAGCCGACCACGACCGTCACCAGCGCGGCGGTGCCTGTGAGTTCGGCGGCGGCCCGGGCGACCAGCGAGGTGCGCGGCGGGCCGGCTCCCGGCGCGGGCGCGACGGACTCGGCCGCAGGCGCCGCCGGCGCGGACTGATCGGTCGGGGCGGCCTCGGCGGCGGTCATGGGCAGGCCCTCTTCTTCTCCGCGGCGGCGCGGGCGGACTCGGCCAGGTCGGCGAACTGACCGGCGAGCGAGGCGATCACGTCCGGACGCAGCTTGTAGTACGTGAACCGGCCACACGGCTCCGTCTCCACGACCCCGGCCTCGCGCAGCACCTTCAGGTGGTTGGACAGGTTGGTCTGTCTCGCGCCCGTCTCCGCCACGAGATGCGTGGTGCACAGCGTCTCCCGGGCGAGCAGGCTCACGATCCGGAGCCTGAGCGGGTCGGCCAGAACCCGGATCAGATCAGCGTCGACTGACGTCAGCATGCGCTGATACTGTCACATCAGCGGTGACTGACACCATCGGGTACTGATATGTCGTGCCCGTTCTGTTGCGAGACAAGAGAGACCTCTGATGTCCGACAAGCCCTCCGTGCTGTTCGTCTGTGTCCACAACGCCGGCCGCTCCCAGATGGCCGCCGCGTGGCTGACCCACCTGGCCGGGGACCGCGTCGAGGTCCGCTCCGCCGGCTCCGACCCCGGCGCCAACGTGAACCCGGCCGCCGTCGAAGCGATGGCCGAGGTCGGCATCGACATCTCCACCGAGGTCCCGAAGATGCTCACCGTCGACGCCGTCAAGGAGTCCGACGTCTGCATCACCATGGGCTGCGGCGACACCTGCCCGGTCTTCCCCGGCAAGCGGTACCTGGACTGGGATCTGGAGGACCCGGCGGGCCAGGGTGTCGCGGCCGTCCGCCCGATCCGGGACGAGATCAAGGTGCTGGTCGAGGGCCTGATCAAGGAGATCGCACCGGAGCCCCGGGCATGAGCGAGGGGATGCCCATCGACACGGGAAGCGGCGAGAGGAAGTCTGGCCGACCTCCGTCGTCGTGACCGGCGGTGCGGTCAGCCGCGCCACTCCACCAGGAGCAGCGTCGCGTCGTCCGTCGTCTGTCCGCCCCGCGCCCGCATGAGGGTGTGCGACAGGCTGCGTGCCACCGCCCGGACCCCGCGGCCGGTCCTCTCCAGCCGGTTCACCGAGTCGATCAGCTGGTCCTCCCCGAACTGCTCTCCTCCCACCGCGTGCTCCTCGATCAGTCCGTCCGTGAAGCAGAGGACGCGGTCCCCGCGCTCCAGTTCCAGCTCGCTGACCTCCGGCTCGGCGCCGCCCAGGCCGACGGGGAGGGTCGTGGGGGCGTCCAGCCGGCGCAGGACGCGGTGATCGCGCACAAGTATCGGTGGCGGGTGTCCCGCATTGACCAGGTGTACCCGTCCCGTGGCCGTGTCCAGCCGCATCATCTGCGCGGTGACGAAGTGGTCGGGGCCGAACTGCTGGGCCACGGCGTCGTCCATGGCGGCGTAGATCTCCGACAGGCCGGTGCCGCGGCGGCGGGCGTGACGGTACGCACCGATGGCGACCGTGGCCATCGTGGCAGCGCCCAGGCCGTGACCCATCGCGTCGATCATGGCCACGTGGAGGATGTCACCGTTGAGCGCGTAGTCGAAGCTGTCTCCCGCCACGTTGTAGGCGGGCTCCAGGATCCCGGCCACGGCGACCCGCGGCATGATCATCGCCAGTGGCGGCAGCAGGGACCACTGGATCTCGGCCGCGACGCTCATCTCTTCTCCTCGGCGGGCGGAGAAGAACAGGTCGGAGTAGCCGTGCTTGGTCACCAGCAGGACGGCAATCAGGCCGGAGAGCCTGCCCAGCAGCCGTCGGTCGTCGTCGTCGACCCGGTCCAGCGTCACGGCCATCACGCCCACCTGGTCACCGCAGTCCAGCAGCGGCAGGTAGACCCGCACGCCGTCGTCCTCGAGCACCTCGACGCGCCGGGCATCGAGAAAACACCGGCCCGCGGCGGAGGCGTCGATGTCCTGCGGGTCTCCGGCCTTGAGGCCCTCACCGCACAGAGGCACGAGCAGCAGTTGGCCGTAGTCCTGGAGCAGCACCTGCGGACGGCGGCCCCCCAGCCGCTCCACCACGTCGGCGAACAGCGATCCGACGAGGTGCGGCGGGAGCTCGTTCGACCCGTCGAGAACCGCCCCCAGGAGCGCTTCCCCGAAGCTCTCGGAGCGGTCCACGCGCGGTCCGGCCGTCATCCGCTCACCCACCGTGATCCGCTTGAACACGCGCGGCGGGCTCGGCCGACGAAAGAACTGCCTGTCTCATCACTTCATCATGGGCCGCGTCGGACCTCGGTGCTTTCCCGGCCGAGGCCGGCCTCGACACGTGCCAAGGTGCGCTGAGCCGACAACGGGTTCCACGGATCGGCGGCCGCGGCCAGCAGGCGCTCGGCCGTTCCGGCCGGCTCGTCGGGCGGGACGACCAGCAGCTCCCAGCGCCCCACGGTGCCGCAGTCCAGGCTGATGGCGTGCTCCTCGGCGGTGGCGTCGCTCAGGACGACCTCGATCACGTGGTCGGGCGCCGACACGGTCAGTGGGGCGTCAGGCCAGGCCACGGCACCCACGGTGACACGGGTGACCGTGCCGCGGCCGGGGTCCAGTGACCCCACCAGCGCGGGCAACTCCAGCTCCAGTGCGTCGCAACGCGGCCACCACGCTCCGTCCAGCGGGCCGTGGCTGGCCTCGGGCGTGAGGCTCAGCCGGGCCAGCGGCATCCTGTAGGTGTGCGCGTCACCCGGTGACCGGTCGCCGGCAGGCGATGCGAGGGAGTCCATCGTGCGATCCCGTCCGGGCTGCCCGGGGCTGCCCTCGTTCGTCACTCGCCGGAAACGGCGCTGAGGTGGTCGTGCGCCCGACATGCTCCCGGTATCTCCCAAGCTACGCCCGGCCCGGACCGGGCGGCCCGAGGCGCGGACAGCGAAGATCCGCGCTCCCGGGACAGGGTCAGCACGCAAGGAGCACTCCGGCAGGGCAGCCCGACCAACTCCCCGTGATTCCGCCAGCCCCAGGAGTCGTAGAGGGTTTGTCCGGCCCGGTCGGCCGGGTGCAGCAGGGTGACTCCGAGTTCGGCGCGCCCGTCGGCCAGCAGACGCTGTTGCAGACGACGGCCGATGGCCCGGTGCTGAGGGTGCTGGTGCGCCACGACCTGGGTGAGGAGCAGGAACCGGGCACAACCGGTGATCCGTTGGACACTCTCCTGCAGCCCCCGCTCGGAGTGGCCGGCGGGGCTCACCGGAAATCCGAAGACGCACCCCACCAGCACCGTCGTCTCGGCCACCAGCAAAGCGAAGCCAGGCCGTCGGGCGCTGGCGGCAAGCCGCCCCAGGAAGTCGCCCCGCTCCCGGTACACCTTTCCGGTGAAGCCGACGACGGATGCCACGGCCAGGTCGGCGATGTCCTCTCGCATGTCCTCCGCCTGCCGACGAGTCAGTCTGCGCAGTCGGATCCCGTCCTCGACGACAGGTGCACCGGCACGATCGTCGGACGTCTGAGTCCCCGGCGCCGAAGGACCCGCCGCGGACGCGTCCGGCAGATCGCGGAGCAGGGCAGGGGGCACAGGATGTGCCGGGGTGGCGAGGAGCAGGGGTGCGGAGCCGGTGGCGGCGAGGAGCCGGGTGATCTGCGCGCACGGATGGTGGAGGTACAGGCAGGCGCGCACCCGGCCGGCCCGCCGTGACGCCGTCAGAAAGACGTCCAGGCCCTTGGCGTCACAGGAGTGGACCGTGGTGAGATCGACGTCTATGGCGGTCATTCCGTCACGCAGGCACTGCTCCAGCGCGGCCCGCAGCAGGGGCGTCGTGGCCGGCCAGATGTCACCGACGAGCGTGACGAGGGCGCGCTCCCCCCGGTCACGCCGGTGGATGTCCAGGCGTTGCACTGCCATCACCCCGCACTTCGGAAGGGCGGCGCAACAACCAGGGAAGGGTGCGGAGTTGTGGTGATCGCGGCGGCCATGACGCCGACCCGTCTCCGCACCGGCGCTCGGACGGCCCGGGGTTCGTCTCTCGCCGAGGACGACCCGGCAGGACAGCCGGAGTGCGTGATGCCCTCGGTACCTCCACCGTACGCCGTCGGCCGCCTCGACCCGGAGCACCGGACGGGCTCACCCGGAACGAGCGCACCGCCCGCCGAGCGGCTCATGGAGACATCCGGGGCAGACGGCCCGCTCGTGGGGCACACTGCCGTACCTCACGCCCACCGGGTATCCGCTGAGGCCGGTCTCACACCAACCCGCCGCAGCTGTACGCGCTTCCCGCTCACGCAACGCTCACGCAACGGCTCGAAAACGAAGCAGCGCCCGAGCCGACCGAAGCCGACCCGGGCGCTGCGTAGCAGGTCAGAGGGTATATCCCCCGCCCACATCCCGTAGGCCGTGTGGGACTCGAACCCACAACCAATGGATTAAAAGTCCACTGCTCTGCCAATTGAGCTAACGGCCCAGGCGATGTTGCCTCCCCGAGCATAGCCGGACGGAGGCGTCTGGCCGATCGGGTATCGGGGTCGTGGCCGCGTCGCGTGGCAGAAGTGGGACGGACGGGGTCCGCCGGGTCAGAGATCGACCAGTTTGGCGGGGTCCTGGGCGCGTGCTCGGTCCGGGTTGAGGAACCAGTGGCGGGCCGAGGCCTGCCACCAGATCGCGGCGAAGCCGAGGACGGCCAGGACGGCGACCGGGGCGTAGTTGAAGGACTTCCAGGTGACCGGGGAGACCTGCGGGAGCATGAAGAGGACGGTGATGATCACGACCCAGGTCACCGAGACCACACCGACGACCAGCGACCAGCGGCCCAGGTGCCAGGGGCCGCGCTCGAACGCGTCGCCCTTGCGCACCCGCAGCAGCGTCGGGATCACGTACGCCACGTACAGCCCGATCACCGCGATCGACGTCACGGCGGCGTAGGCGGTGTAGTTGATCAGGTAGGGCAGGCCCAGGGCGAGCGCGGAGAGGGCCGCCAGCCAGACCGCGGCCACGGGCGTGCGGGTGCGCGGGCTGACGGTGTGCCAGACGCGGGAGAAGGGGAGCGCGCCGTCGCGCGAGAAGGCGTAGATCATGCGGCTGTTGGCCGTGACCGAGGCCATTCCGCAGAAGAGCTGGGCGCCGATGACGACGAGGAGCAGCAGCTTGCCGGAGGTCGCGCCGAGTGCGTCCAGGAGGATCTGGGCCGGGGGCGCGCCGGTCGGGGACGCCAGCTCCTTGTCGTACGACTGGATCGCGAACGTGAAGCCGAGGAGGAGGACGAAGCCGGCTATCCAGGACGTCCAGATCGAGCGGACGATGCCCTTGGGGCCCGCCGTCGCCGCGTCGTGGGTCTCCTCGGTCATGTGCGCCGAGGCGTCGTAGCCCGTGAAGGTGTACTGGGCCATCAGGAGGCCGAGGAGCACGACGTACGGGCCGCTGCTCCAGCCCGTCTCGTTCACGAACTTCGTGAAGACGAAGGACGCCGACTGGTGGTGGTCGGGGACGAAGGTCAGCGCGCCGACGATGACGGCGACACCCAGCACGTGCCACCACACGCTGACGCTGTTGAGGAAGGCGATTATGCGGACGCCGAAGGTGTTGAGGAGACCGTGCAGGACGAGGATCGCCGCGAACAGGAGGATCGTCCGGCCGGGGGTGACGGTGAAGTCGAACTGGAGATTCAGGTAAGCACCCAGGAAGGACGCGGCGCCGAAGTCGATGCCCGCCGTCACCGCCACCTGGCCGAGCACGTTGAACCAGCCCGTGAACCACGCCCAGGCGGCGGCGCTGCGCGGCGGGGCCAGGCGGTGGGCCCAGAAGTAGAGGCCCGCCGAGGTCGGGTACGCCGAGCAGATTTCGGCCATCGAGAGGCCGACGAACAGGGTCATCAGGCCTACGGCCACCCAGCCCCAGGTGATCACGGCGGGACCGCCGGTGATCATGCCGAAGAGGTAGAGGGTGAGACAGCCGGAGAGGACCGAGATGATCGTGAAGGACACCGCGTAGTTCGAGAAGGCCGACATACGGCGGGCCAGGACCTGGGTGTAGCCGAGCTGGGCGAGCCGCTCCTCGTCGGAGAGCGCGCCGGGAGCCGGGCCGGAGAGCGACTTGGCTGTCGCGTCATCTGTCATGCCCCCAGCGATTCCCTCCCCGAGGGCGTGACATGCGTCACAAGTTGGCTAGAAAAGACCCTTGTAGCCCTGCCAGCCCGTCGCGATCTTCACCCGGGCCGCGAACGTCCCCTTGCCGGTGCCGCTCAGCCGGTACAGGTTCCCGGCCGTGTCGCGCGCGACCAGGTCGTTCCGCGCGTCCCCGGTGAGGTCGCCGACGCCGACGACCGCGTTGTACGACGCTCCCCACCCGGTGGCGATCCGCGCCCGGCCCCCGAAGGTGCCCTTGCCGGTGCCGTAGTACCGGTACAGGTTGTTCGCCTTGTCCTGCGCGACCAGGTCCCCGATGCCGTCGCCGTTAAGGTCCCCGGCGCCGACGACCTTCTTGTACGTCTTCCAGTTGCCGTACAGCTGCACGCGCGCGGAGAGCTTGCCCGTGCCGGTCGTCCTGTAGAGGTAGACCGCGCCGGTGGAGGCGTTGCGGGCGAGCAGGTCGGGGCGGCCGTCCTTGGTCAGGTCGCCGGGCGAGGTGAGGACGTCGTACTGGTTCCAGCCGCTCGCCCCGAGGGTCGTGTACGGCGTCGACGAGGTGAGCGCGGCGCCGCAGGCGGGCCTGTAGGCGCGCAGCGCGCCGGCCGGCGTGCGGACCAGCACGTCGTTGCAGCGGTCGTTGTTCAGGTCGCCGTACGGCACGGCGAGCGTCTTCGCCGACCAGCCCTTCCCGGAGACCGTCCCCGCGAAGCCGCCCTTGCCGGTGCCCCGCTGGAAGGACAGCGTCGACCCCGAGGAGTTGAGGGTGAGCAGGTCACCGATGCCGTCGGCGCCGACGTGGTCGTGGCGTACCGGGCTGCCGGTCTCGATCCGCACCGAACCGGTCACCTGGAGGTCCGCCCCGGTCCCGTCGGCGGGCGTGACGGACACCGTCCACGTGTACGCGCCGTTCGGCAACGGCACGTCCCCGGGGAGCGCGCGGTCCATGCCGAACCAGCCGACCTTCAGCTCACCGCGTACCTCGGCGCCGCTGTTCTCGGTGTCCACGACCTTCCCGGTCGCCTTCGAACGCACCGTCAGCCGCCATCCCGCGGCCGGCTTCGACAGCAGCAGGGTGGTCAGGGTGTCCGCGGTCGTGTCGACCGGCGTCGGGTCGACCGAGGCGGCGTTCTGTGCCGGGGCGAGCAGTCGCAGCGGCTGCTGCGGCACCCCGGACGGCACGAGGTGGATCTGCTCCTCGTCGTCGACGTAGGCCGCGTTCGCCCCGGACTCGTCGACCGTCCAGCGCACGTCCCGCTGCGAGACACCGGTGTCGGGCAGGTCGCCGATGACCCGGCTGACGGGGCTCCCGCCGGCGACGGCGGTCAGCACCAGCCGCCCGGCCTTCTTGTCGTGCGTGACGACGTACCCGTCCCCGAGCTTCGCCTCGTCGGCGGGCACGGGCACCGACGTCTTCGCCGTACGGTCGTAGACCCCGGCCGTCGTGCCACCGCAGTTCCAGTACAGGTAGCGGCCGTTCGCCTGGAGTTCGGTGGGGGCGCAGCCTCCGTTGTCGAGGGTGAGCGTTCCGACGGTCTTCTTCGCCGCCAGGTCGTAGGCGCCGACCTGCCCGGGGGTGGTGACGCTCGCGGTCCAGAGCAGGTCACCGGAGAGGGCGGCGGCGCCGGGGGCGCGGGTGACCTCGGGGCCCGCGCTGTCACCGATCTTGTAGACGTACTGCTGGGTGCCGGTGGTGTAGAGGACGTACGGGCCGGAGACGTCGGTGATCCGGCCGCCGGCCGGTACTTCTCGGTCCCAGAAGCGGCCCGGCCCCGGGCCGTTCGCCCGCAACCAGTCGGAATCGCCGGCAGCGCCCGCCCCGCGCATCAGCCACACGGTCAGGCCCGAGGCCGTGCCGAACAGCTGCGAGCAGCCTGTGTCCGTCATCGCACAGTCGCCCAACAGGACGTTCCCGCCTCCGTAGTTCGCCCGCGTCCCGAACACCGGTGTGCCGGTCGCGGCGACGGTACGGCCGTAGGTGGCACGATTGCCGTACGTGCTCTCGTCCACCTCGACCAGCCGCCCCTGGTCCAGCGACAGACCCTGGATCGGGTACGGCGGCTTCGACAGGGCCTTGATCATCTCCACGACGGGGCGGCCGTCGGCCCCCGCCCGGATGCGCTGCACACCCCAGTCGTCGGCGCCCGTACGGCCGACGACGACGGCGCCGCCGTCCGGCGTGACCGAGATCCCGAGGCCGGACGCGGCGGTCAGGGTGACCGGATCACCGCCCGCGATCGGGACGGCCGTCACCTGTCCGCCGCTGCCGGGCCGGTGTACCAGCCAGTCCCCGACGACCGCGAGGTCGTCGGCCGTGGCAAAACCGCTCGCCACCCGGTCCAGGGCGACCGCTACCGGAGCGGCCGCCGGATCGGCCCGGGAGTAGACGTACGCCGTGGTGGCCTGGGCGCCGGTGTAGGCAACCAGGTACCGCGGCGAGAGCTTCACGTAGTAGGCCTCCGCCGGCAGCGCGGGCGTCCAGCTCCCCACCTGCCCGGTCGCCGGGTCGACCTCGGCCAGGCGCAGGCTGTCGTCCAGCTTGGCCAGGAAGACCAGTCCCTCCGCGTCGCCCCGGAGCACCCCGCCGACGGTCATCCCCGCCGGAGCCCCGCCGACGGTCACGTCCCGGGTGGTGCCGTCCGGGGCGGCGGTGAGCAGGTGCTTGACCCTGGTGACGGTGCCGTCCCCGGCGGTCACCTGGTGGTAGGTGACGACCGTGCCGCCGTAGACGCCGAGGTAGGTCTGGTCCTCGGGCACCCGCACGGTGGTGGTCGTGCCGTGCGCCGCGTCCCACAGGTCGATGCGCCCGTCGGAGTACCGGTAGGCGAGGAGGTCACTGCCGGTGGCGGTCTGCTGGGTGAGGTTGATCAGCGGCGTGTCGAAGGACCGGCCGTCCGAGTACCGCGTCCACACCGGGGTCGGATGCCCCTCCAGGCGGTGGAACACGCCCTGTGTGCCCGCTCCGTCACCACCGGTCCGCTCGTCGTACGAGAACAGCGGCGCCGAGGTGTACGTGGTGCGGTACGTGGCTGGGACCACCGTCTCCTGCGCCGGCCCCGCGACCGCGGTGCCCAGCGGGCCGAAGGCGGTGATCAGCGCGGCGGAGGCGGCTACGGCCACCGCGGACACGAAGGCGTGACGCGCCAAAATGAGTCCTCCCCTGGGAAAAGGAGGGACGCGCGCCGCTCGGTTGCCCCGCCCCCGGCTGTCATGTCCCCCTCTGAAGTGCGCTGATTTTACCGTCACCTCAGGGGTTCATGGGCATCCCTTTTCGATCCGCCGAGCGGTCCGGAAACGGCTGAGCGCCGCGCCCCGGTGCGGGGCGCGGCGCTCAGCCGTTCATGAGGGTGTGTCAGCCGTTGCGCTTCCAGCGCGGCTTGTCGTCGCGGCGGCCGACGGAGCCGGAGGACGAACCGCGGTGGTCGTCGCGGCGGCCGAACGGGCGGTCGTGGCCGCTGTGGCCGCCGGTGCGGAAGCCCGGGCGGTCGTCGCGGCGGTCACGGTTGAACGGACGGTCGCTGCCACGGTGACCGGACGGACGGTCGTCCCGGCGGAAGCCGCCGCGGTCGTCACGGCGCTCGAAGGGACGGCCGCCACGGTCGTCACGGTCCCGGTCGAAGGAACGGCCACCACGGTCAGCGCGGTCGTCGCGGCGGAACCCGCCACGGTCGCCCCGGTCGTCACGACGCTCGTCGCGACGGAAACCACCGCGGTCGTCGCGGCGGTCGCGGTTGAACGGACGGTCCGTGCGGTCGCGGTCCCGGTCGAAGGAACGGCCACCACGGTCGTCGCGCTCGAAGGGGCGGCGCTCGTCACGGCGTTCGAAACCGCGCTCGCGGTTTTCGCGGCGCTCGAAGGGACGGCCGCCACGGTCGTCACGGCGGTCGTCGCGACGCTCGAAGCCACGGTCCCGGTCACGGTTGAACGGGCGGTCGCCGCGGTCGCGGTCCCGATCGAAGGAACGCTTCTCGAAGCCGCGCTCCCGGGTGTCCCGGCGCTCGGTCTCCCGCGCCGCCGGAACGGTCGGCTCGGCCGCCACGACGGCCTCCTCGACCACCGCGACCTCCGCCTGGGCCTGCGCCTCGGCGACCGCCGTCTCCGGGTCCTCGCCGCGCTCGCGGGCGACCCGGGCGACCAGACGGTCGGCCTCGTCGCGCAGCTCGGCGGCCCGGCGCTGCGCCCGCTCCAGCTCCTTGGTGAGCTGGGCGACCTCGCGCTCGGCCTGCTGAGCCGCGTTGGCCGCGGACTCGGACTGGACCTCGGTCATCGAACGGGCGCCGGTGATCTCGGCGACCTCGGGCTCGAAGGCCGTACCGGAGTTGATGATGTGACGCCCGGCGTCGACACCCGCGTCCTCCATGAGACGGAAGATCTGGCGGCGCTGGTGCGGCAGCGAGAGCGAGACGACCGTGCCGGTGCGGCCCGCGCGGGCGGTACGGCCGGCCCGGTGCAGGTAGTCCTTGTGGTCGCCCGCCGGGTCGACGTTGAGGACCAGGTCGATGCCGTCGACGTGGATACCGCGGGCGGCGACGTCGGTGGCGACGAGGACGTTGACGTAACCGTCCTTGAAGTCGGCCAGGGTCCGGGTACGGGCGCCCTGGGTCATGCCGCCGTGCAGCGCGTCGGCCTTCACGCCGGAGTCGCGCAGCTGCTCGGCGACGCGGTCGGCGCCCAGCTGGGTGCGGACGAAGATGATCGTGCGGCCCTTGCGGGAGGCGATGGCCGCGGTGACCGGCGCCTTGTCCTTGGGCTTCACGATGAGGATGTGGTGGGACATGGTCGTGACCGCACCCTGGGCCGCGTCCACCTCGTGGTGGACCGGGTTGTTCAGGTAGCGGTCGACGAGGGTCTTGATCTCGTTCTCCATGGTCGCGGAGAAGAGCATGCGCTGGCCGCCGGCCGGGATCTGGTCGAGCAGCTCGGTGACCTCGGGCAGGAAGCCCAGGTCGGACATCTGGTCGGCCTCGTCGAGGACGGCGATCTGCACGTCCTCGAGGGAGCAGGCGCCGCGGTTGATGATGTCGCGCAGGCGGCCCGGGGTGGCGACGAGGATGTCGACGCCACGCTCGAGGGCGTAGATCTGGTTGCCCATGGACGTACCGCCGCAGACGACCTTCATCTTCAGGCCGAGGACGTCGCCGTAGGGCTGGAGCGCGTCGGCGACCTGCATCGCCAGCTCGCGCGTCGGGGTGAGGATGACGGCACGCGGCCGCTTCTTCTCGGTGCGGCCGCCGGCCAGCGTGGCCAGGGTGGGCAGACCGAAGGAGAGGGTCTTGCCGGAGCCGGTGCGGCCACGGCCGAGGATGTCCTTGCCGACCAGGGCGTCCGGGATGGTCGCGGCCTGGATCGGGAAGGGGGTCGTCACGCCGTTCTGCGCGAGCTTGCGCACGACGCCCTCGGGGAGGCCGAGGTCGGTGAAGGTGGTCTGGGGGGTGGTGTCGGTGGTGTCAGCGGTCTCCTCGGAGACCTGGGTCACCAGCTCGTCGTCCTGAATATTCTCGGGCACGACGATCTGATCATTACTGGACACGGACATGCGAATGCGAAACCTTCCGGAGTCTCGTCGGCACGCGCCCGTCAACTCCGTGATTCGCACACGACCGCCTCAATGCGGTCCGCCACGGCAAGGGAGAGTACGCGCCACACGGCGCGCTCTGCGGTGGCGCCGGGCAAATGGGATCAAACGATCTACCACCATACGCACCCAACACCCACGAAGGCAAACCGAGCCACAACCTCGCAGCTCACAGCAGGTTCACCACAACCCCATCGACGCTCACGCCGATCCCTCGACGCACCGATCACAGTGATCTGGTGCACCGGGTCAGATAGACCGGACGCGCAGCCCTACTCACCCCCCAACACCCGACCCCACCGTCTTCTTCCCGCCCGACATCCCCTCCTCCGACCGCCCTGAGCGCACCCGCCGACCCGGAACCCGCCCGCCACACCACCGCAGCCCACCCGCCATACCGCCGCAACTGGCCCACCGCACCGCTGGTCGACTCCGCCCGTGACACTCGTCTCACCGCACGGGCCCCACGTCCGCCGCCCGAAAGTCTTTTCCCGCCGCATCTCACCCGCGATACCGCCGCAGCTCACCCACCGCACCGCTGGTCGACTCCGCCCGTGACACTCGTCTCACCGCGCGAGCCCCGCGTCCGCCGCCCGAAAGTCTTTTCCCGCCGCATCTCACCCGCGATACCGCCGCAACCGGCCACCGCACCGCCGGCCAACTCCGCCCGGGACACTCGTCTCACCGCACGGGCCCCACGTCCGCCGGCGCCCGGAAGTCTTTTCCCGCCGCAACGGCGCCCAGCCCCCACGGCGGTCCCGGCGGTGCCGAAACCCGCCGCGCCCCCGCGTCCGGCGCCGCCCCTCCTACGCCGGTGTCCCCGCCGCCGGTGCCGGCTCCCGCTGGACCAGTTGTGTCCCCGTGCCCTCGTGTGCCGACGAGGACGGCTCGGCGGACGGCGGGTCCGTCGCCGGGGGCGGCGGGGTGGGGGAGTCCGGCGGCGGGGTGGGCGAGGCCGCCGGCGGCGCGGGGGTCGTCGGGGCTCCTGTCGGCCCGGCCGGCACCCCCGGCGGCGCGCTCTGGCCCGGCTTCACCGGCACGGCCGGCACCGCGCTCGCTCCTTTCGCCGGCTTCGTGGACGCCGAGGCCGACTCCCCCGGCTTCGCCTTCTCCCCGTGCCCACGCTTCCCGTCGGCCATCGCACCGCCGGACCCCGCACCGCCCTCGCCGAACACCCCCGACCCGCCGTCGGCCGCGTCACCGCCCCGGTGCCCCGCGGAGTGCGACGGCTTGGCCTTGCCCGCGTCGTCGCCCACGTTCACACAGCCGGCGGCGGCCGCGACCGCCATCACCGTGACGGCCAGACGGACGGGTACGTACAAGGGGCGCACGGCGGCCACCTCCGGGGGCGGAGAAAGAAGTCAACCTGCCCAACTCCCGCCGCCCACAAGAGGACACGCAACCGGCGCGGTACCCGGCACCGCACCCGTCAGCCGTACCCCAGCGCGTGCAGCCGCGCGTCGTCGATGCCGAAGTGGTGGGCGATCTCGTGCACCACCGTCACCTCGGTCTCCGCGACGACCTCCTCGCGCGACGCGCACATCCGCAGCGTCGGCCCGCGGTAGACGGTGATCCGGTCCGGCAGCACACCCGCGTACCACTCCCCGCGGTCGGTGAGCGGAGTCCCCTCGTAGAGCCCGAGCAACTCGGGGTCCGACGGATCGTCGGGCTCGTCCTCGACGAAGACCGCCACGTTGTCCATGAGCCGGGTCAGTTCCGGCGGGATCCGGTCGAGCGCCTCGGCGACCAGTTCCTCGAACTCCTCGCGCGTCATCTCCAGCACAGGCCCATTGTCCGGTACGGAACGCCCGTACGAGAGTCGCGAACCCCGGAACATGCACGCCACGAGCCCCGCATATCAGCCCCCAAGCCTGGGCATACGGCACCAATGGCCCGCGTCCGCACCCGAACCCGAGCCCAGTCCCGAACCCAGACCCAGGCCCGGATCCGGATCCAGGCCGAGACCCGAACCAGAACCCGAACCCGAATCATCGACCGCATCCCTGGCCGAACCCGCGACCGGGGCCGTCTGCCCGTGCTGGAGCTGGCCCCCGAGACGCACCGGCCGCGCGCCTGGCGCCGCGCTCTCGGTCTGGCCGCCGTCGTCCTCGTCGGCGCCTGGCTCGGCCTGCTGATCGTCGGGAACGTCCGGGCCCAGGTCGGCCCGATGGACACGACGATGACACTGCGCCCGTCCCTCACCGGCGGCACGAAGATCAACGTCTCCCCGCTGGGCGCCCTCTACCTGGACACGCACTCCGGCCCCGTCCGCCTCGACGTCAACGTCGACCAGCTCGACCCGATCCGCGCCCAGGCCCTGGTCGACCACCCCGAGCGGCTCTCCGGCCTCCAGGACGAGGTCGCCCACGACGTCGAGCACGGCACCCTCGACCTGGCCGTACGCTCCTGCGTGGCCGTCGTCACCGGCGCCACCGCCCTCGGCCTCGCGGTCTACCGCCGCCCGCGCCGCGCCCTGGCCGCCGGCGGCCTCGCCCTCGCCCTGCTCGCCTCGTCCGGCGCGACCGCGTTCGCCACGTGGAACCCCGAGTCGGTCCTGGAACCGAGGTACTCCGGCCTGCTCTCCTCCGCCCCGGCGCTGGTCGGCAACGCGCGCAGCATCGTCACCGAATTCGACGTCTACCAGAAGGAACTGGCCCGCCTGGTGACGAACGTGACGAAGCTGTACGACGTCACGTCCACGCTCCCCGCCTACTCCCCGGACCCGGGCACCCTCCGCGTCCTGCACGTCTCCGACATCCACCTGAACCCGGCGAGCTGGAAGATCATCGCCTCGCTGGTGGAGCAGTACAAGGTGAACGTGATCGTCGACTCCGGCGACACCATGGATCACGGCAGCGCGGCGGAGAACGGCTTCCTGGACCCCGTCGCCGACCTGGGCGTGCCCTACGTCTGGGTCCGGGGCAACCACGACTCCCGTACCACCCAGCACTACCTCTCCCGCATGAGGAACGTGCACGTTCTGGACGACGGCCGCGCGGAGACGATCGCCGGGCTGCGCTTCGCCGGGATCGGCGACCCCCAGTTCACTCCCGACCGCTCGTCCGTCCCCGGCGGCGACGCGTCCGAGGAACTGGCCGGGGACCGCCTCGCCACGGCCCTGCGGGAGCAGCGCGCGGCCGGCACCCCGGTGGACGTCGCGATCGTCCACGAGCCGTCGGCGGCCCGGATGACGGACGGCGAGGTGCCCCTGGTCCTGTCCGGCCACCTCCACCGCGAGCAGACCGTGCTCCTCCCGCACGGCACCCGGCTCCGCGTGGAGGGCTCCACGGGCGGCAGCGGGCTGCGGGCCGTCGAGGGCAAGTACCCGGACCCGATCGAGGCCTCGATCCTCTACGTCGACCGGGACAGCCACCGGCTCCAGGCCTGGGACGAGATCAAACTGGGCGGCCTGGGCGAGACGACGGCCGAGGTCAGCCGTCACCTCCCGGAGGACAACCAACCGGGCGCGACCCGGTCCCCCTCGCAGAGCCCGTCACCCTCAGGGAGCACGACCAGCGCACCCTCGCCTTCGGCGCCGTAAACCGTTTTGGCGATACTCCCCGCCATCCCATATGCTTCTCACGTCCCCGACGCGCTGACGAAGCGCCCAGGCGGGCCGATAGCCCTCATCGTCTAGCGGCCTAGGACGCCGCCCTTTCAAGGCGGTAGCACGGGTTCGAATCCCGTTGGGGGCACGCAAGATCGTGTGCAACACTGTTGCACGCACAGCTTGGTCCTGTGGAGCAGTTTGGAGTGCTCGCCACCCTGTCAAGGTGGAGGCCGCGGGTTCAAATCCCGTCAGGACCGCTGGGGTTTCACGTGAAACCTCGTGGCTGGGTAGCTCAGTTGGTACGAGCGATCGCCTGAAAAGCGATAGGTCGCCGGTTCGACCCCGGCCCCAGCCACAACAGACAGCCCCTCCGGGATTCCGGAGGGGCTGTTCTCATTCCCCACCCCGCCCGCCGTGCTTCTTCCACTCCCGGCGCATCAGCTCCAGCTTTTCGTAGAAATCGGGATCCTCGGCGATCTTTCCCGAGGTGAAGGGAACGGGCAGCAGGAACGACGTGCCGTCGGTCCGGGTGACTCCGATCTGGGTGATGCTCCCGTTGCGCCCACGGCCCGCGAGCTCGTGGATGCTCTCGATGTCCTTCCAGGCCACGCGGCGGTGGCCGGTCATCCCGCGGGTGCGCAGGCCCTCCGCGTCGATGCGCGTCCAGCCCGTCGGCATCCCCACCAGCGGTACGAACAGCACGGTCGGTATCAGTCCGAGCACGAGCCACAGGCTTACGGCGGAACCGGTCTGGCCGTCGGCCAGGTACCCGGCTGCACGCACGCTCACCGCCCCGGCCCAGACCGCCATCCCCGACGCGGACGCCCCCATCGCCAGGCGCTGCCTGCGCGTGTACCGAAAAGCCGTCTCGTTCATCCGTGCAGTCTGCACAGTGGCCCGCCAACCGGCGCCGCTGGGCCGCCTTTTGAGCAAGACCGGGGCGGAGTATGGCGTTCCTTTGAAGTCGGGCTGCGATCATGACGACTGCATGACAACGCTGAGCCGACCTGCCTCCTCCGGCGTTCTCGTGACCGCACCCGCGAACGCGCCGTGGAGACCCCATGCACAGATCCCGCCCAGCCGTCGGACTGTCCCTCGCCCTGGTCGTCGCGGTGGGCGTGATGGGCGGCGGGGGCGCCGGGCGGGCCGCGGCGGACCCCGGCCCGGGACCTGGCCGGACGCTGTACGTGGAGAACTACAGCGCGGTCTGCAGTGACAGCGGTACGGGGACGGAGAGCCGGCCCTTCTGCACCGTGCAGGCCGCCGCGGACGTGGTCGAGCCGGGGGACACCGTCCGGGTCCTGGGGTCCTCCCTCTCCGCGTACTCGCAGGCCGTGACCCTCACCCGGTCGGGGACCAGCGACGAGCCGATCACCATCAGCGGGGCGCCCCTCCCGTCGAGCCGTTCGCAGGCGGTCCTCGCCACGCCCGCCTCCGCACCGGCGCTGACGCTGAAGGGCGTGCACGACGTACGCGTCGAGTCGCTGGCCTTCAGCGACGAGCACCACGCGGACGTGGTGGCGGTGACCGGGTCCGACCATGTGACCCTCGACCGGCTGACGGTGGCCAACTCCGCCCCGACGGTCGCCGTCACCGGGACGGCGATCGGCGTGGACGGCACGTCCTCGGACGTGACCGTGGCACGGACCTCGATCTACGCCGGCACCGCGTACGGCGTGCGGGTCGAGCCGGGAGCAGCCCGGGTCACCGTGACGACCAACGTGATCCTCACGCAGCAGCGGGGCGGGATCGCGGTGTCGGGGGCGGCCGACACGGACGTGACCGGCAACACCGTCTTCGCGCCCTGCGCCACCGCGATCTCGCTGGACGGCGGGAGCTCCGGAGTGGTGGAGAACAACGTGACCGCCTTCCTCAGCAACGGCTCGCTGCAGACCGGCGCCTGCCAGACGCCGACCGCTCCGCTCTACGCGGTGTCGGCCGACTCCGCGAGCCGGGTCACCGCCGACTACAACGCGGTCACACACCAGCAGTCCTCCTCCGCTCCCGCCCGGACCGAGTACTCCTGGGCCGGCGCCTCGTACACCACCAGCGGGGCGTTCCGGGACGGGACCGGTCAGGGCGCGCACGACATCGACGGGATCACCGCGCCCCCGGCGACGCCGTCCGAGCACTCCCCCCTGATCGACTCGGCCGACGCCACCGCGCCCGGCGAACTCGGCACCGACCAGGAAGGGCACGCCCGGGTCGACGACCTGCTGGTCGCCGACACCGGCAACGGCACGGGCCACCCCGACCGGGGCGCCCTGGAGCGGCAGGACACCCTCACCATCTCCGCCGACGACGATCCGACGCCCCCGAAGGGGCTCGCGCCGCTCGGCATCTCCATGAAGACCGACGCCACCAGCGCATGGGGCGCGGCCCTCACCTACTCGGCCGACTTCGGCGACGGCAGCGCCCCGGCCACCGGCACGCCGGGCACCCCGGTCAGCCACACCTACACCGCGCCGGGGCGCTACACCACGCGCATCACGTTCACCGAACCCGACGGGACGAACGCCGAGAAGTCCTACGCCGGAGTGACGGCGGGCACGGCCACCCCGCCGGGCACCGCCCTGTCCGTCGCCGCGGACACCGCGGCCGGGCAGGTCAACGGCGGGTTCGCACGATTCACCGTGCCGGCGCCGGCCGACCCGTGGGAGGTCGGGTACCGCACCCTGAGTTTCGGCGACGGCACGCAGGACAACCTGCCCGCCGACGACCAGGGACCGACGCAGACCACGCACCAGTACCCGGCCCCCGGCACCTACACCGCCACCCTGACCCAGACCGACCTGCTCGGCCGGACCACCACCGCCAGGACGACCTTCCACGCCGCCGACGCCTTCGTCGCGATGACCTCGCAGTACGACACCGAGAAGACGATCGCCGCGCACGGCGTCCTGAAGCTCTCGGCCGCCACGCTGCGGGCCGACTCGAACGGCGCGGACGCGGTGCAGCTCCAGCTCGCCACCAGCAACGCGAAGGCGAGCGGCACGCTCACCCTCTACCCCCACGGCACCACCCGTCCGGGCACCGGCGACGCCACCTTCGAACCGGGCCGTACGACGACCACCGAGACCACGGTGAAGGTCACCCCGACCGGTTCGGTCGACCTCTACAACGGCAGCTCCGGCGCGGTGACGGTCAACATCGCCACGGTCGGTCTCCAGTCCCACGCCCAGTACGCCGACACCTACCACCCGGTCGCCCCGGTCCGCCTGCTCGACACCCGCACCGGCACCGGCGGCACGCGGAGCCCGGTCGCGGGCGGCCACTCGCTCACCCTGACCGCCGGCGGCACCCACGGCGTCCCGGCGAACGCGACCGCCCTGGTCCTCGACGTCACGGCGACCACCACCAAGGCGTCCGGCGACCTCACCGTCGCCACGCACAGCACCAACGACTCCGTCGTGAGCGGCCCCTACTGGACCACCGGCCAGACCGCCACCACCCAGGTCGTGATCCCCGTGTACGACGGCAAGGTCGTCCTGCGCAACGAAAGCAAGGCGTCGGCGAACCTCGTGGCGGACCTCGCCGGCTGGTACGGCACCACCGCGAACGGCTCGGAGTTCCTGCCCGTCACTCCGGCCCGCATCCTCAGCACCCGCACCGGGGCCGGCACCGGCAAGGTCGCCAGGCTCGCCGCCCACGGCACCCTCAAGCTCAAGGTCACCGGCGCCCACGGCGTCCCCGCGACCGGGGTCACCGCCGTCGACCTGAACCTCACGGTGCCGTCCCCGTCCGGCAGCGGCTACCTCGTCGCCTACCCCGACGGCACCTCACGCCCCGGCACCTACGCGCTGAGCTTCGCCAAGGGCCACACCACGACCGCCCGCGCCCTGGTCAGAACCGGCACCAACGGCGAGATCGACCTCTACAACGCCGGCAGCACCTCCGTGGACGTGTACGCAGACCTGGTGGGCGACTACGACGTCTTTCCGGCGGGCTGACCGGAGCGAGGAGACAAGATGGCACCCGAGTTCCACGGCTTCGAGATCGTCCGGCGCGGCTACGACCGCGCCCAGGTCGACGCCTACCTCGCACTCCTGGTCTCGGGTACGGCCCCGGACACGCCGCCCGCCTTCGACGTCGTGCGCCGCGGATACGACCGGGCACAGGTCGACGCCCGGCTGGCCGAGTGGAATGCGCCCCGCTAGGTTCTGGCGGGTCAACACGTCACCAGGGTGGGGAAGATGAGCCGGGATCAGGACATACAGCTGGAGAAGGTCCGTGCGCGCTACGGCCTCCTCGCCGTCGTCGTCAGCAACCTCGCGATCGCCGGGGTCGCGGTCTTCGGCGTCTGGCGGCTCGACGGCAACGAGTCCGTGATCATCGGCGTCCTCACCGCCGCCTTCACGGCGGTGAGCAGCATGACCACGGCGTACCTGGGCATCAAGGCCGTGTCGAACACGGCGAAGTCCATCGCCGCAGCCTCCGCCCCGGCCCCCACCCCTACGCCCCCTGCCCAGCGGACCCCCTGAGGGCTTTCACCCACCGGCGCCGACGGGTGCCGCCGCGCCCACCCGTGCCGCCCTCCTGCGGCACGCCTGCCCGCAGCCGAGTAGCGGTGAAGCGGCCCCATAAAGGGCGCGCGGAGGGCGCGGGGAACTGCGCGAGCAGCCCCTATCCATCCGCACCCGAACCACGAGGGCCGCCCCCCGTAGCCTCGGCCAAACCGCCGGAGGCAAAAGCGTTCGCCATGAATTTCCCCGAGGTGAGATCCTGGATCGCGTATGTCTACGCATCCCGCCCCCGCCCTCGGCCCCCTCGCCCCCCGCCTGACCGAGCTCTCACTGCGCGACGCGCACCGGCTCGGGCGCAGGCTGGAAGGTGCGCGCAAGATCCGTAAGCCGGAGGCCCGCGCCGCCGTCCTCGCCGAGATCGAGGCAGAGGTGGCCAGGGCCGAGGAACGGATGGCCGCCCGGCGCGCCGTCGCGCCCGCCGTCACGTACCCCGAGCAGCTGCCCGTCAGCCAGAAGAAGGACGAGATCGCGGAGGCGATACGCGACCACCAGGTCGTGATCGTCGCCGGTGAGACCGGCTCCGGGAAGACCACCCAGATCCCCAAGATCTGTATGGAGCTCGGGCGCGGCGTGCGCGGCATGATCGGGCACACCCAGCCCCGCCGGATCGCCGCCCGTACCGTCGCCGAGCGGGTGGCGGAGGAGCTGCGGACGCCGCTCGGGGAGGCCGTCGGCTGGAAGGTCCGCTTCACCGACCAGGTGAACCCCGACGCCACCTTCGTCAAGCTGATGACGGACGGCATCCTGCTCGCCGAGATCCAGACCGACCGCGAGCTGCGCGCCTACGACACGATCATCATCGACGAGGCCCACGAGCGGTCCCTCAACATCGACTTCCTGCTCGGCTACCTCGCCCAGCTGCTGCCGCGGCGGCCCGACCTCAAGGTCGTCATCACCTCCGCGACCATCGACCCCGAGCGGTTCTCCCGGCACTTCGGCGACGCCCCGATCATCGAGGTGAGCGGCCGGACGTACCCGGTCGAGGTGCGGTACCGGCCGCTCCTGGAGGAGGACGCGGAGGACGCCGACCGCGACCAGATCACCGCCATCTGCGACGCGGTGGAGGAGCTCCAGGGCGAGGGCCAGGGCGACATCCTCGTCTTCCTCTCGGGCGAGCGGGAGATCCGGGACACCGCCGACGCGCTCACCAGGAAGAACTACCGGTTCACCGAGGTCCTCCCGCTCTACGCGCGGCTCTCGCACGCCGAGCAGCACCGGGTCTTCCAGCCGCACACCGGTCGCCGGATCGTTCTGGCGACCAACGTCGCCGAGACCTCCCTCACCGTCCCGGGCATCAAGTACGTCATCGACCCCGGCTTCGCGCGGATCTCCCGCTACAGCCACCGCACCAAGGTGCAGCGGCTGCCCATCGAGGCGATCAGCCAGGCCAGCGCGAACCAGCGCAAGGGCCGCTGCGGCCGTACCTCCGACGGCATCTGCATCCGGCTGTACAGCGAGGACGACTTCGTCTCCCGGCCGGAGTTCACGGACGCGGAGATCCTCCGTACGAACCTGGCGAGCGTCATCCTGCAGATGACCGCGGCCGGCCTCGGCGACATCGAGAAGTTCCCCTTCATCGACCCGCCGGACCACCGCAACATCCGGGACGGCGTGCAGCTGCTCCAGGAGCTGGGCGCGATCGACCCGGCCGAGAAGGACCCGCGCAGACGGCTCACCGACACCGGCCGCAAGCTCGCCCAGCTGCCGGTCGACCCGCGGCTCGCCCGGATGGTCCTGGAGGCCGACAAGAACGGCTGTGTCCGCGAGGTCATGGTCATCGCCGCCGCGCTCTCCATCCAGGACCCCCGCGAACGCCCGGCCGAGAAGCAGACCCAGGCCGACCAGCAGCACGCCCGCTTCCGCGACGAGACCAGCGACTTCCTCGCCTTCCTCAACCTGTGGAAGTACGTGCGGGAACAGCAGCGCGAACGGGGCTCGTCGTCCTTCCGGCGGATGTGCAAGCAGGAGTACCTGAACTTCCTGCGCATCCGCGAGTGGCAGGACATCTACACGCAGCTGCGTACGGTCGCCAAGCAGATGGGCATCCACCTCAACGAGGAGGACGCCCCAGGCGACCGCGTGCACGTCTCCCTCCTGGCCGGTCTGCTGTCCCACATCGGCATGAAGGACGTGAAGGACGGCGCGAAGAACGAGTACCTGGGGGCGCGCAGCGCGAAGTTCGCGCTCTTCCCGGGCTCCGCGCTCTTCAAGAAGACCCCGCGGTTCGTGATGTCGGCCGAACTGGTGGAGACCTCGCGCCTCTGGGCCCGGGTCAACGCGAAGATCGAGCCGGAGTGGGTCGAGCCGCTCGCCGAGCACCTCCTCAAGCGGACGTACAGCGAGCCGCACTGGGAGAAGGACCAGGCGGCCGTGATGGCGTTCGAGAAGGTCACGCTGTACGGCGTACCGATCGTCGCGGACCGGAAGGTGAACTACGGCCGGATCGACCCGGAGACCAGCCGCGAGCTTTTCATTCGCAACGCGCTGGTCGAGGGCGACTGGCGGACCCACCACAAGTTCTTCGCCGACAACCGCAGGCTGCTGAGCGAGGTCGAGGAGCTGGAGCACCGCGCCCGGCGCCGGGACATCGTCGTCGACGACGACACCCTCTTCGACTTCTACGACCAGCGGGTGCCCGAGCACGTCGTCTCCGGCGCGCACTTCGACTCCTGGTGGAAGCGGAAGCGGCACGAGCAGCCGGAGTTCCTGGACTTCGAGCGGGAGATGCTGATCCGGGAGTCGGCGGAGGCGGTCACCAAGGCCGACTACCCGGACTCCTGGCGGCAGGGGCAGCTGAAGTTCCGGGTGACGTACCAGTTCGAGCCGGGCGCGGACGCCGACGGCGTGACCGTCCACATCCCGCTCCAGGTCCTCAACCAAGTCACGGACGAGGGCTTCGACTGGCAGATCCCGGGCCTGAGGGAAGAGGTGGTCACCGAGCTGATCCGGAGCCTCCCGAAGCCCATCCGCCGTAACTACGTGCCCGCGCCGAACTTCGCGAAGCGCTTCCTGGACACCGCGGTCCCGCTCCAGGAACCCCTCACCACGACCATGGCGCGTGAGCTGAAGCGGATGGTCGGCGTGCCCTTCGAGGCCGAGGACTTCGACTGGGCGAAGGTCCCGGACCACCTGAAGATCACCTTCCGGATCGTCGACGAACGGCGCCGGAAGCTGGCCGAGGACAAGGACCTGGAGGCGCTGAAGCTCCGGCTGAAGCCGAAGGCCCGCCAGGCCCTCTCCCAGGCCGCCGCGGCCACCGCCTCCCGTGAGGGCGGCGAGTCCCTGGAGCGCAAGGGCCTCACCGACTGGACGATCGGCACCCTGACGCGCGTCTTCGAGACCCGTCGGGCCGGCCAGCCGGTCAAGGCGTACCCCGCGCTCGTCGACGACGGCGACACGGTCTCGGTCCGCCTCTTCGACACCGAGGAGGAGCAGGCCGAGGCGATGTGGAAGGGCACGCGGCGGCTCATCCTCCGCAACATCCCGGTGAACCCGGCGAAGTTCGCGTCGGAGAAGCTGACGAACGCCCAGAAGCTCGCGCTGTCGGCGAACCCGCACGGCACGATACAGGCCCTGTTCGACGACTGCGCGATGGCGGCGGCGGACAAGCTGATCGCCGACTTCGGGGGGCCGGCGTGGGACGAGGAGTCGTACCGGAAGCTGTACGACAAGGTGCGCGCCGAGATCGTCGACACGACGGTCCGCACGGTCGGGCAGGTGCAGCAGGTGCTTGCCGCCTGGCAGGCCTGTGAGCGCCGTCTGAAGGCCGTCCGGAGCCCTGCGCTGCTCGCGAACCTGACGGATGTCCGCAAGCAACTGGACGCCCTCGTGAAGCCCGGCTTCGTGACGTGGGCCGGGATACGCCGGCTCCCCGACCTGATGCGCTACCTGGTCGCCGCCGACCGTCGCCTCCAGCAGATGCCGACGAACGTCCAGCGGGACACCACCCGCATGGAGAAGGTCCACGAGATGCAGGACGAGTACGCCTGGCTCCTGGAGCAGCTCCCGAAGGGCCGGCCGGTGCCGCAGCAGGTCCTGGACATCCGCTGGATGCTGGAGGAGCTGCGGGTCAGCTACTTCGCGCACGCACTGGGCACGGCGTATCCGGTCTCGGACAAGCGGATCGTGAAGGCGATCGACTCGGCGGCTCCGTAACCGACCGGGCACGCTGGGTGAGTTCGACCAGGGCCCGCCCCCTCCTGTACAGTCCTTCTCGCAGCACAGCGCAAGACAAAGTGCCGCGAAACCTGGTCCTGTGGAGCAGTTTGGAGTGCTCGCCACCCTGTCAAGGTGGAGGCCGCGGGTTCAAATCCCGTCAGGACCGCCCAACTGCCAAGGCCCGCATCCCGCAAGGGAAGCGGGCCTTTCGCATACCCGCAGCCGACGAGCCGGGCATCGCCCGCTCCCTCCCTCCCGCCGCCACCGCGGCCGCCCCGACGGCGCGGACCGGTGATGCCGGACCGGCCACAGCCGGCGCGCCGGGCACCGCCGAGAACCGCCGTCGCGGCCAAGCGCCGTCGCGGCGGAAAGACAGGCATCCACCGCACCCCCATTCCCACCGCAGCGGAAAGACGAGCACCGGCCCCTCCCCCCTCTCCGGCCACGGAAGAAAGAAAGGCACCGGTCGCGCCCCCTTCCGCCGCCACGGCGGGAGGTCAGGGTCGGTCGGGGAGGGGGCGCGGCGGCCGGGCCGGGCGGCGCAGGCGGCAGGGGAAGGGGAAGGTGAGGGCGGGGCAGCTGAGGGGGTGCCGCTGAAGTGAGCGGACAGGAAGGGGGCCGTATCGGAGATCGACGGTCTGAAAGTGGGCCGGATCGGTCGCATGTGGTCGGCTTGGAACGCGTGGGGGGAGCGGTCGGTGCCCTTGACGGCGTCACATTCGGTGGCTACCCAGGAGGGAGGGCTTGGTTGTTGTCGGCGCCCTTCTGGAGGTGGCGTATGGCGGCTTCGGTGCGGCACGAGACGCGGGCGTTGCTGAGGGCCCACCTGGCGGCCGCCTCGTCGTACCGGCATCTGACCCGCCACTGCGCGGTCTGCCACCAGCTGCTGCGGCTGGCCATGGACTCCGCCCCGCACGCCGCGGAGCCCCCCGAGGACGCCACGGAGGACCAGGCCCCCGTCAGCCCGTGACGGTGGGCCCAACCGCCGTTCCCCCAAGGGCCGGTGGGGCGCGAGGCTCCTCTAGCGCACCCGGGACAGTACAAACAACCCGTGCGGTATGTGACGGGTGTCACCGCATGAGTTTCCGAAACGGCGGTACTTACCCCCTTCCTACAACTGGTCAATTTAATATGTGCAATTGCACCACCCTGGGAGCCCCGTACCGGGCCGCGCCCCGAGCCCCCTCCGGTGCCCGCACAGTGGATCCGACAGCGATCCCCAGACTCAGACAAGGCTGCTCACAGAGGCGCCGGCCAGGGTCTCCGAAGACGCCATGGACGCACAAAAAAGATCGCGCTGGACCCGGCGGAGTCCAGCGCGATCTACGACGCACCCTGTGTCGCTTGCCTGAAAGTTCTTGTCGGCCTGGGCGTGGGCCCTGTTGGGGCAGGTCCCGCGTCGCTTGTAGCTAGGGTTCGGGGCACCTCGGCCAGTTGGGGGACCGGTCGGTTTGCCCGCTATTCAGTTGGATCAGGCTTCACTGCGCTGCTGCGGGATGCCCGCCAGCAGGGCGCGCACCTCAGCCTCGCGGTAGCGGCGGTGTCCGCCGAGCGTGCGGATCGACGTGAGCTTGCCGGCCTTCGCCCACCGCGTGACCGTCTTGGGGTCGACGCGGAACATCGTGGCGACCTCGGCGGGGGTCAGCAGCGGCTCGGCATCAGGGGTGCGAGCGGTCATGAGCGGCCTCCTCGGGAGAACCGAACCTTCTCGGTTCTTTCCTCTAAATTCTGCACCTTGACCCGCGTTGCCCGAAATGGCGGACGCGAGTCGAGTCGGTTATAGGACGAACGGCTTGTCCTCGGCACTACAACTACACCATCTGTCCAGCCGCGTCGGCCAAACCGATGGAATTGCCCTCCCAGGTAGGCATCAGCCGCGGAAGCCGATGGACCATGCCATAGCGGACAGTCACGCCACTGTGACGATCAGTCACAGGACGATCAGGAGGCATCAGCCCCCCCAAAACACGTAATGCTGAGAATCCGCCCACAGTGCACCACACTTGGACGGATGGAGACCTCCCCGGACTCCTTGTCCTATTTTGGCACGAGGAGTGGCAAGAGGCGCAAGAGCCGTGTACGTGCTATCCGTCACCCTTGACGCAAAAGCCCGGATCAGGATCCAACGTCCAGTGCGTTCACTGAAGTGCCGTCAACGTACGTTGTTTCATGGCTTCTGGGCCGTGACGTGCATCACTCACCACACACACGTCACGCAGGTGTCATCCGGTGGTAAACCGCATCGGACGCCCCGTCACTCAGTGCGGATCACCGGCTGTCCGCGCTCAGACCGACTTCCGGACCGGCTCCCGACCGGCTCCGGCCGGCTCGCAGAACGTGGCGCGGACCGGTCAGTTCGCCGAACGGCGGTCCCGTACCGTGCGCCACCGCTCCACCAGCCGCCCGTACGCCTCCCCGGCCGCCGCCCCGTCGCCCTGGCGCAGCGCCTCGATGCCGGCCGCCACGTCGGCCGCCGAGTGGTCGTCCTCCAGGTCCCCGGCAGGCAGGGTGTGCACCAGGCCGCCGTAGTCCAGTTCGACCACCGAGCGTGGATGGAACTCCTCCAGCCAGCGGCCGACGTCCACCAGGCCGTCGATCAGCGGCCCTTCCTCCACGGTGTCCTTGAGCGTGCGCAGCGCCCGGGCCACCCGGCGCCGGGCCTGCACCATGGGCGTGCGGTAGCGCAGCATCGGCGGGATCTCGGCGGTGCCCTTCCCGTACCGGCGCTCCTCGTCGGAGACCAGCACGAACCAGTTCAGCGGCACCTGCCAGGTCGCGGTGCGGATCCACGGCCGGGAGTCGGGATTGCGGGCCAGCCAGCGCTCGTAGTCCATCGCGGCCTGCCGGCGCACGACCGGCGGCAGCATCGCGTCCAGGACCGGCTTCGGCAGCTCGTCGGGGAGCTCCTCCAGAGCCCGCCAGCCGCGCAGCCGGGTCCGCCACGGGCAGACGCAGACGACGCCGTCGACCTCCAGGACGAACGCGTCGCCGCTCTCCTGGACCGGCACCGCGATCGGCGGGGTGGGCAGCAAGTCGGCCAGGGAGCGTCGGAGTTCGTCCTGGTAGGAGGGGCGTTCCGGACGGCGGGCGTAGCGCGTCCAGTGGTCGCGCTCCCGGTCCGGGAAGGCTGCCAGCGGCTCGTACACACGCAGGTACGTCGCGTAGGGGACGACCACCGAGGACACCTTGGGCACGCCTGCTCCCTCCCCATCGGACCGGTCTCGAAACCAGCGGAACCCACGGCGGAGCCATGACGGAGCCGGCCGGGGCCGGCCGCGGAAACCACAGCAAATCGTCCCACGCTCATACGTGCACACACGGCACGGGAGAGTGATCCTGAACACTGCGCGGATGGTGTACGGGCAATGGCTCTACGCTCATGCCAGGCCCCCGCCACCCTTACGGGAGCCCCCCGCTTCCACCCGCGCGACACACGCGACACAACCGGGAGTCACCACAGTGACCGACGTTTCCACCGGCGTCCTGCACACCCTGTTCCACTCGGACCAGGGCGGTCACGAGCAGGTCGTGCTCTGCCAGGACCGCAAGAGCGGCCTCAAGGCCGTCATCGCCATCCACTCCACCGCACTGGGCCCCGCTCTCGGCGGCACCCGCTTCTACCCGTACGCCAACGAGGAGGAGGCCGTCGCCGACGCCCTCAACCTCGCGCGCGGGATGTCGTACAAGAACGCCATGGCCGGGCTCGACCACGGCGGCGGCAAGGCCGTGATCATCGGAGACCCGGACCGCGACAAGACCGAGGAGCTGCTGCTCGCCTACGGGCGGTTCGTGGCCTCGCTCGGCGGCCGGTACGTCACCGCCTGCGACGTCGGCACGTACGTCGCCGACATGGACGTCGTGGCCCGCGAGTGCCGCTGGACCACCGGGCGCTCCCCCGAGAACGGCGGCGCCGGCGACTCCTCCGTGCTCACCGCCTACGGCGTCTACCAGGGCATGCGGGCCAGCGCCCAGCACCTGTGGGGCGACCCCTCGCTGCGCGGCCGCACCGTCGGCATCGCCGGCGTCGGCAAGGTCGGCCACCACCTGGTGGAGCACCTGCTGGAGGAGGGCGCGCGGGTGGTCGTCACGGACGTGCGCCGGGAGGCCGTCGGCCGGATCTCCGACCGCCACCCGCAGGTGCAGGTGGCCGTCGACACCGACGCCCTGATCCGCGTCGAGGGCCTCGACATCTACGCCCCCTGCGCGCTCGGCGGCGCCCTGAACGACGCGTCCGTGCCGGTGCTGACCGCCAAGGTGGTGTGCGGCGCGGCCAACAACCAGCTCGCCCACCCGGGCGTCGAGAAGGACCTCGCCGACCGCGGGATCCTCTACGCGCCGGACTACGTGGTGAACGCCGGCGGGGTCATCCAGGTCGCCGACGAGCTGCACGGGTTCGACTTCGACCGGTGCAAGGCGAAGGCGGCGAAGATCTTCGACACCACGCTCGCCATCTTCGCACGCGCGAAGGACGACGGGATTCCGCCGGCCGCCGCGGCCGACCGGATCGCCGAACAGCGGATGCACGAAGCGGTAACGGCGGGCGGTCACTGACCGAACACCGGGTTTCCGGACGGATTTCCGGTACCCGTCGGCGGGCACTTGGAGAGAACTCTCACGTTCGTCGGCGGGTCGTCCGCCAGGAAGTGGTTAAAATCGTGGTTGACCAGCGGGGACGGGGCGCCTCGCGGGTCGTGCAGCCAGGCGCGTGGTGCGGGCGACGTACCGTATGGGCGCGGGCTCAGGTACCGTGGAAGCCCTACGGACCGGTCTCTCCGAGGAGAGCCCGTTCCGGACCATGAACGCGTGTCAGACTCTGGGGCCGTCGAGCCCCGTCACCGAGGGGGTCGAGCCATGGGGCGCGGCCGGGCCAAGGCCAAGCAGACGAAGGTCGCCCGCCAGCTGAAGTACAACAGCGGTGGGACTGACCTGTCACGTCTGGCCAGCGAGCTGGGCGCATCGACTTCGAACCAGCCGCCGAATGGCGAGCCGTTCGAGGACGACGACGAGGATGACGACCCGTACGCCCAGTACGCGGATCTCTACAACGACGACGATGAGGACGAGGACGAGGACGACCAGTCCGGTCCGCACTCCCAGCATCGTCGCGGTGCTTGACGCCGGCGGCTGCTGAGCCGCTTCACTTGCCCGGTCCGGGGTTCCATGCCGGACCGGGTTTTGTGCTGGCCTCTCGGGCTCCGCCCCGGATCCCGCTCATGGGACGCCGGAGGGAGCCGGGCTTATGCGTAGTCGCCCACCAGTTCCGCGCCCGTGGTGTGTTCACCGCGGTCGGTGATCTCGCCGGCCACCCAGGCGTCGACCCCACGGTCGGCCAGGGCGGTCAGTGCCACGTCGACCGATTCCTGCGGAACGATCGCCATCATGCCGACGCCCATGTTGAGCGTCTTCTCCAGTTCGAGCCGCTCGACGCTGCCGGTGCGGCCGACCAGGTCGAAGATCGGACCGGGGGTCCAGGTGGCGCGGTCGACGATCGCGTGCAGGTGGTCCGGGATCACCCGGGCCAGGTTCGCGGCGAGTCCGCCGCCCGTGATGTGGCTGAAGGCGTGAACCTCCGCCGTGCGCATCAGGGCGAGGCAGTCCAGCGAGTAGATCTTGGTCGGCTCCAGGAGTTCCTCGCCGAGGGTGCGGCCGAGGTCCTCGATGTGCGTGTCGAGCGCGAGGCCCGCCTGGTTCAGCAGCACGTGCCGGACCAGGGAGTACCCGTTCGAGTGAAGCCCGGAGGACGCCATGGCGATCACCGCGTCACCCGTACGGATACGATCCGCACCGAGCAGCCGGTCGGCCTCCACCACGCCCGTACCGGCTCCGGCCACGTCGAAGTCGTCCGCGCCGAGGAGGCCCGGGTGCTCGGCCGTCTCGCCGCCCACGAGGGCGCAGCCGGCCAGCACACAGCCCTCGGCGATGCCCTTGACGATGGCGGCGACCCGCTCCGGGTGCACCTTGCCGACGCAGATGTAGTCGGTCATGAACAGCGGCTCGGCGCCGCACACCACGATGTCGTCCATGACCATGGCGACCAGGTCGTGACCGATGGTGTCGTACACGCCGAGCCGGCGCGCGATGTCGACCTTGGTGCCCACGCCGTCCGTCGCGGAGGCCAGCAGCGGGCGCTCGTAGTTCTTCAGTGCCGAGGCGTCGAAGAGGCCGGCGAAGCCGCCGAGGCCGCCGAGGACCTCGGGGCGCTGCGTCTTCTTCACCCACTCCTTCATCAGCTCGACGGCGCGGTCGCCCGCCTCGATGTCGACACCGGCAGCCGCGTAGGAAGCACCGGGAACAGAGTTCTCAGACATTGCCTGGGATCTTTCGGGTTGGTTTCTACGAGGCTTACGGGCGACGGATCGCGTCGGCCGCGGCCGTGGCTGCCGGACCGGCCGCCAGCTCGGTCTCCAGGAGCTGCTTGCCGAGCAGCTCGGGGTCCGGGAGCTCCATCGGGTACTCGCCGTCGAAGCAGGCGCGGCACAGGTTCGGCTTGGCGATGGTGGTCGCCTCGATCATGCCGTCGATGGAGATGTACGCGAGGGAGTCGGCGCCGAGCGAGGTGCCGATCTCCTCGATCGTCATGCCGTTGGCGATGAGCTCGGCGCGGGTCGCGAAGTCGATGCCGAAGAAGCACGGCCACTTGACCGGCGGCGAGGAGATCCGGATGTGGACCTCGGCCGCGCCCGCCTCCCGCAGCATCCGCACCAGGGCCCGCTGGGTGTTGCCGCGGACGATCGAGTCGTCGACGACGACCAGCCGCTTGCCCTTGATGACTTCCTTGAGCGGGTTCAGCTTGAGGCGGATGCCGAGCTGCCGGATGGTCTGCGAGGGCTGGATGAAGGTCCGGCCGACGTAGGCGTTCTTGACCAGACCGTTGCCGAAGGGGATGCCGGAGGCCTCGGCGTAGCCGATGGCGGCCGGGGTGCCGGATTCCGGGGTCGCTATCACCATGTCGGCGTCGACCGGGGCTTCCGCGGCGAGCTTCCGGCCCATCTCCACGCGGGACAGGTACACGTTCCGCCCGGCGATGTCGGTGTCGGGGCGGGCCAGGTACACGTACTCGAAGACACAGCCCTTGGGCTTCGCTTCCGCGAATCGCGAGGTGCGCAGGCCGTTCTCGTCGATGGCGACGAACTCGCCCGGCTCGATCTCGCGGACGTAGCTGGCGCCGCAGATGTCGAGCGCGGCGGACTCCGAGGCGACGACCCAGCCGCGCTCCAGGCGGCCGAGGACCAGCGGGCGGATGCCCTGCGGGTCGCGGGCGGCGTAGAGGGTGTGCTCGTCCATGAAGACGAGCGAGAAGGCGCCCCGGACCTTCGGCAGGACCGCGTGCGCGGCCTCCTCGATGGTCAGCGGCTTGCCGTCGTCGTCGGTCTGGGCCGCGAGGAGGGCGGTGAGCAGGTCGGTGTCGTTGGTGGCCGCGACCCGGGTGGACCGGCCGTTGTGGTCCTTGGGGAGTTCGGCGACCATCTCGGCGAGCTGCGCCGTGTTGACCAGGTTGCCGTTGTGGCCGAGCGCGATCGAGCCGTGCGCGGTGGCGCGGAACGTCGGCTGGGCGTTCTCCCACACGGAGGCACCGGTGGTCGAGTAGCGGGCGTGACCGACCGCGATGTGACCCTGGAGCGAACCGAGCGAGGTCTCGTCGAAGACCTGGGAGACGAGGCCCATGTCCTTGAAGACGAGGATCTGGGAGCCGTTGCTGACCGCGATACCCGCGGACTCCTGGCCCCGATGCTGGAGGGCGTACAGCCCGAAGTACGTGAGCTTGGCGACCTCTTCACCGGGAGCCCAGACACCGAAGACGCCGCAAGCGTCCTGGGGGCCCTTCTCGCCGGGGAGCAGATCGTGATTGAGGAGACCGTCACCACGTGGCACGGCACCGAGTGTAGGCGAGATCGACCACTGGTCCGAATTGGGGATACCCGGCCTTAATGGATCTACGACCGCGGACGCGGTTGTGGCTTTCTCCATTTTCGCAGGTCAGCACGGTGGGAGCTTTCTCCAGGTGGCGCCGGTTGGGGCGGAGCGGTGCCCGCGCAACCCCCTCACACCGTATCTCTGAGTGAGGTGTCGCACATCATTCGGGGGCCGCGCGGCCGCCGGGTGTCACGCCTTGGACAGCTGGACGCGGTCGCCGCCGCTCGCGGTGAGGGTGAGTTTCCCGGCCTCGCCCGTCATGGTCAGCGGCCCGGAGGTGAGCGTGCGGGAGAGGGCGCGCTCGAAGGTCATCCGCGCGTTGTCGCAGGCCATTCGCGTGGTGCGGACGTGGCTCAGCCGGAACTGGTCGCCGGTGATCTGCGCCGTGCCGCTGAACCGGTTGCACCCGAAGCTGCCGGCCGCCCGGTCGTCCTCGATCCTCACGTGGGCGTGCGCCGGCGCGCGCTGGGTGGTGCCGCCGACGGTCACGCTGTCCACGGTCCAGTCGATCCCGGTCACGGCCGGCACAGTCCCCACGGTGGTCCCGCCTCTCCCATCGCCACAGGCCACCGCGAGCAGAGCGAGCAGGGCGGCGGCCACTGCCCTCGCCAGGGTCATACGGCGCATGCGCTGTTTCAACCCGTACCCGTACATACCGTTTCGACGGCGCGCCCCGGGTGATCGGTTCCCTCACCCCATGACGGGCAGGTACGCCCCGAGATCCGCCCGCTCCCCGCTGGCGCTGACCCTGGCGTCCGCCAGGGCCTCCGTCCACCCCAGCCGTCCGGTGGCCAGCCGGATCCAGGTCAGCGGGTCGGTCTCGACGACGTTCGGCGGGGTCCCCCTGGTGTGCCGGGGCCCCTCGACGCACTGCACCACGGCGTACGGCGGCACCCGCACCTCGGTCGACCCGCCGGGCACCTTGACCGCGAGCGCGTCGGCGAGCAGCCGGGTGCAGGCGGCCAGGGCCTGCCGGTCGTAGGGGATGTCGAGTCCCGGGACCGCCGAGCCGAGGTCGTCGGAGTGGACGACCAGCTCCACGGCCCGGGTGACGAGGTAGTCGTCGAGGGAGAGCGCACCGGCGCTGGTGGCGATCAGCCGGGTGCCGGGGTGTGCGTCGAGCAGGGCGCGGAAGCCGTCGTCGATGTCGGCGAGGTAGGCGTCGAGGTCGGGATGTCCGGCGGCGAGGCGCCGGGTGAAGTCGTCGATCGCGGCGGCGTTGCCGGAGGTCCCGAACGGCCAGTCGAGCAGTACCGCGTCGGCCTTCGCCGGCTCGGGCTGGTCCAGGGCCCGGTGGACGGCGGTGAGCGCCATGCCGATGTGGGCGACGAGGTCCCGTACGGTCCACCCCTCCAGCCGGGTGGGGAGCGCGAGTTGGTCGGGGGCGAGGGTGCGGACGGCGTCCCGCACGTTCGAGAGCTGGGCGAGAACCGCCGCGCGGGTCTTGGCGGGGTCGTACGTCCTGGGGCGCTTCTTGGCGGGAGGCATGGCGGTGAGCGTATTGCCTCGGTCCGACAGACGAGCTCGGGAAGTGTCAGTCTGGGTTGACAGTGTCCCGGTCGTCAATCCAGACTGACAGACATGGAGACACAAGAGCTCTCGGAACGCCTCAGGTCGCACGACCCCGCGGTGGGACTGCGGGCCGTGGGAGCCCTGCACCGGCTGGCCGAACAGGTCGAGGCGGCGGCGGTCGTGCGCGCCCGCGAACAGGGCTGGTCCTGGGAGCAGATCGGGGACGCCCTCGGGGTGTCCCGGCAGTCCGTCCACGCCAAGTACGGGAAGTGAGGCGACCATGTTCGAACAGTTCGCGGCGGAGGCCCGGGCGACCGTCACGTCGGCGGTCGAGGAGACCACGCTGCGCGGCGACCGCCGCATCGGCACCGAGCACCTCCTGCTGGGGGTGCTCCACGACCCCGGCGCGGCCCGCGCCCTCGGCACCGACCTGGAGACCGCCCGCGCCGCCCTCGACACCCTCGACCGCTCGGCGCTGGCCGTGGTCGGCATCGACGTCCAGGGCATCGAGCGATCGCCGATCCCGGCGTCCCGCAAACGAACCCCCTTCACCTCGGGCGCCCGCGCCGTCCTCCCCCGCGCCCTCGCCGAGACGAAGCGGGCCCACAGCCGCCGCATCACCCTGGAACACCTGCTACTGGCACTGCTCGACTGCGAACACCCGGACCCGGTGGCGGCACTCCTCACCGAACTCGACATCGACCGCACCACGGTCCGGGCCCGCCTGAGGCAGCCGGGGTGATCACCCGTGCGTGTGATCAGCGGCCGAACCCGCCCCGCACCGCCACGGCCTGGCGACACTGGTCTTCGCCTGGAAGGGGGTGCAACATGACGGTTATGGCCGAGCGCACGTCTCAGATGTCGGTGGAAGAGTTCGAAACGATCGCCTCCGCTGCTCCCGAGACCGTCACGTTGGAGTTCATCGACGGACGGATCGGAGTCAAGAAGGTGACGGACGGGGACCACAGCACCATCGTGTCCTGGCTCGCCCGGCGCTGTATGCAGAGCAGGCCCGACCTGGACCTGTACCAGGGCCAAGGGCTCCGGGTCGATGCGTACCGGGAAGGCAGAGCGAAGCCGGACGCAGTACTCGCGCCGGAGGCCCACTTCGCAGGACACGGCGAGTGGGCCGACCCGGACGGCGCGCTCATGGTCGTCGAGATCACCTCGTACGACTCGGACACCGACCGGCGGGACCGGCACGAGAAGCCGACCGCGTACGGCCAGGCCGGGATCCCCCTGTACCTCCTGATCGACCGGGACTCCTGCACGGTCACGGTGCACAGCGGCCCGGACCGGCAGGTCGGCGGGTACCGCACCGTCCAGACCTCGAAGTTCGGCGAGAAGGTGATCCTCCCCGAACCGATGGGCATCGAACTCGACACGGAGATTCTCAAGAACTACGTCCGATGAGTGCGACGAAGGCCCCGCCCGGCGGCATGACCCGGGCGGGGCCTTCGGCGTGCTGCGGCGGGTTACGCCAGGAGGGCCTCGATCGTGCCCTCGTGGGCCTCGCGGAGTTCGGCCAGGGAGAGTGCGAACTCGCCCTGGATCTCCACCGAGTCGCCGTCCACGACACCGATGCGGGTGACCGGGAGGCCGCGGGCGCCGCACATGTCGTTGAAGCGGACCTCCTCGGAGCGCGGGACGGCCACGAGCGCGCGGCCGGCCGACTCGGAGAGGAGGAAGGTGAAGGCGTCGAGGCCGTCCGGGACGACGAGGCGCGCGCCCTTGCCGCCGAGGAGCGCGGACTCCACGACCGCCTGGATCAGGCCGCCGTCGGACAGGTCGTGCGCGGAGTCGATCATGCCGTCGCGGGAGGCGGAGATCAGGATCTCGGCGAGGAGCCGCTCACGCTCCAGGTCCACCTTCGGCGGCAGACCGCCCAGGTGGTCGTGGACGACCTGGGACCAGGCCGAGCCGCCGAACTCCGCACGCGTGTCGCCGAGGAGGTAGAGCAGCTGGCCCTCCTCCTGGAAGGCGACCGGCGTGCGCCGGGCCACGTCGTCGATCACGCCGAGGACGGCGACCACCGGGGTCGGGTGGATGGCCGCCTCGCCCGTCTGGTTGTAGAGCGAGACGTTGCCGCCGGTCACCGGGGTGCCGAGCTGCTGGCAGCCGTCGGCGAGACCGCGGATGGCCTCCGCGAACTGCCACATCACCGCCGGGTCCTCGGGCGAGCCGAAGTTCAGGCAGTCCGAGACCGCGAGGGGCTTGGCGCCGGTCGTGGCCACGTTGCGGTAGGCCTCGGCCAGCGCCAGCTGGGCGCCCGTGTACGGGTCGAGCTTGGCGTAGCGGCCGTTGCCGTCGGTGGCGATGGCGACGCCGAGGCCGGTGGCCTCGTCGATGCGGATCATGCCCGAGTCCTCGGGCTGGGCCAGCACCGTGTTGCCCTGCACGAAGTGGTCGTACTGCGAGGTGATCCACTTCTTGGAGGCCTGGTTGGGGGAGCCCACCAGCTGAAGGACCTGCGCGCGGAGTTCCGCGCTGTCGGCCGGGCGCGGCAGCTTGTTCGCGTCGTCCGCCTGGAGGGCGTCCTGCCAGGACGGGCGGGCGTAGGGGCGCTCGTAGACCGGGCCGTCGTGGGCGACCGTGCGCGGGTCGACGTCGACGATCTTCTCGCCGTGCCAGAAGATCTCCAGACGGTCGCCGTCGGTCACCTCGCCGATGACCGTGGCGATGACGTCCCACTTCTCGCAGATCTCCAGGAAGCGGGCGACCTTGGCCGGCTCGACCACCGCGCACATGCGTTCCTGCGACTCGCTCATGAGGATTTCCTCGGGCGAGAGGGTCGAGTCGCGCAGCGGGACGTCGTCCAGGGTGACGGTCATGCCGCCGGAGCCGTTCGAGGCCAGCTCGGAGGTGGCGCAGGACAGACCGGCCGCGCCGAGGTCCTGGATGCCGACGACCAGCTTCTCGGCGAAGGCCTCCAGGGTGCACTCGATGAGGAGCTTCTCCTGGAAGGGGTCGCCGACCTGGACGGCGGGGCGCTTGGAGGGCTTGGCGTCGTCGAAGGTCTCCGAGGCCAGGATCGAGGCGCCGCCGATGCCGTCGCCGCCGGTCCGGGCGCCGTACAGGATGACCTGGTTGCCGGCGCCGGAGGCCTTGGCGAGGTGGATGTCCTCGTGCCGCATGACGCCGATGGCACCGGCGTTGACCAGCGGGTTGCCCTGGTAGCAGGCGTCGAAGACGACCTCGCCGCCGATGTTCGGCAGGCCCAGGCAGTTGCCGTAGCCGCCGATGCCGGCGACGACGCCGGGCAGGACGCGCTTGGTGTCGGGGTGGTCGGCGGCGCCGAAGCGCAGCGGGTCGACCACGGCCACCGGGCGCGCGCCCATCGCGATGATGTCGCGGACGATGCCGCCCACGCCCGTGGCGGCGCCCTGGTAGGGCTCGACGTAGGAGGGGTGGTTGTGCGACTCGACCTTGAAGGTCACGGCGTAACCCTGGCCGACGTCCACCACGCCCGCGTTCTCGCCGATACCGACGAGCAGGGCGTCCGTCTGGGGCGCCTTCTCGCCGAACTGGCGGAGGTGGACCTTGGAGGACTTGTACGAGCAGTGCTCGGACCACATGACCGAGTACATGGCGAGTTCGGCGCCGGTCGGGCGGCGGCCGAGGATCTCCACCACCCGCTCGTACTCGTCCTTCTTCAGGCCGAGTTCGGCCCAGGGCAGCTCGACGTCGGGGGTCGCGGCCGCGTGCTCGACCGTGTCCAGAGGCGTCCGGCTCATGCGTTGACCAGCTTCTTGAGGATCGAGGTGAAGAAGGGGAGGCCGTCCGTGCGGCCGGTGCCGATCAGCGGCTCGACGGCGTGCTCGGGGTGCGGCATGAGGCCGACGACGTTCCCGGCCTCGTTGGTGATGCCGGCGATGTCGCGGAGGCTGCCGTTCGGGTTGAAGTCCACGTACCGGAAGGCGACCCGGCCCTCGGCCTCCAGCTTGTCGAGCGTGTACTCGTCGGCGACGTACCGGCCGTCCATGTTCTTCAGCGGGATATGGATCTCCTGGCCCGCGCTGTAGTCCGTCGTCCAGGCGCTGGAGGTGTTCTCCACGCGCAGCTTCTGGTCGCGGCAGATGAAGTGCAGGTGGTTGTTGCCGAGCATCGCGCCGGGGAGCAGGTGGGCCTCGGTGAGGACCTGGAAGCCGTTGCAGATACCGAGGACCGGCAGGCCGGCCTTCGCCTGCTCGATGACGGTCTCCATCACCGGCGAGAAGCGCGAGATGGCGCCGGCCCGCAGATAGTCGCCGTAGGAGAAACCACCGGGCAGGACCACCGCGTCGACCTGGTGGAGGTCCTTGTCCTTGTGCCAGAGGGCGACCGGTTCCGCGCCCGCGAGCCGGATCGCGCGCTGGGTGTCACGGTCGTCCAGGCTTCCGGGGAAAGTGACGACGCCAATACGAGCGGTCACTTCGCCGCCTCCGCGACTTCGTCGACGCGAACCGTGAAGTCCTCGATCACCGTGTTGGCGAGGAAGGATTCCGCAAGATCGTGGATGCGGGCGAGCGCGGCCTCGTCGACCGGCCCGTCAACTTCCAGTTCGAATCGCTTTCCCTGACGTACATCGGAGATGCCCTCGAAACCCAGGCGCGGCAGCGCACGCTGGACCGCCTGGCCCTGGGGGTCGAGGATCTCCGGCTTGAGCATGACGTCGACTACGACGCGTGCCACTGGCACTCCCGGTGTTGTGGTGCTGACTGCTGAGCAGATACCCGTGATACCCGTCGGTGGTCTCCGACCGGTGTCTTCAGACTACCCGCACAAAATTTCTACGCGAGTAGAGTTGTAGGAAACTACGTGAGCCGCATCACGATCGGGTGACATCGGCCGATCCTCACGAAAAGTTCTGGGAAAGTTCCCCGGGTTCGTCCACGACATCTATTGCGCTGGGGACACGCGGACAGATTTAGTCGGGCTTCACTTTGTATTGCCAGGCACTGTACAAATGAATTGGCAATAGCCGATACTCGGCACGTCATCTTCCGCCGTCGCGGTCATCGCCGATGAGCTGTCGATGAGCTGTATAGACGTGCCACACGAAGGGACCGAATATTCGTGGCGCAGAAGGTCGTGGTCACTCTCTTTGACGACATCGACGGCTCGGAAGCGGCGGAAACGATCGCCTTCGGACTCGACGGCAAGTCCTACGAGATCGATCTGAATCAAGCCAACGCGAAGAAACTGCGCAGGGCCCTGGAGCCCTACGTGGTGGCCGGCCGCAAGCGGTCGAAGTCGGGCAAGGCGTACCGGCAGACGGAGGTCGCCCCCGACCCGGCGGCCGTCCGCGCCTGGGCGCAGGCGAACAAGATGGATGTCCCGGCCCGCGGCCGCATCCCGAAGAAGGTGTACGAGGCGTTCAGCGCCGCCCAGTGACAGGTGCGGCCGGCTGCCCTCAGGGTGCGTCAGCCGCCCCTGAGAGCAGCCGACTTGCGCTACCCCCCTGCTGATCAGCTAATGTCTGGAGCACGCCGACGGGCCCGGCCGAAAAGCCGAAGCCCACGGAGTACATGCGGGTGTAGTTCAGTAGTAGAACATCCCCCTTCCAGGGGGAAGGCGCAGTGTGCAATTCCTGTCACCCGCTCTGCACCGCCGGTCCTGAGCATGCTTGTGGATCAGGTAGGCTGGTGCTCGCACCGATCGGTGGGAGCCGGTCGGGAGCAGTGCGGACGTAGCTCAGTTGGTAGAGCGCAACCTTGCCAAGGTTGAGGTCGCGAGTTCGAGCCTCGTCGTCCGCTCCAGCTCATAGAGGAAACCCCAGTCAGATGGCTGGGGTTTTTTCGTGTAGCCGCCTCCGCGCACCGCTGCGCCCTCTGACATTTGTCATGGCGAGTGATGACACCGCGCACTGCTCCCCGGCTCCGGCCACGGGGACGCTGGAGTCATGAACTACGAACACGTGATTGAGGTCACAGATCTCCGGCGTGTCTACGGGGGCGGGTTCGAGGCGGTCCGCGGAGTCACCTTCTCCGTGGCCCGCGGGGAGATCTTCGCTCTGCTCGGCACCAACGGTGCCGGAAAGACGTCGACGGTCGAACTGCTGGAGGGCCTCGCGCCGCCCGACGGCGGCCGGGTACGGGTGCTGGGCCACGACCCGCACCGGGAGCGGGCCGCCGTACGCCCGCGCACCGGCGTGATGCTCCAGGAGGGCGGCTTCCCCTCCGAGCTGACCGTCGGCGAGACGGTACGGCTGTGGGCCGGCTGTACGACGGGAGCCCGTCCCACGGCCGAGGCGCTCGGCCTGGTCGGGCTCGGCGGCCGGGCGGACGTCCGGGTCAAGCAGCTCTCCGGCGGTGAGCGGCGCCGCCTCGACCTGGCACTCGCGCTGCTCGGCAGACCCGAGGTGCTGTTCCTGGACGAGCCGACCACCGGACTGGACGCCGAAGGCCGCCGGGACACCTGGGAGTTGGTGCGCACACTGCGCGACGAAGGGACGGCCGTGCTGCTCACCACGCACTACCTGGAGGAGGCCGAGGGCCTCGCCGACCGGCTCGCGATCCTGCACGAGGGACGCATCGCGGCCGCCGGGACACCGGGCGAGGTGACCGCGGGCCGGCCCGCGCGGATGTCCTTCGAACTGCCCGCGGGCTACTTCCTCGGGGACCTGCCGCCGCTCGCCGCGATGGGCGTGTGCGGACACGAACTCGACGGCGGCCTCGTCCGGCTGCGGACCCGCGAGGTGCAGCGGACCGCCGCCGCGGTCCTGGGCTGGGCCGAACGGGCCGGGGTCGAACTGCACCGGCTGGAGGTGCGGTCCGCCTCCCTGGAGGAGGCGTTCCTGGGGATCGCGGAGGCGACCGCGTGAACACGGTGGTCACGGCGCGGCTGCGCGCCCTCTCCCGCGCCGAGCTGCTCCTCTTCGGCCGCAATCGCGGCGCGGTGCTCACCGCGCTGCTCATGCCGCTCGTGCTGCCGGTCAGCGTGCGGCCCGCGATCGACCAGGCCGGCCCCAAGGGAATCGGCCTCGGCACCCTGACGCTGACCGCCGCGATCGGCTTCTCCTTCCTGTTCGCCGTCTACAGCTCGCTGGTCGGCGCGTTCGTCGCCCGCCGCGAGGAACTCGTCCTGAAACGGCTGCGCACCGGCGAGCTGTCCGACGCGGAGATCCTGACCGGCACCGCGCTGCCCGTTCTCTGTCTCGGCCTGGCCCAATCGCTGCTGCTGGCCGTCGGCTGCACGGCGCTGCTCGACGCGGGCGCGCCCAGAGCGCCGTACCTCACGCTGCTCGGGCTCGTCCTCGGCCTGCTGCTCAGCGCCGCGCTCACCGCGCTCACCGCGGCCTTCACCCGGACCACCGAGAGCGCCCAGATCACCGCGGCGCCCCTGGTCCTCGTGTCCATGATGGGCTCGGGCATCGCCGTCCCCGCGGACGTCCTGCCGCATCGGCTCGCCTCGGTCTGTGAACTCCTCCCGCTCTCCCCGGCGGTCCGCCTGGTCCGCGCGGGCTGGACCGGGGAACTGAGCGCCTACGAGGCACTGGGCGCGGTCGCCACCGCGCTGGCCTGGACCGTGGTCGCGGTGTTTGCTGTACGCCGGTGGTTCCGCTGGGAACCCCGGCGCTGAGAGGAACGAGACGCGGGGAACGAGGGGATCGGGACCGGATGAGCGGGGCAGCAGGCGGCTGGTGGCGGCGGAAGACCACCCCCGCCAAGGTCGAGACGTACACGCGCTGGTCGTTCCACTTCTTCGCGGTGATCGAGGTCGCGGTGCTCGGGCTGCCGGTGTTCTCGCAGGCCGGGCCGGGGGTCGCGGGCTGGCTGATGGCGATGGTCGTCGTCCACGCGCTGCTCTGCGCGGTGACCGCCTCCCGGGCGCTGGACTGGACGCGCGGCCGGCGGGGGCAGCCGGTGCGGCTGCTGTGGGCGCTCGCCGCGGCGACGTACGTCTTCGCCGTCGTCGCCCTCGTCCTGCGCGAGCACGGGTCGGGGCCGGACATGAACGCCGTCGGCGGCAGCGTCTTCACCGGGGTGCTGGCCTTCGGCGCCGGGACCACGGCGCTCGGGGTGCACCACCGCAAGCGGGTACTGTCGCTCGTCGCGGGCTTCGCCTGCGGTGCCGGAGCGGTCTCCTTCCCGCTCGGCTACCGGGGGGTGGCCGCGCTGCTGACCGCGTTCGTGGTGTTCCTCGGCGGTGCGTTCCTCGCCTTCACCTCGATCTTCTCCGTCTGGCTGCTGAACGCCGTCTACGAACTCGACGAGGCCCGCGAGACCCGCGCACGGCTCGCCGTCGCCGAGGAGCGGCTGCGGTTCGGGCGGGATCTGCACGACGTCCTCGGCCGGAACCTCGCCGTCATCGCCCTCAAGAGTGAACTGGCCGTCCAGCTGGCCCGGCGTGAACGGCCCGCGGCCGTCGACCAGATGATCGAGGTGCAGCGGATCGCGCAGGAGTCGCAGCGGGAGGTCCGCGATGTCGTCCGGGGCTACCGGGAGGCCGACCTGGGGACCGAACTCGCCGGTGCGCGGGGCGTGCTGACGGCCGCGGGAGTCGACTGCGAGGTGACCGGCGACGCCGCCGGGCTGCCCGCCGAGGTGCAGTCGGCGCTCGGCTGGGTGGTACGGGAGGCGACCACCAACGTGCTGCGGCACGGGGACGCGGGACGGTGCACGGTGGGGTTGCGGGTGCGGGAGGGACACGTGGTCCTGACGGTGGAGAACGACGGAGTTGTGGCGCGCGGGACGGGCGGAGGCGGTGGGTCCGGGCTCGCCGGGTTGCGGGAGCGGCTCGCGGAGGTCGACGGGACGCTGGAGGCCGGGCCGGTCGGGACGGACGGGTTCCGGGTGGTGGCCTCGGTACCGCTGTCCGGTCGCACGACGGCCGATACGAGTGTGAGTGGAGTCACTTCATGACGTCTCCGGTACGGCTGTTGCTCGCGGACGACGAACATCTGATCCGGGGTGCGCTGGCCGCGCTGCTCGGCCTCGAGGACGATCTGGTCGTCGTCGCGGAGGCGGCGAGCGGGCCCGAGGCGCTGGCCATGGCGCAGGCCCACCGGCCCGACGTGGCGGTGCTGGACCTGCAGATGCCGGGCGCCGACGGTGTGAGGGTCGCCACATCGCTCCGCGCCGAACTGCCCGGCTGCCAGGTGCTGATCGTCACCGGTCACGGACGGCCCGGGCATCTCAAGCGGGCGCTGGCCGCCGGAGTGCGCGGGTTCGTCCCGAAGACGGTGAGCGCGCAGCGGCTCGCCGAGATCATCCGGACCGTGCACGCGGGAAACCGGTACATCGACCCGGAGTTGGCCGCCGACGCGATCTCCGCCGGAGACTCCCCGCTGACCGCGCGGGAGGCGGAGGTGCTGGAGCTGGCGGCCGACGGGGCGCCGGTCGCGGAGATCGCCGAGCGGGCCGCGCTGTCACCGGGAACCGTGCGGAACTACCTCTCCGCGGCCGTCACCAAACTCGGTGCGGAGAACCGTCATGCGGCAGTGCGTCTCGCACGGGAGCGAGGTTGGGTATAGTTGCTCTCGCGCCACGGCGCATGCGGACGTAGCTCAGTTGGTAGAGCGCAACCTTGCCAAGGTTGAGGTCGCGAGTTCGAGCCTCGTCGTCCGCTCAGAGAAGAAGGCCCCCGGTGAGTTGCCGGGGGCCTTCCGCGTCGTCCGGGGCCTTCGTCACCCCGCTCCCGGGCGCAGGGGCCCGGGAGACGCCGCCGTCGTCACGACCAGGTGTTGCCCGTCAGGCGCTCGTACGCCTCGATGTACTTCGCGCGGGTCGCCTCGACCACCCGCTCCGGCAGCGGCGGCGGGGGCTGTTCGCTCCCGCGGTCCCAGCCGGACTCGGCCGAGGTCAGCCAGTCGCGCACGTACTGCTTGTCGAACGACGGCTGGGCGCGGCCCGGCTGCCACTGGTCGGCCGGCCAGAAGCGGGACGAGTCCGGGGTGAGGACCTCGTCGGCGAGGACGAGGGTGTCGTTCTCGAAGCCGAACTCGAACTTCGTGTCGGCCAGGATGATCCCCCGGTCCCGGGCGATGTCCCGGGCCCTGCCGTACACCGCGAGGGTGGCCTGGCGCAGCTGGGCGGCGGCCTCGGCGCCGACCTGGCGGGCGACCTCCTCGTACGACACGTTCTCGTCGTGCTCGCCGACCTCGGCCTTGGTGGCCGGGGTGAAGATCGGGGCGGGCAGCTCGGAGCCGTCGACCAGGCCCTCGGGCAGGGCGAGGCCGCAGACCGTGCGGGACTCCTGGTACTCGGCGAGGCCCGAGCCGGTGAGGTAGCCGCGGGCCACGCACTCCACCGGGAGCATCTTCAGGGACTTGCAGACGAGGGTGCGGCCCGCCCAGTCGGCGGGGGCGCCCTCGGGCAGCTCGGTGCTGATGACGTGGTTGGGGACCAGGTCGGCGAGCTTGTCGAACCACCACAGGGAGAGCTGGGTCAGGACCCGCCCCTTGTCGGGGATCTCGGTCGGCAGCACCCAGTCGTACGCGGACATGCGGTCGCTGGCGACCATCACGAGGTCTCCGGCCGCGTTCTGGTACAGCTCGCGCACCTTGCCGGTGTGCAGATGCACCAGGCCCGGCACCTCCACGGGCTCGGGCTTTTCGACGAATCCGGACACGGTTCCTCCCCGTGGTTCTGTACAGGTGCCCTCGATTCTCCCGTATGCCGGGTTGTGCACGGACATCGGGGCCGCGCGGACACCTGTGCGGAGCCGTCGTGCCCGCGTCAGTCGTGCTTGCAGATGCGGTCCAGGAGATTGGCGGTGGCCCGCTGGACGCGGGGGTCGATGTGGCCGGGGCGGTCCAGGGCCGGGGACCAGGCGAAGGTGCCGGCGGCGAAGACCAGGGCGCCGGAGGGAGCGCGGTAGAGGGAGGTCTCCTGATGGCGCAGGACGCCGTCGTTGTCGGTGTAGGGGGAGTGGGCGAGCAGGATGCGCTCCTCGTGCTCGGGCAGTGCGGTACGCGGGAAGTAACGGTCCGCCTCACCGGCCACCAGGCCCGGGAGTTCGTCGCCCTCGTGCGCGCCGGTGGCCTCCCAGAGCCAGTGCCCCGCGTTGCGCACGATCAGGGGGTACGGCTCGGGCACCCGGCCCGCGTACTGGATGCCGACCGTCTGCTGTTCGGGCCGGTCGATCTCGCGCCAGAGCACGGGCTTCCCCGGGCCCTTGCGTTTTCGGCAGGTCAGCAGGCGGTCCGCGACCCCGGACGGCGAGGGGCCCAACTCCACCTGCCAGTACATGGTGTTGGCGGAGAGGAAGACGAGGCTGGTGCCGCTGTCCCGGGCCAGCTCGACGGTGCGGCGCATCTGCGGCGACCAGTACTCGTCGTGGCCCGGGAAGACCAGGCCCCGGTAGCGGGTGGGGTCGACGCGGCCGGCGTGCAGGTCGCGGGCTTCGGCGTAGGCGATGTCGTAGCCGTAGCGCTCGGCCCAGCGGATGAAGTCGTAGGCGTGGCCGACGTGCAGCGGCAGGCCGGCGCCCGCGTACGGCCGGTCGAAGGAGACGGTGGTCGCCGCGTCGGCCTCGCCGAGCAGCCGGCCCCGCTCGTCCCAGGCGTGGTACAGGCTGGCACCGGTGCGGCCGTCCTCCGGGTAGAGGTTGTACGCCTGCCAGGTGACGTCCGGCAGCAGGAGCAGCAGGTCGGCCGGGTGGTCGTCGCGGATCGTGAAGGGCACGTGGGAGCGGTAGCCGTCGGCGGTGGTGAGCACGGCGACGTACGCGCCGATGCTCCAGTACGACGGGACCTGCAGCCGCCAGGACAGCCACCAGTGGTGGCAGGAGACCGTGCGGTCGGCGGCCAGCGGCGGGGGCTGGACGATGCCGGACAGCCGGGGGCTGGTGGTGATCTTGGACGCGCCGTCGCCGCCGTAGTGACCGATGCGGTAGATGTCGACGCTGAACTCCTGCGGCGGGTCGACGGTGATGTGGAAGTCGACGGCCTCGCCCGGGGTGACCGCGCCGGTCGAGGTGAACCCCTTGATCTGGCGGTGCACGTCGTCCGCGGAGCGCGGGCCGCCGTCGGCCGAGCGCGGTGCCGGGACCCGCGGGTTCTCGCCGGTGGGCTGCGGCCGGCTGGGGTCCACGTACCAGGGGACGACATGACCGGTGTCGTCGAAATAGGTCTCGCTGCCGCGCAGCCAGGGGACGGGTCCCTGACCGAAGGGGTCCGTGACGGCGTGCGCGAGTGCTCCCGACTCCCAGCGGCGGATCTGGTCCGATGCCATGGTGGCTCCCCTCCCTCGTGCCCCCGTGAAGTGTGCTGATACGAGCCGACGTGCGGTGTGTGCGATGTGCGCGTGCGGTGCGGTGCCGTTCCGTGCTGTGTCGTCCTGTGCCGAGTCGTGCTGTCCGTGTCGTGACCGGGGCGTCTGTCTTATGTCGGATGCGCTTGCCACACCCGGCAACGGTCCCAGCACATCACATAACGCACGCGTACGGTCACGGTTCGTCGCGAATTTGCCTGAAGTGGAACAGTTCGCTCCGCTAAAGCGTCGAAACGCCCAGGTCAGACCAGCCGGACCGGTTTCTCGGGACGTATTCCGGACTCGACCAGCCAGGCCCGCAGCGGGGCCGGGTCTCCCTCCTCGATGAGGCTGAGGATTCTGGGCGTCAGGTCGGCGGCGCGCTCGCCGTCGACCAGCAGGGCCGGACCGTCGAGCCAGTCCAGGCCGGGGGTGGCTCCGGCGGTGTCCATGGCCGCGCAGCACACCATCGCCTTGACGTGGTCGGCGAGGAGTTCGCGGGCGGTGCGCGGGGGCTGGAGCGGGAAGAGGGGCAGCGCCCCGTCGTCCCAGAGGGGACTGGGGCCGCCCTGGCCGCCGGCGGCCGCCGGGCAGCCGGGGCGCGTGGTGTCGACCGTGCTCGCGTGCGCTCCCTCGTGCTCCTCGCGGGCGAGGGCCGCGGTGAGGCCGGCGGCGAGGGCGGCGCTGCGTGCGGTACCAGTGGGCTCGCCGTCCGCCTCGTCGTCGTAGCCGGGTATGTCGTAGCCGGGTATGCGGACGTCGTGGCCGGGGGTGCGGTGGTCTTGGCCGGAGGCGCGGGGATCGCCGTCGGAGGTGCGCGGGTCGTCGTCGTGGGCCCGGAGGCAACGGAGCCTGTCGGCGGCGGCCGGGTCGGTCAGATGGTCGAGGACCCGGGCCAGGGTGGGGCCGCCGGGGTCCGGGGCGCCGGGGTCGAGGGTGGCGCGGACCCCGAGGGCGTCCAGGACGCGGTGCAGGCGGGCCGCCTCGGTGCGCCAGGTGCGGTCGACGACCTCGTCCGGGTACTCCTGCCAGGCCACCGGCGACCAGGCCGGTCCTGGCTCGGCGGGGCCGCCGTGGAAGAGGCGGGCCGCGAGCAGCGAAGCGGCCTCGTCCACGACGCCCGGTTCCTCCAGCAGGTCGCAGGCGGGCCGCTCGCCCAGCCGGGAGGCGAAGCCCTCGGCCAGCCGGTCGCGCCGGGACAGCTCGGTGAGGGCCGCGACCACGCCCGCGTCCAGCCGGGAGGGCCAGCGGCCCATCCGCCAGGCGGGCAGTGCGACCCGGGTCAGCAGCCGGTCCCAGCCGGCGTAGGCCAGGCCGACCTGTTCCTGGGCGACGATCCGCAGGCCGTAGTCGACCGCCTGGGCTCGCTCGGCGGCCGCGGCGGCCACCCCGCGCTCCATCAACGCCGCGTGCTCCCGGCAGCCCCGCAGCAGCAGCCTCGCCACCCAGGCGATGCCCGCGCCCGCCAGGCGGATGACCGGACGTCGGGCGGGCGCCGCGGAGACCGCCACCGCCGCGTCCAGGCCCCGTACGAACCGGCGGGCGGCCGCTATGTCCGGATGCGCCGAGGGTCCCGTGCCCGCGACGACCGGGGCGAGGACCGCGCGGAGCTCGCCGACGCGCATCCACCACAGGAACGGGGAGCCGATGACGAGGACGGGGGCGGCCGAGGTGCGGCGGTGCAGGCCGGGGGTGCCGAGCTCGTCGCCGCCCTTGGGCGCGGGCGGGCCGTGGGCCGGGTGGGTGCGGTCCTCCAGCCAGCTGTCGCAGTCCGGGGTGAGCGCTATGGCGGAGGGCGCCGGCACCTCGAGGCGGTCGGCCAGGTCGCGCACCATCCGGTACAGGTCGGGGGCGGACTCCTCCGGGATCGGCACCGTGGGGCTCACTGCCGGGCGGGCGCGGGCCACGACCAGGGCGATGCCGGCGGCGGCCAGCAGCACGACGACCGCGAGGGCGCCGACGGTCCAGCGGGCGGTGTCCCAGCCACGGCCGACGAAGTGGCCGGTGGATCCGCCGGCCAGCAGGATCACCGTGGCCGCGGCGGGCAGCAGCGCCACGGCCAGGGCACGGCCGCGGACGCGCAGGACGGCGAGGGCCCGGGTACGCGCTGCCTGCGCTCCCACCTCCGCACCGATACCGGTACTGGTCACGTCGGGACCTCACCCCCTCCCTGCTGTCCTCGGCCTGTCCTGGCTGTTGCTCACTCCCCCACTGTGGCACCCGCCACTGACATCGCAATGCCGGTGGGCCAAGTGCCGGAATGCTTGCGCCGCACCCTAGTTGGGGGTTCGGCCCCCGTCAGCCGGATGGGGCATCGGTCACTCGATGGAATGGCTTTGGTCAGAGGTGATCGACAGAAAGCAACGATCAGGCCCCGGATTTCGGGTCCGGGGCCTGATCAGGGACGGGTCTGCGGGAACAGCGGAGACGCCGGGGTCAGGCCTCCTGGGCCTGGGCCGCCGCCTTCGCGGCGATGTCCGTACGGTGCTGGGAACCGTCGAGGCCGATCCGCGCGACCGCCGCGTACGCCCGCTCACGGGCCTGGGTCAGGTCCGCGCCGGTCGCCGTGACGGAGAGGACCCGGCCGCCCGCGCTGACGACGTCGGCACCGGCCCGCTTCGTGCCCGCGTGCAGGACGTAGGCGTGCGGCGCGTCCTCGGCGGCGACCGCGTCGAGGCCGGTGACGGGGTCGCCGGTGCGCGGGGTGTCCGGGTAGTTGTGCGAGGCGACGACGACGGTGACGGCCGCCTCGTCGCGCCAGCGCAGCGGCGGGAGGTCGGCGAGGGTGCCGTTCGCGGCGGCGAGCAGGACACCGGCCAGCGGGGTCTTCAGGCGGGCGAGGACCACCTGGGTCTCCGGGTCGCCGAAGCGGGCGTTGAACTCGATGACCCGCACGCCGCGCGAGGTGATCGCGAGGCCGGCGTAGAGGAGACCGGAGAACGGGGTGCCACGGCGCCGCATCTCGTCGACGGTCGGCTGGAGGACGGTCTCCAGGACCTCGTCGACGAGCTTGGGGTCGGCCCAGGGCAGCGGGGAGTAGGCCCCCATGCCGCCGGTGTTCGGGCCCTCGTCTCCGTCCAGGGCGCGCTTGAAGTCCTGGGCGGGCTGGAGCGGGAGGACCGTCACGCCGTCGGTGATCGCGAAGAGGGAGACCTCGGGGCCGTCCAGGAACTCCTCGATGACGACGCGGTCGCAGGCGGCGGCGTGCGCCTTGGCGGCGTCCAGGTCGTCCGTGACGACGACGCCCTTGCCGGCCGCCAGCCCGTCGTCCTTCACGACGTACGGTGCGCCGAAGGCGTCCAGCGCCTCGGCGGCCTCCTCGGCGTTTGTGCAGACGTACGAACGGGCGGTGGGGACTGCGGCGCCCGCCATCACGTCCTTGGCGAACGCCTTGGACCCCTCGATCTGCGCGGCCGCCCCGGAGGGACCGAAGACCGGGACACCCGCCTCGCGCACGGCGTCGGCGACCCCGGCGACCAGGGGGGCCTCCGGGCCGACGACCACCAGCTCGGCGCCGAGTTCCAGGGCGAGCGCGGCCACCGCCCCGCCGTCCAGGGCATCGACCTGGTGCAGCTCGGCCACCTCGGCGATGCCGGCGTTGCCGGGGGCGCAGTGCAGCGCGGTGACGTCGGGATCGAGGGACAGAGAGCGGCACAGGGCGTGTTCGCGGGCGCCGCTGCCGATGACGAGGACCTTCACGGAGGCCAGCGTAGCCGGGTGGGCCGACTGGAGGTTCCTCCAAGGGGGCCAGGCCGAGCAGTGGCTGCCTGCCGAGGCGGCCCCCCATGGAGGCTGCCGCCCCCAATCCCCCGCTTCGGCCCGAACGGCCTCGTCCTCAAACGCCGGACGGGCTGGGGCGGTTGCCGCCTCAATCACCTGACGGCCCTGTGGGGGGTAGCCACCTCAATCCCGCGACCGGCCGAGGGGGACTGCTGCCTCAATCACACGACCACCCGAAGCGGGGTGATAACTACCTCGAACGTCGGACAGACCGAAGGGTGATCGCTGCCTCAATCACGCGACCACCCGAAGCGGGGTGATAGCTACCTCGAACGTCAGACAGACCGAAGGGTGATCGCTGCCTCAATCACGCGACCACCCGAAGCGGGGTGATAGCTACCTCGAACGTCAGACAGACCGAAGGGTGATCGCTGCCTCAATCACGCGACCGGCCGCGGGGCAGTGTGCTTCAACGCCGGATGGACCGAGGGCTGATAGTCGCCTCAATCACGCGGCCGGCCGCGGGGCGATTGCTGCCTCGATCATCTGACGGGGCGAGCGGCAGCGCCCCGTGAGGGGCGCGGGGAACTGCGCGAGCGGCCACGACGGCGCCGCAGTGGGCGTACGGCGAATCGCGGCAGTCTCAGCGGACCGAACGCCGGACGGACGGCAGCCGCCTACGATCTCCCGCGCTGGATGCGCTGAGACACCTGGGGGCCCGGGGAACCCCGGCGGCCCGCAGCCACCCGCCGAGCCGCACCCTCTGCCTCCGAGCCGTCGGCTGCCGCCACGCGTCACTCGTTCTGGATCTCCTCGACCACCGTCGCCCCCAGTTCCTTCACGATCAGTTCATGGCCGGAGAGAGCCGACTCGTCGAGGTCGGGGTCGTCCTCCTCGGGGATGTCGTCCTCGGGGGACACCGGCGGCGGTTCCGGGGCGACCGGCGCGGAGGCCGGGGCCTGGGCCGCTGCTCTCGGGACGGACGGCGGGCTCTGGGCCGGGGCGGCGGCCGCCGGGGTTTGCTGGACGGGCGCGGGGCGGGCCGGGGCCGCGGGGGCCGCGCCGTAGCCGGCGGGCGGAGCCGCGCCACCGCCGCCCGTCGGGTCGACGACCGCCTCGATCCGCCACTGCACGCCGAACTGCTCGCCCAGCGCCTGCCGCAGCACGTCCTCGCTGCCACTGCTCGCGAAGTTGTCGCGGGCGCCGGCGTTGACGAAGCCGATCTGGAGGGTGGTGCCGTCGAACCCGGCGACCTGCGCGTTCTGGCTGAGCAGGATCCAGGTGAAGCGGCGGCGGTTCTTCACCGCCTCCAGGATGTTCGGCCAGAGCACCCGGGGGTCGAGGCCACCGGCAGGGGCGGCAGCGGGGGCCGGGGCCGGGGCGGCCGCCGGGGCCACCGAGGGCTGCGGGGCCTGCTGGGGTGCCGGAGTGGCCGCGGCGGCGCCGCCCGTGGCCGTGGGCCAGCCGCCGGGGCGACGGGTGCCGCCGCCGCCCGCGGGTGCCGCCGTCGGCCAGGCACCGGGTGCGGGAGCGGCCGGGGCGGGCGGTGCCGGAGCCGGCGCGGCGGCGGCCGGAGCCGGGGGCTGTGGAGTCTGCGCCGGGGCCGGGGCGGGGGCCGGGGCCGGGGCGGGGGCCGGGGCCGGAGCCGGAGCCGGGGTCGGCGCCGCTCCGCCTCGTACGGCCGCCCGGGCCGCCGCCGGGCCGCCTCCCTGCTGCACCGGCGCCGAAGGCTGGACGTGTGCCTCGGGACCGGGGACGTACCCCATGGTGGGTGCGCCGCCCCCGCCCGAGAAGTTGACGCCCCGCTCCAGGCGGTCGAGGCGGGCCATCACGGACCGCTCGTCGCCGTAAGCCGCCGGCAGCAGCACGCGGGCGCAGATCAGCTCCAGCTGGAGGCGCGGGGAGGTGGCGCCGCGCATCTCGGTCAGGCCCTCGTTGACGAGGTCGGCGGCGCGGCTGAGCTCGGCGGCGCCGAAGATGCCGGCCTGGGCCTGCATCCGTTCGAGTACGTCGGCGGGGGCGTCGAACAGCCCCTTCTCCGCGGCGTCCGGCACGGCGGCGAGGATCACCAGGTCCCGCAGCCGCTCCAGCAGGTCGGCGACGAAGCGGCGCGGGTCGTTGCCCCCCTCGATGATCCGGTCGACGACCTCGAAGGCGGCGGCGCCGTCCCCGGTCGCGAAGGCCTCGACGACGGAGTCGAGCAGCGACCCGTCCGTGTACCCGAGGAGAGAGGTGGCCATGGCGTACGTCACACCTTCGTCACCCGCCCCGGCGAGCAGCTGGTCCATGACGGACATGGAGTCACGTACGGACCCCGCACCGGCGCGCACCACGAGCGGGAGCACCCCGTCCTCGACGGGGATCTGTTCCTTGCCGCACACCTCGCCGAGGTAGTCCCGCAGCGTGCCCGGTGGCACCAGCCGGAACGGATAGTGATGGGTCCGCGACCGGATGGTCCCGATGACCTTCTCGGGCTCGGTCGTGGCGAAGATGAACTTGAGATGCTCCGGCGGCTCCTCGACGACCTTCAGCAGCGCGTTGAAGCCGGCCGACGTGACCATGTGGGCCTCGTCGATGATGTAGATCTTGTAGCGGCTGGAGGCGGGCCCGAAGAAGGCCTTCTCGCGCAGCTCACGGGCGTCGTCCACACCACCGTGAGAGGCCGCGTCGATCTCGATGACGTCGATGGAACCGGGGCCGTTGCGCGCCAGGTCCTGGCAGGACTGGCACTCACCGCACGGCGTCGGCGTCGGGCCCTGCGCGCAGTTCAGGCACCGGGCGAGGATCCGCGCGCTGGTCGTCTTGCCACATCCACGCGGGCCGCTGAACAGGTACGCGTGATTGACCCGGTTGTTCCGCAGCGCCTGCTGCAGCGGGTCGGTGACATGCTCCTGCCCGATGACCTCGGCGAACGACTCCGGGCGATAGCGGCGGTACAGCGCGAGAGACGACACGCATACGAGGTTATAGGCGCCCACTGACAACCAGCCCCGCCCGCAAACGCAAGCGCCCCCCACGCACCCGCCAGAGCCAACCTACCCTTGCTGCCTTCCGGCCCTGGGGGAGTTCAGTCAGATAGCGCCGCGTGAGGGGCTCCGCACAGAGTACCCGACGTCAGGGGGTAGGAACGAGTTCGCGAGCACTCCTCTCGGTCATGTAATGTTCCCAGCGGAGGATTCGCCTAGAGGCCTAGGGCGCACGCTTGGAAAGCGTGTTGGGGGCAACCCCTCACGAGTTCGAATCTCGTATCCTCCGCCAGTGCCTCACCGGGCACGATGTCGAAGGGCCCCACCGTTCACGGTGGGGCCCTTCGGCGTTGTCCGTTTCACTTTCCGTTTCGGTCGGCCTCCGCGGAGTACCAACCGGGGGCGCTCTCCTTGGTGACGACCGGTTCCGCCCAGGCCGCGATCGCCAGGACGTCCCGTTTCACCATGCGCCCGTCGACAACCTCGTAAAGCAGCCGCCGCGCTCTCGGCCCGAGCCGGATCACGTACCGAACGCCCTCGACGTCCACCGCGCCGATTTCACCACGGTCGCTGTCGGCGGCGAACCCGTCAGCCTCGACCACCTGCCAGCCGGCCTTCGTGGCGAGGTGCACCCAGGTACCGAACGCCCGCTCGTGATCCGAGTAGGGCGTCACGCCACCCACGCGCGCGACGATCTCGACAGGGTCCGTCCGCTCGTCCATGGTTCCTCCCCGGCTCCCCCTCCCGGACGGGAGACAGGCGATCCCGGATCATGGCAGATGCCGTCCATCGGCGCCGTACAGGGCCTCGCCGACCTGCTGAGCAACCCTTTTCGACACCGGGCCCGCATCCGGGCCGCTCCCCAGGGCAGTAACGGATGCCTAGGGTCCAGTTTCGCCTCGCCGGGTCTCGAAACCCCAGGTCAGCGGCGTGAGAGGGTTGTTCCCGTCTTGATCTGTGCCGACGGCCACAGCGGCCGGGACACGCGCGGGCGCATACTGAGCCATGACTAAGCCTGCTGCGCCGAAGCGTCACTTGCCCACCAGCCCCTTCAAGGCCGCGGTCACACCGATCCCCAAACACTTCGCCGTGGGGGACCAAGTCACCCACGACATGTACGGCCTCGGCCGAGTCATCGGCATCGAGGGCGGAGTCGCGGCACTCGTGGATTTCGGCTCGGCGCAGATGCGGATCTTGAGCCCGTACGCCAAGATGACCAAGCTGTAGGACCGCTGTGCCCGGTCACGGCACACCCAGGCCCCTTCAGGGACTTGTAACGAAAGAGAGTCCTCTCATCCACCTGACGTCGCTGTTCTCCGCCCCGGAAGCCCAAACCCGTTGCTCCACCGCAGCATCGCCGCCTCCGTCGGCCAACCCCTTCCAGGCCCCTGACTTCGGAGAAGACGAGACCCTGCCGCTCAACGACACGCAGGAGCCCGCCACGGGCACGCGTGTGACGCGGCCCGACGCGGCTTGGCTCCGGGACTGACAGCCCCGTTCACCACCGTTCGGCCGGGTCCCGTAGCGCTCCCGGCACCGACGGCCGCCGTCCCTGAACGCTGGTGAACGCGCCTGCACACCGCGAGTGCCTCACCGGGCACGTTGTCGAAGGGCCCCACCGTGAGGTGGGGCCCTTCGACGTTGTCCTCGGATCTCGTTGTCCTGGTCTTTGTCCGGCCCTGTCCTTGCCCGCAGCGCGCGGACCCCGCCCGCCGTCTACGGCCCGCCGTCGAAGAAGCCGGACTTCAGGTCCCCGATGACGGCGTCGAGCGGATGCCCGCTGACGACGAACGGTCCGCTCCAGGGCGCGCTGAGTGCGAAGAGCAACGCCAGGCTCAGCCCGACCACACTCGCGACCCCCACGATGAGCAGCGACGTTCGCAGACTGCTGCGGAAGACGAGTGCGCCGGAGTTCACGATCAGGGCCACACCGCTGACCACGAGGGTGACGACGTAGAGCGTGGGAACGTCGCGCGAGGCGGCCGCGACGCGGGCGCGGCGACTGCTGGTGACACCGTCCAGGGCGAGCACCAGCTCCCCGCCGGTCGGGACGCCCACCTCGGGCCGGGCCGCCTCGGTCCGCACGCTCCGTTCCAGCCCTGCGATCGCGCGAGCGGTGGCCGGGTCGTCGCCGGACGCCGCTGCCGTGCCCTCCCACTCCCTGGCCCGCGTGGTCCGCAGGTAGTCCAGCAGTGCCGCATGGATCGGCTCCGACCGGACGTGCGGGCTCGTCGCCGCCCATGCCAGCCGGGAGGCCGCGGCCGCCTCCTCGCTCACCAGCCCCTCGGCCGCGCGCAGGTAGCCGGCCTCGCTGGCGAGCGAGAGTGCCGCGAAGATCGCGAAGGCGGCGCCGAGCGTCGGCATCAGGGGCGTGGCGATCTGCGGCACCCGATCCCGTTCCTCCACCGGTACGAGTGCGCGGACTCCGACCCGCGCCACCGCCGCAACCACGAGGGCGAGCAGGAGGCCGGCCACGACCAGTACCACCGCCGGGCGCGACGTCAACCAGTTCACCGCGTCACCTGCAGCGCGTTCCCGCGAACACCCCACGGCAGCGGCACATCGGGCACCGCGACCCGGAGCTCCACATCGACCACTTTTCTCCGTATCGATCACTTTTGATGACCGCGCCATGATCACAGGTCGCATACCTCTGCCGCCCGCGACGCCCGGACGGCGCCCCTCTTCGTCGGCCGAACAGCCCATGGCCCTCCGGTCTCGGCGCTGCTCGTCCACGCCGGCATGGGCAGGCGGGTGCCGGAATGGGTGCGGTCGGCTGGATACTGCTCGCGCGCCCGGGACGCCGGAGCGGATGATCGGTCAAACGGATGAGGAGTACGGCCAGTGACCAGCGACCCCCGCACGGGACCGCCCAGCTTCGGCAGTGAACGCGAGATGCTGCGGGCCTTCCTCGACTATCACCGCGCGACCCTCGCGATGAAGTGCGAGGGGCTCACCGACGAGGAGCTGCGCCGGCGGTCGATGCCGCCGTCCACGTTGTCGCTGCTCGGTCTGGTGCGGCACCTGGCGGAGGTGGAACGCGCCTGGTTCCGCCGGGTGTTCGAGGACAAGGACGCGCCCATGGTGTGGTCCGACGAGATCGACTTCCAGGCGGCGTACGACGCGAGCCGGTCGACCAGGGCGGAGGCGTTCGCCGCCTGGGAGGCCGAGGTGGCGGCCTCGCGCCGGATCGAGCGCGCGGCAGCCTCCCTGGACCAGGCCGGGTACCAGCCGAGGTGGGAGGAGGAGGTGTCGCTGCGGATGGTGATGCTGCACGTGCTGCTGGAGTACGGCCGCCACAACGGGCACGCCGACTTCCTGCGCGAGGGCGTCGACGGGACCGTGGGCGCCTGACCGGAGCAGCCGGGCCGGACGGCCCGCTTCCGGGCCCGCTCCGCCGGGTGGGCCCCCGGGACGGCCACGGGCTCCGCTCAGCCTTCGCGCCAGCCGAGCTTGATGAGGAGGTTCTTAGCCTCCTCCGCGACCTCGGCCTGGGCGACCACGTCGTAGCGGGCGGCGACGATCTGGCTGCGGGACGCGAAGTCGCGGCGGCCCCCGGTGAAGGCGTGGCCGGCGAAGCCGAAGAGGGCGCCGAAGATCGCGCCGTAGAACAGGCCGCTGATCATCAGGACGAGGACGTGGTGGTTGCCCGCGGCGAACAGCGACAGGAGCAGGCCGACGAGCAGCCCGAACCAGGCACCCGAGCCCGCGCCGGCCAGGGCGGCCCGGCCGCGGGTGAGGCGGCCGAGCACCGTCTCGACCATCCGCAGGTCGGAGCCGATGATCGCGGTGTGCTCCACCGGGAACTTGCTGTCGGAGAGGAAGTCGACCGCGCGCTGCGCGCCCTCGTAGGTCGGGTACGAGCCGACGACCGGCCGGTCGAGCGGCGCCGTGGGCGGTTGCTGGGTCATCGCGGGACTCCCTTCCTCACCGCCCCCGTCGAACAGCCTGCTGCGGGGCGGTGGTCCCCGCAAGGCGGAACGCGCCCGACGCACGCGGTGGACGGCGGGGTCCGCTGCCGGCCACCGAACGCGCCGTCCAGAAGATCATCACCGACCTGGAACAGCACGGCTGCCTCTCCCACACCCGCAAACGGCCGCACCAACCAGTGCCGCATCGACCCCGACAAGGTGCTCCGCCACCCCGCCGGGGCCGGCGCCGGACTGGCCGTCGCCTTCCTGCTCACCCTGCTGGTCAGGGGCGAGACGGAGCGCCACGGCGGTCACCGCCAAGTGGCGATCCGCACCTTCTTCGTCACCGTCACCTGGTCCAGGTCGGAGATCCGTACCGTCACCGACATCGTCCACTCGCCCGCGATGGGGAGGTTGACGGAGTCGGCGGCCCAATAGCCGCCGCGGTCGGTCACGTTCGCCGGGAGAGGGCCGATCTTCTGAGCGGCGAGGGTGAAGGAGAGGCGGAGTTCGGGGACGGCGGAGATGCCGCCGTCGGGGCCGAAGACGACCGCCTGCACGGAGTTCGCGCCGACCCGCCCCGGGTCCAGGGTGATCTGCACCTTGCCGTGGCCGTTCGGAGTGCCGACGTCGAAGGGGACGAGGGCGACGACGGCCGCGGGGATGCCGGCCGGGGCGGCCTGCGCCGCTCCCGACCCGGCCGCCTCGGCCGCGGCCCGGCCGGGCAGGGTGCCGGTGAGGATCGTGGTGATGCCAAGGACGGCGACGCCGACGGCCACTTCGGCGAGGACCGAACGGCGCAGGGCGGCCTGCCGGCGGCCGGCCGGGGCGGACCCGGGCTCGTCGGTGGGGGCCCGAGGCTCGTCCGGGGGTGGTGTGTCCTGCCCCTCGGCCGGTGAGCCCGCCGGGCCGCCGACCGGCAGTGGGACACGCTCGGGGACCGGCACGGCCGGGGAATCCGCCGCCTTCGCCGTCCAGCGGCGGGACTGCGAGGCGGCCGCCAGCAGCAGCGTCACCGCGGCGAGCTTGACGAGCAGGAGCCTGCCGTACGCCGTGTCCGTGAGGGCCTGCCAGGAGCCGAGGCCGCGCCAGGACTGGTAGACGCCGGTGACGACGAGGACCGTCACCGAGCCGAAGGCCGTGCGGGAGAAGCGGGTGACCACCGCGGCGGGCAGCGGCACGGCGGAGCGCTGGAGGGTGATCAGGAGGGCCACCAGGCCGCCCATCCAGAGCGCCATCGACAGCAGGTGCAGGACCGACGACGTCATCGCCAGCGGGACCTGGATACCGGCCGAGGCGTGTTCCGCCGCCGCCCAGGTCAGGGCCAGGGCGACGGAGAGGGCGGCGGCCGCCGCGAGCTGGGGGCGCGACGGGCCGGACGGGAGCTCGCGGCCCACCCGCCCGCGGAGCAGGTGGTGGAGGGCTGCGATGAGTGCCAGCAGGGCCACCCTGGCCAGCAGGGCCAGACCCGGGCGGCCGGTCGCGGACCTGGCGAGGGCGGAGAGGTCGAAGGCCGCCGCCGGGGAGGTGCCCTCCTCGTACGGGGAGCGCAGGACGAAGAGGAAGAGGGTGGCGGCGAGCAGCGCCCACCACGCCGTGCGGACCGGGGTGCGCAGGGGGGCCGGGTCCGGCGGGCGGCAGACGGCCAGGAAGGCGACGGTGCCTATCAGCAGGGCCACGGCGAGGTACGCGACGTAGCGGCCGATGTTGTAGAGGCTGCCGGTGAGCGGGTTCTCGACGGGGCCGGCGGAGACCGTCGCCGTGGTCGCCGACGGCTTGCCCACGGAGAAGGTGAGGGCGCCGGAGACGGGGTGGCTGTCCGCCGAGACGACCCGCCACGCGACGGTGAACGTGCCGGTGCCCAGCTTCTCCGGGAAGGTGATCCGCGCGGTGTCCGAGCCGGCCGGGCCGTGTCCGGCCTCGCTGGTGTCCACCCGGTGGTTGGTCGGGTCGTACACCCGGAACGAGTCGTCGAGCAGGCCGACGGCCTCGGTGAAGGTGAGGGTGACGGAGGCCGGGGACGACTTGAGCACGGCACCGTCGGCGGGGTCGCTGCCGCGCAGGGCGGCGTGTGCGGAGGCGGGGGCGGCCGAGGCGAGGAGGAGGGCGGCGAGGAGGGAGCCGAGGAGCGTGAGGGCGCGCAGGACGCCGCGGTACCCGTGGTTCCGGTGGTCGCCGGTCGGCCCTCGCCGCTGGTCGTGTCCTTCGCTCATGTCACCCGCTCGGAGTTCGGAAACACGCGTTCCCGGGTCATACGGCTGGGAAGCCCGTGGTGCTCATTCGTCGGCGGGATCGTCGTGGCCGGTCGCGCCCCGCAGGGGCGCGGAGCCGCACATCGACACGGCCCCGCCCCCTGCGGGGCGCTACCACGTCGGGCGTGCCGACACCCCGCCGTCGACCACCAGGTCGTGGCCGGTGATCCAGGACGCCAGGGGCGAGGCCAGGAAGACCACCGCGTTCGCCACGTCGTCCCCGTTCCCCAGCCGGCCCGCGGGCACCGCCTCCTGCCACCGCCGGACCCCGTCGGGCCAGTCCTCCGCGAGCCCTGCGCGGTCGATGAGGCCCGGGGAGACGGTGTTGACGCGGATGCCGGAGCGGCCGTACTCCAGGGCCGCCGCCCGCGCGTGCATGACCACCGCGGCCTTGGCCGTGCAGTAGTGGGCGTGGCCGGGGGCCGGGTGGGACGCCTCGATGGACGCGATGTGGGTGACCGTGCCGCCGCCCGCGCCCGTGACCAGGGCGGTCTGTCCGTCGAGCAGAGGGGTCATGGACGGCAGAGTTCCGTGATGCGGGCGGCTTCGGACGGATAACGCGCCGTGAGGTCGGCCGCGTTGCCGTGCTCGTACCCCTCGAAGGTGAATCCGGGGGCCATGGTGCAGCCGAACAGTGTCCAGGCGCCCGGGGTCGCCACCCGGGCGCCCATCCAGGTGCCGGCCGGGACGGTCAGCTGGACGTGCTGGCCGCCGAGCAGGTCGGGGCCGAGGACAGGCGTGCTGGTGGTGCCGTCGGGGGCGAGCAGCAGGAGGTCCAGCGGGTCGCCCAGGTGGTAGTGCCAGATCTCGTCGGTGGGGAGGCGGTGCAGGGCCGAGAAGTCGTCGGCGGTGAGGAGGACCACGATCGCGGTGCCCTCGGGGCGGCCGTCGGGGCGGGCGGGACCGGCCCAGGTCTCCCGGAACAGGCCGCCTTCGCGGGGGATCGGCTCCAGGCCGTAGTGGGCGATGAGGTCAGCGGGGGTCGGCTTCGGGCTGGGGCTCGACATCGCGGAAGTCACCCGGGAAGGCTACCGGCCGGGTGAGGAAAGCCAGTTGAGCGTGCTTCTCGGGCAGGTGGACGTCGGGCAGGTCGATCTCGGGGAGGACGACGGCCGGGCCGAGCTCGAAACCCTGGCGCCGGAAGCGGGCGATCGCCTTCTCGTTGCGGACGTCCGGGTCCACGACGATGCGGTGGCGGTCCCGGGCGAGCAGCACGTACGCCGTGAAGGCGGTCAGCAACGCCTCCGTCCAGCCGGGGCGGGGGCCTTCGGGTCCGGGCGGGGCGAGCAGGACGTGGACGCCGATGTCGCCGGGGCGGACCTCGTAGCACTCGCCCACCCGGTCGGCCGCGGGCTCGTAGGTCTGCAGGAGGCCGACCGGGGTGCCGTCCTTCTCGGCGAGGTGGGCGTGGTGGGTGTCGAGGGTCGCCAGGTGGGCGTAGACCTCCGCGACCTGGGCGCGGGTGAGGCCGGTCATGCCCCAGAAGGCGGCGCGTTCCGCGTCGACCCAGCTGTGCACCACGGCCGCGTCGTCCTCGGGGTCGAGGGGGCGGAGCCGGACGGTGCCGAAGCCGGGGACGGGGTGTTCGAAGACGGGGTGGTGCTCAGCCATCGGTGTCCTCCGTGAGGTCTGCGCGGTGCAGTCGGGCCCAGTCGGTGACGACCGGGGCCAGTTCTCCCCCGAGCCACAGGGGGAGTTGGTCGGTGTGGTGGGGGGCGCCGGGGGCGCCGTCCGCGCCGAACGGGACCACCCAGCGGCTGTCCTCGCGGCGGGCCAGGTCCCAGACGTAGCGGGCGGCCGGGCCGCGTGCGGAGCGGTCGGTGAGGCCGGGGACGGCGGAGGTGCACAGCACGCAGTCGTGGTCGCCGGACAGCGCCGGTCCGTCGTACGGCGACGGACCGGGCAGCGCCTGCCAGGGGGCGAGGCGGTGGGTGTCGCCCCAGGTACCGGTGGGCGGTCCGGCCGCGACCTCCTGCACGGCCGCGCGGACGGCGGCGGGGCGATCGACGCCGTACAGCTCCTCCGCCCGCAGGAGGTGTTCGAGGGCGAAGGCGATCCGGGGGGTGAGGGCCAGCCAGGGGAGCAGGACCTCGGGGAGGGCCGGGGGTTCGGCGAGCGCGGCGAAGGCGGGATGGGCGGCGAGGTGCCGTACGACGGCGGAGCGTACGGCCGCGTAGGCGGCGGCGTCGGTGCTGTCGGCGTCCATCCGGCGGTCCCAGGCGAGGAGGCGGTCACGGAGGGCGCCGGCCTCGGGGGTGAGACCGTCGAGGGCGGCCAGGTGGTCGAGGAGGGGGGCGGCGGAGGCGAGGTGGGTGTCGGTGTGGATCGCCTGCAGGCCGTCGGCGGACCAGGTGCGGCGCTCGTCGAGGAGGGCGCGGATGCGGTCGGCGCGGTGCGGCGGGGCGAACTCGACACCGAGGGGGGCGGCCGGGCCGCGCTGGTTGGCCATCACGGCCACGCCGTCCGTGAGGCCGCCGTACGGCATCTCGTGCCAGCCCTGCCAGTCGTGGCCGGGGAGCCAGGCGGGGGCGAGGCGGGTGCGGTTGGTGTGGGACCGGACGGGGACGCGGCCGGCGACGCGGTGCAGCACGCCGCCGTCGGTGTCGGCGGCGTGCACGACGTTGACGGGCTCGACCCAGGCGTCGAAGGCGCGGTCGACGTCGGTGACGTGGCGGGCGCGGAGGAGGGGGAGGAGGGCGCTGAAGCCGAGGTCCTCGGTGACGCGAGGCGGGTAGCGGAGCGCCAACGCCTCGGCTTCGCCCTCGGCGGACGTCTCCCCACCCGCACCACCCGTGCAGGTCTCGTGGTCGGGTGCGGGTGGCCCCTGCGGGGGTTGAGCGCCGACGGCGGCTGCGGATGGCTGGGCAACGGCGAGGTTATCGGCGTGCGGAGCACGTGGCGTGCGGGACTCGTGGGCGGGTGCAGGTGGCCCCTGCGGAGGCCGGGCGCCGACGGCGGCTGCCGGTAGGTGGGAGACGGCGAGGGGGTCGGCGTGCGGAGCGCGCGGCGTGCGGGACTCGTGGGCGGGTGCAGGTGGCCCCTGCGGAGGCCGGGCGCCGACGGCGGCTGCCGGTAGGTGGGCGACAGCGAAGGGTTCGGCGTGCGGAGCACGTGGCGTGCGGGACTCGTGGGCGGGTGCGGGTGGCCCCTGCGGAGGTTGGGCGCCGTCGGCGGCTGTCGGTGCGGCGGCGAGGGGGGCGGCGGGTGGAGTGCGTGGCGTCCGGGATTCGTGGGCGGGTGCAGGTGGCCCCTGCGGAGGCCGGGCGCCGACGGCGGCTGCCGGTAGGTGGGAGACGGCGAGGGGGTCGGCGTGCGGAGCACGTGGCGTCCGGGATTCGTGGGCGGGTGCAGGTGGCCCCTGCGGAGGCCGGGCGCCGACGGCGGCTGCCGGTAGGTGGGAGACGGCGAGGGGGTCGGCGTGCGGAGCGCGTGGCGTGCGGGACTCGTGGGCGGGTGCGGGTGGCCCCTGCGGAGGTTGGGCGCCGTCGGCGGCTGTCGGTGCGGCGGCGAGGGGGGCGGCGGGTGGAGTGCGGGATTCGTGGGCGGGCGCGGGTGGCCCGCAATCGGCGGCTGCTGGTGTGGTCGTCTGCGGGGGGTCCGGCCATTCGGTGATGACCGGGCCCCGGGGTGTTTCGAGTACCTCGATCTCGACCGGCGGGTTGCCGGAGACCTCGATCGTCTCCGTGTGGCGGTCGGCCGGGGTCCAGGTGCCGTCCGGGGCGAGGGCCTGTACGCCGGTGTCCGTGCGCCGCAGGCGCTCCCGGTAGAGGTCCTGGTAGTCGGCCATCGCGTTGGTGATGGACCAGGCGACCGTGCCCGTGTGGGCGAAGTGCGCGATGCCGGGGACGCCCGGGACCGCCAGTCCCACGACGTCGAACTCCGGGCAGGCGAGCCGGATCTGCTGGTAGACGCCGGGTGCCTCGATGAAGCGGTGGGGGTCGCCGGCGAGGAGGGGCCGGCCGGTGGTGGTGCGGGAGCCGGCGAGGAGCCAGCCGTTGCTGCCCGAGGTGCCCGGGCCGTCCGTGGCGAAGAGCGGGACGGCCTCCTCGCCCAGGTGCCGTATCGCCTCCTCGCGCCACAGCTTGGCCGGGAAGCCGGCGAACAGGATGTGCGTGGTCAGCCAGACGCCCAGGGGATGCCAGGGCTCCCAGGTGCCGGGGGCCAGGCCGGTGCGGGCGAACTCCGGGGTGCGGGCGGCGCCGGCCGGCAGGCCCTCGTTGACGCCGGCCACGTACGCCCGTACCCACCGGGCCGTCTCCGGGTCCCGTCCCTCCAGCGCCCCGAAACAGCGTCTGGCCGTGTCCGCCAGGCGGGCCCGGCGGGCGAAGGCGTCCCAGGCGACGGCCGGTGCGCCGAGGAAGGACGCCGACGTGCCCTGCGCGCGGTGCCGTTCCACCTCCAGCTGCCAGGCCCGGTCATGGGCGGTGACCCGGCCCTGGGCTCGGGCGAGTTCGAGGGCGTCGGCCGCCCGCAGATGCGGGATGCCCCAGGCGTCGCGGTACGTCCCGGCGGCCACCTTGCGACCTCCTTGTCTGAGGTTAGCCTTACCTAAGCTGAATCGCGGAGGAATCGTACGCGAGGAGGGAGGGAGCGGCGGAGGCCGGGGGAGCGCGGGCGGCGGCGAGCGCGCGGCGCCGGTCCGGACGCGGGATCATCGAGCCATGGACGCCGACACCGACTCCCCCGCCCTGCATCTCGCCCAGGACCCCGAGGCCGACGAACTCCTCAGCCGCAGCAGGCTCGCCGCGCTCACCGGCATGCTGCTCGACCAGCAGGTGCCGATGGAGTGGGCGTTCAAGGGGCCGGCGACCATCGCCCGGCGCATGGGCACGGACGACCTGGACGCGCACGAGATCGCCGCCCAGGATCCGGAGGCGTTCGCGGCCCTGCTCGCCGAGAAGCCGGCCGTGCACCGGTATCCCGGCTCCATGGCCAAGAGGATCCAGCAGCTGTGCCAGTACCTCGTCGAGCACTACGACGGTGCCGCCGAGGGCATCTGGCGGGACGCCGCCACCGGGGCGGAGCTGCTCCGGCGGCTCCAGGAACTGCCCGGCTTCGGGAAGCAGAAGGCGCAGATCTTCCTGGCGCTGCTGGGCAAACAGCTCGGGGTGACGCCGACGGGGTGGCGGGAGGCCGCCGGGGCGTACGGGGAGGCGGCGGCGTACCGGTCGGTGGCCGACATCACCGGGCCCGAGTCGCTGGCGAAGGTGCGGGCCCACAAGCAGGAGATGAAGGCGGCGGCGAAGTCCGCGAAGGGCGGGGCCACGTAGCGGGTGGGTGCCGCGCCGTGACACGTGCCGGGCGGGCGGCCGTGGTCCTCGGGGCGTCATCCGATCAGTCCCTCCCTGCTGGCACCACCGCCTTCCCCGGTCTCAGCTGGAACCATGACCGAGCCCCCCAGCACCGGCCCCGCCGACGACGACCGGAAGGCGCACGCCACCGGCACCGCTCGGCATGAGCCCGAACCGCCCTTCGAGGGACCGCTGCACGCCCTCTCCCAGGCCGCCTGGCAGATCGTCCTGCTCACCGGGATCGCCTCCCTGATCCTCGGCGTCCTGGTCCTCGTCTGGCCCGGCGCCTCACTGCTCGCCGCCGGCGTGCTCTTCGGCATCTATTTGCTGATCGCCGGTGTCTTCCAGCTGGTCTCCGCGTTCGGCACGCACCGGGCGACCTCGCTGCGCGTGCTGGCGTTCATCAGCGGCGCGCTGATGATCGTGCTGGGCCTCTTCTGCTTCCGCGGCCCCCTGGAGTCGATCCTGCTGCTCGCCCTGTGGATCGGCATCGGCTGGCTGATCCGCGGGATCACGCAGACCATGGCCGCCGTCTCCGACTCCCGGGTGCCCGCGCGGGGCTGGCAGGTCTTCCTCGGGATCGTCACGTTCATCGCCGGCGCCGTGCTGATCGTCTCGCCGTTCACGTCGGTCGCGGTGCTCACCCTGGTCGCCGGTATCTGGCTGGTCGTCGTGGGCGTCGTCGAGATCGTCACGGCGTTCGGCATCCGCGGCCGCGCCCAGCAGATCCCGCGGACCCTGTGAACCCCGGCCTCGTCGGCGCGGAGCTCGTGAGCGGCGTGGGCCACGGCGGCGTCGCCCCGTCCGATTCGTCAACCTCGCGCCCCGCAGGTACGCCGAGCGAGCGGTTCTCGGGCCCCGCACGATGAACACCGCCCACTTCGCGGGGAGATGACCGGCATGAGCAGCGGTCCTTCGACCGGACGCCGCCCGCGGTCGGGCCCCGCCTGGCCGCGGGTGCTCGTGCTGCTGCTCGCCCTGCTGCTGGCCGGCGTCCCGACGGCGGCCGAGGCGCTCGCCGCGACCGCCCCGGCCGTCTCGGCGGAGACCGCCGAGCACGACGTCGCCGACATCCCGCTGCGGCCGCCCGCCCGCCCCGTCGACCGGGCCGACGTACCCCAGCGCCCCGCGCCGCTTCCCGACCCGGCCCCCGCCGGCCCGGCGGACCGCCACCGGCCCTGCCCGACGGCACCGCGTCCGCCGTACGCCACGCCCCTGCTGCGCACCGTGGTCCTGCGCTGCTGAGAGACCGGCCTGTCCCGCACTCCCCCAGGTCAGTCAGCTCAGTCGGTTCTACGCAAGGAACACAGTCATGTCCTCAGACCCGTACGCGGTCCTGCGCGCCCTGCTGCGCGCGGAAGCCGTGCGCAGCACGCCGAAACCGGAGACGAAGACGGCCGAACCGCCGCAGCCGCGGCCTCAGGCGCAGAAACGCGGTTGACCCCGCGGAGCTGAGCCGGAACCGAGTCGTGGCCGGGCCGGGTGTCCTGTGCGGGCGCCCGGCTCACCGGCGCCGACGGGCCGTGCCGAACAGCGACCGGGTGATCTCACGGCCGAGTTGCGTGCCCACCGACCGGGCGAGGGACCTGAACATCCCGCTGCCGACCACCTGCTCGACCAGCGACGGTTCCGCTCTGCGGGCCGCCGCGGGGGCGGGGGCCTGCGGCTCGGCCGGCGTCCGCCGCAGCTTCTCGTACGCCGACTCCCGGTCCACAGCCTGTGCATAACGTCCGTGCAGCGCGGACCCGCGCACCGCCGCGTCCAGCTCCGCCGCGTCGACCGGCCCCATCAGCGACTCGGGGGCCCGCAGCCGGGTCGCCGCGACCGGCGTCGGGGCGCCGGTCTCGCCGAGCACGGTCACCACGGCCTCGCCGGTGCCGAGCCCCGTGAGCAGCTCCTCGAGGTCGTACGACGACTTCGGGAAGGTCTGCACGGTGGCCCGCAGCGCCTTCTGGTCCTCGGGGGTGAAGGCCCTGAGCGCGTGCTGGACGCGGTTGCCGAGCTGGCCGAGGACGTCGGACGGTACGTCCTTCGGGGTCTGCGTCACGAAGAAGACGCCGACTCCTTTCGAGCGAATGAGGCGCACGGTCTGCGTGATCGAGTCCAGGAACGCCTTCGAGGCCTCGTCGAACAGCAGGTGCGCCTCGTCGAAGAAGAAGACCAGCCTCGGCCGGTCGGCGTCGCCGATCTCGGGGAGGTCGTGGAAGAGGTCGGCGAGCAGCCACATCAGGAAGGTGGAGAAGAGGAGCGGTTTGTCCTGGACGGCGGGGAGTTCGAGCACCGAGACGATGCCGCGGCCGTCCGGGGCCGTGCGCAGGAGGTCGGCCGTGTCGAACTCCGGCTCGCCGAAGAAGTCCGTCATGCCCTGGGCCTCGAAAGCGGTGAGCGAGCGCAGGATCACCCCGGCCGTGGCCGTCGAGAGGCCTCCGATGTCCTTCAACTCCGCCTTGCCCTCGGCGGAGGTGAGGAAGGCGACCACCGCCCTGAGGTCCTTGAGGTCGATCAGCTCCAGGCCCTTGGTGTCCGCGTAGTGGAAGATCAGGCCGAGGGACTGCTCCTGGGTCCGGTTGAGCTGGAGCACCTTGGCGAGCAGCAGCGGGCCGAAGCTGGTGATCGTCGCGCGGACGGGGACGCCGTGGCCCAGGCCGCCGAGGGCGAGGAACTCCGCGGGGAAGCCGGTCGCCGTCCACGGCCGGCCGGCCTCGGCCGCCCGGCCCTCGACCCCGGCGTCGGGCCGCCCGGGCCTGGCGATGCCGGACAGGTCGCCCTTGACGTCCGCCAGGAACACCGGGACGCCGTGCGCGGAGAGCTGCTCGGCGATCAGCTGGAGCGTCTTGGTCTTGCCGGTGCCGGTGGCGCCGGCGACCAGGCCGTGGCGGTTGAGCACGGCGAGGGGGATGCGGACCCGTGCGCCGGGAAAGCACCGGCCGTCCCGCAGAACGGCGCCGAGGTCCAGCGCCTGACCGGCGAAGGCGTACCCGGCGGCGATGTCGGCGACCACGGGATCGCCGGCGCCCGCGGGGTCGTTGACAGGCGCTTCGTCGGCCTCACCGGCACTCATCATCGGACCCCCTGTTCCCGTTTGGCCCACTTGTTGACCTTTACGGTGTCTTTTCCAGCGTCGCACTCGGTCGCCATGGCTGCGCCCGGAACGTCTGGACCGGTAGGCTTTCCGTGTGATCTTCAAGCGCATCGGAAACGGCCGGCCGTACCCCGACCACGGCCGGGAGAGCACCCGGCAGTGGGCGGACGTCGCACCGCGCCCGGTCCGCCTCGATCAGCTCGTGACGACCAAGGGGCAGCTCGACCTGGAGACCCTCCTCGCCGAGGACTCGACGTTCTACGGCGACCTCTTCGCGCACGTCGTGAAGTGGCAGGGCGACCTGTACCTGGAGGACGGGCTGCACCGCGCGGTCCGCGCCGCCCTCCAGCAGCGTCAGGTGCTGCACGCACGCGTGCTCGAACTCGACTGACACCCGTAGGCCGTCGGGCATTTGCCGCCGGTTGACCCTTTCGGGTCAGACCGTCCGCCGTCGGATGATCATCTATTAGTCAACGCACCCGTGGCGCACTACGCTGCGCTCATGAGCATGCTGACTCCCCCCGGCATGGGCGGCCAGTACCGGATCACAGGGGACAAATACCCTCGCATGCGCCCGCGCCGGCGGCGTGCCCGGCTGGTTCTCTCCGTGGTCGCCTCCGTCACCGCGCTCGGCCTGGTCGGCTGGGGCACCCTGCAGCTCATCGACGTCTTCACGGGCGGCGGCGGAACGGCCTCGGCGGCCGGTTCGGCGAGAGACTGCGTCAAGCAGGCCGCCGCCAGCGCGAGCCCCGCGGCCGGTGCGTCGGCCGTGGTGTTCCCCAAGCCGGCCCAGATCACGGTGAACGTCTACAACGCCACGACCCGCACGGGCCTGGCCAAGGACACCGCCGACGAACTGAAGAAGCGCGGCTTCAGGATCGGCGACGTCGGCAACGCGCCGGCGAAGTTCGACCAGAAGGTCAAGGGCACGGCGATACTGCTCGGCCCGGCCACCGCCCTGAAGACCTCGCTCCCGGTCCTCGCCACCCAGGTGACGGCGGCCGACCAGCGCACGGAAGCGGGCCGCAAGGGCACCGCCGTCGACCTGATCATCGGCAACGCCTTCAAGTCCCTGACCCCCCGGGCAACGGCCACACAGGCCATCACCGCCCTCTCCGCCCCCAAGCCGCCGGCCTCGACGACGAAGAAGACCTGCTGAGAGCAGGGCACCGCCGAACTCCGCCGCCCCACCGGGTCAAAGCGGCGCCCAGGCGAACGCCCCACAACGCCCCAAAGGGGCGCGAGGAACTGCGCGACAAGCCACGACGGACCCACCGCCGCCGACGCACCCGCACCCCTACCGCGCCCAGGCGAACGCCCCAATGGGCACCGCTGCGGCGCGTCAAAGAGACAGGTCCGCAACGCCCCAAAGGGGCGCGAGGAACTGCGCGACAAGCCACGACGGACCCACCGCCGCCGACGCACCCACACCCCTACCGCGCCCAGGCGAACGCCCCAATGGGCACCGCTACGGCGCGTCAAAGAGACAGGTCCGCAACGCCCCAAAGGGGCGCGGGGAACTGCGCGACAAGCCACGACGGACCCACCGCCGCCGACGCACCCGCACCCCTACCGCGCCCAGGCGAACGCCCCAATGGGCACCGCTGCGGCGCGTCAAAGAGACAGGTCCGCAACGCCCCAAAGGGGCGCGAGGAACTGCGCGACAAGCCACGACGGACCCACCGCCGCCGACGCACCCGCACCCCTACGGCGCCGAGGCGAACGGTCCGCTACTCGGCCGCGCCGTACAGCCGGTCGCCCGCGTCGCCCAGGCCCGGCACGATGTAGCCCTGCTCGTTGAGGTGGTCGTCGACTGCCGCCGTCACGACCGTGACCGGCGTCCCCGCCAGCTCCCGCTCCATGAGTTCGACGCCCTCGGGCGCGGCCAGCAGGACGACCGCCGTCACGTCGTCCGCGCCGCGCCTGATGAGCTCGCGGATCGCCGCGACCAGCGTGCCGCCCGTGGCCAGCATCGGGTCCAGGACGTACACCTGGCGCCCGGAGAGATCCTCCGGCATCCGCGAGGCGTACGTGGACGCCTGCAGCGTCTCCTCGTTGCGGATCATGCCCAGGAAGCCCACCTCGGCGGTCGGCAGCAGCCGCACCATGCCGTCCAGCATGCCGAGCCCGGCCCGCAGGATCGGCACCACCAGCGGCCGCGGCCGGGCGAGCTTGACGCCGGTCGTGGCGGCCACCGGGGTCTGGATGTCGACCGCCTCGGTCCGCACGTCCCGCGTCGCCTCGTAGGCGAGCAGGGTGACCAGTTCGTCGGCGAGCCGCCGGAACGTCGCGGAGTCGGTGCGCTGGTCGCGCAGCGTGGTGAGCTTGTGGGCGACCAGGGGGTGGTCGACGACGTGGAGACGCATGTCCACAACAGTAACCGCGCCCTCTCCCGCCTCGCGCACCCCCGCGCAGCTCCATGCTGGCATCAAACCCCCCATCCGGGGGAAAGTGGAGGTGTCGGACTGGGGGTGATGTGATCGTGCCCGAACTTCCCGGACCGCACGAGCGGCCGGACCGCGCTTACGGCGCGCCCGAGGGTGAGACGGAGGCCGAGCGGCGGCGCCGCCGGGCCCGGTTCCTGCGCGAGCTCGCCGAGGCGCGGGCGCTGCGCGACCGGGTCCAGCCCCGCCGCGCCAAGGTGGCCCGGCTGCGGCACGCGATGCGCATGCGGACGTTCCGCTGGTAGGAATCGCCAGGAGACGGCAAGACTCGGCAACAGTCGTGAAGCCGATCCTTCGGCAAAGATCCACTCCTTGTGGCGCGTTGCGGTCCGGCACGGGGAAGGCCGTGCGTGGGCCGCGGGAAAACCCGCGTACGATCCGCAGGTGGCGGCAACGAGTGCGCTGGTGACTGCGTTGACGGGCGCATGGATGGCTCTTTGCATACGTGCGATCAAAACTGCCAGACACAGGGAGCCGAAGACGTCCCCTGAACGCCTTGTTTCTGCCACGATTCCGAGTGGGCGGGGCTCGGAGCACAGCTCTCCCGCCCAGAACCTCCGCCGGGGGGACCCCCAACCGGCACGCCTAAGACCAGTGGGAGAGTCACGGTGTACTTCGCCGCACTGCTCGCGCGCACCGAAGACGGGTGGGAAGCGAGCGACACAGAGCTCGACGATGTGGAGACCCTGTCGGACCTGGCCGATCTGGCCCGGGAATCGGCCTCCGAGGCCGACGACACGGTGCTCGTCTTCATCGAGCAGGAAGACGCGTGGTTCGGCGTCGTGCGCGTCGACGGGGAGGAGGATCCCCGGGTCTTCGTCTCCAACGCAGCCGCCGCCGCCCGCAGCTCGTACGGCGAGCTCCTGCTCACCGACGAACTGCTCGGAAGGGAGCCCAAGGACGACGCCGACGACCTGGACGCCCTCGACCTCGACGGCACCGAGGACGGTGAGCCGGACGCCGAGGAGGACGACGACGCGGACGGTTCCGCCGTGCCGGCCGGCCCGGTCGGCGACGCCGCGATCCTGGACGACCTGGGCGTGAGCGCGAAGGAGCTGCTGACCCTGGACGAGGACGCGCTCGGCGAGATCGCCGAGGCCCTGGGCGCCTCCGACGTCCTGGAGACCGTCCGCTGACCCTCCACGAGGCAGCAGGGTCCCCCGACCCGGTACGCGACCGCTGGCGGGCCGCGATGCTGCTCGCCCTGGACGAGGCCGGCCAGGCCGTCCGGGGCGGGGACGTCCCCGTCGGCGCCGTCGTGCTGTCCCCGGACGGTACGACGGTCCTCGCGGCCGGGCACAACGAACGCGAGGCCACCGGCGACCCCACCGCGCACGCCGAGGTCCTCGCGCTGCGCCGGGCGGCCGCGGCGCTCGGGGAGTGGCGCCTCACCGGCTGCACCCTGGTCGTCACGCTGGAGCCCTGCACGATGTGCGCCGGCGCCCTGGTCCAGTCCCGGGTGGACCGGGTCGTCTACGGCGCCCGCGACGAGAAGGCCGGCGCCGCGGGGTCCCTCTGGGACGTCGTCCGCGACCGGCGCCTGAACCACCGCCCCGAGGTCGTCGAGGGCGTCCTGGCGGACGAATCCGCCCGCCTCCTGACGGACTTCTTCCGCACCCGCTGACCCACCCGCCGGGGCCTTCCCCGGCCGCCGAATACCGATTTCAGAGCACGGCCCCCCGTGCTGTAAGGTCTCCCTCGGTAGCGTGTCCGAGCGGCCGAAGGAGCTCGCCTCGAAAGCGAGTGTGGCGCAAGTCACCGAGGGTTCAAATCCCTCCGCTACCGCTGTCGAAGGAAGGGCGGTCCCGTATCGGGGCCGCCCTTCCTTCGCTCAGGCCGGCCGCTCGGGGCGCTTGCCCGCGTAGTTCCACACGAGGGCCCCGAAGACCGGGGCGTGCAGCAGGAACAGCAGCCAGAGCCACTTGGGGACGTACCTGACCCGCTCCCTCGGCGTGCGGACGCAGTCGAGCAGTGCCGCCACGACGAGCACGATCAGCAGGGTGACGAGCCCGAAGGCCACCGCCGTCATCAGCATCCGCGTTCTCCCTCTCGACCCCCGGTCTGCCCCGGGCCGCCTCCGTCGTCTCGGCCCTTCATCGGAGCGGGCCCCGCGATCGGTTCACGCGTGCGGTTCACGCCTGCGGTTCACGCGATCGGTTCCTGCTGGGGAGATCCGGAGATTCGGAGAAAAAACCCGGCGCCCAACGCGCCGTTGGTCATACAAAACGATCGGAGGGTTACACTCGCGCCCGGCAACCGGGGGAACCCGGGGGACGTGACAGGGGAGAGGCCAGGTGGCGGTGAACGCCAAGAAAATCGGCGTCTACGTGCTCGTGATCTTCGCGCTCTACGTGATCATCACGGACCCGCCCAAGGCGGCGGACTGGATCCAGATAGTCTTTCAGGGCATATCGGACGCCGCGAAGGCCGTCGGTGACTTCTTCACCTGGCTGGCCAACGGGGCGAAGTAGACGCGCCGGGAGTACTCATGATCCGCCACCTGGTCCTCTTCAAGCTCAACGAGGGCATCGGGCGCGACGATCCGCGGGTCGTCGCGGGCGCCCAGGCCTTCGCCGCCCTCGGCGACCAGATCGAGGAGCTGCGCTTCTGGGAGTGCGGCTGGAACATCAGCGACCGCCCCATCGCCCACGACTTCGCGATCAACTCGGCGGTCGAGGACCAGGACGCGCTCAAGCGGTACCTGGAGCACCCGGCCCACCAGGCGGGCGTGGCGCAGTGGCGGGAGTTCGCCACATGGGTGATCGCCGACTACGAGTTCTGAGCCGGACGGCCGCGTCCGCATCCCGAGCCCTCTGCCCGCCGGGCAGGGGGCTTTGCTGCATCTTGTGCCTCAACTTGCCCGTATTAATACCCAACACGACGTTACCAGGTGCTTGCACACAGTGCACATGTCTTGTGATGCTATGACCGCTTTTGACGGATGATTGACCGATGAAGAGGTGGCGTTGACCGTGTCGGCCAGTTCTGCGCCGCCCCAGGAAGAGGCGCCCGCCCCAGCCCAGACCCCCGCCGCTCCCGCCCAAGCCCCCGCCCCCGCCCCGGAGAAGCGGCGGGGTGCCGACACCCGGGCGCTGACCCAGGTGCTCTTCGGGCAGCTCAAGGAACTCAAGCCGGGCACGCCGGAGCACAACCGCGTGCGCGCGGCGCTCATCGAGGCGAACCTCCCGCTCGTGCGCTACGCGGCCGCCCGCTTCCGCTCCCGCAACGAGCCGATGGAGGACGTCGTCCAGGTCGGCACCATCGGGCTCATCAACGCCATCGACCGCTTCGACCCGGACCGGGGCGTGCAGTTCCCGACCTTCGCGATGCCGACCGTCGTCGGGGAGATCAAGCGCTACTTCCGGGACAACGTCCGCACCGTGCACGTACCGCGCCGGCTGCACGAGCTGTGGGTCCAGGTCAACAGCGCGACCGAGGACCTGACCACCGCCTTCGGCCGCTCCCCCTCCACCGCCGAGATCGCCGAGCGGCTGCGGATCAGCGAGGACGAGGTGCTCTCCTGCATCGAGGCCGGCCGGTCGTACCACGCGACCTCCCTGGAGGCCGCGCAGGAGGGCGACGGGCTGCCGGGCCTCCTCGACCGCATCGGCTACGAGGACCCCGCCCTGGACGGCGTGGAACACCGCGACCTGGTCCGCCACCTGCTCGTCCAACTCCCCGAGCGGGAGCAGCGGATCCTCCTGCTGCGCTACTACAGCAACCTCACCCAGTCCCAGATCAGCGCGGAGCTCGGCGTCTCCCAGATGCACGTCTCCCGCCTCCTGGCCCGCAGCTTCCAGCGCCTGCGCTCGGCCAACCGCATCGAGGCGTAGGGCCTCGCCCCAGGGGACCGTTACCGGCCCGAGACCCGTTCCCGGCGACTTGGTGAGACCGTAACCGCAAACAGGATCGAGCCATCACCGCCGCGAGCGAATCGCTCACCAGGGCACTTCCCGACAGTTGAGCGTCGAAAAAGCGTCAGACCCCCTTCTTCCAGGGCGGATTCGCATCTCGCATGTCGACATGTCACTACAGCGTGTTGCCGACATGTGACATTCTGCGGGAAGCGCGTTTGCAGGGGCTCCGGCTCCGGTATTCAGGTGAAGGCATCGTTCCTCGCAGGGAACACCGCCGCGACCGTCCCGCGACCCAAAGGGGGTGGCATGTCCGCAGACCAGGGCAGCTCGAAGGTGCTCACGCCCACGAACAGCGAGGCAGCGCCCAAGGAGCTCGACGCCATCGACGTGCTCGACAGCATCGATGGCACGATCGACGGCGCCCCGGCGCTGGAGGCCCCTCCGGCCCAGGAAGTTCCGGCCGTCTCGGAGAGCCTCGACACCCGCACCCTGTCCCGCTCCCTGTTCCTGCGCCTTGCCGCACTCGAGGAGGACAGCCCCGAGCGTGCCTACGTCCGGGACACCCTGATCGAACTCAACCTTCCCCTCGTGCGCTACGCGGCGGCCCGCTTCCGCAGCCGCAACGAGCCGATGGAGGACATCGTCCAGGTCGGCACCATCGGCCTGATCAAGGCGATCGACCGCTTCGACTGCGAACGGGGCGTGGAGTTCCCCACGTTCGCGATGCCGACCGTGGTCGGCGAGATCAAGCGGTTCTTCCGTGACACCTCCTGGTCGGTCCGCGTCCCGCGCCGGCTCCAGGAGCTGCGCCTGGCCCTCACCAAGGCCAGCGATGAGCTCTCCCAGAAGCTGGACCGCTCGCCGACGGTGACGGAGCTGGCGGCCGTCCTGGGCGTCTCCGAGGAGGACGTGGTCGACGGCCTCGCCGTCGGCAACGCGTACACCGCCTCCTCCCTCGACTCCCCGGCCCCCGAGGACGACGGCGGCGAGGGCTCCCTGGCCGACCGCCTCGGCTACGAGGACACGGCCCTGGAGGGCGTCGAGTACCGCGAGTCGCTCAAGCCGCTCCTCGCCAAGCTCCCGCCGCGCGAACGCCGGATCATCATGCTCCGCTTCTTCGCGAACATGACCCAGTCCCAGATCGGCGAGGAGGTCGGCATCTCCCAGATGCACGTCTCCCGCCTGCTGACCCGCACCCTGGCCCAGCTCCGCGAGGGCCTGATCTCGGACTGAAGTCGCGCCTACGGGTTCCTTACTGACGGAGTGTCAGCCACACTGGCGCGATGCCTCTCCGCAGGACAGAGATCCGTAGGACGCAGATCAGCAGGACGCCGAGCAGCGGGACACCAACCCGCAGGACGCCGAGTGGCCGTGGGGCCGATGCTCCCGCGGCGCCGGTGGCCGGTCGGGTGCGGTCTCGCACGGCGCTGGGCGGCCGGTGGGTCACCGGCACGGCGGCCTCGGCGGTCGCCGCCTGTCTGGCCTCGGCGCTCGCGGCGTGCGCGGGCGGCGGCCACGGCGGCTACACGGCGGTGGGTGCGGCGGGCGGCGCCCCGAGCGCGTCGGCACGGCCGACGGGGTCGGTGACGCTGGTTCCCCTGGACGGCGCGAAGGGAGCGGCGGACAGGCCGACGGCTCGGGCGGGCGGGCGCGAGCCGGTCCCGACCGGCGGCACGGCCACCGCGGCCACCTCGCCGTCCCTCACGACGCCTTCCCCCGGCTCCTCTTCGCGCCGCGACGGCGCCCAGCCACCCCGCAGCGATCCGCCGGCGCCCGACTCACCACGGCCCGGCCCCTCTTCGGCCACGCCTTCGCCCTCGCCCGCCGCCCTCACCTGGAGCACCCCCACCCGCGCGGCCACCGACCAGCGCTGGTGCGAGAAGGTGACCGTCACCTTCGCCAACTCCGGGGGCACCGCGGTGCGTTCGGGCACGGTCACGCTCGGCACGCACATCATCGACCTGCTGGGCATCGACTGGTCGACGGTCACGTCGACGGAGCCCGTGCCAGCCCCGGTCGCGCCCGGCTCCCGCAAGGTGAAGACCTGGACGGTCTGCGTGGACGGCTGGCGCGTACCGCTCGGCATGCACATCGAGACGCGGGTGGTCACCGTCGACTGGAGCTGAGCACGCCGAAGACCCGGAGCACACGGCCCCGGGTTCCTTCGCCGTAGCGGCCGCCGTGGCGGCCGTCCTACATGAACGCGAGCCAGGCCACCGCCGCCACCACGACCACCGCGGCGACGATGCCGAGGATCAGGCCGAGGCGGGGACCGGAGGAGGAGTAGGTGGTCGCCGTCTGCTGAGGAGTCTGCGGGGCCTCGTCGACGAACGCGCGGAACATCTGGGTGCTGCCGGCGGGGTCGTAGTTGCCCTGGGGGCCCTGGGTGTTAGCCATGGCCCGAGACACTAGCGAATCCGGGAGTCCGGCCCAAGTGGGGGGCCTCCCCTACACCCGGCCCACCCCACCTGCGTATTTACGTTCGCAATACTTGTCTTTGCCAAGTTTTTATGCCCACCCTCGCCGATATATTTGCCTGTGGCAACCAAGCAGTTCTATGGTTGCCCCAAGCAACGAATACGGTCGTGAGGAGGTGTGCGGGATGGCGGAGCAGGCGCAGTTCGAGGAGCTGGCGCGTCAGCTCAGCGCCGTCGGAGCCGTGAAACGGGATCTGGGCCGCATTCTGCCGCCCGAGTGCCCGACCGGCTCGGCGGCGGTACTGACGCTGCTCGGCCGTCACGGCTCCATGCGCATGAGCAAGCTCGCCGAGCTGCTCGCCGTGGACATGTCCGTGACCAGCCGGCACGTGGCGCACGTCGCCGAGCGCGGCTGGATCGAGCGCTCATCCGATCCGGCGGACAAGCGCTCCCGCATCCTGCACCTCACGCCCGCGGGCGAGGCGACCCTCGTGGAACTGTCCCGGCGCAGCACCGAGCTGCTCGCCGAACGGCTGGGCGACTGGAGCGACGAGGAGGTCGACCAGCTGATCCGGCTGATGACCCGGCTCCGGGAGAGCTTCGGCGACTGCCGGGCCCCGCACCCGCGGCCCGCCGCCGTCGGCACGGCGCCCACTCCGGGCACGCCGAAAGCCACGGCCGAGGCGACGGACAAGGTCACGGTCACCTCCGCCGCCCGCGCCCCCACGCCCGTACTCGAACCGACGTCCACGACGACCACCCGTACACCCGCATAAGACGTTAGAGAAGGAAGCCCATGGCAACGACCACACCAGCCGGTGTGCGGGCCCACGCCAGGCACGGGGGAGGCAGCGCCGCCGGCCCCGCCGAGCTGGCCCCGATGTCCCACCGGCAGATCATGGAAGCCCTCACCGGGCTGCTGCTCGGCATGTTCGTGGCGATCCTGTCGTCGACGATCGTCACCAACGCCCTGCCGCACATCATCGGCGACCTCGGCGGCGGCCAGTCCGCCTACACCTGGGTCGTGACCGCCTCGCTGCTGGCCATGACGGCCACCACCCCGCTGTGGGGCAAGCTCTCCGACCTGTACAGCAAGAAGGCGCTCGTCCAGATAGCCCTGGTCATATACGTCGCGGGCTCCATGATCGCCGGTCTCTCGCAGAACCCCGAGATGCTGATCGCCTGCCGTGTCGTCCAGGGCGTGGGTGTCGGCGGTCTGTCGGCGCTCGCCCAGATCGTCATGGCCGCGATGATCTCGCCGCGCGAGCGCGGCCGTTACTCCGGCTACCTGGGCGCGACCTTCGCCGTCGCCACCGTCGGCGGCCCGCTGCTCGGCGGCGTCATCACCGACACCTCGTGGCTGGGCTGGCGCTGGTGCTTCTACGTCGGCGTCCCCTTCGCCGTCATCGCGCTGATCGTGCTGCAGAAGACCCTGCACCTGCCGGTCGTGAAGCGGGACGTCAAGGTCGACTGGGCCGGCGCGTTCTTCGTCGCGGCCGCCGTGTCGCTGCTGCTGGTCTGGGTCACCTTCGCCGGTGACAAGTACGACTGGGTCTCCTGGCAGACGTTCGCGATGGTCGGCGGTTCGGTCGTCCTGGGTCTGGTCTTCATCCTGGTCGAGTCGAAGGCCAAGGAGCCGATCATCCCGCTGCGGCTGTTCCGCAACCGGACCATCACCCTGGCCTCGCTGGCCTCCCTGTTCGTCGGTGTCGCGATGTTCACCGGCACCGTGTTCTTCAGCCAGTACTTCCAGCTGGCCCGCGACAATTCCCCGACGATGTCCGGTGTGATGACGATCCCGATGATCGGCGGTCTGTTCATCTCCTCCACCGTCTCGGGCCAGTTCATCACCCGCACAGGACGCTGGAAGGCGTGGCTGGTCAGCGGTGGCGTGCTGGTGTCGGCGGGTCTGGGCCTGCTCGGCACCATCCGCTACGACACGGCGTACTGGAAGATGTCGATCTTCATGGCGCTGATGGGTCTCGGCATCGGCATGATGATGCAGAACCTGGTGCTCTGCACGCAGAACCAGGTCGCCCCGTCCGACCTCGGCTCGGCCAGCTCCACGGTCACCTTCTTCCGGTCCCTGGGCGGTGCGGTCGGCGTCTCGGCGCTGGGCGCGGTGATGGCCAACCGGATCACGCACTACATCACGGACGGCATCGCCTCCCTCTCCCCCAAGTACCAGGCGGCCCTTGCCGGTTCGAGCTCGTCCACCGACAGCATCCCGGACCTGGGCAAGTACCCGAAGCCGCTGCGCACCCTCGTCGAGAGCGCGTACGGCCACGCCATCGCCGACGTCTTCATGATCGCCGGTGCCCTCGCGGTCCTGGCGTTCCTGATCAGCCTGTTCATCAAGGAGGTTCCGTTGCGGACCAAGGGAGCGCTGGCCCAGGCCGCCGAGGGCGAGAACACCGAGACCCCCGAGACCGTGCCCGCCGCCGTCGCCGCGCCGGCCGCGGCTCCCGTAGCGGAGCAGCAGGTCCCGAGCTGGGCCGCCCCGGTCGTGAGCAGCACCACGGAGGCCGCGGCCCAGCCGGAGACCGCCGGGCTGTTCACCGCCGTCGCCACCATCGCCGGTCCCGAGCAGTCGGCGGGCTCCGGTGCCACCCCGGTGCACGGCTTCGTGCGCGGTGCCGAGAGCGCCCCGGTCGCGCAGGCCGCGGTGACCCTGATCTCGCTGTCCGGCCGCCAGCTGGGCCGCGCGGTCGCGGGCTTCGACGGTTCCTACCGGCTGGACGCGCCCGCTGCGGGCTCGTACGTGCTGATCGCCTCCGCCGACGGCTACCAGCCGCAGGCCGCCACGGTCGTGGTGGGCGAGGAGCCGGTGCCCTATGACATTTTGCTGAGCGGCACCAGCGGCCTGACCGGCGTCGTCCGCGGGGCCGGCAGCGCGCTCCCGGTCAAGGACGCGATGGTCATCGTCACCGACGTGCGCGGCGACCTGCTGGCCACCGCTGCCACCGGTGACCAGGGCGACTTCCGCTTCGGCGAGCTGGTGCCGGGCGTGGTCACGGTCGCGGTGAACGCGGCCGGGTACCGGCCCCGCGCCCTGCAGGTCGAGATCGGCACCACCGGGGTCACCCGGATCGAGGTCGACCTGGACGCCGGCGCCCAGCTGCAGGGTGTCGTACGGGCCCCGCACGGCCCGCTGGCCGACGCCCGCGTGACCCTCGTGGACGCGGCGGGCAACGTGGTCGGCACGTCCACCACCGGCCTGGACGGCGCGTACGCCTTCGCCGACCTGGACGGGGGCGACTACACCGTGATCGCGACGGGCTACCCGCCGGTCGCCACCGCCCTGAACGTCACGGGCGCAGGTGTCGACGACCACGACATCGAACTCTCCCACCCGGGCGAGTAGTTCGAACTCCGGCCCGTGGCGGGCGCGCCCACAAGGAGGCGCCCGCCGCGGGCCGGTCTCATACGGCCAATTTGTCATTGTCTGAGTGTTTGAGTGTCTGCAGGGAGAAACGGGATGGGACTGACCGCGAGGATCCGCACCCGGGACGGATGGGCCGTGTCGCACGCGGTCGTCACGGTGACCGACATGACCGGCAGCCAGGTGCTGCGGGCCGAGGCCGACGACGAGGGCACCGTGCGTGACCCGAACCCGCTCGCGCCGGGGGCGTACACCGTCATCGTCACTGCGCTGGGCTACGCGCCCGCCGCCTCCAGCGCCATCGTGACCGCGAGCGGCCGCGCCGAGGTCGGCACGGTGACGCTGGCGCGGCAGGGCGGCACCGAACTGCCCCCGCCGGGCCCGTGGACGGTGGACCCGGCGCACTCCACGGTGGGTGCGGTCGCCCAGCACCTGGGCATCTCCAGCGTCCGCGGCCGGTTCACGGACTTCAGCGCGGGGATCGAGATCGCCCCCGACGACGTCACCAAGTCCCGTGTCCAGGCGGTCATCCGGGCCGCCTCCATCGACACCGGCAACGGCATGCGCGACACCCACCTGCGCTCCGCCGACTTCCTCGACGTCGAACGCCACCCCGAGATCACCTACGTCTCGACGGGCCTGACGGCGGCCGGCTCCGACCGCTGGACGGTGCACGGCGAGCTCTCGCTGCACGGTGTCGTACGGCCGGTCGACCTCGACCTCGCCTACCTCGGCACCGGCGCCGACCCGTGGGGCGGCACCCGCGCCGCGTTCCGCGCGACGACCGAGCTGCACCGCGAGGACTTCGCCATGAACTACAACCAGGTGGTCCAGGCGGGCATCGCCGCCATCGGCACCACCCTCAAGATCGAGCTGGAGATCCAGGCGGTCCAGGGCGAGTCGCTGCCGCAGGCCTGAACATGAGCCCGCCAGGAGCAGGCTGAGCAGGCCCCGCGCCCCTAGGCTGGCGCCATGGCACCGAACATCGCGACGAACACCACCGTCTCCCTCGACGAACTGCTGGACTTCGTACGACCCCGCCACCGCGCGATCCTGCTCACCCGGCGCGCCGACGGCAGCCCGCAGGGGTCGCCGCTGACCTGCGGGGTCGACGACTCCGGGCGCATCGTCGTCTCCACCTACCCCGAGCGGGCCAAGACCCGCAACGCCAAGCGGGACGAGCGGGTGAGCCTGCTCGTCCTGAGCGACGACTGGAACGGGCCGTGGGTCCAGGTGGACGGCCGGGCCGAGGTGATCGACTCGCCCGAGTCGGTGGAGCCGCTGGTGGAGTACTACCGGAACATCGCCGGGGAGCACCCGGACTGGGACGAGTACCGGGCGGCGATGGTGAAGCAGGGGAAGTCGATCATCCGGGTGACGCCGGAGAAGTGGGGGCCGGTGGCCACCGGCGGGTTCCCGGCGCGGCTGGCCTCACCGGACGCGTAGGGCACGGTCGGCTGCCCAGGACGGGCTACCCGGGGCCGACGGCGGCCGGCTTCGGGCAGTGCTGGGCCCAGACCCTGAAGCCGGCCGTCCTGGTCCGCTGAGCAGGCCGTCGGTCGGCTGCGGCGCCGTCGTGGCCCGCTGAGCAGGCCGTCGGTCGGCTGCGGCGCCGTCGTGGCCCGCTGAGCAGGCCGCCGGTCGGCTGCGGCGCCGTCCTGGCCCGCTGAGCAGGCCGCCGGTCGGCTGCGGCGCCGTCGTGGCCGGCCGCGCGGTTCCTCCCCCAGGCCGCGGCCGGGGGTACCCCCGGCGCCCCTTACCGGGCGCCCTTCGCCACCATCGCCTCGATTCCCGCGATCAGCAGATCCAGCGCGAACGTGAAGTCCCGGTCCAGCATCTCGGCGACGGTGTCGCCGCCCCGCGCCGCCAGGAGGTCCCTGGACTCCTCGATGATCTGTGCGGTCGCCGGGGTCTCGGTCACCGCGTTCATCGCGGTGTCGAAGTACTCGTCCGGGGTCATGCCGGCCGCCGCCACGCGCTCGGCGAAGTGGCCCTCGATCGTGCCGTAGCCGTAGACGAACTGGAAGACGGCCGAGATCGCGCCGGTCACGCCGTGGGCGGGCAGACCGGCGCGGCGGACCACCTGCTGGATCACCCGGGAGAAGGCGAGCGAGTGGGGGCCGATGTTGAGGTAGCGGCCGGCCAGCGGGGAAAGCCAGGGGTGGCGGACCAGCAGGGCGCGGTACTCCGTGGCCAGCGCGCGCAGTTGCGCACGCCAGTCGCCGGCCGCGGCGTCGGGCAGGGCCAGTTCGCCGAAGGCCGCGTCCAGGGCGAGTTCGAGCAGGTCGTCCTTGGTGTCGACGTACCAGTACACGGACATCGCGGTCACGTTGAGCTCGGCCGCCAGCCGCCGCATGGAGAACTTGTCGAGCCCGTCGGCATCGAGGAGCCGGACGGTGACGGAGGTGATCCTGGCCCGGTCGAGCCCGGACGGCTGACCACTGCGCCCGCCCTTGCCGCCCTTCTCCTCCAGCCACACACTGGCCCGCGCCATAGACACACCCTCCTCCACGACCACTTCCAGGATGCTAGAACCCCAACGCCGCTGAAAGGGGCGCGGGGAACTGCGCGACCAGCCACAATCCACCCGCACCCGCCGCTGGACAAGTACCCCCCGATCCCGGCGGCCCCGGCCGCGTCGCCCACCTGACCGACAGGACGCCGAAGTCGAGGACGGTGTTGTCGAGCAGCACGGTGAACTGGGCGAGGCAGAGGGTTTCCGGGGCACGGCAAAGGGCGGTGACCGTGGAGGTCACCGCCCTTGCGCCGGTCAGGGAGCCGTCAGCCGCCCGTCTTCTGCGTGAGGTCGTAGAAGGTGGACGAACCCACCGTCACCTTCTTGAAGTTCTTCTCGACCCAGGAGGAGATCTGCGAGGCCGTGCCGCTGCCGCCGCCGCCCGTCATGCCGCCGCCGGTGCCGGAGGAGACGAAGTAGTGGATCCTGCCTTCGGCCACGTACTTCTCGAACTGGGCGAGCGTCGGGGACGGGTCGGTGCCGTTGAAGCCGCCGATCGCCATCACCGCGTCGCCGGTGGAGAGCTGGTAGCTCGCCGCGTTCTGCGCGCCGACGGCCGCCGCTACCCAGGTGTACTGGGAGGAGTTCTTCCGCAGCAGTGCCTTGGCCTCGGAGGAGACGGTCGCGCCGTTCAGCAGGCCGCCGGCGCCACCGCCCATCCTGCCGCCCATGCCGCCGCCCGCGCCCATCCGCCCGCCGCCGGGGATCCCGGCGGTACCGCCGCCCGGGAACCCGCCGGTGCCGTTCTGGCCCTGCCCCTGGCCCTGCGTGGTGCCGTTGCCGCCCTGCTGGTTCCGGCCGAAACCGCCGCCCGTGCCGCCGCCGAAGCCGCCCCTGCCGCCGCCGGGACCGCCACCGCCGCCGAAGCCCACCATGCCGGCGCCCGCCGGACCGGCCGTCGGGATGGAGCCGGTGTGCGCGGAGTCCACCGTGGAGAGGGTGTAAGCCGTCGGGCCGGCCAGTGCGGCCAGCAGGCCGGCCGCGGCCGCCCCGAGGGCGAGCTGCCGGGAGATCCGGCCCGCGAAGATCAGGCCGAGCGCGGCGGTCAGACCGCCGATCAGGACCAGGTACTTCAGCCAGGGCAGGTAGGTGGAGGTGCGGCTGAGGAGGACGTAGCCCCAGACCGCGGCCGAGACCACCGCGGCGGCGAGGGTGATCGACGCCCACAGCTCGGCGCGCTTCTCCCAGAGGAGACCCGCGCCCATGCCGACCACGGCGGCGGTGTAGGGGGCGAGGGCGACCGTGTAGTACTGGTGGAAGATGCCCGCCATGTAGCTGAACACGATCATGGTCATCAGCAGCGAGCCGCCCCAGACCAGGAACGAGGCCCGGGTCACCGAGGTCCGCCGCAGCCTGCGGGTCGCCACCAGGCCGGCGGCCAGGAGGATCAGCGCGGCCGGGATCAGCCAGGAGATCTGGCTGCCGATCTCGTCGTTGAACATCCGGTCCCAGCCGGTCGCGCCCCAGCGGCCGGAGCCGGTGCCGCCGCCACCGCCGCCGACGCTGCCGGTCTCGTCGCCGCTGATGCGGCCGAGGCCGTTGTAGCCGAAGGTCAGCGACAGGAAGCTGTTGTCCTGGGAGCCGCCGATGTAGGGGCGGGAGGAGGCCGGCCACAGCTCGACGATCGCCACCCACCAGCCGCCGGAGACGACCAGCGCGCCGGTCGCCAGGGCCAGCTGCCCGATCCGCTTCTTCCACGTGTGCGGGCCGACGGCCGCGTACACGAACGCCAGCGCCGGCAGGATCAGGAACGCCTGGAGCGTCTTGGCGAGGAAGGCGAAGCCGATCGCCACGCCCGCCCACACCAGCCACCTCGTACGCCCGTCCTCGACGGCCCGGACCACGAAGTAGCAGGCCAGCGCCATCAGCAGGGCCAGCATGGCGTCCGGGTTGTCGAACCGGAACATCAGCGCCGCGACGGGGGTGAGCGCGAGCACGGCGCCCGCGATCAGGCCGGCCGCGGGGCTGAACCGGCGGCGCACGGAGGCGTGGACGACCGCGACCGTGCCGACGCCCATGAGGACCTCGGGGCCGAGGATCGTCCAGGAGTTCAGGCCGAAGATCCGGGCCGCGATCTCCATCGGCCACAGGAACGCCGAGGGCTTGTCGACGGTGATCGCGTTGCCCGCGTCCAGCGAGCCGAAGAACATCGCCTTCCAGCTCTTGGTGCCGGCCTGGACGGCGGCCGCGTAGAAGGAGTTGGAGTAGCCGTTGGCGCTCAGGTTCCAGAAGTACAGCACCGCGGTGGCGAGCAGCAGGCCGAAGAAGGCCGGCCGCACCCAGCGGGGGTCCTCGGGGCGGCCGCGCCACAGTCTCCGTACGAAGGGCTGCTTCGGTTCACCGGGGCCGGGGGCGGGCGCCGCCGGGACGTCGGGGGCCTGCCGGGGCGGCGGGGGAGCCGTGGGGGGCGCGGTCGGGGGCGGGCCCCACTGGGCCGGGTGCTCGGTGTCGGTGCTCATCGGGGGTCCCCCGGCTCGGTGTCGTGCGGGCGCACCGGCTGCAACTGCACGGTGGCGTCCCTCCAGGTGCCGTTCGCGGCTTCACCAGCGCGGAACTGCGTGGTCGTGGTGCCGTTCCGGGGGTACGGTGGGTTCGCCGGGCGCTGCGGGAGCGGGACCTGGGGCTGGTACGGCTCCTGGTACGGCTGGTAGCCGCCGGTCGTGCAGGTAGGGGACGACGGGTTGTGCTGGGCCACCACCGTCGACTCCGGCCGGCCGGTGCCGTCGCGGTCAGGGAAGACCCAGGCGCGGAAGAGCAGGAAGCGCAGCACGGTCGCGGCGAGGTTGGCGGCGATCAGCACCGCCAGTTCGGTGGAGTGCGCGGGGTCGCTGCTCGCCGCGTTCAGGGCGGCGAGGGAGCCACTGGTCAGCGCGAGGCCGATACCGAAGACGACCAGGCCCTGCGCCTGGTGCCGGACCGCCCCGCCCCGGCCGCGCACCCCGAAGGTCAGGCGCCGGTTGGCGGCCGTGTTCGCCACCGCCGACACCAGCAGCGCGAGCGCGTTGGCGACCTGCGAACCGGAGAACTCCCGGAAGAGGCTGTAGAGGAGGAGGTAGAAGACGGTCGACAGGCCGCCGACCACGCAGAACCCGACGAGCTGGCGGGTCAGGCCCTTCGGCACGTCCTGGATGTCACGGTCGCGCGGGTCGTCGCCGAACGGCCGGGCGACCCGGTCCAGCGGCAGCGAACCGGTGGCCAGGGCCTTGCCGACCCGCCACACCCCCTTGAGGTCCTCGGTCGCCGTCCTCACGATGTGCACGGTCGAGTCCGGGTCGTCGACCCAGTCGACCGGCACCTCGTGGATCCGCAGGCCCGCGCGCTCGGCGAGCACCAGCATCTCGGTGTCGAAGAACCACCCGGTGTCCTCGACCATCGGCAGCAGCACCTGCGCGACGTCGCGCCGGATCGCCTTGAAGCCGCACTGCGCGTCCGAGAAGCGGGCCTGCAGCGAGCCGCGCAGGATCAGGTTGTACGAGCGGCTGATGAACTCCCGCTTGGCGCCGCGCACCACGCGCGACGAGCGGGCCAGCCGGGAACCGATCGCCAGGTCGGAGTGGCCGGAGATGAGCGGCGCCACCAGCGGCAGCAGCGCGTTCAGGTCGGTGGACAGGTCCACGTCCATGTAGGCGAGGATCGGCGCGTCCGAGGCCGACCAGACGGTCCGCAGCGCACGTCCGCGGCCCTTCTGCTCCAGCCGGAACGACGTCACCTCGGCGATCTCCGCCGCCAGCTGCTCCGCCACCTGGGGCGTGGTGTCCGTGGACGCGTTGTCCGCGACGGTGATGCGGTACGCGTACGGAAACGTTCGCCTGAGGTGGTCGTGCAGTCTGCGGACGCACGGGCCGAGGTCCTTCTCCTCGTTGTAGACGGGGATCACTACGTCCAGGACAGGCGTACCGGCGTTACCGGCCGGGAGATGCTCCCGCGCCGGCAGGGTGCCGGGAGAAGAGTCGGTTCGCATGGCACCGACTCTCGTCAAGCGCCCTGTCGCACCCATGTGGTGGCACTGTGCTGTGCCTGTGAGTGCGATTGCCAGTTCGTTTCGGGGGACGGCTGCGGGAGCGCCGGCGCAAGCGCGGGCAGATAGAGGGTGAACACCGTACGGCCGGGCACGCTGTCCACGGTGACGGCGCCGCCGTGTGCGGTCGCGACGGCCTGCACGATGGCGAGCCCGAGGCCGGTGGAGCCCGTGGACCGCGACCGCGCGGAGTCGCCGCGCGCGAACCGTTCGAAGACGTGCGGCAGCAGGTCGGGCGGGATGCCCGGCCCGTTGTCCTCGACGTCCACGCACATCCACGACCCGCGCCGCTGGATGCGGGCGGTGACGGTGGTGCCCGGCGGGGTGTGCTTGCGCGCGTTGCCGAGCAGGTTGATCAGCACCTGCTGGACGCGGGCCGCGTCGGCGGCGACCGGCGCCGGCTCGTCGGGCAGGTCGAGACGCCAGTTGTGGTCCATGCCGGCGGCGCGCGTGTCGCTGATCGTGTCGACGACGAGCGGGATGAGGTCGGTGTGCTCGAACTGCAGCGGCCGCCCCGCGTCCAGCCGGGCGAGCAGCAGCAGGTCCTCCACGAGGAGGGTCATCCGCCCGGCCTCGGACTCGATACGGCCGAGGGCGTGCCGGGTGTCGGGCCCGACCTGCTCCCGCCCGCGCCGGGTGAGTTCCGCGTACCCGCGGATGGAGGCGAGCGGGGTGCGCAGCTCGTGACTGGCGTCGGCGACGAACTGCCGTACCCGCATCTCGCTCTGCTGGCGGGCGTGCAGGGCGCCGTGCACGTGGTTGAGCATCCGGTTGAGCGCGGAGCCGACCTGGCCGACCTCGGTGTGCGGGTCGCACTCGGTGTCCGGTACCCGCTCGCTGAGGTTCACCTCGCCGGTGTGCAGCGGGAGTTCCGAGACCCGGGTGGCGGTGGCGGCGACCCGGCGCAGGGGGCGGGTGGCGACACCGACGATGACGGTACCGGCGAGGGTGGCGGCGATGAGGCCGGAGACGGTGACACTGATCTCCACGAGGATCAGTGTGCTGATGGTGCTGTCGGCGTCCTTGGTGGGGATGGCGACGTAGTAGGCGTTGCTGTCGTTGCTGGCGTACGCGACCAGGTAGCTGCCCAGACCGGGTACGTCGATCGCGTGCGGCCTGTTGTCCTGGGGAACCGAGTTGAGCGCCCGCTGCTGGGCCGGCGACAGCCTCTTCGCACTCATCGAGAAGGTGGCCTGGGTCTTGGACTTCACGCCGACCCGGGAATCGGTGACGTCGCCGTTCACGACGGACGCCGCGATCGTGCCGTCCGGCAGCTGTGGTCCCTTGACGAAGTCTTCGAGCGTGATGACGTGCAGTCCGCCCTGCCGCGGGTCGGGCGTCCTGGAGCCGCCGTCCTTGACCCCGTTCGGTGGCCCGAACGCCCGGGGTGCCACACGCGCGGCGACCTCGCTCAACCGGTCGTCCAGCTGGCCGTAGAGGTGAGAGCGCAGTGCCAGCGTCGTCACCGTGCCGATCACCGCGCAGACCACGGCGATCAGCACCACCGACGCGACGACGAGCCGGGTCCGCAGGGTGCGCGGTTTTCCCGCTCGGCGCTTCTGCGTACGCGGCCGTCGTCGCCCGCTCATGACGCGGCTGGCTTGATGAGGTAGCCGGCGCCACGCCGGGTGTGGATCATCGGCTCCCGGCCGACGTCGATCTTCCTGCGCAGGTACGAGATGTAGAGCTCGACCACGTTGGCCTGACCGCCGAAGTCGTACGACCACACCCGGTCCAGGATCTGGGCCTTGCTGAGCACCCGGCGCGGGTTGCGCATCAGGAAGCGGAGCAGCTCGAACTCGGTGGCGGTGAGGTGGATCGACTCCCCGGCCCGCGAGACCTCGTGGCTGTCCTCGTCCAGGGTGAGGTCACCGACGACGAGCACGGAGTCGGACCGCCGGTCGGCCGCCCCGGCGCGGCGGATGAGCCCACGCAGCCGGGCCACGACCTCTTCGAGGCTGAAGGGTTTGGTGACGTAGTCGTCGCCGCCCGCGGTGAGGCCCGCGATCCGGTCCTCGACCGCGTCCTTCGCCGTCAGGAACAGCACCGGCACGTCCGGCAGTTCGCGCCGCAGGCGCCCCAGCACGGTGAGGCCGTCCATGTCGGGCAGCATCATGTCGAGTACGACGGCGTCGGGGCGGAACTCCCGGGCGGTCTGGATGGCGCCCTGGCCGTCGCCCGCACTCCTGATCTGCCAGCCCTCGTACCGCAGGGCCATGGAGAGGAGTTCGGTGATCGACAGCTCGTCGTCCACCACCAGCACTCGGACGGGGCTCCCGTCCGGCCTCAGCAGTTCGGTGCGCCCCTGGGGCGAGGTCGTGGTCATGGTGGACACCTTGTCGGGGTCCTCTGAGAACACGCTTTCACAAATCTGTGATTTCCCTGAGAAACGCACAGGCGCCTCTCAGGGAACACCTGGGAATCCCGTCACGCGTGCCCGAACTCGTGACCTCGCTCGCGCCGGGCTGTGCGGATCATGTCCGTCCGGGCCACGCCCCGGACCGTTCATGAACTGCCGGTGAGCCGCTGATGAGAGCCTAGCGACCGAGCCCGGATCCCGCGCGGCGAGGCCTCCCGCGAGGCCGCCGGTACTCAGAAGAGGCCGGCCTGCGGGGCCTTGAACTCCCTTACCGGCACCTGGAGTCGGCCTTCCTCCCCGGCTCCGGCAGCGGTCAGTTCCCACCCGGGCAGCAAGCGGGTGTCGAGGACGACGACACCGCGCCGGGTGGCGAGATGCAGATCCGGTCCGGCCGCCGCGACCAGCTCGCCGCTCACCACGCCGCCCGGCACCAGCTCGGCCACCTCACCGACGGCGGCGGCCACCCCGTCCAGCCCGAACACCGCCATGTGATCGACGACTTGGCACGGCTCCGGGACGAGCGACTCGGGCCAGCCGCCGAGCGCGACAGCGAGCGCGTGCAGTCCCTCGACCTCGGCCGCCCGCTCGGCCCGGTCCGCCGGCAGCAGGGCGCGTACGACGCGCTTGTCGCCGTACGGGATCCGGTCCGGCACCCGGAGCGCCGCCCGCAGCAGCTCCTCGGCCCGCCGGGCGGCCATCAGCGGCCCGGCGCCCAGCCAGCTGAAGCACACGGCCCCCTGCTCCAGCAGCCGCGCCGGGCCCCGCTCGACCGCCGTGATCCCCACCTTGACCATGCCGGGCCCGAACCACGCCAGATACACGTGGTACGGCCGGGGGTCGTCGGGGACGGTGTCCGCGGCCACGGAGTGCGCCCGGTCCAGCCGCGCGCACTCCTCGCACCGGGCCCCGGTGGTCCGCCCCGAGACGGGTGCCCGGGTCGGACAGGCATGCCCGCGCGCCCCCACGCACTCCCGCACACCCCCTTCGGCGACCCCGAAGGCCACCCGCTTCCCCCGGCCGAGCGGACTGCGCCGGCCGCCGCTCCACCGCAGCACGGGGCCGTCCTCCGACCACCGCAGCCCCGAGCATCTCCACACCTGTGCCATCACTCGCGAGGGTAGAGGGCGGCACTGACAACGGCCCGGGGGCAGCCGGGCCGTTGTCCTCGGCCCGCCCGGTCAGCCGTCCTCGGCCCCGCCCGGTCAGCCGTCCTCCGCCCCGCCCGGTCAGCCGCCCGCCTGCGCGGTCGCCGGCTCGGCCTCGCCGGCGCCGGACACCGGACGGAGCGCGGACGCGGTACGCCGCCCCCGGCCCGCCAGCCGGCACGAGACGCAGCCGGGGTGGCCGACGCGGGCGCCGTTGTCCCGTACCCGCAGCGGCCACTGCGCCCGGGGGCGCGGGCCCGGCGGCTTGCCCCACCCCGCGAGATGCAGAGACCAGGTGACCAGGACGCTCACGGCACACACCGCGAGCCCCGCGACCAGGGCGGCGGCCGAGACGGCGCACACGCCCAGCCCCAGCAGACCGCTCCCGACGGTCGCGATCGCGGTACCGGTCCACCCTGCCACCGTGTGGCCTTCGTCGTGTTGGCTCACGTACCCGTCTCCCCTTCATAGGCGGCGGAAACACCCAGTCCGACGAGGGCGACTAGAATCCCTCACCGTGTGAGAAATTTACTCCCCATACCTCTCACGCACTAAGGGAATCCGCGGATCTCCAGGGAAACGGGAACGACCATGCACGGCAAGCCGCGACCGCCCGCGGACCCGGCCCGGGCGCTGTCCGCCATGGACCACCTCATCGCGGCCCATGTGATCGGCCAGCAGGAACTGGCCCGGCGGCTCGGGGTGAGCGTCACGGACCTCACCTGCTTCGCCTTCGTCCTGGAGGCGGGCGACGCCCTGCTGACCGCGGGCGACCTGGCCGCCCGCGCCCACGTGACGACCGGTGCGGTGACGGGCATCCTCAACCGCCTGGAGCGCGCGGGATACGTCACCCGCCGCGCCGACCCCGACGACCGCCGCCGGGTCCGTGTCGCCGCGGTCCCGGAAGCCGTCACCCGCGTCGAGGCGGTCTACGCCGGCCACTACGCCCGCCTCGCCGAACTGTTCGCCGACTACACCCCCGACGAACTCGCGATCCTCACCGACTGGTTCACCCGCGCGACCACCCTCGCCCACGAGTACCTGGAGAAACTCAACAGGAACGACCCGGCGGAACCCTGCTGACACCGCCGCCCGGCCGGTGTCCGGTCAGCCACCTCTCCGCGTACGCCACCGCCGGCGCGAGGTCGAACAGCAGGCAGTCGGCGGCGCCCACCCGGCCCCGGGCCACCGGACGTTCCGGCAGCGACGCGTAGGAGCGGCCCAGCGCCGGGAAGTCCGACGCGTCGAAGTCCACGTCCCGGTAGCGGTGCCAGCGCCGTCCTTCCGGGCCGTCGGCGACCGCACAGCCGTACAGGCGGGTGCCGCGGCCCGGCACGCGATACTCGGCCAGGTGGAAGGCGGTGCAGACGGAGTAGCCCACGCCCAGCAGCAGGATGCGGGCGCCCAGCTCCTCGAGTCGGGCGAGGGGGGAGTCCTCGCCCAGGTGGCAGTCCAGGGCGTGCCCGGCGGTGATCCGCGCGGCGGCCGGGCCCAGCGCGGCGAACGAACTCTGCGGGTGGCCGCTGCGCAGCGCCCCGGGGCGGGTGCGGACCTCCTCCGGCAGCACACCCACCCGGAAGCTCGGGGTCCGCTCACGGTCGAAGGCGGGCAGGGTCGCGCGCAGCCGGGGCCACTCCTGCGCGGGCACGGCATACCCGCGCGTGACGGGCCAGCGGGAGGGATCGGAGTTGTCCGGAGTCTGCGTGTAGACGACGAGGGTGCCGTCCGGGCCCAGCGTCTCCAGCAGGGAGTCGGCGACGGTCCGCGCCCGTCCCCGCACCGGCCCGACGGCACTCAGGGACGCGTGCACGAGCAGCGTGTCCCCGGGCCGGACTCCCAACGCACTCAGCTGGGCCACGAGTTCGTCGCGGCCGAGGGGGCTGTCGACGGCGATCACCCTGTTTTCTGTCAACAAAGCCTGTAAAAAATGGAGTTGATGGCCCGAATTGTGCCACGGCCGGTTGGCGGGTCCCGTGCGAAACTGAGGACCAGGCAGGTACGCAAGCCACACAGCGGGGGATGAGATGGTGCCCGGGTACCGCTATGCCGTCAGCTATGCGCACGGCAGGGACGAGGCCTGGGTCGCGAGATTTCTGGACGAGCTGAGACGGCGTCTGGAAATCGCCGGCGGCCCGCGTTTCCACCGCCTGGTCCCGCCGCCCGGCCCGCCGGACGGCAGGGCCGGGTCGTACGGCGTCGGGACGGCCGACATCGTACTGGCCCTGTGCAGTCCGGCGTACTTCAACGAGGGTCCCGCCCAGCACGACTGGGCGGTCCTGGCGCTGCGCCGGCGCCTGGGACAGGCCCGTACCGGAGTCACCCCGCAGACGGCCCTGTCCCTGGTGTGGGAGCCGGTCGACCGGCGGCTGCCGGAGCCGGTCGCGACGGCCGACGTGCTCTCCGCGGACCGGTTGCCCGAGTACCGCTCGCTCGGGCTGGCGCTGCTGACCATGCAGGCCCCCCGGTATCGCGCGGCCCTGGACCGGGTGCTCGACGCGATCGTGGCCCGTATGACGGCGATGGCCGAAGCCGCGGCCCCCGCACCCGAGCTGGACGACCGGTCCGCCGACCGGGCACCCGACGCGCTGTCGGCGGAGGACGCGGCCTTCACCGAGCAGTTCCGCAAGGAGGTGGCCCCGGCCCTGCCCGCGACGACGGTCCCCCGCACCCTGACCGGCCACGGCCCCGTGACCACCCGGAGCTCGGCTCCGGACGGGTCGGCCCCGCCGCCCGCGCAGGACGGGCCGCCCGCGGAGGGCGCCCTGTCCGCCGACGCACTGCCGGAGCTGGGACGCCGGATCCTCCTCGTCGGGCCGCCCGGGACCGGGCACAGCACCGAACTTGCGCGGCTGGCCGCGAGAGCACTGGACGACACGGCGCCGGGGCGGACCGACGCGGGCGGCCCGCCGTGGGGCTGCCGGATACCGTTCGTGCTGTCGGCACGGTCGGGGGCGCTGCCCCGCCTGGACGGGCTGGTGCCGACCCTCGCACCGCTCGCGGCGCCGCAGGAGCCGGCCGGCTGGGCCGCCCGCCAGCTGCGCTCCGGGCAGGCCTTCCTCGCCGTCGACGACCTCGACGCGGTGCCCGTGGCCAACCGCGCCGCCGTGTGGGAGTGGCTCCTGCACCTGCTAGAGGCCCACCCTCAGGCGCCCTGCGTCATCGCCACGAACGGCACCGGAGTGCCCTGGGCCCGGCTCGGTGACGCCTTCCGGGTCACCGGCCTTGGGCCACTGCCCCCGGACGGGGTCCGCGCCCTGCTCGGCTCCCTCGTGGCGACGTCCGCCGGCGACCGGCGGGCCCTCACCGCGCTGCTGCGGCGGATCGACACCGATCCGCTGCTCCTCGGGGTCGCAAGCCGCCCGGCCGCCGCCACGGCACTGCTGCGGGCAGCGGGTGGTCCGGACCGGCCAGGACCGGTTCCACGGCACCGTCTGCTGCGCGCGGGCGTCTCGGCGGTGTGGCGGCGGGTGCGGGAGGAGCCGGGCTGGCCGGGGCCGTCCTCCCCTTCCGTGCCCGTGCCCGGCCTCGCCGCCGACCAGGTCCCCGACAGCGTCCTGAGGTCCGCCGCCGGCCTGCTGGCCGTCGCCGCCCTCGGCCTGGACAGCTCCCGCGTCCCGCTGCGGACCGCCCTCGGCGCGCTGCGCGACCCCGGTGCCTCGGACGCCGCCTCGCCCGAACGGCTGCTGGCCGCGCTCGCGGACCGGGCAGGCGTGGTGTTCCGGCCCGGACCCGACACCGTGGCCTTTCCCGGCCCCGAGGTCAGGACCTTCCTGGCGGCCCAGCACCTGGCGCACACGCCCGGCGCGGAGCCCGACGAGCTGCTCGTCCGGCACCCTTCCGTCGAACTACGCGACCTGCTCGCCGAGTTGCGGGCCGCCGAGGCGGGCACCGGCACCCCGCGCAGTGTCCTCGCGCCGACGGGCGGTCCGCCGCGCCGGCTGTCGGCCGGCAGCCCGCCGCCCCGGACCGCCGTACGGCGGGCGGACGCGCGGTCGGCCGCCGAGCTGCGCGCCCTGCTCCGGACGGACACCGTCGTGACCGAGCTGCGCTGCACCGGCCCTGTGGACGAGCTGGCCGCCCTGCTGCCGCGGCTGCCCGGACTGCGCTCACTGGTCCTCGCGGACGACCCGTCGCTCACCGCCCTGCCCGAGCTGGGCGGCTGCCGGTCGCTGCGGTCGCTGCGCGTGCTGCGCTGCCCGAACCTGCGGGATCTGACGGCGCTGGAGTCCTCGGCGGTCATGTTCCTGGACGTCGATCCGTGGCCGGACCTGCCGGTGCCGGCCGGTCTGCGCCGGGCGCCCTGGCTGAGCCGGGTGAACCTGGTGACCGGCGGGCCGGGGATCCGGCCCACCGGGGCGGCCGGGGCGGTCAGGACTGCCGACGCTGCGGTCCGGCCGACGGCCGGGGTGCCGGAGGCGGCGGCGCTGCCCGAGGTCCGGATACGGCGCCGGCTCCGCGCCCGAGGGCTTCCCGGACCCGCGGACCCTCCCGCCAACTCCGCGGACTCCGGGGTCGCCGCGGATACTTCGGCGGTTTCGGCGTCTCCGGGAGAACCGCGCCGTCGGCCATATTCGTCGACGGAGTAGTGGCCGTACGCCCCGAGGGGAAGAGTGCAACGGGTGGGGTGCGCCGGAGCCACAGGCTGACAATGGGGGGCAGTGGGCTTGATCAAGCTTTTCGACCCGGCCGAGGAGACCTACCGGCCTGCACCGACCGGCCGCACGCCCGCGCGCGGCACGGGCCGCCTCGACGAGCAGGTCTACCTCTTCGACGCCCGGACCGTCCTCGCCGTCAACGTGGCTCTGGCGTCCGGCCGTCCGCTGCTCGTGCTCGGGCCGCCCGGCTCGGGCAAGTCGGCGCTCGCGCCGAACGTGGCACGGCTGATGCGGTTCCGCTACTACGCCGAGGTGGTCACCGCCCGCACCGAACCGCACGACCTGCTCTGGCGCGAGGAGGCGTTCCGCCAGCTCAACGACGCCACACAGGGCCTGCTCCAGGCCCCCGGCTCGCGTGCATACTTCCGGCCCGGCCCGCTGTGGAAGGCGCTCGATCCGGCCGTGGACGAGGAGGGCCTGCCCGCGCTCCGCGCCCGGCCCGCGGTAGTCCTCATCGACGAGATCGACAAGGCCGACCCCGATGTCCCGGACGCGCTTCTCGATCCGCTCAACAACCTCCGTTTCGTCGGCCCCGACCGCCACACGGTGACCGCGGCCGAGGGCACGGGCGCACCTCTGGTGGTGATCACGAGCAACGAGGAACGGGAGCTGTCCGCCGCCTTCCTGCGCCGCTGCATCCTGCTGAGACTGGACGCGCCGGACCGCGAACACCTGCTGGAGGTCGCCCGGTTGCACATGGGAGACGACTACGACGAGGCGCTCACCGTGGAGTTGGCCGACATGTTCGAGCACGAGTCGGTGGCGTCCCGGCCGGCGGCCAGCACCGCCGAGTTCCTGGACACCCTGCGAGCCTGCCGCCAGATGGGCCTGACGGTCGAATCGCCGGAGTGGCGGGCGGTCGCGGACCTCGCCATGACGAAGGGCTCCTCCGACCCCTTCTCCTACACATGAGCCGAAGCCCGGCGCGCCTGGGAGAACTGCTCCGGGCGGCCCGCGCCCTGGGGGTGTCCGACACCGACGGCCTGACCACGCTGGCCGCGGCCCTGGGACTGGCGCTGACCACCGACGGCCCCGGCACCGACGACCCCGCCCGCCGCGCCGCGGATCCGGTGCGGCCGTTCCGGGGCGAGGGGACAACGGGCGGCGCGGTCCGCCCGGGGCCCGGCACCGGATCCCCGGCCCGCGCCCGCGGCGCGGGCACCCCGCCCGGCCCCGGTGCGGGGGACGCCGCCGGTCCCGACCCGTACCGCCGGACCCCGGTCCCGCCCGAGCAGGTCCCCGGCCCGGACACCCGGTCGGCCACCGGCGGTTCGCTGCTGCTGGTCGGTGCCGCGCGACCGGCACCGGGTCGGGAGCCGGACCGGCCACAGTGGCGCGAGACCGGTCTGCCCGATCCCCCGGACGACAGCGCCGGGCAACTCCTCGCCCACCCCGAGGCGTTCGACGTGTCCTGGCCGACGGCCCTGCCACCGCCCGCCTCGCCCTGGGACCCGCGGACCGAGCGGGCCGTCTTCCTCGCGCTGGCCGGCACCCGCACCACCGGACGCGCGGTCGACCACCCCCGGCTGGTGGACCTGGTCGTGCGCGGTCTCGCGGGTGGTCAGACGGGCCGGCCACGGGTGCCCTACCGGCAGCGGGCCACCACCCGGGCCGGCGCACTGCTGCTGATCGACCGCGGCGAGTCGATGCGGCCGTTCCGGCACGACCAGGAGTGGATCACCCGGCTCGCGGGCAGCATCCTGCCGCCGGGCGGCCTGCGCGTGCTGGACCTGCGCATCGCCCAGGGCGTCAGCCGCGACCGGGGACGCACCTGGGAACCCCACCCGGTGCCACCGTACGGGCAGCCGGTGCTCCTGCTCTCCGACCTCGGGCACCTGCGACCGCCCGCACCGGGCCGCCACCACTCCCCGCCGGCGAACTGGCTGCCGTACCTGCGTCGGCTGTGGGAGGCGGGCAACCCCGTCGTCTGCCTGACGCCCTATCCCGCCGAGGAGTACCCGGCGGCCGTGCGGCGGACGGTCGCGCTGGTTCCGCTGGACCGCCGGGTGTCCGTGCGGCTCGCGCAGACCGCGGCCCGCCGGGACCCGCGCCGGGCGAGGCGGCGATGACGGCGGCGCCCGAGCGCACCGCCTCCCAGCTGATAGCGGAGGAGCGCCGGCACCGGCCCGCCGTGGTCCGGCTGGCCCGATCACTGTGCCTGGCCGCGCAGGCGGAGCCGTACTTCCTCAGAAGCGCCCGGCTCCGCTTCGCCCCGGACAGCAGCGCCGGACTGGAGGCCAGGCTGTACTTCTCCCCGCTGGTGGAGGCCGCCGACAGCCGCGCGCTGGTGCTGTACCCGGAGGTCAGCGCGGAACTGCGCCGGGAGCTGTACGACGATGACCTGGAGCTGCTCGGTTCGGTCCGCGACTTCACCCTCGCCGCTCACCGCTGCGCACCGCCCCTGGTCCGCGGTTTCGAGGAACTGCTGTGGTCGGCGACGATCGGCCCGCCGCCCGCCGAGGCAGAGGTCGAACGGACCCTGACCCCGCTCTTCCGGCAGGTGCTCGCCGAGGGTGTGGCGGCGGCCGAGGCCAGTCGCTGGATCCTGCGCTTCCTGCCCCGGCTGCCGGAAGCCGTACGGGAGTCCCTGCCGGCCTGGCAGCTCCAGGTGATGGCGGCGGAACGGCTGGGCATGGAGCCGCCGCGTGCCCTGCTCACCCGGGCCACCGCCGACGAGGTACGGACGGTACGGGCACTGGTCCACACCGAGGTGGACATCGGCGTCCGGGCCTCGGCTCAGGGTCTGGTGCTGAGCCGGCCCCCGGAGCCGGACGCCCTGATCTGCGGAGCGAGCGGGGCGGGCCGCGTACAACTGCGGCTGCGCGGCGCGCTGCCCGGCACCCGGTGGCACGAACTGGACCTGTACGACGGCGAATACACCGCCCTGGGCGTCAGCGTCGCCGCCGAGGTGCACGTGGACGGCACGCTCCTGGCCGCGCAGGCGGAACTGGGCGGCACGCTGCTGTGCGCGCGGGCGGGTCGGCGGGCGGCGGCCGCGACGACCGCGGACGGCCGGACCGCACTGCGCGTCGACGACGGCGAGTCCGTGCTCTCGGTGGACCTGCCCGAGCAGCCGCGACTGCTGGCGGTCGCCGACGCGGGGCCCGCGGCCACGGCCGTGGTGAGCGCCAAGGGGCTGCACGTGGTGACGTCGGCCGTGGACGGCACGGCCGAGGCCGTCCTGCACCCGCTGTCCGAGCAGCCGACGGCCGTGGGCTGGTCCCGGACCCGGGAGCGCGGCGTGCTGTGCCTGGCCACCGGGAGCGACGTCCTCCTCGTCGACGGCGGGGACCCCGGCCGGAGGCTGGGCACGCTGTCGCATCCCGCTCCGGTGGTGCGCCTGTGGGCCTCGGTCCGGGCCGGCCTGGTGGCCGTGGCCGACGCGCACGGCGGGGTGACGGTGCACGACCTGGCCGGCGGCCCGGCCACCGGTCCCGGACGGCGGCAGCAGGCTCCCGGGGGCGCGGTCACGGCTCTGTGCGGCGATCCGTGGTCGGGGGCGGTGGTCTGGGGCTGTGCGGACGGGCGGGTGTACGGGGTGGAGGCGGCGGCCGGTGTGGTCGTCCCGCTGGGCACGTTGCCGGCGTCGGCGTCCTCGCTCGCGCCGGCCGGCGACGCCGGACTGGTCGTGGCCGCGGACGGCGGGGACCGCTTGTTGCGGCTGGCCTGGCCTGGGGGCGGGCCGGTCACGGCGGTGCCGATGCCCTTCCGGGTGCGGGAGGTCCATGCGGCGCCGGGCGGGCTGCTGCTGGTGTCGGGGCACGGCGGCGAGGTGGAGATCCGCGCGGAGGACGGCCGCACGCATCTGCTCACTCCGGGGCCCGTGCCCGCACCGCCCGAGGGGGCTGGACCCGGCTGGCTCCGGGACAGCGTCGGGGTGGTGCTGCCGGAGGGCGGGGCCGGGCTGCCGGCCGGCGTCCGGCGCCGGGGCGTCGGGCACGTCTGTCTGCCCGCCTCCCTGCCACCGGACTCGGCGGAGTTCGCCACCCTGCTGGCGGAGGCCCGCGACCAGGGGCTGCGCGTCCTGGTGGAACTGGCGCCGCCCGGCGAGAACACCCCGCACGGCGAACTGCTCGGCCGCGCCCACGACCTGCTGGAGGCAGCGGTCGACGGGCTCCGGCTCAGCGCCCCGGACCGGTGGCCGGCGTCCCTGCTCGTCCGCCTGCGCCACCTGCTGGACGCCTACCCGCAGGCGGCGGTCGTCACGACGGGCGCCCCCCGGCTCGCCCTCGGCCCCGGCCACCTCACCCTGACCGCGCCCCCGGAGTCCGCGGCCGCCCCGAGCGTGCCCGACGGCAGCTGGTCCCTCCCGGACGGGCTCCCCCATCCGCAGGCCTGCCTGCTCCTGGCCCTGCCGGGCTGCCGGGAGGTGCCCGCCTCGGTCCTGGCACCGGCAGACCCGGCGACCGCGACACCGGCCCCGCTGCTCGCGGCCCGTGCCGCACAGCTGGCCCTGCGATACGGCGGAGTGGAGCGACCGCCGACCGGCTCCACGCGGGTGACCGCCGTTCGCCGGGACCACGCGGGGCAGGCCGTCCTCTGTCTGACCAGCACGGCCCACGCGCCGGTCACCGTTCGGGTCCCGCTGCCGGCGGCCGCCGCCGGGACCGAGCTGATCCAGATCGCCCACGATCTCCCGGACCACCCGCCCGACGCGCCGCCGCCCGTCCTGCGGCCGGATCCCGACGGCCTGGTCACCGTCGCACTCGACGCGGGCCGCACCCGCTGGTTCCGGATCCGCACCGCCGCCCACCCGCCGCCGCACGGGGCCACGGACCCCTTCGCCCCCTCCGCTCCCTGACACGTCACGGTCCCTACGAGGAGTCCCATGCCCGGTCCCCATGTATTCCTCAGCCGCAGCGAACCGCCGGGCTGCACCTGCAACTGCTGGCCGGCCCGCCGCGCCCTGGAGGAACTGCTCTACCAGGAGGGCTGCGAACCGATCATCGTCGACCGGGAGTCCCTGGTGCCGGGACAGGACTGGATGGAGGCCATCTCCGACGGCATGGGCCGCGCCCACGGCATGCTCCTGATCGTGTCCAGCCATGCCCTGAGATCCGAGCACGTGCAGAACGAGCTGGCCATGGCGGAACTGCGCAACCGGCACGACGGTTTCCCGGTGATCCTGCTGATGCTCCCGGAAGTGACCCTGGAGGCACTGGAGAAGAGCGGTCTGGGGTCGCTCAGCCCGAGCAGACGGCAGACCGTGGAGTGGCCGGGAAAGGACGGCATCGAATCCGTACGCCGCGACATCAGGCCGCAGCTCGATCTGATGCGCGCCGACCTGATCGGGGCGAAGGTGCACCACCGGGTGGTCCACCACCTGCGGGAGGTGGATGCGCAGAGCCTGGGCCGGGCCGGCGCGACGCTGGGGGTTCCGGTCGAGACGCTGTCCCCGCTGATGCGCCACCGGCTCGCCTCGGGTCTCCTGGCCGAACGGCCGAGCGAGCCCGAGACCGACCCGCTGCGCCTCGCCCTCACCGAGCTGCTGCCCCTGTCCGGCCCGGACGCCTCACGGGAGCTCATCCAGCTGAGCGTGACCCACGCCCGGGTGCCCGCGGCCGAGGCGGACCGGATGCGCGGGGTGCTCGGCGCCGGTTCCCCCAGGGTCGCGGTGCTGCCCGCGCTCTCCACGGACACGGCACGCCGCTACATCCACCGGGCCAGCGAACAACCGCTGCCCTGGGACCACTTCGTCGTCGCCCTCACCGCGGGCGGCGGCGTCCTGGGCGATCTGGTGCAGCGCATCGGAGAGGAACTGCTGGAGGAGTTCGACATCCACGACGAGGAGACGCTGCGCGAGCACGAGCACGACTTCGGCCCGGTCGTCGTGATCGTCCCCCATCCCCCGGACGCCGACCTGGTCAGGGCGCTCGACACGGCGTACCCGGTGGGACTGCTGTTTCTGTTCGTAGTCGACGGGGAGCTGCTCGGCGCCACCGGGGCGCTCACCCGGCTGGAGGGCCTGCCCGCCTGGCGGGAGGAGGAGATGAACCGCACGGTGCGCCGGTTCGTGCGCAGGTACGGGACGACTCTGCACAACTGACGCGGTGTGCCGTGGCCGCCCCGCACGGACCCCGGGGCGGCCACGGCACGGCCAGGCTCAGATCGGCGGCATCTCCAGGTCGAAGTCGATCCGCTTCCGGTCGTTCATCACCCGGACCAGGGGATGACCCGGCCCGAACTCGCGTTCGGCAGCCAGCGCGGCCTCGCGGACACCGGGGAAGGTGTCGTCGTGGCCCGCCAGGCTGCGGTCCAGGACGACGTTGTACTCCGCGCAGAGCACCCGCGGGTGATGATCGCGGTAGAGCTCGCGATAGGCCTCGTGGACTTCCTCGTCCTGGGCCAGCGCCTCGTCGTACCGGCCCAGCGCCGACAGCACGCCGGCCCGGTTGGCGCGGCAGGCGACGGTGGCCGGGTGGGCGGGGCCCAGCCGCTCGACGAGCAGCGGGAGCGTCTCGTCGGCGAGGTCCATCGCGCGCTCGGTCTCTCCGCTGTTCCTGAGGATGGCGACCAGGTTGGTCGCGGCCGACAGGGTGAACGGGTGGTCGTCGCCGAGCCGCTCGCGGTAACGCTCGAAGTTCTGCTTCCCGAGCTCCACCGCCTCCGATCCGCGGACCGGATCCAGCAGTGACAGGGCGAGCAGGTCACAGGCGAGATTGGCCGTGCACGACATGGTGTCGGGGTGCGCCTCGCCGTAGCGCTGCCGGTACACGTTCAGGGTGGAACGCGTCAGGGCCTCCGCCTCGGCGTAGTTGCCGAGACGGCGCTGGGTCACCGCGAGGGACGCGTCCGTGCCCAGCACGTCGTTGGACTTCTCGTCCTTCTGGATGCCGACGAACCGTTTACGGATCTCGATGAGCAGGTCGAGGGAGCCCTGGTAGTCGCCCGTCTCCCGGCGGTCCAACGCGACGCTTCCGGCGAAGGCCCAGGTGAGTGGCCGCTGGAGCCCGAGTGTCTGCCGGGACTTCTGGTAGGTCTCGGTCGCACGGTCCAGGGCTTCGCCGGGACGGCCCGCGAGGTTGAGGGAGACACCGAGGTTGTTCGCCGCCCGGAGGGTCTCCTCGTTGTCGGGGCCGAAGTGCGGACTGCTGAGGTAGAGCTCATAGGTCCGCCGGTCCTCGTCGTACGCCTCCTGGTAACGGCCCAGACCGCGCAGGTCGGCGGCGTAGTTGCGGGCGGTGACCAGGCTGTAGCCGTCGTCGGGGCCGAGCTGCTCGCGCTGACGCCGCAGGGTGTCGGCATCCACGTCGTGGGCCTCCTGGTAACGGCCGAGGGAGCGCAGTGGGTTGGCCACCTGGGCCGCGAGCCGCAGCCGGAGGTGGTGGTCCGCGCCGAGGGACTCCGTCCAGGCGTTGAGTGCCTTCTGCCCCAGCGCGGCGGCGGCCCGGTGGTCGCCGATGCGCCACTGGTTGCGGACCTGGCGGATGACCCACTCGCACACCCGCGCGTCGGTGTTGGACAGCGCTTCGGAGGGTTCCAGGTGGGGCAGCAGCTCCGCGAAGCGCTGCCGGACCGTGGCACTGTCCTCCTGGAAGGAGGCCGAGGGCAGCGCTCCCGCCAGCACGAGTTGTGCCTGGCGTCGTGTCCGTTCCTCGCGCTCGGGGTCCTCGCCCAGCCATTCGCGCACCGCGGCCTGGACCAGTCGGTGGACCTGGATGGAGCCGCTCTGCTGGTCCACCGTGGCCAGCGCGTACCGTCCGAGGTCGCGGATCAGGTACCCCATCACCATGGGGTCGAGCACGGATTCGTCGCCGGTCTCCTCGGCGAGCCGGTTGCGCATGGCGTCGCTGTAGAGGAGGGAGTGCGCGATCGGCTCCGGCGAGAGAAAGGAGCAGAGTTCGAGGAGCCGCACCGCCGCGGGCCGCTCGTTGCCGAGCCGGTCGACGGTCAGCCGCCAGACCGCCAGGAGGGACTCCTGCTGGCTGTCACCGCTGCCGCCGGTGCCGCCGGTGCCGCTCAGCACCGTGCTGACCCGGCTGTTGACCTGTTCGAGGTAGGTGTCCAGGGGCATGGCCGTCTGCCGCAGCCAGGCCGCCGCGAGTTCCATGGCCATCGGGAAGTCGCCGAGCGTCTCGGCGATCCGGTCGGCGTCCCGCGCGGAGAGTCCGTCCACCCTGCGGCGCAGCAGGGCGATGCTCTCGGACCTGTTGAAGGCGTCGACCTCCACCGCGATCTGGTTCTCCTCGTGGGGCGAACGCCGGGCAGTGAGGATGACATGTCCCGGCCCCTCGGCTGGAAGGTACCGCTCCACTGTCGTGTCTCCCTCGTCCCGGGTCTCTCCGTTCGTGTCCTGGCTTTCGGTGATGTTGTCGAAAACCAGCAACCAACGACCGTGATCGCCATTCTTAAGCGCCGTCACGGTTGCCTGCGCGCGTTCGTCGACCGTGTCGCCGGGAATTCCCAGCTCCAGCCCGAGTTCCGCGAGAAGCTGAGGGATCCGGTTGGGCTGTTCGGCCGGAACCCAGTGCACGAGGTCGTACTGGGAACCGTACCTGTGGACGTATTCCTGCGCGATCTGGGTCTTTCCGATCCCGCCGAGCCCATAGAGGAACACCCTGCCCACCGGCGTGTCCGGACGCAGCGACTCGGCGTTCAGTTCGGACCGCAGCCGGTCCAGCTGTACGTCGCGGCCGGTGAAGGCGTTGTTGCGGCGCGGTACGTTGAAGATCCGGGGGGCCAGGCCAGGATAGGTGAGGTCCCCGCTGACGGCGGGGATCCGCGTTTCGAGTTCGAGCAGGCCGAAGAACCTGCTGAGCACCTGCGTGGCGGACTGGTCCACCAGTGTGAATCCCGGCAACCCGCGCAGCGCCGGCTCCGGCGTGTGCTCCCGGGTGCGCAGACCTATGATCCTGGGCCCTTCGGGGGCCGCCGCCAGGACGCGTACCTCGTCCGCGACCGGTGTGGTCGCGAAGTCCGGTGAGAGCAGCGCGACGACCACGTCGGCTCCCTCCGGCGGAGCGCTGGACAGCGGCACGGACGGGCTGCTTCCGCGCAGCGCCACGGAGATCCCCGCGGCCTGCAGCTGGGCCGCGATCCACTCCGCCCAGGCGCCGTCGCGCAGCGCGTAGTCGACCCGCACCCGGGGCACGAGGCGGCCGCCGGGTACCGGTACCCGCTGGAAGCGGGCGAGCAGCTGCCTGCGCACCGGCTCCTCGACCGGCCGCAGGGCCGTCACCTGACCGTCCGTGATCACCGAGGTGAGGCGTTCGTAGGCGCCCAGCAGGGAGGCAGGCTGGCGAGGTGTGTCCGCGACGGTGGCCAGCACCTCCTCGTAGGCGAAGAACGGCTTGTAGGGGATCTCCACCGCGCCCCAGTAGCCGTCGGGGTCCGCCGCCCGTGGCGTGTCCTTCAGGAACTCCTGGAAGCGCTGGCGGGCATGGCCCCGGCTGATCACGAGCTTCTCCTGCTCGGCGTCCTCCACCCGCATGGGCACGGGGAGGATCTTGACGTGCGGGACCGTGCGCCGGACGTCCGCGGCCACGCTGGCGCTGCCGTCCACCGACTGGGTGTTCAGCGTGAAGCAGTCGACCAGCACGTCCGGCATGACCATCGTCGTTATGCCGGACGTGTCGCTCCAGCCCGTCCGGCTGTCGATCAGGGCGTAGTCGTAGTTGCGGCGCATGTCCTCGCGCAGGGCGTGGAGGAATGCCGCACCGCCACGGCGGTCGTAGAACCCCTTCCAGTCGTACGTGTTGATCGTCTCGGAGTATTCGGGGGTCTTCCGCCCCGGGGAGACGAAGTCGACGTAACCGCCGCTGTCGAAGCTCCGTGACAGGGTCGAGGCGAAGCGCTCGACCCTCGCGTACTGGCTGTAGTCGCCGTCGACCGGCCTCGGCCTGGCCAGGTCGAACCCGCGGATCAGGTCGATGAGACCGGGAGTGGAGTCGAGCTCTGGGTCGCCCAGGAAGGGGGCGAAGTAGCGGTGCAGACCCGGCGCCTCCAGGTCCCAGTCCATGGCCAGCACGCGTTTTCCGTTGCTGGCCAGGATCCAGGCCACGTTCGCCAGGGCCATGGTGCGGCCGGTGCCGCCCTTGAACGAGTAGAACGTGACGATCGTGCCGGACTCGCGGGTGCCGGCGTCACCCGAGTCGAACGTCATGAGGAATACCTTCCGAGCAGGGGAAACGTGCGGAGACCTTCGGCCGGCGTTGCCGGTGACCGAACGGACTCCGCTGACTTGAGCGCCTCGTTCTGGAGGCGGATGAGGACCTTGCGCAGGGAGGAGGTGAAGCTCTCCGCGTCCGGCAGCCCCCAGCGGTCGTACTCGCTGTGCTGCCCGCGCATCAGGGGGAGCGTGCGGTCCAGGAGTTCGTCGAGGGCGACGGTCTGTTCGAGCGACTCGGTGTCGTCACGGGACCTGGGTTCGAGCGCCGTCGTCGCATCGGGGCTGCGGTCGTCCACGGCCGCCAGCAGCCGCCGTTTCTCCCGGCGCATGGCCGCCCAGGCGTCCACGAGGAGCACGACGAGCTGCTCGGGATCCCCCTCCGCGCTGATCCGGTCCACGGTCTCCTGGTCCAGCGGCAGCACGGTCGCGGTGAAGTCCAGGGCGGTGGCAGTGTTCTTCACCAGCGAGACGAGTGCCTCGTGCTCCCCCGGAGCGTAGGGCGACCAGTCCAGGGCCGTCTTCCCGTAGTACTGGCTGGAGCGCCGCTCCTCGGGCAGGTCGTCCTCGGCCGTGGACGCCACGACGAAACTCACCGCCTGGCCGCCGACGGGCACCGGCGCGCCGAGAGGGGAATGGCTGCCGGCCGCATCGAATCCGTGCACCTCGGGAAGCTGTTCCGCGGCTCCGACGATGCGGTCGGCGGTGGCCCTCAGCACCTCCTCGTAGTCGGACCGGTAGCGCGCCTTCAGCCGCAGCAGGTGCAGCAGCCCGTCACGCCGGTAGGCCTGGGACCGCGCGCCGAGGGACGGGTACGGGAGGACGGCCTCCAGCGCGTGCGCGGGGTCGGGCTCCCACATGACGGGGACGACCGCGTCCGCGCTGCGCCCGGTCCTGGACCGCTGCATGTTGAGGCGCCGCTGGAAGTAGGACAGCTCGGCCCGGCAGTACGACTGGCTGAAGTAGCGGGGCGAGTGCAGCACGACCAGGACGGTGGAGCGGCCCAGCAGTTCCACCGACACGTCCGACGAGTGCGGCTTCCCACGGACCCCCACGACTTCCGGGGAGCGTCCCGTGCGCTGGGCCACGACCCGGCAGAGGTCGTGAAAGAACGACGCGACCCACTCCTCGTCGACGGTGCGAACGTGACTCAAGTAGAAGTGGCTCACGATGATGGCTCCATAGGCACAACGCGGTCCCGGGACGGGCCGGACCGGCGGATCGGCCGAGTGGTTGCGGGGGACACTCCGCGCGACTCGTCACCACCGGCACCACGTCGATGTTTGTTGCGGACATGGCGAACATCTGGTGATGCACCCGGGCCACGCGTTCTCGCCGCTCGCTGCGCGGCCGCGGCTGTCCGCCGCACCGTCGCGTTTCCGCCGTGCCACCGCGTCCTCATATATCAGCCCGCCCCCGGTGTCGTTTCGTCCGACGTCTTCCCACCGCACCCGGCCGTGCCGCGGCCCGGGCCCGCCACGCCCTGTACAGGGGAGGAAGGTCCGCGCCTTCGCGTCAGGTCCGGCGCCTGCCGCGACGCCACCCGAACGGGTGGGGGACCACTGCGGCACAGGGAGGGTGGCGGACGCACCGGGAAGCCGCAGCGCGCCGCCTCGTCCGCCATGTTCGCGACGAAGCGGGCACCGACGGGCGTGAGTGCGGGGTGGACCTGCAGAATCCCCAGGGCGTCCGCGACCTGCCGCCCGTAATGGTGCAGACGTGCCCGCGCGGCACGGGCCTGCATGCCGCTCAGTTCCCGGTGGCGACGGCTCCAGAACTCCAGGAGCGCCAGGTGGGCGTGGGTTCCGGTGAGCACGGACCCGACGGGGCGGGCGTCCTCCCGCCAGCCGACCTGCTGCAGTGTGCGGTCCTCGGGATCCGCGAGATCGACCAGATCGGCGAGGGCCCCGAAAGCGATGTGCGCGCTCTCGTGCACCACCGTCTCGGCCAGCCGTACCGGATCGGCGGTGTAGGAGGCCGCGATCGCCCCGTAGGCCTCCCGCGCCGAGGAACTCACCCCCCGTCCGGTCCACGGCGGCCGCAGCGGCACGAGCGCCGTCCACAGGGCGGCACAGGCCGCCGCCCGTTCCGGGACGAGGCGCGTCACCACCTCCCACGCCGAGGCGACCGACACCTGCCAGGCGTGCAGTTCCCCAGCCGTCTGGCGGGGCAGCACCGGATGGCGGTGCGCGTGCCGGTAGGGATCCGTGTCCTCCAGGACCACCGACAACGGCGGCGCGTCTCCCGGAGGCGTGGCGGTCAGGGGGCGCGGTGCGCACAGGGCCGGGTCGCCGGGGGCGGGTTCGTCCCGCTCCACCAGGGCCACGGATCGTCCGGCCAGGTCCAGGACGTCTCCGCGCAGGCGGGCCTCCCGCGCGCCCTCGGTCAGCCGGACACTGCCCAGCGTGGGCAGCCAGACCAGCGAGTCCGGTGCCGGAAGGGCGAGGTGCGGGCGGAGCCCGGCCCGTAACGCGGCGGCGGCCGCCAGACCGGTCAGCCGGGCGCACTCGGCGCTCGCGCGGACGGCGGCACGCGGGTCGTCCAGGTCCCGCAGGCAACGGCCCAGCCAGACACCGACATGGGGATGGAGCAGTACGTCCTCGAAAGCCCGGACGTCCGCGCCGCGGGCCCGCAGGCACAGCTCCCAGGCCACCGCTCCCCAGGACTCCCAGAACTCCGGCCTGCTGCTCCGGGCCGTGTCGGCGACGCTCATCAGCATCAGCAGGCGCCGGGAGACCTGGCCGTCCCGCAGGACCCGCAGGGCGGCCGGGGACGGCCTGCAGGCCGCCACGCCCGCGAAGTCCCCGACGGTCATGCGCAGGGTCGCCGGGGCCGTCACGACACGCTCCCGAGCAGGGCGTCGGCGTCGGCCACGACACGGTCCCGGATCCGGGTGGTGAGCACGCGCAGGTCGGCGCAGTACACGCTGGCGTTGGCGAAGCCGGTGTCCGGGCGGAAGCGGTGGGCACGCAGTCCGCCGCCGCACAGGCGCACGACCTCACAGCCGCGGCACACGTCGGCGAGCGCCGCCAGGCCACCGCGGCGGGCGTCGGCCACGGCCGGGTGCCGCGCGGCGGTGTCGAAGTCGTGGGTGAAGATGTCGAGACCGGTGGCCGCGCCGCCCTCCTGTGTGACCTTCAGCGAGTCGGACAACTCGATCGTCCCGTCGCTCTCGACCACCAGGAAGTCCGTGTCGGCCAGTCCCGTGCTCTCCGAGCGCACCTCACCGCCGAGCGCGAGGTCCACGAGGTCCTCGAACAGGCGGACCCCGGTCTCCTGACGCGGTGCCGTGTACCACCTTTCGAACACCGTCAGGAGCCAGTTCGCATACGGTGTGCGATCCGGGTCGTGGCCGGGCGGCGGGTGTTCCCAGGTGGCGTGCGGCAGCAGGAAGTTGACGGCAGGCGGCTCGTACGCGAGCAGGGACTCGAAGACGTCGAGCGGCGCGTTGTCGAGGTCCACCGTGCAGAGCAGACCCGCGAACAGCGCCTTGTTCTCGGGTCTCCTCAACAGTTCCAATCCCCTCTGGACGGCGGCGTGGCTGCCGCGCCCGTTCCTGGCACGCCTGTGGCGGTCGTTGGCCTCGCGACCGCCATCAAGACTGACGCCCACCGACACCCCGTGTCGGCGGAACAGGTCCATCCACAGGGGATTGAGGAGTGTCGCATTGCTCTGCACGGAAATATCACACTCAGCCGTGCCGTGGAGCTCCAACTCCAGTACTTCCAGCAGGTGTTCGATTCGCGGCAGGCCAGCGAGCAGGGGCTCGCCCCCGTGCAGGGTCACCCGGACCCGGGGCAGGGCGTGACGCCTGGCGTGCTCGGCGATGCGACGGGCCAGCTGATCCGCGGTCCGGGGGGACATGACCGTCGGTTTGTGCCGCCAGCTGCGATCGGCCATCTCGTACACGTAGCAGTAGTCGCATGCCAGATTGCACGGCTGGGCAACCTTGACCACCCACTCGACGAAGGGGTTCGCATCACGCACGTGCCACCTCCTGCCACGCGGTCCCCCGCTGCCTACGCACCCATCAGAGCGCCGAAGTGAACATGGACACGTCCACCGCGCGATGCTCCAGAGTGTCCCGCCGGACCCGTCGTATGGACCTGCCCAGAGCGTTGCTGGGCAGCTCCTCCAGATCCAGGGTCGCGGAACCGCTGAGGTCCACCACGTCGAAGTCGATCTCCACGTCAGTCCCTGACGTCTCCATGAACCCCCCGTGCTCCTCGCCCCGCGGACCTCGGCCGGTGTTCCGAACCCCGCGGATGTCAACCTGCGTCGGGCCGCAACCGGCGCCGCCGGACGCCGAGTTGCGGAAGAGGTAGCGCTGTTCAGTTCTCGTCTCAGGGAAGCACACGGATCAATCGAGGGCCAGCACGCAGGGGCCGTGGGCCCGGGTGCGGCCTGATCTCATCGGCTCCGGCCTCAAGTCCTGCGGCCCGACGTGGCGTCGACGGCGGTTCGACCCCGCGCCACCATGAGCCTTCCCCGCCGCATGACGGTCTGACCCATGACGGCGACCACACCTGGGCAAAACGTTTCCGGTGACGGCGCGACAGCCCGGACGGCGGGTCGCTACCGGATCACGCCTTTGTCGGGGTCGCCGAGGGGGACGCTCTCCACCGGCCAGATCTCGGTGGGTGCGGCCACGAGGGGCTCGAGCGCGTTCCTGATCCGCCGGAGGTTCGCGCCGGCCACGTGCGCCCGGAAGTCCTTGGAGGTGAGCCAGTGCTCGACGATGAAGACGTCCTCGCCGTCGGTGTGCAGCGCCAACAGCGCACAGCCGGGTTCCCGATGGACCACCGGGGCGAACCCGCGGTAGACGTCCAGCACCTTCTGGATCTGACCCGGCGCGGGATGCAGGCGGGCGACGACAACGGGCATGCGCGCGCTTCCTTCCGGGGCAGCCGCACGGGCTGCGGCAGGGGGGGGGCGGGTCCCCGCCTCCAAGACGCACCTCACCGGCCGGCCCGCCACCGGTGGGCGGTGGCGGGCGGCACAACCACAACCACCGGCATCATCACCTTGCCGAGGGCCGCCTTCGTCTCCGGCGGCCACAGCGAAGCATCGTGCGCTCTTGGCTCCCCGGGATGACCCGGCCCCGCACTTCGCTGCCGTACACCCCGGAACGACAAAGGCCCCGGAGTGATCCGGGGCCTTTGATCTCTGTGCACTCGGCAGGATTCGAACCTGCAACCTTCTGATCCGTAGTCAGATGCTCTATCCGTTAAGCTACGAGTGCTTGTTGTTTTGTTTTTCTGTCCTCGCTCCCGGCCCTTCCGGCCCGCTCGCGGCGACAGGAAGAACATTACATGACTGCCGCCGCCATGTGAAATCCGTTAGCCGCACCCCTTGTGAGCTGCGGAAACGCCGTATCGGGCGGGTTCCGGCCATGGGGGGTTCGCGGCGGCGGGGCCGTGAACGCGAATCAGGGAGCCCAGACCGAAACGGTTGGACTCCCTGAGTCAGGCGCGGAGGCGGAGGGATTTGAACCCTCGATGGGCTTTAAGGCCCAAACCGCATTAGCAGTGCGGCGCCATAGACCGGACTAGGCGACGCCTCCAGCACAGCCGCCCGCGCGAGCGCGAGTGGTGCGTGCAGATGATGACACAGTCGAGCGTGCTGTCACCAATCGGCTCCCACGGTACTAGGCAGCCGGGCCGCAGGGCAAAGCCCTTCCCTCCGGCGGGGGCGTCGCGCAACGTCCGGCCGGGACGAGCGTTGGGCAGGACATGTCGCACTTCGCCGTGCGGGGCGCCCTCGGGGCCGTCGCCGCCGTCCTCGGGTCCGTCCCCGCCCTGCCCGCCTCCGCCGCCGCGGGCGACCACCTCACCGTCACCGTGCGCCATGCCGGAGACGGGCGGGACGGGACGTACGAGCTGTCCTGTCACCCCGGCGCCGGCAGCCACCCGGACGTGACCGGGGCCTGCCGGGTGCTGGACCGGAACACCCGCTGGGGCCGGGACACCTTCGCGCCGGTCGCCCCGGGCACCGCCTGCACCATGCTCTACGGCGGCCCGGCCACCGCCCGTGTCACCGGGATCTGGGCCGGCCGCCCGGTCGACGCGACGTACGACCGCAGCAACGGCTGCGAGATCGGCCGCTGGGACCGGATGGTGCCCCTGCTCCCCGGTCCGGACACACCGGGTGATCCCGGCTGACGGACGGGCCCGGCCGCCAGGGGCGGGCACAGGCGTTTCACGGCGCGGCCCCGGGTGCGCAAATGTCTCGCGAAGATATGGCGGAGCCGAGGCGTGTCGGTCACATGTTCGCCGTCACTTCGTCGTGCGACCTCCCTCTCATCCGGCGCCGCTAGCGCAACCGGTGCCTTTAGACTCCCTCGCGTGACACGCCGCGGGCCGGTTGGCAAGATGGCCCGAGCGGTCGGCAAGGTGCGGTAACAGGGAGGAAGCGTCTCGTGAGCAGCAGGCCATCCCGAGGCGCTGCTCGCCTCGCAGCCATACTGGACGCGCTGCCGGATGCGTTGGTGCTGGTCAACGCCAACGGCACCGTCGTCAACGCGAACACCATCGCCCTGGAGGCCTTCGAAACCCCGGGCACCGCGCTGGTGGGACGCGGGCTGCTCGACCTGCTTCCCCAGTTCGACTCGCGGCTGATCCCGGGATCCATGCGGCGGCCCGATCACATGGACCCGCGGGGGCGGACCAAGCCGACCCGGATGGTCGCCCGGCGCACCGACGGGACCGAGTTCCCGGTCGAGGTCACCAGCGCCAACCTGGAGAACGGGCAGCAGGCCTACGACGGTTACGGCTACAGCGGCGACGAGCTGCTGATGCTCGTCGTCCGCGACCTGACCGGCACCGTCGACACCGAGGCCGAGCTGGCCCGCTCGCAGCGGCAGACCGAGATGATCCTGCGGGCGGCGAGCGAGGGCGTCGTCGGGACGGACACCGACGGGCGGATCGTCCTGGTGAACCCGGCCGCCGCCCAGATACTGGGGTACCGGGCCGGTGAGCTCGGCGGCAAGGAGCTGCACAACCTGGTGCTGCACTCGCGCGCCGACGGCTCCCCCTTCCCGTACGCCGAGTCGCCGCTCGCCGACACCCTGCGCTCCGGGCGCAAGCACCGGGTGCGCGGGCAGGTGCTGTGGGCCAAGGGCGACAAGAAGGTGCCGGTCGACCTGACGACCGCACCGGTGCGCGACGGCGACCAACTGGTCGGCGCCGTGATGACCTTCACCGACCGGCGGCCCTACGACTCGGTCGTCGACGAGAAGACCGCCCAGGAGAAGGCGCACGCCGAGGAGCTGGAGCGGCTCTCCGAGGAGCACGCCTCCGACCTGACCGCGCTGCGCCAGAAGCACGTCACCGAGGTCGAGGAGCTGCTCGAACGGCACGCCGAGGAACTGGCGGCCGGCGAGGACCGGTACGCGGCCCTCGGCGAGCGCGAGAAGGACCGGTACGAGGCCCTCTCCGGGCGCCACGAGCAGCTGCTGACGCTGCTCGCGCAGTCGCTGCGCGGCCCCCTCGACGAGTTGCGCCGGGAACTGGCCGCGCTCGCCGCCGACGACGCCGGGCAGCTGTGGCCCGAGGCCAACCAGGTGCTCCACCATCTCTCGGCCGGTTACTCGCGGATCACCCAGCTCATCGACAACGTGCTCGGCTACCAGCGGCTGGACGCGGGGTCGGAGGACATCAACCGCACGAAGGTCATGCTCGACGCCGTCGTCGCCGCCGGTGTGGACGGGGCGGTGGAGCTGATCGGGCCCGGGCGGGTGCAGTTCGCCGTGCACGCGCCGCCCATCGAGGCCGAGGTCGACCCGCAGCGGCTCGCCGTCGCGCTCGCGCATCTCGTCGCGGACGTGGCCGGGGTCGACGCGACCGGCAACGCGCCCGTCTCCGCGGGCGGCTACATGGACAACACCGTCGTGGTCGCGGCGGCGCAGCGCGGCGAGGTCGTCCGGATCGAGGTGCGCGGTCCCTACGCCGGGGGAGACCCGGTGCACGAGCCGATCGTGCGCGGGATCGTGCGGGCCCACGGCGGGGTGCTGCAGACCCACGAGGTGCCCGGCATGAGCGGCAGCGCGTTCGTGCTGGAGGTGCCGATCGGGGGCGGCGCCGGCGCGGTGCCCCCGCCGCCCGGTGCCGAGGTCGAGCTCGTCGCGGCCACCGACGAGACCGGTGCCGGTGGGCGGCGGCGGGCCCGGCGGCCCTCCGTGGACGCCTTCCTGGAGAGCGACGCGCCCGGCGAGGCGGGCGGCGAGGGCGAGGCCCCGGTCCCGCCGACCGGACGACGGCGCAGGCGTGCCGCCGAGGCGGCGGGCCCGGAGAGCGGACCCGCGGCGATCGAGAGCGCGGAGCCGGCGTCCGGCGGTACCGGACGGCGGCGCGGACGTCCGGCCGACGGTGACGGCGGCGGCCCGGGGGTCGCCGAGGGCGCCGTGGTGACGGCGGCCGAGCAGGGTGCCGGGGCGGCTGCCTCGGGTACCGGGCTGGGCGGCACCGTTCCCCCGCAGGGCGTACCCGTGCCCGTGCCGACGTCGGGGCGGCGCGCCCGGCGCGAGCCCGACGAGCGGCAGGCACTGCCGCCCGCACTGCCCTCGGCACCGTCCGGGCAGGCGGGCGGACAGGCGGGCGAGCCGGTGTTCGACGAGAGCCAGTCCGGCGGGCGCCGGCGGCGGGCGCTGGCCGCCGCGGCCGAGCGGGCGGAGCAGCAGCAGGCGGGCCCCCGCCCGGTCTTCGCGCTGCCGCCCGCGGAGGCCGACCGCGCCATCGACCCGGCCGACGCGATGGAAGCCATGGAGGCGGCGGGCGACGAGGGCCGGCACGACGCCGTGTCGCACGGCCAGGCCGAGGACCACACCCCGCCGCAGCCGCACCCCACCGACGGGCCGACCGGCCGCCGGCGGCGGGCGGTGGGCCAGCCGCCGGCCGAGAACACCCCGGCGGTACCGCCGGTGCCCGCGCAGGCGGCCGCTCCCGGACCGCAGCCGGTACCGCCGGTGCAGCCGCAGGGCGTGCCCGTCCAGCCCGGCCGGCCGCAGGGCGTCCCGGCGCAGGCCGGACCGGCGGCGGCCCAGGTCGCCGCGCCGGCCGGAGTCCCCGGCGCCCCGGCGGCAGGCGCCCCCGGCACGGCCGTACCGGCCCAGGCGGCGCCGCAGAACCAGCCGCAGCCGCCGGCTGCCGCTCCACGCGCCCCGGGGCAGCCCGCCCCGGCCGCCGGAGCCGCGCCGGTGCCCGCCCAGCCGCTGCCGCTGCCGGCGGAGGCCGCGCCGGTGGCGCCCGTACCGCAGCAGTGGCCGGGCGCCGACAACGCTGCCGCCGCCCAGCCGGCGCGTGCCGCGCAGCCGTTGCCCGCCGAAGCGGCCGCACCGGCTCCGGTCGACCCGGACTCCACGCAGGGCCGGGCGTTCAGTGTGCGGACGCTGGGGCAGGGGGTGCCGTTCTCGCGGCAGGCCGCGCAGGTGCAGCAGCCGACGCCGACCCCGCCCCCGCACCAGCCGGGCGGCAACGGCCGGCGCCGCAAGCTGGGCACGCGCCCCGATCCGGGAGCGGCCGCGGAGCAGCCGGGGGCCGAACAGTCCGCCCGACCCGCCCAGTCCGCCCGGCCGCATCCGCCGGCCGAGCAGCCGGTCGGCGCCCAGCCGCCGCAGCCGTCGCCGGCCGGGCAGTCCCGGCTGGTGGGTGCCACCGAGGGCGGCGGACGGTCGTACGCGATAGGCGCCCCCGACGTGAACGCCGCCGAGGGTCCGGAGCCGCTGGACGGTCCGGGCGGGGCGGTCGAGGTCGCGGACCTGCCGCGCCCGCAGCCGCTGGACGACGAGCTGCCCCCGGAGCCGCTGGACAACCCGCGCCGGCTGCTGGTGTGGCCCGCGCCGGACGTCACCACCCAGCAGGAGCTGAGCGACCGCGGCTACCGGCCGGTGATCGTGAACTCCCGCGAGGAGGTCGACGCGCAGATCGCCGCGTTCCCGGCGGCGCTGTTCGTGGACCCGCTGACCGGGCCGATCACCCGGACGGCGCTGCAGTCGCTGCGGCAGGCGGCGGTGGCGGCCGAGGTGCCGGTGATGGTCACGGCCGGTCTCGGCCAGGCGACGCGCGAGGCGGCGTACGGCGCCGATCCCGCCGTCCTGCTGAAGGCGCTCGCGCCCCGGGACAGCGAGCAGCATCCGCCGCGGGTGCTGCTGATCGAGGAGCACGCGGAGATCGCGCTCGCGCTGACCTCGACGCTGGAGCGGCGCGGGATGCAGGTGGCGCGGGCGGCGAGCGACGCGGACGCGGTGACGCTGGCCGGGCAGCTGCGGCCGAACCTGGTGGTGATGGACCTGATGCAGGTGCACCGCCGACAGGCCGGGATCATCGACTGGCTGCGGGCGAACGGGCAGCTGAACCGGACGCCGCTGGTCGTCTACACGGCGGCCGTCGACCAGGCGGACCTGCCGCGGCTGGCGTCGGGGGAGACGGTGCTGTTCCTGGCGGAGCGGTCGACGAGTGCCGAGGTGCAGAGCCGGATCGTTGATCTGCTGGCCAGGATCGGGACGAACTGAGAGCGCCGGTCGGGGAACTGCCGACCTTCGGCCGCGGGTGATCCGTGGCTGGTCGCGCAGTTCCCCGCGCCCCTTTCGGGGCGCCTCAGTGCCGGGCGTTCACAGGCTGGTGACGTCCAGCTCCCCCTCGGCGTACCGCCTCCTGAGCACCTTCTTGTCGAACTTGCCCACGCTCGTCTTCGGCACCGCCTCGATCACCGTCCAGCGCTCGGGGAGCTGCCACTTGGCGATCTTGCCCTCCTCGGCGAGGAAGATGCGCAGGGTCTCGAAGGTGGCCGTGGAGCCCTCGCGCAGGACGACCGTGGCCAGCGGGCGCTCGCCCCACTTCTCGTCCGGTACGGCCACCACCGCGGCCTCGGCGACGTCCGGGTGGGACATCAGCGCGTTCTCCAGCTCGACCGAGGAGATCCATTCGCCGCCGGACTTGATGACGTCCTTCGCCCGGTCGGTGAGGGTGAGGAAGCCGTCCGGGGAGATGGTGCCGACGTCGCCGGTCTTCAGCCAGCCGTCCTCGCTGAACTTGTCCTCGGGACGCAGGGGTTCGGCGTCCGGACCGTTGTAGTAGGCGCCCGCGATCCAGGGGCCGCGCACCTCCAGCTCGCCCGCCGACTCGCCGTCCCAGGGGAGGCGCTCGCCGCCGGGGCCGCTGAGCCGGGCCTCGACACTGGCCGGGAACCGGCCTTGGGTGAGGCGGTACGCGAACTCCTCCGCGGTGCCGACCGCGTGGGCCGGCGGACGGGCGACGGTGCCGAGCGGCGAGGTCTCCGTCATGCCCCAGGCGTGGCAGACCCGCATGCCCAGCTTGTCGAAGGCCGTCATGAGGGAGGGCGGGCAGGCGGCGCCGCCGATGGTGACCTGGGTGAGGGAGGAGACGTCCCGGGGGCGGGCGGTGAGCTCGCCGAGCAGGCCCTGCCAGATGGTGGGGACCGCGGCCGCGTGCGTGGGGCGCTCGCGCTCGATCATCTCGGCGAGCGGGCCGGGCTGCAGGAAGCGGTCCGGCATCAGCAGGTTGACGCCGGTCATGAAGGTGGCGTGCGGCAGGCCCCAGGCGTTGACGTGGAACTGCGGCACGACGACCAGGGACGTGTCCTGGTCGGTCAGGCCCATCGACTGGGTCATGTTGACCTGCAGGGAGTGCAGGTAGATCGAACGGTGGCTGTACACCACCCCCTTGGGGTCACCGGTGGTGCCGGAGGTGTAGCACATGGCGGCGGCCCGGCGTTCGTCGAGCTCCGGCCAGTCGTAGCCGGTCGGCTTGCCCGCGAGGAGCTCCTCGTACTCGTGCACGGCCACGGTCGCGCCGGCGAGGAGGGAGCGGTCGCCCGGACCGGAGACCACGAGGTGCTCGACGGTCGGCAGCTTGGACAGCAGGGGCGCGATCAGCGGGAGCAGCGAGCCGTTGACGAGGACGACCTTGTCCGCCGCGTGGTTGACGATCCAGACCAGCTGCTCGGCGGGCAGGCGGAGGTTGAGGGTGTGCAGGACCGCGCCCATGGAGGGGATCGCGAAGTACGCCTCGGTGTGCTCCGCGTTGTTCCACATCAGGGTGGCCACGCGGTCGTCGCCCTGAACCCCGAGGTCGCCCCGCAGGGCGTGCGCCAACTGGGCGGCGCGGTCGCCGATCTCGGCGAAGCTGCGGCGGTGCGGCTCACCCTCGCCGGTCCAGGTGATCACCTGTGACGCGCCGTGAACCCCCGACCCGTGGGTCAGGATCCTTGAGATCAGCAGCGGTACGTCCTGCATGGTGCTCAGCACGGCGTCCTCCCGGGGGCGACATTGCCTACTCGGTGGCTAAGGGGCTGCGCTGATTCTGCTCACATACCGCGCGGTATGTCACTAGGAGGAAGCCAACAAAGCCCGTTCGGACGCTTCGAACACCCCGGGACGCTCCGGCAGTTCCGGACGCGCCGAAGGCCGGCCGGTCAGCGTGCGAGGTCCAGCTCCGGGTCCTCGCGCAGCTTGCCCAGCGCACGCGACACGGCCGACTTCACCGTGCCCACCGAGACCCCGAGCACCTCGGCCGTCTGCACCTCGCTCAGGTCCTCGTAGTACCGCAGCACCACCATCGCCCGCTGCCGCGCCGGGAGTTTCGTGATCGCCCGCCACATCGCGTCGTGCAGCGCCTGCCGTTCGGCCGGGTCGTCCTCACCGGGCACCGGCTCGGGCTCGGGCATCTCGTCGCAGACGAACTCGTCGACCCGGCGCTTGCGCCACTGCGAGGTCCGGGTGTTGAGCAGGGCCCGGCGCACATAGCCGTCGAGGGCCCGGTGGTCCTCGATCCGCTCCCAGGCCACGTAGGTCTTGGCGAGCGCGGTCTGGAGGAGGTCCTCGGCATCGCTCGGGTTCGCGGTCAGCGACCGGGCGGTGCGCAGCAGGACGGGCTGGCGGGCCCTGACGTACGACGCGAACGACGGATAGGAGGGGCGGGCGTACGGGCGGGTCTGCCGCGCCGAGACAGCGGCGGCGTCCGAAGCGCCGGTGCAGACGGGTGTGGTCATGGCTCCACGCTATGAGCGCGCGGTGTCACCGCGGATCGGCCGCAGGTCCCGAAGCCGGGTCCCCCTCAGGTTGTAGGGGTGAGGCTGCCCACACCTCCTGAAGGTGGAGTACGGGTGTGGAACTCCTGCGGGTTTACCCCTGAGGGGGAGGGCCCGGGGGGACCCCGGCGGACCCCAGGGGGTGGCGGCCTCACCCGTCCGAGGTCAGGACCAGCCCGGACGTCGGTACGCCCGTGCCGGCCGTCACCAGGACCCGGTCCGCGCCCGGTACGGGGTTCACGGCGGTGCCGCGCAGCTGGCGCACCCCCTCCGCCACCCCGTTCATCCCGTGCAGGTAGGCCTCCCCGAGCTGGCCTCCATGCGTGTTCAGCGGCAGCCGCGCCCCGGCCACGAAGTCCGCGGCCTCCCCCCGCCCGCAGAACCCGAACTCCTCCAGCTGCATCAGCACGAACGGGGTGAAGTGGTCGTACAGGATCCCCACGTCGATGTCCGCCGGGGCCAGTCCGCTGGTGCGCCACAGCTGGCGGGCCACCACGCCCATCTCCGGCAGCCCGGTCAGGTCGTCCCGGTAGAAGCTGGTCATCTGCTCCTGGGCCCGGCCGGCCCCCTGCGCGGCCGCCGCGATCACCGCCGGCGGATGCGGCAGGTCGCGGGCCCGTTCCACCGACGTGACGACGAGGGCCTGGCCGCCGTCCGTCTCCTGGCAGCAGTCCAGGAGCCGGAGCGGCTCGACGATCCAGCGGGAGGCCGCGTGGTCCGCGAGGGTGATGGGGCGGCCGTGGAACCAGGCGGCCGGGTTGGTCGCCGCGTACGCGCGGCCGGTCACCGCCACCTGCCCGAACGCCTCCGGGGTCAGCCCGTACGTGTGCAGGTAGCGCTGCGCCGCCATCGCCACCCAGGACGCCGGGGTGAGCAGGCCGAACGGCAGCACCCAGCCGAGCGCCGCGCCCTCCGCCGACGGCTCCCGGTGCTGTACCCCCGAGCCGAAGCGGCGGCCCGATCTCTCGTTGAAGGCGCGGTAGCAGACCACCACCTCGGCGACCCCGGCCGCGATCGCCAGTGCCGCCTGCTGGACGGTCGCGCAGGCCGCGCCGCCGCCGTAGTGGACGCGGGAGAAGAAGGACAGCTCGCCGATCCCGCAGGCCTGCGCCACGGTGATCTCCGGGCTGGTGTCCATCGTGAACGTCACCATGCCGTCCACGTCCGCCGGGGACAGCCCCGCGTCGTCCAGCGCGGCCCGCACCGCCTCCGCCGCCAGCCGCAGCTCGCTGCGCCCCGAGTCCTTGGAGAACTCGGTCGCCCCGATGCCGACGACCGCCGCCCGCCCGCCGAGCGAGTCCCGGCCCCGCACGCTCATGAGTCCGCCTCGTCGGTGAGGGTGACGGTCACCGTGGCTTCGGTGAAGGTGAGGGTCACCGTGCCGGTCACGTGGTTGCCGAGGCCGTTGGCGCCGACCACCCGGACCGTAGCCGTCCCCCGCTCGTCGTCCAGCTCCTCGATCCGGCCGGTCAGCACCATCGTGTCCCCCGGGTAGTTGGGCGCCCCGAGCCGGATGGCGACCTTGCGGAGCTCGGCCGTCGGGCCGAAGTAATCGGTGACGTACCGGCCGACCAGGCCGTTCGTCGTCAGGATGTTCATGAAGATGTCCGGGGAGCCCTTCTGCCGGGCCAGTTCGGCGTCGTGGTGCACGTCCTGGTAGTCCCGGGAGGCGATCGCTCCCGCCACGATCAGCGTCCGTGTGACCGGGATCTCCAGCGGCGGCAGCTCGGTGCCCACTCCCGGCCGGGTCGTCTCAACTCCCACTCTCGATCAACTCCCCCAGTTCCTGGAGCACTTCGCTCCCGCTGCCCAGATACGCGTCCAGTTGCCGGCCCCACAGGAAGTGCCGGTGCACGGGATGGCCGACGTCGGCACCCGCGCCACCGTGCAGGTGCTGCCCGGTGTGCACGACCCGCTGCCCGGCCTCGGACGCCCACCAGGCCGCGGTCAGCGCGTGCGTGGCGTACGGCAGGCCGGCGTCCCGCCGCCAGGCCGCCTCGTACGCCGTCACCCGTATCGCCTCGATGTCCATGTGGGCGTCGGCGGCCCGGAGCTGGACGGCCTGCCGGGTGGCGAGCGGGCGCCCGAACTGCTCGCGGGTGTTGGTGTGGGCCACGGCCCGGGCGAGGGAGCCCGCGCAGACGCCCGCCTGGAGACCGGCGAAGGCGGTGCGGGCGGTGGCCAGGACGTCGGCGTAGACGTCGGGGCCGGAATCCGGGCCGGGACCGGAGCCCAGGACCTCGGCCGGGGCCTCGTCGAGGACGAGCCGCCCCGCCGACCAGGGCGCGGTCAGCTCGGCCTCCTCGATGCGGGTGCCGGTGCCGGTGCCCACGCCGAGCGGCACCAGCCACAGTTGCCGGCCGGCGTCCGCGACCAGGGCGTGGGTGGCGTCCCGCAGCCACGGGACCACGGGGACGGTGCCGCTCAGTCCGCCCCGCGCGGAGGGCCGCACCCCCTGCTGGGCCGGGAACGCCCCCGCCACCACCACCGACCCGTCCCCGATCCCCGGCAGCAGCCGCGCCCGCTGGTCGCCGGTGCCGTGCGCGGCGATCGTCAGCTGCCCGTACACACAGCTCGCCGCGTACGGCACCTGGGCCGTGGTACGCCCCTGCTCCTCCAGCAGGAGCACCAGTCCCAGCAGGCCCAGCTCCGCGACCGCGGCGACCAGTCCCGCACCGCACAGCGCCTTCCACAGCTCCGGGTCGCTGCCGGTGCCGGCCGCCCGCAGCCGCTCGTGGGTGGCGAGGTCGGCGAAGATCCGCGCGGCCAGATCACGGGCCTCGGCCTGGTCCTCGGTGGGCGTGAAGTCCACGTCAGGCCTCCGCACCGAGAGCGCCGGAAGCCCCGGAAGCGCTGGAAGCCCCGGCAACCCCCGCAGTCCCCGCAGTCCCCGCAGTCCCCGCAGTCCCCGCAGTCCCCGCAGTCCCCGCAGTCCCCGCAGCGTCGAGCGTGCCGAGGCTGCCGAGCGTGTCGGCCACCCGGAAGACGGGCAGGGTCGACGCCCCGCCCTCGTCCTCGTAGCGGCGGAACTCCACCCGTACCGGCAGCCCGATCCGCACCTTGTCGTACGGCACCCCCACCACGTTGCCCACCATCCGCACGCCTTCGGCGAGCTCGATCAGGCCGACCGCGTACGGCGGGTCGAAAGCCGGGAAGGGCGGGTGGTGCATCACGACGTACGACCAGACCGTGCCCTCGCCGGACGACTCGACGGTGTCCCAGTCGAGGGAGCCGCAGGCGTTGCAGCCCGGCAGCCAGGGGTGGCGCAGGGTGCCGCAGCCGGTGCACCGCTGGATGAGGAGCCGCTCCGCGGCCACGCCCTCCCAGAAGCCGGCGTTGTCCCGGTTGACCACCGGACGGGGGCGCGGCGGAGCCTTGGCCGGCCGCCCCGCGGGCGCGTACTTGAGGACGCGGAGACGGTGGACGCCCACCAGCTCCTCGCCGACCCGGATGTCCGTGCGCGTGGTGACGAAGTAGCCCGTGCCCAGCTTCGTCGTCTTCCGCGCGGACACCGACTCGATCACCGTGTCGAAGGCCGGCTCGTCGCCCGGCCGCAGCGGGCGCAGGTACTCCTGCTCGCAGTCGGTGGCGACGATCGAGACACAGCCCGCCGCGTCGAGCAGGGCGGACATCTCGTCGTACGCGCCGGTGCGTGCCGTGTTCCCGGAGAGGCCGCCCATCGTCCAGGCCTGGAGCATGGTGGGCGGGGCGATCGCGTCCGGCCCCTCGTACGCCGGGTTCGTGTCGCCCATCGCCTCGCACCAGTGCCGGATCATGGGCAGGTTGACGGGGTCCTTGGCGATGCCCGCCCGGGAGGCCGGCTGCCCCTCGTACGCCTTGAGCCGCGCCCCCAGCTCGTCAGTCCCCCCGGCCACGGCCACCCCTCCGCATCCCGAGCCGCATCGTCGCGACGATCTCCCGCTGCACCTCGCTCACCCCGCCCCCGAACGTGTTGATCTGTGCCGCCCTGTTGAGCCGCTCCAGCTCGCCGTCCCCGAAGACTCCCGGCGAACCGGACCGGACCCATGCCGCCTCGCCGACGATCTCCTGACACATGCGATACGTCGCGACTGCCGATTCCGTTCCCGCGAACTTCACCCCGCTGGCCTCCGCGGGAGCCACCCGGCCCGCCCCCGCGTCCCCCACCAGACGCCAGCTGAGCAGGCGGTTCGCCGCAAGTCGGGCATGCGCCTCGGCCAGCCGAGAACGAATCCACGGCTCGTCAATGCGGCGCCGACCGGTCACCGGATCGGGGGTGCGGGAGGCGGTGAGCGCGGCCGCGTAGAAGTCCTCGGCCTGCATGCCGGTCGCGGCGAGGGCGACCCGCTCGTGGTTGAGCTGGTTGGTGATGAGCGACCAGCCGTCGTGCTCGGCGCCGACGAGGCTGTCGGCGGGGACGTGGACGCCGTCGTAGTACGTCGCCGTCGTGATCTGCCCGCCCACGGTCTCGATCGGCGTCCAGGAGAACCCGGGCGCGTCCGTGGGGACGAGAAGGATCGAGATGCCGCGGTGCCTGGGCGCCTCGGGATCGGTGCGGCAGGCCAGCCAGATCCAGTCGGCGTGCTGGGCGCCCGAGGTGAAGATCTTCTGCCCGTCGATCCGCCAGCCGTCGCCGTTCCGCACCGCCCGGGTGCGAAGCGCGGCCAGGTCGGTGCCCGCCGAGGGTTCGCTGTAGCCGATGGCGAAGACCAGGTCGCCGCGGAGGATGCCGGGCAGGAAGCGGGCCTTCTGCGCCGCGCTGCCGTACTTCATCAGCGTCGGCCCGACCGTGTTCAGGGTGACCATCGAGACGGGGGCGCCGGCCCGGTACGCCTCGTCGAAGAACACGAACTGCTCGTCCGCACCCCGCCCTTGGCCGCCGTACTCGACGGGCCAGCCGAGGCCGAGCAGGCCGTCCGCGCCGATGCGGCGCAGCAGGGCGCGGCGGTCGGCGGGGTCCTCGGGGGCGGGGGGCGGGATCAAGGACCGGAAGTAGGCGCGCAGTTCGGCGCGCAGCCGCTGCTGGCGTTCGGTGGGAGCCAGATGCATGGTTTCTGACTGTCCGTCAGATGCGGCTGGCTGTCAAGGTCGAAAGAGGGCGGCAGGAGGGGCGGCGGGCAGCGAAAGGGGGCGGCAGGAGGGGCGGCAGGCAGAGAAAGGGGACGGCAGGAGGGGCGGCAGGCAGAGAAAGGGGACGGCAGGAGGGGCGGCAGGGGAGACAGGAGGGGGCGTGGGCGACAAGAGGCCTAGGGGGAGTGCCGGAAGCAGCCGGAAACGCCTGCGCGGCGGCGCCGAAGCACCGCCGCGCGGACGCACTGCCCATCCCCACAGACCACACCCCACCAGGGCTCAGGCGGGGCTTACCACAGCCGGGTGAAGTGGACGGCGACGTTGTCGTTGCCCTGCTGGAGCGCGGTCCACGCGGAGCCGTTGACCTGAGCGGTGTTGCTCTGGTTCGAGGCGCCGTTGCCCACCGCGTTCTGCTGGGTGGTGGAGGAGTTGCCGTTGTTGTTGTGGCCGACCCCGCTGCCGATGATGCCCGCCGTGCCGGCGTTGGCGCTCGATCCGTGGTCCGCGATCGCACCGTTGTCCGCTGTCGCGACACCGGCGAAAAGGGCGGCGGCGAGCGGGAGGGCGGAGACGGCGGCGAGAACGCGGGCGGTACGGATGCTTGCCATGTTGTTTCCTCTCAGAGCCCGGCTGTGCCGGACGTTCGTCAAGTAAGCCTTTTTCCCGGGCAGTTGGCCGACCGCCCCGGTGGTTGTCTTCGACGTCGCGAGACCAGAGTTGCCCACCGAATCCCCGGCGAACCACCCCGGAAGCCCTTATTCGCCCTCAAGCGTGATGACAAGTCGATAAACCCCTTTCACCATCTTTGGTTGACTCTCACCCCAGTCGTGACCACTCGGGACAACACCCCACATCAAGCCCTCCAAGGGAAAAACCGTTCCGCTCCCGATCCGCGCCCCCGCCACCGCCACCGGCGTGTCACACCGGCACCCCCTTCCTTTTTTCGAACGCGCGTACGAAAATAGATGCATGGCCACCACCGATCGGCAGGCCACGACGCTGGCCCTCGCACACGCCCTGTCAGCCGCCGAGCGCGGCCTGGCCGTCATCCCCCTGTCCCGCACCAAGCTCCCCGCCCTGCGCTCCCCCCACCGCCTCGACCCCGACGCCGCGCCGCCGCCCTGCCACGGCGAGTGCGGCCGCCCCGGCCACGGGGTGTACGACGCCACCACCGACCCGACCCGCATCCGCGAACTGTTCGCCGCGGCGCCCTGGGCGACCGGCTACGGCATCGCCTGCGGGCTGCCCCCGCACCGTCTGATCGGCGTCGACCTGGACGTGAAGGGCGGCACGGACGCCACGGGCGCCCTGCGGGAACTGGCCCTGCGGCACCTGTTCACCATCCCGCCCACGGTCGTCGTCCTCACCCCGAGCGGCGGCCGCCACCTCTGGCTGACCGGACCGCCGGACACCGTCGTCCCCAACTCGGCCGGCCGGCTCGCCCCCGGCATCGACATCCGCGGTGCCGGCGGCTACCTGGTCGGTCCGGGCTCCCGCACCGACCACGGCGTCTACGCCGTCGCCCCCGGCACCGAGCACCTGGTCCCCGCGCCCTGTCCCCCGTCCCTGCTCCGCCTCCTGCTCCCGCCGCCGCGCGCGCCGCACCCCGCGACCCACCCCTCGGTCGGCAACCGCGGCCAGGGCCTGGTCCAGTTCGTCCTCTCCGCCCACGCGGGTCAGCGCAACACCCGCCTCTTCTGGGCGGCCTGCCGCGCCTACGAGAACGGCATCGGCCGCGCCCTGCGGGCTCCGCTGATCGACGCGGCGGTCCACACGGGCCTCACGGAACAGGAGGCCCGCGCGACGATCGCGTCGGCGGCCCGCATGACCGGCCACCGGCCCTGACCCTGAGACGCCCTGAGAGGTTCTGCGGAGCCCTGAGAGGTTCCGCGGAGCCCTGAAAATCGAACACACCCGGGCCGCCCCCACGTCTAGCCTTCCCTCCATGACCCTGACCCGTGTCGTCCTCACCTCCGGGCGAGTGATCGGTCTCTCCCACCTCCGGCTCTCGTCGACGTACAGCGGACTGCTGGAGGGCTATCCGAACCAGAGCCTGAACGACCGTCGCATCGAACGCCTGTTGGCCGCGGCCACCGCCGAGTACCCGCACACCCCGACCCATCTGGTCCCGCCCCCGCGCGAACACCCCGACGACGACCGCGCCCGCCCCTTCGGCCCGGTGGAGATCCTGCCGCCCGTCGCCTGCACCGGCCTGTTCGATTCCGCGCCCGTCGCCCCGGACATCGACCAGGTCCTCCACGGCTCGGCCCTCACGATCGTCTGGTTCCAGGCCACACCTCAGCCGCCGTCGGGCCACGACGCGGACCAGGGGCTGCGGGAGGTGGCCTGGGAGGAGCTGGCGGCGGACTACGAGATCTGAGGGGCTGATCTCTGGTATCCGCGCGCTGCGCGCCGCGACTTGGGAATGCCGAGGCAGCTACGAAAGATGCGCGGACGCAGACTTTCGGGAACTGATCGGGTCGGCACCCGCTCGCCATGCTGGCGGCATGGATCAGGCGAAGATTTCCCGGCGTGCCCTGGTGGGCACCGCCGCGGCCGCCACCGCCGCCGCTGCCACCGCCGCCGCCACCGCCGCTGTGACGGCCGGGGCGGCCCCGGTCGTCACGGCGGCCAGGGCGGCCCCGGCTCCGCGGGCGACGTCCGTGGTGGAACCGGGGACGTTCACCCTCAGCGTCGGCAGCGCCTCGGACCGCCTGCACCAGCGGATCTCCCTGACCGTGTCCTGACCCGCCCCACCACCACCGAAAAACCGGAAACCGGAGAACCGGAGAACCGGAGAACCGGAGCACCGGAGCACCGGAGCACCGGAGCACCGGAGCACCTGAAAACCGGGGAATCGGAGAACTGGAGAACTCCATGAACACCGCCGACACCCCCCTCGCCGAGGCCGACTACATCGCGGCCACCGCCGACGAGCTGAGCCGCAAGCAGGGCGCCGACAGGGCCGCGGCGCTGGTCAGCCAGAAAGCCCTCTTCCAGCGCCGCGGCCGGATCGTCCTCCGTCCCGACCGGCTCGTCCTCACCAACTGGTCGGACACCGGCCCCCTCGTCCTGGCCCGCACGGACATCACCGCGGCCGAGACCCGCTTCACCGAGCTCTACGGCCGCTTCATGGGCGGCCTTCTCAACGCCGGCAAGCCCCTCATCCTCACCACCACCGCCGCCGTTCCGTCCCCGGGCGACATCTACCTGCTCGTCAACCGCCGTGAGTTCATGGAGACGACCGACGACAGGCAGTGGGAGAAGCGCATCAACGACTGGCTCAGCGACTGATCCCGGCGGCCGGCGGGACCGCCGGCGCGGCCGCCGAGAAGTCGTACCCGGACCATTCGCTCAACCGTTCAAAGCCGAGGCGCTGGTACAGCGCGTTGCTGGTGGGGTTGGACAGGTCCGCGAACAGGACGACGTCCTGCGCCCCCGCGGCCAGCGCGGCCCGGCTCACCTCCGCCGTCACGGCCGCCGCGTAACCGCGACCGCGCAGGTGGGCCGGGGTGTAGACGACGTCCACCTGCATCTGGCCGCCGATCAGCGGATTGAGTCCCGCGACGGAGACGGGAGTGCCGTCCGGGGTCTCCCACAGGGTGTAGGTCTTGTCGGCGAAGCGCGTCCCGGCCCAGGTCCCCGCGTCGATGACCACGTCCTCCCCGACAGCCTTGGCGAACTCGCCGCACCAGAACATGGCCTCCTCGAGGTCCTGCTCGCCGAGGACGCGGCCCCGGCCCGCCGGCAACGGGTCCGGTGGGGTGAGCGTGCCGAGGCGGTACAGGCACAGCCGCGTGTCCCGGAGCGTCGGCGTCGCGCCGGTGCGCCGCTGCCAGGCCTCGGCGAAGGCGGTGGCCGTGCCGTGGTCCGCGCTGACGGAGGGAACGGGGTCCCCGAGGCCGGCCAGCCGGTCGGCGAGCGAGTCGGCCTGCTCGGGCGTGAGCGGGGAGAGGCCGAACCCACGGGGCGGGAGGCGGTAGCAGGTGGCGTGCACCTCACCGCCCCGCTCCAGCATCCCGAAGACGGGGACGCCGGGGCCGAACGCCGCGGCCCCTCGCACCCGCACCCTCTCGGCCCACGTCGACTGCATGACGTGCGGGCCGGGACGCGAACGCAGGAACTCCCCGGCGCGGGCGAGGAATTCGTCGACATCATGGGTCAGGTACCAGTCGGATGAGCGCATGCCCCATGCCCTACCACTCGGACCACGCAACCAGTCGGACCCCGCCGGACCTACCCCCTGCCGAACAGGAAAGCGCAGGTCGCCAAGATCCCCGACGGGACCCCGGACAAGAAGTGGCAACCTCTCATGATCAAGCCCTCTACCAGCGAAGATCCGCGGGTAGAGGGCTTGTCGCCGTGGACGCGGATCGGCGGTCAGGCTGCCGGTATCGGCGATCCCGCGGTTTGACGATCAGAAGGAGACGGTGATGCCGACCTGGTGGTACTGGCCGACGGTGTCCAGGACGCCGTCCTTGACCGCACCGAACTGAGTCACGAGGTCCGAGCTGCTGACCGCCGTGGGACCGGCGGCGATGCCGACCTGCGGGCTCAGGCCGCCGGAAACGGTGTCGAGTTCGGCGTCAGTGATTTCAAGGGTCTGAACCTGGGGAGCGGAGTTCATGAGGAAACTGCCCTTCATATGGATGTTCCACAAGGGGGAGCGGCCAAGCTGGGGATAGCCGATGGGCCGCGACCGCAGGCCCGCGCCATCCGTTTCCGGACGTCTTGGCGCGATCCAGGCGGCGCGAAGGATCAAATCACGGGGCGTGCCCGGCATCCAGTCGCTCACCGCTCCTGGCAGGGCAGTTGGAACGGTCGAGTACTCATCCATGCGCGCATGCACACGAATTGAGGGCAGCTTCTCTACATGTAGCCCGGCACCGGAAACCGACAGCTATTGCCACGGCAGCTCCGACCACGACAACTCCGCCCCAACCGAACGCCCCCGTGCCGCAGTTGCGCATTCGCTGTAAAGATTCAGTCGCCTTTGCATCCGCGCGCATCCGCGCGCCCTTCAGGACCTTGCCCACCGCGTTCGGCGGCCCGTACACCGCCGGCCCCGTGAGACTCAGCTTCCCGGTCGGCATGGCCCGGACGGCGACACGATCGGCGCGGTCGTTTCCGGTCGCGAAGAGGACGGAGCTGAGGACGGCACGGGGCAGGGCGGGGCCGACACCCGGGCGTCGTCGAACGCATGGCCGCCATCGGGATCACCGTCAGCCACGCCGTGGAGCAGCCCGAGCCTCGGCAGGCGACCGCCGAGGAGGCATCGCTCCTCGGTATCCAGAAGGCCGCTCTCGTCACCCACATCCGGCGGACCTATTACAGCGACCAGGGACGGCCCGTGGAGACCGCGGACATCATCGTGCCCGCCGCCCACTGCGAGATCGTCTACGAGATTCCCATCAACCGGTAGGCGACAGCCCCCTCAGGCCATGATCCGAGGCCTTCAGGTCGTGCCCCAGCCGTGCCCCTTGCGTGCCCGATAGAGCGGGAAACCAGGGGGAACAGCGGTGACCGAGAGGGAGCGCACACGCCAACGGCCCCCGACCGTCTTGCCTGGTCAGGGGCCGTAAACGTCAAGCGGTGGGTGTGGGATTTGAACCCACGGTGACATCGCTGCCACGACGGTTTTCAAGACCGTTCCCTTAGGCCGCTCGGGCAACCCACCCCGCGCCGACGGAGGTCGGCGCGGGGAACAGAGTAACCGGTCCGTGCGGGCGGGTGCGGGTCAGTTGTCGCCGACGCGGGCGCCGAGGGTGACGGTGGTCGTGTGTTCGCTGCCGCCCCGCTTGTAGGTGATCTCGACCTTGTCGCCGGGCTTGTGGGTCCAGATCTCGCCGATCAGTGTCGGGCCGCTGTCGATCACCCTGTCGTCCAGCTTGGTGATGACGTCGCCGGGCCTGAGGCCGGCCTTGTCCGCGGGGCCGCCCGACTCCACCGCGGCGGAGCCGCCCGAACCGGAGTCGGTGATCTGGGCGCCGGAGGTGCCGTCCTCCAGCGACACCGACGCGCCGATCTTCGCGTAGACCGGCTTGCCGGTCTTGATCAGCTGCTGGGCCACGTACTTGGCCTGGTTGATCGGGATGGCGAAGCCGAGACCGATCGAGCCCGACTGCCCGGTGCTGCCCAGGCCGCCGCTGGACGCGGACTGGATCGCGGAGTTGATGCCGATCACCGCGCCGGAGGCGTCGAGCAGCGGACCGCCGGAGTTGCCCGGGTTGATGGAGGCGTCGGTCTGCAGGGCGCTCATGTACGACGCCTTGCTGGTGGAGCTGCCGTCGCTGGAGGCGACCGGGCGGTTCTTGGCGCTGATGATGCCCGTGGTGACCGTGTTGGACAGGCCGAAGGGGGCACCGATCGCGATCGTCTCGTCGCCGACGGCGACCTTGTCGGAGTCGCCCAGGGCGAGCGGCTTCAGGTCCGACGGCGGGTTCTTGAGCTTGATCACCGCGACGTCGTAGCCCTGGGCATGGCCGACGACCTCGGCGTCGTACTTCTTGCCGTCCGGGAACGTCGCGGTCAGCTTGCCGCCGTCGAGGGAGTCGGCGACCACGTGGTTGTTGGTGATGATGTGGCCCTGCTTGTCGAAGACGAAGCCGGTGCCGGTGCCTCCCTCGCCGTTGGTGCCCTCGGACTCGATGGTGACCGTGCTGGGCAGCGCGTTCTGGGCCACCGCCGCGATGGTGCCGGCGGCGCGCTTGACCTGGGTGGCGCCGCCGCTGGAGGACGCGGAGATGGTCGTGGAGCCGCCGTCGTCGTTGTTCTTCGCCAGCGTGTAACCGAGGCCGCCGCCGAGGCCGCCCGCGACCAGCGCGGCCACCAGGACGGCGGCGATCAGGCCGCCGCGCCCGCTGCCCTTCTTCGGCGCGTGCTGCGGCTGCTGGAACGGCTGGTGCTGGTACTGCTGGTACTGCTGGTGCTGCTGGTCGTACGACGAGCCCCAGCCGGCGCCGGCGCCCGGGTCCGCGTAGGCGGGGGTCGCGGGGGGCGGCGGCGGCCAGGCGGCGTCGGGGGCCTGAGGTGCGGGCCCGTAGGGGTCGCTCGCGGGCGCACCCTGGGGCGTCGGCGCGATCGGGCCGGTCGGCGCTTCCCCGCCGTCGGACGCGGCTGCCTGGGGCGGGGCGGCGGGAGACGACGGCGGCACGGGAGGTGCGGACGGGGCCGGGGGTACCGGGTTGCCCTCGTTCTCGGTGCTCACAGCTTCTCTCCTCGGTCCACGGCTCTTCTTCTCGGTCGCACTCGGTCACGCTCTTTCACGCTTGCTGTCGGTCCGGCGCGATTCGGCTGTGCATGTGCTTTTGTATGCCGTCAGCTTTTCCCACAGGCCGTCAGGGCACCATAAGCGGTGGCTGTGGGTACACGGACAACCTTTATATAGTGCTTGTCCGACAAAAGTTCTCTTTACCGGCATCGGTGATGCCCCCAGCCACCCCCGCTCGGTGGCACCATGTCGCGGTGACCCACGCACCACAGCATCGCATCCAGGTCGTCGCGCACCGCGGGGCCTCCGAGTACGCCCCCGAGCACACGCTGGCCGCGTACCGGAAGGCCATCGAGGACGGCGCCGACGCCCTGGAGTGCGACGTACGCCTGACCGCCGACGGCCACCTGGTGTGTGTCCACGACCGGCGGGTCAACCGTACGTCCAACGGGCGGGGCGCGGTCTCGGCCCTGGAGCTCGCGGACCTGGCCGCCCTGGACTTCGGTTCGTGGCGGAAGGGTCCGGCCTGGCGCGGGCGGGACGAGGAGCCCGACTGGGAGTTCCGGCCCGAGGACCGCGCGGACACCGCCGTACTGACGCTGGAGCGGCTGCTCGAGCTGGTCGCCGACGCCGGGCGGCGGGTGGAGCTGGCGATCGAGACCAAGCACCCCACGCGGTGGGCGGGGCAGGTCGAGGAACGGCTGCTGGTCCTGCTCAAGCGGTTCGGGCTGGACGCGCCGGCCGCCCCGGAGGAGTCGCCGGTGCGGGTCATGAGCTTCTCCGCGCGGTCGCTGGCCCGGGTGCGGGCGGCCTCGCCGACGCTGCCGACGGTCTATCTGCTGCAGTTCCTCTCGCCCCGGCTGCGCGACGGGCGGCTGCCGGCCGGGGTGCGGATCGCGGGCCCCTCGATCCGGATCGTGCGCAATCACCCGGCCTACATCGAACGGCTGCAGCGCAACGGCCACCGGGTGCACGTCTGGACGGTGAACGATCCTGAGGACGTGGACCTGTGCGTGGAACTCGGCATCGACGCGATCATCACCAATCGGCCGGCCGCCGTGCTGAGCCGGCTGGGGCGCTGAGCGGCACCCGGGGCGGCGGCCCAGGACCGTCCTGACCAGGGCTCAGATAAAGAGTCGAGTAAGGACATCTCGCATCCCTTGACCCGACAACCCGCCCACAGCATCCTCACTTCTCGGCCACACCATCGAAATTCAGCCACACGTAGCCATATCCGGGGGATCTGGCGACGACCCGTCACAGGGAGTGCTCCGGCGCGTTCGGCACGTATTCGTCCGTTGCGAATGCGTCACCGGGCATTCATTGGCCGGTTTCCGGTTCAGGCCAATGGGGCATCCACACCGTGGCGTGGGGCAAAGGAGGTCTCGGGGGTGGCGTTGGTGGTGGCACAGGAGGTGCCCACGTCGTCGAGCATGGCCGTACCCCATGGCCCTGCGGGCGTGGGGAAGGCGAGACACCGGATGCGCAATCAGTTGCGCACGGGCGGCCTGTCGGAAGCGGTCATCGACGATGCCGTACTGATCCTTTCCGAACTTTTGAGCAATGCCTGCAAACACGGGCGCCCCCTGGGGGACGCCCTGGCCGGGGACGGCGACGTCCGGGCCGCCTGGCAGGTGGACACGCGCGGCCGGCTGATCGTCGAGGTGACGGACGGCGGCGGCCCGACCCGCCCGGCCCCCATGACCCCGTCGGTCACGGCGCACGGCGGTCGCGGGCTGAACATCATCACGGCCCTGGCCGACGACTGGGGCGTGCGGGACGATGCCCGGGGCGAGGTGACCGTCTGGGTCGTGGTCCACAAGGACGTGCGCGGACCGGGCACCCCGGACCGCCGCGACGCCTTCGCTACGCGCGTCACGGCACCCCGCGTCCCGGAGATGACCGACCTGGACTTCGCGGACTCCTTCGACGACCTGGACTGAATCGTCGACGACCCGGACCGACGCGGCTCCGTCGACCTGGACCGAGCCCTCGGCGCCCCGGACCGGGCGGATGCGCGACGGTGCCTCCGTCGACAGGGTGACCGGCCGTCCGCAGGGTGACCGGCCGTACGGTCCGTGGCGGCGCCGTCGTCCACAGGTTCCCGTGGTCCGGGGCATGAACGGCTAGGCTCCCGCCCGTACGAGACGAGCCGTAACCGGGAGACACCCAGATGGCCAAGAAGCGACCCCAGACGACGGCCACGCGGCCGCAGCCCGGCGATGCAACCCACGCCGAAGGCGCTGATGTGAACTATCCGGTCGTCGGTGCCCGGGAGCCCTGCCCCTGCGGCAGCGGCCGCCGCTACAAGGCGTGCCACGGCCGGGCGGCGGCGCACGCGGCGACCGAGCTGGTGCACCGCCCGTTCGAGGGGCTGGCCGGCGAGGGCGACTGGGTGGCGCTGCGCGAACTGGTCCCCGCCGCCACCGTCGAGCTGACCCTGAAGGACGGTCTGCCCGAGGGCGTCCCCTCGGTCACGCTCGCCACCGTGCTGCCGATGGCCTGGCCGGCGCTCCGCCGCGACGACGGCACGGTCCTGCTCGGCCTGCAGAACGACACGGCCTCCGGCGACATCAGCCGCGACCTCGCCGACACGCTCCGGCGCGCCCTCACCGCCGAGCCGGGCACCCCGGTACAGGGCCGCCGCGCCCCTGCCGACAGCCCCCGGCTGCAGGACCTGCTCGACCCGAAGGGGCCGTTCGAGCCAGTTGTGCACGACGGCTTCGAGTTCTGGGTGCAGGACGCCGCGAACGCCACCCCGGACGTGACCGCCTCCCTGGAGCGGGCCAACGCGGCGGCCATCCCGACGGTGAAGCTGACCGGCGTCGACTCCGCCTACTGGTGCGAGACGCCCGAGAAGAACCACCTGCGGTGGGTCATGCCGTACCCCGAGGAGCAGCTTCTGGACGCTCTCGCGCGGCTGCACGCGGCGGGCCGGTCCGGCCTGGGCGAGGGGACCCGGCTGGTCGGCTCCTTCCGTGCCCACGGCCTCACCGTGCCGGTCTGGGACCTGCCGAGCGAGGTCGGCGCCGAGGACGTGGAGAAGCCTGCCGCCGAGTTCGCCGAGCGCCTCGCGACCGCGCTGGCCTCGACGGCACCGCTCACCGCGGACGAGCGACGGGCCCGCGGCGGACTCACCAACCGACAGGTCACGCTCAGCTGACGATCGGCGCGGGCACAGGGTCGCGGCTGACCGGTCGGTCAGCCGCCCCAGGCCCGTCGACTCCGGTGACTCCTGTCACAACTTCCCTACACGGCAAGCAAATGCGTGTCCGAATAGCCGAGATCGAATTTGCGAACCGCCGATCTCTTGTTACCGTCTCAGTAGCCCGGTTGCTGGTGCATCCCCCGTCGCCAGCAATCGGGCCTTTTCATGTCCGCGTCCGGTGTACGGACCGCAGTGGTCCGTCAACTCCCGTGCGACTACTGGGAGTTGCTCAGGACGGAGTCCCCGGCACCGCCGTCACCCGAGTTGCTCGCCGAGCGCAGCAGCAGCGGGCCGTCACCGTCGCGCGCCGCGAACTCCGTGACGGCCGTGTAGGCGTCCAGCGCGCCCCGGGTGTGCTCCCGGGGCGTCTCACAGGTGGCCGGCTCGTCGTCGGCGGCGGCGTCGGCGGCGCAGTGCGTCTGCACGGTGCGGCCGTTCGGGCCGAGGAGGCTCAGCACGCCCTCGAGGGCCGCGCCGGTGGCGTTGCGGTAGTAGGTGCGCGCCCAGGTGTCCGCGCCCTGGGCCATCACGCAGGTCTGCGCCTCGACGCCGTCGGGCGAGGTGAGTTCCGGACCGCAGCGGGCGGCCGTGGCGAGACCCAGGCCGAGCACCAGCGGGGACCGGACGGGCACCGGCAGCTTCTCGTCGTCGTGCCGGGCGGCGGGTACGGCGGCGTCGCCCACCTGTCCCGCGGACGCCACGGCCAGCGGCAGCGCTACCGCGCACACCATGACGCCCGCGAGGGCGAGGAGACGCACGTTCATGTGCGGAGGGTAACCAGGCGGACGCGACAAGCCGTGTTCGCGCGCCCGACACCCCTACAACTCGGGTGCGCTCACACCCGTACGGGTGAGGGCGTCGACCACGGCGTCCACCACGGCCTCCACATCGGGCACCCAGGGCTTGGCCGAGCCGGCCAGCGGGGCCCGCTCCCAGCGGATGGCACCCTGGCCGGTCTCGGAGGGCGGCAGGGCGAGATAGCCGCCCTCGCCGTGGAAGCGGAGCGAGCCGGGGACGAAGTCCTTGGCGTAGAGCAGCTCGCCCAGCTGCTCCATGGAGTACGGCTTGACGAGCAGCGCCCAGCGGGTGGGCGCGGCGACCACCGGGCCGAGGCGCATGCCGCGGCGGTCGAGGAGGGCAAGGGCGCGGGAGGCGGCGAGGGCCGGCAGGCTGACCGCGCAGGGTGCCTTGCCGCCGGCGGCGCCGGTGGCGAGGACGATCGGGGCCGTCGGCCGGTTCCCCCACCACCAGCGGACCATGCGCTCGTCCGTGGTGGCGGCGAGCAGGCCGGGGTCGAAGGGGTGTGCACCGGGCACCGTGCACTCGGGGTCGGGACACGCGCACCGGGCCCGCCCCTGAGGGTCGGGAGCCACGCCCGGGAGTACGGGCCACTGCCATTCCGTCGCGAAGGTCAGGGCCGCGCCGAGAAGCTCAGGCCCCTTGTCGTTCCGCCTGGACAGGAGCCTGCGTCGCCTTCCGAGGATCTCGCGCATGAGCGCTCGTTCCTTTCCGTTGCACCGCTGGCAACACCGTGGACCACATCACATCATGTGTCGATCACTTCACTGTGCGTACCTGTTGGCGCATCACACCCCTGCGCTGGGCAAGGGGAACCCCATCGGGGTCGAGCGGGGGCCGCGCCCGCGTTCACAAGAACTGCGTCGTACTGCTCGTACCGCGTACTGCACGTACTGCCCGTACTGCTCGCACTACGTCTCGTACTGCGTCTATCAAAAGCACGGCCACGGCGTGGGGGTGGCGAAGTCTGGCGTTTTGCCGTTCCGAGTGTTTCTCTCCGCCTCCGCCACGGGAGGATGGGGCACGGTCGTCGGTGGTTAAGACGCCCGGGTCCGTCGCCAGGTTCCGGGTGGTCCCCAACCACCCCTGGCCTTCACCGAGTACGTACCCATCACGACCGCTGTGACGCTCTGTGGAGCAAGGCCAGTCGACCGCAGTGAGCCGTTGCCCGAGTCAGTTTTAAGCCAACTTTGCTTTTGTGCAAGCGGTCCGGGAGAACCCGCCGAGAACACCTCAAGGGGCCCACGGACACCAGGAATCCCAGCAGGACAATGCTGGACATCCCCTCACGAGTGCGTGTACATGTGGAGACACCGCCGGCGGCGCAGAAAGACATGGGGGTTTGCGATGCTTTTGAGCAATACGCACAGGTCTGAAAGCCGGACGCGATGAACGCCCCGCACCCTCCGAAAGTGGCTGGAATCGATTCAACGGTCCCCACTCCCGCACACACTGTCGCGCCGGTTCCCCCCGCCCCGGCCGCACCTACGGTCCCGAAGGCCCCCGCCGCCCCGGCACCCGGCACCGTCCTCCAGGACCGGCTGGCCGGCTGGGTCTCCGACCTCACCACCCTGCACGAACTGACCGAACGGCTCGTCCGGACCGACGCGCTGGAACCGGCCCTCCACGAACTGCTGCGCGCCGGCGCCGCCCTGGTGGGCGCCCGGCGTGGGGTGGCGGCGCTGGAGCCCGCCGACGGGCTGGGCCCGCACACCACGCTCGGCCTCGGACTCGGCCGCGCCGACCTCGGCCACCTGGAGACGGTTCCGCGCGGCGCGCTGCCGTACGACACCGGCACCGCCGCCGAGACCGCGCACCCCGACCTGTTCGCCGAGGACGCCCTCGACCCGCGCCACCGCGAGGTCGCCGCCCGCCTCGGCTACGCCGCCAGCTACGCGCTCCCCCTCGGCACCTGCGCCGCCGACCGCCTCGGCGCGGTCGCCTGGCTGTACGACGAACCGGCCCAGCCGGACGAGCGCCGGCGCCACCTGACCGGCCTGTACGTCAGGCACGCGGCCGCGCACCTGGCCCGGCTGCTGGAGGTCGAGCGCACGCGCGCGTGCATGGCGACCATCGCGGAGGAACTGCTCCCGTCCCGGCTGCCCCGGGTGTCCGGCGTCCAGCTCGCCGCCCGGCACCGCACCGGCCCGCGCGGCGGCGGCGACTGGTACGACGCGCTGCCGCTGCCCGACGCCGCCCTCGGCCTCGCCGTCGGCTCCGTCACCGGCTCCGGGCCGAGCGCGGTCGCCGCGATGGGCCGGCTGCGCGCCTCGCTGCGGGCGTACGCCGTGATGGAGGGCGAGGACCCGGTCGCGGTCCTCTCCGACCTGGAGCTGCTGCTGCGGCTGACCGAGCCGGCCCGCTCCGCCACCGCCCTGTTCGCCTACTGCGAGCCCGCGCTGCGCAAGGTCACCCTCGCCGGGGCGGGGCACAGCCCGCCGCTGCTGATCGGGGAGCACCGCACGGAGTTCGCGGAGACCTCGGTGTCCGCGCCGCTCGGCATGCTCGCCTGCTGGGAGGCGCCCAGCGTGGAGATCGAGGCGGAGGCCGGCGAGACCGTGCTCCTCTACACCGACGGACTGCTGCACCGCACCGGCGACCCCATGGACCGCGCCTTCGCCCGGCTGCACACCGCCGCCGCGAGCGTCCCGCGCGCACTGCGCCACGACCCGGGCGCGATCGCCGACCACGTCCTGCGCACGGTGCTGCCGGGCGGCCTGGACGCGGCCGACAGCGATGAGGACGTGGTCCTGCTGGCGGCCCGGTTCGACTGACCGGTCAGTCAACAGGACGGTGCACGACGGAGGCGAACACACCTCACACGGCCGCGGGCCCACAGTGCCTGGGACGCCGTCCGGTACGACCGTACGATGGACGGGATCCACAGCAGTGTCGAGGAGGATAACCGTGTCCGACGAGCTGACCCCGGAAAATCCGGAGACCCCGGAGACCGAGCCGGAAGAGCCGATCAAGCAGCGCAAGAACGGCCTGTACCCGGGCGTGTCCGACGAGCTCGCCGAGAGCATGAAGTCCGGCTGGGCCGACACGGAGCTGCGCGATCTCCAGCCCGTCGAGCAGGCCGGGCACACCGCCCGCCGCCGCGCCGAGCTGTCCGCCCGCTTCCCGGGCGAGCGCCTGGTGATCCCGGCCGGCAACCTGAAGACCCGCTCGAACGACACGGACTACCCCTTCCGGGCGTCCGTCGAGTACGTCTACCTGACCGGCAACCAGACCGAGGACGGCGTACTCGTCCTGGAGCCGAAGGACGACGGTCACGTGGCCACCGTCTACCTGCTGCCCCGCTCCGACCGCGAGAACGGCGAGTTCTGGCTCTCCGGCCAGGGCGAGCTGTGGGTCGGCCGCCGCCACTCCCTCACCGAGTCCGAGGCGCTCTACGGCATCCCCGCCGCCGACGTGCGCGAGCTGGCCGACAAGCTGCGCGAGGCCACCGGCCCGGTGCGGGTGGTCCGCGGGTACGACGCCGGCATCGAGGCCGCGCTGACCGACAAGGTCACCGCCGAGCGCGACGAGGAGCTGCGGGTCTTCCTCTCCGAGGCCCGGCTGGTCAAGGACGACTGGGAGATCGGCGAGCTGCAGAAGGCCGTCGACTCCACCGTCCGCGGCTTCGAGGACGTCGTGAAGGTCCTCGACAAGGCCGAGGCCACCAGCGAGCGCTACATCGAGGGCACCTTCTTCCTCCGCGCGCGCGTGGAGGGCAACGACATCGGCTACGGCTCCATCTGCGCGGCCGGCCCGCACGCCTGCACGCTGCACTGGGTCCGCAACGACGGCCCGGTGCGCTCCGGCGACCTGCTCCTGCTGGACGCGGGCGTCGAGACGCACAGCCTCTACACCGCCGACGTCACGCGCACGCTGCCGATCAGCGGCACGTACAGCGAGATCCAGAAGAAGATCTACGACGCCGTGTACGACGCCCAGGAGGCCGGCATCGCGGCGGTGCAGCCGGGCGCCAAGTACCGCGACTTCCACGACGCCGCGCAGCGGGTGCTGACCGAGCGGCTCGTCGAGTGGGGGCTCGTTCAGGGGCCGGTGGAGCGGGTGCTGGAGCTGGGTCTGCAGCGCCGGTGGACGCTGCACGGCACCGGGCACATGCTCGGGCTCGACGTCCACGACTGCGCTGCCGCGCGGACCGAGACGTATGTGGAGGGCGTCCTGGAGGCGGGGATGGTGCTGACCGTCGAGCCGGGGCTGTACTTCCAGGCCGACGACCTGACCGTGCCGGAGGAGTACCGGGGTATCGGCGTCCGGATCGAGGACGACATCCTGGTGACGGCCGACGGGAACCGGAACCTGAGCGCGGGGCTGCCTCGGCGGTCGGACGAGGTCGAGGCCTGGATGGCTTCGCTCAAGGGCTGACGTGTGAGGTGAATGGCCGGGTACCAGAGGGGGTCCCCGGCCATTCGTCTGTCCGCGGGTTGTGTGCGGTTGCCCGCGCAGTTCCCCGCGCCCCTGGAGGGGCGCTCCAGTCGGGGCGCCGCAGAGAAGGCGGGGCGTCCGAGAACAACGCTTCGGCCGGCGGGCCCGAACGCCCCTTGTCAGGGGCGTGGGCAGGGGCCGGCAACGGCCTGTGAACGCCCGGGAGGCTGAACCAGTCGGGAAGCCACTGGTCACAGCGCCGGGACGCGGTTGTGCAGGATCCGCTGGAACAGCCGGCTGTCCCGCCATTCTCCATTGATGTGCAGATACTGCGGGGCGTCCCCGATCGTCTCGAACCCGCATTTCTTCAGCACGCGTTGGGACGTCGTGTTCTCGATCAGCGTGGACGCCTCGATCCGGTGAAGTCCCACCACGTCCCGGGCGATCTCGCAGACCCGTTCCAGCGCCGCGGTGGCCAGACCGCGGCCCTGCTGATCACCGGCCACCCAATAACCGACGTAAGAACTGCAGAAAGGACCGAGGGAAATTCCGGAAAGGGTGATAGCCCCGACGATCCGGCCGTCCTCGGCCGACTCCATGAGGCAGGGGGCCACGAGACCGTCCGCGGCCTGCCCGAGCAGGCCTTCGATGCGTTCGGCCTGGCCGTCGACGGTGAAGAAGGACTCGGGTCTGACCGGTTCCCAGGGTTCGAGATGACGTCTGCTGCCGACGTATGCGGCGCACAGCGCTTTCGCGTCGCCGACGGCAATGGGACGCAATATCACGCCGGGGACGAGCAGGCTTTCTTTAATCTTCCTGAGAATCATGCGCGCACCCTAGCGCGGGTGTTATGCCGGGGCGAGAGTCATGCCGAAAGCAGGGAAGGATCTTTCTTCCACTTGAGGATCTTGTCGAAGCTGACCACGGTGCCGCCGCGGCCCGGCTTGTTGCCGATGTGGACGTGATCCGCGAGTTCTCTGATGAGACAGAGGCCTCTCCCGTTCTCGGCGTCGGGACGGGCGGGCCTGATGTCCTGGGTACGGGCGAACCCCGGCGCGAGCCCCGGGCCCGAATCGGCCACTTCGATACGGCACTTCTCGCCGTCCAGGTACGCGGTGACCCGGTACGCCTCCGAGGTACGGCCGGCCCCGCCGTGCTCGACGGCGTTCGCACAGGCCTCGCTGAGGGCGACGGAGAGGTCGTAGGAGATGTCGGGGTCGACGCCCGCCGTCTCCATCGTGCCGATCAGCAGTCGGCGGGCGAGCGGCACGCTCGCGGCCTCACGCCGCAGATGGAGTGACCACCAGATGCTCATGCTCCAGCCTCCCGGCCGCGGCTCGACATACCGATACCTATTGCCACCCGTGCCCGGGTGTAAGCACTCCGTTGATGTGAGAACGCCCATCCGGGGGATGCGCGGGTGGATGTTTCGGTGTATGAGCGGGTGGTTCGCCACAAGGATGATCTTTCGGTTCTTTCTCCCCGTCACCGCCCTCGGGCGCAACGGAATCTTCCGGACCTGACGTCCAACGGGTGCGGGTCCAGTGGGATGATGAGCGCGCCATGACTGCCCCCCACCCGCGCGCGGCGCGCACCGGAAGCGGACTGCGGCTCCTGCGGGCCGCGGTGTTCGCCGCGCTCTGCGTCGTGCTGGCCGCGGCGGGGCACACCCTGGCCTCCTGCGCGACCGTTCCGCTGTGGACGCTCGGCGCGGGCTTCCTGGGCACCCTGGCGCTCGTCGCCCCGCTGACCGGCCGGGCCCGTTCGCTGCCGGGGATCGTGGCCCTGCTCGCGGTGATGCAGACCGTCCTCCACACGCTGTTCGGACTCGGTCAGCACGGCGGTTCCGCGATGTCCGGCGGCTCGATGTCCGGATCGTCCATGTCATCGATGCCGTCCATGTCGTCGATGTCCATGAGCGACACCACGCTGGTGGAGCGGGCCGCACGACTGGTGTGCGGGGCCGGGGCCGCGCAGATCAGCCCCGCCCACGCCTACAAGATCCTCACGGACGCGCATCTCAGCACCTCCGCTCCGGCCACCGGCACGAGCGGGGCGGCCCATGCCGCGGACGCCACCGGGGCCTCCGGCTCGCTGTTGCCCTCCGTGCCCATGCTGCTGGGACACGTTCTCGCGGCCGTAGTGGCCGGGTGGCTGCTGCGCCGGGGCGACCTGGCGCTGCTGCGGCTGATCCAGTTGTCGGCCGATTCGGCGCACGGGGTCGCCGAGGGGGCGCTGATCCGTGCCCTGCGCGGGGCGCTCGCGCTCGGGCGCGCCCTGTGCGCCGGGCTCGTGGCCGTGCCCGAGGCGCCCGCGCGTGACCGTCGCGGCGCCTGGGACATACCGCAGGCCCCGCGCACCGTCGCGCTCCAGCACTCCGTGATCCGGCGCGGGCCGCCGGTGGCCGCCGCCGTACTCGTTCTCGCCGCCTGACACGACGCGACCAGAGCACTCCCCGGGGTCTGCCCGGATCCGGAGGGGCCTGCCGCCGTCGTGCGGCACGCGCGCGTGCGCTTTCCGACAGCCGCTTTCGACCTCCTGCTGTCCAACGTCGACTTGCGGCTCTCAGCTCGCCACGCGCCCCCTCAACGACAGAACTCACTCGGAGTGGAGTGCTCCCTGCCATGAAGGCTTCCGTCATGACCGCCATGTCCGCCGTGTCCGCCATGAAGGCCTCGCGCGTCGTCGCCGTCGCCGCCGTCACGGGTACGGCCGTACTGGCCGTCTCCTCGCCCGCGTTCGCACACGTCAGCGTGCAGCCCGAGGGCACCGCCGCCAAGGGCGGCTACGCGGTCATCGACTTCAAGGTCCCCAACGAGCGCGACAACGCCTCGACCACCAAGATCGAGGTCAACTTCCCCGCCGACCACCCGATCGCGTCCGTGATGCCGCAGCCGATGGCCGGCTGGAAGATCGACGTCACCAAGTCCAAGCTGGCCAAGCCGCTGGAGATGCACGGCGAGAAGATCGACCAGGCGGTCGCCAAGGTCACCTGGACCGCCGAGGACAAGGGCATCGAGCCGGGCTACTTCCAGAAGTTCCCGCTCTCCGTGGGCGCCCTGCCCGAGAACACCGACGAACTGGTCTTCAAGGCCGTCCAGACGTACTCCAACAAGGAGGTCGTCCGGTGGATCGAGGTCCAGCAGAAGGGCCAGGACGAGCCGGAGAACCCGGCCCCGGTCCTCACGCTGTCCGCCGCCACCGATGATCACCACGGCTCGACAACGGCGGAGGACACCGCGGCCAGGACCGAGACCACGGCCTCCTCCGACGACTCGGGCTCCTCGAGCGGCACCGACACCACCGCCCGCGTCCTCGGCGTCGTCGGCATCGCCGTCGGCGCGGCCGGGGTCGCCTACGGCGTCCTCGCCGGTCGCCGCCGGTCCACCACCGGCACCGAGGCCTGAGTTCCGCGTCCGTAACGCGCACGGGGGGTCGTGCGACGCTGTGACAGCTGTCGGTCAGCTGTCGTACGGCCCCCCGTGCGCGCCGGATCTCTCACATCTGGGACATTTTCGTATGCGCAAGAAGACGTTCGCCGCGGCCGCACTGCTCGCCGCCGCCACCCTGACCCTCTCTGCCTGCGGCAGCGGCGACAACGACGCGAAGTCACCCGTCACCGTGGTCTCCGGGGACACCTCGAACAAGGCCGCGACCATCCTGGACACGCCGTTCGAGAAGCCCGATCTGGTGCTCACCGACACCCAGGGCAAGAAGTACGACCTGCGCGCGGAGACCAAGGGCAGGCCGACGCTGATCTACTTCGGCTACACGCACTGCCCCGACGTCTGCCCGCTGACCATGAACAACCTCGCGGTCGCCAAGAAGGCGCTGTCCAAGGCCGACCAGGCGAAGCTGCGGGTCGTGTTCGTCACCACCGACCCGGCCCGCGACACCCCGTCCGAGCTCGGCAAGTGGCTCAAGGGCATCGACCCGAGCTTCGTCGGGCTGACCGGCGACTTCGCCACCATCCAGGCCGGCGCCCGCACCCTCGGCATCTCCATCGAGCCGACCCACAAGGACAAGAAGACCGGCAAGGTCGTCTCGGTGCACGGCACCCAGGTCATCGCGTTCTCGCCGAGGACCGACGGCGGATACGTCCTGTACGGCGAGAACGCCACCGTCGACGACTACACCAAGGACCTCCCCAAGCTCATCAAGGGGGAGAACCCGTGAAAGCCAGGAACGCCGGGAACCCCGGCAACCCCGGGAAACGCCTCGCCCTGACCGGGATAGCCGTCGCGGGGGCGCTCGCCCTCGCGGGCTGCGGCGGCTCGGGGGCCTCGGGCTCCTCGGGGGCCGAGCTGTCCGTCGGCGCCTCCTACATGCCCCAGCCGGTCTCCGCCGACATGGCCGCCGGATTCCTGACGATCACCAACAGGGGCGGCACGAAGGACGAGCTCACCTCCGTCACCAGCGACTCCGCCGGTGAGATCACGATGCACGAGACCAACGGCGGGGCGATGGAAGAGGTCCACTCCTTCGAGGTGCCCGCACACGGTCAACTCGTGTTCAAAAGTGGTGGCAACCATCTGATGTTCGAGAAGCTGAAGCACCGCCCGGAACAGGGCGACACGATCACCTTGAAACTCAAGTTCGCCGAATCCGGTCCGCTCACCGTCGAGATGCCGGTGAAGTCCGCCACGTACAACCCGTCGACCGGACACTGAGGGAGGACCGACCTTGATGCGGACCATCACCCCCCGCCTGCGCACCGTGGTGCTGCTGTTCCTCGCCGTCACCGGCGCGCTGCTGGCCGGCGCCGGGCCGGCCTCGGCACACGCCGCGCTGACCGGCAGCGACCCCTCGCAGGGGGTGGTGGTCACCAAGGCGCCCGACCAGGTCTCGCTCACGTTCTCCGAGAACGTGTCGTTGAACAACAACTCGATCCGGGTCCTCGACCCCCAGGGCAAGCGGGTCGACCTGGCCAAGCCCGACAACCTGAGCGGGACGACGTACGGCGTGCAGCTCAAGAGCGGGCTGGGCAAGGGCACGTACACCGTCGCCTGGCAGGTCGTCTCGGCGGACAGCCACCCCGTCGCCGGTGCCTTCACCTTCTCCGTCGGGGCGCCCTCCAAGACCGTCGCCTCGGTCGGGGACCAGGAGGCGGGCGGCGGGGTCGTCGGCTGGCTCTACGGCTTCGGGCGGTACATGTCCTACGCCGGGTACATCGTTCTCGTCGGCGGCGCCGCCTTCGTCCTCGGCTGCTGGCAGCGCGGATCCGGGGTACGGGCCATGCAGCGCCTGGTCGTCGTCGGCTGGCTGACGCTCACCGCGGCCACCCTCTGGCTGCTGCTCCTGCGCGGCTCCTACACGACCTCCGGCAGCGTCGGCGACATCTTCGACCTGAACCTCCTCGGCCAGGTGCTGCAGACCAAGCCCGGGGCGGCCCTGGTCTCCCGGCTGCTGCTGCTCGCGGCGGCCGCCCTCTTCATCGCCGTGCTGTTCGGCGCCTACGACAAGCGCGAGGACGAGGAGAAGCGCGACCTGACCTTCGGGCTGGCCGTCGGCGGGGCCGTCGTGGCCGCCGGACTCGCGGCGAGCTGGGCCATGGCCGAGCACGCCTCCACCGGGCTCCAGCCGGGCATCGCGATGCCGGTCGACGTCATCCACCTGCTCGCCGTCGCCGCCTGGCTGGGCGGGCTCACCGCCCTGCTGGTCGCCCTCTACCGGGCGCCCGCCGACACCCCGGTCGAGTCCGCCGCCGTACAGCGCTTCTCCCGGCTCGCCTTCGGGTCGGTGCTCGCGCTGGTCGCCACCGGCGTCTACCAGTCCTGGCGCCAGCTCGGCTCCTGGTCGGCGTTCACCGACACGGCGTACGGCGAGCTGCTGCTGGTCAAGATCGGGCTCGTGGCCCTGCTCGTCGGCATCGCGTCCATCTCGCGACGGTGGACGGGGCGGCTCGTGGCCGCGGGGGTGACGGAGGCCGTCGAAGAGACCGGGGAGGAAGAGCCGGAGGAGTCAGAGGAGTCGGAGGCGAAGGAGACGGTCAAGGCGTCTGCTGCCACGAAGGAGGCCTCCGGCAAGGCCACCAGGTCCGGCACCGGTGTTCCCGCCGTCTCGGCCGTATCGAGTGGCACCGGTGTCCCGGGCAGGGCCACGGCCACCGGCGACGACCCCGAGCGGGCCGCCCAGCTCGCCCGGCAGCAGTCCGCCATGGAGACCGCCCGCCAGAAGCGGCTCCGGGACGGCGACCCGCATCGCTTCGGCCTGCGCCGCTCGGTGCTGGCCGAGGCCGGGGTCGCCGTCGCCCTGCTCGCGGTCACGACCGTGCTGACGCAGACCGAGCCCGGCCGTACCGAGCAGGACGCCAAGGCCGCCACCGCGGCCGCCTCGTCCTCTTCCGCGTCGAACTCGTCGTCGGGCGCGCTGACCCTCGACATGTCCTTCGACACCGGCGGCAAGGACGGCAAGGGCGTCGTCCGCGTCGACCTGGACCCCGCGACCGTCGGCAGCAACGAGATGCACGTCTACGTCCAGCGTCCCAACGGGCGGGCCTTCGACATCCCCGAGGTGAAGGTCGCCTTCACCCTCGATGCCAAGAAGCTCGGTCCGATTCCGGTCACCCCCGACCACATCACCACCGGACACTGGGCGGCCAACGGGGTGCAGATCCCCATCGCCGGCGACTGGAAGGTCTCCGTCACCGTGCGGACCTCCGACATCGACCAGGTGACCGTCTCCAAGAGCGCGCAGATCGGCTGAACCGCACCATGCCCGAACAGTCCCAGTCCGTCACCGAGGACCGCACCGCAGCCGCCGAGGCTCCCCCGGCCGGGGGCGTCAGCCGTCGTGCACTGCTCGGCACCGCAGGAGCCACCGGGCTCGTACTCGGCGCGGCGGGCGCGGGCGTCGGCTACGCGGCCGCCCCCGCCCAGGCCACCCCGCTCAGCTCGGTCGGCTCCGGCCGGGCGATGTTTCACGGGAAACATCAGCCGGGCATCACGGAGGGCCTCCAGGCGCGCGGCCATCTCGTCGCCTTCGACCTGGCGGCGGGCGCGGGCCGTACCGAGGCCGCCGCGCTGCTGCGCCGCTGGTCGACGACGGCCGAGCGGCTGATGGCGGGCGAGCCGACGACGCAGGACGACACGTACGTGGCCCGAGACGCGGGCCCCTCGGCGCTGACGGTCACCTTCGGCTTCGGCAACAGCTTCTTCACCCGTACCGGCCTGGAGAAACAGCGGCCCTCCTCGCTGGACCCACTGCCCGACTTCTCCTCGGACCACCTCGACAGGTCGCGGAGCAACGGCGACCTGTGGGTGCAGATCGGCGCCGACGACGCCCTGGTCGCCTTCCACGCCCTGCGGGCGATACAGAAGGACGCGGGCAGCGCGGCGAAGGTCCGCTGGCAGATGAACGGCTTCAACCGCACCCCGGGCGCCACCGCGCACCCCATGACGGCCCGCAACCTCATGGGCCAACTGGACGGCACCCGCAACCCGAAGCCGACGGACTCGGACTTCGACCGGCGGATCTTCGTACCGGCGACCGGTTCGAGCGACCCCGCGTGGATGGCGAACGGCTCCTACGCCGTCGTACGCCGGATCCGCATGCTCCTCGACGACTGGGAGAAGCTGTCGCTCGCGGCCCAGGAGAACGTGATCGGGCGCAAGAAGTCGAACGGGGCGCCGCTGACCGGGGGCACCGAGACGACGGCGATGGACCTGGAGAAGGCCAGGGCGGACGGGGAGTACGTCGTCCCGATCAACGCGCATGCCCGGATCACCCGGCCCGACCAGAACGGGGGCGCGGCGATCCTGCGGCGCCCGTTCTCGTACCACGACGGCATCGACGCGGCCGGGACGCCGGACGCGGGGCTGCTCTTCGTCTGCTGGCAGGCGGACCCGCTGCGCGGGTTCGTGCCGCTGCAGCGGAAGCTGGACCGCGGGGACGCGCTCTCGCAGTACATCCGGCACGAGGCGAGCGGTCTGTTCGCGGTGCCGGGCGGTGCGGCCGCCGGGGAGTACGTGGGGCAGCGGCTGCTGGAGGGGTGACATCCGCCTGTCGCAGCGATACCCGAGTGGTTACTGATCACTAAGTGGTTTCTGATCACTATTGGTACGTTTCCGGGTTTCAAACCACCCGGTCGAGTGGATCCGATGAGACAAGTGAGCCGCGTCTCCCTGCGCCCATTAGGGTGAGGGACATGCCAGCGAGCTATGCGTATCTCGGTCCCGAAGGCACCTTCACCGAAGTCGCCCTGCGCACGCTTCCGGAGGCCGCCACCCGGGAGCTCATCCCGTACGTCTCCGTCCAGTCCGCGCTGGACGCCGTGCGCAACGGTGAGGCCGAGGCCGCGTTCGTGCCGATCGAGAACTCCGTCGAGGGCGGGGTCACCACGACCCTCGACGAACTGGTCGCCGGCAGGCCGCTGATGATCTACCGCGAGGTGCTGCTGTCGATCACCTTCGCGCTGCTGGTCCGCCCCGGCACCAAGCTCTCCGAGATCAAGACGGTGACCGCCCATCCGGTCGCCCAGCCGCAGGTCCGCAACTGGCTGCGGGCCCACCTCCCGGACGCCGTCTGGGAGTCCGCCGCCTCGAACGCGGACGGTGCCCGCCTGGTCCAGGAGGGCCGTTACGACGCGGCCTTCGCGGGTGAGTTCGCGGCCGAGCGGTACGGCCTGGAGGCCCTGGAGACCGGGATCCATGACGCGGAGAACGCGCAGACCCGGTTCGTCCTGGTCGGCCGCCCGGCCCGGCCCGCGGCCCCGACCGGCGCGGACAAGACGTCGGTGGTGCTCTGGCAGAACGACGACCACCCCGGTGGGCTGCGCGACCTGCTCGGCGAGTTCGCCACCCGGGGCATCAACCTCATGCTGCTGCAGTCCCGGCCGACCGGCGCCGGCATCGGCAACTACTGCTTCTGCATCGACGCCGAGGGCCACATCTCCGACCGGCGGGTGGCGGAGGCACTGATGGGGCTGAAGCGGATCTGCCGCCAGGTGCGGTTCCTCGGCTCCTATCCGAGGGCGGACGTCGGACCGGGCGAGACCGTGGGGCCCACGCTGGCGGGGACGTCGGACGAGGAGTTCGTGGCGGCCTCGGACTGGGTGGCGCGCTGCCAGGACGGCCGTTTCTAGCCGGTCGTACCCTCATATCTTCGTTATCCACAGGGGTTATCCACAGGTGCCCATCTCGACCTGGGGACAAGTCGACAGTGACGCATGAGCCTGTCGACAAATCGGCCCACAAGCCGTCGGCCCGGCACCACCCACCCGCATCACCCTTCGTCCACTCGTTTCCCATGGTTCATCTTTTGGAGCGACGCCTTTCCACTCGAAAGACGGCGTTGTCCCGGTTTGATGCGGGAATTCCTCTCTTCACGCCCCGCGCGCGGAGTGATCGATTCCGGAGTCCACACCTCATCCACACACCCTGTGGATAACTCTCGGGAGGGCGCGGGTTCCTGTGGACAACCAAGCTGCCAAGTCCCGGCCTCCACAAGGGAATCCAGTCAACCGCAGGCCGCACGTTTGCCCCGTCCCGGGGAGTGAGACACTTTCTATTGACACACTCGGCAATTCCCCCATAGCGGAACCTAAGCCGCGATTCGGAACGCGGGTGAATAGTGATTCGTGGGCGGCGACCCCACACCGGTAGCCTTGGGTCCGTGATTGACCTTCGCCTGCTCCGTGAGGACCCCGACCGTGTGCGCGCCTCCCAGCGCGCCCGTGGAGAGGACGTCGCGCTCGTCGACGCCCTGCTCTCCGCCGACGAGCGGCGCAGGTCCTCCGGCGTCCGCTTCGACGAGCTGCGCAACGAGCAGAAGTCGCTCGGCAAGCTGATCCCCAAGGCCTCCGGCGACGAGAAGGCCGAGCTGCTGAAGAAGGCCGGTCAGCTCGCCGCCGACGTCAAGACCGCCGACGCCGAGCGCGACGCGGCCGACGCCGAGACCCATGAGCTGCTGCTCCGGCTCGGCAACCTCGTCCACCCCGACGTGCCCGTCGGCGGTGAGGAGGACTTCGTCACCCTCGAGGAGCACGGCGTGATCCGTGACTTCGGCGCCGAGGGATTCGAGCCCAAGGACCACCTGGAGCTGGGCCAGCTGCTCGGCGCGATCGACGTCGAGCGCGGCGCCAAGGTCTCCGGCTCCCGCTTCTACTTCCTGACCGGCGTCGGCGCCCTGCTCGAGCTGGCGCTCGTCAACGCGGCGATCGCCCAGGCCACCGAGGCCGGCTTCACGCCGATGCTGACCCCGGCGCTGGTCCGCCCGCAGTCCATGGCGGGCACCGGCTTCCTCGGCCAGGCGGCCCAGGACGTCTACCACCTCGACAAGGACGACCTCTACCTGGTCGGCACGTCCGAGGTCCCGCTCGCCGCGTACCACATGGACGAGATCATCGAAGCGGAGCGCCTGCCCCTCCGCTACGCCGGTTTCTCCCCCTGCTTCCGCCGCGAGGCCGGCTCGCACGGCAAGGACACCAAGGGCATCTTCCGCGTCCACCAGTTCGACAAGGTGGAGATGTTCTCCTACGTCGCCCCCGAGGACTCGGAGGCGGAGCACCAGCGGCTGCTGGCCTGGGAGAAGCAGTGGCTGACCTCGCTGGAGCTGCCGTTCCGCGTCATCGACGTCGCCACCGGTGACCTCGGCGCCTCGGCCGCCCGCAAGTTCGACTGCGAGGCGTGGATCCCGACCCAGGGCAAGTACCGCGAGCTGACCTCGACGTCGGACTGCACCGAGTTCCAGTCCCGCCGGCTGTCCATCCGGGTCCGCGACGGCAAGCAGGTCAGGCCGCTGGCCACGCTCAACGGCACGCTGTGCGCCGTACCGCGCACCATCGTGGCGATCCTGGAGAACCACCAGCAGGCCGACGGCTCGGTGTACGTGCCCGAGGTGCTGCGCCCGTACCTGGGCGGCCGGGAGGTCCTGGAGCCGGTGTCCCGGTGAGCTTCCCCTACGGGCTGATCGCCACCGACCTGGACGGGACGCTGCTGCGCTCCGACGAGTCGGTCTCCCCGCGCACCCGTGAAGCGCTCGCCGCGGCCACCGCGGCGGGCGCCGCGCACATCGTCGTCACCGGCCGCGCGGTCCCCTGGACCCGGCACATCCTCGACGACCTCGGCTACGAGGGCCTCGCCGTCTGCGGCCAGGGCGCGCAGGTGTACGACGCCGGAGCGCACCGCCTCCTCACCTCCGTGACGCTGGACCGGCAGCTGGCCGGGGTCGCCCTCGCGAAGATCGAGGCGGAGGTCGGTCCGCTGTACCTGGCGGCGAGCCGTGACGGTCTCGACGGCGACGTGCTGGTGGGGCCGGGGTACGCGGTGACGGGTCATCTCCCGTCGACCCCCTTCACGGACGTCGCCGACCTCTGGGCGGCGCCGCTGAACAAGATCTACATACAGCACCCGCAGCTGTCCGACGACGAACTCGCGGAAGCAGCCCGGCAGGCGGCCGGCGGGTTCGTCACGGTGGCCATGGCGGGCGAGGGCATCGTGGAGCTGCTCCCGCTCGGTCTCTCGAAGGCAACGGGTCTCTCCCTGGCCGCGCGTCGGCTGGGCCTCAGGTCCACCGACACGATCGCCTTCGGCGACATGCCGAACGACATCCCGATGTTCGCCTGGGCTGCTCGGGGGGTGGCCATGGCCAACGCCCATGAGGAGCTGAAGGCCGTGGCCGACGAGGTGACGTCTTCCAACGAGGAGGACGGGATCGCGGTGGTCGTGGAGCGTCTGCTGGGCTGAGGCCCGTCCTTTGTCTCTGCACGCTCACAAGTTCTGCGGAGGATGCACGAATCGAACGTGCGCGGGCGTTTCAGGCCCGACCTTGGCTTAGCAAGCCAGTGCCTTACCACTCGGCCAATCCTCCGGGTGGGCGGCCCACGCGAGAGCGACGTCGCGTGCTCGAAGCGGCCGCCCCGGGCAGCTACACGGCGATCCGCCGACGGCTGCCCTGACGGGAGCGGGACGTACTGTCGTGCATGGACATCGTCCGGCTCCTCTCCCGGCTCATGGGCTGACACAACAACTGTGCCCTTGAGCCGAGTTGGCCGCCACCGATTAAAGGAGGCCCGCCGAGGCGCCCCTTCAGGGCCGCGGGGAACCGCGCGACCGGCCCCCACCGGCCCCCGCAGCTACCCCCGCAACCTCACCGGCGCCACCACTTACGCCGCCCCTTGCTGAAGAACCACCCAGCCGGCGGCTCGTCCGAGCGCCACGGCTGCGGCTCGGGTTTCTCGGCCTTCCAGCGAGCCGCAAGCATCCGCGCCCGCGCGGACGGCTCCGACGCCCCCGCGGACCGTATGAACTCCTCGTCAAGGACGACGCCGTCCCAGTCTGCGTCGGCGTCCCGGAAACCCTCGGCCATCCCCGTTCCTCTCCACGGAACATCGCCTTTGCCCAGTGTGCCCGGGCCCAAGTGAAGCCCCCGTCAATAAAGCGGGCGTCTACTCCTCGCCCGCCAGCGTCAGCGAGCGCAGCTTCTGGCCGGCGTACCAGGTGGCCAGGACGGTCACCACGACCAGCAGCACCGTGCCCGTCGTCAGGGAGACGTCGGACGTGACCAGGTCGCCGCCGGTCACCTTGTGGGCGACCGCCAGGGACCACTGCTGGACGCTCAGCGTCCGCGCTCCGGGCACCAGGGAGCCGAACAGGGCCTCCCAGACCAGGGCGTAGACGAGCCCGAAGACCACCGCGTGCCGCGACACCGTGCCGAGCAGCAGGAAGAGCGCCGCGTAGGCGATGGAGGCGACCAGGGCGGCGACCGTGTAGGCGACGGCGATCTGCTGGCCGTTGCCGTTGAGGATGAAGCCCGCGATCAGCGTCGGCAGGGCCGAGAACACCATGGTCACGGCGATCGCCACGATCAGCTTGGTGAAGATGATCGTCGGCCGTTTGATCGGCTTGGACAGCAGGTACACCACCGAGCCGTCGTCGATCTCCGGGCCGATCGCGCCCGTGCCCGCGATGACGCCGATGATCGGCACCATGGTGGCGAGCCCGAGGCCGCCGAGCAGGTCGGCGGCCGTCTGGTCGTCGGCGCCGGCGAGGCCGCGGACGACGACGGAGATCGCGATCAGCAGCAGGGGCAGCGCGCCCAGGATGAGGGCCCGACGGCGGCCGAGCAGGGCCCGGTAGGTGAGCCGGGCGACTGTGGGGTCGTACATCTTGGGCCTCCTACGCCGCGACCAGATACGAGAACACGGATTCGAGGGACTCGTCGGACGGCGAGACCGTGAGCAGCCGGATGCCGTGGTCGCGGGCGACCTTGGGCAGCAGGGCGGTGAAGCGGCCGAAGTCGACGGCCTGGATGCGCAGCGCGCCCTCGGCGAGGTCGACCTCGATGCCCGAGGTGGACGGGTCGGCGATGAGGGCGGCCGCGAGGGCGCGGTCGTCGCTGGAGCGGACCAGATAGCGGTGCGGGCGGTCGGTCATCAGGCGGCGGATCTTGCGGAAGTCGCCGCTGGCCGCGTGCCGTCCGGCGACCACGACCTCGATGTGCCAGGCGAGCTGCTCGACCTCTTCGAGGATGTGGGAGGAGAACAGGACCGTGCGGCCCTCGTCTCCCATCCGCCGCAGCAGTTCCATGAGCTGCATGCGCTGGCGCGGGTCCATGCCGTTGAAGGGCTCGTCGAGAAGGAGCAGCGACGGGTCGTGGACCAGGGCGGACGCCATCTTCACGCGCTGGCGCATGCCCTTGGAGTACGTCGAGATCTTGCGGTCCTGCGCGTACTCCATCTCGACGGTGGCGAGGGCCTTCTGGGCGGCCTTGGCGCCGAGACCGTGCAACTCGGCGTTGGCGACGACGAATTCGCGGCCGGTGAGGAAGTCGTACATCGCCTCGCGCTCGGGGACGATGCCGATGTGCCGGTAGATGGCCTCGTTGCGCCAGGTCGGCTGCCCGTCGAGGGTGACCGTGCCGGTGGAGGGGGCGAGGAAGCCGCCCATCATGTTGATGAGGGTCGACTTTCCGGCGCCGTTGGGGCCGAGGAGGCCGGTGACGCCGGGGCCGATGGTCATGGTGATGTCGTTGACGGCGACCACGTTGCCGAACCAGCGGGAGACGTGGTCGATGGAGAGCGTGGTCACAGTCCCACCTTCTTGTAGCGGCGCAGCAGAAGGCCGTAGCAGGCGGCGATCAGGCCGAGGACGACGAGCAGGTACACCGCGCCCTGGGCGTGGGAGGGGCCGTCGCCGCCCGGGAAGGTGTTGGTGCCGCCGAGCAGCGCGGTGCTCAGGCCGCCGATCAGGGTGACCGGCGAGAACAGGCCGATCCACGGGATCGCACCGGTGCTGCCCTGGGAGTCGGCGATGGCCTGGAGGGTGGAGACCGCCCCGTAGGAGATGGTCAGTACGGCGATCACGGCGGCGATGCCGAAGCCGCGGCGCGGGGTGACCGACGCGATGACCAGGCCGATGCCGGCGAAGAGGAGGGAGAGCAGGGCCACCGAGACCAGTCCCTGGCCGAACCCCTTGCTCTGGTGGGCGAAGTCCATCTTGGCGAGCAGGGCGCCGACGTACAGCACGACCAGCGGGGCGCCGGTCAGGATGAACATCGCGGACGCCAGGGCCGCGAACTTGGCCTGGACGTAGTCGGCGGTCTCGATGGGCCGCGAGAAGTACAGCGGGATGGTCTTGAAGCGCAGGTCGCGGGAGACCGCCTGGGGGGCCTGCGAGGCGACGTACAGGCTGATGACGGCCTGCATGATGATCGCGTACCGCGTGTAGGTGACCGGCAGGTCGTGCGCCTTGGTGGCGACGGCGACCGCCACCATGATGGCCGCCGGCACGCACATCACCGCGAACAGCAGCATGGGCAGCACCTTGGACTTCACCGAGCGGCCGAGGCCGTAGGAGCCGCGCAGGGTCTGCGAGTAGAGGGACAGGCGGGCGTACCCACGGCCCAGGCGCGGGCCGTCGTAGCCGCGGTAGCCGATGTCGTGGATGCGGGACTGGTCGCCCGGTCCTGCGATGGGCTGGTCAACCGCCATGGACGGTCGCCTCCTTCCGCTGCTCGTCGTCCCGCTGCTCGTCGCTGGCGAAGACCTCGGAGATGTGGTGCCGGCGCTGCTCCATGCGCACCAGGCCGAGGCCGAGGTCGGCGACGACGTCGCGGACGAGGTCGTAGGTCTCCTCGCCCTGGGCGGTGAGCAGCAGGATGTGTCCGGCGCCGGGGAGGCCGCCGCCCTCGGCGTTCGTCTCCACCCCGCGCGCCTGGAGCGCGTCGCGCACCGCGCGGGTGCCGTCCGGGTGCTCGTCGCTGTCGGTGACCTCGATGGCGAGGGTGGTGGTGGACTGCGTGAAGTCGGTGGTGGAGCTGGAGCGCAGCAGCTTGCCGCCGTCGACGACGACCACGTGGTCGCAGGTGCGTTCCAGTTCGCCGAGCAGGTGCGAGGTGACCAGGACCGAGATGCCGAAGTCGGTGTGGATGCGGCGGATCAGGCCGAGCATCTCGTCGCGGCCGACCGGGTCGAGGCCGTTGGTCGGCTCGTCGAGGAAGACCAGCTGCGGATCGTGCACCAGGGCCTGGGCGAGCTTCACGCGCTGCTTCATGCCGGTGGAGTAACCGCCGATGGGGCGGTACCGCTCCTCGTAGAGCCCGACGTGGCGCAGGGTGTCGGCGGTGCGCTCGCGGGCGGCGGCGGGCGGCAGGCCGGACATGCGGGCCATGTGCACGACGAACTCGGTGGCCGAGACGTCGGGCGGCAGGCAGTCGTGCTCCGGCATGTAGCCCACGCGCTCGCGGATGGCGGCGCCCTTGGTCGCGACGTCGAGGCCGAGCACTTCGGCGCGGCCCTCGGTCGCGGGGGACAGACCCAGCAGGATCTTGATCAGGGTGGACTTGCCGGCGCCATTGGCACCGACGAGCCCGGTCACACCGGGTCCGATGTCCACGGACAGCCGGTCGAGCGCGGTCACCCGGGGGAACCGCTTGCTCAGGCTTTCGGTCGCGATCACAGTCACGCCATAGAAGGTAGTGACCCGCGCCACTGGGGTCGTCAGACCCTGGAGCCGTCTTCACGTCACTCTCGAGTATTACGGGGCCCTAGGGGATCCCCTGCCTGAGAGCTACTCAGAGTTATCCACAGGCCGCACCCCGGCCTATTGACGTCGCCTCTAACAACTGTCACATTCACCAGTGTCAAGTTACGGGCACGTACCGCAGTCGACGGAGACGGGGACGGGACGGGGCGGATGACGACGGCAGTGGCATCGGCAGTGGCATCGAAGGAAGAACGCGCCACGGAGCTCGGGGGTTTCCGGCGGGTGCAGCGGCTCGCGTACGAGTGCGCGGAGGCGGTGGCGGCCCGGCTGGTGCCGGGGATCACCGAGCGCGAGGCGGCCCGGATGCAGCGCGAGTGGCTGCGCGCCCGGGGCGTGCGGGACTGGTTCCACCTCCCCTTCGCCTGGTTCGGCGACCGCACGGCGTTCACGGACTTCCGCATACCGCTGCAGTTCTTCCCGACCGACCGCCGGCTGGCGCCCGGCATGCCGTTCATCCTGGACCTGGCCCCGGTGTACGAGGGTTACACGGCCGACATCGGCTACTCGGGCTCCCTCGGCCCCAACCCCGTGCAGGACCGGCTGATGACCGACCTGGAGGCGCACCGGGAGCTGATCCTGCGCGAGGTGCGCGAGCGGCGCCCGCTGCGCGAGATCTACGAGGACGTGGACCGCCTCATGGTCCGCCAGGGCTACGCCAACCGGCATCGCGCGTACCCCTTCGGCGTGATCGCCCACAAGGTGGACCGGGTGAAGCAGCGCCGCTGGTCGCCGCACCTCTTCGGGTTCGGCACCCAGTCCCTGAAGGGCCTCGCGGCCGACGCGCTGCACGGCCACCGCGAGGGCTGGTCCCCTCTGTGGTCGCCGTACCGCTTCTCCGACCACCCGCCGCAACCGGGCCTGTGGGCGGTCGAACCGCACCTCGGCTTCCGCGGCACGGGGGCCAAGTTCGAGGAGATCCTCGTGGTCACCGACTCCCGGGACCCCGAGCAGAGCGCCTTCTGGCTGGACGACGATCTGCCGCACGTGCGGCGCTGGGCGGAGGACAAGTGAGCGGGATCGAAGGCGCGCGCGAGCGCCGGGTGCGTACCGGCGGCGTCGACCTGTGCGTGGCGGAGCTGGGCGACCCGGCGAACCCGACGGTCGTCCTCGTCCACGGCTACCCGGACAGCAAGGAGGTCTGGTCCGCGGTCGCGGCCCGCCTCGCCGAACGCTTCCACGTCGTCCTGTACGACGTCCGCGGCCACGGCCGCTCCACCGCCCCCAAGCCGCTGCGCGGCGGCTTCACCCTGGCCAAGCTCACGGACGACTTCCTCGCGGTGATCGACGAGGTGAGCCCGGACCGACCGGTGCACCTCGTCGGCCACGACTGGGGCTCGGTGCAATCCTGGGAGTTCGCCACGGTGGGGCGCACGGAGGGCCGCATCGCCTCCTTCACGTCGATGTCCGGTCCGTCCCTGGACCACTTCGGGCACTGGATCGACGCGCGCGTGCGGCGCCCGACCCCCCGCCGGGTGGGCCAGCTCCTCGGCCAGGGCGCCAAGTCCTGGTACGTGTACCTGCTGCACACCCCCGCCCTGCCCGAACTGGCCTGGCGCGGCCCCCTCGGCAAGGCCTGGCCGGGGATCCTGCAGCGGGCGGAGAGGCTCCCGGCGGGGGACTACCCCACGTCCTCCCTGCCCTCGGACGCGGCACACGGCGCCTGGCTGTACCGCGACAACGTACGGGCCCGGCTGCGCCGCCCGCGCGAGGACGCGTACGCGCACGCGCCCGTGCAGCTCATCACGCCCCTCGGCGACGCGTTCCTCTCCGAGCGGCTCTACGACGACCTGGAGCGCTGGGTGCCCCGGCTCACCCGCCGCACCCTGCCGGACAAACACTGGATCCCGCGCACCCGGCCGGACCAGGTCGCGGCCTGGATCGAGGAGTTCGTGAGATCCGTGGAGGACGGCCCGGGGTCGGAGCCGAAGCCCGCCGACCGCCACGCCCAGCGGTTCGGGGGTCAGTTGGTGCTGGTCACCGGCGCGGGCAGCGGCATCGGCCGGGCGACGGCGTTCGCGTTCGCCGAGGCGGGCGCGCGGGTGGTGGCGGTGGACCGGGACGCGGAGGCGGCGGCCCGCACCGCCGAGCTGTCCCGGCTGGTCGGCGCGGCGGACGCCTGGGCGGAGACGGCCGACGTCTCCGACGAGCAGGCCATGGAGAAGCTCGCGGAGAAGGTCCACCGCGAGTACGGCGTCCTGGACGTGCTGGTCAACAACGCGGGCATCGGCCTGTCCGGCTCCTTCTTCACGACGACGACGGAGGACTGGCGGCGCGTCCTGGACGTCAACCTCTGGGGCGTGATCCACGGTTGCCGCCTCTTCGGGGCCCGGATGGCGGACCGCGCCCAGGGCGGCCACATCGTGAACGTCGCGTCGGCGGCGGCCTACCTGCCCTCCCGTGCGCTGCCTGCCTACAGCACCTCCAAGGCGGCGGTGCTGATGCTGTCCGAGTGCCTGCGCGCCGAACTCGCCCCGCAGCGCATCGGGGTGACGGCGATCTGCCCCGGCCTCATCAATACGAACATCACGTCGACGGCCCGCTTCACCGGGGTCGACGAGGAGGAACAGCGCCGTCGGCAGAAGCGCTCCGCCCGGCTGTACGGGATGCGCAACTACCCCCCGGAGAAGGTCGCTTCGGCGATCCTGGAGGCGGTGGAACACAACCGCGCGGTGGTACCGGTCACACCGGAGGCGCGCGGGGCACGGGTGCTGTCGCGGCTGGCGCCGGGGGTGCTGCGAAGGATCGCGCGGGTGGAGCCCAAGCTGTAGCCGTGCCCCCTACGGGGCTGCTCAGCTGCGGGCAGTCGAGCCGCCGGGGCGGCACGGGCGGGCGCAGCCACACCCTGCCAAGCGCCGGCAAGCGTCCCCACCCCCACCCCGGCCCCAGCTCCCGCCCAGCCTCACCAGCCTCACCTACCGCACCAGCCGCACCTGCCGCACCTGCCGCACCTGCCGCACCTGCCGCACCTGCCGCACCTGCCAAGGAGCACCCCACGTGACCGACCCCCCGGCCACCCCCACCTACCGCATCGAGGACCTCGCCCGCCTCTCCCGCACCACCGTCCGGACCGTCCGCGCCTACCAGGACAAGGGCCTCCTCCCCCGCCCCGAACGCCAGGGCCGCGCCAACCTCTACTCCGACGTCCACCTCACCCGCCTCCACCAGATCGCCGACCTCCTCTCCCGCGGCTACACCCTCGCCTCCATCAAGGAGTTGCTCGACGCCTGGGACACCGGCCGCGGCCTGGCCGGCGTCCTCGGGCTCGTCACCGAGGCCGAGGGCCCATGGACCGACGAGGAACCGGTGCGCCTGACCCGCGCCGAGCTGGACGACCGCTTCGGCGGCTCCCCCGACGACGCGGCCGTGGCCGAGGCCGTGGCACTGGGCGTACTGGAGCCGGTGGCCGACGACCCCGGCTCCTTCCTCGCCCCGAGCCCCCAAGAGCTCTCCGTGGCGGCCGAGTTGTACGCGGCCGGCGTCCCGCTCTCCGCGATCTCCGAGCACCTGCGGGAGTTGAGACTTCAGGTTGAGCACATAGCCGCCCGTTTCCTGGAGTTCACCACCGAGCACGTCTTCGCCCGCTACCTCGACGACCCCGGCCACCGCACCGACGCCGACGCGGCCGAGGCGGCTTCGCTGGTACGCCGCCTGCGCCCCCTGGCCCGGCAGACGGTGGACGCCGAACTGGCCCGCGCGATGCGCCTGTTCGCCACCCGTGAGGTGCGTCGCCGGCTCGTCGCGGGGGAACCGCCGAAGGCCTCGGACGAGACCCGTGGCGTCCCTCTCCCCGCCGAGACGGTTCAGGCCGTCCGGCGCCTGGTTGGCCCGGACCGCATCGCCGAATTCATCGCTCTTGCCGCCGAACGCGAGGTCGACGCACGGCACTTGGATGCCCTGGCCGCAGATCACAGCTCAGTTAACGATCTTGACGAAACACCGCGAACTGCCCGGTAGTTGTCCACAGCTCTGCCAATTTCCTTGTGGATAACCGCACTTGGTTGTGGATCAAACCTGCGGCGGAAAATATCTGCGTGATCCGCGTCCCGCCCGGCACGCTGATGGCATGAACGCGAGACACAACGACCGGACACCGGACGAGCGGCGCACTGTGAAGGTGTCGAAGTACCTCTCGAAACACCTGCGCCACCAGCCCGAACGTCTCGGGCTCAGCCTGGACGAGGCGGGCTGGGTGGAGATCGACACGCTGCTCGCGGCGGCAGCGGCGCACGGTTTCCCGGTCAGCCGCGAGGAACTGGACCACGTCGTCGCCGCCAACGACAAGCAGCGGTTCGCCGTCGAAGGCACCCGGATCCGCGCCAGCCAGGGCCACAGCGTCGACGTCGACCTAGGACTGCCCCCCGCGACCCCGCCGCCGTACCTCTACCACGGCGCCGTGGCCCGGAACCTGGACGCGATCCGGAGCGAGGGCCTCAGACCGATGAACAGGCACGACGTGCATCTCTCGGCGGACCGGGAGACCGCGACGCGGATCGGTGCCCGGCGCGGACGCCCCGTCGTGCTGTCGGTGGACGCGGCCGCGATGCACCGGGACGGGCACGTCTTCCAGATCAGCGCGAACGGGGTGTGGCTGACGCGGGCGGTTCCGCCGCGTTACCTGCGCTTCCCCGAATCCCACTGACCCCGGCCCCGCTGGTCGTACCGCTGCCCGGAGACCGCACGTACCGGGAGCAGGTGGCCGCGTACCTGCTCACGCCGTGGCCGAGCAGCCTCATACGGTGAGCGTTTCGGCCGTTCCGGCGGGTCCCTTTAGTCTCGGACGCATGAGTCTGCGTCTGAGCACCGTGATCCTCCCGTACCGCCGCTGGAGCGAGGGCGGCGCCGCCGCCTGGACGCGGGCCGAGGAACTGGGTTTCCACACCGCCTACACCTACGACCACCTGTCCTGGCGCAGCTTCCGGGACGGCCCGTGGTTCGGGGCGATCCCGACGTTGACCGCCGCCGCGTCCGTCACCGACCGACTGCGCCTCGGCACCCTTGTCACCTCGCCGAACTTCCGGCATCCGGTGCCCCTCGCCAAGGAACTGATCTCCCTCGACGACATCTCCGGCGGTCGCGTCACCCTCGGCATCGGCGCGGGCGGCAACGGCTTCGACGCCACCGCGCTGGGCCAGGAGCCCTGGACCCCGCGCGAGCGCGCCGACCGGTTCGCCGAGTTCGTGCCGCTCCTCGACCGACTGCTCACCGAGGACTCGGTGACGTACGAGGGCGAGTTCTACTCGGCCCACGAGGCGCGCGACATCCCGGGCTGTGTGCAGCGGCCCCGGCTGCCCTTCGCGGTCGCGGCCACCGGCCCGCGCGGACTGAAGCTGGCCGCGCGGCACGGTCAGGCGTGGGTGACCACCGGCGACCCGAAGCTGTACGAGAACGGCACCCCGGAGCAGTCGGTCGAGGCGCTCCGCGGTCAGCTCGGAAAGCTCGGCGAGGCCTGCGCGGCGATCGGCCGGGACGCGGCGGAGCTGGACAAGGTCCTGCTCACCGGCTTCACCCCGGACCGCGGCCGTCCCCTGGAGTCCCTGGACGCCTTCGTGGACTTCGCCGGCCGCCACCAGGAGCTGGGCTTCACCGAGCTGGTGATCCACTGGCCCATTGCCGAATCGGACTTCGCGGCCGACCAGAAGGTCTTCGAGCAGATCGCCATGGAGGCCCCGGCCCAGCTCGGCTGAGTCCCCCCGGCAGGGCCGGGGCACGGCAGGGGGCGCCTCGGAGTCATCTGTGTCTCATCTGTGCGCCCGCCCGCACGGCCGTGCGGGCATATGCGCGAGAATGGCGCGGTGACCTCAGCGACCCGACAGCCCGAGACCCCTGCCTTCGCGACCCCGCCCCGGCTGATCGCCACCGATCTGGACGGAACCCTGCTGCGCGACGACAAGTCGGTCTCCCCGAGGACGGTCGCCGCGCTGGCCGCCGCCGAGGAGGCGGGGATCGAGGTCTTCTTCGTCACCGGCCGCCCGGCCCGCTGGATGGACGTCGTCAGCGACCACGTCCACGGCCACGGCCTGGCGATCTGCGGCAACGGCGCGGCCGTGGTCGACCTGCACGGCGGCCCCGGCGCCCACCGCTTCGTGAAGGTGCGCGACCTGGCCCGGGAGAACGCGCTGGACGCGGTACGACTGCTGCGCGAGGCCGCGCCCGGCACCGTGTACGCGATCGAGCAGACCTACGGCTTCCACCAGGAGCCGGCCTATCCCAAGCTGCACCTTGAGATACCGGACCACCTGCTCGCCGCCGAGGAGATCCTCGCGGCCGACGGGCCGAGCGCCGGCGAGCCCGTCCTCAAGATCCTCGCTTTCCACCCCGACCTCGACCCCGACGCCTTCCTCACCCTCGCCCGCCTCGCCGTCGGCGACCGCGCCACCGTCACGCGGTCCAGCCCGAGCGCCCTGCTGGAGATCAGCGGCCCGGGTGTCTCCAAGGCCAGCACGCTCGCCCAGGAGTGCGCCGAACGCGGCATCTCGCACACGGAGGTCGTCGCCTTCGGGGACATGCCCAACGACGTCGAGATGCTGACCTGGGCCGGTCAGTCGTACGCCATGGGCAACGCCCACCCCGCCGCCGTCGCCGCCGCCTCGGGACGCACGGTCGCCAACAACGAGGACGGGGTGGCCGTGGTGATCGAGCGGCTGCTGGCCGCCCGCGCCTGAGGCCGCCCGCCGCGCCGGGCTATCCCGCTCCCACCAGAGAGTCCGCCGCCGCCTCCCGCTCCGCCATGTCGCGCAGCGGTCCGGCCACGGCGGCCAGTTCCGCATACCTCCCGCGCTGCACCACCCGGCCCGCGTCGACGACGACCACCTCGTCCACGGCTTCCAGGCCCGCCAGCCGGTGCGTGACGAGCAGTGTCGTACGGCCCTCGGTGGCGGCCAGCAGGTCCGCGGTGAGGGCGTCCGCCGTGGGCAGGTCGAGATGCTCGGCCGGCTCGTCCAGCACGAGCACCGGGAAGTCGGCGAGCAGCGCCCGGGCGAGGGCCAGCCGCTGCCGCTGCCCGCCGGACAGCCGTGCCCCGTGCTCGCCGACCAGGGTGTCGAGTCCGTCGGGCAGCCCGTCCACCCAGTCGAGCAGCCGGGCCCGGCCCAGCGCCTCCCGCAGGTCCTCCTCGGTGGCGTCCTTCCGGGCGAGCAGCAGGTTCTCGCGCACGGAGCTGTCGAAGAGGTGCGCGTCCTGGGCGCACAGCCCGACGAGCCGCCGTACGTCGTCGCTGTCCATGCCGTACGCGTCCACGCCGGCCAGCGTGTAGGAGCCCGCGTCCGGGTCGAGGAACCGCAGCAGGACCTGGGCGAGGGTCGACTTGCCGGCGCCGGATGCACCGACCACGGCGACCCGGCGCCCCTCGTGCAGGGTGAGGTCGACCCCCCTGAGGGCGTCCCGTGACTGCCCCGGGTACCGCGCCGTCAGGCCCTTCAGCACGACGGGGAAGGGCGCGGCGGGCGCCTGACGCGGCCGCTCCGGCTCCCGCACGGGCTCGGGAGCGTCCAGCACCTCGTAGATGCGCTCGGCGCTCCTGCGCACCCGCTGGCGGTGCCGCACGGCCGCGGGCAGCCCGAGTACGGCCTCGAAGGCGGCCAGCGGAGTGAGTACGACGACCGCCATCGCCACGCCGCTCAGGCGGCCGTCGGCGACCGCCCGGGCACCCAGCAGCGCGGCGGCCGCGACGGTCAGACCGGTCAGCAGCGCGGTCAGCCCGTCGCCGAGCGCGGTGGCCGTGGCCCCGCGCGAGGCGATCCGGGTGAGCGTGCCGTCGGCCCGCCGGGCCTCGTCGGTGCGGGCCGGCAGCGCGCCGGCAACGGTCAGTTCGGCGGTGCCGGTGAGCAGATCGGTCACCCGGGTGGCGAGCAGCCCGCGGGCCGGTGCCAAGCGGTGCTCCGCACGCCGGGCCACGGCCGAGGTCACCACCGGAACACCGGCACCGGCCGCCAGCAGCCCCACCGCGAGCGCGGCCCCGGCCTCGGGCAGGAGCCAGGCCGTGAAACCCACGGCCCCGGCCGAAACCGCCACCGCGGCCCCGACCGGAAGCAGCCACCGCAGCCAGTAGTCCTGCAGGGTGTCCACATCGGCGACCAGCCTGCTGAGCAGATCCCCCCGCCTGGTCGTCCGCAGCCCGGCAGGCGCGAGCCGCTCCAGCCGCCGGTACACGGCGACCCGCGTGTCGGCCAGCATCCGCAGCACGGCGTCGTGCGACACCAGCCGCTCGCCGTACCGGAACACGGCCCGCCCGATCCCGAAGGCCCGCGTGGCCGTCACGGCGACCATCAGGTACAGCACCGGCGGCTGCTGCGAGGCCCGCGAGATCAGCCACCCGGAGGTCGCCATCAGCCCGACGGCACTGCCGAGCGCCAGCGCCCCGAGCAACAGCGCGAGCAACAACCGCCCCCGCCGGGCCCCAGAGGCGGCACGCACCCGCCCGAGAACACCCCGGCGCCCCACAGCCACCGAGTCCACGGTGCCGCCTACAACCCGCGCGAACTCCTCCGACCGCACACCCTCCAACCCCCCGAGCCGATCACCGCCCTCACCGACCGACTCCCCAAGCCGCCCCGCAACGTCCCCTTCCACCTGACCGAGCCGCCCCGCAACCGCCCCTTCCACCACCCCGAGCCGCCCCACGCCCTCGCTTGCCGGCCCACCGAGCCGTGCCGCGCCTTCGCCTATCGGCTGGCCGAGCCCATCCGCGACCTCACCTATCGCCTGATCGAGCCCATCCGCGACCTCACCTTCCAACTGACCGAGGCGGGTGGTGGGTGGGCAAAGGTCCTGGGGGTCCAGGGGGCGGAGCCCCCTGGGAGCCTCGCCGCCGGAGAGCCGCACCACCCGGTCCGCCACCGACAGCAGCGCCGGCCGATGCACCACCAGCAACACGGTGCGCCCCTCGGACAGCCTCCGTACCGCCGCCACCACCTCCCCCTCGGTCGCCCCGTCCAGCGCAGCCGTCGGCTCATCCAGCAACAGCACGGGCCGATCGGCCAGAAACGCCCGCGCCAGCGCCAGCCGCTGCCGCTGCCCCGCGGACAGACCTGCCCCGTCCTCACCGAGAACCGTCTGCGTCCCCTCCGGCAGCGCGTCCACGAACTCCAGCGCCCCGGCGTCCCGCAGCGCCCCCCGGACGGCGTCGTCGTCCGCGTCGGGACGCGCGAGCCGTACGTTCGCGGCGATCGTCCCGGCGTACACATGCGGCCGCTGCGGCACCCAGGCGATCCGCGACCGCCACTCCGCCAGGTCGACGTCGGCGAGATCGGCGTCTCCGATCCGCACCAGCCCCCGCGTCGGCCGCACGAACCCCAGCAGGACGTTGAGCAGGGTCGACTTGCCCACCCCGCTCGGACCGACCAGCGCGACGGTCTCCCCGGGTTCGACCGTGAACGACACATCGGTCACGGCGTCCGCCGAGCGCGCCGGATAGCGGACCGTCACGTCCTCGAAGGCGAGGGTCGTGGCGGAAGGCACCGCACCCGCCCCCGACGCCGGCACCGGCGTCTCCAGCACCGCGAAGATCTCCTCCGCGGCCGCCAGCCCCTCCGCCGCCGCGTGGAACTGAGCTCCCACCTGCCGCAACGGCAGATACGCCTCGGGCGCCAGCACCAGGATGACCAGCCCGATGTACAGATCCATGTCACCGTGGACGAGCCGCATGCCGATCGTCACGGCGACCAGCGCCACCGACAGCGTGGCGAGCAGCTCCAGCGCGAACGAGGAGAGGAACGCGATCCGCAGCGTCCGCATGGTCGCCTGCCGGTACTCACCGGTGATCCGGCGGATGGACTCGGCCTGCGCCTTGGCCCGGCCGAACACCTTCAGCGTGGGCAGCCCGGCCACCACGTCCAGGAAGTGGCCGGAGAGCCGCGACAGCAGCCGCCACTGACGTTCCGTCCGGGATTGGGTTGCCCAGCCGATCAGGACCATGAAGAGCGGGATCAGCGGCAGGGTTCCCACGATGATCGCCGCGGAGACCCAGTCCTCGGTGACGACCCGCGCCAGCACCGCGACCGGCACGACCACCGCCAGTCCCAGTTGCGGCAGGTAGCGCGAGAAGTAGTCGTCGAGGGCGTCGACCCCACGCGTGGCGAGAGTGACCAGAGACCCGGTCCGCTGACCGCTCAGCCAGCCGGGGCCGAGTGCCACCGCACGGTCGAGGAGCCGGCCGCGTAGCTCGGACTTGACCGCCGCGCTCGCTCGGTGCGCGGCGAGTTCGGTGAGCCAGGAGACCAGTGCCCGGCCGACGGCCACGACCGCCAACAGCACGAGTGGGGTGCGGAGTTCGGAGACGGAGTGACCGTGCCGGAAGGCGCCGACCACCACGTCGGCGATGAGCATGGCCTGGGCGATGACCAGCCCGGCACCGACGGCGCCAAGGCCGACCACGGCCACCAGGAAGAGGCGGGTGGCACGGGCGTAACGCAGCAGACGGGGATCGATTGGTTTCACGTGAAACATGCCCTTCGGCCCGGAGTGGGTGTTTCACGTGAAACACCCACTCCTCGGACTCAGTGCGCGGCTTCGGTCGCGATGTGTTGCGTACCGATCCGCTTGCGGAACACCCAGTAGGTCCACCCCTGGTAGAGCAGGACGAGCGGCGTGGCGATCGCCGCGAGCCACGTCATGATCTTCAGGGTGTACGGACTCGACGAGGCATTGGTGACCGTGAGACTCCAGTCCCCGTTGAGCGACGACGGCATGACATTCGGGAAGAGCGACAGGAAGAGCATCGCCACGGCGGCCACGATGGTCACGCCGGACAGGGCGAACGCCCATCCCTCGCGGCCCCGCAGATTGGCTCCGAGGGCGGCCACAAGTGCGGCGACCGCCACGATCAGTGCCACCAGGCTCTTGCCGTCGCCACTGGCGGCCTGGGTCCACACCAGGAAGGCCAGCGCCAGCGCCGCGGTGAGGACACCGACCTTGGTGGCCAGCTTCCGCGCCCGTACCCGGATGTCACCGACCGTCTTGAGCGCGGTGAACACCGAGCCGTGGAAGGTGAACAGGGTCAGCGTCACCAGTCCGCCGAGCAGAGCGTACGGGTGGAACAGGTCCGAGACGGTGCCGACGTACTCGAAGTTCCGGTCGATCTTGACGCCGTGCGCGATGTTCCCGAAGGCCACGCCCCACAGGAACGCCGGGATCAGCGAGGTCCAGAAGATCGCGGTCTCCCAGTTGCGCTGCCATTTCTCCTCGGGCCGCTTGGCCCGGTACTCGAAGGCGACGCCCCGGACGATCAGGCAGACCAGGATGACCAGCAGGGGCAGGTAGAAGCCGGAGAAGAGCGTGGCGTACCACTCGGGGAAGGCGGCGAAGGTCGCGCCGCCCGCGGTGAGCAGCCACACCTCATTGCCGTCCCAGACCGGGCCGATCGTGTTGATCAGCACCCGCTTCTCCAGGCGGTCGCGGGCGAGCACCTTGGTGAGGATGCCGACCCCGAAGTCGAATCCCTCCAGGAAGAAGTAGCCGGTCCACAGGACGGCGATCAGGACGAACCAGACGTCGTGAAGTTCCATGACTGCGTCTCCCTCGGCCTAGTACGAGAAGGCCATCGGCTTGTCGGCGTCACGGGCCTCGCCGCCGATCTTCGCGGGCGGGTTGAGATCATCCTCGGTGAGCTCGGGCGGGCCGGCCTTGATGTACTTCACGAGCAGCTTGACCTCGACGACGGCGAGGACGGCGTAGAGCGCGGTGAAGGTGACCAGCGAGATGAGGATCTCGGTCTGGGAGACACCGGGGGAGACCGCGTCGCGGGTCTGCAGAACGCCGTAGACGACCCAGGGCTGGCGGCCCATCTCGGTGAAGATCCAGCCCCAGGAGTTGGCTATCAGCGGGAAGCCCAGCGTCCATATCGCCACCAGCCAGTACAGCCTGCCGAGCTGAGGACTGAGCGCCTTGCTCCTGAAGAGGACCAGGTTCGGCACCTCGTCCTCACCGACCCGCAGGTGCTGCGGCAGCATGAACTTCTTGCGGGTCAGCCAGAGTCCGGCGAGGCCGATGGCGAAGGACGCCATGCCGAAGCCGATCATCCAGCGGAACGCCCAGAAGGTGACGGGGATGATGGGCCGGTAGTCGCCGGCGCCGTACTTCTGCTGCTCGGCCTTGTTGGTGTCGTTGATGCCGGGGACGTACGAGTTGAAGCTGTCGTCGGCCAGGAAGGACAGCAGGCCGGGGACGGAGAACTCGACGGTGTTGTGGCCCTTGCTGACGTCTCCGTAGGCGAAGATCGAGAAGGGCGCCGGCTTCTGGCCGTCCCACAGGGCCTCGGCGGCGGCCATCTTCATCGGCTGCTGTTTGAACATGACCTTGCCGAGGGTGTCGCCGCTGATCGCGGTGAGCATGCCGGCGATGACGACGGTGACCAGGCCGAGCCGCAGCGAGGTCTTCATCACGCTGATGTGCTTCTTGCGGAACAGGTGGAAGGCGGCGATGCCGACCATGAACGCGCCACCGGTCAGGAAGGACGCGGACAGCGTGTGGAAGGCCTGGGCCAGCGCGGTGTTCTGGGTGAGGACGGCCCAGAAGTCGGTGAGTTCGGCCCGCCCCTTCGCCTTGTCGATCTTGTAGCCGACGGGGTGCTGCATCCACGAGTTGGCCGCGAGGATGAAGTACGCGGACAGGATCGTGCCGATGGAGACCATCCATATGCAGGCCAGGTGGATCTTCTTGGGCAGCTTGTCCCAGCCGAAGATCCACAGCCCGATGAAGGTGGACTCGAAGAAGAAGGCGATCAGTGCCTCGAAGGCGAGCGGGGCGCCGAAGATGTCGCCGACGAAGCGCGAGTAGTCGGACCAGTTCATGCCGAACTGGAATTCCTGCACGATGCCGGTGACCACACCCATCGCGATGTTGATCAGGAAGAGCTTCCCCCAGAACTTGGTCGCCCTGAGGTACTTCTCCTTCTCCGTGCGCACCCAGGCGGTCTGCAGGCCGGCCGTGAGCGCGGCCAGTGAGATCGTCAGCGGGACGAACAGGAAGTGGTAGACGGTGGTGATGCCGAACTGCCAGCGCGCCAGTGTCTCCGGCGCCAGAGCCAGGTCCACGTCGTCAGTCTCCTTACGTCGCCGTGGTACAGCGGCATGTGCCCCCGTTTGTCACGTACATCACGGAGCAAACGGGACACGCTTGTGAATGCATTCACATTCACAAGCCATTATGGCGCACTCACTCTCGAACATCGAAGGGGGGTCGCACTTGGGCCGTCCGGCCCCTCCGGAACATGCGAACGGGGCCGCTCGGCCCTCGTTCCGGCCGCGCGACCCCGCACACCTGACACCCTTCGGCCGCGCGGTGACCTCCGCGCGGCCCGCGGACGCTAGTGCTCCTTGCGGAACGCCTCCGTCACCTTCAGGAAGATGTCGTTCGCCTCGGTCTCGCCGACCGTCACCCGCACGCCCTCGCCGGGGAACGGCCGCACGACCACACCGTGCTCCTCGCAGAGCTGCGCGAAGGCGGTCGTACGCTCCCCCAGCCGCAGCCACACGAAGTTGGCCTGGGTCTCGGGCACCGTCCAGCCCTGGCCGCGCAGCGCCTCGACCACCCGCTGCCGCTCGCACACCAGCGAGCCGACCCGGCCCAGCAGCTCGTCCTCGGCCCGCAGCGAGGCGATCGCCGCCTCCTGGGCGAGCTGACTCACCCCGAAGGGAACCGCCGTCTTGCGCAGCGCCGCGGCCACCGGCTCGTGCGCGATCGCGAAGCCGACGCGCAGCCCGGCGAGGCCGTAGGCCTTGGAGAAGGTCCGCAGCACACAGACGTTCGGCCGCTCACGGTAGATCGCGACGCCGTCGGGGACCTCGGGATCGCGGATGAACTCCCGGTAGGCCTCGTCCAGGACCACCAGCACGTCGTTCGGCACGCGGTCCAGGAACCGCTCCAGCTCGGCCCGCTTCACGACCGTACCGGTCGGGTTGTTGGGGTTGCAGACGAAGATCAGGCGGGTGCGGTCGGTGACGGCGGCCGCCATCGCGTCCAGGTCGTGTACATCGCCGGGCGTGAGCGGCACCTGGACCGACTGGGCACCGCTGATCTGCGTGATGATCGGATAAGCCTCGAAGGACCGCCACGCGTAGATCACCTCGTCGCCGGGTCCGCTGGTGGCCTGGACCAGCTGCTGGGCGACACCGACCGAACCGGTGCCGGTGGCCAGGTGCCCGAGCGGCACGCCGAAACGGTCCGAGAGCTCGTTCACCAGCCCGGTGCACGCGAGGTCGGGGTAGCGGTTGAAGGAGGCGGCGGCCGCGGTGACGGACTCCATCACTCCGGGCAGCGGCGGATACGGGTTCTCGTTGGAGGAGAGCTTGTACGCGACCGGGCCGCCGGCCGCCGCCGGCTTGCCCGGCTTGTAGGTGGGGATACCCTCCAGCTCGGCGCGCAGCTTGGGGCTCGTCTCGCTCACCGCAGTCCTCCTCGCGACCACCGGCGGACCGTCCACGCCTCCGGCATCCAATACTGCTCACCTTATGAGGATTCGGCGCCGCCGCGTACAGGGGAAGAGAGCGCGAAGAACCGGACCGGCACGGCGGCGGGCGGGCGAGGAGCCGGAACGCCGAGCCTCATCCGTACCACCGGCATCACGGGCATCACCGCACGAAGGCGCATTTGTCGGGGGCGCGCCCTACATATATCTACGCGCCGGTGGCTCGCGCCGTAGCGCGCATCACCCGTGCAGGTGAGTTGAGACCTCTTCGAAACATCGGGCACTTGGCAGGCCCATCCGTGCCGACAAGTCACGTCTTACCATTGGATCGTTCAACTGACTTTCTTTCTAAGGCAGTTGACCTAAATTGACCTTGCAGAAACGTGCCTGTCAACGCGTGCATATGCGTCCGCACTACCCCACCGCATGAGCCCTACTATCGGCTCGCCATGACAGCAGCAGGGAAGCACCAGGTGAGCCGCGCGGAAACCTCTCGGCGAGGCAGCCGGCCGGGCCGGGCGGGCATCAGAGACGTGGCCGCCGCCGCCGGAGTCTCCATCACGACCGTCTCCGACGCCCTGAACGGCAAGGGGCGGCTCCCGGACGCCACCCGCCGCCACGTCAGAGAGGTCGCGGACCGGCTGGGGTACCGCCCCTCCGCCGCCGCCCGCACCCTCCGTACCGGCAAGTCGGGACTCATCGGCCTGACCGTGACGACGTACGGGGATGAACCTTTCACCTTCACCGAGTTCGCGTACTTCGCCGAGATGGCGCGGGCCGCCACCTCGGCCGCGCTCGCCCGCGGCTACGCCCTCGTCATCCTGCCCGCCACCTCACGGCACGACGTGTGGTCGAACGTCGCCCTGGACGGCACGGTCGTCATCGATCCCTCCGACCAGGACCCGGTGGTCAGCGAACTGGTCCGGCAGGGCCTCCCGGTGGTCTCCGACGGCCGCCCCGCCGGCGCGCTCCCGGTCACCGCCTGGGTGGACAACGACCACGAGGCCGCCGTACTCGGCATCCTCGACCACCTCGCCGACGCCGGTGCCCGCCGGATCGGTCTGCTCACGGGCACCACGACGGACACGTACACGCACCTGTCGACCACCGCCTACCTGCGCTGGTGCGAGCGCGTCGGCCAGGACCCGGTCTACGAGGCCTACCCGGCCCACGACCCGTGCGCCGGCGCCGTCGCCGCCGACCGGCTGCTGGCCCGTCCGGACCGCCCCGACGCCGTCTACGGGCTGTTCGACCCCAACGGCACCGACCTGCTCGCCGCCGCCCGCCGCTACGGGCTGCGCGTCCCCGACGACCTGCTCCTGGTGTGCTGCAGCGAGTCGACCGTCTACGCCAACACCGAGCCGCCCATCACCACGCTCTCCCTGAAGCCGCGCCGCATCGGCACGGCGGTGGTGCAGCTGCTCATCGACGCGATCGAGGGAGTCGAGTCGGACCAGCCGGTCGAACAGGTGATACCGACCGAGCTGATCGTGCGTACCTCCTCCCAGCGACGCGCGCAGCGCACCACGGTCAGCCCGCCACGGGCACCGGAGGAGGAGTAGCACGGACACGCCGAGCACGGGGCGGCGCGGCTGCCGGTCGTCGCCGGACGGCGGCCGGCAGCCGGGCGACGGGTGGTCGAACCCCTGCCCAACCGGGGCGAAAGCCACCCTGAACTGGAGTCCTGCCCGGATTCACCACCCCTGGGTCATCACACGGCGCGACGGGCATTCCTATGATGGGCCCACGACACCGCGGGCCGCTGCGACCAGGCAGTCCGAAGCGGTGCAGATGCGGCGCGATGGTGGAGGGGTCTGATGACTCAGGGGGCCGGTCAGGGACCCGAGGCGGAGCGGACGGCGACGTTGCGCGACTTCCGGGTGCCCGGGTACGTCAACGAGACCGGTCCGTACGCCGCCAGCATCCACCCCGGCGACGTCGCCCCGCCCCTCGACGACATGTACCCCGAGGGGTATCCGGACGGGTACACGCCCACCCAGCGCGACCTCCCGGTCATCAACCGCGGCGACACGCTCCAGGTGCCCGTCGAACCGGCCGCCGTCCCGGCCGCGCAGTCCGCGGACGGTTCCGGCCCGCTGTACGTCGTCGGTGACGTGCACGGCTACATCGACGAGCTGGCCGCCGCACTGCAGGAGCAAGGTCTGACCGACGCGGACGGGCACTGGTGTGCGGGTACCGCTCGGCTGTGGTTCCTCGGCGACTTCACCGACCGGGGTCCCGACGGCATCGGCGTCATCGACCTGGTGATGCGGCTGTCCGCCGAGGCGGCCGCGGCCGGCGGCTACTGCAAGGCACTCATGGGCAACCACGAGCTGCTACTGCTCGGCGCCAAGCGGTTCGGCGACACCCCCGTCAACTCCGGCGCGGGCACCGCCACCTTCCAGGCGGCCTGGCTGCTCAACGGCGGCCAGAAGACCGACATGGACCGGCTCCAGGACCACCACCTGCAGTGGATGGCCCGCCTGGACGCCGTCGAGGAGGTCGACGGCTACCTGCTGGTCCACTCCGACACCACGGCCTACCTCGACTACGGCGACTCGATCGAGGCGGTCAACGACACCGTCCGCGAGACCATCACGCGCAACGACGCGGACGAGGTGTGGGACCTCTTCCGCAAGTTCACCAAGCGCTTCTCCTTCCGCGACGAGGGGGGTGCAGACGCCGTCCGTTCCCTTCTCGATACGTACGGCGGTACCCGCATCGTTCATGGGCACAGCCCGATTCCCTATCTGCTGGGCGAAGTCGGCTCCGAGGAGGGCGAGGAGGGCACCGGCCCCGTTGTGGAGGGACCGCACGTCTACGCCGACGGGCTCGCCATCGCCATGGACGGCGGCGTGACCATGGCCGGAAAGCTGCTGGTGAGGCAACTCCCGCTGAACCCCTGAGGGTTGGGCGGGCGGTTTCATCCCCCCGATGTCACACACGGGCCACCCCCAATTTCCGGCAACCCCCTGTCACCGCGTGCCGTAACGGCTCTACCATCGGTTTATCCGTAGCAGGCTCCCCTCCGTTTCTGCCCGACGGCTCGCCGGCGTGCGAGCCACCAGCCCTACGGAGCATCGGGGGATGCACATGAACAGCGTTCCGCAGCACCTGCACAGCGAGGACCGCCAGGAATACGAGCGGATCCTCGACGAGGCGCTGCGCTCCGCCCCGTACCGTCCCGAACTGGCTGGCATAGGCCGGCACTTGAACACCGAACAGCTGCGCACCATGGCGCTCAACGCCACCGCACTGATCACGGCGGCCGCGGCGACCGAGTACCAGCACTATGTGAAGGTCCGCGAGGAACTGCGCAATCCGGCGCGGTCCACCCCGGCCGCCGTCCAGGACTCCGGCTCCGCAGAGCCGGACGCGGACGGCGCGATGGGGCTCGCCACCACCCTCGGCGAGGCCGCCGAAACCACCGGTGCGGGAGGCTTCGCCCTCGCCCTGGTGCTGGCACCGGTGCTCGCCGGCACCGCCGCCGCGATCTTCCTGCTCGTCGGATACGTCCTGAAGATGCTGGACCCCGCCCCGGCGTTCGCCCAGACCATGCTCACCGCGGGCTGGGTGTTCGGCGTCGTGACCGCGGCCGCCATCGTCATGGCCGGCGCGGGACTGCTGCTCACCGCACTGCGCAACAGCCCCTCGCTGGAGGCCGGAGCCTACGGCGAGCCCGGCGGGGAGGTGGCCAAGGCCCGGGAGGCCTGGCGGGACGCCGTGCTGGAGCGCGGCATCCTGCCCTTCCTGCGGGAAGCGCTGACCGCCGACTCCGGCACGGCCGGACTGCGCCGTACCACCCCGTCCGGCCCGGCGGGCCGGATGCCGCGTCTCGGATACGACCGCCCCGGCTTCAGCACCGACGACGGCGCCGCACCCGCCCCCCGCCCGAGCTTCACCAGCCCGGACTACACCAGCCCGGACTTCGGAGGCCCGGAACACCAGCCGGAATAGCCCAGCTTGCGCCCCCGCCCAGGGGGCGCAGGCCGGACACCCGGCCCACGCGAACCTGCGTCCCGAACCTCCGCACGCTCTCCGGCCCGCCGTCACTCCGCGATCGGCAGATACACCCGGTTTCCCGCGGCCGCGAACTCCTTGGACTTCTGCGCCATACCCGCCTCGACCTCGGCCTGACCGCCACCGTGTTCACGCCGGATGTCCTGCGAGATCTTCATCGAGCAGAACTTCGGCCCACACATCGAGCAGAAGTGGGCCGTCTTCGCCGGCTCCGCCGGAAGCGTCTCGTCGTGGAACTCGCGGGCCGTGTCCGGGTCCAGGGCGAGGTTGAACTGGTCCTCCCACCGGAACTCGAAGCGTGCGTCGGACAACGCGTCGTCCCACTCCTGCGCGCCCGGGTGGCCCTTGGCCAGATCGGCGGCGTGGGCTGCGATCTTGTAGGTGATGACGCCGGTCTTGACGTCGTCGCGGTTGGGCAGGCCCAGGTGCTCCTTGGGCGTGACGTAGCAGAGCATCGCCGTGCCCCACCAGGCGATCATCGCGGCACCGATGCCGGAGGTGATGTGGTCGTACGCCGGCGCGACGTCCGTGGTCAGCGGGCCGAGCGTATAGAACGGAGCTTCATCGCAGATCTCCTGCTGAAGGTCGATGTTCTCCTTGATCTTGTGCATCGGGACATGGCCCGGGCCCTCGATCATGGTCTGTACATCGAAACGCCTGGCGATCCGGTTGAGTTCCCCGAGCGTGCGCAACTCCGCGAACTGGGCCTCGTCGTTAGCGTCCGCGATGGATCCCGGGCGCAGTCCGTCGCCCAGGGAGTAGGTGACGTCGTAGGCGGCGAGGATCTCGCAGAGTTCCTCGAAGTTCTCGTACAGGAACGACTCCTTGTGGTGCGCGAGGCACCAAGCCGCCATGATCGAGCCGCCGCGCGAGACGATGCCGGTCTTGCGGTTGGCGGTGAGCGGCACGTACGGCAGGCGCACGCCCGCGTGGACGGTCATGTAGTCCACACCCTGCTCGGCCTGTTCGACGACGGTGTCCTTGTAGATCTCCCAGGTCAGTTCCTCGGCCTTTCCGTCGACCTTCTCCAGTGCCTGGTAGAGCGGCACCGTGCCGATGGGGACGGGGGAGTTGCGCAGCACCCACTCGCGGGTGGTGTGGATGTTGCGGCCGGTGGAGAGGTCCATGACCGTGTCGGCACCCCAGCGGGTCGCCCAGGTCATCTTCTCGACCTCCTCCTCGATGGAGGAGGTGACCGCGGAGTTGCCGATGTTGGCGTTGACCTTCACCAAGAACCGCTTGCCGATGATCATCGGCTCGATCTCCGGGTGATTGACGTTGGCGGGGAGTACGGCCCTGCCCGCCGCGATCTCCTCGCGGACCACCTCGGGAGCGACGTTCTCTCGGATGGCCACGTACTCCATCTCCGGAGTGATCTCGCCCCGGCGGGCGTACGCGAGTTGCGTCACCGCCTCGCCTCCCCGGCCGCGGCGCGGCTGGCGCGGGCGGCCCGGGAAGACCGCGTCCAGGTTGCGCAGGCCCCCGCGCGGCGAGGTGTGCTTGATTCCGTCGTCCTCGGGACGGACGGGCCGGCCCGCGTACTCCTCGGTGTCGCCGCGGGCGACGATCCAGTTCTCCCGCAGCGGCGGCAGGCCCCTGCGGACGTCGGTCTCGACGAGCGGGTCGGTGTACGGACCGGAGGTGTCGTAGAGCGTGACCGACTGCCCGTTGGTGAGATGCACCTGACGGACCGGCACTCGTAGGTCGGGGCGGGAGCCCTCGACATACCCCTTGTGCCAGCCGATGGACTGTCCGGCCTCCGGGGACGGTTCACCCGTAATGGGCTGTTCGTCCTGGCTGAAGGCAGGCGTGCGTGCGTCCTTGTTGGTCATGAGACCTACTCCCTACGCCGGCATTACCCGGTAACAGGTTCGGCGGTCGACGCAGCGGCTTCCGTCGGGCGGCGTTTCATGTGAAACATCACTTGTTCCACGTGAAACATCGCGAATACGGAGGTCAGCGCCCTCTCAGCCCGGTGCTCCGAGCTCCCGCGTGTGCAAAGGTGCCTCCACGCTAGCGTCAATTCGGGCGCGGTGAACAGAGGGCCCCTGCCGTTCTTGCGATGATCGGGCGGTGACCTCGACACAGCAGCACCCCTATCCGCCCCCCGACCCGCGGCGCGGCAACGGCGCCCCGCAGGGTGGTGGACCCGGCCACGGGGGCCTTGGTGCCGGCGACGGACACATCCACGGGCAGGGCGAGCAGTACGACCACGGGCAGGCCCTCAGCCATGCCCACCGTCACGACAACGGCCATGCCCACGGCCACGGTGAGACCCAGCACCATTCGTCCCACGGCCGGACTCACGGCTATTCACCCGCCCCGGGCCCCGACCAGGGCGGCTCCGGGCCAGGCGGCGGTCACGGCCACTCGCACGGGCACAGCCACAGCCACGGCCCCGCCGCCCCCGTCTCCAAGCACCTGCGGAAGGTCATCGCAGCGATCCTCATCCCCTTCACCGCCGCGGTCGTGGTCGGCCTGGTGGTCCTGTGGCCCGGCGGCGCCCCGCCGCACGAGCGCACCGGTGTCGGCTTCGACCGCCAGACCCAGGCGGCGACGGTCACCAAGGTCGTCTCGGTCAGCTGCAAGTCGGTCAACGCCTCCGGAGGCGGCTCGACCGGCGACACCTCGACCTCCGACGGCACTTCCTCGAAGGAGGAGGGCGGCACGTGCAAGAAGGCCACGGTCCGGGTCGACGCCGGCAAGGACAAGGGACGTACCTTCACCGAGATCGTGCAGCCCGACCAGTCGCGGCAGTTGCACGAGGGCGAGCAGGTCGTGGCCGCGTACGAGCCCTCCGCACCCAAGGACCTGCAGTACTCGGTCACCGACGTGAACCGGAAGTTCCCGATGGCGCTGCTGGCCGGGATCTTCGCGCTCGCCGTCGTGGTGGTGGGGCGGCTGCGGGGTGTGATGGCGCTGGTCGCGCTGGCCGTCAGCTTCCTGGTGCTGACCATGTTCATCCTGCCGGGGATCCTGCAGGGCTCGAATCCGCTGCTGATGGCCGTGGTCGGGTCGAGCGCCATCATGCTCATCGCCCTGTACATCTGCCACGGTCTGTCGGCCCGGACCTCGGTGGCGGTGCTCGGCACGCTGGTCTCACTGTGCCTGATCGGACTGCTCGGCTCGGAGTTCATCGACTGGGCCGCGCTCACCGGCAACACCGACGACAACACCGGCCTGATCCACGGCCTGTACCCGTCGATCGACATGAGCGGCCTGCTGCTGGCCGGTGTCATCATCGGTTCGCTGGGGGTCCTGGACGACGTGACGGTGACTCAGACCTCCGCCGTCTGGGAGCTGCACGAGGCCAATCCGACGATGGGCTGGCGCGGGCTGTACCGGGCGGGCATCCGCATCGGCCGCGACCACATCGCCTCCGTCGTCAACACCCTCGTGCTGGCCTACGCGGGCGCCGCACTGCCCCTGCTGCTGCTCTTCTCCATCGCGCAGAGCAGCGTGGTCACGGTCGCCAACAGCGAACTGGTGGCCGAGGAGATCGTGCGCACGCTGGTCGGCTCGATCGGCCTGGTCGCCTCGGTGCCGGTCACCACGCTCCTCGCCGCCCTGGTCGTCTCGGCCGACCGGCCGGGCGCCGAGGCGGCCGTGTCCACGGAGACCGCACCGGCCGGGCCGGCCGCCGCGCGCGGCGGGCGGGGGCGGCGCCGGAAGCGGTGAGCCGCAGTGGACGGCCCGGGAGAAGGCCGTCCACGAGGTGGGGGCGCGAGTCGTGCGCCGGCGCGGCAGGGGTAGCGTTCCGCCAAGAGCCGCCCGTTGGCGCCCAGGGACACGCAGAAGCGTTCCTGCGCGTCCTCACACTGCCCGGACGAGCGGCGCGCGGCTGCGTGCCGTAACGCTTCAGCCGGTGCTCGGTTCCTCGGCCAGGATGCGGTCCAGAGCCTCGTCGAGGTGGGCGTCGAAGTCGGCGAGCGAACCCTCCTGGCCTAGCGGTACCAGCTTGTCCGTGCGGTCCAGGAAGGCCACCAGCGGGGGCGCGGAGGAACGGAACACCGCCTGGTCGCCACCGACCTGAAGCCGGATCAGCACCTCGCCCAGCACCTCGGAATCGGCGGGTGCGATGTGCACGTCGCCCTCCCCGCACGGCCGCCCCACCCCGTCGATCAGCAACTCCCGGCCGAAGGCCCAGGTCACCGGGGCGTCCCCGGGCAGGTGGAAGGTGAGCCGGACGGCATAGGGATCACAGGTCTCGTAGCGCAACTCCACGGGGATGCGGAAGGAGAGCTCCTCCGAGACGAGAAAGCTCATCATGACTTCTGCTTGTACGGACTCGCGCATTGCCTACCCCGTCATATGGCACCGACTGGCCGGGATTTATCCCTTGATGGTGGTCAAATCTTGCTGAAAGTACACGGGAGATCACAAGGAGTGAGTTTTCAGATACTGATAGCGATAGCCAGCGACCCCAGGTGGCGGCCCACTTCTGCCTGCAACTGCCGGACGGCGGGCAGCAGCCGGTCGGCCTGGTGGAGAGGGAGCGAGATGGCGATCGTGGCGGCCGTGGTGCCGACGGTGAGGGGGATCGCCGCGCACACCGTCCCCAGCGTGTACTCCTGGCGCTCCACCACAGGCTCCATCCGCCGCGCGCGCTCCAGTCGGCGCAGCAGCGTCTGGTCGTCACGGACCGTGTACGGGGTGAGGTGGCGCACGGGATAGCGGCGGAGATGGTCACGCCGGACGTCCTGGTCCAGCTGCGACAGGAGACACTGGCCGACGGCGTGCGCGTGCCCGGTCTCGCGGAAGTCGGCCCATTCCTCGACCGCCGGGATGGCCGGGGAGTCGGAGACGCTCATGACCTCGATCTCGCCGTCCCGGTACATGGCGTAGTACACCGGGACACCGATCGAATCCCGCCAGTGGGCGAGGGTGTCGACCACCGCGCTGCGACGTTTCTGCTGCGCTCCGCTGCTGCTCAGCCGCTCCGCCGCCTCACCGAGGAAGAACAGCCCCTTGTCGCGGCGCAGATAACCCTCGTGGACCAGGGTGCGCAGCAGGTGGTAGGCGGTGGGCAGGGCGAGCCCGGTCTCCCGGGCGAGTTGTTTGGCGGGTGCGCCGTGTTCGTGTCCGGCGACGCACTCCAGCAGGCGCATGGCGCGCTGCACGGAGCCGATGAGGGTGGCCGAATGCGGCTGTGCGGAGTCGGCCGGGGAGGCCGGCCGCTGCACGGGGGGTGTACCGGAACTGCGTTGGGTCGGGGGCGGGGGGTGTTCCGTGGGTACGGAGGTGGCGTCAAGCGTGGCCAAGGGTCACTCCCGGAGCGCGAGGGGGTCAGCGACTCTAACCGTCCGCCGCCGCTCCCGGTCGACCCCTGCGGGAAACTTCCCTCCCCCGAGGGAACCGGTGATTCCTGTTACCGGCCACCGATTCCCACGGTCCTCACCAGTCGCTCTTCGATGAGGAGTTCGACATGAACTTCCGCACGATGTAGATCAGTCCGCCGACCAGCGCCACGAAGATCAGAAGCTTGAAGAGGAGGAAGACCACCCAGCTGATCACGGCCGTGATCAGACCGCCGAACACCACCAGCGCGATGACCGGCACCGCGATCCACTTCACCCACCACGGCAGACCTGTGAAGATCTCTCGCATTGCCCTGTCCTCCGCTTCCTCGTGCGCTCCGGCACGTACGGTCTCGTGCGTCCCGCACGATGCGATGTCCTGCACTTGATGCTAGAGCCGCGAAGGGGCCGTGCGGGGGCCCTGGATCCCTTGTCCTCCCCTGACTCGTCCCCTAGGGAACCCCGAGACCCGGGGTCAGGCCTCGGGCGGAGAGAAGACGACCAGAACCCGCAGATCCTCGCTGACGTGATGGAACTTATGAGCCACCCCGGCCGGCACGTACACCACGCTGCCCCGCGCCACCTGCGTGGTCTCCATGCCGACGGTGATCGCGGCACGGCCGCTGACGACGAAGTAGACCTCGTCCTGGTTGTGCGGCTGCTGCGGGTCGTGCGAGCCGGCGTCGAGGGCGTAGAGGCCGACCGACATGTTCCGCTCCCGCAGGAACTGCAGGTAGGCCCCGTCGTTGGCGGCGCGCTCCGCCTCCAGTTCGTCCAGCCGGAATGCCTTCATCGCCTTCGCCGCCCTCGCCCCACTGCTCGTAACCGATCTCTTCTGCCACGATCAGACACATGAAGAATTTCGTAGTCAAGACGATCGCCAACGCGGGCGCCCTGGCGGTCGCCGTGTGGCTGCTCGACAAGATCACCCTGACCGGCGACAGCACCACCAAGAAGGTCTGGACGCTCATCCTGGTCGCCCTGGTCTTCGGCCTGGTCAACTTCCTGGTCAAGCCGGTCGTGAAGATCCTGACCTTCCCGCTGTTCATCCTCACGCTCGGCCTGATCACCCTGGTGGTCAACGCGCTGATGCTGCTGCTGACGTCGTGGGTGTGCGACAAGCTCGACCTGAGCTTCCACGTGGAGGGCTTCTGGACGGCCGTCCTCGGCGGTCTGATCATCTCGGTCGTGTCCTGGGCCCTCAACATGATCCTTCCCGACACGGACTGAGCTCCCGATGACCTACCGCGTCTGCTTCGTCTGCACCGGCAACATCTGCCGCTCCCCGATGGCCGAATCCGTCTTCCGTGCCCGCACGGCCGAGGCCGGGCTCGACGACCGCGTCGAGACCGACAGCGCCGGCACCGGCGGCTGGCACGAGGGCGACGGCGCCGATCCGCGCACCGTCCGCGTCCTGGAGGAGCACGGCTACGACAGCGAACACACCGCCCGCCAGTTCCAGGCGTCCTGGTTCGCCCGCCTCGATCTCGTGATCGCCCTCGACTCCGGACACCTCAAGTCCCTGCGCCGCCTGGCTCCCACCGAGGAGGACGCCCGCAAGGTGCGGCTGCTGCGCTCGTACGACCCGGCCGCCGCCGACGACCTGGACGTGCCGGATCCGTACTACGGCGGTCTGGACGGCTTCGAGGAGTGTCTTGAGATGGTGGAGGCGGCGAGCGTGGGCCTGCTCGCCGCGGTACGGGCCGAAGTGGAGGGAACGGCGGCATGAGCGAGGCAGCCATGGGCGAGGGCACGCGCGCGGTACGAGCGGGTCTGCCCGAGCCGGTCAAGAACGAGCCGACCCTGCCCGGGCCGGTCTTCGCCGCGCACTTCCATCTGCCCGGTGAGGTGAGCGGGCCGTACGCCTACGGGCGGGACGAGAACCCGACCTGGACCCATCTGGAGCGGGCGATCGGCGAGTTGGAGGCACCCGGCGAGGACGTGGAGACGCTGGTGTTCGCCTCCGGAATGGCGGCCATCGGGGCGGTGCTCTTCTCCCAGCTGCGCGCCGGTGACGCGGTCGTCCTGCCCTCCGACGGCTACCAGGTGCTGCCTCTGGTCCGCGCCCAGCTGGAGGCGTACGGCATCGAGGTGCGCACCGCGCGGACCGCCGGCGACGCCCAGCTCGGCGTCCTGGACGGCGCGAAGCTGCTGCTGATCGAGTCGCCGTGCAATCCCGGGCTGGACGTCTGCGACATCCGGCGGCTCGCCGAGGCGGCGCACGCGCGTGGCGCCCTGGTGGCCGTCGACAACACCCTCGCCACCCCGCTCGGCCAGCGGCCGCTGGCACTGGGCGCCGACTTCTCCGTAGCCAGTGGCACCAAGCAGCTCACCGGCCACGGGGATGTCCTGCTGGGGTACGTCGCCGGGCGCGACGCGGAGGCCATGGCCGCGGTACGCCGCTGGCGGAAGATCATCGGGGCGATCTCCGGGCCCATGGAAGCCTGGCTGGCCCATCGCTCCCTCGCCACCCTCCAGCTGCGGGTGGATCGGCAGAACGCGACCGCCCTGCTGCTCGCGGAGGCGCTGCGCGGGAGGCCCGAGGTGACCGCCCTGCGCTACCCGGGGCTGCCCGACGACCCGGCACACAAGATCGCCTCGCAGCAGATGCGCCGCTACGGCTCGGTGCTCTCCTTCACGCTGCCCACGCGTGCGCGTGCCGAGCGTTTCCTCGAGTCCCTGCGACTGGTCGACGACGCGACGAGCTTCGGCGGGGTACGTTCCTCGGCCGAGCGGCGGCGGCGCTGGGGCGGGGACGCCGTACCGGACGGCTTCATCCGGCTCTCGGTCGGGGCCGAGGATCCCGAGGATCTGGTGGCCGATGTGCTGCGCGCGCTCGACGAGTCGGACCGGTGACCGGATTACGGACGCCACCACGGGTCCGGCTACGCATAACGGACGGTCCGAGCCTCCCCCCTCGTGGCTCGGACCGTCCCGGTTCTCGCGCGCCAAGAACCGCGCGACCAAGGCTAGTTGACTCTGCGTCAGTGTCCAATCACTGTAGCGACAGAGACCTATCGACTTATTTATAGTTGGGGGCCTGCCGAGGGCCCGAAAGGGCAGGCAGAACGGGAGGGTGTGCGATGGATCTGGCCTTGCTGCGCACCTTCGTCACCGTGCACCGGGCCGGCTCCTTCACCCGCGCCGCCGCCCTGCTCGGCCTCTCGCAGCCGGCCGTGACCTCCCAGATCCGGACACTGGAACGGCAACTGGGCCGGCCGCTCTTCCTGCGCCAGGCCCGCGGGGTGACCCCCACGACGATTGGCGACGAACTCGCCCACAAGGCCGCTCCGCACCTCGATGCCCTCGTGGAGATAGCGGAGCGCGGTCTCGACGACGACTCCTCGGTGCGTACCCTGCACCTCGCAGGCCCGCCCGAGTTCACCGCCGAGCGCGCCCTTCCCGCTCTCGCGGAGCTGGCCGGGGACGGCGGCCAGGGTTTCGCCCTGCGCGCCTCGTTCGGCAACGCCGAGGACACCCTGGAGGGGCTGTCAGCCGGTCACCACGACCTCGCCATCAGCACCGTCCGGCCGCGCGGCCCCCTGCTCACCGCGACCGCTCTCTGCGACGAGGAGCATGTACTGGTCGCCGCTCCGCGCTGGTCCGCGGAGATCGGCGCCGGCGCCGTGGCCGACAAGGGCGCGGCCGCTCTGGAGAACCTCCCGGTCGTCGAGGTCCACGAGTCGCTGCCGTTCGTCTCGCGCTACTGGGGCTCCGTCTTCGACACACGCCCTGCCGCCTCGGGCACGGTCGTGGTACCGGATCTGCGCGCGGTCCTCGCCTGTGCGGTCGCGGGTGCCGGCCTGGCCGTGCTGCCCCGCTATCTGTGCACGGCCGCCCTGGAACGCGGTGAGGTCGTGGCACTGCACGATCCCGCGGTACCCCCACTTCGGACGTACTTCCTTGTGGTGCGCACCGGCACGCTCGCCATGCCGCATGTGGCACGAGCGCACGAGTGGCTGCAGCACGCGTCTGCGGAATGGGCCTGAGCGCGTTCCGCGGAGTTGACGCAGTGCGGCCGTGCCGTGGCGCTTCGCGATGTTTCACGTGGAACCAGCTGGGCCACATTTCTCCCATGACCGTCCGACCCGTGGTCAAGCGCACCGCCCGTGCCGTTCTCCTGGACGGCGACGACCTGATTCTGATCAAGCGCACCAAGCCCGGTGTCGATCCCTACTGGGTTACGCCTGGTGGCGGGGTCGAGCCCGAGGACACCACAGTCGTCGACGCCCTGCACCGCGAGGTGGACGAGGAGCTCGGCGCCAAGATCACCGACGTAGTGCCCTGCTTCGTGGACACCGTGGAGCACATCGGTGACAGCGGCAGCACGACCGGTGTGAAGGTGCAGCACTTCTTCGTCTGCCGGCTGGAGTCCATGGACCCGGCGCTGCGGCACGGCCCCGAAGTCGACGAGCCCGCCGGCGAGTACGAGATCGTGCGCGTCCCCTTCACCCGCGTCGGGATCGCCTCCGTCCATCTCGTACCGCTGTCGCTGCGGCACTACCTGGACGGCAACATCGAGGGTGTGCGGGCCATGCACGCTCCCGATCTCGGGTGACGGGTCAGTCGCCGGCTACGACCAGTTCCTCGACCGAGTCGTGCCGGATGCGGTGCGCGGGGATGCCGGCGGCCCGTAGCGCGGTGATCCCGTTGCGGATCATGCCTGGCGGGCCGGACAGACAGGCGTCGTACTCGGTCCACGGGCCGTAGCCGCGGATGGCGTCGGGGAGCTGGAGGTGCGCCCGCTGGTCGACGACGGCACGGACCGTGAGCCAGGAATGGCTCTGCTGGAGCCGGAGCAGGGTGTCGATGTCGTACAGGTCATGGTCGGTACGGGCGCCGTAGAACACCTCTACCGGGCGGCGCGAGCCGCGTTCGGCGAGGTCCTCGACCATCGCCTTGACGGGTGCGATGCCTGTGCCGCCGCCCAGGCAGAGCAGTCCGTTGCCCCGCGTGTGGTCGACGGTCATCGAACCACCGGCCGGGCCGAGGCGGACGACGTCACCCGGGCGGGCGCGGTGCACCAGCGAGTTGGAAACCCAGCCCGCCGGGACGGCCTTCACATGGAACGTGAGCAGGCCGTCCGAGCGGGGAGCGGAAGCGAAGGAGTAGTGCCGCCACACTCTCGGCCACCAGGGTGTCTCCAGGCTCGTGTACTGCCCGGCAAGGAAGGGGTACGGCTGGTCCGGACGGAGCGTGAGCACGGCGACGTCCGCGGTCCTGAGCTCGTGGGCGACGACCTCCGCGTGCCACCACGCCGGGGCGCGCAGTTCGTCCGTGGCCGCGGCGTCGATCATCACCTGGGACATCGTCGTGTACGCCCGCACCCAGGCCGCCTCCGTCTCGCGGTCCCAGCTGCCCGTGGCGTACTTGCTCAGTGCGCCGATGAGGCATTCGCCGACAGCGGGATAGTGCTCGGGCCGGGTGCCGTACTTGCGGTGGCCGCGACCCAGGTTCTGGAGGTACTCGACCAGGACGGACGGGTTGTCGATGTGCTCGGCCGCGGTGAGCAGCGCCTTCAGCAGCCGGTCCCGTTGCGTGTCCATGGCGGCCGGGAAGAGCGAACGCAGTTCCGGGTGGCGGACGAAGAGCAGTGCGTAGAAGTACGAGGTGACCTTGTCGGCGATGGGACCGATCTCGGCCATGGTGCCGCGGATGCGGATCGCGTCCGGGGAGGCGGCCTGCGGCTGCTGTGTGCTGCGCTGTGGCGGGACGCGCTGAGCGGGGGATTCCGGTGCGGGGTGCCCGGGCGCGGAAGCGAAGGAGCCTGGTGCCGCATGCTGTCCGGCGGGCGGGGGCTGAACCGCTCCCTGACGGCGCGCCGGCTCTGCCGCCGACCGTATTCGCTCCCGGGGCTCCCCAGGCACGAGAGGGGGGCTCTGGGGCGGTTCCTGCCCACCTCCCGGCGCACCGGCCGGAGGCCCGGCGGATAGATCGACCGCGGGCCTGTCGTGGGACGTGGACCAGTTGCCTCCACCGGCCCCGTCGTTGCCCGCCGCCGTGGTGGTCGGAGCGTCCATGGTGTGCCCTCGCCTCGAACATCTTGCGGTCGGTCTGCACACTTCTCTCGGAAGGTGCCTGCTTTCCCCCGGATGACGGCTAGCTCTCCCCGGTCGGGCCCGGTGGCCGACACGACCACATTCAACCCGCGATTCCCCCGTGTACGGACAAGTAAGGCGAGAGTGTGACATGGGCCGCAATCACTCCCGCAGGGAGCGCCCGGCCCCGGACGTTAACCGGAGTCGACCCTACCGGCCGCCGCCGCGCACACAAGTCCCCCCTGTCTCCCCCGTGAAACCGGCAACGGGCGAACCATCGGTTCCCTCAATTACCGGGCGCCCCACGTCAATTCATAGGCATCCCACAAATCCCGTCCCGTGTAGGAGTACGTCGCCAGACCGGCGAGATGTCCGTCCGCATTGACCGCCACGGACACCGGGACCACGCCGAACAAGTCCCGGTCCGAGATCGAGTCGCCGTAGGCCACGCAGTCCGCCCGACCGACCCCGAACTGCTCGCACAGGCGGTCGGCGATCGTCACCTTGGCCGCGGCGGTGAGGACCCCCGTCGGGTCCACCGGCTCGGCGAACGGCACCGCCGGGAAGCGGGATCCGAAGGCCGCGTGGGCTCCCCAGTCCAGCAGACGTTCCACGAAGAACGAGGGCGAGAGCGAGACCACCGCACAGTAGTCCCCCGATCCCCTGATCTCGGCCCAGACGTCCCGGATACGGGCCAGCCACGGCGCCCCGTCGAATGCAGCCGTCACCTGGGCTTCGGTCAGCTCGGCCCAGAGGGTGTACACCCGCGCCGCGTACTCCGGCGGATCGATCCGCCCTGCCGAAATCGCCCGGTCAAGCTCGATGGTCTCTGCTTCCAGGCCGAGCTGACGGGATATCTCGACGGGTGCGGAGGTGCCGTGCAGCAACGTGCCGTCGAGATCGAAGAGGTGAAGTCTCGCCATGGACCCGAGGCTATCGGGCGGCCTCCATGGCCCCTTGCTGCGGCGGCGCTGGGGGCCGTACGGCGCTGTTTCACGTGAAACGCCCGGCACCCTGTCCGGAGACTGAGCCACGTACTACGACATGGCCAAAAGCACGTGTCTCCGGCCTGAAACGGGTGGACGCCGGGGGTGCCGGTCGGCAAGCCTGACCTGCGTGTCAACTCCTTCCGACGGTCCCCTGCCCATCCGCCGACTGACGCCACGCGATCTGAGCGCCTGCGCCGACTTGTCCGAGGATCGGGGGTGGCCCCGTGAGGAACACAAGTGGCGCTTGCTCCTCACAGCCGGGAAGGGATACGGCATCGACGACCCCGGCGGAGGCCTCGTCGCCGCCTGTGTCATCACGGAGTACGGTCCGGGGGAACGCCCGCATCTCGGCGCGGTCGGCATGGTCCTGGTCGCCGAACGGCATTCCCGCCAGGGCATCGGGCGCCGTCTGATGCGACACATCGTCTCCGTGAGGGGAACGACTCCGCTGACCCTGTACGCGACGCCTTACGGGCGGCCGCTCTATGAGGAGTTGGGATTCAAGGTCACGGGCCGTTCGGAGATGCTCTACGGACGTTTCACCCCGGATGGGCGCGAGCCGCGGGTGGTGACCCGGGCGGCCACCGCCGAGGACCTCGGTTCCATCCTCCGGCTGGACGAGGAGGTGTTCGGTGCCGACCGCACCCTGCTCATCACTCGGCTGCCCGCCTTCTCGGACCTGCTGCGGGTCGCCGTGGACGACGGACGGATCGTCGGATACGCGGCCGCCTGGCCCAACATGGACACACATGTCGTCGGACCGCTGATCGCGCGGGACACGGAGACGGCGAAGTCCCTGATCACCTCGCTCGCCGCCCGTACCGACCGCCCGCTCCGCACCGACATCGACGTCCGGCACGAGGGACTGCTGGCCTGGGCGAAGACCCGTGGGCTGGTCTCCGTCGCCGAGAACTCGGTGATGACCTACGGGATCACGGAGTTGCCGGGGGACTGGACACGGCGGTTCGCGCCGCTGACGGTCGCGGCGGGCTGAGCGGCCTTCGACCACGGCGGACGCCGGCTTCCCCGGGGGAGCCGGCGTCCGCCGCCGAGCGAGGTGCTGTCAGGCGAGTGCAGCCACGGCGGCGGAGGCGAAGCCGTGGTCCTGGTCGGGCGCACCGCCGCCGACCCCGATCGCCCCGATGAGCCGGCCGTCACGCCGGACGGGAACCCCGCCCGCGATGAACAGCAGCGGCCTGTCGAGCGCCGTGGGCAGGGTGTGGAAGAGACCGCCCGGCTGCACGGCGTCGACGAGATCGGCGGTGGGTGTGTTCAGCTGGAGTGCCGTGTACGCCTTGCGGGTGCTGGTCTCGCCGGAGATCAGCACGGCACGGTCGTCCCGGCGGAAGGCCAGCAGATGGCCCCCGGCGTCCAGGACGGTGACGCTGACGGTGACCCCGGCGGCCTCGGCGGCACGGCGCGCCTGGGTGACCAGGAACTCGGCGTCCTGGATGGTGAGCGGGGCGACGGTGGTGGTGCTCATGGTTCTCCTTGGTTGGTGCTGACATGGTGGGAGATGCGGGCGGTCAGTGGTGGACCGACGCCCGCTGTCCCGCGGGCGTGCCGCCGGTGACCACCGCGCCGGCGGCGCTGTCGCGGCGCTCCAGCGCGGCTGACAGGAGGGCGAGGACGAGTGCGGCCGCGGCAAGGGCGGCGCCGACCCAGTTGGGGGAGGTGTAGCCGAAGCCTGCGGCGATCACCATGCCGCCGAGCCACGCGGACAGGGCGTTGCCGAGGTTGAAGGCACCGATGTTCACGGCGGAGGCCAGGGTCGGAGCGCCGTGTGCCTGGTCCAGGACGCGCTTCTGGAGCGGCGGGACGGTGGCGAAGCCCAAGGCGCCGATCAGGGCCACAGTCACGGCGGCCGCGATCTTGCTGTGTGCGGTGAGCGTGAAGAGGGCGAGGACGACGGCCAAGGCACCCAGGGACACGTACAGCATGGGCATCAGGGCGCGGTCGGCGAACTTTCCGCCGACCAGGTTGCCGCCGACCATGCCGAGGCCGAAGAGGACCAGCAGCCAGGTGACGGAGCCGTCGGCGAAGCCGGTTACGTGCGTCATCATCGGCGCGATGTAGGTGATGGCCGCGAAGACCCCGCCGAAGCCGAGGACGGTCATCGCCATGGCGAGCAGGACCTGGGCGTTCTTGAAGGCGGCCAGCTCGTGCCGTAGGTGCACACCCTGCGGCTTGGGCAGCTCGGGGACAAGCTTGGCGATACCGGCCAGGCCGACGACGCCCAGGGCGGCGATGAGCCCGAAGGTGACGCGCCAGCCGGCGTGCTGTCCCACGAACGTGCCCAGCGGAACGCCTATGACGTTGGCGACGGTGAGGCCGGTGAACATCATCGCGATGGCCCCTGCCTTCTTGCTCGGGGCGACCAGTTCGGCCGCCACGACCGAGCCGATGCCGAAGAAGGCCCCGTGGGCGAGGGAGGCGACCACTCGGCCGATGAGCATGACGGCGAAGACGGGGGCCATGGCGGTGAGCAGGTTGCCGGCGATGAAGAAGCCCATCAGCAGCATCAGCATCCTCTTGCGAGGAACCTTCGTGCCCAGCACGGTCATCAGCGGGGCGCCGATGACGACGCCGAGCGCATAGCCGGTGACAAGCAGACCGGCGGTCGGTATGGAGACCCCGAAGTCACCCGCGACCTCGGGCAGCAAGCCCATGATCCCGAATTCGGTCGTTCCGATTCCGAAGGCCCCGATCGCGAGGGCCAGAAGCGCGAGAGGCATGGAGGTAGGACCTTCCAGACGATTGCAGGTGCGCTTTGCGTGCGTCCACAATAGTTGCAGACGCGGGCTATATGCAAGCGAGGGATATTGCGGGCCTGCTCTATCCTGGATTCAGCCGCTCCGGGACGGAGGAAAACGCCAATGACAGCGACGGACCCCGCGCTCACCGCCCTCGCCCAGGGCTGGTGCGCCCTCTCCCTGCTCCACGGGAGGATCGAGGCACACATCGAGCGCGCCCTTCAGGCCAAGCACGACCTGAGCGTGCGCGAATACTCCCTGCTCGACGTGCTCAGCCGACAGCACGACGGCGAAGGGGGCCATCTGCAGATGAAGCAGGTGGCCGACGCGGTCGTACTCAGCCAGAGCGCCACCACCCGGCTGGTCACTCGCCTGGAGGACCGCGGGCTCCTGGAGCGCTACCTCTGCCCGACCGACCGACGTGGCATCTACACCAACGTCACGGAGGCAGGTCTGCGGCTGCTGGAAGAGGCTCGTCCCACCAACGACACGGCACTGCGCGGGGCACTCGACGAGGCGGCCAGAAATCCGGAACTGGCTCCCCTGGTCCGGGCCGTGGAGGCACTGCACGTGCCCGCTTAGGCTGTCGGTATGGGAGACCTTGACATACGTACCGCGGTCGCCGACGACGTCCCGGCCATCGTCGGCATGCTCGCCGACGACCCGCTGGGCGCCCGGCGGGAGACTCCGGACGACCTGGCGCCCTATCTGAGCGCCCTGGAACGGCTCAGCGCCGATCCCAACCAACACCTGGTCGTCGCCGTCCGAGAAGGCCACGTCGTCGGCACGCTGCAGCTCACGATCATCCCTGGACTGTCGCGGCGGGGCGCCACCCGGTCGATCATCGAGGGTGTGCGCATCCACGCCGATGAACGCGGCAGCGGACTGGGCACCCGTTTCATCGAGTGGGCCATCGACGAATCCCGTCGCCATGGCTGCCAGTTGGTCCAGTTGACCTCGGACACGTCACGGGTCGACGCCCATCGCTTCTACGAGAGGCTCGGTTTCACCGCCTCCCACACAGGCTTCAAGCTCGAAATCTGAACCCACCGGCTCGCAGCCGAGCGGAAGGGCGGGGGCGGTGTTTCACGTGAAACACCGCCCCCGCCCTCTCGTCCCGCTAACCGATCCCCCGCCACCCCTCGGGGTCGACCCCGCCGGGCACGGGAGCCGTCTCGTCGTACGGCTGACGCGTGAACACGAACGATCCGAGGTCCAGATGGCTCACGGTGCCGTCCGGGCGCCGTACGGGCCGTAGCAGCTCTCCGGCGTAATAGCCCTCCAGGCCGGTCCAGGTTCCGTCGCCGTTGGAGCGGAAACGGGCCCGACGGCCAGCGCCGGTCAGCGGCCCCAGTGAGACGAGCCCGTCAGCCGCCACGCGGAGCACGAAGGCATGTGTGCCCCAATACCACGGCCCGGCCAACTCCAGGACGGACGGCTCCACCTGGGCCACCGGGCGCCAAGGCTCGGGGATGCGTGGCTCGGCCTCCGCGACGATACGGACGAGGTCGGCACCGGTGGCGGACAGGAGTGGGCCGGAGGTGCAGTTCGCCAGCACCACGGCCGCCACGTCGTCGTCCACGCTGATGGTGAGGTTGGCCAGGAAGCCCGGTAGCGAGCCGGAGTGCCCGACGAACAGCCTCCCGTCACGCCGCTGGATCTGCAGCCCGAGGCCGTAGGTGGCGCCGTCCAGCACATCGGCGGGTTCGGCGGGGGCCGCCGGGGTGCGCATCTCCCGCACCGACTCGGCGCTCAGCACCCGGTCGTCCCCGCCCGCCAGGAACGCCGCGAAGCGGGCCAGGTCGCCGGTCGTCGACCAGAGCTGCCCGGCCGGTGCCATCCGCCCGAGGTCCTCCAGCGGCTCCGGGAGCAGGGCGTCGGCCCAGGGATGCACCGCCCAGCCGCCCGCGTGCGGCGCCTGCGGCTGGGCGGTTGTGCGGTCGAGGCCCAGCGGTTCGAGTACCTCGCGCCGCAGTACCTGCTCCCAGGGGGCACCGCGGAGTTCCTCGACCAGCGCGCCGAGCAGGGTGTAGCCGGGGTTGGAGTAGTGGTGCCGGCGGCCGACGGGATGCAGGAGGGGCTGCTCACCGAGCACGTCGCTGAGCTCCGGGCGTAGTGAACCCGGGGTGCGTTCCCACCAAGGTGCCGGGGACTCGGCCGCCAAGCCGCCGGTGTGCGCGAGGAGTTCAGCGATGGTCGCCTCCCCCGCGCCGGTGCCCGGCAGATGTTTCTCGAACGGGTCGCCGAGGTCGAGCAGCCCTTCGTCACGCAGCCTGAGCACCAGAACGGCCGTGAACGTCTTGGTGATCGAGCCGATCCGGTACTGCACGTTCTCGTCCGGTCCATGCCCGTCCACCGAGGTCCGCGCCCCGTGCCAGACGGCCCGCCCACCTCGCACGACCGCCGCCACCAGTGACGGTGCCCTGCCCTCGGACTGGGCCACGGCGATCCGGTGCAGGAGCGCCCGCCGGGTGGCGGGGAGCAGCTCTTCCTGGAATGTCGTCATGCGCTCCAGTCCACCCGGTGGGCGGACCGGCGTCGAGTCCATTTCGCCGGCACGGACCAACTCGGCGCCCTCCCGGCTCGGATCAGGTCTGCGCCATGTCCACGAAGCGGGAGTAGTGGCCCTGGAAAGCCACGGTGATGGTCGCCGTCGGACCGTTTCGGTGCTTGCCGACGATGATGTCCGCCTCACCCGCGCGGGGTGACTCCTTCTCGTAGGCGTCCTCACGGTGGAGCAGGATGACCATGTCGGCGTCCTGCTCGATGGAGCCGGACTCACGCAGGTCGGACACCATCGGCTTCTTGTCCGTGCGCTGCTCGGGACCACGGTTGAGCTGCGAGAGCGCGATCACCGGAACCTCCAGCTCCTTGGCGAGCAGCTTCAGGTTTCGCGACATGTCCGACACCTCCTGCTGGCGGCTCTCGGAGCGCTTGCCGCCGGACTGCATCAGCTGGAGATAGTCGATGATCACGAGCTTGATGTCGTTGCGCTGCTTCAGGCGTCGGCACTTGGCGCGGATCTCCATCATCGACAGGTTCGGGGAGTCGTCGATGTAGAGCGGTGCGGCCGAGACGTCCGGCATCCGGCGGGCCAGCCGGGTCCAGTCCTCGTCGGTCATCGTGCCGGAACGCATGTGGTGCAGGGCGACCCGGGCCTCGGCGGACAGCAGACGCATCGCGATCTCGTTGCGGCCCATTTCGAGGGAGAAGATGACGCTGGGCAGGTTGTGCTTGATCGACGCGGCGCGCGCGAAGTCCAGCGCGAGCGTGGACTTGCCCATGGCGGGACGCGCGGCGATGACGATCATCTGGCCGGGGTGCAGGCCGTTGGTGAGCGAGTCCAGGTCGGTGAAGCCGGTCGGCACGCCGGTCATCTCACCGGTACGGGAGCCGATCGCCTCGATCTCGTCGAGGGCCCCCTCCATGATGTCGCCGAGCGGCAGGTAGTCCTCGCTGGTCCGCTGCTCGGTGACGGCGTAGATCTCGGCCTGGGCGCTGTTGACGATCTCGTCGATGTCGCCGTCGGCCGCGTATCCCATCTGTGTGATGCGGGTGCCCGCCTCGACCAGGCGCCGCAGCACCGCACGTTCGTGGACGATCTCCGCGTAGTACTCGGCGTTCGCCGCCGTCGGCACCGTCTGGACGAGAGTGTGCAGATAGGAGGCGCCGCCCACCTTGTTGATCTCACCGCGTTTGGTGAGTTCGGCGGCGATGGTGATCGGGTCGGCCGGCTCGCCCTTCGCGTAGACGTCGAGGATCGCCTGGTAGATCGTCTCGTGCGCGGGCTTGTAGAAGTCGTGACCCTTGAGAATCTCGACGACGTCGGCGATGGCGTCCTTGGAGAGCAGCATGCCGCCGAGCACGGACTGCTCGGCGTCCAGGTCCTGCGGGGGGACCCGCTCGAAGGTGGTGCCCCCGCCGTCCCACTCCCCGCTGTCCCGACCCCGGTCGTGGCGGTCGTCCCGGCCCCGGCCGCCCTCGTCCCGTCGGCGGGAGGCAGGCAGACGATCACCCGGACCGGCGTCGGCCCACGGATCGTCCAAGGGCTCGGAAATGCTCACCGAGCCACCTCCTCCCGTCCGCACCGCGGACCTCGCCATGCCCTCTTTTCTACGGCACGGCACTGACAACTAGGACGCCCGATTCCGGTTCTGGACGCGTCGGTTTTGTGAGGTTTCCGAGGCCGTGACAAGGAGCGGGTGCCGGACCACGGTAGGCCCGCGGGCACCGTCAGCCAATCTGGTTATCCACAGGCCATGTGGACGACCGCCCGTATGCTGTGGAGAACCCGCCAAAACCTGTGCACGACGCGGTGGACAGCCCTGTGAACAAGCCCTCGATCCCTGTCCACAACATGCTCTGAGCTGCGCTTTTCCCATCCACCGGCTGTGCAGAAGAAAAACTTTCCCAGTCGGACCAAGATCGCTTCGAACAACGCGCGACATCGCGGGCGGCGCAATCAGAGGTAAGGGTCACTCAGCATTTGCATCACTTACCTGTGGACGATTAGATTAGCGCCCATGTCACAGGCTCCCGCGACCTCCGAGGGCACCCGACGGGGGCACGACCGAGAGATCATCGCACTGGCCGTCCCGGCCTTCGGCGCGCTCGTCGCCGAGCCGCTTTTCGTCATGGCCGACAGCGCGATCGTCGGCCATCTCGGCACCGCTCAACTCGCCGGTCTCGGGATCGCCTCGGCCCTCCTCACCACCGCCGTGAGCGTCTTCGTCTTTCTCGCCTACGCCACCACCTCCGCCGTCGCCCGCCGGGTTGGCGCAGGCGATCTCCAGGCGGCCGTCCGTCAGGGCATGGACGGCGTCTGGCTGGCCCTGCTGCTCGGTGCCGCGGTCATCGCCGTCGTCCTGCCTTTCGCTCCCGGCATCGTGGACGTCTTCGGCGCCTCGGCCACCGCCGCCCCCTATGCGACCACCTACCTGAGGATCTCCTCCCTCGGCATCCCGGCCATGCTGGTCGTTCTCGCCGCCACCGGCGTCCTGCGCGGCCTCCAGGACACCCGGACACCGCTGTACGTCGCTGTAGCGGGGTTCATCGCCAACGCCGGGCTCAACGCAGCGCTCGTCTACGGCGCCGGACTGGGCATCGCCGGCTCCGCCTGGGGCACAGTGATCGCCCAGTGCGGGATGGCGGCGGTCTACCTGACCGTCGTCGTCCGTGGCGCACGCAAGCACGGGGCATCGCTACGCCCCGACATCGCCGGAATACGGGCCTCGGCACAGGCGGGCGTACCCCTGCTCGTCCGTACGATCTCACTGCGGGCCGTCCTGATGATCGCCACCGCCGTGGCGGCACGGCTGGGCGATGCCGACATCGCCGCCCACCAGATCGTGCTGTCGCTGTGGAGCCTGCTGGCGTTCGCCCTGGACGCGATAGCGATCGCCGGGCAGGCCGTCATCGGACGCTATCTCGGAGCGGATGACGCCGTCGGCGCCCGCGAGGCCTGTCGGCGGATGGTGCAGTGGGGCGTCGCCACTGGAGTGATCCTGGGCCTGCTCGTGATCGCCGCCCGGCCGCTCTTCCTCCCGTTGTTCACCGGCGACCCCGCCGTGCGAAACACCGCGGTGCCCTCGTTGCTCATCGTGGCTCTCTCCCAGCCGATCTCCGGCGTGGTCTTCGTCCTCGACGGTGTTCTGATGGGTGCCGGAGACGGGCCGTATCTCGCCGGGGCCATGGTTCTCACGCTGGCGGTTTTCACACCGGTGGCCCTGCTCGTCCCCGCCCTGGGCGGTGGGCTGACCGCGCTGTGGGGCGCCATGACGCTGATGATGACCGTACGGATGCTCACCCTCTGGCTGCGCGCCCGCTCGGGCCGGTGGATCGTGACCGGCGCGACGCGCTGACCGATGTGCGATGCCGACGGTTTCACGTGAAACATCGCGGGCTGTCACGTTTCACGTGAAACACCCACGGCTGCATACCATGGCCGCCCCAGAGAGCCGACGTAAAAACAGGGGCCGCACCCTTCACGGGTGCGGCCCCTGTTCAGCTACCGCTCAAGCCGAGCGCAGCGTCAGCCCGCGACGACCTCGATGTTGACCTTGGCGGCAACCTCGGGGTGCAGACGCACGGACGTCTCGTGGGCGCCCAGGGTCTTGATCGCAGAACCGACCTCGATGCGACGCTTGTCGACCTCGGGGCCACCGGCAGCCTTGATCGCCGAAGCGATGTCGGCCTGGGTGACGGAACCGAAGAGGCGACCGGCGTCACCGGCACGGACGGCCAGGCGGACCTTGACGCCCTCGAGCTGGGCCTTCACCTGGTTGGCCTGCTCGATGGTCTGGATCTCGTGGATCTTGCGAGCACGACGGATCTGCTCGACGTCCTTCTCGCCACCCTTGGTCCAGCGGATCGCGAACTTCCGCGGGATCAGGTAGTTGCGTGCGTAGCCGTCCTTGACGTCTACGACGTCGCCGGCGGCGCCGAGGCCAGAGACCTCGTGGGTCAGGATGATCTTCATGAGTCGGTCACCCTTTCCTTAGCGCGCGGTGGACGTGTAGGGCAGCAGCGCCATCTCACGGCTGTTCTTGACGGCCGTGGCGACGTCACGCTGGTGCTGCGTGCAGTTGCCGGTCACGCGGCGGGCACGGATCTTGCCGCGGTCGGAAATGAACTTCCGCAGCATATTCGTGTCCTTGTAGTCCACGTACGTGACCTTGTCCTTGCAGAAAGCGCAGACCTTCTTCTTAGGCTTGCGCACAGGCGGCTTCGCCATGGTGTTTCTCCTGTGTGATCAAGAAGTGGGGATACGAGCCCTGGCCCCTTAGAAGGGGGGCTCGTCCGAGTAGCCGCCACCGCCGCCGGAGCCGGAGCCGCCGCCCCAGCCGCCACCGCTCTGGTTGCCGCCACCAGCGGGAGCGCTGGAAGCCCAGGGGTCGTCGTTGGGGGCACCGCCCTGGCTGCCGCCACCGGAGCCACCGCCCCAGCCGCCGCCACCCTGGCCGCCACCGCCGCTGAAACCGCCCTGGCCACCGCGGCTGCCGCCACCGGCGGTCTTGGTGACCTTGGCCGTGGCGCTCCGCAGGCTGGCGCCGACTTCCTCGACGTCCAGCTCGTAGACCGTGCGCTTGACACCCTCACGGTCCTCGTAGGACCGCTGCTTCAGCCGGCCCTGCACGATGACGCGCATGCCTCGCTGGAGCGACTCCGCGACGTTCTCCGCCGCCTGACGCCAGACCGAGCAGGTCAGGAACAGGCTCTCGCCGTCCTTCCACTCGTTGGTCTGACGGTCGAAGGTGCGGGGGGTGGACGCGACGCGGAACTTCGCGACCGCCGCACCGGAGGGGGTGAAGCGCAGCTCGGGGTCATCGACAAGATTGCCGACGACCGTGATGACGGTCTCGCCTGCCATAGGGGAACCTCTCGGCGGGTTTGCTGCTGGCTGCTTGTGCTGCTACTCGAAATCCCGAGATCGGCTGAGCGGAGCTCAGTGAGTCTCGGGGCGGAGGACCTTGGTCCGGAGGACCGACTCGTTCAGGTTCATCTGGCGGTCGAGCTCCTTGACGACCACAGGCTCGGCCTGCAGGTCGATGACCGAGTAGATGCCCTCGGGCTTCTTCTTGATCTCGTACGAGAGACGACGACGGCCCCAGGTGTCGACCTTCTCGACCTTTCCGTTGCCCTCACGGACGACGGAGAGGAAGTTCTCGATCAGGGGGGCGACAGCGCGCTCCTCCAGATCGGGGTCGAGGATGACCATCACCTCGTAGTGACGCATGTGGAACCCACCTCCTTTGGACTCAGCGGCCACGGTCGTTCCGTGGCAGGAGGGTTGTGATGCGTACGCAACGGTATCGGCAGCCACTGACATCCGGGGGTCCCGTCGGGATCCCGGGCAGGCATGGGCAGACACCGGTGCAGACGCTACAGACTACCCGCACACCCGCTTCCGGTTGAAATCCGGCGGCCTGGGCCCTCAATCTGTACACATCGGGTGTGTACGGCGCTACGATGCGCCGCCTTCCGCAGGAGGTGCCCTATGGCACAGGCATTGCGACCCAACACCGCCGGATCCCTGTTCGCCACCGACGGCAAGACCCATCCGCTCCAGGACTCGCTGATGGCGGTGACGCTGGCGCTCGGACTGATCGCCTTCATCACGTCGTTCTTCCACAGCCTGCACCTGCTCAGCTCGTGGACCGGCCTGCTCGGCCTCTTCACCGGTCTGTACGGGCAGTGGGTCTCGATCACCACGCGGGAGCGTTTCGGCCTGATCCTGGGTCTCGGTGCCTCGGGCATCGGCTTCTTCATCGGTATGGCGCACGGCGGCCTGTTCGGCTGAGTCCGGCACCCCGCACCACCGTCGAACGCCCCGGCCGGACAGCGGCCGGGGCGCAGGTGCCGTACGGCCAGTCGGGCCGCGGGCAAGGCGCAGTAGGCTTCGGCGCGAGAGCCGGAGCCCCTGTACCCATGGGGACACACCAGCCCGAGGAGCGCCCCGACATGAGCCTGACCCTGAGGACCATCAGCCGCGAACAGCATCTGGCGTACATCCAGAGTCTGCCGGCGGCTAGCCACATGCAGGTCCCGGCCTGGGCCGATGTCAAGGCGGAGTGGCGTTCGGAGAACCTCGGCTGGTTCGACGAGCGCACCGGCGAGATGGTCGGCGCCGGCCTGGTGCTGTACCGCCAGCTGCCCAAGATCAAGCGCTACCTCGCCTATCTCCCCGAGGGCCCGGTCATCAACTGGTTCGCGCCGAACCTCGACGAGTGGCTCCAGCCGATGCTGGCGCACCTGAAGCAGCAGGGCGCGTTCTCGGTGAAGATGGGCCCGCCGGTGATCATCCGGCGCTGGGAGTCCAACTCCATCAAGCAGGGCATCCAGAACCCGGACGTGAAGCGGCTGCGCGACATCGAGGCCGACTTCATCGAGCCGCGCGCCTTCGAGGTGGCCGACAAGCTGCGCCGGATGGGCTGGCAACAGGGCGAGGACGGCGGCGCCGGCTTCGGTGACGTGCAGCCGCGCTACGTCTTCCAGGTGCCGCTGGCGAACCGTTCCCTGGAAGAGGTCCACAGGAACTTCAACCAGCTGTGGCGACGCAACATCAAGAAGGCCGAGAAGGCCGGCGTCGAGGTCGTCCAGGGCGGCTACCAGGACCTGGCGGAGTGGCAGCGGCTCTACGAGATCACGGCCGTGCGCGACCACTTCCGCCCGCGCCCGCTGTCGTACTTCCAGCGCATGTGGACGGCGCTCAACAGCGAGGACCCCAACCGGATGCGGCTGTACTTCGCCCGCCACAACGGGGTGAACCTGTCCGCGGCGACCATGCTGATCGTCGGCGGGCACGTCTGGTACTCCTACGGCGCGTCCGACAACATCGGCCGTGAGGTGCGCCCCTCGAACGCCATGCAGTGGCGGATGCTGCGCGACGCCTACGCGCTCGGCGCCACCGTCTACGACCTGCGCGGCATCTCCGACTCGCTGGACGAGACGGACCACCTCTTCGGCCTGATCCAGTTCAAGGTGGGTACCGGTGGCCAGGCCGCCGAGTACCTCGGCGAGTGGGACTTCCCCCTGAACAAGCTGCTCCACAAGGCGCTCGACATCTACATGTCGCGCCGCTGACGTCACGCTCCGTGCTTCTATAACCCTGACACACCGCAGTCCTCTGGCAGTCGCCAGCCACGCAGAAAGGTTCCAGGTCCGGCCATGGCGCTCACGCTCTACGTCGACACCGCGCGCTGGCGGGCGCACCACAAGCACGTGCAGGAGCAGTTCCCGGGTCTGGTCCCGGTCTGCAAGGGCAACGGCTACGGCTTCGGGCACGAGCGGCTGGCGGAAGAGGCCACGCGGCTCGGCTCGGACATCCTCGCCGTCGGCACGACGTACGAGGCCGCGCGCATCAAGGACTGGTTCGGCGGCGACCTGCTGGTACTGACCCCGTACCGGCGGGGCGAGGAACCGGTGCCGCTGCCGGACCGGGTCATCCGCTCGGTGTCGTCCATCGACGGCGTGTACGGCCTGGTCGGTGCCCGCGTGGTCATCGAGGTGATGTCCACGATGAAGCGGCACGGCATCAGCGAGCAGGATCTGCCGCAGCTGCACTCCGCCATCGAGAACGTCCGGCTGGAGGGCTTCGCCATCCACCTGCCGCTGGACCGCACCGACGGCTCGGACGCCGTCGAGGAGGTCATCGGCTGGATGGACCGGCTGCGTGCTGCCCGGCTGCCGCTGCACACGATGTTCGTCAGCCACCTCAAGGCCGACGAACTCGCCCGGCTGCAGCAGCAGTTCCCGCAGACCCGGTTCCGGGCCCGGATCGGCACCCGGCTGTGGCTGGGGGACCACGACGCCACCGAGTACCGCGGGGCGGTCCTGGACGTCACCCGCGTCGCCAAGGGCGACCGGTTCGGCTACCGGCAACAGAAGTCGGCCTCGGACGGCTTCCTGGTGGTCGTGGCGGGCGGTACGTCGCACGGGGTGGGCCTGGAGGCCCCGAAGGCCCTGCACGGCGTCATGCCGCGCGCCAAGGGCGTCGCACGGGCCGGCCTGGCCACGGTGAACCGGAACCTTTCCCCGTTCGTCTGGGGCGGCAAGCAGCGCTGGTTCGCGGAGCCGCCGCACATGCAGGTGTCGATCCTCTTCGTGCCCTCGGACGCCCCGGAGCCCAAGGTCGGCGAGGAGCTGGTGGCCCATCTGCGGCACACCACGACCCAGTTCGACCGGATCGTGGACCGCTGAGCGTGCGCAGCACGGAGAAGCACGCCACCTGACCTTTCGCAGGACAGGCAAATGGGCCGCACACGGAGTCCGTGTGCGGCCCATCTCCGTTCAGGGCACGGAGTGTTCGCTCAGGGCGAACCGTCCTCGGAGGATCGGCTTCCCCATTCCACCTGCGGCCCCTCGAAGTGGGCCGCGTGCCGCGGGGGACGGGCCGCCGCGCCGAGCACGAAGACGTCCTGCGCACCGTCCAGCACCCCGCCGGAGGGATCGTCCTCCCCGTTGCGGCGCACTACGTCCCGCTCGGGCATCAGGATGTCTCGCACGACCATGCCGCACAGATAGAGCGTGCCCAGCAGGTGCACGGCGATGGCCCAGTGGTAGCCGTCGGTCGGCAGGCCCTTGTGGGCGTCTCCGCTGGTCGTGTACGCGAGGTACATCCAGATCCCCAGGAAGTACGCCACCTCGCAGGCCTGCCAGATCAGGAAGTCCCGCCACTTGGGCCGGGCGAGGACCGCCAGCGGCACCAGCCACAGCACGTACTGCGGGGAGTAGACCTTGTTGGTGAGGATGAAGGCCGCCACCACCAGGAAGGCCAGCTGGGCGAAGCGCGGCCGGCGCGGGGCGGTGAGGGCCAGTGCGGCGATGCCCAGGAAACAGAGCAGCACCAGGACCGTGGCCGCGGTGTTCACGAAGTCGGTACTGGGCGGGGTGGTCGTGTTCTGCGCCCAGATCAGCCAGAAGGAACCGAAGTCGACGCCCCGCTCCTGGCTGAACGTGTAGAACTTCGACCAGCCGTCGAACGCGAAGATCATCACCGGCAGGTTCACGACGAGCCAGGCGGCCACCGCACCGCCCGTGGCAACGAAGAACTCCCGCCATTTGCCCGCCCGCCAGCACAGCAGGAACAGCGGTCCCAGCAGAAACACGGGGTACAGCTTGGCGGCCGTGGCAAGCCCCAGGAGAACGCCGAAGGCGAGCGGACGGCTCCGGGACCACATCAGCATCGCCGCGGCCGTCAGAGCGACCGCCAGGAGGTCCCAGTTGATGGTGGCGGTCAGGGCGAAGGCAGGGGCCAGAGCGACCAGCAGCCCGTCCCAGGGACGTCGGCGGTGGGTACGGACCACGCACACCGCGATGATCGCGGCGCACAGCATCAGCATCCCGGCGTTGACGAACCAGTACACCTGCTCCTGGAGCATGATGCTGCCGCTGCCGGGGGTGAGCCATGCGGCCACCTCCATGAACACACCGGTCAGCACCGGGTATTCGAGGTAGTCCATGTCGCCGGGGAGCTTGTCGAAGTACGGCACGAGACCGTCGGCGAAACCGCGCCCCTGGTAGAGGTGCGGAATGTCCGAGTAGCAGGCGTGGGTGTACTGGGAACTCGCGCCGAAGAACCAGCCGCTGTCGTAGCAGGGCACCTTCTGCACCATGCCGAGGGCGAACATCCCGACCGCCACGATGACGACCACCCGTAGCGGCGTCCACCAGGACGTGCCGAGCAGGGCACGTCGCCCGATGGGGCCGCCGATCAGCTCACTTCCGGCCGCGGCGACCTCGTCTTCCCTGGTCGGCCGCACCGGCTCCGGCTCGCGCACGCCCGCGGGCGTCGTCTCTGCACTGGGCATGGGGCCCATCCTGCCGCACCTCTCTAGGAATACGCCGAGGGCCGCCGCACCTCGTCGGGTGCGGCGGCCCATGTTTCACGTGAAACAGACTTCGGCGGGCGAAACGGTCACCAGCCGGTCAGACCGCGCGGCTAGCCGGTTGATCCGCCGAAGAAGTTCCCTCCGCCGTTGGCATTGCCTCCGTTGTTGCCCACGCCGGTCGTATCCGTAGCTGAGGGCGAGGACGTCGTACCCGACGTGCTGCCGCCAGTGTTACCACCGTTGGTCGAGCAGTTCCAGGCGAACCGGCAGGTCTCCGTCACCGTGGGCGACGGGGGGGCGATCGTCTCGCTCGGAGTGGCGCTCGGCGTCTCGGTGGGCGTCTCGCTCGGCGTGATGCTGGGAGACGGCGTCGGGGAAGGAGCCCCGGCCTCGTCGGCGATCTGACCGATCTTGGTCGCCTCGGGGAAGCCCAGGTCGTTCTTGCCCTTCAGCGCGGCCTTCATGTACTCGGTCCACACCGAGGTCGGGATGTCACCACCGTGGATGGACGCCACGCCGGCGGTGCCGTTCATGGAGAGCAGCTCGGCGTCCTTCGGGTTCTCACGGAACATCGCCACCGAGGTCGACAGCTGCTGGGTGTAGCCGACGAACCAGGCCGACTTGTTGCTGTCAGTGGTACCGGTCTTGCCCGCCGCCGTGCGGCCCAGGGCCTTGGCGTTGGTGCCCGTACCGTTCTGGATGACGTTCTGCAGGACGTCCGTGACGTTGTTCGCCACGTTCTCGTCCAGGGCCCTGGTCACCTTGGGCTTGTCGAAGCCGGTCAGCGGCTGCCCGTCCTGCTTGACCGCGGTCACGGAGTACGGGTCCACGTGTTGGCCGGACGCCGCGAAGGTCGCGTAGGCGTCGGCCATGCGGATCGCGCTCGGGGTGGACGTACCGATGGCGAACGACGGGTTCAGGTCCTGCGACATGCTGTTGGGCAGGATTCCGGAGGCCTGAGCCACGTCCCGCACCTTCGTCATACCGACGTCCACGCCGAGTTGCACGAACGGCGTGTTGATCGACTGCTCCATCGCCTTGCGGAGGGTGATGTAGCCCCAGGGGTACCCGCTCTCGTTCCGCTGCCGGAAGATCGAGTTGTCCTTGTTCAGGTAGAACGTACCGTCGGGCCTGCGCACCTTGAGGTTGTCGTCGCCGTTGTACTTGCTCAGCGGCGACACCCCGACTCCGTCGGTCTTGTACGTCCCGTACTTCATCGCCGCCGCCAGTACGAACGGCTTCCACGTCGAACCGACCGGGACACCGGAGGTGTCGGCGTTGTTGGTGAAGTGGTTGTTCTCGTAGCCGGCACCGCCGTACAGCGCGACGATCGCGCCGTCGTTGGGCACCACCGACGCGGCACCGAACTGGACGTACTTGTCCTTCTCACGGTTCTTCGGGTCCAGACGGGCCTTCTGGACCTTCTGCACGGCCGCGCTCAGCGCGTTGACCTTGTCTTTCTGGAAGGTCGTGTAGATCTGGAAGCCGCCCTGGTCGAACTGCGTCTCCGTGATGTTGGAGTGCGCGAGGACGTACTTCTTGGCCGTGTCGGCGAGATAGCTGATCTGGCCGGTCATGCCCTTGATGGCCTTGCGGCCCTGGGGCGTCGGGTACTGCTTGATGGCCGTCTGGTACTCGGCATCGGTGAGGTGCTGGTCCTTGTGCATCTCTTCGAGGATCCAGGCCCAGCGGTCGTGCGAACGCTTGTAGTTGGCTTCCTTGGTGGCCGCCGGATCGATGTCCGGGTTGCCCGCGGGATCGTAGTACGTCGCACCCTTCAGCAGGGCCGCGAGGACCGCGCACTGGCTCGGCTGGAGGTCCTTCGCGTCCACACCGTAGTAGGTCTGCGCGGCGGCCTGGATGCCGTAGGCACCACGGCCGAAGTACGACGTGTTCAGGTAGCCCTGGAGGATCTGCTGCTTGGTGAGCTTGGTGCCCACCTTGATGGAGATGAACATCTCCTTGAACTTCCGGGAGACCGTCTGGTCCTGGCTCAGGTAGGTGTTCTTGACGAACTGCTGGGTGATCGTCGAACCACCCTGCGTCTGACCGCCCCGGGCCATGTTGACCAGGGCGCGGGCGATACCCATGGGGTCGACGCCCGAGTCCGAGTAGAAGCTCTTGTTCTCCGCCGAGATCACCGCGTTCTGCATGGCCTCGGGGATCTGGTCGATCGTCACGTTCTGCCGGTTCGCACCGGTGCCCGTGGCCACCATCTGATCGCCGTTGGACCAGTAGTAGACGTTGTTCTGGGACCTGGCCGCGTCGTTCTCGCTGGGGATGGACACCATGGCGTAGCTCACGCCGACCAGCGCGACCAGGCTGCCGAAGAAGGTGACGCACACCCCGGAGACGAGCTTCCAGGAGGGGACCCAACGGCGCCAGCCGAATCTGTTCGCCCTGGGGTAGTCGATCAGACGCTTCTTGCCGGGCGCCGTCGACGCCCGGCCTCTGCCACGCCCCGGCCCGGCGGGACCGCCAGGACCGCGGCCTCCGCTGTCGGGCGCTCTACGGCGACTGTTTCCCGTGCTTCTCTGCGCCGCCCGGCGTGCCTCGGCACGGCCGCCGTACTGGCGCTCCTCACCTCCCGAGCCCGCGTCCGACCCATAGGAACTGGACCCATAGGAGTCGGAAGGAGACCCGGTGGCGCCTCGCGGTGTCGCACGGCGGCCGGAGGACGGTCCGGACTGGCCGCGTCGGGCCGCGGCACGTCCGCCTCCCTGCGGCGGCGGCGGTTTGCGACGGTGCTCGCTCATCGAACGATTACTCCTCGGGCAGGCGCACCCGTGGGCGCCTGGAACGGCGGCTGATTTCCGGTCCCCCCGACATACGGATGTGGTCGGTCCTGCATTCACCCGTACGGCACCGAGGACGTCGACGCCCCCCAGGCGTCTCTTGGTTCCCGGTGGTGTGCATGCCGCACAGACTACGCACCACCAAAACCCGCCGGGGCCCGAAGTTCACCCCAAATCAGGCAAGTTGCCTCCAACGAATCGGTGATGTGATCCCGTTCACCGCCGTTCCTCTTGTCGCACGGGGAAAGCCGATCTATCGTCGGGATGTATCGAGTCGATACATCAGAGCGAGATAAGCAAGCCGCGGACGAGAGGAGGCGATCATGAGCCGGCGCTCCGGCATCCTTGAGTTCGCCGTCCTCGGCCTGCTCCGCGAGTCCCCGATGCACGGTTATGAGCTGCGGAAACGGCTCAACACATCACTCGGCGTGTTCCGTGCCTTCAGCTACGGAACGCTCTACCCCTGCCTCAAGACGCTGGTCGCCAGCGGCTGGTTGATCGAGGAACCGGGGAGTACGGCCGAGGATGCTCTCGCCGCGCCGCTCGCCGGCCGCCGCGCGAAGATCGTCTACCGGTTGACGGCCGAAGGTAAGGAGCACTTCGAGGAGCTCCTGTCCCAGACAGGCCCCGACGCGTACGAGGACGAGCACTTCGCGGCACGGTTCGCCTTCTTCGGGCAGACCTCGCGAGATGTGCGGATGCGCGTGCTGGAGGGCCGCCGCAGCCGGCTGGAGGAGCGCCTGGAGAAGATGCGCGCCTCGCTGGCGCGGACCCGGGAGCGCCTCGACGACTACACGCTTGAGCTCCAGCGCCACGGGATGGAGTCCGTGGAGCGCGAAGTGCGCTGGCTGAACGAGCTCATCGAGAGCGAGCGGGCCGGGCGGGACCTGAAGGGGTCCGCCTCCGAGGGGTCCGCTCAGCAGAACACCAACAATGGAGCGCCGGGCGCCCTGCCCCGGTCCGGAGATTCCCTCCGGCCGGATGCGTCCGACGACACCGCCACGTGAGACCCGGTCAGGGCCTCACTCGTACACACAGGGAGCAACCGGAATGGGTTCGGTTCGCGTAGCCGTCGTCGGCGTGGGCAACTGCGCCGCATCGCTGGTGCAGGGCGTCGAGTACTACAAGGACGCCGACCCGGCGTCCAAGGTCCCCGGCCTGATGCATGTGCAGTTCGGCGAGTACCACGTCAAGGACGTGGAGTTCGTCGCCGCGTTCGACGTGGACGCCAAGAAGGTCGGCCTCGACCTGGCGGACGCCATCGGCGCCTCCGAGAACAACACCATCAAGATCTGCGACGTGCCCAGCACCGGTGTCACCGTCCAGCGCGGCCACACCCTCGACGGTCTCGGCAAGTACTACCGCCAGACCATCGAGGAGTCCGAGGCCGAGCCGGTCGACGTCGTCCAGATCCTCAAGGACAAGCAGGTCGACGTCCTCGTCTGCTACCTGCCCGTCGGTTCCGAGGACGCGGCGAAGTTCTACGCCCAGTGCGCCATCGACGCCAAGGTCGCCTTCGTCAACGCGCTCCCGGTCTTCATCGCCGGCACCAAGGAGTGGGCGGACAAGTTCACCGAGGCCGGTGTGCCGATCGTCGGTGACGACATCAAGTCGCAGGTCGGCGCGACCATCACGCACCGCGTCATGGCGAAGCTGTTCGAGGACCGGGGCGTCATCCTGGACCGCACGATGCAGCTGAACGTCGGCGGCAACATGGACTTCAAGAACATGCTCGAGCGTGAGCGCCTGGAGTCCAAGAAGATCTCCAAGACGCAGGCCGTCACCTCCCAGATCCCCGACCGGGACCTCGGCGAGAAGAACGTCCACATCGGCCCGTCCGACTACGTCGCCTGGCTCGACGACCGCAAGTGGGCGTACGTCCGCCTCGAGGGTCGCGCCTTCGGTGACGTCCCGCTGAACCTGGAGTACAAGCTCGAGGTCTGGGACTCCCCGAACTCGGCCGGTGTCATCATCGACGCTCTCCGCGCCGCGAAGATCGCCAAGGACCGCGGCATCGGCGGTCCGATCCTCTCCGCGTCCAGCTACTTCATGAAGTCCCCGCCGGTCCAGTACTTCGACGACGAGGCCCGGGAGAACGTCGAGAAGTTCATCCGCGGCGACGTCGAGCGCTGACCCGGCACACCGCCGGGCACTGAAGCTCCACAGCTCAAGCTCGCAAAAAACGCTCCTGCCAGGGCTCGGAAGGGTCCCCGGGTCATCCGATCCGGGGACCCTTCTCCTGTGCACGGCCCCATATGTGAGGCTGTGCCCCATGCCCGTCGTCCGCGACCTGCGTGTCCTGCTGCGCCTGCGGAACTTCCGCCGTCTCCTCCTCATACGCCTGCTCTCCCAGGGGGCCGACGGCGTCTACCAGGTCGCCCTCGCCGCCTACGTCGTCTTCTCCCCGGAGAAGCAGACCTCACCGGCCGCGATCGCCTCGGCCATGGCCGTCCTGCTCCTCCCGTACTCCCTCGTGGGCCCCTTCGCCGGCGTCCTGCTGGACCGCTGGCGCCGCCGCCAGATCTTCCTCTACGGCAATCTGCTGCGCGCCCTGCTGGCCGCGGCCACCGCCGTCCTCATGGTCAGCCAAGTCCCCGACTGGCTCTTCTACGCCTCCGCCCTGTGTGTCACGGCCGTCAACCGCTTCGTCCTCTCCGGCCTGTCCGCCGCGCTGCCACGGGTGGTCGACACCGACCGGCTGGTGCTCGCCAACGCCCTCTCCCCGACCGCCGGCACCCTGGCAGCGACCGCCGGCGGCGGCCTCGCCTTCGCCGTACGTCTGGTGGCCTCCGATTCCGATGCCGTGGTGATCCTGCTGGGCGCCACGCTGTACCTGGGCGCGGCGCTCGCCTCCTTGGCCATGGCTCCCGACCTCCTCGGTCCGGGCCGGCATCCGACCCGGCCGAGCCTGGGCGCGGCCGTGATCACCACGGCACGCGACCTTCGGGAGGCGATCCGGCATCTCGCCGCACCGCGCCGCCGTGAGGCGGCCTGGGCTCTGATCAGCATGACGGCGATGCGCTTCTGCTACGGCGCGTTGCTCGTCCTGGTGCTGATGCTCTGCCGGTACGCCCTCTCCTCCGACCCGGACGACGGACTCGGGTTGCTGGGACTGGCTCTGGGCATCTCCGGCGCGGGCTTCTTCGCCGCCGCAGTGGTGACACCATGGACCGCGGGGCGGCTCGGCCCCGGCCGCTGGATCGTCGTGTGCGCCGCCTCCGCCGCCGTGCTGGAGCCCGCGCTGGGCCTCCCGTTCACGACCGTCCCCATGCTCGTCGCCGCCTTCGTCCTGGGGCTCATTACCCAAGGCGCGAAGATCGCCACGGACACCCTCGTCCAGTCGTCCGTCGACGACGGCTTCCGCGGCCGGATCTTCTCCGTCTACGACGTGCTCTTCAACGTCGCCTTTGTCGGGGCAGCCGCGGTAGCCGCACTGATGCTTCCGCCGGACGGCCGCTCCGCGACCCTCGTCATCATGGTCACCCTCGTCTACGCAGCGGTTGCCGCGGTCATGACCCGCTTCGAGGGTGACCGCCGGCCGCAGCAGGAACACACGGCTCCACAGTGAAGAGGGGCGATGTTTCACGTGAAACATCGCCCCTCGGCGTCACAGCGGGGTCATGTTTCACGTGAAACATGACCCCGCTGTGACCCTTCAGCCTTGCGCGGCCCACCACTCCTTGAGCGCGGTCACCGCTGCGTCGTGCCCCATCGGCCCGTTCTCCAGCCGAAGCTCCAGCATGTGCTTGTACGCCTTGCCGACCTCGGGGCCGGGGCGGATACCCAGGATCTCCATGATCTGGTTGCCGTCGAGGTCCGGGCGGATCGCGTCGAGCTCCTCTTTCTCCTGGAGTTCGGCGATCCGCTGTTCCAGGCCGTCATACGCGCGGGAGAGTGCCGCGGCCCTCCGCTTGTTTCGGGTGGTGCAGTCGGACCGGGTGAGCTTGTGCAGGCGGTCCAGCAGCGGGCCCGCGTCACGGACGTAGCGGCGGACCGCCGAGTCCGTCCACTCCCCGGTGCCGTAGCCGTGGAAGCGCAGATGGAGCTCGACCAGCTGCGAGACGTCCTTCACCAGTTCGTTGGAGTACTTCAGGGCCGTCATGCGCTTCTTGGCCATCTTCGCTCCGACCACCTCGTGGTGGTGGAACGAGACCCTGCCGTCGCTCTCGAAGCGACGCGTGCGCGGCTTGCCGATGTCGTGCATCAGGGCAGCGAGCCGGAGGGTGAGGTCGGGGCCGTTCTCCTCCAGCGCCATGGCCTGTTCCAGGACGATCAGCGTGTGGTCGTAGACGTCCTTGTGCCGGTGGTGCTCGTCGCTCTCCAGGCGCAGGGCGGGCAGCTCGGGCAGGACGTGGTCGGCGAGACCAGTGTCGACGAGCAGGGTCAGCCCCTTGCGGGGGTGGGCCGAGAGGATCAGCTTGTTCAGCTCGTCCCGGACCCGCTCGGCCGAGACGATCTCCAGACGGCCGGCCATGTCCTTCATCGCCGCGACGACCTCGGGGGCCACCTCGAAGTCGAGCTGCGCGGCGAAGCGGGCAGCTCGCATCATCCGCAGCGGGTCGTCCGAGAAGGACTCCTCGGGCGTCCCCGGGGTACGCAGCACGCGCAGTGCGAGATCCTCCAGACCGCCATGGGGGTCGATGAAGTCCTTCTGCGGCAGCGCCACCGCCATCGCGTTGACCGTGAAGTCACGGCGGACGAGGTCCTCCTCGATGGAGTCCCCGTACGACACCTCGGGCTTGCGCGAGGTGCGGTCGTAGGCCTCGGAGCGGTAGGTGGTGACCTCGATCTGGTAACCCTGCTTCTGCGCGCCAACCGTGCCGAAGGCGATCCCGACCTCCCAGACGGCGTCGGCCCAGGGCCGGACGATCTTCAGTACGTCCTCGGGACGAGCGTCGGTCGTGAAGTCCAGGTCGTTGCCGAGCCTGCCCAGCAACGCGTCCCGAACCGAGCCACCGACCAGGGCGAGGGAGAACCCGGCCTCCTCGAATCGGCGGGCGAGGTCGTCGGCGACCGGCGCCACCCGCAGCAGTTCGCTCACCGCGCGCTGCTGCGCCTGGCTCAGGACAGTGGGAGTGTCTTCATTGGCGTTCGGCACAACAGAACAGGGTACGTGCCCCGGACGGTCCGAAGCGCCGCCATATTCCGGCAGCGCCCCGCGTAAAGCCTCCCCGTGCGGAGAGTGGGACACCTCACTTCGTACCCGCACAAGCCCAGCTTTCGCCGCTTAAACGAGTCTCCCGACGATACTGGATATAGGGGACGGTCCGCTCTGCTCTTCTGATCTTGTGAGGCGGACCGCGGCACTTCCGTTCAGCGCACCTCGTTACCATGCGTGGACGCACATTCCGACGACCACTGACGACGACGAGGGACGGACGAGCGCGTGGCCGAGGCGGCAGACTTCCAGGGGACGCCCTCACCTGCCCGCCGCTGGCTGCGGCGCACCGGGGCACTGCTCGCGGGTGCGCCCCTGCTGGCCGGACTGATGCAGTTGTCCGCGGCGGTACCGGCGCACGCGGCCGGCTCGGACACCGTGTCCGTCGCACTGGACTCACTGAGCCCCAGCGCCCCCACCGACGGGGACACGCTGACGGTCTCCGGCACTGTGACCAACAACGGCAAGCAGGCCGTCACGGACGCCCATGTGGACTTGCGGACGGGCGCCCTGCTCAGCGCGCGCTCGGAGATCGACACGGCCGCCCGGCACTCCGACGACCTCCAGGCGCCCCTGGGCACCGAGGTCGGCGGCAAATACACCGAGGACTTCACCTCGCTCCCCCCGGGGGTGGCCGAGCACTTCAGCATCTCCGTGCCGGTCGACAAGCTGGACCTCGGCCAGGACGGCGTGTACCAGTTCGGCGTGTCGCTGTCCGGCAAGACCTCCGCGCAGCAGTGGGACCAGGTCCTCGGTATCCAGCGGACGTTCCTGCCGTGGCAGTCCTCCGAGGCCGACACGAAGACCAAGACGACGTATCTCTGGCCGCTGATCTCCACCGTCCACGTGACGGCGAAGACGGGCGCCGGCGAACTGCAGACCCCCGTCTTCCAGAACGACGACCTCGCCAAGGAGATCGCGCCCGGCGGCCGGCTGGCCCAGATGCTGGCGCTCGGCAAGGATCTCGAGGTCACCTGGGTGATCGACCCGGATTTGCTGGCCTCTGTGGACGCGATGACGCGCAACTACCGGATCCAGGGCGCAGGCGACACCACCGCGGCCGGCACCCATCAGGCGGTGGCCAAGCAGTTCCTGTCCGACCTGCAGGACGCGGTGGCGGACAAGGAGGTGGTGGCCCTCCCCTTCGCCGACCCGGACCTGGCCTCGCTCGCCCACAACGGCACCAGCGTGACCGGCTCGCTGAGCCATCTCAAGGACGCCACCGACGTCGCCGCCACCACCGTGAAGACCGTGCTCCATGTCACACCGAGCACCGACTTCGCGTGGCCCGTGGGCGGCGCGGTCGACCCCTCGATCATCAAGGTCGCCACCTCAGCGGGAGCCGACAAGGTGATCGCCCGCAGCGACAGCCTCCAGGAGACCGGCGGGCTGACCTACACGCCCTCGGCGGCGCGTCCGATCGGCGGCGGCACGACTGCCGTGGTCGCCGACGCGCGGCTGTCCACGGCGTTCCAGGGCGATCTGACGGACGCCGACTCGTCGACGCTGGCCGTTCAGCAGTTCCTCGCCCAGAGCCTGGCGCTGAACACCCAGACCGGAAAGCAGCGCAGTATCGTCGTCGCTCCACAGCGGATGCCGTCGATCAGCCAGGCCGGGGCAATGGCGACGGCGATCACGGCGCTGCAGGACAGTAACTGGTCGCAGTCCCAGGACCTGGAGGCGGCCGCCAAGGCCAAGCCCGATCCCGCCGCGACCACGAAGATCCCCTCGTCGTCCGCGTACCCCTCCGCACTGCGCAAGCGGGAGCTGCCCCGGACGGCCTTCGAGCAGATCGCCCGCACCCAGGACAAGCTCGACAACTTCCAGGTGATCCTCACCGACGAGTCCCGAGTGGTGACCCCTTTCGGGCGGGCCATAAACCGCGAGATGTCCACGTCGTGGCGGGGCCGCGGCAGTGAGGCGGACAGCTTCCGTACGAGCGTGGAGTCCTGGCTCGACGACCTCACCGGCCAGGTCAAGCTGATCGACAAGTCCGAGACCAAGCTCTCCGGCCGCAGCGCCACCATCCCGGTGACCGTCCAGAACAACCTGGTCCAGGGCGTCGACCACCTCGTCCTGCGCCTCACCTCGACCATGCCGACCCGACTGGAGATCGGCGGCAAGCCCTACTACGAGCAGCCGGTCGAGGTCTCCGGCGGCCACAGCCAGTCCGTGAAGTTCTCCACCTCGGCCAACGCCAACGGCCGGGTCGAGGTCACCGCCCAGCTCTACACCGAGGACGGGCAGGAGTACGGCGCTCCCGTCCGCTTCGACGTGAAGGTCACCGAGGTCACCCCGACCGTGATGCTGGTCATCGGCGGAGGCGTGCTGCTGCTGGTGCTCGCCGGCTTCCGGATGTACACCCAGCGCAAGCGGGCGGCCGCCCGGCGGGCCGAAGAGGACGGCGGCCCCGACACGGAGGGCGAGGGCACTCCCGGCGCTCCCGGCGCCCCGGAGGCTCCCGGCACGGCGGAGGCCGAGAACCCGGGGGACACCGAGGACGCCGACGGGCCGGGGAACCCCGCCGCCCGTGAGGATCGTCTCCGGGAGGAATCCGTCGCCGGGGCCCGGGAAGACGACCCGGAGCAGCCGAGTGACCCGACACCGGACACCGCACCGGAAAGCGCCGACCCGTCCGAGACGGGTGAGAGAGTGGACCGTTGAGCGATGTCGTGGCCGGTGGGCCCGGGACGATGAGGTGGGGTAACCATGAGCGCGCCGTACAACGGTGAAAGCGGCCAGGGCGCGGCCGGTTCGGGCTACCCCGAGCCGCCGCCGGAGCCCGGCCAGGTTCCGCCGCAGCACGCGGCTGACATGTACCTCCAGGACGCCTACGACCAGGACCCCTACCGGGCACGCGACCTCTCCGCCCAGGACCCGGTCGCGGAGGCGCTCTACGACCGTGCCGCGCACCCCCCGCCGGCTCCGGGCAGCTACCCGCAGCAGCCCCTGTACGGTCAGCCCGCCCAGTCGCCGTACGCCCCCGACCCTCAGGTGTGGGCCCAGACCCCGGCGCCGGAGCCGGACGGTGCGAGCCAGTACCTGCCGTACGGCGACAACCCGCGCACGACCCAGTTCGTGGGCGTGGACGACCTGGTCTCGCACTCCGGTGAGGAACGTCACGAGCCGGACGCCTTCGCGCACCTCTTCCGCGACCAGCAGCAGAGCGGCTACCGGAACCAGCAGCAGAACGGCTACCGGGACCCGCAGCAGGGCGGCGGTCAGCGCCCGCCGGAGTCCCCGGCGGTGCCGGGGCCGACGGCCGCCCCGGGCGGGCCCGCCCAGGTGCCGCCGTACCAGGCAGCGCCGACGCCACCGGCTGCCCCGACGGCCGCGATCGACCAGACCCTGAACCTCGGTGCCGTACCCGCCGCGGCCCCGCCGCCCGCCCCCGCGAAGAAGGGCGGAAAGGCCGCGGGCCTGCTCAAGTCGAGCGCCGTGATGGCGGCGGGCACGATGGTCTCCCGCCTCACCGGCTTCGTCCGCTCCGCGCTGATCGTCTCCGCACTGGGCGTCGGCCTGCTCGGCGACACCTTCCAGGTCGCCTACCAGCTGCCGACGATGATCTACATCCTGACCGTCGGCGGCGGCCTCAACTCCGTCTTCGTGCCGCAGCTGGTGCGGGCCATGAAGGAGGACGACGACGGCGGTGAGGCCTTCGCCAACCGCCTGCTGACCCTCGTCATGGTGGCGCTGGGCCTGCTCACCGCGGCCACCATCGCGGCCGCGCCCTTCCTCATCCGCCTGCTGTCCGACTCGGTCGCCAGCGACCCGGCGGCCAACCAGGTCGGCATCACCTTCGTCCGCTACTTCCTGCCCTCGATCTTCTTCATGGGCATCCACGTGGTGATGGGTCAGATCCTCAACGCGCGCGGCAAGTTCGGCGCGATGATGTGGACTCCCGTCCTCAACAACATCGTCATCATCGTCACCCTCGGCCTGTTCATCTGGGTCTACGGCACCGCCGCGCACTCCGGGATGAAGGTCACGAACATTCCGCCGGAGGGCCAGCGGCTGCTCGGCCTCGGCGTGCTGCTCGGCCTGGTGGTCCAGGCCCTGGCGATGATCCCCTACCTGCGCGAGACCGGGTTCCGGCTGCGGCTGCGCTTCGACTGGCGGGGCCACGGCCTCGGCAAGGCCGCGACCCTCGCCAAGTGGACCGTGCTGTTCGTCCTCGCCAACCAGGCGGGTGCGCTCGTCGTCTCCCAGCTGTCGACCTCGGCCGGCAAACATTCCCCGGTCGACGGCACCGGCTTCGCCGCCTACGCCAACGCACAGCTGATCTGGGGCCTGCCGCAGGCCATCATCACCGTCTCCCTGATGGCCGCCCTGCTGCCGCGGATCTCCCGCTCGGCCGCCGAGAACGACACGGGCGCCGTCCGCGACGACATCTCCCAGGGCCTCAGGACGACCGCCGTCGCGATCGTCCCCATCTCCTTCGGCTTCCTGGCCCTCGGCGTGCCGATGTGCACCCTGATCTTCGGCTCCTCGGGCATCAGCGAGGCCACCAACATGGGATTCATGCTGATGGCCTTCGCCCTCGGCCTGATCCCCTACTCGGTGCAGTACGTCGTCCTGCGCGCCTTCTACGCCTACGAAGACACCCGCACCCCCTTCTACAACACGGTCATCGTCGCGGCGGTCAACGCGGGTGCCTCGGTCGCCTGTTACGTGCTGCTCCCGGCCCGCTGGGCGGTGGCCGGCATGGCGGCCTCCTACGGCCTGGCCTACGCGATCGGCGTCGGAGTGGCCTGGCGGCGGCTGCGCAAGCGGCTCGGCGGCGACCTGGACGGCTCCCGCGTCACCCGCACCTATGCCAGGCTCTGCATCGCGTCCGTACCGGCCGCGCTGCTCAGTGGTGCGGCCTGCTACGGCATCGGCCACACTCTGGGGCAGGGCGTCATCGGTTCCTTCGCCTCGCTGCTGGCCGGCGGGGCGGTCCTGCTCGGCGTCTTCTACGTCGCCGCGCGCCGCATGCGCATCGAGGAGCTCAACTCCCTCGTGGGTATGGTGCGCGGGCGTCTGGGTCGCTGAGACGGGGGTAAGCGCACAACCATCGTTCGCCGCCGCGTGTCGTGCATAGCGGGGGACTGTGGGCACAATTGGTTTCGGCGTCGGACAGCGTGCAACGGATGGGGAGGCAGGAACGACGGTGGCGGAACGGAGCACGGCTGCCGTCGACGTGGCAGACAACAGCGGTGACAAGCCGCTGACCGCCAAGGCGGACCAGTCCACGGCCGACGGGGTGGCCAAGAACCCGGAGCGGGACACGGACAGCGACGAAGCACAGGGAAACGGCATGGCCGCGGGTGCTGAGAAGCAGGCCGCACCCCCTGAACTGCACAGCGGGCACAAGCTCGCCAGACGCTACCGTCTTGAGGAGTGCGTCACCCGTCTGGACGGATTCAGCAGTTGGCGTGCGGTCGACGAGAAACTTCGTCGCGCCGTCGGCGTCCACATCCTGCCCTCCGACCATCTGCGGACCCGTGCGGTGCTGGCCGCCGCCCGGTCCGCCGCGCTACTCGGGGATCCGCGTTTCGTACAGGTCCTGGACGCCGTCGAGGAGAACGACCTCGTCTACGTCGTCCACGAGTGGCTGCCGGACGCCACGGAGCTGACCGCGCTGCTCGCGGTCGGACCGCTGGAACCGCACGACGCCTACCAGATGGTCAGTCAGATCGCCTCCGCCATGGCGGCCGCGCACCGCGAGGGGCTGGCCCATCTCCGCCTGAACCCGAACGCCGTGCTGCGCACCTCCACCGGCCAGTGGCGCATCCGCGGCCTCGCGGTGAACGCGGCGCTGCGCGGGATCAGTTCCGACACCCCACAGCGCACCGACACCGAGGCGATCGGCGCCCTGCTGTACGCGACGCTGACCCAGCGCTGGCCGTACGAGAACGACGCCTACGGCCTGGCCGGGCTCCCCAAGGACGTCGGTCTGATCGCACCCGACCAGGTGCGTGCCGGCGTCCACCGCGGCCTGTCCGAGCTCGCCATGCGGGCCCTCGTCAACGACGGCGCCACCGCCTCCCGCCACGAGTCCGCCTGCACCACGCCGGAGGAGCTGGTGAAGGCGATCGGCGAGATGCCCCGCATCCGCCCGCCGGAGCCCGCGTTCACCGCGCCGCCCGAGTACCAGCGCACCACGTACCAGCAGGGCACCTACGGCCGCCCCACGCCGCCCGGCGTGACGCAGCCCATGCAGGCCCCGCCACCTCCGCTCCAGAGCCGCACCGGCAAGGCGCTGAAATGGGGCGTCTCGGCCCTCCTCATCGCCGCCCTGGGCCTGGGCAGCTGGCAGCTGGCGGACGCCCTGATGCACCAGGGCGACAAGTCCGACGACACCACCCACACCCAGACGACGGACGGCGGCGACAAGAACGGCGCCAGCTCGGCGCCGGCCGCAGCGATAAAGATCCAGAACGCACAGGAGTACGTCGCCACGGGCGAGGCCCAGCATCCGAACGACGTCAACAAGACGTACGACGGCAGCACCTCGACCTACTGGAGGACGAATACCTTCCTGAGCGGGCCGGAGCTGGCTCCGTACAAGCCGGGCGTGGGCATCGTCTACGACCTGGGCTCCGCCAGGGAACTCGCCACGGGAACCATCTCCCTTCGCTACTCTGGCGATCACACAACGGTCGCGCTGTACGCCGCCGACTCGCTGACCCCGGGCTCGATCAGCTCGATGACGAAGATCGGCAGCGTCACCACCACCGGGAACACCGCCACGGTGAAGGTCAGCAAGAAGGTGAAGAGCCAGTTCGTGCTCATGTGGATCACCGCCGTGCCGAATTCCGGAGCGGATCCCGACGCGTACGCACAGGCCGGCTACAAGCAGGCCGTCACCGAGGTGAAGTTCACCGGCTGACGTCTCACCGGCGGCACCGAAGGCGGAGGGGGCAGATGACGGAAGGCGCCGGAAACGGCGGAGTGAGCGATCAGGATCTGCTCGCCCGCCATGTGGAAGGCGACCCCGATGCCTTCGGTGAGATCGTGCGGCGACACCGGGACCGGCTCTGGGCGGTCGCCCTACGGACCCTGGGGGACCGTGAGGAGGCCGCTGACGCCGTCCAGGACGCCCTCGTATCCGCCTACCGGGCCGCCCACACCTTCCGCGGCCAGTCGGCCGTCACAACGTGGCTGCACCGGATCACGGTCAACGCCTGCCTCGACCGCGCCCGCAAGGCTGCCTCCCGCAAGACCGCCCCCGTCGACGACACCGAGCGGCTGGAGCAACTGCTGGAGCCGCATGAATCGGCCTCCGCTCCGGCCGAGCGGAACGATCTGCATCGTCAGCTCCTGGAAGCCCTCGGCACCCTGCCCCACGATCAGCGCGCCGCCCTTGTCCTGGTCGACATGCAGGGCTATCCGGTCGCCGAGGCGGCCCGGATCCTCGATGTCCCCACCGGGACGGTGAAGAGCCGCTGCGCTCGCGGCAGAGCCAGACTCCTGCCGCTGCTCACCCATCTACGGCCGGAAAACACCGCCGACGAGAACGACCCGGCGCCGGCACGGAACCGGACGGAGGGGACATCCGTCCCACCCGCAGCGGGGCCTCAGAACGAGGACCCCCAGGACACCGGGCCGAGTGATTCAGCCGCAGTGAAGGGCGGAGGTGGGCGACCGTGACGTCGACGACAGACACGGCCGGGCACCCGGACGTCGCCGAGATCTCCGACCTCGCCGAAGGTCTGCTACCACCCGCCCGGACGGAGGAAGTACGACAGCACCTGGACGGGTGCGAGCTCTGCACCGACGTCCAGACCTCGCTGGAGGAGATCCGGGGTCTGCTGGGCGCACTGCCGGATCCCCCGCAGATGCCGGTCGACGTCGCGGGCAGGATCGACGCCGCCCTCGCGGCCGAGGCTCTGCTCGACCTAACGGCATCCGTGGCACATGTTTCACGTGAAACATCGCCCCCAGAAACATCGCCTCGCGAGATGTCGCCCCCCGGAGTCCGTCCCGCTGGGCGCCCGAACGCCTCCGCCGGCCCCGGCCGCAAGGACCGCGGACGCGACCGTGGCCGACGCCGCCGCACCATCGCCCTCGGCACTGTGCTGACCGCAGCCGTCCTGGGCGCCGGTTCGTTCTTCCTCCATTCGCTCGGAGACAACGGAACGACGACCGCGCAGGGCAAGCCGACCAGCTCCGCCGGGAGCTTCTCCAAGGGCACCCTCCAGAGCCAGGTGCAGGATCTCCTCGGCACGAAGGCGAACACCCGGCGCGGCTCTCAGAAGCCCTTCGGTATCGAGTCTCAGCCCTCGGGAGCCGGCTCCACGGAAACCCCGTACACCACCCGGATCCAGCCCTCGGTACCTGTTCCGACGTGTGTCCGGTCAGGTATCAGCCAGACCGGCGATGTCATCGGCGCGAAGCAGGGGACGTACGAAGGGAAGGACGCCTTCCTCGTCGTTCTCCCCGATGCCTCCGACACCTCCCGGGTGACGGCCTTCATCGTCGACGCAACCTGTGACGGCAAGGCCTCCGCGTCTCCCGGCAAGGTCCTGCTGACGGAGTCCCTGGCGCGTCCCTGAGCCTCCGCCGGCAAGGCTCTCAGGCAGAGAACGCATCTCTTGGTCCGGCGCGGAAATCCGTACGGTAGGGGATCCCCGTGTGCCCGGGCACACCGGGAATGCGCGCCCCTTAGGATCCGTTGGGTGGGGTGAGAGCTTCTGAGGAGTTCCCACCGGTCGAATGACGTAGACCAGAGACGAGGAATCAAGCCGTGAGCGACGTCCGAAACGTGATCATCATCGGCTCCGGGCCCGCCGGCTACACGGCGGCGCTCTACACCGCGCGCGCGTCGCTGAAGCCCCTGGTGTTCGAGGGGGCCGTCACCGCAGGCGGTGCCCTCATGAACACCACCGACGTGGAGAACTTCCCGGGCTTCCGCGACGGCATCATGGGCCCCGAGCTCATGGACAACATGCGGGCGCAGGCCGAGCGCTTCGGTGCCGAACTGATTCCGGACGATGTCGTCTCTGTCGACCTGACCGGTGAGATCAAGACCGTCACCGACACTGCCGGCACGGTCCACAAGGCGAAGGCCGTCATCGTCGCTACCGGCTCCCAGCACCGCAAGCTCGGTCTGCCGAACGAGGACGCCCTCTCCGGACGCGGCGTCTCGTGGTGCGCCACGTGTGACGGGTTCTTCTTCAAGGACCAGGAGATCGCCGTGATCGGCGGTGGTGACACCGCGATGGAGGAGGCCACCTTCCTCTCCCGGTTCGCCAAGTCCGTGACGATCGTCCACCGCCGGGACACCCTGCGCGCCTCCAAGGCGATGCAGGAGCGTGCCTTCGGCGACCCGAAGATCAAGTTCGCCTGGGACAGCGAGATCGCCGAGGTGCAGGGCGACCAGAAGCTGGCCGGTCTGAAGCTGCGCAACGTCAAGACCGGCGAGCTCTCCGACCTGCCCGTGACCGGTCTGTTCATCGCGATCGGCCACGACCCGCGCACCGAGCTCTTCAAGGGCCAGCTGGACCTCGACGAGGAGGGCTACCTCAAGGTCGCCTCCCCGTCGACGCACACCAACGTGACGGGTGTCTTCGCCGCGGGTGACGTAGTGGACCACACCTACCGACAGGCGATCACCGCGGCCGGTACCGGATGTTCTGCCGCACTCGACGCTGAGCGTTACCTCGCCGCCCTCGCGGACGAGGAGAAGGCCGAGCCCGAGAAGACCTCCGTCTGATCTTTCCCCCTTCCGCCCCACCGCACGATCAAGTAAAGGAGCCCGCCGTGGCCGGCACCCTGAAGGCAGTAACCGACGCGACGTTCGACGAGGACGTCCTCAAGAGTGACAAGCCCGTCCTGGTGGACTTCTGGGCCGAGTGGTGCGGCCCGTGCCGCCAGATCGCCCCGTCGCTTGAGGCGATCGCCGCCGAGCACGGCGAGAAGATCGAGATCGTCAAGCTGAACATCGACGAGAACCCGGACACGGCGGCCAAGTACGGTGTCATGTCGATCCCGACCCTGAACGTCTACCAGGGTGGCGAGGTCGCCAAGACCATCGTCGGTGCCAAGCCGAAGGCAGCGCTTCTGCGCGACCTTGAGGACTTCATCGCTGAGTGATGTTTCACGTGAAACACGAATGGGCCAACCCCCCCGGGGTTGGCCCATTCGCTTTAGAGCGGTCGCAGCGCCGGTTCCTTCTGTACGGCCCCCAGAAGCCTGTCGAGCGCCAGCTCCACGTCTTCTTTCCAGGACAGCGTCGTCCGCAGCTCCAGCCGCAGCCGAGGATGCGAGGGGTGCTGCCGAACCGTCTTGAAGCCCACCGCCAGCAGATGATCGGCGGGGAGTAGGCAGGCCGGCTCCTTGTAGCGAGCGTCGCCGAATGCCTCGATCGCCTTGAAGCTCCGCCGCAGCAGATCCTTGGCGACCGTCTGCACCATCACGCGTCCGAGCCCCTGCCCCTGATAGCCGGGCATGATGAAGCCGGTCATGAGCTGCACGGCATCCGATGACACCGGGCTCGTCGGGAACGCTGTGGAGCGCGGGACGTAGGCGGGCGGAGCATAGAGCACAAAGCCCACCGGCACGTCGTCGACGTAGGCCACTCGGCCGCACGACCCCCAGTCGAGCAGAACGGCGGAGATCCAGGATTCCTTCTCCAGCGCGGCTGTACCCGATCTCACCGCTGCTTCGCTGCTGACGGGGTCCAGTTCCCAGAAGACACACGAGCGACAGCGCTGGGGAAGGTCCTGAAGGTTGTCCAGCGTGAGCGGTACGAGCCGACGCCCCATGAAGGCTGTTCCTCGCTTCCTTCGCCCGCAGCGTCGCGAGCGGCTGTCAGAGCGCTGCGTTCCCTGAGCAGACTGCCGAAGAAACCGACGGTCGCGCCCAGTCCCAGACCCGCGCTCACCAGTCCGGTGCGGCTCATCGATCGCATGGCCCCCGCCTCTCTCAGAGGTGCTGCCAGCTGCCAGGTGGATGCGCCATACCGAACGCATCGTATCCACACAGCGTTTCCATCGATACCGCCAGAAAGCAAAGAGCGGGCCGTGTTCCGGTACACATCGGACACGATCCGCTCTCTGGGCGCCGGGACGCCGACCGGGTGGGAGACACCCGGGGCGACTAGTCCTCGGGCTCCTCGGAGGCCGAGGAGTCGCCGTCATGGAGGCCTTGGTGCAGAGCCGGTCCCTCACCCGGGGCGAGGGTGCCGAGGATCCGCTCAAGGTCTTCCATGGAAGCGAACTCGACGGTGATCTTGCCCTTCTTCTGGCCCAGATCGACCTTCACCCGCGTCTCGAAGCGGTCCGAGAGCCGCGTGGCGAGGTCGGTCAGGGCCGGGGAGACCCGGGCACCGGCCCGCGGTCCCTTGGCACGTGTCGCCGTCTGGGGTCGCGAGCCCATGAGGGTCACGATCTCCTCGACGGCCCGCACCGAGAGGCCCTCGGCGACGATCCGGTGGGCCAGCCGGTCCTGCTCCTCCGAGTCGTCGACGGACAGCAGCGCCCGCGCGTGCCCGGCCGAGAGGACTCCGGCGGCCACCCGGCGCTGAACCGCCGGGGAGAGCTTCAGCAAGCGCAGGGTGTTGGAGACCTGCGGGCGAGAGCGGCCGATACGGTCGGCCAGCTGGTCATGCGTGCAGTTGAAGTCCTTCAGCAGCTGGTCGTAGGCGGCGGCCTCTTCCAGCGGGTTGAGCTGAGCGCGGTGCAGGTTCTCCAGCAACGCGTCCAGAAGGAGCTTCTCGTCGTCCGTCGCCCGGACGATCGCGGGGATCGCCTCCAGGCCGGCCTCACGGCAGGCCCGCCAGCGCCGCTCGCCCATGATGAGTTCGTAGCGGGAGGGACCCAGCTGCCGTACGACGACGGGCTGGAGAAGACCGACCTCCTGGATAGAGGTGACCAGCTCCTGCAGCGCGTCCTCGTCGAAGACCTCACGCGGCTGACGTGGGTTCGGCGTGATGTCGTCGAGAGGGATCTCCGCGAAGTGGGCGCCCATCGGAGGAGCAGGCGTCTCCGCATTTCCTCCCCCGACGCCGAACACCGAGGGTTCCTCGGTCTCATGTGAAACAGCCGGCAGCGTCGTCACCTTGGCCGCGGCAACGCCACGGTCGGTCGTCAGCACCGGAGCCGCGGCGGGGGACGGAACTGCCGCTCCCCCTACGGCCGTCTGGGCCGGGGTCATCTCGGTCGGGGCAGCTGGGATCAGTGCACCCAGACCACGACCCAGCCCCCTCCGTCGCTCACTCACTGGATCCCTTCCACCATGCTCGGGTTGGTCTGAGCGCCGATATGGGCCTGTGTCGGGTCGTAGCTGACCCCGACGCCCTTCAGCGCGATTTCTCGGGCCGCCTCAAGGTACGAGAGGGCACCGCTCGATCCAGGATCGTAGGTCAGTACCGTCTGCCCGTAGCTCGGCGCCTCGGAGATACGGACCGAGCGGGGAATGCTCGTCCGCAGCACCTCGTCGCCGAAGTGGCTGCGCACCTCGTCCGCGACCTGGGAGGCGAGACGCGTCCGGCCGTCGTACATGGTGAGCAGGATGGTCGACACGTGCAGGTTGGGGTTGAGGTGCCCCCGTACCAGGTCGACGTTGCGCAGCAGCTGGCCCAGGCCCTCCAGCGCGTAGTACTCGCACTGGATCGGGATGAGCACCTCTGCGCCCGCGACGAGCGCATTGACCGTCAGCAGGCCGAGCGAGGGCGGGCAGTCGATGAGGATGTAGTCCAGCGGCTGCTCGTACGCCTGGATCGCCCGCTGCAGCCGGCTCTCCCGCGCCACCAGGGACACCAGCTCGATCTCCGCACCGGCGAGATCGATCGTGGCGGGGGCACAGAAGAGACCCTCGACGTCCACCACCGGCTGGACGACCTCGGCCAGCGGCTTGCTCTCGACCAACACGTCATAGATGGACGGGACTTCGGCGTGATGGTCGATCCCCAGCGCAGTGGACGCATTGCCCTGTGGGTCGAGGTCGATCACCAGCACGCGGCCGCCGTGCAGAGCCAGGGACGCGGCAAGGTTGACGGTGGTCGTCGTCTTACCCACGCCACCCTTCTGGTTGGCGACCACGATGACTCTGGTCTGCTCCGGACGCGGCAGGCCTTCGCCGGCGCGGCCCAGAGCCTCCACCGCGAGTTGGGCAGCACGACCGATGGGAGTGTCGTCCATCGGAGGCGGTGTTTCACGTGAAACATCCGCCCCCATCGACTCGGTACGGGGACCGGGGACCGGATCGGTCATCGGTCCCGCGATGTTGGCGTCGGACCGCAAGGATTCACTCTCCTCGACTTCAGGCTCGCAATGAACAGAGCCTCCCATGTCTTCGGGGTCGTGAACCAGTGAGGCCTGGTGTTCTGTGGAGAAATCCACCTCTGTGGACAACTCCGTGCCCCGCAGGGAGGACGGAGCGTCACCAGAGGCCCCCTCTCTGAGGGATCCGAGGGGCTTTCGGTCGCGCGGTTCGGCCGCGGCGCGGCCCCGGCCGATGATGCCGTGTAGCAGTGAGCGACGTTTCACGTGAAACACGATGCACAGCGAGCGCTTCCGAAAAGCCGCGACACTCCGTCATGCGTAGGTTTGGCAGCTTGTGTGGAGTACGTCTGGTCGTCAGGACGGATCAGCGGCGCCTACGCGCCCTCCCCGTCCGGGCTGCCTTAGCCCGCTTGGCCGCGAAGCGCACACCGCCGGGGCTCTCCCCGACTTCCACACGGACGACCGTGGACAGCGGATCCACCACGCCCTCACCCACATGCAGGATGGACGTGGACACCGCACCGAGCTTGCTGAGCGCGGTGGCCGCGGCCTTCAGCTCCTCCTCCGCCGTGTCCCCCTTCAGGGCGAGCATCTCGCCGTAGGGACGCAGCAGCGGGACACCCCAGGTGGCCAGCCGGTCCAGCGGGGCCACGGCACGGGCCGTCACCACGTGGACCGGGGGCAGCTTGCCCATGACTTCCTCGGCGCGACCCCGCACCACGGTCACATGGTCCAGGCCGAGCAGCTCGACGACCTCGGTCAGGAAGTTGGTCCGTCGCAGCAGCGGTTCCAACAGGGTGATGTTGAGGTCCTCCCGGACCAGCGCGAGCGGAATGCCCGGCAGACCGGCTCCGGACCCCACGTCGCACACCGTCACCCCCTCGGGGACGGCCTCCGAGAGCACCGCGCAGTTCAGCAAGTGCCGCTCCCACAGACGGGGCACTTCCCGTGGGCCGATCAGACCACGCTGCACGCCTGCCTCGGCGAGCAGCTCCGCGTAGCGGACCGCATCGCCGAAGCGCTCGCCGAACACTTCCCGCGCCTGTTCGGGCGCCGGGGGGAGCTCCGCAGCCTCCGTCACGGGGACCGTCCTTCCGTACCGCGCCGGCGCTCCGCGCACCGGCCATCAGAACTACCAGGCTGACAAAGTTCGGCCCCGCCTGCTCAACAGACGGGGCCGGTCATGCGGGGGACCGCTCAGGCGGGCAGCACGACGACGAACCGCTGTGGCTCCTCGCCTTCCGACTCGCTGCGCAGCCCTGCGGACTTGACCGCGTCGTGCACGACCTTGCGCTCGAACGGGGTCATCGGCTTGAGCTTCACGGGCTCGCCGGTGCTCTTCACCTCGGCGGCGGCCTTGGCACCCAGCTCGGAGAGCTCGGCGCGCTTCTTGGCGCGGTAGCCCGCGATGTCGAGCATCAGCCGGCTGCGGTCACCGGTCTCCCGGTGCACGGCCAGGCGGGTCAGCTCCTGGAGCGCCTCCAGCACCTCGCCGTCGCGGCCGACCAGCTTCTGCAGGTCGCGGCCGCCCAAGTCGCTGATGATCGACACGGACGCGCGGTCTGCCTCGACATCCATGTCGATGTCGCCGTCCAGGTCGGCGATGTCCAGCAGGCCTTCGAGGTAGTCCGCCGCGATCTCGCCCTCCTGCTCCAGGCGGGTCAGGGTGTCTGCACCCTCGGCAGCGGCGGAGGTGGTGGTGCCTTCCGTCACGGGATGGACTCCTTCTTACTTCTTGGACGGGGACTTGGGGCGCTGCGGACCGCCCTTGCGCTGACCGGACTGGGCCCTGCTGCGGCCGTTGGAACCGCCCTTCGGGGCCTGCTTCGCGGTCGGCTTGGCGTCCTGAGGCTCGTCGGACTTCTCCAGCGAGGTCGTCTTGCTCTCCGAAGCCGACTGGTCCGAGGAGGCCGATGCGTCCGAGGCAGCCGACGGATCCGAGGTGGAGTCGCCGCCCGCCTTCGCTGCGCCGGACTGCCGCTGGGCCTTGGTCTGGCGCTTGGGCTGCTGGCGCCGTGCGGCACCGGAGGTCGTGGTGACGCCGTCCTCGGTCTGCCCGACGGCCTGGGCCTCGCCCTTCGCCACGGTGCCGTCGGCCTGGGCCACGAGGCCGGCCTTGGTCAGCGCGTTGATGAACGAGCGCTCGAACTCATTGCGGTCCCGGCCCTTGGCGACGATCGCCTTGACGATGGTCTTCTCGCTGCGCCGACGGGTCTTTCCGTGGTGCGTGACGTGCTTGGTGAGGCGCTCCAGGTAGGCGGCCTGGGCCTTGGAACCGGGGGTCGGGTTGTTGCGGATGACGTACATCTGCTGGCCCATGGTCCACACGTTGGTGGTCAGCCAGTAGACGAGGACGCCGACCGGGAAGTTGATACCGAAGACGGCGAACATGACCGGGAAGACGTACATCAGCATCTTCTGCTGCTGCATGAACGGCGTCTTCACCGTGGTGTCGACGTTCTTCGTCATCAGCTGGCGCTGCGTGTAGAACTGCGACGCCGACATCAGGACGATCATGACCGCGGTGACGACCCGGACGTCCGTGAGGGAGGCGCCGAGCGCCTCCACCTTCGAGGATCCGTCCGTGAACTTCGCGGCGAGCGGTGCCCCGAAGATGTGGGCCTTACGAGCGCTGGCCAGCAGCGACTCGTTGATGACGCCGATCGTTGAGCCCGTGGCGATGCCGTTGAGCACGTGGTACAGGGCGAAGAAGAACGGCGACTGCGCCAGGATGGGAAGGCACGAGGAGAGCGGGTTGGTACCCGACTCCTTGTACAGCTTCATCATCTCTTCGGACTGGCGCTGCTTGTCGTTCTTGTAGCGCTCCTGGATCTTCTTCATCTCGGGCTGGAGCGTCTGCATGGCCCGGGTCGCCTTGATCTGCTTCACGAAGAGCGGGATCAGGCAGATGCGGATCAGGATCACCAGGGACACGATGGACAGGCCCCAGGCCCAGCCCGTGTCAGGACCGAAGATCTTCCCGTACACCGAGTGGAACTGGACGATGACCCATGAGACGGGTGTCGTGATGAAGCTGAACAGGCTGGCAATCGTGTCCACTAATCATGCTCCTTGGGCATGGGACGAAGTCTCTGCGGCCGGGCTCGAAGGAAGCTCGGAGGGAGGCTTCTCCTCGGTGGCCGGTTCGGCGGCGGAGGGCCCGCCCCTGCGTGCACGCCAGGCGTCACGCAGCATTTCGTGCCACCGCGGGCGCTTGCGCGGCGGAACATGGTCCACACCGCCGAGCGACCACGGATTGCACCGCAGGATGCGCCAGGCCGTGAGTGCCGTGCCCTTGATCGCACCGTGCCGGTCGATGGCCGTGTAGCCGTAGTGGGAGCACGACGGGTAGTACTTGCACACCGGCCCCAGCAGCGGACTGATCGTCCACTGGTACAGCTTGATCAGAGCCAGCAGCGGGTACTTCATCGCGCGCCCCCTCCCAGCAGCCGCTCGATGGCGGCATCCAGGTCTCGGGCCAGCTGTGCATGGTCGGCGTCGCCCGCTCCGGGCAGCGCTCGTACGACTACCAGGCTACCGGGGGGGAACAGGGCGACTCGCTCACGCATCAGATGGCGCAGTCTGCGCTTCACTGTGTTGCGCACAACGGCACCACCCACGGTCTTGCTCACGACGAAACCCGCACGCGTCGGGGGAGCGCTCTCCCCAGGCGCGTGCGGGTCCGTGGCACCGCTACGAAGGTGGACGACGAGGGACGGGCGGCCTGCCCGGCGACCCCGTCGTACCGCGGTCGCGAAGTCCTCGCGCCGCCTCAGCCGATGCTCGGTAGGCAGCACGACGTCATGACCTGATCGGGATCAGGCGGACAGGCTGGCGCGACCCTTGGCACGACGGTTCGCGAGAATCGCGCGGCCGGCACGGGTGCGCATCCGCAGGCGGAAGCCGTGGGTCTTCGCGCGACGACGGTTGTTCGGCTGGAAGGTGCGCTTGCTCACTCGGGGGCTCCAGAAATCAATCGGTGGTGGCGGGTGCCGTCCTGGCTGTCACCGTGCGCCCACGAGTAGCTCGCATCACGCCCGAGTGCACCGCTTCCCGATCACCTTCAGCGATCTGTGCCCATCGGAGGCAGGCGGCAGCAGCCATCGACAACTCGACCTGGTTACGGTACGCGGGGCTACGCCATTCGGTCAAACCAGCAGTGACCGAGAGACACTATCCACAGGCTGGGGACAACAACTTGAACCGCACCCGCCACGCTGACTACCGTGGCTGAACTCCGATTCGTTCCTTTATCCCCGCCCGACCCGATATTCATCCCGACCCGTCCTCGAACCACACGTTCGTGGGACCTGTGAGAGAGCGTGCCCTGTGGCTGACGTACCTGCCGATCTTGCCGCAGTGTGGCCACGAGTACTGGAGCAGCTCCTGGGCGAGGGCCGCGGTCAGGGTGTGGAGGCGAAGGACGAGCACTGGATCAGGCGCTGTCAGCCGCTCGCGCTGGTGGCGGACACCGCCCTCCTCGCCGTACCGAACGAATTCGCGAAGAACGTACTGGAGGGCCGTCTCGCACCGATCGTCAGCGAGACCCTGAGCCGCGAGTGCGGGCGCCCGATCCGGATCGCGATCACCGTGGACGAGTCCGCGGGCGAGCCCCCGGCCCCGCCGGCGCCCCCTGTGCAGAAACAGCGCTACGACGAGCCGGAGTCCCCGTCTTCGCAGTACGACGGCGGCGGGTACGGCCGCCACCGCGCCGAGCAGCTGCCGGACCGGGACGGCCGCGACCAGCTCCCCACCGCCCGCCCCGCCTACCCCTCCGAGTACCAGCGCCCCGAGCCCGGCGCCTGGCCGCGCCCCGGCCAGGACGAGTACAGCTGGCAGCAGCCGCGGCTGGGCTTCCCGGAGCGCGACCCGTATGCCTCGCCGTCCCAGGACACGTACCGCTCGGACGGCTACGGCGGCCAGGACTCGTACGCCCAGGAGTACCGCCCGCAGCAGCCGCTGGACCGGCCCCCGTACGAGCAGCAGCGCGCGGAGTACGAACCGCCGCGCCCTGATTACGAGCGGCCCGACTACGAGCGCTCCGAGTACGAGCGGCCTGTCCACGACCGCTCCGAGTACGAGCGGCCTGCCCACGACCGCTCCGAGTACGAGCGGCCCGCCCACGACCGCTCCGACTACGACCGGGACTCCGGGCGCCGTGAGCTGGGCGACCCCTCGGGTGGCCCGGGCCAGGGCCAGGGCCACCGCGGCGGTACCGGACGGCCGGACCTGCCGAGTGCCGGCGGCCCCGGGCCGCTGGGCGCGAAGCCCGCGCCGGCCGGCGGCCCCGGTGAGCCGACCGCCCGCCTGAACCCGAAGTACCTCTTCGACACGTTCGTCATCGGCGCGTCCAACCGCTTCGCGCACGCCGCCGCGGTCGCCGTCGCCGAGGCGCCCGCGAAGGCGTACAACCCCCTCTTCATCTACGGGGAGTCGGGACTCGGCAAGACGCACCTGCTGCACGCGATCGGGCACTACGCGCGGAGCCTCTACCCCGGCACGCGCGTGCGGTACGTGAGCTCGGAGGAGTTCACCAACGAGTTCATCAACTCCATCCGCGACGGCAAGGGCGACAGCTTCCGCAAGCGCTACCGCGAGATGGACATCCTGCTCGTCGACGACATCCAGTTCCTCGCGGACAAGGAGTCGACGCAGGAGGAGTTCTTCCACACCTTCAACACGCTCCACAACGCGAACAAGCAGATCGTGCTCTCCAGCGACCGGCCGCCCAAGCAGCTGGTCACGCTGGAGGACCGGCTGCGGAACCGGTTCGAGTGGGGCCTGATCACCGACGTCCAGCCGCCTGAACTGGAGACGCGGATCGCGATCCTCCGCAAGAAGGCGGTGCAGGAGCAGCTGAACGCCCCGCCGGAGGTGCTGGAGTTCATCGCCTCCCGCATCTCGCGCAACATCCGTGAGCTGGAGGGCGCGCTGATCCGGGTGACGGCGTTCGCGTCGCTCAACCGGCAGCCGGTCGATCTCGGGCTGACCGAGATCGTGCTGAAGGACCTGATCCCCGGCGGGCAGGACTCCACTCCGGAGATCAGCGCGACGGCGATCATGGCGGCGACCGCGGACTACTTCGGGCTCACGGTCGAGGACCTGTGCGGGAGCTCGCGCGGGCGGCAGCTGGTCACGGCGCGGCAGATCGCCATGTACCTGTGCCGGGAGCTGACGGATCTGTCGCTGCCGAAGATCGGGGCGCAGTTCGGGAACCGGGACCACACGACCGTGATGCACGCCGACCGGAAGATCCGGGCGCTGATGGCGGAGCGGCGGTCGATCTACAACCAGGTCACCGAGCTGACCAACCGCATCAAGAACGGGTAGCGGCGGCGGCACGTCCGACGCTTCCACGGCGTGCAGGGCGCCCTTGGGAGAGATCCCGGGGCGCCTTTTCGCGTTCTGGGGTGGCCCAGGATGTGGCCTGCCGCGGGCCCGGCGGGGGCTTGGCACGCAGTTCCCCGCACCCCTGACGGGGGCGCGTGCCCTGAACGAGGTCGCGAGCGGACGCCCCCGCTGTTCGATTACCAGGCTGGTTACGGCCGTCCTCCACAGATTTGCCGGCTTTCTTGCGTCCACACCCTGGGGACTGTGAAGTTGTCCCGAACGCCGTCCACAGGCTGGGGGCTCAAACCGCATCAGGGCAGCTCAGGTGGCTGTGGAATCGTGGACAACGGATCTCCACAGACTGTGGACGAAGAAAAGATCCACAGGCTGTGCACGAAGTTGTCCACCGGTCGCCCACAGGGTGAGGGTCGGTTGTCCCCAACGATCCCCGGCTTCTCCACACCGCTGTCCACTGTTCGGCAACGTGACGCGCCCGCTCACCGGGTCGAGTGAAAGGCGTCACACAAAGGTGCCGGGTTGGCCTGTGGGAAAGGTGGGTAAAGCTGGGGACGGCCTTGGGGAGAAGTCCCCCCGGGCTGTGCATGGCGTGTGCAGAACTTTCTGTTCTCCACAGCGGCACCCAGTTGTCCACCGGGTCCACCCACAGGGGCAGTGGACAAAATCTCGGCCCTGAGCTGGGCAAACGAGGTTATCCACGGTATCCACAGCCCCTACTACTACTGACAACTAGAGAGAGCTGGGAATCCGTTTCGAAGAGGGCCCTGTGCACAACTCGCTCTCCGGCCTCCGACCGCGCCTCGTCACGACTTGACCCCGAGAGGCACCAGCTGTCAGTGCGGTGCGTCAGACTGGTCCCCGGTGTTCTTCCCCTCCCGGGGCCGACGACACCGGGACAGACGACGAAGACGCAGCAGGGCGAGAAGCCCCGGCGACAGCAGGAGGCGGGCTTACGGTGAAGATCCGGGTGGAACGCGACGTACTCGCGGAGGCAGTGGCGTGGGCGGCACGCAGCCTCCCGGCCCGTCCGCCGGCGCCGGTCCTCGCCGGCCTGCTGCTGAAGGCCGAGGACGGCCAGCTGAGCCTGTCCAGCTTCGACTACGAGGTCTCCGCACGGGTCAGCGTCGAGACCGAGGTCGAGGAGGAGGGCACGGTCCTCGTCTCCGGCCGCCTGCTCGCCGACATCTGCCGCGCGCTCCCCAACCGGCCGGTGGAGATTTCCACAGACGGTGTACGGGCCACGGTGGTCTGTGGATCGTCCCGGTTCACGCTGCACACCCTGCCGGTGGAGGAGTACCCGTCCCTGCCGCAGATGCCGAACGCGACGGGCACGGTCCCCGGCGAGGTCTTCGCCTCCGCGGTCTCCCAGGTGGCCATCGCCGCCGGACGTGACGACACGCTGCCGGTGCTCACCGGTGTGCGCATCGAGATCGAGGGCGACACGGTCACCCTGGCCTCCACCGACCGCTACCGCTTCGCGGTCCGCGAGTTCCTGTGGAAGCCGGAGAACCCGGAGGCCTCCGCGGTCGCCCTGGTGCCCGCCAAGACCCTCCTGGACACCGCCAAGGCCCTCACGAGCGGCGACAGCGTCATCCTGGCGCTCTCCGGCTCGGGCGCGGGCGAGGGGCTCATCGGTTTCGAGGGCGCCGGCCGCCGCACGACCACGCGGCTGCTCGAGGGCGACCTGCCGAAGTACCGCACGCTGTTCCCGACCGAGTTCAACTCCGTCGCCGTGATCGAGACCGCCCCCTTCGTGGAGGCCGTCAAGCGCGTCGCCCTGGTCGCCGAGCGGAACACCCCGGTGCGGCTCAGCTTCGAGCAGGGTGTGCTGATCCTGGAGGCCGGTTCCAGCGACGACGCACAGGCTGTGGAAAGGGTCGACGCCCAGCTGGACGGCGACGACATCTCGATCGCCTTCAACCCGACGTTCCTGCTGGACGGCCTGAGCGCGATCGACTCCCCGGTGGCCCAGCTGTCGTTCACGACGTCCACGAAGCCGGCGCTGCTCAGCGGCAAGCCCGCGGTGGACGCCGAGGCGGACGAGGCGTACAAGTACCTGATCATGCCGGTGCGGCTCAGCGGCTGATCATCGGCCGAGTTGTCCACAGCTGTGCACGGTGCCGGGTGTCCCTTGTGGGTATCCGGCATCGACGTCCGGTGGGTTTCCCCAGGTGAGCGGCTATGCCCACAACTGTGCGCAAAGGGCCGGGATTAGGCTCGGACGCGGGCACGAACGTGCCTCCCCTGCCACACCGCAACCTAAGGAACCAACTGATGGAGCTCGGTCTCGTCGGCCTCGGCAAGATGGGCGGCAACATGCGCGAGCGGATCCGCCGCGCGGGCCACACCGTCGTCGGATACGACCGCAACCCGGACCTCGCCGATGTCCACAGCCTGGAAGAGCTTGTGGGCAAGCTCAGCGGGCCGCGCGTGGTGTGGGTGATGGTCCCGGCCGGGGCACCGACGCAGTCCACGATCGACGAGCTGGCCGAGCTCCTGGAGCCCGGTGACGTGGTCGTCGACGGCGGCAACTCCCGCTGGACGGACGACGAGAGGCACGCCGAGGAGCTGGCGGCCAAGGGCATCGGGTTCGTCGACTGCGGCGTCTCCGGCGGTGTCTGGGGCCTGGAGAACGGCTACGCCCTGATGTACGGCGGCGACGCCGAGCACGTCGAGAAGGTCCGGCCGGTCTTCGACGCGCTCAAGCCCGAGGGCGACTTCGGTTCGGTGCACGCCGGCAAGGTCGGTGCGGGCCACTTCGCGAAGATGGTCCACAACGGCATCGAGTACGCGATGATGCAGGCCTACGCCGAGGGCTGGGAGCTCCTGGAGAAGGTCGACTCCGTCACGGACGTGCGCGAGGTCTTCCGCTCCTGGCAGGAGGGGACGGTCATCCGTTCCTGGCTGCTCGACCTCGCGGTGAACGCCCTCGACGAGGACGAGCACCTGGACAGGCTGAAGGGTTTTGCACAGGACTCCGGCGAGGGCCGGTGGACTGTGGAAGCCGCGATAGACAACGCGGTGCCGCTGCCCGCGATCACCGCCTCGCTGTTCGCGCGGTTCGCCTCCCGGCAGGACGACTCGCCGCAGATGAAGATGATCGCCGCGCTGCGCAACCAGTTCGGCGGCCACGCCGTAGAGGCGAAGTAGCACCGAAGCAGAACCGGAAGAACCAGCAGTACCGAGAAGCAGTACCAGGCAGAGACGAAGCAGCAGGTCACGGGGAGGTCGGCGAGAACCCATGCACGTCACGCATCTGTCGCTGGCCGACTTCCGCTCCTACGCCCGGGTCGAGGTCCCGCTCGACCCGGGCGTCACCGCCTTCGTCGGCCCCAACGGCCAGGGCAAGACCAACCTCGTCGAGGCCGTCGGCTACCTCGCCACCCTCGGCAGCCACCGGGTCGCCTCCGACGCGCCGCTGGTCCGCATGGGCGCCGACCGGGCGATCATCCGGGCGCAGATCCGGCAGGGCGACCGGCAGCAGCTGGTCGAGCTGGAGCTGAACCCCGGCAAGTCCAACCGCGCCCGCATCAACAGGTCCTCGCAGGTCAGGCCGCGTGACGTGCTGGGGATCGTACGGACCGTGCTGTTCGCGCCCGAGGACCTCGCGCTGGTGAAGGGTGATCCCGGGGAGCGGCGCCGCTTCCTGGACGAGCTGGTCACGGCGCGCTCTCCGCGGATGGCGGGCGTGCGGTCCGACTACGAGCGGGTGCTCAAGCAGCGGAACACGCTGTTGAAATCGGCCGCCCTCGCCCGGCGGCACGGCGGCCGTTCCATGGACCTGTCCACGCTCGACGTGTGGGACCAGCACCTCGCGCGGGCCGGCGCCGAGCTGCTCGCCCAGCGGCTCGACCTGGTCGCCGCCATCCAGCCCCTGGCGGACAAGGCTTACGAGCAGCTGGCGCCGGGCGGTGGTCCCGTCGCGCTGGAGTACCGGCCGTCGGCGCCCGGCGAGGCGCACACGCGCGAGGATCTGTACGGCCAGCTGACGGCGGCGCTGGCGGACGTCCGCAAGCAGGAGATCGAGCGGGGCGTGACCCTGGTCGGCCCGCACCGCGACGACCTGGTCCTCAAGCTGGGGCAGCTGCCCGCCAAGGGCTACGCCTCGCACGGCGAGTCCTGGTCGTACGCGCTGGCGCTGCGCCTCGCCTCGTACGACCTGCTGCGTGCCGAGGGGAACGAGCCGGTGCTGGTGCTCGACGACGTGTTCGCCGAACTGGACGCCCGGCGCCGGGAGCGGCTGGCGGAGCTGGTCGCGCCCGGCGAGCAGGTGCTGGTCACCGCCGCCGTGGACGACGACGTACCGCACATCCTCGCCGGTACGCGGTACGCGGTGGCCGACGGGACGGTGGAGCGGGCATGAGCACCGAAGGACCCGCGCCCCGGGAGGAGCCCTCCGGTGTCGACCTCGCGCGCGTGGCGCTCAGGGCGGCCAAGGAGGCGGCACGCGCGCGTGGCGACGCAGCGCAGCAGAAGAAGCAGGCGCGACGCGGTGGCCTGCGCTCCGGCGCGCGCGCCGACGGCCGCGACCCGATGGCGCTGGGTTCCGCGATCAACCGGCTGATCACCGAGCGCGGCTGGGAGACTCCGGCCGCGGTGGGCGGGGTGATGGGCCGCTGGCCGGAGATCGTCGGCGAGGATCTGGCCAAGCACTGTGTGCCGCAGCGCTACGACGAGGACGAGCGGGTGCTGGTCGTCCAGTGCGACTCCACGGCCTGGGCGACCCAGCTGCGCCACCTCGCGCCCGCGCTGGTCGCCCGTCTGAACGAGGACCTGGGGCACGGCACCGTACGGCTGATCAAGGTGCTCAATCCGGGCGGTCCGGCCCGGCGCTACGGCCCGCTGCGGGCCCCTGGGAGCACGGGTCCCGGGGATACCTACGGGTGACTTACGTCACGATCCCGGCCGGGTGCGGTGCCGTTCCACGGCCGCCCCGGCTGATCGTCGTACGACCGCACGCGGTTGCGAATCGCGACCTGACGCCGGAGTAGCCAAGGGTTGACAGCCGGAAGCGCTGAGTGCCTCCGTGAGCCTCTTGGAGCCCCCATCCGTATATCGGGAGTCGGCACAGGCCGGTTCAGGGCGGCACATGCGGACTCAGGTACCGGCAAACCCCCATCACTGTCGGCGCTACCGGTAGACTGGAAGACAATCCCGCCCCGAACGTGGGGACCGTCCGGGAAAAGCTGAGCAACGCTGATCAAGGCTTACCAACGCAACATGCCGCAGCCGCTCCGGCAACCCGCCGACGAGCCTGGCTCGTGCTGTGCCAGAAAGGGCGCTTCGTGGCCGATTCCGGCAACCCCAACGAGAACATCCCGTCCACCGACGCCGGCGCGCACGGTGACGCCGCTGGTTCTGGCGCCGTCGCCGGTTCGTACGACGCCAGTGCCATCACCGTGCTCGAAGGGCTGGACGCGGTCCGCAAGCGGCCCGGTATGTACATCGGCTCGACCGGCGAGCGCGGCCTGCACCACCTGGTGTACGAGGTTGTGGACAACTCCGTCGACGAGGCCCTCGCCGGCTACGCGGACACCATCGACGTGACGGTCCTGGCCGACGGCGGCGTGCGCGTCGTGGACAACGGCCGTGGCATCCCGGTCGGCATCGTGGCGTCCGAGGGCAAGCCGGCCGTCGAGGTCGTGCTGACCGTGCTGCACGCGGGTGGCAAGTTCGGCGGTGGCGGTTACGCCGTCTCCGGCGGTCTGCACGGTGTGGGTGTGTCCGTCGTGAACGCGCTGTCGAGCCGGGTGTCCGTCGAGATCAAGACCGACGGTTACCGCTGGACGCAGGACTACAAGCTGGGCGTCCCCACGGCGCCGCTGGCCAGGCACGAGGAGACCGACGAGACCGGCACCTCGGTCACGTTCTGGGCCGACCCGGACATCTTCGAGACGACCGAGTACTCCTTCGAGACGCTGTCGCGGCGCTTCCAGGAGATGGCGTTCCTCAACAAGGGCCTGACGATCCGGCTCACCGACGAGCGTGAGTCGGCGAAGGCCGTGGCCGGCGCGGACGAGGCGGGTGCGGACGAGAAGGCCGAGGTCAAGACCGTCACGTACCACTACGAGGGCGGCATCGTCGACTTCGTGAAGTACCTCAACTCCCGCAAGGGAGACGTGGTCCACCCCACGATCATCGACCTGGAGGCCGAGGACAGGGACAAGAGCCTGTCCCTCGAGGTCGCCATGCAGTGGAACAGCGGCTACAGCGAGGGCGTGTACTCGTTCGCCAACATCATCCACACCCACGAGGGCGGCACCCACGAGGAGGGCTTCCGCGCGGCGCTCACCTCGCTGATCAACAAGTACGCGCGCGACAAGAAGCTGCTCCGGGAGAAGGACGACAACCTCACCGGTGACGACATCCGCGAGGGCCTGACGGCGATCATCTCGGTCAAGCTCAGCGAGCCGCAGTTCGAGGGTCAGACGAAGACCAAGCTGGGCAACACGGAGGCCAAGACCTTCGTGCAGAAGGCGGTCTACGAGCACCTGAACGACTGGCTGGACCGCAACCCGGTGGAGGCCGCGGACATCATCCGCAAGGGCATCCAGGCGGCCACCGCGCGCGTGGCGGCCCGCAAGGCCCGCGACCTCACCCGCCGCAAGGGCCTGCTGGAGAGCGCCTCGCTGCCGGGCAAGCTCTCGGACTGCCAGTCCAACGACCCCACCAAGTGCGAGATCTTCATCGTCGAGGGTGACTCCGCCGGCGGTTCGGCCAAGTCCGGCCGCAACCCGCAGTACCAGGCGATCCTCCCGATCCGCGGCAAGATCCTCAACGTCGAGAAGGCTCGGATCGACAAGATCCTGCAGAACCAGGAGATCCAGGCGCTGATCTCGGCCTTCGGCACGGGCGTGCACGAGGACTTCGACATCGAGAAGCTCCGCTATCACAAGATCATCCTGATGGCGGACGCCGACGTCGACGGCCAGCACATCAACACCCTGCTGCTGACCTTCCTGTTCCGCTTCATGCGGGACCTGGTGGAGCAGGGGCACGTGTACCTGTCCCGTCCCCCGCTCTACAAGATCAAGTGGGGCCGGGACGAGGTCGAGTACGCCTACTCCGACCGCGAGCGCGACGCCCTCCTGGAGCTGGGGCGGCAGCGTGGCAAGCGGGTCAAGGAGGACTCGATCCAGCGCTTCAAGGGCCTCGGCGAGATGAACGCCGAGGAACTGCGCGTGACCACCATGGACGTCGACCACCGCGTCCTCGGCCAGGTCACCCTCGACGACGCGGCCCAGGCCGACGACCTGTTCTCGGTCCTGATGGGCGAAGACGTAGAGGCCCGCCGCCAGTTCATCCAGCGCAACGCCAAGGACGTCCGCTTCCTCGACATCTGAGTCGGTCTCAGCTGACCGCACCAGGAAGGATCCTCACCAGCTATGGCCGACGAGAACACCCCCGTCACCCCTGAAGAGGGCGGCGACGTCGTGATGCGCATCGAGCCCGTCGGGCTCGAGACGGAGATGCAGCGCTCGTACCTCGACTACGCGATGTCCGTCATCGTGTCCCGTGCGCTGCCCGACGTCCGGGACGGTCTCAAGCCCGTCCACCGGCGCGTGCTGTACGCGATGTACGACGGCGGCTACCGCCCGGAGCGCGGCTTCTACAAGTGCGCCCGTGTCGTCGGCGACGTCATGGGCAACTACCACCCGCACGGCGACTCCTCGATCTACGACGCGCTCGTCCGCCTCGCCCAGCCCTGGTCGATGCGCATGCCGCTCGTCGACTCCAACGGCAACTTCGGCTCCCCGGGCAACGACCCGGCGGCCGCCATGCGGTACACCGAGTGCAAGATGGCGCCGCTGTCGATGGAGATGGTCCGCGACATCGACGAGGAGACCGTCGACTTCACGGACAACTACGACGGCCGCTCCCAGGAGCCGACCGTCCTGCCGGCCCGCTTCCCGAACCTGCTGATCAACGGCTCCGCCGGTATCGCGGTCGGCATGGCGACCAACATCCCGCCGCACAACCTGCGCGAGGTCGCCGCCGGTGCCCAGTGGTGCCTGGAGAACCCGGAGGCCTCGCACGAGGAGCTCCTGGACGCGCTGATCGAGCGCATCAAGGGCCCCGACTTCCCGACCGGCGCTCTGGTCGTCGGCCGCAAGGGCATCGAGGAGGCCTACCGCACGGGCCGCGGCTCGATCACCATGCGCGCGGTCGTCGAGGTCGAGGAGATCCAGAACCGCCAGTGCCTGGTGGTGACGGAGCTGCCGTACCAGGTGAACCCCGACAACCTCGCGCAGAAGATCGCCGACCTGGTGAAGGACGGCAAGGTCGGCGGCATCGCGGACGTCCGGGACGAGACCTCCTCGCGCACCGGTCAGCGCCTGGTCATCGTGCTGAAGCGGGACGCGGTCGCCAAGGTCGTCCTGAACAACCTGTACAAGCACACCGACCTGCAGACCAACTTCGGCGCCAACATGCTGGCCCTGGTGGACGGCGTGCCGCGCACTCTCTCGCTGGACGCGTTCATCCGGCACTGGGTGACGCACCAGATCGAGGTCATCGTCCGCCGGACCCGCTTCCGGCTGCGCAAGGCCGAGGAGCGGGCGCACATCCTGCGCGGTCTGCTCAAGGCGCTGGACGCGATCGACGAGGTCATCGCGCTGATCCGGGCCAGTGACACGGTCGAGATCGCGCGCACGGGCCTGATGGAGCTCCTGGAGATCGACGAGATCCAGGCCAACGCCATCCTCGAGATGCAGCTGCGGCGGCTGGCCGCCCTGGAGCGCCAGAAGATCATCCAGGAGCACGACGAACTCCAGACGAAGATCACCGAGTACAACGAGATCCTCGCCTCGCCGGTCCGCCAGCGCGGCATCGTCAGCGAGGAGCTGGCCGCGATCGTCGAGAAGTACGGCGACGACCGCAAGACCATGCTGGTGCCCTACGACGGTGACATGTCCATCGAGGACCTGATCGCCGAGGAGGACATCGTGGTCACCGTCTCGCGCGGTGGCTATGTGAAGCGGACCAAGACGGACGACTACCGGGCGCAGAAGCGCGGCGGCAAGGGCGTGCGCGGTACGAAGCTGAAGGAAGACGACATCGTCGACCACTTCTTCGTGTCCACCACGCACCACTGGCTGCTGTTCTTCACGAACAAGGGCCGGGTGTACCGGGCGAAGGCGTACGAGCTGCCGGACGCCGGCCGGGACGCGCGCGGTCAGCACGTGGCGAACCTGCTGGCCTTCCAGCCGGACGAGGCGATCGCCGAGATCCTCGCGATCCGGGACTACGACGCGGCGGACTACCTGGTGCTGGCCACCAAGGCCGGTCTGGTCAAGAAGACGCCTCTGAAGGATTACGATTCGCCCCGCTCCGGCGGTGTCATCGCGATCAACCTGCGGGAGCGCGAGGACGGTTCCGACGACGAACTGATCGGTGCCGAGCTGGTTTCGGCGGACGACGATCTGCTTCTGATCAGCAAGAAGGCGCAGTCGATCAGGTTCACCGCCTCCGACGAGACTCTGCGACCCATGGGCCGGGCCACCTCCGGTGTCAAGGGCATGAGTTTCCGTGAGGGGGATGAACTTCTGTCGATGAATGTTGTTCGACCCGGTACGTTCGTGTTCACTGCCACCGACGGGGGGTACGCGAAGCGGACCCGTGTCGACGAGTACCGCGTCCAGGGCCGCGGCGGCCTCGGTATCAAGGCCGCCAAGATCGTGGAGGACCGCGGTTCGCTGGTCGGCGCGCTGATCGTCGAGGAGAACGACGAGATCCTCGCCATCACCCTGTCCGGCGGTGTGATTCGTACGCGAGTCAGCGGAGTCAGGGAGACGGGCCGTGACACCATGGGCGTCCAACTGATCAACCTGGGCAAGCGCGATGCCGTCGTGGGTATCGCACGTAACGCCGAGGCCGGCAGCGAGGCGGAGGAAGTCGACGGCGAGGACGCCGTGGACGAGTCCGCCGAGGATGTCGCGACCAGCGGCACGGACGAGGGTGAGGCGCCCTCGGCCGAGTAGGCACGAGGAGTGAGTCATCGTGAGCGGAGCCACGGGCGCCGGATCGGCCGGTACCTCTACGGGTACGGATGCGGACGGCGGCGGCCGTGGCTCCGCCGCGTCCGACGGGAGCGGTGCGCCGCAGCAGGCGGACACGCACACGACCCAGCTGAAGGCGATCAAGGCGCCCGCGTCCGACGCACCGGGAGCGCAGGGGGGAACCGTGACCGACACCCGAGGACCGGCCGCGCCGGGCGACCGGCCGGCGCCCGCGCAGCCGTCGCAGCAGGGGGCTTCCCCGCTGCCCGGGGAACGGCATGCCGAGCAGCCCGCGGGGCCTTACCACCCCCCGCAGGCCTACCCGGGGGCCCAGGCCGCCCAGGCGCCCGCGGCGGGCGTACGACGGCCGCGTACGGGCGCCCCGGCCCGCACCGCCCCGCGCACCCGCAAGGCCCGGCTGCGGGTCGCCAAGGCCGATCCCTGGTCGGTGATGAAGGTCAGCTTCCTGCTCTCCATCGCGCTGGGCATCTGCTCGATCGTGGCGGCGGCGGTGCTGTGGATGGTCCTGGACGCGATGGGCGTGTTCTCGACGGTCGGCGGCACGATCTCGGAGGCGACCGGTTCGAACGAGTCGAACGGTTTCGACCTCCAGGCGTTCCTCTCCCTCCCGCACGTCCTGACGTTCACGGCGATCATCGCGGTCATCGACGTCGTCCTCGCGACGGCGCTGGCGACCCTCGGCGCGTTCATCTACAACCTCTCCGCGGGCTTCGTCGGCGGCGTCGAGCTGACCTTGGCCGAGGACGAGTGACGCCGGTCCAAACCTCTCCTGACGATCCCCCGACAACCGATTTTGGGACTGCCCCGGTCGTGCGCTAATCTTCAGGAGTCAGCGCGCGGGACATACACCGCAGAGCGCGGCGGGGCTATAGCTCAGTTGGTTAGAGCGCATCCCTGATAAGGATGAGGCCACAGGTTCAAATCCTGTTAGCCCCACCAGCACGAAGACCCCCGGTCCGGATGGATCGGGGGTCTTTTGCTTTGGTGTTCATCGTGCTCGTCGTGGTCATCGGTGTTCGAGGGGGAGGCGGACCCGGGCATGAAAAGGCCCGGTCGCTGGCGACGGGGGATGCACCAGCGACCGGGTTGTGGTCAGCCTAACAAGGTGGCCTGTGCGGCGGGAGTCAACTTCTCGGCCGTCATGAGCAGTTGTGATCGGGATCACTCAAGTGCGGTCAGGGGTGGGGGCGGATCAGGCGTCGCATGGCGGGTCGTAGGCGAGACGGGGGAGGTACTCGCGCCATTTGGCGGGTGTCAGGACATTGCGGGTGACCGCGCAGATGCGGTTGACCGCCTGGTCCACGTCGAGGCTCCACAGCCGGACCGTGTCGGAGCCGCTGGAGACGCCCAGCATGTTGCTCCGCGGGCTGAAGGAGAGGAAGTTGCCCGTCTTGGCGTTGGGGCTCATGGACTGGCCTATGGGGTGGGCCGAGGACGGGGACGACACGTTCCACAGGCGGACCGTGTTGTCGTTGCCGCCGCTGGCCAGGGTCTTGCCGTCGCGACTGAAGGTCAGGGAGACCACCGCCTCGGTGTGACCGGTGAGGGCGGAGCCGAGCAGAGCCGCGTGGGCCGGGTCGGAGACGTTCCACAGGCGGACCGTGTCGTCGTCGCTGCCGCTGGCCAGGGTGCGGCCGTCGGGGCTGTAGGCGAGGGTGTTGACGGGGCCCAGGTGGCCCTTCAGGGGGTTGCCCAGGGGCCTGGCGCGGGTCCGGTCCGAGACGTTCCAGAGGCGTACGGTGCCGTCCGCGCTGCCGCTGGCCAGGGACCTGCCGTCCGGGCTGAAGACGAGCGCGTTGACGTAGCCGGTGTGGCCCTTGAGGGGCTCCCCGAGCCGGGCGGGGTGGGCGGGGTCGCTGATGTCCAGGAGCTGGACCGTCCGGTCGTCGTAGTCGGCGGCCACCGTCCGGCCGTCGGGGCTCAGCGCCAGCGCCTCGGCCCCCGCGTACCGCGTGTCCAGCCGGACCGGCGCACCGTACTGGGCGGGGTGCGCGGGGTCGGAGATGTTCCACAGCTGCACCCAGCTGAGGTTGTCCTCGCTGGTCAGGATGATCAGCGTGCGGCCGTCCCGGGTGAACACCATCGACCGCAGGTCCCGCGACCCGGTCGTGAACGGCTTGCCGAGCATGGTGGGCCGGCCCGGATCCGTGATGTTCCACAGCCGCATCCTGCTGTCGCCGCCGCCGGTGGCCAGGACCCGGCCGTCCGGGCTGAACGCCCCCGCCGCGCCGGTCATGTCCGAACCCGGGACCGACCACAGCCGCACCTTGCCGTCGCCGCTGCCGGTCGCGAGGGTGTGACCGTCGGGGCTCCAGCCGACGGCGTACATCTCGCCGCTGCTGCCCGCGAGCGGCTCACCCACCTGGGAGGGGAAGGCCGGGTTGCCGACGTTCCACAGGCTGGCCGTGGAGTCCGCGCTGCCCGCGGCGAGCATGGAGCCGTCGGGGCTGAAGGCCACCGACCAGACGGGCCCGGTGTGCCCGGTGAGCGGCGCGCCGAGGGCCTTGGCGTGTGTCCGGTCGGCGACGTCCCACAGCCGTACGGTGTCGTCCTTGCTGCCGCTGGCGAGGGTCCGGCCGTCCGGGCTGAAGGCCACCGAGTGCACGGTCGCCGTGTGTCCGGTGAGCGGAGCGCCGACGCGCTCCGGGCGGCGGGGGTCGGAGACGTCGTACAGGAGGATCGAGTTGTCGTCGCTGCCGGCCGCGAGGGTGCGGCCGTCGGGGCTGAACGCGATGGAGCGCACGGCCTCGGTGTGGCCGGTCAGGGTACCCAGCGAGGCGGGATGGCGCGGGTCGTGCACGTCCCACAACCGGACGGTGTGGTCCTCGTCGGCGGCGGCCAGGGTCTTGCCGTCCGGGCTGAAGGCGACGAGGTAGACGGTGCCGTCGTGCCCGGCCGACGGTGCCCCCAGGGAGGCGGGGTGGCGCGGGTCGGAGACGTTCCAGAGGCGTACGGTGCCGTCGTCGCCGGCGCTGGCCAGGGTCCGGCCGTCCGGGCTGAAGACCGCGCTGGAGACCCAGCTCGTGTGGCCGAGCAGGGGCTTGCCCAGGGGCTTCGGCCGGGTCGGCTCGCTCACGTCCCAGAGCCGGACCGTACGGTCGTAGGCGGCGGTGGCCAGGACCTTGCCGTCGGGGCTGAAGGTGGTGAGGTAGACGGCGCCGGTGTGGCCGAGCAGCGGGGTGGCCAGCGGGGCGTTGACGATGGATATCAGGCGGTTGTTGGCGCCCTCGTCGTCCTGGCGCAGGTCGTGGGCCACCAGGTCGAGTTGGGCGGAGAGCGACGGGTCCGAGTACTGGAAGCGGTCGGCCTCCGCGACCACCCGCTCGAACACCGCGTCGTCCCGCTGTTGCCGGGCGATCACGGCCGAACCGGCCGCCAGTACCGCGAGCACCACCAGCGCGGACACGGCGGCCCGGCTGATCCACACCGTGCGCCGGCGCAGCCGTACCGAGGCGGCCAGGAACTCCACCGCGCTGCGGGTCAGGAAGGTGTCACCCGCCGACTTCGCCCAGGTGTGGGCCTGTTCCAGACGGGAGCCCCGGTAGAGCAGCGCGGAGTCCTGCGACGACTCGTCCCAGGCCCGGCCGTCCTCCTCCAGGCGCTGGCGCAGCAGATTGCCGTTGCGGTCCTCGTCGAGCCAGTCGCGCAGCCGGGGCCAGGCGTGCAGCAGCGCCTCGTGGGTGATCTCCACGGTGTCGGCGTCGAGGGTCACCAACCGGGCCCGGACCAGGGCTTCGAGCGACTCCTCCGTCTTGTCCGGGTCGGTGGATTCCGCGGCCAGTTGGCGTCGGGTGCCGCGCCTGCGGGTCGCCTGGGTGTCCTCGCCGAGCCGCACCAGGCGGAGCAGGAGGACCCGGGCGGCGCTGCGGGCGGCCGGGTCCAGGCTCGACCAGGCGCGTTCCGCGGTCGCCGCGACGGCGCCTTGGATACCGCCGGCCGCCCGGTAGCCGGCCAGTGTCAGCCGGCCCGCCTTGCGGCGCTGCCAGGTGGCCAGCAGGGCGTGGGAGAGGAGAGGGAGGACACCGGCGTCATGGGCCCCGCGTGGGCCGTCCGCGCTCACCTCGCGGACGATCAGTTCGGCGAGACCGGGTTCCAGTTCCAGGCCCACGGCCTTGGCCGGCGCGGTCACGGCCTCGCGCAGTTCGGCCGTGGTCAGCGGGCCGAGCACCATGTGCCGGTGCTGGAGCGCGTCGGCCAGCTCCGGGTAGCCGAGGCACTGCTCGTAGAAGTCCGCGCGGATACCCAGGACGACGAGGGCGGGCGCCGGTTCGCCGGGGGCGGCGGGGGTGCTGGCCGCGTGCAGGAGCTGTACGAAGGCGCGTCGGTCCGCCTCGTCGGCGCAGAGGGTGAAGGTCTCCTCGAACTGATCGACGATCAGGACCGGACGGGCTGGAAGGGTTGGGGCTGGAGGAGCTGGAGGGGTTGGGGTTGGAGGGGTCTGCGCGGGCGGTCGTGTTTCACGTGAAACGTCGATGGGTGATGCGGCCGTGGCTCGTGCGGTCGCCGTCTGCTCGGCTGAGGTTCGTCCGGTCGCCGACTGCTCGGCCGTGACCCGTCCGGTCGCCGTCCCCTCGGCAGCCGTAGGGCCGGCCGCTGTTTCCCGGCGGGCCCAGGCCGTGACGGCCTCGCGCACGGCGTCCGGATCGTGCAGGTCGACCGGTTCGGCCAGCTCGGGTATGCGGCGGGTCAGTTCCTTCACGGGGTCCGCACCCGGGACGAACTGAAGTATGCGGCGCGGGTGGGCGAGGTCCCCGTCGGCGGTCAGGGCGCCACCCTGGACCGCGGTGACCAGACCGGCGTTCAGCAGCGAGGACTTGCCCGCGCCCGAGGCGCCGACCAGCATCACCAGGCCGCCACCGCCTGCCTCCGCGGAACGCAGCTGGGCGACCAGCGCGTCGGTGCTGCGCTCTCGCCCGAAGAACCAGCGGGCGTCCTCACGGCGGTAGGAGGCCAGACCCCGGTACGGGCAGACGCTGTCGACCGGCGGGGGCTGTCCCGTCTCCTCGGCCGCTTCCGGTGCGGGCAGTTCGCCGACCGGGTCGGCCACGGCCCGCTCCCACAGCTTCTGCCACTGGAGCATGTCGTACAGTCCGCCGGAGACCGGTGTCGGCTGGGCACGACGGGCCTGTGGGATCAGGACCTGCAGGACGGCGGAGAGGGCCACGAACTGCGCGGGCACGTTCTTCGCCCGCCGCCAGTCGCTGATCCGCTGGGCGGAGACCCGCACGGGGCGGCCCCGCTCGTCGACGCGATGCAGTCGGTCGACCGCCTCGGCGACGCGCTTGAGCGGAGGATTACCGGCCTCCCTGTACAGCAACGCGAGGCGTTCCGCGAAGGCTGTGCGTGCCCCTGCGTCGGGACCCAAGGCTCTCCACTCCCTACTTCCTCCGTTGCGCGCCATCCGGACCGGAAAACCCACTTTATATGGCTGACCTGCGGCGAAGCCCTGGACCGGAGGTCATGCCCTCCTCATACGGGCCCCTCGGCTGGCAGGATTTCGCCGCAGCAACGCGGTGGTCGGGGGTCGCCCCGACCGGCCGACCAGCTCAGCATCCGCAGAGACAGCTCACGGCACCGCACGTTCTCGGTCACCTTCGGCCGGAGGCCTTCCGCCGGAGCGGCCGTAGGACGCGAGTTGCTCCCGTCCCTGAGTCGGCCTCCGGCCGCAGGGGCGGTCCCGCACCTCCCGCGCCGTTCGGCACCGGTCCCCACGTGGGGAGGGACCGGTGCCGAACGGCACGGGATCACATCCAGCCCGCGGTGCGTGCCGCCGCGACCGCCCCTTCCTCCGCGTCGTCGGCCTTCGCGTTCAGAGCCGGGTCCTGTCCGGCCGCGGTGCCGCCTGCCGCCGTCGCGGCCGCCTGGGACGCGGTGAGGGCCGCGCGCAGGGCCGCGGCCGTCTGCGGGCGGTCGTCCTGGGCGGCGGCCACCTGTGCGGCCAGCGCCGCGGTGGCGGCGGCGTTGCGGGCGCAGCGGGCGTCCGCCGCCGGGTCGGGTGCGGTGCCGGCCAGGGCGCTGAGCGACTGGGCCGACAGCCGGAGGGCGTTCGCGGCTCGGCCGACGGGACTGGTCGGTACGGTCTGGGCGGCGTCGGGAGCGATTTTCGCGTGGCGGCAGGCGGCCACCGCACGCTCGTAGGCGCTGTGGGCGCGGGCCACGTGCATCGTTCTCAGGGTTTCCGCCGAGGGGGTGCCGGAGGGGAACGTCGAGGGGTCGGTCGTCATCTGTGCCTCCTCGGTGGGCGTGCCGTGATGAGGGCGGTGGGTCGCTGCGGGTGAGTGGGGGTTGGGCGCGCAGTTCTCCGTGCCCTTTCCGAGGGCGCCCGCAGCGGAGGCTCCCGTCGGTCAGCCGAACAGTCCCAGTGCCGAGTCCACGGACCAGGTCTGCCAGTTCATCGCGAACAGGCCGGCCAGGGAGATCAGGGCCATCATCAGGTTCTGCCCCTGTTCCGCCCAGTCGTGGATCATGAGGACCAGGTAGATCAGGTTGAGCAGGAACCCGGCCACCAGCGCGATCGGGGTGAGGAAGCCGGCCGTCAGTCCGAGGCCGAGGGCGAGCTCCGCGTAGGCCACGACGTAGGCCATCAGCCGCGGGCGTGGCGCGACGACGGTGTCGAAGCCCCGCCGGACCACAGGCCAGCGGTGCTTCTCGGCGACACCGGCCGCCCACCGGATGCCTCCGCCGCCGAACCACTGCTTCTTGTCCTTGTGCCGCCAGCTCTCCAGCCACCACAGACCGAGCCCGATGCGGAGCACCGCGAACCATTCGGCACCGTTCAGCAAGGCTGATCGCATCCCGCACCCTCCCCGGAACCCCCTGGAACAACTATCTGACGGTTCGTCAGTTCAGCGGAAGGTGGCGTGCGTCGCAAGAGGGAGGGCGGAGCGAACTCCGGGCGAGGTGTGGGAGGCGAGGCGCGGCGGCCCTTGCTGGTGCGGGGAGCGGGGTGCGGCGGGCCTTGCTGGTGCGGGCTCCTGGGCCTAGCCTGAATGCCGACGGCTGATCTGATGGACCGTCAGATAATTTCGGAACTCCGCAGGCAGCAGGGGGTAGGCATGGCAGAGAACGCGACCGGCACCCAGGATCTGCCCAGGGTGATCAGCGTGGACGACCACGTGATCGAGCCCGCCCACCTCTTCGAGCGGTGGCTGCCGGGCAAGTACCGCGACAAGGGGCCCAAGCCCTTCACCGCTGGCATCGGTGAACTCGCCTACGTCGGCGGCAAGTACCGCTTCACCACCGACCCCGCGGGCCAGACCACCGACTGGTGGGAGTACGAGGGCCTGCTCTTCCCGTACAAGCGGATCATCGCGGCCGTCGGCTTCTCGCGGGACGAGATGACGCTCGACGGCATCACCCGGGAGCAGATGCGGCCCGGCTGCTGGGACCCGAAGGAACGCCTCAAGGACATGGACATGAACCATGTCGAGGCCTCCCTCTGCTTCCCCACCTTCCCCCGCTTCTGCGGGCAGACCTTCGCCGAGGCCGACGACAAGGAGGTCGCGCTGGCCTGTGTCCGCGCCTACAACGACTGGATGGTCGAGGAGTGGTGCGGGGACAGCGGCGGCCGGCTGATCCCGCTCTGCCTGATCCCGCTCTGGGACATCGACCTGGCCGTCGCCGAGATCCGGCGGAACGCCGAGCGGGGCGTCCGGGCGGTCACCTTCAGCGAGATCCCCACCTACCTGGGCCTGCCGTCCATCCACACCGGCTACTGGGACCCGTTCTTCGCGGCCTGCGAGGAGACCGGGACGGTCGTCAACATGCACATCGGCAGCAGTTCGCAGATGCCGGCCGCCTCGCCCGACGCGCCGCCCGCCGTCCAGGCCTCGCTCAGCTTCAACAACGCCATGGCGTCGATGATGGACTTCCTCTTCTCCGGGGTCCTGGTGAAGTTCCCCCGGCTGAAGCTCGCGTACAGCGAGGGTCAGATGGGCTGGATCCCGTACGCCCTGGAGCGCGCCGACGACGTCTGGGAGGAGCACCGGGCCTGGGGCGGGGTGAAGGACCTGATCCCCGAACCGCCCTCGACGTACTACTACCGGCAGATCTTCTGCTGCTTCTTCCGGGACCGGCACGGCATCGAGGCGATCGAGACGGTCGGCGTGGACAACGCGACCTTCGAGACGGATTACCCGCACGTCGACTCGACCTGGCCGGAGACCAAGCGGGTGGCCCAGGAGCACGTGGGCGGCCTGGACCCCGAGATCGCCTACAAGCTGCTGCGCGGCAACGCGATCCGGATGCTGGAGCTGCCGTTCACCTAGCAGGGGCGGCCCCGGTTCAGCGGGTCCCCGGCTGGGCAGGGGACCTCCCATGAAGGTCTCCGTCGACGCCGACGTCTGTTATGGGTCGGGTGAGTGTGCCTTCCGGGCACCCGCCGTGTTCGGTTTCCAGGACGGGTACGGTTTCGTCCTGCCCGGACGCGAGGAGTACGGGGAGGAACCCGGGGACGGCGACGAGCTGATCCGGGACATCGCCGAACGCTGCCCGTCGCAGGCGATCCGGATCAACGGCCGAAGGGTCACCGACTAGCGGATGAGCACCGCCCCCATCGAACCGAACCGACTCACCGAACCGAACCGATTCGCCGAACCGGGCCGATTCGCCGAAGCCGGCCCACTCACCGAACTCCTGGCGACCCTCGGCCGCCGCTACGTCCGCGACTTCCCGGGCCCCTGGGGCAAGACCCTCGCGACCCGCGCGCTCAACCCCTACCTGCGCGACCACCCCCGGCGGCGCGTCGTGGAGACGCTCGCCGGCGACCGGTTCGCGGTCGACACCCAGGACCTCATCCAGCGCTACCTGTACCTCTTCGGGGTGTGGGAACCGCACATGACCCGCTGGCTGCGCGGCCGGCTGGCGCCGGGGGACTGCTTCGTCGACGTCGGCGCCAACATCGGCGTCTTCAGCGTCCTCGCCTCCCGGCTGGTCGGGGAGCGGGGCCGGGTCGTGGCCGTCGAGGCCTCCCCCGCCTTCCACCGCCGCCTCGAACAGCAGAGCGCGCTCAACGGCTGCCGGAACATCCGCGCGGTCAACGCCGCCGTCTCCGACGCCCACCGCACCCTGACCTTCGTGCTCGCCAGCTCCCGCAACATGGGCGCCAACAGCATCGTCCCGTGGGACGGCCCGGCCGAGTCCAGCTTCGACATCGAGGCCGTGCCGCTGCCGGACCTCCTCCGGCCGGAGGAGGTCGAGACCGCACGGGTCGTCAAGATCGACGTGGAGGGCGCCGAGGGAGCGGTGGTGCGCGGGCTCGCCCCGCTGCTGGGGAAGCTCCGCCCGGACGCCGAGATCACCGTCGAGGTCACCCCCGAGCGGATGGCCCAGCTGGGCGACTCCGCGGACGACCTGCTGCGCACCATGACCGACGCCGGCTACCACGTCTACCGGCTCGCCAACAGCTACGCGGCCGACAGCTACCCGCGCGCCCTGTACGGCGAACCGGTGGTCCCGGTCCGCTGGGACCGCCCGGTGACCGAGGAGAGCGACCTGGTGTTCTCGCGGGTGGACGCGGCGACCCTGTGAGCGACCCGGCAGCACGGTCGTACCGCCGTACAGCCGTAGGTCACCCGTACCGCCACCCGAGCTCCGCCAGCGCCCGGGCCCGGGCCGCCACGACCGTCATGCGGGTCTCCCGCTCCACCGGGTCGGTGTGGGCGGGGCGGCCGGTGACCTGGCCCTCCCACTTGCGGTAGAGCAGCCCGACCTCCGCCGAGAACCAGCCCCGGCTGACGGCGTCGAGGGCGAGCAGCAGCCCGGTGTCCTCGGAGGCGGGCAGCGCCATCCAGCCGCCGAGGGCCAGCAGCAGCTCGCGGCGGACGAAGAGGGTGGCCGGGTGGACCTGGGCGCGGAAGCCGTTCGCCGTCCAGTGGCCGAGCACGGTCCCGCGCTCGATCGGTCCCTCCTCCGGGTCGCCCGGGAAACCGGTCGTGGAGCCGTCCGGCAGCAGGTCCAGAGCCCGTGAGGTGGCCCAGCCGAGGTCCGGGCGGGCCTCCAGTGCGGCCAGGTCACGGGCCAGCGCACCCGGAGGCAGCTGGTCGTCGGCGTCGAGGACCTTGACGTACGGCCCCTGCGCCCGGGCCAGCGCCATGGTGCGCGCGACCCCGGGACCGCCGGCGCGGCCCTGCCGGAACGACACCCGCGCGTCGTCGGGGACGTAGCCGTGTACCTCTTCGCCGTGTCCGTCCTCCTGGATCAGCCACTCCCACTCCCAGCCGTCCGGCAGCCGCTGCGCGCACAGCGAGGTGTGGGCCTCGGGCAGAAAGCGGGCCGACGGCGCGTGGACCGCGGTGACGACGGTGATGCGCCGGGTCACGGCAGCACTCACCACCTTTCCAGACGTGTGGTGAAGAGCAGTTCGGTGCGATCGCCGGGGAGCGTGACGGCGGTGATGTCGACGATGCGGTCGTGGGTGTCGTACGACGTCTTGCGCAGCAGGATCACCGAGGTGCCGGCCGGCAGGTCCAGCTCCCGGGCCTCCTCCGGCGTCGGCGGCCGGGCGGTGAAGCGTTCCTCGACGCGGTCGACCTCGATGCCGACGGTGTGCAGCTGGTTCTGGGTGCCGCCGGGCCAGGGTTCGTTGGCCTCGTCCAGGAGGTCCGGGTTGGCCGCGACCATCTCGCGGACGAGGTAGGAGGTCACCAGGCTGAAGGGGGCGGTCTCGGCGGCGTGCCTGGTCCGGTAGGTGCGCTCCAGGAGCACGGTGCCCTCCGGCACGCCGAACGCGCCGGCGAGGTCGCCGGGCGCGGCCAGCTCGCGGTAGCGGGCGTAGAAGACCAGGTCGTCGATGACCAGGCCGGTCTCGCGCTCGGTCGCACCCGTCTCGGCCCGGGTGGCCTCCGGCATCAGGGCGCGGTCCTTCTCCCACTGGTGCCGTTCGTTGTCGCGGACCGCGCGGGTGCGTGGCCGGCGTACGAACGTGCCGCGGCCGTGCCGCTTGTCGATCAGTCCCTCCGCGCTGAGCAGCCGCAGCGCGTTCTGGATCGTCGGGACGCTGCGCCGGTAGTACCGGGCCAGCTCCGCTTCGGAGGGCAGCTGGGCGCCGGGCTCGCGCTCGCCCTGCCTGATGGAGCGGCGGAGGTCGTCGGCGATCTCCTCGTACGCCTTGGGCACATGATCAGGCTACGACTCCTCAAGAGATGTTGATGAGTCGAGTCCCGGGCGTGCGGAGACCCGCGGCCGGGTCGATCCCGTCGCGGGTCTGTGTCGCAGTAGGCGCTGGTACGTACGCAAGTCGCCCTGCGCCGTTGCGTCCGAGCCGTCTGTTACTTCTGCTGCTTCTGTTACTTACATTGCTTCTGTTACGCCTGCTATGTCAGTTACGTCTGTTACTTCCGTGACTTCTGTTCCTGTGGGATCAGCAGTCGAGCGGTGCGGCGGGGGGTTCTGCCGTGGTCTCCGACTCGGTGGTGTCCAGGGGGCGGTGCCGGCAGCTGGGGGTCTTGCCGTGGGCCTCGGCCCGGATCCGCTGCTTCATCGTGGGCGGGAGGGACCTTGCCTGGGACCAGAGCCAGTGTGTCTGTGCCGGGATCGTCACCCGGTCCGTGTCGTGGTCTTCGCCGGTGCTGTTGCGCGGGGTCTCGGTCTGCGGTACCGCGGCGGCGGTGGTGGCGGAGACGAATCCGAGCGCCGTGCACAGCGCGAGGAAGGCGGTGACGATGGCGGTCCACAGCTTCATGACCTTGGAGTTCCTGGCCATGGCCCCTCACTTTCGGGTTGGGCGATTTGCGTACTTTCCTCATGATGTGTATGGGGCTCGCGAAGTGGGGGACGTCGGCCTGTGGCGCGTCGATGTTCCGATGAACACCACACGGATGGGTGCATGGCGTGGGAAAAATCCCAAGAAAGGCCCTGAAGGCGGGCGAGACGGAGCAAAGTAACCGTCCGTGGAGGTGTGATCACCCTCCGATCGGAGCGGTCCGACCTTGGGCAACGCCTTGCGGCGGACCGGAGTTGAGGGTCGGATGCCAGGTCACCGATCGATATCGGTCGGTGTGTATAGTCGGGCGCCAGAGGTCCCCTACGTCAAGGAAGAGACGAGGTCGCGCGGTGAAGAAGCTTCTCCTGGTCGCACTGGCCGCCATCGGCGGGCTCCTCGTGTACCGCCAGATCCAGGCGGATCGCGCCGAGCAGGATCTGTGGACGGAGGCGACTGACTCCGTGCCCACGGGTTCGTGAGTACCGACTACAGACGACACTGAGACCCCGGCCGCCGGTGCGGTCGGGGTTTTGCGTTTTCCGGCCAGCCTGCCGTTCGGGCGTTCGGTCGTTCGGCCGACGCGGTGCGGGGGGCCGCGGGGTTGCGGGAGTTGCGGGAGGGCCCTTCGGGCGGGGTGTTTCGGACGGTCGTGCGGATCGCCGGGTGGCGCGGCGGCGCGCGGGGCAGTATGGGGCCCGGCCGGGCCGTGACTTGTGCGGTCGGCGGACTCGGCGGACGACGACTGGGGGGCGCGTGTGATACGGCGGTGGCGTACGGCGGCACGGCGGGGCATCTGCGTGACGGCCGTCCTCGCACTGACGGCGCTGCTCCCGGCCCTTTCCGCCGGAGCCGACGACGGCAGCGGCGGCGGCAGCGCCGGCGGGTACGCCTTCGCCCCGGGCGCCCGCACCGTCACCGGAGCGGCGAGCACCACGGACGCCGTACCGCTGGAGCCCGGCACGACCTACCGCAGCACCCTCCCCGACAAGGGCGAGCTGTACTTCCGCCTCGAGCTCACCGCCGGCACCTCGGCCTACGTCCCCGTCACCGCGGTGCCGCCCTCCTCCGCCACCGTCTCCGCCAGCGACGGCATCGAGGTCTCGATCGAGGACGCCAACGGCTCCGCCTGCGACTACGACAGCGCCCGCTTCGGCGCCGGGCTCAGTCCGCGGCCGGTCACCGCGGTGGGGCGGCGGGACGCGGGCAAGGCGCTGTGCCGGGACGCCGGCACCTACTACGTGGTCGTCGAGCGGGCCGTGTCCGGCTCGACGACCACCACCCCGGGCAGCTGGGACCTGGAGATCGCCCCCGTCACCGAACCGGCCCTGGCCAAGGCCGGCGCCACCACCGCCCCCGGGACCTGGAACTCCGCGTCACCCGAGCCGCTCACCTCGGACCCCCGCGCCCGCACCGGGGGGGCCGGCTTCACCACGGCCCGCGCCCTGGACCAGGGCGTCTGGCGGACCGGCATCACGCCCGGCCAGACCCTCTACTACGCCGTTCCGGTCGACTGGGGCCAGCAGCTCCACGCCACCGTCGACCTCGGCAGCACCGGCGGCGACCCCCACGGCTACGTCAGCGCCGCGCTCAACCTCTCCCTGTACAACCCGGTCCGCGGCTACGTCGACGACGTCTCCCTCGGCTACGACGGCACCCAGAAGTCGTCCTCCCTCGCCCCCCTGCCGCCCGTCGCCTACGCCAACCGGTACGCCGTCTCCGGCACGGAGAACGCCGTCCGGTTCGCCGGTGCCTACTACCTCGTCGTCCACCTCACCGGACAGACCGCGGCCACCTTCGGGAAGGGGCCGTACGGCGTCACCCTCCGGGTCCGTGTCGACGGCACTCCGAACTCCGGTCCCGCGTACGCCGGTTCGCCGGTCCCGAAGGGCATCTTCGGCGTGTCCTGGGACCGAGGGGGTCTCCTGACCCCGGCCGGCGGCGACGACACGGCGCTGCGGGCGCTCGCGGCCGGCGGCATCGGCACGGGCACGGCCCTGCTGCTCGTCCTCGGCCTGTGGACCCTGACCGCCCGGCGCGCTCAGAGCCGGGCCAGCGCCCAGAAACCGACGGCGTAACAGACCAGCGCGAGGAGCAGGATGGGCACGGCCGCCCTGGCCGGCGGACCGGGCCGGGGCGCCCGCCGCCGACGCCGGCCATGGGTACGGACCGACGGCGGTGAGGTCTGCGGATCCCGCGCGGTGTACGTGGCCGTGGGGGTGCGGGTGTCGGCGTGCGGCTGCGCCGTGGGAAGTGGCTGGGCGGGGGACCAGGGCGTGTGGGACCGCCCGGCCGGGGTGGCCGGTGGCCCGGCGTACGGCGGGTACGGCGGTGTCGGCTCGGGCCGCACCGCGGCGGAGGCCGGGACGCCCGGTGTCCGGGGCGGGGGGAGCCGGAAGCTGCCGGTGTCGGACATGGAGGCGGGGGGCGAAGCGGCCTCGCCGCCGAGGGTGCCGTCGGCGCCGCCCGCCGGGGACCTTCCTCCGACAGTCCCGGTCCCGGTCTCGGTCCCGGTCTCGATACGGGGACCGTCCCCGGTTCCGGGCGTCGCGGGAGCCGGCCGCGCAGTCGCCGGGTCCGGGCCCGGCGGCGTCCCCGTCCCCGCCGCACCGGCCGGTTCCCCGGCCTTCTCCCGGCCCGGGGTTGTCCCGGTCGCCCAATGCCCCGTCGCGGTCGCCGCGTCGGGATGCGGCGCGGCCGCTCCCGGCGCCCGTGGCCCCGGCGAAGTCCCGGCAACCTGGGCCGTGTCCACCGCTGAGGCCGGCCGCACCGGCCCCACCGGTCCGAACCCAGGTGGCAGCGGCCCCAGTTGGTCGAAGATCTCGATCGACTCGTCGTCGGCGTCCGTCTCCGGGAGGAGTTCACGGGCCTCGGCGAGGGCCCTGCGGGCTCCGGTGGCCGTGCGGAAGCGGGCACGTGGGTCCGGCTGGAGAAGACTGGCGACGACCTGCCAGAGCGGGTCCGGGATGCCCTTGGGCGCTCCCGGGGTGCCGTGTTCGGCGAAGTACTGGACGAGCGCCTTGGCGTCGGGTTTGGCGCCCTCCAGGAGGTACAGGGCGACCAGGCCGACGGCGAACAGGTCGGCTGTGAAGTCGGGGTCGGCGCCCAGGAGTTGCTCGGGGGCGATGTAACCCGGCGTACCGACCACGAGGTTGGTCTCGGTCAGCCGGGCCTCGCCGAACCGCATGGCGATGCCGAAGTCGGACAGGCGCAGCCGGGGACGGGCGGTGCCGGTCGCCTCCAGCAGGATGTTCGCGGGCTTGACGTCCCGGTGGACCACACCCTCGGCGTGCACCGCGGCGAGGCCGGCGAGGAGCTGGTCGAGGAGGGTGCAGACGAACAGCGGGGGCAGGGGACCGTAGTCCCCGACGAGGTGGACCAGCGAGCCGCCGGCGACCAGGTCCATCGTGAACAGGACCTTGTCGTCGTCGGCGGCCCAGCTGGCGGGAGCCAGGACATGGGGATGGTCGATGCGCAGCGCCTGCTCCCGCACGAAGCGCAGGAGCGCGTGGGCGTCGCTCTGCTGGAGCACCTTGGCCGCCACGTAGCGCTTGCGCCGGTGGTCCCAGGCGCGCCAGACGGCGCCCACTCCGCCACGACCGATCGGGTCGGCCAGTTCGTACCGGCCCGCGAAGACCTCACCCATGACTGCCCGTACCCCTCCCCCTCGGGTTCCCCTGCCACCCCCCTTGCGTGTTACCCCCCTTGCTTCCCCCGGATGAGCGATACGACCCCTCTCGCGTGCCCCCGACGTCAGGGCCTGGCCCCGCCCGGTTCACCGGACCCCCTCCGGTGTGCCGGGCCGAGGCTCAGCTCTGGTGCGACTGGTAGTGCGTGACCGCGTCCGACGTGCGGCCGGCCCCGTACACCCGGAGGAACTCCGCGAGCTCCGGGTGGGACGGAGCGAGGGTGTCGGCCGCGTCGATGATGTCACCGGCGGCGGCGACCGAGCGCAGCAGCGACTGGATCTCGCGCACCACTCGCTTGACCGTCGGCGCCCCCGAACCGCTGGTCGTCTGCGTGGTGTTGCTGAGCACCGAACCCCCCTGGGACTTCTTGATCTCGTCCATGCGCTCGGTCGCCTCGGCCGCGCTCACGCTGCCGTCCGCGACCTGGGCCGAGAGGTCCTGGAGCAGCTGCACCCGCTGGACCACGGCCGGGTTGCCGATCTTCGCCCGCTGCCCGCTCATCAGCTGCGACAGCATGGGCGCGGACAGTCCGAGGACCGCCGCGAGACGTGCCTGGTTGAGCCCCAGGTCGTCGATGAGCTTACGGAAGAGCGCCCCCAGCGGCTCTCCGTACCAGTTCCGCTGCAGCTCCCGCGCTCTGGCGGTGGCTTCCTGCTGTGCGGCGTCCATTGCGTCTCCCCATCGCTTCCCCAAAAAAACCACGGTTCGCTACAGCGAACCCCGCCGAGCATCTTACGGAGAGTGGTCATCTGCGGGGACCCCCAATCTTTTTGCGAGGTACGGGGGGTGACCCGGTACTCTGGTCTGCGGCACCGACCTCGCGGACCTTCCGCCGGCCGGTCGCTTCCCGTACGGGGCCTTAGCTCAGTTGGTAGAGCGCCGTCTTTGCATGGCGGATGTCAGGGGTTCGACTCCCCTAGGCTCCACAGCAGACCCCTCTGAACTGCGGAAACGCAGGCAGGGGGGTCTTTTCGTGCCAGCCTGGCCGTGGGCCCGATCCGCGCGTCCGGAGCGGCGCCGCAGTACCCGCCGCACAGACGGAGGTGGCCGGACGCGGCAGGGCCCTCCTCTTCTCCCGCGGGCCACGCGGTGAGCGGCGGCCGCTCGAAGACGGCTGCGAGGTCGTCCGGTGAGACAGGGGGCGCGGACCAGAACTCCTGCGCGGCCACCATGCCGTTGGACTCCTCCATCCAGTGCCGCACCGCGGCGCTCATGGCCCCGGTCGACTGCTGGGCTCCACAGCAAACCCCCTGACCTGCGTAAACGCGGTCAGGGGGTTGCGGGTTCCGTCCGCGCGGTTCAGCCGTCCGGTTTCACGTGAAACGGCGTGCTGCCCGAGCGCGGCCGGCCGGGCTCAGCGGTTCTTGTCGTCACGGGACCGGGACCCATGCTCCTCGGCCTCCTTCGCCTGGACCTCGGGGTCGAGCGGGGAAGTGCCGTCCACCGAGCTGAGACGGCCCGTCTCCGGGACCTCTGTGGCGGCCGGGGGCTCGACCAGCCAGTCCGGGTTGGCTTGCTTGTCCCACCACTTCCAGGCGGCGAAGGCCGCACCGGCCAGCACGCCGAACACCGCGAACGCCTTGAAGGCACGGCCGCACGACGAGCGCCTCTGGTTCCGGCGGGCCAGCTTCTCGATCTCCTCGGCCGATACGTTGCCGCGCAGCGCGGCCAACGCGGCGGCACCGCGCGCGGTCGCCTCCTCACGGACCGGACCGGCCGCCGCCACGGCCTGCTCGATCCTCGGGCGCGAGTAGTCGGCGGCCTGCCGGGCCGCCTTTCGTGTCAGGTCGGCGGCGTCGTGTGCCGCCTGGTCCATCTTCGGCGGCACATGAGTGCGGGCCTGCTCCAGGCGCGGCACGAGACGGGCGTCGTACTGGACGCGGGCCTGCTCGGCGGCCTGCGACACCACGGGCGCGAGCCGTACGCGTGCCTCCTGTGCGTAGTACGCGGCACGCTCCTTTGCCGTGTCGGCGTAGGGCGCCACCGCTTCCGCGGCGTGCCGCACGCTGTCCTTCGCCGAACTGGTCGCGGCGCGCACGCTGTCTTTGCGGGTCACGGGTTTCCTCCTCCTCGGTGGCGTACGGTATTTCGACTTTCCACCCTTTTACGGATCATGCCTGTCCGCGGGCCGGGCGGCGCGCGAGGACGGGCATACGGGTGCAACCAGAGCTAAGAGGGGCTTGCCGACGACAATGCCACGGATCGACGCCGTGCGCCCCCGCATGACAGAAGGGGTTCCGCAAGTGATTCGTGAGGATCCGCGCCCGGAAGCTCCGGGCGGGCGTCGGACCCGCCGTACCGTGCGAGGATCGTGAGCACTGAATCCGAGCACAACGGAAGGCGGACCGTGGCAGAGCAGCTCTACGCCACCCTGAAGACCAGCCTCGGCGACATCGAGGTCCGGCTCTTCCCGAACCACGCGCCCAAGACGGTCAGGAACTTCGTCGAACTGGCGCAGGGTGAGCGTGAGTGGACCCACCCGGCCACCGGCGCCCTCTCCACCGACCCGCTCTACGACGGCACCGTCTTCCACCGGGTCATCAGCGGCTTCATGATCCAGGGCGGCGACCCCCTCGGCACCGGCATCGGGGGCCCCGGCTACAAGTTCGAGGACGAGTTCCACCCCGACCTGCGCTTCGACCGCCCCTACCTGCTCGCCATGGCCAACGCCGGCCCCCGCACCAACGGCTCCCAGTTCTTCATCACGGTCAACCCGGCGCCTCACCTCAACCGCAAGCACACCATCTTCGGCGAGGTCGTCGACCCGGCGGGCCAGAAGGTCGTGGACAGCATCGCCGCCGTTCCCGTCAGCGGACCCAACAAGCGGCCGGTGAACGACGTCGTCATCGAGTCGGTGGTCGTCGCGAAGCGCGCCGGCTGACCCGGTCCGAAAGGGAAGCACCCGAAGGGAACCAAACGCCCCGCTCGTCCGTAAGGATGGGCGGGGCGGAACACTGCCCACGACGAGCGAGGGGACCCCATGGAGGACCAGGCGGCAGGCAGCGCGCGCGACGCCCACAGCCTGCCCAAGTGCTACCGGCACCCGGACCGGGAGACCGGCGTGCGCTGCACCCGTTGCGAGCGCCCCATCTGCCCCGAGTGCATGGTCAGCGCCTCCGTGGGCTTCCAGTGCCCCGACTGCGTCCGCGGCACCACCGCCGGCCAGAGCGGCCCGCCCCCGGCCGCCTCCCAGCCCCGCACCCTCGCCGGCGGCACGATGACCGCCGACCCACGGCTGCTCACCAAGATCCTTATCGGCCTCAACATCGCCGTCTTCCTGGTGCAGAAGTCCGTCGGGGACAGTTTCACCAACCACTTCGAGATGATCGGCCAGGCTCAGTACTCCCAGTTCAGCCCGCTGGAGGGAGTGGCGCAGGGCCAGTACTACCGCATGCTGACCGCGATGTTCCTGCATGACCCGACGAACCCCATGCACATCGTGTTCAACATGCTCAGCCTCTGGTGGATCGGCGGCCCCCTGGAAGCCGCCCTCGGCCGCGCCCGCTACATCACGCTCTACATCGTCTCCGGCCTGGCCGGCAGCGCCCTCACCTATCTGCTCGCCGCCCAGAACCAGCCCTCGCTCGGCGCCTCCGGCGCGATCTTCGGCCTCTTCGGCGCCACCGCGGTGCTCATCCGCCGGCTCAACTACGACATGCGGCCGATCATCGCCCTGCTGGTGATCAACCTCATCTTCACGTTCAGCGGCGGCATCGCCTGGCAGGCCCACATCGGCGGCCTGGTCGCCGGTGTCGTCACCGGCTACGCGATGGTGCACGCCCCGCGCGAGCGGCGGAACCTGATCCAGTACGGCACCTGCGCCCTCGTGCTGGTGGTGGCGGTCGTCCTGACCCTCGTCAGAACCGCTCAGCTGACCTGATCACGGCGGCTCACCGCACCGATACCGAACCGTTGTCCACAGTCGGTCGCGGATCTTGTGCACAACGTGCACGCACAACTGTGCCCCCTGCCCATCGCTTGCGTTTCCGCAGGTCAGGATAGGGGGCGAACAGTCAGGCGAAGGGTGTTGTGGTAGTCGTACCGGTGTCAACACCCAACGGGTTATCCACAGATCGTCTTCTTTTCCCCAGGTCCATACACAGGCCTGTGGATAACTCAGCGGATAACCCTGGGCAGAGCTACTTCCACTGTGTGGAGACGCCGAAGCCGGCCGCGATGAAGCCGAAGCCCACGACGATGTTCCAGTTGTCGAGGCTGTCGATCGGCAGTGAACCGTCGGTCACGTAGAAGACGACGATCCAGGCCAGCCCGATGATGAACATGGCCAGCATCACCGGCGCGACCCAGGCGCGATTGTTGAGCTTGATGGCGGTCGCCTGCTTCGCCGGGGGCGGCGTGTAGTCGGCCTTCTTGCGGATACGTGACTTCGGCACGAGGGTCTCTCCTGTCGATGCGCTGCGTGGCCGCGCAGGTAACTGGGTCGGGCTCGGGGCAGCGTACAAGGGGACAGTAAGGGCAGACTGAGCGCTCCCCCGGGCGTCCGTTAGCGTAGTGCTTCCGTGGCGCTGAAGGAGATAAGGGTACGTTGAGCAATTCTGCCGACTCCAACGCGACCGGATCAACGGCTTCCGGCCCTGCAGACAAGGACGGTTTCCGGACCGGCCCCCGCTCCCGCCTCCGTCCGGTGCGGATCCTCACCGTGGGCGTCTTCGCCCTGGCCGGTCTGCTCTTCTTCACCAGCTTCAACACGGCCAAGGGCACCGACATCCGCTCGGACGACAATCTGCTCAAGCTCTCCGACCTGATCCAGGAGCACAGCCGCAAGAACAAGGAGCTGGACGAGTCCAACGCGAGCACCCGCGACCAGAACGAGAAGCTCGCCAAGCGCGACGACGGCTCCACCAAGGCCCAGGACGACCAGCTCGCCGGTCTGGAGAAGGACGCGGGCACCGAGAAGCTGACCGGCAAGGCGATCACCGTCACGCTCAACGACGCCCCGCCGAACGCCACCGCCAAGCTCCCGGGCTACCCCGAGCCGCAGCCCGACTACCTGGTCATCCACCAGCAGGACCTGCAGGCCGTGGTGAACGCCCTGTGGCAGGGCGGCGCCCAGGGCATCAAGGTCATGGACCAGCGGCTGATCTCCACCAGCGCCGTGCGCTGCGTCGGCAACACGCTGATCCTCCAGGGCCGGGTCTACTCACCGCCGTACAAGATCCAGGCGATCGGTGACCCGGCGAAGATGCAGAAGTCGCTCGCGGACTCCGAGGCGATCCAGAACTACATGGTGTACGTGAACGTGTACGGCCTCGGCTGGAAAGTGACCGAGGACGGGACGGTGACTCTTCCGGGCTACTCGGGCACAGTGGATCTGCACTACGCGAAACCCGTGGAGTAAGCAGCTCGTCACTTTCTGGAGCCGCCGGTGCGCGTGATCGTCAGGACCGTCAGCGAGCTCTGCATCACTGTCGGCACGCTCATCCTGCTCTTCGTCGCGTACGTGCTGTTCTGGACGGGTGTGAAGGCCGACAGCGAGATGCACGACCAGATCGACCAGTTACAGCGGCGGTGGTCGGCGACGGCCACGGTGCACCCCACGGCGAAGGCGAGCACCGCACCCGCGACCTCCGCCGCGTACCACTACGGCTCGCCCTTCGCGATCATGTACATCCCCCGGTTCGGTTTCACGTGGAACAAGCCGGTCCTGGAGGGCACCGGCACCGACGTGCTGAAGAAGGGCCTCGCCCACTACGCCCGGACCGCCCGGCTCGGCCAGGTGGGCAACTTCGCGGTCGCCGGCCATCGGCGCACGTACGGCGACCCGTTCCTCGACTTCCCCAAGCTGCGCGAGGGCGACGCGATCGTCCTGACGGACGGGACGACCTGGTTCACGTATCGGATCGACAAAGGCCCTTACAAAACAGTTCCGACGGACGTTGAAGTGATCGACCCTGTGCCACGTAAGTCGGGGTATACGCGTCCGGGGCGCTATCTCACGCTGACCACGTGCGATCCGGAGTGGGGGCACAGCCATCGGCTGATCGTCTGGGCGCACTTGGACTCCACACGGCCTGTGGAGTCAGGCAGACCGGGGGCGCTGCGCCGTTAGTCTGGTGCAGTACGGCGGGATTCTGGTGCCGTGGTGGAACGGAAGGGACGGCATGTACGGCTGGATCTGGCGGCATCTGCCGGGCAACGCGTGGGTGAAGGCGCTGATCTCACTCCTGCTCGCCCTGGCCGTGGTCTACGTCCTTTTCCAGTACGTCTTCCCCTGGGCCGAACCACTGCTGCCCTTCAACGATGTGACGGTGGACAACCAGTGAGCGCGCGGATTCTCGTCGTCGACAACTACGACAGCTTCGTCTTCAACCTGGTCCAGTACCTGTACCAGCTGGGTGCCGAGTGCGAGGTGCTGCGCAACGACGAGGTGTCGACGGCGCACGCCCAGGACGGGTTCGACGGGGTGCTGCTCTCGCCCGGTCCCGGGACGCCGGAGGAGGCGGGCGTCTGCGTGGACATGGTCCGGCACTGCGCCGCGACCGGAGTCCCGGTCTTCGGCGTCTGCCTGGGCATGCAGTCGATGCAGGTGGCGTACGGCGGTGTGGTGGACCGGGCGCCGGAGCTGCTGCACGGCAAGACCTCGCTGGTCGAGCACGGCGGCAAGGGCGTCTTCGCGGGCCTGCCCTCGCCCTTCACCGCGACCCGCTACCACTCGCTGGCCGCGGAGCCGGCGACGGTGCCGGCCGAACTGGAGGTGACCGCCCGCACCCACGACGGGATCATCATGGGCCTCAGACACCGTGAACTCCCGGTGGAGGGCGTGCAGTTCCACCCCGAGTCAGTGCTGACCGAACACGGGCACCGGATGCTGGCCAACTGGCTGGTGGAGTGCGGTGACCAGGGGGCCGTGGCCAGGTCGGCGGGGCTCGCCCCGGTGGTGGGCAGGGCCACGGCGTGACCGCGCTGCGCCCCGAGCGCGAGACCGGTGCCTCGTACGGGGATCAGCCGTACGAGGAGTCAGGCGCGCTTGGGGAGACGGCGTTTCTGCCGCCTCTTCCGCAGATCGACGAGGAGACGGTCGCGCTGCGGATCCCCGATCCGCCGCCCATATCGGCCTCTGCGGGCACAGCGGCCCTCGCCCGCACCGAAACCCCAGGGGGTGGCCGAGCGGCCCGCAGAAAGGCCGCCAAGCGGCGCGGCGGGCGCCGTGGCGGCGCACCTGAGACCGCGCCGCCGGAGAACGCCGCGCCGGGCGGCGCACCGGGGCGGCCGCTCTCCCGGGTCGAGGCCCGTCGGCAGCAGCGGCTGCGCAAGCCCAGCCCGGCCGTCGTGGCGAGCCGGGCGATAGGCGAGGTGTTCATCACCACCGGCGTGCTGATGCTGCTGTTCGTCACGTACCAGCTGTGGTGGACGAACGTCCGCGCCCACGCCCAGGCCGGCAGCGAGACCAGCAGCCTCCAGAAGGACTGGGCGAGCGGCAAGCGCGCCCCCGGTGTCTTCGCGCCCGGGCAGGGCTTCGCCATCCTGCACATCCCCAAGCTGGACGTGGTGGCGCCGATCGCCGAGGGCGTCAGCAACAAGAAGGTCCTCGACAAGGGCATGGTCGGGCACTACGGCGAGGGTGCGCTGAAGACCGCGATGCCGCAGGACAAGACCGGCAACTTCGGTCTGGCCGCGCACCGCAACACGCACGGTGAGCCGTTCCGGTACATCAACAAGCTGGCGGCCGGTGACGCGGTCGTCGTCGAGACGCAGGACGAGTACTACGTGTACAAGGTGACGTCGATGCTGCCGGTGACGTCCCCGAGCAACGTGAGCGTGCTCGACCCGGTGCCGAAGGGTTCGGGCTTCACCCAGCCGGGCCGGTACATCACACTCACCACCTGCACACCGGAGTTCACCAGCAAGTACCGGTTGATCGTGTGGGGCAAGATGATCGAGGAACGCCCGCGCAGCAAGGGCAAGCCGGACGCGCTCGTCGAGTAAGGGCAGAGGCAGAGGAACTGTGGCAGCGACCACCGACGACACCGAAGAGCAGACCGACGCGCCGGACGCGGCAGCCGCCGCGCGCCGCCGGCCGACCGGCCGGATCGCCATGGCGGTCAGCGTCTTCGGTGAACTCCTCATCACGGCGGGCCTGGTGCTCGGCCTGTTCGTCGTCTACTCGTTGTGGTGGACGAACGTGATAGCGGACCGCAAGGCCGACCGGGCGGCCGACAAGGTCCGGGAGACCTGGGCCCAGCAGGACACCGGTCCCGGCGCGCTGGACACGAAGAACGGCATCGGCTTCCTGCACGTGCCGTCGATGAGGAACGGCGAGGTCCTCGTCGAGAAGGGCACGTCGACGGACGTCCTGAACAACGGCGTGGCCGGCTACTACACGGACCCGGCCAAGGCCGTGCTCCCCTCCACCGGCAAGACCGGCAACTTCACCCTCGCCGCCCACCGCGACGGCCACGGCGCCAAGTTCCACAACATCGACAAGGTGAAGGTCGGCGACCCGGTCGTCTTCGAGACCCGCGACGACTGGTACGTCTACAAGGTCTACGACATCCTCCCCGAGACCTCGAAGTACAACGTCAAGGTCCTCTCCCAGATCCCGAAGGAATCCGGCAGGACCAAGCCGGGCCACTACATCACGCTGACGACCTGCACGCCGGTGTACACGAGCCGCTACCGGTACGTCGTGTGGGGCGAGCTCGTCCGCGTGCAGAAGGTCGACAGCAAGCGGACGCCGCCGAAGGAACTGCGCTGACGGACGAGAACCGAACATGAAACGTCCCGGCGTCCTCCACGAGGACGCCGGGACGTTTCTCATGCGCTGCCGTGTCAGCCGAAGGTACCGCCGAAGAAGTTGGTACCGCCGTTGTTGCCACCGTTGTTGCCGGTGCCCTGCGTGGTCAGGGTGACTGTCGTGCTGCCGGGGTCGCCTTCGGGGGTGTTGGCCTGCGGGTCCTGGCTGATGACGATCGCGTTGTCGCTGGAGTCGCCGTTGATCTGGACCTGGGTGAAGCCGGCCCCCTGCAGGGTCTGCCTGGCCTGCTTCACGGTCTGGCCGAACACGCTCGGCACGGCCGTCTGCTGCTGGGTCTTGCCGACGTTGATCGTCACCGGAGTGTTCTTCTGGACCTGCTGGCCGACCGCCGGGTTGGTCGAGACGACCTTGCCGTCCTGGGTGGGGTCGGTGACGGGTGTGTCGGCGCAGGTCGGGACCAGGCCCAGGGACTGCAGCTCGTTCTTCGCGTCGTCGCAGGACTTGCCGGTGATGTCAGAGGGGATGGTGACCTTGTCCGGGGCCTTGGCGACCGTCAGGGTGATGGTGGAGCCCTTCTGCACCTCCGCCCCGAGGCGTGGGTTCTGGTCCAGGACTGTGCCCGGGTCCTCACCGGAAGTCTGCTGCTTCGTCTTGACGACGAACTTGTAGCTGTCGCCCTCAAGCTTCGACTTGGCGTCGTCGATGTTCTGGCCGACGACGCTCGGTACGACCACCTTGGGCGCGCCCGTCGACACCACCAGGTTGATCTTGTCGCCCTTGTTGACGTCCGAACCCGCTGTCGGGTCCTGGGAGCAGACGCTTCCCTTGGGAGCGTTGTTGCAGGTCCTCCGGGTCGGCGTGCCCAGCTTCAGGCCCGAGTTGTCGGCCATCCTCTGCGCGTCCGCGTAGGTGTGGCCGACGAAGTCCGGGGCCGCGAAGGGTTTGTCCGCGCCGCCCCCGCTGACCACCCATTTCCCGATCAGGATCGAACCGACCAGCACCAGGATGCCCGCGACCACGAGCAGGATCGTGGACGTGTTGTTCTTCTTCTTCTGCTGGCGGCGGCGGTCCGGGCGTTCGTCGTAGCCGTAGCCGCCGTCGTCCGGGTTCATCGGGGGGAGCATGGTGGTGGCGCCGGCGTCGGAGCGCATGGCCGTGGTCGGCATGTCGTCCGGGTAGCCGCCGTAGCCGACGGAGCCCATGGCCGCGGTGGCCGCGACCGGCTGGCCGTCCAGGCACGCCTCGATGTCGGCGCGCATCTCGTCGGCCGACTGGTACCGGTAGTTCGGGTCCTTGACCAGGGCCTTCAGGACGATGGCGTCCATCTCGGGCGTGATCTCGGGGTCGAAGACCGACGGGGGCTGCGGCTCCTCGCGGACGTGCTGGTAGGCGACCGCGACGGGGCTGTCGCCCACGAAGGGCGGGCGTACCGTCAGCAGCTCGTAGAGGAGGCAACCCGTCGAGTAGAGGTCCGAGCGGGCGTCGACCTGCTCGCCCTTGGCCTGCTCCGGCGAGAGGTACTGGGCGGTGCCGATGACGGCCGCCGTCTGGGTCATGGTCATGCCGGCGTCGCCCATGGCGCGGGCGATGCCGAAGTCCATGACCTTGACCTGGCCGTTGCGCGTCAGCATGACGTTCGCCGGCTTGATGTCACGGTGGACGATGCCGCTGCGGTGCGCGTACTCCAGGCCCTGGAGGATGCCGATGGTCATCTCCATGGCGCGCTCGGGCAGCAGCTTGCGGCCGGAGTGCAGGAGCTCCCGCAGCGTCGAGCCGTCCACGTACTCCATGACGATGTACGGGATCGAGACCCCGTCGATGTAGTCCTCGCCCGTGTCGTAGACCGCGACGATCGCGGGATGGTTGAGCGAGGCGGCCGACTGGGCCTCCCGGCGGAACCGGGCCTGGAAGGACGGGTCGCGCGCGAGGTCCGCGCGCAGCGTCTTCACCGCCACCGTGCGGCCGAGCCGCGTGTCATGGGCGAGGTAGACCTCCGCCATGCCACCACGGCCGAGCACGTGGCCCAGCTCGTACCGGCCGCCGAGGCGACGCGGCTCTTCCATAGTTCCCTACCAGCCCTCTCCGTCGGTCCCGACCGGCACGGGTGTGCGGTCGGAGGCTGCCATCCGGGCCTACCGTACCCGGCTGTGTTTGTGTGACCTGGCCAAGCCCGTAACCCGATACAGGACCGGTATGTCAACGTGCACCGATGTGAAGGGGACGTGAGCGGGGTCACTTCTTGCTGTTGATGACCGCCTCCATCACGCTCTTCGCGATCGGGGCCGCCAGACCGCCGCCGGAGATGTCGTCACGGTTGGCCTGGTCGTCCTCGATCACCACGGCGACGGCGACGGGCTTGCTGCCGTCGGGGAGCTTTGCATAGGAGATGAACCAGGCGTAGGGGTTCTCGCTGTTCTCCACGCCGTGCTGGGCGGTACCGGTCTTGCCGCCCACGGTGATGCCGTTGATCTGGGCGTTCGTACCGGTGCCCTCCTTGACGACCGTCTCCATCATCGACTGGAGGATCTGGGCGTTGCCGGACGACAGCGGCTGGCTCATCTGCTCGGGCTCGGTCTGGGCGACGGTGTCGAGGTTCGACGACTGCAGCTTGTCGACCATGTACGGCTTCATCAGCTTGCCGTCGTTGGCGACCGCGGAGGCGACCATGGCCATCTGCAGCGGGGTCGCGGCGGTGTTGTACTGGCCGATCGAGGACAGCGCGGTCTGCGACTGGTTCATGCCGTCGGAGAAGACCGAGGCGCTGGAGCGGGTCGGGGTGAACTGCTCGGCGTCGAAGCCGAACTTCTTCGCCTCGGCGAGCATCTTGTCGTTGCCGAGGTCGGCACCGATCTTGCCGAAGACGGTGTTGCAGGAGAACTTGAGCGCGTTCCGCATGGTCGCGTTCTTGCAGGGGATGTTGCCCTCGTTCTTCAGCTCGGTGGTGGTGCCGGGCATGACGTAGGGCAGCGGGGAGTCGGTCTTCTCGTCGGCCGACTTGTAGAGCCCGTTCTCCAGGGCGGCGGCGGCCGTGACGACCTTGAACGTGGAGCCGGGCGGGTAGGTCTCGCGCAGCGCCCGGTTCAGCATGGGGTCGTTCGGGTTGTACTTCTTCTGCAGCTTCTTCCAGGCCTCGGCGTCGGCGTCCGAGGTGCCGGCGAAGCTGGAGGGGTCGTACGACGGGTAGGAGGCGAGGGCCAGGATCTTGCCCGTGGAGGGCTCGATCGCGACCACCGCGCCCTTGCCGCCCTGTGCCTTCAGACCGCTGTACGCGGCCTTCTGCGCGGCCGCGCTGAGGGTGGTGACGACGTTGCCGCCCTGCTTCTGCTTGCCCGTGATCATGTCGAGGGTGTTGCGGAAGAAGAGCCGGTCGTCGTTGCCGGTGAGGATGCCGTCCTCCACGGACTCCATCAGGTTGGCGCCGAAGGCCTGGGAGGCGAACCCGGTGACCGGCGACCACATGGGGCCGTCCTTGTACGTGCGCTTGTACTTCAGGTCGTTGAGACCGGAGGAGTTGGTCGCCGTGGAGCCGGTGATCGGGTTGCCGTCGACGATGATGTCGCCGCGCGGGGTGGAGTAGCGGGCGATGGTGACGCGGCGGTTGAGGGTGTCCTGGCGGAGGGTGTCGGCCTTGACGTACTGGAGCCAGTTGTCGCGCAGCAGCAGGGTGAGGACGAGGAGACCGCAGAAGATCGCGATTCGGCGCAGGGGCTTGTTCATGACGGGCGGACCACCTGGGTCATCTCGGCATCGGGGTTGCTGACGGGGGCGGGCGCCGGGCGCCGTGCGGTGTCGCTGATTCTGATGAGGATGCCGATGAGCGCCCAGTTGGCGATCACGGACGAACCGCCGTACGCCAGGAACGGCATCGTCATACCGGTCAGCGGGATCAGGCCCATCACACCGCCCGCGACGACGAAGACCTGGAGGGCCATCGCGCCGGAGAGGCCGACGGCCAGCAGCTTGCCGAAGGGGTCACGGGCGGCGAGGGCGGTGCGCACGCCGCGCTCCACGATCAGGCCGTAGATCAGCAGGATCGCCATGATGCCGGCCAGGCCCAGCTCCTCGCCGAAGGTGGCGAGCACGAAGTCGGAGTTGGCGGCGAACCGGATCAGGTCCGAGTGGCCCTGGCCCAGACCGGTGCCGAGGGTGCCGCCGGAGCCGAAGGCCCACAGGGCCTGCATCGACTGCTCGGAGTGGCCGGCCACGCCCTGCTGGCTGAGCTTGTACTCCTTCAGCGGGTTGAGCCAGGCCTGGACGCGCTGCTGGACGTGCGGTTCGAAGCTCGCGACACCGACGGCGCCGGCCGCGGACATCAGCAGACCGAAGACGATCCAGCTGGTCCGCTCGGTGGCGACGTACAGCATGATGACGAACATTCCGAAGAACAGCAGCGAGGTGCCGAGGTCGGTCTCGAAGACGAGGATCAGGATCGAGATGAACCAGACGACCAGGATCGGGCCGAGGTCGCGGCCGCGGGGCAGGTAGAGGCCGATGAAGCGGCGGCTCGCAAGGGCGAGCGCGTCGCGCTTCACCATCAGGTAGCCGGCGAAGAAGATCGCCAGGACGATCTTCGCGAACTCACCGGGCTGGATGGAGAACCCGGCGACCGAGATCCAGATCTTCGCGCCGTAGATGTTGGCGCCGAGGCCCGGCACGAGCGGCAGCAGCAGCAGGGTCAGCGCGCCGACCATGGAGATGTACGTGTAGCGCTGCAGGACGCGGTGGTCCTTGAGGAAGACCAGCACCACGATGAACAGGGCGATGCCCATCGCGGTGTACATCAGCTGGCGGGGTGCCGCCGTGCCCGCCTGCTTGATGGACTGCAGCAGCTTGGACTGGTCGAGCCTCCAGATGACGACGAGCCCGAGGCCGTTGAGGAGCGTGGCCAGCGGCAGCAGCAGCGGGTCGGCGTACGGCGCGAACCGGCGTACGGCGAGGTGGCCGACACCGGCCAGCAGCCCGAGGCCGAGACCGTAGCTGAGCAGGCCGGCCGGCACCTTGTCGTTGATGGCCAGGCCCACGTTGGCGTAGGCGAACACCGGGATGACGACGGCGAACACCAGGAGCGCCAGCTCGGTGTTGCGTCGGCTGGGTGCGCCGATGGCACCGATCGTGGACGTGTGATGGGTCGAGCTGTTGGTGGAACTACTCATCGTGTGACAGGGCCTCTCACGGCTTGCCTACTGCTTACCGCACAGCGAGACGACCTTCTGCTCATCCTCCGAGAGGGTGGGGCCGGGGCTGGGGGTCGCTGAGGGGGACGGGGACGGTGACGCCGTGGAGGACGCCGAGTTCGAAGGGCTTGGCGATGCCTTGGACGTGAGAGAGGTCTTGGTGGTTCCCGTGGTGCCGCCGGCCTCGCCCTGGCCGGTCTTGGCGCCGGCCTTGGACTCGGCGGTGGTGCGCTCCGACTCCTTCTTGCAGGCGGAGGCCTGTACGGCCAGCTCCTGGACCTTGGACCGGGCGTCCGTGAGGCCGCCCTCGGCGATGGTCGCCTTGACCTGCTTCTGCTGGTACGGCGGCAGGTACTTGAGTTCGATCTCGGGGTGGTCCGTCTCCACCTTCGACAGCGAGACCCAGGCCAGGTCCTGGCTGATGCCCTGGTAGAGCGCGACGTGCTCGCCGTTGGCGCCGACGTAGTACTGCGTCTGCGTCCAGCGGTAGCCGCCGTACAGCCCCCCGCCGATCACGGCGAGGGCGAGCACGCCGAAGAAGGATCTCTTCAGCCACTTGCGGCCCTTGCGGGGCTTGACGAAGTCGTCGTCGGTGTAGCCGCCGAAGCTGTCGGTGGGGACGTAGCCGGTGGTGTCGCCCGAGCCGGGCGGCCCGAACTCGCCGCCCCCGCCGTGGGCCTGCCGGCCGAGGTTGGCGGCGCGGCCGGCCGGGGTCTGCATGTAGCCGTTGTCGTGCAGGTGGTGCTGGTTCTCGGCGACCGCGCCGACCACGACCGGGGTGTCGGAGAGCTGGCCCGCGAGGGTGTCGCCGGTGTCCAGGTCGAGGACGTCCGCGATGATCACCGTGATGTTGTCGGGGCCGCCGCCGCGCAGCGCGAGCTGGATCAGCTCCTGCACGGTCTCCTGCGGGCCCTGGTAGCTGGCGAGTGTCTCCTCCAGGGTCTGGTGGGAGACGACGCCGGAGAGCCCGTCGGAGCAGATGAGGTAGCGGTCACCCGCGCGCACCTCGCGGATGGAGAGGTCCGGCTCGACGTGGTCGCCGCTGCCGAGCGCGCGCATCAGCAGTGAGCGCTGCGGGTGCGTGGTGGCCTCTTCCTCGGTGATCCGGCCCTCGTCGACGAGGCGCTGCACCCAGGTGTGGTCCTGGGTGATCTGCGTGAGCACGCCGTCACGGAGCAGGTACGCGCGGGAGTCGCCGACGTGCACGAGGCCGAGCCGCTGTCCGGTCCACAGCAGGGCGGTGAGGGTGGTCCCCATGCCCTCCAGCTGCGGGTCCTCCTCGACCATGGCGCGCAGCTGGTCGTTGGCGCGCTGCACGGCGTGGCCGAGGGAGGTGAGGATGTCGGAGCCGGGCACGTCGTCGTCGAGCGTGACCAGGGTGGAGATCACCTCGGAGGAGGCGACCTCGCCGGCGGCCTGGCCGCCCATGCCGTCGGCGATGGCGAGCAGACGGGGACCGGCGTAACCGGAGTCCTCGTTGCCCTCCCGGATCATGCCTTTGTGCGATCCGGCGGCGAAGCGCAGTGACAGACTCATGCGCACCTCGCCCGTCGGCTCCGGGTACATCCGCACGGTGCCCACCCTCCGGTCGGGAGCGCACCGGGGACCGGCGTCCGGTCCGCCGCTGCGTGCTCGCTCCGCTCGCGCCTATCCATGATGTAGCACTACTTCCGCAGCTCGATGACGGTTTTGCCGATGCGGATCGGCGCGCCCAGCGGGATCGGCGTGGGAGTCGTCAGCCGGGACCGGTCCAGGTAGGTGCCGTTGGTCGAGCCGAGGTCCTCGACGATCCACTGGCCGTCGCGGTCCGGGTAGATCCTGGCATGCCGGCTGGAGGCGTAGTCGTCGTCCAGCACGATCGTCGAGTCGTGGGCGCGGCCGAGGGTGATGGTCTGGCCCTGGAGGGCGACCGTCGTACCGGTGAGGGTGCCCTCGGAGACGACCAGCTTGGTGGGGGCGTTGCGGCGCTGCCGGCCGCCGGCCGCGGGCTGCTGGCCGCGCTGCTGAGGGGGAGCGGCCTGCTGCCGGGCGGCGGGCTGCTGCCGGCGCCCTTCTTCCCTACGCGATCCGCGCTGGGTGACGCGCGTACCGAACAGGTCGCTGCGGATGACCTGCACGGCCACGATCACGAACAGCCACAGTACGGCCAGGAAACCCAGCCGCATGACCGTGAGGGTCAGCTCTGACATTGCCCCCGCTTCACCCTTCGGCTTGCCGGTAAATGATGGTGGTGCTGCCCACGACGATCCGCGAGCCGTCGCGGAGCGTAGCGCGGGTGGTGTGCTGCCCGTCCACCACGATGCCGTTGGTGGACCCGAGATCCTGGATCGTCGAGGGCGAACCGGTCCGGATCTCGCAGTGCCGGCGGGAGACGCCGGGGTCGTCGATCCGCACGTCGGCCTCGGTGCTGCGGCCCAGCACGAGCGTCGCGCGGGAGATCTGATGGCGGGTGCCGTTGATCTCGATCCAGTAGCGAGTGCGGGCGCCGGGTGCCGGGGCGCCGACGGGACCCGAGGGCGGCCGCTGGGCGGCCGGCTGGGTCGGCTGCGGGTATCCGTAGCCGCCGGGGCGGGCGCCGGGCGGCGGGGCGCTCGGCATCGGCGGGGCGGCGGCGCTCTGCTGCGGGTAGCCGTAGCCACCGGGGCGCTGCGGGGCACCGCCCGCGGGGGCGCGCTCGGGGGCCTGCTGGTTGCTGGAGGAGGCCAGCGTGCGGCTGCGCACCCGGTACAGGCCGGTGTCGAGGTCGTCGGCCTTCTCCAGGTTGACCTTGATCGGCCCCATGAAGGTGTAGCGCTGCTGCTTGGCGTAGTCGCGGACCATCCCGGCGAGCTCGTCGCCGAGCTGCCCGGAGTAGGGGCTGAGCCGCTCGAAGTCCGGCGCGCTCAGCTCCACGATGAAGTCGTTGGGTACGACGGTCCGGTCCCGGTTCCAGATGGTCGCGTTGTTGTCGCACTCGCGCTGCAGCGCGCCGGCGATCTCCACGGGCTGGACCTCGGACTTGAACACCTTCGCGAAGGTGCCGTTGACCAGACCTTCGAGACGCTGCTCGAACTTCTTCAGGACTCCCACAGGGCACCTCCTCTGTCGCCTTGCCCGTACTGCCTGCCGTTGCCGTTACCGCTCACTGATCGTATCTACGCGCCCGGCAATCAGCCGGTTCCCCCAGCGTCCCCTCTTCGAACTCCTCGGCGTGCTTCCCCGTGCGTCTGGTGCCCGGGATCGGCGCTCGTTCTGCCATGGATCGTAGAGGTGGCCCACGACCAGTGTCCCGCACCTGGCTGTGGACCCGATCCGTCTCCTGGGCAGATGGGCTGGACCGGTACGAGGTTGATACGTGGCCGCAGACCGCCCGGTACGTGATCACCAGGTGAGCGCTGCCCCAAGACAAGGGATGTGAACCCACCCTGCCCCACGTGCTAGTGTTCTCGATGTCGGAAGGGGCCAACCCGAAGGAAACAACGGGGCTGAAGCCGGAAGACACACCCAATGCGCGGGTGGCGGAATAGGCAGACGCGCTGGATTCAGGTTCCAGTGCCCGCAAGGGCGTGGGGGTTCAACTCCCCCCTCGCGCACAGAGAGATACCGATGGAACGGGTCTCCTCCGGTGACGGAAGTCACGGTGGGGGCCCGTTTCTCGTTGTCCTGTGCCCGCCGGTGGCGAACCGTCGGCTGTGAGGCATCGCACGGACCTGTCGCGGCACATGAGGGCCGCACCCGTGAGCTATCTCACGGGTGGGTCGCGAGGTAGACCCGGGGTGGCTCGGGGCCTGGGGGCGGATCTCACCCCCCGGTTGCGACCCGGTCGGGCCGACCGCAGGCTGCCCCCATGGACTACAGCGCGGAAGCAGGCGTGCGCCCCATCCTGGTCACCGGCGCGGCGGGCCGCGTCGGGGCCGTCGGCAGGACGGTCGTCCAGGGGCTGCGGCGCCGGGGCCTCGGGGTCCGTGCTCTGGTGCACCGGGACGACGACCGTGCCCAGGCGCTGCGCGCGACGGGTGCTGACGTCGTGGTCGGGGATCTGACGCGGCCCCGTGACGTCGCCGACGCCCTCGACGGCTGCGGGCGGATGTACTTCGGCATGGCCGTCTCCGCGGAGTACCTGCCGGCCGCGGTGACCACGGCCACGGTCGCGCGCGCCTACGGCGGGCTGGAGGCGTTCGTGAACATGTCGCAGCTGACCGTCTCCGAGATGGACGCCACCAGCGGCTCGGAGTCGCATCAGCATCGTCAGCAGTGGCTGGTCGAGCAGGTTCTCGGCTGGTCGGGACTGCCCGTGGTCGAGGTCAGGCCCACCGTCTTCTTGGAGAACCCGCTCTTCCAGGCCGTGTTTTCGTCGGTCGGCGAGAGCGGCACCCTCCGGTGGCCCTTCGGCAAGGCGAAGACCTCCCCGATCGCCGCCGGTGACGTCGCCGCGGTCGTCGAGGAGATCCTGGCCGATCCGGCCCGGCACATCGGCCGGACCTACGAGCTGACCGGTCCCCGGTCCCAGGACGCCGCCGCGCTGGCCGCGGAGATCTCCGATGCCCTGCACCGCACGGTCGGCTGCACCGAGGTCCCGCTGCAGGAGTGGCTCGACGGCGATCTCAAAGCGCTGGGACTGCCGGACCACGCCTTCCAGCACCTCTCCACCATGGCCCGCCTGCACGCGGCCGGCCGTTACGACCGCCAGGCGGACGGCATGAAGGAGGTCACCGGGCGCCCCGCCGCGGGAGTGGGCGATTTCGTCCGCAGCAACCCCGGGTTGTTCAGCCGCTGAGCCGGTGTACACCGGCGCGATGCCGAGGACCAGGTGGAAGCCGAGCCGGGTGGTCCGGTCGGTCTGCGGAGGGGGGCGGCGACCCACTGGTCCGCGGTGGGCACCCGTCCGCCGCCCGCCCGGCCCGCCTCCCGCAGCCTGGCGGCCGCACCGCCCCACCCCACCCCCGGTCCGCAGTACGGCCGCGACGCGCGTCGTCTTACGGGTGCCGTCGCCCAGTCGCACCCGAACCCGCTGCCCGGCGGTGTGCCGCTCCCACTCCTTGTCCACGATGATCGAGGTTCACGATGATCGAGCCGTCGTCGAGGCCCGTGGTCCGGCCGGAGACGAGCGGGCGGATATACGACGAAGGTGCGCCAACCTCCCTGAATCGCCGCGAAGTTATCCACAGGGTCTGACGGCTTTCGGGCCCCGCCTGTAGCTTCTCCACGAGTTGATGTTCGTGCGTGTGCGTGCGTGGAGTACGGGGGAGGCGGTCGACGTGACCGGAGTGGAAGAGCCGACGGCGGCCGGCGGGCGCAAACTGCCCGCGCCGAAGGGGTTCGCGCAGTGGCCTTCGCAGGGCTCTCCCAAGGAGGAGGGCAAGAAGCTGCGTTGGGCGGTGCCGCGCCGCAGCCACGACGCCCTGGACCTGGACGGCTCCCGCCCCGACGCGGTCCGCGCGGTCGAGGAGTCCAACCGCGACCGCATCCCGGAGCTGGTCCCGATAAGGGTCGGCAGGATGGCGGCGAGCCCGTTCGCCTTCCTGCGCGGCTCGGCCGGCCTGATGGCGCACGACCTGGCCCGCACCCCGACGACCAGGATCGCCACCCAGATCTGCGGCGACGCCCACGCGGCCAACTTCGGCCTGTACGGCGACCCGCGCGGCGACCTCGTCATCGACCTGAACGACTTCGACGAGACGGCGCTCGGTCCCTGGGAGTGGGACCTCAAGCGGCTCGCCGCCTCCCTGGTGCTGGCCGGCCGGGAGGCGGGCGCCGACGAGGACACGTGCCGCAAGGCGGCCGGCGACGCGGCCGGCGCCTACCGCCGCACCATGCGCCTGCTGGCCAAGCTCCCGGTCCTGGACGCGTGGAACGCGATCGCGGACGAGGAACTGGTCTCCCACTCCGACGCCCACGACATGATCGGCACCCTGCGCCGGGTCTCGGAGAAGGCCCGCGCCAACACCAGCGGCCGGTTCGCGGCCCGCTCCACCGAGCCCACCGAGGACGGCGGCCGCCGCTTCGTGGACGCCGTGCCGGTGCTGCGCCGGGTCCCGGACGCGGAGGCGGAGGCGGTCACCGCCGCCCTGGAGCACTACGTGACCACGCTCTCCGAGGACCGCCACCCGCTGCTCGCCCGGCACACCCCGCACGACGTCGCCTTCCGGATCGTCGGCACCGGCAGCGTCGGCACCCGCTCCTACGTCGTCCTCCTCCTCGACCACCGCGGCGAGCCGCTGATCCTCCAGGTCAAGGAGGCCCGCCCGTCCGCGCTCGTCCCCCATCTCGCGACGGCCGGTTTCGAGACGCCGGCCGTCGACCACGAGGGCCGCCGGGTGGTCCTCGGCCAGAAGCGGATGCAGGTGGTCAGCGACATCCTGCTCGGCTGGACCACGGTGGACGGCCGCCCGTTCCAGGTCCGCCAGTTCCGCAACCGCAAGGGCAGCGTCGACCCCGCCGCCCTGTCCGCCGACCAGATCGACGACTACGGCAGGATGACCGGCGCCCTGCTGGCCCGCGCCCACTCGCACAGCGCCGACCCGCGCCTGATCGCCGGCTACTGCGGCAAGAACGAGGAGCTGGACGAGGCGATCGCCGCCTTCGCGGTGACCTACGCCGACCGCACGGAGGCGGACCACGAGGAACTGGTGACCGCGGTGCGGGCGGGCCGGATAGCGGCGGAGCTCGGGGTGTGATCTGCGTGATCCACGGCTCGCGGCCTCCGGTGTTCCGGAGGGTGCGGATGTGCCGAGAGGTGCCGCTTTGCCCAGAGGTACTGATGTGCCGAGAGGCGCCGATGTGCCGAGAGGTGCCGATGTGAAGTACGTCGAAATAAGCGACGGTGCGAAAGGCGAGGGCGCGGCCGCGGTCTCCATCGACCCCGGCCCCTACCTGGCGCGGCTGCCGGAACTCGCCGACGGCCTGCCGCCCGGCGCCCGCGCCTTCGCCACCGACCCGCGCCACTACGAGTTCGACGGGCGCCGCTGCGTGAAGGACCTGCGCCCGGTGGACATGCGCCGCACGGCCCCCGCCGGCATGGAGATCCGCTTCCGTCACGACCGCCACAAGCACGACGAGGACCTGGTCGTCCGCTACACGGGCGTCTCCCGCTTCCAGACGGACATCCTGGGCGCCTGCGACCTCACCTCGCTCGGCGAGGTGATCCTCGACGAGATCCTCCCGCACCCCGGCGGCTGCACCCACGAGCTGGCCTGCCGCCCGGCCACCCTCGTCGTGGCCTGCACTGATCTGGTCGCCGAGTGGGTCCCGGCCACCGACGGCGACGACAGGCCCTAGGCTGGTCGGGTGACGACCCCGGAAGCTGAGCAGTCCCAGGCACCGCGGCCCGAGGAACGGCTGGAGCAGGCCGTACGGGCCGCCGAGCAGGCGTTGATCGAGTACGAGATCGCGGTCGAGACCTTCCGCGTCGAGGTGGAGAACTTCTCCCGCCTGCACGAACAGAAGCTCGGCCCCCTCTACCTCCGCATCGAGGAGCTGGACGCGCGGATCGCCGAGGCCAAGGCCGCCCGTACCGGCGACCCCGAGGACATCCGCGCCGCCGAGGAGGCCCGCGCCCGGGTCCTGCCCATCCCCGGTGTCGAGGAGCTGCTGCACGGCTGGATGGACAGCGACGGCCTGTTCCCGGAGGCCGTCGCGATGCTCACCGAGCAGGAGGTCCGGCCGCCGCAGCGGGTCCGCCCCAGCGAGGAGGCCCGTCGGCTCTACCGCGAGCTGGCTCGCAAGGCCCACCCCGACCTGGTGCAGGACGAGGCCGAGCAGGAGCGGCGCGAGGAGTTCCTCAGCCGGGTCAACGCGGCCTACGCCCGCGGCGACGAGGCCCTGCTGCGCGAGCTGGCCGAGGAGTGGGCGGCCGGCCCGGTCCCGCCGGAGCGCAGGCCGAGCCGGGCCGAGGAGCTGTACGCCCGCCTGGAATGGCTCTCGCAGCGCAAGGAGCTGCTCGGCCTGGTCGCCAAGGAGCTGGAGAACGGCCCCATCGCCGGCCTGCTCCGCCTGGCCCCCGACGACCCCGACGGTCTTCTCGACGAGATCGCCGAGCGGCTCCGCAAGGACGTGACCGAACGCGAGGCGGAACTGGCGGCCCTGCTGACCCAGGAGTAGCCCTTCACTCCGGTCGGGTAGCGTCGGGGACATGAACTTCGCAGCGCGTGTGCCCACGGTCGAGGTCGCGGACCTCAAGGACGGCGACTTCCTGCTGGACGTCCGCGAGGACGACGAGTGGCAGGCGGGCCACGCGGCCGGTGCCCTGCACATCCCGATCAGCGACTTCGTGGCCCGCTACGGCGAGCTCACCGAGGCGGCTCCCCAGGACGCCCGCGTCCACGTCATCTGCCGCTCCGGCGGCCGCTCGGCCCAGGTCACGATGTACCTGGTCCAGCAGGGCGTCGACGCCGTGAACGTCGACGGCGGCATGCAGGTGTGGCAGGCAGCGGGCCGCGAGGTAGTCACGGACAGTGGCGAACCGGGCTTCGTCATCTGAGAGGAACCCGCGGTGCAGCGCCCCGTAAGGGGCGCGGGGCACCGCGCGACCAGCCCTCACCTACCCGCGGATCACACGCGCCCGAACGCCCCCTTCTCCGTCCACTACCCCAGTGGATGCGCGGCGAGCAGATCCCCCAGCGCCTCCTCGTGAACCCCGGCCCCCCCGAGCGCCAGCTCGATCTGCTTCGCCCACGCGTGGTACCGGTGCAGCGCATACTCCGTGTCGGCCCCGAACCCCCCGTGCAGGTGCTGCGCGGTCTGCACCACCCGCCGCACCCCCTCGGCCGCCCAGATCTTCGCCACCGCCACGTCCCCGGCCGCCGGCAGCGCCCCGGCCGCCCCCGAGGCGATCCGCCACGCCGCCTGCCACAGCGTCGCCTCCATCGCCCGCAGGTCGATGTACCGGTCCGCGGCCTGCACGGCCACCGCCTGGAACGTGGCGATGGGATGCCCGAACTGCTCCCGCCTGCCGGCGTACTCGCCGGTCATCCGCAGCACCCGCTCACCCACCCCGAGCGCCAGCGCGCACGTTCCGGTCACCAGCAGCTGCCGCAGCCACTCCCAGGCCCCGTCCGCCATCACCACGTCCCGCGCCGCGACCCGCGCCGACTCCAGCCGCAGCTCCCCGAGCCGTTCCCCACTGGTCGACACCTGCCCGGCGACCGTCACCCCGGCCGAGCCCGAGCCCGCGCCTTCGGCAGCGGAGCCTTCGGCCCCTTCGCCGCCCGGTGCCACCAGCGCCAGCACGCTCCGGTCCGCCTCGGTGCGCGCCGGTACGACGACGAGACCGGAGTCGTACGCCCACGGCACCGCCGTCTGCACGCCGTCCAGCACCCACGTGTCGCCGTCCCGCCGTGCGGTCACCGCCAGCTCGGCCGGGTCGTGCCCGGTGCGTCCGCTCGCGGCGACGCTCAGCACCAGCTCGCCCCGCCCGGCCCGCGCCGCCAGCCGGTCCCGCAACTCCGCCGACCCGTACCTCTGCACGGTCGCCAGGGCCGCGCTGTGCTCCAGCAACGGCACCCTGGCCAGCACCTTCGCCGACTCCCGCAACACCAGGCACAGCGCGATGGCGTCCAGACCGGCGCCGCCGTACTCCTCGCCCAGCAGCAGACTCAGCAGATCGGCGGCCGCCAGCCGGTCCCACAGCTCCCGGTCGAAGTGCTCGGCCACGGCGCCGGTGGTCAGCGCGGGGCTCGGCACCGCGTCCGGCGCCACCCCCGCGAACACCCCACGCGCCGCCTCGGCCGCCGCCAACTGCTCCTCGGTGAAGGTGAAGTCCACGGTCCTGTCCTCCCGGCGGGTCCCCGCTGATCTGACGGTCCGTCAAGATAGAACAGGTTCTAGAAGAAGGGAACCCAAAATCCCTGCGATCACCGGCTCCTCCCGTCGTAGGCTGACGGCCGCTCTCCGCCGACGGGGGACGGACACACGAGGGAGGACACATGGGGATCCGAAGCCTGACCCGCACCGAGGCCGAGCACCGGGCCGCACTGATCACGGTCGAGCGGTACGACATCGACATCGACCTAACCGCTCTGCCCGCCGGGCCGGAGATCCGCTGCGTCTCCACGGTCACCTTCGGCTGTTCCGAGCCGGGTGCGGAGACCTTCGTCGACTGCGCGGCCGAGGTGCGCGCCGCCACCCTGAACGGCAGCCCCCTCACCCCCTCCGGCGACGGACGGATCCCGCTGCCCGGCCTGGCCGCGCACAACGTGCTGCGCGTCGAGAGCGTCCAGTCCGACACCGCCACCGGCGCGGGCGTGCACAAGGCCACCGACCCGGCCGACGGAGAGGTGTACGTGTGGACGAGCTTCGAGCCCGACGAGGCCCGGTTCGTCTGGGCCTGCTTCGACCAGCCCGACCTCAAGGCCCCGCACGCCTTCACCGTCACGGCCCCGGCCGCCTGGACCGTCCTCAGCAACTCCGGTGACCCGCGGATCGAGGAGCAGGGCGCGGCCCGCCGCTGGAGCTTCCCGGACACCCCGCCGCTGTCCGTGTACAACACCGTCGTCAACGCCGGCCCCTTCCACGGGATCCGCCGTGAGGCCGACGGCCACGACCTCGGCATCTACGCGCGCCGTTCGCTCGCCGAGGTCCTGGAACGCGACGCCGACGACATCCTCACCCTCACCCGGCAGGGCCTCGCCTTCTACGCGGAGGCCTTCGCGATGCCGTTCCCGCAGCGCAGGTACGACCAGGTGTTCATGCCCGAGTTCGGCGGCGCGATGGAGAACTACGGCTGCGTGACCTGGTCGGACGCCTTCCTGCGGAGGGCCGAGCCGACCCCCGCCGAGCGCGAGGTGCTCGCGGTGGTGCTGCTGCACGAGATGGCGCACATGTGGTTCGGCAACATCGTCACCATGCGCTGGTGGGACGACCTCTGGCTGAACGAGGCCTTCGCCGAGTTCGCCTGCCACTGGGCCGCCGAGGGCGCCACCCGCCACACCGACGCATGGGCGGGCCACCTGCTCAACGGCAAGGTCAAGGCGTACCTCTCCGACCAGGGCCCGGTCTCGCACCCGATCCACCAGCCCATCCACGACGTCGCCCAGGCCGCGTCGATCTTCGACAACATCACCTACCCCAAGGGCGCCTCCGTCCTCCTTCAGCTGATGACCTACGTCGGCGAGGACCGTTTCCGCACCGGCATGGCCGCCTACTTCGCCCGTCACGCCTGGGGCACCACCACCCTCCAGGACCTGATGGACGCCCTCGCCGAGGCCAGTGGCCGCGATCTGACCGGCTGGCGCAAGGCCTGGCTGGAGACCGCGGGCACCGACCGCTTCACCCTGGAGCGCGACGGCGACACCGTCACCCTGCTCGCGGACGGCAGCCCGCGCCCCCAGGTCCTCGCGGTCGGCGCGTACGACCGCGCCGGCGACGCCCTGGAACGGACCGCACTGGTCCGCGTCGAGGTCACCGAGGCCCGCACCCCGGTCACCGGCCTTCCCGCCACGTCCGACCTCCTCCTCGTCAACGACGACGACCTCACCTTCGCGACCACCCGCCCGGACCCCACCGCCCGGGAGACCCTCTTCCGCGCGGCGGGCCTGCTGCCCACCGCGATCTCGCGGGGCGTGGCCGCCGCCACCGTCTGGGACATGCTCACGGCTGGCGAGGCCACGGCGGCCGAGGCCGGCCGCTGCCTCACCGCGGTCCTCACGGCCGAGACGTCCGACGCCGTGATCGAGCCCTACCTCACGCTCGTCACCAACATCGCCGAACTCTGGGCACCGGCCGCCGAACGTCCCGCGCTGACCGAGGCCGTGGCCGCGGCCTGCCGACGGCTGGCCGCCGACCCGGGCCGCCGCCAGGTCGCCCTGCGCGGCCTCGCCCGCACCGCGACCGGCGCCGAGGACCTGGCCTGGCTCCGCGAGCAGGCCGGCGACGACGTCGACCTGCGCTGGCGCACCCTCGTCCGCGAGGCCGAACTCGGCGGCGACGTCACCGCCGAGTCCGCCGCCCTGCTCGAACGCGACACCGACCCCGACGCCTGGGTTCGCGCCCTCACCGTCCGGGCCGCCCTCCCCGGTCCGGCCGCGAAGGCCGAGGTCTGGCAGCGGCTGGCCGTGGACCGCGAGGTCCCGGTCGCGGCGGTCTCCGCGGTGGCGGCCGCCTTCTGGCGCCCCGGCCAGGACGCCTTGCTCGCCCCCTACGCCGAGCGCTACCTGGCGATGGTCCCGGACCTGCACCAGGGCGGCATGATCCCGGCGATGACCTACACCTCCCAACTCTTCCCGCCGTATGCCGTCGATGCCGAGTACATCGAGAGGGTCCGTCAGGCGGCCGGGGACGCCTCCCCCGTCGTCCGCAACACCCTTCTGGAACGCTCGGACGCGGTCCGGCGCATGCTCCGTGCCCGGGTCGCGAACGCCTGACCGCGGGCGGGGCAGCCCGGCCGGCGTCCCGTCCGATCGTTCGGTTCCCGCCCAACCCATGGTCGCCGGGCCCGTGTCGACGATCAACCCTTGTGGAAAACCTCCGGGGCGGCCTGTGGAAAACTCGCGGAGGCGCGGTCGCCGGACGGGCCCGGACGCCCTATGACCTGGGCTGATCGCGGGTCGGGTACCCCGGTGCCCCGGATCGGAAGGGCCGGCGGCCGTGCCCGGAGTGGTGATGGCCACGCCGTCGGCCTCCGCCCCGGGGCTGCGCCCGGTGGCCGGTGCTGAGTACCGTTCCGTGCGAGTGCCGGGCAGCGGCACACCGCGCGGCCGGATCGGGGCCGCCCGGACGGCCTGGGGAATCGGGGAACGGGGCGGTATGGACGACGCGTACGACGAGGGCGTGGACGCCCGGCACGGGCCGGACGCCCCGAGCGGGACGCGTGCCGAGCCGGAGCCCGCCCCAGCGGACCGTCCCGCCCCTCCGGAGCAGCCGCCCTCGGGTGCAGCCCTTCCGCCGGAGCCCGCCGCCGTCCCCCGTACCGGCGTCGCCGCCCTGTCGCCCCGCTACCAGATCGGCGCGGCTCTCGCCCTCGCCCTGGTCGCGGTCACCGCCTGCGTGCACCTCGGCATGGTGTTCCTGAGCGTGGCACCGGCGAACACGGTGAGCAAGCAGCACGGCACGGCGATCGAGGACTGGGTGTACCCGGAGTTCGAGCAGAACTGGAAGCTCTTCGCGCCGAACCCGCTGCAGCAGAACATCTCCGTGCAGGTGCGCGCCGATGTGCTGATGCCGGACGGCACCACGACCACCACCGGCTGGAACGACCTGTCCGCACAGGACGGCCGGGCCATCGACGGCAGCCTGGTGCCCAGCCACACCGTGCAGAACGAACTGCGCCGGGCCTGGGACTTCTTCACCTCCACGCACGGCACCGACAACCGCCCGATCGGCCTGCGCGGTTCCCTGTCCGAGCAGTACCTGCGCCGGATCGTCGTGATGCGCATGTACAAGGGGGACGCCACGAGCGAGAAGGGCACCATCGAGCGCGTGCAGGTACGGTCGAGCACCACCAACGTGACCCCGCCGCACTGGAGCGGCGAGAAGGTCTCCGACACACCCGTCTACCGGGAGCTGCCCTGGTGGACGGTCACCGCGGACGAAGCGAACGGCGGTGTGCGGTGAACCGTCTCGCCCTGTGCCTGTCCCGCGCCATCGCCCGGGTCACCGAGGCCGCGCTCGGCCCGTACCAGACGGCCGTGGTCCGCATCGGCTTCGCCGCCACCTGGCTGCTCTTCCTGCTGCGCGAGTACCCGCACCGCCAGGAGCTGTACGGCCCCCACGCCACCTGGAGCTTCGACCTCGCCCGGCAGCTGACCGCCGACAACCACGCCTTCACGGCGCTGCTGACCTCCGACAGCAACGCCTTCTTCGAGGTCTTCTACTTCCTCGCCGTCGTCGCCGGTGCGCTGCTGCTGGTGGGCTGGCGGACCCGGGCCACATCCCTGTTCTTCATGGTCGGCGTGCTGTCCCTGCAGAACCGCAGCGTCTTCGTGGGCGACGGCGGCGACAACGTGCTGCACCTGATGTCCTTCTACCTGGTGTTCACGCGCTGCGGCCAGGTGTGGTCCCTGGACGCGCGCCGGGCGGCACGAGCCGGCGCCGCACGCGCGCGTGGCGAGCGCGTGGCCCCCGACCTGGTGGGCCCCGTCCTGTGGGCGGTGTCGGGTCTCGTCCTGCTCGCCGCGGCCGTCACCGGCCGTACCGGAGGCGGCTGGCTGGTCCCGGCCGTGCTGTGGGCGACCTGGGCGGGCACCGCCCTGTGGTGGGCGGCCGACCGCCGGGGGCGCACGTCCGAGCCCCGCGTCCTGCTCGACGTCATCGCCAACATCCTGCACAACGGCGCCGTGTTCGTGATCATGGCCGAGGCCTGCCTGATCTACGCCACCGCCGGCTGGTACAAGATCCAGGGCTCCCGCTGGCAGGACGGCACCGCCGTCTACTACCCGCTCCACCTGGACTACTTCTCGCCCTGGCCGGCCCTCGCCGACCTGCTGTCCGCCAACGGCACGATGGTGATGCTGGTGACCTACGGGACGGTCATCGTGCAGGTCGCCTTCCCGTTCACCCTGTTCAACCGGCGGGTGAAGAACGTGCTGCTGGCCGCGATGATGACCGAGCACGCGGTGATCGCGGTCGTGCTCGGCCTGCCCTTCTTCTCGCTGGCCATGATCGCGGCGGACTCCGTCTTCCTGCCGACGTCCTTCCTGCACCGGGTCGGCGGCTGGGCGGCACGCGCACGTGACCGCGTCCTCCGTCGGACCGCCCCGGAACTGCCCGTCCAGCGCTCACCGGAGCCCGACGAACAGCCCCGCGTAGGCTTCGGGGCATGACCGACCCCCTGGACCACTGGGCGCGGCTGGCCGGCTCGGCCGTTCTCCTCGACGGCTTCCACGCCCTCAAGCACGCGCTGCGCTTCGGCGCGGAGGTGCCGGTGGCGGTCACGGCGGACCGGGGGGCGACGCTGGCCCTGGCGGGCGAGTTGGCGCCGGACGTACGGGAGGCACTGGCCGTGCTGCTGACGGAGGTGCCCGCGCGGACGTACGCGTCCCTCGTCCCGCGCCCGCACCCCACGGCCGTGGCCGCACTGGCGGTACGCCCGTCCCGCGAGGCCAACCTGCGCGAGCTGGCCCGGCTCCCGCGCGCGGCCCCGGTCGTGGTCCTCGACGAGCCGCGCAACCTCGGCAACGCGGGCGCGGTGATCCGCCTCGCGGCGGGCTTCGGGGCGACCGGCGTCATCACGACCGGCACCCTCGACCCCTGGCACCCGACGGTCGTTCGCGGCGGCGCGGGCCTCCACTTCGCCACGGCGGTGGAACGCCTGGCGGTGCCCGAGCTGCCTGAGGGCCCGCTGTACGCACTCGATCCGGAGGGCGAGGACATCAGGGGGCTGAAACTCCCCGACGACGCGATCCTCGCCTTCGGCTCGGAGCGGGCGGGGCTCTCGGCCGACCTCCGGGCGCGAGCCGACCACTTGCTGCGGCTGCCGATGCGCCCTCAGGTGAGCAGCTACAACCTGGCGACGAGCGTGGCGATGACCTTGTACCACTGGAGTGCCCTGTAAGAGGGCTGGCTGGGCGCAGGCGCCCCGTCAGGGGCGCGGGGAACCGCGCGACCAGCCCCGACGGGGCCGCACCGGCCCACAACCGCCCGCCTCAACGGCGGCACCGCCGGGCCCGACACCGCGCCGACCACCACCGTGGTGGCGGAGCACCGTGGTGGCGGCCGAAGAGATGGCGGCGACCGGCGAATCGACGCGGCCAGGACAGCAACCGATGCCCGCCGGAAACGTCGGCCGCTGCCGCTGCCGCTGCCGCTGCCGCTGCCGCTGCCGCTGCCGCTGCCGCTGCCGCTGCCGCTGCCGCGGGTGCGGGTGCTCCTGCGTCCGCTCCTGTCCGGCGCCCGCTGCTGATGTCGGCCGGTCGCGCCCCTGGTGCTCGCCCGCGCCGCTGCTGACGTCGGCCGATCGCGCGCTCCGGGCGGCCTCTCCTACGCCTCCCGGCGCACCTCGATCACCCGGAACCGGTTCGCCACGAACGCCCCGTCGCACAGGGCGGCGTTGGCCGCCGGGTTGCCGCCCGAGCCGTGGAAGTCGGAGAAGGCGGCGGTCTGGTTGACGTACACCCCGCCCACCAGGTTCAGCGACAGCTGGGCCGCCTCCTCCAGGCAGACCTCCTCCACCGCGCGCTCCACGTCGGCGTCGACCGTGTACGCGCCGACGGTCATCGCGCCCTTGTCGCGGACCGTGCGCCGCAGCAGTTCCACCGCGTCGGCGGCGGAGTCGACGGCGACGGCGAAGGAGACCGGGCCGAAGCACTCGCTCATGTAGGCGGCCTCGTCGTCCGGCTTGGCACCGTCCAGCTTCACGATCACCGGCGTGCGCACGACCGCGCCCGGGAACTCGGGGTTGGCGATCTCGCGGGAGGCGAGGGCGACCTCGCCGAGCCCGGCGGCGGCCTCCAGGCGGGCCTTGACGTCGGGGTTGACGATGGCACCGAGCAGCGCGTTGGCCCGGGTGTCGTCGCCGAGCAGACCGTCCACCGCGCGGGCGATGTCGGCGACCACCTCCTCGTAGGTCTTCGGGCCTTCGTCGGTGCGGATGCCGTCGCGGGGGATCAGCAGGTTCTGCGGGGTGGTGCACATCTGGCCGCTGTAGAGGGAGAGCGAGAAGGCCAGGTTGGCGAGCATGCCCTTGTAGTTGCCGGTGGACTCGATCAGGACCGTGTTGACACCGGCCTTTTCGGTGTACACCTGCGCCTGCCGGGCGTTGGCCTCCAGCCAGTCGCCGAAGGCCGTCGAACCGGTGTAGTCGATGATCTTGATCTCGGGGCGGGTCGCGAGCGTCTTGGCGATGCCCTCGCCGGGGTGCTCCGTCGCCAGCGCCACCAGGTTCGGGTCGAAGCCGGCCTCGGCGAGGACCTGGCGGGCGACCTGGACGGTGAGGGCGAGCGGCAGCACGGCGCGCGGGTGCGGCTTCACGAGGACCGCGTTGCCGGTGGCGAGGGAGGCGAACAGGCCCGGGTAGCCGTTCCACGTCGGGAACGTGTTGCAGCCGATGACCAGCGCGACGCCGCGCGGGACCGGCGTGAAGGTCTTCGTGAGCGCGAGCGGGTCGCGCTTGCCCTGCGGCTTGCTCCACTCGGCCGTGTCGGGGGTGCGGACCTGCTCCGCGTAGGAGTAGGCCACCGCCTCCAGGCCGCGGTCCTGGGCGTGCGGACCACCCGCCTGGAACGCCATCATGAACGCCTGGCCGCTGGTGTGCATGACCGCGTGTGCGAACTCGTGCGTCCGGTCGCTGATCCGCTTGAGGATCTCCAGACACACCACCGCGCGCGCCTCCGCGCCCGCGTCGCGCCACGCGCGCTGCCCCGCCCGCATCGCCGGCAGCAGTGTGTCGACGTCGGCATGCGGGTAGGTCACGCCCAGCTCGATGCCGTACGGGGAGACCTCGCCGCCGGTCCAGTCGTCGGTACCGGGCTGGCCGAGGTCGATACGGGTGCCGAGGAGGGCGTCGAAGGCGGCCTTGCCGACCGCCGCGTCCAGGCTGCCGTGCTCGCCGTAGGCCTTGGGGTGCTCGGGGTGGGGGGACCAGTACGCGCGCGTGCGGATCGCCTCCAGCGCCTGGTCAAGCGTGGGCCGGTGCTTGGCGATCAGCTCGTGCACGGTGAGTTCGGCGGTCATGCGGGACCAACTCCTCGTCTGATGAGCTTCCCCTTGAAGCTCATGACCTGGGCGGAAACGGCCGGACAGAGTTAGAGTAACCGAACGATCGGTCGGGACAAGGGGGCCTGCCGCATCTGTGGAGAACCCCGTGCGGGAGGATCGCGCACATGACAGCACTCGACCTCAGCAGCACCGTGGGAGTCGTCGGCACCGGCACCATGGGCCAGGGCATCGCCCAGGTCGCACTCGTCGCGGGCCATCCCGTCCGGCTGTATGACACCGTCCCCGGGCGGGCCGGGGAGGCGGCCGCGGCGATCGTCGCCCGCCTCGACCGACTCGTCGCGAAGGACCGGATGACGGCCGCCGCCCGGGACGCCGCCCGCGCCCGGCTGCTGCCGGCCGGCGAGCTCACCGAGTTCGCCGACTGCACGCTGGTCGTGGAGGCCGTCCTGGAGCGGCTGGAGGCCAAACAGGAGCTGTTCCGGGCCCTGGAGGACATCGTCGGCGAGGACTGTCTGCTCGCCACCAACACCTCCTCCCTCTCGGTGACGGCCATCGGCGGCGCGCTGCGCAACGCCTCCCGCCTGGTCGGCCTGCACTTCTTCAACCCGGCCCCGCTGCTGCCGCTGGTGGAGGTCGTCTCCGGGTTCGCGACCGACGTCACGTCGGCCACGCGCGCGTTCGAGACCGCCCGCTCCTGGGGCAAGACGCCGGTGGCCTGCGCGGACACCCCGGGCTTCATCGTCAACCGCATCGCACGGCCCTTCTACGCCGAGGCCTTCGCGGTCTACGAGGCGCAGGCCGCCGACCCGGCCACCATCGACGCGGTGCTGCGCGAGTGCGGCGGCTTCCGGATGGGCGCCTTCGAACTGACCGACCTGATCGGCCAGGACGTCAACGAATCCGTCACGCACTCCGTGTGGCAGGCGTTCTTCCAGGACGTCCGCTTCGCGCCCTCCCTGGCGCAGCGCCGGCTGGTCGAGTCCGGCAGGCTCGGCCGCAAGACCGGGCACGGCTGGTACGACTACGCGGACGACGCCGAGCCCGCCGAACCGCACACCGCCGAGCCCGCCGACCGGCCCGCCTACGTCGTCGCCGAGGGCGGCCTGGGCCCGGCGGGCGAACTGCTCGCGATGATCCGCGAGGCCGGCATCCAGGTCCGCGAGGAGGACGAGGACCACGGCACCCGCCTGGTCCTGCCCAGCGGCGGCCAGCTGGCCCTCGCCGACGGCCAGACCTCGGTGGAGTTCCGGGACGTCGTCTACTTCGACCTGGCCCTCGACTACCGCCGTGCCACCCGTATCGCCCTGTCCGCCGGCCACGACACCCTGCCCCAGACCCTCGGTGAGGCGATCGGCCTCTTCCAGGCGCTCGGCAAGCAGGTCAGCGTCATCGGCGACGTGCCCGGGATGATCGTCGCCCGCACGGTCGCCCGGATCGTCGACCTCGCGCACGACGCCGTCGCCAAGGGCGTCGCCACCGAGGAGGACATCGACACCGCGATGCGCCTGGGCGTCAACTACCCGCTCGGCCCGTTCGAATGGAGCCGCCGCCTCGGCCGCGACTTCGCCTACGACCTCCTCGACGACCTCCACCTGCGCGATCCGAGCGGCCGCTACGCGCCCTCCCTCGCGCTCTACCGGCACGCCTACGCCACCGAGAAGCGGGAGGGCGCCTCATGACCACCGCGAAGCGCGACACCTACACCCCCGAGACCCTGCTCTCGGTGGCCGTCCAGGTCTTCAACGAGCGCGGCTACGACGGCACCTCCATGGAGCACCTCTCCAAGGCGGCCGGCATCTCCAAGTCGTCGATCTACCACCACGTCGCCGGCAAGGAGGAGCTGCTGCGCCGCGCGGTCAGCCGGGCCCTGGACGGCCTGTTCGCGATCCTCGACGAGGAGCACGCGCGCGTGGGCCCGGCCGCCGACCGCCTGGAGCACGTCGTGCGGCGCATGGTCGAGGTGCTGATCACCGAACTGCCGTACGTGACGCTGCTGCTGCGGGTGCGCGGCAACACCGGCACCGAGCGGTGGGCGCTGGAGCGGCGCCGGGACTTCGACCACCGGGTGGCCGACCTGCTGAAGGCGGCCGCCGCCGAGGGCGACATACGCGGCGACGTCGAGGTGCGCCTGGCGACCCGGCTGGTCTTCGGCATGGTCAACTCGATCGTGGAGTGGTACCGACCGGACAGCCGCGGCGAGAGCGAGCGCGAGGTCTCCGACGCGGTCGTGCGGCTGGTCTTCTCCGGCCTGCGCGCGCACTGACGTCATCCGTCCTCAGCTGTCCTCCGGCTCCAGGTCCTCCTCCTCGAACACCAGCAGGGTGCGGGTGCTGAGCACCTCGGGGATGGCCTGGAGGCGGGTGAGCACGAGCTCGCGCAGAGCGCGGTTGTCGGGCGTGTGCACCAGGAGCAGGACGTCGAAGTCACCGCCCACCAGGGCGATGTGGGAGGCGCCGGGCAGCTGCCGCAGCTGCTCGCGCACGGTCCGCCAGCTGTTCTGGACGATCTTCAGCGTGATGTACGCCGAGGTGCCCTGGCCGGCCCGCTCATGGTCCACCCGGGCGCCGAAACCGCGGATCACCCCGTCCTCGACGAGCCGGTTGATACGCGCGTAGGCGTTGGCGCGCGAGACATGGACGCGTTCGGCGACCGAGCGTATCGACGCCCGGCCGTCCGCCTGCAGGATCTGCAGGATGTCCTGATCGATGGCGTCCAGCGGGCGCGCGGGTGGCAGCGCCGCCTGGTCCTGCGGGCCCTCGGCCATTTGTTCAGATGCCATGTCCCCCCACCTCCCTACCATGGACGTACTGCGTTCATTCCAGGTTGTGGAGAACCGTTTGTCCACAGCCTGAAGGTGCCTGTAGCCAAAATGTGCCGACGACCGAACAATCGGTAGGTGGGACGGGTCACAGGCGATCCGTCTCCCGTAGCCACCCCCACAAGGAGGTGCCGTCATGACGGTCATGGAGCAGCGCGGCGCGTACCGCCCGTCGCCGCCGCCCGCCTGGCAGCCCCGGACGGACCCCGCGCCGCTGCTGCCCGACGAGCGCCCGTACCGCGTTCTCGGAACGGAGGCGGCCGCCAAGGCCGACCCCGAGCTGCTGCGCCGGCTGTACACCCAGCTCGTGCGTGGCCGCAGGTACAACGCCCAGGCGACCGCCCTCACCAAGCAGGGCCGTCTCGCCGTCTACCCCTCCAGCACCGGCCAGGAGGCCTGCGAGGTCGCCGCCGCGCTCGCCCTCGAAGAACGCGACTGGCTCTTCCCCAGCTACCGGGACACCCTCGCGGTGGTCGCCCGCGGCGTGGACCCCGTCGAGGCGCTCACCCTGCTGCGCGGGGACTGGCACACCGGCTACGACCCCTACGCCCACCGCGTGGCCCCCCTCTCCACCCCCCTCGCCACCCAGCTCCCGCACGCCGTCGGCCTCGCCCACGCGGCCCGCCTCAAGGGCGACGACGTGGTCGCGCTCGCCATGGTCGGCGACGGCGGCACCAGCGAGGGCGACTTCCACGAGGCGCTGAACTTCGCCGCCGTCTGGCAGGCCCCGGTCGTCTTCCTGGTCCAGAACAACGGCTTCGCCATCTCCGTCCCGCTCGCCAAGCAGACCGCCGCGCCCTCCCTGGCCCACAAGGCCGTCGGATACGGCATGCCGGGCCGCTTGGTCGACGGCAACGACGCGGCCGCCGTGCACGAGGTCCTCGCCGACGCCGTACGGCACGCGCGCGAGGGCGGCGGCCCGACCCTGGTCGAGGCGATCACCTACCGGATCGACGCCCACACCAACGCCGACGACGCCACCCGCTACCGCGGCGACACCGAGGTCGACGCCTGGCGCGACCACGACCCGATCCTGCTCCTCGAGCGCGAGCTGACCGACCGCGGACTGCTCGACGAGGCCTTCGCGGGCCGCACCCGCGAGGACGCCGAGACCATGGCCGCCGACCTGCGCGAGCGCATGAACCGCGACCCCGTCCTCGACCCCATGCACCTCTTCGACCAGGTGTACGCCGAGACCACCACACAACTGCGCGAACAGCGTGCCCTGCTCCGCGCCGAGCTGGACGCCGAGCAGCAGGACCAGGAAGGCGGGCCGCGATGACGACCGTCGCCGTCAAGCCCGCCACCATGGCGCAGGCGCTCACCCGCGCGCTCCGGGACGCCATGGCCGCCGACCCCGCCGTGCACGTCATGGGCGAGGACGTCGGCACCCTCGGCGGGGTCTTCCGGGTCACCGACGGTCTCGCCAAGGAGTTCGGCGAGACCCGCTGCACCGACACCCCCCTCGCGGAGGCCGGCATCCTCGGCACCGCGGTCGGCATGGCCATGTACGGGCTGCGCCCGGTAGTGGAGATGCAGTTCGACGCCTTCGCCTACCCCGCCTTCGAACAGACCATCAGCCACGTCTCCCGGATGCGCAACCGCACCCGCGGCCGGATGCCCCTCCCGATCACCGTCCGCATCCCCTACGGCGGCGGCATCGGCGGCGTCGAGCACCACAGCGACTCCTCCGAGGCCTACTACATGGCCACCCCCGGCCTGCACGTCGTCACTCCGGCCACCGTCGCCGACGCCTACGGCCTGCTGCGCCGGTCCATCGCCTCCGACGACCCGGTCGTCTTCCTCGAACCCAAGCGCCTGTACTGGTCCAAGGACACCTGGAACCCCGAGCACCCGACGGACGTTGAACCCATCGGCCGCGCGGTGGTGCGCCGAACCGGGCGCAGCGCCACGCTCATCACCTACGGCCCGTCCGTACCGGTCTGCCTCGAAGCCGCCGAGGCCGCCCAGGCGGAGGGCTGGGACCTGGAAGTCGTCGACCTGCGCTCCCTGGTGCCGTTCGACGACGAGACGGTCTGCGCCTCCGTACGGCGCACCGGGCGAGCGGTCGTCGTACACGAGTCGGGCGGGTTCGGCGGACCGGGAGGGGAGATCGCGGCACGCGTGACCGAACGCTGCTTCCACCACCTGGAGGCGCCGGTGCTGCGCGTGGCCGGGTTCGACATTCCCTACCCGCCGCCGATGCTGGAGCGCCACCACCTGCCCGGCGTGGACCGCATCCTGGACGCGGTGGCGCGTCTGCAGTGGGAGGCCGAGGGCTGATGGCACAGGTGCTGGAGTTCAAACTGCCCGACCTCGGGGAGGGGCTCACCGAGGCGGTGATCGTGACCTGGCTGGTCCAGGTCGGTGAGGTCGTCGCGATCGACCAGCCGGTCGTCGAGGTCGAGACGGCCAAGGCGATGGTCGAGGTTCCCTGCCCCTACGGCGGTGTGGTCACCGCCCGTTTCGGTGAGGAGGGCACCGAACTGCCCGTCGGCTCCCCGCTCCTGACGGTCGCCGTCGGCGAGGCGACCACCCTCCCCGAGGCGGAGGGCTCCGGCAACGTCCTGGTGGGATACGGCACGGGGACGCCTCCGGCGCGCCGCCGCAGGGTCCGCAGCACCGCCCCGGAGCGGGCCAACGGCACGGCCGACCGGGGCGGCACCGGGGAACCGGCGCCCCACACCGCCCTCACCGAGGCGGGAACGGCCTCCCACACCCGGGTGCCCGCCCCGCCGGCCCCGTCCACTGCGCTCACCGAGGGCCCCGTCCCGGTGATCTCCCCCCTGGTCCGCCGCCTCGCCCGGGACAACGACCTGGACCTGCGCAGGCTGTCCGGCTCGGGCCCCGACGGCCTGATCCTGCGCGCCGACGTGGAGGACGCCCTGCGGGTCAGCGCGGCCCGGGCCGCCGCTCCCGCCCCCAAGGCCCCGGCCACGACCTCCAACGCCCCCGCGGGCACCCGTGTCCCCCTCAAGGGCATCCGGGGCGCGGTCGCCGACAAGCTCTCCCGCAGCCGCCGGGAGATCCCCGACGCGACCTGCTGGGTGGACGCCGACGCGACCGAGCTGATGCGTGCCCGCACCGCGATGAACGCGGCGGCGAGCCCGAGGATCTCCCTCCTCGCGCTCCTCGCCCGGATCTGCACCGCCGCCCTGGCCCGTCACCCCGAACTGAACTCCTACGTCGACGTCGAGGCCCGCGAGATCGTCCAACTCGACCACGTCCACCTGGGCTTCGCCGCCCAGACCGACCGTGGCCTCGTCGTCCCCGTCGTCCGCGACGCCCACACCCGCGACGCCGAGTCCCTGACCGCGGAGTTCGCCCGCCTGACCGAGTCGGCCCACGCCGGCACGCTCACCCCCACGGACCTCACCGGCGGCACCTTCACCCTCAACAACTACGGCGTCTTCGGCGTGGACGGCTCCACCCCGATCCTCAACCACCCCGAGGCAGCCATGCTGGGTGTGGGTCGCATCACCCCGAAACCCTGGGTCCACGAGGGCGAACTGGCGGTCCGCCAGGTCGTCCAGCTCTCCCTGACCTTCGACCACAGGGTCTGCGACGGCGGCACGGCGGGAGGGTTCCTGCGTTACGTGGCCGACTGCGTAGAACAGCCGACGGTCCTCCTCAGGACACTGTGAGCACCCCTGCCCAAAGGGGCGGAAGGAACTGCGCGACCAGCCACACACAACCCGCACCCGCGCACGGCCGCCGCACCCCGCCCCTCAGGCGCACAGCCTCACACCCTGTAGATCCCACCCCTCCCATCGGTTCCCCGTGATCAGAACGCCCCCCATACTCGAAAGGTGACCGCCACCGACCGACCCCCCTACGACGCGATCGTGCTGGCAGGCGGCGCCGCGAGACGCCTCGGCGGAGCCGACAAGCCCGCCGTCCGGGTGGGCGGCCGCCCCCTTCTCGACCGCGTCCTCGCGGCCTGCGCCGGCGCCCGCCGGACGGTCGTCGTGGCGGCCCCCCGCCCCACCTCCCGCGCGGTCCACTGGACCCGCGAGGAGCCGCCGGGCGGCGGCCCGGTCGCCGCCCTCGACGCCGGTCTGCGGCACATCACCGCCGACCGCGCGGTCGTACTCTCCGCAGACCTCCCGTTCCTCGAAGAGGCGGCCGTCGAGCGCCTGTTGGCGGCCCTGCACACGACCGCCGCGGACGGCGCCCTGCTCACCGACGCCGACGGCCGGGACCAGCCGCTCGTCGCGGCCTACCGCACCACCGCACTCCGCCACGCCCTCTCGGCCCTGGCCGGAGACGGCGGCAACGGCCTCACCGGCCTTCCCCTGCGGCGCCTGACCGCCGCACTGAACCTCACCCGCGTCCCGGACCCCCTCGCGTCCTTCGACTGCGACACCTGGGACGACATCGCCGACGCCAGGGCACGCATCAGGGAGCATGGGCACGTGTTGGATGAATGGATCTCCGCAGTCAAGGACGAACTGGGCATCGACCTGGACGTCGACATCCGCCTTCTGCTCGACCTGGCCAGGGACGCAGCGCACGGCGTGGACCGCCCTGCCGCCCCGCTGACCACCTTCCTCGTCGGCTACGCGGCCGCACAGGGCAAGGGCGGCCCCGAGGCGGTCGCCGAGGCGGCCCACAAGGCCGCCGCGCTGGCCCTGCGCTGGGCGGAAGAGGCCGATGCCGCCACCGACGGGCCGGGCCCCGGCGACCCGGCCCCCGGACCCGGCCGGTGACCGCCCGCGGCACCCGGTCCGGCACCCCCGCCGCCACGGACACCGACGACGATCTCTACGTCGAGGAGGCACTCGCCCTCGTGAGAGAGCCCCGAGACCCCAGGGAGCACGGCCCGGACGCGGCCGCGGCGCCCGGCGCGCACGGCGAGCACGGGCACGGCGGTCACTCGGCCCACCGCCACCGCGCCACCCCCTGGCCCCAGGCACGAGAGACCGCCGCCCGCGCCGCCCGGGCCGTGACCCGGTCCGGAGCCCGCCGCGCCCCCGTCCCGGTACCGCTGGCCGACGCCCTCGGCCTGACCCTCGCCGCCCCACTGGACGCGCTCACCGACCTGCCCTCCTTCGACACCTCCGCGATGGACGGCTGGGCGGTCGCCGGCCCCGGTCCCTGGGACGTACGTGAGGAAGGCGTGCTGGCCGGGCACGCGCAGCCCGAGCCGCTCACCGACGGCGAGGCGGTCCGCATCGCCACCGGCGCCCGGATTCCGGCGGACACCACCGCGGTGCTGCGCAGCGAGCACGGCCGTCTCGACGTTCAGGGCCGACTGCACCCCACCCGCGAGGTGGTGCACGGCCAGGACATCCGCCCACGCGGCCAGGAGTGCCGCAGCGGCGACCAGTTGCTGCCCGTCGGCACCCTGGTCACCCCGCCCGTCCTCGGCCTCGCCGCAGCCGCCGGATACGACACCGTCACCGTCGTCCCGCGCCCCCGCGCCGAAGTCCTGATCCTGGGCGACGAGTTGCTCACCGAAGGACTCCCGCACGACGGACTGATCAGGGACGCGCTCGGCCCGATGCTCCCGCCCTGGCTGCGCGCGCTCGGCGCCGAGGTCACCGCCGTCCGCCGGCTCGGCGACGACGCCAAGGCCCTGCGCAAGGCGATCACCTCGTCGACGGCCGACCTGGTGGTCACCACGGGCGGCACCGCGTCCGGCCCGGTCGACCACATCCACCCCACCCTGGAACGCATCGGCGCCGAACTCCTCGTCGACGGCGTCAGGGTGCGGCCGGGCCACCCCATGCTGCTGGCCCGCACCAAGGAGAACCAGCACCTCGTCGGTCTCCCCGGCAACCCCCTGGCGGCCGTCTCCGGCCTGCTCACCCTCGCCGAACCCCTGCTGCGCACCCTCGCCGCCCACCCGGCACCGGAGCCGTACACCGTGCCCCTGGCGGAGGCGGCGCACGGGCACCCGTACGACACCCGGCTCATCCCGGTCGTCCTGCGGGGCGACACCGCGGTCCCGCTGCACTACAACGGCCCGGCCATGCTCCGCGGCATCGCCGCCGCCGACGCGCTCGCGGTCGTGGCACCGGGCGGAGCACAACAGGGCGCGGAGACGGAACTCCTCGATCTGCCGTGGGCGACCGCGGGCATCGGAGTCTGTTTCACGTGAAACTTCCCGGCCACGACGTCATCGCCCGCCAGGCGGACGAACACCTGGTGACCCATCGGGTGAAACTCCCGACGAGGGTGGTGGAGCGCCCGATCCGCCAGGTCGCCAAGCGAGTCTTCATGGCCCTGCTGGTGCTGGTCGCCACCGCGGTGATCGTCTACGCCGACCGTGACGGCTACACCGACAACTCCGACCGCTCGGTGGACCTTCTCGACGCCTTCTACTACGCCACCGTCACCCTCTCCACCACGGGCTACGGCGACATCACCCCGGTCAGCGACAGTGCGCGGCTCACCAACATCTTCGTCATCACGCCCCTGCGTGTGCTGTTCCTGATCATCCTGGTCGGCACCACGCTCGAAGTCCTCACCGAACGCACCCGGGAGGAATGGCGGCTCAACCGCTGGAGGTCGGCCTTGCGGGACCACACCGTCGTCGTCGGGTTCGGGACGAAGGGGCGGTCGGCGATCCAGACCGTCTGTGCGACCGGGCTGAACAAGGAGCAGGTGGTGGTGGTCGACCCGAGCTCCAAGGTGATCGAGGCGGCCACCGCCGAGGGATACGCGGGGGTCATGGGCGACGCGACCCGCAGCGAGGTGCTGAGGCGGGCCGAGGTGCAGCGCGCACGGCAGATCATCATCGCGACCCAGCGTGACGACACGGCCGTGCTGGTGACCCTGACGGCCCGGCAGCTCAACAAGGCCGCGAAGATCGTGGCCGCGGTCCGCGAGGAGGAGAACGCGCCGCTGCTCAAGCAGTCCGGTGCCGACGCCGTCATCACCAGCGCGAGCGCGGCCGGACGGCTGCTCGGGCTGTCCGTGCTCAGCCCGGCCGCCGGCATGGTCATGGAGGACCTCATCCAGCAGGGCAGCGGCCTGGACCTCGTGGAACGCCCCGCGGTCAAGGCCGAGGTCGGCAGGACGCCACGGGAGACGGCCGACCTGGTGGTGAGCGTCGTACGCGGCCACCGGGTGCTCGGCTACGACGATCCGACCGTCGGCACCATCGAGGCGACGGACCGGCTGATCACGATCGTGCGGGCCTCGCCGGGCGGCCGGGTCGCCCCGGACGTACGGCCGCTGCCCCGCGCCTGACCGGGCGAGCCGTCGGTGACGTCACCGACGGGGGCCGGACGGGCGGGGAGTAGCGTCGGCCGCATGTATGCGATCACGATTCCCGAACCTGGTGGGCCCGAGGCGCTGGTGTGGAACGAGGTCCCCGATCCCGTGCCCGGCGAGGGCGAGGTGCTGGTCGAGGTGGTGGCGAGCGCCGTCAACCGCGCCGACATCATGCAGCGGCAGGGCTACTACGACCCGCCGCCGGGTGCCTCCCCGTACCCCGGTCTCGAGTGCTCCGGGCGGATCACCGCGCTCGGTTCCGGTGTCTCCGGCTGGTCGGTCGGCGACGAGGTGTGCGCGCTGCTCGCGGGCGGCGGCTACGCCCAGAAGGTCGCCGTGCCGGCCGGGCAGCTCATGCCGGTGCCCGAGGGCCTGGACCTGAAGCAGGCCGCGGCGCTGCCCGAGGTGGCCTGCACGGTCTGGTCGAACGTCTTCATGATCGCCCACCTGCGCCCCGGCGAGACCCTGCTCGTGCACGGCGGCTCCAGCGGCATCGGCACCATGGCGATCCAGCTGGGCAAGGCGGTCGGCGCCAAGGTCGCGGTCACCGCGGGCACGAAGGAGAAGCTGGACTTCTGCGCCGAGCTCGGCGCGGACATCCTCGTCAACTACCGCGAGCAGGACTTCGTCGCCGAGGTGAAGCAGGCCACCGACGGCGCGGGGGCCGACGTCATCCTGGACAACATGGGCGCCAAGTACCTGGACCGCAACGTCCAGGCGCTCGCGGTCAACGGGCGGCTCGCGATCATCGGCTTGCAGGGCGGTGTGAAGGGCGAGCTGAACATCGGCGCGCTGCTCGGCAAGCGGGCCGCGATCAGCGCGACCTCGCTGCGCGCCCGCCCGCTTCCCGAGAAGGCGGCCATCGCCGCGGCGGTGCGGGAGCACGTGTGGCCGTTGATCACCCAGGGCCATGTCCGCCCGGTCGTCGACCGGGAACTGCCGATGGCGGAGGCGGCGCAGGCTCATCGGGTGGTCGAGGCCAGCGAACACATCGGCAAGGTCCTGCTGGTAGCCCCGTAGCCCCGTGGCCCCGTAGATCTGTAGCCGCTCAGCCCCGCCGTACCCGGAGGCCGACGAAGGCGAGGCCGAGCCCGAGGCCGATCAGGACCAGGCCGCTGCCGAGCGGAAGGACCTGCAGCACGGGCTCGGTGGCGTCCTCCTGGCCCGGGCGCATCGCCTGGTCCGTCGTCGGGTGCGGCTGGGGCGAGGAGGCGGGCGCCAGGACGGCCTCCCGGGGCGGCTGGGCGGGGGTGGTAGCCGGGCTCCCGGTGCCGCTCCCGGCGGACTCCGTCGCCGTCCCCTCGCCGACACCGCCCTCGTCGTCCGGCCTGCCGGAGTCCTCCGGGTCGTCCAAGTCGCCGGGGTCGTCGGGGTCGTCCGGGTCCTGGTCCTCGACCTTCGTCCCCGGTCCCTGGGGCCGCCCCGGCCGCATCCGGCCCTCGCCCGCCACGGTGCCGGCGAGCGACGGCTCGGGGGTGGCCGAGGCGTGGGCGGAGTCCGAGGGCACCGGCCCTGGGCCGTACCCGACCGCCGTACCGCACGGCAGCAGGACCGCCGCGAGGGCGAGCAGCAGCCGGACGAGCGCGGGCCGTACCTGACCGAGCGGCCGGTCGTCGGCGCGGCGGAATCGCAGCCTTGGAGTCACGTCGGTGACCTCCTGGAGCACAGTCGTCGTCAGGGCCGACGGTCACCACACTCACATGTGATGACGACTCCGGCATTTCTGACGCGGCCGAAGGGAGTACGGGCTGTCCGGGGCTGTTCTGAGGGGTGGATCAGTCCTCATGGGGGGCACCACGGTGGTGAGGCGCACGGGTGCGAGAGAATGGCGGCATGGAGATGCCGAGGAACGAACGGTCGCCCGAGAATCCGCAGATCCTGGTCGTGGGCCAGGACGGGATGGCACTCGGCGGCGGCAACGGGGACGAGGACTCCCGCGAGGTCCCGGTGACGGAGATGGTGGAGCAGCCCGCCAAGGTCATGCGGATCGGCAGCATGATCAAGCAGCTCCTCGAGGAGGTGCGCGCCGCTCCCCTCGACGAGGCCAGCCGGGCCCGGCTCAAGGAGATCCACGCCAGCTCGGTGAAGGAGCTGGAGGACGGCCTGGCGCCGGAGCTGGTGGAGGAGCTGGAGCGCCTCTCGCTGCCGTTCAACGAGAACGCGACGCCTTCGGACGCGGAACTGCGGATCGCGCAGGCCCAGCTGGTGGGCTGGCTGGAGGGGCTGTTCCACGGGATCCAGACCACGTTGTTCGCCCAGCAGATGGCCGCCCGCGCCCAGCTGGAGTCGATGCGGCGCGCGCTGCCCCCGGGCGTCGGCCACGAGGGCGAGGAGCACGGGCCGGCCGGCCGCTCCGGCGGACCGTACCTCTAGAGCCCCGGCCCCCGGACACCCCGATACGGCGAAGGGCCCGGCGGACAGCCGCCGGGCCCTTTCTGTCGCCCCGTGTGTCAGAGCGCTCCGCGTCAGCAGGCACCGCGTCAGCAGGCACCGCGTGAGTGCGCCCCGCGCCAGGTGCGTCCCGCGCCGGTGCGTCCCGGGTCAGCCCGCCGCCGGGTTGCCCGTCGACACCCTGAGCTCGATGGTCGGCATGTCCTCCGGGGCGACGTCGGTGCCGGCGGACGGGAACTGCTCCATGACCGCGCCGTCGCCGTAGGTGTTCTCGTCCACGGAGACGATCTTCATCCGCCAGCCGGCGGCCTGGAAGCACTCCTTGACCGACTTGATGTACTTGAACTTGAAGTCCGGGACCTGGATCTTGTCCGGGTCGTTGTAGGACTCCTGCGGTTCGGTGCACTCGGTCGAGTCGACGGTCTTCGAGGTGTCGGGCCCGCGGTAGCCCGAGGCGTGCGAGGACGCGGCACTCGCGCCGCTGCCCCCGCCGCCACCACTGCCGCCGGTGCCGTCATCGCCGCCGGTGTTCAGCGCCAGTGCGACGACCAGGCCGATCACCGCGACGAGCGACACGGCGATCGACCCGATGACCACCGGCCGGTTGCTCTTCCCGCCGCCGCCACCCCCGCCGGACGGTCCCTGGGGCGTGATGTCGTACGGCGGCGGGGTCGACGGTGCCGGCTGGGCGTACCCGGCCGGGGTCTGGTAGCCCGCCTGCTGCGGATAGCCGTAGGCGGGTGCGGGGGCGCCCGCCCCGTAGGGATGCGGGGCCGGGGCCGGCTGGTACGGCGTCTGCACCGGGCCGGGAGGTGCCGGCGTCGCCTGGCCGACCGGCGGGAACACCGCGGAGCCGACCCCGGAGCCGCTCTGCGTCGGAGGGATGCCCGGGACGATGCTCGGCGCGGCCGGCTGCAGCGAGGCGGCGACCCGCAGGCACTCGTCGCGCATGGACTCGGCGGTCGGGAAGCGCTCGTTCGGGTTCTTCTTGAGCGCGCGCGCCACCAGTGCGTCCACGGCCGGCGGCAGGGCGCGGTTGACCGAGGAGGGAGCGACCGGCTCCTCCTGGACGTGCGCGTAGGCGATCGCCAGCGGGGAGTCGGCATCGAACGGCAGCCGCCCCGTGACCAGCTGGAACAGCATGATGCCGACCGAGTAGAGATCGGAGCGCGCGTCCACGCCCCGGCCGAGCGCCTGCTCCGGGGAGAGGTACTGCGGGGTGCCGACGACCATGCCGGTCTGGGTCATCGAGGTGACCCCGGACTGCATCGCGCGGGCGATGCCGAAGTCCATCACCTTGACGACGCCGCGCTTGGTCATCATCACGTTGCCGGGCTTGATGTCGCGGTGGACCAGCCCCATCTCGTGGCTGATCTCCAGCGCGGCCAGCACGTCGGCGGTGATCTTCAGCGCCTTGTCGGCGGGCATCGCGCCGTACTGCCGAACGTCCTCGTCCAGGACCGAGCCGAGCGGGCGGCCCTCGACGTACTCCATGACGATGTACGGCATCGTCGAGCCGTCGAGCGCGTCCTCGCCGGTGTCGAAGACGGAGACGATGTTGGTGTGCGTGAGCTTGGCCACTGCCTGGGCCTCGCGGCGGAAGCGCTCGCGGAAGGCCTGTTCCCGGCCGAGTTCGGTGTGCAGGGTCTTGATCGCGACCTGCCGGTCGAGGACCGAGTCGTAGGCCAGGTGCACGGAGGCCATGCCGCCCTCGCCGAGCAGGTCGCGCAGCTGGTAGCGGCCACCGGCCAGAGCCCGCCCCGCGTAACGGCCGTATGTGCCGTCCTGGCTCATTTTCCCCGTCCCCCGCCCGGCACTCGGGCACCCTTGTTGATCGAATGTCCCATTCCCGGCCAAGTCTGCCGGAGGGCACCGACACGTCAAGCGCGGTGCCCGTTCCGTGACCGTACGCGAATCAACGGCTGCGTGAGCGTTACAGGTGCCCTACGTCCGGTACACAGAATTTGCACGACGACGAGTGGTACGGGTTTGATGGCCGGTCCGTCCACGGGCCGGATCCCGGACCGACGGGTTGCGTGGAGGCTGTAGCGTGGCCGACGGAGACCGTGACAACACCGCGCGCACCGCGGGCAGAAACGACGGCGAGGACCGATGGCACAGACGCACAGCGCCCAGGGCCCGTCCGACCCCGAGGCGACTGGCGGCGGCATGTCAGACGCGCCGGAGATGTGGGGCAACCAGGGCCTGGTCGGCGACGGCCGGTACCGGCTGACCCACCGGCTCGGGCGGGGCGGCATGGCCGAGGTGTTCGCGGCCGAGGACGTACGGCTCGGCCGTACCGTGGCAGTGAAGCTGCTCCGGGCCGACCTCGCCGAGGACCCGGTCTCCAAGGCCCGCTTCACGCGCGAGGCGCAGTCGGTCGCCGGGCTCAACCACCACGCGATCGTGGCGGTGTACGACTCCGGCGAGGACGCGGTCGGCGGCCAGTCCGTGCCGTACATCGTGATGGAGCTGGTCGAGGGCCGCACCATCCGCGACCTGCTGATCGACGCCGAGGCCCCGGGCCCCGAGCAGGCCCTGATCATCGTCTCCGGTGTCCTCGACGCGCTGGCCTACTCGCACCAGCACGGCATCGTGCACCGCGACATCAAGCCCGCCAACGTGATCATCACGCACAACGGCGCCGTCAAGGTGATGGACTTCGGCATCGCCCGGGCGCTGCACGGCGCCTCCACGACGATGACGCAGACCGGCATGGTCATGGGCACGCCCCAGTACCTCTCCCCGGAGCAGGCGCTCGGCAAGGCCGTCGACCACCGCTCCGACCTGTACGCCACCGGCTGCCTGCTCTACGAACTCCTCGCCCTGCGGCCCCCGTTCATCGGCGAGACGCCGCTGTCGGTGGTGTACCAGCACGTCCAGGACATCCCGATGCCGCCCTCCCAGGCCTCCGAGGGCGCGGCCCCGCCGGAGCTGGACGGGCTGGTCATGCGCTCGCTCGCCAAAGAGCCCGACGACCGCTTCCAGACCGCCGAGGAGATGCGCGGCCTGGTCCAGTACGGCCTGCAGATGCTGTACGACCAGGGTGCCCACACCGGCACCTGGAACACCGGCCCGGTCACGGTGCACGACGGCCGGCAGACCCCGGCGGCCGGCTTCGCCGGTACGACCGCGATGCCGCACCCGGCGACCGCGGGGACCACGCAGATCCCGCAGCCGATCCTGCCGGGCGGTTACGGGGCCGGGGACGACGGCGGTTTCGAGGGGCACGGCAACAAGGGCAGCGGCCGCGGCAGGCTGTGGATCCTGGCCGTCCTCGCGGTGATCGCCATCGCGGCGGGTGTCGCCCTGGCGCTCAACAAGGGCGGTGGTGGCGACGGCGGCGGCAGCGGTGCGTCGCAGTCCCCGACCGCCTCGCAGACCACCAAGGACGAGACGCCCAGCTCCAGCCCGTCGGACGAGGCCAGCGACACGGCCACGGACACGGCGACCGACCACAGCGGTTCGGGCAACAGCGGCAACTCGGACTACACGCCGTCGCAGACCCCGTCGTACACCCAGTCCCAGACCCAGAGCAGCGAGCCGACCGACGAGCCGAGCGACACGGCGAGCGCCTCGCAGCCGACCGACACCGAGAGCTCGCCGGACACGCAGCCCTCCGACACGACAGGCGCGGGCGGCGACGGCGGCACCGACGCCGGCACGATCGCCGGCACCGGTGTCGGCGGCGGTTGAAGGACACCGACGCCGCTCGGCTGACCGGCCGCCACCGGCTGCCGGCGGCGGCTACCGCACGAACGCGTCGCACACCGCGTCGTACTCCCCGGTCCACCACACGGCGAGCGCCGAGGCGGCCGGGAACTGGGGGTCCGCGCGGGTGTCGCCGCGCTCGTAGTGCCAGCGCAGCATCCAGAAGTCGTTGAGCCGCTCCCACCACACGCGGTGCACGGCCGCCGCGAGCTCCGAGGGCGTGGCTCCGGCCGCGCGCCGGTACGCGCGCGCGTACGCCCGCACCTTACGCAGGTCGAGCGCCCCCGCCGGGCGCACGAAGAAGATCGCGGCGGCGCGGACGGCCTCCTCCGCGCGGGGCTGCACGCCGAGCCGGTCCCAGTCGACGATCGCGGCGGGCTCGTCGTCCTTGTAGAGCAGGTTGAACGGGTGGAAGTCGCCGTGCACCCAGCCCACCGAGGCGCCGCGCGGGGGGCGGCGGGCGGCGTGCTGCTCCAGGAGGGCGCGGCGTTCGAGCAGCCGGTGGCGGGCGAGTTCGTCGAAGGCGTCGGCGGGGCGGTGCCGGCTGACGTGGGCGAGCAGGTCGTCGATGAGCGCGTAGGTGTCGAAGGGGTCGGCGCTCTCGACGGGATGCGGGCTGGTGGCCGGGCGGGTGCGCCCCTTCGGCGGCATCACGCGCTCCAGGCAGGCGTGCACGGCGCCGAGGAGTGCGCCGAGTCGCGCGCATTCCCCGCGCGTGAGCTGTCCGCCGTGCCGGTGCCGGCCGTCGATCCAGGGGTGCAGCGCGTAGGCGTGGCCGCCGACGACGGCGACCGTTCGGCCGTCGCGGTCGGCGAGGGGCGGGGCGACCGGGACGCCGAGGGCGGCCAGCCGCAGGGTGGCCAGATGACGCCGCTCGATGGCGGCCGGGTCGGCGGTGTCGGGGTCGAAGTGGTGCTTCAGGAAGTAGCGGCCGCGGGTCGTGCAGAGGCGGTAGCCGCGGTTGAGCAGACCCTGTTCGACCGGTTCGCAGGCGAGCGCGGAACCGGCGGCGTACCGCCGGAGCAGGGCGCCCAGAGGGGGCGCGTGAGGCACGAGGGGTGGTACACATGAGCGCGGCACGCGCCAGATGCTAGGGCAAGCGGCAGAGCCGTGAGCTGGGCGTTGTCACAGGCAGTCGCCGACGGTCGCTTTCGGTCATGTGGTGGACCGCTGCGAATGCAAGTGCGAAAGGCGGCCTCCCGAGGCGTGGCGCGGGGCGTAGGGTCGCGGCGCCGCACCCGGCGCGCGCCCGGCCATCGGTGAGCAGACCAGACACCTCGACGTCTTCCCGCAGCCCCGGCCGGCGGGATAACGTGCCGTAGCTCCGGCCTCCTGCAAGGCTCTGACCAGCAACCTTCCGGCCCGCGTCGACCTCCTTGGGAACCCAAGCGGAAAATACTTGGATTTCCAAGCAAAAACGCAGGTCAGGAGGGGTTTCACAGAAATGTGGAGCACTGGGTAACGTGCATCTTGCAGGGCGCTCGCCGGGGCACCTGTCACGCCTGTTCCCGGCCGAGTGGCACACACCCCGTGCCACGGGTGTCGGAAGCAGGTGAGCCGCACTGGTTCACCCGGCAACCCCGGGGGCCGGACCGACGGAGGAGCACACGTGAGCGTGGACAGCAGTGCCGCGGGCACACCGCGACGCAGCGCCGCAGGCAAGGCCGGTACCACCGGCAGCAAGACCGGCACCAAGCGCACCACCAGCCGCACCACCACGAAGAAGAGCACCGAACCCGAGCTCGTGCAGCTGCTGACCCCCGAGGGCAAGCGGGTCAAGAACGCCGAGTACGACGCGTACGTCGCCGGGATCACCCCCGAGGAGCTGCGCGGTCTGTACCGCGACATGGTGCTCACCCGCCGCTTCGACGCCGAGGCCACCGCCCTGCAGCGACAGGGCGAACTGGGCCTGTGGGCGTCCCTGCTCGGCCAGGAGGCCGCCCAGATCGGCTCCGGGCGGGCCACCCGCGAGGACGACTACGTCTTCCCGACCTACCGCGAGCACGGCGTCGCCTGGTGCCGAGGGGTCGACCCGACCAACCTGCTGGGCATGTTCCGCGGCGTCAACCACGGCGGCTGGGACCCCAACAGCAACAACTTCCACCTCTACACGATCGTCATCGGCTCCCAGACGCTGCACGCCACCGGCTACGCGATGGGCGTCGCCAAGGACGGCGCGGACTCGGCGGTCATCGCCTACTTCGGCGACGGCGCCTCCAGCCAGGGCGACGTCGCCGAATCGTTCACCTTCGCCGCGGTCTACAACGCCCCGGTGGTGTTCTTCTGCCAGAACAACCAGTGGGCGATCTCCGAGCCCACCGAGAAGCAGACCCGCGTCCCGCTCTACCAGCGCGCCCAGGGCTTCGGCTTCCCCGGCGTCCGGGTCGACGGCAACGACGTGCTGGCCTGCCTCGCGGTCACCAAGTGGGCGCTGGAGCGGGCCCGCAGCGGCGAGGGCCCGACGCTCGTCGAGGCCTTCACCTACCGGATGGGCGCCCACACCACCTCCGACGACCCGACCAAGTACCGGGCCGACGAGGAGCGTGAGGCCTGGGAGGCCAAGGACCCGATCCTGCGCCTGCGCCGGTACCTGGAGGCCGCACACCACGCGGACGAGGGATTCTTCGCGGAACTCGAGGCCGAGTCCGAGGCGTTGGGCAGGCGAGTGCGCGAAGCGGTACGGGCCATGCCGGACCCGGACAACTTCGCCGTCTTCGAGAACGTGTACGCCGACGGGCACGCGCTCGTCGACGAGGAGCGAGCCCAGTTCGCCGCCTACCAGGCGTCGTTCGCGGACGTAGAGGGGGTCTGACCATGGCAGCGGAAAAGATGGCTCTGGCCAAGGCGATCAACGAGTCGCTGCGCCGCGCCCTGGAGTCGGACCCCAAGGTCCTCGTCATGGGCGAGGACGTCGGCAAGCTCGGCGGTGTCTTCCGGGTCACCGACGGCCTGCAGAAGGACTTCGGCGAGAGCCGCGTCATCGACACCCCCCTCGCCGAGTCCGGCATCGTCGGCACCGCGATCGGCCTCGCCCTGCGCGGCTACCGCCCGGTGGTGGAGATCCAGTTCGACGGCTTCGTCTTCCCGGCGTACGACCAGATCGTCACCCAGCTCGCGAAGATGCACGCCCGCTCGCTGGGCAAGGTCAAGATGCCGGTCGTCGTCCGCATCCCCTACGGCGGCGGCATCGGCGCGGTCGAGCACCACTCCGAGTCCCCCGAGGCGCTCTTCGCGCACGTGGCCGGACTCAAGATCGTCTCCCCGTCCAACTCCTCGGACGCCTACTGGATGATGCAGCAGGCCATCCAGAGCGACGACCCGGTGATCTTCTTCGAACCCAAGCGCCGCTACTGGGACAAGAGCGAGGTCAACACCGAGGCCATCCCCGGTCCGCTGCACAAGGCCCGCGTGGTCCGCGAGGGCACGGACCTGACCCTCGTCGCCTACGGCCCGATGGTGAAGCTCTGCCAGGAGGCCGCCGACGCGGCCGCCGAGGAGGGCAAGTCCCTGGAGGTCCTGGACCTGCGGTCCGTCTCCCCGCTGGACTTCGACTCGGTCCAGGCCTCGGTCGAGAAGACCCGCCGCCTGGTCGTGGTCCACGAGGCACCGGTGTTCTTCGGTTCGGGCGCGGAGATCGCCGCCCGCATCACCGAGCGCTGCTTCTACCACCTGGAGGCCCCGGTCCTCAGGGTCGGCGGCTACCACGCCCCCTACCCGCCGGCCCGCCTGGAGGAGGAGTACCTTCCGGGCCTGGACCGGGTGCTCGACGCCGTCGACCGTGCCCTGGCGTACTGAGGAGAGGGTCGTGACGACGATGACGGAAGCGTCCGTACGCGAGTTCAAGATGCCGGACGTGGGCGAGGGGCTCACCGAGGCGGAGATCCTCAAGTGGTACGTCCAGCCCGGCGACACGGTCACCGACGGCCAGGTGGTGTGCGAGGTCGAGACCGCGAAGGCGGCCGTCGAACTCCCCATCCCCTACGACGGCGTGGTCCGCGAGCTGCGCTTCGCCGAGGGCACCACGGTGGACGTGGGCACCGCGATCATCGCGGTGGACGTGTCCGGCGGAGCGCCGGCCGACGAGCCCGCCGCGGCCCCGGCCCCGGCTCCGGAGCCCGAGGAGAAGCCGGAGGGCCGCCAGCCGGTCCTCGTCGGCTACGGCGTGGCGGCCTCCTCCACCAAGCGCCGCCCGCGCAAGGGCCCGGAGACCACCGCCGCCGAGGCGGCGGTCCAGGCCGCCGTCCAGCAGGAACTGAACGGCCACGGCCCTGCTCCCGCCCCGGCCCCCGTCGAGGAACGCCCCCGTCCGCTGGCCAAGCCGCCGGTGCGCAAGCTGGCGAAGGACCTGGGCGTCGACCTGGCCACGGTGGTCCCGTCCGGCCCGGACGGCATCATCACGCGTGACGACGTGCACGCGGCGGTGGCGGCGCCGGAGCCGGTGGTGGCGACCGCCCCGGTGACCCCTGCCGCTCCCGCGGCCCCTGCCGCCTCGTACGACACGGTCCGCGAGACCCGGATCCCCATCAAGGGCGTCCGCAGGGCGACCGCGGCGGCGATGGTGGGCTCGGCGTTCACGGCCCCGCACGTCACGGAGTTCGTGACGGTGGACGTGACCCGCACGATGAGGCTGGTGGAGGAGCTGAAGCAGGACAAGGACCTGCAGGGCCTCCGGGTCAACCCCCTCCTCCTCATCGCGAAGGCGCTGCTGGTCGCCATCAGGCGCAACCCGGACATCAACGCGTCCTGGGACGAGGCGAACCAGGAGATCGTGCTCAAGCACTACGTCAACCTGGGCATCGCCGCGGCCACCCCGCGCGGCCTGATCGTGCCGAACATCAAGGACGCCCAGGACAAGACGCTCCCGCAACTGGCGGAGGCGCTCGGTGAGCTGGTCGGGACGGCCAGGGACGGCAAGACGTCACCCGCCGCGATGCAGGGCGGCACGGTGACCATCACCAACGTCGGCGTCTTCGGCATCGACACGGGCACGCCGATCCTGAATCCGGGCGAGGCGGCGATCCTCGCCGTCGGCGCGATCAAGCTCCAGCCGTGGGTCCACAAGGGCAAGGTGAAGCCGCGCCAGGTCACCACGCTGGCACTGAGCTTCGACCACCGCCTGGTCGACGGCGAGCTGGGCTCCAAGGTCCTGGCGGACATCGCGGCGATCCTGGAGCAGCCGAAGCGGTTGATCACCTGGGGCTGAGAGCCGACGAGAAGCGGGAGAAGGGCGTGACCGTGACTTCCAGTCATGGTCTCGCCCTTCTTTGACCTGCGTAAACGCTGAGAGCGTAAGTTCTGCTCACGGTCTCGGCACACTCTCAACCTGAGCGGCATAAGCTGAGAGCGGGCGGCCGCAAGTTCGGATTGCAACCGCCCACTCTCGTTCCTTCACCTCTCTCAGGGCTGGTTGAGCACGTAGACCGGTGCCCCGTCCTCCGTCCCACCCCGCGAGTGGATACAGGTGTGCTTGCGCAGCAGACGGAGACACTCCCCCAGTTCCTTGCACACGTCCACCGCCGGAAACCAGTGCCTCCCGTCCGGCATGGTCAGCCGTCGTACTCGCGCTCCGGTCGCCGCGTACACGAAGTCGCTGATGTCGATGGCCTCGTGGCGGCCGGCGGGCTTCGCCTTCTTGTCGGGTTCGTTCATGTGAACCACCTCCGCTGCGGAACCCAGGGCAGAGAAAATCAAATATGCCAGGCAAATACCTCGATGTTCATGAATGCGAGGGAAGAGCGCGAGTTCTGCTGCGCGAGGTCGTCCGGGTATGGCAAAAGGCCCGCCGCACGGGGTGCGGCGGGCCTTCGTCGGCTTGGTGCCAGGTGGGTCAGATCTTCGTGAAGCCGTAGTTCAGGAGCTTCGTGGCGTCCGTCGCGCGCTGGGTGATCGAGGAGGAGGCGAGGACGGTGCCGATGACCGTCTTGCCGTTCCGGGTCGCGGCGAAGACCAGGCAGTACTTGGCCTCGGGGCCGGAGCCGGTCTTGATGCCGATGGCGCCGCTGTAGCTGCTGAGCAGCGTGTTGGTGTTGGTCCAGGCACCCATGGTGCGGGTGGAATTGGTCTTGGTGATCGTCTTCGCGGTGTAGGACTTCGTCTTGACGACCGTGCGGAACGTGGAGTTCTTCATCGCGCTGCTGGCGATCTTCGTCAGGTCGCGCGGTGTCGAGTAGTTGTTGCCGTTGCCGATGCCGTCGAAGGAGTCGAAGTGGGTGTGGGTCAGCCCCAGGTTCTTCGCGGCGGTGTTCATCTTGGAGATGAAGTTGGCGACGCGCTTGGCGCGGGTGGTGCCCGATCCGTACGTGTCGGCGAGCGCGTAGGCGGCGTCGCAGCCGGAGGGCAGCATCAGCCCGTAGAGCAGCTGGCGGACGGTGACCTTGTCGCCGACGATCAGGTGCGCCTGGGAGGCGTTGTTGGCGACGACGTAGTCGCTGTACGCCTTCTGGATCGTGACCTTCTTGTCGAGGTTCAGGTTCGACTGCGCGAGCACGACCTTGGCGGTCATGACCTTCGTGGTCGAACCGGTCGACAGCTTGGTGTCCGCCGCCTTGGTGTACAGCGTCTTGGCGTTCGCGTTGTTCATGATGAAGCCGCCCTTGGCCACGATCGAGGGCGTGGTGACGGCCTGCGCGGGCGCCGCGGTGAGGGCCCCGGTCGCAAGCATCGCGCCGGAGGTGACGGCGATGGCGACGGCCTTGCGGAGGCGAGTGCCCTTAATACCGGTAATCAACTGAAATACCCCGAGTCGAGTCGAGTCGTAATGCCCCTGGCGTGCGGCCGAGTTGGGGGTGCCGAAGCGAATGGGGCCGCACGTGTGTGACACGTAAGTAGCACAGATGGTTGTGCAGCCGCTGAGAGCGATTTAGATCACGTCCGGATGGTGGACGACCGTGCCGCTTGCGTACGTGTTGTATCTAAGCTGTAGGCATGAGCCTGGCCGTCAAGCAGCCCCCCGCCGCCGACCGCGTGTACTCCCATGTCAAGCAAGGCGTCCTGGACCGCCACTACGAAGGCGGCACGCTCCTCACCGAGGGCGAGCTCGCCGAGGCCGTCGGAGTCTCCCGCACCCCGGTACGGGAGGCGCTGCTGCGGCTGGAGGTAGAGGGTCTGATCAAGCTCTACCCGAAGAAGGGCGCCATGGTGCTGCCGGTCTCCGCGCAGGAGATCGCGGACGTGGTGGAGACCCGGATGCTGGTCGAGGAGCACGCCGTGCGCAAGGCCGTACCGGCGTCGGCGGGGCTGGTGGCCCGGCTCGAGGAACTGCTCGACCGGCAGAAGACCGAAGCCGCCGCGGGCGACCTGGCCGCCGCGGCCGTCACCGACCGCTGCTTCCACGCGGCGATCGTCCGTGACGGGGGCAACGAGATCCTCTCCCGCCTCTACGACCAGCTGCGCGACCGCCAGCTGCGGATGGGCGTCGCGATCATGCACGCGCACCCCGACCGCGTCGCCAAGTCGCTGACCGAGCACGAGGAGATCCTGGACGCGCTGCGCGCCGGGGACGCCGAGCATGCGGTCGGTCTCGTGCACCGGCACGTCGACTGGTTCGCGCACCTGGCGCGGGGTGAGGTCCGATGAGCCGCGACAGCGTGTCGCTGCCCGGTGATCCGCCGGGCGGCCGGCGGGCCGTGGTGATCTGGAGCATAGGCGTCTCGGTCTACTTCGTCGCCGTCATCTTCCGTACGTCCCTCGGGGTCGCCGGCCTCGACGCGGCGGACCGCTTCCACGTGGGCGCCTCGGCGCTGTCCACGTTCTCCATACTTCAGCTGCTGGTCTACGCCGGCATGCAGATACCCGTCGGCCTGCTGGTCGACCGCCTCGGCACGAAGAAGGTCCTGTCCATCGGCGCCGTGCTGTTCACCGCCGGGCAGCTGGGCTTCGCCTTCTCCCCGTCGTACGGCACCGCGCTCGCCTCGCGCGCGCTGCTCGGCTGCGGTGACGCGATGACGTTCATCAGCGTGCTGCGGCTCGGCACCCGCTGGTTCCCGGCCCGCCGCGGGCCGCTCGTCGCCCAGCTGGCCGGTCTCATCGGCATGGCGGGCAACCTCGTCTCCACGCTGGTCCTGGCCCGGCTGCTGCACGGCGTCGGCTGGACCCCCGCGTTCGCGGGCAGCTCGCTCGCCGGTGTGGTCGTGCTGGTCCTCGTCCTGTGCCTCCTGAAGGACCACCCCGAGGGGTACGAGCCGGCGCCCTTCCCGCACCAGGGGGCCGGGTACGTCCGCAAGCAGATCGCCGCGTCCTGGCGGGAGCCGGGGACCCGGCTGGGGCTGTGGGTGCACTTCACCACCCAGTTCCCGGCGATGGTGTTCCTGCTGCTGTGGGGGCTGCCGTTCCTGGTCCAGGCGCAGGGCCTGTCCCGCGCCACCGCCGGTGAACTGCTGACCCTGGTCGTCCTCTCCAACATGGTGATCGGCCTCGTCTACGGCCAGATCATCGCCCGCCACCACGCGGCGCGGCTGCCGCTGGTGCTGGGCACGGTCGGGGCGACGGCCGTGGTGTGGGCGGCGACGCTGGTGTACCCGGCCGACCGTGCGCCGATGTGGCTGCTGGTGGTGCTGTGTGCGGTGCTGGGCGCGTGCGGGCCGGCCTCGATGATCGGCTTCGACTTCGCGCGGCCCGCCAACCCGCCCGAGCGACAGGGGACCGCGTCCGGGATCACCAACATGGGTGGTTTCACGGCCTCGATGACGACGCTGTTCGCGGTGGGGGTGCTGCTGGATGCCACCGGTGACGACTACGCGGTGGCCTTCTCGTGCGTGTTCGTGCTGCAGGCGCTGGGGGTGAGCCAGATCCTGCGATTGCGGGGACGAGCGGTCCGGCGGGAGCGGGAACGGCTGGTGGCGAGCCGGGTGGAGACGGTGCACGTGCCCGCCTGACGTCGCCGTCGGCGGAGAGGCTCGGCGACCTGTGGGGCCGTCGCGCATGCCGCTTTTCTCGTACGGTCTTCCCCGTGCGGCCGGCCCGTGCGGGATCAAGCCGTCGTCGGTACCAGGGTCAGGTAGGCCAGTCCCAGGACGCCTCGGTAGGTCAGCCAGGCCGCGCGGTGGGTGTCCAGGCGGGCCTGGGTCTCCGTCGCCAGGGGGTGGGCGGGGTTGGCCGCGAGCCACACCTCCGTGTCCGCCTGGTAGGCCGACTCGAACTCCTCCCACTCGTCGAGGCTCGCCGTCTCGATCCACTCAGGGCGGAAGCCGGCGGCCACCGCGAGGTCGGCCAGGGTGGCCAGGTCGTGGTGGTCGCCGGCCGAGGCGCCGGGCCACATTCCGGCCAGCTCCGCCTCGGTCGGCGGGCGCTGCCAGAAACCCTCGCCGAGCAGGACCCGCCCGCCGTCGGCCACCAGTCGCCGCAGCTCCCGCAGGGCCGGCCCGGGACCGTCGCCCAGCGCCTGGCTCGCCCCGAGGCAGAGCACCACGTCGGCCGGGCCGCGCCGGGTCTCCACGGCGGACTCCCGGACGAACCGCACCCGCTCCGTGAGCCCCCGCGCCCTGGCGTTGCGCCGCCCGCGCCGGAGGTCCTCCTCCCGCAGATCCACCCCGAGCCCCTGTGCCTGTGGCAGCGCGTCCAGCAGGCGCAGCATCAACTCACCCCAGCCGCAGCCGACGTCCAGCACGGTGGAGGGTCGGGTCGCGGCGAGGCGCCGGACCATCCCGGTCGCACGAGCCTCGGAGAGCGGGCCGTGGAAGGTGAGCCGGGTGAGCCGGGGCGGGAGGTCGTCATGCGGTGCGGAGGCGACTGTCATGCCGGGCACGGTAGGTCCCGGTGACCGGCCCGGAACACCGATTTACCGCGGCCCCCCGCTACTGCGTGACCGCGAAGTTGCGCAGGATCGCCGCCGTCAGCTCCGGTTCGCCCTCCGCCTTCACCCGGTCCGCGACCGCCTCCGGGGTGGTGCGGCCGCAGGCCAGGCGGACGTAGGTCTCCCAGTCGAGGGTGAAGGTGGCGGCGGGGCCGAGGGCGGGGGCGGTTTCGAGGGTGCCGCGGCCCTGGATGTCGACGCGGATGGTGCGCATGAACTCGACGGGGCCGTGCACGTCCAGCACGACCGCCGAACTGCGCGGCGCGTTCGCCTTCTCGGCGACCACGGCGGGCAGCTCGCCGAGCAGCACGTCACGGGCGATGTGCGCGCCGGGGGAGTCGAGGTTGCCGGGGCGTCCGAGAGCGGCCCGCAGATCCTGCTCGTGCACCCACACGTTGAACGCGTGGCCGCGCATCGACTCCTCGAGGGTGAGCTCGCTGCCGAGCGGGCCACGGACCTTGGCGCCCGGGTCCCGCGACTCGTTCCGCAGCTGGCGGTTGCGGCGGATGATCACGTACTCCAGCTCGGAGGTCATCTCCGGCGCGGTGTGGTGACGGCGGACGTCGACCTGCATCTCCATGTAGCGCTGCTGGTCGTTGGTGACGTGGAAGAGGTCGCGCGGCAGGGTGTGGATGGGGCGCGGGTCGCCGAGCATCTCGCAGTCCAGGCCGATGACGTGGGAGACCACGTCCCGCACCGACCAGCCCGGGCACGGGGTCCGCCGGTTCCACTCGCCCTCGACAAGCGGCGTCACCAGCTCGGATATCGCTTCGATGGAGTGGGTCCAGGCGTCGGCGTAGGGCTGGAGGGTGGGATGGAGACTCACGGAACGGGACCCCTCGGCGGTCGGTACTCGGGCAGGTGATGGCGGCGCTGCCAGCGGGAGGTGGCTGCTGTCGGCGGGTGTCTTGAAACGCTAAGTTACGCTGCTGTGAGGCACCCCGGCAGTGCTTTCGTGTGACGATCGTAGGCCCGTGTGGACGGCTCGAATGCCAGGACGGTGGTAGTGTGCGCGCCTCGCTCATCCAGATCGATGTAAACGAGGGCGAATCGGTCGAATCTCGTCGGCAGCGCGTGACCGCACTGGTGCGCGAGCAGGCGGGCGCCGATCTCGTCGTACTGCCCGAGCTGTGGACGACGGGCGCGTTCGCCTACGAGGAGTTCGCCACGGAGGCCGAGCCGCTCGAAGGCCCGACGTACGAGGCGATGGCGAAGGCGGCGAGCGACGCGGGCGTCTGGCTGCACGCCGGCTCGATTCCCGAGCGGGACCCCGACGGCCCCCTCTACAACACGGCTCTCGTCTTCTCCCCCTCCGGTGAGCTGGCCGCGGCCTACCGCAAGATCCACCGCTTCGGCTTCGACAAGGGCGAGGCAGTGCTGATGGGCGCGGGACGGGAGCTGGTGACGGTCCGGCTGCCCGGGACCACAGTCGGCGTGGCCACCTGCTATGACCTCCGTTTCCCCGAACTCTTCCGCGGACTCGTCGACGCCGGCGCCGAGACACTGGTGGTCTCGGCGGGCTGGCCCGAGCGGCGACGCGCGCACTGGACGCTGCTGGCCCAGGCGCGGGCGGTCGAGAACCAGGCGTTCGTGCTCGCGTGTGGAACGGCCGGGACGCACGCCGGGGTTCCGCAGGCCGGTCACTCGATCGTGGTCGATCCGTGGGGCGAGGTGCTGGCCGAGGCGGGCGCCGGCGAGGAGATCCTCACCGTCGACCTCGACCCGGCCCGGGTCGCCGCGACCCGCGAACAGTTCCCGGCCCTCAAGGACCGCATCCTCGGCCTGGACCCCCCGCGCCACCGTTAGCCCCTAGTGCCGCAACAGGCAACGTTCGCCCCGTCCACGACGCCCGGCACGCACTCTCGCCGCACCGGCCGAAAGCCCAAGTACATCCAGTACGAGGACTTCCGGCCGGGACGCCGAGAGCACGCACCGGACGCCGCTCCTTGACGGGCAAACGTTGCCTGCCGCGGCACTAGTCCCCGTCCCGCTCCTTGTCCGCCAGGTGGATCACGCACACCGCCACCGCGATCAGCAGCGCCGGGTCCGCGTCGTCCCGTACGACGTCGACGCCGTAGGTCTCCCGTACGTGCAGCCAGCGCCGGGAGATCACGGCGAGCAGTTCACCGTCGTACTCGACGGCGAACTCGCGGTCGAGGATCTTGCCGCTGACGTCGAGTTCGGTGCCGTCGACCAGGTGGACCCGGTAGTGGTTGCGCAGCAGCGACAGCCGCTTGCGCCGGATGGTGGCCAGGGGCTCACCCTCGCGTTCGATCACCATGGTGTCGCGCAGGGCGAACATCTTCTGGTGGAAGTCGACGAGTACGCGCCCGTGCCGGTCCTTCAGCTCGAACGTGTCGCGCACCCGCATGGCCTTGCCGTCGACGAGGAAGACCTTGTCGCCGCGCTCGTCCTCGATCCAGTAGTCCTCACCGAAGCCGAGGAGCCGGTCGCGTACCAGGAATCTCATACCCGTACCCCTTCCCGCCCCACCGGCCCGAAACGCCGACGGTAGTCCGACGGGCTGAGTCCCGTCCCGCGCCGCAAGCGCGCCCGCAGGTTGGCCGCGGTGCCGAGCCCGCTGCGCGCCGCCACCACGTCCAGCCGTTCCTCCCCACGCTCGATCAGCCGGCAGGCGAGGGCCACCCGCTCCCCCGTCAGCCAGGCCAGCGGGGTGGTGCCCAGCTGGGCGCGGAACCGGCGGTACAGGGTGGCGGGGGAGACGGCGGCCCGCGCGGCGAGGTCCGTCACGGTCAGCGGCTGTCCGAGCCGCTCCTGCGCCCAGGCCAGCAGCGGGCCGAGCGATTCGTCCGGCACCTCGGGCACCGGCCGTTCCACGAACTGCCGCTGTCCGCCGTCCCGGTGCGAGGCGAACACCAGCCGTCGGGACACCGCGTTGGCGATCTCGGCGCCGTGGTCCTGCCGCCAGACGTGCAGCCCCAGGTCGAGCGCGGCCGCGCTGCCCGAGGCGGTGAGCAGGTCGCCGTCGTCGACGAAGAGCACGTCCGGCCGGAGCAGCACCCGGGGATGCAGTTCCCGGAAGGCGTCCGCCCAGCGCCAGTGCGTGGTGGCCGGCCGTCCGTCCAGCAGCCCGGCCTCGGCGAGCGCGAAGGTCCCGGTGCAGAAACTCACGATCCGTACCCCACGCGCGTGTGCGCGCCGGACGGCGTCGAGAACGTCGGCACCGCGCGGTACGACGTTGTCGGGCCGTCCCGGTACGACGAGCGTGTCCGCCTCGTCCACGGCCTCCAGCCCCGCCACCCCGCTGAGCGTGAAGAAGCCGTGGTTCATGCGCACCTCGGGGCTGGGCGCGCAGAGCGTCACCTCGTACGGCGGGACGGACATCCCCAGCTCGGGCCGCGGCAGCCCGAACAACTCGGTGGCGACCCCGACCTCGAACGGATTGGTGCCCGCATCGACGATCACGGCCACCCGGTGAGTCGACCGGGTCGGCTGAGAGGATCCTTGCGCCATATGCCATTTCTAGCACTCACGCAGACGTCGGCCGAAGCCTCAGGATGACTGCCATGACCAGCGAACCCGTCTCCCTCGGCCAGGCCCTCGCCTCCTTCGACGAGCTGTGGAGCCCCCGCATCGTCACCGCCGTCAACGACTACGACGTCCGCGTCGCCAAGGTCGGGGGCGAGCACCTCTGGCACGTGCACGACCACACCGACGAGTTCTTCCTGGTCCTGGAGGGCGAACTGCACATCGCCCTGCGGGAGCCGGCCGGCGAGCGCACGGTCGTCCTCCCGAAGGGCTCGGTCTTCACCGTCCCCAGGGGCACCGAGCACAAGCCGTACGCGCGTGTGCCCACCGAGATCCTGCTCTTCGAGCCCACCGGAACCCTCACGGTGGGCGATCGGCACGACGAGGTTCCCGGCCACGTGGACGCGACGACCGGACACGTCCTCACCTGACCGGGCCGTGGACTCCGGCCGTGGAGCGAGGCCGGGTCACCAGGGCGCCCGACCGCGGGCGTCGGTTCGTTCCCGCGAGGCGGCTCCTGCTCGTCCGGCTGGTCGACATCGGTGGGGAATAGCGCCACGCGCGCGTGTGGTTGGTTTGAACCATGGCAAAACGCGTACGCGTCCGCGCCCCCGAGCTGGTCGGCAAGGGCGGCTGGCTGAACACAGGCGACAAGCAGTACACCCTCGCTGACCTGCGAGGACGCATCGTCGTCCTGGACTTCTGGACCTTCTGCTGCATCAACTGCCTGCACGTCCTCGACGAGCTGCGGGAGCTGGAGGAGCGGCACCGGGACACCGTGGTGATCATCGGGGTGCACTCGCCCAAGTTCGTGCACGAGGCCGAGCACCAGGCGGTCGCCGACGCCGTGGAGCGGTACGGCGTGGAGCACCCGGTGCTGGACGACCCGGAGCTCGCCACCTGGAAGCAGTACGCGGTCCGGGCCTGGCCGACGCTGGTCGTGATCGACCCGGAGGGGTACGTCGTCGCCCAGCACGCCGGCGAGGGGCACGCGCACGCCATCGCGCGGCTGGTCGAGGAGCTGGAGGCGGAGCACGAGGCGAAGGGCACCCTGCGTCGCGGCGACGGCCCCTACGTGGCGCCGGAGCCCGAGCCGACCGCCCTGCGCTTCCCCGGCAAGGCCCTGCTGCTGCCCTCGGGGACCTTCCTGGTCAGCGACACCACCCGGCACCAGCTGGTGGAGCTGGCCGAGGACGCGGAGACCGTCCTGCGGCGGATCGGCTCGGGCACGCGCGGTTTCTCCGACGGCACGGCGGCCGACGCCTCCTTCAGCGAGCCGCAGGGCCTCGCACTCCTCGACGACGGCTCGGTGGTCGTCGCCGACACCGTCAACCACGCCCTGCGCCGCCTCGACCCGGTCACCGGTGAGGTGAGCACCCTCGCGGGCACCGGCCGCCAGTGGTGGCAGGGCTCCCCGACCTCCGGCCCGGCCCGCGAGATCGACCTGTCCTCCCCGTGGGACGTGGCGGTCTTCGGCGGCAAGGTGTGGATCGCCATGGCCGGCGTCCACCAGCTGTGGACGTACGATCCGGAGACCGGGACGGTCGCGGTCGCCGCCGGCACCACCAACGAGGGGCTGGTCGACGGGCCGGCCGCCGAGGCGTGGTTCGCGCAGCCGTCCGGCCTCGCGGCCACCGCCGACCGCCTCTGGCTCGCCGACTCCGAGACCAGCGCCCTGCGCTGGATCGACCCGGACGGGCACGTCCACACGGCCGTCGGCACCGGCCTCTTCGACTTCGGCCACCGGGACGGCGCCGCCGGGCAGGCACTCCTCCAGCACCCGCTGGGCGTCACGGCCCTGCCCGACGGCTCGGTCGCGGTCTCCGACACCTACAACCACGCGCTGCGCCGCTACGACCCGGCGACCGGCGAGGTCACCACTCTGGCGACGGACCTGCGGGAGCCGAGCGACGCGGTGCTGGCCGGCGACGAGATCGTGGTGGTCGAGTCGGCCCGCCACCGGCTGACCCGGCTGCGGCTCCCCGAGGAGGCGGTCCGGGTGGAGTCGGTCGCCCACCGCACCCGGCGCGCGGCGACCGAGGTGGCTCCGGGCAGGCTCCGGCTGGACGTGGTCTTCCAGGCCCCGGCGGGCCAGAAGCTGGACACGCGGTACGGCCCGTCGACCCGGCTGCTGGTCTCCTCGACCCCGCCGGAGCTGCTGCTCAAGGGCGAGGGCGCCGACACCGACCTGTCGAGAGAGCTGGACCTGAACCCGGCCGTACCGGAAGGCGTCCTGCATGTCTCGGCGATGGCCGCGTCCTGCGACGACGACGAGGCCAACGAATACCCGGCCTGCCATGTGCACCAGCAGGACTGGGGCGTGCCGGTGCGCGTCACGGAGGGCGGGGTGGACCGGCTTCCGCTGGTTCTCGCCGGGATGGATCAGCGCCCCTGAAGGAGCGCGGGGAACTGGGAACCGGCGTCGTCGGTGCAGTCGTCCGTGACGACGACGATCAGGCCGGGGCGCCGGGTCCGCTCCCCGAGGCCGTCGATCGCGGCGGAGATACGTTCCTGCCCGGTGGGGGCCGGGATCAGGACGGCGCGTCCTGGTCGGTACCCGCTGCCGTGAAGACCTCGGCGGGTCCGGAAGCCGCTCTTCCGGACCCGTCAGTGATCGAAAGTCTCCACGAGATCTGCACAATTCCGGTAGTCGAACGCGGTAACGGATTGCTCATGTCTGCCTGGAATGCCCCTCTGGGTGGCGCGGCGTCCGTTACACGCCATACCCGTCGCCATATCCGTCACGGTGGTGATGGTGCCGTTCCTCCTCGACCACGGTCGTCGTCGGCGGCACCATGACGCGCCGGCGGTTTGCGATGCTGCTGAACGTGGCGACGCCGATGATGCCGACGGCCATCAGGATCAGGCCGACGACGTCGAGGTTGACGCCGTTCATGTGCCAGTCGGTCGCGAACGTGAGGATGGCCCCCACGGCGATGAGGATGATGCACCCGCCGAGCCCCATGAGCGTTGCCTTCCCTTCAGGTTCGGTGGTGGTTCCGGTCCACTCCGAGTACCCAGGGACGGGCGGGCCATGTCCAACTAGCCCTCCAGGAACGCCACCAGCGCGTTCGCCAGCAGGAACGGGTCGTCGGCGCCGCACAGTTCGCGGGCGCTGTGCATGGAGAGGATCGCCGCGCCGATGTCGACGGTCCGGATGCCGTGCCGGGCCGCGGTGATCGGGCCGATCGTGGTGCCGCAGGGCATCGAGTTGTTCGAGACGAAGGTCTGGAACGGAACCCCGGCCTTCTCGCAGGCGGCGGCGAACACCGCCCGGCCCGAACCGTCCGTGGCATAGCGGTTGTTGACGTTGACCTTGAGGATCGGGCCGCCGTTGAGACGGGGGTGGTGGGTCGGGTCGTGCCGCTCCGCGTAGTTGGGGTGGACGGCGTGACCGGTGTCGGAGGAGAGGCAGACGCTGCCCGCGAAGGCTCTCGCCCGGTCCTCGAACGACCCGCCGCGCGCCAGCACCGAGCGCTCCATCACGCTCCCGAGCAGCGGGCCGTCCGCGCCGGTGTCGGACTGGGAGCCGGTCTCCTCGTGGTCGAAGGCGGCGAGGACGGGAATGCAGGGCAGGTCGGCGCCGCCCGTCGCCACGGCCGCCAGCGCCGCCGTACCGGCGTGCACGGAGAGCAGGTTGTCCATCCGGGGGCCGGCCATCAGGTCCTGGTCGCGGCCCAGGTAGGCGGGCGGTTCGACGGTGTAGGTCATCAGGTCCCAGCCGGTGACCGAGCCGGCCGGCAGGCCCGACTCCTGCTCCAGGAAGGCGATCAGGTCGCCGTCACGGACGTCGTCGCCGAGGCCCCAGATCGGCTGGAGGTGGCGCTGCTTGTCGAGCTTGAGACCCTCGCTGCTGACCGAACGGTCGAGGTGGATGGCGAGTTGGGGCACCCGCAGCAGCGGCCGGTTCACGTCGACGAGGCGGGTGGAGCCGTCGCGCAGGCTGAGCCGGCCGGCCAGGCCCAGGTCCCGGTCGAGCCAGGAGTTCATGAGCGGCCCGCCGTAGATCTCCACGGCGACCTGGCGGAAGCCGTGCGCCCCGGTGTCCGGGCGGGGCTTCACGCGCAGGTTGGGGGAGTCGGTGTGGGCGCCGACGATCCGGAACGGCGTGTGGGGCGCGGCGCCCTCCGGGACGTACCAGGCGATGATCGCGCCGCCGCGCAGCACGAACTTGCCACCGGCAGTGCCGTCCCAGGCGTCCGTCTCGGCGACCTGCCGGAAACCGGCCTTCTCCAGCCGTGCGGCGGCGCTCGCCACGGCGTGGTACGGCGTGGGGCCGGCCGCGAGGAAGGACATCAGGTCGTCGGTGTGGCCGCGATCGAAGCGGGAGGGTTCGCTCATGTGCTTCACCTTAACGACGTACGGTGGCCCGCTCCCCCGGAGAGGGAGCGGGCCACCGCGGCGGACCGGGTCGGCCGGGAGGGTCAGAAAGCGGCCTCGTCCAGCTCCATCAGGTCGAGGTCGACGTCGGCCGCGACCTTGCGGGCCAGGGTGACGCCGGGCAGCACGTTGGCCGCGAAGAACTTCGCCGCCGCGATCTTGCCGGTGTAGAAGGGCTTGTCCTTGCCGGACGCCGTCTCCAGCTTCTCGGCGGCCACGGCCGCGCCCTTGAGCAGCAGGTAGCCGACGATCACGTCGCCCGAGGCGAGCAGCAGGCGGGTGGCGTTGAGGCCCACCTTGTAGATGTTCCTGACGTCCTGCTCGGTGGCCGCGAGGTCGGTCAGCATCAGGCCGACGATCGCCTCCAGCTCGACGGCGGCCTTCGCGAGGTGCTCGCGGGCGCTCGCCAGCTCCTCGCCGCCGGTGCCCAGCGCCAGGAACTTCTTGATGTCCTCGGCGAGGGAGTTCAGCGCCGCGCCCTGGTTGCGGACGATCTTCCGGAAGAAGAAGTCCTGGCCCTGGATGGCGGTGGTGCCCTCGTACAGGGTGTCGATCTTGGCGTCGCGGATGTACTGCTCGATCGGGTACTCCTGCAGGAAGCCGGAGCCGCCGAAGGTCTGCAGCGACTGGGCGAGCTGCTCGTAGCCCTTCTCGGAGCCGTAGCCCTTGACGATCGGCAGCAGCAGGTCGTTGAGCGCGTGCTCGGCCTGCGGGTCCTCGCCGTTCGCCTCCTTGACCATGATCGCGTCCTGGATCGACGCGGTGTAGAGGACCAGGGCGCGCATGCCCTCGGCGTACGCCTTCTGCGTCATCAGCGAGCGTCGGACGTCGGGGTGGTGGGTGATGGTGACCTTGGGCGCGGTCTTGTCCATGAAGTTCGCGAGGTCCGGGCCCTGGACGCGCTCCTTGGCGTACTCCAGCGCGTTCAGGTAACCGGTCGACAGCGTCGAGATGGCCTTCGTGCCGACCATCATGCGGGCGAACTCGATGATCCGGAACATCTGGCGGATGCCCTCGTGCTTGTCGCCGATCAGCCAGCCCTTGGCCGGGTGGCGGTCGCCGAAGGTCATCTCACAGGTGTTGGAGGCCTTCAGGCCCATCTTGTGCTCGACGTTCGTCGCGTAGACGCCGTTGCGCTCGCCCAGCTCGCCGGTCTCGAAGTCGAACAGGTACTTCGGGACGAGGAAGAGGGACAGGCCCTTGGTGCCGGGGCCGGCGCCCTCGGGACGGGCGAGGACGTAGTGGAGGATGTTCTCCTCCATGTCGTGCTCACCCGAGGTGATGAAGCGCTTCACGCCCTCGATGTGCCAGGAGCCGTCCTCCTGCTGGACCGCCTTGGTACGGCCGGCGCCGACGTCCGAACCCGCGTCGGGCTCGGTGAGCACCATGGTCGAACCCCAGGTGCGGTCCACGGCGATCTGCGCCCACTTCTTCTGCTCCTCGGTGCCCTCCTCGAAGAGGATGCGGGCGAACGCCGGGCCGGAGGAGTACATCCACACGGCCGGGTTGGCGCCGAGGACCAGCTCCGCGTACGACCAGATCAGCGACGGGGGAGCGGTCGTGCCGCCGATCTCCTCCGGCAGGCCGAGGCGCCAGTACTCGGAGTCCATGAAGGCCTTGTAGCTCTTCTTGAAGGAGGCCGGGACCGGGGCGGTGTTCGTCTCCGGGTCGAAGACCGGGGGGTTGCGGTCGGCGTCGGCGAAAGACTCCGCCAGCTCGTTCTCGGCGAGCCGGGTCAGCTCCTCCAGGACGCTCTTCGCGGTGTCGGTGTCCATCTCGGCGAACGGGCCGGTGCCGTACAGCTTGTCGCGCCCGAGCACTTCGAACAGGTTGAATTCGATGTCGCGGAGGTTGGACTTGTAGTGCCCCATGGTGACGGCTCCGTATCCGGATCGGCGAGGCACTGAATCCTCGCGCAAGCTTTCACATACCAACGAGTAGCTCCGATGATGCTACCCGTCGGTAATAAGACGCAACCCCGTCGGGTGAAGTGTGAGAAGGGTCTACCTTCCCGCGGATGCCGCGTGTCTCGGTAGGCTTGCGCGCATGTATGGATACGGCCAGCCCATGGACGGTGGGGCCGCGCAGCAGCAGTACGCCCAGCCGCAGCAGCAGATGCCGGGCGGACTCGGCGGCTACGGCCAGCAGGCGCCGCTCTATCCGGAGCCGTCCCCGCCGTCCCTCGCGGACGCGGTCCGTGCCTTCACCACCGGTCAGGTGACCGCGGAGGACTTCCAGCAGGTCTTCGCCACGTCCAAGGTGTACTGCCCGCGCGGCGACAACCCCGGGTTCCTGGCCCTGCACAACACCCAGCAGCCGGTGATCCCGATGTTCACCTCGCTGAAGGAACTGCGCCGGTACGCGGGCAAGGAGTCCAAGTACTTCGTGATCACCGGCGCGGAGGTGATCGACCTCCTTCCGACCGGCTACGGCTTCGTCCTGGACATGGAGGGCGAGCACCGGATGGTCTTCGACGCCAAGGCGGTCGAGCAGATGGTGGAGTTCGCGATGCGGCGGATGTACGGCTGACTCCGTCGGGGGCGCCGAGATGCGCAGCCGGGTCGTGTGCTGACCGCGGCGCCGGCGTGGCTGGTCGCGCAGTTCCTCCCCCGGCCTTCGGCCGGGGTCACCCCAGCGCCCCTTGCGAGGCGCTTTCCTTCTGCCCTGTGAAAACTCGGCCCCTGTTTGTCACAGCCATGCCATAGGCTGCCTCCAGGCAGCCGCGCCCCGTGTGCAACCGCTCTTGTGCGGTCGTGTCCGGGCGCCGCGCGGCGCTCTCATCCGCCCGGCGAACCCGGGTTCTCACTGGGGGTTTCATCACTGTGCGCATGCGCAGCACTTCGGCCGCGACGGCGCTCGCGGTCGTCTTCAGCTCGGCGGCGCTGAGCGTCGTGGCGGCGGGGACCGCCTCGGCGGCCGGCACCACCGTCACCAACATCGGCGGGTTCGTCGTGGACGGCCCGCTCCAGCGGGTGTTCGTCGGCGACGCGGCCAACGGCCGGATCCTCGCCTCCGACTACAACGGCACCCTCGTCGACTCGAACGCCGGCCTGGGCAGCGTCAGCGACCTGGTCCTGTCGGACGACGGCAGCACCCTGTACGCGGCCCTGCCCAACACCCACCAGATCCTCGCCCTCGACCCGGCCACGCTGGACGTCAGGACGACGTACAGCATCCCGACCGACACCGGCCCCCGCCACCTGGCCTTCACCGGCGGCAAGGCGTGGTTCTCGTACGGCGACCAGTGGGACGGCGACATCGGCTCCATCGACCCGTCGGTGGACCCGGCGGGCGGGACCGACCCGGTGGCGATGACGCAGTTCCCGACCGAGGGCACCTCCGTCGGCCTCTGGGGCCCGGCACTGCTGGACACCGACCCGAACCGGCCGGGCGTCCTGGCCGTCGGTCAGACCGGCGGCGACTCCACCGACTCCATGGCCATCCTCGACGTGTCGGACGGCGCCCCCAAGGCCACCGCCTGGTACTTCGGCGACTACACCCTGAACAGCGGCATCGGGGACATCGACCTCGTCCCCGGCGCCGACCAGGTGCTCGTCAACGGCACCGACCGGGACGCGTGGGTGGACGGCACGTTCAGCAAGGCCGGCTCGTACCCCGGAGCGTGGGGCGCCGACATCGCGCCGAACGGACTGGTCGCCCAGTTCAACGCCGGCAAGGTCGCGGTCTACCGGCCCGACGCCACCAAGCCACTGCGCACCTACTCCGCCGGCACCACCGACTACGCCGCCGGAAACCTGCGCTGGGCGCCGGACTCCTCGCGGATCTTCGCGCTGGTGCCGAACGGCACCAGCTTCACGCTCAAGGTCCTGACCCAGCCGACGCTCAACGTGCCGACGCTCACGGTCAACGCCCCGAGCTCGGCGCCCCGCGCCAAGAAGCTCACCGTCACCGGGAAGCTCTCGGCGACGGTCCCGCTGCCCGCCGGCGTCAAGCTCTCCGTGACCCGTACCGACATCGAGAGCCCCAGCGGGAAGGCGCTCGCCGCCGTCACCGTCAAGGCGGACGGCACGTACTCCTTCGCCGACACCCCGCCGGCCGGTGGCACGGTCACCTACAAGGTGACCTACGCGGGCGACGCCGGTCACACCGGGGCCACCGCCTCGGACAAGGTCGCGGTCTCGCGCGCGGGCACGAGCCTGAGCCTGAACAACAACGGCAAGCTGTACAACTACGGCGCCGACGTGAAGTTCACCGCGCACCTGGGGACGACGTACAAGAACCGCTCGGTCAAGATCTACGCGGACCCCTTCGGCGGTGACAAGGGCAAGAAGCTGATCAAGAGCGGCAAGGTGGACTCCCACGGGAACCTCACCGCCTTGGTGGACATGACCCGGGACACGGCCGTCTCCGCGGTCTTCGACGGCGACGCCCGCTACGCGCCCAAGACCGTGAAGTCCACGGCGTACGCGCGGGTCAAGATCTCCACCTCGCTCTCCAGGTACTACAAGACGGCGAAGATCGGTTCGACGTCGTACCGCTGGTTCCACAAGAACACCAGCCCGGTGTTCAACACGACCATGACCTACTACCCGGGCCGTGAGCACCGCGTGGACCTGGAGGTCTACTACCAGGGGAAGTGGTACCAGACGGACTCCGAGTACTTCAGGCTCGGCACGAACGGCAAGACGGCCGTGCAGCTCGACGCCCCCGGCGAGTCCGGCATCCGGGCGCGGATGCGGTCGGTGTACGTCAACGGGTCGTCCGGCGACACCGTGAACTCCACGACCTACGGTGCGTGGAACTACCTCTACTTCAGCAACTGATCCACCGATCGGGGAACGACCGGGCCCGGAGGGAATGTCCTCCGGGCCTTCTCCGTTAGGGGTGGCAGAAAGTTCAACGCTCAACTAAAGTGGGCGCACAAGGAGGAGCCAACATGCCTGCAGTGACTGTCGAGAACCCGCTCACCCTGCCTCGGGTGGCCGCACCGGCCGACGCCGTGGCCCGTCCCGTGCTCGCCGTCACGACCGCGCCGAGCGGTTTCGAGGGCGAGGGTTTCCCGGTGCGCCGGGCGTTCGCGGGGATCAACTACCGCCACCTCGACCCGTTCATCATGATGGACCAGATGGGTGAGGTGGAGTACGCGCCGGGCGAGCCCAAGGGCACCCCCTGGCACCCGCACCGCGGTTTCGAGACCGTCACCTACATCATCGACGGCATCTTCGACCACCAGGACAGCCAAGGTGGCGGCGGCACCATCACCAACGGCGACACCCAGTGGATGACGGCCGGCTCCGGCCTCCTCCACATCGAGGCCCCGCCGGAGTCCCTCGTCGTGTCCGGCGGGCTCTTCCACGGCCTCCAGCTGTGGGTGAACCTCCCCGCCAAGGACAAGATGATGGCGCCGAGGTACCAGGACATCCGCGGCGGCCAGGTGCAGCTGCTGACCACCCCCGACGGCGGTGCGCTGCTGCGCGTCATCGCGGGCGAGCTGGACGGCCACGCCGGTCCCGGCATCACCCACACCCCGATCACGATGATCCACGCGACCGTCGCCCCGGGCGCCGAGGTCACGCTGCCCTGGCGCGAGGACTTCAACGGCCTCGCGTACGTGCTGGCCGGCAAGGGCTCGGTGGGCGCCGAGCGCCGCCCGATCCACCTCGGCCAGACCGCCGTCTTCGGCGCGGGCTCCTCCCTGACCGTCCGCGCGGACGCGAAGCAGGACTCGCACACGCCGGACCTGGAGGTCGTGCTGCTCGGCGGCGAGCCGATCCGCGAGCCGATGGCCCACTACGGCCCGTTCGTCATGAACACCAAGGACGAGCTCATGCAGGCCTTCGAGGACTTCCAGAAGGGCCGCCTGGGCACGATCCCGGCGGTACACGGGATGACCGAGACGGGCCCGCAAGCGTAAGCAACGAAGCCCCCCGGGAGGCCTGCCGCCACCAGGCGCCAGGCCTCCCGCCTCTGACCCCGCCCTCTCACCACCCGAGCCACCGCGGCCCTTTCCTTTCGGCCGCGCCTCTTCATCGCCCGAGCCGCCGCGGTCCTTTGCTTTCGGCCGCGTGTCTTCGTCGCCTGAGTCGCCGCGGTGCTTTGCTTTCGGCCGCGCCTCTTCATCGCCCGAGCCACCGCGGCCCTTTCCTTTCGGCCGCGGGTCTTCGTCGCCTGAGTCGCCGCGGTGCTTTGCTTTCGGTCGCGGGTCTTCGTCGCCTGAGTCGCTGCGGTGCTTTGCTTTCGACCGCGCCTCTTCGTCGCCGGAGTCACCCGGGTCCTTTGCTTTCGGTCGTGCGTCTTCATCGCCCGAGTCGCCCCCGTCCTTCCTTCTCTTTTCGACCTCGCGTCCTCATCGACCGAGTCGGGTGGTGGGTGGGCGAAGGTCTCCGGGGGTCCAGGGGGCGGAGCCCCTTGGTACGGCGGCCCAAGGCACGTTCACCCGGCGGGGGGTGTACGGCGGGGCATCCACCGGCCCCGCATGGTCCGCTAGGACTCGTGCAGCTGTTGCCCGAGCCCGTGCGCCGTTTCGCCGCGTGGTGTGCCGTGCTGCTGCTGGCCGCAGGGGTCGGCTACGTCGGCATCCGGCTCTGCTCCGAGTTCCGCACCGCGGTGACCCCGGTCCTGCTCGCCCTGCTCGGCACCGCCCTGCTCGGCCCGCTGTACCGGCGGCTCGTGCAGGTCGGCGTGCCCCGCTCCCTCGCCGCCGGACTCACCTGCGTCGCGGTCGTCGCCGTCGCCGGCGGTGCCGTGTACATCGTCGCCGCGGCCCTCGTCGACACCGGCGACCAGATCGTCGCCTCCCTCAAACAGGCCGCGAAGTCCCTCGCCCAGCACTTCGGCGCCGCCGGGACCTCGGTCGGCGACCTGGCCGGCAGCGCCAGAAACCTGCTCGCCAAGTTCGGCGGCACCGCCGCCTCCAACGTCATCAGCGGGGTCAGCGTGGTCGGCGAGGGCATCGCCATGGCCGTCCTGGCGCTGCTCCTCGTCTTCTTCTTCCTGCGCGACTCGGACCGGGTCGTCGGCACGATCAGGGCCGTCTCACCCGGCGCCAGCGCCGACATGGTCGAGGCCATGGCCCGCAGAGCCTTCGAGGGCATCGAGGGGTTCATGCGCGGCACCACCGTCATCGCCTTTATCGACGCCGTCTGCATCACCGTCGGCCTGCTGGTCCTGCGCGTACCGGGAGCCGTCGGGCTCGGCGCCCTCGTCCTCGTCGGCGCCTACATCCCCTACCTCGGCGCCTTCATCTCCGGCGCCGTCGCCGTCCTGGTCGCCCTCGCCGACCGCGGCTTCGTCATCGCGCTGTGGGCGCTGGGCGTCGTACTCGCCGTGCAGGTACTGGAGGGGCACGTGCTGCAGCCCGTGATCCAGAGCCGGACCGTGCAGATGCATCCGGCGGTGGTGATGGTGACGATCACGGCCGGAGCCTCCGTCGCCGGGATCCTGGGCATGCTGCTGGCCGTACCGCTCACCGCGGCCGCCTTCGGGGTCGTCCACGAACTGCACGCCCGCTACGCCGCCGGCTAGGCCGCGGCCGGCCAGGGCACGCCCCCGCTACGACGTGCCGCCCTCGTACAGCTCGAACCAGATGCTCTTGCCCTGCCCGCGCGGGTCGACGCCCCAGGCGTCCGCCAGGATCTCTGTCAGGACCAGGCCACGGCCGGAGGAGGCCAGTTCGCCGGGGCGCCGCTTGTGCGGGAGGTCGTCGCCGGCGTCCGTGACCTCGACCCGCAGTCGCCGTTCGGGGGCCTGGCCGGACACCTCGGCGAGCAGCAGCGCGTCCGCGTCGGTGTGGACGAGGACGTTCGTGAGCATCTCGGAGACCAGGAGCACCGCGGAGTCGATCTGGTCGGGCGAGTCCCAGTCGTGCAGCAGCTCGCGCACGTGCTGGCGGGCCTCGGCGACCCGCTCGGGCTCGTCCTGGGCCACCGACAGCAGGGTGCGGCGGACCCGCGGCCGTAGGGCCAGCGGGTCGTCGCCGCGGCCGGTGCCCGCCCGGGACAGCAGCAGGACCGCTATGTCGTCCTCGCGGCGGTCGGCCAGCGGCCCGGTGGTGTGGTGCGAGGAGGGCCCGTGCACGGCCTGGACCAGACTGTCGGCCAGTTTCTCCAGGTCGCCGTCGCCGTGCTCCTCCATGATCGCCCGGATCCGCTGCCAGCCGCTCTCCATGTCGTGGCCGCCGGTCTCGATCAGCCCGTCGGTGCAGATCATCATGGTCTCGCCGGGTTCGAGGGCGAACCGTGTCGTCGGATAGTCGGCGTCCGGGTCGATGCCGAGCGGCAGCCCGCCCGCCGTCGGTCGCCGCAGCACCGTGCCGTCGGCCATCCGGATCGCCGGGTCGAGATGGCCCGCACGGGCGATCTCCAGCACCCCGGTCACCGGATCCGCCTCGACGTACAGGCAGGTCGCGAAGCGCAGGTCGGCGTCGTCCTCGGCGTACGTGATCCCGTGCAGAAAACGGGAGGCCCGGGAGAGCACCGCGTCCGGGCGGTGGCCCTCGGAGGCGTAGGCGCGCAGCGCGATCCGCAGCTGGCCCATCAGGCCCGCGGCCCGTACGTCGTGGCCCTGGACGTCGCCGATGACCAGGGCGTGCCGGCCGGACGGCAGCGGGATCATGTCGTACCAGTCGCCGCCTACCTGGAGCCCGCCGCCGGTCGGTATGTAGCGGGCGGCCGTGTCCATGCCGGGTATCTCGGGGCCCAGCGTCGGCAGCATGGAGCGCTGCAGGCCGTCCGTCAGCTCCCGCTCGGAGTCGGCGATGCCGGCCCGGGACAGGGCCTGCGCCAGCATCCGGGCCACCGTGGTGAGCACGGACCGCTCGTCGGGGGTGAAGGACACCTGATAGGTGAAGCCCGCCATCCAGGCGCCCATGGTCCGCCCGGCCACCGTCAGCGGCAGGAAGGCCCAGGACTGCCGGCCGAAGCGCTCGGCCAGCGGCCAGGTCACCGGGTAGCGGGACCTGTACTGCTCGGCGGAGGAGATGTAGACGGCCCGGCCGGTCCGGGCCACCTCCGCCGCCGGGTAGTCGGTGTCCAGCGGCATGCTGCTGAAGGGGCTGTCCTCGTCGATCTGCTGGCCGTGGTGGCCGATCATCATCAGCCGGTCGCCCTTGATCCCGAAGACGACCAGCCCGTCCGGGGAGAACCCGGGCATCGACAGGCCCGCGGCGACCCGCAGCACCTCCTCCGTGGACCGTGCCTCGGCCAGCGCCCGGCCCGCGTCCAGCAGGAACGCCTCCCGGGAGCGCCGCCAGTCGCCGGTGACCGGATGCTGCACGGCGGTGCCGGGGGACGGTTCGGAGACCTCCTGAATGGTGCCGGTCACCCGGTACACGCGCTCCTCGGTGTCGTACACCGGTCGGAAACGGCTGCGTACGGTCCGGATCAGCCGGCCCTGCTCGTCCATGACCCGCAGCCGGACCTCCCCGAGGGTGCCCTCGACCGCGGCCAGCCGGGTGATGCTGGTGTTCTCGTTCCAGTCGACGGGGTGGAAACGCGACCGGACCAGGGCCTCCGACAGGACGGACGGTTCGGCAGGCAGCCCGATCAACCGGGCCGCCTCCGCGTCCGCGGTGACCAGCCCGGTGGCGGTGTCCCAGTGCCACAGCCCGGTCGCGAGGGCGGCGAGGACGTCCTCCACGGCGGGCAGGGGCTCGCCAGTTCGCATTGCCCCACTTTAAGAAGATGAGATCGCGGAGTGCCACTGTTTCAGGGCCGCATTAATGGTGGGGAGCCGATCTTTGGGTGCCCGGTACCCTTGATGGGTCCGGGCCCTGTGCCCGTCCCGGTCGAGGAGAGCACCTCGAGCACCTCGGCAGACCACGAAGACGAAGAAGAGGAACACCCGACGATGCATCGGTACAGGTCCCACACCTGCGGCCAGCTCCGCGCCTCTGACGTCGGCACCGACGTCCGGCTGAGTGGCTGGCTGCACAATCGGCGCGACCTGGGCGGCATCCTCTTCATCGATCTGCGCGACCACTACGGCATCACGCAGCTCGTCGCCCGCCCGGGCACCGCCGCTTACGAGGCCCTGGACAAGCTCTCCAAGGAGTCCACGGTCCGCGTCGACGGCCGCGTTGTTTCACGTGGAACCGAGAACATCAACGCCGACCTGCCCACCGGTGAGGTCGAGGTCGAGGTCGGCGAGGTCGAGCTGCTCGGCGCGGCCGCCCCGCTGCCCTTCACGATCAACACCGAGGACGGGGTCAACGAGGAGCGGCGCCTGGAGTACCGCTTCCTGGACCTGCGCCGCGAGCGCATGCACCGCAACATCATGCTGCGCACGGCCGTGATCTCCGCCATCCGCCACAAGATGGTCGCCCTCGGCTTCAACGAGATGGCCACCCCGATCCTCACCGCGACCTCCCCCGAGGGCGCCCGTGACTTCGTGGTCCCCTCCCGCCTGCACCCGGGCAAGTTCTACGCGCTGCCGCAGGCCCCGCAGCAGTTCAAGCAGCTGCTGATGATCTCCGGCTTCGACCGCTACTTCCAGATCGCGCCCTGCTTCCGCGACGAGGACGCCCGCGCCGACCGCTCGCCCGGCGAGTTCTACCAGCTCGACGTCGAGATGAGCTTCGTCGAGCAGGAGGACGTCTTCCGGCCCATCGAGCGGCTCATGACCGAGCTCTTCGAGGAGTTCGGCAACGGCCGCCACGTCACCTCGCCCTTCCCGCGGATCCCGTTCCGCGAGGCGATGCTGAAGTACGGCTCCGACAAGCCGGACCTCCGCGCCCAGCTGGAGCTCGTCGACATCACCGACATCTTCGAGGGCTCGGAGTTCAAGGCCTTCGCCGGCAAGCACGTGCGCGCGCTGCCGGTCCCGGCGGTCCAGGACCAGCCCCGCAAGTTCTTCGACCAGCTCGGCGACTACGCGGTCTCGCAGGGCGCCAAGGGCCTGGCCTGGGTCCGCGTCGGCGAGGACGGCTCGCTGACCGGCCCGATCGCCAAGTTCCTCACCGAGGACAACGTCGCCGAGCTCACCAAGCGTCTCCAGCTGGCCGCCGGGCACGCCGTCTTCTTCGGCGCGGGCGAGTTCGACGAGGTCTCCAAGATCATGGGCGCGGTCCGGGTCGAGGCGGCCAAGCGCTCCGGGCACTTCGAGGAGAACGTCTTCCGGTTCTGCTGGATCGTCGACTTCCCGATGTTCGAGAAGGACGAGGAGACCGGGAAGATCGACTTCTCGCACAACCCGTTCTCCATGCCCCAGGGCGGCATGGAGGCCCTGGAGACCCAGGACCCGCTGGACATCCTCGCCTGGCAGTACGACATCGTCTGCAACGGCGTCGAGCTGTCCTCCGGTGCCATCCGGAACCACGAGCCCGACATCATGCTCAAGGCCTTCGGCATCGCGGGCTACGACGAGGAGACCGTCGAGCGCGAGTTCGCCGGCATGCTCCGCGCGTTCCGCTTCGGCGCCCCCCCGCACGGCGGCATCGCCCCGGGCGTCGACCGCATCGTGATGCTCCTCGCCGACGAGCCCAACATCCGCGAGACCATCGCCTTCCCGCTCAACGGCAACGCCCAGGACCTGATGATGGGCGCCCCGACCGAGCTGGAGGAGAGCCGCCTGCGCGAGCTGCACCTCTCCATCCGGAAGCCGCAGCCGAAGTAAGGCACCTCAACGAGGCGGGCCGGTGCCCCGGGGACCAGTACGGTCCCCGGGGCACCGGCCTGTCGGTGTATCACCACTGCTCGATACCGGCGACCGCCTTCGCGATGACGTCCGCCACCCAGGCCACGCCGGCCACGTCCAGCGTGACGTCGTCGACGGAGAGGTACACCTGGTAGGCGCCCTTGTTGCCGGCGTGTCGCCGAACTCCGGGAAGCCTTGCGACGATCTTGTCCAGACGGATGTTGATGGACTCGCGGGCGGAGCGTCCGGACTTCAGCGACGGCACCGGGAGCTTGTCGGTGACGGAGCACTCCAGCTCCAGGGACGCCTCTCCCTTGCTGCTGACGTTTTTGAATCGCACCACGATCTCCACCTGGCCCGACCGGCTGTTCATCCGGCACTCGCCCTCGGTGGCGGAGTAGTTGTTGAGCCCCGCGTACAGCTGGCCGACCCGGCGGCAGAAATCCTCCTCCATGATCTTGTCGGTGCCGCTGGCGACCTGGATGACGGACTCCGCGTGGCGCAGCTCGCTCACGAAGTCCACCACGGTCTGCGGCCGCTCGCTCGGCTGCTTCGAGGTGGAGGACCGGTACAGCTCGATGAGGGTCTTGGCGGCCCGGTCGTCCACCCAACTGCCGAGGTCGTGCGTCAGGATCTCCAGATTCTTGGCGAAGTTCTCACCGCTGGGGTCCCGTCCCGTGATGACGAAGAACATCAGCTGAGCGAGACTGAAGACGTCCACCGTCTCGCTCCGGGCCGTCCTTGCGTTGGGCTCGAACAACTGCTCAGGAGCGGCATAGTTGATCACGCCGCCGACGCCGATGTTCGTCGTGACCGTCCGGTTCGTCTCGTGGTAGGCGAGATCGAAGTCGGTCAGGTAAGGGACGAGCCGGCCCCGGTCGCTGTAGGCGGCGATGATGTTCTCGGGTTTTATGTCCCGGTGCCTGACCTGTTGTGAATGTGCATGCTGCACGGTCTCACAGATGTCGATCATCAACTGGAGGACGGATTCCGGATCGTTGCGGTCGATGTACGCCTTTCTCAGATTGTCCCCGGCGATGGAATCCATGAGGAACCCGTAAGGAGCGGCCAGCATTTCATGGACGCGCACGATGTACGGATGCTCCAGCTTCCGCATGTTGTTGTAGCCGTTCGCGAAGCGACGGACCTTGACCTCGTCGTCCAGCTCATTGCCGTGAAAGATCTTCATGGCATAGCGCGCTCCGCCGTCGTCCTCCAGCTCCCATACGTGGCCGTACCCACCGTGCCCGAGGTGACGGACGACCCGGCCGAAGCGAGTCAGCTCACCGACGCTGATGTCGGCGAGGTTCTTCCGGAACTCCCGCACCCGGGCGACCAGGTTCGTCCAGTCAGCGTGCCGCTTTAGGTCCGGGAGCGCCTTCTCGGTCTCCTCGAACCAGTGCACGACCGGCTCCAGCTTGATGGAGCACTTCCTGGCGCCCTGCTGCAGCCGGACGTTGCGCTCGGACAGCTCGGTGAGCTGGAGGTAGTGGTACTGGTCGACAAGGTGGTGCGCCTTGGCGAGGTTCTGGGCCAGCTCGCTCTTGTCGATGGGCGGCCCTTCGCGCCTGTCGAAGCCCGAGCCGAGTACCACTGTGCCGGCGATGTCGCCCTTGAAGACGGGGGTCTGCAACTCCGTCGAGAGACTGGCGCTGATGTGCTCGAAGACACCGAGCAACGTGACCTCGCCGTTCCAGTTCACGGCGTCGCCGAGCAGCGCGCTCGTCAGGGCGTCGGTGAAGACACCGTGCCCGCGCCGCTCCTCCGCCGACTCCTCGGGGCGGCAGGCGGCAAGGATGCAGCGGCTCTCGTTCACCGTGGGGACCTCGCGCTCGATGTCCCCCGCCTGGAGCGGCCTGCTGTTCGACCAGCTGTAGGCGGAGCCCGAGTGGCAGCAGTCGAGAATGGTGACCACGTGGTCGAAGTTACGGCTGGCCGATTCCATGATCTGTGCCAGTTGGCTCAGCGATATGCCGGGATCGAACCTCTCGGCGTCGTGAGTGACCAGATGTCCCGCCTGGCCCAGCACCTGCCCGTGGCCGGCGAAGTAGAAGACGAGCGTGCCGCCTTCCTCTTCCCCGTAGGCCAGTTCGTGCAGGTTCCGCAGGATGCTGCTGCGGGTGGCCTGACCGTTCAACAACAACTTGCTGTCGAAGTCGTACTGTTCAAGAGACAGGCAATCTGCCACGTCCTTGGCGTCGTTCACGCACCCGAATAACGGCGCGCCCGGGTAACTGTCAATGCCTACGATCACTGCCCTGTTCAAAGGCCCCCCACGCATATGAGCATCTGACAACATTGTCATTGCTCAACTGATCAGATGGCGCGACATCCTAGCCCGGATATGACCGCGGGGCGGCTTGAAAGCAGCGTTTGTTGCCAGACTTTCGCTCGCGCCTCCTGATTCACAGCTCTCTCCGATGTTCGCACCGGGCCGGACTTGTCTACGGTCTCTGACCATGACAGACACCCCCACCCCCACAGACGCTCAATCCCCGGAAAAGAGCGGAAAGTCGGCCCGCCGGACGGACCTGGCGGCGGGCAGCGTGGCCGTCACCGCGGTGGTGCCGGCACCGAGGCCTCGCCCTCAGTCTCGGAAGACGCCTGCTACACGCTGACCTCCGAGCTTGTCGAGGGCCGGCCCTCCGCCCGGCGGTGGCGGCGGCCACCAGGAGCCGACCGACGACACGCGCTACCTGCGCGGCACCTGGCACACGGACCGGAACGGGCAGGTCGCCTTCAGGACCGTCCTCCCCGGCTGGTACCAGGGCCGGTGCGTCCACATCCACGTCAAGTCGCAAGTGGACGGCGAGTGGACGGACGCCGGCTACGAAGGCGGCCACACCTGCCACACCGGTCAGCTCTTCTTCGACGAGAAGCCGGTCCTGCTGTCGGCCGCCGTGGAACCGTACGCGAGCAACACCACCACCCGCACCACCCTCGACGAGGACACCATCTATCCGGGCAACGGCCACGCGGGCGGCCTGCTCCACCTCGGCTACGACCGCCACCACATCGCCCGCGGTGTCCGCGCCCACCTGACCCTGGGCGTCGAACCGGACGAGACGAACAACGGCTGACACCGGCGGGGCACGAGTGAGACCGCCCTCGCCGGCGTCGGAGCGGGGCGGTCCCAGGGGCGGCCGGCAGCAGGACCTGCCCGCACGGTGTCAGGTGTCGTACCGGCCGTCCCAGGGCTCGCCGAAGCCCAGGTGGTCCGGGTAGAGCTCGGCCCATCCGCCGTCCTCGTCGTCCTTCGCTACCAGGCCGAAGAACACGCCGTCCATCCTGAGCTGGAACGGGCGTATCGCGATGTCCGTGTACGTCCGCCTCGGCAGGCTGCGCAGCATGCCCGCCAGGTGGGCGCGGGCCCGCGTCAGCACGGAGTCGGCGCCGTCCGGATCGAGCTGCTGCTCGGCCCAGCTGCCCGCGCACCAGATCTGCGAGTCGCGGTAGGTGCCCTCGGCGTCGAAGAGATGCAGCACCGAGTAGAGCCGTTTCCGCTCCTCCCAGCCCTCGTCGAGCCGGAACCCCTCGGGGAACGCGTAGGTGACCGACGCCAGGAACTGCCCGCCGGTGTAATGACCGATGGCCTCGGTACGGCCATGGGGCTCGTAGGCGATCGGGATGAGATCTGGGATTGCCATGGCGAAACCATACGGATGCGTGGTGGACATGCGGCTGTCGGGGCGTCCGGGAACGGCTGCCCCGGTCAACTTTCGCCGCTCACTTCCGGGATGGGCACCACACCGCAGAAAAATTCACGGCAACCGTTTCGATCTCCACAACCACGGAGGACTGAAGCCCGCCCCGGCGGGCCGCCCCAGCACTTCGGACGTACGGCGCGGCCCCGGGCCGGCGGGAGGGGTGCTCCTGCCGGCCCTTCGGGGTGGGGCGGGGCGTGGGGTTACGCGGTGGGCTCGCCGCCGAAGCGGGTCTTGTACGTCTCCAGGTCCTCGTCCGTGAGCTTCGCGAACAGGACCGGGGGGACGGTGAAGGGGGTGCCGGCCGAGACGGCGGTCAGTGCCTTCGCCTCGTCGGCGGTGACCCAGGTCGCGGTGTCGTCGGCGAGGGCGAACGCCTCGCGCATCGTCTTCGCCGTCGCCGGGATGAAGGGCTCCGAGACCACCGCGTAGAGGTGGATCAGGTTCATCGCGGTGCGCAGGGTCAGGGCCGCGCCGTCCTTGTCGGTCTTGATCTCCAGCCAGGGGGCCTTCTCCTCCAGGTAGGAGTTGCCGGCCGACCACAGGGCGCGCAGGGCCGCGGCGGCCTTGCGGAACTGGAGGGACTCCATGTGGGACTCGTACTCGGCGAGCAGCGCGGCGATCTCATCGCCGAGCTTCGCCTCCGCCTCGCCCGGGGTGCCGCCGGCCGGGACGTCGTCGCCGAAGCGCTTCCTCGAGAACGACAGGACGCGGTTGACGAAGTTGCCGAGGGTGTCGGCCAGGTCCTTGTTCACCGTCGCCGTGAAGTGCTCCCAGGTGAAGGACGAGTCGTCCGACTCGGGGGCGTTGGCGATGAGGAAGTAGCGCCAGTAGTCGGCGGGGAGGATGTCCAGGGCCTGGTCGGTGAAGACGCCGCGCTTCTGCGAGGTGGAGAACTTGCCGCCGTAGTACGTCAGCCAGTTGAAGGCCTTGACGTAGTCGACCTTCTTCCACGGCTCGCGGACGCCGAGCTCGGTGGCCGGGAACATCACCGTGTGGAAGGGGACGTTGTCCTTCGCCATGAACTCCGTGTAGCGGACGTCGGTGTCGACGTCGTACCACCAGGACTTCCAGTCGCGGTTCTCCGGGTCCTGGTCGGCCCACTCCTTCGTCGCGCCGATGTACTCGATCGGGGCGTCGAACCAGACGTAGAAGACCTTGCCCTCGGCCGCCAGCTCCGGCCAGGTGTCGGCCGGGACCGGCACGCCCCAGTCCAGGTCGCGGGTGATCGCGCGGTCGTGCAGGCCCTCGGTCAGCCACTTGTGGGCGATCGAGGAGGCCAGCTGCGGCCAGTCCTTGTCGTGCTTCGAGACCCACTCGCGGACCTCGTTCTCCAGCTTGGACTGGAGGAGGAAGAGGTGCTTGGTCTCGCGGATCTCCAGGTCGGTGGAGCCGGAGATGGCCGAGCGCGGGTTGATCAGGTCGGTCGGGTCCAGGACGCGGGTGCAGTTCTCGCACTGGTCGCCGCGGGCCTTGTCGTAGCCGCAGTGCGGGCAGGTGCCCTCGACGTAGCGGTCCGGGAGGAAACGGCCGTCGACCGGGGAGTACACCTGGCGGATCGACCGCTCCTCGATGAAGCCGTTCTCGTTCAGGCGGCGGGCGAAGTGCTGGGTGATCTCGCGGTTCTCGGGGGAGGAACTCCGGCCGAAGTAGTCGAACGCGAGTGCGAAGCCGTCGTAGACCGCCTTCTGCGCGTCGTGCGCCTGGGCGCAGAACTCGTCCACCGGGAGGCCCTGCTCCTTCGCGGCGAGCTCGGCGGGGGTGCCGTGCTCGTCCGTGGCGCAGATGTACAGGACGTCGTGGCCGCGCTGGCGGAGGTACCGGGAGTACACGTCCGCCGGGAGCATGGACCCCACCATGTTGCCCAGGTGCTTGATCCCGTTGATGTACGGAAGGGCGCTGGTGATGAGGTGTCGAGCCATCGGGGGCTGCTCCCAGGTCGGTCTGTTGCTGCTATTGCGAACCTTGAAATCGTAGCCGACATGTGTATGCCGCCCGCTTCCCGTTTTATTGGGTGAGAAGCGGGCGGCACAGGGGTGGGCGCTGCGGGCGGTGCTTACGGGCGCCAGTCGATCAGGATGCCGTCGTAGAGCTCCGCGTCCGTGAGCTCCAGAGGGGTCGGGCCCGCGTGGAAGAAGGCCGTGTTGTCGGTCTTCAGCTTGCGGAGGTAGTCGAAGGCCTTGTTCTCGTGCTCGCCGAACGCGACGAAGGAGAAGAAGACCGAGGGGTGGGACTTCGCGGCGTCCGTGAGGGCCTGGGTGGCGGGGGTCTTCGCGTCCGGGGCGCCGTCGGTCTGGAAGACGACGAGGGCGGGGGCGCCGTCCTTGCCGGCGTCCTTGCCGTGGTGCTTGTCGTAGTGCGCGAGTACGGCTTCGACGGCCGCGTGGTAGCTGGTACGGCCCATGCGGCCGAGGCCGGCGTGCGCCTCGTCGATCGCGTTCTCGGGGGAGGCGGGGGTGAGGTCGGTGGTGCCGTCGACCTCGGTGGAGAAGAAGACGACGTGGACGGAGGGGGTCTCGCCGTCCGGGGTGAGGCGGGTGGCGAGGGCGAGGGTCTGGTCGGCGAGGGCCGCGGCGGAGCCGTCCTTGTAGTAGCCGCGCATGCTCGCGGAGCGGTCGAGGACGAGGTAGGTGGCGGCGTGGGTGCCGGTGAGGTTGGCCTTGGCGAGGGAGGTCGTTGCGGCGTCGCCGGGGGCTGTGGCGGCGTCGCCGGGGGCTGTGGCGGCGTCGCCGGGGGCCGTGGCCTCGGCTTCGCCTTCGGCCGTCGTGTTCCCGCCCGCACCACCCGTGACGGTTTCGTCGTCGGGTGCGGGTGGCCCCTGCGGGGCGGACTCGCCGTCGGCGGCTGCGGCGGGCTCCGGGGTGGCCGTCTCGGCCGGTGCCTCGACCGGTTCGGCGGTGGGGGACGGGGTGGCTTCGGCCACCGGTTCGGAAGCGGGTTCCGGGACGGTCTCGGCGAGCGGCTCGGCGAGCGGTTCCGGCTCGGATTCGGTGTCGTCCGGCTTCGCGACCGGCTCGGCCTCCGGCTCGGCCACCGGCTCCGGCTCGGCCACCGCCTCGGCCACCGGCTCCGGCTCGGCCACCGGCTCCGGCTCGGCCTCGGCCTCCGGTTCCGGGGTCGTGTCGGCCACCGGCTCGGTCGTGGGCTCCGGGGCCGGGGCTGCCTCCTTGGTCGCCTCCGGGGCGGTCTCCGTGGGCGGCTCCGTCGGCTCCGCCTGTTCCTCCGGTGCCGCCGGTTCCACCACGACCTCGGCCTCGATCTTGATCACCGGGTCCGCGGCGGGCGTCGCCTCGGCCGTGGGCTCGGGCTTGAGGTCCACCTCTGGTTCGATCAGGCGGGTTGCCTGCTTCGGGACCGTGACGTTGTCGAAGGCGGCCGAGACCAGATCGTGTTCGTCTGTCGTCGCCGGGCGGGGCTCCGGGACCGCCGCCGGTGCTTCCGGCGCCTGCGTCGGCGCTTGCTGCTTCGACTGCGAAGGGAGCTGGTCCGCACCCTCTGCCTCGGCAGGGCGCGGCTTTCGCGACCTGCCGAATGCGTTCCGCAGGAGAGTGAGAATGCCCATGTGCGCAACCCTTCGCGTGAGTTGATACCCGTCAATCGCTGGCCAGGACGGACACGTAAGGTTAGCGGCCCCAGGTTGCGATCTTGGGGAGGGTCGATGACTCCTGTCGGGCGTACGGCGTTGAGTCCCAGCCCGGCACCCGGCCCCCCTCGGGTGTGGTCGGTTCATCTCCCGTTCGTGCGGCGGCTGTTCGTGCGCACGGCCGCCCCCCTTGCGTCAATCCTGCGCCAAGAATTCGTAGGCGAAATGTAAAGTTCGCAAGCTGCTGCCGGTCGTCGGAACTAGTGCGGTGAGGCGATGGCTCTCGCCGCGGCCACCTCCTGGCGCAGTGGTTCCAGGACGCTGTCCGGCGGGCCCGTGAGGTCCGTGCGGACCGCGACCAGGATCTCCGAGCGGCGGACGCCCTCCGCCAGTTCGCGCAGTTGCCGGGTCACCTGGTCGACCTCGGCCGGGTCCGGGGGCGCTGCTCCGTGCCGTACCCGCACCCGGGCCGCCGTCGTCGCGTCGACGATGCGTTCCACGGCGACGACCAGGGGCCACCAGGCCGCCGCCCGGCGGCCGGTGGGCGGCGGCTCGGTCAGGGCGCGCTGGAACTCGGTGCGGACCACCGACAGGTCGCGGTAGAGGCGGCGCCGCAGCCGGGCGCGGGCGGCGGGCTCCGCCTCCGCCCTGAAGGCCAGTTCGACATAGGCCGCCGTGTCCGCGACGGCGTCGGCCAGCCGGTCGCCGACCCGGGTGCGCCAGCTCTCCGGCCACAGCAGGTAGCCGGCGACCAGCGCGATCGCGCAGCCCATCAGGGAGTCCAGGAGGCGGGGCAGGAGCAGGCCGGTGCCCTGGTGGTTCAGGATGTCGGAGAGGAGCAGGATGACCGGGGTGACGGCGGCGGTCTGGAAGCCGTAGCCCCGGGGGGTCAGGGCCGGGACCAGGGGCGCCAGGACCACCATCACCGGTACGTCCCACCAGCCGCGCGGTACGACGGCGAGGACCGTCGCGGCCACCACCAGGCCCACCACCGTGCCGAGCGCGCGCAGCAGCGCCCGGGAGAAGACCGAGCCGAAGTCGGGCTTGAGGACGAAGGTGATGGTGAGGGCGACCCAGTAGGAGCGTGGGACGGGCACGAGGGAGACCAGGGCCTGCGCGATGCCGATGCACAGGGCGAGGCGGATGCCGTAGCGCCAGGAGTTGGCGGAGAGGACGACGGTGCGGGCGGCCCGTGCGGTGCGGATGCCGAGGGCGGCGGGGCGGCCGAGGCGGTCGTCGATGCCGCGCGGGTCGACGTCGGGGCTGGTGGCGACCTCGGCGAGGTGCCGCAGGGCGTGGTCGACGGCGCGGCCGGTCTCGTTGCGGGGCTCGGGCAGGGCCAGCCCTATCGGGCCGGTGTAGCCGGTCTCGACGGCGTCGGCGATGTGCAGGACCGCCGCGGGGATCTCCGGCGGCAGCGGCTTCCCCGCACGACGGGCGACGCGGACGGCGGGGGCGACCTCGACCACCGGGGTGATCGCGTTCAACTGGGCCAGCAGGCGGGTGAGTTCGCTGCTGCGGCCGCGGTGCCGGGCGCGCCGGGCCAGGATCAGGTCGTACGCCTGGTTCAGTGACTGGGTGACGGTGTGCCGGGCGCGGTCGTACGCCTCGCCGTCCTCGCCGTCGTTGGCGGACAGCAGGTCGGCGACCGTGCGGTAGGCGGCGGCGACCGCCGCCCGCTCGGGTACGCCCGAGCGCAGCGGCCAGGCCAGCAGGGCGAGCAGCAGGACGAGCAGGCCGCCGCCGGTCATCAGCACCGGGGTGAGCCACCAGGTGCCGGGCAGCGGCAGGCCCGCACCGATCACGGCGTTGAGCAGGAGCAGCAGGCCGGAGACGGAGGACACCGCGCCGATCGTCGAGATCATCCCGGAGACCAGCGCGATGCAGGTGATCACGGCGACCGTGCGCCAGCCCTGGCCGTAGACCAGTGAGCCGGCGGTGACGCCGACGGCGCCGAAGAGCTGCGGGACCGCGATGTTGAGGATGCGCATCCGGTAGGCGTCGGCGGTGTCGCCGATGACCCCGGACAGGGCGCCCATCGAGGCCAGCGCCCCGTACGCGGGCAGTCCGGCCGCGAGCCCGACGGCGAGCGGGAGGCTCATGGCGAGCGCGGCGCGGGCGAGGGCGGCCCAGTTGAGGGGGGCGGTCTGCTGGGGCCGGAGGTTCCTTACCAGCCAGTCGGGAGGGGTGAGGCCGATCGGGAACTCGCGGGACATGCGGCCATTATCCGTGCTTGTGCCGGTGGGGCGTGATGTCCACGACGAGGGCGCGGTGGCCGGTACGCACCGGGTGCGGGAACGGGGGGAGTCGGGTGTCGTGCGGTCTTCGGACCGGCTCCGAGGCATGTCGTGCGGTGTCGGGGATCACGATTCCTCGTCCACCCGGGCCAGGAAGTCCCCCAGTGCCCGGTTGAACTCCGCCGGCCGTTCCAGGTTGGGCATGTGGGACGCCCCGTCGATGATCCGGAGGGTGGAGTCGGGGAGGAGGGCGTGCATCGCCTCGGCGTCGGAGACGGGGGTGTACTCGTCGTCCGCGCCGACCACGACCAGGGCGGGGACCGTCGCCTTCGCCAGCAGGGGGCGGTAGTCGGGGCGTTCGGCGCGGCCGCGTAGGGCCGCCGCGGCGCCCTCGGGGTGGGTGGCCGTCATCATGCGGTGGACGTGGCCCTTCACGTCGGGGCGGGCGTCCGGGGCGACCATCTTCGCCAGGACCTCGTCGGCGTAGCCGCGCATGCCCTCGCGCAGGAGCCGGTCCGCCATGGCGTTCCTCGCCCGTCTGCCCTCCGGGGTCTCCGGGTCGGCGAAGGTGTCGGCCAGGACCAGGCCCCGGACGCGTTCGGGACCGAGGCGGTCGTAGCACTCCATCGCGATCTGGCCGCCCATCGACAGGCCGGCGACCACGCAGGTCCGCACGCTCAGCGCGTCGAGGAGTTCCCCGAGGTCCGCCGCGAAGCGGGAGAGCGGGGTGCGGCCGGGGGTGACCGGGGAGGTGCCGTAGCCGCGCAGGTCGGGGGCGACGACCCGGCGGGTGGCGGCGAAGGTGGTCTGCTGGGGGTGCCACATCGTGCGGTCGAAGGGGTGGCCGTGGACGAGGAGGAGTGGGATTCGCGCGGTATGCGGGTCGTTGTCGTCGTATGCGAGGAAGGGGGGCATGTGCACGACCCTAGGGACCCGCAACTCCTCGGTGCAATAAAATCTTTGCACTCGGTGCAATGGGAGCGAGGGGGGACCGTGGACGACTTCCGGGGGATCGCCGACCGGATCGCGCTGGACATCGCGCGGGGGCGGCTGCGGGCCGGGCAACGGCTGCCTCCGCAGCGGGCGTTCGCGCGGCGGCACGGGATCGCCGCCTCGACCGCCGGGCGGGTGTACGCCGAACTCGTGCGGCGCGGGCTGGTGGTGGGCGAGGTCGGGCGGGGCACGTTCGTGCGGTCCGCGCGGGCCGTGCCGCAGGGGCGGGCGCTGGTCGAGGACGGCGCCGCCCGCGTCAACCTGGAGCTCAACTACCCCTCCGTGCCCGGGCAGGCGGAGCTGCTGGCGCCGGCCCTCGCGCCGCTGCTGCGGCCCGACGCGCTCACCGACGCCCTCCGGCCGGCCGCCGCCGACGGCACCCCGCACGCCCGGGAGGCCGCCGCCGCGCTGCTCGCCACCGGCGACTGGCGGCCCGACCCCGGCCGCGTCCTCTTCACCGGCAACGCCCGGCAGGCGATCGCCGCCACCCTGGGGTCCCTGGTGCGGCCGGGCGGCCGGGTCGGGGTGGAACCGTTGACGTATCCGCTGGTCAAGGAGATCGCCGGGCGGCTCGGCATCACGCTCGTCCCGGTGCGGGCGGACGAGGACGGGCCCGTCGCCGAGTCCGTGCTCGCCGCGCACCGGTCCGCGCCGCTCTCCGCGCTCTATCTCCAGCCGACCCTGCACAACCCGACGTCGGTGACCGTGCCGGCCGAGCGCCGACTGCAACTGGCGCGAGTGGTGGAGGACTTGGGGCTGCCGGTCGTGGAGGACCGGATCTGGTCGTTCCTGCACCGCGACCCCGGGCCGCCGCCGTTCGCCGCCCTCGCACCACGGCTCGTCCATCTCGTCGACGGCCTCTCCAAGCGGGTCGCGCCCGGTCTCACCGCAGGGTTCGCCGTCGTACCGGAGGACCGGGTGGCCGCGGTTGCGGCGGCCGTGCGGTCCGGGGGATGGAGCGCGGGGGCGTTCGCCCTGGAGGCGGCGGTGCGCTGGATCGGGGACGGGACCGTGGCGCGGCTCGTGGCGGCCAAGCGGGAGCAGGCCGTACGGCGGCAGCGGCTCCTCCGCGAGGCGCTGGCCGGGTTCGCCGTACGGGCCGATCCGCACGGGTACTTCGCCTGGTGGGAGCTGCCCGAGCCGTGGCGGGCCGACGGTTTCGCGGCGGCCGCGGCCGCCCACGGGATCGCGGTCACGCCGGGTACCGCCTTCCGCGTCGACCCGAAGCGGACGCCGGACGCGGTACGGCTCGGGCTCGCGTCGGCCGCGGAGCCCGAGCTGGCGGGGGCGCTGCGGACGCTGGCCGCCCTCGCGGCGCGCGGTCCGCGGGGGTCCTCGCCGGACGGTGCGCGGGGGTCCTCGGCGGACGGTCGGTCCGGCAGGCCGTGGTAGTCCGGCAGCTTGCAGGTGGTGTGGGCGCTGACGAAGAACACGCCGACGCCCGTGGCGTGCGCGTCCTGGGCGCGGGCGAGCACCGGCGGGGCGACGGGGACGGTGATGCCGCCCTCGAAGCAGGTGTCCAGCGGGGTGTTGCCGATGTCGAGGACGATCGCCTCTTCGCGCCGGAGGCGTTGGCGGCGGCCCGGCTGTCGACGTGGGCCGGAGCAGCCGGTCACATGACGGGCATGTTCTGGTCAGGAGACTGTGAATCGGCCCTGAGGGCGGCGGAATCGGCCGTGCCGGCGGCCTGCTGCCGGGTCTGCCCGGCCCCGGACCGGCGCAGGCGCCCGCTGATCCAGGCCAGGGCGGCCACGGTCAGGCCGAGGGCCACGAGCAGCCAGGAGACCGTGCGCAGGGTGGACGTCAGGGCGTCGTAGACGGCGGCCGCGGCCGGGTGCGAGACGTCCGGCGGCAGGTCGGCGAGGGTGAGCCGGCGCCCGATGACAAGGGCGAGGCCGAGCAGGGCGCCCCCCAGTGCCGTGCCCAGCGCCGCCGCCGTGACGGCACGGCGGCGGCGGACGGCGAGGGCGATGCCGCCGACCGCGAAGACGACGGCCGCGACGGGCAGCCAGAAGCCGGCGACCTCGAGCACGTGAAACCCCTTCCGGAGCCGGTCCAGTTCCGCCGCCGGGAGTACCGCGACGGCCGTGTGCTGGATCGGGATACGGGCCGCGAGCGGCACATGGTCCTGGGTGAGCCGGTCCTTGACCTGGGCGGTGACCGGCGCGAGATCGACGGTGACGGGTTCCTCGCGCTCGTCCTGGAGCGCGCGGAGCACGGCGTCGTGGGTGGCCCGGTTGCCCGCGTCCCAGGCCAGCCGGAACGCCTCCGTCTGGGTGAAGGACCGGACCGCCTCGCGCACGAACGGCGCCACCGTGCCCCGCATCGGCCGGCCGACGTCCACCTCGCGCATGATGCCGTCACCGACGGTGTCCGCGACCGCGTCCCGGACATCCGGGTCGTCGGCCAGCGGTGCCATCGTGCTGACGTACTGTCCGGTGTCCGCCAGCCCGTACGCCGCCCAGGCCGCGAGCGCGCCGAACGGCAGCAGCAGGCAGCCCAGCACGATCAGCAGGGCCGACAGGGCGCGCCGGAGACCTGAGGTCGGCACGGTCCGTAGGGACCCCGGGGGCACTGCGGGCGCTGAGGGCACGCTTACAGGCAAGCCCCTGAGGACCGGTCAGGCGAGCGGGGCGACTGCATTCGGGGGCATCACGGGACGCGGGTCGGGCCGAACGGGTGTACGGCGGCGCCGGCCGCCCGGAAACCCGCGGGGTGCCGCGCTCCGGTGGAGGGTTGACCCGAACGGGTGTTTCCTGGATGAGGAGCGTCGCCGGGCGCCCGCAGCGCCTCGGCGACCGGTGAGGGGAAACAGGGGAAACACGTGGGCCCCGGCCGTGGGGGCCGGGGCCCACGCGCGCACCGCGCGGCTAACGGATGCGGTGTCCGGTCGCGTCCTCGTGCGTGTAGAACCGGTAGAACATCACGATGAACGTCACCGCCGCGACCGCGAGCGACATCGCGACGCACCGGAGGATCGATTCGCCGCTCTGGCTGTACAGGAAGCCGAAGGCGGTGCCCATGAACGCCGTCCACAGCACCGCGTGCATCTCCCGCCGCAGCCGGGGGGCGACGGTGAGCACGCCGAACAGCACCACCGCGAAGACCAGCGCGGTCAGGAAGCCGAACAGCAGGTTCCCGCCGGTGATGGGCCCGCCCATGCGCCGGTTGGCGGCGGCCCAGTAGCCGTAGATCAGCCCGGTCACGACCGGTATGGCCACCCGGGCCCTGGCGTGCATCTGCGTACTGAACACGTCGGGCGTCCGGCCGCTCCGGGGCATACCGCCGGACGTGGGTGCCGCTTGAGCCATGAGCGTGCTCCTCTCTCCTCGCCCCCCACCTTCCAGAGCACACCTGCGGGTACCCCCTGGCAAGTCGGTCAGCGCATCCCGTACGACGTGCGTGGCGTGCCCGCCCGTGTTTCGCTGACTGTCGTGACCGACCACCAGGCCGTGCGGCGGTGCAGGGAGCTGCTGTGGGTCAGGGGCCGGAGCGTCGCCTGGGTGGCGCCGCTTCTGCTGCTCGCCGGGATCACGGCGGTCGACCTCAACACCACCGAACGGTTCCGGATCGTCTCCTGGATCGTGCTGGTCCCCGGTATCGCGGCGGCGATCTGCGGGGTCTGGACGACGGCGGTCTTCGCGGTGCTGTCGGTCCTCGACTACGTCGCCGTGGACAGCGCCTGGCCCCGGGAGTACCAGGCCGGGCTGCCCGACTTCATCCTGGTCGCCTTCGCGGGGCTGCTGGCCATCCTCGCCTGCGTGGTCCGCAGGAACGGCGAGCGGCGGATGCTGCACATGCGGGACATCGCCGAGACCACCCTGCGTACCGTGCTGCGGCCGCTGCCGCAGGGGTGGGCCGGTCTTGAGCACGCGGCGGTGTACCTCGCCGCGGACAGCCAGGCCCGGGTGGGCGGCGACTTCTACGACATCCAGCCGGGGCTGTACGGCACGCGGGTGCTGGTCGGGGACGTCCAGGGCAAGGGGCTGAGGGCGGTGGAGACGGCGGCGGCGCTGCTGGGCACGTTCCGTGAGGCGGGGTACCACGAACGGGACCTGGCGACGGTGGCCGACCGGCTGGAGACCCGGATGATCCGGCACCGGCGCCATACGGTGGCGCTGGGCCGCGACGACGGCGACCGCTTCGCCACGGCGGTGCTGCTGGGCTTCCCGCCGGACGCCCCGGACGTCGTGGAACTCGTCAACTTCGGCCACGAGCCGCCGCTGGCGGTGGGACCGACGGGGACACGCCCGCTGCCCCCGGGCAACGGACTCCCCCTCGGCATGGCCGACCTCACGACGGCGGCCGGACCGCCCCCCACCCTCACCGTCACCCTCGCCCCGGACGAGACCCTCCTCATCACCACGGACGGCGTCACCGAGGCCAGAGACGGAGACGGCACCTTCTACTCCCTCCCCGCCGCCGCCGCTCGCGCCCCCGCCCCCGACCCCACCCGCCTCGTCGCCCACATCCGCGACGGCGTCCTCCAGCACAGCCACGGCCGCCTCTCCGACGACACCACCATCTTCGCGGTACGCCGCACCCCACCCCCGTAGAGTTACGGCCCTGCAGCGCCCCGGCGGGGGCCCGGAGGCGGGGGGCGGGCTCGGGGGGACCCTCAGGGGGCGTACCGGGTGTTACCCGGGTCAAAGGGCTTCCGCGGTCCCCGCTTTGCAAGCGCAGCGGTTACCGTGCTGGCGTAAGTGAGACAGGGGAACAAAGGGGGAGGGCCCGATGCCCGGAACCGTGCTGCTGATCGCGGCCTCGCCGACAGGCAAAGCACGCATGGTGGACGCGGCCTCCGTGCTTCCCGTGCTCGCGGCCGTACCCCCGGCGATACTCTCCGGCACCGAGACCGCGAACGTCGTCGAACTCGCCGACCCCCTGGAACCGCAGGCCGTGCTGACCCGGCTGCGGGCCGCCGCGGCCGCCCCCGGCCCGCTCACCGTGTTCGTCACGGGCCAGCTCCACCTGGACCGCAGGCAGCGGCTGCCGCATCTCGCGCTGGCCCGGACCACGCCCGCCACCGTCCGTTACACCGGCCTGCCCTGGCACTGGGTCCGGGAGGAGCTGCGGCTGCGGCCGGCCGGGGCGACGACGCTCGTGCTCGATCTGCACGCGGACCACGAGGTCTGGGAGCAGTTGCGCACGGTGCCGCTCGACTGCGGGCGCAACAACGCCGTGCACGGGCGGATCGCGCCGCCGCCCGCCCGGCGGGAGGTCGCCGTACCGTCGTACATGAAGGCCGTGGCTACCGTGCTGAGGAGCGGGTACCGGCCGGCGATGGCGGAGCTGCACCGGCAGGTGCTCGCGCGGCTCGGGCCGGAGCTCGCCGCCGGCATCCTGCTCAGCACGCACACCCCGGACAGCGGGGATCCGCACGACGCCATCAGCGCGGCCGTCCGGGACGGGCGGTACGCCGAGGCGGACGAACTCGCCTCCCGCTGGGAGCAGGCGGCCGCGCGGGCGCACGGGCCGGCCTCCGAGGACGCCCTGCACTGGTCCGAGGTACGGGCCGACCTGGCGATGTTCGCGGGGGACGCGGCGCGGAGCTGCCGTACCTGGCTGACCGTCGCCGGCGCCCGCCTGGGCGCCGGGCAGCCGGCCGACGCACCGGCCGTCGAGGCGGCCGTGGACCGGGCCCACCATCAGTGGGGCGCCATCAAGGACACGGCGCGGGCCCGTGAACTCGGGCCCGCGCTTGCGGAGTTGAGACTCAGGGTGCCGGGCCGCCGGGAGGGTGCCCTGGACCACGTCCAGCAGCACCTGCGGCAGTTGCAGACCCAGTGACGGGGTTCAGTTCGTGAACGTGAAGTACTTCCAGGCGCCGTACGTCGTGGAGTTGACCGTGTCACCGGACGCCCCGTCGCCGTCCTCGTGGTACACGACCTGGACGCGCCGACTGCTCATCGGCACGTCGGGAGGGGCGTCGAGGACTGCGGTCGGTGGGTCCGGGGGCCGTTGGTACCAGGTCGTTGGTACGGTCTCTTCGTCCGGGACATGACATCCGGGCGCAGGCCCAGGACTGCCAAGCGGAGCGTGCGATGGAAGTGCTTTCTGTCCGGCGGGGACGGCATTTCGCGGAACTGGTCACGGTGTGCCCGCGGCCGGCAGACCCCCGGCGGGACAGGGGGAGGGTCCCGCCGGGGGCGATGGTGGGGTGGGGCGCGACGGCGCCCCGGCCGGCGGCACGGCCGGTGGAGGGCTCAGTGCCGGGCGGTCGCCGCGGTCGGGGCGGCGGGGGCGTCGTCCGTCGCCCGGGCCGGGCCGGCGTTGGCCGCGGTGATGAGTGCGGCCACGGCGATCACGGCGGCGACGAGACCGCGGGCGTAGCGTGCGCTGGGGCTCGTGGTAGCGCTTGCGGTGGGGCGTGCGGATGTGCGTCCGAGCACGGCGACCTCGCAACAACAAGGGGCGGGTTAAGCACGTTTAATTCGCGGTTTAACCTAGGGGTAGTCGGAGCTCAACGGCAAGAGGTCCAGGGGGAGTTGGGGGGAATGGCAGGATGCAGGAGCGGGACGATCCGGAGACCATAGGGCGACGGGTGCAGCATCTGCGCACCGAACGGGGACTGACCCAGCGGCAGTTGGCCGAACCGGCCTACACGCCCGCCTACATCTCCACGCTGGAGGCCGGGCGGGTGCGGGCCTCCGACGAGGCGCTGCGGCACATCGCCGGCCGGCTCGGCGTCGGCTTCGAGGAGCTGGCCAGCGGGCGCCCCGCCCACCTCGCCACCGACCTGAGGCTGCGGCTCACCGAGGCCCAGCGCACCCTGGCCACCGGCGCGGCCGAGGCGGCCGCCGCCCAGTACACCGACCTCTTCGCGGAGGCCGAGGCGCACGGACTCGCGGTCGAACAGGCCACCGCGCTGCTCGGGTTGGGCGAGTGCGCCCTGGACACCGGTGACCTCGTGCAGGCCAGGGAGTTCTTCGAGCGGGCCGAGCTGTGGACGGCCGACGAACCCCTCCCGGTGCGCGTCCCGGCGATCCGCGGCCGGGCGGTCAGCCACTACCTCGCGGGTGAGCTTCGCTATGCCGTCTACCTCCTGGAGTCCACGCTCGACGAGCTCAACCGCAGCGGCCTGCACGACCCGGACGCGCTCCTGCTCCTCTACGCCTCCGCCATCGGCCCGTACATGGACATGGGCGCCCACGCCCGCGCCGCCCAGGCCGCCGAACTCGCCCTCGCCCTCGCCCCGCAGGCCGGCGACCCGGCGCTGATCGCCCGCATGCACCGCTCCGTCGCCCGCACCCTGCTCGCCGAGGGCCGGGTCGCCGAGGCCGACGCCTCCCTGGGCAAGGCCGCCGAGCTGTACCGCCAGCTCCAGCTCCGCACCGAGCTCGCCAACTGCCACTGGATGCGCGGCTACGTCTGTGCCCAGAACGGCGAACTGGAGCGCGCGGAGGACGAGTTGCGGCAGGCACTCGCCATGCTGTCGGAGACCCGCGCGGCCCTGTACCGCAGTCAGGCGGCGGTCGAACTGGCCGACGTCCTGCACCGCCGGGGCAAGTCGGACGAGGCCGCCGAACTCCTCCACGACGTGCTCGGCGACTTCTCCTCCGAGCGCGGCGCGGTCCACTCGGCCGCCGCGCACCGGCTGCTCGGCATCATCGCCGAGGACGCCCGGGACACGGAGGCGGCGGAGGAGCACTACGTACGGGCGCTGAGCCTGCTGGAGCGGGCGGGCGCGGCCGGCGACCTGGCGGACCTGTGCCGCCTCCTCGGCGACCTGCTGCGCCGCACCGGCCGGGTGGAGGCGGCCCTGGACGCCTACCGCACCGGCCTCGGCCACCGTACGGCCCCGGGCACCACGACCCTGGGACCGGCACCGGCACAGCCGCCGCTGTAGGAACCGTTCCGTCGCGCGCGGCGCAGCCGTCACGTCCGGCTGCGCCGCCGACGCGACCACCCGCGCCGCTGCTGGACGCGGCGTCGGCGGAGACGGTGAGCCGGCCGTCGGACCCGTACGAGACCGGAGTCGGCCCAGGCCTAGGCCTGGGCCCGCCCCTTCTCGCGTACCTGGGCGAGGCGCTGGACGCCGATGTCGAGGGCCTGCTGGGTGGTGTCGTCGGGGAGGGTGCCCAGGGCCCCGGCGGTGAGGACGATCGCGTCGTCGCCGACGCGGACGACGGCGACGTCGAGGGTGAGGGTGGTGGGCTCGCCGGCGGAGTCGGGCTGCGCGGTGAGGGTCATCCGGAGCCCCTGGCGTGCGTCGCCGAGGTCGTGCGGAAGCCCGGCGTCGGTGATCCGGACGGCCTCGGTCCCAGCCGCGGTGGTCTGCGCGGTGAACTGCCCGCAGGCGCGGGGCAGGGTCCGCAGCCAGGCCAGGGTCCGCTCGACGTCCGCGACGCGGCTCGCGTCGACCTGGTAGCGGAGCTGGGCCGCGTCGTCGCCGTCGTCGAGGGCGGTGGCCGCCCGCGGGCCGGCCGGGGCGCCGAGCAGTTCGTCGGTGTACAGGGCCTCCAGGAGGCGCTGGCAGTCGGCCTGGCCGGTGGCCGCCTTGAGCAGCCCGTCGTGCCAGGTGGCGGTGCCGTCGGTCGCGGTCCACGGCACGCCGAGGTCGCCCTCGTCGATCAGCGCGGCCTGCGCCTGCTCGACGGTGAGCGGCGGGATGCCGGACGTGCCGGGCGAGGCGGCGGGGTCGGCCGGGGCGGCCCGTTCGGCGGTGGTCGCGGCGGCGGCCGGGGCGGATGCCTCCGGCGGTTCGGCGGCGGTGCAGGCGGAGGCGGCGAGGAGGCCGACCACGGCGAGACCGGAGGCGATGGCTTTCATGGGGGGCCTCTCCAGGACCAGGACTCGGGTGCAGCGGAACGCGTGCTCCCACGCCACCACCTCCCGCCCCCGCCCGCCACCGCTCCGGTCCGTCCGGGTGAGTCCCCACGCGGTGACCCGGAACCGGTGGCGGGCGGGCCGCCGGGAATCCCGTCCTCTCCTCCCCGCCCCGCAGGTGCGCCCGGTCGCCCTGGCGCACGGCAACTCCTCGTCGTCCAGGACCTGGCGCCACCTCCCGGACGGCGGGTTCGGCCGCCGCCACCGCTGCCTGGCCCTGCCCGGACACGGCAGGTCCGCGGGTGGCCGGGCGGGGACCGCGCGGTGGGAGTGACCCCGCCCGCTCCGTGCGGGCCGCTACGTGAGGGCCGCGGTCGCCTCGCGGAGTTCGGCCAGGGTGGTGCGGGCCAGGTCGGGGAGGCCGCGGTCGTTGGCCGGGGTGATCCAGCGGGCGAAGGCGGCCGAGAAGGCCTGGGCCCCCAGGTGGGCGGCGAGGGACGCGGTGGGGTCGGGCACGCCGCGGTCGTGGAGGGCCGTGGCCAGGGTCGTGGCGAGGGTGAGGCTCTTGAACGCGGCGCGTTCGCGCAGCTCGCCGTGGCTGCCGATGACCTGCATCAGCCGCGGGCCGAACGCGCGCTGCTCCGGGGTGAAGGAGCCGGCCAGGACATCCAGGGCGGCGGCCACCACCTCCAGCGGGGTCGCCGTGTCCGGCGCCGCCGCGGCTCCCTCGGCGAGCAGCCGGCCGTGCTCCTCCTGCCCCGCGAACAGCACCTCGCGCTTGTCCGGGAAGTGCCGGAAGAACGTGGTCTTGGTGAGTCCGGCCCGCTCGGCGATCTGGGCCACGGTGGTGCTGTCGTACCCCTGCTCGTCGAACAGGTCGATCGCGGCGTGCACGAGGCGCCGTCGTGCGTTCGGTTCCCATCGGGCCATGGGGACAGCCTAAGTGATGTGACTCGGTACCGTCACCGGAGTATGGTGACGGTACCGAGTCACATCACCTGTCCTTCCGTCCTGGGGAGAGTTCCGTCATGCGTGTTTTCGTCACCGGCGCGAGCGGTCATATCGCCTCCGCCGTCATTCCCGAACTGCTGGACGCCGGGCACGAGGTCGTCGGCCTCGCCCGGTCCGAGAACTCCGCGGCGGCCGTGCGGGCCCTGGGCGCCGAGGTGCGCCGCGGTGACCTGGCGGATCCGGACGGCCTGCGGGCGGCCGCGGCCGATGCCGACGCGGTCGTCCATCTCGCCTTCGACCACACGGCGATGGCCGCCGGTGACATGGCCGGGGCGGCGGACACCGACCGGGCCGTGGTGCAGGCCTTCGGCGAGGTGCTCGCCGGGACCGGAAAGGCCCTCCTGGGGGTGGGCATGGGGCACGGCGACGGCAACGAGCACCTCGGCGCGGCCTACAGCGCCAATCCGCGGGTCGCCACGGGGCGGCTGTTCGGTGAACTCGCCGAACAGGGGGTGCGTACGGTGCTCGTCGGGATTCCGCCGGTCGTGCACAGTGCGCGGGACCGGAGCGGGTTCCTGCCGATGCTGATCCGGATCGCGCGGACCACTGGTGTCTCCGGCTACGCCGGGGACGGCTCCAACCAGTGGTCCGCCGTGCACACGCTCGACCTCGCCCGGCTCTACCGGCTGGCACTGGAGAAGGCGCCGGCCGGCGCCGAACTGCACGCGGCGGCCGATGACGGGGTCGCGGTGCGCGAGATCGCCGAGGTGATCGGGCGGCGGCTGGAGGTGCCGGTGGAGAGCGTGCCGGAGGACCGGCGCGCCGAGCACTTCGGGTTCTTCGGGGCATTCGTGTCGCTGGACGTGCCGGTGCGGAGCGGGCGGACGCGGGAGCTGCTGGGGTGGGAACCGGTGGAGGCGGGGGTTCTTGCCGATCTCGAGGAGGGGCACTACTTCGAGCGCGCATGACCGGGGCGGCCGCGAGCGGGCGGTGGCCGGGGGTGCGGGTGATGCCCGGGGAGGGGTGATGCCGGTGGGGCGGTGCCGGTGCGCCGTGGCCGGTCGCGCCGTTCCTCGCGCCCCTGGGCAGGCGGTCCTGCCGTCCGCCGGGAGCGGCCCGGGCCTTCCGGGCGGCTGACGTGCCGCCTCCAGGGCCGTCACGCCCGCTGCGTAGAGTCAGGGCCGGCGGAAGGAGCCCCTCGTGACCGGTCATCAGCCCATCCCCGTGATCATCGACTGTGACACCGGTGTCGACGACGCCCTCGCCCTGCTGTTCGCCGTCCGGCACCCGGGGCTGGAGTTGCGGGCGGTGTCCTGTGTCGCCGGGAACACGGACGTGGACGGGGTGGTCCGGAACACCCTGACCGTGCTGGAGCGGGCCGGGGCCGGGAACGTGCCCGTCGCCCGGGGCGCCGAGCGGCCGCTGATCGAGGCGGCGCGGTCGGCGCGGCACGTGCACGGGACGGACGGGATGGGCGATCTCGGGCTCCCGGCGCCCACCCGCCGCCCCGCCGACGTCGACGCCGTCACCCTGCTGCGCCGCGAGATCCTCGGCTCGCCCCGCCCCGTCACCCTCATCCCCACCGCGCCGCTCACCAACATCGCCCTGCTGCTGCGCACCCACCCGGAGGTGACCCGGAACATCGAGCGGATCGTGTTCATGGGCGGCGCGGTCGCCACCGGGAACGCCACCCCGGTCGCCGAGTTCAACGTCTGGCACGACCCCGAGGCGGCCGCCGTCCTGCTCACCGCCGGTGTGCCGATCACCATGTACGGCCTGGACGTCTTCCAGCGGGTCGTGGTGCCGGGGGACGAGGTGCGACGGCTGCGGGCGAGCGCGGAGGCGGGGGCCCGGCTCGCCGGGGAACTGCTCGCGCACCGGCCCGCGGCCCCCGATCCGGACGGGGACGACGATGCCGCCGGCGGCCTCGGGGACGCGGGCGCGGTCTGCGCCGTCGCCGACCCGGCCGGCCTCACCACCCGGCTCCTCCCGGTCGAGGTCTCCCTCGCCCCCGGTCCCACCCGGGGCCAGACCGTCGTCGACCGCCGCCCCCGCCCCGGCGAGGCCGAGATCCACGGCGGCGCCCGCGAACAGGCCCTGGTGGACGTGGCGTTGGACGTGGACGTGGACCGGTACGTGCGGCTCTACCTGGAGACCGTCGCCGGCGGCCGGGACCGATCCGGCTGAGCGCACCCCTGTTCCGATCCAGCGGGCCGGTGACGTTCGTGGGGCGGCCTCGCGGCCGTCGTCCCGCCGACCCGGTGGCCGGCGTCGCCCCCCCGATGACCGGCCACGCGCAGGTGCGCCCCGGCCGTCGTGACGGCCGGGGCGCACCTGTCGTACGGAAGGGGTCAGGCGCGGGTCGCCCTGCGGCGGCGGGTCGCGACGACGATCGCGCCGCCACCGGCCAGCAGGAGGGCCGCGCCGCCGGCGATGTAGCCGGTGCTGGAGTCGGCGCCGGTGTGGGCGAGGCCGCCGCCACCGCCGGAGTTCGTGCTCGGGGCCGGGGCCGGGGTGGTCTCCGACTCCGACGGGGACGCGGAAGCGGTGCCGGTCGCCGAGGTCTCCGAGGGGGTCGCGGTGGGGGTCTCCGCGGGCGGCGGGGTGGCCGGGGTGGACTCGGAGGCGGACGAGGACGGGGACGGGGAGGACGGCGACGACGGCGACGGCGAGGACGACTGGGTCGTCGAGCAGTCCTTCGTGCCGCCGTTCCAGGACGCGATCAGCTTGTCCTTGATGACCGCGTGGTCCGGGCCGGCCGGCAGGTCGCCGTGCTCGAAGCCGTCGTTGGCGTCCTTGTTGCCGTCGAACTTGGTCGCGCCCCGGTAGAGGTCGATCTGCGCGAAGCAGCCGGCGTCCGGGACCGCGATGTCGAGGGAGTCGGTCTGGCCCTGCTTGACCGTCACCGAGTCGAAGTCGACGAAGATCTGCTGCCCCGAGGTGGCGAAGGAGGGGCCGTGGGCGATGTAGGAGGCGAGCGAGGCGGTGCAGGAGGCGGCGTCGGCGGCGGCGCGGACCTTGAGGTGGACCTTGCCGTCGTCGGTGACCTTCAGGTTCTGGTCGTCGACCCTCACCGAGTCGAAGAAGTTCGAGCCGTCGATCGAGAACTGGCACTTGTCCGTGCCGGTCTCCGTGCCGGCGCCGGTGCCGGGGCTGTAGTGGCCGCCGGACCTCCAGCCGTCACCGCCGTGGGTGCCGTGCGCCCAGGCACCGGACGCGCCGGCGACGGAGGCGGCACACAGGGCGAACGACGCGAAGCCCGTCCCCAGCAGGCGACGTGCGGTGACATGTCTGGCTATGGACATGGATATCCCATCCGTGGGGTGCTCATCTCACGCCGGACGGGCGGCGGAGGGGCAGCGGGAAGTGAGGAGACACCGGGCCCACTGGTCACATGCGCCACAGTGTGCGGCCCATGGTGGTTGGCCCTGCCGAACCCTGTCAACCTGACGTGAATCAAGGGCCGTTCGGGCACCATCACAAGTCCCTCACACAGGGAACGATCCGTTCCGGCCGGTGTGAAGTTTCGCTTTCTCGGCAATCTGGACAGACTTTCCGTCGGTGTCACCTCCGCCGGTGCTCCCTCCGCCCGAAAGGAACGCGCGTGGTCGACCTCTCCTCCAGGAACCCCGACTGGTGGCGTCAGGCCGTGATCTACCAGGTGTATCCGCGCAGCTTCGCCGACGCGGACGGCGACGGGCTCGGTGACCTCAGGGGCGTCACCGAGCGGCTCTCCCATCTGGGCACGCTCGGCGTGGACGCCCTGTGGCTCAGCCCGTTCTACCCGTCGGAACTCGCCGACGGCGGCTACGACGTGGCCGACTACCGGGACGTCGACCCGCGCCTCGGCACTCTCGACGACTTCGACGCGATGACCGCCGAGGCGCACCGGCTGGGCCTGAAGGTGATCGTCGACCTCGTCCCGAACCACACCTCGCACCTGCACCCCTGGTTCCGCGAGGCCCTGCTGGCCGGTCCCGGCTCCGCGGCCCGGGAGCGCTACGTCTTCCGGCCCGGCCGCGGCGCGCACGGCGAACTCCCGCCCTCCGACTGGCAGTCGGTGTTCGGCGGCAGCGCCTGGCGCCGGGTCCCGGACGGCGATTGGTACCTGCACCTGTTCGCCCCCGAGCAGCCCGACCTGAACTGGGCGCACGACGAGGTCCGCGCCGACTTCCGCACCACCCTGCGCTTCTGGTCCGACCGGGGCGTGGACGGATTCCGCGTCGACGTGGCCCACGCCCTGGTGAAGGACCTCGACGAACCGCTGCGGGACGTCGCCGAGTTCGGCCCGACGGGCGAGGAGGCCCTGGAGCGTGTACCGCCGGGCACCCACCCGTACTGGGACCGCGACGAGGTGCACGAGATCTACCGCGACTGGCGCAAGATCTTCGACACCTACAGCCCGCCCCGCACGGCCGTCGCCGAGGCCTGGGTGCCGGACGCCCGGCGGGCGCTGTACGCCCGGCCGGACGAGCTGGGCCAGGCCTTCAACTTCGAGTACCTGCAGACCCCCTGGGACGCCGAGGCGCTCCGCGAGGTCATCACCGGCTCGCTCGCCACCGCCCGCGCGGCCGGCGCCTCGGCCACCTGGGTGCTCTCCAACCACGACGTGGTGCGGCACGCCTCCCGGCTGGCGCTGCCGCCGGGCACGGACGAGAACGCCTGGCTGCTGTCCGGCGGCCGTACGCCGCACGTCGAGGTCTCCCATGGCCTCGGGCGCGCCCGCGCCGCCACCCTCCTCATGCTCGCGCTGCCCGGCTCGTCGTACGTCTACCAGGGCGAGGAACTCGGCCTGCCCGAGGCCGCCGACCTGCCCCTGACCGTCCTCCAGGACCCGATCTGGGAACAGACCGGCCACACCCGCAAGGGCCGCGACGGCTGCCGGGTGCCGCTGCCCTGGACGACGGACGGCCCCTCGTACGGCTTCGGGTCCGGCGGCGCCTGGCTGCCGCAGCCGGAGTGGTTCGGGTCGTACGCCGTCGAGGCACAGGCCGGTACGGCGGGCTCCACCCTGGAGCTCTACCGCACCGCGCTGCGGCTGCGCCGCAAACTGCTCGACGGCGAGACGCTGACCTGGGCCGAGGCGCCCGCGGGCGTGCTGCACTTCGCCCGGACGGAGGGCTGGCGGTGCGTCACGAACGTGTCGGACGCGCCGGTGCCGCTGCCGCCGGGCGAAGTGCTGCTGGCGAGCGTGCCGTTGCCGCAGGACGGCACGCTGCCGCCCGACACCACGGTGTGGCTGGGCGCCTGAGGTGACTCAGCCGGCCGTGGGCGTGGCGCCCGGGGTCACGTTCACCGCGTTGCCGTCGGCGTTGCCGGTGCCGACACCGGCACCGCTGCCCGTGAAGCCCTTCTCGCCCGGGAGGGCCGGCGGGCTGGTCGTGCTGTTGACCGGCGGGGTGAGGACGACCTGCGGCTGACCCGCGTCCGGCGGGGGCGGGGTGAGGTCGACCGCGGGCAGCTTCGGCGGGGTCGTCTCCTGGAAGAGCACCGAGGGGAAGTCGACCAGGCCGGTCTGCTCCATCACCGTGATGTGGTCGAGGACCGTGGCGTTGGCCTGGTCGGCCAGGATCCGCACCAGGGTGTTCCGGGTGGTCGAGCGGATCTTCGCGATCGTGTTGAAGATCGAACCGTGCGTCACGCGCAGGATGTTGGCGAAGTCCGTGTCGAACTTCTTGCCGGTGTCCGCGGTCAGGGTGTTGACGAAGCCCTGCTGCTGTGGAGAAGGCAGGTTGGGGATGCTGATGTTGAGCATGGGCGCGATCTTGCGGCAGCTGGCGTCCAGCGCCGCGTGGCCGTCGATCAGGTGCTTGCTCGCGGTGAGGACCGCCTGGGACTGGCCCTTCTTCAGGCCCAGCTGGCCCACGGGGTACTCCCACAGCCCGGCCGCGCGCACCTTCACCACGAAGTCACGGTCGCCCTCGGTCAGCGGCCCCCACTGGGTGTTGGCGATCACCCGGGTGGTGTCGCTGGACACGGTGTTCAGGCCCAGCATGCTCGGGTAGGCGAGCGCGGCGAGGGTCAAGCTGAGGGCTCCGCCCACGAACAGCGTTCCCGTCGCGTTCCGCGAAAAGCGCACCGGTGCCTCCTGCCGGTCAGGGTTCCCGCGCAGGGGCGGGGGTCGGTCGTCGATGAATACGGATGCCCGAGCGCCGGAAACCTTTTGATTTGGCAAAGAACTTGTGCGGACCGCCTCTGCCGGGGTGCCGCCTTGCCATGTCCTGGCCATGGGAAGGTGATGGTTCCCCCAGGTGAGAGTGGTCATGACAAAGTCGCGGGCAGGCTTCGCCGCATGCCCCCACAGTCATCCCCCCGTGTCCCCCGCCTGCCCGCCGGATCGGCCGGCCGGGGCCCCGCCGCGCGCCCCGCCCTGCCCGTGCTGCCCTACCGCAAGCCCACCAAGGGCCGCGACTACTGGGTCTTCGACGACGTCCTCCCGGACGTGGACGCCGTACGGGAGCGGTGCCTGGCCAAGGACGACTGGGTCCAGGGATACCCGTACACCTCGGAGACCTGGCCCGGACTGCGCACCATGCCCGGCCTGGAACCCGCCGAACTCGCCGTCGTGGAAGGGCTGGTGCGCAAGGCCACCGGTGCCGGGAAGCTGTGGGTGCAGCAGGCGCCCGGCGGCGGCACCCTCAACCACAACTGCGTCCAGGTGGTCGGCGAGGGCGAGAGCGAACCGCGCCCGCACACCGACTCGCGGGCGCTGTGCCGGTACGCGGCCGTGCTGTACCTCAACCCCGGGGTGGCCAAGGACTGCGGCACGGCCTTCTACCGTCAGTCGCTGCCCGGCGGCCGGCTCGGCGGCAACATCGTGCAGGCCCCGCACAACAACCTCGTCGAGGCGCTCGGCACCCGGTTCGTGCCCGGCGACCACTTCGAGGAGGACGTCCGCGTCCCGCACAAGTACAACCGGCTGCTCCTCTACAACGCCAACCTCGTGCACAGCGCGACCGGTTACGCCGGGAAGACGCTGGAGGAGAAGCGGATGACGGCGGTGTTCTTCTGGATGGCGTGAGCGGGCGCGTCTGTAACAGCGTGCGTGACACGACCAGGACGGGCCCGTGACGGCGATCCCCGAACTTCCCCCCGCCGGGCCCCCATCGAAAGGGGTGTCCGGCAGAGAGCCGGGGAGGACACCGCTGTTGGGGGAGATCCCATGTCGAAGCTTCGCAACCGCCGCACGAACGCCCGCAAGACCGCCGTCGCCGTGACCGGTGCCGCCGCGCTGCTGGCCCTGCTGACCGCGTGCAACGGCACCGCGACCGGCTCCGTCAGCGCCGACGGCGGTTCGGCGGCCCCGGCGGCCGGCGACTCCGCGACGGCCACCGGCTCGGCGGGCGGCTCCGGCAGCGGCTCCTCGGGCAGTGGTTCCTCCGGCAGCGGCTCCTCCGGCACGGGTGGCAGCGGCAGCGGCACCTCGGGCTCGTCGACGTCCGGCGGCGGTACGTCGTCCTCCGGCGGTTCCTCGTCCACCGGCTCGGTGCCGGCCTGCCAGGCCTCCCAGCTCGGCTACTCCTGGGCCGACCCGGGCAGCGGCACCGGCCAGCAGAAGCACGCGGTGGTGGCGCTCACCAACAAGAGCGGCCACTCCTGCACGATGTACGGCTTCCCGGGCGTCGACCTGGTCAACAGCGGTCAGAAGTGGTCGCTCCCGCGGACGAACGCCACCCCGAAGCGGGTCACCCTGGCGAACGGCGCCTCCACCAACTTCGCGATCACCTTCCTGGTGCCGGCGCAGGGCGACTCCAGCGACTTCACGCCGACCACGGTCGTCGTCACCGCGCCGAACCAGCGCACGTCGTTCGACCTGCCCTGGCACGGCGGTGCCGTGGTGCTCCAGGACGGCGCCACCCACCCGGGCTCGTTCATCGGCCCGGTCGGCGAGTGACCACGGGGCCCTCGGCTCGTCCCGCGTCGCGGACGCGGCGGAAGCCGCTGTCGCCGGTGGAGCTGTCGGGGGTGTCACCGGGGGCGGGCACGGCCCGCACCGGCAGCCGCGCGGGGGCGGCGGGCGCAGAGCAGGCGGGCGGCGGCTGGGTGGACTCCGTGAGCGGAGTGTGCCGCAGCGACCTGTGCCGCCGGCGACGGGACCACCGGCCGGCCGAATCGGCCGACACCGGGCGCGGGGTCGGTGTGGCGCCCGCTCTGGCCAGCGATAATCGCCGCATGGCACCCTCTTCCGCCGTCGCCGCGTGAACATCACCCATCTGCATCGGCGCCTGCTGCCCGACCTGCTGTCGGTCGGTGCCGGGTACCCCCTGGCGCTGACCGGTGACTACGCGGCCCAGGCCCATGGCCTGTTCGACCGGCCCGGGCGGACGGTGGACGCGGCCACGCAGAGCCCGGCTCCCATGCCGGCGATCGCCGAAGCGGTCGTGGCCGGCATGCGCGAGCGCGGCTGGCGTGTCGACGCCCGTGAGACGGACCCCCTCTCCGCACAGCTCGTCGTCGCCGACGCGGTCGCGGAGGAGGAGGGCGAGGTCGACCTCCTCAAGGAGGCCTTCTGGCACCCGCCGGTCCGGACGGAACTCGGCCTGACCCTCGCCCTCGAGGACGTGGTCGGCATGCGGGTCTGGGCACTGACCGACCGCGGCCTGCCCCGCGACCTCCTGGTCGTGCACGCCGCCGCGGACCGCTGGACCCTCCCCGACCTGGAGGACCTCGGCCGCCGGCACGCCCGTGACACCTTCGACCTCGCCGACCTCCAGTCCCGCCTGACCGGCACGGACTGGATCGACGACCGGGAGTTCGCGAAACACGGCGCGGACGCCGAGGAGATCACCGCCCTGCGCCGGTGGGCCCAGGCCTGGGCCGACGACATCGCGGAACGCCTGATCGAGGGGCGGCCGCCGGAGGACTGACCCCCGGCACGGTCGTCCGCCCGCCTGCTGCCGCTGCCCCGCGGCCCGCGCCCGCCACAGGAGCAAGGCCCTCGACGCGGCAGCACCGTCACCGCCATCGCGACCCGCGTGCGCGCAGTGTGGGAGGGGCGGGCCGGATCCCGGCCGGCCCCTCCCCCGACCCGGGTTCCGCCGTCAGGCCGGCTGCCACAGTTCGATGCGGTTGCCCTCCGGGTCGGTGACCCAGCCGAAGCGGCCCACGCCGTCCATGTCCTGGGTCTCCGCGTCGACGTCCGCGCCCTTGGCGCGCAGCTGGGCGAGCATCGCGTCCAGGTCGCGGACCCGGAAGTTGAGCATGGTCTGCTGGGCGGGGGAGCCGAAGTAGTCGGTCCCGGCCTCGAAGGCCGCGAACACCGTCGGCCCGGCCGGCTGCTCCCACAGGCCGTGGTCGTCGATGTCCAGGCCCAGGCAGTCGCGGTACCACGCCTTCTGGGCCGCCGGATCGGCGGACCGCAGGAAGTACCCGCCGATTCCAAGCACACGTTCCATGCCGCCATCCTGCCAAGGACGGAGACGGCACGCACGTGTGAAGTCGGGGGGCGCGCGGTACGGACGTAGGTGCAAGCGTGCCGTGTCAGCCGTGTCAGCCGTGTCGCCCGTCGGGAGTCGTCGTGAGCAGTGTTGCCATCGTGGGGGCCGGGCCCGGCCTGGGGGCCGCCGTCGCCCGGCGGTTCGGGCGGGAGGGGTTCGCGGTGGCACTGCTGGCCCGGGACGGGGAGCGGCTCCGGGCGCTGGCCGACGAGCTGGCCCAGGAGGGCGTCCGCGCCCGCGGGTTCGCCGCCGACGTCAGGGACCCGCTCGCCCTCGCGGGGGCGCTGGCGCGGGCCGCCGGGGAACTCGGGACCGTCGAGGTCCTGCAGTACAGCCCGGTACCGCAGCGGGACTTCATGCTGCCGGTCCTGGAGACCACCCACGCGGACCTGACCGGCCCCGTCGAGTTCTCGGTGTACGGGCCGGTCGCCGCCGTCCAGCAGGTGCTGCCGGGCATGCGGGAGCTGGGGCGGGGGACGATCCTGCTCGTCAACGGCGGTACCGCCGTCATCCCGCACCCCGACCGGGCCGGGACCTCCATCGCCTTCGCCGCCGAGAGCGCGTACGGGCACCTGCTGCACGACCGGCTCGCGGGCGAGGGCATTTACGTGGGGCAGCTCATCATCCCGGGGGCCATCGTCGTCGGGCACCCGCGCAAGGACCCCGCCGCGCTCGCCGACGCGCTGTGGGGGATGCACCGCGACCGGCACGGGTTCCGGCACTACGCCGACGACCTCGACGGATAAGTCCGGGGAGGAACCGGTGCGGAGCGGTCCCGTCGGGCGGAGCGGGCCGATCTGCGCGAACATCATTTGTGGGTCAATATGGTGTTCGGCCCGATTGCTCCTCTCGGGGAGTCGGCGATGGCTAAAGGGGGCCAGCGATGGCTGTGGAAATACCTCCGCTCCTCAAATCCTCCCGGCTCAGAAGCCGTGGAGGCCTGCTCGGTGAGTGCCTGGCAGAGTTTCTCGGGACCTTCGTCATCATCGCGTTCGGCGCCGGTGTCGTGGCGATGGCGGTGGCCGCGCTGCCCGGGTCCGGTCGGGCGGAGACCCCCACGACGATCTTCCTCGCCGCCGGTGACTGGCTCCTGATCGCGTGGGGCTGGGGCCTGGCCGTGACCTTCGCCATCTACGTGGCAGGCGGGGTCAGCGGGGCCCATCTGAACCCGGCGGTGACGCTCGCGTTCGCCGTGCGCCGCAACTTCCCCTGGGTGAAGGTGGTGCCCTACTGGGCCTCGCAGGTACTGGGCGCCTTCGCCGGGGCCGCGCTGGTCTTCCTCGTGTACCACGACGCGATCAACGCGTTCGACGCCGCGTCGAAGCCGCCGAAGGTGGGCGGGCACACCGAGGCCACCTTCTCCATCTTCGCCACCTTCCCGGCGCCTTACTTCCACGGCGGGATCTGGGGGCCGCTGATCGACCAGATCGTCGGCACGGCCTTCCTCGTCATGTTCGTCGTCGCCGTCATCGACCTGCGCAACACGGCCGTCGGGTCCAACCTCGGGCCGTTCGTCATCGGCCTGGCCGTCGCCGCCATCGGCATGTCCTACGGCGCGAACGCCGGCTACGCCATCAACCCGGCCCGTGACTTCGGTCCGCGGGTGCTCACCTGGCTGGCCGGGTGGAAGAGCCTCGCGTTCCCGGGGAACGGGGCGACGTTCAGCGGGTACTGGTGGATCCCGATCGTCGGTCCACTGGTCGGCGGCGTGATCGGGGTGCTGGTCTACGACCTGTTCATCGGCGACGTCCTGCACGCCCGGCTGAAACTGGGCGAGTTGACGGAGCCGGGCCGGACCCGCCCGACCACCGACACGTAGGCGCTACGTCCCGGAGCCCTGCTCGCCCAGGCGCTCCACCAGCTCCTGCGCCTTGGAGACCCCGGTGTCGATCTGCTCGGTGTACTTGCCGTCGGTCCGCTCGTCGACCAGGTCGCCCGCCTTCTCCAGGCCGGCCCCGATCGCGTCACCGTGTTCCTCGGCGACGTCCTTCGCCTTGTCCGCCAGGTTCTTCAGCCCGTCGATCCCACCGATTCCCTCCAGCATGCTGACATCGTCCCCTGCGAAGGCGAGACACGACAAGCCGGCGCCCGGGGCATTCGAAGGGGGGCGGGGGGTGCCCCGGCGGAAGGCCGGGGAGGAACTGCGCGACCGGCCACGGCGCGGTCGCAGACGAACGACGCGGCGCACCGGCCGGCCCCGAGCGATCCGGGCCCAGGGGCGCGCGGCGGTCAGGAGAGTGTCGTCCGCGGGCCAGGTCCGGCTCGGGGCCGCCGGCGGACGCGGCGGCGGACGCGGTGGCGACGCCCGCGCCGGAATCCGGCAAGCCCAGGCCGGTCACGTCGTTTTCCTGCGTTTCTGCGCGAAGTCCGGTCCCGGGGTTGATCCTGATCCTGATTCGGCAGGCACGCGACGCACCCCGGGAGACGACGACATGAGTACCAGCCCCCTCCTGACCGGCCTGAGCGACCGGCTCCCCGAGCTGCGGGCGCTCTACGAGGACCTGCACGCGCACCCGGAGCTGTCGTTCGCCGAGGAACGGACCGCGGCCGCCGTCGCGGGGCGGCTGCGGGAGCAGGGCTGGGAGGTCACCGAGGGGGTTGGCGGCACCGGGGTGGTCGGGGTGCTGGCCAACGGGGACGGGCCGGTGGTGCTGCTGCGGGCCGACATGGACGCGCTGCCGGTGCAGGAGGAGACCGGACTGCCGTACGCCTCGAAGACCGCCGGGGTGATGCACGCGTGCGGGCACGACCTGCACGTCGCCTGCCTGCTGGGAGCCACCGGGCAGCTGGCCGCCGGACGGGACGGGTGGCGCGGGACGGTGGTCGCCGTCTTCCAGCCGGCCGAGGAGGTCGGCGGGGCGCCGAAGATGCTCGCGGACGGGTTCGCCGAGCGGTTCCCGCGGCCGGACGTGTGCCTCGCCCAGCACGTGGCCGCGGCCCCCGCCGGGCTCGTCGGGACCCGGGCGGGGGCCCTGATGGCGGGCGCGGACAGCATGCGGGTCACGCTGTTCGGGCGGGGCGGGCACGGGTCCACGCCGGAGGCCACCGTCGACCCGGTGGTGCTGGCCGCCGCGGTCGTGATGCGGCTGCAGACCGTCGTGTCCCGCGAGGTGGGCGCGAACCAGCAGGCCGTCGTCACGGTCGGCTCGATCCACGGCGGGACCAAGGAGAACATCATCCCCGACAGCGTCGAGCTGAAGATCAACGTACGGACCACCACGGCGGCCGTCCGGGAGCGGGTCCTGGCCGCGGTCGAGCGGATCATACGGGCCGAGGCCGCCGCCTCCGACGTGTCCAGGGAGCCGGAGATCGCCCCCATCGACTCCTTCCCGGTCACCCACAACGACCCCGCCGCGACCGCGTCCGTGCAGGCCGCGCTGGCCGGCGAGTTCCCGGGCCTCACCTTCGAGCTGACCTCACCGGTCCCCAACAGCGAGGACTTCGGGGCCTTCGGCACGGCCCTCGGGGTGCCCTCGGTCTTCTGGTTCGTCGGCGGCGCCGACCACAAGCTCTACGAGGGCGTCGACCTGGCGGCCCTGGTCCGCGACGGCATCCCCCCGCAGATCCCCTCCAACCACTCCCCGCACTTCGCTCCCGTCCCCGACCCGACGATCGAGACGGGCGTCCGTGCGCTCCTCGCGGCGGCGGCCCACTGGCTGGCCCCCTGACGCCCCGTCCGGTCCGCTAGTGCCGCAACAGGCGACGTTCGCCCCGTCACGACGCCCGGCACGCACTCTCGCCGCACCGGCCGAAAGCCCAAGTACATCCAGTACGAGGACTTCCGGCCGGCACGCCGAGAGCACGCACCGGACGCCGCTCCTTGACGGGCAAACGTTGCCTGCCGCGGCACTAGGGACGGGGCGCGGCCTGGTCCAGGGCCGGGCGCAGGTCCCCGCGGCGGCGGATGCCCAGCTTGCGGTAGGTGTGCGTGAGATGGGTCTCCACGGTGCGGCGGGCCAGATGGAGGGCGGCCGCGATCTCCACGTTCGTACGCCCCTCGGCGGCGAGTTCGGCGATCCGCCGCTCGCTGCCGGTGAGCGAGGCGGCGCCGGTACGGCGCCTCGGGGAGCGGGCGCCGCCCTTGCGCAGGATCTCCTCGGTCAGCTCCGACAGCCGTACCGCGCCCTGCCGTTCGGCGTGCTCGGCGGCCTCCCGCAGGCAGTCGCGGGCGCGGGCCCCCTCCCCGGCGGCCATGAGCTGGCGGCCCAGCGCGATCAGGGCGAGCGCCGGCTCGGTACCGGCCGGGCCGCCGTCCCGCAGCAGCCGCACCGCCTCCTCGGTGAGTTCCAGGCCGCGGCGGCCCCCGGTCGCCGTACCGAGGACGCGCAGCGCCCGGCCGACCGTGCGCGCGGTGCCCCAGATCCGGGCCAGCCGCAGCTCCTCCTCGGCCAGCGCGATGGCCTCCAGCGGGCGGTCCAGGGCCAGCCGGCACTCGGCGGCCGCGGTCCGCCACGGGGTGACCACCGGGCTGATCACGTCACGGGCCGTCTGGCGGCGCCCGCACTCCAGGAAGTCGTGCAGCGCGGCGGCCGGGTCCCCGGCCGCCGCCCGCACCACGCCCCGCGCGTACAGGAACCGGTTCAGCTCCCAGGAGTCCGGCGACTCCCGCAGGTCGATCCCGGCGACCAGGTCCGCGGCCCGTGCGCCGCGGCCGGTCTCCACGAGCGCGATCAGCGCGTGCGCGTCGGCGTTGGACGGCGTGACCGCGTCCGGGACGGTGGCCGGACGGGTGTGGTCGGCGCGGGCCGCCGCGATGTCCGTGCGGCTGTTGAGCAGCGCCTGGTGCATGGGGTGCAGCAGGTCGGGGCGCTGCCCGGCCAGGCCGCGGTCCACCAGCCGGTCGGCCTCGTCGAGTTCGTCCGCCCACTGGGCGACGGTGGCCGCGGTGCCGACCAGGAACGGCTCGGTGAGCGGGTCGGCGGGTTCGGCCAGCAGGGCGCGCAGCTGCCGCATGGCGTCCCGGGCCGACGTGAGGCCCGCGGAGGCCGCGTGCCGCACCAGCAGGGCCTGGCCGGCCGTGCCGACCAGCTCCGGGGAGCGGTCGGCGGTCTCGGACAGCCGCCGGTAGACCTCCTGGCGTACCTCCTGGTCCTGGTCGGACAGGAGGACGGAGGCGGTGTGCAGGGTGCGGACCAGGTCGGGGTGGCCGTCCAGTTCGCCGTTCACGGAGCGCAGCAGTTCGACGGCCTTGCGGGTGCGGCCCCGGCCGGTCAGCGCGGTGCCCAGGGCGACGGCCGCGCGCACCCGGTCCTGCGGGGCCGCGGGCAGCCGGACCGCCTCGGCCAGGCGGGGTATCGCGGCGGTGGAGCGGGGCGCCGCGTACTCCAGTGAGCCCAGTTCGGTCAGCAGCCGCTGCCGGTGGTCGTCGGGGAGGGGTTCCTCCAGGGCGCGGCGCAGATAGGCGACGGCGTCCTCGGCGCGGTCCTCGTAGAGGGCGACGGCCGCCGCGTCCCGGAGCAGGGCCGGTGCCCAGGGGGCGTCCACCGGCCCGGTGGCGAGCAACTGGCGGGCCACGGCCTCGACGGGCGCGTCCTGGCGCAGCATCGCCTCGGCGATCGCCCGGTGGGCGGTGCGGCGGCGGGCGGCGGGGACACCGGCGAGGACCGCGTCGCGCAGCAGTGGGTGCGGGAAGTGCGGGCGGCCGTCGGCGCCCAGGGTGAGCAGGCCGAGGTTGGTCATGGCGGTGAGCCAGCCCGCCACCCGGACGGGGTCGGCGTCGGCCAGGTCGGCGAGGAGCGGGGTGATCTCGCTCTCCGGCAGGCCGGTGCCGGGGTCCTCCTCCAGGACGGCGAGGGTCCTGGCGACCTCGGTGGTGATCGGTCCCGCGCTGTCCAGCCACCACTGGACGGCGGCCGGGTACGCGCCCGGGTAGAGGGCGGCCGTCGTCTCGGGCACGTCCCGGTGCCGGCTCTCGGCCAGGTCGTCGAGGAGGGCGCCCAGCAGCAGCGGGCTGCCGGCCGCCGCCCGGACACAGGCGTCGACCCAGAACCGGGACGCGTCGGGGAACACGGCACGCACCCGGGCGGCGGCGGTCGCCGGGGCGAGGGGCGCGAGGGTGTGGGTGCGGACCAGCGCCGGCGGCAGGGTGTGGGTGAAACCGAGGGCGGGCGGGTCCAGGTCGTACTGGCTGCGTTCGCTGACGACGAGGAGGATCGGTAAGCGGTCTATGTGCCGGGCCGACTCCACGAGCCAGCGGTGCGAGGGGGCGTCGGCGAGGTGGACGTCGTCCACGGCGACGAGGAGCGGCGAGACCTCGGCGTAGGCGCGCAGCACCCGCCACAGGCCGGCGGCGGTCGACCGTTCGTCCCCGTCCACCGCGAGGTCGGCGAACTCCGGTACCGGCCCGAGGAGTTGGAGGACGGTCGAGAAGGAGATGGGGGTGTCGCCGGGTGAGCAGCGGGCGCGGAGCACCTTCAGGCCGAGGGTGCTCGCCTGCTCGGCGGCGGCCTCCAGCACGGTGGTGCGTCCGGTTCCGGTGGCGCCCCGGAGAAGCACGAGGCGGCCGCTGCCCGCCAGCGTGCGCTCGGCTTCCTCGGCCAGCAGGTGCATGGCGGCGGCGAGTTCAGGGGACGGCTGGGTCATGCCTGGCTCCTCGCGGTGCGCTGGTGGGTTCGGGGGGTTAGAGGTGGTGGGAGCGGGAGAGGTTGTGGGGTGCCGGGGGTGGGCGGGGGGTTTGTTGCAGGGGCCGCACATTTGATACGGGGCCGTGGATCTGGGTGGGGGTGCGGGCGGTCGCGGGTGAGCCGCGGGCCGGTGGGGGCCGGCCGCGCGGTTCCTCGCGCCCCTTTTCGGGCCGGACCGGTGGACCCACCTTCCTGGGGGCGCGGGGAACTGCGCGACCAGCCAGAACACTCCCGCGGCTCACCCACGGCCGCACGCACCCCCATCCGGCCCCCCGAACATCTCGTGGTCCTTCTCGTGGTCCTCCACGATTGTCGTTGCCCCTTTGGCCACAGCAGGCTGGGTACTACCGCCCGTCACTGTTCCCTCGGCGACGACGGGCACGTGGACATAGGGGAAGCGGTTGGTCAGCAACAGCTCATTGGCGTCGGTCGGCCGCACGCCCGTGGCGGTGTACGCGCCGGACCCGATCTCCCGCGAGGGCGCGCTCAGCCAGCTGCGGCGGCACCCGGAGGTCGAGATACGTGAGGAGTCCGAGACCGGGCCCGGCACGGTGGCGCTGCTCATCAGCGACGGCCTCGACGAACCCGAACTGACCAGGCTGCGCCGGGTGGTGCGCAGTGAGGGGGCGCGGGCCGTACTCGTGGTCGGGGCGCTGCGCGAGACCGAGCTGCTCGATGTGATCGAGTGCGGGGTCGGGGCCATCGTATGGCGCCACGAGGCCACCGAACTCCGCATCGTGCAGGCCGTCCTCGCGGCCGCCCGGGGCGACGGGGACCTGCCCGCCGACCTGCTCGGCCGGCTCATCAACCAGGTCGGCACCCTGCACCGCAGCGCCGCCGGCCGTCCGGGTGCCCCGGCAGCCGGGCTGTCCGCCCGCGAGGTGGACGTCCTGCGGCTGGTCGCCGAGGGCCTCGACACCGGTGAGATCGCCAGCAAGCTGTCCTACTCCGAGCGCACCGTCAAGAACGTGATGCACGGGCTGACCACCCGACTGCACCTGCGCAACCGGGCCCACGCCGTCGCCCATGCCCTCCGGGAAGGCTACATCTGACCGATCGGGCAGCGGACACCGGTTCCGGGGCAGGCCGGTCTGCCCGGCCGCGCCTGCGGGCGCGGCGGGGACGAAGGGCAGGATGGGGTGTGTATGCCGAGCGGGCCGCGCGGGTCCATGGGGTGGTGAGTACGGCGTGATCCACGAGGTGGACCAGGTGCTGCGGAACCTGCTGACCGGCGGTGCGCTGGAGGGCTCCGGCATCGAGGTCTCCTTCGACGCCCCCACCCGCGACTGGTCGGCCCGCCGCAACGGCCCCGTGATCAACAGTTACCTGTACGACATCCGGGAGGACGTGCAGCGCCGTCAGCGCGGGCACGTCGACGTCCGCGACGAGCGGGACGTCGTGGTCAAGCGCCGCCAGCCGCCCCGGTGGTTCCGGCTGTCGTACCTGGTGACGGCGTGGACCAAGCGGCCCGAGGACGAGCACCGGCTGATCAGCGCGGTGCTCGCGACGCTGATCCCGCGGGAGCTGATCCATCCGTCGGAACTGCCGGGCTCGCTGGGCGCGCTGGGTCTGACGATCCCGCTGTCGTGCGCCGGCATCCAGTCCGAGGCGCGCTCCCTCGCCGAGATCTGGTCGGCGCTCGGCGGCGAGCTCAAGCCGTCCCTGGACGTCGTGATCACGGCGCCCTTCCCGGCCTACCCCGAGTACGACGCCGGTCCGCCGGTCACCGAGGGCGCCGCCGTGCGGGTGCGCGACGGGATGGACGACAGCGCGCCGGTCCTGGAGGAGCGGGCCCACCGGCCCGGCCAGGTCGCCGAGGCCGCGGCCGCCCGGCGGGTCCGGCCGTGACCCTGGACGTCTCCCTGGAGCCGGCCGCCGCGCTCCTGACCCGGCTCTCCGCGCTGCGCGACCGGGTCGCCGCCCTGGTCGCCCACCGCTCCGCCGACGACCCCACGGCCGACGACCCGCTGCGCGGCCTCTACCTCTCCGAGGAAGCGGTACGGCACCTCCTGCGCCCCCAGCCGGAACCGGCCGAACTCCCCTCCCTGGCCGACGGTTTCGCCGACCCGCTCGCCGCCCTCGCGACCCGCCTGCGCCTCACTCCCCTCGACACCACTCTCCTCCTCGTCGCACTCGCCCCGGACCTCGACCGCACCTTCGAGCAGCTGTACGGCTACCTCAACGACGACGTCGGCCGCCGCCGCGCCACCGTCGGCCTCGCCCTCGACCTGTGCGGCGCCCCCGCGCACCTCGCCGCGGCCCGCGCCCGCTTCCACCCCGCCGCCCCGCTCACCGCGCTCGGCCTGCTCACCGTCGAGGAGCCCGAACGCCCCTTCCTCAGCCGCTCGTTGCGCGTCCCCGACCGGGTCCTGGCCCACCTCCTCGGCGACGACACCCCGGACGCGGCGCTGACCGGGCACCTGCGGGAACTGCCGTACGGCGGCGAGCCCGCCGACCCGGAGTTCGTGAGGCGGCTGGCCGCGCGGATCGCCACCGGGCCGCTCTTCGCCTTCCTGCGGGAGCGGCAGGAGGGCGACGGCCTCGGCTGCGCGGCCGCCGCGCTGCGGCTCGCGGGGCGGGCGGCGCTGCACTGCACCGGGCCCGAGGAACGGATCCCGGAGCTGCTGCGGGAGGCCCGCCTGAGCGGGCGGGCGATCCTGGTCCACAGCGACCAACCGGGCACGGTGCTGGGGGCGTTGAGCGGCGACGCGGCCGCGGACGTCACCGTGCTGGTGACTGCTGCCCGCCCTTACGACCCCCAGTGGTGCGACCACCGCGACCCCCTCGTCCTCGACGTGCCCTCCCGGCGCTCCGCCGCACCGGACGCCTGGGCGGCCGTGCTGCCCGGCGACCCCGGTTTCGACCTCGCCGCCACCGTCGCCCCGTACCACCTCGGCGGCGAGCGCCTCACCCGGGCGGCCCGCGCCGCGCAGGACCTCGCCGCCTTCGAGGGCACCCCGCTGACCGCCGCCCACCTGCGGCTCGGTGCCCGCCAGCAGTCCGCCTCCGGCCTGGAGCAGCACGCCCGCCGGATCCGGCCCGCCGTCGACTGGCGGGACCTGGTGCTGCCCGAACGGCCGCTCACCGAACTGCGGGAACTCGCCCTGCGCGCCCGCCACCGCGACCGGGTGCTCGGCGACTGGCGGCTGAGCGCGGGCGGCGGCAGGGGACGCGGAGTGCTCGGCCTCTTCGCGGGCGAGTCGGGCACCGGCAAGACCCTGTCGGCGGAGGTGGTGGCCGCCGAACTCGGCCTCGACCTGTACGTCGTCCAGCTCTCCTCCGTGGTGGACAAGTACGTCGGGGAGACCGAGAAGAACCTCGAACGCATCTTCACCGAGGCCGACCGCACCGACGCCGTGCTGCTCTTCGACGAGGCCGACGCCGTCTTCGGCAAGCGCTCCGAGGTCAAGGACGCCCACGACCGGTACGCCAACCTGGAGTCCGCCTACCTCCTGCAGCGCCTGGAGGCCTTCCACGGCATCGCGCTGCTCACCACCAACCTGCGCGCCAACATCGACGAGGCCTTCACCCGGCGGCTGGACCTGGTGATCGACTTCCCGTTTCCGGACGAGGAGCAGCGACTGGCGCTGTGGCGGCACGGCCTGGCGCACGTGCCGAGCGAGGAGGGCGTCGAACTACGGCCGCTGGCATCGGAGTTCGAGCTCGCCGGCGGTTCCATCCGGAGCGCGGTGGTGACCGCGGCGTACCTCGCGGCGGGCCGGGGCGACTCCGTGGGTGCGGCGGACCTGCTGGAAGGGGCGCGGCGCGAGTACCGGAAGGCGGGGCGGCTGGTGCCGGGCACGTGGGCGTGAGCGTTGCGCGGGGGCGCCGCAGGGGGGTGCGCGCCGTAGGCCGGCTGCGGCGCCGTCGTGGCCGGTCGCGCAGTTCCCCCGGTCCCTCATCGGGCGCTGCAGCTCAGTGGCCCGAAGGGTGGACGATCTGCCACTCCTGGTCGTCGGTGTTGGAGCAGTGGTACAGGGTCAGGTTGGTGTCGTTGCCGCCGGTGCTGTAGCCCGCGACGTCCAGACAGAGGTTGTCGCTGGCGAAGTTGCGGATCCAGTAGGCGCCACTGGGCTGCTTGTCGATCCACCACAGCTGGTTGTCACCCTTGGTGCCGTCGCACGCGTACTCGGTGATCGGTGCGGACAGCCTGGCTGAGCCCTTGTCGGGCAGGTCCATGCACAGCTGGTCCTTGGCGTTGCGGATCTGGAAGAGCGCGGCCGAGCCGGGGCCGCCCTTCGGGTACCGCACCTCGAGGTTCCACAGCTGGTTGTCGTGGGTGGTCTCGTCGCAGGTGTACTCGCGCACCGGGCCGTCGCTGGTGCCGTTGTCGTAGCCGGGGATGTCCGCGCACTTCTTGGTGGTCGTGTTGCGCAGCAGGATGTTCGTCGCCGGCACGACGGGCTTGGGGGCCTTCTTCTTCGTCGCCCGCGGGGTCGGCTGGGACTGGCCGCCGCCCTTCGTGCCGGACGAGCCGTTGCCGTCGTTCGCCGGCTGCTGCTCCACCGGGGTCGGCGAGGGCGCCGGCGCGGCCGCCAGGGGGGCGCTGGCCGTGGGGCTGGGGGCGATGCTGCTCACCGCGGCTTCCACGGGCTGTTCCTGGGCGAGGCTCTGCACGTGGGGTTTGTAGTTGAACCAGATCAGGGCGAAGGTGACGGCGAGCGCCAGCAGGGTGCCGAAGAGGGTGGCGAGCCAGCGGGGCAGGAAACCGCGCTGGAGGTAGGTGCCGTCCACAGGCTGTGGATTGACGCCCGACCGCTGGACGGTGAGCCGGTAGGGCCGCTGCTCCTTCGGGCCGAACCAGATGATCCGCCGGGGCCTGAGGGTGGCCTTGACGAAGGCGGCGCGGCCCGGGTCGATCTGGACGTTGCTGGGGTGGAGGTCGTAGACGAGCTGGTCGCCGTTGTCGCTGCCGCTGACCGAGGCGGTCAGCTTCGTGTTGCCGAGGTTGTCGATGGCCAGCTTCGGGCGGCCCCGGAAGCGGCCCTTGACGGTCGGCGGGACCAGCTCCGCGCGCAGCTCGGTGAAGGGGGTGATGGTGAGGTTGCCCTCGGGGACGGTGACGGCCTCGGGGTGCTCGGTGGGTGTGATGCGGACCGCGTAGGGGTTCGGGCCGGCGGTGGCGTCCGGGGTGCGCGGTGGGGCGAAGGTGAGCTCGACCGAGCCGGTGGTGCCCGGGTAGAGGCGGAGCGTGGCCGGTTCGACGGTCGTCCAGGGCGCGATGGGGCCCACCGGTTCGAAGCGGTACTCGTCGACGACGTCACCGGTGTTGCGCAGCCGCAGGCGCACCCGCGTCGAGGCACCCGGGTCCACGGTCGCGGAGGCGGGTTCCAGAGAGGTCCACAGCGTCATGGGGTCACCGTCAGCTTGAAGGCTTCGAGCCACAGCGTGTTGTCGAGGGTGCCGACGAAATCGAGAGCGTTGTTGTCGCTGCGGGGGCCCTTGCACCACTGGTCGCCCCAGTCGTGGTCGCGGACCTTCGCGCTGCTGCAGCTCTGGCCGTTGCCGACGTTGAAGGCGAAGCCCTCGATGTAGGGGTCGGCCGCCTTGGTGCTGCCGATGTAGTTGTCCTTGCCGTCGGCGATGATCGCCGTCCAGTTCGGGTACCACGTGCCCTGGCCGCTGGTGGACCGGGCGTCGTAGTGGAACCAGTTGGCGGCGGAGCCCTGGACGCCGTACACCGCGAGGTTGATGGCCTTGATCGGCAGGTTCTTGCCGACGGTGCCGGACATGGTGCCGTCGCAGACGGGCTTCTGCCAGCCGGTGCCCTGGACGTAGGAGCGGTAGCAGATGTGCCGTCCGGCCGGGTCGTCGGCGGCGAGGCGGTTGACCGCGGTCGCCGCGGTGTCCTGCTTGGGCTTGGCGGTCACGGTGGCCGTCGCACCGCCGCCGCCCCCGCCTCCGCTCCCCCCGCCGTTGCCGTTCGCGGTGTTCGCCGGGGGCGCCGACGACGGCGTCTCGGTGGGCGCCGGCGGCGGCGTCGGGGTGACGGAGGGGCTGGGGGCGATGCTGCTCACCGCGGCTTCCACGGGCTGTTCCTGGGCGAGGCTCTGCACGTGGGGTTTGTAGTTGAACCAGATCAGGGCGAAGGTGACGGCGAGCGCCAGCAGGGTGCCGAAGAGGGTGGCGAGCCAGCGGGGCAGGAAACCGCGCTGGAGGTAGGTGCCGTCCACAGGCTGTGGATTGACGCCCGACCGCTGGACGGTGAGCCGGTAGGGCCGCTGCTCCTTCGGGCCGAACCAGATGATCCGCCGGGGCCTGAGGGTGGCCTTGACGAAGGCGGCGCGGCCCGGGTCGATCTGGACGTTGCTGGGGTGGAGGTCGTAGACGAGCTGGTCGCCGTTGTCGCTGCCGCTGACCGAGGCGGTCAGCTTCGTGTTGCCGAGGTTGTCGATGGCCAGCTTCGGGCGGCCCCGGAAGCGGCCTTTGACGGTGGGCGGGACCAGCTCCGCGCGCAGCTCGGTGAAGGGGGTGATGGTGAGGTTGCCCTCGGGGACGGTGACGGCCTCGGGGTGCTCGGTGGGCGTGATGCGGACCGCGTAGGGGTTGGGGCCTGCCGTGGCGTCCGGGGTGCGCGGTGGGGCGAAGGTGAGCTCGACCGAGCCGGTGGTGCCCGGGTAGAGGCGGAGCGTGGCGGGTTCGACGGTCGTCCAGGGCGCGATGGGGCCCACCGGTTCGAAGCGGTACTCGTCGACGACGTCACCGGTGTTGCGCAGCCGCAGGCGTACACGGGTCGAGGCACCCGGGTCCACGGTCGCGGACGAGGGTTCCAGAGAGGTCCACAGGCTCACCGTTCGGACGCTAGTGCCGCGGCCGGGGCGGCGCAGGAGGCGTCGGGGCAGCTCCGGTGCCCCAAGAGGCAGGGCTCGGCCGACCTCCGGCCGCCCGCACGACCTAACCGGTCGGGAACATGTGGTTCCAGTACATGTTCCCGACGCGTCGCTGGAGCTTGTCGCGCAGGGACAGGGCGAACCGGCCCTTACCGGTCCGCTCGTCGTACTTCGGGTCGCTCAGCTCGGTCTCGATCGCACGCAACAGGTCCTGCTGGGAGGCACCACCGTGCGCCGCGACGTAACGGGTCATCGACCGCCAGGGGTTGCTCAGCGGGGTGAACGGCCGCGTCTCCTCGTTGGCCTCGGCCTGCTCCCTGGCCCGGCTCGACAGGCTGTTGTCGGCGTCCGTGTACTCGAGGCGCATCTCGTCCGCGAACAGGTTCTCGTTCACCAGGATGTTGTGGTACTCCACCAGCGCCCGCTTGGCCCCGGCCATGTCGATGTCGAACCCGGCCTGGGCCTGCCGCAGATGGCCCATCTCGTGCTGGACGACCTGGTCGAACGTGAACTTGGCGGGCGGATCGGCGTTGACCAGGATGATGCCGGACTCCCGCAGGTAGCCGCCACCACCGGCCTGCTCGACCACCACGCTGGCAGGGGTGTTCCCGTCCTCGTAGTGGTTGAGCGACTGCACGCTCTCGTCCAGTTCGGCGCCGGTCAGTCCGACGACGTACCCCTCCTCGTAGTCCCGGAACCTCCGGCTGGCGGGTATGCCGTTCGGCACCTTGACCAGCTTGACGGTGCCCTCCTCGATGCCCAGTTTCTCGGACACGCCCTGCACGAACCCGGGACTCAGCACGCGCTGCACCGCGACCGGGCCGGGGCCTTCCGGCACCGGGGCGGGGACGGCGCTCGACCCGGTGCTCGCCGGCTGCCGCTGCACCTGGGGCGCCGGCCCGCTCATCACGCGCCGCGCCTTGCTCACCGCGTGCCGTTCGCCGGAGTCGTTCACGTCGGACACGCTGACCCCGGCGCCGGTGTCCGTGCCGGGGACGGGACCCTTCAACTGATCCTCGTAGTGGGTCAGTTCGTGGGCCCAGTCCTCCTTCGTCATGGAGTCGCCGACCACGATGTTGGGGCCCGTGGTGTAGGCCTTGGCGCCGAGTTCCTGCGCCGACTCCCGGGCCAGGGGTCCCGTGTGCACCCGCACGCCGCTGAAGTCCGCGCCGTCGAAACGGCTCTCCATCTCCGACTGCAGTGCCTGGTCCATGCTCTGGCCGGGGGATTCGATCACCCTGTGCACCAGGGCCCGGCGCTGCACCGCGGGTCCGTGGCCGCAGGCCGCGTCGTGTTCGTGGAGTTCCTCGCCCGCCGCCTGCCGCTGTACCGCCGGCAGGTGGCCGCAGCTCGCGTCGTGCCGGTGGCGCGAGGCCTCGACTGTGCGGGCCACCGCGGCGTTGCCCGCCGTCCGCTGGAGGGCGAGCAGCCCGGCGGCGGTCCCGGTGGCGGCCGCCCGGTCCGCGTCGGCGGACGCGTCCCGGGTCGCCGGACGGCGGGTCGCCTGCGGTTGGCCGGCCTGCTTGTGTTCCTCCTGCGTGTGCATGAACTACCTTTCGGCGACGGGCCCTTGACCACAACTACGAGTACCGGGGCCGGGTGCGCAAGGGGCGTTCGGGCAGTCTCGGGGGCAGCGTCCTCAGGACTCACCGTCCGCCGCGGCCAGCACGTGGTGCGGGTCGGCCGGCGCGTGACCGCCCGGCGCGGCGGCCGCCATACGCCGTACCGCCGGCTCGGGCATCCGGATCACCACCGGGTACGTGACGGTGCAGTCCTGTACGCCGACCCCCCGTGCCGGATCGCGCAGCGCCCCGGTGTGCCGGTGCCGGACCCGGGCCACGGCCCTGACCTGCAGGGTGAACTGCACCAGCGTCGACGCGGCCTTCGGCTTCCGCAGCGGCACCGTGCCGGAGGCGCTGCCCGCGGCGTCGGTCGGACCGCCGTCGCGGCCGTACGCGACGGGGACGTTGTTCATGCCCGAGTAGTCGGCGCGGACCGGGCCCTCGCCGCCCATGAACCGCGCGGAACGGCCGTGGTGGGCGGCGTGCTGTGTCTCGCCGGCCGCCGGCCGCCCCTCGGGACCGCTCTGCGCGACCGTCTCGAACGTCATCGTGTCGCCCTTGCCGAGGATCTCGCCGTCGCGCAGCCGCGCGTGCAGGGAACAGGCGATGTCCTGGCCCTCGACACCGGACACGTGGACCGGCGGCAGTTGCGCACCGGCCGACACCAGGAGCGGCAGCGCCGCCGTGAGCCACTCGGTGGACACCGCCTCCTGCCGGGCGTAGTGCGCCGCGTCGCCCGCCTTCCGGAAGCCGCCGCCGACGTGCGCCTGCGCCATGGCCCGGCCGATCAGCTCCCGTATCTGCGGCGCGCCCCGGAAGCCGTTGACCTGCGCCTCCAGGGGCAGTTCGGTGCCGTCGGCACGCCATGCGGCCAGGGCGTCGGGAGCGGCGTCGCGTACCGGGGCCGTGCTGCCCCGGGCGGGGCCCGCGCTCCGCTCCGGCCGGGCACGGGCGACGGCCCTCAGGTCGTTGTCCAGCACGCGGTGCAGGAGGGACCCGTCGAGGGTCACGGACGCCAGCCGTCCCTCGGCGGAGCGCAGTTCGAGTTCCGCCTGGAAGGGGACCGTCACGTTCACCGAGTCGGCCCCGGTGTCCACGATGGTGCGCAGGCCGGTCTGGGTCCGGGCGGCCGCGGCCTGCCGGGTCGACGCGGTCTTCCCGACACCGGGGCCCGCGACGGCGCCCGCGCTGCCGACGACGTCGTCGTGCGGCTTGCCCGCGCCGGTCAGCGAGGCGTCGACGCCGCTGGTGAGAGTCTCCTGGCTGCTGGTCGCGCGCTGCGAGTACGCGACGGTCGCGAACTCCATCTCCCGGTCGTTGCCGGACGGCCCGGCCACCGTGCCGGGCCCGGTGCGCCGGATGTGGAAGACGGCCCAGTACGAGGTGGCCCGGCGGCCGGGGACGGAACTGTTGCGCAGCAGCTCGACGGGGACGCCGCCGTCCATGGCCCCGGCGAGCAGGCCCACCGCGCCGTCCTGGTCCAGCACCCGCAGCAGCCGCTGCACGTTCTCGAACCGGTCGTCCAGCACCCGGGCCGGCAGCAGGTCGGCCGCCAGCGCCCGGTCCCGCACCGCCGCGCGCAGCCGTCCGAGCAGTGGCACGAAGTCGGGCATGCCCTCGACCAGACCGGCCCCCAGCGGCAGGTGCGCGGCGAGCGCCGGTACGCCGGACACGTCCCGCGGTGCCGGGGGCGGAGCGATGCGCGGTTCCCGGCTGCCGGACCCCTCCGCCGCCCGCTCGGGGAGCTTGCCCTTCGCGTCCTTCGGGTCCTTCGCGTCCTTCCCGTCCTTCGAGTCCTTCCCGTCCTTCGGCGCGGGCCCCCACGCGGCCGCGGTCTCCGCCAGCGCCCGCTCCTGCTCCCGGGCCCGTTCCTCCGGCGTGCGCAGGCCCGCCTTCCGCAACTGCGGCTCGGTGAGCCAGAGTCCGACGGCGCCCGGCACCGTCAGCCGCTGCGACATCGCGTACGGACCGCGGCCGTTCACCGCGACCTCGGCCACCATCCAGGCGGACAGGTCGCACTGGACGAGGTAGAGCGGCCTGGAGCGCGGATGGACGGAGTTGCGTTCGACCGTGCCGCCGGTCGTCGACGTGTCGGTGGTGGTCGTGGACTCACCGAAGGCGGGCGACACGCTCTCGGCCAGCGTCCAGCCCGCGCCCCGCTCCGACCCGGTGCCGTTGAAGGTCACCGCCCTGCTCTTCGTCGACGCGTGCTGCCCCGACGCCTGATGGCCGCCCAGCACCATGTTCTCGACGCCGGCCCCGCCCACCCCGTCCTGCTCCGGCCTGCGATGCAGGACCCGCGGGCTGGTGAGGGCCAGCCGGGTGCCGACGGCACCGTTGAGCGCGGCCGCGCGCCGGGCGTGGCGCAGGTCGCCGACCACCCAGCCGGTGCGGGTCGCCTGCCGCAGGGCCGCGGTGACGGACTCCGGGCCGAGCCGCTCCTCCAGCGCGAGGCGCGGGGCGAGGCCCTCCGCCTGGTACGCGGTGTCCCCCGGCCGGTCCCGGTCGCCCTTGCGCGCGGCCAGGGCGAGCAGCTGGAAGGCCAGTTGCTGCAGTTGCCTGCCGTCGCCGACGGTCTCCACGAACTCCCAGTCCCGAACCTGCCGTTCGGTGTCCTGCCCGGGCGCCCGGGTGAGCATGTCGTGGATGCCGGTGGCCTGGGAGGCGAGGTGGAACCGGGCGGCCCGGGACCGCCGGCCCGCCGTCCTGCGGTGCTCGTCGGCGCCCACGGTGAGCGCGGCCGGCGTGCTCAGCTCCACGTCCTGCCCCTCCGCGCTCCCGTCGAAGTGCTGCGGCACGGCGGCGTCGAGGTCGCCCAGCGAGGCGACGGCCCGGGCCTCGGGCTGCTCGCGGCCGGGGGCACCGGGGGTGAGGGAGCGTTTCAGCGTGCGCTCCCGGGTGGTCATGGTGACCTTGGCGTCGAGCATCAGCCGGGTGCCGAACGTACTCGTCCGCACGTCACCGCTGTTGAGCGAGTCGCCCCGGACCGCGGGACCGCCCTGGACGCGGCGCGCGCTCTCCACCGCGGCGTTGGCGGTGACGCCGAACGACAGCGCGCCCGGCAGCACGGTGGCGTTCCCGCTGCCCTGCACGCCGGCCCTGCGGGCGGTGGCGCGGCCGGTCTGCCCGCCGGAGGCGACGCCCGAACTGCTGCGCACCAGCCAGTTGTCGGTGTCGCCGAGGTAGGTGAGCGCGCCGATCCGGCCGCGTACCCGGATCTGCACGTCGTGCGAGTGCAGCGTGGACTTCCGGCGCAGCCGCACCGGAATGCCGGCACCCAGGAGCTGGTTCTTCTTCGCCCGCAGGTTGGTCTCCGAGAGCACGGTGACCAGCTCGCGGTAGTTGCGCATGCGCGCCTCGGACTCGTCCCGGTCCGGAACCCTCCCCCGCGGCCGGTCACCGGTGGCGAAGTCCGGCAGGTAGCCCGCCAGTTCCGGCCGCGACGCGAACAGCCCCTCCAGCGCCTCGACGAGGGGGCGCACGTCCAGGTGGGTGAGGGAGACGCTGTTGCCGGCGGCACCGAACGGCAGGTGGCGTTCGGTCTCGCGCTCGGTGCCGTCGGGCGCGGTCTCGGTGGGCTTGCGGTGCAGCGGCCCGGCCTGCATGCCCTCCGGCAGCAGCAGCCCGAGGTGCTGAGCCTCCTGGGCGTTCAGGCTGACCCAGCTGTCCAGCGTGTGCTCGGCCGTGCGCTGTGCGGGGTGCAGCCGCTGTGCGGGGGACGCGGGCCCCAGCCCCTGTACGGTCAGCCGGACCCGGCTGAGGTAGAGCACCTTGTCGCCGCGGATCTCGGCGCCCTTCCGGGTGGCGACCGTCTGGTCGGACGACGAGAACCGGGCGCTCTTCAGGGCGACGGAGCCCATGCCCTGGAACCGGACGACCGGTGTGCCGGGGGCGCCGAAGGCGACCGCGGGTCCGGCCCCGGCCATACCGCTGCTGCCCTTCGCGCCGGTACGGCCCGCACCGTGCGCGCTCTGCTGGTGGGTGCGCAGCTGGGTCTGCCCCGCCCCCCAGCCGGGGGTCAGGGACACGATGTCGGCGCGCATCCGGTACGAACTGGCGGCGCTGCCGTCCTTGGCCGGCAGATCCTCGCCGGCCACCCAGCCCGCGAGGAGCCGGGGCAGGTCCTGCAGCACGGCTGTGCCGGAGGTGGCCGCGAACAGCCGGGCCCGGCCGGGCGCGCCCGGCGCGGTCACCCAGGGGGCGAGCACGGACGCGACGGTGTCGAACAGGCCGCCTCCGCCGCCGTGCGGGCCGCCGGGGTCCTCCACGGCCATCGCCGCCATGGACACGGCCTGTCGTACGGCGGTGGCCTGCTCCTCGCTCAGCTCCGGTCCGGGGACGGGCCGTACGGTGCCGTGCGGCACCAGGTGCTCGTGCGGGACGCGCATGACGAGGCCGCCGTCGCCGCTCGCGAGGTGCCGGCCCCGCCCGCCGTGCTGTCTGATCCGCACGACGAAGCGCACCCGGCGCCGCGCCGTCACCGTGCCGCCGCCGCTGCGGAAGGTCCGGGGCTCGGACACGGTGCGCGTGGAGTGCATGTCGTGGCTGGAGGTCAGGGCGGCTCCGGCGGCGAGCTGCGCCCCGCCCAGGACACCGGGCGCGGGTGTCGGGGCCAGGACGGTGCCGGAGGCGGCGGCGCCCCACTGGCGGGCGCGGACCGTGTCGGCGGCCACCGTGGCCGCCGAGTTGTGCAGGTGGTCGACCTTGGTGTCGGCGTCCTCGCCCTGGGCGCTGTCCGCGAACGACAGCCCGGCCGCGTCCTCCTCGTCCCGCGGCGTGATGGAGACCGTGACGTCGTACGTCGCCCCGTTCGCCCCGCGCACGGCGAAGGCCCGCCCGCGGCCGTAGAAGGTCTCGGGCCGCCCCGCCAGCTCCTGCCCGATCGCCTCCACGTCGGCGCCGTCCTGCCCGGTGACCCGGGTGACCTCGGCGGTGACGAACGGGTGGCCGGTCAGCCCGGAGGCGGTGGACAGGCCCGCCGAGGTCATCGCGGTCAGGTACGGGGGAAGTGTGAGCGGCCTCTGCTGCCGGGCCGCGGCGGGGACGGGCGGCGGAGTGCGGGTCGGGGCGGGCGGCCTGCCGCCGTCGAGCAGGCCGGCCACGGCGGCGTTCCCCGCGGTGCTCTGCAGGTTCCGCATCTCGACGGCGGCCGGGGGTCGTCCGCCCCGCGCGCCCGGCGGCAACGGCTGCCGGGCGCCGACGGTGTCGTCCCGGCCCTGGCCGGTGTGCTTCGCCACGGCTGCGCCCGGCCCGCCGTCGCCCGACGCCGGCTTGCCTGTCCGCCGCATCCCGCGCACTCCCGTTCCGGCGGGACCCGGGGCCCCGTCCGCGTCGTCCTGGTGGCGCGTGCGGGCGCCCGTGACGGGACGCGTCCCGTCTGGCCGTGCAGGGTAGCGCGTGAACGGGACGGGTCCACAAGAGGTCGGACGCGGAACCCACCGGTGAACAACGGGGAGTCGAGGCGCTCCCGGCCCGTGGCCGGTGACCTGCGGCGGGTGGCTGCCCCCAGGGGTTGCCCTTGGGGGCAACAGGTGTGCCCGGGTCCGGGCACCGGAGGACGTTTCACCGAACGCGCTTCGCGCGTGAGGGTGGGAAGCGTTCCTGTCTCGTACCCCGAGGAGAGCAGAGCATGCCGTCCTACCTGTCGCCCGGCGTCTACGTCGAGGAGGTGGCCAGCGGCTCGCGCCCGATCGAGGGGGTGGGCACGTCGGTGGCGGCCTTCGTCGGCCTGGCCCCGACCGGTCCGCTGAACGAGCCGACGCTGGTGACCAACTGGACGCAGTACGTCGCGTCCTTCGGTGAGTTCACCGACGGGTACTACCTCGCGCACTCCGTCTACGGCTTCTTCAACAACGGCGGCACGGCGGCCTACGTGGTCCGTGTCGGCGGCAGCCGGGAAGACGCCGAGGGCACCGTGGGCGCGCCCGCCGCCGTCGGGACCTCGGCCGCCCCGGCCGCCCTGCCGCCCGGCGAGGCCAAGCAGCTCGGCACCTTCACCGTCAGCGCCATCGCCTCCGGAGACCTGAGCGTCGAGGTCGCCGACCCGGAGGGCGAGGGCCCCGCCGAACGCTTCAGGCTGGTCGTCAAGGACGGCGGCAAGGCCGTCGAGACCTTCGACGTGACCGCGAAGAAGGGCGGCCGCAACTACGTGGTCACCCAGGTCAAGGAGCGCTCCAAGCTCATCACCGTGACCGAGGCCGCGCCCGCCGCGCAGCTGGCCCGTCCGGACAACCAGACGGTGGCCCTGGTGGCCCCGACCCAGACGCCGGCGTCCGCGTCCCCCGTCGCGGGCGCCGGCTCCCACCCCGGCCCCGCCGAGTACCTCGGCGACTCGGCCGACCGCACCGGCTTCGGCGGCCTGGAGGCCGTTGACGAGGTGTCCATGGTGGCCGTGCCCGACCTGATGGCCGCCTACCAGCGCGGCGCGATCGACCTGGAGGCCGTCAAGGCCGTCCAGCTCGGCCTGATCGCGCACTGCGAGCTGATGGGCGACCGGGTCGCCGTCATCGACCCGCCGCCCGGCCTCAACGCCCGCCAGATCCGGGTCTGGCGCCAGGAGACGGCCGGTTACGACTCCAAGTACGCGGCCCTGTACTACCCCTGGATCAAGACCTTCGACCCGTCCTCCGGCCAGTCCCGGCTGATCCCGCCGTCCGGCCACGTGGCCGGCGTCTGGGCCCGCAACGACGCCGAGCGCGGCGTCCACAAGGCCCCGGCGAACGAGGTGATCCGCGGCGCGGTCGACCTGGAGCTCCAGATCACCCGCGGCGAGCAGGACCTCCTGAACCCCATCGGCGTGAACTGCATCCGCGCCTTCCCCGGCCGCGGCATCCGCATCTGGGGCGCGCGCACGCTGTCCTCGGACCCGGCCTGGCGCTACCTGAACATCCGCCGGTACTTCAACTACCTGGAGGAGTCGATCCTGATCGGCACCCAGTGGGTGGTCTTCGAACCCAACGACCACAACCTCTGGGCCCGCATCCGGCGCAACATCTCCGCGTTCCTGGTCAACGAGTGGCGCAGCGGCGCCCTGTTCGGGCAGCGGCCCGAGGAGGCGTACTACGTCAAGTGCGACGAGGAGACCAACCCGCCGGAGTCGGTCGACGTCGGCCGCGTGATCTGCGAGATCGGCATCGCGCCGGTCAAGCCCGCCGAGTTCGTGATCTTCCGGCTGGCCCAGTTCAGCAGCGGCAGCGGCGAACTGCAGGAGTAGCGGGCCTCCGGCCCCTCAACCCCCCCGATGTCACGGCACCTTGAGAAGAACGGGCAGTAACACATGAGTCTCCAGCCGGGTGACGCCCTCACATCACACAATTTCGGCCTGCAGATCGACGGCGTGATGGTCGAGTACCTCGCCGAGGTCAGCGGCATGACGATGGAGCAGGACGTCATCACCTACCAGCAGAACACGCCGGACGGGAAGAACCACGTCCGCAACCTGCCGGGCGTGAAGAAGAACGGCACCTGCACGGTCGTCCGCGGTATGACCCAGTCCTCGTCGTTCACCCAGTGGATCAACGAGTCGATCAACGGCCAGATGACCACGGCCCGCAAGAACGCCTCCATCATCATGATGGACTTCGAGAACAACCCGGTGAAGCGCTACAACCTGCGCAACGCCTGGTGCAGCAAGATCGACACCAGCACGGTGAAGGCGGGCGAGGCGTCCGCGCTGACCGAGACGGTGACCATCACGTTCGAAGAACTGGTCATCGAGTAATGAGGCGTTCGGCTGTCAGGGCCGGGGGTGTGGGGGCGCCGCTCGCACCGGAGGCGGTGGCGCCTCAGGCCCCCCAGGCGCCCGCGCAACCGGAGGCGCCCGTCGAGGTGCTGCGCACGGAGTTCCCGTTCCAGCTCCCGCGCGGGTACGTCGACGAGCAGGGCACCGTCCACCGCGACGGCGTGATGCGCCTGTCGACGGCGCGCGACGAGCTGATCCCGCTGCGGGACGTCCGCGTCCAGGAGAACCCCGCGTTCCTGTCGGTGGTGCTCCTCGGCCGGGTCATCACCCGCCTCGGCACGCTCCCGCTCGTCCACGACGGGATCGTGGAGAACATGTTCGCCTCCGACCTGGCGTTCCTCCAGGACTTCTACCGCCAGATCAACGCCGAGGGGCACACCCGGGCCGCGGTCAACTGCCCGCACTGCTCGGAGCCCTTCGAGGTGGAACTCGGCGGGAGCCGCCTGGGGGAATCGTGACGTACGCGACCGACCGGCTGCACGAGGAGATCGCGTACGTCGCCTACCACTTCCACTGGAACCTGGAGGACATCCTGGACCTGGAGCACGCCGACCGCCGCCGCTACACGGCGGAGATCGCGTCTCTGGTGACCAGGGCGGCGGCCTCCGCAGGAGCGGAGGGCTGACAGGTGGGGCTGTGGGATCGGGTACGGGGGCGCGACCGCGGGTCCGACGCCGGCGGGGCCGGGAACGGGAACGGGAGCGCGCCTGAGGCTCCCGCGGAGGTGCCGCGTCCCGTGGTGGCGGCGGCCTGGTCCGGGCTGCCGCCGATCCAGCGTGCGCTGGGGGCGGGCGGCCCGGTCGCCGACACCGGGTTCGGCGGCCGGCTGCCGACCTGGCAGAACCCGTCGTTCATGGGCACGCGCTCGCACGCCGTCCTGGACGGCGAGTCGAGCGCGCGGCTCGCCGGTGGCGGCCGTACCGGAACCACGGGCGCGGGGGCCGTGTCCGGCCTCGAACGCCCGGTGCAGTCACTGCCGTTGGCGGGGCCGGCGGGAGCCGCCGGGCAGCCGGGTCCGACGGCCGGCCGCCGTGCGTCGGTTCCGGTGGTGCCGTTGCGGGCGGTCGGGAGCGCAAGCGCCCCGTCAGGAGCGCGGGGAACTACGCGGCCGGCCACGACGGACCCGCGGCGGGCCACGCTCCGGGAGTCCGCGGGGCCCGCCGGATCCATCGGGTCTGCCGGGGCCGTGGGATCGGCCGGACCGGTGGCGCCGGCGGTACAGCGGGTGGGGTCGGCGGGCCGGCACGGTGGTGGTGCGGCCGCGCGGCGAACCGGGGTGACACCCGGAGCCGCACGGGACGGGAACAGCGCGCCGGGCCCCGTGGCCCCGTCGACCGTCCAGGACAAGGGATCCGCCCCCAGCGCGCCGGGGTCCGGGCAGCGGGCGGTGCCCGCTGTCCAGCGGTCGGTCACGTCGGCCGCCGCTTCGAGCGCGGTGCCGGTGGCGTGGGCGCCGCAGCCGACTCCGGTCGCCCCGGCTCCGGCCACCGGTCCGCGCGTCGCGCCCGCACCTCCCGTCCCGCCGCGCCGCAGCGCGCTGACGACGGCACCGGCCGGCCCGTCGGTGACGGCCGTGCAGCGGCGTACGTTGCCGTCGGCGCCGCGGGTGACGGCCACCGAGGCCGCGGTGCCGGCGTCGGGCGAGGGTGACCGAGCGGGCGCCGAAACGGGGGCGGACGGGGTCGAACAGCGGGCGGTCGAGGGCGGCGGCGGGGATCCGGTGCGGGTGACCGGCGGCTGGTCGCGTCCGCGCGGTGATGGCCGTACCTCCTCCGGCAGCGCCCCGCGCGCCGCTGCTCCCAGGCGGGCGCCGGCCCCTGCCGCCGTACAGCGGTCCGCGTCCGGTGCCGCACCGGCGACCGCCCGGCCGAGCACAACGGCACCGGCGTCGGGGGCGAGCCCGACCAGGGTGTCCACCGGAGGTGGCGGTGGTACGACGGCCTCGGCACCGGTGTCGCCCGGGGCTACGGCCCGTACGGCCCCCGCGTCGCCCTCACCGACGCCCCCTTCTGCCCCTGCGGCCCGCTCGGCGTCCGCAACGTCCCCGGGCGACGGCAGGCCTTCCGGCATGCCCGGCGCCGGAGCGCGGACCCCTGTGCAGCGGCAGGCGGTGAGCGACGGCGGCCGCACCCCGGTCCCTCCGGCCCTGCCCTCGCCCGGCAGTCCCCAGACGGCTCCGGCACCGGGCGGTACCGGCACCGGCCCGGCCACCCGGCACACGCCGCCGTCTCCGGAAAGCGGTCGCGCGGAGGCGACTTCGGCACCGAGGCCCGGGTCCTCCGGTACGGCGGCCACCGGCGCCACCAGCACCGAATCCGCCACGGCCGCCTCGCCCACGGTGGGCGCCTTGCCCCCCGCCTCACGTGCCACGGCCGCCCCGCGGAGCGCGCCGCCCTCGGGGTCCCCGGCCCCGGGCGGTGGCCGCGAGGCGCCCGTGCAGCGGACGGTGAGGGAGAGCGCGGGGGCAACCGACGGCGTACGGGAGGCGCCTCGCCCGGCAGGCGGGGGAGCCGTACCGGCTGCCGTGCCGATGCCACCGGGCGAGGTCGGCAGGGACACCGCGGCCACCACCGCGACGACGAGGACGACGGCGGCCGCACCCGCCTCCGCGCCCGCTCCCGTGCAGCGTGCCGCGACGACCCCGGGCGCCCCTCGCCCCGGCCTCGGCGCTCCGCTTCCGACCGCCGCGGGGAGCGGTGCCCACGAGGTGTCCGTACAGCGGCGGACGGCGGAGGCCGCGCAGCCCTCGTCCGCCGCCGTCCCGGCCGCGCAGACCCCGACCGGCCCGCGCGAGCAGGGACACGCACCGTCGTCCGCCGGCCCGGCCCCGGCGGCCCGGCCCGCGCCGGCGCCGGGTCCCGTTGCCGCCTCCGGACAGCGTGCCGGTACGACCCCTCCGCGCGCCCCGCGCCTCGGCCTCGGCGCCCCCGTCGCGGGCCCCGTCGCCGCGGGTGCGGCCGCCGCGAGGTCCGCCGGCCGCCAGTCGGCCGTGCCGTCCGTGCAGCGGAAACCGGCATCGAGCGGTCCGGTGCGCGGTCCATCGAGCGGTCCGGTTGCTGGCACGTCGAGCGGTCCGGTTGCTGGCACGTCGAGCGGTCCGGCGGCCGGCACGTCGAGCGGTCCGGCGAGCGGTTCGGCGGCGGGCACGTCGAGTCCTCCGTCCGGTGACCAGCCGGCCGCTTCTTCCCCGCCGGTGCCCGGAGCGCCCCGCCCGGTGCAGCGCGCCTCGGCACCGGGCCTGCCACCGTCGACGGCCGAGGGACCCCGGCCGGCTCAGTCGTTCCTGCCGGTCTCCGCCGGTCCCGTGCCGCCGCCGCTCCCGTCCTTTCCCGGCCCCGCCCCGGCGGCCACTGCGGCGACGGCCGCACCGCCTTCCCCCTGGCCCCCCTTCGTCCAGCGCACCACCGCCCCGGCCCCTCCCGCCCCCGGAAGCAGCCGGCCGGCCGTGCAGCGGCAGGCGGGGTCGCCGTTCCCCATGACCACCGCCCCGGCCCCCCTGCCCCTCTTCGTGCAGCGGGCCGCGACCGCGCACGCGACTCCGCCCCCCGCCCTGCCGGTCAAGCCGGCTGCCACCACCTCCGCGCCCGCTCAGCCCGTCCCCCTGCGCCCGACCACCCCGATCTCCGCCACCGCACCGCTCCCCGTCGCACCCCTCGGCCGCGTCACCGTCCAGCGCGACGCCCTCCCCACCGCGTCCCCCGGCGGCCACCACCCCACGGACTCCCTGAAGAAGGAACCGGCCGCCCACACCACCCGCCCGTCGGCTCCCCGGACCCAGACGTCCAGGCAGCCCCCTCCCCCCGACGGCCCGCCGCCGCCCGGGTACTCCGCCTCGGCCTCGGCCGCCGACGATCCACCGCCCGGCTACACGGCCGTCGAGGCCGGCGGATTCGATCCGCGGGCCCTCACCGAGTTCCAGGTGGACGCCCTCGTGCACCGGATCATCGACCGGATCACCCGGCAGGTCCGCACCGAACTCCGCCGCGACCGCGAACGCGTCGGGAAGCTCCGCGACTTCCGCCCCTGACCACCCCCGACGGCCTCTGACCGCCCCTGATCACGACGACCGCGCACCACCCACAGAAAGGCCTGCCGATGGATCGCCAGGACCCGGGAACCACAGTCTGGTTCAGCCTCTCCATCGACGGTGAGGACCTCGGTTACTTCAACGGGTGCGAGGGGCTGTCGTCGCAGGTGGAGATCGAGCAGCGGCAGGAGGGCGGGAACAACGGGTTCGTGTGGCAGCTGCCGACCCGGGTCACCTTCTCGCACATCCGGCTGACCCGCCCGCTCACTCCTGACACCTCGAAGGTCGCGAAGTGGATCTCGTCCGTGCAGACGGGGATCGAGCGGCCCACCGGGCAGATCACGGCGCTGCGCGCGGACGGCTCGGAGGTGGCCCGGTGGGGGCTGCTCGACGTGCTGCCGGTGAGCTGGCAGGGGCCCTCCCTGGACGCGGGCAACCCGTCCGTGGCCACGGAGGTCCTGGAGATCGCCCACCACGGATTCACGGACTGAGAGGCAGAGCAGATCATGGCCAGGAGCAGCCGGGGCGCCGGCAAGAGCCTCGTGCGGGCCACCCTCGCGATTCACGAGCCGCCCGTGGGCACCAGCACCAGTCCGGGCGGCATCATCAAGACGTTCGGGTTCGAGTTCAACCCGGCGCAGCTGTCGATCGCCCGCCGGGCGGACTGGAAGTCCTCGGCGGCGCCGATCGAACGGGACGGCGCGCTGCCGGAGTTCCTCGGCACCCACCCGCGTGAGATGAGCGTGGAGATCTTCCTGGACCGGTCCGACGACCCGGACAGCAACGACGTGATGAAGAAGGTGGAGTCGCTGCTGGCCTGCTGCGAGGTCACCAGCAAGAGCATCGCCGCCAAGCAGCCGTCGCCGCCGTGGGTGGTCTTCCAGTGGGGTTCGTTCTCGACGGCGAACTTCACGGCGTACGTGGCCTCCGCCGACGTCTCCTACTCGCTCTTCGGGACGAGCGGGATGCCGATCCGGGCCAGCTGCCGGCTCCAGCTGCACGAGATCCCGAGCAAGACCGCGGGGCAGAACCCGACGTCCGGCGCGCTCACCGCGCAGCGCGTGCACCGGGTCGTCGCCGGGGACTCGCTGCAGTCGCTGGCCTGGCGGGAGTACGGCAACGCGGCCGCCTGGCGGGCGATCGCGGACGCGAACGACATCGACGACCCGGGGTGGCTGCCCGCGGGGACGGAACTGGTGCTGCCGGCCGCCGAGGAGGTGCGGTCCTGATGGTGAAGCATGCCTTCTCGAACGTCATCAAGGTCGTCATCGGCGGCAAGGAGCTGACCGCGACCTCGGAGTACGGGCGGTATCTCGTCGACGCCCACGTGGACCAGGGCGTCGGAGTGCCGGCCGCCTTCCAGCTGACCTTCCGCGACCCGTCCCGCAAGCTGCTGGGCAAGCTGGGCGTGCAGTTCGGCACCCCGGTGGTGATCACGCCGGTCTCCGACGGGCAGGGCACCGGCGACCCGCTGCTCACCGGCGAGGTCACCGCGATGGAGGCCGAGTACGACGGCACCGGCAGCTACGCGGTGGTCCGTGGCTACGACTACGGGTTCCGGCTGATGCGGCAGCGCCGCGTGGTCGCCTACCGCAACCAGACCGCCTCCGACATCGCCCGCAAGCTGGCCGCGCAGGACGGCGTGCCGATCGGGCGGATCCAGGCCACCAAGACCGTCTACGAGTTCATCAGCCAGTCGAACGTCACCGACTGGGACTTCCTGGCCCGCCTCGCCGACGAGAACGAGATGGTCATGTCGGTGGACGCCGACGGCAAGTTCCAGTTCGTGAAGCAGAAGAGCGCCTCCGGGGCGCCCTCGCCGCAGACCGACGGCGACAAGAGCCCGTTCGTGCTGGAGGCCCGGCACGACATCCTGCGGCTGCGCACCGCGGTCACCGCCTCCGACCAGGTGAACAAGGTCGAGTCGCGCGGCTGGGACGTACGGACGAAGAAGACGCTCACGGCGACCGCGACCCCCGCCTCCAACACCGGCTACAGCATCGGCACCACCCCGGCCGCGGCGGCCGGCGAGTTCAAGACGTCGAAGCTGGTCGAGACGCGTACGCCGTACGACAAGCAGACCGAGGTGAAGTACGCGGCCGATGCGCTCTCCGACGACGTGACGTCGACGTTCGCCGAGGTGGAGGTGGTCGTGCGGGGCAATCCCAAACTGCGGCCCGGGGTTCCGGTGGCGCTCGCGGACGTCGGGGACCCCTTCGAGGGGAAGTACACGGTCACCTCGGTACGGCACGTCTTCGGCGACGCCAAGCACTACGAGACCTGGATCACCGTCAGCGGCCGCCAGTGGCGCTCGCTCTACGGTGTCGCCTCCGGCGGCGCCGGGGACGCCGGCGGCGACCGGCAGCTCAGCGTGGCGCAGGCCCTCGTCACCGACGTGCAGGACCCGCTGCAGCAGGGGCGGGTGAAGCTCAAGTTCCCGTGGCTGGACGACACCTACGTCAGCGACTGGACCCGGACCATGCAGTGGGGCGGGGTGCGCGGCGGCGGGGTCTTCCCGATGGACGTGGGCGACGAGGTGCTCGTCGCCTTCGACCGGGGCGCCCTGGACCACGCGTACGTCATCGGCGGCCTCTACAACGGCAAGGACAAGCCGACCAGGGTCAAGGACGTGCCGCTGCACGACGGCATGCGCGGCCGGGCCACCCGGCACACCGTCTCCGACCGGGTCGGCAACCGCATGGACCTGCTCGACCAGCGGGGCCGCAAACAGGGCGTCCGGCTGGCCAGCGGCGACGACAAGCTCACCGTCTTCCTGGACCGGCAGAAGACCGAGATCACCGTGGACAGCAAGGGCAGCGTCTCCATCAAGGGCAGCAGGTCGGTGTCGGTCGAGGCGGGCGCCAACCTGTCGCTGAAGGCGGGCGGCGCGCTCAGCATCAGGAGCGGGGGACCGCTGTCCCTGCAGAGCGCGGAACTCGTCGACATCAAGGCCCCCGCGGGCGCGGTCTCCGTGAACGCCGCCGCCGTGAACGTGATGGCGAACGCGGCCCTGTCGCTGCGCGGCAACGCCGCCGTCGCGATCAGCTCCCTGGCCACGGTGGCGATCCAGGCCCCCGAGGTGCCGGTGCTGGGCAACCTGATGATGGGCGGACTGACGGTGATGGTGATCCCGGCATGAGCGGGCGCGGTGATTCCGGCGCGAGCGGCCGGCAGGTCCTCCCGGAGGGGCGGGTGCGGGGCTGATGGCAGAGCAGTTCGTCGGCTCCGGCTGGTCGTTCCCGTTGCGGATCGGGCCCACCGGCGGCATCGCGCTGGTCAGCGGCGAGAAGGAGGTGGAGGAGGCCATCCGGCTCATCCTCTCCACGGCCCCGGGCGAACGCCCGATGCGGCCTGAGTTCGGCTGCGCCATCCACGATCTCGTCTTCGCCCCCGTCAACGAGCAGACCGCCGGCCGCATCCAGCACGAGGTGCACGTCAGCCTCGACCGCTGGGAGCCGCGGATCGAGGTCGAGGACGTCGAGGTCACCACCGGCGCCGACCCGAGCGTGCTGATGATCGACGTCCGTTACTCGATCCGCGGCACCAACAACCCGCGCAGCCTGGTCTTCCCCTTCTACGTCATCCCCTCCCACGACGAGCCGGACCTGCCTCCCGCCTCCCCGGACTCCTCCGAAAGCGACCGCTGATCCCGATGGCCCTGCCCTCCCCGAACCTCGACGACCGCCGCTTCCAGCAGTTCGTCGACGACGCCAAGCGCTACATCCAGCAGCGCGCCCCGGAGTGGACCGACCACAACGTCTCCGACCCCGGCATCACCCTGGTGGAGACGGTCGCGCACATGGCCGACCAGATCGTGTACCGCCTCAACCGGGTTCCGGAGAAGAACCACCTGGCCTTCCTCGACCTGGTCGGCATCACGCTGTTCCCGCCCTCCGCCGCCCGCACGGACGTGACGTTCTGGCTGTCGGCCGCCCAGGAGGAGGCGGTTCCGGTGCCGGTCGGCACCGAGGTGGCGACCCGCCGCACCGAGACGCAGGAGGCGGTGGTCTTCGCGACCGAGCGGGAACTGACCATCGTGCCGAGCGAGTTGCGGCACCTGCTGCGTCAGCAGGAGGGGTCGGCGGTCGTCGACCTCACCCACGACCTCGCCGAGGGCAAGGACCTGTTGTGCTTCAACGAGTCCCCCAATCCCGGCGACTGCATGCTCCTCGGCCTGTCCGCCGCCGTCCCGCACTGCGCGGTCGCCCTGGACCTGGACAGCCGGGTCGACGGTGTCGGCGTGGACCCGCGGCAGCCCCCGCTGGTGTGGGAGGCGTGGACGGAGGACGGCTGGAAGGAGTGCGAGGTCGACCGGGACGGCACCGGCGGCCTGAACCGCCCCGGCGAGGTCGTCCTGCACGTTCCCGGCGGTCATGTGCTGTCCCGCAACGGCGGCCTGGAGGCCAGCTGGCTGCGCTGCCGGGTCACCGAGCCGCACTCCGACCAGCCGTTCTACACCACCTCTCCGACGGTCCGGTTCGTCGAGGCCTGCACGGTGGGCGGCACCACGGCCGCCGTGCACGCGGAGACCGTCGAGGACGAGGCGCTCGGCGAGTCCACCGGCCTGCCCGGCCAGCGCCTGCGGCTCGCCCACGCCCCCGTCGTCGGGGACGACCCGCCGCTCCTCCTGCAGACCGCCGAGCACGACGGCGAGGGCGGCTGGGTGGACTGGCAGGTCGTCCCGCACTTCGCGGCCTCGGGACCGGACGACCGGCACCTCACCCTCGACGCGACGACCGGCGAGATCGCCTTCGGCCCCGCGGTCCGCGAACCGGACGGCTCGCTGCGCCAGTACGGCGCGGTGGCCCCGAAGGGCGCGGTCATCCGGGCCCGCCGCTACCGCACCGGCGGCGGCCGGGACGGCAACGTGGCCCGGGGGGCCGTGCAGATCCTGCGCTCCTCCATCCCGTACGTCGCGGAGGTCGTCAACCGGGAGGCCGCGCGCGGCGGAGTGGACGGCGAGACGGTCGCCGAGGCGAAGGTCCGCGCGCCGATCACACTGCGCGCCCAGGAGCGGGCGGTGACGCTGCGCGACTACGAGGAACTGGCCCGCCGCGCCGCGCCCGAGACGGCCCGGATCACCTGCCTGGAGGGCGAGGAGAGCGAGCACGGCTCGTACGCGGTACGGGTCCTGGTGGTGCCCCAGGCGGTCTCCGACCCGGGCGGCCGGCTCCGCTTCGAGCAGCTCGTGCCCGGCGACGCCCTGCTGGACCGCATCACCCGCTACCTGGACGAACGCCGGCTGATCGGCACCCGGCTCGCGGTCGGCCCGCCCTTCTACCAGGGCGTCACGGTCGCCGCCACCGTGCACGCCTTCCGCGGTGTGGACGTCGACCGGGTCCGCCGCCAGGCCCACGACGCCCTCTACCGCCACCTGGACCCGCTCACCGGCGGTGCGGACGGCAAGGGCTGGCCGTTCGGGCGCCCGGTGCAGTCCGGTGAGATCTTCGCGGTGCTGCAGCGCGTCCCCGGCATCGAACTCGTCGACGAGGTCGTCCTGCACCCCGCCGACCCGCTGACCGGCAAGCGCGGCGATCCGACCGACCGCATCGACCTGGACGCCCCGTCCCTGGTCTTCTCCTACGACCACCGGGTGAGGGTGATCGGCGAATGACCGGCAACAACCCGACCGGAGGCCCCCGTTGAGAGGCTCGATCGACGGCCTGGGCTCCTCCGTCCCCATCGGCCCGATGCTCCCTGCGGTCTTCGCCGACGACGACCTCGCCCTGCGCTTCGTCGCCGGCCTGGACGACGTGATCGCCCCGATCCCGAACGTCCTGGACTGCCTGCCCAGCTACTTCGACCCGGCGCTGGCCCCGCTGGACTTCGCGGCGTGGCTCGGCACCTGGGTCGGCGCCGAGACCGACGGCACGGAATCGGCGCCCCTGCTCCGCGCGGCCGTGGCCGCGGCCGCCTACCTGCACCGCATCCGGGGCACCCGCTGGGGCCTGTCCGAGACGGTCCGGCTGGCCTTCGGCGTGCCACCGGAGATCACGGAGAGCGGCGGCGCCGACTGGAGCGCCCGCCCGCTGGGCGCCTTCCCCGGCACTCCCCGCCCCGGTCTCCACGTCCACCTCACGCTGCCGTCCCCCACCCCGGCCGACGAGGTCCGCCTGGAGCACCTCGTGGCCGCCGCCCGTCCCGCTCACATGCCCTACACGGTCCAGGTGACCGCGTCCGCCGAAAGGACCCCGCAGCGATGACGACCAACCGGAACTGCACGGAGTGCGGCACGGTCGCGGAACCGGGCCGGTCCTTCTGCGACGCGTGCGGCGCCGTCCTGAGCTGGGCGGCCACCGACGAGGAGCCCCCACAGCAGCCGTCCGCCGGCCCCGGCTGGGAGGCCCTCACCCGCGGAGACGGCGCCACCGGCCTCCCCCCACAAGACAGCCGCACAACCGCCGCCACAGCCCAGCCCCCCACCAACGCGCCAACTCCGCCCACGACAGCCCCCCTCCAGCCCCCCGCCAAGGCGCCAACTCCGCCCACGACAGCGCCCCTCCAGCCCCCCGCCAAGGCGCCAACTCCGCCCACGACAGCGCCCCTCCAGCCCCCCGCCAAGGCGCCAACTCCGCCCACGACAGCCCCCCTCCAGCCCCCCGCCAAGGCGCCAACTCCGCCCACGACAGCCCCCCTCCAGCCCCCCGCCAAGGCGCCAACTCCGCCCACGACAGCGCCCCTTCAGCCCCACGGCAACCTGTCAACACCGTCCGCACCAGCGCCCCTTCAGCCCCACGGCAACCTCTCAACACCGTCCACGACAGCGCCCCTTCAGGGGCGCGGGGAACTGCGCGACCAGCCCCCACCCACCGTCACCTCACCCACGGCCGAAACCACCCCCCTCCCCACCCCCTACCCACCCGCGGACCAAGGCCAAGGCCAAGGCCACGACCACGACCGAGCCCGCCGCCTCCTCATCCCGGTGAGCGAGCCCACCCCCACCCCGGCCCCCCAACCCATCGCTCCGGTCCTCCCCGGCCGCCCCACCCCCCAGCGCCCCGCCGCAGTCCGCGCCCCCGGCGAGGACCTCGGCGCCCACGGCGGCACCCCCTGCCCCTGGTGCGCCACCCCCAACCGCCACGACCGCCACTTCTGCACCCGCTGCGCCATGCCCATGGCCGGCCACCCCGACACCGGCCCCGCGGCCCGCCGCCCCTGGTGGCGCCGCATCTTCGACTTCCGCAACAGGGAGACCCCGTGGGCGGGCGACCGCCCCCGCCTCCGCCGCACCTTCGACCGCGTCCTCACCTGGATCGTCGCCGCCGTCGTCCTCACCGGCGTCACGGTCCTGGCGATCAACACGCCGAAGGCGGTCAGCGCCACCCGCGACCACTTCGCCAAGCGCGCCCCGGTCTCCCCGGACAGCTACCGCGCCTCCCGCGCCTACGCCGGCCACAAGCCGGAGCTGCTCTTCGACAAGCTGAACAACACGTGGTGGGGACCGGGCATCGCCGGGGCCGGCCAGGGCGAGTGGGTCGAGGCGCACTTCGACGAGCCGACCCGGCTCCTGAACGTCGTCATCACCTCCGGCGAGTCGACCCACAACGAGCAGCTGAACAAGTCGGCCCTGCCGCACCGCCTGACGGCGACCATCAAGACCGCGGACGGCAAGACCCTGACCCGTGAACTGACCCTCGACCAGGCGGCCGGCGGCCAGACCCGTGACCTGCGGGCCGCGGACGTCGTCTCCGTCCGTTTCACGATCGACTCGTCATACCAGGCGTCGGGCCGCACCCAGGTGGCCATCGCCGAGATCGAGTTCTTCGGCCCGTCCAGCGCGAACTCCTAGCACCCGGGCCGCGGTTGGTCAGCCCCGCAGCCGGGACCGGTACACCGCCGTGGACCTGGGGTTGCCGCGGCACTGCCAGACGCCGTGCGGGCAGTAGTCGGTGATCGTCTGGTACAGCGGGCGGTTGCTCGCGAACCAGTCCAGCATGGATCGCAGGTACGCCGGATCGTCGCCGTTCTCGTACAGACCCCACTCGGGGTACGAGACCGGTTTGCCGTGGGCCTGGGCGAAGTCGACCTGGGCCCGCAGCCCGTACGGCTCGGCCACCTGCTCCTGGAAGGACATCCCCCGCGGGGCGTCGTACGCGTCCATCCCCAGCACGTCCACGTATGCGTCCCCCGGGTAGCAGGTGGTCCAGGGGACGGCGTCCCGGCCCCGGTTGGGCGCGAAGTCGAACCGGAACCGGGCGCCCGGCACCGACCGCATGGCCGTCACGATCCGCCGCCAGTACGCCCGCCAGGCGGCGGGGTCGGGGCCGCAGCGATGGGTGTAGGTGTCCCCGTTCATCTCCCAGCCGAGCACGACGACGGTGTCCGGCGCGCCGGCCGCGACCAGCCGGCGGGCCAGGGCGCGGAAGTGGACGTCGTACGAACCGCTCGCCCCGAGCCGCAGTTGGCGGCGCACCTCGGCGTCGGGGACGTGCGCCTCGGTGTGTTCCAGCATCGGCACGTTGAGGACGAGCAGCCGGTCGGGTTCGGCCTGCCGCCAACGGGCCCACAGCCGCACGAAGTCCGGGGCGCCCTCGATGTTCCGCCACACGTCGCCCGGCAGGTAGGTGTGCCCGACCCGGGGCCGGTCCCGCAGCCAGCCGCCGAGCGCCGCCACCCGCCGTACGCCGTCGGCGCCGTACCCGACGTACGCCCCGAAGGGCCCGGGTGCGGCGGGCCGCGGGATCTCCGGCCGGGACACGGGCAGCAGCAGGAGGGCGACCAGCACGGCGACCCACAGGAACCTCAGACGTGCCATGGGAGGCAGTCTGGCCGCTCCCCGCACAGGGGTCACGTTAAGTGGTCATACCGTGACCCTGTGCGCCGTCGGCATGCTACGGCTGTGTCCCCGGCATCCGCCGTGCCGTCAGGTCCCACAGCGTCGCCGGATCCCACACCGATGCCGGGATCCAGTGCTTCAGCGGGGTCGCCTGAGGTGCCGGGGGCACCTGCGGCCTCGTGGTCCTGTGCGGCCTCGCCGGGCGGCGGTGCCCCGGCGGGACGGTCGTCCCCCGTGCGGACGGCTTGGCGGTCGCCGGCGACGACGCCGGACTCGCGACCGCGGTGGTCGTGACCGATGCGGTGGCCGAGGCGCCCGGTGTCGGGCGGAGGTGTGCCGGGGACGGCTTCGCGGGCACGCTCACGCCGTGCTGCCGCAGCCACGGGAGCGGCGGGACCTCGGAGCCCAGGTGCCGGGTGGTGCGGACCTCGAAGTGGAGGTGAGGGCCCTCCGCGTTGCCGGTGGAGCCGGCCGCGCCGATCCGCTGGCCCGTCGAGACGTGCTGGCCGCGGCGGACGTTGATGACGGACAGGTGGGCGTACTGGGTGTAGTAGCCGTCGGGATGGTGTAACACGACCTGGTTGCCGAAGGCGTCGCCGCAGGTCGCGGCCACGACGCTGCCGGGGCCGACGGCGTACACGGGCGTACCGGTGTCGACCGCGAAGTCCTGGCCGGTGTGCCGGTGTTTCCAGAGGCGGCCCTTGGCCGCGTAGCGGGCGGACAGCCGGTAGCCGACGGTGGGCGCGGTCCAGCGGGCGGTGCGGCCGGTGTGAACGGTACGGTGACCGCCGCCTGTGGCGCGGTCCGGGCCGTCTTTGTGCGCAGCGGGCGGCGGGGCGCTGCGCCGGCCGAAGGCACAGTGCGTCGGGCGCTCGTCGGCCTTGGCGGGTGTGGTGAGGAACGCGCCGGTCAGGAGGAGCACCAGCGCGGCGGTGAGCAGCCGTAGATCATCCCTTCGCATCTTCGGATCCTCTGACGGCCGGCTCGCCGGGTGGCGGCCCCACGCGCCCGGCGCCGCGACTTTCGCCTGTTCGGATGATCGGCCCGGCTCGGATTTCGGTCTGCCGGTTCACCACCGCGCTCGCCGCGGCTGAACGCCCGGCCGCCGTCCACCCGTACCTCCGGGCACAGCAGGCGTCCGCAGAACGGAGTCCCCCCGTGAACGCATCCGCAGCCATCGGCGTGACCGGCCTCGGCGTGATGGGCCGCAACCTGGCCCGGAACTTCGCCCGGCACGGCTACCCGGTCGCCGTCCACAACCGCACCCCGGCGCGCACCCGCGCGCTGCTCCAGGAGTACGGCGGCGAGGGCGACTTCGTCGGCGCCGAGACCGCCGCCGAGTTCGTCGCCGCCCTGGAACGGCCCCGCCGCCTCATGATCATGGTCCAGGCGGGCGCCGCCACCGACGCCGTCATCGACGAGTTCGTGCCGCTCCTCGAACCCGGTGACATCGTCATCGACGGCGGCAACGCCCACTTCGCCGACACCCGCCGCCGCGAGGCCGCGCTGCGCGAGAAGGGCCTGCACTTCGTGGGTGTGGGCGTCTCCGGGGGCGAGGAGGGCGCACTGCACGGGCCGTCGATCATGCCGGGAGGCTCGGCGGAGTCGTACGCCGTGCTCGGGCCGATGTTCGAGGACATCAGCGCCAAGGTGGGCGGCGAGCCGTGCGCCACGCACGTCGGCGCGGACGGCGCCGGGCACTTCGTGAAGATGGTCCACAACGGCATCGAGTACGCCGACATGCAGCTCATCGCCGAGGCCTACGACCTGCTGCGCCAGGTCGGCGGGTACGCGCCGGCCGAGATCGCCGACATCTTCCGCGAGTGGAACGGCGGCCGGCTCGGCTCCTACCTCATCGAGATCACCGCCGACGTCCTCGCGCACGTCGACGCCGCCACCGGCGCGCCCTTCGTCGACGTCGTCGCCGACGCGGCCGGGCAGAAGGGCACCGGGCGCTGGACCGTGCAGACCGCGCTGGACCTGGCCTCCCCGGTCACCGCGATCGCCCAGGCGACCTTCGCCCGCGCCGCGTCCGGCCGCGCCGCGCTGCGCGCCGCCTACGCCGGACTCCCCGGCGGCACGACCCCACCGCTCAGCGCCACCGAGGCCGACCGCTTCGCCTCCCGCGTCGAACACGCCCTGTACGCCTCGAAGGTCATCGCCTACGACCAGGGCTGGACGATGATCCAGGACGCGGCCGCCGAGTACGGCTGGAAGATCGACCTCGGGGCGGTGGCCAGGATCTGGCGGGGCGGCTGCATCATCCGCGCGTCCTTCCTGGACCGGATCCGCGCGGCCTACCGGGCCGACCCGGACCTCGTCAGCCTGCTGGCCGAGGAGGAGTTCGCGAAGGAGATCGCGGACGCGCAGGTGCCGTGGCGGGAGACGGTCGCGTCCGCGGCCCGCCGGGGCATCCCGGTCCCCGCCTTCTCGGCGGCCCTCTCCCACTACGACACGCTCCGCGCCGACCGGCTCCCCGCGGCCCTCCTCCAGGGCCAGCGCGACTACTTCGGCGCGCACACCTACGGCCGCGTCGACAGGGAGGGCGCCTTCCACACCCACTGGGCGACCGAGGGCCGCCCGGAGACAGAGGGCTGAGGGAAGCGCCCCGTCAGGGGCTCAGACGCGGACGCCGAACATGAACGGGCCGCCGATGGTGGACATGGACTCGTAGCGGACGACCGTGCCCGTGCGCGGGGCGTGCAGGATCTGTCCGTTGCCCGCGTACAGGCCCACGTGGTGCAGGTCGTTGAAGAAGAAGACCAGGTCGCCGACCTGGAGGCCGGACGCCGAGTAGATCCTGGTGCCGATCGTCGACTGGGACTCGGACGTGCGCGGGATGGAGACCCCGGCCTGCGCGTAGGCCCAGGAGGTGAGGCCCGAGCAGTCGAAGGAGGACGGGCCGGTGGCGCCGTAGACGTACGGGGAGCCGAGCCTGGTCTTCGCGGCGGCGAAGGCGGCGGCGGCCCTGCCGGTGGCGGAGGTGTCGTTGCCGAGGTCGACCCGCGCACTGGAGGACCGGCTGGCCCGGTCCTGCTCGGCGGCGAGGGCGGCCTTCTCGGCGGCGGTGAGGCTGTTGAGCAGCTTCTGTGCCTTGGCGAGCTTGGCCTGGACTTCCTTCTTCTTCTTGCCCAGTTCGGTGCGGGTGGCGGCCAGGTCCCGGAGCTTGCCGGTGGCCTCCGCCCGCTCCTGCGCCAACTCGCGCTGCTTGGCCTGGATCTTCTTCAGCGTCTCGACCTGCTGGCCGCTCAGCTGGTCGAGGGTGGACGCCTTGTCCAGATAGCTGTCCGGGTCGGAGGAGAGGAACAGCTGGAGGGACGGGTCGATCCCACCGCTGCGGTACTGGGCGGTGGCCATGGAGCCGATGCCGTCGCGGAGTTCGTTCAGCTCCTCCTGCCCGCGGGCGACCGAGTCCTGGAGCGCGGATATCTGTTTCTGGAGCTTCTCCTGCTTCTCCTTGGCCCCGTTGAACTTCTCGGTGGCCTGCTCGGCCTCCTCGTAGAGCTTGTCGACCCGGGACTTGACCTCGTTCTTGCTCGGCTTCTCGACGGGCGCGGCGTTGGCCGCCTGTGCGCTCAGGGCCACGGCGGCAGCGGCGGCGGAGGTGAGCACGGTGACACGGGCACGGCCCGGCTGCTTGGCACGACGGTGGGACGCCACGGAGGCGAGCTCCTTCCGAGCAGAGGTTCGGGCAACAGACCCTAATGACTCTCTTATGGTCAGTTCAAATCTTCGCATGAAAATCCTTGGCCGGAACTGATCGGAGGTGACCGCCTCCTGACGCCTCATCGAACGAAAGGGTCTGTTGGTCGTAAAGAACCTTGACAGTCAATTGGTCTAGTCCAACTATGGGCATCCATGAGACGCACTCGTGCCCTGCACGCCCTGCCCGCAACTGCCCTTTCCGCCGCGCTCGTTGCCCTCGGGGCAGGCGCCGCGCACGCCGATTCGCACGCCGCCTCGCACCACGTGAAGCCCATGCCCGCGCACGTAGCGGCCCCCTACTTCGAGGCCTGGACCGGCGAGAGCCCCGCCGCGCTCGCCGCCGAGTCCGGCAACAAGTACCTCACCCTCGCCTTCCTCCAGACGCCCGCCGCGGGTTCCTGCACCGCCGACTGGAACGGCGACGCCACCCAGCCCATCGCCCCGGCCGCCTTCGGCGCCGACATCGCCGCCCTCCAGGCCCGCGGCGGCAACGCCATCCCCTCCTTCGGCGGCTACGGCGCCGACACCACCGGCACCGAACTCGCCGACAGCTGCACCGACGTGGACGCGATCGCCGGGGTCTACGAGAAGCTCGTCACGACGTACGGCATCAGCCGCATCGACCTCGACATCGAGGCGGACTCGCTCGCCAACGCGGCCGGAATCGACCGCCGCAACAAGGCGATCGCCAAGGCCGAACACTGGGCCGAACGCACCGGTCGGCCGCTCCAGTTCTCCTACACCCTGCCGACGACCACCAAGGGCCTCGCGGACAGCGGCCTGGCCGTCCTCCAGAACGCCGTCGCCAACCACGCGCGCGTGGACGTCGTCAACATCATGACCTTCGACTACTACGACGGCGCCGCCCATGACATGGCCGCCGACACGCGGACCGCCGCCGACGGCCTGCACGCCCAGCTCCACGCCCTCTTCCCGCACAAGAGCGCCAAGGACCTGTGGGGCATGACCGGCGTCACCGAGATGCCCGGCATCGACGACTTCGGTCCCGCGGAGACCTTCACCACCCAGAACGCCGCGACCGTCGAACGCTGGGCGGCCGCCCAGGGCATCGACACCCTCTCCTTCTGGGCCCTCCAGCGCGACAACGGCACCTGCGTCGGCACCGGCGGCGCCAACGCCTGCTCCGGCATAGCCCAGGACCCCTGGTACTTCAGCCACACCTTCGGCAGGTTCGGCGGCCCGCGCCGGTAGCGGACACCGCCGGCGCTCACCGCGCCGGCGGCCCCGGCCGGACGGGAGGCCGGAGTCTTTGCCGGAACATGGTGAAGATCAGGTTGTCGGACAACTGCCCGTCCATCGGGACCGGTTATCGTCCGCACAGCCATCTCACCTCGTGATCATCCTTTTCCCCGGAGCTCCATGCGCCTCAAGCAGGTCTCGCTCTCGGCGGCGACATCCGTCGTCGCCGGGCTGACCACCGCCGTTGTCGGCCTCACCGGCCCCGCCGCCCTGGCCGACAGCACGGCGTCGCTGCCACTCGCGCACTACGCGCACATGGTGGCCGACCCGGCCCACCAGCACCTCTTCTTCAGCCAGGGGGCCGGTTCGGCAGGCATCCTGGTGACCGACCTGTCCGGCACCCCGGTCACCACCATCACGGACGAGCAGGGCGCCACGGGCCTCGCGCTCTCCGCCGACGGCTCGACCCTCTACGCGGCCCTCGCCGACGGCGACGCGGTCGCCGCCGTCGACACCGCGACGCTCACCGAGGCCACCCGCTACCCGACCGGCACCGGCAGCGCGCCCGTCTCCGTCGCGGTGGCGGGCGGCAAGGTCTGGTACGGCTACCGGACGGCCGACGGCACGGGCGCGATCGGCTCCGTCGACGCGTCCGGGACGGTGTCGACGCCCTCGCTCTCGCACTGGTCGGTCCCGCCGCTGCTGGCGGCCGGCGGCGGAGTGCTCGCCGCCGAGGAGCCGCTGAACAGCCTCAGCCACGTGGCGACCTTCGACGTCTCCTCGGGCACGGCCACCGCCAAGGCCGACACCGACGTCTACGGCGGCACCGCGACCGGGTTCCAGGTCACCGGGGACGGCGCCACCGTGCTGCTCGGCGCCACCCAGCAGCCGCACTGGAGACCTATCGCACCTCGGACCTGTCGCGCGCCAATCCCGCCCCCTACTACACCGGTGGCGTGGGCCCGGGCTCGCTCGCGATCGACACCGACGGCACGACCGCCGCGGCCAGTACCGCGGGCCTCTACGTCTACGTCGACGGCAGACTGGCGGAGAACCACGTCCCCTTCCCCGCCGGCACCACCGTCGCCCCGGACGGCCTGACCTGGGGCGGCGACGGCACCACCCTGTACGCCGTCACCCGGGACTCCTCCGGCGCCTACGGCCTCGACGTGCTCGGCTCCACCAAGCTCACCGACACCACCCTCACCCTGGACCCGCCCCAGTACGCGGTCCCCACCCAGCAGTTCACCTTCACCGGCACCCTCGCCACCAGGGGCATCCTCCCGGCCGGCGCCGCCCTCCAGGTCACCCGCGACGGCGAGCCGCTGCCCGACACCACGGTGGGCACCGACGGCACCTTCGCCGTCAGCGACACCCGGCAGGACGAGGGCACGTACACGTACCAGGTGTCGTACGCCGGAGACACCACTCACCGGCCCGCGACGGCGGACCTCAAGGTGTACGTGGCACGGCTGTCCACGACGATCGCCGGCTCGGAGATCGACTCGGCGAGCCCGCACTCGGTCGTCATCAAGGGCACGCTCACCTCCGAACTGAACCTCGGCAGCTTCCCGCAGGGCACCACGGTCGACGTGTCCCGCATCGACGAGGACACCCAGGAGACGGTCCGGCTCCCCTCGGTGACCGTCGATCCGGCCACCGAGGAGTTCACTGTGACCGACGCGCCGGAGGCGGCCGGCTGGTTCACGTACCACCTCTCCTACGCGGGTGACGCCACCCACGAGCCGAGCGGCGACGAACCGAGCCTGACGGTCTCCGCCTACGCCCCGGCCCTCACCCTGAAGGCCCCCGCGACCGCCGGCCGCGCGGCCCTCTCCTTCACCGGCGAGCTCGGCGACGCGCCCTACCCCGCCGGTGAGACGGTCACCGTCACCCGCACCGACGCCGCCCACACCACGACCCCGGCGACCTGGACCGCGCCCGTCGCGGCCGACGGCACCGTCACGGTCAAGGACACCCCGACCGTCGGCGGCGCGAACACCTACACCGTGAGCTACCCGGGCGACGCGGCCCACCAGGCGGCCACCGCCTCGGCGATCGTCCAGGTGTCCCGCGCCAAGTCGACGGTCACGGTCACCACGGACAAGGCGACGTACGCCTACGGCGCGACGGCCACCGTCACCGCCCACCTGGGCACCACGTACAACGGCCGCACGGTCTCGGTCTACGCGACCCCCGCGGGTGGCAGGAAGACGCTGCTGAAGACCGGCACCGTGGACAGCAAGGGCAACCTGAAGGCGACGTACAAGCCCACCCGCTCCACCGTCTACACGGCGTCCTTCGGGGGTGGCTACCACTACGCCCCCGCCACGGCCACCCACTCCGCCGCCACCCAGGTGAAGATCGCGGAGCGGCTGGGCGGTTACTACACCAGCACCACCTACAGCGGGGTCACCTACCGCGTCTACCACCACACCGTGCAGCCGCAGGTGGTCGGCGTGGTGACCCCGGACAAGTCCGGGCAGTGCATGAAGTTCCAGGCCCAGGAGTACTACAGCGGCGCCTGGCACACCATCGGCACGTCCTCCTGCTTCTCGATGACGCCGGGCAGCACCGGCGTGACCCACCTGGCCCTCACCCACGCGGTGAACCAGCGGTTCCGGGTGCGGACGGAGTACGTCCACAGCTCCAAGGACACGAGCAACGCGGACACCTGGGGCGGCTGGCTGTACCTGACGGTACGGAACTGAGCCCCACGCACCGCCGGTCCGGCTCGGGTGTCCACACCCTGTGGACACCCGAGCCGGACCGTTTCGCCCGCGCCACGGATCGACCACCGTCCCGCCGAAGCTGACGTTCAGCCTGCCGACGAGGCCAAGGAGCGGCCGGGGGCGCCGGGCAGTGCGACGAGCGTGCCGGCGAGCGACGGCGGGCCGACGGCCGCGACCACGTGCGGCCATTCGGGGCATCTTTCGACGCTGATCGGAATACGGTTCTCGGCCCCCTCGGTTGTCCGGGGCATGGACGAGACCCCGCGCAAGATCGACCTCGGCGCCTTCGGTGTGTGGCGCCACGACAGGACCGAACCCGAACTGGCCGTCGCGCTGGAGGGCCTGGGCTACGGCACCCTCTGGCTCGGCAACGTGACCGACCCGGACCTGGCCGAAGCCGAACGCCTGCTGGACGCCACGGACCGCCTGGTGCTGGCCACCGGCATCGTGAACATCTGGTCCAACCCGGCCGACCGCGTCGCCCGCGCCTACCGGCGCATCGCCGAACGTCACCCGGACCGCTTCCTGCTGGGCGTCGGCGCCGGCCACCCGGAGGCCACGAAGGAGTTCGTGCGGCCGTACGAAGCCCTCAACGCCTACCTGGACGTCCTCGACGCGGGCGGTGTCCCGGTCGCCCGGCGGGCGCTGGCGGCCCTCGGCCCCCGCGTCCTGCGGCTGGCCGGCGACCGCACCGCGGGCGCGCACCCCTATCTGGTTCCCCCCGAGCACACCCGCCGGGCCCGCGAACTCCTCGGCGCCGGCCCGATCCTCGCCCCCGAACAGAAGGTGGTCCTGGAGACCGACCCGGCCGAGGCCCGCGCGATCGGCGACGCCACGCTCGGCTTCTACCTGGGCCTGACCAACTACGTCGGCAACCTGCGCCGACTCGGCTTCGACGACACCGACTTCGCGGACGGCGGCAGCGACCGCCTCTTCGACGCCCTCATCGTGCACGGCGGCCCTGACCGGGTGGCCGAGGGCGTCCGGGCCCATCTGGACGCGGGCGCCGACCACGTGGCGGTGCAGTTGCTGCACCCCGAAGGCGCCGACCCGTTGCCGGGGTACCGGGCGGTGGCGGGAGCGTTGGGGCTGGGAGGCGTGTAGGCCGCGGGCTCCGGTGGTCACCGCGGGCCCTGGTGGTCACAGAGCCGTGAGCAGGCCGGCGAGCGGCGCGGGTACCCGGTCGGGGTCCAGGGCCTCGACGAGGACCCGGCCGTAACGGATCTTGCGGCCCGAGGTCGTGCCGAGGAAGCGGCGGTACTGCTGCTGCGCGGTGCGGCCCTGCTGGGCGGGCTGGTTGAGGAAGGTGCGCAGGGCGCGGTGATCGCCCTCCGCGCGGGCGAGTTCGGCGACGCGCGGCGGGCCGAGGGCGCGGACCAGTTCGTCCTCCAGGTCGGCCGCGCAGACGAAGAGGCCGTCCGCTGCGGCACCGGCCCGTGCCAGACCGCGTGAGTAGTAGGGGAGTTCGCGTTCGTCGCAGAGCCCGGTCAGGCGCAGGCCGAGGCCGGGCGGTCCGAGGAGGCGGGCGAACCGGCCGGCGTTCATCGCCCCGCCCATCGGCAGCGCGCAGACCCCTTCGGCCGCGAGGTCCCGGCCGCGCCGGACGGCCAGCGCCTCGACGGCCGCGAGGTCGCTGGGCCCTTCGAGCAGTACGGCGACACGGATGCCGAGCCGCTCGGCGAGTTCCCGCGCGGGCTCCGCGGGGCCACCGCGGTCCCACGCGCCGACGGCCTCCCGGAAGTCCGCCATGCCGGGCGGGCGGGGCGTATGCGCCGGGTCCGCTCCGTGTGCCGCGTCCGCCGTATCCGTCCTGGGATCCGACGCGCCTGCCGCGTCCGACACGTCCGCTGCGTCCGCCGTATCCGTCCTGGGATCCGTCATGGGACGAGTCTCCGCCCGGGTCCGGCGGTGGTGCCACGGAATATCCGGGGCGCCGCCGGTCCGGGGGAGCGCAGGCTCAGACGATGCGGGTCCCGGTGCCGCCGACGTGCACGCGAGGGTCGCCCGCGCGCAGGGTGACCGTGAGTTCGCCGGGGCGGCCCAGGTCCTCGCCCTGGTGGAGGGTGAGGACGGCGTCCTCGGGGACCAGGCCGAGCTCACGGGCGTAGGCACCGAACGCGGCGGCCGCGGCGCCGGTCGCCGGATCCTCGACGACCCCGCCGACGGGGAACGGGTCGCGGACGTGGAAGACGGTGGCCGACTCCCGCCACACCAACTGAACGGTGGTCAGGTCCAGGCGGTGCATCAGCGCTTCGAGGCGCGCGAAGTCGTAGGCGAGGTCCGCGAGCCGGGCGCGGGTCGCCGCCGCGAGCACGAGATGGCGGGCGCCGGCGAACGCGATGCGGGGCGGGAAGGCCGGGTCGAGATCGGCGGCCGGCCAGTCGAGCGCGGCGAGCGCCTCCGCGAGGTCGGTGCCGGCGATCTCCTCGGTGTGCGGCTCGACGCTGGTGAGTGTGGCCAGGACCGCCCCGCCCTCCTCGGTCACCGCCACCGGAACGATGCCCGCCGGGGTGGCGAACACCAGCTCCCCGGGGCCGGTCCGCTCGGCGAGCGCCACGGCGGTCGCGATGGTGGCGTGCCCGCAGAACGGCACCTCGGCCTTGGGGCTGAAGTAACGGATGGTGTACGCCCGTCCGTCCCCGTCCCCGTCCCCGTTTCCGCCCCCGCCCTCGCCGCCGAGGTCCGCCGGGGGTGCGGTCAGGAACGCCGACTCCGAGTAGCCGAGTTCGGCGGCGATGGCGAGCATTGCGGCGTCGTCCAGACCGGTGGCGTCCAGCACGACCCCGGCGGGGTTGCCGCCCTCGGGGGAGCTGGAGAAGGCGGTGTAGCGCAGGATCTCGGGCCGGGGCGCGTTCGTCGTCATGGTCGCGGCAACACGGGCCGGAGCGGCGGCTATTCCGGACCGCGCGCGGGGTCCGGGCCGTCCGGGTGTTCCTGCCGGTGGTGGTGGGTGGCGGTGATGCCGGCGAGGACGAGGTCGATGCCGTCGAGGAACTGCTGGCGGTCGTCGTGCGCCGCGGAGGCCGCCGACGCGGCCGACCTCCACGAGCGCATGTTCCGCGAGGGCTCCCCGCACGGGCTGATCGCCATGTTCGCCGGTGCCGGTGCCGGTGCCGGTGCCGCTGCTGAAGCCGCAGCCGGAGCCGGGCAGACCGCGTGAGCGGTGCGGGGCGTCACGCCGTGTGGCGCAGTCCCGTGACGAGAAGGGCGACCAGGCGGCGGGCGTCGTAGCCGGGGTCGCTCTCCGCGCCGATGCAGAGGTTGCCGACGCCGCGCATCAGCTCGACGGCGGCCAGGTCGGTGTGGATCTCGCCGGACTCGGATGCCGCGTCGAGAAGCCGGGTGCAGACGGGGACCAGGCTGTCCAGGAAGTACGCGTGGAGGGCGTCGAAGCCCGTCTGGTCGGCACGCAGGGCCGCGGCGAGCCCGTGCTTGGTGACCAGGAAGTCCACGAAGAGATCGATCCAGCGGCGCAGCGCCTCGTACGGGCTCGGGGAGTCGGCCAGCAGTGCCGGGCCGGCCTCCGCGCAGGCCTCCACCTGGTGCCGGTAGACGGCGATGATCAGGTCGGCGCGGGTCGGGAAGTGCCGGTAGATCGTCGCCGTGCCGACGCCCGCACGGGCCGCGATGTCGCGGACCGGCGCCTCCACGCCGGACGCGACGAACGCCGCCGCGGCCGCCTCCAGCAGGGTCGTCTCGTTGCGCCGGGCGTCCGCCCGCCGGGGCCGGACCGCCTGCTCCTCGTCCTTCATCGCGCGTCCTTCGTCGGCCGTCGGGCGTCCTTCGGCGGTGTTCCGCCGGGCGTCACTCTATCGGGGCGTTGCGAAACGGGACGGTGTTCCGTATCGTCGAAAACGTGAAACGGGACGGCGTTCCGTTTATTGCAAGCGTGTCGAATATGTCGGGTGAGGAGAACAGCCATGCAGTACCGCACTTTGGGCCGTACCGGTGTGCAGGTCAGCACGCTCGGGCTCGGCGCGATGAACTTCGGGGCGATCGGGCGGACCACCCAGGAGGAGGCGACCGCGATCGTCGACGCCGCACTGGAGGCCGGGATCAATCTGATCGACACCGCCGACATGTACGGGCAGGGCGAGTCGGAGGAGATGGTCGGCAAGGCGATCGCGGGCCGCCGTGACGACATCGTGCTGGCCACGAAGGCCGGCCTGCCGATGGGGGACGAGCGCAATCACCGGGGCGGGTCACGGCGGTGGCTGGTCACCGCGCTGGAGAACAGCCTGCGGCGGCTCGGCGTCGACCACGTCGACCTCTACCAGATACACCGCTGGGACCCGGCCACGAGTGACGAGGAGACCCTGTCGGCGCTGACCGATCTGCAACGCGCCGGGAAGATCCGCCACTTCGGCTCCTCGACCTACCCGGCGTACCGGATCGTGCAGGGCCAGTGGGCCGCCCGTGTTCACGGCCTGAGCCGGTACGTCACCGAACAGCCCAGCTACTCCCTCCTCCAGCGGGGCGTCGAGTCCCATGTCCTGCCCGTGACCGAGGAGTACGGGATGGGCGTGCTGGCGTGGAGCCCGCTGGCCTCCGGCTGGCTGTCCGGCGCCGTGCGCAGGGGCCGGCCCGTCACCACCAGCCGCGCCACGCTGGCGCCCGACCGCTTCGACCTGGCCCTGCCCGCCAACCAGGCCCGGCTCGACGCGGTGGAGCGGCTGGCCGCCGTCGCCGACGGGGCCGGGCTGACCCTGATCCAGCTCGCCCTCGGCTTCGTGACCGCCCACCCCGCCGTCACCAGCGCCCTCATAGGCCCGCGTACTCGCGACCACCTCCACTCCCAGCTCGCCGCCGCCGACACCGTGCTCTCCGCGGACGTTCTGGACGCGGTCGACGCGATCGTCGCCCCCGGCACCGACCTGGCCGCACACGAGAAGCACGACACCCCGCCCGCCCTCCTCGACCCGGCCCTGCGCCGCCGCCGCGTGACGGAGGGGCGAGGAGCAGAGGGCCGGGAGGCAGAGGGGGAGGGGAACTGACAAGCAGGCCTGCCTAGCGGCCATCGCCGAACCGCGCGATCGCCGTCAGGACAGCCCGGTGCATCGCGGGACTGCCGGTGTGCCCCGCGTCGTCGATCACTTGCAGCTCCGCGTCCGGCCAGGCCCTCGCCAGTTCCCACGCGGTCTTCAGCGGGCTGCCGATGTCCAGCCGGCCGTGGATCAGCACTCCGGGAATGCCGGCCAACCGGCGGGCGTCCCGCAACAGCCGACCGTCCTCCAGCCAGGCGTCGTGGGCGAAGTAGTGCGCACAGATGCGGACGAAGGCCATCAGAGCATCGTCGGGGCGGTCGCTGTAGGCACCTGGACTGCCCAGCACCTCATGGGCGATGACGGCGTCCTCCCAAGTGACCCAGGCACGGGCCGCGCGGGCCCGGACCCCGGCGTCCGGACCGTTCAGCAGCCTGTCGTAGGCGGCGACGAGACTGCCGTCGCGGTCGGCGGGCGGCAAGTGGTCGCGGAAGGCCTCCCAGGGGCCCGGGAGCAGGCGGCCCACACCGCGGTAGAGCCAGTCGGTCTCCTCGGGGCGGGTCATGGTGACACCGGCGATGACGATCTCGGAGACCCGCTCGGGGTGGCGTTCGGCGTAGGCGAGGATCAGTGTCGAGCCCCAGGAGCCGCCGTACAGGAGCCAGCGTTCGACGCCGAGGTGCTCGCGCAGCCGTTCCATGTCGGCGATCAGGTGGTCGGTGGTGTTGTCGGCGAGGCCGACGGTCGGGTCGGAGGCGTGCGGCCGGCTCTCGCCGGAGCCGCGCTGGTCGAAGAGGACGATCCGGTACATGCCGGGATCGAACAGTCTGCGGGCGTGCCGCCGCCCGCCGCTGCCCGGGCCGCCGTGCACGCACAGGGCGGCCTTCCCCGCGGGGTTGCCGCTGGTCTCCCAGTAGACCTGCTGCCCGTCCCCGACATCGAGGAGACCGCGAGCGTAGGGCTCGATGGGCGGGAAGTCCTCGGGCTCCTCGGGCATGGTGCTCTCCTTCCGGAAGGGGGCGGGAACAGCCTTTCATCCCTCCTGAGTTGGGTGGAGAGCAGATCGCGCAGGCCATCAGGGCATCGCGAAGGCGGCGAAGGCTCCGGAACGTCCGCGCGGGCGGCCCCGCACCGGCGTACGTACTCGGGTCGGTCTGAGTATCCGCACTCTGTCCGGTGCCGGTGCCCGGCCGGAACGCTAAGGGCATGGGACTTCACAGGCCCGATCTGCGGGCGGGGGCGCCGGCACTCGTGCTGGCCGGGGTGTCGGTGGTGGCCTGGGCCGCCTGGCTGGGCTGGGACCAGCACCGGGAGGTGCGGGCCGACGGGTCGGTCAGCGGGCCGTACGAGGCGTGGCAGGTCGCCGGGCTGGCCGCGACCCTGCTGGCGGCGGTGTGCTGCACGGCCGCCCGGGGGCACAGCGCCGCTGCCGTGGCCGGTACGACCGCAGGGCTGACCCTCGCCGCCTACGTCGACTGGTCGGGCGAAGCCAGTGGGCTGTTCATGGTCGGGGTGGTGCTGGTCATGGCGGGGAGTTTCGTCGCCTCCGCCGTCGCCACGGCCGTCGTGTCAGCACTGACCGACACGCTCGGCCGCGACCGGCCGCTCACCCGGTAGGTCGCGACCCGCCCGGTGGGGCACGAGGGTCGCCCGCTGGGTCACGGGTCTGGCCGGGCACGTGGTTCACGCCGGCAGGGGCTGTTCCGCCCAGATCGTCTTGCCGGTCGGGGTCTGGCGGCTGCCCCAGCGTTCCGAGATCTGGGCGACCAGGAGCAGGCCCCGGCCGCCCTCGTCGTAGACGCGGGCCCGGCGCAGGTGCGGGGCGGTGCTGCTGCCGTCGGAGACCTCGCAGATGAGGGAGGCGTCGCGGATCAGGCGGAGGGCGATCGGGCCGTCGCCGTAGCGGACCGCGTTCGTGACCAGTTCGCTGACGATCAGTTCGGTGGCGAAGGCCGCGTCCGTCAGTCCCCAGGCCGCCAGCTGTTCGCAGGCCACCTTGCGGGCCCCGGCGACGGCGGCCGGGTGCTGGGGGAACTGCCAGGTGCGGACCTTCGTGGTGTCCAGGGCGGAGGTGCGGGCGAGCAGGAGAACGATGTCATCGGCCGGGCGGTCGGTCAGGACCGTGCGCAGGACGTGGTCGCAGGTCTCCTCCAGGGGCGCGGCCGGGCCGGCGAGGGCCCGGCGGAGCAGGCCGAGACCCACCTCGATGTCGTGGTCGGCGGTCTCCACCAGGCCGTCGGTGTAGAGGGCGAGCAGGCTGCCCTCCGCGAGTTCCACCTCGACGGACTCGAAGGGCAGGCCGCCCAGGCCGAGCGGCGGTCCGGCCGGCAGGTCGAGAAAGCGGACGTCACCGTCGGGGGTGGCCAGGGCCGGCGGCGGATGACCGGCGCGGGCCACGGTGCAGCGGCAGGTCACCGGGTCGTACACGGCGTACAGGCAGGTCGCGCCGATGTCGCCGGCCGACGCGGCCTCCGCCCGGCCGGGCACCTCCGGACCCTCCTCGCGGTCGAGGCGGATGACCAGGTCGTCCAGTTGGGTGAGGAGTTCGTCGGGGGCGAGGTCGACGTCCGCCAGGGTCCGTACCGCCGTGCGCAGGCGGCCCATGGTGGCCGAGGCGCGGATGCCGTGGCCGACGACGTCGCCGACGACCAGGGCGACCCGGGCCCCGGAGAGCGGGATCACGTCGAACCAGTCGCCGCCGACGTCCGCACCGGCCCCGGTGGGCAGGTAGCGGTAGGCCACCTCCGTCGCCGCGAGGCCCGGCGGCCGTCCCGGCAGCAGGCTGCGCTGCAGGGCCAGCGCGGTGCGGCGCTCGCGGGTGTAGCGGCGGGCGTTGTCCACGCTCACCGCGGCCCTGGCGACGATCTCCTCCGCGAGCCGCTGGTCGTACTCGGTGAACGACTCGGGCGTGCGGTGCCGCAGGAAGTGCACGAGGCCGAGGGTGACGCCGCGGGCCCGCAGCGGAACCATCAGCACCGAGTGGATCAGGTGCCGGGCGACGGCCTCGGCGTGGGCCTGGGAGCTCCTGAGCCAGTCCCGCATGCCGGGGTCGCCGGGCCGGTGGCGGGTGCCGTGGCCGCTGAGCAGCGTCCGCATCGGAGGCGTGTCCACCGGGTAGCGGAACGCGTCGCCGAGGGCGAACGCCGCCTCAGGGCAGCCCGCCAGCACCGACCGCTGGGCCGCTCGGCGTACGGCGACCGGTTCGCCCGGTGTCAGGGGTTCCGGCTCGTCGCCGAGGGCGACGGACTCCAGCAGGTCGACGGTGACGAAGTCCGCGAACCCGGACACGGCCACCTCGGCCAGTTCCTCGACGGTGCGGGTCACGTCCAGGGTGGTGCCGACGCGCAGGCCGGCGTCGTCGAGGACGGCCAGGTGACGGCGGGCCCAGTACTGCTCGGTGGTGTCGAAGACCACCGCCGACACGCCCTGCACGGTGCCGATGTCGTCCTTCAGCGGGGAGAAGTACATCGACCAGGAGTGCTCCCGGGTCTCGCCGGGCGCCTGGGCGTGCTGCTCGTGGAAGATCGTTTGCCCGGTGCGCAGGACCTGTCGCTGGAGGCGGTCGTACTCGTCGAAGGGGAAGCTGGGCTCGATCTCCGACAGGGTCAGGCTCCGCATCTCCGCCGCGGGCAGGCCCATGATCCGGGACATGGCGTCGTTGGCGGCGACGAACCGGGCGTCGCGGTCGTAGATCGCCACCGGTGTGGGCAGCTGGGCGAGCGTGAGGTCCCACAGGGCCGCCGCGCCGGGCTGCTCGCGTCCGGCCACGGTCGTCGGCGGGGCGGCGGTCACCAGCCAGAGCGGCCTGTCACCCGTGTCCGCGAGCGGGATGCCCTGCAGACGTACGACGATACGGTCGCCGTTGCGGTGCAGCAGCGCCACCTCGGTGGACCAGCGCTGCCCGTCGGCGAGGTGCCGGCGCGCGGAGACGGGCAGGTCGGCGGCGAGCAGCGTCAGCGCGGAACGGCCGACGACCTCGGCGGGCTCGTACCCGAGGAGCCGCCGGGCCCCCGCACTCCACACCAGGACCGCCCCGCCGGCCTCGACGACGACCGCCAGGTCGTCCGGTACGCGACCCTCCATGGTGCCTCCGGCTGTCCGGGTATCCCTCCCATGATCCCGCCGCCCCGGAACCCCTACAACCGGCGGCGCGACGGGCGCCTCGACCGGCGGCTCCGGACATCGTCACCTGCTTCTCGTCCACCGGCCCGGCCGCCCTCGCCGCGATCGACGCCGCCTCCGCCCGCGCCCTGGCCGACGGCATGGCCGCCCCCGGCCCGGTCTTCCTCAGCGCCGAGGACGTCCTGCACGAGGTCGTCACGGCCGACCCCCGCTGACGCGTCCGGTCAGGCTTCGGACGCCACCTGCTCGGTGAACCCGAGCTCGCGCAGTGCGGTGCGCAGCCGGGTCGCGGCGTCGTCGAGGGCGGCTTCGTCCGTCTCCGCCTTCGCCCGGGAGAAGTCGAGTTCCGCCATGCCCCAGGCGGGCGCGACATGGATGTGCAGATGCGGCACCTCGAAGCCCGCGATGACCAGACCGGCCCGGGGCGCGTCCCAGGCGCGCCGCACCGCGCGGCCGACCGCCTGGGCCACCGTGACGCAGCGGGCCAGCACCTCGCCGTCCGCGTCGGTCCACTGGTCCACCTCCCGCCGGGGCACCACCAGGGTGTGCCCCGGGGTCAGCGGGGCGATGCTGAGGAACGCGGCGACCTCCGGGTCCTGCCAGACGAACCGGGCAGGCAGTTCTCCGGCGAGGATCCGGGAAAAGAGCGTAGGCATGCGGCGAGTATCCCCCGCGTCCCGAGCCGCCGGCAGGGGCCCCGGTTCACGGGTGCGGGACCCCGGTCCGCAGCAGCAGCACGGCGAGGTCGTCGGTGTGGCCACCGGCCGGCCAGGCCTGCTGGACGAGGTCGTCGATGAGGCGCTCCAGGTCGCCGACGTCGGCACGGGCGAGGTGCTCGGCGAGGCCCGCGATGGCGTGGCCGACGTCGGTGCCGGGGTGTTCGACGAGGCCGTCGGTGTAGAGGGCGAGGACGGAGCCCGCCGGGAGCGGGCCCCGGGTGAGGGGGTAGCGGGCGCAGGCGTCGACGCCCAACGGCGGCCCGGGGTCGAGGTGGAGCGGGTGGGCCCGGCCGGCCCCCGGCCGCAGCAGCGGCGGCACGTGGCCGGCGCCGGCCAGGGTCAGCTCGCGCCGGGCCAGGTCGAGGTGGAGGTAGAGGCAGGTCACCAGGAGGTCGGGGGCCAGGTCGGCGAGGAGCCGGTTGGTGCGGTCGATGACCTGGTCCGGGGCGGCGCCGGCGGTGGCGTGCGCGTGGATGGCGGTACGGACCTGGCCCATCAGGGCCGCCGCGGCCATGCTGTGGCCCTCCACGTCGCCGATGACGGCGGCCGCGCAGGTGTCGTCCAGGCGCAGCAGGTCGTAGAAGTCGCCGCCGACGTCGATGCCGTGCCCGGCCGGCAGGTAGCGGGCGGCGACCGTGAGGCCGGGCACGGTGGGCAGGCTGCGCGGCAGGAGCGCCTGCTGGAGCTGGTGGACGAGGTGGTGCTGGGTGTCGTAGAGGCGGGCCCGGTCCAGGGCTTGGGCGAGCAGGCCGGACAGCGGGGTGAGGACGGCGCGTTCGTCGGCGGTGAAGACGTGCGGGCGTTCGTAGGAGAGGACGCAGCAGCCGACCGGGCGTCCGGAGATGATCAGGGGCAGGTAGGCCCAGGCCTGTTTCCCGCTGATCCGCGGTAGGCGGGGGTAGTTCCGGGCCAGCTCGGCCGGACTGGCGAAGAAGGCGGGGACGCCGCTCGCCAGGACCTGCCCGGCCGGGGTGACGCCGGTGTCGAGGGGGAGGGCGTCGAGGCGTTCGACGGCTTCGGCGGAGTAGCCGTGCTGTCCGGCGACGCGCAGGCGGCCCGCCTCGGAGATGCTGAGCAGCAGTCCCTGGGCGCCGAACGCCGGCAGGATCTGGTCCGCGATCAGCGCGACGAGGTCGCGGGTGGTCACCGTCTCGGTGAGCGCGGCCGCCAGGTGGACCAGCTGGTAGAGGCGGCCGGGCGTGGTCGGGGCAGGCTCCGCGCGCCCGCTTCCGGCGTCCGTCCCCGCCTCCTCCCCGGCGGTGACGCGCACGCTGATGCCGCTGGCGTCCGGGTGGAGGTGGAAGGTCAGCCACTGGTCCGGCGGGCGGAGCGCGCTGAAGGACACCGGCGCCCGGCTGGCGACCGCCAGCCGGTACCGCTCCTCGTACCGCAGGTCGTCCAGCCACGGCAGGGACTGCCAGGGCCGGGTGCCCAGCAGCCGGTCGGCGTCCCGGCCGAGCAGCCGCGCGGCCGGGGCGGACATGAACGTGACCCTGCCCTCCAGGTCCAGGGCCACGGCACCCTCCGGGATCCGGTCGAGGAAATCGGCGGCGGCCAGTGCGGTCTGGGCCGGATGCCGCCGCGAGTCCACGGCCACGACACGCGGCCGGTCCGGGAGGGCGGGCGGCACCGGCGAGTCATCCAGGAGCCGGGCCAGCGCGCGGGCGCTGGCCGCGATGTGGTGCCGTTCGCGGGCGGTGGGCCGGGGCGGGTGGTCGGCGGGCCACATCAGCACGACCCCGCCCCACCTGCGGCGCACCCCGCGCAACGGGACCGCGGCGAGGGCGAAGGGGTAGGGCAGGACGGTCGCGGCCCGCGGGTAGCGGCGGGCCATCTCGTCCTGGGAGCCGACCCAGACCAGGTGGTCCTCCTCGATCGCGTCGGCCACCGGGACGGGCGCGGTCAGCGGCAGCCGCTGCCAGGGTGCGGTGAAGTCGGCGGGCAGCCCGCACAGCGCCACCAGCCGCAGCAGGGCGGCCGGCTCCTCGACGAGGTACAGGCCGCCGATCGCCGCCCCCGTCCGGCGCACCATGTCGGCCAGTGCCGCGCCCAGGGCGTCGTCGACCGCGAGGTCGCCCCTGGGCCGGGCACGGAGCCGCATGACGTTCGTCCTCCGGTCGTGTGCGGTGGACAGCGGACGCCGCACGGAACCTCTCCCGGGCCCGCTACGGCGCCGCATACCACGCATTCGCGACACTATGCACATGCCTTGGCGCGGCCACGGCGGTCTGCCGGCGCCTGTGACCGTCCCCGCCCGCTCCGGCAGTGCCTCACCGGGGCGCGGGGCCGTCTTCATGTGCGGTTCCGCCGCGTGGGCGCGACCGGCCACGACGCTGCCGCACCTGGCCGACGGCACCTGTCCGCACCCGGCCGACGGCACCTGTCCGATCGACGGTCTCCCACGGCACTTCCGGCGGACCGCCTAGGATCCACGGCATGGCAGCGACCGTTACCGACGTGGACCGGTTCGAGGCGGCCCGGCCGCGCCTCGCGGCCATCGCCTACCGCCTCCTCGGCTCCGCGAGCGAGGCCGAGGACGCAGTGCAGGACACCTACCTGCGCTGGCAGGCAGCCGACACCGCCCGCATCGAGGTCCCCGAGGCCTGGCTGACCAAGGTGCTCACCAACCTCTGCCTCAACCAGCTCACCTCGGCCCGCGCCCGCCGCGAGACCTACGTGGGCCAGTGGCTGCCCGAGCCGCTGCTCGCCGGCGACCCGATGCTCGGCCCCGCCGACACCGCGGAACGGCGGGAGTCGGTGTCGTACGCCGTCCTGGTCCTGCTGGAGCGCCTCGCCCCGGCCGAGCGCGCGGTGTACGTGCTGCGCGAGGCCTTCGACTACCCGCACCGGGAGATCGCCCGGATCCTCGACCTCACCGAGGCCGCCAGCCAGCAGATCCTGCACCGGGCCAGGAAGCACGTCGCGCAGGGCAGGACCCGCACCGCGGTCGACGAGGCGGCCGCCCGGCGGATCATCGAGGAGTTCCTCGCGGCCGCGGCCAGCGGCCGGACCGAGCCGCTCGTCCGGCTGCTCACCGAGGACGCCGTCGCGGTCGGCGACGGCGGCGGGAAGGTCCCGGCGGCGGCCAGGGCGTTCGAGGGTGCCCTCGCGGTCGCGAAGTTCATGCGGGGCCTGTTCAAACAGGGCCCGGCCCAGCGGGCGCTGGTCGGCGGTTCCGTCGAGCTGTATGCCGCGACCGCCAACGGCGGCCCCGCGCTGGTGGCGACCGTGGACGGCCGGGTCTTCGGCGTGATGTGCCTGGAGATCACCACCGAGGGCATCGCCGCGTTCCGCACCCAGGTCAACCCCGACAAGCTGGAGCGCGCGACCAGCCGGTGGGCGGCGACGGCCCACGGCGAACCCCTGGCCCGTCTCTTCTGAACCCTTCCGATCTCCTGAGCCCTTCCGGTCTTCTGAGCCCCTCCGAGTTCTCCCGGGCGATGTGAGCCGCTTCACACCGCCCTCCTGTCAGGAAACGGCGGCCCGCCCGGTTCAGGGGGCGACCCGCTGAACAGCTGGATGACAGGAGTACGGACATGCAGCACCGCATCGTCGTCCTCGGCGCCGGATACGCCGGAGCCGTCGCCGCCGGCCGCCTCGCCCGGCGGCTGCGCCGCGAGGACGTCGCGATCACCCTCGTCAACGCCGAACCCGACTTCGTCGAGCGCGTCCGGATGCACCAGCTCGCGACCGGCCAGGAGCTGCGGCCCCGGCCCTTCGCCGAGATGTTCGCCGGAACCGGCGTGCGGCTGAGGTTCGCGAAGGTCACGGCCGTGGACGTCGACCGCAGGACGGTCACCACGCTCCCGACCGCCGGGGAAACCCGGGAGCCGGAGGAACTGGAGTACGACACCCTCGTGTACGCCCTCGGCAGCACCTGGAACGACCAGGGCGTCCCCGGCGCCGCCGAGCACGCCGACGAGATCGCGAGCCGCCCCGGAGCGCTCCGGCTGCGCCGGCGCCTCGCCGCGCTCCCGGCCGGAGCGCCGGTGCTCGTGGTCGGCGGCGGACTGACCGGCCTGGAGGCCGTGACCGAGATCGCCGAGGCCCGCCCGGACCTCGACGTCGCGCTCGCCGCCCGCGGGGCCCTCGGCGACTGGCTCTCCCCGAAGGGCCGCCGCCACCTGCGGAAGGTCGTCGACGGGCTCGGCGTCACGGTGCACGAGCACACCGACGTCACCGCCGTGGCACCCGGCCACGTGACCACGGCCGAGGGCGGGCCGGTCCCGGCCGCGGTCACCCTGTGGACCACCGGCTTCGCCGTCCACCCGATCCCGCGGGCCACCGCCCTGGAGGTCACCGGCGCGGGCCGGATCGTCGTCGACCGGACCATGCGCTCGGTCTCGCACCCCGACGTGTACGCCGTCGGCGACGCGGCCCAGGCGACGGGCCCGGCCGGCAACCCGCTGCGCATGTCCTGCGCCTCGGGCCTCCCGATGGCCTGGCAGGCCGCCGACGCCATCGCGGCCCGCCTGACCGGCGGAAAGCTCCCCAACATGCCGCTGCGCTACTACAACCAGTGCATCTCGCTGGGCCGCAGGCAGGGCCTGGTCCAGTACGTCACGGCCGACGACCGCGCCGTACCGGCGGCGCTGACGGGCCGCACCGCCGCCCGCTACAAGGAACTCATCTGCAAGGGCGCGGCCTGGGCCGTCTCCCACCCGATGCTCGGCCTCCCGTCCCGCCGCCGCCCCCTCGTACCGGCCCAGCCCCGTTCGGCCGCACCTCTCACGACCACCCCCGAAAAGGCCGCCTGACCACTCACCGCGCCGGTGCCCACGGGGGGCACCGGCCCCCGGCCTCGTCAGCCCTTCGGTCCCGCGGACTGCACCACCTCGAACGACCACAGCGTCGCCCCGGAAGCCGCCGGCTTCGACCGCTCACCCTCCGCACCGCCCTGGTGCGCGGCCTTCATCGGCCCCTCCATCCACGCCTGAAAGGACTCCTCGTCCTTCCACCGCGTGTACACCAGATACTGCTCGGTCCCCTCGACCGGACGGAGAAGCTCGAACCACTCGAACCCGTCCGAGCCCTCCACGGCATGCGCCCGCGACGCGAACCGCTTCTCCAGCGTCTCCCGCTGCTCATCCGGCACGGTCAGTACGTTGATCTTGACTACGCTCATGCTCCCATCCTGTCGCAAGGGTGATCAGGAGAGAGCGACCAGGAGCCGTGTCCGGGCGTATCTGGCGGCCGGTGACCGTGTTCCGTGGTGCAGCCTTAGCGTCCGTGGTCATGTTCGAGTGGTGGCATGTGCCGGCGGACGACGAACGGCAGGGGGCTCGGAACGGTCGGGCTCTGGCTGAAGGACCGGGGAGAGGGACGGGCATCCCATCCACGGCTCCAGAACAGAGGGGACCCGGCCCACCAAGGCCACACCCTCCGCCGAGGGGTCGGCCCTCCGACCTATACCGCACCAAGGAATCCCGGATCGGCCGGGCCCATCTGCCGGGCGAAGTCAGCGGCGACGCCAAGGACTTCACGGATCGGCACGGCACGGCGACTGGTGCCGGCGAGATCCGCTTGAGCCTCCTGCGACCACAGGAACGGAATCACCGAGATGCCCTGCGAGAAGGGCAAGGCGGCCGCCTCCGCACGCCAGCCCGGCCAGCGGAGCCCTTCGTAGAACTTCTCCAGCCGCCCGGACAGCATCCAGGACATCCACATCGAGTGACCCATCTCCATCGCTTCCCACTCCAACGTGTCGGGGGCGAAGTAGGTCATCTGTCCCGGGACACCGGGCCGACCCGCCGCTTCCGGGTCGTGGCCGTTCAGCGCGAACACTCCGCCCAGCACGTCGTGGCCGACGACCAAGCCCTGCGCCGGATGCCAGGCAGGATCGAAATCGGAAGGGAACGCGTTGACCTGGGCAAGGCTTGGCAGACTGCCGTCGTCTTCGCCCGACCCGCCGCCGAACACACGCACCCATCCGTCATCGAGGACCAGGCCGCCGCTGTTCAACGCGACGGCGCCGAGCGCCGATCGTGCCGTGACCTGCATCTGCAGCAGGCTCCGACGGCTCTCGCCCCGTTCAACGGGCAGTACCCTCACCGGAACAGCGCCGGCCGCGAACAGCTCCTGCAGCGCGGGCCAGGCCGGATCGCCCACGTTGATCAGCTCGTCAGTTCCACGCACCCGATGATGATCCCAGTGCTGCCCGGTGTCTCCGACGCCCGGTCCAAGGGGCCGGGTTCCGGTGGACGGAGGGGGCCCGGCGGATGCTCGGGCGGTCATGTGCGACGACCGCCTCCGGCACGTGAGCGAAGGTGAGGCAGAGCAGCTAGCCGATGCCCAGGACGGGCAGGCACTCCCTGATGCCGGTCAGCTCGATGTCGTCCCGGCGGACCCGTTCCCACGCGTCCCGGGTGAGCCGCCACCGCTGGATCCGCGCCGGCTCCCCGCGGCGGGTGTCCCAGTCCGTGCCGTTCTCTTCATAGCCCAGGGCACGGGAGACGCGGTTGGACGCCTCGTTGTCGACGAAGGCGTCGCTGCCGGCCTCGCGTGCGCCCAGTCCGGCGAAGGCCAGGTGCAGGACCGCCGCCCGCATCTCCCTGCCGAGTCCCTGTCCGCGGCTGCCGGGGGCCAGCCACGAGAAGCTGGACACCGTGCCGAACCGCGTGAAGTCGCCGGCGACGAGGTCCTGCATGCCGACCGGTTCGCCGTCGACGAGGACGGCGAAGTACAGCCGCCAGGAGTCCGGACTGACGCGGGCGCGGCCGGCCCAGACGGCGCGCAGCCATCGCCATTCCCGCTCGGGGCTGTCGGCGTAGAACGAGCTCGGGTCGTCGAACGGCCACGGCTCGGCGTCGGCGATCCCGGACCGCACGAGCGGCACGAGACGTTCCAGCAGTTCGTCGGAGGCGCCGGCCAGCGTCAGACGGGGCGTGCGGACTTCGACGTTCAGCGGCGGATAGGTGTGGGCCACGCCCGGACGGTAGCCAGCCTGCCCGGCCACCGCATCCGGTTTTCCCGGCGCCCCGGCCAGGGCGCCTGGGCACTGACGTTCGATCAGTAATGGCCGGAAGGCCGGTCCGGGGAGTACGGCACCGCACCTGCCGAGGCCGCGGTCCCGGCGCGTGCCCGCGGCGCGAATCGCCCCGCGCGTCCGGGTGCGACGGTGCTTGATATAAGGCGGTCCCTGACCTGTAGGGTGAGCGAACTATGTGTGCCCCAGCACCTACAGGGCACGCCCGTGTGCGAAGGATGTCGATGGACGCTGACGCTCGGATCGACTCATGTCTGCTCGACATCGCGGACCTGAGCACGGAAGCGTTGGAGGGGCTGCTCGGGGAGCTGCCAGACAACGCGCTGGGCGCGGCGCTGCGACGCATGGTCGACGAGGCGGTCAACCCGGTCGGCGTGCCGTACGCCGCCTTCGACTCCGCGATGGGCTGAACCTCCCTTCCGCAGTCGTGCCACGCGGCCTTGCCCCTTCGGCTCCGCGACGGGCTGAACCTCCTTCCCGCAGTCGTGCCACGCCGCCTTGCCCCTTCGACTCCGCGACGGGCTGAACCTCCCTTCCGCAGTCGTGCCACGCGGCCCTACCCCTTCGGCTCCGCGATGGGCTGAGCGCCTCCCCGTAACCGCGCCGCGCGGCCTTCCCCTGCCCCTCGGTTCCTGCTTTTTCCGCCCCCCTGCGCGCACTTGACAGGTGATCAGAAGTCGGCAGCTTGAGGTCTCACCCCTCGGGGTATGACCCGGACATGCTCTGGCATTCAGGTGGCACACTGTCAGGTCGGCCGGAGAGCACTCGGGGGGCGCCTTGGTTCAGGAGCCGTATTTCTTCCTCAGTTATGCGCGGAAGGACAACCCTGACGAGTTCGTGAAGCGGTTCTACGACGACCTGGTGCTGGAACTCCGTCAGATCGGCGCCGATCCCGCGGCCCAGCCACCGTTCCGGGACGTCGAGGGGCTGGGCCTGGGCGACGACTGGGCGCGGGTGCTCGGCGCCGCGGTCGGACACTGCCGTGCCTTCGTCGCGCTGTACTCCCCGGCCTACCTGAACAGCGAGTACTGCGGCAAGGAGTGGACGGCCTTCCGGGACAGGCTGCGCGAGTACCGCCGGGAGACCGAGATAGACGTGCCTGCGCTGGTCCCGGTCCTGTGGGCGCCCATGGAGGGGGACCTGCCGGACGAGATCGCCCGCTTCCAGTACCACGAGGCCGACATGGGCCAGGAGTACGTCACGCAGGGACTGCTGCAGATCCTGCGCACCGACCCGATGGGCCTGGCCTACCGCAGGGTCGTCCGGAAGGTCGCCGCCCGGGTGCGGATGGCCGCGGACCGCTTCCGGCTGCCCTTCACGTCCGGTCTCGACCTCGGCGAGGTCCGCGGCCTCTTCCCCGCGGGCGGGCACCGGCGGGCCGCCGCACCGGGTGCCGGGCACGTGGAGATCTTCCTGGCGGCCGGCGTCGCGGACGCGCTGCCCGAAGGACGGCACCGGTCGGAGTACTACGGGCGCTCGCCGCGGGAATGGACGCCGTACCATCCGCCCAAGGACCCCACGGTCGCCCGGCGGGCGCAGCGAGTGATCATGGAGTCGGGCCCCTACACCAGCAGCGTCGAGGTCGTCGACGCCGGGCTGAGCGACCGGCTCGACGAGTCGATGGCCAACAACCAGACGAGCATCCTGCTGGTCGACCCGTGGGCCGCGCGCAGCCCGGCCTACCGGGACGTGCTCGCGGACTACGACCGCCAGAACCGCCCGGCCACCGGCGTCCTCGTGCCCTGTCACGACTCCGACGAGGAGTCCGGCGGCGAGTCGGTCTGGGAGGACCTCAGCCACGTGTTCTGGCGCAACTGGCGCCGCCAGAACGACCCGCACGACCCCCTGTTCCGGGTACGGGTGGGCGGGGAGGAGTTCGACGAACGGCTCTCCGTGATGCTGGTGGTGGCCCAGAACCGGCTGATGGAGATGGAGAGCACCACTCCCTTCCGGGTTCCCACCGGTCCGCCCCCGCCCCCGATGACGGGGCTCACCGTCCCGGGCCCCGTACCCGCCGTACCTGCCGACATGCCGCCGCGGTTCCCGTTCCTCGGCGGTGCCCCGACACCCCGCCCGGAGACTGCCCCGCCCCCACCGCAGCCGCACGGCGGACGATCCGTTCCGAAGGACCCAGACGATGACCAGTAGCACCGGCGGACCGGGCAAGATCGTCACGTTCTACTCGTACAAGGGCGGCACCGGGCGCACCATGGCGCTCGCCAACGTCGGCTGGATCCTCGCCAGCGGCGGCCACCGGGTCCTGCTGGTCGACTGGGACCTGGAGGCCCCCGGCCTGCACCGCTATCTGCACCCCCTGCTGGTCGACCCCGAACTGCGCTCCTCCGACGGTCTGATCAACATGGTGCAGGGCTACGTGCGCACGGTGCTGAGCCCCGAGCCGCCCCCGGTCCGTGCGACCGTCGGCGGCCCCGGCCCCCGCCCGGCCACGACCCCCGGCGCCGGCCACGACGGCTGGCTGCGGGAGGCCGCGGACCTGACCCCGTACACCGTCGGGCTGCTGCTGGAGTTCCCCTCCGGCGGCCGGCTCGACTTCCTGCCCGCCGGACGCCAGACGGCCGCCTACTCCGCCGCCGTGACCAGCTTCAACTGGCACAGCTTCTACGACCGGCACGGCGGCGGGTACTTCCTCCAGGCCCTGCGCGAGGAGATGATCGCCGCCTACGACTACGTGCTGATCGACAGCCGGACGGGCGTCAGCGACACCTCCGGCATCTGCACCATCGTCCTGCCCGACGTCCTCGTCGACTGCTTCACGATGAGCGCCCAGAGCATCCGCGGCGGTGTGGACGCGGCGGCCGCCGTGCGCCGCTCCGCACCCCGTGACATCAAGGTGCTGCCGGTCCCCATGCGGGTCGAGGAGGCCGAGACCGAACGGCTCGAGGCCGGCCGGGACTTCTCCCGCACCGAGTTCGAACCGTTCCTGAGCTGGCTCCCGGAGGAGGACCACAGCCGCTACTGGGGCGAGATAGAGATCCCGTACAAGGCGTTCTACGCGTACGAGGAGATCCCCGCCACGATCGCCGACCGGCCGCGCCAGGAGCGCTCGCTGCTCACCGCGTTCGAGCGGCTCACCGAATGGATCTCGGAGGGCCGGGTACGCCGGCTCGCCCCGCTGCCCGTGGACCGGCGGGCCGAACTGCGCGCCGCCTATCTGCGGGCTCCCCGCGCCCTGCCCACCCAGATCTACATCAGCTACGCACCGCTCGGCCGGGTCTGGGCGGAGTGGACGGCGGAGGCCCTGGAGTCGGTCGGCTACCAGGTCTCGCTGCACAGCACGGTCGCCCCGGGCGGCAGCGTCCTGCCCGAGGTGGCCGGCACCCTGAACGGCCAGGGCCGGGTGCTCGCCCTGCTGTCGCCCGACTACGCGATCCAGTCGCGGGCCGCCGCGATCCGCCTCCAGCTGGCCGGGCACGAGACACTCGGCGGCCCCGGCCTGGTCGCCGTCCGCATCCAGGACCTCGACCCGGCCGCCGCGGGCCCGTACCTCGAGAGCACGGCCGCCGACCTCAGCCGGTGCGGCCCCGCCGAGGCCGTCGACCAGCTCCTGGCGGTCCTCGGACCGCCCGCCGGCCGCCGGCTGCCGGACGGCTCCGCGGCGGCATCGGCCGCCGCACTGCCCGGCTTCCCCGGCTCGATCCCGGCGGCCCAGCGCCTGCCGTCCCGCAACCTCTCCTTCACCGGCCGCGGCCCGCTGCTGGAACGGCTCCGCGACCACTTCACCGCCGGGCCCACCGCCACCGTGCCCAGTCAGGCGCTGTACGGGCTCGGCGGCATGGGAAAGACGCAGACCGCACTCGAGTACGCGCACCGGCACAAGTCCTCCTACGACGTGGTCTGGTGGATGAACGCCGCCCAGCCCGGCCTGATCCGCTCCGCCCTCGCCGACCTCGCCCCCTACCTCGACCTGGAGGAGGGCGAGGACGTCGGCAGCACCGCGGAGGCCGTCCTGCGCGTCCTCGGACAGGGACAGCCGTACGACCGCTGGCTCCTGGTCTACGACAACGCCGGCAGCCCCGAGGAACTCGACGGACTCCTGCCCTCGGGACCGCCCGGCGGGCACGTGCTGATCACCTCGCGGGACCGGGCCTGGGTCAACAGCGCGGGCCGGGCCGAGGTGGAGGTCTTCACCCGGGCGGAGAGCGTCGAACTGCTGCACAGGTTCAGCCCGTTGCTCTCCACCGAGGACGCGGAGCAGATCGCCCGCGAACTCGGCGACCTGCCCCTCGCGGTGGGGCAGACGGCGACCTGGCTGAGCGAGAGCAACATGCCGGTCGACCGCTATCTCGCCCAGCTGCGGGACCGCCCCGCCGACATCCTCGACCACACCCAGCTGCCGCCCCGGGAGTACCCCAACTCCGCCGCCAGGACCTGGCAGATCGCGGTGGAGGACCTGCGCAGGCGCGACCGGGCGGCCGCCGAGATGCTGGAGATCTGCTCCTTCTTCGGCCCCGATCCCATCCCCATGCGGCTGCTCTACGGCCGGGCGGTCACCCGGGCGCTGACCTCGGACACGGACGAACCCCGCGACGAGATGGCCGTCGCCCAGCTGCTGCGCCTGCTCAACCGGTACGGGCTGGCCCGCAGCGACCAGGGCAGCGAGACCCTGAGCGTGCACCGCCTGGTCCAGGCCGTCATCCGCGACGGGGTCGGCGAACAGCGCTGGGCGGAGCTGCGCAGGGTGGTGCACACGGCACTCGCGGACGCCAACCCGGGCAACCCGGAGGCCACCGCCGACTGGGACGAGTACGACGAGCTCCTGCCCCACCTGGAACCCTCCCGCGCGTCCGCCGACCCCAACCCCGAGGTCCGCAAGCTGATCACCGACTCGGTGCGCTACCTGTGGAAGCGCAGCCTGTACAGCACCGCCTACGACCTCGCCGTACGCACCCTGGAGCGCTGGGGACGGCCGGACTTCCCGGGCGGCCCCGACGACACGCACACCCTGCTGCTCCGTACCCAGCTGGGCAACGTGCTCCGCTCGCAGGGGCGGCTGGTGGAGGCGTACGAGCTCGACGCCGACGTCCTGGAACGGTTCACCCGCACCCGGGGCGCCGATTACCCGGCCACCCTCGCCGCGGCCGGCAACGTCGGCGCCGACCTGCGGGCCCTCGGCCGCTACCAGGAGGCCCGCCGGCTGGACCGCACCACCTACGAGGCGGCGTACGCCGAATTCGGCGAGGACCACCAGCGCACCCTCATGTACGCCAACAACCTGGGCATGTCCGAGTACCTGGCGGGCGACCGCCGGGCCGCCCTGGAACTGCACCGCAGCGCCTACGAACGGCAGCGGCAGAACCAGGGCAGCATGAAGCCGCGCACCCTGAACCTGGCCAACAACTACGCCCGCGACCTGCGTGAGACCGGCGAGCTCCAGCAGGCGCTGAGCCTGCTGGAGACGACCACGCGGCTCTACCAGCAGCTGCTCGGCGACGGGCACAGCGACACCCTGCGGGCGCGCAAGAACCTGGCCGTGGCGCTGTGCCGGGACGGCAGGTACGCCGAGGCCCGCGACATCGACCAGGACATCTACAACCGCTACCTGCAGGCCCACGGCCCCGACCACTACGACACCCTCGCCGTCGCCTGCAGCCTGGCCGGCGACCTCGCGGCGCTCGGCGACATCACGCAGGCGCTGGAGTTCACCGAGCGGGCTCTCGGCCGCTACAAGGACTACCTGGGCGAGGAGCACCCGGTCACGCTGGTCTGCGCCAACAACATGGCGGTGTACCTGCGGCTGCAGGGCCGCCTGGAGGATGCACTCGCGCTCTCGGAACGCACCGCGGCCCACCTGCGCGCCGTCCTCGGGGAGAACCACCCGTACACCTACTGCTGCCTGCTCAACCACGCCAACGACCTGGTGGCGGCGGGCCGCATCGAGGAGGCCGCCCACATCGAGACCAGGGCGCGGGAGGGGCTGCTCGCCGCGTTCGGGCCCGACCACTACGACGCCATCGGCAGCGGCTCCAACCTCTCGCTGAGCCTGCGCGAGCTGGGCCGCGCGGCGGAGGCGGACGCCCTGCGCGAGGACGCCCTGGCCCGCGCCCGGCGCACCCTGGGCGAGCAGCATCCGACGACACTGGCGATCGCACGCGGGGTCCGGCTGGACTCCGACATCGAGCCGCCGACCACGTGAGCGCAGCGCGGTCCCGGTGACCTGACGGGCGGTAGGATGCGGCCACCCGCCAGCACCCGTTCCGTGTCGACCCGGCCGTCGGCGGGAGCGGCTCCGGTGCGCTCCAGCGAGGCTGGCCCATGGTCCCGTTCCGGCAGTTCCTGTTGAAGATCCACAGTCGCTGCAATCTCGCCTGCGACTACTGCTACGTCTACGAATCGGTGGACCAGAGCTGGCGCGACCGTCCCCGCGTCATGGCCCCCGACACCGTGCGCCGGACGGCCGCGCTGATCGCCGAGCACGCGCGCCGGCACCGCCTGGCCGAGGTGCACGTCGTCCTGCACGGCGGCGAGCCGCTGCTGGTGGGGGCGGTACGGCTGGACGCCGTACTGCGTGAACTCGCCGACGCCCTGCACGGGGTGGCCGAGCTGCGGCTCACGCTGCAGACCAACGGCCTGCGGCTGGTCGAGGACCCGGCACTGCTGCCGGTGCTGGCCCGGCACGGCGTCCGCATCGGGGTCAGCGTCGACGGTACGGCCGCCACCCACGACCGGCACCGGCGCCGCCCCGACGGCCGCGGCAGCCACGCCGAGGTGGCGCGGGCGCTGCGGCTGCTCGCCGACGGCCCGTACCGCGCCCTCTACGCCGGGGTGCTGTGCACCGTCGACCTGGCCGCCGATCCCGTCGAGACCTACGAGGCGCTGCTGGAGTTCGCCCCGCCCCGGCTCAACCTCCTGCTGCCGCACGGCACCTGGGACGGCCCGCCGCCCGGCCTCGCCGACCGCACCAGCCCGCCCCGCACGCCGCCCGGAGCGGTGCCCGGCGGACCGGTGCCGTACGCGCGGTGGCTGTGCGCGGTCTTCGACCGCTGGTACGACGCACCGCGCCGGGAGACCGGGGTGCGGCTCTTCGAGGAGATCCTGGCGCTGCTGCTCGGCGGCACCGCCCGCAGCGAGACCGTCGGACTGACCCCGGTCGACCTCGTGGTCGTCGAGACCGACGGCACGATCGAGCAGGCCGATTCGCTCAAGGTCACCTACCCCGGGGCCCCGGGCACCGGTCTCGACGTCTTCCGCCACACCTTCGCCGACGCCGCCCGCCACGAGGCCTTCCGGGCCCGCCAACGCGGGCTGGCCGGCCTCGCCCCCGTCTGCGCGGCCTGCCCCCGCGCGGCGGTGTGCGGCGGTGGCCTGTACGCCCACCGCTACCATCCCGGGGCGACGCCGACCCCCTTCGCCGCCCCGTCCGTCTACTGCCAGGACCTCGCCGTCCTCGTCGACCACATCGCCGAACGGCTGCGCCGGGACGTCACGGCGCTGCGCGCGGCGGCCCAGCCGGCGGCGAGATGACGGCGCCCCGCACCCGGCCCGCCCGCGAGGAGCAAGCCCCCGTGCCCGTCCCGCCCCCCGACCCGTCCGCTCCCGGCACCCTCGCCACGCACGACGTCGACGCGGCCCTGTTCGACGCCGTCGCCCGCGCCCGCGGCGGCACCGCGGCCGTGGCCGAGCTGAGACGCGGGCAGCTCAGCAAGCGCCGACTGCTGCTGGCGGCCGTCCGCCGGTCGCTGCCCCCGGGCTCCGGCTTCGACGAGCCCTACCGGCACCTGGCCGGCCTGTACCGCGACGATCCGGACCGCTGGCGGGCGGTGATGCTCCACCCCTACCTCGACGAGGGCCTGGCCCGCGCCCTGGCCGGGTGCGCCCACGGTGACCGGCCCGACCTCTCCTGGTTCGGCGAACTGGCCGCCGGCGGACCGGCCGCGCTCTGCGGGCCGCACCTGCTGGCCACCGAGTGCGACGGCCTGGTGCTGCGCCTGCGGCTGGCCGACCGCGGCCCGTTCCGCGACGTCCACGGCCATCTCCCCGCCGGGGAGCAGAGCGCCGACGAGGCCGAGCACTGGCAGCGCGCCCTGGACGGCGCCTGGCAGGTCCTGGTCCGCCGCCATCCCTGGCACGCCCGGGCCGTCGCCGCCTGCCTGACCACCCTGGTGCCGCTCGACCCCGCACCGGGCGGCACCGCGGTGAGCTCCGCGGCCCGCAGGGCCTACGGCGCCGTCGCCCTCTCCCCGCCCGCCGATCCCGTGCTCTTCGCCCTCACCCTGGTCCACGAGTTCCTGCACGTGCAGCTCGGGGCCCTGCTCGACCTGGTCCCCCTGCACGGCCCGGCGTCCCCGGCCCGCTACCACGCCCCGTGGCGCCCCGACCCCCGGCCACTGGACGCGCTCCTCCAGGGCACCTACGCCCACCTGGGCGTCTGCGACTTCTGGCACACCGAGCGGAGCACCGACGCGCCGGCTCCCCGGGCCGGGCGTGAGCACGCCACCTGGTACGGATACACCCGCGGTGCCGTGGACACGCTCCTGGGCAGCGGCGAACTCCTGCCGGCCGGCCGGCGCTTCACCGAGGGGATGCGAGCCGCCCTGGCCCGGCTGGGCGGCGACTGACCCGCCGACCGATTCCGACCCCGCCCCCGACCCCGGACGGGCCCCGGTCCGACCGGGATCCGACCCGGATCCGGCCCCCTAGGGGCAATGCCGTTGCGTTAGCTCGTGGGCGTACGCTGTTGTGCAGTGTTCCCGGGGGTGGTTCGGGTGTCTGCGGATGTCGGCGAGTTATCAGGCTTGGGTTTGCTGACCTGGGTGTACCCGTCCGGTCTGGTGGATCGTGCAGTGGCCGCGTGCGGTCGTGCGGAACAGCGCAGGCGCCTGCTGCCGGCCCGGCTGATGGTGTATTTCGTGCTCGGGCTGGCCCTGTTCTCGCCGGCGCCGTATCTGGACGTGATGAGGCATCTGGTCGAGGGCCTGCGTGGCCAGGGCCTGCTGGGTGACTGGCGCATTCCGGCGAAATCGTCACTGTTCCGGGCCCGTCAGCGGCTGGGTCCCGAGCCGCTGCGGGTCCTGTTCACCACGACCGCGAAACCGATGGGCACCGAGGGAACTCCGGGGGCGTTCTGGCGGGGGCTGCGGCTACTGGCAGTGGACGGGACCTGCTGGGACGTTGCCGACAGCGCGGCCAACGAGGCTGCCTTCGGCCGCCCCGGAAACAGCCGCGGCCACGACAAGAGTTCCTTTCCCCAAGTACGGATGGCCTGCTTGATCGAGGTGGGCACGCACCTCGTGCTGGACGCCGAGCTGGCCGGCTGCCGCACTGGGGAAGTCACCCTCGTAAGCCGCCTGCCCCGCTCCTGCGGGCCGGGACAACTCGTGCTGGCCGACAGGGAGTTCCTCGGTGTGCCGTTGTGGCGGGCCTTCACCGCTACCGGCGCCGACCTGTTATGGAGGGTGCCGGCCAACCGGGTCCTGCCCGTTGACCGGATCCTGCGGGACGGATCCTGGCTCTCCCGCATCCACGCTCACACCGATCCCGCGCACACCGACCCGGTCACGGTGCGGGTGCTGGCCTACCAGCTGAACGGCACCGGCCACGCGGGCGAGGACTACCGGCTGGTGACCAGCCTGCTCGATGCCCGCCGCCATCCCGCCCGCCAGCTGGCCGCGCTGTATCAGGAGCGCTGGGAGGCGGAAGCCGTTTTCGCCGAGCTCAAGACGCATCAACGCGGAGCCCGCGTGGTGATCAGCAGCAAAACACCAGAAGGTGTCCTGCAGCAGATCTGGGCACATCTGCTGGTCCACCACGCGCTACGCGAGCTGATGGTGAGAACCGCCGCCACCCGGAGTCTGGATCCCGACCAGGTCTCCTTCACTGAGACCTTGCGCTCTGCCCGGCGCAGCGTGACCGTCACGCCGGGCAGTTTTTCCCCCTGACCTGCTGGTGAGAGCGCTCGTCCTGCTCCAGCATGACCTGCTGGAACGACTCCTGCCGCACAGACGCCTGCGCAGCCAGCCTCGCGTCGTCAAACGCAAGATGTCCAACTACCGCCTCAAACGGGCCGAACACCACACCTGGCCCCAGCCCACCCGCACCGGAACCCGAGCAGTGCGCATCAAACGACCCAAACCCGCCGACCCATAAAGCAACGGCATTGCCCCTAGGGGATGTCACAGCTCTGCCGCAATGGCGGGCTCGGGTGCCCGAGCCCGCCACACCGATCTCCGGGACCAGGTACGTTCGAAGACGTGGCTGGATTCAGGAACGGACGCGGCGGCCGGGACGACCGCGCCCCGCAAGCGCGACCGCAACAACCCGCGTACGGGCAGCAGGCGCCGCCCCAGAGCTACGGGGGGCAGCCGGGGCCGTCGTACGGATACCCGTCGGCCCCGCAGCCGTACCCGCAGCACGGCGGCGCGTCCGGCTGGCCGCAGGCGCAGGCGCGCGGCGGCCACCACGGCCGTACGCAGCCCGGCGGCGACGGCCCGGAGTACTTCGGCGACGACAACGGCTACGGCGCCGGCGCCCCCGACCCGTACGCGGCGAACCACCCGGGCAGCACCCAGGCCTTCTCCGTCGACGAGGCCGCGGGCTACACGCAGGGCGCGACCTACCACGCGGGCTCGGCGGCGCCGTCCGGCCCGATCGGCCCGCGCCTGCACTGGAAGGACCTGCTGAAGGGGATCGTCCTCGCCCCGAACCAGACCTTCCTCCAGATGCGGGACTACGCGATGTGGGGTCCCGCCCTCATCGTGACCTTCCTCTACGGCCTGCTCGCCGTCTTCGGCTTCGACGGCGCCCGCGCGGACGCGATCAACGCCACCCTCACCAACGCGGTCCCGATCGTCCTCGTGACGGCCGTCGCGATGGTGCTCTCGTCCTTCGTCCTGGGCGTGGTGACCCACACCCTGGCCCGCCAGCTCGGCGGCGACGGAGCCTGGCAGCCGACGGTCGGCCTCTCCATGCTGATCATGTCCATCACCGATGCGCCCCGCCTGCTCTTCGCCGTGTTCTTCGGCGGCAACGCCGGCTTCGTCCAGCTCCTCGGCTGGGCCACCTGGGTCGCGGCGGGCGTCCTGCTCACCCTCATGGTCGGCAAGTCCCACGACCTGCCGTGGCCGAAGGCCCTGGGCGCGTCGGCGATCCAGCTGATCGCCCTGCTGTCGATCGTGAAGCTGGGCACGTTCTAGCACCGCACACACGAACGAGGGGCCCCGGCATCCGTGCCGGGGCCCCTCGTCCGTGTCGTCGTCCACGCTCAGGCGTCGAGAACCTGCCCGGCCCTCTTCACCACGGGAGGCAGCACGGGCCAGGCTGACTTGACCCAATGATGGCCCGGGCCCCCACACGCCTACGGCGCAGTGGGCCGGATCCTGGGGCCGCAGTGAGCTACGGCCCCGAGTCGAGACCTGGACGGGAGAGCCGCGGTCGGAACACTGCCTCCGGTTCGTTCGTACAGTGGCGCGCTCCACCTGGGCGCCCTGAACCACGTCCGCTCCACGGTGTGTGGGGAGACGGCGTACGGGATGGGAGCTGGGGAGAGCGGTGGGTTGAGGAAGTGCGAGCAGGCGCGGTGGCGAGCCTGATGCGTTGCCGTGCGCAGAGGGTGGCCCGTTAGCGCGTCATGGTCACCAGTCCGACCAGGACCAACACGACTCCTACGAACCCGAACTGCAGCCTCATGCGTTCAAGGTTCTTCCAGGGCGTCCCCCATCGCGTCCTGTAGCGCGGCGAAAAGGTCACGTCTGACCAGTCCCACACCCAGACGTCCACGCCGCGACAGCCACAGGCCACCACGATGGAAGCGCTACCCGCGATCAGTGCGAGCACCCCGTAGAGAAGCACGCCGTTCCTCCCCCCCTGCCTCATGACTGGCGTCACTGTCGCGGCAGTGTCGCAGGAGGCGCCGTAGATTATCGGGGCAGTCCCTGGCAGGGCCGGAGAATGGCGGCGCTGGTCAAGGCTGCATGCGGCGGCTGACGTCAGCTGCTGACACCAGCGGGCACGAACAGCAGCGGCCGACGTCGTACCTCAGTGGACGGCCGGCCGACGCGCAGGCCCGGTTGACCGACGTCGACGGTCCCCGCGATCGACCTCATGAGGATGAGGACACAGCTAATCGCCGGTCGGCCGTCCGCCCCCGAGGCCACAGCGGCTACGATCTCGCCACGCCAATGGGGAGGACAGAGCATCGTGGCCATGGGAGCAGCGGGGCTGACCGGCAGAGAGTGGATGATCAAGGACGCGAAGGGTCGGAAGTACAGCTTCGACTCGAAGGAGGAAGCGTTCCAGGAACTCCCCGATTACGGGGAGGGCGCCACTGTGTGGACACGCGAGGTCTATCGCGTTCTGTTCGTCACCAGGTCGGTCGACGGTTGGAAGCAAGTCCCCAGCCCTCGCGGATAAGGTGCCCTCGCGTGATGGCCCTGGATCGGAGTTCCGGGGCCGTCTCTGGGCCGTCCGGATCGTCTTCGTCCCCTGGCCGCGATCAAGTGTGCTGATCACGCAAACTGTCGGGGCCTGTCAGGCACCACAGGCTGCCGAGCGATCACCGTGTGCCACGCGCGACCTTCAGCAGGTCAGAGCGCCTCCTTAGACGGGGTGACCGGCTCACCTGACTTACGTACTACAGGCAGGACACTCCACGGGAAGTTGATCCAGTCATCGGTCCGCTTCCACACGTACTCGCACTTCACGAGGGAGTGGGACTTCTCGTAGATCACCGCGGACCGTACCTCGGCGACCGTCTCGAGGCAGAAGTCGCGGACCAGCTTCAGTGTCTTGCCGGTGTCGGCGACGTCGTCCGTGATCAGGACCTTCTTGTCACTGAAGTCGATCACGTTGGGGACGGGCGCGAGCATGACCGGCATTTCCAGCGTCGTCCCCACACCTGTGTAGAACTCGACGTTCACCAGGTGCAGGTTCTTGCAGTCGAGGGCGTAGGCGAGGCCGCCGGCGACGAAGACCCCGCCGCGCGCGATGCTGAGCACTATGTCGGGCTCGAACCCGTCGTCGGCGATGGTCTGCGCGAGCTCGCGCACGGCGACGCCGAACTGCTCGTAGGTGAGGTTCTCCCGCACCGGACTGTCGCTGCTCATGACCGGCCCCTCACACCTGCGTCCGATGGAAATTGAGGTAGGAGCGGGACGCGGTGGGCCCGCGCTGTCCCTGGTAGCGGGAGCCGTAGCGCTCACTGCCGTAGGAGTGCTCGGCGGGGGAGGAGAGCCGGAACATGCACAGCTGCCCGATCTTCATGCCCGGCCACAGCTTGATGGGGAGGGTCGCGAGATTGGACAGCTCAAGGGTCACGTGCCCGCTGAAGCCGGGGTCGATGAACCCGGCGGTGGAGTGGGTGACCAGCCCGAGCCGCCCGAGCGAGGACTTGCCCTCCAGCCGGGACGCGAGATCGTCGGGCAGGGTGATGACCTCGTACGTCGAGGCCAGCACGAACTCACCGGGGTGGAGGATGAAGGGCTCGTCGCCCTCGGGTTCCACGAGCCTGGTGAGGTCCGCCTGCTCGACGGAGGGGTCGATGTGCGGGTACCGGTGGTTCTCGAACACCCGGAACATACGGTCCAGCCGGACGTCGATGCTCGACGGCTGCACCATGGTTTCGTCGTAGGGATCGATCCGTACCCGCCCGGCGTCGATCTCGGCCCGGATGTCCTTGTCTGAGAGAAGCACGCCCCGAGGATACGCAAGGCGCGCGGACCCACGACAATCGTGAGGAGTCCGCGCGCCCGTGCTACTGCTGTTTCTGATCTTCTTCCGCTACTGCTGCTTCTCCAGTGCGACCGGCACGACGCTGCGCAGCCGGGCGCACTTGGGACACCGCACGAGCCGACCAGGGCCGAGCCGCTCGGCCTGCTGCATCGGGAACGAAGCGGTGCTGAACACGTGCCCTTCGGCACAGCGGACGACGGTGCGTTCCATCAAGTCCCTTGAGTCCCTTCCCCAGGAGCCGCGTCGGGCTTACTGCCGTGACGACGGAAAGCCACATTACGGGATCAAAGGGACGGCTCTCCAGGCGGCACTCCGGCCTGCCGGGCCCCTCTCCCACACCTCCACCGTACGCCCCAACTCCGGTCGCCCGCACCCGTATCCCACCCTCGCCCCATCCCCCGAAACGCACACGAACCCCACGGCCTGAGCACCGGGGGTCCGTCATGGGGTACAGTGAGCGAGCGTTCAGGCACCGACTCCGTCGGCGTCTTACGCGGGTGTAGTTTAATGGTAGAACATCAGCTTCCCAAGCTGAGAGCGCGAGTTCGATTCTCGTCACCCGCTCCATGGAGAAGGCCCAGGTCACAGACCCGGGCCTTTTTGCTGTCCATGGTGATCAGTTGTCGCGTGCCAGATTCGTGCCAGAAGGCTTGTCGGGCGCCCTCTGCGCGGCGGCTGCCCGTGCCTTACGGACCGTAGCGTCCAGCCCGGCGGCGACCTCTTCCTGCCGCTCGTCGTCGGAGTGCTGATAGATCAGCGCCGCCTTCTCGGAGGACTGTCCGGCCCGGACCATCGTGTCCTTGAGCGTGGCCCCGGAGCGCGTGGACAGCGTGTGCCCCGTGTGCCGGAGGTCGTAGAACCGGAAGCCCTCGGGCATGCCGACGATCTCCCGCGCCTTCCGCCACCTCCGCCCGAAGGTGCTGCGCCGGAATGGAGCACCCTTCTCGCCCACGAACAGCAACCCATCCGGCCCCTGCTCGGCGTAGCTCTCCAGATGCCAGCGGAGCTCCCGGTGGAGGAACGCGGGAAGAATCACAGTCCGGGTTCCGGCCTCGGACTTGGTGTCGCCCTGTACCCGCCGCCCGTTCATCCGCTCCGGCTCGGCGAGGCGGACGCGGACGCGGAGGTTGTCGAGGTCGACGTCCCGGCGGCGGAGGCCGGCCAGCTCTTCCGGACGCATCGGACCGTACGCACCGAGGTAGACCATGAGCCGCCATCGCATCCCCACGGCGTTGGCGAGTGCGTCGACCTGGGCGACGGTAGCGATGCGCCGCTCAGCCGCCTTCTCCTTACCGGCGCCCTTGATCCGGCACGGGTTGCGAGAGATCAACTCGTCGTCCACTGCCGTCTCCATGATGGCCTTGAGCAGCCGGTACGCCTTGGCGGTCATCGTCTTGGCGTTGGCGGTTCGCAGCCGATCGGCCCGCCACTCACGCACGCGGGGAGCCGTGATCTCGTCCAAGTCCGACTCAGTGAAGGCGAACAGGTGCTTGTCGAGGAGATAGCGGTACAGGTCGCGGGTCAGAGGCGCGATCTCCCGTTCGTCGACCCACTTGTCTGCGTAGGCCCGGAAGCTCACCGCGCCTGCCTCGGGATCGCGCCACTCGCCCCGGCGGATCTCCGTCTGTTTCTCGGCGAGCCAGTCGTCCGCGTCCGCCGTCGTCTCGAACGTGATCGGAGCCGGACGCATCACGCCGTCAGGGCCCGGATAGCGCGCCTGGTACCGACCGGAAGGAAGCCGTCTGATCGCGCCGAAGCGGCGGCGCCTGCCCTTGCTGTTGGCCATCAGGCGGCCCTCCTGAAGCCGGTGCGGGGACGCCTCAACGGCTCCACGGTGCGGGACTGGATGAACTCGTCGACCGCGCTCTGGGGGATGCGTACGTGCCGACCGACCTTCACGTACCGGATGCGCCGTTCTTCGATCAGCCGCCGGGGGAAGCGGGTGGTCGTGCCGAGCAGCTCGGCGACCTGGTCGACGGACAGGTAGCGGTCGGTCATGCGGTGGGTTCTCCTTCCGTTCCGGGGGCTGGTGCGAGGGATGCGGCGAGCCAGGTCTCGGCGGAGCTGAGGCCGGTGCCGGCGAAGACCCAGTGCGCGAGGACGTATGTCGTGCCCGGCTGAGGGTTGGCGGGTGCTACCGCTTGGGCTCGGCGCCATTCGGCGCGGGCGTCGCGGAGGGCGCCGAGGGTGGTGGAGTAGCGGCGGGATTTGGTGGAGAAGTGGCCGCGGAAGCCGAGCATGTGGGCCCAGGCGCGCAGGCGGAGGTGTTCGAGATCCTTGCGGGCGCCGAGTGTCCAGGCGGTTCGGATGAGGCGGCGGGCGTGGTCGCTGATGTCGAGCTGGGCGAGTTCGGCGGCGAACTTCAGCGGCCGGTCGAGCGCTCCCGTGGCGGTCTCGGCGCCCTTGGTGGCGTACTTGGCGATGTAGGCGGCGACGGCCCGTTCGGTGAGTTCCTGGCCGTCGTTGAAGTCGGCGGATCGGATGGTGCGGACGTCGAGTTGGCGGCCGAAGGTGAAGGCATGGGTGCGGCCGTCGAGGGTCGGGCCGTCGACCCGGACCTTGGTGGCGGCGGTCTGGATGGCGTCGGTGAGGAGTTCGGCGGTGGCCCAGGGCGGGGGTGGGGTGTCGCCGCCGTTCGGGCCGTCGAGGCGGATGACGGCGTGGAAGTGGACGGCGCCGCGCTTCTGGTATTCGGCGACCTTGGCGAAGGAGACGCGGGCGTGGTCGCGTAGGCGTCGCTGTGAGAGGCCTGCGCGCTTGGCGACCTCACGGTGGAGGTAGATCGAGAAACGTCGCCAGAGCGCACCTGCGTGGGCGTTCCAGAGCACGGCCGCTTCGTAGTCGTAGGTGTCGGGGTCGAGCGGGGTGCCGAGGGCGTCGTCGTCCTGGTCGTGGTGGGTGCCGCAGCGGCAGGCGCGGCCGTCGGTGCGGCGGTTGTGGACGAGGCCGAAGCCAGGCGCGGTGAAGGTGGCGAAGATGCGGGGGTGCGCGGCGACCTGCTCAGGGGTGCCCTTGCCGCCCCGGAGCCCGGCCGTGATCAGGTGGAAGGTGTCGCGGCGGTAGATCTCGGCGCAGGCCGCGCATCGGGTGGTGCGGCGGTTGTTGCAGCGGACGAGGAGTTGGCCGGCGGGCAGATCGGTCGAGTTGAGGTGCTGGAGGATGCGGCCGATCTCACCGGTCGTGGTGTCGACGTCGTACTCGGTGCGGTGGCCGTCGAGGCGGATGGGGTTGGTACAGCCGCCGAGGCCGGAGAGTTGGCGGAGGATACCGGGCAGGGTGCCGCCGGAAGCGAGGTTGGTGAGTTCGCGGAGCGGGGGCGGGGTGGTGCGGGTGAAGATGGCTGGCTCCTTCTGGCTGGCTCGGTCAGGAGTGACGGGCCCCGGGGCGGCCGGATGCTTGGCGGTGTCGTGGCCGCCCCAGGGGTCGGGCGGAGGGATCAGCGCCGGTTGTGTTCGCGCAGCAAAGAGCGCAGGACCACGGCGGCGACGGCCACGGAGACGGCCGACACGGCGACGGCGGTCAGCAGCGCGGTGAGGACCACGCCGCCCGTGATGACGGCGACGACGGCGCCGGTACTGACGGAAACGGCCGGGAGCGCGGAGCGCCGCGCGGGCGCCGGGCCGGTCGAGGTGGGGGTGTAGGTGTGTGCGGGCGGCGGTGTGGGGTTGTCTGGGTACTTCGGCAGGAACACGGCAGGCATCTCCTTATCTACTCGTCTAGTCATGTGAGCCGTTAATGACGGTCACGCCGCTGCGCGTGCCGGATTCGATGGCGGGGGCGAGGAAGGTGTGTGAGAGCCAGAAGCCGAAGAGGGCGACCAGGACGACGATCCAGGTGCGGACGCCGAGGTACTTGATGGCCGCCCAGGCGAAAAAGCCGAGGACGACGACGAGTGGCAGGTTGAGGGTCACGGGGTGCGGGGTCCTTTCAGCGGACGGGGCAGCGGTGGGTGCGGGCGGCGAGTTCGGCGGCGGCGCGGCTGTCGTAGTCGGCGGAGAAGCCGCAGCGGGGTGCGGAGCAGGCGGCGGTGTGCTTCTCGCGGCCCCGGTCGTCGTAGGCGGTGCCGACCTGGACGGGGCCGATGCGGGTGACGTTGCGGAAGCGGCGGTTGGCGGTCACGAGTCCTGGTTCTCCTTTCAGAGCTGGGCAGCGATGGCTTCGGCCATGGGGGCGGGTACGCCGAGGCGGGCGCGGAGGGTCGGGGTGTCGATGGGAGTGCCGGTGCGGGTGTGGTGCTCGCTGGCGACCTTGCGGGCGTGCGCGACGAGGGCGGCCGGGACCGGGACGGTTGGGAGTGCGGACGGTCGTTCTTCGGCCTGCGTCTCCGGAGTCGGTTCGGGCTCTTCCTCCTGGTCGTCATCGGCGGTCTCTATGGCGTTGGGTGCCCTGGGCGTTGTGTGGGCGAGGAGGGTGCCGCCGAGGAAGGCGACGGCCGGCCATCCGGCGACGAGGATGCGCAGCCAGGCGGGGACGTCGCCGAGGTCGAGAAGGCCGGCGGTGGCGACGTTCGCACCGAGGGATGCGACGAGGGCGATGACGAACCAGCACCAGGCGGAGGCCTTCGTGGTGCCGGTGCGCAGACGGCGCCAGGCGGCGACGAGCAGCAGGTCGACGGAGACGGGGTAGGCCCAGGCTTTCCATCCGTCCTGTCCGGCCGCCGAGGCGACGTCGTGGAGGTGAGCGAAGGACAGCGCGGCGGCGATGAGCGCCTGTACGAGCACCGCGTCGACGCGGGCCAGCTGGGCGCGCATGATGCGGCTCCTTCCGGTTTCGGGCATGGAGGGGTAGGGGCATGGCGCGAAGAGGCCGGGAGAGGGTCAGTCGGCGACGGGGTGCGGCTGCACGACGGGGCTCGGCGTGGTGAGCGGTCGTACGGGGACGTCGGGCCGGAAGGGCTTGAGGGCAGAGACGTCGGGGACCAGGTCGGCCGAGTCCTGGCACATGGCCGCAGCATCGGCGATGGAGAGGTAGGGCGTGCGGATGCGGGACCAGCCACCGGAGGTGTCGCCCGCTACCGCTAGGCCGGGTGTCTCGGGGGCGATGGAGCAGGCGGCGTAGACGGCTTCGGGTGCGATGTCGCCGAGGGCCATCTTGGCGGAGGCCTCGTCGTTGACGCGGTGGCAGACACGACCGGTGAGCTGGGCGCGGAGCATGGTGGCGCCCTTGCCGAGTTCGGCGCCGAAGCGCTGGCCGCAGACTTCGAGGTAGATGCCGGCCGCGCGGCCGAGCTGGGCGAGGCGGATGAGCTGGGTGACCATCTCGTCGCGGCGGTCTTCGTCTCTGCGGCTCGCGGTGAGGAAGAGTTCCGCCACCTCGTCGATGAACAGAACGATGGGGGAGGGGCGTTGGGCGTCGGGAAGGCCCCAGATGTCGGAGGTGATCTCTTCGTCGGGGGTGTCCGGGGCGATGCCCTGGCGGGCCTTGATCAGGTCGTATCGGTCCTCCATTTCCTTCACCAGCACGGGCAGCAGTTCAGCGGCTTCGTCCGGGTCGGTGGCGAGGGCGGAAAGGCGGGCGGCGAAGGGAGCCAGTTCGACGCCGCGCTTGCAGTCGATTCCGACGAGCGCGACGCCTTCTTGCCGGGCAAGTCCGGAGATGAGGTGGCGCAGGTACATGGACTTGCCGGAAAGGGTTGCGCCGAGGGTGAGTTGGTGGGGAACGCTGCGGTAGTCGCGTACGAAGGGCATGGCGTCCTCGCGCAGCGCCACCGGCACCTTGAGGAAACCGCCGCCGGTCTTGCGAGGCATCCGGACCCGGCGCAGGACGTCGTACCCGACGAGCCGTAGTTCCACGACGCCCGGTTTGACGGTGGTCACGTAGACGGCGTGAACTCCCCAGGCATGCCGCAGGCGTTCGGCCGAGGCGGCGACGTCGGCAGGTTCCTGCCCGGGGGCGAGGCGGAGGCGGAGGCGTAACCCGGTCCAGGTGGGACGGAGGATGCCCCTGCGGGGCGGGACCGGTCGGACCTCACGCCGGGTGGCGGCCTTGACGGCGAGGACCCTGAGCCGGGAGGGCGCCACGGTCAGGCCGCAGGCTTCCATGACGGAGGCGTACGAGCTGAGCATGCGGACCGTGGACATCGGGCCGCCGACCACGGACCAGTAGACCGCCGGGTGCTTGGCCCGGGTGTAGGCGGCCCCACCGCCGAACGCGGCGAGGGGACCACCCACCTCCAGGAATGTCGTCAGGTCGGACATCAGGCAGCAGCCCCAGTCCCGGCGCTGACCGGGAAGGCGGCCGGGGTGACGGCGGCGGCGCGGTAGGCGATGCCGTGACGCTGCTGGCCGTTGAACACGGACTCCCACGGCCGGGCGACGAGTCCCGGCAGCGAGACGGGCGAGCCGAGGACGAGCCCTTCGGAGACACCGCCCTCGGGAACGGTGACCTTGATCAGGGCGGACTCCCCGTCCTCGATGTAGACGACGCCGATGGTCATCAGCGCCTCCCCGCTCACTGCGTCCTTGGCGATCTCGCCGGTCTGGCGGTCGCGGACCTTCGGCTCGGGGGCCTCCGTCAGCAGGATCGTGGCGGCGGTGGTCTCCACACGGATGGTGCGCACGGAATATCTCCTATCTACTCGTCTATACATGTAGCGATCCACGAACCCGAACTCCCGGGCTCATGACGATCACCCTGCCACACAACTTGCCCACTCGTCTATACGAGTAAGCGTGTCGGGGTGTACGAGTCGAGGAAGCGTCCCCCGCGCACCACCGCAAACCATGACGATCAGGTCGCAGGAAGCTGGTACGACAGCACGTAGGCGTCCGCCGCCATCACCGTGTCGCACACTTCGACAGCACGTCCCTCGGTGTCGAAGGCGGTCCGGATGAGGTGGATCACGGGCACGCCGGCCGCGAGGTGGAGCGTCTTGACCTCGGAGGGGGAGGGCATCCGGGCGCGGATCTCCTCTTCGAAGTGGTCGAGGCGGTGGCCCAGTTCTTCGAGGCGGGCGTAGATGCCGCCGGGGCCGGGGTTGGGTTCGGCGATCTGGGTGCCGCGGGCGATGTCGAGGGGGAGGTAGGAGGTCGCGAACTCCACGGGTCGCCCGTCCAGCAGATACCGGCGCCGCCGGGCCAGCACGCGCCGTACGGAGCCGAGCCGGGTGGAGACGTCCTGACTGGCCTTCTCTTCCTTGACCTCAAGGCTGTCGACCTGCGGGTGACTGCCGGCCGCGTCCGCCTCCACGATGAACGCGGACTTCCCCTGCTCACGATGGCGCCGAGCGAACCGGTCGGAGGCGAGGCGCCGCACGGGCGGGCGGGGCCGGACGAAGACACCCTTGCCGTGTTCGGCGTGGACCAGGCCCTCGCCGGTGAGGATGGAGAAGGAGTTGCGGACGGTCATCCGGGAGACCCCGTAGTGCTCGACCAGCTCCGCTTCGGAAGGCAGTTTCTCACCCTCGCGGAATCGCCCGCGGTCGATGGCCTCGCGCAGTTGGTCGGCGATCTGCCGGAAGACCGCACGATCGCTCGTGGGGTCGAGATCACCGAGGAGGCCCGAAGAAAGAGGGCTCACTGTGTGTACTCCTTTAGGTATCTAGACGAGTGGGCGAGTGAAGTTGCTACGGTGGAGAGCCTAGCCATCCGGGAGGGCCGAGGAACGTGAGCACAGAACGCCCGCACTCTGTGAGCGTCGCCGGGGTCATTGTCGACCCCCAGGGCCGTGCCCTCCTGATCCAGCGCCGTGACAACGGCAAGTGGGAGCCGCCGGGCGGTGTCCTCGAACGTGAGGAGACCATCCCCGAGGCCCTGCAACGCGAGGTCCTCGAAGAGACCGGCATCAAGATCGCTCTTCCGGCGACTCTGACCGGTGTCTACAAGAACATGACGGGCCTGATCGTCTCCCTGGTCTTCCGCTGTGAGGCCGCCGACGGCACGCCCACGACCGGCGACGAGACCCGTGCACTGCGCTGGGCCACCCGCGAAGAAGTCACCGACCTGGCCGACGAGGCATACGCGATCCGCGTCCTGGACGCACTCGACGCGATGACCCCGGCGGCTGTCCGCGCCCACGACGGCGTGAAACTCGTCTAGCCCGAACCCGCTGCACATGGCGGCCTACCAGCATGAAGGAACTTGTATGCACGAGTATACGAGTCGAGTCCGAGTCTGGGGACTGACTTGCCCAGGATTTCCGGAAGAGGTCAGCCGGGCTCGCCGCTGGACGAGAGACATCCTGCGCGGATCGCCCCTGGCGGACGACGCGGCCCTGATCGTGAGCGAGCTGAGCACTAACGCACTCCTTCACACGAGCAGCGGAGGGGAGCGCGGGAGCTTCCACCTGGCCGTGGCGGTGGCACCGCAGGTGATCGCGCTGTCGGTGACGGACGACGGAGGCGGCGATGCCCCGAAGGTCGAGTACCAGGACCAGGACGCCGAGCACGGCCGAGGCCTGGGCATGGTCAGCGCCCTCGCACACAGGGTCGTCGTCCAAGGCGCGGGCGGCGGCTACACGGTCACCGCGGAACTCTTTGTGAACGCCCAGCGGGGAGGCCACTCGTGCTGATGGACAAGCCCCGCCGTGGCTTCTGGTGCGAGTGCTGGACCGAGGACCTCACCGACGGGATGCGGTGGCCGGCACTCCGGGCATCCTTCGACGCCTACTCCGCACCCCAGGCAGACAGATGGGTCGCCATCGCGCTCCGCACCATCTCACCGGCACTCGACCCGGACGCCTCAGACGAGGTCTGGGCCTGGCTCCACGACGGCCGCGCCGAAACCCGACGAGCCCTCCTGCGCTTAGAACCCTGCACGGTGTCCGTCACCCAGGCCAGCACGCGCATCACGTGGACGATCCGGCCGGTGGTCTTCCTGCCACTGGCTCATCGGCACGATGAACAACTCCCGCCCTGCGCATACACCTTCAAGCCCCAGGTCAAGGGAGCCTAGGTTCACTTGATGCTTGACAGCCCGGCCCCACTCAGGAGCCGGGCCTCAGGCATGCTCGCCTGCATGAGCGCCTACAGCAGTGATCCAGACCTTGCCGTGTACGACGTCACCGGCAACGGCACGGAAGTCGACGTTGCCACCAACCTGCTCAACGGCGACATCAGGCTCTCGATCCTGTGGACCCAAGAGATCCTCATGTCCGCCGACGCCGCCGACCAACTAGCCGACGCTCTACGACGAGCCGCAGCACAGTCCCGCAGCATCACAACCGCCCCAAGTGCCGACTGAGTTACAACTTTCTCTACTGGTTCAAGCCCCGGCTGCGCTCCGCTCCGCCGGGCGCGCTACCGGCTCCGCCGCGGGCGCCGCTCCTGCCTACGGCCCGCTCCGCCCGCGCTGCGCCGACGCGCGCCCACATGTGGATAGGGCCGGTGGCCATGAGCCGACCACCGCATAGCGCGGCCAAGGTCAGAACAGTGCCTCCGGCGGGGGATCGGCCAGCACCGGGATGAAGGGGGCGCCGTCGCCGGCCGCGGGTCGATTGTGGCGGATGCTGCGCCTCCCACCCCGTACACCATCGACCCAGGCAGAGCCGAGCAGACGCGGCCCATGGCGTCCAGGTCGTTCGTACAGTGGCGCGCTCCACCTGGACGCCATGAACCACGCCCGCTCCACAGTGTGTGGGTCGACGGCGTACGGGATGGGAGCTGGGGTGGGTGCGGGTGGGGAAGACGGCTGAAGCCGCTCCCAACCACCCCGGCACCCATGGCTTCCTCCCCGGGTGCACCTGGGGATTCGTCGATGTACCGTAAAGGAGGGTCTCTTAGCTAACCTCTTTCACCGGAAAGCCCACGCATGCAGCACGTGATCACCGTGCCATCGTCGGGAGATTATTTCCGAGTCGGCAAGTGCCTACACCTCCACCAGGGCACTACCCCGGGACGCATACCGCCGCAGCGCAAGCCCACCTACGCCTGGGTTGGGTAGACCTGAAAGGCGAGACTCAAAATGACAACGCACGACCTCACCAACCAGCACCAAATTGACACGGAACCTGACCTGATGGTCTCCAAGCTGCATCAAGATCTGGACTCTTTCGAGCGGACAGTTCCACTAGTTGGATTTGTTGGTCCGTCTCAGCATTCCGAGAGAATACGCTTGTACCCCCGCCTTGATTTTGACGTCTACTACGAGATCCATGTGGCTGATATATTGCATCGATCCCGAAGTAACTCCGGCGATGACGGTCCTTCCATGCTCTACGTAAAGGCTTCAGGAAGGATCGAAATCGTATCTTCCAGCCCAGCCGAGGATTTTGCATCCTCCGAGTCCGCCGGACTGAAATCACCACTGAAAACAAGGACGCCGGATCCAGGAACGTTCAGCTCGACCGAACCTACCCGCCATAGCGATTATCCGCACAACCCGACCGGGGATGCGGTTCGAAACTTCGCTAATTCTCGCCTGGGCCAGGAAGTTGGTGGCGGCGAGTGCACTGACCTCGTAAACGCAGCATTGCAAGCTGCGCATGCTCGACCAGGCAACTTCTCCAACCCCCCATATTACGTTTGGGGCACCGAGATCACGCAGCCCCCGTACACGGATTGGGGGACATGGCAAAACGGCGATATCATCCAGTTCGCATATGCCCATTTCCAGTGGGTCTATGGTGGTGCAACTCACGAATGGGGAGTCGGCCCAACCGGGCGACACACAGCAATTATATGGAACGGCATGTTTTCCCATACCGGCCCATGGGAAACATGGCTTATCCACCAAAATGATGGCATTAGGGCGGTCACCCAACGAATGCTTTGGATGCGCCACCTGGTCAGTGGCTCGTTTAAAGTCTATCGCCCTATACCTCTCTGACGACCTCAGACCGTTAACGCGGGGTGATTGGAAGTCGCGGTACGCTCTCAACGCACCTCGCTGAGGCGACGAATAAACCGATCGATCACCTTCTAAAGAACCGATCTCGGGATCGCAGGCGGGAGGGATCCTCCGTCGATTGTTAATCGCCCTGCCCGACATGAGGTTACTGGATAGGAATATAGCCATGTCTCCAGCTCGCGTGTATCGGTACGTGCTTCGCAACCAGACCACCGACCATAACCTGAATCTCATTTCACAGCATCGATGTTTTGGAGACTGGACGCCCGGTTGGGAGCCTCCGGCCAGCATCAATGCAGGAGAAGAGCGCGGATTTCAAGGTGAATCAGGCACAATTGTCAGTGGGACCGAAGGGTGGGTGAAATACGGAATCACCAACACCTCGGACGGTTCCATACCTGGCCTGATTTATTTGTATTGGGATAATCCGTATTTCGGCGTCACGCATCAGAAAATCTCCCTCTCTGGGGCAGATGTCAGAGCCGACTGCGACCCCGATGAAGGGTCCGCCGGCAGCACATTCGGCGTGCCGACCGCTTCTGCGCCACCCTCCGATCTGCGACTTGCCATCAGCGGTACTAGACGAGACGGTGTTCCTACTAATGTCGACGAAATATCCGATATCTACAGGATTCCGCTTGCGCCTGTATTTATCTTCGGCACCGCGGGCATCTGGGAACGCATGGAGCTAGATCTCGACCTCCGCTCGGTTCCCGTAGCGTCGACTCCGCTCTTTGGCGCATCTCCCACCGGTCCACGGACGTTGAAACTTATGACGAAAACGGCCACGGAGGATTGGGTCGGTTCGCCGGGGCGACCCGGGCACTGGTCGGGGAATAGCATTAAGGTGCGGGTGGATCACGCTAGTACAGGGGCTCCGGAGCTCATTATTTCACCGCGACATTTCACCGTCACCGTTGATGACCAAACGCCGGGATGGGCCCTGCAATACTCGAGAGAGTGTGTACTGGACGGTGAGGAGCTACCGGTTGGCCTACTGCATACGTTCGCGGACTCCTTCTCCCTTGCCACACCTGACGGCGGCGGCGACGGCCATAAGGAAGCGGTCAGTGCCGCGGCAGAGGCTGTGTACTCGGCGGCCAAGCAAGGCAGCAGAAAACCTGCGATCCAACGATCGCCGTCCCCCGCTGATGTGAAGCGGATCGCCATGGAGCTGGGTGACAGGGCCCAATCCTTCGGCCTCAGCGACTCGCGCATCCTAAGGACAATTCCGGGGGCCATGGCTGCTTTGATGCACCAGGCGACTTTCACGATGTTCCCGAGTTCCGGCACCACGCTTCAGCTGTTCCAGGTACAGGTGAACCGGGAGCCGGTGGATATGGTCCTGCGGTATGTCCGCACGACGCCTGATGGACACGTTTTCGTGGACGAGTACCTCAGCTGGTACCCGGACCTGCATTAACCGCGAACAATCGCGGACGTCAGCGGACCATCAGCGCAAGTGACAGACATCACTTCGGGACGAAGAGGTCACATATCAAAGTCCGGGTGCGGTGGCCGACGACGACTCTTCGTTGTTCCACAGCCTTCGACACCGCATCCTCGGCGTACGCTGATCTCTCCTGACACCCGCGACCTCTGCCAGTCCGTCTTTGATCCGGGCCAAGTAGAGCCGGCCATCATGGCTCTGGAGACCTACGCCGGACCAGAGGAGACGTGGGTCCACCAGGCCGCGATCAGACTCAACGAGGGGCAGCTTCACCGTCTGTCCCACTGGCTGAACTCCGCCGAACGAGAACTGGGCACCTTCCGCTGGTACGCCGACGAACCCGCAGACGTATCAGGCGAGTCGCACCGATTCGCAGTCGAGTTCGCCAACGGGCTGATCGGCAAGGATGCCCTTAAGACACCAGAGCCGTAGTGAGTCGCGTGCCATACGCGTGCCAGATCGTGCGGGGAATCACGGGGAACAGCGGGGAATGGCCACGCGTGTGCCCCGACTTTCGGCGCCGCTCCGCCGCAGGTCAGTGCATCAATTGGCGATCAAAAACCTGAGCTTCCCAAGCTGAGAGCGCGAGTTCGATTCTCGTCACCCGCTCTTCTTGAAGCCCCAGGTCGGTGGCCTGGGGCTTGTTTATTGATGAGCCGTCGCTGCGTTTAGCGGGCCTCCCGCCGTCGACGATTGGGCACGCGGAGGGCACGAGTTCTTTGAGGCGGCAAGCCGCCCGCATCGCAACGCGGCGTTGACCTGCTCTTTGAGGTAGCCGACCGAGAGGTTCGCACGGTCCGAGCCCTCAGCCCGCCGTTCCCGGATAACACCGGGCACCCGCCCCACGCCGCATCTCGTCGTGGGTGGATGCAAATCTCTTGCGAAGTCGGGCACTTGACCGCGAAGGAGCCCGCACCAGAGCGGCAGGTCGCCAGGGAGTACCCAAGCGGCCTCCTGCCCGCTTCGATTGTCGGCCCCATGGCGACTGTAGCTACGACGCTGACGTCCCCACGCCGTTTTGCGCAGCGTGACCAAGCTTGCCGACGTACCGGCGATGCCGTACCTGCAGACGACGACCACCCTGGCCGCTGGGCGACCACGTCACGGACGGCGGGGTGGAGGACATCCTGGGCAGAGCAGGGCTCATATGCAGGGGCCTGGCCGCCTGCGCTGAGCCAGGCCCGTCCGTTGACGCCTCAGCACCGTGCGTGGTCAGGTCCGTCCCTGCCGTAGATGGCGGGAAACGGCGAGACAGGAGGACAGCCATGTCGCCTCCTCGCGGTTGATGATCAGGTCCGCAACGGTGATCATCCCGTCCATCGGTCCGTCGAGCCGAATCGAGTGGTCACCGACGAGGAACATCTTCCAGTCCGCGTCGCTGTGCCAGAGCCGGGCGGTTTTCTCGCCCCGACGCTGGGCGAACACGAGTTCCTCTCCGTACTCGTTCATGAAGTATCCGACGTAGTCCTTGTCGGTGATCTCACCGCCGCACAAGCGGGCCAGGAGCGGTTCGATCGCGGGTGTGTCGGTCATGCGGCGGACTCCTCTTCCGGGCCGGGGTCTGCGTCCTTCCGTGCCGATGACAGAGCCAGCATGCGGGAGACTGAATCCAGCAGGGTCTCGTATGTGATCACTTCTATGCGCGCCTGGTGTGCGTTGTAGGTTCGCAGCGTCTCCGCGATCTCCTGGGAGGTGACGCCCCCGGTCACGTAACGTGAGTGTCCGATCACGACCGTCGCCGACGCACGGCGGGTGTCGACTCCGTGCTCGGCCAGGATGCTCGGGCGGTTCTCGTCCATGGCCCGGAGGTAGTTCTGCGCCTGGGAGACCGCGCGGTGCGCCGGGGCGCCCAACATGAGGTGGCCGGAGCGTCGTATAACCAGGTCCTTGATGTTGGCGCGCTTGAGCTCCACCACGTGCAGGGAACCGTCGCCGCGCAGGAGCGGGATGTCGAGGATGGCGTCCGGGGTGTACTGCCGGCGTGCCAGCTCGGCCACGTAGGCCCCGCCGAAGATCCATTCCTGGTTCTTCAGACAGCCATGGAGGGCACTCTCGGAGCTGTCCGGGTCCTCCACCGCGGTACGCAGGGCCGCCAGGCCGACCTGCCTGGCCCGCAGTTCGAGCAACTGGGCCAGCATGCCGGCGTCGACATCGGCCAGGACGTCGCTCATCATCCGGGCGGCCTCGGCGGAGGCGGGCCGGGGCAGGTTGCGGAGCACCATCTCCATGTGTCCGTATTCCTGGAGTCGCCTCGCCTCCTTGGTGGAGAGCCGGATACCGCCCTCGCCGTCCCCGAGGCCCAGGTAGTCGACGGACTGGGCTATGCCGCGAAAGAGGTCACGGGCGTCGGCGGCGCTTGCGCCGGGCTTGTCGCGGCACAGGACGTCAAGGGCGGCGACCGCCCTGTCCGCACCCAGTGCGGCCATCCTGCGCATGTGTGTCTCGCTGCGCTGTCGGGCTTCGTCGTCGTAGTAGTTCTCAAGGATGTCAAGGAACAGTTCGCCTCCGGCATAGGCGGCGAAGCGCTGAAAGCGCTGGGCGAATGCGAAGTCGCCCTGGAGGACGGCCTCGTGGGCCACGTCCTCCAAGGCGTTCACCAGCGGCCTGCCCTTGCCGTACGTCCCACCGAAGCCGCCCATGATGTGCAGCACCGCATCGACGCGCTCCCGGACGCGCGCATCCTCAGTCAGTTCCCGTGCCGTCTGGACGAGTTTCCAGAGCGTGAAGCCGGATCGAAATGTCGTCACGCGGGCACACTAAGGTCGGCCACTGACAATTACGCGCCAGCAGTTTCTGTGCACGCGCGAAGGGCACCTGCCGCAGCTTGTGCACGGCGCCATTCGGCGCGGGCGTCACGGAGGGCGCCCAGGGTGGTGGAGTAGCGCCGGGACTTGGTGGAGAAGTGGCCGCGGAAGCCGAGCATGTGGGCCCAGGCGCGGAGGCGGAGGTGTTCGAGGTCTTTGCGGGCGCCGAGGGTCCAGGCGGTTCGGATGAGGCGGCGGGCGTGCTCGCTGATGTCGAGCTGGGCGAGTTCGGCGGCAAACTTCAGCGGCCGGTCGAGAGCTCCCGTGGCTGTCTCGGCGCCCTTGGTGGCGTACTTGGCGATGTAGGCCGCTACGGCCCGTTCGGTGAGTTCCTGGCCGTCGTTGAAGTCGGCGGATCGGATGGTGCGGACGTCGAGTTGGCGGCCGAAGGTGAAGGTGTGGGTACGGCCGTCGAGGGTCGGTCCGTCGACGCGGACCTTGGAGGCGGCGACTTGGATGGCGTCGGTGAGGAGTTCGGCGGTGGCCCAGGGCGGGGGCAGGGTGTCGCCGCCTTGCGGGCCGGAGTTCCTATGGGCACGGCGACGCGCTGGCCGATGCGCTTGGCTCGCTCCAGTTCCGTGGAGTACCGGGGAGGCACACTGCCGTCGATCCGTACGGGGACACGTTGATGAACGAGCAGGAGGCCGCAGCCGCCCCGGGAGATCCACGGCCTACGGCAGAGATGCGGCGATGAACGTCAGCTCGCCGCGCTGGACGACCTCGCCACGATGCTGGAAGAGTGCGCGGCCACCCCGGCAAGTTATCTGTGGTTCGCGGGAGACTGAAGCTCGTGCCACGTCCGCTGAGTGCGTGTCTGACTGCGTGACAACGCTGACGAACGGCGGCGGACGCACGCGACCGTCTGCGGACCATCACCGCAGGTGAGAGTGCACCAGTGTCAGGCAGGGGCCTCGCCCAAGTTGCTTCGGGACGAAGAGGCCGTGGGTTCAAACCCGCCACCCCGACAGAGAAATACCCAATCAGGCCCGGTGCTGAGATCAGCACCGGGCCTGATTTGTCGTCCGGGGCGTTCAGGGAGAAACTGCGCAGGCCCCCGCTCCCCTCACCGCTGTCAGGCGGACGGGTTGACGACCACCTTGGCCGAGTTGTTCTTGCTGTTCGGGTCGAAGGTGGAGGACGCGTCGGAGTGGGGGTGGACGACGACGCGGCCCGTCGCGTCGGGGACGACGCGGTCGATGCGCAGCTGGAACGGGAAGCTGACCTTCAGGTCCGGCTTGGCCCACATCGGCAGGGTGCAGGCGTAGTGGCCGATGGCCGGGTCGTCGCCGGACGTCCAGGCGTTGCGGCAGGTGTCGGGCACGGACGTGGCGGTGGTGCCCTCCGGGAGGTAGTAGTCGATCACGGCGACCGGGTCGCCGGAGCTGACGTTGCCGACCCAGGCCGGGCCGCGGTTGACGAAGCGGAAGGCGGCGGTGACGGTGTCGCCGGCCGCGCCGCTCACCTCGGTGCCGCGCACGGCGAAGTCCGCGGTGTTGTCGGCGGTGATGTGCCAGGAGCGGCCGTTGTCCGAGCCGTCGAGGTCGGTGGCGTCGCCGCCGGGCTGGACCTCGTAGTCGAACCGTTCGTACAGGGCGTGGTCGGTGACGGCGAGCCGCAGTGGCTCCGGCAGCTCCACGGTCGCGCCGGGCGCGACGTCCGTGTCGAAGGAGCAGGTCACGTACGTCATGGGCGTGTACTCGCCGCTGTCGTCCGGCCCGGTGTAGGTGCACTGCGGGTAGCGGGTGACGACGTCGAGGCCGTACGTCGCCCACATCTTCACGCTGAAGCCGTGGGCGGTCTCGTTGCCGGTGTTGGTGACGGTGAACGGCACGGTGAGGCTGGTGCCGGGCGCGACGTCGGTGACGTCCTGCGGGGCGCTGATGCCGAGGTCCGGGCCGGAGCCGACGGTGACGAAGGTCTCCGCGGAGCCCTCCGGGGCGACGAGCGTGCCGTCGGGTCCGCCGGTGGCCTCGGCGGAGTACTCGATCGCACCCTGCGCTCCCACGGCGGCGCCGGCGGCGGCCCGCACCTTCAGCTGCACCTGCGCGCTCCAGCGGGTCGGAACGTCCCCGGTGACGCACACCGCGACGGTGCCGGCGTCGTTCGGCGTGCAGTTGTCGGGCCAGGCCACCTCGGCGACCCCGGCGAGCCCGGAGATGTCAACGGTCAGCCGCCCGTCGGTCACGGTGAAGTTGTCATTGTCGTGATAGAGGCCGAGCGCCAGCGACCGATACTCCGCCGCACCGCCGTCCGGAGCGACGGTGACCGACTGCTCGTACGGCGCCTGGATCCACAGGTTATCGGTCTGCGGCTGGTCGTCGGCGAAGGCGACCCCACTCCCCAGACCGGCTACGACCAAAGCCCCCACAGCTCCGGCACAGGCTCCGCGACGCAGCACACGCCCGACGGAGACAGAACTCATGGCATCCCCCAGATGGGACAGAAAAGACCCTGGCACAGTGATCAGCACCAGGCGCGAATTGGACGACCTGCCGAGACGGAAGGTTGTAGGGAGGGGCGCACGTGGTGCGTAATCCTTACCGTCTTCTTGATCAGTCCGGTCGGGGGCGGCGAGGCGTGTGGGCAACGTATCGCCCGTACGTCTCGCGTCTGCCCCCACCGATACCTGAGCGGCCGCAGGCATCCCGGAGCCCCTGCGACACCGAGTGATGCCAAGCCGGGTTGCGTCTCTGGAAGTGGTGTACCGGTTCCCACCTGATCCGGGTGTTTGTCCCGGCGTCGGAGTGAGGGTCCGGATATGAGAACGGCCACCGGCTGATCTTCGAGATGTCTAGGCTCGAAGGAGATCAGCACGATGACCGCACCAGACAGTCTGCCCCTGCACGCTCTCGCCGAGGACAACCTCGCCGCGGCGAGTCCCGATCTGCTGCGCGCGATGGTCAAGACGTTCGCCGACGCGCTCATGTCCGCGGAGGCCGATGCCCTCTGCAATGCCGAATACGGGCAGGTCAGCGAGGAACGCGTCAATCACCGCAACGGTTATCGCCCGCGCGAGTGGGACACCCGCGCAGGGACCGTCGAACTCGCCGTCCCCAAGCTGCGGCAGGGCAGTTACTTCCCGCACTGGCTCCTGGAACGCCGCCGGCGGGCCGAGCAGGCCCTCGTCTCGGTGGTCGCCACCGCCTACCTGCTCGGTGTGTCCACCCGCCGCGTCGAGAAGCTCGCCGAGTCCCTCGGCGTCACCCAGCTGTCGAAGTCCCAGGTCAGCGCGATGGCCAAGCATCTGGACGATCAGGTCACCGCGTTCCGCAACCGGCCGCTCGATGCCGGGCCCTACACGTTCGTCTGGGTGGACGCGCTGACCCAGAAGGTCCGCGAGGGCGGCCGCATCATCAACGTCCACGCTCTGATCGCAGTCGGCGTCAACGCCGACGGACACCGCGAGATCCTCGGCATCGACGTCGCCACGGCCGAGGACGGTGCGGGCTGGCTCGCCTTCCTGCGCTCCCTGACCGCCCGCGGCCTGTCCGGTGTCCAGCTGGTCGTCTCCGACGCGCACACCGGCCTGGTGAACGCGATCGGCGCGGTCCTGCCCGGCGCATCCTGGCAGCGGTGCCGCACGCATTACGCCCGAAATTTGCTGAGCCAGGTCCCGAAGTCCGCTCAGCCGTGGGTGGCCACCCTGCTGCGGACCGTCTTCGAACAACCCGACACCGACGCTGTCCAGGCCCAGATGCGGCACGTTCTGGATGCCCTGGAAGCCAAGTTCCCCAAGGCAGCAGCCCACTTGGACGCCGCTCAGCACGACCTGCTGGCCTTCACCGCCTTCCCACGCGAGATCTGGCGGCAGATCTGGTCGAACAACCCACAGGAACGGCTGAACAAGGAGATCCGACGTCGCACCGACGTCGTCGGCATCTTCCCCGACCGCACCGCGCTGATCCGCCTGGTCGGCGCCGTGCTGGCCGAGCAGAACGACGAATGGACCGAGGCCCGCCGCTACATGGGACTCGACCTGCTGGCCAAGGCCCGGCTCCACCCGATCGAGTCAGAAACCGACGAGACCGTCCTCCCGACCGAACTCACCGCATAGCCTCAAAACGAGATCACCGAGTGGCCGGCGATACACCACTCCAGCGGACGTGACCCCAAGCCGCTGACCTGCGCAAATGTTATGGGGGTCAGGTTCGGATCTCGCCCTGACCTTATTCGGGACGAAGAGGTCGTCACCCAAGGTCTCACGGCCACGCTTCTGCAGGCGCGGCCTGCTCTGGTCGACGACATGGCAGCGTGGCCGAGGCCAGTGGGGGTGCGTCGAGGCACACGCGTGCGCGGTTGATCGGCGTACCTGCCGTCGCGGCTGGCTGTCGTTGGCTGAGGCTCAGACACCCAGTGGTCCGTCTCACCAAGGGACGTTCGAGGCGAGGGGATCGTGCCATTCGCGTGCCAGACCCTGCGGGGAGCCACGGGGAACAGCGGGAAGTTGCCCTGAGACGACCGGGACTCCAATGCCACTCCGCCGCAGGCCAGCACGGCAACCGCCGCTAAGAAACCCAAGCTTCCCGAGCTGAGAGCGCGAGTTCGATTCTTGTCACCCGCTCCATGCGAACCCCCCAGGTCAGGGACCCGGGGGGTTCTTGTCGTCTAGACCGGTGGACGGGCTGCGCACCACATCCGCACCACAAGGCGCCGCTAGGTGCCGGTGGGCTTCTCCTTGTGGTGCGCGCTCTCGTTCTTGTGGTGCTTCGCACGCTCGGCGCGGACCACGTCGTCGAGCCGGGCCGCCACGTCGCGCTGCCGCTCCTCGTCGGAGTGGCCGGCGGGGCGGGACGTGAGGATCGGTCGCTGGCCCGCCCCGGCTGGCCGCATCCCTACTTGTCGGCCGGGGTGATCTCCCACGTGGTGTTGTCGCCGTGCTGCTGGGTCCAGAACAGTCGCCAGCCGTCACGGAACAGGGTCGGCACCTTGGCGCCGAGGATGCCGTCCGTGCCCGGGTCGCCGTCGGAGACGTGGATGCCGGTGATCTCGTTGTCACCGTCGTTCTGGATGCCGCCGTTCACCGAGGACAGCATGTTGTCCAGGGTCGCCGACGGGTCGCGGCCCTCGGCCAGGAAGCGCACCGGCTGCGCGCCGCCCGAGTAATCGGTCGTGGTGGCGAAGACGAACCCGGAGTCGAGGGCGTCCCGCTGGGCGTGCACGGTGTCGCTGGCGTCCTCGACGAAGGCGACGTGCGTGCGGTCGAGGAACGTCACGTTGTCGATGCCGGTGTGCGCCTTGTCGCCCGCGTAGAAGACGCTGAGCTTGCCGTCGTTGGAGCGCGGGTCGCTCTGAGTGAGCTTGTACAGGGTGCCCCAGCCGCCGTAGCCGTCGTTGGCGGTGCTGGTGGTGTTGGTGTCACCGGTGGCGTCGAAGTAGAACTCACGGAAGTCCGTGCCGGGGCGGAACTGGCCGTTCTCCGGACGCTTGAACGGGGTCGCCTTGAACGACTTCGCCAGGGCGTTGGCGTCGAACGCCTTCCCGCTGGTGTCGGTCTTGGTGTCGTGGATGGTCACCCAGCGGGTGCTCAGGGCCGGACCGTAGTTGCTCAGGTCCTTCTGGTCGTCGGTGAACGCCCCGCCGGTGGGGTGCGCGCTGTCGACGTCCTGGTAGGCGATGGGCGAGCCGCTGCGGCGGGAGACCACCTGCAGCGCCTGGAGCTTGCCGCCCTTGGTGAGGTCATGCTTGTCGTAGGGGATCAGCCGGTAGACGAAGCTGTTGGGAACCTTCGTCTTGGTGGCGACCGTGGCACCGCCGCTGTCCTCGACCATCAGCAGGTTGCCGGCGGAGTCGTTCTGGATGCCCTCGTAGCCGGCCCGGCCGGTGACGAAGGAGATGTCCTGGACCTTCGAGTCGATGTCCGGGGTGGCCTGGAGCACCGCGCCGTCGGCCCCCTCCTCGGAGGTGAACAGCAGCCGCTTGGCCCACGGGTCCCAGGTGGAGCCGTCGATGGCGGGAAGCGCCGTGCCGTCGGCCTCCTCTGTGGCCAGCAGCGTCACGCGGTGGGCCTCGTCGGCGTCGAGGTTGATGCGGGTGATGTACCCGGCCTGAGCGCCCTCGTGTCCCTGGAAGAGGAAGTGCTTGCCGTACCGGTACGACGGGTCGGCGCCGTGCAGGCCGGACATCCGCAGGTAGGTGTTCTTGTCGGGCTCGGTCTTGCTCGCCTCGATCTTCACGCCCGGGGCCTGCTTCACGGCGGGGTCGGGCAGCAGCGTGCCGTCGCCGAGGTATCCGTAGTACGGGACCTGGTCGGTCGGGTTCTCCAGCTTCAGGGATCCCTGCGCGACGGGGTGTTCGGTGAGTCCGGGCGACAGGACGTTCGGAGTGGTCACGCCGCGGACGTCGGTGACAGCCGGCACCGACGACCAGGCGGCCACGCCGCCACTGGCGTCGGCTGCACCGGGGGACAGTGCGAGGCCGACACCGATCACACTCGCCGCCACCGCTGTTGCGACGACCCTGCCACGTCTCTTTTTGGCCATGTGCGATCACCTTCCAGATGAGCGAGGGCACACAGTCAAGACACAGTCGCCGTCACGGGATGGCTGGATTGGCGTCAGTCCGATGGATGATCCGTGAACATTCGGGCGCGCGCCGGTCCACGACCGCGCCTACGACAGTGCCGGGCAGGTCCAGGAGATCCTCAGCCAGTGCGGACAGCACCGCAACGCGCGAGCTGTCGACCTCGTGGTGGCCGCCACGGCCGAGTTGCAGGGCTGACCCTCCTGCACCGCGACCGGGACTTCGAGTCCATCGCCGCCGTCACCGGCAGGCACTCCAGTAATACGGCCCAGAGGCCGGCAAGTGAAAGGGCAGCGCAGTGCCGGAGGGCTGTGCACTGGCGAAGAGCTAGGGACTCAGCCGGTCCAGTAGCTCAGGAGTCATGGGCAAACCGCAAGGGGAGAGCACCTCAACATGGGTGAGGGCGAAGGCGACTTCGACGAGTTTCTGAGGCTGGCTGGTTCTGCCCGGTCGGGCCCGGTACCGGTCAGTCCAGGCCGTGGTCGCGGGCGTAGCGGATGGCGGCGACGCGGTCGCGGGAGCCGGTCTTCGTGAAGATGCGGTTGATGTGGGTCTTCACAGTGTTGCCGCTCAGGAAGAGGGCTGTGGCGATCTCGGCGTTGGTCATGCCACGCGCCATGAGGGTGAGGATCTCCGCCTCGCGGCGGGTGAGGCCGTCGGGGAGTGGCCGGTCGGAGGGGGCGGGGTGCGGGGGCTGGGCGGGAGCGCTTGCCGCGGCGCTCGCCGCGGCGAGCAGGGTGGCCTGGACCTTGGGGTCGAGGACGGACAGGCCCGAGGCGGCACTGTGCAGCGTACGGGCGATGTGCAGACGGTCCGCGTCTTTGGTGAGGTACGCGCGGGCCCCGGCCCGTAGCGTTTCCAGGACGGAGGTGTCGTCGGCGTAGGTGGTCAGGACGACGACGGCGACCTCGGGGAACTCGGACGTGAGACGGCGGGTGGTCTCGGTGCCGTCGAGCACCGGCATGTGCAGGTCGAGCAGGATCGCGTCCGGGTGGTGCTCGGCGACCCGGTCGAGCGCCTCTTGGCCGTTGGCAGCGGAGGCCACGACGTCGATGTCCGGGAGCAGGTCGAGTATGAGGACCAGGCCCTCGCGGACGCTGGCCTGGTCGTCGGCGACCACCACCCGCAGTGGCCGGGTGTCCTGGGCGCTCACCGCGGCACCTCGGCGCACACGCGCCACCGGCCGTCCCGTGCCGCCGCGTCGAGTGTCCCGCCCAGCAGCAGGAGCCGCTCGCGCATCCCGGTGAGTCCGTAGCCGCCATTGAGGGTGGCGAACTCCGGCCTCTGCGAATCTCGTTGAGCGAGTGGGTTGTCGACGGCGAGCGTCACGTGGTCGTCCTCGTAGGTCAAGGTGATCTCCACCGGCTGGGCGGAGGCGTGTTTGGCGGCGTTGGTCAGGGCTTCCTGCGCGGTGCGGAGAAGCGGCAGCGCCTGGTCCGCGGAGAGCGCGAAGGGGGCGCCCTCGACGGTGAGCCGTACCGGTACGCCGTGCCGCTGACGGTGGGTGTTCGCCAATGTGGCCAGTTCCTCGTCGAGCGGTGCGAGGGACGAGCGCAGGGCATGCACCGCGCGGCGGGTCTCGGTGAGGCCGTCGGCGGTCAGCCGCCGCGCCCCGGCGAGCACCGTCACGGCCCGGTCGATGTCCTGATGGTCCGTCAACAACACCTCGGCGGCCTGGATCTGGATGCTCAGGGCGCCGAGCGAATGAGCCAGTACGTCATGGATCTCGCGGGCGATCCGGGTGCGCTCGTCCAGCACGGCCACCTGCCGCTGCTCGGCGCGCAGCAGCTCGGTCTGGGCGAGCAGGGTCGCGGACTGCTCGGCGCGCACCCGCCAGGCGCGCCGGTTGTGGCTTGCGATCAGTACCGCGGCCACCAGCACCGGGTAGCCGAGGGCGATCTCGCGGCCCGCCCCGTTGGCCAGTACGCCGGTCTCGACGGCCGCCACCGTGCACCCTGCCGTTGCCCAGCCGACCGCGAGGCTTGCCTGGGTGCCCAGTTGCATGACGAAGGCCAGCGACAGACCGATGAGTGATTCGGCGTGCGGGGCGGCGCTGGCGTACCCGGCGAGGACGGCGGCGGCGCCGAGCAGCAGCAGCATGAGGGAGCGGTCCGCGGCCTCGTCGCCGCGGGCCTCGGTGAGCCCCCACAGCAGCAGGGCAAGGCTACTGAGGACGTAAGCGGCGGCGGCCGAGACCAGGGTCGCGGTCCCGGCCGGAGGGTGGGTGAAGGTCTTCAGGCCGATGAACACATACGCGCCGGTCCGCAGCAGCCATGACACCGTACGCAGCACGGGCGCAGGATACCGGCCCGCGGGTCGCCCGGTCGCTCTGGCCTCGCCTTCACTGTCCGGTGCGGGTAGTGGTGTGGGTGGTTCGGACAGTGGTGCGGGCGGCCGGCCCGGTGGGTGGCGTCGGGTCATCGCGCTCGCCGACCATCCTGGTCGCTCGGGACATCAGGCTGCGCGCGGTCGTGGGAGGCCATGGTCCGAGCGGACGGCGCAGGACGCGTAGGACGCGTAGGACGCCGAACGGCCTGGGGGTACGGCGCGGGCCGGGGGCTCGGGGCGGCGGGATGCGACGCGGGCTGGGGGATGCCGGGTGACGACGGGTGGGCCGTACCGACCAGGAGACGCGCCGGCGTGGCCCGCACGTCGAAGGGGCGGCCGTCCTTCTCGGGGGCGAACGGCACGCCGGAGACGAGCGCGCGCTGTGTGATGACGGCGGCCTGACCGAGCCGGTTGACGCCCAGCAGCATCAGGATCGGCGTAGTGGAGGCCGCCACGTGGGCGTCGAATGCCATGGCGACGAGCGTCATCGCCAGCCGTGAGGCCACCAGTGCGAGCCACAGCCACAGCCCGCGCACCGGCGTCCGCGCCCACAACACACCGTCGCGCGGCTCCAGCCGCAGCTGGGCTCCCTGTGCTGCGCCGATCCCGGCCGCGATCGCCGCGCCGATGACCAGACACGCGATGTCGGCGGTGGTGAGGTGGTGGCCGCTCTTGTCGAGACGGGCGAGACCGACGACGGCGAGAACCATGGGCAGCACCACAAGTCGCCTGCCGTGCAGCGGCTCACCGCACACCTGACGCACGATCACGAAGGCCACGACCGCGAGCGCGGCCGGCGCTTCCAGCAGGTTCAGCGCGTTCACTTGAGGACTCCCGGTGAGGTACGTGTCTGCTCGGACGGCCTGTTGGCTGCGCCGACACTAGAAAGGCCCGAGGCCCGACGCGTCACCCCGTGCGGTGACCCGCGGGGTGACACCGGCGCCCGGACCGGTACCACCGCATGCCCCACGGCTCACCCCGAGATGTCACCCCCTGCTACGGCGCGAGGAATCCGCTGCCGACGCGAATCTGAGGAGGCCGACCGGAACTCCCCGGCGCACCGTCCACCGAGAGGCTCGCGTCCCATGTCCACGCTCACCCAAGCCCTGATCATCAACGGCGCGGTCCTGTTCGCCGTCCTGGAAGCGGACCTCGGACCCCACCGGAAGATCGGAAAGCTGCGCGTTCTGCGGCCCCTGCTGACGGCCGCCGCGATCGTCCCCCTGTTCATCAAGAGCCCCGCCACCGACGGCTCTGGCCTGGTCCTCGAACTCGCCGCCGTCGCCGCGGGGTTGGTCGTCGGCCTGTTGGCGATGGCCTTCACCACGGTCTACCGCAGCCCCAGGACCGGCGGTCCGGTCAGCCGGGCGGGTTTCGCCTACGCGGCGCTGTGGATCGTGGTGGTCGGCGCGCGGACCGCGTTCTCGTACGGTGCGGAGAACTGGTTCGGCCCGCAACTGGGCCGCTGGATGCTCGACAACCAGGTGACCGGCGACGCCCTCACCGGCGCGCTGATACTGATGGCGGTGGCGATGACGCTCACCCGTACCGTCGGGCTCGCGGCGCGAGCGGCCACGGTCGGACGGGAGGCGTCGGCCCCCGCCTCCGTGTAGCGGTCGCCCTCGGGGTGGCATCGTGGCATCGGACCCAATGGAACCCGAGGTCGGTGACGTGGGGTTGGTCCGTCGTCCGAGCGCCGGCGGCCCGCACCGAGGAGGGGATCCTGGCCAACGCGACACTGGGCCTGACCATGACGGTCAACAGCAAGTTCCGTGTACGGGCCGAGTACGTCCACAGCAACAAGGACACCGGTAACCTCAGCACATGGGGGGCTTGGCAGTACTTCACCGTCAGGCAGTGAGAAGCGGCCGCCTGAGCCTCCCTTTCGACGAAGTCCTGCCCGATGCGGGGGTCAGCACCAGGCTCCCGCTGTCCATCGTGATCAGTCGTCGCGTGCCGGATTCGTGGCAGAGCGTTGATCGTCTGGATCGAGGGCACGGTCCAGCTGGCACCGCGTCCGCGCTGCTCCTGGCCTTACTCGCCGCCCACGGCCAACATGCCGTCTACGTTCCCGGACGGACGGTCAACCGGATGTCATGTGCAGATCCACGTCGGCGCCCTCCCTCACCGCCTGGTGTCCCGCAGGCGTCCGTCATCACCAGTCGTCGATGGCGCCCCACTTCCGGGTTGCGGACGCGGCCCGGGAGATGGGTGGGCGGGGCGGCGGGGCTTGCGATGTCGTTCGTTCCGGTCTGGGCCGGACCGATGCGCCGCTTCGGTGCGATATGTGCCCGGTCCGTGCCGGGTGGGGCCGCGGGCATCGGTCTCGACCGAGCGGGGGAGAAGCGATGGCTCTATCCGTTCCAGCCGGAGACCAGGTGGACTCCGGCGAGTGCGACGGCGAGGCCCGCGCCGAGTGCCAGCGCCAGCAGGGACCAGCGCCCGGCGCGCTGGGGAGCGGGAGTCCCATGACGTGCCGGGCGACGCCGCAGATCGGCGCCGATGAGACGCGGCAGCCGCCACAGGTAGGCGAGGACGTGCACGGTCGTCACCGCGATCCAGCAGACGAAGGCGGCTTTGTGCAGCAGGAGTACCGGGACCGGGCCGGTGTCGCGTCCGAGCAGGGCCAGTGTCACTCCGGTGCCGAGGACGGCGACGCTCGTGACGACGACGAGGGGTCCGAGCACCCGCAGCAGCGGGGCGGGCGGTCCTTTGCGGCGGTACGCGGGCGAGCCCGTGTAGTAGCGGTAGAACCGGTAGCCGGTCGAGCCGATCTTCAGACAGACCGGGCCGGTCAGCAGCAGCCCGATGAAGAAGTGCAGGGTGAGGAGCTGCCCGAGGAAGAGGATGGTGACGCCCTCGACGGCGAACAGGACCAGCAGCACCGCACCGGTCGCCGCGGTCAGCCGCTCGTTGCCCTCCGGGCCGCCGGCCGCCGGGCCGGGCGACTCGAATGTGCTGTGCGCCGGGGTCCGGTCGCCGGTCACGGTCACTTGTCCGTCCTCCTGATGATCCCGATGATCAGGCCCCGCCCGGCCCGGATGGCAGTGCTGTGCCGCCCGCTCCCGCGGCGTGCGCCGGAGCGGGCTGCAGTATGTCCGACGTGGGGTTAAGAACTCGTTCACGACCGCTGGGCCGGCTGTCGGTCCGGGGCTCGCCCAGGTGCCCGGTCCAGGCGCAGTGCCAGTGCCGGGCACGCGGCCACGGCGCGCCGTGCATGGCGGAGGGCTTCACCCGTAAGAGGGGCCGATCCCACGACCGGGTAGCCCCACTCGTCCAACTCGATGATTTCCGGCAGCAGTTCGGCACAGAGGCCGTAGCCGTCGCAGGCGATGCGGTCGATGCCGAGGGAGTGGGCGCCGGGCATGCCGGTCACCTCCATTCACTGTCGTCGGGTGCCGGCGAGTCCGGAACGGGCAGTACGGGCTCGTCCCAGGCCGCAGCGCACGGGCCGAGGCGCAGGTGGTGCCCTACGTCGGCGGCGAAGACCCGCAGTGCGGTCGTGGCGAACCGGGACGCGCCGTCGGGGTGCCGGCAGGCACCCCGTCCGGCGAGCAGCCCGGCCCGGTACTCCAGACGCTGTATCGACTCCGCGGTGGGACGGCCCCAGGCGAGGTCGGCGAAGTCCGCGGCCACGGCAGACAGACCGAGCCGGCACGGTCCGCACTGGCGTGCGCTCTGCGCGGCGAGGTGACCGAGCACCCTCGCCGCCTCGGCCAGACCGCAGGTGCGGACGGGAAACGCCACGATCACTCCGGCACCGGGTCCCGCGCCGAGCGGGGCCAGGTCCTGTTTGGCGAACGGGACGCGCAGCGTCTGCGCCGCCGGCAGCCAGCTGCCGAAGAAGCCGCCCAGCAGCACGGATCCGAGCGGTTCCACGGGTCCCCCGGCGATCTCCATTACCTCGCCGAGCGGCAGGCCCATCGGCACCTCGTAGACGCCCGGCGTGCGCAGTGCACCGGAGAGGGTCACGAGCGTGGTGCCCGGGGCGTCGGGGCGCCCGGCGCCGCTGAACCATCCGGGACCGTAGCGTGCGATCAGCGCGAGGTGGGCGAGGGTCTCGACGTTGTCGATCAGGGTGGGGCGCCGGCCGACACCCTGCTCGAAGGGGCGCGGCGGGGTCGCCAGCGGGCGGGCGTCACCCCCGTTCAGCCAGCGCACCAGCGATGTCTCCTCGCTGGAGACGTAGTGGTGGGGCAGTTCGTGCACCAGCACCGGCACCGGGGCAAGGCCCCTCCTCCGCCGTTCCTCGACGGCTTCGCGCAGTGCCCGTGCCTGGTCCTGCCTGGTGCGCGGCAGGCACAGGTGCGCCACGTCGGCGCCCACCGCCACGGCGGCCAGTGCGGCGCCGTCGAGCACCAGGTGCGGGGCGAGGTCCAGCAGGGTCTCGTCCTTGCGGCTGGCCGGTTCGCTCTCCATGCCGTTGGCGACCACCACGGCGGTGCCCCGGCCCGCGGCGACCGTGCGCAGCTTGCGCCCGGTGGGGAAGGCGGCGCCGCCTCTCCCGGTCAGTCCCGCGTCCTCCACCGCGCGCACCAGCCGGTCGGCCGCGTCGGCGGTGCGAAGAAAGGGCGCCGGACCGTACCGGTGGAGGTGCTCGTCCAGGTCGGCCGCGCGGCCGGTGGCGTACCAGCCGTGCAGCAGCCGGGAGCCGTACGGGCCGAGCATCCCGTCCCGGCCGTCTTCGGCCCGGATGGCTGCCGGGCCCTCGGTCATCGCGTCGGTCATTCCTCGCCTCCCTCGCCATCGGTCGGCGCGTGCGTCGGATGGACGCTGCCTGTGCCTGTGCCTGTGCCTGTGCCTGTGCCTGTGCCCGTGGCCGTGGCGCCGCCCGCGCGGTGTGCCCAACCCGGTTGCAGCGGACCGGAGTTCAGGAACGCGGCCAGCACCAGGGGCACCGTCACCGTGGCGACGGCCGCCCAGAGGCGTACCGCGAACCGCCCCGGGCCCGCCCGGTACAGCCGCCACCAGACGGCGGCGACCATGAGGGCCACGCATCCGGCGTACAGGGCGAGTTGCGGAGTGAGCCGGGTGTCGGTGCCGGTTCCGGCGGCATGGAAGAGCGCCACCGGCCAGGCCGCGTAGGCCAGCCAGTGCACGGTCTTCCAACGACGCTGCCCCATGCGCAGCCGTACCGCGCTGGTGGCGGCGACCGCGAGCAGCAGGTCGAACGCGACCGTGCCCAGGCCCAGCCAGAGCGGCCGGTACGAGGCGGTGAACGGCACCACGGTCACCAGCCAGCCCAGGTGGACAAAGGTGTCGAGGATCGCGGTGACGATGTGCAGGGCCAGGAAGACCAGGGTCAGCACCGACAGGTTCCGGTGCAGCGCGCTCACCTCGAAGCGGGCGAGCCGCCGGGGCGCGTAGCGGCCGCCGACGGCGATGCCGAGCGCGACGGTCGTGGTGAGCAGTACCAGGGCGACGGTGCCGCCGGCCCGGGTCGCATACCACAGCGGACTGGGACCGGCCGCGGCCAGCGGGACGACTCCGGTCATCGGGCACCTCCCGAGGCGCGCTCTGCCGCGGTGTTCTCTGCCGCGGTGTTCTCCTGCACCGTGTCCTCGGGCCAGCCGCAGACCCGCTCGACGGTTCCGTCCATGCGGACCAGCCGCGCGGGCAGCCCCGCCCGGCGCAGCCGGCCGAGGGCGCGGTCGCCGAGGACGACGGCCTCGGTGCTCGCGGTGTTGGCGGCCACGCAGCTGGCGGCGGCCACGCTGACGGTCCGCCAGACCGGCGTGGGATTGTCGCCGGTGGCGGGATCGACGATGTGGTGCACGCGCCGCTCCTCGCGGGCCCAGGTCCGCACGGCGGTGCCAGAGGTGGCGAGTCCGCCCTCGGTGATGCTCACCGTGGGCCGGCCCGTCGTACCGGGCGCCGCGTGGTCGTCGGCGAGGGCGATCCGCCAGCCGCCCGGCGGCGGATCACCCGCGACCGAAAGGTCACCGCCGAGGTTGACCAGGACACCGCAGCCCGTCACCTCGGCGGCGCGGTCGGCCGCCCGGTCGGCGGCGAGGGCCTTGGCCGTCGCGCCGAGGTCGAGCACGACGCCCGGGGGCAGCCGTAGCCGCCGTGCGGCCCGGTCCCAGTCCACCGTCCGCCAGCCCGCGGAGGGTCCGGCGACGCGTACGGGGCCCAGGTCCTGCGGGCGCAGCGCGGCGAACGTGATGTCGTAGCCGAGCGCCCGCACGGCGGATCCGACGGTGGGGTCCACGACGCCCTCGGTCACGCGCGCCGCGTACAGCGCCACGTCCAGGGCCTCCGCGAACCGGGCAGTCACCTGCACGGCGGCCCCCGCGGCGGCGTTGACGCGGGACAGTTCCGAGTCGGACCGGAAGCGGCTGCACGCCGCGTCGACGGCGGCGAGTTCGGCGTCGAGCACCCGGCGTGCCGCTGCCATGGCGCCGGGGTCGGTGACGAGCAGCGAGGCGGTGGTGCCCAGCGCGGGGAAGGAGACCGACGCCAAAGGCGCGGCGGTGGCGGGGGTCATGACGCACCCGACGTGGTGTGCGAGGGCTGCGGGGTCGCTGCCGGGGGTTTCGTGGGGGCGGGGGCCGCCGAGTGGGTGATGGCGGGAGCGGCCCTTCGCTGCGGGACGGTCGTGTGCGATGCCGTATGGGATGGCGATACGGGGGGCCTGTCCGGGGCCGCCGAGCGGGATGCCCGGGGAGTGGTGGACGGGCTCGTCGTGGGCGCGGATGCCGGGACGGACGGCCGCGAAGTGTTCCCGGGCGGGGGCGCGGACTTCCCCGGCAGGGCATAGGCGTATCCGGCCGCGAGCGCCACCGAGCCGGCGGCTGCCGTGGCGGCCACCCAGCCGGTGGTGCTTCCGACCCGGCGCAGGCCGCGGTCACGGCGGCGGGCGGCACCGGCGGATGTGGGGTGGTCGGGGTGGGACACGGTTCCTCCTCGGCCGTCGGTGTGCCCCGGTGAAGCGTCCGGCACCTCGCGGCCACGCCTGTGGCTGTCCGACCATCAGCCTGCGCGGGCGGCTGTCGGGATCCGGTTCAGGAATCCTTCAGAACCCGCAAAGATCGGTGAACCCGCTGGTCAGGGCAGGTCAGGGGATGCCGGGCAATGTCGTCCGGGACGGGCTCAGGCGCCCGCCCGCGCACCGTCGGCCCCGGATCCGGATTCCTTGTCCCGGTCGCGCCGGCGTTGTGACGCGGGCAGCGACAGCACCACGGTCAACCCGCCGCCCGGAGAGTCCAGCAGCTCGGCGGTGCCGCCGTTGGCGGTGATCAGCCGGTGGACGATGGCCAGGCCGAGCCCGGTGCCGCTCGCCTCGGGGTTTCCGAACCTCCGGAACGCGCTCTCCCGTGCGGCCCGGCTCATCCCGGGACCGTTGTCGACGACCCGCAGTTCGACGGTGTCGCCCTGCCGCCTGCCGGAGATCAGCAACCGCCCGCCCTCGTGGACCGCGTCGAGAGCGTTGGCGATCAGGTTGTCGAGCACCTGCTCCAGATCGTCCTCGCCGAGGTAGGCGGTGAGCCCGGCGCGGCAGTCGACGGCGAGCCGGACCCGGCCCGCGTCGGCGACGGGCTCCCAGGCGGCGATCCGTTCGGCCACGAGCCGGTCCACCCGGACCGGCACCGGCTGCGGCACCGCGTGCTCGGCGCGCGCCGCCGCCAGCATGCCGTCCACCAGCCGGGACAGGCGGGCGATCTCGCCCTGCGCGTCGGCCAGCTCGGCGGCGGTGTCCCCCTCGGCGTCGGCGGCGAGCAGGTCGAGGCGCAGCCGGAGCGCCGCGAGTGGGGTGCGCAACTGGTGCGACACATCGGCGACCACGGCGCGGTGGCCGTGCACCAGGGCCTCCGTTCGCGCGGCCATCGTGTTGAACGTCGCCGCCAGACGGCGCACCTCCTGCGGCCCTGCCCCGGCCGGCGCCCGCGCGTCCAGCGCTCCCTCGCCCAGCCGTCCCGCCGCCTCGTCCAGCACGCGCAGCGGGCGGCCGACCCAGCGGGCAAGCAGCACCGACACCAGGACGGCGGCGCCGAGGCCGCCGACGCCGATCAGCGCGAGCCAGCCCCACATCGCCAGGATCCGGTCGTGCAGCGGATCCGCGGACCGGCTCAGCACGGCGACCCCGACCGGGTCCGAGGTGTCGCCGATCGGCACGGCCGTGGTCAGCCACTGATCGTCCTGCCGCACCCGGGTGCCGGGGTGGGCGAGCACGGAGGAGACCAGCTCCGCGGAGTCGTCCCCGGCCACCTCGGAACACGCGGTCGACAGCACCACACGGCCCGTGCTGTCGTAGACGGTCGCGCAGTCGCCCCTGCGGTGGGCCTCCTGGACGAGGCTCCGCGCAGGGGCGTCCGACTTGTGGTCGGACAGATGCTCCTCGGCGGCGGAGGCGATCGACCTCGTCCTCGCGGCCGCCTCGTCCTGGAACGAGGTCTGCTCGCGCTGCGTCATGAGCAGCCCGAGCGGCACCACCGCCAGCACGAGGACCGCGGTGATCAGGGCGATGACGCTGAGTGCGATACGGCGGGTCACGGCGCGTCAGCCGACTTCACCGAGGCGGAAACCGCGCCCGTAGACGGTCTCGACCAGCCCGGGCACACCCAGCTTGCGACGCAGTGCGGCCATATGGACGTCCAGCACCTTCGTGGGCCCGTACCAGTGGGCGTCCCAGGCACGCTCCAGGATCTCCTGCCGTGTCACGACCCGGCCAGGATCGGCGGCGAGGCACTGGAGGATGTCGAACTCCTTCGGTGTCAGAGCGACTTCCTCCCCGTCGACCGTCACCCGGCGGGTACGCGGGTCGACGACGAGCGGGCCATGGGTCAGCAGTTCGGACCCGGACGGGCGGATGCGCCGCAGTACGGCCCTGATCCGCGCGAGCAGTTCCGCCAGCCCGAAGGGCTTGACCAGGTAGTCGTCGGCGCCCTCGTCGAGTGCGGCGACCCGGTCGCCCTCCTCGCCGCGGGCGGTTACCACGATGATCGCCACGTCCGACTGGCGGTGCAGCAGGCGGCAGACGTCGACACCGTCCATGTCCGGCAGACCGAGGTCGAGCAGCACCACGTCGGGCGACGGTACGTGGGTGAGCGCACCGCGTCCGGTGCCGACGCAGGTCGCCCTGTACCCGGCTCGCTCCAGGCCGCGCACCAGCGATCCGGCGAGCCCGGGGTCGTCCTCGACGACCAGCACGGAGGGCTCTTCGGGAACGGCGCGGGGACCGGTTTCCTGTTCCACGACACCCAGCGTAGGACGACGTGAGGGGCTCTCCGGACCGGCCGGGGGCAGGGCATCGCGCCCGGGCCGCCGCCCTCTCCGACCGGCTTTGCCACATCTGAGGATTTCCTGAACGGCTCTCCGACGCGGTGCGGCGCAAGCTGATGACATGGCGCCCACGAGTCGGACGATCGCCTCGTGGTACCGCCTTCGCCCGAAGGAGGCCGGCCCATGACCACGTCCGGACCCGCGCAGGACCCCGCCGCCGTGCGTCGACGCGAACGCGGCCTCCGGCGGGTGAGTACCACGACCCGCCGGACCGCAACCGCCGCGACGGCCGCGGCCCTGCTGCTCGGAGTCGGCTACGCGCACGCGCTGCCGGACATCTCCCATCTGGCGTCCGGCGAGGTCGAGCACCCCGCCCGCGACCCTGCGCGTCTCCCGGTGAACGCCCCGGGGTCCACCACGCAGCCGGCGCAGACGACGACCGGTGCGTCCTGACCGCCGAGACCGTTGCCGAACGGCGGGCATGCCCATGACGCCTCTCACCGGGCGAGTGGGATCATCCGTGGATGGCAGACGCACGCCTCCCCCGCGGTTGGACCCTTCAGCAGATCCGCGATGTCTCGGGGGACCGAGAAGCTGCCGCCCTGGATCCCGTTCGGCCGGTGCAGTGGGTCGGCGTCGGCGAGGCCCACGAGATGTCACACCCGGAGATCGTTCTCGGGTTCCACAGCCTGTGTCTGGTGAAGCTTGTCGATGACGACGACTGGTACATGGGCAGCCTGTACGACAACGGCAGCGTCGTCTGCTGGACCGCCTACGGCGACCTGTACGAGGCGCTACGGGGCCTTTAGAAGCCCTGCTCCGTGTGTGCGGCCGGGCTGTGCCCGACTGCGTGACGACCACGGCGCCCAATCGCGGGCACCCGCGTACGCCAGCGCATCATCAGCGCGGGTGAGTGGCGCAACAGCCCAAAGACAGCGACCGTCCCAAGTTGCTTCGGGACGGAGAGGTCACTCAGTGACGAACTGGCGTAACGGCATAGCTGAAGAAGCCGAGCACCTGGCCGCCGGCACCGTGGACCCTGCGTGCGCGTGCACGGCGGGACTGTTCCCCGAAACTGATCAGGCCGACCGATGCAGTCCTCGACACCTTCGAGAGCGAGCTTCCCGGGCTGGGTGGGGCAGACGACGCACAGATCTTCGGCGTCGTGGAGCGCGTTGTCCGGGCCCTGAACGCCGTGAACGAAGCCCACGACGAGAGCGGCTACGAAACCGGCGAGCGCGAGCAACTGTGCCAGTTCGCCGACGCTACCCGTTGAGGACGGGCCGGACGGACCTCGTGGCGGGTGTTCGGCAGCCGGCGCCCGCGGCCGGTACGGGCGCACTGCCAGGCGAGGGAATCGGCCGAAGTGAACCGCACGGGTTGGATTGCCGTCCCGGTGCTGATAGCGACTTTGTCATGGCCATGAATGTGATGGAACTGCACAGCATCAATCCTTGGGAGGTGTCCTTCCTGCGCAAGGAGGTGGGCGGCTACTTCACCCACGGCATCGTGTGCACGCCGGGCGCGACGGTACTCGACGTGGGCGCCAACATCGGCGTGTTCTCGGCGACCGTGTACGAACGGCTGGACGGGGACGTGCGGATTTATGCCTTCGAGCCGTTGCCCCCACTCCACGCGACACTTGAGCGCAACGCTCGCGACTTCTTCAACGGGCGCCTGACCGCCCTCCCTTACGGCTTGGCTTCTCGCCAGGACGAGCTCGATTTCAGCTACGTTCCGGCCGCCACGATCTTCTCTTCTTCCTCCCGAGATCAGGGGAACATCGAGGCTGAGCGGCTCCGGGTCACCGCCAGCATTGTCGAAATGATCAGTCAGGGCGGCCTGGGACCCGTCCTGCGCCGCGTACCCCTCCCCATTCTCACTGTGCTCGTCGGCCGCAAGCTGCGGGTGATGCGGCGTCTTGAGACGCACCGGGTGAAGGTCAGGACCCTGTCATCGGTGCTCGACGAGCAGGGCATCGACCGCATCGACCTGCTCAAGATCGATGTGGAAGGCGCCGAACTCGAGGTACTCAGGGGCATCGAGGAACGGCACTGGCCGCTGGTCCGCCAGGCCGTGGTGGAGGTGGAGCGCTGGCGGCAGAACCGCGACGCGGTCTGCGCCACCCTCCTCACACACGGCTTCACGGTCAGCACCGAGCAGAACCCGGTCCAGCAGGCCGGCGACATAGGCATGGTGTTCGCGATCAGGCCCTGACCACATGCGGCACCCGGCACTCGGTGGTCGACGCATTTGCTGCCGCGGGGCCGCCGTGCCTGGGCGGCGAGCCGGTCTTGATGCCGCGCACGTCATGAGGGCCTCGCCTCGGGTCAGGGGCCACGTGTTTTTTTGTCACATCTTGATCGGGTGCGTCTCCTGACGTGAACTGCCGTCTGCGTGGTGATCCTATGATGGCCAAAAGTGTTGGCTTGAGGGGGAGTTGACGACAGTGTCACGAAGATCGCCTGCTTTCGTCGGGGTGGCCGCGCTGGTACCGCTGCTCGCTTCGGCCGCCTCCGCACAGGCGGCGTCGGGTTCGCTGACGGTCACCACGCTGGGGCGGCACGGCGCCAAGGTCTCGACGACCGTCACCGTCGTCGCCGCGTCGTCCGGTCAGACGTACAGAGTCACGTCAGGCAAGCGGATCAGCCTGCCGGCGGGGCGCTATCTGGCGATGACCGACATTTACGAGAGCACCACCGACGGTCTGGGCACCGACACCATCGGCGCGCAGGTCGTGACGGTGTCGGGCAGCAAGTCGGTGACGCTCGACGCGCGCAAGGGCAAGCCTGTCAAGGTGTCACTCGACACGCCTGCCGACGTGACCGGGCCGCCACGGATCAGCGCGCAGGTGTGTGCCGCCAATATGGACATGCCCTCCGCCTTCAGCGCGGGTGGCTGGAACGACGGGGGAGCCCTCTACGCCATCCCGAACTCCTCCAAACTGCTGCAGTTCGGGTACCTCGCGCAGTGGTCCGGCAAGGACAGCTATGTCGTCGTGAAGAAGACCACGGGCATCCCGGCGGCGCCCGGCGGCTCGTTCAAGCGGTCGGGGCTCGCGACGATGCGCTTCTCGGTGCGCGCCGGAACGCAGATGGGTACACAGGTCGACACGGCGCTCCAGACGGCGCCGAAGACCGATGACTGCACGACCGACCTGATGGCCCAGGTACGCGACGACAACGCCCCGTACAGCGCCACCGTCCATCTGACTCCCGGGACCTGGCAGCCGCGCGACGACATCTTCGGCAGCAACGGCGACGACGTCAGCGGCGGCTTTCCGAATCTCAGGACCCTGAAGGCGGGGCAGAGCCTCACCCAGTCCTTCGGCCGGGCCGCATGGGGCCCCATGCTCAATCTGCCGCTGCTCGGCCAGAAGTCCGTCACTTTCTCTCCGGACGCCATGATCGGCGACCTCGACATCGGCGGCGGCTGGGGGGACGTCACGAAGGAGACGGTGGTCCTGTCCAAGGGCAGCACCACCGTCAAAAAGCAGACTCTGACCGACTGGCGCGTCGGGCCCGCCGAGTTCGACGCCCCCGTCCGCTCGGCCGGCTGGTACCGCCTGACCGTTGACGCCCACCGCTACCGCCCAGGCATCACCTTCCCGGCCGGCATGCTGTCGCCGCGGGCGACCCTCGACTGGCACTTCAAGGTGTCCGACCCGGCCAAGGCGATCGTCGCTCCCGTCTTCCTGACCCGCTTTCTGCCCACCGGGCTGAACAGCCACAACCAGGCCGGGCCGAACAGCACCACGACGGTCGACGTGAGTGCCGGGCGCGCCTCCCAGGGCCCCGACACCACGCTCACCAAGGTGACCGCCAAGTCCGTCCGCGTCTGGTCGTCCGCCGACGGCGGCAAGACCTGGAAGGCGGCGACCGTCAAGCACTCCGGCTCGACCTGGCAGGCGACCGTCCACAACCCGGCGTCCGGCGCCGTCGCCCTGCGCTCCGAGGTGACGGACTCCGCCGGAGACAGCTCGGTGGAGACGGTGTACCGGGCGTACGCCATAGGCTGAGAGCGCGAGTTCCCTTCTCGTCACCCGCTCCACAGTGACCTGTTCCTCGGGCCGAAGCCCGAGGAACAGACCGAGTCATGACACCACCACATCCCGGACCGCTCCAAGGCGGGAGCGGTCCGCGGGGGCTTCCAGACGCCGCCCGCCCGACCTCCGCTCAGGGGGCCCGTGCCCCCGGGCCGACGGCGTGCCCACAGCGTGCCCGTACGACTGGTGCACCACGGTCGACAGCGGTGCGATCCTGCGCTCGCGGGCGCTGCCTCGCCGGACGGCTCCAGCCTGCGTATGGTCTGCGCCGGGGACGAGGTTCGATGACGGCGCGAGCTGTGCCGGGAGCAGGGGGGAGGGTGAGCAGGAGACGCTACGTTGCCAGGGGTGTGCCGGGCGGCTACCGAATCTGGGACAACCGGGGAGGCCGATGGTGGGGCGATCTCTACGAGTTGTGTCCTGACGATCTCCTGGCCGAGCTCAACGGTCAGGCGGACCAGGCGCGGATCACCGCGCTGATGAGGCGCTACCGAGCGCAGAAGCGGTAGGCAGTGCACAGTCCGGTCGACTCTTCGTGCCGTCGGCTGTCTCGAGCAGCGTGCCTTCTTCGCCTCGGCGGGCCCGGTCGACACTGACCGCGCTGGGTCGTGTGATCCCGGGAGGTCGTGTCCGGCACCTTGAACCGTGGCTGGGCAGCGAAGGCGTGGGAAATGGAGGGGGCGCTCTGCATGGAGGCGCTCTTGCAGTCGAGGCTCCCGCTCAGCGCCGGCAGCGGATGCACGGGCCATCGGGGTCCCTCTCTGTATCGGGCCGGAACGAAGCCGTGGTGATCAAATCGTTGCAGCGCCACGTACAACCGCGAACTGCCCTTCCGTGTCCGACAGTTAGTCGCTGAGGGATGAACTTCTGGCCGGGGCGCTGATGCGCTCGGTGCGGGCCGCAGGGGGAAGGACGGGTTCGAAGATGACGAAGACGATGTGGAGCGCGGTGGTGGCCGGTGGAGCGGCGATCGTGTTCACGGGGGTGGCCGCGGTGCCGGCCGGGGCGGCGGAGGGCGGGGTCTCGTTCAGCCGGGTCACGGTGAACGGCGGGAAGCCGATCGTGATCGGGGTCAAGGAGGAGGTCGAGGTGCGGGCGGCCTTCCGGATGACGACCAAGCTCAAGTTCGACTTCGGGCCGACGGTGCTCCCCTACCGAGGGAAGCTCGACTCGGGGGACAGGCTGTACAGCTCCGTCATCACCAGTGACTGTGAGGTCGTGGACAGGGCGAAGGGGATCTGCGACTTCGACGAATGGCTGTACATCGATCCGCGGCACGTCGACTTCGGGAACGAGGACGCCGGTACCTGGAAAACCGCCGCTCAGGTCTTGCTCCCCGGTGACGCCCAGGACATCGACGACGTGAACCTCCCGTTGCAGGTCAAGCGGGCCACACGCGTCACCGTCAACGCCTCGCCGGAGCCGGTCGCGGCCGGGAGGACGCTCACCGTGACCGGACGGGTCACACGGGCGAACTGGGACACCCACACGTACCAGGGGTACGCGGGCCGCACGGTGAGCCTGCAGTTCAAGGCGGCGAGCGCCTCCTCGTACACGACGGTCAAGAAGGTGACTTCGAGTGGTACGGGGGCGCTCAGGGCCACGGTGAAGGCCACCGGGCCGGGGACGTGGCGGTGGACCTACTACGGGAACTCCACTTCCGGGGCGAAGTCGTCGACCGGGGATTACGTCGCCGTGCGGTAGGCGACGTGCGCGGACCGCCGCCCCTCGCTGGGGCGTCACCGTCGAACCCGTACACCATCTCCATGGACGCAACCGGGTGCGGAAGGTGCCGTGATCGACCTGATAAGGAAGAGGCCGCACCTTCAAGCCGTCCGGCCTCTCTTTTGCGGAGCTTTCAGTGAGTACCTTTGCTTGGTTCATTTTGGCCGTCATTGCCTGGATGGCCTACTCGGTGTGGCGTATGCGCCTCCTGCCCGCCCGGAGACGTTGGCTACCGTTTGTGCTTCTTGTCGCGGGTGTGGCAGGCGTTGTGTCCGGATCCGATCAGAGTGCCGGCACCTCAGCGGACAGGATCCTTGTGATCTCCGGCCTCGTCTTGATTCTCGTCTCGTGGACAGTGAGCGTGAGGGAGCGCCGAGGGCAGGGCAAGGGCCCGTCTGACACCAGCTCCCACTTCTGAACGGACATCACCACACGAACCTCTGATGCGGTGGTCACGCATGAGCGCCCTACCGGGCCATCGTGGGGCCGGAGAAGGGCGTTCAACGACGACCAACCCTGACAACCATGGACAACCAAGTCGGGTCGGAGATCCCGTCCTTCGGTTCTTCGGCTTCTCTCTCCGCCGGGTCGGCGCTAGGTCTCTTGCGTGCCATCGGCCGCACGAGGAAGATCCTCCCCGATCGAGGAGACATGATGCTGCGGTTTATGGACTGGTCCGTGGTCGCGATGGGCTGCGTGCTGATTCTCGGGAGTCTCGGTGGCCGGTGGTGGGAGCGAGCCAAGGTTCCGAAGGGAGACACCTCGGACCCACGCGCGCGTTACCTCTGGGCGTGGCTCCCCCTCCTCATGGGTCTGGGAATGATCGGCGCCAAGGTGCCAGGCCTGCTGCACGCGCCCCATCCCGTCGTCGAGATCGTTGACGCGCTCGACTTCGTACTGGCCGTCACGGTGCTGATCTTCGTCATCCGGTCGGGGCGTCGCTTCTTCCGGCCGCGCAGCACCACGTGACAGCGCGCCGCAGACGCTCACGGCGGAGCCACCCGACTTGGGGGGGACCGGAGTGACCCACCGGACCCCGATCCGCCACCGCGTCGGAGACCGGTCAGCCGCGAACACAGGTGAACGCCCCCACACAGACCGACAGGCGGTGCCGGCCTGGGGCATGGCGAGCGCTGTGCGCGCGGCTGCCGGGACGGTGAGGAACTGACGTGGGACAGCGAGGAACCGACGTCTGAGGGGAGGCATGGCGGCCCGATCTCCGTTCCGACGTCAAGGAACGATCTTCAAAGCCTGCCCATGCGCTGGTTTGCGTGGCCTCCGTCAGAGCAAAAATTCGCGCAAACTTTCGACCTTTCGAGAAACTTGGGCCGCTCATCGACGTCCGGCGTCCCCAACCTGACCTACTGTCCCGTCAGTTCCAGCGCGAAGGTCCGGAGGGGGACGTATTCATGGGGCGGAGACCAGCACTGGTGGCCCTCGCGGTTCTACTCATCGGCTGTCCCGCGGCGGGCGTCGCCCAGGCGGGCACCGTCACAGGCGCGACCTTTTACGTCAACGACGCGGCCGCCGGCTGCAGCGACACCGGTCCCGGCTCGGCTGCGGAGCCCTTCTGCCAGATCCAGCCGGCCGCGGACGCGGCGACGCCCGGGGCCACCGTACGCATCGCGGGCACCGGCAAGTCCTACGCACCCGTGACCATCAGGTCCACGGGCACCGCGGACGCGCCCATCACCTTCTCCGCCACCGCGATCGGCGACAGCTCAACCGTCACCGTCGCGGGCCCGCGCTCGGCCACCGGAATCACCTTCGACGGTGCCCGGTACGTCGACGTGGCCGGAGTCCGCACCACGGCCGCCGCGGCGAGCGCCCTGGTCGTCGAGGACTCGCAGCACATCACCTACCGCGCCGCCTCCGCACGGGGCAACATCGCCGACGCCGCCACCGCGGTGATCGCGATCGACGGAGCCTCCTCCGACATCTCCCTCACCCGCCTCAAGGTCTACCGGGGCTCCGGACCGACGGCCGTCAGCAGCGCGACCGGAGCGCGGGACATCACGCTGGCCGGCGACACCTTCGACGTCGGCGGTGTCTCGGCCGTGGGCACCACGGGCATCGACTTCGCGGGCGACACGTTCCGGACGGTCTGCGGCGCGATCAGCCTGACCGGCGGCAGTTCCGGGTCGGTGGAGAACACCGTCGCCCTGCCCTACGGCACGACGGGCTGCTCCACCGGCACAGCCGACCTCACGGTGGACGCCACCTCCGCCCCTCAGGTCACCGCCGACTACAACGCGTTCAACCCGCCGTCGACCGGGACGGACTACGACTGGGCGGGCACCGCCTACGCCACCGCGGAGGCGTTCCGGGCGGGCACCGGCCAGGGCGGCCACGACCTGGACCAGACGGATCTGGCGATCCCCGCGGACGGGCTGCCCGCGGAGCACTCACCGCTCATCGACTCGGCCGACTCCGACGCCCCCGGTGAGCTGTCCACGGACGTCGACGGCCGTCCCCGGGGCGACGACCCCCTGGTCGCCGACACCGGTACCGGCCACGACGACCGGGGTGCCACGGAGTTCCAGGACCCGTTCACGGTGAGCGGGCTCCGTGTGGGCTACGGGTACGTCGGCGTCCCGACCACCGCCGTCGCGACCCTGAGCAACCCGTGGTCGGACTCGCTCGACGGCCTGACGTACACCTTCGACTTCGCGGACGGTACGACCGTCACCTCCACCACCGGCTCGGCCACCCACACCTACAGCCAGGCCACGTCGAGCACGGGCATCCAGGCCTCGGTGGTGGTGAACAGGGCCGACGGCACGCGGGTCGGTGTGGCCGACTACTGGGAACGAGTCGATCCGGTGCCGGACCTCACCCCGTCGATCGGCTGCGGGACCGGCCCCTCGCTGCCGGATGCCGCAGGCTGCACGTACGACACCGGCTTCGACCCCTACCCGATCACCAGTGACCGGATCACCTTCGGCGACGGCTCGGCGGCGCTCTCCGTCACCGCCTCAAGCGACGCGGTGCGGCACACGTACAAGGCGCCCGGCACCTACACGGTCGCGCAGACGGTCACCGACTCCGACGGGCGCACCGCCACCGCGACCTCCCCGGTCACGGTCGGCGCGGCCTTCGTCGCCGCCGGTCCCACGCGACTGCTGGACACCCGGAACGGGACGGGCGCACCCAAGCGGGCCGTCGGTGCCGGCGGTGTGGTCCGGCTGAAGATCCTCGGCGTGGGCGGCGTCCCGGCGTCCGGGGTGACGGCAGTGACCCTGAACGTCACCGACACGGGCGCCACGGCGTCCAGTTATGTGTCGGTCTATCCGGACGGCATCGCCCGCCCCAGCGCCTCGAACCTCAACTTCCTTGCCGGGCAGACCAATCCGAACCTGGTCACCGTCCGGGTGGGCGCCGACGGCTACGTCGACCTGTACAACGCGCACGGCACGGTGAACCTCGTCGCGGACGTGGAGGGCTACTACACCACCAAGACCGGTGCCGCCGCCGAGCAGGACATGTCCGGCCTGGCCGTGGTGACCCCGACCCGGGTGCTGGACACCCGCTCCGGCATCGGGGCCCACAAGGGGGCAGTCGGGCCGCGCAGCACCACGACCATCACTCTGCCGAAATACACCCGGGGCGGGGCGACCCAGGGTGCCGTCCTCAACGTCACCGTGACCGGAGGCACCAGCAGCGGCTACATCACCGTCGCCTGCGACGGTCCCACCCCGCCGACCACGTCCACCCTCAACTACCGGGCCGGGCAGACCGCTTCCAATCTGGCGACCCCTTGCGCCTACTCCGGCACGCTCCACATCTACAACAGTGCCGGACACGTCAACCTGATCGCAGACCTCCAGGGCGTGTACACCAACGACCTGGTCAACATGGGCGGCGACCCGGACGCCCCCGCCGGCGGGCCGTTCGTGGCGACCGCGCCCGCCCGTTTCCTCGACACCCGCACGGGTCTGGGCGCGTCCGCGAAGCCGCTGGGCGCGAACGGCACCCTCACCGTGAAGCTCACCAAGGTCCCGGCGGGAGCCACCGCCGTACTGGTCAACCTCACGGGCGTCGCCCCGACCACCGGCACCCACCTGACCGCCTACGGCGACGGCACCCTGCCGACCGTGTCGAACGACAACCTCACCGCGGGCCAGACCCGCCCGGTTCTCGCCGTGGTCCCGGTCGGGGCCGACGGCTCCATCCGCATCCACAACGCGTTCGGCTCGGTCGATGTCGTCGCCGACCTGGAGGGCTACTACGGCTGAGGCAGAGGCCCCCGGCACAAAGGCCGCGAGGACGCGGCCTCTGGCCCGGGGGCCTGCCCGGAACATCATCCGAGCGGCGGGTCCATGACCCGCCGCTCGGTGCTGCCCGCACGCGCCTCTCCCAGCCTCACCCGGCGCTCTCCGCCCACGGACTTCGTGCGGGCGGAGGGCTCCTTCGTGAGGGGCGGGCGGCGGTTCAGCCGATGGTCGCGATGCCGTCGGTGGTGACGGCCGGGCGGCCCGCGGTGCCCACCACGACGATCTTCAGGGTGTGCTTGGCGGAGGCCGACCAGGTCTTGGTCCAGATCGCCTGGCGGTAGAGGGTCGTGGAGGACTTCAGGTCCACCGTGGTCACCTTGGTGCCGTCGACGTAGATGTACGCCTGGCCCGAGGTGGCGGCCCGCGAGACGATCCAGGCCACCGAGCGTCCGGTGAAGGTCCAGCTGATCGAGGCCTTGGCGGACGAGGAACCGTAGGAGTACCCGCCCAGGTAGCTGGTGCTGCTCTTGCGCGTCCAGGTGCCGGTCCGGGTGGTGGAGGTCTCCTGGACGATGCTCGGCGTCCGCTTGACGGAGGCGGCGGCGGAGTTGCCGGCCACGTCGTACGCCTTCAGGGCGAACAGGTCCGACGTGCCGGGCTTGGCACTGGCCGACCAGGAGGTCACCGTCGGGCCGAAGGTGGCCGAGGACGGCGAGGTCGACGTGACTTTGGCGAGTGCCGCGTTGTCGGCGGCCTTCCAGGTCACCGAGACCGGGACGGAGGTGGAGTTCACCGTGCCGGTGCGCAGCTGCACGCCGGGAGCGGTCGGGAAGGTGGGGGCGGTGGTGTCGCCGACCAGGGTGACCGAGCCGGACAGCGTGGTCGCCCCTCGGACGTGGGTGGCGCGCACCTGGACGGTGTGGCTGCCGGAGGCGACCGTGACCGAGGCGGAGCGGGCGGAGCCGGAGGTGTGGGCCACCGCCTTGCCGTCGACCAGGACGTCGAAGCCGGAGATCACCGCGGACGGCGTGGCGGTCGTCCAGCTCACCGTGGCCGCGCCCTTGGTGTAGTAGTTCGTCCCGGACTTGGCCGCCCCGCCGGACATTCCGGTGACGGAGACCGTGCCGACCGGGCCTGCCGCGTAGGAGCGGATCGTGCTCAGGGCGTTGTAGAGCTGGTTGCCGGGGCAGTCGGTGGCGAAGCCGTTGCGGTGCCCGGATATCGCGTTGAAGGTGTAGCTCTTGCCCAGGGTGAAGCCGTAGCTGTCGGAGGAGCCCTCGGGCAGGGACGCGCTGCCGGTGCCCGGGTTCACGCCGGTCATGCCGAACTTCCAGGCCGCGATGCGGGCGATGGAGGCCAGCATCGCCTGGCTCGGCGCGGCCCCGGTGAAGGTGCTGGCCGTGGAGTCGCCGCCGCTGAGGTCCGTGTACGTGCCGATGGCGGCCACGCCCATGCTGTTGGTGTTGAACCCGTAGGTCTGTGCGCCGATGACGGGCAGCCCCATTCCGCCGAAGCGGCCCTCGAAGATGGTGCCGCACTTGTCGACGAGGAAGTTGTAGCCCAGGTCGCGCCAGCCCTGGTTGAGGTGCTCGGCGTAGATGCCGCGCACGATCGCCGGGGAGTCGGCGCAGGAGTAGTTGTTGGTGGTGTCCGTGTGGTGGACGAACATCACCTTCACCGCCGAGCCGTACGACGGGTAACCCGATTCCCGCGCGCACTCGTCCGCACCCCAGCCGGCCCGGGTCACCACGGTGGGCGGTGCCACCGTCGAGACGGTCGCGGCCGGCATCGGGTCCGGCGGGGTCGCCGACGGGGTGGCGGAGGAGGTCGCGCAGGACGGGTACGCCTCGGCCGTCGTCGGAAGCTGGCTGGGCCAGGCCGTCGGGGACCCGCTCGGCGAGGACGACGCGGAGGTCCCGGTGGACGGGGCGGACGGGGTGGTGGAGGTGGGGTCCGTGGCCGTGGAGGTGTCCGTGGGCGACGTGGAGTTCGTCGCGGTCGGGGTGTCCGGGGCACCGGTGCCCGTGGTGGGCGTCGGGGTGTCGGCCGGGGCGGAGCTGTCCGTGGGCGAGGCGGTGCCGGTGACCGGCGGGGCGGCGGTGTCGGTGGCCGTCGCATCCATGGCGTAGCCCGCCAGACCCATGCCGGAGTCCGGTGTCCCGTCGGTGGCGGGCCTGCCCGGATCGACCAGGTCCACCCGCAGCCCGGCGGGCAGTGTGGTGGTCCTGCCCGCGCCGGTCGCGCGGACCTGGATTCCGTTCGACGGTCCCGCCCACAGCGGGGACATCCCGCCGCGCACACCGGGACGGTTCAGCTCAGCGGCGTCGGGGAGGTCGTCCGGCTGCTGCATCTTCAGCCACCGGGTCCAGTGACCGTCGGCGGCGGAACGGGTCCGCACCTCCACCGTGCCGCGCAGCTCGGCGTGCGCACCGTTCCAGGTGACACCGACCATGCTGAACGGAGCCGTGGACCGGGCCCCCAGCGTCTTGAGCGACGCACCGGCTCCGGTCAGGGACAGCGAGTGGACATGCGTCTTGACCGGTCCCTGCGCGGCCGGCGCTCCACGTCCTGGTGAGCCGGTCATGGCGACGGTCGCCGCGACCACGCCGCCGGCGGCTGCAACCGCCCCCAACGCCACCCACGTTCGCCTCTTCGGACCTGATCTCTTCGGACCAGATCGACGGCGACCGTGCCGAACGCTGTGTTCAGTTCTCATGCCCCACCCTGAAGCCCCGTTGTCGTTGTCATCAGCCATCACAGGGCACAACCGTCACGGGAGTGCCCTGACATATCAGCGCGCCCGGACGACCAGATGTCACATCCCCGAATCCGGGCAGGGCGGCATCGGTGTCGTCGTCCATGGCCCGGGGCGGGCCCCGGTTCAGGCGGGGACCCGCGGAGGGCGGTCCTCGCCGGAGGTCTCCGCACCCGCCGGTGCCCGCAGGGTGCCGTAGCGCTCCATGCGCTGCCACCGCAACCGCGAACCCGCCACGGCGGTGAAGACGGACTGGACGACCACCAGATACATCAGTTGGCGGTAGACGAACTGCTGCAGCGGCAGGCTCCACAACGGGCCGGGGCGTTCTCCGTCCAGGCGGAACGCGTACAGGCCCATGAACATTTGCAGGAGCAGGAAGGCGAGCCAGAGGACGGTGATCCGCAACGGGTCGAGGAAGACCAGGCCGTAGAGCGCGAAGACGTCGACCACGGGGGCGAGCAGCGGCAGCAGGACCTGGAAGAGAAGGAGGTAGACCAGGCCCCGGCGGCCCAGGCGGCCTGCGGTGCCGCCCTGCACCAGCGCGCCGCGGTGCTTCCACATCGCCTGCAGCGTGCCGTAGCACCAGCGGTACCGCTGCCGCCACAGGGCACCCAGGGATGCGGGCGCCTCGGTCCAGGCCACCGCCCCTTCCTCGTACACGACGCGCCAGCCGGCCCGGCACAGCGCCATGGTGAGGTCGGTGTCCTCGGCGAGGGTGACGTCGCTGACCCCGCCGAGCGCGAGCAGGGCCCGGCGCCGGAACGCCCCGACCGCGCCAGGCACGGTCGGCATGCACTCGGCGAGGTCGAAGAGGCGGCGGTCGAGGTTGAAGCCGACCACATACTCGATGTGCTGCCAACGGCCCAGCAGCCCACCCCGGTTGACGACCTTCGCGTTACCGGAGACGGCACCCACAGCGGGGTCGGCGAAGGGCTGCACGATCGTGCGGACGGCGTCGTGTTCGAAGACGGTGTCGCCGTCGACCATGACCACCAGCTCGCAGGTGGCAGCGGCCAGGCCGGTGTTGAGCGCGGCGGGCTTGCCCGCGTTCCGCTGCCGGATCACCCGCACACCCGGCAGCCGCAGGGACTCGACGAGATCGGCGGTGCCGTCGGTGGAGCCGTCGTCCACCACGATGATCTCCACCGGGTGGTCCGAGGCGACCAGGGAGCGAACGGCCGCCTCGATTCCGGCGCTCTCGTTGTACGCCGGGACGACGACGCTGACCGGTTCGGTCACCGGTGGTCCCCATGGCCTGGCCCGGCGCCCGGTCCGCAGCCGGTGGTGCCGGCGGGCCGCGACCAGTACGACGGCCGCGCGCAGCACGCTGACCGCCCCGGCCGCGTACATCAGCACGCCGAGCAGCCGGATGGTCCCGTCGCCGAGTTGCAGCATCTTGATGAGAGCGACGCCCTGGAGGTGGTCGCCCAGTCCGGCCGTCCGGACGGGATCGGTCATGCCGACCGCGGAGCCGACCGTCGTGAACCGGAAGCCCTGTGCCTTGAGCCGGGGGATGAGGGTGTCCAGGGCGGCGACGGTCTGGGAGCGGTCGCCTCCGGCGTCGTGCATCAGCACGATCTGCCCGGCCTTGCCGTGCGGTGTCGCGTTCGCGAGGACGCGGGCGGTGCCGGGGCGCTGCCAGTCCTCGGCGTCCAGGGTGGAGAGCACCGTGACGTACCCGGCCCTGTCGGCCTGTTCGAGGACGGACCAGCCGGCGTCGTCCAGGGCGTCGTTCTCCGAGGAGTACGGCGGTCTGAGCAGCGCGGTGGTGACGCCGGCCGCGCCGGCCACCGCGAGCTGGGTCTCGCGCAGCTCCAGGGAGCGCTGCCACGGGGCGAGGCGGGAGAGGTCGGGGTGGGTGAAGGTGTGGATGCCGATCTGGTGGCCCTCGGCGACGATCCGGCGGACCAGCGCCGGGTGGGCGACGACCTGGGTGCCGACGACGAAGAAGGTCGCGTGCACGTGGTTGCGGCGCAGGACGTCGAGGATGCGCGGGGTCCAGACCGGGTCGGGGCCGTCGTCGAAGGTGAGGGCGATGGTACGGGTCTTCGGGCGGGCGGTGTGCGGGGAGCCGGCGGCGCCCGCGATCACGGGGCCGCCGCGGGCGACCTGGCCGGGTACCGCGTCGGCACGGCCGGGGGGACCGGTCACGTCGTCCGAGGTGATCCCGAACATGTGGTGGGTGTAGCCCTGCAGCAGGAGGGCCGCGGACAGGGTCACCACGAGCACGCACAGCAGCAGCCAGTGGGTGCGGGGGGTGACTCGGCGGGTGCGGCCGCGGAGGCGGGGCTCGGCGGCGGTGCGGGGCACCGCGGTGCGGGGCGGGTGATCGGTCGGATCTGTCACGTCGGGGCCTCGGGTCACTTCACGGGCTTGTGGGACGCGGCGTTGGCACGCCCCTTGGCGGAGGGTGCTTCGGTGCCGGCGGCACCGGCACCGGCAGCGGCGCTGGTGGTGGGAGTCGCGGTCGTGGTCGCGGCGTGCGTCGCGGTGGGGGCGGACGTGGCCGCGGGGGTGGTCGCGGCCGCCTGCCCGCCGGTCCGGCCGGAGGCCGTCTGCGGCGCGGTGGGACGGGCGTCCTGGTCCGCCGCGTCGGAGTCCGTGCTCCGCACCGGGTGACCGTGATCCGTGTCGGCGGGGGAGCCGGGTGTGGTCGCGCGGGGCGTGGCCGGATGCGTCGTGTCGGGCAGCGGGACGAACGGCGCGCTGATGGTGGGGCCGCCCAGCAACGCGCTGACCAGCAGGGCGACATAGATGGCCGCGGGGATCAGCAGCAGTCGTGCGGCACGCCGCACGCGCCGCTGGCGGCGCCCCGAGGCGTCCACGAAGACGGGGCGCGCCGGATCGTTCTCCGGCATGTCCGGCATGTCCGGCTCCGGTGCGGGACGGCCGGACTCGTCGCGGTCCGTGGGCAGCACGGTGATGACGTCACCGTGCGGAGAGTCCCACTCCGCCCCGGCGAGGCGGTCCGGCCCGGCGACGAGCACCGGTGCACCGGCGGCCCAGGGCTCCGGCTCCGCCGTGGCCGTGTCGACGGTAGTGCCGCCGGTGGCCTCGTGACCGTGGGCGTACGCATACCCGTACCCGTACCCGCGGCCGGTGGGCGGCTCCTCGCCGTACCCTGCGCCGTCGTCGCCCGTCCACTGCACGAGTCCCGCCTCCCTCCAAGCCGACCGACGTGGTCGTCCGCATGGAGAGAGCGCGGCGGGCCGAAACTGTTACACCTCCCGCCCCGCACAGGCACAAGTCCAGCTCCGGGTGTCGGCAGGTCCCGCCTCACGGCGCTTCCCCGCCCGTCCTGGATCGCGACTCCTCACACCCGGGAACGGCGCTTCACCACCGCTTTCCCACATTGGGCCGCGTGCGCGTAGAAGGCCCGCAGCTCCCGGTGCGTCATGGCGAACGCGCGAGACGTCTCGGGCTCCGCGGGCATCCCGCCGTAGGCGGGCAGCAGCCGGTCCCGGGCAAGGTCCCACAGCGCGTCGAAGTCGGCGTGCTCCAGGAATCCGGCCACCCGGCGGGTCTGGGCCGCCGTGAGGACCAGCAACGGCGGCTCGCGCCGGTCGGTGCGGAGCACGGGGCAGCCGCCGAGCACCACCTGGGCCTGCGGCCGGCTCCCCGGCGCGTCCGGCGGAGCGCCGGTGTAGATGCGCTCCTGGTTCGGAGAGCACACGTCCAGGACCTCGTCGGGGCACCGGCCGCACCGGCCGGCGCGGTGCTGGAGGGCCTCCGCATCGCTCGCGAAAAGTCGCTCCAGCCAAGCCGGACTGTTGCGCAGTGCCGGGGCCGGCACCGCTCGCAGACGGAGGTACGTACTCATGACAGGGGGAGCGCACCAGAGCGCCGAAGCATCACGCGCCCCAACGGTGCCGGGGCGGAGCGACCGCCCGCCGCAGGTCTGTCCGGTCCTCTCCGCGCCGCTCACGGGGGGGAGTTGTGAACGGTGCGGAGAGGGGGCCGGGGGCGGGGCTGCGGCGCCGTCACCGGTGAGGATCGCTGCTGCCGGGGCGGACAGCACCAGTTCCGCTGCGTCGCGGTGGCGTCTGCCGAATCCCGCGGCTGAGCGCTGGGAGACGGGTGATACCGGACAGTGCTCCTGAGCGTTGTGACGTTTTTGTGAGAGCGCGCGCTGGTTGTCGTAGGGCCGTCGGTGCGACCGGAGCGCGGCGGACGGTGGGAATTCGGTTGTGATCCGTGCGAACGAGGGCAAACTTGGGCCAGGTGCGGCAAACCCGGCGCGTGCAGGAGTACGACGGGGAGCTGGGCGCGGCGGTCGCGCGCGCCCAGGACGGCGACGAGGGAGCCTTCGCGGTCCTCTACCGGATCGTGCAGCCGGGCCTTCTGGGCTACCTGCGGGGTGTCGTCGGCGACGACGCGGAGGACGTGGCGTCCGACGCCTGGCTGGAGATAGCCCGCGACCTCGGGCGGTTCAAAGGGGACGGCGCGGGCTTTCGCGGCTGGACCGCGACCATCGCCCGGCACCGGGCACTGGATCACCTGCGTCGGCGGCGGGTGCGGCCCCAGGCCGGCGGCACCGACCAGGACGTACTGGATCTGGCCGGCCCGCACAACACGCATGAGCAGGCCCTCGAGTCCCTCTCCACGGAGTGGGCTCTGGAGTTGATCCGCGGGCTGCCGCGGGACCAGTGCGAGGCCGTGCTGCTGCGGGTCGTGGTCGGTCTGGACGGTCCGTCCGCCGCGCGCGTCCTCGGCAAGCGGCCGGGTGCGGTGCGCACGGCCGCCCACCGGGGCCTGAAACGCCTTGCCCGTCAGCTCGGGATCGGCGGCGAGGCGGAGGAGAGTGTGACGGATGTGGCTTCCCGCACGCTGGGGGAGTCGACATGAACGACAACCGCGACAAGATCGGCAGGCAGGCGTCGGAGCCGGCACAGGGGACGAATCGAAGCGGTCGGACAGGAACGGAAACGGACATGGGTGAACGGCTGAGCGGCGACGGGCTGAGGGGCCGTCGACGTGTGCGGCCCGGCGGCACCCTGTCGGATCCTCGGGATGCGGGTGACGACACGGCGCTTGAGGCGGCACTGGCCGCAGCCGTCCGTGCGGACGATCACGGACCCCAGGGCGAGCGGCAGGCCGTGGCCGCGTTCCGGGCCGCCCACGCGGCGGGCGCGTATCGCGTATCTACCCGGCGCCGGGACGACTGGCGGCCGGCGGCCGAGCGGCGGGTGCGGCGCCCGGTCAGGCTGACGTTCGGCGTGGTCTGCGCCAGCCTCGCCCTGGGTGGTGTGGCGGTCGCGGCCATCGGTTCCGTCGGCTCCTCCACCGAGGGCGCCGGACACGGCCGGGGAACACCGAATCCCTCGGCGACCGCCCCGAACCGGCCGGGCGGTGCGGCCTCGGCGCCGTCCTCAGGCAAGGGTCGGCCGACGGACCGGCCCGCGACCGACCAGGAAACCGAAGCCCACTGCCGCGCCTACGACCAGGTCCAGGGCCACGGCAAGGCGCTCGACGCGACGGCCTGGAAACGGCTGATCGCGGCAGCCGGCGGTACGGACAAGGTGGCCGCCTACTGCGCCGAACAGCTGGCAGCCGCGACGGCCAAGCCGAGCCGCTCGACCGGTTCGGGCAAGTCCGGCAAGAGTGCCGGGAACTCCGCCGCCACAGCAGGCGCCACCGCCGCTGCCGGCAACGGCCGGGCGAACGGCGGGCGGGGCAACGGCAAGAACAAGTAGCCGCCGAGACGAGGGAAGAGACTCTCCCGAGCGGAGAGCGCACGTCAGAGTGGCGTCACCCGGTTCGATGCGCACCGTTGGGGAGCCGCAGGCGCCCAGGCATCCGGCGTGTGGAAGCGACGACGCAGACGCGTTCCCCGTCTCCCGCCCGGCGCTGTGCCCGTGGCGTACAGCCTGAGCGGTTGTGTCCGGCGCGCTGCCGGCCTCGGCCGGGGGTACAGCCGGGCGGCGGGTCGGCCGTCGAGTTCGATCGCGGTCGACCGCAGCCGGCAAGTACGAAGAGGGCCAACCCGGCGTACGCCAACGGCGGCCCACCAGGGGCCGCCGTTGCGACAGGACGGAAGCAGCTACCAGAAGCGGCGCGCGGCGGACGAGCCCGAGCTGCCTGCCCGCCGGGCCCGCCTCATCGCTCCGTGGACTCGCCCGCCGTGGCCTTGGCGACTGCCTCGTGCACGTGGGGATCGACAAGGCCGGGGCTGCCGGAGGCCACGTCGACCGGCGTCGCGGTGCGGACGGCCGTCCGCTTGGCGGTCAGGTTGCGGCGGGGACGGGGGCGTGGGCCGGTACCGGTGTCTGCGTCGGGTCGGGCTCGGCTGTCACCGCGGAGGGAGCCGGGGTGGGGGCGTAGGGGATCTCTCCGCGCAGGACGGCCTTGGCGCGGTCCTCGTCCAGCTCGCCCTCCCAGCGGGCGACGGCCAGAGTGGCGACGCCGTTGCCGACCAGGCTGGTCAGGGCGCGGGCTTCGGACATGAACCGGTCGACGCCGAAGATCAGCGCGAGGGCGGCGGGCGGGACGTGCGGCACGGCGCTGAGGGTGGCGGCCAGCGCGATGAAGCCGGAGCCGGTGACGCCCGCGGCGCCCTTGGAGGTGAGCAGCATGACGGCGAGCATGCCCAGTTGCTGGGTGAGGCTGAGGTCGATGCCGAGAGCCTGGGCGAGGAAGACCGAGCCCATGGTCAGGTAGATGGCGGTGCCGTCGAGGTTGAAGGAGTACCCGGCGGGCAGCGTGATGCCGACGACCGGTTTCGAGGCGCCCGCGTGCTGGAGCTTGGCCATCATGCGCGGCAGGACGGGCTCGGTGGAGGAGGTGCCCAGGACGATCAGCAGTTCTTCCTTGATGTAGCGCAGGAAGGGCAGCAGCCGCAGTCCGTTCAGGCGCATCACGGTCCCGAGGACGACCAGGACGAAGAAGAGGGCGGTCAGCCAGAACGAGCCGACCAGCAGCGCCAGATGGCGCAGGGTACCCAGGCCGTAGTGGCCGATGGTGAAGGCCATCGAGCCGAACGCGCCGACGGGGGCCAGCCGCATGATCCAGCGGATGAGCGTGAACAGGACCGTGGAGAACTTCTCGACACCCCGGGCGATGCCCAGGCCGGCCTCTCCGCTGGCGTGCAGGCCGAAGCCGAACAGCACCGACACCAGCAGCACGGGCAGGATCTCGTTGCCGGTCAGGGCGCTGACCAGGGTGGCCGGGATGGTGGCGAGGAGGAAGGCGGCGAAGCCCTCGTGGGCCGTGGTCGCCTCCGGCGGCAGGCCCTTGGTGGACAGGGTCGAGAGGTCGATGTGCAGACCGCTGCCGGGTTTGACGACGTTGACGACGACCAGACCGATCGCCATGGCCACGGTGGTCAGTACCTCGAAGTAGACCAGGGCCTTCAGGCTCACGCGGCCGACCGCGCGGGCGTTGCCCATGGAGGCGATGCCGTGGACGACCGTGCAGAAGATGACCGGTGCGATGAACATCTTCACCAGCGCGATGAAGCCGTCGCCGAGCGGTTTGAGGTCGGCGCCGACGGACGGCCACAGCCCGCCCACGGCGGCGCCGAGGAGGACGGCGATCAGGCACTGGACGTACAGGTGGGACAGCATCCGGCGGATGCGGCCCGGTGGTGGGGTGACGGTACCCGGGGCGGCGTCGTTGCGGCTCATACGGGGCGTCCTTCCAGGACGGGAACGAGGAGTTCGGCTCGGGCGATACGCCGGGCGGCGCGGTGCAGCAGCACCGTGGGGGACGCGCCGTCCGGTGCGGGGACGGCTTGGGTGGTGATCACGCCGGCGGGGGTGCCCAGGCGCAGCGTGCCGTCGGCGGTCTGCCGGGCCACGCGGTGGGCGAGGGTGCCGGGGGTGGTGGCGGCCGTGGCCAGGGCCACGGCGGAGGTCAGGCCGATCGCCGGGTGCGGGGCGTGCATGGAGACCATGCGCACGGCCAGGTCGTACTCGTCCTGGTTGACGAGGATGCCCTGTGTCGTGCGATAGGGCGCGGGACGGGCGACGACGCCCACCTTCGGCACCGCGTGGCTGACCGGATCGCCCTCGCGGGCCAGGCCCATGGCCAGCGCCGCCTGGCGGCGCAGCAGGGTCAGCGCGGGCACTGCGGAGGCGAACGCGGTGAGGGACTCCGTGCCGTCGAGGCCGAACGCCTTGGCCTCGAACAGCGCGGCCGGAGCGCCGGCGTCCACCAGGGATGCCTCGACAAGGCCGTCCGGGCCGGTCAGCTCGTCCAGTGCCCGGCCGGTCGGCAGCGCGCGGCCGGTCGTCGAGCCCGCCGGGTCCTCGAACCCGAGCAGGACCGGCACGCCCGGCGCCGAGGTACCCGGGACCACGGCCGTGCCCTCCTCCGGGGCCACGCCCGCGGGGGTGGGGATGGTGCCGGTGAGGCGGGCCCCGGTGTTGACGTTGAGCATGCGGACGGTGGTGGTGTCCGACGTGATCGGCACGAGCCGGTGGTGGACGGCGTACAGGGCCACGGCGGTGGCGCAGTTGCCGCAGTTGCTGGCCCACTCCACGCGCTCGTCGCCGATACCGACCTGTGCGAAGGCGTACTCGACATCCACACCGGGCTGGGTCGACGCCTGAACGACGGCGGCCTTGGAGGTGGTGGAGGAGGCGCCGCCCACGCCGTCGATCTGGCGGGGGTCGGCGGCGTTGAAGGCGGCGAGCAGGAGGGCATCGACGTCCACGCCCGTGGCGGCCACGTCGCGCTGGTCGAAGATCCAGCACTTGCTGGTTCCTCCGCGGATCATCTCGCCCTGCAGACGCAGCACAACCGACTCCTCACAGCCAGGGAAGGGGAAGCCCGCCGACGGTCCCGCCGTGCGTGGTGTCCTCCACGGTGGGTTACGGCAGCGTGAAGTACAATCTCGGAAATGTGTATGGCTATTAAGGTGAAGTGAACGCTGGAGGTGGCGGCGTGCTCGATGTCCGGCGCATCCTGCTCTTCACGGAGGTCGCCCGGCGCGGCTCGGTGACCGCGACGGCCCGCGCCCTCAACTACACCCCGTCGGCGGTGTCGCAGCAGATCAGCCGCCTGGAAACGGAAGCGGGACAGCCCCTGCTGGAACGCCACGCCCGGGGCGTCACCCTCACCGACGCCGGACGGGCGCTGGCCGAACGAGGGCAACGGATCGAACGCGAACTGCAGGCAGCGGAGAACGAACTCGCCGACTACGCCGGCCTGCGCGCGGGCACCCTGCGCATCGGCACCTTCCCCACCGTCGGCGCCTCGCTCCTGCCACAGGCCGTGATCGCCTTCCGGGACGCGCACCCCGACGTACGGCTGACCGTCCGCAGCGCCCGCATCGCCGGGCTCTGGACGATGCTGGAGAACCGGGAGATCGAGATGTCCCTCATGTGGGACTACGACTGGAGCCGGATCGACCGCGAGGACATTGTCATCACCCCACTCCTCGACGACCCGCCGGCCCTTCTCGTCAGCGACCACCATCCACTCGCCGGCCGCGACGCCGCCTCACTCGCCGACTTCGCACACGACCCCTGGATCACCCGCGCCGACCATCACCCGGTGGCCGAAGCCCTCGTGCGCGGCTGCCGCGACGTCGGCTTCGAGCCCCACATCGCCTACGAGGCCCACGACTACCAGGAGGCCCAGGCCATGGTCGCGGCCGGCATCGGCGTCGCCCTCGCCCCCACCCTGGCCCTGGAGGGCATCCGACCCGGCGTGAACGCCCTGCCCCTCCAGCCGCCGGCACCCATCCGCCGCATCCTCCTGGTTCGCATGGCCGACCACTCCCTCACCCCCGCCGCCCTCACCTTCGCCGGACTCCTCCGCGACGCCGCCGAGGCCCGAATTCCCTGACGCCGACACCGGGCCACGCCCACCGGTCACGGAACCTTCGCGCTCACCGCGGGGAACCCGGGCCCCGCACTTCGGTGTTGGACGTGGTCCGCCGGCGTCGGCCGTGCCGTGCTCCGCGGCGAACGGGAAGCGGGCAAGGCGAAAAAAATTCTGTGGCTCTTCGCGGCAACCTTTTCGGCCTCTCGGACCACTCAGCGTTGTCCGGCCAAGTGGTCCGGTCAGATGCACGGTTGAAAGAGAGCACAGGCATGCCCCTTGGAAGACAGCCCAGACATGTCTCCAGCCCGCCCCCCTCATCGGTCGCGTCCCACGCCGACGGCCACGCCCGCGGTGGTCGTCCGAAGCACCGTGGCCGTCGGTTGCTCGCACGTCGGGGTTTCTGGGCAGGCCTCGTCACGGTCGTCGTGGCCGGTTCGGCTGTCGTGGTCAGCCAGGCTTCGGCGCAGCAGACCCTGGACCTGAACAAGTGGTACGTGCTGGTCAACCGCAACAGCGGCAAGGTGCTGGACGACCGCGCTTCCGCCACGAACGACGGCGCCGCGGTGGTGCAGTGGAGCCGTCACGGCGGCGCCAACCAGCAGTGGCGGTTCATCGACGCGGGGGACGGGTACTACCGGCTGCAGAACCGGAACTCCGGCAAGGTGCTGGACGACCTCGGCTGGTCGAAGACCGCCGGCTCCGCCATCGTGCAGTGGAAAGACCTGAACGGCACCAACCAGCAGTTCAAACTGGCGAAGTCGCCGGACGGCTACGTGCGTTTGGTCAACCGCTTCAGTGGCTTGGCCGTCGACGTCCGCAACGCCGCCAAAGCCAACGGGAGCGGTGTCGTGCAGAACCGCGACCGGGGCGGCGCCGATCAGCAGTGGCAGCTCGTCCCGGCCGGGAGCGTCGGCGGCTCCGGTACGCCCACCGCGCCGAGCGGCAGCGTTCCCCCCAGCCCGGCTCCGAGCAGCTCGCACCCGTCGTCCGCGCCGTCGTCCACGCCGACTCCCGTGGCCGGTGGCGGCAGCTCGACGACACGTTTCATGGGCAGCAGCACGGTGCTCATCGGCGGCTCGATGTCCGACGCCTCGGCGGCCGCCGCGCCGTTCGACGTGCGGTACGCCTATGTGCACAGCCAGCCCGCGCCCTCGTCGGACTACTACTCGGCAGCGCGCTGCCACGACGATTGGTCGGGCTGGTGGGGCTGCTGGAACGGCAGCACCACGGCGCCCGGCACGTACGTGACCTGGCGGGACAGCGTGGCGGCCCAGGCGACGTACAAGGGCAGCCCGCGTCCGCAGAAGATGCTCTGGACCTGGTACTCGTTGCGCGACCTCGGGGACGCGGCGGGCCAGGGCGACGGTCCGGGCGAGGTCAAGGCCATCGACCGGCTCGACCTGCTCACCCGGTACCTGAACGACTACCGGTTCTTCCTCCAGAAGATCGGCACGTCGCACGACGCGATCGACCTCGAGCCCGACTTCTGGGGCTACGTCCGGTCGCTCGGCAATCCGCACCAGGTTCCCGCACGGGTCTCGGGCGCGAATCCGACGGATTGCGGATCGCAGGAGAACAGCGCCGCCGGACTCGCCCGCTGCCTGATCTCGATGGCGCACAAGTACGCGCCGAACACCGCCGTGGGGCTGCACCTTTCCTGCTTCGACTGGCAGACCGACACACAGGCATGCGTCAAGGACTACGCGAACCTCGGGGCACGGGACGCCGACTTCCTGGTCACCGACGTGTCGGACCGCGACGCGGGCTGGTACGCACAGCCGGCCCACGGTGGCAGTGACCACTTCTGGACCGACCAGAAGGCCGCCGCGGCGCTGCAGTTCTACAAGACGATGGCCGAGTCCGTGGGCAGGCCGGTGGTCCTGTGGCAGATCCCCGTGGGCAACATGGCGCAGAACAACACCCTCAACCATTACAAGGACGACAAGGTGGACTGGTTCTTCGCGCACATGAACCAGGTGGCGAACGCCCATGTCGCCGGGCTGCTCTTCGGCGCAGGGCAGCAGGAACAGACCACGCCCGAGTCCGACGGCGGAAACCTGATCCGACAGACGATCGCCTATCACAACTCGGGCGGTACAGCGCTCAAGTAGGCGCGGATGACGAAATGCGCCCCCATCTCCTCGATGGGGGCGCATTCGTCCGTGCATTCGCCCTCTTCATCGGGCTGCGGACTTCGCGGCCAGGCACCTCCATCCGGTCGCGATCACCGTGGAGGTCGCAGGGGTCGACGGTCGTGGGATGGGTGCGAACCAGGTCCCCGTGGCTCCTCCCCTTGCCGCACCGGCGTTCACCGGGTCGGGACGAACCCTCCCCGGACCGACGCGGAGCCGCCCGAACCCTGCGCGTCGACGCGGTAGCCGTCGCCCCCGGCGCCGCGCACGCCGGCGCCGTTGTTGAACTGGGCGGCGAACTCGTGGCTCCCGGCCGGCACGGTCAGGCCCGGCTTGAGGACCCAGCGGTAGACCAGCGTGCCGCCGGCCTCCTGAGTGGTGACGGTGAAGTCATCACTCGGCAGGGTCTGCCAGGTGCCGGTGGTCTTCACCCCGCCGGTCTGCACGATCCGCATCTCGACCGTGAGCGAGGTGAGCGGCTGGGTCGTCCTGAGGGCGAGGTTGCTCTGCGTCCAGTAGACGGTGCTGTGCGGGTCCACCGAGCCGGCCGACGACAGCGGCCCGTTCCGGCTCGTGTCGGCGGTCGGCGACGGACTGGCGGCAGGCGGAGCCGGGCGCGTGCTGCCGGGGGTGATGGCCGGGGCCGGCGCGACGGGGGTGTGGCGGCCTGGCGCCGGGCGCGGGGAGCTGACGGTCGGGGAGGGGGTGGCAGGCGTGGTCACGGTGGCCGACGGCGACGATTTCGCGACGATGGCGGCGACGGCGAGGCCGCCGGTCGCCAGGATGCCGGTGGCGGCGAGCCCGGCGAGCGCGACCCTGGTCCCGGACCTCGCGAACGGCCGCGCGCGGTGACGGACGGCGGGGCCGGCCATGCCGCGTTGCACCCGGGCCAGCATCCTCGCACGGTCGGGCCGGTGGGCCTCGGCGGCCTCGCGCAGCCGACGGGCGATCTCCTCATTCACCGGTTCCTCCTCCCTGCCACCAGGTCCCCGACCGCTCGCGCGCCCAGTATCCTTTCCAGCTCGGCCATCCCCTTCGAGGTCTGGCTCTTCACCGTACCGACCGATATGCCCAGTGCCGCCGCCGTGTCCTTCTCCGACAGGTCGAAGGCGTGCCGGAGCACCACGCAGGCCCGCTTGCGGAACGGCAGCCGGGCGAGCGCCGCGCGGACGTCCAGCACGGCCGCCATGTCCGGCCCCTCCACGTTCTCGGGGCTGCGGGACCAGAACAGCGTGATCCTGAGTCGCTCGCGCACCGCGCTGCGGATCCGTCCCCGCGCCAGGTTGGCCACCACACCGCGGGCGTAGGCGAGCGGGTGGTCGGCCTGCCGCAACCGGTCCCAGCGTTGCCACAAGGCGACCAGGGCGTCCGCCGCGAGGTCGTCCGCCGCGTCGGTCTCGCCGGTCAGGAGGTATGCCAGACGGGCGAGCTCGGCATAGTGGCGTTCGAAGAATTCGTGGAACTCCGCGGCCGCGTCATCGAGGAGCATCCCCCGCCCTCTCCTGGCAATGAGGTGCGCATTAGTTGCGCGTTTAACAATGGGGGCGCAGCGTAACAGTGCCCAGCCCGGGATCCGAACGGCGGTCGTGCTCGGTTCCGGGCCGGTGAAGGCCGGCCGGCGGGCTGGTCAATGCCGGACGAACTGGACGCCGGCCGGCTGCGCGACGTCCGGCTGTACGGCGGTGCCGTCGACGGTCAGCCGCTCCCCGTGGATGCCGGTGACCCCGCGCCTTGGCCACGGTCGCGGCGCGGCGTGTTTCGTTGCCCTCATGCCCGTCCCTCCGGTGGTTCGAGTCGGCCTTCCGGCTCCCAGTTGCCGCAGAGGACGAAAAGGTTGCCGCCCCGACGCTGTTTTCCCGGCGACCGGCGCACGGCACGAAGGGGATCTGCGAAACAGCGGATACGACGGCAGCCTTTCCACCCCGCGCGGCCACCTGGGACCTGCCCACCATGGCGCTCGACCTCGTTCGGGGGCCGACGGTCCAGCCGGTGGTCCTGGAGTTTCGCGGCGAGCGGGCGGGTGCCGTCCGGTTCCCGCTGCGGACTCACCGGGCTGCGTGCTCTCTCATCTCCTGCCGCCGGGCGTCCGGCGGTGCCGAGCGGTTCAGCCCTCCGCGGCGAAGGATTCGATGTAGGCCAGGGCGCCGTGCAGTGCGTCGCGCAGCGGGGTGCTGTCCTCGGCCGCCTGGTCCAGGAGGGCTCCGCCCTGGAACGCGGCGGTGAGCAGGTGGGCGAGCGCGGCCGGGTCGGCTTCCGGCCGCAGCTCGCCGCGCTCGCGCATCTTGCTCAAGGACCGGCGGCCACACCACCGAACTCCTCCTCCAGCGCGGGCACCACGTCCGCTGGGCATCCACGTCACGCTCGTGGAACCGGGCTTCTTCCGCACCGACTTCCTCGACCCGCCAACCTGCGCACCGGCCCCGGGACCGTCGACGACTACGCGCCCACCGTCGACGACTACGCGCCCACCGTCGGCGCGATGCGCACAGCCGCCGCGAGCCTGCACCACGCCCAGCCCGGCGACCCGGCGAGGGCCGCGCGCGCCGTCGTCGAGACGGCCGCCGCCCCCGAACCGCCCCTGCGCCTCCCGCTCGGAGCCGACACCCCGCAAGCCTTCGACGCCGAACTGGACGCCTTCCGCAAGGACATGGACGCCGCCCGGCACATCGCCCTCTCCACCGACCACGAATAGGACGTCGTCTCATGCGGCTCGGTGCGCCGTCGGTCGTGGCATCGGTCGTTGAGCGGCTGGTGCCGGACGAGTGGTGAGAGCTGTTCCAGCGCGTCCATGGCACCGACGCGCCGGTGCCCCGCCCCCGAAGCGGGGCCGTCATCGCCGGCGGGTGACGAGTCCGGCGGCTCGCCGGGCCCGGCACGGGAAGCCGGCGGCCGGACACCGAATCGCCCCGAAGGAAATCTGTCACGGCGGGTCCACATGTCCGCGCCCGCCGCGGATAGGGTTGTGGCGACGACGCAGATGGTGCTGATTCCTTCGGAGTACGGGTGTCACCCACTCTGAGTCCTCCGCAGAGCTCCCGGAACGAAGGTGTCATGCCCGCCGAGAACGACCCCGTCATCGGCAACCTCGACGATGACGACTACCCCGCCTACACCATGGGCCGGGCCGCCGACGTGCTCGGCACCACCCCCGCCTTCCTGAGAGCCGTCGGTGAGGCCGGGCTGATCACCCCCCTGCGCTCGGACGGCGGACACCGCCGGTACTCCCGCCGCCAGTTGCTCGTCGCCGCCCGTGCCCGCGAGCTGGTCGGCCAGGGCACGCCCATCGAGGCCGCGTGCCGCATCATCTCCCTTGAGGACCAACTGGACGACGCCCTCCGGCTGAACCGCGAAATACGCCGGAAGCTGGACGAGGGCGACGCGAATATCTAGTCCCGCCGCTGCAGAAATACCGGCTCCGGCGGGAAGAGAATTACCTGGTCGACCCGAAAGCGTATGGCCGGTTCCTCCCCGGCTGTGTTAGCGTGATAGCCGTTGCAGTTTTGGTTACCAGAGGTTTTTTCTTTGCATAGCTTTCCGGATCTTTCCGGAGGGGTGATCACAGCGGCGACTCGGCCCCGTAAAGTGCGGGTCCGATAATGCCCCCCGAGGGAGATTCAATATGGCATCTGGCACCGTGAAGTGGTTCAACGCGGAAAAGGGCTTCGGTTTCATCGCGCAGGACGGCGGTGGCGCTGATGTGTTCGCGCACTACTCGAACATCATCAGCAACGGCGGCTTCCGCGAGCTTCAGGAAGGCCAGAAGGTCAGCTTCGACGTCACCCAGGGCCCGAAGGGTCCGCAGGCCGAGAACATCGTAGCTGCCTGAGACTGACGCGCAGCGTCGCGAGCCAGTGGCTCGCGCATCACATGGCTGGGGCCCGCGCTCCTGGGGTGCGGGCCCCAGCCATTGCGTTACCCGCACACCCCGACACCTGGATCCGATGTCCGTGGTTTCCGGGGTTTCCGAATCTCCAGGGCCTTCGGGGTCTCTGGGTCTCCCGCGCGTCTCCGGGGCCTTCGGGTCTCCGGATTGACGACAGTCGCGGCCTCGGTACCGAGAGCCCCGGCGTTCCGTTTTTTCTTCGGCTCATTCTTGTGATTCCTCGAACGGCCGCCCGCCGTCGGACGGAATTCCTCGATACGCCGTATCGAGGAAGGTTCCTTCTTGAACCGCACCCGTCCTACCACCGGCACCTCCGGTCGCTCCCGCGTGAACGGGAGTGCCCCGCACTCGGCAGGCTCCCCGCGCGGAAGCCGTTTCCGCACGCAGGAGACGGGCCACCAGGGTCCTCGTCCGGGCACCGGGCCCAAGAGCCGTCAGGGAGCGAACCCCACCGCACGGCGACAGGAATTCGCCCCGCCCGTCACCCTGACCGAACCGCTGCCCGCGGTCGAGGCGTTCGCCGAACTGGACATGCCCGTACGGCTGCTGGCCGCGCTCCGCGCCGAGGGTGTGACCGTGCCCTTCCCGATCCAGGCGGCCACCCTGCCCAACGCGCTCGCCGGCCGGGACGTGCTGGGCCGGGGCCGTACGGGTTCGGGGAAGACGCTCGCCTTCGGCCTGCCGGTGCTGGCCCGTCTCGAAGGGCAGCGCGCCCAGCCCCGGCAGCCGCTCGCCCTCGTCCTCGTCCCCACCCGGGAACTGGCCCAGCAGGTCACCGACGCGCTCGCGCCCTACGCCCGCGCCCTGCGGCTGCGGCTCGCCACCGTGGTGGGCGGCATGTCGATCGGCCGCCAGGCGAGTGCTCTGCGCGGCGCGGCCGAGGTCGTCGTCGCGACGCCCGGCCGCCTCAAGGACCTCATCGAGCGGGGGGACTGCCGACTGGACCAGGTAGCCGTCACCGTCCTCGACGAGGCCGACCAGATGGCCGACATGGGCTTCATGCCGCAGGTGACCAGGCTCCTCGACCAGGTCCCGTCGGGTGGGCAGCGGTTGCTGTTCTCGGCCACCCTGGACGGTGACATCGACCTCCTGGTGCGCCGCTATCTTCACGACCCCGTGGTGCACTCGGTCGACCCGCCGGCGGGCAGCGTCACCACCATGGCGCACCACCTGCTGCACGTGCGCGGCGCCGACAAGGACACCACCGTGACCGAGATCGCAGCCCGCGACGGCCGCTTGATCATGTTCCTGGACACCAAGCACGCGGTCGACCGGCTGACCGAGCACCTGCTGTCCGTCGGAGTGCGCGCCTCGGCCCTGCACGGCGGCAAGTCCCAGCCGCAGCGCAACCGGACGCTGGCCCGGTTCAAGGACGGCCACGTCACGGCCCTGGTGGCCACCAACGTCGCGGCCCGCGGAATCCACGTCGACCACCTCGACCTGGTCGTCAACGTCGACCCTCCCGGCGACCACAAGGACTACCTGCACCGCGGCGGCCGTACCGCCCGGGCCGGCGAGTCCGGCACCGTCGTCACCCTCGTCCTGCCGCACCAGCGCCGAGCGGTGGACCGCCTGATGGCCGACGCCGGCATCACCCCGCGCACGGCCCTGGTCCGCCCCGGCGCGGCCGAACTGCACGCCATCACCGGAGCCCGGACCCCGTCCGGCGTGCCGGTCACCGTCCGCGCGCCGGACGCCGAACGGCGCGAGGCCAGGGGATCCGCCGGCCGTGACCGCAGGGAACGCGTCCCCGGACGGGGCGGGAACGGCCGGGCCGCGGCCCGAGCCCGGCGCTCCGCCCCCGGGCCGACCACATAGCCCGGCCACGGGGAAGGCGCCCCGCTCCCCGCACCCGGTACCCGGGTCGACACGCCGCCCTCCTGCCCGCCCCGACGAAGAGGAGAAGCCCTTGACGCCGAGTACGCCGAGTACGCCGAGGACGCCCATGACGCCCATGACATCGATTCCGCCGATGACGACGGTTCTGCCCCGAGCACACCGGTCCGGCCGGGCCGACGGCACCGGTCTGACCGCGCGCGACGCCATGCTCCACGCCCCCGGGCCACAGGTCGACGACCACATGGCGGTCGACGTGGCCCTGTCCGTGCTCATCGGGGCTCGCGTCCCGCACCTGCTCCTCCAGGACGAGGACGGGCGGTGCGCGGGACTGGTCACCCGGGCCCAGCTCACCGCCCACCGTGGCGGCTCCTGGTTCAGCGACCGCACCCGGCTGCGGGACATCCCGCTCGACCGCGGCCCCTTCACCGCGTCGGCGGCCGCACTCGGTGACGCGGAAGCCGCCATGCGGGTACGGATACTGAACGTTTCCCCCGTGGTCGACGACCACGGCTACGCCTTGGGCGTGCTCGCGCTCACCCCCTGACCCCTTCCGACCGGCCGCCGCCGCGCGTCCGGCCTCTCCAGAGCCGTTCCCCGACGTTCTCCCTCACCCCTGCGGAGGCATCCATGCGCTGTGTCATCGCCCGTTTCCCCTTCGACCTGACCAAGAGCGAGGTCGAGCAGTCGATGAACGGCATCCGGCCCGAACCCGTCACCGGTGTGTCCGTGACCATCGAGGGTCGCATCTACCCCGTGATGCAGGTCGGGGAAGTGATCACCAGACAGAACCGCCGGGACTTCACGTCGTTCGAGATGCGCCGTGCACTGACCCGCCTCGGGTTCACCTGCCACGACGCACCCCCGGTCGCGCCGCCCCGGGACGCGCGGGCCGACGAGGACGCGCTCGGCTGGTAACGACGCGCGGCACCACGGCGATGCCGGCGCCGACGCGTTTCTCGTTGCGCAGCGGTACGCAGCCATGCGCGGATCACCGGGGAACGACGTGCCCAACCGCCACATCGAGGACCCCAGCCACCAGTACTGAGCGTGGGACCGGCCTGCCTACCCCTCATCGGCTTCCTCGGCGGCGGCTTCGTTGGCGCGGTCGATCTCGGCCATGTGCTCCTCCGCCCAGGTCCGCAGTCCCGCAAGCGCGGCCTCCAGGGACAGCCCGAGTCCGGTGAGTCGGTAGAAGACCCGCGGCGGCACGGTCGGTTCGACCCGGCGCGACACCAGCCCGTCGCGGGTCAGGCTTCGCAGCGTCACGGACAGCATCTTCTGCGACACACCGGGCATCCGGCGTTTCAGCTCCGCCAAGCGCACCGCCGTGCCCGGCCTCGCCGAGACCGTCCTGGCCGGCGACGAGGCCCCGTACGTCGACTGGTTCCTCGACTCGGGGACGCTCGGGCGAGGAGCACCTGCCGACATCCGTGCGGCCTTCGTCCACGCGTACACCGGGGCTGAGGCCCTGAGCTGCGCGTTCTCCTATCACCGGGCCCTGCCCACCAGCGCGCAGCAGATCCGGGACGCGGTCGCGACGGCTCGGCTGACCATGCCCACCACGGCCGTCGGCTCTCAGCCCGTCGGCAGGGGGCTCGAACGCCAACTCCGCCCCATCGCCGATGACCTGCTCGGGCACCACCTCCAGGACTGCGGCCACAGCATCCCCCTCGACCGTCCCGACGCGTTGTTCGCGCTCCTGGCTCCCTTCCTCTCCGCCGGTCCGCCGCGGTGACCGGAGCGGGCCCGAAGGATCACGGTCGGCGGTTCGGACGTTCCTCCCAGCGCCTCGTCTGGCTGGTTCCGTACGAGGCGCTCGGCCACCGGCCGCGCCCGCTCTTCCGGATCGACCGCCACCTCCCGCCGCTGGTCGCCTGCGGCGTCGCGGCGGTCCTCGCCTGTGCGGTGCCGGCGGTCGCCCGCCCGCGGACCGCGGCGGTCTGACCGGATTCCCCGGCGTCGGGGTGACGGACCGGGCGCCTTCCGGCCATCCGAAGTGACAGGTTCTGGTCAAGGAATGCTCAAATGTCGGACGTCACCCGCCGGCGGTGATCGGGTCGTCCCCGACGGCTGTACACGTTCCCGTTGGGGGAGGTCCCGGTGTCAGCACCGACCCGCAAGAGACGTTGGTTCACGATCTGCGCCATCACCGCATCCGCCGCACTCGTGGCGATACCCGCCGGTGCGGCGTCCGGCCGGGACAGCGGTCCCTTCGGGGCCCGCGCGCTCGCCCGGCTCGCCGCCGAGCGGGCGCAGTCGGTGGGCGCCGCAAGACCCGAAGCGAAGGCCCAGGACGACGGCGGTGACGACGGCAACGAGGCCGACGAGATAGCCGAGGGCGCGGACCAGTACGCGGAGGCCCGCACCTCACCCGGCGTCGTCGCACCGGGCGCGTACGGAGCCGCCTGGAACGACCTGGCCCACCTGTCCAGCACCGGCGGCAGGTGGCGCAACATCACCGACCTGCCCTACAACTCGGACGACCCGCGCTACCGGGACTACGACTCCAACTCCAGCGGCGGCTCGGGCGATGTGACCGGCCGGATGGCCGCGATGGCCGCTGACGACGACGGGTACGTGTACGCGGGCAGCGCGGGCGGCGGAGTGTGGCGCTCGCGTACCGGAGGCGGCCGCTGGCGGCCCATCAGCGACAAACTGCCCTCGCAGTCCACCGGCGCACTCGCGCTGGACCGCGCGGGGCGGTTGTGGCTGGGCACCGGCGAGGCGACGACCAACGCGGACGCCTACCTCGGCAGTGGTGTGTACGTCCTGTCCGACCCGCGGCACGGCACCTTCGCCTCCCGCAGCCGGGTCGGCGGTGCCGAACTGGAGTCGACCACCATCCACGAGCTGCGCTTCGGCGGCGGCAAGGTGTGGGCGGCGACCAGCGAGGGCGTGTGGAGCCACTCCACGAAGAAGCTCACCGGTGCCTGGAAGCTGGAGTTCGCGCCCAACCCCGACTATCTGCCCGGCGGTTCCCTCGCGAACGACGCCTCGGCCGCGTACAAGAACATCGCCAACGACATCGCGATCGACCCCAAGAACCCGTCCAAGGTGGTCCTCGCGGTCGGCTGGCGCAGCGGCGACGACTACAACGGCTTCTACACCAAGGGCTCCGACGGCACCTGGACGCGGATCACCAGCGGCCTGGGCGATCTGCCCGCCGACCCGGACAACGTCGGCAACGTCACCTTCGCCCGCTCGGCCGACGGCTCGCGCTACTACGCCATCGACCAGTCCCCGGAACAGCTGAACACCAACCCGGACAGCGGCCTGGAGGGGATCTACGTCTCCAAGTCCGGTTCTCCCACCGGTCCGTGGACGAAGATCGCCGACTACCGGGGTCTGGCCGCCGCCGGCTCGGCGCTCACCACCAGCGGATACATGCCGGGCGTGCAGGCCTGGTACAACCAGTTCCTGACCGTCGACCCGGCGAACGCGGAGCACGTGTACGCGGGTCTTGAGGAGGTCTACGAGACGAAGGACGGCGGCACCAGCTGGTCGACCGTCGGCCCGTACTGGAACTTCTCCTTCCCGTGCTGGAACATCGACCCGGCCAAGCAGACGGGCGACTGCAGTCAGACCACCCACTCCGACCAGCACGGCGTCGCGATCGGCAGCTACCACGGCAAGAGCTTCGTCTACGTCGGCAACGACGGTGGCGCCTACAAGCGCCCGGTCGACGGCTCCCAGGACGCCTCCGGGCACGCCACCGACTGGACCTCGCTCAACGACGGCACGATCGACACCCTCCAGTACTACTCGGTGGGCGTCGGCAAGGACCTGACCTACGGCGGCGTCTCCGTCACCGGCGGCCTGCAGGACAACGGCCAGTCCATCCTGCGCAGCAACGACAAGGTCATGGGCTCCGACTTCGGCGGCGACGGCGGCGACACCCTCACCGACCCGGCCAACGGCTGCAACATCGCCGAGGAGTACGTCTACCTGGCCGTCCAGGTCACCCAGAACTGCGCCGTGAACGACGGGAGCTGGGTCACCGACCCCAGCAGGATCACGTCGTACAACGTGGCTCCCGCCGACAACGCCACCGGTGAGGCCCGCTTCATCGCCCCGATCACGGCCGACGCGAAGAACAGCTCGACCTGGATCGCCGGCGGCCGCCACATCTGGGTCCAGACCCACGGCTACGCCATCCGCAGCGGCAACGAGTGGACCAGCGTGTACGACCTCGGCGCCGGCCGCACCGCGACCGCCGTCGCGGCCTCGGGCGGCAAGGTGTACGCGGCCTGGTGCGGCCCCTGCAACAACCAGGGCTTCGCCCGCGGCATCTCCGTCGGCAACGCGGACGGCACCGGCTGGCACGACATCACCCTGCCGAGCACGGGTGCGGACGGCAGCGTGCCCAACCGCTACCTCGCCGGGTTCGCCGTCGACCCGAAGAACGCCGACCACGTCTTCCTCGCGGTCAACGGCTTCTCCCGGCACTGGACCGAGGGTCCCGGCGCCGGCGTCGGCCACGTCTTCGAGTCCACCGACGGCGGCACCACCTGGAAGGACATCTCGAAGAACCTGCCCGACGTGCCGACGAACTCCGCGGTCGTCACACCGAACGGCGGCCTCGCCGTCGCCACCGACCTCGGGGTCGTCTACCGCGCACCGGGCCGCACGACCTGGAAGCGCGTCGGCAGCCTCCCGGCCGTCGCCGTGCTCCAGCTGAAGCTGGGCCCGGACGGCAGGACGCTGTACGCGGCCACCCACGGCCGCGGCATCTACACGACCGACGTGCGCGACTGCAGGTGACGCGGCTGACGCACTGACGCACAGGGGTGACCCCGGTCCGCCGGGGTCACCCCTGCGTCGTGTACGGCACCACGCTCACGTGCAGGGTGAAGGCGGCCCTCGCGGCACCCGCCACGTCCGGTGCCTTCGCCGACGCGCTGACCTCGGCCGTACCGGCCCGGGCCCCCGCACACCGCAGCGAGGCCCGAGCCGTACCGTCCGCGTCCACCCGCCAGCCGGACGCGAGGACGAGAACCGGCGCGGAACTCCGCACGGCCGTCCACCGCTTGTCATCCGTGCGCGGCCGCAGGACGAGCGACACCACGGTCCCGGGCCGCACACAGAGCCGCTGTTCGGCCGCGTCACCGGGACCGACGGTGACCTTCGCCTGCCCGGCGGCACAGCTCCCCGGTGCGGCGGAGGGGCTGGTGGCCGACGCCGACGGGTTTTCCCCGGTCGGGCTCGCGGTCGGCGCTGTGGGCGCAGCCGTCGACGCACTGGCCGACGGCCCCGCCGAGCCGCCGTTCTCCGACGGGCCTCCCGCCGGTCCGCCGCCTTCCGACGCGTGGCATCCCGTCAGGACGACCAGCACGGCGACCATCCATCCCCCGGCCCACCACCGCATCCCGCACCTCCCGGCCCGCGCGTACGCCGGAGACGTTCCGTCATCGCCGGACCGTCCTCAGTGTGCTCCCGCGACGGCGCCCATGGGATGCCGTCGGGTCAGCCGATGGGGGCCGGCATGGGCTGGACGTCGTAGTGGAGGCGGATCGTGTCTCCGGTGGCGGGGTCGGCCAGTTCCACGCTCCAGCCGTCGGCGAACCGGTCGACGCCGGAGGCCAGGGGGATGGTGCCGGAGATCAGGACGGTGCCGGTGTCGAGCGCGCCCCGCGAGCGCAGGACGTCGATCCAGTACGGGACAGTCGTCGGCGGCGTACCGAGCTGGACAGAACGGATCGCTGTCAGTGCCGGGTGGCACGATCTGCGGCATGGATCTCCGCGTCGTCTTCGCCGGCCTCGACCAGACGGACTGGTCACGGCTTCACCATGCCTACGGCTCTGCCGAGGACATCCCGGCACTGCTGCGGGATCTCGCGTCCCCGGTGGAGAAGACCGCCGCGGAGGCGGAGCAGGAGTTGTGGAGCAGCATCGTGCACCAGGGCACGGTCTACTCGGCGACAGCGCCCGCGGTGCCGTTCCTGGCGCGACTCGCCGACCGTCTCCTGGCGGCGGCCCGGGCTGGGTCGTACGCGCGCGACGCCTCCGCCGTGCTGAAAGCCTGCGTCGCGCTCGGCCCCACGGCCTTCACCCACGCCCAGCTCGACCTGCTCCGCGACCTCGCGGACGGCGACCGGCGCATCGTGGGCGCAGGTCCCCAGAACCGGATCATCCTCGCCGACGAACACTTCCGCGTCGAGGCCCGGAATGCCCTGCGGACACTGACCGTCTCGAGTACCGGCCGGCAGGTGTGACCGCCGGGCGTCCTGGGCGTCAGGCGAGGGCGAGGGCGAGGGCGCGGGCGAGGAAGTCGCGGATGTGTTCGGTGATGACGCCGAGGTGACTCTCCAGGGCGAAGTGGCCGCTGTCGAGGAGGTGGATCTCGGCGTCGGGCAGGTCCTGGCGGAAGGCCTCCGCGCCCGCGGGGCCGAAGATCTCGTCGTTGGCGCCCCAGACCGCCAGCAGCGGGACCTGCGAGTCGCGGAAGTACTGGTGGACCCGCGGGTAGAGGTCCACGTTGGTGGGGTAGTCGCGGAAGAGCCCGAGCTGGATCCCGGCGTTGCCCGGCCGGTCGAGGAGGGCCTGGTCGTGGACCCAGTTGTCGGGGCTGACCAGGCTGGGGTCGGCGACCCCGTTCAGGTACTGCCAGCGGGTGGCCTCGAGCGTCAGGGCCCCGCGCATCGACGCCTCGGTCTCCGGCCCGGGGGACGCTGCGTAGGCGAAGACGCCGTCCCAGAAGGGCTTGACGAAGCCCTCCTCGTAGGCGTTGCCGTTCTGGGTGATGATCGCGGTGACCCGGTCCGGGGCCCGGAGGGCGAGCCGCCAGCCGATGGGCGCGCCGTAGTCCTGCACGTACATCGCGAACCGCTCGACACCCAGTTGCCGGAGCAGGCCGTCGGTGACGTCCGTGAGGGCGTCGAAGGTGTACGGGAAGTCCTCGGGGCTCGGCATGGCGGACTGGCCGAACCCGATGTGGTCGGGGGCGATCACGCGGTAGCGGTCGGCGAGCGCCGGGATCAGGTTGCGGAACATGTGCGAGCTGGTCGGGAAGCCGTGCAGGAGGACGACCACGGGTGCCTCCGGGTCGCCGGCCTCCCGGTAGAAGACCTCCAGGCCGTCGACGGTGGCGGTGCGGTGGTGGACTGCGGGTGCCGCGGGTGCCATCTCCCTAACCCTTCTATCGCGCTTGAGTGGTTATATGCCCAGTCGAGCATGCTCGATATAACCTGTCAAGGCGACTTAAGGGGTTAGGTTGGAGGCTCGGGGGATCGGGGTCACTGCTGTGCCAGGCGGCACGGCGCAGGTCCGGCTCACGGTGTGACGGTGCCGAAGCGCGTACGCCGCCATCCGGACGGCCGGGGCCGACTGCCACCGTCGCCCGTCACCCTCACCCGCACGACCGGAACCACGCCGTACGGGTGAACGGCGACCGGGCCCGGCCCCGTCGACTCGGCGCAGGCCGGGTCTGGCCGCGCGGCCGCACAGTGCGGGCACTTCGGTCAGCGCGTGCGCACCGGCGACGGAGGGCGCCCAGGGTGTCGCCGGCGGTCGTGGTCGTGCCGTTCAGGCTCGTCGTCCCGCTCGCCGGGCCGCCCGTGTCCTCGCACGTGGTGACGGTGAACTCCGGCAGGGAGCGGCGCTCGACCTCCCCAGGTGGTGCGCCGCTCCCTTGCCGACCCGCCCCGACTACCCGCCGGCTCACGCCTCACACCACCCCGCCCGGTGCTGGTCTGTGTGTCGGCCAGTTCCTGTGCGAGCCGAGGGGGTGCGCGCCAGGCGAGGGCGACCACGGTGAGGGTCGGATTGCGGGCCGTGGCGGTCGGGACGACGCCGTTGCCACCGACGTACTGAGCCTGGCGGACGCACGCGAACGCGCGGGCGGTGCGGCCCCGGAGGGCTCACGTGCGCCGTGCGGTGGCGCGCAGGCCCCGGTCGGCGAAGGCGATCAGCCAGTCGAAGCTCTCGTCGATGCCGGAGCTCCACTGAAAGCCGTTGTCCGCCTGCAGCGTCGCGAAGCCGTGGCAGAGCGCGCGGAGCGTGCGCAGGGCGTGGTCCGCGTCGGACTCGGGGATCTCGTAGCCGCTCAGGACGGCCGTGAACGCGCCGAGCAGCCGCTGCCCCGCGACGGCCAGGGGGTCGTCGCGGCCGGCCGGTTCGGTGCCGATCGTCGCGGCGTACCGGCCGGGGTGCGCCAGGACGAAGGCGCGGAAGGCGCGGGCCGCGGCCGCCAGGGCGTCGCGGCCCACGTGCCCCAGGGCCGCTCCGCCGACGGCGTCGGCGGCCTCGCCGAGCGCCCGGGCGGCGATGCGCCGGTTGAGGTCCTGCTGGCCGTCCACGTGCTTGTACAGGGAGGGGGCGCGCACGCCCACCCGGTGGGCCAGCAGGCCCATCGTCAGGTTGGCGAGGCCCACCTCGTCGGCGAGGTCGGCACCGGCCGCGACGACGGCCGCCGGGTCCAGGCCGCTCCTAGGCACGGGCGGCGGCCGACCGGAGGAAGGGGAGCACGTGCGACATCACCTGGTCGGGGAACTGGTCGTGCGGGTAGTGTCCGGCGCCCTCGATCATCTCCAGGCCGCCGAGGCCGGCGGGCAGGGCGTCGACGATCGCCGCGCCCTCGGCGTGCGGGTCGGCCCAGTCGGGGTCGAGGGTGCCCATCACGACCAGCACGGGGCAGCGGACGTTGCCCAGGTGCGCGCCGGCGTCGGCCGGGGTGGTGCGGCCCATGCCCTTCAGGGCCTTCATCCGGCCCGGCTCGCGGAGCATGGCGTCGATCCGGCCCAGCCGCTCGGCCCAGTCGGCCGGCTTCACGCCGGGGTAGGCGACGTCGAGGTACGACCGCCACAGCGGCACGCTGCCGAGCACGCCCGCGCCGATCAGCCGCAGCATGCCCCGCCGGAACCGCCCGACCCGCAGGTCGCCCAGGCGGACCGACTGCTTGCGGGTGAACGGCGCCAGTTCGACGACCGCGGTGACCAGCGAGGGTTCCAGCGCCGCGGCGACGGTGGCGGCACCGCCGGATATCGAGTGGCCGACGAGCACGGCCGGGCCGCCCAGGTGGCGGATCACGGCGAGCAGGTCGCCGGCGATGGCGGTGCGGCTCCAGTCGGGCCAGTCGGCGCTGGACTCGCCGCAGCCGCGCAGATCGACCGCGGCGACCCGGTAGCCCGCCGCCACCAGCCGGGGGACCACGGCGCGGTACGCGGCGCGGCTGTCGCCCATCCCGTGCGCGAGGACGACCAGCGGGCCGGACCCCGCCACCTCGTAAGCGATCGTGCCGCCGTCGACGGCGAGGTACTCGGTCATTGCGTCCTCCAGGAGACCAGAATGGCTAACAGCGTTAGCCTCAAGCTAATGCTGTTAGCCGGTTCTGTCAACGGGCGGTCGCCGCGGCCGGAAGGCCGTGTGCGAGGCGGGTCCGCGTCCGTGCGCACGGCGCCTTCGGCGGCCGCGGTGGTGGCCAACTGATGACCGGCCCGCGGGCGGGGACGCGATCGTGGCGACGGCCGGCGACGCGGCCTTCTCGTGGGGCCCGGACTGACCCGCCCTGACCTCGGATCGGGCGCTTGCGGCGGGCTGTGACGGGCTTCACCGCAAACATGAGGCACCCCTCAAGTACGCTGGGCGAGGTCGAACATGAGGGGCCCCTCCGGATGTCCCCGCGGCTCGGCTACCGGCGGCCCGTCCGGAATCTCCGGAGCGCCGCACAGCACAAGGAAATGGCAAGGGAAAGACCATGAACAGGTGGATCAGGCGCGTCTCGATCGCCGTCGCTGCCACGGCAGTGGCGGGTGGAGCCCTTCTCGGAACCGGCGGCTCGGCGTCGGCGGCGACCACCTCGGCACCCGCGGAGCACGCGCGGCCTTCTGCCGCCGTCACCGTCAGTGCCGACCGCTGGTACCTGGACCAGCTCGACTGGTACCTGCACCAGCGCTGATGCGGCCACAGGCCGGCCCGGCCGGTTCGCCGGGCCGACATCGGCGGGACGCGGGAGTGAGACAGTGAGAGCGGTCAGAATCGTGACGTGCGAGTTCCCCGTGGAGTTCGTCCTGTCACCCGAGATGGCGGTGCCGATGCGCGCGGCACTGCGGTACGAGGCGGACGACCCCTACGCGGTCCGTACCGTCTTCCACCCCCCGGGCCAGGGGTCGGTCGAGTGGTTCTTCGGCCGCGACATGCTCGCCGAGGCGCTGCGCGGGCACACCGGGCGGGGGGACGTGCGCATGTGGCCGAGTGCCGACGCGGGACGCGACGTGGTCTTCGTCGCGCTGCGTGCGCCGGCCGGGTCGGCCCTGCTCCGGTTCCCCGCGCGGGACGTGGAGTCCTTCCTCCGCGAGACGTGGTCCGCGGTGCCGCCGGGGGCGGAATCCGCCCGGCTCGACCTGGACGCGGAGCTGGCGCAGCTGCTGGCCGGGAACTGAACTCACCCGGGGCGGCTGCGCCTTCTCATGCCTCCTCGTGGCACTCGTGGCATTCCGCTTCGGGGCACTCCAGCGTGGTGAGGGTCTGGTCGACCTGCCGCGGGGTCAGCGGCGGCTCCGGCAGCTCATGGGCGCACTGGGCGCGGAACGCGTCGAGCATCAGGTGCAGGTGGCGCCGCCAGGCGTTGGGGGCGACGGCGCGCGTGGCCTGGATGATCCCGGCCTGGGACCAGATCACGAAAGCCAGGTCCTCCGGGGTGACGTCGTCGCGGAGGACGCCCTGCTCCTGGGCGGCGTGGAAGACCTGGGCGCCCCGCTCCTGCGCGCGCTCGAACATTCCCCTGCCGAGCGCGTGGACCGGCAGCCGGGCCGAGACCAGGTCGTTGAACGCGCGGTCACAGGCCTGCAGCTCGCAGAGCCGCTCCAGGTAGTGGCAGAACGCTTCCCAGGCGTCGTCCATGGCCGCGGCCTCCTCGGCCGCGGCCAGCAGATCGGTGAACTTCGCGGTGAAGAGCTCCTCGACCAGGTCGAGCCTGCGGGGGAAGTGCCGGTAGACCGTCCCGATCGCGACGCCCGCCTCGCGGGCGACACCCTCCAGGGACGCGTCCAGCCCCTGCTCGGCGAAGGCCTTGCGGGCGGCGGCCACGATCGCGTCCCGGTTGCGCTGCGCGTCGCGGCGCAGCGGCTTGGCCGGCTCCTTCGGCGCGGGCAGGACGTGCGGGCTCATGCCTCCAGGCTAACATGAGGGCCCCCTCGAATTCGGGCTGTGACCCTGTTCACGGCATGGCCGCGTCATGCGCCGTCGTCGGGGAGCATCCGGTCGCGTAGTGGGGTGCCGGGTCGAGGGCGCGCCGCCTGCACTCGTCGAGGTCGTCCCGGCGCGCCTGCGGGCGCGGTCGCCGGCGAGCGCCTCGGCGGCGTCGCGGTGGTCCACGTAGGTCATCCGCGTGTCGGCCGGGCAGGGCATGGCGCTGAGCGCTCCCCCGGCGGGGCCGCGTCGCACAAGAGGCAGTGGTGGTGGCGGGCCTTCCCGGAATCGAACCGGGAAGGTCCTTACCGGTTGTGCCGGTATCGCGGCGCTTTGCCGGATCGCCTCATGAACGCGGAACCGGCGGGTAAGCGAATCCGCAGAACGGCGAGAGCGCCTGTGACGAGACGACAAGGACGCCGACGGAAAGAGCTCTATGGTCACCCCGCTGAAGAATCGGGCCTCGGACGAACAGGAACCCGGGGCGCCCCTGCGACACCGCCTCACCTGGGACACCGCGGACAGCCCGATCGCCGACGCCCGGGTCGCCGTACGCGCCCTGCTGGCCCGGGCCGGGCACCATCCGGACCGCCTGCCGAGCCAGGACGCCCAGCTCGTCGTCAGTGAGCTGGTCACCAACGCGGTGCGCCACGCACCCGGACCGGGCGGTCTGGCCCTGGAGGTGTCGCCCGACGCCGGCCTGCTGCGCATCGCCGTGAGCGACGGTTCGCGCCGGCCGCCCGTCCTGCCCGCCCGCGACCCCGCCCGCGTCGGCGGCCACGGCCTGCACCTGGTCACCCGGCTGTGCGAAGGGCTGATCACGCTGGAACAGGAGACCGGCAAGCTGGTCGTCGCCCACCTGCGGTTGCGCGACCCCACCGCCCGCTAGGCGCGGGCACGCAGGTTCCGTACCGCACCGGCCCGCTCACTCGGTGGTGTGAACCTCTCCCGGTGTGGGCTCAGTTGCCCGCACAGCCACGGTTTCGGGGTGTTGTGCCCGCCCTGGACTCCGGGCCCATGTCCCTCTGGCTGCTCAATCATTTCAGCACCTTCACGTTGGCCGTCGTGACCGTCGGCGGCACCGTTGCGCTGGCCGTCGCCGGCAGTGTGCTGCTGCGGCGCAGGTATCCGTCGCTGGCCGGCGGGGAGCACAACGACATGGTCGGTGTGACGCTCGGGATGTTCGGCGCCATCTACGGGATCATCCTCGCGTTCGTGATCGTCACGCTGTGGACGCAGCTGGAGGACACCCAGACCATCGTCGCCGCCGAGGCCACCGACGCGGCGCTCATCACCCGGGACGCTGCCGCGTTCCCGGCGGTGGTGCGGGACCGCCTCGACTCGGCGATGAGCGGCTACGTCCACGCGGTCGTCGAGGACCAGTGGCCGCGGATGCGCGCGGGACACCCCAGCTACGGGGCCACGGAGACCCATCTCCAGGCCGCCTTCCAGGTGTTGCAGACGTACGACCCGAAAGGCGAGCAGGAGCAGGTCTTCTACGAGCAGACCGTCGGCCATCTCGACGACGTCGCCTCCCAGCGGCGCGCCCGCATCACCATGGCCCGCCAGGAACTTCCCCCGCTGCTCCAGGCCCTGGCCGTCGGGGGCGCACTGGTCCTGGTCCCGCTCACGTTCCTGTTCGGCATGCGCAAACTGAGGGTCCAGATCCTCTTCGTCGCCTCGGTCGCCGGGCTCGTCGGCTTCAGCCTGCTCCTCGTCTTCGTCCTGGACCGCCCCTTCTCCGGCGACCTCAGTGTCAGCCCGGCCCCGTACCGCGAAGGGGCCCTCGCCCGGTACTGGCAGCCGGCGCAGCGCTGACCCGGCCGGTGACGTTCGAGGTCAGCGCCCGACGAGCCGGAGCGGGGGCCGCGGCATAGGCTGACCCGGGGGGGCGTTCGGGTGACTCGCACACCGGAAGGGGCGCCCCGATGGACGATTACCCGCTGATCGAGAACCACGGGCTGATCGGCGACCTGCAGACCGCGGCGCTGGTCACCACCGACGGGGCCGTCGACTGGTTCTGCTCCCCGCGGTTCGACTCGCCGAGTCTGTTCGGGGCCCTGCTGGACAAGGACAAGGGCGGCCACTGCACGGTCCGGCCGGCGCACCCGACCTGCTCGACCAAGCAGTTGTACCTGCCCGACACGGCGATCCTGGTCACCCGGTTCATGACCGAGGCGGGCGCCGGTGAGGTGGTCGACTTCATGCCCGTGACCGGTACGACGGCCACGGACCGGCACCGGCTGGTGCGCCTGGTCCGCTGTGTGCGCGGCACCATGACCTTCGACGTGGAGATCGCCCCGCGGTTCGACTACGGGCTCATGAAGCACCAGTTGCACATCACCCCGCACGGAGCCGTCTTCGCCGCGGAGGACGGCACGGAACTCACCGTGCACCCCGTCCGGGAGCCCGAGGACCAGCGGCTCGCGGACGTCATGACGGGCCAGGACGCCGACCTGCGGGTCTCGCTCACCCTGGCCGCCGGTGAGCAGCGCGGACTGATGCTGGAGACGGGTGCCGAGGGGCCGCCCAGGGAGATCCGGCGGGCCGAACACGAGCGGCTCTTCGACGAGACGGCGGTGTTCTGGCGGACCTGGCTGGCGCGGTCCACCTACACCGGGCGCTGGCGGGAGGTGGTGGAGCGGTCCGCGATCACGCTGAAGCTCATGACCTTCGCCCCGAGCGGCGCGCTGGTGGCCGCTCCCACGGCGGCGCTCCCGGAGCAACTGGGCGGCGAGCGCAACTGGGACTACCGCTTCACCTGGATCCGGGACGCCTCCTTCTCCGTGTACGCCCTGCTGGGACTGGGTTTCACGGAGGAGGCCAGGGCGTTCATCATGTGGCTGGGCGACCGGGTCAGGGAGGGGGCGGGCGCGCACCGGACCACGGGCCCGCTCGACATCATGTACAGGGTCGACGGCTCCTCCGACCTGGACGAACGGATCCTCGACCACTGGGCGGGCTACGCCGGTTCCGCGCCGGTCCGGGTCGGCAACGGCGCCGCCGACCAGCTCCAGCTGGACATCTACGGCGAGGCCCTGGACAGCATCTACTTCGCGCACCGGCACGGCTTCACGCTCGGGCACGCGGGCTGGACCTCGCTGCGGACGGACCTGGACTGGCTGGCCGACCACTGGGACCAGGCGGAGGAGGGCATCTGGGAGACCCGCGGCGGCCGCCAGGACTTCACGTACGGCCGGGTGATGTCGTGGGTGGCGTTCGACAGGGCGCTGCGCCTCGCCGAGTCGAAGGGGTGGCCGTCGGCGGCCGACCGCTGGAAGGCCGAACGGGACGCCGTCTACGAACAGGTCATGGCGAAGGGCTGGAGCGAGGACCGGCAGGCCTTCGTCCAGCACTACGGCAGCGAGGTCCTGGACTCCTCGCTGCTGCGCATGGCGACGGTCGGGTTCCTCACCCCCGGGGACCCGATGTGGTCGACCACCCTGGACGCCATGGAGGACGAACTGGTCAGCGACAGCCTGGTCTACCGGTACGACCCCGACGCCTCGCCGGACGGCCTGCGCGGCTCGGAGGGCACCTTCTCGCTGTGCACGTTCATGTACGTCGACGCCCTGGCGCGGGCGGGCCGGACCGACCGGGCGCGGCTGGTGTTCGAGAAGATGATGGGGTACGCCAACCATCTGGGCCTGTACAGCGAGGAGATCGACCCGACGGGACGTCAGCTGGGCAACTTCCCACAGGCGTTCACCCACCTCGCCCTCATCGACTCGGCCCTCACCCTCGACCGGGCGCTCGACAGCCGGCGGTCGGGGCCCGTCCGGCAGGGGTAGCTCCGCCGGACGCGCCGCCACGTGCCGTCTGCCGTCCGCGACGCCGTTGCGGCTGGTCGCGCCCGCGTGGCGGAGCCGCGGGCCCGCACCCCTTCGGGGCGCTGTGCGGACGGCAGGGTCAGCACGTGCGCGCTGTGAACCGTCCGCGCGCCCGCCCCGCGAACCGCCCCGCTCACCTTCCCTGGCGTCCGGGTCCCGGCTGTGTGTCGATGCGGTACCCGGCGCCGGGGACGGTGGCGATGATCCAGGGCTCGCCGAGGCGCTTGCGCAGGGCCGAGACGGTGATGCGTACGGCGTTGGTGAACGGGTCGGCGTTCGCGTCCCAGGCGCGTTCCAGGAGCTCCTCGGCGCTGACGACGCCGCCCTCGGCGCCGACGAGGACTTCGAGCACGGCGAACTGCTTGCGGGTCAGCGCGACGTACTGGCCGTCCCGGTAGACCTCCCGGCGGAACGGGTCGAGGCGCAGCCCGGCGATCTCCCGTACGGGGGGCCTGCTGTGGGCGCGCCTGCGGTCCAGGGCCCGGAGCCGGAGCGCGAGTTCCTGGAGTGCGAAGGGTTTCGTGAGGTAGTCGTCGGCGCCGAGTTCGAAGCCGGACGCCTTGTCGTCGAGGCGGTCGGCCGCGGTGAGCATGAGGATCGGCATCCCGCTGCCGGAGGCGACGATGCGCCGGGCGATCTCGTCTCCCGACGGTCCGGGGACGTCGCGGTCGAGCACGGCGATGTCGTAGCTGTTGACGCTCAGCAGTTCCAGCGCGGTGGCGCCGTCCCCCGCGATGTCCGCGGCGATCGCCTCCAGGCGCAGGCCGTCACGGATGGCCTCTGCCAGATAGGGCTCGTCCTCGACGATCAGCACACGCATGCCGTCGAGGCTAGGGGCCCGCACCTATGGCCGGCGTATCGAAATCCTTGTACGCGGCGGCAACACCGTGCCGCCTCGGCCGGCGGCACGCTCAAGGAGGACGGGGAGAGGACGGGAAGACGACGGGGAGAGGACGGGGAGCCGGTCCTCGACGAGGTCGACACGCTGCCCGGCCCGACTCGTACAGCACCTCTTTCGATTTCCCCGTCACCTGGTCGAACGGCTGCGGTGTGACCGCGCCGCTCCGGGGAACCCGGAAATCCGACAGAGGTCGTGGAACGCGCTAGGAGGTACGGTCATGATCGCACTCGGTGTCATCCTGCTCATCGTCGGATTCCTCACGGGCATATCCATCCTGTGGACGCTGGGCATCATCCTGCTCGTCGTCGGGGCCGTCTTCTGGATCTTGGGATCCACGGGACACGCGGTCGCCGGTCGACGTCACTATTGGTGACCGTTGGCGGGCTCCGCCACCGGGTCGGTCAGGAGGTCAGGACGGAGACGCCGTCTCCGAGCAGCTTCAGCCCGAGGACGAAGAAGAGGACCGCCATCACGGCGACGTTGTGCTGAGCCGCCCAGTCCTTCCAGTCGCCGAGCGTGGTCCTGGCGCGTTCGCCCCCGAGCAGGAAAATACCCAGTGGGGCCAGCAGACCGAGGGTGGCGACCACCACGAAGGCCGCCAGGGCCCCGATCTGCTGGCCCACCGGCAGTCCGGCGGAGCCGATGGCGGCCCCGGCGGCGATGGTCAGCGGGGCGTTCTTCGCGTTGAGCGCGGCCAGGCCCACCCCCAGCGCGAAGATCTTGGCCGGGGTGAGGCGGTCGATGGCGCTCATCCACTTCGGCAGCCGCGCCTCCGAGGGATCGCGTGGGCGCCGGTGCCACAGCCGGGCGCCGAAGGCCAGGAGGAACAGGCCCAGGGCGAGCTTGAGGGCTCCCACCCAGGTGGCCGGGTGCTTGTGGGCGGAGGCGCCGGCGGGGGAGGCGATCGCCAGCATCACCGCGCCCAGCACCGCGAGCCCCAGGACCCAGCCGACGGTGAACAGCACGCCGTTGCGGCGCCCCCGGGGTGTGGCGAGGATCAGGATCACCGCGATGACCGGGAGCGGGCTGACCGCGACGGCGGCCGCGAAACCCAGCACGTCCCCGAGAACCGCACCGATGGTCGCCTCCCGCGTACCCGGCACACCCCAGCGTCTCCATCCTCGTGCGCCCGGCCGGATCTGTCCTCGGCAGGATCTTTCACGGCGGCCGGCTCCGGGCTCGCTCGGGGCGGGAGCCGTCGCAGAGGTCCAGGATCCGGGTGAACGGCCTGCGCAGGACCACGGCCTGCGGTTCCCTGTCGCTCTCGGCGTACCGGGCCAGGGCGGTGCGGGCGGCTTCCGTGTCGGCGCCCGGATCCCGCCCCGCGAGGACCGCCTCCAGGGCGTGCCCGGTGGCCTCGGCGACCGGGAGCAGTGCGGTCCGCGCCCGGGAGAGCACCGGGGACGGGCCGTCGCGCACGCTGAAGAACTCCGCCTCGGCGGCCAGGGAGAGGAGCTGCGGCACCGCCCGGACGGCCAGGTCGATCCGGCCGCCCAGTTCGGTCACCTCGGCGCGGTGGCGGCGGCGCAGCGGATTGAACCGCAGGGCCTTCTCCGCCTCCCGCGCCTGTGTCCCGTAGCCGCGCAGCCGGTCCGCCGCCGCCTGCGCCGCCGTCCGGTTGGCGCGTGCCGCGTCCGGGGACCCGATCACGTCCGTGGTGCGCACGAGACCCTCCGTGAGACCGTCCGCGCACCCGCGGGCCAGCGCCGCCGCCTCCCTGCGGGGGTTGCGCGGCCAGAGCAGCGGGGCGAGGACGGCGGTGACGGCGCCCCCGAGCGCGTTCTCCCACAGCCGGGCGAAGCCGTACGACTCCGGCGACGGGTTGGCGAAGACCAGCAGTGAGGTCACCGCGACCTGCACGTTCAGGGCCGTCCCCGAACTGATGACCGTCCCGCACAGCAGGGCCAGCCCGATCACGACGGCGAGGACGAGTGTGCTCGGCCGGAAGAGGCTGACCACGGTGACGCCCAGGGCCACGCCCGCCAGCACGCCGAGGATCCGCAGCAGCAGCGCCGCCAGGGAGGTGGCCGAGTCACCGCGCAGGCACAGCAGCGGGACGATGGCCGCGAAGACCGGCGGCTGGTCGGCACCGGCCCACAGCGCCGTCTGCCAGCAGAGCACCGCGATCACCAGGATCCGGGCCGCCGACGGCCCCTGCACCCGGAGCCTGCGGCCCACCCGCGCCGCCGGGGAAACGCCCGTCACCCGCCCACTTTAGGCACACAGCACGCTCTGTCGCGCTGTGATGACCTCTGGTGGCGCCGGCCGGCCGGGTCAGTCGCGTGCGGGGGCCGGTGTGATCGGCTGCAGGAGCCGCCTCGGGGTGTTGATCGCGGCGGAGACGGGGTCCGCGACGACACCCGACGGCCGGTGGCCGGGGCCGGGTTCGCTGCGGATCTCGGGGACCGGGACGGCCACACCGCAGGTCCGGCAGCGCCCCTCGGGGTCGAGGAGCCCGCCGTCCAGGTCGTGCCGGAGGAGGCGCTTGACCCCGTTCGGGGAGTAGAAGGCCTCGCCCCAGTTCATCAGGGCGCGCACCGCCGGCCACAGCGCGACACCCTTGTCCGTCAGCCGGTACTCGACGCCGCCGGCCCCGTCGCTCTCGCGGCTGAGCACGCCCTCCTGCACCAGCGACTTCAGCCGGCTGGTCAGGACGGCCCGCGGGATCCCGAGCTGGGTGGCGAAGTCGCCGAACCTGCGGACCCCGTAGAACGCGTCCCGGACGATCATGAGCGTCCAGCGCTCTCCGACGACCTCCAGCGTGCGGGCGAGGGGGCAGTTCCCGTCCGCATAGGTGTTGGGAAGGGTCATGGCCGCAATGCTACCAGCGGCGGTTCACTCACTGAACTGTCGATGCTACGGTGGTCACCAGGAGCAGTTCAGTCATTGAACTGGCCGGCCCGGGGTGGGCCGGCCGTGAGGAGAGCGCCGCATGTACCAGTTCCTCGTTTCCTTCACCGTCCGGCCGGACCGCCGCGACGACTTCGTCCGGGCGGCCCACAGGACCGCTCGCGACTCCCTCGCGAACGAGCCCGGCTCCCACCGCTTCGAGGTCATCGCGGACGAGGAGGATCCGGACGTCTTCTACCTGAACGAGGTCTACGCGGACCTCGACGCCTTTCAGGCGCACGCGGCCGGCCCGTACTTCGCCGCGTTCTTCGCCGAGGCCGCCGGGTACGCCGAGGGCCCGACGTGGCTGATGAGGGGCAACCTCGTCGGCGACAGGGCTGCCGCCTGAGTCGCCGCCGACGAAGCCCCCGTCCGTAAAGCGCTGCCCGCGAAGCCGCCGTCCACCACAGATCCGTTCACGAAAAACGAGGTGCACCATGTCGTCCGTGCTCATCACCGGTGCGTCCAGAGGCATCGGCCGGGCCGTCGCCGTCGAACTGGCGGGCCGGGGCCATCGGGTGATCGCCACCGCCCGCCGGCCGGAGACCCTGGCCGACCTCCCCGTCGACCTGCGCCTGCGCCTCGACGTCACCGACCAGGACAGCGTCGACCGGGCCGTCCGGGCCGCCGGTGACATCGACGTCCTGGTCAGCAACGCCGGGGAGACCATCCGCGCGCCCCTGGAGAGCGTCCCGCTCGCCGAGGTGGAACGGCTCTTCCGGCTCAACACCCTGGGCGCGCTGCGGGTGGCCCAGGCCGTGCTGCCCGCCATGCGGGAGCGGGGAGCGGGCCGTCTCGTCTTCCTCTCCAGCATCCAGGGGCGCCTGGTGCTGCCGCTGATCGGCCCCTACGGGGCGAGCAAATGGGCGCTGGAGGCGCTCGCCGAGACGCTCGCCGTCGAGACCCGCCCCTTCGGTGTCCGGGTGAGCCTCGTGCAGCCCGGCCCGGTCTCCTCGGGCGGCGCCGAGCGCGCCAGGGTGTTCCTCGGGGAGCACGATCCCTACGCCCCGCTCGCCGAGGCCCTGCCCGCGCTCCGCGGCGAGGTCGTCACCCCGGAGCTGGTGGCCGCCACGGTGGCCGACACGGTCGAACACCCCGAGCCCCCGCTGCGGGTGCCGGCCGGCGCACCCGCCGAGCAGGTCCTGCGGGCCCGCAAGGAGGCACCCGAGGACGAGCCCTTCCTGGCGGCCCGGATCGGCTGGTAGGCGGCTTCCGCGCGCCGTCCCCGCTACCCGCGGCGGCGGACCGCCGCGGCCTGGGGCAGGGTGCCGGTGCCGCCCAGGACGACGACCTGGAAGGCGGCGCGGAGATAGGCGGTCACGAAGCGGGAGATCCTGCGGATGCGGTGCATGGCGGGTCACCTTCCTGCCGGGAGGGGCGGTCCGAGGGCCGGGGTTGCGGACGAGGGCTGAGGCGTCACCAGTTGACGGCGTCGTCCATCGACTGCTGCCAGTACGTGACCTTGAGCGAGTCGTCGACGTAGACGCCCTTCGCGGGCAGCGGCGGGTGGGCGCCCGTGCCGACGCTCTCGTTGCCGGAGCGGCCGTGGAAGTAGACGTACAGGGAGTTCACGGTCCGGCCGTGGGCGCCGCTGCCGTCGGTGGCGGACAGGTTCACCGAGGCGTACCCGGACTCACCCGGCGCGAGCGTGACGACGGCCTGCGGCTTCGAGTCCTCGATCACCGGCGGGACGGACTGGGCCTCGCCGAAGCGGACGGCCGGGTAGGCGTAGAGGTAGCAGGTCCTGCTGCCGGTGTTGGTCACCGTGAGGAGCATGTGGTTCACGGGGCGGTTCAGCGGAGCCGCGACCGTCTTGGTGGTGGACCCCTCGCAGGTGACCGGCTTGGCGGCCGGGGCGGGCGTCCTCGACGCGGCGGTGCCCCCGGCGGACTTCTGCGACCCGGAGGTGGCCCTGGCCGCGGGGGCGGAGGTGGCGGCGGAGGCGCCTGCGGCGGCGGACGGCGTGGGGGAGGAGGCGTGCGCGGTCGTCGGGGTGGCGGCCGCGACGCTCTCGGCGTGCACGCCCGTGCCGTCGCTGCACGCCGTCAGCGACAGCGCGGCGAGGACGACGGTGGTGGCGGCGCCGGCGAGACGGATGCGGGAGGTGCGGAGGCTGGACATGTGGACGTGCCCCTTCGGTGTTCGGGTGGCGGTGGTGGTTGGATGACCGAAGCCTGCGAGGCGATCCGTCCCAACCGCCAGGCACGGCGGGCAGTTGGGGACACTGGAACGCGGAAATGGGCTCCGACCAGGGCGAACACCGCGAGCCTGGAACGCCGGACTGGGACGCGAGGGGATGGGGGAACGGGTGTCAGGGGCGACAGGGGCCGACGCGACGGAGGCGTTCGCGCTGCTGCTGCGGGAACTCAAGGACCGTTCCGGGCTCAGTTACGGAGTGCTGGCCAAGCGGCTGCACATGAGCACGTCGACGCTGCACCGGTACTGCAACGGCACGGCGGTGCCCGTCGAGTACGCGCCGGTGGAGCGCCTCGCACGGGTCTGCCGGGCGACGCCCGAGGAGCTGGTGGAGCTGCACCGGCGCTGGATCCTGGCGGACGCGGCACGCGGGAGCAGGGCGGACCAGGCCACGGCGGCGGCCCCGCCGCGCAAGGGCGATGCCGACGCGTCGTCCGGACCCGGCGGTGCCGGTGCGCCGGTGGGCACCGGCTCCGGCGCGCCACCCGGCGCCGACGACAGCGGCGAGCCGGTCGTCGTCGACCTGCCGCAGGGGCCCGTGGCGCCGCGCCGGCGCCGGACCGCGCTGATCGCCTCCGTCGCGGCGGCCGCCGTGCTGGGGGCGGTCGTGTTCGCCGTGCATCCGTCGTTCGGTGGCGGGCGCGGCGGCACGGGCGGCGAGCAGGCGGCCGGGAACGCGGCCGCGGTCACCGGCACGCCGCGGACCGGGAAGACCTCCCTGTCCCCGTCCCCGAGCGGGACCGGACGCAAGCCCTCCGCCTCGTCCTCCGCCACCCCCACCGAGTCCGCGGGGACCGGGACCGGCGGCCAGTCGGACGACGGCAAGCAGAGCGGCGGGGCCCAGGGCGCCGACGGCGGCACCACCGGCACCGCCGTGCCGCTCACCGTCAACACGCGTCCGTACGTCTACGACGACCCGTGCAGCCAGCACTTCCTCGTCGACAGCGAGCCCGCGCAGGTCGGCCCTCCGGCGAGCGAGCAGGACGCCCGGCGCTGGGCCGCGGCGTACGGGGCGGTGTCCTCGGGCGAACAGGAGGTCGCCCTCACCGTCCAGGGCACCGGCGCGCAGACCGTCGTCCTGGAGGCGCTGCACGTGCGCGTGCTGAGCAGGGGCGCTCCGCTCGCCTGGAACGACTACTCGATGGGCGTCGGCTGCGGCGGTGGCGTCGGGACCAAGTCGTTCGACATCGACCTCGACAACGGCAGCCCGACGGTCACCGCCAAGAACGGCCAGCGCGACTTCCCGTACAAGGTCAGCGAGTCCGACCCGGAGGTCTTCTACGTCTTCGCCCGCACCAAGGCCCACGACGTCCGCTGGGACCTGACCCTGGACTGGTCCAGCGGCGGCCGCCGCGGCACCGTCCACCTCGACGACGCCGGCACCGCCTTCCGCACCAGCGGCGACGTCGGCCGCCCGGGCTACGACTACCCGCTGGGCGGCAGCGAGTGGATCCCGCGGGAAGGGGGCTGACGGCGCTCGGCGCCGTGTGCTCACGTGTCGTAGGCGCCCGCGCGCGGAGCGCGCCGGTGCCGGGAACGGATGCGGTCCGGGGGTGATGGACGCACACCTGCGTGGTGTTATATGAGCCGTATGCACCATATGCTCCGGCAGGTGCGGTCCTGGTACGGGATACGCGGCGTTGCCGGTCAGATGTTCCTCATGCAGGTCGGGGTCGTCCTGGTTCTGGCGGCGACGGCGGTCGCCGCCCTCCTGCTGCAGTCACAGACCGACGCCGAGCGGGACGCACGGAACCACACCCAGGCCGTGGCCGCCTCCGTCGCCGCGGACCCCACCGTGCGGCAGGCGCTGGCAGGGGGCCGTCCGACCGCCGCCCTGCGGCAACTGGCCGAGGAGACCCGCCGGCACGCGCGGGTGGACTTCGTCGTCGTGATGAGCCCCGCGGGCATCCGCTACACCCATCCGAACCCCGCCGAGATCGGCCGCCGCTACATCGGCAGCATCGGGGCGGCGCAGCACGGCGGCACCGTCACCGAGACGACGAGCGGGACGCTCGGCCCCTCCGTCCGGACCGTCGTCCCGGTGACCGCCGCCGACGGAAAGGTCGTCGGGCTGGTCTCGGCGGGCATCACCCTCCACCGGGTGAGCCTGGCGGCGGCCCGGCAGATGCCGCTCGTCCTGGCCGGCACGGGGCTGGCGGTCGTCGCCGCCACCACCGGCACGGCACTCATCGGCCGGCGCCTGTGCCGCCAGACGCGCGGTCTGGGGCCGGTGCAGATCACGCGCCTGTACGAGCATCACGACGCCGTTCTGCACTCGGTGCGCGAGGGCGTCCTGATCGTCGACCGGCAACGCAGGCTGCTCCTGGCCAACGACGAGGCGCGGCGCCTGCTGGGCCTGCCGGCCGACGTGGACGGCCGGCCCGTCACCGACCTGGGGATCGCCCCCAGGGCCGCGGAACTCCTCGCGTCCGGCAGGGCGGCCACGGACGAGGTGGTCGAGGTGGGCGACCGGCTGCTGGCCGTCAGCCAGCGCCCCACGGACGGGCCGCCCGGACCGGGCGGCTGGGTCGCCACGCTGCGCGACACCACCGAACTCGCCGCGCTGACGGGCCGGATCGAGGTGGTCCAGGAACGGCTCGCGCTGCTGTACGACGCCGGACTGCGCATCGGCACCACCCTCGACGTGACGCGCACCGCCGAGGAACTGGCGGAGTTCGCCGTGCCTGGATTCGCCGACTACGTCACCGTCGACCTGGCCGACACCGTGCTGAGCGGCGAGGAAGCGGACCAGGCGGGCGTGGCGGAGCTGCGCCGGGTCGTCCTGCACGGCATCCGGCCGGGCGTGCCGCTCCACCCGCCCGGCGCCCTCATCCACTTCGACCCCTTCACCCCGCAGGGCGAGGGCTTCGGTTCCGGGCGGATGGTGCTGGAGTCCGACATGGCGGCCTTCTCCGGCTGGCAGGCCCAGGACCCCGACGGGGCCCGCCGGCTGGTGGCCTACGGCATCCACTCGATGATCTCCGCCCCGCTGCGGGCCCGCGGCGTGATCCTCGGCGTGGCGACCTTCTGGCGTTCCAAGGAGCCGACGCCCTTCACCGACGAGGACCTCTCGCTGGCGGAGGAGCTGGTCGCCCGCGCGGCCACCAGCATCGACAACGCGCGCCGCTTCACCCGGGAGCGCGCCATGGCGGTCACGCTGCAGCGCAGCCTCCTGCCGCACACCCTGCCGGAGCAGAACGCGGTCGACGCGGCGTACCGCTACCTGCCGGCGGGGGACGGGCACGGCGGCGTGGGAGGCGACTGGTTCGACGTGATCCCGCTGCCCGGGGCGCGCGTCGCCCTCGTGGTCGGGGACGTCGTGGGACACGGACTGCACGCCGCCGCCACCATGGGCCAGCTGCGCACCGCCGTGCACAACCTCTCCACGCTCGACCTGCCGCCCGACGAGCTCCTCTGGCATCTCGACGAGTTGGTCAGCCGCATCGACCAGGACCGGGACGGCGGCGGCAACCGCACCCTCACGGGCGCCACCTGCCTGTACGCGATCTACGACCCGGTCTCCCGGGTGTGCACCATGGCCAGGGCGGGGCACCTGGAACCGGTCGTCGTGCTCCCGGACGGCGACGCCCGCCTGCCCGGCGTGCCGGCCGGGCCGCCCCTGGGGCTGGGCGGTATGCCGTACGAGGCGAGCGAGGTGCTGCTGCCCGAGGGCAGCGGCGTCGTCCTCTACACCGACGGCCTCATCGAGGACCGGCGCGAGGACATCGACGAGGGCATCGAGCGCCTGCGGCTGGCACTCGCGGTGCCGGGACGCACGCCCGACCAGATGTGCCGGGCGGCCCTGGACGCCATGCTGCCCGGGGCGTCCCGGGACGACGTGGCCCTGCTCGTCGCCCGCACCCGGGCGCTGGACGACCGGCACACCGCGTACTGGACCGTGCCGTCCGACCCCGCGGCCGTCGCCGGGGTCCGGGCCGCGGCCACCGAGCTGCTGCGGGACTGGGGCCTGAAGGAGGAGGCGTTCACCCTGGAGCTGATCCTGAGCGAGCTGGTCACCAACGCCATCCGGCACGCGACGGGCCCCGTCGGGGTACGGCTGATCCACGACCGCTGCCTCATCTGCGAGGTCTCCGACGGCAGCAGCGTCTCCCCGCACCTGCGCCGGGCCACCACCATGGACGAGGGCGGCCGCGGCCTCTTCCTGGTGGCCCAGTTCGCCGACCGCTGGGGGACGCGCTACACCCCCGCCGGAAAGGTCATCTGGACCGAGCAGTGGCTCGGCCCGGAGCCGGCCGCCGACCTTGTCCCGGCCGAGCTGCGGCACCCCGTCGGGGGCGCGGGGAACCGCGCGGCCGGCCACGACGGCGGCGCGGACGTCTGACCGCGCGTCGCGGCGGTTTCAGGCGAGCGCTCAGACCAGTTCGGCCTGTGGTGCGCGCCGGCGCACCGTCGGCGCGGGCCGCGGGTCCCAGCGGTTGACGGTCCGCGCGTAGTGGAGGACCACAGAGGCCGTCGCAAGGACGAGCAGCGGTCCCGCCACCCAGCGGTGCGTGGCCATCTCCAGGGGCAGCCAGCGGTAGGAGAGCAGGAGCGCGGCGAAGACCGCCGTACCGTGGGCGACCAGCCACAGGCCCGAGCGTTCCCAGTCGCGGTCGAACGTGCGCAGGGCCGCCTCCACCGTGAGCGCGAACACCACGCCGGCGAGGAGATCGGCGCCGTAGTGGTAGCCGAAGCCCAGCGTCGCGGTGACCGTGGCGGCCAGCCAGAACGCGCCCGCCCAGCGCAGCGCCCGCGGGCCCCGCCGGGAGTGCACGAAGATCGCGGTGGCCCAGGCCGTGTGCAGGCTGGGCATGCAGTTGCGGGGGGTGAACCCGTCGTACCGCACGGGGTGCGGGGCGGTGATCCGCGGCACCGTGCGCGGCCACAGGTCGGCCACCGGCCAGTGCCCGTGCGGGGGCCGCTCCGGCCAGAGGCTGACCGACGCCCAGTGGTCGGCGCCCGTGCCGTAGGCGAAGACCGGCCCGACCACCGGGAAGACCATGTAGACGGCCGGCCCGAGCAGGCCTATCAGCAGGAAGGTGCGGACCAGGTGGTGGCGCGGGAAGCGGCGGTCGGCCGCCACGCCGCGCAGCTGGTAGAGCGCGACGGCGACCGCGGCCACGGCGAGCTGGCCGTAGACGATGTCGAGGAGGTTGAAGCCGACCGGGCCGCCGGCGGTGACGAGCCGGCCCACCAGCCACGACGGGTTGCCCAGGGCGTGGTCGGCGGTGGCCACGTACTGGTCGAGGACCATCGGCCGGGTCTTCGAGGTGATGAGCAGCCAGGTGTCGCCGGTCTTGCGGCCGGTCACCAGGAGCAGGCCGAGACCGACGCCCTTCAGCAGCAGGACGCGCTCCGAGCCGGTGCGGCGGGTCACGGCGACGACCCCGCAGCCGAGCAGCACCCACAGGGCGCCGTTGCCGAACGGCTGGCCGTGGGCCACCCCGGTGCCGGTCGCCCACCGGACCGCCGCGAAGGCGAGGTCGACGCCGATCGCGGCGCCGAGGGCGGCGAACCGCTGCCGCCAGGTGAGCACCACCATCGTCAACGCCAGCCCGGCATAGAGCAGGAAGCCGGACTTGGGGGCGCACAGCACCTCCCGGGCCTGGTTGGTGAGCGGGCCCGGCAGACCGTAGTGGCGTGCGGCGGCCTCCAGGGCGACGAGGAACGTGAAGGCCGTGGCGCCCGCCACGGCCCAGGGTCTCAGTGATGTGTGTCTCAAGTTCCGGCCGATTGCTAGAGGTTGAGGGATGGTTGAGGTCCCGCTCGACGAGGGAAGACGAAAAGACCGCTATCGGGGTTCCCGCCCTGCTCTCGACGGCTGGAAGGCTAATGGCGGGATAACGCAGGGTAAAGGGTTCGGCATTGTCGGTTCAACGCACTTGATGAGTGCATGACCTCTTCGATGTGATGCGCGAAGACCACGTCGAGATCACTTCGTGAGACTCCGAACCACAGGGGGATCCATGCAGATAGCCCGTACCGGGCTGGGCGTCGCGGCCGCCACGTCCGTCGCCGCCCTCGCGGCCACCGCGCTCACGGCCGCCGCGCCCGCCGCCGCACCGCACACCCTCGCGGTGCCGGCCATCGTCGGGCACACCCTGGCACACCGCGTGAGCAGCCCGCTCTCCAGCGCGCAGTGCCAGGCCAAGTGGCAGATCAGCTGCTACACCCCGCTCCAGTACCGCACCGCGTACGACCTGAACGCCCTCTACCGCAAGGGCGTCACGGGCAAGGGCCGCACCATCGTCATCGTCGACTCGTACGGTTCCCCGACCGTCCAGCACGACCTCGACGTCTACAGCAAGCAGTTCGGGCTGCCCAGCACCAAGGTGAAGGTCGTCAAGTGGGGGCACGTGCCCGCCTTCGACCCCAAGAACTCGGACATGACCGGCTGGGCCGGCGAGACCACCCTGGACGTCGAGATGGCGCACGCGGTGGCACCCGCGGCGAAGATCGTCGTCGTCGAGACGGCCGTCTCCGAGACCGAGGGCACCACCGGTCTGCCGGAGATGATGGACGCCGAGAAGTACATGATCGACCACGGGGTCGGCGACGTCATCAGCCAGAGCTTCGGCGCCACCGAGAACACCTTCCCCGGCTTCGCCAAGGGCGACTTCTCCAGCATCAGGAAGCTCCGGTACGCCTTCCAGGACGCCGACCGCAGGAAGGTGACCGTGCTCGCCGCCTCCGGTGACGGCGGCGCCACCGACCTCCAGGCGGACGGCAAGACGTACTACAAGAAGCGCGTCAACTCCTGGCCCTCCTCCGACCCGCTGGTCACCTCCGTCGGCGGCACCCAGCTCCACCTCGACGACAAGGGCCACCGCGTCAAGCCGGACAGCGTCTACAACGACTACGGCTCAGGCGGCGGCGGCCAGTCCCACGTGTTCACCCGCCCGTCCTTCCAGAACGGCGTGAAGAAGGTGGTCGGCACCCGCCGCGGCACCCCGGACATCTCGATGTCCGCCGCGGTGAACGGCGGCGCCTGGATCTACTCCAGCTTCGACCCGACCGCCACCGGCTGGGACGTCAGCGGCGGCACCAGCGAGGCCACCCCGCTCTTCGCGGGCATCGTCGCCCTCGCCGACCAGGCCGCGGGCCACCGCCTCGGCAACATCCAGAAGCGGCTGTACGCCCTCTCCTCCTACCGCTCCAAGGGCACCGGCATCGTCGACGTCAACGACGGCACGGACAACAGCTACGAGGGCGTGACCGGCTACAAGGCCGTCAACGGCTACGACCTCGCCACCGGCGTCGGCACCGTGGACGCCCTGCGCTTTGTCCCGGCCCTTGTCAAGCAGAAGCCCTGACCTGACAGCGCCTCGCACCGCACGGAAACGGCCCGGGACCCGCCCCCGGGCCGTTTCCCGTTCCCGCCCCCGGCCTCGTGACCGAGGGGAGGCGGCGGGCGCGGAGGTGACGTGCCGGGGCGGGCGAAGGACGATGGGGGAGAGTGCGAGGGCGACGCGGTGAGACCGGTCGGCTCCCAGGCCCACGGCCCGCTCGGCGTTCGCCCGGGGCCGTGGCGGACGGGCCGGCAGGACGGGCGGTGACCGGCATGCGAGATGCCACCCCGGGCGGCGGTAGCGACGCCGTACCGCCCGACACGCCCGACACGCCCGACACGCCCGACACGCTCGGTGCGATCGATGCACCCGATCCGCCCGGTCCGGCGGACATGGCGGACCCGGCCACGGCGGTCGTCGACGACCGGGGAGTCGTGACGGGGTGGAGCGCGGGCGCCGAGCGGCTGCTCGGCTACCCCTGCCGGGAGGCCATCGGCACTCCCGTCAGCCGCCTGGTCGCCTCGGACGGCCTCGCGGCCCCGGCCGGCTGCCCGACGACGGCCCTGTTCCGGCACCGGGACGGCCGGTCCCTGCCGCTGTGGGTGCGGGCGTATCCGTCGGTCGACGGCGCGGGCCGCGCCCAGCGCCTCCTCGTGGTGACACCACCGGAGTCACCGGAGCCGCCCCGGCCGCACGAGGCGACCGGCGCCGAGGCGTTCGCCCAGTGCAGGGTGGCCCTGATGGTGTACGACTCCGCGCTGCGGGCCGTCCGGGCGAGCGCCGGTGCCGTGCGCGAACTCGGCCTGCGCGAGGAGCGCATGCTGGGCCGGCGCGTCACCGACATCCTGCCGGCGAGCCTGTGCCACCGGGTCGAGGACGGCATGGTCCGGGTGCTGACGACGGGCGAGCCCGAGGAGTTCCGCCTCCGGGGCCGGGTCCGGCCGGACGGCCCCGAGCGGGTCTGGTCCGTCACCGTCTCCCCGCTCGTCACACCCGCGGGGCGGGTCCGGCACGTGGAGGTCTCCGCGCTGGACGTCAGCGAGCAGTACCTGGCCAGGGAGCGGCTCGCGCTGCTCAACGACATCAGCACCCGGGTGGGCAGCACCCTGGACGTGATGCGCACGGCGCAGGAGATGGCCGACGTCACGGTGGAGCGGCTCGCCGACTTCATCTCCATCGACCTGCTCGACTCCCTGTACCGCGGCGTCGAGCCGAAACCGTCCGGGACCGGCCCGGTCCCGCTGCGGCGGGCGGCCCAGCAGTCCGTGCTGCCCGGTGTTCCCGAGTCGGTGACCGAGCCGGGGGAGGTGGACGACTACCCCGCGTACACGCCCCCGGTCCGCGCCCTGGCCACCGGCAGGTCCTCGCTGCACAACAGCGGGGACGAGGCGATCCGCGACTGGGCGCTCGTCGATCCCGGGCGGTCGGGAGTGGTCCGCAGGTTCGGGATCCACTCGGTCATGGTCGTTCCGCTGCGCGCCCGCGGCATCACCCTCGGGGTGGCGGTCCTCGTCCGGCACCGGCGCGCGGAGCCCTTCACCCACGACGACCTGCTGCTGGCCGAGGAGATCGCCGCTCGTGCCGCCGTGGCCGTGGACAACGCCCGCCGGTACACCCTCGAACGCGACACCGCCCTGGCCCTGCAGCGCAGCCTGCTGCCCAACCGGCTCTCGGTCCAGGACGCGGTCGAGGCGGCCCACCGCTACCTGCCGGCCCGTACCCGGGCGGGGCCGGGCGGCGACTGGTTCGACGTGATCCCGCTCTCCGGCGCCCGGGTCGCGCTGGTGGCCGGCGACGTGGTGGGCCACGGGCTGCGGGCCTCGGCCACCATGGGACGGCTGCGGACCGCCGTGCGCACCCTGGCCGACGTCGAACTGCCCGCCGACGAGCTCCTCACCCACCTCGACGACCTCACGCTCCTCGCGGCCCAGGAGGAGGGCACGGCGGAGCACGAAGCCGGCGACGCCCCCGGCATCGACCTCGTCGCCACCTGCCTGTACGTGGTCTACGACCCGGTCTCCCGCCGGTGCACGGCCGCCAGCGCGGGCCATCCGCCCCCCGTCGTCGTCGGCCCGGACGGCCCGGCGGACTTCCTCGACGTGCCGCCGGGACCGCCGCTGGGCGCGGGCGGGCTGCCCTTCGAGATCGTCGAGCGGGAACTGCCCGCCGGCAGCCTCCTCGCGCTCTACACCGACGGTCTGGTCCAGAACGCCACGCACGACCTGGCCGGCGGTCTGGCGCGGCTGCGCCGGGCCCTGGACCGGGCCGCCGCCCGGCCGCTGGAGGAGCTGTGCGACGAACTGCTCCGGACCCTGCTCCCCCCGCTGCCCGAGGACGACGTCGCCCTGGTCGTCGCGCGCACCCGGGCACTCGACGCCAACCAGGTCGCCACCTGGGACCTGCCCCCCGACCCGGCCCGGGTGGCCGACGCCCGCGCCCAGGTGCTGGAGCAGCTGGAGGCCTGGCACCTGACGGACGTGGCGTTCGCGGCCGAACTGGTGGTCAGCGAGCTCGTCACCAACGCGATCCGCTACGGGCAACCGCCCGTCCAGCTCCGGCTGATCAGGGGCGCCACGCTGATCTGCGAGGTCTCCGACGGCAGCGGCACCGCCCCGCACATGCGCCGGGCCCGCACCTACGACGAGGGCGGCCGCGGTTTGCTGCTCGTCGCCCAGGTCGCCCGCCGCTGGGGCACCCGCCACCAGGCCGACGGCAAGACCATCTGGGCCGAGATCGAACTCCCCGCGCCGGACCGGTGACGATGGCGGGGAGGCCGAGTCGTCCTTGTCCGGCCGGGACGCCGACTGTGAAGGTGAGGTAGCAACTGCGAAGGCTCGGTGAAGTCCCCTACGTGGGCAGCCCGTTGACCCGACTCGTCGGCCGCCTCTTCGTGCTTGCCTTCCTGTCGCCCCGCGCAACTCCCCCTATATTGGCCTGACCTGGGAATTCAGTGCTCCGTCGGATGTTCCGGAGCGAGCTGCGGGTCAGCGCTCAACTGCCGCGTTGTCCATACGTCTTGACGTATCCGGCCGCTCCGCGTTTGCTTCCTTCACGCCATCGGTTACGCATGACGCTCCCCCCACCCGGAAGGCGCCTGATGTGAGCGTTCCCACTCTCCGCGGGACCCCCCTGCCCCGCCTCGCGATCACCCTCGCCGCCTCCGCGTCCGCTCTCGCCCTCACCGCCTGCGGCGTCGTCGACGGCATCGGCGGGAACGGTGTCTCCGCGTCCGCGACGAAGGGCGACGACATCACGGTCGGGCTGCTCCTGCCCGACAAGGACACCGCTCGGTTCGAGAACTTCGACCGCCCCATCATCGAGAAGGAGGTCGCCTCCCTCACCCACGGCAGGGGCAGGGTCGACTACGCCAACGCTGAGGCGAGCCCGGCCACCCAGAGCCGGCAGCTGCGGCGGATGGTGGACCGGAAGGTCGACGTCGTCCTGGTCGACTCGGTGGACGCCAGGGCCATCGCACCGGACGTCCGGAAGGCGAAGGCCGCCGGCATCCCCGTCATCGCCTACGACCGGCTCGCGCAGGGCCCGATCGACGCGTACGTCTCGCACGACAACGAACTCGTCGGCGAGGTCCAGGGCCGCGCCATCCTCGGGGCGCTCGGTGACAGGGCCGCCACCAGCGAGGTCGTCATGATGAACGGCGACCCCGCGGACCCGAACACGGCGAGTTTCAAGGAGGGCGCCCTCGGCGAACTGAAGAACAAGGTCCGCATCGCCGAGGAGTACGACACCGCCAAGTGGTCGCCCACGGTCGCCGGCGCGAACATGAAGAAGGCGATCAGGGCCGTCGGCCTGCACGACATCGCCGCCGTCTACTCGGCCAACGACGGCATGGCCGGAGCCGTCATCGACGCCCTGAAGGCCGCGGGGGCCACCAGGATTCCCCCGGTGACCGGGCAGGACGCGAACCTGGACGCGGTGCAGCGGGTCGTCTCGGGCGAGCAGTACATGACCGTGTACAAGTCGTTCCTGGACGAGGCCACCGACGCCGCGCAGATGGCGGTGTACAAGGTGCAGGGCCGCGACATCCAGTACGACGCGCTGGCCCAGGACAAGGTCGACAGCCCGACCGACAGGGACATCCCCGCGGCGCTCGTCCCGGTGGTCGCCCTCACCAAGGACAACGTCAAGGACACGGTGATCGCGGACGGCGTCTACACCGCGGCGCAGATCTGCACGCCGAAGTACCGGTCGGCGTGCGCGGCGATCGGGCTGACGGCCCCGTAGGGGGCGCTGGGCCGCTACGGAGGCGTCGCGAGGAACTCCGTCACGGCCAGTACGAACAGCAGGCACAGGGCGATGCCGACCACCACCCAGCCGGTGGGGAAGGGCCACAGCAGGTAGACCAGCACCGCCACGGCCACCAGGACCCAGGTGATCCAGGCGCGGCAGCGGTGGACGAAGGGCCCGACCGGGCCGGTGCGCAGTCCCGCGCGGTCGGCGGTGGCGCGTACCGCCCCGATCCCGGACGTCCACAGGCCCCGGAGCAGCCCGGCGTACCGCCCGGGGCCGGAGAGCCAGGCGGCCAGGGCGACGACGACGGCCAGGGCCACCACCATGCGCACTCCGGTGCGCAGGAAGTGGGTCAGCGCGTCGTAGACGGCGGCCGCCGCGCCCGGAGAGACACCCGCGGGCAGCCGGTCCAGGTAGAACACGCGGAACACGCGCAGCCCGATGCCGAGCAGCCCGGTGGTGACGGCGACCGCGAGGCAGCCCGCCACCAGGGCCCGGCGCCGCCGGACCGCGAGCAGCACCCCGGCGGCGACCAGCAGCACGGCCAGCACGGGCAGCCAGTCCCCGGCGAGCTGCAGCAGCCGTACGTAGGTCTTCACCTTGCCGACCTGGTCGGACCTGACGAGGGTGAAGTCGGTGTGCACGGCGGGGATGTGCTCGGCGGGGGTCAGCCCGGCGTCGACGAGGCGCTGCTTGACCTGGTCCACGAGGGGGCCGATGTCGAGGGTGACGCTGTCGCCCGTCAGCTGCACCGCGCCGCCGCCGCTGCCCGTGAGGGCCTTGTCGAGGCTGCTGTGGATCTTGCGGTTGGCGTCGGTCCAGACGGTCCGGAACGCGCCGGACGCGGCGACCTCGCGGGCCTTGTCGTGGACGAAGCTGCGCACGGCCCCTTCGAGCGCGTCGCCGAGTCTGCCGCCCAGCGCCTGCTGCAGGCGGGGCCGGTCCGCGGGGGCCACGTCGGCGAGCAGGGCGGGCAGGTCGAGGTGGGACATGAGGGCGTCGGTGGCCCGGTCGGCCACGGCGTCCTGGACGTCGGCGTTCGAGGCGAGCGGGGCGACCGTGCTCACGTAGCGGTCGGTGTCGCCCACCTGGTCGGCCGCCCACGAGGCGACCACGGCGAGCGGGGCGAGCAGGCAGCCGACGACGACCAGGACGGCGGCGAGCAGGGACCTGACGCGGTGCCGGGGCGGCCGGGCCCGCGCGCTCTCCAGGGCCGCGACCCGGGCCCGCAGTTCCCGCACGTCGTCGGACCGGTCCCCGTCCCCGCCCCCGCGCGCGCTGTCCTCCGCCACCCGTACCTCCCGCTCGATCCGGCCCTCCTGCCAGCCGAACCGCCGGGAAGCACGCGCGCGAGCAGGAGGGGACCAACCGGGTCACCGGCGCGACGACCGGCTACGGCTCCTCGGCGACGTGGATCGCCGCCGCCGGGCAGACGCTCGCCGCCTCGCGTACGGCCGGGTGCCGTTCCTCGGCGGGGGTGGCGTCCGGCAGGACGACGACGCCAGGGCCTGAACGCGCGATGCGGCCCTTCCCGGCACACGACGGCACCCCGTGCCCGAGGAGGGCGGATTCTCGGGATCCCCGCAACACCTGATGGCTTATGCGGCCATCAGTAGATCACGCAGACGCTCGGCTGGGGTTCTCCAGCCGAGCGTCTTGCGTGGCCGACCGTTGAGCTGCTGGGCGACGTGTTCAAGGTCTGCGGGACTGTGCGCGGACAGGTCGGTGCCCTTGGGGAAGTACTGCCGAAGCAGGCCGTTCGTGTTCTCATTCGAGCCGCGCTGCCAGGGCGAGTGGGGGTCGCAGAAGTAGACCGGCACGCCGGTGGCCACGGTGAACTGCTTGTGCGCGGCCATTTCGCAGCCCTGATCCCAGGTCAGCGAACCGCGCAAGTGCTCGGGCAGGGCCTGGATCAGCGGCACCAGCACATCGCGGACTTCCCCGGCCGTGTGTCCGCCGGGCAGATGTCCGAGCATGACGTAGCGGGTGGAGCGCTCGACCAGGGTCACTATCGCGCTCTCGCTGCGTGGGCCGACGATCAGATCGCCTTCCCAATGACCGGGAATCGCTCGGTCCTCAACCTCCGGCGGCCGCTCGGAGATCATCACCATCTCGTCGAAGAAGCGGCGAGTGCGCTGCTCCGGGCTGCGGTGAGGCTTGCGGCGGGTGCGCCCGGTGCGCAGCGCGACCGCGACCTGGCGGCGCAGGCCGCCTCGGGCCTGGACGTAGATGGCCTGGTAGATCGTCTCCGGACTCACCCGCATACTCTCGTCGTCGGGGAACTCGATGGCCGCAGTGTGACTGATCTGCTCCGGTGACCAGCGTTCGCGCAGCCTGTCCTCAACGTATCGACGCAGCGGACCGTCTGCGGCGAGCTTGGATGCCTTGGGCCGGGCGCGGCTCTCGGCCCATGCCCGCTGGGCCCTGTGCGGCCGGTAGACGCCGTCGACCGCCCGGGTGTCGATCTCCCGCTTGACCGTGGACGCCGGCCGCCCCAGAGCCCGCCCTATCGCCCTCAACGAGTGGCCGGCCCGGTGCATGTCAGCGATCGTCTCCCGCTCGGTCACGGTCAGAAACCGGGGGTGCAGCTGCGCGTCGACCGCTGCGAGAAGCGGCGGCTTGATGATGGTCACACCGGTCTTATAGACGATCAAGCGTCCGTCAGGACGCAGCCGGGAGTGGCCGATCTGGCGGATGCCCTGGTCCCAGTCCTCGGCGGTGCGCTCGTGGACGCCGACCTGCGCGGCGGCATCCCGGCGCCGAACTCCAGCCGCACGCAGCCGCTCGTACTCCGCCCGGCCTTGATGGCCAGACCTGCCGGGCTTCCCACGACCGCGGACACCGGCCTTACGGGCCCACCCGAACGCCGTGTTGCGGTTCACCCCGACTGCCCGAGCCGCCAGGGTAACGCTGCCGCCCTCCCGGTCCAGCGCCTCGAAGAACCTCGCCTTCAACACCTCGAAATCCACGATCCCCGCAGCTCCCTGAACTCCAGGGTGTTGCGGGGATCAGTAGAACTTGCCGGAGAGGGCACGGGGCGCCGTGGCGGCCGTGGGGGTTACTTCACCGGCTCCGGCTCCGGCTCGCTCTCCTGTTCCGCGGCGCCCGCCGGGTCCACCGGGGTCTTCACGGAGTCGAGGAGCAGCTGGGCCACGTCCACCACCTGGATGGTCTCCTTGGCCTTGCCGTCGTTCTTCTTGCCGTTGACCGAGTCGGTCAGCATCACGAGGCAGAACGGGCAGGCGGTGGAGACGATGTCGGGGTTGAGGGAGAGGGCCTCGTCGACGCGCTCGTTGTTGATGCGCTTGCCGATCCGCTCCTCCATCCACATCCGCGCACCACCGGCGCCGCAGCAGAAGCCGCGCTCCTTGTGGCGGTGCATCTCCTCGTTCCGGAGGCCCGGGACGCTCGCGATGATCTCGCGCGGGGGCGTGTAGATCTTGTTGTGGCGGCCCAGGTAGCAGGGGTCGTGGTAGGTGATGATGCCCTCGACCGGGGTGACCGGGACCAGCTTGCCCTCGTCCACCAGGTGCTGGAGCAGCTGGGTGTGGTGGATGACCTCGTAGTCGCCGCCGAGCTGCGGGTACTCGTTGCCGATGGTGTTGAGGCAGTGCGGGCAGGTGGCGACGATCTTCTTGGCCGACTTCGGCTTCTTCGTCGCCGGGTCCACCTCTCCCTCCTCGTTGAGGGACTCGCCGAACGCCATGTTCAGCGCGGCCACGTTCTCCATGCCGAGCTCCTGGAACAGGGGCTCGTTGCCGAGGCGGCGGGCGGAGTCGCCGGTGCACTTCTCGTCGCCGCCCATGATCGCGAACTTGACGCCCGCGATGTGGAGCAGCTCGGCGAAGGCCTTGGTGGTCTTCTTGGCGCGGTCCTCCAGGGAGCCCGCGCAGCCGACCCAGTACAGGTACTCGACCTCGGTGAGGTCCTCGATGTCCTTGCCGACGACCGGGACCTCGAAGTCGACCTCCTTGAGCCACTCCAGGCGCTGCTTCTTCGCCAGGCCCCAGGGGTTGCCCTTCTTCTCCAGGTTCTTGAGCATCGTGCCCGCCTCGGACGGGAACGCGGACTCGATCATCACCTGGTAGCGGCGCATGTCGACGATGTGGTCGACGTGCTCGATGTCCACCGGGCACTGCTCGACGCAGGCGCCGCAGGTGGTGCAGGACCACAGCACGTCCGGGTCGATGACGCCGTTCTCCTCGGCGGTGCCGATGAGCGGCCGCTCGGCCTCCGCGAGGGCCGCGGCGGGGACCCCGGCGAGCTGTTCCTCGGAGCCCTTCTCCCCGCCCTCGGCGGTCTTGCCGCCGCCGGCCAGCAGGTAGGGCGCCTTGGCGTGCGCGTTGTCCCGGAGCGACATGATCAGCAGCTTCGGGGAGAGCGGCTTGCCGGTGTTCCAGGCCGGGCACTGCGACTGGCAGCGACCGCACTCCGTGCAGGTCGAGAAGTCGAGCAGGCCCTTCCAGGAGAACTGCTCCACCTGCGAGACGCCGAAGACGTCGTCCTCGCCCGGGTCGGTGAAGTCGATCGGCTTGCCGCCCGAGGTCATCGGGAGCAGCGCGCCCAGCGAGGTCTCACCCGTCGCGTTCCGCTTGAACCAGATGTTCGGGAAGGCGAGGAAGCGGTGCCAGGCGACGCCCATGTCGGTCTTGAGGGCGACCACGATCATCCAGATGAACGAGGTCGCGATCTTCAGGCCGGCGAAGAAGTAGGTGAGGTTCTGGAGCGTGGAGACGTCCATGCCCCGGAACCAGGACACCACCGGGTACGAGATGAAGAACGACGCCTCGTAGGAGTCCACGTGGTGCTGGGCGCCCTCCAGCGCGTGCAGCGTGAAGATGCAGACGCCGACGATCAGGATGACCGTCTCGACGAAGTAGGCCTGGCCGAAGTTGGAGCCGGCGAACCGGGACTTGCGGCCCGGCCGGTTCGGCTTGCTCAGCTGGCGGATCGCGATCAGCACGAGGATGCCGAGGACCGTCATGGTGCCGATGAACTCGACGAAGACGTTGTACGGCGCCCAGTCGCCGATGACCGGCAGGATCCAGTCGGCCTGGAACAGCTGGCCGACGGCGTTGACGATCGTCAGCAGCAGGGAGAAGAAGCCGACCGCGACGAACCAGTGCGCCACGCCCACGATGCCCCAGCGGTTCATCCGGGTGTGGCCGAGGAACTCCCTGACCACCGTGACGGTCCGCTGGACGGGCTCGTCGGTACGGGTGCCGGCGGGCACGCTCTGACCGAGCCGCATGAAGTTGTAGATCTGCAGGACGGCGCGGGCGAACAACGCCACGCCAACCACGATCAGAACCAGCGACACGATGATCGCGGCGAGTTGCATGGGGGCTCCTCGGGCCTGCGAGGGGTGGTCTCTTCGGGTCTCTTCACAGAGGGTTCCCGAAATTACTAAGCGGTAACTTATCCAGTCGGTTCGAGACTACCCGCATCTTTACTCGCACTGTAGCCAGGTGCGGGGTGATCTGGATCGCTGAGGTCCGCCTGGGCGGTACGCCCCAACCCGATCGTGTTATTCGTACATAATTGTTACATTTAGGTCTAATTTGGACCCGTGCTCTACGGGATCGCCGCCGCCACCACCGCCTTCCTGCTCGCCGCCTTCCTCGCCGCGCTGATCCGCCCGTGTGCCCTGCGGGTGGGGCTCGTCGACCGGCGGCGGGCCCGGCGGGTGCCCGCGCTGGGCGGCCTCGCCGTGGTCGGTGCCACCTGCCTGGTCGCGTTCGCCGGCGACTGGACCCGGGTCGCCCCGCTCGGCACCGGCGTCGGGGAGCTGGTGGCCGCCGGAGGGGCGGTGGCGCTGCTCGGGGTGGTCGCCGACGTATGGCGGCTGAAGACGCGGTTCCTGCTGTTCGGCACGGCGGTGGCGGCCGCGTGCGTGGTGCCGTACGGCGAGTTCGGGATCGTTGGCGGGCTGCTCGGGGCGGCCTGGATCGCCTTCGTCGCCGTTGCCTTCAAGGGGCTCGACCACGCGGACGGGCTGGCCGGGACCGTCGGGGTGGTGACCGCCTTCGGGGTCGGGGCCTGTGCCGCCGCCGAGGTGATGGACGGACTCGCCGTGCTGCTGAGCGTGCTCGCGGCCGCGCTCACCGGGTTCCTGCTGCACAACTGGGCTCCCGCCCGGATCGCCCTCGGCGCCACCGGCTCGCTGTTCACCGGGTTCGTGCTGGCCTCCGCCGCGCTGGTCACCCGGTCCGGCTACGACCCCGCGGCCAGCGCGGGCGTGCTGTTCGCGCTCACCGCCGTGGCGAGCGGCGACGTCCTGCTCGTCGTGCTGTCGCGGCTCCTCGCCGGGCGCCCGGTGCTGCGACGCGGGCCCGACCACCTCGCGCACCGGCTGCGGCGCCTCGGGCTCACCTCGCAGCGGGCAACCGTCGTCCTCGGTGCCGCGTCCTTCGCCGGGGTACTCGTCGCGGTGCTCGTGCACGGCGGCTGGGTGGGCCGGACCGGCGCCACATGCGTCGCCTGCGTCACCTTCAGCATCGTGCTGCTCCTCCTTCGGGTGCCGGTGTACGGGCCCCGGAACGCCGTACCGACGCAGGTCAGCGGGCACTTGCGTGTAAGGAACGGATAAGACTTGAGTCGGCTGGACTCAGGTCTGTTGACCTAGGGCGCGGCTTGCTGCACACTTGAGTCCGTTCCACTCAAGTCAGCTGGAGGAAATCACCATGGCACGTGCGGTCGGCATCGACCTGGGCACGACTAACTCCGTCGTCAGCGTTCTTGAAGGCGGCGAGCCCACCGTCATCACCAACGCCGAGGGTGCCCGGACCACGCCGTCCGTCGTCGCCTTCGCGAAGAACGGCGAAGTTCTGGTCGGCGAGGTCGCCAAGCGTCAGGCGGTCACCAACGTCGACCGGACCATCCGGTCCGTGAAGCGTCACATGGGCACCGACTGGAAGATCCAGCTGGACGGGAAGGACTTCAACCCCCAGCAGATCTCCGCGTTCATCCTGCAGAAGCTCAAGCGGGACGCCGAGGCCTACCTGGGCGAGAAGGTGACCGACGCGGTCATCACCGTCCCGGCCTACTTCAACGACTCCGAGCGTCAGGCGACGAAGGAGGCCGGCGAGATCGCCGGTCTGAACGTCCTGCGCATCGTGAACGAGCCGACCGCCGCCGCGCTGGCGTACGGCCTCGACAAGGACGACCAGACGATCCTCGTCTTCGACCTCGGTGGCGGCACCTTCGACGTGTCCCTCCTGGAGATCGGCGACGGCGTCGTCGAGGTGAAGGCCACCAACGGCGACAACCACCTCGGTGGTGACGACTGGGACCAGCGCATCGTCGACTACCTGGTCAAGCAGTTCGCGTCCGGCCACGGCGTGGACCTCGGCAAGGACAAGATGGCCCTCCAGCGCCTCCGCGAGGCCGCCGAGAAGGCCAAGATCGAGCTGTCGTCCTCCACGGAGACCTCGATCAACCTGCCCTACATCACCGCCTCCGCCGAGGGCCCCCTGCACCTCGACGAGAAGCTCACCCGCGCCCAGTTCCAGCAGCTGACCGCGGACCTCCTGGAGCGCTGCAAGACCCCGTTCCACAACGTCATCAAGGACGCCGGCATCCAGCTCGGCGAGATCGACCACGTCGTTCTCGTCGGCGGCTCCACCCGCATGCCCGCCGTCGCCGAGCTCGTCAAGGAGCTGACCGGCGGCAAGGAGGCCAACAAGGGTGTGAACCCGGACGAGGTCGTCGCCATCGGCGCCTCGCTCCAGGCCGGTGTGCTCAAGGGTGAGGTCAAGGACGTCCTGCTCCTCGACGTGACCCCGCTGTCCCTCGGTATCGAGACCAAGGGCGGCATCATGACCAAGCTCATCGAGCGGAACACGACGATCCCGACCAAGCGGTCCGAGATCTTCACCACCGCCGAGGACAACCAGCCCTCCGTGCAGATCCAGGTCTACCAGGGCGAGCGCGAGATCGCGGCGTACAACAAGAAGCTCGGCATGTTCGAGCTGACCGGTCTGCCGCCGGCCCCGCGCGGTGTCCCGCAGATCGAGGTCTCCTTCGACATCGACGCCAACGGCATCATGCACGTCACGGCCAAGGACCTCGGCACGGGCAAGGAGCAGAAGATGACCGTCACCGGCGGCTCCTCGCTGCCGAAGGACGAGGTCGACCGGATGCGCCAGGAGGCCGAGCAGTACGCGGAGGAGGACCACCGCCGCCGCGAGGCCGCCGAGACCCGCAACCAGGGCGAGCAGCTCGTCTACCAGACCGAGAAGTTCCTCAAGGACAACGAGGACAAGGTCCCGGGCGAGATCAAGACCGAGGTCGAGGCCGCGGTCGAGGAGCTCAAGGAGAAGCTCAAGGGCGAGGACACCGCCGAGATCCGCACCGCCACCGAGAAGGTCGCGGCCGTCTCCCAGAAGCTGGGCCAGGCCATGTACGCCGACGCCCAGGCCGCGGGTGCCGCGGCCGGCGGTGCCCCCGCCAGTGACGCCGCCGACGACGTGGTGGACGCCGAGATCGTCGACGACGAGCGCAAGGACGGTGCCGCGTGACGGAGGAGACCCCGGGCTTCGAGGAGAAGCCCGACGTCCCCTCCGGCGCCACCCCCGACGACGCCGAGCCGAAGGCCGCTCCCGCACAGGGAGCGGCCCCGGCCGGGGACGCAAGCGCACAGCTGGCCGGTCTGACCGCGCAGCTGGACCAGGTACGCACCGCGCTCGGTGAGCGCACCGCGGACCTCCAGCGCCTGCAGGCCGAGTACCAGAACTACCGACGCCGCGTGGAGCGCGACCGGATCACGGTCCGGGAGATCGCCATCGCGAACCTCCTGACCGAACTCCTGCCCGTGCTCGACGACATCGGCCGGGCCCGGGAACACGGCGAACTGGTCGGCGGTTTCAAGTCGGTGGCCGAATCCCTCGAGACGGTCGCGGCGAAGATGGGCCTGCAGCAGTTCGGCAAGGAGGGCGAGCCCTTCGACCCGACGATCCACGAGGCGCTGATGCACAGCTACGCGCCGGACGTCACCGAGACGACGTGCGTGGCCATCCTGCAGCCCGGGTATCGCATCGGCGAGCGCACCATCCGCCCGGCGCGGGTGGCGGTCGCCGAACCGCAGCCGGGGGCGACGCCGGCGAAGGCCGAGGGGACCGAGGAGGCCCCCGCGGCCGACGAGAAGGACAACGGCCCTGAGGAGGGCTGACGTAATAAGTACCGAGCGGAAGGAGGGGCGTCGGGGATGAGCACCAAGGACTTCATCGAGAAGGACTACTACAAGGTCCTCGGCGTCCCCAAGGACGCCACCGAGGCCGAGATCAAGAAGGCGTACCGGAAGCTCGCCCGCGAGTTCCACCCGGATGCCAACAAGGGCAACGCCAAGGCCGAGGAGCGCTTCAAGGAGATCTCCGAGGCGAACGACATACTCGGCGACCCCAAGAAGCGCAAGGAGTACGACGAGGCACGCGCCCTCTTCGGCAACGGCGGCTTCCGCCCGGGGCCGGGCGCGGGCGGCGGCAACTTCAACTTCGACCTGGGCGACCTCTTCGGGGGAGGCGCCCAGGGCGGGGGCGGCGGCTTCGGCGGCGGCGGCTTCAGTGACGTCCTGGGGGGCCTGTTCAACCGGGGCGGCGGCACGGCCGGCCGTACCCAGCCGCGGCGCGGCCAGGACATCGAGTCCGAGGTCACGCTGAGCTTCACGGAGGCCATCGAGGGCGCCACGGTCCCGCTGCGGATGTCCTCGCAGGCCCCCTGCAAGGCCTGTTCGGGCACCGGCGACGTGAACGGCACGCCTCGGGTGTGCCCGACCTGCGTCGGCACCGGCCAGGTGGCGCGGGGATCGGGCGGCGGCTTCTCGCTGACCGACCCCTGCCCGGACTGCAAGGGCCGCGGCCTGATCGCGGAGAACCCCTGCCCCGACTGCAAGGGCAGCGGCCGCGCCAAGTCGTCCCGGACCATGCAGGTCCGCATCCCCGCCGGGGTGACCGACGGCCAGCGCATCCGGCTGCGCGGCAAGGGCGCACCGGGCGAACGCGGCGGCCCCGCGGGCGACCTGTACGTCATGGTGCACGTGGACACCCACCCGGTGTTCGGCCGCAAGGACGACAACCTCACGGTGACCGTCCCGGTGACCTTCACCGAGGCGGCGCTCGGCGGCGAGGTCAGGGTCCCGACCCTGGGCGGACCGCCGGTCACCCTGAAGCTGCCCCCGGGCACGCCCAACGGCCGCACCATGCGCGCCCGTGGCAAGGGCGCGGTCCGCAAGGACGGCACCCGCGGCGACCTCCTGGTCACCGTCGAGGTGAGTGTCCCGAAGGACCTGTCGGGGAATGCTCGGGATGCACTGGAGGCGTATCGCGAGGCGACCGCTGGCGAGGACCCGCGGGCCGAGCTGTTCGAGGCCGCGAAGGGAGCATGAAGAGATGGACGGCCGTCGACGTAACCCGTATGAACTGACCGAGGAGACCCCGGTCTACGTCATCTCGGTGGCGGCCCAGCTCTCCGGACTGCACCCGCAGACGCTGCGCCAGTACGACCGGCTCGGCCTGGTCTCCCCCGACCGCACGGCCGGGCGCGGCCGCCGCTACTCGGCCCGCGACATCGAACTGCTCCGCCAGGTGCAGACGCTGTCCCAGGACGAGGGCATCAACCTGGCCGGCATCAAGCGCATCATCGAACTGGAGAACCAGGTCCTGGCGCTCCAGCAGCGGGTCGCCGAACTCGAGGCGGCCGTCGATGGCGCGGCGGCCGCGATGCGGCAGCGCGAGGCCGCCGTCCACGCCTCCTACCGCCGCGACCTGGTTCCGTACCAGGAGGTCCAGCAGACCAGCGCGCTGGTGGTGTGGCGGCCGAAGAAGGCCAAGGACTAGGCGCGTTCGACGAGGGATTCGACGAGAAAGGGGGCCCCGGCGGAAAGCCGGGGCCCCCTTTCCCACACCTGCTCACGGCTCCAGGATCGCCCACTCCGCGCCCGGGGCCGACTCCGTGCCGTCGGCGTACAGCGCGGTCACCCAGTAGTGGTGGGTGGTGCCGCGGGCGGCCGTGGCGTCGTCGTAGGAGCGGTCGGCCGTGGCCGCCAGCTTCTCGTACGTCCGCGTCGCCGGGTTCCAGCGGTAGACCTGGTAGCCGGTCGCCGAGTCGACCGCGCTCCACGCGAGGTGGACGCCGCCCGAGTCGGGGGTGTCCGCCGTCAGGGTCAGCGGGGAGCCCTCCGGGGTGGCCACCGACGGGGTCAGGTCCAGCTCGTCGACGGCGACCGCGCTCACCGGCCCCAGCCACCGACTGGAGTTGCCCGCGGTGTCGATCGCGTCCACCCAATAGCAGGCGTGATCGCCGTCCGGCAGCCGCACGTCCCGGTATCGCGAGGTGGACGGGGACAGCCACGCCCACTCCGAGCCGGAGCAGACCTGCTCGTCGCCCTCCTCGCCGAGGACCGTGCCCCGGTAGACCACGTACCGGTTCAGGTCGGCCTCGGTGTTGTCGTCCCAGTCCAGCTCGATGCCGTACTCGGTGGCCGTCGCGGTCAGGCCGGTCACCTGGGCGGGCGGCTTGTCCGACGCAAGCGTGGTGACGGTCGCGGTGCCGGAGAGGGGGGACACCTGCGGCCACTGCACGTTCGCCACCGCGTAGTGGTACGTCGTGCCCTCCTCGGCCGAGAAGTCGCCACAGCTGTACCGGCGGGACCCGTCGGAGAGGGTGGTGTAGCTGGTCGTGCAGGTCACCCACTGCGCCGTCGAGGTGTCCACGGGCAGCGTGGTTGAGCGGTAGACGCGGAACTCGCCGTACGGGGTGTCCGCGGCCCTCATCGTCCACTGGAGGGTCGCGCTGCCGATGCCCGCGGTCGCCGTGAGTCCGCGGGGCGCGGCCAGCGGGCGGGTCACCGCCTTGAGGTCGGTGAACGGCGACGCGTGGCCCGAGCCGTCCACGGCCGCGACCCGGTACTTGACGGTCTCGCCCCGGGTGAGCGTGCCGTCGGTGAGGCTCACCGTGTGGGCGAGCTCCCAGGACTTGGTGACCACACCGTGGAAGTCGGTCCGCTCCACCCGGTACTTCACCGCGGCGCGCACCCCCGACCAGCTCAGTTCGGCGCCCGTGTCGGTGGCCGAGACGGTGAACCGGGCGGGCGTCTGCAGCACCGCACTGGTGACCGGGGCGTCGGCGGTGCCGGCCGACTCGTTGCCGGCCTTGTCGTAGGCGCGGATCTCGTAGTAGTAGAGGGCGCCGGTCGCGGGCGGAGCGTCGGTCAGGGACGTCGACGCCGTGGTCCCCACCTTCGTCCAGCCGGTACTCCCGCGCGGGCGCCGGTAGACCCGGTAGCCGGCCAGGTCCATCTCCCGGTTCTTCGCCCAGCTCAGCTTCGTCGTGTTGGCGTTGCCGTCGTAGGACACCAGCGGGGCCAGCGGGGTGAGCGGCCTGACCTTGTCGACCCCGGCCGAGGTGCGCGGTGTGTAGGTGAACTTGACCTTGGCGGCGCCGGTCCAGTTGACGTAGTCGACGCGGAGGGTGTGCTTGCCCTTGGGGACGGTGACGTTGACGGTCTTGGTCACCGTCTTGGTGGTGTTCTTCCACAGGTCGATCTTGCGGACGCCGTCGAGGTAGACCCGGATCCCGTCGAGGCCGGAGGCGGCGAGGGCGAAGGGGCCGCCGGAGCCGAAGTCGCGGGTGACGCTCCAGCGCACCCCGAAGTTGTCCTTCGGGAGGCCGGAGGCCGGGGCGCCGCTCCAGCTCTCGTCGATCGCGGAGTCGCAGGCGGTCTTCTTCGGGGTGCCCTTGAACGTGGTGTTCGCGAACAACTGCCGCTTGAAGACAGGGGAGGCACAGGTCGTGGCCGCCGAGGCGGTGGGCACGGCGACGGTGGTGAGGAGACCGGCCGTGGTGGCCAGCACCACGGCCGTCGCCTGCAGGGTGGTCTTCATCGAGGGGTCAGGTTCCGTTCGGCAGGGACGCACAGGCGTCCACGTTGCTGAAGGTCTCCGAGCCGTCGGGAGCGACGACCGAGAGCACGTAGAAGACGGTCGTGCCGTGGGGCACGGTGGGATCGGTGTAGTGGGTGGCGGTAGGAGCCAGCGGAACGTCCGTCACCCGGACGTAGGTGCGCGTCGCGGGGTCCCAGCGGTACACGTTGATGCCGGCGGCGTCCGTGGCCACCGAGTCCGCACAGTCGATGTACATGCCGCCCTCGTCGCCGAGGGTGGAGTAGGTGGTCAGCGAGCAGTCCGCGGTGTCCTCGGGGACCGTCGCCGGGGTGAGGTTCTGCTCGGTGACGGTGACCTTGGAGTAGGGGCCGCCCCATTTCGGGATGTCCCGACTGTCCTCGTACGAACCGGAGTTCCCGTAGATGTCGACCGGGACGACGATGTAGGCCTTCGTCTCGCCGTTCGCCACCTCGGGGCCGACGACGTACTCGGAGCTGCCGGCGGGGACGGACTCGAGGTACGAGGGCTCGTAGTGCTCCGGGTCCTCGTAGACCTCGTAGTGGTCGATGTCCGCCGCCGTGCTGTCGTCCCAGTCCAGCTTGACGCCGTACTCCAGGGGCACGGCCGTCAGGTGGGTCACGGGCGGCGGCGGGACCTCGTCGCCGGGCCGGGTGACGGTCATGTCGGCGGAGCCGGTGGACCAGCGGCCCGCGGTGTTCTGCCGGATCATCACGTAGTGGTAGGTGGCGCCCTGGTCGCCGTCGTAGTCGACGCAGGAGCGGACGGTGTTGCCGGCCGCGTCCGTGCTCTTCTTGCGGCTGCGGCAGTCGGTGAGGTTGGCGTAGGTGAGCTCCACCGGGGAGGTCGTGGAGCGGTAGACCTTGTAGTCGGCGGTGTCGCCGCCCGCCGGCTCGGTCCAGGTGAACACCGCGCCGTAGCGCGGCACGGTCGCCGTCACGTTCTGCGGCGGCAGGATCGACCGGGTGCTGCGCACCACGTTGGAGGAGCGGGCGTTCCTGGCCGCGTCGAGGGCGCTCACCTTGTAGTCGTAGGCGTAGCCGTAGGACGCCTTGGTGTCCGAGTAGCTCGTGCCGGTGGTCTCGGCGAGCTCGGTGTACGAGGTCTCCGACGCCGACTTGCGGAAGACCTTGTAGGTCGCGGCGTCCGCGGGGGCCGTCCAGGAGAGGTCGTTGGAGGCCTCGACGGCGGTGGCGGTGAGGACCGGGGCGGCGGGGGCGGTCAGGTCCTGCGACACGACGAGTTGGTCGGCGGAGCCCGCCGACTGGTTGCCCGCCTTGTCGTGGGCGCGTACCTCGTAGTAGTACGACTGCCCGGTCGGCGGCGTCTGGACCCGGGCCCGGCGGGTGCCGGCCGTGGCCGAGGCCACCTCGGTCCAGCTGCCGGAGCCCTTCAGTCGCCGGTAGAGCCGGTAACCGGCGAGGTCCATCTCCTTGTTGGCCGCCCAGGTGACGTCGGTGTACGACCCCTCCCCGTCGGGCCGGTAGACGGCGGAGGCCCCGGTCGGCGCGAGCGGCCTGACCTTGTCGACCCCGGTCGAGGTGCGCGGTGTGTAGGTGAACTTGACCTTGGCGGTGCCGGTCCAGTTGACGTAGTCGACGCGGAGGGTGTGCTTGCCGGACGGGACGGTGACGTTGACGGTCTTGGTCACCGTCTTGGTGGTGTTCTTCCACAGGTCGATCTTGCGGACGCCGTCGAGGTAGACCCGGATCCCGTCGAGGCCGGAGGCGGCGAGGGCGAAGGGGCCGCCGGAGCCGAAGTCGCGGGTGACGCTCCAGCGCACCCCGAAGTTGTCCTTCGGGAGGCCGGAGGCCGGGGCGCCGCTCCAGCTCTCGTCGATCGCGGAGTCGCAGGCGGTCTTCTTCGGGGTGCCCTTGAACGTGGTGTTCGCGAACAACTGCCGCTTGAAGACAGGGGAGGCACAGGTCGTGGCCGCCGAGGCGGTGGGCACGGCGACGCCGAGCAGGGTGCCGGCGGTGGCGAGCACCACGGCAGCGGCCGCGGCGCTTCTGGCTGGGTTCATTCGATCCTCTGGTCGTATCCGTACGACCGACACGGTCGTTCCGGATGTCGACTCGTGAGGAACCGCGTTGGTTGTACTGATCTTTGCCTACCCGTGAACTCCCTTTGGATGGAGGGTCCGTAAAGAGTGTTTGGAGGTGATTCCGCTGAGCCTTCACACAAGCAGCGGAGCGTGGCGTTGCGCACTCGTTAAGTAGTTCCGCTTGACGCCGGGTGTGGCCTACGCGTTGTCTTTTCAGACATCTGGGTCGCAAAGCAGCCCACGTCCGGAACGCACCTGAAGTGAGCCCCCGTATGCGTCGTATAGCCATGTTTGTGGCCGCGTCCACGATGACCCTTTCGCTTGCCGGCTGCGGCGTGCTCAACGCGACAGGTTCGTCGACGTCCGCGACCCCGACGAAGGGCAACGACATCACGGTGGGCGTGCTGATGCCGGACAAGATCAACACCCGCTACATCAACTTCGACTACCCGATCATGAAGTCGAAGATCGCCGAGCTGACCAACAACCAGGGCAAGGTCGACTACCAGAACGCCGGCTCGTCCGCCTCCACGCAGGCGACGCAGATGCAGCAGATGATCGCCGACAAGGTCGACGTGATCGTCCTGGACGCCGTCGACGCGCACGCCATCGCGGGCACGGTGAAGAAGGCCAAGGCCGCGGGCATCCCGGTCATCGCCTACGACCGCCTCGCCGAGGGCCCCATCGACGCCTACGTCTCCTTCGACAACGAGCTGGTGGGCGAGGTCCAGGCCCGTACCCTCCTGGAGGCGCTCGGCTCGAACGTCGACACCTCCGAGAAGGTCGTCATGATCAACGGCTCGCCGACCGACCCCAACGCCAAGCAGTTCAAGACGGGCGCCCTGTCCGAGCTGAACGGCAAGGTGACGACCGCGGGCTACTCCTACGACACCAAGGACTGGAACCCGGACATCGCCGAGCAGGAGGTCACCAAGGCCGTCGACCTGCTCGGCAAGGACAACATCGCCGCCGTCTACTCCGCCAACGACGCGATGGCGGCCGGTGTCGTCAAGGCCCTCAAGGCCGCGGGCGTGACCACCATGCCGCCGATCACCGGCCAGGACGCGGACCTCGACGCCATCCAGCGGATCCTCACCGGCGAGCAGTACATGACGGTCTACAAGCCGTACCCCGACGAGGCCGAGGCCGCCGCCCAGATGGCCGTCTACAAGGTCCAGGGCAAGGACATCCAGTTCGACGCGCTCACCCAGGACACCGTCGACAGCCCGACCACCAAGAACATCCCGTCCCAGCTGGTGCAGGTCAGCGCCGTCACCAAGAGCAAGATCAAGGACACCGTCGTCGCGGACGGCATCTACAAGATCTCGCAGATCTGCACGGCCGCGTACAAGTCCGCCTGCGCGTCGGCGGGCCTCAAGTAGGAGTGTCGCCGGGCGCGTGGAGCCGGGAGCTGCTCCAGCGCCCCGGAAGGGGGGCGGGGAACTGCGCGAGCAGCCCCCGCGCACCCGCGCAGGACTACGCGACCCGGGTGAACTCCACCGTCACCTCCGGCGCCCCGCCCGGCACCCCCCGGTAGATCCCCTTGTGCGGGGTCACGTCGTCGTAGTCCCGGCCCCGGCCCACGACCACGTGGTCCTCCCCGGCCCGCACCCGATTCGTCGGGTCGTACCCGCACCAGTCGCCGGCCCAGTACTCGATCCAGGCGTGGCTCTGCCCGGCGACGGGCCGGTCCAGCTCGGCCTCCCGGTCCGGGTGCAGGTACCCGGACACGTACCGGGCCGGCAGCCCCAGCCCCCGCAGCAGGGCGACGGTGAGATGGGTGATGTCCTGGCAGACGCCCGCCCGCTGGGCCCACGCCTCCGCCGGCGAGGTGTTCACCCCGGTCGCCCCCGGCAGGTACGTCACCCGGTCGGCGACCATCCCGGACACGGCCACCGCGGCCTCGTGCGGGCCCAGCCCCGCCGCCGCGCCCAGCGCCTTCTTCACCAGCCTCTTCGGCACCGACGTACGCCCGGTCGGTGTCACGAACTCCAGCAGCCGTGATCCCGACGCCCGTGCGGCCAGCTCGGCCCACCTCGGCGCGGCCGGCAGCGGGCCCGGCGCCGCCGTCTCCACCAGGCTGGACGCGGTGATCGTCAGGTCCTCGTGCGGTTCGAGGAGGTCGAAGCCGGTGACCTGGGTGCCCCAGTAGTCCCAGTACGACCAGACGGCGGTCGCCGGCTGCACCGTGACCCGCGCGTCCAGCGTGGTCTGCCCCGGCAGGGTCAGCGGCGTCATCCGGACCTCGTTGTGCGAGGAGGCCACGGGCTGCGCGTAGGAGACCCGGGTGGTGTGCCGGATGCGGAGGCGACGAGCCATCTCAGGCCCCTTCCTGGGCCCACTGCACGGGCCCCTGGTACGGGAAGAACCGCTCCGCCACCGCGTCGGCGGACGCCATGCAGGCCTGCTGGAGGTCGCGCAGCAGGACCGGCAGCTGCTCCTCCAGGGTGACGGTGTCCAGGTATTCGAGGCGGGTGCGGGCCCGGCCGACGGGGGAGCGGGCCGGGTCCTGCCGGGGCCTGCCGAGCGCGGCCAGGCACTCCTCGGCGGTGGTCAGCGCGTGCAGCGCCGAGCGCGGGAAGTCCCGGTCCAGGAGCAGGAATTCGGCCACTCTCGGAGTGTCCCCGAAGCCGCTGTGCACGCGGGCGTACGCCTCGTCGGCGCCGCTCGCGCTGAGCAGCGTCGGCCAGTCCGGCGCGTGCGCCGCGTCCAGCACGCGCACCGAGAGCAGTCGTACCGTCATGTCCACCCGCTCCAGGCTGCGCCCGAGGACCACGAACCGCCAGCTGTCGTCCCGGCTCATCGTCGAGTCGGCCAGCCCGAAGAAGAGCGCGGCCCGGCTGCGGACCAGCTCCAGGTAGGCGTAGGGGCCGGTGCGGCGGGCCGCGCGGCGCCGGTCGCCGAGCGCGTGCCAGGTGGAGTTGAGGCACTCCCACATCTCCGAGGAGACGGCCTCACGGGCGCTGCGCGCGTTCAGCCGGGCGGCGCCCAGCGCGCCCTCGATGGAGCAGGTGGAACGGGCGTCGAAGGCGAGCTGGTCCAGGACCTGCTGCATGTCGACCCGTTCCGGACCGGCGTCCACGCCGAGGATCGCGTACAGCGACCGGCAGGCGGCGTCCTCGTCGCGCCAGGGGTCCTCCAGCAGCCGGTGCAGGTAGGCGTCGAGGATCCGGCCGGTGGCGTCGGCCCGTTCGACGTACCGCCCCGTCCAGGTCAGCGACTCGGCGATACGGGAGAGGATCACGTCGTTCATCGAGTCCCCCGGTCACACATCGGCCGGTGCGGTGGACACGTGCTGAGCGAGAACCAGGCCGGCACGGCAACCTCCGTTCGCCGGGGAGATCGGGCGGGTTCCCACCCGGCCGGTGCCGATCGCGTAGGACCCGACCGTTCGCCGAGCGGCCGAGCGGTGTGAGCCACGAACCCCTGTCGCCCAGGAGAGGGACGGTTTCATCCTGCTGCGCTCCTTCACTGCTGTGCCCCCTCGTGCACGACGCTGGGGGTGCTGACGGGGCCGAGCTGGCGCGGGGCGACGTCGGGCTGTGCCGCCGTCGGTGCCGCCGGCCGCTCCGCCGGGCCCTCGGCGAGCACCCAGGTGTCCTTGGAGCCGCCGCCCTGGCTGGAGTTGACGATCAGGTTGCCCTCCTGGAGGGCGACCCGGGTGAGCCCGCCGGGCAGGACCCAGATGCCGTCGCCGTCGTTCACGGCGAACGGCCGCAGGTCAATGTGGCGCGGGGCCATCCGTTCACCCGAGAGGGTGGGGGAGGTGGAGAGGGCGACCGGACGCTGTGCGATGAAGCCGCGCGGGTCGGCCGCGACTGCTTTGCGAGTGCGTTCCAGGGTCTCCTTGTCGGCCTTCGGGCCGATCACGATGCCCTGCCCGCCGGCCCCGTCCACCGGCTTCACCACCAGCTGGTCGACCTGGTCGAGGACGGCCTCCAACTGCCCTGGCTCATCAGGCCGGTAGGACTCGACATTGGGGAGAACCGGTTCTTCGCCGAGGTAGTAGCGGATCAGGTCCGGGACGTAGGTGTAGAGGAGTTTGTCGTCCGCGATGCCGTTGCCCACTGCGTTCGCGAGTGTGACGTTCCCCGCGATGGCGGCGTTCAGGATGCCGGGGCAGCCGATCACCGAGTCGGGGCGGAAGTGCAGCGGGTCGAGGAAGTCGTCGTCGAGGCGCCGGTACACGACGTGCACGGGCACCTCGCCCCGCGTCGTGCGCATCCACACCCGGTTGCTCCGGCACACCAGGTCGTGCCCCTCCACCAGCTGCACGCCCATCAGCCGGGCCAGCAGGGCGTGTTCGAAGTAGGCCGCGTTGCTGGGCCCGGGGGTGAGGACGACCACCCGGGGATCACCCGCCGCCCCGCCCGGCGCCGCGGCCCGCAGGGCGGCGAGCAGCCGTCCCGCGTACCCGTCCACCGGCAGCACGTGCTGCTCGGCGAAGAGCGACGGGAAGATCCGGGTCATCGCGCGCCGGTTCTCGATGACGTAGGACACCCCGCTCGGCACCCGTACGTTGTCCTCCAGGACCCGGAAGACCCCGGCCTCGTCCCGCACCAGGTCGATTCCGGCCACATGGATGCGCACCCCGCCGGGTGGCTCCACCGCGTGCGCGGCCCGGTGGAAGTGCGGCGAGCCCAGCAGCAGCCGCCAGGGCACCACCCCGTCCTCGAAGGCCCGCGCGTGTCCGTAGGCGTCGGCCAGATAGGCCTCCAGCGCCCGGACCCGCTGGGCCACGCCTCTTCGCAGAAGATCCCACTCCAGGGCGTCGAGGATCCTCGGTACCAGGTCCAGCGGCCAGGGCCGTTCCTCGCCCGCGAAGGCGTAGGTCACCCCCCGGTCGGTGAAGGCCCGGGCCATCTGGTCGGCCCGGAACCGCAGTTCACTCGGTTCGATCGGCTGAAGCGCAGCCAGTACCGGCTCATAGGCGGTCCTGACCTCACCCGGCCGCACAAACATCTCGTCCCACGCGTCGGCCAACGCGTACGCGTCGAATATGTCCGCCATGGAGGGACGTTAGAGCGGGCACGTAACGCGGCGATCACTGGCGGATTTCGGGGATTCGCCGGGACCGCCGCGTCACGCGCCCGCGAGCGGCCCTCCCCGCAACGCGTCTCCCCCGTGCGCGCGTTGCACGGGCCCCGGCCCGATTGTCGATCGGGGGAGGATGGCCCGGTGCCCCGCCGGGTGTCCGGCGACACCCGTGGCAAGCGGCTCTCGCGATGCCGCGCGCACCCCCTGCCACTACCGTCATCTTGTTGCAATGTTGTCGGCGGAGGCGGTGCGATATGCGGTCGTATCCGGGCATTACGGCGCCCCGCGTGAGGGGAGCCGTGTTGCGGACCCGGTCCGGACCGCTCATAGTTGCGCTGCGGAAGAGGCAGCAAACCGGGGGTGGAATGGGCGATGGCCGGGCACGGGACGGAGGAGCATCCACACGGTGCCGACCGGCTGTGCACCGCCGGGGACCGGGTGTACTCCCGGGCCGTGCGCCGGGGCCGGGTGTCGCGCACGGACGCCGACGCGGTGCCCTGCCTGCTTGAACTGGCGCTGCTGCACCCCGATCCCGACGACATGGACTGGCTGGTGCCCACCGCACCGCAGGAGGTCATGACCCGGCTGTTGCGCGGGGTCTACGACGAGGTGACGGACAGCCAGCGGCGGATGGGGTCGGCGGTCGCGGCGTTCGAGTGGTACGCCGGTCTGGGACGGCATCTGCAGGCCGTCTCGGCGTCCGCGGAGGGCACGGCGGCCATCCGGGTGCTCGACGGGCTGTCCCGGATCCAGGCGGCCATGGACGAGGCGACGGAGGCGTGCACGCAGGAGGTGCTGACCGTGCAGCCCGGCGGCATCCGGCGCGAGTCGGAGCTGACCGAGGGTCTGCACCGGGCCGTCGCCCTGCGCGGGCGGGGCGTGCGGATGCGCGACCTGTACACGCACGTCGCCCGGCACGGCCAGGGCCTGCTCAACTACCTGGAGCTGATGGGCGACGCGGTCGAGGCCCGCACCCTCGACGAGGTCATCGACCGGCTCATCCTCTTCGACCGCACGGTGGCGTTCATCCCCGCGAACGCGGACCGCACGATGGCCCTGGAGCTGCGCCACCCCGCCCTCGTCGAGTACTTCGTCACGGTCTTCGAACGACTCTGGCGCCTCGCGATCCCGCTCACCGCCCCGCTCCCCGACACCGGCATCGAGGGCATCTCGCACCGGGAGCAGTCCATCGCGGCGCTGCTCGCCGAGGGCCACCAGGACGCGGTCATCGCCGAACGCCTCGGCATCAGCGTGCGCACCTGCCGCGCCCACATCGCCCGCCTCTCGGAGACGCTGGGCGCGGCCAGCCGCACCCAACTCGGCGTGCGGATAGCACAGGTGGGACTGGACCGGCCGCCGGGCGAGGCGGGCACGGCGGCCCCCGACACGGCGCTGGACGCGGTCAGCCTTCCTGATCAAGGATCCCCGAGCGTGCGATGAGGCAGCCGAGCCGAGCGCGGCTCCGGCTGCCGGGGGCGGCGGCGAGTCCGTCGTCACGCGGGGCGGTACCCCGGAGGTTCATCAGCGGTTCGCAGAGCTCCACCAGGCGCTGCTCCGGCCGCCGTTCCTCGGTGATGCGGGCGCGGGCCCCGCGCCGCAGCCGGGTCGGCGCGACCTCCGGGGCGGCGGGCTCCAGGCGGCCCGCGTCGTCGGGCGCCGGGTGCAGGAGGCCGAGGTCGACAAGGCAGGGCGCGCCCCTGGCGTCCTGGGCGGAGACGTGCCCGTTGCCGAGGGCCCTTTCGTAGAGTTCCGTCCCCTCGGGGCACAGGTCCTCGACGCCGTGCTCGGCACGAGGGGTGGGGGGTCACGGCCTGCCGGCCTCCTCGGGAGGCGTCTGATCCAGGATTCCGGACTGGGCGATCAGGAAGCCCAGTTGCGCGCGGCTGCCGCTGCCCAGGAGCTGGGCCAGTTTGGCGATGTGGGCCCGGCAGGTGCGGACGTTCATGCCCAGGCGGCGGGCTATCGCCTCGTCGACGTGGCCCTCGATGAGGAGCTTGGCGATGGAGTGCTGGACCTCGGTGATGCCGTCGGGGGCGGTCTCGTAGGGCGCGCCTGCACTCAGCGGGACCGCTCGGTTCCACATGAACTCGAAGACCTTGATCAGGTATCGGACGAGCCCCGGGTGCCGCAGTTCGAGGGCGATCTCCCCGTCGTCGCGGGTGGGGATGAAGGCCACGGTCTCGTCGCAGATGATGAGCCGCTCGACGAGTTCGTCGATCGTGCGGTACTCCACCTTGCCGTCGGTGAACTGGGCGACGTAGGCGAGCGTCTCGGGGCTGTAGCGGGCCGGGTGCTGGTAGAGCGTGCGGATGCGGCAGCCGCGTTCGATCAGCGGCCGGTCGCGTTCCAGGGCCTTGGTGAGCGTGTGTTCCAGGCGCCGGCGGCTGGGCTGGACGGTGAGCATCTCGGTCTGGCACTGAGAGGTGGCCAGATCGAGGGCCGCGTTGATCCGGTCCAGGCCCTCCAGCACCGTGATGGAGTGCGTGGTCGTCGTGGACTGCGCGCTGAGGGTCATGAACGGCTCGAAAGCGTCGGCGAGTTCGATCGACATCCGCCTGCGTTGGGTGATCTCGCTCTCGATCGGGTTCAGCCGCTGGGCGAGGGCGATCGACGGGGGGACCGGGCGCAGCCAGTTCGGGTCGTCGGGATCGGCATGAAGGAGGGCGAACTCCATCAAACAAGGCGCCGGTTCCACATCCGCACGGGCGACGCGTCCCGTCCGGAGAGCGTTCCCGTAGAGACGGCGCCCGTCCTCGCACAGGTCGGTCAGCCCGTGGGGATGTGTCCGCTTAGTCTCATTTATTGCCAAATCTCCACCCCCCAGGGTCCTGAACGTGCAGGAACATGATGCATCGATTGTGTGGCCACGACGTGCCGGAATGGGCCATCGTCGTATTCGGACGGGGGAGAGGTGACCTTCAAATGAGGACGAAGCCGACTATGCATAAGAGAATGCTTCGCTCGGTGCTTGTTGCCGCCTTCTCCGCGGTTGTGGCCTTCGGAGCAGTGGGCGGCCTCTCGGCGACGAAGAGTGATATCGCGGGGGACAGCAGCTGGAGCACCACCGCCGCCGTCCCAGGTGACAGCAGTTGGTCGATCGTGGCGTCCGACGTCCCCGGGGACAGCTCATGGGTTGCCCCGGCCGACAGCAGCTGGGCCGTATCGTCATGACCACCCCACCCGACGACCGCTCCTTCCGCCGGGAAATGGCCACCGCCTACCGCTCGGGCTGGCACTTCATCGACCTCGTCACCGCGATCCCCCACTCCGGTGACTCGTTGATGGTGACTGTCTTCGGTGAGCCGGTCGTCGTCACGCGCGACGAGGACGAGGACGTACGGGCGTACCGGTGTCTGCGCAAGCCCCGGGGTGCGCCGCAGCCCGTGCGGTGCGCGATCCGGTACGGAATGATCTTTGTGAACCTGGACCAACGGGACCACCGGCTGGCTGAGCCGGATGTCCCGGACGTGAGGACCATCTCTGCCACCCCCCGCAGTGCCTGACGCGATTCCCCCGTCGTAAAAGATCGCTCAGGTGCTTCCCCCCGCAGCGGCGTCACCGTGACCTGAACACGGTGACGCCGCTGCAGTTTTAGGGCGACATTTCGGAGTATCCCCTGGTTTCGGCAATGCTTCACGGTGGCTGAAACTGGCTGCCGGAACAGGGTGGCCGCCCCGGCCCCGTGCCGCCCTCACCCGCACCCGGCGTTCCCGCCCGCCTCTCCTGCCCCGGCGCCTTCGCCGCCGCGCTCCCGGCCGCCGCCCGGGCCAGGTTCTTCCTCCGGCAATCACCCACGTGCACATGGCCCGAAAGGCGGCCCCAGGAAGGGCTCCCGCTCGCACCTTGAGTGGAATAGACTCAACTTTGTGTACGTTGGCTGAGTCAGCCGAACGACGCCGAGGAGGAGAACGCGAACGTGGACGCCGAGCTGACCAACAGGAGCCGGGACGCGATCAACGCGGCCAGCAGCCGGGCCGTGACCGAGGGGCACGCGGACCTCACCCCTGCCCACCTGCTGCTGGCTCTGCTTGCCGGGCAGGACAACGAGAACATCACCGACCTGCTCGCGGCTGTCGACGCCGACCAGGCCGCCGTACGCCAGGGCGCCGAACGCGTGCTGGCCGCGCTGCCCAGCGTGACCGGATCCACGGTCGCGCCCCCGCAGCCCAACCGTGAACTGCTCGCGGTCATCGCCGACGCGGGCGAACGAGCCAAGGACCTCGGCGACGACTACCTCTCCACCGAGCACCTGCTCATCGGCATCGCCGCGAAGGGCGGCGCGGCCGGCGAGGTGCTCGACCGGCAGGGCGCCAGTGCGAAGAAGCTGGCGGAGGCCTTCCGGAAGGCGCGCGGCGGGCGCCGGGTGACCACCGCCGACCCCGAGGGCCAGTACAAGGCACTGGAGAAGTTCGGCACCGACTTCACGGCCGCCGCCCGGGACGGCAAGCTCGACCCCGTCATCGGCCGCGACCAGGAGATCCGCCGGGTCGTACAGGTGCTGTCCCGCCGTACCAAGAACAACCCCGTGCTCATCGGCGAGCCCGGCGTCGGCAAGACCGCCGTCGTCGAGGGACTGGCCCAGCGGATCGTCAAGGGCGACGTGCCCGAGTCGCTGAAGGACAAGCGGCTGGTGGCGCTGGACCTCGGCGCGATGGTCGCGGGCGCGAAGTACCGCGGCGAGTTCGAGGAGCGGCTGAAGACCGTCCTCGCCGAGATCAAGGACTCCGACGGGCAGATCATCACCTTCATCGACGAGCTGCACACGGTCGTCGGCGCGGGCGCCGGCGGCGACTCCGCCATGGACGCCGGCAACATGCTGAAGCCGATGCTGGCCCGCGGCGAACTGCGCATGGTCGGCGCCACCACCCTCGACGAGTACCGCGAACGCATCGAGAAGGACCCGGCGTTGGAGCGCCGCTTCCAGCAAGTGCTGGTCGCCGAGCCGACGGTGGAGGACACCATCGCCATCCTCCGTGGCCTGAAGGGCCGTTACGAGGCCCACCACAAGGTGCAGATCGCGGACTCGGCACTGGTCGCCTCCGCGACCCTCTCCGACCGCTACATCACCTCCCGCTTCCTGCCCGACAAGGCGATCGACCTGGTCGACGAGGCGGCTTCCCGGCTCCGCATGGAGATCGACTCGTCCCCCGTCGAGATCGACGAACTCCAGCGCTCCGTCGACCGGTTGAAGATGGAGGAGCTGGCGCTGGAGAAGGAGACCGACCCGGCCTCCCGGGAGCGCCTGGAGAAGCTGCGCCGCGACCTCGCCGACAAGGAGGAGGACCTGCGCGGTCTCAACGCCCGCTGGGAGCGCGAGAAGCAGTCCCTGAACCGGGTCGGCGAGCTGAAGGAGAAGCTCGACGCCCTGCGCGGCACCGCCGAACGCGCCCAGCGCGACGGCGACTTCGACACCGCCTCCAAGCTGCTGTACGGCGAGATCCCGCAGCTGGAGAAGGAGCTGGAGGCCGCGTCCGAGGCCGAGGAGGAGACGGCCAGGGACACCATGGTCAAGGACGAGGTCGGCTCCGACGACATCGCCGACGTGGTGGCCGCCTGGACCGGCATCCCGGCCGGCCGCCTGCTGGAGGGCGAGACCCAGAAGCTGCTCCGCATGGAGGACGAGCTGGGCCGCCGCCTGATCGGCCAGACCGAGGCCGTGCGAGCGGTGTCGGACGCCGTACGACGGTCCCGCGCCGGGATCGCCGACCCCGACCGCCCCACCGGCTCCTTCCTCTTCCTCGGCCCGACCGGCGTCGGCAAGACCGAGCTCGCCAAGGCCCTCGCCGACTTCCTCTTCGACGACGAGCGGGCGATGGTCCGCATCGACATGTCGGAGTACGGCGAGAAGCACAGCGTGGCCCGGCTGGTCGGCGCCCCGCCCGGATACGTCGGCTACGAGGAGGGCGGCCAGCTCACCGAGGCCGTCCGCCGCCGCCCCTACACGGTCGTCCTCCTGGACGAGGTGGAGAAGGCCCACCCCGAGGTCTTCGACGTCCTGCTCCAGGTGCTGGACGACGGCCGCCTCACCGACGGCCAGGGCCGCACGGTCGACTTCCGCAACACGATCCTGGTCCTCACCTCGAACCTGGGCAGCCAGTACCTGGTGGACCCGGTCCTCGGCGAGGAGGAGAAGAAGCGGCAGGTCCTGGAGACGGTCCGGCACTCCTTCAAGCCGGAGTTCCTCAACCGCCTCGACGACACGGTGGTCTTCTCCGCCCTGGCCAAGGACGAACTGGCCCGGATCGCCCGGCTCCAGATCGACCGGCTCGCCAAGCGCCTCGCCGACCGCCGACTCGCCCTGGAGATCACCCCCGAGGCCCTGGCCTGGCTCGCCGAGGAGGGCAACGACCCGGCCTACGGCGCCCGCCCGCTGCGCCGCCTGGTCCAGACCGCCATCGGCGACCGGCTGGCCAAGGAGATCCTCGCCGGCGAGGTCAAGGACGGCGACACGGTCCGCGTGGACGCGTTCGGCGAGGGGCTGATCGTGGGACCGGCGACGGCGGCGGAGGCCGTGGAAAGCACCGGTCAGGAGTCCGGAAAGACGCTCTGAGCGGAATTGCGCCAACGCGAGATGAACCCGCCGGGGCAGGGGTTGCCACCCCCCGCCCCGGATGGGGGAGGATGGCGGAATCCGTATGAAGGGAAAAACACGGTGACCATCGACCCGTCCTCGATTCCGAACTTCGGGGGCCAGCCCGAGCCGCAGCCCCAAGGACCGGCGGGCCCCGTCGTCCCGGATCAGGATCTTGTGAAGCAGCTCCTCGACCAGATGGAGCTCAAGTACGTCGTCGACGACGAGGGCGACCTCGCGGCGCCGTGGGAGCAGTTCCGCACGTACTTCATGTTCCGCGGCGAGGACGAGCAGGCCGTCTTCTCGGTGCGGACGTTCTACGACCGCCCCCACAAGATCGACGAGAAGCCGCAGCTGCTCGAGTCCATCGACGACTGGAACCGGCGGACCCTGTGGCCCAAGGTCTACACCCACACCCACGACGACGGCACGGTCCGTCTCATCGGTGAGGCCCAGATGCTGATCGGCACGGGCGTCGACATCAACCACTTCGTGTCGTCCACGGTCAGCTGGGTGCGGGCCGCGATCGAGTTCGACAAGTGGCTGGTCGAGCAGCTCGGCCTGGAGGAGGCCGTCAACGAGGCCGACGAGCCGGAGGACGGCGAGGAGTAGGACCTGAAGCGGCCTACAGCGGCGTCTGCGCGTAGACGACGAGGTAGGTGCCGTAGCCGAACGAGAGCCCGGCCAGGGCCGTGACCACCACTGTCGCGTGCCAGGGCCGGGCTCTCGCCGTGCGGACCAGCGCCCTGGCCAGCGGCAGCAGCAGCGGGAAGGCCGGGAGCAGGAAGCGCGGCTTCGACTCGAAGAAGCCCGAGCCGCCGAGGGTGATCAGCAGGAGCACGGCGGTGTGGGCGAGCAGCGGGAGCGGGGCGCGGTCCAGGGCCAGCAGGGCGAACAGCACCACCGCCGCCGCGACGATGACCAGCGTCATCGGGAAGACGAACCGGTCGCCGCGCAGCAGCAGCGTACGGACGAACGCCAGCGAGCCCCGGCCGAAGTCGAAGCGCGAGCCCCACAGCCGCTGGACGCCGAAGTAACCGCCCAGCGCGTCGCCGGTGCGGCTGCCGACCCACAGGACGTACGCGGTCCAGCCCAGCGGAGCGAGCGCCGCGCCCGTCCACAGCCTGTGGGTAACCCTGCCGCGGGAGCGGTACAGCTCGTGCCCGGCGGCGAGCAGCACGGCCGCGGCGACCGCGAAGCCGTTCGGTCGGGACAGCCCGGCCAGGGCGGCCAGGGTGCCCGCCCACAGCCAGTTCCCGGCCATGACGGCGTACAGCGACCAGGCGGCGAAGGCGGTCAGCACCGGTTCCGTGTACGCCATGGACAGCACCACGGAGTGCGGAAGCAGCCCCCAGAGCAGCACCAGGGCGGTGCCCACCGCCCGGCCGTGCAGCCGGGCGCCCACCGCGTAGATCCCGCTCGCGGCGACGGCGGCGGCCGTCCATGACACCAGCAGCCCCGCGCCGGCCCCGCTCAGCGGGGTCACGGCCGTCAGGGTCCGGATGAGAGCCGGGTAGAGCGGGAAGAACGCCAGGTCGCTGTGGACGATGCCGGGCCCGAAGTACAGGGTGCGGCCGTAGCCGTGCGCCGCGATCCCCAGGTACCACGCCGCGTCCCACGACCGCCCGAGCAGCGTCAGCGGATGCCGCCCGCCCGCCCACGCGGCCAGCGCCAGCACGGCCATGCCGGTGAGCCGTGCCGCCGCGAACAGTCCCACGGCGACCCCGCCCGCGGCGACGACGGACAGCCGGGCGCCGGGCCGCTGCGCGACGGGCGGGGCGAGGGCGGTGGTGCTGGCGTGGCTCACATTCGCACAGTGCCGGGGGATCGGGTCAGGTGCGAGAAATGTGCGCCCGATGGAGGAAGCGTCCCGTGGAGAGGCGAGCTGCGGCGCCCCGGAGCTACGACAGCCGGCGCAGCCGTTCCGCCGCCTCCTTCAGGACCTCCGCCCGCTTGCAGAAGGCGAACCGCACGAACGAGGCTCCTTCCTCGCGGTGGTCGTAGAAGACGGCGTTGGGGATGGCGACGACGCCCGCGCGTTCCGGCAGGGAGCGGCAGAAGGCGAAGCCGTCCGTCTCGCCGAGGGGGCGGATGTCGGTGGTGATGAAGTACGTGCCGGCGGTGTCGTAGACCTGGAAGCCCGCCTCCGTCAGGCCCGCCGCGAGGATGTCGCGCTTGGTCTGCATGTCCCGGCGGAACGCCTCGAAGTACGCGTCGGGGAGCGCGAGGGCCTCCGCGATCGCGTACTGGAAGGGGCCCGAGGCGACGTACGTCAGGAACTGCTTGGCCGAGCGCACCGCCGCGACCAGCTCCGGCGTCGACGTCACCCAGGCCACGCCTCCTTCGTACACCCATTCACGCGTGGCGCACCGGGCCCACCAAGGTAAGCCGTCGCCGACCGAGGCGCGGGCTGAGAAGTCCGTCGCTCTCCGCCGTACGACTGAGCGCACCGTGCGGATGGGACGGGAACGGTGGATCGCCGCGGTTCACCGGTCAGCTCTCGTAGTGGTAGCGGCACTGTGCGATCAGGACGGCGTCCTCGGTGGCCTTGTAGATCAGTCTGTGCTCGTCGTTGATGCGGCGCGACCAGTAGCCCTGGAATCCGTGCTTGAGCGGTTCCGGTTTGCCGATCCCCTCGTTGCCGTTCCGGGCGATGTCCGCGATGAGCGTGTTGATGCGCTTCAGGATCTTCCGGTCCTGAAGCTGCCACCACAGGTAGTCCTCCCAGGCGCGGGAGGAGAAGGTGATCTTCAACTCGGGGCCCTCATTCGTCGGTCGCCAGTTCGCGTACGGTGCCGCCGCCGTTCTCCAGCTCGTCGATGGAGGCGAGCAGGCGCCGGGCGTTCGCCGGGCTTCGCAGCAGGTACGCGGTCTCCTTCAGGGACTCGTAGTCCTCAAGGGAGACGATGACGACCGGCTCATGTCCGGCCCGGGTGATGACGACCTCCTCGCGGTCGTCGGTGACGGAGTTGAGTACCTCGGCGTACCGCGCGCGGGACTCGGAATACGTCATGGTCTTCACGATCAACCCTCCTTCGACGTACAAGAAATTGTACGTCTCGCTCTGTCGTGCGGCAAGCGCCTATACCACGGCCGGGAGCGTGCGGCCTCCGGTGCGCGAGCGCTTTGCGGAGCCTTTCCGCCGCACCCGGCAGCACCTCGGTGCGTTTGCAGAATGCGAGCCGGGCGCAGGGGGCGCCCGCTGCGGCAGGGAGCATTTTGTCCGGCGCGCGGCGACGGCATCGACGTCACCGACAACGGCGGGTGCGCCGAGAAGGGACCTGGGGTCGCCGATCCGGTGGCCGTCGCGAAGACGATCGGGATCTCGTCCTACCGGTGCCTCAGAGAAACCTGTGGCCACTGTTATCATCAACTCGCCGCGTGTGGGGGGAAGTTCGGGGGCGGATATTTCGCGGCAGCATCAATACACGCCTTCCCGACCGTCGGCCTCCGGCACGCCTCTTTCCGCCGGAAGCCCCCAGGAGGCGACGATGGCTCGTCGTACCACCGCCCGTGGCGTCGTCGCCGCGCTGGCAGTCCTCACCGTCGTCGCCGGTCCCGGTCCACTCGTCGGCACGGCCGATGCGGGCGACGGCACCGGGAGCACCGCACGCGCGACCGAGAAGGTCTTCCAGTCCGACCGTTACCAGCCTCGCGCCGACCGGCTCTACAGCGCCGGTACCGACGGCTACCTGCACGCCCAGGAGGGACGCTCCGGCTACCTGTGGACGTCGTACGCCACCGGTGCGACGACCGAACTGGGCGAGCTGCCGCGAGTCGAATTCGCCGGCTACCTGGGCTCGTCGTCCGACATCGTGACCGACGTCGTCTCGCCCACCCAGAAGGTCGTCCTGCGTGACCTCTCCGCCGCCACCAGCACCGACGTCACCCTCACCCACGGCACGTACATGGCCACCTACGGCACCCATGTGCTGACCCAGGCCCGCGACACGGGCGGCAGCCGCACGCTGTGGCTCTACGGCGGCGACGCCCCGGCCGACGGCACCCTCGTCGACGGGTGGCCGGCCGGGATCACCTCGAACTTCCGGGTGCTGGGCGGCGACAGCGGCACCGCCGTCGTCGGCTACGCGCTGGGGGGCGTGCAGCACCTGGCGCTGGTGGACCTGGCCGCCGCGAAGGTCACCGGCGACGTGACCCTGTCCGCCGCTCCGGCCGCCGTCGCGCTGAGCGCGGACCGGCTGGTCTGGTACCCGTCCGGTACCACGCCGACGGCGCACGTCCTGGACCGCGGCGACCTCACCGCCCCCGGGACGACGGTGCCCCTGCCCGGCACCGAGGGCACCCCGTCGGTCGGCATCGCCGGGGACTGGCTCGTGGTGGCCCGTACCGTGCCGTCGAACCCCTCCAACCTGGCCGACGAGTCCGGCGAGCAGCTCATGGCCGTCCCCGTCACGGGCGGCGCCCCGGTCACCCTGCTCCGGCACGCGAACAGCTCCGTCGTACCCGCCCCCGACGGCGGCCTGCTGGTCGTCGGGGGCGCCGACGCCGGGCACTGGGCGGTACGCCGGGTCACCGGCACGGGCGCGGACACCCCGGCACTGACCGAACTGACCGCCGTACCGCCGGTAGCGGCGAAGATCACGCGGCTGTCGCTGGAGAACGGCACCCTGGCCACCGACGAGGCCAACTCCAGCTTCCTGGGCGCGTACTACACCCGGCCGATCGCCGCGGACGGCACGCCCGGCACCCGGACCTGGGAGAAGTGGGACGGCCTCGACACGGGCCCGTACGCCACCGGGGACGGCCGCGCCGTGACGTTCACCGCCGACGCCGACCCGGTCGGCTCGTACGTCCAGTCCGTCGACCGCGACGACCAGGCCGGCTTCTTCTACCTGCCCTCGGCAACCGGCACCGTCCTCGACGTCACCGGCCGCTACGCGGTCGTCAACGGTTCCTTCCCCAGCAAGCAGTACGTCGGCGACCTCGGTGTCTACACCGACCTGCAGCCCGTCCTCACCCGCTCCGTCACAGCCGCCTCCGTCTGGGGGAGCAGCCTGTGGACGCCGGGTTCCGGCAACGGTGTCGTCACCGCCAGGAACCTGAAGACCGGCGCGACCGCCGCCACCGTCAGCACCGGCGCCCCGTGCGTCCCCAAGGAGCTCCAGGTGGTGAGCCGCTGGATCTACTGGTCCTGCGGTACGGGCGGGACGGCCGGCGTCTGGGACCGAACGGCGAAGAAGAACATCCCCGTCCCGTCCGGCCAGGTCCAGCTCGGCGACGGATACCTCGTCCGGCAGGACACGACCACCGGGACGCTGCTCCTCACTGCCTTCGCCGACGGCACCGCGACCACCCGTGAGATAGCCGACCTCCCGGCGGGCACGTCCGGCGGGCGCGGGACGACCTGGACCGTGGACAAGTTCGGCGGGCCCGTCGCCTACGTCGACGCGGAGAACCGGATCCACCTGGTGCCCAGCGGGGTCGCCACCCAGCCGCTCTCCGCCGTCGAGTCCGAGACGACCGGCAACGCGGGGGAGAACAGCGCGGCCGACAGCCCGTGGTGGCAGTGGCGCGGGCTCCTCTCCAAGCCGGCCGCCTCCTGGACGGCCACCCTCACCAGCAAGGCCACCGGTACCGTCGTCCGCACCCTCTCCGGCGGGGCGGTGCAGGGCAACCTGACCGCGCGGTGGGACATCCGTGACGCCAAGGGCGCGCTCGTCCCCAACGGTGCCTACACCTTCACGGTGACGATCCCGCCTGCCGACGGCTCGGGACGCGCGCTGACCGTGTCGCAGACGGTGCAGGTGTCCGACGGGGCCGCCGTACGCCACGACTTCACCAGCGCCGGTTCCTGGGCGCCCGACGGAACCGGTGACATCCTGACCCTCAGCTCCTCCGGCACCGTCAGCTACCGGCCGGGCACCGGCACGGGCACCCTGGGCAAGGCCATGTCCGCCTCCGGCTGGCCCGCCTCCGTGAAGCTCTTCCCGTTCGGTGACCTCGACGGCGACCGGCGCAACGACATCCTCGTCCGGTTCAGCAGCGGCGAACTACGGGTGTACCGGACCATGCTCGGCCAGGCGTTTCTCACCAGCACTCCGCACACCTCGCTGGGCAAGGGCTGGAACCAGTACGACGTCCTGACCTCGCCCGGCGACATCAGCGGTGACGGCCGTCCCGACCTCATCGCCCGCAACTCCGCCACCGGCGCCGTCTACCTCTACCGGGGGACGAGCACCGGAAAGCTCACCGCGCGCGTGAAGCTCTACGCCGACTGGAAGACGTACAAGAAGATCGTGGGTGTCGGCGATCTCAACGGCGACGGCATCGGCGACCTGGTCGCCCAGGACAAGTCCAACAACCTGTACCGCTACCTCGGCACGGGCAAGGGCACCTTCTCCGCACGCGTGAAGCTGTCCTCCTCCTGGGGCGGCTCGTACGACACCGTCATCGGCGCCGGCGACCTCACCGGCGACGGCAATGCCGACCTCCTGTCCCGCGACACCTCCGGCAACCTGTGGCGCAACAACGGCAACGGCAAGGGGGTGTTCGGCGCCCGCACGAAGATCGCCACCGGATGGCGGGGGTACAAGGGGATCTTCTGAGTGGTGACGAAAAACGCGCCACGGGGCCGGCCGACCTCGAACCCGGCTGCCCGCAGGCCGTTGCCGAGCAGGTCGCGCTTCGGCGGAGGCCGGCGCCGACGTACGTCGGGTACTGCTCCGCCGTCGGGACGGCGGAGCCGAGCGGGCCGTCGGCCGTGACCCAGCCGGAACCGTGTTCACGCACCCGCTCGCGTGCCGCGCGGCAGGCCCCGCCGAGGGAGGCCGGCGAGGTCGGTGGACCGGCGGTCGCTCCACCCGGTCGTGCAAACTCCGCGTCAGCGGTCGCGCTCGTCCATCCACCGCGCCGCTCTACGGCCTGCGACATCTACGCGCTGCGGCGTGAGTCAGGCCGGGACCCTCGCCGGTACGGCTGTCGGCTGTCACCCGGCCAGCGTCTTGAGCCGGGTGGCGGCCTCCTCCAGCACTCCCGTGCGCTTGCAGAAGGCGAACCGTACGAATGGCGCACCCTGCTCGCGGTGGTCGTAGAAGACCGCGTTGGGGATCGCGACCACCCCGCAGCGCTCCGGCAGTGCACGGCAGAAGGTGAGACCGTCGCTCTCACCGAGGGGCCGGATGTCGGTGGTGATGAAGTACGTACCGGCAGGGCGGAAGACCTTGAAGCCCGCCCGCTCCAGGCCGCCCGCGAGCAGGTCCCGCTTGGCCAGCATGTCCGCGCGGAAGTCCGCGAAGTATGAGTCGGGCAGACGCAGTCCCTCGGCCACGGCGTACTGGAAGGGCCCGGAGGCGACGTACGTCAGGAACTGCTTGGCCGAGCGCACCGCCGTGACCAGTTCCGGCGTCGCGGTCACCCAGCCGACCTTCCAGCCGGTGAAGGAGAAGGTCTTGCCGGCCGAGCCGATGGTGACCGTGCGCCCGCGCATGCCGGGGAGGGTGGCGAGGGGGACGTGTTCGGCCTCGTCGTAGACCAGGTGCTCGTACACCTCGTCGGTCACCACCAGCAGGTCCCGCTCCACCGCCAGCTCGGCGACCGCGGTCAGCTCGGCGCGGGTGAGGACCGTGCCGGTCGGGTTGTGCGGGGTGTTGACCAGGAGCAGCCGGGTGCGCGGGGTGACGGCGGCGCGCAGCTCGTCGAGGTCGAGGCGGAAGGCGCCGGCGTCCGGGCGCAGGGTGACCGGGACCCGGGTGCCGCCCGCCATCGCGATGCTCGCCGCGTAGGAGTCGTAGTACGGCTCCAGGGCGATCACCTCGTCCCCGGGCTCCACCAGGGCCAGCAGGGCGGCCGCGATGGCCTCGGTGGCACCGGCGGTGACCAGCACCTCGCCGTCCGGGTCGTACGACAGGCCGTACCGGCGCCGCTGGTGCGCGGCGATCGCGGTGCGCAGCTCGGGGACGCCCGGCCCCGGCGGGTACTGGTTGCCGTGCCCCGCGCGCAGCGCCCGCACGGCGGCCTCCCTGACCTCTTCGGGGCCGTCGGTGTCCGGGAAACCCTGCCCCAGGTTGATGGAGCCGGTGCGCAGCGCGAGGGCGGACATCTCGGCGAAGATCGTGGTGCCGAACTCGGCCAGCCGGCGGTTCAGGAGCGGGCGTTCGCTGGAGGTCATGCCGGTCATCCTGCGCCCAAGCTCTGGAGTTCCTCAACTCCGCTTTGGCCGCCGTGGCGGGCGGGCATCCCCAGTTCACGCCGCGGTCTCGCGGCGGCCGGGGCGCCCACGGGGGGTCGCTCTCGGGGGAGCGGAAAGAAGGTGACGCCATGGGCACCGTCTTCATCGTGGTGGTGGCCGCGGTCATCTGCCTGGCGATCGTCGCGTCGGCGGTCCGCAGGGGCGGCGGGGGCAAGGGGGCGTACCGCGGGGGCGGCTCCTCCTCCTACGACAGCTCCGGCAGTTGGTGGGCCGGGGACTCGGGGTCGTCGTCCTCGCACGGGGGTCATCACGGGGGTGGCCACTCCTGCGGCGGCGGGCACTCCTCGTGCGGCGGCGGGTCGTCCTGCGGCGGGGGCGGGTCGTCCTGCGGTGGCGGGGGCGGCTGCGGCGGGGGCAGCTGAGCCGTCGCGGGCGGCGCGGAACCGGGGCGTCCGGGCGTGGAGCGGGGGAGCTCTCGCCGGGCGCCCCGGCGTGCGCCGGAAGGAGTGGGGCGCACGACTTGGTTGAACAGTTGAGCTGTGGAGCCCTCTGAGGGATGGAAACCCCACGAAGTTGGGTAAAAACGCTGTGGGAGCGCCACAGTTCATGATTCCCTCTAAATCACCAAAGCAGCACCTCGGACGTCCTGACGACACCCTCCCCCGGCTGGGCCGGCCGGGCCGATCTCCCGGTGTCGACCGAGGTGCACCGGACCACACTCCTCCCCTTTTGCGTGTTAGCGGAGCCGATCCATGCTCACGACCCTGAACACCACCTACACCGATACGCGCGCGGCCGACCTCGCCTGGGCCCTGGGGCGCGAGCCGCTGCCCGCCCTGGCCACCCTCGACCTGGAACTGACCGGGGCGAAGCTGCAGTTGAGACTGCTCGGCGCGTCCCACCAGGTGCTCCTGGAGGAGGAGTGCGGCGGCTGTTCGGAGACGGTGGCGTGCATCCCGGGGTCCAGCACCCCCCTGCCACTCGGGGTCGCCAAGCGCAACGGCAACTGGGAGTACGAGTTCGCGGCCCGCGTCGAGGTGCTGTCACCGGGCTCCTTCGCGGGCCGCGCCCAGGAGTTGCTGGCCCTCGTCTCCGAGCATCCGCACGGCCTCGCCGGGGTCTTCCCGGGCAGCCCGCACGCGTTCACGGCGATGCTGGCCCAGCGCCACGAGGGTCAGGTGCACTGGCGGACCTGGCACGCGTACCCGCAGGACGGCCAGCTGGTCGCGACCCGGACCCGGGTCGGCGTACGGGTCCCGGTGCCCCAACCGGTCGCCGGATGACATAAACCAGCGGGGCGTCAAAGGGTCCGGAGTTCCACACGTGTGGGTGACGAAGCGTACCGAGCGAGTGACGTAACGTCGCAGAGTGATCGATCCGCACGCACCCGCCCCGCCCGGCACACCGCCGCCCTGGGGCGCCCTCGCGCCGCTGCCCGTGCGGCCGGGGACGGGCCGCTTCCTGGTCCTGGCGTGCGTGTTCGTCTGCGCGGCCTGCGGACTGGTGTACGAACTCGAACTGGTCGCCCTCGCCTCGTACCTGATCGGCGACTCGGTCACCCAGGCATCCGTCGTGCTGTCCGTGATGGTCTTCGCGATGGGCGTCGGCTCCCTCGCCGCGAAACGGCTGCGCTGGCACGCGGCGGCGGGGTTCGCCGCGGTGGAGGCCGCGCTGGCGCTGGTCGGCGGCTGCAGCGCCATGGCGCTGTACGCCGTCTTCGCCTGGACCGGCGGCTGGGGCGGCCTGTGGGCCGCCGGGCCGCGCTGCCTCCTGGTCGCCTTCTCCCTCGCCATCGGACTGCTCATCGGCGCCGAGGTGCCGCTGCTGATGGAGCTCATCCAGCGCATCCGCCGCCAGGACGCGGGCGGCGCGGTCGCCGACCTGTTCGCGGCCGACTACGTGGGCGCGCTGGTCGGCGGCCTCGCCTTCCCGTTCCTGCTGCTGCCCTTCCTCGGCCAGTTGACGGGCACCCTGCTCACCGGCACCGTCAACGTCGTCGCCGGGGGCGCCCTGGTCCTCGGCCTGTTCCGCCGCGACCTGTCCCGCCGGACCCGCTGGACCCTCCTCGTCGCGAACGTCACCGTCCTCGGCCTCCTCGCCGCCGCCGCCGTCCTCGTCGGCGACTTCGAACGCGCCGCACGGCACGCCGTCTACGGCGCCGACGTCCGCGTCGCCCTCCAGACGGACGTCCAGGAGATCGTCCTCACCGGCGGCACCCACGGCCGCCCTCTCGACCTCTTCCTCGACGGCCGGCTGCGGGTCGGCGGCCGCGACGAACGCCGGTACCACGAAGCCCTCGTCCGCCCCGCGATGACCGGCCCGCACGCGCACGTGCTGATCCTCGGCGGCGGTGACGGCATGGCCGCGCGCGAGGTGCTGCGCCACCGGGGCGTCGACCGCGTCGACATCGTCGAACTCGACGCGGGCCTGGTCCGCCTCGCCCGCCACGACCCCGCCCTGTCCGCGCTCAACGGCCACGCCTACGACGACCCGCACGTCCACGTGTTCACCGCCGACGCCTTCCACTGGCTGCGCGAGTCACCCCGCTCCGGTTCCTCCGGCTCCTCCGGCTCCTCCGGTTACGACGTCGTCATCGCCGACCTGCCCGACCCCGGCATCACCGCCAGCACCAAGCTGTACTCCGAGGAGTTCTACGGCCTGATCCGCCGCGCGCTCGCCCCCGGCGGCCGCCTCGTCGTGCACGCCGGACCGGTCCAGGCCCGCCCGCACGCGTTCTGGACGGTCGCCGCGACCCTGCGGGCGGCGGGCCTCGCCGCCACCCCCTACCGGGTCCTCGGCCAGGACGCCGGGTTCCCTCCGGGCCCCGACCGCTCGGCCGGCGAGTCCAGGGCCCCGCACGACTGGGGCTTCATCCTCGCGACCGCCGGGCGCCGCGCGCCGCCGCTGCGCCTCCCGGCCGACGGGCCGCGGCCGCGGACACTCACGGAAGAGGGACTGGAGCGGGACGCCCTGATGACACCGGCGGCCGGGCTGCCGCCGGCGTCCACGCTGGTGCACCCGCGGTACTGAACGGGCCCGCGGGTCAAGGAGGCTCGCAGCGTGCCGGGCGCCGGGGAGGGTGTGTTGGACCGACTCGTGGGTAGGCTCAGTCGGCATGGAGCACCAGGTGTACGTCCCGGCCCCGGCCTCGCGGCTCAGGGAGGCGCTGGCCGACCCCGCGCGGGTCGCCCGGGCGGTCCCCGGCCTCCAGCAGGACGCGGGCGCCGACCCCGGCAGCGGCCGCCTCAAGGTCCGCATCGGCAGCCACTCGATCACCTACCGGGGCTCCCTGCGGGTGAGCCCCCACGACGACGGTTCGTACGCGGTCGACGGTGACGCCGCCGAGGCCCGCGGCGCCGGCACGGTGAAGCTGGCGCTGACCTTCCGCCTCGCGGAGACGGGCGAGGGCTGCACGGTCACGGTGACCGGTACGGCCACCGCCGACGGGCGGGTCGCGGAGCTGCCCGTGGAGGCGGTGCGGGCGGCGGGGACGAGGCTGCTGAGCCGTTTCGCGGAGGGGCTGGGGGAGGCGCCCGCCGCCGAACCGTCCTCGGTCTTCGAGACGGAGGTCCCGCCGCCGTCCCTGGCACCGGAGCCGGAGCCGGAGCGCGCAGTGGTGGAGGAGCCGGTGAGCGAGCCGGTCGTGGAGCCGCTGCCCGAGATCTTCGCCGAAGCGGCACACGCGCGTCGGACGATGATCGGCCGCAGTGCGGAGGAGGTGGACCACGCGCCGCCGAGGGGGCGGTACGCGCCGGTCCCGGCGCCGCAGACGGTGGCCGGGGCGTCGGCCCTGCGCTGGGCCGCACCCGCGGCGGCACTGGCACTCGCGTCGGCGATCGTGGTGACGAGGGCGTTGCGCAGGCGCCGCTGACCAGGCCGGCGCCGAGGCGGGGACGCTCACCGGCGCCAACCGGGTGCCCCCGCGCCCACCCGTGCCGCCCTGCGGCACGCCTGCCCGCAGCTACGTATCCAAGACGCGGCTGGGCAGTCCCCCGAAAGGGGCCCGGGCAACTGCGCGACCAGCCCTCCACCGATCCGCAGCCGTGTATGCCGGACGCGGGCAGTGCCCCGTAAGGGGCGCGGGGAACTGCGCGATCAGCCCCCACCGGCCCGCAGCTGAACCGCCTGCCGGCAGCCGTGTATCCAGGACGCGGCTGGGCAGTGCCCCCGTAAGGGGCGCGGGGAACTGCGCGACCAGCCCCCACCGGCCCGCAGCCGAACCTCGGCCCCCACCGGCCCGCAGCCGAACCTCGGCCCCCACCGGCCCGCAGCCGAACCTCGGCCCCCACCGGCCCGCAGCCGAACCCCGGCCCCCACCCACCCGCAGCCGAACCCTGACCCCCACCCACCCGCAGCCGAACCCTGACCCCCACCCACCCGCACCCGAAACCCGGCGCGCCACGGCCTCCCCACTACTCTCGTCCCGTGAGTAACGAAGACATCACGCTGACCGCAGGCGACGCCACCCTGCACCTGCACCCCGGCAACGGCGGCCGGATCGCCGGACTCGAGGTCGGGTCCCTCGAACTCCTCCGGCAGGGCGACCGTTTCGGCTGCTTCCCGATGGTTCCCTGGTGCGGCCGGATCCGGGACGGCCGTTTCCTCGACGGCGCCACCCTCGTCCAGATGCCCCTCAACTCCCCGCCGCACGCCATCCACGGCACCGCTCGCGACGGCGCCTGGCGCACCGCGCGCGTCTCGGCGGCCGAGGCGGTCATCACGCGCGAACTCGGCGCCCCCTGGCCGCACCCCGCCCGCGTCACCCACGTCGTGCAACTCGCCGAGGACTCCCTGACGCTGACGATGTCGGTGGAGACGTACGACGACTCCTTCCCGGCGCAGATCGGCTGGCACCCCTGGTTCAACCGGAACCTCGGCGGCCAGGACGTCCAGGTGGACTTCGCCCCCGCCTGGCAGGAGGAGCGCGGCGCGGACCACCTGCCCACCGGCAACCGCATCGACCCGAAGCCCGGCCCCTGGGACGACTGTTTCGGCATGCCCGACGGCGTCGACGTCACCCTCACCTGGCCGGGGCAGCTGGAGCTGAAGGTCGCCAGCCGCGAGCAGTGGGTGGTCGTCTACGACGAGCAGGCGGAGGCCGTCTGCGTGGAGCCGCAGACCGGGCCGCCCAACGGGCTGAACACGCTGCCCCGGCTCGTCACGCCCCTGGAGCCGCTGGAAGCCACGACCACCTGGACGTGGACGCGCCTCTAAGCTGGTCGGCATGAGCGACGTACGTGCTGAGCTGCTGCAACAGATCAAGGACAAGGCCGTGGTGCACGGCAGGGTGACCCTGTCGTCGGGGCTGGAGGCCGACTACTACGTCGACCTCCGCCGCGTCACCCTCGACGGCGAGGCCGCCCCGCTGGTCGGCCAGGTGCTGCTGGACCTGACCGCCGACCTGGAGTACGACGCCGTCGGCGGGCTCACCATGGGCGCCGACCCGGTGGCCGGCGCCATGCTGCACGCGGCCGCCGCCCGCGGAGAGCGGCTCGACGCCTTCGTCGTCCGCAAGGCGGCGAAGGCGCACGGCATGCAGCGCCGTGTCGAGGGCCCGGAGATCAGGGGCCGCCGCGTCCTGGTCGTCGAGGACACCTCCACCACCGGCGGCTCCCCGCTCACCGCCGTGGAGGCCGTGCGCGAGGCCGGCGCCGAGGTCGTCGCCGTCGCCACCATCGTGGACCGCGCCACCGGCGCCGCCGAGAAGATCCAGGAGGGCGCCGGGGTGCCGTACCTGTTCGCCTTCTCGAAGGATGAACTGGGACTGGACTGAACAGCGGGTTGACGACTGGGATTGACCCGGATTTGACCGGCGCGTGGAGCATCGGTTCATGTCTGGAAAGATGGGGACGACGATGACGTCGCCCCCAAGGTCTAGGTCAGGGCCGTAGGAAACCAGCAGTACGCCGACCCGCACACTCAAGGAGCGGACAGATGCCCATCGCAACCCCCGAGGTCTACAACGAGATGCTCGACCGGGCGAAGGCAGGCAAGTTCGCCTACCCGGCCATCAACGTCACCTCAAGTCAGACCCTGCACGCGGCGCTGCGCGGCTTCGCGGAGGCGGAGAGCGACGGCATCGTCCAGATCTCCACGGGTGGGGCCGAGTTCCTGGGCGGCCAGTACAAGAAGGACATGGTCACCGGTGCGGTGGCGCTCGCCGAGTTCGCGCACGTCGTCGCCGAGAAGTACCCGGTGAACGTCGCGCTGCACACGGACCACTGCCCGAAGGACAAGCTCGACGCGTACGTCCGGCCGCTGCTCGCGATCTCCGAGGAGCGGGTGAAGAACGGCCGCAACCCGCTCTTCCAGTCGCACATGTGGGACGGCTCCGCCGAGACCCTCGCCGACAACCTGGCCATCGCGCAGGAGCTCCTGGAGCAGGCCCGCCGCGCCAACATCATCCTCGAGGTCGAGATCACCCCGACCGGCGGCGAGGAGGACGGCGTCTCCCACGAGATCAACGACTCCCTCTACACGACCGTCGAGGACGCGATCCGCACCGCCGAGGCGCTGGGCCTCGGTGAGAAGGGCCGCTACCTGCTCGCCGCCTCCTTCGGCAACGTGCACGGCGTGTACAAGCCGGGCAACGTCGTGCTCCGCCCCGACCTGCTGAAGGAGCTGGCCGACGGCGTGGCCGCCAAGTTCGGCAAGCAGTCGCCGTTCGACTTCGTCTTCCACGGCGGCTCCGGCTCCACCGAGCAGGAGATCCTGACCGCGCTGGAGAACGGCGTCGTGAAGATGAACCTCGACACCGACACCCAGTACGCCTTCACCCGTCCGGTCGCCGATCACATGTTCAAGAACTACGACGGCGTCCTCAAGGTCGACGGCGAGGTCGGCTCCAAGAAGACCTACGACCCGCGCACCTGGGGCAAGTCGGCCGAGGCCGGCATGGCCGCGCGCGTCGTCGAGGCCGCGCAGAACCTGCGCTCGGCGGGCAACAAGATCAAGTAAGCCGCATTACGGTCAGGACCCGGCGCTCGTCTGTCTACGGCGCCGGGTCCGCTGTATACCTGGAACCATGCCAGACGTCCGGATCGCCTCAGCCCAGGGCAAGTGGATCCTGATCACCACGGTCCTCGGCTCCAGCATGGCGCTGCTGGACTCGACGGTCGTCAACGTCGCCCTGCCCCGCATCGGCGACGACCTGGACGCGAGCCTGTCCGCGCTCCAGTGGACGATCAACGCGTACATGCTGACGCTGGCCGGCCTGATCCTGCTCGGCGGCTCGCTCGGCGACCAGTTCGGCCGCCGGAAGGTCTTCGTGATCGGGGTCGTCTGGTTCGCGGCCGCCTCCCTGATGTGCGGCCTGGCCCCGACCGACGCCGTCCTGATCGGCGCCCGCGCCCTCCAGGGCATCGGCGGCGCCCTGCTCACCCCAGGCTCCCTGGCCCTCATCCAGGCCTCCTTCCACCCCGACGACCGGGCCCGCGCGGTCGGCCTGTGGTCCGGCTTCGGCGGCATCGGCGCGGCGGTGGGGCCCTTCCTCGGCGGCTGGCTGGTGGACGGTCCCGGCTGGCGCTGGGTCTTCCTCCTCAACGTCCCGCTGGCCCTGCTCTGCGTCCCCGTCGCGCTGCGGCACGTCCCCGAGTCCGCCGACGGCCGCGCCCACGGCCGCTTCGACATCCTCGGCGCGGTACTGGGCGCCCTGGCTCTCGGTCTGGTGACCTTCGCGCTGATCGAGGCCGGGACCACCTCGCTGCTCGCCGTCGCGGGCGTCGCGGCCGGCGTGGCCTTCGTGTACGTCGAGAAGCACCGCCAGGACCCGATGCTCCCGCTGGACATCTTCGCGTCCCGCCAGTTCACGGCGCTGAACATCGTCACCCTGTGCGTGTACGGCGCGTTCGGCGGCTACTTCTTCCTCACCGCGCTCCAACTCCAGGTGGTGGCGGGCTACTCGGCGCTGGCCGCGGGCACCGCCCTGCTGCCGACGACGGCTTTGATGCTGCTCTTCTCGGCCCGCTCGGGTGCCCTGGCCGACCGCATCGGCCCGCGCATCCCGCTCACGGTGGGCCCGCTGCTGTGTGCCACCGCGATGCTCCTGATGCTGCGCGTCGGCGAACACGCGAACTACCTGACCGACGTCCTCCCGGCGGTCCTGGTCCAGGGCGTCGGCATGGTCACCCTGGTGGCCCCGCTCACCGCCTCGGTCCTCGCCTCCGTGGACACGGCCCGGGCGGGCGTCGCCAGCGGCATCAACAACGCGGCGGCCCGCGCCGCCAGCCTGATCGCGGTGGCGGCGCTGCCGCTCATCGCCGGGATGGGCCCGGAGGCGTACCGGTCGCCCTCGGCGTTCGACGCCGCGTTCGACCGGGCCATGCCCGTCTGCGCCGGCGTCCTGGTGGTCGGCTCCGCCCTGGCCTTCGCCATGGTCCGCCGGCCGGCGCCGGGCTGCGTCCGCCCGGAGTGCCGCACCCACGGGAACGTGACCGCGCCGCCGATCGAGGCGAAGGGCGGCTAGATGTACTCGGTCATGACTTTGGTGACAGGCGGCTGATCGGGGGCTGGCCTGCGAGCGCGGTGTGTCGGCGTCGAGTGTTGTAGAAGGTCAGCGGGCCTTGCCCCCTGATCTTGGACACACGAGACACTGGATCCTGAGGATCTGAGGACGGACATCTCGTGGTCATGAAGAACTATCCGCCGCAGTTCAAGGCGGACGCGGTCGCGCTGTACCAGTCGCGGCCCCAGGCGACGATCCGGCAGGTTGCCGCCGATCTGGGGATCAACCCCGAGACCTTGCGGAACTGGGTGCGGGCAGCCGGCGCGAGCCGGCCGCGGGGACGCCGGGCAGAGGTACCCGCCGAGCCGCCCACTCCGCTGGAGGCGGAGAACGCCGCTCTGCGCCAGAAGGTCCGCGAGCTGGAGGAAGAACGCGAGATCCTGCGCAAGGCGGCGAAGTATTTCGCCGGGGAGACGCGCTGGTGAACCGCTTCCAGTTCGTTGCCGACCACCACCGCCGCTACGGCGTGAAGCGGCTGTGCACCATCCTCGGCATCGCCCGCTCCAGCTTCTACTACTGGCGCCGGACGGCCGCTGACCGGGCCGCCCGGCAGGCGGCCGACGCCCACCTCGCCACCCGGATACGAGCCGTGCACCACGAATCGGGCGGCACCTACGGCGTTCCCAGGATCACCGCCGAACTCCGCGACCGCGGCGAGCGAGTCAACCACAAGCGCATCGCTCGGGTAATGCGCGGCATCGGCCTGGCAGGACTGCGGCTGCGGCGCAGGCACCGCACCACGATCGCCGACCCGGCCGCGGCGAAGGCCCCGGACCTGATCGGCCGCGACTTCACCGCGAGCGAGCCGAACACGAAGTACGTCGGCGACATCACCTATCTCCCGCTGGACGGCGGGAAGTTCCTGTATCTGGCCACCGTCATCGACCTCGCCTCACGTCGCCTGGCCGGCTGGGCCATCGCAGACCACATGCGCACCGGCCTCGTCACCGACGCCCTGGCCGCCGCCGAACACACCCGCGGCAACCTCGCTGGAGCGGTCATACACACCGACCACGGAGCCCAGGTTGGACTCAATCGGTCGTCGCAACACCAGCTACCTGAAGAGATAGTAGGTGCTCATTGAGGGCCTCGGCGGGTGTCTTCCATCCGAGAGTTTTGCGGGGTCTGTTGTTGACGGTGAAGGCGACGGCCTGGAGCTCGTCGGCGTCCCAGCGGGACAGGTCCGTGCCCTTGGGAAAATACTGGCGCAACAGGCCATTCGTATTCTCATTGGTGCCGCGCTGCCAGGGGCTGTGGGGGTCGGCGAAGTAGACCTGCAGCCCGCTGTCGATGCGGAGTTGGGCATGCTGGGCCAGTTCCGTGCCGCGATCCCAGGTCAGTGACCTGCGCAGCTGTTCGGGCAGCGTGGTGATCGTGGCGGTGATCGCGTCCTTCACGGCCTCGGCGCCCCGGCCGGCCAATGCGGGCCCGTTCTTGGTGCGCGGTTCGGTGCCGAAGCCTTCCATCCGGGGCAGGTGCAGCAGCATCGTGAACCTGGTGCTGCGCTCCACGAGCGTGCCGATCGCGGACCGGCCAGTGCCGATGATGAGATCGCCTTCCCAGTGGCCCGGGACGGCCCGGTCCTCGGCCTCAGCGGGCCGCTCGCTGATCAGCACGTCGGCGGTCACATGCCCGCGGATGCTCTGCCTGGAGCGTTCCCGCGGGACGCGTAGTGACCGTCCAGTACGCAGGCAGGCGACCAGCTCTCGCTTGAGCGCCCCGCGCCCCTGGACGTAAAGAGCCTGGTAGATCGCCTCCGGGGAGATGCGCATGGACTCATCATCGGGGAAGTCCGCCTTCAGCCGCTGCGATATCTGCTCCGGGCTCCACGCTGTGGCCCAGAGGCGGTCCTGCCGCCTCGGCTTGTTCCGGCCTTTCCACGGCGCCACCTGCGGACCCGCAATGGTCCTCCCGCCCACGGCATGGACGAGGGTTCCGGCCAGCCGGTCCTGGACGTAGTCGTGCAGGCGCTGGTTGGCCACCAGCTTCGCGGTCTTCGGCCGCTGCGCACGCCGCTCGGCATGCCACTGCGCCAGCGAGGCCCGGTACTCCAGGTGGTAGGTCCGAGTCGAGGCGTTGCGCCGCAGCTCCCGCGAGATCGTCGAGGGCGAACGCCCCAGACGCCGCGCGATCGCACGGACGCCGACGTCTCGTGCACGTAGCAGAGCGATCTCCTCCCGCTCGGCGAACGACAGGTATCGGCCCGAGACTGTCGGGGCAAGACACGGATTCACCCCGCCAGCATGCCGAAACCACCGTGATCCCACTGCCGGGGAGACCTCGATCGCGGCCGCCGCGTCCACCGAGCTCAACCCCCGCGCGATCGCCTGCCAGAACCTGACCCGGTCCTCACGCCAGGCGACACTCGGACGACCCGGCGAAGGCATCTGCCCGCGATACTCCCGCGCCGCCCGCTGCCGATTCCCCACACCCATTCGCAAACCTCCAGCTCACAGAGGTGTTGCGACGACCAGTTGAATCCGCCCAGTACACCAGCCGGGCCTTCGCCGACGCCTGCCGTCAGGCCGGCGTCCGCCAGTCCATGAGCGCGATCGGCTCCAGCGCGGACAATGCACTCGCCGAGTCCTTCAACGCGACCTTCAAACGCGAGACGCTCCAGGGCCGCAAGACCTGGCCCAGCGAACGCGAGGCCCGACTCGACGCGTTCGGCTGGCTCAACCGCTACAACACCCGACGCCGTCACTCCCGCCTCGGACAACGCAGTCCCATCGCCTACGAGACGGCACTCGCCACGACAGCAACTACCCTGGCCCAAGCCGCATAGCCCGTGTCCAAGAATCCGGGTTAAGGCCCAGCCATGGTGCCAGCGCGTGGGCGCGTTCGGTGTTGCTGGCGAAGACCTGGCGGTATGCCCATTCGGTTTGCAGGGTGCGGTTGAAGCGTTCGACCTTGCCGTTTGTCCAGGGGCAGTGGGGGCGGATGAACCGTTGATCGGCTCCCAGGTCGGCCACGGCCTGGCGGAATGCGGTGCTCTTGCGGTAGGTCCAGGCGTTGTCGGTGATGACCCGTTCGATGCGGTCGATGCCGTGGGCGGCGAAGAACGCGGCGGTGCGGGTGAGGAAGGCGGCGCAGGTGTCGGCCTTCTCATCGGCGTGGATCTCCGCATAGGCCAGGCGGGAGTGGTCGTCGACGGCGGCGTGGACGTAGTCGTAGCCGATCCGGGCCTGTTTTTGCGCGTAGGTCTTGCCGGCTTCCCGGCCGTGGGCTCGCCATCCTCCGCCGTCCGGGATCCGTCCGATCTTCTTCACGTCGATGTGGACGAGCTCGCCGGGCCGGGCGCGTTCGTAGCGCGCGGGGCTGCGGCGTTCGGCACGGATGGGCTCTCCGGTCAGCGGGTCGCAGGATGCCAGGTGAGGGATCTGGTGGCGGCGCAGGATGCGGCTGACGGTTCGTGCGGGGACGCCGGTTTCCACGGCGAGGAAGTCCGGGCCCCGCCGGTGAGCGCGCCGTGCACTGAGCACTGCGGCCTCGACGTGTTCGGGGGTACGCCTCGGGCAGCTGCGGGGGCGGCTGGAGCGGTCGTGCAGGCCGTTCCAGCCCTCGGCCCGGAAACGGGCTACCCACCGGTGCGCACACTGGCGCGACACTCCCAGTTCCTTGGCCACGTGCGCCACCGGACGCAGGTCGTACACGACACGGCGCACCAGCAGACATCTGCCGTGAAAGGTCAGCCGGGCATTAGCGTGGGCCACCAAGACCTCCGGTTGTGGTGAAGACAGGCATCTCCACTACGCCCGGAGGTCTTCTCTTGATCAATTACCGACGCGAGTTACCAACCTCTTGGCCGAGTACAGCTAGACGCTCCGCTGGGAAGCGCCGTGACCTGTCGGCTGTCGTTGCGGCGTTGTGGCCGGTCGCGCGGTTCCTCCTGCAGCGCCCCTGGGGGCGCTGCAGAACCCAGCGGATCTCGCCGGAAGGGGCTGGAGGCTACGGCCGGCGGCGGAGCAGGGTGGTGCGCAGGTCGTGTTCGGTGATCTGGTCGGCGGGGCGGTGGAGGGTCCAGCGGTGGGCCGCGCCGCCGTCCATGGGCAGTACCTCGACGACGGTTTCCAGCGGCGGGCGGCCCCGTGGGTCACGGCTGAGCTGGCGGATGACGACGGCGGTGTCGTCGTCCAGGCCGAGCAGGACGCGCACGGTGTCCCTCAGTTCGCGCAACCGCGGGCTCGGCCAGGCGCTGCCCGGGCGTGGTTCCAGGGGCAGGGAAGCTGCCTCCTTCCGTCCGCCCGCGGCCGAGGCCAGCTGCCAGGCCGCGAGGAACAGCAGCGTGCCGGTCTCGGCGAGCAGGCTGAGGGCGGCCTGCGGCGCGGGCTGCAGACCGCGCTCGGTGAAGCCGAAGACGCCGACCGTGCGCGAGGCCGCGAAGCCGCCGAGGGCGCCGAGTGCGACGCCGGCTGCGGCGGCCCGCAGCAGCAGGGGTGGCGTCCCCGCCGCCAGCAGGGCCGCGAGGGCGAAGGAGGCGGCGGCCTGGAGGAGGAACAGGGGACCGATGACGTGGACGTAGCGGTACCCGTCGAGGTACAGCTGGGCGTGGACGTATCCGCCGGCGGCGAGGGTTGCGGCGGTCGCCCACCGCAGGGCCGGGACGAGGAGCCTTCGGTGGTTCATGCCAGCCTCTCATCCTTGACGGCCAGTTCGCGGTCGCCCTGGCGGTAGCCGACGGTGCGTATGCCGAGCGCGGCCTTGAGCTGCCGGGCGGGGACGACCTGGGGGGTGGGGGCGGGGGCCCGGCCCGGTTTGGGCAAGGGGTAGGCGGTGGTGGTGGCGGAGTGGAAGGTGATGTTGCCCTCGGTCTTCGTGAACAGCTGGTGGACGTGCCCGTTGAGGCAGGTGACGGAGGAGAAGCGGCGCAGCAGGGCGATGACCTTGAGGGCGTCGTCGGTGCTCCAGCCCCACTTCGGGTACATGGCGAACAGCGGGATGTGGCTGAAGACCACGACGGGCGTGTCCGAGGACAGCCCGGCGAGGTCCTTGCGGACGAAGTCGATCTGGGCGTTGCCGAGGTGACCGAGCTTCTCCAGGCTCAGGGTGTTGACCAGGGCGATGAAGTGCACGCCGTGGGTGTCGAAGCTGTACCAGCCGTCGCCGAGCGTGCCCGCGCCGAAGGCCCGCCGGTAGGCGCGGCCCGCGTCGCCGATGGAGTCGTGCTCGCCCGGCACGGTGAAGACCCGGTCCGTTCTCAGCCCGGACATCATCTGCTTGACCTGGTCGAACTGCCCGGCCATGGACAGGTGGGTCAGGTCGCCGCTGTGCATGACGAAGTCCGGCCTGAAGCCGAGCGAGTTGACCTGGTTGACCGCTTCGGTGAAGGACCCGGCCACGTCCGTGTTCGCCGGCCCCTGGAACCCGATGTGGCTGTCGGAGACCTGCACGAACCGCAGCGTGCCGCTGCCCGCCGCGGCGACGTCGGTGGCACCGGCGGCGCCCGTCGTACCCGTGGCGGCCTCGGCCGCGGAGCCCCGGGAGCCGGCGATCTGGCTGATCACCTCTCCGCCGGCCACGGTCAGCACCACCGCGCCGCCGAACCACCCGGCGTGCCGCATGAGCTGGCGACGCGTCATGCCGTGTTCCGTGGCGGGTTCACGAGACTCACCGGGTCCACGAAGCCCGCCGGCTTCGTCGTTGGCGTCGTAAGTGCCGTAGTCGTCGTAGTCGTCGTAGGCGGTCATCGGGTCACCTCCACGGTGGCGGTCATGAACGGATGGATGGTGCAGAGGTAGGCGTAGGTGCCGGGCTTGGTGAAGGTGTGGCTGAAGGCGGCGTGGGTGCCCAGGGCGGCGGAGTGCAGCGGACCGCCCGGTCCGGTGCTGGTGACGGTGTGGGCCTCGGTGTCCTCGTTGGTCCAGGTCACCGTCGTACCCACCGGCACCTTCAGCGTGGCCGGCGCGAAGGCGAAGTTCTTGATCGCGACGGCGGTCCCGCTCACCGGCCTGCCCGTGCTCGGGCGGCTCGCGTGCATGTTCATGGTCGGCATGTTCATGGTGGGCATCGACGAGGCGTGCGGCGACCCGCCGCACGCGCTGAGCAGCCCCAGCGTGCCGGCGGTGGCGACGGCGGCCAGGGCGAGCCCGGCCGCGGTGCGCGATCGCCGGCCTCGGGCGCGGAACTCCGGGGGGTGGTGTGTGCGGTTCACGTCTGATCCGTCCTTTGCTCGCGTAGGTCGGTCCTTGTCCGGCTCCACGGACGGCGGCGGTCAGATGGTTCGGTATATATACGCTTTTGCGGAAATTCCTCGCGGCGGCACGGAGTGCTGTCGGCGCCGTGCTCCGCGTTACGGGACAAAGAACTCCATGTGAGCGATCATCGACTTATGCCCCGGAGTTTCCGAAAGCGTGATCCAAGCGTCGATCCGGATCGCTCCGCGCGCCGTGTCTCTGGTAGAGGAACGCTTTCGACCGCGGACGAGGAACTGCTGCGCACTCTGTACGCGGAGCACGCAGGACCCCTGTTCCACTACGTGCTGCGACTGACATCGGGAGATCGGCAATGGGCGGAGGACGTGGTCCAGGAGACCCTGTTGAGGGCATGGCAGCACCCCGCCGCGTTCGAGCCCGCACGCGGCCCGGCCCGGGCCTGGCTGTGCACGGTGGCCCGGCACCTGGTCATCGACGCCCACCGGGCCCGGCAAGCCAGGCCGGCCGAGGCGGGCGGCGAGGCGCTGGAGCGGGTCGCGGAGCAGACGCCGGGCGAGGACGAGATCGAGCAGGCGCTGCAGAGCTGGGCGGTTGCCGACGCTCTCCGGGCGCTGTCCCCGGATCACCGCGCGGTGTTGCTGGAGACCTACTACCGGGGGCGGACCATGGCGGAGGCCGCACAGGTGCTGGGCATTCCGCTGGGCACCGTGAAGTCGCGCACCTACTACGCCCTGCACGCCCTGCGGCTGGCGCTTCAGGAGCGGGGGATCGAGCCGTGACCGTGATGTGCGGGAGGTGGTGACCGTGGGTGCAGAGCACGACGCACTGCGGCTGGCGCTGGGTGGATACGTCCTGGGCACGCTGCCCCCCGCGGAGATGGAACGGGTGCGGGTCCACCTCGCCGCGTGCGACGAGTGCGGGGCCGAACACGCCCGGCTGGCGGGACTGCCCGCGCTGCTGGCGACGGTGACCGCGGCCGAGGCCGAGGCCGCGGGCCGGACGTTGCCGGCGGCCGACGGCGACCTGGCCGACCGGCTGGTGGCCCAGGCGGCCGAGAGCGCACAACTCTCCTCGCCCGCGCCGCCCGCGGCGGCACCGCAGGCGCCCCAGGCGGCGCAGACGGGGGTGCTGGAGAGCCTGCTCCAGCGAGCCGCGGCCCGGCGGCGCAGGAGCCGCCGTCTCCAACTGGCGGGCGCCGCCGCCTCCCTGGCGTTCGTCGCGGCAGCGGCCGGCGGCACCTGGCTGGCCACGGTCGGAACCGTGACCAGCCAGGCGACACCGCCCGGTGCGACCGCGCCGACCGCCTCGCGCACCTTCTCCGGGAGCGACCCCACGACCGGCGTCACCGCCTCGGTGCGGGTCTACCCCTCCGCCTGGGGGAGTGTCCTCCAGGTCCACGCCAAGGGCGCGCCGGCCGGAATCACCTGCCGGCTCCAGGCCGTCGGGCCCGGTGGCACGAGGGCGGACGGCGCCACCTGGCGGGCGGGCGAATACCCTCCGGGTACCACGGTCCAAGGGGCGGTCGACATGTCCCCGGGGGCCATCCAGCACTTCGAGATCCTCGCGGGCGACGGCCAGAAACTGGTCACCATCCGGTCGTGAGGCGCTCCGGCGGTGCCGCTGCCGCAGGCCGGTGCCCAGGCTCGCGAAAAAAGTCACAAAAGGCGCGAAACGCTCGAACCCCTGGACATGTGCCGTCCGTGGAACTGAATGAGCGCGCCACTGCAGGACCGGTACACCGACCCTCCCGACGCCGTCGGCGGTCTCTCCCCATCCCGGTCTCCGCACCTCCACGGAAGAGTCAGAAGACCATGTACGTGACCGATTCGCCCCGCCCGAGTTCACTGCCCGGCGAGCCCTGCCGCTACCAGGCGCTGCTGACCCTGCCCGCGCAGGAGGCGCACGTCCCCGCCGCCCGTCACTTCGCGGCCGATCTGCTGGAGACCTGGAGCGTGCCCGCGAGCGAGCGGGACTCCGCCGTCCTCATCGTGGACGAACTCGCCGCCAACGCCGCTCAGTACGGCCGTGAGCGCATGACCCTGTCGCTCGCCCTCGACCACGGGACCCTGCACATCGTGGTCACCGACTCCGGGACGACGGTGCAGCGCCGGCGCCGCGACGCGGCTCCCGACGAGCACGGCCGCGGCACCGGCATCGTCCAGTACCTCGCCCAGTCGACCGAGGTCCACCAGACCCGCGGCGGCCGCGAGGTCCGCGCCTGCCTGCGGTGTTCGGCATGACCGGCCCCGGCGCCACCGGCGCTGCCGGCGTTCCGGGCGAGCCGCGGCACCCGGTCACCGCGCGACCCGGCGAGTGGCCCCTCGCGACCCACAGACCGTGCCCCGTCGCCGACTGCCCGGGACCGGCCCGGGTCCAGGAGGCGGCACCGTGCCGGCGCTGCGGCACCGGCCCCCGCGTAGGGGCGGAGCGATGACCATGGACGCCACCTCGGACAGCCGTACGGAGACCTGCGCCCCGCCCGCGCACCGGGCCTACGCGAACGCTCCGGACCTGCGCCGCGAGATGCACCGGCTGCTCGCACTGGGGGCGGAGCGCGACGGCCGTCAGGCCGGGCCCCGCACCCGCACCCCGGCCGGCCTCGACACGACGGCCGCCGAACGGGCCTGGCTGCTGCGCAGGGCGGCCCTCATGGACCGGATGGCCCAGGGCGGCGGCTCCGGCCCGGCCGCGGCCGCCGCGCAGACCGCCGGGGAACTCGTCCGGTACGACCGCCGCCATCCCGACCTGGTGGCCGGCCCCTACCACCCCGACGTGATCACGCCCAGGCCCGGACACCGGCTCTACGTCCGCCAGGAGTACGCCGCCTGGACGGCCGCCGGGTGCCCCGGAACCTGAACGCCCCTGCTGCCCGCCGCTATCCGTGCAGCTCGGTGTACGCCTCCGCGCTGCTGTCCTTCAGGAACTGCCAGCAGCGCTCGTTCTCGTCCTTCTCGCCGATCTCACCGGCGGCGCGGGCGAGCGCGGCGAGGCAGCGCAGGAAGCCCCGGTTGGCCCGGTGCTCCCACGGAACGGGGCCGTGCCCCTTCCACCCGGCGCGGCGCAGGGCGTCAAGACCGCGGTGGTAACCGGTGCGCGCGTAGGCGTACGACTCGACGACCGCGCCGCGCTCGAACGCCTCGTCGGCGAGCAGCGCCCAGGCCGGCGAGAAGGTCGGGAACTTCGCCGCCACCTCGACGGGGGCCAGCGACTCCTCGCCCAGCAGGCGGTACGCCTCTTCGTTCTCCGGCAGATACGTCGGCTCCGGGCCGCCGAGCAGGTTCGTGTGCGTCGTCATGGCGCAAGTCTGCCACCGCCGACAACCTCACCCCGCGTCCCGCCGTCTTCCAGAGCGCCCGTTCCGTGGGCGACGGCGGACGTGACGCCAGGCGGGACGGCAGACGTGACGGCAGACGTGACGGCAAGGGGGGAGCAGACGTGCGTGATCCGATGCCCGGCGGGCGGTCGGCGGAGGCCGATGCCCTGGCCCGCTTCCTCACCGCGGACCCGGAGCAGTGGCCCCGGCTCGCCCCGCGGGTGACGGCGGCGGTCGGGATTCCGGCGCTGGAGCGGATCGTGCACGCCACGAACGCCAGGATCGGCGAGTTCGGCACCGTCACGGACGGCCCGGACGGGCTGATCGTGTCCGGCAGCGCGGGCCGGGTGCGGGCCTGGGCCCAGGCCGCCCCGGACGGCGAACTCACCGCCCTGCGCATCGAGGGCGCCCGCTACACCCCGCCCCGGCTCCGGCTGCCCGCCCACCTGACCTGGACGGTCTGCCTCGCCCTGGTCGCCGCGTGGAACGTCCTGATCCTCTGGTCGGCCGGCGACCGCACCGCCTGGACCGCCGGCCTGGCCACCCTCGCCGCGTTCTACGTGTTCTTGGAGGGCTGCGGCGCGCCGGCGATGCAGCCCCGTGCGCTCAGGCGGGCGGTCGAGGCGGGCGCGGTGGCCGCCCTCGCCTCGGCCTGGCGGCTGCCGGGGCTGCCGGCCGGAGCCGGCCTGTCCGGACTCGCCGTCGGCCTCGTGCTGCTCGCGGGCGCCGGGTGGCTGGTCACCGCCGCCCGGCTGCACCGCAGGCCCGCCCCGCTCTCCCGGCCGCTGCGGTTCCCGCTGGAGGGCGCCTGGTACGTCGTACAGGGCGGCGGCCCGGCGGTGAACCACCACGCCCGGGTGCCGGAGCAGCGGGCCGCCCTCGACCTGGTCGCGCTCGGCCGGTACGGCAGCCGTACCCGGCCCGGCCGCGAACCGACGGCGTACGCCGCCTACGGGCGGCCGGTCCGGTCCCCCTGCGACGGCACGGTGGTCTCCGTGGCCGACGGCATCGCCGACCAGCGCCCGGGCGAGATCCGTTACCAGCCGCCGTACGGCAACCACGTGTTCCTCGACACCGGCCGGGAGATCGTGAAACTGGCCCACCTGCGCCCCGGCTCGGTGACGGTGTCCGAGGGCGACACGGTCCGGGCCGGCCAGCTGCTCGGCGAGGTCGGCAACAGCGGCAACAGCACCGAGCCCCACCTGCACCTGCACGCGGAACGCGACGGGGCCGGGCTCGACCTGGCGTTCGAGGGGGTGTCCGGACGGCTGTACCGGGGGCGGACGGTCCGCGGCTGAGCGGTGGCCGCCCAACGGGGGCTCCCGAAGGGCGGGCCTTGCCGTATCCGGGTTACGTTGCGGAAGATGCTGGTGGGGACCGGGGCCCCCGTGTCGGCATCGGCAGGGGCGGACCGCTACCCGGAGTACTACAGGAGACAGCGATGTCCCATGAGGCTCTCGAAACCAACGAGCCCGAGACCCCGCATCTCGACTTCGCCGGCACGACGCCGTACGAGGACTACGTCAAGGCGGACGTGCTCACCCACCTCCAGCACACCCTCTCCGACGATCCCGGAGAGATGGTCTTCCTGGTCACGACCCAGGTGATGGAGCTGTGGTTCACCGTCATCGTCCACGAGTGGGAGACGGCCGCGGCGGCACTGCGCGGCGACGACATCCCCGCCGCGATCGCCGCGCTGAAGCGTTCCACCCGCGAGCTGGAGGCGCTGAACGCCTCCTGGAAGCCGCTCGGCCAGCTCACCCCGGCCCAGTTCAACTCCTACCGGTCCGCGCTCGGCGAGGGCTCCGGTTTCCAGTCGGCGATGTACCGGCGGATGGAGTTCCTGCTCGGCGAGAAGTCCGCGTCCATGCTCGTCCCGCACCGCGGCGCGCCGCGGGTCCACGCGGAACTGGAGAAGGCGCTGCACGAGCCGAGCCTGTACGACGAGGTGGTGCGGGTGCTGGGGCGGCGGGGGTATCCGATCCCGAAGGCGCTGACGGTGGAACGTGACATATCACTGCCCTATACACCTTCCGAGGCGGTCGAGGCCGCCTGGACCGCCGTCTACTCCGGCGCCCAGGACGACGACCTGGCCCGCCTCGGCGAGGCCCTGACGGATGTCGCCGAGCTCGTCTGGCGCTGGCGCAACGACCACCTGGTCGCCACCCGCCGCGCCATGGGCGCCAAGGTGGGCACCGGCGGCTCGGCCGGGGTCGCCTGGCTGGAGAAGCGCGCCCGCAAGAACGTGTTCCCGGAGCTGTGGACGGCGAGGTCCCATGTCTGAGCTGTCTGAGCTGTCTGAGCTGTCCGGGCGGGCCCTGCGGGCGGAGAAGCTGGACGCCGAGGACGAACTGGCCGGGGTGCGCGAGCGCTTCGTCCTGGACGAGGCCGTCTACCTGGACGGCAATTCGCTGGGCGCCCTGCCCGCACACGTCCCCGGCCGCGTCGAGGACGTCGTCCGGCGCCAGTGGGGCGAGCTGCGGATCCGGTCCTGGGACGAGAGCGGCTGGTGGACGGCGCCGGAGCGGATCGGCGACCGGATCGCCCCGCTGGTCGGCGCGGCGGCCGGCCAGATCGTGGTCGGCGACTCGACGAGTGTCAACGTGTTCAAGGCACTTGTGGGTGCGGTACGGCTGGCGGGGGAGGGCCGTGACGAGATCCTGGTCGACGCGACGACCTTCCCCACGGACGGCTACATCGCCGAGTCGGCGGCCCGGCTGACGGGTTGCATCCTGCGCCCGCTCACGCCGGCTGAGGTCCCGGCGGCGCTCGGCGACCGTACCGCCGCCGTGCTCCTCAACCACGTCGACTACCGCACCGGGCGCCTCCACGACCTGCCCGCCCTCACCGCCGCGGTGCACGCGGCCGGGGCGGTGTCCGTCTGGGACCTGTGCCACAGCGCGGGCGCGCTGCCGGTGGGCCTCGACGAGCACGGGGTCGACCTGGCGGTCGGCTGCACCTACAAGTACCTGAACGGCGGCCCGGGTGCGCCGGCGTACCTGTATGTGCGGCGGGAGCTGCAGGACCGCTTCGACTCCCCGCTCCCCGGCTGGAACTCGCACGCGGAGCCCTTCGGGATGCGCTCGGCGTACGAACCGGCGGGCGGGGCGGTACGCGGTCGCGTCGGCACCCCGGACATCCTCTCCATGCTCGCCCTGGAGGCGGCGCTGGAGGTGTGGGAGGGGGTGCAGGTGGCGGCCGTACGCGCCAAGTCCCTCGCCCTGACGGACTTCTTCCTGGAGTGCGTCGAGGCGTACGTCCCGGCGGGCCGCGTCGAGTGCGTGACCCCGGTGGCCCACGAGGAGCGCGGCAGCCAGATCGCGCTGCGCTGTTCCGACGCCGGGGACGTGATGGGACGGCTGATCGAACGGGGCGTGGTCGGCGACTTCCGGCACCCGGACGTGCTCCGCTTCGGCTTCACCCCGCTGTACGTCGGCTTCGCGGACGCGGAACGGGCGGCGCGGGTATTGGCGGAGGTGCTGGCGGAGGTTTCGGCGGAGGGGCCGGGAACGGTGGCGGGAGACGCGGCGGGAGCGGCGCTCGCCTAGCGACTTGCCGACATAGTGATCCCCGGGCAAGGGCCGGGACGGTACAGAACCGAGCAATCCTCACCGTGCGTGACATCCGCGTGTCCGCGCACGTCACGGGCCTGATACCGTCCCGGCCAACGGCCGTATTCCCCACCTGGTCCGCCAACATCATTACGTCGCTGAGAGGTTGGAGCATGCCGGACGACGACGCAGCAGCCCGGGCCGCCGCCGAGGAGGAGTCGGCCTTCTCGCACCCGCACGTCGCGCCCGACGCCACGGCCGCCTACGGCGACCATCCCGACCAGGTGATCGACTTCTACGCCCCGCGCACCGAGGATCCGCTGGCCCCGCTGGTGGTGGTCCTGCACGGGGGCGCGTGGCGTGCGCCGTACGACCGCGGCCACGTCACCCCGTTCGCCGACTACCTGGCCCGGCGCGGTTTCGCGGTGGCCAACGTCGAGTACCGGCGCGGTACGATGCTTCCCGCGCAGGGTGGTGCGGCCCCGGTGGCGGGGCGCTGGCCGGACACCTTCGACGACGTGGCGGCGGCGCTGGACGCCCTGCCCGGCCTGGTCCGCGAGGCGGTCCCGCGCGCGGACCTGCGCCGTACGGTCCTCACCGGCCACTCGGCCGGCGGCCACCTGGCGCTGTGGGCGGCCGCCCGCCACGTCCTCCCGGCGGGTGCCACGTGGCGCACCGCCGGTCCCGCGCCCCTGCGGGGTGTCGTGGCCCTGGCCCCGATCGCCGACTTCGCGATGGCCGAGAAGCTGGACGTCTGCGGCAACGCGGCCCTGCAACTCCTCGGCGGTGAAGAGAAGTTCGCCGACCGTCAGCCGTACGCCGACCCCGCGCTCCTGCTCCCGACCGGCATCGCGACCACCCTGGTCCAGGGACGCGCGGACGTGGTCGTCCCGCAGGCGGTCGCCGAGTCCTACGCCGACGCGGCGGCCAAGGCGGGTGAGGTGGTGGGCCTGACGCTCCTGGAGGAGGTCGGCCACTTCCCCCTCATCGACCCGGCGGCGGACGCCTGCGCGGTGGTCGCGGAGGAGATCGCCCAACTGGCCTGGTGACGGGCCGACCCTGAGGGTTTCCCTGCATACCCGTAGTACCTGAGAGCTACTTCCCAGGTGAGCTCCCGGGCGGGACGCGAACGACGCGGTCCGGTCCGTAATTTCCCGATCAGAGCAGCCCGGCGGCCGGGCGCACTGAGCGGGGGGACCGACCATGACGGCGGTGACGGGGGAGTGGCAGGATCAGCGGGAGCGGCAGGGCCAGGAACAGGATCAGCGGGAGCGGCAGGGGCCGGAGCAGGGGCGTCGGCAGGGGCCGGAGCAGGGGCGTCGGCGGGAGCGGCGCGGGCCGGAACGGGAGCGTCGGCCCGGGAGGCTGTGCCGCACTGCTCTCGCCGCCCTCCTCGCCGCCGCCGTGGTCCTCCCGCTGTCCGCGGCCGCCCGGCCCGGGATTCCCGCCCCGCCGCCCGCTGTTCTCCCCGCCCGCCTCACCCCGGCCGCCCTCGCCACCGTCTACGAGGCCAACCGTGAGAACGCGGCCGAGGCCGCCCGCATGGCCGCGGCCGACGGCGACCTCTCCCGCGCCTCCGCCGACCGCGCCCTCGCGTCCCCCTCCCGTCGCCTGCTCCACCTCGACGCCCGCGGGACCGGCCAGGTCACCGAGGTCTTCGGCGATCTGGCGCACGCGACGCGCATCGCCGTCCTGGTCCCCGGTTCGGACACCACGCTCGACACCTACGCCCGCTTCCACACGGCGGCCGAGTCGCTGTACCGGCGCGTCACCCGCGAGGCACCGGGCGGCACCCGTACCGCGGTCGTCGCCTGGCTCGGCTACCGGACCCCCGCGACCATCAGCACCGCGGTCCTCAGCCCGGGCCGGGCCGGCCAAGCGGCCCCGCGCCTGCGCGCGTTCATCGGCGAACTGCGCGGCCTCACCACCCCGGGGCCGGCGTCCGTCGCCCTCCTCTGCCACTCGTACGGCACGGTGGTCTGCGCCCGCGCCGCCCCCGCCGTCACCGGCCTGGGCGTCACCGACATCGCCCTGGTCGGCAGCCCCGGCACCGGCGCCGGCTCGGCCGCGGCCCTGCACACCTCCGCCCGCGTCTGGGCGGCCCGGGGAGCGGCCGACTGGATAGCCGAGGTCCCGCACGTCCACGCCGACCTGTTCGGCACGACCGTCGGCTTCGGCACCGACCCGGTCTCCCCGTCCTTCGGCGCCCGCGTCTTCGCGGCGGGACCCGGCGGCCACAGCGGTTACTTCACCCCGGGCTCGGCCTCCCTGGCCAACCTCGCCCGGATCGTCCTCGGCGAGACAACGGAGGTCACCCGTGCGTAAGCCGCCGACATCCCGCCGCCCCGACCGCGCACGGCGCCGCACACGACACGGCGTGCGGGACCGCGTGGGACACCTCGCCCACCGCCTCGACGCCGCCACCCCGTCCGGCCGGGACCGTTCCGTGGACGCCCTGCGCGCGGTCGCCGTCCTCGGCGTGGTCCTGGGCCACTGGCTGGTGACGGCACTGGTGGCGGACGGCGGCGAACTGCACACCGGCAGCCCCCTCCAGCACCTGCCGGAGCTGGCCCCGGTCTCCTGGCTCTTCCAGACCCTCGCCGTGTTCTTCCTGGTCGGCGGCCACGTCGCCACCCGCGGCTATGCCACCGCCCGGGCCGACGGCCTCCCGTACCACCGCTGGCTGACAGCCCGTCTGTCCCGCCTCTCCCGGCCGGTCGCCGCGCTCCTCGTCCTCTGGACGATCGTGACCACCGCCCTCCTGCTGTCCGGAACCGACTTCACCACCGTCCGCACACTCGCCAAACTCGCCCTGTCCCCCCTCTGGTTCCTCGTGGTCTTCGCGGCGCTGACGGCGGCGACCCCGCTCGTCGCCCGGCTCAACCCGCTGTGGCCGCTGGCCGTCGTTCTCCATGTGGACCTGCTTCGATTCGGCTTCGGCGCCCCGGCCGGCGTCGGCTGGGTGAACCTTGCGGCCGGCTGGCTGGTGCCGTACTCCCTGGGTGCCGCCTGGACCCGCGGCGAACTGGACCGCCCGCGCGCCGGCTGGGTCCTGCTCATAGGCGGTACGGCGGCGACGGCCGGCCTCGTCGCGTGGGCGGGCTACCCGGCGTCGATGGTCGGCGTCCCCGGCGCGTCCGTCTCCAACCTCGACCCGCCCACTCTGGCCGCCGTCACCTTCGGCCTGGCCCAGTGCGGCCTGGCCCTGCTCCTGCGCGAGCGGCTGCGCCGCACGATGCGCCGCCCCCTGGCCTGGGCGGCGGTGGCCTTCGTGAACCTCTCCGCGATGACGATCTTCCTCTGGCACCAGACGGCTCTCATGGCGACCACGGCCACCGGCCTCCTGGTCGGCCGCCTGCCCGGCCTCCACACGGCCCCCGACCACCTCGGCTGGGTCGCGGCCCGTCTGCTCTGGCTGCCGGCCTTCGCCCTGATGCTCGGTCTATGCTGGGCGGCCTTCCACGGGTACGAGCGCGGCCGCCCCCGGACCCGCTCGCGCGTCGTCCGGAGCCGCCCCTCCGCCGACCGGGCGAACCCGACGGGAGCCCGCCATGTCTAGGCTGATCGCCGTGACGGAGACGGGGACCCGGCGGCCGGAGTGGATCGGGCTCGGCCGCGTGCTGCGCTGGCTGCGGATACTCCGCGACGACCTGTGCACCGCCCGCGTCGACCCGCTGCCCCCCTCCGTGTGGCTGCGCTGGCTGCCGCACGGTGTGCTGTGTGTGGCGGCGATCGGCATCACGATCGGTGGCGTGGCGCAGTTCCAGCACAACGGGCATCTGGGTGCTGGCCTGGCCTCACTGCTCGGGTTCGCCGCGGGCGGCGCCGTGCTCCTCGCGATGTGGCGGCCCGTCCCGGCGTGGTGGCTGTCGACAGGGGGCATGCTGGCGGGTGCCCTCACGCTGCACGGCCGGCTGGGCACGACACCGGTGGTCCTGTTCACGTGGCCCTGGACCGTGGCCGGGATCATCGCGCAGCTGCTGGTCCTGCTGTTGCTCGCACTGCGGGTCCGGGTGCGGGTGGCGGTCGAAGCCCTGGCCGTGACCGTCCTGGTCACCTGGCTCCTCGACGGGGTCTGGGGTGCGCCGCCGCACCAGTCCACCTCGGCGGTCACCGTCATCCTGTCCGTGGTCGTCGTGGCGCTCGGCACGGCCCTGCGCGGCCGCCGCGAGGCGCGCGCCGAGCTCGGCCGCCAGGCCTCGCTCACCGAGGAGGAGCGGGCCCGGCGCACCCTGCTGGAGGAGCGCAGCCGGATCGCGCGCGAGCTGCACGACGTGGTCGCCCACCACATGTCGGTCATCTCCATCCAGGCGCAGGTCGCCCCGCACCTGGTGGAGAACCCGCCGGACGAGCTGCGCGAGAACCTCGAAGGCATCCGGCACAACGCGCTGGAGGCGCTGACCGAACTGCGCCGGGTGCTGGGCGTCCTGCGCTCCGAGAGCCCCGACGAGGACGCGCCCGACGACCCCGGCACCGGCCCGCACAGCCCGCAGCCCACCCTGGACCGGCTGGACACGCTGGTCGAGAACACCAGGGCGGCCGGTCTGACCGTCACCACCCGGATCAACGGCGAGCGGCGCCCGATGCAGTCGGGCGTGGAGCTGTCGGCGTACAGGATCGTGCAGGAGGCGCTGAGCAACGTGCTGCGGCACGCGCCGGGAGCGACCGCCCATGTCGAGATCGAGTACATCCCCTACGGGCTCCTGCTGTCCGTCGCGAACTCCCGGCCGACCCGGCCCGCGCCACCGTCGCCGGGCGCCGGGCACGGGCTGCTCGGCATGCGGGAGCGGGCCACGATGCTCGGCGGTTCGCTGACGGCGGGCCCCCTGGCGGACGGCGGCTACCGGATCTTCGCGGAGATCCCGGCCACCGCGCCCGGCCTGATGTCCGGCAGGACCGCGGACCCCAGCACCGGCACCACCCGTGCCCCCGACCCGAAGGACGACCGCGCATGACGAGCAGCACCGGCAGCCCCATCCGGGTGGTCATCGCCGACGACCAGCAGATGGTCCGGCAGGGCTTCACCGTGCTGCTGAACGCACAGCCCGGCATCGAGGTGGTCGGCCAGGCGGTGGACGGCCTGGACGCGGTGGCCAAGGTCGCCGAACTCACTCCCGACGTGGTCCTCATGGACATCCGCATGCCCGAACTGGGCGGCATCGAGGCCACCCGCCGGATCGTCGGCGAACGCCCGCACATCAGGGTGCTGGTGCTCACCACCTTCGACCTGGACGAGTACGTGTACGAGGCGTTGCGCTCGGGCGCGTCCGGGTTCCTGCTCAAGGACGCGTCCGCGGACAAACTGGCGGAGGCGGTGCGGGTGGTGGCCGCCGGCGACGCGCTGCTCGCGCCCGGCATCACCCGACGGCTGATCACCCAATTCTCCCAGCTGGACGGGGGCGGGGTGCGCACCCCGCTGAAGGCCCGGATCGCCGATCTGACCGAGCGCGAGACGGAGGTCCTCGCGCTGATCGCGCAGGGCCTGTCGAACGCGGAGATCGCCGCCCGGCTGGTCGTCGCGGAGCAGACCGTGAAGACCCACGTGAGCCGGATCCTGGTGAAGCTGGGCCTCAGGGACCGCACCCAGGCGGCGGTGTTCGCGTACGAGTCGGGGCTGATCAGGCCTTCCGGTCACTGACCGGCCGCCCGCTGCTCCGCGACGTACCCGTAGTACCTGAGAAGGACGCCGGAGGACCCTTCTCACTGGTGACGACGGCTGCCCCCGCCTCCGCCTACGGTCGTGTACGTGACCGAGACGACCCCTTCGCAGCCGATGCCGCAGCAGCCGGACGGCGCGTTCGAACCGTACAAGCCGCGCAGCCCGGAGATCCGGGCGGTGCTGGACGCCCTGGGCAGGTTGCGGCAGGACCTGTTCCAGGACGCCTTCGCCTACCGGCCGTTGCCGCCGATGAGCACCGAGCGTCCGTTCGCCCGCCGGCTGCCCGGCCCGCTGCGTAAGTACGCGCCCTGGACCACGCATCTGGCGGTGGCCGCGGCGGGCGTGCTGGTGCTGCTGGTGTCCGTCGCGGACCGGCGGTGGCAGGGGCCTGCCGTGGCCCTGCTGTCCGGGCTGCTCGTGCTGGCGCCGGTGCTGCTCACCCTGGCGCGTCCGGTCGCCGCCTTCTGGCTGTCCCTCGTCGTGACCTGGATCGGCTCCGTGCTGTCCAGCGCTTGGGACGAATGGCCGTGGCAGCCGGGCAACTTCCTCTCCCACCTGGTGGTGCTCGCGGTCGTCGCGGTCCGCACCCGTCCGCGCACGGCGGCCTGGATGTGGGCGATCACCGCGTTCTACGGTGCCCTGAGCGTCCAGCTCCTCGGCGCGGGTCACTACGGCAACGACGTCGGCTCGATGCTGGTCGTCTCCGCGATAGTCCTGCTGGCCGTCACCATCCGGCAGATCCGCCGGGAGGCCGAGCAGACGGTGACCGCCCAGCAGACGGTGACCGCGCACGAGCGGTCCCGGCGCACGCTCCTCGAAGAGCGCACCACGATCGCCCGCGAGCTGCACGACGTGGTCGCCCACCACATGTCCGTCGTCGCCATCCAGGCGGAGGCCGCCCCCTACCGGGTCGAGAACCCGCCGCCGGAGCTGGAGAAGGCGTTCGTCACGATCCGGGAGAACGCGGTGGCGGCCCTCACCGAACTGCGCCGCGTGCTGGGCGTGGTCCGCGCCGAGGACTACGAGGTGCCGGAGGCCCCGCAGCCCACCCTCGCCGACCTGGACGCGCTCCTCGACAACGTGCGACAGGCGGGCCTCGCGGTCGACAAGGGGGTGACCGGCGCGGTCCGTGAACTCCCGCAGGGCGTGGAGCTGTCGGCGTACCGGATCGTCCAGGAGGCGCTGAGCAACACCCTGCGCCACGCGCCGGGAGCGGACGCACGCGTCGAGATCGGCTACGTCATCGGCGGCCTGGGCCTGCGCGTGGTCAACGGCCCGCCGCCGCAGCCCGCCCTCGTCAAACCGTCCCCGGGCGCCGGCCACGGCATCACCGGCATGCGGGAGCGGGTCTCCATGCTGAACGGCGAGATGACGGCGGCCCCGACGCCCGAAGGAGGCTACGAGGTGACGGTCTTCCTTCCCGTCGCCACCGCCCGCGAGGGTGACGCATGACCGACCGGACCATCCGCGTACTGATCGCCGACGACCAGATGATGGTGCGCGAGGGCTTCTCGGTCCTGCTGAACGCGATGCCGGACATCGAGGTCGTCGGCGAGGCGGTCAACGGCCGGCAGGCGGTCGACCGGGTCCGTGAACTCGCCCCCGACGTGGTTCTGATGGACATCCGCATGCCCGAGCTGAACGGCATCGAGGCGACGCGCGAGATAGTCGCCGCCGACACCACGTCCAAGGTTCTCGTCCTGACCACCTTCGACCTCGACGAGTACGTCTACCAGGCGCTGCGCGCCGGGGCCTCCGGCTTCCTCCTCAAGGACGCCTCGGCCCGCCAACTGGCCGAAGGCGTACGGGTGGTGGCGTCGGGCGAGGCCCTCCTCGCGCCCTCGGTCACCAAACGCCTCATCAGCGAGTTCTCCAAGCTCTCCGACGTCCCGCGGCTGATGCCCACGGCCCACGCGGCCTACGGCGACCTCACCGACCGGGAGACGGAGGTCCTGGTCCTCATCGCCCAGGGCCTGTCCAACGCGGAGATGGCCGAGCGCCTGGTGGTGGCCGAGTCGACCGTGAAGACCCACGTCAGCCGGATCCTGGTGAAGCTGGGCCTCAGGGACCGCACCCAGGCGGCGGTGTTCGCCTACGAGGCACGGCTGGTGACGCCGGGATAGCCCAGGAAACCCGCATGCCATGAGCGCAGTCGCCGTTGCGATGGAATCGCGGGCGGTACAGACGTGGACACGGTGCGCCCGGACCGGCCGAAGGGGAGGTCAGCCGGCGTCTCCGGTGAGCAGGTCGTCCGCCGCGTACGTGTGGACCGCCCGGTGCGCCCAGCTCTCAAGCTGCTCCATGTCGGGCTCCCTCCGTGGGCCCGGACGGTCTCCGGGCTCGGAGTCCGCAAGCTACTGCCCCCGCCGCAAGCTGCTGGAGCAGAACCACGCTCCGTCGATCCCCCGGGTCCAGGCGGGCCGGGTGGCCGGCCGCCCCGGGTGATCAGCGTCCTGAGCTCGTGGGGAAGGAAGCAGTTCGGGAACCCCCCCTGGTCAGAGCCGGGACCGGCGGTCTAACGTCCGTCCATGGCAGCCTTCGACCCCTGGGACCCGGACTTCCTGGCCGACCCGTATCCCGCGTACGCCGAGCTCCGCGCCCGGGGCCGGGTGCAGTACTTCGAGCCCACGAACCAGTGGCTGGTTCCGCACCACGCCGACGTCTCGGCGCTGCTGCGGGACCGGCGGCTGGGGCGGACGTACCAGCACCGGTTCACGCACGAGGACTTCGGGCGCAGTGCGCCCGCGCCGGAACACGAGCCGTTCCACACGCTCAACGACCACGGCATGCTGGACCTCGAACCGCCGGACCACACCCGCATCCGCCGCCTGGTGTCGAAGGCGTTCACCCCGCGCACCGTGGAGCGGCTCAAGCCGTACGTGTCCCGGCTCGCCGGAGAACTGGTCGACGGGCTGGTGCGCAGCGGCGGCGGCGACCTGCTCGCCGACGTCGCCGAACCGCTCCCCGTCGCCGTCATCGCCGAGATGCTGGGCATCCCGGAGGCGGACCGCGCCCCGCTGCGCCCCTGGTCGGCGGACATCTGCGGAATGTACGAGCTGAACCCGTCGGAGGACACGGCCGCGAAGGCGGTCCGGGCCTCCGTGGAGTTCTCCGACTACCTGCGGGAGCTGATCGCCGAGCGGCGCAAGGAGCCCGGCGACGACCTGATCTCCGGGCTCATCGAGGCGCACGACGAGGGCGACCGGCTCACCGAGCAGGAGATGATCTCCACCGCCGTACTCCTCCTCAACGCGGGCCACGAGGCGACCGTCAACGCCACGGTCAACGGCTGGTACGCGCTCTTCCGCAACCCCGCCCAGCTCGCCGCCCTGCGCGCCGACCACTCCCTGGTCCCCACCGCGATCGAGGAGCTGATGCGCTACGACACCCCGCTCCAGCTCTTCGAGCGCTGGGTGCTGGACGAGATCGAGATCGACGGCACGACCGTCCCCCGCGGCGCCGAGATCGCCATGCTCTTCGGCTCCGCCAACCACGATCCGGCCGTCTTCCGCGACCCAGGCCACCTCGACCTGACCCGCCGCGACAACCCCCACATCTCTTTCAGCGCCGGCATCCACTACTGCATCGGCGCCCCCCTGGCCCGCCTCGAACTGGCCGCCTCCATGACGGCCCTGCTGGAGCGGGCACCGACCCTGACCTTGACGGCGGAGCCGAGGCGGAAGCCGAACTTCGTGATCCGGGGGTTGGAGGGGTTGAGCGTGGAGGTGGGGTGATCACCCGTTCGGTGATCGCCGGCCGAGTCCGGGCGATGAGGGCGGGCGGCCGTCGACTGCGCGGCGGCCGTCAGCCGGTCAGGTCCCGCCGCCGCAGCCCCACCAGCCCCGCCCCGGCCAGCACCGCCGCCAGCCCGGTCAGTGCCAGCACCGGCCCCCACTCCATCCCGCCGCCCGGCAGCTTCGGCAGGTGCCCGAAGGGGGAGAGGTCGAGGACGAGTCGGGGGGCGTTGAGGGCCGGGCCCACCCAGCCGATGAGGAGGGTGGCCGCGGCCACGCCCCAGGCGGCCGGGGCCAGTCGAGGCGCGATGCCGTACAGCAGCACCGCGACCCCGCCGACCACCCACACCGCCGGGAGCTGCACCAGGCAGGCGCCCAGGATCGGGCCCACCTGCCTGCCGTAGCCGACGGCGAAGCCCGCGGCGGCGAGGAGCATGATCAGGGCGGCGCCCGCGAAGGCGACGGTCAGGTGGCCGGCCGCCCAGCGCAGGCGGCCGACCGGGGCGGCGAGGAGGGGTTCGGCGCGGCCCGAGGTCTCCTCGCCGCTCAGGCGCAGGACCGACGCGACGACGTACAGCGCGGCGACCAGCCCCAGCATCCCGACCATCGAGGCGAGGAACGCGTTGGTCAGCCCGCTCTGGCCGCCCATCCGTTCGAAGATCTTCCGGGCGCTGTCGTTGTCGCCGACCAGGCCGGCCGCGCCCTCGGTCAGGCCGCCGTAGACCACGCCGGCCAGGAAGAAGCCGAGCGACCAGCCGAGCACACCGCCCCGCTGGAGCCGCCAGGCGAGCGCGGCGGCGGAGCCGAGACGGCCGGCGGCCGGGCCGGGGCGGGTGGGGAAGAAGCTCATGCCGAGGTCCCGGCGCCCGGCCAGGGCATAGGCGGCCGCGGCCTGCAGCAGCATCGCCGCCGCGAAGAGCAGGAGCACCCACCAGCGTTCGGCGGCGAACGGGCGCAGGTTCTCCAGCCAGCCGAGCGGGGAGAGCCAGGTCCACGGGGAGGAGCCGTCGTCGCTCGCCGAGTCGCCCGCGGCGCGCAGCACGAAGGCCGCGCCCAGGACCGCCGACGTCAGGCCCCTGGCCAGGCGGGCGCTCTCGGTGAACTGGGCGACGATCGCCGCCGTCGTGGCGAAGACCATGCCGGTGGCGCCCAGGCCGAGGCCGAGGGCGAGCGCACCCGCCGTGCCCTCGGCCGCCAGGCCCGCGGTGACGAGCAGGGTGAGCACGGCGTTCGCGACCGCCGCCGCCAGCAGGGCCGCGGTCAGCGACGCCCGGCGGCCCACCGCGCCCGACGCGAGGAGTTCCGCGCGGCCGCTCTCCTCCTCGTCGCGGGTGTGCCGTACGACGACGAGCAGGCCGGTCACGGCCGCGAGGAGCCCGGCGTACACGCCCACCCGCCAGGCCGTCAGGCCGCCGAGGGAGGTGTCGTGCAGCGGGCCGATCAGCGCACGGTAGGAGGCGTTGGTCTGCAACTGGTGGACCAGGTCGGTGCGTTCGGTGTCCGTGCCGTACAGGCTCCGCAGGGTGCTCGGCATGGAGAGGACCATCAGCGCGTTCACCGCGAGCCACACGGGGGTGGTCACGCGGTCGCGGCGGAGCGCGAAGCGCAGCAGGGTGCCGGTACCGGCGAGGGTGCTCATCGGGTGGCCCCCTCGATCCCGGACTCGACCCCGGACGCGACCCCGGACCCGGCCCCCGACTCGGCCCCGGTCTCGTCCTGGTAGTGGCGCAGGAAGAGTTCCTCCAGGGTCGGGGGCGTGGAGGTGAGGGAGCGGACCCCGGTCTCGGACAGCGAGCGGAGTACGGCGGTGAGCTGCTCGGTGTCGACCTGGAGGCGGATCCGGTGGCCCTGGACGTCGAGGTCGTGGACGCCGGGGAGGTGCGCCAGCCCGTTGGGCGGGCCGGCGAGTTCGGCGGTCACGCTGGTGCGGGTCAGGTGGCGCAGGTCGGCGAGGGAACCGGACTCGACGGTCCGGCCGGCCCGGATGATGCTGACCCGGTCGCAGAGCTCCTCGACCTCGCTCAGGATGTGCGAGGAGAGCAGGATCGTCCGGCCCCGGTCGCGCTCCTCCTCCACGCAGCGCTGGAAGACCTCCTCCATCAGGGGGTCGAGGCCGGAGGTCGGTTCGTCGAGGATCAGCAGGTCGACGTCGGAGGCGAAGGCGGCGACCAGGGCGACCTTCTGGCGGTTGCCCTTGCTGTACGTGCGGCCCTTCTTCGTCGGGTCGAGTTCGAAGCGGTCGATCAGGTCGGCGCGGCGGACTTGTCCAGGCCCCCGCGCAGGCGGCCGTAGAGGTCGATGACCTCGCCGCCGGAGAGGTTGCGCCAGAGGGTCACGTCGCCGGGGACGTAGGCGATCCGGCGGTGCACCTCCACGGCGTCCTTCCAGGGGTCGCGGCCGAGGATCTGCGCGGCGCCCGAGTCGGCGCGCAGCAGGCCGAGCAGGACCCGGATCGTGGTCGACTTCCCGGCGCCGTTGGGGCCGAGGAAACCGTGCACCTCGCCGGCCTCGACGGCCAGGTCGAGGCCGTCCAGGGCCTGGGTGCGGCCGAAGGACTTGTGGAGCCCGGCGACCGTGATTGCCTTCGTCATGGTTCAGAACGTACGCTGTCTTCAGAAATTTGTGAAGTTAAGGAAGTGTGGAAACCCCGGCTAGGGTGGTGACCATGACTACGGATGCGATGGGGCGCGATCAGGAGGCCGTCTCGAAGTTCGTCGAGAGCTTCGCGGCACAGCTCGTCGAGGCCGGGATGCAGCGGATGCCGGCCCGGATCTTCGCGGCCCTGTTGTCATCCGACTCGGGCGCCCTGACCTCCGCGGAACTGGGGGAGCAGTTGCAGGTCAGCCCGGCGGCGGTGTCCGGCGGGGTGCGCTATCTCGCCCAGCAGCACATGGTCTCGCGCGAGCGGGAGCCGGGCTCCCGGCGGGAGCGGTACCGGGTGCACAGCAACCAGTGGTACGAGGCGCTCACCAGCCGGGAGGCCGTGATCAAGCGGTGGGAGGGGGCGCTGCGGGAGGGCGTGAGCAGCCTCGGCCCCGACACCCCGGCCGGGCGGCGGATGGCCGAGACGCTGGCCTTCTTCGAGTTCGTCGACGACGAGATCGGGAAGATGATGGAGCGCTGGCGGGTCCACCGTGATCGGCTCTTCGGCGAGGGGTGACGCCTCGCCGAAGAGCCGGCTGCCGGACCTGCCCTGACTCACGCCCGGTTGCGGCGCCTGACCAGGAGCACGAGCCCGCCGCCGAGCAGCAGCGCGGACGCACCGCAGGCGGCGGCGACGGGCACGGTGCCGCTGCCGCCGGTGGAGGCGAGGGAGCCGGAACCGCCGGTCCCGGAGACCGTCTGCGTCCGGGGGGAGTTGCCGCCGGTGCCGGCGGCGGCCGTCGGGGACGGTGACGCGGAGGCGCTCGGCGTCGCGGTGCTGCCGCCCTCGACCTCGACCGTGACGGCCGCCGTGTCGTTGCCGTGGGTGTGGTCGAACGCCATGGTGTTGCCGAAGGCCGTGGTCGCGTGGGCCGCACCGGTGGTGGTCCTGGCGTTCGCGCGGATCCGCAGGCCGAAGTCGAAGGAGCGGGTGTCCCCGACGGTGAACGTGTTCGGACTCGACTGGCAGATGTACTGTGCTGCGCCCGGCGTCTGCTCGCCGGTACCGGACTTCGCCTCGTCGTTCCACACGCTGCAGTGGGCGGGGATCTTCTCCGCCCTGGTGCCGGTGGGGACGGTCACCAGAAGCGCCGGCTGGTCGTCGCTGGCGTTGTAACCGACCCAGCCTGGACCCTTGTTGCTCAGGGAGACGGTCACGTGCACCAGGTCGCCCGGCGCGCCCGCGGCGGTGGCGCCGCCCGCGACCATGTCGGCGGTGTTGTCGGCGTCGATGTTCTGCCGGTCGATCGGCGTGCCGTCGGTGGCGGCGCTCCCGGCGGCGACGAGGGAGAGCACGGGACCGTCCCCCGGCTTCGGCGCGCTACCGGTCAGGGGCAGGGCCTCATGGCTGAAGAACTCGAAGAGGGCCTGGTCCGTCACGTCCAGCCCGACCGGCTGGTCCACCCGGTAGCTCTTGCCGGGCTCGAGCACCGTGTCGAACGTGCACAGTGCCTCCTCCGTCAGGACGTAGACGTCGCTCTCCTTGTACACGCAGTTGGCGTAGTGCTTCGCGTACGAGAGCCCGATGGTGGTGCGCATCCGCAGCTGGACCCCGTCGGCGGGCAGGGTGCCGAGGTTGCTGATCGTGACCGGGGTGTCGATCGTGGACCCGGGCTTGTCGCCCTTGCGGGGCGCCAGTTTGTTGACCTTCAGGTCGGTGGTGCCCACGGTCACCTTCGCGGTGGTGGAGACCACGGTGCCGTTCGAGGAGGTGCCGCTGAGGGTCACCGTGCCGGTGGTGCCGAGCGGGGTGCCGGGCTTGGCGCTCAGGCCGATGATCGAGCCGGCCGCCTCGCCCGCGGGGACGTCCCGGGTGGGCCAGGTGTAGACGTGGTCGGCGGGCACGGGCGCGTCCGTGGTGACCCAGTCGATGACGTTGCTGAGGTCCGCGCTGATGGTGACAGCCTTGGCGGTGCCGGGGCCGTCGTTGCGCAGGCCCCAGTTCACCATCGTCGGGTCACCCGGCGTCGGTGGCATCGGCAGGCCCAGGTGGTCGTCCTGGAGCCAGATGTGTACGACCGGGCCGTCGGCGGCCTGGGCGGACGTCACGGGCAGCCATGCGGCGACCGCGGCCGCGAAGACTGCCAGCGCGGCCCCGAATCGGTGCCGGCGGTGGGTCATGGTGGCTCCTCCCGGCGGGGCGCCCCTCGCCCTGCCACACCACTGAGACACGTGGTGAATGCCAATGGTTGTCCGGGAGTTCACCATGGCGTCGGCTCGAACGGCCGCCGTGCCTACCGTTCCCTCGTCTCCTCCAGCACCGTCCGCCCCAGCAGCGCGTACCGCTCCGGCGACCGCCGCTTGAGGTACTGGGCGTAGCCGACGCCCGTGCCCGCGACCAGCGCCACCAGCCACGGTGTCGCCTTCAGCAGCAGTGAGCCGGACTCGGCGCCCGCCGCGGCGCCCATGTTGGACACCAGCAGGGCGACCACACCGAGCATCGCGACGCCGCCGACGAGCGGGGCGGTGAAGGTACGGAACCAGTGCCGGCTCTCGGGGTGGTTCCGGCGGAAGTAGACGAGTACCGCGAACGAGCACACCGCCTGCACGACCAGGATCGCCATGGTGCCGAGGATGGCGAGCAGGACGTAGAGGGCGTTGTACGGGTCCTTGCCCGCGATCCAGAACGCGGCGATCAGGACGGCGGATATCACCGTCTGGACCAGGCCGGCGACGTGCGGGGAGCCGTGCCGCGCGTGGGTGCGGCCGACGGTGTGCTGCAGCTTCGGCAGGACGCCCTCGCGGCCCAGCGCGTACATGTAGCGGGCGGCGCAGTTGTGGAAGGCCATCCCGCAGGCCAGCGAGCCGGTGATCATCAGCCACTGCATGAGGACGACCGCCCAGTGGCCGACGTAGTGCTCGGTCGGGTCGAAGAAGAGCGCGAGCGGGTTCGCGGACGAGGCCGCCTGCACGGCCGCCGCCTCACCGTTGCCGGTGATGGCCATCCAGGAGACGAAGACGTAGAAGACGCCGACGCCCAGGACCGAGATCATCGTCGCCTTGGGGATGATCCGCTTCGGGTCGCGGGACTCCTCGCCGTACATCGCCGTGGACTCGAAGCCGACCCAGGACCAGAAGGCGAAGAAGAGGCCGAGGCCGGCGCTGGTCCCCTTGAAGGCGTTGACCGGGTTGACCGGGGCGAAGGCGAAGCCGTGCGGGCCGCCGCCGTGCAGGGCGACCGAGACGGCCATCGCCGCGAGGACGGTCACCTCGGTGCCGAGGAGGACGACGAGCAGCTTCTCGGCGACGCTGACGCCGAACCAGGTGCCGGTCGCGTTGATCGCGAGCATCAGGACGGCGAACGCCCACCACGGGACGTCGAGGCCGGTCTGGTCCTTCAGGGTCGTGTTGGCGAAGACCGAGAAGATGCCGATCATCGCTGGTTCGAAGACGACGTACGCGAAGGTGGCGAGCAGGCCCGAGGCGAGGCCCGCGGTGCGGCCGAGGCCGTAGGAGATGAAGCCGTAGAAGGCGCCCGTCGAGGTGATGTGCTTCGCCATCGACGTGAAGCCGACGGAAAAGATCGCCAGGACGACCATTGCGACGAGATAGCTGGCCGGGGCGCCGATGCCGTTGCCGGACGACACCATGAAGGGCACGTTGCCGGTCATCGCGGTGATCGGCGCGGCGGTCGCGACGGCCATGAAGACCACCCCGAGCAGGCCGATCGCGTTGGGCTTGAGCCGGTGAACCGTGCCCTCGCCGCCTGTCTCCGTCGCCGGGGCGACTCCCTCGTCCACTGCCATTCGGGCTGGCCCCTCTCCTGCCGTCCGCCGTCTGTACCGAACCGGAACTCTGTAGGCCGAATGAGTCCGTCGAGGGTGTCGGCGCGTTAAATGTCTGTCAACCAGACCTTTGGAGAAGAAGGCTGAAACCGATCACGGAGCCGTGACCGGCCGGATGCTCCGAGTGGTGGCTGGGCTGCGGCATGGGGAGGGCGCGTCATGACGCCGATGACTGACCGACCGACGACAAGCGGCACCGAGCCCGGCAGCTTCGAGGATCTGCTGGACACCCTCGACGAGTTGGACGTGCCCGACGGCTACACGGCCGGGATCGTCAAGTGACCGTCGTCTTGTCGCCGTGGTCCAAGGGGTACTAACACCCGCGTGATGCGCCTGGTCCGCCAGGAACTGGAGGCGTACCTTCCGGAGGGCCACGTGATCGAGCGGGCGCCCAACCTCTTCGTCTTCCCGGGGGCCGAGCGCGCGTACGGACCAGGTGTCCACGCGGCGGACGAGCGGGTCTTTGATTCCGACAGCACTCATCTGGAGGGGGAGGCCCTCTCCTTCGTCGCCGAGCTGACCTCCTCGTCCACCCGGGACGGCGACCTGACCGACAAAGTGCGGGTCTACGGAAGGGCCCGCACTACGAAGAACCCGGCACCGTAAGCCCCCACCCCCCCTGCACCACCCGCCAGGTCCGCCGCCGTACCGGCCCCGCCAGCCCGCCGTCCGCCCGGTAGCGGAAATCCGCCCCCGTCACCGTCACCGTGCGGCCCGACGCCCGTACCGGGGTCGCCTCCGCGCCCACCGACAGCGGGCGTACCTCCACCTCGGCGAGGCCGTCGCGGCCGCCCGAGGTCACCGAGATGCCCTCGACCGGCTGGTCCAGGTCCACCACCGTCTCGCCGTCGACCTCCACCCGCAGCCGTGCGGGCGGGCCGGGCACGGCCGGGGCGGGGGCCGGGCGCGCGGACAGGGAGCGCACGAGGTGCTGGTAGGGCCGCAGCCATCCCCTGGCCGGCACGGGGACCGGCACCTGAGCCCCCGCCACCGCCGCCAGCGGCGGGATCCGCAGCGCGCCCAGCACCACCCCGTCGCTGTCGTCGACGAGGAGGTCCATCCGGCGTTCCACCCCGTCCAGGACCGCCCGGGCTGCCGCCACCGCCCCGGCGGGCACCCCCAGCGCGTGCGCGACGCCCTGCGAGCCCCCGACCGGGACCATGGACAGCACGCAGTCGGCCAGCTCCCGCCTGCGGTGCAGGAAGGTCACCGCACGGACCAGGGCGCCGTCGTCCCCGATCACCACCGGGCGCCGCGAGCCCCTGCGGGACAGCACGCGGGCGAATTCCTCGGGGCCGTCCGGCATGCAGACCTTCGCGGCCGCACCCGCGCTGAGCACGTCTTTCGCGATCCGGACGGATTCGCCGTCCGTTTCCCTCGCCGCCGGATCGATGATCACCAGCAGCTGATCGGACCTCGCGAAAGTCGCCACCTCGGTCCTGCCTCGCTTCCTCGGGTAGCATCACTGTGCAAGAGCCCCTTGCGCTATTGCGCCAGGGGCTTCGTCTATTCCGGGGCATCCGGTCCGACGGTTGTGCGGCCAACGACGGTCGCGGTGGTACGCGGCGACGAACCTTACGCGTACGCCCCTGACCTTGGACATGCCCCGCCCGGAAGGGGTGTACGCGCGTGCCCGCACTTGTGCTGCTCGGTGCTCAGTGGGGTGACGAAGGCAAGGGAAAGGCGACGGATCTGCTGGGCGGCTCCGTCGACTACGTGGTGCGATACCAGGGTGGCAACAACGCCGGCCACACGGTCGTCGTCGGCGACCAGAAGTATGCGCTCCACCTCCTCCCTTCCGGAATCCTCTCGCCCACGTGTGTCCCGGTCATCGGCAACGGTGTCGTCGTCGACCCGTCGGTCCTGCTCTCCGAGCTGAGCGGTCTGAACGAGCGTGGCGTCGACACGTCCAAGCTCCTCATCAGCGGTAACGCGCACATCATCACGCCGTACAACGTGACCGTCGACAAGGTGACGGAACGCTTCCTCGGCAAGCGCAAGATCGGTACGACGGGGCGCGGCATCGGCCCGACCTACGCCGACAAGATCAACCGGGTCGGCATCCGGGTCCAGGACCTCTACGACGAGTCGATCCTGACCCAGAAGGTCGAGGCGGCCCTCGACGCCAAGAACCAGATGCTGACCAAGCTCTACAACCGGCGCGCGATCGCCGTCGAGCAGGTCGTCGAGGAGCTGCTGGGCTACGCGGAGAAGCTCGCTCCGTACGTCGCCGACACGGTCCTGGTGCTCAACCAGGCCCTGGAGGAGGACAAGGTCGTCCTCTTCGAGGGCGGGCAGGGCACGCTCCTCGACATCGACCACGGCACGTATCCGTTCGTGACCTCCTCGAACCCGACCGCGGGCGGTGCCTGCACCGGCTCCGGTGTCGGCCCGACGAAGATCAGCCGGGTCATCGGCATCCTCAAGGCGTACACGACCCGCGTCGGCGCCGGCCCGTTCCCGACCGAGCTCTTCGACGCGGACGGCGAGGCGCTGCGCCGGATTGGCGGCGAGCGCGGTGTGACCACCGGCCGGGACCGCCGCTGTGGCTGGTTCGACGCCGTCATCGCCCGCTACGCGACCCGCGTGAACGGCCTGACCGACTTCTTCCTCACCAAGCTCGACGTGCTCACCGGCTGGGAGCAGATCCCGGTCTGCGTCGCGTACGAGATCGACGGCAAGCGCGTCGAGGAACTCCCGTACTCCCAGACCGACTTCCACCACGCGAAGCCGGTCTACGAGAACCTGCCGGGCTGGTCCGAGGACATCACCAAGGCCAAGTCCTTCTCGGACCTGCCGAAGAACGCCCAGAACTACGTCAAGGCGCTGGAGGAGATGTCCGGCGCCCCGATCTCCGCGATCGGTGTGGGCCCGGGCCGGGACGAGACGATCGAGATCAACTCGTTCCTGTAAGTCATGTGTACGCGCGTCCACTTGGGCCGGTCTTGGGAATCCTTGACCGGCCCTTGGGCTTTCCGTGGTTACGCCGGTAACGGGCGACGGTCAGCATCTACGCGGGTAGCCCGCCGCCTCCCGCCCGCCACACTCGTCCTCTCCGCCCTTCCAGGAGCACTGAATGCCCGTCAATCCCATGAACCGCCGTGAGTTCGTGCAGAAGTCGGCCGTCACCGGCGCCGCCGTGGCCGTCGCGGGAACGGTCGGTACCGGCACCGCCCAGGCCGCCGAGGCCGGCCACGGCCGGCCCAAGCCCCCGAAGGCGCCCAAGACCTGGAGCTTCTCCATCCTGGGCACCACCGACCTGCACAGCCACGTCTTCAACTGGGACTACTACACCAACGCGGCGCCCGTGGACTCCAAGGGCAACACCTACGGCATCGCCCGCATCGCCACCCTGGTGAAGAACATCCGCAAGGAGCAGGGCGCGGACCGGGTCCTCCTCGTCGACGCCGGCGACATCATCCAGGGCACCTCGCTCGCCTCCTACTACGCGAGCGTCGACCCGATCACCGGCAAGAACGGCAAGCGCGGCCCCAAGCACCCCATGGCGGTCGCCATGAACGAGATGCGCTACGACGCGGCGGCCCTCGGCAACCACGAGTTCAACTACGGCATCGAGATGGTCCGCACCTTCGAGAAGCAGTGCGACTTCCCGCTGCTCGGTGCCAACGCCCTGGACGCCAAGACGCTCAAGCCCGCCTTCCGGCCCTACACCGTCAAGCACATCAAGGTCCCGCACGGCCCCGACATCAAGGTCGGCATCCTCGGCCTCACCAACCCGGGCATCGCCCTGTGGGACAAGGACAACGTCTCCGGGAAGATGGCCTTCACGGGCCTGGTCGAGCAGGCGAAGAAGTACGTGCCGCGGCTGCGCGCCCTCGGCTGCGACGTCGTCTTCCTCACCGACCACTCGGGCCTGGACGGCTCGACCTCGTGGGGCGACGAACTCCCCTACGTGGAGAACGCGTCGAACCTGGTCGCCGAGCAGGTCCCCGGCATCGACGCGATCCTCGTCGGCCACACCCACGTCGACGTCCCGACGTACACGGTGAAGAACGCGGAGACCGGCGAGGACGTCCTCCTCTCCGAGCCGTACTGCTACGGCTACCGCCTCTCCCGCTTCGACTTCGAGCTGGAGCTGGTGAACCACTCCTGGAAGATCACGAAGAAGACCGCGACCACCCTGAACAGCAACACGGTCGCCGAGGACCCGCGGATCACCGAACTCCTCACCGCCGACCACAACCTGGTCGTCAAGTACGTCAACACCGCGATCGGCACCTGTACCGCGGCGATGTCGACGGCGGAGGCCTGCTGGAAGGACGTCCCCGCCATCGACTTCATCCAGCAGGTCCAGATGGACGCGGTGAAGGCGGGCCTCTCGGCGGCCGACGCCGCGCTCCCGCTGATCTCGGTGGCCGCGTGCTTCAGCCGTACGGCCACCATCCCGGCCGGTGACGTGACGATCCGCGACGTGGCGGGCCTGTACGTCTACGAGAACACCCTGTACGGCAAGAAGCTCACCGGCGCTCAGCTCAAGGACTACCTGGAGTACGCGGCGAAGTACTACCACCAGGTGCCGGCCGGCACGGCGGTGGACACCGCCACCCTCACCAACGCCAACAGCTTCTGGGACTACATGTACGACATGGCGGCCGGCGTCGACTACGAGATCGACATCGCGGCCGCCGAGGGCTCCCGCATCAAGAACCTCACCTACAACGGCACCGCGGTCGCCGACGACCAGGTCTTCGTCGTCGCCGTCAACAACTACCGCGCCAACGGCGGCTCCGGCTACCCGCACATCGCCGCCGCCGAGATCGCCTACAGCTCCACCAACCAGGTCCGCGACCTGATGGTCGCCTACGCCACGGCCAAGGGCACCATCGACCCGTCGGCCTTCGCGGCCACCAACTGGAAGCTGACCCAGGGTGGCACCCCCGTCTTCTAGCGTTCGCCTGCCGCGGGTTTGTGGCGGTCCCACCTCGTGTGGGGCCGCCGTTTCTTGTTCGCCGTGGGGTGAGCACCGCGCCGGTCAGCCGGGAAATCGACAGGTTCCACTTGTCGAGCCCCGGTACGCCGGCCGGCCGGACAGCGTTGTTCCGGCCACTTCCCTGGTGCAGTACGAACGGAAGTCGTAGTCGCCGGTCGCGACGGGGTGCGGGTCGGCCGTGGGGGTGGTGGGCGCGGCCGAGGTGACGGACGTCGGCTCCGGGGCACCACCGCCTCAGTCGCACGCCGAGACGAGGGATACACCGGCCATCACGAGCGCCAACGCCGCCGCCGTGGCACGAGCCTTCGTCACCGCTGCCCCTGACCCTCTCGTCGGGACACGCCCACCGTGCCCCGACCCATCACCCTTCCCGCCCAACGGCGGTCTGGCCAAGCCCAGTCGCCGAAAGCCTCAGAACCGCCGGTGGCGCCTCTTCGGCCGCGGCAGGAGCACCGGAAACCGAGTAGCCGTACTCAGGCGGGGACGACGCCGACGGGGGTGAGATGGGGGCATGAGCCTTCCGCCGCCCCCTTACCCGCCGCCGCCTCCGTACGGTCCCCCGTTCCCGTCGCCCCGTCCCGTGCGGGCGGTGTTCGCCGTCGTGGCCGGACTGCTGCTCGCGGTCGCCGTCGCCGTCAACGGGCTGCTGTTCTTCGGCATGGCCTTCGCCGGTGACAGCTGCGGCACTTCGGCCGGAACAGCGCGGTTCTGCGACGACTCGGGCGCATGGGTGCTGGTGGCGATGTTGGGGCCGTGGGTCACGCTGGCCGCCGCGGTGGTCACGGTCGTGCTCGGGGCGGTGCAGGCCCGGCGGCCGTGGACCGCCTTGGCCGCGGGCGTGCTCGTGTACACGGCCGGGCCCGCGCTGGCCCTGTTCACCGTCTTCGGGTAGACGCTTCGCCGGAAGTGCCGGGACGCGCGCCGCCGATCGTCTGCGGCGCCGTGGTGACCGGCCGCGCAGTTCCTCCCCCAGCCTTCGGCCGGGGGTACCCGCAGCAGCAGCCCGGGATCGAGGTCCTCACGGCGTCGGCGTCCACGGAAGCGCGGGCACTCACCCGGCCGACCGCAGGAACGCGGCCCAGGCGGCCGGGGAGACGGTGAGGTGGGGGCCGTCGGGGGCGGCCTTGGAGTCGCGGATGTGGATGGTGCGGGGGCAGGGGGATATTTCGAGGCAGTTCCCGCCGCCGTCGCTGTGGGAGGACTTGCGCCAGGTGTAGGCGGTTTCGACGCATTGGCCGCCGCTGTCGTTGCTGTAGCTCGACTTGAACCAACGCAGGGTGCTCGTCATGTCAGCTCTTCTCCTGCCAACTTTCGGATGAGGCTCAGCGAGTCATCCGAGCTCAGCGCCTGGGTTCGGATCTTCGCATACCGGTGGGTGAGGCGAGCGACCTTTGTGGGATCGCTGACCAGCACACTTTCGTCCTCGATCTCCATGTAGACCAGGCGGTGGTGCTCCTTGGTCTCCACCAGCTGCATGTCTCCGCGGGCGCCCGCGTGACCGGTCCTCAGGCCCCGTTCCGTCGGTAGCACTTGGACGCTCACATTGTCCCGCTCAGCGTCCTCTGCAAGCGACCGCAATTGGTCGCGCAACACCTCCCAGCTCCCGAACGGCCGTCGCAACACCGACTCCTCCAGGATCAGCTCGATCATCGCCGCCGGGTCCACCCGCTCGAACAACGCCCGCCGAGCCACCCGCGCCTCGACCAGCTCCTCCACCTTCTCCTCCGGCAACTTCGGGAAGCCCCCGCCGATCAGTGCCCGCGCGTACTCCGGCGTCTGGAACAGACCGTCGACCACGAACGTCTGGTACGACGACAGCGTCACCGCCTCCTGCTCCACCAATGCGAAGTTCTTGAACTGGGCCGGATACTTGTCCAGCAGCACGAACCTGCGTGCCTTCTCGAAGATCCCCAGCCCGCCGCCGATCGCCTCCTCCAGCTTGGCGAGCATCTTGTCGCTGGCCGGCTGCGCTCCCGTCTCCATCGCGCTGATCGCGGACCCGGTATAGCCGATGCGTTTGCCCAACTCCTCCTGCGTCAGTTCCTGCTGCTCGCGGAAGGCCTTCGCGAGGGCGGCCAGGAGTTGCGCCGTGCTGCCCGCCTCCGTCTTGTTCTCAGCCCGCGCCATTGCGGTCACCCCCGAACTCAACCGAACTCAACCGGTCACAACCACCGGACCCCGAATTCCCAGAGTTTGCTGCTCTTGACTCTGAGTTATGGCGACGGTAGCCGCAGTTGCCGACACTGATTCCATGAACACGGAAAGTGACCAGTCAAACCTCGGCTGGCTCCCGGCCTCCGGCGTGCAACTCCGCAAAGCCGGTGTCCAGTTCGACGCCGTGCGCGTGGACGACGGGGAGTGGGGGCGGCGGCTCGCCGACCGGCTCGCGGAGCTGACCGGGGGTGACCCCGGTCCCGTCATCGAGGTCGCGAGCGGGCGGCGGTGTGTGTACTTCCTGGTGCCGGCCGGGAGCACGGACCACCTGCCCTGGCCTGCGGAGGTGACGAGACTGACCGCCGTTCCGGCCCGGGTGTCGTACATCCCGATTCCCGCGCTGGACGACATGACCTGGCCGTTGTCGTGGCGCTACCGGCCCTCCGCGCACGGCCGTTTCGTGCACACGCGGTTGCTGCGCTCCGCGCTTCACTCCTCGGAGTGAAAAACGTCAACAAAGGCGCAGGAAAAGGGGCTTGCGGCTTGCGTGCCGCGCTTTGCGGGGCCCTAGAGTCACGATCAACAGATTGCCCCCGCGGTGCGCCAACACCCGGGGGCTCGACACCGGGAGAGTGCAACTCCGGATGCGCGTTCATCGTATGGCGCCCGTGCGCGCCTTCGCAGCTCTTGCCCGCTCCCGTTTCGGGGACCGACGCCTGTCCTGGGGAGCGGCGGGCGTACTGGCGTACCTCTTGGGGCTGCCCAACGGGGCCTGGATCACGGAGCGCATTCTCGCCGAGCGGCGGCGGGAAGGGTGCATGTCGATCGTCGCCTCCCTGCGTGAGCTGGAGGAACGGCGGTATCTGCGGCGGGTGGTGTCGCGGGACCCGGTGACCCGGCAGTACGCGACGGTCTGCGAGGTGTTCGAGAGGCCGTACGAATCTGCGACACCGGCGGGTGAAATGCAAAAAGTTCGCCCTGCGGCGGCTTAGGAAGCAGGGAAGGGAACGCCGTTGACTGTCACACTCGTACGCCCCGAGGTGGTATACCGACGGTATACTGTCTTCATGGCTGACACCACGATCAAGGTCGACCCCGCCGTCCGTGACCGCCTCCAGGAGCTCGCCCGGGAACGCGGACTGAGCATGCGGGACCTCGTGGCGGAGCTGGCCGGAGCCACACCCACCAAGGAAGAGCTGCGCAAGCGGTACGAGGAGACCAGGGCCTACGTCGAGGAGCACTTCCTCGGCAGGCCCTACACGGAAGAGGACGAGAAAGCCGGCGAAGAACTGTGGGCCGACATCGAGTCCGGACGTATCGGGGAGGTCCAGTGACCGAGAGGGAGCGGTACCCGCTGCCGCGCGCCGTCATCTTCGACGACACGGCGGCCCTGGCGCTCGGTGCCGGTAACGGCATGGCCTCCCGCCTGGTCGTGGAGGCGGAGAAGGACGCCGCGCTGCGGGTCTACATCCCCGCGGTGAGCCTGGCCGCGGCGGAGCGGGAGCGGGCCGGGGTCGCGGAGCACGTCGGTGCGCTGCCGTCCGTCAACATCGAAGGGCTCGACTTCGCGGCGGCCACGGCTGTGGGGAAGCGGCTGAGGGCCGCGAACGGTGAGTCGTCGGAGGACGGGAAGGACGAGCCGGACTGGAGCGGTGCCCACGTGCTGCACCTTGCTCTGCCGACCGTCGAGTGGCCGCGTGGCCGTCCGGTCCTGACCAGGACCCCGATGCGGTACCGGGGCACGGGCATCCGCACCATCCGGATCGTCGAGCAGGGCTGACCACGGTCCCGACGACACCCCAAGGCTCCGGACCGAGGACGGTCCGGAGCCTTTTTCACTCACACAGAGATGAACACGCGGCTCATGGCCGGTTCAGTGGTGCCTACCAGCCGCCGTGGCCGCAGTCGGAACCCATGTCGGTGATCTGGGCGCCGGGGCTGCCCTCGCCGTTGATGAGGTTGCTGAGGGCGCCGTTGAGGATGCCCACCTCGCCAAGGACGTCGAGGTTCAGGTCGTGGGATCGGCAGCCGCCGCCGTGACCGCCGTACGCGTGCTGCTGCGCCGGCAGGGCGGTGGCCGGGACGGTGCCCAGGAAGCCGACGCCGCCGATGATGGCGATCACGGCGGCTGCCTTGTGGAGCTTGCGCATGTTCTCCTCCTTGAGCCGAATGGGAGCGCGCGGACATACGATCTGATAAGCGCTCATTTCGGAGCCTAGATCGACATCTGTGGGCGCGCTCTTCGGAGGAGCCATACGGGGGCAGCTGCAGTCGGGTGACCGGTCGTCAGCGTGATCGATCGTCAGTGTGATCCGGCGTCAGCGTGATCGGCCGTCAGCTGAAGACGATCATCGACCCCTGAGCCAGGCTGCGGGTCGCCGCCGCGTGCAGGCCCAGCCACACGTGCCGTTCCCGCGCGAACGGGCTCGGGTCGTAGGGGGCGGGGACCGCCGGCTCCTCCAAGTCGGTGGGGGCGGCCGGGGGTTGCGGCGGGGCCGGGGGGTTCGCCGGGTCGATGCCGATCGACGGGGCGACGTACTCCAGCTCGCGCAGCAGGGCGTGGGAGGAGCCCAGCGGGCCGCCGCTGGCGAGGAGTTCGTCGCTGGAGAGCGGGCTCGGGAAGTCGACCGGGACGTAGGCGCCCGCGTGGTCGTAGTGCCAGACGAGGTGCGACTGCTGGGCCGTCGACTCGAACATCTCCAGGAGCTGCTCGTAGTCGCCGCCGAGGTCGTCCACGGGGGAGACGGGCAGACCGCAGACCTGGAGGAGGTAGGCGCGGCGGAGGAAATGGAGGGCGTCGTAGTCGAAGCCGGCCACGGGTGCGACCTCGCCGGACAGGCCCGGCATGTACTGGTACACCGGCACCGGGGGCAGCCCGGCCTCGGCGAGCACCTTGTTGTATTGCGCGAGTTCCTCGGCGAACGGATTGTCGGGGGTGTGGCACAACACGTCGACGAGCGGTACCAGCCAGAGGTCACAGGCCAAAGAGGGCTCCTCATATCAGGGCGTTCACAGCAAGTGCTCAGCTAGGTGGTCAGGGAAGAGTAGTCCGTGCGGCGCCGGTCAGCTCCCCCCGTGCAGGTCCCATACCCAGACCCCACCGGTCCACTTACCGGGTTTTCCGGTCAGGGCCTCCACCGCCTGTCGTAGTTTCCCGTCATTGGGTTGCGGGGCGACCACCAGGACCCCCGCCTTCCAGTAGGCGAAGTCCTTCTTGGCCTGTGCCCGCCAGTTCTTCCCGATCACCGGGACCTTCCCGCCGTAGCGGACGTCCCGCAGCATGCTGGAGGTGAAGCGCGGTACGGCGCCGTAGATGCCGACGCGGTCGGCGCCGTAGGGGCCGTTGAAGTAGCCGCCCGGGAGCTTGAAGCCGAGCTGGGCGCTGGTCTGCCAGTGCAGGGCCTCCGCGTAGCCGGGATCCGGGAGCGGGAGGGGGACGAGGGACTCGTCCTTGCCCAGGTACGACTTCCACATCCCGCTGCTGATGAACTCGGGGACCGCCTCCCGCGGCTCGGACTTCAGCGGGGCGGGGACGATCGGGAGCAGTGCCATGGCGACGGCGAGCAGGCCGAAGTACTGGGCGCCGACGCGGTGGGTGGCGAGGATCCTCTCCAGGGCGAGTGCGAGCAGGACGCCCAGCGCGGGGGCGCAGATCATCGCCACCCGGCCCTCGATGACGGACTCGAAGAGCGGGAACTTGCGCACCAGTGCCCAGGGCCCCGGATACACCGTCTCCGTCAGCGGGATGCGGATCTTCGGACCCATGGACAGCACGGCCGCGGCGACGGACGTGAACGCCAGCGCCTTGACCAGCGGTCGCTCCCACAGCCGTACGACGATCCCGAAGGCGACCAGGACCAACGGCCAGCCGTAGAAGGCGTTCTGCTCGGTGGGGTTGAGGGAGAGCTCGTTGGCGCGGGCCGCGTCGCCGAAGAGCATCGAGCGCTCGGCGAAGCCGAGGAGGGAGAGGGGGCTGTTTCCCGCGTTGTCGCCGTGCAGGACGCTGTGGTAGCTCTGCGGGCCCGTGAACTGCCAGTACAGCGGGAAGGCGACCAGGGGGAGGCAGACCGTCCCGGCGATCAGCAGGCCCTTGGCCAGCGGGCGCCAGGCCTCCCGCGCCACCGACGGACGTACGGCGGCGTAGGCGAGGGCGAACAGGGTCATGCCCAGGGCCGCCAGCAGGAACGGCTCCTCGCCCAGGAACACCTGGTAGGCCGCCATCAGGCCGAGCACGATCCCGTCCCGCCGCACCCGGGCGCCCTCGGCGAGGCGCAGGGCGCGGTCGATGATCAGCGGGATCATGAACAGGATCACGAAGTTGGGGTGCGCGTTGGCGTGGCTGACCATCGGCGGCGCGAAGGCCGCGAGGGCCGCGCCGACGAACGCGGCACCCCGGTGCCGCACCGCCCGCTTCACGATCAGCCAGTACCAGGCGACGGCGGTCGCGGCGAGCCCCACCGCCATGCAGACGGAGAGCGAGACGGCGGGCCCGGCCACGAGGGTCAGCGGGGCGAACGGGACCGACAGGCCCAGCATGACCGTGTTGGCCATGAGGTTGACGCCGTCGGGGAAGTTCTGGAAGTCGGAGAAGAGCGGGTTGCGCAGGTGCGCGAGGTTGTCCGCGGTCACCGCGAAGAACCACTCCCACTGGTTCTGGTCCTGGATGGAGTCGGTGAGGTAGCGGTGGTCCGGGTCGAAGAAGCGGCCCGAGTAGAGGGCGACGGAGAGGGCGAGGAAGAGGGCCGGGACCAGGAGGTCGGCCGGGCGGAGGCGGCGCAGCCGCAGCCGGGCCAGGTCGGCGAGGACCCTCGGGTAGTCCAGCGGGCCCACCTTCGAGCCGGTCTGGTGGCTCCAGCGGACCGGGACCTCGGTGACCGGGTGGCCGGCGCGGTGCAGGTGCTGGAGGACCTCCACGTCGATGCCCCAGCCGTCGAGCCGGGAACCGGCGAAGGCCTCGCGGGCGAGTTCGCCGTCGAAGAGCTTGAACCCGCACTGGGTGTCCCTGAGGCCCGGCACGGCGGTGGCGCGTATCAGCAGGTTCCCGGCACGGCCGAGCAGCTCGCGCAGCCGGTGCTGGTGGGCGGCTATCTCCGCGCCCGGCACCGCCCGCGAACCGATCGCCGCCGCGGCGCCCTCGCTGAGCGCCTTGTCCAGCCGCTCCAGCTCCTCGATCGGCGCCGCGAGGTCGGCGTCGGTGACCAGCACACGGCTGCCGGCGCTCGCGGCCACGCCCAGGCGCAGGGCACTGCCCTTGCCCCGGTTGCGGTCGGCGGCGACCAGCAGGACCCGCGGATGCCTCAAGGCCGCGACCTCGCGGGTCCCGTCCGTCGAGCCGTCGTCGGAGACGATCACTTCCCAGGAACCGAAGCGGCTCTCGTTGTCGGCGAGGTAACGGGTGACGGCGTCGAGGGTCGGGCCGAGCCGCTCCTCCTCGTTGTACGCCGGGATGACGACGGAGAGGTCGACGGTCTCCCTGTCCTCGCCCTCCCTGGTCTTCGTGGGCGCGGTCATCCGTTCTTCTCCGCCAGTCGCTCGATCAGGGCGAGGGAGTGCGTGTTGTACGCGGCGACGATCCCCCGGGCCGCCCCTGTGTCGCGGCGGGACAGCGCGTCGACCAACTCGGTGTGCCGGGACCACAGATACCCGCGTAGATCGGGCAGCCGGCGCAGATGCCACACCGCGCACACCCAGGACTGCACGCGCAGGCGGTGCAGGAAGTCGGCGAGGTAGGGGTTGCCGAAGAGGGCGGACAGCTCGCGCCAGAAGCGGAGGTCGTAGCCGATGAGGACGGTCAGGTCACCGGCGGCCGCGGCGCGCTGCGCCTCCTCGCCGCGCCGCCGGACCGCGGCCAGGGCGGCGGCGACCCGGGGCTCCTCGGGATCCTTGAAGGCGGGGTGGAGGCCGTCGGCGAGGGCCTGGAACATGCCGTCGGTGACCAGGCTGCGGGCCTCGATCATGTCCCGGTAGTCGGTGATCGTGTACTCCGGCACCCGGAAGCCGCGGTGCTGGTCGGCGTCGAGGATGCCCTGCGCGGACAGGTCGACCAGCGCCTCGCGGACCGGCGTGGCGGAGACCCCGTACTGCTCGGCGATCTCCTTGACCGTGAACTCCCGGCCCGGCTGGAGCCGCCCGGCGAGCACCTCGTCACGGAGCGCGTCCGCGATCTGCTGGCGCAGGGTACTGCGGGTCACAGCGCCGTTGCCGGGCATCGTGGGGTGCCTCTCCTCACGCGTTCGGGTGACGTGCTCGCTTACACGTACATGTACGAGCACGCCACCTTACGCGTTCGGGTTCCGCGAGTACTCCTTCCGTGTCCGCGAAGCTACCCGTGGGTCCTTTCTGCGGCGCCTGTGGGTCGTCTGTGAGAAGCGCCCGCTACAGCGCCCCGTCAGGGGCGCGGGGAACTGCGCGATCAGCCCCCACCGGCCGTCGGCCGAAACCCCGGGCTCAAGCCACCGTGAACCTGTCGGCCACGCTCAGCGCGGCGTCCAGCGCGGCGAACCCTTCCTTCAGCTCCGCCTCACTCACGTTGCACGGCGGCACGACATGCGTCCGGTTCATGTTCACGAAGGGCCACAGCCCGTGCTCCTTCGCCGCCGCCCCGAACGCGGCCATCGCCGCGTTCGCCTCCCCGGCCGCGTTGTAGGGCACCAGCGGCTCCCGGGTCTCCCGGCTCTTCACCAGGTCGAGTGCCCAGAACATGCCGACCCCGCGGACCTCGCCGACGCACGGGTGCCGCTCGGCGAGCGCGGCCAGCGCGGGGCCCACGACTTCGGCCCCCAGCCGCTTCGCGTTCTCGACGACCCCCTCCTCCGCCATCACCCCGATGGTGGCGACGGCGGCGGCGCAGGCCAGTGGATGCCCGGAGTAGGTCAGCCCGCCCGGGTAGGGCCGCTTGCCGAAGGTCTCGGCGATCTTCTGGCCGATGGCCACCCCGCCGAGCGGCACGTACCCGCTGTTCACGCCCTTGGCGAAGGTCATCAGGTCGGGGACGACCCCGAACAGGTCGGCGGCGAACCACTCACCGGTCCGCCCGAACCCGGCCATGACCTCGTCCAGGACGAAGACGATCCCGTACTTGTCGCAGAGCTCCCGGACACCGGCCAGGTACCCGGCCGGCGGCACCATGATCCCGGCGGTGCCAGGAATGGTCTCCAGCACGATGGCCGCGACCGTGCCCGGCCCCTCGAAGGCGATGGTCGTCTCCAGGTGCTCCAGCGCCCGCGCGGTCTCCTGCTCCTCGGTCTCCGCGTAGAAACGGGACCGGTAGAGGAAGGGCGCCCAGAAGTGCACGACCCCGGCGGCGGCACCGTCGGAGGCCCAGCGGCGCGGGTCGCCGGTGAGGTTGATCGCCTGCTGGGTGCCGCCGTGGTAGGAGCGGTAGGCGGACAGCACCTTCGGGCGGCCCGTGTGCAGCCGGGCCATGCGCACCGCGTGCTCGACGGCGTCCGCGCCGCCGTTGGTGAAGAAGATCTTGTCCAGGTCGCCCGGCGTGCGCTCGGCGATCAGCCGGGCCGCCTCCGACCGCGCCTCGACGGCGAAGGCGGGCGCGAAGGTCGTCATCCTCGCGGCCTGCTCCTGGATCGCGGCGACGATCTTCGGGTGCTGGTACCCGACGTTGGTGAAGACGAGCCCGCTGGTGAAGTCCAGGTAGCGCCGGCCGTCGTAGTCCCAGAAGTACGACCCCTCGGCGCCGGCCACGGCAAGCGGGTCGATGAGGTCCTGCGCGGACCAGGAGTGGAAGACATGCGCACGGTCGGCCGCCTTCACGGCGGCGCCGGCCTGGGGACTGGGCTGAGGGGTCATGCGGGGGAGCGTAGGAGCGGCCGGTGGGGGAGCGGTATCGGCGACCTGTTCCGTGGTCGGGGGCATTCCGCGACAGACTGTCCACAGCCTGGGGACACGGCCCGCGGCCGGTCCCTGTTACGTAACCGTAGACATGGCGTCGCGCGATCCCCGGAAGGTCCGCATTATTCTCGGCTCGATCACAAGTGTGAGCGAGGGGCGGATCTGCCATGGAGAAGCTGGGGCCGGGGGATCCGCAGCACATCGGGAGCTACCGGCTGCTGGCACGCCTGGGCGCGGGCGGGATGGGGCACGTGTACCTCGCCCGGTCGGAGCGGGGCCGTACCGTCGCCGTGAAGCTGGTGCGGTCCGAGCTCGCCGAACACGAGGAGTTCCGGGCGCGCTTCCGGCAGGAGGTCCGCAACGCGCAGCGGGTCGGCGGGTTCTGGACCGCGCCCGTGCTCGACGCCGACACCGAGGCCGCCGTGCCCTGGGTGGCCACCGGCTATGTCGCCGGGCCGAGCCTGCAGCGGGTCGTCGAGCACGACCACGGGCCGCTGCCCGAGCGGTCGGTGCGCATCCTCGCCGCCGGGCTCGCGCACGCGCTGGGCAACATCCACACGGCCGGGATCGTGCACCGGGACCTCAAGCCGTCCAACGTGATGCTCACCATAGAGGGGCCGCGGGTCATCGACTTCGGCATCGCGCGGGCGCTGGAGACGCTGCCCGGCGAGCGGCTCACCCAGACCGGCTCGCTCCTCGGCTCGCCCGGGTTCATGGCTCCCGAGCAGGTGCGCGGCGACCGCATCACTCCGGCCTGCGACATCTTCTGCCTCGGCTCGGTGCTCGCCTACGCGGCCACCGGCCGGCTGCCCTTCGAGGCCACGGAGGGTGGCCCGCACGCCCTGATGTTCCGGATCGCCCAGGAGGACCCCGACCTGTCCGGCCTTCCCGAGGACATCGCCGACGTGGTCCGCGACTGCCTGCGCAAGGACCCGGCGGCCCGTCCGTCCCTGGACGCGATCCTGGCCCGGACGGGAGCGGGCGACACGGTCTGGGAGGGCCGCTCCAGGGACCCGTGGCTGCCGGGCGCCCTGGTGGCCCAGCTCGGCCGCCACGCCGTCGAACTGCTGGAGGTGGAGGACCCGACGGGCCACGGGGCGCTGCAAGGGGTGACTCGTCACGAGACGCGGGGGTCGGCGGACCCGGGGGCGCGGGGAACCGCGCGCCCGGCCCCCACCCGCCCGCAGCCGGCACCCGGCGCGCCGTCCCCCGAACACGCCCCCGCGCACCCGGCCTACGGCTACCCGAACCAACCCCACCAGCACCCGCAGTCCTCGCCGTACAACCCGTACACCCAGGACAACCCCTACAGCGAGGCCGCCCCCGAACCCACCCGGGTCCATCCGCCCGTCCCCCCGCCCCCGCTGTACGACCCCCTCCCCGCCGACGAGCCCCGCCGCACCACCCGCTCCACCGCGCTCCTCGTCACCGTCGCCCTGATCGTGCTGCTGGCCGCGGGCGGCTCCGTCTACGCGCTCATGAACAGCGGCGGCGACGACGGCACGGACGCCAAGGCGGGCGGCGGCACCACCTCCGCCGCCTCGAACACCGCCCCGACCACCGCCGCGGAGCCGACGCCCACCCGGTCGCCCTCCTCCTCGGCCGCCCCCGAGGGCACCGTCCCGAGCGGCTTCCTCGGCTCCTGGGCCACCTCGATAGACAACGACACCGGCCACAACACCCGCGAACTGAGCATCCGCCAGGGCACCGTGGGTGACACGGTCCTCACCCTGGTCGCGGACGGACCCGGCTACCACTGCGAGTTCGCGGCGAAGCTCGCCGGGAAGCCCGGCTCGGACGGCCCGCTGGAGATCGGCCCCTCCACGGTCACGGCGGGCAAGCCCCGGTCGTCGTGCACCGCCGGGGAGGCCACCGAGGTGACCCTGCTGCCGGGCGGCAAGCTGAAGCGCGAGACGAAGGACGGCAACGACAGCCTGACCTACAGCAAGGAGTGAACTGCCGCCGGCTCCACCTCGCCGGCGTCGGGTTTCCCGTCGTACGGCGTGAAGGGGAACGGCGAGGACGTGATCCGCTCGTACGGGCACGTGCCCTGCCACCCGCCGGTGGGCACGTGACCCTGCGCCTGAAGCGCGCCGCCCGCCCGGGTCAGCCGAGGTTCACCCACGTCCGCTGCGCGGCCGAGCGGCTCATCGCGTCGAGGACGGTGGCGCTGTGCACGGCGTCCTCCAGGGTCGGGCCGTAGGAGGTGCCCTCGGTGACGGACCGCAGGAAGTTGCGGGCCTCGATCACCTTCAGGTCGTCGTAGCCCATGGCGTTGGCGGCGCCGGGCTGGAAGGCGCCGTACTCGCCGTGGCCGGGGCCGACGAAGACCGTGGAGACGGGCTGGTCCTGGTAGGCGGTGCCGTGGCCGACGCCCAGCTCGCCCATCCGCCGGTAGTCCCAGAAGACGGCGCCCTTGGTGCCGTGCACCTCGAAGCCGTAGTTGTTCTGCTCGCCGACCGAGACCCGGCCGGCCTCCAGGACGCCGCGGGCGCCCGAGGCGAAGCGGAGCAGGCAGTTGACGTAGTCCTCGTTCTCGACCGGGCCCAGCTCGCCGCCGGTGGCGAGGGTGTGGCCGGCCGTGGCGCGGGTGGGCCGGGCGCGCTGCGGGATGAACACGGCGGTGTCGGCGACCAGCGACTCGATGTCGCCGAGCAGGAAGCGGGCCAGGTCGACGCCGTGCGAGGCGAGGTCGCCGAGGACGCCCCCGCCGCCGCGTGCCCGTTCGTACCGCCAGGTCAGGGCGCCGTCGGGGTGCGCGGCGTAGTCGCTGAACAGCCGGACGCGGACGTGTGTGACGCTCCCCAGCTCACCGGAGGAGATCAGTTCGCGGGCGTACGCGACGGCGGGGGCGTTGCGGTAGTTGAAGCCGACCGTTCCCCGCACCCCGGCCTTCACCACCGCCTCCGCCACCGCGCGGGCGTCCTCGGCGGTCAGCCCGACCGGCTTCTCGATCCATATGTGCTTGCCGGCCTCCGCCATGGCGACGCCGATCTCACGGTGCAGGAAGTTGGGCGCGGTGATGCTCACGGCGGCCACCCGCGGGTCGGCGGCGACCTCACGCCAGTCCCGGGTGGTGGACGTGAACCCGAACTGCGCCGCGGCCTCCTCCGCCCGCCCCGGCACCTCCTCGGCCACGGCCACCAGCTCGGGCCGCACGCCCAGCTGCGGGAAGTGGTGTCCCACCCGCTGATAGGCCTGCGAGTGCACCCGCCCCATCCAGCCGAATCCGACGACGGCGACGCCGAGCGTACGCACCATGGGGCTGCCCCTCCTTGGACCGTCCAGAGCCTGCGTGCTCACGATGCGGCGCCGCTTCCAGAAATGTCAAGACATTCGGGCGTCCGGACAAGGGTGGGTGCGCCGCCTCCGTGGCGCCGCCCGCTACAGCGCCCCGTCAGGGGCGCGGGGAACTACGCGGCCGCCCCCACGGTGCCGCACCGAACCGACCACGCGCACCCCCTCCCGCGGCTCCCTCACCGCGCCCCCTCACCGCGCCCCCTCACCGCGCCCCTCCCGCGGCCCCCTCACCGCGGCTCCGGCGGCCGCTGCCTGGGCATGTTCGGCCGGGCCCCGTTCGGCCCCGGTGGCAGCGGAAACCGTCCGTTCAGATGCCCCGCATCGGCCCGCGGCCCCGCCGTCACCGTCGCCTGCATGCCCAGCGGCGCAGGACCCGTCCGGAACTCCACCATCCAGTCGGCCGTCTCCGTACGGACCAGCTCGGTCACGTCCTCCGAGAACCTCCGCAGCACCGCGAGGCACCGCTCGGCCGCCTCGCTCGCCGTGCCCTCCGCCGGACCCAGCACCTCCCGCACGCTCTCCGACGCCCAGTCGAACTGCAGCACCTGCAACCGCCGCTGCACGGCCTGCGCGGTCGCCATGTCCCTTATCCATCCGGACGTCACCCCGAAGAACCGGTCGACGCCGACGCAGGACACCGCCAGCAGCAGCGCGAGATATCCCCACGGCGCGACCCCGCCCACCACCCCGGTGAGGTCGAGGAGCGGCAGCGCCGCCCCGAGCGTCGCCCCCACCGCCGCCCCGCACCGCAGCGCCCGCGCTCCGCGCCGCTTCCAGACCCGGTCCGCCAGATACCACCGGGCGGTCTCCAGCGCGCCGCGCTCCACCCACCGGTACAGCTCGTCGAGCCGCTCGGCCGGCTCACCCCAGTCCCCGAGCGGGAAGGCCCGCCCGGTCAGATCGCCCGGCCGCAGTCCGGCCGCACCCTCGCCGCCCCGCCCGTCCTGAGGCAGTCCCTCGGGCTGCATCTCCGGCTGACCCACCCGGTACTCCCTAACTGATCCCGAACCGATCCCGACCGGTCACGTCCGCGACACCGGAACCGCAACCGGTCCCCACAGTCGACCTGGCACTGGACCTGACAATGGATGCTGACGACGGGAACCCTTCCTACCGCCCAATGGGTGGCGAAGGCTGTCCTTTCGCCTCTTTTCCGCCCGGAAGTGGGTCTTGATCAGGTATAGGGCCGCCTGGAATCTCACTCGAAAGAGTGGCGGGGCGATGGCTGCGTCAACCACGTAGGCTCATCCACAACAGAGAAAATCCGGACCCCGACCCAGGAGCTGATCGTGATCCCCGGTGGTGGCCAGCCCAACATGCAGCAGCTGCTCCAGCAGGCCCAGAAGATGCAGCAGGACCTGGCACGAGCCCAGGAGGAGCTGGCGGGCACGGAGGTCGAAGGACAGGCCGGCGGCGGCCTGGTACGGGCCACCGTGACCGGTTCCGGCGAGCTGCGCGCGCTGAAGATCGACCCGAAGGCGGTGGACCCGGAGGACACCGAGACCCTCGCCGACCTGGTCGTCGCGGCGGTCCAGGCGGCCAACGAGAACGCCCAGGCGCTCCAGCAGCAGAAGCTCGGCCCGCTGGCGCAGGGTCTGGGCGGCGGCAGCGGCATCCCCGGCCTGCCGTTCTGATGTTCGTCGTCCGCACGACACCCGCACCGCCTTCCTAGGACGGGCGGCAGCCAACTACGGTACGTACCGAAAGACTCCAGGAAGGGCAGTCCGTTGTACGAAGGCGTGGTCCAGGACCTCATCGACGAGCTGGGGCGGTTGCCCGGCGTCGGTCCGAAGAGCGCGCAGCGGATCGCCTTCCACATCCTGCAGGCGGAGCCGACGGACGTACGGCGTCTCGCGCAGGCCCTCCTGGAGGTGAAGGCGAAGGTCCGCTTCTGCGCGACCTGCGGCAACGTGGCACAGGAGGAACTGTGCAACATCTGCCGCGACACCCGCCGCGACCCGACGGTGATCTGTGTGGTGGAGGAGCCGAAGGACGTCGTCGCGATCGAGCGCACGCGTGAGTTCCGCGGCCGGTACCACGTGCTCGGCGGCGCGATCAGCCCGATCGAGGGCGTCGGCCCCGACGACCTGCGGATAAGGGAGCTGCTGGCCCGCCTGGCCGACGGCACGGTGACCGAGCTGATCCTCGCCACGGACCCGAACCTGGAGGGCGAGGCGACCGCCACCTACCTCGCCCGCATGATCAAACCCATGGGCCTGAAGGTCACCCGCCTGGCCAGCGGCCTCCCGGTGGGTGGCGACCTGGAATACGCGGACGAGGTCACGCTCGGCCGCGCCTTCGAGGGGAGACGACTCCTAGATGTCTGACGCCACGCTGCACGCGACCGCGCAGAACCCCGACGACTTCGTGGTCCAGATCGCCGACCAGGTGGAGAGCTTCCTGGTGGCCGTGATGGAGGTGTCGAAGGGCGACGAGCCGGACTCGGCGGTCCCCTTCCTCCTCCTGGAGGTCTCCCAGCTGCTGCTGGCCGGCGGCCGTCTCGGCGCGCACGAGGACATCGTTCCCGACGAACGCTACGAGCCGGACCCGGGTCCGGAGCCGGACGTCGACCAGCTCCGCGAGAACTTCGGACGCCTCCTCGAGCCCGTCGACGTCTACTCCGAGGTCTTCGACCCGTACGAACCCCGCAAGGCGCCCGTCCCGGCCCGGATCTCGGACGACCTGGCCGACATCATCACCGACCTCCGCCACGGCATGGCCCACTACCGCGCGGGCCGCACCACGGAGGCCCTGTGGTGGTGGCAGTTCTCCTACTTCTCCAACTGGGGCCCCACCGCCTCCGCGGTGCTGCGCGCCCTGCAGTCCGTCCTGATCCACGTCCGCCTCAACCAGCCCCTGGAGGAACTGGACGGCCTCGACACCGACCAGGCCACCATGGGCGACGAAACCCTGGAGTTCGAGGCGGGCCAGGTCATGCAGCAGGAGATCGGCGGCTCGCTGGGCGTGCGGTCCTCCGCCAAGTAGGTCCGCCGGGCTCCCGACGGGCCCGCGGGCTCGGGACAGGCCCTCGGGGCCGGGCGGCCGCCGCCGCGCACAGGGCGACCAGCGCGGCCGGGCGGACCCGGCGCTGGCGCGAACCCCGTGCCGGCCGGCCGACGACCCGGGTCCGGCTCCCGGAACCCCGTGCGAAGGTCAGTGTGAGGCAGGGCACTTCTCGCGTGGGCTGCTGCCCGCTGGGCAGGTTCCGGTCGCGAGCGGCGAGGTCCCGCGGTCTCACCATGCGGGAGCAGGCCGGTGGAATTCGGACGCTCGTTAAACTGAGCCGACACAACAAACCGAGCGAGGAGCGCACGTGGGCCTTGTCGTGCAGAAGTACGGAGGCTCCTCCGTTGCCGATGCCGAGGGCATCAAGCGCGTCGCCAAGCGAATCGTGGAAGCGAAGAAGAACGGCAACCAGGTGGTTGTCGTTGTTTCCGCGATGGGCGACACGACGGACGAGCTGATCGATCTCGCCGAGCAGGTATCCCCGATGCCTGCCGGGCGTGAGTTCGACATGCTGCTGACCGCCGGAGAGCGTATCTCCATGGCACTGCTGGCCATGGCGATCAAAAACCTGGGCCACGAGGCCCAGTCGTTCACCGGCAGCCAGGCAGGCGTCATCACCGACTCGGTCCACAACAAAGCCCGGATCATCGACGTCACGCCGGGGCGGATCAGGACGGCGCTCGACGAGGGCAACATCGCGATCGTGGCCGGGTTCCAGGGCGTCAGCGCGGACAAGAAGGACATCACCACGCTGGGGCGCGGCGGGTCCGACACGACCGCCGTGGCCCTCGCCGCCGCGCTGGACGCCGAGGTCTGCGAGATCTACACCGACGTCGACGGTGTGTTCACCGCCGACCCGCGCGTGGTGACGAAGGCGCGGAAGATCGACTGGATCTCCTTCGAGGACATGCTGGAGCTCGCCGCCTCCGGTTCCAAGGTGCTCCTCCACCGCTGTGTGGAGTACGCCCGCCGCTACAACATCCCGATCCACGTCCGGTCCAGCTTCAGCGGACTGCAGGGCACGTGGGTCAGCAGCAAGCCGATTGGGGACAAGAAGGTGGAGCAGGCCATCATCTCCGGTGTCGCGCACGACACCTCCGAGGCCAAGGTCACGGTCGTCGGGGTGCCCGACAAGCCGGGCGAGGCCGCCGCCATCTTCCGGACCATCGCCGATGCCCAGATCAACATCGACATGGTCGTGCAGAACGTGTCCGCCGCCGCCACCGGCCTGACGGACATCTCCTTCACGCTCCCGAAGACCGAGGGCCGCAAGGCCATCGACGCGCTGGAGCGCAACCGGTCGGGCATCGGCTTCGACTCGCTGCGCTACGACGACCAGATCGGCAAGATCTCGCTGGTCGGCGCGGGCATGAAGACCAACCCGGGGGTCACCGCGTCGTTCTTCGAGGCGCTCAGCGACGCCGGGGTCAACATCGAGCTGATCTCGACCTCGGAGATCCGCATCTCGGTCGTCACCCGGGCCGACGACGTGCCGGAGGCCGTGCGCGCCGTGCACACCGCCTTCGGTCTCGACTCCGACACCGACGAGGCCGTCGTCTACGGGGGCACCGGCCGATGACCGGCAAGCCGGCGCTCGCGGTCGTCGGTGCGACCGGGGCCGTCGGCACGGTGATGCTCCAGATCCTGTCCCAGCGGGCGGACGTCTGGGGCGAGATCCGCCTGATCGCCACCCCGCGCTCGGCCGGCCGCAAGCTGGCCGTGCGCGGGGTCGAGGTCGAGGTCGTCGCACTGTCGGAGAAGGCCTTCGACGGCATCGACGTCGCGATGTTCGACGTGCCCGACGAGGTGTCCGCGCGCTGGGCGCCGGTCGCCGCGGCCAGGGGCGTGGTCGTGGTGGACAACTCCGGGGCCTTCCGGATGGACCCCGAGGTGCCGCTGGTCGTCCCCGAGGTCAATCCGCACTGCGCCCGCAACCGGCCGCGCGGGATCATCGCCAACCCCAACTGCACCACCCTGTCGATGATCGTCGCCCTGGGCGCGCTGCACGCCGAGTTCGGGCTGCGCGAGCTGGTGGTGTCGTCGTACCAGGCGGTGAGCGGGGCCGGGCGGGCCGGCGTGGAGACGCTGCGGGCCCAGCTGTCCATGGTCGCCGGTACCGAGCTGGGCACCAAGCCCGGTGACGTACGGCGCGCGGTCGGGGACCTGACCGGGCCGTTCCCGGAGCCGGTCGCGCTCAACGTCGTACCGTGGGCCGGATCGCTGCGGGAGGACGGCTGGTCGTCGGAGGAGATGAAGGTGCGGGACGAGTCCCGCAAGATCCTCGGGCTGCCGAAGCTGCCGGTCGCGGTGACGTGCGTGCGGGTGCCGGTGGTCACCACGCACTCCCTGACGGTGCACGCCAAGTTCCAGGGCGCGGTGACGGTCGACGGGGCCCGGGAGATCCTGGACACGGCTCCGGGGGTGGTCCTCTTCGACAACCCGGCCGCCGGGGAGTTCCCGACGCCCGCCGACGTGGTGGGCACCGACCCGACCTGGGTCGGCCGGGTGCGGCGGGCGCTCGACGACCCGACCGCGCTGGAGCTCTTCGTGTGCGGGGACAACCTTCGCAAAGGGGCCGCCCTGAACACCGCGCAGATCGCCGAGCTGGTGGCGGCGGAACTGACCGGCCGTTCAGGTGGGGCGGATTCCGCGTGAACACACGGTGACCACGGCAAACGGCCCGGGTGGCACCCTGGGTGGGAGCGGGCCCACAGGTAGGATCCGCGTAAGAAATGTGTCCCGGAGCATGGTCCAAACCTCTTGAACCGGGACCCGTCCGCGTTCGAAGATTTTCCTCCCCGTCCTCCGCAACCATGCGGGCGGCGGGGAGCGTCTTTGCGGTCGTCCACTTACCGGGCGCTTACGCAAGCGGGCTTTGGGGCGCGGGGACGCATGATCCTGGCGTGGGGACGCCGTGATCGGGGCGTGGGGACGTCCGTTCATCATGGGACATAAGGGAAGAGCGGGACGCATGACGGCAATTGACATACCGTCGAGTGTGCTGCCGGACGCGCGCGGAACGGTACCGAACGCGCCGGCCGGCCCACCCGGCGGCCCCGGCATGCGCCCGTCCGGAACGTCCGACGCAAAAGTGATGCCCGGCACGTACAACCCCACCGGGGGTAGACGTGTCCAACTTGCGTGGCAGAGGTACTCGAACTCAGTGCGCCCGGCGGCGCGACGGCCCTACGGCCGCCCCGCGCCGGTCTGCGCCCCCGCGTGCCCGGCGCGCCCGGCGGCATGCCGGTGATCGCGCCCATGCCCGCAGCGCGGCCCACCCGCATACCCAGCCAGCGCGACGGCGCCGAGGAGGCGACGGCGGCGGCCGGTACCACCGTCGACCACCTCACCGAGACCTACCGGGCGCACTACCGGTCACTCCTCGGCCTCGCCGCGCTCCTCCTCGACGACACCGCCTCCTGCGAGGACGTCGTCCAGGAGGCGTTCATCCGCGTCCACTCCGCCCGCAAACGCGTCCGCGACCCGGAGAAGACCCTGGCCTACCTGCGCCAGACCGTCGTCAACCTCTCCCGCTCCGCGCTGCGCCGCCGCATCCTCGGCCTCAAGCTCCTCTCCAAGCCGATGCCGGACGCCGCCAGCGCCGAGGAGGGCGCCTACGACCAGCTGGAGCGGCGCGACCTGATCAAGGCGATGAAGGGCCTGCAGCGCCGTCAGCGCGAGGTCCTCGTCCTGCGCTACTTCGCCGACATGACCGAGGCCCAGGTCGCCGAGACGCTCGGTATCTCGCTGGGCTCGGTGAAGGCGTACGGCTCGCGCGGCATCGCGGCGCTGCGGGTGGCGATGGAGTCGGCGGCATGACGGACAGCCCCCGAGGAGGCGACTCGCATGATCGCCACGAGCCCTACGCCTGGCACGAGCCGACACCGGAACGGCACCACGAGCATGAGCACACGCAATCGCACGCTGGGAACGGAACTGTGAACGACGGCCCCGACGACAAGGGCCCCGAAGGGCTCCGGAGCGGGCTCGGCCCCGGCTTCGGGGCCGGTGCCGACGGCCCTGAGACCCTGGACGGGCTCGACACGGACGAGCTGGCCCTGCGCCGGCTCCTGCACTCCGCGGTCGACGACCTCGCCCCGCGCGACGGCAGCCTCGACCACCTGCGCCGCGCGGTGCCCGCCCGCCGGGCCCGCAAGCGGCAGGCCGCCGTCGGCATGGCGGCCGCGGCCCTGTTCATCGGCACCGCGGTCCCCGCCCTCGTGCACGTCTCCCACTCCGGCGCCATCGACCCCAACACCTCCATCGCCGGCCAGGCCTCCCAGGCGCAGGGCGGTGCCACCGGCGGCAAGAACCCCGACGGCGGCACCAGCACCTCGGGCGGCACCGGCGGCCAGGCCACCGGCCAGAGCCCCGGCGGCACCAAGGGCGGCGGCAAGGGCGAGAGCACCGGAGCCGTCTCCGGCACCAAGGTCGTCCCCACCGCCGGCGCCGCCAGCAGCGCCCCCGTCTGCACCTCGGCCCAGCTCGGCACCCCGTCCTCCACCGTCGGCGCCCCCGACTCGACGGGCGTCGTCTACGGCACCTTCCGCGTCGTCAACGTCTCGACGACGAGCTGTACCGTCGGCGGCCCCGGCACCGTGGGCGTCCTCGCGCAGGGAGCGGCCGACGCCACCAAGATCGCCGCCGCCCGGCACGTCGCCGGCGACGCGGCGGCCGGGCTGCCCGACCCGACCACCGAGCTCACCGGCCTGATCCTGGCCCCCGGCGCCGCCTACGAGGAGAAGTTCGGCTTCGTCCCCTCGGCGACCTGCCCGACCAGCGGCTCCAGCACCGGCGGCTCCAGCGACACCGGCGGCACCGGCGGCTCCACCGCCTCCCCGAGCCCCACCGACGGCGCCAGCAGCAGCGCGGGTACGACCACCGCCGGGTCGGACGGCACCACCACCCAGCTGCTCACCGAGGACGGCGCCACCGCCGACGGGAGCGTCGCGGTCTCGTACACCCCGCAGGCCGGGTCCCCGACCGGCTCGGCGACGGTGACGAACGCCTGTGCGGGGACGGTCTACTGGACCGGGGTACTGGCGGCCCAGTGACCGGCGGGACCGGCGGCGGCCGTCGTCATACGGCGGTCGGTTGCTGGGCTTCCTCTTCCGGGTCCGGGACCAGGCCGAGCGCCGCGTCCCGGGCGAACTCCGCCTCGCGGCGCAGCAGCCGGAACCACATGAACACCACGAACCCCGCGAAGACGAACCACTCACCGGTGTAGCCGAGGTTCTGGAACGCCTTCAGGTCGAGCCCCGAGTTGTCCGGCGCGGTCGCCGGTACGGCCGTCATCCCCGAGTCGGCCTTCTCCAGGGTGATCCACGCGTCGTACACCGGGTAGGGCACCAGGTTCACGAGTGAGGCCGCGCTGATCGCCGCCGTCTGCCCGGACGGCAGGCCGCCCTGGTTGCTGACGCCGTTGTCCCCCGGCGTCTCGGAGGCCTGCAGCGCGCCGGTGACGGTGACCTCGCCGGCGGGCGGGGCCGGCACCTCGGCGGCGTCCGCCTTGCCGGGCAGCCAGCCGCGCACGACGGGCAGCGCCTTGCCTGAGTCGGTGCGCAGCAGGGTCAGGACGTAGAAGCCGTTCTTGCCGTCGACCTGGCGGTCGGGCACCAGCAGCTGCTTGGCGTACCGGCCGGTGACGGTGGCCCGCTTGCCGGAGGTCGACTGGTCGACGGGCAGCAGGTCGGCCAGCGGCCGGGCAGCCTCGGTCTTCGCCGTCTCGACCTGCGCGTCGGCGCTGCGGTGCGCTTCTACCCGTGCCTCGAAACGGCTCAGCTGCCACGACCCCATGAAGACGCAGAACGGGATGGCGAGCAGCACGAAGACGTTGATGCCCCACCAACGGGGTGTCAGCAGAAAGCGGTACACGCCGTCCACGGTACGGGGCGGTTCATGACGGTTTACGGGCGGGGTGGGCGCGTGGAGACGGGTGCGCGGGCCCGGACGCCCACCTGGAGGTTCGCAAAGTTATCCACAGGCCGTGGGCTCCCGTCGACGCAATGTGGGCGGGGACGGGCACTATGGGGCCATGACTGCGGCCATGAGTGAGAGCGACATGCCGGACTGGGAGAAGCGCTTCCGCGCCCCTCGGGTCTCCCTGCCGGACTGGGCGGAGGACGCCCCCGACCGTTCCCTGTTCGTGTCGAACGCGACGGGGACGTACGAGCTGTACGCCTGGGACCGCGCGAGCGGTGAGCAGCGCCAGGCGACGAACCGGCCGAACGGCACGACGGACGGGCTGCTCTCCCCGGACGGCGCGTGGATCTGGTGGTTCGACGACAAGGACGGCGACGAGTTCGGCGTCTGGCGCCGCCAGCCCTTCGGCGGCGGCGCGGACGAGGAGGCGACGCCGGGCCTGGAGCCGTCGTACCCCTCGGGCCTGGCGCTGGGCCGCGACGGCCGCACGGCGGTCGTGGGCCGCTCCACGGACGACGAGGGCACGACGATCTACCTGGTCAGAACGGGTGAGGAGCCGCTGGAGATCTACCGGCACGCCGAGTCCGCGGGCGTCGGCGACCTCTCCCACGACGGCTCGCTGATCGCGATCGAGCACACCGAGCACGGCGACGCCATGCACTCGGCGCTGCGGGTGGTCCGCCCGGACGGTTCGACGGTCGCCGAGCTGGACGACACCCACGGCGGCAGCGAGGAACTGGGCCTGGAGGTGCTGGGCTTCGCCCCCGTCGACGGCGACCCACGGCTGCTCATCGGGCATCAGCGGCGGGGCCGCTGGGAGCCCCTGGTCTGGGACGTCGTCTCCGGCACGCAGACGGACCTCACGCTCGACCTGCCGGGTGACGTGAGCGCGGAGTGGTACCCGGACGGCGGCGCGCTGCTCATCGCGCACAGCCACAAGGCCCGCAGCGACCTGTTCCGCTACGACCTGGCCACGGGCGGGCTGACCCGCATCCCGACCCCGCCGGGCTCCGTCTCCGGGGCCACGGCCCGCCCCGACGGCACCGTCGAGTACCTCTGGTCGTCGGCCGCCGAGCCGCCGGTGGTCCGCTCCACGACCGGCGAGGTGGTCCTGGACCCGCCGGGCATGAAGTGCCCCCCTTCCGTCCCCGTCTCGGACGCGTGGGTGGAGGGCCCCGGCGGCCTCATCCACGCCCTGATCCAGAAGCCGGCCGGCGCCGTCGGCCCCCTCCCCACCGTCTTCGACCTGCACGGCGGCCCGACCTGGCACGACAGCGACAGCTTCGCGGCGGGGCCGGCGGCCTGGGTCGACCACGGGTACGCGGTGGTCCGCATCAACTACCGAGGCTCCACGGGGTACGGCCGGGCCTGGACGGACGCGCTGAAGCACCGGGTGGGCCTGATCGAGCTGGAGGACGTGGCGGCGGTGCGGAAGTGGGCGGTCGAGTCCGGCCTCGCCGACCCCGAGCGCCTGGTCCTCACCGGCGGCTCCTGGGGCGGCTACCTCACGCTCCTCGGCCTGGGCACCCAGCCGGCGTCCTGGGCGGTGGGCATCGCGGTGGTCCCGGTCGCCGACTACGTCACGGCGTACCACGACGAGATGGAGTCCCTGAAGGCGATGGACCGCACGCTGCTGGGCGGTACGCCGGAAGAGGTCCCTGACCGCTTCGCCGCGTCCTCCCCGATCACCTACGTCGACGACGTCAAGGCCCCCGTCTACATCTCGGCCGGCCTCAACGACCCCCGCTGCCCCATCCGCCAGATCGACAACTACGTCAACCGCCTCGCCGCCCACTCGGCCCCCCACGAGGTCTACCGCTACGACGCCGGCCACGGCTCCCTCGTGGTCGACGAACGCATCAAGCAACTCCGCCTGGAAATGGAATTCGCCGAACGCCACCTCACGCCCACGGCGACAGCACCGACCGACTGACCTTTCCCACCACCCACCCGACTCGGCTGAAGTGCCCCGAAAGGGGCGCGGGGAACTGCGCGAGCGACCACGACGGGGCGGCACCGGACCATGGCGCGGTGGGCCCTGTCAGGGCGCAGGGCACTGTCGAGGACGCGGTATCGAAGCGCCCCGAAAGGGGCGCGGGGAACTGCGCGAGCGACCACGACGGGGCGGCACCGGACCGCGGCGCGGTGGGCCCTGTCAGGGCGCAGGGCGCTGTCGAGGGCGCGGTATCAAAGTGCCCCGAAAGGGGCGCGGGGAACTGCGCGAGCGACCACGACGGGGCGGCACCGGACCGCGGCGCGGTGGGCCCTGTCAGGGCGCAGGGCGCTGTCGAGGGCGCGGTATCGAAGCGCCCCGAAAGGGGCGCGGGGAACTGCGCGCTCGGCCCCCGCGCGGCCGCACGTACGCGCACCACGCCGACCCACCCGCCCCCACCCCTCAACCGAGCGAGTCGGGTGGGTGGGTGGGCGAGGCCCGGTGGCCGGAGAGCTCCGCCAGCCCCCGGCGGGTGGCGACCACCACCACCCGGTCCCCGCCCCGCAACACGTACTGCCCGTCCGCAACCCCCTGCCGCCCCTCGAGCGCCAGCACCCGCCAGGCCCCCACCCGAAACGCCCCCGCCACCGTCCGCCCCTCCAACTGCGGATGCCCGCCCACCGCCACCACCGCCACCAGCAGCACCTTCCGCTCCACCGGGATCGCCCCGAGGATCTGCCGCCCCAGCATCGCCCCCGCGAAGGACGGCGCCGCCAGGTACGACACACTCCGGCTCCGGGTGACCGCGTGCGGATGCGCCGCCCGCAGCGTCCGGTACACGGCCGTCGCGAAGTCGTCGTCGTACAGCCGCAGCACCGCCGTCAGGTCGGGCCGCACGGACCGCGCGTACAGCACGGCCTCCAGATTCGTGGTGTCCGCGCTGGTCACCGCGAGCAGCGCCTGCGCCCGATGGATCTTGGCGGCCTCCAGGACCCCCTCCTGGGTGACGTCCCCGAGCACCACCGGCACCCGCAGCCGCCGCGCCACCGCCAGCCCGCGCGCCTCGGGGTCGGCCTCGACGCACACCACCGGCACGTGCAGCTCCCGCAGCCGCGTCAGCACGCGCGTACCGATCTTCCCCAGCCCGAGGAGGACCACATGACCGCCCAGCCCCCGTGGCGGCTTGCGCAGCGCGGAGGCGCTGCGGAAGGTACCGAGCGCCTCCAGGACAGCCGCCAGCAGCACCGGCAGCAGCAGCAACCCGACCAGCCCCGTCAGGAGTTGCAGGATCTGCCTGCCGACCGGCGCCCCGATCGCGGGGTTGTCGATGGCGAACAGGTCGAGGAGCGTGTAATAGAAGGCCCGTACCGGATGCATGTGCGTCACCACCGACAACGCGACCGCGAGCGCGACCACGCACCCCGCGCTCCCGAACAGCGACCACCTGAGCCGCCGCGAGAACAACGAGGCGAGCGGGGGTACCACCCCCACCCCGCGCCCGGCGGGCTCGGCCGAGCCCCCCGACGACACGTGCTCCAGCACCATCACGCCCCGCTCGCCCGCGGTCCGTACCTGCTCGTCGTCAGGCAGCAGCCGCGGCCCCCGCTCCCGGCCGCCCCCGGCCGGTTCGGGCCCGGTGCCGTTCGGGGAGAGCAGCGCCAGCGGGAACAACCCCTGTTCGCCGGCGTCCTGACCCGCGCCGGCGCCCGGCGGCAGGTCCACCGCCCGCAGCACCAGACCGTCCGTCTGGATGACCTTGCCGCGCCCGGCGAGCGCGGTGGCGGCGAGCGCGGGCGCGGCGGTGTCGGCGTCGGACAGCACGATCGTGGAGGCGTCGCCCACCGCGCCGCCCCCGCTGCCGTCCGGGTCCCCGATCGCCAACGCGGCCGCCTGGTCGAGCAGTTCCTCGATGTGCTGCCCCAACCGCCGGTTGTACAGCCGCAGCACGAGCCGCAACCGCGGATTCAGCCGGCGGGCGGTGAGAGCGGCCCGGATGTTGGTCTCGTCGTCGTCGTACACGAGGGCGAGCGCGGCGGCCCGTTCCACCCCCGCCTCGGCGAGCACCGCCTCACTGGCCTCGACGGCCTCCAGCACCCGCTCCCCGCGCGGCCCTTCACCGCCACCGGAGACCGAGCCGGCACCACTAGCGGCACCACTACCGGCACCGCCGCCACCGCCACTGCCTCCGTTCCCGCCCGTCCATCCCACGGTCGCACTGACCACGCGGTCGAACAGCGCGGCCGAGGCGGCCCGGGCGCGGCCGACGACCGGCGGCCGGGCGATCCGCACGTTCGGTGGTACGACGAGGGTGACCTGTTCGCCGTAGACCGTGCGCAACTCGGCGGCCAGCCGGTGCGCGAGCCCGTCGTCCCCGCACACCACCATGGGCGCCTGGACCCCACCACCCTGATACGGAACGCTCGCCACGAGGGAAAAGACTGCCTCAACGCAACGCATGGTTCCAGCAACGAGGTGAACAGTCACCCCTGACCGCCCGTAGGGAGGGGGAGGGAGCACAATCGCTGGATCTGACCGAAGTGCCGGAGGTATCCGACCCGTGGCCATCACCGAGAAAGCCGCCCCGCCCGGCGCCGCGCCCGAGGGCGGGACGCCCGGCGCCGACGGCACCGGCACCCCGCCCGGCCGGACGGGCTGGCACCTCAACTCCCCGCTTGCCCTGACCCTGCTCCTCCTTCTGGTCGTCATGTTCCAGGGTCCGGTGCGCGGCGCGCTGTCGAAGCCGGTGATGCAGAGCTGGATGACGGTGTTCGTGGCGGTGGTCGTCCAGGCGCTCCCGTTCCTGGTCCTCGGCGTGCTGCTCTCCGCGGCGATCGCGGTCTTCGTCCCGCCCTCCTTCTTCGCCCGGGCCCTGCCCGGCCACCCGGCCCTCGCGGTACCGGTCGCCGGGCTGGCCGGTGTCGTGCTCCCGGGCTGCGAGTGCGCGTCGGTGCCGGTGGCCGGCGCCCTGGTCCGCCGGGGCGTCACCCCGGCCGCGGCCATCGCCTTCCTGCTCTCCGCGCCCGCGATCAACCCGATCGTGCTGACGGCGACGGCGGTCGCGTTCCCGCGCAACCCCGAGATGGTGGTGGGCCGGTTCGCGGGCAGCCTGCTGGTGGCGTGCGGGATGGGGTGGCTGTGGCAGCGGCTCGGCCGCACCGACTGGCTGCGGCTGCCGGCCCACGCGCACCACGAGGGCGAGACCAAGGGGGAGGCGTTCTGGTCCTCGGTCCGGCACGACACCGTGCAGGCGGGTGGCTTCCTGGTGCTCGGCGCGATGGCGGCGGCCACGCTGAAGGCGGTGGCCCCGGCGGAGTGGCTGCGCACGGCGGCCGCCAACCCGGTGGTCGCGATCCTCGCCCTGTCGGTCTTGGCCGTGCTCCTGTCCATCTGCTCCGAGGCGGACGCGTTCGTGGCGGCCTCCCTCACCCAGTTCTCGCTCACCGCGAAGCTGGCCTTCCTGATCGTGGGCCCGATGATCGACCTCAAGCTCTTCGCGATGCAGGCCGGCACCTTCGGCCGCGGCTTCGCCCTGCGCTTCGCCCCGGCCACCTTCGCGGCGGCGATCGCGGGCGCGGTCCTGACCGGGGCGGTGCTGCTGTGAACCGGCAGGCGCAGGCGGCGGTGATGTTCCTGGTCGGCGCGGCCCTGCTGCACGCGGGCACGACCGACCTCTATCTCCGCTACGTCAAGGCGGGTCTGCAGCCGTTGCTGCTGGCGGCGGGCGCGGTCCTGATCGTCTCGGCGCTGGCGACGGCGTGGTACGAGTGGCGGCGCGCCCGCAGCCGCAAGGAGGCCGCGCAGGAGGCCGTACCGGAGACCGCGCCCGAGGGGCACGTCCACCGCGAACCCCGCATCTCCTGGCTGCTGGTCCTCCCGCTCCTCGCCCTGATCCTCATCGCACCGCCCGCGCTCGGCTCGTACAGCGCGATGCGCACCGGTACGGCCCTGCAACAGCCCTACGGCTACAACAAGCTGCCCAAGTCCGACCCGATACCGCTGAACCTGGTCGACTACGCGGGCCGCGCCGTCTACGACCACGGGCGTTCGCTGGCCGGCCACCAGGTCCGGATCGCCGGCTTCGTGGCCGTCGACTCGGCCGGCACCCCCTATCTCGTCCGGATGGCGCTGAACTGCTGCGCGGCGGACGCCCAGCCGGTGAAGGTGGCCCTGACCGGGAAGATCCCCCCGGTGCTCCGGCCGGACGGCTGGCTCCAGGTGACGGGCACGTACATCGCCCGCGAGACCCACGACCCGGTGAACAACGGCCCGATCCCGTACCTCCGGGTCACCGAGGCCAAGCCGATCCCGACCCCGGCGGACCCGTACGACGAGACCTGGAACAACTGACGCCCGCAGGACCGCCCCCTCACCCTCGACGTCCACCAGTTCTCCGTGGACACCCGCCCCGACCAGCGACTCATCGCCTACGCCCCGCCACCGGACTCCCCGTCCCAGGAGGCCAGCCGGGGCAGATAGGGCCGGCGCGTCGGCGTGAGCGCTCCGTCGGAGTTCACGTCCGGCCGACCGCGTCCTGGTCGTCCAGCGGGGTGGCCTGGGCCGGCAGGGCGAGGGGCTGTTCGGGGTGGGGGCGGCGGGTGAGGCGGCGGGCGAGGGGTTCGGTGTAGCGGGCGGTGAGGGGGCCGAGGATGACGAGGATCAGGACGTAGGCCGTGGCCAGCGGGCCCAGGGAGGGTTCGATGCCCGCGGTCACGGCGAGGCCGGCGATGACGATGGAGAACTCGCCGCGGGCGACCAGGGTGCCGCCGGCCCGCCAGCGGCCCCTCACCGAGATGCCGGCGCGTTTCGCGGCCCAGTAGCCGGTGGCGATCTTCGTCAGCGTGGTGACGAACGCCAGGGCGAGCGCGGGCAGCAGCACCGGCGGGATGCTCGACGGGTCGGTGTGCAGGCCGAAGAAGACGAAGAAGACGGCGGCGAACAGGTCGCGCAGGGGAGCCAGGAGGTGGTGGGCGCCCTCGGCCACCTCGCCGGACAGGGCGATGCCGACCAGGAAGGCGCCCACCGCGGCGGAGACCTGCAGCTTCTGCGCGATGCCCGCGACCAGCAGGGTCAGGCCGAGCACCACCAGGAGCAGCTTCTCCGGGTCGTCGCTGGAGACGAAGCGGGAGATGTGCCTGCCGTAGCGGACGGCGATCAGCAGGACCAGTCCGGCGACCCCGAGCGCGACCGCCAGCGTGAGGCTGCCCGCCGCGAGGCCCACGCCGGCCAGCAGCGCGGTGATGATCGGCAGGTAGACGGCCATGGAGAGGTCCTCCAGGACCAGGATGCTCAGTATCACCGGCGTCTCCCGGTTGCCGAGCCGTCCCAGGTCCCCGAGCACCTTCGCGATCACCCCGGACGAGGAGATCCAGGTGACGCCGGCCAGCACCACGGCCGCCACCGGGCCCCAGCCGAGCAGCAGGGCCATCGCGGCCCCGGGCAGCGCGTTCAGCGCGGCGTCCACCAGACCCGCCGGGTACTGGGTCTTCAGGTTGGAGACGAGATCGCTGGCCGTGTACTCCAGGCCGAGCATGAGGAGCAGGAGGACGACGCCGATCTCGGCACCGATAGCGACGAACTCCTCGCTGGTGCCGAGCGGGTAGAGGCCGCCCTCGCCGAAGGCGAGCCCGGCCAGCAGGTAGAGGGGGATGGGCGAGAAACGAAGGCGCCCGGCGAGCCGGCCCAGCAGGCCGAGGCCGAGGATGATCGCACCGAACTCGATCAGGAACACGGAGGAGTCGTGCACGGCGGACTCACTCCCGCCCGAGTATGGCCGCGGCCGCGTCGACGCCCTCACGGGTGCCGATGACGATGAGCGTGTCGCCGCCCGCGAGGCGGAAACCGGGCGTGGGGGAGGGCACCGCCTCGGCGCGGCGCAGCACGGCGACGATGGACACCCCCGTCTCGGTCCGCATCCGGGTCTCGCCGAGGAGCCGGCCGTTCCAGTACGAGGTGGCGGACAGCTCGATCCGCTCGGCCACCAGCCCCAGGTCGGTGGTGGAGAGCAGGTTCGGGCTGTGGTGCGTCGGCATCAGCGCGTCGATGAGCGCCGCCGTCTCCCCCGCGGACAGCCTGAGCGACAGGGCGCAGGCGTCGGGGTCGTCCCGGTGGTAGGCGCTCAGGATCCGCGAACCGTCCCGGTGCGCGACCACGGAGACCCGGCCCTGCTCGCGTGTGGCGAGGTCGTAACGCACCCCGATCCCCGGCAACGGTGTCCTGCTCAGGCGTGGAGCCCCCAAGGCTGTCTCCCCTGTCTCGTCGTCTCGTCCCGCTGGTTCTTTGCGCTTTCTTTAACAACACCCTAACGGGGGAGCCGGGGAGACGGGCCGGGGGTGGCTCAGGACGGGTAGGGGACGTGGCAGTCCAGGGCCGGGTGGTACAGCACGTGCCAGGTGCGGCCCTCGACGACGCCGCTCGCCGGCAGGCCGTGGCAGGTCTGGATCCACTCGATCTTCCGCTGCGTGGCCGTGCCGTAGACCCCGTCGGTCGCGAGCCGGGGCGGCTGCCCGCCCCACGCGTTGCTGAGGCACTGCGCCTGCCTGACCGCGGCTCCGGTGGCGCCGTACCCGAGCGTGGGCTGGTAGCCCGAGGTCACGTACGAGCAGTCCTGGCCGGGAGTGGCCGCCGCGGTGTGCGGCAGTGCCGGGCCCAGGGCGACGGCCGCGACCAGTACCGCGGCCGGGGTGAGCAGTCGGTTCCGTCTCATGCCCGCTCCTTATGGGGGCGACTCGACATCTGCCCATGGTCGCGCGGGAGCGGTGACGCCCGCGAGTCGGGAGCCCGCGACGACGATCGGAAGGGCGCCGCTGAAACCGGGCTGAAGCCGGGCTGAACCGCCGCGACGGCACGCTCTGCGGCATGACGACGAACGAACACGAACGCCGAGACGAAAACGAACGCCGAGACGAAAACGAACACCGGGACGGACGCGAACTCGCGATCGCGGCGACCGGGCTGCGGAAGGCCTACGGGGAAAAGACCGTCCTCGACGGCATCGACATCCGGGTGCCCGCCGGGACGATCTTCTCGCTCCTCGGGCCCAACGGCGCCGGGAAGACCACGGCGGTCAACATCCTGTCCACCCTGATCTCCGCCGACGGCGGCACCGCCCGGATCGCCGGGCACGACCTGACCGCCGAGGCCCAGAAGGTACGGGCCGCCATCGGGGTCACCGGCCAGTTCTCCGCCGTGGACGGACTGATCACCGGCGAGGAGAACATGCTCCTCATGGCCGACCTGCACCACCTCTCCAAGCGGGAGGGACGGCAGGTCACCGCCGGCCTGCTGGAGCGGTTCGACCTCACCGAGGCCGCCAGGAAGCCCGCCTCCACCTACTCCGGCGGCATGAAGCGCCGCCTCGACATCGCCATGACCCTGGTCGGCCGCCCGCGGATCATCTTCCTCGACGAGCCGACCACCGGACTCGACCCGCGCTCCCGCCACACCATGTGGCAGATCATCCGCGAGCTGGTCTCCGGCGGCACCACCGTCTTCCTCACCACCCAGTACCTGGACGAGGCCGACCAGCTCGCCGACCGCATCGCGGTGCTCAACGGCGGCCGGCTCGTCGCCGAGGGCAGCGCCGAGGAGCTGAAGCGGCTGGTGCCCGGCGGCCACGTACGGCTGCGGTTCTCCGACCCGGCGGCCTACGAGCGGGCGGCGACCGAACTGCGCGAGACCACCCGGGACGACGAGGCCCTCGCCCTGCAGATCCCCAGCGGCGGCACCCAGCGCGAGCTGCGCGCCATCCTCGACTGGCTCGACGCGGCCGGGATCGAGGCCGACGAACTCTCCGTGCACACCCCCGACCTGGACGACGTGTTCTTCGCCCTGACCGGCAGCCCCGTTGCTTCGACCGGCACCAAGACCGGCACCAAGACCGGCACCTCGACCGGCACCTCGACCGACAAGGAGACCGTCCGATGAGCACCGCCTCCTACGCCCTGCGCGACAACCTGACCATGCTGCGGCGCAACCTCCTGCACGCCCGCCGCTACCCCTCCCTCACCCTGAACCTGCTGCTCACCCCGGTCATCCTGCTGCTCCTGTTCGTCTACGTCTTCGGCAACGTGATGAGCGCCGGCATCACCGGCGGCCACGCCGACCGGTCCGCGTACGTCGCCTACCTCGTCCCCGGCATCCTCTTCCTGACCGCCGCCATGACCTCGCTCGGCACCGCCGTGTCGGTGGCCACCGACATGACCGAGGGCATCATGGCCCGGTTCCGCACCATGGCGATCTCGCGCGCCTCGGTGCTGATCGGCCACGTGGTCGGCAGCGTGATCCAGACGATGGCGGCCCTCGTCCTCGTCCTGGGCATCGGGCTCGCCATCGGCTTCCGGCCCGACGCGTCGCCGGTCGAGTGGCTCGCCGCGGCCGGACTGATGGCCCTGGTCAGCCTCGCGCTCACCTGGCTCGCGGTCGGTATCGGCCTGATCAGCCCCAACGCCGAGGGCGCCAGCAACATCGGCACCCCGCTGGTGATGCTGCCGTTCCTGTCCAGCGCGTTCGTCCCGGTGGACGCCATGCCGGGCTGGTTCCGCTGGTTCGCCGAGTACCAGCCGTTCTCGCCCTTCATCGAGACCCTGCGCGGCCTGCTGCTGGGCAGCGGGATCGGCACGCAGAACGCGCTGCTGGCCCTCGGCTGGGGCCTCGGGCTGAGCGTGCTCGGCTACCTGTGGTCCCGGGCGCGGTTCAGCCGCGAGCCCCGGCAGTGACCTCGTGCAGCGCCTGCCGGGCCGCCACCCGCAGCTGATCCCGCCCCAGGGCCGCGTACTCCGACCTCGCGTCGGCGTACGCGGCCCCGTCCGCGTTCTCGGCCGCCCGACGGGACCGGGCCGAGGAGAGCGTGGGCAGGTCCCGCATCACCGGCAGCACCTCCGCCAGCGCCAGCAGCCGCACCGCCGCCGGGTCGCCCCCGGCCAGCCCGGCGTGGCCGAGCGCGAGCAGCACCGAGCCGTAGACCGGCAGTTCCAGCAGGTCCCCGGCGCCGGAAGCGTCGCCGGACAGCATGCCGAGCAGCCGTTGCCGCAGGTGTCCGGCGAGCTCGGCGACCGGCTCCAGGCGGCCGTGCTGCGCGTGCGCGGCGAGCGCGGCGGCCTGCACCTGGAGCGACCACGAGTCCAGGAACGGGTCGTCGGCGGCGAGCGCACCCGCCTCCCGGATCCCGGCCGCCGCCTGCCGCCACAGGCCGAGGCCGACCTCGGTCAGCCCCCGGGCCAGCGCTATCTCCGCCCGCGCCTGCAGCAGTTCGGGACTGAAGGCCTGGGCGGCCTCCGGCTGCCGGTCCGGGGCGGCGCGGGCCAGCCAGTACTCCGCCTCCTCGATCTCCCCGCGCTGCAGACAGGCGGACACCAGCCCGTAGCGGACGCCGATCGCGTCCGACCAGGTACCGGCCCCGCTGAGCGCGTCGGCGGCCCGGAGATGGTCGTAGGCCTCCGCGCCGCGCTCCGTCTTGAGGCACAGCTCGCCGATCCGGCCGTGGCTGAGCAGTGTCATGACCGGATTGCCGAGCGTCCCCACCGCGGCGAGCATCCGGCGCGCGTACCGCAGCGCCCGCTCCGTCTCGTACGCCGCTTCCCACAGGTAGCTGGCGACGCCCGCGGCGAGGCCCGCCAGCAGCGGCTGGTCCGCGTCGCACAGCTCCTCCAGCCGCGCGTACCCGGGCGGGCGCATGTCCGGGACCGCGCACAGCACGGCGGCCAGCGCCCGCGGCACGGTGTCCGCCGGGGCGGGCGGCAGGCGGCGCAGCGTGACGAGCTGGCGTACGGCGTGCGGGCCGTAGCCCATGAAGAGGCCGGCCGCGCACACCGCGGCCGCGCTGCGGGCCGTCTCCACGTCCTCGGGGTGCCCGGGTCCCGGACGGAAGTGGGACAGCGGCCCGCCGGTCTCGGCGGCGAGGGTGACGAACCGGGTGTAGCTGTTGCCGACCGACCACAGGGAGGCCAGGACGGCGGTGACGGCGGCGGTGGCCGGCCCGTCGGCGCGGGCCAGGGCGTGCCGCAGTGCGAGGACCAGGTTGTCCTGCTCGGCCCGGACGCGGTCGAAGGCGGCCGGCGCGTCGGTGCCGTACATCCCGGCGTGGTGGGCCCGGCCGAAGTCCCGGGCCCAGGCCAGGAACCGGTCCGTCACGGCCTCGTCCTCGCCCGCCTCGGCCCGTCGGGCGGCGCCGAACTCCCGCAGTGTCTCCAGCATGTGGAACCGCACCCCGGCGGCGCTCTCGCCCACCTTGACCAGCGACTGGCCGGCCAGCTGCTCCAGCAGCTCCGTCGCGTCCCGGCCGCCGCCGGCACCGTCGTCGTCGCCCTCGCCCCCGCCCTCGCCGAGCACGTACTCGGCCGCGTCCGCGGCGAAGCCCCCCGGGAACACCGACAGCGCGCGCAGGGCCGCCCGCCCCTCCGGCTCCAGCAGGTTCCAGCTCCACTCGACCACGGCCCGCAGCGTGCGGTGCCGTTCGGGGGCGTCCCGGGCGCCGCCGCGCAGCAGCGCGAAACGGTCCCCCAGCCGGTGCGCGATGTCGGCCACGGAGAGCACCCGCACCCGGGCCGCCGCCAGCTCCACCGCCAGCGGCAGCCCGTCCAGGTGCCGGCAGATCTCGGCGACCCGGTCCGCGGGCAGCTCCACCCCGGGCCGTGCGGCCCGCGCCCGCTGTCCGAAGAGCTCGACGGAGGTCGCCAGGGACAGCTCAGGCAGGGCGTACACGGACTCCGAGGTCAGCCCGAGCGGGGCCCGGCTGGTGGCCAGGACCCGCAACTTGCTCGACCGCGACACCAGGGCCTGTACCAGCGCGGAGGCGGCGGCGATCACGTGCTCGCAGTTGTCCAGGACCAGCAACGCGGGGCCCGGGCCCAGGGCGGCGACGATCCCGCTCACCGGGTCCTTGCCGCCGCCCGGGAGCTGGCGGGCCTCCCCGCCGCCCACGGCCGAGGCGACCTCGTCGGCCACGTCGTCGCCGGTGACACCGGCCAGCGTGACGAAGTGCACGACGGGCTGTTCGGCCGCCCGGCTCACCGCGTGCGAGAGCCGGGTCTTGCCGAGCCCGCCGGGACCGACCACGGTGACCACCCGGGCGGCGCGCAGCAGCCCGGCCACGGCGGCGACGTCGGCGTCCCGCCCCAGCAGCGGGTTCGGCTCGTGCGGCACCCCGTGCCGGACCGGCGCGGCGTCCGCGCTCAGCAACTCCTGGTGCACGGCCCGGAGCCGGGCCCCCGGATCACTGCCCAGCTCGTCCCGGAGCCGGCGCCGGTAGCCGTCGTACCGGGCCAGCGCCGCGGCCCGCCCCGCACCGGCGGCCTCGCAGCGCAGCAGCTCCGCCAGCACCTCCTCGTCCCGCGGCAGCTCCCGGTTCAGCTCGGTCAGCGGCGCGGTGGCCTCGGCCCGCCGGCCCAGCCGGGCGAGCGCGAGGGCGTGCGCGCGCACCAGCGACCGGTACGCCCGCAGCCGGTCCGCCCGCAGCGCCGCGACCGGGTCGTGCAGCTCCTCGCCCGCCCCGGCGCCCACGCTGCCGTCCCACAGGGCCAGCCCCGCCTCGGCCTCCGCCAGGGAGCCCTCCTGGTCTCCCGCCCGCGCCCGCTCGGCGCTCGCCGCCTCGCGCACGAGCAGCGCGGAGCTGTCGACCTGCGTCTCGTCCAGCCCCAGCCGGTACCCCGTCGGCGTGCTCACGACCAGCTCGGCGCCCAGCTGCGACCGGAGCCGCGACACCAGGATCTGCACCGCCTTCCCCGGCCGCTCCGGCAGCTCGTCCGGCCACAGCCCCTCCACCAGCCGCCCGGTACTGCAGCCGGTACGCAGATCCGCCGCCAGCAACGCGAGCAGCCCGCGCAGCCGCGGCGCGGTGACCTCCCGCCCACGACAGGCGACTTGGGGCAGCAGAGTGAGCTCGGGGGTGTCGGTCACCCGTGCAGACTAAGTGACTGCGCGCGTTCGCCGGGAGGCAGGAATCACGGGTGTTCAGGGCCGCAGGAGCCCGACAGCAGGGAAGCCCGGCGCCCGGTGGAGCCGGGACGCGGATCTTTTCCGCGGTCCACGACAACCTCGGGTGGTGCCGCACGTCTGGTGGGTTGAAAGGCGGTTTCCGGGACGGGATGTCGGGTCCCGGCGCTGCCCGACCTGTCAGCGTCGTCCCTGAACTCTCTGGAGTCGTTTCCTATGCGGCATTCCCGCGCCAAGAAGTCGAACCGTTCCCTGCGCACCTGGGTGCTGGGGTCGGCCGCCGGTCTCGCCCTGGTGGTGGGCGGCGGCATCGCCGCCCAGGCGGCCACCGCCGGTCACGCCCACGCGACCGTGTCGCCGAAGCCCGTGCCTTCCGCTCCGGGCAAGCACTCCTCCGGCGACACCGACCCCACTCCGGTGCCGGGTGACGAGAACGGCAAGCCCTACCCGAGGCCCGTCCCCTCCACCCCGGGCAAGCACACGTCCGGTGACACCGACCCGACTCCGGTGCCGGGTGACGCGAACGGCAAGCCCTACCCGAGGCCCGTCCCCTCCACCCCGGGCAAGCACACGTCCGGCGACACCGACCCGGTTCCGGTGCCGGGTGACGCGAACGGCAAGCCCTACCGCGGCAGCACCGGCCGCTGAGCCGCCGACCATAGGTGTGGCGGGGCCGGACCGGAGCCGGCCCCGCCGTACCCCTGAGGTGAACGAGGACGATGCAGCTCACCCTTGCCCTGCCCTGGTGGGCCCGGCTCATGCGCCGTGCCGGGACAACCCCCTCTCCGGCGTCCGACGTGCCGCTCCCCGGCCGACGGTTCCGGCACCTGCGTTCGGTGGCGGACCGGGACGGCGAGAAGGACGCCCCCACACTCGCCGACCTGTACCGGACCCGGCGGCTCGACATGGTGCGGCTGGCGGCCTTCCTGGTGGACGACCTGCACTCCGCCGAGGACGTCGTCCAGGACGCCTTCGCCGCCGTCTGCCGTCGGCACGGCGAACGGTTGGACGACCTCCAGGACGCGCATGCCTACCTCCACACCGCGGTGGTCAACGCCGCCCGCTCGGTGCTGCGCCGGCGGCGCACCGCGCGCGCGTACACCCCGCCGTACCAGGGTCCGGGAGCGCCGGTCGACGAACTGCTGCTGCTCGCCGAGGAGCACCGGCAGGTCTTCGACGCGCTGGCCCGACTCACCGCGCGCCAGCGCGAGGTGCTGGTCCTGCGGTACTGGTCCGACCTGACCGAGGCGCAGATCGCCGAGACCCTCGGCGTGTCCCGTGGCACCGTCAAGTCGACCGCGAGCCGCGCGCTCGCCACTCTGGAAAAGCTTTTGGAGGTGGACCGATGAGCCATCGGACGCCGCTCGAGGAGCGGCTGCGCGCGGCGCTCGAAGCGCGCGGGCAGCTCATCAGTGCCCACGACCTGTCACCGGCCCGCCCGCCTGCCGGAAGTACCTGGGGCACCCGACGGATCCGGCGGGTGCTGTCCGTCGCCGTCGCCGCCACAGCGGCCGCCGCGGCCGTCGTCGTCCTCGTGCTGTCCTCCAACACCCCGGACCGCCCCCGCCCGGCACCACCCGCACAGCATTCCAGCCCCACGGTCGCCCCTACCTCCACCGTCCCGCCCGTGGTGCCGTCCGCCGTGCCGTCCGTCTCTCGCTAGGCGGCGGACGGCACGCCCGTGCCGTCCGCCGCCCGTCCGAACGTCCGCTCGAACGACGCCGACGCGGCCTCCTCACGCCACTGCACCGCCGCCTTCGCGCTCGCGCCGAGCAGCGCCCGGCACTCCGCCCCCGGCGCCCGCCCGCTGCCGGGGAGCTGCCCGGCGCAGGCCGCGACCGGACGGTAGCCGTGCCGGGTGGGGTTGCCCTGCCACAGGCTGTCGCCGGGCAGGAAGGCGTACTGCAGGGAGGCGCGGGCCAGGTCCTTGAGCTCCGGGTACGTCAGGCCGTAGGTCTCGGCGGCGTACTGGTACTCGTGGCTGATGTCGGTGCGGGAGACGCCGGGGTCGTCGGTGGCCAGGACGACCGGTACCCCGTACGCCCGGTAGGTGTCGAAGGGGTGGGCGGCGCCGCGCACGCCGAGGATCTGGGCGTTGCTGGTGAAGGGCACCTCGACGGCGGTCTGCCGGGCGGCCATCGTACGGGCCGTCCGCTGCCAGTCGTCCTCGTGGCGAAGGCCGACGCCGTGGCCGACGCGTTCGGTGCCGGCGATGTCCACCGCCTCCCGGACGTGGAACCGCAGGTCCTCGGGGTCGACCAGGCCGGGTCGCGACTCGCCCGCGTGCAGGGTGACATGGGCCCGCGGGTAGACCGTGTGCAGGAACCGCACCATGCGCATCTGCACGGTGTAGTCGGCGAGGGCGACGGGCCCGTCCTCGGGCTGGACGAGGTTGACGGCGAGGAAGCGGGGGTCGGTCTCGGCGAGCCGCATTCCGAGGGCCAGCTCGGTGAAGACGCGTTCGCGGGACTCGCCGCGGAAGGCCTGGTAGACGTAGCGCAGGGTGAGCCGGCAGCCGGGGCGGGGCCGGTCGGTGCCGCAGCGGGCCTCGGTCCGGAACCCGGCCTCGGCGTCGTCCGTCGCGCGGCGGGCCTCGGCGGCCACCCGGTCGAGCCGGCCGCCCGCCGCCAGCCGCGCGTACGTCTCGGGAAGGTCGGGGTCCCAGCCGGTCTCGTCGGCCAGTTGCTCGGCGCGGTCGGAGGCCGGGTTGACCATGGTCTCCAGATAGAACTGGTGCTGCGCCGCGACCGAGTCGGCGACCTCCGCGAGCACCTGGCCCGGGTGGAGCGCGGGCACCAGCCCGAACCTGTCGAACGTGGCGAAGAAGTGGTCGTGGCCGCTGCGGTCCGGCGGGAAGCCATACATGGACCAGGCGCGCAGGATCGCCTCGCGGAAGGCACGGTCGTCGCGGGCGTCGGCGGCGGGCCGGGTGCCGGGGCCGCACGGCGGGAGGACGGCGGTCAGCGTCGCCGTGTCGATGCACAGCCCGTCCCCGGCGGCGAGCGCGATCAGGTACTCGGTCCTGACCGCGCCGAAGAGGTGGTTGTGCAGGTCGCCGCCCTTGGGCAGCTTCAGGAAGAACCTGCGCAGGGCCCGGGAGCGGTCCGGGCCCGCCGTCCGCAGCGCGGCCAGGTAGGCGTCCGTGCGGGCCTCGGCGTCCGTCGCCGGGCGTGGGGCGGCTCCGGGGCGGGGAAGCGCCGCGGCGGGGGGTGCGGCCGGCAGGCAGGCCAGCAGGGAGCAGCAGAGCAGGAGCAGGGCCGCGGCGAGGGCGCGGGCGGGGGTGCGGGCGAGGCCCCGGCGCGGGGCGGCGGCTGCGCCGGCGGGCGCCGTGCGGCGCGGGTGGCCGGCGGTGCGAGCGCCGTCGTAGGTCGTCACGGACCGATGATCATCAAGTCGGTCCGGTCGCGGCCGGACAGCCACGCGGCACGCGTCGCAGAGCCACCCGAGCGGGCGCAGCGCCGCGCGGTGACCGCCCGGACTCAGGCGCCGTCCGGCGGGCGGTCCGCCGTGACGGCCGGGCGGTCCGTCGTGACGATCGGGCGGTCCGTCGTGACGGCCGGGCGGTCCGTCGTGACGGCCGGGCGGTCCGCCGTGACGACGTAGTAGTCCAGCAGGCCGTCGCGGTAGGCCGGCAGGAAGTTGCGCGGCCACTGCACGGGCAGCTCGACGCCGGCGAGGAAGCGGTCCAGGCCCGGCCAGACCTGGTCGCCGATCGACTCGGCCCGTACGCCGGTCAGGCCGGCGCCGACGAGGGCGTCGAGGAGGGACGCCAGCGGGTGGGCCACGTCCAGGCCGGACGCGAAGCTCTCCAGCCGCGCGGCCAGTTCGCCGCCCGCGTCCTCGGCGCCGGCCGGCAGGAAGAAGCTGGTGACGGCCAGCCGCCCGCCGGGCCGCAGCACACGCGTGGCCTCCCGGGCGAACGCGGTCAGGTCGCGGAAGTGCTGAGCGGCCTCCACCGAGTACAGCCGGTCGAAGCGGCCGTCCTCGAACGGCATCCGCTCCGCCGCCCCGTGCGCGAAACCCAGCCGTTCCGGCGCGCGGGCGAGCAGGCCGGCGTTGGCCCGGCGGGCCCGTGCCAGTTGCTCGGGGTGGATGTCGAGGCCGGTCACCGCGGCGAAGCCGAACTCCTCCAGCGCGAGCGCGGCACCGACCCCCAGCCCGCAGCCCACCTCGACGGCGCGGGTGTCCGCCCCGTCGAGGGCGCCGAACACCAGTCGGTAGAGGTCGCGCTGGCTGCGGACCCGGTCCTCGGCGGTCAGCGGACGGTCGAGCGGGATACCGGCCCAGTGGCCGAAGTTGATGAACCCGCCCGCGAACGCCGGTGCGGAGCTGAGGTCCTGCGGCCCGTAGACGGCACGCACGGCGGGCGCGACGGCGAGGTCGCGGCTCGGGTCCACGTGATCTCCCCCTGCAGGATTGCGTTCTGGACGGTCACGGATGGTGCTCGCCGTGCGGATGCCCGTGCCCCTCCTGATGCTCCCCACCGTGCCCGTCCGGCGAACCGCCCATCATCCGCAGCATCGCCCGGCCGCCGGTGCGCAGGAACCGTACGACCAGCGCGGCGGCCAGCAGCAGGAAGGCGATGTTGAGGTACGTGGTGTAGTTCCAGCTGATCCCTTCGTCGGGGATCTTCGCGTCGGCCTGGTCGGGGATCAGCCCGAGTCCCCCGAAGGCGACTTCCACGACGTAGCCGGCCACCACGATCGAGGCGTAGAAGGTGCCCAGCAGGAAGGCGGCGGTGCGGGCGCCGTAGTACTTCCGGTAGATGTTGAGGATCGGCAGGATCAGCAGGTCGGCGTAGATGAAGGCGATGACGCCGCCGAAACTGATGCCGCCCTTCCAGAGCACCACGGCCAGCGGCACGTTGCCGATGGAGCAGACGAACGACACGATGGCCACCACAGGGCCGATCAGCGGCCCGGTCACTTTGGCCGCGAGCGGATGGCCGGCCAGGAAGAAGCTCTGCCAGAAGTCGTCCGGCACCCAGGCGGCGATCGCCCCGGCGATCAGCAGTCCCACCACCAGGTCGCGCAGGATCGCCGCCCACTCCATGACGAAGATGTGCGAGACCGACGTGAACCCGTCCCGGGAGAACAGCCGCCGGACGAAGCCGCCCTCGCCGCCCACGGACATGTCCATCGCCGCGTGCCCCTCCATCGAGCCCGCCAGCCCGCGCTCCGCCTGCTCCCGCGCCTGGCGCAGCAGCCGCTCGCGCAGCAGCACGCGGAAGAGCACGGCGAGGACGACGATCATGACCGGGCCGCCGACGAACTCCGCCGCGGTGAACTGCCACCCCATCAGCAGGGCCAGGATCACGCCGAGTTCGATCACGAGGTTGGTGGAGGCGATCTCGAAGGCCATGGCCGCGGTGAAGTTCGCGCCCTTGCGGAACAGCGAGCGGGCGAGCGCGACGGCGGCGTAGGAGCAGGACGAGGAGGCGGCGCCGAGCCCCGCGGAGAGCACGAGCGTACGGGGCCGGTCGTCCCCGAGCAGCCGTACCACCGTCTCCCGGCGCACCACCGCCTGCACCACCGCGGAGAGCGTGAAGCCGAGGATCAGCGCCCAGGTGATCTCCCAGGTCATCGACCCGGCGATGGAGAGCGCGTGCCCGACGGCATGCATGGTGTCCGCCCTTCGCAGCCGATCACGACCCACCGTTTATATACCCCCAGAGGGTATATGGGCCAGTGGTGCCACGGTATCCGGGCGGTGACGTCGGGGGCAGTGGCCTCCGCCTCGGAGACCACGTCGGACCTCGCCGCCACGACGGCCGCCTGCTCCCGAGCGCTCCACGACGGCCCCGCTCGGCCGCTGCCACGGCGCCGGGGCGCTACCTGCGTGAGCCGCACCCCGGACAGAAGGCCGCCCCGTCCGGCACCACCGCGGAGCAGGAGGAACACTGCTCGGACTGGGCCAGCCGGTAGCCGCAGCCCGAGCAGAAGGCGGCACCGTGCGTCTCGGTCCGGCACTGCGGGCAGACCAACTGGCGGGGCGTACCGGGGTCGTAGCCCTGTCCGGCCTGCTGCCCGGCCGCGTACGCCCGCTGCGAGGCCATGTCGTTGAGGCCGCGCTGCTGGGCCGCCATCGCCTCGGCGGCCGTGTCCGGAGCGCAGCGCAGGCAGAGGCCCTGGGCCGCGTTCCAGCAGCGGCCGCACACGTAGTCGGTGCAGCGGGCGCAGCGGTTGAAGTGACCCTGTGCGTTGTCGATCGCCCGCTGGAACGCCTCGTCGCGGGAGCGTCCGTAGCCGGCCCCCGCCAGCCCGTCGGCCGCCGACGTCAGGCCGGTGCCGGTGCGGCCGAGCATCCCCCAGGCCACGTCGACCCCCTTGCGCAGCCAGGTGGCGGCCCGCTCCCCGGCGTACGGCTCGAACGGTGAGCGCCAGGTGTCGTGACAGCGCGAGCAGGAGAACTCGAACTGGAAGCCGGCACCGGTCCCGTTCCGCTCGCACAGGTCCCGGTAGTTGTTGCTGAAGTAGATCTCGGCGCTCATGTGGTCCCCCCACAGTTCAGGCCATCGGCAGACATGCGGTACGACGCAGGGGAAACGGTGCCGGTTCTGGCCAAAGCCGCCGAGTTCGGGCCATGGCCAGAGCCGTGGCCCGGGACGGCTGCCCCTGGCCACGGCTCTGTTCTGCTCTGCCCTGCGGGCCTGGTCGGACCGGCTACCAGCCGACCGCCACCAGGAGCCACTGCGGGTTGGCGTGCGAGATGAACGAGGACTGGCCCGCCACGTCGTCGTAGGGGAAGCCGTAGGCGAGGTGGTTGATGGCGTTGTCGTGCCAGAACTTGGCGTAGTAGTTGGCCGGTGCCGCCGTGTAGAACTGGGCCGGGTCGGACTGCTGGGAGGCCGGCAGGGTGGCGACGTGCCGGTTGAGGGCGGCGCACGTGTTCGGGTCGGACGCCAGGGACGCGGCGCAGCCGAAGATGTCGGAGGTGGCCGCGTTCACGCCCACCGACTGGGCGTACGAGGTGAAGTAGTTGGCGTTGGCGCCGCCCGCGCGGAAGCTCGGGTCGCTGCCGGGCGCGATGATCCGGTACGGCGCCTGGGTCTGGGCCAGCACGTCGAACTGGGACGGCACCGCGTCGATGAACCGCTGGAACGTGGTGGCGCGGTCCTCGGCGAAGGTCTGCCGGTTCTCGCCCACCTCGACGTCGTAACCGTCCTTGGTGTGCAGCCGCATGGCCAGCTTCAGGCCGAAGGCGTCGACGCGGGTGGTGTTGCCGTTGAAGACGTTGTTGCCGACCGTGAACTCGATGAAGTCGTAGTAGGAACTGGTGGGCGAGCCCAGGTAGAAGTACATGCGGCCCGCGGAGTTGGCCGGCATGTCGAGGTAGGGCTGCTCGGCTATGGAGTGCGTCTGGCCGTTGAAGCTCCAGTACACCTGGCTGTCGGGGTACTTGCCGTTGGTGCGGTTGAGGATCTTCACCTCGACGGCGTTGTGCGCCGCCGGGATGTCGCCGGTGCTGCCCCAGAAGTCGTCCGGCGGGGTGGTGGACCCGGGGCCGTACACCTGGAACTCCCACAGGGAGTAGCCGTACGGGGTGCCCCGCACGGTGCCGTAGAGGCGGACGTAGCGGCCGCTGCCGGTGACGGCCAGGTTCTGGGTGCCGCCGGTGGCGGTGGTGGTCGAGTAGACGGTGGTCCAGGTGGCGGCGTCGGTGGAGGTCTGGATCTGGAAGGCCTTCGCGTAGGCGGCCTCCCAGTTCAGGGTGACGCTGCTGAGCTGCTGGACGGAGCCGAGGTCGACCTGGAGCCACTGCGGGTCGGCGAAGGCCGAGGACCAGCGGGTGCCGGTGTTGCCGTCGACCGCCGCGCTCGCGGGGAAGGAGGCGTTCTCGGTCGAGGAGGCGGTGGCGGGCCTGCCCTGGGACAGCAACTGGTCGGCCGCGTGCGCGGGCGACGGGGCGAGGACCGCGAAGAAGGCGGCGATCAGGGCGACCACCAGGCCGAGCGCCAGCCGTGGGCGTAAGGCGGTGGCCGGCGGTCTGCGGGTGGGTGCGCCGACGGAACTCTGCATGCGAAGTCTCCTCAGGCCGGTTCGGCGTGCGGGGGGATGGAGCAACGGCAGATGTGAGAGCGCTCCCTGGGGTTGTAGACCCGTCCCTGCCCGCCGTCAACAACTGAAGCCGAAATCAATCGCGTTGCGGCCCCACGGACCACACGCCGCTGATCCCGGCCCCGGTGCCGCGCACCCGGCGGCCGTCGCATTCGGTTCCCGACCACGTGAACGGCCCGGATCCGGACCGCCCTTACAACCCTTGACGCATCCGGTACGGACCTTTGCGCACCGGTCCTACATCCCGGCCCTGCCGCCGCCGGTGAGCCCGGGAGCCAGCTCCGGGAACCAGAAGACGGCGACGGCCAGCGCGATCGAGGCGATCCCCACGAGACGGGCGATCAGGTGGCCGGCCGGAGCCAGCTTCTCGGCCGTGATCACGCCGGTCAGGACCACCATGGCCCAGAGGTTCATCACGCCGAACGCCGCCAGCAGCACCATCAGCGACCAGCAGCAGCCCAGGCAGAAGCCTCCGTGGTGGACTCCGGCACGCAGATCACGAGAGCGCCCCGGGTACGAGGAGTAGCGCAGCAGTTGCCCCACCGGCGAGCGGCACTTCGCCAGGCAGCGCTCCTTGAGCGGGGTGAGCTGGTAGGCGCCGCCGACGAAGAAGACGGCCGCGGCGACCGCGGTACCCGTCGCGGCCGGCAGGCCCCCCGCCCGGCCCAGGCCCGCGGCCAGCGCGTACGCAGGCAGCCCGGCCGCGGCCCAGACGAGCAGGTAGGCGGCCGTGAAAACGATCATCCGCGGCGTCCGGTGCGCGGTGATGGTACGCGCGTACAGCGCGGCGACGGGCGCCGTGCCGGGCAGCATCATCGCGGCCGTCATCAGGGTCCACACGGCCAGGAAGGCGGCCGGGCCCAGGCCCATCGTGCCCGGCATCGCCGGCATGCCGCCCCAGCGCGTCACCACCCAGACCCAGGCGGCGGCCGCCACGGCCAGCAGCAGTCCGGCGGGGGCCGCCCCGCCGCGGACGGTGACCGGCCGACCGGTCACGCCGACCACGTGAAGGGCGCCGAGTGGCCGTTGCCACCCGAGAAGTCCCAGGACCGGCCGTACACGCCACCGCCCCGCGCCCGCGCGGACCGCGCGATGGCCAGTGTGCTGTTCGCCGGGTGGAACATGCCGGTCAGGTGCATGACCGGCCCGTCCGGGCCGAACTGCGGGGCGACCTGGTCCTCGATCTCCACGTCGATGACGTCGCCCACCCGCGCGGAGTGGTGGCGGCCGTCGTCGCGGTACTCGATGGGAACCCGCTCCACACCGAGCAACTTGCCGATGAGCGGCGCGAGAGCCGCCATCGGCCCGCCGGCCTCACCGCAGAAGACGCTGCCCAGGGCCTCCGCCTGGCGGTCGTCGGCCGAGGCGTCGAGATACACGGCCACCTGCCAGCCACCGTCGGCCATCACCCTGGGGGCGTCGACGAAGACGGCGACATTGCGGCCGGAGACGTCCACGCCGTCCACGGTCCCGCTGTCCACATGGAACGCGAAGGTCACCTGGCAGCGCTCGTGGTCGGCCGGCGCGGTCAGACCCGAGGTGGTGCAGGGGCAGACCACGTCGCAGTTGCAACTCTCCAGGTAGGTGCCGTTCAGGTTCCAGGGCATGGCCGCACCTCCCCTTCCGTGCAGGGAACGCCACTGGAGGGTCCGTTCTGTCCGGTACCGCTCTCCTTCTCAGGCTATTCCCGACGGCCCCTGTCGCGCAGATCAGCGGCGGGCGGGTGCCGGTGGGCGTCAGCGGGTGGCGGTGGTGTGGAGGTGGTTCAGGGCGGAGATCACCGTGGTGTTGCGGTGCCAGACCAGCCAGCGGCCGACCTGCCTGCCGAGCTGGTCGAGTGCCGCCGACTGCTCGGCGGTGAGGTGGGGCAGGGGCCGGTCGTGGTGGGAGGAGACCATGCCGATGACGGTGCCTCTCGGGCTGAGCAGCGGGGCGCTGTGGCAGGCGCGGCTGCCCGTCTGGAGGATCGTCCACCGCGCGGTCTCGTCGAAGGCGTCGGAGGCGGCGACCTCCTCGACAGTGACCTGCCGGGTCTGCTCCGCGGCCTGCGCACAGGAGGTGGTGGAGGAGTCGACGAAGGCGAAGTAGTCGGTGAAGCGTCCGTTCAGCCCGGTGTGGTGCTCCATGCGGAGCATGCCGTTCTGCACCAGTTGCACGTTGCCCATCTCGGCACCGGTGATGTGCAGGGTGCGCTGCAGGGCGGTCTTGAGGACGGCACTGTCGTCGGCCAGCCGGCGTTCGCGGGCGCCCAGGACGGGCAGCGGCGGCGCGGCCGGGCGCGGCCGGCCCGGCACCCAGCTGGAGTCGCCCGGCCGCGGCGCGGGCAGGTGCACGGCCGTCTCGGCGAGGGTGTGCAGTTTGACGTTGAACCGCTGGGAGGCGCCGCGCAGCAGGTCGAACGCCTCCTGCTCCGAGGAGAGCCGGTACGAGGAGACGAGGAGCCGCTCGGCCCGGGCGACACCGGCACGCGCCAGCTTCCTGTTCCGCGCGTCGATCGCCTGCTGCTCGGCGTCCCCGGACCCGTGTTCTCCCGGACGCGGTCCGGGCGCACCGGAATTCTCGCTCATGCACACAGCTCCTGATCCGACCCAACCCCTGCGCACCGCACGTCTTCCCGCCTTCCCCGCGGGCATGTCCGCCTGTGGCACGCGCCACCTCGCTCGCCGGGGGCCACGGACGCCGGGGCCCACGGACGCCACGGTACGAATCGGCTACGGGGCCGGGACGGTCTTCCCGTTCTCGTCGAGGGCGGGTGTCCCTTCGGCGCGGCCTCGCCGGACGGGTGCGCTTGCCCATGGTGGAAAGCGCTTCACGAGGACGCGGGATCAGTCCCGGCACACCGGTTGCTCACCTGTGGGTTGCGCCACGTGACCGGGGGGAGGCGGACCGGATCCGTGTGATCCGGCGGCGCGCGGGCAGACGCAGCCGTCATGAGCACTCTCTGTCGGAGCACGACCACCGAGGTCACGGAGCCGGCCCCGGACGGGCGGGGCTTCTCGTCGGCGTTGCGTGGCGGCGGCGGGCGGGTGACGGGGCTGGACGGACTGCGTACCGTCGCGGTGGTGCTGGTGATCGTGTACCACGTGCTGCCCGACCCGCTGCCCGGCGGCTCGGTGGGCGTGGACGTGTTCTTCACGATCAGCGGTTTCGTCATCACCCGGCTGCTGGTCGCGGAGTACGCCCGCACCGGTCGCATCGGGTTGTGGTCGTTCTACCGGCGGCGGTGGCTGCGCCTGATGCCGGCCCTGCTGGTGATGTGCGCGGTCACCGCCGTGCTGGCCGTGGCGTTCGCACTGCCGTTGTTCCGCGGGGTGTGGACGGCGGTCGCGCTCGCCGCGGGCTCGGCGGTCAATCTCGTCCGGGCCGGGGAGCCAGGGGCGTACTCGGGTCTCACCGCGCCGTTCGGCCACACCTGGTCCCTGGGGGTGGAGGAGCAGTTCTACCTGGCCTGGCCGCTTCTGCTGCTGGTTCTGCTGCGGCGCGGGCGTGCCCGGGTGGTGCTGTGCTGGGTGGCGGTGCTCTGCGTCCTTCCGGTGATCTGGCGGACGGCGCTCTGGGCTCCCACGGCGGCGCACCGCATCTACAACGGGCCCGACACCCGCGCCGACCAGCTGCTCGTCGGCGCCCTGCTGGCCCTCGTGCTGGCCCGGCTGCGTGCCGACGACCCGCGCCTGGCGGTGCTGCGCCGGTGGGCGGGACGGCTGTGCTGGCCGGCCCTCGCGCTGCTGGCACTGATCGTCTGGCAGATCCCGATCACCGGGCCGAGCGGGTGGAACCCCCTCTGGTACACGGTCGGCTTCCTGGCCGCCGCCGTGCTGTCGGCCTGTGTGGTGGCCGCGCTGGAACTGTGCCCGCGGTCCTGGCCCGCCCGCCTGCTGTCGCTGGCGGTGCCGGCCTGGGTCGGACGGAACCTCAGCTACGGGATGTACCTGTGGCACTACCCCCTCATCCGGCTGCTCTCCGAACTCGGTCTGCGCGGCGGCCCGCTGCTCTTCGCGGGCCTCACGGTGACGCTCCTCGCGGCCCTCGCCTCGTACGCCCTCGTCGAACGGCCCCTGCTGCGACGCGGCCGGGTCCGTGTGCGCCGGCCGGAGCCCGCTGTCGTCGCAGCGGCCTGAGCCGGGCCGCCCTCCCGCGCGCTGCTGCCACCGTCGTCGCCGCCGGGCCGCCGCAGCGGTTGTGAAGGCTCTCGCCGCTTGCCGTGGGGCGGGTTCAGTCCTCGCCGTCGCCGTGCTCGGTCTTCCCCTTCGGGCCGCCCCGTTGCCCGTCCGGGCCGCCTCGTTGCCTGTCGGGGCCGTCGCTCTTGCCGGTCCCGGGCACCAGGGCCGGGCTCGCGCTGTGCGTCCGGTCCGCCGGCGGGGTGTCGGCCGAGCTCTGGTCGGGGGAGAACCACGCGAGGCCGAGCAGCAGCGCGCCGAGGAAGATCACCAGAGCGGCGAGGGCGCTCAGCGCCCTGGACCGGCGGGTGGAGAGCGCGCCGCCGCCCGTCCGCTGACGGCGCCGGGCCCGGAGGACCGGAGCGGCGGCCCCGGCGGACGGGAAGGCGTAGGTGGTGACGGAGCCAGGGGCCGTGTCCGTCCCGGGCCAGGTTCCCGGGAGCGCCGCTGAACTGCCCGGACGCGACTCCGGTTCGCGGCGCGGCGTGGCCGCCGGGAGGGGTTCGGGGCGTCCTCGCCAGGAGCCCGCGGCGAACCATTCGGCCGTCCGGCTCGCCGTGGGGCGGTCCTCGGGCCGCTTGGCGAGGAGACCGAGCAGGTAGTTCTCGAAGGCGGGCGGCAGTGCGATGCCCAGCTCGCGCGGCGGCACGGGTGGCGTGTCGAGGTGGTGGTGGAGGACGGCGATGGCGCTCGCGGCGTGGAACGGCACCCGTCCGGTGAGCAGCTGGTAGAGCACGCAGCCCAGCGAGTAGACGTCGGACGGGGGTCCGGCGGGTTGGCCCAGGGCGCGCTCGGGGGCGATGTACAGGCTGGTCCCGACGATCTGACCGGTCGCGGTGAGCCCGCCGGCCGGGTCGTCCATGAAGCGGGCAATGCCGAAGTCGCCGATCTTCACGGATCCGACGGCGTCGAGCAGGAGGTTGCCGGGCTTGATGTCCCGGTGCACGATGCCCTGTTCGTGTGCGACGGCCAGCCCGGCGGCCGCCTGGGCGGCGATACGGGCGACCTCCTCGGCCGGCAGGGATCCCGCCTGCGCGAGCACGTGCTGGAGACTGTCGCCCTCGACCAGCTCCATCACCAGGAACAGACGGCCGTCCTGCTCGCCGAAGTCGACGACGCCGACCACGTGCGGATGCCGGAGCCGGCCCGCGGTCTGCGCCTCCAGGCGGAAGCGGGCGGCGGCGGTGGGATCGGTGTTCTGGGCCAGCAGGAGCTTGACCGCCACCGGTCTGCCGAGCATCTCGTCGTACGCCCGCCAGACCTCTCCCATCGCGCCTCGCCCGATGGCGGTCTCCAGCCGGTACCGGCCCGCTATCAGCACCTGTTGCTTCACCCTCACACCGTGAGACGACTCGACCGCTGCCGGCCATGTCCCTCAGGCGCAACGGGTGTTGGTGGGATGCCGCAGCTTCCTCACTCTACCGGCGGGCGGCGGGCTCCCTTGCTGGTTCTGCCGTCCGGCCGCACCGGGCCGACGGCAATATGGGTGTGACTGTGCGCAAAGCGCGCTCATGGCCCCGTGCTGTGGAACCGCGAAGGTGCCAGGCACACTCTGCGTGTTGAAGTCCCTTCGCCACGAGAATGAGCCACACATGATCACACTCACCAAGGAAGACGGCCCGGCCGACCTGGACGGGGTGACCCATCTGTCCATCGGGGTCTCCTGGGACCCCACCGCGGGCAGCAGTGGCGGCGTGCTGGGCAAGCTGCGCCGTCAGAGCGGCACCGACCTCGATCTGATCGCCATCGCCATGCAGGGCGGCGACCCGGTGCGCCTGGCGGGTCTCGACTCACTCGACCCCATGGGCAACGGTTCGCTGGTCCACAGCGGCGACAACCAGACCGGGCGCGGGGACGGCGACGACGAGACGGTGACCGTCGAGTTCGCCCGGATCCCGCCCAACATCACGTCGATAGTGTTCGTGGCCGCCGCCTACAAGAAGGGCAGCTCCTTCCAGAAGGCCCGCAACATCAGCTTCAAGGTCTACGACGCGACCGGCGGCAGCTCCCAGCAGGTCGCCGACATCTGGCCGAGCCTGCTCACCCAGGACAACGGATGCGCCGTGGCCAAGGCGCTGAGGGTCGGCGCCAGTTGGAAGCTCGAGGTGATCAACGTGACGGGAAAGATCAAGCAGGGCGACGAACACGCCCTGATGCGCTTCGCCGTCAGCAAGTAGCACGTCTGGACTCTGGACGCGCAGGGCTCGCCGGCGCCCCTCGGCCGCCGCTGCGACGCCCTGCCGCACAGACCCGAACGCTGCCGCGCGCCGCGCGCACCCGCGGTCACTCGATGCGGCCGCCCCTCGGATGCCCAGGACGGGCGGCGGAGAGGATGCCACGCTGGAGAGTGCGGGGCCCGCGAGCGGAGGTCCGAGTGCGTGCCGGTCGGTCCGGGGCACTGTCGGCCCGCCGGGACCAGGACCGCGCGACCGACCCGGAAGGCAGGTGCGTCCCATGCGCACGTCGACCCGTATCGCCGGTGCCCTCACCGGCCTGAGCCTCACCCTCGGTGGCGCGGTCCTCGCCGCTCCCGCCGCCCACGCCGACATCCCCGCCTGCACGCGGATGGCCGAACTGGCGGGCGCCACCGCGTCCGACGCCGTCACAGCGGCCTGCGGCCGTGGCGTGGTCGGAGACCTGCAGAGCTGTGTGACCGGGCTGACCGGTGCCGGAGTGGCGGGCGGCGCCGCGACCGGTGCCTGCCGGGCGGCGGCCCACGAACCGCGTTAGCCGACCGGGGCGACGACAGCCGCCGGCCGACCTCCCGTCCCGCCTCGCGGGCCCCATGCGGAGCGCCCATGCTGGGTAAGAGGGCGCCGTCGTCCTGGGACTTGTCCCTCCCGAAGGCCGAACCGAGGCGCCCGAGAGGAGGAGGACGTCATGCGTATGCGCAGAATCCTGGGCCTCGTCCTGGCCGCGGCCACCCTCGTCGGCGTGAGTGCCGTCGGCGCCGGGGCCGCCTCGTCTCCGAACATCTCCAGGGACGACTGCACGGCCGCCGGCGGACAGGTCGTCGCACGCGCCTACGCCGGCTACGCCTGCCAGCTGCCGGACGGGACCACGCAGGCGATCACCTGACCGTTCGCCGCACGGCTGGGCAACCGGTCCACCGTCGGGTGGACCGCCCCTGAAGGCCGCCCCCGCCGCCGTCCGGAACGGACGCGGAAGACGAGCGGTCCCGCCGGCCTCGCCGACCGGCACCCGACGCTCTCCGCGGACCTGCGCGGAGACCGCGCCGTAACAGGACGATCCGAGGAGCCGACCGGCACGCGCCGACGCCGGCAGGACCTGGAGCGCCCCGGTCGCCGTGGCCGGGTCCACCCTGCCGAGCCCGGCCGTCGACCCCTGGACGGGCACGCTGTACATGGCCTACGAGGGCTCGGACTTCTCCGCTGGGAGGTTCGACTCCGTCCAGCTCGTGCGGTCCACCGACGGCGGACGCCCCTGGGGGACCCCGGTGCCGATCAGCCCCGAGGGCGTTGCGGCCTTCTCCCCGTCGATCGCGGTCGACGAGCGGGGCACGGTCGCGCTCACCTACTACGACCTGCGTTTCCTGGAGCCGGGCAACACCACAACCCTGCCCACCGCCCATCAACTGGCCACGCTGCGGCACGGGGACCCGAAGTCCCGGACCGAACGACGGATCTCACGGGTCTTCGACTGGCTGCGGGCGCCGTTCGCCAGGGGCTACTTCCTCGGCGACTACCAAGGCCTGGCGGCGGACGGCAAGGGCGTACGGGCGGTGCTCACCGAGGCCGACTCCGGCGCACCACAGCACCGTACGGACGTCTACACCGGCACTTTCCGCACCGGCTGACCGATGCGACACCGCGTGCGGGGGCGCCCCGCGGCGCGTGGCTGCGGGGCGCCACGTGGGGTTCAGTCGACCTGCTCCCCGTTGTGCGTGCCGCCCTTGCAGTAGTTGCCCGCCTCGTTGATCGCGGGCGTTCCGCCGCCCTGCCTGCACTCGGATGGGGTGACGTACGAGCGGGCACCCTGGGTGGCGGCGGAGGCGGAGGCGGCGCCGGTGAGGCCGAGTCCGGCGAGGGCCGCCGTGGCGACGACGGCGGCGAGGATTCGTCGAATACGCATGTGGTTCCCCTTTCACGTACTGCCTCGGTCGGGGCACTAGCCAGCTTGATCTTCACCCATTCGGGTGGCACGCCATGTTCCGCCATTCGGGTGACAGCGCCGGAGGGGCGATGTCTGCCCGCGGACGGCCCGCCGGGGCCTGCGCCTTCACCTCCCGGTGGCGATCTCGTCGTGTCCTGGCAATCCGCTCTTGGTCAAAATCCCCCAAAGGGAACGTATGTTCACGGTCAAGCAATGGAAAAGAACAGCAATGGAGGGCACTGTGTCCCTGGATGTCCGTAGGGCTCGGCGGTTCGCCGCACCCGCAGCCGCCGCGGTCGCCGCCGCGGTCGCGACGATGGTGGTCAACCCGACGCTGGGCGCGTCGGCCTCGGGTGCGCAGGCCTCGGCCAAGGCCCCGACCGCCAAGAACGTCATCTTCATCAACGGTGACGGCATGGGCGCCGCCACGCGCCAGGCCGCCCGCCTGCACCTGACCGGCATGGGCGGCCGGCTCGCGATGGACGCGCTCCCCGCCTCGGGCCAGCTGACCACCGAGCCGGACGACCCCAAGGCCGTCGTCACCGACTCGGCCGCCGCGGCGACCGCGTGGGCCACGGGCGAGAAGACCTACAACGGCGCGATCAGCGTCGACGTGCACGGCAACCCGCTGGCCACCCTCGGCCGGCAGGCCAAGGCGGCCGGCAAGGCCACCGGCCTGGTCACCACCGCGCAGGTCACCGACGCCTCGCCGGCGGCGTTCTTCGCGAACACCGCCAACCGTTCGGCGCAGGACGAGATCGCCCGCCAGTACATCGAGGTCAGCAAGCCCGACGTCATCCTGGGCGGAGGCGAGGACTGGTGGCTGCCCGCGGGCAGCGCCGGCGCGTTCAGGGACCAGCCCGCCGAGGACCCGTCCGAGGCGAGCAAGGGCACGAAGGGCAACCTCATCGCCCAGGCCCAGAAGGCCGGTTACTCCTACGTCTCCAGCGCGGACCAGCTCAGCCGCGCCAAGGGCGGCAAGCTCCTCGGTCTCTTCGCCAACGAGGAGATGTTCCAGCAGCGCGCCGAGGGTCAGGGCGACGTGTACAGCCCGGTGGTCGGTCTCTCCACCATGACCAGCAAGGCCCTGAGCGCGCTGGACAAGAACAAGAAGGGCTTCTTCCTCATGGTCGAGGAAGAGGGCGTGGACGAGTTCGCCCACTCGAACAACGGCACCCGCGTCCTGCAGTCCATGCGGGAACTGGAGAAGGCGGTGGCCGTGGCCCGTGCCTACGTCGCCACCCACCCCGACACCCTGCTGGTCGTCACCGGCGACCACGAGACCGGCGGCCTGGCCGTCGAGGACTCGGACGCCACCGACGAGTCCGGCACCGGCATCTCGGCCGAGGACGGTCCGTTCAGCATCCGCGGCAGCGACAAGAGCTTCTCCATCGACTGGACCACGTCCGGGCACACCGGTGTGGACGTCCCGGTGACCGCGGCCGGCCCGCTGTCCGACCGCTTCTCCGGCAAGCACCCCAACACCTACGTGTACGACGTGCTGCGCCAGGCCCTGACGCGCCGCTGAACGAGGCGCTGACCGACGGTCTCCGGGGCGGCCTGTCAGGTGCGGTCGTGGAGGGTGACCTGGTAGCCGTCGGGGTCGGCGAAGGTGAACGTGCGGCCGAAGGGGCCGTCGATCGGTGCGGAGACGATGGTGTGGCCGTCGGCGGCGAGTGTGTCGTGGATGGCCTGGACGTCGGTGGCGTGGAGCCAGATCGCGGCACCGATGCCGGGCTGGGCGACGGATGCGAGATCGGTGCCGGGGACGACGTCGCGGAGCGCGAACGCGATCGGCCTGGTCTCGAAGACGACGGCGTGCGCAGGCCCGGCGGGCGACCGGACGAGGCCGAGGTACCGCTCGTAGAACGCCTGCGAGACGTCGAGGTCGCGCACCTGGAGGGAGACGAAGTCGGGGCCGGTGGCGGGCATGGTGAGACTCCTCCTCTGTGTGTCAGATTCCTGACACGGAGGAATGTATGTCAGACTTCTGACATGAGTCAAAAGGGTGCCGGTGTCGACCTGGACAAATCTCTGGGCTACCTGCTGAAAGAGGCTTCGAGTGTTCTGCGCGCGGCCATGGAGGAGGTGCTGCGGCCACTCGGGATGAGCGTGACGCACTACTCCTGCCTCGAACTGCTGGCGCAACGGCCGGGCTTGTCCAACTCCGAGCTCGCGCGTGGCGCGTTCGTGACACGGCAGTCGATGAACGTGCTGCTCCAGGCCCTGGAACGAGACGGCTACGTGACCAGGCCCACGGAGGCGCCCGTCGGGAAGGCGCTTCCCGCCCGGCTCACGCCTCGCGGCCGGCAGAGCCTGGAGAAGGCGAGCGCGGCCGTCCGTGCCGTCGAGGTCAAAATGCTGGCCGGCATGACCGAGACCGAGCAGTCGGACGCGTTCCGGAGCCTGCAGAGCATGATCCGTTCCCTGCGCGACGGCAGCGCCGAGGCGTAGCTCAGGGCAGGCTGAGCCGCGTCACCGAGTGCGCCGCGTCCGGAAGCACTCGCCCGGGCCGTGCCCCGTCGCTTCTCCGCGTCTCCCTGCTGTGCCGGTGGTCAGTCCTCGCCCCGTACGACGTTCCAGTCGTCTTCCTGTCGCATGTGTCCCGCGTTGTCGTCGAGCGTCGGGCGCAGACAGGTGCGTATGCCCCGCCCGCGCAGGCGGCGTGCCCTCGCCCAGCCCGTTTCGGGGCGGCGAGCGACGGTCGGGGTGCTGACTTCCGCAGTCACGGCAAGCTCATCTTCCTTCTCGGTCATGTCTGTTGAGGTCGGGTTCACCGTCATGCCCCCGTTCTCCTTCTGGTCCCGAGTGTCCAGTGGGCAGGGCGGGAAACGTGGTCCGGGCCCGCCGAAGGAGGCGGACACCCCGGGCGCACGGGGCCACCCGCGGTGTTACGAGCCTGGGCACCCGTCCGCCCGCAGCGCCGTGGCTCCCGCGCGCCAAGGGGTGAGGAGCCTGGCGGCGAGCCGATCCTCCAGGCAGGCGGTCGCGCGGATCCCGAAGACCACGTCGGCCTCCAGGTGCGGCTCGCTCTCCAGGAGCCCGCCGACCACGTCGTGGCGTACGACCTGTTCGTGGACGGCGTCCGCCTCGACGTGTTCGGTGTAGAACCGCACGGCCGCGGGTCCCGCCCCGGTCCGGCGCATCGCCTCGGCCAGGCGGCGCGAGGCCGGGGACGAGGTCACCTCGACGGCGGCGAAGTGCCCGACGAGTGCGGCGCGCAGCGAGCGGTGCAGACCGAGCAGGGACATCAGGTTGACGGTGGCGAGCGCCTCGGCAGGCGCGGCGTCGACGTACCTGCCGTACGCCGTGTCCAGGCCGAGGTCCGCCATGAGGGCGGCGAAGAGCTCCGCGTGGATCTCGTCGGCGCGGCCGGCGCCGAACTCGTCGTACTCGACGGCGACCATGGCCGCCTTGGCCCGCCCGCGCAGCCGGGGGATGACCCAGGCGTGCGGGTCGGCCTCCTTGAGGTGGTAGAGCGAGCGCAGCGCGGCGTACTCCCGCAGGTGCCGGCGGGTGCCCTCGGCCTGGAGGTAGTGGGAGACGCTGTCCCCGGGATCCGCGGCCGGCTCGACCTGGAGCTCGTCCAGGGCCCGCGCGGCGGTGTCGGTGGCGTCCACGGGCGCGTCGGCGCGGAGCGCGGACAGGAAACGGTCCTCCAGCGCAGCGCGGACGGTCAGCAGCGCGCTGTCCCACTCCAGGTCGTCGGGCACGCCCTCGAAGCCCTCGTAGTGCAGCTCGTAGAGGACGTAGAGGGCGAGCTGGAGATCGTCGCCGTACGGCGAGGCGTGCGCCGGGGACGGGGCGCCCGCCGGATCCGTGCCGCCCAGGGCCTCCAGGACGGCTGCCGACAGGGGACCGCGTGGTGCGGGCAGGGCCGGGGCGAGGCGACGGGTCACGGGGTACCGCCTTCGCCGGGTCGCTTGCCGCGGCAGCGGTGGCTGGTGTCGCACCAGGGGAAGATCCGGCTGCGGCGGCAGGTGCAGACGGCCACCATGAAACGCGTCGACGCCGTCACCCGGCCGTCCTCGTCCACGACCTCGACCGGACCCTCGACGAGGAGGGGCCCGTCGCGCTGGACGCGGATGCGGCAGGGGCGGTCAGGAGTGTTCGGCACGGGTCACCACCAGTCCCTCGGCCGGACGTCCGTCTCCGCTCCGCAGGCCCCCCGGTGAATGACGTGTGCTTTCACGAGTGCTCCGTTGCTCGTTGCTCCGATGCCGGGGCCGCTGGGTGTCACTGGTGCGCCGACCGGGTTTCCGTCCGCCCGGCCCGGAAACCTCGCGCCCCTCACAGGTCGCGCTTCTGCAGCGGCCTCACGGCGGGCCCCTGGAGGATCCGGCCGTCCGGGGCGAAGCGTGAGCCGTGGCACGGGCACTCCCATGCCTGTTCGGCGCGGTTGAAGGCGACGAGGCAGCCGAGGTGGGTGCAGGCGGCGGACACGGCCTGGAGCTGCCCGCCGGCGTCGCGGTGGACGGCGCACTGATGTCCGCCGAGCCGCACCACGGCGCCGTCGCCCGGCGCGATGTCCTCCGGCCGGGTCTCGGTCAGGGCCTGCAGCCGGTCCCCGATGAAGTGCCGGGCGACCTGAGCCTGGTGCTTGAGGAACGACACGCCCTCGCGGACCACCGGACCCAGGCGGCGCGGGTCGTACAGACCTGCCCAGTCCACCTCGCGACCGCCGACGAGGTCGCTGATCAGGCGGCCCGCCATGATGCCGCCGCTCAGGCCCCAGCCGCCGAACCCGGTGGCCACGTAGACGTGACGGCTACCGGGGTGGAGCGGTCCGACCAGGGGCACGGAGTCGGTGGAGTCGTTGTCCTGGGTGGCCCAGCGATGGGTGAGCCTGAGCCCCGGGAACTGGTCGCAGGCCCACGCGGAGAGCCGGGCGAAGCGCTCCTCGGTATCGGCGGTGCCGGGCGTGAAGTGCTCGCCGGTGACGACCAGCAGGCGTTCGCCGTCCCCGTGGGGGGCGCTGCGCACGGACCGGGTGCCCTGCTCGGGCGTGATGTACATGCCGCGCGGAGCCAGGGCCGCGTCGACGGTCCCGGCCACGACCAGCTCGCGGCGCGGGGAGAGCCGGGTGAACAGCAGCGCCCGGTCGAAGATCGGGTAGTGCGTGGCGACGACGACCTCCTCGGCACGCACCGACACCCCCGCGTCCGTCTCCAGCACACAGGGCTCTCCCTCGGCGAGGCCCACGACCCGCGTCCCCTCGTACACCGTGCCGCCGCGCCGGCGCAGGTCGTCCGCGAGCGCCAGCAGGTACTTGCGGGGATGGAACTGGGCCTGCCCGGTCACCCGGACCGCACCGGCCACCGAGAACGGCAGCTCCGTCTCGGTGACGAACTCGGCCGGCAGCCCCGCCTCCCGCGCCGCCCGCGCCTCCGCCCGCAGCTCCGCCGCCCGTGCGGGGTTCCGCGCGTACGTGTACGCCGCCGCTTCCTCCCACTCGCACTCGATGCCCAGCTCCGCCACGATCCCGGCGGCATGCCGGATCGCCTCGTTCTGCGACCGCGCGTAGAGCCGCGCACCCTCGGGGCCGCGGGTCCGGCGCAGGTGGTCGTAGACCAGGGTGTGCAGGGCGGTCAGCTTGGCCGTGGTGTGGCCCGTCACGCCGGCGGCCAGCCGCCCGGCCTCCAGCACGGCCACCTCACGGCCCTGCCGGACCAGCTCCCAGGCCGTACTGAGCCCGGCGATGCCGCCCCCGATCACGGCGACCTCGACGGAGAGGTCACCGGACGGTGGCGGGGCGGGCTCGCCGGGCGGAGCGGTCTCCAGCCAGTACGATTCCCGGCTTCCTGCGTCGGCGTCCTTCATGGCCGTACCCCTGTCTCGACGTTCCCGGACGCCGGGTTCCCGCCACGACGAGGTGACACCCGGAAGCCGGCGCGGGATCGCCTCGCCGAGCAGCCGCGTCCCGCCCCACTCCGACATCCGCCATGCGACATCCGACATCCGGCGGTGCGTCGTGGCCCTCCGGGGTACTCGACGAGCCGTCCGGAAGACGACGTCAGCGGGCCGAGCGCCCGCTTCGACACAGCGGAACGGAGTGATGCGACGATGGCCAGCGCCACGGAGACCGGAAACATCACCGGAACGCAGGACAAGGACTACAACCTTCTCTGGTACGTCGAAAGCTGCCTGGAGAACGCCCTCCGGCTGGACACCTTCATCAAGGACGCCGAGCAGGCGAAGGACGCGCAACTGGTCGAGCTGTTCACCAAGGCACAGGCCGACAGCCGCAAGGGCGCGGAAATGGGCAAGGCACTGCTGCGCAGCCGCTTGAACAGCGGCTGACTCCCCATTCGCCGGAAGACTCCTTCCAGGCCCGTGCCCATCCCGCAGGGGCCTGGAGGGAGGGGCCCTGGGGAGTTGCGACCCGGAGTCAGCTCCGGACCACCACGGGTATCCGTCCGCGAAGCGAGCGCGCGTCGCGCGTGGAAAGCTGGGTACGAGGTTTGTCCCGGACGTGACGAATGGCGGAGGGCCACGTGGACTGGCGACGGTTCGCGGAGCAGATGGCGTCCCTGGCGCGGGATCTGCTGGCGCAGGACTCGGTCGATGCCACGATGCGGCGGATCACCTCGTCGGCCACCGAACTGGTCGACGGCTGTGACGCGGCAGGCATCCTCGTGCTGCACGACACGCAGGTGAAGACCCTCGCCGCCACCGACCGGCTGGTCGTCGACAGCGACCGGCTGCAGCAGCGGATGGGGGAGGGACCGTGCTTCGACGCCGCTCACAGTTCGCAGGGCGAGCGGGTCTTCCGGATCGCCGACCTCACCGCCGAGCAGCAGCGCTGGCCCGCCTACGCCCCCCAGGCACACAGGCTCGGCGTCGGCAGCATGATGGGCTTCCTCCTGTTCACCGAGGAGGAGGACTTCGGCGCGCTCAACCTCTACTCCCGCAAGCCCGGCGCGTTCACCGAGCCCAGTGAACTGGCCGGCTGGCTGCTGGCCTCCCACGCGGCGGTCGCGTTCTCGGCCGCCCGCACCCATGCCCAGCTGGAACAGGCCCTCGCCACCCGTCACACCATCGGCGAGGCCATGGGCATCATCATGGGCAGCCACCGCCTCACCGAGGAGGAGGCGTTCAACGTCCTGCGCCGCTACTCGCAGGCCAACAACATCAAGCTCCGCGAGGTCGCCCGCAGGGTCTGCCATGAGGGCACCCTGTCGTGACCCGATCACCCGGGCCGCGGCTCCGGATGATCTCGGGCGACTCGCATGCGGTGATCGACCAGGCGAGGGGAAGCCGCGCAGAGGACCCGGCCGGAGACGGCTCGGTGGCGGTCCGCGCGCGGTCCGCCCGGGACGCTGGGACGCGGCCAGAACGACATGAAGGTGAAGGGCGCCCCGGAGGTTCCCGGGGCGCCCTTCGTGGTGGTCGAGACAGAGGGCTGTTCAGCGCACGTCCACGTAGTCGTGGTAGCTCTCGGCGTCCACGTAGGAGCCGGACGCGAGGTAGACGCCGACCCACGTGCCGTCCTGCTTCGCGGTGAAGCGGGCGGTGAAGCGGCCGTGCGAGTCGGCCTTGACGGAGCCCATCTGCGTCCAGGACTTCTTGCCCTTGGCCTGGAAGAGGATGTAGACGCGCTGCTTGCCGAACGCCACCCACTTCGTGCCGCTCAGCCGCTGCAAGGTGCCGGTGGTGGTCACGGTGTGACCCTTGCGCACCGGCTCCGGACCGGCGTTGAAGCCCGAGATCCTGGTGGCGGTGCGGTTGAAGTGCACGGAGTTGGAGTAGCCGGGCTGGTAGTCCGACGAGCCCGCGGAGTACAGCCGCCAGTAGCCCTTCGGCACGGCCACGTACCCGTCGAGGTTGAAGGTGCCGTCGGACTTCGTGGTGAACCAGCCGAGCGACTTCCAGCCGGTCTTGCCGTCGGCCGACTGCTGGAGGTACAGCTTGTGGTTCGGCGGCACCTTGCCGTTGCTGGCGGTCATGCTGCCCTGGATGTGCAGGTCGGAGTATTCGTCGATCCAGCTCGAACAGAAGCAGATGCTCGTCTTGTTGACGACGTCGACCTTGAACTGCGCGTGCGAGGGCGTCAGATACGGGTCGGCCAGGTAGCTGTCGGAGCTGGTCTCGACCGTGAACGTGGTGTCGTCGTACGGGATGTACGGGTCGGTGAGCGTGAAGCGCCCGCCGGCACCGCTGGTCGTCGTGGCGTAGTAACCCATGTCGAGCGCGACGCCCTTGGCCGGGTGCCAGGTGCCACCGTACAGATACTCCACGACACCGGACGAGGACGCCTTGGCGCCGAACTTGATCTGGACGCTGGAGTGGTCCAGCCGAATCCGGCTCGGGCTGACCACGACCGGCAGGGTCTTGCTGTCGACGAGCACATAGGTGTTCGTGCCGTCGGGGTTGGCGAGCCAGAAGGAGAGGGAGACCGGCACGGAGGTGGCGTTGTCGCCGTTCAGCTTCGGTGCCACGTCGATGGCGTAACTGCCGTCGGCGGCGGTGACGGCGGTGTAGGCGTACTCGGCCACCACACTCAGTGCCTGGCCGCCCAGCGGCGAGGTGTCGCCGGTGATCGGGTCGAAGAGGGAGATGCGGCCGCTGAGCGTGACGCGCGTGTGTTCCACGTCCAGCGCGGCGGGGCCGATGCTGCGGTCGGCGAAGACCGGCTTCGGCTCGACGTCCACGGTGGTGGCGTGCGCCGACGTGGTGTTGTCGCCGTCGCTGTCCTGGGCGCTGACCGTCACGTCGTAGCTGCCGTAGGACGGCAGTTGGGACATGCGCGGCGAGCGCCAGACGCCGTCCTGCGGCGTGCCGGAGACAAGCGTGAAGCCGGTGACCGCGACGGTCGCCGGGGCCGTTCCGTGCAGCTCCGTCAGGTCCGCGGACACCTCGGTGATCGCCGAATCGGAGGAGACGGCGACCGTCAGGAAGCCGGTGTCGGACGGGTCGGAGCCGACGTTGCCGAACACCGGTGCGCCGGTGCCGTCCGCAGGCGCGTGGCTGCTCGGGTCGGGCGTCGGGTCGCCGGACGTCGGGTCGGACGGGGTCGCACCGGCGGAGGTCGGGGTGTCTGAGGGTTCGCCGGTGGGCGGGTCGGACGGCGGCGGGGTGTCCGAAGGCGTGCCGGACGGGGCGCCGGTGGGCGTGTCCGAAGGCGTGCCGGGCGGGGTGCCGGTGGGCGTGTCCGCCGGCGTCGGATCGGTCGTCGGGTTCGTGGTCGCGGCGGCCGCCGGGTCCTGGCCGGGGCCGCCGTCCGCGTACGCCAGCGTCGGCGCGGCGAGGAGCGCGGCGCCCAGCGCGGCGGAAACGGCCGCCGACACCAAAGAGCGTGTTCTCACTGCTGGATTCCCCCCACGGGAATGGCGCAGCCACGCTGCCCCGATGTCCGGAGGCCGGCCGCGCTCTCTGTACGGTTGCCGTGATCATCACGCAACGGATCGAACTCTAGTGCCTGCCTCCGACACAGGAGCAAGCGGGTTTGTGGCACCGGCGACACTCCAGGACGCCCTGATGCCCACCGCTCATGCCCCTGTCGGGGATGCGTCCAGTACATGGTCGTACGTGGTCGGGACCTCCGCCACGGACGGCATACGCGGCAGGGGAGACGAACGGCGCTGCGCGGACCGGTCGTCACCGCCGAGAACGTGGCGCACGACGAGGCCCGCTCGGCCCGCAACACGGTGATGGACCAGCCGCACCCCCTCCGTGCGGTGTGTTCCTAGACAGCTCCACCACATCGGAGGTCTTCGCCATGATCAAGCCCAGCGACCGTTGACAACGCTCGTGATCAATACGCCTAGGACGGCGTACGCGGGTGCGCCCCGATGCGGAAACCCCGGTTCGAATCCGGGCCATGGTCACCCTTGGCACGTCCACCTCTTTGCGGGGGGCTCGACCTGCCTCAACTTACGTCCGGGGTGGGGGAGAACTGGCGGCGGCTGTCGACGTCGGTCGTTGTCGGCCACCCTCGGACGGCCCGGAGGCGGTCCGAGGGCGGCCCCGTGTCCTCAGCTGCCCGCGGCCTCGCGCATGGCGCGGGCTTCCTGTCGACCGAACTCCTGGCCGCAGTTCAGACAGGCCCAGTCGGTGTCGCGTGCGCCCAGGCGGAACTCCTGATCGAGATTATGGCGCTCGCATGCCGGGCTTCCGGCGTCGATCCACCGCTGTCGGATCTTGGCAACATCACTGATTTGCACCATGTTTCGACCCTATGTCATCCCTGGTCCGCGCACGCCCATGTGACCCAGGAGCATCAGTTTGGAAGACCGCGTACGCGGAGGGCGCTGACCCGGCGGACCAGGGACCTGCACATTCCTGTGATGCTCGCCGGGACCAAGGTGCGGCGACTGGTCTGCCCTGATCCTGCGAACTGATGGAGGAACGAACGACGTGGCCCTGGAGCCGGCAAACCCCGATGACGGGGACTGCGGCATCGTCGAGGGGAGGGCCTGCGATACCGGATCCGCTTTACGCCACGCATTCGGACACAACTTGCTGACGGCACGGGCGGCAAGCTCACATGGCGCACGGTGTTCTCACACGCCGCATGGGTCGAGCCGGTATTGGAGCCGGACAACTGCGTCCCCTACCTCGGTTGCGGCTGATTTCCCGCTGGGCGCAAGTCGCCAACGCCATTGCTCCACCGAGAGCGGAGTCAGAACCCCGATCCTGCCCACCTACCTCAGCCGCCCTCCTCAGCTCCCACCCCGTCTGCCCTCGGCCCAACCAGATCCTCCGCCGCAGCCTCCGCACATCGCCGTGTGGCGCTCGGTTCGACGGGGGGACACCAGGACCCGGAAGTCCCGGCGCACCCTCGCCCTGCCGGCGCGCTGCGTCGAAGCTCTCTGGCAGCAGCTCGAAGATCAGGGCTGGGACCGGCTCGCCGCCGACGACGCACGGGAGGAACACGGGCTCGTCGTCTCCTCGGTTCGCCGCGCGCCTTCCGCCAGGCGCTCAAGGGCGTCGACGGGATCAACGCCGACGAGTAGACGCCTCGGGAGCCCCGGCACGGCTTCGTGTCGCTGCTCTCCGGCCAGGGTGTCCCGCTGGAGGAGATCTTCCGGCTTGTCGGCCATTCGGGTACGGCCGTGGCCGAGGAGGTCTATCGGAAGCAGATCCGGCCCGTGGTCCAGACTGGCGCGGTGGTCATGGACGGGATCTTGGGCGCCGATCCGCAACGGCAGCAGACACCCGGGAAGCGATAGTCACGCAGATAGACGCGCAGCCCCAAACAGACCAGGCACCTACTCGCGTGAGCAGGTGCCTGGTTTGCTGTTTTGGCTGTCGGGGTGGCGGGATTTGAACCCACGACCTCTTCGTCCCGAACGAAGGGTACGTAGGCTGCCTACCTGTAAGTGATGACGTCTGCACAGCTCAGGGCGTTGGTCTCGGTAGGTTTGGTAGGGTCCCGCAGGGGCTCTGGGAGAAGATCTTCTCCCAGACTTCTCCCAACGGGCCGAGCAGTTGCGGCGCCATCGCGATCACATCGCACTTCACAGAAGCACATTCGCTGCCGTGGTAACTCAGGAACTGAGGCTCTTGCGCCGGGCTCGGAACGTGTACGTGGTGCCGTTCGCGTCCGTGTGGTAACCCCAGCCGCCGCTGACCGCCAGGTCCCAACCGCGTTGCTCTCGCATCTGCGCAGCGAAGGTGCGACGGTCCTTAACAGAACATCCGCAGGCGAGGCGTAGATCAATGCTCACGTACTGGCTGCGGGGATTCTGCTCCCGGTCCGCCAGGCTCCAGTGGACGTCGTGGACGTGGTCGGCAAGGCCAGTTCGTTCCTTGTCGTGGACGATGCCGTGAGCCCGCGCGAACTCGTCAAGGTCGTCGATGACGAAGAGGTCGCTTCGCCACTGCCCGGGCCAGACAGCGAAGAGTCGGGATTCTCCGGCGACCGCCCGTTGATAGGCATCGGGCCCCGCGCCCTGAGTGACTCGGCCGTCCTCGTGGACCTCGATGTAGCACGTGGTGTCCAGCGTGTACGGGAAGTCCTTCCCGGCAGCGGCAGCACTTCTCGGTTCCATGGCCCCCATCCCGCGGTGATCGTGAGGCTACGCTACGGCAGGGTGCGGGGAGGTGCTGCAACCTTCCTGAGTTCTGTCGATGGACGTTAGCCTGCTGGGCCGCGCGGCTCTGTTGCCGTCGCCTCTATGGCTGCCGGCGCGGTGGTCCGGATCGCGGGCAGGTTGTCCGTGATGGCCTGTGCGAGATCGGCGAGGAGATTCGTCAGGAGGCTCAACTGATCGGAGAGGCGGTCGTACTCCTCCACCTCTGCGGGCGTCCATGGAGCTTCGTGGCTTTCCATCTCGGCTATGCGCGATCCGGCCATTGTCGCTTGGATCACTGCCTGAACGGCGCTCCGCAAGCGGCCTGCAACCTCGCCGGGTCCACGGTCGAGGAGTAGATCAAGTTCGTCCGGCTCGGGTAGTGCCGGGATGCCGTGCTCAAGCCAGAAGTCTCCCCAAAGGCGACGACGCCGCGCCTCCGGATCGGCGCCATCCAACAGCCTGATATTGCCTGCCTCGTCCTGCCCGACTAGCAGTCCCGAGCGGGCCGCCAGATCGGCGGTCATGGCTGCGAGGCCATCGTCGTAGTCGGATACCGGACCCGGACCCAAGAACGCGCCTAGCTCCACTAATTGGCGGGTCCGCTCGTCAGCTTTTGGCAGCACTGCCAGATCGTCGTCGGTCATCAGGGTGTTCGGCGCGGCTGCACTCACTCGGGCGTAAAGCAATGGTGTCCCCTGGACGGCAGACTTCCAGGCCGCTAGGGCCGCGTCCAGCCACCAACAGACAAACTCTCGTGCAGCGTCCCGGTGTCCCTTGGCGCAACTGGTGGCCAGCGCCGAGCGAACCGAGAGCAGCACGGAGTCCGCTTCGTAAACCGATCCCTGGTCTTCGATGCGGCGCTCGATGGCAGCCTCACTGAGTGCGTTCAGCTCCTCCATCCGCCGCCGCTCGGATTCGCATTCCCGGAGCAACAAGGACGAACCCCGAGCCATGGCCGACAGGGCCTCGTCCATCTCCTGGCTGGTCATGCCCTGGGAGGCTTCGGGCGAGAGAGACACCGAGTCGGAAGGTAACGGGTCACCACTCATTTGCAACTCCTGTGCGGAGAAGAAGAGAAGACTTGGGCGCTCTTGGCGTGCTACGGCATCGGACTGTACGCCTCGACAGACGGGATTCGGCGGAAACGGTCGAACCTGGCTCATGGAGGCCGCTGCGGTGCTACGCGGGAGTCTCACGCGCGAGGTGGTGGACGAGGGCATCCGGTACTCCATGCCCTTCCCTGCACCCCCTGCGGGCTCGTGGGTGTCCTGCCGTGGTGCTGTGGATGGTGCGGCGTCCTTCCCGCGAAGAGAGCCGCTGCGGCGGAGACCAGTACGAGCACGGCGAACAGGCCGGGGTAACCGCCGAGCGGGTCGGCCAGCGCGGCTCCCGCGAACGGCGCCAGGGCAGACGCGATGGTGGCAGGCGCGGCCAGTAGCCCGGACAGGCGCCCGTAGTGGGTGGTGCCCCGGCGGTCGGTTATGGCGGTGGCTTGGAGCAGGGTGAGGTTGCCGCGCACCGCGCCAGCTGCGATCGCAATGCCCACGAGGGGTGGGAAGGGGCCGGAGACCATTGCGAACGCGGCGGTCGTCACCCCGCCGAGCGTGATCAGGGCGACGGTGCGGCTGGTGATGCCGATGCGGCTGGCGAGGGTCGTGTACAGGTTGCGGCCGAGGGTCTGGCCTGCGCTGCCGAGGCCGAGGGCCCAGGCGGCAGCGAGGATACGAGATTCGAACTCGTGAGAGGTTGCCCCCAACACGCTTTCCAAATGTTCGTCCGGGGGTCCAGGCGGGTTCGTCACCGTCCTGACCTGCGACGCAGGAGCTGCCACGGAGGCGCTTGGACGCCTATGAACGGGGCTGAATGCAACCCAAACTGCAACCCTCCAACGGGTCAGCCAGCGGTCCTCCATCGCTTGATCACGGCCGGCGCAGCGTGATGAGCGGGCCAGATCTGGAGGTGAATCTGCTCGACGGCCTCCGGAGCGTCGGAGCCCTCCTCGCCCGGCTGGCGGACATTGGCCAGGTTCGCGCGCGGCGCGAACGCACATGAGACTCTTGGGGACCTCGAATCACGCGGCATCCGGTAGATAGTTGGTGCAGCCAAGGATGGCCACACGCCCAGAGGGCACCTTGACACTCGCCCCGACCACATGGTCGAAGGCGTCGACCTCACCCGGCCTACGGTCCAGGAGCGTCGTGGCCTGGTCATTCGTTGCGGCGCGATCCTCCGCCGCGATCGGTGTCAGCGTTCGGTTTCGAGGGCGTCGAGTCCGTAGGCGCCGGCTTCGACGAGTTTGTCGATTATGTCAAGGCATCGGATGCGTTGGTCGTGGGTGCCCTGGCGGTAGAGCCGCAGGACGACGGGGACCAGGTTGTAGCCCACTGCGCCGCGGTGGGTTCGGATGTCGCTCCTTGATGTTCCGAGCATGGAAATGACTCCTTCGCAGGCGTCGACGGCCTTGCTCGGGAGGGGGCCTTGGTGGTGGTGGAGTCCTGTGAGGAGTTGGCCGTAGTGGTCTGCGAAGGCGGAACTTGAGGTGAATGCCAGGATCAGGTCGTCGGCCTGCCCCGGCGCGAGGCGGTCGATCTCACCGAGAGCATGAGACGCCTTTTCGCGTACGGCAGTATCCGCGTCGTTGAAAAGCGCAGGTATCACTGTGTGACTGTCCGCAAGATTGCCCGAGAGTACTTCGGCTGCCCCTTGCCTGGCGCGAGGGGAGAGCTCTTGGAAGCTGGTGGGGACGTTGTCGAGTTGCGCTCCGCGAAGTATGGCGACGCCCCAGACTCGGCCAGCACCGGTTGCCGATTCGTCGGCCGTTTGAAGCGCCCGGGCCAGTATCGGGGCGAATCGGGCTGGGTCTTTGGACAGGACTGCGATCAGCAGGTGCTGTGCCGTGGTGGCGCTGTAGATGGCTTCATCGGACGTCGCGAAGAGCTGGTCTGCCGCGTTCAAGGCACGAAGAATGTCGCGAGTCATTAGAGCGCGGACGGCGTCTGCTGCACAGCTGCGGACGGCGACGCTGCGGTCCTTGGCCAGCTGATCGGTGAGGGTAGCCAGCGTCGGTAGGTATTGGTCGCTGTGAAAAAGAAGCGCCGCGACCGCGAGGGCGGTCTGGCCCCGGTTGGAGTTGAGCCCCGCTGTCAGCACGCGGTCAGGCACGTTCGAGTGCGCAACCGAGCTTGTCTCTGCGAGATGGGCGTCCAGATCGCCTGCACATTGCTGTAGAACGGTGATGACCTCAGGGTCGCAGAGCGCCGGAATGGTCTGTATGACATGGCAGATGGCGTACGTGACAGCCTCACCTGCGATGGAACGGGCGTGGACACACAACTGCCCCCACAGCGCGGGATCCAGGCGAGGGCCCGCGTTTCGGATGACGGCGTCGAGATAGCAGGCCGGGAATGATGCGTCGAGACTCAGGGCGAGACGTGTGAACCGTTCGGGTTCCTGTTGTGCTCGCTCTCCGAGGACCTGGGCCAGCTCGTCTGCTCCGCCTGTCAACCAGTGCCGTTCTATCTCGGGAGACGCGTGCTTGGCGAGAGCGAGTCGCCACTGGTGATCGGTCATGAGCTGGGCTTTGCCTGCTGGGATGGGGGAACCGATGCCGCTTGCTCTGAGTTCTTTGGGAGGTTGGGGCGACCAATCTGGAAACTTCCGCTGCCATTCAGCGAGCCGGCGCTGGACGGCGGGGCTTCTCCTTGTCTCGTCTACTGCCGAGAGGAGTTCGTACTGGGCCAGCCCCCACCATCTCCGTCCTTCGACGCTGCGCTCCCATCTGGAGTAGTAGTCCATGAGGGCCGAAACCAGGTTTTCCAACGCCTCGACGCTGCAGTTGACCGTCGCCGCGGCGATGAGCCCGCGTGACGCCCAACGCGTAGTGTCCAGGTACCCGAGCCGGAGATTCTCCTCAGCGGCCAGCAGCCATGCAATGGCCTCGTCGTTGTTGCCGAGCGCTGTGTGCAGTCGGCAGGCGAGGAAGCGGAGCTCCAGGGCGGGCGCGTCCAAGGCGGTGAGCTGCTCGAGGAACGTGCGTGCACTGGCTGGCTCGGCGTTCGCGAGAGATTGCAGGGCTGCGTCCAGGGCTTGGAACAGGGCGGTGTCCACGCTGTAGCCGCCTGCGTGCTGCAAGGACCACCGCCCGCCCGATGCGTAGGGTCGGCTTCGTTGCCCCACACTGGCGCTCGCGACGGTGATCACGAAGTCCAGGACTTCCTCCGTGAAGACCCGGGGAGCCCCGTGGGCGGTGGTGGTCAGGACGAAGTGGGCGCTCTGTGAATGGGTGGTCAGGTTCCCGGCATCGAAGGGGTCGCCGGCGCCGTCCTCCTCTGCCCGGTGGCGGTGGCGCCGGAGGTAGGCGCCGATCAGTCGCGCGGTGGCTTCCGGGGCGGTGCTTGCCAACGGATGGAGAAGGGACCAGAAGTCGCTGTTCACCGCAACCGTTGGTTGCACTTCGTCCAGAAGGCCCCGGGTGATGGCCTCTGCTGCAAAGTCAGCCATTTCGGGGGTGAGTGACCAGTGGACCAGCGACGCGAGGTACCGGTCCCATTCCGGAGACGCGCCGAGGTAGGGGCGGAGCAGTTCTTCGGCGCGTTGGGGTCGCTGCCGCGCCGCAACGAGCAGGACCGGCTGAATGAGGCTGCGTCGAGGCTCCGCTCGCAGCCAGCCTTCCCACCGGTCATCGTGGTCAGAGGCGTCGAACCACTTTGGCGCAGAAAGGAGTCCCCGGATTCTGCTGGCCACCAGTGTCGAGTCCCAGGCGAGGGCTTCTACGGCTTGCCAGTCTTCCGCGCGCGCTTCCATCTGCTGCAGAACGGTGAGAACGACGTCCCTCAGGTGGGGGCGTATGTCTTGTGAGGTCAGGAGTTGGATAACAACGCGGTGGAACTGACGGCGATTGTCGTCGGCCAACAGGTACTCGAGGAGTTGTCTCGTTTGAGCTCTCCGGAAGAGGTGCTGGCCGGACTCGGCGAGGAAGCCGTGGACATCTCCGCCGGAGGCAATGAAGGCTCGCGCAAAGAGGAAGTCGAAGTAGGTCTCGTGGAAGAAGCCGATCCGGTCGAGGCTTGAGCGGACCAGGACGCCAGCCGATTCCAGGACACCGACATGGGCTTGGGCGTAGTCCTCTAGAGACCCTGTTGGTGCGGTGAGGGTCTCGTTCCGGCTCATCCAAGCAACGAGGGAGCCCGTGATGCCTTTCCACACACCGGGTCCGATCTGCTCTTCGATCGCGGTGCGCTGCTCTTCGGTGTACCGCACGTACAACTCCTGCAAGGTGCGATACGGCGCGGTTCTGGCTGCAGGGGACAGCCTGCTGAAGACCGAGAAGTTGAGGGGCACTCTCAGCAACCCGAGTGTGACCGGTCCCACCTGCCCTGTGGTGATCCCGGTTGCTGCGAGGGCGTCCTGGACCGCCGCGTCGCTCAGAGCCTGCACCGGAAAACGCTCCACTCGGCTTTGCTGGGCGACGAGTCCTGACAGCCTCGGGTCCTTGCCGATGTCGACGGTGCGGGCCGCCAGGAGCACCTTCACGTTCGAGGCCGCGGAGAGTTCGCCGAGCATCTCATCGACGGCTTCGTAGGCGTCGGGCATCCGCCCGCTGTAGGTGCTTACGGCGTCCAGTTGGTCCACCACCAGGATGGCTGGCCTTCCCTCGGAGGCACTCATGAGCATCTGGGCGGGGGAGACCACCGGACCGACCTGCTGCGCGCCCAAAGCTGCGGCTGTCTGTGTCTCTGCTTTGACAGCGTCCATCGATAGGGCGACAGCGATCCACCCACGGGTTGTGAGCTTCGCGAGAACGTCTGCGACCACGGCGGACTTGCCCAGGCCCGCTCCACCCTCACACACCACGACTTGCGGACACTCCGGGGTCAAGAGCCGGGCTAGGAGGTTGTCGGTATCAGGGCGTGAAGCCATACCAAACACAGGCTGCGCACTCTGTGCTCGCCGGATGAACGGTTTTACCGTCGCACTGAGCGCAGCAAGCGTTCCAGCAGGATCTAGGTTTGGTGCCAGAGCCGTTGCCAGGAGGCGCTTATCCAGGGAAAGGCTCAGGTCACCGCCCACTCCGCTGATCTGGACCACATCGCCGTGGACCGTCGTATGGCTGACCTGCTGCGATGCCGGTCCAGGGGAGGTAGATCCGGTGCGCCAGAGCCGCGCTGCCAATCGGCGAAGCCCTTCGATCACGGCTCCTCTTCGATGTGCACGTCACCGCCAGTGTCCGAAACCTGCTCCACATGGCCGCCGACAGAACTCCCGCCCACGACCTGCCCGCTTTCCGAAATTCCTCCTGCTCCGGGTGAAGGAGGCCCTGAAGATGGGCTGGTCGGCACTCCCCGGCGCTGGATGCGTACGTTGCCCTGAGTGCCGGATACCTGGGTGACGCCTCCGCCCACCGATGCATTCTGGACCGACTGGCCAGCCTCATTCTCCCTGGCATAGCCGAGCCACCCCATGACGAAGCTGGCGATACTGAGGAGCAGGCCGAGCACACTGGACAGCTTGTCCGCCTTATCCAGGCCGACTATGGCGAAGTAGGACACGAGACCTACGACGATGGCGCTCCCGGAGCCGATCCCGATCCACTTCTGCGTACGTCCAGACACTTGGCCATCATCTCGCGCTTGGCCCCCTTGGTATAGATGCAGTTCCCAGGGGCACGGAGACTGGGCGAGCACCCAGCCGGGGACGGATGGCGCAGGTCACCGAAACCTCCCCAGAAGACCATCAACCTGGCGGCCGATCCGGCAGTGCCGCGCCCGCTACGCTCTGCCCGCGAGTGTGCGGTCGATTGCCCTCCGCCCGAGGGAGCGGCTTCCAGCCGCGCGTTGCACGGCGGGGGCTCCTCCGGCGCCAGCCCCCGCCGGTCGTGTTGCTTCATTGCTGAGCGACGCACGACTCCCTCGCTGGCTGCTCAGCCATGACGCGTACTGGTTGCCCCGCTGGTGATTCCGCCGACCAGCGCGCGCACCGCCACCTTCGAGAACAGCAACGGCCCACGGCTGATGTCCTTGGAGTCGCGCACTGCGGCGCGCTCGCCCAGTTCCGCGACTTCCACGCAGTCGTTCGCACCCCCGCTGTACGAGCTCTTCCGCCACCGCGCGTGCGGGAGATCGACGTCGTACTGGGCTGTCGTGACGTCGTGCGGGGCGGCCATGCTGGGCGTGCTCACTCTTCGAGCTCCTTGCTGATGCGTGCGATGTGGGTGCGAGTCTCCGACGGGTCGAGGGCGCTGTCTCTCAACTGATCATAGATTTCCGTGTAGTTGTCCACGTGAGGTTGATTCCCGGGAGTAGACACCGGGTTTCATGCGACGAGTGACAGAGTATGTGATGCGATCAGACGCTGTTCGAACTCGACTGGTGTGAGGTAGCCGAGCGCGGAGTGCCGACGGCGCCGGTTGTAGTACGACAGCCAGCGGAACAGCTCCAGCCGGGTCTGCGCCTTCGAGGTCCAGCGGCGGCCATGGAGCAATTCGCGCTTGAGGCCCTGGAAGAACGACTCGGCGAGGGCATTGTCATAGCTCGAGCCGACCCGGCCCATGCTGCGGCGGATGCCGTGCCGGCGGCAGACCTTGGCGAAGGCGGCCACGCCGTACTGGGCGCCCCTGTCGGTGTGAAAAACGACGCCATGGACCCGGCCGCCGCGGGTGGCCACAGCCATCTCGATCGCGTCGGTGACCAGGGAAGTCCGCATGTGGTCGGCGATTGACCAGCCCACCACCTTTCTCGAGCAGATGTCGATCACCGTGGCGAGGTAGAGCCACGACGTGCCGACGGCTATGTAGGTGATGTCGCCGCACCACCTGGTGTTCAGCGTGTCCGCGGTGAAATCGCGCATCACCAGGTCCGGCGCGGGTGGCGCGGTCCTGTCCGCGATCGTGGTGCGCTTCTTCTTGCGTAGGTGCCGGCCGACGATGTGGTTGATCCGCATCAGCCGGGTGACGCGCTTTCGGCTGATCCCGTGTCCGCGGGCACGGAGTTCGGCATGCACGCGGGGAGCGCCGTAAGCGCCATGGTGCTCGGCGTGGATGGCCCGGATCTCGGCCACGGTCCGTTTCTCCTCGGCCTGGCGCTCGGCGCGGGCCTGCTCGGTGGCCAAGTGCCGGTAGTAGCCGGCGCGAGATGTCCCGAGCACCCGGCAGATCCGCTTGACGCCGAAGTCGGCGCGGTTGTCGGAGATGAAGTCCCAGCGGTGGGGTCTCACTTCACCTCGCGAGCGAAACAGGCGGCTGCCCGGCGCAGGATCTCGCGCTCCAGGTGCCACTCCTTCTCGGCCTTGAGCAGCCGAGTGTTCTCCGCCCGCAGCCGGGCCAGCTCCTCCGCCTCACTCCCGCCCCCGTCACCGTGTCCGGACGCGGCCTGGGCCTCGTCCTTGCGGACCCACGTCCGCAGCGACTCCGCGGTGATGCCGAGATCCGCGGCCACCGCCGCGTACGTCCGCTTCCCGGCGGCGGCGCGGTAGAGCGCGACAGCGTCTTTCCGGAACTCCTCCGAATACGGAGACTTGCGTCCCACCTGGACATCCCTCCCTGAGCCATCAAGATCCATTGTCAGGGTGTCCACTCCACAGGATCAGCCTCATGTCACACCCTCGCGTCAGTCACCGAACAGGCTGTCCTGGACGAACCGGATGACATTCGCCTTCGGATAAAACAGGCCCAGCAGCATGAACGTCCGAGGATGAGCCGCCATATTGCCGACGAAGAAGTGCACGGCACGGTCGGGAGCGAAGATCGAGTCGTACCAGGTCTCCCGCAGCTTGTCCTGTACAGCGCGCTCGCCGTACTTGTGCAGGAACTTGCGGTAGGAAGCGCCGGCCTCCCAGTCCTTCAGTCCCATGTCGTGGGTGGGGCAGTCCTCGTCCGTGCAGCGGAAGCGGTAGCGGAAGTCCAGGGGTACCCATTCCAGCGGCGCCAGGTCCTGCTCGAAGAGGTCGAGTTGGCCGGCGAGTGCAGCCTTGGATTCCGACCAGGGTTCGGCCGCCGTGAGCCGAAAGCTGACCTCGGTGGGGCGGAAGATGCCCAGCGAGGTGCCACGCTCCTGCTGCTCCCTCTTGATCGCGCACAGGGACGGCGAGACCAGTGGCTCGATGTGCCTGTACCGCTGTCTCCAGTCGCCGCCCGACGGTATGGCACCCACGATCTTGAGCGTGTCGAGGTCCGGACGCAGGCTCTCGGGCCGGGGATCCTTCTTGCCGTGCGGCTCGACGTCGACCTCGATGATCGAGTACTTGGAGAACTGGGCGTCCTCGGCCAGGAGCCGGAACGGCACGGGGAAGAGGCGTACGTGCTGCGGTGCCCCCTGGTCCAGGCGTATGCCTGCCACACAACTGGTCTCGCGGTACTTGTTCGACAGCTCCGGATACGTCTTGACCGTGATCATGATGGTTGCACGCTGGCGGTTCCCTGATCGCATGGCTCCCCCTCCGCAGTTCTCCCCGATCCGATTGGAGGAGAGGCATGCGCCACTGGCAAGGGTGCGTACGCGGGGGAGGGGAAAAGTCAGGCCAGGGGTGTTACGGGTACGGCGGCCCGCTTTCGAACGGTCTCCAGGACGACCTGCCGGTGGCAGCGGCTCTCGTCCTTCTCGAAGCACAGCACCGCGACCCGGAACTGCCGGGCGTGCTCGGCGAGGCGGTCGAGATCGGACTGGGCTTCCTCGGATGCCAGCAGCCCACGGAACCGCGCCCTGCCCACTTCGAGGCGGCCGTCCCAGAACGGCTCCCGGTTGTCCTTGGGATTCCCCAGGCCACGCAGGTGGGTGTACTCGATGCCGGCCTCGGCGAGCGCCACCCCGAGGCGGGTCTTGCTGAAGCCCTTCTTGCGACTGATCGGCGTGAGCCGAACGTCCGCCACCACATCAATGCGGCTGTCGAGCAGTGAGGCGACGAAGGAGTCGATGTCCCGGCCCTCGTAGCCGACGGACCAGAGGCCAGGGGTGGCCCTGGTCTCCCGGAACAGATCATCGAGGGAGACTGCAAGAGCCCCGGCGACCGCGCCGACCGTGAAGAAACCTGGCTGGATCGCTCCCTCGCTCTCCAGGCGGCCCAGCGTTCCGACGGCGATGCCCGCTTCCTTGGCCAGCCGTTCCCGCGTCCACCCGCGGTCCTCCCGCAACGCCCGTACCCGCTGGGCGAGCGCACGGGCATGGTCGTGGGGGGATGTCGAGGGGTGACCTGCCATGTGCGGTGTTCCTAACGACCGTTGGGGCGGCCCGCCGCGGTGTTCCTGGTCAGCCACGAGCCCTGGATTCGCGAACGCGCAGGTCCGAGGGCGCGCAGGCGCCGCTCTTCCTGCGGCACTGGAGACTGCTCCCGGGAGAAGCCGACCAAGATCTTCTCCCAGATTTCTCCCAAACGATCTCCAGGAACCAGTCAGGGGCCTGATCCATCAAGTGGATCAGGCCCCTGACCTGGTACTTCAGCGTCGGGGTGGCGGGATTTGAACCCACGACCTCTTCGTCCCGAACGAAGCGCGCTGCCAAGCTGCGCTACACCCCGGTGTCGCTGCTTTGCTGCTTGTCGCGGCGACGTCGTTTACTTTAGCCCACTGGTGGCTGGAGACGAAATCCGGTTTAGGGGCGGCGTCCGACCGGGTTCGGGCGGGTGTGGTCCAGGGCTACCAGGAGGACTGCCAGGGCGTAGCAGGCGAGGCCGATGAGGAGGGCGTTGGCGAAGGTGGCTCGGTAGCTGTGCTGCTCGGCGTCCAGGAAGGGGTAGAGGTAGCGGCCCGGCGTGCCGGGAAGGACCAGCTCGGCCCGGACGAGGGTGAAGGCCAGGTAGGCCAGGGGATACAGCATCCACGCCGTCGTCTGGCGGAGGTGGAGTCGGCCCGGGGGTGTGAGGATCAGCCAGTCCAGGAGCGCTGCCGCGGGGGCCGCCGTGTAGAGGAGCTGCAGGGCCAGCCACTGCCCGTGCCAGGCCACCGGAAGGTGCGTCGAGCCCGTCATCGAGAACGGGGGAGTCGTGTGGCCCAGCAGCAGGTGGTAGACCAGCGACGAGACCACGGCGTAGAGAAGTGCAGCGCCGGTCAGGGACGAGGGCAGCGGACGGCCCGCCAGCCAGGCCCGGCGGGCCGAGGCGAGGCTGACCAGGGCGAGGAGTATCGCCGCCTGTACTCCGAAGTAGCTCAGGATCCGGTCCGAGCTGCCCAGCAGCAGTTCCAGCCCCACACCCGCCGACGCCAGCACGGCCGTCAGGAGACGGAACGCGGCGGTCACGGGGCGGCGGACGGGGGCGACCACGGCCGTCGCCGGAACGTGTCCGGGTATGAGTACGGGCGTGCCCGGGACCGCGGGGAGGTCGGGAATGTCCCTGGGTATCGGAGGAGTCGTCATGCCCCCAAATTATGGATAAAGGGGCATGTGCGGCATTTCGGTCTACGCCGAGTGGGTTATTCCCTTGTTCCGGTCGTCGAGTGTTCCGGTCCTTGAGCCGTCGGGCCTACCCGCGCTCCACCAGCGTCAGCAGCGTCGCCTCCGGTGGGCAGGCGAAGCGGACCGGGGTGTAGCGGTTCGTGCCGCAGCCCGCGGAGACGTGCAGGTAGGAGGTGCGGCCCTCGGCCGTGTGCGTGGACAGGCCCTTCACCCGGTCCGCGTCCAGGTCGCAGTTGGTGACCAGGGCGCCGTAGAAGGGGACGCAGAGCTGGCCGCCGTGGGTGTGGCCGGCCAGGACCAGGGGGTAGCTGTCCGCCGTGAAGGAGTCCAGGACGCGCAGGTACGGGGCGTGCACGACGCCCATCGAGAAGTCCGCCGTGTCGGACGGACCGCCCGCCACCTGCGGATAGCGGTCGCGCTTGATGTGCGGGTCGTCCAGCCCCGTCAGCTCGACCGTGGCGCCCTCGATCTTCAGGGTGCCCCTCGTGTTCGTGAGGTTCAGCCAGCCCGCCCCGTCGAAGCCGTCCCGCAACTCCTCCCAGTCGATGTGGATCGCGCCGACGACCGGCGGGTTGCCGTTCAGCCCGTGCTTGCCGTTCACCTTCTCCAGCAAGTAGCGGGCGGGGTTGCGGGGCTTGGGGCCGTAGTAGTCGTTGGAGCCGAAGACGTACGCGCCCGGGAACTCCATCAGGGGGCCCAGCGCGTCCAGTACCTCCGGGATGGCCTCCGGGTCGGACAGGTTGTCACCCGTGTTGATCACGAAGTCCGGGCGCAGGCCCGCCAGCGACTGCAGCCAGCGCTGCTTCTTGCGCTGGCCGCTCACCATGTGGATGTCGGACACCTGGAGCACGCGCAGCGGACGCATCCCCGGCGGGAGGACCGGGACCGTCACCCGGCGCAGGCGGAAGGAACGGACCTCGTAGCCGGCCGCGTACAACACACCCGCGGCGCCGAACGCCGCGATTCCCAGGGGTACTCCGTATCGAGCGCGCATATGGCCATCGTGTCAGACCGAGCGGGCGCTCAGAGACCGGGCGGTACGTGAGGTGGGTAAATCGGCGGGCGTCGGGCGTGCGGCACCTGCGACAATCGGTGCCATGACCACCACGCTCAAGTCGAAGCTGCAGGACGACCTCAACGCCGCGATCAAGGGACGTGACGAGCTCCGCTCGGCCACGCTCCGGATGACGCTCGCCGCGATCACCAACGAAGAGGTCGCTGGCAAGGAGAAGCGCGAGCTCTCCGACGACGAGGTGCTCAAGGTGATCGCCAAGGAGGCGAAGAAGCGCCGGGAGGCGGCCGAGGCCTTCACCCAGGGCGGCCGCGCCGAGAGCGCCGAGCGGGAGAAGGCGGAGGGCGAGGTCCTCGCCGGTTACCTGCCGAAGCAGCTCAGCGACGAGGAGCTGGAGGGGATCGTCGCCCAGGCCGTCGAGGAGGCGAAGGCGGCGGGCGCCGAGGGGCCGCGGGCCATGGGCGCCGTGATGAAGATCGTGAACCCGAAGGTGGCCGGCCTGGCCGAGGGCGGCCGGGTCGCCGCCGCCGTGAAGAGGCGGCTCCAGGGCTGAGCGAGCAGCGGCAGGCGGTACGACGGCGGGGCCGCACCTCTTCCGAGAGGTGCGGCCCCGCCGTCGTACCGGGTCGGAGCTGAGGATCAGCCCCTTCCCGGGCTGAGGATCAGCCCCGGTTCCCGCCGTTCCCGTTGTGGCCCCCGTTCGTGTTCCCCTGGATGAAGCCGGCGGGGAGGGAGAAGGTCGGGTTCGGGTTGGGGCCGCCGTTCGTCGAGCCGTCCGTCGTGCCGCCGTTGTCGTTGCCGCCGATGAGACCGCCGATCAGGCCGCCGTTGTCGTTGCCGCCGTTGTCGTTGCCGCCGTTCCCGTTGTCGTTCCCGTGGCCCTTGTCGTGGTTGTTCTCGTCCGGGATGTCCACGAGGTTGAAGGACTCGTCGGCCTTGCCCTCCAGGGCGCCCGCCATGGCGTCCTTCCAGATCGGGCCCGGGGTGTCGGCGCCGAAGACCTCGGAGTGGTAGACGCCGCCGATGGTGATGTTGGTCATCTCGACGTTCTGCTTGGCGCTGCCGACCCAGACCGCGCCCGCGAGGTTGGGCGTGTAGCCGACGAACCAGGCGTTCTTGCGGGCGTCGGTCGTACCCGTCTTGCCCGCGCTCTCCCGGTCGTCGAGGCCGGCCTGCTGACCGGTGCCGGAGTCGATCACGCCGCGCAGCAGGGTGTTGATCGTGTCGGCGGTCTTCTCGCTCATCGCCCGCGAGCAGGTCGACCTGGGGACCGGGAGGGACTTCTGCTCGTTGCCCACCTTCTGGGTGATCGACTCGATGGCGACCGGTGTGCAGTACATGCCCCGGTCGGCGAAGGCCGCGTACGCGCTCGCCATGGTCAGCGGGGAGAGGCCGATCGCGCCGAGGGCGATGGACGGGGTCTGCGGCAGCTTCGAGCCGTCGCCCTGGTGGACGTGGAGCGAGTCGGTCATCTTGACCACCGGGCACAGGCCGATGTCGGAGATCAGCTGGACGAAGTAGGTGTTGATGGACTTCGCCATCGCCTTCTTCATCTGGTACGGCCCGACCTCGGACTCGTTCTCGTTCTCGACCTGCTCGTTCTCCGTGTTGACCCACTGCTTGCCGTCGCACTGCTGCACGGGGCTCGGGTAGTTCATCTTGTACGGCGCCGAGTACTCCTGCGTCGCCGGCTTGCCGCCCTCGATGGCGGCCGCGGCCACGAACGGCTTGAACGTCGAACCCGTCGGGAAGCCGTAGTTGGAGCCGCCGTAGTCCCGGTCGACCGAGAAGTTGTACTCGGTCTCGTTCTTGTTGTAGCCGTACGGCTTCGACTGGCCCATCGCCAGGATCTTGCCGGTGCCGGGCTCCACGAGGGTGGCGGCGGCCGCGACCGAGTCGGACTTGTAGACGTGGTCCTTGATCGAGGCCTGCACCGAGTCCTGGGCCTGCGGGTCCAGGGTGGTGCGGATGGTCAGGCCGCCCTGGTTCCAGAGCTTGGCGCGCGCCTCGCGGGTCTTGCCGAAGGTCGGGTCGGTCAGGAAGACGTTCTCCACGTACTTGCAGAAGAACCCGGCGCCCTTGACCGCGGTGATGCAGCCGTTCTTCGGCTGGGTGACGTGCAGGCCGAGCGGGGCCTCCTTGGCCTTGTCGGCCTCCGCCTGGGAGATGTCGCCGAGTTGGGCCATGCGCTCGAGCACGACGTTGCGCCGCTTGGTGGCCTCGGCCTCGTCGTTGACCGGGTCGTAACGGCTCGGCGACTGCACGATGCCGGCCAGCAGGGCCGACTGCTGGAGGTTGAGGTCCTTGGCGTGCTGGGAGAAGTAGCGCTGGGAGGCGGCCTCGACGCCATAGGCCTGCTCGCCGAAGAAGGTGATGTTCAGGTAGTTCTCGAGGATCTTCTTCTTGCCGAGCTTCTCCTCCAGCTGGATCGCGTACTTCAGCTCCTTGACCTTGCGGCCGAGGGTCTGCTGGGTGGCCTCGGCGACCTTGGTCGGGTCGTCGCCGGCCTCCTCGATGAAGTAGTTCTTCACCAGCTGCTGGGTGAGCGTGGACGCGCCCTGGGCGACCCCGCCGCTCTGCGCGTTCTTGTTCAGCGCGCGCAGCACGCCCTTCAGGTCGATGGCGCCGTGCTGGTAGTAGCGCGAGTCCTCGATCGCGACGATCGCCTTCTGCATGTACGGCGAGATGTCCTTGAGCTCCACCACCGTGCGGTCACGGGAGTAGACCTGGGCGATCTTGTTGCCCTTGCTGTCGAGGATGGTGGTGCGCTGGCTCAGCTGCGGGCTCTTCAGGTTGGCCGGGATGTCGTCGAAGCCCTGGACCGAGCCCTTGGCCGCGAGGCCCAGGGCCCCGGCCGCGGGCAGTGCGATGCCCGCCATCACGGCTCCCGCGAGCACACTGACACCGAGGAACTTGGCGGCCTGCTGTGTGGTCGACAGACCACCGCCCGAGCGCTTCTTTGGCATGGAGGCAGCCTAATCCGTAGTCCTGGCGGTTCCGGGGGAGCGGGTGGCTCTCGGGATGTTCGAGTGCAGGATCGTGACATAGCGGGCGACCCGGCTCACCCGACCGACCGCACGGGATGCTGTGCCCGCCGGCACGCCGACATGAACGGTCTACCGCGTCATTCGCCGGACACGCGTACAGGCCTTGGCCTAAGCTGCTCTCAACTGTCACAGCAGTGCGGCCACGTATCAATACGTCCGGCGACCCCGAATCGTTCCGGAACCTGCCCGTTTTTTTTCGGGTGAGGTGTTGATGGTGTGTCCGAATCCGCCTCGTGTGTCACTCGGCGTCCGTTGTGACGTACCACGGCTGTCCCGGTTTGCCGCGATCATCACGCATGTCGTCAGCTCACTCCCGCGGGTGATCTGCCGCTTACCCATAGTCCGTTCGGGCCATTCAAGATTGGGCCCGAAGGGGGTGTTGCGCTGTGCCCACCTTCCGTAACGTCCTCAACTGGCGGCGGTGAATATGCCGCTGCCGCCGTGGGGGAGCCTCGATTCGGGAGAGGACGGCGCCGGTATGGGCTGGGTAACCGACTGGAGTGCGCAGGCTGCCTGCCGCACTACCGATCCGGATGAACTGTTCGTTCAGGGAGCAGCGCAGAACAGGGCCAAGGCGGTGTGCACCGGATGTCCGGTACGCACGGAATGCCTGGCCGACGCGCTGGACAATCGCGTCGAGTTCGGCGTGTGGGGAGGCATGACGGAGCGGGAGCGTCGCGCGCTGCTGCGCCGACGGCCCACCGTGACCTCCTGGCGCAGGCTCCTGGAGACAGCGCGCTCGGAGTACGAGCGGGGGACCGGAATCGTCCCCCTCGACAGCGACGAGGTGTACGAGAACTACGCGGCCGTGAGCTAGACCGGTCGGGTCTGCGCACAGACCGGACAGGTCGACGACAGGGCTACGGCAGTTCCGGCCGGCCGGCCGCGAGCCGGTCACCGATGTCCCGCAGCCCCGTGAGGTCGTGCACGTCGCCGGGCAACGCGGCCACCTCCACCACGGCCACCTCGGGGTGGCGCGCGGTGAAGCGGTCACGTGTGCGCTGCTCGCGGGAGAGCAGGTGCATGCGCTCGGCGTGCAGCCTCAGCAGGGCTGCGGTGAGCTGGTCGACGGTGCGGTCCGGGTTTTCTGACGACGGCGCTTCTGACGACGGTCCTTGTGACGGCGGTCCTTCTGACGAGGGGGATTCGTCAGTCGTGTCCGCAGCCGAGTCCATAGTCGTGTCCGTGGGCCCTGACGAGGGGGGTCCGTCGGGCCGGGACTCGGACGGCGCAGGCGCGGGTGATTCAGAACTGCCGTACGTGTCGGGAGAGTTACGAAGTCCAGCTTTCCCGCCACCCTGATCGACAATGCGGGGCTCCTCAAGATTTTCCGCGGCGGCGAGCGCACGCTCGGCCGACAGCCGCTCGGCGCCGCTGCCGTGGACCCGGTTGAGGACCAGACCGACCAGCGGCATGTCCTCCGCGGCCAGCCGCTCCACGAAGTAGGCGGCCTCGCGCAGCGCGTCCCGCTCCGGAGCCGCCACCACGAGGAACGCCGTACCCGGCGCCTGAAGCAGCTTGTACGTCGCGTCCGCGCGGGTGCGGAACCCGCCGAACGTCGTGTCCATCGCCGCCACGAACGTCTGCAGGTCCTTCAGCAGCTGCCCGCCGAGCAGCTTGCCGAGTGTGCCGGTCATCATCGACATGCCGACGTTCAGGAAGGCCATGCCCGCACGGCCGCCGAGCTTCGCCGGGGCCGTCAGCAGCCGGATCAGCCGGCCGTCCAGGAAGGAGCCGAGCCGCTTCGGCGCGTCCAGGAAGTCCAGGGCGGAGCGGGAGGGCGGGGTGTCGACCACGATCAGGTCCCACTCGTCCCGGGCCCGCAGCTGGCCCAGCTTCTCCATCGCCATGTACTCCTGCGTGCCCGCGAAGCCCGCCGAGAGCGACTGGTAGAAGGGATTGGCCAGGATGGCGGCCGCTCGCTCGGCGTCCGCGTGCGCCTCCACGACCTCGTCGAAGGTGCGCTTCATGTCGAGCATCATGGCGTGCAGTTCGCCGGGGCCCTCGGTGCCCTTCACCCGCCGCGGCACGTTGTCCAGCGAGTCGATGCCCATGGACTGCGCGAGCCGCTTGGCCGGGTCGATGGTCAGCACGACGACCTTGCGGCCCCGCTCGGCCGCCCGCAGGCCCAGGGCCGCCGCCGTGGTGGTCTTCCCGACGCCGCCCGAGCCGCAGCACACCACGATCCGGGTCTCCGGGTCGTCCAGCAGCGGATCGACGTCGAGCGCGGGCGCGTGCGACAGGCGACGGGCGTCGTCCTGCGCCTTGGCCGGGTCCGGAGTCATGACATCCCCTGTTTCCGCAGTTCGCGGGCGAGTTCGTACAGGCCCGCCAAGTCCATCCCCTCGGCGAGCAGCGGCAGTTCGTGCCGCTCCAGGTCCAGCTCGGCGAGGACCGCGCGCTGCTCGTGCTCCAGCGCGTACCGCTCGGCGTACTCGGCGGCCTGCGTGAGCAGCGGGTCCACCAGCTGCTCGGCCTTCCCGCCGCGCCGCGCCCCGCCGAGCCCGGCCGCCGACAGCGTCTGCGCCACGGCGGTGCGCGGCACGGTCCGTACGAGTTCCAGATCGGCGGCGTCCAACACCTCCGGCCGGACCATGTTCACGATGACCCGGCCCACCGGCAGCCGCGCGGCCCGCAGTTCGGCGATGCCGTCGGCGGTCTCCTGGACCGGCATCTCCTCCAGCAGGGTGACCATGTGCACGGCCGTCTCCTTGGACTTCAGCACCCGCATCACGGCCTGCGCCTGATTGTGTATCGGGCCGATCTTGGCCAGCCCGGCCACCTCGTCGTTGACGTTCAGGAAGCGGGTGATGCGGCCGGTCGGCGGGGCGTCCATGACGACGTAGTCGTAGACGAAGCGCCCGGCCTTGTCCTTCCGGCGCACCGCCTCGCACGCCTTGCCGGTCAGCAGCACGTCCCTGAGGCCGGGCGCGACGGTGGTGGCGAAGTCGATCGCGCCGAGCTTCTTCAGCGCCCGGCCGGCCCCGCCGAGCTTGTAGAACATCTGGAGGTAGTCCAGAAGGGCCAGTTCGGGATCGATGGCGAGCGCGTAGACCTCACCGCCTCCCGGCGCCACCGCGATTTTTCGCTCTTCGTAGGGCAACGCCTCCGTCTCGAAAAGCTGGGCGATGCCCTGCCGGCCCTCGACCTCCACGAGAAGCGTCCGCTTCCCCTCGGTCGCGAGGGCCAGCGCGAGTGCGGCGGCGACCGTCGTCTTTCCGGTCCCGCCCTTGCCGCTGACGACCTGGAGCCTGCTCACATCTTCGAGACTAACCAGTCGGCCCGACACTCACGCGGGAGGCTGTGGATAACCGTGCGTGCGGTGGGCCACGTGTCCCGTCCGTCACAGCGGATACAGTCGGCCCCATGACCAAGTGGGAATACGCAACCGTGCCGCTGCTCGTCCATGCCACGAAGCAGATTCTGGACACCTGGGGCGAGGACGGCTGGGAGCTCGTCCAGGTCGTCCCCGGGCCCAACAACCCCGAGCAGCTCGTGGCCTACCTGAAGCGGGAGAAGCCGTAATGGGCGCCGTGGAGGCCAAGCTGGCCGAACTCGGTCTCACGCTGCCGGCGGTCGTCCCGCCGCTCGCCGCCTACCAGCCGGCCGTACGGTCCGGTGCGTACGTTTACACCTCCGGCCAGCTGCCGATGGTGGACGGCAAGCTCCCGGTCACCGGCAAGGTGGGCGCCGAGGTCACCGCCGAGGAGGCCAAGGAGCTGGCCCGCGTCTGCGCGCTGAACGCCCTGGCCGCCGTGAAGTCCGTCGCCGGTGACCTGGACCGCGTCGCGCGCGTCGTGAAGGTCGTCGGCTTCGTCGCCTCCGCGACCGACTTCACCGGGCAGCCGGGCGTGATCAACGGCGCCAGCGAACTGCTCGGGGAGGTCCTCGGCGACAAGGGCGTGCACGCGCGCAGCGCGGTGGGCGTCGCGGTGCTGCCGCTGGACGCGCCGGTCGAGGTCGAGGTCCAGGTCGAGCTGGAGCCGTAGCCGTAGCCGACCGGACCGGAGCCGCAGGGCGATCCTCAGCCGACCGGACCGGAGCCGCAGGGCGATCCTCAGCCGACCGGACCGGCGCCGCAGGGGTGATCCTCCGCCGGAGCACCTCTCGAACATTCGCTCCCCACGGGATAGCCTCCGGTAATGGCCGATGGACAGTGGTATCCCCCCGAGTGGCCGGACCGCATCCGCGCACACGCGGAAGGCACCCTCGTGCCGGTGGCCCCGAAGCGCGCGGCCACCGTGCTGCTCCTGAAGGACACCCCGGACGGTCCCGTCGTCCACATGCTGCGCAGACGCGCCTCCATGGCCTTCGCCGGAGGCGCGTACGCGTATCCGGGCGGCGGTGTCGACCCGCGCGACGACGACCACCTGGTCCGCTGGGCGGGCCCCACGCGCGCGTGGTGGGCCGACCGGCTCGGCGTCGACGAGGCGGGCGCCCAGGCGATCGTCTGCGCGGCCGTCCGGGAGACGTACGAGGAAGCAGGCGTGCTGCTCGCCGGCCCCGCCCCGGACGCCGTCGTCGGGGACACCACCGGGGACGACTGGGAGGCCGACCGCGCGGCCCTGGTCGCCCGTGAGCTGTCCTTCGCCGAGTTCCTGGACCGGCGGGGCCTGGTCCTGCGCTCGGACCTGCTGGGCCCCTGGACGCGCTGGATCACCCCGGAGTTCGAGAGCCGCCGCTACGACACCTGGTTCTTCGTCGCCGCCCTGCCCGCGGGCCAGCGCACCCGCAACGCCTCCACCGAGGCCGACCGCACGGTGTGGATCCGCCCCGCGGAGGCCGCCGCCGGCTACGACAAGGGCGAACTCCTGATGATGCCGCCCACCATCGCGACGCTGCGCCAGCTCCTGCCGTACGGCACGGCCGCCGAGACGCTCGCGGCGGCGCCGGCGCGGGACATGACCCCGGTGCTGGCCAGCGCCCGGCTGGCGGACGGCGAGATCGTCCTGACCTGGCCCGGCCACGACGAGTTCACCAAGCGCATACCGACCGACCTGACGACCGGTGGAGCCCGACCATGACGGACGCAGCAGCCCTGCCCGGCCAGCCGCGCGGCGGAGTCCTCCCGGGGCCCGCCACCGTGCGGGCCGTCAACGTGCTGGCGCCCAACGCCTCCGCGATGACCCTGGACGGCACCAACACCTGGATCGTTGCCGAGCCCGACTCCGACCTGGCCGTCGTGATCGACCCGGGCCCGCTGGACGACGGCCACCTCAAGAACGTCGTCGACACGGCCGAGAAAGCCGGCAAGCGCGTCGCGCTCACCCTGCTCACCCACGGCCACCCGGACCACGCCGAGGGGGCCGCACGGTTCGCGGAACTGACCGGCACGCGCGTGCGTGCGCTCGATCCGGCGCTGCGGCTCGGCGAGGAGGGCCTGGCCGCCGGAGACGTGATCACGACCGGTGGGCTCGAGCTGCGGGTCGTGCCGACCCCGGGCCACACCGCGGACTCCCTCAGCTTCCACCTCCCGGCCGACCGCGCGGTCCTGACCGGCGACACCATCCTGGGGCGCGGTACGACGGTCGTGGCGCACCCGGACGGCCGTCTCGGCGACTACCTGGACTCGCTGCGCCGACTGCGCTCGCTGACGGTCGACGACGGCGTCCACACGGTCCTGCCGGGCCACGGCCCGGTCCTGGAGGACGCCCAGGGCGCCGTCGAGTTCTACCTGGCCCACCGCGCCCACCGGCTGGCCCAGGTCGAGACGGCCGTCGAGAACGGCCACCGCAGCCCCGCCGAGGTCGTCGCCCACGTCTACGCCGACGTGGACCGCTCTCTGTGGCCGGCGGCGGAACTGTCGGTGCGCGCCCAGCTCGACTACCTGACCGAGCACGGGCTGATCCAGTCAGAGATCTAGACCTGGAGCTTCCGGAGGTCTGGAGCTGGAGCGGCGCCGGGTGGAGCTCTAGTCCCAGCCGTCCGGCCGGGGCGCCCTCGCGCCGTGCACGCGCGCGTATTCGTCCGCCAGCCAGGGGCCGAGGTCGTCCACGTACGACCGCAGCACGGCACGGTCGCCGACCGGCTCGGACCCCAGCACGGCCGCCCGGCGCAGCTGCTCGGCCCGCTCCGGGTAGTAGCGGGCGAACGCCTCGGCCATCTCCCGCAGATCGCTGGTCCAGCCGTTCCAGCGGGGCATGACGAGGGTGAAACCGGTGCGGACGAGATTTCGTGACATGAAGCGCACCAGGGGCCGCAGGGCCTCCTCGGTGCCGTCCGTGGCCGCGATCCGCTCCTGCCAGCGCGGCAGGTACCGGGCCAGGTCGCCGTTGGTCTCGCGGGCGAGCAGCGAGTCGGGGCGGTAGCGGGGCAGGAACTCGGCGAGATCCTCGCCGAGCAGGGGGGTGCAGAGGCAGGCCACGAACCAGCCGAGGTCGTACCGCTCCGGCTCGCTCAGCACTCTCGCGCGGGAGTGGAGCAGGGTCCCGACCCCGTCGATCTCCGGGAACTCCTTGTCGACGGCCTCGCCGAGCACCCGGGCCGCGTCCCGGTCGGCGTCGGTCGGCTCCTCGCTCAGCACGACCACCAGATCCAGGTCGCTGCGCCCCACGCGCGCGGTGCCGCGCGGAATCGACCCGTAGAGGTAGGCGCTGTCCAGGCGCGCCCCGAAGACGTCCAGGAGCCGGTCGCGGGCGGCGGCGACCACGGGGCGGAAGACGTGCGGCACGCGCGCGTGCGAGCCCTCGCGCTCGATGAAGCCAAGGGGGTCGAGGCCCCGGGACGCGACTTTTTCAGACATGGGGAACCACACAGCGGGCCGTCCGGCGCTTGAGGACAAGGCCGGAGGCCGATGATGCGGGGGGCCGATGATGCGGGGGGCTGGGGGGCTGGGGGGCTGGGGGGCAGCCCCCAGAGAACCCGCCTACCGCCTACCGGGACCGCTTCGCCAGCCGCTCGACGTCCAGCAGGATCACGGCCCGCGCCTCCAGCCGCAGCCAGCCGCGCTGGGCGAAGTCCGCCAGCGCCTTGTTCACGGTCTCGCGGGACGCGCCGACCAGCTGGGCCAGCTCCTCCTGGGTGAGGTCGTGGACGACGTGGATGCCTTCCTCGGACTGCACGCCGAAGCGGCGGGAGAGGTCCAGCAGGGCACGCGCGACCCGGCCCGGCACGTCGGAGAAGACCAGGTCGGACATGGCATCGTTGGTCTTGCGCAGCCGGCGGGCGACGGCGCGCAGCAGGGCGGTGGCCACCTCGGGGCGGGCGTTCAGCCAGGGCTGGAGGTCGCCGTGGCCGAGGCCCAGCAGCTTGACCTCGGTCAGCGCGGTGGCGGTCGCCGTGCGCGGGCCCGGGTCGAACAGCGACAGCTCGCCGATCAGCTCACCGGGGCCGACGACGGCCAGCATGTTCTCCCGGCCGTCGGGGGAGGTGCGGTGGAGCTTGACCTTGCCCTCGGTGACGACGTAGAGCCGGTCGCCCGGGTCGCCCTCGTGGAACAGGGAGTCGCCACGCGCGAGGGTCACCTCACTCATGGAGGCACGCAGCTCCGCGGACTGCTCGTCATCGAGCGCCGCGAAGAGCGGGTTGCGCCGCAGAACGTCGTCCACGAGTTCTCTCCTTGTCGACCTGCTCAGGGGATCTTGCTCCCCCTTGGTACCAGGGGACCGTGTTCCCCATTTTGCCGGACCGTCCAAACAGTGTGATCTGTCACAAGGATGCCGCACAGGTGTGCCGAGGTAAGCGGCAGGGGTCCAATCGGGGGCTGATCTTCCGGGTCCAGGGCAGATGTCGGTGCCGGGCTTTAGGCTGGCCGGGTGTCCAAATCGCCGGTGAGAGCACAGGCCAAGGGAGCTGGGCGGGTGGTTGTACGAGATGTTTCCGCTGTGGGCGAACAAGGGCCCGATGCCGCCTCCGGTGAACCGAAAAAGGCGGCAAAGGCGGTGAAAGCCGCGAAGAAGGCTGCGGTGAAGAAGACGGCAGAGACGGCAGTGGAGAAGACGGCGGCGAAGAAGACCGCCGCAAAGAAGGCGGCGTCGGCGGCGAAGAAGACCGCGGCCGAGAAGACGGCGGCGAAGAAGACGGCAGCGAAAAGGACGGCGGCCAAGAAGACGGCAGCGAAGAAGGCGCCCGCCAAGAAGGCCGCGGCGGTCGCGGAGGCCGCCGTCGAGCAGCCGCAGGCGCTGCCTGCCGGGAAGCCCGAGTCGCCGGCCGCGCTCGTCCGCCGGGCCCGCCGGATCAACCGCGAGCTCGCCGAGGTGTACCCGTACGCCCACCCCGAGCTGGACTTCGAGAACCCCTTCCAGCTCCTGGTCGCCACGGTGCTGTCCGCCCAGACCACCGACCTCAGGGTCAACCAGACCACCCCGACGCTGTTCGCGAAGTACCCCACCCCCGAGGACCTGGCCGCCGCCAACCCGGAGGAGGTCGAGGAGATCCTGCGGCCGTGCGGGTTCTTCCGGGCGAAGACCAAGTCGGTGATAGGGCTGTCCAAGGGTCTGGTCGAGCAGTTCGGCGGCGAGGTGCCGGGGCGGCTCGAGGACCTCGTCAAGCTGCCCGGCGTCGGCCGCAAGACCGCGTTCGTCGTGCTCGGCAACGCCTTCGGGCGCCCCGGCATCACCGTGGACACGCACTTCCAGCGCCTGGTCCGGCGGTGGCGGTGGACCGCGGAGACCGACCCCGACAAGATCGAGGCGGCCGTCGGCGCGCTGTTCCCCAAGAGCGACTGGACCGACCTGTCGCACCACGTCATCTGGCACGGGCGCCGGATGTGCCACGCCCGCAAGCCCGCCTGCGGCGTCTGCCCGATCGCCCCGCTCTGCCCGGCCTACGGGGAGGGCGAGACCGACCCGGAGAAGGCGAGGAAGCTGCTCAAGTACGAGAAGGGCGGCTTCCCCGGGCAGCGGCTCAAGCCGCCGCAGGCGTATCTGGACGCGGGTGGCAGACCGGCGCCGCCGCTGGGCGCCGCATCAGGGACATGACCCAGGGGTCTTCTCAGGGACGGAGAACGGAACGATCAAGGAGACTTCGGGCGTTGGAACGGGCAGCAGGGCGGGGGAGCAGGGCAGGACGGGGGAGGCCGTGACACACAGCAAGGCACAGACGGGCGGTGCCCGCGGGGATGTGGCGCTCAGCAAGGAGGGGCTGCCGGAGTGGCTCGGCCCGGTCGTGCGGGCCGCCGAGACGGTCAAGCCGCTCCAGCTGAGCCGCTTCCTGCCGCCGGAGAACGGGGCGGGGCGGCAGTCGGCCGTACTGATCCTGTTCGGCGCGGGAGAGCAGGGGCCCGAGCTGCTGCTGATGGAGCGGGCCGGTTCGCTGCGCTCGCACGCCGGGCAGCCCTCCTTCCCCGGCGGCGCCCTCGACCCCGAGGACGGCGACCCGAAGGCCGACGGGCCGCTGCGGGCCGCTCTCCGCGAGGCCGAGGAGGAGACCGGGCTGGATCCGGCCGGTGTCCAGCTGTTCGGGGTGCTGCCCAGGCTGTACATCCCGGTGAGCGAGTTCGTGGTCACCCCCGTGCTGGGCTGGTGGCGCGAGCCGACACCGGTGGGCGTGGTCGATCCGAACGAGACGGCACGGGTCTTCACGGTCCCCGTGGCGGATCTCACGAATCCGGCCAACCGGGCCACCACCGTGCACCCCAGCGGTCACCGAGGTCCGGCATTCCTGGTCGAATCGACCCTGGTGTGGGGGTTCACGGCCGGGGTGATCGACCGCCTACTGCACTATGCGGGATGGGAGCGCTCCTGGGACCGCGAGAAGCTGGTCCCGCTCGACTGGCGGTCATGACAGGGTGTCCACCGTGCTGTGTCATCCGGGGGACGTCGTGTCCCGTTGCCGCCGCCTCGCGGCGGGTCGGACCCCCGGCCGACCTGTAGAGACCGCGAAGCGACGAGGCGAGGCTTGACTCGGTGAACGTGCTGGACATCCTGTTGCTGGTCGCCGCCGTGTGGTTCGCGATCGTCGGCTACCGCCAGGGGTTCGTCGTCGGCATCCTGTCGGTGATCGGCTTCCTCGGCGGCGGGCTCGCCGCCGTCTACGCCTTGCCGGTGATCTGGGACGCGGTGACCGACAACGCCGAGGTGAGCACCACCGCCGCGGTGGTCGCCGTGGTCGTCGTCATCGTCTGTGCCTCCGTCGGCCAGGCCCTCACCACCCACCTGGGCAACAAGCTGCGCCGGTACATCACCTGGTCCCCGGCCCGCGCCCTGGACGCCACCGGCGGCGCGCTGGTCAACGTGGTGGCGATGCTGCTGGTCGCCTGGCTGATCGGCTCCGCCCTCGCGGGCACCACCCTGCCGACGCTCGGCAAGGAGGTGCGCAGCTCCAAGGTGCTGCTCGGGGTCTCCAGAGCGCTGCCCAACCAGGCCGACACCTGGTTCGCGGACTTCTCCGCGGTCCTCGCGCAGAACGGTTTCCCGCAGGTCTTCAGCCCCTTCGCCAACGAGCCGATCACCGACGTCTCGCCACCCGACCCCGCTCTCGCCAACAGCGCGGTGGCCACCAACGCCAAGCAGTCCATCGTCAAGGTGACGGGCACCGCGCAGAGCTGCGGCAAGATCCTGGAGGGGACCGGCTTCGTCTTCGCGGACCGCCGCGTCATGACCAACGCGCACGTCGTCGGCGGCGTCGACGAGCCCACCGTCCAGATCGGCGGCGAGGGCCGCAAGTACGACGCCAAGGTCGTCCTGTACGACTGGCAGCGCGACATCGCCGTACTGGACGTGCCGGACCTGCGGGCCAGGGCCCTGCAGTTCTCCGCCAAGGACGCGGCGACGACCGACAGCGCCATCGTCGCCGGGTTCCCCGAGAACGGGTCGTACGACGTCCGGCCCGCCCGGGTGCGCGGCCGCATCACGGCCAACGGCCCCGACATCTACCACCGCGGCACCGTCCGCCGCGACGTCTACTCGCTGTACGCGACCGTCCGCCAGGGCAACTCCGGCGGCCCGCTGCTCACGCCCCAGGGCAGGGTGTACGGGGTCGTCTTCGCGAAGTCGCTGGACGACGCCGACACCGGGTACGCCCTCACGGCCGACGAGATCCAGGCGGACATCGCCCGAGGCCGTACCGCGAGCCAGCAGGTGGGCACCGACAGCTGCGCCCTCTAGAGACCCGTGTGGGCCTCGCTCGAGGGGTCAGCCGCGGGTGTGGCGCAGACGTACCGAGACCCAGCGGGCCCGGCGGCGCAGAATGTGCGGGATCCCCACCCTGAGATCAGTGCCCTGCAGCTGCGGGGCGGCTCCCCGGTAGGGGTTCGGGCCGCCTGTCGTACGGCGGCTGCGGGGTGCGTCACTGTAGTCGTGCGTCCAGCCCATACCCCGACGTCTGCCCCTGCCCCAAGGTCGATAACCTCCCGCACGCCCCTCAATCGGCCTATGCGCCGGGCATGTGGCCGTTCGTAGAACAGGTGTCCAGATCCGGATACCGGGCGCATCGGCGCGGTCACCGGTCGGGCTCGGGGTCTTTCAGCCAGTTGACCAGTTCGGCGGAGAAGCCCACCGGGTCCTCCTCGTGCGGGAAGTGCCCCAGCCCGTCGAACAGCCGCCACCGGTACGGCGCTTCGACGTACTCGCCGGAGCCGGCCGCGCTGCGGGTGCGGGTGACCGGGTCGAGGGAGCCGTGCAGGTGCAGCGTCGGGACGCGCACCGGCCGCTTCATCCTGCGGTTGAACTGGATGCCGTCCGGGCGCGCCAGCGAGCGCACCAGCCAGCGGTACGGCTCGATCGAGCAGTGCGCGGTGGACGGGATGCACATGGCCCGCTGATACGTCTCCACGGACTTGTCGTCCGGCAGCCGCGGGCCGGACCAGTCCCGGATCAGCCGGCCGACCAGCGCGCCGTCGTCGGCGGTGAGCTGCCGCTCGGGGATCCAGGGCCGCTGGAAGCCCCAGATGTAGGAGGCGGCGGCGGTCTGCCGGCGGTCCCGGAGCATCGCCGAGCGCCAGCGCCGCGGGTGCGGCATGGACACCACCGCCAGCCGTCGCACCAGCTTGGGGCGCATCGCGGCCGCCGTCCACGCCAGGTAGCCGCCCAGGTCGTGGCCGACCAGCGCGGCGTCCGGCTCGCCGAGGGACCGGATCACGCCGGTGATGTCGAGGGCGAGGTTCGCCGGGTCGTAGCCGCGCGGGGTGCGGTCGCTGCCGCCGACGCCCCGCAGATCCATGGCGACGGCCCGGAAGCCCGCGTCGGCGAGCGCGACCAGCTGGTGCCGCCAGGCCCACCAGAACTGCGGGAAGCCGTGCACCAGCATGACCAGCGGTCCGTCGCCGAGCTCGGCGATGTGGAAGCGGGCGCCGTTGGCGGCGACGTCCCGGTGCGTCCAGGGGCCCTCCAGCCGTACGGCCGAGGGAGCGGGGTCCGTCATGACGACGAGCGTCCCACAGCGGCCTCGATGGCGCGTACGTCGTCCCGGGGAAGTTCCGGGCGCGGATGCGGCTTGGCGTTCTGCAGCACGCTCGCCGACTCCTTCATGGACGCGGCCACCTTCTGCGGGCCCTGGCTCTTCTTGGCCTTCTTCGCGAACACCACGCCGATCAGCGCGAGGACCACGGCCACCAGGACGTTCGCCGCGAAGGAGAGCAGGAAGCAGATCGCGAGATTCCAGTGGCTCCAGGTCCGAATGCCGTACGCCAGCGCGAAGTTGAGCATGGGCAGGGAGAACAGCAGCAGCGCCCCGGCAACCGAGAACGCACCGCCGCTCGTCGCGCCCCGCTTGACGTCCTGCTTCAGCTGGGCCTTGGCCAGCGCGATCTCGTCGTGCACCAGCGCCGACATCTCGGCCGTGGCCGAGGCGAACAGCTGGCCGATGCTGCGTTCGGCACCGACCGGGCTGCCGTCGGGTGCGCTCATCGCGGTCTCCCTCTGCGTCTTCGTCGTCTTCTGCACCGGCCTTTGTGCGCCGGGCCTTTTGTACCGTCTCGTCAGATCATGCCGGACGGCCGCCCTGCGCGCCTGCCCCGCCCGGCACTTCGGCAAGCGCGTCCCGCTCGCCGGCGCCCTAGGAGCCGGCCTTCTCGGCCGCGATCCTGCGGTGTTCGGCGGCCTTCCGTTCGTAGATCTCCGCCATCCGCAGGTGGTACGCCGGGTCGTCCTGCTCGTAGACGTCCGGGATGCCGTCGAGGTCGTCGTCCCGCTCCTCGGCCTCGACCAGCCTGCGGTAGCGAGTGTTCCGTATCTTCAGCAGCACCGTGGCGCACAGGGCCGCGATGAGCGAGCCGGTGAGCACGGAAGCCTTGACCTCGTCGGTGAGCACGGTGTCGCCGGCGAAGGCGAGTTCGCCGATGAGCAGCGAGACCGTGAAGCCGATGCCGGCCAGCGAGGCCACCGCGAAGACGTCCGCCCATTCGAGGTCCTCGCTGAGCGAGGCCCGGGTGAACCGGGCGGTCAGCCAGGTCCCGCCGAATATCCCGGCCGCCTTGCCGACCACCAGGCCGAGGACGACCCCGAGCGTCTCCGGCTTGGTGAAGACGTCGCCGAGCGCCCCTCCGGACACCTTCACACCGGCACTGAAGAGCGCGAACAGGGGCACGGCCAGCCCCGCCGACAGCGGCCGCACCAGGTGCTCGACGTGCTCTCCGGGCGAGTGCTGCTCGCCCTCGCGGGTGGTGCAGCGCAGCATCAGGCCCATGGCGACACCGGCGATGGTCGCGTGCACGCCGCTGTTGTACATCAGCGCCCAGATCACGACCGCGAGCGGGACGTACACGTACCAGCCGCGCACACCCCTGCGCAGCAGCAGCCAGAAGACGGCGAGGCCGAGGACCGCGCCGCCGAGCGCGGCGAAGTGGATCCGCTCGGTGAAGAAGATCGCGATGATCAGGATCGCGATCAGGTCGTCGACGACCGCGAGGGTGAGCAGGAAAGCGCGCAGGGCGCCCGGCAGCGAGGTGCCGATCACCGCGAGCACGGCCAGCGCGAAGGCGATGTCGGTGGCCGTGGGCACCGCCCAGCCCTGGGTGGAGCCGCCGTCGGCGAGGTTGGTCAGGGTGTAGACGAGCGCCGGTACGGCCATGCCGCACAGCGCGGCGACCACCGGGAGGACGGCCGCCTTCGGGTCCCGCAGGTCGCCTGCCACCAGCTCGCGCTTGAGCTCGATGCCGGCGACGAAGAAGAAGACGGCGAGCAGGCCGTCGGCGGCCCAGTGAGCGACGGAGAGGTTCAGGCCGAGGGCGCCGGGGCCGAAGTGGAAGTCGGCGACGCTCTCGTAGCCGTGGCGGAGCCCGGGTATGTTCGCCCAGACCAGCGCGGCTACCGCGGCGGCGAGCAGCAGTACGCCGCCGACGGTCTCGGTCCGCAGCGCGTCCGCCACGATGGTCCGCTCGGGCAGCGAGAGCCGCCCGAGGACCTTCCGGACGGGTGCGGTGCGGGGCGCGGACACGGGGACCTCCGGTCGGTGGGCAGGACAGGGCTACTTGCCGACCAGACTTCCCGGCACACCTTGGGATCACGCAACTTTGCTTAGTTTACCTAAAGTGTGGCGGGAGATGCCAGGTGAGTCTCACGGTAGGTGCAAAAAGGGCGCCCGGCGCGTTTCGCGCCGGGCGCCCTTCGAGCCCCACGAGCCCGTCACGGACGGCCCGGTCGGGGGCAGTCCCCTGGGCCGGCCGGGGTCAGTCCTCGCTCGGCGCAGCCGGGAGCTTCGCCTGGATGAGGTCCATGACCGTCGAGTCGGTCAGCGTCGTCACGTCACCGAGCTGCCGGTTCTCGGCGACGTCGCGCAGCAGCCTGCGCATGATCTTGCCGGAGCGGGTCTTCGGCAGCTCCGCCACCGGCAGGACGCGCTTGGGCTTGGCGATCGGGCCGAGCGTCGCGCCGACGTGGTCGCGCAGGTCGGCGATGAGGTTCTCGTCCTCGGCGTTCGCCGTGCCGCGCAGGATCACGAAGGCGACGATCGCCTGACCGGTCGTCTCGTCCGCCGCGCCGACCACTGCGGCCTCGGCGACCGCCGGGTGGGACACCAGCGCCGACTCCACCTCGGTCGTCGAGATGTTGTGCCCGGAGACGAGCATGACGTCGTCCACCCGGCCGAGCAGCCAGATGTCGCCGTCGTCGTCCTTCTTCGCACCGTCACCGGCGAAGTACTTGCCCTCGAACCTCGACCAGTACGTGTCCAGGAACCGCTGGTCGTCGCCCCAGATCGTGCGCAGCATCGACGGCCACGGCTCGGTCAGCACCAGGTAGCCGCCACCGCCGTTCGGCACCTCGTGCGCCTCGTCGTCGACGACCGTCGCCGAGATACCGGGCAGCGGGGTCTGCGCCGAACCGGGCTTGGTCGCGGTGACGCCCGGCAGCGGCGAGATCATCATCGCGCCGGTCTCGGTCTGCCACCAGGTGTCCACGATCGGCGTCCGGTCGGCGCCGATGTGCTTGCGGTACCAGATCCACGCCTCGGGGTTGATCGGCTCGCCGACCGACCCGAGCACCCGCAGGCTGCTCAGGTCGAACTTCGCGGGGATGTCGTCGCCCCACTTCATGAACGTGCGGATCGCGGTGGGCGCCGTGTACAGGATGGTCACCCCGTACTTCTGCACGATCTCCCAGAACCGCCCCTGGTGCGGGGTGTCCGGGGTGCCCTCGTACATCACCTGGGTCGCGCCGTTGGCCAGCGGCCCGTACACGATGTAGGAGTGGCCGGTCACCCAGCCGACGTCGGCCGTGCACCAGTACACGTCCGTCTCCGGCTTGAGGTCGAAGACCGCCCAGTGCGTGTACGACGCCTGGGTGAGGTAGCCGCCCGAGGTGTGCAGGATGCCCTTCGGCTTACCCGTCGTCCCGGAGGTGTAGAGGATGAAGAGCGGGTGCTCGGCGTCGAAGGCCTCCGGCGTGTGCTCGGCCGGCTGCCGCTCGACGATCTCGTCCCACCACACGTCCCGCGAGTCGTCCCAGGCCACTTCCTGCCCGGTGCGGCGCACGACCAGCACGTGCTCGACGTTGCCCGCCTTGCCCACCGCCTCGTCCACGGCCGGCTTCAACGCGGACGGCTTGCCACGCCGGTAACCGCCGTCGGAGGTGATGACGACCCTGGCGTCCGCATCCTTGATCCGGGTGGCCAGCGCGTCCGCCGAGAAGCCGCCGAAGACCACGGAGTGCGCGGCGCCGATCCGGGCGCAGGCGAGCATCGCGATCGCCGTCTCCGGGATCATCGGCATGTAGACCGCGACCCGGTCGCCCTTCTGAACTCCGAGCTCCAGCAGGGCGTTGGCCGCCTTGGAGACCTCGTCCTTCAGCTCGGCGTACGTGATCGCGCGGCTGTCGCCGGGCTCGCCCTCGAAGTGGATGGCGACCCGGTCGCCGAATCCGGCCTCCACGTGCCGGTCCACGCAGTTGTACGCGACGTTGAGCTCGCCGTCCTTGAACCACTTGGCGAACGGCGGGTTCGACCAGTCCAGCGTCTCGGTCGGCTCCTTGGCCCAGGCCAGGCGGCGGGCCTGCTCGGCCCAGAAGCCGAGCCTGTCAGCCTGGGCCTGTTCGTACGCCTCGGCCGTGACATTGGCGTTCTCGGCCAGGTCAGCGGGCGGCGCGAAGCGTCGCTCCTCCCTCAAGAGGTTGGCCAGGCTTTCGTTGCTCACGACATCTCCCTTTCGAAGGGTGTCCGTTGTGTCCCAGGCCACAGCTCATCAGACCTGAGGCCCCGGTGACAAGGGCCGCCGAATAATTGGTTTAGACCTATCAGGCGCGGCAGGGCGGGGTGCGGCGGGGGTGCCGCGGCCGGACTGCCGTGGCCGGACTACTGCGGCGGCTGGGCACGCCGAGCCTGCCAGGGTCCGGCGTCCCCGTGCACGCCGGACCCGCCGGTGCACACCGGCCCCGCCCGCCCGGCCCACCCCGCCGATGCAGGGCGGTGGCGCCGGCCGGCCCGGACAGCCCCTCGCTCAAGCCGGGCTGGGCAGCTCCTCCGTGCCGGGCACCCCGTCGAACACCTCTTCCTCGCCCTCCGCACCGCCCCGGCGCAGCAGGTACGCCTGCGCCTCGCCCACATGGAAGTACATTCCGTGCAGCTCCAGCGCACCCGCTGCCAGCGCCCGGGCCACCGAGTCGTGTGCCCGCAGGTGCTCCAACTGCTGGATCACGTTGGCCAGGCACAGCCGCTCCATCGTGTCCGCGGCCGCCCGCCCGGCCAGCCGGACCCCCTCACCGCCCTCGTCGGCCAGCCGCGCCAGGCTCGGCAGCCCGTGCCGCAGCCACCGCCCGAGCGGGGTCGCCGTGCCCCCGGTTCCGGAGCCGAGCAGCGCCTGCATCGCCCCGCACCCGGAGTGCCCGCACACCGTGATGGACCGCACCTTCAGCACGTCCACCGCGTACTCGATCGCGGCCGCCACCGAGTCGTCCCCGTTCTCCTCGCCCGGAAGAGGGACCAGGTTGCCCACATTGCGGACCACGAACAGGTCACCGGGACCACTGGAGGTGATCATCGAGGTGACGAGCCGGGAGTCGGCGCAGGTGAGGAAGAGCTGAGACGGCTGCTGCCCCTCGCGCGCCAGCCGGGCCAGCTCCTCCCGGACCAGGGGTGCGGTGTCGCGCTGGAACGCGCTGATCCCGCGGGCGAGTTCATGACCACCGCCGGTGGATCTCCCAGGCCGGCGCCAGGGACCGAGACCCGCACGCTGCCCGGGTCCGTGACCCGCGCGCTGCCCGGGGCGGTGACCGTCCCCCGGCCCTTGGCCGTGCTCCGGGCCGTGGCCGTACTCCGGTGAGCTGACCCCCGCGCGGCAGCCGGTCAGTTCGGCGGAGCCGCCCCGCGCGGTGTGCGCCCTGCGCCAGTCCCGCAGTGACTCGTACGCCGCGTGGTCCATGAACGAACCGGCCAACTCCACCACGGCATGGGCACCTTGGGGTACGAGATGCAGGACTTTGCTGAGCCGGGGCACCGCGAGGAACGTCAGCTGTCCTCTTACGTGTACGTGATGGACTCCTCCCTTCTCGTCGTGGGTGATGCGGGTGCGGGCGAGGCGGTGCAGGGCGAGGGCGACGGCCACGGCGACCCCGAGGACCACGCCCTCCAGGACGCCGAGGAGAACCACCCCGAGCGTGGTGACGGCGTACACCAGCACTTCGCGGTGGCGGGTCACCGTGCGGATGTGGTGCAGGGACACCATCTGGATGCCGACGGCCATCACCAGGGCGGCGAGCGAGGCGAGCGGGATGAGGTCCAGGACCGGGACCATCAGCAGCGCGGCGACTACTACGAAAACGCCGTGCAGCATCGTGGAGTTCCGGCTCAGGGCACCGGATTTCACGTTCGCCGAGCTGCGTACCGCGACCCCTGCGACCGGCAGCCCGCCGAGCGCCCCCGACACGATGTTGGCCGCACCCTGACCGAGCAGTTCCCGGTCCAGGTCGGAGCGGCCGATCCGGGACTGGGGTCCGGTGCCGCCTGCCACCAGCTTGTCCACGGCGACCGCGCCCAGCAGTGACTGCACGCTGCACACCAGCGTGGTGGTGAGCACGGAGGCGGCGATGCCGAGCACCGGTCCCTCGGGCAGCCCCGCCAGGGCATGGCTGCTCCAGGACGGCAGGTCGACCCGGGGCAGGGCGAGCCCGGTGAGGGAGGCCGCCGCGGTGGCACCGGCGACGGCGACCAAGGCGGCCGGGACCGCGCTCAGCAGGCGGCCCGCTCTGCCCGGGATCCGGGGCCAGCCCAGCAGCAGGGCCAGGGTCAGTGCGCTGATCACCACCGCGGCCGGGTGCAGGTTCGCCAACTGGGCGGGCAGTGCCAGGACGTTGGCGAGGACCGAGCTCTGCGGGGTGCCGCCGAGGACGATGTGCAGCTGGGCGACGGCGATGGTGACGCCGATGCCGGCGAGCATGCCGTGCACCACCGCCGGGCTGACGGCGAGCGCGGTGCGGGCCACGCGCAGGCAGCCCAGGCCCAGTTGGGCCAGCCCGGCGAGGACGGTGATGCCGCAGGTGGCCTGCCAGCCGTACCGGTGGATCAGGTCGGCGGTGACCACCGTGAGTCCGGCCGCGGGGCCGCTGACCTGGAGCGGACAGCCGCCGAGCCGGCCGGCGACCAGTCCGCCGACGGCCGCCGCCACCAGGCCGGCCTGGAGCGGGGCTCCCGTGGCGAGGGCGATGCCCAGGGACAGCGGGAGGGCGATCAGGAACACCGCGACGGACGCGGACAGGTCGGCGCCCGCCAGGGGGCGGCGGCGCGGGGGCGTGGGCGAGTGCCGCTGCCGGTCAGCGCCGGTGACGGCGTGGGGAGTTGTGGCTCGGGCGAGGCCGAGGCTCTCGGGGTGGGCGGGTACGCAGGCTGATGACATGTTTCCCGTCTCCTCCGGGGCGACGCGGTCGCGGATCTGGGCGGGATGAATCAACGTTCAGTAAATGAATCGTAATGCAGAGTAAAGGTCAGGCATGGATTTTCTGCGCAAATGGGGCACCTGTTCACCTCCATGGGTGAAGTGAGCAGTTCATCGGCTTGTCGTATTAATCCCTCTCTCGGTCCTATGCGATCTTGGCCGCGCTGTCGGCAGATATCCGGCACATCGCCATGAAACGCCGTCATCGGCGTTAGCCGAGAGAAGGAAGAAGGTGAGCGGAATTGGCCGCCACCCAGAGGATTGCGGTCGGTGCCGTGGCCGCCGCGGCCTGTGCCGCGTCGGTCGCCGGCTGCTCGACCGGTACCAACTCCGAGCAAGGGGCACCCGGACCGCAGAAGGGAGCGCCGGCGCCCCAGAGCGTGGTCCGTCTGATCGGCGACGGGTCCACCGCGTACACCGGGGCGCAGCCGCATCTGCCCCGGCCCGAGCGGCTCAAGGCCGGTGAGAAGCCACCGCAGTTCGTGGTGTTCTCCTGGGACGGTTCGGGCGAGGACAGCCAGAAGCTGTTCTCGCACTTCCGCAAGGTCGCCAAGGAGAACAAGGCGAACATGACGTTCTTCCTCAGCGGCGTCTACATGCTGCCCGAGGAGAAGCGTGACCTGTACCGGCCCCCGCAGCACTCGCCCGGCAGCTCCGAGATCGGCTTCAACGACGAGCAGGGCATCGCCGACACGGCCAAACAGCTACGGCTGGCCTGGCTGGAGGGCAACGAGATCGGCACCCACTTCAACGGGCACTTCTGCGGCCCCGACGGCGGGGTCGGCGAGTGGTCGGTGGCCGAGTGGAAGAGCGAGATCGCGCAGGCCAAGCAGTTCGTGAAGACCTGGAAGACCAACACCGGCATGAAGGACGCCGCCCCGTTGCCCTTCGACTACGACAAGGAGCTCATCGGCGCCCGCACCCCCTGCCTGGAGGGCCAGAAGAACTTCGTGAAAGCGGCGAGCCAACTCGGCTTCCGCTACGACACCAGTGGTGTCAACGACCAGGTGTGGCCCAAGAAGAGGGAGGGGCTGTGGGACCTGTCGATGCAGCTCGTCCCCTTCCCCGGCCACACCTACGAGCAGCTGACCATGGACTACAACTTCATGGTCAACCAGTCCGGCACGTCGACCCAGGGTGACCCCGACAAGTACGACTACTGGGGCGACCAGATGCGCGACGGGCTGCTCCAGGGCTTCAACCGGGCCTACAACGGCAACCGCGCACCGCTCGTCATCGGCAACCACTTCGAGTCCTGGAACGGCGGCACCTACATGCGTGCCCTCGACGAGGTCGTCGCGGACGTGTGCAACAAGCCCGAGGTGCGCTGCGTCTCCTTCCGGCAGCTGGCCGACTGGCTGGATGCCCAGGACCCGAAGGTCCTGGCGAGGCTGCGCACCCTGAACGTGGGCGAGGCCCCGCGGCAGGGCTGGGAGTCCTTCCTGTCCGGCCGTCCCGCCCCGGCACCGAAGGGGGTGCCCGGGGCGCCGGCCGTCAAGCAGTAGGCGCGGAGCCGGGGCCGCCGCCCGTCAGGCGGTGGCGGCCACTCCCTCGCCGAGCACGAAGCCGGGGTCGATCTGCGTCGCCAGGTCGACCCCAGTGCGCTCGTTACCCCACGACAGGGCGTTCTTCAGGTGGAAGTGGACCATCTGCCGGGTGTAGCGCTCCCAGTCCCGCAGCTGGTACGTCGCGTCGGTGGCCACCTTCAGGGTGTGCAGAGCACGGGAGTTGGGGTTCTCCAGGAGGTCGAACCGGGGCGGGCGGCCCTTCTCCATGGCGCGCACCCAGTCCGAGTGCCCGACCGTGACCAGCAGGTCGTCCCCGACCTCCGAGCGCAGGAAGTCGATGTCCTCCTGCCCCTGCACCTTGTTGCCCACGACCTTCAGGACGACGCCGAAGTCCCCGGCGTACTCCTTGTACTGGCGGTAGACGGAGACCCCCTTCCGGGTCGGCTCGGCGACGAGGAACGTGATGTCGAAGCGGGTGAACATGCCGGAGGCGAAGGAGTCCGAGCCCGCCGTCATGTCCACCACGACGTACTCGTCGGGGCCGTCGACGAGGTGGTTCAGGAACAGCTCCACCGCTCCCGTCTTGGAGTGGTAGCAGGAGACCCCCAGGTCGGCCTCCGTGAAGGGTCCGGTGACCATCAAACGGACGGCACCGCCGTCGAGTTCCACCGGCCGCGCGCAGGCGTCGTACACCGGATTGGGCTCCCGCACCCGGACCAGCCGCGAACCCTCGCCGGGCGGGGTGGTCTTGATCATGGTCGCGGCGGAGGCGATGCGCGGGTTGTGGCCGCGCAGGTAGTCCTTGATCAGGGAGAGCCGTTCGCCCATCGCGGGCAGTGCCTCCGCCTCCGTCTCGTCGAGGCCGAGCGCGGGGCCGAGGTGCTGGTTGATGTCGGCGTCGACGGCGACGACCGGCGCGCCGACGGCCGCCAGATGGCGGATGAACAGGGAGGAGAGCGTGGTCTTGCCGCTGCCGCCCTTCCCGACGAAAGCAATTTTCATGTTCACGAAGAGTAGTCGTATGGTGGCGGTGCGTGTCATGTGGAGTGAAGAAGACCACTCCTTCGTGGAGCCCCGGGGTGCGGTGCGTACTGTCGTACTCATGAGTACGACAGGTGCGACCGCCGATCCGCTCGCGGCCCTGGGCGCGCTGCCCGGGGTGGCCGAGTCCGTGGAGTCCGTGCGCAAGGCCGTGGACCGGGTCTACGGGCATCGGGTCATGCGGCGCCGCAGCAATGCCGTCACCTCGGAGGCCGCGCTGCGGGCCGCCCGGGGCAGTGCCGCGCTGTCCGGTGCCGACTGGGCGCTGGAGGAGGTACGGCGGCGCTCCGACTTCGGTGTGGACGGCGAAGCGCGCGTGGTCGGCGCGGCCCTGCGGCTGACCGCGGAGGCGGGTCAGCTGCTGTCCATCTGGCGGCAGTCACCGCTGCGGGTGCTGGCCAGGCTGCACCTCGTGGCGGCCGCGACCGGTGGCGACGAGGTCGGCCGGCCGCGGCGAGTCGGCGAGCGCGTCGACGAGCCGCTGGTGGAACGTGAACTGCCGGACGCCGACGAGGTGTCTGCGCGCCTTGAAGGGCTCTCCGAACTCGTCGTCGCGGGCAGTGCGGCACCCGCGCTGGTCACGGCCGCGGTGGTGCACGGCGAACTGCTCGCGCTGCGGCCCTTCACCTCCTGCAACGGGCTGGTCGCCCGCGCGGCCGAGCGGATCGTGCTGATCGGCAGCGGCCTCGACCCCAAGGCGATCTGCCCCGCCGAGGTCGGCCACGCCGAACTGGGCCGTGCCTCCTACCTGGCGGCCTTGGACGGCTACGTCTCCGGTACTCCGGAAGGGATGGCGGCCTGGATCGCGCACTGCGGGCGGGCGGTCGAACTCGGCGTGCGCGAGTCGACGGCGGTGTGCGAGGCGCTGCAGCGCGGGGCGGCGTAGGAGCCGTCCGGAAAGCCGCGCGGGGCCCCGGGAAAGGGTTGCGGCGGTACGAGGGCTCGTACCGCCGCTGGCATGCTCACCGGGTTACCAAGCGTCCTCGATGTGTTGCCCATCAGGTCGGGTACTTTGCCCGTCACCTGGTGCGGCTGGCCCGTAATCGACGGGTCGACGTCGCGTGGGTGCCCGGTGTTCATGCTCGGTCCGTGGGGCCAAATGCGTTTTAAAGGTGATCCTCTCGGATGTCCTTTGGTCTCGCGGGCCGCTAACCCCTTTGTACTGCAAGCCCGGAGCAAGCGGAACCCCCGCCTACAGTTCTTTACTTTTGGGTTCAAAGGCGATCGAAAGGGGCGTCGATAGGCCGAACGGGTGAAGAGTGCCGAGGGTCGGGGGCGGGGTGCCGGTTCAGGCGACCGTGCTCCGGCGCCTGCTCGCGTACCAGACCAGGCCCGCGGTGGCGGCCGCCGCTCCTATGGCCGCCGCGGCGACCAGGGCCGGCCGCGGAGGCGTGGGGATCCGCTGCTTGAGCCGCACCGGCCGGTGGAAGTCCAGGATCGGCCAGCCGCGGGCGAGGGCCTCGCGGCGCAGCGCGCGGTCCGGGTTCACGGCGTGCGGACGCCCGACGGCCTGGAGCATCGGCAGGTCGGTCGCCGAGTCGCTGTACGCGTAGCTGCGGTCCAGGTCGTACCCCTCGGAGGCGGCCAGCTCCCGGACGGCCTCCGCCTTGGTCGGCCCGTACGCGTAGTACTCCACCTCGCCGGTGTAGCAGCCGTCGTCGCCGACGACCATGCGGGTGGCCACCACCCGGTCGGCGCCGAGGAGTTCACCGATCGGCTCGACCACCTCGGCGCCCGAGGTGGAGACGATGACGACGTCCCGGCCGGCCTTGTGGTGCTCCTCGATGAGGGAGGCGGCCTCGTCGTAGATGATCGGGTCGATCAGGTCGTGCAGGGTCTCGGCGACGATCTCCTTGACCTGCCGGACATCCCAGCCACGGACGAGGCCGGACAGGTACGCGCGCGTGCGCTCCATCTGGTCGTGGTCCATACCGCCGACCAGGAAGGCGAACTGGGAGTACGCGTTGCGCAGCGCCGCCCTGCGGTTGATCAGACCGCCTTGGTAGAACGACTTGCTGAACGTGAGCGTGCTCGACTTCGCAATGACCGTCTTGTCCAGGTCAAAGAAGGCCGCTGTGCGGGGCAAGGAGTGGCTTTCCACGCCCCCGAGCATAGGCGCCCACCATTCGGCGTAAGGTGGGGCGCGTGGGTTTGCCTGAGAGGGCTCTCGGGTACACCATGGAAGTCACGGATCGTTCGCGACCGTGCTAACCCGGTCCGGCTCCTCCCCCCCCGAGTCGGCCGTGGAGACGACCCCCACTCTCCCCCCCGGTGGGGGTCGTCGCATGTCCGGATGGGTTTTCCTCCTCTCTCTCGGGCCACGGGCCCCAGGCTGGGCGGCTTCGGCCGCCCTTCTCGCATGCCCATGATCCGTCACTTTGGGTAGTCGTGGCGCTGCGCTGTGGAAGTCGCACGGGCCCCAGAACGAGGCTCACCGGTATGGGTGACGGCGATATTCACAACCGTCGAGTTGTCCACAGTTTCGGACCAAGATCCACACGATTTCCGGGTTCGCTGCACCGTGATTCCAGCGCGCTCCGGCGGCGGCGAGTTCATGGCCGGTTCCGTTTGTCGGGCGCCAATGGCCGGTTTCTGTCGGCCGTGCATATGGAGCCGCTCGCCGGTTCTTCGCACGTTTGTGAATCGCGTGGCCGCAGGGGCCATGCGGGAGAAGCAGCCAAGGGGGAAGCTCACGTGGCCGGAACCGTCACTCACGACCCGCCGTCCGCCGCCTCGGGACGGCCCGGACGTCCGATGATCGTCACCGAGGACGCCGAACTGCTCGACGACCTGTTGCGCCTGTGCGCCGCGGCAGGTGCCAAACCGGAGGTCCACCACGGCCCGCCGGACCGCGGCGGCGGCTGGGAATCCGCCCCGCTCGTCCTGGTCGGCGACGACGCCGCCCGGCGGGTGCGCGGCGCCACGCGCCGGCGCGGGGTGGTCCTCGTGGGCCTCGACCAGGACGACCCGGACGTGTGGAAAAGGGCCGTGGAGATCGGCGCCGACCACGTCCTGATGCTGCCCGACGGCGAGCAGTGGCTCGTCGACCGGATCGCCGACGTCGTCGAGGGCGTGGGCCGCCCGGCCCTCACCGTCGGCGTCATCGGCGGCCGGGGCGGGGCCGGCGCCTCCACGCTGGCCTGCGCGCTCGCCGTCACCTCCGCGCGTGAGGGACTGCGCACCCTGCTCGTGGACGCGGATCCACTGGGCGGCGGAATCGACGTACTCCTCGGTGGCGAGACCGCCGAGGGCCTGCGCTGGCCGGCTTTCGCCGCCTCGCGCGGCAGGCTCGGCAGCGGCGCCCTGGAGGAGTCCCTGCCCGAACTGCACTCGCTGCGGATCCTCAGCTGGGACCGCGGCGACTGCGTGGCGATCCCGCCACCCGCCGTCCGGGCGGTGCTCGCCGCCGCCCGGCGGCGCGGCGGCACGGTCGTCGTCGACCTGCCGCGCCGCCTGGACGACGAGGTCGCCGAGGTCCTCACCCAGCTCGACCTCGCCGTCCTGGTGGTCCCCGCCGAACTCCGCGCCGTCGCCGCGGCCGGCCGGGTGGCGGCCACCGTCGGCATGGTCGTGCGCGATCTCAGGGTCGCGGTACGGGGGCCTTACGCGCCGGGCCTGGACGACCGCGAGGTGGCCCGGCTGCTCGGACTGCCGCTGGCCGGCGAGGTACCGGCCGAACCAGGCCTGTGCCGTCCCGACCGGAAACCGCCGGGGTCCGCCGCCCGCGGGCCGCTGGCCCGCTTCTGCAAGGGCTTCTGGGAGCGCACCCTGGTCGAGACGGGGGGTGTCGCATGAGCCCCGGCACCGCGGGCGCGGACGGCCCGGCCCTGCTCGACGGAGTACGGCGCTGGCTCGCCGAGAGCGGCGCCGAACCGACCCCGGCGCGGGTGGCACAGGCACTACGTGCCCAGGGGCGGGTTCTCGGGGACGCCGAAGTCCTCGGCGCGGCCGAGCGACTGCGCTCCGAACTGGTCGGCAGCGGCCCACTGGAGCCGCTGCTCGCCGACCCCACGGTCACCGACGTCCTGGTGACCGCCCCGGACCGGGTCTGGGTGGACCGCGGCGGCGGCCTGGAACTCACCCCGGTCGCCTTCCCGGACGCGGCGGCGGTACGGCGCCTCGCGCAGCGGCTGGCCGCGGTGGCCGGCCGGCGCCTGGACGACGCGCGTCCCTGGGCGGACGCCCGGCTGCCCGACGGCACCCGCCTGCACGCGGTCCTGCCCCCGGTGGCCGTCGGCTGCACCTGCCTGTCCCTGCGGGTGGTCCGCCCGCGGGCGTTCACCCTCGGCGAACTGGTCGCGGCCGGGACCGTGCCCCCGGGCGGCGACCGGATCCTTCGGGCACTCCTCGCGGCCCGGCTGTCCTTCCTGGTCAGCGGTGGGACGGGCACGGGCAAGACGACCCTCCTGAGCGCCCTCCTGGGTCTCGTCGGCCCGGGCGAGCGGATCGTGCTCGCCGAGGACTCGGCGGAGCTCAGGCCCGAACACCCGCACGTCGTACGGCTGGAGACCAGACCCGCCAACCAGGAGGGCGCCGGCCTCGTCACCCTGGAGGACCTGGTCCGCCAGGCCCTGCGGATGCGGCCCGACCGGCTCGTCGTCGGCGAGGTGCGCGGGCCTGAGGTGGTCGACCTGCTGGCCGCGCTGAACACCGGCCACGAGGGCGGGTGCGGCACCGTGCACGCCAACGCGGCCGCGGACGTGCCGGCCCGCCTGGAGGCCCTCGGCACGGCCGCCGGGCTCGACCGGGCCGCCCTGCACAGCCAGCTCGCCGCCGCGCTGTCGGTGGTGCTGCACCTGGTACGGGACCGCGCGGGCCGGCGGCGGATCGCCGAGCTGCACGTCCTGGAGCGGGACCCCTCCGGGCTGGTGCGGACGGTACCGGCGCTGCGCTGGGACGCGGCGGCCTTCGCGCGGGAGCAGGGGTGGGAGCGGCTGCGGGGGCTGCTGCGGAGTGGCATGGGTGAGCCGGGAGCTCCGGCCTGAAGTGACGTCAGCGATCCATGTGCGATCCCTGAGTTGCGAGCGCTCCGTGAGTTGCGAGCGATCCCTGGGTTGCGAGTGGTCCGTGAGCTGAAAGCGGTCCATGAGTCGCCAGTGATGCGTGAGTTGAACCGGTCCGTGAGTTGCGAGCGATCCGTGGGTCGAGAGCGATCCATAGTCGAAAGAGGTGTGTGTGATGGGTGGGACGACGGTCGGTGCGGCCCTGGTGTGCGGCGGGGTCATGGCCTGGCTGCTTGCCGAGCGGCAGCGTGAGGTTCGGCGGACGCGGCTGCTGCTCGCCGGCGGCGGAGTGGTGACCACCGGGCCGCCCTCCTGGCAGCAGGCGCTCGGGGAACTCCGGCGGCTGCGCGGCCGTTGGCGGGCTGAGTGGTGGGCCCCGGCCGTAGGCCTCGCCCTCGCGCTGCTCGCCGCCTCGCTCCTGCCGGTCCTCGCGGGGGCGGCCGGGGTGCCGGCGCTGCGCCGGGTGCGGCTGGCCCGCCAGGCGCGACGGGCCCGCCAGCAGCGCGCCGACGCGGTGATCGCGCTGTGCGGGGCGCTCGCCGGTGAGGTGCGCGCGGGACGGCAGCCGGGTGAGGCGCTGTTGCGGGCCGCGCGGGACTCCGGCGGGCTCGGTGAGGCCAGGCCGGCCGTGGTGGCGGCGGCGCGCTTCGGCGGGGACGTGCCGGGGGCGCTGGCGGTGGCGGCGCGGCAGCCCGGCGCCGACGGCCTGCTGGGGCTCGCGGCCTGCTGGCGGGTGGCGGTCGACCAGGGTGCCGGACTCGCGGCCGGTCTCGACCGCCTGGACGCCGCCCTGCGCGCCGAACGCGGCCAACGTGCCGACCTGCGCGCTCAGTTGTCGGGCGCCCGGGCCACCGCGGTGATGCTCGCCGCGCTGCCCGCCCTCGGCCTCCTGCTCGGCTCGGCCATGGGCGCCGACCCGCTGCGGGTGCTGCTGCACACCGGGGCGGGCCTGGGCTGCCTGGTTGTCGGCGCGGCGTTCGAGGGCGCCGGGATGTGGTGGGCGGTCCGGATCGTGCGGGGAGCTGAGGCGGCGTGAGCGCGGAGGTTGTCCACAGGCTGGGGGTGACGGCCGGGGTGCTGGCGGCCCTGGGCTGGTCGGCATGGCGGCTGGAGCTGGCCAGGCGCGGGCGCCGGACCCGGCGCAGGGTGGCCGAACTGCTCGGCCTGGAAAGGCTGGAGCGGACGGAGAGGCACTCCGCCGTCGGCGGTGCCGTCCGCGGGTGGCTGCCGGCCGTCGGGGTGGTGTGCGGCGGCTGGGTGCTGGTCGGCGGGGTCGCCGGAGTGCTGCTGGGACTGGGCGTCGCGGTGGGGCTGTGGCGGTGGCGGAGCAGGGCGGGCGGCGGGGACCGGACGGCCGAGGCGGAGGCTGTCGAGGCCGCGCGCCAACTCCCGCTCGCCGCGGACCTCCTGTCGGCCTGCATCGCCGCCGGGGCCGGTCCGGTGGTCGCCGCCCAGGCCGTTGGAGAGGCACTCGGCGGACCCGTTGGGGAGGGACTGGCGCGCGGCGCGGCCGAGGTGCGGCTGGGCGGTGAACCGGCGGCCGCCTGGCGGGGGTTGTCCGGACTGCCGGGTGCGGCCCCGCTGGCCCGGCTGCTGCAACGCGCGGACGAGTCCGGGATGCCGGCGGCCGCGCCCGTCGCGCGGCTCGCCTCGGACGCCCGCGCCGAGTGGGCGAGGAGCGCCACCGCGCGGGCACGACGGGCGGCCGTGCTGATCTCGGCGCCGGTGGGGCTCTGTTTTCTGCCCGCGTTCATCGCGGTGGGCGTACTCCCCGTGGTGATCGGACTGGCGGGCGGGGTGCTGCGAGGGGGTGGTGGATGAGGGGCGCGACGGGGAGGGCGGCGGATACGAACTGAAGTCGAATCCAAGAGAGTCAAAGGGAGTGGAAATGCGCGAGATGTACTGGAAGATGTGGAAGCTGGTGCGCCGGGACGCCGGGATGGTCACCTCCGAGTACGCGATGGGGATCATCGCGGCCGTCGGGTTCGCGGCGGTGCTCTACGCCGTCGTGACGAGCGGTCAGGTCAGTGCGGAGCTCCAGGCCATCGTGAAACGGGCCCTCAGTGCGCGGATGTGAGCGGGGGTGCGGGGCGGACCGGGGGTTCGTGACCGCGGAGGCGGCCGTGGTGCTGCCGGTGTTGGTGGCGTTCACGATGGCGCTGGTGTGGGGGCTGCTCGTGGTGGCCGCCCAGATCCGGTGCGTGGACGCCGCCCGCACCGGGGCGCGGGCCGCGGCGCGGCAGGACGCCGAGGACGCGGTGATCGCGGTGACGAAGGAGGCGGCGCCGGACGGGGCGACGGTGACGGTGGGCCGGGAGGGTGACATGGTGCGGGTGACGGTGGCGGCGAGGCCGTCGGCGCTGGGCGCGTTGCCCTTCGAGGTGCGGGAGTCGGCGGTCGCGGTCGCGGAGGGGCCGTGAAGGGGCGTGCGGCGGTCGTTCGGCTGCGGCCGTGTGGGGTCTGGTCGCGCAGTTCCGCGCGCCCCTACGGGGCGGCTGACCGGGGGTCCGCCACAGTCTGGAGCGTCGGCGCGATCGCCGTGTTGTGCGTGGTGTTCGGGGTGGTGCTCGGCCTCGGGCAGGCCGTCGTGGTCCGGCATCGCGCCGCCGGTGGGGCCGACATGGCCGCCCTCGCCGCGGCGGACCACTGGGCCGAGGGGGCGACGGCGGCCTGCGCCCTGGCGGACCGTGTGGCACTGGCTCAGGACGCGCGGCTGACGCGATGCGTGATCGTCGGTGACATCTCGGACGTCTCGGCGGCCTCGGGCGGGGGGCCGTTCACGGCAGAGGTCCGGGCCAGAGCCGGCCCCGCCCCAACGCGCCCCTGACCACGTGCCCCTGCCAAGGCGCCCAGAAGGGGGCACGGGGGACTGCGCGACCAGCCCCCACCGGCCCCCGGCCGGAGAACTACCCCGTCGGTGCCCCCCTCAACAGCACCGTGAGGAGCCGGACCGCCCCGCGCTTGTGCAACGGCTCGTTCCCGTTCCCGCACTTGGGGGACTGGATGCAGGACGGGCACCCGGCGTCGCACTCACACGCGGCGATCGCCTCCCGGGTGGCCGTCAGCCAGGTGCGGGCGGTGTGGAAGGCGCGCTCCGCGAAGCCGGCGCCGCCGGGGTGCCCGTCGTAGACGAAGACGGTCGGCAGGAGCGTGTCGGGGTGCAGCGGGATCGACACGCCGCCGATGTCCCAGCGGTCGCAGGTGGCGAAGAGCGGGAGCAGGCCGATGGAGGCGTGCTCGGCCGCGTGCAGGGCGCCGCCGAGGATCTCCGGGCTGATCCGGGCCTCGTCGAGCTGGTCCTCGGTGACGGTCCACCACACCGCGCGGGTGCGCAGCGTACGCGGCGGGAGGTCGAGTTTCGTCTCGCCCAGCACCTCGCCGGTGATGAGCCGGCGGCGCAGGAAGGAGACCACCTGGTTGGTGACCTCGACGGAGCCGTAGCAGAGGCGCCCGTCGCCCCAGGGGATCTCGGTGTCGGTCTCCAGGACGGAGATGGCCGTGGTGTCGCGGGCCACCGTGGAGTACGGCGGCTCGGCCTGCTCGACCAGGGCCACCGAGTCCTCGAGGTCGAGGGAGCGCACGAGGTAGGTGCGGCCCTGGTGCAGGTGGACGGCGCCCTCGTGGACCGTGGAGTGCGCGGCGCTCGCGTCCACCGTGCCGAGCAGGCGTCCCGTGCCCGCCTCGACGACCTGCACCGGGCGGCCGCCCTCGCCGCGGATGTCGGTCAGCTCGGCGGCCCGCTCCCTGCGGGTCCAGTGCCAGGCCTTCGTCCGGCGGCGCAGCAGCTTCGCGGCCTCCAGCTGCGGCAGCAGCTCCTTGCAGGCGGGACCGAAGAGGTCGAGGTCGTCGTCGGTGAGCGGGAGCTCGGCCGCGGCGGCGCACAGGTGCGGGGCGAGGACGTAGGGGTTGTCGGGGTCGAGGACGGTCGATTCCACCGGTTGGTCGAACAGGGCCTCGGGATGATGGACGAGGAAGGTGTCCAGAGGGTCGTCGCGAGCGACCAGGACCGCGAGGGCGCCCTGTCCGGCGCGGCCCGCGCGACCCGCCTGCTGCCACACAGAGGCACGCGTACCGGGGTACCCGGCGATCAGTACGGCGTCCAGCCCGGAGACGTCCACACCCAGCTCCAGGGCCGTCGTGGCGGCAAGTCCGAGGAGCTCCCCGGAGTGCAGCGCGCCTTCCAGGGCGCGCCGCTCCTCGGGGAGGTAGCCGCCGCGGTAGGCCGCGACACGCCGGGCGAGGGAACGGTCCACCTCGGCCAGCCGTTCCTGGGCGATGACGGAGATCAGCTCCGCGCCGCGTCTTGAGCGCACGAAGGCGACCGAGCGCACGCCCTGCACCGCCAGGTCGGTCAGCAGGTCGGCGGTCTCGGCGGTGGCGGAACGGCGCACGGGGGCGCCCTTCTCGCCGTGCAGGTCGGTCAGTGGCGGCTCCCACAGGGCGAAGACCAGCTCGCCGCGCGGGGAGGCGTCGTCGGCGATCTCCACGACCGGCAGGCCGGTGAGGCGGCCGGCGGCCAAGGCCGGCTGGGCGGCGGTCGCGGAGGCCAGCAGGAAGACCGGGGAGGCGCCGTAGCGGGCGCACAGGCGGCGTAGCCGGCGCAGTACCTGGGCGACGTGCGAGCCGAACACGCCCCGGTAGGTGTGGCACTCGTCGACGACGACGTACTTCAGCGACTTCAGGAAGGAGGACCAGCGGGCGTGCCCGGGCAGGATCCCGCGGTGCAGCATGTCGGGGTTGGTGAGCACGTAGTTCGCGTACTGGCGGATCCACTCCCGTTCCTCGTAGGGGGTGTCGCCGTCGTACACCGCGGGGCGCACGGCGTTCCCCAGCGGTTGTGAAAGTTCCTTCACGGCGCGGCACTGGTCGGCCGCCAGCGCCTTGGTGGGCGCCAGGTAGAGGGCGGTGGCGCCCCTGCCGTTGGCCGCCTCGGAGCCGTCCAGGAGGGTGGACAGGACCGGTACCAGGTAGGCCAGGGACTTGCCGGAGGCGGTGCCGGTGGCGACCACCACCGAGTCGCCGTCCAGGGCGTGCTCGGCGGCCAGCGCCTGGTGCTGCCAGGGATGCTCGATGCCGCACTCCTGGACTGCCGCGACGACCTCCGAACGAATCCGGTCAGGCCAGACGGCATGCCGACCCGCGCGCGGGGGCAAGTGCTCCGTATGAGTGATGCGCGAAGCCCGGCTCGGCCCGGAGGCGAGCCGGTCCAGGACCGTGCCCGGAGAGAACCCGGACCCGGCCGGAACCGGCGGTCGATCGGATCGGTGATTTATGGCCATCGGGACCGAGTGTGTCACTGGCGTGACGGACAATGGGGCCAAGGCGTCGTGCACGCCTGCCGTAAGTGATTGAATGCCATCGCGGCTGGCGAACCGTCCCGGGGGCCGCAAGCCGAGGTGTCCCGAGGGGCGACCGCTCGATAGCAAGGTGCTGGAGGATCCGTGGACCTGTCCCTGTCGACTCGTACAGTCGGCGATCGTACGGTCGTCGAGGTCGGTGGCGAAATCGACGTATATACCGCGCCCAAGCTGCGCGAGCAGTTGGTCGAGCTGGTGAACGACGGGAATTTCCACCTCGTCGTCGACATGGAGGGCGTGGACTTCCTCGACTCCACCGGGCTCGGCGTGCTGGTCGGCGGCCTGAAGCGGGTGCGTGCCCATGAGGGCTCGCTGCGCCTGGTCTGCAACCAGGAGCGCATTCTGAAGATCTTCCGTATCACCGGCCTCACCAAGGTGTTCCCGATCCACACCTCGGTCGAGGAAGCGGTGGCGGCCACCGACTGACCCCGGGCCGGCCGACGTGTCCCGGACCGCCGATCGGTCCGTGCCGTCCGGCCGGCCCTCGGCACGGGCTCGTGCGCGCCATGCGCCGCAGGGGCGCCCGTGTCACCCCCGCCCGTTCGGGCCCGCGTGCCCGTGCAGGCAGCCGTCCACGGGCCGCAGTGCCCGAGGCGGACGCAATTCATCGGGGGGTTCCGGGTTCTTCGGCGGCCCGGCCCCCCATCGCACGCCCGTAGTTCCGAGGGGGACGTATGGCCACCGTTGAACTCCGCTTCAGCGCGCTGCCCGAGCACGTCCGCACCGCCCGACTGGTGGCGGCGGCGGTGGCTCGCAGGGCCGGAGTGGACGAGGCCGTCCTGGACGAGGTCCGGCTGGCCGTCGGTGAGGCCTGTTCCCGTGCCGTGGGTCTGCACCAGGCCGCCGGCATCACCGAGCCGGTGCGGGTGGCGCTGATCGAAGAGGAGAAACAGTTCTCCATCGAGGTCGGCGACGACGCACCCCGTTCCGTCCCCGGCGACCGGGCCTCCGGTGGAGCGGCGGACGCGGACGTGGAGACCGAGGAGGACGAGATGGGCCTCGCGGTCATCAGCGGCCTCGTGGACGACGTGGAGGTCACGGCCGGGGAGCACGGCGGGCTGATCCGCATGACCTGGCCGACGACCCCGCCCGGAGTCGCGCTCACCTGAGAGCCACCCCAGCTGTGTGCCGAAGGGCCCCCGAGTGGGGCCCTTCGGCATGTCCGCAGGTCCCCGCACCCGTGTCACCTGTGACCGGTCGTAAAGTGATCTCGTGCGATATGTTTAGTGAATTCATTCACGATCAGCCGGGCGATGATTTGATCAAGTAATCGGCCGTCGTCAATGCTTTTAGGGCATTACCGCTTTCGGGTCCCCTGGCGTGACCTCGATCATTTGCTGAAGAGCACGAGAAGGCCAATTCCGTTTACCGTCCCCTGTTTAGATCACTCCCGGGTACCTAGAATCCGTCCACATCTTGAGCTCAGTCCAAGCGTCAAGGAGGACGAATGGCGGGGCTTTCTACCCCTCATCAGTTGGGCCATCACCCCACAACCTTCGCAGCGGCAGTCCTGACCGACGACAACCGGGTCCTGGTGGCGGTCATCGCCGCCGTGGCGCTGGCCGCGCTCGTGGTCGCCTGGATCCTGGTCCGCCAGGTGCTCGCGGCGGGCGAGGGCACCGACAGCATGAAGAAGATCGCGGCGGCGGTCCAGGAAGGCGCCAACGCCTATCTGGGCCGGCAGTTGCGCACCCTCGGCGTATTCGCCGTCGTGGTGTTCTTCCTGCTCCTGCTGCTGCCCGCGGACGACTGGAATCAGCGCGCCGGCCGGTCGATCTTCTTCCTGATCGGTGCGGCGTTCTCGGCGACCACCGGTTATATCGGCATGTGGCTCGCCGTACGCAGCAATGTGCGCGTCGCCGCGGCGGCCCGTGAAGCCACGCCGGCGGAAGGCGAACCGGAAAAGGATCTCACCGCCGTCTCGCACAAGGCCATGAAGATCGCTTTCCGCACGGGCGGCGTCGTCGGCATGTTCACGGTGGGGCTCGGCCTGCTCGGCGCCTCCTGTGTGGTGCTGGTGTACGCGGCCGACGCGCCGAAGGTGCTCGAAGGCTTCGGTCTCGGTGCCGCCCTGATCGCCATGTTCATGCGTGTCGGCGGCGGCATCTTCACCAAGGCCGCCGACGTCGGCGCCGACCTGGTCGGCAAGGTCGAACAGGGCATTCCGGAGGACGACCCGCGCAATGCCGCGACCATCGCCGACAACGTGGGCGACAACGTCGGCGACTGCGCGGGCATGGCGGCCGACCTCTTCGAGTCGTACGCCGTGACCCTGGTCGCCGCGCTGATCCTCGGCAAGGCGGCCTTCGGCGACTCCGGACTCGCCTTCCCGCTCCTGGTGCCGGCCATCGGCGTGCTCACGGCGATGATCGGCATCTTCGCGGTGGCGCCGCGCCCCAGCGACCGCAGCGGCATGAGCGCCATCAACCGAGGCTTCTTCATCTCGGCGGTGATCTCGCTCGTGCTCGTCGCGATCGCGGTCTTCGTGTACCTGCCGGGGAAGTACTCCGACCTGGACGGCATCGGTGACGCGGCCATCCGGGCCAACGACGGCGACCCACGGATCCTCGCGCTCGTCGCGGTCGCCATCGGCATCCTGCTGGCGGCCGTCATCCAGCAGCTGACCGGCTACTTCACCGAGACCAACCGGCGTCCGGTCATGGACATCGGCAAGACCTCGCTGACCGGCCCGGCCACCGTGGTCCTCGCCGGCATCTCGGTCGGCCTCGAATCGGCCGTCTACACCGCCCTGCTGATCGGCCTCGGTGTCTACGGCGCGTTCCTGCTCGGCGGCACGTCGATCATGCTCGCGCTGTTCGCGGTGGCGCTGGCCGGCACCGGCCTGCTCACCACGGTCGGTGTGATCGTCGCCATGGACACCTTCGGGCCGGTCTCCGACAACGCCCAGGGCATCGCGGAGATGTCCGGCGACGTCGAGGGCGCGGGCGCGCAGGTGCTCACCAACCTGGACGCCGTCGGCAACACCACCAAGGCCATCACCAAGGGCATCGCCATCGCCACCGCAGTCCTCGCGGCGTCGGCGCTCTTCGGGTCGTACCGGGACGCGATCACCACGAACGTGCAGGACGTGGGCGCGAAACTCAGCGGTGCGGGCTCCCCGTTGACCCTGTCCATGGACATCTCGCAGCCCAACAACCTCGTCGGCCTCATCGCCGGCGCGGCGGTCGTCTTCCTGTTCTCCGGACTCGCCATCAACGCCGTGTCGCGGTCGGCGGGTTCGGTGGTCTTCGAGGTGCGGCGGCAGTTCCGCGAGCACCCCGGGATCATGGACTACACGGAGCAGCCCGAGTACGGCAAGGTCGTCGACATCTGCACCAAGGACGCCCTGCGCGAGCTGGCCACGCCGGGACTGCTCGCCGTGATGGCGCCCATCTTCATCGGGTTCACGCTCGGTGTCGGCGCCCTCGGTTCCTACCTCGCGGGCGCGATCGGCGCGGGCACCCTGATGGCCGTCTTCCTGGCCAACTCCGGCGGTGCCTGGGACAACGCCAAGAAACTCGTCGAGGACGGCCACCACGGCGGCAAGGGCAGCGAGGCCCACGCCGCCACGGTCATCGGCGACACGGTCGGCGACCCCTTCAAGGACACCGCAGGGCCCGCGATCAACCCGCTGCTCAAGGTCATGAACCTGGTCTCCCTGCTCATCGCGCCCGCGGTGATCAAGTTCTCCTACGGACATGACAGGAGCATCGGCATCCGGATCCTGATCGCGGTTCTCGCTCTGATCGTGATCGTCGGCGCGGTCTACGTCTCCAAGCGGCGTGGCATCGCCGTCGGAGACGACGAGGACAGTGCCGAACGGGTGGCCAAGTCGGCCGACCCCGCGGTGGTTTCGTAGGCGGTCTTACGACGCCCGCCGGCGCCCTCGCGAGAGGGGGCCGGTCAACGAGCGGGCGGGCGGTGTGTGCTGACACGCCGTCCGCCCGTTTCGTACGCCGGGGCGCCTGCGGCCCGTCGCGCGCCGGAACGTGCGGCGTGTGGCGCGTGCCGGCTGGAGGCTGTCAGCGTGCGCCGGAGGGTGTCGGCGCGTCCTGGAGGGTGTCGGCGTGCGCCGGAGCGCGCTCGGGACCGGCATGTGCGCGTCGTCTCGTCGTGAGCCTTCTCTCCCTGACGCAAACACACCCAAAAGCTTATTTACTGTGTGCTTCCATGAGGGTGCTGTCCGTCCGCCGTGTAGATTCCGGGGGCCGAGAGCCATGGAAGGGACCGATCCGGTGAACAAGAAGCTCGCGGCCGCACTGTCCGGCGGTGCGGTACTGGTAGTGGCGCTGTCCGGGTGCAGCAGCAACAAGGGCACCGACCCGAAGCTGATCGCCTGGGCCAAGACCGTGTGCGACGCGGTGCCGGCGCAGGACGCGAAGATCAAGGCGGCGAACGAGGCGATCTCCACTACGGCCTCGGACACCACGAGTTCGGCCGCGACCATCCAGAAGACCGACTCCCAGGCCTTCCAGGACATGTCCGACGGCTACAAGGCGCTCGCCGCGGCCATCAGCAGCGCCGGCGCGCCCCCCGGGGTGGAAGACGGCGCCAAGCGCCAGCAGAACGTCGTCACGACCCTCAACAGCCTCTCCGCGTCCTACGCCGACCTGAAGAAGAAGGTCGACGCGCTCGACACCAAGAACCAGGCGAAGTTCGCCACCGGTCTGCAGGACGTCGCCTCCCAGACGACGCAGCTGGAGACGCAGAGCAAGAGCGGCACCGCGGCGCTGAACGCCCTGGAGCAGGGCGAGGTCAAGGACGCGATCGCCGAGCAGGCCAGCTGCAAGAAGGTCTCCTCGACGACGTCGACCGGTGCGTCGGGTCCGGCGTCGTCCCCGGCTTCGACCTCGACGTCGTCGACCGCGGGCTGAGGCGGGGGCAGAACCTCGGAGGCCGGGGCCCGGGCCGGTGTCGGGGCGGGTGCCGGGGCGCCGGGGCCGGGTCCGTGCGCCTGGCGAGTTCCGCGGTCCGCGACCGTGTGCTGAGCCCGTGGCCGGGCCTGGCCGCGGGCCACAATGGAGGGCGTGACTGACTCCGGCCTCGCCACCCTGCCCGCCTCCGACCGCCCCGACGTCGCCGCCCGGCTGCGCACCGCCCTGCTGGGCGCCTCCTTCACCGCCGACGGCCTGCTCGACCTGCTCGGCGCGCCCGCCTACGCGGCGCTGGCCCGCAGCGAGACGGTGCCCGCGCTGCGCGCGACCCGCGGGGACACGCCCCTGGAGACGCTCGTCCGGCTGTTCCTCCTCCAGCAGCCCGTGCCGCACGCGCGCGTGGCCGGCGCCCTGCCCGTCGACGACCTCCTGGACAGCGGCTGGCTGACCCGCGCGGGCGGCGACGAGGTCGCGGCCACCGTGGACGTACGGCCGTACGGCGGGCCCGACGGCGAGGACTGGTTCATCGTCTCCGACCTCGGATGTGCCGTCGGCGGCGCGGGCGGCATCGGCCGGGGGCACGAAGAAGTCGTCCTCGGGGTCGGCGGCGCGTCCACGACCCTCGCCGGCATCACCGTCCGCACGCCCGTCGCCGCCGCCCTCGACCTCGGCACCGGCTCCGGGATCCAGGCATTGCACGCGGCCCAGCACGCCACCCGGGTGACGGCGACCGACGTCAACCCGCGCGCGCTGCACATCACGGCGCTCACGCTGGCGCTCTCCGGCGCACCGGCGGCCGACCTGCGCGAGGGCTCGCTCTTCGAGCCGGTCAAGGAAGGGGAGACGTTCGATCTGATCGTCTCCAACCCGCCGTTCGTGATCTCTCCCGGCGCCCGGCTGACCTACCGGGACGGCGGGATGAGCGGGGACGATCTGTGCCGCTCGCTCGTTCAACAGGCCGGGGAGCGGCTGAACGAGGGCGGGTTCGCGCAGTTCCTCGCCAACTGGCAGCACGTCGCGGGGGAGGACTGGCAGGACAGGGTCAGGTCGTGGGTGCCGCGCGACTGCGACGCGTGGATCGTGCAGCGCGAGGTGCAGGACGTCAACCAGTACGCCGAGCTGTGGCTCAGGGACTCGGGCGACCACCGCGGGGACCCGGCGGAGTACCAGGCGCGGTACGACGCGTGGCTCGACGAGTTCGAGGCGCGGAAGGTGAAGGGGGTGGGATTCGGCTGGATCACGCTGCGCAGGACGGGCGCCGCCGTGCCCTCGGTCACCGTCGAGGAGTGGCCGCATCCGATCGAACAGCCGCTCGGCGAGACGATCCGCGCGCACTTCGACCGCCTCGACTACCTCCGTGACCACGACGACGCGGATCTTCTGGAGAGCCACTTCAGGCTCGCCGTCGAGGTGGTCCAGGAGCAGGTCGGGCTGCCCGGCGCCGAGGACCCGGAGCACGTGGTGCTGCGCCAGCACCGCGGGATGCGCCGCGCGACCAAGGTGGACACGGTGGGCGCCGGGTTCGCCGGGGTGTGCGACGGCACGCTGAGCGCCGGGCGGATTCTCGACGCCATCGCGCAACTGACCGGCGAGGACCCGGTATTGCTGCGCGATCGCACGCCCGCGCAGATTCGGCTGCTGGTGGAGCAGGGGTTCCTGGATCCGGCCGTCTGACGGACCGGAAGACGCGCCCGGCCACCGAGCGGGGCGGGCCGGGGACGACCCGTGGGCGGGCCTGCGGGACACGCCGGAGAAGACACCGGAGAAAAAAAGGCCGGAAAAATCTGGCCGGAACGTTCGCCCGGCCTTCCAGCGGCGGTCCACTGACGGTCCATCGGCGGTCCGCTGCCTGTTCGCCCTTCGTCCGCCGATCTGATGTTCGATGGCGTTCCGGCCGCCCGTTCACCCCGACTTCGCCCCTCGGTCTCCCGCCCGCCGCCCGTACGTGCCAGTCTCCGGGCGCTGGGCAGTGACGGGCGGCAGGGAAGGGGGGCGTGGGTCATGGAGAGCGCACCGGCGATCTTCGCGGGGGCGGTGTTCGCCCTGTTCGGAGGAGCGCTGCTGGTGTGGACCGGCGTCCGGCTCCGGCGTGGCGAACCCGTCGCCCAGGGTGTGAGTCAGGTCGCATCGGCGACCCTCGCGAGCCTCGCCGCGGTGATCGCGCTGGGCCTCGCCGCGTACTGCCTGACCCGCCTGTAAAGGGTCCCCTCCGGTAATCGGAGCATCACGCTCCGGACAGGGCCCGGCGGGCGACCGGGGACTCCGGGCGGCAGGAATGGCGGTAGTCGGGTTACCGTTCGAGTGGCCGTTGTGGGCTTTTCCCGTTTGACACGGGGGCGGGATGTACCGTCACACTCCGCAGCGTCACCAAGTGAGCGGGCGTCCCTGCCCGTGCCACGACCCCGGGAGCAAGGCCTGGGGAGGCCCCAGCGTCGACCGGAGAGAAGAGCGAAGTTGTCCCCGACCAGCGAGACCGCAGAGGGCGGCCGCCGACTCGTCATCGTCGAGTCCCCTGCCAAGGCGAAGACGATCAAGGGCTATCTGGGCCCCGGATACGTCGTCGAAGCGAGCGTCGGGCACATCCGTGACCTTCCCAACGGCGCCGCGGAGGTGCCCGAGCAGTACACCGGCGAGGTCCGGCGCCTCGGCGTGGACGTCGAGCACGACTTCCAGCCCATCTATGTGATCAACGCCGACAAAAAGGCGCAGGTCAAGAAGCTCAAGGACCTGCTGAAGGAGTCCGACGAGCTCTTCCTCGCCACCGATGAGGACCGCGAGGGCGAGGCCATCGCCTGGCACCTGCAGGAAGTCCTCAAGCCGAAGATCCCCGTCAAGCGGATGGTCTTCCACGAGATCACCAAGGACGCGATCCGGGCCGCCGTCGCCAACCCGCGCCAGCTCAACCAGAAGCTCGTCGACGCCCAGGAGACCCGCCGCATCCTCGACCGCCTCTACGGCTACGAGGTCTCGCCGGTCCTGTGGAAGAAGGTCATGCCGCGCCTGTCGGCCGGCCGTGTCCAGTCCGTGGCGACCCGGCTCGTGGTGGAGCGGGAGCGGGAGCGCATCGCGTTCCGGTCCGCCGAGTACTGGGACCTGACCGGCACCTTCGGGACCGGCCGGGCCGGTGACCCGAGCGACCCGTCGTCCCTGGTCGCCCGCCTGCAGGCCGTCGACGGCAAGCGGGTCGCACAGGGCCGCGACTTCGACTCGCTCGGACAGCTCAAGACCGCGAACACCCTGCACCTCGACGAGGCGAACGCCCGCGCGCTCGCCGCCGCCCTGGAGGACACCCGGTTCTCGGTCCGCTCGGTCGAGTCCAAGCCGTACCGCCGGTCGCCCTACGCCCCGTTCCGTACGACGACGCTCCAGCAGGAGGCCTCGCGCAAGCTCGGCTTCGGCGCGAAGGCCACCATGCAGGTGGCCCAGAAGCTGTACGAGAACGGCTACATCACGTACATGCGTACCGACTCCACGACGCTGAGCGAGACCGCTGTCGCGGCCGCCCGCGCCCAGGTCACGCAGCTCTACGGTGCCGACTATCTGCCCTCGGCCCCGCGGACGTACGCCGCGAAGGTCAAGAACGCGCAGGAGGCGCACGAGGCGATCCGCCCCTCGGGTGACCGTTTCCGCACCCCCGCCGAGACCGGACTCACCGGTGACCAGTTCAAGCTCTACGAGCTGATCTGGAAGCGGACCGTCGCCTCCCAGATGAAGGACGCGACCGGCAACAGTGTGACGGTCAAGATCGGTGGCACCGCCGCCGACGGCCGGGACGTCGAGTTCAGCGCCTCCGGCAAGACGATCACCTTCCACGGCTTCCTCAAGGCCTACGTCGAGGGTGCCGACGACCCGAACGCCGAGCTGGACGACCGCGAGCGCCGGCTGCCCCAGGTCGCCGAGGGCGACCCGCTGTCCGCCGAGCAGATCACGGTCGACGGGCACGCCACCAAGCCCCCGGCCCGCTACACCGAGGCCTCGCTGGTCAAGGAGTTGGAAGAGCGCGAGATCGGCCGCCCGTCGACGTACGCGTCGATCATCGGCACGATCCTGGACCGCGGCTACGTCTTCAAGAAGGGCACGGCCCTCGTGCCGTCCTTCCTCTCCTTCGCCGTGGTCAACCTGCTGGAGAAGCACTTCGGCCGGCTGGTCGACTACGACTTCACCGCGCGCATGGAGGACGACCTCGACCGCATCGCCGCAGGTCAGGCGCAGGCCGTGCCGTGGCTGAAGCGCTTCTACTTCGGCGAGGGCGGCGAGGACACCGCCACCGGCGGCGCGGCCGACGCCGGCAACGGCGACGGGGACCACCTCGGCGGCCTCAAGGAGCTGGTGACCGACCTGGGCGCGATCGACGCGCGCGAGGTGTCGTCGTTCCCGGTGGGCAACAACATCGTGCTGCGGGTCGGCCGCTACGGCCCGTACATCGAGCGCGGCGAGAAGGACTCCGAGGGCCACCAGCGCGCCGACGTGCCGGAGGACCTGGCCCCCGACGAGCTCTCCGTCGAGCTCGCGGAGGAGCTGCTCGCCAAGCCGAGCGGCGACTTCGAGCTGGGCGCCGACCCGGAGACGGGCCACCAGATCATCGCCCGGGACGGCCGCTACGGCCCGTACGTCACCGAGGTGCTCCCCGAGGGCACCCCGAAGACCGGCAAGAACGCGGTCAAGCCGCGCACGGCCTCGCTCTTCAAGACCATGTCCCTGGACACGGTCACGCTGGCGGACGCGCTGAAGCTGATGTCGCTGCCGCGTGTCGTCGGCACCGACGCCGAGGGCCAGGAGATCACCGCGCAGAACGGGCGCTACGGGCCGTACCTGAAGAAGGGCACGGACTCGCGTTCGCTCACCTCCGAGGACCAGCTCTTCACGATCACCCTCGAAGAGGCGCTGCAGATCTACTCCCAGCCCAAGCAGCGCGGCCGGGCCGCCGCCAAGCCGCCGCTGAAGGAGCTGGGCACCGACCCGGTCAGCGAGAAGCCGGTGGTGGTGAAGGACGGTCGCTTCGGGCCGTACGTCACCGACGGGGAGACCAACGCGACGCTGCGCTCCGGCGACAGCGTCGAGACGATCACCCCGGAGCGCGGCTACGAGCTGCTCGCCGAGAAGCGGGCCAAGGCGCCCGCCAAGAAGACGGCGAAGAAGGCGCCCGCGAAGAAGACCGCGGCCGCCAAGAAGGCCGCACCGGCGAAGAAGACGGCGGCCAAGAAGACCGCCGCCAAGAAGACGACGACGGCCGCGAAGAAGGCGCCCGCCAAGAAGGCGACGGCCTCCAAGACGACCGCGGAGGACTGAGCCCGGCTCGTCTGCCGGGCGGGCGCCTTCTCCGCGGAGGACTGGGCCGGACGTCCCCGGCTCCGTCCGGGCGTCCTCGGCTCCGGCTGGGCGTCCGGGGTCTTGCTTCGGGCGTCCAGGGTCCGATTTCGGGCGTCCCCGGCTCCGGCTTCGGGCGTCCGAGGTCCGATTTCGGGCGTCCCCGGCTCCGGCTTCGGGTGCCCCGGAAGGCTGAGGCGCCCTCAGGTGTCCTCACATCGGCTTCGCATTGTGCACGCCCCGGCATCAACTTGGTGTCGGGGCGTGCGTAGCCGGGGACGTCGCCGCGGGCTGTCGGTGGCTGCCGATAGGCTGAAAGCATGACGCGAGCCGAGCAACCAACGGCCCCCCAGACAGATCCGGACGACGCGCTGGTAGCGGATTCCCGCGAGCGCGCCGTCCGCTCGCTGCTGCGCCGACCCGAACTGAGGCGGTTGTGGAGCGCCCAGCTCGTGAGCGGGATCGGCGACAGCCTGGCGTTGCTGGTGCTTGTCGTGCTCACGCTCCAGGCAGCCGTGGCCCAGGGCTCCTTCGGCGGCGGCTACCGCGGTGCGGCGCTCGCGGTGGCGGTCGTCTTCGGGGTGCGCATTCTCGCCACCCTTCTCTTCGGCGCGGTCCTGCTGGGCCCGCTCACCACGCTGACCGCGCAGGACGGCCCGCTCGACCGCCGCTGGACCATGGTCGGCGCCGACGGCCTGCGCACGGTCCTGCTGATCATCGCGCCCCTGTGGATCGACTGGACCCCGGCGAACGCCCTGACGCTCGTCCTCGCGACGGCCTTCGTCACCGGGGTCGCCGAGCGCTTCTGGACCGTCTGCCGGGAGAGCGCGGCCCCGGCGCTGCTGCCCGCCCCGCCCCCGGAGGGCGCCACGGTACGACCGCTGCCCGACCACCTGGACGCCCTGCGCCGCCTCTCGCTGCGGACGACGTTCCTCACGGTCCCGCTCGCGGCCGCCGCCCTGGTCGTCGCGTCGCTGGTCAACAACCTGCTGGGCACGGGCATCGCCTGGTTCGCCCAGCACCAGGCGGCCCTCGGCTCGTACCTGGCGGCGGGCCTGTTCGCCGCGTCCCTCTCGGTGCTGGTCTACCTGGAGGTGCCCGGCACCCGCACCCCGCGCGCGCGGTCGCCGCTGGAGGGCCTGCGCCGCCCCAAGACCACCGACGGCGCCGACACCGGCCGCACCGGAGCCATCCCGCTCCTCGTGCTGGCCTGCGCCGCGATCGCCGGTGCCATCTCCGCCGCCGTCGCCGTCTGCGTGCTGCATGCCAGGGACCTGGGCGGCGGCCCGGTCCTGTACGGCCTGCTGGTGCTCGCCCTGACCGGCGGGGTCGCCGTCGGCATCCGTACGGCGCCCGCGCTGCTCCCGACGCTCTCCCGCCGCCGCCTGCTGTCCCTGGCGATCGCCTTCACCGGCATCGCGTTGCTGGCCGCGGGCCTGGTTCCCGACGTCACCACCGTGCTCCTGATCGTCGCGCTGGCCGGCATCGGCGCGGGCGTGGCCGCGAACACCGGGCACACCCTGCTCGACCAGGAGACCGAGGACTCCCGCCGGATCCGTACGACCGAACACCTGCACGCGGTGGTCCGGGTCGCCATAGCGCTCGGCGCGCTGGTCGCCCCCCTGGTGGCCGCGCTGATCGGACCGCACCGCCTGGAGAACGGCAAGTTCGTGTTCGCGCACGGCGGCGCCGCGTTCACCCTGATGCTGGTCGGCGCGCTGCTGCTGCCGGTGGCCGCGGTGGTGCTCGCCAAGGTCGACGACCGCGCGGGCGTACCGCTCCGGCACGACCTGCGGGACGCGCTGCTCGGCGGCGACGACCCGGCGCAGACACCCACGGCCAATGGTTTCTTCATCGCCCTGGAGGGCGGCGACGGCGCCGGCAAGTCCACCCAGGCCGAGGCCCTCGCCGAGTGGATCCGGGCCAAGGGCCACGAGGTCGTCCTCACCCGCGAACCCGGCGCCACCCCGGTCGGCAAGCGGCTGCGCTCGATCCTCCTCGACGTCTCCTCCGCCGGCCTGTCGCACCGCGCGGAGGCCCTGCTGTACGCGGCCGACCGCGCGGAGCACGTCGACACCGTCGTCCGGCCCGCCCTGGGGCGCGGCGCGGTCGTCATCTCCGACCGGTACATCGACTCCTCCGTCGCCTACCAGGGCGCGGGCCGCGACCTCTCCCCGACCGAGGTCGCCCGCATCAACCGCTGGGCGACAGCCGGCCTCGTCCCGCACCTGACCGTCCTGCTGGACGTGGAGCCCGAGACCGCCCGCGAGCGGTTCACCGAGGCGCCCGACCGGCTGGAGTCCGAGCCCGCCGAGTTCCACGCGCGCGTGCGGGCCGGCTTCCTCACCCTTGCCGCCTCCGACCCCGGCCGCTACCTGGTGGTCGACGCCGGCCAGGAGCCCGAGTCGGTCACCACCGTCATCCGGGCCCGGCTCGACACCGTGCTGCCGCTCTCCGAGGCTGAGATCAAGGCCGCCGAGGAGGCCCGCAAGGCCGCCGAGGAGGAGGCCCGGCGCAAGGCGGAGCTGGAGGCCGCGCGCAAGGCCGAGGAGGAGCGCGTCGAACGCGAGCGTCAGGAACAGCTCGCCAAGCTCCGTGCCGAGGAGGAGGAGCGCAAGCGCCGCGAGCTGGAGGAGGCGCAGCGCCGCGAGGCCGAACGGCAGGCGGAGGAGGCCCGGCTGCGTGCCGAGGAGGCCCGTCGCCGTGCCGAGGAGGAGCAGGCCCGGCTGCTCGCCGAGGAGAATGCCCGCGCGGAGGCCGAGGCCCGCCGCAAGGCCGAGGAGGAACAGCGCCGCAGGCAGGCCGAGGAAGAGGCCCGGCTGCACGCCGAGGCCGAGGAACGGCGGCTGGAGAAGCAGCGCAAGGCCGAGGAGGCCCTCCTCAAGGCCGAGCAGGCGCGGCGCGCCGCGGCGGAGGCGGCGGCAGCGGCCGACGTGGCCGCCCAGCAGTCCGCCGCACGGCAGCCGACGGCGCCGGGCGTCACACCGGAGGCGGCGACCATGCCGACGCCGGTGGTGAAGCCGGACGTCCGGGCCGACGAGACGAAGGTGCTGCGTCCGGTACGGTACGAGCGGGCACCCGCGGCCCACGAGTCCGACGCCGAGGTGACGGCACAACTGCCGCAGCCGCCGGTGGGGCCCGCGGGCGCGGCTGACGAGACGGCGGTGCTGCCGCCGGTAACGTCGGGCGCCGCGGACGAGACGGCGGTGCTGCCCCCCGTGGGCGCGGCCGACGAGACGGCCGTGCTGCCTCCGGTGCCGCCGGGCGCCGCGGACGAGACCGCCGTGCTGCCTCCCGTGCGGGACGGCGCCGGGGCGCCCGCCGACGGCCCGGCGGACCGGATGCCGCCCGGCTTCTTCCGGGACGAGCGGGCGGGCGGGAACCCCGACGGCTCCCAGGACCGCACCCGCGAGATGCCACAGGTCGACGCGGACGGCGCCGCCGAGGACCAGGCGCCGCGCCGGCGCCCCCGGCCCGACTGGGCCGAGGAGACCCCGCTGGACGATCTGCCGTCGCTGGCGGACGAGCTGCTGGGGTCGTACGAGGAGCCGGACTACGACGACGAGGGTGGCCGTCGGGGTCGCGGCCGGCGCGGCTGAAGGCGCGGCTGACAGCTCGGGTGCAGGCGGGGGGCGGTGCGGGTCGGGATGCCGGCCGGCGCCGCCCCCCGTTGTCAGTGGGCACCCGCACAATGGAGTCCGGACCGCGAAACCGGTGGAATCCGACGTCGGAAGCCGGAGCGCCGGATCTTCGAACCGGCGTGTGGCGACTCGACATGACGACCATGACCAACATGACGAGCATGATGACCATGACGAGCATGACGAAAGGGCGGCGTGACCCATGACCGTGTGGGACGACCTCGTCGGGCAGGAGCGGGTGAGTGAGGTGCTCACCGCCGCCGCCCGGGACGCCGACGCCCTCGTCACCGCCGCCGCGACCGACCAGCCGCCACCGGAGTCGTCGAAGATGACCCACGCCTGGCTGTTCACCGGCCCGCCCGGCGCCGGCCGCAACCGGACGGCGCGGGCCTTCGCCGCCGCCCTCCAGTGCGTGAGCCCCGACCGTGCGCTGGGCGGCGTCCCCGGCTGCGGCTTCTGCGACGGCTGCCACACCGCGCTCGTCGGCACCCACGCGGACGTCACCACGGTCGCCGCCGTCGGCGCCGAGATCCTGGTCAAGGACATGCGCGACACGGTCCGCAAGTCGTACACCTCCCCGGCGACCGGACGGTGGCAGATCATCCTGGTCGAGGACGCCGAGCGGCTGAACGAGAAGTCGGCCAACGCCGTCCTCAAGGCCGTCGAGGAGCCCGCCCCCCGCACGGTCTGGCTGCTCTGCGCGCCCTCGCTGGAGGACGTGCTGCCCACGATCCGCTCCCGCTGCCGCCACCTGAACCTGCGCACGCCCTCCGTGGACGCGGTCGCCGACATGCTCGTCCGCCGCGAGGGCGTCGAGCCCGAGGTGGCCGCGGCCGCCGCCCGGGCCACCCAGGGGCACGTCGACCGGGCCCGCCGACTGGCCACCGACCCGGCAGCCCGCGAGCGCCGCGCGGCCGTGCTGAAGCTGCCGCTGCGGCTGGACGAGATCGGCGCGTGCCTGAAGGCCGCCCAGGAGCTGGTGGACGCGGCGGCGGAGGACGCCAAGCAGCTCGCCGAGGAGATGGACGGCAAGGAGACCGAGGAGCTGAAGGCGGCGCTCGGCGCGGCCCAGGGCGGGCGTCTGCCGCGCGGCACGGCAGGCGTGATGAAGGACCTGGAGGACATGCAGAAGCGCCGCCGCACCAGGACCCAGCGCGACAGCCTCGACGTCGCCCTCACCGACCTGACCGGTTTCTACCGCGACGTCCTCGCGCTCCAGCTGGGTTCCAGGGTCGCGATCGCCAACGCGGACGCCGGGGACCTTCTGGAGCGGCTGGCCCGTGCCGGCTCGCCCGAGGCCACGCTGCGCCGGATCGAGGCGATCGCGGCCTGCCGGGACGCCCTCGACCGGAACGTGGCGCCGCTGCTGGCGGTGGAGGCGATGACGATGGCGCTCAGAGCGGGCTGACGGCGGAATCCGACGCCCTGAACGTGCATGGCGTTGACCGGGGTCACCCGTACGAGCCACAGTCGCCGCGCACGGCACGGAGATCATTTTCCGGCGTTACGCTCGATTGATGCACATCAGGCGAATCACCCGCCGGACCCCAATTCGATCCCGGGCCCATACCCGGACGATGGCGGCCGCCCTGCTCTCGGCCGCCGCCCTGCTCGCCTCCGCGTGCTCCTCCGCCGGGAGCGCGTCGACGTCGGCGTCCACGTCGGCCGACCCCGCCCAGCTGGCCGCGCTGCCCCGCTCGACACCGTCCGCGCTGGCGCCGTACTACGACCAGAAGCTCACCTGGCGGGACTGCGGCGTCCCCGGTTTCCAGTGCACGACGATGAAGGCCCCGCTGGACTACGCCGAGCCCGGCGCGGGTGACGTCCGGCTGGCGGTCGCCCGCAAGAAGGCCACCGGCAAGGCGAAGCCGCTGGGATCGCTGCTGGTCAACCCCGGCGGGCCGGGCGGCTCGGCGGTGGACTACCTCCAGCAGTACGCGGGCGTCGGCTACCCCGCCGAGGTGCGGGCGCGCTACGACATGGTCGCCGTCGACCCGCGCGGAGTCGCCCGCAGCGAGCCCGTCGAGTGCCTGGACGGGCCGCAGATGGACACGTTCACCGAGACCGACGTGACCCCCGACGACCAGCAGGAGACGGACCGCCTGGTCGCGGAGTTCAAGACGTTCGCGGAGGCCTGCGGGAAGCGCTCCGCGCAGCTGCTGCGCCATGTCTCCACCGTCGACTCGGCGCGGGACATGGACATCCTGCGGGCCGCGCTCGGCGACCGGAAGCTTAACTACGTGGGCGCGTCCTACGGCACCTTCCTCGGCGCGACCTACGCCGGCCTGTTCCCGGCACGCGTCGGCCGGATGGTCCTGGACGGCGCGATGAACCCGTCCCTGTCCGCGCGCGAGCTGAACCTCCAGCAGACGGCGGGGTTCGAGACGGCGTTCCAGTCCTTCGCCAGGGACTGCGCGAAGCGCACCGACTGCCCGCTCGGCGACAAGGGCAGCACGCCGACGAAGGTCGCCGACAACCTCGCGACGTTCTTCAAGAAGCTGGACGCGCACCCCGTCCCGACCGGCGACCCGGACGGCCGGAAGCTGACCGAGTCCCTGGGGACGACCGGCGTGATCGCGGCGATGTACGACCAGGCCGAGTGGGAGCGACTGCGCGACGCCCTGCGCACGGCGATGAAGGACAACGACGGCGCGGGCCTGCTCGCCCTCTCCGACAGCTACTACGAGCGGGATGCGGACGGCCGCTACTCGAACCTCATGTTCGCCAACGCCGCGGTGAACTGCCTGGACCTGCCGCCCGCCTTCACCAGCCCCGAGGGGGTCGAGAAGGCACTGCCCGAGTTCGAGAAGGCGTCCCCGGTGTTCGGCCCGAACCTGGCGTGGGCCTCGCTGAACTGCGCGTACTGGCCGGTGCGGGCCACCGGCGAGCCTCGCCGGATCGAGGCGAAGGGCGCCGCCCCCATCGTCGTGGTCGGCACCACCCGCGATCCCGCGACCCCCTACCCCTGGGCCCAGTCCCTGGCCGGCCAGCTCTCCTCGAGCCGCCTGCTCACCTACGTCGGCGACGGCCACACCGCCTATGGCCGGGGCAGCACCTGCATCGATTCCGCGATCGACACCTACCTCCTCGGCGGCACCCCACCGGCGAAGGGAAAGCGCTGCTCATAGCCCTGCGGCCGTCCCCGGAGCCCTGGCTCCGGGGCGGGTACGGAGCACCCCCGGAAACTGTGTAGACTTACCGACGTCGCCGATCGCACCATAGTGCGGGCGACGCGCCGCTTTAGCTCAGATGGCCAGAGCAACGCACTCGTAATGCGTAGGTCTCGGGTTCGAATCCCGAAAGCGGCTCCAACAAAGGCCAGGTCACGGCACACGTGACCTGGCCTTCTTGTTGTTTCGAGGGGTCCGTGCGGCTGTCTTCGTCAGAAGGTGTCGGCGTCCTGGGGTGTGAGTGCCCTGAGCACGGACGCAAGGTGCGTCGTCTTCGCGGGCGGGGACGGAGGCATCACGTTGTGGGATGCCCGGCGTGGCACCTCCCGCGGACGAGGAGGAACCGACCGCGTCGGCCTTCTCCCCCGGAAGAAGCACGCCGGCGGCGGTCTGTGCGCGGCGGGCGCGCATGTGGCGGTACCGCACTTCGACCTGGACGCGACGGACGGACGGTCTGCCGGCCCGAAGCCGGAGGGATCCCCGGCCCCGTGTGTGACCCCCAAGTGGGACATCGGTGTTGGATCCCGGCGAATTCAGGGGGGAAACGTGAAGTATTTCACGACCTGACTTCGCTCGATTGGTAGATCTTGTGCGCTTTATCCCTTCGTAAGGGTCTGGTTAACGAACTGTAAGTACTCATATTTTGCGAGCCGGCCGTTTGATCGAAGACGGCCAGTCGTAGCCCAACAGGGCTCTGTGGGGGAGCAGTTCATATGAATACGCATAGGGGGAGACGCCGACTGCGCACAGTCGGCGTCGTGCTCTCCGCGGCCTTGGTGCTGGCGGCGAGCGCATCCAACGGCGCCATGGCGGTCGCCGACGAGAACGCCGTCACCTCGGCCGACGCCGCCGCCAAGGCCGCCGCCGGTGACGGTACGGGCGAGGATGCCGAGGCGCTGGCCCAGGCCGCGCGCACGGGTAAGCCGGTGGAGATCGTCTCGTTACGCGGTGAGAGCAGCGAGGTGTACGCCACCCCGGAGGGGCACCTGGAGGCCCGGGAGCATCTGCGGCCGGTGCGGACCCGGGTGGACGGCGCATGGCGGGACATCGACACCACACTGATCCGCGGCGCGAACGGAGCGGTGGCGCCCAGGGCGACGACCGTCGGTCTGACGTTCTCCGGCGGGGGTTCGTCCCCGCTGGTGCGGATGACGAAGAACGGTCGTGCACTGGCGCTCTCCTGGCCCGAGGACCTGCCCTCCCCCGAGCTGAGCGGGAACACCGCCACCTATCCGGACGTCCTGCCCGGTGTCGATCTGCGGATGACGGCGCAGCAGGACAGCTTCACCCAGCTCCTGGTCGTCAAGTCGGCCGAGGCCGCGGCGAGTGCCGAACTGAACCAACTGCGGCTGAAGCTGGACGCCGACGGCATGCAGGTCGAGGAGACCGCCGACGGCGGTCTGGCAGCGGTCGACCAGGGAGCCGGTAGCGCCGTCTTCGAGGCTCCCCGCCCCCTGATGTGGGATTCCAGTACCGAGGCGCCCGCCTCCTCGGCCCGGTCCGGGTCCACTGCCGGATTTGCCCGGACGACGTCGTCCAGCGCCGCACGGAGCTCCGTGGCTGCCACCAGCGCCCCCACCGCCTCCGAGGCCGGCGCAGCGGAGTCCGGCAATGTGGCCCCGGTCGGCGTGGACGTTCCCGCCGCGCAGGACGCCCTGGTCCTGACGCCCGACACCGGCGTGCTCAGGGGCAAGGGCACGGTGTACCCCGTGTTCATCGACCCCCAGTGGTACTCCCCGAAGGCCTCGGCCTGGACGATGGCCTCCAAGTACTGGGCGTCGTCGCCACAGTGGAAGTTCAACGGCGACTCGGACGCGGGCCTCGGGTACTGCAACTGGTCGTACTGTGCGCCGTACGACACCAAGCGGCTCTTCTACCGGATCCCGACCTCGAAGTTCGCCGGGCGGACCGTGCTGCAGGCGGAGTTCGTGGTCCGCAACACCTGGTCGGCGTCCTGCTCCGACCGGAGCGTGGAGCTGTGGCGCACCAAGGACATCTCCTCCTCGACGACCTGGAACTCGCAGGACAACAGCGCCTTCTGGATCGATCACCTGAGGACGGAGTCCTTCGCCTACGGGTACACCGGCTGCGCGGCGAAGGACGCGGAGTTCGACGTGAAGTCCGCGGTGCAGCAGGCCGCCGACAAGAAATGGTCGACGATGACCTTCGGCATGAAGGCGGCGAGCGAGACCGACGGCTACGCCTGGAAGCGGTTCTCGGACGACGCCTATCTGCGCGTCCAGTACAACCGACCGCCGCCGCAGATCAAGATGTCGCAGCTGACCATGGAGTACGGCGGCTCCTGCAAGAGCTCCGCCAGTGCCGCGCGGGTACGCACGCTCGGCAAGATCTACGCCAACGACGTCACCGACCCCGACGGCGACTCCGTCTCGGTGGAGTTCCGGGCGAGCTGGGACACCGGTGACGGCAAGGGCGTCGTCACTCGCTGGAAGTCCGGTCCGACGACGGCGAAGAAGTCCGGCTCCGACTTCGCGATCACGCTGCCGTCCTCCATTCCCGCCAACAAGACGGTCAACTGGTACGTCCACTCCTACGACGGGGCCCAGTACTCGCCGTGGTCGTACACCGGTGACCCGACCGCCTGTTACTTCGTGTACGACACGAGCGTCCCCAAGGCACCCACCATCTCCTCGGCCGTCTACCCGGCCTCCGACCCCGAGGACCCCGACGACCCCTGGTATGACGGAGTCGGCCAGTACGGCGACTTCGTGATCACCGGGGCGGTCTCCGACGTGACGAAGTACTGGTTCGGTCTCAACGGCGACCCGGTCTCGGCCAACACGGTCACCACCTCGGGCGGAGCGGCCAAAACCGTGCCCGTGCTGCCGGTCAGGCCGGGCCTCAACACCTTCACGGCGCGGTCATTCGACTCCGCGGGCAACGGCTCCGAGATCCGCACCTACCAATTCCGGGTCAAGGCGGGGCAGCGCGAACGCGCCGGCTGGGCCATGGACGAGACGGCCGGCGCCACCCAGGTGGCGGGCAGCGCACCGGAACAGACCGCGACCCTGTACAACGGCCCGACGCCGAACGTGGAGGGAAGGTTCGGCAAGGCCGTGCAGTTCGACGGCGTCGACGACTACGCCGCCACGGACATCGCCACCATCAACACCGACGTCAGCTTCTCGGTGTCGGCCTGGGTGAAGCTGTCCGCCATGCCCTCCGGAGCGGCGGTCGTGGCAGCCCAGCGCGGCAACAACGCGCCGGGCTTCGAGCTGTACTACTCCAAGAGCTACGACCGCTGGGTGTTCAACCAGTACAGCGCCGACACCACCGCCGGCACCCCCGTCCGGGCCATGCAGGCCGCCGCGGGCGGGGTCAAGGCGGGGGAGTGGACGCATCTGGTCGGCATCTACGCAGCCGGTGAGAAGCTGCTGAAGCTGTACGTCAACGGTGCGCTCGCCGGCACCACGGCCTACTCCACGGCCTGGAACGCACGGCGCGGCATGGTGATCGGCGGCAGCTTCCTCAACGGCACGCCGACGTCGCCCTTCCCGGGTGCCATCGACGAGGTGAAGACCTTCGAGAAACCCCTGTCGGCGGCCGAGGTGTCGAGCCTGTACAGTACGAACGCGATCGGCGACGGCCGTCCGGCGCGCGCGGTCTTCCACATGGACGACGCCGCCGGCGTGACCGCTCTGAGCGGCCGGGCCGATGCGAACCCCGCGGTCCTCAAGGGCGGCGCCACCACGGGTGCGACCGGAGCGGACGGCAACGCGCTCACCCTGGACGGGACCGACGACTACGCCACCACCGCCGGCCCGCACATCAACACCTCGTACAGCTTCGCGGTATCGGCCTGGGTGAAGCTGGCGAAGACCAAGCCGACCCACGCCGCGACCGTCGCCACGCAGATCGGCACCACGGTGACCGGGCCGGAGCTGTACTACTCCAGCTCCTACGACCGCTGGGTGTTCAACCAGCACAGCGCCGACACCGCCGACTCCACGGTGGTGCGGGCCATGCAGCCCGACGGCACCACCGCGTACGGCGGCGAGTGGACGCATCTGGTCGGTGTGCAGGACACCGAGGCCGGCAAGCTCTCGCTGTACGTCAACGGGACCCTGGCCGGCACCACGACCCTGCCCTCGACCTGGTATGCCGGGGGCGCGGTACAGATCGGCGCCAGCGCGTTCGCGGGCGCGGCCACCTCGTTCTTCCCCGGCCAGATCGACGACGTGCGGCTGTTCGACCGGCCGGTGTCCGCCGGCGAGGTGCAGCAGCTGTTCAAGCAGCGCGCTCTGGTCAAGGGCCGCTGGAAGTTCGAGACGGCCACCGGCACCCCGCTGACCTCGCCCGACGCCTCGTCCTCCGGTAACGCCATGACCCTCTACAACGGTGCCCAGACGGGCTCGGGCTGGGTCGACGGCGCCGTCGCCCTCGACGGCACGGACGACTACGCCGCGGCCTCCGTGGTGCCGGTCGACACCAGCGGCAGCTTCACCGTGAGCGCCTTCGTCCAGGCGGCCGCCACTCCGACCAGTCCGGTCACCGTCATGAGCGCTCCCGGTACCAAGAAGAGCGCGTTCGCGGTGCGCTACGAACCCAGCGCCACCCCGGCCACCGATCCGGGCCGCTGGCGGATCGCCACCGCCGACTCCGACAGTGACTCCGCGACCGTCTCCGACATCGGCAACGGCATGTTCTACAGCCCCACCGACTGGAACCACGTGGCACTCGTCTACGACGGCTTCTCCAAGGAGGTCCGCCTCTACGTCAACGGCGAACTCCAGGAGACCGCCTGCGCCGACGCCGACGACGACGGGGTGCAGGACGACGCGAGCTGCGCCGACACCGTCTCGTGGGCCGACGACGTGCTGACCTACAAGGCGGCGAAGACCTTGCAGCTCGGCCGCGACACCACCGGGAGCACGTCCGGTGGGTACTTCCCCGGATCGCTCTCCGACGTCTGGGTCTTCCAGGGTGCGCTGACCGAGACCCAGATCGATCACCTCGCCGTCGGTATGCCGGGCGTGGAGACCGCCGTCCCCAGCGGCGACTGATCAGCTCAGCCACCGGAAGTGGGGCCCGGCCGCCGCAGTCGGCGGCCGTGCCCCCGCTCCCGGGCCACCTGCCTCGCTCCGCCGTGTGCGGCCCCCCGCTGCCCGCGGAGCACTCAACGGGAGGAAGACAGCCCCGCAATGAAGACCAGACGACGCACACGAACAGGCCTTCGGCCATGGCCCCGCGTGGCCATGGCCACGGCCGCCGTGCTGACCGCGACACTGCTGCAGGCGTCGGGAGTGCCCGCCGTCGCCCAGGGCTGGCGCAAGCCGGCGCTGCCGCAGGCCGAGTCGCCGGTCGCCGGCGGCCCGGTGGGCAAGGCGTTGCCCCGCAAGGTGACGAAGGGGCCCCGGACGCCCGCCGAGGCGCCGGCCACCGCCTGGCCGAAGGCGGGCGCGGTGCAGGTGACGCTCGGTCATGAAGCCGCCCGGGTCAAGGGGCTCCCGCTCACCCTGGACGCCGGGGCGGAGCGGTCCGCAGCCGCCGGCGCCTACACCGTGAGCGCACTGTCGCGCGGCGCGGCGCGGAAGACGGGGGTCGACGGACCGGTCTTCGCACTGACCCCCGGCCGCAGCGGTGGCATCCAGCGTGGCGGCAAGGTGCGCGCCGGGCTGGACTACTCCTCGTTCGCCGGCCTGTACGGCGGCGGTTACGCGGCCCGGCTGACCCTGGTCCGGCTGCCCGCGTGCGCGCTGACGACCCCGCAGAAGAAGCAGTGCCGTACGACCCGCCCCGTGGCGACGGTCAACGACACCGAGAAGCAGACGCTGACCGCGAACTCGCTCTCCCTCAGCGCGAGCACGGCGACCGTCCTCGCGGCGACCGCCTCGGCGAGCGGGGACAGGGGCGACTACAAGGCCACTTCCCTGTCCTCCTCGTCGACGTGGAGCACGGATCAGAGCAGCGGCTCGTTCGCGTGGTCGTACGACATGGCGGTGCCGCAGGTGCCCGGCGGGCTGACCCCGCAGGTCGGGCTCTCGTACTCCTCCGGCGGCGTCGACGGCCGTACCGGCAACACCAACAACCAGGCCTCGTGGGTCGGTGACGGTTTCGACCTGTCGCCCGGCTTCATCGAGCGCAGCTACAAGGGATGCGCGGACGACGGCGCGACCAACGCCGACGGGAACAAGCCGGGCGACCTGTGCTGGGCGTACGACAACGCCACGCTGTCGCTGAACGGTTCGGGCGGGGAGCTGGTGCCGAACGGCACCAACTCCTTCAAGCTGCAGAACGACGACGGAACGAAGATCGACCGGATCTACGGCTCGTCGTCCGACGTGCGCTCGAACGGCGCGCGCAACGACGAGTACTGGCGGGTGACCACTCCCGACGGCACCCAGTACTACTTCGGCTACAACCGGCTGCCGGGCTGGGCGAGCGGCAACGAGACCACCGACTCGACCTGGACGGTGCCGGTCTTCGGCAACAACACCGGCGAGCCGTGCAACGCCTCGACGTTCGCGGCCTCCTGGTGCCAGCAGGGCTGGCGCTGGAACCTCGACTACGTCGTGGACCCGCACGGCAACGCGGTCGCGTACTACTACGACAAGGAGACCAACTCCTACGGCCGCAACCTGACCGCCGCCGACGACACGACGTACGTCCGCGGCGGGACGGTGGACCGCATCGAGTACGGGCTGAAGAAGGCGGCCATGTACTCGGCGAAGGCGCTGGCCAAGGTCAACTTCACCAGCAGTGAGCGGTGCATCCCCGACAGCTCGACCACGTGCTCGTCCATCTCCACGGACTCCCAGTACTGGTACGACACCCCGTGGGACCTGAACTGCGAAGCGGGCACCGACTGCGACAACGGCCGCTACTCCCCGGCGTTCTTCACCCGCAAGCGGCTGACCGGCGTCACCACCCAGGTACTGGTGTCCGGTTCCTACAGCAACGTCGACGGCTGGAAACTCACCCACCGGTGGGGCATGGCCGACACCGACTACCAGTTGCTGCTGGACTCCGTCCAGCGCACCGGCTACGACGGCACCAGCACGGTCACCCTGCCGAAGGTCACCCTCGCCTACACCCAGCTCGCCAACCGGCTGGACAAGATCGGCGACGGCTACGCCCCGTACATCAAGTCCCGGCTGTCCACCGTCGCCGACGAGTCCGGCGGCCAGATCGACGTCGGCTACTCGGCCCCGGTCTGTGACGCGGCCGCGCTGCCCACGCCGCAGACCAACACGACCCGCTGCTTCCCGCAGTACATCGGCGGCAGTACGACCGACGACCCGGACCGGCAGTGGTTCAACAAGTACGTGGTCGACACGGTCACCTCGACCGACCGCACCGGCGGCGCGCCCGACCAGGTCACCATGTACGACTACCTGGACGGCGCCGCCTGGCACTACGACGATGACGACGGGATGACCAAGGAGAAGTCCAAGACCTGGTCGCAGTGGCGCGGTTACGGCCACGTACGGGTGCGCACCGGCGGGCAGGGCGGCGCGTCGGCGATGAAGTCGCAGACGGACACGTACTTCCTGCGCGGCATGGACGGCGACCGGCTGGGTCCCTCCGGCGGTACCAGGAGCGTGTCGGTCACCCTGGACTCCGGCGAGGGCGACCCGATCACCGACCACGAGTCGCAGGCGGGGTTCGCCTACAAGACCGTCACCTACTCCGGTCCCGGCGGCAAGGTGCTCTCCAAGACGGTGAGCCGGCCCTGGTACCAGCAGACCGCGAAGAAGGTCCGGGACTGGGGCACCGTCACCGCCAACCTGACCGGCTCCGCCTCCACCAGGTCCTGGACCTCTCTGGACGACGGCGCGGGCGTCAAGTGGCGGACCACCGCGGGCTCCGACACCCATGACACCACCACCGGCCTGGTCACCCAGAGCGAGGACCTGGGCGACACCACGACCGCGGCCGACGACCAGTGCACCCGCACCACCTACGTCTCCGGCAGCGTCCCCGTCGACGCCCCCGTGCGGGTCGAGACGGTCGCCAAGGCCTGCGACGCCACCACCAGCCGCCCGGCCGACGTGCTGTCCGACGTCCGCACCGCCTACGACGGCGGGGCGTACGGTGCCGCGGCGACGAAGGGCGACGCCACGAGGACCGCGAAACTCAAGACGTACAGCGGCACCACCGCGGCCTACCTGGAGTCCGGCTCCACCTACGACGGCTACGGACGGGCGCTGACCACCACCGACCTGACCGCCGACGTCACGGTCACCTCCGCCGGCACGCTCACCCGCACCGCGCGTTCGGACGGCCGTACCACCACCACCGCGTACACCCCGGCCACCGGGTTCCCGACGAGCAGCACGGTGACCACCCCGCCCGCCACGGCCGGGGACAGCACGACCGCCCAGACGTCGACCACCGCCTACGAGGCGCTGCGCGGGCAGCCGCTCACCGAGACCGACACCAACGGCAAGGTCACGACGTACGCGTACGACCCGCTCGGCCGCACCAGCAAGGTCTGGCTGGCCGACCGGACCACGAGCCAGACCCCCAGCTACGAGTTCACGTACACCGTCACCGACACCAAGCCGGTCGCCGTGGGCACGAAGACCATCGGCAACTCCGGCGCCCAGGACACCTCGTACGCCTTCTACGACGGCTTCCTGCGCCCCCGCCAGACCCAGGCGCCCGGCCCGAACGGCGGCACGCTGCTCGCGGACACCTTCTACGACGAACGCGGCCAGGTGGTCAAGGAGTTCGCCTCCTACTACACCGACACCACAGCGCCCTCCACGACGATGTTCAAGCCCGAGAACGCGCTGAGCGTGGAGACCCAGAACCGCTACACCTACGACGGTCTGGGCCGGCAGACCGAGCTGCGGCAGATCGCCGGCAACGGCGACGGCGGCGCCGTCCTCGGCATCACGAAGACCGTCTACGGCGGCGACCGCACCACCGTCATCCCGCCGGTCGGCGGCACGGCTCGGACCACCGTCACCGACGCCCGCGGCAACACCACCGAACTGCGTGAGCTGCGCTCCCGTGACGCCGACGCCGCCTACGACACCACGTCCTACGGCTACTCGCCGCGCGGTGAGCTGACCAGGGTCACCGACCCGGCGGGCAACGCCTGGACCTGGACGTACGACCTGATGGGCCGGCTCACCGACACCACGGACCCCGACAAGGGCGCCACCCACAACGAGTACGACGACCGCGCCCAGCTGACCAGCACCAAGGACGCCCGAGGCACCGTCCTCGCCAGCGTCTACGACGGCCTGGGCCGCAGGACCGAGCTGCGGGACACCTCCGCCACCGGCACACTGCGCGCCAAGTGGGTCTACGACACGATCAGCGGCGCCAAGGGCCGGCTCGCGTCCAGCTCGCGCTACAGCGGCGGCCAGGAGTACAAGTCCAGCGTCGTCGCCTACGACCGGCTGTACCGGCCCCTGCGCACCTCGGTGACGATCCCGTCTTCCGAGGGCGCGCTGCAGGGCACCTACCTGTCGACGACCACCTACAACGCGTCGGGCACGGTGCAAGGCGTCGGCTACCCGAAGGCCGGCGACCTGGCCGCCAACACCGTCACCTACACGTACGAGGACGGCACGCTGCGGCCCCTCAAGGTCAGCGGCCCGCAGAACCTCACCGCGACCACCTCCTACAGCTCCGTCGGCAAGCCGCTGCAGTACTCGCTGGCCGCGAACGGCGGAAAGGCCACGTACGAGACGAACACCTACCAGTGGGGCACCCAGCGGCTGGCCACCACACGGGTGGACCGCCAGGACGTCTCGGGCGTCGACCAGTACAACACCTACTCCTACGACGAGGCGGGCAACGTCCTGTCCGTCTCGGACACCTCACGCTCCGGCACCGACAACCAGTGCTTCACCTATGACTACCTCGGCCGGCTGACCGAGGCGTGGGCCCAGTCGACCACCGGCTGTGTCACCACGCCCAACGCCGCGACGCCTGGCGGCCCGGCCCCGTACTGGACCTCCTACACCTACGACAAGGTCGGCAACCGGCTCACCGAGACCCAGCACGCCACCACGAGCGGCGCCTCGGACACCCAGCGCAGCTACCACTACCCCGACGCGGGTGCGGTCCGGCCGCACACGCTGGGCTCGGTGGACACCACGACCGGCACGGTGAAGTCCACCGACAGCTTCACCTACGACGTCGCGGGCAACACTCACACCCGCCTGCTGGGCAACGGCACCTCCCAGACCCTGGACTGGGACGCCGAAGGCCATCTCGCCAAGGTCACCCAGCCGGTGGAGGGCGGCAGCGACAAGGTCACCGAGTACCTGTACGACGCCGACGGCAACCGCCTGATCGGCCGCACCCCGACGGAGACCACGCTCTACCTCGGGACCACCGAGGTCACCCTGGCCACGGGCGCCACCACGGCCAAGGGTACCCGCTACTTCGACCTCGGCGGCGGCCACCAGGCCGTTCAGGCCAACGACGGCACCTTCTCCTTCACCCTGGCCGACCACCACGGCACCGCCCAGCTGTCCGTCAACGCCGACACCCAGGCGCTGACCCAGCGCCGGAGCCTGCCGTTCGGCGGGCTGCGCGGCACCGTGCCGAACACGTGGACCGGCACCCGGGGTTTCGTCGGCGGCACCAACGACACCGCGACGGGCCTCACCCACCTCGGCGCGCGCGAGTACGACCCCGCCACGGGCCGCTTCCTGTCGGTCGACCCGGTCTTCACGGCCACCGACCCGCAGCAGATGCACGGCTACACCTACGCCGACAACAACCCGCTGACCTACTCCGACCCGGCGGGCACGGAGATCGGCTCCAAGCCCAACTCCTGCCAGTACGACCTCAAGTACTGCAGCAAGCACCAGCAGCAGGAAGTCGGCTACGACCCGAAGACCGGAACGTCCGACTACCACCGGGGCAACATCTACAAGCGCTCCCAGGCGGCGAAGAAGCACTGGGTGGCGTCGAACACCCCCGTCACGAACGACATCGACAAGCTGGCGGACAACTTCTGGTCTCCCCGGATGAACGGGGAGTTCACGGACGACTTCTGGTACAACCCGGCCTACGAGTCGTCCACGGCGGGCTCCGCCTGCTACGGCCGCGAGGGATGCCGCCAGGCCTACCTCTACGTGCTGCACGGCGGCAAGGACGTCGCGAAGGCCAAGGAGATCGCGGCGACCTACTGCGTCTACCACGCCGACGAATGCAACGAGAAGGCCGCGGCCGTCGCACGCGGCAACGTCATCCGGGACACCGTCGCCACCGCACTGCTGGCCTATCTCGGCGGGGCCGACGGCAGTTCGAAACCCTGCAACAGCTTCGTCCCCGGCACCGAAGTCCTCATGGCCGACGGCACGACCAAGTCCATCCAGGACGTGAGGACCGGGGACAAGGTCCTGGCCACGGACCCGAAGACCGGCCGGACCATGGTCAAGACGGTCACCGCCGAGATCACCGGCAAGGGTCTGAAGCACCTGGTCAGGATCACCCTGTCCATCGAGGCCGAGGGCAGGAAGCGGACCGCTTCGGTCATCGCGACGGACGGACACCCGTTCTGGGTCCCGGAACTCGGCGCATGGGTCGACGCCACCGACCTGATCGCCGGCGAACAACTCGACGCGTCCTCCGGGGCCGTGGTCACGATCACCGCGATCCACCGCCGGACCCAGCCGGCCACGGTGTACAACCTCACCGTCGCCGACATCCACACGTACTATGTGCTGGCCGGAGACACGCCGGTTCTTGTACACAATTCGACGCCGACTCCTTCCACTCCGCAGGGTGTCGTATACCTGCGAACCGACTTGATCACCGGGGAGGAGTACGTCGGTCAGGCGAAGAGCTGGAGCCGGTATTTGAAGCGTCAGAGCGAGCACGCGAGGGACTACCCGGGTAAATCGTTCACCTTTGAAGTGCTGGGCAGGGCGAACCCGGGGCAGGATCTTGACGTCCTGGAGGAAAGCTGGATGCGTGCCGGCGGGGGAAAGAAGTCCGTGCCCGGAAGTGTGCTCGAGAACGGTCGAGTGCAGATGAACGACGCCCGTTACAAGGCTGCCGGAGGGACGGTATGCTGAGGAAATACGGGAATGGCGATGTGTTCTCCATTCCGGTGACCGACGAGAAAAAATCCATTGCCCAGGTCGTCGAGAAGCTGCGGGGGAACGTCCTGTTGGCGGTGTTCTCCGAACTCCTGGATGTCGATGACTCCCGCGACGTCGAGTCCTTCGAACTCGATCAGCCGATTTTCTTGCTGGAGACCATGGATCTTCGGATCAAGGACGGCATCTGGTCGGCTCTGGGGAACCGGGAAGTATCCAGGAATATTGTGCCGCCTGAGTACAAGGTCTGGGTTGAGCCACCCGGAGAGTACAGAATTCAGGACATCCGCGGAAACGTGGGAGTCGCGATTTCTGCACAGCGGGCGAGCGAGATGAAGCTCCAGAAGTCGTTCTCCCCCGCTGTCGTCGAAGCGGCCCTGCGGGGATTCCATGGGTTCGGCCCATGGCGTCCGGCCTTTGACGAGCTGACGTTCTGATCCGCAGGGTCCGGCCCTGTTGCCCTGCCGCAGATTTTGTGGCAGGGCAACAGCGGCGTTGCCGAGCAGCGGAAGGTCCCGGTCACCGCGACGGACGGCCGCCCCTTCTTGGTGCCCGAACTGGGCAAATAAAAGGATCCGCACACGTGGATCGCCCTGTTTGCTCGGGCCAATGGCTTCGAGATGACGAGACCAACTCGTGAGAAGCGATACGGCTGACATGGGCCCGGATGTTAATAATCGTCCGCAGCATTGGCATCCTGACGGAACTCCCTATTCTTTGACGCGGGACCACAAGGACACGGGCGAGTATCTTCGTAACTGCCCATAGGAGTGTGCGAACGTTGAATGACTTCGACGAGGTCGACGCGTTCAGTTCGTATGCCCGAAAGATTCGGGCAATCTCGGACATCACTGCTCGATGGGCTGGTCACTATGTTCAGACGGTGGTGTGCCAGATGGATACGGATTGGCCTGAGGGGGACCTGACACTCGGTTTCGTGGAGGAGGGCACGCCGTATACGCCGGTATGGCTACACCTTGCACGGATCCGCTACCTCCGCATGGAGGATCTGCGGGAGACGGGGCCATGCTTTATCGACGGCGTCCACGTCTCGTTGCTGCCCGCCCGACGATCCGACTGGCCGGCCGAGGCGCGCATGCACACGCTTCGGAGTTGGGAAGGCAAGTGGGGTCAGGCCGACCTGGAGTGCGAGATGGTGTGGATCACGATTTCCGGCCCTTGGAGCTTGGAAGTGATCGCGCAGATTGTCAATGTGTCCCTTACTCCACCGGAGCTGACGACCATCTCGGCTTGAGGGTGTCGGCAGCGGCAGTAGTCGACGGCAACGCCGGCCGGCTCAGGAAGCATCCCCGAAGCGACTGCCCGTTCATCATCCGGCCCGGCGACCATCGGTCGTAGGCGAAGAGCAAAGGCGTAACGGTGAAGGTCTTGCGAAGTGATTCGACCGGGGAGCTGGAGCTCTCCGGAACCCGCTCCGAACTGCAGTTCTTGGGGCGGCAGTTGAGGAGCGGGCAGGGGGAAACTCTCCTGGAGGAGGTCTCTGATCCGTTCCCGTACGGCAGGTCGTTGTCACGGATGACATTCCGGCCGGCGAGCGGGAAGGTCGTGATCTCGTCATCCGGGGGCAGCGGGTCAATGGATCTGCAGGGCGGGCCGGAGTCGTTTTCGCTCCTCGCCGAGAACATCGAGGGTTTCGCGGCGGAGGCGGACCAGGACGACCATCTGCACGTCGACTACTTTCCGGACCACGACTATCTGGCCGAGGGATCGGAATCATTGGTCGTCGCCATCGACGGCGATGTGGCCCCGACGCCCTGAAACGGACAACCCCGGCCGGTCCGAGCGGCCTCGGGAGAGACGGAGTCCGTAGGCGCCACAACGTACGACGGCTGAGTGCCGGTACCGCCCACGGTGTGCTCGCTGCGTAGCGTGCGCGGCAGGCCGCCAGAGGCGCGGCGGTGCCTGCGACCCGCGTGAACAGGGCTTCGGGCGGATCCCGAACCCGAACTGTCCGTGAACCGGCGGTCGTTCGGGCCGGGTGATTTGTCGGTGATGTCCCGGGGTCTTGTCTCGGTCCTTGAGTGGTGCCGCCGTGCGGCGCGGGGTCCGGGGACGGATGGGGGGCGGTCGCCATGGCCGAACGCTTCGGCGTGGGCTGCGGGTTCGTGGGGCGTGGGGCGAAGCGGGTGCTGCTGCGGCGGCTGTAGAGGAGGCGCGTCCGGGCGGCCGCGGGTGGTGGTGGTCGAAGGGGCCGCCGGGAGCACGACGGCCCCACGGCCGCCCTGGGACTCCCCGACCGTCACCAGCAGACAGGACCGGGCGGCCAGCGGATCCGGGTACTCCCGCCCCTCCCCCAGCAGCTGCGCCAGTACCCCGAACGGCAGCTCCGTCTCGCTCTCCGCACGGCCCCCGCCGAGGACGCAACCGGCGCCGGACTCCCCGAGAAACCGCCGCACCACTGCGGTCTTCCCGAGGTGGCCCCGGCCGGACGGTCCGGACGCCAGGGCCGGCGTGCCGGCCGGAGCTCCGGGAGTGCTCAGGGGAAAACCCCGGGGTGCGGGCCCGTCCGAACTCACGTGCGGGCTTGGGCTTCGTCCGGCACAAGGAAAATCGCCGTAAAAGGGATGCAAACTAAATCGAAGTCAGGAGTACCGGCGCACCTGGGGCAACATCTTGGTGAACGACGAGTGCCGCGCGGTCAGGGCGCGGGCACCGCCGTCGGCCGGATGGGGTGAGGGAGATGGCGGAGCCGAGGCTCGCGGTTGCCGTGGTGACCATGGGGAACCGGCCCGACGAAGTCGACGCCCTGCTCAGGTCCGTCGCCAAGCAGGACCTCGCCCCGGCCCGCATCGTGATCGTCGGCAACGGCTGCCGGCTGCCCGAGTTCGCCCGCCGACTCGACCTGCCAGGCGAGGTCACCACCGTCGACGTCGAGGACAACCTCGGCTGCCCCGGCGGTCGCAACGTCGCCCTCGCCACCCTGCGCGCGTTCGGCGACGTGGACGTCGTCGTCGAACTGGACGACGACGGCCTGCTCGTCGACGTCGAGGTGTTCCGGCAGGTACGGGACCTGTTCGCCGCCGATCCCCGCCTCGGCATCGTCGGCTTCCGCATCGCGGACGAACGCGGTGTGACCCAGCGACGGCACGTGCCGCGCGTCGGCAATGCCGACCCCATGCGCGGGGGTTACGTCACCGGGTTCCTCGGCGGCGGGCACGCCCTGCGCATGGCCATGCTCGCCGAGACCGGAGACTGGCCCGCCGAGTTCTTCTTCGCGCACGAGGAGACCGACCTCGCCTGGCGTGCCGCCGACGCCGGCTGGCGGATCCTCTACGCGCCCGAGCTGCTCCTCCAGCACCCCCGGACCTCGCCTGCCCGGCATGCCGTCTACTTCCGCGTCACCGCCCGCAACCGCGTCTGGCTGACCCGCCGTCGGCTGCCCCTGCCGCTCATCCCGGTCCACCTCGGCGTCTGGATACTGATCACGCTCCTGCGCGCCCGTTCGACGGGCGGCCTGCGGGCCTGGTTCGCCGGTTTCGCCGAGGGGCTGCGCGAGCCGGCCGGGGAGCGCCGCCCGATGCGCTGGCGCACGGTCTGGCGGCTCACGCGACTCGGGCGCCCGCCCGTCGTCTGAGGCCGGGGAGCGGAGGGGCAGGGGAGCTGGGAAGCGGGTCGTAGTCCGGTCCGCTCCGGTCCGCTCCGGTTCGGTCCGCTCCGGTCCGGCCCGGTTCGGAAACGGGACGAGGGTTCCGGTCGATCACCTCCGCCGACCGGAACCCTCTCGCGTCCCCGGACTCTGGCCTGCGGCGACACTCCCCCGAGTCACGCGATTCACGCGTGCGCCGTCGGACCCGGTCCGATAAGAAGATCACATCAGGGCTCGCCAACGGATCGCTAACATGTGGCCAGTGGTTCTCCTCAAGGCCGCCAACCGGTTGGCGTGAAGACGTCGTTCGGCTCGGGGGGCAGGCCGGAGACCCGGCGGATTCCGGCTCCGACCGGCACAGAGAAGGTGGCGGGAAGTCATCCCCTACGGGATGCGATTCCGCCAGGATCCAGGACCGGCGGGCACCTCCGCCGTGCGGGGAGGCGAAGGGTGGAGTGATGCGGCGGTACGAGCTGCGGTTCGGACTGCTCGGACCTCCTGTCCTCTACGACGCGGCCGACGTACGCCCCATCGGCAGCCCCAAGGTGCGCGCGCTGCTCGCCGCGCTGCTCCTGGAGGCCGGGCGGGTCGTCTCCGTCGAGTCGCTGCGGGAGGCGCTGTGGGGCGGGGCGCCCCCGGTGTCGGCGCGCGCCTCGCTGCACAACCACGTCACCCGGCTGCGCCGGCTCCTCGACGACCCGGAGCGGCTGCGGGCCGTACCGCCCGGATATCTCCTGCGTGTCGACGACGGTGAACTGGACGTCGACGTGTTCGAGGTCCGGGTGGCCCAGGCGCGCGCGGCGCACGGGCGGCGGGAATGGGATCGGGTGCTGCGCGCCTGCGCCGACGCGCTCGCGCTCTGGCGTGGCAGCCCGCTCGGGGGCCTCCCCGCCGAACTCGGCGGCTTCGCCTTCGTGCAGCGCCTGGAGGAGGCCCGGCTGCTGCTCCTGGAGTGGCGCTACGACGCGGAACTCGCCCTCGGCGGGCCCCGGCTGGACAGCGTCGTACCGGAACTGGCGGCGCTCGTCGCGGAGTACCCGCTCCGCGAGGCCTATCACCGCCAGCTGATGCTCGCCCTCCACCGCGGCGGGCGGCAGGCCGAGGCCCTCGCCGTCCACCGCGACCTGCGCAACCGCCTGCGCGAGGAACTCGGCATCGAGCCCGGCCCCGCGGTACGCCGGGCCCATGTGGAGGTGCTGCGGGGGAGCGGCGTGGTGGGGGGAGCGCCGACGCACAAGGGTGTCTCGGGCGGTGGACGGGACGCGGGTGCGCTACGGCCGGTCGCGCAGTTCCCCGCTCCCCTGGGAGGCGCGTCGCCTGGCCGTCGGCCGGAAGCCGAAGACGCTGATCTCGACCAGCCCCTTGACCCGCGTTCCACGCGCGACGACTCCCCGTCCCTCCGTCCCGCCCAACTCCCGCCTCCCCCGGCTCACTTCACGGGTCGGACCGGCATGCGGGAGGAACTGACCCGCACCCTCACCCGTCCGTCCGGGGCCGTCCCTGTCCTCGTCGTCCTCAGCGGCATGGCCGGCGTCGGCAAGAGCGCGCTCGCCCTGCGCGTGGCGCACCAGCTGAGGAATCGTTTCCCCGACGGCCAGCTCTACGTCAACCTGCACGGCGCCACGCCCGGCGTGACCCCGCTCACCCCCGGCCAGGCGCTCGCCGCGCTGCTGCGGGACCTCGGCGCCGACCCCCGGCACATCCCCGAACACCCGGACGCGGCCGCCGCGTTGCTGCGCTCCCTGCTCGCACCGACCCGCACCCTGCTGCTCCTCGACGACGCCGCGAACGCCGCCCAGGTGCGGCCGCTGCTCCCCGGCGGACCCGGCTGCGCGGTGATCGTCACCAGCCGTTCGCCGCTCACCGCGCTCGACGGCGCCCGCCGTTTCCCGCTCGGGCCGCTGACCAGCGAGGACAGCGCGGCGCTGCTGCGCGCGGTCAGCGGGCGTGCGGAGATCGACGCCGGTCACCCGCTCGTCGGCCTCACCGGACGGCTCCCGCTCGCCCTGCGCGTGGTGGCCGCCCGGCTGGCCGCCCGCCGTGCCCTCACCCCCGAGGTGCTGGCCGGTCAACTGGCCGCCACCGAGGACAGGCTGCGCCACCTCGAATACGACGACCTCAGCGTCCGGCGCTCCCTCGCCGTGGCCCATGACGCCCTGGCCGGCTCCGAGCGCGTCCCCGACCGCGACGCCGCCCTCGTCCTGCGCCACCTCGGCGCCCTCGATCTGCCCACCTACGGCGCCCTCCTGATCGCCCGGCTCACCGGCACCGACGAGCGCCGCGCCGAGGCCGCCCTGGACCGGCTGGTCGACGTCGCCCTGCTGGAGGAGACCGCGTACGGTCGCTACACCCCGCACGACCTGGTACGGGACTTCGCCCGCGAGCTGGCCGACGGGGCTGACGGGACCGAAGGGGGCGGTCGTACCGACGGTTCTGACGGTACTGACGGTACTGACGGCACTGACGGCACTGACCGAACCGAGGCCGCTCTCACCGCTCTGCGCTGGTTCGCCGCCGTCGCCGAGCGCGCTCTCCTGGCGATCCTCGAGCCGGGACGCGACCAGAGCGACCGCCGCCGGCCCACCACCGCCCAGCCGCCCGAACACGAGCGGTACGCCGCCGCCCTGCCCTCCTTCGAGTGCGCCGAGCACGCCTTCGCCTGGGGCGACATGGAGCTGGAGAACATCGTCGCCCTGGTGGAGCGGTACGCCGACACCGCCGACGCGCGGATCAGCGCCTACCTCTCCACCCTCGTCCGGCTCCTCTACCCCTACGTCCTGCGCAGCGGCCGGGTCGCCGAGATGGAGGTGCTCGGCACCGCCGCCCTGGCCGCCGCCCGGCGCCTCGGAGACGAGCCCGCCGAGGCCTACGCGCTGGGCGACCTCGCCGGCCTGCGCTTCCTCACCGGCCGCCACCGGGAGGCCCTCGCCCTGACCGACGGGGCGTTGGCCCTGTGGCGGCGGCTGGGCATGGTCTCCTGGGTCCGGCGCGCCCTGAACAACCGGGGGCTGTTGCTCGAGGGGCTCGGCCGGTACGTCGAGTCGGCCGAGGCGCTGCGGCAGAGCCTGGACTACTCCCGGCAGCTGAACGACCCCTACGGCGAGGCCGTCACCCACAGCCATCTCGGCAACCTCTACGAGCACACCGACCCGCGCGCCGCCATCGAGCAGCACCGGCGCTCCCTCGCGATCGGGGACGCCATCGGCGCCGTCATCCTGCAGCACTCGGCGCACTGCAACATCGGCTACGCCCAGCTCCGCCTCGGTGAACCGGCGGCGGCCGCCGCGCACTTCGAGGAGAGCCTGCGCATTCTCGGCGGCCACGGCGACTGGCACGGCGAGTCCCAGACCCGGCTCGGTCTGGTCCGCGCGCTGCGCGCCCTCGGCCGGACCGGCCCCGCCCACCACGAGTGCGCCGAACTCCTGCGCCGCGCCGACGCCCGCGCCGACCGCTACAGCGGTGGTCTCGCCCGCCACCAACTCGGCCTGCTCCTGCGCGAGCAGGGGCGCACCGAGGAGGCGCACGGTGTCTGGCGCGAGGCCCTCACGGCCCTGGACGGCACGGACGAGCCGGACGTCCTCGTGGAGCTGCGCGGCCTGCTGGCATCCGGCGACTGAGCGGACCGGTCACTTCGCGTCGGCGTAGCACTCCACCACCGCCGTCGTGAACGGGAACCGCACCGGTGTCTGCCCGAACGTCAGCCGTCCGGCCAGGTCGGCCGCCTCGCGTATCGCCGCCACGACCGTCTCGGCCTCCTCCTCGGGGCAGTGCACGATCACCTCGTCGTGCTGGAAGAAGACCAGCTCGGCCGCCAGGTCCGCGCAGGTCCTGCGCAGCGCCGCGAGCATCAGCAGGGCCCAGTCGGCGGCGCTGCCCTGGACCACGAAGTTGCGCGCGAAGCGGCCTCTGGCCCGGGAGTTCGTGGAGGCGTAGCCCGGCACCCAGCCCTCGGCCGCCTGCTCCTCCGGCTCCTCCTGAGGCATGCCCGCCTCCTCGGTGCCGTCGCCCGCGCCGGTCGCCGGCGGGCAGGTCCGGCCCAGCCAGGTGCGTACCAGCCGGCCCTCCTCGCCGGCCCGCGCCGCCTCGTCGACGTAGGCGACCGCCTTGGGGAAACGGCGTCTGAGCGCGGCCAGGTTCTTCAGCCCGTCGCCCGAGGTCTGGCCGTAGACCGCGCCGAGGACGGCGAGCTTGGCCTGTGCGCGGTCGCCGGAGAAGGCGCGGTCGGAGACGGCCTGGTAGAGGTCGGTCTCCCGCCCGGCGACCTCCATCAGCCCGGGGTCGCGGGAGATCGCCGCCAGCACGCGGGGTTCCATCTGGTCGGCGTCGGCCACGACCAGACGCCAGCCGGGGTCGGCGACCGCGGCCCGCCGGATCACCTTGGGGATCTGCAGCGCGCCCCCGCCGTTGGTCACCCAGCGCCCGGTGACCGTGCCGCCCGCGTGGAACTCGGGCCGGAAGCGGCCGTCGCGCACCCAGTCCTGGAGCCAGGTCCAGCCGTGCGCCACCCAGATCCGGTACAGCTTCTTGTAGGCGAGGAGTGGCTTCACGGCCGGATGATCGATGCCGGAGAGCTCCCAACGGCGGGTGGACTTCACCTTGATCCCGGCCTGGGCGAAGGCCTTGACCACGTCGGCCGGCAGGTCCGGGCGCACCCGCCTGCCGAACGCGGCCGACACCTCGTCGGCCAGCTCGGCCAGGCGGCGCGGCTCGCCGCCGCCCGCGTACCGCTCGCCGAGCAGTTCGCGCAGCACCTCGCGGTGGACCTCGGCACTCCAGGGCACACCCGCGCCGTTCATCTCGGCGGCGATCAGCATCCCGGCCGACTCGGCGGCGGTCAGCAACCGCATCCGGTCCGGGTGTTCGGCCCGGTCGTGGCGGCGCTGCTGCTCGGCGTAGACCGCGAGGAGTTCGTCGAGCGTCAGGCGGGCGGCGCCCTGCGGCTCGAACAGCGGGGACTGCGCGCCCGGTTCGGCCGCGCGCTGCGGCGGGTCGGGCGGTACGGGGCCGCCGCGGAGGCGGGCCAGGGCGGCGGCGGCCGAACGCGGCTCGCCGGAGCGTCCCTCGTGGCCCAGCAGAAGTGTCTCGGCGTCCTCGATGTCGTAGCACCGCTCCACTCGCACCCCCGTGGCGAGCAGACGCGGGTAGACCTCGGCGGTCGACCGCCACACCCAGCGCGTCACCTCCGGGCGGCCCCTGACCGCCCCGGCGAGATCGGGCTCCCGCCGCACCGGCCCGGCGGGCAGCCCGTCCGGACCGAGGGGGGCGACGTCCACGCCACCGTCCTCGGCCGGAGCGAGAGCCCACCGGTCGGTCATGCTGCGAGTGTGGCATCCACCACTGACAATCGCCCTGACCTGCAGATTCGTCGTTCCGGCGAGTTTCTCAGCCCGCCCCCGCCCCCGTCCCCGTCCCCGTCCCGGTCCCCGCCCCCGTCCCGGTCCCCTCGCCGTCCGCGCCGTCCAGCATCGCGGCCGCACCCGCAGCCTCGGCCGCCGCGTTCTTCTGCTCCAGCAGCAGCGACAGCACCTTGGTCATGTACTCCTCGGTCGCCGGTTTGGTGATGCCCAGTCCGCTGAGGACGCCGTCGCCGTTCTCGTGTTCCAGGAGGGCCAGCAGCAGGTGTTCGGTGCCGATGTAGTTGTGGCCGAGGCGGAGCGCCTCGCGGAAGGTGAGTTCGAGGGCCTTCTTGGCCTCCGGGCCGTAGGGGACGAGGTCGGGGGCGTCGTCCGAGGCCGGCGGCAGCGCGTCCGTCGCCGCCTGGCGCACGGTGTCGAGCAGGACGCCCTGCGCGAGGATCGCCTTCGCCGCGATGCCGTCCGGTTCGGCCAGCAGGCCGAGGACCAGGTGCTCGGGGCGGCCCTCGGAGTTTCGGGCCGCGACCGCCTCGTTGTGGGCCGCCATCACCACGTTCCGCGCGCGGGGGGTGTAGCGGTCGAAGCCCTGGCCGGGGTCGAGGGCGGCGGACTCCTTCGGCACGAAGCGCTTCTGTGCCGCCTGCCGGGTCACGCCCATGCTCTTGCCGATCTCGGACCAGGACGCGCCCGAGCGCCGGGCCTGGTCGACGAAGTGGCCGATCAGGTGGTCGGCCACGTCGCCCAGGTGGTCGGCGGCGATCACCGCGTCCTGGAGCTGGTCGAGAGGTTCGGGGTGCACCTTCTTGATCGCCGCGATGAGGTCGTCGAGGCGTACGGATGCCGTGATGTTCGGGTCGGTAGCCATGTGTCAACCGTAGGTTGACACTCTGTGGGTGTCAACCCTCGGTTGACACTTCGCTGACGGATAGGTCCGAAACCGGAGGGCCGCGACGTTGTCCACAGGGTGTGGATGACCGCCGCTCGTTGTCGGCGCCGCGTGGCACGATCGAAACGTGACCACTAGCCAGCCCAGCACCGTCGACCGAGCTTTCCAGAGCGCCCTGTACGACGACACCGACACCGGCCTCGACACGGGCGCGTCCCTCCTCGCGGCAGACTCCGGCGCCGACGTGGAACTCGCGCGGCGAGGCCGGGAGTTCGTCGCTGCCGCCTGGCGGCGCGGCTGGCAGCCCGCCGACGTCGTACGGCTGGTACGGCGCGAGCTGGACGACCCGCACGTACGGCTCGCCGCCGGGCTGATCCGGGCGCAGGCACCGGACGACCGGCCGCGCGGCCCCCGCTGGCGGGACCAGCTCGACGCGCTGCCGCAGACGGACGGCCACGCACGTGTGGGGGACCGTTTCTCGCACGCCACCGTCGTCCTGGAGCTCTACCGCCTGCTGCTGCGGCTGCCCGCCCTGGAGCCCCTGGACGAGCCCCGGCCCACTGCGGCCGGGCACCGCCCGGAGTCCCGCATGCTCACCCGGATCCGCGCGCTGCTCGCCAAGGCGGAGGCGACCGGCTTTCCGGAGGAGGCGGAGGCGCTCAGCGCCAAGGCGCAGGAACTGATGGCCCGGCACAGCGTGGACGAGGCGCTGCTCGCCGCGGGGGCGCCCACGCCGGACGCGCCGGGTGCCTGCCGGATCGGCGTCGAGCCGCCGTACGAGCAGGCCAAGGCGGTGCTGCTGGACGCGGTGGCCACGGCCAACCACTGCCGCGCGGTGTGGAACGAGCCGCTGGCCTTCTCCACGGTCGTCGGCTTCGAGGCGGACCTGGAGGTGGTCGAACTGCTCCACACCTCGCTGCTGGTGCAGGCCACCCACGCGATGACGAAGGCGGAGGCGGCGCAGCGGGCGGGCGGCCGCAAGCGTACGAAGACCTTCCGCCAGTCCTTCCTGGCGGCCTACGCCCACCGGGTCGGCGACCGCCTCAGAGCAGCGGCCCGGTCGGCCCTCGCCGACACCGACCCGTCCCGGGACCTGCTTCCGGTCCTGGCCACGAGAGAGCTGGCCGTCACCGACCGCATGGCCCAGATGTTCCCGGACACCACCACGACCCGCCTGCGTGGCATAACCGACGAGGCCGGCTGGACAGAGGGCACAAAAGCAGCCGACCAGGCCCAGGTCCACTCACACCCCCAACTCCCCTGAGCCACGGCGCGCCCCGTCAGGAGACGAGGAACGGTGCGCGCCAACCGTTGAGCGCCCCTGTCAGGGGCGCGGGGAACTGCGCGAGACCCCCCACGGCGCGGCACGGGACCACGGTGGGGGGCGCCCCTGTCAGGGGCGCGGGGAACTGCGCGAGAAACCCCCACGGCGCGGCACGGGACCACGGTGGGGGGCGCCCCTGTCAGGGGCGCGGGGAACTGCGCGAGAAACCCCCACCCGTCGGCCGAATCACGACCGCGTCACCCCCGATTCAGTCCCCCGCCTGCTGAAACGCCCCCACCGAGGCGTTCGGCTTCTCCGCCGTCCCCTGGCCCGCCACCGCCCCGTACTTCCACGGGAAGCTCTCCGTCGCGTCGCCCCCCGGCAGGGCCACCGTCAGCGACGTGGCCGCGAGGCTCGCCTTGTCGCCGTCCTTGCCGCGCACGTAGCTGATGGAGAACGTCGCGGAGTCCCCCTTGGCGAGCTTGAGCTGCACGCTCTTCGCACCCGGCTGCGCGCCGACGGCCGCCGACGTACCGCCCGCCTTCAGGGTGACGGCGGCGAAACCCTCCAGGGTGCACGGCGCGCTCTGGTTGGTGATGCTCACCGGTACCTCGCCGGTGTCCCCCGCGGCGGGCGCCACGCTCGCGGAGCCGACCTGGACGGAGACCTTGCCGATCTTGCAGGCCGAGCTGTTCTTGCCGCTGGAGCTGGAGCCGCCGTCATTGCAGGCGGTCAGGGCCAGGGCGGCGGCGACGGCGGTGACGGTGAGCGGAATGGCGCGCATGTGCAGATCCCCATCGAGGTCGTGACGGTGTCCCAGCATCATCACGCCCCGGCCCGGGCCCCGCGCGCCCGCCCCCGCTTCCGACCGCTTCCCGCCCTGTCCCGACCGCCGTTCCGGCCCACCGCGAACACGCCGGGCGCCGGTCGGAAACGGCCCTGCCGGACCCTATTGCCCAAGGCCCGCTGTCGGCAGCCCCGAAGGCAGCTTGCCGCCCTCGGCCCTGGTGTAGGTCTCCTTGCCCGATTTTCCGGACCAGGTGACTTTCATGCCGCTCTTGCTGACCGAGTCCACCATTCCGGTGACGCGGTCCTTGCTGCCGTCCGTGCAGCTGAGATGGATCATCCGCATCCCGGCCTCCTCACCGGCCGTCCCGCTGCACACGGCCCCGCCGGTCTCGAAGAGTCCGGCTTCCTTGCCGGTGACGACCAGCGCGACGATCTTGCCGCCGCTCGTGGTGATCCAGCTGCCCTGCAGCGCGTCGGAGGAGCCCGTGGAGCCGTTCGAACCGCCCGTGGCGGTGGCGCCGGCGGACGACGTGCCGGACGGGGTGGCCGAGGAGTCGCTGCCGCCCCCGCTGCACGCGGTCAGCGCGAGCGCGCCCGCCAGCCCCGCCGCGGCGGCGGTCGCGATCCGCAGGGCCGGCCGCCGGGCCTGCCGCGGCCGCGGGCCGGCCCCGGCCGCCACCGCCGAAGCGTTCCGCGTCGCAACGGTCCGCCCCAGGGCCGCAGGCGTGACCGAAGCCGTCGCCGTCTCCATGCCCGCCGTCGCCACACGCGTCGTAGCCGTACTCGCCGTAGCCGTGGTCACCGCAACGCTCCCGGGTGCTAGGGGTCGGCCGCCCGGCCGCCCGGACGACAGCGGCAAGCTACCAGCACCCACCAGGAGGACTTGCGTAAGCCGGATGGGTATCCCCTGTGGGCCTGGTCCCGCAGATGCAGCCGGGACAGGCCGAACGTACGGAAGTACCCGCGCGGGCGGCCGTCCACCCGGTCCCGGTCGCGCACGCGCGTGGCGCTCGCGTCGCGCGGCCGCCCCCGCAGCTCACCCGCGGCGGCGAGGCGCTCCGCCCCGGTCGAGGACGGCTGAAGGAGGATCTCCTCCGGCTCGGCCCCCCGGGCCGCGTACCGCGCGGCGACCGTTGCCGCCGCTCGGTCTTCGCGATCTTTCTCTTCTTCGCCATATCGGTGCCTCACCCCCGCCGGACCTTCACGTCGACAGGCCGGTGCGCGGGCAGTCTTACGAGCGTGCACCGCCCTCGGTCGTGCCGCTTCCCCGGGGTCGTCGATGTGCCCGGCCCCGTCTACGGCAGGTGGCGGATGGCGTCCCTCCGGTGGTCCGGTTCAGTTCCGGCCGAACCCGCTCACCGGACCATCACACGGGCGCTGGAACACCAGGGCCGGGCCGAGCGTCTTTTCTTAGTGCATGAAGGATTCGATCCGGGCGATCCCGCGCAGAGGGCGGCGCGCGATCATGGACGGGGGCTGGCGGTCGCATGTCCTGCGGACTCTGGGGCAGACGCTGGAACGGGTTGAGTAAAGCGGACGTCAAAGCTGTAACCGCAGGAACACCCCGCGTGCACGTGCATCTGCTCATGCATCTGCACGTGAACAAGGTTATGATCCGGGTCAGTTGACCGCTACATCAATGGTCACATCAGCCAGTTAGTGCACCACCGGGGAGCGACCTGTGGACCTCGACGTTGACGGCGTGTACGGGGGGTTTGACGTGTACAACGGCATGGCTGCCACGCAGCTGGACGGAGTGGCCTGGCAGAAGAGCAGGCACAGCAACTCGCAGGGCTCCTGCGTGGAGTTCGCCCGGCTGCCGGGCGGCGACGTGGCGGTCCGCAACTCGCGCTTCCCGGACGGGCCGGCGCTCGTCTACACGCGTGCCGAGATCGAGGCGATGCTGCTCGGCGTCAAGGACGGCGAGTTCGACCACCTGATCACGAGCTGACGGCGGCCGTATCCGGGGCAACCCGGTGCGTTCGGTGCACAACGTGCGGGTAACGCGCGTAGAAACCCGGCGTCCGAAGACGCCGGGTCCGTCAGTCGGCGGCCTGCAGCCGGAACAGCGCCCACACGACCTTGCCGCTGAGGGTGCCCGCCAGCGGGTGCCAGCCCCAGCCGTCGCTGAACGAGTCGACCAGGAACAGCCCGCGGCCGGACTCCGCGGAGGAGTCGTCGGAGGCGCGCGGGACGGGCGTCTCGTGGCTGGGGTCGCGCACCGCGCACACCAGCCGTCCGGTCCACCGCATCAGGTGCAGCCGCACCGCCGGCGCCTGCGGCGGCGCGAGGCGGTCGGTCTCGCCGGGCACCGCGTGCCGCAGGGCGTTGGTGACGAGTTCCGAGACGACGAGACAGATGTCGTCGAAGCGGTCGCCGACGTCCCACTGGCCGAGCGTTCTCCGGGTGAACAGGCGGGCCTCGCGCACCGCTTCGAAGCGGGCGGGCAGGGCGCAGGAGGCGGCGTTGGACACGGCCGCGGGATCAAGCGGCGGAAGGCCCTGCCGTAATGGCTTGAGCATGGTCGATCCATTCGTCCCCATGCGAGGCACTCCCGGGAATTCGCGGTCGTTGCGATGCAGCGGTGGCGCGGGACCATGGTTTCGGATGCGCACAGCAGATGCAAGGGCAGATGCACGTGCACGCGACCGAATTGGACCCTCCCGTACCGCTTGTTGGCCATTTTTTCCGCCAACTTGCTGCCCTTGGCTTACTACCTGCTTGCAAGTTCCTGTGCTTAAACTTTGGCCGCTTGCCGTTTCCGTAACCGGACGAGTACTGCTCGAAGTGGTTTAGTGGCAGACTGCGGGCCCTGAAGACGGTTGGGGAGGCTGGCGAACGTGAGCGCGGGAGAGCCCGGATCGGTGGTGCGGCGAATGCTGCTCGGCTCGCAACTCAGGCGGCTGCGCGAGGCCCGGGGGATCACTCGTGAGGCCGCCGGGTACTCGATCCGTGCCTCCGAGTCGAAGATCAGTCGCATGGAGCTGGGCCGGGTGAGCTTCAAGACCAGGGACGTGGAAGACCTGTTGACGCTGTACGGCATCACCGACGAGGCCGAGCGCGAACAGCTGCTCTCCCTCGCCCGGGAGGCCAACGTCGCCGGCTGGTGGCACAGTTACTCCGACGTCCTGCCGACCTGGTTCCCCACCTATGTCGGCCTGGAGGGCGCGGCCCACCTCATCCGTGCCTACGAGGTGCAGTTCGTCCACGGCCTCCTCCAGACCGAGGAGTACGCGCGCGCCGTGGTGCGGCGCGGTATGAGGGGAGCGAGCGAGGCCGACGTCGAACGGCGGGTCACGCTGCGCCTGGAGCGGCAGAAGTACCTGGTGGCCGAAAACGCCCCCGACTTCCACATCGTCCTCGACGAGGCCGCCCTGCGCCGACCCTACGGCGACCGCGAGGTGATGCGCGGCCAGCTCCAGCACCTCGTGGAGATCTCCGAACGACCCAACGTGCGGCTGCAGATCATGCCGTTCAGCTTCGGCGGGCACTCCGGGGAGGGTGGTTCGTTCACCATCCTGAGCTTCCCCGAGTCGGACCTGTCCGACGTGGTCTACCTGGAGCAGCTCACCAGCGCCCTCTACCTCGACAAGCGCGAGGACGTAGCCCAGTACGAGCAGGCGCTCAAGGAACTCCAGCAGGACAGCCCGGGACCGGACGAGAGCCGGGACCTGCTGCGCGGGCTGCTCCAGCTCTCCTAGGCCGGCCCCCGCTCCCGAGGCTTTCCCCAGAAGTTCGCTCTCCGTCCCCAACTGGCGTGTCACGCAAGTACGATGACGTGTGATCAGACCGTGATGTTGATCATGGCTGCTAGTGATTTGGGGATCACATGTCGTCGTACTTCACTGACCTGGCCCAGCAGTACATCGACGGTGAGTGGCGCCCGGGGACGGGTTCCTGGGACATCATCGACTTCAACCCGTACGACGGCGAGAAGCTCGCGTCGATCACCATAGCCGCGGTCGAGGAGATAGATCAGGCCTACCGGGCCGCCGAGCGCGCCCAGAAGCAGTGGGCCGCCACCAACCCCTACGCCCGCCGTGCCGTGTTCGAGAAGGCCCTGCGCCTGATCGAGGAGCGCGAGACGGAGATCACCGAGGCGATCATCGCCGAGCTCGGCGGCACGCGCCTGAAGGCCGCCTTCGAGCTGCACCTCGCCAAGGAGTTCCTGCGCGAGTCGATCCAGTGGGCGCTGCGCCCCGAGGGCAGGATCCTGCCCTCCCCGGTGGACGGCAAGGAGAACCGCGTCTACCGGGTACCGGTCGGTGTGGTGGGCGTGATCAGTCCCTTCAACTTCCCCTTCCTGCTCTCGATCAAGTCGGTCGCCCCGGCGCTCGCGCTCGGCAACGCCGTGGTCCTCAAGCCGCACCAGAACACCCCGATCGTCGGCGGCACCCTGGTCGCGAAGCTCTTCGAGGACGCGGGCCTGCCCGGCGGTCTGCTCAACGTCGTGGTCACCGACATCGCGGAGATCGGCGACGCCTTCATCGAGCACCCGGTCCCCAAGGTCATCTCCTTCACCGGCTCCGACAAGGTCGGCCGGCACGTGGCCACCGTCTGCGCCTCGCTCTTCAAGCGCTCGGTGCTCGAACTGGGCGGCAACAGCGCCATCGTGGTCCTCGACGACGCCGACATCGACTACGCGGTCGACGCGGCGGTCTTCAGCCGGTACGTCCACCAGGGCCAGGTCTGCATGGCGGCCAACCGCGTCCTGGTCGACCGCTCGATCGCGGACGAGTTCACCGAGAAGTTCGTCGCCAAGGTCAGGACCCTCAAGGCCGGCGACCCGAACGACCCGGAAACCGTCATCGGCCCGCTGATCAACTCCCAGCAGGCGGAGTCGATTTCGGCCACCGTCGAGCAGGCCGTCGCCGAGGGCGCCACCGCCCTGGTGCGGGGCACGACCACCGACAACCTGGTCGAGCCCTCGGTCCTCACCGGCGTCCCCGCCGACTCCGACCTGCTCCGCCAGGAGGTCTTCGGCCCGGTCGCCTTCCTCATCCCGTTCGACGGCGAGGAGGAGGCCGTACGCCTGGTCAACGACACCCCCTACGGCCTCAGCGGCGCGGTCCACACCGGGAACGTCGAACGGGGCGTGGCCTTCGCCAAGCAGATCGACACCGGGATGTTCCACGTCAACGACGGCACCGTCCACGACGAGCCCGTCGTCCCCTTCGGCGGCGAGAAGCACTCCGGGATCGGCCGCCTGAACGGCGAGACGACCGTCGAGTCCTTCACCACCCTGAAGTGGATCTCGGTACAGCACGGCCGGAGCGGCTTCCCGTTCTAGCCGACGGATTCGGCCACCCGGGCCCTTTAGGACACCACCTGTCCTAAGGGGCCCTTAGTTTCGGTCGGGTCAGGACAGCACACCGAAAGGCGGCCGGACATGGTCACTCACGTTCCCGCGGAAGCACAGGGCGACGAGCGCGGAGCACTGCTTTCCTTCATCGAGGAGCAGCGCGGCGGCATCCGCCGGGCGCTGCTCGGCCTGACCGACGAGCAGGCCGCGAGCAGGCCGAGCGCGAGCGAACTGTCCCTCGCGGGCCTGTTCAAGCACTGCGCCGAGGTCGAGCAGAGCTGGATCGCGCGGGCCAAGCAGGAGCCGGCGGCGATCCAGCGCGACCAGTCGAACTGGCACGAGACCTTCCAGCTGGTCGGCGACGAGACGGTGGCCTCGCAGCTGGCGTACTGGGAGGAGGTCGCGGCCGAGACGGAGAAGTTCATCCGCTCCGTCCCCAGCCTCGACGACACCTTCCCGCTCCCGCCGCAGCCCTGGTTCCCGCCGGAGGGCCGGGTCTCCATGCGCTGGGTCTGTCTCCACCTGATCCGCGAGACCGCCCGGCACGCGGGCCACGCCGACATCATCCGCGAGTCCCTGGACGGGAAGACCGCCTTCGAGCTGGTGGCGCTGGAGCAGGGCTCCTAGGCTGCCGGCGCCCGAAGGGGCCGCCGGGAACTCGCGACCAGCCACGACGGCGCCGCAGAGGGCGGACGGCGCGGCGCGGCCCCTCCCGCGGTGCGCTCAGTGGTGGAAGCTGGTGGCCGCCTCCTTGTCGCGGGTCAGCGGGTGCGGCTGCCGGCGCAGGCCGGGCAGCTGCCGCGACAGGTCGTCGACGAACAGGTCCGCCAGGTCCTTCGAGAAGCCGTTGCGGCACACCACCCGCAGCACGGACAGGTCCTCCCGGTTCGCCGGGAAGGTGTACGCGGGCACCAGCCAGCCGTTCTCGCGCAGCCGCCGGGACACGTCGAAGACGTCGTACGCGGTCACGTGGTCGGCCGTCGTGAAGGCGAACACGGGCAGTTCGTCGCCCCGGGTGAGGAGACGGAAGTCGCCGAGCGCCTCGATGCGTTCGGCGAGCCCGGTCGCCACGTCCCGGGACGCCTGCTGCACCGCGCGGTAGCCGTCCCGGCCCAGGCGCAGGAAGGTGTAGTACTGCGCGACCACCTGGGCACCGGGACGGGAGAAGTTGAGGGCGAAGGTGGGCATGTCGCCGCCCAGGTAGTTGACCCGGAAGACCAGCTCCTCGGGCAGCGCCTCCTTGTCCCGCCACAGCGCCCAGCCGACGCCCGGGTAGACCAGCCCGTACTTGTGCCCCGAGGTGTTGATCGACGCCACGCGCGGGAGCCGGAAGTCCCACACCAGGTCCTCGTCCAGGAAGGGCGCGACCATCGCGCCGGACGCGCCGTCCACGTGGACCGGGACGTCGATCCCGGTGCGTTCCTGGAGGGCGTCCAGCGCCGCGCAGAGGTCGGCGACCGGCTCGTAGGACCCGTCGAAGGTGGAGCCGAGGATCGCGACGACCCCGATGGTGTTCTCGTCGCAGAGGTCGGCGGCGGCCTGCGCGTCCAGGTGGTAGCGGTCGCCCTCCATGGGCACGAACCGCGGCTCCACCTCCCAGAAGTTGCAGAACTTCTCCCAGCAGACCTGGACGTTGATGCCCATGATCAGGTTCGGCCGGGCGCTGCCCGGGTAGCGGTCGCTGTTGCGCTGCATCCAGCGCCGCTTGAGCGCCATCCCGGCCAGCATGCAGGCCTCGCTGGAGCCGGTCGTCGAACAGCCGATGGTGTTCGCCGGATCCGGCGCGTTCCACAGGTCGGCGAGCATGGCCACACAGCGCCGCTCCAACTCGGCGGTGCGCGGGTACTCGTCCTTGTCGATCATGTTCTTGTCGTCGCACTCCGCCATCAGGATCCCGGCCTGGGGCTCCATCCAGGTGGTGACGAAAGTGGCCAGATTCAGCCGGGCGTTGCCGTCCAGCATCAGCTCGTCGTGCACCAGCTGGTAGGCGGTCGAGGGCGGCAGCGGGCCGTCCGGAAGCCGGTGCGTGGGCGGGGCCTCGACCATGCCGGCCACCGGGTTCGCCTCGCCGAAGAACGGGTTGACGGACATGGGTCGCTCTTGGTGCTTCTGGGGACCTTTGTGCAACGGCATGCGGAGTGCCTCCTGGGCGACTTGAGCGATATGGGCGGTGTCAACAGCTATATAGGCGGTATCAACAAGGACGTGAACGGCGCGCGCGGGTACCCGCCGGGATCAGCGCAGGGCCGTGCCGTCCGCCCGCAACTGCATTCTCGGCCGCCCGGTCACGAGCAGCCATGCGGGCAGCGACGCGATGCACAGCAGCGCGACGACGCTCGCCGAGGCCACCAGCACCGAGGCCGTGAACAGACTCACCCAGCCCTGCCGGGTGATCGCCAACAACATGCCCAGCACGCCCGCCGCCACGCCCACCGAGGGCTGGACCGCGGGCACCAGTGCGTGGGCGCACAGCCCGACGGCGGCGCCGATGAACACCGACGGAAAGATCCGGCCACCGCGGAACCCGCAGGTGGCGGCCACCAGCAGCGCGGCCAGCTTGACGACCGCCATCACCGCGAACTGCCCGGCCGACCAGCCCTCCGGGTCCTTCGCCAGCTCCGCGACCTCGTCCAGCCCCTTGAAGAGCGTCAGATGGCCGCCCAACGCCCCCAGGAGGCCCAGCACGATCCCGCCGACCGGAAGCGCCAGCATGGGGTGCCCGAGGCGCCGGAAGGTGCCGTGGACGGACGGGAAGGCATGGACGGCGCACATGCCGAGCAGCGCGGCCGCGGGCGCGATGACCAGGGCCGCCACCAGATCGGGCCAGCGCGGGTGGCTGAGCGCGGGCAGACCGAGGTCCAGGGTCGGACGGGCCACCAGGGCGGTCGTCATCGAACCCGCCCCCGCGGCCATCAGCGGCCCGAAGAGGTTGTCCCACAGCGCCCCCTTCAGCGGCTTCCCGGCCAGCGCCTCGGAGATCACCAGGGCCGCCGCCACCGGCGTCCCGAACAGCGCGCCCAGCGTCGCCGCGTCGGCCAGCGCGGGCCACAGCGAGCCGGGCAGCCGGGGCATCGCGAGCCGCCCAAGCCACAGCGCGAGCCCGACGTTGACGGCGATGAGCGGGTTCTCCGGACCGAGGCTCGGCCCGCCCGCCAGCATCAGCACGGTCGCCAGCACCAGCCCCGGCAGCACGGCCGGCGGCAGCGCCACCGCCTCCAGGCCCAGGGTGGCCGGATCCGGCCCCGCGTGCCCCGGCACCAGCCACACCACCAGCCCCACCGCGATCCCGGTGGCCGTCAGCATCACCAGCATCCACGGCACCGAGTACCGTCCGATGCCCAGCGCGTCCGGCAGGTTGTTCCACAGCACGTGCTGCAGCCGTTCGGCCAGCGAGCTCACCAGCAGGAACAGCAGGCTGCTGCCGACGCCGACGACGAGAGCGGGCAGGATCAGCGGCAGCAGCGCACGCGCGGGGGCCGAGGGCGGGGTGGGGAGCGCCTGCCGCGCGATGTCCTGGGCCACGGGCTCACGATAAGCGGGCGAAAGGGACGCAACATCCTGAACTTCGCGGGTGGGGGCTGCGGAACGGGCTTGCACCTCACGTGACGTGAGGACCCAGGGTGGAGCACGGAAAGGAGCGGAAGTGAACTACTCCGTGGGACAGGCCGCCGGGTTCGCCGGCGTCACCGTGCGCACCCTGCACCACTACGACGAGATCGGCCTGCTGGTGCCGGGCGAGCGCAGCACCGCCGGACACCGGCGCTACGGCGACGCCGACCTCGACCGGCTGCAGAAGATCCTGTTCTACCGGGAGCTCGGCTTCCCGCTCGAGGAGGTCGCGGCCCTGCTCGACGACCCGGACGCGGACCCGCGCGCGCAGCTGCGCCGCCAGCACGACCTGCTGACCGCCCGGATCGAGAAACTGCAGCAGATGGCCGCGGCCGTGGAGCACGCCATGGAGGCACGCAGGATGGGCATCGACCTCACCCCCGAGGAACGCTTCGAGGTATTCGGCGACAAGGACCCCGAGCAGTACGCCGAGGAGGCCGAGCAGCGCTGGGGCGGCACCGAGGCCTACGCCGAGTCCCAGCGCCGCGCGGCCCGCTACACCAAGGCCGACTGGCAGCGCATGAAGGCCGAGGCCGACGACTGGAGCGCGCGTTACGCCGCCCTGGTGACCGCCGCCGAGCCGCCGGCCGGCGCACGGGCCATGGACATGGCGGAGGAGCACCGCCGGCACATCTCGGCCTGGTTCTACGACTGTCCGCCCGAGATGCACCGCTGCCTCGCCGCCATGTACGTCGCCGACGAGCGCTTCAAGGCCTTCTACGACGCCATGGCCCCGGGGCTGGCCGAGCACCTGAAGGAGGCGATCGAGGCGAACGCGGCCCGGCACCCGGCCTGACCCGGTCCCGGGTTCACCACCTGCCGGTCACCGGCCCTACTCCCTGTCGATGACGACGGCCGTGCCGTACGCGCAGACCTCGGTCCCCGTGTCCGCCGCCTCGGTCACGTCGAACCGGAAGGCCAGCACGGCGTTGGCCCCACGCGCGCGTGCCTGCTCGATCAGCCGCTCCATGGCCTGGTTGCGGGTCTGGACGAGCGTCTTCGTCAGCCCCTTCAGCTCGCCGCCGATCATCGACTTCAGACCGGCGCCGATCTGACTGCCCAGGTGCCGGGAGCGCACGGTCAGGCCGAAGACCTCGCCGACGACCTCCCGCACCCGGTACCCGGGAACGTCGTTCGTGGTGACGACCAGCACATCGGCCTGCGGTCCCTGACCGCCGCCGTACTCTTCGATACCCATGTCCACAGCCATTCCCCAGGCCGGGCACAGGCCACCCTGGTTCCATCGGTGGAACCTGGGGCGGACACTTTACGTTGATAGCTTTGTGCGCCCGCACAAGGAACCCGATGTGCCTTCCCCCTCAGGAGCCCGGAAACCGTGACGACCGGAACCGCGATGACGCTCGCTCTCGGCCCGAGCTGGCTGGATCCGAACCAACTTCTCGACTCGTTCGGCATCTGGGGCCTGCTCCTGGTGGTCTTCGCCGAGTCCGGCCTCCTGATCGGCTTCTTCCTCCCGGGTGACTCCCTCCTCTTCACCTGCGGCCTGCTGATCACCTCGAACCAGCTCAACTTCCCGCTCTGGGGCGCCATCGCGCTGATCTGCCTCGCCGCGATCCTCGGCGACCAGGCGGGCTACATGTTCGGCAAGAAGGTCGGCCCGTCGCTCTTCAACCGCCCGGACTCCCGCATCTTCAAGCAGGAGAACGTCACCAAGGCGCACGAGTTCTTCGAGAAGCACGGCCCCAAGTCCCTGATCCTGGCCCGCTTCGTGCCGGTGATCCGCACGTTCACGCCGATCATCGCCGGCGTCAGCGGCATGGCCTACCGCTCGTTCCTGACGTTCAACGTCATCGGCGGCGTCCTGTGGGGCGCGGGCGTCACCCTCCTCGGCTCCTGGCTCGGCAAGATCGACTTCGTCAAGAACAACGTCGAGGCGATCCTGATCCTGATCGTCCTGGTCTCGGTGGTCCCGATCGTCATCGAGTTCCTGCGGGCCCGTGCGAAGGACAAGAAGGCCGCCGCCCAGCAGCCGGAGCCGGAGCCGGTCCGGCAGTACCCGGCACCTCCGGTGATGGACGACGCGACGACGCAGCTCCGCCGCATCGAGCCGACGTACACCCCGCAGCAGTACGGGCAGCAGCCCCAGCAGCAGTACGGGCAGCAGCCCCAGCAGCAGTACGGGCAGCAACCCCAGCAGCAGTACGGGCAGCAGCCCCAGCCCCAGCAGCAGCACGGGTACGGGCAGCAGCAGCCGTACTACGACCAGCAGCAGCCGTACTACGACCAGAACGCCTACGACCAGAACACCTACGGCCAGCAGCAGAACCCGTACACCGAGGACCACTACCGGGCTCCGTAAGCGGCAACGTCCCGCTTTCGGGGGCGCGGGGAAGTGCGCGATCAACCCCCACCCACCCGCACCCGCCGTAGCACCTGGACCCGCACTCCACCGGGCGCTCAGAACCCCCTCGTCCGCTTCGCGGCCCGCCGCTTCCCGGCGGACCCCACCCGCAGGGTCAGCCGGGAGATCTCCGACCCCAGATTGACCCCGATGGCGATGGCCATGGCGAGCGACGCCGCCTTGGCCAGCGACACCAGCCCCTTGTCGACCTCGTTCTGAGCCATCGACAGCAGCCCGAAATAGGTCGCCGACCCCGGCAGCAGCGGCCCGATCGCCGCCGTCGTGTACGGCAGTGCGGAGGCGAACCGGTACCGCGACAGCAGCTGCCCGAACAACCCCACCAGCCCCGCCGCCACCGCCGTGGAGGCGACCGGCGAGATCCCCCCGGCGTAGTGCATCGCGCCGTAGACGCACCATGCCACACCGCCGTTGAGGGTCACCGCCAGCACGGTGGATCGTTCCTGCTGGAGCAGGACGGCGAAGGTCAGTGACAGCACCATCGACGCGGCGATCTGCAGCAGCGGCCGGTGGGAGCCGACCAGCGCCGCGTCGGGATTGAGCCGGCCACCCAGCTTCACGCCGAAGTACAGGACCGTCAGCACCCCGATGACGATCCCGACGAAGAAGTACATGACCTCCAGCAGCCGTGCGGAGGCGGTGATGTAGAAGCCGGTGAGCCCGTCCTGGACGCCCGCGACGAGGGCCCGTCCGGGCAGCAGCGCGAAGAGCCCACCGGTGACGACGGCGGACGCCGCGACATCGACGTGGGCGAGCGAGAAGGCGATCCCGATCGCGGCCGGCGGCATGGCGGCGATCATGAACTGGTAGAACTCCGGCAGCCCCCGCCCCGCGCACAGCCACGCCAGCCGGTCGCCCAGCATCGCGCCGATCGCGGCCGCCACGAACACCAGCACGTCACCGCCGACCAGCACGGAGGCGGCCCCCGCGAGCAGTCCGCTCGCGGCGGTCAGCGCCCAGCCGGGGTACGGGTGCCGGTTGCGGCGGATCGCGGCGAGCCGCCGGTAGGCCTCCTCCAGGGAGACATGGGTCTCCGGGTCGGTGAGGTCGTCCACGAGCCGGAAGACGGCGGCCAGGCGCGTGTAGTCGGTCCCGCGCCGCCGCACCGTCCGGGACGCGGTCACCGGGTCGTCGACGAGCGAGGGCTGGTACGAGATCGCCAGCAGCGTGAAGGTGACACCGGGCTCGCACCGGTCCAGCCCGTACGACCGGCAGACCGCGAACATCGCGGCCTCCACGTCCTCCGCGCCCTCACCGCCCGCCAGCAGCAACTCCCCGATACGCAGGGTCAGGTCGAGCACGCGGGGGACGGCGGGCGCGCCCTCCTCGGCCTTCTGCACCGGTTCCACGGCCGGCCGCTCGGCCACCGGCATGCGCAGCATCGTGCGCATCCGGTCCTGCCAGGGCGCGTCCTTGACGAGGCTGACCGCGGGGAACCCGGAGGCGGGCGTGAAGACGGGCGGGGCGTCCTGGGCGCTGTAGGTGCTCGGCCGGCTGAACGCCGACCCCTCCGGCTCGGCCGCCGCCGGCTGCGGCGCCGCGAGCCCTTCCGGCACCGCGAACTCGGACGTCGTCTCCGGCTCGCCGCCCCCGCTCTCGGGGACCTCGATGCCCCGAGGGACGGCGAACTCGGACGTGAGCTCCGGGTCGTACCGTGCCTCGTCCGACCTGGGCTTGCGGTCCTCCGCCTCCGTCACCTTCGTAACGCTCCCTGAACGACTGATTCACCTGAGCCTCAGTATGCGCATGACCGCACGGCGGGCACGAAAAACGGGCCGCACGCGCGCGTGCGGCCCGTTTCCCGGTGCCGGCCTACCGGGGGTGGTCTCAGTGACCGCCGGTCTCCTTGAAGCGCTTGTAGGACCGCTCGATCTCCGCCTCGGCGTCGGTGCGGCCGACCCAGTTGGCGCCCTCGACGGACTTGCCGGGCTCCAGGTCCTTGTAGACCTCGAAGAAGTGCTGGATCTCCAGGCGGTCGAACTCCGACACGTGGTGGATGTCGCGCAGGTGCTCCACGCGCGGGTCGGTCGCCGGGACGCACAGCAGCTTGTCGTCGCCGCCGGCCTCGTCCGTCATCCGGAACATGCCGATCGCGCGGCACTTGATCAGGCAGCCCGGGAAGGTCGGCTCGTCCAGGATGACCAGCGCGTCCAGCGGGTCGCCGTCCTCGCCGAGGGTGTTCTCGACGAAGCCGTAGTCGGTCGGGTAGGCGGTCGAGGTGAAGAGACGACGGTCGAGGCGGATCCGACCGGTCTCGTGGTCCACCTCGTACTTGTTCCGCGAACCCTTCGGGATCTCGATCGTGACGTCGAACTCCACCGGTGGCTCCTCCATGATCAACACATAGTTCTGATGGTTAAGTGTCCCCCACGCAGGTGTGTGATCGCGAAAGGGGCTGGTGGTCGTGCCAGAGCTGAGGCCTTGGCAGTCCGCGAAACCGCGTGTGCGGAAGTTCGCGGCCGCCGCACGACCGCGTCTGGCACGCCTGGTGACCGCCACGAAATCGCAGGTCGCGAGGTTGCGGCGAGCGGTGGGACCGCGGCTCGCACGCGTCGCGCGCAGGACGGGACCCCGGCTTGCCACCCTGGTCCGCCCCTCTCGGCCTCGGTTCCGCACGCTCAGGACCTGGCAGTACACCGTGTGCGCCGCCACGGCCGGGCTCGCGCTGGCCGCCGGTGCGGTGACCGTGGCGGGCCCCTGGGACGCCGACGGTCAGCGTACGGCCGAGCGGGACCGGGCCGCCGCCCTGGAGCGGACGGGTGGCACAGATCACGGCTCCCGTGCGGACTCCGTCACAGCCGAAGGCGTGCCGGGCCCCGCGCCCAGCGCCGGGCCCGTCCTGACGGGGCTGGACGGCGCCACGAATACCGTGAAGTCGGCGCCCGCCGGAAAGTCCGTCGGCATCTCCGGAACGGCCGTCACGCGCCTCCTGGGGCCCCTCCTGAAGGCCCCGGCGCTCGGCAGCACCCGTACCGCGGTCGTCGTCGACGTGGCCACCGGCAGCCGCCTGTACGGCTCCGGCGCCGACACCGCCCTGACCCCCGCCTCCACCACCAAGATCGCCACCGCCGTGGCCGCCCTCTCCGCCCTGGGGCCCGACCACCGCATCACCACGCGCGTGGTCCTGGAACCCGGCACCAGGGAGGTCGTCCTGGTCGGCGGCGGCGACCCCACCCTCACCGCGCACAAGGACGCGGCCGGCTGGGCCAGCCTGCGCACCCTCGCCACCGAGACGGCCAAGTCGCTGACCGCGCGGGGCATCAAGCAGATCACCCTGTCGTACGACACGACGCTCTACTCCGGCCCGGGCCTGCACGTCATCGGCGTCAACGAGAACCTCGCGCGCGTGAGCCCCCTGACGGCCGACGAGGGCCGCACCAACGCCTCCGTCGAGGGACCGGTGAGGCGGGTGGGCGACCCGGCGGCCGACGCGGCACAGAAGTTCGCGGGCTTCCTCGCGGACGCCGGCATCAAGACCTCGTCCCCCGGCACCTCCAAGGCGAGCGGTCGCGCCGAGACCCTCGCCACCGTCTCCTCGCCGCCCCTGTCCGCGATCGTCGAGCGGATGCTGACCAACAGCGACAACGACATCGCCGAGGCGCTGGCCCGCCAGACGGCGCTCGCCGACGGCAAGCCGGCCGACTTCGACGGGGGAGCGGCCGCGATCGAGGCCCAGCTGACCAAGCTGGGCCTGCCGATGACCGGCGCCTCCTTCCACGACGGCAGCGGCCTGAACCGCGACGACCGGCTGACGGCGAACCTCCTCACCGCCCTCCTCGTCAAGGCCGCCGACGTGGACCGGCCGGGCCTGCGCGCGGTCCTCACCGGCCTCCCCGTCGCCCACTTCACCGGCACCCTCACCGGCCGCTACACGGACGGCGCGGCAGGCGTCGTACGCGCCAAGACCGGCACCCTCACCGGCGTCAACACCCTCGCGGGCACGGTGGTCGACAGGGACGGCCGCCTCCTGGCCTTCGCCTTCCTCACCGCGAACACGACCGACCCGGTCGCGGCCCAGGCGGCCCTGGACAATACGGCGACGGCACTGGCGGGCCTGTAACCACAGCCTGCCGCCCGCGGCCACACCACACGGCCTGCCTCCCGCGGCCGACACGGCCTGCGTCCTGCGGCCGACACGGCCTGCGTCCTGCGGCCGACACGGCCTGCGTCCTGCGGCCGACACGGCCTGCGTCCTGCGGCCGACACGGCCTGCGGCCGACACGGCCTGCCTCCTGCGGCCGACACGGCCTGCGGCCTGCCGGCTGCGCCTGCCGGGCCACCCGCTGAACAGCCGCACCGCCGTGGCCGCGCACCGCCGTGGCGCGGCCGCTTCTCACCCGCCGTGGGCAGGCGTTCCGCAGGGCGGAACGGGTGCACGGCCGGCAGCGCCGGGCACCGTGCGCCAAAGCCGCGCCCTGCCGGCGCGAGGCCCCAACCCCACCGCACCACACAAGTCACGCCAACCACACCAACCCCCACGGCCTGCCCGAAGCGGTAGCGCTAACGTACGGTTGACGCATGACGAGCATCGGTGGCGCTGCTTCTTCTGGGATGGTCGACTGGAATCTCGCGGTGGCGACCGCGACGCGGCTCGTACGGCCGGGCCCCGAGGTGAGCCGCGACGAGGCCCGGGGCATCGTCGCGGAACTGCGTCGGCACGCGAAGGCCTCGGAGGAACACGTCCGGGGCTTCACTCGTATGGGGACCGACGGCATCCACGACACCCCCGTTCTGGTGGTCGACAGGCCCGGCTGGGTGAAGGCGAACGTCGCCGGATTCCGCGAACTCCTCAAGCCGCTGCTCGAGAAGATGCAGGAGCGGCGCTCGGGCTCCCCCGGAGGCGCGGTCCTCGGTGCGGTCGGCGGCAAGGTCACCGGCGTCGAACTCGGCATGCTGCTGTCGTTCCTGTCGTCCCGGGTCCTCGGCCAGTACGAGACCTTCGCCCCCTCCTCCCGCGACCTCCCGGCGGACGAGAACGGCGGTGGCCGGCTGCTGCTCGTCGCCCCGAACATCGTCCACGTGGAGCGCGAACTCGACGTCCAGCCCCACGACTTCCGGCTGTGGGTGTGCCTGCACGAGGAGACGCACCGCACCCAGTTCACGGCGGTGCCCTGGCTGCGCGCCCATCTGGAGGGCGAGATCCAGTCGTTCCTGTCGGAGACCGACGTCGACCCGATGACCGTCCTCGAACGCATCAGGGACGCCGCCCAGTCCCTCGCCGGGAGCCGCCCCGAGGCCGAGGAGGACGACGGCGGACGGTCGTTCGTCGAACTCGTGCAGACCCCCGCCCAGCGCGAGATCCTCGGCCGGCTCACCGCCGTCATGTCCCTCCTGGAGGGCCACGCCGACTTCGTCATGGACGGCGTCGGACCCGCTGTCGTGCCGACCGTCGCCGAGATCCGCGAGAAGTTCCAGCAGCGGCGTGCCAAGGGCGCCTCCCGGCTCGACATGACCCTGCGCAAGCTGCTCGGCCTGGATGCCAAACTCCGTCAGTACCGGGACGGCGAACGGTTCGTGCGGGCCGTCGTCGAGCAGGTCGGCATGGACGGCTTCAACCGGGTGTGGACCTCCCCGAACACGCTGCCGACCAAGGCGGAGATCGCCAAACCGGCGGACTGGGTCGCGCGGGTGCACCGCAAGGCCGAGTCGTGAACCAGCGGACCTGTGGTGAACGGAAACCGGCCGACGGCAGGCGAACGCCCCTCCAATCACCCGTCCGAGGGACCGTGAGCGATGGGTAGGCGTGCGATGCTCGGGGAACGGCCCGTTTCTGTCACCATCGACACACTCTGAGTGACCGGACTCGGGTTCACCCCCCGAAAACTTCATGAAGGGAACCGGACATGGGTCCCCATCCTGCGGTCGCGGCGATACGCCTGGCGGTCCGCCGCGTCCTCCACGACATCCTCACCGACGACAGCCGCCACTGCCGTACCACCGGTGAGCGCACCGGCGGACGGATCGGCGTGCGCCTCGCCCGCCCCGCCGGCAGCCTCTCCGAGGCCCCGGAGATCCCGGAGCAGAACCCGAACGAGCGGCCCCCCTCCCCGCTCGTCCTCGTCGCGTGCTCCGGCGGCGCCGACTCCATGGCGCTCGCCTCCGCCCTCGCCTTCGAGGCCCCCAAACTCGGCATCCGCGCGGGCGGCATCACCGTCGACCACGGCCTGCAGCCCGGCTCCGACCTGCGCGCCGAGGAGGTCGTCCTGCGGCTGCGCGAACTCGGCCTCGACCCGGTCGAGTCCATCACCGTGACCGTCGGCCGCGACGGCGGACCCGAGGCCGCCGCCCGTGACGCCCGCTACGCCGCCCTGGACGCCGCGCTCGAACGGCACGGCGGCGCCGCGATCCTGCTCGGCCACACCCGGGACGACCAGGCCGAAACCGTCCTGCTCGGCCTCGCCCGCGGCTCCGGCATCCGCTCCCTGTCCGGAATGGCCGCGGTCTCGGGGGCCGGCGGCCGTTACCGCCGCCCGTTCCTCCAGCTGGACCGGCAGACCGCCCGCAAGGCCTGCATGGTCCAGTCCCTGCCCGTCTGGGACGACCCGCACAACACGGACCCGGCCTACACCCGCTCCCGGCTGCGCCACGAGGGCCTGCCGGCCCTGGAGAAGGCACTCGGCAAGGGCGTCGTCGAGGCGCTCGCCCGCACCGCCCAGCTCTCCCGCGACGACGCCGACGCCCTCGACACCTGGGCCAGCCAGGCCGAGGCCTCCGTACGGGACGCCGCGGGCCTGCTGGAGTGCGCCAAGCTCTACGCGCTGCCCCCCGCGGTACGCCGCCGCATCCTGCGCCGCGCGGCCATCGAGGCGGGCGCACCGGCCGGTTCCCTGTTCGCCCGGCACATCGAGGAAGTCGACCGCCTCATCACCGGATGGCGAGGCCAGGGGGCCATCAATCTCCCCGGCAAAGTCGTCGCCCAGCGCCAGGGTGGCAGACTGGTGATTCGGCAAGGCTGAATCCCGACCTCACGGAGAGCTCCCCGGAGCCCCTCCGAAAGACCGGGTAGGCCGGTGGGACGACCGACCGAAAGTGATGCGGGTGGACGCGAAAGACATGGGTGCCGACCTCCAGCAGGTGCTCATCACCAAGGAAGAGATCGACGCGAAGCTGGCCGAGCTGGCCGCGAAGATCGACGCGGAGTACGCGGGCAAGGACCTGCTCATCGTCGGCGTCCTCAAGGGCGCGGTGATGGTCATGGCGGACCTCGCCCGGGCGCTGTCCACCCCCGTCACCATGGACTGGATGGCCGTGTCCTCGTACGGCGCGGGCACCCAGTCCTCCGGTGTGGTGCGGATCCTCAAGGACCTCGACACCGACATCAAGGGCCGGCACGTCCTGATCGTCGAGGACATCATCGACTCGGGCCTGACCCTGTCCTGGCTGATCAACAACCTCGGCTCCCGCGAGCCCGAGACCCTGAAGATCTGCACCCTGCTGCGCAAGCCGGACGCGGCCAAGGTCGCCATCGACGTCGAGTGGGTCGGCTTCGACATCCCCAACGAGTTCGTCGTCGGCTACGGCCTCGACTACGCCGAGAAGTACCGCAACCTCCCGTTCGTCGGTACGCTCGCGCCTCACGTCTACGGCGGCTGAACCCCGGCTGATACGCCGCGGGGGCCAGTTCCGTAAGACGATCGGGAACCCCAGCGGGTTTCGCGCCGTTGGAGCATGCAGAGACGGGTTTCACCAGTCGTCCGCGCAGCTTCGTGCGGCTTCGGGCCACAATGCTGGGGTACCGTCAGAAGAACTGTCTTATCAAACTCACTATGGCAGGAGGGACGGGGCGGCACCGCTCCGTATGGATGGACGTGAAGCGATACTTCCGTGGGCCGGTCATGTGGATCGTGCTGGCCGTCCTTGCCGTGGTCGTGTTGATGCAGGTCGTCGGCTCGTCCGGCGGCTACAAGACGGTGGACACCGGCCAGGTCGTGGCGGCGATCAATGACAACAGGGTGGCATCGGCCAAGCTGACCACCGGCGACGAGCAGACCATCAAGGTCACGCTCAAGAACGGCGAGAAGGTCGACGGCAGCTCGAAGATCCAGGCGAGCTACATCGGCGACCAGGGCGTGGCCCTCGCCAACACGCTGCAGACCAAGTACCAGGACAAGCAGATCACCGACGGCTACACCGTCGCGCCGACCAAGCAGAACGCCTTCGTCAGCGTCCTGCTCTCCCTGCTGCCCTTCGTCCTCATCGTGGTCGTCTTCCTGTTCCTGATGAACCAGATGCAGGGCGGCGGCTCCCGGGTCATGAACTTCGGCAAGTCCAAGGCGAAGCTCATCACCAAGGACACCCCGAAGACGACCTTCTCGGACGTCGCGGGCTGCGACGAGGCGGTCGAGGAACTCCACGAGATCAAGGAGTTCCTGCAGGAGCCGGCCAAGTTCCAGGCCGTCGGCGCCAAGATCCCCAAGGGCGTGCTCCTCTACGGCCGTCCCGGCACCGGCAAGACGCTCCTCGCGCGTGCCGTCGCCGGCGAGGCAGGGGTTCCCTTCTACTCGATCTCCGGTTCCGACTTCGTCGAGATGTTCGTCGGTGTCGGTGCCTCCCGGGTCCGTGACCTCTTCGAGCAGGCCAAGGCGAACGCCCCGGCGATCGTCTTCGTCGACGAGATCGACGCGGTCGGCCGCCACCGCGGCGCCGGCCTCGGCGGCGGTCACGACGAGCGCGAGCAGACGCTGAACCAGCTGCTCGTCGAGATGGACGGCTTCGACGTCAAGGGCGGCGTGATCCTCATCGCCGCGACGAACCGGCCGGACATCCTCGACCCGGCGCTGCTGCGCCCCGGCCGTTTCGACCGCCAGATCGCGGTCGACCCGCCGGACCTGCAGGGCCGTCTGGAGATCCTCAAGGTCCACCAGAAGGGCAAGCCGGTCGCGCCCGACGTCGACCTCGCGGCGGTCGCCCGCCGTACCCCGGGCTTCACCGGCGCCGACCTGTCGAACGTGCTGAACGAGGCGGCGCTGCTCACGGCCCGCAGCGACCGCAAGCTCATCGACAACCAGATGCTCGACGAGGCGATCGACCGCGTGGTCGCGGGCCCGCAGAAGCGGACCCGGATCATGTCGGACAAGGAGAAGAAGATCACCGCGTACCACGAGGGCGGCCACGCCCTGGTCGCGGCGGCCTCCCCGAACTCCGACCCGGTCCACAAGATCACGATCTTGTCCCGCGGCCGCGCCCTCGGTTACACGATGGTCCTGCCGGACGAGGACAAGTACTCGACCACGCGCAACGAGATGCTCGACCAGCTCGCCTACATGCTGGGCGGTCGCGCGGCGGAGGAACTGGTCTTCCACGACCCGACCACCGGCGCCGCCAACGACATCGAGAAGGCCACGGCCACCGCCCGCGCGATGGTCACGCAGTACGGCATGACCGAGCGTCTCGGCGCGATCAAGTTCGGCGGCGACAACACCGAGCCCTTCCTCGGCCGTGAGATGTCCCACCAGCGCGACTACTCGGAAGAGGTCGCCGCCCTGGTGGACGAGGAAGTCAAGAAGCTGATCGAGAACGCGCACAACGAGGCCTGGGAGATCCTGGTCGAGAACCGCGACGTCCTCGACAACCTGGTGCTCCAGCTCCTGGAGAAGGAGACGCTGGGCAAGGAGGAGATCGCCGAGATCTTCTCCGCCATCGTCAAGCGCCCGGCCCGGCCGGCCTGGACCGGCTCCTCCCGCCGCACGCCGTCCACCCGCCCGCCGGTGCTCTCTCCGAAGGAGCTCGCACTGACCAACGGGGCCAACGGCGCCACCGCGGCGATCAGCACCGCCAAGGCCACGGCGGCCGAATCCGCCCCCGCGGTCGAGAAGGCTCCCGAGGACCGCCCCGAGAGCTGACTCACACCGGCCTCACCTGGCTCGGAATGGATGCCGCGCCCCCCAGGACCTAGCCTGGGGGGCGCGGCATTTCCGTAATGCCTGTACATGAGGCGCGTGATCCACATGCGCCCGCCCTGAGGAACGAGGCACCCCAGATGACCGACCCCGTGACCCTGGACGGCGAAGGCACCATCGGCGAGTTCGACGAGAAACGCGCCGAGAACGCCGTACGCGAACTCCTCATCGCGGTCGGCGAGGACCCGGAGCGCGAGGGCCTGCGGGAGACTCCGGCGCGGGTGGCGCGGGCCTACAAGGAGATCTTCGCCGGGCTGTGGCAGAAGCCCGAGGACGTCCTGACCACCACGTTCGACATCGGGCACGACGAGATGGTGCTGGTGAAGGACATCGAGGTCTACAGCACCTGTGAACACCACCTGGTGCCGTTCCACGGCGTCGCCCACGTCGGGTACATCCCGTCGGTGACCGGGAAGATCACTGGGCTGTCCAAACTGGCCCGGCTGGTCGACGTCTACGCCCGCCGCCCGCAGGTGCAGGAACGTCTCACTACGCAGATCGCGGACTCGCTGATGCAGATCCTGGAGCCGCGCGGCGTCATCGTGGTCGTCGAGTGCGAGCACATGTGCATGTCGATGCGGGGGATCCGCAAGCCCGGCGCGAAGACCATAACGTCGGCGGTCCGTGGCCAGCTGCGGGACGCGGCCACCCGGAACGAGGCGATGAGCCTCATCATGGCGCGCTGACGGCTGCCCCTGCCCGGGGTCACGCCACCGGCTCGGCCCCGCTGTGGTTGTTGTCGTCGTCCTCCGGGAGCTTGCACACCCGTTCCAGGAAGAGGGCCGCCGCTATGACGGCGATGCCGGCGACGACCGAGAAGGCCGCGTAGAGGGCCTGGTCGCGGCGGGTGGGGAGGTCGAGGAGTTCGAGGAGGACGACGCCGGTGCCGCCGTACATGCCGGCCACGAGAGCGGCGACGAGCGCGCTCGCCTGGCCGAAGACGACGGCGCGGGCCGCCATCAGGGGGTCCACGCCCTTGGCGCCAGGGCGGCGCTCGCGCTGGGCCTTGAGGCGGGCGCGCAGCGAGAGCGCGGTGGAGAGCAGGACCACGGCGATCAGGGCGAGGACGATCGGGGCCGCCACGGGCACGCTCGGCAGCGTCCCCACCGCGTTCCAGAGGCGGGCGGCCGCCCAGGACAGCACTCCGGCCACGACGAAGACGCCGGCCAGCACCCTGATCCGCAGCTCTTTCACTGTTTTCCTTCAGCTCCCCCGCAGCGATGTGGTCGTCTCGACCTTAACGACTACTCGGGCAGTCGGAGTTCCAGGTCCCCGCGCGCTTCCACGCCGTGCCGGGTGACGGCGGCCAGGAGATCCGCGACCGTGCCGCGGCCGGGCAGCAGGGCCTCGGGGTCGATGTCGTACCAGGGCGCGAGCACGAAGGCGCGCTCGTGGGCGCGCGGGTGCGGGAGGGTGAGGTGCGGGTCGTCGGAGACGACGTCGGCGTAGGCGACGATGTCGACGTCGAGGGTGCGCGGGCCCCAGTGCTCGTCCCGCACCCGGTTGAACGCCTCCTCGACCGCGTGTGCCCGCTCCAGCAGGGAGGACGGCGGGAGGGTGGTCTTCAGCACCACGATCGCGTTGAAGTACGTCGGCTGGCTGCCGGGCTCGACGCCCCACGGCTCCGTCTCGTACACCGGCGACACGGCCTTGATGCGGACGCCGGGGGTGTCCTCCAGGGCGTCGACGGCGCCCTGGAGGGTCTCCAGGCGGTTGCCGAGGTTGGAGCCGAGGGCGACCACGGCGCGTTTGGGGTTGGACAGGGTGGTGTCGGCGGCGTCGACCTGCTCGACGACGGAGGCGGGCACCGGCTGGACGGTCGGGTCGCTCGGGCCCCGCAGGGAGGATGCGGTCATACTCGGCTCCGGGTGATGGTGACGGTGACGTCGTCGAAGGGGACGGTGATGGGCGCGTCCGGCTTGTGGACCTGGACCTCGACCTCTCTTACCCCCTCGTGCTTGAGGCAGACCTGGGCGATCCGCTCGGCGAGCGTCTCGATCAGGTTCACCGGTTCCCCCTCGACCACGGCGACGACCTCCTCGGCCACGATGCCGTAGTGCACGGTCTTGGTCAGGTCGTCGTCGGCCGCCGCCGGACGGGTGTCCAGGCCGAGGGCGAGGTCCACGATGAAGGTCTGGCCCTCCTCGCGCTCCTTGGGGAAGACACCGTGGTGCCCGCGGGCCCTGAGGCCGCGCAGCGCGACACGATCCACGCGAATCACTCCTGCAATCGTCGGTGTGCGGCCGGGGGACATCGCGTGCGGGCGATGGTCCGGCCTCACACGAATCTACCTGCGAGCACTGACAGAGCCGGGTTACGGGGCGTGGGGTTCTCCGGGGCGCGCAGGGTTCATCGGGTGTTTCCCCCGGGGAAGCCGGTGGCTCATGGGCCGGTAGCCGTACCTACTCGCGAGTTCGTGATTCCGGCCACTTCCTGGTCCGCCAGGGGTGTCCTGCGCTCAGGAGGGCGTGTCGTCCTCTTCGTCCTCGTCGGTCTCGGAGAGCACCGGGGAGGCGTGGTGGGACCAGAGTTTCCAGCCGTCCCGGGTGCGCCGGAACACGTTCGTGGCGACGACCAGCTGTCCGACCAGCGGGCCGAGTTCCTGGCCGCCCTCGGGGGCCGGACCGCCGCTGAGGATGTTCTCCGTGCAGGTCACCAGGGCGGTGTCGCCGGTGACGGAGACGTGCACGTCGGTGAGGAAGAACTGGATGTAGTCGGTGTTCGCCATGATCAGCGCGTACGACCGCAGGACCTCGCCGCGGCCGGTGAGGACCGGCCAGCCGGGATGCACGCAGGAGATCACGCCGCTGTCGGCGGGGTCGTGGTACTCCTCGTCGACGCCCAGGTCGGCGGGGGCGAGCCAGAGGCCGGAGACGGTTTCGAAGTCGCCGTTCTCCAGTGCCTCGTAGAAGGCGGTGTTGGCGGCCTCGACCTGCTCGACGTCGGTATGGGGGGCGCTCACCGGGCTCCTTCGCCCGGCGCGCCGTCTCCGGTGCGCGCGCTCTCTATTGCGCGCGCGACCCGTACCGCGTCGGCCGTGGCGCGTACCTCGTGCACGCGCACCGCCCACGCGCCGGCGTGCGCCGCGAGCGCCGAGACGGCGGCCGTCGCCGCGTCGCGCTCCCGGGCGGGCGGGGGCGCCCCTTCGGGCCCGGCCAGGACCCGGCCGAGGAACCGCTTGCGGGAGGCGGCGACGAGCAGGGGGTGGCCCAGGGCGTGCAGCCGGTCGAGGTGGGCGAGCAGGGTCAGGTCGTGCTCGGAGTTCTTGGAGAAGCCGAGGCCGGGGTCGACGACGATCCGGTCGGGGGAGACGCCGCCGGCCAGGACGGCGTCCACGCGCGCGTGCAGTTCGTCGAGGACCTCGCCGACGACGTCGCCGTACACGCCCTTGACGTTGCCGCCCTCCAGGAAACCGCGCCAGTGCATGACGACGAAGGGGGCGCCGGAGTCGGCGACGACGGGGATCATGTCGGGGTCGGCGAGGCCGCCGCTGACGTCGTTGACGAGGGCGGCGCCGGCGGCGAGGGCCTGCCGGGCGACGGAGGCGCGCATGGTGTCGACGGAGACGACGACGCCTTCGGAGGCGAGGCCGCGGACGACGGGGACGACCCGGCGCAGTTCCTCGTCCTCGTCGACGCGGGTGGCGCCCGGGCGGGTGGACTCGCCGCCGACGTCGACCAGGTCGGCGCCCTGGGCGCCGAGGTCGAGGCCGTGCTTGACGGCGGCGGTCGTGTCGAACCAGCGGCCGCCGTCGGAGAAGGAGTCGGGGGTGACGTTCACGACCCCCATGACCGCGCACCGGTCCCATGCCGGAAGCCCTGCCACCTGGCCACGTCCGCTGTGGTTGCTCATACGTTCAGCGTAGGCCCAGGGCCCTGTGCCCAGCCCCCGTGGCCCGAGCGGCGCCCCAGGGCTGGAGGGGGCGGAGCGTCCGCTCGGGCCGGTCAGGGGGTCAGGCCGCGCGTACACCCTGTTCGGCGACGCCGTGGGCGCACGGGCGGGGGGCGGGCGTCTGGCGGCGCAGGAACCGCGGCAGCGGGAGGGCGAGGCTGACGAAGCCCTCGGCCTGCATGGCGGCGAGCCCGATGCGCGGGAGGTCGCCGGAGGCCCGGTAGACCACGAAGCGCGGCTCCCAGCGGGGCTGGAACTTGGCGTTGAACTTGTACAGCGACTCGATCTGGAACCAGCGGGAGAGGAACACCAGCAGTCCGCGCCAGGCGCGGAGCACCGGTCCCGCGCCGATCTTCTCGCCGCGGGCGAGGGCCGAGCGGAACATCGCGAAGTTGAGCGAGATCCTGGTGATGCCGAGCTTCGGGGCGGCCTGGAGGGCGGCCACGATGAGCAGCTCGTTCATGCCGGGGTCGGCGGCGCGGTCGCGGCGCATCAGGTCGAGGGAGACGCCGTCGGTGCCCCAGGGCACGAAGTGCAGGATCGCCTTGAGGTCGCCGTACTGGCCGGGCGTCTCGTCCGCCTTGTGGGCGGTGGCGATCAGGCAGTCGCCGTCGGCGGGGTCGCCGATGCGGCCGAGCGCCATGGAGAAGCCGCGCTCGGTGTCGGTGCCGCGCCAGTCCTCGGCGGCCCGGCGGATACGGTCGAGTTCGGCCTCGCCGAGGTCACGGATGCGCCGTACCCGGGTTTCGTAGCCGGCCCGCTCGATGCGCTTGACCATCTGGCGCACGTTGCGCATCGCGCGTCCGGCGAGCGAGAAATCCGCCACGTCGACCACCGCCTCGTCGCCCAGTTCGAGGGCGTCCAGGCCGGTCTCGCGGGTCCACACCTCGCCGCCCGTCTCCGAGCAGCCCATGACGGCGGGGGTCCAGGAGTGGGCCTTGGCCTCGTCCATGAAGCGTTCGATGGCGCCGGGCCAGGCCTCGACGTCGCCGATGGGATCGCCGCTGGCGAGCATCACGCCGGAGACGACGCGGTAGGTGACCGCCGCCTTGCCGCTGGGGGAGAAGACGACCGCCTTGTCGCGGCGGAGCGCGAAGTGGCCGAGGGAGTCGCGGGCGCCGTGCTTCTCGAGGAGGGTGCGCAGCTGGGCCTCGTCCTCCTCGGTGAGGTGGGCGGCGGGGTGCTCGGGGCGGAAGGCGAGGTAGATGGTGGTGACCGCGGTGATCAGGCCGAGGGCGCCGAGGGAGAAGGCGACCGTCCAGGAGGTGGAGCCCTCGTAGTCGACGGGGCCCTCGAAGCCGAACAGGCCGTACAGGACGTGGGTGATGCGGTCGGCCAGGCTGGGGTCGCCGATGGTGCGCTTCGGGTGGGCGCTGACGACGACCAGGCCGAGCGCGAGCGAACCGGCGCTCATGAGGACGAAGTTGGCGAGCGCGCGCCACCGGCTGCGCGGGTCGGGCAGTGCCTTGAACTCGTCGCGGTGGATCACGAGCGGCACGAACAGGGCCAGCGAGATCAGCGCGCCGATGAGCGAGTGCCGGTAGACGAACTGCGAGACCGCTCCTGCCGGCAGCAGTGCGACCGCGGCCCGCCATGCCCGGCGCTTGCGCCGCTTGAGCCCGTGCGCGAGCAGCAGCAGCAGCACGCCGACGCTGAGCGAGAGCGCGGCGGCGAACGGGCCGAGCGAGCCCGGCAGCACCTCGGCCATGGCGTGCATACGGCTGTGACGGAAGCGCGGGAAGACGCCCGCGGCGATGTCCAGGACGCCCACGACCGCGCACGCCCTGCCGACCAGGGCGGGGACAGCCTCAGGGCGCGGGCCACGGACTATCCGCCGCGCCCGGCTTGATCGGCTCGGAACCCAGCCCGACATTTCCCCATCTATCCTGACAGACATCGCATCCCGTAGTTCTGCGAGAGACCTTGGATCCGGGCCCGATTCGGGCATCCGGCGACATTGCGCCCTCTAGGACGGTGTCTCGGGGGGAGAGGTTCACTCCCCACCGGAAAGCCGGTTCAAAGGACAGGGAAAGCCCGGGGCAAGCCTCGCTGAAATGCAGCGAAGGCCGCGGGGGAAAGCGCAGGCAGGAAGCACCTCATGGGTCTCACGAGCAACAAACTGCTGGCATTTACGATCTTGTGCGCCGTACTGCTGTTCGTAGGCACGGTGTGGCTGTGGCCCCGGCTTGCCGGGCAGAGCTGGCGGGCCGTCAGCGGCCGTGTCGGTCTTCTGCTGGCCACCCAGCTGGCCCTGTTCGCGTGCGTCGGGGTAGCGGTTAACCAGGCCTTCGGTTTCTACGCGAGCTGGGCGGACCTGTTCGGCACGGAGACCGGCCAGGGCGTCGTCGTCGACCACGCGGCCGGCCCGCTCCAGGTGATGTCCACGTCCGAGGTGCACGGCATGGGCGGCTCGCTGCCCCGGACGGCCGGTCAGATCCAGCAGGTCGGCATAGTCGGCCGCACGACGCACATCACCACGCCCGCGTACGTGTACCTGCCGCCGGAGTACTTCCAGCCCCAGTACCGCACGCGGACGTTCCCGGTGGTGGTCGTCCTCAGCGGCTATCCGGGCACCGCCAGCGCGCTGGTCGACAAGCTGCACTACCCGCGCACCGCGCAGCACCTGGTCAGGGACGGGAAGATGCGGCCGGTGATCCTGGTGATGCTGCGGCCCACGGTCGCGCCGCCCCGGGACACCGAGTGCGTGGACGTCCCGCACGGCCCGCAGACCGAGACCTTCTTCGCCAAGGACCTGCCCGAGGCGGTGCGGGCGCACTACCGGGCCGCCGTGCGGCCGGGCGGCTGGGGGATCGTCGGCGACTCGACCGGCGGGTACTGCGCGCTCAAGCTCGCCGTGCACCACCCCGGCGTGTACGGGGCCGGAGCCGGGCTCTCCCCGTCGTACAAGGCGCCCCTCGACGCCACGACCGGCGACCTCTTCCAGGGCGACCGGAATCTCAAGAACCGCGCGGACCTGTGGTGGTTCCTGAAGCACGAGCCCGCCCCGGACACCTCCCTGCTGGTCACCAGCAGCAAAGCCGGGGAAACCAACTACAAGGCCACGCTGAGATTCATCGCGAGCGTGGAGGCCACCAGGCGCACCCGGATCTCGTCGATCATCCTCGACAGCGGCGGCCACAACTTCAACACCTGGCGCCGCGAGATCCCGGCGACGCTGCAGTGGATGAGCGGCCGACTGGGCGTCCACTGAGTCCCACCCCTGCCGATACCGTGGGAAGACTTCGTTGTCGCTGTGTTTTTACGGCCTGGGGCACCACGATTCGCCTACGCGCGGTAAGTTTCTGGCCATGCCACGTGGACGCCACCGTCATTCCCCGCCCTTGCACAGGCTGTTGCCTCCCTCAGCGATCGCCGGTGTCTCTCTCGTCTGCGCCCTCGGCCCCTGGCTGTTCTCCCAACCGACGGTGCTGCGCACCCTGGCCGCGATAGCCGCGGCCACCGCGGTTGTCGGCGCCGCCGTCATGCGGCGCTGGGACAGCGAGGCGGGCAAGCAGGTGGCCGACCTGTCACGCGCGCGTGCGAGCGACGAGTGGCGCCACGAGGAGCGGATCGCCGAGCTGGAGACCGACCTGGAGGAGTCCCGGGAACTGCGCGCCAAGCTGGAGCAGCGGCTGCGCGCGAAGCGGTCGGAGCTGGCGGGACTGCGCAACGAGCACGCGTCCCTGCTGCGCCGTTACGCCACGGCCGAGACCGAGCGCGCGAGCGCCCTGGAGGGCCGCCGCCTGCTGGAGATCGAGGCCGCCGAGCCGTCGAACGCGCTCCCGGCCCCCCGCAAGGCGGAGGAGGCGGAGCAGACCGCGGCTCCCGCGGAGGAGCAGGCCGAGGAGAAGGCCGCGGACAAGTCCGCGGCACTGACGGTCGAGGAGACGGCTCCCGCGATCTTCTCGCCGGAGGGTTCCAAGCTCTTCCTGCGGGCCAAGGTGGCATTGGCCCGGTTCGACGAGAAGGACGCCCCGAAGGACGGGACCGACGCGGGCACCGACGCCCGGGCCGCGGCGGAGAAGGCCGCCGGAACCGGGGCCGCCCCGGCGGGCGAGAGCGCGCCGGAGGACGAGGCGCAGGGGCAGCCCGCGGCGGCCGACGGGCACGCGCGTGCGGCCGCCGCCACCACGGCCGGACCGGAGGCGGAGGACACCACCCCGGCGTCGGCGGAGCAGGACGCCCACCCCACGACACCGTCCGCCCGTTCCGTGCAGCCCTCGGGCCACTTCACGGTGCCCACCGCGGTGGCGGTGCTGCCGGCCGCGCCGATCCCGCGCCCGCTGGTCACCGGCGGCTTCGACTTCTTCGGCACCCAGAAGGGCTCGCCCGCCGGCGGCCTGGACGCCGTGCACAACGAGGACCTCGCGGACGTCGTCGGCCAGGAGGCGCTCGCGCTGCACAAGGCCGAGTCCGAGGCCGAGTTCAAGCCCGCCGACGCGCGGGCGCGGGGTGTCGGCCAGGTCATCGACCTGACCGCGCACGACGAGACGGAACAGATCAACCTCGGCGGCCTGCGCAGCGCCGCGTCCTGAACACGCGGCGATTCGGCGCCGCGGCCGGCCGGTGGCCGGGTGTGGCGCCATCGTGGCTGGTCGCGCGGTTCCCCGCGCCCCTGTAGGGGCGCTCACCGCAGCGACCTGCCTCAAGGGGCTCGGGGAACCGCGCGACCAACTCCCGCTCACCCGCCCCCGACCACCGGCCGGACCGTCCGTCAGGCCATCCAGCGGTCCGGCCGTGCCGTCCGGCGCCCCGTCCGTGACCGCTCGGCCTGCTCCCGCAGCAGCGCCGCGGCCTCCTCAGCGCCTCGCAGCCGTGCCGTCACGGTCTTGTTGGCCCCGGTGTCCACATGAACGTCCGCGACGCGCCACAGCCGCTTCCAGGGCCCCTGAGTCAGCCGTACGCTCTGGACCTTGGCGTGCGGTACGAGCGACAGCTTCCGGCGCAGCAGCCCGTGCCGCGCCGCGAACACCGCGTCCGTGACGCCGAGCCGGTACCCGCGCCACCACAGCGGCACGCACCACCGGGCCCGCCCTGGCGGCCGCAGCAGCTCACCGGGCACGGTCACGCCGGGCAGCACCCGCGCGACGACCGACTCGGCCACCGCGCGCGGCGCGACCGGGACCAGCACCGAGTTCGCCGAACCCGCCACGTCCAGTTCGACCCGCACCCAGCGCAGCGGCCGCCACATCAGCGGCTCCACGATCCGCACGGTCTGCACCCGCCCCGGCGGCACCGTCTCGTGCGTGCGGTCGAGGAGCCCGTGGTCGATGCGCAGCCCGTCGGGGGACTCGCCGAGCGTCCAGTCGTACTCCCCGACGAACCGCCCCACGCTGGTCGTGGCCGCCGCGCCGAGCAGCGGCACGGCGGTCGCGAGTACCGTCCACACGCTGTGGGTGCCCAGCCAGAGGAGCGGCGGGGCCACGAGGGCGGCGGCCAGGGAGCCCCAGGTGGCGCCCGTCAGCACGATCGAGAGCGCGAGCTTGGCCGGGGGCACCCGCATCAGCTCGTGCGCCGGCGCCTCGCCGACCTCGTGCGCCGTCTCGGGCGCGAACCCCGCGGCGCGCGCGAGCAGCTCCGCGCGGAGCGCACGCGCCTCGCCCTGGCCGAGGAAGGCCAGTTCGTCCTTCTTGTCGGTGCCGACGACGTCTATCCGCAGCTTGGCGACGCCCGCCACGCGCGCGAGGAGCGGCTGGGTGACGTCGACGGCCTGGATCCGCTCGAGCCGGATGTGCGCGGTGCGCCGGAACAACAGGCCGGTGCGTATGCGCAGTTCGCTGTCGGTCACCGAGAAGTAGGTGAACCACCAGGTGAGGAAGCCGTACAGGGCACCCGCCGTGACCAGGACGCCGAGCCCGCCCAGGACCATGGTCGTGGTCAGCTTCGTCAGCTGTTCCTGCGCCTGGTTCGGGTCGTGCACCGCCCAGCCGGTGAGCACCGCGACCGGCGCCCAGGCCCGCCGGAACGGCGTCACCGGGTGCAGCCGCCGCTCGCCGGCGGCCTTGCCCGCGCGTATGGCGCCCTCGACGCCCGGCGCGGTCACAGCCCCGCCGATCGGGCCCCGCCGAGCTCGGTGAGGCGGTCGCGCAGCCGTTCCGCCTCGGCCGGGTCCAGGCCGGGGATCGTCGCGTCGGTGGCCGCGGCCGCCGTGTGCAGCTGCACGGTGGCGAGCCCGAAGTGCCGCTCGACGGGCCCCGAGGTCACCTCCACCAGCTGCATCCGCCCGTACGGCACCACGGTCTCCTCGCGCCACAGCACCCCGCGGGTGATCAGCAGGTCGTCGGCGCGCTCGGCGTACCGCCAGGAGCGCCAGTTACGGCCCAGCAGCACCCAGCCCCAGGCCAGCGCCGCCAGCGGCAGCAGCGCGAAGGCCCCCCACACCGGGCCGGCGAGCAGGCCCGGCAGCAGTCCCAGGGCCAGGGCGAGCAGCCCCAGCCACACCACCAGCAGCAGCCGACGCATCCGCAGCAGGCCGGGCGGCAGCCCCGTCCAGACCGGCTCGGTCCCCGTGGTCTCGGCGCCGGCGGCGCTCCCCGTCTCCATGGGGCCAGGGTACGTAGGGGAGACTGGATCCATGACGCCCACGACGCAGACCACGGTCGGGATCGGCGGCGCCGCCGAGAGCACCGACATGGTGCTCAACATCGGCCCCCAGCACCCCTCCACGCACGGCGTGCTGCGGCTGCGGCTGGTGCTGGACGGCGAGCGGATCATCTCCGCGGAGCCGGTGATCGGCTACATGCACCGGGGCGCGGAGAAGCTCTTCGAGGCCCGCGACTACCGGCAGATCATCATGCTCGCCAACCGCCACGACTGGCTGTCGGCCTTCTCGAACGAGCTGGGCGTGGTCCTCGCCGTCGAACGCATGCTCGGCATGGAGGTACCGGTCCGCGCGGTGTGGACCCGCACCCTGCTCGCCGAGCTGAACCGGGTCCTCAACCACCTGATGTTCCTCGGCTCCTATCCGCTGGAACTGGGCGGCATCACCCCGGTCTTCTACGCGTTCCGCGAGCGCGAGGAGCTGCAGAACGTCATGGAGGAGGTCTCCGGCGGGCGCATGCACTACATGTTCAACCGCGTCGGCGGCCTCAAGGAGGACCTGCCGGCCGGCTGGACCGCACGCGCGCGTGGCGCCGTGGCCGCCGTGCGTTCCCGCATGGACGTCTTCGACGACCTGGTCCTCGGCAACGAGATCTTCCGCGGCCGGACCCGGAGCGTGGGCGTCCTCGCGCCGGAGGCCGTGCACGCGTACGGCGTGAGCGGGCCCATCGCGCGTGCTTCCGGCGTCGACTTCGACCTGCGCCGGGACGAGCCCTACCTGGCCTACGGCGAGCTCCAGGACACCCTGAAGGTCGTCACCCGGGCCGAGGGCGACTGCCTGGCCCGCTTCGAGTGCCTCCTGGAGCAGACCCACAACGCCCTGGACCTGGCCGGCGCCTGCCTGGACCGGCTGGCCGACCTGCCGCCGGGGCCGATCAACCAGCGGCTCCCCAAGGTCCTCAAGGCACCCGAGGGCCACACCTACGCCTGGACCGAGAACCCCCTCGGCATCAACGGCTACTACCTCGTCAGCAAGGGCGAGAAGACCCCGTACCGGCTGAAGCTGCGCTCGGCGTCCTACAACAACATCCAGGCCCTGACCGAACTGCTGCCGGGGACGCTGGTGGCGGACATGGTCGCGATCCTGGGGTCGCTGTTCTTCGTGGTGGGGGACATCGACAAATAGCGACAAGGTGGGTGAGTAGGGGCGAGCAGGAACCCGCGGGGCGTGCGTTAGAGCAGCGCGTCCTCGACGCCCACCGGCTGGAGCAGCCAGAGGAAGTCGCCGAGGCCGCCGGGGGCGGTGAGTTCCGCGGCCTCGCCCGCGGTCGCGAGGGCGCGCACGTATGCGGCGGGGTTCGTGGAGGCGAGGGTGAGCGGCGGGCGGGCGCCGACCAGGCCGAGGGCGCGCAGGGCGTCGCGCTGCGTGCACAGGAGCGCTTCGGGCAGCCTGAGCGCCGGGTCGAGCGCCGTGCAGGCGTCCAGTGCCACATGCGCCGTGATGTCGCACGCCCCGTCCGGCACGGGGGCCGTCGCCCGGCCCTCGCGGAAGCCGGTCAGCGTCCCGAACGGAGGGCGCGTCTCCAGGGTGTGCGCGTAGTCCACGGCCACCGCGAGGCCCCGCTGGAGGCTGGTGACGGCCGACGCCCACGCCCGGTCCCGGGGCAGCCCGATCTCCGCGCGCAGGCCCGGTTCGGCGCCCAGCGGCCACCACCGCGCGAGCCACTGCGCCTCCGCGCCCGACACGCGCTCGCCGAGCAGCTCGGTGCCGTCCCGCCGGACGTGCACCAGACGGGGCACCCCGGCCGGGTCCACCTCGGCCACCTCGACCGGCACGTTGTCCAGCCACTCGTTGGCGAAGAGCAGGCCCCGGACCGTGCGCGGGAGCTCGGTCAGCCAGGTGATCCGGTCGGGCAGGCCCGGCGGGCGGTCGGCGAGGTCGACCGCGTACGCACGCGTGCGTGCCGCCACGTCCGCGGGCAGGGCCGCGAGCACGCCGGTGACCAGTTCGCCCCGGCCGGCGCCCATGTCGACGAAGTCCAGCTCCTCGGGGCCGCCCAGGGCCTCGTCGACCCGGCACAGCAGTTCGGCCACGGCCCCGGCGAACAGCCGCGAGGCGTGCACCGACGTACGGAAGTGCCCGGCCGGGCCCTCCGGGCGGCGGTAGAAGCCGCCGGGGCCGTACAGGGCCGCCTCGGTGGCCGCACGCCAGCCACGGGCGTCGTCCGCCGTCTCTCGCGTCGCCTCATCCGTCACCGGGCCAGACTAGGCGCACAGGTGATCACCTTCTCCACCTTGCGGAGTACGCGTGCGGAACAGGGATCGGCCCTCCGGTTGACCCCTGCACCTATCACGCTTCCCTACTCTGGGTTACGTGCAGCGCCTCTATGACTTCCTCCGCAGGCACCCGACATGGGTCGACAGCTTCTGGGCCGTCGTCCTGCTCGGGATCTCCGGCGCGAGCATCTGGAAGCTCGGCGAGGCCCAGGCACACCACGGATCCAGGGCCGCCATGCTGGCCGTGTCCGTCGTGATGAGTGTCGTCGTCGCGCTGCGCCGCCGGTTCCCGGAGCCGATGCTGCTGCTGGCCGCGGCCACCGGCCTGGCCCAGCTGGTGCTGGACGTGGAGACGACCTTCGCCAACTTCGCCATGCTGGTGATCGTGTGCACGAACGCCGCCGTCGGCGCCCGCTGGGCGTCCCGGTTCGGCTTCTACGCCGGGCTGGGCGCCGCGCCCCTGGCGCAGATCCGGTGGCCGCAGCAGGAGGCGAGCTTCCCGGGGCACGTCGCGATCGTGCTGTTCCAGACGGCGCCGTTCGTGCTCGCCTGGGTGCTCGGCGACTCCATGCGCACCCGCCGCGCCTACTTCGCGCAGCTGGAGGAGCGCGCCGCCCGGCTGGAGAAGGAGCGCGAGGCGCAGGCCAAGGTCGCGGTCGCCGCGGAGCGCGCCCGGATCGCGCGCGAGCTGCACGACGTGGTCGCGCACAACGTCTCGGTGATGGTGGTCCAGGCCGACGGCGCCGCCTACGTCCTGGACGCCGCCCCCGACCAGGCGAAGATAGCCCTGGAGACGATCTCCTCCACCGGCCGTCAGGCCCTTGCCGAGATGCGCCGCCTGCTGGGCGTGCTGCGCACCGGCGAGCACAAGGAGGTCGGCGAGTACGTCCCGCAGCCCGACGTCGAGCAGATCGACGACCTCGTCGAGCAGTGCCGCACCTCGGGCCTGCCCGTCGACTTCAAGGTCGAGGGCACCCCGCGCCCGCTGCCCAGCGGCGTCGAGCTCACGGCGTACCGGATCGTGCAGGAGGCGCTCACCAACACCCGCAAGCACGGCGGCCCCAACGCGGGTGCCAGTGTGCGGCTGGTCTACTTCGACGACGGACTCGGTCTGCTGGTCGAGGACGACGGCAAGGGCGCCCCGCACGAGATGTACGAGGAGGGCGGCGCCGACGGCCAGGGGCACGGTCTGATCGGCATGCGCGAACGCGTCGGCATGGTGGGGGGCACCCTCGACGCGGGCCCCCGCCCTGGCGGAGGATTCCGCATCAGTGCCCTGCTGCCGCTCAAACCAGCGCATTGACACAGACGCACGCCCCCGGTTGACACCTGTCACGCCCCCAGGCCGAGGGGACGAACGAGAACGAAAAACCAAGGAACGGAAGAGGACCCGATGACGATCCGCGTGATGCTCGTCGACGACCAGGTGCTGCTGCGCACCGGGTTCCGGATGGTGCTCGCGGCCCAGCCGGACATGGAGGTCGTCGCGGAGGCGGGCGACGGCGTCGAGGCCCTCCAGGTACTGAAGTCCACCGCCGTGGACGTCGTCCTCATGGACGTGCGCATGCCCAAGCTGGACGGCGTGGAGGCCACCCGCCGCATCTGCGAGCAGCCCGACGCGCCCAAGGTGCTCATCCTGACCACCTTCGACCTCGACGAGTACGCCTTCTCGGGGCTGAAGGCGGGCGCCTCCGGTTTCATGCTCAAGGACGTGCCCCCGGGCGAACTGCTGGCCGCCATCCGTTCCGTGCACAGCGGCGACGCCGTCGTCGCGCCCTCCACCACCCGGCGCCTCCTCGACCGTTTCGCGCCGATGCTGCCCTCCGCGGGCAGGGAGCCCCGGCACCAGGAACTGGACCGGCTCACCGAACGCGAGCGCGAGGTGATGGTGCTGGTCGCCCAGGGCCTGTCGAACGGCGAGATCGCGAGCCGGCTGGTGCTGTCCGAGGCCACCGTGAAGACCCACGTGGGCCGCATCCTGACCAAGCTCGGCCTCCGCGACCGCGTGCAGGTGGTCGTGCTGGCCTACGAGACGGGGCTGGTACGGGCGGGCGGCGGCCACGGCTAGGCGCTGCCGCCGGCAGTGGCCCGCCGGTGTGCCGTCTGCCGCCGCCTGTCTGCCGCCGCCCGTCGTCCGCGGCGCCGTCGTGGCTGGTCGCGCGATTCCTGCCCCCAGCGCCCCTTCGGGGGCCGCTCGGCGCCTCGCGGCTAGCGGAGCATCCCCTCCAGGAAGTCACTGCCGAGGCGGGCGACGACGGTGACGTCCAGCTGGTGCAGGACGTACCGGCCGCGGCGGCGCGTCGTGACCAGGCCCGCCTTCTTGAGCACGCCCAGGTGCCGGGAGACCTCCGGCGCCGACAGGCCGTGCATCTGCGCCAGCTCGCCGGTGGTGTACGCGCTGCGCGCCAGGTGCCGGCACAGCCGCATCCGCACGGGATGGGACAGCGCCGCCATCCGCAGCGTCAGTTCCTCCACGGACGCGGGCGGGGCGAGCTCGGGCGAGCCGACCGGGTAGTGCAGCACCGGCTGCCAGCCGTAGCGGTGCAGCACCATCAGATGCGGCCGGCCCAGGCTGGTGGGCACCAGCAGCAGGCCGTCGGCCGCCACGCGCGCGTGGCCGTCGGTGAGCTTGTCCACGGTGATCCGCGCGCCCGTCCCGTCGAGCGTCACGGCGGGTGAGACCGCCGCCAGCGCCTCGGCCAGCCCCCTGCGGCGCAGCAGCTCCGTCTTGTGCCGGGCGTCGGCCTCCAGCTGGGGGCGCAGCCGCGACCAGGCGTCGTCGAAGAACGCCGCGGCGCAGTCCTCGAGGAACCGGCGCAGCCACGCGCGCACGCCCGGCGGGTCGTCCAGCAGCCGCCGGGCGAACCGGGCCTGCTGCGGGCCCCGTGAGGCGGCCGCCTCCAGCGCCCTGCGGCGCCCGGGGGGATCCGACAGGAGCGCCGGCGCCCGCGTGGAGTACGTGAGCACGCACGCGAACTCCAGGGCCGCGTCCACGAACTGTTCGTCCGTCAGCCTGTCCAGCTGGTCGAGCTCCGCCGCGAGCGTGCCGGCCGGGAGGGCGCCGGGCACCGCCGCGTACGGCAGGAACAGGTCCGAGAACGTCGTGCGCCACAGGAAGTCCGCCTCGCACATCCGGTCGGCCAGATGCGGTTCCATGCGGGCGGCGACGCCGGTCGCCCAGCCCTGCAGGCCGGGGTGGTGGCCGGGTTCGGACAGGGCGTGCAGCGCCATGCCGAGCTCGGCGAGCGGCGAGGGCACGACGGTGACCCGCTCCGGTCGCAGCTCCGCGATGTCGATACGTACGCTCATATGCCCATCGTGCACGGTGCCCCGACGTGGGTGGGCCGGGCGCCTAGGGGGGCCGGGTGCGGCGGGGGGCCGGGGAGGGGGCTGAGGGCCGGGGTGGTTGCTCGCGCAGTTCCCCGCGCCCCTAGAGGGACGCTCCAGATCGCGGCGTTCCAGGCAGCCGTGAAGCGAAGGCCGCGACCGCCGCTCTCACGTCCTCCGTCGTCCACTCCAGTCCCGCCTGCGTCACCGTCACCTCGGTCATCGACAGGCCCGGGCCCTTCTGTTCCCAGAAGCCGGAGAAGAGGTAGGTGCCGGTCTCCTCGGCCTGGCGCAGCGCCGTCTCCAGCAGCACGTCGGCGTCGTACGGCAGCCAGACCTGGAACTGGTGGGTGTGCGGTGGCTCGGGGTGGATGCGGGACCAGGGGACGCCCGCCTCGGCGAAGCCGTCCCGCAGCGCCGCGGCGACCACGCGCGCGTGGCGGACGTAGTCCGGGAGGCGGGGCAGCTCGCGGTCCAGGCCGGCCAGGGCCGCGAGGGCGGCCGGGAACTGCTGGAAGATCATGCCGCCGTAGCGGTGGCGCCAGGTCTTCGCCTCCTCGACCAGGAGTTTCGGGCCGGCCAGCGCGGCGCCGCCGAAGCCGTCGAGGGACTTGTAGAACGACACGTAGACGCTGTCCGCGAGGTCCGCGATCTCGGCCAGGGGGCGCCCGAAGTGGACGGTGGCCTCCCACAGACGCGCGCCGTCGAAGTGCACCACCGCGTCGCGCTCCCGCGCCGCCTCCACCAGCTCCGTGAGTTCCTCCCAGGAGGGCAGCACGAAACCGGCGTCCCGCAGGGGCAGCTCCAGCATCAGCGCCCCGAAGGGCTCCGCGACGTCGCGTATCTCCTGGGCGGTGGGGAACCGGGGCTCGCCGGTGACGCGCACGGTGCGCAGGCCGGCCACCTCGCGGAAGGCGTTGCGCTCGTGCACCTCGGGGTGGGCGAGAGCGTGCAGGGCGACCGTGGGGTTGCCGGTGCGGGCCGCCCAGCAGCGCAGGGCGACCTGCTGGGCCATCGTGCCGGTCGGGAAGAACGCGGCGGCCTCCGTGCCCAGCAGGGCCGCGACGCGCCGCTCCAGGGCCTCGACGACGCCGTTGCCGTAGAGGTCCGACGGTTCGTCCAGGTCGTACACCCCGGGAGCCGCCTCCTGGAGCCCCGCGAGCCGTTCCCGGAGCGAGGACCGCGCGCCCACGCGCGCGAGGACGCGGGTGGCTTCCCGATAGGCGCGGGAGCGCCGCTCCCGCATCCGGTCCTCCGCGGACAGGGATTCCTTCGGCTGCTCGTCCTGGGCCGTGGCCGTATCACTCATGCCGTGGATGATGCCGTGGCACGGCGGCCGGTGGCCCGTCATTTTCCTCCGCACCACCGGTGTGATCCGTCACCCACAGCCTGTGGACGGCCGATCGGCCCCGGACCGGATAGCGTTAACATGACGAGAAATCGTCCGGTACCCAGAGCGGACTGGAACGGGAAGGCCACCCTCGCGTGAGTACAGTCCAACAGCCAGACCCCAGTGACCGCCCCGCGCGGCTCACCGTCGGCGTGGTCGGCGCCGGCCGGGTGGGTCCCGCCCTGGCCGCGTCCCTGCAGCTCGCAGGGCACCGCCCGGTCGCCGTCTCCGGGGTCTCCGACGCCTCCAGGCGGCGCGCCGAGGCGATGCTGCCCGACGTCCCGCTGGTACCCCCCGCCGAGGTCCTCCAGCGCGCCGACCTGGTCCTGCTGACCGTCCCGGACGACGCCCTGCCCGGCCTGGTCGCCGGTCTCGCCGAGACCGGCGCCGTACGCCCGGGCCAACTGCTCGTGCACACCTCCGGGCGCTACGGCGCGAAGGTCCTGGACCCGGCCCTGCGCGCGGGCGCGCTGCCGCTGGCCCTGCACCCGGCGATGACCTTCACCGGGACGCCGGTGGACGTGCAGCGGCTGGCGGGCTGCTCGTTCGGGGTCACCGCGCCGGAGGAGCTGCGGCTGGCCGCCGAGGCCCTGGTCATCGAGATGGGCGGCGAACCGGAGTGGATCTTCGAGGAGAACCGCCCGCTCTACCACGCGGCCCTCGCCCTCGGCGCCAACCACCTGGTCACCCTGGTCGCCCAGGCCATGGAGCTGCTGCGCACGGCCGGTGTGGAGGCCCCCGACCGGATGCTCGGCCCGCTGCTCGGCGCCGCCCTGGACAACGCCCTGCGCTCCGGTGACGCTGCGCTGACCGGGCCGGTCGCGCGCGGGGACGCGGGCACCGTCGCCGCGCACGTCACGGAGCTGCGCAGGCACGCACCGCAGGCCGTCGACGGCTACCTGGCGATGGCCCGCGCGACCGCCGACCGGGCCCTCGCGCACGGCCTGCTGAAGCCGGAGCTCGCCGAGGACCTGCTCGGCGTCCTCGCCAAGGGCGGCCACGACGGCAACGGCAACGGCACGACCGGTACCGACGGCACCGAGGGGAATTCCCGATGAGCACCGCCCTGCTGCGCACCGCCGACGAACTGCACGCACGCACGCGGCACGGCCGCCGTGCCGTCGTGATGACCATGGGCGCCCTGCACGAGGGCCACGCCACCCTGATCCGGGCCGCGCGCGAGATCGCGGGCCCGGACGGCGAGGTCGTCGTCACCGTCTTCGTCAACCCGCTCCAGTTCGGTGCCGGCGAGGACCTCGACCGCTACCCGCGCACCCTGGACGCCGACCTGAAGATCGCCGAACAGGCCGGTGCGGACGTGGTGTTCGCCCCCTCCGCCGACGAGGTGTACCCGGGCGGGGAGCCCCAGGTGCGGGTCACCGCCGGTCCCATGGGCACGGTCCTGGAGGGCGCCTCCCGCCCCGGGCACTTCGACGGCGTCCTCACCGTCGTCGCCAAGCTGCTGCACCTCACCCGGCCCGACGCGGCCCTGTTCGGGCAGAAGGACGCCCAGCAGCTGGCCGTGATCCGGCGCATGGTGCGCGACCTGAACTTCGGCATCGAGATCATCGGCGTGCCGACCGTCCGCGAGTCCGACGGGCTCGCGCTGTCCAGCCGCAACCGCTACCTGTCCGTCGACGACCGGCGCACGGCGCTCACCCTGTCCCGCGCGCTGTTCGCCGGCCGCGACCGGCACGCGGCCCAGGAGGCACTGCGCGCGCGGGCGCTCGAGGTGCCGTCCACGCGGGCGCGTGCCGAGGCGCTCAGCGCCATAGGCGAGTCCCGGGCGGCCGCCGACGCGCACGCCGTCGCCAAGGCCGTGCCGAACGCCGCAGCGGCGGTCCGCGCCGCCGCCCGGCAGGTCCTGGACGAGGCCGTCCACTTCGACCCGCCGCTCGAACTGGACTACCTCGCCCTGGTCGACCCGTCCGACTTCACCGAGATCGACGACGACTTCACCGGAGAGGCCGTCCTCGCCGTCGCCGCCCGGGTCGGGACGACCCGGCTGATCGACAACATTCCGCTCACCTTCGGAACCCTCGGAGCCGCCTCGTGACCAGCACAGGCACCAGCAGTACCGGCACCAGCACCGGCATACGGCTGCACGCGCCCGCCCCTGGGTGGAGCATCTCGGCGGACGTGGTCGTCGTCGGGTCCGGGGTGGCCGGCCTGACCGCGGCCCTGCGCTGCCAGGCCGCCGGGCTCACCACGGTCGTCGTCACCAAGGCCCGCCTGGACGACGGCTCCACCCGCTGGGCGCAAGGCGGCATCGCCGCGGCCCTCGGCGAGGGCGACACCCCCGAACAGCACCTCGCGGACACCCTGACGGCCGGCGTCGGCCTCTGCGACGAGGACGCCGTACGGATCCTCGTCACCGAGGGCCCCGGCGCGGTCCGGCGGCTCATCGACACCGGCGCCATCTTCGACGAGTCCTCCGAGGGCGGCCTCGACCTCACCCGCGAGGGCGGCCACCACAGGCGCCGGATCGCCCACGCGGGGGGCGACGCCACCGGCGCCGAGGTCTCCCGGGCCCTGGTGGAGGCGGTACGCGCGCGTGGGCTGCGCACCTTCGAGAACGCGCTCGTCCTGGACCTGCTGACGGACGCCGAAGGCCGTACGGCCGGCGTCACCCTGCACGTCATGGGCGAGGGCCAGCACGACGGGGTGGGCGCCGTGCACGCCCCCGCGGTCGTCCTCGCCACCGGCGGCATGGGCCAGGTGTTCTCCGCGACCACCAACCCGTCGGTGTCGACCGGCGACGGCGTGGCGCTCGCCCTGCGGGCCGGCGCGGAGGTCAGCGACCTCGAGTTCGTGCAGTTCCACCCCACCGTGCTCTTCCTCGGCCCGGACGCGGAGGGCCAGCAGCCGCTGGTCTCCGAGGCGGTGCGCGGCGAGGGCGCCCACCTGGTCGACGCGGACGGCACCCGCTTCATGGTGGGGCAGCACGAGCTCGCCGAGCTGGCGCCCCGGGACATCGTCGCCAAGGGGATCATGCGGCGCATGCAGGAGCGGGACGCCGAGCACATGTACCTCGACGCCCGGCACTTCGGCGCCGACATGTGGGAGCACCGTTTCCCGACCATCCTGGCCGCCTGCCGGGCCCACGGCATCGACCCGGTCACCGAGCCCATCCCGATCGCGCCCGCCGCCCACTACGCCTCCGGGGGCGTACGCACCGACGCGCGCGGGCGCACGACCGTCCCCGGGCTCTACGCGTGCGGCGAGGTCGCGTGCACCGGCGTGCACGGCGCGAACCGGCTCGCCTCCAACTCCCTCCTCGAAGGCCTCGTCTACGCCGAGCGCATCGCCGCCGACATCACGGCGGCCCGCGCGGACCACGGCCTGCACGCGCGCGTGCCCGCACCGGTCGCGCGCCCCGGGAAGCCCGCGCACCCGCTGCTCGCCCCCGAGACCCGCTTCGCCATCCAGCGGATCATGACCGAGGGCGCGGGCGTGCTGCGCTCCGAGGAGTCCCTGGCCAGGGCCGCCGCACAGCTCCAGCGGCTGCACGCGGACGCCCGCGACGCCCTGGACGAGAACGGCAAGACCGCCGAGCCCGGTGTCGACACCTGGGAGGCCACCAACCTCCTGTGCGTCGCGCGCGTGCTCGTCGAGGCGGCCCGCCGCCGCGAGGAGACCCGCGGCTGCCACTGGCGCGAGGACCACGCCGACCGCGACGACGCCCGCTGGGGGCGGCACATCGTCGTACGGCTGAATCCGGACCGGACGCTGGCCGTCGGCACCACCGACACCGCAGACTTCCCCCCTACCCGGCCACACCAGCCACACCAGGAGCAGTGACAGACGTGAGCACCAACGACCTTCCCCTCGCCGACGGCGGCGGCTGCGGCGACGGCTGTGCCTGTGGCGCCGAGGGCGACGAGGAGTACCTGGAGTGCGGGCTCGACCCCGCGCTCGCCGAACTGCTGGCCGCCGCCGGGCTCGACCCCATCGAGGTCGAGGACGTCGCCAACGTGGCCGTCCAGGAGGACCTGGCGGGCGGCCTGGACGTGACGACCGTCGCGACCATCCCCGAGGAGGCCGTGTCGACCGGCGACTTCGTGGCCCGCGAGGCCGGAGTGGTCGCGGGCCTCCGGGTCGCCGAGGCCGTGGTCTCCGTGGTCTGCACCGACGAGTTCGAGGTCGAGCGGCACGTGGAGGACGGCGACCGGGTCGAGGCCGGGCAGAAGCTGCTCTCGATCACCACCCGCACCCGCGACCTGCTCACCGCCGAGCGCAGCGCGCTGAACATCCTGAACCGGCTCTCCGGCATCGCCACCGCCACGCGCGCGTGGGCGGACGCCCTGGAGGGCACGCAGACACGCGTGCGTGACACCCGGAAGACCACTCCGGGGCTCCGGTCGCTGGAGAAGTTCGCGGTGCGCAGCGGCGGCGGCGTCAACCACCGCATGTCGCTCTCCGACGCGGCCCTCGTCAAGGACAACCACGTGGTCGCCGCGGGCGGTGTCGGACCGGCCTTCAAGGCCGTACGGGAGGCGTTCCCGGAGCTGGCGATCGAGGTCGAGGTCGACACCCTGCACCAGCTGCGCGAGGTCGTCGACGCGGGCGCCGACCTGATCCTTCTGGACAACTTCACGCCGGGGGAGTGCGAGGAGGCCGTCGCGATCGTCGGCGGGCGCGCGCTCCTGGAGGCGTCCGGGCGGCTCACGCTGGGCAACGCGCGGGCGTACGCCGAGACGGGCGTGGACTTCCTGGCCGTCGGCGCCCTCACCCACTCCTCGCCGATCCTGGACATCGGCCTGGACCTGCGCGAGGCGGAGTGACCCCATGCTCCTCACGATCGACGTCGGCAACACGCATACCGTCCTCGGGCTCTTCGACGGCGAGGACATCGTCGAGCACTGGCGCATCTCGACGGACGCGCGCCGTACCGCGGACGAGCTGGCGGTGCTCCTCCAGGGCCTGATGGGCATGCACCCGCTGCTCGGCGACGAGCTGGGCGACGGCATCGACGGGATCGCGATCTGCGCGACCGTGCCGAGCGTGCTCCACGAGCTGCGCGAGGTCACCCGGCGGTACTACGGAGACGTGCCGGCGGTGCTGGTGGAGCCGGGGGTGAAGACCGGGGTGCCGATCCTCACCGACAACCCCAAGGAGGTCGGCGCCGACCGGATCATCAACGCGGTCGCTGCCGTCGAGCTGTTCGGCGGCCCGGCGATCGTCGTCGACTTCGGGACGGCGACGACCTTCGACGCGGTGTCCGCGCGCGGGGAGTACGTCGGGGGTGTGATCGCGCCCGGGATCGAGATCTCCGTGGAGGCGCTGGGCGTCAAGGGCGCGCAGCTGCGGAAGATCGAGGTGGCGCGGCCGCGGAGCGTGATCGGGAAGAACACGGTGGAGGCCATGCAGGCGGGCATCGTGTACGGGTTCGCCGGGCAGGTCGACGGGGTGGTCGGGCGGATGGCGCGGGAGCTGGCGGACGATCCGGACGACGTGACGGTGATCGCGACGGGCGGGTTGGCGCCGATGGTGCTGGGGGAGTCGTCGGTGATCGACGAGCACGAGCCGTGGCTGACGCTGGTGGGGTTGCGGCTGGTGTACGAGCGGAACGTGTCGCGGATGTGAGCGGGCGGTGGGTTCTTCGCCCCCGCCGCCCCTACCCGTCCCGTCCTCCAGGGGGTGGGCCCCCTTCGACCCCCCTGGTCCGGTCGCCCGTTTCGGGGGCTGCCGCCCCCGGACCCCCGCTTCGGCCTGCGGCCTCGTCCTCAAACGCCGGACGGGTTGAGATGTGGTGTCGACCGGTCTGCGTCCCTGTTCGCCGGACGGGTTGAGATGTGGTGTCGACCGGTCTGCGTCCCTGTTCGCCGGACGGGCTGAGATGTGGTGCCGACCGGCCTTCGTCCTCGTTCGCCGGACGGGTTGAGATGTGGTGTCGACCGGTCTGCGTCCCTGTTCGCCGGACGGGCTGAAATGTGGCTCCGACCGGTCTGCGTCCTCAAACGCCGGACGGGTTGAGATGGGGTGCCGACCGGTCTGCGTCCCCGTTCGCCGGACGGGCTGAAAGTGCGGGGCTGAGCGGGTGGACGGTGTACGCCACACCATGCCCCCTATGTCGAGTTTGTCTGATTTACGCGTATCTTCGGTCCATGCCCACGCCATACGGATCCCGCGGCGGCATGGCGTTCGGTGCGGAGGAGCTGCGTGTGCTCCGCCGTGCTCTCGCCCTCGCCCTTCACCCCGGTCCCGTCTCCGCCGAGGACGTCAAGGACTGTCATCGGCTCGCCGAGTCGCTCGACGAGGCGATCGGCGAGGGGGCCCGGCTGCGCGCCTTCCTGGTGGCCGACCTGGCCAGGTACCGGGCCGCCCTGCCGGGGACCGTCGTCGGCTACCTGACCCTTCTGGAGGAGGCGCTGGCGGCCGGGCACCGGCCCACCCCGGACGACCTCGCCGCGCTGCGGGCGCTGCGCGGGAACCCCGGTGCCGCCGCCCTTCTTGACCGCTGCCAGGAGCTTGCCGAGCACGACGTGCGGGCCCGGCTCGCCCAGGGGGCGCGAAAGGTACCGGCGCCGGCCGTACCGGTCTCCAGGGTCCGGCTGACGGCTCTGCCGGGCGGAGTGGCGAAGGAACCGGAGAAGAAGCCCAAGGAGAAGCCCGCGGAGCGGCCCGCGCCGCGGCCCGCGGCTCCCGAGCCCAGCGCGCCGAAGCGGCCCATTCCCACGCCGGGCGAGGTCTTTCCGCGGCGGCGGCCCGCCACGCCGCCCGCCGGGCCCCCGCAGCAACTCGCCGCGGGCTGAGAAAACGGCAGCTGGCGGGGGGTTGCGGCGTGGTTCGCCCACCCCGCCCCTTTCGCCCGGTCCTCCGTGGCTACCCTGGACCCATGGACTACGTCTCCGCGCTCGTGCCTCCGGTCGTCATGGCCATCTTCTTCATCGGCCTGGTCCGGGTGATCGTGAAGACCCAGGGCGGCGCCGCCAAGGCCAAGGAGGACGCCGCCGTCGACGCGGCCTTCGCGGAGAACGCCCGCCAGGCCGCCGTGTCCAAGACCGACGGCGTCTGAGAGCCGGCCCGCGCCCCTCGCCGTATACCGCACCTTCCGAGTCGCGCGCCCCTTTTGTTCGCCTTTGTCGGTGAAAGTGCACGTCCGGCACGCCATGGGCGGGATCTCCCACTATTGTTCTGAGCTGTGCCTCGCCCATTGGGAGAACTCGAAGACGCGGTCATGACGCGGGTGTGGAAGTGGAACCGCCCGGTGACCGTTCGAGAAGTCCTGGAAGACCTTCAGCAGGAACGGTCCATCGCGTACACCACGGTGATGACCGTTTTGGACAATCTCCATCAGAAGGGCTGGGTCCGGCGGGAGGCCGAAGGGCGCGCCTATCGATATGAGGCCGTCTCCTCCCGGGCCGCCTACGCCGCCGCCCTGATGAACGAGGCCTGGTCGCAGAGCGACAACCCGGCCGCCGCGCTCGTCGCCTTCTTCGGGATGATGAGCGACGAACAGCGGCAGTCCCTCCGGGACGCCGTACGCATCGTGCAGGGTCCGGATCGCAGGGATAGGGAAGACCGGGAAGCCCCGCGAGAGGAGAACCCCGGCTCGGTGACGGACGCCGACGGGCGATAGCGTCCGCTCATGTCAGCGACGCGCCCCGAAGTCACCGCAAAAGCCATCACCGTCCGGCGGGCCCGGACCAGCGATGTCCCGGCCGTGCGCCGCCTCCTCGACGTGTACGTTCGCGACCGCATCCTGCTCGACAAAGCCACGGTGACGCTTTACGAGGACATCCAGGAGTTCTGGGTCGCGGAACGCGACGACAACGCCGAGGTGGTCGGCTGCGGCGCACTGCACGTGATGTGGGAAGACCTCGCGGAAGTGCGCACTCTCGCGGTGAACCACAGCCTCAAGGGTGCCGGTGTCGGTCATCAGTTGCTGGAGAAGTTGCTGGAGACCGCACGTTGGCTTGGTGTTCGCCGCGTTTTCTGTCTGACCTTCGAAGTCGAGTTCTTCGGGAAGCACGGCTTCGTGGAGATCGGCGAGACACCCGTGGACACCGATGTCTACGCGGAGCTGCTGCGTTCCTATGACGAGGGTGTCGCGGAGTTCCTCGGACTCGAACGAGTGAAACCGAACACCTTGGGCAACAGCCGGATGCTTCTGCATCTGTGATCGCCGAGAGGGATCGAGAGGGATCGCGACGGACAAGGGCGCCGCCGAGGCAGAGATGGACGGAGATGGGGCGGAGATCCCCCCGCTATTCCGGGCATCCCCCCTTGCCCCGGTGCCCTATGTCCGAAACGCGCATGTTTCCGGGTGGGAGCGGGCCCCTCGGCCTCTCCCAGGGGTTTGTGTTTTTCCCGCAAAAGCGGTTTGCTTTCCGACGTACTGCAGTACTGCATATAACAGGGGGCGGCGAAACGGCGGGCGCCGCACACCCCGGCCCTGAAGTTATCGATGAAAGGAAATCCGGTGGCACAGAAGGTTCAGGTCCTTCTTGTCGACGACCTCGACGGCGGCGAGGCGGACGAGACCGTGACGTTCGCGTTGGACGGCAAGACCTACGAGATCGACCTCACGACCGCCAATGCGGACAAGCTGCGCGGCCTTCTCGACCCCTATGTCAAGGGCGGCCGGCGTACCGGTGGGCGTGCTTCCGGCGGACGCGGAAAGGCCCGTGCGGCTTCCGGCGGCAGCCAGGACACCGCGCAGATTCGCGCGTGGGCCAAGGAGAACGGTTACGACGTCAACGACCGCGGCCGAGTTCCGGCGACGATTCGCCAGGCCTACGAGGACGCGAACGCCTGACTGTCCTCCGGCTCGTGGCCCGCGCGCCGCAGCCGGACGCGGTGGCACTCCGTGGCCAGCGTGTTCACCAGTCGCACGAGATCGGGGGCGCCTCCGACGCCCCCCATGGCCGACAGCGTCGGCAGCGAGGCCTCGACCTCGCACCCCGACTCGGGGGGCCGCAACCAGACGGCGGCCCCCTGCACGGGCCCGGCCTGTCCCTCGGTGGACCCGGACGGCGGCCGGACGACGGCGGCCGACGGCCCGGGCCGGACCGGGGCGTCCATCGCGCCCCCGGCGCCCAGCGCCCGCAAGCCGAGATCGAGGGCCGGCGCGCCCCACTCCAGCCAGGCCAGCAGCCCCGGCAGCTCCTCCGCGCTGCCCACGGCCACCAGCAGCCGCATCCGGCCGCCCTGAAGGGCCACAGGCGAGCCCGGCGCCAGGTGCCGGAGCGCCCGCACACCCGCCCGCGTGGGCACCTCCAGGACGTCGAAACGCACGCCTGTGACCAGCCGCAGCGGCTCTCCGGGCACCGCGGGCACCGTTGGCCACCCCAGATCGTTCTCGTACCAGTGCCGGGAGGTGCCCGGACCGGAGCCGGCGCCGCATCCGGAGCCGGAAGCGGAATCGAACGGACGACGGGGGTGAGGGACCGTTGAAGCGGCCAGAGGTGCTGTGCCAGCCATGCCAGGCGCAACCGTCCGGGAGGCGTGCGAGTTACGCTGGGTGTGCGTGCGACTGCGCGGAGTTCCGCGAACGGGGGCGTCCGGGGGTACGGAGAGACGCAAGGTTGTTCGCCCATAGCGGAGGGACCGGGCGCCCACGGCATGGACTGTCGGTAGCAGCGGGTAAGACATCCCTAGTGGGAGGGGGCGACACGGAGGCGAGGCCGTCTCACGTTCGCCATCGGCGTACTGGAGGAAAGGGTAACTGCCTGGCCTGCGGGAACATCGTCTCGCACCATCGGGTTGGAGCAGATGTCGGCGTTCGGGGTCAGGAGGCCATCGACGGTGTCGGCAGTTGGAATGAGCGGTCCCCGCTTGCGGGACTAAGCTGCGGAAGGACAGAGAGGGGAAGTTCCCCCCACTGCCTGACCGCTCTGAGGAGCGATTAACGATGTTCGAGAGGTTCACCGACCGCGCGCGGCGGGTTGTCGTCCTGGCTCAGGAAGAAGCCCGGATGCTCAACCACAACTACATCGGCACCGAGCACATCCTCCTGGGCCTGATCCACGAGGGTGAGGGTGTCGCCGCCAAGGCCCTTGAGAGCCTCGGGATTTCGCTCGAGGCGGTCCGCCAGCAGGTGGAGGAGATCATCGGCCAGGGCCAGCAGGCCCCGTCCGGGCACATCCCCTTCACCCCCCGTGCCAAGAAGGTCCTGGAGCTGTCGCTCCGCGAGGCCCTTCAGCTCGGTCACAACTACATCGGCACGGAGCACATCCTGCTCGGCCTGATCCGTGAGGGCGAGGGCGTCGCCGCCCAGGTCCTGGTCAAGCTGGGCGCTGATCTCAACCGTGTGCGGCAGCAGGTGATCCAGCTGCTCTCCGGTTACCAGGGCAAGGAGACCGCCACCGCCGGCGGCCCTGCCGAGGGCACCCCCTCGACGTCCCTGGTCCTCGACCAGTTCGGCCGGAACCTCACCCAGGCCGCTCGTGAGTCCAAGCTCGACCCGGTCATCGGGCGCGAGAAGGAGATCGAGCGGGTCATGCAGGTGCTGTCCCGCCGTACCAAGAACAACCCGGTCCTGATCGGTGAGCCCGGCGTCGGCAAGACCGCCGTCGTCGAGGGCCTCGCCCAGGCCATCGTCAAGGGCGAGGTGCCCGAGACCCTCAAGGACAAGCACCTCTACACCCTGGACCTCGGCGCCCTGGTCGCCGGCTCCCGCTACCGCGGTGACTTCGAGGAGCGCCTGAAGAAGGTGCTCAAGGAGATCCGCACCCGCGGCGACATCATCCTGTTCATCGACGAGCTGCACACGCTGGTCGGTGCGGGTGCCGCCGAGGGCGCCATCGACGCGGCTTCCATCCTGAAGCCGATGCTGGCCCGCGGTGAGCTGCAGACCATCGGTGCCACCACCCTGGACGAGTACCGCAAGCACCTGGAGAAGGACGCGGCCTTGGAGCGCCGTTTCCAGCCCATCCAGGTCGCCGAGCCGTCCCTGCCGCACACGATCGAGATCCTCAAGGGTCTGCGTGACCGGTACGAGGCCCACCACCGGGTCTCCATCACGGACGAGGCGCTGGTCCAGGCCGCCACCCTGGCCGACCGGTACATCTCGGACCGCTTCCTGCCGGACAAGGCGATCGACCTGATCGACGAGGCCGGTTCCCGGATGCGCATCCGCCGGATGACCGCGCCGCCGGACCTGCGCGAGTTCGACGAGAAGATCGCCGCCGTGCGCCGGGACAAGGAGTCCGCGATCGACTCGCAGGACTTCGAGAAGGCCGCCTCCCTCCGCGACAAGGAGAAGCAGCTCCTGGCCGCCAAGGCCAAGCGGGAGAAGGAGTGGAAGGCCGGCGACATGGACGTCGTCGCGGAGGTCGACGGCGAGCTGATCGCCGAGGTCCTCGCCACGGCCACCGGCATCCCGGTCTTCAAGCTGACCGAGGAGGAGTCCTCGCGTCTGCTGCGCATGGAGGACGAGCTCCACAAGCGGGTCATCGGCCAGGTCGACGCCGTCAAGGCGCTGTCGAAGGCGATCCGCCGTACGCGTGCCGGTCTGAAGGACCCGAAGCGCCCCGGTGGCTCGTTCATCTTCGCCGGCCCGTCCGGTGTCGGTAAGACCGAGCTGTCCAAGGCCCTCGCCGAGTTCCTCTTCGGTGACGAGGACGCGCTGATCTCCCTCGACATGTCGGAGTTCAGCGAGAAGCACACGGTGTCGCGTCTCTTCGGTTCGCCCCCCGGCTACGTGGGCTACGAGGAGGGCGGCCAGCTGACCGAGAAGGTCCGCCGCAAGCCGTTCTCCGTCGTCCTCTTCGACGAGGTGGAGAAGGCCCACCCGGACATCTTCAACAGCCTGCTGCAGATCCTGGAGGACGGTCGCCTGACCGACTCCCAGGGCCGGGTCGTGGACTTCAAGAACACGGTCATCATCATGACGACCAACCTCGGCACCCGGGACATCTCCAAGGGCTTCAACCTGGGCTTCGCGGCCACGGGTGACACCAAGTCCAACTACGAGCGCATGAAGAACAAGGTCCAGGACGAGCTCAAGCAGCACTTCCGGCCCGAGTTCCTCAACCGCGTCGACGACGTGGTCGTCTTCCCGCAGCTGACGCAGGAGGACATCCTGCGGATCGTCGACCTGATGATCAGCAAGGTGGACGAGCGCCTCAAGGACCGGGACATGGGCATCGAGCTCTCCCAGTCCGCCAAGGAGCTGCTGTCCAAGAAGGGCTACGACCCCGTGCTGGGCGCGCGTCCGCTGCGTCGCACGATCCAGCGCGAGATCGAGGACACGCTCTCGGAGAAGATCCTCTTCGGCGAGCTGCGCCCCGGTCACATCGTGGTCGTCGACACGGAGGGCGAGGGCGACAGCAAGACCTTCACCTTCCGCGGCGAGGAGAAGTCGGCCCTCCCCGACGTCCCGCCGATCGAGCAGGCGGCCGGCGGTGCCGGTCCGAACCTGAGCAAGGAGGCGTAGCCCTCCGGGGTGAGCCGAGATGAGGGGCCGGTGCTTTTCGGAGCACCGGCCCCTTCGTCCGTCAGCGCGGGTCGAGGCTTGTCTCCGCGTCGGGAAAGAGGCCCGCGAAGCGCGAGACCGAGAAGGTGTGTCCCGGCCGATTGGTCAGGATCACCGAACGGAGCCCCGGAAGCCGGGGTACCAGGGGAGCGAGGTCTTCGGCGCCCCGCAGGGACGCGACCCGCAGCTCCTCCACACCCGGCAGCTCGGGCATCGACTCGATGGAGTGCGGGAGGTCCTGGATGATCCTCGCGTTCAGATGCAGATGGGTGAGCTTCGGCAGCGCGGTGACCGCCCTCCAGTCGGCGACTGTCAGCTCCTTGGTCAGCGGACCCAGGCTGAGTGTGCGCAAGGTGGTCCAGTGCTGGAGCCCGCGCAGTCCCGTGCTCTCCGTGCTGTGTGCGCCGAGGAAGAGGAATTCCAGGGCTGCCTCCGACGGCAGGGTCTCCGTGAGGTCGGTGCCCGGCAGCTGTTGGCTCAGGGTGATGCGGGTCAGGGACCGCAGGTACCGCATCCCCGTCAGGTCGGCGACGCCGTTGCAACCGAGCAGTGTGAGCGGCAGTTCGGTGAGTCGCTCCAGGCCGGTGGCTGCCGGGCACTCGTCGACCCACAGACTGCCGAGCGAGCCGAACGGCGACAGCACGCCCAGATCGGTGAGGTGAGGGTTGCCGGACAGATTGAGCGATGTCACCAGGCCGGGCGTGGGCACCGCGGCAAGGATGCTCTCCACCGGGTGTGCGCCGGCGAAGGAGAGCTCGGGCCAGGGCCGCATGCGGGCCAGCGCCCTCAGTTCCGCGGCGGAATCGCAGCGGAGGAAGAGGTCCGTCCGCAGCAGATGGTCCAGCACCTCCAGCGCGTACTCGTCGGTGTCGAACCGGCTCCAGGTCCCCGCCAGTTGCCGCCGGACATCCAGGTCCTGATGGTCCCGGAACCGTCGCAGCACCCCCAGCGCCCCCGTCGGCTCCTCCGCGCCCAGCACCGATGCCGTCACGGTGACCGCCAGAGCCTCCTCGTCACTCAGGCCCTCCGGACCCGGCAGCAGTTCCAGCACCAGGGGGTCGGCCTCCGCCAGGAGCTTCGCGTCCTCCTTCGTACGGGGTGGGATCAGCGCCGCGGCCCGTGACTCCGCCTGCGTCCGCACCGCCGGGTCCAATGCCGTCGCGTGCTCCAGACAGGCCAGTGCCAGCAAGGTGAGCCGCGGCTGCTCCCCGGCCAGCAGCTGCCGTAGCAGCCAGGCCCGCTCGCGAGGACGCGCATGGGCCACCGCCATGCGGATCACGTCCTCCCACTGGGTGTCGTCCGCGTGGCCGGCGAGGACGTCCAGGTGGCCCTCCTCCACCGCGTACCGGGCGCCCAGGTAGTCCTGGAAGGTCCGGTGGACGAAGTCCAGCACGCCGACGGCAGGTTGGCGGATCAGGCCGCTGCGCAGGAGCAGGGTGCGGAGGACGGCCGACGCGTCGCACTGTCCCCGCGGCAGCGCGAGGGACGGAAGGCAGCGGTCCACGATCGTCTCGGCGGTCTCCACGGCCATCTCCGTACGGCCGCTCAGCACCAGCGCATAGGCGAGGCGCTGGAGCAGTTCCACCTGTGCGTCCTCTCCGAGTTCCACCGCGTCCACCACCCCCATGCCCCGCTCCCGGTCCCGGCGGGCCAGCAGCATCGCCAGGGCGGCGTCGTAGAGCTCCTTGCGGCCGGTGGGGAGGTAGCCGCGCCGCTCCCGGTGCAGGGCGCAGATCAGGCCGCACATCAGGGGGTTGGTGGCGAGGCGGGCCAGATCGCGTTTGGTCCGCAGGGAGTCGAGGAGCGGGCCCTCGAACTCCGGGGCTGCGGCCGCCGTGTGCCAGCGGTGGACGAAGGTCGCCACGTCCGTCCGGCGCATGGGCGCGAGGGTCAGTTCACCGAAGCCTTCCGGGCCGAGCCAGTCGGAGCGGACCGCGGTGGGGCGGGAGGTCAGCAGCCAGCGGTTGCCCGGGAAGGAGTGGATGAGGGAGCGGAGCCAGTCACGGGCGCGGTTGCGGTCGGCGTCGGGGATTTCGTCCAGACCGTCGACGAGGATCAGCCCGCGACCCGCCGACAGGACGCGTTCCGCCCAGCCCTCCGGGGCGGACAGCGGGCAGTCCACCGTGGTCAGGAAGGCGGCGGGGGCGGGAAAGGCACCGGCACCGCGGATCAGGGTGCGCAGCGGCAGGAGGTACGGGACGTGCGCCCCCTCGCGGGCCGCCGTCACCGCCAGCCACTGGACCAGCGTCGTCTTGCCCGAGCCGGCGTCGCCGCGCAACAGGACCCGGTCGTGGGCGAGGAGGGCCTCGTCGGCGGGCAGCTGGAAGGTGACGGGGGCCGGACCGGGGCCGTCCTCGGGGACAGTGCGGTCCTCGGTGGAGGTCGCCTCCAGGCTCAGGTAGGCCACTTCGAGCGGCCAGCGGTCGGGGGAGTCGCGCAGGTCGATGCCGTAGATGGTGATGTGGTTGTGGCGGTCGGCGACGTAGGAGCGGTAGCGGCGTTCGAAGGCGGCGTCGCGGGCGTCGGGGCGGGGGGTGCGGGCGAGCAGCTCATCGATCCTGGCCATGAGTTCGGCCTGGGCTCGGGTCTGCTCGACGAGTGTGCGGGCCACGAAGGTGGAGCGGCGAGTGAAGAACTCCAGGATCTGGAGGCAGGCCCACTCCGTCGCGGAGTCGAGGAAGTAGCAGGCGTCGGAGGAGAGGCCGTCGGGCGCGGACGCCGCGGACTGCAGCCGGGCGGCCAGATCGACGTGGCCCAGTCGTACGGCCTGGACGTCGTCCATGTCGAGATCGCCGAGGGCGAGCAGTCTGCGGGCCAGTGCGTCGGCGACCGCGATCTGCTCTCCGGCCCGGAAGGGCGGCTCACCGGGTGAGTCGAATGCCTGCCGGACCAGATGCTCGGCGAGCTTGTGCACGTCCTTCTCGACCAGTGCGCGCTTCTCGCCGCGGAAGGACACCAGGCTCTTCAGCCGCACCGGCCTGTCCACCAGCCCCGCGCCCGGCCCGTCCGCCACGAAGAGCTTCTTCAGGAGCGGGCCCATCAGGCTCGACGCCAGCTTCCCGCCCAGTACCGTCGGCTCCATCCGCCACCCCCGTGCGTCTCTGCGAACGGATGGAGCCTAGTGCCGCGGCAGGCAACGTTTGCCCGTCAAGGAGCGGCGTCCGGTGCGTGCTCTCGGCGTGCCGGCCGGAAGTCCTCGTACTGGATGTACTTGGGCTTCCGTCCGGTGCGGCGAGAGTGCGTGCCGGGCGTCGTGACGGGGCGAACGTTGCCTGTTGCGGCACTAGCGGCGGACTACGACAACTGGCCGTTGTAGTCGGGCAGCTTGAACGTCTTGTCGGCGTGGCCGCCCGAGAGGTCGGTGGCGCTGTTGCCGATGTTCGCGATGATGTCGTAGCCCTTGTTCTCGATGTCGGCGCGCTGGGCGGTCTTGTAGGCGGCGACGTCCTTGAAGAGGTCGAGGAAGCCGCGGGCGTAGAGGCCGGAGACCTGGTAGCCGTCGTGTTCGAGGTTGTACTCGGTGGGCAGGTAGATGATGCCGGGGCGGGCGGTGACGAAGAACAGGGAGACGCCGTGCTCCTGGGCGTACTTGGCGACGTTCAGCACCGGCTTGTTGGCCGGCTGGGGGTAGCTGAAGCCGAAGTCGGTCTCCAGCGTGGTGTTGTCGATGTCGAAGACGATCGCCTGCTTCTGGCCCGGCTCGGCGGCGGCGATGCGCTGCTTCAGGTAGGGCAGGGCCTGGTCCATCACAGACTGGCAGTCCTGCTGCCAGGTGGCGTAGTCGACCGTGGCGGAGCTGCTCTCCGTCGCGGCCTGGGCCGGCGCGGCCAGTCCGGCGAGGGCGGCCACGGAGACGGCGGTGACGGACATGCGGCGGGTCCAGGTGCCTGTGGTCATCGGGGCGGGGTGTCCTCTCACGTCATGGCTCACGTCATGGCAGTGGTGTCAGGGGCATGATGAGTGGGGCAGATGGCGTGCGGGGAACCATAGGGTTACTGGCGGGTAGGGCGCTAGTGGTGTGCGTCGTATCGGTGCACGGTGTCCCGGTGGCGGCGCGACGGCCGTGGGGCCGGCGCATTCCGCTCGGGGTGACGGCCGATTTCGCCGCACTCGCCGTCCGGGGGTCCGCGGGGGTCGGGGGCGGCCCTCGTGGGTGACATACCGCACGGGCGAAATGTCCGTTACTAGGGCGGATAGTGGATTCGCCTACCGGGAGGAACAGGGACTTTCCTCCTGGAATCAGGGACGGGTGTCGACGCGGGGCAGGGCTTGCCCTGTCGGCATGGCGTGTGTCAAGAAACGGTCAATTCTGGGGCTGTTTACTAGAGAACGTCGTAGAAGAGCGGTTTGAGCGTTTACGGACCTCCGGGTTACCAAGAGATGCCCCGTTCGGCGGCCGCCCCCGTGGGCCGGTGCCGCCGGAGGGGGGTCCTGTCGTCTACTCCACGAGGTTCCGATGTCCCTGCGCGCTGCTCTCCGTTGCCCCCGTACGTCCTCGCTCCGCAGGCGGGCCGCCGTTCTGGCCGCCGGTGCCGGGGTCACGGCCGTGGTGGGGTCGGGGGTCGCGTCGGCCGCCACGTCGAGCGCCGCCGCCTGGGTCGACCCGGTGAAGAAGTACACGCTCTCCGCGACCTTCAACCAGGCCGGCGGCATGTGGTCCGCCCGGCACAGCGGTCAGGACTTCGCGGTGCCGAGCGGCACCGATGTCGTCGCGGCGCACGGCGGCACCGTCGTCAAGGCCGGCGGCAACGGCGCCGGCGACGGTCCCGCGTACGGCAACGCCATCGTCGTCAAGCACGGCGACGGCCAGTACTCGCAGTACGCCCACCTGTCCCGCATCGACGTCCGGGTCGGCCAGATCGTCAGGACCGGTCAGCACATCGCCCGCTCCGGCAACACCGGCAACTCCTCCGGCCCGCACCTGCACTTCGAGATCCGTACGACCCCGAACTACGGCTCCGCGGTCGACCCCGTCGCCTTCCTGCGCGCCAAGGGCGTGACCCTCTAAGGAGCGGTCACGCGGGGTGCGTGCCCCGGTGGGCCTGGGTCACCAGGTCCACGGCGACCTCCAGGACGGCCTCGCGCTTCTTCTGGGGGTCGCCCTCGATGTCCTGCATCACGAACATGCCGGCGTGCAGCGTGAAGAGCGCGCTGATGCAGCGGATCTGGTCGGTCAGCGCCGCGTCCGGGTCGATGATGATGTTCCGCAGGCCGCGCATCCGGTCCTTGAAGGTGTCGCCGATCCTCAGCTCACGGACCGTCGCCTGGTTCTCCTGCATGAACCGGAACAGCGGTTCGGCGTCGCCCAGCGCCGCGTGGTAGCGCCGTATGATCTCCTGCTTGGTCTCCAGGGTGTGCGGCTGACCCTTGCCCCACTCGATCAGGTCCTCGATCGGCCGCGTCAGGTCCTCGAAGACGCTGACCAGGATCTCTTCCTTGGTCTTGAAGTGGTAGTACAGGGCCGCCTTGGTCACGTCGAGGTGCTCGGCGATCTCCCGCAGGGAGGTCTTCTCGTAGCCCTGCTCGGCGAAGAGTTCGAGCGCCACGTCCTGGATGCGCTGGCGGGTGTTCCCGCGGCGCTGCTGCTTGGTGCCGTCCATGGTGACGCTCATCCTCTTACTCCTCGTACTCCCGCGAAAACTTGCTTGCCGCCCGGCTAGTAAACTTACTTGACGCCCGGCTAGCAACGGGTCTAACTTCCGAGTGTACTGAACTAGCCGGGCGGCAAGTAAGTAGCTGTCGCCAGGGGGAGTGGGAGAGATGGCGGACACCCAGGCGGCCGAGACCGGCCAGGAAACACCGGAGGCGCCGGCAGCGGTCGCGGTGCCGGAGAAGGAGCCCAAGAGCGTACGGGTCGTGATGCTCGCGCTCATGGTCGCGATGATGCTCGCGATGCTCGACAACATGATCGTGGGCACCGCGATGCCGACCATCGTGGGCGAGCTGGGCGGTCTGGAGCACCTGTCGTGGGTCGTGACCGCGTACACCCTCGCCACCGCGGCGGCCACGCCGCTCTGGGGCAAGCTCGGTGACATGTACGGGCGCAAGGGCGCCTTCATGACCTCCATAGTCATCTTCCTGATCGGCTCCGCGCTCAGCGGCATGGCCCAGGACATGGGCCAGCTGATCGGGTTCCGGGCCGTCCAGGGCCTCGGCGCCGGCGGCCTGATGGTCGGCGTCATGGCGATCATCGGCGACCTCGTGCCGCCCCGTGAGCGCGGCAAGTACCAGGGCATGATGGCCGGCGTCATGGCGCTCGCCATGATCGGCGGTCCGCTGGTCGGTGGCACCATCACCGACAACTGGGGCTGGCGCTGGGCCTTCTACATCAACCTGCCGCTCGGCGTGGTCGCGCTGGCCGCCGTCAGCGCCGTGCTGCACCTGCCGAAGAAGCGGAACAAGACGCGCATCGACTATCTCGGCGCCGCGCTGCTGACCCTCGGCATCACCTCGATCGTGCTGGTCACCACCTGGGGCGGCTCCCAGTACGCCTGGACGTCCGCGCGGATCATGGAACTGATCGCCATCGGCGTCGTCGCCCTGATCGGCTTCGTCTTCTGGCAGACCAAGGCCGCCGAGCCGGTCCTGCCGCTGCACATCTTCCGCAGCCGCAACTTCACCCTGATGTCGATCATCGGCTTCATCGTGGGCTTCGTGATGTTCGGCGCCACGCTGTTCCTGCCGCTCTACCAGCAGTCCGTGCAGGGCGCGTCCGCCACCAACTCCGGTCTGCTGCTGCTCCCGATGCTCGGCGCGATGCTGGTGACCTCGATGGTCGCCGGCCGGGTCACCACCAGCACCGGCCGCTACAAGATCTTCCCCCTCGTGGGCGGCGTGCTGCTGGCCATCGGCCTGTACCTGCTGTCCACCATGGACACGGACACCACCCGGTTCATCTCCGGCGTGTACATGGCCGTCGTCGGCCTCGGCATGGGCTGCCTGATGCAGATCACCATGCTGGTCGCGCAGAACAGCGTGGAGATGAGGGACATGGGCGTCGCGTCCTCGTCCACCACCCTGTTCCGTACGCTCGGCTCCTCCTTCGGCGTCGCCATCATGGGCGCGATCTTCAACGACCGCGTCAAGGCCGTCATGGCCGAGCGGGCCGGCTCGCTCGGCTCCAAGATCACCGAGCAGTCGGCGCAGCTGGACGCGAAGAGCCTGGCGAAGCTGCCGGCGGCGGCGCGCGAGGCGTACCAGCACGCGGTGTCGGCTGGTACCCACTCGGCGTTCCTGCTCGGTTCCGTGATCGCCGTGCTGGTGCTGGTGGCGGCGGTCTTCGTGAAGGAGGTCCCCCTGCGGGGCGGGCCGACGAAGGCGGACGAGGCGGCGCCGATGCCGGCGGTCGAGGCGATCTGAGACCGGCTGCGGGTGGTTCCGGGGGCTGCTGCCCCCGGGCCCCCGCTTCCTCGTTCCCGGGCCGAGAATTGACGGCGTGGACAAACTGCGGCAGCTGCGCCTCGCCAAGGACGCCATGGACCGGGACTGGGCCGATCCGGCCCTGGACCTCGACGCGGTCGCCGCGCACGCCGGGTACTCGCGGTACCACTTCCTGCGCGCCTTCAAGGCGGCATACGGCGAGACCCCCGGCCAGTACCTGACGCACCGCAGGATCGAGCGGGCGGAGGAGCTGCTCCGCAGCGCGGACCTCAGCGTCACCGAGATCTGCCACCTGGTCGGCTTCAGCAGCCTCGGCACCTTCTCGGCGGGGTTCAAGGCCCGCACCGGGCTCAGCCCCACCGAGTACCGGACCGAGCACGTCGGCCGCGGCGCCTCGCTCATCCCCGGCTGCTACGCCCTGCTCTGGGCCGGCGGGTTCCCGGTCAGAAGCGCAACTTCCGAGAAGCGCGCGCCGGACCCCACTGCCTACCGTGACGGACAGGAACAGCGACCGTCCGGCGGCTGAGGCCGAGACCGGGCAGGCAGGAGAGCGGACCCATGATCCAGGGCCTGGCCATCACCACCGTGTGGACCTTCGACCAGGAGCGCACCAAGGCCTTCTTCACCGAGAAGCTCGGCTTCGAGGTGCGCGACGACATCGCGATGGGCGACATGCGGTGGATCACCGTCGGCGCCAAGGAACAGCCCGGTGTCGAACTCGCCCTGATGCGCCTGGACGGGCCGGGCCTCGACCCCGAGTCCGCCGAGGCGCTGCGCCGGCTGGTCGCCAAGGGGGTCATGGGGGCCGGCGCCTTCCGCACGGACGACTGCCGCGGCGACTACGAGACGTTCCGGGCGCGGGGCGTCGAGTTCGTCCAGGAACCCAAGGAACGGCCGTACGGCATCGAGGCGATCTTCCGCGACGACAACGGCAACTGGTACTCGCTGACCGAGCGCAGCGAAGAGCTCGACTTCTCCAAGGAGTTCTGAGCCTGCCGGCGGAGCCCGGGCCCGACCACACCGCCGTCCGCACCGCGCTGTGGCGGGCACCGCACCCGCGGCCGACGCGCCGCCGCACGTCATCGGGATCGAGGACGAGGTCGGGCTGCGGCTCGGCCGGACACGGACGTCGAGGCGACCCGGCGGACCCAGGCGGCGATGGCCCGCGAGGCCGGCTTCCGGGAGACCCGCCATGTCCCGGCGGGAGACCCGCCATGTCCCGGCGGAGGAACTCGCCGACCGCTGCTTCGCCGGCCGCACCGACGGACTCCGCCCGTCCCGCGGCGAGGAACTCCTCGTGGCCCCCACCTGAGAGTCACTCCTGGCCACCACCTGAGAGTGACTCGGGGCCTCCGCCTGAGCGTCAGCGGCTCCCCGTCTGGGTCGGCCCCGGGAGCATCGGGTAGCTGCCGGTGGCCGTCGGGGCGTGCTCCGGGAGCCACAGGACGGCCACCGCGCCCTCGGCCGGGATGTGCGCGGGTGCCCCGGCCGGGCGGATGTTGCGGAAGGTCAGGCGGGCGCCCAGGACCCGGGCCTGGCCCGCCGCGATGGTCAGGCCGAGGCCGTGGCCCTGGCCGGCCCGGTCCTCGCTGCCGGTGCGGAAGCGGCTCGGCCCCTCCGCGAGGAGCTTCTCGGGAAAGCCGGGGCCGTGGTCGCGGACCCGGATGACCCGGCCCTCGACGGTCACCTCGATGGGCGGCTTGCCGTGCCGGGCCGCGTTGGCGAGCAGGTTGAACAGCACTCGCTCCAGCCGGCGCGGGTCGGTGGTGACCTCCGACTCGTGCACCACCCGCACCTCGATCTCCGGGTCCTTGGCGGCCACCCGCCGGGCCACGAACTCGCCCAGCATGATGTCCTGCAGCTCGGCCCGCTCGGACGCGCTGTCGAGGCGGGCCACCTCCAGCACGTCCTCGACGAGGGTGCGCATCGCCTTCGCCCGGTCCAGGACCAGTTCGGTCGGACGGCCGGGCGGCAGCAGCTCGGCCGCCGTGAGCAGGCCGGTCACCGGCGTACGCAGCTCGTGCGCGATGTCGGCCGTCACCCGCCGTTCGGCCTCGAGGCGCTGCTGCAACGCGTCCGCCATGGCGTCGACGGCCCGCGCCAGGTCGTCGGTCTCGTCCCGTACGACACCGCCGATCGCCTCCCGCACCCGCACGTCCGGCTCGCCCTGGGCGACCTGGTTGGCCGCGGCCGCCGCCTTGCGCAGCCGGACCGAGAGCTGCCCGCCGATCAGCACGCCGAGCGCGCTGCCGCCGAGGACGACCGCGATGGAGCCGATGACGAGGGCCTGGTCGAGGTCCTTCAGCACGTTGCTGCTGCGGTTGGCGAACGTGCTGTGCAGGGACAGCACCCGCCCGTCCTTGGCCTGCACCGCGGCCCAGATGTCCGGCGCGCCGCTGCCGTGGTCGACGACGTCGGTCGCCCGGCGCCCCGCCTCGACCCGCTCGCGCAGGGCGGGCGGCAGCCGGGGGTCGTCGACCTTGACGTCGGGGAAGTTCGCCCTCCCGTACAGCTCGTAGTTGCGCTGGCCGATCTGCAGCCGCTCGTTGGCCAGCTCGCGCGCGTTGTCCAGCATCGAGACCCGGGCGGCGTTGTGCACCACCAGGCTCAGCGCGATCGCGACCAGCGCGCCGACCATCGCGATCGCCGCGCTCAGCTTCCATCTGAGTCCGGTGCGCAACCCCGGACCCCGGTACCGGCTGGAGAACCCCCGCATGACCGCCTCGCTCAGGCCTTCAACTTGTAGCCGAAACCACGGACCGTCTCGATCCGGTCCTGGCCGATCTTGGTGCGCAGCCGCTGCACGTGGACGTCGACGACGCGGGTGTCCCCGCCCCAGCCGTAGTCCCAGACGCGTTCGAGCAGCTTGTCGCGGGAGAGCACGGTCCCCGGCGCCGAGGAGAACTCCAGGAGCAGCCGCATCTCGGTGGGCGTCAGCGCGACCGGCTGCCCGGCCCGGCGCACCTCCATGCCCTCGGTGTCGATCTCCAGGTCGCCGAAGGTGAGCAGGCCGCCGGTCACCTCCGCGGCGTCCTCGCGCGGCTTCTCGCCGCCGCTCGCGTGCCCGAAGCGGCGCAGCACCGCCCGGATCCGGGCGACCAGGACGGCCCCGTCGAACGGCTTGGTCACGTAGTCGTCGGCGCCCGCCTCCAGGCCCAGCACCACGTCGATCGAGTCGGCCCGCGCCGACAGCATGATCACCGGGACGGTCGACTCGTCACGGATGCGCCGGCACAGGCTCACCCCGTCCAGGCCCGGGACCATCACGTCCAGCAGGGCGATGTCGGGCCGGTCGGCGCGGAATGCCTCCAGGCCCGACAGGCCGTCGGGCATGGCGGTGACCGCGAAGCCGTCCCGCTCCAGGGCGAGCTGGGTGGCCTCGCGGATGACGTCGTCGTCCTCGACGAACAGCACGTGGGTCTGGTCTGCCATCCCGGCTCTCTCGGTGGTCGGTGGTCGGTGGGGGGATCAAGTGGGTACGGCGGGTGCGGCGGCTTCCGCTGGTTCAGTTGGCCGGGGAGGGCATCGGGGTGGGGTCGTCGCCGCTGCCGGCCGCGTTGCCGTAGTCGGTGTGGTGGAAGTCCTCCTGGACGAAGCGTCCTCCGGACCAGCTGTAGGTGATCACGTTCTCGCCGGAGGGGCTCGACACCGGGTCGCCCTTCTCGTACACCTGCTTGGTCACGCTCAGGTCGCCCCGGTCCATCTCCGCGTAGACCGGGGACTCCTCGGCCTTGAAGACGTTCTTGTACGCGCCGCTCTCCCTGCGGTACACATACGCCCCGACCCCGACCGCGTCCCCGCAGGTCAGTACGTTCACGACGATGTCCTCGACCGGGCCGCCGGTCAGCTCGCCGTACGTCACGTCGATGGGGTACTCGTCGCCCGAGCACGGCTTCAGGTCCCGCTTCACCGTGGCCGAGACGGCCGGGTCGGCCTTCACCAGGGCGACCGCGTCGACCTTCTCGTACGTCTGCGACGGGTTGGGTGAGGGTGCCTTGGCGGCCGGGGCGGGCGCGACCGAGCCGGCGTGCGCCGGACCCTCGTCACGGGCTCCGGTGCCGCCGGTGCCGCAGGCCGCGGCGAAAAGGGCGACGGCGGCGAGCACGGCCGTCGCCGTGATCACCGCCTGTGCACTCGCGGGGCCCCTGCTGGAACCCGTGCCGGTCAGGCCGCGCAACGCTCCCGCTCCTCACGCTCCAGCGCGCGTGCGTCGAGGTCGCGTGACTCCAGCTCCTCGCGGAGCCGGGCGAGCGCCCGGTGCAGCGTGCTCTTGACCGTTCCGGCCGACATGCCGAGGGCGGCGGCCGTCTCCTCCGTGGACATCTGCTCCCAGTGTCGCAGCACCACGACACTGCGCTGCTTCGGAGCCAGCACCTTCATGATGTCCATGAGGAGAGCGCGGTCCGCGTGCTGCTCGGTGGAGTCCTCCACGCACGCGTCGGGCAGCTGCTCGGTCGGGACCTCCTCCAGCTTCCGGGCCCGCCACCACTCGGTCCGCGTGTTGATCATGACCCGGCGCAGGTAGGCGTCCGCGAGCCGCTTGTCCTCGATGGTCTCCCAGCGGCCGTACGTCCGGACCAGCGCCGTCTGCAGCAGGTCCTGCGCGTCCGTCGGGTCCGGGACGAGCCGGCGGGCGCTGCGCAGCAGCGCGTCCTGTCGAGTGCGGACGTACTCCTCGAATTCGAGCACCTCGCCCTGCGCCATGATCAACCGCCTCCCGATCCCCGTTTTCCCCGGCCCTGAGTCTGAGTTCCTGTCGTCCCGCGGTCCTGGCGGGCACAGAAACGAAGCTACGGACCCGTTGTCACGGGGCTGTGCGGAGCAGCCTGCGGCTAGCAATCGGCTGTCCGTCGGTTGTGTAACGGAAGTAGGTTCGGGGTAAGCGGGCGCACGCTTATGCCCCACTATGCGGTGATTTGACGGGCCGGCAGGGCCGTAACAGAGCCCCGCCGCCTGTGATGTGCCTGTACGTCAGCTCAGCGGCAGCCGGTACAGGTCACCCGCGAGCGGCTCCACCAGGCCGTCCGAGACCAGCCCGTCCAGCGCGCGGGCCCGCTGTACCGGCTCGTGCCACACCCGGTCGAGCACCGTCTGCGGCACCGGCACGTGCGCCTCCCGCAGGACGGCCAGCAATTTGCCGCGCACCTGCCGGTCGGTACCGGCGTACGTCTGCCCGCGCCGCGGCGGCCCCGCGTGCTCGGGCTTGCCCGCCAGCCGCCAGGCACACTCCCCGGCGATCGGGCACCGCTGGCACGTCTCGTTCTTCGCCGTGCACACCAGCGCGCCCAGCTCCATCGAGGCGGCGGCCCAGCGGGCGGCGGTCTTCTCGTCCTGCGGCAGCAGCTCGCGGGCGAGCTTGCGCTCGGCGGCGGTGGTGGCGTTCGGCGGATACTGCACACCGGTCACCGCCCGCGCGAACACCCGCCGCACATTGGTGTCCAGCACGGCGTGCCGCTGCCCGTACGCGAACGAGGCCACCGCGGCGGCGGTGTACTCGCCGATGCCCGGCAGCGCGAGCAGCTGCGCGTGATCCGTCGGTACGTCCCCGCCGTGCCGTTCCGTTATGGCGACGGCGGCGCCGTGCAGCCGCAGGGCACGGCGCGGGTAGCCGAGCCGGCCCCAGGCGCGGACCGCCTCGCCGGGCGCCTCCGCGGCGAGGTCGGCGGGGCGCGGCCAGCGGGCCAGCCACTGCTCGTACACGGGCAGGACCCGGTTCACCGGGGTCTGCTGCAGCATGAACTCGCTGACCATCACACCCCACGGGCCCGCCTCCGGGCGGCGCCAGGGGAGGTCGCGGGCGTGGGCGTCGAACCAGGCGATCACAGGGGTGTGAAGCTTCTCAGTCATGGCCCTTCCGATCCTGCCACGTCCGGCGACGGGTGGGGTGGACGTGGTTCGCGGCGCGGGCGCGGCGGGTTCGGGCTTGACGCCCCTCGCGGCGAAGGGTGGCCGCGCCGACGGGAGTTGCCGAAATGATGATCCGGAAAAGTTGAGGTCTGGGCGGCGGGTGGGGCGAGGAACTGCACGGATCTCTCGTACAGTTTGCGCCGTGGGATCTCTGCGCAATCCGGTCGGGCCGCTTCCCTCCTCCATCTACTGGCGACGGAGGGTCGTCATGGTGTCCGTGGTCGCCCTGCTGGCGCTGTTGATCGTCTGGATCGTCACGTCGGGCGGCGGAGGCGGCAAGAAGGGCGACAACGGGGCGAACGGCAAGAATCCCGTGTCCACGATCACGCCGGGACCCTCCGGCAGCGGACCCGCGATCAGCCAGGCGCCGGGCGGCCGGGACGGGTCGAGCGGGGGCGCTTCGGGGGGCGGTTCCGGTTCGAGCTCCGGTGCGAGTTCCGGTTCGGCTTCCGGTTCCGGTGGCGACGGCGGGAGTTCGGGCGGCTCGGGTGGCGGCACGTCGGGTGGCTCGGGCGGTTCGGGCGGTTCCACCGGCTCGGGGGGCGACGTGACGTCCGGGTCCGGCGGTACGGTCGCCTCGCTGCCGGGGACCTCCTCGCTGCCCAACTGCACAGCCGGCTCGGTGGCGTTGACGCTGCGGAGCCTGCACAACTCCTACTCGCCCGAGCAGACGCCGACCTTCGAGCTCACCGCGAAGAACACGTCGTCCAGCGACTGCAAGATCGACCTCGGGCCGAAGAACGCGGTGCTGACCATCACGCAGGCCAGCGCGGACGACACCTACTGGTCGTCGGCGGACTGCCCGAAGTCGGCGGGGAGCCGGTGGTACCGGGTGCCGTCCGGGAGCAGCATCACGTACACCCTGAAGTGGGACCGGAAGCCGAGCGCCCCCCAGTGCGCGACGCCTCCTGCGGGGTCGGCCGGGGCGGGCACGTACCTGCTGGAGGCCGAGGCGCCGGAGTACGCCAAGGCCCAGGCGTCCTTCGTGCTCGCGGCGGACTAGAGCCGCGGCAGGCAACGTTTGCCCGTCAAGGAGCGGCGTCCGGTGCGTGCTCTCGGCGTGCCGGCCGGAAGTCCTCGTACTGGATGTACTTGGGCTTTCGGCCGGTGCGGCGAGAGTGCGTGCCGGGCGTCGTGACGGGGCGAACGTTGCCTGTTGCGGCACTAGCAGCAGGCGGCGGGAGCCGGGCGGGGGTGGGGACGCTTACCGGCGCTTGCAGGGTGCCGCCGCGCCCACCCGTGCCGCCCTGGGGGCACCTCCCAGGCCCTTAAGGCACTGGGGGAGGCACGACTGCCCGCGGCTATATGAGAGACGGTTGGGCAGCGCGCCCCGAAGGGGCGCCGGGGGTACCCCCGGCCGAAGGCTGGGGGAGGGACTGCGCGACCAGCCCCCACCAGTCCGCAGCCGCCAACAACGCAACGCCCCGAGTTAGTCGGCTGAATCAGACATACCGCTCGAGGATCGAAGACTCCGCCAGCCGCGACAGACCCTCGCGCACGCTCCGGGCCCGGGCCTCGCCGACGCCGTCCACGGTCTGCAGATCGTCCACGCTCGCGGCGAGCAGCTTCTGCAGGCCACCGAAGTGCTCGACCAGCCGGTCGATGATCGCCCCCGGCAGCCGCGGCACCTTCGCCAGCAGCCGGAAGCCGCGCGGCGACACCGCCGAGTCCAGCGCCTCCGGCGACCCGGTGTACCCCAAGGCCCGTGCCACCGTCGGCAGTTCGAGCAGCTCCGCATGGCTCAGGGCGTCCAGCTCGGACAGCGCCTCGTCGACCGTGCGGGAGCGCTTCGCCGTCGGCTCGGGGACGTAGTCCCGGACCACCAGCTCGCGCTCGGGCTCCACCCCGGCGATCAGCTCGTCCAGCTGCAGGGCGAGCAGCCGCCCGTCGGTGCCCAGTTCGACCACGTACTCCGCGATCTCCGTGGCGATCCGGCGGACCATCTCAAGACGCTGGGCGACGGCGGACACGTCCCGGACCGTCACCAGGTCCTCGATCTCCAGCGCCGACAACGTCCCCGCGACCTCGTCCAGGCGGAGCTTGTACCGCTCCAGGGTCGCCAGCGCCTGGTTCGCGCGGGACAGGATCGCCGCCGAGTCCTCCAGGACGCGGCGCTGGCCCTCGACGTACAGCGCGATCAGCCGCATGGACTGGGAGACCGAGACCACCGGGAACCCGACCTGTTTGGAGACGCGGTCCGCCGTGCGGTGGCGGGTGCCGGTCTCCTCCGTGGGGATCGTCGCGTCGGGCACGAACTGCACGCCCGCCCGGAGGATCTTCGACAGGTCGGAGGAGATCACGATGCCGCCGTCGAGCTTGCACAGCTCGCGCAGCCGGGTCGCCGTGAACTCGACATCCAGGACGAATCCGCCCGTGCACATCGACTCGACCGTCTTGTCGAAGCCGAGGACGATGAGTCCGCCCGTGTTGCCGCGGAGGACCCGCTCCAGGCCGTCCCGCATGGACGTGCCCGGAGCCACGGCGCTCAGCGAGGCGCGCATCAGGCCATCGGTACCGGCACTCCCACCGGACTTTCCGGGAGCTCCTGCCCGGTCGTTGGCTGCCACTGCACTCCTCCGGTCGCAGGTTCTGAGGCGCTGCCGTCCCCGCACTCGGTTCGTACGGACGGGCGAGACCAGGGCAAAGTCTACCGGCGCTCCTCTGCCTCCCGTGGGGCCTCTCGGCGACGGGAGCGTGGCAGCACCCGCAGCGCGTCCCCCATGTCGGCCACTTCCAGGACCTTCATGCCCGCCGGGATCTTGCCGGGATCGCCCGGTACGAGGGCGTGCGTGAAGCCGAGCCGGTGTGCCTCCGCGAGCCTGCGCTGGACCCCGGTGACCCGTCTGACCTCGCCCGCGAGGCCGACCTCACCGATGGCGACCAGGTTCTTCGGGAGCGGGGTGTCGCTGGCGGCGGAGGCCAGGGCGAGGGCGATGGCCAGGTCGGCGGCGGGCTCGGAGAGCTTCACCCCGCCGACCGTCGCGGAGTAGATGTCCCGCTTGCCGAGCGCGCTGATCCGGCCGCGCTGCTCCAGCACCGCCAGCATCATGGACACCCGGGAGGTCTCCAGGCCGGACGTGGTCCGGCGCGGGGACGGAATCTGCGAGTCCACGGTCAGCGCCTGGACCTCGGCGACCAGCGGGCGGCGGCCCTCCAGGGTGACGGTCAGGCAGGTGCCCGGGACCGGTTCGGCACGGCGGGTCAGGAAGAGTCCGCTCGGGTCGGCGAGGCCCGTGATGCCCTCGTCGTGCAGCTCGAAACAGCCGACCTCGTCCGTGGCGCCGTAGCGGTTCTTGACGCCCCGGACCAGGCGGAGCCGGGCGTGCCGGTCGCCCTCGAAGTGCAGGACGACGTCCACGAGGTGTTCCAGGAGGCGTGGTCCGGCGATCGCGCCGTCCTTGGTGACGTGGCCCACGAGGAGCGTGGACATGCCCCGCTCCTTCGAGGCGCGGATGAGGGCGCCGGCCACCTCGCGGACCTGGGCCATGCCGCCGGGCGCACCGTCGATCTCGGGGGAGGCGACGGTCTGCACCGAGTCCAGGATCAGCAGCGACGGCTTCACCGCGTCCAAGTGGCCGAGGACAGCGGCCAGATCGGTCTCGGCGGCGAGGTAGAGGTGGTCGTCGATGGCGCCGATGCGGTCGGCGCGCAGCCGGACCTGGCTCGCCGACTCCTCGCCGGTGACGTAGAGCGTGCGGTGCTCGTCGCTGGCCGACTTGGCGGCCACGTCGAGCAGGAGGGTGGACTTGCCGACGCCGGGCTCGCCGGCGAGCAGCACCACCGCACCGGGGACCAGGCCGCCGCCGAGGACGCGGTCCAGCTCCGGGACGCCGGTGGGGCGGGCGGTGGCCTGCCGGCCGTCGACCTGGCCGATGGGCACGGCGGAGGTGGTGACCCGGCCGGGTGCCGTCGTCCGGACCGCGGGCGCGCCGTACTCCTCGATCGTCCCCCACGCCTGGCACTCGGCACACCGGCCGAGCCACTTGGCCGTCTGCCAGCCGCACTCGGTGCAGCGGTAGGACGGGCGGTCCTTCGAGGTCTTGGTACGGGCAGCCATGCGGAAACCGTAGCCCCCGCCACTGACAGCGGGGTCGCGGTGGCCTGAGTGACAGGTGTGGGTGGACCGGTCCCGGCCACCCCGGGACGGGAACGAGCCACGGTAGAACAGGTTCCCGTCCCCGATTGAGGGATCGTTTCACCCGTACGGATTAAAAGAGCTCAAGCCACCAGAAGGGGGCATACGGCGCCGCCTACGGTCGCACGGGTGATGAGCAGCAGTGCGGAGACCTCGGCCCGAACGACCGGCGCACACCGGGCACACCGGGAGGTGCGGGCGGCGCGTGATCGTGCGGCGGCGCGTGCGCTGGCGCAGCGCCCGCCGGCACGCTACGAGCCGTACCTGGACGGGCTGTTCACCTACTGCCTCTCGGTGCTGTGCGACCACGACGCGGCCACCACCGCGCTCGGCGACGTCCTCGCCCTCGCCGAGCGGCGCGGCCAGCGCGTCCCGGAGGCAGCCGGCGACCGCAGGGCCTGGCTGTACGCGCTGGCCCGCTGGGCCTGTCTGCGCGGGCTCGCCCAGGCCAAGCAGAAACGTCAGACCTCCCACGCGGCGGGCCGGCACCCCGCCCCCGCCGCCGACCCCGTGGTCCCCGCCGACACCCAGGAGGAGAGGCGCCGCGAACTGGCGCTGCTCGCCTGGCCGGAAGCCGCCGGCACCACCCCGGAGCAGCGCGAGGCGCTCGAACTCGCGGTACGCCACCACCTGGCCGCCCACGAGGTCGCCGCCGTCCTCGGCATGGACCTGGCCGGCGCCCGGGAGCTGCTCGCCTCCGCCGCCTGCGAGGTCGAACGCACCCGAGCCGCCCTCGCCGTCGTCGAGACCGGCGGCTGCCCGAGCGTGTCCCACCTCACCGGCGACAGCCAGCTCGTCCTCAGCAGCGCCCTGCGCCGCGAACTGGTCCGGCACGTCGACGACTGCCCGCGCTGCCGCCGTACCGCCGAGCGCGCCGCCCCCGGCCGGTGGCCCGGCGCGATGACCACGCCCGCCGAGCTGCCCGTCCTGGAGGCCCCCCGCGCGGCCCTGCACGTGGCCATGGCGCACCAGCCACGCGCGCGTGGCGCCGCCTCCCCGCGCTTCGACCGGCGCGGCTTCCCGATGGACCCCAAGGACCACGCGGCCCGCCGCGACCGGCTACGCGCGCGTGCCGTCACGACGACCGTGGTCGCCACGGTGGTGGCCGCGCCGGTGCTGGCCCTGTGGGCGGCCTACCGGGGCTCGCCGGGGGAGGGCCACGACGGGCCGTCCGTGACCGCGCGGGAGGCCGCAGGACCCGACGCGCTCGACGGCGACACGGGCAAGGGCTACCAGAACGCCGGCAACGCCAGCACCAGACCCGGGCCGCGCATCGGCAAGGACGGCAAGGCCGACGTGTCGGTGGAGGTGATCGGCGTCACGGGAGCCGACCGGAGGAAGGTCGGTGCCGCGCACCTCGCCGTGACCGCCGCGAACGACGGCGACACGACCCTGATCACGCTCACGGCGTCCGGGGGCGCGGCGGTGCGGTGGTCGGTGTCCACCTCGGCGGGCTGGCTGTACTTCTCCAGGCCGTCCGGAACGCTCCGGCCGGGCGAGACGTTCACGATCAAGGTGTACGTCGATCACCTGCGGGAGCCGGCCGGGCACTGGAGCGCGCGGGTGGCGGTGGCGCCGGCGGGAGCGGTGGTGTCGATCGACGGCTTCGGGATGGCTCCGCCGACGCGCCGCGGACCGAAACCGCCCCCTGCGGGGAGGCCGGCACCGACACCGACGGCAACCGCCCCGACCACCCAGCCGACAGCGCCGCCCACCGACCCGCCGAGCTCGCCTTCGCCCACCCCGACCCCCACGGACTCCGGCACCCCGAGCCCCACGGCGCCGACTTCACCCACCGACCCCGGCAGCGAAACCCCACCGCCGGCTTCGTGAGTGCGGCGGGGCCTGCTGTCAGCCAGGCGGGCGCTGAGAGGCGGCCACGGACCCGGCGGGCGCCGCGGCAGCGCGGTGGCAGGTCGCGCAGTTCCTCCCCCCGGCGCCCGTCACAGGGCGCTCCAGGGGGTGTCAGTCCACCGGATCGGCCGGGTGCGGTGCCAGAAGGGGGAGCTGGGAAGCGAGGCGTTCCTCGCAGAGCTCTGCCAGGCGGTCGTAGCCGGCCTTGCCCATCAGTTCGGTCAGCTCCGGGCGGTAGGAGACGTACACCGGGTCGCCCGCGCCGTGTGCCGAGGTCGCCGAGGTGCACCACCAGTGCAGGTCGTGGCCGCCCGGACCCCAGCCCCGGCGGTCGTACTCACCGATCGAGATCTGGAGGACCCGCGTGTCGTCGGGGCGGTCGATCCAGTCGTAGGTCCGGCGGATCGGGAGCTGCCAGCAGACGTCGGGCTTGGTCTCCAGCGGCTCGCGGCCCTCCCGCAGCGCGAGGATGTGCAGCGAACAGCCGGCGCCGGCGGCGAAACCGGGGCGGTTCTGGAAGATGCAGGAGCCCTGGAACGGGCGGGTCTGGCGGGAGCCCTCCTCGTCCTCCGAGATCCAGCCGCCCCGCGTGCCCTCGTCGTGGTGCTGCCAGATCTCCGGCGTGAGCCTGGCCACATGCTCGGCGACCCGCTTCTCGTCGTCCTCGTCGGAGAAGTGCGCACCCAGCGTGCAGCAGCCGTCGTCCGCGCGGCCCGCCTGGATGCCCTGGCAGCCGCTGCCGAAGATGCAGTTCCAGCGCGAGGTCAGCCAGGTCAGGTCACAGCGGAACACCTGCTCGTCGTCGGCCGGATCCGGGAACTCCACCCAGGCCCGTGCGAAGTCGAGACCCTTCTCGTCCGCGGCGAGGGCGGTCTTCGGCGGCTTCGACTGCTTCGGCGGCTTCGCCCGCGAAGAACCGCCGGCTGATTTGGCGGCCTTGTGGTCCTTCGTCTTTTTCGTCTTTGGCACCCGTCCAGGGTAAGTCGCCGAAGGCCACTCCGGGGACTGCTCAGGGACCCCTGTCAGCAGTGTTCCGTACAGTTCCGTACATGAGACTCGGTGTCCTCGACGTGGGATCCAACACGGTGCATCTGCTGGTGGTGGATGCGCACCCCGGCGCGCGCCCGCTGCCGGCGCACTCGCACAAGGCGGAGCTGCGCCTTGCCCAACTCCTCGACGGCGAGGGAGCGATCGGCCCCGACGGCATCGAGAAACTGGTCGGAGTCGTCCACGGCGCCCTCCAGGCCGCGGAGGACAAGGGCGTCGAGGACCTGCTGCCGTTCGCCACCTCCGCCGTGCGCGAGGCCAGCAACGCCGACGACGTCCTCGCGCGCGTGAAGGCCGAGACCGGCGTCGAGCTCCAAGTCCTCACCGGCGCCGAGGAGGCCCGCCTGACCTTCCTCGCGGTCCGCCGCTGGTTCGGCTGGTCCGCAGGAAAGCTGCTGGTCCTTGACATCGGCGGCGGCTCCCTGGAGATCGCGTACGGCATCGACGAGGAGCCCGACACGGCCGTCTCGCTGCCGCTCGGCGCCGGCCGGCTCACCGCGGGGTGGCTCCCCGGCGACCCGCCGTCCTCCGACGACATACGGGCACTGCGCCGTCATGTACGCGCCGAGATCGCCCGTACGGTCGGCGAGTTCAGCCGCTTCGGCGCCCCCGACCACGTGGTCGCCACGTCCAAGACCTTCAAGCAGCTGGCCCGCATCGCCGGCGCGGCCCGCTCCGCCGAAGGCCTCTACGTCCAGCGCGAACTCAAGCGCGGCTCGCTGGAGACCTGGGTCCCGAAACTGGCGGCGATGACCACGGCCCAGCGCTCCGCACTCCCGGGAGTCTCGGAGGGCCGGTCGGGCCAGCTGGTCGCGGGCGCACTGGTGGCGGAGGCCGCGATGGACCTGTTCGAGGTGGAGAGCGTGGAAGTGTGCCCGTGGGCACTGCGGGAAGGCGTGATCCTGCGGCGCCTCGATCACATGGGTTCGGTGTAGCGCCCCGTCCGCCGGCCCGGGGTGCCCCGGCCGAAGGCTGGGGGAGGAACTGCGCGGACCACCACGTCGGCGCCGCCCTCGCGGACTCACCGCAAGCTCCGACGGCGAGCCGGCCGCCCGGCCCTCTCCCCGCACCCGCCGACGCGACCCCCGTCACAACGGCCGGCAGGCGCCGCCTGTCCACCGGTCCCCACCCCGTAACCTGTCCCTCGTGGCAAACCCAAGGGACGTCGTCCGCATCCCGGATGCGAAGGTCGCGCTCTCCACGGCCTCCGTCTATCCGGAGTCGACGGCGACGGCCTTCGAGATCGCCGCGCGCCTCGGTTACGACGGCGTGGAGGTCATGGTCTGGACCGACCCGGTCAGCCAGGACATCGAGGCCCTGCGCCGGCTGAGCGACTACCACCGCATCCCGATCCTCGCCGTTCACGCCCCCTGTCTGCTGATCACCCAGCGCGTCTGGTCCACCGACCCCTGGGTCAAGCTCCAGCGCGCCCGGGCCGCCGCCGAGAAGCTGGGCGCGAGCGCCGTCGTCGTGCACCCCCCGTTCCGCTGGCAGCGCCAGTACGCCCGCGACTTCGTCGAGGGGATCTGGCGCATGGCGAACGAGACGGACGTGCGGTTCGCGGTGGAGAACATGTATCCCTGGCGCTACCGCGACCGCGAGATGCTCGCCTACGCCCCCGACTGGGACGTCACCAAGGACGACTACCGGCACTTCACGATCGACCTCAGCCATGCCGCGACGTCCCGCGTCGACGCGCTCGCCATGCTGGACCGCATGGGCGGGCGGCTCGGCCACGTCCACCTCGCCGATGGCCGCGGCTCCGCCAAGGACGAGCACCTGGTGCCCGGACGCGGCACCCAGCCCTGCGCCGAACTGCTGGAGCGGCTCGCGGTCACCGGCTTCGACGGGCATGTCGTGATCGAGGTCAACACCCGGCGCGCGATGTCCGGCGCGGAGCGCGAGGCCGACCTGGCGGAGGCCCTGGCCTTCACCCGCCTGCACCTGGCCTCGGCGGTGAAGGTGCCCCGCAGGTGAGCGGCATCCCGGCCGGAAACGGTGCGGGTACCCGGCGCCGCGGCCGCCCCCCGCGTACCGAGTCGGCCGACACCCGGGACCGTATCCTCGTCGCCGCCCGCGAGGAGTTCTCCGAACACGGCTACGAGAAGACGTCCGTACGGGGCATCGCCAAGGCCGCCGGGGTCGACTCCGCCCTGGTCCACCACTACTTCGGCACCAAGGAACAGATCTTCGAAGCCGCCATCGCGGTCGCCTTCGCCCCCGCGCTCAACGCGCCCGCCGCCGTCGCCGACGGTCCGCTGGACGGCGTCGGCGAGCGGCTGACCCGGTTCATCTTCGGCATCTGGGAGAACCCCACCACCCGTACGCCCCTCCTCGCGATCGTCCGCTCCGCCGTCAACAACGAGACGGCCGCCGCCGTCTTCCGCCGGCTGGTCGCCGCCCAGCTGCTGCGCCGGCTCGCGGAGCAGCTGGGCCACCCCGACGGGGAGCTGCGGGCCGAGCTGGCCGCGGCGCAGCTGGTGGGCTGCGCGATGCTGCGCTACGTGATCAAGCTGGAGCCGCTGGCGTCCGCGGATCTGGAGCAGATCGTGGCCAGAATCGCCCCGGTGGTGCAGGGACATCTGACCGGGCCATGAGCCGACCCGTGATCCTCGACCCGTGATCCCCGACCCGTGATCACCGACCCGTGATCCCCGTCCGTGCGAGACGCGCGTCCCGCATTCCGGACACCTCGTCCCGAGGCCTGAACAACGGGCGTACGCTCGTCAGCAGCCCTATCTGTCTGAAGGAGCGAGCGACGATGCCCGAGCTGAGGTCCCGCACAGTCACCCACGGCCGCAACATGGCGGGCGCCCGCGCCCTTATGCGCGCCTCCGGTGTACCGGGTGCGGACATCGGCCGCAAGCCGATCATCGCCGTCGCGAACTCGTTCACGGAGTTCGTGCCGGGCCACACCCACCTCCAGCCGGTCGGCCGGATCGTCTCCGAGGCGATCAAGGAGGCTGGCGGCATCCCGCGCGAGTTCAACACGATCGCCGTCGACGACGGCATCGCGATGGGCCACGGCGGCATGCTGTACTCCCTGCCCTCCCGCGACCTGATCGCGGACAGTGTCGAGTACATGGTGGAGGCGCACTGCGCCGACGCCCTGGTCTGCATCTCCAACTGCGACAAGATCACCCCGGGCATGCTGATGGCCGCCCTGCGCCTGAACATCCCGACGGTCTTCGTCTCCGGCGGCCCCATGGAGGCCGGCCGCGCCACCCTCGTGGACGGCACGGTCCGCACCCTCGACCTGATCGACGCGATGGTCGAGGCGGCGAACGAGAACGTCTCCGACGAGGACGTCCTCAAGATCGAGGAGAACGCCTGTCCGACCTGCGGCTCCTGTTCCGGCATGTTCACGGCCAACTCGATGAACTGCCTGACGGAGGCGATCGGCCTCTCCCTCCCCGGCAACGGCTCGGTGCTGGCCACCCACACGGCCCGCAAGCGGCTGTACGTCGACGCGGCCCGCACGGTGATGGACCTCACCCGCCGCTACTACGAGCAGGACGACGAGACGGTCCTGCCGCTGAACATCGCGACCTTCGCCGCGTTCCAGAACGCGATGGCCCTGGACATCGCGATGGGCGGCTCCACGAACACGATCCTCCACCTGCTCGCCGCCGCCCAGGAGGCGGGCGTCCCCTTCGGCCTGGAGGAGATCAACGAGGTCTCGCGCCGCGTGCCCTGCCTCGCCAAGGTCGCCCCGAACGTCGCCAAGACCCGCACGTACTACATGGAGGACGTGCACCGGGCCGGCGGCATCCCCGCCCTCCTCGGCGAACTGCACCGCGGCGGCCTCCTCAACGAGGACGTGCACTCCGTCCACAGCCCCTCCCTCGCGGACTGGCTGAAGACCTGGGACGTGCGCGGCGGCTCCCCGTCGCCCGAGGCGGTCGAACTGTGGCACGCGGCCCCCGGCTGCGTCCGCTCCGCCGAGGCGTTCTCCCAGTCCGAGCGCTGGGAGGCCCTGGACGAGGACGGGGCGGAGGGCTGCATCCGCAACGTCGAGCACGCGTACTCCAAGGACGGCGGCCTCGCGGTCCTCAAGGGCAACCTCGCCGTGGACGGCTGCGTGGTCAAGACGGCCGGCGTCGACGAGTCGATCTGGACCTTCGAGGGCCCCGCGGTCGTCTGCGAATCGCAGGAAGAGGCCGTCGAGAAGATCCTCAACAAGCAGGTCACCGACGGCGACGTCGTCGTGATCCGCTACGAGGGTCCCAAGGGCGGCCCCGGCATGCAGGAGATGCTCTACCCGACGTCCTTCCTCAAGGGCCGCGGCCTCGGCAAGACCTGCGCGCTGATCACCGACGGCCGCTTCTCCGGCGGCACCTCGGGCCTCTCCATCGGCCACGCCTCCCCGGAGGCGGCCTCCGGCGGCACCATCGCCCTCGTCGAGGACGGCGACCGCATCCGCATCGACATCCCGAACCGCACGATCGAGCTCCTCGTCGACGACGCCGAGCTGTCCCGCCGCGAGCAGGCCCTGGGTGGCGTCTACGCGCCGAAGAACCGCGACCGCAAGGTCTCCGCGGCCCTGCGCGCCTACGCCGCGATGGCCACCAGCGCCGACAAGGGCGCGGTCCGCGACGTGACGAAGCTGGGCTGAAACCCGACGTAAGCGGCAAGGGGCCGCCTCCCATCGGGAGGCGGCCCCTTCTGTTCCCGGCACCGCTACCAGCCGCCGGGATCCCCCGCGTCCACGGCGAAGACGGTGCCGTCGGGGGCGGCGGCGCAGACGTGCGAGTCGAGGAGCAGGGGGGCGGGCAGGGCGGCGGTGACCTGGCCGGCGTTCGTGCCGAGGCGCGCCGGGGTCTGGCCGACGAGGGTTCCCCCGCGTCTGTCGACGGCGAGCAGACGTCCGTCGGCTGCGGTGAAGTAGACGTGCCGGTCGTCGGCCACGGGCGCCGACCCCCGGCTCACCGACGTCTGCAGCTCCCAGAGCTGTTTGCCGCTCTCCAGGTCGACGGCCTCCAGCGAGCCACCGGCGGACAGCAGATAGACGACATCGCCGCGCACCGTGGCACCGGGAGCCACCCGGGGAACGGACAGCGCCACCCGGCGGGTCGCCTGCGCCTCCGGTGCGTAGCGCACCACTGCGTCCGTCTCCCCTGCGGTGGTGTCCACGGACAGCAGGAAGAGGGACCCGCCCGCGCTCCCGACCGGCCTCAGATCCCCCGTCATCCTGACCTTCCAGCGCTTGGCCCCGGTGACCGGATCCAGCGCGGTGACCTGGGTGCCCGTCCCGTCGGTGGCGGTACCGGCCGCGTACACCAAGGGATCCCCGGCGAACGTACTCAGGGACGGCGTGCCGCCATCCGAGACGGGCAGGGTCCACCTGGTGTGGCCGGACCTGCTGTCCATGCCGGTGATCACCCCGTTGGCGCCCACGGCCAGCAGCATGCTCTTGGTGAACTCCATGACCTGGTTCGGGGGCATGTCCTGCTTCCAGCGCGACGCACCCGAGGCGGGGTCGAGCGCCTCCACCTTCCGGCCGCCGTACGTCGGCAGCAACAGGAGGCCGCCGGACAAGTACGGCGAGCCGCTCGTACGCTCGTCCGCGACCCTGTGCCGCCACAGCAGCCGGCCGTCCGCCGGATCGAGGGCGAAGGCCAGACCCGACCGGAAGCACAGCAGCTTCCCCGCACCGGCGACGCACTGGGGCATCCCCGAACCGCCCTTGGCCACCGCCTCCGCCTGCCACGCCTCGAACGCCGCCGCGGAGCCGTGCACCGTGCTGCCCACCGGCGTCGGATCGCCGCCCCCGAACCACAGCGTCGAGGCGGCCACACCTCCCAGGGCCAGGACACCGGTCCCGACGGCGACGGCCATGCGCCGCCGCGTCGTCCTCCGCGCCCTCCCCGCCTTCTGTCCGGCTACTGCGGCAGCCGACTCCTCCTCCGGTGAGTCGCCGTCGCCGACCCCGACCCGTTGTGCCGGTATGAACGCCTGCGTGTCGTACGACGCGGACAACGACCTCAGTTCCCGCATCAGTTCGTCGGGCGTCGGCCGGTCCTCCGGCTCCTTGGCGAGGCACCGCAGCACCACCGGAGCGAGTTCCTCCGGTACGCCGGTGAGGTCGGGCTCGTCGTGCACGACCTGGTAGGCGACGACGTACGGGCTGTCGGAGTCGAACGGCCCCTGTCCCGTCGCCGCGTGCACCAGCACCGACCCGAGCGCGAAGATGTCGGCGGCGGGCCCCACCTCACGCGGCCGCCGGAACTGCTCCGGCGCCATGAACGGCGGGGTACCGATCAACTTCCCGGTCTCGGTCCGCAGTTCGCTGTCTTTCGGCCGGGAGATACCGAAGTCGATGACCTTGGGACCGTCCTCGGCGAGCAGTACGTTGCTCGGCTTGAGATCCCGGTGCACCACGCCGACCCGGTGGATGTCGCGCAATGCCTCCGCCAGTCCGGCCATCAGCCGGCGCAACTGGGCAGGAGGCATGGGCCCGTTCCGCTTCACGTGCTCGGAAAGGGTCGGGCCGGGAATGAAGAGGGTGGCCATCCAGGGCCGTTCGGCCTCGGGGTCGGCGTCCACGACGGGGGCGGTGAAGGCGCCGCTGACCTTGCGCGCGGCGGCCACCTCCTGCCGGAAACGGCCCCTGAACTCACGGTCCTTGGCGTACTGGGCATGCACGACCTTCACCGCGAGCTTCAGCCCCGAGGTGCTGCGGGCCAGGTGCACCACGCCCATGCCACCGGAGCCGAGGCACGACTCCAGGCGATAGTGCCCGGCATACTCGGGAAGTTCCGCTTCCGCGCCCGCTCCGGTGTTGCGCTGTGGCGTCAAGGGACCACCCCCGTGCTGTTTCCGCGGAGCGCGACTCACGGAGCCTAGTCGATGACTCGTACGAGACAGAGGCGGCTTGCTAGCCTCCGCGTGCGAGTTACGGACATGTGTTTCGTGGCTCGAACGAGGGGAATCAACGGGACTCCATGGAACTCATGGGTCCAGTGGGGGGAGCAGTACATGTCTGTCGATCACACGCAGGAAGCCGAGAGCGGCGCCGAGGGGGAGGCCGTCTCGACGCTGGCCGCATCCGTCAAGACGTACGCGGTCGCCCCGGGCGTCCGCCTCAACGTCCGCAGCGGCCCCGGCACGAGCTACGCCATCACGCGGACCCTCCCCGAGGGCACCCGCGTTCCGATCTTCTGCCAGACACCCGGTACGACGGTGTCGGGCTACTACGGCGCGTCCAAGATCTGGGACAACATCGACAACGGCGAATACGTCTCGGACGCCTACGTCAACACCGGCAGCGACGGCTACGTGGCCGATCGCTGCGCCTGATCCGGTCTCGCGATCCGGTTTCGCGATCCGGTCTTCGGACTCCGGAGGACTCGTATGACACCGCTCAGACGCAGATCCATCCTCTTGTCGGCGGCAACCGCCGGCAGCGCCTTCCTCATGCTCCTCGGCGCAGCCGCCACGGCGAACGCCGCCGCGACCGTCCGTTACTACCCCATCGCCCCGGGCGTCCGCCTGAACGTCCACGACGGCCCGGGCACCAGCTACAGCATCACCCGCGTCCTGCCCGAGGGCGCCCAGGTGCCGATCTACTGCCAGACCCCGGGTTCGACCGTGTCCGGCTACTACGGCACCTCGAACATCTGGGACAACATCAGCAACGGCGAATTCGTCTCGGACACCTACGTCCACACGGGCAGTGACGGCTACGTAGCCGACCGCTGCGCCTGACCCGCACACCAACCCCGACCCGGAGCCCGCGGCCCCCGGCGCCATAATCGTCCCGTGAGCGACGAACCAGGCACCCCGGACACCCCCGCGGGCTCCACCGGCGGGCCCCGCCCCGAGCCCCTCCGTTTCTTCGACACGTCCTGGGTGAACCACGACGACGGCTACACCGCCCGCCGGATCGGCGTGGCCGTGGGTTCGCTCGCCGCCGCCGTCGGCTCCTGCCTGGTCCTGCGCCTCGCCTACGAGGGCGTCCGGCTCGCCGACACCGGCGCCTTCGTGACCGTCCTCGTCGTCGCGATGTTCGCCATCTGCAGCGCCCTGGCCTTCCGCAACACGTGGGAGTCCTTCGGCAAGCGGCCCGACCCCGAACGCCAGGCCTCCCTGCGCGGCCTCCTCGCCATCGGCTTCGTCGGCTCGCTCCTCGCCTACTTCTTCCGCTCCCTCACCGAGGCCCCCGGCGAGAGACTGCGCCGCGCCGAGTACGACACCGCCGTCCGGGAACACGAGCGCCGCACCACCCGCCGCTCGGGCAACCCGTCGAAGAAGAAGGGGAAGTCCTGAGGCCGGGGCACCGGATCCAGCCCACTTCCCGGGCATCCCTGTCATCCCCGCCCCTCCCACGGGGACCATGACCGTATGACCACAGGCCAGTCGCAGTCGCACCCCCGGAACCAGACGCCGACCCCCGCCCCCTCCCACGCCGCACGCGCGCGCTCCTTCGACGCCGCCGCGGCCCAGTACGCCGCGAACCGACCCTCCTACCCGCCCGCTCTCCTCGACGCCGTCGAGGAGGAGGCCGGCCGCTCCCTCACGGGCGCCCGGGTGGTCGACGTCGGCGCGGGCACCGGCATCGCGACCGCCCTCCTGGACGCGCGCGGCGCCGAGGTGATCGCGGTGGAGCCGGGGGAGGGCATGGCGGCGCAGTTCCACGCCACCCGGCCCGGCATCCCGATCGTCCGCGGCAACGGCAACGCCCTTCCGCTCGCCGACGCCACCGCCGACTTCCTCACCTACGCCCAGGCCTGGCACTGGACCGACCCGGCCCGCTCCGTGCCGGAGGCGCTCCGGGTGCTGCGTCCCGGCGGGGCGCTGGCGCTGTGGTGGAACACCAGCGCACTCGACGTCGGCTGGATCGCCGACGCCTCCGATCGCATCAGCCGCTTCTTCGGCATCGACAACGCGTTCGAGCAGCGCAAGGGGGCCGATCGCACCGACCTCGCGGATCCCAGCGGCCGGCTCCGCTTCATCCGCCGCGAGGTCCGCTGGAGCCGCCGGGTCCCGGTCGACACCCACCTCGCCAACATCGGCAGCCACTCGGCGTTCCTCGTCACCTCCGAGACCCGCCGCACCGAGTTCCTCGCGACGGAACGCGCCCACCTCCTGAAGATCTTCCCGGACGGCGTCGTCGAGGAGACGTACGACGTCCTCCTCCTCGTCGCCCTCAACGTCTGAGCGCTGCCGACAACCGGCCCGCAGGCAGCGACCCGGCCGCGGGCCGGTGGGGGCTGATCGCAGTTCCTCCCCCGGCCTTCGGCCGGGGGTAAGCCAGCACCCCCTACGGGGCACGTCCCAGCCGCCGTCGGCACCCGTGCCGCTGGGGCGGCGCGGGTGGGAGCGGGCGGCGCCCGGCCAGTGCCGGTAAGCGTGCCTTCCCCTCCCCGCCACCGACTTGCCCCGCCCTGCCACGCCCTCCCCTTGACGGCCCACTCCCTCCCGAGCATTATTCATCACATGGTGAATTACTCGCCGGAGCCGCCCCAGGCCCCCGGCAACGCAGCCCTGCCCCCCGCCGTCCAGGCCGCCGGACTCACCGCGGTCCGCGGCCCTCGTACCGTCCTGCGCGGCCTCGACTTCACCGTCCCGCGCGGTCAGATCACCGGTCTCCTCGGCCCCTCCGGATGCGGCAAGTCCACCCTGATGCGGTCGATCGTCGGCACCCAGGCCAAAGTCACCGGCACCCTGAACGTCCTCGGCCGCCCCGCCGGACACCCCGCCCTGCGCGCCCGCATCGGCTACGTCACCCAGGCCGCCTCCGTCTACGACGACCTGACCGTCCGCCAGAACCTCGACTACTTCGGCGCGATCCTCGACCCCACCCGCCCCACCGCCGCCCGCCGTGCCGACGTCGACCGCGTCCTCGGCGAAGTCGACCTCGCCGACCACGCCGACGCCCTCGCCGGCAACCTCTCCGGCGGCCAGCGCAACCGCGTCTCCCTCGCCGTCGCCCTGCTCGGCAGCCCCGAACTCCTCGTCCTCGACGAACCCACCGTCGGCCTCGACCCCGTCCTGCGCCGCGACCTCTGGAACCTCTTCCACACCATCGCCGCCACCCGCGGCGCCACCCTCCTCATCTCCTCCCACGTCATGGACGAGGCCGAACGCTGCCACCGCCTCCTCCTCATGCGCGAAGGCGAGATCCTCGCCGACGACACCCCCGAGGCCCTGCGCACCCGCACCGGCTCCGACACCGTCGAGGCCGCCTTCCTCCACCTCGTCGACGAAGCCGCCGCCAACTCCCGCACGAAGGAAACGGCACGATGACCACCCAGACCGCGACCACCACCGCCGACACCATCCCCGTCGGCGCCCTGAACCTCTCCCGCACCACCGCCACCGCCGCCCGCGTCCTGCGCCAGCTCCGCCACGACCCCCGCACCATCGCGCTGCTGATCCTCATCCCCTGCCTGATGCTGGTCCTGCTCCGCTACGTCTTCGACGGCAGCCCGCACACCTTCGACAACATCGGCGCCTCACTCCTCGGCATCTTCCCGCTCATCACGATGTTCCTGGTGACCTCCATCGCCACCCTCCGCGAACGCACCTCGGGCACCCTCGAACGACTCCTCGCCATGCCCCTCGGCAAAGCCGACCTCATCGCCGGCTACGCCCTCGCCTTCGGCATCCTCGCGATCATCCAGTCGGCCCTCGCCACCGGCCTCGCCGTCTGGCTCCTGGGCCTCGACGTCACCGGCTCCCCCTGGCTCCTGCTCCTGGTCGCCCTGCTCGACGCGCTGCTCGGAACGGCCCTCGGTCTCTTCGTCTCGGCCTTCGCGGCCTCGGAATTCCAGGCGGTCCAGTTCATGCCCGCGGTGATCTTCCCCCAGCTCCTGCTCTGCGGCCTCTTCACCCCCCGCTCCGAGATGCACCCCGCCCTCGAAGCCATCTCCGACGTCCTTCCCATGTCCTACGCCGTCGACGGCATGAACGAGGTCCTCCACCACACCGACATGACCGCCACCTTCGTCAGGGACGTCCTGATCGTCGCCGGCTGCGCCCTGCTGGTCCTGACCCTCGGAGCGGCCACCCTGCGGCGACGCACCGCGTAACCCCGCCCCCGACGTCCGTCCAGCGGACAACCGGCCCCCGCCCGCACCCCCGGTGCCAGACTGAACCGCATGAGTCAGAAAGTCGCAGTCCTCGGCACCGGCAAGATCGGCGAAGCCCTGCTCAGCGGAATGATCCGCGCCGGCTGGGCCCCTGCCGACCTCCTGGTCACCGCCCGCCGCCCCGAACGGGCCGAAGAACTCCGCGCCCGCCACGGAGTCACCCCGGTCAGCAATGCAGAGGCCGCGAAGACCGCCGACACCCTGATCCTCACGGTCAAGCCCCAGGACATGGGCACCCTCCTCGACGAACTCGCCCCGCACCTGCCCGCCGACCGCCTCGTCATCAGCGGCGCCGCGGGCATCCCCACCTCCTTCTTCGAGGAGCGCCTCGCCACCGGCACCCCGGTCGTCCGCGTCATGACGAACACCCCCGCCCTCGTCGACGAGGCGATGTCCGTCATCTCCGCCGGCACCCACGCCACCGAAGCCCATGTCGCCCATGCCGAGGGGATCTTCGGCGCCGTCGGCAAGACCCTCCGGGTACCCGAGTCCCAGCAGGACGCCTGCACCGCCCTCTCCGGCTCGGGCCCGGCGTACTTCTTCTACCTGGTCGAGGCCATGACCGACGCCGGCATCCTGCTCGGCCTGCCCCGCGACAAGGCCCACGACCTCATCGTCCAGTCCGCGATCGGCGCCGCGGTGATGCTCCGCGACAGCGGCGAACACCCCGTCAAACTCCGCGAGAACGTCACCTCACCCGCCGGCACCACCATCAACGCCATCCGCGAACTGGAGAACCACGGCGTCCGCGCCGCCCTCATCGCCGCCCTCGAAGCCGCCCGCGACCGCAGCCGCGAACTCGCCTCCGGCAAGAAGGACTGACTCCGGGGCCTTCTCTCCCGGAACCAATCCATTCCCGCACCGCGTGCGGAGCCGCGTCCCCCAGGGACAAGAAACCCGCACGCGTGACGCTCGTCCGGGGGGCCGCACTCGGCAGGTGTCGAGCCCGCGCGCCCTACCGCGCCGCGTTCAACGCCGGCTCGGCCGTCACCGGACCCGATCCCGCGCCCACGACCGACTCCGGGACGGCGCCCGGCGGCAACAGCCCGATCGCCCGGTAAGCCGTATCGACGATCGGCCGGGCGATCGCCCGGGCCTTCTCCGCCCCATGCCGCAACACCCCCTCCACATATCCAGGATCGGCACACAACTCCTTGTGCCTTGCCTGCACGGGCCTGAGCGTCTCCAGGACAGCCTCCGCGGTGGCCTGCTTCAGAGCGCCGTACGAATCGTGAACGGTTGCCAGTGACTCAGGGTTCCCGCCCGTGCACGCAGCGAGAATCTCCAGCAGATTCGCGACACCGGGCCGCTCCTCCCTGTCGTACACGACCTCCCGCCCGCTGTCCGTCACGGCCCGCATGACCTTCTTCCGGATCACGTCCGGCTCGTCGAGCAGATAGACGATGCCGGGCCCGGAGTCGTCGCTCTTGCCCATCTTCGACGTCGGATCCTGCAGGTTCATCACCCGGGCCGCCACCGTCGGCACGGTCGCCTTCGGCACCACGAACGTGTGCCCGTACCGCCGGTTGAACCGCACCGCCAGATCCCGCGTCAGCTCCACGTGCTGCGCCTGGTCGTCCCCGACCGGCACCTCGTCCGCCCCGTACGCCAGGATGTCCGCCGCCATCAGCGCCGGATACGTCAGCAGGGACAACCGCACGCCCCGCCCCCGCGCCCCCTCGCTCGCGACCTTCTCCTTGTACTGGATCATCCGCCGCATCTCACCGTCGGTCGCCACGCACTCCATGACGTACGACAGCCGGGTGTGCTCGTCGACATGGCTCTGCACGAACACGGTGCACAGCTCCGGATCGAGTCCAGCCGCCAGCAGCAGCGTCGCCGCCTGCCGGGTGAGTCTGCGCAGCCGCGCCGGATCGTGGTCCACGGTCATGCCGTGCAGATCGACGACGCAGAACAGGGCGTCGGACCGGTGCTGGTCCACGGCAGCCCACTGCCGCATCGCCCCCAGGTAGTTCCCCAGTGTCAGGTGCCCGGTCGGCTTGATCCCGCTGAAGACCCGTGTCATTCCCTCTCCACCTCCTGGTCGAGGCCGCCGTCCCCGGCGGCCGACCCTCAGGGGTTCTGGAGGGAGATACGCGAACGGCCGCCGAGGCGGCGGCCGTTGAATACGTACGTGAGCGCGGCCGCCGTCAGGCGGGCCACCACTGCTGGGAACACGTACGCGTAGTCATGGTGGCCACCATACGCCGCCTGGGCACCGGTCCGCCGCGAGTTGACACGCCCCAACCGGATACGTACTGTTCTCCGAGTTGTCCGACGTGAGCGCCGACCCCGGTCGGTCCCCGGACAGCCACTCCGCAAGTACCAGCAATCGGCGATACGTCGTCGACGGCTTCTGTGTGCGTAATTGCGGAATGAGGAATCCACGTTCGAAAGGACGCGGCCCCCGATTAGCTCGGAGGCCGGGAATCCGCTAAAGTCTCACTCGTCGGAACGGCCCAACGGCCGCGAAGACAACTCCCACTGACTGGGAATCAGACGCCGAAAGGATCTGATAGAGTCGGAACCGCCGGAAAGGGAAACGCGAGAGCGGAAACCTGGAAAGCACCGAGGAAATCGGGTCGAGAAAAGATCTGATAGAGTCGGAAACGCAAGACCGAAGGGAAGCCCGGAGGAAAGCCCGAGAGGGTGAGTACGAAGGAAGCGACCGTTCCTTGAGAACTCAACAGCGTGCCAAAAGTCAACGCCAGATATGTTGATACCCCGTCTCCGGCCGTCATGGCTGGGGCGTGGTTCCTTTGAAGAATACACAGCGAGGACGCTGTGAACGGTCGGATCATTCCTCCGACTGTTCCGCTCTCGTGGTGTCGACCCGATTACGGGTAAACATTCACGGAGAGTTTGATCCTGGCTCAGGACGAACGCTGGCGGCGTGCTTAACACATGCAAGTCGAACGATGAACCACTTCGGTGGGGATTAGTGGCGAACGGGTGAGTAACACGTGGGCAATCTGCCCTTCACTCTGGGACAAGCCCTGGAAACGGGGTCTAATACCGGATATGAGCCTGGGAGGCATCTCCTGGGTTGTAAAGCTCCGGCGGTGAAGGATGAGCCCGCGGCCTATCAGCTTGTTGGTGAGGTAATGGCTCACCAAGGCGACGACGGGTAGCCGGCCTGAGAGGGCGACCGGCCACACTGGGACTGAGACACGGCCCAGACTCCTACGGGAGGCAGCAGTGGGGAATATTGCACAATGGGCGAAAGCCTGATGCAGCGACGCCGCGTGAGGGATGACGGCCTTCGGGTTGTAAACCTCTTTCAGCAGGGAAGAAGCGAGAGTGACGGTACCTGCAGAAGAAGCGCCGGCTAACTACGTGCCAGCAGCCGCGGTAATACGTAGGGCGCAAGCGTTGTCCGGAATTATTGGGCGTAAAGAGCTCGTAGGCGGCTTGTCACGTCGATTGTGAAAGCCCGAGGCTTAACCTCGGGTCTGCAGTCGATACGGGCTAGCTAGAGTGTGGTAGGGGAGATCGGAATTCCTGGTGTAGCGGTGAAATGCGCAGATATCAGGAGGAACACCGGTGGCGAAGGCGGATCTCTGGGCCATTACTGACGCTGAGGAGCGAAAGCGTGGGGAGCGAACAGGATTAGATACCCTGGTAGTCCACGCCGTAAACGGTGGGAACTAGGTGTTGGCGACATTCCACGTCGTCGGTGCCGCAGCTAACGCATTAAGTTCCCCGCCTGGGGAGTACGGCCGCAAGGCTAAAACTCAAAGGAATTGACGGGGGCCCGCACAAGCGGCGGAGCATGTGGCTTAATTCGACGCAACGCGAAGAACCTTACCAAGGCTTGACATACACCGGAAACGTCTGGAGACAGGCGCCCCCTTGTGGTCGGTGTACAGGTGGTGCATGGCTGTCGTCAGCTCGTGTCGTGAGATGTTGGGTTAAGTCCCGCAACGAGCGCAACCCTTGTCCCGTGTTGCCAGCAGGCCCTTGTGGTGCTGGGGACTCACGGGAGACCGCCGGGGTCAACTCGGAGGAAGGTGGGGACGACGTCAAGTCATCATGCCCCTTATGTCTTGGGCTGCACACGTGCTACAATGGCCGGTACAATGAGCTGCGATACCGTGAGGTGGAGCGAATCTCAAAAAGCCGGTCTCAGTTCGGATTGGGGTCTGCAACTCGACCCCATGAAGTCGGAGTCGCTAGTAATCGCAGATCAGCATTGCTGCGGTGAATACGTTCCCGGGCCTTGTACACACCGCCCGTCACGTCACGAAAGTCGGTAACACCCGAAGCCGGTGGCCCAACCCCTTGTGGGAGGGAGCTGTCGAAGGTGGGACTGGCGATTGGGACGAAGTCGTAACAAGGTAGCCGTACCGGAAGGTGCGGCTGGATCACCTCCTTTCTAAGGAGCATCTAGCTGCCGCGAGGCAGCCAGAGCCACTACGTCGGCAGATGTCCGACGGTGGTCAGCTCATGGGTGGAACGTTGACTACTCGGCCAGGTTTTCGGGTCGGAGGCTGCTAGTACTGCTCGTCAGAGCGTGGAACGCATGATCTCCGGACGGGAGTTGGCCGGGCACGCTGTTGGGTGTCTGAGGGAATGATCTTCCTTCAGTCGCCGGCCCCGGTGAAGCATCGCGTAAGCGGTGTGTGACGGGTGGCTGGTCGTTGTTTGAGAACTGCACAGTGGACGCGAGCATCTGTGGCCAAGTTTTTAAGGGCGCACGGTGGATGCCTTGGCACCAGGAACCGATGAAGGACGTGGGAGGCCGCGATAGTCCCCGGGGAGTCGTCAACCAGGCTTTGATCCGGGGGTTTCCGAATGGGGAAACCCGGCAGTCGTCATGGGCTGTCACCCGCTGCTGAACTCATAGGCAGTGTGGAGGGAACGAGGGGAAGTGAAACATCTCAGTACCCTCAGGAAGAGAAAACAACCGTGATTCCGGGAGTAGTGGCGAGCGAAACCGGATGAGGCCAAACCGTATGCGTGTGAGACCCGGCAGGGGTTGCGTATACGGGGTTGTGGGATCTCTCTTTTGCAGTCTGCCGGCTGTGAGACGAGTCAGAAACCGTTGATGTAGGCGAAGGACATGCGAAAGGTCCGGCGTAGAGGGTAAGACCCCCGTAGCTGAAACATTGACGGCTCGTTTGAGAGACACCCAAGTAGCACGGGGCCCGAGAAATCCCGTGTGAATCTGGCGGGACCACCCGCTAAGCCTAAATATTCCCTGGTGACCGATAGCGGATAGTACCGTGAGGGAATGGTGAAAAGTACCCCGGGAGGGGAGTGAAATAGTACCTGAAACCGTGTGCCTACAAGCCGTGGGAGCATCCTTGTGGTGTGACTGCGTGCCTTTTGAAGAATGAGCCTGCGAGTTTGCGGTGTGTTGCGAGGTTAACCCGTGTGGGGTAGCCGTAGCGAAAGCGAGTCCGAATAGGGCGTTGGAGTAGCACGCTCAAGACCCGAAGCGGAGTGATCTAGCCATGGGCAGGTTGAAGCGGAGGTAAGACTTCGTGGAGGACCGAACCCACCAGGGTTGAAAACCTGGGGGATGACCTGTGGTTAGGGGTGAAAGGCCAATCAAACTCCGTGATAGCTGGTTCTCCCCGAAATGCATTTAGGTGCAGCGTCGTGTGTTTCTTGCCGGAGGTAGAGCACTGGATAGGCGATGGGCCCTACCGGGTTACTGACCTTAGCCAAACTCCGAATGCCGGTAAGTGAGAGCGCGGCAGTGAGACTGTGGGGGATAAGCTCCATGGTCGAGAGGGAAACAGCCCAGAGCATCGACTAAGGCCCCTAAGCGTACGCTAAGTGGGAAAGGATGTGGAGTCGCAGAGACAACCAGGAGGTTGGCTTAGAAGCAGCCACCCTTGAAAGAGTGCGTAATAGCTCACTGGTCTAGTGATTCCGCGCCGACAATGTAGCGGGGCTCAAGCGTACCGCCGAAGTCGTGTCATTCCAGAATATAGGGCCAACGCCTTCTGGGATGGGTAGGGGAGCGTCGTCTGCCGGGTGAAGCAGCACCGGAAGGTAGTTGTGGACGGTTGACGAGTGAGAATGCAGGCATGAGTAGCGATTCACACGTGGGAAACGTGTGCGCCGATTGACTAAGGGTTCCTGGGTCAAGCTGATCTGCCCAGGGTAAGTCGGGACCTAAGGCGAGGCCGACAGGCGTAGTCGATGGATAACCGGTTGATATTCCGGTACCCGCTGTGAAGCGTCAAACATCGAACCCATTAATGCTAAGGCCGTGAAGCCGCCCTGGAGCCTTCGGGCAAAGGGGAGTGGTGGAGCCGCTGATCCAAGGTGGTAGTAGGTGAGTGATGGGGTGACGCAGGAAGGTAGTCCAGCCCGGGCGGTGGTTGTCCCGGGGTAAGGGTGTAGGCCGTGCGGTAGGTAAATCCGTCGCACTTTAAGGCTGAGACCTGATGCCGAGCCGATTGTGGTGAAGTGGATGATCCTATGCTGTCGAGAAAAGCCTCTAGCGAGTTTCATGGCGGCCCGTACCCTAAACCGACTCAGGTGGTCAGGTAGAGAATACCGAGGCGTTCGGGTGAACTATGGTTAAGGAACTCGGCAAAATGCCCCCGTAACTTCGGGAGAAGGGGGGCCACGCTTGGTGAGAGGACTTGCTCCTCGAGCTGGGGGTGGCCGCAGAGACCAGCGAGAAGCGACTGTTTACTAAAAACACAGGTCCGTGCGAAGCCGTAAGGCGATGTATACGGACTGACGCCTGCCCGGTGCTGGAACGTTAAGGGGACCGGTTAGCTCACTTTCGGGTGGGCGAAGCTGAGAACTTAAGCGCCAGTAAACGGCGGTGGTAACTATAACCATCCTAAGGTAGCGAAATTCCTTGTCGGGTAAGTTCCGACCTGCACGAATGGCGTAACGACTTCTCGACTGTCTCAACCATAGGCCCGGTGAAATTGCACTACGAGTAAAGATGCTCGTTTCGCGCAGCAGGACGGAAAGACCCCGGGACCTTTACTACAGTTTGATATTGGTGTTCGGTTCGGCTTGTGTAGGATAGCTGGGAGACTTTGAAGCGGCCACGCCAGTGGTTGTGGAGTCGTCGTTGAAATACCAGTCTGGTCGTGCTGGATGTCTAACCTGGGTCCGTGATCCGGATCAGGGACAGTGTCTGATGGGTAGTTTAACTGGGGCGGTTGCCTCCTAAAGAGTAACGGAGGCGCCCAAAGGTTCCCTCAGCCTGGTTGGCAATCAGGTGTTGAGTGTAAGTGCACAAGGGAGCTTGACTGTGAGACCGACGGGTCGAGCAGGGACGAAAGTCGGGACTAGTGATCCGGCGGTGGCTTGTGGAAGCGCCGTCGCTCAACGGATAAAAGGTACCCCGGGGATAACAGGCTGATCTTCCCCAAGAGTCCATATCGACGGGATGGTTTGGCACCTCGATGTCGGCTCGTCGCATCCTGGGGCTGGAGTCGGTCCCAAGGGTTGGGCTGTTCGCCCATTAAAGCGGTACGCGAGCTGGGTTTAGAACGTCGTGAGACAGTTCGGTCCCTATCCGCTGTGCGCGTAGGAGTCTTGAGAAGGGCTGTCCCTAGTACGAGAGGACCGGGACGGACGAACCTCTGGTGTGCCAGTTGTTCTGCCAAGGGCATGGCTGGTTGGCTACGTTCGGGAGGGATAACCGCTGAAAGCATCTAAGCGGGAAGCCTGCTTCGAGATGAGGACTCCCACCCACTTGATGGGGTAAGGCTCCCAGTAGACGACTGGGTTGATAGGCCGGATCTGGAAGCCAGGTAACTGGTGGAGGTGACCGGTACTAATAGGCCGAGGGCTTGTCCTCAGTTGCTCGCGTCCACTGTGTTAGTTCTGAGGCAACGACCGTGTTTTTTCCGGTCTAACTTCATAGTGTTTCGGTGGTCATAGCGTGAGGGAAACGCCCGGTTACATTCCGAACCCGGAAGCTAAGCCTCACAGCGCCGATGGTACTGCAGGGGGGACCCTGTGGGAGAGTAGGACACCGCCGAACAAATATTGGGAAAGGCCCACGCCGGGATGGCGTGGGCCTTTCTGCGTTTACGGGGTCGTTTAGGCTCGGGGTATGCGCTACGACCTGGTTATCTTCGACAACGACGGCGTCCTTGTCGACAGTGAGCCCATCTCCAACCGGCTCCTGGCCGCCTATCTCACCGAGTTGGGGTACCCGACCTCCTACGAGGACTCCATACGGGACTACATGGGGTCCGCGATGCACCGGGTCCACGACCTAGTGCTGGAGCGCACCGGGGAGCGGTTGCCGGACGACTTCGACGACGTCTTCCACGGGCGGGTGTTCGCCGCCTTCGAGGCGGAGTTGAAGCCCGTGGCCGGGATCGCGGGTGTACTGGAGCAGTTGGCGGCGGACGGGGTGCCGTACTGCGTCGCGTCGTCGGGGAGTCATGAGCGGATTCGGGTGGGGCATCGGACGACCGGGCTGGACCGGTGGTTCGACGAGTCGCGGATCTTCAGTTCGCAGGACGTGGGGCGGGGGAAGCCGGCGCCGGATCTGTTTCTCTACGCGGCCGACCGGATGGGGGTCGTGCCGGAGCGGTGTGCCGTCGTGGAGGACAGTCCGCTGGGGGTGCAGGCGGCGGTGGTGGCCGGGATGGACGTGTACGGGTTCACGGCCATGACGCCGGCCGACCGGTTGCGCGGGGCGACGCACCTCTTCTCCGACCTGGGGCAGTTGGCTGACCTGTTGGAATGACCGGGGGCACGACGGCGGCGCTGACAATTGTCATGCCGAGCTCCGGACGTTCGTTTCTACTGGGGGACCCCGGCCGGACGTGAAGCTGAGGGCATGACGAAGACGACGAACACCGGGTCCCACAGCAAGCAGCAGCCCAGCGTGCTGGAGAACCTCCGGCCGCTTCTCGTGGATGTGGCGGTGCCCCTCGGGTCGTACTACTTCTTCAAGGGGGCCTTCGGGATGAGCACCTTCGCGGCGCTCGCCTGGAGCAGCGTGGTGCCGGCCGTGCGGACGGTCTGGAGTGTGGCGAAGCAGCGCGTGGTCAACGGGCTCGCGGCGCTGATCCTGGTCGTGAACGTGGTCGGGCTCGCGCTCAGCTTCGTCTCCGGTGACCCGCGGCTCATGCTCGCCAAGGACGGTGCGGTCAGCAGCACCATCGGGATCGGCATCCTGGTGTCGGTGGCGCTGGGCCGGCCGATGATGACGGCGGGGCTGAGGCCCTTCCTCGTGAAGGGGGACGCGGCACGCGTGGCCGCCTGGGAGCGGCTGGCCTCCGGGACCGCGGCCCGCTCGGCGGAGTTCCTGCGCAAGGAGCGGGTCTTCTCCGTGATCTGGGGCCTGGTGCTCCTCACCGAGTGCGTCGCCCGGGTCGTCGGCGCGTACACGATCCCCGTCGACACCATGGTCTGGCTGAGCTCGCTCCTCCTGGTCGTGGCGATCGGCCTCGGCATGGTGGTCTGCGGTGGGGCGGCCGCCGAGCCGATGGCCCGCCTGATCACCGACGAGGTGAAGCGTCAGGAAGCCGCGCAGGGGCAGGAACAGGAGCAGGAACTCACGGTCGCCGCCTGAGCGGCCGGAAGGTAAAGCTGAAGGAAATTCATCTTTGGCTGGATCTACCCACGAGTACGCCGGGGCCCTACGCTCGCCGCCATGACAGATGTGCTGCGGCGCGGCAGGGCCTCGCTGGCGTTCAGCTTCTTCACTCAGGGCGCCACCTTCGCGCTGCTGGTGACGCGCATCCCCGCCATCCAGGACCGGTACGGCGTCTCCGACGCGCTGCTGCCGGTCTTTCTGGCTGCCGTGCCGATCCTGGCCGGCGTCGGCAGTGTCACCACCGAGCAGTTGGTGAAGCGAATACGGCCCAGCCGGCTGCTGCGCTGGTCCCAGCCCGTCGTGATGCTGGCGCTGCTCGGGGTCGGGTCCGGCGGGGTGATGGCGGAGCTGGCGGTGGCGCTGGCCGCGTTCGGCCTGGCCGTCGGCGCGCTGGACGCCTCGATGAACATGCTCGGGGTGAGTCTGCAGCGGACGTACGGGCGCAGCATCATGCTCAGCTTCCATGCCGCGTACAGCCTGGGCGGGATCCTCGGGGCGTCGCTGGCCTGGGTGGGGGCGCACTGGCATCTCGCGCTGTGGGTGTCGTACCTGCCGGTGGTCGCGGTGCTGTTGCCGGCCGCGCTGGTGGGGAGCCGGTGGTACGTGGACGGTGATCCCGCGCCGGTGGAGGAGGAGGCGGCCGGTGGGGGCGCGGGCGGTGTCGTCTTCAAGGTGCTGCTGCCGCTGTGTCTGGTGATGACCTTCGCCTACATCGGGGACTCGACCGTCTCCAACTGGAGTGCGAAGTACCTGAAGGACGTGCTGGGGAGCAGTGAGCAGCTCGCGACCGTGCCGTACAACGTGTACATGGTGACCACGCTGGTCGGGCGGGGCATCGGGGACTTCGGGGTGCGGCGGTTCGGTGCCGTACCCGTCGTACGGCTGGGGGCGGTGGTGGCGGCCGCCGGGTTCGCGGTGGTGGCGGGGGCGCCGGGGGCGTGGGTCGGCATGGTCGGGTTCACTCTGCTGGGGCTGGGGTTGTGCGTGCTGGTTCCGCAGACTTTCGCGGCGGCGGGCCGGCTGTTTCCGGGGGCTTCGGATGCGGCCATCGCGCGGCTGAATGTCTTCAACTACGTCGGGTTTCTGATCGGTTCGCCGTTGGTGGGGGCGCTCGGCGATGCGTGGAGCTATCGCGGGGCGATGTTGGTGCCGATGGTGTTGGTGCTGGTGACGTTGGTGTACGCCCGTTCGTTCGCGACCAGGTCGGACCGATACGGTGGCGGGCATGAGCGGCCGCGCACAGCTGATGTGGGACGAGGCAGTAACGGGCTATGACTTCGGTCCGGGTCATCCGATGGATCCGGTCCGGCTGGCGCTGACCCGGAGTCTGGTCGGTGCCTTCGGGCTCGACCGGGCGGTGGATGTGGTCGCGGCCAAGCCGGCCGGGGAGTCGACGCTGCGGCTGGTGCACCGGGAGGACTACATCGAGGCCGTGAAGGCGGCCTCGGCGGATCCTGGGTCCGCCGACCAGTCGTACGGTCTCGGCACGGAGGACGACCCCGCCTTCGCCGGGATGCACGAGGTGTCCGCGCTGATCGCCGGGCAGTCGGTGGGGGCGGCGGAGGCGGTGTGGCGGGGGGATGCCGACCACGCCGTGAACTTCTCGGGCGGGTTGCACCATGCGATGCCGGGGGCGGCGTCCGGGTTCTGCATCTACAACGACGCTTCGCTGGCGATCGCGCGGTTGCTGGAGCTGGGGGCGGAGCGGGTCACCTACGTGGATGTGGACGTGCATCACGGGGACGGGGTACAGGCCGCGTTCTGGGAGGATCCGCGGGTGCTGACGATCTCGCTGCACGAACATCCCCGTACGTTGTTCCCGCAGACCGGGTGGCCGCAGGAGGTCGGGGCCGGGGCGGGGGAGGGCTCCGCGGTGAACGTGGCGCTGCCGGCGGGGACCGGGGACGCGGGGTGGGTACGGGCGTTTCACGCCGTCGTGCCGGAGCTGGTGGCCGACTTCCGGCCGCAGGTGCTGGTGACGCAGCACGGGGCCGACACGCACTTCGAGGATCCGCTGGCTCACCTGGCCGTTTCGCTGGACGCGCAGCGGGCGGTGCAGGTGGCGTGTCATGAGCTGGCGCACGAGTACGCCGGGGGGAAGTGGGTCGCATTGGGTGGGGGCGGGTACGAGGTGGTGGACGTCGTGCCTCGGTCGTGGACGCATCTGGTGGGCATTGCGGCGGGGCGGGAGGTTGCGCCCGAGACGCTGGTGCCGGAGGGATGGCGGCAGGAAGTGTACGCCCGGACTCGGCAGTTGGGGCCTGGGCGGATGACGGACGGGCGGTGGCCGGTGGGGTGGGCCGGGTGGGAGGCCGGGTACGACCCCGCTGATCGCTTGGATCAGGCCGTGCTGGCGACTCGGCGGGCCGTGTTTCCGCTGCGGGGGTTGCTGGCGTAGGGGTTTCCTCGCCCCCGCCGCCCCTACCCGTCCCGTCCTTCCAGGGGGTGGGCCCCCTGCGACCGCCCGTTTCGGGGGCTGCCGCCCCCGGACCCCCGCATCGGCCTCCGGCCTCGTCCTCAAACGCCGGACGGGCTGAGATGTGGGTGCGGGCCGGTCGTCGTCGAACGCCGGACGGGCTGGAGGGTGGGGGCGGGCCGGTCGATGTACTCGAACGCCGAACGGGCTGAGATGTGGGGCGGCCGGTCGTCGTCGGACGCCGGACGGGCTGGAGGGTGGGGGCGGGCCGGTTGTCGTCCTCGGACGGCGGACGGGCTGAGTGGAGGGGCGGCCGGTTGTCGTCGGACGGCGGATGGGCTGGAGGGTGGGGGGCCGGTCGTCGTCGGGCGGCGGACGGGCTGAGATGTGGTGGGGGTCGGTCTCGTTCTCGGTCGTCGGGGGAGCTGAGATGTGGTGGGGGTCGGTCTCGTTCTCGGTCGTCGGGGGGGGGGCTGGAGGGTGGGGGTGTGGGGCGGTTGTCGTCCTTGAGCGTGGGGCGGGGTGGAGGGGGGCGTTACGCCGACTGTGCGGTGTTCGTCTGTTCTGGGGGTCTGGGTGGGCGGGGGGCGTCAGCATCTCTGTGTGGTGAGTTGTGGTGGGCTTCAGGGTTACTTGGTGGCTGCCGGGCTGGCGGGGGTGGTGGGGACCTCGCGGGAGCGGAGTCTGCGGAGTTATCGGCTGTTCGCGGCTCGGGATCCTCGGGCGTTGATCGGGATTGATCCGCAAGGGGGGTGGGGAGAGGCGGAGTTGATTCGGTTGATGGCTGCCAAGTGTGGGGTTTCGGACGATCCGCGGTGTGTTTCAGGGCATGATGTGATCGATCCTGACCTGACGGTCGCGGGGCTCGATGCCTTCGCCGCGCGGGTGGGGGAGGTGGCCCGGCGGCGGGCCCCCGTGTTGTTCGGGACCGGGCATCCGCACCGGCTGATCGGGTTCTACGCCGGTCTCGCGGACGCGCTGTCGGCGGCGGGGTGTGAGGTCCTCACCCCGGCGCAGGGCCACTGTGTCGACATAACGACCCGGTTCGGTCTACGCACGTGCAACCTCGATTACGTACGAGGTGTCGGGTTCATGAGAGAAGTGGGCCGTGAACGCCCCGGTTGTGCGCCGGGTGCGCACACGCATTCGCCGCTGCCGGTTCGGGTGGCGCTGGATGTGGTGGCGAGGAGCGGCGGACCGTTGCCGGAACTCGTGGTCGGGGACCATGGGTGGGTCTGCGGTGCAGGTCAGCTGGGGTTTGAGGCCATTGGGCTCGCGGATACGGATGACCCTGCGCTCTTCGTGGGGGAGGCCGAGGGGGTGGTGTCCGTGGCCGTTCCGGTTGATGACGGCGTGCGGTCTGATTGCTACACGCCGCTTACCCGCTACGTACTCAATCGAGCGTGTCTGTCACAGTAGGCCGCCGATGGGTGCACCTCTTCCCCACTCGCATCACCCGCCCCTACATTGGGGAGTGAGCACGCAACGACGAAGAGTCACCGGAAGGGGAAGCCGGTGTCCCGTCGAGTGCGGAAGGTTCAGGTGTGTCATGGCAGCTGGCGAGAGGCCTCTGAACGAGGTTGTGTTCCTGACCGTGGCGGAGGTCGCCGCGGTGATGCGAGTGTCGAAGATGACCGTGTACCGGCTGGTGCACAGTGGTCATCTGCCCGCGATCCGGGTGGGGCGGTCCTTCCGCGTCCCCGAGCAAGCGGTACACGAGTACCTTCGCGAGAGCTATGTGGGGGTGGAGACCGCCTGACGGCCGTTCCGGGATTCGTCCCGGGGCACCTCGATTACGACCTCAGCGCTCGGGCGGGTAGGCTAGCCCCTCGTAGGTCGTATGGGCCCATGATGCCCAGCACCGAGTGATGAGAAGTGAGCGAGGGTAGTCGTGGGCTCTGTTATCAAGAAGCGGCGCAAGCGGATGGCCAAGAAGAAGCACCGCAAGCTGCTCAAGCGCACGCGTGTTCAGCGCCGTAACAAGAAGTAATTACGGCGCCGAGCCGCGAGAGCTTGTGTGTGGCCCCCCACCAGTACGGTGGGGGGCCACTGCATTTTCCGGCCGTTGCGCTTGTCGTGGCCTGCTGGGGGTCATGCCAGCGCAACGTCGACCCGCTAAGTTGGCCCGCATACGGGAACACGGAAGAAAGGCGCTGATCTTGGGGAAGGTCGTGCTCGTGACCGGAGTGGCCCGTCAACTCGGGGGCCGGTTCGTACGGCGTATTCAGCGTGACCCCGAGGTGGACCGGGTGGTCGCCGTGGACGCGGTGCCGCCGGAGCATCATCTGGGCGGGGCGGACTTCGTCCAGACCGACATCCGGCAGCCGACCATCGCCCGGGTACTGGCCGAGAGCGGCGCCGACACCGTCGTCCACATGGACGTGACCGGGACACCGCTCGGCAGCGGGAGCCGGACCACCGTCAAAGAGACCAACGTCATCGGGACCATGCAGCTGCTCGGCGCCTGCCAGAAGTCGCCGAACGTCCGGCGGCTGGTGATCAAGTCCAGTACGAACGTGTACGGCTCCGCGCCGAAGGACCCGGCCGTCTTCACCGAGACCACCCCGCCGAAGTCCCTGCCCAGCGGGGGGTTCGCGAAGGACACGGTGGAGGTGGAGGGGTATGTGCGCGGGTTCGCCAGGCGGCGGCCCGACGTGGCGGTGTGCGTGCTGCGGTTCGCCAACATCCTCGGGCCGACCGCGGACACCCCGCTCGCGTCCTATTTCGCGCTGCCCGTCCTGCCCACCGTCCTCGGGTACGACCCGCGGCTTCAGTTCGTGCACGAGGACGACGTGATCGAGGTGCTGCGGATCGCCTCGCACGAGCCGGAGCGCGGGACGCTGAACAGCGGCACGTTCAACATCGCGGGTGACGGGGTGCTGCTGCTCTCGCAGTGCTCGCGGCGGCTGGGGCGGCCCACCGTGCCGCTGCTGCTGCCGGCGGTCACCTGGGCCGGGTCCCTGGTGCGGACGCTCGGCATGAGCGACTTCTCGCCCGAGCAGATCCGGCTGCTGACGCACGGCCGGGTGGTGGACACCGTCCAGATGCGCGAGACGCTGGGGTTCCGGCCGAAGTACACGACGGCGGAGACCTTCGCGGACTTCGTGCTCGCCCAGGCGCCGGGGCTGCTGCCGCCCCAGGCGGTGGCCGCGGCCGTCGACCGGATCGCCGCGCTGCCCGCCCTGAGCGGCGCGCGGACGCCGGCGGCGGCCCCGACGCAGAACCCGACCCAGAGCGCCAACTGAGGAGCGCAGCAACGATGGCGGACGCCAAGGTCATTCCGTTCGACGACGACCGCTCCCGCGGGGCTGCGGTGCAGCGGCCGGCCGGCCGGCGCCGGGGTGCGGGGAACCGGCGCAAGGGCGGCGGCGAGCAGGCGGCGGGGCGCGAGCCCGCGGCGGGGCGCGAGTCCGCGGTGGTGCGTGGGGTCCAGCCTCTCGCCGGGCGGATCCCCGCGCAGGAAGATGTACATGTGACCCGGGAGAACCCTGAGACGGGCGTGAAGCAGCCGCCGCACGACGAGGCCGGCCTGGAGCAGCGTGTCGCACGCGGACTCGCGTTCCTGCGGCGACGGCTGACCGGGGAGTACGAGGTCGACGACTTCGGGTACGACGAGGAGCTGACCGACCAGGTCCTGATGTCCCTGCTGCGGCCGGTGTACGAGAAATACTTCCGTGTCGACGTGAAGGGCATGGAGAACATCCCCGCCCACGGTGGTGCGCTGATCGTTGCCAACCACTCCGGGACGCTGCCGCTGGACGGGCTGATGATGCAGGTCGCCGTGCACGACCGGCATCCGGCGAATCGTCACCTCAGGCTGCTCGCGGCCGACCTGGTCTTCGTGCTGCCGGTGGTGAACGAGCTGGCGCGGAAGCTGGGGCACACACTCGCGTGCACGGAGGACGCCGAACGGCTGCTGACCCAGGGGGAGCTGGTCGGGGTGATGCCGGAGGGGTTCAAGGGCATCGGGAAGCCCTTCGGCGAGCGGTACAAGCTCCAGCGGTTCGGGCGGGGCGGGTTCGTGTCCACGGCGCTGCGGCAGGGGGTGCCGATCATTCCCTGCTCGGTCGTGGGGGCCGAGGAGATCTACCCGATGATCGGCAACGCGAAGACGCTGGCGCGGGTGCTGGGAATTCCGTACTTTCCGCTGACGCCGACGTTTCCGTGGCTGGGGCCGCTCGGGGCGGTGCCGTTGCCGACGAAGTGGACGATTCAGTTCGGGGAGCCGATTCCCACGGACGGCTATCCGCCGGAGGCGGCCGAGGATCCGATGCTGATGTTCAATCTGACGGATCAGGTGCGGGAGCAGATTCAGCACACGCTGTACAAGTTGCTTGTGCAGCGGAGGTCGGTTTTCTTCTGAGCGCCGTCGTGGGTTGAGGCGCGATGGCGAGCCCGGCGCCGTCGTGGTGGCTCGCGCGGTTCCCCGCGCCCCGGAAGGGGCGCGGGGTGACACCGCGTTGATCAGTTGCCGCTGTCCTGGCTGTCGATGCCCAGGCCCGGTAGCAGCCCCGGCAGGAGCGGGGGCAGGGTGACGTCCGGTGCGCTGGAGGCGGACTTGGACGGGGGCGGGGTGCTGGAACCGGTCTTCGGGGGGTCCAGGAGGCCGCCCGTGGTGCCGCCGATGAGGCCGTTGTCGGCGCTGCCGGAGGCCGAGCCGCTGGGGCTGCCGGTGCCGGTCTCGTGGCCCGAGGAGGAGCTGCCGGAGGAGGACGGTGCCGTCGACCGGTGGGTGCCGGAGGACCCGGTGGACGCCGGGTCGGAGTCCTGCCTGCCGGTGCCGCCGCCGGTGTTCTGGGACGGCTGGGGAAGCAGGGACTGCAGCGGGGCGACCTCTTGGTCTATGGCGTCGAAGACCGACGACACCTGCTGGCTGACGTCCCCGAGCTGGACCGGCAGCCTCTCGCGCAGGGCGCCCCAGGCCTCGCGGTGGGACTGGGCGAACGCGGACAGGGCCTGGATGGGACCCAGCGAGTTCGGGTCGCGCTCGTACGCCTCGTGGAGCAGGCGGTGGCCCTCGGTGACGTCGTGCTGCATCCCGGACAGGGTGCGGCGGATCTCGCCGATCGACTCGTGGTCGAGGTGACCGCCGCGGTCCCGCTCCATGAGCCGGCGGGCCTCCATCAGCCGGGTCGAGGCCTGGTCGAGGTACGTCTGGCCGCGCTGGTCGTCGCCGTCGGACAGGTAGTTGAGCTTGAAGTCCTCGATGCCGCGTTTGAGGCCGTACAGGGAGTCGCCGGGCAGGGCGTCGGAGCTGGCGGCGGCGACCCCGCCGAAGGCTCCGGCGGCCACGCCGACGCTCAGGCCGCCCGCGGCGAGCCCCTTGGTGAGCCGGGAACGCGGCCGCAGCTTGCCCAGCGGACTGGCCCGGTGCGCGCCCTTGGCACGGGACGCGCGCTGCTCGGGTACCGAAGCGTCCGCCGCCCCGCCCAGGGTGCCCTCCGCCAGCATGGCCTCCATCGCGGCCACCAGCTGGGCCCGCTGGACGACCTTGACCTCCGGGTCGAGCTCTGGCTTGGGCAGCGCGGCGAGCCCGGTCGCCAGGGCCAACAGCTCGCCCCGCTCGGTCCGTTCGGCCCGGTCCGGGGCGGCCGGTGGATCGCTCGCCGGTTCTCCGGACGGCTCGGCCGCCGGGTCCCGGTCGGGCTGCTCCTCCAGAGCCTGGGCGAAGGCGTTCGCCCGCCGGTGGGCCGATACGTTCGCGATCACTGGCGGCACCTCCTCTCGTCATCACGGTCGACTCCCCAGGGGGTCCTGAGGGTTGCACGCCCTCAACCAGTCCACACGATCGGGTGATCGGGGCTGGCCGGACGTGACCACAGGGAGCCTGTATCCCGCACAACGAGCGGCTCGGCACTTGGGTTACGGACGGCCGGTGATCGGCTGAGAAAGGCAACGCACCTTGACGGAGCGTGAGTTGAGCGTCGCCCAGGGTGGCCGGTTCAGCGGGCGTCGTCCGGGAGGAGCCGGGCGAGAGTGCGCACGGCCCGGTACTGGAGGGTCTTGATGGCGCCCTCGTTCTTGCCCATCACGCGGGCGGTCTCGGCGACCGAGAGTCCCTGGAGGAAGCGGAGCGTCACGCACTCCTGCTGCTGGGGGTTGAGGCGTCGTACGGCGTCGAGCAGGGCCGCGTTGGAGAGGGACTCCAGGACGGAGTCCTCGGGGGAGCGCTCGACCTCGTTGGCGTCGAGCATCTCGCCGGTGGTGACCTCCAGGCGGAAGCGGCTCGACTTGAAGTGGTCGGCGACCAGGTTGCGGGCGATCGTGACCAGCCAGGCGCCGAAGTCACGGCCCTGCCAGGTGAAGGTGCCGATCCTTCTGAGCGCCCGCAGGAACGTCTCGCTGGTCAGGTCCTCGGCGGTCGCCTTGCCGCCGACGCGGTAGTAGATGTACCGGTACACGGTGTCGCTGTACTGGTCGTAGAGGCGCCCGAAGGCGTCGGCCTCGCCGGCCTGGGCGCGCTCCACGAGGTCCATCATCCGGGCGCTGTCGCTGTCCGCGGCCGGGCGGCGGGTGGTGGTGCCGGTGCCGGCACCGGTGCTGCGGCCGCGTCTGCCCACCCCCCGGCCGTCGCCGGACCGGCGGCCCTCGACGACGGCGCTGCGCGCCGGCACCTGTTCCATGCCGTCGGCCAGTGCGTAGCACGGGCCGACGGGGGCGGCGGTGGCGAAGGCGGGGACGGCGTACGCGGTCGGGACAAGGCCGCGCAGCGTCTCTTTGACCGTCGCGACTGTTGCGCGCAGCGTAGCCAGGCCCGAGGCGTCAACCCCGACGTGTGGGTACACGGGACTCCCAGAGGCAGAGCTTCCATCACGTGCAGTACGGAACCTTTCACCCGTCGTAGCGACGGAGGGGAACCGGTTTGCGTCTGAGGAGAATAACGCTTCGTGCAGGCACTGCTACACCGAGTTGCTCAAATCATCGATTGCGTCGCTTCTGTAACCGTTTGGAGCCGCCTCAAGAGCCCTAGAGTGACCGGTTGTTGAACGAAAACGTGCGGGTTTCGGCGATGTGCGGGGCGTGTTGGGGTGACGGCGCGATAATTCGGGGCGCGTGGCGGGGGGTGCCGCTCAAAGGGCACGGCTGGGCAGCGCCCGGTGAGGGGCGCGGGGAGCTGTGTGACCAGCCACGTCGTACGCGCAGGCGGGAACGGGCCGCGGTGCTACGGCGATGTCCTGCCCGGTCGGCGCCGAACTATCGACGCCGTCGGCTCAACGCGATCGCGGCCGCGGTGCCACCGGCCACCGCGCCGACCCCGGCCGCCGCCGGGATGCCTACCTTCGCCGCCTTGCGCCCCGTGCGGTAGTCGCGCAGCCGCCAGTCCAGTTCGCGGGCGTGTTTGCGCAGCTTGGTGTCGGGGTTGATGGCGTAGGGGTGGCCGACCAGGGAGAGCATCGGGATGTCGTTGTGCGAGTCGCTGTAGGCCGCGCAGCGGGAGAGGTCGAGGCCCTCGGCGGCGGCCAGGGCGCGTACCGCCTCCGCCTTGGCGGGCCCGTGCAGGGGCTCGCCGACCAGCTTGCCGGTGTAGACGCCGTTCACCGACTCGGCGACCGTGCCCAGCGCGCCGGTCAGGCCCAGCCGGCGGGCGATCACGCCGGCGATCTCCACCGGGGCCGCGGTGACGAGCCACACCTTCTGGCCCGCGTCCAGGTGGGCCTGGGCGAGGGCGCGGGTGCCGGGCCAGATGCGCTCGGCCATGTACTCGTCGTAGATCTCCTCGCCGATGGTCTGGAGCTCGGCGACACGGTGGCCCTTGACGATGGAGAGGGCCGAGTCGCGGGCGTCCTGCATGTGCTCGGGGTCCTCGACGCCGGCCAGCCGGAACCACGCCTGCTGCCAGGCGAACCGGGCGAGGTCGCGGGTCTCGAAGAACTTCCGTTTGTACAGGCCGCGGCCGAAGTGGAAGATGGCGGCGCCCTGCATGACGGTGTTGTCCAGGTCGAAGAACGCGGCGGCCTTGTCGTCGCCGAGCACCGGGAAGTCCGGCTCCGCGGCCTCGTCGAGGGGCGCCGTCGCTTCCTGGTTCTTGCGCGCGGCCTCCGCCGAGGCCTCGCCTGCCAACACGCTCCGCGCCGTGGCGGAGCGCCTACGGGGAGTGAGCCATCCGAGAGCGGCCATGTCGTGAGCATAGCCAGTCTGTTCGGGAGTTCCGGAGTCACGGGAGTTGGCACGGTGTGAACTCTCCGCGACCGGGTCGTTAAACAAGGCGAAGAACCCGTGCAGAAGACGGCGGACATGCCCTCCCAGGGGCGGGACAATGGACGTCATGAGTCCCCTCTTTGGCCGGAAGGCGCCCGCGCCGAGTGCGCGATCGGTCACCCTCATCCGTAAACCCGGCTGCCATCTGTGTGATGACGCACAGGTCGTGGTCGAGAAGGTGTGCGGCGACCTCGGAGTGCCCTGGGAGCAGCAGGACATCACCCAGGATTCACGACTGCACGATCTCTACTGGGAACAGATCCCCGTGGTACTCGTCGACGGCGAACAGCACACCTTCTGGCGCGTGAACGAGGAACGGCTCCGCAAGGCACTGACCGACTAGTCCAAACCGGCTGGAAAAGTCGCTTAGGATCGACGGCGGCTTGGTCTCGGGGGCGGGATGCGTGAGGAGTGTGTACGGTTTTGCCCCCAATAGAGAGGGAGCGCGAGCGCTTGTGCGCCGGTTCCGGACAGCTGCGCCGGGGGCGCGTGACCCCGGTCACGTTGGCCGGGCAAATCGGACACCATCTTTGTGCACGCGTTCACAAAGACATAGCCTGCTGTCGACGGGGCGGTCTGGGTACGTGTGACCGTCCGCAGCCCCGCTCAACCTGTTGGAGCACCGTGGCAACTGGCCGAACTCACCGACCGGCGACCCGCAGCCGAGGGATCCCCGAGGCCACCGTCGCCCGGCTTCCGCTGTACCTCCGCGCTCTGACCGCACTGTCGGAGCGCTCGGTCCCCACGGTCTCCTCGGAGGAACTGGCCGCGGCCGCGGGAGTCAACTCCGCCAAGCTGCGCAAGGACTTCTCCTACCTGGGTTCGTACGGAACACGCGGTGTCGGCTACGACGTCGAGTATCTCGTCTACCAGATCTCCCGTGAGCTGGGCCTGACCCAGGACTGGCCGGTCGTGATCGTCGGCATCGGAAACCTGGGCGCCGCCCTGGCCAACTACGGCGGGTTCGCCTCCCGTGGCTTCCGGGTCGCCGCCCTGATCGACGCCGACCCGGCGATGACCGGACGGCAGGTCGCCGGGATCGCCGTGCAGCACAGCGACGACCTGGAGAAGATCATCTCCGACAACGGCGTCTCCATCGGCGTGATCACCACCCCGCCGGGCGTCGCCCAGCAGGTGTGCGACCGCCTGGTGGCCGCCGGGGTCACCTCCATCCTGAACTTCGCGCCGACCGTGCTCTCCGTCCCGGACGGCGTCGACGTACGCAAGGTCGACCTCTCCATCGAGCTGCAGATCCTCGCCTTCCACGAGCAGCGCAAGGCGGGCGAGGAGCACGAGAGCGCGGCCGCGCCGGCCGCCGCCCACCAGGACGCCGGTGAGCAGGGACCCGACGGGGACGTACCCGCCGTGATGCCGGCATGAGTCTGCTCGTCGTCGGGCTGAGCCACCGCAGTGCCCCCGTCAGCGTCCTGGAGCGGGCCGCCCTCGGCGCGGACGCCCAGGTCAAGCTGGTCCAGGACACGGTCGCCGCCGAGCCGGCCACCGAGGCCGCGGTCCTCGCCACCTGCAACCGCATCGAGCTCTACGCCGACGTGGACAAGTTCCACGCCGGGGTCGCCGAGCTGTCCACGCTGCTCGCCCAGCACAGCGGGGTCGGACTCGACGAGCTCACCCCCTATCTCTACGTGCACTACGAGGACCGTGCCGTCCACCACCTGTTCTCGGTGGCCTGCGGGCTCGACTCGATGGTGGTCGGCGAGGGGCAGATCCTCGGGCAGATCAAGGACTCCCTGGCCCGCGCGCAGGAGCTGCACAGCGCCGGGCGGCTGATGAACGACCTGTTCCAGCAGGGGCTCAGGGTCGGCAAACGCGCCCACTCCGAGACCGGGATCGACCGGGCCGGACAGTCCCTGGTCACCTTCGGCCTCGAGCAGCTGGCCGCCGGCGGCGCTGTGGAGGACTGGGCCAAGGGCAAGAAGGCGCTGGTCATCGGCGCCGGATCGATGTCCTCGCTGGCCGCGGCGACGCTGGCGCGGGCGGGGGTCGCGGAGATCGTCGTGGCGAACCGCACGTACGACCGTGCGGAACGGCTCGCGCAGATCCTGAACGACGCCGACGACACGGACGTGGTGGCCCGCGCGGTACCGATGGACGCGGTGCCGGGCGAGCTGACACGTGCCGACGTCGCCGTCTCCTGCACGGGGGCGACGGGGGTGGTGCTGACCGCGGAGGCCGTCGCCGCGGCGGTCGAGGGCCGCACGGGTGAGCCGGTCGCCGAGATCGACGTACGGCGGGCGCCGAAGCAGCCGCCCTCCGCCGCCGCCGGACTCGCCGCCGACGAGAACTGCCCCCTCGACCTCACCGCCGAGCAGAGCGGTTTCTCCGTGATGGGCGAGGCCGCCGTCGCCGGGATGGCCGCGGCGGAGCTGGAGCAGCACGCGGCCTGGGTGGACAACGGGACCGTCGACATCCGGGAGACCGGCCGTCGTGCGCCCGAGAGCCCCGAGGCCGAGGCCGAGCTGATCGGGGCGCTGGCCGCGGCCGCCGCCCGGGTCGGCCGGATCCCGGAGCGGCGCAGGCCGGAGCCGGTCGCCGGGTTCGCCCGGCCCGCCCCCGCGCTCTTCCTCCTCGACCTCGCCATGCCCCGCGACATCGACGCGGCCGCGCACCGGCTGGCCGGGGTGCGGCTGGTCGACATCGAGTCGCTGGCGGAGGCGTCCGCGGACGCGCCGATGGCGGCCGACGTGGACCAGGTGCGGAGGATCGTTTCGGACGAGGTCGCCGCCTTCGGCGCGGCCCAGCGGGCGGCGCACATCACGCCCACCGTGGTGGCGCTGCGGACGATGGCCGCCGACGTCGTCGCGGGCGAGATCGCACGGCTCGACGGACGCCTGCCCGACCTGGACGAACGCCAGCGCGGCGAGATCCGGCAGGCCGTGCACCGGGTCGTCGACAAGCTGCTGCACGCGCCGACCGTACGGGTCAAGCAGCTCGCGGCCGAGCCCGGCGGCGCCGGGTACGCGGACGCGCTGCGGACCCTGTTCGACCTCGACCCCGAGACGGTGGCCGCCGTCTCCCGGGCCGTGGACAGCACAGACGAGAAGGACCGACCGGCATGAGTGACAATCCACTGAAGCCACTGCGGCTGGGGACCAGGCGATCCAGACTCGCCATGGCCCAGTCCGGGCAGGTGGCGGAGGCCGTACACCGGGTGACCGGCCGGCCCGTCGAACTCGTGGAGATCACCACGTACGGCGACACCTCCCGCGAGCACCTCGCACAGATCGGTGGCACGGGCGTCTTCGTGACCGCCCTGCGGGACGCGCTGCTGCGCGGCGAGGTCGACTTCGCGGTTCACTCGCTCAAGGACCTCCCGACCACCCAGCCCGCCGACCTGGTGCTGGCGGCCGTACCGGTGCGCGAGGACCCGCGGGACGTGGTCGTCGCCCGGGACGCGCTGAAGTTCACCGACCTGCCGCGCGGGGCGCGCATCGGCACCGGTTCGCCGCGCCGGGCGGCGCAGCTGAACGCGTATGCGCTCGCCCACGGGCTGGACATCGAGACCGTGCCGATCCGGGGGAACGTCGACACCCGGATCGGATACATACGCGACGGCGAACTCGATGCCGTCGTGCTGGCGGCGGCCGGCCTGAGCCGCATCGGCCGCATCGACGAGGTGACCGACTTCCTGTCGGTCGACACGGTTCTGCCCGCCCCCGGCCAGGGGGCACTGGCGATCGAGTGCGCCGCGGACAACGCGGAGCTCATCGCAGCGCTCGGGGAACTCGACGACCCGTTCACGCGGGCCGCCGTGACCGCCGAGCGATCACTGCTCGCCGCCCTGGAGGCCGGCTGCTCCGCCCCTGTGGGCGCGCTTGCCGACCTTCTGGCCGACGGGCAGATTGTCAAGGAAATGCGCCTGCGGGCCGTCGTCGGCACGACCGACGGCACCCGTACGGTGCAGATGTCCACCACCGGTCCCGTGCCCGAGACATACGACCAGGCGACGGCGCTCGGTCGCGAACTCGCCGCCGAGATGCTTGCCCAGGGCGCGGCCGGTCTGATGGGGGAGCGAGCACAGTGAGCCCCACCAACCTTCCCGCCGGCCTGGAACACGGGCACGTCACCTTCCTGGGTGCCGGACCCGGGGATCCGGGACTGCTGACCTTGCGTGCCGTGGAGGCACTGTCCAGCGCGGACGTCCTGGTCGCCGAGCACGACGTGCTCGACGTGATCAGAAGCCACGCCAGGCAGGGCGTCTCCGTCGTGACCACGAATCCGGATCCGTCGTCGGACCCGTATCCGGGCACAGGCACGCCTCAACTCACGGTTGTTGACGGCGCGTCAACAACCGCTTCCCTCCCGCCCGTGCGGGATGCGGCTCATCTTGTCATGGAGGCCGCGCGGGGTGGCAGGCGGGTCGTCCGTGCGGTGTCCGGGGACCCGGGACTTGATACGTACGCGACCGAGGAAATGCTCGCCTGCGTGGCCGCGGGTGTGCCGTTCGAGGTCGTGCCGGGTGTCGCGACCGCGGTGGGGGTGCCGGCGTACGCCGGTGTGCCGCTGCGGGACGCGCAGGGCGCGGACGTCCGCTTCGTGGACGCCCGTACCGCCTCGGACCGGTGCTGGACCGAGGTCGGTGCCTCGGACGGCACGGTGGTCGTGTCGACGACCCTCGACTCGGTGGCCGCGGCCGCCGGGGAACTGGTCGCCGCCGGCCGCAAGCCGGACACCCCGCTGACGGTCACCGTCGCCGGTACGACGACCCGGCAGCGCACCTGGACCGCCACCCTCGGCACCATCGCGCAGACCCTGAAGCAGGCGAAGGTGCTGCCCTCGCCGGACGGCGGCCGGCCGGTGATAGCCGTGGTCGGTGAGCGGTCCGCCGCGGCCCAGCGCGACCAGTTGTCGTGGTTCGAGTCCAAGCCGCTGTTCGGCTGGAAGGTGCTCGTGCCGCGCACGAAGGAGCAGGCGGCGTCCCTCTCCGACCAGCTGCGGTCGTACGGTGCCGTGCCGCACGAGGTGCCGACGATCGCCGTCGAGCCGCCGCGCACGCCCCAGCAGATGGAGCGGGCCGTGAAGGGGCTCGTCACCGGACGCTACGAGTGGATCGCCTTCACCTCGGTCAACGCCGTCAAGGCGGTCCGGGAGAAGTTCGAGGAGTACGGGCTCGACGCCCGTGCCTTCGCCGGGATCAAGGTCGCGGCGGTGGGCGAGCAGACCGCGAAGGCGCTGGTCGCCTTCGGCGTGAAGCCGGATCTGGTGCCGAGCGGTGAGCAGAGCGCCGCGGGGTTGCTGGAGGACTGGCCGCCCTACGACCCGGTCTTCGACCCGATCGACCGCGTCTTCCTGCCGCGCGCCGACATCGCCACCGAGACGCTGGTCGCCGGGCTCATCGAACTCGGGTGGGAGGTGGACGACGTGACCGCCTACCGGACGGTGCGGGCGTCGCCGCCGCCGGCCGACACCCGGGAGGCGATCAAGGGCGGCGGCTTCGACGCGGTGCTCTTCACGTCGTCGTCGACCGTGCGGAACCTGGTGGGCATCGCCGGGAAGCCGCACAACGTCACGGTGATCGCCTGCATCGGGCCCGCCACGGCCAAGACGGCCGAGGAGCACGGGCTGCGGGTGGACGTGATGGCTCCGGAGCCGTCGGCCGCGAAGCTGGCGGAGGCGCTGGCGGAGTTCGGTCTGCGCAGGCGCGCGAGCGCGCTGGAGGCCGGCGATCCGGTGACCCGGCCGAGCGAGCGGCGGCCGGGGGCGCGCAGGAGGCGCACCACCACGTGAGCCGCGTGAGCTACGTGAGGTGAGGGGGTCCGGGGCTGCGCCCCCGGGCCCCCTTTCGCGTGTCGCCGGTCGTCCGCGGGTGCGGGGAGGCTGGGCGCGCGGTTCCTGCCCCAGCCGTCGGCCGGGGTGGGTCAGCCTTCGGACGGGGTGGGTCAGCCTTCGGACGGGGTGGGTCAGCCTTCGGACGGGGTGGGTCAGCCTTCGGACGGGGTGGGTCAGCCTTCGGACGGGGTGCCCCAGCGCCGCTTCGGGGGCGCCGACGCCGAGTCGGTAAGGGTGCTCTTGTGGCGGGCGTAGCGTAGAGGGCATGACGAAGTACGGCTCCTTCCCCGGCACGCGGCCGCGGCGGCTGCGGACCACCCCCGTCATGCGGCGCATGGTCGCCGAGACCCGGCTGCACCCCGCGGACTTCATCCTCCCGGCGTTCGTCAGGGAGGGGGTGAGCGAGCCGGTGCCGATCGCCGCCATGCCCGGCGTCGTGCAGCACACCAGGGACAGCCTGAAGAAGGCGGCCGCCGAGGCGGTCGAGGCGGGCATCTCCGGGATCATGCTGTTCGGGGTGCCGGAGGAGGGGAAGAAGGACGCCCTCGGGACCCCCGGTACCGACCCGGACGGGATTCTGCAGGTCGCGCTGCGGGACGTGCGCGCCGAGGTCGGCGACGACCTGCTCGTGATGTCCGATCTCTGTCTCGACGAGACGACCGACCACGGGCACTGCGGGGTCCTCGACGCCGAGGGCCGCGTCGACAACGACGCCACGCTGGAGCGGTACGCCGAGATGGCCCAGGTGCAGGCCGACGCGGGCGCCCATGTCGTCGGGCCCAGCGGGATGATGGACGGCCAGATCGGTGTCGTCCGCGACGCGCTCGACCAGATCGGCCGCGAGGACGTCGCGATCCTCGCCTACACCGCGAAGTACGCCTCCGCCTTCTACGGCCCCTTCCGCGAGGCCGTCGGGTCCTCGCTGAAGGGCGACCGCAAGACCTACCAGCAGGACCCCGCCAACGTGCGGGAGTCGCTGCGGGAACTCGCCCTCGACCTGGAGGAGGGGGCCGACATGGTGATGGTCAAGCCGGCCGGGCCCTACCTCGACATCCTCGCGCGGGTCGCCGACTCGGTGGACGTGCCGGTCGCCGCCTACCAGATCTCCGGCGAGTACTCGATGATCGAGGCCGCCGCCGAGAAGGGCTGGATCGACCGTGACCGCGCGATCCTGGAGACCCTGACCGGCATCAGGCGGGCCGGCGCGCAGAACATCCTCACCTACTGGGCGGTGGAGGCCGCCCGGATGCTGGGCTGACCGCGGACGACGGTTCCCCCGGGGCGCGTTCAGGACGTCTGCGCGGGCGTCGGCGCCAAGGGCCCGGGTGCCGGGCCCCGGGCGGGATCGGCGCCGGGCCGGACGCGGGCCGCGGAGGAGGACGGGCCCTCGTCGCGTACGCCCTGGCCGTCCCGGCACCCGCTCAGTGCGGTCGCGGCGACCAGCGCCAGGGCGGCTGCCGCGAGGACACGGCGGCGGCCCGCGGCCGGGGTGCGGTGCGTGGCGGACATACGAGGGCTCCCTTGACGATCTCGGCGCGGTCGGCGGTCCCGAAGCATCCTCAGCCTGTGGTGCGGCCCGGCCGAACCGCCAGACTTCACGGGCGATTCGGGACGCCTGAGCCCGGTCCACCCCGCTGAACTGCGCGGATCACGCCGCGTGGGACGGCGGCACGGGACGACCGAGCACCCCGGAACACGGATCCCGCGCCGCTCGTCCGCATCGCGGAATCACCGGTGTAGACGGCACGTACCTCTCTACGCTCCAGCCAAGACGAGGATCAGCCGGAGGAGCCGTCCATGACCGTCACCCCTGCCCCCGCGGCTGGCTCTGCCCAACTGCCGCCGCTCGCCGCCCGGTCCCGGACCGTCGGCGGGTCACCCGTGCGGGAGATCCTCGCGGTCACCGCCCGGCCCGAGGTGATCAACTTCGCGGGCGGGCTCCCGGCCCCCGAACTCTTCGACCGGGAGGGCATCGCCGCCGCCTTCCACACGGTCCTCGGGGAGGTGCCGGAGCGGGCCCTGCAGTACTCGACGACCGAGGGCGAACCGGCGCTGCGGCAGCGGCTCGCGGCACGCATCTCCGCGCGGGGCCTGTCCACCGAGGCCGACGACCTCCTCGTCACCACCGGCTCCCAGCAGGCGCTCTCCCTCCTCGCGAGCGCCCTGATCGACCCCGGCGACACGATCCTCGTCGAAAGCCCCTGTTACCTGGCGGCACTTCAGGTGTTCGGACTGGCCGGCGCACGCGTACTGCCGGTGCCCGGGGACGCGGACGGCGTCGACCCGGCCGCCCTGGAGGAGCTCATCCGCGCCGAACGGCCCAAACTCCTCTACCTCGTCCCGACCTTCCAGAACCCCACCGGCCGCACCGTGCCCGCAGCCCGCCGCGCCGCCCTGGCCACGACCGCCGCCCGGCACGGCCTGTGGATCATAGAGGACGACCCCTACGGCGAACTGCGCTACGACGGCGACCACATCCCCTGGATCGCGTCCTTCCCCGGCGCCGAGGACCGGACGGTCCTGCTCGGCTCCTTCTCCAAGGTCATGGCCCCCGGCCTGCGGCTCGGCTGGCTCCGCGCCCCCGGCACCCTGCGCCGCGCCTGCGCGGTGGCCAAACAGGCGGCCGACCTGCACACCCCGACCCTCAACCAACTCGCCGCCGCCCGCTACCTGGACGTGCTCGACACCCACGTCGCCAAGGTGCGCGCGGTGTACGGCGAACGCCGGGACGCCATGCTCGCCGGCCTCGCCGACGCCCTCCCGGCCGGCTCCACCTGGGACCGGCCCGAGGGCGGCATGTTCCTCTGGGCCAGGCTCCCGTCGTCGTACGACACCACCGCGCTGCTCCGCCAGGTGGTGGAGCAGAACGTGGCCTACGTCCCCGGCGAGCCCTTCTACGCCGCCGACCCCGACCGCTCGACGCTGCGGCTGTGCTTCGTGACGCAGACGCCGGAGCAGATCGCGGAAGGGCTGCGGAGGCTGGCCAAGGGCCTGGGCAGCTAGCCGGGGCCGGGGCTCAGTCCCACCAGAAGTGCCACAGCCGCTCGCCGACCAGCCGCTCGGCGTACGACGAGAGGGTGTCGTCCTCGCCGGGCAGCACGGCGTACGGGCAGAAGGCGAAGTGCTCGGCGGCGACCGCCTCCGCCTCGTCGAGGTCGGCGGGCGGGGCGGCGACGGACAGCGCGAGGTGGTCGAAGCCGAGCGCCACCAGCCGGACGCCGAACCGGTCCTCCCAGGAGCGCAGCACCGCGGACAGCCGGGCCACGTCCTCCTCGTAGTTCACCGGGCCGCTCCAGCCGATGGCCGCCGGTATGTCCGCGCTGCGCCGGGCGGACACCAGCGCCAGATGCGGCTCCTTCAGCCAGGGCCGCCCCTGGCTCAGCGCGTCGGCGACGTCCGCGGCCCGCGAGTCCGGATCGGCTACCAGCGCCGCGGAGGGGGCGAGCCCCGGCCACTCCTCGCCCTCCGGCGGGTCCTCCTCCCAGTAGTCCTCCAGCACCTCGTCGGCGTCGTGGTCCCCCGGGTACGACGTCTCCTCGGGGGCGAAGTCCCAGTCGTCGAGCTCGGACACGTCGATGAGCACCGGCAGCAGCCCCGCACGGGCGGCAGGCGCGCCCAGCGCGGTCCAGGTCCCGGGCCCGGCGGGCTGCCCGGCGTACCACAGCAACGGCGCGTGCCACGGGCCGTCCAGCGCGTCGTCGAGCAGTGTCCCGGGCGGGAGTTGAAGCCCAAGCGACCGACCACTCGGGTCAGTTGCCAGCTTGGGCAGCGGGTTGGGAAGAGTCGCCATGGCAGTGACTGTAAGGGGCGCCACTGACAACGCCGTCCCCGACCAGGGATCAGAGCTTCTCGGGCGTCCTGATGCCCAGCAGCGCCATGCCCTGGTGCAGGGTGCGGGCCGTGATGTCGCACAGGAGGAGGCGGTTCTCCACCTGCTGCGGGGTGTCGGCCTTGAGGACCGGGCACTTGTCGTAGAACGACGTGTAGAGGGACGCCAGCTGGTACAGGTACGCGGCCAGCTTGTGCGGGGCGTACTCCGCCGCCGCCTCGAAGACGGTGTCGCCGAACGCGTCCACGTGCAGGCCCAACGCCCGCTCCGCCGCGTGCAGTTCCAGCTCCGGGTGGGCGGCGGGCCGGACCTCTCCCGCCTTGCGCAGGATCGACCGGATCCGGGCGTACGCGTACTGGAGGTAGACGGACGTGTCGCCGTTCAGCGAGACCATCTGGTCCAGGTCGAACTTGTAGTCCCGGTTCGGCGACGTCGACAGGTCCGCGTACTTCACGGCCCCGATGCCGACCTGCTGGGCCCGCTCCTGGATCTCGTCCTCGGTCAGGTCCTGGGCCTTCTCCCGGACCACCTCGGCGGCCCGCTGCACGGCCTCGTCCAGCAGGTCCTCCAGCCGGACGGTCTCGCCCTCACGGGTCTTGAACGGCTTGCCGTCCGCGCCCAGCACCGTGCCGTAGCCCATGTTGTGCGCGGTGACCTCGTCGGTGAGCCAGCCCGCCCGCCGGGCCGCCTCGAAGACCATCTTGAAGTGCAGCGATTGGCGGACGTCCACGACGTAGAGCAGCGAGGTGGCGTGCAGGTCCCGGACCCGGTTGCGGATCGCGGTCAGGTCGGAGGCCGCGTAGCCGAAGCCGCCGTCCGCCTTCTGCACGATCAGCGGGACCGGCTGGTCGTCCTTGCCCCGGATGTCGTCGAAGAAGACGACCAGGGCGCCCTCGGAGCGGACCGCGACGCCCATCTCCTCCAGCAGCCGGGCGGTCTCGGGCATGCCGTCGTTGTACGCCGACTCGCCGACGATCTCGTCGTCCCGGATCTCCATGTCCAGCTTCTCGAAGACCGAGTAGAAGTAGACCTTCGACTCGTCCACGAACCGCTGCCACAGGTCGAGGGTCTCCTTGTCGCCGGACTGCAGGGCGACCACCCGCTTCCGCGCCCGCTCCTTGAACGCCTCGTCCGTGTCGAAGACCGCCCGGGACGCCTTGTAGACCCGGTTCAGGTTCGACATGGCCTGCTCGCCGTCCGTGTCGGTCTCCGGGGACAGCTGGTCCGGGTTCTCGATCAGGTACTGGATGAGCATGCCGAACTGGGTGCCCCAGTCGCCGATGTGGTGCCGGCCGATCGTCCGCTCGCCGGTGAAGTCGAGCATGCCGCGCAGGGCGTCGCCGATCACCGCGGAGCGCAGGTGGCCGACGTGCATCTCCTTGGCCACGTTCGGCTGGGCGTAGTCGATGACCGTGATGCCCGGGTCGGCCTTGGCGGCCACGCCGAGCCGGTCGCCGTCCGCGTACCGGGCGGCCAGGTTCTCGGTGATCGCCCTGTCGGAGAGGGTGATGTTGAGGAAGCCGGGGCCGGAGACCTCGACGTCCTGGATCAGGTCCGCGCCGGTGGTGATGTGGGAGACGACCTGGGTCGCCAGCTCCCGCGGGTTCGCCTTGGCCTTCTTGGCGGCGGCGAGGATGCCGTTCGCCTGGTAGTCGGCCCGGTCGCTGCGTCGCAGCAGCGGGTCGACGGTGGCCTCCGGCAGGGCGGCGGACAGGGCGTCGGTGAGCTGCTGGTTGACGGAGGCGCTGAGGGGCGTGACCGGGGCCATGGGGTGGGAGCCGTTTCTCCTCGTGGGGTTTGGTAGACGGGTCCAGTATTTCACGGGGGGTAAAGGGGTTTTCGCGGCTACGAGCTCGGGAGCGGCGGTGTGCTGCCGGGTGCGGCGCCGTGGGGGCTGGTCGCGCAGTTCCCCGCGCCCCCCGGACGGCGGCTGCGCCGCCTCCCGGGCGCAGTTCCCCGCGCCCCCCGGGACGGCGGCTGCGCCCCCCGAACGGCGGCGTCGCCGCCTCTCAGGGGCGCCCCGATAACCCGTTTTCGTGGATTCGACCTCGGCTGGGACAATGGAGCGGTCAGCCGTGCGACCGTACCGGCTGTCCCGTGCCAGAAAGAAGGACGTGCCGATCGTGGCTCAGAGCACCGAGACCACCGACTGGGTCTCCCGTTTCGCGGATGAGGTCATCGAGGAGTCGGAGCGTCGGGCCCCGGGCAAACCCGTCGTCGTCGCGTCCGGGCTCTCGCCGTCAGGGCCCATCCACCTCGGCAACCTCCGCGAGGTCATGACCCCGCACCTGGTCGCCGACGAGGTGCGGCGGCGCGGGCACCAGGTCCGGCACCTGATCTCCTGGGACGACTACGACCGCTACCGCAAGGTCCCGGCCGGGATCGCCGGCGTCGACGAGTCCTGGGCCGAGCACATCGGCAAGCCGCTCACCTCGGTGCCCGCCCCGCACGGCTCCGCGTACCCGAACTGGGCCGAGCACTTCAAGGCCGCGATGATCGAGTCGCTGGCCGAGCTGGGCGTGGAGTTCGACGGGATCAGCCAGACCGCGCAGTACACCTCCGGCGTGTACCGCGAGCAGATCCTGCACGCCATGAAGCACCGCGGTGACATCGACGCGATCCTCGCCCAGTACCGGACCAAGCCGAAGACCGGCAAGAAGCCCCAGCAGAAGGCCGTCGACGAGGCCGAGCTGGAGGCCGAGGAGGGCTCGGGCGCGGCGAGCGAGGACGACGGCTCGTCCGGCTCCGCCGGGTACTTCCCGTACAAGCCGTACTGCGGCTCCTGCGGCAAGGACCTCACCACCGTCACGGCGTACGACGACGACACCACCGAGCTGAGCTACACCTGCGACGAGTGCGGGTTCTCCGAGACCGTCCGGCTCAGCGAGTTCAACCGCGGCAAGCTGGTCTGGAAGGTCGACTGGCCCATGCGGTGGGCCTTCGAGGGCGTGATCTTCGAGCCGAGCGGGGTGGACCATTCGTCGCCGGGGTCGTCGTTCCAGGTCGGCGGGCAGATCGTCGGGATCTTCGGGGGCAAGCAGCCCATCGGGCCCATGTACGCCTTCGTGGGCATCAGCGGCATGGCGAAGATGTCGTCCTCCCGGGGCGGAGTGCCCACCCCGGCCGACGCGCTGAAGATCATGGAGCCGCAGATCCTGCGCTGGCTCTACGCCCGGCGCAGGCCCAACCAGTCCTTCAAGATCGCCTTCGACCAGGAGATCCAGCGCCTCTACGACGAGTGGGACAAGCTGGACGCCAAGGTCGCGGACGGGTCCGCGCTGCCCGGTGACATCGCCGCGCACTCGCGTGCCGTCCGCACGGCCGTCGGCGAGCTGCCCCGGACGCCGCGCCCGCTGCCGTACCGGACCCTCGCCTCCGTCGCCGACATCACGGCCGGGCACGAGGACCAGGCGCTGCGCATCCTCAGCGAGCTGGACCCGGCCAACCCGCTGGGCTCGGTGGACGAGGCCCGGCCGCGGTACGACAAGGCCGAGGCCTGGATCAACACCCAGGTGCCGGCCGACCAGCGCACGATCGTGCGGGACGAGCCGGACGCCGAACTGCTGAAGTCCCTCGACGAGGCGTCCCAGCAGTCGGTACGGCTGCTGCTCGACGGGCTCGCCGACCACTGGTCGCTCGACGGGCTGACCCACCTCGTGTACGGCGTGCCCAAGGTCCAGGCCGGGTTCTCCGCCGACGCCACCCCGAAGGAACTGCCGCCGGAGATCAAGACGGCCCAGCGGACGTTCTTCGCGCTCCTGTACCACCTGCTGGTGGGCCGGGACACGGGGCCGCGGCTGCCCACGCTGCTGCTCGCGGTCGGGCAGGACCGGGTACGGGCCCTGCTCGGGGCGTGACGCCGGCATGAACAAGGGGCCCTCCGTCGAGGAGGGCCCCTTCTTCATGCCGCACGCCGTGCGTGACTCGCCTACGCGATGTGGTCGTCCTGGAGCTCCGCCGTGTGGCGGTTCGTGAAGCGGTTGACCATGCGGTCGGCCTCGCGCTGCGGGAGCGTGGTGCCGAAGGTCGCCTCCACGTCGCCCCTGAACTGGCTGGAGCTGGGGTAGCCGCCGTCTATCGACTTCTTGAAGACCAGGTAGAAGTCCTCCTCGGTCGGCTCCGGCGGGCCGCCGCCCTCGCCGAGCTCACGGGTGCGGCCCGGGCCGGACGGGATGGGGAAGCTGCCGGTCGTCTCCGACGGGGACTCCTCGGGCAGCGGCTGCTGCTCCTGGGGCGCCTGGGTGAGCTGTTCCTGCTGGTACTGCTCCTGCCGGTACTGCTCCTGCTGGTAGCGCAGCTGCTCCTGCTCGTACCAGGCCGCGTACTGCTCCTCGGTGTACGAGGGGTCGTACGGCGGCTCGTAGGAGGGGTCGTAGTCGCCCTGGTACTCGACCTGCTGGGGGCTCCTGGCGTGCAGCCAGGGGTTGATCTCCGGATCGGGCACCGCCTGCGGCACGGGCTGCTCGGTGCGCGGGGCGGGGACCAGTGCCGGGCGCTGCCCGTCCTGCGCCGGTGCCGCCGGGGCGGGAGCCGCCACCGCCGGCGCCGGGGCCGGCAGCAGCACCGGGAGGTCGATGCCGGCCGCCGCCAGGCCTTCCGGGGCCGTGTCCGCCAGCGGGACGCCGTACTTGGCCAGCCGCAGCGGCATCAGGGACTCCACGGGAGCCTTCCTGCGCCAGGCCCGGCCGAACCGGGAGCGGAGCCGCGCCTGGTAGACGAGACGTTCCTGCTCCAGCTTGATGACCTGGTCGTAGGAGCGCAGCTCCCACAGCTTCATCCGGCGCCACAGGAGGAAGGTCGGCACCGGGGAGAGCAGCCAGCGGGTGAGGCGCACCCCCTCCATGTGCTTGTCCGCCGTGATGTCGGCGATCCGGCCGATCGCGTGCCGGGCCGCCTCGACCGCCACCACGAACAGCACCGGGATCACCGCGTGCATGCCGACACCGAGCGGGTCCGGCCAGGCCGCCGCGCCGTTGAAGGCGATCGTCGCGACGGTCAGCAGCCAGGCCGTCTGCCGCAGCAGCGGGAAGGGGATGCGGATCCAGGTCAGCAGCAGGTCAAGGGCGAGCAGGACGCAGATGCCCGCGTCGATGCCGATCGGGAACACATAGGCGAAGTTCCCGAAGCCCTTCTTGATGGCCAGTTCGCGGACGGCCGCGTACGAGCCGGCGAAGCCGATACCGGCGATGATCATCGCGCCGGTCACGACCACGCCGATGAGAACGCGGTGCATCCGAGTCAGCTGTATGGGCGCGGCCACCGGTACTCCCCTCCCCTTGCCAGTTGTTGCGCGCAACAGGGTGGCACATCAGTGCGGCGTACGTGTGGCCGGTCAGCCCTTCTTGGCTGACGACTTGGAAGGCGAGGGGGACGGCGAGGCCGACTTGGAGGCCGACTTCGAGGGCGTCGCCGCAGGTGAACTCGGTGCGGGAGCCGCGCCGTTGGCCGTCGCCACCGACGTCACCGCCTCCGCGGTCGCCTTCTGAGCCGCCTTTGTCAGAGCGTCCGCGTCCGGTGCCTTTCCGCCCGCCAGACCCGCACCGTTGTAGTCGAGGGTGACGACGACGTTCGCGGCCCGGGCCACGACCGTCTGCTGCTTGAAGGCGCCCTCCTTCTTCTTCAGGTCGTAGCGCACCGCCGTCGCCTGGTCCCCGGCCCCGGACACCGGCGCCGACTTGGTGTTCTTGGCGCCCGCCACCGACTGGGCGGCCTGCACCTGGCTCGTGTAGTACGCCTCCGCCTGCTTCTCGCCCGAACCCCGGCCGGCGTCCGAGTCGAAGCGCAGGAAGGAGATGTTGAGCCAGCGGAACTGCGAGCCCTTCACACCGTTGCTGTCCAGGCTGCTCCACGAGCAGCTGCCCCGCGTGGCCACGTCGTCCGACGTGCCCTCCTTGCCCGACTTCACGCCCTTCGGCACCAGCGAGGTGAGTGTCTTCTTCGACAGCACCGCACACGGCTTCGGCAGCTTCGCGTACTTCGCCGCCTGGACCTCCGGCGAAGCCGCCGAGGAACCGCCGGCGGCGGCCGACCCGGCGGCGGCGGATTCCGAACTCCCGCCTGTCCCCTGCGCGGCGGCGTCCGAGTCCGAGGAGCAGGCCGTCGCGAACAGCGCCACGGCGGGGACGGCGGCCGCGCAGACGAGACCGCGGCGCAGGCGCCCTGCCCGCCGCTGTGCCTTCCGCCCGTTCCGGGCACGCTGGTCGTCTGACTGGACTGCTACTCGCTGCATGGTTCCTTCACTCACACGTTCGGGGTTCCTGCGGTCGGATCGGGTCCGAGGGGCCACGGTACGCGGTGAGGAAGCTGTGCGGTTCCGGTTCAGGTCCTTTGCGGGTGGGGTGCGGAGGGCGTGCGGGAACCCTCAGCCGTTGAGGGCCTCGGCCAGCCGCCCGGCCAGATTCTGCGCCCTGTCCTGCATTTCCTTGCTGTCCGGCACGGTCCCGGTGGCCATCGGCTGCTCCTCGTAGACGATGGTCACGACGACGTTCGACGTGCGGAACACCACAGTCACCGTCCGCTGTTCGGCCGTCGAACCCGAGCCGCTGAGCTGGTCGTCGAGATAGGCCTCGTCGCCGAGATCGGAGAGGGCGCGCGGCTGGAGACCGGCCGGGGTGGCGGAGGACGAGGAGGACGGGTCGGCGGATCCGCCGGGGGACCCGGAGGGCGACGCGGACGAGGACGCGGACGACGACGCGGACGACGACGAGGTCGCGGACGGGGAGTCCGACGCGGACGTCGACGCCGACGCCGACGGCGACGGTGATTCCGTCTCGGCCGGGCTCGGGGGCGCGGACTCGGGGATGTCCGCCGCCGTCTCCAGCCGCGTGTAGATCGTCTGCGCCTCGCTGTCGTCGCTGACGGCGTTGTCGTACGACACGACCCGTTCGAAATCGACGGACAGCCGGTCCGTGGCGTCGGTGGACTCGACCTTCCAGTGGCAGCCGACCTTGCGGTCGGTGTCGTAGGTGAGCGCCGCGTCGCCCGCGTACGCCTTGTCGCGCTGTTGCTCGTCGGTGATCTGGGCGATGCCCGGCAGGAGCGAGTCGAGGGTGTCGTGGCCGACCGCGCCGCAGGCCTCCGGGAGGGTGCGGTACTTGCCGGGCTGGGCGGCGACGGTGGAGGTGCTGGTGTCCGCGTTCTTGTCGCTCGTGTCGTCGCCACCGCTGGAACCGCTCGTGCAGCCGGCCAGCAGGGCCGCGAGAAGGGCGGCGATGCCGGTTGCGTACGCCTTCCGCTGCACGGTCAGGCTCCTTCCGTTCACTGGTCCGCTCGGTCCTGCTCCAGTGTCCCCGCTGGTTAATCGCTTGCCGCAGCGGGGCGTCCCCTGGAGACAATGTCTATCGCACGCACTGCTGTGAACGCCGGTCCCCTGTCTGGTTTCCCGACCTATGGCGCCGTATTTGCGTTTTGCTTTGATTAAAGCTTCTTGTCCTTTTTGTTGTGCTGTCCGTGGGGGAATGAGGAAGACATGTCGTACGTGGAGATGCCGGGCGCGAAGGTGCCGATCCGGATGTGGACCGACCCGGCGACCGTCGAGGACGTCGCGCTCCAGCAGCTGCGCAACGTCGCGACCCTGCCGTGGATCAAGGGCCTGGCGGTGATGCCGGACGTCCACTACGGGAAGGGCGCGACGGTCGGCTCCGTCATCGCGATGCAGGGCGCGGTGTGTCCGGCGGCGGTCGGCGTGGACATCGGCTGCGGCATGTCCGCGGTGAAGACGTCCCTCACGGCGAACGACCTGCCGGGGGACCTCTCCCGGCTGCGCTCGAAGATCGAGCAGGCGATTCCGGTGGGGCGGGGGATGCACACGGACCCGGTGGAGCCGGATGACTTCCACGGGCTGCCCGCGACGGGGTGGGGGGAGTTCTGGGGGCGGTTCGAGGGGGTTGCGGAAGCGGTGCAGTTCCGGGAGGAGCGGGCCGTCAAGCAGATGGGGACGCTCGGAGCCGGCAACCACTTCGTCGAGGTGTGCGTCGATACGTCTGATGCGGTGTGGCTCATGCTGCACTCCGGATCCCGGAACATCGGCAAGGAACTCGCCGAGCACCACATCGGCGTGGCCCAGAAGCTTCCGCACAACCAGGGGCTGGTCGACCGGGACCTCGCCGTCTTCGTGGCGGACACCCCGCAGATGGCCGCGTACCGCAACGACCTGTTCTGGGCACAGGAGTACGCGAAGTACAACCGCACGCTGATGATGGCGCTCCTGAAGGACGTGATCCGCAAGGAGTTCAAGAAGGCGAAGCCGGTCTTCGAGCCGGAGATCTCCTGCCACCACAACTACGTGGCGGAGGAGCGGTACGAGGGCATGGATCTGCTGGTGACCCGCAAGGGCGCGATCCGGGCCGGCTCCGGCGACTACGGGATCATCCCGGGTTCGATGGGTACCGGTTCGTACATCGTGAAGGGGCTCGGGAACGAGAAGGCCTTCAACTCGGCGTCCCACGGCGCGGGTCGGCGCATGAGCCGGAACGCGGCGAAGCGGCGCTTCTCGACCAGGGACCTGGAGGACCAGACGAGGGGCGTGGAGTGCCGCAAGGACTCCGGTGTCGTGGACGAGATCCCCGGCGCCTACAAGTCGATCGACCAGGTCATCGACCAGCAGCGGGACTTGGTGGCGGTCGTCGCGAAGCTGAAGCAGGTCGTCTGCGTGAAGGGCTGATGCGAAAGGCCCCCGGTCGGCACCGGGGGCCTCGTCGGCTGCTTGCCGGCTACTTCGCGTGCCGGACCGCGTAGATCATCACGAAGGCGATGACGTGGATGCCGAAGAGGAAGTAGGCGAGGAAGTACCAGACCTGGCGTTCGTTCTTCGTCTCCTGCTGCAGGCGGTCTTTCTCCAGTTGCCTTTCCAGAGCCGCCGCGGGGTCGTTCTCGGTCGGCATCAGAGGTCCCGGTGGACCTTGGTGTTGGAGGCCTGGGCGCGGGGGCGGACGACGAGGAGGTCGATGTTGACGTGGCTGGGGCGGGTCACCGTCCAGGCGATGGTGTCGGCGACGTCGTCCGCGGTGAGGGGCTCGGCGACGCCCTGGTAGACCTTCGCGGCCTTCTCCTCGTCGCCGCCGAAGCGGGTCAGCGCGAACTCGTCCGTCTTGACCATGCCGGGGGCGACCTCGATGACCCGGACCGGCTTGCCGACGATCTCCAGGCGGAGGGTCTCGGCGAGGACGTGGGCGCCGTGCTTGGCCGCGACGTAGCCGGCGCCGCCCTCGTAGGTGGCGTGGCCGGCGGTGGAGGAGACCACGACCACCGTGCCGTCGCCGCTCTCCTCCAGCTTGGGGAGCAGGGCCTGGGTGAGGTTCAGGGTGCCGATGACGTTGGTCTCGTACATCGTGCGCCAGTCGGCCGGGTCGCCGGTGGCGACCGGGTCGGCGCCGAGGGCTCCGCCGGCGTTGTTGACGAGGACGGAGACCGTCTTGAACGCGGTGGCGAACTCGTCCACGGCCGCGCGGTCCGTGACGTCGAGCGGGTAGGCGGTGGCCTGGTGGCCGGCGTCGTTGATCTCCTTGGCCAGGGCCTCGATGCGGTCCTCCCGGCGGGCGGTGAGGACGACGCGGTAGCCGGCCTCGGCGAGCCGGCGGGCGGTGGCGGCGCCGATGCCGCTGCTGGCGCCGGTGACGACCGCGATGCGGGAGGGGGCCATGGGTTGCTCCTCGGCGGGGTGTGTTCGTGCGGCTTGCACGGGTGAGTCTAGGTGCCGTGGCTGGTGCGGAACGGGGCGGCCGCGGGCCGGTGGGGTCTGTTCGCGCCCACGCGGCGGAGCCGCACGTCGCGTCGATACGGCCCCGCGCCCTTCTGCGACGGCACGGTCACGTCAGTTTCTGGGTGCCCACATGATCACTGCCATTCCCGCCAGGCAGATCGCCGCTCCTGAGATGTCCCAGCGGTCCGGGCGGTAGCCGTCGGCGACGACGCCCCAGAGGATCGATCCGGCGACGAAGATGCCGCCGTACGCGGCGAGGATGCGGCCGAAGTGGGCGTCGGGCTGGAAAGTGGCCACGAAGCCGTAGGCGCCGAGGGAGAGGATGCCGCCGGCGACCCAGAGCCAGCCGCGGTGTTCGCGTACGCCCTGCCAGACCAGCCAGGCGCCGCCGATCTCGAAGAACGCGGCGACGACGAACAGGGCGGCGGAGCGGAGGATGAGCATGCGTGCAGCGTGCCACGTGCGGCGGGTGTCACCTGATGGGGGGCGCCTGCGGCCGGGTCCGGGTGGCATACATCCCTGTGAGAGCACGGTTACGGATGCCTGAGTCGGACGGGACGGGTGGCATGGCGATGCGTCGTGGTGGGCCGGCGGTGGTCGGTGCGGTGGCGTTGGCGGTGGGTGTGCTGGTCGTGGGCGGTGGTGGTGCCGCCTGGGCCGGCAGCGCGGATCTGGAGGTGCACGGGTCCGTGGTGCTGAGCGGGGACCTGATGGAGGTCCGGGTGACCCCGCTCAACCACGGGCCGGACGGTGTGACGGGAGCCAGCGTGCGGCTGGCTTCGTCGGCGCCGCTGGCCGACTCCCAGCAGCTGCCGGGCGGCTGTGCGCGCACCGGTGAGCGGGAGGTGGTCTGCGAGACCGGGCCGCTGGCGGTCGAGGTGCCGGGGGAGGAGCTGGTGGTGCCGGTACGGCTGCGGGAGGGGCCTGCGGAGGTGCGGCTGGCGGTGGACGTGGCGTGGGGCGGCGGTGCGGTGGACCAGGACCGTACGAACGACGAGCAGCGGGTGCTGGTGCTGGCGACGGGGGACCCGTACGCGTTCTGACCGGCGGCGTCACCGGCCGGCTCGGCCGTCCGGGTCGGATGATGTCGAGGCGGTCGAGGAACGGGGTGGCGTCGGCCGGGTCGCCGGTGATGCTGCAGTGGTCGCGCCAGGGTTTGCGGGCGGCGGCGGGTCGACGGCTTCGGTGGCGAGCGCCGCGAGGTGGGCCGGTACGCCGATGACGCGCCGGCCGACGCAGGCGGACGGCGGCTCCCACTGGCCGTCGTCCACCTGGGGGACGATCTCCGCGAGTTGTGCCGTGCTGGAGCGCGCGGCGGCGAGCCCGGCACGGGTCATGGCGCCTCCCTCACCCGTGCGGCCCGTCCGGGTCAGGCCGCGTTCTGCCCGATCCAGACGGTCTTGGCGTTCATGAACTCGCGCATGCCGAGGTCGGACAGCTCGCGTCCGTGGCCGCTGCGCTTCACGCCGCCGAAGGGGATCTCGGGGTAGCTGGTGGTGTTGCCGTTGATGAAGGCCATGCCGGACTGGATGTCGCGGACGAACAGCTCGCGTTCGGCCTCGTCCTCGCTCCACAGGTTGGAGCCGAGGCCGTAGGGGTGGCCGTTGGCCTCCCGCAGGGCTTCCTCCAGGGAGGAGACCGTCCAGACCTGGGCCACGGGGCCGAAGACCTCCTCGTGGTACATCCGCATCTGCGGGGTGACGCCGGTCAGGACGGTGGGCGGGTAGAACCAGCCGGGCCCGTCGGGGCGTTCGCCGCCGAGCAGCACGGTCGCGCCCTTGGCGACGGCGTCGTCGACGTAGGACTCCACGTCCTGCCGGCCGGACTCGGTGGCCAGCGGTCCCACGTCGGTGCCCGCGTCCATCGGGTCGCCGACCACCAGGGCGTCCATCTTGGCCACGAACATCTCGATGAACGCGTCGCCGATGGCCTCGTGCACGTAGAAGCGTTTGCCGTTGATGCAGGACTGCCCGTTGTTGAGGGTCCGCGCCCGGACCGCGACGTCGGTGGCCCGGTCCAGGTCGGTGGAGGGCATGACGATGAAGGGGTCGGAGCCGCCGAGTTCGAGGACCACCTTCTTGATCTCGTCGCCGGCGATGGCGGCCACCGAGCGTCCGGCCGGTTCGCTGCCGGTGAGTGTCGCGGCGGCCACCCGCGGGTCGCGCAGCACCTGTTCCACCCGTCCCGAGGAGATCAGGAGGGTCTGGAACACGTCGGCGGGGAAGCCGGCGTCGCGGAAGAGTTCCTCCAGGAAGAGAGCGCACTGCGGCACGTTCGAGGCGTGTTTGAGCAGGCCGACGTTGCCCGCCGTGAGGGCGGGGGCGGCGAACCGCATGGCCTGCCACAGGGGCAGGTTCCACGGCATCACCGCGAGGACGACACCGATCGGCTGGTACGTGACGAACGTCTGCCGCGCGCCGACGCGTTCGCCGTCGCCCTCCAGGTCCCGCAGGAACGCGGGGCCCTCGGTGGCGTAGTAGCGCAGCCCGTGCACGCACTTGACCACTTCCTGCTCCGCCGCCCGGAAGGTCTTGCCCATCTCGGTGGTGATCATTTCGCTGACGCTCTCGACCTCCTTCTCCAGGCGGTCGGCGGCGTGCTGCAGCCACTCCGTTCGCTGTTCGACGCTCGTCAGCCGGTACGAGGCGGCCGCTGCCGCCGCCCGGGCGAGCTTGTCCTCGAGTTCCTCCGGGGTCAGTTCGTCGAACCTCCTGAGGACCTCACCGGTCACCGGACTCGTCGTTGCGATAGCCATGGATCCACCGTATGGCGGGTGGACAAGCCCGGCAATCCACCCATTTGCACCATCAGTGGATGCCGTGGCACCGGATGCGTGGCAGACGCGGGCGCGCGACCATGGTGGGGTCCGAAGCGGCGGCCGCGGTGACCGGCGCCGGGACCCGTTTCCTGCCCGCGTCGTGTGCGCCGAGCCGCTCTTTGCCGGTGGCGAGAGTGAGACACCCATGACGCAGATGCGGGCAGCCCGGATGCACGGATACAAGGAACCCCTCCGGGTCGAAGAGGTCCCGGTTCCCGAGCCGGGGCCGGAAGAGATACTCCTGAAGGTCGCCGCGACCGGCATGTGCCGCAGCGACTACCAGCTCCTCAACGGTTACTTCGAGGGGCCGTTCCCGGTGGACCTGCCCTACATCCCCGGCCACGAGGTCACGGGCCGGGTGGCGGGACTCGGCGCCGAGGTGCCCCCGACGGTGGGCTACTCGGAGGGCGACATGGTCGTGGTGAACCCCAGCTGGGGGGACGGCACGTGCCGGCAGTGCCGGGAGGGCAACGAACAGCTGTGCAGCGGTGACGGCCGGTGGGTGGGATTCGGTCCGCCCGGCGGCTTCGCCGAGTACATGGCCGTGGAGTGCCGCCACGCGATCCCGGTCTCGGAGGAGGCGGCGCGGGCGCCGGAGCTCCTCGCCCCGATGACCGACGCGGGCATGACCCCGTACCGGGGGATGCGCAAGCTCCGGGACACGGGCAGGCTCGGCCCCGGCCGGACCGTCGCGGTCACCGGCATCGGCGGTCTCGGCAGCTATGCGATCCAGTACGCGAAGCTGCTCGGCGGCGGTGCGACGGTGGTGGCGCTCGCGCGCACCGACAGCAAGCTGGACGTGGCTCAGGAGAACGGCGCGGACCACGGGATCAACGTGCGCAACAAGTCCACGGAGGCCATCCAGGACGAGCTGGAGAGGCTGACCGGACGCCGCACGATCGACGCCATCCTGGACTGCGTCGGCAGCGAGCCGTCCATCTCCATGGGCTTCGACCTGCTGGGCCCCGAGGGGGTGCTGGTGGCCGTCGGCCTGATGAGCCAGCGTGTCGAGCACCGGCAGTTCCCGTTCGTGGGCACCGAGCTGTCCTACCTCGGCTCGTTCTGGGGCAACCACCTGGACCTCGTCGAGGTCCTCTCGCTCGCCGAGGCAGGCCTCGTCCGGCACAACGTGACCAAGGTGGCGCTGGAGGACATCAACGAGAACCTGGACGCCCTGGGTCACGGTGACGTCGTCGGGCGCCAGGTCGTCGTCTTCGAGTGAGCGCGGGGCCGGCGTCGGCCCGGCTCAGGACAGTGCCGCCACGAGTTCCCGGGCGAGCGGGCCCGAGGACGCGGGGTTCTGGCCGGTGAAGAGGTTGCGGTCGACGACCGTGTACGGCTCCCAGGCGGGGCCCCGCGAATACTCGGCGGGCAGTTTCCTCAGCTCGTCCTCCAGCAGCCACTTGGCCCTGTCGGCGAAACCGACGCCGGCCTCCTCCTCGTTGCAGAACCCCGTCAGCCGGTAGTTCGCGAAGGGGGTGCCGCCGTTCGCGTCCCGGGTGGCGAGGATGGCGGCGGGGGCGTGGCAGACGATGCCGAGGGGGCGGCCGGAGGCGAGGGCGTCCCGCAGCAGCGCGCCGGAGTCCGGGTCGGCCGAGAGGTCCTCCATCGGGCCGTGGCCGCCGGGGTAGTAGACCGCGTCGTAGTCCTCCAGGCGGATGTCGGTGAGGGGGACGGCGTACCGCAGCTCCTCCGCCTCCTCGATGACGGCCTCCTCGCGCAGGGCGTTCTCCTCGCCGCCCGCCATCCGGGGCCGCAGGCTCATCGTGTCCACGACGGGTACGACCCCGTGCGGAGTGGCCACGGTGACCTCGTGTCCGGCGTCGGTGAACACGCGGTAGGGAGCCACGAACTCCTCGGCCCAGTAACCGGTGGGATGTCGGTGCCCGTCCTTGAGGGTCCAGTAGCTCGCGCCGGTCACCACACACAGAATCCTGGCCATGGGACGCTCCTCCGGGACACTTTTTCTTGGGGACGCGTTCAAATGTGCCCATCAAGTCTGGGCGGATACTCCGGAGGCCGCAACTCCGGGCCACCGTCCGGTAAATGCGCCGGTCATCGCGGTGACGGGTACTGTTGTGGCGTGATCAGACCCTATGGTCCGTACGATTTCCTGCCGCCGATCAGGGCCTTCTCGGTGGCCTCGGAATCCGTTGCCAATGGGCGGAATTTGCCCGGGAACAGGTGAGCGGAATTCCCGGTGCGGGAGACGGCGGGCCGCTGCCCGGCGCGGCGGTGACGCCGGCCGACGACGCCGGATACCGCGGGTACCTCGGTCCGGCGCCGCCGCCGGGCAACGGCCCGGACCGCTCCATGCTTCGGGCCGTCTACTTCTTCCACATGTAGTCCTCGGCGGCGTCGGTGATCAGGTCCTTGACCGCCTGTGGGTGGGAGACGAGCGACACGTGCGAGGAGTTGATCTCCACCGTCTTCCGGGCGTTCGCGCGCTTCGCCTCGAACAGTTCCAGGGCCGGGTTGATCGCCATGTCCTGCCTGCCGACGAGGGCGTACACGGGCTTGGTGTGCCAGGCGGCGCCGGTGAGCTTGTCGGCGAACGCCGACATCGCGATCGGGCGCTGGGTGGCCGCCATGACGGTGGTCTGGCTGGTGGGCAGGTCCGCGGCGAAGACCTGGTGCAGTTTGTCCGGCTGGATGTACACGTCGGTGCCGGTGCTGCCGGGGCCGGCCTGGAAGGGCACCGGCTTCAGGGCCTTGGTGAGGGGCGCGGGGGCGAACTTCGCGGCGAGGGTGACCTGCGACTCCCCCTTGTCGGGCATGAGCGCGTTGATGTAGACGAGGGCCTTGACGTTGTCGTTTCCGACGGCGGCCTGCGAGATCACCTCTCCGCCGTAGGAGTGGCCGACCAGGATGACCGGTCCCGTGATGGATTTCAGGAAGCTCGCGAGGTAGGCCGAGTCCTGGGCGACGCCGCGCAGCGGGTTGGCCGGTGCGGCCACCGTGTAGCCGTTCCGCTGGAGTTTCTGCACGACACCGTTCCAGCTCGACGCGTCGGCGAAGGCGCCGTGCAGGAGCACGATGGTGGGCTTCTCCCGGCCGGGGTCGCCGGCCGGACCGCCGGCCTGTGCCGTCATGGGGACCAGGACGGAGGTGGTTCCCGACAGTGCCAGCAGCGCCGCGCCCCAGCGGGCGGCCTGCGCGGTGCGGCGGGGCCTGCCGGACTTGCGGGAGACACGGGGGACGTGGGAGAAGCCGGATATGTGCATGCCGGTCCTTCGGAGCGGGGGCGTCGGTGACGCCCGGGACTCCAGCGTCGAGGAGACCCGTCGGCGTGTCCCCGTGCGCGGGCCGTCCGGGTGAACGGCCGGCCGCGCCCAGGGGACCCGCGCTCCCGCGCCGCCCGCGGTGCTCAGGTGGAGCCGGCCGTCGTCCCGAAGGTCACCCGGTAGTAGCAGGCGCCCTTGCAGGGCATGGTCGCCCCGTCGTCGAAGGCGTAGGAGTAGGCGTAGGGCGCGGCGCGCTTGAAGACCTGGGTGTAGTCCACCGGCCACTTGGCGGGGACGCAGTTCTCGCGGCCCGCCCAGGCGCCGCGGCAGCAGTAGGTGTCGCCGCCGAACGCCGCGCAGGGCGGCTTGCAGCCGATCTCCGCGCCGCCGGACAGGGCCCGCATGGCCTTGGGGCAGTCGACCTCCGTGGTGCAGGTGCCCCGGTAGCAGCCGGAGGGGCTGACCGGGTCGGTGGTCGTGGTGTGGGAGACGTTGATGTACATGGGCAGGTTGGCGCCGTCGACCATGCTCACGTCGTAGAAGTCCATGCCCGCGTAGGCGTCGAAGGTGAACTCGCCGAGGGTGGTGGGCGGGTTGCCGCCGCCGCAGACGCTGGTGCAGTCGCCGGAGGCGCAGGGGCCCGCGGCCGTTCCGCCGGTGCATCCGGTGCGGCCCCAGATGCGGCCGCCCCAGGTGTTCGGGACGGTCACCGAGAGGCTCTGGCCGGGGGCGAGCCTGCGGCCTGCCGGGTAGACGGAGGTGTTGGTGACGACCGCCCACACCGTCTGCGGGGTCTTGTTGACGACGGTGATCAGGCGCTTTCCGGCGGGGGCGGTGGCGGGCTGCCCGGCCTGGCCGGTGGCCGCGGGGGCGGTCCGGGTCTTCGCCGGCACCGAGGCCGACGGCTTGGGGCGGCCCGACGCGGCGGGGGACGCGCTGCGGCTCGACGACGGCGACGGTGACGGTGACGGTGACGGTGGCGAGGCGGGTGCGGTGTCCGACGGACCGGAGGGGAGGGCCGCGGCCGTCCGGCGGTCCGGGTGCGCGGTGGGGGTTCCGACGGGGGTCCACACGCCGTAGGTGACGATCACGGTGGCGGCCGTCGCGAGGGCGGCCGCGCCGGCGTACCACCAGCGGCGTCGCGGTGGTCTCGCGCCGTGTCTCCTGCGTCCTCGTGCCATCCTGGTGCCTTCCTCGGGCGGTACCTGACGTGTGCCTGCCTCTCGGTGACCTCCTCGGTGGGGGCCGTACAACACAAACTGCGAAGCCGACTCGCCGGTTTTCTGTTGTCCCCGCGTCCTGCGCGGGGTCTCCGTTCCGACAGCCGGACTCTGCGCGGAGGAACAGACCCACATGACCGAGAACCATCGCAGCGGACCCGCCCCCGGCGTGGTGGCGGCCGCCCGCGCGGGGGACAGAGCGGCACTGGAGCACCTGGTGACCGCGTGCCTGCCGCTGGTCTACAACATCGTCGGCCGGGCCCTGAACGGCCATGCCGACGTCGACGACGTCGTACAGGAGACGCTGTTGCGCATGGTGCGGGGGCTGGAGAAGCTGCGGGACCCGTCCGCGTTCCGGTCGTGGCTCGTCGCCATCACGATCCGGCAGGTGCGCAACCGGGAGCAGTCGCGGGCCACGGACCGGGACCGCCGGGCCCGTCTGGACGACGCGGAGACGATCACCGACCCGGCGCTCGACTTCGCCGGGCTGACCATCCTGCGGCTGGGCCTGACCGAGCAGCGCCGGGAGGTCGCGGAGGCGACGCGCTGGCTCGACCCGGACGACCAGGAGCTGCTGTCCCTGTGGTGGCTGGAGGAGACCGGCGACCTGGAGCGCGCCGAACTCGCCGGTGCGCTGGGGCTGTCGGACCGGCATGCGGCGGTGCGGGTGCAGCGGATGAAGAAGCAGATGGAGGTCTCGCGGGGGGTGGTGCGGGGGCTGGCGGCCGACCCGCGCTGTGCCGCGCTGGACGGGATCGCCGCGCGCTGGGACGGCACGCCGAGTCCGCTGTGGCGCAAGCGGTTCGGGCGTCACATACGCGGCTGCGGGGTGTGCGCGGGCCTGGAGCGGGGGCTGCTGCCGATGGACCGGCTGCTGAGCGGCCTGCCGCTGGTGGCCGTACCGGCGGGCCTCGACCCGGCGCGGGTGCTGGCTCATGTCACCGGGGCTCACGTCACCGGGTCCCACGCCACCGCACCCCATGCGACCGGGGTCGCGGATTCCGGTGGCGGGGGCCGTCCGCCGCGGGGGCGGCACGGGCGCGCGGGCAAGCGGGCCGGCCGGCAACTCGTGGGCAGGCAGGCGGTCGTGGGCGGTTCGGCGGCGGTCGCGGTCGTCGCGGCGGTCGCGCTGGTCGCGGCCCGGATGACGGCGGGCCCGTCCGCCCCGGCCGCGGACGCGGCCCCGCCGCCGACGCCGGTGGCCGTGGCGTCCCCGAGCCAGAGCCCGAGTCCGACGCACTCCGCCTCCCCTTCGCCCTCCCCCAGCCGCAGCGCGTCCCCGGAACCGTCCGCCAAGCCGGCCCGCTCGAAGCACACCGCGGCTGAGGTGCGGGTGGCCTCCGGCGCCAAGAAGGGCGTGGGCGTATGGACGTTCAACGGCGTGAGCCAGGCGCTCGCGGCGAGCGGGGCGAGCTGGTACTACACCTGGAACACCGGGCACCAGGGCGTGACGACCCCGTCCTCGGCCTCCTTCGTGCCGATGGTCTGGGGCGCCGCGTCCGTCACCGGCACCGCGCTGGCGCAGGCGCGGGCGGCGGGGCCGTACCTCCTGGGTTTCAACGAACCCGACATGGCGCAGCAGTCGAACATGACGGTCGACCAGGCGCTGGGACTGTGGCCGAAGCTGATGGCGGCCGGCAAGGTGCTGGGCAGCCCGGCGGTGGCGTACGGCGGTGACACGGCCGGCGGCTGGCTGGACCGGTTCATGTCCGGGGCGAAGGCGAAGGGGTACCGGGTCGACTTCATCACGCTGCACTGGTACGGCGGTGACTTCCGCACCCCGCAGGCCGTGCGGCAGCTGACCTCGTACCTGGCGGCGGTGTACGCGCGCTACCACAAGCCGATCTGGCTCACCGAGTACGCACTGATCGACTTCTCGCAGGGGACCCGGTTCCCGTCCGCGCAGCAGCAGGCGGACTTCGTCACCGCGTCCACGAAGGCGCTCGACGCGCTGCCGTACGTGCAGCGGTACGCGTGGTTCGGGCTCGGCGCGGACCCGGCGAAGCCGAGCAGCGGGCTGTTCACGAGCGGTACGGCGGCCACGGCGGCGGGCCGGGCCTTCCAGGCGGCGCGCTGAGCGGAGGGGGCCGGGGCCGGCGACGACCGTACCGGCCCCCTCCGGGTCACGGGCTGACGCCCCAGGTGACGCGGTAGCCGCACTCGCCTGAGCAGGTGAGCACGCTGGTCGCGTCGTCGTTGAGGCCGTGGGTTCGCCGGTGGCCGGTCGCGCAGTTCCGCCCCCGGCCGAAGGCCGGGGGCACCTGCGGTGAGCGTGGGGAATAGGTGGCGGTGCGGTCTCGTTCTGCGGGTATAGTTGAATCGTAAACAACCTGGAGGGTGAGCGAGCATGCAGTTCGGGATCTTCACGGTCGGCGACGTCACGCCGGACCCCACCACGGGGCGGACGCCGAGCGAGCGGGAGCGCATCAAGGCGATGGTCGCGATCGCGCTGAAGGCCGAGGAGGTCGGTCTGGACGTGTTCGCGACGGGTGAGCACCACAACCCGCCGTTCGTGCCCTCGTCGCCGACCACGATGCTCGGTTACATCGCCGCGCAGACGGAGAAGCTGATCCTCTCCACCTCCACCACCCTCATCACCACCAACGACCCGGTGAAGATCGCCGAGGACTACGCGATGCTCCAGCACCTGGCCGACGGCCGGGTGGACCTGATGATGGGCCGCGGCAACACCGGGCCGGTCTACCCCTGGTTCGGGCAGGACATCCGCGAGGGCATCAACCTCGCCATCGAGAACTACGCCCTGCTGCGCCGGCTGTGGCGCGAGGACGTCGTCGACTGGGAGGGCAAGTTCCGCACCCCGCTGCAGGGCTTCACCTCCACCCCGCGGCCGATGGACGACGTACCGCCGTTCGTCTGGCACGGCTCGATCCGCTCGCCCGAGATAGCGGAGCAGGCCGCCTACTACGGTGACGGCTTCTTCCACAACAACATCTTCTGGCCCGCCGAGCACACCAAGCGGATGGTCGAGTTCTACCGGAAGCGGTTCGCGCATTACGGGCACGGCACCCCCGAGCAGGCGATCGTCGGGCTCGGCGGCCAGGTGTTCATGCGGAAGAACTCGCAGGACGCGGTGCGCGAGTTCCGGCCGTACTTCGACAACGCGCCGGTCTACGGGCACGGGCCGTCCCTGGAGGACTTCACCGAGCAGACCCCGCTGACGGTCGGCTCGCCGCAGCAGGTGATCGAGCGGACGCTGGGCTTCCGTGAGTACGCGGGCGACTACCAGCGCCAGCTGTTCCTGATGGACCACGCGGGGCTGCCGCTGAAGACGGTCCTTGAGCAGCTCGACATGCTCGGCGAGGAGGTCGTGCCGGTGCTGCGCAAGGAGTTCGCGAAGGGCCGTCCGGCGGACGTCCCGGAGGCGCCGACGCACGCGTCGCTGCGGGCCGCCGCGGCGGCGGAGAAGAAGGCCGACGAGGCCGCGGACGGTTCCGCCGACAAGGCATCGGACAAGAAGGAGGCCGGGGTATGAAGCTCGTCGTCGTCTCAGCGGGGCTGAGCGTGCCGTCGTCCACGCGGCTGCTGGCCGACCGGCTGGCCGCGGCCGTGGGCCGGCAGGCCGAGGCCCCGGTCGAGGTCGAGGTGGTCGAGCTGCGCGACCTCGCGGTCGAGATCGCGCACAACTTCACCAACGGGTTCCCGGGGCGGAAGCTGGCGGCCGCGCAGGAGGCGGTGACCGCGGCGGACGGCGTGATCGCCGTGACGCCGGTGTTCACGGCGTCGTACAGCGGGCTGTTCAAGTCGTTCTTCGACGTGCTCGACAAGGACGCGCTGGCGGGAAAGCCGGTACTGATCGCGGCGACCGGGGGTACGGCACGGCACTCGCTGGTGCTGGAGCACGCGCTGCGGCCCATGTTCGCGTACCTGCGGGCGGTGGTCGTGCCGACCGGTGTGTACGCGGCGTCGGAGGACTGGGGCGCGGAGGGGCTGGAGGACCGGGTCGAGCGGGCGGCGGGGGAGCTGGCCGGGCTGATGCGGGGGCTGCGCCGGAGCGTGCCCGAGCAGCCCGGGGAGCCCGGGGAGCTGCCGGTCGTGCCGTTCGCGGAGCAGCTGGCGAGGCTGTCCGCGAGCTGAGGCGGGGCGGGGCGGGGGCGGGGACGCTTACCGGCGCCTGCAGGGTGCCGCCGCGCCCACTCGTGCCGCCCTGCGGCACGGGTGGGCGCGGCAACGTCTTTCTGCACCAAAATCGCGACGCCCGGTTGCTTCTGTGACGGTGAGAGGCAGGTAAAAAGGGTGATCGTAGGCCCGCGCACCACGGCAGAACCGCCGGAGCCCTTGGCAGACTGGGGAGGTGCCCCAGACTGTGCTGCTCGCCGAAGACGACCGCGCCATCCGCCACGCCCTGGAGCGGGCCCTCACCCTGGAGGGTTATGAGGTGACGGCGGTCGCGGACGGTGTGGAGGCCCTGGCGCACGCCCACCGCACCAACCCGGACGTCCTGGTCCTGGACGTGATGATGCCCGGCATCGACGGACTCCAGGTCTGCCGCGTGCTGCGGGCCGAGGGGGACCGTACCCCGATCCTCATGCTGACCGCGCTGGTGGAGACCGCCGACCGGATCGCGGGACTGGACGCCGGCGCCGACGACTACGTCGTCAAGCCCTTCGACGTCGAAGAGGTCTTCGCCCGGCTGCGGGCGCTGCTGCGCCGGACCTCGCCAGTGACCACCGGCGGCGGCAGCGCCGGGGGCGGCGGTGCCGGTGTCGCCGCCGAACCCGGCCGGGAGCCCCAGGTCTCCGACCGGCAGGTCGAGGCGGCCGGCCTGCGGATGGACCTCCAGGCCCGCCGGGCCTGGCGCGGCAGGCGCGAGCTGGAGCTGACCCGCACCGAGTTCGAACTCCTCGAGCTGCTCGCGCGCAACGCGGGCATCGTCCTCGACCACTCCACGATCTACGACCGCATCTGGGGCTACGACTTCGGCCCCGGTTCCAAGAACCTCGCCGTCTACGTCGGCTACCTGCGCCGCAAGCTCGACGAGCCGGGCGCCCCGCAGCTGATCCACACGGTCCGGGGCGTGGGATACGTGCTGCGGGAGGACTGAGTGGGCCTCCTCCAGCGGCTGGAGCGGCTCACGCGGTTGCTGGCCCGGCGCCGGCCGGGCCTCGTCTCCCTGCGGACCACCTTCGTCGTCTCCTTCGCGGCGGTCACGGCCGTCGTCACGGTCGTCGTCGGCATCCTGTCGTACAACGCCGCCGCCCGGCTGGTCCGCGTCGACCAGCAGTCGGTGTTCACGCAGGTCGTCTCCGACGTCCAGGACGAGGTCAGGCAGCACAGGATGGTGCCGGAGGACTTCTCCTCCTCCCAGCCCGGCCATGATCTGGTCCGGCCCGCGCGCACCGACGTCCAGGTGCTCGGCACGCGGGGCGAGATCGTCGACCGCGGCAGCCCGGTGCTGCCCGTCACCGCCGCGGACCGGGCGGCCGCCACCGCCGCGGAGGCCGGGAAGACGGTCCAGCACCAGGACGTCCAGGCCGGTGAGGACCTGTTCCGGATCGCCACGGTCGCGCTCGGCGGCGGGCGGGGCGCCGTGCAGGTGGCGCAGGAGTTCAGTGACACCGAGGACCTGCTGCAGGCGCTCCAGCAGCGGACGCTGCTGCTGATGGCGGCCGTGGTGGTGGCCGCCGGGCTGCTCGGCTGGTGGCTGGCCCGGCGGATCACCCGCCGGCTGGTGATCCTCACCGCGGCCGCGGAGAACGTGGCCCGCACCCGGCAGCTCGGCATCCAGGTGCCGGTGACGGGACTGGACGAGGTGGGCAGGCTGGGCCGCGCCTTCGACCGGATGCTGGGCCGCCTCGCCCAGTCGGAGGAGGACCAGCGGCGCCTGGTCCAGGACGCGGGCCACGAGCTCCGCACCCCGCTGACCTCGCTCCGTACCAACATCTCCCTGCTCCGCCGGATCGACGAACTCCCGCCCGCCACCCGTGAGGAGCTCGTGGCCGACCTCGGCCAGGAGGCGCGCGAGCTGACCGACCTGGTCAACGAGCTGGTCGACCTCGCGGCCGGGCAGTCCGACACCGAGCCCACGCAGCACGTGGACCTGGCCGACATCGCGGAGGACGTGGCGGGGCTGGCCCGGCGCCGTGCCGGACGCGAGATCGTCCTGCACGTGGCCGGGGACACCACGGCCTACGGGCGGCCCGGCATGCTCCAGCGGGCCGTCTCCAACCTCGTCGAGAACGCGGCCAAGTTCGACCGCGACGGCACGTCCCCCATCGAGATCAGCGTGACCGGCCCCGCCCGGCCGGGCACGGTCCGCGTCGAGGTCCTGGACCGCGGTCCCGGTATCGCCGAGGGCGACCTGATCCGCATCTTCGACCGCTTCTACCGCGCCGCCGACGCCCGCTCCCTGCCCGGCTCCGGCCTCGGCCTCTCCATCGTCCGCGAGGTCGCCCTGGCCCACGGCGGCGCCCCCTTCGCCCTCCGCCGGGAGGGCGGAGGCGCGGTGATCGGGTTCACGGTGGGCGGGGGGATGACGGGCGGGACGCTCCGAGTCTGAGCCGCGGCGGGGCCGGCCCGGACGGCGTCAGGTCCCCCAGGGCACCGTGAGGAAGCCCTCCGCGCGGGCGCTCGCCAGGCCGATCCGCGGGAGGTCGCTGGTCTTCGTGAAGAGGATGTAGCGGGGTTCCCACACCGGGCGGTACTTGGCGTTCGCGCGGTACAGGGACTCGATCTGCCACCAGCGGGAGAAGAAGGTCAGGGTGGCGTGCCACAGGCGCAGGACCGGGCCCGCGCCGAGGCGGGAGCCGCGTTCGAAGACCGAGCGGAACATGGCGAAGTTGAGGGAGACGCGGTCTACCTTCAACTCGGCCGCGCCGAGGAGGAGTTCGACGACCATGAACTCCATCAGGCCGTTCTCGGAGTTGCGGTCGCGGCGCATCAGGTCCAGGGAGAGGCCCTGTTCGCCCCAGGGGACGAAGCTGAGGAGGGCGCGCGGGGTGTCGTCCGCGTCCCGGCACTCCAGCATCACGCAGCGCCCGTCCGCCGGGTCGCCGAGGCGGCCGAGGGCCATGGAGAAGCCGCGCTCGGTGGCACCGTCGCGCCAGCTGTCGGCCCGTTCGATCAGGGTCGCCATCTCGTCGGCCGGAATGTCCTCGTGGCGGCGGATGCGGACCGTGTAGCCGGCGCGGCGGACCCGGTTGTGGGCCTGGCGGACCACGCGCATCGCACGGCCCTCCAGGGTGAAGTCGGCGATGTCGACGATGGCCTCGTCGCCGAGTTCGAGGGCGTCCAGGCCGTGCCGGGCGTAGACGGTGCCCGCCTCCTCGCTCGCGCCCATGACGGCCGGCGTCCAGGCGTGCTGCCGCGCCTCCGTCAGCCACGCGTCGATCGCGCCCGGCCAGGCCTCCGGGTCGCCGATCGGGTCGCCGGAGGCGAGGCTGACACCGCCGACGACGCGGTAGGTGACCGCCGACTTGCCGGTGGGGGAGAAGATCGCCATCTTGTCGCGGCGCAGCGCGAAGTAGCCGAGGGAGTCGCGGGCGCCGTGTTTGTCCAGCAGGCCGCGCAGCCGGGTCTCGTCCTCCGGGCTGAGCAGGCGGCGGCCGCGCGGGGAGCGGAAGCCGGCGTAGAGGACCAGGCAGAAGGCGGCGGCGAGGAGGATGTTGACGATGATGTCGGCCCAGCGGGGGGCGTGCACCGCGGTGACGTGGTCGGCGAGCGGGCCGACGCTGACGCCCCGCAGCAGGGTGTAGGCGATCTCGTCGGGGAGGGTGGAGCCCGGGAGCTTGTTCGTGGCATGGACGAGGAGCGTGCCCAGGCCGCCGGTCACCAGGACGCCGCCGGCGCCCACCGCCAGGGCCGTCTTCGGGTTCGACGGGTCGCCCACCGCGTTGAACTCCCGGCGGCTGACCAGCAGCGCGGCCACGAAGAGGCCGGTGACGGCCGCCGAGACCCAGTTGAAGGCGTGGGCGCGGTACTCGTGCTGGGTGAGGGCGAGGACGTAGAGGGCGAAGAGCGGGGCGGACAGGGTCAGGTTGACCACCCAGGCCGCGCGCTTGCGGCGGCGCATCACCAGCACGAAGAAGATGGCGAGGGCGGCCGAGACCAGGCCCGCCGTGGCCAGGTACGGGGTGAAGAACTGGCCGCTGTGGTGCGCGTGCTGCTGGTGGAGGTGCAGGGTGATGCGGCCGTTGTTGTGCTCGTCGACCTCCTGGCGGAAGGGGAGCGACATCACCGCCAGTATGTTCAGTACGGCGATCACACGCAGGTACCAGACGGTGAAGTCGGCGGCCCGCCTGCGCAGGGCGCCGCCCGAGGCGCCGGTGGGGGCGCGCAGGGCGGCGGAGACGCCGGACGGGATCAGGGTCGACAGCTGTGCGGGCATGGGGACCGGTCACCTTGGGGACGGGGAGCGGGTTGACAGAGGGTTGACGGAAGGGTTGACCCTACAGTCTGTAGGGTATCTGTGGGGGACGCGGGAGCGGTCCACCGTCGTACGGAATACGGTGTGAATGGGCGTCCTGCTCTTACGGACGTGCTGGAGCCTGCGCCCGTTCCCGTTCCGCCCGCCGCCGGGCCGCCAGCATCCACGCCAGGTTGCCGAGCGCCGCCCCGGCCGCCACCGCCGCCACGATCACCCCGCCGGTCGCCAGCCCGTCGCTGAACAGGTGCGGGCGCCGGTCGAGGGCCTGCAGGCCGAAGCCGGACAGCTCGTACACGCCCACGGCCGCGATCAGCAGGCTCGCCACCAGCACCGCCACCGTGGGGGCGAGGCTGCGCCGCGCCTCCTGTGTGTCCGCGCCCTGCATGAGTACCCCCGTGAGCTGACGAGCCGCCGTGGCCGATGGGGAACCTACAATACGTAGGGTCCGGATAGTGTCAGGACGTGCGGATCTACATCAGCGTGGACATGGAAGGCATCACCGGGCTCGTCGACCGGGACGACGTGCAGCCGGGCGGCCGGGACTACGAGCGCGGCCGGTCGATGATGGCCGAGGACGTGAACGCGGCGGTACGCGGGGCGGTGGCCGCCGGCGCGACCGAGGTGCTGGTCAACGACGCCCACGGGCCGATGCGCAACCTGCTCCCCGAACACCTGCACCCCGCGGCCCGCCTGGTGCGCGGCAAGCCGAAGAAGATGCTGATGCTGGAGGGGCTCACGGCGGGGCACGACGCGGCGATATGTGTCGGTTACCACTCCCGGGCCGGTGCCCTCGGTGTGCTGAGTCACAGCTTCATGGGCCACGAGATCGAGGACATCTGGCTGGACGGGAGACCCGCCGGGGAGATCGGGCTCGCGCACGCCACCGCCGCGGCCCTCGGCGTTCCGGTCGTGGCCCTCACGGGTGACGACGCGGCGTGCGCCGAGATGACGGCCTGGGAGGAATCGGTGGTCGCCGTGCCCGTGAAGTACGCCCGGGACCGGTTCGCCGCGGAGCTGCGCCCGGCGGAGGAGGCCCGCCGGGCGATCGAGGAGGGGGTGCTCGCGGCCCTGACGCCCGTGCCGAAGCGGCCCGCCGCGCCCGAGGGCGAGTCCCTCCTCGCCGTGCGCTGGCAGTCCGCCTCCGTCCCCGCCGTCCTCCTCGGCATCCCCGGGGTGACGGCCCTGGACAGCCGTACCGTGCAGGCCCGCGGTCCGCTGCCCGCCCTCTACCGGCAGTTCGGCGTCTGGATGCGGGTCGCCTCCTCGCTCACCAACCAGCCGCCGTACTGCTGACCGGGCGGAGTTCAGCCGCCGGCCGCGCGGTCCAGGGCGCGCTCGGCGGCCTGCTCGTCCTGTCCCAGCAGCGCCTTTTCCAGGCTGTGGTCGTCGTGCCGGGAGAAGCGCTCGCCCGCGGCGACGTCCTCCTTGCTCAGTACGCGCCCGCACCACTCGCCCTGGTCTCCGGTGTGGTCGTCGAAGGGCACGGCCGCGCCCTCGCCGAGGACCACCCAGTTGCCCTGGTGCCGGCGCAGGGCGAGCAGGTAGGTGTGGCCGGTCTGGAAGCGGGGCGCGTCGGTGGCCATCTCGGCGACACGGGTGCCGGAGGACCGGTAGACCTTCCAGCCGGGGGCGACCAGGTCGAAGGTGGCGCCGAGGGCGTGCCGGGGCGACGCCCGCGACCACACCGTGCGCTCGGTCCGGAAGGTCACCAGCCGGTCCGTCGAGTACGCCACGGCCCCCTCGGTGTACGTCCGCCGGTTCGTCTCCCGTTCCCCGGTCGGGCCGCCGACCACGACGTGGTCGGCGTACGACACCCAGTCCTTCGCGGTCTGCGACGGATACAAGTCCCCCGAGCCCCCGCACCCCGTCACCGTCTCCAGCCCCGGCCGGCCGATCAGCACCCCCGCGGTGATCCCGACGGCGGCCAGCAGCGCGGCCAGCGGCCGTGCCGACCCGCGCCGAGGCGTGGCGAATCGTTCCCTCATGTCGGTGCATCCCCCCGTGTCCCCGTCTCCTCCGGGCGGCGGCGGAGGTGGCCGGGCTCCGCGGGCCGCGTTGATCACCCTAGGCGCGGGCCAACGCGGATGATCAAGGATCACCGTGACCCGGCACAGAACTGTGACGTGGGTCCGTGGGGGTGGCGGTGACGGGCGGCTCAGCAGGCCTCGCGGGTCGCGGCGAACTCCAGCCGGGCGTGGTCGGCCGCGGCCACGGCGTCGCCGTAGACCGATCTGCTGACCCGGTACCAGACGCCGTCGCGGCGCCGGTCGCCGTTCACGTCGTCCAGCTCCACGCACCACTTCTCGGTGCGCACGGTCTTCCGGTAGGTCTCGGTGCCGCTGCGGACCCTGGTGCAGGACCGGTACCGCTCGGTCGTGTACCAGGTCCGGGTCTTCCGCCGGCTGCCGGTGCCGCTGCTGGAGGTGTGCCGCTCCCGGCGTGTGGCGGTGGAGCACTTCTTGACCAGGCGGGGGCGGGTGGCCCGGGTGGTCTTCGCGGTGACGTGCCGGACGGTGTCCTTCAGCCCGTGGACGGTGTCCTCCCGGGCGGACGCGGCGCCGGCAGTCGCGGAGACGGAACCGGAAACGTTCCCGGCGGCGCTCCCGTTCCCCTCACCGTTCCCACTCCCGCCCCCGGAGCACGCGCCGAGCGTGCCGATCAGAATCGCTATGGCTCCGCCCACCATGAGCCGCTTTCCGAACATGAATCCCCCACCTCCGAGAACCGTGCCGATCACCACCCGGTGACCGCGCCGATTCTGCACGAGCCCCGGTGCGGCGGCGGGGCGGGACGGGTATAGCGTCGCGCAGTGGACTGACCTGACCCGTTTCGTCCCCGACCGAACAAGGAGGGTGAGCCGGATGGCCGAGCTGACCGTGGGCCGGCTGCTGACGTCGTGGCAGCTGGACGTGCCGGCGCTGCTGCTGGTCGTGGCCCTGGGCGGCCTGTACGCCTGGGGCGTGCGGCGCGTGCGGGCCGGGGGCGGGTCCTGGTCGCCGGGCCGGTCGGCCGCCTTCGCGGTGCTGGGCCTGGGCGCCCTGGTCGTCGCGACGATGTCGGGCCTGGCCGTCTACGACCACGTGCTGTTCTGGCCCGCGGCCGTGCAGAACATCCTGCTCGACCTCCTGGCCCCGCTCGGCCTGGCCCTCGGCGACCCGCTGCGGCTGGCGACGGAGGCGCTGCCGGAGGGCGCGGCGGCGCGGGTCCGCCGTGCGATGACCGGGCGCGTGGTCCGCCTCCTGACCTTCCCCCTGGTCAGCACGGCCCTCGTCCTCGCCACCGAGCTGACGGTCTACTTCACCCCGTACTTCGCCACCGCGCTGCGGGTGGGCTGGCTGCACGAGCTGATGTACCTGCACCTGCTGGTCGCGGGCTGCCTCTTCGTCGTACCGGTGCTGACCCGCGAGGAGACCCTGCCGGCCTGGTGCACGCATCCGGTGCGGGCGGCCCTCGTCTTCCTGGACGGCGTGATCGACGCGGTTCCCGGGGTCGTCGTGATGACGCACGGCACGCTGATCGCCGGCGCGTGGTACCTGCACCACCACCCGTCCTGGGCTCCCGACGTCCGGCACGACCAGCAGATCGGCGGCGGCGCGATGCTGAGCATCGCCGAGCTGGTCGCCCTGCCGTTCCTGCTGGCGCTCCTGTTCCAGTGGGCGCGGGCGGAACGCGTCCAGACGGCGGCCCTCGACCGCCACCTGGACGAGCAGCTCGCCGTGGTTCCGGCGACGGCCGGCCCTGCCCCCGCCTCCGCCCCCGCCGCCGACCGGGTCCGGCCCTGGTGGGAGACGGAGGACAACGAGGTGGCCGCGAGGCTCCGGCGGCAGCACGGCGAGAAGTGACCAGCGCCGGCCGGTGCGGAAGGCGCCCGGCGCGCGGCCGGCCCCGCGGGTGAAGAACTTGTCGAAGTCGGCGGGTTCGGGCACGCCGAGCCGGTCGGGCACGGCGTGCCCGCCAGGTGCCGCGGGAGGCCGCCGCGCTGTGCACACGCCCGGGTATTCCTTTGCGTACACGTCCGTGTACGCACCGCATTTCCCCCGCCGCACTGGGTACGTGCAAGGCCATGAGAGTTGGCCTGGTGGACGCGGGGTCGAACACGGTGCGGCTGGTGGTGGCCGACGCGACGGGTGGGGTGCCGCTGCCGGTGCACACCGCCAAGTGGAAGCTCCGCCTGTCCGAACAGGTCGGCGCCGACGGGCACTTCGGGGAAGAGGCCACCGGGCAGCTGGTCGAGGCGCTCCACAAGGCCGTCGAGGTCGCCCGCCGGTGGGGCGCCCCGGCACCCCTGGCGTTCGCCACCGCCGTGGTACGCAACGCGCCCGACCGCGCGGCCGTTCTGCGGGCCGTGGCCCAGCACACCGGGGTACGGCTGTGCGTGCTGCCCGGCGAGGTGGAGGCGGAGCTCACCTTTCTCGGCGTCCGGCGCTGGATGGGCTGGCGGGCCGGGCCGCTGGCCGTGTTCGACATCGGGGGCGGCTCCTTCGAAGTGGCCTTCGGGCGGGGCCGGATGCCGGAGTTCGCGGTCGCCCTGCCGCTCGGGGCGGGGCGGCTGACCGACGAGTTCCTCGGCCACGACGGGCCGCCGACGGCGGACGAACTGCGCGCGCTGCGCCGCCGGGCCCGCCATCAGCTGCGCGACGCCACCGCCCGTATCCGCTGGGAGCACCCGCACACCGTCGTCGCCACCTCCCGCACCTTCCAGCAGCTGGCCCGGCTGTGCGGCGCGGCCCCGGGCCGGAACGGCCCGTTCGCCGAGCGGATCCTGCGCCGGGGCGACCTGCGCCTCGCGATCGACCGGCTGGCCGCCCTGCCGGCGGCCGAGCGCGCCGGCCTGCCCGGCATCTCCGAACCCCGGGCCCGGCAGAGCCTCGCGGGAGCGGTCGTCGGACACACCGCGATGAAACTGAGCGGCGTGCGGACCCTCGCGATCTGCCCCTGGGCCCTGCGCGAGGGCATCCTCCTGCGCCACCTGGAGGACGGCGCCGACTGGTGGGCCGCCATCGAGGCGACCCACGACACGAACGGTTGCGGCGCGGGTCCGGACGGGCAGTGGGGCGGCGCGAGCCTGGACGGAGGGGAAAACGACCGGTACGGGATCGGAGACGGGGACGCCCGGGCCGCCACGACGGTCAGCCTGCTGCCACTCCGGAGCACGCCACCCACTCCCACGGCCTGACACCGGCCCCTGGCTCCGGCGCCCCGCCCGCGACCGCGTGCCCTGACGGCCTGCTCCGACGGCCTGGCCTCGGCTGTGTGTCCTGGCGGCCTGGCCTCGGCTGTGTGTCCTGGTGGCCTGCCGTCGGCTGTGTGTCCTGGCGGCCTGGCCTCGGCTGTGTGTCCTGGTGGCCTGCCGTCGGCTGTGTGTCCTGGCGGCCTGGCCTCGGCTGTGTGTCCTGGTGGCCTGCCGTCGGCTGTGTGCCCTGGCGGCCTGGCCTCGGCTGTGTGCTCTGGCGGCTTGCCCTCCGCTGTGTGCTCTGGCGGCTTACCCTCGACCGCGTGCCCTCGGCTGCGTGCCCTGGCAGCCTGCGCCGACGGCCTGGCCTCGGCTGCGTGTCCTGGTGGCTTGCCCTCGGCTGCGTGTCCTGGCGGCCTGCTCCTGGTCGCGCCTGGCCTCGGCGGCCTGCTCCCGGCTGCTTCGGGTGTCTGCTTCGGGTCGTCCGGCTTCGGCTGTCCGCCTCGGGTCGTCTGATCTCGACGGCCTGGTCGCGGCGGCCTTGGCTGCGTGCCTCGGTTCTCGGGTCTCGTCCGGCCTCGGCTGCGTGCTTCTGACCCGTCGGGCGGCGGGGGGATGCGTGCCCCGCCGGTTCGGATCCCCTGCCCGGCCGCGCCGTCCCGCGGTTCCCCCTTCAGCGGCGCAGCCCCAGTGACTCGGTGCCCGCGTAGCGGGCCTGGGGGCCCAGTTCCTGTTCGATGCGGACGAGTTGGTTGTACTTGGCGGTGCGGTCGGCGCGGGACAGCGAGCCGGTCTTGATCTGGCCGCAGCCGGTGGCGACGGCGAGGTCGGCGATGGTGGTGTCCTCGGTCTCGCCGGAGCGGTGGGACATGACGACCGTGTAGCCGGCGCGGTGGGCGGTGGCGACGGTGGCCAGCGTCTCGGTGAGGGTGCCGATCTGGTTGACCTTCACCAGGACCGAGTTGGCGATGCCGTCGCGGATGCCGGCCCGCAGCAGGGTCTCGTTGGTGCAGAAGACGTCGTCGCCGGTGAGCTGGCAGCGGTCGCCGAGCCGTGCGGTCAGGTCGCGCCAGCCCTCGTGGTCGTCCTCGGCCATCGGGTCCTCGATCGAGGCGACCGGGTAGCGGTCGACCAGCGCGGCCAGGTACGCGGCGTGTTCGGCGGGGGAGCGGCGCACGCCCTCGCCCGTGTAGTCGTACACCCCGTCCCGGAAGAACTCCGAGCTGGCCGGGTCCATGACGAGGGTGATGTCGGTGCCCGGCTTGTAGCCCGTCTGCTCGATGGCGCGGACCACGAAGTCCAGGGCCTCCTCGGCGGTGCGCAGGTCGGGGGCGAAGCCGCCCTCGTCGCCGACGTTGACGCTGTGGCCGGCGGCGAGCAGGTGGGAGCGCAGGGTGTGGAAGACCTCCGAGCCCATCCGGACGGCCTCGGCGAAGGTGGCCGCACCGATCGGCGCGATCATGAACTCCTGGAAGTCGAGCGGGTTGTCGGCATGCGCGCCGCCGTTGACGATGTTCATCATCGGGACCGGCAGGAGCCGGGCGTCGACCCCGCCGACGTAGCGGTACAGCGGGAGCCGGTGGGCGGCGGCCGCGGCCTTGGCGGTGGCCAGGGAGACGCCGAGCAGGGCGTTGGCGCCGAGGCGGGACTTGGTGTCGGTGCCGTCCAGCTCGGTCATCGTGCGGTCCACGGCCGCCTGGTCCTCGGCGTCGAGTCCGACCACGGCGTCCGCGACGGTCTCGTTGACGGCGTCGACCGCGCGCAGCACCCCCTTGCCGTGGAAGCGGGACGGGTCGCCGTCCCTGAGCTCCACGGCCTCCCGGGCGCCGGTGGAGGCTCCCGACGGGACCGCGGCGCGGCCGAGCGAGCCGTCCCTGAGCTCAACGTCCACCTCGACGGTGGGGTTGCCCCGGCTGTCGATGATCTCCCGGGCGACGACGCGGCTGATGGCGGTCACGGTGCAACTCCTCACGCCTGGCCCGCGGTTCTGCGCACCGGCGGGCGGTAAGTTCCGTCCAGAAACAAAGTGAGTCCCGAAAGGGAACTTACTATGGGCGCATGAGGATGCACAACGCCGACGAGACGTGTGGCGTCGCCCAGGCCGCGCTGGTGCTGGGCGACTGGTGGAACGTGCTGGTGCTGCGGGAGGTCGCCCGCGGGCAGGTCAGGTTCGACGCCCTGGCCGCCGAGATCGGCCTGTCCCGGAAGGTGCTCACCGAGCGGCTCGGCGGGCTGGTCGCCCAGGGCGTCCTGCGGCGCGCCCTGTACCAGCGGCGCCCGGTGCGCTACGAGTACCTGCTCACCGACGCCGGTACGGCACTGCTCCCGGTGCTCGTCGCCATGCAGGACTGGGGCGACCGGTGGGCCCTCGGCGACGGCACGCTCACCGCGACGGCGGAGGCCGGCGGTGCCGAACACGCCCGCGTCCACGCCCTGCCGGGCACCCGCCTGCCGGAGGGCCTGGACCTTCCGGGAACGGCGGGAGCCGGTCCCGGCACCGAGGGGGCGGATGTTCCCCTGATCCCGCCGGACGCCTCCGCCACCGTGCTGTTCGCCTACCCCGGCACCGGCGTCGAATGGGGCCCGATCCCCGGAGCCGCCGGCTGCACCCTGGAGAACCGGCTCTTCCGCGACGCCTGGCCGGACTTCCACCGCGCGGGCGTGGCCGTACGCGGCACGAGCACCCAACTGCCTCACGAACAACTGGAGTTCGCACGCGCCGAGCAGCTCCCGTACCCGCTCGTCTCGGACGCCGCCCACCAGCTGGCCGCGGCCCTGCGGCTGCCGGTCTTCCGGGGCGCCGGCCGGCTGCGGCACAAGCGCCTGATCCTGGTCGTCGACGCCGAACGGACCGTACGGCACACGCTCTTCCCGGTCACCGACATCCCGCACGCCGTGGCGGAGAGCCTGCGGCTGGCCGCGGCCCTGCGGACCCCCGTTGCCCGGGACGACCGGAGCTGATTGGGTTCGGCCCATGGCGGATGACGAACCCAGGCGCGCGGCGCGCCTGCTCGAAGCCCAGGGCAAGGCCGTCCGGCTGTTCGCGGAGATCGAGGAGCGTGGGCTCGTCGCGCCCGGCGAGGGGGAGCGGGCGGTCAGCGACCGGATCCGGGACCTGGCGAACGAGATGTTCGGCACGACCCGGCACTGGCACAAGCGGATCGTGCGGTCCGGGCCGAACACCGTGCTGCCGTACCGGGAGAACCCGCCGGACCGGGTGATCGCCGCGGACGACATCGTCTTCGCCGACTTCGGGCCGATCTTCGAGGAGTACGAGGCCGACTTCGGCCGTACCTTCGTCCTCGGCGACGACCCGGTCAAGCACCGGCTCCGCGCCGACCTCCCCAGGGTGTTCGCGGCAGGACGGCGGTTCTTCGAGGCCGACCCGGAGATCACCGGCGCACGGCTCCACGCCGAGGTCGCCCGCCTCGCGGCGGAGGCCGGCTGGGAGCTGGGCGGCTGGCACGCGGGCCACCTGGTCGGCGAGTTCCCGCACGAGACGATCGACGGCGCCGACGTCGAGTCGTACATCACGCCCGGCAACGACACCCCGCTGCGCCGCACCGACAAGGCGGGCCGCACCTGCCACTGGATCCTGGAGATCCATCTCCTCACTCCGGAAGGCCGGTTCGGCGGCTTCCACGAGGAACTGCTCGACCTCTGACCGGCTCAGCCGCCGTTCTCCGGCCAAGTCCCCCCATGCGCAGGGCAGATGGGCCACGCGAGTACGATCACCACGACCTCGGTCCCACACCGTCTCCCCCGGCGCGATGGAGTTGCCATGACGACCAACCCACAGCCGTCCCCGCCGATAGACACCAGCAGGGCACACCCCGCGCGGGTCTACGACTGGCTGCTCGGCGGCAAGGACAACTACCCGGTCGACGAGGCGGTCGGCGAGAAGCTGCCGCCCGAGGCGAAGGACGCCGCCCGGCAGAACCGCCAGTTCATGCACCGGGCCGCCGCGTGGCTCGCCCGGCAGGGCGTCGACCAGTTCCTGGACATCGGCACCGGCATCCCCACCGAGCCGAACCTCCACCAGATAGTCCAGAACGTCGTGCCGTCGGCCAAGGTCGTCTACACCGACAACGACCCGATCGTGCTCCGGCACGCCGAGGCGCTGCTGATCAGCCGCCCCGAGGGAGCGACCGACTACATCCAGGCCGACGTGCGCGACCCGCGGGCGATCGTCCGGCACGCCCGGCACGTCCTGGACTTCGACCGCCCCGTCGCGCTCTCCCTCATCGCCCTGATGCACTTCATCAGCGACGAGCAGGACGCCCACGGGATCGTCCGCGCCCTGGTCGAGACCCTGCCGTCGGGCAGCTACCTGATCCTCTCGCACGCCGCGTCCGACCTGTACCCGGAACTCGTCGAGCAGGTCGTCGCCGAGTACGCCAGGGGCGGCATCCGGCTCGCCTTCCGCACCCGCCCCGAGGTGGAGCGCTTCTTCGACGGCCTGGACCTGGTCCGCCCCGGCCTGGTCACCGCGACGGAGTGGTTCGCCGACACCCCGGCCCCGGAACCGGAGGGCAGCGGCATCTACGCGGGGGTGGCCCGCATCCGCTGAACCGGCGTGCGGGGAACGGTTCTTCGGTTCACCCCGGCCGCGGCGGGTGGCGTGGCCGGGGTGTGTACCGCCGGGACCTGGCCGGGACCCTCCCCTACCGCCCGGCGTGGCGGGTCATGGGGGCTCCACCGTCGTCGTCGGCAGCCGAGGGCCGAGCCGCGGCACGACGTCATCGAGCGCGGGTCCGTCTCCAGGGCCGGCGTTTAGGGTCGGCAACATGACGACACCTCTCACCGGCAGTGCCTTCGACTCGCTCCGCCTCGACGCCGTGCCCGACCAGGAGGCGTTGCGCCGGGTCTACGCACAGCCCGGCGACGCGGCCGTGCGCAAGCAGATGACCGAACTCACCGAACAGACCCGGCGGTTGATCGGCTGCTCGTCGCTGGTCCTGGTCGCGAGTGCGGACCCGGAGGGCAACTGCGACGTCTCCCCGCGCGGCGGCCCCGCCGGGTTCGTCGCCGTCCTGGACGCGCGGACGGTGGCGATACCGGACGCGACCGGCAACAAGCGCCTGGACACCCTGCGGAACGTCGTCGCCACCGGACGGGCCGGGCTGCTGTTCGTCGTCCCGGGGCGCACCACGACGCTCCGGGTGAACGGCCGGGCCTGCGTCTCCACCCGTCCGGAGCTGCTGTCGCAGCTGACCGCGGTGGGCAAGCCGCCGGCCAGTGCGCTGGTGGTGGGGATCGAGGAGGTCTACCCGCACTGCCCCAAGCCGCTGCTGCGCAGCGGGGCGTGGAAGCCGGAGCAGTGGCTGCCGGCGGACGCCCAGCCGACGTCGGCCGAGGTGACGCTGGCCCAGTTGCGGATGCCGGAGCTGACGATCGCCGACATCGAGCAGGCGGAGGCGGACTCGCTGAAGTACCGGTACGAGTGACGGACGGCCCCGTGCCCCGGCGCGGTGCCGGGGCAGGTCACAGGCCGCCGGTGTTGAGCAGCCGGTTGGGGGTGTCGGATCGGATGCCGTGCAGGGCACCGCGGGTGGCCGTGTGGTCGAGCCAGACGTGGACCTGGTCGGCCGTGGCGTGGGGGTGCGCCGAAAGGTACAGGGCGATCACGCCGGTTGCGTGCGGCGCGGCCCAGGAGGTGGCGCCGTCGTTCTCCGTGGTCGTACCGCCGCCGGCGAGGGCGGCGGTCACCTTCTGGCCGGGGGCGTACAGGTCCACGCACCGCCCGTACCCCGACCCGTAGGAGCCGCCGTCGCTCCATGCGCGGTCTTTCGGGGTGGAGGCCGCGACGACGATCGTGCCGGGGACACCGGCCGGGGAGTGCTTGCAGGCGTCGTCATGGAAGTTGCCGGCCGACACCACCGTCGGGATCCCCGCGTCGACCATCTTCTTCACGGCGGTCTCCAGGGCGGCCGACCGGTGGTCGAGGTTGAGCGACATGTTCACCACCGCGGGCTTCTGCGCGTGCGCGGTGACCCACTTGACCGACTTCACCAGCGCCGCCTCGGCCGCTGCCGGGGAGCCGCCGCCCTCGCTCTCGCACAGGATGCCCTGCACCCGGACGAGCTCCGCCTTGGGCGCCACCCCGTACTTCGCCCCGCCGATGATTCCCGCGACGAACGTGCCGTGGCCGACACCCGCCTCGCTGAAGCAGTCTCCGGAGTCCTTCGGGCCCACGAAGTCGGCGCCGAGGCGGGCGCGTCCGCCGAACTCCCTGTGGCCGATGTCCATCCCGGTGTCGATCACGTAGACGTGAACGCCCTTGCCCGTGGCGGTGGTGGTGAACGTCCCGTTCAGGGGCCGCGACCGCTGGTCCAGAATGTCCAGGTTCCATGGCACGTGCCGGGTTGTGGACGACGCCGCGGTCCGCGCGGTCCGCGCGGCCCCGGACAACGTCCCCACCGTGCCGGGGCGCAGCGGAGCCGAGCCGGACGATGCCCTGTCTCCAGAAGGCGCCACGGACTCCCTCGTCCCGTGCGCCGGGAGCGATCCGCCGCCGCTCCGGGCGGCCGCGCCGGCCTCCCCACCGCAGGCCGAGGCTCCGAGCGCTGCCGCCACGGCCACCACCACGAGACCGGCCTTCGTCACGTTCCGCCCCATTATGTCCCCCAAAGTCCCTGCTTCGTGCACAGTCAGCGCACAAGACGGCCACAGGGTGCGGGCGGTTCCGGCGGGCCGGGACCCGTCTTGGCGAGCGGGGGGCTACCGCGAGGCGGGGGGGCATTCCTCTTCGCCTCGACCTTGCTGAACCGCCGGCTGAGCAGCCATGACCCCCATGACCCCCACGACCTCGATGTGCCCTGGCCGCCTGACGGCCCCTCCCCGGCACCAAAAAGGGCGAGGCCCGAAGACCTCGCCCGAAACCACCGAAACCCCAGATCAGGGCCACACCAGGCAGTACGGCTGATGCCCCGCCTCATGCAGCCGATGGCTGAAGTCCTGCCACTCGTGCAGCGATTGGGGGCGGGAGGGAGCTGACCTGGGGTTTCGCAAGGAAATGCGCGTTGACCTGGGAAAACTCCTCTCGGTAGTTCTCACAGGTCAACGCCGTTTCCCGGGCTCATGTGCCCTGGATGTGCCGTACGAAGACCATGCGGGGTCTTTCGCAACCCCGCAGGTCGTAGGCGTACGAGCGGCATGAGCTGCGGCTCGCGTCGCTCGCGTAACAGCAACGGACCGTAGCTCTGTTGACCCTGCGCTGGAGTTCGTCGATGTCGCCGGAGGCTACGAGACCCGACTCGCGCTCGCCACCCGCGCGAGCCGTCAACCGGGAGCCGGGAGCCGACCAAAGCTCTGAACCAGCGTCCCTGGGCAGTCGACTCAGGGCGACTCGCTGGTCGTCAGTGACAGGCCGACAACCGGATCCGAGGTCCCAGGACCAGAATGAACTCTCAGCAGATATACACTCGGAGTATATCCCCGGTGTATGGTCCTCGCATGAGTGTTCCTCTCACCCTGTTGGGGCTGTTGGAGCGAGAGCCGAGCCACGGCTATGACCTCAAGCGCGACTACGACGCCTTCTTCAACCGCGGCAAGCCGCTGCCGTACGGGCAGGTCTACACAACGCTTGGCAGGTTGGCGCGGGACGGGAAGGTCATCGCCGGCGAGGCGGAGCCCGGAGTCGGCCCGGAGCGCAAGCGCTACGTGATCACCGAGGCGGGGGCGACGGAGTTCGAGACCTGGCTCACCGAGCCGGTGGCCCCCGAGCCCAACCTGCAGACCGTGCTGTTCACCAAGGTGGTGCTGGCCCTGATGCTCGGCCGGGACGCCCAGCAGTACCTCGACACCCAGCGGGCCGCCCACCTGCAGCGGATGCACGAGTTGACGAAGCTGCGCCGCTCCGGCCCGATCATCGACGTCCTGCTCGCCGACCACGGTCTGTTCCACCTGGAGGCCGACCTACGGTGGATCGAGCTGGCCGCGGCCCGGATGGACACGCTGGCAGCGGCGGTGCGCACATGACCGCCCTGATCGAGGCCCGCGATCTCACTCTCTCCTTCGGTGAGACCCCCGCTCTGCGCGGCGCCAGCCTGGCCATCGAGGCCGGCGAGGTGTTCGCCGTGATGGGCCCGAGCGGCTCGGGGAAGTCCACCCTGCTGCACTGCCTGGCCGGCATCCTCACCCCGGACTCGGGCGAGGTGCACTTCGACGGACGCCGCATCGACACTTTGAACGAGGCCGAGCGCAGCGCCCTGCGCCGCGACACCTTCGGCTTCGTCTTCCAGTTCGGCCAGCTCGTCCCCGAGTTGACCGCCGAGGAGAACGTCGCCCTTCCGCTGTTGTTCTCCGGCATGCGCCGGGCGGCTGCGCTCGCCGAAGCCCGGCCCTGGTTCGCCCGGCTGGGCCTGGACGGCCTGGAGCGGCGCCGCTCCGGCGAGTTGTCGGGCGGTCAGGCGCAGCGGGTGGCGCTGGCCCGCGGGCTGGTGGCCCGGCCCAAGGTGCTGTTCGCCGACGAGCCGACCGGGGCGCTGGACTCGCTGACCGGCGAGCAGGTGATGGACCTGATGGTGGACGCGGCCCACGAGGAGGGCACCACCATCGTTTTGGTGACCCACGAGCCCCGGGTCGCCGCGCATGCCGACCGGGAGGCCATCGTGCGGGACGGCAAGGCCAGCCTGCTCACGACCGGACGGATCGCCTCGTGATCGCCTTCGCCTTCCGCCTCGCGGTCAGCGGCGGCCGGGAGGCCCTCGCCCGACTGGCCATGATCACCGCCGCGGTCGCCATCGGCGTCGGGCTGCTGCTGTCGACCTTCGCCAGCATGAACGCCGTCGAGCGGACGAACCACCGGCAGGTCTGGCTCGACACCGGCGCCGCTAGCCGCACCGAGCAGGCGTCGGCGGACCCGCTGTGGTGGTGGCCGCACGGCGACTACTACGACGGCAAGTCCCTGACCGAGGTCGACGTCGCCGCGACCGGCCCGAACTCGCCCGTCCCGCCCGGCCTGACGCACCTGCCGGCGCCGGGTGAGTACTACGCCTCTCCCGCACTGGCCAAGCTGATCCGCGAGACCCCCGCCGACCAGCTGGGCGACCGGTTCCCCGGGCGGCCCACCGGCACGATCGGCGACGCCGCTCTGGCCTCCCCGGACTCGCTGATCGCTGTCATCGGCCGTACCCCGGCCCAGATCAAGGGCGCACGAGGGGCGAGAGCAGTCACCACCATCACCAGTGCCCGGCCATCCGCCTGCGACAACGAGTGCTGGGACAGCGCGGTGCGCGGCGACGCGCTGACACTCATCTCCTCCGTGGTGGCCGGGGCCCTGATCTTCCCGGTGCTGATCTTCATCGCCACCGCGACCCGGCTGTCCGCCGCCACGCGTGAACAGCGGTATGCGGCTATGCGGCTGGTCGGCGCCGCTCCCCGGCAGGTGTCGCTGCTGTCGGCGGTGGAGTCCGCGCTGGCGGCGGCCGCCGGGACGGTTGTCGGCTTCGGACTCTACGCCGCGCTGCGCCCGCTGGTGGCCACCATTCCGCTCACCGGGCAGCAGCGGTTCTTCCTCTCGGATCTCACACTCAGCGCCCCGCAGGTCCTCGGCGTCGTCGTCGGCGTGCCGGTGGCGGCGGCGATCGCGGCACGCCTCGCCCTGCGCCGGGTCACCATCTCCCCGCTCGGCGTGACCCGCCGGGTGACGCCGCGTCCGCCGCGCGCCTGGCGGCTGATCCCGCTGCTGGCGGGCCTGGCCGAACTGGCGTACTTCGTCTTCGTCGGCCGCCGCCCGGCGACCGGGAACGGCCAGACGGCGGCCTACCTCCCCGGCTTCCTGGTGGTGATGCTGGGCCTGGTGATCGCCGGGCCGTGGCTGACCATGATCGTCGCCCGGGCTGTCGCCCGGCGCACCCGTCGCCCGGCCGCCCTGATCGCCGTGCGGCGGCTCGCCGACGACCCGAAGGCCGGCTTCCGCGCGGTCAGCGGCCTCGTCCTGGCCCTGTTCGTGACCACCGCGACAGTCAGCATCATCGGCACCATCAACGACTACCGCGGCACGCTGGGCGGAGACCGGCAGACCCGGACGGTGGTGGAGGCCGGCGGCGACGGCGAGGCGCCGCTGGCCGGGGCCATCCCGACACGCCTGCTCACCGAGGTGAGGGCGATACGGGGCGTGCGGGGCGTGGCGGTCGTCCACGCCAACCCCGACGGCGTCGGCAAGGTGGTAAACCGAAGAGTCCACCCGGGTGATCCTCCCCCGGAGGCGCCGGCACTGGTGACCTGCTCCGACCTGGCGCAGACTCCCATGGTGGGCCGCTGCCCGGCCGACGCGAGCGTCACGGCCGTCGATTTCTACACGTTCGTCAGCCTGCAGTCGCACCCGAACCTGCCATGGCCCGCCGCCGCAATCAGCACCGCAGCCGTCGCCAAGCTGCCCGTACAACTGCTCTACGTGGCCACCGACGGGTCGACAGCCGCCATGGAACGCGTACGGACGCTGCTCACCACCGCCTACCCGCACCACCAGGCCCAAACAGTGGGCGACTGGGGCACCGACTTGCAGCAAGAGCTGGCCGGTTGGCGGCAACTGGCCGACGTGGTGCTGCTGACCACCCTGCCGATCGCAGGCTGCAGCCTGGCGGTGAGCGTGGTTGCGGGCCTGTCGGATCGCCGACGCCCCTTCGCGCTGCTGCGGCTCACCGGCGCGCCGCTGCGGTTGCTGCAGCGGGTGATCGGCCTGGAGAGCACACTGCCGCTGCTTGCAGTGGCCGCGATCTCGATCGGTACGGCCTTCATCGCCTCGGCCCTGTTCCTGAAATCGCAGATGCACTACGACCTGGTGTCGCCGGGCGTGGCGTACTACGCGCTCGTCGCTCTCGGCCTCGTCGCCTCGCTGGGCATCATCGCCTCGACTCTCCCCCTGCTCAAACGCATCACCGGCCCAGAGGCCGCCCGCAACGGCTGACACCCAACTCCCCGCTACGGCCCCGGACATCGTTCCCATCGGTGTCCGGGTCTGATGGGACTCTTCACAACACGACAGCGGTTGTCCCTGAATCCACAGCCCAGGAGCCTTGACGATGTACGTCCCTTCGGGCCGTCCGTCTCCGTGTCGGGAATCTCGGCCCGATCGAGGCCGTGTCCTGCGGTGAACATTGTCTGGTACCCCGCCCGCAGGGCGGTGGACCTGCCGCGCGCGTCAGGACTTCCCGTTCGCCTCAACCCTGTTGAGCCGCTGGTTGGGTAGCCGTGCACCGCATCAGCTGGACGACAAGGGCCTCTATTCATACGGCCGTTCGTTCGCGCTCCTTGGCGACCTCCAGCGCGATCAGGGCGCGATCCACGGCCCACTCTCCGCCCGCCACTCCTACCTGACCGCCCGCGGCATGTTCACCGAGCTCGACATCCCACGCCGGGTGGCTCAGATCGAGCCGTCCCTGGCCGTCGTTCAAGAGATGCCGGGCGAGTTGGAATCCTCCGCTCGCCACTATGCGATCCTCGCCGGGGACCAACGCCTGAGCCCGCGTGACCGTGCCAGGGCGCGGCTGTGGGTGGGTACGGCGCTGAGCAAGGAGGGCGACAACGAGTACGCCACCGACGCGATGACGGCCGCCACTCGTGCCTTCGAGGACCTGGGCGAGCCGGAGGACTGGTCGGTCGCCCACCAGAAACTCGGACTGGCCCACCGCGGTGCCGGCGACCTGAAGCATGCACTGCACTACATCGACATCGCGCACCACCGGCACGGTCGACTCCCCGATGCAGCGGATGAGGCTGGACACCGCGTACGGGCACATCCTTCTGTCGGATGCGGCGACCCGGAATGATGGGCTGTCCGTCCTCGATCAGGCGGCGCAGGTGGCCCGCCAGTACGGGCTGAGCCGCCAGCTGCGCAGCATCGAGGCCATCCGCAAGGACCAGCAGGGATGAGCCAGGGAGTGCCGGTGCCGGAGCACGAGCAGCGCCAGATCACCGACGAGCAGTTCCACGACGCGACGCTGATCTGGAACTACCACCAGATGGGCCACGAGCAGCGGCCCTGCTCGGCGGCGATCGGCCTGGGTAGCCACGACCTCGGGGTCGCGACCACTGCGGTCGACCTTTATCGCGCTGGCCTTTTCCCGGTCGTGGTCTTCAGCGGCGGCAACAGCCCCACCACCCGCGCTCGCTTTCCGCGCGGCGAGGCCGTCCACTACCGCGAGCACGCGCTGAGCCTGGGGGTGCCGGACGAGGCGATCATCGTGGAGTCGAAGGCCGCAAACACCGGCCAGAACATCACCTTCTCCCGTGAGCTGCTGGCCGAGGCCCGGGTGGAAGTGCAGTCGCTGCTGCTGATCTCCAAGCCCTACATGGAGCGCCGCTCGTATGCGACCTGCCGCAAGCTGTGGCCCGAGGCTGAGGTCGTGTGCGCCTCCGAGCCGCTGGAGTTGGACGACTACATCAAGTCCATCGGCGACGAGAAGCTCGTCGTCGACATGCTCGTCGGTGACCTGCAACGGGTGATCGAGTACCCGAAGCTCGGCTTCGCCGTCGAGCAGGACGTACCGGGGGATGTGTATGACGCTTACGAGCGCCTCCTGGGCGCCGGCTTCGACAGCCGCCTCATCAGCAGCTGATCCGCCTGGCGCCTGCCCCCCGTCCAGGGAACGTCCGTGCCCCGAGCGCCAAGGTGCCCTGGCCGCCTGACAGCCCCCTCCGCCACCAAAAAGGCGAGGCCCGAAGACCCCGCCCACCCCGCGAGAAACCCCAGCTCACGGCCACACCAGGCAGTACGGCTGATGCCCCGCCTCATGCAACCGATGGCTGAAGTCCTGCCACTCGTGCAGCAGCTGGTACACGTTGAACGCGTCCCGCGGGCCGCCCCGGTCCGGGACCGTGGACCAGATGAAGGCGGCCGCGCCGACCGCTTCCTCGCCTATGCCGCGCAGAGGGTCGACCACCGTCATGGGGAGCTTCACGACCGCGTAGTCGGGGTGCAGCACCACCAGCTCCAGCGGCGGCACCTTGTGCAGAGGCACGCCTTCGATGCCCGTCAGCACCATCGCGGCCATGGTCTCCGGCTTGATCTTCGTGAACATGCCGTTCATGCCGAGCTCGTCGCCGCCGAGTTCCTCGGGGCGCATCGAGATCGGGACCCGGGCCGCGGTCGCGCCGTCCGGTGCGCCGAAGTATTTGTACGTCACCCCCACCCGACCACCATTCCTGCTCCCGGTCTGCAGACGGTCGATCCGCCGCTCGCTCCGCTGGTCCCGATCCCTGCGATCGCGGTCCCGCTGATCGATACGTCGGTCGCGCCGCTCCGACTCACCCGGTACGCCCTGTTCCTGACGTGCTGCTTCCGCCGATTCCTCCGCGTCGCGCCGGTGCCTTCCCCGTTGGGCGCGTCGAGGACCCAGGTCATCGGTCCCCTCGCCCAGTCCGCCACCGCGATGCATATCTCCACCCGACTGCTTTTCTAGGACGCGTGGCCCCCGCCGCGCAACCCGATCATCGTGTCAGTGACCTCCCCCACGGCCGCCCGCCGAAACGTGCGTCGAAACACCAGTCCGCAGGATCTTTACAGCCTCCGGTCGTCTGCGTACCGGATGAGCTGGGTGTATCGGATCACAGTCTCGCAGATGCCCCGGGCCCTGTGCGGGGACCACCGTCCTCCGCTGCGAGGAGACCGCCGCGCTCGGCCTACCCTGAGGAGGTCACCCAGCATCCGGAGTCCGAGAAGTCGGAGAAGCCGCACGTCATGAGTGCCCAGAGCGAAACGCCCTATCCCTACGACGCGCCCGTCTCACAGGCGCTCTTCGACCGCGCCTCCGCCGTCACGCCCGGCGGCGTGAACTCCCCGGTGCGCGCCTTCCGCGCCGTCGGCGGCACCCCCCGGTTCATGGTCTCCGGCAAGGGGGCCTACCTGACGGACGCCGACGGGCGCGAGTACGTCGACCTCGTCTGCTCGTGGGGGCCCATGATCCTCGGGCACGCGCACCCCGAGGTCATCGCAGCCGTCCAGGAAGCCGTCTCCCGGGGTACCTCGTTCGGTACCCCGGGTGAGGGCGAGGTCGCCCTCGCGGAGGAGATGGTCGCGCGGATCGAGCCCCTGCAGCAGGTCCGGCTGGTCAGCAGCGGGACCGAGGCGACCATGTCCGCCATCCGGCTCGCCCGCGGGTTCACCCGGCGCACCAAGGTGATCAAGTTCGCCGGGTGTTACCACGGTCACGTCGACAGCCTGCTGGCCGCCGCCGGGTCCGGCGTCGCCACCTTCGCGCTGCCCGACACCCCCGGTGTCACCGGTGCCCAGGCCGGCGACACGATCGTGCTCCCGTACAACGACCTGGAGGCGGTGCAGGAGGCCTTCCACCGGCACCCCGGGGAGATCGCCTGTGTGATCACCGAGGCGTCGCCGGGCAACATGGGCGTCGTGCCGCCACTGCCCGGGTTCAACCAGGGGCTCAAGGACACCTGCGCCAGGAACGGCGCCCTGTACATCTCCGACGAGGTCATGACCGGGTTCCGGACCAGCCGGGCCGGGTGGTTCGGGATCGACGGCGTCGTACCCGACCTGATGACCTTCGGGAAGGTCATGGGGGGCGGCTTCCCGGCCGCCGCCTTCGGCGGGCGCGCGGACGTCATGGCGCACCTCGCCCCGGCCGGGCCCGTCTACCAGGCCGGCACCCTCTCCGGGAACCCCGTCGCCACCGCCGCCGGCCTCGCCCAGCTGCGGCTCCTCGACGACGCGGCGTACGACAAGGTCAACGCCGTGTCGGAGCAGATCCAGGGGCTCGTCCGCGAGGCGCTGAACAAGGAGGGCGTCGCGCACCAGGTGCAGACCGCCTCCAACATGTTCTCCGTCTTCTTCACCAACCGTCCGGTGCGCAACTACGAGGACGCGCGGGGCCAGGAGTCCTTCCGGTTCACCGCCTTCTTCCACTCCCTCCTCTCCGACGGCGTCTACCTGCCGCCGTCGTCCTTCGAGTCCTGGTTCGTCTCCACGGCCCACGACGAGCGGGCCGTCCAGAAGATCGCCGACGCCCTCCCGGCGGCGGCCCGAGCGGCCGCGGAGGCCACGGCAGCATGAGCGAGCAGAGTGAGATGAGTGAGAAGAACGAGCTGGGCGGGCGGCGGGACATCACCGTCGTGCACGTGATGCGGCACGGGGAGGTGGCCAACCCGGACGGGGTGCTGTACGGGAGACTGCCCGGCTACCACCTCTCCGAGCTCGGGCGGCAGATGGCCGACCGGGTCGCCGAGTCCCTCGCGTCGCGGGACGTGACGTACGTCGTCGCCTCGCCGCTGGAGCGGGCGCAGGAGACCGCGACCCCGATCGCCAAGGCGCACGGGCTCGACCTCGCCACCGACGAGCGGCTGATCGAGGCCGAGAACATCTTCCAGGGCAAGACCTTCGGCGTCGGCGACGGGGCGCTGAAGAAGCCCGCCAACTGGAAGTACCTCGTCAACCCGTTCCGGCCGTCCTGGGGCGAGCCGTACGTCGACCAGGTCGTACGGATGAAGGGCGCGCTGGACACGGCCAAGGACCGCGCGCGCGGGCAAGAGGCGGTGCTGGTCAGCCATCAGCTGCCGATCTGGATCCTGCGGTCGTACGTCGAGAACCGCCGGCTCTGGCACGACCCGCGCAAGCGGCAGTGCACCCTCGCCTCCCTGACGACTTTCACATACGAGGGTGACAGGATCGTTTCCGTCGGCTACTCCGAGCCCGCCATCGACCTCGTCCCGGCCCACCTCCGCGCCGGCGCCAAGCCGGTGAAGGGGAAGGACAAGGCCTTCGGGGCGTGAACTCCCTGCCGCTCAAGCCGTCTTGAACCGGCTTGGACAGGCCTGAACCGGCTTCATGAGATTAGTCTGAAAATATATGGTTCCTTCTGGAACCACCCTGTTCGTCCCGCCCTCTGAGTGGGTGACCACCAGAGGACGTGACGAATCGGGGAACCATGCGGACCTTCACCCGAAGGGGAATGCTCGGCGCCGGCGCGGGTGCCACGGCCGGACTCGCGCTCGGCCTCACCGGCTGCGGCACACTCACCGGTTCGGACGGCTCGACCCATGCCGCCGGTTCCACCAAGGAGCCGTCGAAGAAGCCCTCGAAGACGCCGAGTGCCCGCCCCCTCGGCGACGGCTCCACCGCCGACAGCGGCAAGCAGCCCCACCAGCCCGCCGCCCCCGAGCCGCTGGAGCCCGGCCAGACCCCGCCGCAGTTCGTGATCTTCTCCTGGGACGGCGCCGGCGAGGTCGGCACCGGCCTCTTCCCGCGCTTCCTGGACCTGGCCAAGGAGCACGGCGCGTCGATGACCTTCTTCCTCTCGGGGCTGTACCTGCTCCCCGAGTCGAAGAAGCGGCTCTACGACCCCCCGAACAACCCCCGCGGCGCCTCCGACATCGGCTACCTCACCGACGAGCACATCAAGGCGACGCTCGCCAACGTCCGCCGGGCCTGGCTCGAAGGGCACGAGGTGGGCACCCACTTCAACGGCCACTTCTGCGGCGGCTACGGCACCGTCGGCAACTGGACGCCCAAACAGTGGCGCAGCGAGATAGACCAGGCCAAGGCGTTCGTGAAGGGGTGGCGGACCAACTCCGGCTGGACCGACCTGCCCCCGCTCCCCTTCGACTACGACAAGGAACTGGTCGGCGGCCGTACCCCCTGCCTGCTCGGCCAGAACAACCTGCTGCCCACCGCCCGCGAGCTCGGCTGGCGCTACGACGCCTCCTCGCCCGGCGGCCGCCAGGTCTGGCCGGAGAAGAAGCTGGGCATCTGGGACCTGCCGTTGCAGCAGATACCGTTCCCGGGCCGCTCCTTCGAGGTCCTCTCCATGGACTACAACATGCTCGCCAACCAGTCGGTCAACTCGACCAAGGCGCCCGCCTACAACTACCCGGGCTGGCGGACCCAGTCGGCCCAGGCGTACATATCGGGATTCCAGCGGGCGTACACGACAAACAGGGCGCCGTTCTTCATAGGCAACCACTTCGAGCAGTGGAACGGCGGCATCTACATGGACGCCGTCGAGCAGGCCTTCAAGCACATCGCCCGGGAGAAGGAGAAGGGCGCCGACGTCCGGATGGTCTCCTTCCGGCAGTTCGTGGACTGGATCGACGTACAGAAGCCGGAGGTCCTGGCGAAGCTGCGCACGCTGGACGTGGGGCAGCGGCCGGCGGGGGGCTGGAAGACCTTCCTGAAGCAGGGCGCGGCGGCCTGAAAACGGGCGCATCCCGGACGGAGGGGGGTGCGCAAGATCCCCAGAACGGGCATGCGAAACTTTTCACATGAGTACCCGTAGCCGCGCCGTCCTGCTTGGCGCCATGGCCGCCGCGGCGGCCCTGACCCTGTCCGCGTGCGGCAACGGCGGCACCTCCGGCGGAGGCGGCAACACCAACTTCGTCACCGGCAAGGACGGCATCGACACGGTTGCGGAGGGCCACCGCGCGGCGGCCCCCGACCTGTCCGGCAAGACCATCGACGGCAGCGCCCTGGACGTCGCGGACTACAAGGGCAAGGTCGTCGTCATCAACGTCTGGGGCTCGTGGTGCAGCCCCTGCCGGGCCGAGGCGCCCAACTTCGCCGCCGTGGCCAAGGAGTACGCGAGCAAGGGCGTCCAGTTCGTCGGCATCAACACCCGTGACACCAGCACCGGTTCCGCGGTCGCCTTCGAGAAGCAGAACGGCATCGACTACCCGAGCCTGTACGACCCGACGGGCAAGCTGATGCTCCGCTTCAAGAAGGGCACGCTCAACCCGCAGGCGATCCCCTCCACCCTGGTACTCGACCGGCAGGGGAAGATCGCGGCGCGCTCTCTGGCGGCGCTCAGCGAGGAGAACCTGCTGAAGATGATCAAGCCTGTCGTCGCGGAGAAGTGACGTGAGCGCACTCCTCACGGTCGCGGCGGAGACCGGCCGGAACGAGACCGTCCTCAACGGCGCCCTGCTGGTCGCCCTGCCGATCGCGCTGCTCGGCGGACTCGTGTCCTTCTTCTCTCCGTGCGTGCTGCCCCTCGTGCCCGGCTACCTCTCGTACGTCACCGGGGTCGCCGGTAGCGACCTCGCCGACGCCCGGCGTGGCCGGATGGCCACGGGCGCCGCGCTGTTCGTGCTCGGTTTCACCGCCGTCTTCGTGTCGGGCGGTGCGCTTTTCGGCTACTTCGGTTCCACACTCCTGGAGCACTCCAGCGGGCTGAGCAAGGTGCTCGGTGTGCTGATGATCGCCATGGGTGTCTTCTTCATGGGCCTGATGCCCTGGTTCACCCAGCGCGAGTTCCGCTTCCACAAGCGGCCGGTGGCCGGGTTGATAGGGGCACCGGTACTCGGCGCACTGTTCGGGATCGGCTGGACGCCGTGCATCGGCCCGACGCTCTCCTCCGTGATCGTCCTGTCCTCCCAGCAGGGCAGCGCCGGCCGCGGCGCCATACTGACCGTCGCCTACTGTCTCGGCCTCGGTGTCCCCTTCGTGCTCACCGCGGTCGCCTTCCGCAAGGCGCTCGGCGCCTTCGGCTGGGTCAAGCGCCACTATGTCTGGGTGATGCGCATCGGCGGCACGATGATGATCGTGACCGGTGTGCTGTTGCTGACCGGGGCCTGGGACAGCCTCGTGCAGGAGATGCAGGGCTGGTCCGACGGCTTCACTGTGGGGATCTGATCGATGAGCAAGACCGAAACCGACAACAGCGAGCAGGACCAGCGGGACCTCGGCGAGGCGGGCTCCCAGCTCTCCACCGCCCCCGTCGAGGAGCCGCCGATCGCCCCCGGCCTCGGTGTGCTCGGCTGGGCCCGCTGGTTCTGGCGGCAGCTCACCTCGATGCGGGTCGCGCTGCTGCTGCTCCTGCTGCTGTCGCTGGGCGCGATCCCCGGCTCGCTGATCCCGCAGTCCGGCGCCGACATCAACAAGGTCGCCGACTTCCAGAAGTCCCACAAGACGCTCGCACCGGTCTACGACAAGCTCGGCCTGTTCCACGTCTACAGCTCGGTGTGGTTCTCGGCGATCTACATCCTGCTGTTCGTCTCGCTCGTCGGCTGCATCATCCCGCGCGCCTGGCAGTTCGTGGGCCAGCTGCGCGGCCGTCCGCCGGGCGCCCCCAAGCGGCTGGACCGGCTCCCGGCGTACACGACCTGGCGGACCACGGCCGAGCCGGAGGAGGTCCGCGAGGCGGCGCTGAAGCTGCTGAAGAAGCGGCGCTTCCGGTCGCACCTCGCCGGGGACGCGGTCGCCGCCGAGAAGGGCTACGTCCGTGAGTTCGGCAACCTGGTCTTCCACGTCGCGCTGATCGTGCTGCTGATCGCCTTCGCCTCCGGCCAGATGTACAAGTCGGACGGCACCAAACTGGTCGTCGAAGGCGACGGGTTCGCCAACTCGATCCTCCAGTACGACGACTTCAAGTCCGGCTCCATGTTCAGCACCGACGACCTGGTGCCGTTCAGCTTCGACCTGAAGAACTTCCACGCCACCTACCAGACCAGCGGCCCCAGCAAGGGCACGGCGGTCTCCTTCGCCGCGGACGTCGACTACAGCGTGGGCGCCTACGGCAAGTCGAAGCGGACCACCGTCAAGGTGAACGAGCCGCTGCACATCGACGACGCCAAGGTCTACCTCGTCAGCCACGGCTACGCGCCCGTCATCACGGTCCGCGACAGCAAGGGCAAGGTCGTCTACCGCGACGCCGTCCCGCTGCTCCCGCTCGACAGCAACGTCACCTCCCAGGGCGTGGTGAAGGTGATGGACGGCTACCAGGACGCCAAGGGCGTCAGCGAGCAGCTCGGCATCTCGCTGTTCTTCCTGCCGACCTACGGCGGCGGTTCCTCGGTGCTCTCCAGCTTCCCGGCGCTCGACAACCCGGTGCTCAACCTGACGCCGTACCACGGCGACCTGGGCGTCAACGCGGGCATCCCGCAGAGCGTGTACCAGCTCGACAAGACGCACATGAAGGAGTTCAAGGACTCCAGGGGCGCGCAGTTCCGGGACAACCTGAAGCCCGGCCAGACCATGCAGCTGCCGAACGGCGCCGGGTCCGTGACGTTCGAGAAGGACGTCAAGGAATGGGCCGGCTTCGAGATCGTCCAGGAGCCCGGCAGCGGCTGGGCGCTGGGCGGCGCGCTCGCCGCGATCTTCGGCCTGGCCGCCTCGCTGTTCATCCAGCGCCGCCGCGTGTGGGTGCGCGCGGTGCAGGGTCCCGACGGCGTCACCGTGGTGGAGATGGCCGGGCTGGGCCGCAGCGAGTCCGCGAAGGTGCCGGAGGAACTGGGCGACCTCGCGGGCATCCTCTACGACCAGGCGCCGGGGGCCCCCGACGCCCAAGACGACGAACCCGTCACATCCCCCAACCCCGAAGTCGTACCTGCCGAAGGGCCTGAGAAGCGATGACTTCCCCAGCCGTGACCACGCTCGCCGCGACCAACGAGCATCTCGCGAGCATGAGCAACACGCTCATCTACTCCTCGATGGCCGTCTACACGCTGGCCTTCTTCGCCTACATCTTCGAGTGGCTGCTCGGCAGCCGCAGCCGGGTCGCGCGCACCGCCAACGCGCTCACCACCGACGCGGCGGCGAAGAAGGCGCCCGCCGTGACGGTCAAGAAGGCTGGCGGCACCGCCGTGCTGGAGCGCCCGCAGGTCGTGGTCCGCTCCTCGGCGGGCTCGCGGGACGTGCCGGACGGGCCCGGCGCGCACGGCGGCGACGAGCAGGGCGACCTCTACGGCCGGATCGCGATCTCCCTCACGGTCCTCGCCTTCCTCGTGGAGCTGGCGGGCGTGGCCACCCGCGCGGCCTCCGTGCAGCGGGCGCCGTGGGGCAACATGTACGAGTTCAACATCACGTTCTCCACGGTCGCGGTCGCCGTCTACCTGACGCTCCTCGCCCTGAAGAAGAACGTGCGCTGGCTCGGCCTCTTCCTGATCACCACGGTCCTGCTCGACCTCGGCCTCGCGGTCACCGTCCTCTACACGGCGAGCGAGCCGCTGGTCCCGGCCCTGCACTCGTACTGGCTGTACATCCACGTCTCGACGGCGATCTTCTGCGGCGCGGTCTTCTACGTCGGCGCGGTGGCCACGATCCTCTACCTCTTCAAGGACGCCTACGAGAGCAAGCTGGAGAACGGCGGCAAGCCCGGCAGCTTCGCCACCTCGGTCCTGGAGCGCCTGCCCGCCTCAGCGTCCCTCGACAAGTTCGCCTACCGCGTCAACGCGGCGGTCTTCCCGCTGTGGACCTTCACGATCATCGCGGGCGCGATCTGGGCCGGCAGCGCCTGGGGCCGGTACTGGAACTGGGACCCCAAGGAGACCTGGTCCTTCATCACCTGGGTCGCCTACGCCTGCTACCTGCACGCCCGCGCCACCGCCGGCTGGAAGGGCCGCAAGGCCGCCTACCTGGCGATGATCGCCTTCGGCTGCTGGCTCTTCAACTACTACGGCGTCAACATCTTCGTCACCGGCAAGCACTCCTACGCGGGCGTCTGACCCCGCCAGGGGCGACACTGGTGTCATGACCGGTTCCATAGAGCAGGGCACCAGTCAGACCCACGGGAGAACGCACATCCTCCACTTCCTCGTGCGCCTCCCCAAAGCGCCGCACCAGGTCTGGCCGAGCCTCGCCACCGCGGAGGGGCTGGCCGCCTGGTTCACCCCGGCCGACGTCCTGCAACCGAGACTGGGCGGTACGGTCACCCTCGGTGACCTGGGCACGGGCACGGTCACCGCCTGGGACGTCGACCGCATCGCCGAGTACACGGTGGAGGGCGGCGGCAGAATCCGCTTCCACCTGGAGCGCGACGGGGACACCGGCAGCGCCCTGCGCTTCACCCACGAGTTCAAGGGCGAGGTGGAGACGGAACAAGGCTGGCGCAACAGGTTCGAACGGTTGATCGACTCCATGGGGTGAGAACGAGGCGCCGGGCGCTCAGGGGCGCGGGGCTGTGTCCCTATGCGGCTCCGCCGCGTGGGCGCGACCAGCCTCCACCCAGCCGCACCCGCCTACGACGGCGGCAGACACTCCCCACTCGGCGGCTTCCCCTCCGGCCACGCGATGGTCACGAACCTGGACCCGCCCTCCGGCCGCAGCTCGACGATCGGCACCGCCTTGTCGTACGGATTCCCGTGCGCGTCCAGGCAGATCCACCCGCTCGCCCCGTCCACCCGCAGCGACCCCTTCACCTGCGGCCACTGCAACCCCACGTCGGCCAGCGCCGGCACCGACCTCCCCGCCGGCACCGCCTCGCGAATGCCGTGCACCGCGAGCCGCGTCGCGTCGTAGCCGATGATCAGCTGCCCGTCCTCCAGGGCGACCGGCCCGATCGGCCCCACCGGCGCCTTCGCCGCGCTCCTCAGCAGCGCGGTGAGCGTCGCCATGTCCGCCGCGGAACCGCCCGTCCTCGGACTTTCCCTGCCCCACGCGTCCGGATGGGCGAGGGCGGTGTAGCGGACGGAGAGGTTGTGCCGCAGGGCGCTGCGGTCCAGATTCGCCTCCCCGGTCAGGTACGAGCCCTCGTCCCCGGTCAGCACCGTGAACTTCCGGTCCTGGCAGCCCCGTCCGCCCAGCGCGTTGATGAACTGCCGCAGCTGGGTGTGGCGCCCGGCGAACAGGATCGTGTCCGTCGTCCGCGAGGTGTCGCAGACCAGGTTGGTGATCTGCCGGAAGGTGTTCGCGGTCGTCCCCTCCTGGCTGCGGTCGGCCGGCGGCGTGAACGGCTGCGGTTCGTACGGCGAGCCCTTGATCAGCGCCGCGAACGACGTCTGGAGCGTGCGCGTGTACGGGTCGCCCGGCTTGTCGTAGACGAGCAGCGCCCGGCCCGCGCTCACCTTCGCGAAGGAGGCGAGGGCGCGGGCCTCGTCGGTGTTGGTGGGGGAGACCCGGGCCAGGCCGGGGTAGGGGTCCTTGCCGCCCCGCCCGTTGGCGAGGTCGTCGGCGGTGATCGACGAGCCGACCACCGGGATGCCCAGCCGGGTCAGCTCCCTGACGGCCCTCTTGTTGTCGTCGGTGCTCTGCCCGACCCCGGCGACCGCCCGCAGCCGGTCCGTGCCGCCGGTCATGCCCGCCAGCTGCGTGACCATCCGCTGCCAGTACTGGCTGGTCGCCCCGGGGTTGGCCAGCACCAGCCGGATCGCCGGGGACTGGCCGTTGGAGTCGTGGTTGGCCTGGTACTGGGCGAGGTAGGCGCCCTGGAGCTCGTGCTCGATGTCGGCGAGGCTGGCCGCGGCCGTCGCCGTGTACGGCAGCATCACCGCGACGGTCACGTAACTCCCGGGCTTCAGGCGGGCGTTCTCCCGGGCGATCGCCTCCACGGTGTTCCGCAGCTGCGGATGCCCGAAGTCGTATGCGGCCGTCGCCACGCCCACGCACTCGTCGCTGCCCTCGGGGCGGGCCACCCCGGGCGCGCAGGACCGGTCGTCGTGCGCGACCGCCCGCACCCCGACGACCAGCCCGGCGATCACCGCGGCCGTCACCAGCAGGGCCAGATAGCGGCGGAGCGGAATCTCCCAGACGCCCTCACGCAACCACGTGCCCACGCCCCGCCCCGCCATCACGCCACCCCGCTCCGCTCGTCGTCGCCCGCGTCACCCTCGTCGTCCCCGTCCTCCGCCGGCGGACGTCCCGCCAGCGCGGCCGCCGGCCAGTCCCGGGAGGCCCGCCACAGCAGCGCGTTGCCGGCCGGCCGCAGGTTGGAGAGCTGCTCCAGCTCGAAGCGCAGCCGGTCGGCGACCTTCGGGTCGGGCAGCACCAGCGGGTCGGTCAGCAGCCACACCGCGTGCAGCAACCGCCGTATCCGCAGGTGCAGTACGCCGTCCACGCCGTCCGGCACCCGCTGCTGGGCGTCGGTGCGGCCGAGCGCCACCGCCGCCCGCCGGTCGCCGGGGCCGCTGAAGTCGCGGCCCTCGGCGTCGTGGGCGTGGAAGTAGGGCGCGGCGGCGACGAACCGCAGGGTGTGCAGCCAGCCGCGGGTGTCCAGGACCGGGAAGCTGTCGCGCAGGTGGGTGACGGCCGGTCCGGTCCGGCCCAGGGCCAGTTGGTGGTGGAGCCGGAAGCGGGCGTGCGCGTCCGGCCGGTCCTCGGTGTAGTACGCGACCAGCGTCTCGTGGGCGGTGCGCCAGCCACTGTGGTCGGCGTCCCGCAGGTGCAGCCGGAGCAGCAGCAGGGTCCGCACGAAGGGGTCCCCGACGAACTGGCCGGGCACGGTGGGCAGTCCCTCCTCGGCCAGCCGGTTCTGCAGGGCGCGTACGTCGGCCGGGCCGAAGTCGTCCGGGAGCAGGGCGGCGGCCAGCGCGCACGCCGAGTCGTGGTCGTGGGCGGCGGCGAGGACGGTCAGCTCGTCGAGGCGGTCGGCGGGGACCAGCCGGTCGAGGAGCCGGAGGTAGGCGGGGGCGGCGGGGCCGTCCTCGACCGGCCGTACGTCGGCGGTCAGCAGGTCGGCCAGCGATCCGGCCCGCTCCGGGTGCTGCGCCGCGGCCTCGGCGAGCAGGGCGATGCCCAGCGGGTTGCCGCGGGTCAGCCGGTGCACGGCGTGCGGGAGCTGCGGCGCGGCCGGGGCGCCGACCAGGTGCAGGGTGTCGTCGGGGGTCAGCGGCGGAAGCGCGACCAGCAGCGCCCGCGAGGAGGGGACGGCCGGGTCCGGCGTCCACTCGCTGCGCCGGGCGACCCCGGCCAGCTCCCGCCGGGTCCCGCCGCGCAGCAGCTCCCGGCCGTCGCCGCGCAGTCCGGCGACGAAGGCCACCTGGTCGGCGATGCCCTCGGCGCGGTCCCTGAGCACCGCGTCCAGCAGGCCGGGCCCCGGCCCGGTCTGGACGTTGTCGACGAGCACCAGCGGCCGGCCGAGCCGCTGCATCCGCGGCAGCACGCCCGCGTACGCCTCGGTCAGGTCGGCGAGCAGCGCCCGCACGAGGTACCGCTCGGCGTGCTCGCGGGAGGTGCCGCCCGCGCGGAAGTGCCCGGAGAGCAGGATCAGCCCGCGCTGGGCGTGCCCGCCCGCGTTCGGGTACGTCCGGTACCAGACCGACGCCTTCTGGTGGCGGCGGCTGGCGAAGCCCTCGGCGACCGACTCCAGGGTGGCCTCGATGGCGCCGGAGACCAGCGGCCCGGTCCCGGTCGCGGCGGCGACCACCTTCGCCGCCACCTTCCCGGCCCACCGCCCGGCGAAGCCGCTGATCCACGAGCCGCTCTCGTTCAGCAGCAGGATCCGCTCCACCTCGCGCCGGATCCGCTCCGAGTCCGCGTCGCCCCAGCCGCCGGCCGCCACCGCGACCAGACCGGACATCAGCCGCGGGAAGGTGATGCGCCCGGCGCCGGTGACCGGTTCGGCGAGCTGCTCGGCGACGACCAGGAGCGCCTGCGCGACCGGCGACCAGGACTCCGCGGGCCGCTCCGGCGGCGGCCCCGCGAACTGCGCCTCCGCGCAGTCGGCGAACGCGACCGGGGTGTGCCCCTTGTACGCGTCCCGCAGCTCGCCGAGCACCGCGCTCTTGCCGAGCCCCCGCGCCCCGGTCAGCACGACGAACGGCAGCTCACCGGGGTGTTCGAGGGGAAGGGCACGATGCTGGTACGGCCGTAAGCCGACGATTCTCGGCACGAGCCCGGCCGGCTCGACGTCGAACAGCGCCCCGCGCCCGTGCAGCCGTCTGTGCAAGGCAGTCCCCCCTCAACGCAAGTGTAGGAAGGGGGAGTTGCTTCAGGCCAGATCGCATGATGACTGTTGGGTCACGAATCCTGACGCTGTGAGATCAGCCGACGGTGATGGAGTCCAGCTTCTCCCGCAGGTAGACGTGCGAGTCGACGGGCGGGTACGCGACCCTGCCGACCGGCGCCGGGACGGACTCGACGGTGGTGCCCGGGGTGCACTCGCCGAAGTAGACGAGGGACATCAGCTCCTCGGCGGGCGCGTCCGTGGGCGGCGGCAGCACCCGGTGCCGGCCCGACCGCCACCGGTCACCGGTCCAACGGGCCATCAGATCACCGATGTTGATGGTGAAGGCGGCCGGGTCGAAGGGCGCGTCCTCCCACCCGCCCTCGTCGGTGTACACCTGCAGCCCGCCCTTGCCGGCCTGCCGGTCCAGGATGGTCACCGTCCCGAAGTCGGTGTGCGGCCCGATCCGGAACTGTCCCGGCTCGGGCTCGCCGACCACGTCGGTGCCCGGGTACCAGTTGATGTTGAAGCCGTACGTCGGATGGTCCATGTGCCGGGAGAAGAAGTCCCGTTCGAGCCCGAGCGCGTACCCGAGCAGGGACAGCAGCTCCTTCTCCAGGTCGGCCATCCGGTCCAGGTACTCCTCGCAGAGCGTGCGCAGCTCCGGTACCTCGGCCGGCCACACATTGGGCGCGTACCACTCCGCGTTGACCACCGGGTCCTCGAACGGCTCGTGGGTCGCGAAGGTCAGCGACTCCTTCAGGTCGGGCGGGGTCTCGGTGCCCTCCGAGTAGCCGTTGGCCTCCGCGCCGGGCCCGAGCCAGCCGCGCCCGCCGACCTTCGCCTCGTACGCCCGCTTGACCTCGTCGGGGAGGGCGAAGAAACGGCGCGCGGCTTCCCGGACGGCGGTGCGCAGCTCCGCGTCGACCCCGTGCCCGGTGACGAGCAGGAACCCGGCGGTCCGCAGGGCGGAGTCGACGGTCCGGGCGAGGTCCTCACGGGCCGCCGGGTCACCGTCCAGCCAGGGGCGCAGATCGATGGTGGGGATACGGGGCCTGGGCTCACTCACCGATGTCCTCATTCCACAGAGCCGGGTTGTTCTCGATGAAGTCGTGCATCAGGGCGACGCACTCGGCGTCCTCCAGCAGGACGATCTCCACACCGTGCTCGGCGAGCCACTCGTGGCCGCCGTGGAAGGTGACCGCCTCGCCGATCACGACCCGGGAGATGCCGAACTGGCGGACCAGACCCGAGCAGTACCAGCAGGGCGACAGGGTCGTCACCATGGTGGTGCCCCGGTACGACCGCTGCCGGCCCGCCGCGCGGAAGGCGGCCGTCTCCGCGTGCATGGACGGGTCGTCGTCCTGCACCCGCCGGTTGTGCCCGCGGCCGAGCAGCGCGCCGTCGGCGCCGTAGAGCGCGGCACCGATCGGGATGCCCCCCTCGGCGAGCCCCGCACGGGCCTCGGCGACGGCGGTGGCGAGCCGGCTACGGGCGGTACGGGCTTGCAGATCGTCCATGACGACACTCTCCCGTGGCCGAAACACGAGGGCAACGTGCGGAAAGTAGCCTCCGGGCAACCCCCGGCCGGACGAAATGTCAGCGGCCGTGTTCGTCCCCTGGAGGTCGCCGTGCCCGCACTCACCCTCCGCGAAGTCCTGGCCCTCGACCCGGTGCGGGCGGCCCGCCCCGAACTGCTCGCCGGAGAGGACGCCCTGGACCGCCCCGTCCGCTGGGTGCACTCCAGCGAGGTCTACGAGGGCGCCAACTTCCTCGACGGCGGGGAACTCCTCCTCACCAACGGCTTCGGACTGACCGACGCCGGTGACGAGGTCCGCCGCCGGTACGTGCGGGAGCTGGCGGCGCGCGGGGCGGCCGGGCTCGCGGTGGAGGTCGGGCGCGCGCTGCCCGGCATGCCGCCCGAGGTGACCGACGAGGCGGACCGGCTCGGCCTGCCGCTGCTCGCCCTGCACCGGGTGGTGCCCTTCGTGCGGATCACCGAGGCCGCCAACCGCGCGATCGTGACCCGCGGCCTGTCCGGCCGCCGTACGGCCGTCCGGCCCTGGGGCGACGACCACGCGGCGGCGCTCCTCGCCGACCTCGCCGACGGACAGGCCCTCAACCAGCCCGAGGTGGAGGCGCGGGCCGCCCTCGCCGGGTTCCACCCCGGCCCCGGTGCCCGGCTGCTCGGCGTCTCGCTGCACGGCAGCCGGGGCGTGGGCGCGGTGGACCGGGCGGCCCGGACGCTGGGCGGGGCCGGAGTACTGCGGGCCGCGTTCCCCGGGGACGTCCTGGCGTTGCTCGCGGTACCGGCCGCGGTCGTCGGCGATCCCGTGCGGGCCGTGCAGGAGGCGTTCCGGGGTGCCGCCGAGGCAGGGGCCACGGTCGCCGTCGGCCACGCGGTCGGCCCCGGCGGCTGGCTGCACTGGAGCGAGACGCTGCGCGCGGCCCGCACCACCCTCGAACTCGCGCTGACCGTCCCGCCCGCCGAACCGGCCGTGCCGGAGGGCCCGTCGGTGACCTCGGCCCGCGCCCTCGCCCTGGAACGGGAGCTGACCCGGGGCGGGATCGCCGCCAACCGCGACCGCCTCGCCGCGCTCGTCCAGCACACCCTCGGCCCGCTGCTGGCCTGGGAGGCGGCCCACCCCAGCGACCTGGTCCGCACCCTGGAGGTGCACCTGCGGCACGGCTGCTCCCCGACCCGCACCGCCGCCCTCCTGCACATCGGCCGCCAGTCCCTCTACCAGCGCCTGGAACGCATCGAGTCCCTCCTCGGCCTGGAGATCGACGACCCGGACCTGCTGGGCGAACTCCTGACGGCGACCTGCGCGCACCGGGTGGTGCGGGGCACGCGCCCCGCAGGGGCGTGGGGAACCGCGCGGCCGGCCACGACGGCGCAGCAGGCTGCGGACGAGCCGGCCCGGCACTTCCGGCGGAGCGCCTAGTGCCGCAACAGGCAACGTTCGCCCCGTCACGACGCCCGGCACGCACTCTCGCCGCACCGGCCGAAAGCCCAAGTATATCCAGTACGAGGACTTCCGGCCGGGACGCCGAGAGCACGCACCGGACGCCGTTCCTTGACGGGCAAACGTTGCCTGCCGCGGCACTAGCCACCTGCCAGCCGCCTCGCCCGGACGGCCCGCACCTGGTCGGCGGCGGCAGCGGGTGCGCGTACCGCGGGCCGCACGCAGGCTGGGAGCGTGGGCGACGGGATCTGCGGCGAGGGCGATCGATGATCGTGACGGTGGTGTCGGTGCCGGACGGGGGTACGACGACGGTCTCCGTGCCGGAGGCACGCCGCCGGCTCGCCACGGACCGGTTCCTCCTCCTCGGCGTCGAACTGCCCGAGGAGGACGAGGGCCCGGCACAGGGCCCGGCCGAGGAGCCGGTGGTCCGGCAGCTCGGCCTCGACGACGAGGACCTGGAGTGGTTCGGCCGGCCGGGCGGGTCCCCGCGGGCCGAGTTCCTGGGCGACACCGCCGGGTTCGTCGTGCCGGTGGTCCGGGACGGCCAGGTCCACCACGTGCACGCCCTGGCCTCCGAGACCTTCCTGGTGGTCGTCCACTGGGGCCGCCGGGCCGGCCTGGCGGGGGACATCAGGGCACTGGTGCGGCGGGAGCGGCCGCGCGACGCGGTGGCCGCGCTGTTCCTGCTGCTCCAGGAGGCGCTCTCGACGTTCCGGCGGGCCGCGGTACAGGCGCTGCTCCAGGTGGAGGAGCTGGAGGACGACATGTTCGAGGCGCGGCGCCCCGAGCAGATCTACCGGCTGTCCCAACTGCGCCGCCACTCCGCCGTCCTGCACCACACGCTGCTGCCCTACCTCCAGGGGGTCGACGAGGTGATCACCCGCAGGATGCTGAGCCCCGACTTCCCGGTGGAGCGGCAGCGGCTCGCCCAGGAGTTCCAGCGGGCCGCACGCCTGGTCCTCGCGGACATCGAGTCCCTCCAGGACGCCAGCCGCCGGGCCTTCGCCAGCTACGGCTCCCTGGTCGCGGGCGAACAGAACGGCGTGATCAACCGGCTGGCCATCGTGTCGGTGATCTTCCTGCCGCTGTCGTTCCTGACCGGGTTCTTCGGCATGAACTTCGAGTTCCTGACGAACCGGCTGGAGACCCGCGACGAGTTCTGGCTGCTCGCCGTGGGACTCCAGCTGGTCGCCGTCGTCGGGTCGCTGTTCCTGCTGCACCGGAGCCGGATCTGGCGGCGGCTGCGGGACGACGACTGAGGGCGCCGCCGGGTGGGGCCGCATTGGGGTCGTCGGTCGGGTACGGACCGGTGGGGGCCGGTCGCGCGGTTCCCGCGCCCCTTACGGGGCGCCGCTAGTGGGCGCGCTTACGAAGGGTCCGGACGGCCGCGTACAGCAGGGCGCTGACCGCGAAGCCGATCAGCGGGGTGATGTCGCCGAAGGACGGCCAGTGCTTCGGGACGTAGCCGACGTAGTCCTCCTGGTTGGAGAAGAGCGGGACGGAGACCGCCACGCCGGTCAGCAGGGCGGCGAGGCCGGGCCAGTTGGTGAAGGAGCGGTCGGTGAGGCGGGCGGAGAGTTCCGCGTCCGTGGCGGTACGGCGCTGGAGCCACCGCTCCACCAGGACGACGCCCAGCCAGGGCGCCACCCAGTAGGCGATGACGAGCAGGAACGCCTCGTAGGCCGCGCCCGCGTCGTCCAGCGAGGCCCAGGCGGCGGCCGTGCCGGCGATGCCCGACACCACGACCAGGGCGCTGCGGCTCAGCCAGGCGGGGAGCTTCAGGCCGAAGGAGGCGATGGAGATCGCGCCGGAGTACACGTTGAGGGCGTTCGCCGAGATGCCGCCGAGCATGATGGCGAGGAGGACGAGGTCGCCGAGCCAGCCGGGGAGGTGGCCGGTGAAGGCGGCGGTCGGGGTGGCGTCCTTCGGGGCGATGATGGTGGCGGAGGCCGCGCCGATGACGGCGACGATCGAGACCGACACGAACAGGCCGACGGCCGGCCACAGGACGGTCTTCGCCTTGTCCGCGGTGCGCGGCAGGTAGCGGGAGTAGTCGGTGGCGTACGGGTTCCAGCCGGCCGCGTAGCCCCAGGCCGCGCTGAACGCGAGCAGGAAGCCGCCGACGCCGCCGCCCGAGCCGCCCCCGCCGAGGTCCGCGTCCTTGAAGGTCCACACCCCGGCCAGCAGGAAGATCACCGCGAGCGCGGGGAACGCGTACTTCTCGAAGGTGTGCACGAAGTTGTGGCCGATGAAGCCGATGAGGATCTCGGCGACCACGACGAGGAGGAGGGAGGGCAGGGGACGCAGGCCGGTCAGTGTGTTCAGGGCGAAGGCGGCGCTGACGCTGTTCACCGCGAACCATCCGACGCCCGCGAGCAGGCCGTTGGCGGCGGAGGGCAGGATGTTGCCGAGGAAGCCGAAGGAGAAGCGGCCGATCACCATCTGCGGTACCCCGAACCGGGGGCCGTCCAGCGAGAGCACGCCCTGGGTGACCGCGCCGATCGCGGTGCCCAGCAGGATCGCGGCGGTCGCCGTCCAGAAGTCCAGGCCGAAGAAGAGGACCGCGATCACGCCGATGTAGACGGTCGCGAACTCGATGTTGGGGGAGGCCCAGGTCCAGAGCAACTGGAGCGGGCTGCCGTGGCGTTCGGCGTCGGGGATCGGTTCCGAGCCCGCCGCCTCCACGGCGATGACCCGGTCGCCGTACTCGGGCGCGATGCTGGTGGTGGAACCGGCGGGAGCAGTCGTCATACGAGGTAAGTGTCGGGATCGCTCCCGGTGCGGCCCAGGGGCGCACTGTCCGCTTCGGGCGGCTCACCGGCGTACAACCTGCACGCATACGAGGAGTTCCGCAGGCGTGATGCCTCCGGAACTCCTCGGACGATACCCGCGACGGGCGGGCTCGGGTCAGCCGTTGGTGCAGGCGTTGGCCGCCGCCGGGTTCAGCAGGCCGATGACGTCGACGCTGTCGCCGCAGACGTTCACCGGGATGTGCACCGGGACCTCGATGACGTTGCCCGACAGCACGCCCGGGCTGTTGGACGCGGTACCGGTGGCGTCGGCGCCGTTGTCGGCGAACGCGGCGGTGGCGCCACCGAGGGCGAGGGCGGCGGCGAGGGCACCGGTGACGGCGAGAGAACGAATGCGCATGACTGTCTCCAAGGTGTCTGGACGTCAGAACGCGTCCATCACAACCGCCCGCCGCAGGGCCCGCACGCGGTGCTGGTCCGATCGGCGCAACCGGCCCTGGGGCCGGTGCTCACGTCACGCGGCGAGTCGGGCCGCCAGCTCCTTCGCCTTGCTGGCCGCGTCCTGGAGGGCACGGTCGCGGGAGGCCTCGTAGAGCGGCACGAGCTCGGCCATCGCCGGGTTCTGCGGGGCCATCGTCAGCTCCGGCACGATGAAGTCGACGTCCAGGCCGAGGCCGTCGGAGAGCACCGCGGTCAGGTAGTTCTGGACGTACTCGAACGGCTCCCGCGGGGTGCCCGGCGCGTACGAGCCGCCGCGGCTGGCGACGACGGTGACCGGCGTGCCCTTGGCGGACGGCGTCTCGCCCATCGTGCGGCCGAACAGGACCACGTTGTCCAGCCAGGCCTTCAGCGTCGACGGGATCGTGAAGTTGTACATCGGGGCGCCTATGAGCAGCGCGTCCGCCTGCTCCAGCTCCTCGATCAGCTTCAGCCGGGCCGCGAAGGCGTCCGCCTGCTCGGGGGTGTGGGAGGCGGGGTCGGCGAAACCGGCGGTGTGGGCGGCCGCGGTCAGGTGCGGTACGGGGTCCGCCGCCAGGTCGCGGTAGATCACCCGGCCGTCGGGGTGCTGCGCCAGCCAGGCCGTGCGGAAGGCGTCGGTGACGGCACGGGAGGAGGAGGCCCCGCCGGGGAGGAGGGACGAGTCGATGTGGAGAAGTGTGGCCATGAGAGGTCTCCGGATACACGGGCCCGGGGCAGGAGCCGCGGGGCTGAGAATTCGTACTCAGCTATAGATAACACAGGTGCTTACTTTTTTGCAGCTCCTTCCTTTTGGTGTGACTGTACCCTGATGCCATGGCGGTGGAGCAGGTCCATGACCCGGAAGCGTGCAAGGGTGTCGACGACGGCATCACGCGCGTCTTCCAGGTGCTCGGCAAGCGCTGGAACGGGCCGATCCTGTCCGTCCTGCTGGATCAGCCCACCCACTTCGCCAGCCTGCGCCGCGCCGTCCCCGGTATCAGCGAGCGCATGCTCTCCGACCGCCTCGCCGAACTGGCCGCGGCGGGACTCGTGGTCCGCGAGGTCGACGAGGGCCCGCCGCTGCGTGTCTCGTACCGGCTCACCGCGTCGGGCGCCGCGCTGGAACCGTCGCTGAAGGCGTTGCGGGAGTGGGCGCAGGAGCACCTGCCGGACGCCCCCTGCTGACGGTCGGCTACCGGACGCTCGCCCAGTGGTCCCGGCGCAGGTGCCTGCGCAGTAGTACGACGACGTCGGTCACCGCGCTCGCGTCGAAGCCCGCCTCGGCCGCCTTCCGCCGTGCGGCGAACTCCGCGCAGGTGGCGCAGCCGGGGACCGGCTCCGGGGCGGGGGTGTCCAGCACGGGGTGACTGAGCGTGCTGGAACGGCGGTTGACCGCCCGTACCTCGGCACTCAGCCGCTCCTCCGCGGTGGCCGGCCGCACCGACTCCGCTCTCGCCTCCCACTCCCGCCCGCCACCGAGGGGACGGAGCAGGGCGTACGGGCCCACGCTGCCGCGGTACTCGCCGACCCTGTCCGTACGGAGGTCGTAGACGACCGTTCCCGTCTCGATCCCGTTTTCGGGGTGTTCGGTCATGTGCGCTCCGGCGTGATGTCGTGACTCTGGGTGTATAGAGCGTGGCGGAGGGGAATGGCCGGTATCAATGCCGGGCGTGTGCCACGGGGCGCCTGTCACGGAGGGGGCGAGGCGAGTGACCACCAACGCCGCGATTTTCGGGGAGCTGCTGCGGCACTACCGCGAGGCCGCGCTCCTCACGCAGGATGCTCTGGCCAAGCAGCTCTTCTGCGACCGGTCGCTGGTGGCCAGAGTGGAGGCGGGCACCCGCGTACCGCAGGACGCGTTCGCGAAGAGGGCCGACGAAGTACTGGGAACCGGCGGTGCGTTGGGGCGGCTGTGGGGGCTCGTCGACTGGTACCCGCAGGTGGAGCATCCGGATTGGTTCAGGCGGCGCGCCGAGATGGATGCGGAGGCCGTCTCTCTGCGGGAGTACCAGGAGCGGGTGGTGCCGGGGATGCTGCAGACGCCCGAGTACGCCGAGGCGATGCTGTCCCGTCAGTCGGACGGCACCGAACTGGAGGACCGGGTGCGGGCCCGACTGAGCCGACAGCAGCGGTACTTCGTAGTCGGCGGCCCGCTCTACGTCGCGGTCTTGGACGAGAGTTGTCTGCGCAACCTCGTCGGGAACGCGGCGATCATGCGGGACCAGTGCGCTCATCTGCTGCAGGTCGGTCGCCGCCCGAATGTCCGGATCCAGGTTGCTCCGGCCCATCGTGCACTCGTACGCCCCAGTGCCTCCATGTCGCTGATCAAGCTGCCGGACGGGCGGGACTTCGTGTACTCGGAGTCGCTCGACCGGGGCCATTTCAACGACGATCCGACCGTCTTCGCACGGCACAGCCAGACCTATGATGTGCTCAGGGCCGACGCGCTGTCAGCGCCCGAGTCCGCCGCCCTGATCAGCGACGCGATGGAAGGGTACGAGCACTATGGACAGGCACGAGCTCAGAGCCGCGACCTGGATCAAGAGCAGCCACAGCGACGCCAACGGCGGCAACTGCCTCGAAGCCGCCCCCGAGTTCACCTCTTCCGCCGTCCCCGTCCGTGACAGCAAGACCCCCGACGGTCCGGTCCTGCTCCTCGGTCGAGCCGCCTGGGACGTTTTCGTCGCGTCGGTGTGACGCGCCCAGCGAGCGGCGCGGGGCTGTATTGAGGTGCGGCTACCGCCGGGTGGGCCCGAGCGGCCAAGGCGTCACTGTCAGCCGACGGGGGGAACACGTGCCCCTTGAGGGGCGCGGGGAACTGCGCGACCAGCCACAACGAACCCGCAGCCGACCGACGGCATTTCGCGGCTGCTCCAGCGGAGCGCATGGCCGCAAGGGCAGACCCGGGGGCAACTTGCCCCGGGGGAACCGGAATCGGCCAACCACCGCTGTCGGCGGTCCTATGCTGACCGGGTCTTCGGGAGTCAGCGGTGCGGGAGGGATCGTGGCAGCTCTGGAGCCCGGCGATCCGCGGTCCGTCGGCGATTACCAGCTGCTGAGGCGGCTCGGCGCGGGCGGGATGGGCCGGGTCTTCCTCGGCCGTTCGCCGGGCGGCCGGCCCGTTGCCGTGAAAGTGGTCCATGCCGAACTGGTCGCGGGACAACCGGAGTTCAGATCGAGGTTCCGGCGCGAGGTGGAAGCCGCGCGCAAGGTGAGCGGTGCCTTCACCGCACCGGTCGTGGACGCCGATCCGGACGCCCCGCTGCCCTGGCTCGTCACCAGCTACATCGCGGGGCCCTCCCTCCAGGACGCGGTCGCCGAGCGGGGGCCGCTGCCCGCCGCCACCGTGCTCGATCTCGCCGCCGGGCTGGCGGAGGCGCTCACGTCGATCCATGCGGCGCAGCTGGTGCACAGGGACCTCAAGCCGTCGAACGTGCTGCTCGCGGAGGACGGCCCGCGGGTCATCGACTTCGGTATCGCGCGGAGCGTGGAGTCCGCGACGATCACGCAGGCGGGGCTCATGGTCGGCTCGCCCGGTTTCATGTCGCCGGAGCAGGTCGCGGGCAGCGAGGTGACCGGTGCGAGCGACGTGTTCTCGCTCGGTGCGGTGCTGGCGTTCGCGGCCACGGGCGGCAACCCGTTCGGCGACGGGCCCACCCCGGCCCTGCTCTACCGCGTCGTCCACGACGACCCCGACATCACCGCCGTCACCGACCCGGCCCTCGCGTCCCTCGTCGCGGACTGCCTGGTGAAGGATCCGGCCGCACGGCCCACCCCGCGCGAGATCCTGGCCCGGATCGGGCCGGCGGCGGATGCCACCGCCTTCCTCGCGAGACCCGCAGGCGATCCCCGGGCGGACCTCACGCGCCCGGTCCCGCAGCCCGTTGCCCCCACCCGTCCGGTCACGAGGCTCGCCCCGGCGCCACAGCCGGTGCCCTACCGCCGGAACCCGGGCACGAGCCGCCGGTGCCGTACCCTGCTCGTCTCCGGGGGAGCGCTGGCCGTCGCCGCGGTCGCGGCCGTCCCGGTCGCGCACCTGGTCAACCGGGGCGAGGCCAGGTCCCCGCAGCACCGGGTCGGTCCGGGTTCCGTCTCCGTCCCCTCGCCGCTGGATGCCTGGCCGCTGGACGAGACGTCGGGGGCGGTCGCCGCCGACGACGCCGGCCGGTACGACGGCGCGGCCACCGCGGTGGGGTGGGGCCGGGGCAAGGACGGGGCGGCGCTGTTCGACGGCGGCACCAGCCAGATCGCGACCGCGGGGCCGGTGCTGCGGACCGCGAAGGGCCGCAGCTTCACCGTCTCGGCGTGGGTGGCCCTGAGCAAGGTGCCGTCGTCCTTCGCGACCGCCGTCAGCCAGGACGCGGGTGACGTCAGCGGCTTCTACCTCCAGTACTCGGCCGCCGAGAACCGCTGGGCGTTCGCCCGCCCCGACCTGCGCGCCCTGTCGTTCACCGTCCCGAAGCCGGACGTCTGGACCCATCTGGTCGGCGTCTACGAGGGCCTGCGCAACCAGCTCCTCCTGTACGTCGACGGCGTCCAGGAGGCCGGCATCAACGACAGCAACCCCGTCGCAGCCCACGGCCCCCTCCTCATCGGCCGCGCCACCACCGCCGGCACCCCCGCCGACTGGTTCCCCGGCTCGATCAAACAGGTCCAGGTCTTCCAGCGAGCACTGACGGCGGCACAGGTCAAGGCGCTGCTCTAGAGATCTCTCGATGGCCGGGGCCGAGGTCGAGGGCCCAGGGCACGGCAACTGGTAGGCGGCCGGCCATGATCGGGCGGCGACCAGCTCGCGCATGGTGCGGTGACGTGCGTGTTGCAGTAGTCCCACACCACCACGATCGGCTCGCCGAACTGCTGGTGCGGGGGGCATCCAGGAGGCGGGCGCAGGCCGACAGGACGCGTTGTCGGCGCAGGAGAAGCCCTGCGGGCCGCCGCAGGGCGAAGGCCAAGCCGAGGCCAGGATGCGCGGTGGGCCGGACGGTGGGCGGATTCGCCGCCTACGTCGACCACCGCTGACGCGTACCACCGAGCCGGCACGCGTCGAGAACGCACCGGGCCGCGACGGCCCCACGCGTCGAGAACGCACCGGGCCGCGACGGCCCGTCACACCGCAGCGTGTTCCGGAGCGCTGAAAACAACACCGGCGCCACCCAGGCGAGTGCTACGCAGCACCGCCACGGCGGTCGGCTGCGTCAGCCGAACCCGGTCACGCGGCAGGGTCGACGTCGGGGTGCGTGAACCGCACGGGCTTGCCCAGCGACCGGGCGTAGGTGATTTCGGCTCGGGTGCTGTCCCCGATGTAGTCCCCGACCACGAGCACCTCGTCAGCGAGCCGGATCTTCGCCCGGTGCAGATCGTCGAGACGAACCTTCAGCGCCTCGGCCTCGACAGGATCGGACCAAAGGTCGTGCGGCGACTTCATGTCACAGCCCGGTTTGACCACGATCTTGCCGCCAACGGTCTCCCGCAGATCGGCCTCGTTCATCTCGGTCATGAAGCGGGTGGAGCCGCAGATCACGACGATGGGCGGGAGGCTCGACAGCTTCTTCGCGTCGGCGAGCCTCTCCTCGGGGGTGGGCAGTCGCGGGTAGGACACCGGTTCCTCCTGGTGCTGTGGTCCAAGGGGCGCCGCCAGGCCGGTCGTCGGCCTCAACGCCCCGACCACGGCTGCTTCTTCCGGGGCCTGCGCCCGCACGACAGCCGAACGCGAACGACGATCAGTCGGTGCGCGGATCGTCCGGCTTCAGGGACTTCAGGAACTCCGGGTTGTCGTCCGGGGCGACCCAACGCTCGCGCGGCTGCCGGGTCCTGCCCGCCACCAGCCAGGCCACCGGGCCGACCAGGACCTCGCCGAAGAGCAGGATGATGAACACCCACGCCAGCTTCGGCAGGGCGCGGACCTCGTCCTCGGGGGTGTTCAGGCAGTCCACGAAGGCGTAGATCCACAGGCCGAGGACCAGCAAGTAGGGCAGATACCTGAGCATGGCGGCCAGACTACTGAAGTCGGCCGCGTGATGTCGGCGGGTGACGCGGTGCGCTACTCCGCCAGCAGCGGCCGGGTGATGGCGCGCACGTCGGCCTCCGTCAGGGGGCTCAGGTACTTCGCGGCGATCTTCCCGTGACGGTCGATGAAGAGGGTGTACGGCAGCGCCCGCGGCAGGTACCCCTTGGGCAGCCGGACGAGCTTGCGGCTGCCGGGGTCGTGCAGGCTCGGGTACACCAGGCCGTGCTCGTCCTGGAACGCCCGGCCCTTGTCCTGCCGGGCGTCCGTGTCCACCCCCAGCACCTGGACGCCCTTCGCCGCCAGCGCCTGCTGTGCCCCGGACAGTTCGGGGGCCTCGGCGCGGCAGGGCCCGCACCAGGACGCCCAGACGTTCAGGACGACGACCTTGCCGCGGTAGCGGGAGAGGCTGACCGGCTTGCCGTCGAGGCTGCTGCCGGTGAGGTCCGGGGCCGTCTTCCGGTCGGCGGCCGGTATCCGGGTCAGCGGGGAGACCGGCGAGCCGGCCCCCTCCCGTGCCGACGTGCAGGCGGACAGCGCGACGGCGACGAGCAGGGCGAGCAGCGGTAACCGCGGATGACGTCTCACGGCCGACGAGTATGCGGGGGGCGGTGGCCGGGGCCGGACCCCGGGTGGCCGATACTGGGACACATGGCTTACGACGATCTTCGCTCCCTGCTCCGGGCACTGGAGCGCGAGGGAGACCTCAAGCGTGTCAAGGCCGAGGTCGACCCGTATCTGGAGGTCGGGGAGATCGTCGACCGGGTGCAGAAGGCCGGCGGACCGGCCCTGCTCTTCGAGAACGTGAAGGGGTCGAGCATGCCCCTCGCGATGAACGTGTTCGGCACCGACCGGCGGCTGCTCAAGGCCCTCGGCCTGAAGTCGTACGGGGAGATCTCCGAGAAGATCGGTGGGCTGCTCCGCCCCGAGCTGCCGCACGGCTTCGTCGGTGTGCGCGAGGCGTTCGGCAAGCTCGGCGCGATGACGCACGTACCGCCGAAGAAGGTGAAGTCCGGGGACGCTCCGGTGCAGGAGGTGGTCCTGACCGGCGACGACGTCGACCTCGACCGGCTGCCGGCGCTGTTCACCTGGCCGCAGGACGGCGGCTCCTTCTTCAACCTGGGGCTGACCCACACCAAGGACCCCGAGACGGGCATCCGGAACCTGGGCCTGTACCGGCTCCAGCGGCACGACAGGCGCACCATCGGCATGCACTGGCAGATCCACAAGGACAGCCGCAACCACTACCAGGTGGCGGCGCGCCGGGGAGAGCGGCTCCCGGTCGCGATCGCCTTCGGCTGCCCGCCCGCCGTCACCTACGCCTCCACCGCCCCGCTCCCCGGCGACATCGACGAGTACCTGTTCGCCGGGTTCATCGCCGGCAAGCGGATCGAGATGGTCGACTGCAAGACCGTTCCGCTCCAGGTCCCGGCGAACGCCGAGGTCGTCCTGGAGGGCTGGCTGGAGCCCGGCGAGATGCTGCCCGAGGGTCCGTTCGGCGACCACACCGGGTTCTACACGCCGCAGGAGCCGTTCCCGGCGCTGACCATCGACTGCGTGACGATGCGCAAGCGCCCGCTGCTCCAGTCGATCGTCGTCGGCCGCCCCCCGACGGAGGACGGCCCCCTCGGCCGCGCCACGGAACGCTTCTTCCTGCCCCTCCTGAAGATCATCGTCCCGGACATCGTGGACTACCACCTCCCCGAGGCCGGCGGCTTCCACAACTGTGCGATCGTCTCGATCGACAAGAAGTACCCGAAGCACGCGCAGAAGGTCATGCACGCGATCTGGGGGGCGCACATGATGTCGCTCACCAAGCTGATCGTGGTCGTCGACTCCGACTGCGACGTCCACGACCTGCACGAGGTCGCCTGGCGGGCGCTCGGCAACACCGACTACGCCCGTGACCTCTCGATCGTGGAAGGTCCCGTCGACCACCTCGACCACGCCTCCTACCAGCAGTTCTGGGGCGGCAAGGCGGGCATCGACGCGACGAAGAAGTGGCCCGAGGAGGGCTACACACGAGACGGGGGCTGGCCGGACATGGTCCTGTCGGACCCGGACACGGCGGCTCTCGTGGACCGCCGCTGGAAGGAGTACGGCCTGTGAGCTCCGCCTCCGCAGCACTCCCACAGCCGGGACGCACGAAAGCCTTCCTCCGGCTGGTGATGATCGAGCACTCGGTCTTCGCCCTGCCCTTCGCGTACATCGCCGCGCTGACCGCGATGTTCGAGCTGGACCGGAACATCCACTGGGGCCGGCTGCTCCTGGTCACGATCTGCATGGTCGGCCTGCGCACCTTCGCCATGGCCGTCAACCGGATCATCGACCGCGAGATCGACGCCCGGAACCCGCGCACCGCCCACCGCGAGCTGGTCACCGGCGCGATGAGCGTCAAGCACGCCTGGACCGGCGCGCTGATCGCGGTCGCCGTCTTCCTCGGCTCGGCGGCCCTCCTGAACCCCCTCTGCCTCGCCCTGGCCCCCGTCGCCGTGATCCCGATGGTGGTCTACCCCTACGGCAAGCGGTTCACGAACTTCCCGCAGGCCATCCTCGGCCTCGCCCAGGCCATGGGCCCGATCGGCGGCTGGCTGGCGATCACCGGCGAGTGGTCCTGGGACGCGGTGATCCTCGGCCTCGCCGTCGGTATCTGGATCGGTGGCTTCGACCTGATCTACGCCTGCCAGGACGTCGAGACCGACCGCGAGATCGGCGTCATGTCGGTCCCGGCCCGCTTCGGCATCCCGGCGGCCATCTGGGGGGCGCGGGCCTGCCACGCGATCGTCACGGCCCTGTTCGTCTGGTACGCGATCGCCACCCACGCCGGCGCGTTCTTCTGGCTGGGCCTGGTGATCGTGGCCGGCGCCTTCGCCTACGAGCACTCCATCGTCCGCCCGCACGACCTGTCCCGCCTGAACAGGGCCTTCTTCAGCGTCAACGGGTTCATCGGGATTGCCCTGTTCGTGTGCGCCTTGCTGGATCTCCTGGTTCGGGGTCTGACCGTCTGAATACGGTGCGGCCTACCATCGAGTGCAGAGAGAGGGAGGCCGACGTGACCGTCTCGGACAGCGACCGCCTGCACTCGCAGCTCGCCCGGTACGAGGACATGTTCCGCGGGTACCGGATGGAGATTGTCGAGGGCAACATCGTGATGAGTCCGCTCCGGCCGTTCCACAACGAGACCATCGTGAGGGTGTGGACGCAGCTCGAACCCCAGTTGGGCCCGGAATGGGGCTTCATCAGCGACGTGGCGATCCCGTTCAGTGACGACTTCGAGTTCTGCCCCGATCTCGCGGTCATTCCCGAAGCCGAGAAGAACCGCAACCTCACCTCCTACCCACCCGACCTGGTGGAGCTGGCGATCGAGGTGGTCTCACCAAGCAGCGTCCGCAACGACTACGAGGTGAAGAACAAGCAGTACGCGGCTCGCGGTATCCCCAACTACCTGATTTTCGATCCGCGCACGGGACACCTTGTCACGTTGTGGAACCCCGGCCCGGACGGATACCTGGGCCGGGACACGCTCTCCTACGGGGGCAAGCTGACCGTGGAGACGAAGCTCGGCAGCCTCACGGTGGACACGTCCCGCCTCCGCGTCGACCCCGAGGCCCCCCACCCGGCCTGAGCCTCGGTCGGCGCGCCGGTACGCTCAAGACGTGAACGCAGGAGAAACGCAGCGCGTGCCTTGGATCGTGGGGGTGTCCGGGGCGTCCGGAACGCCGTATGCCGCTGCGGTGCTGCGTGCCCTGCTGGACGCGGGGGAGAGCGTCGACCTGGTGGTCAGCCGGGCCTCGCGGCTCACCCTGCTGGACGAGACCGGGATCTCCTTCCGGGACGCGCACTGGCGGGACGACCTGGGGGAATGGCTGGCGCGGGGGGCCGACGGCAAGCCGGGGACCTTCCGGGTGGACCTCGCGCGGGCGCGGTACTGGAGCGCCGGGGACCTGGCCGCCGGGCCGTCCTCCGGGTCGTACCCGGTGAAGGGCATGCTGATCGTGCCGGCGTCCACCGCCGCCGTCGCCGGGGTCGCGCTCGGCCTCTCCAAGGACCTGCTCCAGCGGGCGGCCAGTGTCACCCTGAAGGAGCGCCGCCGCCTCGTCGTCGCCGTCCGCGAGACCCCGCTGAACGGCCAGACCCTGCGCCACCTGGTCACCCTGGACGACCTCGGGGCGGTCGTCGTCCCGACCTCCCCCGCCTTCTACGCGGGCGCGACCCACATCCAGGACCTGGTCGACTTCGTCGCCGGGCGGGTGCTGGACGCGGCGGGCGTCGGGCACCGGCTCTACCGCCGCTGGGAAGGGGACCTCGGCGGCGGAAGCAAGTAGCACCCCCGGCACCACCCCGGCACCACCCCGGCACCACCCCGGCACCACCTCTGCACCACCTCTCATCTACTTCGGGAAATCTTCAGCGGAAGGCTTCGATCGCATGGACGCCGTGGACAGGCAGCTCATCCAGGCCCTGAGGGAGAACGGCCGGGCCTCGTACGCTGAGCTGGGCCGCCTCGTCGGACTGTCGGGACCCAGCGTCACCGACCGCATCAACCGGCTGGAGGCGGCCGGGGTCATCACCGGCTACCGCGCCACCGTCAACGCGGCCTCGCTCGGCCTCGGCGTCACCGCCCTCATCGGCATCTCCCTCTCCGACGCGGCCGACCACGAGGACGTGGCCCAGCGGCTGCGGGACCTGCCGGAGATCGAGGACTGCTGGTTCATCGCCGGCGACGACTCCTTCATGCTCAAGGTGCGCTCCTCGGACGTGGACGGCCTGGAGAAGACCATCCGGCGGCTGTCCGGGACGAAGGGCGTCTCCCGGACCCGCACCACGATCGTGCTGTCCACGAAGTGGGAGAACCGGGTCGGGGAACTTCCCGAAGAGGCGTAGAAGTACGGTGGTCGGAGTTGTCGTAGAGAGGTGTGGGCATGGACGTCGGACTCAAGCGTGAGCTGGAGGAGAAGGTCAGGGCCGGTGAGCGGCTGACCCGCGAGGACGGCATCGCGCTGTACGAGTCGGACGACCTGGCCTGGCTGGGCGGCCTCGCCCACGAGGTGCGGACGCGCAAGAACGGTGACGTCGTCCACTTCAACGTCAACCGTCACCTCAACATGACGAACGTGTGCACCGCGTCCTGCGCGTACTGCTCGTTCCAGCGCAAGCCGGGCGAGAAGGACGCGTACACGATGCGCATCGAGGAGGCGGTGAAGCTCGCCAAGGCGATGGAGGGCGAGAACCTCACCGAGCTGCACATCGTCAACGGCCTGCACCCGAACCTCCCCTGGCGCTACTACCCGCGGTCGCTGCGCGAGCTGAAGGCGGCCCTGCCGGACGTCTCGCTGAAGGCCTTCACGGCGACGGAGATCCACCACTTCGAGACGATCTCCGGGCTGTCGGCCTCCGAGATCCTCGACGAGCTGATCGACGCGGGTCTGGAGTCGCTGACCGGCGGTGGCGCGGAGATCTTCGACTGGGAGGTCCGCCAGCACATCGTGGACCACCGCACCCACTGGGAGGACTGGTCCCGGATCCACCGCCTGGCGCACGAGAAGGGCCTCAAGACGCCCTGCACGATGCTCTACGGCCACATCGAGGAACCGCGCCACCGCGTCGACCACGTGCTGCGCCTGCGCGAACTCCAGGACGAGACGAACGGCTTCCAGGTCTTCATCCCGCTGCGCTACCAGCACGACTTCGTGGACATGAAGGACGGCAAGGTCAGGAACCGGCTCCAGGCCCGGACCCAGATGGCGACCGGCGCGGAGGCCCTGAAGACCTTCGCGGTGTCCCGGCTGCTGTTCGACAACGTCCCGCACGTGAAGGTCTTCTGGGTCATGCACGGCGTGCAGACGGCGCAGCTGGCGCTGCAGCACGGCGCGGACGACATGGACGGCTCGGTCGTCGAGTACAAGATCACGCACGACGCCGACAACTACGGCACGCCGAACAAGCTGACCCGTGAGGACCTGCTGGACCTCATCCGCGACGCGGGCTTCCGGCCCGTGGAGCGGAACACCCGCTACGAGATCATCCGCGAGTACGACGGCCCGGACCCGGCGCGCCGGGAGTCCCCGCAGCCGATGCGGGTGTGAGGGCGCCGACGGTGCGTTCTCGGAAGAAGGCCTGGAAGAAGGGGCGACTGCGGCGGCCCCTTCCTCTGGCTTTCGGGGGTGCGGGGAACCGCGCGATCAGCCCCCGGGCTCCCGCAGTCGCACACCGGCCGTAGCCCGCACGGCGAAATCGGTTCTACCCACCCCTCGGCGTAATAGATACCATCGCGCCATGCCCCTTACCTTCACCCTCGACCCCGCCATCACCCCGGCCCTCCGCGACGGCATCCTCGACCTGTGGACGGACGTGACCGACGCCGGGGGAGCCGTCGGATTCGTCGCGCCCGTGACCTCCGAGGAGATCCGGCCGGAACTGGTCCGGCACTTCGTCGCGATGGCCGAGGGCCGGCACCGGCTCCTCGTGGGGCACGACGAGGCCGGCGAGGTCGCCGCCACCGCCTTCTTCTCCTTCAACACGCACCGGCTGATGACGCACTGGGTGTGGCTGTACACGGTGATGGTGCACCCGAGGCACCAGGGCCGGGGCTACGGCCGCGACCTCCTCGCGGCCGCCGCCGACGCCGCCCGCGGCTTCGACGGCATCGACGCGATACGGCTCAGCTGCCGCGGCGGCCTCGGCCTGGAGAACTTCTACGGCTCCTGCGGCTACAAGGAGGTCGGCCGGGTCCCCGCCGCCGTCCGCGTCGCCCCCGGCGACATCACCATGCTGCTGCCGCTGACCTGACCCGCCCCCACCGACCCCGGTGCAAGATCGGCCCCACGGCGTGCTTCACTGGACGGTGCCCCTTTTCGTCATCGGAAGACTGGATTGAGATGCTCCGCTACACGCTGATGCGCCTCGGTATCTTCGCGGGCTGCCTCCTCGTCGTCTGGGGCCTCGTCTACGCCGGCGCGTTCCCGCGTGGCTTTGGCGACTCCAACTTCCTGTGGGTCCTGCTGCTCTCCCTCGTCCTGTCGGCGCCGATCAGCTTCGTCGTGCTGCGCAAGGAGCGGGACCGCGCCTCGGTGCAGGTCGCGCGGCGGGTCGAGCGGATGCAGGCCAACATCGAGGCCAACCGCAGCCAGGAGGACGCGGCGGTCGACGCGGCGGACCAGGCCCGGACCTCCTCGTGAGCTCCTGAGCGGCTCCCGCGTCTGCGGCCCCAACTAGGCTTTGTCCCATGGGGACCGTCAAGACCAAGCGGATGCCGCGCGCGGTACGTGAGCGGCAGATGCTGGACGCCGCCGTGCGGACCTTCGGCCAGCGCGGCTACATGGCCGCGTCGATGGACGAGATCGCCGAACTCGCCGGTGTCTCCAAGCCGTTGGTCTACCTGTACCTCAACTCCAAGGACGACCTGTTCACGGCCTGCATCCGCCGTGAGGCCGGCGCCCTGACCGAGGCGGTCCGCACCGGCGTCGACCGCGCACTGCCCGCCGACCGGCAGCTCTGGGACGGACTGCGGGCGTTCTTCACCCACACCGCCGAACACCCCGACGGCTGGTCGGTGCTGCACCTCCAGGCCCGCACGCACGGCGAGCGGTTCGCCTCCGAGGTCGCCGCGATGCGCGAGGAGATCGTCGCGTTCGTGACCCAGCTCATCGTCGCCTCCGCCCGCGCGGCACACCGCGACCCCGACCTGGCCGAGGGCGAGGTCGCGGGCCTCGCCGAGGCACTGGTGGGCGCCGCCGAGTCCCTGGCGACCTGGGCCAACGCCACCCCGGGAGTCACGGCGCGGCAGGCGGCCGCGACCCTGATGAACTTCGCCTGGGCGGGGCTGGGCGACCTGATGGAGGGCCGGCCGTGGTCGCCGCCGTGACCGGCCCGGTCCGTCACACGGCGCCCCGGCGGCGCAGCGTGGGCGCCGGTCGGCTACGGCCCACTGACAGGTGGGCCGCAGAAGGGCGAGACACACTCTTTGTGCGGTGTTGGCCGATCACCGGGCAACGCGCGGGCGCACGCTGCCTGTGACGTGCACCCGGTCGCCGCTCCGCAATCGGAACCGGCCGTCCGCGGCGGCGTATTCGACCGTGCCCGGCAGCAGCACCGGGGCCCGGAACTCCGCACGTACGACGGCCGCCGTCGGCACCCCGTGCGCGGCCAGGCACCGGGCCACGGTCCACATGCCGTGCGCGATGGCCCGGGGGAAGCCGAAGAGGCGGGCGGTGAACGGATACAGGTGAATGGGGTTGCGGTCCCCTGAGGCGGCCCCGTACCGCCGGCCGACGTCCCCGGCGATCCGCCATTCCTCGACGACGGGCAGTGGGGGGCCGGGCTCCTCCCGGACCGTCTCGCCGGAGTGCGGCGTACGGTGCCGTGCCAGATACGTACTCCGCGACTTCCACACGACGTCCTCGCCGACCCGCACCCCGGTCACGACGACGGCCTCGGTGCCCCGCCGGTGCGGCCTCAACTCCTCGACGTGGACGGCGATGTCGTACGTCCCGTCGGCCGGGAGGACAGCCTGCCGTTCGATCTCGATGGAGGTGTGCACCAGCCCCAGCAACGGCAACGGAAACTCCCGCGCACTCATCAGCCGCATGGCCAGCGGGAACCCGAGCACATGCGGATAGGTGACCGGCAGCCCGTCCTCCCCGGTCGCGAACCCGCAGACACGCTCGTAGGCGGCGAGTTTCTCGAGGTCGGGGCGGACGCCCGGCAGTACGAGGTGAGTGCGGGGGAACGACGCGACGGCGCCCGGCCTTTTGAAGGGCGACCGCGCCGCGCCGAGGGCGAGCAGGGGGCCGAGAGCAGGGGCCCGGTCAAGGACGATCACAGAGGTTCACCTTTCAATGCCGTCGGCGGCAGCGCTCCTCAAGGGCGCAGGGCTCTGACTGATGGCACAGTTCCTGACTCTGGAGTAAAGTTACCGTAGGTAAGCCTATGTCACAGCTGTCCATCACCGGGAATCGGGTCGAACGTGAAGGTCCCTCACGTAACCTCCGGGATTGCACAGGCCCGTCCCCGGACAACCCCCGAAAACCCACAAGCCCGCCACAGCGGCCCCGTACGATCTCCAGCCTGAACCGCCGGTAACCCCTTTCCGAGGGCCGGTGCCGGTGAACGCCTCGGTGCGCGAGGCACGTACGTCATGCAGCAAGCAGTTCACCGCTGCACGCCCGAGGAGCCGCCCCGTGTTCACGTCCTCTTACCCGAACGCCGCCCCCGTCTCCACCGGTGCGGCGATCCAGGCCACGGACTACGACGGGAACCCGATCCTGGTCGAGCCCCTCGTACAGCGGCTGGACGGGGTGGTGCGGGAGGCGTACGTACCGCCGTTCGCGCCGCCGGTACGGCACGGCTCGCTCGCCGACCTGCCGTTCGAGAACGCGGAGGCGGAGCCGGGTGCCGTGGTCCTCAGCCGCAAGTCAACCGAGGAAGACGGTCGTTGGGCCCACGTGACGGCCGCTCAGTTCGCCGCACAGGTGCTGGCGGTGGCCAAAGGGCTGATCGCGGAGGGGCTGATGCCGGGCGACCGGATCGCGATCATGTCCCGGACGACGTACGAGTGGACGCTCCTCGACTTCGGCGCCTGGGCGGCCGGCCTGGTGACGGTGCCGATCTACCCGACCTCCTCGGTCTTCCAGACCCGCTGGATCATGCACGACTCGGGCGCCGTCGCCCTGGTCACCGAGACCAGCGCCCAGGCCGCCGCGCTCGGTCCCGAACTCGACCGGCTGCCCGACCTCAGGCACCTGTGGGTGATGGAGAAGGGACACGTGGACCGGCTCGCGGAGGCCGGCGCAGAGGTGCCGGACGGCGAGGTGGGCGTCCGGCGCGGCATGCTGGGCCCCGACACCCTCGCCACCCTGATCTACACCTCGGGCACCACCGGCCGCCCCAAGGGCTGCGCCCTCTCGCACGGCAACTTCTTCGCCGAGGTCGACAACGCGATCGAACTCCTCTACCCGATCTTCAAGGCGCGCAACGACGAAGAGGTCTCCATCCTCCTCTTCCTGCCCATGTCCCACGTCTTCGGCCGCATGGTGGCGATCGCCTGCATCCGCGCCGGGGTCCGCCTCGGCCACGCCCCCAGCCTCAAGGCCGAGGACCTGCTCCCGGACCTCGCCGGTTTCCGACCGACCTGCCTGCTGACCATCCCGTACATGCTGGAGAAGGTCTTCAACACCGCGCGGGCGAAGGCGGAGTCGGGCGGCCGGGTCTCCGTCTTCGACCGGGCCACCGGGGTCGCGCAGCGCTACGGGGAGGCGCTGGAGGCGAAGCAGACCGGCACCGGCAGCGGGCCCGGCCGCGCCCTGAGGACCGCCCGCACCTTCTACGACCCGCTCGTGTACCGCCGTATCCGCACCGCCATGGGTGGCCGCGTCCGGCACATCATCTGCGGCGGCTCCCCGCTGGGCCGCCGCCTCGCCGCGTTCTACGCCGGGGCCGGCATCGAGATCTACGAGGGCTACGGCCTGACCGAGACCACGGCGGCCACCACCTGCACCCCGCCCCTCAAGCCCCGCCTCGGCACGGTCGGCTGGCCGATGCCCGGCACCAAGGTCCGGATCGCCGCCGACGGCGAGATCCTGGTCGCCGGCGAGCACGTGCTGCGCGGCTACTGGGACCCGGCGGCCGGCGGGGTCGTCCCCGCGACCCGGGACGGCTGGCTGGCCACCGGAGACCTCGGCGAACTCGACGACGAGGGCTACCTCACCATCACCGGCCGCAAGAAGGAGATGCTGATCACGGCCGGCGGCAAGTCCGTGGCGCCCGCCCCGCTGGAGAACTGGCTGCGCTCGCACCCCCTCATCTCCCAGGTGATGCTGGTCGGCGACGGGCTGCCGTACGTCAGCGCCCTCATCACCCTCGACCGGGACGGCCTCACCCACTGGCGCCAGATGAACGGCAAGCACCCGGTGCCGCCCGAGCTCCTGATGGACGACGCCGAGCTGCTGGCCGTCCTGCAGCGCGCCGTCGACGAGGCCAACAAGCTCGTCTCCCGCCCCGAGTCCATCCGGCGCTTCGCCATGCTCCCCGTCGACTTCACCGAGGAGGCCGGGCATCTGACCCCGTCGATGAAGCTGCGCCGCGAGGCGGTCATGAAGGACTTTGCGGCGGAGATCGAGGGTCTGTACGCGAAGTGATCCGCGGCCGTCACGGAAGGTGATCCGCGGCCGTCACACGGAGTGGTCCGCCTCCGTGCCAGGTGATTTGCGTTAGTCCACCTGGCCCCACTGGTGCGATGAAATCACGGGACCTGCCCAGGTCCCGTGATTCCATCGCGCCAGGAGGTGCCTCATGGCTGACGACCGGCAGCAGGAAACCCACCCCAGACCGGCCACCACCCGTCGCCGCGTCCTCGCCGCGGGTGCCGTGGCCCCCGTTCTCGCGGGCGCGGCGATCCCACCCGCGCGCGCCCTCTCCCACGGGCACCCGCGCACCCTCGTCGAACCCGAGCTGACCCAGCTCGCCGACTGGGCGGACGTGACCAAGGCCCTGGGCCGGCCGGGCGACATGAAGCGGTACATGTACCACACCGGTCTGCCCCGCCGGGACCTCAAGGTGGTCTCCCGCGGCGTGCGGATCGAGACCGCGCTGGCCCTCGGCACCCACACCGCCTTCGTCCGCTACAAGGACGGCAGCCATCTGCTGATGGGCGACGCGGTGGTCACCGAGCACGAACTGGACGGCTTCACCGACGCGCTCCTCGAGCACGACATCGCCATCAACGCCGTTCACAAGCATCTGCTCTCCCACCAGCCCGCCCTGTGGTGGCTGCACCTGCACGCCCACAGTCACGACCCGGTGTACGTCGCCAGGGGACTGCGCAAGGCCTTCGACCGCACCGGCACCCCGCTCGACCGGCCGCCCACCACCCCGACGCTCGACCTGGACACCAAGGGCATCGACGACGCCTTCGGCAGCAAGGGCTCCCAGGACGAGGGCGTCTACAAGAGCGTCTGGGCGCGCGCGGAGCAGATCGTGGACGGCGGCATGATCCTGCCGGCCGGCCTCGGCTCGGTGACCACCATCAACTTCCAGCCGCTCGGCCGGGGAAGGGCCGCGATCAACGGTGACTTCGTGATGACCGCGGACGAGGTCCAGCCGGTCCTGAAGCTGCTGCGCAAGGGCGGGGTCGGCATCGTCGAGCTCCACCACCACAACCTGACGGACGAGCCGCGCCTGTTCTTCCTCCACTACTGGGCGATCGGCGACGCCGTGCGGCTCGCGAAGGACCTGCGCGCCGCCGTCCACGCAACCAACGTCGTGCCGTTCCACTGAGCGGCCGACCGACGAAGGAGAAGAACGTGCAGGCGATCAACTGTCCCTTCGGTTTCAGCGAGGCCCTCGACTTCGATCCGGACCTGGCCGGCTTCATGGAGCGCGAGTCCCTCGGCACCATCCGGCTGCCGTACGGCGACTCGGACGCCTGGCTGGTCACCAGATTCGAGTCGGTGAAGCAGGTGACCACGGACCCCCGGTTCAGCCGGGCGGCGATCATCCAGTACGACTATCCACGGATGACGGCCGAGCCGATCGTCTCCCCGGAGTCGATCAACGTGATGGACCCGCCGCACAGCGGCCGGATCAGGCACCTGGCCACCCAGGCCTTCACCCCGCGTCACGTGGACCGGATGCGGGGCCGGATCGGCCTCCTCACGGACCAGTTGCTGGACAAGATGGAGGAGGCCGGTCAGCCGGCCGACCTGGTCCGGTACCTGTCCGACCCCCTTCCCCAGCACACGATCCTGGACCTGCTGGGCATCGACCGCGCCGAGTGGCCCCGGATGCAGGAGCAGGTCCAGCGGCTGCTGGTGGTCGGCGCGGGCAACCGGGACGTCGCACGGGCGGCCAAGGAGGACCTGACCGGCTACTTCACCGAACTCGTCGCCGAACGCCGGAAGAACCCCGGTACGGACATCATCAGCGTGCTCACCGAGGCGCGGGACGGCACGGACCAGCTCGACGACCGGGAACTGGCCGTCCTGGCACTGACGTTCACACTCAGCGGCCAGGACACGGCGACCTGCCAGATCAGCGACATCGTGTACCTGCTGCTGACCCGCCCGGAGCTGGCGGAGTACGCCCGCGCGCACCGGAAGGACCTGACGGACTTCATCCACGAAATGCTCCGGTACATCCCCTTCCGGAAGGGCGTGGGCATTCCCCGGGTGGCACTGGAGGACGTCGAGATGGACGGGGTGGTCATCCGGCGCGGCGACTTCGTCCACGTCTCCTACCTGACGGCCAACCGTGACCCGGAGCGCTATCCGGATGCCCACGAGATCGTGCCCGACCGCCCCGTCGCACCCCACATGACCTTCGGCTGGGGCGGCCACCGGTGCATCGCGGTGCCGTTGGCGATGGCCGAACTGGAGGTCGCCCTGGAGCGCCTCCTGGACCGCTTCCCCACGCTCCGCCTGGCGGTGCGCCCGGAAGAGGTCCGCTGGGACACCGACACCATCCGCCGGTTCCCGCTGGAGCTGCCGGTGGCCTGGTAGACCCGGGCCTCACTCCTCGTCGGCCAGGCGGTCCAGCCATTCCCGCAGCAGGTGCTGTTCCGCACTGCTGAGGACCGTCCGGCCGGCGTTTCCCGTGCGTGACCGCAGGGATCCCGCGACCCGGGGGGCCGTACGGGTGTGCCGACGGCCGGGCGCGGGCGGTACCGACAGCGGTTCCGCTAGCCGACCCCAGCCGCCCGCAGCAGGGCCGTCACCGCCGCGGCGCCGAGGACCACGACAGCGAAAGGCGCCCTGCGCCAGGCCAGTACGCCCGCCGCCAGCACCCCGGCCGGGCGGGCGATCCCGGCGAAGCCGCCGCTCTCGGTCAGCGCCCCGGTGGCCAGCAGGGCGACCAGGAGCACGACCGCCCCCGCCGACGCCAGTTCCCGGACCCGAGCCGGGATCTCGACCCGGCCGTGCAGCGCCGGGCCCACCAGGCGGAAGGCGTACGTGCCGACGGCGAGCGCCAGGATCATGACCACCGTCGCGTTCATCGTCGTACCCCCGCAAGCGTGAACAGGCCCGGCAGGGCGAGGAGGACGGGGATCCCGGCCGGGACGACAGGGGTCACCGCGAGGGCGATCACGGCGCCGATCAGGGCCGCGCGCCGTACGCCCCGGTCCGCGCGGAGGGCGGGCAGGACCAGGGCGACCAGCACCGCGGGGAACGCCGCGTCCAGGCCGTAGCGGCCGGTGTCGCCGAGGGCGCTGCCCGCGAGGGCCCCGGCCGCCACCCCCACGTTCCAGGCGGCGAACAGGCCGAGCCCGGAGACCCAGAACGCGGCCCGACGGCGGGCCGGGTCCGGCTGGGCCAGGGCGAAGGCGACCGTCTCGTCGGTGACCAGGTGGGCGCCGAGCAGGCGAGTGGCGCGGCCGGGGCCGAGCAGGTCGGCGACGGCGAGGCCGAAGGCCGCCGTGCGGGTGTTGAGGAGCAGGCCGGTGGCCGCGGCCGCCAGTGGGCCGCCGCCGGCGAGCAGCACGCCGACCGCGCTGAACTGTGCCGATCCGGCGTAGACCACCAGGGACATAAGGACCGGGACCCACCAGGGCAGGCCGCCGGCGACGCTGACCGCGCCGAAGGAGACACCGACGATCCCGCCGGCCAGCCAGACGAGTGAACTGTCCCGGACCAGGGAGGCCGTCCGCCCCTGCCGGACGGGCCGTCGGGCCGTGCCGATTGTTCGGTTCAGCGAACGCATGTTCTTTACGATGAACGCGTAGAGTGGTGTTCGTCAAGGCGAACGAGCGTACCGATGGAGCGAACGAGAGCGATGTCCGAGGCAACCGGCCGGCCGGACCGGCTTCCCATGGAGTGGATCGCCGGAGCGCTGAAGCGTGAGCGGGCCCGGGCCGGGCTCTCCCTGTCCGAGCTGGCCAAACGGGCCGGTGTCGCGAAGTCGACGCTGTCCCAGCTGGAGGCGGGCGGCGGCAACCCGAGCGTGGAGACGCTGTGGTCGCTGGGGGTGGCGCTCGGCGTGCCGTTCAGCGCGCTGGTCGAGCCGCCGGTGTCCGGCGTTCAGGTGATCCGGGCGGGGGAGGGGCCCACGGTCGCGTCGGAGCGCGCCGACTTCGCCGCGACCCTCCTGTCGTCCAGCCCGCCCGGTGTCCGCCGGGACGTCTACCACCTGCGGATGGAGCCGGGCGTGGCGCGGGAGTCCGAGCCGCACATTCCGGGAACGGTCGAGCACCTCGTCGTATGCGGCGGGAAGGTCAAGGCGGGGCCGCGCGGAGAAACCGTCGAATTGAACCCCGGTGATTATCTGACGTATCGCGGCGATATTCCGCATCTGTACGAGGCGTTGGCGCCCGGCACCACGTTCGTGCTGGTGATGCAGCACGTGTGAGCGGGGACGGAAAAGGCAGGAGCCCCGTCGCCTGACGGCGCGGGGCTCCTTGGGTACTGCACTCAGTCTGCGATCAGACTTGGTTTGTCTGGGATCAGACGGGGGTGACGTTCTCCGCCTGCGGACCCTTCGGGCCCTGCGTGACGTCGAAGCTCACCTGCTGGTTCTCCTCCAGGGAGCGGAACCCGCTGGCGTTGATCGCGGAGTAGTGGACGAAGACGTCGGGGCCGCCGCCTTCCTGGGCGATGAATCCAAAGCCCTTTTCGGCGTTGAACCACTTCACGGTTCCGGTAGCCATAAGCCCTCCTTGGGCCCAAAGGGTCGCCCTGCTCCAGAACCTGCAAGTGTGAAAACAAACTAAGTGCCGCACAACTGCATATGTCTGAAAACTACGAGAGCCCGCGGTTACATGCTCCGCAGGCTCTGTACTGCAAGGGAAACCAAACTGCAACTTGCGGCGAGCCTAGCATGTGGGCAGCCGAAAGCAACAGAGGCCAAGATCACGTCACCCGGACGTTTGAATGCCCCGAGGGCGGGTTGACCGGAGGGTCGGTCGGGACACCAGGGGTGGGGGCGGTGCCAGCACCGTACCCCATGGGGTCTAGTCTCGCGATGTGGACAATTCTCGCACCCGGCCGCGCGTCGGCCACATCCAGTTCCTGAACTGCCTGCCCCTCTACTGGGGGCTCGCGAGAACCGGCACCCTCCTCGACTTCGAGCTGACCAAGGACACCCCTGAGAAGCTCAGCGAGCAGCTGGTGCGCGGCGACCTCGACATCGGCCCCATCACGCTCGTCGAATTCCTGCGCAACGCCGACGACCTGGTCGCCTTCCCGGACATCGCCGTCGGCTGCGACGGCCCGGTGATGTCCTGCGTGATCGTCTCGCAGGTGCCGCTGGACCAGCTGGACGGCCGCCGGGTCGCCCTCGGCTCCACCTCCCGCACCTCGGTCCGCCTGGCCCAGCTGCTGCTCGCCGACCGCTACGGCGTCCAGCCCGACTACTACACCTGCCCGCCCGACCTGAGCCTGATGATGCAGGAGGCGGACGCGGCGGTACTGATCGGCGACGCGGCCCTGCGCGCCAACCTGCTGGACGGGCCGCGCTACGGCCTTGAGGTCCACGACCTCGGCGCGCTGTGGAAGGAGTGGACGGGCCTGCCGTTCGTCTTCGCGGTGTGGGCGGCACGCCGGGACTACCTGGAGCGCGAGCCGCACCTCACCCGTGAGGTGCACGGCGCCTTCCTCGACTCCCGCAACCTCTCCCTGGAGGAGGTCGGCAAGGTCGCCGAACAGGCCGCCCGCTGGGAGGCCTTCGACGAGGCCACCCTCGCCCAGTACTTCACCACCCTCGACTTCAGCTTCGGCCCGCCCCAGCTGGCGGCGGTGACGGAGTTCGCCCGCCGGGTGGGCCCCACGACCGGGTTCGCGGCGGACGTGCGGGTCGAACTGCTGACGCCGTGACAGCGCCCCGCAAGAGGAGCGCCCCATAAGGGGCGCGGGGAACCGCGCGACCAGCCCCCACCAGCCCCCACCGGGCCCGCGGCTGGGGAACTGCCGGGCCCGCGGCTGGGGAACTGCCGGGCCCGCGGCTGGGGAACTGCCGGGCCCGCGGCTGGGGAACTGCCGGGCCCGCGGCTGGGGAACTGCCGGGCCCGCGGCTGGGGAACTGCCGGGCCCGCGGCTGGGGAACTGCCGGGCCCGCGGCTGGGGAACTGCCGGGCCCGCGGCTGAGGAACTGCCGGGCCCGCGGAGCGAATAGGCTGCTGCCGAACTCTCTGGGGGGTGAGGGCGCATGCTGCCGCTCGCGGGCGACGAACCCACGGCCGTCGGGCCGTACCGGCTGCTCGGCCGGCTCGGCTCCGGCGGCATGGGCCGCGTCTATCTGGGCCGTTCGGCCGGCGGCCGCTCCGTCGCCGTCAAGATCGTGCACCCGCACTTCGCGCTGGACGAGGAGTTCCGCGCCCGCTTCCGCCGCGAGGTGCAGGCCGCCCGGCGGGTCGGCGGCGCCTGGACGGCCTCCGTCCTGGACGCCGACCCGGACGCCCCCGTGCCCTGGGTCGCCACCGCCTACGCGGCAGGTCCCTCCCTGACGGCCGCCGTGACCGACGGCGGCCCACTGCCCGCCCACACGGTGCGGGCGCTCGGCGCCGGTCTCGCCGAGGCGCTGGTGGCGGTGCACGAACTGGGTCTCGTGCACCGGGACGTGAAGCCGTCGAACGTGCTGCTGACCCTCGACGGGCCGCTCCTCATCGACTTCGGCATCGCCCGCGCCACGGACGGCACGGCGTCCCTGACGTCGTCGGGGGTGTCGATCGGCTCGCCCGGATACATGTCCCCGGAGCAGATCCTCGGCAGGGGCGCCACGGGCGCCGCGGACGTCTTCTCCCTCGGCGCGGTGCTGGCGTACGCGGCCAACGGGACGCCGCCGTTCCCCGGGGACTCCTCGGCCGCGCTTCTCTACAAGGTCGTCCACGAGGAGCCCGAACTCGGTTCGCTCGGCGGTGAGCTGCGGGAGGTGGCCGAGGCCTGCCTGGTGAAGGAGCCGGGGCGGCGGCCGGCCCCGGCGGAGGTGGCCCGGCGGCTGGCTCCCGAGGGGGCCGCACGGCTGGTGGCCGGCGGGTGGCTGCCGGGGGCGCTGGTGGAGCGGGTGAGCCGGAGCGCGGTGGAGGTGCTCAACCTGGAGGCCGCGGAGGCCGTGCCGGCCGCGGTACCGGCGTCCGGGCCGGTGGAGTTCAGCACCCCTTCGGTGGTGGGGGAGTTCGGACCGCCGCCGCCGACGGTGCCGCCCGTGGCCGTACCGGGGCAGGCGGCGCCGCCCGAGACCGTACCCGCCGTCGTACCGGAGCCGCGGGATGCCCTGCCCGCGCGGGACGGGAAGCCCGGGAAGCCCGGCAAGGTGTCCGTGAGCGTCGCCGCGACCGCCGTACCGGGCGCGGGCGGGCGCGGGCGCCGGGTGAGCTGCACGGTCGCGCTCGCGGTGGCCGCGGCGCTGGCGGTGGTCACCGTCGGGGTGGGGTTCCTGGTGAAGCCGTTCCTGGGGTCCGGCGGCGACGGGGCGGGCGGAGACTCGGGCGCCGCCGCCAAGCCGCCCTCGACGTCCGCGTCCTCCCCCTCCGCCGGCGGGCAGATCCCGGCCGCCTATCTCGGCACCTGGCAGGGTTCGGCCACCGCCCTGTCCGGCAACCTGCCCATCGGCACCTTCCGGATCACCGTCGAACAGACGGCGGTCGGCCACGAGCTGGGGCGCCTGCGGCAGACCGACCAGCTGGGCGGGGTCTGCACGGACGTCCTCACCCTGCGGTCGGTGACGGCGGCCCGGCTCGTCGCCTCCTCGACCGGCGCCGAGGGCAACCACGACGGCTGCGACCCCGGCACGAACACCGTCTACCTGACCCCGAGCGACGGCGACCTGGTCTACACGTCGGACAGCTCGGAGGAGGGGAACCCGGTGGCGGTGATGTCGAGGACGGCGGACTGAGGCGAGGAACTGGGGCGAGGAGCTGAGGCGAGAGGCTGAGGCCAGGAACTGAGACCCTCCTCGCCCCCGCCGTACGGTTACTGAGGGGTCGTCACCGTGACGTGCTCCCCGCTGCCCAGGTGCAGCATGCCCTTGCCCGGCTGGATCGGGCCGCCCACCATGGCCCGGGTGGTCCGGATGCCGATCAGCTCGCCGGAGCCGGACTCCTGAGGGGAGAGCAGGATGCCCCGGCGGGCCTTCTTGGCGTCGACCTGCCAGCCCGAGAAGCCGTCGCAGATCTCGTCCTCGTCACCGGCGATGACGACGGCGAGGCCCTCCTCGGTGCCGCGCTCCACGATCCGCTTGAAGACGTCCTCGGCGTCGCAGTCGTCCAGCACCTCGGCGTCGTCGACCAGCACGACGACGGGCTCGGCCGGAGACGCCGACGACAGCACCTCCGTCAGCTCGTCCTCGTCCACGTCCCGGCCGGTGAAGACCTTCAGCACGCCTTCCTGCCCGTCGAGCTCACGCAGCGGCGACTGCCGGGGCGCGGCGACGACGATCCGCACACCGTTGGCGAGATAGGAGCGGGCGAAGCCCAACAGGGCGGTGGACCGGCCGGACTTGGCGGGCCCGCCGATCACGAAGGCGGGTACGCCCTGCGCCAGGTCCGGTCCGAAGGCGGTGAGTTCGTCGCCGCCGACACCCACCAGGGCCCACAGCGGGGAGGCCGCCGCGGCCGGGGTGCGCATCGCCCAGGCGTCCTCGAAGGAGATCCGGCTGGGCAGCACGTCCACCCGGAACGGGCGCAGGGAGCGCGGCACCTGGGCGTCGCGGGCCTCGGCCGCCTCGCCGATCGCGACGATCGCCGCGTTCTGCCCCTGGCCGGTGGTGTCCGCGGAGAGCAGCGCGAACTGCGTCTCGGCGGCCGTCTCGCTGCGGAAGGCGCGGCCGGGCGGGATCTCCTCGGGAACCTTGCGGGAGTTGATGTCCAGCATCGAGAAGTCGGCGCGGTCGGCGAGGCGCAGACCGTACTTGTCCTCGGTCAGGGAGGAGATCCGGCCGGCCAGGATCTGCCGGTCGCCGGTGAGGACGAGATGGATGCCGACGCTCGCGCCCTCCCGCATCATCACCATGATCTGGTCGGTGAGATCGCCGTGGTTCAGCTCGCCGAGGGTGGGCAGCCAGCCTTCCCAGCGGTCCAGGAGCAGCACGATGTGCGGCAGCCGTTCCGCCTCCGGTACGGCCGCCCGCTGCTCGCCGATGTCCGCGACCCCCTGGTCGGCGAGCAGCTCCTGACGACGGCTCAGCTCACCGGAGAGGCGCGCCATGAGCCGTTCCACCCGCTCGGTCTGGTTGCGGCCGACGACGGCACCGCAGTGCGGCAGCCGGGTCAGCGCGTTCAGCGCGCCGTTGCCGCAGTCGATGCCGTACAGGTGCACGTCCGCGCAGGAGTTGGTGCGGGCCAGCGAACCGGCGATGGTGCGCAGCACCTGGGAGCGTCCGGTGCGCGGGGCGCCCGCGATGATGAGGTGCCCGAAGGTCGCGAAGTCGACGGCGACCGCGCGGCGGGCCTGGTCGGCGGGCAGGTCCTCGACACCGTACGGGGCGGCGGGCAGCGCGCCCTGCGCCTGCACGGCCGGCACCTCGTCGAGCAGCAGCGTGTCGTCGAGGGCGGGCAGCCACGGCGAGTGCTGGGCGGGGATCCGCAGGGCGGTGTTGGCCTCGCGGACGGCGTCGACGAGCACCTTCAGGTCGGTGATCTCGTCGTCCTCCTTCGCCTCGGACTTCGGCTTGCGCAGCGCGGCCCGCCCGAGGTCCTGCCAGGACAGCGCCCCGGCCCAGGGCGCGAGCGTGGCCGGATCCGCGGCGCCCGGCCGCCGTCCGCCGACCCGACCCGACTGGAAGGGGATCAGCGAGGCGTGCCCGAGCCGGACGTACGCCCGTCCCGGCGTGCTCTTCGCGATGTGCCCGGCGTCGGGCGCGTCGATGACGTCGGTCGACTCACCGGCGTCGGTCACGCGCAGCGCGATCCGGAGGTTGGTGTTGGCGCGGATCTCGGGGGACACGACACCGGAGGGCCGCTGGGTGGCGAGCAGCAGGTGGATCCCGAGGGACCGCCCGCGCTGGGCGATATTGACAAGCCCCGTGACGAAGTCGGGCAGATCGCGCACCATCGACGCGAACTCGTCGATGACGATGAGGAGTCGGGGTACCGGGGAACGGGAGGGGTCTCTTCTGACGAGGTCCTGGTAGTCCTCGATGTCCTTGGCATCGGCGGCGGCGAGGATGTGCTCACGCCGCTTGAGCTCCGCCCCCAGCGACTCCAGGGCCCGCTCCACGAGGTGGGCGTCGAGGTCGGTGACCATGCCCACGGTGTGCGGCAGCTTCACGCAGTCCTTGAACGCCGAGCCACCCTTGTAGTCGACGAGCACGAACGTCATGTTCTCCGGGGTGTTGGCGACGGCCAGCGCGGCCACGATGGTCTGCAGCAGCTCGGACTTGCCGGAACCGGTGGTACCGGCGATGAGGCCGTGCGGCCCGTCGCGCCGCAGGTCGATGCCGAACGGGCCGTCGTACGACTCCCCGATGACCGCCATCGTCGACTGCCCGCCCATCCGCCAGCGCGCGGCGATCGCGTCCTGCGTGGGCGGCTCCAGCTGGAGCACGTCGAGCAACCGGCTGGCGGCGGGCAGGGCCGAGTCCTCGCTCTCGCCGCTGATGTCGCGCAGCGGGGAGAGCGAGCGGGCGAGCCGTGCGCACCAGGCGGCGGAGACGAAGTCGGGCCGCACGTTCAGCTTGCGCAGCGCCCCGCTCTGCTCGACGCGCAGCCGCAACTCCAGCTCCTCCGCCGCCTGTTCCTCACCGGCGCCGCCGCTCTGCGGATGCCAGGCCTGGAAGGACGGAAAGCCGCCGACGGCCTGCTGCGCCACGGGCGCCGCTTGCGCGGCCTCCTTGCCGGACCGCGGCTCGGCGACCACGACCCCCTGGCACTCCCCGGGCAGGAACCGCTCCTCCTCGTCGAGGCAGATGGACCGGATGGCGACGCCCGGCCCCTCCTTCAGCAGCCGTACGACACCGGGCATGGACCGCAGCCGCCGCGACCCGTCCCACACGACGACGATGTCGGGGTCGGAGAACGCGGGGCCGTCCGTCTTGCTCCGCCCGCCCTTCTGCAGGGCCTTCTGCCGGCCGTCGAGGAGCTGGGTGAGCTCGCCGACGCGGGCGCCGACGGTCTCGGAGTCGGTGCCGATCAGGACGTTCACGTCCTGCCCGCCGGCCGGCCGGGCGTGCGGCAGCCAGCGCACCCAGTCCCACCGGTCACCGGCGTCGTTGTCGGTGAGGACGTAGAACTGCACGTCCATGGGGCTGTGCAGGACGGCGGTCTGGGCGACGGCCCAACGCCCCAGCGCGTGCGCCGAATCGCCGGGCCCGGCGACGCCGATCACCCCGAGGTCGCGCAGCGAAAGACCGACCGGGGCGTCCTCGATGTACCAGCGGACCTTGCGCTTGTGCTCGTCCTGCTCGGGGTCGTCCAGCTCGACCTCGGAGGGCACGCGCCCGGTGCCGAACCGGATCAGCAGATGGTCGGCGTCGGTCCGCCGCCGCTCCCACAACCGCGTCCGCGGCCCCGTGCCGTACGTCAGCACCGCGGCGGGGTCCGGCACCGCGGCCCGCCGCTCGGACCGCTCCGCGACCAGCGCCTCCTGGGCTTCCGCCTCGATCCGCTGCTTGTGTTCCTTGTACTCCTTGAGCTGCTTGGCGTGGGACTTCCTGCCGTGCTTCTTGTCCATGAAGTAGTTGCCGAAGAGCATGAGCGGGCTCATCAGCGCCATGATCAGGTAGTACCAGCGCCCGAACATCATCACGGAGACGACCGCGCCGACCAGCGGCAGCAGCGCCATCAGCCAGGGCAGCGGCCGGGCCTCGTAGTCGCCGAGCGGGTTGGGCAGCGAGAAGTGCGTCTGCCGGTCGGCGGGACGCAGCCGCGGGGGCCGGTTGTAGTCGAGCCCGGCACCGTCGTCGGACCACTTCAGGGCGGCGTTGGGCGGGGAGTACCCGGTGATCTCCAGAAGGGTGTTGCCGAGGGCGAGCTGCGAGTCGAGGGGCCAGTCGCCGTCGCTCTGCACCGGTTCCCCGTCCAGCCGGGCGTCTTCGGTGTGTATCGCGACTTTGCAGGTGCCGTCGATGGCGATGGTCAGGGTGGCGGCGCGGGCGGGCAGTTCGGGGTCCTCGACGCGGAGGTGGGAGGCGGGCCCGGTGCCGATGTCGTACCGCCCGACCCCGAGCCGGTGCACGGCGCCGGCGGCCGGACCGCCCGCGACCCGGAACTCGACGATGCCGGTGGGCTCACCGAGCAGACACCCGGCGGGATCGTGCAGACTGACGACGACGCCGTCCCGCAGCGGCGAGCCGACGACGGTGGCGGCGGGGTCGAGGGCGTACCCGTCGACGTAGGCGAGCGGCCCGGACACCTGGACGGCCGCGGCCTGTTGGCGGTGCGCGCCGATGGGGATGACCTGGGCGCCGCCCGCACCGGGGTCCGGATACCCCAGACCGACCTGCCGGGCCAGCTCCCTCGCGACGTCCCCTACGGTCGACTCGGGATCCGCGTCGAGCACCACGTCGGCGCTGGCACCGCCGACCGGGTCGACGACGGTCAGACTCAGGCGCACGTTCCGTCCCCCCACACACCTAGAGCACCCAACACAGTGGAAGTGACCTTAGCCGCCCGCTCTTTCCCGGGTGCAACGGGATATGTGCGCTTCACGATTCCGCCGCACAAGGCCCGTGCGGTCGCACGCGTCACCCCCGTAGGATCTTTGCTCGTGCGGACGGCCATGTCATGGCCAAGGATCCGCGCGAACGGTGCCACGGGGGAAGGCCCTGAGGCCACACGAACGGGAGGGAGCCGTCATGGCCGGCAAAGACACGGATCTCACATATGCCGAGATGGAGAAGGTCGCTGGCGACCTGATCAAGGACATGCACGAGCTTGAGGACAAGATCAAGAACGTCGAGAAGCGCGTCTCCGCCCTGGTGGAGAACGGCTTCACCACCCAGAAGGCCTCGGGAGCGTACGACGACTCCATGAAGGACTTCACCAAGGGCGCGACGAAGACGATCCAGGGCCTGCACGGGCTGTCCGACTTCCTGAAGAAGGCCAAGGAAGCGTACGAACAGCTGGACGACTCGCTGGCGAAGCAGGCCAAGGGTTAGTAAAGTCCGAGCTCGCTGAACGACTGGGTGCGACGGAGCACATGCTGTGCTCCGTCGCACTTGGCTGTCAGGCTTCGGTGGCCCGGGCCTCGCCCGGCTGCTGATGGCGCTTCAAGTACGTGTGCAGTTCGCTGTCCCACTGCACGGTGGTCAGAGTGAGCCACGATCCGTCCTTGAAACGCAGGACCAGCTTCTCGTTCCTGACTTTGAAGGCGAGGAGGGGGTCCGCAAGGACGGCTTCTTCGGTGGGTATCTCGGCGACGACCTGCATGAGGGCGTCGCGGCGGATCGACACGCGCTTGGGCGGAGCGGCCAGCAGGATGCGGTCCCCGGCGAGTGCGACAAGGCGTTGGTGGTGGGAGGAATGGCTGTACCACTGCAGGAGGAGGCGGCCGGCCGCCCCGTTCCAGTCGCCGTCGAAGGTCTTGTCGAGGCCGAGCTCGACGACGGCCTTGTCACGCTGCCTCTTTTCGAGCTTCGCGGCGCGGTGACGCTCTTGTTCGCCGGTCGTCGACAGCATCCGCTGGAGGGCCTCCTCACCCGCGCCGAGGAGACCGAACAGTTTGCCGATGAGGAGCAAGGGCGTGCCCAGCGCGACTCCGAGCATGCCCAGCGGCGTGATGAAGGCGGGACCCAAGGGCCCCGAGCCGGCCGCCCGGTGCACTTCGACAGGCGGTTCCGGGATCTTGCCGATCGTGCACCAGACCGCTGCGTCGGGCGTGACGCCGAGCCGGTCCCGCACGGTGTGGTCGGTACTCGTGGACAAACCCGTTCCACCTTCCCTGTAGTTCGCCGGAGGAAGCCTCGCGGCAGTGTCTCATGTCCATGATGGGGGATTTTTCAATGGCCGACAGAATCAGGTACGACCTCGACATGATCAAGGGGTGCTCTCGAACACTGGGCAGGCTCCACAATGAGTTCGACCAGCACGGGAACCCTTCGGACGGTTACGAGGACGAGCTTGGGCACGGTGGACTGAAAGACGCCTTCGACGAGTTCAGTACCACCTGGAAGAAGACGCGCAAGAAACTGTCGAAGGAACTCAAGAAGCTGGCCGATTACACCGGCGCCGCGGCCCAGAAGTACGAAGAGATCGACCACGAGTTGGCCAAGGCGATTGCCGAGAACACGGGGAAGGGCAAGAAGTGAGTAGGCGATCCAGTGATTGGCCGCCGCTGTGGGACGAGGATCCCACCCCCGGTGACCCTGACGAAGTCGCCGCCCTCGGGCGGAAGTTGCGGCAGATGGCCGACATGATCGACGAACAGGCGCGGGTGATCAAGGCACTGTCCTCGGTCGAGGGCTGGGACAGCGACGCCGGCCGGGCCTTCAACGAGATTGCCGACGGCGCCGGAGACCGGCTCAAGAAGGCGTTCGAGCGATACGATGAGGCGTCCAAGGCCGTGGGTACCAGGGTGGCCGAAGGCGAATCGACGGAATTCGCCAGCGAGTTGCATCGGGCTCAGAAGAAGGCCGACAAGGCTCTGGCTGATTACCGTGAGGCCAAGTCCGATCACGACCTTGCCGACCGGGAAGTGAAGAGGTTCACGGACCGCTACCTCGTCAGCGAGATACCCGAGGCGGAAAAGCCCGAGTACGAGCGCTGGGAGAAGAAGCGCGACGAGGCTCTGCACCGCATCGGCCAGGCGCGCAAGGAAGTCAAGGACGCGAGGGACATATTCGACGACGCCGGAGACCGTGCCGCCCGCCATATCAAGGATGTGGTTCACCACGACGCCGTGCGCGACCCGGGCGGATTCATGAACTGGCTCGCTGACTGGGCCGACACGTTCTCCAATATCTCCGCGATCCTGTCCGTTCTGGCAGTCGTCTGCGCATTCATCCCACCGTTGCAGTTCCTGGTTCCCGTCTTCGCCACCCTCGCGGTGCTCACCAGTGCGGCGGCGCTGGCAGGGCACGCCTACGACATGACGGTGCGCGGTGGAAAGGTCAACTGGCTCAAGCTCGGCACCGACTTTCTGGGAGTCCTTCCCGGGCTCGGTGCGCTCAAGGGCTTCAAGGCTCTCTCTGGACTCAGGGGCATGGGAAAGCTCACGGCCCTCTTCAGAGCAGGGACCTTGGGTGAAGTGGGGGCTGGTGCTCTTGCCGGAGTCGGGCACAACTTCCTCAATGGCCTAAGCGTCACCTTGACGAACAAGGTCCTCGGTCAAGGTCTCAAACTCGGGCAGCGGCTCAACATCGCCGGTCTTCCTGAAAAATTCGTCCCCATCGCCGGAAAGCAGATCACCGGCGTCATCAAGGGCAACGGTCTCGCGAGCGCGCTCCACAGGATGTTCAGCGGAGAGAACGGCGGGACCACCGGCTACCAGGAGCCGGAACCCACCAAGTCCACACCGACCCCGTCGCCGTCGCCTCAGCCTTCGCCGAAGCCGTTCCACGCGGCGCTGGCTGCATAGGCGCTCTGAAGGCCACGTGAACCGCGCAAAAGGAGGGTGATCCAAGTGAGCGACTCGACCGACCTCGGCGAGTGGGAATTCGTCGGCCGTAGGGGAGCAGAGGCCACACGGCTTGTCCCAGGTGAGGTGATTGCCGCCATCCCGGCCGCCAAGGCCTTCGCAGAGCGGTCGGGCAATGAACTCCGCTTCGACTTCCTCGACGATCGGGGGGTCCTTCATATGCTCCGGCTCCGGCACGAGGATGAGGTCGCGCTGTTCAACGCGGGGTTCAAGATCGGTGTCCCGCTTGCGCTCGTCGGGTTCGGCACGGCGGTGTACTGGGGCGGCGCGGTTCAGTTCTGGGAGTCGGGTACGGCCCGACTCGTCTACGCGGCCGCGGCCTGCGCAGTCGTACTGCTCCTGCTCGCTGTCTTCTTCCGCACTGCCGCTCTGCATTGGGGGAACCCTGTTCGCCAGAACCTCCGGGCCCGCGCGCGTGCCTACCGGGAGCTGGCGCATCTCGCGCGCAAAGGCGGGGCAGATGTACCCGCTCACTATCCGCACTACGGCTCGTATCCATTCGCGGCCACGTTCCGTCCCGAGGTGGACGAAGCAGAAACCGTCGACGAAGAAGGCCTGTCGTGAGCGCCGTAACAGCTGAAGAGAATGTTCAAGGTTCGCTCGGTGGCCCGGGCATCGATGTCCGCTGGATCATGCCGGAGGGGTTCTTCGAGATCCCGATGGACGCGGAGAGCCTGGACGAGACGGCCGAGCAACTCGTCGAACTGGCCCGAGCCGTGATGCCGGAGGCCACCTTCGAGGTGCAATTGGAGTGGGCGGTCATGGTCGCCGCGCACTACGACTCCTTCGCCGAGGCAGGGATCCACTACTCCGGCTTTGTCATGACGGAGGTGGAGGGGGATCGGTGCACGGCGACGGTCACCGTCAGCATGATCGACCTGGATGCGAGGGCCGGCACTCGCCCCGTCGCCTTCCTGGGCTCGACGATGCGTCACCTCGACATGGGCCAGGTCAGCGAGATCAAGTTGCCCTGCGGTCCGGCCGTGTCCTGCATCGGCACCCGGAAGGGGAGCCTGCCCGGCAGCCTCACCGCCTCCGGAGTCGACGAACCGGTGGTGACCTCCTTCATCCAGGTCCAGATACCGCTGAGCAACGGAACCGTCCTGGTCCTGGAGATGGGCACACCCACGCCCCAGGCCTGGGACGTCTTCTCGGCCATGTTCGCCGGTGTCGTCAAGAGCGTCCGCCTGTTCAACGAGTCGGGCAAACCGATGGTGATGCCCGCATGACCACGGAGCCCGACGCCACGGCACCCCCCAGGGACTACCGGCTCCTGGTCCCCCGGGACTGGTTCCGTATCGACCTCACCCAGGAACGCTGGCGTGCCCAGCTGAAGACGTTCGTGGACCACCAGGCCGACGGAAAGAACGTACCGGCGGAGATCAAGCAGGAGACCTGGGCGACCCTGCGGAACACCGCTGAGGCCGGGGTCAGGGCCGGTGCGCTGGAGTTCTTCCTGAGACCGGAGCTGGAAGACGGCCGCATCCTGCCTGCTTCGCTCATCGTCTCCTTGCTTCCTCGGCCCGGGGGGCTGACTCCCCAGGACCTCCGGGAGTTGCTCGAGGCGAAGCAGCGGCAGAACCCGGCTGCGGTAGAGGTCTCGAGCGTAGCCCTTCCGGCGGGGGAGGCGGTGCGAGTTGTCGGTCCTACGACACTGGACCTGTACGTACAGATGCCGGGCGGCGTCGGCTACCTGGCCCTCGCGTTCGCGGTGCCGCTCAGCGGAGTGACTGGACCCATGCGCAGGCTCTGCGACTCGATCGCGGAGTCGTTGCGATGGATCCTCTGAGGGCCACCGGTTCGAGCGCCTCCCGCGCTCCGTGTTCGCAAACCAGGCGCATGGACGACACGCAGGTGGCGACTCCGTGAGGCGGGAGCAGTGGTCGGTGGAGCCGAGAAGCCGGAGCGCGTCGGTCAGGGACGGGTAGTCGGTGTCGTTCGGCGGCGTGGGCCGTCATGACCGGCAACTCCCTCGAAGCGTCGTGGCTACGACCGTAGTTCGCTCCCTGCGTTGCGCCTTGCCTGTCCGTGGGCGCCGCCTTCGCGATCCTCCTCATCTTGCGGTACGACCAGGCGAAGGCCTCGGGACTCGGCGATGCGCAGCGCGTCGGTGGGTGCTTGCTGACGCTCGGGGAGAGAACGAACCGAACATCTGAAGAGGCCGCGCATGTGCCGCTCGGCCTCTTCAGATGGCTTTGGGATTCGTCGGCTACAACCTTGCCGGCCGCTCGCGTCTCGTCAGCGGTTCACAGCCTGGACTTCCTGCACCTTGACGTCCTGTGTCGTTCCGAAGGTGCCGGACGGCAGGTTGCCGCCCGGGTCCCCCGTTCCGGACCAGGTGATCTGCCAGGTGATGGTCGCCTTCAGCTGGAAGCTGCCACTGCCGGACGAGCGCAGGTATTTGATGCCGCAGGGTGGAGTCTGATCGGCCTTGCCCTTGGCGTACGGCTCACCGATCGACTTGTCGGCGTTCAGGGTGCACACGCCGGAGGTCGGATAGGTCTCTGCGTCGCTGGTACCCGGCTCGAGTTTCAGAGAGACGGGCTTGGCAGTGGTCGTCGCCTGGATGTTGAGGCCGCCGACATTCAGCGAAGCGGTGACCGAGACCTCCTTGAACGTGGCCTTGTCCAGCCACGCCCACGTGGAGAGGTTGACCTTGGTGACATTCGCCGGCGCGAGAGTCACCTTGGTGCCGGGCAGCTGAATAGCATCGTAAGCGGCCTCGGCGAGGATCTTCGGGGTGACGGCCTGAGGGACCCCGGGGTCGTCGTTGTTCGCCACCCAGAAGGGGAGGTCGCTGCATTCCCAGCTGGCCGGGTCGTCCATGCGGTCGGGGTTCTGGACCGCGACCCACCAGTTCCCCTCGTCGGCCTTGTCCTCGTTGTAGTTCTTGTACTTGCCGTCCTTGTAGATGTCACGGAACTGACCGACCGCGGCCTTGGCGTAGTTGGCCTGGCCCGGAGTGTTGATCGTGTCCGTGTACATCGTCTCGACATAGTCCTTGAACTCCGCCACCGAGCGGGGTTCGTACCAGCAGGCGGGCGGGGTCCAGTCGATGACGGGCTGCACGGTGGCATCGCTGCCGCTCGAGCGCACCGAACCGGAATAGGTCACCCTGGAAACGAGCGTGCCTGCGTTGGAGCTGCCGCTCTGCTTGGTGTTGCCCTGAGAACCTTCGCTCGGCGGCCAGGTCGCGGACGCCGTTCCCGCGACGGCGAGAACAAAAACTCCTGAGAGCAGCCCCGCCACGGCGAATCGGCTGCAGGAGGTCACGGCGTGCACGACTTGCTGCCCCTCTGTGAAGTGAGTTTTGTCGTCTGCCATACGCCTTGCTTGTTCTTTTCGAGACGAGTTGTGTAAACGACGTATGAGTCGTCGTTCACTGCCGTCTTGATGACCTTGCCTGACTTGCGGACCTTCGCGAAGGCCTTGCTCTGGTCCTCGCAGTACGCGACACCCGCCGACGCCGAGTCGAATACATCGATCTTGGCGCTGTAGTAGCGGTTGACGCCGGTGATCGAGTAACCATCCTTCGCGATGGACTCGACCCAGTCCTTCGCGTCCGCCAGTGCCCCGCCGCTGTAGTAGAAGCTGAGTGCCGGCAGCTCGGGATCGCCCTGCGCGATGGCGTAGTTGGTCGCGTCGATCCGCCGGGCCACGTCACCGAGGACGGCGTCCTTGGTCGTGTCGCCGGTCTTCCAGCTTTCGAAGGTGTCGGTCAGGTCGTTCGGCAGCGTGACCTTGGGCCTGTCGGCCGCGGCGCTCGCAGTCGGCGAAGCGGACGCTTTCGTACCGCCACTGTCGGCCCCGGCAATCTTGTCGTTGGCTTTTGAACCCCCGTCTCCGCCGCTGCAAGCCGCCAGAAGCAGGGCTGCGGAGGCGGCGAGCGCGGCCGTGGCGAGCAAGGTGCGGCGCTTCACTGTGGACTCCCCGTGAGAATGAAGTTCGGCAAGGATGCAGACGCTATCGGCGGGGTTCACGGTTTCGCCAGCGCGAACCTGTGTGGCATGTGGGAAAAACCGACCAATATGCCCAAATCGCCCATCGGCATGGCTGGGTTGTGTCTTCGTGCGCGGATGGGCGGCCCGTCGGCGTCGTGGGGCGGGGACGTGACGGGTGCGGTCGCGTACGCGCTGCATGCGGGCCACTGGAAGGGAGAAGCAAACCTTTCCTTTGAGTTGCCTTGGTTGTTTTTGCGTCCTGTGGAATGGGGATCGTTCGTGAATTTGTTCAGCGCGGGCTTCATGTCTCCGTTGCCCTGAGCCCCTGTCGCGCCCGCTCTCCCTCGGCCTTAGGATCTTTGCTCTTGCGGATGATCCAAGCACGGAAGGTAACGGGGGCTAGATGAGTGACTTGTCGGCTGACTACGCGGTGCTGAACCGCGTGCGGCACAACCTCGACCACATAGCGGGGCTCATGAAGAAGCCCGGTCGGGAGATGACGCAGGTGACCGGGGAATCTATGGGGGTGCCCGAACTCGCTCAGCGGATGGATCACTTCGGGGAGGAGTGGTCGTACGGGATCAAGCAGTTGACCAAGTTCTCGGAGAAGGCGTCCGAGATGCTGCTCAAAGTGAAGGAGTCCTTCGAGAAGCTGGACCACGAACTCGCCGAGACCAGCAAGAGGCAGGGTGCGAAGTAGCCATGGCTGAGGCGAGGATCGAGGACTTTCCGGCGTTGGGGTTCCTGCCCTGCCCGGGCGATCACACCGTGGCCGACGACGTGGCAAGGACGGTCCGCAGGACGGCGAAGGCGCTCGAGGAGATCTGCCAGGTGCTGCACGGCACCGGTGTCGGCGAGTGGAAGGGCAAGGCAGCCGAGGCCTTCCGGGAAAGGTTCGACGACGACTTCCGGCCGCGGATGGACGACGCCCGTGACTCCTTCGCCAAGGCGGCAGGAGCTTTGGAGGACTGGGCGGCGTACATGGAGCGCAAGCAGAAGGACGCCGTGAGACTGGAGGGCCGTGCGGCCGAAGTCCACGGACAACTGGGCAGCGCGAAGGACAAGGTGAGCCGCCTCGACCACGCCGAGAGCGGTTCGGCCGACGACAGGGACAAGGAGGATCACAAGACGCAGGTCCAGAACGCCAAGGGCGCCGTGAGCGCCAAGGAAGCAGAGCTGGAGGAACTGCGCCGCCAGGGACACCGGATGTCTGGTGACTACCACACATACGGCAATGAGATCGCGGGGCGCTTGAAGGCCGCGATGGACATCGCACCGAACGAGCCCGGTATCTGGGACAGGCTGGGCAACGCCCTTGAAGGCTTGGGCAAGGCCCTCGTCGATCTGCCGGGGGAAGTCGGCAAGCTCCTTTCCGACGTCGGAGACTGGATCAGGAGCCACGCGGACTGGATCACCGTGGCCGCTTCCGTGGTCGGCGTGATCGCGATCTTCTGTCCGGTGCTGGCTCCGCTGGCCATCGGGTTGAGCGCTCTCGCCTTCTTCGCGCACGCGGCGTCCTACGGTGTGAACGGACTCTGGCCGCCGACCGGAGAGAACATCGGCAACTGGCTCACCCTGGGCGGCGACGCGCTGGGCATGGTGCCAGGTGTCGGCGCCGCCAAGTCGGGGATCATGGCGGGATTCAAGGCGGGACGAGGTGCGGAAGGCCTGGTCGCGGGCACCCGTGTGGGTCTCAAGACGGCCGGTGTCACGGCCAAGAACATCATGAAGGCCGCCGACCCGGTTGCTGCCGTGATCGACAGGCCCGTCATTGCCGTCGCCACGAAGCTCGGTGTCTCGCGCGGTACCGCTCTGACTGTCACCGAAGGGGTGCAGGCCGCTGCCACTCTCGCTTGGACGGCGCCGACCGCCGTCAATGCGTACCACACGACGCCGGGTCGGTACGACGCAGCCACCTGGGGCACCGGCGTGGGCAACGCCACCATGGGAACCGGCGGCGGCAAGTTCGGGGGACTCGTGGCTGTCGGCAGCGCCATCGGCCTCGGCGCCTGGGAGTTGACGGACTGATGGCCGGCCACGAAGAGCCTACGACGGCCGTCGTAGCGACCGGTGACTTGACGGACGGCGCTGCCGAGCCCGACCTGTGGTTCGAACTACCGCCGGGCTTTGCCCAGTTCGGCCTCGACGAGGACCCCGAAGCGCGCATGCTGCGGATGGCGGAGGCCACCGATGTCACGTTCGGCGACACCGCTGCGGCGGAGCAGAAGCTCAGTCTGATCGTGTCGGGCGAGTACATCCTCCAGACAATGATCGCCGCGGGTGCCGAGCACGTGTCGAGCTGCCTGGTGCGGATGCCCGACGGAGAGTTGTCCCAGGCGACCTTGTGCGTCCTCCTCGAGACACCGGCGATGGGTCCGGAGCACCAGGACCTGCAGAGTTCGGCGAAGCGGACGGCCGTGCAGTGGAGTGAGCTGTATCCGGATGCCGAGGTCGGGCTCGTGATGCTGCCGTACGGCATGGCCGCCCTGTGCATACGTGACCAGGAACTCCTGGTTCCCGGGGCGCTTTTCGGCCTGGGTGATCCCGTCCCTGCCACCGTCCGGCAGGTGCAGTTCTGCGTGCCGTTGCAGACCGGGCCGGGGTCCGCTCTGTTCGTCTTCACCACGCAGGACACCGACCCCGGTCACTGGCCGGCCTACCTCGACATGTTCAGCGGCATCATGAAATCGCTCTCGGCGGTCAAGCCGGAAGACGAGCGCCGACCAGGCAGACGGAATCCGGACGCCGAAGGAACGGAGAGACGGATATGAGTGGCGAAGACGCTGGACACGACGAGGTTCGCGGGAGACGCGTGGGGCACCCCGTCGTGCTCGCGTTCGCCGTCGGCGGCTACGTGTTCGCGGCCATCGCAGGCCTGTTCGTCCTGGCGGGCGACTTCGGCCCCGCCCTCCTGGTACCTCTGTGGATCGTCCACGCCGTTCTCCTCGTTCTGCTCATTCGGCGGCTGGGGGCGAGGACGTCTAGTACGTACACGATGTTGTTCATCGTGGGCACTTCGGTGATGTCCGTGTACGTGGCGGACATGGCGCGAGATGACCTCACGCTGCAGCAGCGCGGCGAGCGGGTCACCGCCACAGTGGTGGACAAGTGGCGGGACGCGGCGCAGGGCCGCAAGGCGCGTGACTACAACTACACGCTGGAGCGGGAGGACGGTACGAAGGTGCCGGGACCCGCCATGCGAACGCTGACCGACCTTTATGACGTCGGCCAGAGGGTGACGGTCATCGAGGATCCCCAGGGGGAACTCCGGCCGAAGACGCCGGGGCAGGCAGATGCGACGAGCGAGGAACTGGGGTCGCTGGGTTTCGCCCTCGCCGCCATCGGCGCCGTGGCTTGGACGGCTTGGCGGGGATCGGATCCTGCACGGCAGAAAGCCGATGAGGGTGCCGGGCACGACACCGGGAACCGCGCGTACCGGAAATTCACCGGGGCCCGTGGCTCGGGGCCCACGCAGGAGGAGCAGGAAGAACAGCTCCGCGAAGCCTTGCGCACCTACCCCGCCGACCGCCGGGGTTACATCAAGGTGCCACCCGAGCAGTATCCCGACGTGTCGCAACAGCGCGCGGCCCGGATCGCCTGGGAACTCGGCCTCCGTGCAGAGGCCTCCGGCAATCGAGGGTCCTGGCGCTTCGCGGAGAAGGTGGTGGAGGAAGTTCCGCTGGACTGACGACCCGGGGCTCGGAGGGAGGCCACACGGCCTTCATCCCCGTACGCACGTCGGGTCCCCCTTCTTCCAGTTCTGCTGTGTGACCTGCCAGTCGCCGCGGGAGTCCTTCGCGGCCTGGAGGGTGATGAGGATGAAGTCGTTGGCGCTGGGCTTGGTGCGCAGGATCTTGCCGGTCTTTATCTGCTTGCTGTACGCCGTTGTCTGGTCCTCGCAGTAGCGGGCGGCGGCGGTCCTCGCGTTCGCCACGTCAGTGACCGCGAAGTTGAAGAAGCGGTAGTGGCCGGTGACGGTGAGACCGTCCTTCCGGACCTTCGCGACTCGCTGAGTCCAGTACGTGAGGGCCTGCGCGGCGAAGTAGCGGTTCATGTTGGCCGTCCGGCCGTCGCCGTTGGCGAAGGCTTCGAGGCGGGCCTGGGCCGAGTATGCGACGTCCCGCAGGACGGTGTCCTTCGTGGGGTTCCCGGTCGGGTCCCGCTGTACGAGCGTGTTGACGTCCGAGGGAAACGCGAAGACCGGCGCGTTCCCATGCGCTGAGGAGGCGGATGGGGAGGGGGTGTGTGAGTGTGCCTGGCCGGAGGCCGTGGACTTGGCGTCGTTCCCGGGCCCGTCGTCTCCGCCCTCGCTCGCGCCGCATGCCGTCAGCAGCAGGGCCGCGGTGGCTGCGATGGTGGGCAACGTGTGGCGCTCCACTGTGGAATCCCCCGTGCGAATGAAGATCGTCAAGAGGGTGCACGCTATCGGTGGGGTACGAGGTTTCGCCACCGCGAACGTTCTGGCAGGGACGGTTGGGAGGGGCATGTAAACGTAGGGTGGAGGCGCTGCGGTCCGCCGGGCGGTGGAGCCCTCCTTTGAGCTCCCTTTGCGGTCCGTTGGTTGTAGCCCCGAAACGCTCGACACACAGTGACCGTGGTCCTCTGCGTCTCGCGGGGTGGCCGGTAGGGCAGGTGTTCACGGGGGTAGTAGTGGCGGACCACGTCAAGGTGTCCACGACAGAGCTGCGGGAGATCAGCAGGTCTGTCGCGAAGTTGAAGTCCAACTTTGAACATGCGAAGGATCTCGTCGACTCGTACGGCTCCGAGATCGGGTCCGGAGAGGTGGCCGACGCCCTCGGCGACTTCGCGGACGACTGGAAGAAGAAGCGGAAACAGCTCTGCGACGGGCTGGAGTTCCTCGGGAAGACCGCGGGTGAGGCGGCGAAGGCCTACGACGGGGTCGACCAGCACCTCGCCGACGCGCTGGTCAAGGCTCAGCCGGGGGACAAGTGAGCGATCACGACTTCTCCGGAGTCGACTGGCAGACGGCCCGCTACGACGACAGGGAGTTCACGCCGGGGGATCCGTACGAGGTGGCCCGGCTCGGGAAGCGGATCTCCGACACGGCCCGGCTGATCGAGGAGCAGGCCGCCAAGCTGAACAACCTGGTCGACGGGAACGGGTGGGATTCGGACGCCGGAAGGGCGTTCGCGACGAAGACCGGCGAGACCGTCAAGCTGCTGAGCCAGTCGCATCAGCGGTACGCGGCGGCGGGGGCGGCGCTCGGTTCCTCCGTGCCCTACGAGCCCATCGCCGACGGCGTGCGGGAGAACTGGGCCACCGCGCTCAACCACGCGCAGAATCGCGTGCGTTCCGCGCTGAAGAAGGCCGCTGCTGCCGATGCCGACAGCAGCAACTACCAGAAGCAGATCGATCAGCATCCGTCCGCCGACGACAACCACCCGGACAAGCAGAAGCTGAAGCGGCAGAAGGAGGCCTCGGACGGGGACCTCGACGCCGCGAAGCGGGAGCTCCGGGCCGCGCTCAAATACCGGGACACACAGGCTGGGTACGCGGCCAAGGCGATACGGGACGCCATCGACCACGACGGGCTGAAGGATCCCAAGCACCACTGGTGGGACAACTGGAAGGACTGGGTCGCCGACGTCGGGCACTGGGCGGGGGTGGCCGCGGCCGTTCTGGGGGTGTTGGCCCTTGCCCTCAGCTGGGTGCCGATCCTCGGTGAGGTCCTCGGCGCGCTGGCGCTCATCGCCTCGGTCGTCGCCCTGATCTGCGACACCATTTCGGCGCTGGACGGCAAGGGCACCTGGCTGGACGTCGCCATCGACGTCATCGGTGTGCTGTCCTTCGGCGCCGGGCGGGTCCTCGGGACGACGGCCAAGGAGGCGGCGATGGCCGCCCGTGGCGCCTCCGCGGTCAAGGACCTCCAATTGGCCCGGGAGATCGGGCTGAATCCGACGGCGGCCCGCGAACTCGCCGAGACGCTCAACGGGGTCAAGCCCGGCGAGATCGGCAAGGCGCTGTCCGAGGGGCCCACGAAACTCCTGCCGCGGATGCGCTCGGTGGTCAAGGAGTCGCTGAACCTCAAGGCGTACGTGACCGACATCCGCGACGCCCCAGCAGTGCACCGGGCGGCCAAGGCCTTCGCGGAATCGGCGCCCAAGCTGTCGGAGATCGCGGACTCCTCGTTCAAGAGCATGGCGGGCCAGGCCAAGGCCTTGTACTACGGCAGCCAGGTGCTGCCCCTCCTGGCCGGCTGGTCGAACCTGGCACACACGCACTCCGACGAGCCGTGGTTCACCGGGCCGAACTTCCTCCAGGGGGCGAAGGAGATTCCGGGCATCGGGGCCGGCGGAACACCGTTCTACAACTGGCACTGGAGCACCAGCGGCTGACCCGGTCGGCTGTCCGGAATCCCAGAGCGGAAAGAGCAAGGAACACGTGGCGAGCAAGGACGAGCGGTCCGTCGACGAGCTGTTCGCGGAACTGCCGGAGAAATGGCAGCGGTCCCTGGAAGAAGTGGGCCTGGGGCTGCCGGAGCTGCGCCGGATCGCGGCCGGCCCGGACGGCATGCGGCGAGTACGCACCATCCTCGCCGAGTTCTCCGAGGCCACCGCCGATCCTCGGCCGACGCGGGCCGGGTGGACCGGGTACGGCGGGGCAACGCCGGTATGGCCGTGGGCCCGGCTGCTCCTGGTGGCCGTCGTATCGGTCCTCGTCTCCCTGCTCTCCAGCCTGTTCATCGGCAAGGCGTCGGCGTTCGTCGGCCTGGTGCTCGGGCTGCTGGTCATCTGGGTGGCCTTCAAGACCCGTGACACCCGAGGGGCCCCCGTCGCCCGGTATGTCACCGCGGCCGCCTATCTCGTGCTGGTCCTGGTCGGCTCGTACTTCGCCAACGCCTGGTATCTGCAGCTGCGCGGGGCGGAGCAGACGGTCACCTTCGCCACGCCGACCCATCAGTGGACACACGGGACCCGTGAGACGTACTGCAGGGTCCGGCTGCGGGACGGGTCCGTCCACGAGGTGGTCGAGAACAAGGAGAACTGCGCCGACCGCGTCGGGCAGACGACGACAGCCGTCGTCGACCCGGCCGGTCACTACCAGCCCTCCCTCGGCAGCAAGTCCGAGATCGGTGGTGTCCTTGAGGGATACCTGTGCCTGGGCGCCGCCGTGGTGCTCGTGCTGGCACCGATGACGGTCGTGTTCACCGGACGGCGGAAGCGGTACGACCGGGCGACAGGGACGGCGATATGAGCGCCGGGGCGCCTGGTACGGCCACGGCACCCCCCTCCGACTACCGCCTCGCCGTTCCCGAGGGCTGGGAGCGGATCGTGCTGGATCCCGAGAGGTGGGCGCACCGCATCGACAAGGTGGTCAAGCGCGGCCTACGGCGCACGAAGGCCGGTCCGCAGCTCGAGGCCGCGCTCGCGGAGCGGATGCGGGAGCAGGCCGAGGCGGCGCACGCCAACGGCGGTGTCGAGATGTACGTCGTGAACCAGCTCCTCGGCCAGGTCCCGGTCTCCGCCGGCCTGGTCGTCACCCTGCTGCGGCCCGCCCCCGGCACCGAGGTCGGCGACCTGGGGGACATCGCCCGCTCCCTCGCCCTGCGCGCGACCGCCGAGCAGGTCACCCTCGTCGACCTCCCCGCCGGCCCCGCCGTACGCCACCGCTACCTCCGCCGGCCCGCCGCCGACGACCCCGACGGCAACAGACTCGCTGTCACGCACCTGGACGTCTACCTCGCCGTCCCGAACAGCGACCAGCGGCTGCTGCTCTCCTTCTCGACGCCGATGGAGCCGCTGGCGGACGCCTTGGTCGGCCTCTTCGACGCCGTTGCCCGCACTCTGCAATGGATGGCCTGATGCCCGAGTTCGCCGCGTCCACGGTGCGTATGAAGGTGCCCGAGGACGCCGTGTCCCTGCCGGTGCGGGTGGCAGGAGTCGACCTGCACGCATGGGCGGCGGAGGCGGCCGCGCGCCGTGTCGGAACCGACACCCCCGACCCGAAGCTCCGTACCGCCCTCGCCGCCGAACTGCGCGAGGCCGCGGCCGATTCGCGGGAGCGCGGGCCGGTCACCGCGTTGTCCTACGTGCCGGAGCCGCGGCTCGGGGAGCTCGCGCGGATCGAGTTGTCGGCGCTGGTCGCCGACGACACGTACCCGGTACTGAGCGTCGAGCTCCTGCGGCGCTACCTCGCCGCCCCCACCGCCGAGTCCTACCGGCCGCCCGAGGCCGAGCTGCGTACCCTGCCCGCCGGGCCCGCGGTGCGTGTCCGGCACGCGTATGTCCGGGACGTCGGCCGGGACGGGCTGGGGACGGTGCTGGAGACGTGCGCGTACGGCATCAGGGCCGACGAGACGTGGGGACTGGTACTGCTGACGTCCTGGCAGGCGCAGGCCCACACGGACGCCCTGTGCGAGCTGACCGACGAACTGGCGCGGACCGTACGGGTCACGGCCTAGCGGGAGCGGTCAGGGCGCCGTCAGGTGACCGAGCAGGGACTCGCCCTCCAGGGACGTCAGACGGCACCAGGAGCCGTCCGTGAAGGTGATCCGGAAGTCCCGTCCGCCGACGCTGAACGGCCGTCGTTCGACCGTGGCGACCATGCTCAGGTCCGTCTCCCAGAGGATCTCCTCCCAAGGGTCCCTGGGGTCCTGGAGTCCGCCGAGGACCAGCAGGCGGCGGTCGGTCAGGACCAGGTGCGTGATGTCGGTGTCGGGGCGGCGGGCCGGGTCGAGTTCCCAGGGGAGGGTACGGGCGAGGGTGCCGGGGGCGGCCCACAGCACCGGGAAGTCCGTCTCCTCGTTCTCCGGGTCCTCGCTCCTGCCCAGCGAGCCGGAGCCGGCGGGACCGCTGCCGGAGGGCACGTTGCCGTCGGCGGCCACGGCCAGGGCGAGCACACCCAGGAGGAACGTGACGCCCAGGACGGTCCGTACCACGAGGCCGGTCCTCGACCTGAGCCGGTAGACGGGGCCCGTCGGCCAGCCCGCCAACTCGCCCTGTATGTCCCGCCGTTCCGGGTCGCGGAACCAGCGTCGGCCCTTGACCCGGTCCGCCGCTCCGGTCGCGAACGACACGGGGGCGCGCGCCACGAGCTTCTCGCCGACCGGGGGTTGCCAGGAGCGGCGCTGCGGCACGGTCACGGTCTGCCATCCTCGCGGTCGTCGTCACGGTCGTTCACGGCGACACCCGTCGTGCGGGCGGGTGATCCGTGATCCCGTGATCCTAGTCAGGCCGCCGTCCGGAACCGGCCGCCACCGTGAGCACTTCGTGCAGGCCTCATGGGCGCGCGGTGACGGCACCGGGCCCGGACCGGCCGCGAGCGGGGTGCGGTGGATTCACCGGCGCACACTCCGGCGTCCCTTGATGTGTCCAGAGTCCCAACCGCCGCACAGGTCACCGCCGTTGCAGATCGCAACGACGATTTCGGTGAGGTCAAGGAGTCCGGTCGCGCCTTGAGGGGCTTATGTGCGGCTGATACGGTGCGATCGCTTGACACTCACCCCGCGGCCGAGTATTTGGCCGGTTCGGGGTGATTGGTGTGGAGTGTCCGCTATCGCTGTGCCGGTGGGCAGGGCGACGAGCGTTGACAGGTTTTCAGAGTTCTTGACAGACACTGTCTTGGCTGTAACGGGGAGCGGTTGCGTGAAGATCCAAGAGCGTACGGGGGCGGGCGCCGGTCGTTCCGCCGGTCCGGCTCAGCCTTCGGTCGGTGACCGCCTTCCCACCGCGCCGCGCGAGCGCAAGCCCGCCCTGGCCGCGCTCGCCGTGCTGCTGATCCTGCTGGGCGCGCTGGGCGCGACGACGCTGGTGCTGCAGGCGGGCAAGCGGATCGAGGTCATAAAGATCACGCAGGAGATTCCGGCCGGCTCGTCCGTGACCGGAAGCGACGTGACCTCCGTGATGGTCGCCGACGACTCCAGCATCCACTACGTCCGGTGGTCCCAGCTGGAGAGCCTGAAGAAGCTGAAGGCCGTCAGCACCATCCCGGCCGGGGTCGTCGCCGTCGGTGAGATGTTCGGCAGCGGCAGCAAGCTTCCCGCCGGAAAGTCCACCGTCGGCCTGGCCCTCAAGGAGGGGCAGTACCCGTCCGGCATCGAGATCGGCGACACCGTCGCGGCCTACCGCGTCACCGGCTCCTCGTCCTCGGGTGGTTCGTCCTCCGGTGGCTCGTCCTCCTCCGGAACCGACTCGCTGATCACGGGCGACGCCAGGGTCAGCGCCGTACCGGAGGACAAGAGCGGCTCGGACTTCACCGCCAGCACCAACTACGCCATCACGCTCACCGTCAACAGCGACAAGGCGGCGGAGCTTGCCGACGCGGCGTCCAACGGAGAGGTCGCCCTCGTCCTCGTCCCCGGTAACGGCAACTAGAAGGCGGCCCCACCCCATGGCGCTCATCGCAATCGCCGCCGACAAGGGTTCCCCCGGCGTCACCACCGCGGCCGTCGCGCTGGCCGCGGTCTGGCCGCGCCGGGTCCTGCTCGCCGAGGCCGACCCGGCCGGCGGCGACCTGGTCTACCGCAGTGCCGCCGCGCACGGCGGACCGCTCAACCCGAACACCGGCATGCTGTCCATCGCCGCCACGGCGCGCCGAGGGCTCGTACCGGATCAACTCTGGGACCATGTGCAGCCGTTGAGCGGTGGGCTCGAAGTGCTGGTCGGGCTCGGCATAGCCGAGCACGCCGCCGGGCTCGCCGGGCTGTGGCCCACCCTCGGGCACGCCTTCGCTGCCCTCGCCGACTCCCCGAACGCCCCGGCCGACGTCATCGCCGACTGCGGACGGATCAGCGGCGACACCCCGGCCGTGGAGATGTTCCCGCACGCCGCCCTGGTGCTGCTGGTCTCGCGGACCGAGCCCGAGGCGCTCGCCCGGGTCCGGGACCGGGCCGCCGCCCTCGCGCAGAAGCTGCACGGCGGACCGCGCGGCGCCGCCGCCCTCGCCACCCCGCTGATCGGGGTGGTCCTGGTCGCCGACCCGTCCAGCTCGGGCAAGCTGGTCAACCAGGTCAACGACATGCTCGTGCACGCCCAGACCGGCGCCCGGGTCGTGGGCACCATCGCCGACGACCCGGCCGGTGCCGACATGCTGGCCGGCCGCAAGCGTGGGCGCCTCGACAAGTCCCTGCTCATCCGCTCGGCCCGCAAGGTCACCGCCGACCTCCACCAGCAGTACGGCGCCGCCTGGGCCGTACCGACGCAGGCACCCCACGCGGGGGCCGGCCGATGACCGCTGTCGACCACCAGCTGGTCAAGCGGTTCCGGCAGGACGCCGGCGACCGGATCGCCGAGCAGCGCCGCCAGGACCAGGCGTCCGGCGTCACGCCGATGTCCACCGAGGACGAACGGCAGTACGCCCGCGCGGTCATAGCCCAGATCCTGGAGGAGTACGCCCGCGCGGAGATCAACGCCGGGCGCACCCCGCTGGACGCGGAGACCGAGGAGCAGTACGCGGCCGCCGTGCACGCGGCGCTGTTCGGCGTGGGGCGGCTGCAGCCGCTGCTCGACGACCCGGACGTCGAGAACATCGACATCAACGGGTGTGACCAGGTCTTCGTCGGGTTCAGCGACGGGCGGGAGGCCGTCGGGGATCCCGTCGCGGAGACCGACGAGGAGCTCATCGAGCTGATCCAGGTGCTCGGCGCCTACTCCGGTCTGTCGTCGCGGCCCTTCGACTCCGCCAACCCGCAGCTCGACCTGCGGCTCCCCGACGGGTCCCGGCTCTCCGCCGTCATGGACGTCACCCGGCGGCCCGCGCTCTCCATCCGCCGCGCCCGCATGGGCAAGGTCTTCATCTCCGACCTGGTGGGGAACGGGACGCTCACGCCGGAGGTGGCGCACTTCATGGCCTGCGCGGTCCGCGCCCGCAAGAACATCATGATCGCGGGGGCGACCAACGCCGGCAAGACGACGCTGCTGCGGGCCCTCGCCAACGAGATCCCGCCGCACGAACGGCTCATCACGGTCGAGCGCGCGCTGGAGCTCGGGCTCGACACCTTCCCCGACCTGCACCCCAACGTGGTGGCGTTCGAGGAGCGGCTGCCCAACTCCGAGGGGCAGGGCGCCATTTCCATGGCCGAACTGGTCCGCCGGTCACTGCGTATGAACCCGTCCCGGGTCATCGTCGGCGAGGTCCTCGGCGACGAGATCGTCACCATGCTCAACGCCATGTCCCAGGGCAACGACGGGTCGCTGTCCACGATCCACGCCAACAGCTCCAGCGAGGTCTTCAACCGCATCTCGACCTACGCCCTCCAGGCCTCCGAGCGGCTGCCCATCGAGGCCAGCCAGATGCTGATCGCGGGCGCGGTGAACTTCGTCGTCTTCATCCAGCGGCGCAACAACTACCAGACCGGCGGCCGCCTCCAGCGCATGGTCACCTCCGTCCGCGAGGTCAACGGCGTGGACGGCAGGGTGCTGTCCAGCGAGGTGTTCGCGGAGGCCCCCGACGGCCGGATCGTCCCACACGCACCCATAGCCTGCCTGGAGGACCTGATGGCCTACGGCTACCAGCCGCACGGGGCGTGGGGGTGACATGACATGAACCTCAACCCCTTGGCCTCCCTGGGCTCCATGGGCGGGCTCTTCTCCACCACGGTCCTCTACGGCCTCGGCTGCGGTGTCGCCGTCGGCGGCGGACTGGCGCTGCTGATCCTCGCGGTCCGCGGCCTGCCCGCCAAGCCCGACCACGAGAAGCAGAAGGCCAACGAACGGGCCGCCGAACTCATCCGGTTCGCCGGTCAGCGCGGTTCGCTGGCCGCCATCGTCGGCCTCGCCGTCCTGCTGCTGACCCGCTGGGCGGTGGCCGGCATCGCGGCCGGCGTCCTCGTCTTCTTCTGGGACAAGCTGTTCGGCGGCGCCGCCGAGGAGCGGGCCGCGATGAAGCGCGTGGAGGCCCTCGCCTCCTGGACCGAGTCGCTGCGCGACACGATCGCCGGCGCCGTCGGCCTGGAGCAGGCCATCCCGGCCTCCGGCCGCGCCGCCGCACCGATCCTGCGGCCGCACCTCGACGCCCTCGTCGACCGGCTGCGCGCCCGCACCCCGCTGCCCGACGCGCTCCAGCACCTCGCCGACGAGATCGACGACGCCTCCGCCGACATCATCGTGGCCGCGCTCATCCTCAACGCCCGCCTGCGCGGCCCCGGTCTGCGCCAGGTGCTCGGCGCGCTCGCCAAGTCGGCGCGTGAGGAGGTCGACATGCGCCAGCGCGTGATGGCCCAGCGGGCCTCCACCCGGCGCTCGGTGCAGATCGTCGTCGCCGTGTCGGTCGCCTTCGTCCTCGGCCTCGCCGTCTTCAACCGGGACTTCGTCTCGCCGTACGGCACCGCCGTCGGCCAGCTGGTCCTCGCCCTGGTCTGCGGGCTGTTCGCGCTCGGCTTCTGGTGGCTGCGCAAGCTGTCCACCATCGAGACCCCGGAGCGGTTCCTGGTCCGCGACCAGTCGTCCGTGCAGTTCGTACGGCCGCCCCGCACCGCTCCCGGCCAGCCCGGCCAGCCCGGCCAGCCCGGCCAGCCCGGCCAGCCCGGTGCGCCCGGCCACCCCGGTCAGCAGACCCTCCCCACCGAGGAAGGAGCCCGCCGGTGAACCTCACGATGCCGATTCTCGTCGGCGTGACCCTGGGGCTCGGCGTCTACGTGCTGATCCGCGCCCTGATGCCGTCCCGGCGCAGCGCGGTCGCCCAGGTCGCCCGGATCGACGCGATGCGGGCCCGCGGCGCGGCCTACGAGTCGGCGCGGCGGACGCAGGACTCCGGCCGGCTCGGCACGCTGCGCGCCGAGGTCGGCGAGCGGGTCGCCGAGTTCTACCGGCAGCAGGGCTGGGAACAGCGCTCGCTCCGTGCCGACCTCGCCGTCCTGGACCGCAGCTGGGAGAAGTTCCTCGCGACCAAGGTGCTGCTCGCGGCGGCCGGCCTGATCTTCGGTCCTTTCCTGTTCGCCGTCGTCTACACGATGGGCTTCGGCCACAACCCGGTCATCCCGGTCTGGCTGGCCCTGGCCTGCGCGGCCCTGTTCTTCTTCCTGCCCGACCTGGAGGTACGGCGGGACGCGGCCGAGAAGCGCCGGGACCTCAGGCGCGTGATCGGCGCGTACCTCGACCTGGTGTCGATGAGCCTCGCCGGCGGCCGCGGCCTGCCCGAGGCCCTGATGGCGGCCGCCGAGGTCTCCGACGGCTGGGCCAACCAGCGCATCCGCAACGCCCTCGCCGACGCCCGGATCACCGGCGTCAGCCAGTGGCAGGCCCTCGGCGCGCTCGGCGAGGAACTCGGCGTGGAGGAGCTCAAGGACCTCTCCGCCTCCCTCGCCCTGGTCGCGGACGACGGCGCCAAGGTCCGCGAGTCCCTCGCCTCCCGCGCCGAGACCATGCGCCACCGCGAACTCGCCGAGATCGAGGGCAGCGCGGGCGAGAAGTCCCAGTCGATGCTCGTCGCCCAGCTGCTGCTGTGCGCCGGCTTCCTGGTTTTCCTGATCTTCCCGGCGGCGATGCGGGTGTTCCAGGTGTGAGCCGACCCGAGCTGACCCGAGCTTCGTAGAGAACCTTCGCCAACTGCTGTTTCGAGAGGACAAGTCATGATGAACACACGGAACTTCAGCACCGGGATCCCGGCGGTGGACTTCCTGGTCACCTTCCTGCAGGGCCGGGTGCAGCGGGCCCGCTCCGGTGAACTCGACCGCGGTGCCTCCGCCGTCGAGTGGGTCATCATCTCGGCGGTCGTCGTGGCGATCGTCGGCGTGGTGGCGGCCATCATCAACGCGGCGCTGAGCGACGGCGCCAACAAGGTCGGCAACTGCATCAAGGGCGCCAACGCCAGCGGAACCTGCTGAGCGGACGAGCGCGACCACGACGGGGATGACGGGGTGACGGGGGTGACGGGGATGTCTGCGGGCGTGAGCGGAGGCCTGCGCGGCTGGGTACGCCGCCGGGCGGCGGCCGCGCGCGGCGACTCGGCCGACTCGGGCATGACCGCGATCGAGTTCGTGTTCCTCACCCCTGTCCTGTTCTTCATGATCTTCGCGACGGTGCAGTTCGCCCTGTACTTCTTCGCGGACCACGTGGCCCAGGCGGCGGCCCAGGCCGGCGCCCGCAAGGCCCGCGCCACCGCCGACGCGGAGCCCGGCGCCTGGCGCGGCGAGGCCCAGGACGTGGTCGACTCCTACATCAGGCAACTCGGCCCGCAGCTGGTCCTGTCGCCCGACGTGAAGATGATCCAGCCGGAGCAGACCACGGTCGGCGTCGAGATCACGGCCCGCATCCCGACGGTGTTCCCGGGCCTGGACCTGACGGTGCACGCACGGTCCGCGGGGCCGGTGGAGCGGTTCGTGAAGGACAAGAACTGATGTCCGTTGTGGAGAAGAGAGCTCTGGCCGACGACCGGGGGCTGTCGACCGTCGAGGTCGTCATCCTCGCCCCGGTCATGATCCTGTTCATCCTGGTCCTGGTCGCCTTCGGCCAGCTCGTCGACGGGCGCGGGGCCATCGACGGCGCCGCCCGGGACGCGGCCCGCGCCGGGTCCATCCAGAAGGACCACGCCACGGCCATGTCGGAGGCCCGGAAGGCCGCCGACGCGGACCTGTCCGACGTTTGCTCGGGGCCGGTCTCGGTCGTCCAGACCAGCGCGGGCTTCGAGTCCGGCGGCATCTTCACGGTCCAGGTGAGCTGCCGGGTGCGGGGCCTGGCGATGCTGGGCCTGGACATCCCGACGACCCTGTCCTCGACGTTCTCCTCGCCCCTCGACCCGTTCCGGAGGGCGGCATGAGCCTTGCGGTGCTGCGCAGTTGGTGGACCGTGCGCCGGCTCCGTCTCGACGACCGGGGCTCGGGGGCGGGCGCGGTCATCATCTTCGCCCTCGTCTTCATCTCCCTGTCGGCGTTCGTCATCGACGGCGGCCTGTCCATCTCCAAGCGCGAACGGGCCGCCGACATCGCGGAACAGGCGGCCCGTTACGCGGCCCAGGACATCGACCTGGAGAAGCTGTACGAGAACCAGGGCGAGGCGCCGATCAACTTCCAGGACTGCGACGCCCGGGTGAAGACCTTCGCCCGCGAGATGGACATGTCCGCCGCCGACGTCGCGGGTACCCACTGCGTCACCGCCGACGCCCAACAGGTGCAGGTTGAGGTCCAGTTGACCTACGAGCCGGTCTTCACGGGCATGTTCTACGGCGGCGCGATCGTGGTGCACGGGGAGGCCACGGCCGAGAACGAGGTCGGTTAGCCACCGGGCGCTCCGCTGGAGCGGGCGTACACGACGGGCCGCGGCCGCTGTTCCCCGTAGATCCAGGCGTAGGGCGGGGCGAAGCTTCAGGCGCATCAGGAAGTGACGCATGTCACTCAACTTCCTTGCGTTTCAGGCGTAATCAACCCGGCGCCGTGGGCTCTCACTGTACGACGGCCCATCACGCACCCCCGGAGACGATCCGTGCCCATCACGCTCGAGCAGCCCACCGGCGCCCGCCTGCTCACCGCCGACGAGCAGGAGGTGGCGGTCCCCGCGACGCTCCGCTACACCTCGGCCGACCCGCAGGCGGTGCACTTCGTCTTCCCGCCGTGGATCTCCCTGGACGGCGAGGAGGTCACCTGGACCTTCGCGCGGGCCCTGCTGGAGGAGGGACTGGCGGGCCCGGCCGCGCTCGGCAACGTGCACGTGCGCCCGTACGGCGACTCCCGCACGGTCGTCGAACTCCGCGCCGAGGAGGGCGTGGCGGCGGTCAGCTTCCCGACCTCCGCCCTCACCCGCTTCCTGCTGTCCTCGCTGCGCGTCGGCGGCTGACGGACCGTGTGGGGCGTGTGGAGAGGGTGTGCGCAGATCGGGAGCCGGTAACTCCGGCCAATGGGAAACGGGTTGGCGAAAGCGGAGAATCCGGGCGGCGATTGGCCGTTCTGCCCCGGCGACGCCGCGTTCTCCCCCTTCGACGCTGTCGGTGCCAGTCAATAGGATCGTCAAGGGGACCTCGGCAGGCCCGATGCGCCCCCGTTCCACTCCTTCCACACGACCACGGGGCACTCGTCATGGCGCGACGCAGCACATCAAGCTCGACGGGAAGGCCGACGGGCACCGGTCCGTCGGGTCCGCGGAACCGGACCCCGCAGCCGGTGCGGCTGCGCCGGCGTACGTTCGGGGACGTCGTCAAGGCGTTCCTCGCCTTCGTGGTGCTGCTGGTCCTCGTCGTCGGCGTCCCGGGCGCCCTCGCCGTGACCGTCGGCTGGCCCCTGCCACGCAGCGCGCCCAGCATGGACTGGCTGTCGCAGCCCATCGACGTACAGACGTTCCTGAACGCGCTGACGGTCGTCGTCTGGCTGGCCTGGGCCCAGTTCACGGCCTGCGTGCTGGTCGAGGTCAAGGCCGCCGTCTCCGGTGTCGGCCTGCCCGGCCGGGTTCCCGGCGCCGGTCCCAGCCAGCTGCTCGCCCGTCAGCTCGTCGCCGCGCTGCTGCTGGTCGGCGCCACCGCCGCCAGCTTCACCCCGGGCCTCTCCCAGCTCGGCCACAGCCTGGAGGGCAACCAGAAGGGCACGGTGGCCACCGCCCAGGCGACTCCCGGCATCCTCGCCCAGCAGCAGGAGCAGGCGAAGAGCACCGCCGCCGCCCTCGCCGAGCAGGCCGGCCACGCCGCGGCCCAGACCGAACAGGGCGGCTCCACCGCCGCGCACGGAGCGACGAAGTACTACCGGATCCAGCCGCCCGAGGGCCGCCACCACGACTCCCTGTGGGAGATAGCGCAACGCCACCTCGGCGACGGCCGCCGGTACAAGGAGATCTACGAGCTCAACAAGGACCGCGTGCAGCCCGACGGCTCCCGGCTCTCCGAGGCCAGCCTCATCCGCCCCGGCTGGATCATGGAGATGCCCGGCGACGCGCACGGCGGCGAACTCGTCGAGAACCCCGACGCGCACGTCTCGCCGGAGGTCCGGCAGCAGATCGGCGACTACGCGCAGACCGGCGACCACGCCCAGCACCAGCAGGATCGGCATCAGCAGCAGGAGCAGGGCGGCGGACAGCACGCGGGCGGCGACGGGGCCACCGCCCAGATCACCGTGCCGAGCCAGCGCCAGAGCGGCGGCACCGGCGCCCCCGCCGCCCACGAGACCTCCGCGCACTCCTCGTCCTTCGGCCTGCCCGAGGCGCTCCTCGGCGCCCCCCTCCTCGCCGCCGGACTGCTCGCCGCCCTCGGCCGCCGGCGCCGGCAGGCCCTGTGGCAGTCGGCACTCGGTGCCGTCGGCGGCCGCCGCGGCATGGAACCGCCGATCCCGGCCGGCGACGCCCAGGACGTGCAGGACGCGCTGCTGGTCGGCGCCGACCCGGAGGGCGTACGACAGCTCGACCGGTCGCTGCGCGGACTCGCCGCCGCCCTCACCGCCGAGTCCCGTTCGCTGCCCGTCGTCTACGCGGCCTGGCTCAGCCACGGCGACCTGCACCTGCAGCTCGCCCAGCCGGCCGGAAAGCCCCCGGCGCCCTGGCAGCTCGGCCAGGACCAGACGTTCTGGACGCTGTCCCGCGCGGACGCCGAGCGCTACGAGGACACCGACGCGGCCGCCCCGTACCCAGGGCTGGTCAGCCTCGGCACCATGGACGACTCGCGGCTGCTGCTCAACCTGGAGGCCGTCCCCGGCATCGTCTCGCTGAGCGGCCGCGAGGCCGACCGGGCCGCGGTGTTCGCCTCCGTCGCCGCCGAACTCGCCACCAACGGCTGGTCGGACCGGATGACCATCACCCTCGTCGGCTTCGGCGCGGACCTCACACCGCTCGCCCCCAACCGGCTGCGCCATCTCGACGACGTGGAGGCGCTGTTCGAGACGATGGAGGCGGAGACCCGGCAGCGGCGGGGCGCGCTCGGCGCCGCCGACCACCACTCGGTCCTCACCGGCCGTACCGGGCCCGCCCAGCACACCCGCTGGGCGCCGAACCTCGTCCTGCTCGCCTCCCAGCCGTCCGCCGAGGACGCCGTGCGCCTCGCCGAACTCGCCGCCGACGCCGCCCGGCTCGGGATCGGCTACCTGGTCGGCAGCGAGCGCGACGACCTGCCCGGCGCCGCCTGGGCGATGGAGATCACCCCGGACGGCAGGCTCCTCGCCCCGCTCCTCGGCCTCGAACTCCAGGCCCAGCTGCTGCCCGCGGTCCAGCAGCGCGCGGTCGTCGAACTCTTCGTAGAAGCCGACCCCGAACGCGACCCCGACGGGCCCACCACCACCCCGCCCTTCCTCGTCGACATCAGCGAACAGGGCCGTCCCGCGGTGTACGCGCGGCTCGTCGGCCCGTACGAGATCATCGGCCTGGACACCCCCGAGGGAGACCGCAGCCCCCTTCTCCACGAGGCCCTCGCCCTGCTCCTCCTGCACCGCGAGGGCGTGCACCCGCGGGTGCTGTCGTCCGCGCTGTGGCCGCGGGGCGTCACGGAGGACGTCCGCGACGCCCTCCTGGAGCGGCTGCGCGGCTGGCTCGGCACCGACCCCGACGGCAGCCCCCGGCTGCGCGCGGACGCGGCCGGCCGCCTCACCCTCGCCAAGTCAGTGGTCTCCGACCTCGACGTGCTGCGCTCCCTCTACTACGAGGCCACCCAGGGCAAGGGCGTCGAGAGCCGCGCGGTCCGCGGCCGCCTGCTCACCGACGCGCTCGTCCTGGTGCGCGGCCCGCTGCTCGCCGACCGCGCGGAGGGCCGCTACCGCTGGCTCACCCACGAGATCATCGACGCCCAGCTGCCGCTGCTCGTCGCCGACATCGGTCTCGCGCTGTCCGCGTTCCACCTGGAGAAGGACCGTGCGGAGAAGGCGATCGAAGCGCTCGGCGCGGCCCTGCGGACCGCCCCGGCGGACGAGCGCCTGTGGAACGAGCTGCTGCGCGCCACGCACGCCACCGGCGACCCGGACCGGCTGCGCGCCCTCGCCGCCGACCTGATCGCCCGCAGCGGCGCACGCGGCCTGCCCCCGCGCACCGAGGCCCTCCTCGACGAACTCCTCCCCACCTGGCGCGACGGCGCCGCCGCCACCGGATGACCACCGCCCTCGACGTCGCCCTCCCGGCCGCCGCCGCCCTCTGGGGCGCGACGGCCGGGTCCCTGCTGCCCCGCGCCGCGTACCGCTTCTCGGTACCGGCGGGGGAGCAGTGGCGCGCCCAGTGCCCCGCCGGCCACCCCGTCAACGGCTGGCTGGGCCGCGTGCCCTGCGGCGCCTGCGCGACGACGGCCGCCGAACCCCACGCCGCTGAGCCGACTGCTCAAGATCCGGCTGCCGCTGAGCCGACTGCTCAGGAACTGGCTGCCGCTGAGCCGACTGCTCAGGAACTGGCTGCCGCTGAGCCGACTGCTCAGGAACTGGCTGCCGCTGAGCCGACTGCTCAGGAACTGGCTGCCGCTGAGCCGACTGCTCAAGATCCGGCTGCCGCTGAGCCGACTGCCCACGAACCGGCTGCCGCTGAGCCGACTGCCCACGAACCGGTTGCCGCCGAACCCACTGCCCACGAACCGGCCGCCGCCGACGGCGAGAGCGGCCCACAGGGGACACCCGCACCCGGCGACGAAAGTCGCACGGTCGGTGCGGGTGGGAACCCCGAAACCGCAACCACCCACGCACCCGCACCCACCTCCCTCGCTCTCGCCCTCGCCACCGCCACCGTCTGCGCCGCCCTCGCCCTCGCCACCGGCACCCGCCCCGAACTCGCCGTCTGGCTGCTCCTGGCCCCCGTCGGCGTCCTGCTCGCGGTGGTCGACTTCCGGGTGCAGCGCCTCCCCGACCCCCTCACCCTCCCCCTGGCGGCCGCCGCCCTCGCCCTCCTCGGCGTGGCCGCCCTGCTCCCCGAGCACGCCGGCGACTGGCTCACCTCCCTCTACGCGGCCCTCGCCCTGGCCGGCGCCTACTTCGTCCTCTTCCTCGTCAACCCGGGCGGCATGGGCTTCGGTGACGTCAAGCTCGCCCTGGGCACGGGCGCCGTCCTCGGCTGGTACGGCTGGCCCACCGTGCTGCTCGGCACCTTCGCCGGGTTCCTGCTGGGCGCGCTGTACGGCGGTGCGCTCGTCGCCGTACGGCGGGCCGGGCGCAAGACGGCGATCGCGTTCGGGCCGTTCCTGATCGCGGGAGCGTTCGCGGGACTGCTGGTGGGGGCGTACACGGCCTGAGGCCGGGCCGTTCGAAGGGCGGGCGCGGGGCTGGCGTAGGCTGGTTCGGTCCGTCCACAAGCCATTACGAAAGGGACGCGCCCGGTGACCGAGAAGGCCGACCTGCAGTCCGTCCTCGACCGTGCCGCTGCCGGTGGGCGGATCACCCCGGAAGAGGCGCTCGACCTCTACCGCGACGCCCCGCTGCACGCGCTGGGCGCCGCCGCCGACGCCGTACGCCGCCGCCGGTACGCCGGCACCGAGCACATCGCGACGTACATCATCGAGCGGAACATCAACTACACGAACGTGTGCGTCACGGCGTGCAAGTTCTGCGCCTTCTACGCTGCCCCCAAGGACACCGCCAAGGGCTGGACCCGCGACCTCGACGACATCCTGCGCCGCTGCGCGGAGACGGTCGAACTGGGCGGCACCCAGATCATGTTCCAGGGCGGCCACCACCCGGACTACGGCGTCGAGTACTACGAGAAGCACTTCAAGGCGATCAAGGACGCGTTCCCGCAGCTGGTGATCCACTCCCTGGGCGCCTCCGAGGTCGAGCACATGGCCCGGATCTCCGGCGTCTCCGTCGAGGAGGCCATCACCCGCATCCACGAGGCCGGTCTCGACTCCTTCGCCGGCGCCGGCGCCGAGCTGCTCCCCGCGCGCCCCCGCAAGGCCATCGCGCCCCTCAAGGAGAGCGGCGAGCGCTGGCTGGAGATCATGGAGACAGCGCACCGGCTGGGCGTCGAGTCCACGTCGACCATGCTCATGGGCACCGGCGAGACCAACGCCGAGCGCATCGAGCACCTGCGCATGATCCGGGACGTCCAGGACCGGACGGGCGGCTTCCGCGCCTTCATCCCGTACACCTACCAGCCCGAGAACAACCACCTGAAGGGCCGCACGCAGGCCACGCTCTTCGAGTACCTGCGGATGATCGCGATCGCCCGCCTGTTCATGGACAACGTCGCCCACATCCAGGGCTCCTGGCTGACGACCGGCAAGGAGGTCGGCCAGCTCTCGCTCCACTACGGCGCGGACGACCTCGGCTCGATCATGCTGGAGGAGAACGTCGTCTCCTCCGCCGGCGCCAAGCACCGCTCCAACCGCCTGGAGATCATCGACCTGATCCGCAAGGCGGGCCGCGTCCCGGCGCAGCGCGCCACGACGTACGAGCACCTCGTGGTCCACGACGACCCGGCGAACGACCCGGTCGACGAGCGGGTGATGTCCCACATCTCCTCGACGGCGATCGAGGGTGGCACCGCCCACCCCGAGCTGAAGCTCCTCGCCTCCAACTGACCTACGGGTGGAGACGATTCACACGGCGGACCAGGTCTTCGTCAGCTGGGACGCCGAGCCGGTGGAGAACGGCGCGGTGGCCGTCGTACAGGACAGGATCGCCGCGTTCGGACCGTACGAGGACCTGCGCGCACGCTTCCCGCGGGCGCGGGTCCGTACCTGGCCGGGCAACGCCCTGGGCCCCGCCCGCATCCACGAGGCCCCCCTCCCGGACGCCCCGAGCCCACGGGAGCGCGTGCACGCCGTACTGAAGCTGGGGGCGGCCGCCGTCATGAAGCAGTACGTCGACTCACCCGAACTGAGGGCGGCGGCCGACCGCAACGACGTGGCGGTCGTCCCGGGTACGCCCTCGCCACCGACGATCGTGCCGACGGCCCGGGCCGATCTGGCGGTGTTCGACGAGGCGGGGGAGTGCATCGCCACGGTGTGCGCCGGGCGCCTTGTCCACAGACGGCGCTAGTAGGCTCGCGGGGGCGCGGGGGCGCGGGGGCGCGGGGGCGCGGGGGCGCGGGGGCGCGGGGGCGCGGGGGCGCGGGGGCGCGGGGGACTGCGCGATCAACCCTCACCGCCCCGCACACAACGCCCAATCGGCGAACGCCTCCCCGAACGCCCCCGAACTCTGCTTCACCCCAGTGCAGTTCGTCGCGGCGTCGTCCCGCGAAGCAGCCCCGCTCTCACACCGCACGTCCCGGAACGTCGACCACATCGACACCCACGCGTCCCCCTCCTTCTCGGCGAAGGCCCGCACCTCCTTCGCGTAGGACAACGAGGACGTCTCGGCCTGGCTCGCCGTCCTCGGCATACCTCTTCTGCCACGCTTCGGCACCAGACCTGGACGAGAATCCCCTCGCGCAGGCGTTTTGGTCGGCCGTTTCGTGATGCTGCTGATGTGTGGGCCAAGGATCACTTCACGGTCGATTTGCCCTGGCTGACCCGTCACCGGAAGCTCGACCGGACGGTCAGGGTCTTCAACCCGCGCGGTGACGATCCACCTCTGGCACGAGGTCGCCCTGGTCCTCGCGGTCCCGCTGATCGACCAGATGTGGAACGTGCCCGCGTTCGAGAAATGGCTCCCGCTGGACAGCCAGTGGTTCATGTTCGGCGTCGGCTGGATCCTGATCGCGGTGTTCGTCGTGGCGTGCGGCTGGGTGGAGGACATGGCCGCGAAGAAGAAGCCGAAGCGTCTCCCCTGAGGACGTGCTGCAAGAATGGCGAGCGTGACCCGCGCTTCCCTGAACAAGCAGCCGCACGAAGTCGCCTCGATGTTCGACGACGTGGCGGAACGGTACGACCTGACCAACGACGTCCTGTCGCTCGGCCAGGACCGGCAGTGGCGGAAGGAGGTCGCCAGGGCGGTTGACGCGCGCCCCGCGCAGAAGATCCTGGACCTGGCGGCCGGCACGGGTACCTCCTCCCAGCCGTTCGTCAGGGCCGGCGCCTACGTCGTGCCCTGCGACTTCTCCCTGGGCATGCTCCAGGTCGGCAAGCGGCGCAACGCCTGGATGCCCTTCACCGCCGGGGACGCCACCCGGCTGCCGTTCGGGGACGACACCTTCGACGCCGTGACGATCTCCTTCGGCCTGCGCAACGTCCAGGACACCGACGCGGCCCTGCGCGAGATGTACCGGGTGACGCGGCCCGGCGGGCGGGTCGTGATCTGCGAGTTCTCGCACCCGACCTGGGCGCCCTTCCGGACCGTCTACACCGAGTACCTCATGCGCGCCCTGCCGCCGGTCGCCCGCGCCGTCTCCTCCAACCCGGACGCCTACGTCTACCTCGCCGAGTCCATCCGCGCCTGGCCCGACCAGCCCGCGCTGGCCGGCCGGCTGCGCGCGGCGGGCTGGTCGAAGGTGGCCTGGCGCAACCTCACCGGCGGGATCGTCGCCCTGCACCGGGGCTTCAAGGAGGCCTGAGCCCCGACCGGGGACTCACAGGCTGCTCACCTCGAACGTGTTGTCCCCGGGCTGGTCCAGCTCCCGTTGCAGTCCGCCCCTGGGCGGCCGTGGGATGCGTGGCTCGCGCACGCCCCCGCCGCCCTCCCCGTCACCGAAGTCGAACCACACGTACACCATCGAGTCCCGCGGCACCTCGGCACCGGGCTGCGGGAACTGGCGCACGACGTAGTCGACGACCGTGAGATGGAAGTCGGGCCGGTCCGGCGCGTTGAGGAACAGACCCCGCGACCGGGCGGTCTCGCGCGCGTCCACGGCCATCAGCCCGACCAGCCGTGGCACGCGCACTTCGGGTGTTTTGGGTGTTATATGCACAGATGTCACCCCCAGCGATACTGGAAGGGTAACCCCCGACGTGTGGCGGCCGGAAGCGCAAAGTGTCTTTCTGTAGCAGATTGCTACTCTGCGTAATCGACTGACCTGTCGCCGCGCAGGTCGAGCCGGAAGCAGAGCGCCTCCTCCGGCAGACGCGGGTGCGGGAACGTCTCCCGCAGTTCCATCCCGAGGCGCCGGGTCACCGCGACGGACCGCTCGTTGCCCGGCCGCACCATCGCGACCACCGCCGGCACGCCCGCCGCCCGCAGCCGCCCCAGCGTCATGTGCGCCGCCGCCGTCACGTACCCCTTGCCCCAGTGGGCCCGCCCGAGCCGCCAGCCGATCTCGATCTCACCCCTGGGCCCCCAGTCCGGCGCCCACGGCTGGGCGCCGGTGAACCCGATGACCTGCCCGGCCTCGTCGGTCATCGTCCACAGGCAGAAGCCGAGCTCCGCGTCGTGCCGGCGTTGGCGGGCGGTGAGCTCCTCGTAGACGGACAGCTCGGCGGCCCTGCCGCCGTGGAACTCCATGACCTCGGGGTCGTCGAAGACCCGGTGCCAGGCGAACGCGTCCTCGTGCGTGGGTACACGCAGCCGTACCGCGGGGAGAGCTCGGTTCACAGGGGCAGCCCTTCAGCAGGGTGATCAGTACCGCTGAATAGACTGCCCATGTCCAGTGCCGGTCGGCACGCAGATTTCGAGCCTTGGGGAGCCCCCGCCGTGACCGAGCCCCTCTCCGAAAACACCGCCGATGTCATCGTCGTCGGCGCGGGGCCAGCCGGCTCCACGACGGCCTACCACCTCGCCAAGTCCGGCCTTGACGTACTCCTGCTGGAGAAGACCGAGTTCCCGCGCGAGAAGGTGTGCGGCGACGGACTCACCCCGCGCGCGGTGAAACAGCTGGTCGCCATGGGCATCGACATCTCCGAGGAGGCCGGCTGGCTGCGCAACAAGGGCCTGCGCATCATCGGCGGCGGCACCCGCCTCCAGCTCGACTGGCCGGATCTCGCCTCCTTCCCCGACTACGGCCTGGTCCGCAAACGCGACGACTTCGACGAACAGCTCGCCCGCCAGGCGCAGAAGGCGGGCGCCCGCCTCTACGAGCGCTGCAACGTCGGCGCCCCGATCGTCGACGACCGCACCGGCCGGATCACCGGCGTGCACGCCAAGCTCGGCGAGGAGAAGCGCGAAGTCACCTTCCACGCCCCGCTCGTCGTGGCCGCCGACGGCAACTCCACCCGGCTCTCCCTCGCGATGGGCCTGCACCGCCGCGAGGACCGCCCGATGGGCGTGGCCGTCCGGACCTATTTCACCTCCCCCCGTCACGAGGACGACTACCTGGAGTCGTGGCTGGAACTCTGGGACCGCCGCGGCCCCCAGGACCGCCTCCTTCCCGGCTACGGCTGGATCTTCGGCATGGGCGACGGCACCTCCAACGTGGGTCTCGGCGTCCTGAACACCTCCGACGCCTTCAAGGAACTGGACTGGCGCGAGGTCCTCAAGGCCTGGTGCGCGTCCATGCCCGAGGACTGGGGCTACACCCCCGAGAACATGACCGGCCCGATCCGCGGCGCCGCCCTCCCCATGGCCTTCAACCGCCAGCCCCACTACACCCGCGGTCTCCTCCTCGTCGGTGACGCCGGCGGCCTGGTGAACCCCTTCAACGGCGAGGGCATCGCCTACGCCATGGAGTCCGGCCAGATCGCCGCCGACGTCATCGTCCAGGCCCACGCGCGGTCCACGCCCAGCGGGCGCGAGCTGGCCCTGCAGCGCTACCCGCGCGTCCTCAAGGACACCTACGGCGGCTACTACACGCTGGGCCGCGCCTTCGTGAAGCTCATCGGCAACCCGAAGGTCATGCAGATCGCCGCCCAGCGCGGCCTGACCCACCCGCTGCTGATGAAGTTCACCCTGAAGCTCCTTGCGAACCTCACCGACCCGACCGGCGGCGACGCGATGGACCGCATCATCAACGGCCTGAGCAAGGCGGCCCCGAAGGCCTGACCGCTCCTAGGAGCCGATCGCCTCGATGTTGGCGGCCCGGCGGGCGTAGACGTCCTCCCGCCGGTCCGCCATCTGCCGCAGCGCTTCCTTCCGCTCCCGCCCGGTCAACCGGTCGAGATACACGCGTCCGTTCACATGGTCGGTCTCGTGCGCCAGGCAGCGGGCGAAATATCCTGTTCCCTCGATGGTGAGCGGATTGCCGTCCTTGTCCTGCCCGTGCACGATCGCCCGGTCCGGCCGCGGTACGTCCATCATCGCCCCCGGCACCGACAGGCACCCCTCGCCCTCGTCGATCAGTCGCCGCTCGCTCGGGTCCGGTGCCTCGAGGACGGGGTTGACGATGTGCCCGACATGTCGGACACCGTCGTCGTCGGGGCAGTCGTACACGAACAGCCGCAGGTCGACCCCGACTTGGTTCGCCGCGAGGCCGGCTCCCTCGGCGATGTACATGGTGCGGAACATGTCGTCGATGAGCGCGGCGAGGTCGGGGCCGAACTCGGTGACGTCCCGGCACGGCTTGTGCAGGACGTCCTCACCGGTCTCGGTGATCCGGCGCACCGAACCGCGCCGGGCCTCGGGGGCGTGCCGGGGGTAGTGGTCCATGGGATCGCCCTGGACGAAGACGCGTGGCATCGCGGTGTCTCCTTCTCGGATCTCGGGGCCGCCGCGCCGTGTGCGAGCGGCCTGCACCGAGCATCCCAGGAGTCTCCGGATCACGGGCGGGCCTGTGGAAAACCCTCGCCAGGGCCTGCGCCTGTGGAAAACCGGGAGAAGGACGGCCGGCGCGGAGGGGGCGATCCGTGCAGGAGGTGACCTGCGGAGGGGGTGACCTGCAGAGGAGGTGGCCCGCGGAGGGGGTGGTCCGTCGCCGGGCGGGCGCGCCGGAAGGGCCGCTGCCCCCGAGCGGCTGCGGCCCTACCGTGCTTGTGCGATGCCTGAGTTGTCTCGGTTGCCCGGGTTGTCAGAGCACCCGCACCGCGCCGGTCGGCGGGTCGTACGACAGCGGGTGCTCACCGACGCCGCTGGAGGGGTTCTGCGCGCCCACGAACATGCCGTCGCCCACGTACACCGCCACGTGGTACGCGCTGCCGGCGCTGCCCCAATAGAGGATGTCGCCGGGCTGGAGGTTGCTCAGCGAGACCTGGGTGCCCTGCGTCGACTGGTCCTGGGAGACGCGCGGCAGGCTGACGCCGACCGACTTGAAGGCGGCCTGGACGAGGCCAGAGCAGTCCCACGAGTTGGGGCCCGTGCCGCCGGAGACGTACGCGTCGCCGATCTGTGCCTTCACGAAGGCGACCACCGCGGCCGCCGAACCGGTCGCCGTGGACGTGCTCGTGGAGGCGCTGGAGCCCGTGGAGACACTGAGCGTGGTCCGCTCGGCGCTGCGCGAGGCGGCGCGCTCAGCGGCGGCCTTGCGGGCCTCCTCGGCCTTCTTCTTCTTGGCCTCGGCCTTCTGCTTCGCCTCGGCGAGGTCCGCCTTGGCCTGCTTCGCGGCATTTGCGGCGGCCGCGTCGCGCTCGGCCTGGAGGGTGTAGTTCGCCGCGGCCTGCTGCGTGGCGTCGGCGGACTGGGCCACCTGGGTGGCCAGATCGGCCGTCAGGGTGGGCAGTTCGAGCGTCTGCGTCACGGGTTCGGCGGCACTCGCCGAGGCCGCGCCCGCCGCTGCCATGCCGAGGACGCCACTGGCAACTCCGGCGCGCACGGCGATGCTTGTCGTCGCGCTGCGGCGGGATTTCCGGTGGCTGCGTATGTGAGCGGTGTGGGACATGGGAACAACCGGTATCAGGGGCTCCTTCATATCTACAAGAAACGTGTGCTGCGCCACAGTTGCTCAATCGAGACGCCAAATCCTTCGCGCGTCTTTCTTTATTGACGCCTTAACGGACATTGCGGACTCCTGTGATCAAGCCCGTGATCACGTTCTTTCGCTGTTACGTCCGGATTGCCCTCCGCCTACCATCGGTCGGGATGGTTGGCCAAGCCCCGTTCTCACACGCCCCTCACGGATGTGGCGGAGGTCACGGAACGGTTACCGGTGGGGGCGCGTCTCGCGCGTCCGGGTTCGTGAACGCGTGCACGCGTCCACATCGGCCACCGAACCTCCCCCCGATGTGTGAATGCGGCTCACTATCAAGGGGTCCCGTCCATGGCGAATTTGCATGCAGGGGAACCCTCTTGATATGGAGACGCCCACCCGGCACCCCGCCTGGTCTGCATCAACGATCGAAATTGTCACTTCTGGTGATCAGCTGAACGCTTCGCGTACGAAGATCACCACTCATCCGACTTCATGATCGATCGTCAGGTGGTGGAGATCACAAAGCTTGTGGAATACCCCGTGTCGCAGATCACAGAGCGGCGGGCATAAGATGCGAGGCAGTTGGGCTTGTGACCTGCTTCACATGTTCGCGATCTTCGCCCGGGACGCGCGGGGTTCGCGGGACGGACGAGGCAGGTGGGGAGCCCGATCCGAACCGCCACCAGTCAGTGCCGACTGAGAGGAGCGAGGAGCGGTGAACGCCTATGCGCCCATCCTCGTACTGGGAGCCCTCGGGGCAGGCTTTGCGATCTTCTCCGTGGTCATGGCCACGCTGATCGGTCCGAAGCGGTACAACCGCGCCAAGCTCGAAGCCTACGAGTGCGGTATCGAGCCGACCCCCACGCCGGCCGGGGGCGGGCGTTTCCCGATCAAGTACTACCTGACGGCGATGCTCTTCATCGTCTTCGACATCGAGATCGTCTTCCTCTACCCGTGGGCCGTCACCTTCGACGCCCTGGGTGTTTTCGGGCTCGTGGAGATGCTGCTCTTCGTGCTCACCGTCTTCGTCGCCTACGCATACGTCTGGCGACGCGGCGGCCTGGAATGGGACTGAGGGGTCTTTGGACATGGGACTCGAAGAAAAGCTGCCGAGCGGCTTCCTGCTGACCACCGTCGAGCAGGCCGCGGGCTGGGTGCGCAAGGCGTCCGTCTTCCCCGCCACCTTCGGCCTCGCCTGCTGCGCCATCGAGATGATGACCACCGGCGCCGGCCGCTACGACCTGGCCCGCTTCGGCATGGAGGTCTTCCGCGGCTCACCCCGCCAGGCCGACCTCATGATCGTCGCCGGCCGGGTCAGCCAGAAGATGGCGCCGGTGCTCAGGCAGGTCTACGACCAGATGCCCAATCCCAAGTGGGTGATCTCCATGGGCGTCTGCGCGTCCTCGGGCGGCATGTTCAACAACTACGCGATCGTCCAGGGCGTCGACCACATCGTCCCCGTCGACATCTACCTGCCGGGCTGCCCGCCGCGCCCCGAGATGCTGATGGACGCGATCCTCAAGCTCCACCAGAAGATCCAGACCTCCAAGCTCGGCGTCAACGCGAAGGAAGCGGCCCGGGAGGCGGAGGAGGCGGCGCTCAAGGCCCTGCCCACGATCGAGATGAAGGGGCTGCTGCGGTGAGCGACGCGAACGGCCACAACGGGGTCAACCCCGAGAAGGACCTGGCCGCCGACAACCTCCCGGGTCAGCGCGGCCAGGGCGGAGAGGAGATCCGCGTCCAGCGCGGCATGTTCGGCGCCAACAACGGCGGCGACACCTCCGGCTACGGCGGCCTGGTCCGCTCGGTGCGCCTCCCGGGACCGGCCACCCGCCCCTACGGCGGCTGGTTCGACGAGGTCGCCGACGAACTGGAGGGCGCGCTGGAGGAGCAGGGACTGCTCCCGGACAACGCCATCGAGAAGACGGTCGTCGACCGCGGCGAACTCACCTTCCACATCGAACGCGAGCACCTGCCGCGCGTCGCCCGCACCCTGCGCGACGACCCCGCCCTGCGCTTCGAACTGTGCACCGGCGTCAGCGGCGTCCACTACCTGCACGACAAGGGCCGCGAGCTGCACGCCGTCTACCACCTGCGCTCGATCACCCACAACCGGCTGATCCGCCTGGAGGTCAGCGCCCCGGACGCCGACCCGCACATCCCGTCCCTGGTCTCCGTCTATCCGACCAACGACTGGCACGAACGCGAGACCTACGACTTCTTCGGGATCGTCTTCGACGGTCACCCGGCCCTGACGCGGATCATGATGCCGGACGACTGGCAGGGCCATCCGCAGCGCAAGGACTACCCCCTCGGCGGCATCCCCGTCGAGTACAAGGGCGCCCAGATCCCGGCTCCGGACCAGCGGAGGTCGTACTCGTGAGCACACAGTCAGCAGCCGCCCGCGAAACCACCGAGGGCACCGTCTACACGGTCACCGGCGGCGACTGGGACGAGATCGTCCAGTCCGCGGCCCGCGCCGACGACGAGCGCATCGTCGTCAACATGGGTCCCCAGCACCCGTCCACCCATGGAGTGCTCCGCCTCATCCTGGAGATCGACGGCGAGACGGTCACCGAGGCCCGCTGCGGCATCGGCTACCTGCACACCGGCATCGAGAAGAACCTCGAGTTCCGGACGTGGACGCAGGGCACCACGTTCGTGACGCGCATGGACTACCTGACGTCCTTCTTCAACGAGACCGGCTACTGTCTCGCCGTCGAGAAGCTCCTCGGCATCGAGGACCAGATCAGCGAGCGCGCCAGCATCATCAGGGTGCTCCTGATGGAGCTCAACCGGCTCTCCTCCCACCTGGTGTGCATCGCCACCGGCGGCATGGAACTCGGCGCCACCACGATCATGATCTACGGCTTCCGTGATCGTGAAATGATTCTCGATCTCTACGAACTCATCACCGGCCTGCGGATGAACCACGCGTACATCCGCCCCGGCGGCCTCGCCCAGGACCTGCCGCCCGGCGCCGTCGACCAGATCCGCGAGTTCGTGAAGAAGATGCGCAAGAACCTCCCGGAGTACGACAAGCTCGCCACCGGGAACCCCATCTTCAAGGCCCGCATGCAGGACATCGGCTACCTCGACCTGGCCGGCTGCATGGCCCTCGGCGCCACCGGACCGATCCTGCGTGCCGCGGGCCTGCCGCACGACCTGCGCAAGGCACAGCCCTACTGCGGCTACGAGACGTACGACTTCGAGATCCCGACCGCCGACACCTGCGACGCCTACGGCCGCTTCCTGGTCCGCCTGGAGGAGATGCGCCAGTCGCTCGGGATCGTCGAGCAGTGCCTGGACCGGCTCCAGCCCGGGCCGGTCATGGTCGCCGACAAGAAGATCGCCTGGCCCGCCCAGCTCGCCCTCGGGCCGGACGGACTCGGCAACTCCCTCGACCACATCAAGAAGATCATGGGCACCTCCATGGAGGCCCTGATCCACCACTTCAAGCTCGTCACCGAGGGCTTCCGGGTCCCGCCCGGCCAGGCCTACACGGCCGTCGAGTCACCCAAGGGCGAGCTCGGCGTGCACGCCGTGTCCGACGGCGGCACCCGTCCCTACCGGGTCCACTTCCGCGACCCGTCCTTCACCAACCTGCAGGCCATGGCGGCGATGTGCGAGGGCGGCCAGGTCGCCGACGTCATCGTCGCCGTCGCGTCCATCGACCCCGTGATGGGAGGCGTCGACCGGTGACCACTTCTTCCTCGGAGCGCGGAATCAGCCTGGGCATGCCCGAGCTGCCCGCGCCCGCCTACCCGGACGACGTCCGGGCCCGCCTGGAGGCGGACGCGCGCGACATCGTCGCCCGCTACCCCGACTCCCGGTCCGCCCTGCTGCCGTTGCTGCACCTCGTGCAGGCGGAGGAAGGGCACGTCACGCGCACCGGGATGCAGTTCTGCGCGGACGTCCTGGAGCTGACCACGGCCGAGGTCACCGCCGTCGCCACCTTCTACACCATGTACCGGCGCAAGCCCTCCGGCGACTACCAGGTGGGCGTCTGCACCAACACGCTGTGCGCGGTCATGGGCGGCGACGCGATCTTCGAGACCCTCCAGGAGCACCTGGGCGTCGGCAACGGCGAGACCACCGGCGACGGCAAGGTCACCCTGGAGCACATCGAGTGCAACGCGGCCTGCGACTTCGCGCCCGTCGTGATGGTCAACTGGGAGTTCTTCGACAACCAGACCCCGGCCAGCGCCAAACGCCTCGTCGACGACCTGCGCGCGGGCCGGGACGTTGAGCCCACCCGCGGCGCCCGGCTGTGCACCTTCAAGGAGACCGCGCGGATCCTGGCCGGCTTCCCCGACGAGCGGCCCGGAGCCGTGGAGGAGGGCGGGAGTGCGGGACCCGCGTCGCTGGTGGGCCTCCGCCTGGCAAGGGGTGAGGCCGCACCCGCGCGCGTGGTCCATCCGCGCGGAGGTCCGCAGGAGGGAGCGCCGGACCGGCAGGACCGGTCGGCGCACGAGCCGTCGCCGGCCGAGCACCTCAGTTCCCATGACGCACCGCAGGAGACCTCGGCCTCCGACCCGTCGCACCCGGCAGGGACTGCCGCCGAGGAGGGGGAGTGATGACGGTGGTACCCGACCTCAAGGACACCAGCCCCGAGAAGCTGCTCGCACCCGTGCTGTCGGCCTTCTGGGACGAGGACCGGTCCTGGACGCTCGACGTCTACCGGAGGCACGAGGGATACGAGGGGCTCCGCAAGGCGCTCGCCATGTCACCGGACGACCTGATCGCCTACGTCAAGGAGTCCGGACTGCGCGGCCGCGGCGGCGCGGGATTCCCCACCGGGATGAAGTGGCAGTTCATTCCGCAGGGAGACGGCAAACCGCACTATCTAGTTGTCAACGCCGACGAATCGGAGCCCGGGACCTGCAAGGACATCCCGCTCCTGTTCGCCAACCCGCACAGCCTCATCGAGGGCATCGTGATCGCGTGCTACGCCATCCGGTCGTCGCATGCCTTCATCTACCTGCGTGGTGAAGTCGTCCCCGTCCTGCGGCGGTTGCACGAGGCCGTGCGCGAGGCCTACGCGGCCGGCTACCTCGGCGAGAACATCCTCGGCAGCGGACTCGACCTGCAGCTCACCGTGCACGCCGGCGCCGGCGCGTACATCTGCGGTGAGGAGACCGCACTGCTCGACTCGCTCGAAGGCCGCCGCGGTCAACCGCGACTGCGTCCCCCCTTCCCTGCCGTCGAAGGGCTCTATGCCTGCCCGACTGTTGTGAACAACGTCGAGTCCATCGCCTCGGTTCCCGCCATCCTCCACAAGGGCAAGGAATGGTTCAGGTCGATGGGGAGCGAGAAGTCGCCCGGCTTCACGCTCTACTCCCTCAGCGGCCACGTCGCGAGCCCCGGCCAGTACGAGGCACCGCTCGGCATCACCCTGCGCCAGCTCCTAGACATGAGCGGCGGGATGCGGCCGGGCCACCGCCTGAAGTTCTGGACCCCGGGCGGCTCCTCGACGCCCATGTTCACCGACGAGCACCTCGACGTCCCCCTCGACTACGAAGGGGTGGGCGCCGCGGGCTCCATGCTCGGCACCAAGGCACTCCAGTGCTTCGACGAGACCACCTGCGTGGTGCGCGCCGTCACCCGCTGGACCGAGTTCTACGCCCACGAGTCCTGCGGCAAGTGCACCCCCTGCCGCGAAGGCACCTACTGGCTCGTGCAGTTGCTCCGCGACATCGAGGCCGGCAAGGGCGTGATGTCCGACCTCGACAAGCTGAACGACATCGCCGACAACATCAACGGCAAGTCCTTCTGCGCCCTCGGCGACGGCGCGGCGTCCCCGATCTTCTCCTCGCTCAAGTACTTCCGCGAGGAGTACGAACAGCACATCACGGGCCGGGGCTGCCCCTTCGACCCGGCCAAGTCGACGGCCTGGGCGGACCGCCCGGAGGTGAACGCATGACCGTGACCACGAGTTCCCCCTCCTCAGGGGGAACGGCGGCGGTCCCGCCGGAGGACCTCGTCACGCTGACGATCGACGGCATCGAGATCAGCGTGCCCAAGGGCACCCTGGTCATCCGTGCCGCCGAACAGCTCGGCATCGAGATCCCGCGCTTCTGCGACCACCCCCTGCTGGACCCGGCCGGCGCCTGCCGCCAGTGCATCGTCGAGGTCGAGGGCCAGCGCAAGCCCATGGCCTCCTGCACGATCACCTGTACGGACGGGATGGTGGTTAAGACTCACCTCACCTCGCCCGTCGCCGAGAAGGCCCAGCACGGCGTGATGGAGCTGCTGCTCATCAACCACCCGCTGGACTGCCCGGTCTGCGACAAGGGCGGCGAGTGCCCGTTGCAGAACCAGGCCATGTCGCACGGCAACGCCGAGTCCCGCTTCGAGGGCCGCAAGCGCACCTACGAGAAGCCCGTCCCGATCTCCACCCAGGTGCTCCTGGACCGCGAACGGTGCGTGCTGTGCGCCCGCTGCACCCGGTTCTCCAACCAGGTCGCCGGCGACCCGATGATCGAACTCCTGGAGCGCGGCGCGCTGCAGCAGGTCGGCACCGGCGAGGGCGACCCGTTCGAGTCGTACTTCTCCGGGAACACCATCCAGATCTGCCCGGTCGGCGCTCTCACCTCGGCGGCGTACCGCTTCCGCTCCCGGCCCTTCGACCTGATCTCCTCGCCGTCCGTGTGCGAGCACTGCTCGGGCGGCTGTGCCACCCGCACCGACCACCGGCGCGGCAAGGTCATGCGGCGGCTCGCCGCCGACGACCCCGAGGTCAACGAGGAGTGGATCTGCGACAAGGGACGCTTCGCGTTCCGGTACACGCAGCAGAAGGACCGCCTGGAGACCCCGCTGGTCCGCAATGCCCAGGGGGTCCTCGAAGCCGCCTCCTGGCCGGAGGCCCTCGAAGCCGCCGCCCGGGGCCTGGCCGCCGCCCGCTCCCGGGCCGGCGTCCTCACCGGTGGCCGGCTCACCGTCGAGGACGCCTACGCGTACAGCAAGTTCGCGCGCGTGGCCCTCGACACCAACGACATCGACTTCCGCGCGCGCGTGCACACCAGCGAGGAGGCCGACTTCCTGGCCGCACGGGTGGCGGGCCGCGGCCGCGACCTGGACGGTACGGGCGTCACCTACACCTCCCTGGAGAAGGCACCCGCCGTCCTCCTCGTCGGGTTCGAGTCGGAAGAGGAGGCGCCCGGCGTCTTCCTGCGGCTGCGCAAGGCCTGGCGCAAGCACAAGCAGCAGGTGTTCTCCCTCGCCACGTACGCCACACGCGGGCTGGAGAAGGCGGGGGGCACGCTGCTGCCGGCCGCACCAGGCACCGAGACCGAGTGGCTGGACGCACTCGCGAGCGGAGTCGGCCTGGAGGAGTCCGGCACCCGGGCCGCCGAGTCGCTGCGCTCCGAGGGCGCGGTGATCGTCGTAGGGGAACGGCTGGCGTCGGTCGCCGGCGGCCTCACCGCCGCCGTACGGGCCGCCACCGCCACCGGCGCCCAGCTGGTGTGGATCCCCCGCCGGGCCGGTGAACGCGGCGCGCTCGAGGCGGGTGCGCTGCCGTCGCTGCTGCCGGGCGGCCGCCCGGCCACCGACCCACGCGCGCGTGAGGAGGTCGCCGCCGCCTGGGGCGTCTCCGAACTCCCGCTCCGCTACGGCCGCGACACCGGCCAGATCGTCGAGGCCGCCGCCCGCGGCGAACTGTCCGCCCTGCTGGTCGCCGGCGTAGAGGTCGCCGACCTGCCCGACCCGGCACGCGCGCGTGCGGCACTCGAAGCCGTCGGCTTCCTGGTCTCGCTGGAGCTGCGGCCCAGCGAGGTCACCGAGCACGCCGACGTCGTCCTGCCGGTCGCCGCGGTCGCCGAGAAGGCCGGCACCTTCCTCAACTGGGAAGGCCGGGCGCGTCTCTTCGAGGCCGCCCTCAAGCCCGAGCAGATGACCCGGCGGCTGCCGCCCACCGACGCGCGCGTGCTGCAGATGCTCGCCGACGCCATGGACGTCCACCTCGGCCTGCCCGACCTGCGCACCGCGCGGGCGGAACTGGACCGGCTCGCCGCCTGGGACGGACCCAAGGCCTGCGCACCCCTGGAGACGGCGGCCTCGCTGCCCAGGCCCGCCGCCGGGGAGGCCGTGCTCGCCGGGCACCGGCTCCTCCTCGACCAGGGCGTCCTCCAGGACGGCGACGACGCACTGGCAGGCACCCGGCACGCCGCCCACGCGCGCGTGTCCGCGGCGACCGCCGCCGAGGCGGGCGTCGAGGACGGCGGCCTCATCGCCGTCACCGCGGGCGCCGGCACCGTCGAACTCCCGCTCAGGATCACCGAGATGCCCGACCGCGTGGTCTGGCTCCCGCTGAACTCGGCCGGCGGCGGCGTCGCCTCCGACACCGGGGCGCTGCCCGGCTCCCTCGTCCGCATCGGCCCGGCGGGTACCGCCGGTGAGGCACCCAAGGAGGTGGAGGCATGAGCCCGTACCTCGCCGCTGAAGACCTCTCCATGTTCGGCCGCGACCCCTGGTGGCTGGTCGTCCTCAAGGCGGTCTTCTGCTTCGCCTTCCTGATGGTGACCGTGCTGATCTCCATCGTCATGGAGCGCAAGGTCGTCGCCTGGATGCAGCTGCGCATCGGCCCCAACCGGCACGGTCCCTGGGGCATGCTCCAGTCGCTCGCCGACGGCATCAAACTGATGCTCAAGGAAGACGTCGTCGTCAAACGCGCCGACAAGGTCGTCTACGTCCTTGCGCCGATCGTCGCGGCGATCCCGGCGTTCATGGCCATCGCGGTCATCCCGTTCGGCCCGGCCGACAACGAGATCTCCATCTTCGGCCACCGCACCACGATGCAGCTCACCGACCTGCCGATCGCGATGCTCTACATCCTCGCGGTCGCCTCCGTCGGCATCTACGGCATCGTCCTCGCCGGATGGAGCTCCGGCTCCACCTACCCGCTCCTCGGCGGCCTGCGCTCCTGCGCCCAGATGATCTCCTACGAGATCGCCATGGGCGCCGCGTTCGCCTCCGTGTTCCTGTACTCCGGGTCGATGTCGACGTCCACGATCGTCGACCAGCAGCAGGGCCGCTGGTACATCCTGCTGCTGCCGGTCTCGTTCGTCCTCTACGTCGTCACCATGATCGGCGAGACCAACCGCGCACCCTTCGACATGCCCGAGTCCGAGGGCGACCTGGTCGGCGGCTTCAACACCGAGTACTCGTCGATCAAGTTCGCGATGTTCATGCTCGCCGAGTACGTCAACATGGTGACCGTCTCGGCCGTGTCGACCACCCTGTTCCTCGGCGGCTGGCGGGCCCCCTGGCCGATCAGCACCGTCTGGGCGGGGGCCAACCACGGCTGGTGGCCGATGCTCTGGTTCGTCGCCAAGGTCGTCCTGCTGCTGTTCGGCTTCGTCTGGGTGCGCGGCACGCTCCCGCGCGTGCGCTACGACCAGTTGATGAAGCTCGGCTGGAAGGTCCTCATCCCGGTCTCCGTCGTCTGGCTGATGCTCGTCGCGACCGTGCGGACCCTGCGCAACCAGAACTACGACTTCGCCGACATCGCCCTCTACGTCGGCGGTGGAGTCCTCGCACTGCTGGTCCTGTCCTTCGTCGTCGACATGTTCCGCGACAAGGGCCAGGAGGCCGCGCAGCCGAACGCCGAACCGGCCGCGTTCGACCCGATGGCGGGCGGCTTCCCCGTACCGCCGCTGCCCGGACAGGAACTGCCGCCGGTGCCCCGGCGCACCCCCCGCCGGGAGCGGGAGCTGATTGTCAGTGGCGGGCCGGACACTGTCAGTGACGGACCTACGGATGGAAAGGAGGCGTCCGATGGCTGAGGAGCCCAAGGAGACCAAGCCCGGTTTCCAGAACCCCGTCGCCGGCTTCGGCGTGACCTTCAAGGCCATGTTCAAGAAGCGGCTGACCGAGCAGTACCCGGAACAGGCGAAGACCACGGCCCCGCGGTTCCACGGACGGCACCAGCTCAACCGCCATCCGGACGGCCTGGAGAAGTGCGTCGGCTGCGAACTGTGCGCCTGGGCGTGCCCCGCCGACGCCATCTACGTGGAAGGCGCCGACAACACCGACGAGGAGCGCTACTCGCCGGGTGAGCGCTACGGCCGCGTCTACCAGATCAACTACGCCCGCTGCATCCTGTGCGGCCTGTGCATCGAGGCGTGCCCCACGCGCGCGCTCACGATGACCAACGAGTTCGAACTGGCCGACAGCAGCCGCGCCAACCTCATCTACACCAAGGAGCAGCTGCTCGCCGGCCTCGATGAGGGCATGGTCGACACACCGCACTCGATCTTCCCGGGGACCGACGAACAGGACTACTACCGGGGCCTGGTCACCGAGGCCGCGCCCGGGACCGTACGCCAGGTGGCCGTCTCCAAGGGCGAGAAGCCCGAGGACCAGGACCAGGAGGTGGACGCATGAGCCCGCAGCTCGCCGCCTACGCCACCTCCACCGGCGAGGCCTTCCAGTTCTGGGTCCTCGGCACCGTCGCCGTGATCGGCGCCCTGTCCACCGTCTTCATGAAGCGGGCCGTGCACAGCGCGCTGTCACTCGCCGGAACGATGATCATCCTGGCGGTGTTCTACCTCGCCAACGGTGCCTACTTCCTCGGCATCGTCCAGATCGTCGTCTACACCGGCGCGATCATGATGCTGTTCCTCTTCGTGGTGATGCTGGTCGGCGTGACCGCCGCCGATTCCCTGAAGGAGACCATCAAGGGCCAGCGCTGGCTGGCCCTGCTCTGCGGGGTCGGCTTCGGCGTCCTGCTCCTCGCGGGCATCGCCAACGCCTCCCTGAAGGACTTCGCGGGCACCGGCCAGGCCAACGCCAACGGAAACGTGGAGGGCCTCGCCGCCCTCATCTTCACCAAGTACGTCTTCGCCTTCGAAATCACCGGCGCCCTGCTCATCACCGCCGCGATCGGCGCCATGGTGCTCACCCACCGGGAGCGCACCGAACGCGCCAAGACCCAGCGCGAGCAGTCCGAGCAGCGCGTCCGCGACGGCAAGCACCTGCCGCCGCTGCCCGCCCCCGGCGTCTACGCCCGGCACAACGCCGTGGACATCGCCGGCCTGCTCCCCGACGGCACCCCGTCCGAGCTCACCGTCAGCAAGACGCTCCGCGACCGCGGCCAGGTCCGTGACGTGTCCGCCGAGGTGCTCGGCGACCTGCGGGCCCTGGAACAGCGCTCCGAGGAACGGCTGGAGCGGACCCCGGTCGAGCCCACGCACTTCAAGCGCAGCGAGGAGGCGTCGAAGTGAACCCCGTCTACTACCTCTACCTCGCCGCCCTGTTGTTCACGATCGGCGCCACCGGTGTGCTGATCAGACGGAACGCGATCGTCGTCTTCATGTGCATCGAGCTCATGCTGAACGCCTGCAACCTCGCGTTCGTCGTCTTCTCCCGGATGCACGGCAATCTCGACGGCCAGATCATCGCCTTCTTCACGATGGTCGTCGCCGCCGCGGAGGTCGTGGTCGGTCTCGCGATCATCGTGTCGCTGTTCCGTACCCGCCACTCGGCCTCGGTCGACGACGCCAGCCTGATGAAGCTGTAAGGGGTCGCTGAATCGTGGAGAACCTGATTGCGCTGCTCATCGCGGCGCCCCTGCTCGGAGCGGCCGTGCTCCTCGTCGGCGGCCGGCGCCTGGACGCCGTGGGCCACTGGGTCGGCACGATCCTGTCGACGACGTCCTTCGTGTTCGGCGTCATCCTCTTCGCCGACCTGCTCGGCAAGAACCCCGAACACCGCACCCTGATGCAGCACCTGTACACCTGGGTGCCGGTGGAGGGCTTCCAGGCGGACGTCACCTTCCGCCTCGACCAGCTGTCGATGACGTTCGTCCTGCTGATCACCGGCGTCGGCTCGCTCATCCACCTGTACTCCGTCGGGTACATGGAGCACGACGAGCGCCGCCGCCGCTTCTTCGGCTACCTCAACCTGTTCCTCGCGGCGATGCTGCTGCTCGTCCTCGCCGACAACTACCTGCTGCTGTACGTCGGCTGGGAGGGCGTCGGCCTCGCCTCCTACCTGCTGATCGGCTTCTGGCAGCACAAGCCCAGCGCGGCGACCGCGGCCAAGAAGGCGTTCATCGTCAACCGCGTCGGCGACATGGGCCTGTCGATCGCGATCATGCTGATGTTCACGACGTTCGGCACGTTCGCCTTCGGCCCGGTCCTCAGCCACGCCACCGACGCCTCCGAGGGCCGGCTCACCGCGATCGGTCTCATGCTGCTCCTCGCCGCCTGCGGCAAGTCCGCCCAGGTGCCACTGCAGTCCTGGCTCGGCGACGCCATGGAAGGCCCCACCCCGGTCTCCGCCCTCATCCACGCGGCGACCATGGTGACCGCGGGCGTCTACCTCATCGTCCGCTCCGGAACGATCTTCAACGCGGCCCCCGACGCCCAACTGGTCGTCACCGTCGTCGGCGCCGTCACCCTCCTCTTCGGTGCGATCGTCGGTTGCGCCAAGGACGACATCAAGAAGGCCCTCGCCGGCTCGACCATGTCGCAGATCGGCTACATGGTCCTCGCCGCCGGCCTCGGCCCGATCGGCTACGTTTTCGCGATCATGCACCTGGTGACGCACGGCTTCTTCAAGGCCGGGCTCTTCCTCGGCGCCGGCTCCGTCATGCACGGCATGAACGACGAGGTCGACATGCGCAAGTACGGCGGACTCCGCAAGTACATGCCGGTCACCTTCATCACCTTCGGCCTCGGCTACCTCGCCATCATCGGCTTCCCCGGCCTGTCCGGCTTCTTCTCCAAGGACAAGATCATCGAGGCGGCGTTCGCCAAGGGCGGCGCCGAGGGCTGGATCCTCGGCACCTGCGCCCTGGTCGGCGCGGCCATCACCGCCTTCTACATGACGCGCGTGATGCTGATGACGTTCTTCGGCGAGAAGCGCTGGCAGCCCGACGAGCACGGCCACCAGCCGCACCCGCACGAGTCCCCGAAGGTCATGACCATCCCGATGATCGTCCTGGCGGTCGGCTCGGTCTTCGCCGGCGGTTTCTTCAGCATCGGCGACCGCTTCCTACATTGGCTGGAGCCGATCACCGGCCACAGCGAGGGCGACTCCCCGATCAGCGCGGGCGTCGTCACCGGCGCCACCATGGTGTGCCTGATCATCGGCGTCGGCATCGCCTACCTCCAGTACGGCCGCCGGCCCGTCCCCGCCGTCGCCCCGCGCGGTTCCCTGCTCACCCGCGCGGCCCGCCGCGACCTCCTCCAGGACGACTTCAACCACGTCGTCCTGGTCCGCGGCGGCGAACACCTCACCCGCTCCCTTGTATATGTCGACCACACCCTGGTTGACGGCGTCGTCAACGGCACGGCAGCGGGCTTCGGCGGGCTCTCCGGCCGGCTGCGCAAACTGCAGAACGGCTACGCGCGCTCGTACGCGGTCTCGATGTTCGGCGGCGCCGCCCTCCTGGTCGCCGCGACCCTGCTGATGAGGGCGGTCTGATACCGATGTCCTTTCCTCTGCTGACAGCGACGGCGGTCCTCCCGGCCGTCGGCGCGGTCGCCACGGCCGCCGTACCGGCCGCCTGGCGCACCGCCGCCAAATGGCTCGCGCTGCTGGTCTCGCTCGCCACACTCGTCCTGGCGATCGTCGTCATGGTCCGCTTCGACCCCGGCGGCGCCCGCTACCAGCTCACCGAGTCCCACGCCTGGATCAGCGACTTCGGCGTCCGCTACGAACTGGGCGTCGATGGCATCGCGGTCGTCCTGATCGCGTTGACCGCCCTGCTGATGCCCTTCATCATCCTGGCCGGCTGGAACGACGCCGACCCGCTGGAGACCGGCAGCAAGCGGTGGCGGCCCACCCAGGGCTTCTTCGCCCTGATCCTGGCCGTCGAGGCGATGGTGATCATCTCCTTCGAGGCCACCGACGTCTTCCTCTTCTACATCTTCTTCGAAGCCATGCTCATCCCGATGTACTTCCTCATCGGCGGCTTCGGAGACCGCGCCCACGCCCAGGGCGAGAAGGCGGCGTCGACGCAACGGTCGTACGCCGCAGTCAAGTTCCTTCTCTACAACCTGGTCGGCGGCCTGATCATGCTGGCCGCGGTGATCGGCCTCTACACGGTCGCTGGGAACTTCTCCCTCGCCGAGATCGCGCAGGCCCGTGCCAACGGCACCCTGCACATGGCCACCAGCACCGAACGCTGGCTGTTCCTCGGCTTCTTCTTCGCCTTCGCCGTGAAGGCGCCGCTGTGGCCCCTGCACACCTGGCTGCCCAACGCCATGCAGGAGTCCACCGCCCCGGTCGCCGTCCTCATCACCGCGGTCGTCGACAAGGTGGGCACGTTCGCGATGCTCCGCTTCTGCCTCCAGCTCTTCCCGGAGGCCTCGAAATGGGCGACACCCACCATCCTCGTCCTCGCCCTGATCAGCATCATCTACGGCGCGCTGCTCGCCGTCGGACAGCGCGACATCAAGCGGCTGGTCGCCTACGCGTCCATCTCCCACTTCGGGTTCATCATCCTGGGCATCTTCGCGATGACCAGCCAGGGCCAGTCCGGCGCCACCCTCTACATGGTCAACCACGGCATTTCCACCGCCGCCCTGATGCTGGTCGCCGGCTTCCTGATCTCCCGCCGCGGCTCCCGGCTCATCGCCGACTACGGCGGCGTGCAGAAGGTCGCCCCGGTCCTCGCCGGCACCTTCCTGATCGGCGGCCTGGCCACCCTGTCCCTGCCCGGCCTCGCACCCTTCGTCAGCGAATTCCTCGTCCTGGTCGGCACGTTCACGCGCTACCCGGCCATCGGGATCATCGCCACCTTCGGCATCGTGCTCGCCGCGCTCTACACCCTCGTCCTCTACCAACGGACGATGACGGGCCCGGTGAAACCGGCCGTCTCCGCGATGCCCGACCTGAAGGCCCGCGAACTCCTCGTGGTCACCCCGCTGATCGTTCTGCTGATCTTCCTGGGCGTCTACCCGAAGCCCGTCACGGACATCGTCAACCCGGCGGTCAAGCAGACCATGTCGGACGTACACAAGACCGACCCGAAGCCCGCAGTGGAGGCGGCCAAGTGAGCGCAGCAGCCGTCCACAGCCTGTGGACAACCGCAGCCGAGCCGATCTCGAAGATCCCGGCACCGAAGATCGAATACGGGCAGCTCTCACCCACTCTGATCATCGTCGGCGCGGCGATCGTCGGAGTGCTGGTCGAGGCGTTCGTCCCGCGCAAGTCCCGCTACTACGCCCAGGTGTTCGTCTCCGCCGTCGCCCTGTGCGCCGCCTTCGCGGCAGTCGTCGCCCTGGCCGCCGACGGCTACGGCACCACCAAGGCGCACATCGCCGCCATGGGCGCCATCGCCGTCGACGGACCGTCCCTGTTCCTCCAGGGCACGATCCTGCTGGCCGGCCTCGTCGGCCTGTTCACCTTCGCCGAACGCCGCCTCGACCCCGAGGCCCACGGCAACCGCGTCGACTCCTTCGCCGCCCAGGCCGCCGCGGTCCCCGGCAGCGACACCGAGAAGGCCGCCGTCAAGGCAGGCTTCACCACCACCGAGGTCTTCCCGCTCCTGCTCTTCGCCATCGCAGGCATGCTGGTGTTCCCCTCCGCCAACGACCTGCTGACGCTCTTCGTGGCCCTGGAGGTCTTCTCCCTCCCGCTCTACCTGCTGTGCGCCCTGGCCCGCCGCAAGCGCCTCATGTCACAGGAAGCCGCCGTCAAGTACTTCCTGCTCGGCGCCTTCGCCTCCGCGTTCACCCTGTTCGGCATCGCCATGCTCTACGGCTACGCAGGCTCGGTGTCCTACGCCACCATCGCCCAGGTCGTCGACGGCACCGTCACCAGCGTCGACCCCGCCCTCGCGAACACCATGGGCAACGACGCACTGCTCCTCATCGGCACCGCCATGGTCGTCATGGGCCTGCTCTTCAAGGTCGGCGCCGTCCCCTTCCACATGTGGACGCCCGACGTCTACCAGGGCGCACCCACCCCGGTCACCGGCTTCATGGCCGCCGCCACCAAGGTCGCCGCCTTCGGCGCCCTGCTGCGCCTCCTGTACGTCGTCCTGCCCGGCATGCGCTGGGACTGGCGGCCGGTCATGTGGGGCGTCGCGATCATCACCATGCTGGGCGGCGCGATCGTCGCGATCACCCAGACCGACATCAAGCGCCTCCTCGCCTACTCGTCGATCGCGCACGCCGGATTCATCCTCGCCGGTGTCATCGCGACCTCGAAGGACGGCGTGTCGTCCGTTCTCTTCTACCTGGCCGCCTACTCCTTCGTGACCATCGGAGCCTTCGCCGTGGTCACCCTGGTGCGCGACGCGGGCGGCGAGGCCACCCACCTGTCCAAGTGGGCAGGCCTCGGCCGCCGCTCACCACTCGTGGCAGCCGTCTTCGCCGTCTTCCTGCTGGCCTTCGCGGGAATCCCGCTGACCTCCGGCTTCGCCGGAAAGTTCGCCGTGTTCAAGGCGGCCGCCGAAGGCGGCGCGGTCCCGCTCGTCGTGATCGGTGTGATCTCGTCCGCGATCGCCGCGTTCTTCTACATCCGCGTGATCGTCCTGATGTTCTTCAGCGAGCCGAGGCCCGAAGGACCCACGGTCGCCGTGCCCTCACCGCTCACCATGGCGGCGATCGGCCTCGGCGTCGCCGTCACCCTGGTTCTCGGTGTCGCACCGCAGTACTTCCTGAACCTGGCCAGCCAGGCCGGAGTGTTCGTGCGCTGAGACAACCTGTACGTCCCAGGGCCCCGGTTCCTCGCACAGGAGCCGGGGCCCACGCGCGCGTGCACGGCCCAGGACCACGGGGCGGGACCCAAGGACTACGGGCAGGTCACCGTCGGGTTCCACTGCGCGAACAGACCGCTCGGATTGTCCTTCCAGATCCAGGCGCGCAGCGTGTACACGGAGCCCGTCACACCGGGAACCGTCGTCGGCCCCTGGAACTCCTGCCCGAACAACGTCGGCACGGTGCCGCTGCCCGCCCGCACGATCCACTCCGCCGCGACCAGGGCACGGCCGCCGCCGGAATCGGTCTCGTAGAGAAGACCAGCGGGTTTGGCCGGGTCCAGACTGCCGACGCCGGCGGCCTTCACGTAGTGGTAGCCCGCGCCGCCCTTGCCGCCCGGACCGTCCTTGCCGCCCGGGCCGTCCTTGTCGCAGATGCCGGTCCGGACGTACCCGTCCGTGACCGCGAACGGCTCGTACTGGTAGTCCGCCGTCGCCGTGTACGTCGAGGTCAGATCCGTCCACGCGAACGGGTCGGGATCGGGGACGGGATCCGCGCCGGCGGGAACCGCGGCCAGAGCGAACGGCACGGCCAGGGCCAGAACGGCGCCGGCGGTGCGGGACCTGAGAGACATCCTGATGCTCCTTGGGGCGGAAGAGGCACGCGAGCGCGACGCCTCCGTACAACGCGGGCCTCCCCGGTCCCGCCCGTGCAGCATCGCCCGCACCTCTTCCCCGCCGCCACGCGAAGACCGCCAAAGGACTGAGGACACCTCCGCACAGACGAATCCCGCACCCCCTGCCCGGCAGGCGGCCTGTGGATAACTCCGGCGATGTCGGTCCGGACCCCTATCGTGGAGGCAGTGGTCGAAGGACGACGTACGGGGGACATGACGATGGGTGGGACGGGCGGGACCGACGACATGCCAGGGACGACCGAGACGCCGGGGGCGCCACAGGCGCACGGCCCGGCGGACAGCGAGGCACTGGCCACGCTGCACCGCGTCTTCGGGTACGACGCCTTCCGAGGCGAGCAGGAAGCGATCATCGAGCACGTGGTGGCGGGCGGCGACGCCGTCGTCCTCATGCCCACCGGCGGCGGAAAATCACTGTGCTACCAGATCCCCGCCCTGGTCAGACCAGGTACGGGCATCGTGGTCTCACCACTGATCGCCCTCATGCAGGACCAGGTGGACGCCCTGCGCGCTCTCGGCGTCAACGCCGGGTTCATCAACTCCACCCAGGACTTCGACGAGCGGCGCGTGGTCGAGGCCCAGTTCCTCGCGGGCGAGCTCGACCTGCTCTACCTCGCCCCCGAGCGGCTCCGCGTGGACTCCACACTCGACCTGCTCGCCCGCGGCAAGATCGCCGTGTTCGCCATCGACGAGGCGCACTGCGTCTCCCAGTGGGGTCACGACTTCCGCCCCGACTACCTCGCCCTCTCCCTCCTCGGCGAGCGCTGGCCCGACGTCCCGCGCATCGCGCTCACGGCCACCGCCACCCACGCCACCCACCAGGAGATCACCCAGCGGCTGCACATGCCGGCGGCCCGGCACTTCGTGGCCAGCTTCGACCGGCCCAACATCCAGTACCGGATCGTCCCCAAGGCCGACCCCAAGAAGCAGCTCCTCACCTTCCTCCGCCAGGAACACGAAGGCGACGCGGGCATCGTCTACTGCCTCTCCCGCAAGTCCGTCGAAGCCACCGCCGAATTCCTCACCCGCAACGGCATCGACGCCGTGCCGTACCACGCCGGCCTCGACGCGGCCACCCGCGCCGCCCACCAGTCCCGCTTCCTGCGCGAGGACGGCCTGGTCGTCGTCGCCACCATCGCCTTCGGCATGGGCATCGACAAGCCCGACGTCCGCTTCGTCGCCCACCTCGACCTGCCCAAATCCGTCGAGGGCTACTACCAGGAGACCGGCCGCGCCGGCCGCGACGGGCTGCCCTCCACCGCCTGGATGGCCTACGGCCTCAACGACGTCATACAGCAGCGCAAACTCATCCAGTCCGGCGAGGGCGACGAGGCCTTCCGCCGCCGCGCCCAGGCCCACCTCGACTCCATGCTCGCCCTGTGCGAGACCGCCCAGTGCCGCCGCGGGCAACTCCTCAACTACTTCGGCCAGGACCCCGACCCCGCCGGCTGCGGCAACTGCGACACCTGCCTCACCCCGCCCGAGACCTGGGACGGCACCGTCGCCGCCCAGAAGGTCCTCTCCACCGTCGTACGGCTCCAGCGTGAACGCGGACAGAAGTTCGGCGCCGTCCAGATCGTCGACATCCTGCTCGGCAAGCGCACCGCCAAGGTCATCCAGTTCGACCACGACCAGCTGTCCGTCTTCGGCATCGGCACCGACCTCGACGAAGGCGAATGGCGCGGCGTCGTCCGGCAGCTGCTCGCCCAGGGGCTGCTCGCCGTCGAGGGCGAGTACGGCACCCTGGTGCTCACCGAAGCCAGCGGGACGGTGCTGCGGCGGGAGCGCGAGGTTCCGCTGCGCAAGGAGCCGAAGAGGCCGGCGGTCTCACGGGCGGCCGGAAGCTCCGGGTCCGCCGGATCCTCCGGTTCCTCGGGCCGGAGCAAGGCGAAGGCAGCCGTGGCAGAGCTGCCCGAGGACCTGCTCCCCGCCTTCGAGGCCCTGCGCGCCTGGCGCGGCGAGCAGGCCCGCGAACAGGGCGTGCCCGCATACGTGATCTTCCATGACGCCACCCTGCGGGAGATCGTCAGCAGGTGGCCCGAGTCCGTCGCCGAACTCGCCACCGTCGGCGGCGTCGGCGAGAAGAAGCTCATGACGTACGGAGAAGGCGTCCTCGGGGTACTGGCCGGCCTGAAGACACCGACCGCCGATCCCGCACCCGCCCCCGCGGCGTCGGGGACCGGGGACGAGGACCACTGGCCCGAGATGGACGCGGAGCCGGAACCGGAGGACTGGATATAGGGCCGCCCGCGGTGACGGCGGGGGACCCGCCGCTTACAGCCCCTCGCCGCATACGCCCTGACGTCCGCGTCCGGATCGGCCGTCGCCGTGGCCTGGTCCGCGCGCAGCCGACGACGTGTCCGGTGGGCGGCGACGGTAGTCGCGGCGCCCTGACCGGAGTGGTCGCGGATGCGGCGGTCGGCGGGTGGCGTGGCTGGAACCATACCGATGGAGTGGGGAAAGGGGTGTTGCGGAAATACTGCGCCACTTGAGGAGCCGTTCGCACCCCGCTGAGCTGGGTTTTTTCCACAGTGTCGGAAAGATCTGCCACCAGCGCGCGGGTCTGTTCACCCGCGTACCCGCAGCGTGCAGGCAAGCCGGTCCCGGCCGCCGGGCGGTCTTGGACGATCACGTTCGTGGGGAACGGCGACCAGGCGGTCGCGACGGGCACCCGGCCCGCCCGACGACTACGCGCGCATGGACGCGCGGGCTTGTTCGACCCACCCCGAAACCGTCTTTGCGCCACAACTCTGGGCAACCGACTCGGCCTCGTCGAGGTACTGGTGCGCCGCCGGTAGGTCACCGGTCTCGACCGCGAGGTAGGCCAGGGCCACCAGGCCGGCCGCTTCCCCGGGTCTGAAGCCGATCTCCCGGCGCAGCGCCACCGACTCGGTCAGCCGCTCCCTGGCCAGGTCCGGTCGGCCCGCGTCCTTGTCGGTGAAGCCGAGATGGCGCACCGCGTATGACATCGTCAACCGGTCGCCGACGGATTCCGCCAGCGCGTACGACTGCTCGAAGTACGGTCTGCCGGTGGCCCCGTCGCCCTTCACCACCTGGTGCCAGCAGCCGATCCAGAACAACGCGTGCGCCTCACCCGACGCGTCTTCCAGTCGTCGGTACAACTCCGCCGCGCGCTCGAAGAGCATCAGTTCCCGGCTGTTCTCCTCGCGATCGTTGAGGAAACGCACGTGCAGTACCTTGCCGCGCGCCATGGAAAGCCGCGCCTCGACCGCGTCCAGTACGTCGTCGGACCGGTCCAGCGCGGACGTGTCCCCGCCGAACATCGCCGCTTCGAAGAGTTCTTCCGCCTGCACGACCCAGTCCTGCTCTTGCATCAGCAGCCCCCTGTCTTTCCTGCCGGACGAACGACAGTGCCAAGGCTATGCCGCGCTCGCCGCAAGGAGCCGAACAATTGTTGAGGGGGCTCTCCGGCTCCTGCCGTCCGCGGTCCGGCGGTGGTCGCTCCAGGCGGGTTGCTCGAGGCGGTCGATCTAGCCGAGTGCCGTCAGCCCCGGTGCGAACGCGATGAGGAGGGGCAGCAGGGGGACCAGGGCGGCCATCGTCGTCGTCAGGGCCCGCTGGCGGCGCAGCAGCCGTGGTGGCGGTTCCAGCAGGCGGTCGACGCGCTCGCCCAGCAGGCGGCGGCTCGACGCGCAGGAGAGGACCCCGCGGTGCTGGTTCAGTTCGATCAGTGCCAGGGCGGTGGTGAGATGGCCGCAGCGGCGGGACGCCGTGTCGTCGGCGGCGAGTTCGACGAGCCGGTGGGTCTGGTCGCAGAAGTGGGAGAAGAGCGGCACGCGCGGGAAGCCCGTGGCCAGGGCGCTGGACAGGTGGAGCAGCCAGTCGTGATGGGCGCGGGCATGGCCTCGTTCGTGGGTGAGTACGGCGTCGAGCTGGTGGTCGGTGAGGCGGTGCAGTGCCCCCGTCGTCACGACCAGCTGCGGTGGATGGCCCGGCATCCACCAGGCGTCCGGGTACTCGTCCTCCAGCACCAGCATCGGGCCGCGTGCCGCGGGGAGCCCGGCCGGCAGTTCCGGTGCCCGCTCGCGCAGGTGTGCGCGGGTCCGGTCGCGGCGGCGCCGGGCCTCGACGAGTTCGCGGGCGAGCATCGCCGTCGTCCACGCGGCCCCGGACGCCAGCAGCACGGTGAGGACGACCGCCCAGGGGGGCGCGACGGAGAGGTCGTACGCGGCGGTGACCGCCGGTGGCGCCGGCGCGAACACCCGGTCGCGCACGGTGTGGAAGACGGCCGCCGCGCCCAGGGTGAGCGCGGCCAGGCAGCACATCAGCACGGTGGCGACCAGACACTGCCACACCCACAGCGCGACCACCGGTTCCCGCTCCGGCCACAGGGACCGCACCAGGGCACGCGGCGCGGGCACCGCGGCCGTCAGGGCGACGACGGTCAGCAGGAGCAGGCAGACGGTCATGCCGGGGCTCCGTTTCCTGATCGGAGATGCGTGCGGGTGGCGGCTGGTGCGGGGGCGGTACGCCGCCGCGTGACCTGGCGCGCGCCGGCGTGTCCCGTGGTGCGCGCGCCGACGCCTCGCATGGTGCGCGTGCGGGCGCATCGCATGGTGCGTGTCCCGTCAGTATGACGGTGCCGGGTGCCCCGAGTCAGGTGTCGACGGCGATCCGGGCACACCCTTCCGTTCACCGGCCGGGCGTCCCCCTCACCCCGCCACGACCCGCCCGCTGACCTCCCCGAGCCCCACCCGGCTGCCGCCCGGCCCCGGAGCCCAGCCCGACAGCGTCACCACGTCGCCGTCCTCCAGGTACGTCCGCTTTCCGTCCGGCAGTTCGAGCGGCTCGCTTCCGTTCCAGGTCAGCTCCAGCAGGGACCCGCGCTGTCCGGGCTCCGCACCGCTCACCGTGCCGGAGCCGTACAGGTCGCCGGTGCGCAGGGAGGCGCCGTTGACCGTCAGGTGGGCGAGTTGCTGGGCGGCGGTCCAGTACATGGTGGAGAACGGCGGCTCGGACACCGTCTGCCCGTTGATCGCGATGGAGATCCGCAGGTCGTAGCCGGCGGGTTCCTCCGCGGCGTCGTCGAGGTACGGCAGCAGCGGATGCGTCCGACGCGGCGGGGCGACCCGGGCCTCTTCCAGCGCGTCGAGCGGGGTGATCCAGGCCGAGACCGAGGTGGCGAACGACTTGCCGAGGAACGGGCCGAGCGGGACGTACTCCCAGGCCTGGATGTCCCGCGCCGACCAGTCGTTCAGCAGGCAGAGGCCGAACACGTGCTCCCTGAAGTCGGCGAGTGCCACCGGGCTGCCCTGGGGTGAGGGCGTGCCGACGACGAAGCCGACCTCGGCCTCGATGTCCAGCCGTACCGACGGGCCGAACACCGGTGCCGGGTCCGAGGGTGCCTTCCGCTGCCCCGAGGGCCGTACGACGTCCGTGCCGGACACCACGACCGTGCCCGCGCGGCCGTGATAACCGATCGGCAGGTGCTTCCAGTTGGGGGTGAGCGGTTCGGCGGCGTCGGGGCGGAAGATGCGGCCGGCGTTTCGGGCGTGGTTCTCGGAGGCGTAGAAGTCGACGTAGTCGGCGACCTCGAAGGGCAGGTGCAGGGTCACCTCGGCCAGCGGGTGCAGGAGGGGGGCGAGGGCCTCCCGGTGCGCGGGCACGGTCACCCAGGCGGTCAGCGCGCGCCGTACGTCCGACCAGGCGGTGCGGCCGGCGGCCAGCAGCGGGTTGAGGGTCGGCCGGGCGAGCAGGGAGGCGTAGGGGGAGCCGAGCGCGACGGCCGCGGCGCCCGCGTCGAGGACGTGGTCGCCGAGGCGCACGCCGACCCTCCGGTCCGAGCTCTCGGAGGTCGAGAACACGCCATAGGGAAGGTTGTTCGGGCCGAAGGGGTCACCCTCGGGGACCTCGAAGGGGGGCAAGGAGGGCATGGGGTGGCTGCCTCGCTCTCATCCGTGCCGCGCGGGGGACGGCCATGTGGCGACGTCACTATGGCGTTGCGCGGCATTCCATGTGGTCGCGCCACACGTTACGGGTGAGTTGGCTGTCGTGACAGTGTCTAAAGAGTTCGCAATGTCCTAATAGGCCTTGTCGGAGTAGGCAATTCCGGCTTAGCGTCCTTTGGGGGACACGGACGGGGTGGATCCGGTCCGTAGAGGGGGACACGTGGGGGGACCCGTGGCCAGGAATGCCGTCAGCGTGCCGTTCGAGGCGGACCGCGACGTGCCGGGCCTGATCGTCAAGTTCGGCGACTATCCGCTGCATCACGGCGGGGTCGGTGCGATTCGCAGTCTGGGCCGCCTGGGCGTTCCCATGTACGCGATCACGGAGGACGCGTACACGCCGGCGGCTTCGTCCCGCTATCTCAAGCGGGCGTTCGTGTGGCCGACGACAGGCGCCGAGGAACCGGACCATCTCGTCGAGGGGCTGTTGCGCATCGGCCGCCGCATCGGCCGTCCGACGGTGCTGATCCCCACCGACGAGGAGGCCGCCGTCCTGATCGCCGAGCACCAGGACGCGCTCGGCGACCGTTTCCTCTTTCCGCGCGTGGACCCGGAACTGCCCCGCCGGCTGGCGAGCAAGCAGGGCCTGCACGAACTGTGCCTGGAACACGGCATCCCGAGCCCGGCGGCCGCTTTCCCCGACTCGTACGACGAGATCGCGGACTTCGCGGAGAAGGCCCGCTTCCCGATCGTCGCCAAGAACCGTGAGGCGTTCGTCCGGCGCAAGCAGCCCGCCGTCAACGGAACGACGCGGATCGCCACCAGGGAGGGACTGCTCGCCCTCGCCCGTGACTGGGGCACCCATCCGGGTGTCATCCTCCAGGAGTACCTCCCGAGGGAGGAGGCCGAGGACTGGATCGTGCACGCCTATTTCGACGCCGACTCCACTCCGCGCGCTCTGTTCACCGGGGTCAAGGTCCGCTCCTGGCCGCCGCACGCCGGCATGACCGCGAACGCGTACGTCGTCGACAACCCGGAACTCGCCGACCTCGCTGCGCGTTTCATCAAGCAGATCGGCTTCACCGGAGTCATCGATCTCGACCTGCGCTTCGACCGGCGCGACGGTCAGTACAAGCTGCTCGACTTCAACCCGCGGATGGGCGCCCAGTTCCGGCTCTTCGAGAGCGAGTCGGGGGTGGACGTCGTCCGTGCCATGCATCTGGACCTGACGGGGCGCCGCGTTCCGGAGGGGGAACAGCGCACCGGCCACCGTTACGTGGTGGAGAACATCGATTTGCCCGCCCTCCTCGCCTACCGCCGCAGCGGCTACACGACACCGCATGCGCCGAAGCGGCCGAGCGGGACCGAGCTGGCCTGGCTGGCGGGTGACGACCCACTGCCGTTCGTCACCATGCTCGCCCGTTTCGTGCGTCCGGGTGCGCGGCACCTCTACCAGCTGTGGCGCACCAACCGCCGCGGCTCCGGCAACGCCACGAAGCAGGCGCCGTAGCCGCCGTGACCGGCACCGACGCCTTCGGCGGCGGTCCCGTCCTCACCGTCCGCGGGCCGTGACGACGGCGCACCGATCGCCTCGCCGCAGACCACGTCATGGCCGCCGCCGACCACGTCATGGCCGCCGGCGGCAACCGCGTGGACACCGGCGCGACGGGCTTCCTCGGCCCTGGTCAGGCACCTGTCGCCGCCGGCGCACGCCCTGCACCCCAAGGCCGTGCCGTCCACGTCGGCGCAGCGCCGCCCCAACGGCTCGTGCGCGGCGTCCGGTTCGACTGCGTCGCCGTCCCCGTCGAACCGGAGTCCGAGCCGTCGGAACTCCCCGACGTGCAGCGCGTCGCCGGCCGGGTCCTCGGGGGACAGGTGCCGAGCGTCTCGGGAAACCGGACGCTCGCCACCGGCAACGGCCCCATCACGAAGGCGACGGCCGCCACTTGAGGCCGAAACGCACGTGAGTCCCACGGCCGTGCTGTCCGTATTCTCTGATCATGGTCGCACCCTCCCCGTACTCACTGATCGCCACCGACTTGGACGGCACGCTGCTGCGCGGCGACGACACCCTGTCGGAACGGTCGCTCGCCGCGCTCGGGCGAGCCCGCCGGGCCGGTGCCCAGCACCTCGTGGTGACCGGCCGCCCGGCCCCGAGAGTGCGGCCGCTCCTCGACGACCTCGGCTGCACGGGGCTCGCGGTCTGCGGCCAGGGCGCGCAGGTGTACGACGCCGGCGCGCACCGGATGCTGTGGTCGGTCACCCTGGACCGGGAGCTGGCGGAGACCGCCCTCGGGAAGATCGAGGCCGAGGTCGGCCAGGTGTACGCGGCGGTCGACCAGGACGGCGTGGACGGGCTCACGCTCATCGAGCCGGGCTATCTGATGCCCCATCCCACGCTGCCCGCGCTGCGCGTCGCCCGGCGCGACGACCTGTGGTGCGCGCCGATCAGCAAGGTACTGCTGCGCCACCACACCCTCTCCGACGACGAACTGGCGACGATCGCCCGCTCGGTCGTCGGATCACTGGCCACGGTCACCATGTCGGGGCCGGGCACCGTCGAACTGCAGCCGTGCGGCGTGACCAAGGCGACCGGACTCGCGCTGGCCGCCGACCGGCTGGGGCTGACCCCCGGACGGGCCATCGCCTTCGGCGACATGCCCAATGACATCCCGATGTTCGAGTGGGCGGCCCACGGGGTGGCGATGGCCAACGCCCACCCCGAACTCAGGGCTGTGGCCGACGAGATCACCACGTCGAACGAGGACGACGGCATCGCCGTCGTCCTCGAAGGACTCTTCGACTGACGCGAGGCGTCGGTCAGGTCAGTACGCGCCGTTGACGTTGTCGATCGAGCCGTACCGCGCGGCGGCGTAGTTGCAGGCGGCGGTGATGTTCGCGACCGGGTCGTAGATGTCGAACGACGTGCCGTCCACGTGGTAGGCCTTGAACGTCGGGTCGATGACCTGGAGCAGGCCCTTGGACGGGATGCCCTTGGCCGCGTTGGAGTCCCAGAGGTTGATCGCCCGCGGGTTGCCGGAGGACTCGCGCATCAGGTTGCGGTAGATGCCGTTGTAGGTGCCCGGGATCTTCTTCTCCGCCATGATCGCGAGCGACTCGCGGATCCAGCCGTCGAGGTTGTTCGGGTACCCGGCGAGGGTCGTGGAGGCCGTCGTGGTGGTGGAGGAGGCGGCGGACGCGGCCGTCGCCCCGATGAGCGGGAGGGCGAGGACGGCGGCACCGGTGCCGATGACGGCGAGCGTGCGGACGATGTGGTTACGGCGGTGCTGGGGGGCAGCGGGCATGGCGAGGTTCCTCTCCGTCGCCTGCGAGGTGAGCTGTCGGGTTCGGGCCCGGGGAGTTCCCGGCCGTACCGCCCGAAGGCGGTACGACTTCACCCCTAGCCGTTCCGGAACGACGTCTGTTCTGTGACGTCGGCCGCCCGGTCCGGCGACTTACCTGGGTCCCCCGCTCCTGCCATGCGAATGAACTCGTTGATGGGTCACTACGGGCGGCGGCAGGATTCGGCGTCCGCCCGGCGAGCCGGAACGTATGCGAGAGCACATGTCCGAAACAAGAGCCTGATTCATACAAATGCCGATTGACCTTGATCTGTGCCGTATGGGGCGCTTGATCCTTTGCGGTCGCCAATCCTCAACTGGCCCACTGGAAAAGGGAAGGAAGGGTCACCTAACAACCCTTGTGGTGTCGGGGCTCACGTGACCCATTTCACGAAACGGCAATAATGGCAAAGCGGACATTATGGACTATCGGAATCCTCCTTTTCCCGGTTCGGCGGAATACCGTCCAGCTCGCATTGGTTGGAATTGCGCCCCGAGGTGTGCCTATATGGGTGATTGGAGAGATTAGTCCGAATTGATAGATCCTGTGGATTTCTGGCCGATAGGGGGCGGGTGAGGGGGGCGAGTGTCGCCGGTCGGGCTCAATGACGCAGGCGGGGAGGCTGGTTGGGGGCCCGGGCCGGGGTGTGTCGAAGATCGATATGTGCGTGATTCTCATCACGTCGGGGGAAGGGTGTCAGGGGCATCGGGGATCGCCGGTGCGCGTGTCCGTCGTGAGGACGGAACCTCCGCGGCGGTGCGAGTCGTTGACATGACGGCAGCCTGGGCGGGGACCCGGGTGTGCGATGTCCCTGCGGGCCGACGGGGGGAAGGGCGGGCATCCCGTGCGCGCGTAGGGGTGCCGTTCCGTCGGCCGGCGGGATGGCGGTCGGGCAGGCGCGCATACAGGAGTCGCAGGCCGAGGGATGCGGGTCGGCGGAACGCGGAGGTCGTCGTGCGTGGACCCGTGGAGGAAGGGTGTGCGGACGGGTGCGGGATGCCGCCGTTCGTGCGCCGGGTGTCCCCGTCGGCCCGAGTGGGGGGCGGCGGAGAGGGGTACACCCGGGCAAGTGGCGCCGGACGGGGGGAGCGGGGCCCTGTCCGCGCGGCGGCTGTCCGGAGGGTTCGTTGCCGGACGGATCCGGAGCACCGCCCCGGATCAGGGCCCGGCGCGGGGGCCGGTGCGGGACACGAGCTGGGCCTCGGTTCGGGACAACTGGCCGCACTTCCTGTTAAGTCAGTAGATGTCAGGTCGTATCAGCTGATCAAGAACATAACGGTCGTGATCCGATAGCGCCCGGGGTGTAACCGTGGGCGCTATCGGTGATCGAAACCTGACCGGATACGCTGACTTGAGTGATGGCAGCGACCTATCGACAAACCGTGTAATCGCCAGTAGACACCAGCAGACAGGAGACCCCTCGTGACCGTCGTCGGGCCGTTCGGGCTGAGCGTGCGGGACCAGGCTCTGGAAGCCGATGTCCAGGCCGGATTGACGGCTGTCGAGGAAGGCTTGCTAGACGCCACCAAGAGCGAGGTCCCGTTCATCACGGAGGCCGCGCAGCACCTCGTGCGGGCCGGGGGGAAGCGGTTCCGTCCGCTGCTGGTGATGCTCGCCGCGCAGTTCGGCGACCCGTACGCGCCCGGGGTCGTGCCGTCGGCCGTCGTCGTCGAGCTCACCCACCTGGCCACGCTGTACCACGACGACGTCATGGACGAGGCCGCCGTGCGCCGCGGTGTCGACAGCGCCAACACCCGCTGGGGCAATTCGCTGGCGGTCCTCACCGGCGACTTCCTCTTCGCCCGGGCCTCCCAGATCCTCGCCGACCTCGGCCCCGAGGCGGTCCGGGTCCAGGCCCTCGCGTTCGAACGGCTGGTGACCGGGCAGATCCTGGAGACGGCAGGCCCGTCGGACGGCCGTGACCCGGTCGAGCACTACCTCGACGTGCTCAGCGGCAAGACCGGCTCGCTGGTCGCGGTCTCCTGCCGCTTCGGCGCGATGCTGTCCGGTGCCGACGAGACGGTCGTCGACGTCCTCACGCAGTACGGCGAACGGCTCGGCGTCGCCTTCCAGCTCGCCGACGACGTCCTGGACATCGCCTCCGACTCGCACGAGTCCGGGAAGACCCCGGGGACGGACCTCCGCGAGGGTGTGCCCACGCTTCCGGTGCTGCGGCTGCGGGAGCGGGCGGCCCGGCTGGGGCTGGCCGAGGACATCGCTCTGTGCGAGCTGCTCGACTCCGACCTCACGGACGACGCGCGGCACGCGGAGGCCCTGACGGCGCTGCGGGCGCATCCGGCGCTGGAGCAGGCCCGCCGGGACGCGGTCCGGTACGCGGAGGAGGCGCGGGCCGCGCTGAGCCCGCTGCCGGAATGCGTCCCGAAGGCGGCGCTCGTGGAGCTGTGCGACGCGGTGGTGCACCGAGCCGGATAGGCCTTCCGGCCGCTCCCGCTCCCACGCCCCGGCTGCCGGCTCCCGCACCCCGGCTGCCGTCGTCGGCATCCCCTGCCGGGCGGACCACGTGGGCACCCTCTGCCGGGCGGACCACATGGGCGTCCCCCGTTGGGCGGACCAGGTAATCGTGCGGCACCGATCGGAGTGGACACGGCACGCGGACCAACCGGATACGGCCGGCTGGCCGGACGGACACGGACCGTGACGGGAGGCCTCTTCACCGCACGACCCCTACGGGTCGGGGGAGGCGTCTCCACCCCTGTGTCATACCGCAGGTGTACGCGGAGTTGGCTCCGTGGTCTGACGCTTACCCGCCCCCGATTTGGTGAGATGGAAGCCACGGAAATCACCACCACTCACCGATTCGGGTGAGAATGGCGGCTCAGGGTGGGACACGTGCGAGGACGGCCGCCGCCGACGACGGAGGTAGGGCACACATGGCACCGTACGAATCCGACGACAGCACGGGGGCCGCGCAGGCCGGCGACGAGCCGCGCGACGAGTTGCGCGCCGAGCGACGGCGCAAGGCCGCACGATACGTCGTCCCCGTCGCGGTGGTGGGCGTGGCCGCGGCCACCATCGGCCTGGTCCCGGCGCTCGCCAATTCCGGCGACCCCGACCTGCCGAAGATCACCGCGCAGGAACTCATCGACAAGATCGCCAAGTCGGACGTGCAGCAGCTCTCCGGCACCGTGAAGATCAGTACGGACCTCGGCCTGCCCGACCTCGGCGGTCTGGAGAGCAGCCTGATGTCCGGTGCGGCGCAGGGCAGCGGCGACGGTTCGTCCGCCGACCCGACCAGCAAGCTCACCGAGCTGGCCTCCGGCACGCACACCCTGCGGGTGGCCGCCGACGGCCCCGAGAAGCAGAAGGTGTCGGTGCTGGAGAGCGGCGCCGAGTACAGCCTCATCCACAACGGCACCGACGTGTGGGGCTACGACAGCAAGTCCAACGAGGTCTACCACTCCACCGCCGCCGACTCCGGCAAGGCCGAGCGGCACGAAACCCCGGCCACGCCCAAGGACTTCGCCGACGAGGTCCTCAAGTCGGTCGACGACACCACGTCGGTGACGGTCGACGGCACCGCCCAGGTGGGCGGCCGGGACGCCTACCGGCTCGTGGTCAAGCCCAAGCAGTCCGGTACGACGGTCGGCGCGATCAGCATCGCGGTGGACGCGAAGACCGGTACGCCGCTGAAGTTCACGCTCACTCCGTCCAGCGGCGGCGCGGCTGTCGTCGACGCCGGTTACACCCAGGTCAGCTTCGCGAAGCCGGCCGCCTCCACCTTCGACTTCACCCCGCCCAAGGGTGCCAAGGTCACCGAGGGCGACCATGCGGGCAAGGCCGGCAAGGCGGCTGGGGGCACCAGGTACGGGACGGACCAGGGCGGCAAGACCTCCAAGACCCCCGGCGACGGCTCCGCCAAGGGCCTCGACAAGTCCGGCTTCCACGTCCTCGGCAAGGGCTGGAACTCCATAGCGGTCCTCGACACCGGCAGCAAGGGCGGCGTGCCCACCGGCTCCGCCTCCGGCGGCGGCAACCTGAGCGGCTTCCTCGGCTCGCTCGGTGACCCCGTCTCCGGCAAGTTCGGCAAGGGCACCGTCTTCTCCACCCGGCTGATCAACGCCCTGATGACGGACGACGGCAAGGTGTACGTCGGTGCCGTGGACAAGGCCGCACTGGTGAAGGCGGCCAACGCCGGCTGACAGGGGCAGCGCGGGTGCGGTGGCCAGCCTCTGCCGCACGACGAATCGAGGGAGCCGATGGACCGACCGTCCGCCACGGAGCGGGAACCGGAGGACTCCGGGCACCCCGGGGACCTGGGGGACGACGCGCAGGTGGCCGCGGGTGTCATCGACACCCGCGGCCTCACCAAGCGCTACCACGGCGGACAGCTCGCCGTGGACGGTCTGGACCTGACCGTCCCCGCGGGCAGCGTCTTCGGCTTCCTCGGCCCGAACGGCTCCGGCAAGACCACCACCATCCGCATGCTGATGGGCCTGATCGCACCCACCTCGGGCACCGCCCGCGTCCTCGGCCACCCGATGCCGCGCGCCTCACGCGTCGTACTGCCGCACGTCGGCGCCCTCATCGAGGGCCCGGCGCTGTACGGCTTCCTCTCCGGCCGCGACAACCTGCTGCGGTACGACGCCGCCGACCCGGCCGCCGACCCGCGCACCCGGCGCGCCCGCGTGGAGGCCGCGCTGGACCGGGTGGGACTCGGAGCCGCCGCCGCGAAGAAGGCGAAGGCCTACTCCCTCGGCATGAAGCAGCGCCTGGGCCTCGCAGCCGCGCTGCTCCAGCCCCGCAGGCTGCTGGTTCTGGACGAGCCGACGAACGGCCTCGACCCGCAGGGCATGCGGGAGATCCGCTCCCTGGTGCGGGAACTGGCCGGGGACGGCACGACCGTGTTCCTCTCCTCCCATCTCCTCGACGAGATCGAGCAGGTCTGCACCCACGCGGCCGTGATGGCGCAGGGTCGGCTGATCGCCCAGGGCGCGGTGGCCGACCTGGCGGCCGGGGCGCGCGGTCGGCTCGTGGTGACCACCCCGGATCCGGGGGAGGCGGCCCGGGTGCTCAAGGAACAGGGCGTCGCGGACGTCGTCGCCGCCGAGGACCGGGTGACCGGCGAGCCGCCCGAGCGCGACCTCGCCGAGGTCAACGCGGCGCTCGTCACGGCGGGCGTCCGGGTCCGCGGCTTCACCGTGGAACGGGCCTCCCTGGAGGACGCGTTCGTGGCACTGACCGGAGAGGGCTTCGATGTCGCGGGCTGACCTGGCCGTCGTGGACGCAGCGGCCCCGCGGCCGAACCCGCTGTGGAGCCTCGGCCTGCTGCGCAGCGAGCTCGTCACCACGTTCCGTCGCTGGCGCACCCTCGCTCTGCTCGGCGTGCTGGCGGCCGTGCCGATCCTCGTCGGGTTCGCCGTCAGGATCGAGACGCGGGGCGGCGGGCAGGTCGGCCGGGGCGGCGGCGAAGGCCCGGCGTTCATCAGCCAGGTCACCAACAACGGGCTGTTCCTGGTGTTCACGGCGCTGGCCGCGACCCTCCCGTTCTTCCTGCCGATGGCCGTCGGGGTGGTCGCCGGGGACGCGGTCGCGGGCGAGGCCGACGCCGGCACCCTGCGCTATCTCCTGGTCGCCCCGGCGGGCCGCACCCGCCTCCTGCTCGCCAAGTACGCGACGACGATGGCCTTCTGCCTGGTCGCGACCCTGGTGGTGGCGGCTTCCGCGCTCGCCGTCGGTGCGCTCCTCTTCCCGCTCGGCGACCTGACAACGATCTCCGGCACCCGGATCTCCTTCGCCGACGGCTTCGGCCGCGCCCTGCTGATCGCCCTGGTGGTCGCCGCGTCCCTGGCCGGCGTCGCCGCCCTCGGTCTGTTCGTGTCCACCCTGACCAATAGCGGCATCGCGGCGATGGCGACGACCGTGGGCCTGGTCATCACGGTCCAGATCCTCGACCAGATACCCCAGCTGCACGCGCTGCAGCCGTACTTCTTCTCCCACTACTGGCTGTCCTTCGCCGACCTGATGCGCGACCCCGTCTACTGGGACGACCTGGTCAAGAACCTGGAGCTGCAGGCCCTGTACACGGCGGTGTTCGGATCGGCGGCCTGGGCACGGTTCACGACGAGGGACATCACCGCCTAACTGCGCCCGCACCACCCCGGCCTCGGCCCGAGTCCCGGTGCGCCCGCGCCCCGGTCCCGCCGCGCCCCGCCGAAGGCTCCTTCCTGGTGCGAGGCTGTGACGTCGTGGTGACGCGCGAGTCGTTGCGAACGGAGACACTGGATCGTACGCACGAGTACGACCTGGGTACGACCGGATGGTGACGCCGGGGGAATGAGGGCCGATGTCCCGACTCAGCCGCGAGGAGAAGCGGGAAGTCCAGCAGGAGGGACGCCTGGCACCGATCGACGTCCGGGTGGCGGGCGCGGCCGCTTCCGTGGACGGCGTACCGCTGCTCCCCGGCCCCGGTGAGGAACCCCAGCAGGCGGTCCTCAACCACCTCCAGCGCCTCGCCCGCGCCACCGGCCGCCCGGTCCTCGCCACCGTCCACGACACCCGCATCGGCTACGTCGTCCCCCTTCAGGTGAACCTGGACGGCTCCAGCAGCTTCACCGGTGACCCGGTTCGACTGGCGGCACCGGCCCCCGAGCCGAAGGAACAGCCCGAGCCGAAGGCACCCGCACCGACCGAACCGGCACCCGCCCAACCCGCGCCCGCCCATCCCGCACCCGCCCATCCCGCACCCGCCCAACCCGCGCCGGCCCAACCGATGCAGGCGGCGGCCCCGACGTTCCCCCGGCAGGCATTGCACGCGGTACCGCAACCGCCCGCCGCCCCGCCGGTCCCGCCCATGCCGTCGGCCCCATCAGCCCTGGCCCCGCCGCTGCCGCCCGCGCCCGGTACCGTGCGCCCGCCCACCGGCGTCTTCGGCCCGCCGCCCGTCATGAGCCCCCCTGCCACCCCTACGGCCCCTGCCACCCCTCCGGCCCCTGCCCCTACCCCCGCTCCGGCCCCTGCCGCCGCCCCCGCGCCCGCCCGCGAAGAGCCGGCGGCCGACCGGTACCCGAACCCGGACCCCGACCTCCGCTCCACCCACATCCCCACGCCCACCCCCGCCCGCGGGTTCGACGCGGTCGCCGAGGAGGTGCTCGGGGACGAGCCCGTGACGCTGACGGCGGAAGGGGCCGCGCTGCTCACCGAGCCGGTGGCGCGGATCAACGAGGCCGTCCGGACGGGCCGTATCGAAGCGGCGGCCGAACTCGCGGAGCGCACCGTCGCCGAGGCCGCCGCGGTCCTCGGCGCCGACCACACCGAGGTACTGCACCTGGGCGAGCTGACCGCCTACATCTCCTACCTGGCGGGCGACCCGGTGCGGGCCTTCCACCTCTCCCTCGACCTGGCCCGGCAGCGCCGGAATGCGGGGGACGGCGAGGCGGCGTACGGGAACGTGCGGAGCGCGGCGACCGCCTGGCGCGGGGTGCGCGACCCCGAGCACGGGTTGCGCCTGGGCCGCGAGCTGATCGACCTGTGGGCGCGGCTCGCCACCGAGGAGGGCCCGGCGGCCGACGTCGCCGAGGAAGAGGAACTGGAGTCGGCCCGCGCCCGGATGGCCCGCCTCACGGAACGCGCCCGCCGCGCGGCCGGGAACACCTGAGCGTCGCCGTCGCCGCCACCGCCCGCGGAACTCGTCACTGCACGCAGAAGTCGTTGCCCTCCGGGTCGGCCATCACGGTCCACGCCCCGGAGGGCTCGGAGACGTGCCGCACCACGGCAGCGCCCAGCGCCTCCAGGCGAGCCACCTCGTCCGCCCGCCTCCCCTCTCCGGCGTGCAGGTCGATGTGGAGCCTGTTCTTGCCGGACTTCGCCTCCGGCACCCGCTGGAACAGCAGCCGCCGCCCCAGTCCCGTCCCGCGCTCCTCGTCGTACGGGTCGTCCGGGTGCCGTACGGCGATCAGGTCCCGGAAGGCGGCACGGCCGTGGTACTCCAGGGTGGCCGCGTCCGGCAGCGCGCCCAGCTCGAGGAGCCGTGCCACGAACGCGCTGTTGTCCTCGGCCACGTAGTGCAGCGCCGCGGCCCAGAAGTCGGCCTGCGCGTGCGGGTCACGGGCGTCGACGACGAGTTTCCAGTGCAGGGGTGCTGGCGTCTGCGTCATGCCGCCCACTTATAGCCGACGGTTCCGACAGTCACACCTGACTTGCGGGAGTCTCCGAGACGGGGGCGGCCGGCCGTGGTAGGGGCGCCGCCGCGAGCGCCCGCGCGCCCCGGCGGGCGGTGCGCAGCGCGTCCCAGGTGAGCAGGGCGAGGGCGAGCCAGACCAGGACGAAGCCTGCCCAGCGCTCGGGCGGCATCGCCTCGTGGAAGTAGAGGATGCCCAGCAGGAACTGGAAGACCGGCGCGAGGTACTGCAGCAGGCCCAGCGTGGAGAGCGGCACGCGGATCGCGGCGGCGCCGAAGCAGACCAGCGGGACGGCGGTGACGATGCCGGTGGAGGCCAGCAGGGCGGCATGTCCCGCGCCGTGGTTGACGAAGCTGGACTCGCCCTGGCCGGACAGCCACAGCAGATAGCCGAGTGCCGGCAGGAACTGGATCGCGGTCTCCGCCGCGAGTGACTCGATGCCGCCGAGGTTGACCTTCTTCTTGACGAGCCCGTAGGTGGCGAAGGAGAAGGCGAGGACGAGGGAGATCCAAGGCGGCTGCCCGTAGCCGACGGCCAGGACGACGACTGCGGCGAATCCGACGCCCACCGCCGCCCACTGCGCGGGCCGCAGCCGTTCCTTCAGCAGCAGCACGCCCATGGCGATGGTCACCAGGGGGTTGATGAAGTAGCCGAGGGAGGCCTCGACGACGTGCCCGGCGTTCACGGCCCAGATGTAGACGCCCCAGTTGACGGTGATCACGGCGGCGGCGACCGTCACGAGAGCCAGCCGGCGCGGCTGGCGCAGCAGCTCGCCCGCCCAGGCCCAGCGCCGCACGAAGACGAGTGCGACGGCGACGAACGCGAGGGACCACACCATCCGGTGGGCCAGGATCTCCACCGACCCGGCGGGCTTCAGCAGCGGCCAGAACAGGGGGACCAGCCCCCACATCCCGTAGGCCGCGAAGCCGTTCACCAGTCCTGTCCGCCGCTCACCCTTCGATATGCCGGCCACCGGCCCTCCTCACACCCAGCTTCAGCACGCCGGGACGAAGGTAGCGCCGAGCACCCCGGTCTGTCATGGCCGTATCGGCATACGGTCATGACAGACCGGGGTGGGTCGTTTCTGCCGGTCTACTTGAGGGCGGCGGCGATCGCCTCGGAGATCGGGGAGGTCGGGCGTCCGGCCAGGCGGGAGAGGTCGCCGGAGTCGACGACCAGCTCGCCCTTGGCGATCGACGCGTCGACGTCGACCAGGACCGCGGCGAACATCTCCGGCACGCCGGCGTCGGTCAGGATGCCTTGCAGCACCTCGCCGGGCACGGAGTTGTAGGCGATCTCCCTGCCGGTCTGCCGCCCGATCTCGGCCGCGTACTCGGCGAAGCTCCAGGCGGTGTCGCCGCCGAGCTCGTACGTCCGGTTCTCGTGGCCCTCGCCGGTCAGCACGGCGACCGCGGCGGCCGCGTAGTCGGCGCGGGAGGCCGAGGAGACCCGGCCCTCGCCGGCGGCGGCGACGACGGCGTCGTGCGCCAGGACCGGGGCGAGGTTCTCGGTGTAGTTCTCGTGGTACCAGCCGTTGCGCAGCAGGGCGTACGGCAGGCCGGAGGCGAGCAGCACCTCCTCGGTGGCGCGGTGGTCGTCCACCAGCGAGGCGTGCAGGCTGCCGGGGGCGCTGGTGTACGCCAGCAGGGCCACGCCGGCCGCCTTGGCGGCGTCGATGACGACCTTGTGCTGGCCGGGCCGGCCCTTGTCGAACTCGTTGCCGGAGATCAGCAGCACCTTGTCGCCGGCGGCGAAGAGGCCGTCGAAGGTCTCGGGGGCGTTGTAGTCCGCGACGGCGATCGTCACGCCCGCGGCGGCGAAGTCGGCGGCCTTGGCCTCGTCGCGCACGACGGCGGTGATCTGTTCGGCCGGGACCTTCTCCAGCAGTTGCGTCACGACGTGACGGCCGAGGTGTCCGGTGGCTCCGGTGACGACGATGCTCATGGTGTGCGATCTCCTTGTGGGGTTCCGATGCACTAACCCTAGGGGGAGCGCTAACTATAGGAAAGTACCCACTTTGAAGTAAGGTACTGGCATGACCGTAAGTGCAGCCGAAGCCGATCCGCCCAAGGCCGCTACGGCGGCTACGGCCGCTACGGCCGCTACGGCCGCGAAGGCCGCGAAGTACCTCGTCGGCGTGGAGATGTGCCCGTACCGCCTGGTTCTGGAGCACGTCACCAGCCGCTGGGGTGTCCTGGTCCTGATCGAGCTCCTCGACCGCCCCCACCGCTTCAGCGAGCTGCGCCGCGCGATCGGCAGGGTCAGCGAGAAGATGCTCACCCAGACCCTGCAGACCCTGGAACGCGACGGCCTCGTCCACCGCGACGCCAAGCCCGTGATCCCGCCCCGGGTCGACTACTCCCTCACCGATCTCGGCCGTGAGGCCGCTGAGCAGGTGCGGGAGCTGGCGCTGTGGACCGAGCGGCGGATGGCGGACGTGGAGCGGGCCAGGGAGGCGTACGACGAGGCGAAGCGCCGCTGAGGCCGCCGACCGAGCCTTTCCGAGCCTCCTGCGCTCCGGGAGCGCGAGCGGGGCCCGGACGCATCGTCCGGGCCCCGCTCAGGGTTCACTCGGTGCCGGGTCAGCCGACGACCGTCCAGGTGTCCCCGCCGGCCAGCAGCGCCGCGAGGTCGCCCTTGCCGTGCTGTTCGACCGCGGTGTCCAGCTGCCCGGACATCTGGACGTCGTAGACGGGCCGTTCCACCGAACGGAAGACACCGACGGGAGTGTGGTGCAGGGTGTCGGGGTCGGCCAGGCGGGACAGCGCGAAGGCCGTGGTGGGGGAGGGGGAGTGGGCGTCGTGGACGATGACCTCGGACTCGTTGTCCGCGGTCACGTCGACCACCTTCAGGTCGCCGGTGAGCCGGTCGCGTACGACACCGCGCGCGCCGTCCGCGCCGAAGCGGACGGGCTTCCCGTGCTCCAGGCGGATCAGCGCCTCCTCGGCCGACTGCTTGTCCTTGAGGGCGTCGAAGGCGCCGTCGTTGAAGATGTTGCAGTTCTGGTAGATCTCGATCAGGGCCGTGCCCGGGTGGGCGGCGGCCGCGCGCAGGACCTCGGTGAGGTGCTTGCGGTCGGAGTCGATCGTGCGGGCGACGAAGGACGCCTCCGCGCCGATCGCCAGCGACACCGGGTTGAACGGGGCGTCCAGCGAGCCCATCGGTGTCGACTTGGTGATTTTGCCGACCTCGGAGGTCGGTGAGTACTGCCCCTTCGTCAACCCGTAGATGCGGTTGTTGAAGAGGAGGATCTTCAGGTTGACGTTGCGGCGCAGGGCGTGGATGAGGTGGTTGCCCCCGATGGACAGCGCGTCACCGTCACCGGTCACCACCCACACCGACAGGTCACGCCTGCTCGTTGCCAGCCCGGTCGCGATCGCCGGGGCGCGGCCGTGGATGGAGTGCATGCCGTACGTGTTCATGTAGTACGGGAAGCGCGACGAGCAGCCGATGCCCGAGACGAAGACGATGTTCTCCTTCGCCAGCCCCAGCTCCGGCATGAACCCCTGGACGGCGGCGAGGATCGCGTAGTCACCGCAGCCCGGGCACCAGCGCACCTCCTGGTCGGACTTGAAGTCCTTCATGGACTGCTTGGCCTCGGCCTTGGGAACGAGCTGCAGCAGTCCGTCGGCGGCGTGGGTCCCGGTGCCGGCCCCTGCGTCGGTTCCCGCGTCGGTTCCGGCGTCCGTCGTGGCGTCGGTCATGGCGTCAGTCATGGATGGCCTCCTTGAGCGCCGTGGCGAGCTGCTCGGCCTTGAACGGCATGCCGTTGACCTGGTTGTACGAATGCGCGTCCACCAGGTACTTCGCCCGGATGAGGGTGGCGAGCTGACCCAGGTTCATTTCCGGGATCACCACCTTGTCGTACTGCTTCAGCACGGTGCCGAGATTGCGCGGGAACGGATTGAGGTGCCGCAGATGCGCCTGCGCGATCGGCTCCCCGGCCGCGCGCAGCCGCCGTACCGCCGCCGTGATCGGCCCGTACGTCGACCCCCAGCCCAGCACCAGGGTTTCGGCGCCGTCCGGGTCGTCCACCTCGATGTCGGGGACGACGATGCCGTCGATCTTCGCCTGCCGGGTGCGGACCATGAAGTCGTGGTTGGCGGGGTCGTAGGAGATGTTGCCCGTGCCGTCCTGCTTCTCGATGCCGCCGATGCGGTGTTCGAGGCCGGGCGTGCCGGGGACCGCCCAGGGCCGGGCGAGGGTCTGTGGATCCCGCTTGTACGGCCAGAAGACCTCGGTCCCGTCCTCCAGGGTGTGGTTGGGGCCGCTCGCGAACTGCACCCGCAGGTCGGGAAGCTCCTCCAGCTCCGGGATCCGCCAGGGCTCGCTGCCGTTGGCCAGGTAGCCGTCGGAGAGCAGCATCACGGGTGTCCGGTAGGTCAGCGCGATCCGGGCCGCCTCAAGCGCCGCGTCGAAGCAGTCGGCCGGCGTTCGCGGGGCGATCACAGGGACGGGCGCCTCGCCGTTGCGGCCGTACATCGCCTGCAGCAGGTCCGCCTGCTCGGTCTTGGTGGGCAGCCCGGTGGACGGCCCGCCCCGCTGGATGTCGACGACCAGCAGCGGCAGCTCCAGCGAGACCGCGAGCCCGACCGTCTCCGCCTTCAGGGCGACACCGGGGCCGGAGGTCGTCGTCACCGCCAGCGAGCCGCCGAACGCCGCCCCCAGGGCCGCGCCGATGCCGGCGATCTCGTCCTCCGCCTGGAAGGTCCGCACACCGAAGTTCTTGTGCTTGGACAGCTCGTGCAGGATGTCCGAGGCCGGGGTGATCGGGTACGACCCGAGGAACAGCGGCAGATCCGCCTGCCGGGACGCGGTGACCAGGCCGTAGGCGAGGGCCAGGTTCCCGGAGATGTTCCGGTAGGTGCCGACCGGGAAGGCGGTCGTCGCCGGGGCGATCTCGTAGGAGACGGCGAAGTCCTCCGTCGTCTCGCCGAAGTTCCAGCCCGCGCGGAAGGCGACCAGGTTGGCCTTCATGACCTCGGGCTTGCGGGCGAACTTCTGCTGGAGGAATCTCTCCGTGCCCTCGGTCGGCCGGTGGTACATCCACGACAGGAGGCCGAGCGCGAACATGTTCTTGCTGCGCTCGGCCTCCTTGCGGCTGAGGTCGAATTCCTTCAGTGCCTCCACGGTCAGCGTGGTCAGCGGCACCGGATGGAGGCTGTAGCCGTCGAGTGAACCGTCCTCCAGGGGCGAGGTGTCGTAGCCGACCTTCTGCATCGCCCGTTTGGTGAACTCGTCCGTGTTGACGATGATCTCCGCGCCGCGCGGCAGGTCCCCGATGTTCGCCTTCAACGCGGCCGGGTTCATCGCGACCAGCACGTTCGGCGCGTCACCCGGGGTGAGGATGTCGTGGTCGGCGAAGTGCAGCTGGAACGAAGAGACCCCCGGCAGAGTGCCTGCGGGGGCCCGGATCTCGGCGGGGAAGTTCGGCAGGGTCGACAGATCGTTGCCGAAGGACGCGGTCTCCGATGTGAACCGGTCACCGGTGAGCTGCATACCGTCACCCGAGTCCCCCGCGAACCGGATGATCACCCGATCCAGGCGCCGGACGGCCTTCACACCGCCCGGCTTGCGCTGCTCTCCCACGACGGTTCCGTCGGCCTGTTCCGTTGTCCTGCTGACCTGGCTGGTCACTGAACTGGACCTCCTTCGAGGCGGCTGTCCGGGGGTGGCCGTCCCACGGTCCATCCCGCAATCAACCCTACGTCGGTTAGGGTCGCCTTCCCGTGCCCGCTCGCATACTGGACAGAGTTCTGAGACGACCTGTCGCCCTGACTTGTCATGATTTTCCCTCCCCCTGGCCGCCTTCCGGTGCCGACACGGTGCCGTCGGCCCGTCAGGAGTTCAGATACGTCAGAACGGCCAGAACACGCCGGTGGTCACCGTCGCTCTGGGAGAGCCCCAGTTTGAGGAAGATGTTGCTGACGTGCTTCTCGACGGCGCCGTCGCTCACGACCAGCTGCCGGGCGATCGCCGAGTTCGTCCGTCCCTCGGCCATCAGCCCCAGCACCTCCCGCTCCCGCGGGGTGAGGCCCGCGAGAACGTCCTGCTTCCGGCTCCGTCCGAGCAACTGGGCGACGACCTCCGGGTCGAGCGCCGTACCCCCTTCGGCGACCCGCACCACCGCGTCCACGAACTCCCGCACCTCGGCGACCCGGTCCTTCAGCAGATATCCCACGCCCCGGCTGGAACCGGCCAGCAGTTCGGTGGCGTAGCGCTCCTCCACGTACTGCGACAGCACCAGCACCCCGAGTCCTGGATGCGCCTTCCGCAGCCGTACGGCGGCCCGTACGCCCTCGTCGGTGTGTGTCGGCGGCATCCGCACGTCCGCGACGACGACGTCCGGCAGCGCGTCCTGGGCATCCAGGTCGGCGATGGTCTTGACCAGCGCCTCCGCGTCCCCGACACCCGCGACGACGTCATGCCCCCGGTCGGTCAGCAGCCGGGTCAGCCCCTCTCTGAGCAGCACGGAATCCTCGGCGATGACCACCCGCACCCTGTCCTCCACGATCTCCCGGCCCCCCACACCCCGTCCGGCGTACATGCCTGCCCTGTCCGAAAGTCCAGCATTCCAGCATTCGGATCGAAGCGCGTGCGGGTAACGAGAGGACGCGAACCAAATCAGGCCGCCCGACCACAGTCCCTCCGGCGCCTGACGACGACGACCGGAGCCGCCCCCTCCACCACGTCCGGCGCCTGACGACGACCGGGGCCGCCCCCCCTCCACCCCGTCCGGCGTTCGAGGACGGGGACCGGCCGGCCCCCCTATCTGAGCCCGTTCGGCGTTCGAGGACGAAGACCCCGGCCCCCTATCTCAGCCCGTCCGGCGTTTGAGGACGACGACCGGGCGGCCCTCCATCTCAGCCCGTCCGGCGTTCGAGGACGACGACCGGCCCGCCCCCACCCTCCAGCCCGTCCGGCGTTTGAGGACGAGGCCGGAGGCCGATGCGGGGGTCCGGGGGCGGCAGCCCCCGAAACGGGCGGTCGAAGGGGGCCCACCCCCTGGAAGGACGGGACGGGTAGGGGCGGCGGGGGCGAAGAACCCGTCCTCAGCCCCGCCAGGGCAGCTCCGCCGTCACCCGCGTGGGCCCACCCACCGGCGAGTCCACCACCAGGATCCCGTCGACCGCGTCCAGCCGCTCGGCCAGCCCCGCCAGCCCCGACCCCCGCGCCGTGTCCGCACCCCCCACCCCGTCGTCCACGACCTGCAGCATCAACCGGTCCGCAGTCCGCCACACATCGACCGCCGCCTCACTCGCCCGCGCGTGCTTGCTGATGTTCTGCAGCAGCTCGGACACCGTGAAGTACGCGATCCCCTCGATCGCCGCCGCCGGCCGCTCCGCCAGGTCGACCTCCACCCGCACCGGCACCGTGCACCGCGACGCCACCGAGGACAGCGCCGCATCCAGTCCGCGGTCGGTCAGCACGGCCGGATGGATCCCACGGGCCAGGTCCCGCAACTCCTGCAGCGCGGTCTTCACCTCACCGTGCGCCTCGTCCACCATCCGCGCCGCGACCTGCGGATCCTCCCGCAGCTTCTCCTTCGCCAGCCCCAGATCCATGGCCAGCGCCACCAGCCGCGCCTGCGCCCCGTCGTGCAGATCCCGCTCGATGCGCCGCAGGTCGGCGGCGGCCGTGTCCACGACCACCCCCCGGTCCGATTCCAGCTCCACCACCCGCGAAGCCAGCTTCGACGGCCCCAGCAGCCCGTTCACCATCACCCGGTCCACCAGCGTCAGTGCCCGGACGATCCACGGCGTGGCCAGCGTGAACAGCAGCCCCACCAGCGCGGTCACGGTGATCTCGAACGGGTTGTCGAGGTAGACGCTGTGGTGCGCGTCGCCGTAGAGCTGGATCCCGCCCTGCCCGGCCCACATGGGGAACACCCAGAACCACAGCGGATACGTCAACAGGGCCCAGCCGTACGCCCAGAAGTTGAGGGCGACGACGAAGGAGAACATCGACCAGGGGAACTGCAGGACCGCGTACAGCAGGTGACGCCAGGACGTGCCGCTCTTCAGCACCGCGCCGACCCAGGCGAAGAACCCCGGCTTGCGCATCCGCAGCGGCTCCGGGTCGGCCACCTCCAGCTTGAGCAGCCCACGCGCGCGTGCCCGTTCCAGCGCCCCGAAGCCACGGCACCCGGCGAGGGCCACCGCCAGCAGCGGGATCCCGATGAAGGTCACCAGCAGACCGACACCGAGGGAGAGCATCGTCACGGCCCACACGAACAGCGTGACGCCGACCGGCAGGCCGAGCAGGACATAGCCGAACTCGCGCCAGCTGCGCGCCTCGAACGGCGCTCGCAACACCGCCGGCACCCGATGCCGGCGCCCGCCGTACGGCCCGTAGCCGTATCCGTAGCCATGCCCGTGGTCCTGCCCGTGGTCCTGCCCGTGCCCGTACTCGTGCCGGTACTCGTGTCCGTACTCCGTGGCCATCGGCGCCGTCCCGTCCTCTCCCAGCCTCGTCGGCCCTGTCCTGCCGTATCTCCACCCTGCGCTGTCGCAGGTCGCGGAACCATGGAGTCCGTCGGCGTCTCGGAAGGGGGGTTTTCCCCACCCTCCGGCACTGCCGCTACGGCCGGTCGCGCCAGGGCAGCTCGGCGGTGACCGTCGTGGGGCCGCCGGCCGGTGAGTCGACGACGAACAGGCCGTCGACCGCGCCCAGCCGGTCCGCGAGCCCGCGCATCCCGGAGCCGCCGTCCAGGCTGGCCCCGCCGCGCCCGTCGTCCCGCACCTGGATCAGCAGCCGGTCGTCGGCCCGCCACACGTCCACCGAGGCGGTACGCGCCCCGCTGTGCTTGCTGACGTTCTGCAGCAGCTCGGAGACGGTGAAGTAGGCGATGCCCTCGATCGCGGGCGCCGGTCTGGACGGCAGGTCGGCGGTCACCTGGACCGGCACCGTGCAGCGCGAGGCGACCGACGACAGCGCCGCGTCCAGCCCCCGGTCGGTCAGCACCGCCGGATGGATGCCGCGGGCGAGGTCCCTGAGCTCCTGCAGCGCCAGTTTGACCTCGCCGTGCGCCTCCTCGACCATCGCGGCGGCGGCGTCGGGGTCCTCCAGCAGCTTCTCCTTCGCCAGGCCGAGCCCCATCGCCAGGCTGACGAGCCGCGCCTGCGCCCCGTCGTGCAGATCCCGCTCGATGCGCCGCAGGTCGGCGGCGGCCGTGTCGACGACCACCCCCCGGTCCGACTCCAGTTCGGCGATACGGCGCTCCAGCTCGTCGGAGGGCGACAACAGGCCGCGCACCATCGCCCGGTCCACGTTCGACAGCCCGCGCGCGACGAACGGCAGCACCGGCCACAGCACGAACAGCGAGACCAGCGTGACGCAGAAGGTGAGGACGCCCCACGGCAGCCGGATGAAGTCGTACAGCAGCGTCCGCCAGCCCACCGGATCCTTCAAGGTCATCCACAACCGCCCGTAGCCCGCGCCGCGCCTGGTCCACGGCAACGGGGTCGGCTCCTCCACCCGCACCCCGAGCAGCGCACGCGCCCGTGCCCGCTCCAGCTTCCCCAGCTGGCGGGCGCCCAGCAGGGTCGCGGCGAGCAGGGGGATGCCGATCACCGTCAGCGTCAGCACACCGCTCACCCACACCGTCGTGACGACGTAGACGAAGCCGAACAACGACATCGGCAGATTCAGGAGGAGGTGTGCGATCTCCTTCCAGGTGTGGCTTTCGAAGGCGAAGCGCACGGGCGGCAGTCGCTCGCGGTCCTCGCCGGCGTCGGCGTAGCCGGGGGATCGGGGTGCTGGTGCGGTCATATGCGCCAGCGTGCCGCGTGCCGGGGCGCGACGCCATGGAGTTCCCCGCCCGGGTCACCCTGGGGAAAACCCCACCAAGCGGCCCCGGTCCCGTCTCCCACCCTGTCCCGCCGTGTGACGGCCTGCTTACCGTGTCTTTATCAGGGCCTAGACTCCCGTGCGTACAGATCGTCGAATCAAGAGTTGACTGAGGTCACGGCACCGGGCCGGGTCGGGCCGGTGGTCTGTCGAGGGAGTGAGGGACGGGCGATGCGGGAGACGGTGGGCGGTGGACCGACCGCGGTCCTCGCCGCGGACTACTTCGCGTCCTACTCGGTCGTGGGACTGCTGACGCTGGTCGGCGTGGTCTTCGTCGCCGTCGCCTTCGGCGCCGGCCGGCTGCTGCGCCCGGTGGTCCCCACGCCCGAGAAACTCCTCACCTACGAGTGCGGTGTCGATCCCGTCGGCGAGGGCTGGGCCCACACCCAGGTCCGCTACTACGTCTACGCCTTCCTCTACGTCATCTTCGCCGTCGACTCGATCTTCCTGTTCCCCTGGGCGACGGTCTTCGCCGCCCCCGGCTACGGCGCGACCACGCTCGTGGAGATGTTCGTCTTCCTCGGCTTCCTCGCCGTCGGCCTGCTGTACGCATACAAGAAGGGCGTCCTGACATGGACGTGACGCCGGAGCCCGTGCCGACGCCGGAGCCCGTGCCGCTGCCGGAGCCGAAGAGGCTGGGCACGCTCGCCCGCCTCGCCCCCGAACCGATGAAGGTCGTCCTCAACTGGGGCCGCCGTTACTCGCTCTGGGTCTTCAACTTCGGCCTCGCCTGCTGTGCGATCGAGTTCATCGCCGCGTCGATGGCCCGCCACGACTTCATCCGCCTCGGCGTGATCCCCTTCGCGCCGGGCCCCCGCCAGGCCGACCTGATGGTGGTCTCGGGCACGGTCACGGACAAGATGGCCCCGGCGGTCAAGCGCCTGTACGAGCAGATGCCCGAACCGAAGTACGTCATCTCCTTCGGCGCCTGCTCGAACTGCGGCGGTCCCTACTGGGACTCCTACTCCGTCACCAAGGGCGTCGACCAGATCATCCCCGTCGACGTCTACGTCCCCGGCTGCCCGCCGCGCCCCGAGGCGCTCCTCCAGGGCATCCTCAAACTCCAGGAGAAGATCGCGACGGAATCCCTGGGCGAGCGCTACGGCACCCCCCGCCCGTCCGCCGCGGCCCTCCAGAGCGACCTGGTCCGTCCCCCGGCCCGCATCGAGGCCGAGCGCGAAGGAGACGCGCGATGAAGACCCCGGCCGGCTGGCTCCCGGCCCCCGTCGAGGAACTCTTCGGCCCGGACGCCACGGCCGACGAGTCCTACGATGTCCTTACGGTCGACGTCCCTCCCTCCTCCTGGCTCGCCGCCCTGGAGATCGCCCGTACGACTCTCACCTGCACCTACTTCGACTGGCTGAGCGCCGTCGACGAACCCGGCACCGGCTTCCGCGTCTCGGCCCACGTCGTCGCCCTCGCCCCGGTCCGCCGCCTGCTCCTGCGCACGACCGTCCCGCACACCGCCCCCGAACTCCCGTCCGCCGTCGGCGTCTACGCGGGCGCCCGCTGGCACGAACGCGAGACCCACGAGATGTTCGGCGTCCTCTTCACCGGCCACCCCGGCCTGGACCACCTCCTCCTCCCGGAAACCTTCGAAGGCCACCCCCTCCGCAAGGACTTCGTGCTCGCCGCCCGCGTCGCCAAGGCCTGGCCCGGCGCCAAGGAACCGGGCGAGTCCGACCACGGCGGCCCCAAGCGCCGTCAGATGCTTCCCCCGGGCGTCCCCGACCCGAACGAGTGGGGCCCCCTCAAGGGCCAACTCCCGGCCGCCCCCGCCCGCCCGGCCCGCACCGCGGCAGGCCGCACGGCCGGCGACCGCCCGCCCCGCCCGGCCCGCGGAACCGACGAGCGCCCGGCGCGCCGCTCCCGCACGGCCGCGGAGGGCTCGGCGAGCCAAGCTGCCGGCGCCACCGGCGCCACCAGGGCGACCGAGGCGACCGAGGCACCGGGCGCGGCAGCGCCGGCGGCCACTCCTCGCCGGGCACGCAGTGCGACCGGAGGGTCGGCTTCGCAACGGGCGAACTCCGGTGCGCAGGGCGCGCCCACCGAGAATGCCATTGCGGACGGCACCGGCACGGAGGGAGCGGCTGCGGAAGAGACCGCTGCGGCGACGGGGCCGTCGGCTGCTCCCCGGGGGCCTCGCCGGACGCGTACCGCCTCGGGCGGCTCCGCTTCCCAGCGTGCGCAGGAGACGGACACGGGCACACCGGCGGTACCGGCCACCCCGGGCCGCCCCGCAACCCCCCGCAGCTCGGACGCGCCCTGGCACCACGCCCGCCCCGCCTTCGACGAAACTGCGGACGGGGGATCAGCTGCCGGCACGTCGGCCGTCCCGCCGGAGGCAGCCGACGCGGCCGGAACCAAGGCCGAGGAGCCGGGTGCGGGGGAGCCGGGCGCGGGGGAGCCGAACGCATCCACGGCGCCCGCCGCGGAGCCGACGGCACCGGAGCCGACCGGACCGGAGCCGACCGGACCCGAGCCGACGAGGTCGGGGGAGGAGCCGGGGTCGGCCGAGTCAAGCCCCGCCACGTCTGACGAGCCCGAGGGGCCCGAGGAGTCCGAGGAGTCCGAGGAGTCCGAGCCGAACCCTGCAGAGGCCTCCACCCCCGCGCACACCCTTGAAACCCCGCCCCCCGACGACATCGTCCCCGAACACTCCGCCCACCCCGACGACCCCCCAGGAGGCCCGCAGTGAACGACGCTCTGGACGTCGCCCTGCGACTCCTCGTCGTGTTCGTCGTCTTCCTCACCTTCCCCCTGATCGTCGGTCAGACCGAGCACAAGGTGATGGCCCACATGCAGGGCCGCCTCGGCCCGATGTACGCCGGCGGGTTCCACGGCTGGGCCCAGCTGATCGCCGACGGCGTGAAGTTCGCGCAGAAGGAGGACGTGGTCCCGGCGGGCGCGGACCGCCGTGTCTTCCAGCTGGCCCCCGCGGTGGCCCTCCTCCCGTATCTGCTCGTGCTGCTCGCCATCCCGATCGGCCCCGGCGAGGGCGCGGTCGGCCAGGCCCTGGACGCGGGTGTGTTCTTCGTGCTGGCCGTGATGGGCGTCGGCGTCCTCGGCTCGCTCATGGCCGGCTGGGCCAGTGCCAACAAGTTCTCCCTCCTCGGCGGCCTGCGTACCGCCGCCCAACTCCTCGCCTACGAACTCCCGATGCTGCTCGCCGCCGCCTCCGTGGCGATGGCGGCCGGTACCGTCTCCCTGCCGGGCATCGTCGGCTCCTTCCACTGGTGGTGGCTGCCCTGGCAGATCACCGGCGGCCTCGTCTTCTTCGTCGCCGGCCTCGCGGAACTCCAGCGGCCCCCGTTCGACATGCCCGTCGCCGACTCGGAGATCATCTTCGGCGCGTACACCGAGTACACCGGGTTGCGTTTCGCGCTGTTCCTGCTCGCCGAGTACGCCGGGATCGTCGTCCTGTGCGGCCTGACCACCGTCCTCTTCCTGGGCGGCTGGCACGGCCCGTGGGGTGCTGACGGCCTCGGCTGGCTGTGGACCCTCCTGAAGACGGCGCTCCTCGCCTTCGTCGTGATCTGGCTCCGCGTGACCTATCCCCGGTTGCGTGAGGACCAGTTGCAGAAGTTCTCCTGGACCTTGCTCGTCCCCCTTTCTCTCGCCCAGATCGCCCTCACCGGCATCGTCAAGGTGGTGATCTCCTAATGGCCCCCATCCCCGGCTCGGGCCTGGCCAAGGGCCTGGCCGTCACCCTGCGTACGATGACCCGGAAGTCGGTCACCGAGCAGTACCCGGACGCCCTTCCCGACCTTCCGCCCCGCACCCGGGGTGTGATCGGGCTGTTCGAGGAGAACTGCACGGTCTGCATGCTCTGCGCCCGTGAGTGCCCCGACTGGTGCATCTACATCGACTCCCACAAGGAGACCGTCCCGGCGGCGGCCCCGGGCGGCCGTGAACGCAGTCGCAACGTCCTGGACCGCTTCGCCATCGACTTCTCCCTGTGCATGTACTGCGGTATCTGCATCGAGGTCTGTCCTTTCGACGCCCTGTTCTGGTCCCCGGAGTTCGAGTACGCCGAGACCGACATCCGCGAGCTCACCCACGAGCGCGACAAGCTCCGCGAGTGGATGTGGACGGTCCCGGCCCCGCCCGCCCTCGACCCCGGCGCGGAGGAACCGAAGGAACTCGCCGCCGCCCGCAAGTCCGCCGAGAAACTCGCTGCGGCCCGGGCCGCCGAGGCCGCCGAGGCCGAGCAGACCACCGACCGGTTCGAGCCGGGGGAGGGGGAGGCGTGAGCCCGCTCGCCCAGGCGCCGCACGGCTTCCTGTCCCCGACCGGCGTGGAGATCGCCTTCGTGCTCGTCGGCCTGGTCACCTTCGGCGCCGCCCTCGTCACGGTCACCACCCGCCAGCTGGTGCACGCCGCCCTGTGGCTGGTGGTCGCCCTCGGCGGGCTCGCGGTCGAATACCTCCTGCTCACCGCCGAGTTCATCGCCTGGGTACAGGTCCTCATCTATGTGGGTTCCGTCGTCGTCCTCCTTCTGTTCGGTCTGATGCTCACCAGGGCACCGATCGGCCGCTCCCCGGATGCCGACTCCGGAAACCGCTGGGTCGCGGTGGCCGTCGCCGTGGCCGCCGCGGCCGCTCTGGTCTGGGTGGTCGTGGACGCCTTCCGCACCACCTGGATCGACCTGGACGGCGCCGCCGCCGGCTCGACGAAGGTCACCGGGGCGAGTCTCTTCCAGAACTGGGTGCTGCCCTTCGAGGCCCTCTCCGTCCTCCTCCTGGCGGCCCTGGTCGGGGCGATCGTCCTGTCCCGGAAGGCGAAGGCGGATCAGGCCCCGCCCCCTGTGAACGGCCGGGCCGTCACGCAGAGTTCCCCTTCGGTCGCGGATTCCGGGATTCACCCGATCGAGAAGGAAAGCGATCAGGAAGGCGATCAGGAGAACGAGCAGACCTCCGAGCAGGAAGGCGCCCGCTGATGCACCTCGCCTATCCCGCCGTTCTCTCCGTTCTTCTCTTCTGCACCGGCCTGTACGGCGTCCTCGCCCGCCGCAACGCGATCCTGGTCCTGATGTCGGTCGAGCTGATGCTCAACGCCGTCAACCTGAACCTCGTCGCCTTCGACGTCTGGCTGAGCAAGGCCGCCCGGGACACCCTGCACTCCGGTCAGGCCCTGACCCTGTTCACCATCACCATCGCAGCGGCCGAGATCGGCATCGGCCTGGCGATCGTCCTCGCCGTCTACCGCAACCGCGGCACCTCCGACATCGACCGGCTCCGCGACACCGCCGAGGGCCATGAGGACGGCACGCCCACGGACGGGGCGGCCGACGAGAAGGCTGAGGCCACCGCGTGACCACGACCACCCTCGGCGTTCTCGTCCCGCTCCTGCCGTTCCTCGGTGCCGCCGCCGGTCTTCTTCTGGGGCGCACCGCTCCCGGTTTCGTCCGCCCGCTGGCGGTCCTGCCGACGCTCGCCGCGCTGGCCCTCGCCTGCACGGTCGCCGCCGACCAGGGGGGCGGCCGGTCCGTCGACGCCCACACCGAGCTCACTCCGACCGGTTCGGTCCCAATCGAACTCGCCCTGCACATCGACGGCTTCGCCGCCCTCGTCGCCGTCCTGGTCGCCTTCGTAGCGGCCTGCGTGCAGATCTACTCGACCGGCTACCTCCGGGACGACCCGCGCTACCCCTCGTACGCCGCCCTCGTCTCCCTGTTCACCTCCGCGATGCTGTTGGTCGTCTACTCCGGCGACCTGATCGTGCTGCTGGTCGGCTGGGAAGTCATGGGCATCTGCTCCTACTTCCTGGTCGGCCACTACTGGGAGACCCCCGAGGCGCGTGCCGCCTCCATCAAGGCCTTCCTGGTCACCAAGCTCGGCGACGTGCCGTTCCTGATCGGCCTGTTCGCGCTGGCCACCGACGCCGGGTCGTTCCGCATCACGACGGTCCTCGGCGCCGTCGCGAACGGCGGGCTGCACCACCCCACCCTGGTCGGGCTGCTGCTCCTGTGCGGAGTGGCCGGCAAGTCCGCGCAGTTCCCCCTGCACACCTGGCTCCCCGACGCGATGGCCGGTCCCACTCCCGTCTCCGCGCTGATCCATGCCGCGACGATGGTCGCCGCCGGTGTCTACTTCGTCGCCCGTCTCCTTCCGGTCTTCGAGGCCAGCGCGGCCGTGATGGTCGTGCTCGCCGTCATGGGCGCCGTCACGATGGTCGGTTCTGCCCTCGCCGCGCTCGCCCAGGACGACATCAAGCGCGTCCTCGCCTACTCGACGATCGGCCAGCTCGGATACATGACGGGCGCCCTCGCCGTCGGCGACCGGGGTGCCGCCGTCTTCCACCTCCTGTCCCACGGCGCCTTCAAGGCGCTGCTGTTCCTCGCGGCAGGCGTGATCATCCACGCCTCCGGCACCAACTCGCTGGCCGTCATGTCCCGCACCTCCGGCCTGCGCGACCGTGTCCCGGACGCCTACTGGACGATGACCGTTGCGCTGCTCGCGCTCGCCGCGATCCCGCCGTTCAGCGGGTTCTTCTCGAAGGAGTCCGTCCTCGGCGCCGCCGAGCACGCCGCCACCGGCCACACCGAGCACGCCCCCGGCAGCGCCGGCTGGATCGTCCTGGTCGCGGGCCTGGTGACCGCCTTGCTCACCGCCGCCTACGCGACCCGGTTGTGGCTGCTCACCTTCCGGGGCCGGGGGGCCGAGGCACCGGACCACGGCAGGCAGCCGCTGCCCATGACCGTGGTGCTGTGGGTCCTGGCCGTGCCGTCCCTCGCTTTCGGCGGGTTCGCCTACCGGTCGCTGCCCGGCTGGTTCGACGGCCGCGCCCTCACCCCGACCCTGACCACCTCGGTCCTCGGCACCGGCGTCGCGCTCGTCGGCGGACTCGTCACCTACGGCGCCTGGCAGCGCACCAGAACACGGGCCGCCCGCACCCCGCTGGGCGCCGTCGCCGCCCACCCGGAGGGCGACGCCGGACTGGTCGAGGCCGAGGCCATCGCCACGCACGAGCCCGCGTTCGGCGACGTGGCCTACGCGCCCGACCCGGCGGACCCCGGCAGGCTGCTGCTCGGCCCGCTGCACCGGCACGCGGCCGAGGGCTTCCACCTGGACGCCGTCTACGACGCGCTGTTCGTCCGCCCGGTCCTGGCCGCGGCGAGCCTCGTCCAGTTCCTCGACCGCGAGGTCGTCGACACCTACGTCCGTGGGGCAGGCGCACTGCCCCGCCTGCTCGGCGCCGCCGTACGGCGCGCCCAGACCGGCAACGTCCAGACCTATGTGAGCGCGCTGCTCGCCGGCACCGTCGTCCTGGCGGTCGCCGTCCTCCTCGTCGCCACGGGAGCGTGAGCAGGCGTGATCGATATCAGCGAGTCCGTGATGCAAGTTCTTCTGGCACTGATCGTCGTAGGCCCGCTGCTCGGCGCCGTCGCCGCCCTGCTGCCCGCCCCGCCCGGGCTGAAGGGGAAGTCGCCCGAGCAGGCCGTACTCCGGCACGGCGTGACCGTGACCGGCGCGATCCTCGCCGCCGCGATCGTCCTCGCGCTCGGCTTCGACCACGACCATCCGTCCAGGATGCAGGCCACGACCGACATCAGCTGGATCCCCGCACTCGACGTGCGCATCCACCTCGGCATCGACGGCATCTCCCTCCCCCTCGTGGTCCTGACCGCGCTGCTGACCTTCCTCTGCGCGCTCTACTCGTACTTCAACCCGCCCGCGGGACCGTCCCCGAAGGCCTTCGTCGCCCTGCTGCTCGTCCTGGAGTGCGGCGTCCTCGCGAGCTTCGCCGTCCTCGACCTGCTGCTGTTCTTCCTCGCCTTCGAGACGGTGCTCGTCCCGATGTACTTCCTCATCGCCCGCTGGGGCGGTGCGGGACGGACCCGGGCCGCCTGGAAGTTCATCCTCTTCACGCTGCTCGGATCCGTCGTCATGCTGCTCGGCCTGCTCTTGATCGGAATCAAGGCGGGCACGTTCGACATGGTGGCACTCGCCACTGACAACGGCCGGTCGCTGACCACATCCGTGCAGGTCATCGCCGTTCTGGCGATCGGGATCGGGCTCGCGGTCAAGACCCCGATGTGGCCGCTGCACAGCTGGCTGCCGGACGCCCACACCGCCGCGCCGACCGTCGGCTCGGTACTGCTGGCCGGTGTCCTGCTGAAGATGGGCACGTACGGGTTCGTCCGGATCCTGCTGCCGGTCGCGCCGGACGGGTTCCGTACCTTCGCGCCGTACCTCGCAGCCTTCGCGGTTGTCGGGATCATCTACGGGTCCCTGGCCTGCCTGAACCTCGCCAAGCGAGGCGCGCGGGGCGATCTCAAGCGTCTGATCGCCTACTCCTCCGTCGGCCACATGGGCTTCGTCCTGCTCGGCATCGCCACCATGACGCCGACCGGCGTCAACGGCGCCCTGTTCGCCAACATCGCCCACGGTCTCATCACCGGTCTGCTCTTCTTCCTGGTCGGCGGCCTCAAGGACCGCACCGGCACGACCGACCTGGACACCCTCGCCGAGGAGACGGGGGCCGCGCTGTACGGCAAGGCACCGCGCCTCGGCGGCCTGCTCGCGTTCGCCGCCGTCGCCTCGCTGGGGTTGCCCGGGCTCGCCGGGTTCTGGGGCGAGATGCTGGCCCTGTTCGGCGCGTTCAAGCCCGCCGCCGGCCTCAGCCGCCCGGCCTTCCTGACCTTCATGGCGATCGCCGCCTTCGGCACCCTGCTGACGGCCGCGTACATGCTGGCCGTGGTCCGCCGCGTCTGCATGGGCGCCGCATCACAGGAAGTGCCCGAGCTCGCCGACGTCCGCAACTACGAGTTCGCGGCCTGGACCCCGCTCGTCGTCCTCACCGTCGTCGCCGGACTGTGGCCGAAGGCCCTGCTCGGTCTGACCGACCCGGCCGTGCAGCAGCTCCTCGCAGGAGGCACCCGATGAGCGCCCTGGCCCAGCCACTGGCCGCTGACCTCGTCCAGTCCGTCGACTGGCTCGCCATCGCTCCGCCCACCCTCACCGCGGCTGTCGGCCTGGCCGTCCTGGTCGCCGACCTGTTCGTACCCGAGGCGAGGAAGCCGCTCCTCGGCTGGATCTCGGTCGCCGGACTCGCCGCGGCCGCCCTCCTGCTGCTCCCGCTCCTCGGCCACGACCGCAGCACCTTCTGCCTCGCCGGTGCCACGCGCGCGTGCAGCTACACAGCCGACCGGTTCACCCTGGTCGTACAGTTCCTCGTCCTCGGCGGCGCCCTGCTCACCGCTCTGCTGTCCGTCACGACCCTGAAGGACGGCGACCGCCGCTACCCCCAGGGCGAGTTCTGGTTCCTGCTGCTCTCCTCGGCCGCCGGTGCCGCCCTCCTGCCCGCCTCCCGGGACCTCGCCACGCTGGTCGTCGCCCTGGAGGTGGCCTCCCTGCCCGCCTTCGCCCTCGTCGGCATCCGGCACGGCGACAAGAAATCCTCCGAAGCGGCCCTGAAGTTCTTCCTGTCCTCGGTGACCGCGACCGCCGTCAGCCTCATGGGCATCAGCTTCGTGTACGCCACCACGGGCAGCCTCTACCTCACCCAGGTCGCGGACCGGATCCAGCACGTCGACGGACAACTGCACACGCTCGCCCAGACGGGCGTCGTGCTCACCCTCGTGGGTTTCGCGTTCAAGACGGCCGCCGTTCCCTTCCACTTCTGGGTGCCCGACACCTACGTCGGCGCGCCGCTCCCGATCGCCGCCTACCTGTCCGTCGTCGGCAAAGCCGTCGGGTTCTCCGGACTGATCCTGGTCACCGTCGTCGCCTTCCCGTCGTACGCCGACGTCTGGGGCCCCGCGCTCGCCGCCCTCGCCGCACTCACCATGACCGTCGGCAACGCGGCCGCCCTGCGCCAGCGGGCCACGCGCGCGTACAGCGCGGTACGGCTGCTGGCCTGGTCGTCGGTGGGACAGGCCGGCTATCTGCTGGTGCCGATCGCAGCCGCCGGATACAGCGCGGACGCCCGGAAGGCCGTCGGGTCCACCGTCGCCTACGCCCTCATGTACGCCGCGGTGAACCTCGGCGCCTTCGCCGTGGCCGCGGCAGTCGCCCGAACCGAGCGGCTCAACCGGATCTCCGACTACCGCGGCCTGTACGCCAGGAACCCGCTCACCGCCCTGCTCCTCGCGTTCTTCCTGCTCTGCCTCGCCGGACTCCCGCCCGGCGTCATCGGCCTGTTCGCGAAGGTCACCGTCTTCTCTGCCGCCGTCGACGCCGGCCTCGGCTGGCTCGCCGTCGTCATGGCCGTCAACGTGGTGATCGCCCTCTACTACTACCTCCAGTGGGCGGCCCTCCTGTTCCGAACGCCCGAGGGCGAGCCCGCCAGGCACCGCCTCCCCGCCCCTCTCACGGCCGCGCTCGCCCTCACCGGCACCCTCGGCGTCGTCCTCTCCGGCGCTCCCCAGCTGGTACTCCGCTTCGCCACCTCCGGCCTGTTCTGACGCCGTCGCGCGCCTGCACGCGCGCGTGCAGGCCGTCCGCCCGCCCGCAGGGCAAGGCCCCTCACCCGGACGGCTCACCCCGCGCACAGCGGGCACAAGGGAACTAGTGGCCGTCGCCTGGCGTTGACCAGTGCGGGAGGGTCCACTGGACGTGACACCACGACACCGGTGGCATCGCAGATCGGAAGGCAGCACCGCAGGCAAAGGGTTCCCCTGCCGCACGACTTGGAGGGCGTACCGTGCACCGCCGGCACAACGGGCTCAGGACCGCAGTTCTCCTCGGGGGACTGTCGGCACTCATCATCGTCATCGGCAGCTTCTTCGGCCGGACGGGTCTGATCGTCGCGGTCCTCGTCGCCCTCGGCACGAACGCGTACGCGTACTGGAACAGCGACAAACTGGCGCTACGCGCGATGCGCGCCCGCCCGGTGAGCGAGTTCGAGGCACCGGCCCTGTACCGGATGGTCCGCGAGCTCTCCACCCAGGCCCGCCAGCCCATGCCCCGCCTGTACATCTCCCCGACCGAGGCACCGAACGCCTTCGCCACGGGCCGCAATCCCCGCAACGCCGCCGTGTGCTGCACGGAGGGCATCCTGCGCCTCCTGGACGAGCGGGAACTGCGCGGCGTCATCGGCCACGAACTCAGCCACGTCTACAACCGCGACATCCTCATCTCGTCGGTCGCCGGCGCCCTCGCCTCGGTGATCATGTTCCTGGTCAACTTCGCCTGGCTGATCCCGGTCGGCCGTTCGGACGACGACGACGGCCCCGGCTTCCTCGGCCTGCTGCTGATCATGATCCTGGGCCCGCTCGCCGCCAGCCTCATCCAGCTCGCCATCAGCCGCTCCCGGGAGTACGAGGCGGACGCCTCCGGCGCCCAGCTCACCGGCGACCCGCTCGCCCTCGCCGGCGCCCTGCGCAAGCTGGACGCCGGCACCAAACAGCTCCCGCTGCCTCCCGAGCCCAGGATCGAGACCGCGAGCCACATGATGATCGCGAACCCCTTCCGCCCGGGCCAGGGACTGTCCAAGATGTTCTCGACGCACCCGCCCATGGCGGAACGGATCGCCCGGCTAGAGAAGATGGCAGGTCGCCCTCGGTGAAGACCATCCTGAACATCGTTTGGCTCGTCCTGAGCGGCTTCTGGCTGTTCCTCGGCTATCTGCTCGCCGGCGTGATCCTGTGCGTCACGATCATCGGCATTCCCTTCGGCCTGGCCGCTTTCCGTATCGGCGTGTACGCCCTGTGGCCCTTCGGATACACGACCGTGGAGCGCCGCGACGCGGGTGCCCCTTCCTGTGTCGGCAACGTGCTGTGGCTGGTCCTCGCGGGCTGGTGGCTGGCCCTCGCCCACATCGTCACCGGCATCGCGATGTGCCTGACGATCATCGGCATCCCGTTCGGCATCGCCAACTTCAAGCTGATCCCGGTCTCCCTGCTTCCGCTCGGACGCGAGATCGTCCCCACGGACCAGCCGTTCGCGACCCGCTGACCGCACTTCGCCCGACCCGACCCGGCGTCTCCGGCCACGAGTTGTCCACAGGCGGGGGCGGGGCCGGAGCGTTCGGCCGCAGGTTGTCCACAGGCCGGCGCGGATGTCAGTGGCGGCCTGCATCATGAAGCCATGACCGAGATCGAGCAGTTGCTGACACGGGTGACCGCACAGGCCTGCAACTCCCGTCCGTGGGGCTGGCCTTCACTTCCCGCGCCCGTCGACGCCACCACGCTCGACCGCGCCGGGCAGACCCTCGGCTTCCCGCTGCCACCTCTCCTCGCGGCGCTCTACGAGCGAGTGGGCGACGGCGGTTTCGGTCCGTCGTACGGCCTGCTGCCCCTGCTCGACTCCGCGCCCTCGGGGGAACCGGCCGCCGTCACCCAGTACCTCACCAACCGCGAGTACGGCCGCAAGAACCCGGACCGGCCCTGGCCCGAGGGCGTCCTGCCGATATCCCACTGGGGCTGCGGCATGTACGCGTGCGTGGACTGCAGGGACCCGCAGGCCGCGGTCCTGCTCTACGATCCCAACGCCGACGGCGCCGACGGCGCCTGGTTCGTGGACGCGCCCAGCCTCACCGACTGGCTGCGCGTCTGGCTGGAGGGCACGGGCTGGTACGAGGAGACCGACGAGGGCACTGATCTGGCGCTCTGGGCCGGTTTCCGGACCCGCACGGCCCCGGAGCGGGCCCTTTGAAGGACGGCGCCTGCCGAGCGCGACCGTCGCGGTCGCACGCCGCAGCCCGCGGTCGCGGTGGCTGCCATCGTGGCGGCCACCGTTGCTACCGGGCCACCACCCACCGCCGTACGGCGTACGCCGCCGCACCCACCGCCAGTACGGCCGCCCCCACGACCACCGAGATCACCGGCAGCGCGAAAGCGAGGACCACACACCCCAGCAGTCCCACCGCCGGTACCGTCCGAGCGCGCAGCGCCGGATCCAGCGTCCACGCCGAGGCGTTGGCCACGGCGTAGTACGCCAGCACCCCGAAGGAGGAGAAACCGATGGCACCCCGTACGTCCGTGGTCGCCGCCACCACGGCGACCACCGCGCCGACGGCCAGCTCCGCGCGGTGCGGGACCTGGAAACGGGGGTGCACGGCAGCCAGCGCCGGCGGCAGATGACCGTCGCGGGCCATGGCCAGCGTCGTCCGCGACACCCCCAGGATCAGGGCCAGCAGCGAGCCGAGCGCGGCCACCGCGGCCCCCACCCGCACCACGGGCACCAGCCCCGGTACCCCGGCCGCCCGCACCGCGTCGGCCAGCGGCGCGGCCGCCCGCCCGAGCCCGTCCGCGCCCAGCACCGAGACCGCGGCCACCGCCACGCACGCGTACACCACCAGCGTGATCCCCAGAGCCAGCGGGATCGCACGCGGAATGGTGCGCACAGGGTCCCGGACCTCCTCGCCGAGGGTCGCGATCCGCGCGTACCCGGCGAACGCGAAGAACAGCAGACCAGCCGCCTCAAGCACCCCGCCCACGCCCGTCGGCAGTCCGACGTCCAGCCGCCCCGCGTCCGCCGCCCCGGACGTCAGGCACACCACCACCACGGTCGCGAGGACCGCCAGCACCACGGCCACGATCACCCGCGTCAGCCAGGCAGACTTCTGGATGCCGCCGTAGTTCACGGCGGTCAGGGCCACCACGGCGGCCACCGCCACCGCGTGCGCCTGCCCCGGCCAGACGTACGCGCCCACGGTGAGCGCCATCGCGGCGCAGGACGCCGTCTTGCCGACGACGAACGCCCAGCCCGCGAGGTATCCCCAGAAGGCGCCGAGCCGCTCCCGCCCGTACACGTAGGTACCGCCCGACTGCGGGTACCGGGCGGCCAGGCGTGCCGAGGACATGGCGTTGCAGTAGGCGACCAGGGCGGCGACGGCGAGAGCCGGCAGCAGCCCCGACCCTGCGGCGCGGGCGGCGGGGCCGAGCGCGGAGAACACGCCGGCCCCGACCATCGAGCCGAGACCGACGATCACCGCGTCGCGCACGCCCAGCGTGCGCCGCAGACCGGAGGAAGGAGGAGGGACCACCCGGCGCACCCTACTGATCAATGCAACCGTGCGGTATCGCCCAGGCGTCCTCGTCATCGACAAGGCACGAACACACGCGCGACGGACACACACGGACGTGCCGGACGGCCTGTCCGGCACCACCGGTCCGGCACAGCCGGCCCGGACCGAAATCACAGGGCCGGAACAGTGCGAACACAGCGCGGAAGGGCAGGTTCAGGTCATGGGCATCATCAGCTGGATCATCCTGGGACTGTTGGCCGGCGCCATCGCCAAAATCCTGCTGCCCGGACGCGACCCGGGCGGCTTCATCGGTACGACCCTCATCGGCATCGTGGGTGCGTTCCTCGGCGGCTGGATATCGGCCCGCTGGCTGGACCACCCGGTCACCAAGAACTTCTACGACGGCGCGACCTGGGTGGCGGCGATCGGCGGCTCCCTGGTCCTGCTGATCGCCTACCGCATCCTGTTCGGCAACTCGCGTGACTGACCATCCCCGGCCGGTCCCGTCGCACTAGTGAGCGAGCAAGTACGAGGAGGGCGGGCACCACGTGGTGCCCGCCCTCCTCGTACTTCGAAGGCGCCGCCTACCGGTAGTTCACGAACTGGAGCGCGAAGTCGAAGTCCTGGCCCTTCAGGAGCGCGATCACGGCCTGGAGGTCGTCGCGGCTCTTGGAGCTGACCCGCAGTTCGTCGCCCTGCACCTGGGCCTTCACGCCCTTGGGCCCCTCGTCGCGGATGATCTTCGCGACCTTCTTCGCGTTCTCCTGGGAGATGCCCTCCTCGATCGACGCGAAGATCTTGTACTCCTTGCCGGAGAGCTGCGGCTCACCCGCGTCCAGCGCCTTGAGCGAGATGCCACGCTTGATCAGCTTCGACTGGAAGACGTCGAGGATCGCCTTGACCCGTTCCTCGGAGTTCGCCTGCATCAGGATCTTCTCGCCGGACCAGGCGATCGAGGCGTCCACGCCCTTGAAGTCGTAACGCTGCGAGACCTCCTTGGCGGCCTGGTTGAGGGCGTTGTCGACCTCCTGCCGCTCGACCTTCGAGACGATGTCGAAACTGGAGTCGGCCATGTCCTGTGGCTCCTTGTATCGGGGGTGTGACGGGATGCGTCGCGGCGCGCAACGGCAGCCGCCGAGCCCGGGGTGGGGACCGGGCCGCATCCGCACCAGCCTAGCCACCCCGCGTCCCGTGGGCGGCGATCAATCGGGTGGCGGAGCACCCCTGCGGATCGGGTATTGTTTACGTCGTTGCCAGGGAGCACCGCCGAAAGGCGGTTCGGTCTGGCGGCAAAACCCCGGCGGTGTGCCCGAGCGGCCAAAGGGAGCAGACTGTAAATCTGCCGGCTCAGCCTTCCCAGGTTCGAATCCTGGCGCCGCCACACTGGGGAAAACCCCCTCTGACCAGGTTCTTAGCCTGGTCAGAGGGGGTTTCTCGTTGATCGGCCCCGTTCGATTCGGCGTGGACGGGACGTGGACGTGTCTCACCCCGTACCGCCCAAATCTCACTGTCGGTCAGTGCGTGTCCCCCAGGTGTCCCCCGGGGGTGAGCATGATCACTCGGGCCCATTCCACTCCCGAAGTGCCGCATCGATCCGACTGTTGGCACGCTCCCGGGTCTGGTCCAGCACCTTGGCGTACACCTTGTGCAGGACTGCGATGCTGTGCCCTGCCCGCCGGGCGCACTCCATGGCGTCCACGCCGGAACTGAGCCAGAACGACACACCGGCGTGCCGCAGGTCGTAGGGGCGGCGGGCGAGCAGTGAGGACGTCTCCGCCTCGCTCAGGACATTTTGTCGAGCCTTTGCCCACACCTCCCCATAGCCGGTCTCCTGAAGTAGGCCGTTGCGGCTTGTCCTGAACAGCCGGCCGTCCGGCGCCGTACCGTGTGCGGCGATGTGCTCCCGCAGCATGCGGACGAAGTGCGGCGGGATCGGCACCGGACGGGAGTCCTTCTTGGCGCGCGCTTTCAGGTGGCGGGTCTCGTGTGCCGCCCCGTCGTTCGTCCAGCTCCGCCCTGCCCGGACGATGCCCTGCCGGAGGGTGAGCATCCCCCATCCCGTCTCCGGGAGGTGGCACTGATCCGCGCGCAGTCCGGCAGCCTCAGCCGGACGCATGGCCGCGTAGTACAGGCACCCGAAGAACGCTTCCAGGTGCCGCCCGCGCGCCCCCTGCTCGCGGACTCCCGCCAGTAGCGCGCGAACCTGGCGAGGGTTGGCGACGCTCTCGGGGTCCACCGCCTCAACTGACTTCGGAGCCGTCCACTTCACGGCCGAGAGCGGGTTGACCGGCATGCTGAAGTACTGCTCTTCGACAGCCAGTCCGAGAACGTCGCTCAGGCACGCCCGCTTTCGCTTCGCGGTACGCGGCGAAGCCTCCTTCCCGTCCAGTCTCAGGGCGAGAGCGTCCAAGGCCAGTCGGACGGTGGCCGGGTCTTCCAGCGCAGAAACCGGCATGGAGTGCTTGGCGATCCACTCCAGGGCGCGGGCCACGTCGTCCGGTGCAGTCTCGTTCCAGCGGTTCCGGTTGTACGCCCACCCGTAGAGAGCGCGTCGCAGAAGCGCCGGATCGGGCATGCCGGCCTTCGTCTTCACGAGCGCGGGGGTGATGGTGGCGAGCGCGTCGGCGTAGTTCTTGCGCGACTTGGCCGGCGCCAAGGCCCACTTGCGGCCGACGTACGTACGGGTGTGCTCGTACCAGGTGACGGAGCCCAGTCTCGCGCGCAGCTCGGAGACAGGAAGCCCCGTCTCCTCGTCGAACTGGTCGCCGCGCCGCACAGCGGACATCAGTTCCGAACGGCGGCCCTCAGCCTGCGCTTTGAGCGTGTAGCTCTTGGAGTGCTTGCGCTCCCCGACCAGCCAACGGAGGCGATATGGCTTCGGGCGGTCCTTGCGGACCTCGATGGCGTAGAGGCGAACGTCGTAGGTCAGTGACATGCGAACTCCAGAGGGGCCCGCTAAAGCGGGCCCCTCGTGTCTCGTGGGTACCGGGAGGAGTTAGGCGGCGGTGTCTTCCATGGACGCCCACCACGCGTCCAGGTCGGAGCGCCGACAACGGAGTTGACCATTGGGGAGCTTGATGAGCTTGGGCGCCTTGCCGCGGGCACGCATGCGGTAGAAGGCGGCGCGGCTCATCTCGATCTCTTCGAGGACTTCGGGGAGCTTGAGCATCTTGGGGCGAGCCATCGTTGCGACTCCTCGTCTTGGCCTTCTGGGGAATCCGCAACATCCGCCACGCCGCAACATTGCTGGTCAGCGGCTTGAATCTGTGGCGGATGCCGTTTCTGTTGCGGATAGGTGCCGCCGCGCGGGGCACGCGGCGGCACCGTGGGGTGTAGCTGGTCAGCCGACGCTGCGAAGGGTGCGTGTGTCGGATTCCGCGAACATGTGGCGGGTCTCGGAAGGGGTATCCGCCACAGATTCACCCTCGTTGACCTGCGGTGTTGCGGCTGTTGCGGATGTTGCGGATTCTCCGGGGGGAGGGGGGCAGTAGCGGGCCCACGCGTCGCTGAGGTCCTCCGCGTAGTAGCCCTTCGGGGTGGTGCTGCCGACGCGGATTCCCTTGGGCTTGATCGGGGTGTTGTCGGGGCGGACGTATTGGCTCAGGAGCTTGGCCATGGCGCGGGCGGTGAGCGGCTTGATCTGCTGCCCGTCCTCGCTCATGTCGGCCCACGGCGCGTCGTCGATGCTGAGGAGGACTTCGAGGATGGCGGCGGTGGGCAGCTTGTCGACTCCGCAGAACACGCGGTCGCGCAGGTCGGTCAGCAGCCGCACCCCGAGGGAGGCCTCGTCGCCTTCCCGTGCGGCCTTGATGAGGGCGACGCAGGCGGCGCGGGCGCGTTCGGGCCAGTGCCCGCCGGCCGCGTCGGCCACCGCGAGCAGGGGTTCCCACACGTCGGCCGGCCGGTCGGTGACTCCTTCGGGCATGTCGGGCCAGGCGTTCGCGATCTGGTCGTGCAGGGGGGCTGCCCAGTCGGCGAGCCGGTCGCGCAGGGCGTGGCCCTGCTTCTCGTGGACGCGGCGCCGGTAGGGCTCGCACTTCTCGTTGGGCGCCTTCTTGCGCATGCGGATGATGACGGAGCGGGTCAGGATCGTGTCCGGAAGCGAGCCGAGTCCGGCCATCGCGACCGCGCAGAACGACGGGAGGAACGCGGCTTTCTGGTCGGATCCGTCCCCGATGCAGCGCAGGGACTTGGCGCCGCGCCGGTAGCCGGAGTTGAGGAACCCGCGGACTTCCTCGTTCCCGCCTGCTTTCGGGCCGAAGACGGTGTCGATCTCGTCGAACAGCAGCGTTGGGGTGCCCTCGTCAGCCGAGACGAGCCGGAACAAGGCGTTGGCGGAGGCGTTGACGGTGGTCGCGGAGCGCGGGGTGAGGGTCTCGATGATCTCCAGTGCCCGTGACTTCCCCGAGCCCGGTTCGGGGCTGAGGAAGGCGATGCGGGCGGTGCTGTCAAGCGCGTCCATCAGGTGCGCGTGCGCGTCCCACAACGCGACGGCGACGTAGGCGTGCTCGGTGGGGAAAACGTTGAAGCGGCGGTGGAAGGCTTCGACCTCGTCAAGCAGGGCGGCGCCGTCGATGGACGGCTCGGGTGGGGTGGTGCTGGTCATGCGGCGGTCCTCCCTTCGAAGTGGGGCAGCAGGCGCACGGTGCGGTGAGTCGGGGGGAAGAGCTGAAAGGACGCCCTTCGGGCGACCTTCTGTCGGCCGCCCACGGTCCTCACGCTGCGAGCGAGCAGCGCGCAGCGCGGGCCGTAGGGGTTGGGAGGGAGGCAATCCAGGTGGGGGGAGCGGGCGGCGTTCATACGGCTTCCCGCGGTGTGGCGTGGGCGGTGATCCACTCCATGGCGCTGCGGATCGTCGTGCGGCACTCGGCAGCCGACAGGCCCGTCGATTCCCCCGCCGCCTGGATTGCCTCTTCGACCGTGTGCCGGGAGATGTGTCCCCAGGCCACGAACCGGGCCACCTTGCAGGCGCTGCGGTACAGCGTGTTGTTGCGGCCGACGGGCCCGCCCTCGCTGGCGGCGGCCACGACCGCGCATTCGCGTTCCAGCGCGGTCCGGGCGGCCTTGGTGCCGTCCCTGACCGGCGCCAGGGCGGGCGCCTGCGCCGGTTTCACGGGTTCGGTGAGCAGGGCGGCCAGCCATCCGGGCAGGGGCGCCACGACGGCGGCTTCCGCGACGTCATAGGTGCCTTGGGGGGTGGTGCTGCCCGCGGCGACGACGTAGCCGCCCCAGGCCCGGGTGTCGATGTGCGGACCGAGCTTCTTCACCGTGCACTTCAGCCGGACGCCGGGTGGGGTGGTGAAGTACAGGTGCTGGCCCCCGCTGGGGGTCCGCACCCGGTAGGTGAGCGGGAAGGGCTGGCCGGCGCGCTCGCAGAGCGCGTTGAAGGTAGTGGCGCCGTCAGGCGCTCCTTCCTGCTCTTTTGTCTTCGGCACGTCCAGGTCGACCACGAGCAGACCGGCCGGGCCGGTCGCGATCCCCACGTTGTACGGGCGGCTGGCCCATGCCGTGTGGATCAGGTCGGGGTCGGTGGTGGCGCGCTGTTCCGGGGTGCGGTGCCCGCCCGCGCACCGGCCTGCTCGGGGGCAGTCCCGTTCGGGGTGCCCGGAGGGGCGTTTGGCTCCAGGGTGCAGCGGGATGACGGGCCAGCCGCGCTCAGCGGACAGCAGGGCGGCGGCGAGCAGGTGCAGGCTTTCCAGGGCCACGGTCACCGGCTGGTCTGTGCTGCGGTCGTCCGCTTTCGGGACGACGGTGAGGTGGGTCATGCTGGATTCCTCCAACAGGTCTGTTGTGGACTGGTTGGCCGGGGCGGTCGCGTGTCTTTGGCGAGATCGGGCGACCGCCCCGGGCGTGGTTAGAACGGGGGCTCTTCGCTGAACTGGGCTCCGGCTGCGGCGCTGGTCTTGTCCCACGGGTTGTCGCCGGCCGGGCCGTTCTGGGTAGCGCGCTTGGCGTTGACCGTGACGGTGGTGAAGCGGACGGACGCGCCGATGTCGTCGATTTCGACGGCGAGCATGGAGCGCTTCTCGTTCTGGTCGGTGGTCCAGTCGTGTTGGCGCATTCGGCCGGTGGCGACGACGCGTGAGCCCTTGGTCAGGGATTCGGCGACGTGTTCGGCGAGGGTGCGCCAGGCGGCGCAGCGGTAGAAGGCGGTGGTGCCGTCCTTCCACTGGTTCGACGTGCGGTCGAAGCTGCGCGGGGTGACGGCGATGGTGAACTTGGCGAGCGCGGCGCCGCCTTCGGTGAACTTCAGCTCGGGGTCGTCGGTCAGGTTGCCGACGAGGGTGATCGGGGTCTCTCCGAACGACATGCTGATGTCTCCTTGGATGTGAGTTAGGCAGCGTTGAGCAGGGGCTGTTGCCAGGCGGGTATGGCTGCCAGGACGCGGGTTCGCCAGCTCAGGGCGTATTCCAGGCAGTTGGCGCAGTTCTTGTGCGTGTGGCCAGCGATCGGGGGTCTCTTGCGGGCGTGATAGCTCCAGGCCGCGGAGTCCGCGGAGGCGAGCAGGTGGCCCACCTTCTCCAGTCCCAGGGTCTTGAAGCCGAAGCCGTGCAGTTTGAAGCCGTGCGCGGCCATCGCGGTGACGATCGCGGCGCCCTTCTGCGTGGACTGGAGCCGGCATACCGAGCCCAGTCCGACGACCGGTTCGGCCCGCAGGTCCACGCCGGCCTTCTCGTACAGCTCCGCGCACCGTTCGTAGGCGGGCACGTTGTCGCCTTGAAGGACGGGCGCGATGCGCAGGTCCGGGGCGCGTGAGCGCAGTTCGAGGAAGTTGGCCACCGTGCGGCGCTGGTGCTCTTCCACGCTGAGATGGGTACCGGCGAACACGTTCGGTCCGGCCGTGCCACCGTGGACGATGAGGTCTTCGCACATCCAGTCCTGCGGGGCTGCCCAGTCGTAGGGGCCGACGCATTCCCAGATGCGGCGCAGGTCGTCCACGTACTGGCGGGGGGTGCGGGTCCACTCGCCGTGGCGCTGGAGCTCCGAGAACCCGCCGGAGTCCACGGCATACGGACCAAGCGCGGGAGTCAGTTTGGCCGCCTTCACGAAGTGCTCGGACTTCAGGAACAGCGGCACCCGGGTCAGCCGGACCCAGTGGCGTTTGTGGGTGGTCAGGTAGAAGCGCAAGGCGGCTCCTGGGGTCAGGTGCGGAGTTCGTTGCGGTTGCGGGCAATCAACCCGTACGCGGGCGTGGTGATCGTGTTGGTCTCCTGCCGGACCGGCCCGGCGTAGTGGTGGTGGGTCTCCGTGCGGACTCCTCGGAGGGAGCGCAGGGCCGATCCGACGGCGGCGACGACCGCGGCCACGCCAGCGATCGGGAGGGTGACGAACAGGACCGAGGTGAGCGTGACGGCGGCGAAGCCCTGGCAGGCGAGCCAGATCCCGCACCCGAGTCCGACGCAGGTGGCGCCGACGCCGATACCGGCCACGGCGGTGCCCGCGGCCCATGCCGGGACAATGCGCCGGTCGGGCTGCGGGACGGGCGGGGTGGTGCCGTAGGCGGGCAGGGGGCTGGTGTCGCGGTAGGCGGTCGGCATCTGGTGGGTGGGCCGGTAGGCGTCGGCGATGATGCGGCGGGCTTCGGCGGTGGCTTCGGCGTCGGTCATCCGCGGCTGCCAGGCCGCACTGTTCTCGTACTCGGGCATGGCGGTGGCTCCTGGCGGGGGTCAGGTGAGGTGGCGGGCGGCGTCGGCGAGCGCGAGGCACATGGCGCGGACGGGTCCGGCGGCGCCGGTGCCGGCGGTGAAGAACCCGAACAGGAAGAGCACGAGGGCGCTGAACGGTCCGAGGTAGCGGCCGCGCAGCAGGACGAGGGCGAGCACTCCGAAGAGTGCGACGGCGGACAGGGTCACGATCACGAGCGGCCTCCCGGAAAGCGAGGCGGGCAGCACCCGTTTCCGTGGTGCTGCCCGTGTGGTGGCTTGTCGCGTTGCTTGTCGTCTGTCTTGTCGTGCGGCTTGTCGCTTGTCTTGTCTTGTCGCTTGTCGCCTCCCAGCTCACAAGCCGTTTCCGGCCCCCTGGGGGCGGCCGTGGCGGCATGTGTCGGGGCAGGGTGACAAGCGACAAGTGATCAGTGTTCGGGGGGTTGTTGGGGTGCGTGGCGGTGGTGGACGTAGCGGGCTTTGGTGCCCTCCCCGACGCGGACGGCGGTGCCGTCCTTGACCCACGTCTTGAGCCAGCCGACCACCGTCTGACGGGTGGTGCCGTACTCGTCGGCGAGGGCGCGGGCGATGGCGGATGCGCCGGTGCCGTCCGGGCCGGCGGCGAGCAGCAGGGCGAGCGCAACCTGTTGCGCGGGGCTGTCATGCTCGCCCCGCAGTGCCGACAGGTTCAGCCCGCCCGCCGCGGGCGGCGGGGTGTCGGGGGTGTGCGGGTCGGGGGTGGTGGCGAACTGTGCGTCGATCTCCTCGCGGAAGCGGCGCAGCATCTCGTCTTCCGCCATCTCAGGTCCGGCCGCCTGCGTGTCGCGGAACGCGGACAGCCGCAGCGCCTCCCCGCCCGAGGTGTCCGTCTGCTCGTCGTCGGGGACGATCTGCTCGCGCATCCATGCGGTGCGCTCGCTGTCCCAGCGGCGGATGTAGGCGGCCCCGGCAGCCTTGACCGACACGTCATCGAGGACGGGGTGCCGGTCGGAGGTAGCGGCGATGATGTCCCGGATCTGGTTCGGCAGGATGCGCCAGGCTTTGAACAGCGCGGCCGGGGACTCGGGGGTGCCCATGAACCCGGCGCCCTTGAACGGGGCCTGGTCCACGCGCAGTCCGCGCGAGCCGGGGAACATCTTGCCCAGGTCCATGCCCTCGGTCTCCCCGCCGGTCAGCGCGACGCGCACCTTGGCTTCCCGGCGGATCATCAGGTTGCCGAGCACGCTGCCGGTCGCCCCGAGCGCGGTCAGCACGGTGCGCAGGCCCATGGCGCGGGCGATCCGGATGACTTCGAGGATCTTCTCAGCGAGCTTGCGCATCTGCCGGTCCGGGCTGGCCAGGATCTCCGCGCCCTCGTCGATGACCAGCATGATCTGAGGAATCTTGGGGCTGATCGGCAGCAGGTCGGTGTTGGCCTTGGCGAGCAGGTCCTGATAGCTGGTCTTGCGGTGCTTGGCGACCCGCACGGCCGTGTCCAGCATGGCCATGGCCTCATCGAACGTGCCGGCGAGCCAGTCGATGCCGGGCCGTACGGTCTTGCCGTCCTCCCGCACGATCTCCTGGTTGAGGACGGGCAGCACCCAGGGCAGGCCGGCCGATCCGGCGTTCAGGTCGATCACCCAGGTCAGGACGTCTTCGGCGCGGGCGAAGCCAGCGAGGATCGCGTGGACCATGTTCGTCTTGCCCGACCCAGTCGGCCCGACCACCAACGCGCACTGCTCGCGCAGGTAGGCGAGGATGCTCTCCGCGTTCGTGCGGTAGCCCCACGGGATGCCCGTGTGCAGGGACAGGACGCTGTAGTCGGCCGGGTAAGTCCGTTCCTCCTCCAGGACGTTGACCGTGGTCACGTCAATGATGACGCGCCCCTGGTGGATGCCCGGGGAGGCGGTGGCGGTGCAGCCGTGCGGCAACCGGGCGTCCGCAGACAGTCGCGGCGACTCGGCAGCGATCTTGTTCCAGGTGGCGCCGCCGGGAGGGAGTTCGGCGTCGATGGAGTAGCCGGCGCCGGTCTCCCACATCTCCACTCCGAGCACGCGCACGGTGAGGGAGCACACCCGCTGGATGCGCTCGACCCATTCCGCGGCGATCGCGCGGCGCTCTGCGGACAGCTCGCGGGCGATCTGGCGATGTTCGGCGGCGAGTGCCTCCTCTTCCCGTGCCTCCTCGAACAGGGCGGAGGATCGGGCGGCGGCGCCGATGCCGACGCCGATGGTGGCGAGGGATCCGAGCGCGGCCCACGTGAGCGGGCCGTGGGTCATGGCCCAGGTGGTCCAGCCCGCCCCGATGAGCCAGGATGCGGCGCGGGTGGCCAGGGTGCGGCCGGCGTTGCGTACCCGCAGGCCCACGACGGTGTGTCCGAGGGCGCCCGCGGCACCTACGGCGAGGGCCCAGCCGGGGGGCATGTGGGTGGCGGCGCCGGTGGTGGCGATGGCGAAGGCTCCGGTGGTCGCGGACAGGGCGCCGGTCACGGGTCCGTGACCGGCCGCCCAGTCCAGCACCGGGCCACTGCTCTGCTGCTTCTTGGCGGTGGCGGTGCTGCTCATCTCAGACGTTCCAGCCCTTCTCAGCGTCGTGGCCGTTGCGGGGGTCCTCGTGGCGGGCGATGTCCTGCTCGTGGACCTGCCGGAACAGCGGGCCCATGTCCTCGGCGACCGCAACCGCGCTCATGAGGGCGCCGAAGATGTCGTTGAAGCCGTCCGCGATCTCCTTCTCCAGCGGGAACTCGTTGTCGGAGCGCTCGGCGAGGATCTTCATCACGTTGGCCACGCTGCTCAGCGCGGCCGGGAGCCCTTCGACCATGGCGAGGATCTCCATGGCGTTCTCGGGCTCGTAGGCGTTGGCGGCCTGCTCCATCTCGGCAGCGGCCTCTTCGAACCGGAAACCGGACACGTACTCTCCTTCACTGACCTCGGGAATCGTGGGGGTGGGGACCTTGGCGGCGGGCCGTTCGACACTGTCCGCGATGCCCTCGGTGCCGTCCTCGGTGGCTTCCGCGTCCGCGGCGGCTTCCTGCTCGCGCAGGTCCTCGCGGGTGATCTCGTCGCGTTCGGCGCGCTGTTGCGTGGCGGTGCGGACCATGGCCCAGTACAGGCGGCGGCCGGGGTACATCAGCCACGGGATGTCGAACTTGCGGCCAATCGGGGTGGTCAGGCAGCCCAGCAGGCCCACGGGCAGGGCGAGCAGGGCAGCGAGCAGGCGTCGCCCGTGGAAGCGGGCCGCGGACCGGCGCAGTGCCTTGCGGGCGGCCTTGCGCGCGGGCGCCTTGCGGACCGCGGCCCGCTGCGCGGCCACCGTGGCGCCCGCCTTGGCGTCGCGCTTAGCACGCTGTTTGGCGATCGCCGCATCGCGCGCGGTGCGGGCTTTGCGGGCGGTGCCGCCCAGCAGGCGGCCGGTCAGACCGGCACGCTTGCCCACCCCGGACTTGCGGGCGGGGGTGTTGGCGTTGCGGCGCGCGTCGGCGACCGCACGCCGTGCGTTGGTGGTCTGTGTGCGCTGTCCGGCACGGGTCCCGGTGGCGGCCTGCTGCGCGGCGCGCAGGGCGCGTATCTGCCCGACCCTGCCCGCGCCACCGGCCGAGTGCTTGGACGCACCCGGACCGGTCGTGCCGCGGGTCTTCGAGCCGGTGGCGGTGCTGGCGGGGCGGGCGGCCGGGCCACTGCTACGGCGGTGCTGGCCCGGCACACCACCCGACCTGCCACCCGCACGACTGGCACGGGAGCCGGCCGAACGGGTCCCGGACCCGCCGCCGGTCAAGCCGCCGTGGCGCAGGCCTGCGCTGCGGGCAGCAGCACGGCCGGCGGCGCGGGCCGCTTGCCTGCGGGTGACGCGGCGGGCGTTGGGCTTGCGGGAGCGGGTGGCGGCGACCGTGCCGAGGACCACCATGCCGGTAGCGGCGACCATGGCGGCGATCGGGCCGCCCGCCAGGGAAGCGGCGGCGACCATACCGACGGTGCTGTTCGCCCCGGTCAGGGCGAGCGGCACGACAGGCCACCCACCCGGGGTGTGCTCTACCTCCCTGCTGTCCTTCGCCGTGGTCGGCGCGGTGTCGGGTGGTGTCGGGGGTGTGGTCGGGGCAGCCTCGATGGCTACCGGCTCGGTGCTGAGTTCCGTCATGCTGGGAGCACTCCTTTTGGGGAGTAGGGCCCGGCCGGGGCCGTAGGAAGTTGCCGGCCGGGCCTGCCGGATGAGGGGCTGAAACCGCAGCGCAGACGCGGTGCGGGCGGCTCGCGAGAGCCACCGTGTGGAGCGGTTGGGTCAGCTCGCCGGGTCTGCCCGCGGGTCTGCGAGGGTGCCGCTCGCCGGGGCTCACCGGGTCTGCTTCACTGGTTCGGTCGACTGCTTCCGGCAGTCGCAACGACGGCCAGCCCAATTCCCGTGGGCTGGCCGTCATTGGTGTGTGCCGGACGCGTTACGGCTGTGCGTCTTCCGCGTCGATCAGCGCGGCGTACGCCTTGCGCACGCGCTCCTCCTTCGCGGGAAACCCTGCTGCGCGGTACGCGGCCAGGGCCTTGCGGTAGGACAGCGGAGGGTTCTCCGAGTGGCGAAGCCACCGCAGCACGACCGTGAGCTGTTCCTCGGTCAGCGGCTCGCCCGGCTGAGGCGTCGCGACACCCGCCACGGCCGCCACTCCGGCCAGCGCCGCCCAGTCGAGCGGGGTGTGTCCCGCGCCGTGCGGGGCGGGGAGTTCCGGCGCCGGGGACACGGGGCCGACCTGCGGGGACACGGGGGACACACCCGGGGACACACCCTCCTGTGTCCACTGCCCCAGCACCTGCGCCAGGTCGTCGTCCGAGAACAGCGCCGGGACCTCGGGCACGTCGTCGTCGACGGGGTGCTCGGTGGTGAGCTTGGCGAGTTCCTCGGCTGCCTCGTGGCGGACCTTCTGTGCCTTGCCACGGGCCTTGCGCTCCTCGCGCTCCAGCACGGCCGCGGTCTCGTGCCGGTCCGTCTTGGCGCGGGTGACGGCCCGGCCGATGGCCACCTGGTCCCGCGTCGCGCTGCGCACGGCGTCGATCTGCTGCTGCGCTGCAGGGGAGATCCGGGTGGACTCGCGTTCCACCGCCATGATGAGCGTGGCCTTGGCGGCGGCGGGCACGACGGCGCCGATGACGGCGACGGCGGGGGTGGCGTACATCAGGCCGTGGGTGAACAGCACGCCGACCGAGGCCACCAGGAACACCCAGCCGAGCGTGGCCGGCAGCGTTCCTTTGGAGCCCTGGCGGCGGTGCGCGGTCTCCATGGCCAGGGCGTACAGCCATACCGCGTCGTAGATCCCGGCCACGGTCATGGCGAGTGCGGTCGGGGCCTGGCGGGAGAGGATCTCCCCCACGGCGTAGACGGTCCACCCGAGCGACATGCCGGTCAGCGCGACCGGCAGGCTCCAGTGAGCCGCCCGCCGGGCAACGTGCTTGGCTTCCATGTTTTTCACTCCGTTTCTACTGGTCATCGGGGTAGGCGCACGGGACGCAGACCCCCAGCGATGCGGGGATGACGTATCCGGCGTCGGTGCGGCACTTCGGGCAGGTGCGGCGCGCTTTCATCGCGCACTCCAGCGCGCGCCGCCTGGCCGGCGTCATCGGCCGAACCGGGAGGGCCTTGTCGAGCCGGTAGAGATAGGCGACCAACGGGCCGCGCCGGTAGCGCGGGCGCAGGATCTGCCCGGCCACCGGCTGACCACCCGGACGCAGCCCGCGGGCCCGTAACTGCCGTCTGGTCGCCAGCCCGTCGGGGGCGCAGTGCCAGGGGTAGGTGGGGATACCGTGCCGAGCGCCGTTCGGGTCGAAGCACTTGCCCCACGACGCCATCAGGCCGCGGCCTTGACCGGCGCGGGGGCGGGTAAGTCGCCGAAGCCGGTCAGTTCCAGCACGGCGCCCGCGTAGTCGACGGACGCCTTCAGCACGCTGGTGTCGCCGCTCTGCTCGCCGTAGGCGACGTCGTCCGGGGTGATGCCCAGGGCGTCCCGCCAGGTCTCGAAGTGCGCCAGGTCGTCATGGAACCTCAGCTGCAACCGGTTCGGGTACAGGGGTGACACGTCGATGTCCGGGGCGGGCAGGTGCCCGAAGTCCACGGCGAGCAGGCGCAGCACGCGCAGCGGCACGGCCAGGCAGTCCAGCGTCGGGTCCTGGTTCATGCCGCGGCCCCCCGGCGTACCGGACGGCGGCGGGTGGGGCGGGGCAGCGGGACCACGTTGAACAGCTCCGGATGGTCGTCGACGACCTGCGCGGCCAGCCGGATCAGGTCGTCCGGCCCGCTCGCGAACTCGGGGTCGGTCAGGATGTCGCGGGCCGCGTCCATGCGCGCCGCACGCTCCATCTCGCTCTCGCCCTCCACTCCGAGCCAGAGTTCGACGGGCGTACCGAGGGCGAGTTCGAGGAAATCCTGTGGACTGTCGGCCCGGTGGCCAGACACGAAGGAACGCATGGGAGCTCCCAGCTCGAAGGGAAGGAAGAGGCCAGGGACCGCGGAACAGGCGGTCCGGCGTAGGCGGCCACCACCCGAGTGCGGCGGGCCACAGTGCCCCGGCCGGGAGTCGAACCCAGCCTTGCGACCATCGGGGCGGTTGAAGCGGGTCAGCGGCGGAAGGCCCAGCGGGTGAGCGCGGAGAGCTGGTCGGTGACGTCGGTGACGTTGCCGGATTCCAGTTCGTCGGCGCGGTCCTCCAACTGCCTGGCCCGCTGCTCGTTGCCGCGGTCGCGCGCCCATTCGGCGGCCTGCCGGTTCTCGTCGGCCTGGCGCCGCATCCGGTCAGTGATCTTCCCCATGCCGGGTTCCTCTCAGCTCTGCGAACAGGTGGTCGTGCGTGCCCCGGGCCGGATCCGATCCGGCGCCCATCACGGCTGGTCACCGGGGCTGTAGAGGTGGTGACGGGTGGGTGCTACCGGGGCTGCTCGGTCAGGTGAGCCGCGTCCTCGTAGGCGCTGCGGATCTCCTGCTGCTGCCAGGCCAGCTCAGCCGCGGCCGGCACAGGGTCCTGCCGACCGAGGTCAGCGGCCCACGCGTCCGCACGGGCCTCCATGTGCCAGGCCGCCGGATCGGTCGCCATCAGCACGCCCCCTCGAACGCGGGGCACGCGACCGAGTGACCGGCCGGGTACGGGTGCGGCCCACGCGGACGCGGCGGCAGCGGATCCTTCGTCTTCTCGTGCTCGCTACCGGCCATCAACGGCCGCCCCGGGCACGGGCGTTGTCCTGGCTCTGCTTGTTCGCGGCGGCGTTCTTACGGGCCAGTTCGGCCCGCTCCGCGTCTGTCAGACTGGTGATCACAGGTGCCTCCAACCAGGTGCCTGTACGCGGTCCCTCGGGTCGCACCCCGGGGGACCGCTCACGGCCGGACTATCCGGCTCCCCCCGCCCCGCCCGTACAGGCGACGCACCCAGGTGCGGGCCGGACGGGCGAGGAGAGGCAACCGGCCGCAGCGCTAGCCGCTGCGATGGCAGGTAGAGGGCGGCTCGGATTGGCCGTGAGCGTGCGTTCCACTCACCGACCGGGAAGGGGTTCTGGCGCTCGCCGGCCGATCCATCACGGCGACGCCCACGGTCTTCGCTGGTGCACTGGCTATCCCATCGGTTGAGGTCAACAAGGGTGTGGCAGTGCAAGACGGACGCGTCAGCGCTTGAAGCGAGGCGTCCGTGATCTCCTCCGGTGACATCGTCCGTTTCGGCTCTCACGCGCAACGTGAGGGAGTGCCTAGTCCGTTCGTGGCGACACTTGGAAGCTGTGTCGCCGCGGTCCTATCCACCGACCGGTCATCGCGGGGAGTCGCCCTCGCTCGGGATTCGGTGTCTCAGTGCCGTGCACTCACGAGCCCGCGAAGTTCGGTTTCGCGCTCGTGGACCGCTGTCCAAGTTGTTCGCACCGGGTCTGACAGTCGACGGACTGCATCTGCCACTCCCCTCCGACCTGACAGCCAAAGGGTGGTGCTGCCGCTCCCCTTACAGGCCGGGCGGCGTTGCATCCAAGACTGGACCGGTGGACCGGTCCAGTCAAGCGATGAAAGCAGAGTTGGCGGATTGAAGGGACAGTCTCCGCAGCTCAGAGCGCCTAAAAAGGCGTCAAAAAAGCTGGACCGGAGGACCGGTCCAGCTTCGTTTGGCGGTGTTTTCTACATCGCGTAGGTGTCCACCTGCTCGAAGAGCGAGGAAGGTGTGACTCCCTCCTCACAGACCAGCGGACGACCCTCCTGGTCGTAAGCGGTGTGAAGGAGTACCGCCACTGCGCTTGCCGGCGGCACGCCCAACCGGTCCGCTTCTTCGTCTGTGGCGAGCCGCACTGTGGTCACATCCACCCCCTCGACCGGAAACCGTCCGGTCTGCCGACGGACGTAGCGTGTCGTGCCTTCGGCAATGGGGGCGGTGTCGGCGAGACGGGGAGACGCCTCTGCGATCTCGGGAGGGAACCACGCTTCGACGCAACTATTCGGGGTTCCGTCGGGTAGCTGCAGAACACGGATGCGCCGAAGTGCCTGCGTCCCAGGGGGGAGCTTGAGGGCGGCGGCGACTCGGGCGGGGGGTTCTGACCAGTCGGGTGCCCCGAGGCGCAAGAACGGCATACCGCCCAAGATGCGCGCCGATCCGGCACGACGGGCACCGGCAGGACGCGCTACGGGCGTCTCCGTGACGACGAAACCGGTGCCTTGCTTGGCCACTACAACGCCGTCGTTGCGCAGCACGTCCACGGCCTTGATGGCAGTGGCTCGTGACACGTCCCACTGCTCAGCCAGGTCACGGCCGGACGGGATGGTGTCCCCAGGAGCGAACTCGCCAGCGGCGATGCGGGCGCGCAGAGACTCGGCGATCTCTTCGTACTTCAGAACAGCCATGGCTTCCCCTCGCGCTGGACTGGTCCACCGGTACACACGATACTGCGAGCATGTCGAATCTCGAATTGGCTCCCTCCGTGATGCGGTTTTACGGCGAGACAGTGAACGAGGACAGCCGTCTGCGCAGGTCGGCAGATGGGCGCATGGAGTTGATCAGGACGCAGGAGCTCCTCCGACGCTTCTTGCCCCCCGCGCCGGCGCGCGTCCTCGACGTGGGAGGCGGGACTGGGGTTCACGCCGAATGGCTCGTTAAGGACGGCTACGAAGTCACGCTTGTGGATCCGGTGCCGCGGCATGTGGAGACCGCCTCAGCCGTGTGCTCGGCGATCGTTGGGGACGCTCGTGATCTGCGCGAGCCGGACGACAGCTTTGACGTAGTGCAGCTTCTTGGGCCTCTGTACCACCTGCCCGATCCCGAGGACCGCACTAGGGCGTTGGCGGAAGCCAACCGAGTGGTGAAGCCGGGCGGGTTGGTGGCTGCAGCGGCGATCAATCGGTACGCGTCGCTCTTCGAGCACGTCACGTACGCCCACCTGCACACTGAGCGGATTCGGGATTCGGTTTCCGAGATCCTTGAGACGGCCGTCTACGACGGGGTACGCGGGTTCACTCTGTCGTACTTCCACCGAGCTGAAGAGCTGGTGGCGGAGTTGGTGGCCTCCGGTCTGGAGGACGTGCAGGTCTTCGGGATCGAAGGGCCTGCGTGGTCACTCGTGAAGGCAGCCGAGCAACAGCCGGGCGAAGGGCCGACGGACGACCTCATTGCGTCTGCCTTGGAGGCAGCACGCATGGCGGAGCCGTACCCAGAGCTGCTAGCCGCCAGTTCGCATCTGCTGGCCGTAGGGCGGGCTCCCTACCCGGCGTCGTCTGCGGCGCCAATGGCGCCGCAGACTGCCCAGACGGGGAATTGATCAAGCCCGGGACTTAGGTCCCGGGCTTATCAATCTTGCTTCCAAACAGGGGGATCACCCCGTCTTGGCTATCTACTTCTTGAGGCTCAAGAAATAGATCCTCACGTACGGGGGACCTTGCTGTCACTGTTCGAAAGATCCCCGGAGTCACCCGGGATTCTCTGGCCAGTGAAAGTTCGTCCATACCTACGCTCGACAGAATTTCCACCGCCTTGGGGTAGAGTGACGGTTGCTCTACGGCAGGCATTTCTCCTGGTTCTCGGCGGCGCCATCCCTTCGATGACAAATAGGCGACAGCGTTGCGATACGTCACGTCACTCATTATGCCGAGAGCCCTGGAGCGATACAGGAGAGCCTGAAGGCTTACCCCGTAAGTCTCCTTCAGTGTTGCGAGGATTCTCCAGTCTGCCTTGCTGGGCAAAAGGTCGCGCAACTCATCCTCCGGGAGCAGGAGTTCAGCCGCGAATCGGTGCGCCTGGTTCTCGACGACCTTGCTCCCCGGTTCAGCATCCACGTGCATCACGAGATGCCCAATTTCGTGGGCAACGTCGAAGCGCTGACGATAGTAATCTTCCTTGGCTGGATTCAATACCACCGTCGGCCTGTAGCCGTCGTCAAAAGAGTAGGCGTCAACTGCGGCAGTTTGCGCGGGGCTGAACACGACCACGACGCCATGGTTTTCTGCTAGGCGCACCAGGTGGCCAACCGGCCCTGAGCCAATGCCCCAGTGCTTGCGAAGAAGACGAGCCGCCTCCTCGGGGAGCGTGCTCGACTCGTCTTCTACGTCGACGCTTAGCCGCGGCAGATTGGGTTCCGGGAACTCGACGTGCCGTTCGAGAGCGGCGCCCACATCTCCAGCGATAACTCCGTAGGCGAAGGCTTGGTCTCGCGCCAACTGCGTCGTCGAACGCAACGAGCGAAAGTGAGGTACGGAGTCGCTGGCTGTCGATTGGTGAGGGCCAGGGAGGAAGAAACCCGGATCCACTCCAAGCGTCAGGCATAGCTGAGCAACCGTCGCGGGCGCTGGGCGTTTCGTGTTGTTTTCATATGCCGCGACAGCGGTAGCGCTTTTGTCGATTTTCGTGGCGAGTGCGTTCTTTCTGAGGCCGATCAGTTGTCGCGCGAGCGTCAAACGTCGTCCGTCGAAGAGGCGAGAGGCGTCACTAACCTGCACATCTGTGCGGCGTGAGGAATCCATGACCATCCACTCGTTTCATTACTTGTCGTTCTCTCCCGACGTCAGGCGACGCTCTCCGCTCCCTTCCGACGACTGACGGCGAAGGCGAACGGGTGCGTCCTGAATGCCGGACAATCCGGGACGAGGGTCGGGCGAAGTGGGAATCGGTACCGAAGTGGGAGTACCCGGTTCGGCTGCAAGTAGATCATGCTTCCAGTACCAGGCATCCCCGCCCCCACGATTCAAACGAGAGCGCCCCAAGTAAAGTTCTCGGATGTTCAGCTCTCGTTCGATGCTGTGGGCGACGATGAGCGTTGTCGCGTTGAGCTCCGCGTTCTCTTCCCTCAGAGCCTGGATGGTGGCGGCGAGCGACTCGGCCTCGTCCTCCCAAAGGGTGGGGTGAGGGTCCAGCCATCCTGTCGGCTTCCCCTGAGACGCAACGCGCTGCTTGGTGGGGCTCTTCCGGGGCCACGGGATGCGATTGCTCTCCCCGAACACGAACGACGTGAGCAGGAACCGCCAATCCCCACACCGCCACCCCGGCGACTGATTGAGGTCAGACCAGACGACTGTGCCTGGGGCGATGAGGGGCATCTTGCGGTGCTCGCCCGGGGCCAGTCCGGCAGCCACGAGGTCCAGGCCGGCTGAGGCAGACTCGAGTGAGTCCACGCTGTGCTTCCCTGTGGAGAACGCTCGGTGCAGTCGGTCAACGAAGAGCTTGTGGGCGGTAGATCCGACCCAGCCCTGGTCATGCCCCGTTTCGGGGTCGTAGTCCTCCATAGTGCGTCGGTAGGCCGACGCACTAGCCCATGTGAGGGTCGCGAGAACACCACTGGACTCAAGGTCCTCAAGCGCATCCTGCTGTTCGCTCATGCCGCATGACTCTACCTCATCTCAGTAAGTGGTGCGTAAAAATGAACCGGATCCCTATGGCGGCGCGTTCAAGTAAACCGAACACGCGATCGAATCTATGCCAACCTATCGTCTTGCTTGGCGCCCCACCAGTACTCAGTCTCTGCTCGTACTGGCAGGTTGGTGTCGATCCTTGACATTGGTCAGTCGTGGCATTCGCCTGATCAACAGCGTGAGCGCCTGCCACGATGTGGTCATGCCGAAGCCTGGAATGCCTCTCCAAGCCGCGCTCATTCCCGACTGCACCAAGCCGGAAGCCCACCGCGCTGCCTACAAAGCAGCCAAGGCCGACGATGCGATCTTCGTATGCATTGCTCGTCAGGGGCAGCGTTGGAAGGTGCAGCTTGATGCCATGGCCAGCCGCAGGCCCTACGTATCGGATCAGGCGATGACCGTCCTGCAAGCAGCGGCTGAAGCGCTCGTACTGGACGGCACTGTGGAGCAGGCCAACGTCGGAGCTGACTACATCTCCATGTGGCCGATTGAGACCGAAGAGAGGGCACGCGAGATCGGAGCCGCGTTCCACGCCGCGATGTACGGTCTCCAGCTCCTACACCTCGCAGCACCGAGCCAGCCGGGACCGCCTCCTCCTCGGTCAGGAGGGGGCCGTTGACATCAATGTGGGCGCACAACCACACACGGCGACGGCTGCGCGCCTTACCCCGCTGGCGGCCATCCTCCGGCCAGCAGTGACCGGACCGAGTGACGAAAACGCCCGAAGGTTCAGGTCAAAGCGCGTCTGGCCATGGGAATCTGGTTGGTCTTGAAAAGCCGCTGTGCTCCCAGCCAGGCAGGGCTGACCCCGTAGCCGGGCGGGAACCACTGCCTCACAGCGGCGGGAGGCTGTGCTTCTTCTTCCATCTCCGTCGGCGACCCTGGCGGACTTCCGCGAACAGGAAGCCGGCGTTGACGACCAGGACCACGCCCAGCAGCAGGTGTGGCAACCAGGACCACCACGGGTGGGGGTTGAGCAGAGGAGCCGCGATGCCGTTGAGGCCTAGGAGAAAGGACGCCGCCATGAAAGCCCACAGCCACCACGGCGCACGGCGGTCGGCCATGTTCCCCCCTCCTGCGCGGTGAAGTCCGGTGTTCGCCGGGAGCAGCGTGTCACAACGGCGTGCTCGCCACACCCCCCGGCAGGCACGGCCCACAGATCTCCCCACCTCGTCGAGCCGGCTGCGCTCCGCTCCGCCGGCGCGCTCCCGGCTCGGCGCCGGGCGCCGCTCCTGCCTTCGGCCCGCTCCGCCCGCGCTGCGCCGACGCGCGCCCACGAGGACAACTCCGGGCCATGAGCCGATCACCGTAGAGGGCGGCCACCGGTCACAGCCAGCCTCCGGCGGGGGCGCTCAGGCTCCGAGATGGCGGGGGCGCCGATCGCGAGTGCCGGCGGACAGTGGCGTGCGCGGGGTGCTCCCATCCCGTCTGCCATCGACCCAGGCAGAGCCGAGCAGACGCGGCCCATGGCGTCCAGGTCGTTCGTACAGTGGCGCGCTCCACCTGGACGCCATGAACCACGCCCGCTCCACGGTGTGTGGGCCGACGGCAGACGGGATGGGAGCCGGGAGGGTTGTGGTGGAGAAAGGTGACCATGGCACCAGATTTCCGCTCGTTCGGTCCTCTCATTCAAGAGGCCGCACATGGTCGTTGAGTACTGGGGCTTTCGACATACTCGAACGAGCGGCAAAGCGGCTCTGCTGACTTGGCGGAGTTTCGCGGCGTGCTATTTCACCTTCGGGGGGAGAAGCGGAATTTTAGAATGAGCCAGCCACAATCGTTTTAGGCTCATCAATACCGTCAGCGCTAGGTGAAGAAAGGTAGCGACCAGAAGTCCGGTCCATGCCCAGTGAACTGGCTTCTTCGGATCGCTGACAGTGCTGCACGTAACGAGCGAGACGATCAGGAAAAGCCCAACAACTACCGCCCAACTGACGTTATTGAACAGTTCTTTTATGTACTTTGTTGCTTCTTCGTCTCCGAGTCGATCGTCGCGCTGCAAACGTAGGCTGAGTGTGAAGACGTTGGTCAACAGTCCGAATAGCAGGCCGGTGAAGATTCCGACCCCGCCGATGAACTTGGACACGTCGTATAGGCCAAAATGGCCGTAGTGTCGCAGCGTCGAGGTAAGGGCCCCCGCGGCCAAGGGGAAGAGGATGAAGGCCGCGAAATCTGCCAATCGCCTCTTTTGGGTTTTTGCGTCTACGTAGGTTCGAAAGTGGGCTTTCGCGATATCGCGGACATCCCACTTTTCACTCACGAATCCCCCTCAGGCTTCCATGCTCACTGCTGCCACGTACGTCTGCTGACGTGCATGTAGTCAAGTGAAGCACCCGCCTCTGACACTACTGCTGACCTGAAGGTTTCCGGCGTGGGGGTCCCGCCGGGCCCGTTGTCCAGTTCGTACATGAAGCGTGGCAGGTCGTGATCAACGACGATAGTCCGGGAGCGCCCGTCTGATTCAATCTGCATGCGCACCTGGTCGGCGTCGGGGACCCTGACCGAGAAGACCGTGTCCGAGGGGAGGCGCTTCTCCATTGCCTGCTTGATCCAGCCAGCCGGCAAAAAGCGCCTGCGTGCTGCCTTCACGCGATGCTCTTGAATTCGGCTTCCAACTGCTCCATCAGAATCCTGTTGATGGACGACATATGTGATCTCTTTGAGACTGGAATGATTGATGAATTCATTCCAAGCGTTCGTGTCCTGGAAGTGATTGATCTCGATTACGTACCGCTCGTTAGGGAACTTCTCGCGAAACCATTCCTTGAATGAAGCGCACAGGGCGCCAAAGGCGGAAGTGTGGCCTACGAATTCACTGGCCCACAGTGCGCAATCTCCTACTGTGGGGATAATTAGAGCTTGGCGTACTGGGTATGATGCGGCGTCTGACTTCTGTATATCGTACGAGTCGCTACCGGTGTCAGTCGCCACAACCTTTCCCGTCACCCCGTAATTGCCGGACTCGACCGTGAACCAAAGGGTTCGGAAGTCTACCTCTGAATTTTCGAGCCGGAGATATTTTTCGGTCTTATCTATTCGCTTCCCCTTTCCTTTCAATTCCGAATCTAGGAACTCTGAGTAAAGCGCCAACAGGTCACTGTCGTTCGGCCCAAATGCGCCAACGGGGAGGTATTCATCCGACCGAAACTTGCGGATCTTTACTTCGTAAAGGGAGAAGGCGTGTCGTGCCATGCGGTGCATCTTTCTGAGAACAGGGCGACGTGTGGTTGGCAGGGTACTGTCAGTCGCAGTTGATGCATAGCGTTGGCCAAAGGAGCAGAGGCCTTCTTCTGTGGCTGGGCCGTCTGTGGGCCGTCCGAGGGGGACCGGCGACGACAGATGACGGCAGTCAGCGACCCGAGCGTGCCGCGGCCCGCTTCCGATGCCGCATGGTGTCCGGTCAGCCGCCTATGCCATGGATCTGATCAGTTCCGCCCTGTCGGGACACGGCCTGAAGAGCGGGCGGCGGCGGGCTCGGCGACTCCTGGGTACACGCTGCCGCCATGCGCTGCCACACTCGCCGGATGGTTGGTCAGACATGTCCTGCGGGGCAACAGAGCGCAGGTTCGCTTCCCGCGGCTGCCGTCGTGGCGGCCTGCGCCTTGATCTTCACCGTAACTACCTTCTGGTGGCTCAATGCTCGGCAGGGAAAGCTGCGGAGCTGGGAGCCACACTCGTTCGCTGCTGCGGTCACGCCGCAGCTAGCCCGGCTCCGATTCCCCCTTGTTCTCTACAACACCGGTGCCAAGCCCATCGTGGTGATCGACCTTCGCTTGTCGTTCCCGGAGGAGCAACGATCGGTGCTGCCCCTGCCTTGGACGAGTACGCGGGATCGCCTCAGACCAGAGTCGGAAGATGGTGTGCGCCTGCCAGCGCCATTCGCTGTCAGCGGGCGGACGGCTGATCAGGTCTTTTTGGAGTTTGGGGCACCATTCCCGGGCTTCGTGCCAGAAGCACGGGACTACAAGGCCGTTATTGAGGGGCGTCTGGGGCATCGAACCGTCCTTGATCGTGCGCTGAGACGCCACCAGACGTGGCAGCCGATCCTCAGTTTCACCTTGCGCGCAAGGCACATCACTGAACCCGGCGCCTATATCGCCTACAGCAACAAGCCAGGTGATCGAACCGAAGAAGAGCTGCGGAAGGCAGACGCGGCTCTTGGTGCGCTTCTGAAGACTCTCCGGGGAGCCGCTGAAGCGGGTGAACAAGCGTGAAGGGCGCCCCGGACGGGGCGCTCCTGGTCGGGGTTCCCCTGTAGGCACAAGGGCGCCTTTCCCCCATGCGTCCCCCAGACGGCTCCACAGAGAGGGAACGGCCTGATCAGACTGAGTGGAGTCGGCCCGCTGTAAATCTGCCGGCTCAGCCTTCCCAGGTTCGAATCCTGGCGCCGCCACACGGGAACGATGGGCCCGTGACCTGCGATCAAGCAGGTCACGGGCCCATTGTCGTGCGCTCGGCCGCATGCCTTGCGCGCGGGCCGGACCATGCGGGCGCGGGGCGTGGACGCGGGGCATGACGAAGATCATGACGGCGCTTGGCCGGTGAGGTGGCCGGGCCGCGGTCCGCCGGGGGTGTCCCACCTCGGGGCACACTGAACACATGTCCTCCCGACGCAGAACCTGCCCGGTGTGCCGCCGTGAAATCGCCGTCGTGGCGGGCCGTTTCGCACGGCACGACCCGCCCGGGGCCCGTGAGGCCGGGGAACTCGTCTCCTGCTCCGGGTCGCGGCAGCAGGCCCGGATCGCGGCCGTGGAACCCTCGTTGGACGGTTACGTCGTGCCGGAGTTCCCCGGGCAGCTGCCGCTGTTCTGAGAACTCAGTTCCCGGCCACCGACTTCACGGCCACCGTGACCGGCGTCGACCCGTTGATCAGCTCCAGGGTCAGGCCGGCCGTAGCCGAGGTGTCCACCAACTCCGCCAGTACGGCGGCCACGTCGTCACGGGTGACCGTACCCCGGCCGGTGTGCGCCTCCAGCCGCACCAGACCGGTGCCCGGCGCGTCCGTCAGCGAACCAGGGCGCAGGATCGTCCAGTCGAGGGTGCTCTGCCCGGTCACGTACACGTCGGCCTCGCCCTTGGCCCGCAGGTACACGTCGAAGACGCCGTCGCCCCGGTGCGCCGGGTCCGCGCCCATCGAGGAGACGACCACGAAACGGCGTACGCCCGCGCGCACGGCCGCGTCCGCGAACAACACCGCCGCGCCCTTGTCCACCGTCTCCTTGCGGGCCGTGCCGCTGCCCGGGCCCGCGCCCGCCGCGAACACCGCCGCGTCCGCCCCCTGCAGCAGCGCCGCGACGTCCTCGACCGACGCCGACTCCAGGTCCAGCAGCACCGGTTCGGCACCGGCCGCCCGCAGGTCGTCGCCCTGCTCGGCTCTCCGGATGATTCCCGCGACCTCGTCCCCGCGCGCGGAGAGCAGCCGCTCCAGCCGCAACGCGATCTGACCATGACCACCAGCGATGACAGTGCGCATGTTTCAGACCGTACGCCCGAAGCCCCGCATCCGCCGCACGACTTCATGCGCCCCACGCGCCGGGGTGGTTCCTCCTGGCGCGCCGGTCCGAAACGGGCGCCCTGCGGGGATCCCGCGCTCCGCGCCGCGCGCTCCCGCGCCCCGGTCCGCACGCGGGCGTTCGCGTTCGCGCGTCCCTCAGGACAACGCCCCTCGCCCCTGCCGGGGCAGCCCCAGTTCCGCTGCCACCGCCGAGTTGCAGTACTCGCGGACCGCGCTCGTGCGTGCCACCACGCGCCCCCGGTGCACCACGATCCGGCTGTAGGCGAGCGAGAGCGCACCGGCCAGCTGGTCGCCGCGTACCGCGAGGAGTTCGGCGGGGAATCCGGCCTCGACGCGGACCTCCGGCAGGCCGAGAGCGGCGCGGGAGGCGGCGCTCACGGCGTCGTAGGCGTCCTCGGGGCGCAGGCCGTGCCGGGAGGCCAGGAGGTACGCCGCCTCCAGGGGGTCGGCGCGGCCGACGGGGTTCGACAGATCGCGCAGGGCGCCGCTGCCGGCGGCGATCCGCACCCCGGCCGCGCGCAGCAGTCGTACCGGAGGCGTGCCGCGGCGGTCCACGGCGCCGCAGCCGCCCTGGGGCAGGCACACCACCGTGATGCCGGCCGCGGCGAGCTGGTCCGCGACCCGCGCGGCCACCTCGGCGGGCAGGCGCGCGAGCCCGGCGCACGGTCCGAGGGCCACGCCGGGGCGCAAGCCGCCCGCCATCGCCGCGAGCCTCGCCAGCCGGGCCGGGTCGGTGGCGTCCGTGTGCAGGTCGACCGGGCAGCCGTGTTCGGAGGCGACCTCCAGGACCGCCTCCGCGTAGCCGGTGGGATCGGGGTCCAGGTCGGGGCAGCCGCCCATGACGGACGCGCCCATCTTCGCGGCGTCCCGCAGTATGGCGAGCCCGTCGGCGCCGGCGATCCCGGTCAGCACGCGTGGCATCGCGACCGTCGTGAGCTCCGCGAGCCCGCGCAGCGAGCGGCGCGCCTGGAGGACGGCGGCTAGGGCGCCCAGCCCCTGGACGTCGCCCACGCGCACGTGCGCGCGCACCGCCGTCGCACCGTGTCCCAGCTGCAACAGGGCCGCCTCGGTGGCGCGGCGCTGGACGTCCTCGGGTTCGTAGGAGACCGGGCCGTCGTGTTCGGCGGAGAGCGCGCTGTCGCCGTGGGCGTGCGGTTCGGCGGGGGCGGGGAGGAGGAGGTAGCCGGACAGGTCCACACGCGTGCCGCCCGTGCGGGCCGGGCCGGGGGCCAGGCTGCCGGCCGTACCCACCGCCTCGATGCGCCCGCAGCCCAGCCGTACGTCCACGGTCCTGCCGTCGGTGAGTCGTGCCCCGCACAGCAGGAGCGCGGCCGGGTCGGGCCGGCCCGAGGAACCCTGCGGGTTGGACGACGACGAGGGCGGCTGCGGCTGGCTGTCGGGCATCGCGCTCCATCAGGGTCGGTCCAGGCATGGGACTCAAGATCACGCAGAGTGAGTCGAGCCTAGGACGGCGAGCCGCGCGCGGCGGGGAGGAGCGCAATAGTCGTACCGGAGCCGTCGGACCTGCGGGGAACGGTTGCCCACGCGCGCGTGGCGGGTGACGGAAGGGGCCCGGGAGGCCGTTGTGAGCCGTGCGGGAGGGGGCCGGAAGGGGCCGGGAAGGGCGGCGGGAAACGGATTTGGGCGAACGGCGGCCGAGCGTGTAATGTCTTCATCGCTCGCCCCAATAGCTCAGTCGGCAGAGCGTCTCCATGGTAAGGAGAAGGTCTACGGTTCGATTCCGTATTGGGGCTCTGGTGTGGGAGGTTCCCGTCGCGAGGCGGGAGCTGATCTCATCAAAGCGGTGTAGCTCAGTCGGTAGAGCAAGCGGCTCATAATCGCTGTGTCACCGGTTCAAGTCCGGTCACCGCTACTGACAGTAGCCGATTGCGGGGTCGGTCCTTCGATCGGCTACTCTTTCTTGCGTTGAATCAGTCCATCCGTTCGTCTTAGGAGCACTCACGTGGCTGCCACCGACGTCCGCCCGAAGATCACGCTGGCCTGCGTGGAGTGCAAGGAGCGGAACTACATCACCAAGAAGAACCGGCGTAACAACCCGGACCGTCTTGAGATGAAGAAGCACTGCCCGCGTTGCAACGCGCACACTGCGCACCGCGAAACGCGATAAAAACAGGCTCGTCCGTGAGGCCGTCCCCGACTCGGGGGCGGCCTCACGGCGTTTCGGCCGATGCCTTTCCCGCTAGTTTGTGGGGCAGCACAGCAGACATCAGGAGGTGCCGGGCCAATGGCGCTCGACCAGTCCTTCGTGGGACGGACCTACCCGCCCACCGAGCCCTACGAGGTGGGCCGGGAGAAGATCCGTGAGTTCGCCGAGGCGGTGGGCGACACCAACCCCGTGTACACGGACCCGGAGGCCGCCAAGGCGCTCGGCCATTCCGATGTGATCGCCCCGCCGACCTTTGTCTTCTCGATCACATTCCGCGCGGCCGGACAGGTCGTCGAGGACCCGCAGCTCGGCCTGGACTACAGCCGGGTGGTGCACGGCGACCAGAAGTTCGCCTATCGGCGCCCGGTGCGCGCCGGCGACCGGCTGACCGTGACCTCGACCATCGAGGCCGTCAAGTCCCTCGCGGGCAACGACATCATCGACATCCGTGGGGACGTCCACGACGAGACCGGCGAGCTCGTGGTGAGCGCCCTGACCAAGCTGGTGGCCCGCGCGGCGGACGAAGAAGAAGGCGGGGCGTGAGGATCCGATGACGTCGAAGATCGCGTACGAGGACGTCGAGGTCGGCACCGAACTGCCGGCGCAGACCTTCCCCGTGACCCGTGCCACGCTGGTGCGGTACGCGGGCGCCTCCGGGGACTTCAACCCGATCCACTGGGACGAGAAGTTCGCCAAGGAGGTCGGCCTGCCGGACGTCATCGCCCACGGCATGTTCACCATGGCCGAGGCGATCCGGGTGGTCACCGACTGGACCGGTGACCCGGGTGCGGTCGTCGACTACGGCGTCCGCTTCACCAAGCCCGTCGTCGTCCCGAACGACGATCAGGGCGCCCTGATCGAGGTCAGCGGCAAGGTCGCGGCCAAGCTCGACGACAACACCGTGCGCGTCGACCTGACGGCGACGAGCGCAGGGCAGAAGGTGCTGGGCATGTCGCGGGCGGTCGTCCGGCTGGGCTGAGCCCGGCCTCGCGACCGGTAAGGGGCGCTCTGCCATCGTGGGCGCCCCTTACGCGTCACCGGGGTGCAGGCGCCGAAGCCCTTCGGCGGCCGATCCTTGACTTAGTTAGTGATTGAGCACTAACTTCATCGCATGGTCAGGATGAGTGCCGAGGAGCGGCGCGAGAGCGTCATCCGTGCGGCGATCGCGGAGTTCGCACAGAGGGGCTACTACGGCACCTCCACCGAGGCGATCGCCAAGCGGGTCGGGGTCTCGCAGCCTTACCTCTTCCGGCTCTTCCCGGGCAAGAAGGCGATCTTCGCCGTCGCCTCGCAGCGCTGCGTCGACGAGATGCGCGAGCTCTTCGAGAAGGTGGCCGAGGGGCTGCGCGGTGAAGAGGCCCTGGACGCCATGGGTGAGGCGTACGTCCAGCTCATCCAGGAGCAGCCGGAGCGGCTCCGGATGCAGATGCAGACGTACATCGCCGTCGCGGCCGCCGAGGCGGAGGGTGAGCACGAGTTCGGCGAGCTCGTGCGGGCCGGCTGGGGGCGGCTGTGGGACACCGTCCACCTGCTCTCGGGGGCGGACGTCGACCGCACCACGACCTTCCTGGCCAAAGGGATGCTCATCAACACCTATGCCGCCATGGGGTTTCCGCCCGAGCACCGGGTCTGGCAGGGGATGTACGAGGATGCCGGGGCCAGGGGGAAGCCGGAGAAGTGCGGCGACGAGTGAGGGGACGGTTCACCGTTCCCCGCCCGGGCCTTTTCATGACCCAGAAAATTAGTGACTGATAACTAATCAACGCCGAGCACGCTCTGGGGGAGCGATGTCACAAGAGACCGCACGTCGTGGGGGCGCCGGATGGGCCCTCGTCATCACCAGCGTCGCCGGGTTCATGGCGGCCCTCGACAACCTCGTCGTCACCACCGCCCTGCCCTCCATCCGCAAGGACCTCGGCGGAGCCCTGGACGACCTCGAATGGACCGTGAGCGCCTACACGCTCACCTTCGCGGTCCTGCTGATGTTCGGTGCCGCCCTCGGCGACCGCTTCGGCCGGCGCCGGCTCTTCCTCACCGGGCTCACCGTCTTCACCGGCGCCTCCGCCGCCGCGGCCATGGCGCCCGGTATCGACTCCCTGATCGCGGCCCGCGCGGTGCAGGGCGTCGGTGCGGCCGTCATGATGCCGCTCACCCTCACCCTGCTGACGGCCGCCGTGCCCGAGGCCAGGCGCGGGATGGCCTACGGCATCTGGGGCGCCGTCAACGGTCTCGCGGTGGCCTCCGGGCCGCTCATCGGCGGCAGCCTCACCGAACACGTGTCCTGGCACTGGATCTTCTGGCTGAACGTGCCGCTGGGCCTCGCCCTGCTGCCGCTCGCCCGGCTCCGCCTCGCCGAGTCCCACGGCACCGGCGCCCCGCTCGACGTCCCCGGCACCCTGCTCGCCAGCGGCGGCCTCTTCGGGATCGTCTACGGCCTGGTGCGCGGCCCCGCCGACGGCTGGACCAGCCCGCTCGTGCTCACCGGGCTCTTCGCGGGCGGCGCCCTGCTCGTCGGCTTCGTCCTCCACGGCAGCCGCGCCAAGAACCCCATGCTGCCGATGCGGCTCTTCCGCTCCCGCGCCTTCTCCGGGATCAACGCGGCCAGCCTGCTGATGTTCCTCGGCATGTTCGGGTCGATCTTCCTGCTCAGCCAGTACATGCAGGGCGTGCTCGGCTACTCGCCCACCGAGGCGGGCCTGCGGATGCTGCCCTGGACGGGCATGCCGATGATCGTCGCGCCGATCGCCGGCATCCTGTCCGACCGCATAGGCGGCCGCCCGGTCGTCGCGGCCGGGCTCTTCCTCCAGGCCGCCGGGCTCGGCTACCTGGCCTCGGTCGTCACCGCCGACGCCTCCTACGGCGCCCAGCTGCCCGGCCTGATCGTCAGCGGCATCGGCATGGCCCTGTACTTCGCCCCGGCCGCCAACCTGGTGATGTCCGCCGTACGCCCGCAGGAACAAGGCATCGCCTCCGGCGCCAACAACGCGCTGCGCGAGGTGGGCGGCGCACTCGGCGTCGCGGTCATGTCGTCCATCTTCTCCGCCCAGGGCGGCTACGAGAGTGCCCAGAGCTTCGTGGACGGACTGCAGCCCGCCCTGGTCACCGGCGCGGCCGTGGTGGCCCTCGCCGGGATCGCCGCGCTGGCCATCCCCGGCAGGCGACGCGCCGCGCGGCTCGTGGCGGAGGGGGAGCCGGCCCCGGCACTGGAGACCGTAGGCCGCTGACGACGGCTGACGGCACGCGCGCGTGGGGCCCCGTTTCCGGTGCGGACGGGGCCCCACGCGCGCGTGCCGCTCGGTGCGGACGGGGCCCCACGCGCGCGTGCCGCTCGGTGCGGACGGCGCCCCACGCGCGCGTGCCGCTCGGGGCGGCCGGACCGCCGGCGGCGTCTCGTAGTCTTGGGCGCGTGCAGGAACTCCACGACGCCCCCCTCGCCCCCCTCACCACCTTCCGGCTCGGCGGCCCCGCCACCCGGCTGGTCACCGCGACCACCGACGCCGAGGTGATCGCCGCAGTCCGGGCGGCCGACGACAGCGGGACCCCGCTGCTGGTCATCGGCGGCGGATCGAACCTCGTCATCGGCGACAAGGGCTTCGACGGCACCGCCCTGCGCATCGCCACCACCGGATTCGAACTGCGCGGCAGGACGCTGGAGCTGGCGGCAGGCGAGGTGTGGACCGACGCGGTCGCCCGCACCGTCGAGGCCGGCCTCGCGGGCATCGAGTGCCTCGCCGGCATCCCGGGCTCCGCGGGGGCCACGCCCATCCAGAACGTGGGGGCGTACGGGCAGGAGGTCTCCTCGACCGTCACCGAGGTCGTCGCGTACGACCGGCGGACGGGCGCGACGGTGACGCTGGCCAACGAGGAGTGCGCGTTCTCGTACCGGCACAGCCGCTTCAAGGCCGACCCGGAGCGGTACGTCGTCCTGCGCGTCCGGTTCGGGCTGGACGACGCGGGCGGGCTGTCGGCGCCGGTGCGGTACGCGGAGGCCGCGCGGGCGCTCGGGGTGGAGCCGGGGGACCGGGTGCCGCTCGCCGACGCCCGCGAGACGGTGCTCAAGCTGCGCGCCGGCAAGGGCATGGTGCTGGATCCCGAGGACCACGACACCTGGTCGGCGGGGTCCTTCTTCACCAACCCGATCCTCGCGGACGAGCAGTTCGCGGCCTTCCACGCGCGCGTGCGCGAGCGGCTGGGCGACGGGGCCGAGCCGCCCGCCTACCCCGCCGGGGAGGGGCGTACCAAGACCTCGGCGGCCTGGCTGATCGACAAGGCCGGGTTCACCAAGGGGTACGGCAGCGGCCCGGCCCGGATCTCCACGAAGCACACGCTGGCGCTGACCAACCGGGGCGGGGCCACGACCGAGGACCTGCTGGAGCTGGCGCGGGAGGTCGTCGCCGGGGTCCGGGAGGCCTTCGGGGTGACCCTGGTCAACGAGCCGGTGACCGTCGGCGTCAGCCTCTGAGCGCCCCGCCGGACTCAGTACGCCACGCCCACCCCCTGCTTCACCGTCCCCGCGTCCTCGATCATCGCGAGCATCGCGTGGGCCACGTCCGCCCGTGCGATGAAGCGTCCCTTGTGCGGGAAGCCGCCCACCACCGTGCGGTAGGTACCGGTCAGCGGCTTGTCCTGCAGGCGCGGCGGGCGGACGGAGGTCCAGTCGGTGCCGCTGCGGGACAGTTCGGTCTCCATCTCGCGCAGGTCGTCGTAGACCGGCTTGAGGACGGTGGCCACCAGACCGCGCATGGTGCGGTCCAGTAGGCCGTCGTCCGGTTCCGGGCCCACCGGCGCGGCGCTCACCACCAGCAGCCGTCGTACGGCCTCCGCCTCCATGGCGGCCAGGACCGTGCGGGTCAGCCGGGCGGCGACGCCGGCGTCCCCCCGGCCGCGCGGGCCCAGACCGGACAGGACCGCGTTCCGCCCGGTCACCGCCGGGCGGATCACCTCGGGGTCGGTGAGGTCCGCGCGGACCACCTCCAGGCCCGTGCCGGTCACGGTCAGCCGGGCGGGGTCGCGGACGACCGCCGTGACCCGGTGGCCGGACGCCAGCGCCTGACGGACGATCTCGCGGCCGATTCCGCCGGTCGCGCCGAACACAGTGAGATTCATGACTGCTCCCGTTCCAGCACAGTGATGGTGAGCGAGGTGGGTGAGTATTCACTCACCCATCGCCATCTCTAGAGTGAGTAAGCACTCACCCACCCGTCAAGACTTCTCGGGAAGTCCGTCGGAATCGCCGAAAGGGGCATGTGATCCTTGGATGCCATGGAGCAGAAACCGGCCCGCGTCCGCATCCTCGACGCCGCTCACGAGCTGATGCGCACCGTCGGGCTCGCCCGCGTCACCACCAAGGAGATCGCCAGGGCGGCCGACTGCTCCGAGGCGGCCCTGTACAAGTACTTCCCCAGCAAGGAAGAGCTGTTCGTGCACGTGCTCACCGAGCGGCTGCCACGGCTCCTCCCGCTCCTGGGCGAGCTCACCGTCGAACCCGGCCGGGGCAGCCTGGAGGACAACCTCACGCGGATCGCCCGTCAGGCCGCGCTCTTCTACGAGGAGAGCTTCCCGATCACCGCGTCCCTCTACGCCGAGCAGCAGCTCAAGCGGAAGCTCGACGACACACTGCGCACCATCGGGGCGGGACCGCACGTGCCGATGAGGGCCCTGGACGGCTACCTGCGCGCCGAGGCGGCCCTCGGCCGGATCCGGCCCGACGCCGACACGTCCGCGGCCGCCGCCCTGCTCCTCGGCGCCTGTGTCCAGCGCGTCTTCTCCTACGAGGCGACGGAGACCGGCGAGCGCCCGCCGGTGGACGCGTTCGCGGCCCGCGTCGCCCGCACCCTGCTCGGCGGGCTCTCCGTCGCCGAGGAGCCCGCCCGCCCGTGACCGGGGATCAGGACACCGGGGCGGTCAGCCAGGCGTCGATGTCCGCCAGGAGCCCGGTCTTCACGTCCTCCGGTGCGGCCGAGCCGCGTACCGACTGGCGGGCCAGTTCCGCCAGTTCGGCGTCGGTGAAGGCGTGGTGCACGCGCGCGATGTCGTACTGCGCGGCCAGCCGCGAGCCGAACAGGAGCGGGTCGTCGGCGCCCAGGGCCATCGGGACGCCGGCCTCGAAGAGGGTGCGCAGCGGGACGTCCTCGGGCTTCTCGTAGACGCCCAGGGCCACGTTGGAGGCCGGGCACACCTCGCAGGTGATCTCCCGGTCCGCCAGGCGCTTGAGCAGCCTCGGGTCCTCCGCCGCCCGGACGCCGTGCCCGATCCGGGAGGCGTGCAGGTCGTCCAGGCAGTCCCGCACCGAGGCCGGCCCGGTCAGCTCGCCGCCGTGCGGGGCCGCCAGCAGACCGCCCTCGCGCGCGATGTGGAAGGCCCGGTCGAAGTCCCGCGCCATGCCCCGCCGCTCGTCGTTGGACAGTCCGAAGCCGACCACACCCCGGTCCGCGTACCGGACGGCGAGCCGGGCCAGCGTGCGCGCGTCCAGAGGGTGCTTCATGCGGTTCGCGGCCACCAGGACGCGCATGCCGAGGCCGGTCTCCCGGGAGGTCGTCTCCACCGCGTCCAGGATGATCTCCAGGGCCGGGATCAGACCGCCGAGGCGCGGGGCGTACGACGTCGGGTCCACCTGGATCTCCAGCCAGCGCGAACCGTCCCTCAGGTCCTCCTCGGCGGCCTCCCGGACCAGGCGCCGGATGTCCTCGGGCTCTCTCAGGCAGGAGCGCGCAGCGTCGTACAGCCGCTGGAAGCGGAACCAGCCCCGCTCGTCGGTGGCCCGCAGACTCGGTGGTTCGCCGCTGGTCAGGGCGTCGGTGAGCACCTCGGGGAGGCGTACGCCGTACTTGTCGGCCAGTTCCAGGACGGTTCCCGGCCGCATCGAACCGGTGAAGTGCAGATGCAGATGAGCTTTCGGCAGCTCAGAGACATCACGTACGTGCTCCATTCCAGGATCCTGCCGTACGTACCCGCCGTACCGGTAGCCGATTCCCCATTAGTGGCCTTGCTCGCACACGAGAACGCACACAACGCGCACGCGGCCGCACACGAGCACGGGCCGCCTCCCCACAGGGAGACGGCCCGCACGCGCGTGTGCAGCGCGAGAAGGAGTCAGTCCTTCGCCTCGGCCAGCAGCTTCTGCATCCGGCTCACGCCCTCGACGAGGTCCTCGTCACCCAGCGCGTACGACAGCCGCAGGTAGCCCGGCGTGCCGAAGGCCTCGCCGGGGACGACCGCCACCTCGGCCTCCTCCAGGATCAGCGCGGCCAGCTCGACCGAGTCCTGCGGGCGCTTCCCGCGGATCTCCTTGCCGAGCAGCGCCTTGACCGACGGGTAGGCGTAGAAGGCGCCCTCGGGCTCGGGGCAGACCACGCCGTCGATCTCGTTGAGCATCCGCACGACCGTCCGGCGGCGCCGGTCGAACGCCTCGCGCATCTTCGCCACGGCCTCCAGGTCACCGGTGACGGCGGCCAGGGCGGCGACCTGCGCCACATTGGAGACGTTCGACGTGGCGTGCGACTGGAGGTTCGTGGCCGCCTTGACGACGTCCTTGGGGCCGATGAGCCAGCCCACCCGCCAGCCGGTCATGGCGTACGTCTTCGCCACGCCGTTGACGACGATGCACTTGTCGCGCAGCTCGGGCAGGAGCGCCGGCAGCGAGGTGAACTTCGCGTCGCCGTAGACCAGGTGCTCGTAGATCTCGTCGGTGAGGACCCACAGGCCGTGCTCGACGGCCCAGCGGCCGATCGCCTCGGTCTCGGCCTCGCTGTAGACCGCGCCGGTCGGGTTCGACGGGGAGACGAAGAGCACGACCTTCGTCTTCTCGGTGCGGGCCGCCTCCAACTGCTCCACGGAGACGCGGTAGCCGGTGGTCTCGTCCGCGACGACCTCGACCGGGACACCGCCGGCCAGGCGGATGGACTCCGGGTACGTCGTCCAGTACGGCGCGGGGACGATGACCTCGTCGCCCGGGTCGAGGATCGCGGCGAAGGCCTCGTAGATGGCCTGCTTGCCACCGTTGGTGACGAGGACCTGGGAGGCGTCGACCTCGTAGCCGGAGTCGCGCAGCGTCTTCGCGGCGATCGCGGCCTTCAGCTCGGGCAGGCCGCCGGCCGGGGTGTAGCGGTGGTACTTCGGGTTCTTGCAGGCCTCGACGGCGGCTTCGACGATGTAGTCCGGCGTCGGGAAGTCGGGCTCACCGGCGCCGAAGCCGATCACCGGGCGTCCGGCGGCCTTGAGGGCCTTGGCCTTGGCGTCCACGGCGAGGGTGGCGGACTCGGAGATCGCGCCGACTCGGGCGGAGACCCGGCGCTCGGTGGGAGGGGTTGCAGCGCTCATGGGGCCCATCGTTTCAGACCGGAAACCTGCCCGGCACGCCGGTTTCACGGACTGAACAACTACGGACCGAACCATGCACAAGCGTGCGGATCCGCCCCCGGGCCAGGACGATCTTCCGTACGGTCGGCCCGGACTGCCGCTTTCTGTTCGACGCGGGCCCGCGGACCACGTACACTCTCCACTCGTTGGCCTTCAGCGGTCGCGCGTGAGCAGGTGCACACCGAGCACCCGGTCGGATGCGGTACGTTGGGGACACAGCAAAGGGTCGTAGCTCAATTGGTAGAGCACCGGTCTCCAAAACCGGCGGTTGGGGGTTCAAGTCCCTCCGGCCCTGCTACACACACCGCCAGGATGTGTGCGCATGTACGTACAAGCATTGCACCGCCGTGCGGCTCCAGAAACCGGGCGCGGCACGGCCATGACCCGGGACCAGGTGAGGACGAATGACGGACGCCGTGGGCTCCATCGACACGCCTGATGCCGATGAGGTGCAGGAGTCCAAGAAGAAGGGCCGCAAGGGCGGCAAGCGTGCCAAGAAGGGCCCGCTGAAGCGCCTTGCCACTTTCTACCGCCAGATCATTGCGGAGCTCCGCAAGGTGGTCTGGCCGACGCGTAACCAGCTGACGTCGTACACCACCGTGGTGATCTTCTTTGTCGCCATCATGATTGCTCTGGTGACCGTGATTGACTATGGACTCAACCACGCGGCCAAGTACGTCTTCGGCTGAGCACAGAGCGAAGGGCGCCGTGGTACCGGCGCCCGTTTTCGCATGTTCCACCCCTATGTATCCAGGAAGAAGCAGCCATCGTGTCTGACCCGAACCTGAACGACGCCGTCGAGCCCGAAGAGGCCGTCGATGACGAGTTGGACATCGTCGAGGGCGCGGACGAGCAGGACGAGTTCGAGGCTGCCGAGGCCGAACTGGGGGAGCCGGCCGAGGAGGCCGCGATCCACGTCGTGGACGAGGACACAGCGGAAGACGAGGACGCCGACGAGACCGACGAGGTCGAGGAGGCTCTCGAGGAAGCGCCGGCCGAGCCGGTCGACCCCGTGCAGGCACTGCGCGAGGAGCTGCGCCTGCTCCCCGGCGAGTGGTACGTCATCCACACGTACGCCGGCTACGAGAACCGCGTGAAGACCAACCTGGAGCAGCGCGCCGTCTCGCTGAACGTCGAGGACTACATCTTCCAGGCCGAGGTGCCGCAGGAAGAGGTCGTCCAGATCAAGAACGGCGACCGCAAGACGATCAAGCAGAACAAGCTGCCCGGTTACGTGCTCGTCCGCATGGACCTGACCAACGAGTCGTGGGGCGTCGTCCGCAACACCCCCGGCGTCACCGGCTTCGTCGGCAACGCGTACGACCCGTACCCCCTGACCCTGGACGAGATCGTCAAGATGCTCGCGCCGGAGGCCGAGGAGAAGGCGGCGCGCGAGGCGGCGGAGGCCGAGGGCAAGCCGGTGCCGCAGCGCAAGGTCGAGGTCCAGGTGCTGGACTTCGAGGTGGGCGACTCGGTGACGGTGACCGACGGTCCGTTCGCCACGCTGCAGGCGACGATCAACGAGATCAACCCGGACTCCAAGAAGGTCAAGGGTCTGGTGGAGATCTTCGGGCGTGAGACGCCGGTGGAGCTTTCGTTCGACCAGATCCAGAAGAACTAGAGGTCGCACCTCAGCTGCGGGCCGGTGGGGGCCGGTCGCGCAGTTCCGCGCGCCCCTGTCGGGGCGCCCGAGTGGACGTCCGTGCCAGGTCAGGTGCCTTTCTCCGGCCCCTGACCTGCTCGGTTTTTGGCCGCGCATCTATACCCGTTATCGTTGTGCGGTATGCCTGCGTTCGGGTTGGTCCCCTCGCGCAGGCAGGACCCGAAATGAAAGGACCCGGAGAGCTATGCCTCCCAAGAAGAAGAAGGTCACGGGGCTCATCAAGCTCCAGATCAACGCCGGTGCGGCGAACCCGGCCCCGCCGGTCGGTCCCGCGCTCGGCCAGCACGGCGTCAACATCATGGAGTTCTGCAAGGCCTACAACGCCGCGACCGAGTCGCAGCGCGGTTGGGTCATCCCGGTGGAGATCACGGTCTACGAGGACCGCTCCTTCACCTTCGTCACCAAGACCCCGCCGGCCGCGAAGATGATCCTCAAGGCCGCTGGTGTCGAGAAGGGCTCCGGCGAGCCGCACAAGACCAAGGTCGCCAAGATCACCGAGGCGCAGGTCCGCGAGATCGCCCAGACCAAGCTGCCCGACCTCAACGCCAACGACCTGGACGCCGCGTCGAAGATCATCGCCGGCACCGCCCGTTCCATGGGCATCACGGTCGAGGGCTGAACCCCACCTTCGTAGAACCACCGTGGTAGGGCCTGCTCGGCCCGTACACCACGACTCCTTCAGAACACACAGGAGCAAGTTGTGAGCAAGCGCAGCAAGGCTCTCCGCGCTGCGGACGAGAAGATCGACCGGGAGAAGCTGTACGCCCCGCTCGAGGCCGTCCGTCTCGCCAAGGAGACCTCCACGACCAAGTTCGACGGCACCGTCGAGGTCGCCTTCCGCCTGGGTGTCGACCCGCGCAAGGCCGACCAGATGGTCCGTGGCACCGTGAACCTCCCGCACGGCACCGGCAAGACCGCCCGGGTCCTGGTCTTCGCGACCGGTGACCGTGCCGAGGCCGCGCGTGCCGCGGGCGCCGACATCGTCGGCGCCGACGAACTGATCGACGAGGTGGCGAAGGGCCGTCTGGACTTCGACGCCGTCGTCGCCACCCCGGACCTCATGGGCAAGGTCGGCCGCCTCGGCCGCGTCCTCGGCCCCCGTGGTCTGATGCCGAACCCGAAGACCGGCACCGTCACGCCGGACACCGCCAAGGCTGTCAACGACATCAAGGGCGGCAAGATCGAGTTCCGCGTCGACAAGCACTCGAACCTGCACTTCATCATCGGCAAGACGTCCTTCGACGACGACAAGCTGGTGGAGAACTACGGCGCGGCGCTGGAGGAGATCCTCCGTCTGAAGCCGTCCGCCGCCAAGGGTCGCTACATCAAGAAGGCCGCGGTCAGCACCACCATGGGCCCCGGCATCCCGGTCGACCCGAACCGCACCCGCAACCTCCTCACCGAGGAGGACCCGGCCGCCGTCTGAGCCCCGCGCTCGGTCCGGTAGCCGCGTCAGGGACGCGACACCATCAGGACGGGCCCCGCAACCTCTCGGTTGCGGGGCCCGTCCTGCTGTTCGGGCGACTCCCGGCGCGCTGTCAGTGCCCTGGGTTAGCGTCTGGATACGGGACTTCACGGGGGTGGGGGGATGAAGAGCGGGCGAGCGCGTCGTACGGCCGTCTCGATCGCGGTGGCGGCCGCGCTGACCGGAGTGGCGGCCTGCAGCTCCGCGGGGGGCTCAGGAGGCACCGGGGGTTCCGGCAGGGAGGACAGGGCCGGCGCCCGCGCCGCGACCGGGGTCAGCCCGATCGCCGAGCTGCGCTCCGCGCAGAAGTCCACCGACGACGCCGACTCCGCCCGGGTCCGCTCCACCACGACCATGGGCTCCCTGCTGTCCATGACGACCGACGGCAGCCTCGCCTGGGACCACGGCATGTCCGGCACCGTCACCATCACCTGCACCGGCGGCAGCACGGCCGAGCTGATGCGCAAGCTCGGTACGACGTCGATGGAGGCCCGCTACCTGCCCGACGCCTACTACGCGAGGATGAGCGACACGTTCGCCGCGCAGACGGGCGGCAGACACTGGATCCGGTACGGGTACGGCGACCTGGCCTCCGTCGCCGGCGACTCGGGAGCCCTGCTCAAGGACCAGATGCAGAACACCACGCCCGACAAGTCGGTGCAGATGCTGCTGGCCTCCGGCGACGTGCGGAAGGTCGGCGAGGAGACGGTCGACGGCCAGTCCACCACCCACTACGCCGGCACCGTGGACGTGGCCGGCCTGGCCGGGCGGAGCAGCGGCCTCACGGCAGGCCGGCTGGCCGCCCTGAAGACGCAGCTCACCCAGGCCGGCGTCACCACCGAGACCGTCGACATCTGGGTCAACGGTCAGGACCTGCTGGTCAAGAAGACCGAGAAGGCCGCCACGGCGAACGGCACGATGACCCAGACCGCGCACTACAGCGACTACGGCGTCAAGGTCAGCGCCCGGGTGCCGCCGGCCGGTGACACCGAGGACTTCAGGAACCTGCTCAAGGCGCAGGGCGCGACCGGGCTGACCTCCTGAGCCAACGGGGGTGCCCCCGGGAAGGGCGGGGTGCGGCTGTCCGGCTGACGGCCGGTGGGGGGATGGTCGCGCAGTTCCTCCCCGGGCCCCGGCCGGGTGCCCCCGGCACCCGCGGGGCGCGCTGCCGTGGCCGATTTGCTCGACGGTGCCCGGGTCCCGTACTCTCCTACAGAAGCCAAAGACCGCTGGTCGTTGCCGTGTGCTCGTAAGAGCGTGCGGTGGCCGAAGGATCCGCTGAATGGCGGACGACCCGCGCAGGTGACTGTGGAAGTGCTCCCGGAACCGCATGCGTCGCGTATGTGATTTCGGTCGAGCTACGCCCCGTGCGCCTGCGCCGGGGCGTTTCGTTTTCCCCAGCCCCTTCCGAGCGGTCCTCATCACCCGGAAGGAGGCCGACGCTCTATGGCAAGGCCCGACAAGGCTGCCGCGGTAGCCGAGCTGACGGAGCAGTTCCGCAGCTCGAACGCCGCCGTGCTGACCGAGTACCGGGGTCTCACCGTGGCGCAGCTCAAGACGCTGCGCCGGTCGCTCGGTGAGAACGCCCAGTACGCCGTGGTGAAGAACACGCTGACCAAGATTGCGGCCAACGAGGCCGGGATCACGACGCTCGACGACCTGTTCAACGGTCCGACGGCGGTCGCCTTCGTCACCGGTGACCCGGTGGAGTCGGCGAAGGGTCTTCGTGACTTCGCCAAGGACAACCCGAACCTCGTCATCAAGGGCGGTGTCCTTGACGGCAAGGTGCTGTCCGCCGACGAGATCAAGAAGCTTGCGGACCTCGAGTCCCGCGAGGTTCTGCTCGCCAAGCTGGCGGGCGCCCTGAAGGGCAAGCAGACGCAGGCTGCTCAGGTCTTCCAGGCGCTCCCGTCGAAGCTCGTCCGCACCGTGGACGCGCTTCGCGCCAAGCAGGACGAGCAGGGCGGTGCCGAGTAACTCGGCTCGCGAAATGACCGCCGCCTGAGGCAGCCCGCCGAAGGAAACGGTCGTAGCGGGCCGAACGTACGCCCGCCAGACATGTACACACGGCACCAGCCGAATTAGTGGAAGGAAAGCCATCGTGGCTCTCACCCAGGACGAACTGCTCGCCGAGTTCGAGGGCATGACCCTCATCCAGCTCTCCGAGTTCGTGAAGGCGTTCGAGGAGAAGTTCGACGTCACCGCCGCCGCCGCGGTTGCCGTCGCGGGCCCGGCCGGTCCGGCCGCCGCCGCCCCGGTCGAGGAGGAGAAGGACGAGTTCGACGTCATCCTCACCGGCGCCGGCGACAAGAAGATCCAGGTCATCAAGGTCGTGCGTGAGCTGACCTCGCTCGGCCTGAAGGAGGCCAAGGACCTGGTGGACGGCGCCCCGAAGCCCGTCCTCGAGAAGGTCGCCAAGGACGCCGCCGAGAAGGCCGCCGAGTCCCTCAAGGGCGCCGGCGCCTCCGTCGAGGTCAAGTAACACCTCCGAGGTCGACCAAGACCTCCGTGTGCTGAAACACCCCCTCGGGGGGCTGTAACGCGCAGACCGCGAAGAGCGATCATCCATCCGGGTGGTCGCTCTTCGGCGTTCCTGGAAGGCCGACCACGGTTGCCTTGCACCCGCCCCGGCGGGAGGTATGGTGATCTTCGTCGTGTCACCGGGCGCACCGGGTTTGCGCAGGGGGGCCTTGACGAACCGCACGCAGCGCGCAATTCTCAGGACGCGTCGCCAGAACGGTCCGAATCCGAGGCATGGATCGGCGACGAAGAGGGCAGTATCAACGTGCGTTGAGGGCAGGCATGACGCAGGCGTTGACGGTGAAGAGGGTCTCAGAAAATGGGGACTGGACATCAGTGTGCCAAGTGGCTACACTGACCCTTTGCGCTGCCTGTTAGCCTTCCCCTGCCCGTCACCAGGGGTCTGCCCTCACTCGAATGCCGACGACCGAACCTCCTCTGAACTGGGGTTTCCGTCTCTGCGTCCGGGAAGGGACCGGGGAGCGCGTAGTGAGTCCGAGCCCTCGGAAGGACCCCCTCTTGGCCGCCTCGCGCACTGCCTCGAACGCGAATACGAACAACGGCGCCAGCACCGCCCCGCTGCGCATCTCTTTTGCAAAGATCAAGGAGCCTCTCGAGGTTCCCAACCTGCTCGCGCTGCAGACCGAGAGCTTTGACTGGCTGCTCGGCAACACCGCCTGGCAGAGTCGGGTCGAGGAGGCTCTGGAGTCCGGTCAGGACGTCCCCACCAAGTCCGGTCTGGAGGAGATCTTCGAGGAGATCTCTCCGATCGAGGACTTCTCCGGGTCGATGTCGCTGACGTTCCGCGACCACCGCTTCGAGCCGCCGAAGAACAGCATCGACGAGTGCAAGGAGCGCGACTTCACGTACGCCGCCCCGCTCTTCGTCACGGCCGAGTTCACCAACAACGAGACCGGTGAGATCAAGTCTCAGACGGTCTTCATGGGCGACTTCCCGCTCATGACGAACAAGGGCACCTTCGTCATCAACGGCACCGAGCGTGTCGTGGTGTCGCAGCTGGTCCGTTCGCCCGGTGTCTACTTCGACTCGTCGATCGACAAGACGTCCGACAAGGACATCTTCTCCGCCAAGATCATCCCGTCCCGGGGTGCCTGGCTGGAGATGGAGATCGACAAGCGCGACATGGTCGGTGTCCGCATCGACCGCAAGCGCAAGCAGTCCGTGACCGTCCTCCTCAAGGCGCTCGGCTGGACCACCGAGCAGATCCTCGAGGAGTTCGGCGAGTACGAGTCGATGCGCGCCACCCTGGAGAAGGACCACACCCAGGGCCAGGACGACGCGCTGCTCGACATCTACCGCAAGCTGCGTCCGGGCGAGCCCCCCACGCGTGAGGCCGCGCAGACGCTGCTCGAGAACCTCTACTTCAACCCGAAGCGCTACGACCTCGCGAAGGTCGGCCGCTACAAGGTCAACAAGAAGCTGGGCGCGGACGCCCCGCTGGACGCCGGTGTGCTGACCGTCGAGGACGTCATCTCGACGATCAAGTACCTGGTCAAGCTGCACGCGGGCGAGACCGAGACGGTCGGCGACAGCGGTGGCACGATCGTCGTCGAGACCGACGACATCGACCACTTCGGCAACCGTCGTCTGCGCAGCGTCGGCGAGCTCATCCAGAACCAGGTCCGTACCGGTCTGGCCCGTATGGAGCGCGTCGTCCGCGAGCGCATGACCACCCAGGACGTCGAGGCGATCACGCCGCAGACCCTGATCAACATCCGGCCGGTCGTCGCCTCCATCAAGGAGTTCTTCGGCACCAGCCAGCTGTCCCAGTTCATGGACCAGAACAACCCGCTGTCGGGTCTCACCCACAAGCGCCGTCTGTCGGCTCTTGGCCCGGGTGGTCTCTCCCGTGAGCGGGCCGGCTTCGAGGTCCGTGACGTGCACCCGTCGCACTACGGCCGCATGTGCCCGATCGAGACCCCCGAAGGCCCGAACATCGGCCTGATCGGCTCGCTCGCCTCCTACGGCCGGGTCAACGCGTTCGGTTTCGTCGAGACCCCGTACCGCAAGGTCGTCGACGGCCAGGTCACCGACGAGGTGGACTACCTGACCGCCGACGAGGAGGACCGCTTCGTCATCGCGCAGGCCAACGCCGGCCTCAACGACGACATGCGCTTCTCCGAGGCCCGCGTGCTGGTCCGCCGCCGTGGCGGCGAGGTCGACTACGTCGCCGGTGACGACGTGGACTACATGGACGTCTCGCCGCGCCAGATGGTGTCGGTGGCGACCGCCATGATCCCGTTCCTCGAGCACGACGACGCCAACCGTGCCCTCATGGGCGCGAACATGATGCGCCAGGCCGTGCCGCTGATCAAGAGCGAGTCCCCGCTCGTCGGCACCGGCATGGAGTACCGCTCCGCGGTCGACGCCGGCGACGTGGTCAAGGCCGAGAAGGCGGGTGTGGTCCAGGAGGTCTCCGCGGACTACATCACCACCGCCAACGACGACGGCACGTACATCACCTACCGTCTGGCCAAGTTCGCCCGGTCCAACCAGGGCACCTCGGTCAACCAGAAGGTCATCGTGCTGGAGGGCGACCGGGTCGTCGAGGGCCAGGTCCTCGCCGACGGTCCCGCCACCCAGAACGGCGAGATGGCGCTCGGCAAGAACCTGCTCGTGGCGTTCATGCCGTGGGAGGGTCACAACTACGAGGACGCGATCATCCTGTCGCAGCGCCTCGTGCAGGACGACGTCCTCTCCTCGATCCACATCGAGGAGCACGAGGTCGACGCCCGTGACACCAAGCTCGGCCCCGAGGAGATCACCCGGGACATCCCGAACGTCTCCGAGGAGGTCCTCGCCGACCTCGACGAGCGCGGCATCATCCGCATCGGCGCCGAGGTCATCGCCGGCGACATCCTGGTCGGCAAGGTCACCCCGAAGGGCGAGACCGAGCTGACGCCGGAGGAGCGCCTGCTGCGCGCGATCTTCGGTGAGAAGGCCCGTGAGGTCCGTGACACCTCGCTGAAGGTGCCGCACGGCGAGACCGGCAAGGTCATCGGTGTGCGCGTCTTCGACCGCGAGGAGGGCGACGAGCTGCCGCCGGGCGTGAACCAGCTGGTCCGCGTCTACGTCGCGCAGAAGCGCAAGATCACCGACGGTGACAAGCTCGCCGGCCGGCACGGCAACAAGGGTGTCATCTCCAAGATCCTGCCGATCGAGGACATGCCGTTCCTGGAGGACGGCACCCCGGTCGACATCATCCTCAACCCGCTGGGTGTGCCGTCCCGAATGAACCCGGGACAGGTCCTGGAGATCCACCTCGGCTGGCTCGCCAGCCGCGGCTGGGACGTCTCCGGTCTCGCCGACGACTGGGCCCAGCGGCTCCAGGCCATCGGCGCGGACCAGGTCGCCCCGCGCACCAACGTCGCGACCCCGGTCTTCGACGGTGCCCGCGAGGACGAGCTGGCGGGTCTGCTGCAGCACACCATCCCGAACCGCGACGGCGACCGCCTGGTGCAGCCGACCGGCAAGGCGCGGCTGTTCGACGGCCGCTCCGGTGAGCCGTTCCCGGACCCGATCTCCATCGGCTACATGTACATCCTGAAGCTGCACCACCTGGTCGACGACAAGCTGCACGCTCGTTCGACCGGCCCGTACTCGATGATCACCCAGCAGCCGCTGGGTGGTAAGGCCCAGTTCGGTGGCCAGCGGTTCGGCGAGATGGAGGTGTGGGCGCTGGAGGCTTATGGCGCCGCGTACGCCCTCCAGGAGCTGCTGACCATCAAGTCCGACGACGTCACCGGCCGCGTGAAGGTCTACGAGGCCATCGTCAAGGGCGAGAACATTCCCGAGCCCGGCATCCCCGAGTCCTTCAAGGTGCTCATCAAGGAGATGCAGTCGCTCTGCCTGAACGTGGAGGTGCTGTCCAGCGACGGTATGTCCATCGAGATGCGTGACACCGACGAGGACGTCTTCCGCGCGGCGGAGGAGCTCGGCATCGACCTGTCCCGGCGCGAGCCGAGCAGCGTCGAAGAGGTCTGACGGGAGTCCGGCGGGCCCTGAGCCATCAGGGCCCCGCCGACCCCCAGGCCCCCGTTTCAGACCACAGACTTACAACCCTGAGAGGGATTGACGCATAGTGCTCGACGTCAACTTCTTCGATGAGCTCCGGATCGGCCTGGCCACGGCTGACGACATCCGTCAGTGGAGCCACGGCGAGGTCAAGAAGCCCGAGACGATCAACTACCGCACCCTCAAGCCGGAAAAGGACGGGCTCTTCTGCGAGAAGATCTTCGGCCCCACCCGGGACTGGGAGTGCTACTGCGGCAAGTACAAGCGTGTCCGCTTCAAGGGCATCATCTGCGAGCGCTGCGGCGTCGAGGTGACCCGCGCCAAGGTGCGCCGTGAGCGGATGGGCCACATCGAGCTTGCCGCGCCCGTCACGCACATCTGGTACTTCAAGGGTGTCCCGTCGCGCCTCGGCTACCTGCTGGACCTGGCGCCCAAGGACCTCGAGAAGGTCATCTACTTCGCGGCGTACATGATCACGTTCGTCGACGAGGAGCGCCGTACCCGCGACCTGCCCTCCCTGGAGGCGCACGTCTCCGTGGAGCGCCAGCAGATCGAGAACCGCCGCGACGCCGACCTGGAGGCCCGCGCCAAGAAGCTGGAAAGCGACCTGGCCGAGCTCGAGGCCGAGGGCGCCAAGGCGGACGTGCGCCGCAAGGTGCGCGAGGGTGCCGAGCGTGAGATGAAGCAGCTGCGCGACCGTTCGCAGCGCGAGATCGACCGCCTCGACGAGGTGTGGACCCGGTTCAAGAACCTCAAGGTCCAGGACCTGGAGGGCGACGAGCTCCTCTACCGCGAGCTGCGGGACCGCTTCGGCACGTACTTCGACGGTTCGATGGGTGCCGCGGCGCTGCAGAAGCGCCTGGAGTCCTTCGACCTCGACGAGGAGGCCGAGAAGCTCCGCGAGATCATCCGTACCGGCAAGGGCCAGAAGAAGACCCGTGCGCTCAAGCGCCTGAAGGTCGTCTCCGCGTTCCTGCAGACCAGCAACAGCCCCAAGGGCATGGTGCTCGACTGCGTGCCGGTCATCCCGCCGGACCTCCGCCCGATGGTGCAGCTGGACGGTGGCCGCTTCGCGACCTCCGACCTGAACGACCTGTACCGCCGTGTGATCAACCGCAACAACCGCCTGAAGCGGCTTCTCGACCTCGGCGCGCCCGAGATCATCGTGAACAACGAGAAGCGCATGCTCCAGGAGGCCGTGGACGCCCTCTTCGACAACGGTCGTCGTGGTCGCCCGGTCACCGGTCCCGGCAACCGCCCGCTGAAGTCCCTGAGCGACATGCTCAAGGGCAAGCAGGGTCGTTTCCGTCAGAACCTGCTCGGCAAGCGAGTCGACTACTCGGCGCGTTCCGTCATCGTCGTCGGCCCGCAGCTGAAGCTGCACCAGTGCGGTCTGCCCAAGGCCATGGCGCTGGAGCTCTTCAAGCCGTTCGTGATGAAGCGCCTGGTCGACCTGAACCACGCGCAGAACATCAAGTCCGCCAAGCGCATGGTGGAGCGCGGCCGCACCGTCGTGTACGACGTCCTCGAAGAGGTCATCGCCGAGCACCCGGTGCTGCTGAACCGTGCGCCCACCCTGCACCGCCTCGGCATCCAGGCCTTCGAGCCGCAGCTGGTCGAGGGCAAGGCCATCCAGATCCACCCGCTCGTCTGCACCGCGTTCAACGCGGACTTCGACGGTGACCAGATGGCCGTGCACCTGCCGCTGTCCGCGGAGGCGCAGGCCGAGGCCCGCATCCTGATGCTGTCCTCGAACAACATCCTCAAGCCCGCCGACGGCCGTCCGGTGACGATGCCGACCCAGGACATGGTCCTCGGTCTGTTCTTCCTGACGACCGACAGCGAGATGCGCGACGTCAAGGGCGAGGGCCGTGCGTTCGGCTCGGCGGCCGAGGCGATCATGGCCTTCGACGCCGGCGAGCTCTCGCTCCAGTCGAAGATCGACATCCGCTTCCCGGTGGGCACCATCCCGCCGCGCGGCTGGACCCCGCCGGCCGCCGAAGAGGGCGAGCCGGAGTACCAGACCGGTGACAGCTTCCGTCTGAGGACCACGCTCGGCCGTGCGCTCTTCAACGAGCTGCTGCCGGAGGACTACCCGTTCGTCGACTACGAGGTCGGCAAGAAGCAGCTCTCCGAGATCGTCAACGACCTCGCCGAGCGGTACCCGAAGGTCATCGTGGCGGCGACGCTCGACAACCTGAAGGCGTCCGGCTTCTACTGGGCGACCCGTTCCGGCGTCACCGTCGCCATCTCCGACGTCGTCGTGCCCGAGGCGAAGAAGGCGATCGTCGCCGGGTACGAGGCCAAGGACGAGAAGGTCCAGAAGCAGTACGAGCGCGGTCTGATCACCAAGGACGAGCGCACGCAGGAGCTCATCCAGATCTGGACCCAGGCGACCAACGAGGTCGCCGAGGCGATGAACGACAACTTCCCGAAGACCAACCCGATCTTCATGATGGTGAACTCGGGTGCACGAGGCAACATGATGCAGATGCGTCAGATCGCCGGTATGCGTGGTCTGGTGTCGAACGCGAAGAACGAGACGATCCCGCGTCCGATCAAGGCGTCGTTCCGTGAGGGTCTGTCCGTGCTGGAGTACTTCATCTCCACGCACGGTGCCCGTAAGGGTCTGGCGGACACCGCCCTGCGTACCGCCGACTCGGGTTACCTCACCCGTCGTCTGGTCGACGTCTCCCAGGACGTCATCATCCGCGAGGAGGACTGCGGCACCGAGCGCGGCCTCAAGCTGCACATCGCGGAGGTCGGCGCGGACGGCGTGCTGCGCAAGGCGGACAACGTCGAGACCAGCGTGTACGCACGTGCGCTGGCCGAGGACATCGTCGTGGACGGCGTGGTGCTGGCTCCGGCCAACACCGACCTCGGCGACGTGCTCATCGACGAACTGGTCGCCCGCGGCGTCTCGGAGGTCAAGACCCGCTCGGTCCTGACCTGTGAGTCCGCCGTCGGCACCTGCGCCATGTGCTACGGCCGCTCGCTGGCCACCGGCAAGCTGGTCGACATCGGTGAGGCGGTCGGCATCATCGCCGCCCAGTCCATCGGTGAGCCCGGTACCCAGCTGACGATGCGTACCTTCCACACCGGTGGTGTGGCCGGTGACGACATCACCCAGGGTCTGCCGCGTGTCGTCGAGCTCTTCGAGGCCCGTACCCCGAAGGGTGTCGCCCCGATCTCCGAGGCCCAGGGCCGCGTGCGGATCGAGGAGACCGAGAAGACCAAGAAGATCGTCGTCACCCCGGACGACGGCAGCGACGAGATGGCCTACCCCATCTCGAAGCGTGCCCGTCTCCTGGTCAGCGAGGGCGAGCACGTCGAGGTGGGCCAGAAGCTCACCGTGGGTGCCACCAACCCGCACGACGTGCTGCGCATCCTGGGTCAGCGTGCCGTCCAGGTCCACCTGGTCGGCGAGGTCCAGAAGGTGTACAACTCGCAGGGCGTGTCGATCCACGACAAGCACATCGAGATCATCATCCGGCAGATGCTGCGCCGCGTGACGATCATCGAGTCCGGCGACGCCGAGCTGCTGCCCGGCGAGCTGGTCGAGCGCTCGAAGTTCGAGCACGAGAACCGTCGTGTGGTCCAGGAGGGCGGTCACCCGGCTTCGGGTCGTCCGCAGCTCATGGGTATCACCAAGGCCTCGCTGGCGACGGAGTCCTGGCTGTCGGCCGCCTCCTTCCAGGAGACGACCCGAGTCCTGACGGACGCGGCGATCAACGCCAAGTCCGACAGCCTCATCGGCCTCAAGGAGAACGTCATCATCGGTAAGCTCATCCCGGCCGGTACGGGTCTGTCCCGCTACCGCAACATCCGGGTCGAGCCGACCGAGGAGGCGAAGGCCGCGATGTACTCGGCCGTCGGCTACGACGACATCGACTACTCGCCGTTCGGCACCGGCTCCGGCCAGGCCGTCCCGCTGGAGGACTACGACTACGGTCCGTACAACCAGTAGTAGTTGGTTCTGAAGGGCGGTCACCCCGTTTCGTATGGGGTGACCGCCCTTCGGCGTTGTGCCGGCGAGCGGTCAGCTCCAGCGCCGTCACGGCGGGCGTGGTCGCGCACCGGGCTCGCGTGTCAGGCGGTGAAGCCGCCGTCCACGTGGATCGAGGCTCCGGTGATGTAGGCGCCGTCCACGCTTGCCAGGTGGGCGACGGTGGCCGCGATCTCGGCCGCTTCCGCGTAGCGGCCCACCGCCGTGAATCCGGCGATCGCCTCGGCGTCCGGCCCGTCAGCCGGGTTGGTCTCCGTGTCGGTGGGGCCGGGATGCACCAGGTTGACGGTGATGCCACGCGGACCGAGTTCTCGGGCCAGGCCCTTCGTCATCCCGACCAGAGCCGTCTTGCTCATGCAGTACAACGCCAGCCCGGGGAAGACCGCGCGCTCGGCGACGTTGCTGCCGATGCTGATGATGCGGCCGCCCCGGTGCATGTGCCGAACCGCCGCCTGGGAGGCCGTGAACGGTGCCCGGACGTTCACCGCGAGGGTGCGGTCGATCTCCGCGGCCCCCAGGTCCTCGAGTGGGCCGACGAGGAAAAACGCCGGCGTTGTTGACCAGGATGTCGAGTCCGCCGAAGGCCGAGGCGGCCTCGTCCACCGCGGCGGAGAGTGCCTCAGGGACGGCGCTGTCGGCCTGGACGGCCAGTGCCCGGCACCCTCTGGCCTTGACCTGCTCCACCACCCGGGCGGCACGTTCCGTGCCGTTCTCGTAGGTCAGGACGACGTCGGCGCCTTCTTCGGCCAGCCGTAACGCCACGGCAGCGCCGATGCCCCGGCCACCACCCGTGACCAACGCCACGTTTCCCTCAAGTCGTTTCATGACGTCGAGCATTGCGGTCGCCGGCGCCGGAAGCCGGCGGGAAACCGACTCGGCATTCGACCTCCGGGAGGGCAGCACCATCGCCGGCTGTCCAGTCCTTGGTGGCCAGTCGCGAAAATTGAATAAACGCGATCCAGTGATTCTTTCGCTGCTTTGTTGTTTTCCTTTCTTCAGTCGCAGCCGTTCCCATGTCCCGAGAGGTGGCCGACCGCGGCGGTCCGCGGTGCCTGTGACCTGGCACGATCTCCGGGGAGTCGGCGGAACCGCACGTGCCGGTCCGTCGGCCGTGCTGCGGCCGGAGGTGTAAGTCTGGTGGTATCGATGAAAAGAATCCGGTGTCGTCACATCCCGGTCCGGTCAGGTGGTCATGGATCCGCCTTGAACTCCCGAACGGATGCCGTACCGAATTACCGGGGGCCGAGGCAGGGTTCGACGGCTGGTCCGGTATTCCGGGTCCGGGCGGGAGATATTCGTTCGAGAGTGGTGTTCTTCGCTCGCCGTGTCGCCGCGCCGCTACGGAATCCCCAAGCCGCTACGGAATCCCCAACTCGAAGATCACGTAGTGCGCGTACCATCCCGAAGCCACCGCCGCCGTCGAGAAGAACACCAGCAGGCTCGGCCACCTCAACCGCGCCATCGCCGCCGCCGGAGCCAGCAGCAGCGGGAAGACGGGGAGCAGGTAGCGCGGGGTGTTGCCGAACATCTGCTGGGTGCCGAGGATCGTCACGATCGAGGCGAGGGTGTACGCCGTCAGCACCAGCGGTGGCCGTTTGCGGAGCAGGAGCGCGACGAGGAACGGCAGTGCCACCACCACCTGCACGGCGATCAGGTCCGGGACCGAGTAGGCGAAGAGGTAGTCGCCGTGCCCCACGGCCACGTTCCGCAGTACGTCCAGGGTGTACGCGCCGAAGTCGAAGTAGTGCGCCCAGGCCTGGCGCTGGAGCGAGAAGTACGCGCCCGGGCTGCCCATCGACCAGCCGACCCAGGCGATGTAGGTGAGCAGGCCGAGGGGCGCGGCGACCGCCGCGTACAGCGGGGCCGCGACGCCCAGCTCGCGCCTGCTGTCCGCGCGCAGCAGCGTGACCAGGGCCGCCAGGCAGACCGCGCCGATCAGCACGGCCGCCGTGGGGCGGCTCAGGCCGGACAGGAAGGCGAGCAGGCCGGCCGCCACCCAGCGGCGTCTCAGCACGGCGTGGCAGGCCCAGGCCGCGATCGCCACGAACAGGGACTCCGTGTAGACCGCCCACTCGACGCCGGCGGCGGGGGCCACGGCCCACAGGCCGGCCGCGACGGTGCCGGCCCGGGCGCCGGCGAGCAGCGAGACCACCGCGTGGATGCCGGCCGCCGCGACGAAGGAACAGAGGACCGAGACGAGGATCGCGGAGCCGTAGAGGCCGATGCCGGTGATCTCCGAGACCGCCCGGACCAGACCGGGGTAGAGGGGGAAGAACGCGACCGAGTTCTGCTCGGCGCTGAACTGACCGCCGGGGGCGAGGGGCCGGAGAGCCTCGGGGTGGTAGCCCTTCTGCGCGACCTGGAGGTACCACCAGCCGTCCCAGGTGGACAGGACGTCCCACCAGTGGGCGCCGCCGCCGAAGCGGGGATCCTTGTGCCGGTAGTCGCCGGCGGACGTCAGCAGCCAGGCGAAGACGAGGAGGCCGGTGAGCTTGGCGGCGCCGTAGAGGGCGAGGGGCGGGAGGTAGGGGCGGGCGGCCGGGGGGAGGCGGAGGGGCCTCGGCGGTCTTGCGATGCCCGGCGCGGTGTTGCTCTGAGCTGTGCTCATGAGTGTGCTGCCCCCTGAGGAACGCCGTAGGACGTGCCGCGAGCGGTCTTCCGGCGGCTGCGCGTCGTGGTTGATCGCGCGGTTCCCCGTGCTCCTGACGGAGCGCCCGGTGGGGCCTGCGATCAGAAGATCTGATCAGCGTCGCACAGCCGTGAATCCGATCGGCGTCAACGTGCGCCGCTCTCCGTTCGCGTGTCGTTCGTCTTCGTGGTATATCGGAGGGCGGCCCAAAACCCCAGTTCAGGTCCCCCGCAACCGGTCCCCCTTCTTTTGTTTTGACCGGAGTGATTGCGCTAGGTACGCTCAGACCTTGTGCCTGGGGTGTGCCCTGACCCTCGTGCGTGCCTTCAAACCGCACCGGAGTGACGAAGTGGCCACCGCGATCCGCGCTCCCTTCTGCCTCGCGGCAGGAGTTCGCGGAATCCGACACACCCGACCGCGTGGGTCGGCGATGTTCCAGGTTAGCTTCACCATTCGGCACACAGAAACCGGAGAAGTAGTGCCTACGATCCAGCAGCTGGTCCGTAAGGGCCGGCAGGACAAGGTCGAGAAGAACAAGACGCCCGCACTCGAGGGTTCCCCTCAGCGCCGTGGCGTCTGCACGCGCGTGTTCACGACCACCCCGAAGAAGCCGAACTCGGCCCTGCGTAAGGTCGCGCGTGTGCGTCTGACCAGCGGCATCGAGGTCACTGCTTACATTCCGGGTGAGGGACACAACCTGCAGGAGCACTCCATCGTGCTCGTGCGTGGCGGCCGTGTGAAGGACCTGCCCGGTGTTCGCTACAAGATCATCCGCGGCTCGCTCGACACCCAGGGTGTCAAGAACCGCAAGCAGGCCCGCAGCCGCTACGGCGCCAAGAAGGAGAAGTAAGAATGCCTCGTAAGGGCCCTGCCCCGAAGCGCCCGGTCATCATCGACCCGGTCTACGGTTCTCCTCTTGTCACGTCGCTCATCAACAAGGTGCTGCTGAACGGCAAGCGCTCCACCGCCGAGCGCATCGTGTACGGCGCCATGGAGGGCCTGCGCGAGAAGACCAGCAACGACCCGGTCATCACGCTCAAGCGCGCGCTGGAGAACATCAAGCCCACGCTTGAGGTCAAGTCCCGCCGTGTCGGTGGCGCCACCTACCAGGTGCCGGTCGAGGTCAAGCCCGGCCGCGCCAACACCCTGGCGCTGCGCTGGCTGGTCGGCTACTCCCGCGCCCGTCGCGAGAAGACCATGACCGAGCGTCTGCTCAACGAGCTTCTCGACGCTTCGAACGGCCTCGGTGCGGCCGTCAAGAAGCGCGAGGACACGCACAAGATGGCCGAGTCCAACAAGGCCTTCGCGCACTACCGCTGGTAGTCGCTACCCCCATCGAGACCGAGAGAAGACCGAAGCCTTATGGCTACCACTTCACTTGACCTGGCCAAGGTCCGCAACATCGGGATCATGGCCCACATCGACGCGGGCAAGACGACCACCACCGAGCGGATCCTGTTCTACACCGGTGTGTCGTACAAGATCGGTGAGGTCCACGACGGCGCTGCCACCATGGACTGGATGGAGCAGGAGCAGGAGCGTGGCATCACGATCACCTCTGCTGCCACCACCTGTCACTGGCCGCTGGAAGACGTCGACCACACCATCAACATCATCGACACCCCGGGCCACGTCGACTTCACCGTCGAGGTGGAGCGTTCGCTGCGCGTGCTCGACGGTGCCGTGACGGTGTTCGACGGCGTCGCCGGTGTCGAGCCGCAGTCCGAGACGGTGTGGCGTCAGGCGGACCGCTACGGCGTTCCGCGCATCTGCTTCGTCAACAAGCTCGACCGGACCGGTGCCGAGTTCCACCGCTGCGTCGACATGATCTCTGACCGCCTGGGCGCTCAGCCGATCGTCATGCAGCTCCCGATCGGTGCCGAGGCCGACTTCCAGGGCGTCGTGGACCTCGTCCGCATGAAGGCGCTCGTGTGGTCCGCCGAGGCCACCAAGGGCGAGATGTACGACGTCGTCGACATCCCGGCCACCCACACCGAGGCTGCCGAGGAGTACCGCGGCAAGCTGCTCGAGGCCGTGGCCGAGAACGACGAAGAGATCATGGAGCTGTACCTGGAGGGCGAGGAGCCCTCCGAGGAGCAGCTGTACGCCGCGATCCGTCGTATCACCATCGCGTCCGGCAAGTCCGACGGCACCACCGTCACCCCGGTGTTCTGCGGTACCGCGTTCAAGAACAAGGGCGTTCAGCCCCTGCTCGACGCGGTCGTGCGCTACCTCCCCTCCCCGCTCGACGTCGAGGCCATCGAGGGCCACGCCGTGAACGACCCGGAGGAGGTCGTCAAGCGCAAGCCGTCCGACGACGAGCCGCTGTCCGCGCTGGCGTTCAAGATCATGAGCGACCCGCACCTCGGCAAGCTCACCTTCGTCCGGGTCTACTCGGGCCGCCTGGAGTCCGGCACCGCCGTGCTGAACTCCGTCAAGGGCAAGAAGGAGCGCATCGGCAAGATCTACCGCATGCACGCGAACAAGCGTGAGGAGATCGATTCGGTGGGCGCCGGCGACATCATCGCCGTCATGGGTCTCAAGCAGACCACGACCGGTGAGACGCTGTGCGACGACAAGGCCCCGGTGATCCTGGAGTCCATGGACTTCCCGGCGCCGGTCATCCAGGTCGCCATCGAGCCCAAGTCGAAGGGCGACCAGGAGAAGCTGGGCGTCGCGATCCAGCGCCTGGCCGAGGAGGACCCGTCCTTCCAGGTCCACTCGGACGAGGAGACCGGCCAGACCATCATCGGTGGCATGGGCGAGCTGCACCTCGAGGTGCTGGTCGACCGTATGCGCCGTGAGTTCAAGGTCGAGGCCAACGTCGGCAAGCCGCAGGTGGCGTACCGCGAGACGATCCGCAAGGCCGTCGAGCGCGTCGACTACACCCACAAGAAGCAGACCGGTGGTACCGGTCAGTTCGCGAAGGTGCAGATCGGCATCGAGCCGCTCGAGGGTGGCGACACCTCGTACGAGTTCGTGAACAAGGTGACCGGTGGCCGTATCCCGAAGGAGTACATCCCTTCGGTGGACGCCGGTGCGCAGGAGGCCATGCAGTTCGGCATCCTCGCCGGTTACGAGATGACCGGTGTCCGCGTGATCCTGCACGACGGTGCCTACCACGAGGTCGACTCCTCCGAGCTCGCCTTCAAGATCGCCGGCTCGCAGGCCTTCAAGGAGGCCGCGCGCAAGGCGTCCCCCGTGCTCCTTGAGCCGATGATGGCCGTCGAGGTCACCACGCCCGAGGACTACATGGGTGAGGTCATCGGTGACATCAACTCCCGCCGTGGTCAGATCCAGGCCATGGAGGAGCGGGCCGGTGCCCGCGTCGTGAAGGGCCTCGTGCCCCTCTCGGAGATGTTCGGTTACGTCGGCGACCTGCGCAGCAAGACGTCCGGCCGGGCCAGCTACTCCATGCAGTTCGACTCCTACGCCGAGGTTCCGCGGAACGTCGCCGAGGAGATCATCGCGAAGGCCAAGGGCGAGTAAGCACCGCGTTTAACGCGGCGCACACACACGCCTTAGGCTTGACCCCGGAGCCTCACGGGTCGTTCCTCCGCATTCGCGGCGGTACGGCCCGGGGCCCGGGACCCAACAGCAAAGATCACCTGGCGCCGATTGAACCTAGGCGTACAGAACCACTCCACAGGAGGACCCCAGTGGCGAAGGCGAAGTTCGAGCGGACTAAGCCGCACGTCAACATCGGCACCATCGGTCACATCGACCACGGTAAGACGACCCTCACGGCCGCCATTACCAAGGTGCTGCACGACGCGTACCCGGACCTGAACGAGGCGACCGCGTTCGACAACATCGACAAGGCGCCCGAGGAGCGTCAGCGCGGTATCACCATCTCCATCGCGCACGTCGAGTACCAGACGGAGACCCGTCACTACGCGCACGTCGACTGCCCCGGTCACGCGGACTACATCAAGAACATGATCACGGGTGCCGCGCAGATGGACGGCGCGATCCTGGTCGTGGCCGCCACCGACGGCCCGATGCCGCAGACCAAGGAGCACGTGCTCCTGGCCCGCCAGGTCGGCGTTCCGTACATCGTGGTCGCCCTGAACAAGGCCGACATGGTGGACGACGAGGAGATCATGGAGCTCGTCGAGCTCGAGGTCCGTGAGCTCCTCTCCGAGTACGAGTTCCCGGGCGACGACCTGCCGGTCGTCCGCGTCTCCGCGCTGAAGGCGCTGGAGGGCGACGCCGAGTGGACGCAGTCCGTGCTCGACCTCATGACCGCCGTCGACGAGAACATCCCGCAGCCCGAGCGTGACGTCGACAAGCCGTTCCTGATGCCGATCGAGGACGTCTTCACGATCACCGGTCGTGGCACCGTCGTCACCGGCCGTATCGAGCGTGGTGTCCTCAAGGTCAACGAGACCGTCGACATCATCGGCATCAAGACCGAGAAGACCACCACCACGGTCACCGGCATCGAGATGTTCCGCAAGCTGCTCGACGAGGGCCAGGCCGGTGAGAACGTCGGTCTGCTCCTCCGTGGCATCAAGCGCGAGGACGTCGAGCGCGGCCAGGTCATCATCAAGCCGGGCTCGGTCACGCCGCACACCGAGTTCGAGGCGCAGGCCTACATCCTCTCCAAGGACGAGGGTGGCCGCCACACGCCGTTCTTCAACAACTACCGTCCGCAGTTCTACTTCCGTACGACGGACGTGACCGGCGTCGTGACCCTCCCCGAGGGCACCGAGATGGTCATGCCGGGTGACAACACCGAGATGAAGGTGGAGCTCATCCAGCCCGTCGCCATGGAAGAGGGCCTGAAGTTCGCCATCCGCGAGGGTGGCCGCACGGTCGGCGCCGGCCAGGTCACCAAGATCAACAAGTGATCTCGGCCCGCAAGGGCTGACCAGGCAGGTCTGAGGAGGCCCGTACGACTTCGGTCGTACGGGCCTCTTTGCTGCTTCGGCAGGACCTCACTGCATGTTCTGCACGGGCGGATGGTCGTACGACGCCTCGCACACGTACACCTGGAGGGTGTAGCCGCGCCCGATGGTGATCTGCGTGTCCAGCGCCGGTCCGAGGAAGTGGTAGCCGGTGTATCCCGCGTCCTCCACCGGGGCCCAGCTGCCGCTGCCACCGTCCCACTCGGTGCCGTCGATCGTGAGCAGGGGCCGCACCCCGGCGCCGCACTCGGCGCAGGCCATGGGGAACGGGTCGGAGAAACTCCAGGGCGCGTGTCCCCCGAGCTTCCATCCCGGGGCGACGGCCAGGTCGTACTGATAGCAGACCTCCGGCTCCTCGTCCTCGCCCTCGAAGCCCTCCTCCCACTCGTGGATCCGGTCCGCCAGCTCCTGAGGCAGCTCGTGCGGGGCCGGGTAGCTCGGGCAGATAGTCGTCGCTGCCGATGACGGCGGGCCGCGGGGGAGCGGCGAGCGCGGTCACGACATCGGCGGCCCGGCGCCAACGCAGCTCGACCCTCGGCGAGTAGTCGTCCTCGGGATGGTCGAAGGCGCACCACAGCACCTGGAGCAGATCGGCGCCCTCGGGCCGGGGCAGCGTCGGCACATCCGCGGCACGTATCTGCGCGACCGGCACCAGCGCCACCGGCCCTTCCAGGGCCGCCCGGTACGGCGTGGTCCCCCGGTCGACCAGCGCGCGCTCCTCCTCGGTCAACAGGTCGGCGCCCTCGGCGCGCGGCCGGGCCCAGGCCTCGCGCAGGACACGCCGGCCGACGTGGACATCGTCCGGCGCCTCACCGTGCTGCCAGGGACTCGCATGTTCCGGACAGGTCGGCCAGGGCTCCTCGGCCGGCCACAGCAGGGGGCCGCCGACGGAACTGCCGGCCGTGCTCGTCCAGGAACGTCGCAGATCGCCCGGGTGGTCTTGGCGATGTGGTGGGTTTGCCGGCTGGAGCACCTGGTCGGAGGGGCGCGGCTCATGCCGGCTGTGTGTTGGCGCTCCGCAGACGCTGAGCCAGTTTGGCCAGTGACCGTTCCTGCAGGCGACCGAAGTGCGCGACGCGTACGTCGCCGCCGGCGGCGTCGATGATGGCGAGCTGACTTCGCCGGGCTGTGTCCAGGTCGTCGGCGAACAGCGGGCGTTCGGCGCCGTGCCGCGGGAAAAGGGCCTCGCCGAAGGCGTCCCCGGCCAGGACAGTGCCGGTGGGCAGTTGCACGCTCGTGGAGCCGGGGGTGTGGCCGGGGGTCCAGAAGGACCGGCCGATGCCGCCGTGCTGGGTGAGGTCCTCATCGTCGTCCAGCTCGAAGTCAGGGGTGACCGGTGCTTTCAACCCGCGCATGACGCTGGGGGCCAGTACGCGGCCAAGGGGTCGCCGCGGGGTCACGTGCAGCTGGCCGCCGGCGCGCAGCGCGCCGGCATCGGCATGGTGGATGGCTACGCGGGCGCCGGTGGCCTCGCGCAGGGCGTCGGCAGCGCCGACGTGGTCGTAGTGGAAATGCGTCAGCACGATCAGGTGCAGCTTGGCGTGGGTCTCGGTGAGCTTGGCGAGCACCTTTGGCGCGAGAGCCGGGGTGGCGGCGTCCACGAGCATCGCCGTGCCGTCGTCGATGACGAGGTAGGCGGTGGATATGCCGTCCTTGATCGGGTGGATGTCCATGGTGGTGGCCTCCGAGGTGTTGTTGTCAGTGCTTACTTGCGTCGCTCTGCCGGAAGGAGTGAGCAGCGTCGACCGGATCGGCGGACGAAGGGGCTGAGCCGGCCGCGATCCGCAAACCCCTGGCCGATCGCCTGGGCTGCGAGGCGGTCGACCTGGTAGGCGCGGGAGGCTCTGGTGCTGTGTCGGTGCGTGAGGTTCAGCGGAGCGCAGGCGTCTCGTCGGCCGTGGCGTACCGTCACTTCCGCGGCCGCGATGCGCTCCTGCCGGTGGTCGCCCAGGAGTGCGCCGGGATGCTCCTCGCCGACCACATCGCCACCGCGCTGGAGGGTGTGGCGCCGTTCACCGGCGAGCCCGCTGCGGTATGGCGCGGGCTGCCGGCGGCCGGCGTGGCCCACCTGAACTGCGCCACCGGCGGCACACAGCTCAATCCGTGGGACCCACTGCCTGTCTGGGTAGACCGCCACGGCCTGGCGACGCTGCGCCTGGACGCCGTGCTGTTTGTCCTGCGCGAGGCGGTCTTCGCCCAGGCCCGGGACCGGGTCCTGGCCGCCATTACCGCCGCCGTGCCACTGGGATCCTCTCCACCACCCGGCCGGGGTGGTGCCATCAGAAAGCCAGGACCGTCCGCACGGCCAGGGGGACGCGCTTTGAAACGGTGAGAATGAGAACCGCGGTGTTGTCAGTCGGGCTTGCGGAGTCTCGCGATGGAGCTGATGAGCTCAACCTCGGCTCGGGCAAGGTCCGGCCAGGGGAACTGGTAGCCGTTGCGCAGCAGAACAAAGCCGTGCATGGCCGCCCACAACTGCGTTGCGGTGGAAAAGACGTCAGTCACCTCGGAGGATCCGTCGGCGACGCAGAGTCGGAGGCTTTCCATGAGGTAGGCGAACGGCCCGGCGTCGGGGTTGCGGGAGTCCGGTGCGTCCGCGGGTGTGGGGCGGGGTTCCGTTCCGCGAAGGAGCCGGTTGCGCTGGAAGAGCAGTCCGTACAGATTCGGGTTGTCAAGTCCGAATGCCATGTAGGCGCGGCAGCCGGCGATGAGCCGGTCCCGGGGTGCCTCAATTCCTTCCTTCGCATCCGCGATGAAGCGGCCTAGCTGGGCGAAGGTCTCGACGGTGACGGCCTGCACGATCTCGTCCGGGCCTGCGAAATGCAGGTAGATCGACTGGGGTGCAATGCCGATCCGCCGTGCCAGCCCACGCAGGCTCACCGAGCTCGCGTAGCCGTCCTCGATGAGGATCTCTCGGGCGGCCGACACGATGTCACCGCGTAGGGCCTGCCCCGCACCCCGGGGGTTGCGTTGTCTGCTCCCGGCAGCCGCTCTACTCACGGCCGTAACCTTACGCCGATGCCGGTTCGGCGCGAGCGGAGCGCGGGTCAGCCGAGAGGGTCGGGGACCTCGTGGGCGGTGGCCGCTTCGCGCAGCAAGGTAGTGCTCTCGCCGCGTAGCGGCTGACCGTGGCCGAAGCAGACGGTGTCGATGTCGATGTCCGCGAAGCGCCGGAAGGATTCACGGGCCTGTGTCCGGTCGAGGTTGAACGGCCCGAGTACGACCTGGCCCCCTTGCTCGGTGGCAATGTCACCGGTGAACAGGACAGCCTCGTTCGGGAAGTGCAAGGCGATGCTGCCGTCGGTGTGGCCGGGAGTCGACAGGACGCGGGCGTCGATCTCCTCGAGGATCTCGTCGTCGTCGAGCTCGCGGTCGACACGAGAAGGCGCGGCGTCGGGGATGGTGCCGGCGATGTGGGCGTAGAACTCCTCCTCGGCGTGGGTGAGGGCGGGAAGCGAGCTGTAACTGCTGCCGCGGATGATCGGGGCATCGTTGCGGTGTGCCCAGACGCGAACGTTGGGCCAGGCGGCCAGTTCGGCAGCCGACCCGGCATGGTCGGGATGCCAGTGCGTCAGGACCACGTGGGTCAGCGACTCCCGGTCCAGGCCCCAACCACGCAACGCCTCGGTGATGACCTTGCCTTGCCCGGCGATGCCGGTGTCGACCAGCACCGCGTTCGACCCGCGGCGCAGTAGGTAGGCCTGCCCAGGCCCATCGTCGAGCACCATGCGCAGGTCGGGGCACACATCAACGATCTTCATTTCGGTCTCCCTTGGCCAAACCGGCTGGATGTACCTGCAGTGACCGGGAGCCTTAGCAACCTCACGGCCGTAACCTCACGGGCGTGAGGTTACTGGCGCGATCCTGGCTTGGCAATACCGCGCTGACGCATGCCGTTGCACCGATGGTCCGAGTTGTTGACCCATCGCTATCTCCGGTATGCGCCGCCTCAACCCGGAATCAGGCCCCTGACCTGCATCAGCTGCAGCGCGCCGCACGGGGCGACGGGTGAACCGCCGACTTGTACAGGGGACTCGTGAACCGTCTGCCGCTCTTCGGGGCCGGCTCTCCCGGGTATGCCGCCGGTCCGGCGTCCGTCCGCGGTCTGACTCAACAGAGGCGTCTCCGCCCGCGGTGAGGGCGTCGTCGATGTTTCTGCCGCAGCGACCAGCCCCGCCACCGCCGTCGAGCCGACCTCGAACCCGGACGACAGGGACAGCCACAGTCGGTACGCCGACTTTCGGAACCAACCTGGCCGGGGCGTGGGTGGACTTGTGGGGATCGGCACCGAGCAGTATCACGGGACCGGGTTCCTCATGGTCGGGTGCGCGCACTTTCCCGCGGTGGCCGGCGTAAGAACGACCGTATCGACGCAGCGGCCGCGGCCACCGTCGGCTTATCTGCAGGGAGACGTGCGGGACCTCGCGCCCGAGGATTACACAACGGCGCCGGCTCTCCTGGACGAACGGCGTGTGAACCTGGCCCAGGCCGGGGTGCGCACGGTCAACCAACTCCACGCGCTGCTGCGCGATCTGCTGCCCGGAGGCGCCCCGACCCAACTGTCCGCGGACCTGGCCGCCAAGCTGCTGCGATCCGTCCGCCGTCGAGCGCCGAGGTCACGGTGCCGGACGTCGAGGAGCCAGCACCTCCGGCAGACGGGTCGGCCGGAGGCAGGGCTCAGTGCCGCGGAGTTCAGTTCGGCGGGTCTCAGTTCCGCGGCGCGAAGAGCAGGTTGCGGGTGTGTGGCGGGCGGGGCTTGTTCCAGGGCACCAGCCCGCCGTCGTGCTCGGCGATCCAGTGGACGTCGTAGCCGAGGGGGTCGAACTCGGCGATGAGGTCGTCGAGGGCGGCGTCGACCAGGGCCTCCATCACCAGGGTCGGCCGGTCGCGCTTCGGCACCTGGCGGGCGCCGCGGAGCACCGACATCTCGTGGCCCTCCACGTCGATCTTGACGAGGTCCAGCGGAGTGTCGGCGAACACCTCGTCCAGGGTGAGCAGTTGGATGCGCTTGTGCTGGGCGTCGGGGGCGGCGCCGCCCTCCAGGGGCGAGCCGGTGGAGAGCAGGTTCCCGGAGAAACGGACGGTGATGTCGGCCCGGCCGGGCTCGCTGGAGACGCCGGCCTGGTGGAGCTTGACGTTCCGCTCGGGACCTCTCGGCGTAGGGATTGGGCTGGTCATGCCGCTCTCGGTAGCGGCTGGTGGGTGCGGCAGTCCCGGCAGCGGCCGGGCTCCGCCGCGCGGAACGGGCGGTCGCAGCCGTCGCAGTCCTGGAAGGGGAGCGGACGCGGCGGGGCGGGCGGTGGTGGCGGTGGCAGGTGCTCCGTGAGGCGGTGGGCCAGGAGGCCCGCCGGGTGGAGAAGCTGACCGACCGGGAGGCAGGACGTGAGGGTGCGGCGTACGGCTTCGGGCGAGGCGCCGCGCTCCAGCCAGGCGTCGACCGCCGGGGCGAGCCGTCGTACCTCGCGTTCGGGGAGGAGCAGGCGGGGGTCGTCGTGGTGGAGGCGGGAGAGGAGGGTGGTGGCCGTGTGCCGCGGGTCGGGGGTGCCGCGCGTGGGTTCCGGCAGAGGTGGTTTCGGCGGGCGCGGCGGCGATGCCGGTGCCGGGGGATGCGTCCGATCGGGGCCGGGCACCGGTGGCGCTGGCGGTACGGGTGGCGGCGTAACCTCTCGTACCTCCTCCGCCCCCGTCGGCCGGTTGTACGACACCGTCCGCGAGACCACCCGGCCGTTCGGCAGCCGCTCGCGGGTCCGGGACAGGTAGCCCTGCGCTTCCAGTTCGCGCAGTGCCGCTGCGATCCGTACCTCGCCCTCGGGGAAGCGCGCGGTCAGCGACCTGATGTCCACGCGGGCGCCGGTCGGCAGCGACTGGATGTGGCCGGCGAGGCCGATCGCGGTGAGGGAGAGTTCGCGGTGCTGGAGGAGGCGGTTGTCGACCACCGTGTACCGCGTGGTGAGCCGGACGTTGACGTGGGTCACCCCGTACGAGGGGTTCGAGCCGGGAACGGCTGACCTGGCGCGCGAGGGCGCGCTAGTGTGCTCTGCATCCATCGGGAAGTTGCAGTCTTCCTAGGTGGTCAGGCCCTCGATCGGGATCGCTACTCCCGGCCGGGGGCCGTCGTATGTGCGTCGCGAGTGACGGGTGACCGTGTGTTGCCCCGGCCGTCACTCGGTGTTGTCGCGGCGAGCATATGCCGGGCAACCGGCACCGAATCCAGCCCAGTTGGCCATGTTCACTCCGGAGAGTGACAGGCGGCGGCGGGGAGGCGGGTGGGGTTGGGGAGGGGAATTTCCCTGGGGGTTTTTAACTACTTGGCGGCGGGCGTCACCGTGTCGCGGCGGACCGCGTGACGGTCAGCTCGGCCCAGACGGTCTTGCGGGGGCGGGGTCCGAGGGAGACGCCCCAGCGGTCGGCGAGGGCCTCGACGATCACCAGTCCGCGGCCGGTCTCGTCCTCCCCGGAGGGGAGGTGCAGGCGGGGGCGGCGCTCCTCGCAGGTGTCCGTGACCTCGATGCGGACCGTGTTCCCGACGACGTACATCAACAACCGGAAACCCCGGCCCGCCGTCCGCCCGTGCGTCGCCGCGTTGGTCGCCAGTTCCGCGACGACGTGCGCCGCGTCCTCCGACGGCAGTCCCCACGACCGCAGTTGCTCGGTCGCCAGCAGCCGCGCCAGCCGGGCTCCTCTGCGCGTGGGCGACAGCAACACGCTGTAGTTGCGGATCGGGCAGGCGAGGGGGGTGGAGATTTCCTGATTCACGTCACTCAGCGTGGCCGCCCATGCCTACCGTGAACAGTGACGGAGCCGTTGCGTACGGTCACTGTCCGCTGCTTGTCCGGTGCTGTCCGGGCTGTCGGACACGGGCGTACGGGTAGGGCGTCGTCGAGGCACGGTCGTACGACGGAGGGATGCGGCATGAGTGTGGACGGTGCGGTGGTGCGGCTCAAGCACGAGGCGGACGAGCCGGGTTGGGAGGTGGATCCCGATGACGACTGGGGCGTCGCGGTCATCGCGACCGTCGGGCGGCAGCTGAAGCTGCGGCGGGAGGCGGTGGGGATGCGGGCCGCCGAGTTCGGGGTGGCGGTCGGGTACGGCGAGGACATGGTCTACAAGATCGAGGGTGGAAAGCGGATTCCCCGGCCGGAGTATCTGGACAGGGCGGACGAGGTGCTGGGGGCGGAGGGGCTGCTCTCGGCGATGAAGGAGGACGTACGGCGGGTCCGGTACCCCAAGAAGGTGCGTGACCTGGCGCAGCTGGAGGCCAGGGCGGTCGAGCTCCAGCTCTACGACCCGCTCAACATCCACGGGTTGCTCCAGACACCCGAATACGCGCGCGGGCTGCTCCTGATGCGTCGCCCGGCGTACACCGGGGACGAGGTGGAGCGGTTCATCGCCGCGCGCGTGGCCCGCAAGGCCGTCTTCGAGCGGGACCCGGCGCCCGAACTCAGCTTCGTTCTGGAGGAGTGGACGCTCCGGCGTCCGCTCGGCGGGCGGACGGTGCTCCGTCAGCAGCTGGAACACCTGCTGGAAGTGGCGCAGTTGCGGAACGTCGAACTTCAGGTGATGCCGATGGATCGTGAGGAGCACGCGGGACTGGCCGGCGGAATCGAGGTGCTGAAGTCCGAGGACGGCTCGGCGGTGGGGCGTTCGGTAGCAGTGGCCAACGGCCGACCGGTGTCCGATGCGAAGCAACTCCGTATCCTTGAACTGCGGTACGGCATCATCCGGGCGCAGGCGCTCACGCCGCGTGAGTCGACGGCCTTCATCGAACAACTGCTGGGGGAGACATGATCCGCAAGACCACGGCCGAGGACGCCTCCGGTCTGACGTGGTTCAAGAGCAGCTACAGCAGCAGCAGTGAAGGCGACTCCTGCGTCGAAGTCGCCGTCAGCCCCGCCACCGTCCACATCCGCGACTCCAAGAACACCGCGACCCCCTCCCGCGGCCCCCACCTCACCTTCCCGCCCGTCACCTGGACGGCCTTCCTCTCCCACGCGGCCGCCGCCGGCGAGTGAGGTACGCCCGCGAGTTGTTCGCGCCGCTGGGGGCGGTCGTCGCCGTGGGCGCGCTGAACGCCACCGGCACCTGGTCGTTCGCGGATGTCTCGGTCGGCGCGTTCCTGGCGGGCAGACGGCAGCAGTGGGACCGTCTCTTCGCCGCGGTCTGCGCGCTCTGCGGCTTCGACCGCGACGAGGCGACGGCGATCGCCGACGAGATGGCCTACTTCCACGACTACGACCTGTCCGCGCGGCTCCTCGTCCTCTGGTCGGCCGGAGTGACGGGGGTCGAGAGCCTGCACGACCCGTCGCCGCCGGTCGTACGCCGCACGTGCCGCATGGCTGCTGACCTCCAACTGACCGAGTTCCTGGACATGTTGGTGCGGACGGCCCTCGACGCGGGCACGGACGCCACTGCCGGTGCGCCTCAGGTCATCGAGATCCTCACCGCCGCCGGCGCCCTGGCGGACCCGGCCGGGAACGTCACCCCGCACCACGTCCACCGCATGTGGCGAGTCGCCCATCCGCCGTCGGTGCTCCGCCCGGACTCGTCCACTGCGGAGCACGTCAAGGCGGGGCTCCGGTCGTACGACGGGACGCTGGAGGAACTGCTCGGCGGCGGCCCGCCGGAGCGCGGCTACCGCTACGTCGGCCCCGCCGAACTCGCCGTCATGGCACGGCGATCCGGGGGCGGACCCGGCACCCGGATCGCCTCCGTGGCCGACTTCGAGTCGTGGGCCGCACGGCAGTCACCGGCGGAGCTGGCCGAGCCGTTCACGTACGTCGTCGGCGCCGACGGGCTGCTATGTCTCGCGCCCCGCCGCAGCGAACACGTGGCCTGCGCGGGCGGAGCGGCCGTACTCGGCGCCGGGGAGATCACCTTCGTGCGCGAGGCGGGTCAGTGGGCGGCGAGCGAGGTCGGCAACCAGTCGACGGGCTACTGCCCCGACGTCACGTCCTGGCCGGCGGTGGCCCGGGCCCTCGACGGCATCCCGCTCCGCCGCCCCGCCGCCTTCACCCACGAGGTGGTGTTCCGCCGCTGCCCGGCCTGCGCGGAGCACAACATCGTCCGGGAGGGCGACTTCGTCCGCGTCTTCTGCGGCAGCGACCTGCCGAAGGCCTGGAATGTGGAGGTGGACGACGTCGGCAGGTCAGCTCACCCGTGAGGCGTCGAAACGGACCTCCGCCGCCGGAGTCACCGCGACCGACGTGAGGGAGGGCCCAGGGCCCTCTACTCCGCCTTGTTCCCGCCACCACCCTGTTGCTGCTGGCCCTCCGGTCGCACCGCGTCCTTCGCCTTCTTCGCGAGGTCGTCGTCCAGTTTCTTGAATTCGCGGACCACGGTGTCGGACATGTCGGCGAGGGAGTCGATCTGCTTGGTGATGTCCTCGCGGCCGTCGTGCCAGTTGGACTCGAAGTCGTCGAGGGCGTCGTAGACCGTGCCGCTGCCGACGTCGTCCCGGTAGGACTCGAACATCTTCTTGGTGTGGTTGAGGCGTTCCTTGATGGAGCGCAGCTTGCGGCCGTAGTCCTCAAGCTCGCTCAGCGGTATGGCGAGATCGCTCTTGCCGTTGCCCACGTGACCGTCCCCCGTTCGCGCGTCTCGTAGTCTGGGCCGCACCGTATATCAGATCATCGGGGGAGGGGTGGCGTACAGCATGGCCCGCTACATGGAGACGCTGACGATCGAGCGCGGCGGTTTCCGGATCAAGGTGCCGGAGTCGTGGTGGGAGTTCGACGTGCGGCCGGAGTCGCGGGACGACTCGATCCGGCGGATGGTGAACGAGCGCATCGCCCAGCACCCGGAGCTGGCGCAGTACCGGGACACGTACGTCGGCTTCCTGCGCAAGTCCGCGGCCGACGCGTGGAAGTCGGGCGCGATGTACTGCGGCTGCATGGCGGAGAGCTTCGGCGGGGACACGCCGATCACGGGCTCGGTCACGGTGTCGCTGGTCGGCGGCCGTACCCGCGAGGGCGCGCCGCTCTCCAACGACCCGGCCGCCATCGCCGCCCAGCTCGCCCCCAAGGAGGCCCATAGGGAGGGCGACTCCTGGCGCAAGGTGACGACCGTCGACATCCCCGGCGTCGGCCCCGCCGCCCGCACCTACGGCATCGAGGACATCCCGATCCCCGAGGACAGCCTGGGTCGCACGATCCGCGCCATCCTGATGCAGACCTTCATCCCGGTCCCCGGCCAGGAGGGCAAGGTCGCCCTGGTGGCCGGCAGCAGCCAGGTCCTCGACCTCGCCGACTCCTTCTTCGACATCTTCGACGCGATCACGTCGACGTTCCGGTTCGCGGACTGACCCTTTGCGGTGGGAGGCGCGGTGGCGGACCGGCGAGGGTCTGCTGGGGCTCGCCGACCCTGCGGAGTGGGACGCCGCGTTCGAGCGCGGCGAGGATCACCTCGGTACGGCGGTGATCGGGCTGGCTCTCAACTGTCCGTTGGGGGAGGCGTCCCCCCGGATCGTGAGGGCGATGAGACTCCCGGACCAGGAGGAGCGGGGTTACGCCTGCACCGCGGCGGGCACCGCGGCCCGCCTCAACCGCCGGCTGACTCCCGAGCTGTTCGCCGCGCTGCGCGCCGAGGGGCCGGGCGGTCCGGCCGGGGACGCGATCGGCGACACGCTCGCCTTCGTGCCGTTCCGGGACCTGCCGCCGTGGTTCAAGCGCCGGTGGGTGTACGTGACCGTGCGCGGCACGCTGGAGCACTGGTGGCTCCGCTCCGTGGACGCCGTCCAGGACGGCCGGCGGACCTTGCGCGGACGCCGACGCTGAGCCCCTGCCGGCACGGCCGACTCGACCGTCGGTCTTCACCTCGAACGGCCGTTCCTTGTAAGTTCGCGTGTGCACAGGTTTGTTGATGAGGCGTACGCGACGGGGGTTGCGGGATCATGGCGGGGTACCGACCGGCGGACTGGCATCCACTCGACCTCGACAAGGACCCCACCCCCGGCGACCCACAACGCGTCCGCACCCTCGCAGCACAGCTGCACACCTTCGCCGACGACGTCTCCGACGCGCTGCGTCTGGTCAAGGGCATGGCCGGCGAGGACACCCTCCTGCAATGGGCGGGCAAGTCGGCGGAGGTGTTCAAGGAGCAGTTCAAGGACGTTCCGAAGAACCTGAAGAAGCTGAAGAAGTCCTACGAGCTGTGCGGCGACGCCCTCGCCGACTACTGGCCGAAGCTGGAGCGGGCGCAGGCGCTGGCCGACAAGGCCCTCACCAAGGCGAAGGAGGCCCAGTCGGACCTGTCCTCCGCCAAGTCCCGTCTCTCCTCAGCCGATTCCTGGGTGACGCGGGCGACGAAGGAAGCCGACAAGTACAAGGACGACCCCACCGGCAGCAAGTCCGACGCCGACAAGCCCGACGAGGGCAAGGTGCGGGCCGCCACCCGGGACGTGCAGAGCGCCAAGTCCGCCCATACTCAGGCCCAGTCGGACGTCACCACCGCCCAGAGTGCCCTGGACGCCGCGAAGAAGATGGCCGAGGACGCGCGGAAGATGCGCGACGACGCGGCCGGGGAGGCGAAGCGGAAGATCGACGAGGCCTCCGACGCGGGCATACCGAACCGACACTGGTGGCAGGACGTCGGGCACTGGTTCGAGGACAACTGGGACACCATCGTCACCGTCTGCAAGGTCGTCGTCGCGGTCGTCGGGATCATCGCGATGATCATCGGCGGGCCGATCCTCGGCGCGATCGTGCTGGTGGCCGCGCTCGTGGTGCTCGCGGACACGCTCTACAAATACTCCAAAGGCCAAGCGTCCCTATGGGACGTCGCGTTCGCCGCGCTGGACTGCATACCCGGCGGCAAGGGCATCACCAGCCTTGGCAAACTCGCCAAGGGCATGCGGGGACTTGGCAAGCTGGGGCTCAAGGGCATGGCCGAGGCCGTGCGGGGGCTCGGGACCCGTGGCCTGACCAGTCTGCGCTCCGGGATGACGGATCTGGTCGCCAGAGGCAAGGCTCTCGCAGGGCGCTGCCCGGGCGGCGATCCGATCGACCTGGTGTCGGGCGAGATGCTCATGGTCGCTTCAGATGTGACCTTGCCGGGCATCCTGCCGCTCGAAGTCAAACGGACTCATCTGTCCACTTACAACTACGGCAGGTGGTTCGGTCCGTCCTGGGCATCAACGCTCGACGAACGACTGGAGATGGACGACCAGGGGATCGCCTTCGCCTCGGACGACGGAATGCTGCTCGCCTACCCCCGTCCGACGCCTGGTGACCCCGTGTATCCGCTGGAAGGCCCTCGCTGGCCGTTGGAGTGGGACGGACATCCCGGCGGGCCGATGACCATCATGGATCCGGAGACCGGGGTCAACCGCGTGTTCCAGCCGGACGGTGCGCCGGGGGCCGACGGCAGCACGGTGTTTTCCTTGCGCAGCCGGAGCGACCGCAACGGACATCGCCTCGACATCGAGTACTCGGCCGCCGGGGAGCCGGTGGCTCTGCACCACAGCGGGGGGTACCGCGTCGCGATCGAGACGGAGGCCGGGCGTATCGCATCGCTGCGGCTGGCGGAAGCGACCGGCTCGGACGACGCGACTCTGGTGCGCTACGCCTACCGCGATGGCGACCTGGTCCATGTGTACAACTCCTCCGGCCTGCCCTTCCGGTATGCCTATGACGACCGGGGGAGGATCACCAGGTGGGAAGACCGGTGCGGTTCCTGGTACGAGTTCGAGTACGACGAAGAGGACCGCTGCGTACGCGGCACGGGCGCGGACGGGTTCCTCGACTGCCGGCTCACGTACGACCGCGATGCGCGCCGGACCGTGTACTCCGACTCGGCCGGACAGGCCACCGTGCACGAGTACAACGAGCGGCTGCAGCGGACGGCGGTCATCGACGCGCTCGGGAACGTCACACGATACGAGTGGGATCGCCGAGACCGGCTGGTGGGGTATACCGATGCCCTGGGCAACCGCACCCGTTACGCCTACGACGCGGCCGGAAACCTGGTCGGCATCACGAGCGCCGACGGCACCACCGCTCGGGCCGAGTTCAATGAGCAGCGCCTTCCGGTGCTGACCGAGGCCGCCGACGGCTCCTGCTGGTCCTACGCCTACGACGACCGTGGCAACCGCACGTCGGTCACCACTCCACTCGGGGAGACGACCCGGTTCACCTACGACGGCAAGGGAGCGCTGACCGGGATCACCGATCCGGCCGGAGCGGTCACGAGGGTCGAGACCGATGCACGTGGGCTTCCCGTGAAGTCGGTCGATCCCCTCGGCGGCACCGTGCAGCACACCCGGGACGCTTTCGGCCGGGTCTCCGAGATCCGCGACGCTCTGGGCAACGTGACCCGCCTTACCTGGAACGTCGAGGGCAAGCCCCTGTCGCGGACCACGCCCGACGGCGCTAGGGAGGCCTGGGATTGGGACGCCGAGGGGCGTCTCGTGCGCCACACGGATCCCACCGGCTCTGTCACCCGTTTCGGGTACACCCATTTCGATCTTCCTGCCTGGCGGTCCGATGCCGACGGCCGGCAGCGGCATTTCCGCTACGACACGGAACTCAGACTGGTAGGCGTTACGAACGAGCAGGGCCTCGCGTGGGAGTACCGATTCGGCGTCACGGGGCTCCTGGAGTCGGAGACCGACTTCAACGGCCGCACGCTGACCTATTCGTACGATGCCGCCGGCCGACTCGCCCGGCGCACCAATGGCGCCGGGCAGGTTACGTCCTACGAGCGTGACGCGGTGGGCAGAGTCGTCGTCAAGACCACCGCGGAGTCCTTGACGACGTTCTCCTACACGCCGAGCGGACAGGTGTACCGGGCCCGGTGCGGCGATGTCGTCGTGGAGGCGGAGCGCGATCCGCTCGGACGGGTACTGAGCGAGACGACCAACGGCCGGACCATCAGTCACGCCTATGACCGACTGGGCCGCCGCACGGTGCGCAGGACGCCGTCCGGAGCGGAGAGCCGGTGGGAGTACTCGAAGCGGAGTCTGCCGTCGAGGCTTTCGAGCGCCGGCCGCGAGATCGTCTTCCGGCACGACGAAGACGGCAAAGAGGTGGTCCGGGACTTCGGCGATTCCCTCCGCATGGAGCGTCACTGGGACGAATGCCGCCGCATGACGTCCCATGTGCTGCGGGCACCTGACGGCCACGGCCTCGGCGACGAGAGCCGGGTCGTCAGCCGTCGCGACTATGTGTACGGAACTGGTGACCGACTGACCGAAACACGCGACCTCCACGGTGGCCGGCAGCAGTTCCGGCACGACGAGCGCGGTCGCGTCGTGGCGGTCGACGGTGATTCCTGGCACGAACGCTACGCGTACGACGCAGCGGGCAACCCGACGTCCTCGTCCTCGTCACTCACGGGCCGAGCGGACGGAGAGCAGTCCCGGCACACGTATGCCGGGAACCAGGTTCGTCGAGCGGGCAGGAGGTCGTATTCGTACGACGGCCAGGGCCGGGTCACCCGACTGGTGCAGCGGACACTGTCCGGGGGCCGCCGGGCGTGGTCGTTCAGCTGGGACGCGGACGATCGGCTCACTGGCATGACCGGCCCCGACGGGCGTCGCTGGAGCTATGACTACGACCCGTTCGGACGCCGCACGGAGAAGCGGTGCCATGCCGAGGACGGGCAGGTCATCGAGCGGACCGCGTTCACCTGGGACGGCCAGCGCCTGGCCGAGCAGTCCCGCTGGAGCGACGCGGGCGAGCACACGGTCACGTGGGAGTACGAGCCAGGTACGCACCGGCCGATGGCACAGGCGGAGCGGACACGGTCGCGCGAGCTGCCGCAGGAGGAAGTCGACGAGCGGTTCTTCGCCATCGTCACGGACGTCGTCGGCACGCCTGTCGAACTGATCGGTCTGGACGGCGCGGTGCGGTGGCGGGGCAGGTCCGGTCTCTGGGGCGACGAGGACGCCCCCGACACGGCGGCGGCGGGCGGGCTGTCGTGCCCGCTCCGCTTCCCCGGGCAGTACGCGGACGAGGAAAGCGGCCTCCACTACAACTTCCACCGCTACTACGACCCGCACAGCGTCCGCTTTCTGACCCCCGACCCGCTCGGGCTCCAGGCAGGGCCCGACCACTACGCCTACGTCTCCAATCCCCATCTCTGGGTGGATCCGCTCGGCCTGCAGCGGTGCCCGACGTTCGTGGGCATCCAGTGGATGACCGACAAAATGCTGCAACGCGTTTCGTTCCGCTACCAACGGTTCGTCACGCACACGGACTACGAGCAGGTGTGGCGCCTCGGAGACGGCCGGGAGGTGCACGTGGACGGTGGTCCCACCGCGGACGGCTTCATCGTCGAGGCGAAGTGGACCGGTGGTGACCATCCGGGTGAGTGGGCGGCGTCTCAGTACAATCCTGCGCATCGTCACTACGACGAGGACCGGATCACCAGTCAGGCCGAGAAGCTCCTGGCGCTGAACGAAGGACTGGGCGGCAAGGGGGTGCGGTATGCCACCTCCTACCCGGAGGGAGCCGAGCACCTCCGGGATCTTTTCAGCAGCAAGTTCCCAGACGAATTCGCCGATGGAAGGCTGAACGTCTTCCACGTGCCGGGAAACGGAATGGATTAGGGCGTGGACGAGGTCGTTGCAGTTCTGGAGCTCCTGGCCGACGACGAGAGCCTGACGGGAGAGGGGATCGGTGCCGTCCTGGAACGGCTGGGCTGGGGCGTGGCGCGCCAGGTGACGGGCGCCGCGTTCCCCCGTGTCTGGCGCAAGAACGACCTCCTGGCGGGTATCGAGGGGGACGCTCCACAGGTGCGCCTCGCTGTCACCCTGTGGGAGCGCGAGGTCGACGAGGAGGCCGGCTTCGACGCGCTGGAAGCGCTGTACGACGAGTCCGCGCAGGTAGTCGGGCGGATCGCACACGAGGTGGAGACCGGTGTCCTTGCCGGGCGCCTCGCCCGACTGGACGGTGGCCAGACGGTGGGCATCGACTACATCGAGCAGCGGGCCTGGGGCCTGGGACGTCGGTCGCTGCTCGTCGGTGCGGTCCAGGACGACACGGAACTGCCGGTGAGGGTCGACGCCGTCGTTTCATGAACTCGGGCGTGCGGTGAGTACCGGCGCGATGTCTGACGTGCCGCAGCGGAATCTGGCCGTCTACCGGCTCCTGCCGAGCCTGAGCGACTACGCGACGCTGCGTCTGGACGGTCCCGACCAGAGCAGGCTCATGCGGTGGCAGCGGAGCGGGGACGATTCGGGCCGGCCGACCGGGCTGCGTGCCGAATGGATGGACGACTCCGCGCCCAGGAGCGAGTTCCCCAGCGGCAGTCCCGGAGCGCCTGTGCTCAGCCGCCGTCTGGCCGAGGGGTTCGGGGACGAGTTGCTGTCGGCCGGAAGCCTGGTCCCCGTCGAGATCCGCAACGGCAAGGGCGACGACTACGTCCTTCTCCTCGTCGACCAGGTGGTCGACTGCCTCGATCTCCGCAGGTCGTCCAGGCCGAAGCGGAACGGCGAGATCAAGAAGCCGGTGTACCGTCCCGAGGCACTGCCGACCCGGCTGCCTGCGTTCCGCCTGCCGCAGTTCCCTCGTGCCGTCCAGTGGAACGGTTGGGCCGTCGACCGGCTGCTCGACCTCACGATGGACCAGATCGAGGCCCGTCTGACCTGGTCGGAGGAGCCCGCGGCCAAGCCCCATCCCGATCCCTGGGGATTCTGACCGAAAGCGAGCCTCGGCAACGACGACTGGTCGTGACGCGCCCCGACACCGCCGGCGTCTCCGGGGGGGAATAGCTGGTGGATCTCAACGAAGGCACGGCCGACTGTGTCCGGGACGTTGTGACCGAGATGATCTCGCGGCTCGGTATGTGTCGATGCTCCCAGTACAGACTTCGATTCTTCGGGGAGAAAAGGGAGCTCACGCGGCTGCGTTGATGTCCAGCCCCGCCTCACGGCATGCACGACAGTAGGCCCCTGGTGCGGGTGTGCGGATCGCGCGCTCGCAGCCCTCGCAGCTGTGCAGCGGGGAAGGGACAGCGTGGGTCTCACCCGATGACAGAGATGACGGAGGGGTCGGTGCGGGAGGCGGCAGGCACTCCGTGAGGCGGTGCGCCAGTAGGGCCGCTGGGTGGCGGGGCTTGGGCGGGAGGTTCGCCGTGAGGCTGTGGCGTACGGCCTCGGAGGAAACGCCACGTTCCAGCCAGGCGGCGACGGCGGGGGTGAGACGGCGGACGTCCCGTTCGGGCAGGACGAGGCGGCGGTCGTCGTGGTGGAGCGTGGCGAGCAGGGCGGCGGCGGTGCGGTGGCGTTCGATGTCGGGCGTTCGGGGTTCGGGGAGAGGGGGTTTGGTCGCGGGCTCGGAGGCGGGCTCAGGGGCCGTCTTGGGTTCGGGGCCGGTTCTTTGTGCCGGGGGTGCTTCTTGCCGGGGTGGTGGGAGAGCGTCCCGAGGTTCGGCGGGCTGGGGTGGACAGTCGGGAAGCGCATCGGGGCACGGTGTCGAGGCTGTCAGGGGCTGGGGCTGGTTGTACGACACCGTGTGCGTGACGAACCTGCCGTTGGAGAGGCGTTCGCGGACCTGGGCCAGGTAGCCGTGGGCTTTGAGTTCGCGCAAGGCGGCGGCGATACGGGTCTCGCCCTCGGTGAAGCGGCCGGCGAGGGTCTTGATGTCGACGCGGGACTGGCCGGGCAGCGACTGGATGTGGACGGCGAGCCCGATCGCGGTGAGGGAGAGCTTCCGATGCTGGGCGAGATGGTTGCCGACGATCGTGAAGCGGGTGGTGTGCGGGGTGTTGATGTGGGTGACGCCGCGGGGATTCAGCGGCTGGGCGCACGCGGGCGCGCTAGAGTTCTGGGTACCCATCGGGAAGCTCGATTCTTCCTCGGTGGTCAGGCCCTCGCACTGGGATTGCAGTCCCGGCGGGGGCCGTCGCATGTCTGCGGTTGTGGTCGGTCGGGGCGAGCATATGCCAGCGAACCGGGCCGAAATCCAGCCGAGTTGGGGATCACCACTCTTCCGGGTGACCAGGGTTGCTGTGGGGGATCGGTGGGGCGGGGAGGGTTTGGAGGGGTACTTGCCCCGGGTCTCCGGAAAAGCTTTGATCACGCGTCGGGCCGGGTTGTGGGGTACCGGGACGTGACCCGCCGCGATCCGGTGGGGCGGACATCGACTTCGGCCCAGACGGCCTTGCGCGGGGCGGGCCCGTGGGCCACGCCCCAGCGGTCGGCGAGCGCGCTGGTGGAGGAGAGTCTGCGCTGACCGTCAGTCCCACAGCCTCGTCGTTTTGAAGGGCCGTGAGAGCGTGGCTCGGCGCGACCGCGCCGGTCGGAATGCGGAATGAGTTACATGGTTGACATAAGCGGTGAATTGAGTCGGCTGTCCAATCTTGACGAACTCAGCGGCCAGGCCGTGGAGGGAGTCCTCACCGGCGCCGGGTGGACGGGGGAGCGCAGGAACCCCGCGAAGGCATGGGCCACCACCTGGCGGCGCGACGATGCCAGCGCATGGGTGCAGGGGAACGCGCCTGTGGAGGTGCAGTTCACTCTCTGGCACCGCGATGTCGAGGACGAGCGGCCGGATCCGGACACCTACATCGAAGAGCTCTACGACGCGGCGGCGGCAGAACTCCCGGCGGTCGTCTCGCAGCTGACATCCGGAGTCCTCGGACCGCGGCTCCAGGAGTCGGACCGGGATCTGACAGGTGACGAGGACTTCATCGACCACCGGGCGTGGCTCCTCGCGGACAAGGTCGTTCTGGCCGGGATCAAGCACAGTGACACCGACGCGCCCGTCCAACTCGTCGTCGTACTGCGCGAGGACACCCCGGATGCCGACGACGAGGACGACGAGGACGACGACTGGTCGTGACGCGCCCCGAGGTCGCCGGCGTCTGATGGGCGGAAAGCCTGATGGACCTCGACGAGGGCATGGCCGAGTACTTCCGGGACAGCGCGAAGGAGATGGGGACGCCCCCGAATAAACCATGGATCTTCAGTCCACCGTCACCGCGTTCCCGCGGGCCACGCCGATCGACGGCCTCGACTGTGCCTGGACGTGGCGTCTGAACCCGGTGCTGAACTTCGCGGGGGCGCTGACTGCCGACGGCACCCGGCTTCTCCAGATGAACCAGGTGCGCAGGCACGACGAGGCGCTGGCGGGTGCGGTCCTGGCCTTCGCCCGCGCGCACGAGGCGGAGCTGATCGTCGAGGGACGTTTCCTGACTTGCGTCGGCGGCTTCGAGGCGCTCGGATACTCCTTCGACGCCGTCGCGGCCACCGTTCCCGCAGTGCACGGCCACCACCGGGTCCGGATCCCCGACCTCATGCCTCTGACCACCATCGTCTTTCCCGCGTACCGATGCGAGTTCTCGGGGCGGGAGACACTGGAGGAGGCAGAGGCCAGGTATCACAAGATGCTGCCCACCGCGGACATCGGCCGCGGGCCCGTGCCGTTCCTGAAGATGCGCTACGACAACCCGCGTACCGGGGGCGGCAGCAACAACCCGGGGCGGGCCCTGGCCGGGCCCGAGGTTCTGCCGGCCGAGATCGCGGAGCTGAGGAACGCTCCCGGCGGGTTCGTGGAGTACGAGAACCACGCCGGTGACGTACGGCGTGTGGAATGGGACCCGACCGGCACGTGGGTGCTCTCCGATGCGTGCGGGAGGCAGGAGTTGGGGCTCGACGAGCTTCTGCCCACGGTGGCGGAGACCCTGCGCCGGTCGCGTTCTTGATCAACTGAGCGTGAGGGGGCTGGTATGGACATGGGTTACGACCAGACCTGTTCCTGGTCCCCGGAGACCGACGGTGCGCTGCGCCGGGCGGGTTGGCGGGACGACCATACGGTGCCGACCGACACCTGCGAGTGGATCCTGCGGGAACGCGGTTCTTCCGTGCCCCACGAGGCGGCGAGGCGGTTCCTGTGACGTATCCCCAGGGGCCGAGGAGCGACTACGAAACGCTGCGTCTGAACGGGACGGACCAGAGCCGGCTGATGCGCTGGCAGCGTCTGGGCGGTGAACCGCCTGACCTGGTCCGAGGACCCGGCGGCCAAGCCTCACCCCGACCCCTGGGGATTCTGATCGCGCCCTGTCCGACGCCGAGCGTCAGCGCAAGGTGGGTACGCCGCCCCCCTCGGCCCGCGTCAGTGTGACTCCGGTCAGGCCGCGCAGTCGGCGTTCCGCGAGAGCCGCGAGCCGGCCGGCGGTCGGCGGGGCGGAGCCCAGGCCGATGGCGTAGCGGACCGGGTTCGTGGTGAAGGGGCGGGGCCAGGCATGGCAGTCGGGGACCGACGTGGAGAGGTCGGTGAGGAGGGCTCGCATTCTGCCCCGCACCCGGCCCTCGTCCGCGTCCCGGCCCACGGTCAGGACCGCCCAGGCCGCGTGGCGGCGGTGGAGCGGGGGCGGGGCGATGAGTTCGGCCCGGGGGTAGGGGTCCGTGGTTCCTTCCAGCAACTCCCAGGCCCGGAACAGCTCCTGGGCCACCAGGTCACGCATGCCCGCCGTCACCTGGTCGGTGCAGGGGCGTACGGGGGCGGAGGGGGTCGTGACGGTGAGGGGGAGGAGGGGCTGGGTCGGATCGGGTGTCCGGCCCACCGGTTCCCGCCAGTCCCAGGCCGCCCAGGTCGCGAAGAAGTGCCGTAGGAGCTCGCCCGGCGCGAGGTCGCCGGCCTCGGCCGTGGCGCGGGCGGCCAGGACGGACCAGGCCAGGCCCGGCAGGCCGCCGAACGGCGCCGAGTCCAGGCCCCGGGCCTTCGCCCAGGCCTTGACCCGCGTGGCCAGCAGGGCGAAGGCGGGCCCGCGCCCGCCCACCGAGGCCAGCACCGCGTCGGCGTCGCTCACCGCGCTGAGCGCGATCGCGGCCGCCTCGCCCAGCTCGGTCCGGCGCGCAACCGCCTCCGCGGGGTCCGTCGCACCTGTGGTGACCACGAGCAGGTCCACGTCCAGCCCGTCGATCCGCAGCCGCAGACCGGGTACGCGGGCCCCGACCACCTCGCGCACGTCCGTCGCCTCGGGGAGAGCCGCCGCCAACCGTGCCCGTACGGCGGGGAGTCCCACCGTGCCGGGCAGCGCCGCCACCAGGTCCAGGTCCGCACCGGGCAGCGCGCAGCCCATGCGCCGGGAGCCGACGACGTGTACGACGGCCTCGGGGAACGCGTCCTCGATGCGGCGGGTGGTCTCCTCGGCCACCCGCGTCACCGTGTCCTCGTCCTCCGCCCCGCCCCGAGCGGCCTCCTCGGCCACCCGCGTCACCGTGTCCTCGTCCTCCGCCCCGCCCCGAGCGGCCTCCTCGGCCACCCGCGTCACCGTGTCCTCGTCCTCCGCCCCGCCCCGAGCGGCCTCCTCGGCCACCCGCGTCACCGTGTCCTCGTCCTCCGCCCCGCCCCGAGCGGCCTCCTCGGCCACCCGCGTCACCGTGTCCTCGTCCTCCGCCCCGCCCCGAGCGGCCTCCTCGGCCACCCGCGTCACCGTGTCCTCGTCCTCCGCCCCGCCCCGAGCGGCCTCCTCCGCCCACCGCACCTCGCCCGTCCCCAGCGTCACCGTGGCCCGCACCCGCATCGGCTCGTCCCCGCGCCGCGAGAGCAGCGCCAGTTCGCCGACCCTGACTGGCATCGGGGCGAGCCGGGCCGCGCAGGCGTCGGCCAGGGCGTTCGGGTCGGTGGTGCGGCCCAGGCTGAGGTGGGGGGTGAAACCGCTGCGGCGGCCGCCGCAGCGGGGGAAGTGGCGCAGGAGTGTGCGGTGCAGGTCGGCCCAGGGCTCCTCACCCGTGGCGGCGGGGTCGAGCCAGACGGTCGCGTCGTCCCGGTGGCCGAACCACTGCACCCCCTCCAGGCGGGCGTCGAAGGGAGCGGTGGCGGCCGTCGCGAGCACCGCCGCCGCCCGTTCGAAGGTGTGTTCCGGTACGAATCCGAAGAGCAGGTTCACGTGCGGGGGCCAGCGTCGGATCTGCGGGTCGTGGTCCCGGCGGATCTCCTGCAGCGGGGCCCACAGCTCCTCGGGCGGGAGCCACGCCAGCGCCGTGCGGGGCGTCGGTCCTTCGGCAAGTGACTCCAGGGCGTCCGTCTCCGGAGCGCCCACCGCGAACTCGGCCAGGACACCGTAGTGGTCGGAGACGAACGTCCCCTCCGCCGACGGCACGTCACCGCACAGTCCGGCGCGCCGTGCCCGCAGCCCCTCCCCGCGCAGCAGCACCCGGTCCAGCCGCGAGGCCCGGCCCGTCAGCGAGGAGATCGCGGCCAGCGGATTGCTGCCCGGGTCGAAGGTCGGGGTCGTGTCGTCGGCGCCGTGCACCTCGCTCCACGCGTCCCGCAGGCCCAGCGTCAGCTGCGGTGTGTGGCCGCCGTCGTTGAAGTCACCCAGCACGAGCAGATCGGCGTCCACGCCCGCCAGGCCCTCGGCGATGCGGGTGAGTTCGGCCTCGCGGCGGTCGGCGCCGTTCTCCGAGTGGTCGCTGCTCAGATGGGTCGCCGCGATGACCACGGGACGTCCGCCCGCCTCCACGACGAGGGCGGTCACCGCCTTGTGCGGGCCCAGTTCGTGGTGCGCGGCCTCGATGACCGGGAGCCGGCTCAGGAGCAGCAGACCGCACGTGTCGACGTCCCGCCCGCGCGGGTCCGTGCCCAGGGTCCAGCCCGCCCGCACCCAGTCCTCGTCCAGCAGGAGGGCGAGGAGTTCCGCCTCGACCTCCTGCAACGCGATCACGTCCACGTCCGCGTCGCGCAGCGCCCGCAGCAGGAGAGGCCTGCGCCGGGCGCTGTCGATGCGGTCGGCGTCGTACCGGTCCCAGAGGGTGTTCCAGGTCAGTACCCGCACGCCGCCGGATTCCCGCCCACCGCCGGACGCGTCCCCGCGTCGAGAGGGGGCGGGACCCCAGTCCGCGCCGTCCCACGCGTACGGCGTACGGGCCGTGAAGAACGGCGCGCGGAGCAGCCGGGCCTCGCGAACCCGCCCCGCCTCCGTCGCGTCGATCCGGTCCAGCCCCGCGGCCCGGTCCCACACCACCTCGCCGTCGGCCTCGATGAACAGCACCCGGTGCCAGGGGATCTCGCCCCCAGGCACGAACGCGGGCAGCGGGACCCGCTTGGGCGCGGCGCCGCGCTGGAGGACGCCCAGGACGAAGCGGGCCGGATCGAAACGCGCGTCCCAGCGCACCCGGTGGTAGATCTCCTCGCTCGTACGCACGCGTCAGACCTCTTCCTCGACGGTCCCGCTCGCCCCGACGTACCAGGTGCGGTGAGCGTCGCCGGGATACGGCGGGACGAAGCGCCGCAGCTGGCCGGTGAGCACGTCGGGCGGCACCGGGTGCTCGCGGCGGGTGTTTCGCCGTACCAGCTCGTCCTCGTCGACCAGGACCACGGCGTGCGTGATCAGGGCGTCACGGCGGTGGGCGATCCCGTGCACCAGCGAGCGCTGCTGCTTGGTGAGGGACGTGGCGTCCCACACCACGGTCCCGCCGCCGGCCAGGGCCCGGTCCAGCCGGCCGAGACCCTCGCGGAGGACCTCGCCGTTGGCCCGCTGGTCGGCGCGTGAGCCGCGCGCCTCGCGCAGGTCGTCCAGGGAGACGTACGCGTCCACGTCCGGGAGCCCCCGTGCGAAGGTGCTCTTGCCGCTGCCGGCCGGGCCGACCGTCTGCACCAGCTTCGGGAACGCGCCGGACCGCCAGCGCCAGGTCGCGGCGACGGCCTCGTCGGCACTGCCGATCCGCCCCAGCGCGTACGCCTCCCGGGCCTCGGCCCGGCACCGGGCGGCCGTGTCGGCCGGCAGTTCCGCGAACGCCTCCCGCAGCCCGAGGCTCCGCACGTCCTCGGCGTGCAGCGCCGACCACTCCACCTGCTCGCGCGCCGCGTCCGTGTGCGCGGTGGCCCGGGCAACCGCGTGCAGCAGGCCCAGGTCGGCGGCGTACGACAGGCGCACCAGACCGGCCCGCCGGTCCTCGTCCGGATACGGCCGGTGCAGCGACGGCTGCAGCCCCACGAGGTCGGCGACCCGGCGGGCGAGCGGTATGCCCGCCACCGTGGCGAGCCGTGCCGCCAGCCGCCCCCGCCGCACCCCGTGCAGCAGCGCGGCCAGGACGCCGGCCAGCAGGTCGTCCCCGGACCGTCCCGCCGGATCGAAGCGGCCGACGGCCCGTGCGTCCCCCTCACCGGGCAGTCCCACGGCCTCCTCCAGCGCCCGCACGTCGACCGCCGCTCCCGATCGCACCGCCCACAGGGCCGCCCCGGCCCCGAGCCCGTTCTCGACGACGGCCGCGTGCATCCAGTGCGTGTCCGTCCGCACATGTCCCGCCCGCACCCACTTGGCCACGCGCTCCCCGAACTCCTGCGCGGCGAACCCGTCCGCGACCCGGACGACGTATCCCTCCTGCCGTTCGGGATCCAGCCGCAGAGCGCGCAGCGCCCGCTCGTCGAACACGCCCCGCCACAGCACCCGGGGGACGGGAACGCCGAGCCCGCGCAGGAAGACCACCGTGCGGTCCCAGTCCAGGCAGCGGCCCTCCCCGTCCCACACCGAGAAGCCGTAGAAATAGCTCACCAGGTCGTCGTACGGGATCGAGTGCCGGGCGAACATGTTCTCCCCGCACACCCGCCACCCCTCCGGGAGGGCGTGGCCGATCCGGGCCTGGAGTGCCTTGACCCAGGTGCGGGAGGGATGGTGGGCCGAGTCCAGCGAACGGGCGTGCAGGCCGTCGGCGTAAAGTGTGGTGTTCTCGCCGTCGAGCTTCTCGGTCACGACGACCTCGCGGCCGTGCAGGCCGGACAGGTCGGTGACCCGGAGGTCGTCGGCGCTCGCGCCGGGCGACCACGGCAGATGCCGGGTCCGTGGATAGTGCGTACGCATGGTGAACGTCCCCCGTGACAGCCGTCGTGCCTGCTCAGCGTAGGGGCGTCGGGCCACGGCGGGCGAGCGGGTTTCGGTGCGGCCGGGACCCGGCCGAGTCTCTCGGGAACGCCGCGGGGGAGGGCCCGGGTTTGACGTGCGTCACTCCGGGGGTATGCTCCCCGGCCCGATTGGCCAGCCCCCCACCCTCTGTGGCAGACTGTCGGAGTTGCTCGGTCGAGTGTTGATGCTGCGCGCCTCCCGCCGGGAGGACCGGAAGCGAGTCCCACAGTACTCGTCGTCCTAACTGCCACTACGGCAGCACTGGGGCGGACGTACGGGAATCTTTCGGGAAGTGCGGTGCGGCACCGGCCAGGCACCCGGTGGGCCTTCCGCCCCCGGCTTGCGGTTCCGGAAGGGCCGTGTGCATTCCCCGCAGGGATGTTCGAACAAGGGGCATCTGTGTCAGCGGGAGCGCGACACGCCCGACCGCGTGGGTCGGAGAAGGTAGGCGGAACCGCCGGGTTCCAGAGCGTGCAGAGAAGGACTACTGAGTAGCCATGGCGGGACAGAAGATCCGCATCCGGCTCAAGGCCTACGACCACGAGGTCATCGACTCCTCGGCGAAGAAGATCGTCGAGACGGTGACCCGCACTGGTGCGTCGGTCGCGGGCCCGGTGCCGCTGCCCACTGAGAAGAACGTGTACTGCGTCATCAAGTCGCCGCACAAGTACAAGGACTCGCGCGAGCACTTCGAGATGCGCACCCACAAGCGCCTGATCGACATCCTCGACCCGACCCCCAAGACCGTTGACTCTCTGATGCGACTCGACCTTCCGGCCGGTGTCGACATCGAGATCAAGCTCTGAGGCCGGTGATCTGAGAATGGCTAAGCAGATCAAGGGCATCCTGGGCGAGAAGCTCGGCATGACGCAGGTGTGGGACGAGAACAACCGTGTTGTTCCGGTCACCGTCGTCAAGGCCGGCCCCAACGTCGTCACCCAGGTCCGTACCAACGACGTCGACGGCTACGAGTCGGTCCAGATCGCCTTCGGCGAGATCGACCCGCGCAAGGTGAACAAGCCCCTCAAGGGCCACTTCGCCAAGGCCGACGTCACCCCCCGCCGTCACCTCGTCGAGATCCGTACGGCCGACGCCTCCGAGTACACCCTCGGTCAGGAAGTCACCGCCGAGGTCTTCGAGGCCGGCGTGAAGGTCGACGTCACCGGCAAGAGCAAGGGCAAGGGCTTCGCCGGTGTCATGAAGCGTCACAACTTCAAGGGCCTCGGCGCCGGTCACGGCACCCAGCGCAAGCACCGCTCGCCCGGTTCCATCGGTGGCTGTGCCACCCCGGGCCGCGTGTTCAAGGGCCTCCGCATGGCGGGTCGCATGGGCAACGAGCGTGTCACCACCCAGAACCTGACCGTCCACGCCGTTGACGCGGAGAAGGGTCTGCTGCTCATCAAGGGCGCGGTTCCCGGTCCGAACGGCGGCCTCGTCCTGGTCCGCACCGCGGCCAAGGGGGCCTGAGGTAACCGATGAGCACTGTTGACATCCTTTCGCCTGCCGGCGAGAAGACCGGTAGCGTCGAGCTCCCCGCGGAGATCTTCGGCGTGGAGAAGGTCAGCATCCCGCTGATCCACCAGGTCGTCGTCGCGCAGAACGCTGCCGCCCGCCAGGGCACGCACAAGACGAAGACCCGTGGCGAGGTCCGTGGTGGCGGCAAGAAGCCGTACCGCCAGAAGGGCACCGGCCGCGCCCGTCAGGGCTCGACCCGCGCGCCGCAGTTCGCCGGCGGTGGCGTCGTCCACGGCCCGCAGCCGCGTGACTACTCGCAGCGCACCCCGAAGAAGATGAAGGCTGCCGCCCTGCGTCACGCCCTCACCGACCGGGCGCGCCACAACCGCATCCACGTCGTCACCGGCGTGGTCGAGGGCGAGTCCCCCAGCACCAAGGCCGCTCGCACGCTGTTCGGCAAGATCTCGGAGCGCAAGAACCTGCTCCTGGTCGTCGACCGCGCCGACGAGGCCGCGTGGCTCTCCGCCCGCAACCTGCCCCAGGTCCACATCCTGGAGCCGGGCCAGCTGAACACGTACGACGTGATCGTCTCGGACGACGTGGTCTTCACCCAGGCCGCTCTCGAGTCCTTCGTCGCCGGCCCGAAGGCCAACGACACCGAAGGGACCGAGGTCTGATGGCTACCCGTCACCCGAGCATCGCCTCGAAGGCGGCCAAGGCCGCCAAGGCCGCGCGCGTCGCCAAGGCGAAGCGCCACGCCGCCGAGGGCAAGAACACCGTCGAGACCCCGCTCAGCAAGTCGTTCACGGACCACCGTGACGTGCTGCTGAAGCCGGTCGTCTCGGAGAAGAGCTACGCGCTCCTGGACGAGAACAAGTACACGTTCGTCGTCGCCCCGGGTGCCAACAAGACCCAGATCAAGCAGGCCGTCCAGGCGGTCTTCTCGGTCAAGGTCACCGGGGTCAACACCCTCAACCGCCAGGGCAAGCGCAAGCGCACCAAGACCGGTTTCGGTCAGCGCGCGGGCTCCAAGCGCGCGATCGTGACCCTCGCCGAGGGCGACCGTATCGACATCTTCGGCGGTCCGACCGCGTAAGCGGGTCGGATCGTCCGATATCGGACGAGGACTGAGAAATGGGAATCCGCAAGTACAAGCCGACTACGCCGGGCCGTCGTGGCGCCAGCGTCGCCGACTTCGTCGAGGTCACGCGGTCCACGCCGGAGAAGTCGCTGGTCCGCCCGCTGCACAGCAAGGGCGGCCGTAACAACGCCGGTCGTGTGACCGTTCGCCACCAGGGTGGCGGACACAAGCGCGCCTACCGAGTGATCGACTTCCGTCGTCACGACAAGGACGGCGTGCCGGCGAAGGTCGCGCACATCGAGTACGACCCCAACCGCACCGCGCGCATCGCGCTGCTGCACTACGCGGACGGCGAGAAGCGCTACATCCTCGCCCCGCGCAACCTGCAGCAGGGCGACACCGTGGAGAACGGTCCCGGGGCCGACATCAAGCCGGGCAACAACCTGGCCCTCCGCAACATCCCGGTCGGTACCACGGTCCACGCGATCGAGCTCCGTCCCGGTGGTGGCGCCAAGTTCGCCCGCTCCGCGGGCGCCTCGGTGCAGCTGCTCGCCCGTGAGGGCGCCATGGCGACCCTCCGTATGCCGTCCGGCGAGATCCGCATGGTGGACGCGCGCTGCCGCGCCACCGTCGGTGAGGTCGGCAACGCCGAGCAGTCGAACATCAACTGGGGCAAGGCCGGCCGCAAGCGGTGGCTGGGCGTCCGCCCGACCGTCCGTGGTGTCGTCATGAACCCGGTCGACCACCCGCACGGTGGTGGTGAGGGCCGGACCTCCGGTGGCCGTCACCCCGTGTCCCCGTGGGGCAAGAAGGAAGGCCGTACTCGTTCGCCCAAGAAGGCGTCGAACAAGTACATCGTCCGCCGCCGCAAGACGAACAAGAAGCGCTAGGAGCGGGTTTAGATGCCGCGCAGTCTCAAGAAGGGGCCCTTCGTCGACGACCACCTGATCAAGAAGGTGGACGCCCAGAACGAAGCCGGCACCAAGAACGTCATCAAGACCTGGTCCCGTCGCTCCATGATCGTGCCGGCCATGCTCGGCCACACGCTTGCGGTGCACAACGGCAAGACCCACATCCCGGTGTTCGTCACCGAGTCGATGGTCGGTCACAAGCTCGGCGAGTTCTCGCCGACGCGCACCTTCCGGGGTCACGTCAAGGAAGACCGGAAGTCGAAGCGCCGCTAGCAGCGGATCGCATTCAGACACGTAAGTAACTGAGAGGGACAACCATGGAAGCCAGGGCCCAGGCGCGGTACATCCGCGTTACGCCCATGAAGGCCCGCCGCGTGGTGGACCTTATCCGTGGCATGGATGCCACGGAGGCTCAGGCTGTTCTGCGATTCGCTCCGCAGGCAGCCTCCGTGCCGGTCGGCAAGGTGCTCGACAGCGCCATCGCCAACGCCGCGCACAACTACGACCACACCGACGCCGACAGCCTCTTCATCTCCGAGGCGTACGTCGACGAGGGTCCGACCCTGAAGCGGTTCCGGCCGCGCGCCCAGGGCCGTGCCTACCGGATCCGCAAGCGGACCAGCCACATCACCGTGGTCGTCAGCAGCAAGGAAGGAACCCGGTAATGGGCCAGAAGGTTAACCCGCATGGGTTCCGGCTCGGTGTCACCACGGACTTCAAGTCCCGGTGGTACGCCGACAAGCTGTACAAGGACTACGTCAAGGAAGACGTCGCCATCCGTCGGATGATGACGTCCGGCATGGAGCGCGCCGGCATCTCGAAGGTGGAGATCGAGCGCACCCGTGACCGTGTGCGTGTGGACATCCACACCGCGCGTCCGGGCATCGTCATCGGCCGCCGCGGCGCCGAGGCCGACCGCATCCGCGGTGACCTGGAGAAGCTGACCGGCAAGCAGGTCCAGCTGAACATCCTCGAGGTCAAGAACCCGGAGACGGACGCTCAGCTGGTGGCCCAGGCCGTCGCCGAGCAGCTCTCCTCCCGCGTCTCCTTCCGCCGTGCCATGCGCAAGAGCATGCAGTCGGCGATGAAGGCCGGCGCCAAGGGCATCAAGATCCAGTGCGGTGGCCGCCTCGGCGGCGCCGAGATGTCCCGCTCGGAGTTCTACCGCGAGGGCCGTGTGCCCCTGCACACGCTCCGCGCGAACGTGGACTACGGCTTCTTCGAGGCCAAGACGACCTTCGGCCGCATCGGTGTGAAGGTCTGGATCTACAAGGGCGACGTCAAGAACATCGCCGAGGTCCGCGCCGAGAACGCCGCTGCCCGCGCCGGCAACCGCCCGGCCCGTGGCGGTGGCGCTGGTGACCGCCCGGCCCGTGGTGGCCGTGGTGGCGAGCGGCGCGGTCGCAAGCCGCAGCAGGCTCCCGCTGCCGAGGCCCCCCAGGCCGAGGCCGCCGCCGCTCCGGCTGCTGAGAGCACCGGAACGGAGGCCTGACCGACATGCTGATCCCCCGTAGGGTCAAGCACCGCAAGCAGCACCACCCGAAGCGTCGCGGTGAGGCCAAGGGCGGTACCACGGTCGCGTTCGGCGAGTACGGCATCCAGGCCCTCACGCCGGCGTACGTGACCAACCGCCAGATCGAGGCGGCCCGTATCGCGATGACCCGCCACATCAAGCGTGGCGGCAAGGTCTGGATCAACATCTACCCGGACCGCCCGCTGACGAAGAAGCCTGCCGAGACCCGCATGGGTTCCGGTAAGGGTTCTCCGGAGTGGTGGATCGCGAACGTGCACCCGGGTCGGGTCATGTTCGAGCTGTCCTACCCCAACGAGAAGATCGCCCGTGAGGCGCTCCTTCGCGCGGCCCACAAGCTGCCGATGAAGTGCCGGATCGTCAAGCGCGAGGCAGGTGAAGCGTGATGTCGGCCGGTACCAAGGCGTCCGAGCTGCGCGAGCTGGGCAACGAGGAGCTTCTGGGTAAGCTCCGCGAGGCCAAGGAAGAGCTGTTCAACCTCCGCTTCCAGGCGGCCACGGGTCAGCTCGAGAACCACGGCCGTCTGAAGGCGGTCCGCAAGGACATCGCGCGGATCTACACCCTGATGCGCGAGCGTGAGCTGGGCATCGAAACGGTGGAGAACGCCTGATGAGCGAGAGCAATGTGACTGAGAAGACCGAGGCGCGCGACAGCTTCCGCAAGACCCGTGAGGGTCTCGTCGTCAGCGACAAGATGGACAAGACCGTCGTCGTCGCCGTCGAGGACCGCGTCAAGCACGCGCTGTACGGCAAGGTCATCCGCCGTACGAACAAGCTCAAGGCGCACGACGAGCAGAACGCCGCCGGCGTCGGCGACCGCGTCCTCCTCATGGAGACCCGGCCGCTGTCCGCCACGAAGCGGTGGCGCGTCGTCGAGATCCTCGAGAAGGCCAAGTAATTTCCTGCGGGGCAAACCCCGCAGGACAGTTCCGCCAGGCTCTGGGCGGGTGTGCGAGGTGCGCACCCGCCCGGGGAACCGGCAGACAAACAGGAGATAGACGTGATCCAGCAGGAGTCGCGACTGCGCGTCGCCGACAACACTGGTGCGAAGGAGATCCTTTGCATCCGTGTGCTCGGTGGCTCCGGTCGCCGCTACGCGGGCATCGGTGACGTCATCGTCGCCACCGTCAAGGACGCGATCCCCGGTGGCAACGTGAAGAAGGGTGACGTCGTCAAGGCGGTCATCGTTCGCACCGTCAAGGAGCGCCGCCGTCCGGACGGCTCGTACATCCGCTTCGACGAGAACGCCGCCGTCATTCTGAAGAACGACGGCGACCCTCGCGGCACCCGCATCTTCGGCCCGGTCGGCCGTGAGCTGCGCGAGAAGAAGTTCATGAAGATCATCTCGCTCGCGCCGGAGGTGCTGTAAGCATGAAGATCAAGAAGGGCGACCTGGTCCAGGTCATCACCGGCAAGGACAAGGGCAAGCAGGGCAAGGTCATTGCCGCTTACCCGCGCGACGAGCGTGTCCTGGTCGAGGGTGTCAACCGGGTCAAGAAGCACACCAAGGCCGGTCCGACCGCTCGCGGTTCGCAGGCCGGCGGCATCGTCACGACCGAGGCGCCGATCCACGTCTCCAACGTCCAGCTGGTCGTTGAGAAGGACGGCAACAAGGTCGTCACGCGTGTCGGTTACCGCTTCGACGACGAAGGCAACAAGATCCGCGTTGCCAAGCGGACGGGTGAGGACATCTGATGGCTACCACCACTGCTCCGCGTCTGAAGCTGAAGTACCGCGAGGAGATCGCGGGCAAGCTGCGTGACGAGTTCAAGTACGAGAACGTCATGCAGATCCCCGGTCTCGTCAAGATCGTGGTCAACATGGGTGTCGGCGACGCCGCCCGTGACTCGAAGCTGATCGAGGGCGCGATCCGCGACCTCACCACGATCACCGGTCAGAAGCCGGCCGTCACCAAGGCCCGCAAGTCCATCGCGCAGTTCAAGCTGCGTGAGGGTCAGCCGATCGGTGCCCACGTCACGCTCCGTGGCGACCGCATGTGGGAGTTCCTGGACCGCACCCTGTCGCTCGCGCTGCCGCGCATCCGCGACTTCCGCGGCCTGTCCCCCAAGCAGTTCGACGGCCGTGGCAACTACACCTTCGGTCTCACGGAGCAGGTCATGTTCCACGAGATCGACCAGGACAAGATCGACCGTACCCGGGGTATGGACATCACCGTGGTGACCACGGCGACCAACGACGCTGAGGGCCGCGCGCTCCTTCGTCACCTCGGCTTCCCGTTCAAGGAGGCGTGAGCGAGATGGCGAAGAAGGCTCTGATTGCCAAGGCCGCCCGCAAGCCCAAGTTCGGGGTGCGTGGCTACACGCGCTGCCAGCGCTGCGGCCGTCCGCACTCCGTGTACCGCAAGTTCGGCCTGTGCCGCGTGTGCCTTCGTGAGATGGCTCACCGTGGCGAGCTGCCGGGCGTGACCAAGAGCTCCTGGTAATCCCCGCTTTTAGGGATTCCAGAGGCTCTCGGTAAGCAATGGGCGTGTCAGGCGCCCGCCCCTTCATGGCTTAGGCTTGGAGGGTTGGGCGCCTGACGGTCGCCCGTACGACTTACTACGCCGTAGGTCCACCGCGCCGCACCCGTCCCGTCTCGGATCGGGGAGAGGGATGGCGCACCAGGAAACCCCGGCGAGAGAGGCCGAAGGCCAATTCATGACCATGACTGATCCGATCGCAGACATGCTGACGCGTCTGCGGAACGCGAACTCGGCGTACCACGACTCTGTGACGATGCCGGCGTCCAAGATCAAGTCTCACATCGCGGAGATCCTCCAGCAGGAGGGCTTCATCACGGGCTGGAAGGTCGAGGACGCCGAGGTCGGCAAGAACCTCGTCCTGGACCTGAAGTTCGGTCCCAACCGTGAGCGCTCCATCGCGGGCATCAAGCGGATCTCCAAGCCCGGTCTCCGGGTGTACGCGAAGTCCACCAACCTGCCGAAGGTGCTCGGCGGCCTGGGCGTGGCGATCATCTCCACGTCGCACGGGCTCCTCACTGACAAGCAGGCCGGCAAGAAGGGCGTAGGCGGAGAAGTCCTCGCCTACGTCTGGTAGCAGAAGGGAACGGAGGAAACAGCTATGTCGCGCATCGGCAAGCTCCCCATCGCGGTTCCCGCCGGCGTGGACGTCACCATCGACGGTCGCACGGTGAAGGTCAAGGGCCCCAAGGGCGAGCTGACCCACACCATCGTGGCTCCGATCGACATCGCCAAGGGCGAGGACGGCACTCTCGCGGTGACCCGCCCCAACGACGAGCGTCAGAGCAAGGCCCTGCACGGCCTGTCCCGCACGCTGGTGGCGAACATGATCACCGGCGTGACCCAGGGTTACGTGAAGAAGCTCGAAATCAGCGGTGTCGGTTACCGCGTGACCGCCAAGGGCTCGAACCTCGAGTTCGCGCTCGGTTACAGCCACCCGATCCTGGTCGAGGCCCCCGAGGGCATCACCTTCAAGGTCGAGGCTCCGACCCGTTTCTCGGTCGAGGGCATCGACAAGCAGAAGGTCGGCGAGGTCGCGGCCAACATCCGCAAGCTGCGCAAGCCCGACCCGTACAAGGCCAAGGGCGTCAAGTACGAGGGCGAAGTCATCCGCCGCAAGGTCGGAAAGGCGGGTAAGTAAGCCATGGCATACGGGCAGAAGATCCTCAAGGGCGACGCCTACAAGCGCGCCGCGATCAAGCGCCGTCACATCCGGATCCGCAAGCGGATCGCCGGTACGGCGGAGCGTCCCCGTCTGGTCGTGACCCGCTCCAACCGCCACATCGTGGCGCAGGTGATCGACGACCTCAAGGGCCACACCCTGGCTTCCGCGTCCACGCTTGACGCGTCGGTCCGTGGTGGCGAGGGCGACAAGTCCGCGCAGGCCAAGCAGGTCGGCGCCCTGGTCGCCGAGCGTGCCAAGGCCGCCGGCGTCGAGGCCGTGGTGTTCGACCGTGGTGGTAACCAGTACGCCGGCCGCATCGCGGCTCTGGCGGACGCCGCCCGCGAGGCCGGGCTCAAGTTCTGAGCCGCTTGTAGCTAGCGGAAAGAGAGAGGTAATCCAATGGCTGGACCCCAGCGCCGCGGTGGCGGTGCCGGTGGCGGCGAGCGGCGGGACCGGAAGGGCCGTGACGGCGGCGCTGCTGCCGCCGAGAAGACCGCGTACGTTGAGCGCGTTGTCGCGATCAACCGCGTCGCCAAGGTTGTGAAGGGTGGTCGTCGCTTCAGCTTCACCGCGCTGGTCGTGGTGGGCGACGGTGACGGCACCGTGGGTGTCGGTTACGGCAAGGCCAAGGAGGTGCCGGCCGCCATCGCCAAGGGTGTTGAGGAGGCCAAGAAGCACTTCTTCAAGGTCCCCCGTATCCAGGGCACCATCCCGCACCCGATTCAGGGTGAGAAGGCTGCCGGCGTCGTCCTGCTCAAGCCCGCGTCCCCCGGTACCGGTGTTATCGCCGGTGGCCCGGTGCGTGCCGTGCTCGAGTGCGCCGGTATCCACGACGTGCTGTCGAAGTCGCTCGGCTCCGACAACGCGATCAACATCGTGCACGCGACCGTGGAGGCCCTGAAGGGCCTGCAGCGTCCCGAGGAGATCGCGGCCCGCCGCGGTCTGCCCCTGGAGGACGTCGCTCCCGCGGCTCTGCTGCGGGCGCGTGCCGGGGCGGGTGCGTAATCATGGCGCAGCTCAAGATCACGCAGGTCAAGTCCTACATCGGCAGCAAGCAGAACCACCGTGACACCCTGCGTTCCCTTGGTCTCAAGGGCATCAACACGCAGGTCGTCAAGGAGGACCGCCCCGAGTTCCGCGGCATGGTGCACACCGTCCGCCACCTCGTGACGGTCGAGGAGGTCGACTGATCATGGCGGAGAACAACCCGCTCAAGATCCACAACCTCCGTCCCGCCCCGGGCGCCAAGACCGCCAAGACCCGTGTCGGTCGTGGTGAGGCGTCGAAGGGTAAGACGGCCGGTCGTGGTACCAAGGGTACGAAGGCCCGCTACCAGGTTCCGGAGCGCTTCGAGGGTGGGCAGATGCCCCTCCACATGCGTCTTCCGAAGCTGAAGGGCTTCAAGAACCCGTTCAAGACCGAGTTCCAGGTCGTGAACCTCGACAAGCTGGCCGCGCTGTACCCGGAGGGTGGCGAGGTCACCGTCGAGGGTCTCGTCGCCAAGGGTGCCGTTCGCAAGAACAGCCTCGTCAAGGTCCTCGGCCAGGGTGAGGTCTCCGTGGCGCTGCAGGTGACGGTCGACGCCGTCTCCGGCTCCGCCAAGGAGAAGATCACCGCCGCCGGCGGCACCGTCACCGAGCTCGTCTGATCGTTTCGGACGTCTCGATGGCGTAAGCGAATCCCGACCGGGGATACCTCACAATGGGGTATCCCCGGTTGGTCGTTCCTAGGGGGGCAGTGCGGCCGGTAAGGTGGCCAGCACTGTTCTTCTTCCCATTCGTCGAACCTCAAGACCGTCACCCTTGACGCACTTGCGCGGGGGTCGCAGGAGGCACCGTGCTCACCGCGTTCGCCCGGGCGTTCAGGACGCCCGACCTGCGCAAGAAGCTGCTCTTCACGCTGGGCATCATCGTGGTCTACCGGGTCGGTACGCACATCCCGATCCCGGGTGTGAACTACACGTCGGTGCAGCAGTGCGTGAAGGAGGCCTCTGGCAACCAGGGTCTCTTCGGCATGATCAACATGTTCAGCGGTGGCGCGCTGCTGCAGATCACGATCTTCGCGCTGGGCATCATGCCGTACATCACGGCCAGCATCATCCTTCAGCTGCTGACCGTGGTCATCCCGCGCCTGGAGGCCCTGAAGAAGGAGGGCCAGGCCGGTACGACGAAGATCACGCAGTACACCCGTTACCTGACGGTGGCCCTGGCCATCCTCCAGGGCACCGGCCTGGTCGCCACCGCCCGCAGCGGCGCGCTCTTCAACGGCTGCTCGGTCGCGTCGAGCATCGTCCCGGACCAGTCGATCTTCACGACGATCACGATGGTCGTCTGCATGACCGCCGGTACGGCCGTCGTCATGTGGCTCGGCGAGCTGATCACCGACCGCGGCATCGGCAACGGCATGTCGATCCTGATGTTCATCTCGATCGCCGCGACCTTCCCGTCCGCGCTGTGGGCCATCAAGAAGCAGGGCACGCTGGCCGACGGCTGGATCGAGTTCGGCGCGGTCATCGCGATCGGCCTGGTCATGGTCGGGCTCGTCGTCTTCGTCGAGCAGGCCCAGCGCCGCATCCCGGTGCAGTACGCGAAGCGCATGATCGGCCGTCGTTCCTACGGTGGCACGTCCACGTACATCCCGCTCAAGGTGAACCAGGCGGGTGTGATCCCCGTCATCTTCGCCTCGTCGCTGCTGTACATCCCGGCTCTCGTGGCTCAGTTCGCGGGCGGCAACTCGGGCTGGAAGAGCTGGATCGAGCAGAACCTGACCAAGCAGGGTGACAGTCCCACGTACATCACCCTGTACTTCCTGCTCATTGTTTTCTTCGCGTTCTTCTACGTGGCGATCTCCTTCAACCCCGAGGAAGTCGCCGACAACATGAAGAAGTATGGTGGCTTCATCCCGGGCATCCGGGCTGGCCGACCGACCGCTGAGTACCTGTCGTACGTGCTCAACCGGATCACCTGGCCGGGTTCGCTGTATTTGGGGCTGATCGCTCTCGTACCGACAGTGGCGTTGGTCGGCTTCGGGGCGAGCCAGAACTTCCCGTTCGGCGGGACCAGCATCCTCATCATCGTGGGTGTCGGTCTCGAGACGGTGAAGCAGATCGAGAGCCAGCTCCAGCAGCGCAATTACGAAGGGTTCCTCCGCTGATGCGTATCGTCCTCGTCGGGCCGCCGGGCGCCGGTAAGGGAACGCAGGCCGTCCGCCTTGCCGAGATGCTGGGCATTCCGCACATCTCCACGGGCGACCTGTTCCGCGCCAACATCAGTAAGCAGACCGAGCTCGGCAAGCTCGCCAAGTCCTACATGGACGCCGGTGACCTCGTACCCGACGAGGTCACCATCGCCATGGCCAAGGACCGCATGGAGCAGCCGGACGCGGCGAACGGCTTCCTGCTGGACGGGTTCCCGCGCAACGTCTCGCAGGCCGAGGCGCTGGACCGGCTGCTGAGCGACGAGGGCATCGAGCTGGACGCCGTCCTGGACCTGGAGGTCCCGGAGGAGGAGGTCGTCAAGCGGATCGCCGGCCGGCGCGTCTGCCGCAACGACTCGTCGCACGTCTTCCACGTGACGTACAGCCCGCCGAAGCGGGAAGGTGTGTGCGACATCTGCGGCGGCGAGCTGTACCAGCGTGACGACGACTCCGAGGACACCGTCCGCACCCGGCTGGAGGTCTACCACACGCAGACCGAGCCGATCATCGACTACTACAAGGCACAGGGGCTGGTCGTGACGATCTCCGCCCTGGGTCCGGTGGACGAGATCACAAAGCGGGCGCTGGAGGCGCTGAAGCGCGAGAAGGCCGAGAACAACTAGATCGCGGTTCTTCCGGCCGCGGCGCCCTCCCCGGACCACCTCCGGGAACTCCAGGGCGCCGCGGCCGTACTGTTGTACAGACACCCCAGTCGACGCGAGTGATGGAGAGCGCAGGCCACCCATGGTGCAGATCAAGACCCCCGAGCAGATCTCCAAGATGCGGGCGGCGGGCCTGGTCGTGGCTGCGATCCACGCGGCCACCCGCGAGGCGGCGGTCCCCGGCGCCAGCACCAAGGACCTGGACGAGGTGGCCCGCAAGGTCCTCGCCGAGCACGGCGCCAAGCCGAACTTCCTCGGCTACGGCGGTTTCCCCGCCACCATCTGCACCTCCGTCAACGAGGTGGTCGTCCACGGCATCCCGTCGGAGGACGTCGTCCTCAAGGACGGCGACATCATCTCCATCGACTGCGGCGCGATCGTCGACGGCTGGCACGGCGACGCGGCCTACACGGCCTTCGTAGGCTCCGGGCACGCTCCGGAGCTGATCGAGCTCTCCCGGGTGACCGAGGAGTCGATGTGGGCCGGCATCGCGGCGATGAAGCAGGGCAGCCGCCTGGTCGACGTCTCGCGGGCCATCGAGACCTACATCCGCCGCCAGCCGAAGCCGGGCGGCGGCCGGTACGGCATCATCGAGGACTACGGCGGTCACGGCATCGGCACCGAGATGCACATGGACCCGCACCTGCTGAACTACGTAGACCGGCGGCGGGGCAAGGGGCCGAAGCTGGTGCCCGGGTTCTGCCTGGCCATCGAGCCGATGGTGTCGCTGGGCACGCCCCGGACCCAGGTGCTCCAGGACGACTGGACGGTCATCACGACGGACGGCACCTGGTCCTCGCACTGGGAGCACAGCGTGGCGCTGACCGAAGAGGGGCCGCTGGTGCTGACGGCTCCCGACGGGGGCAAGGCCAAGCTCGCCGAGCTGGGGATCACCGCCGCGCCGGATCCGCTGGGCTGAGCATCGTTCGCGGCCGCCGTGGGGACTGGTCGCGCAGTTTTCCCCCAGCCTTCCGCCGGGGTGCCCGCAGCGCATCTGCCCGGGCGCTCCGGCCGGCGCCCCTCACCATGTGTCGCGCGCTTAATGATCTGTGTTCTGGGGCAGGCTTTCCCGATTCGTCTTTCCGGGTGCGCTGACGTAGACTGACTCGTCGGCTCTCGTGCACCCGCATGTCCGCATGCGCCCGCGAGGAATCCCGAGTGGGATGCGTGGGAGTCGATCAAGGTAGTCGATTCGAAGGGCGAAGCGTGGCCAAGAAGCAAGGTGCCATCGAGATCGAGGGCACTGTCGTCGAGTCTCTTCCGAACGCCATGTTCAAGGTCGAGCTCCAGAACGGCCACCAGGTCCTGGCACACATCAGCGGCAAGATGCGTATGCACTACATCCGTATCCTCCCTGACGACCGGGTCGTGGTGGAGCTGTCTCCGTACGACCTGACGCGTGGCCGGATCGTCTACCGATACAAGTAGATCTTGCCCACGTCCCGTGTGAGCGGGGCCGCCGGCAACTGACCCGGAGAACCTCAATCCCATGAAGGTCAAGCCGAGCGTCAAGAAGATCTGCGACAAGTGCAGGGTGATCCGCCGTCACGGTCGGGTCATGGTCATCTGCGAGAACCCGCGCCACAAGCAGCGCCAGGGCTGACGCACGACCGATCCCTCTGCATCCATCGCAGAGATTCGCGCGACGCAAGCTGAACATGTTCATACGCAGAATCCAGGTGCCACGGCGCCTGACACCCCCGGTTCGGAGGCCGGGGACCCAGTTCGTACCTGACACGGCGGCTGGGAACCGGTTCTGCGGAAGACCTCCGAAGATCACCAGGAGCCATTGAATGGCACGCGTTTCCGGTGTTGACATCCCGCGCGAAAAGCGCGTGGAGGTCGCGCTCACCTACGTGTTCGGCATCGGCCGGACACTCTCGCAGCAGACGCTGGCCGAGACCGGCATCGACCCGAACACCCGCGTTCGCGACCTGACCGAAGAGCAGCTGGTCGCCATCCGCGAGTACGTCGACAACAACATCAAGACCGAGGGTGACCTCCGTCGCGAGATCCAGGCCGACATCCGCCGCAAGGTCGAGATCGGCTGCTACCAGGGTCTGCGTCACCGTCGCGGTCTGCCCGTCCGCGGTCAGCGCACCAGCACCAACGCCCGCACCCGCAAGGGTCCGCGTCGCGCCATCGCCGGTAAGAAGAAGCCGGGCAAGAAGTAGTCCGCAGCGGACAACGCTTCATCAGCGGTCTTCGCTGTAGGACCGACCACCTCCCCGTAGGAGTTACTAGATGCCCCCCAAGGGTCGTCAGGGCGCTGCCAAGAAGGTGCGCCGCAAGGAAAAGAAGAACGTCGCTCACGGCCACGCGCACATCAAGAGCACGTTCAACAACACGATCGTCTCCATCACGGACCCGTCCGGCAACGTGATCTCCTGGGCCTCCGCCGGCCACGTCGGCTTCAAGGGCTCCCGGAAGTCCACGCCGTTCGCCGCGCAGATGGCGGCCGAGTCGGCTGCCCGCCGTGCCCAGGAGCACGGCATGCGCAAGGTCGACGTGTTCGTGAAGGGCCCGGGTTCCGGTCGTGAGACCGCGATCCGCTCCCTGCAGGCCACGGGCCTCGAGGTCGGCTCCATCCAGGACGTCACCCCGACCCCGCACAACGGCTGCCGTCCGCCGAAGCGCCGTCGCGTCTGACCTCGCTTCGCAGGACTGCTCGGGCGGTACGGCTCCGTAAGGGTCGTGCCGCCCGTACCCTTGCAGTACCGCGCTCTTACAGGTGCGGTTCCGTCGGGCGTCAAATAGCGGGCGTCCACGAAAGAAGGATCTGATCCACACATGCTGATCGCTCAGCGTCCCTCGTTGACCGAAGAGGTCGTCGACGAGTTCCGCTCCCGGTTCGTGATCGAGCCGCTGGAGCCGGGCTTCGGCTACACCCTCGGCAACTCCCTCCGCCGTACCCTCCTGTCCTCGATCCCCGGCGCGGCTGTCACGTCGATCCGGATCGACGGCGTGCTGCACGAGTTCACCACCGTGCCGGGCGTCAAGGAGGACGTCACCGACCTGATCCTCAACATCAAGCAGCTGGTCGTCTCCTCGGAGCACGACGAGCCGGTCGTGATGTACCTGCGCAAGCAGGGCCCGGGTCTGGTCACCGCCGCCGACATCGCGCCCCCGGCCGGTGTCGAGGTGCACAACCCCGACCTCGTCCTCGCCACGCTCAACGGCAAGGGCAAGCTGGAGATGGAGCTGACGGTCGAGCGTGGCCGCGGTTACGTCTCCGCCGTGCAGAACAAGCAGGTGGGCCAGGAGATCGGCCGTATCCCGGTCGACTCCATCTACTCGCCGGTGCTCAAGGTCACGTACAAGGTCGAGGCGACCCGTGTCGAGCAGCGCACCGACTTCGACAAGCTGATCGTCGACGTCGAGACGAAGCAGGCCATGCGGCCGCGTGACGCCATGGCGTCGGCCGGCAAGACCCTGGTCGAGCTGTTCGGTCTCGCCCGCGAGCTGAACATCGACGCCGAGGGCATCGACATGGGCCCGTCCCCGACGGACGCGGCGCTGGCGGCCGACCTCGCGCTCCCGATCGAGGAGCTCGAGCTGACCGTCCGTTCCTACAACTGCCTCAAGCGTGAGGGCATCCACTCCGTGGGTGAGCTCGTGGCGCGCTCCGAGGCGGACCTCCTGGACATCCGCAACTTCGGTGCGAAGTCCATCGACGAGGTCAAGGCGAAGCTGGCCGGCATGGGCCTGGCCCTCAAGGACAGCCCGCCCGGATTCGACCCCACCGCTGCGGCGGACGCGTTCGGCGCGGACGACGACGCGGACGCGGGCTTCGTGGAGACCGAGCAGTACTGAGCACTCCGCGAGGAGGCCGGTTCTGCGGCTGCGCGCCCGCTGCGGCTGGTCGCGCAGTTCCTCCCCCGGCCTTCGGCCAGGGGTACCCCCAGCGCCCCTTCGGGGACGCGGACCCTCCGGGGTTGAAGAGAACCCCGGATCTCCGACGGGCGACCGCCCGCTCGGATACTGACCCCGGTACCTGACACGGCCGGGGCAGACACACAGGAGAAGAACCATGCCGAAGCCCACCAAGGGTGCCCGTCTGGGCGGCAGCGCCGCGCACGAGAAGCTGCTCCTCGCGAACCTCGCGAAGTCGCTCTTCGAGCACGGCCGTATCACCACCACCGAGGCGAAGGCGCGCCGCCTGCGTCCGTACGCCGAGCGTCTGGTCACCAAGGCGAAGAAGGGCGACCTTCACAACCGCCGTCAGGTGCTCCAGGTCATCACGGACAAGAGCATCGTGCACACGCTCTTCACCGAGATCGGCCCGCGGTACGAGAACCGTCCCGGTGGCTACACCCGCATCACCAAGATCGGTAACCGTCGTGGCGACAACGCGCCCATGGCTGTCATCGAGCTGGTGGAGGCGCTGACCGTCGCCCAGCAGGCGACCGGTGAGGCCGAGGCCGCGACGAAGCGTGCGGTCAAGGAGACCGAGGAGGCCAAGGTCGAGGAGACCAAGGCCGACGAGGCTCCGGCCGACGAGGCTGCCGAGGAGTCGAAGGAGGCGTAAGCCGTCCTTTGGCTGCCGGTCCGTCGTGGCTGGTCGCGCAGTTCCCCGCGCCCCTTACGGGGCGCGTCAGTGGGCCCGTTCCCTTCGAGGGGCGGGCCCGCTTTCTTGCCCTGAGAGGATTCTCCTGTGAGTGACGACGTTCAGCCCGGCCATGTGCGTATCCGTCTCGACCTGTCCTACGACGGGACCCACTTCCACGGCTGGGCCAAGCAGGCCGGCGGGAAGCGGACCGTGCAGGGGGAGATCGAGGACGCGCTGCGGATCGTCACGCGGTCGCAGGGCGCGGTGTACGAGCTGACCGTGGCCGGGCGGACGGACGCCGGAGTGCATGCGCGGGGGCAGGTGGCGCACGTCGATCTGCCGGCCGGGGTGTGGGAGGAGCAGCGGGAGAAGCTGCTGAAGCGGCTGGCGGGGCGGTTGCCGAAGGACGTGCGGGTGTGGTCGGTCGGCGAGGCGCCGGCGGGGTTCAACGCGCGGTTCGCGGCGCTGTGGCGGCGGTACGTGTACCGGGTCGGGGACCGGCCGGGCGGCGTGGACCCGCTGCTGCGCAACCACGTGCTGTGGCACGACTGGGAGCTGGACGTCGACGTGATGGACGCCGCCGCGAAGTCGCTGGTGGGGGAGCACGACTTCGCCGCCTACGCGAAGAAGCGCGAGGGGGCGACGACGATCCGGGAGATCCTCGGCTTCGGGGTGACCCGGCGCGCCGACGGGGTCGTGGAGATCGAGGTCCGGGCCGACGCCTTCTGCCACAACCAGGTGCGGTCGATGGTCGGCGCGCTGCTGTTCGTGGGAGACGGGCACCGGGGTGTGGAGTGGCCGCGGAAGGTGCTGGACGCGGGGGTGCGGGACAGCGCCGTGCACGTCGTACGACCGCACGGGCTGACCCTGGAGGAGGTCGCGTACCCGGCGGCCGGCCAACTGCTGGAGAGGCAGCGGCAGGCTCGCCGGGTACGGGTGCGGACGGTCTGAGGGGTCAGCCGGCCAGGATCTTCTTGAAGGTCGGCTGCAGGAAGGGCACGAGTGACTTGGCGTAGCTGCCCGTCATGTGGCTGTAGTCGAAGTAGACCACCGTGCCACCGATGACCGCGGGACAGTAGCCGTCCGAGCAGAAGGCGGAGACGGTGTCGATCACCTTGGCCCCGTTCTCCTCGGCCACGTCGCGTTCCAGGGCGCGGTTCACCGGGTGGTCGACGACCTTGTCGGACTTCGCGGTGCACGACGCCAGGTCCTTGGCCTGCTCGGCCAGGCAGTCCGGGACGCTGAAGCCCGGGTACGGCGTGTCCGTCAGGTACACCAGCTTGGCGCCGGTGGCCTTGAGTGCCTTGAAGGTCTCCTCGGCGCCCGAGCGGGTGACGGTCGGCTGGACACGGTTCGCGACGACGACGACATCAGGCTTGAGCTCACCGATGTAGGCCAGGGCCGACTTCCGCCAGCTGGTGCACTCGGTGTAGTCACGCCCGAGGTCCGCGCGGGTGATCTTGTAGTCCTCGGGACTGCAGCCGCCCTTCGCCACGGTCACGATCTTCGCGTGCAGGTTCTCGCCGAGCCCCTGGAAGGCGTTGCCCCACTGCCAGGAGTGGGAGTCGCCGAAGACGACGACCGTCTGCTTGCCCTCCGGGTCACCGATGACGCAGTCGTCGCGCATGACGAACTTCGTGGGCTCGAGGTTGTCGATGCAGCCGTGTGTGGTCTGGTCCTTCGGCGACTTCAGCAGGTTGTCCTGGGTGATGTCGGGCTTGGCCCGCTTGGCCACGGCCTCCTGTACGGAGGCGGTGCCCTGGTAGCCCAGGGCCGCGGCGCTGCTCCCGGTGGAACCGACGGCCAGGTTGAGTGGGATCACGTGCAGGGCGACGACCATGGCGGCGACGGTGGAGGCGGTCAGCGCACCCCCGGTGACCACACCCCGCCAGGGGATGGCGACCAGCTTCACGTTCTCCCTGAACCGCTTCTCGATCAGGTAGTGCATGAGGATCGCCAGCAGGAAGGAGAAGACCGCGACCCGGAAACGGTCGGAGTAGCCGAACTCGCGGTCGATCATGCTGGGGAAGAGGATCAGGAGCGGCCAGTGCAGGAGGTACCAGCCGTAGCTGACGTTCCCGATGAAGTTGAAGATCGGATTGTCGAGGAGCTTCTCGGCGCCGAAGCTCGGGTTGGCACAGCCACCGGCGATGATCATGCCGGCGCCCAGCAGCGGCCCGGCCACCGCGTAGCCCGGCAGCGGGGTGTGCTTGGTGATGAGGAGGCCGGTGACGAGGAGGGTGCCCAGGCCCAGCCAGGTGATGACGCCTGCCAGCCCGGTGTTCATGCGGGACAGCAACTGGGCGCCGAGGGCGAGCAGGACGCCGAAGGCCAGCTCCCAGATGCGGGTGGTGGTGCTGAAGTAGGCCATGGGCTGGTTCGACGTGGTCATCGTGTAGCCCAGGTAGAACGAGCCGCCGATCACGGCCGTCAGGAACACCGCCACCAGGACGCGGTTGCGGAAGATCAGCTTGCTGAGCCAGACCATGACGACCAGCATGATCGGGGCGAGCAGGTAGAACTGCTCCTCGATGCCCAGCGACCAGAAGTGCTGGTACGGGGACTGGCTGCCGTCGTTGGCGAAGTAGTCGGTGCCGTTCTCGGCGAGACGCCAGTTGATCAGGCTCACCGACGCGCTGAGTCCGTCCGTCATGTAGTCCCGGAAGCGGAACGGGCTGACGTAGATCCAGGACACGATGGCGGTGGCCGTGATGGTGATGGCCGTGCCCGGCGCGAGTCGCCGGAACCGGCGGGCCCAGAACTTGGTGAGGGACACCTTGCCGGTCTTGTCGATCTCGGCCAGGAGCTGGCTGCCGATGAGGAAGCCGCTCAGCACGAAGGAGACATCCACGCCGCCGTGGATGTCGAGGATGCCGCAGTGCATGCTGACGACCATCATGATGGCCACGGCACGCAGGCCCTGAATGTCCGGCCGGTACTTGCGCAGACGCTCCGGCTGGGCGTCGGCGGCCGATGAACGATGGCGGGTCACGGTTCTCCAGTAACTGTCCGGGCTGGCCGGCGACTTCAATGGACCGTCGGGCAGGCGACAGCCGTACCGCTGACGCGCACACCTTGGGCGGGGATGCGGATGCCGCACGACAGCCGTAGCTGGGCGGGGAGCTCGTTCTGCGCGCCGACATGCGAGTGGCAGCCCACCACGGCCTCACGAAGAAACGATTCGCTGCCGATCGAGGAGTCATGGTCGACCACGGACTCGTGGATCTGCGCGCCCTCGGCCACGGTGACGTGCGCGCCGATGATGGAACGGTCGACGAGCGCGTGCGGGCCGATGACGGCGTGCGGGCCGATCGTCGAGCCGCCCGTGACCCGGGCGGTCGGGTCGACGGTGGCCGTGCGATGGATCAGGGCGTCGCCGGGCGCCGCCACCAGGGGCGAGGCCGCCGCGCCGGTGACCAGGTCCGCGGAGCCGTGGACGAAGGCCAGCGGGGTGCCGAGGTCTCGCCAGTAGTCCTCCGTGGTGTGGCCGAACACGCGCCGGCCCGCGGCGACCAGCTGCGGGAAGGTCGTCTGCTCGACCGAGACCTCCCGGTCGGCCGGGATGGCGTCCAGCACGGACCGGCGGAAGACGTAGCAGCCGGCGTTGATCTGGTCGGTGACGCACTCCTCGGGCGTCTTGGGCTTCTCCAGGAAGGAGAGCACCCGGCCGGACTCGTCGGTGGGGACCAGACCGAAGGCGCGCGGGTCGGGGACCCGGGTGAGGTGCAGGGTCACGTCGGCGTCGTGTGCCTGGTGCCACTCCAGGACGGCAGGCAGGTCCACGCCGGACAGGATGTCGCCGTTGAGGATCAGCACCGGCGCGTCGGCCGAGGTGCCGCGCAGCAGGCGCCCGGCGTTGCGGATCGCGCCGCCCGTGCCGAGCGGGACCTCCTCGACGGCGTAGGAGATCGCCAGGTCCTGGGAGAAGTCCCTGAACTCCTCCTCGAAGAGGCGGGCGAGGTACGAGGTGGCGAACACCACATGCTCGACGCCGGCGTCCATCAGCTTGGCGATCTGGTGCCGGATGAAGGAGGTGCCCGCCACGTTGAGCAGTGGCTTCGGGGTGTGGTTGGTCAGCGGGCGCAGGCGCGTTCCCTTGCCGCCGACCAGGATGATGGCTTCTTGCATGACTGCCTCCGCTCGGTCAGTTGGTGGTGGCGGTGCCGGGTCCCGCGTAGTCAGAGGTGAAGCAGGACTTGATGGCCGCCTCGGAGAGGGGACGTCCGGCGAAGTCGAGCCGGGAGGCAACCTTGTCGTCGGGCTTGGTGTTCGGGTCGTCGTCGAACCAGAGCGACCACCAGTAGATGCCCTGCATCTTGCGCTCCTGGACGACCTGGCAGACCGCCTTGTACCAGTTGGCCTGCACGTGCGGGTTGACGGCCCGCCGGGCATAGAAGTCGCCGGGGGCGTGGTAGGCGCCGTTCATGGCGCCGATGCCGGTCTCGGAGACGAGGATCTTGGGCAGCGGGCCGGTGGCCTTGCGGTCCAGCCAAGTGTTCCAGCCCTTGACCAGGGCCGAGACGGGTGCCGTGTCCGGCACCTTGACCGGGAAGTAGGCGTCGACGCCGAGGTGGTTGACCGGCATGTTGATCCGGCCGGTGACGTAGTTGTCCCAGTTGGCGTTGTAGGAGACCTCGCCGGAGAAGTTCTTCTCGGTGTAGGAGACCAGGGGCTCCCAGCCCACGTCGCCCTCCAGGGAGTTCAGCTCGGTACCGATCACGAAGGTGTTGGTCTTCGCGTCGTCGGCGGCCCGGAGGTACGGGGTGAGGAACTTCTTGTACGAGGCGAACCAGGCGGAGCGGGAGGCGGGGTCGATGTCACCGCGCCAGTGCTTGGTCGGCTTGAGGGTCCCCTCGTCCAGGATCGGGCGGACCTGGGTGCGGAATCCGGCGTCCTTGAACACCTTCAGCACCTTCTGGAGCCGCTCCGGGGAGGGCGTCTTGGCACCGGCCGAGAGCGTGTCGGAGGTGGAGTTCTGGATGAAGAAGGGGAAGGAGACGGAGACCGAGTTGGCGCCCAGGCCGATGAGGTACTCGGCCTGTTTACGGGCCTGCTTCTCGATGAACGTGTCCGACCGTTTCGTCTTCTCCTCCTCCCAGTAGAGCTGTACGCCCCACTGCGCCATGCCCTGCTTCCAGGGCTTGGCGACCTGGAGGGCGTCGGCGGCGGAGGACGCGGAACCGGAGGGGGAGGAGGCCGTCGCCGTTCCGGACTTGTGGCCGGACGAGGTCGAGGAGTCCTTCTCGTCGCCGATCACGACCTTGGGCAGGGCCGAGCCCGACTCCCAGCGCACCGGGTGGTTGCCGAGGATGAAGGGGCTGCCGAGGACGATGGTGAGGACGGTCACCGGGAAAATGGCAAGCAGGGGCAGTCGTGAACGCATGTCAGTGGTTGTCTTCCGGGCGACTAGGCGGGCTTGGCGATCACGACGAACTTGTTCTCCTCGCGCCGGACGAACTTCAGGAAGCCCTTGAAGCCGCCGAGCCCTTCCATCACGGAGAAGACGGGGATGAGCGCGACCACAACGATCGGCTCCCACCACTTGCGCCGACCGCTGACCGACGCCAGCGCGTTCAGCCGCAGTCCCTCCCAGTAGGTCCAGATGACGTACGCGAAGTTGAAGGCCCACAGGATGGTGACGGACTGGGTCACGGGCGAGGTGTTCATGTCGTTGAAGAGCCAGCCGATGAGGAGTACGGCGCCGATGTGCTGGAGCGGGCCGAGGATCCAGGTGGTCACGCAGATCGACAGGAACCAGCGGTAGCGCAACGGCACGGCCCTGTTGAAGCAGAGGGCCACCAGGCCCCAGGCCCAGCGGTCCCGCTGCTTGACGAAGTCGGCCGCGGTCGCGGGAGAGGCGCCGTAGCAGCGGCCGTTGAACCAGTCGCTGCGGCCCGGGTACTTACGGCAGAAGGTCAGGGCGAGCCGGGCGTCCTCGACGATCTCCTTGGGGCCGAAGTCCCAGCCGATCTCGGCCTCGATGGACGCGCGTAGTACCAGCAGCTCGCCGTGCACGCCGGCGGCCGGGGTGCCCATCCCGGTCAGCGCACGGAAGCGGGCGATGTCGTCGGCGGGGCGCACTGCGTCGGCGAGCCAGGTGAACTTGTTGACCGCGTTCTCACGCGGATACGTGAGGATGCCCTGGGCCATGTGCTTGGCCTCGTCGGGGTGAGCGCGGCGCTGGCGGTTGATGAACTGGGCGAGCGAGGACGCGGTGTCAGGGCCGACGCCGGTGTCGTCGTCCATGTGCAGCACCCAGACGTAGTCGAGGGCCTCGCCCTCCGCTATGCGCAGCTCGTGGGCGTAGTGGTTGGCGCGGGCCTTGAAACGGGTGCCGTTGGCCGGGACGTAGTCCTTGGGCACCGTGATCACCCGGATCAGCGGGTGGGAGTCGGCGAGCCGGTCGATGTCCGCGGCCGCCTCGCAGCCCTCCTCGGTGAGGATGTCGACGCGCATGTACGGGAACCACTCGGGCAGGTGATCGACGTACGAGAGGATCGAACGCTCGAGGGCCGGGTAGGTGTCGTTGCGGCCGATGGTCGGGCACAGCACGATCAGGAAGTCCTGTTCGGCCGGTGCGGGCGGGATCATCCGGTCGCTCTTGCGGACCCGGCGGCGGATCAGCAGGGCGCCCTGGATGCCGACCAGCACACCGGCCACCGGCAGGGACCAGACGACGGTCAGGATCCAGCTCAGCAGGGAGGTACTGGGCCGGAAGCTCCACAGCCCGAACACCACCAGGAAAACGAAAGGCAGTAGAAAGGGGAGGATTCCCGGCTTCCACGCCGCGGTGCGCTTGGCCAGCTTTTCATTGTGCCGCGAATGCGGCACACCCCCGTCGACCAGTGTCGATGCCATGACGACTGCGGAACTCCCGTGTAATCGATGGTGCGTTGAGGCAACGACGGATCTGGGCTACGGCACGCGTGAGCAGTGCCTGGCGGCTGGGTTGTTCCGGGTCCATCCCCCTCAACGCCTTCTTCGGCGCCACGATCACTGCCGCTCAGATGCCCCCCCAGGCGCCCGCGGCACTGACCGAATAGACACCGGATCCTCGCATGCATGGGCGATACAGGGAACGCTTGTGAGGAGGATGTGTTCAAAAGTTAATCAAGTTACGCCTTGTGTGGTGATCTTCGCTCGGTGTCATCGACTTGGATTCGATGGCCGCCGGTAATCAACTTCGAAGATCCATAGGTCAGTTTGACGTCGCCCGTCGTGTTCTTCGCCCGCGGGGCGGAGACGTTGTCGTACGTGAGTGATTGACCCCACACCGTCCACATGACCCACGGGGTCCGCGTGAGGGTCCGGGGCTGGGCCGCGTTCAGAGGGACGTAGAAGGACTCGGCGACGACGCGGGGCCGGTCGAACTCCTCCAGCCCGCGGTACCAGATCTCGGTCCATGCGCCATTGCCGAGCGGCTTCGCCGGGGTGTCGCTGTAGGCGTCGACGCCCACGACGTCGACGCAGTCCCCGCCGGGGTAGTACTTGGCGGGCGAGCGGCCGTAGCCCCCGTCCCAGGAGTTCGGCGACCACACGAAGAGCAGGTTGTGCAGCCCGCGCCGGTTCACCAGGTAGTCGTAGGTCAGCCGCCACAGCCTTCGGTACGTGGACGGATCCTGCCCCGCCCACCAGAAACCGTGCCCCGGGGCCGCGTTCATCTCGTGGTACGGCCGCAGCAGCACCGGCACTCCCTGGCCGGCGAGGTAGCCGATGTGGTCCGCGAGGAAGTCGAGGTCGTGCAGGAGGGCCTGGTGCTCGGCGGTGCCGTCGGTGACCACCCGGCCGAACCAGCCGGGGTCCTTCGCGCCGGGGGAGTTGGCGTGCAGCGTCTGGGCGAAGCCCTTGACCGGGCTGCCCGGGTAGGGCTGGTGGAAGGAGAAGCCGACCAGACCGGCCGGACGGCCTCCGTTGTGCGGCAGGGACACGTCCGCGTGTGCCGCGCACTCCCGATGCGTGCCAGAGGTCCGGTAGGAACCGTCGACCGCCCGGGGCAGTCCCGCCCACACGCCGACGGCGAGGTCCACCGCGTCCTCTATGTACCCCCAGTAGGGGCGGCAGGCGGGCCAGGCCTTGTTGTACGAGCGTGCCGTGCCCACCGCCCAGCCCGGCTGTCCGTAGCCGGGACCGAGGTCCAGCTCCACGAAGCCGGGCAGCCGGCCGGTGATGTCGTGGACCTTCTTGTAGTAGTAGCCCGGCTGCTTCGTGCCCCGGTAGTCGCCGTACGACGGGTTGTACCGCTCGTTCTGCAGCTCCACGTGCTGGCCGATCACCGTACGGCTCGGCCTGCCGCGCCGGGCGTCGTTCTCCAGGCCCGCCAGCATCGCGTACACCCGGCACGCGGCGGCCGTCGCCTGCGGGTCCCGGGCGCGCAGATCGGTCGGCACAGTCCTCGGCCCGCCCGTCCCGTTCCCGTCGGGCCAGGCCCACACCGCCAGCGGGGCCGCGGCCGCCACCCCCACCGCGGCCGCCCCGGTCAGCCGGATCAGCCTCCGCCTCTGCACGGCGCTACGCCGGTTCGACGACGGTGCCCGAGGCGGCGGCCGCCGGGGTTGCGGTGACGACGGAGGCGGCGAGGGCTGTGCCGCCGAGACCGGCCGCGCCGGTGAGCAGCCTGCGTCTGGACGTGTGCGTCATGAGTGGGTCCCCCCATGGGTTCGCCGGCCGGTGAACTCCTTGATCACCGGCCAGCGGGGGGAGACTCTCACGCGCCCCTGGATGCGTCACCGGTCGGCGGCCGCCGACGCCTGGGCCTCGCCGCGGCGGTGGATCTGGCGGAAGGTGAACTCCGCCAGGTCGTCGCCGGCCTGGAAGACCTTGGTGTCCTTGGTGGTGACGTCCTTGCCGTTCAGGAATCCGGCGGTGGTGAAGTACGCGTAGCGGCCGTACGAATTGGTCGTCGTACGGCAGACGCCGGAGTCGCAGAAGGTCTTGACGCCGGAGCCGGCCAGGGCGGTCACGAAGCCCTTCTTGTCGGCGTCGGTCTTGGCCTTGGCCGCCTGCGCCTCGGTGTTGAAGACGGCCACGCCGACCGTGACCGCGACGCCGTCCTTGGAGTAGGTGACCCGCAGCAGACGGGTGCAGCCGTCCTTGTCGAGGACGGTCGGGAGGGAGCCCTTGGCGGCCGTGGCGCACTTCTTCGTGTCGGCCGTGGCGCCCTTCTTGTAGACGGTCTCGCCCATGGTCAGCTGGGTGCCCGGGAAGAGGGTCGCGGCGCTCAGCGGAGCCGTGTCCTTCTGCACGCTCGATATGAACTCCTCCGGGTCCAGCGGCGGCGGCGCGCTGGTCGGGGCGAAGGACGGCACCGAGCCGGACGTGTCGCTGGGCAGCGAGGCGCTGGCCGGCAGGTTGGTGGGCGTGCCGGAGGCCTTGTTGTCACCGCTGGCGGACACCACGGCCATGGCGACGGCGGTGCCGATCGCCAGCGTGGCGACCACGCCGCCGCCGATGAACAGCACTCTGCGCCGCTTGTTCCGCGTCTCCGACGCCTCGGCGAGCGATGCCCAGTCCGGGGTCTGGCCGGCCCCGCTGCTCCAGGGCTGCTGAGACTGCGGTTTCCACGGATCCCACTGGGACTGAGGTCCCCCCTGCCCATAACTCATGGGGCGCATCTTAGACGGGGGCCGGGGGGTGCCGGTGCGACTGTACGAACGGAGACCGGGGACCTGCGGGGGGCTTTCGGGGGACCTTTGGGGGCAGGACGGCGCATCCTGGTACGGCCGTGCTCCCGGGATTTCCCGCCGCGGTCGGCGACGGCTCGTCCGGATGCCGGCGGGAGCTCGTTTTGACCCGTCAGGGGCCACCCTTGTACGCTTGCCCTTCGTTGTGTATTGGTCCGCTCATTCTCACGGGAGTGGCCTCTACCTAGGTTCCCTGGAGCAGTTACCAGTGGGCGGCATACGGGCAGCGTCCCCGGCATTGTCGTCCCCAGCTGCACGATCGCTTCAGTGATGCCATGTGTCAGCACCCATCCACTGAAGAAGAAGGCTGCGAAGTGCGTACGTACAGCCCCAAGCCCGGCGATGTGACTCGCCAGTGGCACGTCATTGACGCTCAGGACATCGTCCTGGGTCGTCTCGCCACCACCGCCGCGACCCTTCTGCGCGGCAAGCACAAGCCGATCTACGCGCCGCACGTCGACGCTGGTGACTTCGTCATCATCATCAACGCCGACAAGGTGCACCTGTCCGGCAACAAGCGGACCCAGAAGATGGCCTACCGCCACTCCGGCTACCCGGGCGGTCTGCGCTCCGTCCGCTACGACGAGCTGCTGGACAAGAACCCCGAGAAGGCCATCGAGAAGGCCGTCAAGGGCATGCTCCCCAAGAACACCCTGGGCCGTCAGATGCTCACCAAGCTGAAGGTCTACCGCGGCGAGAACCACCCGCACGCTGCCCAGCAGCCGGTTCCGTTCGAGATCACCCAGGTCGCGCAGTAATCCCGGCCACCCCCTAAGACTGAAGAGAATCTGAGGAGCATCGTGGCCGAGACCACTGCCGAGCAGCCGCTCGAAGAGCTTGACATCGACAGCTACACCACGGAGTCGGACGTCCCCGTCGAGGGCGAGTACACCTCCGAGTCCCTCGCGTCCCGCTTCGGCGACCCGCAGCCGGCCGCCGGCCTGGGCCGTCGCAAGAACGCCATCGCCCGCGTCCGGATCGTCCCGGGCACCGGCAAGTGGAAGATCAACGGCCGCACCCTCGAGGACTACTTCCCGAACAAGGTGCACCAGCAGGAAGTCAACGAGCCCTTCAAGGTGCTCGAGCTCGAGGGCCGTTACGACGTCGTCGCCCGCATCGCCGGTGGCGGTGTCTCCGGTCAGGCCGGTGCGCTCCGTCTCGGTGTCGCCCGCGCGCTGAACGAGGCCGACGTCGACAACAACCGCGGCCCGCTCAAGAAGGCCGGCTTCCTCAAGCGCGACGACCGTGCGGTCGAGCGCAAGAAGGCCGGTCTGAAGAAGGCCCGCAAGGCCCCGCAGTACAGCAAGCGCTAATCACCAGCTGCCTGCACGTACTCCGAACGCCCCGGCGGCACGCCACATGTGCCACCGGGGCGTTCGTTTATCCCGGTCAAGGGCGTATAACGACACAAGACGCTCAAAGGCTGGTGTGATCGCATGACTAAGCGCCTGTCATCATTTCCTGGCAGCAAAGACGCTTCTTCAGGAGGACAAGTGGGACGACTCTTCGGTACGGACGGCGTGCGCGGTGTCGCCAACGCGGACCTGACCGCCGAGATGGCGCTCGGCCTGTCCGTCGCGGCGGCGCACGTGCTGGCCGAGGCGGGCACGTTCGAGGGCCACCGGCCGACGGCGGTCGTCGGACGGGATCCGCGTGCGTCCGGGGAGTTCCTGGAGGCCGCCGTGGTCGCGGGCCTGGCCAGCGCCGGCGTCGACGTCCTGAGCGTGGGCGTCCTCCCGACACCGGCGGTCGCGTTCCTGACCGGCGCGCTCGGCGCCGACCTCGGCGTCATGCTCTCCGCCAGCCACAACGCCATGCCCGACAACGGCATCAAGTTCCTCGCCCGTGGCGGTCACAAGCTCGACGACGAGCTGGAGGACCGCATCGAGTCGGTGTACGAGTCCCACCGGCACGGCGAGCCGTGGGAGCGGCCGACGGGCGCGGGCGTGGGGCGGGTGCGGTCGTACGACGAGGGCTTCGAGCAGTACGTCACCCATCTCCTCGGCGTGCTCCCGAACCGGCTGGACGGGCTGAAGATCGTCCTGGACGAGGCGCACGGCGCGGCCGCGGGGGTCTCGCCGGAGGCGTTCCGCCGGGCCGGTGCCGAGCTCGTCACCATCGGCGCGGAGCCGGACGGGCTCAACATCAACGACGGTTGCGGCTCGACCCACCTCGGCAAGCTCAAGGCCGCGGTCGTCGAGCACGGCGCGGACTTCGGCATCGCGCACGACGGGGACGCGGACCGCTGCCTGGCCGTCGACCACACCGGCGAGGAGGTCGACGGCGACCAGATCATGGCCGTGCTCGCCCTCGCCATGCGGGAGCGGGGCGCGCTGCGCGCCGACACCGTCGTCGCCACCGTCATGTCCAACCTCGGCTTCAAGCTGGCGCTGGAGCGGGAGGGGCTGCACCTCGTGCAGACCGCGGTCGGCGACCGGTACGTGCTGGAGGAGATGAAGGAGCACGGCTACGCCCTCGGCGGCGAGCAGTCCGGCCACGTCATCATCCTCGACCACGCGACGACCGGTGACGGCACGCTGACCGGGCTGCTGCTGGCGGCGCGGGTCGCCGAGACCGGGCGGTCGCTGCGGGAGCTGGCGGGCGTGATGGAGCGGCTGCCGCAGGTGCTGATCAACGTGCCGGACGTCGACAGGTCGCGGGTGAGGACCTCCGCGGACCTGGCGGCGGCGGTCGCCGAGGCGGAGCGGGAGCTCGGGGAGACCGGGCGGGTGCTGCTTCGCCCGTCGGGCACGGAGCCGCTGGTGCGGGTGATGGTCGAGGCGGCCGACATCGAGCAGGCCCGGTCGGTGGCGGGGCGGCTGGCCGACGCGGTGAAGTCGGCGCTGGGTTGAGCCTCAGGGCGTAGCAAAAAGTGCGTGACCGATCACTGACTGTTTCTCTTGCGTCGAGGCCGCTCTGTGCGGCACCCCCTCGACGGAAGAGAAACACAGCATGAAGATCGTGAGCACCCTCCTGAAGCGAGCGGCCGGTCCGGTTCTGGTCGCGGGCCTCGTCGTCACCTCGTCCGCCACCCCGGCCGCCGCCGCCCAGCCACCGGGCTCCACGGCGTTCCGCATCTTCGGCGGCCTGGTCGGACTCCAGGCGCGTACCGGAGTGAACAACGTGGTCACGGCCAGCACATCCACCGGCCGGCTGATCCTCACGGACACCACGGGCATCGCGATCGGCCCGGGCTGTACCCGGGTGGACGCCAACACCGCGGACTGCGGCAGCGCCGCCACGGTCACCCGGCTCGCGGTACAGCTGGGCGACGGGAACGACAGCTTCGACGGCTCCACCGCCAATGTCAGCACCACCGCCGATGCCGGTACGGGCACCGACAGCGTGAAGACCAACGGCCGCAGCGACACGGTCGGCGTGGAGGACAACACCGGCGGTGACACGGTGGACTGCGGAGGCGGCACGGACACGGTGTTCGCCGACTCCGGCGACACCATCACGAACTGCGAGCGGCGGTTCTAGGAACCGCCCGCCTTCGCCGTGCGCGCACGCCGGCTGGCCCAGAACCACTTCTGGGCCAGCAGCGTCAGCGTTCCCGCCAGCACGATCCCCAGCAGGTTCAGCAGCAGTTGTTCCGAGGAACCCCATGCCTGGCGGTACTCCGTGAAGGCGAAGGCCACGGCCGCGTTCGCGGCAGCCGGGACCGTCGTCACCGAGATGGCGACACCCACCAGGGCACCGGACTTCGCCGAGGTCAGGGAGAGTATGCCGGCGATGCCGGCCAGGACCGCGACGACGAACGAGAAGGCGTCGGGGCGGTAGATGAAGTTGGTGTTCGGGCGTTCCGCCTCCAGCTGCACCCTCGTGAACAGGCCGAGGCCGTCCATGAGACAGGTGAAGCCCACCGTCACGAGCATCGCCACCGCGAAGCCGACCAGCAGCGCGACGACGGAGCGCACCGCCAGGCGGGGCCGGCGCCGCACCAGTGCCGTGCACAGGCCGGCCAGCGGGCCGAACTCCGGACCCACCGCCATCGCGCCCACGATCAGGATCGCGTTGTCCAGGACGACACCGCAGGCCGCGATCATCGTGGCCAGGGTGATGAAGGCGACGTAGGTGACCGACAGCGTCGACTCCTCGTGGGTCGCCTCGGTCAGCCCCTCCCACAGCACCGCGTCGGCGCCCTCGCCCGGGGCCTCCGCCTCGGCCTTGTCGGCATGGTGGGACAGGCTCAGGTCGATGTCCTGGACCGCGATCGAGCCGGTGCGGTCGAGGTCCAACGCCCGCAGCCCGCGGATGAGTTCGTCACCGGCCTCGCGGGCCACGTCGCACATCACGACGTCCCCGGCCGGGTCGCGGGCCGCGCCCGGCAGCACGACCAGGTGCGCGGTGCCCACGGTCGCCTCGATCAGACGGACCGCGTCGTCCGTGCGGTCGGCCGGGGTGATCAGGCGCAGATGCAGCATGACGCCTTTTTAACAGGCGCTCTAGAGCTTGCGGAGCCGCAGTCGCTGCACCTTGTGGTCCGGTCCCTTGCGGACGACCAGGGCGGCGCGGCCGCGGGTCGGGGCGATGTTCTCCACCAGGTTGGGCTTGTTGATGGTCCGCCAGAGGCCGCGGGCGTAGTCGACGGCCTCCTCCTCGGACACCTGGGTGTACTTGCGGAAGTACGAGTCCGGGTTCTGGAAGGCGGTCGCGCGCAGCTTGCGGAACCGGTTGAGGTACCAGCGCTCGATGTCCTCGGTGCTCGCGTCGACGTACACGCTGAAGTCGAAGTAGTCGGCGAGACCGACCCGGGTGCGGCCGTCCTGACCGGGGAGGGCGGGCTGGAGGACGTTGAGGCCCTCGACGATGAGGATGTCCGGCCGGCGGACGGTGAGCTTCCGGTCCGGCACGATGTCGTAGATGAGGTGGGAGTAGACGGGGGCGGTGACCACGTCCTTGCCGGCCTTGATGTCGGCGACGAAGCGGGTCAGGGCCCGGCGGTCGTACGACTCGGGGAAGCCCTTGCGGGACATCAGGCCGCGGGCTTCGAGCTCCCTGGTGGGGAGCAGGAAGCCGTCCGTGGTCACCAGCTCGACGCGGGGGTGCTCCGGCCAGCGGGAGAGCAGGGCCTGCAGGAGCCGGGCGACGGTGGACTTCCCGACGGCCACCGAACCGGCGACGCCTATGACGAACGGGGTGCCGGACTGGGAGCCCTGCTCGCCGAGGAAGGTGTTCAGGGCGCCCCTGAGGCCGTCCGTGGCACCGACGTACAGATTGAGCAGCCGGGACAGCGGGAGATAGATGTCCCGCACCTCGTCGAGGTCGATCACGTCGCCGAGGCCGCGCAGCTTCTCGACCTCCTCGGCGGTGAGCGGCAACGGCGTCTTGTCGCGCAGCGCGCTCCACTCGGAGCGGGTGAGGTCGACGTAGGGAGTCGCCTCCGGCCTGTGCCGGTGGGCGCTCCGGGGCATCGGGGAGACCGGAGAGATCACATTCCATTGTTAACGGAGTTTGAACGGGGTGGGGGGTGGGGTCGGTCACGTGGGGTTCTGAGCATGCGAAGGACAGGACGACTCCGCCGCTCTTCGGTCCGCCGGCCCGGCGGCCCGGTGGGGCGTGGATCGCGGTGCGCAGGGGCTGGATGATTTCCGATTTCGGGCACGCTGAGCCGTGTTCGGGCGGGGGTCGGCGCTTAGGCTGCCGCTCATGTGCGGAATCGTGGGATACGTGGGGGCGCAGTCGGCGCTCGATGTGGTGGTCGCCGGGCTCAAGCGGCTGGAGTACCGCGGGTACGACTCGGCGGGCGTCGCCGTGCTCGCGGACGGCGGGCTCGCCTCGGCGAAGAAGGCCGGGAAGCTGGTCAACCTGGAGAAGGAGCTGACGGAGCGGCCGCTGCCGGCCGGTGGCACCTGCATCGGGCACACCCGGTGGGCCACGCACGGCGGGCCGACGGACGCCAACGCGCACCCGCACCTGGACAACGCGGGCCGGGTCGCCGTCGTCCACAACGGGATCATCGAGAACTTCGCCGCGCTGCGCGCTGAGTTGGCCGAGCGCGGGCACGACCTCGCCTCCGAGACGGACACCGAGGTGGTCGCGCACCTGCTCGCCGAGGAGTTCTCCGGCACCGCCGACCTCGCCGAGGCGATGCGGCTGGTGTGCCGGCGGCTGGAGGGCGCGTTCACGCTGGTCGCGGTGCACGCCGACGATCCGGACGTGGTCGTCGGCGCACGCCGGAACTCCCCGCTCGTGGTGGGCGTCGGAGAGGGCGAGGCCTTTCTCGCCTCGGACGTCGCCGCGTTCATCGCCCACACGCGTTCCGCGATCGAGCTGGGCCAGGACCAGGTGGTGGAGCTGCGCCGGGACGGCGTGACGGTGACGGGCTTCGACGGCGCTCCGGCGGACGTCCGCTCGTACCACGTCGACTGGGACGCGTCGGCAGCGGAGAAGGGGGGCTACGACTACTTCATGCTCAAGGAGATCGCCGAGCAGCCCAAGGCGGTCGCCGACACCCTGCTCGGCCGTATCGACGCGAACGGCTCGCTGACCCTCGACGAGGTCCGGATCTCCGCCGCCGAGCTGCGTGAGATCGACAAGGTCGTCATCGTCGCGTGCGGTACGGCCTTCCACGCAGGCCTGATCGCCAAGTACGCCATCGAGCACTGGACGCGCATCCCGTGCGAGGTGGAGCTGGCCAGCGAGTTCCGGTACCGGGACCCGATCCTGGACTCGCGCAGCCTCGTCATCGCCATCTCCCAGTCCGGCGAGACCATGGACACGCTGATGGCACTGCGGCACGCACGGGAACAGGGCTCCAAGGTCCTCGCGATCTGCAACACCAACGGCTCGACGATCCCGCGGGAGTCGGACGCGGTGCTGTACACCCACGCCGGACCCGAGGTCGCGGTCGCCTCGACCAAGGCGTTCCTCACCCAGCTGGTGGCCTGCTACCTGGTGGCGCTGTACCTCGGCCAGGTGCGGGGCACCAAGTGGGGCGACGAGATCAGCGCCGTGATCCGGGACCTCTCGCACATCTCCGGCGAGGTCGAGCGGGTCCTGGAGACCATGGAGCCGGTACGGGCGCTGGCCCGGACGCTGGCGGACAAGAAGACCGTGCTGTTCCTCGGCCGGCACGTCGGCTACCCGGTCGCCCTCGAAGGCGCCCTGAAGCTCAAGGAGCTGGCGTACATGCACGCCGAGGGCTTCGCGGCGGGTGAGCTGAAGCACGGGCCGATCGCGCTGATCGAGGCGGACCTGCCGGTGGTGGTCGTGGTCCCGTCCCCGCGTGGCCGCTCCGTCCTCCACGACAAGATCGTGTCCAACATCCAGGAGATCCGGGCCCGCGGCGCCCGCACCATCGTGATCGCGGAGGAGGGCGACGAGACGGTCGTACCGTACGCCGACCACCTGATCCGGATCCCTGCCACGCCGACCCTGCTCCAGCCGCTGGTCGCCACGGTCCCGCTCCAGGTATTCGCCTGCGAACTGGCCACCGCCCGGGGCAACGAGGTGGACCAGCCCAGGAACCTCGCCAAGTCGGTCACGGTCGAGTAGGGGAGAGCGGCGGGGGCCCGTCCCGGCGGAGCGAGGGCCCGGTGGGGGTCACAGCCGGGTGGCCGTGCGGACCAGGGCGGCCAGGGCCAGGGAGCGGCTGTGGGCGGGCCAGGCGATGTGGGTGACCACGGGTGGCGCGTCGGTCAGCGGGACGGCGGCGTGCTCCGCCCACAGCCAGGCGCGGGCCGAGTCGGGCAGGACGGTCGCGGTGCGCCCGAGGGCGATCAGCTGGGCCAGCTGGGTCTGGTCGCGGATCTCGGGGCCCGGACCGGGCGGGTACGTGCCGTGGCGGGGCCAGCGGGCGAGCGGCAGGCCCGGGATGTCGACGACGTCGGCGAGGGACAGCGTCCGGTGGGCGGCGAGCGGGTGACCGGCGGGCAGGACGGCGATCTGCCCCTCGCTCGTCAGCTCCTCGCTGTCGAACCCGGCGAGGGAGTTGAACGGTGCGTGCATGAGCGCCACGTCGGCGCGGCCGTCGCGCAGCATCCCTTCCTGCTCGCACATGCCCGTGGGCAGCACCTCGATCTCGGCGGCGCCGGGCTCGGCCGCGTAGGCGTCGAGGAGCTTGTGCAGCAGTTCGTGGGACGCGCCGGCCTTCACGGCCAGCACCAGGCGGTCGCGGGGGCCGGCCGGACCCCCGGCGCCGCCGGCCCGGCGGGTGCGGCGGACGGCGGCGCTGGTCGCGTCGAGGGCCGCGCGGCCCTCGTGCAGCAGCACCTCCCCGGCGCCGGTCAGCCGGACCCCGCGGCGGTCGCGGTCCAGCAGGCGGACGCCGAGACGCCGTTCCAGCTGCTGGATCGCCCGGGACAGCGGCGGCTGCGCGATGCCGAGGCGCTCGGCGGCGCGGCCGAAGTGCAGTTCCCCGGCGACGGCCAGGAAGTACCTCAGCTCGCGGGTCTCCAAGGTGGCCACGGCGTCGGTGGTGTCCGTGGTGTCCGTCCTGCCCGTGCCGCCCGTCCCGTCCATGACCACAGCGTACGTCGGTGATACCCGGGGGGTATGACAGGGCACCGCGGCGGTATTGGATGCGCCGCGGGTCCGCGAGCGACCATCGACGGCATGGACAACACACCCTCCGCATCGCTGCCCGGCGGCACCTGGGCCCTGGGCGATCTGACCGTGACCCGGGTCGGCTACGGCGCCATGCAGCTCGCCGGGCCCGGGGTCATGGGCCCGCCCGCCGACCGCGACGGCGCGCTCGCCGTACTGCGCGAGGCCGTCGCCCTCGGGATCACCCACATCGACACCGCGGGTGCGTACGGACCGCGCGTGACCAACCGGCTGATCCGTGAGGCCCTGCATCCGTACCCCGCGTCGCTGCACGTCGTGACCAAGGTCGGCGCGGTCCGCGACGGGCAGGGCGACTGGATTCCCGCCCGGCGGCCCGAGGACCTGCGCCGCGCCGTCCGGGAGAACCTCGACGACCTCGGCCTCGACACCCTCGACGTGGTCAACCTCCGGCTCGGCGACGCCCAGGGGTTTCGGCCCGGCTCGCTCGCCGAGCCCTTCGAGGCACTCGCCGAACTCCGGCAGCAGGGCCTGATCCGGCACCTCGGAGTGAGCAACGCGACGCCGGAACAGGTCGCCGAGGCCCGGACGATCGCGCCGGTCGTGTGCGTGCAGAACATGTACAACCTCGCCCACCGCCAGGACGACGAGCTGATCGACGACCTCGCCGCCCAGGGCATCGCCTACGTGCCCTTCTTCCCGCTCGGCGGCTTCACCCCGCTGCAGTCCACGGCACTGTCCGCAGTGGCCGCCCGGCTGGACGCGACGCCGATGTCGGTCGCCCTCGCCTGGCTGCTGCGGCGGTCGCCGAACATCCTGCTCATTCCCGGGACCTCGGCGGTGGCGCACCTGCGGGAGAACGTCGCCGGCGCGGGACTCGCCCTGTCCGACGAGGACCTCGCCGAGCTGGACAAGATCGGCCGGTAGCGGGACGTGGCCCGGCCTCCGGCCGCCCGACGGGCCGTAAGGTGCTCTGGTGAGCATCATCGGGGTAGGCATCGACGTCGCCGAGATCGACCGGTTCCGGGAGTCGCTGGAGCGGACCCCCGGGCTGGCCGGGCGGCTCTTCGTCGAGCGGGAGCTGTACCTGCCGGGCGGGGAGCGGCGCGGTGTCGCCTCGCTCGCGGCGCGGTTCGCGGCCAAGGAGGCACTGGCCAAGGCGCTCGGCGCACCGCCGGGGCTGCTCTGGACGGACGCGGAGGTGGTCGTCGAGGACAACGGGCGGCCGCGGCTGCAGGTGCAGGGCAGCGTGGCCGCCTGCGCGGCCGAACTCGGCGTGCGGTCGTGGCATGTGTCGCTCAGTCACGACGCCGGGGTGGCGTCGGCGGTGGTGATCGCCGAGGGATGACCGGGGCGGGCGGGGCGGATGCGCGTCCCGCCGGTTCCGGGGCAGACTCGGGGCATGCGGACTGCTTACAGCGTGGAGACGGTACGGGCGGCCGAGCGGGAGCTGATGGCGCGGCTGCCGGAAGGGGCGCTGATGCAGCGGGCCGCCGCCGGGCTGGCCGCCGCCTGCGCCGACTTGCTCGGACGGGTGTACGGCAGCCGGGTGGTCCTGCTGGTCGGCAGCGGGGACAACGGCGGGGACGCCCTGTACGCCGGGGCGCGGCTGGCCCGCCGCGGCGCGGGGGTCGCGGCGGTGCTGCTCGCGCCGGAGCGCACGCACGAGGGCGGTCTTGCGGCGCTGCGCCGGGCCGGAGGGACCGTCGTACGGGAGGGCGGCGCCGAGGAGTTGGTGCTGCGGGCCGATCTCGTCGTCGACGGGATCGTGGGGATCGGCGGCAAGGGCGGGCTGCGGCCCGGGGCGGCGGAACTGGTGGCGGTCGTGGAGCGGTCCCGGGCCGCCGTCGTCGCCGTGGACCTGCCGAGCGGGGTGGAGGCGGACACCGGCGAGGTGCGCGGGGCGGCCGTACGGGCGGACCTGACCGTGACCTTCGGGACGCACAAGCCGGGGCTGCTGATCGATCCGGCGCGGGAGTACGCCGGTTCGGTGCGGCTGGTCGACATCGGGCTCGAACTGCCCGAGGAGGCCGAGCTGGAGGCGTTGCAGGACGTGGACGTGGCGCGGCTGCTGCCGGTGCCGTCGGCGGAGAGCGACAAGTACCGGCGCGGGGTGGTGGGCGTCGTGGCCGGCTCGGCGCGCTATCCGGGGGCCGCGGTGCTCGCGGTCGCGGGGGCGTTGCGGGGCGGGGCCGGGGCCGTGCGGTACGTCGGGCCGGCCAGGGGCGAGGTGCTGGCCCGCTTTCCCGAGACGCTGGTGTCTGACGGGGGGCCGCGGAAGGCCGGGCGGGTGCAGGCGTGGGTGGCCGGGCCGGGGGTCGGGGACGACGCCGACGCCGTCGCCGAGGTGCTGGCGGAGGACGTGCCGGTGCTGGTCGACGCGGACGGGCTGCGGCTCGCCGACCGGGACGCGGTGCGCGGCCGTACGGCGCCGACCCTGATGACGCCGCACGCCGGGGAGGCGGCGGCCCTGCTGGGGGTACGGCGGGAGGAGGTCGAGGCCGGCCGGCTCGCGGCGGTGCGGGAGCTGGCGGCGGCGTACCGGGCGACGGTGCTGCTGAAGGGGTCGACGACGCTGGTCGCGGCGGCGGGGGGCGGGTCCGCCGTCCGGGTGAACGCGACGGGGACGCCCTGGCTGGCCACCGCCGGGAGCGGGGACGTGCTGTCGGGGCTGGCGGGGTCGTTGCTGGCGGCGGGGCTGGACGGGCGGGACGCGGGGAGCGTGGCGGCGTATCTGCACGGTCTCGCGGGGCGGTTCGCGGCGGAGGGGGCGCCGACGGTGGCGCACGCCGTCGCGGACGAGTTGCCGGCGGCGTGGCGGGGTGTTTTCCCACCCGCCCACCCGACTCGGTAGGACAGGCCGCACCGTCGCGGGGCTCCGCCCCGGACCCCGGACCCCGGCCGACGCCGGACGGTCGGGTGCGGCGCTGCCGTGGCTGGTCGCGCAGTTCCCCGCGCCCCTTACGGGGCGCTGCCCTGCCCCCTGGGGTGAGCTGCCCGCGCGTCTTGCGGGGCGTTGCCTGTGCCCCGGGGTGGCCTCCCTGCGCGTCTTGCGGGGTGTTGCCTGTGCCCCCCGGGGTGGCCTCCCCGCGTGTCTTGCGGGGCGCTGCCCTGCCTCCCCGGGTGACCTCCCTGCGCGTCTTGCGGGGCGTTGCCTGTGCACCGGGGTGAGCTGCCCGCGTGTTTTGCGGGGCGCTGCCTGCGCCCCCCGGGTGACCTCACCGCGCGGCTCCCCGGGATTCCGGGCCCCGCGGGTTTGTCTGATCGCATGATTTATGGACGAATCGCTCGTTATCGGTGTGGTCTGGTGCGGGAGGTCGCAGGGGTTCTCGTGGTCGCCGTGGCTGTGCTCTGCCTCGGTGCCGGGACCGGGGCCGCGGTCGGCGCCGCGCCCGAACCGGGTGCCGCCGTCCCCGAGTCGGAGCTGGTGCCGGGGGTCGCGCCGGGGCCCTCGCAGCCCTGGCAGATCGACACCCCCGACCAGGTGCTGGCGCCCAAGGTGTACACGCCCACCGCCAAGGAGGACGCCGTCGAGCCGAAGGCGGCGGCCCCCGGGACGTACGACCTCATCGAGTACGTGCCGCTCAGCGACGCCGTCTCCAAGGTGAGCTGCTCCAAGCTGACCGGGCCGTATCAGAAGCAGATCGAGCAGTGGCTGAAGCTGAAGGCGGACGGGAAGCAGTCCGCCGCCGACTGCAAGGCCATCCAGAAGTTCCAGAAGAAGTACAAGATCAAGCCGGCGATCGGGTTCGCGGGGCCCGTGACCTGGTACCAGATGATGCTCCTGTCGGCGAAGAAGAACCCGAACGCCGCCGGGAACTGCCCCGTGAAGTCGTACCGGGTCGCCTGCGTGGACCTCAACCGGCAGGTCACCTGGGTGCAGAAGGGCAGCAAGGTGGTCTACGGGCCGGTGCAGATGCGCAGCGGGCGGAAGGGGTACGCGACCAGGGCCGGGTGGCACACCGTCTACTGGCGGCACAAGAACCACTGGTCGACGCTGTACAACTCGCCCATGCCCTACGCCCAGTTCTTCGACGGCGGGCAGGCCTTCCACGCCGTCTACGGCTCCATCTACACCACCGTCGGCTCCTGGGGCTGCGTGAACCTCAAGCTCGGCGACGCGAAGAAACTGTGGAGCGTGCTGAAGAAGGGCGACAAGGTGTACGTGTGGGGCCACCGTACGGGTACCTGAGCCCGGTACCCGGGGCTGTGCCTGAGGGCTGTCGGAGGCCTCTGAGACACTGGGGGCGCGATGAGTGACACACCGACGGCGCAGACCGCACCGACCGCGCCCCTGCGCGCCCGCGCCGAGATCGACCTGGCCGCCCTGCGGGCCAATGCGCGGACCCTGCGTGCCCTCGCACCGGGCGCGGCCCTGATGGCCGTGGTGAAGTCCGACGCGTACGGCCACGGGGCACCGCGGTGTGCCCGCGCGGCCGTCGAGGCGGGCGCGAGCTGGCTCGGCACGGCCACCCCGGAGGAGGCCCTGGCGCTGCGCGCGGACCCCGGGCTGCCCGCGGACGTGCGGATCATGTGCTGGCTGTGGACGCCGGGCGGCCCCTGGCGGGCGGCGATCGAAGCCGACCTCGACGTGTCGGTGAGCGGCATGTGGGCCCTGCGCGAGGTGACCGAGGCGGCGCGGGCGGCAGGACGCCCCGCCCGCGTGCAGCTCAAGGCCGACACCGGACTCGGGCGCAGCGGCTGCCAGCCCGCCGACTGGCCCGAGCTGGTCCGCGAGGCGCTGCGCGCCGAGGCGGCGGGACTGCTCCGGATCACCGGACTCTGGTCGCACTTCGCCTGCGCCGACGAGCCCGGCCACCCCTCCATCGCCGCCCAGCTCACCCTCTTCCGCGAGCTGCTCGGGTACGCCGAGGGGCAGGGCGTGCGCCCCGAGGTGCGGCACATCGCCAACTCACCGGCCACCCTCACCCTGCCCGAGACCCACTTCGACCTGGTCCGTACGGGCATCGCGCTCTACGGCCTCTCGCCCAGCCCCGAGCTGGGCAGCGCGGCCGACTTCGGGCTGCGCCCCGTGATGACGCTGTCCGCCTCCCTCGCCCTCGTGAAGCACGTACCGGGCGGGCACGGGGTCAGCTACGGGCACCACTACGTCACGCCCGGCGAGACGACCCTCGGACTCGTCCCCGTCGGTTACGCGGACGGCATCCCGCGACACGCCTCCGGCACCGGGCCCGTGCTGGTCGGCGGAAAGTGGCGGACGGCCGCCGGGCGCATCGCCATGGACCAGTTCGTCGTGGACCTCGGCGGCGACGAGCCCGAAGCCGGGGCGGAGGCGGTGCTGTTCGGTCCGGGCGACCGGGGTGAGCCCACCGCCGACGACTGGGCCCAGGCCGCGGGCACGATTGCATACGAAATCGTCACGCGCATCGGAACCCGGGTACCCCGCGTCTATGTGAACGGGGAACCGAGTGGGCAAGAACCAGGGGACGACGCCTGACCCCAGGGGTTCGGCGGCGGCACGACCCGGTTACACCTGTATCAACAGCACCAACAGCACCAACAGCACCATGCGTCGCGTCAGCATCACCCGTGTCAGCTAGGCAGCGAACTGCAGTACGGCGAAGAGGAGCGGTACGTGAGCGAGAGCAGTGCGGAGGCCGTAGCGGAAGCCGCCGCGGCGGCCCTCGTCGCCTCGGCCACGGGGGCGGCCTCCGGCAGCTGGCGCAAGGTGACGGGCGTCGCCGGCGCCGCCATAGGAGTGCTCGCCGCCGGGGCGGCCGCCGGTGTCGCCGTGGAGCGGATGACCGTCGGCCGCGGGATGCGCCGCAAGGCCCGCCTCGCACTGGACTCGGCGGGCCCGTACGGCACCCTGCGCGGCACCCCCGGCAAGGCGTACGCGGACGACGGCACCGAGCTCTACTACGAGGTCGACGAGGTGGTCCCCGATTCCGGACCCGCCGTCTCGCCGCGCCGCCGCCGGCTCTTCGGCCGCAAGGCGCCCGCACCCGTCACCGTCGTCTTCAGCCACGGCTACTGCCTCAACCAGGACTCCTGGCACTTCCAGCGGGCGGCCCTGCGCGGGGTCGTGCGCACCGTGCACTGGGACCAGCGCAGCCACGGTCGCTCCGGGCGGGGCGTCGCCCAGCACGAGGACGGGGTGGAGCTCACCATCGACCAGCTGGGCCGGGACCTGAAGGCCGTCCTGGACGCGGCCGTGCCGGAGGGGCCGATCGTGCTGGTCGGGCACTCCATGGGCGGCATGACGGTGATGGCGCTGGCCGCGCAGTACCCCGACCTGATCCGCGAGCGGGTGGTCGCCACCGCCTTCGTCGGTACCTCGTCCGGGCGGCTCGGCGAGGTCAACTTCGGGCTGCCGGTCGCCGGCGTCAACGTGGTGCGCCGGGTGCTGCCCGGGGTGCTGAAGGCGCTGGGCACGCAGGCCGCGCTGGTGGAGAAGGGGCGGCGGGTCACCGCCGATCTCTTCGCCGGGATCATCAAGCGGTACTCGTTCGCGTCCAAGGACGTCGACCCGGCGGTGGAGCGGTTCGCGGAGCGGATGATCGAGTCGACACCGATCGACGTGGTCGCCGAGTTCTACCCGGCCTTCACCGACCACGACAAGACCGCGGCCCTCGCCTACTTCCAGAACCTGCCGGTCCTGGTGCTGGCCGGGGTGCAGGACCTCGTCACGCCCAGTGAGCACAGCGAGGTCATCGCCGACCTGCTGCCCGACGCCGAACTGGTGCTGGTCGCCGACGCCGGGCACCTGGTCATGCTGGAACACCCGGAAGTGGTCACCGACCGCCTCGCCGACCTGCTCACCCGCGCGGGGGCCGTGCCGGCAGGGGCTACCGTAAGTGGCTATGGAAGCACCAGCAGCACGGCACAGCCAGGCTGAGACCGAGTTGACCGTCACCTCCCCCGGGCAGATGGGGGAGCTGGGCCGCAGGCTGGCGAAGTTGCTGCGCGCCGGTGACCTCGTGATGCTCAGCGGGGAGCTCGGAGCCGGCAAGACGACGCTGACGCGGGGACTGGGCGAGGGGCTCGGCGTGCGCGGGGCCGTCACGTCGCCGACGTTCGTCATCGCCCGCGTGCATCCGTCCCTGGGGGACGGTCCGCCGCTCGTCCACGTGGACGCGTACCGCCTGGGCGGCGGGCTGGACGAGATGGAGGACCTCGACCTCGACGTCTCGCTGCCCGAGTCCGTGGTCGTCGTGGAGTGGGGCGAGGGCAAGGTCGAGGAGCTGACCGACGACCGGCTCGTGATCGGCATCCACCGGGCGGTCGGCGACACCACCGACGAGGTGCGGCACGTGACCCTGGCGGGGCTGGGGGAGCGGTGGGACGGCGTGGACCTGGGCGTCCTGTCGGCCTGAGGACCGCGTGAACGTTCCGACAAGGCGTCGGCAAGATATTGCGCCGGACACGTCGGGCGTGGTCACATGGTACCCAGTCCGTGGTTAGGTCTACCTAACTACGCCCGCCCCCGCACCATCAGGAGGCGCCCGTGTCCGTGTCCCGGTCCGAGGAGCGGCGACCTGTCGTGGTCGCCGTGGCCCCCGGTGTCTCCATGCGCGACCTGCTGGCGTCCTGCGCGTGCGCGGCCGCGGTGTCCCGGCCGCCGAGAGCGCCGGCAGCGCCCCGAAGGAGCGCTGGGAACCGCGCGACCAGCCACGACGGCGCGGCAGCCGGCGGAGCGCTGGACCTCCCGCGGAGCGCTTAGGCGGGGTTCGGCCGGCGGGTCCGTGCGGGCCGGTGGCGGCTGGTCGCGCAGCTCCCCGCGCCCCTTACCGGGCGCTTGGCTCAGCGGATCACGACCACCTTCACGCCGATCGTCGCGAAGTTCCACATCGCGGTGCCGTCCGCGCGGGTCTCGCGGATGCCGCCGGTCTTCACCGTGGGATCGGGGGGCGCGGCGGCGCGCTGGGCGGTGACCGCGCTGAAGCCGATGGCGGAGCCGTCCTTCGTGGTGGTGAAGCGGACCACGTGCTCGATGGGGAGGCCGTCGGTGCCGGTGACCGCCTTCGAGCGGGACGTCACCCAGTAGGCGCCGAGCGGCGGGTCGATGGTGCCGGGGCGCACCTTGAAGGTGCGTTCGACGCGGCCCCGCTCGTTGACGAGCCAGACCCGGTCGTCGTCCACCGAGTACACCACCCGTTCACCCGTCCCGGACGTGTTCGGCAGGGCGGTGGGGTGGCGGCGGTCCCGGGGCGCCTTGGCGGCGGGCGCGCCGGGCGCGGGGCTCGCCGACGACCGGCTGCCGAGGCCGGGCGGGACGGTGGCCGAGGCCTGGTAGGCGAGGAAACCGACCGCTCCGACGGCCGCCGCGGTGAGGCCTGCCACGACTCCCGAGCTGGTCCCTGCCACGTGCGCCACCTCTGCCTGCCGTAGAGCCTCACGGGGAGCCTCGCCGTATATGTCGTACTTCGTACAGACCGTAGCAGTCAGTGACCGTCCGACCCGGCCGGGCGTGCTCGCGGCGCCGGAGCCGTAGGCTGTTCGCGTGCTCTTGCTCGCTCTGGATACCGCCACCCCCGCCGTCACCGTCGCCCTGCACGACGGCACGGCCGTCATCGCCTCGTCGAGCCAGGTGGACGCGCGCCGGCACGGCGAGCTGCTGCTGCCGGCCGTCGACCGCGTCCTCGCCGAGGCCGGGGTCAAGCTGGACGCCGTCACCGAGATCGTCACCGGCATCGGTCCCGGCCCCTACACCGGCCTGCGGGTCGGTCTGATGACCGCGGACACCTTCGGGCTCGCGCTCGGCGTGCCCGTCCACGGCCTGTGCACGCTCGACGGGCTCGCCTACGCGGCCGACATCGAGAAGGGCCCGTTCGTGGTCGCGACCGACGCCCGCCGCAAGGAGGTCTACTGGGCGGTGTACGAGGACTCGCACACCCGGCGCACGGAGCCGGCCGTGGACCGGCCGGGCGACATCGCCGAGAAGGTCGCGGGGCTGCCCGCCATCGGCGCCGGGGCGCTGCTCTACCCCGACACCTTCCCGGTCGTCCACGAACCCGAGCACGTCTCCGCCGCGGCCCTCGCGTCGCTGGCCGTCGCGAAGCTGGCCGCCGGCGAGGAACTGCCCGCGCCCCGGCCGCTGTACCTGCGCCGGCCGGACGCCCAGGTGCCCAAGAACTACAAGGTGGTCACCCCGAAGTGACCGCACAGCTGCGCGAGATGCGCTGGTGGGACATCGACCCGGTCCTGGAGCTGGAGAAGGACCTGTTCCCCGAGGACGCCTGGTCGCGGGGGATGTTCTGGTCCGAACTGGCGCACGCCAGAGGACCCGCGGCGACCCGGCGGTACGTGGTGGCCATGGAGGGCGACCGGATCGTCGGGTACGGCGGGCTCGCCGCCCAGGGCGCCTCCTCCGAGGACAGCGGCCCCGCCGCGGTCGGCGACATCCAGACCATCGCCGTACGCCGTGACCAGTGGGGCACCGGGCTCGGCGCGGAACTGCTCACCGAACTGCTGCGGGCCGCGACCGCCTTCGAGTGCGCCGAGGTCATGCTGGAGTGCCGGGTCGACAACATCCGCGCCCAGAAGCTCTACGAGCGGTTCGGCTTCGAGCCCATCGGGTTCAGACGCGGCTACTACCAGCCGGGGAACGTGGACGCCCTGGTGATGCGCCTGACGACCGGGCAGCCCGGCAGTGGCTCCGCCACCGGGCCCACCTCAGAACAAGGAACCGAGATCAATGGCTGACGAACCCCTGGTGCTGGGGATCGAGACCTCCTGCGACGAGACCGGCGTCGGCATCGTCCGGGGCACCACCCTGCTCGCCGACGCCGTCGCCTCCTCCGTCGACGAGCACGCCCGTTTCGGCGGGGTCGTCCCGGAGGTCGCCTCCCGCGCCCACCTGGAGGCGATGGTCCCCACCATCGAGCGCGCGCTGAAGGACGCGGGCGTGAGTGCGAAGGACCTCGACGGCATCGCGGTCACGGCGGGCCCCGGCCTGGCCGGCGCGCTGCTGGTCGGCGTCTCGGCGGCGAAGGCGTACGCCTATGCCCTGGGGAAGCCCCTTTATGGCGTGAACCACTTGGCCTCCCACATCTGCGTGGACCAACTGGAACACGGTCCCCTCCCTGAACCGACGATGGCCCTCCTGGTCAGCGGCGGCCACTCCTCGCTGCTGCTGTCCTCGGACATCACCTCCGACGTACGCCCCCTCGGCGCGACCATCGACGACGCGGCCGGCGAGGCCTTCGACAAGATCGCGCGCGTGCTGAACCTCGGCTTCCCGGGCGGCCCGGTCATCGACCGGTACGCGAAGGAGGGCGACCCCGCGGCGATCGCCTTCCCGCGCGGCCTCACCGGCCCCCGCGACCCGGCGTACGACTTCTCCTTCTCCGGTCTCAAGACGGCGGTGGCCCGCTGGATCGAGGCCAAGCGCGCGGCCGGCGAGGAGGTCCCGGTCCGCGACGTGTCCGCCTCCTTCCAGGAGGCGGTCGTCGACGTCCTGACCCGCAAGGCCGTCCGGGCCTGCCGTGACGAGGGCGTCGACCACCTGATGATCGGCGGCGGGGTCGCCGCCAACTCCCGGCTGCGTGCCCTCGCGGCGGAGCGCTGCGAGGCGGCCGGCATCCGGCTCCGGGTGCCGCGGATGAAGCTGTGCACGGACAACGGCGCGATGGTGGCCGCGCTCGGCGCGGAGATGGTCGCCCGCAACCGGACCCCGTCCGGCTGGGACCTCTCGGCGGACAGCTCCCTGCCGGTGACCGACCCGCACGTCCCCGGCAGCCACCACCACGACCACGTGCACGAGGTCAGCAAGGAGAACCTCTACTCGTGACGGTCGTGCTGATGTGGGAGGCGCGGGCGGTACCGGGCCGGGGCGCGGAGTTGCTCACCTGGGCCCGGCAACAGGTCCTGCCCGAGCCCCCGTTGCGCCGCGACACCTTCCGGGCACCGCAGGACCGGGTGCTGGTGATCACCTGGTGGGACGCCTCGTACGGCGACCCGGACCTGCCCGAACTCGCCTCCCCGCCGGAGGAGTTGGTGGGCCGCCCGGTGCACCGGTGGCGGTTCGAGTCGGTGGCGGCGGACTGAGCGCCCCGAAGGGTTGCCGGGCAGGGAAGCAGCCCCCACCCCCGCCGCCCTCCACATCCGCAAACGCCGAAGGCCGCGCCCGCCCTCGTCGACACGGGCGGCGGCGGGCAGCGCGGGGTCGCGCCGGGGAGCGATGGTCATGAAACTCCCGTCTCTGCTCCCCTGCGGGTTCTCTGCTACGAACGCTCTGCCGCGAATGTTTCGTGCCACACACCGAATGTTCCGGGAACCTGTGGCGTGCGCAGGTCTTCGTCAAGGGAGGAGCGCGGGGATACGATCGCGGGCATGACGCCTTCGAAGCCCACAGAAACGCAGACGGCGACGCTCGCCGAAATCGCCCGTGAGGCCGGCGTGTCCGCTCCGACTGTTTCGAAGGTCCTCAACGGGCGCGCCGACGTCGCTCCGGCCACCCGCACCCGGGTCGAGGAGCTGCTGCGCGCCTACGGCTACCGGCGGCGCCGCGCCGAGGCCTCCCGGTCGCCGCTGATCGACCTGGTCTTCCACGAGCTGGAGAGCGCCTGGGCGATGGAGGTCATCCGGGGGGTGGAGAACGTGGCCCGGGACGCCGGCCTGAGCGTCGTGCTGAGTGAGAGCGCCGGGCGGCTCACCCCGGGACGGACCTGGGCGGACCAGGTGGCGGCGCGGCGGCCGCACGGGGTGGTGCTGGTGCTGTCCGGGCTCGACGAGTCGCAGCGGGCGCTGCTGCTGAGCCGGTCCATCCCGTTCGTGGTGATGGACCCGGCGGGGGACCCGGGGCCGGACGTGCCGTCGATCGGCGCGACGAACTGGCAGGGCGGGCTCGCCGCCACCCGGCACCTGGTGGAACTGGGGCACCAGCGCATCGGGGCGATCAGCGGGCCGTCCCGGATGATGTGCAGCCGGGCCCGGGTGGACGGTTACCGGGCCGCGCTGGAGACCGCCGGGCTGCCGGTGGACCCGGCCCTGATCAAGGCCGGCGACTTCCACCACGACGCCGGCTACCGGCTCGGTCTGGAGCTGCTGCGCATGCCCGACCGGCCCACCGCGATCTTCACCGGCAACGACCTCCAGGCGCTCGGGCTCTACGAGGCCGCGCGTGAGCTGGGGCTGCGCATCCCGGAGGACGTGAGCGTCGTCGGGTTCGACGACCTGCCGCTGGCCCGCTGGGTGGGGCCGCCGCTGACGACCGTACGGCAGCCGCTGACCGAGATGGCCGAGGCGGCCGCGCGGCTGGTGCTCGAGATGGGGCGGGCGGAGGAGGCGACGACCGCGACCCGGGTGGAGCTGGCGACGAGCCTGGTGGTGCGGTCGAGCACGGCGGCGCCAGGACCCGGTGGTATGTGACATGGCACTGCCCCCGCGAGGGGCAGGGCCATCGGCACCGCGTCACCGGCTCCCTGCTCAGTCCGGCGCGGCCGTCTCCCGCGCCAACGCCTCCCGCAACGGGACGGTGGCGGACGGGAGTTCGGTCACCTCCGGGTCCAACCCGTCCTGGAGCGGCACCAATCCGGCGCCCACCGTCACCCTGAGCCGAACCCAGGGCTGGACTCTGGGCTGAACCCTGGGTGAGAAGGGTGAGATTTTCCGAAGAAAACCTCTTCGCGACGCTCGCGCTAACAGTCCCCTAATAATTCGGACTTACGTTCCTGCCTTGTGACGGGACACACGGGACACGAGGAGCAAGGCGTCGCCGGCAGACGGGTGGGCCGGCGGTCGAGAGCGCTGAGGATCGTCGGCCTCACCCTGGCGGGGGTCATGACGCTCGGCATCGCGGGCGCGGGGTGGGTCTACTGGCACCTCAACGACAACATCAAGAGCGTCGACGTCGACAGCGCGCTCGGGGACGACCGCCCGGCGAAGGCGGTGACGACACCGCCGGCCGAGCCGTCCGCGTCCGCCTCCGCATCCCCGCTTCCCACCGGTTCGATGAACATCCTGGTGCTGGGCTCGGACTCGCGCAGCGGCAAGGAGAACAAGAAGCTCGGCGGCGGCAGCAGCTCGGGCGCCCGCTCCGACACCGCGATGGTCGTCCACGTCGACGCCGGCCGCACGTCCGCCACGATCGTCAGCATCCCGCGCGACACCCTGGTCACCCGGCCCTCCTGCCCGCTCTCCTCCGGCGGCTCGACGTCCGTCGCCTACAACGCGATGTTCAACAGCGCCTACTCGGTGGGCGGGGCGGTGTGCGCGGTCAAGACGGTCGAGTCGATCACCGGCGTCCGCATGGACCACTATCTGGAGATCGACTTCTCGGGCTTCGCGAAGCTGGTCGACGCGCTCGGCGGGGTGACCGTGACGACCGACCAGGACATCGACGACGACGACAGCCACCTGCACCTGAAGAAGGGCACCCACCACCTCGGCGGCACCCAGGCCCTGGCACTCGCCCGCACCCGGCACGGCATCGGCGACGGCAGCGACCTGGGCCGGATAGGGCTCCAGCAGAAACTGGTGAAGGCCCTCCTCGACCGGATGGCCTCCATCAGCCTGCTGACCGACCCGGGCAAGCTCTACGAGGTCGCCGACGCGGTCACCGCCAGCCTCACCACCGACACCGGTCTGGACTCGCTCAGCGAGCTGATGCGGCTCGGGCAGAGCCTGAAGGGGCTGACCTCCGACCACACGAAGACGGTGATGATGCCGGTGGTGACCGCGCCCTCCGACCACAACCGGGTGATCGCGAAGGAGCCGGCGGCGGGCGAGCTGTGGGAGTCCCTGCGATAGGCGCTCCGCAGGGGCCGGAATACCTCCCGGAAAAAAACTTCGGGGAATCCTGGGTGCGCGTGTCGATCCGGGGGCGGCCCGTTCGACGCAAGGGTGAGATGCGGGGAGAGACCCCGCACCGCACCGGAACACCAGGAGCCACCATGCCCCGTTACCTGTCGCTCGTGAAGATCGACGAGAACACCGCCCCCGCCGAAGGCCCCAGCGAGGAGCTGATGCAGCGGATGGGCGAGCTGATCGAGGAGATCACCAAGGCCGGCGTGATGCTGGACACCGCGGGCCTCACGCCGACCGCCCAGGGCACCCGGGTGCACTGGGAGGGCGGCAAGATCTCCGTCACCGACGGACCGTTCACCGAGGCCAAGGAGGTCGTCGGCGGGTACGCGATCATGCAGTGCAAGGACAAGGCCGAGGCCCTGGAGTGGACCAAGCGGTTCCTCAAGGTGCACGAGGAGTTCTGGACCGTGACCTGTGAGGTCCGGGAGATCGCGGAGGGCTGATCCTCCTGGCGTACGCCCGGTGGCGGGTGTTGCATGGGGGGCTGTGAGCACACAGCCCCCCGCCGGGCCCGCCGCCTCCGCCGCGGCCGACCCCCGCCACGCCATCGAGACCGTCTTCCGGCTCGAATCGCCCCGCGTGATCGCCGGCGTCGCCCGGATCGTCCGGGACGTCGGCATCGCGGAGGAGCTGGCGCAGGACGCGCTGGTCGCAGCCCTTGAGCAGTGGCCCCGGGACGGCGTGCCCGACAACCCGGGCGCCTGGCTCATGGCGACCGCCCGGCACCGCGCCGTCGACCTGATCCGGCGCCGGGAGAACTACGCCCGCAAGCTCGCCGAGATCGGCCGCGCCACCGAGACGACGGCCCCGCCGGAGGAACCCGCCGACCCGGACGACATCGACGACGACCTGCTCCGGCTCGTCTTCACCACCTGCCACCCGGTGCTCTCGCCCGAGGCACGCACGGCTCTCACCCTGCGCCTCCTCGGCGGCCTGACCACGGCCGAGATCGCCCGCGCCTTCCTGGTCCCCGAGCCGACGGTCGCCCAGCGCATCGTCCGCGCCAAACGCACCCTCGCGACGAAGAACGTCGCCTTCGAGGTGCCGTACGGACCCGACCGCGAGGCCCGGCTCGGCTCGGTCCTGGACGTCATCTACCTGGTCTACAACGAGGGCTACGCGGCCACGGCGGGCGACGACTGGCTGCGCCCGTCGCTCTGCGAGGACGCGTTGCGGCTGGCCCGCCTCCTGTCCGCCCTGATGCCGAAGGAACCGGAGGTGCACGCCCTCACCTCCCTCCTGGAGTTCCAGTCCTCCCGTACGGCCGCCCGCACCGGGCCCGACGGCGCACCGGTCCTCCTGCGGGACCAGAACCGCCGCCGCTGGAACCGCATGCTCATCGCCCGCGGCATCAGGGCCCTGGCCCGCGCGGACGCCACGGCGACCGGCGCGCCGGGGCCGTACGCCCTCCAGGCGGCCATCGCGGCCTGCCACGCGCACGCGTACACGTACGAGGAGACCGACTGGAGGGCCATCGCCACCCTGTACGGGCTGCTGGCGGCCCGCTCCCCGTCCCCGGTCGTCGAGCTGAACCGGGCGGTGGCCGTGTCGATGGCGGACGGCCCGGCGGCGGCCCTCGCGATCGTGGACTCGCTGACCGCCGAACCCGCCCTGAGCGGCTACCACCTCCTGCCGAGCGTCCGCGGCGACCTGCTGGCCCGCCTCGGGCGCACGGCCGAGGCCCGCGCGGAGTTCGAACGGGCCGCGGGTCTCGCGCACAACGAGCGGGAACGGGAACTGCTGCGGCGCCGGGCGGCGGAGGCCTAGCCGCTAGTGCCGCGGCAGGCAACGTTCGCCCGTCAAGGAGCGGCGTCCGGTGCGTGCTCTCGGCGTGCCGGCCGGAAGTCCTCGTACTGGATGTACTTGGGCTTTCGGCTGGTGCGGCGAGAGTGCGTGCCGGGCGTCGTGACGGGGCGAACGTTGCCTGTTGCGGCACTAGGGCCGGGCGGGGTGGCCGAGGAGCATCGTGGGCGCCCCCGCCACCCGGGTCAGGAACACGGTCGCCGCGTTCGGGCCCTGCGGCTTGACCTTCCTGCGCAGTTCCTCCGGCTCCACCGCCGACCCGCGCTTCTTCACGGTCAGGTTCCCGACCTCGCGCTCCCGCAGCAGGGCCTTCAGCCTCTTGACGTTGAAGGGGAGTTCGTCCGTGATCTCGTACGCCGTGGCGTAGTCGGTGGCCCGGAGCGTATCGGCCGTGACGTAGGCGATCGTCGGGTCGATGAGGCCGCCGGCCAGTTCCTCGGCCGCCTCGGCGACCAGGTGGGCGCGGATGACGGCGCCGTCCGGCTCGTAGAGGTAACGGCCGACCGGGCGGACGGCGGGGTCGGGCAGGCCGCGGCCGAGCAGGGTGCGCGGGCCGGGCAGGAGGGTGGCGCGGACGGCCCCGGGGGCGCCGGTGCCGAACCAGAGGACGGCCTCCTTCACGTCGCCGCCGTCCGAGATCCACTCCGCCTCGGCCGCCGCCGGGACCGCCTCGTGCGGGATGCCGGGGGCGATCTTCAGCGCGGCCACCCGGGCCGCCGACGCGGTCGCCACCGCCCAGGACAGGGGCGGTGAGTAGGCCTCGGGGTCGAAGATGCGGCCGCGGCCGCCGCGCCGGGCCGGGTCGACGAAGACGGCGTCGTGGCCGGCCGTGTCCACCTCCTGGACGTCCGCCTCCCGGACCTCGATCAGGTCGGCGAGCCCGAGCGCCCCGGCGTTCGCGCGGGCGGTGGCCGCCGTCACCGGGTCCCGGTCCACGGCGAGGACGCGGATGCCGGCCCGCGCCAGCGCGATCGCGTCGCCCCCGATCCCGCAGCACAGGTCGGCCACCGAGGTCACCCCGAGCGCCTTCAGCCGCTCGGCCCGGTACGCGGCGACTGTCGCCCGCGTCGACTGCTCGACCCCGTTCGGCGTGAAGAACATGCGGTCCGCGTCCGCCTCCCCGAACTTCGCCGCCGCCCGCTGCCGCAGCCGGGCCTGGGCCAGCGCCGCCGACACCAGCTCGGCGGGGTGCTCGCGGCGCAGCCGGGTGGCCACGGCCAGCTCGTCGGCGGGCGCGGTGCCGCGCACCTCGTCGAGGAGGGCGTGGCCCTCGGGGGTGAGGAGGAGGGAGAGGAGGTCGTTCACCGGGTCATTGTCGGCCAGTCGGTGGACGGTTCGCCTCCGGCCGAGGTGTCTGCCGGGGTTCCGGGGAGAGGGCTGGAAAGATCCGAGGCCATGCGAGCAGTCGTACAAAATGACAAAAATAGGGTGGTTTCGGCCATGGTTGCCCTCACCGCCGTAGCGGCCGTCGCCGTCGTCTCCGGCTGCGGCGGGCCGGGGGACGAGGCCGCGGTCCGGCCCGCCGCGGGCCAGCAGGCCCACCGGGGCGCCGCCGCCCCCGACGACCACGCCGCCCTGGTCGCCGCCGCCCGGCGCTGGGGTCTCGACGCGGTCCCGCTGCGGCCTCCGGCCCCGCCGAAGCGCAAGCCGGCGATCACCGCTCGCGACGGCTTCGAGGTGGACGGCCAGGTCGAGGACGACCTCCCCCCGGTCTTCACCACGGTCCCCACCAGGAAGAAGGTCGTCTTCCTCACCATCGACGACGGCGCCGAGAAGGACCCGGACTTCCTGCGGATGATGGGCGAGCTGCACATCCCCTACACCGCGTTCCTCAGCAACTACCTGGTCAAGGACGACTACGGCTACTTCCGCCGGATGCAGGCCGAGGGCCACACCCTCAACAACCACACCCTCACCCACCCCTACCTGCCCGGTCTGACCTACGAGGAGCAGAAGCACGAGATCTGCGGCATGCAGGACATCATGAAGCGGCAGTTCGGCAAGGCGCCGACGGTCTTCCGGCCGCCCTACGGCAACTACAACGGCGACACCCTGCGCGCCGCCAAGACCTGCGGCATCAAGTACGCGCCGATCTGGGACGAGGAGGTGTTCGTCGACCACTGGGAGTACCGCGAGTGGGACCGCTCGCTGCACCCCGGAGACATCGTCCTCACGCACTTCCGGGGCCGGAACGACTGGGACGGCACCATGGTCGACGACATGCGCCGCTTCCTGAACAAGGTCACCCGTGACGGCTACGCGGTGGCGCGCCTGGAGGACTACCTGTGAGCCGACCGAGGGCGACGGCCGCTGTCCTGGCCGCCGCCCTCCTGCTGTCCGCGTGCGCGCCCTCCGTCGACCCCATCGAACGGCTCGGCAGGAAGGCGGCCGACCGGGTGCACCCGCACGGCCCGTCCGGCGAGCCGACGTACCGCCAATGGGGTCTGACCGAGCCGCTCGCCCCGGCGCCCCGCCCGCCGCTGCACCCGCTGTCCGTGCGCACCGGCCTCCCACCGGTCGTCGACCACGTCACCACCTCCGACCGGGTGGTCTTCCTGACCTACGACGACGGGGCCGAGAAGGACCCCCGCTTCGTCGACATGGTCCGCGAACTGCGGCTGCCGGTGAGCATGTTCCTCACGGACAGCGTGGTCGGTCCCGGCTACGGCCACTTCGCCCGCCTCCAGTCGGTCGGCGCGAGCGTCGAGAACCACACCCTCGACCACCCGGCCATGCCCGGCCTGCCGTACGCCGGCCAGCGCGCCGAGATCTGCGGCCAGCAGGAGAAGCTGAAGTCCCGCTTCGGCATCCGGCCCCGCCTCTTCCGCCCGCCCTACGGCACCTACGACACCACCACCCTGCGCGCCGCGGACGACTGCGGAGTCGCCGCGGTGGTGCTGTGGCGGGCGGCGACGACCCCCGACGGCATCAGCTACCGGACCGGCGACAGACAGCTCCGCCCCGGCGACATCATCCTGGTGGGCCCCGACGAGGCACTCGGCCCGACCCTCAGGGTGCGCACCGCCCGGCTGCTGCGCCGGGTGCAGGCGAGCGGGCTGACGGTGGGCCGTCTTGAGGACTATCTCTAGCCCGATCCTGGTCGGGGAGGTGCGCGCCGCCGTCGCCCCGTGACGCCCCCCCCGGGAGGGCGATTCCGGCGCCGCGCCGCACGCAATTGGCACTCCGCTTGACCGAGTGCTAATCACGGTCATAGTCTCGGCTCTGGCACTCGGCAGATGAGAGTGCCAACAACGCGACGGGCAGGTCCGGCACCCGCGACGACGGATCGACCTGGTCGCCACCTCAGACAGTTAACCCCGTGAGATCTCCGAAGGGGGAGGTCGGATCGTGACGACCGCCAGCTCCAAGGTTGCCATCAAGCCGCTTGAGGACCGCATCGTGGTCCAGCCGCTCGACGCCGAGCAGACCACGGCCTCCGGCCTGGTCATCCCGGACACCGCGAAGGAGAAGCCCCAGGAGGGCGCCGTCCTCGCCGTGGGCCCGGGCCGTTTCGAGAACGGCGAGCGCCTGCCGCTCGACGTCAAGGTCGGCGACGTCGTGCTCTACAGCAAGTACGGCGGCACCGAGGTGAAGTACAACGGCGACGAGTACCTCGTCCTCTCGGCTCGCGACGTGCTCGCGATCATCGAGAAGTAAGCCTGCGACTCACACCTCAAGCACTCCGCTTGAAGCTGCGCCCCTGGCCCCCGCGATCCTCCGAGAAGCCGGGCGCCAGGGGCGCAGCCTTGTTCACCCCAGATTTCCGAGAGGGCATCCGCTGCCATGGCGAAGATCCTGAAGTTCGACGAGGACGCCCGTCGCGCCCTTGAGCGCGGCGTCAACAAGCTTGCCGACACGGTGAAGGTGACGATCGGCCCCAAGGGCCGCAACGTCGTCATCGACAAGAAGTTCGGCGCCCCCACCATCACCAACGACGGTGTCACGATCGCCCGCGAGGTCGAGATCGAGGACCCGTACGAGAACCTCGGCGCGCAGCTGGTCAAGGAGGTGGCGACCAAGACCAACGACATCGCGGGTGACGGTACGACCACCGCCACCGTGCTGGCTCAGGCGCTCGTCCGCGAGGGCCTGAAGAACGTCGCCGCCGGTGCCTCCCCGGCCGCCCTGAAGAAGGGCATCGACGCCGCGGTCGCCGCCGTCTCCGAGGACCTGCTCGCGTCGGCCCGCCCGATCGACGAGAAGTCCGACATCGCCGCCGTCGCCGCGCTGTCCGCCCAGGACCAGCAGGTCGGCGAGCTCATCGCCGAGGCGATGGACAAGGTCGGCAAGGACGGTGTCATCACCGTCGAGGAGTCCAACACCTTCGGTCTGGAGCTGGACTTCACCGAGGGCATGGCCTTCGACAAGGGCTACCTGTCGCCGTACTTCGTGACGGACCAGGAGCGCATGGAAGCCGTCCTGGAGGACCCCTACATCCTCATCAACCAGGGCAAGATCTCCTCCATCGCGGACCTGCTGCCGCTGCTCGAGAAGATCATCCAGTCCAACGCCTCGAAGCCGCTGCTGATCATCGCCGAGGACGTCGAGGGCGAGGCCCTGTCGACCCTGGTCGTCAACAAGATCCGCGGCACCTTCAACGCGGTCGCGGTCAAGGCCCCCGGCTTCGGCGACCGCCGCAAGGCGATGCTGGAGGACCTGGCGATCCTCACCGGCGCCACGGTCGTCTCCGAGGAGGTCGGCCTCAAGCTCGACCAGGTCGGCCTGGACGTGCTGGGCTCCGCCCGCCGTGTCACGGTCACCAAGGACGACACCACGGTCGTCGACGGCGCCGGTGACTCCGGTGCGGTCAGCGGCCGCGTCGCCCAGATCAAGGCCGAGATCGAGAACACCGACTCCGACTGGGACCGCGAGAAGCTCCAGGAGCGCCTCGCGAAGCTGGCCGGCGGCGTGTGCGTGATCAAGGTCGGCGCCGCCACCGAGGTGGAGCTGAAGGAGAAGAAGCACCGTCTGGAGGACGCCATCTCCGCGACCCGCGCCGCGGTCGAGGAGGGCATCGTCTCCGGTGGTGGCTCCGCGCTCGTCCACGCCGTGAAGGTCCTCGACGACAACCTCGGCAAGACCGGCGACGAGGCCACCGGTGTCTCCGTGGTCCGCAAGGCCGCCGTCGAGCCGCTGCGCTGGATCGCCGAGAACGCCGGCCTGGAGGGCTACGTCATCGTCTCCAAGGTCGCCGAGCTGGAGAAGGGCAACGGCTACAACGCCGCCACCGGCGAGTACGGCGACCTGGTCAAGGCCGGCGTCATCGACCCGGTCAAGGTCACCCGCTCCGCCCTGGAGAACGCCGCCTCCATCGCCTCCCTGCTGCTCACGACCGAGACCCTGGTCGTCGAGAAGAAGGAAGAGGAAGAGGCCGCCGCCGGCCACTCCCACGGCCACTCGCACTGAGGCACCGGACTCCGAGGTCTCCGAGGCGCCAGTCTTGGAGGAACCGGTCTCTGAGGAAGCCCCCGTTCCCGGTCGTCCGCCGGGAACGGGGGCTTCGCCCCTCGCGGGTCCTTCGATGGTCGGCCTAGTTCTCCAGCGCGTCCAGCGCACCCAGCTGAGCCAGCAGTCCCATCCGGTCGTACTGCAGCCAGCCCTCGGCCATCTTCCCGTCGGCGCCGAAGCGGTGGATGGTGGTTCCGGCCATGGTGGCCTGCCGGCCGGTGTTGGCCACGCCCATGAACGCCGCCTTCTGCACGCCCGTCCACAGCCACCTGGTGCACACCCGGTCGCCCTGGGCGATCTGGTCCTCGACGAGGAACGTGAAGTCGAAGGCCCCCCGCCACATCTCCAGCTTGCGCCGCATCGCGTCCATGCCGATGGTGTCCTGTCCCTCGACCGGATCGTGGTCGTGGTAGTCCTCGGCGAGCAGGCCGTCCAGCGGAACCAGCGGGCCGGGCGCGGCGATCGTCTCGAAGAACCGCCGCGCGGTGCCGGCGAACAGCCCCTCGTCGCGCACCACGTCCAGATCGGTGAACCTCGGCGTCCCCTCGCACAGCGCCAGCAGCTCGTGGAAGACCTTGTCGGTCTCCGGGAGCCGCGAGTTCCGCATCGCCTCCTCGTACGACGGGAACTCCACGATCTCCACGACGCGCTCCGCGTCGGTGCGGTCCTTGCCGACCAGCGTGTGCGTCGCCGTCCGCTTCCCCTTGGTCTGCTCGACCCACCTGTCCATCAGCCGGTCCATCTCGTCGAACCGCCTGGTCCTGCACTCGATGAGCTGCACGAACGTCATGACACCGCCTCCGGCCCCCCTGCGGGCGCGACCGAACGACACCATCGTCTCACCGGACCCGTCCCGGTGTGCCCCGATATGTTCCGATAGGACGGGTCCGGGGCGGGCCGGGTCCTGGTCCCTACTGCGGCCCGTACTTGCGGCCCGTCTTCGCGCTGATGCCGCCCACCAGCCCGCGCGGCGCCACCTTCGCCAGGCCCGTCAGCACCTTGTAGCGGGGATCCGGGACCGACAGCGTCTTCCCGCGCGCGAGGTCGGCCAGCGCCGCCGCGACCAGCTTGTCCGCGTCCAGCCACATCCAGTCCGGGATGTTGTCCGTGCCCATCCCGGCCCGCTGATGGAACTCCGTACGGACGAACCCCGGCGCCAGCGCCATCAGCCGCACCCCGCTGCCCGCGAGGTCGCGCGCCGCGCCCTGGGTGAACTGCACGACCCACGCCTTGGAGGCGCCGTACGTCCCGCGCGGCACGAAGGCCGCCACCGACGCCACGTTGACCACTCCGCCGCGGCCGCGCTCGCGCATCGCCTCGGCCGCGGCCGAGGTCAGCCGCAGCACCGCCTCGCAGTGCACCTTGAGCATGCGCAGCTCGTCGGCCATCGAGACGTCCAGATAACGGCCCTTGTTGCCGAAGCCGGCGTTGTTGACCAGCAGGTCGACCGGGTGACGGCGGTCCCCGAGCCGGGCGGCGACCGACTCGATGCCGGCGTCCTCGGCGAGGTCGGCGGTGAGCACCTCCGCCTCGATGCCGTGCCGGTCGTGCAGCTCGGTCGCCTGCTCGCGCAGCCGCTTGGTGTCCCGCGCCACCAGGACGAGGTTGTGCCCGTCAGCCGCCAGCCGCCGCGCGAACGCGGCACCGATCCCCGCGGTCGATCCCGTAATCAGAGCCGTTGTCATGGACCAAGGGTAGTTACCCGGACCGACGGCGTCCGCTGTGCGCACCGGCTCTCCCTGAGGGTGAAGCGCCGGTGAACGGCCCGCGCGTGACGGCCGTTCAGCCGCTCTGCGCCGCCACGTACTTACGGGCCAGCGCCAGCGCCTCCGGGTGCAGGGCCGCGCCCGCCGCGAGCAGCCGGGGCAGCAGCTCCCGCTCGGTGGTGGTCGCGCGGAACTCCATCGCGGCCGTCACCCCGTGCTCCGGCAGGTGGATGATCTCGATGGGGTCGCCGGCCCGGATCTCACCCGGTTCGATCACCCGGAGGTAGGCACCGGTGGCACCCTTCCGCGTGAATCTCTTCACCCATACCCGCTCGCCCAGATGGCCCTGGAACGTACGGCACGGGATGCGCCCGGAGGTGACCTCCAGCACGACCTCGGGACCGATCCGCCAGCGCTCGCCGATCAGCGCCCCCGACACGTTCAGCCCGTTTGTCGTGAGGTTCTCACCGAAACAGCCGTTCGGCAGCGGGCGGCCGAGTTCCTTCGCCCAGTCGTCGAGGTCCTCGCGCGCGAAGGCGTACACCGCCTGGTCGTCGCCGCCGTGATGGCGCAGCTCGCAGACCGCGTCCCCGGCGAGGCCGCTGCCCGCGGTCCCCTTCGGCCCGGGCGCCGCCACCCGCACCGGCCCGGCCGCCGGCCGCTTGTCGATACCGGTCACGCCGTCCACCTGGTCCGTGTGCGGCGACGGCGTCGGACGGCCGAGGTTCACCGAGAGAAGCTCCATGCTCCGCACGGTACGGGAGCACCCCCCAAAGCGTCGACGCGTTTTCGGGCGCCATGTCCAAGTCGGCCTTATGCTCAAGGGGTGATAGAAGCACGTCATCTCCGGGTCCTGCGGGCGGTCGCCACCACCGGGTCCTTCTCGGCGGCGGGGCGCGAGCTGGGCTGCACCCAGCCCGCCGTCAGCCAGCAGATGAAGGCCCTGGAGACCTCCGTGGGCACGCCGCTGCTGGTCCGCAACGGCCGCGAGATGCGCCTGACCCAGGCCGGCGAGGCCCTGGTCCGGCACGCCTCCGGGATCCTCGCCGGGCTCACCGCCGCCGAGGAGGAGGTCGCCGCGATCGCCGGGCTGCGCGCGGGCCGGGTCCGCCTGGTCTCCTTCCCGAGCGGCAGCTCCACCCTGGTCCCGACCGCCCTCGCCGCCCTGCGCGCCGCCCACCCCGGCACCCGCGTCTCCCTGGAGGAGGCCGAGCCGCCGAAGTCCGTGGAGCTGCTGCGCGCGGGCGACTGCGACATCGCGCTGGCCTTCCGTTACGAGGGCGCCGCGGACGCCGAGGAGTGGGACGACCTGGTGGTGCGGCCGCTGCTGACCGACCGGCTCGTCGGCCTGGTGCCGGAGCGGCACCGGCTGGCCCGTGCGGAGTCGGTCGCCCTCGGGGAACTCGCCGACGAGCCCTGGATCGCGGGCTGTCCGCGCTGCCGGGGACAGCTTGTCCAGGCGTGCGAGAGTGCGGGTTTCACGCCCCGTATCGACTTCGCCACCGACGACTACCCGGCCGTGGTCGGCCTGGTCGGCGCGGGTCTGGGCGTGGCCGTGCTGCCGCGTCTTGCGGTCGAGTCGGTACGGCCGAGAGGTGTGCGCACGGTGGTCCTGGAACCTACGGTGCGGCGGGAGATCGTCGCCCTGACGCTGCCCGACCTGGCACAGGTGCCGGCGGTGGCGGCGACGCTCGATCAGCTGGGCCGGGCCGCCCGGCGGGCGTGACGGAAAGGCGCCGGGTGCCCGCGCGTGCCCGATCGTCCACAGATCGTCAACGCGTTGTCAACAGATTGCAGAAACGTTCTTTCACGTGTCGGAGGCGGAGTCGCCGCTGGTCGTCGACGCCGACACCAGCCTGTTGCGCGCCCGCCCCATGAGCTCTTCGCGCTCGTCCTCGGTCAGGCCGCCCCACACGCCGTACGGCTCACGGACCGCCAGCGCGTGCGCCGCGCACTCCGCGCGGACCGGGCACCTCATGCAGACCTCCTTGGCCGAGTTCTCACGGGCGCTCCGAGCCGCCCCGCGCTCGCCCTCGGGATGGAAGAAGAGCGAGCTGTCGACCCCGCGGCAGGCGGCCATGAGCTGCCAGTCCCACAGGTCCGCGTTCGGTCCGGGAAGGCGGGAGAAATCTGCCATTACGTGACCCCTTGTAGCCGTTCTGGGCGGATACGGTGCCAACGACCGTACATCTCCGGTCTAGAGAGATGAAAATATGACTCATTGGCAATCTAGCCCCAGACACTGTGAAACGGGAAGAAAAAGGTCTAAATGGGGCATTGGTTGTGATGAAAAGTTGAGGGTCTGACGTCCATGTCTGCACCGTGTCCGCTCCCTCACGTAGAGTGCCGAAGACGGCAGGCAGCCCCGTAACTCTTTCGAGTGACCGTCGTTGAGAGTGCGGTGGCGGTTGAAGCAACAAGCTCTCGGGCAGGCGTCCGAGACGTTCGACCGCACAGGTGACGATTCCGTACCAGCCTGGAGGCTCAAGGTGACGCGCATCAGCTGCGGAGGGCGGTCATGACATCCGTCCTCGTCTGCGACGACTCCCCGCTTGCCCGAGAGGCGCTGCGCCGCGCGGTGGCGACCGTGCCCGGCGTCGAGCGTGTGACGACGGCGGCCAACGGCGAGGAAGTCCTCCGCCGCTGGGGCGCCGACCGATCCGACCTGATCCTGATGGACGTGCGCATGCCCGGACTGGGGGGCGTCGAGACCGTGCGACGGCTGCTGTCCGCCGACCCCGGCGCGCGCATCATCATGCTCACGGTCGCCGAGGACCTGGACGGCGTGGCCCTGGCCGTCGCCGCCGGGGCCCGCGGCTACCTGCACAAGGACGCCTCGCGCGCCGAACTGCGGGCCACCGTGACCCAGGCCCTCGCCGACCCGACCTGGCGGCTGGCCCCCCGCCGCCTCCGCTCGGCCGAGATGGGGGCCGCCCCCACCCTCACCGCGCGCGAGATCCAGGTCCTGGAGGGCATGAGCCACGGCCGCTCCAACGCCGAGATCGGCCGCGAGCTGTTCCTCTCCGAGGACACCGTGAAGACCCACGCCCGGCGCCTGTTCAAGAAGCTCGGAGCCTCCGACCGCGCCCACGCGGTGGCCCTCGGCTTCCGCTGGGGTCTGGTTCGTTAGTACGGCGGTGATCTGCGCCGCAGTGGAGAAGCGGACCGACCGGACGCCCCCGCCTACCCGATGGTGGGCGGGGTCCACAAGGCGGAGCGCCGAAGGCGTGCTGCTCGTTTCGGCGCGGATGCCGCATCCTTGAGGTGTGGAGTCTCTCGGGGACGAGTCGTTCGAGCGGAAGGGGAGGGCGCAGGAGATGAGTTCCGGCGCACCTGCTCATAACGCTTCGGTGCACAACGACGGAGGCGATGCCGCGCCGCCGACGGCAGCAGGGCACCATGGACCGATGCGCGACGACGAGGCGGTCACTGCCGTGGGGACGATCGGCGCTCTCGTCCATCGCGCCGTGGACGGGGACGAGCAGGCCACGCACGACCTGCTCGCCCATGTTCACCCCCTCGCGCTGCGCTACTGCCGCACCCGCCTGTCCCGCCTCCCGGGCGACGCCCGCCACTTCGTCGAGGACCTCGCCCAGGAGGTCTGCGTGGCGGTCCTGCTGGCCCTGCCGCGGTACCGCGACACCGGCCGCCCCTTCGAGGCCTTCGTCTTCGCGATCGCGTCCCACAAGGTCGCCGACCTGCAGCGCGCCGCGATGCGCCACCCGGGCTCCACGGCCGTCCCCTCCGACGAGATGCCGGAACGCCCCGACGACTCCCTCGGCCCCGAGGAGCGCGCGCTGCTCAGCAGCGACGCCGAGTGGGCCAAGAAACTCCTGGCCAACCTCCCGGAGAACCAGCGCGAGCTGCTGCTGCTCCGCATCGCCGTGGGCCTCACGGCCGAGGAGACCGGCCAGATGTTGGGAATGTCACCGGGTGCGGTGCGGGTCGCCCAGCACCGGGCCCTGAGCCGGTTGCGGGCGCTGGCGGAGCAGTAGGCGGCGGTGTCCCGCCCCGGTCCGACCGGGCTCGGCCCCCTCCCGATGAACAGGCGCACGTCCGTTCCCGTACGAACATACGAAGCCTGGAGCTGAGTCGTACCGTGGAATTCGGGAGCCGTGCTTCCCGTTAGCATGGACATCCGCACCGATCAAGGCCATTTGGGGAAGGTGTCATGACCACCAACGTCGACGGAGTGCCCGACAAATTCGCCACGCTCGGGCTGACCTACGACGACGTGCTGCTGCTGCCGGGAGCCTCCGAGGTCCTCCCGAACGCGGTCGACACCTCGTCCCGCATCTCCCGCAACGTCCGGGTCAACATCCCGCTGCTCTCCGCCGCGATGGACAAGGTCACCGAGTCCCGCATGGCGATCGCCATGGCCCGGCTCGGCGGGGTCGGCGTGCTGCACCGCAACCTCTCCGTCGAGGACCAGGTCAACCAGGTCGACCTGGTGAAGCGGTCCGAGTCCGGCATGGTCACCGACCCGATCACGGTGCACCCGGACGCCACCCTCGCCGAGGCCGACGCGCTGTGCGCGAAGTTCCGGATCAGCGGTGTCCCGGTCACCGACCCCGACCGGAAGCTGCTCGGCATCGTCACCAACCGCGACATGGCCTTCGAGAGCGACCGCTCGCGCCGCGTCCACGAGGTCATGACGCCGATGCCGCTGGTCACCGGCAAGGTCGGCATCTCCGGCACCGAGGCCATGCAGCTGCTGCGCAAGCACAAGATCGAGAAGCTGCCGCTCGTCGACGACCAGGGCATCCTCAAGGGCCTGATCACGGTCAAGGACTTCGTCAAGGCCGAGAAGTACCCGAACGCGGCCAAGGACTCCGAGGGCCGCCTGCTCGTCGGCGCCGCCGTCGGCGCGAGCCCCGAGGCCCTCGAGCGGGCCCAGGCGCTCGCCGAGGCCGGCGTGGACTTCCTGGTCGTCGACACCTCGCACGGCCACAACAGCAACGCCCTCAGCTGGATGGCGAAGATCAAGTCCAGTGTCGACGTCGACGTGGTCGGCGGCAACGTCGCCACCCGCGACGGCGCGCAGGCGCTGATCGACGCCGGTGTCGACGGCATCAAGGTCGGCGTGGGCCCCGGCTCGATCTGCACCACCCGCGTGGTCGCCGGCATCGGCGTCCCGCAGGTCACCGCCATCTACGAGGCGTCCCTCGCCGCCCGCGCGGCCGGTGTCCCGCTGATCGGCGACGGCGGCCTGCAGTACTCCGGCGACATCGGCAAGGCGCTCGCGGCCGGTGCCGACACGGTGATGCTGGGCTCCCTCCTCGCGGGCTGTGAGGAGTCCCCGGGCGAGCTGCTCTTCATCAACGGCAAGCAGTTCAAGTCGTACCGCGGCATGGGCTCGCTCGGCGCCATGCAGTCGCGCGGCCAGGGCCGGTCGTACTCGAAGGACCGCTACTTCCAGGCCGAGGTCTCCTCCGACGACAAGCTCGTCCCCGAGGGCGTCGAGGGCCAGGTGCCCTACCGCGGCCCGCTGGCCAACGTGCTGCACCAGCTCGTCGGCGGGCTCCGCCAGACCATGGGCTACGTGGGCGCGGCCACCGTCGAGGAGATGGAGTCCAAGGGCCGCTTCGTGCGGATCACCGCCGCGGGCCTCAAGGAGAGCCACCCGCACGACATCCAGATGACGGTCGAGGCGCCGAACTACAGCCGCAAGTAGTCGCCGGAGCCTCTTCAGGGTCTTTCCAGGGCGGTCCCGGGCGCACCGGGGCCGCCCTTGCCGTACCGGTCGGCGATACTGGAAGACGCTGAAACGCAGAGGGAAAGGCCACAGACGTGACTGAGATCGAGATCGGGCGCGGCAAGCGCGGCCGCCGGGCGTACGCCTTCGACGACATCGCCGTCGTCCCCAGCCGCCGTACGCGGGACCCGAAGGAGGTCTCGATCGCCTGGCAGATCGACGCCTACCGCTTCGAGCTGCCGTTCCTGGCCGCCCCCATGGACTCGGTCGTCTCCCCGGCCACGGCGATCCGCATCGGCGAGCTCGGCGGCCTGGGCGTGCTCAACCTCGAAGGCCTCTGGACGCGGCACGAGGACCCGCAGCCGCTGCTCGACGAGATCATCGGGCTGGACTCCGACACCGCCACCCGCCGCCTCCAGGAGATCTACGCGGCTCCCATCAAGGAGGAGCTGATCGGCGCGCGCATCAAGGAGGTGCGCGACTCCGGCGTGGTCACGGCGGCCGCGCTCTCCCCGCAGCGCACCGCCCAGTTCTCCAAGGCGGTCGTGGACGCGGGCGTCGACATCTTCGTCATCCGCGGCACGACGGTCTCCGCGGAGCACGTCTCGTCCTCGCACGAGCCGCTGAACCTGAAGCAGTTCATCTACGAGCTGGACGTCCCCGTGATCGTCGGCGGCTGCGCCACGTACACGGCGGCCCTGCACCTGATGCGCACGGGCGCGGCCGGTGTCCTGGTCGGCTTCGGCGGCGGCGCCGCCCACACCACGCGCAACGTGCTCGGCATCCAGGTCCCCATGGCCACCGCCGTCGCCGACGTGGCCGCCGCCCGCCGCGACTACATGGACGAGTCCGGCGGCCGCTACGTCCACGTCATCGCCGACGGCGGTGTCGGCTGGTCCGGCGACCTCCCCAAGGCGATCGCCTGCGGCGCCGACTCGGTGATGATGGGCTCCCCGCTCGCCCGCGCGACGGACGCGCCCGGCAAGGGCCACCACTGGGGCATGGAGGCCGTCAACGAGGAGCTCCCGCGCGGCAAGAAGGTCGACCTCGGCACGGTCGGCACCCTCGAGGAGATCCTCACCGGCCCGTCCCACACCCCCGACGGCTCGATGAACCTCTTCGGCGCCCTGCGCCGCGCCATGGCCACCACCGGCTACAGCGAGCTGAAGGAGTTCCAGCGCGTCGAGGTGACGGTGGCGGACGCGCAGCACAAGCGGTAGGCATCAGCCGCCGTACGGCGGACGCAGGGCCGGTCGCCCCGGGCGGGCGACCGGCCCTTTCGCATGCCCAAGTGCGCCGGTGGGGGCGCGTGTTGAGGGGGAGGGGCGTGCGGTTGCGGTTGTGGCGAACGCGGGGTGTACCGGCGTCGTCCGGTACCGGATCCTCCGTTCAGCGGCCCAGGGCTGGAGAGCGGCCGCCCCATGAGGACCAGGGGCGGACACCCGTTCACTTCCCAGGAGCCTCCGCGGCACCGCACGACCCGCTGCACCGGGCTACACCGCCCGGTAAGTCAGCCGCGCCCCACCCCGTCCGCGACCACCTCACGAGCCACAGCCACCCACGCGCCCCTCTTCGCCCCCGCCCGCCGGTCGGCGAGCGGCCTGCCGCGGGCGCCGGGCCCGCTCAGAGCCGGTGCGCCGCCCCCGTCGGGGTCGCCCCGCGGGTGTCCAGCAGCAACTGGGCCTTCACCGACAGGCCCTGCAGGTCGTACGTGCGGTGCTGCTGGACCAGGATCGTCAGGTCGGCGTCGGCGGCCGCCTCGTAGAGGGAGTCCGCGCGCGGCACCGGGCGGTCCAGGACGTTCCAGGACGCGATGTGCGGGTCGTGGTAGCTGACCGAGGCACCCAGCTCCATGAAGCGCATCGCGATCTCCTGGGCGGGGCTGTTCTGCTGGTCGGCCAGGTCGGCCTTGTAGGTGACCCCGAGCAGCAGCACGCGCGCACCACGCGCCGACTTGCCGTGCTCGTTGAGGAGGGCGGCGGCGCGCTGCACGACGTACCCCGGCATCCGGCTGTTGACCTGCTGGGCCAGTTCCACCATGCGCAGGCCCCGGCCCGCGTGGCCGGACAGGTCCTGGGCGACGCCGTGGCCGCCGACCCCGGGGCCCGGACGGAAGGCCTGGAAGCCGAACGGCTTGGTCTCCGCGCAGCGGATGACGTCCCACAGGTCGACGCCCAGATCGTGGCAGAGGACGGCCATCTCGTTGACGAGGGCGATGTTGACGTGCCGGAAGTTGGTCTCCAGGAGCTGCACGGTCTCGGCCTCGCGCGGGCCACGCGCGCGTACCACCTTGTCGGTGAGCCGGCCGTAGAACGTGGCGGCCGATTCCGTGCACGCGGGCGTGACGCCGCCGATGACCTTCGGGGTGTTGGCCGGCGTGAAGTCCCGGTTGCCGGGATTCACCCGACTGGGCGAATAGGCGAGGTGGAAGTCGCGGCCCGCGCGCAGGCCCGAACCCTTCTCCAGCAGCGGCCGCAGGAAGTCCTCCGTCGTCCCCGGATGGACGGGGGACTCCAGGATCACCGTCGTGTGCGGACGCAGCCGCGCGGCCAGGGTGCGGGCGGCGGCCTCCACCGGGCCCAGGTCGAGCCCGCCGTCGGCGCCGCGCGGGGCCGGCGCGCAGATCACGGCGGTGCGCACCCGTCCCAGCTGTGCCGGATCCTCGGCCACCCGGAAGCCCTTCGCGAGCATCCGGCGCAGCTCGGCGGGGCTCAGCGAGCCCGCGTCGGGGCCGCCGGCCTCCGGGTCGGTGGCATAGCCGATCGTGGAGACGCCGGCGGCCACGGCGGCCTGGGCGAGGGGCAGGCCGTAGGGACCGAGTCCGATGACGGCGAGGTCTGCGGGCATGGCGTGGGCCGTCCTTCCCAGTAACCGAAGCGGGACAGGTGCGCAAGCCCTGTGGACAGGATGAGCGAGGCGCACGGTCAGACTAGGAGTAAATATGACCGTTATGCGGGATTGTGTTCATGTGTCTTCCATGGGTTCGGTGACCGTTGTCCACAGGCTGGGGGTGAGTGGTGGCTGAAGCCGGGCCGGCCGGTCAGAATTTGGGCAGGGGCCACGCCCGCCGGGGGCGCGGCCGACGCGACCGATGACCGACGACGCGTTCGACGGCGGACGCCGCGGTCCACGACCCATTCGACGATCCCTTCTACGACCCGGCCGGCGACCCGGGACAACGGCGCGACCGACTACCGACGACCGACGACGACCAGTGACCGACATCGGCCCAGGACCGGCGGGTAGACGGGTACCGGTGACAACGGCGATCGACGGCCGCAGGCACCCGATGCCCTCCGCGGCGATCGACGGCCGATGGCGACCGGCGGCCCGCGGGCGGCGGTGGCTGATGGCGGCCGCCGGCCGGCGGTGGCCGGCGGCGAGCGATGGACCGATGGCGAGCGATGGCCGCATGGCGGCAGAGCGGGAGGCAGCGGTGAGGACAGCGACACTGGGGCCGGAGCAGCGAGCGGAGTCCCTGGCGGCCATGGCCGAGCGCGAGCTGGACGTGCTCGTGGTGGGCGGCGGAGTGGTCGGCGCGGGTACCGCGCTGGACGCGGTCACCCGGGGCCTGAACACCGGCATCGTCGAGGCCCGCGACTGGGCCTCGGGTACCTCCAGCAGGTCCAGCAAACTGATCCACGGCGGCCTGCGCTACCTGGAGATGCTCGACTTCGCCCTGGTCCGCGAGGCCCTCAAGGAGCGCGGCCTGCTCCTGGAACGCCTCGCTCCGCACCTGGTCAAGCCGGTGCCGTTCCTCTACCCGCTCCAGCACCAGGGCTGGGAGCGCCTGTACGCCGGCTCGGGCGTCGCGCTCTACGACGCGATGGCGATGGCCCGTGGCCACGGCCGGGGCCTGCCGGCCCACCGCCACCTGAGCCGCCGTCACGCCCTGCGGGTCGCGCCCGCGCTGCGCAAGGACGCTCTCGTCGGCGCCATCCAGTACTACGACGCCCAGATGGACGACGCCCGCTATGTGGCGACCCTGGTGCGCACCGCGGTGTCGTACGGCGCGAAGGCGGCCAACCGCGCGCGCGTGACCGGGTTCCTGCGCGAGGGCGAGCGGGTCGTCGGGGCCCGGGTGCAGGACGTGGAGAGCGGCGGGGAGTACGAGATCCGCGCCCAGCAGGTCGTCAACGCGACCGGGGTGTGGACCGACGACACGCAGGCGATGGTCGGCGAGCGCGGCCAGTTCCACGTCCGCGCCTCCAAGGGCATCCACCTGGTCGTCCCCAAGGACCGCATCCACTCCACGACGGGCCTGATCCTGCGCACCGAGAAGTCGGTCCTGTTCGTCATCCCCTGGGGGCGGCACTGGATCATCGGTACGACCGACACCGACTGGGACCTGGACAAGGCCCACCCGGCCGCCTCCAGCGCCGACATCGACTACCTCCTCAACCACGTCAACTCGGTGCTCGCGGTGCCGCTGTCGCGCGACGACGTGGAGGGCGTCTACGCCGGTCTGCGCCCGCTGCTGGCCGGTGAGTCCGACGCCACCAGCAAGCTGTCGCGCGAGCACACGGTCGCGCATCCGGTGCCGGGGCTCGTGGTCGTCGCGGGCGGCAAGTACACGACGTACCGGGTGATGGCCAAGGACGCCGTCGACGAGGCGGTGCACGGGCTCGACATGCGGGTCGCGGAGTGCGTCACCGAGGACATCCCGCTGCTCGGCGCGGAGGGCTACCGGGCGATGTGGAACGCCCGGGCCAGGATCGCCGCCCGCACCGGTCTGCACGTGGTCCGTGTCGAGCATCTCCTCAACCGCTACGGCTCGACGGCGGAGGAGGTCCTCGACCTCATCGCCGCCGACCCCGGCCTGGCCGAGCCGCTGTCGGCCGCCGACGACTACCTGCGCGCCGAGGTCGTCTACGCGGCCTCCCACGAGGGCGCGCGCCACCTCGACGACGTCCTGACCCGGCGCACCCGCATCTCCATCGAGACCTTCGACCGCGGCACCCGCAGCGCCCGCGAGGCCGCCGAGTTGATGGCCCCGGTCCTCGGCTGGGACAAGGACCAGATCGAACGCGAGGTCGAGCACTACGAGAAGCGCGTCGAGGCCGAACGCGAGTCCCAACTCCAGCCGGACGACCAGACGGCGGACGCGGCGAGGCTGGGAGCACCGGAGATCGTGCCGCGATAGTCCGCCATCCCCGGCCCTGCGTGTCGGTCGGCCGCCGGAAAGTCCGCCCCCGCGGGGACGGCGCCCGCCGTGACGGCGCCCAGCCGCGACGGTGGTTTCCGGCGGTGCCGGACCGACCGTGCCGGACCGACCGTGCCGGACCGACCGTGCCGGACCGACCGTGCCGGACCGACCGTGCCGGACCGACCGTGCCGGACCGACCGTGCCGGACCGACCGTGCCGGACCGACCGTGCCGGACCGACCGTGCCGGACCGACCGTGCCGGACCGACCGTGCCGGACCGACCGTGCCGGACCGACCGTGCCGGACCGACCGTGCCGGATCGACCCTCAGAGATCATCCGATCGAGCGACCCGGCAGCGGGATCTTCCTCCCGGACCCGGCCGTTCTACCCATTGCGAGGGCAGAACTCGGCCGCGAGCAGTGCGGGTTCGAGGGCCGGGTCTGCGAGCGCCGTCGTGTTCACACGGAACGTGAGGACATGCCGGCCGCCGATCGAGGCAGCGCTCCGCACGTAGCTGCCCGCGATCCGGCCGTTGTGTCCCCACACCGTGGTCCCGCACGGCAGCTTCACAGGAAAGATTCCCAGGCCGTACACGCCATGTGCGGCACGGGTGTCGAGCATTTCGCGCAGCCGGCGCGGGGGCAGCAGCTCGCCGTCCAGCAGCGCCGCGTAGAAGCGGTCCAGGTCGTCGAGCGTGGTCACCAGCTCACCCGCCGCGCCGGCCACGCGCGGGTCGAGCTCGGTGGCGTCGGAGCCGTCGGACGCGTAGGCGCGGCCGTGCGGGGAGGGCAGTGAGGTGCGGGCACCGGGGAAGGAGGTGCCCGTGAGACGGAGGGGGGTGATGATGCGTTGCCGGACCTCGGTGGCGTAGGAGTGCCCGGTGACCTGACGGATGACCATGCCGAGCACGACGTAGTCGGTGCTGGAGTACGCGTAGTGCCCCAGCCCGGTCGAAGGGAGGGCGAGCGCGAGGCGTACGGCCTGAGGCGGGGCCAGCGGGACGGCCCCCCGGGTGACCGTGGTGAAGTCGGCGAGCCCGGCGGTGTGGCTGAGCAGGGCCCGCAGGGTGATTTTCCGTCCGTCGACGCCGTGCCCGCGCAGCAGTTCCGGCAGATACCGCTCCACGGAGTCGGAGAGGGCGAGGCGGTGTTCCGCGGCCAGTTGCAGGACGACGGTGGCGATGAACGTCTTCGTGATGCTGCCGGCCCGGAAGTGGTCGGCACGGGCGATGCCTTTGCCGGCGCCCGCATAGCGGACGTCGTCGCCGTCGCGGTCCAGAAGCGCGGCGGCCGGTGCTCCGCCTTTGATGACGAACTGTGACAGGAGCGGGTTCCTGGCTTCCGCGGAGGAGGCGGAACCGGACATCAGCGGGGCGAACAGCAGGGCAAGAGAGACCGGTATGGCCACCAGTGTCCGAAGCGACGGCATCCGGGTTCCTCCCTTCTCGCGGCCCATCATCTCGCCCGTGTGACGCACTCGTCACCGGGGGTTCCGGTCGGCCGGCCCCGATGCGCAATCAGGGGGCCCCTGGGCGTTGGGCACTTGTCGGGTGAGGGACAATGAAGGCTCTGTCAGGGCGGGTTGCATGAGGGGACGCATGTCAGAGGCGGAGCGGGCGGGGACTTCTCGTCAGGAGACTCGTCAGGACAACAGCGAGCGTCTTCTCGCCGGGCGGTACCGGCTGGGAGGAGTGCTCGGCCGCGGCGGCATGGGCACGGTGTGGCGCGCCGAGGACGAGACCCTCGGCCGGACGGTGGCCGTCAAGGAGCTGCGGTTCCCGTCGAACATCGACGAGGAGGAGAAGCGGCGCCTGATCACGCGCACGCTGCGCGAGGCCAAGGCGATCGCACGGATCCGCAACAACAGCGCGGTGACGGTCTTCGACGTGGTCGAGGAGGACGACCGGCCCTGGATCGTGATGGAGCTGGTCGAGGGCAAGTCGCTGGCCGAGGTCATCCGGGAGGACGGCCTGCTGGAGCCGAAGCGGGCGGCCGAGGTCGGGCTGGCGATCCTGGACGTGCTGCGGTCGGCACACCGCGAGGGCATCCTGCACCGGGACGTGAAGCCGTCCAACGTGCTGATCTCGGAGAGCGACGGCCGGGTCGTGCTCACCGACTTCGGCATCGCCCAGGTCGAGGGCGACCCGTCCATCACCTCCACCGGCATGCTCGTCGGCGCCCCCTCCTACATCTCCCCGGAGCGGGCCCGCGGTCACAAGCCCGGCCCGGCGGCCGACCTGTGGTCGCTCGGCGGCCTGCTGTACGCGGCGGTCGAGGGCACACCGCCCTACGACAAGGGGTCGGCGATCGCCACCCTGACGGCGGTGATGACCGAGCAGCTGGAGGAGCCCAAGAACGCGGGACCGCTGAAGGACGTCATCTACGGGCTGCTCACCAAGGATCCGGCCAAGCGGCTGGACGACGCGGGCGCGCGGGCGATGCTCACCGCGGTCATCAACACGCCGGCGGAAGTGCCCGCCGACGCCACCCGCGTCGTACCGCTGCCTCCGCAGCCCGAGGCGCCGCAGCAGGAGCAGGGCGCCGGGGCCAAGCGGGGCGAGGAGGCCGGGGAGAAGCTGCGCGGGGCGCTGCGGTCGGTACGGAAGGCCGCGGGGGCGGCGAGCGCCGCTGCCGCCACCCGGACGAAGAACACGGGCGCGGCAGCCGAGGCGGGCGCGGGCGCGGCACCCGGGGCCCCGGTCGTGGCCGGTTCGCCCTCGGGACCGGTCGGGGGTGCGCGACCGGCCGCGGCCGGCGGGTCCGGCGCGGCCACCACCCCGGCGGGGAGCAAGCCGACGGCCGGCAAGGCGAGTTCGGGGTGGCCCGTGATGCCGCCGCCGGATCTGGACCTGGCGCCCCGGCCCGTGCCCAAGGCTCCGCTCACCGACGTGGTGCCGAAGCGCACCCTGGTGATCATCGCCCTGGTGGTGGTGCTCGCGGTGCTCGGTACCGTGCTCGCCATCGTGCTGAACGGCGGCGACGGGAACAGCAAGGGGAGCGGCAAGAACGGCGGTGCCAAGGCGGGTTCGTCCGCGGGGGCGAGCGCGAGCAGCGGTTCCGGTTCGGGAGCGAAGTCCGGTTCCGGGGGCGACTCCACCAAGCGGGACACGAGCGGCGGCACGCGGACGGACGGCGACCCCTCGGCGGCCGGCACCCCCGGGAGCGGTGGCTCGGAAGACTCCGGCGACGACTCGTCCTCGGCGTCGAACTCCAGTGGCAGCGCGCCGGTGGTGACCAAGTACAAGGGTGACCAGGGATACTCGATCGGGCTGCCCAAGGGCTGGAAGTTCCAGACCAGCAGTTCGGCCGGAGACCGGTTCGCCGGGCCCGACGGGCAGAAGCTGCTGATCGCCTGGACGAGCACGCCCAAGGACGACCCGGTCGCGGACTGGAAGAACCAGGAGCGTTACATGGTGCGCTCCCAGTACCAGAAGATCCGCATAGCCGAGGTGAGCTACCGCAGCTGGAACACGGCCGACTGGGAGTTCACCTACGTCGACGGCGGCACCAAGTATCACACGGTCGACCGGGGGTTCGTCGTCAGCTCCAAGCAGGGGTACGCGCTGATGTACACCGCGAAGGCCGACGACTGGAGCAGTGAGCTGCGCAAGGACACCTGGAAGACGCTGACGGTGTCCTTCGAGCCCCGGTGACAAATTCGCATCCCCACAATGAGACTTGCCTCCGGCACGTATCGTGAGTGGTTGCGGACCGTACGCATCCAGGTATGCATGCATAACGGGCCGCGAAACGAACGGATTTGACCAGCCGGGCGGCCGGGGGAGGCAACGTGGACGACTACGCGGGTCGGGTGCTCGCCGACCGCTACCGCCTGCCGTTGCCCCCCTCCGACGAGTACGAACACACCGAGACCCGGGCCTTCGACACGTACAGCGGGCAGGAGGTGTTCGTCCGCCAGGTGCCGTTGCCGGAGGTCGTCGAGGCCGAGGTGCTGGACGCCGAAGGGCTGCCGGAGGGTTTCACTGCGCGTGACCGTGGCGCGCGGCGGCCGCCGACGGCGCGCACCGCGACACGCCGGCCCAGCGACCCGGTGGTGCGGCGCGCCGTCGAGGCCGCGCAGGCCGCCGCCCGGATCCCCGACCATCCCCGGCTCGACCAGGTATTCGACGTGTTCGCCGAGGGCGGTTCGCTCTGGATCGTCAGCGAGTCGGTCGCCGCGCGGCCGCTGTCGGCGGTGCTGGCGGAGCAGCCGCTGAGCCCGTACCGGGCGGCCGAGGTCGCCTCCGACGTGCTGATGGCGCTTCGGGTGCTGCACGCCCACGGCTGGGTGCACCGCAACATCACCGCCCGCACGGTCCTCGTCTGCGACGACGGCCGGGTGATGCTGACCGGCCTCGCGGCCGGGGCGGCGGAGGAGGCGCTGTGCGGGTACGACCCGGTGCCTGCGCCCGACGGCGAGGGCGGCGCGGGCGGTGCGCCGACCGACGGTGGCCGGTGGGTCGGCGTGGCGGAAGGTTCCGCCACGCCAGGTGGCCCGCCCGGCGCGCCCGGCCCTTCCGGTCCCTCCGGTGAGAACGTTTCGCCCGGTTTGCGCGTTTCGGGTGGTTCCGGCGGCGCGGGTGTCGTGCCCGTCGGGGGCATCGGGAGCATCGGTGGTGCGTCCGGTGGTACGGGCGGCGCGCAGCAGGCGCCCGGCGCGCCGGAAACCGATCCCGAGGCCGCCCGGCGCGCCGCGATCCAGGCGCGGGCTGCCGGCGGGCTGCCGGGGGCCGGTCCCGACGAGGGCACGGGCGGCGCCGGTACGGGCGGCGCCGGTGCGGGGGCCGTGGAGCGGCGGGCCCTGGAGACCGGCTCGGACATCCGGGCGGCGCGGGCCGGGGCGATCGCCGCGTACCGGGCGGGAGCGAGGGCCGCCGCCAGGGTCCACGAGGCCCAGCAGCACGGACGGGCCGCGCTGCCCGGCGCCCGGCCGCCGGCCGAGGGCGACACCACGGCGCCCGCGCCGCAGCCGCCGTACGGTCCGGGACACGCCAACGGGACGGCCCAGCAGTCGTATGCCAACGGTGTGGCGCAACCGCCGTACGCGAACGGGCAGACGCAGGTGCCGGGCGGGGAGCAGCGGGCCGCCGGTGCCATGCCGCCCGGCCAGATCGCGGACCCGTACGGGGTGGGCGGCGCGCCGTCGCCCTGGCACGGCGCCGCACCCCGTCCCCGCCCCGGCACGCACCCGGCGGTGGCTCCCGGCCAGGAACGCACCGCGCTCCCGGCGGCCGGACCCGGTGCGGGCACTGCCCTGACCGGTGCCGGACTTCCCGGCGGCCAGGGCCAGGCGCCCGCCGTCGTACCCGCGCAGGGTGCCGGACCCGCCGCCGCCCGCTGGGGCGAGGCCGGTGCCGCCGTTCCCGGCCGGCGGGGGCCCGGCACCGCGCTGGCCGCCGAGCGGGCGCGGCAGGTGCGGATGACCGTCGTGGGGCCGGTGACCGAGCGCTGGGCGCCGGAGCAGGCCGTTCCCGTGCACGAGAACTGGCAGCTGGCGGCCCCCATCGGCCCGGCCACCGACCTGTGGGCGCTCGGTGCGCTGCTGTTCCGGTCGGTACAGGGACACGCGCCGTACCCGGAGGAGTCCACGGCCGAGCTGGTGCAGCTGGTGTGCTCGGAGCCGCCCGCCTTCGCGGAGGAGTGCGGGTCGCTCAGGCCGGTCGTGGAGTCGCTGCTGCGTCAGGACCCCACCGAGCGGCTGGACTTCGAGGAGCTGCGCGGCTGGCTGCGCTCGCTGGTGCGGTCCGCGCCCGAGCCGGACGCCGGTGCCCATGTCGTCGCCGCCCCGCCCGCCGACCCCCGGCGGCTGCCGATCGTCCGGCGCCGCGGCGAGCTGGTGCGCAGGCGCAAGGCCGGGCTCCCGGCGACGCACGGCCGGCACAAGCGGGCCCGGGAGGAGGGCAGGTCCCCGCGCCGGCTGGGCCGCACCCTGCTTCTGCTGGTCCTGCTCCTGCTGGCCGCGGCGGTCGCGTACGCCATGCTGTTCCTGCCGAAGAAGGACACCGGGGCCGAGGGCGGCGCGGCGGCCGGGAACCGGACGGGCACGGCAGGCGAGGCGAGTCCCGCGCCGAGCCACGACCGGACGCCGACGCCGACGCCGACCCCCACGTCGACCCCGTCCACCGAGACGCAGACCACCGCCGGTTCGACCGGCGGTGCCACGGTCGCCGACGGGTTCACCCTGCGCGAGGACCCGAACGGCTTCCGGATCGCCGTCGCCCAGGGATGGAGCCGTTCCCCGAAGAACGGCAGCGGCCAGGTGATCTACTCGCACGGGAAGTTCGAGCTGATCGTCGTGGCCGGGCGGGACAGCGCGGCGGCTTTCGGCAGCGACCCGATGGCGTACCAGCGGGACAAGGAGCCGGAGCTGCAGCCCTACCGGAACTCCAGCTGGGCCACCGCGGGCGGGCTGCGGACCATCACGGTCGGTCAGCAGGTGTCGGCGGAGGGCCAGTTCACCTGGACGGACGGCCGGCAGGGCGACCTGTTCGTGCGCAACATGGTCTTCCTGATCAACGGGAGATACCACATCGTGCAGGTGCGCGGTCCGGAGGCCGACCGGGACGAGGTCACCACGGTGTACGAGCAGGCGTCGGCGACGTACAGGTACACGGGCTGAGACGCAGAGGCAGCCGCGGACGTACAAGGGGGCGGGCCGGGGGAATTCAACGCGCCCCCAAGGCGGTTGGTTCCCGTTCCGGTGCGGGGATTTCGTTCACATCCGGTGGCGGAAGCGAGAACCGTCACAGTGCTGTCTCCGTGGGACCCCCCTTGTTCCCTGACCGGGGAGCGGTCCTTAGTCTGACCCTGACAAGACCATTGCGGGGCAACGTGAATCAGATGCAGGGCCTGCTCATCGCGGGCCGCTACCGGCTGGCCGACATCATCGGCAGCGGCGGCATGGGCCGGGTGTGGCGCGCCCATGACGAAGTGCTGCACCGGGCCGTCGCCATCAAGGAGTTGACGGCCGCGCTCTACGTCTCCGAGAGCGACCAGGCCGTCCTGCTGGCCCGCACCCGGGCGGAGGCCCGGGCCGCGGCGCGCATCAACCACTCCGCCGTCGTCACCGTCCACGACGTCCTCGAACACGACGGCCGCCCGTGGATCGTCATGGAACTGGTCGAGGGCCACTCCCTGGCCGACGCGGTCAAGGAACAGGGGCGCATCGAGCCGCGGGAGGCCGCCCGGATCGGGCTGTGGGTGCTCCGCGCGCTGCGCGCCGCGCACAGCGCCGGGGTGCTGCACCGGGACGTCAAGCCGGGCAACGTCCTGATCGGACGGGACGGCCGGGTCCTCCTCACCGACTTCGGCATCGCCCAGATCGAGGGCGACACGACGATCACCCGTACCGGGGAAGTGGTCGGATCCGTCGACTACCTCGCGCCGGAGCGCGTGCGCGGGCACGATCCTGGGCCGTCCTCCGACCTGTGGGCGCTGGGCGCGACGCTGTACACGGCGGTGGAGGGGCGCTCGCCGTTCCGCCGCACCTCGCCGCTGACCACCATGCAGGCGGTCGTCGAGGACGAGGCCGGCGAGCCGCACGGCGCGGGCCCGCTGGGGCCGGTCATCACGGCCCTGCTGCGCAAGGAACCGGCCGAGCGGCCGAGCCCCGAGGAGACCGAGCAGATGCTCGCCGAGGCGGCGGAGGGCCGACGGCCGAGCGGGGCGCAGAAGTACGTGCCGACGCAGTCGCATGCCGGTGGGATCTGGCGGGACTCCGGCGGTTCGCACGGCGAGACGTACGACGGCTCGCGGGGCGGGGAGTACGGAAGCTCGTACGGCGGGCAGCGCCCCCCGGGGGGCTCCACCACCTCGCCGACAGCCGTCGCCGCGCCGTCCGCCCCCGTTGCCGCCCAGCCCAGGCGACGCCGGCTGCGCACGCTCGCCCTCGTCGTCACCTTGGCCGCGCTGCTGGGTGGTGGCGCGGCCGTCGTCCTCCAGAAGTGGGACTTCGGACAGCAGCAGGACGGCACCGGCAGTGTGATCACCCCGGCCACGTCAGGTTCCACCTCGTCGGGCGGCGCGACCGTGGCACCGGGCGGCACGATTCCCGCGGGCTGGAAGAAGTACGACGACCCCGTGGGCTTCACGCTGTACCTGCCCGCGGGCTGGAAGCGCTCGGTGTCCATCAAGAAGACGAACGGTCTGGAGCAGATCGACTACTCGCCCGACGGGGGCACGCACCTCGTACGCGTCGCCGTCGACACTTCACCCGACTACAGCAACGCGTACGACCACATGCGCAACCTCGAAAGGCTGCTCAGACAACGGCTGGTGGACTACAAGACGGTGAGTCTGAAGGAGGACACGTACCGCGATCTGCCGAGCTCCCGCTGGGAGTACACGTGGACCGCACTGCCGAAGGACGCGAAGGTGCCGGGGGCGTACCGGGCCGTCGACCTCGGCTACTTCACCGGCGACGGCGTCGAGTACGCGATCTACACGGCCTCACCGATTGACGACTGGGCCACCACCAGCAAGCGGTTCACCTTCGTTCTCCAGGGCTGGCGGGAGGGCGAAGTCAAGCCGTGAGAGCGTCAAGTGACGTTCAGGCCCAGTCCGCGCAGGTGAGCCCGCTGACGATCTTGTCCCCTTCCCAGACCGCCACGTGCACACCGACCTCGCGGAGCCAATTGTCGGTGTCCGACGCGTGCGTGCTGAAGGTGAGAGTCGATCCGTTTCCGTCGTATTCGTAGTGCCAGGGCCAGCCCTCGAGGTTCTCGCCACCGTTGGAGGAGATGAGCTGAATGCCCACGTGGTGACCATCGGCGGCGGTGTCCTTGACCCAACCGCTGATGTCCACGTAATTGTTCGACCAGTTGGAGAACGTGAGGCTCCCCTTGGCGCCGGTCGTGGAGCACGATGCTCCGCCACTCGCCGCGCTGGCGTCGGTCACGGTGGCCGTGGCGAATATCGCCGCCGCCGCGACACTCGTGACGGAAAGGCGCTTCCATGTGTTTCCCATAAGGAAACAATAAGGGTTTCATGATTCACATGGCAGCACGGTTCTGGCCACCCGTTTTACCTTGCTCAGGGCTTATGTCCGGATGATTTGCCGTGCCCTGTAACCATTTCAAAACTCGATGTGGCTGAAAACGCTCGTCTGTGAAGTGTTCGCGGCGGTGCACTTGGCCGGTCACCGCGCCGGAAGGGGGGCGTCCGGTGCGGCATCATGGGGCCATGGGGACCGACGGGGACGCCGTCCGTCTGATCGCGGGGCGTTATCGCCTGCAGGCGCGGCTCGGGCGGGGCGGGATGGGTGTCGTGTGGCGCGCGGCCGACCACTTGCTGGGGCGGCAGGTCGCCGTCAAGGAGCTCACCGTCGACGACTCCCTCCCGGACGACGACGCCCGGCTGCGCCGTGACCGCACGCTGCGCGAGGCGCAGGCCGTCGCCCAGTTGCACCACCCGCACATCATCGTCGTGCACGACGTCGTCGAGGACGGCGGACGGCCTTACATCGTCATGGAGTTGATCGAGGGCGGTTCGCTCGCCGACCGGATCTCGCGGAGCGGGCCGGTGGACGTGAGCGAGGCCGCGCGGATCGGGATCGCGCTGCTGAGCGCCCTGCGGACGGCGCACGGGGCCGGGGTGCTGCACCGGGACATCAAGCCGGCGAACGTGCTCGTGGAGGCCGCCACCGGGCGTGTCGTGCTCACCGACTTCGGGATCGCCCAGGTCGCGGGCGCCACCACGCTCACCGAGACCGGGTCCTTCGTCGGCTCGCCCGAGTACACCGCGCCCGAGCGGATGTCGGGCGGCCGGTCAGGACCGGCCGCCGACCTGTGGTCGCTGGGGGCACTGCTGTGCGCGGCGCTCAGTGGCGAGTCGCCGTTCCGGCGCGACTCGCTCGGCGGGATCCTGCACGCCGTGGTCTCCGACGAGATCCGGCCACCGGCCCAGGCCGAGCCGCTGCTGCCGGTCGTACGGGGGCTCCTCGAGCGCGATCCCGAGCGCCGGCTGGGCGCGGCGGAGGCCGAGCTGATGCTGCGCGGGTTCCTGGAGACGGGGGCCGTGACGGGCGCCGGTGGCGCGGCGCGGAGCGCGGGCGTCGCGTCGTACACGCCGACCCAGCGGGACGTTCCGCGGCCGCCGCCGCCCGAACCCGCCGTGCCGCCCCGGACCTCCACCCGCGGGGTGCTGGTCGCCGCGCTGCTGGTCGCCGCGATGGCAGGGGCGGGTGTGTCGGCGGCCACCCTGCTGTTCCACGGCGACGGGGGCGGCACCGCGCCGGGTCCCGGAGGCACGACGGCCGTCTCCGCCTCGCACCAGGCGCCCCCCTCGGCCACGGCCACCACGCCGTCCCCGTCCCCGAGCGTCCCGAGCGCCCCGCCGCCCACCACCCACTCCCGCACCGCGCCCTCCGGATACCGTCTCGCGCGGGACCCGGCCGGCTTCTCCCTCGCCGTCCCGGAGGGCTTCACCCGCGACCCGCAGGGCGAGCGTGTCTTCTACATGTCGCCGGGGCAGACCTTCCGGCTCGGCATCAAGCTCTCCGAGACGCAGACCGGCGGCCCCGGCGGGGTGATGCGGCGCGCGGCGGCCGAGGGGCCGAGCACGAACCCCGGCTACCACGACGGCCGGGTCACCGACACCACCCACTCCGGAAACCCCGCCGCCTTCTGGGAGTTCACCTGGAAGGGCTTCAGCGCGGCGGAGGGCCCCCGGCACACCTACGACCTCTGCTGGGAGGAGGACGGCACGCTGTACGACGTGTGGGTGTCGGCGCCGGTCGGGAAGGTGCGGGAGGCGCGGGAGTACTTCGACGTGGCCGTCGACACGTTCACGGCCACGTGAGAAGAGGCCGCTACCGGGTGCGCCGGACCAGGTCCACGAGACGGCGGGCGGTGCCGGCGCGGTAGGCCGGGCCCTCCAGCCGCAGCAGGGCACCGTTGCGGACGACCGCGTACGCGACCGGCGCCGGCGCCTTCGGGAGGGTGACCGGGTGCCGTCCTGACGGCAGTTGCAGGCGGGCCGGGAGGCGCAGATGCACCACACCGGCGTCGGGGACCAGCTCGGCGTTCACCGTCAGCGTGGCGACCGTGACCTTGACGGGGGCGGCTGTGGTGGACGCGGCCGCCGCAACATACGGCAACGGGAGCGCGTGCCTGCCGTGCGCGGAGTTCGCGGCGGCGGCCTCGGCGGTGTCGGGGCCGAGCTTGCGCAGGCGGGGGCCCACGTCGAGGGTGAGCTGCGCCCGGCCGGCCGTCCAGTAGGGGAGGGCGAGCCGGCCGCCGGTGAGGGCGGGGGTGGCGGCCGGGGTGTTCGGAGTGGCGTCGCCGGTCATGCGGATCAGCCGGTCGACGCCCAGGAACTGCACGTACGCCCACACCTCGTGCGGCCCGCGCTCCAGCGGGCGGCCGCCGGCCAGCCGTTCCGGATCCAGGGTCAGCCGTCCGGACGCGACGAGCCGGGACCGGCCTTCCCCGAGTGGTTCCAGCCGTACGTCCAGGTCGCCTTCCGGGTACCACCAGTCCTCCCGGTCCCGGTCCTTGACGACCAGTTCGGCGTAGGCGAGGCGGAACGGGTCACGGACGTCCCAGCCGTCCTCGGTCCCCGGCACTCCACCCAGCAGCTCCGGGTCGAGCCAGTGCTTCCCGTCCCGCTGGACGAGTGCCAGGGGCTCGCCGTCTCCTCGTACCAGGCTCAGCCTGACATCGGCGACCAGGCGGCCGTCCTCCCAGCGGGGTTGGCCGAGTTCGCCGCGGGCCTGCACCTCGCGGACGTGCTCGGCGAACGCGACCGCGCCGTCGAAGTCGCCGCTTTCGAGGAGTTCGGCCCGCAGCCGTGACACCGCGGGCAGCCCCTCCCGTACGGCCGGCGGGAACTCCTCCAGGGCCAGCTGACGGGCTGTCTCGAAACGCGGGCGCTGGTCGGCCGGGTCCTCGCGCAGGACTTCGGGTTCCCGGGCGCGGGCAAGGATCTCCACCTGGTAGAGGCGGTGCAGCAGCCGGTTCTGCAGGGCGTCGAGGTCGTCGGAGGGTGTGGTGCCGTCCTTGAGCTGCCGGGCGATGGTGCGGAGATTGGGCCAGAACCCGTACCGGGGGTTGAACCGGTGCTGGGTGTTGTTGCCTCCGTCGTCCCGCTTCATCCAGTAGTAGCAGGGGTAGTCGGCGAGGATCGCTATGCGCTGTGCCTTCAGGTAGGCGGCGGTGACGAAGAGCATGTCCTCGAGGAACCAGGGTCCCTCCGGGAAGCGCAGGCCGTGCTGCTCGACGAAGGCCCGGCGGAACATCTTGTGCGGCGTCAGCGTCTGCATCAGCTCGTCGTTGTCGATCGTGCAGGTGTCCACCGTGTGCCGGAACACCCGGCGGGGCCGCACCATGGTGCTGGACATCTTGCCGAGTACGACGTCGGCGTCGTTCCGCTTCGCGTGCTCGTACAGCCGCTCCAGGGCCTCGGGCCCGAGCATGTCGTCGTGGTCGACGAACTGCACGTACTCGCCTCTGGCGTGCTGTATGCCGAGGTTGCGCGGTGCACCCGGCCAGCCCGAGTTGGGGCGGGCGCGGACCTGGACGTTCGAATGCGCGGCCGCGATCTTCTCCAGCCGGGCCGGAGTGTCGTCCGTCGACCCGTCGTCGACGTAGATCACCTCGTACTCGTCCGCCGGCAGGCTCTGCCCCAGCAACGACGGTGCGCACTCGTCGACATAGGCCCCGGTGTTGTAGACGGGGACGATGACGCTGACCTTGATTCTCGGCATTCCCCGGATTTTACCCGCTTGGTCGCGCGGTGACGAACCGTTCGCAGAAGGGCAGGGGGTGACCGCGGTTGCGGAATTGGATAACCGAAACGGGAGGCTCGATCATTCTGCTGAATTACCGGGGAGGTCGGCGGGTGCAATTTCCTCGGTGGATCGTGGAGCCGAATGCCGATAAAAGGGGCCGGGCTGTTTGCAGATAGGAAGCATCTTCCACTCATGAACGTATCACGATCATTCCGGAGCCGTCATGTGAATATTTCGTGAAGCGTCCTTGGCTTCCCTCGGGGGGGCGCGCGAACGGGGCAACCTTTGCCCCTTTTTGCCGCCCTGGATCCCCTTCTCGTTCGTTGCAGCGCATAAGGCAAAGATGATGCCGCTCTGTGTGGTTGCCGTGTGCAGCCGGTTTCTCGAACGGTCTTGACGGCCTTTATTTGTCTCGTATTTAGTCTGCTCTTACGTCATTCATAGGGTGGTCTTACCTGGGCTCGCCCGACGGGACAACGAGGGGTGGAGTGTGCGTACGCGTACACATCTGGCGGGGAAAATGGTCGCGTTGGCCGGCCTTCTCCTGGCCGCGACGGGGGGCGTGACGCTGACCTCGCCGGAGGCGGCCGCCGCCACATGCACGGCGGGGACCGCGAGCGATTTCAACGGCGACGGGCTGCAGGACACGGTGATCGCGGACCCGGGCGCGACGGTGAACGGGGTCAAGCGCGCCGGACTGGTGCGGGTGGTCCTGGGCGGGGGCAAGGGCGTCTCGGAGATCTCCCAGGCGACCAGCGGCATGGGTGCGACGCCCGAGACCGGCGACGGCTTCGGCACGTCCTACGCCGGCTACGACGCCGACGGCGACGGCTGCAGCGACCTGGTGGTCGGCGCGCCGTACGAGGACGTCGTGAAGGACGGCAAGAATCTCGTCGACGCCGGGGCGATCTACATCATCCACGGCACGCCCACCGGCATCGGGACGGGCTCCGTGATCCAGGGCTACAGCCAGGCGGGGTTCGACTCCGGTACCGCGACCGAGGCGTACGACTGGTTCGGCTACGCGCTGAAGGCGGGCACGACCGCGAGTGGATCGCCGTACCTGGTCATCGGGGTCCCCGGTGAGGGAGTCACGGTGGGCAGCACGACGTACACGGACGCCGGGTGCATCGAGTACGTCCAGGGCACCACCAAGGTCTCCCTGACCCAGAACTCTCCCGGGGTGCACGGCGACGCCGAGGAGAACGACCGCTTCGGCTCCTCGCTCGCCGGAACCAACCGCTACTTCGCCGTCGGCGTTCCCGGTGAGGGAGCCGGTGACCTGGCGTTCGCCGGCGCGGTGGAGGTCTTCAGCCACACCCTCTCCGGCGGCATGCCCACGCCGCTCGTGGGGCTCGGCCAGGACAGCACCGGGATCGGCGGTGCGTCGGAGGCCGGGGACCGCTTCGGCTTCTCGGTCTCCATGACCGGCTACCGGCCCAGCGACCAGACGTACAACTCCGACGTCCTACTGGCCGTGGGCATCCCGGGCGAGGACATCGGGACCACGCCGGACGCGGGCGGGGTGGCGGTCATCCGCATCCAGCCGTCCGGCGCTTACACCCAGATCGCGGCCTTCGACAATAGTGTCCCGGACGTCGAGGGCGACGCGGTCGCCGACGACTTCATGGGCCAGCGCGTGGCGATCGCCAACACCGACACCACCGTCGTGACCACCACGGCCAACGTCCGCCTGGCCGTCGGTGAGCCGGGCAAGGACACCCCGGCGGTCAAGGACGCGGGTGCCGTGCACACCTTCCGGCCGCTCGACATCGCCATCGGCGCCAACGACAAGGAGCTCTTCCGCGGTTCGGGGCTGCCCGGCACCGCGACCGCCCGCGACTACACGGGCATCGCACTCGCGGGCGGCAGCACCAACCTCTACGTGGGCGTGCCCTACAGCAAGGAACCGGCCACCTCGAAGGGCGTCGCGTACGTCATGCCGTGGTCCGACATCGACGGCACCACCAGCACGGGGACCACCGTCCACGTGCCCGGATCGGGCGGCCTGCCCGACGCGGGCTCGACGTTCGGGGTGATCGGGTGAACCGCCGGCACGGGAGCAGAGAGCACCGCACCATGAAGATCCGCAGAAGCCCCGGACGCCGCCCCCTCGTCGCGGCCGCCGCGGTGGCGGCCCTGCTGACGACCGGTCTGAGCGTCGTCCCCGCCCCGGCCGCCGAGCAGACGTCGGCCGCCGCCAAGGACACCACCGCCGACAGCGGCACGTCGCTCTCCCCGGACGCCGCCCGGACCAGGGCGAAGAAGTCCGGCAAGGCCGTCGAGATCCAGAGCCTGCGCGACGAACGCGGCACCACCGTCGCCAACCCGGACGGCACGTTCACCGTCAGCGAGTACGTCCAGCCCGTCCGCACCCGCGTCGACGGCAAGTGGACGGACATCGACACCACGCTGGTCAGGCGGAAGAACGGCACCCTCGCCCCCAAGGCGGCGCTGACCGCCATGTCCTTCTCCGGCGGCGGTGACACGACCTTCGCCGAGATCGAGAAGGACGGCCGCTCCGTCTCCCTGGACTGGCCGGACAAGCTGCCGAAGCCGAAGATCGACGGCTCCACCGCCACGTACCCGAACGTCCTGGACGGCGTCGACCTCAAGGTCACCGCCAGTGCCGAGGGCTTCTCGCACGTGCTGGTCGTCAAGAACGCGAAGGCGGCGGCCGACCCGGAGCTGGCGAAGCTGCGCCTGCCGCTCGACACCTCGTCGGTGCGGCTGACGGAGACCGGCGACGGCGGGCTGACCGCCACCGACACCGGCTCGGGCGGCGCGGTCTTCGAGGCGCCGCAGCCGGTGATGTGGGACTCCAGCCACGCGGCGAAGGACGACGCGCCCGCCGCCGACGAGAACACCCAGACACCCCCCGAGGGCGCCCGGGTCGCCGACGTCGGAGTCGACGTCTCCGCGGACACGATGACGCTCACCCCCGACACCGGCCTGCTCACCGACGCCGACACCGTCTACCCGGTCTACATCGACCCGGTAGTCAAGACCTCGACCCGCACGGGCTGGACCATGGTGTCCTCGCACTACTCGAGCACCTCCTTCTGGAAGTTCGACGACGACGAAGGCGTCGGCCTGTGCCCCTCCGACGTGTCCGTCCGGTGCAGCAGCTCGTCGGACGTGAAGCGGCAGTTCTTCGCGATCCCGACCGGCACCTTCGCGGGGAAGGACATCGTCAGCGCCGAGTTCGCGGTGACGCAGGTGTTCACCTACAGCTCCAGCGCCCGTGAGGTGCAGCTCGCCCGGGTCAACAGCACCGGCGCGAGCGCGATCAGCTCGAAGACCGACTGGGCGAACCAGCCGTCATCCAAAGCGACGGTCGGCACCAAGTCGCCCACCGGCAACGCCGGGTCGTGCACCTCGACCAACCAGAACGTCCGCTTCGACGTACAGAGCACCATCCAGACCGCGGCCGACAAGGCCTGGGACACCACCACGTTCCGGCTGAAGGCGGGCAGTGAGTCCGACACCTCGTACTGGAAGCGCTTCTGCGGCAACGCGCACCTCGAAGTGACCTACAACCGGCCGCCGCTCGAGCCCGTCCAGAGCGACCTGCAGATGAAGCCGGGCGGTGCCTGCGAGTACGGCGCGGGCACCGAGCACTACGTGACCGAGGCCCCGCGGGTCTCCGCCGTGATCCGCGACTACGACCACGGGGACACCGGCTCAAACTCCGAGACGCTCCAGGCCCAGTTCAAGGTCTGGTGGACCAACTCCAGCGGTGACACGGTCACGCACTACGCCACGACGGCCAAGAAGACCACCGTCGACTCCAGCTGGAGCGACCAGACCGGTGTGGCCACGTTCTTCTACACCATCGGCAGCGACGTCGCGGGCGACGGCGAGGCCGGGTTCACCGTCCCGTCGAACACCACCGTCGCCTGGGCGGTCCGCGGCTACGACCAGCAGTCGTACGGCGCCTGGTCCACCGACGGCGACCAGACCCGCTGCGAGTTCATCTACGACACCAGCAAGCCCAAGTCGGCCGCGATCACCTCGGCCCGGTACCCCGACGACGAGGCCTGGCACACGGGCGTCGGCGACTACGGCGACTTCACCATGGACTCGCCGTCCACCGACGTCACCAAGTACACCTACTACGTCACCGGCCCGCAGGCCGACAGCGCGAAGAAGACGGTGACCGCCGACTCCACCGGCGGCCCGGCGACCATCCGCTGGATGCCGCCGAGCGAGGGCACGTACACCCTGCACGTGACCGCGGTCGACGGCGCCGGCAACGCGCAGAAGACGCCGACCGTGCACGTCTTCCTGGTCAGCGACGGCCGCGCGCCGGTCGCCGCCTGGACCCTCGGTGACGCCAAGGGCTCCACGAAGGCGGCCGGGAGCAGCACCACCCCCGCCGCGACCCCCGGCTCCGGAGTGGCCTTCGGCGCGGCCGGCCCGCTCGGCTCCACCGACACCGCCGCCTCCTTCGACGGCACTGACGCCGCCTACCTCGACTCGGGCACCGCCTCCGTCGACACCGGCAAGTCCTTCTCGGTGAGCGCCTGGGTGATGCTGCCGACGCTGCCCACCCAGAACATGACCGTCGTCAGCCAGGACGGCACCGCCCAGGCCGGCTTCGAGCTGGGCTACGACAAGGACACCGCCTCCTGGACCTTCCGCATCCCGGTCAGCGACATGGAGACGCTGGGCACCTGGAAGGTCTCCGGCGCCACGGCGGTCGTGGGCAGCTGGACGCACCTGATCGGCGTCTACGACGCCGAGCTCGGCAAGCTGATGCTGTACGTCAACGGCGTCCTCGTCGCCGACGACGTGCAGGCCCGGCACACCGTGTGGACCGCGACCGGCGCCGTGCAGATCGGCCGCCGGCTCGACCTGGACGGATACACCAACAACCTCAAGGGCAGTGTCGCGGACGTCAAGCTGCACGACCGGGTCATCCCGCCCACCGAGGGCCAGGAGCTCGGCGGCATCCAGCCGCACCAGCTGGCCTACTGGCAGCTGGACGAGGCCGCGAACGGCGTCTCCCCGGAGAACGGCGGCGGCACCGGGCTGACCCTCGGCGGCGGCGCGTCCATCTACGTGCCGGACGAGTCCTGCGACCCCGAGGCCGACCCGGAATGCGTCCCGCCGGCCGCGCCGCTGTGGGGCGACGGACACCTGGCGCTGGACGGCGTCAGCGGCTACGCAACCCGTGCGGCGGCCGGACCGCTCACCGCGCAGGACAGCTTCACCCTGACGGCACGGGCCCGGCTGGCCTCGGCGAGCCCGGCGACCGACGAGACGGTGCTGTCGCTCTCCGGCGCCAACGGCACCGCGATCAAGGTCAGGTACTCGGCGGCCGACGCCCGCTGGCAGCTGATGGTGACCGACGCGGACACCTCCTCGCCGGTCACCGTCACCGAACTGGACAAGGGCGACGCCCCGAGCTCCGCGGGCGACGGCGACCATCTCGCCCTCGTCTACAACGCGGTCTTCGGTGACGCGCTCCTGTACGTCAACGGGGTCGCCGTGGTCGACGCCTCCTGGGACAACACCTGGGACTTCAGCACGACCAGCCTCCAGATCGGCCGTGCGCGGACCGGTTCGTCGGCGGGCGAGTACTTCTCCGGCGCCGTGGACGAGGTGCGCATGTACCAGGGTCCGCTGGACGCCTCGCTGGTGGCGCTGGTCGCCGGCCTGCCGGGCGGCTCCAGCATCGACGAGACCCCGGCCTAACCGGCCCGTTGCGTGGGCGGGCGGCTCGACTCCGAGCCGCCCGCCCCTCTCGGCATGTCTGCCGCTCCCGTATGTCCCCTACTCCATAGGAGAGTTGATGTCCTCGCCTCCCTGGTTCCGGTCGGCACGACCGGCCTGGCGAAGCGGTCGCAGAAGGGCCGCCGTGGTCCTCGGACTGGCGCTGTCCATAGGGCTGCTCCCGCAGTACGCCCCGGCGGCCACCGCCTCCGACAGCGGTGTCACCCGGCCCAAGACGCAGACCGACCTCGACCATCCGGTGCGCGGCACGAGCGCCACCGCGAAGACCTTCAAGAAGACCGACCAGGCCAAGAAGGCCGCGGTCAGGAAGACCACCAGGGCCCACTGGCCCAAGGTGGGCAGCGCCGAGGTCGACCTCGGCGGCAAGGCGGTCAGGGCCGACGGCCTGCCGCTGACCCTGAAGGCGGCCGGCGGGGCCAAGGGCGCCGACGCGGTCCGCGTCCGGGTCCTGGACCGCAAGGCCACCGAGGCCGCCGGGGTGGACGGCGTGCTGTTCACCGTCGCCCGCTCCGACGGTGCCGCGACCGCGGGACCCGCCCAGGTCGCCCTGGACTACTCGGACTTCGCCGACGCCTTCGGCGGCTCCTACGGCTCCCGGCTGCGGCTGGCGACGTACCCCGCGTGCGTGCTGACGACGCCCGAGAAGAGGTCCTGCTCGACGCCGACCTATCTGAGGACGGCGAACGACCCGGCGAAGCAGACCCTGACCGCGACCGTGCAGGCCGCCGCCGACACCTCGGGACTGTCCGGCCGGCTCCTCGAAGCGGACTCCGCCGCGTCCTCGGCCACGGTCGTCGCGGCCACCGCGAGCAGCGGCGGCGACGGCGGCGACTACAAGGCCACCAGCCTCTCGCAGTCCTCGCAGTGGGGCGTCGACGCCAGCTCCGGCGCGTTCACCTGGTCGTACCCGATGAGCGTCCCGCCGGTCCCCGGCGGCATGCAGCCGACCGTCGGACTGAGCTACAACTCCCAGTCCATCGACGGCCAGACGGCCACCACCAACAACCAGGGCTCGTGGATCGGGCAGGGCTTCTCCTACGACCCCGGTTACATCGAGCGCAGCTACAAGGCCTGCGCCGACGACGGCCACGACGACACCAACGGCGACGAGTGCTGGGCGTTCGACAACGCCACCCTGTCGCTGACGGGCGGCAGCTCGGGCCGGCTGGTCAAGGACGACAAGACCGGCGCGTGGCGGATCAGCTCCGACGACAACTCCAAGGTCGAGCACCTCACCGGCGCCGTGAACGGCGACGACAACGGCGAGTACTGGAAGATCACGACCGGCGACGGCACCCAGTACTACTTCGGCCTCAACCACCTCACCGGCTACGCGAGCGGCAACGAGGAGACCAACTCCACCTGGACCGTCCCCGTCTACGGCGACGACTCCGGCGAGCCCTGCTACAAGTCCACGTTCGCCGACGCCTACTGCACGCAGGCCTGGCGCTGGAACCTCGACTACGTCGTCGACCCGCACGGCAACGCCATGTCGTACTTCTACGGCACGGAGACGAACTACTACACGCAGGGCCTGAAGACCACCGAGAACGGCAAGGCCTACATCCGCGGCGGCTACCTCAAGCGCATCGACTACGGCCAGCGCGACGGCTCGGCGTACTCCACCAAGCCCGCCGCCCAGGTCGTGTTCACCACCGCGGAGCGCTGCGTCGGCTCGCTGACCGACTGCTCCGCCGACGCCCTCACGGACTCCACGGCCGCCGACTGGCCGGACGTCCCCTGGGACCAGAACTGCAAGTCGGGCACCAAGTGCCCCGGCCAGAACTCGCCGACCTTCTGGACCCGCAAGAAGCTCACGAAGGTCACCACCCAGATCCGCACCGGTGACTCGGCGTACACCCCGGTGGACGTCTGGAGCCTCACCCACGACTTCACCGACAACGGCGACGGCTCGCGGTCCCTGTGGCTCAGCAAGATCGACCACACCGGCAAGGTCGGATCCGACGCCTCGGTCCCGTCCGTCCAGCTGTACGGCACCCAGCTGCCCAACCGCGTCGACGAGACCGGCGACAACGTCCAGCCCTTCTACCGGTTCCGCCTCTCCGGGGTGCAGAACGAGTCGGGCGGCGTGCTCAGCGTCAACTACGCCGGCAACCAGTGCACGACGAGCAACGTCCCGGCGGAGGACTCCTCCGTCAAGCGCTGCTTCCCGGTGAAGTGGAGTCCGCCGGGCGCCACCGACCCGATCACGGACTGGTTCCACAAGTACGTGGTCGCCTCCGTCGTGCAGACCGACCTCACCGGCGGCAGCGCCGACCAGGTCACCTCGTACACCTACCTCGGTGACGCGGGCTGGCGGAAGACCCCGGCCGACGGCATCACCAAGTCCGAGGACCGCACCTGGAGCGACTGGCGCGGCTACGGCAGGGTCCGGGTCGTCACCTCCGACGGCACCAACTCCGCCGCCAACACCCGCACCGAGCACGTCTTCTTCCGTGGTCTCGACGGCGACGTCGACAAGAACGGCACCACCCGCCCCGCGACCGTCACCGACTCCAACGGCGTCTCCTACGACGACTCCGACTGGAAGGCCGGCCAGGAGCTGGAGACGCTCACCTACAACGGCGACGACATCACCGAGAAGTCGGTGACGGTGCCGTGGACCGCGGTGACCGCGACGGAGACCCGGGACTGGGCCACCTACAAGGCCCGTTACGTGGCGAACGGTTCGACCGACACCTACACCGCGCTCGCGGTGGGCGGCTGGCGGCACACCAGGTCCACCACGACCTACGACGACGCGACCGGCCGTGAGAAGGCGGTCGACGACGACGGCGAGGTCGGCGTCGCCGACAACCAGTGCACCCGCACCGAGTACGCGGACAGCGCGAGCGCGCACATCTACACGACGGTCTCGCGGGTCGAGAAGGTCGGCGTCGACTGCGCCTCCACCCCCGACCGTTCCAAGGACGTCATCTCCGACGACCTGACCTACTACGACGGTTCGACGACCCTGGGCGCCGCCCCCACCAAGGGCGACCCCACCATGACCAAGCGGCTGTCGGCCCACAACGGCACGACGGCCACCTACCAGACGACCGCCGTGACGACGTACGACGCCTACGGCCGCCCGCTGGTGGTCAAGGACGCGGAGACCGCGTCGTCGTCGACGCAGTACACGTCCTCCACGGTCTACACGGACACCTACGGCCTGGCGACCAAGTCGACGGTCACCAACATCGACGGCTGGTCGACGACCACGGAGTACGCCCCCGCGTGGGGCCAGCCGACCGCCAAGACCGACACGAACGGCCTGCGCACCGACCTGGCCTACGACGGCCTCGGCCGCCTGGTCCAGGTCTGGCTGCAGGACCGCCCCAAGGCGAAGAACTTCACCCCGTCCATCAAGTACGAGTACCTGATCCGCGGCGCCGCCGGCCCGGCCGCCGTCCACACCCAGAAGATCGAGAACGACGGCACGTCGTACGGCAGCGAGTGGTCGCTGTACGACGGCTGGCTCAGGCCCCGCCAGGACCAGACCGAGGGCGACGGCGGCCGCATGGTCGCCGACACGCTCTACGACGGTTCGGGCCGCGTGGCGAAGGTCAACGACACCTACTTCACCTCGGGTTCGCCGTCCTCGACGCTCTTCGACCCGGTCGACGCCGACCTGGACGCGACGACCGTCACGCAGTACGACGGCGCCGGCCGCACCACGGCCTCGATCTTCAAGGTCAACGGCACCGAGGACTACCGCACCACGTACGCCTACGGCGGCGACCGCGTCACGACCACCCCGCCGCAGGGCGGGGTCAAGACGACGGTGGTCAAGGACGCCCGGGACAACACGACGACCCAGATCCAGTACCCGGCGGACGGCGACGCGGTCACCACGTCGTACGGCTACGACGTCGCGGGACGGCTGACGGCCGTCACCGACGACAAGAACAACAAATGGGCCTACACGTACGACCAGTTGGGGCGTAAGAAGACGGCGGTCGACCCCGACACCGGTTCGTCCTCGTACACCTACGACGCCCTGGACCGCCAGACCTCCGTCACGGTGAACGGCGACAAGACGTCGACGGTCTACGACGAACTGGGCCGGGCGGTCTCCACCTGGCAGGGCGAGCCGACGACGGGCACCAAGCTCTCCGTCACCAAGTACGACACGGTCTACAAGGGCGAGCTGTACGGCGTCTACACCTACAAGGACGGCGCGGTCTACTCGTCGGTCACGTACCCGACCCTCGACCCCGACAACGACTACGCACCCGTCTCGACCAAGTACTACCTCTCCAAGACGGCCGAGCCGCAGCTGGGCGGGACCTACGAGTTCACCGCCCAGTACAACGACGACGGCACCCTGCAGAGCCAGGGCCTGCCGGCGACGGGCGACCTGTCCGCCGAGGCGGTCGGGTACGTCTACGACGGCCTCCAGCGCCCGACCGGCCTCACCACCTCCCTGGGCGGCCTGAGTTACGTCACGGACGCGTCGTACTCGCCGACGTCGAACCTGGAACAGCTGGAGCTGTACACGGGTGAGTCGACGGCGAAGAAGACGTGGATCACCAACAACTACGAGGCCGGCACCGATCGCCTGACCAACTCGCGGGTGGACGTCCAGGGCGCGTCGAGCGTCGCCTACGACGCCGACTACACCTACGACAAGGCCGGCGACATCCTCTCCGTCGCCGACACCCCGACCGGCGGCACGAGCGACGTCCAGTGCTTCTCGTACGACGGCCTGGGCCGCGTCTCGTCCGCGTGGACGTCGTCGGTCGCGTCGAACGGCGCGAGGGGCACCGGCTCGACCGACGCGTCCTGCGCGTCGGGAGCGTCCACGTCGACGGTGGGCGGGGTCTCCCCCTACTGGACCGACTACGGCTACGACACGATCGGCAACCGCACGAGCGAGGTGCGCCACGGCCTGAACGGCGCGGCGACGTCGAGCCGCACGTACAAGTACGGCGAGACGGGCTCCGGCCCCAACGGCGCCGCCTCCGGCGCCCACACGGTGTCGTCGGTGACGGAGAAGACGGACGCGACCAGCACCACTCCCGCGGTCACCTCCCGGAACTCCTACACCTACGACGCGTCGGGCAACACCAGGACCCGCGTCCTGGACGGCGACACCCAGTCGCTGGCCTGGGACAAGCAGGGCGAGCTGACGACGGTCACGAACGCCGACAACTCGGTGACGACGTACAAGTACGACGCGTCGGGCTCCCGCATCCTCCGGGACACGCCGACGGAGAAGACGTTCTACCTGCCCGGCACCGAACTCCACTACGACAAGTCGACGTCGAAGGTGACGGCGACCCGCTACTACACCTTCGCCGGCACCACCGTCGCGATGCGGGAGGCGGCCGGCGTCCACTTCCTGGCCTCCGACGACCAGGGCACGGCGGAGCTGGCGGTCGACGCGAAGACGGGTTCGACGACCCGCCGCCGCATGGACGCGTTCGGCAACCTCCGCGACGACTCCACGTCCTCGTCCACGGGCTGGGTGAACGACAAGGGCTTCGTCGGCGGCACCGTCCAGGAGTCCACGGGCCTGACCACACTCGGCGCCCGCGAGTACGACTCCGACACCGGCCGCTTCATCTCGGCGGACCCGGTGGTCGACTACACCGACCCGCAGCAGATCAACGGCTACGCGTACGCCAACAACAGCCCGGTCTCCCACAGCGACGCGTCCGGCCTGCGTCTCGCGGACTGCGTCGGCGGCTGGAACGAGTGCGGTCCCGGCCCCTCCACCCACCGCGGCGCGGTCGGCACTCGCGACAACAGCGGTTCGGGCAGTACCGGCAGCGGTACGACCTACACCCCGGCCCAGGCGAAGGCGGACGACGCCAGAGCGAAGGAGGACTCGGCCAAGCAGCGCGCGATCGCGATCGCCAAGGAACTCGGCAAGATCGCGATGGACGAGCTCGGCATCACCGACGCCCTCGACTGCTTCACCACCGGCAACCTGGGCGCCTGCGGCAACACGGCCCTCAACGTCGTCGGCTCCTTCCTCGGCGGCGGCCCCCTGGCCAAGCTCGCCAAGAAGTACCTCTTCCGCTGGGACAAGGCCGCAGCCCTCGGCAAGCGCATCTACGGCCTCGGCAAGGACCTCCTGAAGTCCTTCAAGGACTGGCGCAAGAGCAGGAAGGAAGCGGACCGGCTGGCGGAGGTGGCCTCGTGCTCCGTGAAGAAACCGAACAGCTTCACCCCGGACACCAAGGTGTTGATGGCGGACGGCACGGCCAAGGCCATCGAGGACGTGAAGATCGGCGACAAGGTCCTGGCCACCGATCCGGAGACAGGGAAGACCAAACCGGAAAAGGTCACGGCCGAGATCAAGGGCGTGGGCCTCAAGCACCTCGTGAAGGTCACCGTCCACGTCGACGGCAAGAAGGGCTCCAAGACCTCCTCGGTCACCGCGACCGATGCCCACCCCTTCTGGGTGCCGGAGCTGGGCGAGTGGATCAACGCCACGAACCTGCAGGCAGGCGAGTGGCTGACCACTGGGTCGGGCAGCCGCATCCAGATCACCGCCGTGCAGCGCTGGACGGCCCTGACGGCGACGGTCCACAACCTCACCGTCGGTGAGCTGCACACGTACTACGTGCTGGCGGGGAACGCTCCGGTGCTGGTTCACAACACCAGTCCCTGTGATCCCCTGGTCACCTATGCGGACAGCGTGCGCAACGAGCAGGGCGTGAAGTTCGCATCCGAGTACACGTCGCCCTCGGGGAATGTCTACTACGGGCGCAACCGGCACGGCGAGCCTGTGACCGGGGAACTCGGCTCGGCGGTTCAGCGAGTGGACCACCACGGCGGATGCTCGGAGGTGCACTGCCTCGTCCAGGCCCAGGACGCCGAGGGGTCCGCTGGAATCCGCGGAGGGTCCATGCGCACGGTGAAGTCCCGCAACAACTCCATGCCGACGTCGAATACCGCAGGGCATGGCGACCCGGGCGACCCGTGTGCCAGATGCAAACGGCTGATGGACGACCTGGGAGTCGCATACTGACTGCCATGATCAGATTCGACTCGCTCCACCCGGATGTGCTGGAAGCGCTCGGCAACTCCGGGTGGAGCGCCCAACGGAGGGTCGACATCAGCCAGTGGGTGGTGCCTCTGGAGGCCGAAGGGTATCGGGTCCACCCTCTGGCATCGGAGGTACTCGCCAGTCTGGGAGGAATCTCGGTCCCTCCGCTGAACGAGGCAGGCCCCAACTTCAGCAATGGCGATCCGTTCAATTTCGATCCGCTCGCGGCCGGAGCGGGACAGCGCGGTATGGCTGTGGAAGCGGAAGACATTCTCGGTGGGTCCTACTTCCCGGTGGGCGAATGGCTCAGCTACTCCAGCGTCTTCGTGGAGGCGCAGGGGCGAGTCATCGCCATGGGGATGGGATGGATCTGGGAACTGGGCGCCACTTTTGAAGAGGCTCTGGAGCTTGCGATTCTCGCCGAGCGCCCCCTGAGGTGCCTCTACTCCGACCCGGGCCTCGACCCCTGGCCAGCGATGCCGTCCGACTGATACCGGAAGGGGCCCTGCCGGATCTCCGGTGGGGCCCCTCTCGCTGACCTCGTCGCTTCGACAACGGCATGGTGTGCACGGTACTCATGTGCCATGAGCGAAGACGGCGAACTGCCGGTCGAGGGACGGCTGATCGGTGGGCGTTACCGGCTCGCCGGGCGCATCGGGTCCGGGCCGGCCGGGACCGTGTGGCGGGCCCGGGACGAGCAGGGCGGGCGGGACGTCGCCGTCAAGGAGCCGCGCCTGGACGGAGAGCCGGACGGCGAGGAACGGCGGCGTGCCGCGCAGCGGCTGCTGCACGAGGCCCGGGCCGCCGCCCGCGTCGACCACCCGGCCGCCGTCGCCATCCACGACGTACTCCTCGATGACGAACTTCCCTGGGTCGTCATGGAGTTGGTGGAGGGGGAGTCGCTGCACTCCACCCTCGCCGCCCGGGGGCCGCTGCCGGCCGCCGAGGCCGCCCGGATCGGGCTCGCCGTCCTCGGGGCGCTGCACTCCGCCCACTGTGTCGGCATCGTGCACCGTGACCTCAAGCCGTCCAACGTCCTGCTCGAAGCGGGCGGCGACCGTGTCGTCGTCACCGACTTCGGTATCGGCGGGGGACAGGGGTGCGGCCCCTTCGACGCCCCCGAGTGCGGTGCGGGGCGGGGCGTCGCAGGGCCCGCCTCCGATCTGTGGTCCCTGGGCGCGTTGCTCCGTACGGCCGTGGGGAGTGCGCAGGGGCCCATCGGACCGCTGCTCGACAAGCTCCTCGCCGTCGAGCCCGAGGCCCGGCCGACGGCCACCGGCGCCGCCGAGGTGCTCGCCGAGATCGCCGGAGTCAACCTTCCGGCGTGGGTGACCGAGCCCTCCGCACCGGCACCGGTCCACTCACCCGTCCCTCCCGCCCCGGCGGCCCCGGAACCACGCCGCCTCACCCCCCTCACCGCCCTCGGCCTCCTCCTCGCCAAAAAACCGGAGCGCGGCTGATCGTCCGCACCCGAGGGCGCCGAGGCCGCTGATCAGCGCATTCCCTGCCAGTGATCACTGGCGTGGTGTGTGCACTCCGTGAAACCGGGTTACCCACGGGTACCCAAAGGCCCCGCGCCCGAATACCCTGCGGCTCATGACGGACTCGCAGGCCCCGGCCCACGCACCGGCCCCCACCGGCACGAACCCCCTCGCCCCCGCGCCCGCAGGGGCCCGAACCGCCGCCGACGTGGTCACGCCCGAGCTGGTCGCCCAGCTCACCAAGGGTGTCGTCGGCTCCGGACGTACGGCCAACCACACGCCCTTCACCGGCGAGAAGCTGGCCGACCTGCCCGAGTCCAATCCCGAGGACGTGGCCAAGGCCTTCGACGCGGCCCGTGCCGCGCAGGCCGTGTGGGCGAAGGTGCCGGTACGGCAGCGCGCCGCCGTGCTGCTCCGCTTCCACGACCTGGTCCTCGCCCGCCAGGCCGAGGTCCTCGACCTCATCCAGCTGGAGACCGGCAAGGCCCGCCTGCACGCCCACGAGGAGGTGCAGGCCGTCGCCGTCGCCGCCCGGCACTACGGCCGCAAGGCGCCCGCCTACCTCCGCCCCAAGCGGCACGCGGGGGCCATGCCCACGCTCACCAAGGTGACCGAGCTCCGTCACCCGCGGGGCGTGGTGGGCCAGATCGCCCCCTGGAACTACCCCCTCGAACTCTCCGTCGGCGACGCGCTGCCCGCCTTCGCCGCGGGCAACGCGGTCGTCATGAAGCCGGACACCGAGACCTGCCTGACCGCCCTGTGGGCCCGCGACCTCCTCATCGAGGCGGGGCTGCCCGCGGACGTCTTCCAGGTCGTCCTCGGCGAGGGCCCGGTCGTCGGCCCCGAGGTCGTCCGGCACGCCGACTACGTCTCCTTCACCGGCTCCACCCGTACCGGACGCGAGGTCGCCCAGGGCGCGGCCGCCCGCCTGGTCGGCGTCTCCCTCGAACTCGGCGGCAAGAACGCCATGCTGGTCCTCGACGACGCCGACATCGAGAAGGCCGCCGCCGGCGCGGTCCGCGCCTGCTTCTCCTCGGCCGGCCAGCTCTGCATCTCCATCGAGCGGCTCTACGTCCACGAGTCCATCGCCGACGCGTTCGTGGAGCGCTTCGCCGCCCGTACGAAGGCCATGCGGCTCGGCCGGTCCCTCGCCTACGGCGCCGACATGGGGTCCCTGGTCGGGGAACGGCAGTTGGAGACCGTCACCCGGCACGTCGACGAGGCCGTCGAGAAGGGCGCGACCGTCGTCGCCGGCGGCACCGCCCGCCCGGACATCGGCCCCTACTTCTACGAGCCGACCATCCTCGACGGCGTCGAGGACGCGATGGCCGTCTGCACGGAGGAGACCTTCGGCCCGGTCGTCTCCCTCTACCGCTTCAAGACGGAGGACGAGGCCGTCGAGCACGCCAACGGCACGCCGTACGGCCTCAATTCGTCCGTCTGGACGAAGAACGGCAGCCGGGGCCGTGCGGTCGCGGCGCGACTGCGCACGGGAACCGTGAACGTCAACGAGGGCTACGCCCCCGCCTACGGCAGCGTCCAGTCCCCGATGGGCGGCATGAAGGACTCGGGCCTCGGCCGCCGGCACGGCTCGGAGGGCATCCTCAAGTACACGGAGGCGCAGACGGTCGCGCAGCAGCGCCTGCTTCCGATGGCGCCCTCGCTCGGGATGGACGACGAGAAGTACGCCCAGTTCATGAGCACCAGTCTCCGGGTGATGAAGGCACTGAGGCTCAGGTAACCGGCCTGTTCTTCGAGGGGCGCGGGGAACTGCGCGACCAGCCACCGACCACCCGCAGTGCACACTCAAAGGGGAGATGGCACGTTGTCTCAGGACACCTATGACTACGACGTCCTGGTCGTCGGCTCAGGATTCGGCGGCTCCGTAACCGCCCTGCGCCTCACGGAAAAGGGTTACAAGGTCGGCGTACTGGAAGCCGGCCGCCGCTTCACCCGCGACACCCTCCCCAAGAACTCCTGGGACATCAAGAACTACCTCTGGGCCCCGCAGCTCGGCTGCTACGGCATCCAGCGCATCCACCTCCTCGGCAACGTCATGGTGCTGGCCGGGGCGGGCGTCGGCGGCGGCTCGCTGAACTACGCCAACACCCTCTACGTTCCGCCGAAGCCCTTCTTCGACGACCCCCAGTGGCGGGACATCACGGACTGGCAGGAGGAGCTGGAGCCGTACTACGACCAGGCCCAGCGCATGCTCGGCGTACGGCTCAACCCGACGATGACCCCGTCCGACGTGCACCTGAAGGCGGCGGCGCAGAAGATGGGCGTCGGCGACACCTTCCACCTCGCCCCGGTCGGCGTCTTCTTCGGCGACGGCAAGGACGCCGACGGCGAGGCGAAGGCGGCGCCCGGCGACCAGGTCGACGACCCCTACTTCGGCGGCACGGGCCCCGCCCGCACCGCCTGCACCGAGTGCGGCGAGTGCATGACCGGCTGCCGGCACGGCGCGAAGAACACCCTCAACGAGAACTACCTCCATCTCGCCGAGCGGGCCGGCGCGGTCGTCCACCCCATGACCACCGTCGTCTCCGTCACCGACGACTCCCAGGGCGGCTACGCGATCGCCACCCTCCCCACCGACGACCGGAAGGCGCAGGGCCGGACCTTCAAGGCGCGCCGGGTCGTCGTCGCCGCCGGCACCTACGGCACCCAGACCCTGCTGCACCGGATGAAGGCCGGCGGGCAGCTGCCGTACCTCTCCGACCGTCTCGGCGACCTCACCCGCACCAACTCCGAGGCCCTGGTCGGCGCCCAGACCGACGACCGGCGCTACCGCAGGGCGCACGGCACCCCGAAGGCGGACTTCACCAAGGGCGTCGCGATCACCTCGTCCGTCCACCCGGACGAGAACACCCACATCGAGCCGGTCCGCTACGGCAAGGGCTCCAACGCGATGGGCAGCCTGTCGATCCTCCAGGTCCCCTACGCGGAAGGCTCCTCCCGCGTCCTCGGCTGGCTGGCGAACGCGGCCCGCCACCCCCTCCTGGTGCTGCGCTCGCTCTCCAACCGGCGCTGGTCGGAGCGGACCATCATCGGCCTGGTCATGCAGTCGCTGGACAACTCCCTGACGACGTACCTGAAACCGGACGGCGTCGGCAAGGGCCTGCTCACCGCCCGGCAGGGCCACGGCGCCCCCAACCCCAAGCAGATCAGGGCCGCGTCGGAGGCGGCCACCGTGCTCGCCGAGGAGATCAACGGCTTCGCCGGCAGCAACGTCGGCGAGCTGATGGGCACCCCGCTCACCGCCCACTTCCTCGGCGGCTGCCCCATCGGCGACTCGCGCGAGAACGGGGTCATCGACCCGTACCACCGGCTCTACGGCCACCCGGGCATCTCGGTCGTGGACGGCGCCGCCGTCTCCGCCAACCTGGGCGTGAACCCGTCCCTCACCATCACCGCGCAGGCCGAGCGGGCGATGTCCTACTGGCCGAACAAGGGCGAGGCGGACCCGCGGCCCCGGCAGGGCGAGCCGTACCGGCGCCTGCAGGCGGTCGAGCCGCACCACCCGGCGGTCCCGGCCGGGGCCTTCGGCGCGCTGCGGCTGCCGTTCCTCGGGATGCCCGCCGTACCGCCGAAGAAGTAGCCGGAGGAAGCAGCGGCCGGACACCGAAGAGGGACCTGTGCCCCCCTCCGAGCCCAGGTCCCTCTTCGATCGGTGCGCGACCGCCGCCGTACGACGGTCCGCGCGACCTTGCCTATGAGTCCGCGCCGGTCCTGCGCCGCCGTACCAGGACCACCGCGCCGGCGCCGACCACGACGGCGACTCCGCCGACCAGGCCGATGACCGGCAGCGCCGAACTGGAGCCGGTGTCGGCGAGGTTGCCGGTCGGCAGGTCGGAGACGTCGCCCTGGGGCTTCTTCACGGAGTCCTTGCCGCCGTCGTCGCCGGGCGTGGCCGTACCCGGAGCCGGATTGGACGAGCCGGCCTTGAGGACCGTGAAGTCGTACTGGGCCCAGCCCTCGGCGATGCAGTCCTGGCCCTCGACCTTGTCGAGGTAGGCGCCGGAGCCGAAGGAGTAGGCGTCACCGGCGGGTGCCTTGGCGTCGACGGAGAGGCGCAGGTCGACCGACTTGCTCGCGCCCGCCTTCAGCTTCGGCACGTAGAAGAAGTAGTCGCCGGCCCAGTCGTCGTCGCCGATCCGGTCCCAGGATCCGGTGTCGGGGTTCTTGAACTCCAAGTCGACGTACGGGCTGAGGTACTTGGACGCGTCGAGTTCGTAGTTCTCGATCTCGGCGTAGAAGGCGACACCCTCGACGTCGGCCTTGGAGTCGTTGGTCACGACCAGCTCGAAGCCGTGGAAGCCGTCGCCCGCGACGATCTTGCCGGGCAGGCCCTTGATGTCGGCGGACACCTTGGCGTCGCCGAAGTCCTGGTCGAGGTCCTCGCAGTAGGGCACGTCCGGGTCGGTCGGGTTCTCGCTGGGCTCCGCCGACTGGGACGGCTCGGTGGAGGCCGACGCCGACGCCGAGGCGCTCGCGCTGCCGCTGGGGGAGCCGGAGGGCGACGCGGACCCGGACGCCGAGGCGCCGTCGCTCGGCGAGGCAGAGCCGGAGTCCGACGGGGAGGCGGACGAGGTGTCATCGGGGGTCGCGCCCGGCGCGCTCTCCGACGCGGGCGTCGACGGGGACTCCTCCGCGAACGCGGCCGGCGCGGACAGCAGGGCGACCGGTGCGATCACGGCCGCTGCCGCCGCCGTTGCCAAGGCCTGGCGAAGCTTCATGAGGACCCCCTGCGTCAGCCGCGGCGGACGTATGTCACCGCTGGTTCCGCAGATGTGACCGGCGAGTCCTGTGAATGGTTGCCTCCACATTCACAGATCTCTTATGTGAGGTGAGTCACTCGCCAGTCGGACCGCCGGGGGGCAAGGGCACAACAGTTTCCAAGGCTATTCTCGCCCCGTCGAACGGCCGAGCGAGAGAGTGTCATGTCTGACAGACGGTCCGAAGAGTCGTCGGGGGACGAGCCGTCGTCCTCCTCCATATCCGACGAGGTGTGGGAGCAGTTCCTCCAGGACACCGAACGGGAGATCCGCAAGTCCGCCCCCAAGGAGCCGTCCGCCCGGGCCCGTGAGGTGACCGAGCGGCTCAAGGGGCAGCAGGGGCAGCCCGCGGGCTGGCGGACCGGGCCGGCCTGGCAGGAGATGAACGGGCGGGCCGCCCGGCGCCGCAGGGTCTGGGCGGTCGTCGGCATTCCGCTGGCGATCGCCGTGGCCGTCGTGGCGATGCGGCCGTCGCTGATTCCGGGCGACCCCTTCGGCTCGTCCGGCACGCGGGCCGGCACGGACGCCGCCGTCAAGGAACTGCCCGCCGAGACCACCGCCCCGACGGCCCCGCCCTCGGCCGTCGCCCCCGACACCCCCACGCTCGCGCACCCGTTCGCCGGTTCCCCGGCGCTGCGCTGGGCCGACGGTGCGGCCGGCATCGTGCTGCCGAAGGCCACCGCGCTCGGCGCGATCCCCAGGGAACGTGTCGAACTCGCCCTGCAGCAGACCCGGAAGCTGCTGGTGGACGCCAACCTGAACCCCGACGTCATCGCCGGCGGCACCCCCGGTGCGGCCCTCTCGGTGCTCGACCCCAAGCAGCCCGACGTGATCGGCAACCTCAAGACCTCGCTGCGCAGCCCCAGCAAGACTCACAACCCGCTCTTCCTCTTCAGCCGCTTCGACCCGAAGGAGGTGAAGCAGGCCGGGAAGATCGTCAAGGTGCGCGGCCGGATCACCTTCGCCAAGGGCAAGTACCACGGCGTGGCCATACACGCCGATTACACCTTCGTCTACCCGGTCGTCCGCGCCGACGCCACCGGCGACGGCTCCACCGAGGTCACCCGCACGATCGTGCGCCGTGTCATGGACGCCGAACTCCCCGACCCCGCGCGGTACCAGGTCACCTCCGGCCGCCTGACCCTCCTCCACTACGACGAGGACGCCGGCAACTCGGCCTGCGGCATCCACGACGGCTACCTGCACCCGCAGTTCCCGTCCCAGGCCCTGGCCCTGGATCCGAGCGAGAGCGCCACTCCGAGCGGACAGCCCGTCGACCCGTACGACCGCAGCCGTGACATCGGCAAGGAGCAGGCCTGCAACAAGGTGAGCCGGACCTAGTCCGCTCGCGTTCCTCCGCAGACAGGCGAAGGGCCCCGCGGAACGGAGCCGCGGGGCCCTTCTTTCGTCAGCACCGACGTCAGGGCAGCGTCGGTGCCTGGGAGCGGCGCCGGGGGGTTGCGCCGCTGGTCTCTGTGCCCTGTACCACCGCCCGTGCCCCGGGTCGGCGCCCCGGCGCGCTCGGGGCGTACGGCAGGTCTCGACCTTTGGCGGACGGTCGGTACACGGCAATTCCGTTGCCTGAACTGGGACTTGGGAACTCCGAAGGCCTTGCGGGCCTTCTAGGCATCGTGCTGGATGTACGCGGCCTCCGCAACCGTTTGACCCAGACCTTGTGCATTTTTGCAATTTTCCGCCGGTCGGCCCCGGGCGTCCCCGGAGCCGGCCGTCTCTTGGGTGACCGGGCTGCTGTCCCCTGCCGTCCGGTCACTTGACTGGAACGAGGTCCCACGGCGCACGGCACATTCCGTACGCCTCATCGCTCCAGCGAAGCCACGCGTGGTTCTTTCGGGCCCGCCCCTGGCTGACACGGACACCCCACCAACGAAGCGGTTCACGGGCCGGTCACGCGCCGTACGGGTGAGAAGAGTCCCGAACTCAGGTCCGCCCGACTCAGATGCGACCCCGGCACAATTCCAGGAGCGTCATGGCCAGGGCCGTGCCGGGCCTGCCGAGGGCCGAGCTGTAGTGGCCGAGGATCTCCATCTCCCGGGAGAGGTTCACCCGACGGCCGCCGGAGGCGATCCGCGCCTCCTGGACGACGGCGGAGACGGCCATCCGTTCCTGGACCAGACCGATGATCCGGTCGTCGAGCGCGTCGATGCGCTCCCGCGCACCGGTGATCACCTCGGCGGCCTCGTGGGTACGGGCACCGGTCAGGTCGATCGCCTTCACAGGGGTCGTGGGGTTCGTGGGGGTCAGGGGGGTCATGGGGGCTCCTCGTCTTTCCTTGCCGAAGGGGTGCGATGCGGTGCCCCGGAGCGACCGGATCCGGAGAAACAGCAGGCGCCCCGGACCTTGTCGGCCCGGGGCGCCTGGGGAAGTCGCTTGTCAGTTGCTCAAGCAGCACGACCATGGCAGCCGGTGGGCCGGTCGCCATAGGTAAAGAGGAAGGTCGTCTGCGTGAGCATGGGGGCGAGTATGCCACAGCACTACGGGGAGGTGCCCCGCGCCTGCCCCGTTAGAATCGGTAACCACAGACCCCCGCCCGACCGCCGGAAGGCACCCCGTGTCATCAGCGACTCCCGCTGCCGCCGCTCCCGACACCGTCCTGGTCGTCGACTTCGGCGCGCAGTACGCCCAGCTCATCGCCCGCCGCGTCCGCGAGGCCCGGGTCTACAGCGAGATCGTGCCCAGCACCATGCCGGTCGCCGAGATGCTCGCCAAGAACCCGGCGGCGATCATCCTCTCCGGCGGCCCCTCGTCCGTGTACGAGGAGGGCGCCCCCCGCCTGGACCGCGAGCTCTTCGAGGCCGGCGTCCCGATCTTCGGCATGTGCTACGGCTTCCAGCTGATGGCGCAGGTCCTCGGCGGCACCGTCGACAACACCGGCGCCCGCGAGTACGGCCGCACCGACCTGCACGTCTCCAAGGCGTCCTCCACCCTGTTCGAGGGCACCCCCGCCGAGCAGCACGTGTGGATGTCGCACGGCGACGCCTGCTCCGCCGCCCCCGAGGGCTTCACCGTCAGCGCGTCCACGGACGTCGTCCCGGTCGCCGCCTTCGAGAACGACGAGCAGAAGCTCTACGGCGTCCAGTACCACCCCGAGGTCATGCACTCCACGCACGGCCAGCAGGTCCTGGAGCACTTCCTCTACCGGGGCGCGGGCCTCAAGCCCACCTGGACCACCGGCAACGTGATCGACGAGCAGGTCGCCGCGATCCGCGAACTGGTCGGCGACAAGCGCGCCATCTGCGGCCTGTCCGGCGGCGTCGACTCGGCGGTGGCCGCCGCCCTCGTCCAGAAGGCCATCGGCTCCCAGCTGACCTGCGTGTACGTCGACCACGGCCTGATGCGCAAGGGCGAGACCGAGCAGGTCGAGAAGGACTTCGTCGCCGCGACCGGCGTCCAGCTGAAGGTCGTGGACGCGGAGGCCCGCTTCCTCGACGCCCTCGCCGGCGTCTCCGACCCGGAGCAGAAGCGGAAGATCATCGGCCGCGAGTTCATCCGGGTCTTCGAGCAGGCCCAGGCCGAGATCATCGCCGACGCCGGCCCGGCCGTGGAGTTCCTGGTCCAGGGCACCCTCTACCCGGACGTGGTGGAGTCCGGCGGCGGCACCGGCACCGCGAACATCAAGTCGCACCACAACGTCGGCGGCCTCCCCGAGGACCTGGAGTTCAAGCTCGTCGAGCCGCTCCGCAAGCTCTTCAAGGACGAGGTCCGCATGGTCGGCCAGGAGCTCGGCCTGCCGGACGAGATCGTCCAGCGCCAGCCGTTCCCCGGCCCGGGTCTCGGCATCCGGATCGTCGGCGAGGTCACCAAGGAACGCCTGGACCTGCTCCGCGAGGCGGACGCGATCGCCCGCGAGGAGCTGACCGCGGCCGGCCTCGACCGGGACATCTGGCAGTGTCCGGTGGTCCTGCTCGCGGACGTCCGCAGCGTCGGCGTCCAGGGCGACGGCCGCACCTACGGCCACCCGATCGTGCTGCGCCCGGTCTCCTCCGAGGACGCCATGACGGCCGACTGGTCCCGCCTGCCGTACGAGGTCCTCGCGAAGATCTCCACCCGGATCACCAACGAGGTCCGCGACGTCAACCGGGTCGTCCTCGACGTCACCTCCAAGCCGCCGGGCACCATCGAGTGGGAGTAGCCCTGATGAAGAGGTGGTACGGCGCCGGCTGTGCCACCTCTTCGTCATGTGCAGCAGCGACCACGCGGCTGTCGGTTCCCGACCTCTTCTGTCGCGATCTGCTCGCGCGCGTCATCTTTACAGAACAGCTCTGTTTTCCTGCGCTGACCGGCGGTAACTTCCGGCCGTAACGCAAACCCAGTGCTGGAGGACCTATGCACGGGCCGACCCCGCCCCTTCCGCTCCCCACCGACCAGCTCCAGTTCGCGATGCCGCCGATGTACGACTCGCTCGACGACGAGCGCCGGCATCGCAAGGAGCGGCTCGCCGGAGCGCTGCGGATCTTCGGCCGGGCCGGACTGGAGGACGGCGTCTCCGGACACATCACCGCCCGCGACCCCGAGTACTCGAACTGCTTCTGGGTCAACCCCTTCGGCATGCCGTTCAAGCACGTCACCGTCGGCGACCTGGTCCTGGCCAACGAGGACGGCCAGGTGATCGAGGGCCGCTACCACGTCAACCAGGCCGCCTTCACCGTCCACGCCCAGGTGCACGCGGCCCGCCCGGACGTCGTCGCCGTCGCCCACTGCCACTCCGTGCACGGCCGCGCCCTGTCCGCCCTCGGCGACCTGCTCGACCCGATCAGCCAGGAGAGCTGCGCCTTCTACGAGGACCACGCCCTCTACGACGCCTACACCGGCGTCGCGGTCGACGCCGAGGAAGGCCGCCGGATCGCCGCCGCCCTCGGCTCCCGCAAGGCGCTGGTGCTGCGCAACCACGGGTTGCTGACCGTCGGCGACTCGGTGGACGCGGCGGCCTGGTGGTTCCTGTCGATGGAGAAGTCCGCCCAGGTCCAGCTGACCGCGAAGGCGGCCGGCCGGCCCCTGCTCATCGACCACAAGCTCGCCGTCGCCACCCGGGAGCAGCTCGGGGGTGACCTGGTGGCCTGGATCAACTACCAGCCCCTGTGGCAGGACATCAGCCGCAGCGAACCGGACCTGCTCAGCTAGCGCTTCGCCGGAAGGGCCGAGATCCGTTCGTCCGCGGCGCCGTCGTGGCCGGCCGCGCCCGCGCGGCGGCAGCCGCATATCGGATGCGCATACCGGATACGGCCCCGCGCCCCTTCGGGAGCTGCTGGGCCGCCGGCTCAGAAGCTGCGCAGTACGGCCGCCTTCGTCAGGGCGAACTCCTCGTCCGTGAGGACGCCGTCGCGGTGCAGGTCGCCCAGCTCCCGGAGCCTGCGCAGCAGGACGTCGTGGTGGTCGGCCGACTGGCGCGGCACGGTCACCGGGGGCCGGTCCCGGTCGGGGTACTCCGTGCCCGGCCGGGTCGACGGATGCGGCAGCCGGGCCGTGACCGCCGCCGCCACCAGCGCCGTCAGCAGGTCGCGGCGGACACTGCCCCACAGGTCCAGGGCGTACGGGTCGCGCTCGGCCGGCAGCTTCGAGAACACCGTCTCCCGGGTCACGAACCGCAGGAAGCCGTCCTCGTACCCGGAGTTGGGCAGCCACTCCACCCGCACCAGATCGCCGACGCCGATGATCCGGGGCCCGGTGGCCCGCTTGACCCGGTCGGAGGTGTCGGCCCAGTCGATGCGCACCTGCGTACCGTCGAACGACACCGTGCCGTCCGAGGACCGCACCGACACCGGTACCGGCGGCCCCGGCAGCAGATAGGTCCGCGCCGGCTCCTGCGGGACCTGGTCCAGCAGCAGCGACCGCCGGATCTCCGCCACGACGTACTCGGCCACCCCCGACCGGTCCCCGTCCACCACCAGCCGATACGGATCCGCCGCCTCCGGCAACCGCCCGCCGGTCGCCTGCAGCAATGGGTCCGCACCCTCGCGCAGCCGCATCCTCAGCAGCCCCCGCCTGCGCTCCGGCTCGTACGCCACCCCCGCCACCGCCTCCAGGGGTACGGCGATCTCCCCGTAGGTCTGCCGGAACAGGGGCACGGACCGGTGACGTCCCGGCGTGACCCGGACCGTGCTTCCGTCGAAGGCCCAGGTCCCGTCCCGCTGGATGATCTCGGCCATGGGGAAATTCTCGCAGCCGGGTCAACACGTCTGCCGTATCTTCACCCGCCGTGACCGGCCCACTGAACGTGAACCGCGTGGCGTAAGGCACAATTCGCTCTCGACACAAGGGAGTTGCATGGCGTCGTCCGGCCCCGGGGAGGGCCCTGCGCGTCGTGCCCCGGGCGTGGGGAAGGCAGGCGTCGGGCGTGGCGGTGCAGGAGGCGAGGCAGGGCGCCGGTTCGGGTGCCCACGGTGGCGGCTGCGCGTGCGGGGACTGCCCGCGCGGGGCACGCGAGGGACACCGGCGGGCGGTCGCGGAATTCCTCCTCAAGCGGGAGGAGTTCGCGGCCGGGCAGGGGCTGCCCGCGGCGGTGGCCCACTCGGCCTCCGCCTCCCGTCAGTGGGTCTCCGAGGAACTCGCCCAGTCCGCCGGGGTGGTCGCCGAACGCGGCCGCGCCGAGGGCGAGGCCTGGCTCGCCCGCCTGTGGCTGCGCACCGTGTGCACCGTCTGGGCCGCCGTCGTGATCATGCTCCTCACCCAGGCCCTCACCGCCGTCGGCGCGGGCTGGACCAGCGCCCGCACCGCCGGACTGCTCGCCGCCCTGCTCGTGGCCCTCGCCCTCACCGCCGCCTCCTGGTTCCACCGCTCGCGCGGCGGCGTCCTCGCTCCCGTCATCGGCGAGGACAACCGCATGTCCACCTCCCGCACCGTCGCCGCCTCCTGGGTCCTCTTCGTCGCCTACGCCGTCCTCGTCCTGGCCGGCCGCCTGGCCGCCGCCTCCTCTCCCGCCGAGCGTGACGCCCTCATCTCCGGCCTCGACCTCGCCCGCGGCGCCGGGGCGGTCACCGTCCTCGCCGTGGTCTGCGGCATCGCCGTCCTGGTGCGCCGAGTGGTCGGCCTGCGCATCGCCGGCCAGCGCCTGCAGAAGGTGCGCGCCCACCGCCCCCGCGCAGCCGACCTGCTCACCGACGACTCCGGCCGCGGCACCTTCGCCGACATCCAGTACGCCGTCATCAGCGCCGTCGCCCTGGTCTTCGCCGCCGTACGGCTGGCCCGCCGTCCCGACCAGCTCCCCGACCTGCCCTGGGGCCTCGCGACGGTGGTCCTGATCTCCGCCGCGACCTACCTGGCCGGCAAGTACGCCGAGGGCGGCCGCCCGGTGATCCTCTCCGTCGTCCGGGCCCGCGAGGCCGGTGACCTGGACGCCCCGATCCGCACGGGCGACGACATCGAGATCCGCGGCACCGGCTTCGTCCCGCCCGGTGCCCAGACCGCCGACCGCCTCTCCCGCATGGTGGTCCGCATCGGCGCCGTCAACGTCCACGTCCCCCTGGTCCCCGTCACCGGCGGCTTCAGCAATCCCACGGACCACGTCCTGACCGTCCCCGTCCCGGCCGACGTGGAACCCGGCTCCGTCGAGGTCCAGGTGGTGACGGCGGCCGGAGTGGCGACCAACCGGTGCGTGGTCGAGGTGACGGAGTGAGCCGACCGCTCGGCGAAGGGCGGAGCGGAACCGGCCGAGCCCACCCCCAGGCCCTTCTTGCCCACCTTTCTCCACCCTCCCGGGTGTCTCAGTCCGGCCGAAATTCGGAAAAACGTCCGGGAGAGGATTGAGCCGACCGCCATCGTCGTACGTATGGTCTGTTAAGGGGCCCGGTTCCTGCGGCGAGAGGCGGCTACTGGCGATGACTCACGGCACTCGTTCGGACACGCACACTCCGTACCTCGACGGCGACCGCGGTCTGCGGGACACCGCCACCCACTACGCCCTCCTTCCCCTGCGGATCTTCCTGGGCGTCACCTTCATCTACGCCGGCCTGGACAAACTGACCGACAGCGCCTTCCTCAAATCCGGCGGCTCCGGGTCCATCGGCGACACCATGCGCGCCGTCCGCGACTCCGCCGCGATCCCGGCCCTGGTCGACCTGGCCCTGAAGAACCCCGTCGGCTTCGGCACCGCGATCGCCATCGGTGAGCTCGCCGTCGGCCTCGGCACGCTCTTCGGCCTGCTGGCCCGGCTGGCCGCGCTAGGCGGCGCACTGATCTCACTCAGCCTCTGGCTGACCATCAGCTGGGCCAACTCCCCGTACTACTACGGCAACGACCTCGCCTACCTGATGGCCTGGCTGCCCCTGGTGCTGGCCGGTGCCCCCTACCTCTCGCTGGACGCGATGCTCCGCGCCCGACGCCGGCACCGCTCGGCTCGGGCTTCGCTGGGCCTCTAGTGCCGCAACAGGCGACGTTCGCCCCGTCACGACGCCCGGCACGCACTCTCGCCGCACCAGCCGAAAAAGCCCAAGTACATCCAGTACGAGGACTTCCGGCCGGCACGCCGAGAGCACGCACCGGACGCCGCTCCTTGACGGGCAAACGTTGCCTGCCGCGGCACTAGCCGGCTCCCTAGCTCTCCTGTGTGCCGCGGCGCCTGCGTATCGCCCGGGTCAGCGCCGCGGCCACCCCTGCGAGGAAGAGGCCGGCCACCGTCACGGGGATGACCGCGAACCACTCGGTGTGCCACCAGCCGCCCGCGTCACCGGCGTAGGCGACCCCCGCCGCCGTCAGGAAGACACCGACGACCAGCCGTCCGGGCTGGAACTCATGCCGCACCACGGGCCACCTCCACCTGTCCCGCGCCGACCTGGAGATCCAGATCGAGCGTCCCCGCGTTCTTCACGCCGCCCGCCGGCGGCAGCGTCACGTTCTTGTGCCTGCCCGGCTCCACGTCCACGTCCTTCTTGTCCTCACCGGGCAACCGGATGTCGCCCACTCCCACGTCGACGCTCATCCGCACGGTCACGTCCGCCGGCACCACGATCTTCAACCGGCCCGCGCCCACCTCGGCGGAGGTCGACACCGTCCGCCCCCGGGCGATGCGTATGTGCGTCAGGTCCAGTGTGGCCACGCCCGTCCCGAGGTCGTACGCAGGCGACACCTCCGCCGCGGTGGCGGGTGTCCAGGACGCCCGTGTCCAGTGGGTGCTGATGTTCGACGGCAGGGCCGTCGCGGCCGCCAGCAGGGCCGCCGTGAGCAGGGCGAGGAACAGCGAGCCGGCCCCCGTGCGTCCCAGGAACGAGCTGAGCGCCGTCCCCAGCCCGAACACGATCAGCGCGCAGGCCAGACCGGCCTGGAGGCTGGTGCCCAGCGGGTGCGCGTCCCAGGTCAGTCCCGTGCCCAGGCCGCCCGCCAGCAGCGCGAACAGGAAGATCCAGCCGCTGATCCAGCGCGGCCCGCGCGGCTTCGGAGGCGGGCCCGGCCGGGCCCGGACGCCCTGGCCGTGGACCCAGGGGGTGCTCAGCCGGAAGTCGAGCCCCGGCACCTGCGGGCCCGGAACATCGGTCGGGCCCCACAGGTAGCCGGTGCCCCCGACATGCGTGCCGTCCTTGACGATCGGGTCCCGCCACCACGAGGGGTAGGAGACGGCGACCGGCGGTGCCTGGGCCTCCGGCGGCGCGTCGGCGACGGCCTGCGCGGACAGCGGGTCGGGGTCGGGGGCGCCGCGCCGCCGCGACCAGTATCCGGCGCCGGCCAGCAGCAGGGAGAGGACGACGGCGAACGCCAGCACCTGGCCGTTCCTGATCATCGTCAGCAGCACTCCGCAGCCGACCAGCGCGAACAGCACGGCCGCCAGGGCCTGCCCGTCGACCCGGCCGGTCAGCAGCTTGCGGACCTCGTTCTCCTCGTCGTCCTCGTACGGCACGAAGAGCCAGGCGAAGCCGTAGAAGAGGAGACCGACGCCGCCGGTCGCGGCCAGCACGGCCAGGGTGATGCGGAAGATCACCGGGTCCAGGTCGGTGTGGCGCCCGAGCCCCGCGCACACGCCCGCGATCATCTTGTGCCGGCGGTCGCGCCGGAACCGGGGAGAGGCCGCGTCGGCGGCTTCCGCGCCGGTGCGGGTGGCGTCGGCTCCCGTCGCGACCGTCTCCGCCGCGGCGGGCGCGGCATCCGACGGCCCGGCACCCGCGGCGGGGCGCGGGCCGGGGCCGGGTCCCGGACCCGTCGCGGCGCGCTCGTGATCAGTCATGAGTCAATGGTGACGGTCCCGCGGCCGCAGCGGCAGTCGGGATGACCCTGGCCGAACCCTGAGATCTGCCCCGAGGCCGGACCGGGAAGCGTTCGAACGGCCGGAAGCGAGGACTTCCCGCAGGGAAATCCGGGGACCAGCGGGGAAATCCGAAGATCAGGGGAGTCTCGGGGGTCGACCCTGATGCTCCACCACGGCGGGCGTGTGAACATCGATGGCATGCCGGAAGCCGCAGCAGTGCCACTCGACGACCCGCGGCCGCCGCGCAAGCTCTACCGCAGCAGCGACGGCCGCTGGCTCGGCGGAGTGGCGCGGGGCCTGGCCGGGCATCTCGGCCTGCCCGTCGTCTGGGTGCGGCTCGTCTTCGTCGGCCTCTTCATGGCCAACGGCCTCGGCGCCCTGCTGTACGCCGCGTTCTGGTTCTTCGTGCCGCTCGGCGTCGGCGGGGTCGGCGGGCAGAAGCCGCCGTCCCTGGTCGCCACCGAGACCTCGGCGGACGGCCGCCGCAGACTCGTCGCCCGCAAGCCCGACAAGGGCCAGATCGTCGCCCTGCTCCTCATGGTCGTCGTGTCCGTGGTGTTCGTGGGCAGCGTCAACCTGACCAGCGGCGCCAAGGCCTACCTCGTTCCCGCGGTCCTGGTCGCGGCCGGTGTCGCCCTGGTCTGGCGCCAGGCCGACAACGCCCGCCGGGCGCGCTGGGTCGAGGTCGGCAGCCGGCGCCGCACGCTCAGCCTGTTGCGCGCGGGCGTCGGTGTCCTGCTCGTCACCGCGGGTGTCTCGGGCGTCTTCGTCATGCAGGGCTCCGCCGCGCACATCGGCGCGGTGCTCCAGGCGGCCCTCGCCGTGCTCGTCGGCATCACGCTGCTCGCCGGTCCGTACCTGGTCCGGATGACCCAGGATCTCTCCGAGGAGCGGCTGATGCGCATCCGCGCCCAGGAGCGTGCCGAGGTCGCCGCCCATGTCCACGACTCCGTGCTGCACACCCTCACCCTGATCCAGCGCAACGCGGAGAACGCGGGCGAGGTGCGCCGTCTCGCCCGCGCCCAGGAGCGCGACCTGCGCACCTGGCTCTACAAGCCCGACGGCACCGGCAAGGACGAGGCCGACGAACCCGCCACCCTCGCCGACGCCGTCCGGCGCAACGCGGCGGAGGTGGAGGACAAGCACGGGGTCCCCATCGAGGTCGTCGTGGTCGGGGACTGCCCGCTCGACGAGCGGACGGGCGCGCAGATGCAGGCCGCGCGCGAGGCGATGGTCAACGCGGCCAAGTACGGTGGCGAGGGCGGCGCCGTCCAGGTCTACGCCGAAGTCGAGGGAAGGACGGTCTTCGTGTCCGTCCGCGACCGCGGTCCGGGTTTCGACCTCGACTCGATACCCGCCGACCGCATGGGTGTCAGAGAATCGGTCATCGGCCGCATGGAACGCCACGGTGGCACCGCACGGCTGCGGTCCGTGCCGGGCGGCGGCACGGAGGTCGAGCTGGAGATGGAGAGGGCGGAGAAGACGTCATGAGCGACGCGACCGAGGCGAACGGCCCGGCGGAAGGCGAGGGCCAGGCCGGGCGTCGGGTGCGTGTGGTCCTCGTCGACGACCACCGGATGTTCCGGACGGGCGTCCAGGCCGAGATCGGCCGGACCGAGCAGACCGGCGTCGAGGTGGTGGGCGAGGCGGCCGACGTCGACCAAGCGGTGTCGGTGATCACCGCGACCCGGCCCGAGGTGGTCCTCCTGGACGTGCACCTGCCGGGCGGCGGCGGGGTCGAAGTGCTGCGCCGGTGCGCCCCGTTGATGGCGGACGCCGACCGGCCGGTGCGTTTCCTCGCGCTGTCCGTGTCGGACGCGGCCGAGGACGTGATCGGCGTGATCCGGGGCGGCGCCCGGGGCTACGTCACCAAGACGATCACCGGCACCGACCTGGTCGACTCGATCTTCCGGGTCCAGGAGGGCGACGCGGTCTTCTCGCCGCGGCTCGCCGGGTTCGTCCTGGACGCCTTCGCCTCCACCGACGCCCCGCCGGTCGACGAGGACCTCGACCGCCTCACCCAGCGCGAGCGCGAGGTCCTGCGCCTCATCGCCCGCGGCTACGCGTACAAGGAGATCGCCAAGCAGCTGTTCATCTCCGTCAAGACGGTCGAGTCCCATGTGTCGGCGGTGCTGCGGAAGCTGCAGCTGTCGAACCGGCACGAGCTGACCCGCTGGGCGACGGCACGCCGCCTGGTCTGAGGGCGTTCCCCGGCCGGTTCGCCGGTTCGCGGCCGCCCTGCCGGTCGTGGGCGGCCGCTCAGACGACCCGTGTCGCGCCCGCGAACGGCATCTCGTCGATCGGGGCGATCCGTACCGGCGCCGAGGGGTTGGGCGCGTGGATCATCTGGCCGTTGCCGATGTAGATGCCGACGTGGCTGATGCCCGAGTAGAAGAACACCAGGTCGCCCGGCTGGAGTTCGGAGCGGGAGACGCGGCGGCCGGCGTTGATCTGGGCGTAGGTGGTGCGGGGGATGGAGACTCCGGCGGAGCGGTAGGCGGCCTGGGCGAGTCCCGAGCAGTCGAAGGCGTCGGGGCCGGTCGCGCCCCAGACGTAGGGGCTGCCGAGCTTCGAGTAGGCGTAGGCGATGGCGGCCGCGGCGCGCGAGTCGGTGGCGGCGACGCTGCCGGCGGTCAGCGGAGCGCGGGCGTCCGCCGTGGAGCGTGAGGCGCGTCCGGTGCCGCCGTCCGCCGTGACCGCCGACCGCTGCTGCGGTGACAGCCGGTCCAGCAGCTCTCGCGCCTCGTCCAGTTTGCCGACGACGGCGGCCTTCTCCCGCTTCAGCTCGGCCTGCCGGGACCGCAGTGCCGTCAGCTCGACATGCGCCGCGCCCCGCAACTGCTCGATGCCCCGCAGCTGTTGCCGTACCCGTGCCACCGCACCGGCCTGCCGGTCGCCGGCCCGCTCGGCGACGGCCGCGTCGTCCAGGTACTGGTCGGGATCGCTGGACAGCGCCAGCTGCCAGGCCGGATCGATGCCGCCGTCGCGGTACTGCGCGGCCGCCACGAGACCGAGCGCGTCCCGGGCGGAGTTGAGCTTCTGCTGCGCGCGGGCCGTCTCGTCCTGCAGCGACCTCAGCCGCCGCTGGGCCGTGTCGGCCTTGTCCTTCGCCCCGTCGTACTTCTGGGTGGCCTCCTCGGCCTCCTGGTACAGCTGGTCCACCTTGGCCTTCACCTGGGCCGGTGTCAGCTGCGGCTCGGCGTTTCCGGTCCCTTCGAAGGCCGTCGCGGTGGCCGCGCCCGCCAGGGCGAGGGTGACGGCCGTGCGGGCCGTGCCGCCGCCGAGCGAGCGCTGTCGGGGCTTGCGGTGCGCTGCCACCTGGACTGTCCCGTCCTTTCGTACGACCGCGGGGAGTGCGGATTGGCCGTCCGGCGGCGGCCCGCACAGGGGGAACGGGCCGCCGCCGGGTCTTCTCGGCGGTGGTGTCCGAGTGCCGCCCTGGCCCGGGCGGCGGTGGGGAGTCGGTCACCTGGGGGAGGACGCTAGGCCCGGGTGTGTCGGCCTGGTAACGCGATGCGCGGAATTGGCGTGACCGGATCGCTACCCGACGGTATGTGGACGGGATCGCGGTCCGGAGTCGTCGGCTTCTCGGGGCGGGATGACCGAAGCGGCGGTTCCGGGCCTGATGGGCGAGGCGGGGTGCTATGGCGTGCATATATGCGGGGCGGTGCCGCCGGGGGAGGGGCCGGTGACCGGTGCCCCGTACGGCCCTGATTAGGCTCCGGGGCCATGGACGTACTCATCCATCTCTTCGTCGGCCTGCACATCATCGGCATCGCCGCGCTCCTCGGCGGCTTCCTCACCCAGATGAAGGCGATGGGCCAGGGCACGGCCCGGTTCGTCCCCGGGATGCTGCACGGCGCGTTCACCATGCTGGCGACCGGCGTGATCCTGGTCGGCCTCAACGAGGCCGACGACCACCACGTCAACACGATCAAGATCGGCGTGAAGCTCGCCCTGCTGATCGTGATCCTCGGACTCGTCTACGTGAAACGGGACGACGAGAAGGTCGAGAAGGGCGCCTTCGGCCTGGTCGGCCTGCTCACGATGGTGAACATCTTCATCGCCGTCCTGTGGACCTGAGCCTCCGGCGCCGTGTCGTGGACCGGATGCCCGGCACCCTCAGCGTGCCTTCCTGAGGACGGCACGGGCGCCCGCCGCCGCACCGGCCGCGACCGCCAGCCAGGCCGCCACCGTGACCCACACCAGCACCCGCCCCGGCCACTTCAGCCACGCGCCGCCGACGGCGGCCGCGACCGACAGCGTCGCCGTCGCCGTCATCCCCATCGGGTACACCGTCGCCCAGCGGCGCACGTCGTAGCGGAGCCGGGGCCACGCCACCTCCGCGGCCAGCAGGACGGCGTACCAGGCCAGGTCCAGGACCAGCAGCGCCACCGTCACCACGCGCAGGACGCCCCGGTCGTCGTCGTTCCACAGGTACAGCCGCGCGCTGTCGGCGGCCAGCAGCCGCGCCCCGGCCAGCGCCGACATCGCGAGCGCGCCGCCCGCCACCCACTGGTCACCGGGCCCCTGGGCGATCTGCCGCCACTCGAACCGGGGCACGGCGAGCCCGTACATCGCGAGACCCAGCCAGAACAGGACCAGCGACAGGTGGGCGAGCCACGCCGTGGTCAGGGCCGCCGCCAGGGTCGCGCCCAGCACGGCCGGCCCCTGCGTGGCCACACAGGCCAGGAACACCGCGCCGGGCATCCTCGGCTTCCAGTGCCGTACGACGAGGACCAGCAACGGCGGCCACAGCACCACCGACAGCGCCAGCAGGGCCTCGGCGAGAGGCTGCCACCCGAGCGCCGAGAACCGCGTCCCCAGCACCGTCGTCGCCGCCACGGCGGTCAGCGCGCCCGGCGTCCGCGCCTGGTCCGCCCACTGCCGGCGATCCCGTACCAGCCGTACGACGCAGTCCGCGGCCAGCGCCACCCACATCACGCAGGCCACCACCAGCGCCACCCGGGACACGGTCTCCGCGCCCACCAGGTGCAACCCCACCGACACGATGCCGGTGGCCATCACGGCGGCCCCGGCCGCCGGCGGACGCCGCGCCCACCAGGCGCGAAGGGGTGACATGCCGGACATGCCCCTGATGCTAGGGAGAGCCGGCCGGGGTAGGGGCGGGGCACGCGCGCGTGCGGACCGGAAACCGTGCCGCGCCGCGCGAGCCGCAGGGGCGCGGTGGACAGGAGCGCCAAGGGGCGCCGGCGGGAGACCGGGGACGCGTGGCGGCAGGCGGGCGCCGTGGTGTGTGCGGGCCGGCGGAGGGAAGCGGGTGGGGGCGCCCGAGGAGTGACGGGCGCCCCGCGGGGTCAGGCCGGGCGCACCACGCTGTGGATGATCGACTCGCCGCCGTAGTAGACGGACTCCTCCCGGACGTAGGCGCCGGGCTTCGGGGCGTGGATCATCATGCCGTTGCCGATGTAGATGCCGACGTGGCTGACGTCGTCGTAGAAGAAGACCAGGTCGCCGGGGCGGGCGTCGGCGAGGGAGACGGTGGTGCCGGCGTTCACCTGGTCGTAGGTGGTGCGCGGCAGGGAGACGCCCGCGGCCTTCCAGGCGGCCTGGGAGAGTCCGGAGCAGTCGTATGAGCCGGGGCCGGTGGCACCCCAGACGTAGGGCTTGCCGATCTGCGCGCGGGCGAAGGCGATCGCCTTGGCGGCCTTCGTGGCGTAGGCGGAGTCCGTGCCGGAGTCCGAGCCGGAGCCCGAACCGGAAGCGGAGCCGCCCGAGGCCGACGGGGACGACGAGGCCTCCTGGCCGGCTGCCGCGGACTGCTGCCTCGCCAGCTCCGCCGCCTTGCGGGCCGCCGCCTCCCGCTGCCGCCTCTCGATCGCCGCCAGCCGGGCCTTCTCCGCGGCCGTCAGCCGCGAGAGCAGCTCCCGCGCGGAGGCCAGCTTCGTCTGCACGGTCGCCTTGGCGGCTTTGAGGTCGTCCTGCGTCCCGGTGAGCGACTCGAGGCTCTCGGTGGCCTCCTGCCGCTTCTTCATGGTCGCGGACTGCTGGGTGACGTAGTCGTCGACCGCGCCCTTCTGGCGCGAGGTGAGGCGGCTCATCAGCTGGTCCTGGTCGAAGTAGCCCTGGGGGCTGTCCGCGAGCAGGAAGGTCGCCGTGTCGGGAACGCTCGCCCCGGTCCGGTACTGGGCCGCGGCGAACGAACCCAGTTCCGCACGTGCCTTGTTGAGCCGTTCGGCGCGTCTGGCGACGTCGTCCAGCAGGGCGTCGACCTGTTTGCGCTGCCTGCCGGTGCGCTCCTTGGCCGCGTTGTACCTCTCGGTCGCCGACTCCGCCTGCCGGTAGAGGGCGTCGACCTTCTTCTCGACCTCCTCCAGGCTCGGCTTGCCGTCCTCTGCGGGCGCGGCCTCGGCCGACTGGGAGAACAGGGCCACGGAGGTGAGGGCCGCGGTGGCCAGCGCGGGGGTGCGTATGCCTGCCGCGCGCGCTCCTGACGGCCGGGACTTGCGGTGCGACGCCAACGGGGGGCGACTCCTTCCGGTGTTCCGCCTACCGAGTTAGCTGTCGGGTTCGGGCGGGTGGTTCGGAAGGGTTGCCCTACGGTCCGCTCCCAGGGAGGGGAGTCGGGACCGATTCACCCCGGGATCGGTGTGGGTCCCCGGCTCCGGATGCGCGGTGGCGCCCCGGACTCGGCGGAGGCCGTGCGGCCCGGCGACGTTCGCCGGTGGGGGTCGTACGGCCCGCCCGGCACGCTAGCCAACTCGTGTGGTCTCTGTGAAGTTTGATGTGCGATATGCCCGATACATTTTCGTGACCTCAACGTTGTGCTCTGTTCGGGCGGGGCGATCCGAGAGGTTATGGGCGACTTGCCCGGGTAGGTCCAAAGGTCCCGGCGGGAGGGATCCGAAGGTCCGGGGTGGGCGTCGGTGGCTGCGGGGCGCGCGTCCACCTGCTGTGACGGAGGGGATCCGTTCGGTCACGGGGGCGAGTTTTCGGGGCGGCGGCCGGTTGTCGGTGGCGCGCCCTAGACTCGGAGAGCGATGAGCAGCCTCTTTGACGACAGCTTCCTGGCGAGCCTCCAGGCCCCCCGCGGCCACGACGAGGAACCCCCGCCGCCGCCCGAGGACGAGCACGCTCCGGAGCCGGTTCCGGACGATCTGTTCGGCGGGAAGTTCGACGTGCCCCCGGACCGGGACGTCTACTACCGCGACGGTGCCGCCCGCCCGGCCCTGGACCCGGCCGCACTCCTGGAGGGGCTGAACGACAACCAGCGGGCGGCCGTCGTGCACGCCGGATCCCCGCTGCTCATCGTGGCCGGTGCCGGTTCCGGCAAGACGCGCGTGCTCACCCACCGCATCGCGCACCTGCTCGGCGCGCGCCAGGTGCACCCGGGCCAGATCCTCGCGATCACCTTCACCAACAAGGCCGCGGGCGAGATGAAGGAACGCGTCGAGCACCTCGTCGGCCCGCGCGCGAACGCGATGTGGGTGATGACCTTCCACAGCGCCTGCGTGCGGATCCTGCGCCGGGAGAGCAAGAAGCTCGGCTTCACCTCCTCCTTCTCGATCTACGACGCGGCCGACTCCAAGCGCCTGATGGCCCTGGTCTGCCGCGACCTGGACCTCGACCCCAAGCGGTTCCCGCCGAAGTCGTTCAGCGCCCAGGTCAGCAATCTCAAGAACGAGCTGGTCGACGAGGAGGACTTCGCCGCCCGGGCGAGCGACGGCTTCGAGAAGACCCTCGCCCAGGCCTACGCCCTCTACCAGTCGCGGCTGCGCGAGGCGAACGCCCTCGACTTCGACGACCTGATCATGACGACGGTCAACCTGCTGCGCGCCTTCCCGGACGTCGCCGAGCACTACCGCCGCCGCTTCCGGCACGTCCTGGTCGACGAGTACCAGGACACCAACCACGCCCAGTACGCCCTCGTGCGCGAGCTGGTCGGCACCGGCGGCGGCGCCGACGGCACCGGCACCCCGCCCGGCGAGCCCGACCTGCCCCCCGCCGAGCTCTGCGTCGTCGGTGACGCCGACCAGTCGATCTACGCCTTCCGGGGCGCCACGATCCGCAACATCCTCCAGTTCGAGGAGGACTACCCGAACGCGACGACGATCCTCCTGGAGCAGAACTACCGCTCCACGCAGACGATCCTCTCCGCCGCCAACGCGGTCATCGAGCGCAACGAGTCCCGCCGCCCGAAGAACCTGTGGACCAACGCCGGCGCGGGCGCGCAGATCACCGGCTACGTCGCCGACACCGAGCACGACGAGGCGCAGTTCGTCGCCGAGGAGATAGACCGTCTGACGGACGCGGGCGAGGCGAAGGCCGGCGATGTCGCCGTCTTCTACCGCACCAACGCCCAGTCCCGTGTCTTCGAGGAGATCTTCATCCGGGTCGGCCTGCCCTACAAGGTGGTCGGCGGCGTCCGCTTCTACGAGCGCAAGGAGGTCCGGGACGTCCTGGCGTACCTGCGGGTGCTGGCCAACCCGGAGGACTCCGTGCCGCTCCGGCGGATCCTCAACGTCCCCAAGCGCGGCATCGGCGACCGCGCGGAGGCGATGATCGACGCCCTCGCCCAGCGCGAGAAGATCAGCTTCCCGCAGGCGCTCAAGCGGGTCGACGAGGCGTACGGCATGGCCGCGCGGTCGACGAACGCGGTCAAGCGGTTCAACACGCTGATGGAGGACCTCCGTACGGTCGTGGAGTCCGGCGCCGGCCCCGCCACGGTCCTGGAGGCGATCTACGAACGCACCGGATACCTGGCCGAGCTGCAGAACTCCACGGACCCGCAGGACGAGACCCGCATCGAGAACCTCCAGGAACTCGCCTCCGTGGCCCTGGAGTTCGAGCAGGAGTCCGGGGAGGGCGAGCAGTCAGGAAGCCTCGCCGACTTCCTGGAGCGGGTGGCCCTGGTCGCCGACTCCGACCAGATCCCCGACGAGGACGAGAACGGCGACGGCGTCATCACCCTGATGACCCTGCACACCGCCAAGGGCCTGGAATTCCCCGTGGTCTTCCTGACCGGCATGGAGGACGGCGTCTTCCCGCACATGCGCGCCCTCGGCCAGACCAAGGAGCTGGAGGAGGAACGGCGGCTCGCCTACGTCGGCATCACGCGCGCGCGGGAGCGGCTCTACCTCACGCGGTCGGCGATGCGCAGCGCCTGGGGCCAGCCGTCGTACAACCCGCCCTCGCGCTTCCTGGAGGAGATCCCGGGCGCGTATCTGGAGTGGAAGCGGACCGGGGCGATGGCACCGGTCTCCTCCGGGCCCGCCGCGGGCGTGGCGGCCTCGCTCTCCTCGACCCGCTCGCGTTCCTCGGCGTCGGGCGCGTCCGGCTTCGCCACCCGGCGGACCTCGGAGAAGCCGGTGGTCTCGCTGGCGGCCGGCGACCGCGTCACCCACGACCAGTTCGGCCTCGGTACGGTCGTCGCGGTGAAGGGCACAGGCGGCAACGCGGAGGCGACGATCGACTTCGGCGACGCCAAGCCGAAGCGGCTGCTGCTGCGGTACGCGCCGGTGGAGAAGCTCTAGCCCGGAAGACCTGGGCCCCGCCGCGGCGGGGCCCAGCCGTACCGGTCAGGCCGGATCAGGTCGGGTCGAGTCCGTGGCTGCGCAGCCACGGCAGCGGGTCTATGGCGGCACCGCCGGCCGGCCTCACCTCGAAGTGCAGGTGCGGCCCCGTCGAGTTGCCGGAGTTCCCGGAGTACGCGATCGGGTCGCCGGCCTTCACCGTCGTACCGGCGGCGACGCGGTACGACGAGAGGTGGCAGTACCACGTCTCCGTGCCGTCCTTCGCCGTCACGATCATCATGTTGCCGTAGGCGCTGTTCCACTTGGTGGAGACGACGCCGTCGGTCGCGGCCATCACCGTCGTGCCGTAGGAGACGGGGAAGTCGATGCCCGTGTGGACGGACATCCAGTTGACGCCGGCCTGGCCGAAATAGGCGCTGAGCCCTCTCTGCGTGACCGGAAGCACGTACTTGGGGCGCAGCCGCTCCTTGCGGGCCGCCTCCGCCGCCGCCTTCTTCTTCTCGGTCTCCTGCTGGGCCTTCAGGTCGATGCGCTCCTGCGTCCGGCTGGCCCGGTCGGCGAAGTCGTCGGCACCCGCGGAGAGCGTCCTCAGCTGGGCGTCCAGCCTGCTGTTGGCGGCGGACGGTTTCACCGACTGCGCGTCGGAGGCCGAGGCCGTGGTGTCCTTGCCGTTGTCGGTCAGGCCGTTGACGGAGGCGGCCGCGATCCCGGCGACCCCCATCACGCACACGGAGGGCACCGCCACGGTCAGCAGCGCGGACCGCTTGGGAGGCGTACGGCGACGGGAACGCGCCCCCGCGCGGGAGCCGGCGCGAGTCGCCGCAGGAGTGGCCGGGGTGACCTCTTCCTGGTCCTCCAGCAGTGGCGTTACTGCAGGCAGTTCACCGGTCGCGGTCAACCCCACGTCGTCCGGGAAGTCCGCCGTGGACTCCGCGAACCCGTCGTGCCCGCCGTGCTCCGCGTACTGCCCGTGTTCCGCCTGCTCCTCGAAGTCCCCGTACGCCTCGTGCTGTTGCGCGTGCTCGGGCTCGTGCTCGGGGACGTGCGCCTGGGTGCCGTCGGAGTTCCACTGGGTGGCGTCGTACACGCCGGTGTCGCAGGCCTGGGTGCCCCACTCCCACTGCTGGGTCGCACCGGCCATGCCCGGCTGGTCGGGCTGCAGCCAGGCGTTCGCGTCCCACTGGCCGCTGGCGTCGGGGGCCGTGCCCTGCGCCGGAACGGTCCACGCGGTGCTGTCGTAGGCGCCGGAGTCGTAGGCGGCGTGGTGCTGGGCCGCGTACGGGTCGTAGTTCAGCGTCTGGCCGCCGGAGGTCTGCCACTGCGTGGTGTCGTAGGCCCCGGTGGCCTGTCCCTGTCCGGGGAGGCTGCCGAAGAGCGGGTCGCTGTGGAACGCGGTGCCGGTGGCGGTGTGGTCGCCGTACGTGGTGAAGTCGCCGTACTGGGCTTCCTGGGTGCCGTACGCCGCGTAGTGCGCCGGGTCGGCGTCGGAAGCCGGGGCCGGGGTGGTCATGGTCCCCGACGGGTGACGGTCGTTCACCAACTTCTCTTTCGCCTCGACAACAGGGGCTGGCAGAGCAGTGCGGCGACTGTACCCGGCGGTATACGGGCGCGACAATCTTCAACAGGTTTCGCTGTTTCGGGAAACGGGCATTCGGCCGTGTTTCGGGGGACGACGGGCGCGGGCTTGGCTTTGTGTTCGATGATTGTTCGAGGCGAGTGGGGGTCCCGGGAGGTCCTGGAGGCCCCCCGCGGAGGTCCCAGCCGGTCATGAACGGGCGCTCCGGTGCACCCTCAGGCCACCGTCAGACCGCCCGCGGTCCGCTCCTCGGGGTGCGTCTCGTCGAGGGCCTGTCGTATACCGTTCGCGATCGCCGGATGGACGGGCAGGGCGAGGTGGCCGATCCCGGTCACGCGCACGTTCGTCGCCAGGAGGTCCGGGTGGTCGACGCGGGCCGTCTCCACCGGCTCCATCAGCGAGTCGAGGTCGCTCCAGAAGCTCACGAACCGGGTACGGCAGCCGGGCGCGGGCCGGGCCAGCTCCTCGATGACCGCCGAGCCGGGGCGCATCTGCCGCACGATCGGGTGCGCGTCCGCCAGCGGCGCCACCCGGGTGCCGGAGTGCGGGGTGCCGAGCGTCACCAGCGTGCGGACGCGCAGGTCACCGCCGAGGCGCTGGACGTAGTAGCGCGCGATCAGCCCGCCGAGGCTGTGCCCGACGATGTCGACCCGGCCGCTGCCGGTGCGCTCGCAGATCTCCTCGACATGGCGGCCGAGCAACTCGGCCGCGGTGCGGATGTCGCAGGTCAGCGGCGAGTAGTTGAGCGACTCGATGCGCTGGCCGCCGTGCTGGGCGAGGGTGCGGCGCAGCAGGACGAAGACCGAGCGGTTGTCGATGAAACCGTGCAGCAGCACGACCGGCGGGGCCGCCCGGACCGGCAGCCGGGCCGTGCCGTCGGGCTCCGCGGGTGGTACGGGCGGGACGGCCGGGCGGCGCTCGGGGGTGAGGCCGGTCGGATAGAGCAGCAGATGCCCGGCCAGGATCGCGGCCTCCAGGGCGGTCGACTTCAGGAGGGCCACCGACAGGCCGGCGAGTCTGCTGGGCAGGAAGCGGCGGCAGAACGGGAGAAAGGGCTCCAGTAGTACCTCGGTGACCTTCATCGGCCGACCTCCTGTCGGCACGCCGAGGACAGCTCCGTCCCCCGTGTGCCCTCATGGGGATGCCGGGACGGAGGCTGCGGGGGGTGGCAGGGTGCGACGACGTGCCGCGTCGCGCGCTCCTGCCGTCCCCGCGGACCACGCTGCGGCTCCCTGACGTGTCCCGCTGTGTGTGATTTCCCCCTCTGTAACCTCCGCGAAACTGCCGGTTGCGCGATGCTGGAGATAACGTTCGTTCACTCGAGGCGGGTGGCGGAACGCGCCGAATGTGCGGTACTTCTCGGTACGCATGGATGTCGGCGTGTTCGTTTCGTGGTCATGGAGGCAGTGATGGGTGTGGCAGCCGGTCCGATCCGCGTGGTGGTGGCCAAACCGGGGCTCGACGGCCACGACCGCGGGGCCAAGGTCATCGCGCGGGCGCTGCGTGACGGGGGCATGGAGGTCATCTACACCGGGCTCCACCAGACACCGGAGCAGATCGTCGACACGGCCATCCAGGAGGACGCCGACGCCATCGGCCTCTCCATCCTCTCCGGCGCCCACAACACCCTCTTCGCCGCGGTCATCGACCTCCTCAAGGAGCGTGACGCCGAGGACATCCTCGTCTTCGGCGGCGGCATCATCCCCGAGGACGACATCGCGCCCCTCAAGGAGAAGGGCGTCGCCGCGATCTTCACGCCGGGCGCGACGACGGCGTCGATCGTGGAGTGGGTCCGGGAGAACGTGCGGCAGCCGACCGAGGCGTAGGCCGCGTTCGCGGGGAGCCGGCTTCGGAGGGTGCGGGCCATGTGCCGGCCGCGGGGCGGTGCGGCTGCGGGGCGGTGCGGGCCTGTCGGGCGGTTCCCCGTGCCCCTAGGGGGCGCGGTCGTCCAGCTCTGTGAGCATGGCCGCCCGCAGCCTCAGTGTCGTCACCAGGCGCTGGAACGCCTCGGCCCAGTAGCCGCCGGCTCCCGGTGAGGCGTCCTCGCGTTCGTCCGGTACCGCGAGGAGGGCGTCCAGGCGGCCGGCTTCCGAGGGATCCAGGCACCGCTCGGCCAGGCCCATCACCCCGCTGAAGCTCCACGGGTAACTTCCCGCGTCCCGCGCGATGTTGAGGGCGTCCACCACGGACCGGCCGAGTGGCGCGGACCACGGCACGGCGCAGACGCCGAGCAGCTGGAACGCCTCCGACAGGCCGTGTGCCGCGACGAAGCCGGCCACCCAGCCGGCGCGCTCGTCGCCCGCCAGCGTGCCCAGCAGCTTGGCCCGCTCGGCCAGGGACACCGCGCCCGGACCGGCCGCCTCCGGTGCCCCCGGCACCCCGAGCAGCGCTCTCGCCCACTCGGCGTCCCGCTGCCGTACGGCGGCCCGGCACCAGGCCGCGTGCAGCTCGCCCTGCCAGCCGTCCGCCACCGGCAGCGCCACGATCTCCTGCGGGTTCCGGCCGCCGAGCCGGGCCTGCCAGCCGGAGAGCGGGGCCGCCTCCACCAGCTGCCCCAGCCACCAGGACCGCTCGCCGCGTCCGGCCGGCGGTTTGGCCACGACGCCGTCGCGCTCCATCCCGGGGTCGCACTCCGGCGGTGCCTCCACCGCGATCACCGGACGGTCCCCGGTGCGGTCGACCGCCACGCACGCCCCGGCCCGCACCGCCATCCGCCCGGCGAGCGCCGAGCCGGGCAGCGCGGACAGCAGCTCGGCCGCCGTCGTCCGCACGTTGCGGCTGCGGTCCGACAGCGCCTGCTCCAGGAACGGCTCGTCCCCGGCGGCCAGTCCCATGCGCAGCGAGTCGAGGAACATCAGCCGGTCCTCGGCCCGCTCCGTCGCCCAGGTCCCGGCCAGCAGCTCGCGCGCCGACTCGGGCGCGCGGGCCCGCAGCGCGGCCAGCAGGGCCACCCGCTCGGCGAACAGCCCCTCCTGCCACAACTGCCGTATCCCGTCGGTGTCCTCGGGGCCGGGCAGGGCCGCGCCGCCGCCCGGGGCCGCGCGCAGGGCGAACCGCCAGTCCTGGTTGAGCCGGGCCAGCCACAGGGCGCGCGGTCCCGCAAAGGCCAGCGCGGCGGCCCGCAGGTCGGTACGGCCCCGGGCCGCGTCCAGCAGTGCGGGCAGCGCCTGCGGGGGAGCGGCGAACCCGCGTGCGTTGGCCGCCGCGAGCCACTGCGGCAGCAGCTCCATCAGGTCCGGCGAGGTACCCCGCCGGCCGCCGGCCGCGGTGCCGGGGCGATCGGACAGCAGCATCGCCAGTCTGCGTGCCGCGGCGGCGGGCAGCGCGGGGCGCGGGTCCCCGGGGGTCGGTTCGGGGCGGTGTGCGGCCGGTGCCGGACGCAGCCCGGCCCGCCGTCGTACGGTCGCCACGGCCGCCTCGTCCAGCAGGGCCACGGGAGCCTCGCGGCACGGTCCGCCGGTCGTCGGCGGGCGCCGGTCCGTGCCCAGCAGCGCCGTGGTGACGAGATCTTCCCAAGCGGTCACGGGGTTCCCTTTCCGCGAGTGCGGCGAGTGCGGCGAGTGCGGCGAGTGCGGCGAGTCCGCGAGGTTCGCGAGTGCCGCGAGTCGGTCGGGTACGGGGCGATGGTGTCGGGTCGGTTCGGGTGGGAGTGGTGGGCGGCCGGGTGCGGGTGCGTCGGGGCTGGTCGCGCAGTTCCTCCCCCGCGTTCGGCCGGGGGCGCAGCCGGCCTCCCCCCGGACGGCGGCTGCGCCGCCCCGGACGCGACCGCCGCTCGCGGACGGCGGCTGCGCCGCGCGCGGGAGGGCGGCTGAGCTGCCCCTGGGTCGGTGGGAGTGCGACGCGGATCGCGGGCCGGCCGGGTCAGCACAGCGGTACCGCCTCGCCGGTCTCCTGCGGCCAGGCCGTCAGCGGGGTGAAGCCGCGGTGGCCGCACTCGCCGAAGACCGTGACCGGGGCGCCGCCCGAGAGCGCGACCAGCCGCCACAGCCCCGGACCGGAACGGGTGCCGGCCGCCAGGGGCAGCGCCGACTCGCCCTCGGCGTCCGCCAGTTGCCAGGAGTCGCCGTCCGGGACCGGCACGACCCGGCCGAGCGTCACCGGCACGGATTCCAGCCACGGGTCGTCGCGCAGTGCCTCCCCGTACCGGGCCGCCGCCTGTGCCGTCGGTACCCCCGGCGGCCGTGCCGACGAGGGCGCGGGTGCGGCGAACCGCTCGCCCAGTGCCGCCCGGTGCTGCCCCGCACCCGGAAAGGCGGACAGCTCCGCGTCCAGGGCGAGGCCGACGGGCAGCGCCAGTTCGGGCGCGCGGCCTGCGGCACCGTAGGAGAGGAGCAGCGCCGTGCGGCCCGAGTCGGCGCCGTGCAGCCAGATCCGGCGGGTCGTCAGCTTCGCGTCCGCGGTGTCGTACTGGGCGAGGACCAGCCAGCGGTCGCGCACCGGCGTACCGTCCGCCGGGGCGGGCAGGCCGATGCGGGAGCGCACCGTGGCCGCGAGGTCCGCCGGGAGCCGGTCGCGGCGCAGCCAGCCCTGGACGAGGAGGTGCAGCAGCGCGCACTCCTCGAGCAGCCGCACCGGCCAGCCCGGACCGGAGCCCGGTATCGCCCCCAACTCCCTTACCCGCGCCGCCAGTCCGGGAGCCTGGGCGTCGACCATGCGGGCCGCCGTCTCCTCCCACAGCCCGTACCCCGCCTGCTCGGCCGCGGCCAGGCCGCCGCGCAGCAGGTCGGACAGCCGCTGCTCCAGCTCCGTGGCGCCCGCCGTGACCCGCTCGGCCCGCTGCTCCGCCCGGCGCCGGGCCGCCTCGGGATCAGCGGCGGCCGGGGAACTCCCGGCGCCCGTCGGCCGTTTGCCCTCCGCACGGCTGCGTCTGCCCGCGATCCACTGCTCGGCCCAGTCCGGCGGCTGCCGCGCCGCCGGCACCGAGTCGTCCCCGCCCGCCCAGAGCAGGAGCAGGCCGAGAGCGTGCTTGCAGGGGAACTTCCGGCTCGGGCAGCTGCACTTGTAGGCGGGCCCCGCCGGGTCGGCGACGTCCACGATCGTCTGGTACGGCTTGCTGCCGCTGCCCTTGCACAGTCCCCATACCGTCCCCTCCTCGCAACTCCCGGCCCCGGACCACGGCCCCGCCGCTCCGAGCCTGCTTCCCGCCTTGCGTGACGCGGCGTCAGGCGCCAAGGCCAGCACCTGGTCCACGCTCCAGCGCACCCCCTGCTGAGTCATGCCATCGAAGGTAGGTCCCGCCACTGACAATCGGCCCGGCGAGCACGTTTGTGCAGGTCAGAGCGATTGTCAGTGGCGTGGTGCACGGTGGACACCAGATCCGAACCGGCCGAGCTGGAGGGGGCCTCAGCCATGACTGTGTCCGTGGAACCGACCGACCCGACGACCGTCGAGAGCGCACTGCGACCGCACGCCGAGCACGCCTTCGCCGCCGAACTCGCGGCACTGGCCGCACAGGACGACCGGCCGCGCCCGGCCCGCTGGAAGCTGTCCCCGTGGGCGGTGGCCACCTATCTGCTCGGCGGCACACTGCCGGACGGCACGGTGATCACGCCGAAGTACGTCGGCCCGCGCCGCATCGTCGAGGTCGCCGTCACCACCCTCGCCACCGACCGCGCCCTGCTCCTGCTCGGCGTGCCCGGCACCGCCAAGACCTGGGTCTCCGAGCACCTGGCCGCCGCCGTCAGCGGCGACTCGACCCTCCTCGTGCAGGGCACGGCCGGCACCCCGGAGGAGGCGATCCGCTACGGCTGGAACTACGCGCAGCTGCTCGCCCACGGCCCCAGCCGGGACGCCCTCGTGCCCAGCCCCGTCATGCGGGCCATGGCGGAGGGCATGACGGCGAGGGTCGAGGAGCTCACCCGGATCCCCGCCGACGTGCAGGACACGCTGATCACGATCTTGTCCGAGAAGACCCTGCCCATCCCCGAGCTGGGCCAGGAGGTGCAGGCGGTCCGCGGCTTCAACCTGATCGCCACCGCCAACGACCGCGACCGGGGGGTCAACGAGCTCTCCAGCGCCCTGCGCCGCCGCTTCAACACCGTGGTGCTGCCCCTGCCGGACAGCCCGGACGCCGAGGTCGACATCGTCGCGCGCCGGGTCGACCAGCTCGGCCGCTCCCTCGACCTGCCGGCCGTGCCCGACGGCATCGAGGAGATCCGCCGCGTCGTCACCGTCTTCCGCGAGCTGCGCGACGGGGTGACCGCCGACGGCCGCACCAGGATCAAGTCGCCGAGCGGCACGCTCTCCACGGCCGAGGCGATCTCCGTCGTCACCGGCGGCCTCGCCCTGGCGGCGCACTTCGGGGACGGCGTGCTGCGGGCCGGGGACGTCGCCGCCGGCATCCTCGGAGCGGTGGTCCGCGACCCGGCCGCCGACCGGGTCGTCTGGCAGGAGTACCTGGAGACGGTCGTCCGCGAGCGGGACGGCTGGAAGGACTTCTACCGCGCCTGCCGCGAGGTGAGCGCGTGAGTGACGACACCGCGTGGCGGCGGTCGCCCGGCCCCGGGCCGCTGCTGCTGGGGGTTCGGCACCACGGGCCCGGCTCCGCGCGGGCGGTGCGGGCCGCGCTGGACGCCGCCCGGCCGCGGGCGGTGCTGATCGAGGGGCCGCCCGAGGCCGACGCGCTGATCCCGCTGGTCGCCGACCCGGAGATGCGGCCACCGGTCGCGCTCCTCGCGCACGCCGTGGACGAGCCCGGCCGCTCGGCGTTCTGGCCGCTGGCCGACTTCAGTCCCGAGTGGGTGGCGCTCCGCTGGGCCCTGGAGCACGCGGTCCCGGCCCGCTTCATCGACCTGCCGGCCGCGCACACGCTGGCGTGGCAGCGCCCGGAGGGCCCGTGCGAACCGGACGCCGGATCCGGCGGCGGGCAGCAGCAGATCCGCGTCGACCCCCTGGCCGCGCTCGCCGAGGCCGCCGGTTACGACGACCCCGAGCGCTGGTGGGAGGACGTCGTCGAGCACCGGGGCGGCGCCGGTGAGCGGGACGCGTTCGCGCCGTTCGCCGCGGTGGCGGAGGCGATGGCGGCGCTGCGGGAGACGTACGGGGCCGGCGGCCGCGACCGCGATCCCGTGCGGGAGGCCCACATGCGGCTCAGGCTGCGCGCCGCACAGCGGGAGTTCGGGGAGCAGGTCGCGGTGGTGTGCGGGGCGTGGCACGTGCCGGCGCTGCGCGCGAAGCACCCCGTCGCCGCCGACAGGGAAATGCTGAAGGGGCTGCCCAAGGTCAAGGCGGACCTGACCTGGGTGCCGTGGACGAACCGCAGGCTGGCCCGGGCGAGCGGCTACGGCGCGGGCATCGACTCGCCCGGCTGGTACGGGCATCTGTTCCGCGCCCCGGACCGGCCGGTGGAGCGGTGGCTCACCAAGGTGGCCGGACTGCTTCGCGAGGAGGACCGGATCGTCTCCTCGGCCCACGTCATCGAGGCGGTACGGCTGGCCGAGACACTCGCGGTGATGCGCGGCCGCCCGCTGCCCGGCCTCGGCGAGACGACCGACGCGGTGCGGGCTGTGCTCTGCGAGGGCTCGGACGTCCCGCTGGCGCTGGTGCACGACCGGCTGGTGGTCGGGGACGTGCTGGGGGAGGTGCCGGAGGCGGCGCCCGCGGTGCCGTTGCAGCGGGACCTCGCCCGGGAGCAGCGCCGGCTCAGGCTGAAGCCGGAGGCGCTGGAGCGTGAGCTGGAGCTCGACCTGCGCAAGGAGACCGACGCCGGGCGCAGCCGGCTGCTGCACCGGCTGCGGCTGCTCGGCGTCGGATGGGGGGAGCCCGCGCAGTCGCGGGGAAGCACCGGAACGTTCCGGGAGACGTGGCGGCTGCGCTGGGAGCCGGAGCTGTCGGTGCGGGTGGCCGAGGCGGGCGTGTGGGGGACGACCGTCGAGGGCGCGGCGACGGGCAGGGCCGAGGCCGACGCGGTGCAGGCGAGCGACCTCGCCGACGTCACCGGGCTCGCCGAGCACTGCCTGCTCGCCGGGCTGCCGGACGCGCTGCCGGTGGTGATGCGGGCGCTCGCCGACCGGGCCGCGCTGGACACGGACGTGGGCCGGCTCGCCCAGGCCCTGCCCGCCCTGGTCCGCTCCCTGCGCTACGGCGACGTCCGGGGCACCGACACCCGGGCACTCGCCGAGGTCGCCGCGGGTCTCGCCGAGCGGGTCTTCGTCGGGCTCCCGCCGGCCTGCGCCGCCCTCGACGCGGACGCCGCCGACGAGATGCGCGGCCATGTGGACGCGGTGCACACGGCGGTGGGCCTGCTCGGGGAGACGGCGGCGCAGGCCGGTCCCGGTCAGTCGGACCTCCGCCTCCGCTGGGGGGCCGTGCTGCGCACGCTCTCCGGGCGGGACACCGTGCCCGGGGTGCTGCGCGGCCGGGCCGTGCGGATCCTGCTCGACGAGGGAGAGCTGGATCCGCAGGAGGCGGCGCGGCTGATGGGCCTGGTGCTCTCACCGGGGACCCCGCCGGCGGACGCGGCCGCCTGGATCGAGGGGTTCGTCGGCGGGAGCGGTGCGGGCGGGATGCTGCTGGTGCACGACGAGCGGCTGCTCGGCCTGGTCGACGCCTGGCTGACCGGGGTGCCGGCGGAGGCGTTCACGGACGTGCTGCCGCTGCTGCGCCGGACGTTCTCGGTGTACGAGCCGGGGGTGCGCCGGACGATCGGCGAACTGGTGCGCCGTGGCCCGGGGGAGCGGCTCCGGGGCGGAGCGGGGCAGGCCGGCGGAACACCGGGGTTCGGCGCCGAGCCGGACGCCGGGCGCGCCGACGCCGTACTGCCGGTGCTGCGCCTGCTGCTCGGCCTCGGTGAAGGGGAAGAGGCGGAGGAATCGGACAACGACCTTGTGGGGGCGGGGAGATGACCACGGACGCGACGGCCGCGACGGACGCGGGCACCAGGATCGGCACCGGTGCCGGCGCCGCTGATGCCGCGCGGGAGCGGCTGCGGCGGTGGCGGCTGGTGCTCGGGGGCGAGGCCGCCGACGGGACCGGGTGCGCGCTGTCGGGGCGGGACGCGGCGATGGACGGGACGCTGGCCGCGCTGTACGGGAAGGGGGACAGACCGCAGTCGGGGCGGGAGCGTTCGGCGGGGCTCGGGGCGTCGGCGCCGTCGGTCGCACGCTGGCTCGGGGACATCCGGACGTACTTCCCGTCGTCCGTGGTGCAGGTCATGCAGCGTGACGCCATCGACCGGCTCGGGCTGGCCGCGCTGCTGCTCGAACCGGAGATGCTGGAGGCGGTGGAGGCGGACGTGCACCTGGTCGGCACGCTGCTCTCGCTCAACAAGGCGATGCCGGAGACGACGAAGGAGACGGCGCGGGCGGTCGTGCGCAAGGTCGTCGAGGACCTGGAGAAGCGGCTGGCCACCCGTACCCGGGCCACCCTGACCGGCGCCCTCGACCGCAGCGCCCGTGTCAGCCGCCCGCGCCACCACGACATCGACTGGAACCGCACCATCGCGGCCAATCTCAAGAACTACCTGCCCGAGTACCGGACGGTGGTACCGGAGCGGCTGGTGGGGTACGGGCGGGCGTCGCAGTCGGTGAAGAAGGAGGTGGTGCTCTGCATCGACCAGTCCGGGTCGATGGCGGCCTCGGTGGTGTACGCCTCGGTGTTCGGGGCGGTCCTCGCGTCCATGCGGTCGATCGACACCCGGCTGGTCGTCTTCGACACCGCGGTGGTCGACCTCACGGACCAGCTGGACGACCCGGTGGACGTCCTCTTCGGCACCCAGCTCGGCGGCGGGACGGACATCAACCGGGCGCTGGCGTACTGCCAGTCGCAGATCACCCGGCCCGCGGAGACCGTCGTCGTCCTCATCAGCGACCTCTACGAGGGCGGGATACGCAACGAGATGCTGAAGCGGGTCGCGGCGATGAAGGCGTCGGGGGTGCAGTTCGTGGCGCTGCTCGCGCTGTCGGACGAGGGGGCGCCGGCGTACGACCGGGAGCACGCGGCGGCGCTCGCGGCGCTGGGGGCACCGGCGTTCGCGTGCACGCCCGACCTCTTCCCGGAGGTGATGGCGGCGGCGATCGAGAAGCGGCCGATCCCGGTGCCGGACACCGTGTGACGCCCTGCCCGAAGGGTGACTTGTCGACTCGGCGGTGACCGCTGCGGCCGCCAAAAGGGACATGAGTACCCATCGGTAACGGGGGGCTTGCGCACCCTCGGGAGTCCCGTGCAAGGATCGAAGTCTCCACTGGTCTTTCACCGGCCTTCACGCCGTTGTACCCCTTCTGCTCTGTTCCGCCGCACGGAGGATCCACCCCGCTTTGACCTCGCCAGCCGTTCCGTCCGGTGCCGCCGTGCGCGTGTTGCGCACGGCGCCGGGGCGGCGTGCGCTGCACCTGGCGCTGCTGGTCGGCGGACTGCTCGCGCTCGGCCTCCTCTGCGGGCAGCGGGCACAGGCGGCCGAGGGGGTGACGCCGACACCGTCGTCGGCACCGTCCTCGACCTCGGCACCGTCGGTGAGGTCGGCGCTGGCGTCGGTCGTGACGTCGGTGGTGCCGCAGCGGCTCCCGGTGCAGGGCGCGGTGACGCCGCATCGGGAACCGGTGGCCGTGCGGAAGCCCGTCGTCAAGACCGTGCCGGTGGTGGACGGCGTCGGCGAAGCAGTGCGGTCCGTGACCGGCACGGTGAGCGGCACCGTGACCAGGACCGTGTCCTCTCCCGTCGCCTCGGCCTTGACCGAGACCCTCACCGACACGCTCACCGAAACACTCACCGAAACGGTGCGGCAGGTGACGGAGCTGCCGGTGGTGCCAGTAGTGCCGGTGGTGCGGGTGCCGGAGCTGCCCGTCGTCTCCGACCCGCCGGCCGGGTCGGACCCGGCACCGGTGACCCCGGCGCCCGGCCCCACGCACGCGCAGCCGCGGACACCGGTCGCCCACGAAGCCGGTCACGGGAAGCCCCGTACAACGGCCGCGGCGGAGGCGGCGGCGACCACTGCCGCGTCGTACGGACCGCGGATCACCGCCGCCGCGACCTTCACGTCCGGCAAGGCGACGCACCCAGGCGCCCACCGGGCCGCTGCCCGCGCCGCCCGCTCCGCCGCCCGCGCCGCCGGCGCGCCCGCCCGCCCCGCGCCCGCAGGGGACCCGGACGGCGTGCTGGGCAAGGCCGCGGTGGACGCCGCCCCCTCCCGGCACGGTGACGCGCACGCCGTGACCTTCGCCGACCGGGCGCCGCTCGGGTTCGCGCCGGGTGCCGCCCCGCGTACCGACGCGGCCGGGACCGGAGACAGGTACCGGGACATCCCGCTCTTCCCCGGCTAGGACCGGCGACCACCCTCCCCGCCACGGACCTGCCGCGCGGGGGCGGAACAGGTCTGCCCGTCCGCCCGGACCCTCGCGGAGCCCCCTTCGGACTCCGTGCGCACGCTCCGGTACCCCTGCCGGCGCTCCGGGCGGCGATGTCCCCAGCCGCGCTTCCGGCCCCACCGGAAGCTTTCCCGGCTCCGTACGCGCGTGGAAGACGCGCCGGAGCCCCGAAGGACTGACGCACGCATGAACGAGTACATCGGCCGTTCCATGGTCATAGCCGCCGGCCGGAGCTGGGCGGGCGCGTTCGGCCGGCCCGCGGAGGCCGGCGCCGAGGAGTCGCCCGCCGTGCCGGGCCGGGCGGCCCGGATCCGTGGCGCCGAGGCCATCCAGGGCGCCCGCGCGGCCCGCGCCGCGACGGCCACGGCCAGGGCGCAGGCCACCGCCCGGGCGCACGCCCAGGCCCTCCAGAACCGCGCCGCGACGATGCTCACGGCCACCGCCGCCGGCCACTTCCCCTCGGCGGGCAGCCTCATGACCCCGGAGGCCGGCCGCCGGGCGTAGGCCTGTGCGACCGGTTTCCCGCGACTCCGTGGGCGACTCGGCGCGGACGGCCGAACGCCGTCGGTCCGTCCGGCCGGAACCTCACGGTTCGGGGCGGCCCTCCCCTCTGGGGCGGGGCGCGGCCGCCCGGCCCGAGGACCGGGAATCCTCGGGGCCTGAGGCCTCACCGGGCCAACCCCAGCCCGGTGAGGCCTCGCACTTCGCACGCGAGACGGCACGCCGTGCCACCGAAACCCGGGATACCCGGCATCATGTGACAGGTATCACCGCTCAGGTGTGACTCCCGATTTAGAGACCCCCAGCGAGCGGCGATAATCTGCGAGACGGACATGCCGCGCGCTCGGACACCGTGTGCGCACCCCTTGTGACACATTGCGGACGTCACGTTGCCCTTCGCGGCACGCCCACGCATCCAACGAACCGCGAGATCACTGATAGGGACGGAAGCGCGTGGACCTGTTCGAGTACCAGGCGAGGGACCTCTTCGCCAAGCACGATGTACCGGTGCTGGCCGGTGAAGTCATCGACACGCCTGAGGCGGCGCGCGCGATCACCGAGCGTCTGGGCGGCAAGTCCGTCGTCAAGGCGCAGGTGAAGGTCGGTGGCCGCGGCAAGGCCGGTGGCGTCAAGCTGGCCGCCTCCGCGGACGAGGCCGTCGCCCGGGCGACGGACATCCTCGGCATGGACATCAAGGGCCACACGGTCCACAAGGTGATGATCGCCGAGACGGCCCCGGAGATCCTCGAGGAGTACTACGTCTCCTTCCTCCTCGACCGTGCCAACCGCACCTTCCTCTCCATCGCCTCCGTCGAGGGCGGCATGGAGATCGAGGAGGTGGCGGCCACCCGCCCCGAGGCCGTCGCCAAGACGCCGATCGACGCGATCGACGGCGTGGACCTCGCCAAGGCCAAGGAGATCGTCGCCGCGGCGAAGTTCCCGGCCGAGGTCGCCGACAAGGTGGCCGACGTCCTGGTCCGGCTGTGGGACACCTTCATCAAGGAGGACGCCCTCCTCGTCGAGGTCAACCCGCTCGCGAAGGTCGCCTCCGGTGACGTCATCGCCCTCGACGGCAAGGTGTCGCTGGACGACAACGCCGAGTTCCGCCACGCGGACTGGGCGGAGCTCCACGACAAGGCCGCGGCCAACCCGCTGGAGGCCGCCGCCAAGGAGAAGAACCTCAACTACGTCAAGCTCGACGGCGAGGTCGGCATCATCGGCAACGGCGCGGGTCTCGTCATGAGCACCCTGGACGTCGTCGCGTACGCCGGTGAGAACCACGGTGGCGTCAAGCCCGCCAACTTCCTGGACATCGGCGGTGGCGCCTCTGCCCAGGTCATGGCGAACGGCCTGGAGATCATCCTCGGCGACCCCGACGTCAAGTCGGTCTTCGTCAACGTCTTCGGTGGCATCACCGCCTGCGACGAGGTCGCCAACGGCATCGTGCAGGCGCTGAAGCTTCTGGAGGACCGCGGCGAGGACGTCTCCAAGCCGCTCGTCGTCCGCCTCGACGGCAACAACGCCGAGCTGGGCCGCAAGATCCTCACCGACGCCAACCACCCGCTGGTGCAGCGCGTCGACACCATGGACGGCGCGGCCGACAAGGCCGCCGAGCTGGCCCACGCCGCCAAGTAAGCACTCAGGACGAGGACACAACACACCATGGCTATCTGGCTCAACAAGGACAGCAAGGTCATCGTCCAGGGCATGACGGGCGCCACCGGCATGAAGCACACCAAGCTCATGCTCGGCGACGGCACCAACGTCGTGGGCGGCGTGAACCCGCGCAAGGCGGGGCAGACCGTGGACTTCGACGGCACCGAGGTACCGGTCTTCGGTACGGTCGCCGAGGCCATCGAGAAGACCGGCGCCAACGTCTCCGTCATCTTCGTGCCGGAGAAGTTCACCAAGGACGCGGTCGTCGAGGCCATCGACGCCGAGATCCCGCTGGCCGTCGTGATCACCGAGGGCATCGCCGTGCACGACTCGGCGTCGTTCTGGGCGTACGCCGGCAAGAAGGGCAACAAGACCCGGATCATCGGCCCGAACTGCCCCGGCATCATCACCGTCGGCCAGTCCAACGTCGGCATCATCCCGGGCGACATCACCAAGCCGGGCCGCATCGGCCTGGTCTCGAAGTCCGGCACGCTGACGTACCAGATGATGTACGAGCTCCGTGACATCGGCTTCTCCACCGCCGTCGGCATCGGTGGCGACCCGATCATCGGCACCACGCACATCGACGCGCTCGCCGCGTTCGAGGCCGACCCCGACACCGACCTGATCGTCATGATCGGTGAGATCGGTGGCGACGCCGAGGAGCGGGCCGCGGACTTCATCGCGAAGAACGTGACCAAGCCGGTCGTCGGCTACGTCGCGGGCTTCACCGCGCCGGAGGGCAAGACGATGGGCCACGCCGGCGCCATCGTCTCCGGTTCGTCGGGCACCGCCCAGGCGAAGAAGGAGGCCCTGGAGGCCGCGGGCGTCAAGGTCGGCAAGACCCCGACCGAGACGGCGAAGCTGGCACGCGAGATCCTCGCCGGCTGAACAACCGTGTGACTGTACGCCGGTAGGCCCGTTCCCCGAGGGGGCGGGCCTACCGGCGTTTCGCTCACCGGCACGCGCCGGGTGGGCGCGGCTGAAGAGGGGCGACCGGGAAGACGCGGCGGGTGAAGCGCCCCGTCAGGGGGCGCCGGGGGTACCCCCGGCCGAAGGCCGGGGGAGGAACGCGCGAGCCCCCCACCGGCCCGCCGTCGACGCACTCACCTCGCCAGCGGTACCACCCTCTCCGGTCCGTTCTGGACGGACTTCCGCAGTTTCGCCTGCAGCGCCCGCTCCCCGGCGGACAACGGCCCCATCCCCACCTCCGCCGGCACCCCGCTGATCGCCTGCGCCGGGCCGATCGGCGCCTCGTAGTGCGTCGGTGCCGTCCGCAGCGTGAGGGTCGTCGCCACGACGATCGTCGCCGTGAAGGCGAGCGCGGACCGGGTCCAGAAACGGGTCCGCCGTTCGGCGTACGTCCGCACGGTGGGCGGCTGGGCCGCTCGCAGCCGCTCCGTCGAGGCCAGTTCGGCCAGCCGCCGGTGCAGCGCGGCGGGGTCGGCGAGCTCCGGCACCTGGCCGGCGACCAGCCGCCGCGCCCGGGTCAGCCGGCCGGCCGCCGCCGGCGTGCTCGCCTCCGTCTCCGCCGCGGTCTCCGGCAGGTCGAGGCCGATGCCGTCGTACAGCAGCAGCGTGCGCCGGTACGTCGGCGGCAGCTTCAGCAGCGCCTCCAGGAGCGCGCGGTCGGCCGCGTCGGCCGGTGGCGGCTCGGGGTGGCGGTAGCGCAGCCGGAACCGGTGCCAGGGGGAGAGCGCACACTCGTGCACCATCGCCCGCACCCAGCCGGCCGGATCCCGGTCGCGGGCCACCTGCGGCCAGTTCTGCCAGGCCAGTTGGAAGGCCCGCTCGACGGCCTCCTGCGCCAGCTCCCGGCGGCCGGTGAGCAGGTAGGCCTGCCGCACCAGGGCCGGGGCGCAGAACGCGTAGAGCGCGTCGAAGGCCTGAGCGGGCGTCAGAGCGGGGGACAGTCCGGCCTCGTGGACATGGCCAGGGCTCTGCGTCATCGGGCGCACCTCCCTTCGAAAAAGCACATAAACATATATTGAGCGACACTTCGGCTGTTCACCGGTTACGACGGGAAAGCGCGTGTCGTTGGGAGCATGGCGGTCGTGATTCGGATGACCGCCCGCCGCCCGTCGTTGCCCTCTCGTCGGCACTCGCCGCCGCTGCTCAGCCGGGTGCGCGACCGTTCCCCTGGACTGGGCGCGAGCCTGGCGGCCGGTGCGCTCGCGGCCGGACTCGGACTCGGGTCCTTCGCCGTGCTGGCGATCGCGCTGTGGGTCAGCTCGCCCTACCCCGACAGCGGACCGGGCGGCGCGCTGCACGTCGCGGCCGCGCTGTGGCTGCTCGCCCACGGCGTCGAACTGGTCCGCACCGACACGCTGTCCGGAGTGCCGGCGCCGGTCGGGGTGACACCGTTGCTGCTGCTCCTGGTGCCGGCGCTGCTCCTGCAGCGGGCGGCGCGGTACGCGGTGGACGCGCCGGACGGCGACGATCCCGACGCCCCGCCGCCGGTCCGCGCCCGTACGGCCTGGGCCGGGGTCGTCGCCGGCTACCTCGGCGTCGGCGGCTGCGCCACCCTGTACGCGTCCGGCGGCGCGCTGCGGCCGCAGTGGGCGTGGGTGGCGGTGGCTGCGCCCCTGCTCGCGGCGTGCGCGGCGGGCGCCGGGGTGTGGACGGCGTACGGCCGGCCGCGTGAACCGCTGCTGCGCCTGGTGTCACTCCTGCCGGGTGCGGTACGGCGGCGGCTGCTCGGGCGCGACACCCGGGTGCGGTGGGGTACGGCCCTGCGCGCGTCCCTGGCCGGGACGGCCGTGTTCCTCGGCGGCGGCACGCTGCTGCTCGCGGTGTCGCTGGTGGGGCACGGGGACACCGCGCGGGCGTCGTTCCTGCAGCTGACGGAGGGCTGGACGGGCCGGTTCGCGGTGCTGTTCCTCTGCGTCTCGCTGATCCCGAACGCGGCGGTGTGGTCCGCGTCGTACGCCGTGGGCCCCGGCTTCGTGCTCGGCGCCGGGCACCACGTGACGGCGCTGGCCTCGGATCCGGCACCGCTGCTCCCGCCCTTCCCGCTGCTGGCGGCCGTGCCGCAGCACGGTCCCGGGACCTGGGTGCACTGGGTGGCCGGGGCGGTGCCGGTGGTGGCCGGCGTGACGGTGGCGTGGTTCGTGGCGGCGCGGGCGGCCGAGCGGCGCTGGTCGGCCAAGCGCACGGCCGGGGTGGCGGCACTGGCGGCGCTGCTGGGCGCGCTGCTGCTCGCGGCGCTGGCCGAGCTGGCGGGCGGCCCGCTGGGCGTCGCCGCGCTCGCCTCCTTCGGCCCCGTCTGGTGGCAGACGGGCGCGGCGACGGGCGGCTGGCTCCTCGCGGTGAGCCTGCCGGCCGCCCTGACGCTGCGGGCCTGGCGGAGGGAGGGCGCCGACTCACTCGCCGCGTGGCTGGGCTTCGCGGGGCGCAAGCCGCGGGACGGGCGGGCCGCGGAGCAGGAGCGGACGCAGGGGAGTCAGACGCCGTCGGCCCCGTCCCGTACCTCGGCCCCCGCTCCCGTCCCGGCGCCGGTGGCGACCCCGGCCCCGGTCTTCGTGACCGGACTGCTGCCCGACCAGGCCGACGGCGACGCCTCCGAGCGGTACGAGGCGCTGCCGGCCGAGCCGCACCACGTGCACCCCGTCCACCCGCTGCCCGGCGAGGTGCACCCCGTCCACCCGCTGCCCGGGGAGATGCCGCCGGTGGACCCGCCGCCCGGCCCCTGGGAGGACGAGGAGGCGCGCAAGGCCCGCTGGACGGCGCTGCGGAGGCTGTCCGAGCCGACGGCCGAGGACGAGGACGACGTGGTCGAGGACGATGCGGCCGAGGACGATGCGGCCGAGGACGAGGGCACCGACGGTCCCTGACCCTCCCGCCCCGTCACCCCGGCACCGTCCGCCTCCGCCCCGTCAGCTGTTCCCGCTCCCCAGGAACCCGCGCAGCTCCTGCGGCAGCAGGTGGTCGCATGACTGCTTGGCCTCGTTGGTGAGGGCGTCCGAGACGCAGGTGTAGTAGTCGCGGTAGACCATCTGGGCCGTGAAGTTGGCCGCCACCAGGGCCAGCGCCAGGGACGCCGTGACCAGGCCGCTGATCGCCGCAGTCGTCTGGGGGCGGCCGGTGGCGGCGGCCCCGTCCGGGTCGCGGGGCTTGGCGCGGAGCGCGCTGATGCCCCAGTAGACGGCCAGGGCGCCGAGCAGCAGCGCCACGTACGGCCAGCTGAAGAGCGCGAAGAGGAAGGCCCACATGCCGCACAGCAGGGCGTACCGCGCCCGCCGCTGGGCCGGGTCGGTCGGGTCCCAGCGCATGCCGGAGCCGCCGGAGCCGCCGGAGCCGCCGGGGCCGTTCTGGCCGCCGCCGCCCGGACCGCCGTCGGGACGCTGGCCGAAGCCGCCGGACTGCCGGCCGGGCTGGCGGTCGCTCCACTGGCTGCCCCAGGGCGCTTCCCGGTCGTCGTCACCGGCCGGGCGGCGCGGCCGCCACGGGCTGTCCGGCGTGCCCTCCGGCGGCGGGGCGAAGGGGTTGTCGTCCTTCTGGCCGTCCTCCCCGTCCTTCCGGTCGCCCTTCGGCCGGTTCGAGGACGCGTCCGGCGGCGAGGCCGGCCGCTCCCGCAGCAGCACGGCGGAACCTGTCCCTCCCTGTACCGACTGCGGGGGGAGCATGCGAAGTCCCAGGCTGCGGTCCGGCATCAAGTGAGCGTCTTCCCCTAGATCAAGATGAACAGAACAGAGCTGATGGATGGGCTGGATACGGATACGGCTGGATACGGCGGCTGGCTGCGGGCGATCGGTACGGCGGCCGGAACGACCGCCTACCCCGTGAACGCGTCGTATCCCGGACACGTTCCCGCCCCGCCACCTCCCAGACGCTACCTTCCGGCCACGCCCCCGTCCCGTGGGGGCCGCCCGGTGTGCCGGTATCGTTGCTGACGGTCGGCCGCTTCGTAGACTTCCCCGTATCCCGGGGCGCGAAGCACTCGTACGAATGTACAAAGCGGGTGCGGGGCCGGCCACCGTACCGACGCTCCCCCGAGAAAGGGCCCCACCGTGGCCGCCAAGCCCGTGGCCAAGCGCCTTGTCGTGCTGGTCTCCGGATCCGGCACCAACCTCCAGGCGCTCCTCGACGCGATCGCCGAGCACGGCGCCGAGGCCTACGGTGCCGAGGTCGTCGCCGTCGGTGCCGACCGTGCCGGCATCGAGGGGCTCGCGCGTGCCGAGCGGGCCGGGATCCCGACGTTCGTGACCAGGGTGAAGGACTTCGCGACCCGGGAGGAGTGGGACCGGGCGCTGGCCGACGCCGTGGCCGCCCACGAACCCGATCTCGTCGTCTCCGCCGGGTTCATGAAGATCGTCGGGAAGGAGTTCCTGGCGCGGTTCGGCGGGCGGACCGTCAACACGCACCCCGCCCTGCTGCCCAGTTTCCCCGGAGCCCACGGCGTACGGGACGCGCTCGCGTACGGCGCCAGGGTCACCGGCTGCACCGTCCACTTCGTCGACGACGGCGTCGACACCGGACCGATCATCGCTCAGGGCGTGGTGGAGGTCCGGGACGAGGACGACGAGAGCGCGCTGCACGAGCGCATCAAGGACGTCGAGCGAAGGCTGCTCGTCGAGGTCGTGGGGCGGATCGCCCGCAACGGCTATCGCATTGAGGGACGAAAGGTAGTTATCCAGTGACCGCCGAGAGCACTGTCACGGCCGAGAGCGGCAAGCGGCCCATCCGTCGCGCGCTCGTCAGCGTCTACGACAAGACCGGGCTCGAAGAGCTCGCCCGCGGGCTGCACGAGGCCGGTGTCGCACTCGTCTCCACCGGCTCGACCGCCGCCCGCATCGCCGCCGCCGGCGTGCCCGTCACCAAGGTCGAGGAGCTCACCGGCTTCCCGGAGTGCCTGGACGGCCGGGTCAAGACCCTGCACCCCAGGGTGCACGCCGGCATCCTCGCCGACCTGCGCCTCGAGGACCACCGACGCCAGCTCCAAGAGCTCGGCATCGAGCCCTTCGACCTCGTGGTCAGCAACCTCTATCCGTTCCGCGAGACCGTCGCCTCCGGCGCCACCCCCGACGAGTGCGTCGAGCAGATCGACATCGGCGGTCCTTCGATGGTCCGCGCGGCCGCCAAGAACCACCCCTCGGTCGCGATCGTCACCAGCCCCGCCCGCTACGCCGACGTCCTCAAGGCCGTCGCCGAGGGCGGCTTCGACCTCGCCACCCGCAAGCGGCTCGCCGCCGAGGCCTTCCAGCACACGGCCGCCTACGACGTGGCGGTGGCCTCCTGGTTCGCCTCGGAGTACGCCCCGGTCGACGACTCGCGGTTCCCCGACTTCCTCGGCGCCACCTGGCAGCGCGAGAACACCCTGCGCTACGGCGAGAACCCGCACCAGCCCGCCGCCCTCTACGTCGACGCCGCTGGCGGCGGTCTCGCCGAGGCCGAGCAGCTGCACGGCAAGGAGATGTCGTACAACAACTACACGGACACGGACGCCGCCCGCCGTGCCGCGTACGACCACGACGAGCCGTGCGTCGCGATCATCAAGCACGCCAACCCCTGCGGCATCGCCGTCGGTTCGGACGTCGCCGAGGCGCACCGCAAGGCGCACGCCTGCGACCCGCTGTCCGCGTTCGGCGGGGTCATCGCCGTCAACCGGCCGGTGAGCCGGGAGATGGCGGAGCAGGTCGCCGAGATCTTCACCGAGGTCATCGTCGCGCCCGACTACGAGGAGGGGGCCCTCGAAGCCCTCGCGAAGAAGAAGAACATCCGGGTGCTGAAGGCGCCGGGCGCCCCCGTCAACCCCGTCGAGGTCAAGGCGATCGACGGCGGTGTGCTGCTCCAGGTCACCGACCGCCTCCAGGCGGACGGCGACGACCCGGCCAACTGGACCCTCGCGACCGGCGAGGCGCTGGACGCGGCGGAGCTGGCGGAACTCGCGTTCGCCTGGAAGGCCTGCCGGGCCGTGAAGTCCAACGCCATCCTGCTCGCCAAGGACGGCGCCTCGGTCGGCGTCGGCATGGGCCAGGTCAATCGCGTCGACTCCGCGAAGCTCGCCGTCGAGCGGGCGGGGGAGGAGCGGGCGCGCGGCTCCTACGCCGCCTCCGACGCGTTCTTCCCGTTCCCCGACGGCCTGGAGATCCTCACCGCCGCCGGCGTCAAGGCCGTGGTGCAGCCCGGCGGTTCGGTCCGCGACGAACTCGTCGTGGAGGCCGCGAAGAAGGCGGGCGTGACGATGTACTTCACCGGCACGCGGCACTTCTTCCACTGAGCCGCCACGGCGCAAAGGGCGTCAACACCAGGGCCGTGTCCCCGCAGCGGGGGACACGGCCCTTGGGGTGCCGGTGAAGGCTCAGTTGCTGCGGATCACGATCGTGCCGCACACCTTGTCGGCGAACGTCTGGCGCTTGGCGTCCCACGCCGGCCACAGCCAGCCCAGGTAGCAGGCGAGGCTGTCCAGGATGTGCGCGATACGGCGCACGAACGCCATGCCGACGCCGATCGGCTGGCCCGTGGCCTCCTTGACCAGGCGGATGCCCAGCGCCTTCTTGCCGATGGTCTGGCCGGTGCGGCCCTCCATGATCAGCTGCCAGATCGCGATGCCGATGATCGCCAGGGCGCCGATGATGCCCAGCACCGCGGCCTTGCTGGCGAAGAGCACCAGGATGTACGGCACCAGGAAGACCAGGCCGTCGACGATCGTGCCGCCGAAGCGCTGGCCCCAGTTCGCGTACGGCGGCGTGGCGCCGTAACCCTGCTGCGGGTAACCGTAACCACCCTGCTGCGGGTAGCCGGGCTGCTGCGGGTAGCCGTAGCCGGGCTGACCCTGCTGCGGCGGGACGCCCTGCGGGGCCTGCTGGTAGCCGGGCTGCTGCGGGTAGCCGTAGCCGGGCTGACCCTGCTGCGGGTCCTGCGGCTGACCGTAGGGGTTGTTGGGCGCGCCGAAACTCATGACGGGTTTCCTCCGTTTGACCTGCGGGGACGACGCGGACAAGGACGGAGGTACGTCACGAACTGAGCGGTTTTGCCCCCCCACCGGACCGCGATACTGCGCCGCTCATGGTTGAGTACGGGCGAGTTGTTGTCCAGTCCGATTAGCGATGTGTTGTGCAAGTGCAACATCATTGATCATGACCGCGCACCCGACTGGAACCGGGAGACCGGCATCCGCGAGGATGGAGCCATGACCGCCCAGATTCTCGATGGCAAGGCCACCGCAGCAGCGATCAAGTCCGATCTGACCGCCCGCGTGGCGGCGCTGAGGGAGAAGGGCGTCACGCCCGGCCTCGGCACGATCCTCGTCGGGGACGACCCCGGCAGCCAGAAGTACGTCGCCGGCAAGCACCGCGACTGCGCCCAGGTCGGCATCGCCTCCATCCAGCGCGAACTCCCGGCCACCGCGACCCAGGAGGAGATCGAGGCGGTCGTCCGCGAACTCAACGACGACCCGGCCTGCACCGGCTACATCGTCCAGCTGCCGCTGCCCAAGGGCATCGACGAGAACCGCATCCTGGAGCTGATGGACCCGCACAAGGACGCGGACGGCCTGCACCCGACGAACCTCGGCCGGCTGGTGCTCGGCGAGCCCGCGCCGCTGCCCTGCACCCCCAACGGCGTGCTCACGCTGCTGCGCCGGTACGGCGTCGAGATCAAGGGCGCCGAGGTCGTGGTCGTCGGCCGCGGTGTGACCATCGGCCGCCCGATGCCGCTGCTGCTCACCCGGCGCAGCGAGAACGCCACGGTGACCCAGTGCCACACCGGCACCCGCGACCTCGCGTCGCACCTGAAGCGCGCCGACATCATCATCGCCGCCGCCGGTTCCCCGCACCTGATCCGCCCCGAGGACGTCAAGCCGGGTGCCGCCGTCCTCGACGTCGGTGTCTCCCGCAACGCCGACGGCAAGATCGTCGGGGACGTGCATCCCGGGGTGGCCGAGGTCGCCGGGTGGCTCTCGCCGAACCCCGGCGGGGTCGGGCCGATGACCAGGGCGCAGCTGCTCGTCAACGTGGTCGAGGCGGCGGAGCGCAGTGCCGGCTGAGCAGGCACACGACGACGAGCCGACCGTCCGCGACGCGATCAGCGCTCCGGACGCGCAGGGGCGGCCCCGGCGGGCCACGCGCCGCTTCCCGCTGTTCACGCGGGACACCGCCCGCCCCGAGGGGGGCGGCAGGGCCGCGTCGGGGGACCTGCCGGCGCCGGCCCGGCAGTGGCCGATGCTGGTGGTGCTGGCGGCCGTCGCGGTGGGGCTGCTGCTGACCTCGCTCGACCAGTTCCGGGTCGGCGCGCTGCTGATCGGGGCGGCGCTGCTGGCCGGGGCGGTGATGCGGTGGATACTGCCGAGCGTGGGGATGCTGGCGGTCCGGTCGCGGTTCACGGACATCGCCACGTACGGGGTGCTGGGACTGGCGATCGTGCTGCTGGCGTTGATGGCGCAGCCGAAGCCGTGGCTGGTGATCCCGTTTCTGAAGGACACGCTGCATTTCACGATGAAGAACTAGGCATTCTCGTCGGGTGCGGGTGCGGGTGCGGGTGCGGGTGCGGGTGCGGGTGCGGGTGCGGGTGCCGGTGCCGGTGCGTGGGGCGCTGGTCGCGTGGTTCCCCGCGCCCCGCTCGGGCGCGTCCCCAACCGGCACCGGAAAATCCGCCCAGACCGCAAGGCGGCCCGTCCTCTCCCCCGAGCAGGACGGGCCGCCGTCGGGAATCAGCCTTCCCAGCGCGCGGCGGCTGTTCAACGGCTGTCCACCGGCTGTGGCAGAGAGGTGACAGTTCCGCTACGGGGCGCCCGCACTGCCACTGCCGGCGGGAACCGGCGGGCCGCCCGCCGTCGTCACCCGCTCTGAACTGGTGACGAACCGGCGACTTGGCGGGCCGTGGAGGTGCGTGATGGGCGGCTGGCAGCCGCTGCCGGAGGGGCTCCCGCCGGAGGTACGGCACTTCGTGGAGCAGCTGCGGCTCCTCAAGGACGACACCGGCCTCAGTCTGGTCGCGCTGGGTGCCCGTACCGCGTACAGCAAGTCGTCGTGGCAGCGCTATCTCAACGCCGTGCAGCCGCCGCCCCGGCAGGCCGTCGTCGCGCTGTGCCGGGTCGCGGGCCTCGCCGACTCGGACGCCGAACGGCACGCCGTGCGGTGGGAACTCGCCGTCGAGGCCTGGCCGCGCCCGGCGGCCGCACCGGACCCGGACCGCCCGCCGGGCGACGCGGAGCCGGAGGGGTACGAGGACGATCCGACCCTCCCGTGGTGGGACCGGCCGGAACCGGACCCGGAGCCCCGCCCGCACGGCCGTCTGCTGCTGTACGCGATCCTGCTGCTGCTCGTCCTGCTCCTCGTGGCGGTCCTCGGTGCCGTGGCCCTCGGGTGAGGTGGGTCCCCTGTGACCTGCGGGGTCACGGCCTGATGACCGGTGTGCCGATGTGTTGACAAGTTCGCGCACAAGTAACGGAGTCGACCCACAACCGGGCTAACGTGTCCAATCGGGACGAGCCGAGGGCCCGTTGGACCGTAGGGCGGCAGGCGTGCGACGGTGCGTGCCGGACGGGTCGGTGCTTCTGTGCGCCCCCAGCCGGGGGACTGTACTCCGGGGCCGCCGCATCTTGCTGGGTAGGCCAGACGGGGACCGGCGCGGGGCTCCGCGCGAGGGGAAGCGCGGGGGAAGACACGGCACCGAACCGGGGGAAGAGGACCGGGGGAAGAGGGGGGAAGCAATGCCTCGTTGGAAGGCCCTGCCGGACGAACTCGATCCGCAGGTAAAGGAGTTCGCGACCCAGCTGCGGCGGCTCGTGGACCGCAGCGGCATGAGCGTCGCGGCGCTGTCCGATCGCACCGGCTACGCCAGGACGTCCTGGGAGCGCTATCTCAGCGGCCGTCTGCTGGCACCGAAGGGCGCGGTCGTCGCGCTCGCCGAGGTCACCGGGACCGATCCCGTCCACCTCACGACCATGTGGGAGCTGGCCGAACGGGCCTGGAGCCGTTCGGAGATGCGGCACGACATGACCATGGAGGCGATCCGGATCTCCCAGGCGCGGGCCGCGCTGGGGGAGTTCGGGGCGCCGCCCGCCACCTCCTCCTCCGATGCCGGGGGCGGCAAGGCGCCCCGCCGGTCGGCCAGCGCGCTGGCGATACCGGGGATCGCCGGACCGGCGGGCGTCTCGCCCACCATCCCGCCCCAGCCGACGGCGCCCGACGCGAACCGCCGGGAGGGCGCGGGGGGTTCCCGCGGCCCGGCGACGCCTGCGGCCCCGCCCGGCGGCGGCAGGCGGCGGCTGACGATGTTCCTCGCCGGGGTCGTCGGTGTGGTCGTGGTGGTCGCCGCGGTCCTCTTCCTCACCGGGGGCGACGGCGGCGGGCGGAAGAACCAGGGCCACGGTGCCTCGGCCACCCCGTCCACCCCCACCGGCAGCGGCCTCCCGGCCGGGGTGAAGTGCGCGGGTACCGGCTGCACTGGGAAGGACGCGGAGGCCATGGGGTGCAGCGGCGACCTCGTGACCACCGCGAAGACCGTCACCGTCGGCGCGACCACGCTGGAGGTCCGCTACAGCCGGACCTGCGGCGCCGCCTGGGGCCGGATCACGGGGGCCGCCCAGGGCGACTCGGTCCGGGTCACGGCCGGTACCACCACGGAACGCGGCGACATCACGGCCACCGGCGACACGATCGCGTACACGCCGATGGTGGCGGTGCGCGACGCGGCGGCGGCGAAGGCCTGCGCCACGCTGGCGTCGGGGCAGCGGGGGTGCACGACGTAGCGCGCCCACGACAGCCCCTCCGGCGTTCGAGGACGAGGCCGAAGGCCGGCAGCGGGGGTCTGGGGGCTGCAGCCCCCAGTGCCTCGCGACAGCGCGTCCGCGCGCCCGCGAAGAAATCGGCGGCACACAGGAATGCCGGCTTCCATCCCGGGCACGCGAGAGGTATCCCCCCACGGGAGTCCGGAATCCGGTACCCCCGGCGGCGGCCGCACTGTCTCACCTCTCCCGGACAGGCGGCCGCCTCTTTTGTGGGGTGAGCCACACGGACCCCTCGCCCTCCGGCATCCTCGATGCGCGATAGCCTGACCGGTGGATCTCTTGATACCAAGAGATCGATCATTTGTACGTCCGCACCCCAGGGCACCCAGGGCAAGGACGCCCACCGCCAGCTGTCATACGGAGAACGCCATGACCCGCACTCCCGTGAACGTCACCGTCACCGGCGCGGCCGGCCAGATCGGTTACGCCCTGCTCTTCCGCATCGCCTCCGGCCAGCTGCTCGGCGCGGACGTGCCGGTCCGGCTCCGCCTCCTGGAGATCACCCCCGCGCTCAAGGCCGCCGAGGGCACCGCCATGGAGCTCGACGACTGCGCCTTCCCGCTGCTCCAGGGCATCGACATCTCCGACGACCCGAACGTCGCCTTCGACGGCGCCAACGTCGCCCTCCTGGTCGGCGCCCGCCCCCGCACCAAGGGCATGGAGCGCGGTGACCTCCTGGAGGCCAACGGCGGCATCTTCAAGCCGCAGGGCAAGGCCATCAACGACCACGCCGCGGACGACATCAAGGTCCTGGTCGTCGGCAACCCGGCCAACACCAACGCGCTGATCGCCCAGGCCGCCGCCCCGGACGTGCCGGCCGAGCGCTTCACCGCGATGACCCGCCTCGACCACAACCGCGCGCTGACCCAGCTCGCGAAGAAGACGGGCTCCACGGTCGCCGACATCAAGCGCCTGACCATCTGGGGCAACCACTCCGCCACGCAGTACCCCGACATCTTCCACGCCACGGTCGCCGGCAAGAACGCGGCCGAGGTCGTGAACGACGAGAAGTGGCTGGCCGAGGAGTTCATCCCGACCGTCGCCAAGCGCGGTGCGGCGATCATCGAGGCCCGCGGCGCGTCCTCCGCCGCCTCCGCGGCCAACGCCGCGATCGACCACGTCCACACCTGGGTCAACGGCACCGCCGACGGCGACTGGACCTCCATGGGCATCCCGTCGGACGGCTCCTACGGCGTCCCGGAGGGCCTGATCTCCTCCTTCCCGGTCACCACCAAGGACGGCACGTACGAGATCGTCCAGGGCCTGGAGATCAGTGACTTCTCCCGCGCCCGCATCGACGCCTCGGTGCAGGAGCTGGCGGAGGAGCGCGAGGCGGTCCGCGCCCTCGGCCTGATCTGAGCCTCCCGCACCCCGACGGGCCCCGCGCCGGATTCCTCCGGAGCGGGGCCCGTCCGTGTCCCGTGGGGCGGTTACTCCATCCCGCGCTTCCCCGGCGTCCAGAACGGCTTGGTCAGGACCGCGCGCCGGTCCCACCCGGCCTCCTGGACCAGTACCTTCCGCACCGCCTGCACGGCACGTGCCTCCCCGGCGACGTACGCCACCCCGCCGGGTTCGGGAGCGAGCCGCCGTACCGCCTCCGGCAGCGAGGTCTCGGTCCTGAGCACCCAGTCGAGGCGCTCCGCGTGGGTGAGGGGCAGCCGGTCGGCGGCCGTCTCCGTCTCGACGCAGCCGGAGATCCGGACCTCCTCGGGCAGTGCCGCGAGCATCGCGCCGAAGGCGACCGCCGCCGTCTCGTCGCCGACGAAGACATGGTGGGCGGCGTCGGGACGCAGCGTGAAGGTGCCCTCGGGCCCGCGCAGCCGCACCTGCTCGCCCTTCTGCGCGGTCCGGCCCCACCGGGCGCCCGGCCCGCCCTCGGGGTGGTCGAGGACGCACAACTCGACCACGCCGGAAGGGTCGTAGTGCCAGATCGAGTACGTCCGCAGGGTCAGGCCGGCCACCAGGACCCGGACCTGCTGGCCGGGCCGGACGTCGAGGCCGGCGAGCTGGTCGCCGTCGACGCGCAGCCGGCGCATCCGGGCGGTGAGCTGTTCGGCCTCGGTGACGGTGCCGCGCAGGGTCAGCAGGTCGAGGACGGGGTCCAGGAGGGCGGGCATCGGGGGCTCCTCAACGGGCCGGGGTGCGGAGGGAGTTGCTCAGGCGCCGGTCGAACGCGATAGTACGCGTTCCGGATCGGACGCGATAGTACGTGTCGGGATGCGGCCGCCGTGGCCGGCCACCACGAGCGCCGCCCGTCCGGGCACCCGCTGCCGGCCGGCGAGCCGACCCCCGAGCGGTACGCGACCGCGGCCGGTCACCTGAACGTCTCGCGGCGCGGCAAGCTGCACGGCCCGGTCGACGCCGCGCCGGCCGAACTCGCTCTGGAGCGCCGGGTGGTGGGTTCCGGCGGCACCTTCCCGGCCTCCCTCCTCGTGCTGCGCGAGTCCGGCCTGATCGGCCCGGCCTGGCACTTCCGCCACGACGCGACCCGGCGCACGCCTGGCTGCGGAACCGCGTACGGGAGCCGATGACCGGGGCCTCCGGCGCCGTTGTCGGCGCCGGATCACAGCCGTTCATTTGAATTCGATACTCACGGAACGTAATCGCCCGCGCATTCAAAATTTCTTCGAATGTACGGGCGGTGTGAATTATACAACTTCTCTTCCGGGTGACTGAATTCCCCCGAACGCTCCAAATCCCGCCCGGCGCGACGGTCGTTAGGTGACCGTGACGCGATTGGACTGGTGCGCAGCCGAAGATCATCCGACAACCGTGCTCCGCTGGCCCGGTGGTATGGATATCACCTCATGCTCGGACCTGCTCGATGATTTCCTGAAGAGAATCAACACGATGGAAAATGAATATCGGCGGACCATGGCGGATCTGTACGGGGCCTTCTGAGGCAGGGTGCGGAGGTAATCGATGGACGGGATTCAGCACGACTCGGGGCCGGGTCTGTACGACCACCCCGGCTTCTACGACCACCCCGGTCTCTACGACCACGCCTGGGGTGTCCCGGAGCCGGACGTCGCGGCGAACGACTGGGACCCGGTCGAGGAGCTGGCGCAGATACTGTCCGCACCGACTGTGACCACGGCCCCCACCCTGCTGGACGTGCCGGCCCAGCGCCGGGGCAGCCGCCGGCGGGTCCGCCACCGGGTCCGCCACGACTCCCACCTGCTCGACGGCGGCCGGAGCGTCACGCACATCACGCTCCTGATCGCGACGGTCTCGCTGTGCGCGGTGTCCATGCTGGCCTGGTCCCTCTGCTACTCCTACGCCCAGCTGCGCGGCATCGCCTCCTCGGTGCTCCCCGGCGGGCTGGCGCAGTACTGGCCGCTGACGGTCTACGGCCCGTGGTTCGTGGCGGCCCTGTCCGTCCTGCGGGCCACCGCGCAGCGCCGGAGCGCGCGCCGCTCCTGGTGCGTCGTGCTGGCCGCCTCCGTGGTGGCCGTGGCCCTGTGTGTCAGCCACTCGTCCCACGCCCTGCTGTCCTTAGTCATCTTCGGGATTCCGCCCGTCACCGCCCTGGTCTGCTTCTGGGAGCTGGTCGGCCAGATCTCGACCAAGAGCGGGCCCCGGCACGCCACGCCCACCGCATCGGCGAGCACCACGTCCTGAACCCGAACCGCCCCCCGGGAGCCTTCGCTCTCCCGGGGGGTTTGTTCATGCATGTCCGACTGTTCAGTGACGCCGCGCACTTTCGGTCGACGATTGCGCATGCAATCCGAGACCGAGGGCAGGTGCCGACGGTCCCCGAGTGTGACCCGGTTGTCACCCAGGGGCACCGAACAGGAACGGAAGGCAATACCGATCATGGCGGACAGCACGGCACGAGCGACCATCCATGCCGGAGGCGACTGGCTGGCAGCGGTCTCCGGCGCGACGCGCGAGATCATCGACCCCGCGGACGGCCTGCCCTTCGCCGTGGTCGCCGAGGGTGACGAGAAGGACGCCGAGGCCGCGGTGGCCGCCGCCCGGCACGCCTTCGACACCGGTGACTGGCCCCGGACCCCCGTCGCCGAGCGCGCCGCCCTGCTCCGCCGGGTCGCCGACCTCCTCGTGCGCGACCGCGAACAGCTCGGGCTCCTGGAGAGCCGGGACGCGGGCAAGACGGTCGAGGAGGGCCGCGTCGACATCGACTGCGTCGCCGACGCCTTCCGCTACTTCGCCGACCTGGTCGCCGCGGAGGGCGCGGGCCGGGTGGTCGACGCGGGCTCGGCCGACATCCACAGCGTCGTCGTGTCCGAACCGGTCGGCGTGTGCGCGCTGATCACGCCCTGGAACTACCCGCTCCTCCAGGCGAGCTGGAAGATCGCCCCGGCGCTCGCGGCCGGCAACACCTTCGTGGTCAAGCCCAGCGAGCTCACCCCGCTGACGACGGTCGCCCTGATCGGACTGCTCGCCGAGGCCGGACTGCCCGCCGGTGTCGCCAACCTCGTCACCGGCCCCGGCCACACCGTCGGCGCCCGCCTCGCCGAGCACCCCGGCGTCGACCTGGTCTCCTTCACCGGCGGCCTGGTCAGCGGCACCAAGGTCGCCCAGGCGGCGGCGCCCACCGTCAAGAAGATCGCCCTCGAACTGGGCGGCAAGAACCCCAACGTCGTCTTCGCCGACGCCTGCGCCACGCAGGAGGGTTTCGACACCGCCGTCGACCAGGCCCTCAACGCCGCGTTCATCCACAGCGGCCAGGTCTGCTCGGCCGGCGCCCGGCTGATCGTCGAGGAGCCGGTCAGGGAGCGGTTCGTCGCCGAACTCGCCCGCCGCGCCGCCCGGATCCGGCTCGGCCGGGGCACCGCGGACGGCGTCGAGTGCGGCCCGCTCGTCTCCGCGCAGCAACGCGCCAAGGTCGAGGCGTACGTCGCGTCGGCGCTGGCGGAGGGCGCCGTGCTGCGCGCGGGCGGCAAGCGCCCCGAACCGTCCGCCGACCGCCCGGCCGGCGGCTACTTCTACGAACCCACTGTCCTCGACCAGTGCCACCGCGGGATGCGGGTCGTGCGCGAAGAGGTCTTCGGCCCGGTCCTCACCGTCGAGACCTTCCGCACCGAGGACGAGGCGGTCGCCCTCGCCAACGACACCGAGTACGGCCTCGCGGGCGCCGTGTGGAGTACGGACGCCGGGAAGGCCCGCCGGGTCGCGGGGCGGCTGCGGCACGGCACCGTCTGGATCAACGACTTCCACCCCTACCTGCCGCAGGCGGAGTGGGGCGGCTTCGGAAAGAGCGGCACCGGCCGCGAACTGGGCCCCGCCGGGCTCGCCGAGTACCGCGAGACCAAGCACGTCTACCAGAACCTCGCGCCGAAGCCGGTGCGCTGGTTCGCCGGCTGAGTTCTTCCGACCGCCGTACCGAAGAAGCCTCTTGGAGCTCCCCCCATGTCCCACACCCCCCACGTCTACGACTACGTCGTCATCGGCGGCGGAACCGCCGGTTCCGTCATAGCCTCCCGCCTCACCGAGAACCCGGACGTCACCGTCGCCGTCATCGAGGGCGGCCCGAGCGACGTCGGCCGCGACGACGTCCTCACCCTGCGCCGCTGGATGGGCCTGCTCGGCGGCGAGCTGGACTACGACTACCCGACCACCGAACAGCCGCGCGGCAACTCCCACATCCGGCACAGCCGCGCCCGGGTGCTGGGCGGCTGCTCCAGCCACAACACCCTCATCTCCTTCAAGCCGCTGCCCTCCGACTGGGACGAGTGGGAAGAGGCGGGAGCCAAGGGTTGGGGCGCGGTGCCGATGGAGGCCTACTACGCCCGCCTCCTCAACAACATCGTCCCGGTCGACGAGAAGGACCGGAACGCCATCGCCCGCGACTTCGTCGACGCCGCCCAGGAGGCGCTGGGCGTCCCGCGCGTGGAGGGGTTCAACCGGCGGCCGTTCACCGAGGGCGTCGGCTTCTTCGACCTCGCGTACCACCCCGAGACCAACAAGCGCTCCAGCGCGTCGGTGGCCTACCTCCACCCGGTACTGGACGAGCGCCCCAACCTGCACCTCCTCCTGGAGACCTGGGCGTACCGCCTGGAACTGGACGGCACCCGGGCCGAAGGCGTCCACGTCCGCACCAAGGACGGCGAGGAACTCCTCGTGCGGGCACGCAACGAGGTCGTCCTGTGCGCCGGCGCCGTCGACTCCCCGCGCCTCCTCCTCCACTCGGGCATAGGCCCGGCCTCGGACCTCGAGGCCCTCGGCATCCCGGTCGCGCACGACCTCCCGGGCGTCGGCGAGAACCTCCTCGACCACCCCGAGTCGGTGATCGTCTGGGAGACGAACGGCCCGATCCCGGAGAACTCCGCGATGGACTCCGACGCGGGCCTGTTCGTCCGCCGCGACCCCGAACAGCCGGGCCCGGACCTGATGTTCCACTTCTACCAAATCCCGTTCACGGACAACCCCGAGCGCCTGGGCTACGAACGCCCCGCGCACGGCGTCTCGATGACCCCGAACATCCCCAAACCCCGCAGCCGCGGCCGCCTCCACCTCACCAGCGCCGACCCGTCCGTGAAGCCCGCGCTCGACTTCAGGTACTTCACCGACGAGGACGACTACGACGGCCGCACCCTCGTCGACGGCATCCGCATCGCCCGCGAGATCGCGAGGACCGAGCCGCTGGCGGGCTGGCTGAAGCGCGAGGTGTGCCCCGGCCCTGAGGTCCTCGGCGACGCGGAACTGAGCGAGTACGCCCGCAAGGTCGCGCACACCGTCTACCACCCGGCCGGCACCTGCAGGATGGGTGCGGTCGATGATCAACTGGCCGTCGTCGATCCCGAGTTGCGCGTCCGCGGCCTGGACGGCATCCGCATCGCCGACGCCTCCGTCTTCCCGGCCATGCCGGCCGTGAACCCGATGATCGGGGTGCTGATGGTCGGCGAGAGGGCCGTGGACCTCCTGAAGGGCGGTGCGTGATGACCGGTACGACCCCTGTCTTCTCCGTCGAGGGCCTGTGGAAGGTGTTCGGCCCCAAGGCCGACCGCGTCCCGGCCGACCCAGAACTGACCACCCTGTCCCCGGCCGAACTCCGCACCCGCACCGGCTGCACGGCCGCCGTCCGCGACGTCTCCTTCGACGTGCGCAAGGGCGAGGTCTTCGTGGTGATGGGCCTGTCGGGGTCCGGCAAGTCCACCCTGGTCCGCTGCCTGACCCGGCTCATCGAGCCGACGGCCGGTGCCATCGCCATCGACGGCGAGGACGTCCGTGCGATGGACAAGGGCCGGCTGCGGGAACTGCGCCGGCACCGGGCCGCGATGGTCTTCCAGCACTTCGGGCTCCTCCCGCACCGGTCCGTCCTCGACAACGTCGCGTACGGCCTGGAGATCCAGGGCGTCGGCCGGTCCGAGCGGCGAGAGCGGGCCGCCGAGGTCGTCGTCAAGGTCGGCCTGGAGGGCATGGAGCAGCGCCGCCCCGGCCAGCTGTCCGGCGGCCAGCGCCAACGGGTCGGCCTCGCACGGGCGTTGGCCGTGGACCCCGAGGTCCTCCTGTTCGACGAGCCGTTCAGCGCGCTCGATCCGCTTATCCGGCGGGACATGCAGGAGGAAGTGGTCCGCCTGCACCGCGAGGAGGGCCGCACGATGGTCTTCATCACCCACGACCTGTCCGAGGCGCTCAAACTCGGCGACCGCATCGCCCTGATGCGGGACGGCGGGGTGGTCCAGCTGGGCACCCCGGAGGAGATCGTCGGCTCCCCGGCCGACGACTACGTCCGCGAGTTCGTCCGCGACGTGCCGCGCGAGCAGGTGATGACGGTCCGCTCCGCGATGCGTTCACCGGACGGGACCGGAGCCGCCGACGGCCCCGCGATCAGCCCGGAGGCGACCGTCGCCGAGGCGATCGAGGCGGTCGCGGAGGCCGGCGTCCCGGCACGCGTCGTGGACGGGGACCGCTGCGTCGGCATGCTCGACGCCGACACGCTGCTCGGCGTCGTGGCGAAAACCGCCCCGGCCGTCCCGCCGGCCGCGAGCGGTCGTGGGCCGCTCGCGCAGTTCCCCGCGCCCCTGGGTGGGGATGCGGAGCCCCGGCCGGAAGGCGCCCCCGCTTCGGGCGGTTCTTCGGCCGCGGGTGGTGGTGGGCCGGTCGCGCAGTTCCGCGCGTCCCTGGGTGGGGATGCGGAGTCTCGGCTGGATGGTGCCCCGGCTTCGGGGAGTTCTTCGGCCGTGGGTGGTGGTGGGCCGGTCGCGCAGTTCCCCGCGCCCCTGGGTGGGGACGCGGAGCCGCGACCGGATGGTGCCCCGGCTTCGGGGAGTTCTTCGGCCGTGGGTGGTGGTGGGCCGGTCGCGCAGTTCCCCGCGCCCCTGGGTGGGGATGCGGAACCCCGGCCGGAAGGCGCCCCCGCTTCGGGCGGTTCTTCGGCCGCGGGTGGTGGTGGGCCGGTCGCGCAGTTCCCCGCGCCCCTGGGTGGGGACGCGGAGCCCCGGCCGGAAGGCGCCCCCGCCCCGGCCGTCCCTCCGGCCGCAAGCGGTCGTGGGCCGGTCGCGCAGTTCCCCGCGCCCCTGGGTGGGGACGCGGAGCCCCGGCTGGAGGGGCCCCCGGTCGCGCAAGTCCGCGCGTCCCTGGGTGGGGACGCGGAGACACCGTTGGAAGGTGGGCCGGACGCCGTCACCGCCCCTGCCGCGGGTGTCGGCGAAGCCGACTCAGCCGCGGGCAGTCGTGCCGCTGGGGCGGCACGGGTGGGCGCGGCGGCACCCCGTCAGCGCGGGCACGTGACACCCCCTGCCCCCGGCACCAACCCGGAGGGCGTCTGATGGCGACGATCACTGTCCCCGCTCCGCGAGCGATGCGCACGGTCCGTCCCGCCGTACGCAAGCTCCTCGTCCTGGCCGTAGCCGCCGCGATCCTCGTCCCCCTCGCCAACGCCCGCTGGGCGTCCGCCTCCTGGCCCAGCCACCTCACCGTCGATCTGTCCGCTCCCCTCACCTCCGCCAGCAACTGGGTCATCGACAACCGGGACACCCATCCCCTCTTCCTCTACTTCTTCGGCTACATCAGCGACGCCGTCGTCCTGACCGTCCGCGCCGTCTACCTGACCCTCCTCGCCGCGGGCTGGCCCGGCGTCACCGTGGTCGCCGCCGCCGTCGCGCACCGCCTCGCGGGGACGCGGCTCGCCGCCGGTACGGCCGCCGCGTTCCTCGCCTGCGGCGCCCTCGGCATGTGGGTGCCGACGATGCAGACCCTCGCGCTGATGGTCGTCGCCGTGCTCGCCTCCGTCGCCGTGGGCCTCGTGCTCGGCCTCGGTGCCGGGCTCTCCGACCGGCTGCACCGCGCCCTGCGCCCGGTCCTCGACACCATGCAGGTGCTGCCCGCCTTCGCCTACCTCCTCCCCGTCGTCCTGGTCTTCGGCATCGGCGTCCCCGCGGCCGTCCTCGCCACCGTCGTCTACGCCGCCCCGCCCATGGCCCGGCTCACCGCCCTCGGCCTGCGCCGCGCCGACCCCGAGGTCCTGGAGGCCGTCGACTCGCTCGGCGCCACCCGCGCGCAGCGGCTGCTGACCGCCCGCATCCCGCTGGCCCGCAAGGAACTCCTGCTCGGCCTCAACCAGACGATCATGATGGCCCTGTCGATGGCGGTCATCGCGTCCGTCATCGGCGCCGGCGGTCTCGGCGACCGCGTCTACCAGGCCCTCGCGTCGGTCGACGTCGGCGCGGCCCTCGCCGCCGGTGTGCCGATCGTGCTGCTCGCGGTCGTACTGGACCGCATCACCGCGGCGGCGGGCGAGCGCGGCGACACCCGGAAGCCCACCGTCGGCCTCCTGTACGGCCTCGGCGCCACCGTCGCCGTCGCGCTCGCCGCCCGCCTCCTCGGCCGTCTCGACTGGCCCACGGCGTGGACCCTGAACTTCGCGGAACCGGTGAACCGTGCCGTCGACTGGATGACCGCCCACCTGTACTCGGGCGTACCGGTCGTGGGCGGCACCGCCGACTGGGCGGGGCACTTCACCACCTGGATCCTCGACCCCGTGCGCTCGGGGCTGCAGTGGCTGCCCTGGTGGGCGGTGCTGTTCGTGGTCGCCGCGCTGGCCTGGCTGATCGGCACCTGGCGCACCGCGCTGACCGCCGTCCTCGCGATGGCCGCGATCGGCGTGCTGGGGGTCTGGGAGCCGTCGCTGGACACCCTCTCCCAGGTCCTCGCGGCCGTCGCCGTGACGCTCGTCCTCGGCTTCGCGACCGGCATCGCCGCCGCCCGCAGCGACCGGGTGGAGCGGGCCCTGCGGCCCGTCCTGGACGTCTTCCAGACCATGCCGCAGTTCGTGTACCTCATCCCGGTCGTCGCGCTGTTCGGCGTCGGCCGCGCGCCCGCCGTCGCCGCCGCCGTCGTCTACGCGCTGCCGGCCGTCGTACGGATCACCGCGCAGGGGCTGCGGCAGGTGGACCCGGCCGCCCTGGAGTCCGCGCGGTCGCTCGGCGCGACCGGGCGCCAGCAGCTGCTGCAGGTCCAACTGCCGCTCGCGCGCCCGGCGTTGCTGCTCGCCGTCAACCAGGGCGTGGTACTCGTCCTCGCCGTCGTCATCATCGGCGGCCTGGTGGGCGGCGGCGCCCTCGGGTACGACGTCGCCTTCGGCCTCGCCCAGGGCGACCTGGCCACCGGACTGGTCGCCGGTGCGGCCATCGTCTGCCTGGGGCTGATGCTCGACCGGGTCACCCAGCCCACGGAACGCCGTACGGGAAAGGGGGCGTGACCATGCGCCGTACGACACTCGTCGCCGCCGCCTCCGTCCTCGTGCTCGCCACCGGGTGCGGTGCCGCCGACATGACCAAGCAGGCCTCGCCGTTCGCGGGCGCGCAGGGCGCGAAGACCGTGACCCTGTCCGTGCAGTCCTGGGTCGGCGCGCAGTCGAATGTGGCCGTCGCCCAGTACCTCCTCGAGCACAAGCTCGGCTACCGCGTCGACACCGTGCAGGTCGACGAGGTCCCGGCCTGGGACGCGCTCAGCCAGGGCCGCGTGGACGCGATCCTGGAGGACTGGGGGCACCCGGACCAGGAGAAGAGGTACGTCGACGACAAGAGGACCATCAGCCGGGGCGGGGGGCTCGGGGTCACCGGGCACATCGGCTGGTTCGTGCCGACCTACCTCGTCAAGCAGCACCCGGACATCACGGACTGGAAGAACCTGAACAAGTACGCCTCGCTCTTCCGCACCGCGGAGAGCGGCGGCAAGGGACAGCTCCTGGACGGCTCACCGTCGTACGTCACCAACGACAAGGCGCTGGTGAGCAACCTGAAGCTGGACTACCAGGTCGTCTTCGCCGGGTCCGAGGCCGCCCAGATCACCCAGATCAAGCAGTTCGCCAAGGAGAAGAAGCCCTTCCTCACCTACTGGTACGCGCCCCAGTGGCTGTTCAAGAAGGTGCCGATGACCGAGGTGCGGTTGCCGGCGTACAAGGAGGGCTGCGACGCCGACGCGGCCAAGGTCGCCTGCGCGTATCCGCACACCCCGCTGCAGAAGTACCTCAACACCGGCTTCGCGCGCAGCGGCGGCAGGGCGGCGGCCTTCCTGAAGAAGTTCACGTGGACGACCGAGGACCAGGACCAGGTCTCCCTCATGATCGCCGACCAGAAGCTGAGCCCCGAGGAGGCCGCGAAGAAGTGGGTGGACGGCCACCCCGAGGTGTGGAAGCGCTGGCTGTCCTGAGCCGGCCGCCGGGCGTGCCGCCGCGTCACCGGTCCGGCCGTAGGCCGGTGACCCGAAGGTATGTCCGGCGGTTACCCCTCCGGCCGATGCCCGAGGGAGGCGTACGTGGTCTACACGCGCAAGAACGTCAACAGGCTGACCCGAGCCGAGCGACGCCGGTTCGTGGACGCGCTGCTGGAGGTCAAACGCCGGGGTGAGTACGACGAGTTCGTGCGGATCCACATCACGCACAACTCCGCCGACCGGGAACACCGGTTGCGCACCGCCCACATGGCGCCCTCCTTCCTGCCCTGGCACCGCAAGCTGCTGCTCGAACTGGAGTGGGCGCTGCGCCGGGTGGACGCGTCGGTGACGGTGCCGTACTGGGACTGGACCCGGGACCGGGCGCCGGGCTCCCTGCCGTGGGCCGACGATCTGCTCGGCGGCAACGGGCGGCGCCCGGACCGGCAGGTGATGACGGGCCCGTTCGCCTACCGGGCGGGCCACTGGAAGATCACCGAGAACGTGACCGACGTGCCGTACCTCACCCGGGACCTCGGCCATGCCCGTGCCCCGATCCAGCTGCCGACCGCGCGCGACGTCGAGTTCGCGCTGGCCGACCCGGTCTACGACAGCTGGCCCTGGAACTCGGCCGTCACCCGCGGGTTCCGCAACAAACTGGAGGGCTGGGGGAGCGGCCGGGGGAGCGTCTCCTGGCAGAACCACAACCGGGTCCACCACTGGGTCGGCGGGGTGATGGTCAGCGCCGCGTCCGTCAACGACCCGGTCTTCTGGCTGCATCACTCCTTCGTCGACCTGCTGTGGACCCGCTGGCAGCAACGGCATCCCGGCCACACCTACCTTCCCGCCGGGCCCCCGGGCGCGGGTGATCCCCAGCACGGCCGGGTCGTGGCCCGGCACCAGCAACTGCCGCCCTGGAACGTCACTCCGGCCGAACTGGAGGACGTGCGTGGGATCTACAGATACGAGTGAGGTAGTGCGCTTGTCCGTTCGAGATGTCACACGTCCCGCTGAACTCACGACGACACAGCGATCATCGCGCGCGTACGGCTTGCCGTTGATGATGAAGCTGGTGTCTTCTGCGAAGGAGAGCCACCGTGCGAATTTCTGACATCCAGCGCTGTGAGATCCGGCCCGGACGGCTCGTCGAGTGGAGGTTCAGCCCGGTGACGATCGCGGCCGCGGCGGCGCTGCCGCCGGATCCGCGGCCGCCGGCGTACATCCAGGAGTCGCACATCAGAACGGCCCGGTCGGTGCGCGAGGACGGGCTGTTCGTACCGACCTGGCTCGGCGCGGCGTTCGACCTGCCGGGCGAAGTCGATCTCGACGCGCTGGAAGGGGCGTTGCGCGGCTGGACACTGCGGCACGAGACGCTGCGCAGCGGCTTCCGGTGGGCCGGTGACGACATGCAGCGGTTCACGCTCGCCGAGACCGACGTGTCCCTGCACCGCGAGGTGGTCGGCGAGTTCACCGACGCGGGGGCGCTCACCCGGTACCTGCAGGATCGGTTCGACGCCGCGGCGGACGCGCTCGGCTGGCCGAACCTCATCTACACCGCCGTCGTACGCGAGGACTCCACCAGCGTGTACATGGCCTTCGACCACACCAACGTCGACGCCTACTCGATCCACCGGCTCCCGGAGGAGATCAACGGGCTGTACGCGGCCGCCGTCGCGGGAAGCCCCGTGACCGGCCCGTCCGTGGGGAGTTACGTCGACTTCTGCGAGCAGGAGCGGGCGAACGCGGACGGCATCGACGACGCCCACGCGATCGTCGCGCGCTGGCGGGAGTTCATCGCCCGGTGCGGCGGCCGGCTCCCGGAGTTCCCCGTCGACCTCGGTGTCGAGCCCGGCGGGGTGCTGCCCGCCCAGAAGCTGGTGTGCGAGCCGCTCGTCGACGCGGACGCCGCCGCCGCGTTCGAGGCGTACTGCCGTCCCTACGGCGGCAGTCTGGTGGGCATCCTGGCCGCCACCAGCCTGATCGTCCACGAACTCGGCGGCCAGCCGGTGTACCGCACCGTCGTGCCCTTCCACACCCGGCTGAAGTCCGCGTGGTCGGACTCGGTGGGCTGGTACGTCGGCGGCGCACCCATCGAGGTGCCCGCGGCCCGGGACCTGGAGAGCGCGCTCGACACGGTCCGCGCCGAACTGCGGGCCAACCGGTCCCTGGCCCGCATCCCGCTCGCCCGCGTACTGCGGCTGCTCGGCGCGGACTTCAGGCCGACCTCGCCCGACATGTACTCGATCATCTCGTACGTGGACGCCCGGCTCATCCCCGGCGCGGCCGACTGGGCCGAGCAGAAGGCGTACGGGCTGCTCCGGGTCTCGTACGGGGACCAGGTGTGCGCCTGGGTCAACCGGCTGCACGAGGGACTGTGGTTCGCCTGCCGCTACCCGGACACCGACATCGCCTACAAGAACGTGCGGCGGTACGTCGAGCGGCTGCGGGACCTGATCCTCTCCGTGCCCGCGACCGATCGCCCGCGGCCCGCGGAGCTGGCGCTCTCCTGACCCAACTCCCCCCGTCCATAAGGTGATTATGTGTTGCTATGTCACTCTGGGGATGGATGTCCGTTGTGGAACCTCTTGTCCCGCTACTGCTAGTGTTCTTGCCATCACGCTAGGCAACCACATCGCTGTATGAGCAGCTGTACGAGCAAAGGACCGAGGGTTCCATGCGCAAGCTTCAGCAGGTCGTGATCGCAGCAGTGGCGGCGGCCGGCGGTCTGTCCGCCGTCGCCGCCGCCCCCGCCGTGGCCGAGTCCTACGACAGTGGGCCGCAGGTGTCCAACCACTACCGCCCCTACCAGGAGTGCAGCCCGCAGACGGTGTCCGAGAACGACGTCCCGATCGGTGTGCTCGGCCTCGCCGACACCCTCGACACCACCTGCGGCCAGTACAACCAGGCCTTCGGCGGCTGAGTTCGGCGGGTGTCCTCACGACAGGAAGCGCATCACATGTTCAGCGGGAAGATCAGCGGGAAGAAGATCGCGGCTGTCTCGGGGCTCCTCGGCGGCCTCGCCGTGGCCTGCGCCGGTCTCGCTCCGGCGTACGCCGCGGCGGGTCCGGGCAAGTGCACCGACGACCTCATGGGCAACCTCACCTGTACCCAGCGGATCAAGGGCGAGGTTCCCGAGGGCGGGTCCATTCCGCACCAGGAGACCTGCAAGCCGGTGCAGCCCGTGCAGTTGCCCGCGGTCCTGGGGCAGGGCACGGAGCGGCTCGGGCCCGAGGTGACCTGTTCCCCCGGGACCGTCGGGGTGGCACCCGTGGAGAAGGGCGACGAGCCGGAGTCGCCGGCCGACCCGTTCGGTGTCATGGGCCGGATCCTTCCGGTCGGCGGCCGGTAGCGCTTGTACGACAGACGGGGCTGAAGCGCAACTCGGCGGGTGTGGATCCTCGGTTAGCTACGGAGTGTGTGTATATGCTCACATTAAGTAGTCGAGCCGGGCGCTACCGCCTGGACCAGAAAGGGTCAATCATGCGTAAGTTTCAGCGCGTCGCACTCGTAGCGGCGACGGTTGCGGGGCTCTCCTTCCTCGGTGCCGGGGTCAGCTCCGCCGCCGGTGGCGAGGACGCGCCTCCGCAGATCACCGCCGTAGCCAACTCGACGGCCAACGCCCTGGCCGTCGGTGGTGGTTACTACGCCACTCCGCAGGCCCAGCCGCAGGGTCAGCCCGAGGCTCAGCCCGAGGCGCAGCCCGAGGCGCAGCCGCAGGAGCAGGGGAACTCCGGCCCCGAGCAGGGCGGTTACGACCAGAACCAGGGTGGCGAGTAAAAACGCATCCCGCACGAACTCGGTATCCCGCGCCGGCACCGCTCCGGTCCGCTTGCCGGTGTACTGAGTGACAACCATGGCGAAAGCAGCCCGGACGCACCCCGACTCCGTCGAGGTATGCGTCCGGGCTGCTTTGCGTCGCCCTTCGCAGAGAAAGACAACTCATGTTCACTGCACGGAAGATCGCCACCGTCTCGGGGCTCGTCGGAAGTCTCGCCGCGCTCTGTGTCGGCGCCGGGCACGCGTACGCGGACCCGTCCCCGGGCGACTGCAGGACCACCGCCCAGGGCGGCACCGTCTGCGTTCACAAGAGCGAGACGCGTATCGACAAGAACGGCACGCATGTCGTCAAGCAGGCGCAGGACTGCTCGACCTCGGACCGTCCACGCGTGGTGTTCCCGGACGACCGGCTGACGGGTGAGGGCTTCCACGGCGTCGGGGAGGTCGTGGACTGCTCCAACAAGGCCGAGTTGCCCAAGGGCTTCAAGCGGCCGCACGTCGAGTTCTGAGGGCCCCGGAAACGACAGTCCCCGGTTTCCCGGCCGATGGCCGGGAAACCGGGGACTGTTTTCTGCGTCCTACTTGCCGAACGCGCTGTTGCTGCAGCCCATGCTCGAACCCAGGGACGACTGCTGCGCACCCGAGTTGCCCTCGCCGTTCAGCAGGTTGCCGCCCAGGCCGTTGAGAATGCCGACCTCGCCGAGGATGTCGAGGTTCAGGTCGTGCGACTTACAGCTGCTGCTCTGCTGGATGTTGAATTCGTCGCCCTTCTTGCCCCAGCCCTGGTCGGCGTGAGCGGCGCCGGCGCCGAGGAGCCCGAAGCTCCCGAATGCGGTGACGAGAACGGCGGCGGTGCGGAGCTTGTGCATGTCATCTCCGATGAACGAGGTGTGGTGGATGCGATCTGCGAGAAATCGCGATCTGTGTCATAAAGGCTGATACGAAATACCCGAGACAAACGCGCGACGCGCCGAATGCCCCTGTATTTCGCTGCTTTGCCGACCCGTCGACACACACGAATGGTCCCGGCGCCGGGCGCCGGGACCATTCACTGCTGCTGTTGCGGGCCTCAGAAGGCGCTGTTGTTGCAGCCCATCGTCGAACCGAGGTTGGTGGCCTGGGCGCCCGGGTTGCCCTCACCGTTCAGGGCGCTGCCCAGCAGGCCGTTGAGCAGACCGACCTCGCCGAGGACGTCGAGGTTCAGGTCGTGCGACTTGCAGTGCGAGCTCTGGGTGATGTTGAACTTGTCGCCGTGCCCGTGGCCCTCGCCGCCGCCGGCGTAAGCCGTGCCGCTGACCAGGCCGATGCTGCTGAGGGCGGCGACCAGGACGGCGGCGTTGCGAAGCTTGCGCATGTCATCTCCGTGGAGTGGGGGGTTGCGATCTGCGGAAGATCGACTTTTTACAATTACGGGAGATTAGTACCTAATACGGCAAATCTGGCAACGACGCGCTGTTCTCCGCGATACGCGACAGAAACACCCGAAGAGTCGAACGGCCGTCAGCCCTGGTACTGGGCGTTGGCGAGGGCGTTCGACTGGCTGTTGGCCTGGGTGCAGTCGACGCCCCGCGTCTGGGAGGCGGCGAGCAGGGCGACCGGGACGTTCGCGTCGAGCAGGGACTGCGGGCTGCACTCCTGGTACGGACGGAACAGGTTGTTCTGCTCCACCGGTCCGCCCTGCACCTGTTGCGGGGCCTGCGGCGAGATCTGGGGGCTGATCTGCGGGTTCAGCTGGGGGTTGAGCTGCGGGGCGACCTCGGTGCCGCGCTGCGGGGCCTGTTGCGGGGCCGGCGTGCCGTACGTCTGCGCGGTCGCCTGGGCGGAGGTGGCCGCGGCGGCCTGGGCGTCCGGCTGCGACAGGGGAGTCGGACCCGTCCCGTAGGAGACGGGGGCGGCGGAGCTGGGGCCGGCGCCGACAGCGGTCAGACCGCCGGCTGCTGCGACGATGAGCGCGACTTGCCGAAACTTGCGCATGGAATCCTCGGCTCTTCATGTGATCTGTGCACGGAACCTGATGAAATGACTGATGAGGCAGCGCGGTTATCGCTTTGTCGCCGCACCGGGCGGCTGAGATGCCCCTTCGCCCTCACCCCGTGGGCAACGAGAGGCATGCGGACCCGGATACGGGCGCGGTGCCGCGTCACCCGTTTGCCGAAAGGCATATGAGCGGCAACGCCCGTACCGGTGACGGCAATTGGGTGACACGATCCCGAATTGCCGTGACCACGGCCCGCCATTCCTCGTTCCGGTGGGGAGAGGGCAGCGGTCGAGGACCTGAAGAGAACGAGGCGAATCACCGCCGGCTCCGATGCGAAGTTCGCGTGCTGTTCGGGAGCACCGCTGCTGAAAGTGCAGTGTCATTACCGCACCGTCCGCACGCGCGACCGCACCGAACGCAATGAACTTTCTCATCTCCAGGTATCGAAGGGCCGAGGGTTTCATGCGCAAGCTTCACAAGGCCGCGCTCGTTCTGGCGGCGGCCGGCGGACTGTCCGCCATCGGCGCCGGCGTCAGCTATGCCGACGCTCCCGTCGGATACGGCGGTCCGGTTCCGGCGCCGGCTCCGGACCAGCCGTATCCCCAGGCCCCGCCCCCGGCACCCGCTCCGCCGCAGGCCCCCTACGCAGCCGGCCAGACCCAGGGCTCGGCCCAGGCCACCGTCCCCGCCTACCCGCAGCAGCAGGCCGCGCCGCCGCCGCAGTACCAGCAGCAGGCGCCGCCGCCCCAGCAGTACCCGCAGCAGCAGACCGGTTACGCCGCCGCCTCGGCCTCGTCGCAGGGCTCGGCCCAGGCCACCGCCGCCCCCGCGTACCCGCAGCAGCAGTACGCCCCGGCGCCGCAGTACCAGCAGGCCCCGCCGCCCCAGCAGTACGCCCAGCCGCAGGCCGCCCCCGCCTACCCGCAGCAGCAGTACGCGCCGGCGCCGCAGTACGTCCAGCCCCAGCCGCAGGCCGCCCCGCCGCAGGTCGTACCGCAGGTCATGCCCCAGGTCATGCCGCAGGTCGCCCCGCAGTTGGCCGTTCCCCAGGGCTACGCCCCGGAGGGCCCGACGCGCGTCACCCCGCAGGTGAACCCCCAGGTGAACCCGCAGGTGAACCCGCTCATCAACCCCGTGCTCGGAGCGCCGGGCGTGCCCGGGCTCGCACCGGTCGGACTCGGCCAGGTCGCGGCGCCCCCCGTCGGCCAGCTGGGGCTTCCGCGCCTGGGCTGACGCCCTCCCGCCACCTTCCGCCACTTTTCAACGACCCGTAGCGGATCCCCGTCCGCTCGACCAACGGAGAACCCATGCGCACGTTCCACAAGGCGGTCCTCGTGGGCGCCGCCGTCCTCGGCAGCGTCTGCTCGTTCGGCGGCGGCACCGCCTCCGCACACGGCGAGCCCGGCCACGACATCGACGTCACCCAGGGCACCGAGTGCCGTTCCCACGACATGAACATCGAGGTGCTCGGCAACATCAGCGCCCTCACCGGCCTGGCAGGCAACCTGCTGAACGGCGAGGGGAACCCGGGCGCGCAGCAGAGCCACCTCGGCTCGGACATGGGCTGCAACAACCAGGCGCTCTGACCTGGTAGTCCGTCTCTCTGTCTCTCTTCATCTCTCTTCAATGATCCCCCCAACATTTCGCCGAGTCCGGGTGACTGCCCGCGACGCGTCTGGAAGGGCAGGTACCCCATGAAACGGGTTACCCGGAACAGTGTGATCGCCATGGCCGTCGCCTCTGGCGCGATGGCGGTAGCGGGGACGGCGCACGCCGACTCCGCCGCGGAGGGCACCGCGAGCAACTCGCCCGGAGTGGCGTCCGGCAACGCCATCCAGTTGCCGGTGGACATCCCGGTGAACGTGTGCGGGAACACCGTGGACGTGGTCGGGCTGCTCAACCCCGCGATGGGCAACAAGTGCTCCAACGAGGGGCCCAAGGCACCGGGCAAGGCGGGCTCCGGCACGTCGGGTCACGCCAAGGCCGACGGAACCGCCCACGACTCGCCGGGAGTTCTCTCCGGCGACCTCGTCCAGATCCCGGTCCACGTGCCCGTGAACGTCAGCGGCAACAGCGCGAACCTGGTGGGCCTCCTCAACCCCGTCTTCGGCAACGAGTCGAGCAACGGCTCGGACGAGCCCGACGCGCCTGCGCCCTCCACCCCGTCGACGCCGCGGGTGCACCACGAGCCGCAGCACCCGGCCCCGGCCAAGACGCACCCGAGGCGGACCACCGTCGTGCAGCAGCGGACGACCGACACCCTCGCCCACACCGGCGCGGCCAGCCCCTGGGCGCCGGCCGCCGTGAGCCTGGCCTCCCTGGCGGCCGGCGCGGTGCTCTACCGGCGCTTCCGCCCGGGGACGGGCAGCTCGTCGTACGTCTGACCGGAACCGTGCCCCGCAGGGGCGTGTGGCTGTGCTGATGAAGCGGCCGCCGCCGCGTGGGCCAGGTCCGAACGTGACACGGGTGGCCCCGAGTTCGCCGAGTCCGGCGGGCGAGGGGCCGCCGCCGTCCACGCGCGTGCATGTTCAACGGGCCCTCGACGCCGGCGCGCGGCAGAGGGAGTACGGCGGTGGGGGCGTCGATCGGGTGGACGCGGTCGGCGCCCGCCGCCACCACGTACCGCGCGGCCCGCTCGACGGCCTGGTCCGGATCACCGGTGCCGCGGGCGATGGTGTCGGCACGGGCGTTGCGGAACAGCCGGTCTCCGGCGGCGAGACGGGCCTCGGCCGGTCACGCGGTGTGCTCGTGCGGGTCCTTGGGGACGCCCCCGCCGCGAACATCTCCGCCGCCGGGAAGCCGGCTACCGGCCTTGCTCACCCGTGCTGTCCCGGCGTGTAGTGCCCGGGGACCATGCGGGTCGTCACGGCGAACCGGTTCCAGGAGTTGATCACGATGATCGAGGCGATCAGCTGCGTCAGCTGCACCTCGTCGAAGTGCTTGGCGGCCCGCTCGTAGACCTCGTCGGGCACGAAACCGTCGGTGAGCACCGTGACGGCCTCGGTCAGCTCGAGCGCGGCGAGCTCCTGCTCGGTGTAGAAGTGCTTCGACTCCTCCCACGCGCTGAGCTGGACGATGCGCGCGATGCTCTCGCCCGCCGCGAGCGCGTCCTTGGTGTGCATGTCGAGGCAGTACGCGCAGTGGTTGAGCTGCGAGGCGCGGATCTTCACCAGCTCGAACAGCTTGGCGTCCAGACCCTTACGGGCCGCCCCGTCCAGACGGACCATCGCCTTGTAGACCTCGGGCGCGTGCTGGGCCCAGGCGAGGCGAGGGGTGTGCTCGGGGGCGTACTCGGCGTTTTCCTGATCGCTCATGGTGACGACGCTACGTGCCAGGCAGCCCAGGGGTATGGTCCATTTCCATGGAGAACCCATGGGCCACTTCACCACCCCGGCCCGTCTCGCCCGCCCGGCCCACGCGGGCCGCCCTGGGCATCGACCTCCACCTGGAGCCGGCCGCCGGTCCGGGCCTGCGCCGGGGCCTGACCGACGCGCTGCGCGAGGCCGTGCGCAGCGGCCGGTTGCTCCCCGGCACCCGGCTGCCCTCCTCCCGCACCCTCGCCGCCGACCTGGCCATCGCCCGCAACACCGTCGCCGACGCCTATGCCGACCTGGTCGCCGAGGGCTGGCTCACCGCCCGGCAGGGCTCCGGCACCCGGGTCTCGACGGGCGTGGCGCCGGCCCGGGAGGCGCAACCCCCCACGGGAACGGCCGCCCACCGGCCCGCCTACGACCTGCGCGCCGGCTTTCCCGACGTCTCCGCCTTCCCGCGCGCCGAGTGGCTGAAGGCCGCCCGCCGCGCCCTCACCGCCGCGCCCAACGAGGCCTTCGGCTACGGCGACCCCCGCGGCCGCCCCGAACTGCGCACCGCGCTCGCCGCCTACCTCGCCCGAGCCCGGGGCGTGCGCGCCGACCCCGAGCGGATCGTGATCTGCGCCGGGTTCTCGCACGGCCTGAGCCTGCTCGGCGGCATGCTGCGGGCCCGCGGGGCGGACACGGTCGCCGTGGAGTCGTACGGCCTCGACGAGCACTGGCAGCTGCTCACGGCGGCCGGTCTCCGTCAGGTCCCGCTGCCCTTCGACGAACTCGGCACGGACACCACGGAGCTGGCCAGGGGCCCGGCCGCGGTTCTGCTGACCCCCTCGCACCAGTTCCCGATGGGCGTGCCGCTGCACCACGACCGGCGGGCGGCCGTCGTGGACTGGGCGCGGCGCACCGGCGGTCTGGTCCTGGAGGACGACTACGACGGCGAGTTCCGCTACGACCGCCGGCCCGTCGGCGCCCTCCAGGGCCTCGCCCCCGACGAGGTGGTCTACCTGGGCACCGCCAGCAAGTCCCTGGCGCCCGGGCTGCGGCTGGCCTGGATGGTGCTGCCCCCGGCGGTGGCCGGGACGGTGACGGCGGTCAAGGGCGGCGTGGACACCTGCAGCGCGCCGGAGCAGCTGACCCTGGCCGAGTTCATCACCTCCGGCGCCTACGACCGGCACGTGCGCGCCGCCCGCTCCCGCTACCGGCGGCGCCGCGACGCCCTGGTCAGGGCCCTCGCCGAGCACGCCCCGGCGATCCGGGTCACCGGCATCGCGGCGGGCCTGCACGCCGTGCTGCGGCTGCCGCCCGGCACCCGGGACCGGGTGATCCGGGCCGCCGCGGACCGTGGCCTCGCCGTCGAGAGCCTCACCCCGCGCCACCGCCACCCGGACGCGGCCGTCGCACCCCCCGACGCCCTCGTCCTCGGCTACGGCACCCCGCCCGACCACGCCTGGTCGGGCGCGCTGGACACCCTGTGCACGGTGCTGTCCGACCCGGCTGTGACCGGCGCCGCCTGAATTCCCCCGGACCCGGACGGGAACGTGGTGCCCGGCCCGGCATAACGACATTGCGGCCGCGGGCGGGTGGGGGCCGGTCGCGCAGTTCCTCGCGCCCCTGAAGGGGCTCCGTCGGCGTTGGTGCCTTTGGGGCGATCCGCCCGAGCCGCCTGGGGTGTCGTGCTCCCACCAGAGGACGCTGGTGGCGGCCGCCTCCGGCCGGGCGTTCCGGTCGCCCGTGTAACCTGTCTGGTGCGTCGATTCGGTTAGGAGGGATGGCGGTGGCCGACCGGGAACAGCAGGAGACGCTGCTGCTGGAGCTCCTCAACAGCACGCCGGTCGTCAACGGGGTCGCCCAGGACCTGCTGGCGGACCCGGGGGCGGCACGGTCCTGGCAGCGGGCGCACGGCGGCAGCGGGACCGCGGCCGAGCTCCGCGACCTAGTGGCGGCTCGTGACGTCCTCCAGGCGGTGGTGCGCGGCAATCTGCCCGCCACCTCGCTGGCCCCGCTCCTGGACGGCGTCACCTCCCGCCCCCAGCTCTCGCCGGCGGGCGTGTCGTGGCAGCTGGACGCCCCCGAGGAACGGCGGATGGCCGCGGAGGCGGTCATGGCGTGGAGCGGCGTGCAGCAGTCGCTCCCGGGCCGGCTGCGGCCGTGCGCCAACCCGGAGTGCCGGCTGTTCCTCATCGACCGCAGCAGGACCAACGGGGCCCGCTGGTGTTCGATGGCGGTGTGCGGCAACCGGATGAAGGCGCGACGCCACTACCAGCGCACCCGCGACGCCGTGCCGGACTGACGGCGGCCGCCCGCGGGCGGAGGACCGGGGACGGCGGGCTCATCCCTCCTCGGCCGTGGCCGGCGCCTCCCCGAACCGGCCCAGGGCCAGCGCCCCCGCCACGGCCACCGCGAAACCGAGCACCGCGAGCCAGGCCAGCCCCTCCCGGGTGCGGTCCCCGAGCCATACGACGCCCACCGTCGCCGGGCCGATCGTCTCCCCGATGACCATGCCGGCCGTCGCCGTGGTCACCGAGCCGCGCTGCAGCGCCGAGGTGAGCAGCATGAAGGCGCCGCCGCCCCCGACCAGCAGCGCATAGGCCGCGGGGTTGGTGAACAACCCGGCCGGCCGCAGGGTGTCGATGAGCCGCACCGACACCTCCACCACGCCGAACCCGAACCCCGCCCCGAGGCCGAGGACCAGCGCACGCCCCCGTCCGGTCAGCCGCCCGCCGGCCAGGCCGAGCAGCAGTACCCCCACCGCGGTCCCGAGCATCACCCACTTCAACGTCGTGGACCCGGCCCGGTCGCCCTCCGGGCCCGACGCCAGCCCCAGCATCGCGAGCCCGGCGCACACCACCCCCACCGCGGCCCACTCCACCCCGCTCAGCCGCACCCGCAGCAGCCGCGCCGCGACCACCGCGGTCACCGCGAGCGACGAGGCCAGGGCCGCGCTCACCGCGTAGATGGGGAGCGCCCGCAGCGCCAGGATCTGGAACACGAAGCCGAGCCCGTCCAGCCCCAGCCCGACGACGTACCGCCACTGCCGCACCGCCCGCAGCAGCAGCGCGGCCTCCCCGCCGGCGCCGTCACCGGCCGCCCGCGCGGCCACCGCCTGCAGGACCGTCGCCGTACCGAAGCAGATCGCCGCCGCCAGGGCGCACACCATTCCGAAGAGCACAGAGGGACTGTAGGGGAGGGGCCCGCGGTGATCGGGAGGAAAGGTAAGAAGGAGCGGGTCCGGGGCGGCCCCGGAACCGCTCCCCGGGCGCCGTCCCCGGACGTCAGCTCGCGCCGGTGAGCCAGGCGGTGGCGTTGAGGGCGAGGGCGGCGTTGGTGGCGCCGCTGTCGTTCCAGCCGTCGTACAGCTTGTTGCCGGACTGGCCGGTGCCGTCGTCGATGGGCGAGCTGTCGCCCCAGAAGGCGACCCGGCCGCTGCCGAAGGTGCTGGTGGCGAAGAAGGCGCCGGTGTTGCCGGAGTAACCGCTGCGGTAGACCAGGCCCTTGACGGCGGAGTTGTCGGAGGGTTTCAGCGTGGCCGTCGTCCCGTCGGCGATCAGGCTCTTGGTGACCGTGCCGAAGCCGCCGTGCAGCACCGCGTTGCCGCTGTCGCTGATCGCGGCCGGGTAGCCGGAACTGATGTCGAGCGAGTCGATGGAGAAGCCGAACGGGTCGGTCGAGTCCACGCTGTTGTTCGTCATCAGGTCGTTGAGGATCTCGACCGCGTCGTAGCCGTCGTTGTTGCGGTCGGCCCCGGTGTGGTCCGAGATCATGAAGAGACCGCCGCCGTTCTTCACGAAGTTCATGATCGCCGTCTTCTCGGCGGTCGTGAACAGCGTGTTCGGCTCGGGGAGCACCAGCGCGTCGAACTTCGACAGGTCGGTCGTCGACGAACCCCCGTACGTGAGCGCGCTGGTCGCGGTCTTCAGGCTGTAACTGCCGGTCTTCTGCAGGGCCACGCCCCACGAGGAGAGCGCGCCGGTCCAGTCCTTGTCCGAGGACGGGGAGGAGTTCTGGGCGAGCGGGTCGGGCTTGCTGGTGGAGATGATCCAGTCCGCGTTGCCGGCCTCCTCGGCGTGGCCGTCGTCGAACAGGACGCGGTAGGTGGTGGCCGCGTGGGCGGGGGTCGCGGCGCCGGTGGCCTGGACGGCGGCACCGGCGGCGAGCAGGCCGAGCACGGTCAGAGCCGTGGTGAGTGTGCGGCGCGGTACGGCGAAGCCGGGCATCTGTCATTCCTCCATCGGTGGGGGGCGAGAGGGATGGCGGTGCGGGTGGTGCGTCACGAATCGTTCTGCGCGCGTAGAATCCGAAGTTGATCGTTCACCTACGGGCAGCAGGACGCTACCGGCAGGACGTGGCGCGCCGGCCGGAGCCCGGCGACTTCACATGCTTTTCTTACCTGTGCATGACAATCGAGCCACCGCCCCGCGGTGGCTCGAAACCGCTCGTCTAAGCTTTCGCCCGGCATCGCATCGCACGGGGGGAGAACGAACATGGCGGACGCACGCCGGCAGCTGCGCTCGGGCACGGTCGTCCTCGGCGGCATGGGCCTGCTGGCCGCCGCCCTGACCTCCTGCTCCGCCGACCCCGACAAGCGCTGCGTCGACCGCGACAGCTACACCGCGGCCAAGGGCTACCAGGTCGTCTCCGACAAGAACTGCACCTCGGCCAGGTCCACCGTCGACGCGGGCTACTACTACGGCGGCACGAAGAAGAGCGGCTGGGTCAGCGGCGGCTCCTTCACCAAGCCGCGCAGCGGCTCGGGCGGCTCCTCCGGCGGTGGCCACAGCGTCAAGCGGGGCGGCTTCGGCGGCGAGCACGGCAGCTCCGGCGGCTGACCGCGCCGTGGAACGCCGTGCGACCGAACCCCGCCCCGGCTGGCAGCGGACCGTCGAGGAACAGGGCCTGATCTACCCGCTCACCCGCCACCCCGACGGCGCCCTGCGCCCGTACTGGGACGAGAGCGCCTACTACGTCTTCACCCTCGACGAGGTGGAGGCGCTGGAGGAGACCGTCGAGGAACTGCACGCCATGTGCCTGGCGGCAGCGGACCAGATGGTCAAGGAGAATCGTTTCGCCGACCTGGGCATCACCGACCCGCAGGTCGCGGCGGCCGTCACCGAGTCCTGGCACCGACGCACCGAACTCCCCTCCCTGTACGGCCGCTTCGACCTGCGCTACGACGGAACCGGCCCGGCGAAGCTCCTGGAGTACAACGCCGACACCCCCACCTCCCTGGTGGAGGCCGCGTCGGCGCAGTGGTTCTGGATGGAGGACCGCTTCCCGGGCGCCGACCAGTGGAACAGCCTCCACGAACGCCTCGTCGCCGCCTGGCGGAAACAGGCCCCGCTCCTCCCGCCCGGCGCCCCGCTGCACTTCGCCCACTCGTCCGCCGACGAACTCGGCGAGGACCTGATGACGGTCGCCTACCTCAAGGAGACGGCGGACCAGGCGGGCCTCGCCACCGACTGGATCCCCGTGGAGGAGATCGGCTGGGACAGCCTCTCCGGCCGGTTCGTCGACAACGAGCTCCGGTTCATCCGCAGCTGTTTCAAGCTCTACCCGTGGGAGTGGCTCACCACTGACGCCTTCGCCGCCCACGTCCTCGACACCCTCGACAACGGCGGCGGCACCGGCACCACGATGTGGATCGAGCCCGCCTGGAAGATGCTGCTCAGCAACAAGGCCCTGCTGGCGATCCTCTGGGAGCTGTATCCGGGCCACCCGAACCTCCTCCCGGCCCACCTCGACGGACCGAGGGAGCTGGCGGCCACCCGCGGATACGTCAGCAAACCGCTGCTGGGCCGGGAGGGCGCGGGCGTCCGCGTCCACGCGCCGGGCGCGGAGCCCGTCGTCCGCGACGAGCCCTGCTGCTACCAGGAACTGGCCCCGCTCCCCGCCTTCGACGGCAACCACGTGGTGCTGGGCGCCTGGGTGGTGGGGGAGGAGGCGGCGGGCCTGGGCATACGCGAGTCGTCGGGCCTGGTGACGGACGACTACGCCCGCTTCCTGCCGCACGTGATTCTGCCTGCCTGAGGGGCGCCGGGGGAGGTACTGCGCGACGAGCCACGACGGGGCGGCACCCGCCATCAGGCCTTCGGCGGCACCCCCTCACGCACTCAGCACCGCCCACAACTGCTCCACCCCCCACTCCAGATCCTCCTCCGCCACCACCAGCGGCGGAGCCACCCGCACCGTCACCCCGTGGGTCTCCTTCACCAGCACCCCCCGCTCCATCAGCCGCTCCGCCACCGCCCGTCCCGAGCCCGCCTCCGGATCCACGTCCACCCCCGCCCACAGCCCCCGCCCCCGCACCGCCGTCACCCGTCCGCTGCCGGTCATCTCCGCCAGCCGCCGGTGCAGCAGGTCCCCCAGTTCGGCCGCCCGCTCCTGGAACTCCCCGGTCCGCAGCATCGCGATCACCTCCAGAGCCACCGCGCAGGCCAGCGGGTTGCCGCCGAAGGTGGAGCCGTGCTCGCCGGGCCGGAACACCCCGAGCACCTCGGCGTTCGCCACCACCGCGGACACCGGCAGCACCCCGCCGCCCAGCGCCTTCCCGAGGACGTACACGTCCGGTACGACCCCCTCGTGCTCGCACGCGAACGTCCGCCCGGTCCGCCCCAGCCCGGACTGGATCTCGTCCGCGACGAACAGCACGTCCCGCTCCCGGGTCAGCTCCCGCACCCCGGCCAGGTAGCCCTCCGGCGGCACGATCACCCCCGACTCGCCCTGGACCGGCTCCAGCAGCACCGCGACCGTGTTCTCGGTCACCGCGGCCCGCATCGCGGTCAGGTCGCCGTACGGCACGATCTCGAAACCCGGGGTGTACGGCCCGTAGTCCGCCCGTGCCTGCGGATCCGTGGAGAAGCTGATCACGGTCGTCGTACGGCCGTGGAAGTTGCCCCCCGCCACCACGACCTTCGCCCTCTCCGCCGGCACGCCCTTGACCCGGTACCCCCACTTCCGGGCGGTCTTCACCGCCGTCTCCACGGCCTCCACGCCGGTGTTCATCGGCAGCACCATCTCCATCCCGCACAGCTCGGCCAGCTCCGTGCAGAACGCGGCGAACCGGTCGTGGTGGAACGCCCGCGACGTCAGCGTCACCCGCTCCAGCTGCGCCTTCGCCGCCGCGACCAGGCGCGGGTGGCCGTGCCCGAAGTTCAGCGCCGAGTAGCCGGCCAGGAAGTCCAGGTACCGGCGCCCCTCGACATCCGTCATCCAGGCGCCGTCGGCCGTCGCGATCACCACCGGAAGCGGGTCGTAGGTGTGCGCGCTGTGCGCGTCGGCGGTGGCGACAAGGGCTTCCGTAGCGGTCACGGCGACTCCAGAGGGCGCGGCGGGATCGCCCCCCTTCCTACCCTCTGCCCCTGCCCGACTGGTGGACGTCACGGCCCCCGGGCCCGGCGTGCCCGGTAATGTGATCCGCGGGCCGTGACTGGCGCGCTGGGATGGGACCGACCATCGGGGAGCGGCCCGCGTCGTGAGCGAGTGCCGTGCGCCTGGGCCGAACCGTGAATGCCGAACGCCATGTCCGGAGGTCCCGAATGTCAGACAAGTCCGCGCCCCTGTCCCCCGAGTCCATCGCCTACCGCGCCGCCCTCGACGTGATCCGCGCGGTCGAGCCGCGGGTCGCCGACGCCATCGGCCAGGAGGTCCACGACCAGCGCGAGATGCTCAAGCTGATCGCCTCGGAGAACTACGCCTCCCCGGCGACCCTGCTCGCGATGGGCAACTGGTTCAGCGACAAGTACGCCGAGGGCACGGCCGGCCGCCGCTTCTACGCCGGCTGCCGCAACGTCGACACCGTCGAGGCGCTCGCCGCCGAGCACGCCCGCGAGCTGTTCGGCGCCCGGCACGCCTACGTCCAGCCGCACTCCGGCATCGACGCCAACCTGGTCGCCTTCTGGGCCGTCCTCGCCGACCGCGTCGAGGTCCCCTTCCTCCAGAAGGCCGGCGCCCGCCAGGTCAACGACCTCTCCGAGGCCGACTGGGCCGAGCTGCGCCACGCCTTCGGCAACCAGCGGATGCTCGGCATGTCCCTGGACGCCGGCGGCCACCTCACCCACGGCTTCCGCCCCAACATCTCCGGCAAGATGTTCGACCAGCGCTCCTACGGCACCGACCCGGCCACCGGCCTGATCGACTACGACGCGCTGCGCGCCCAGGCCCGCGACTTCAAGCCGCTGATCATCGTCGCCGGCTACTCGGCGTACCCCCGGCTGGTGAACTTCCGGATCATGCGGGAGATCGCCGACGAGGTCGGCGCCACGCTGATGGTCGACATGGCCCACTTCGCCGGTCTGGTCGCCGGCAAGGTCCTGACCGGCGACTTCGACCCGGTCCCGCACGCCCAGATCGTCACCACCACCACCCACAAGTCGCTGCGCGGCCCGCGCGGCGGCATGGTCCTGTGCGACGACTCCCTCAAGGACCAGGTCGACCGCGGCTGCCCGATGGTCCTCGGCGGCCCGCTCCCGCACGTCATGGCCGCCAAGGCGGTCGCCCTCGCCGAGGCCCGGCAGCCCGCCTTCCAGGACTACGCCCAGCGGATCGTCGACAACTCGCGCGCGCTGGCCGAGGGCCTGACGCGCCGCGGCGCCACCCTGGTCACCGGCGGCACCGACAACCACCTCAACCTGATCGACGTCGAGACGTCGTACGGCCTCACCGGCCGCCAGGCCGAGTCCGCCCTCCTCGACTCCGGCATCGTCACCAACCGCAACGCGATCCCCGCCGACCCGAACGGCGCCTGGTACACCTCCGGCATCCGCGTCGGCACCCCCGCCCTCACCACCCGCGGCCTCGGTACGGCGGAGATGGACGAGGTCGCGGGCCTGATCGACCGCGTCCTGACCGCGACCGAGCCGGGCACGACGAAGTCGGGAGCGCCGAGCAAGGCATCGCACGTCCTGGACGAGAAGGTCTCCACGGAGATCGCCCAGCGCGCGACGGACCTGGTCGCGGGCTTCCCGCTGTACCCGGAGATCGACCTCGGCTGATCGACGCCGTAGGGGGCGGCGCCCCGTGAAGGGCGCGGGGAACTGCGCGAGCGACGACACGCGACCCGCGGTCCCCCGCGCCCCGAAACCACCCCTCACCCGAGGGGCCGTTCCCACCCTCACCCTCTGAGAGAATGGTGAACATGGCCTCTGATCGACCCCGCGTGCTCTCCGGCATCCAGCCCACCGCCGGCTCGTTCCACCTGGGCAACTACCTCGGCGCCGTCCGCCAGTGGGTAGCCCTCCAGGAGACCCACGACGCCTTCTACATGGTCGTCGACCTGCACGCGATCACGGTCCCGCAGGATCCGGCCGACCTGCGCGCCAACACCCGGCTCGCCACCGCCCAGCTGCTCGCGGCCGGTCTCGACCCGGACCGCTGCACCCTCTTCGTGCAGAGCCACGTCCCGGAGCACGCCCAGCTCGCCTGGGTCATGAACTGCCTCACCGGCTTCGGCGAGGCCAGCCGGATGACCCAGTTCAAGGACAAGGCCGCCAAGCAGGGCACCGACCGCGCGAGCGTCGGCCTGTTCACGTACCCCATCCTCCAGGTCGCGGACATCCTGCTCTACCAGGCCAACGAGGTCCCGGTCGGCGAGGACCAGCGCCAGCACGTCGAGCTCACCCGCGACCTCGCCGAGCGCTTCAACGGCCGGTTCGGCGAGACCTTCACCATCCCGAAGCCGTACATCCTCAAGGAGACGGCGAAGATCTACGACCTCCAGGACCCGGCGATCAAGATGAGCAAGTCGGCGTCCACGCCGAAGGGCCTCATCAACCTGCTGGACGACCCGAAGGCGACCGCGAAGAAGGTCAAGAGCGCGGTCACCGACACGGACACCGTGATCCGCTACGACGCCGAGCACAAGCCGGGCGTCTCCAACCTGCTCACCATCCACTCCACGCTCACCGGCAAGTCGATCGCCGATCTCGAGCAGGAGTACGAGGGCAAGATGTACGGCGCGCTCAAGACGGACCTCGCCGAGATCATGGTCGACTTCGTCACCCCGTTCCGGGAGCGCACCCAGCAGTACCTGGACGACTCGGAGACCCTCGACTCGATCCTCGCCAAGGGTGCCGAGAAGGCGCGTGCCGTCGCGGCCGAGACCCTGGCCCAGGCCTACGACAGGGTCGGCTTCCTGCCCGCCAAGCACTGAGCGGGGCGAAGCGCTGCACATCACTTCGGTCACGGCTGCCCGGGAGGCGGCCGTGGCCGTACAGTCGATAGCCGGACGCCCGGGTACGAACCCGACATGTGTCCGCCCATCACGACCGACGGGAGATGACGTGGGGACCGTAACGATCGGCGTGTCGATCGCGGTCCCGGAGCCTCACGGCAGCCTGCTCCAGGAGCGGCGCGCGGGCTTCGGCGACGCCGCGGCCCACGGCATCCCCACGCACGTGACCCTGCTGCCGCCGACCGAGGTCGACGAAGAGAAGCTGGCCGAGGTTCAGGCACACCTCGGCGAGGTCGCCGAGGCGGGGCGGCCCTTCCCGATGCGGCTCTGCGGTACGGGTACGTTCCGGCCTCTGTCGCCGGTGGTCTACGTCCGGGTCGCCCAGGGGGCCGAGGAATGTGCCTGGCTCCAGGCGCGGGTGCGCGACGAGGCGGGGCCGCTCGCCAGGGACCTGCAGTTCCCGTATCACCCTCATGTGACCGTCGCTCACGGGATCGACGAGGCCGCCATGGACCGGGCGTTCGCCGACCTGGCCGGTTACGAGGCCGAGTGGCCCTGTACCGGGTTCGCGCTGTACGAGCAGGGTGCGGACGGGGTGTGGCGGAAGCTGCGTGACTACGTGTTCGGGGGCGCTGTCGTGCCGCCTCAGGTGGGGCACGTGGAGCGGGGATCCATCGCCAGTCGGTAGCCCGTGGGCCGGTGGGGGCCGGTCGCGCGGCTCCGCGCGCCCCTGACGGGGCGCTTCAGATCGGCAGCCTCCTGAAGACCGACCGCGGGGCGTGCCGCAGCGCCGACATCACCACCCTCAGCGCCCCCGGTACCCACACCACCTCCGAGCGCCTGCGCAGGCCCAGTTCGATCGCCGTCGCCACCGCCTCCGGGGTGGTGGCGAGCGGGGCTTCCGCCAGGCCTCTGGTCATCTTCGTCCGGACGAAACCCGGCCGTACGACCATCACGTGCACGCCCGTCCCGTGCAGCGCGTCGCCCAGGCCCTGCGTGAAGGCGTCCAGGCCCGCCTTGCTGGAGCCGTAGATGAAGTTGGCGCGGCGGGCGCGTTCGCCGGCGACGGAGGAGAGGACGACCAGGGAGCCGTGGCCCTGGGTCTGCAGGGCCCGTGCGGCGACCAGGCCCGCCGAGACGGCACCCGTGTAGTTGGTCTGGGCGACGCGTACGGCGTTCACCGGTTCGCGTTCGTCGGTGGCCTGGTCGCCGAGGATGCCGAAGGCGAGCAGGACCAGGTCGATGTCGCCGTTGGCGAAGACCTTGCCGAGGGCCGTCTCGTGCGACTCGGGGTCGAGCGCGTCGAAGGGGACGGTGTGGACGTCGGGGCCGAGGGCGCGCAGCTGCTCGGCGGCCTGTTCGAGGCCGGGGGAGGGGCGGCCGGCCAGCCACACCGTGCGGGTGCGGCGGGCGATCAGCCGGCGCGCGGTGGCCAGCGCGATCTCCGACGTACCACCGAGGACGAGCAGGGACTGGGGCATTCCGAAGGCGTCCTTCACGGCAACTCCTTGGGCTGGAGGAGGACTAGAGACCGAGACGGCGGGACAGGTCGGAGACGAGGATTCCGCGCGGGTCCAGCTCCGCGCGCAGGGCGCGGAAGTCGGCGAGCCGCGGGTACATCGCGGCGAGCAGGTCGGGACGGAGCCGGGCGTCCTTGGCGAGGTAGACGCGGCCGCCGGCGCCCGCGACCTCCTCGTCGAGTTCGTCGAGGAAGGTGCCGAGGCCGGGCAGCCCGGCGGGGATGTCGAGGGCGAGGGTCCAGCCGGGCACGGGGAAGGAGAGCCAACCGGGGTCGGCCTCGCCGAAGCGCTTGAGGACGGCCAGGAAGGACGGGCAGCGGCGCTCGGAGATCCGGGCCACGATCCGGTGCAGGGCGGCCTCCTGGCCGTGTCCGACGGCGAACTGGTACTGGACGAAGCCGGCCCGGCCGTAGACGCGGTTCCAGTGCGGGACGCCGTCCAGGGGGTGGAAGAACGCGGAGATGCGCTGGAGCTGGCCGATCCGGGCGCGGGGCGCCTTGCGGTACCAGAGCTCGTTGAAGAGGCCGACGCTGGTGCGGCCGAGGAGGCCGCCGGGGAGGAAGGCCGGGGCGGGTGGCAGCTCGCGGGGGCGGAAGGCCAGCGGGGCACGCCCGGCACGGCGGTTCCCGGCGAGCGCCTCCCGGGGCGCGTGGTCGCCGCGGGTGAGCACCGCGCGCCCGGTCGCCGCCCCGCGCGCCAGCAGGTCGATCCAGGCGACCGAGTAGCGGTAGCGGTGGTCGGTCCCGGTCAGACGGGCCATCAGGTCGTCGAGGTCGGTGGCGCGTTCGGTGTCGACGGACATGTACGACGTCTCGACGGGGAGGAGGCGGACGGTCGCCGTGAGGATCACTCCGGTCAGACCCATGCCGCCGGCCGTCGCGTCGAACAGCGGGGTGCCGCGGCTCACCGTGCGGACCTGGCCGTCGGCGGTGAGGAGCTCGAAGGACAGCACGTGCCGGGAGAACGATCCCGAGACATGGTGGTTCTTGCCGTGGATGTCGGCGCCGATCGCGCCGCCCACCGTCACCTGGCGGGTCCCCGGGGTCACCGGGACGAACCAGCCGAGCGGCAGCAGCACCTCCATCAGGCGGTGCAACGAGACCCCGGCGTCGCACAGCACGGTGCCGCCGTCGGCGTCGATGGCGTGGACGCGGTCCAGGCCCGTCATGTCGAGCACGGCACCGCCGGCGTTCTGCGCCGCGTCGCCGTAGGCCCGCCCGAGGCCCCGCGCGATACCGCCGCGCGCCCCGCAGTTCCGGATCGCGTCCGCCGCCTGCTGGTAGGTCCGGGGGCGGATCAGGCGGGCGGCGGTGGGGGCGGTGCGGCCCCAGCCGGTGACGGGGACGGTCTCTCCAGACATACGGTGACCGTAACGCCCGGTATGGGCAATTAGCGCTATTGGCCACGGGAGATCGCCTGACTCCCCGAAACGGGTGATTATCCGAATGTCGCTCAATACGGTCGTAGCTTTGGCGGGGTGAAGGTGAACAGTGAGTCCAATGGACGACATGGACCACCGGATCCTCTCCGCACTGCACGCCTGCGGCGCCGATCCACGCGTCGCGTCGGCCGCGCGCGGTCTCTCCCTCGCCGGTGAGCACGGCGCGCTCTGGCTCGCGGCGGGCCTCGCCGGGGCCGCCGTGGACGGCGCGCGGCGCGGCGCCTGGCTGCGCGGCACGGCGCTCGTCGCGGTCGCGCACCTCGGCAGCATGGGCGTCAAACGGGTCGTACGCCGGGCCCGCCCCGCGCACGTCCGGCCCCGGATGCACACCGCGGGCCGGCACTCCTTCCCCAGCTCGCACGCCACCTCCGCGGCGGCCGCCGCCGTCGCCTTCGGCACGCTCGGGGTCCCCGCCCTGGCGCCGCTCGCGGCCGCCATGTGCCTGTCCCGGCTCGTCGTCGGCGTGCACTTCCCGACCGACGTGGCGGCGGGCGCGGCCCTCGGGGCGCTCACGGCCCGCGCCGGGGCACGCTGGATGAGCGGAGGCGGCCGTGACTGAGACCGCGCACGCCGCCGCGCAGGAGGCCGCCGGCACGGCACCGGCGGAGGGTCGCGCGGAGGGGCTCGCTGAAACGACTCTGCACGGACAGCGCGTCCACCCCTTCCGGGCCCACGCACCGGCACGCGCGCGGGTCACCCCCGGCGGCCTCGTCATGGGCCTGCTGCGGACCACCCGCCCCAAGCAGTGGGTCAAGAACACCCTCGTCGTCGCCGCCCCGGCCGCCGCCGGGCGCCTCTTCTCGGTGCCCGCGCTCGGCCGCCTCGCCCTGACCTTCGCCCTCTTCACGGCCTGCGCCGCCGCCGTCTACCTGATCAACGACGCCCGGGACGCCGAGGCCGACCGCGCCCATCCCGTGAAGTGCCGCCGCCCGGTCGCCGCGGGCCAGGTCCCGGTCCCCGTCGCCTACGCCGCCGGCGGTCTCCTGGCCGTCCTCGCCCCCCTGCTCGCGGCCCGGCTCACCCCGCCCCTGGTCCCGGTCCTGCTGACCGCCTACCTGGGCATGCAACTGGCGTACTGCGTCGCCCTGAAGCACGTCCTGGTCGTCGACCTCGCCGTCGTCACCACCGGCTTCCTGATGCGGGCGATGATCGGCGGGATCGCCCTCGGCATCCCGCTGTCCCGCTGGTTCCTGATCACCACCGGCTTCGGCGCACTCTTCATGGTGGCCGCCAAGCGCTACTCCGAGGCCGTGCAGATGGCCGGAAAAGCGGGCGCCACGCGCGCGCTGCTCACCGAGTACACCACCGGCTACCTTCGCTTCGTCTGGCAGCTGGCCGCCGGAGTCGCCGTCCTCGCCTACTGCCTGTGGGCCCTCGAAGGCCACGACGGGCCCGCCACCGGCCTGCTGCCCTGGCGCCAGCTGTCCATGGTCGCCTTCATCCTGGCGATCCTCCGGTACGCCGTCTTCGCCGACCGCGGCACCGCGGGCGAGCCCGAGGACGTCGTCCTGCGCGACCGCGCCCTCGCCCTGATCGGCCTGGCCTGGCTGGCCATGTACGGCCTCGCGGTGGCCCACTGGTGACCCCGCCCGCGCGCGAGCTGATCGGCTTCGCGACCGTCGGCCTGCTCGCCTACGCCGCCGACCTCGGCCTCTTCAGCCTGCTGCGCGGCCCGGCCGCCCTCGACCCGCTCACCGCCAAGTCCCTGTCCTTCGTGGCGGGCTGCACGGTCGCCTACCTCGGCAACGCCCGCGGCACCTACCGCCACACCCGTGCGACCGGGGCACGGGCCTACGCCGTCTTCGTCGCCGTGAACCTCGCCGGCGCCCTGGTCCAGCTGCTCTGCCTCGCCGTCAGCCACTACGGACTCGGCCTCACCTCGCAACGCGCCGACACCGTCTCCGGCGCGGTCGTCGGCATGGCGCTGGCTACGCTCCTGCGCTTCTGGGGTACCCGCACATTGGTGTTCCGCGGAGGGGGCAGAGTCGGATCATGGACTGGCTGAGAAAACTCCCCGTCGTCGGCCCCCTCGTGGGCTGGCTGATGACGACGCACGCGTGGCGGTCGTACGAGCGGCTCGACCGGGTGAAGTGGTCCCGGCTGGCCGCCGCCATGACCTTCATCAGCTTCGTCTCGCTCTTCCCGCTGCTGACCGTGGGCGCCGCGATCGGCGCCGCCACGCTGAGCGCGTCGCAGCAGCAGGACCTGCAGAAGAAGATCGCCGACCAGGTGCCCGGCATCTCCGACCAGCTGGACATCCACTCCCTGGTGCAGAACGCCGGCACGGTCGGTCTCATCGCCGGTGCCGTCCTGCTGTTCACCGGCATCAACTGGGTCGGGCAGATGCGGGACTGCCTGCGCGCGGTGTGGCAGCTGCCCGACAAGGAAGAGAACCCGATCCTCGCCAAGGCCAAGGACGGCGTCATCCTGATCGGCTTCGGCGGCGCCGTGCTCGTCACGGTCGCCGTCTCCACCATCGCCTCGGCGGCGGTCGGCTGGACGGGCCGCCAGCTCGGCATCGCCGAACACAGCTGGGGCAGCCTGCTCCTGCGCATCGCCGCGTTCCTCGTCGCCGTGGTGGCCGACTTCCTGCTCCTGCTCTACGTCCTCACCCTGCTGCCCGGCGTCGAACCACCGCGCCGCCGCCTGCTGGTCGCGGCCCTGATCGGCGCGGTCGGCTTCGAACTCCTCAAGCTGCTGCTCAGCGGCTACATCCAGGGCATCGCCGGGAAGAGCATGTACGGCGCGTTCGGCGTCCCGGTGGCGCTGCTGCTGTGGATCAACTTCACGGCCAAGATAGTCCTGTACTGCGCCGCCTGGACGGCGGAGGAGACCACCGCCGAGTTCAGGGACGAGTCCGCCGGCGCACCAGATCCGGCAGCGGCCAACGGCGGTTGACCACGAACGCGGCGCCCGCCAGCAGCACCACCACGCCGCCCGCGATCCCCAGCGCCACCCCGACCCCGCCGGAGCCGTTCGCGGAGGCGGCGGCCACCGGCTTCGCGCTCGCGCCGTCGTCCTTGCCCGCGGCGGTGGCCCGCGGCGACGCACTGGAGGTCGCGGCTCCCTTGGGCGGCACCAGCTCGCCCACCGGAGTCACCTTGCCGGCCGCCTGGAAACCCCAGTCGAAGAGCTTGGCGGTCTCCTTGTAGACCTCGTTGTGCTCCTTCTTCTCCGGGTTCATCACGGTGACCAGCAGCACCCGGCCGTTCCGCTCGGCGACCCCGGTGAAGGTGGCGCCCGCGTTGGTGGTGTTGCCGTTCTTCACCCCCGCGATGCCCTGGTACACCGGGACGTCGGTGTCGCCGCTCAGCAGCCGGTTGGTGTTCTGGATCTCGAAGGACCCGCGGACCGGCTTGCCCTTCGCGTTCTTCGTCGTGTCGCCCGGGAAACTGGCCCGCACGGTCGAGCAGTACTCCCGGAAGTCCTTCTTCTGCAGCCCGGAACGCGCGAACAGCGACAGGTCGTACGCCGACGACACCTGCCCCGGCTGGTCGTACCCGTCCGGACTCACCACGTGGGTGTCCAGCGCCTGCAGCTCGTCCGCGTGGTCCTGCATGTCCTTGACGGTCTGCTCGACCCCGCCGTTCATCGCCGACAGCACGTGCACCGCGTCGTTGCCGGAGCGCAGGAACACCCCGAGCCAGAGGTCGTGGACCGTGTAGGTCTGGCCCTCCTTTATCCCGACCATGCTGGAACCGGCGCCGATGCCGGCGAGGTCGGCCGGCACCACCTTGTGCGGGGTCGTCTTCGGGAACCGGGGCAGCACGGTGTCCGCGAACAGCATCTTCAGGGTGCTCGCCGGGGGCAGCCGCCAGTGCGCGTTGTGCGCGGCGAGCACCTCGCCCGACTCTGCGTCGGAGACGATCCAGGACCGCGCCGTGACGTCCTTCGGCAGCACCGGCACCCCGGCGGCCAGGTTCACCTGGGTACCGGGCTGCCCGAGCCGGGCACCGCCCACCGTCGACATGCCCGCCGGGGGAGTCGCCGACGGGGTCGTGGACGGAGTCGGTGCGGCGAGCGCGGCCGGCGCGGTGGACGACAGGGACAGCAGGGCGGCGGAGGCGACCAGCAGCACGCGGCTGGCCTTCGGCTTCGGAGCGGGCACGGACGAGAACGTACCTGCCACGGAGGGCGAAGTCCCGTCACCGACTCCACCCCGGAACCGGAACCGGACAGCGGCCGGAGATACTGAACCCATGAAGCTCAGCCGTCCGGTCTCCTGGTTCCTGCTCGCCTTCGGGGTGTGGAGCTGGTTCATCTGGATCACTTTCGTCAAAAACCTCGTCAAGGACGGCAGCGGTCTCGCCTTCGACAACGGGCATCCCACGGCGTACTTCTGGATCCACCTGACGCTGGCCGTCGTGTCCTTCGTATTGGGGACGGTCATCGGGGTCATCGGGTTGCGCGGAGTCCGCGCACTGCGCCGTACGTCATAGAAAACAGGCCAGGGAAGAGGCACGGCAGGGTGATCATCGTCTTCGGGCTCCTCGCCCTGGCCGTGGTGACGGCCCTGTACGGGTACCTCTGGCGCCGCCTGGTACGCGAGACGACGACCGGGTGGGGGTGGCCGCGCCGGCTGGGGACGGCCCTGTTCGTCGTCGGCCCGGCGACGATGTTCGCGGCCCTGTTCGCAGAGCTGGGCCACGCCCCGTTCCTCCTGCAGCGGGTGCTGGCCTGGCCGGGCTTCCTGTGGATGGTGCTCTCGCTGTACCTGCTGCTGGCGGTGGTGGCGGGGGAAGCGATACGGCCACTCCCGGGCCGCCTGCCGACGCGCCCCGAAGGGGGCGCGGGGAACTGCGTGACCAGCCACGACGGCGAGCAACTGTCAGCACGAACAGAAGGCCCCCTCAAACAACTCACCCGTACCCGGCAGCCGACCCGGGCGGCCCCCACCCGCCGCCTCTTCGTCTCCCGCGTCATCGGCGGCGCGGCCGCCACCGCCGCCACCGCCACCGTCGGCTACGGAACCTACGGCGTCCTGCGCGGCCCCCGCGTGAAACGCGTCACCGTCCCCCTCGCCAAACTCCCCCGCGCCGCCCACGGCTACCGCATCGCCGTCGTGAGCGACATCCACCTCGGCCCCGTCCTCGGCCGGGGCTTCGCGCAGCGCGTCGTGGACACGGTCAACGCCACCCAGCCCGACCTGATCGCGGTCGTCGGCGACCTCGTCGACGGCAGCGTGCGGGACCTCGGCCCCGCCGCCGCCCCCCTGGCCCAGCTCTCCGCACGCCACGGCAGCTACTTCGTCACCGGCAACCACGAGTACTTCTCCGGCGCCCCGCAGTGGGTCGAGGAGGTCCGCACCCTCGGACTGCGCCCCCTGGAGAACGCCCGCACCGAACTCGCGCACTTCGACCTCGCCGGGGTGAACGACATCGCCGGCGAGAGCACCGGCCAGGGCCCCGACTTCGACCGCGCCCTGGCCGGCCGGGACCCGGCCCGCGCCTGCGTGCTCCTCGCCCACCAGCCCGTCCAGATCCACGAGGCCGTCCGTCACCACGTCGACCTCCAGCTCTCCGGCCACACCCACGGCGGCCAGCTCTGGCCGGGCAACCTCATCGCGGCGGCGGCCAACCCGACCGTCGCCGGTCTGGACCGTTACGGCGACACCCAGTTGTACGTCTCCCGGGGCGCCGGCGCCTGGGGTCCGCCCACCCGCGTGGGCGCCCCCTCCGACATCACGGTCATCGAACTCGCGTCGCTGCAGGCCTGACCGGGACCGCGTCGCACACACTGTGGAAGAGCTGTGAAATCCGGCGGAAACAAGCCATCGGTAAGTTCTTCCTCATCTAGTCAGATCGCTCTTCCCCCACATGAAACACCTGTGATTAGGTGAGCCGCGTCACTTAGGGGAGTGACATCTGTGGAGGGCCTGGGCAGGGCCTGGAACGGACCCGTGCTGGTCCTGGGGAGGGCACCGACCATGCGATCTGTTCGCATGCGGATTCTCGTGACACTCGTCGTTCTGGCGGTCGTGGGGATCGGCGGCTGGCAGCTGCTGCCGTCGCAGGAGAACAAGAACAAGACGATCACCGTCGGCACGACCGACGCCGTCACCTCGCTCGACCCGGCCGGCGCCTACGACGCCGGTTCGTGGGCGCTGTTCAACAACGTCTTCCAGACGCTGCTCACCTTCGCGCCCGGCGGTGTCCAGCCGGTCCCGGACGCGGCGCAGAGCTGTGACTTCACGGACTCCGGCCTGCGGACGTACCGCTGCGTGATGCGCGACGGGATCACCTTCCCGAGCGGCCGGACGATGACCGCCGAGGACGTGAAGTACTCCTTCGACCGGGTCAAGAAGATCAACTCCGATGTCGGTCCGGCCCCCCTGCTCTCGACGCTCCGCTCGGTGACCGCCTCCGGCAAGACCGTCACCTTCCATCTGGCGTCCGCGGACGCGACGTTCCCGTTCAAGCTGGCCACCGGCGCCGGCGCGATCGTCGACAAGGACAAGTACCCGGCGGACAAGCTGCGCACCGACAACTCGGTGGACGGCACCGGCCCGTACACCCTGACGTCGTACACGAAGGACAAGCAGGCGACCCTGCGGCCCAACGGCACCTACAAGGGCGAGCTGAGCGGCACCGGCCGCCCCGTCGAGCTGCACTACTACGCCGACTCGGCCAAGCTCGCCGCCGCCTACAAGGCCAAGCAGGTCGACGTGGCGACCCGGACGCTGCCGCCCGGCATGGTCTCCAAGCTCTCGCCGAGCGACCCCGACCAGCGCGTCCTGGAGTCGGACAGCTCCGAGACCCGCAACCTGTACCTGAACACCCGCAAGAAATCGCCCCTGCACGACGTCCTGGTCCGCCGGGCCCTCGCCTGGCTGGTCGACCGCGAGCAGCTCGCCTCGTCGGTGTACTACGGCACGGTGCAGCCGCTGTACTCGCTGATCCCGAGCGGCCTCACCGGCCACACCACGTCCTTCTTCGACACCTACCCGACCCAGAGCGTCGCCAAGGCGAAGGCGCTCCTGGCGGAGGCCGGCGTCAGCACGCCCGTCGAGTTCACCTTCGGCTACGGCATCGGCCACGGCGCGGGAGCCGAGGAGGCCGCCGCGCTGAAGAAGCAGCTGGAGGTGGGCGGCCTGTTCAAGGTCGACGTCAAGGGTTACGAGTGGACCGACTTCCAGAAGTCGTGGGCCCAGGGGAAGATGGACGCCTGGGCGGTCGGCTGGGTCGCCGACTATCCCGACCCGGACACCTTCGGCGCCTCCCTGGTCGGCAGCGACTCCGTGATGAGCACCGGCTACAGCAACAAGGCCGTCGACGGCCTTCTCCAGGACAGCCAGCGGTACGCCGACCGCAGCCGCGCCGACCAGGACTTCCGGACCGTCCAGACGGACGTGGCGAGCGAGGTCCCGCTGATCCCGCTGTGGCAGCGCACCGACTACGTCCTCAGCAGCGAGGACGTGGGCGGGGCCCAGTACCTCACGGACAGCACGGGCATCTTCCGCCTGTGGAGCCTGAACTGGATCTGACCGGCGTGCTGAGGCGCAGCGCCTTCCGGCTGCCCCGGCACCCGGCGTCCGTCGGCCTGGCCCGGCACCGGGTCCGGGACCACCTGGCGGCGTGGGGCCACGGCCCGGACACCGCGGCGGTCCACGACGCCCTGCTCCTCGTCTCCGAACTGGCCACCAACGTCGTCCGCCACGGCCTTCTCCTGGAGCGGGAGTTCGAGGTCGCGGTGACCGCCCTGGCCGACGGCTCCTGCCTGCTGGAGGTCTCCGACGAGGGGCGTGCGGAGCCCCGCCTGCGGATCGTCCGGGAGGACGACGAGACCGGCCGGGGCCTGCACCTGGTGGAGACGATCGCGGCGGCGTGGGGAGTGTGGAGCAGGGGAGCCCACGGCAGGACCGTGTGGGCACTGATCTCGGTCCACCCGTAGCCGTCATGTGCGGCTGCGGCGCCGTCGTGGCTGCTCGCGCAGCTCCCCGCGCCCCTCAACGGACCGGCACTGCAACGCCCTTGCTCTTGGGGGCGCGGGGAACTGCGCGGCCGGCCCCCACCCACCCGCACCCGAAACTCACACCGACCGCAACGTCACCGTCACCGCCAGCCCCTCCCCCGGAGAGGTCCGCACCCGCACCTCACCTCCATGGGCCTCCACCACCCCCTGCACGATCGCCATCCCCAGCCCGCTCCCCTCCGCACTCCCCACCCGGAAGAACCGGTCGAAGATCCGCCCGGCGTCCTCCTCCCCGAGTCCTGGCCCCTCGTCGGCCACACACACCCGGACCACCCCGTCCGCCCGCTCCACCTCCAGCCGCACGGCCGCGTCCACCGGTGTGTGGACCCGCACGTTGGCCATCAGGTTCCCCAGCACCTGCCGCAGCCCCGACTCGTCCGCCCGCACCAGCACCGCCCCGTCGGCCGCCACGGCCACCGGCCGCTCCGGCTGCTGCGCCCGCAGGTCCTGAGCCGCGTCCCGCACCAGCCGGCTCACGTCGACGTTCCGGAACCGGATCTCCGGCCGCTGGTCGAGCCGGGCGAGCAGCAGCAACTCGTCCACGAGCCGCCCCATCCGGTCGACTTCGCCGTGCATCCGGTCCCAGGCCCGCCGCCGCTCCCCGGGCTCGCGCAGCATCCCCTTGTCGTACAGCTGGAGATAGCCGCGGATGGCGGCCAGCGGCGTGCGCAGCTCGTGCGAGGCGTCGGCGACGAACCGGCGCAGCTGGGACGCGCTGCGCTCGCGGGTCCGGTACGCCGTCTCCACCTGGTGGAGCATGGCGTTGAGGGCCAGCCGCAGCTGCTCGACCTCCTCCGTCGGATGCTGGCTGGAGGGCACCCGCCGGGTCAGGTCGCCCTCCGCGATCGCGGACGAGGTCTCCACCATGTCCTCCAGCGGCAGCAGCCGTCTCCGCACGCTGTACATGGTCAGGCAGCACAGCAGTGCGAGCAGCAGCGTGCCGACCGCGAAGTCCAGCTTGAGCGCCTTGGCGATGCCCTTGTGCAGCAGCTCGGTCGAGGTGGCCAGCAGGATGCAGGAGCCGTCGGCGAGCCGGGTCGCCGTCACCCGGTAGGAGGCGCCGTGCACGTCGACGTCGCGCGGGTCGGGCGCGGCGGCGAGGGCCCGCGGGTCGGGCACGGCGGCGGCGAGGGAGCGCTGGGCCGCGGTCGGCCTCATGTCGAAGAGGGAGATCGTCTCGCCGCTGGCGTCGATGACCGTGAAGATCGAGTCCGGGGTCGGGTCGGACTCGGCCGGGGTGATCCGGTCGCGGATCACGCCGAGCGCTCCCAGCGAGTCGACCTGCCGCAGGGTCAGCCCCGAACTCCCCAGTGACGTCCGCATCTTGAGCAGCTCGGAGTCCACCTGGTCGAGCAGGTACAGCCGCATGCCCATGATGCTCGCGACGGCCGCCACCACGATGCCGACGGCGAGCAGTCCGACGTTGGCCAGGGTGAGCTTGCCGCGCAGCGAGTGCAGTCCGTGCCGGTGCCGGCGTTTGCCGAGGCTCATGTCAGGCCGTACCCGACGCCCCGCCGGGTGGTGATCACCGGTGCGCCCAGCGCGTCGAGCTTGCGCCGCAGATAGCTGATGTAGGTCTCCACGACGGTCGACTCGGACGGTATGTGCTCGTACTGCCAGACGTGCCTGAGCAGCTGCTCCTTCGGCACGATCCGGCCGCCGTTGCGCACCAGGAAGCGCAGCAGCGCGTACTCGGTCGGGGTCAGCTCGACCGTACGGCCGGCGCGGTGCACCGAGTACGTCGTCTCGTCCAGCTCCAGGTCGCCGTAGCGCAGCGGCGGGCGCTGCTGGATGACGTCCGCCGGGCGGGTACGGCGCAGCACGGCGCCGATCCGGGCGACGACCTCGTCGATGTTGAACGGCTTGGTGATGTAGTCGTCGCCGTAGCCGAGCGCCCCGACTATCTCGGCGGGCGCGTCCCGTGCGGTGAGGAACACCAGCGCCAGGTCGGGCTGCCGGGCGCGCAGTTCGCGGGCGAGAGCCCGTCCGTCGCCGTCCGGCAGCATCACGTCGAGCAGGGCCGCGTCCGGCCGGGTGCGCTCGGCCAGCGCGAGGGCGGCCCGGACCGTACCGGCCGTCATCACCTCGAACCGGTGGTAGCGCAGGGCGATGGCGAGGACGTCCGCGATGCTCGGCTCGTCCTCCACGATCAGCACGGTGCTGCCTGGAGCCGTCATGCCCCCAGTATCGGCGCCGCCACCGACAGCCGGGGGCGCGCAGCTTTGGAGTTCCTTGAGAGTCATGCACGCCCCGTGTCCCGGCGCGCCCCCCACTGCCGATCCTGTTGCCCAGGACCTGGGGGACCAACCGACCGAAGTGATCGACGACAAGGAGCTGTTGAGCGTGACGGCATTGGCACGGTGGTGCTATCGGCACCGGCTGGTGGTCCTGCTGCTGTGGGTGGGGGCACTCGTCGGCGTGGGCTTCTCGGCCTCGTCGGCGGGCACGAACTACGCGAACGTGTTCTCCCTCCCCGACACGGACTCCAAGACCGCGTACGACCTGATGCAGAAGGCCTTCCCGAACACCTCCGGTGACACGGACACCGTGGTGTGGAAGGCCGACAGCGGCTCGGTGACGGACCAGGCGGTCAAGGACCGCGTCCAGCCGGCCCTCGACAAGATCGCGAAGCTGCCCGGCGTGGGCGCGGTCAGCAGCCCCTACGCGGGCGCCCGCGGGTCGGCGCAGATCAGCAAGGACGGCACGATCGCCTACGCCCAGCTGACCTTCACCAAGCGGGCGAACGAGATCCCCAAGGAGCAGGTGCAGAAGGTCCTCGACACCGCCCAGGGCGCCGCACGGGCGGGTCTCCAGGTCGAGGTGGGCGGCCAGGCCATCCAGCGCGTCCAGGAGCCGCCGCAGGGCCTGTCCGAGATGGTCGGCATCGTCGCGGCGGCCGTCGTGCTGTTCCTCGCCTTCGGCTCGTTCTTCGCGATGACCCTGCCCATCGCGATCGCCGTCTTCGGCGTCGGCATGGGCCTGTTCTCGACCCAGCTGCTCAGCCACACCACCGACATCCCCGACATCGCGCCGCTGCTCGCCTCCCTGATCGGCCTCGGCGTCGGCATCGACTACGCCCTGTTCATCGTCACCCGGCACCGGCGCGGCATCCTGCGCGGCATGGACCCCGAGGAGTCGGCGGTCACCGCCCTCAACACCTCGGGCCGGGCGGTGCTGTTCGCGGGCGGCACGGTCTGCATCGCGCTGGCCGGCATGCTGGTCACCCGGCTGCACTTCCTGGACGGCGTGGTCATCGGCACCTCCCTCACGGTCGTGCTCAGCGTCCTCGCGGCCACCACCCTGCTGCCCGCCCTGCTCGGCTTCCTCGGCCCGCGCGTCCTCAGCCGCCGGCAGCGCCGCCGGCTCGCCGCCGAGGGCCCGGAGCCGGAGAGGGCCAGCGGCCTCGCGGCCCGCTGGTCGGCGAACGTCGAGAAGCGCCCGCGCCGCATCGCCGCGCTCGCCGTGGTCGTCATGGCCGTGCTGGCCATCCCGGTCCTCTCGCTCCGGCTCGGCGCCACCGACCAGGGCAACGACGACGCGTCCACGACCACCAGGAAGGCCTACGACCTGCTCGCCGAGGGCTTCGGTCCCGGCTTCAACGGCCCCCTCCAGGTCGTCAGCGTCGGCGGCGACACCGCGACGCTGGTCCAGGGCCTGCGGTCGACCCCGGGCGTCGCCCAGGTGGCCGAACTGCCCCCGGCGCGGGGCGTCACGGTCATCCAGGTGGTCCCGACCACCTCACCGCAGTCCAAGGAGACCGACGACCTCATCGACACCCTGCGCGACCAGGTGATCCCGAAGGCGGGCGCACAGGCGCACGTGGGCGGCGTGACGGCGGTGTCGAAGGACTTCGCCTCCGTCACCGGCGACCGGTTGCCGCTCTTCATCGGGACGATCATCACCCTGGGCTTCCTGCTGCTCCTGGTCGCCTTCCGCTCCCTCATCGTCCCGCTGACGGCCGCCGTGATGAACCTGATCGCGGCGGCGGCCTCCTTCGGCGTCCTCGTGGCGGTCTTCCAGTGGGGCTGGGGCCTGGACCTGCTGGGCCTCGGCAAGGAGGGCCCGATCAACGCGTTCCTCCCGGTCATCATGCTCTCCCTGCTCTTCGGCCTCTCCATGGACTACCAGGTGTTCCTGGTGAGCCGGATGCACGAGGAGTGGGTGCACACCAGGGACAACGCGCGGGCGGTCCGGGTCGGCCTCGCGGAGACCAGCCGCGTCATCAACTCCGCGGCCCTGATCATGGTCTGCGTCTTCCTCGCCTTCGTCCTCAGCGGCGACTCGGGCGCGGCGATGGCCGGCGTCGGACTGGCGGCCGCGGTCGCGCTGGACGCCTTCATCCTCCGTACGGCCCTGGTCCCGGCGGCGATGCACCTGCTGGGCCGCTCCAACTGGTGGCTGCCGGCCTGGCTCGACAAGCGGCTCCCGCACCTGGCGGTGGAACCCCAGGAGCCGGCGGCTGCGGAGCCGGCCGAGTCCACCGGCCCGGCCACGGCGATCCACGGCTTCGTCCGCACGGCGGACGGCGACCCGGTGGAGGAGGTGACCGTGACCCTGATGTCCAAGGGCGGCCGCCAACTGGACCGCGTCACGTCCCTGGCGGACGGCTCCTACATCGTGTCGGTCCCGGCGCCGGGTGCGTATCTGCTGGCGGTCACGTCGGCGTCGTACGGCTCGAAGGCCCGGCACGTGACGGTGGGGGAGGGGCCGGTGGTCTACGACGTGGAGCTGACCGGGGACGAGGTGGACGCGGTCAACTAGCCGAGCCCTTGGCCCTGCCCCCCGGATCCGGCAGCACCCGCGTCATCCCGGGCAGGAAGTCCGTGAACAGCTCGTGCACCTCCAGCACGAGCGGCCGCAGGACCCGGAACCGCGCGAGGGACACGCCTCGCGCGGTCAGCCGGGCCCCCCGCTCGGCCAGCCGGTAGCTCCGCTCCCGGCCCTCGGTCCGGTCGAAGATCCAGTACAGGACCAGGCCCATCTGCGAGAGCCACATCAACTCGGGAAGCACGTCCCGTAGTTCCGGGGCGACCTTCGTCCTCGCCCCGGCCAGCACCTCGCGGTGCACGCTGATCGCCTCCACGCGCGCGTGCTCGCTCTCCGGGGAGAAGGGGCTGAGCGGGCTGTCGGGGTCGGCGGCGTTCTTGAAGAAGTGGACCGCGAACTCGTGGTACGGCCGGGCGATGTCCAGCCACACCTTGAGCACGCCGGCCAGCCGCGCCTCCAGGTCGGTCTCCTTGTCCAGGACCTCGCGGACCGCCACCCGGTGCTCGGCGGCGAGCTGGTCGTAGAAGCCCTGGATCAGGTGTTCCTTGCCGGCGAAGTAGTAGTACGCGTTGCCGACGGAGACCCCGGCCTCCGTGGCGATGGCCCGCATGGTGGTCTTCTCGTAGCCCCGCTCCCGGAACAGGCGCATCGCCGTCTCCAGGATCAGCGCGCGGGTCTGCTCGGACTTGCTCTGGGCAGCGGCCTCGACGGGACCGTCGTTCTTCGCGGACACGGACAGAGCCTAACGAGTGGCGCAGACGCCGCCGGCACAGCCCGGAGGGTCGTAGATCCATCCGACACCGGGTTCGTACACCCATCCGTCCTCCCGCCGGAAGGTCTTCCCGGTCCCCAGGCCGCCCCGCCACCAGGCGGCGGCGAGCACCGCGCCCCGCGCCAGCCGGGCCCCGGCCGGCGTGCTGAGCCGGTGGGCGAGCGGCCGATGATCCCGCAGTGCCCAGAGCACGACGATCCAGGCGGCGGTGTCCCGGTAGACCTGCCCCGCGTCGCCGACGACGGTGACCTCGTCGAAGGTGGCCGAGTGGTCCAGCTCGGGGAAGCGGGCGCGGGCCTGGTCCGACCCGGCGGGAACCAGGGTGAGCGGCACCAGCTGCGGCTGCCGCGCGAGCCAGTCGCGCAGATGGGTGCAGAGCGTGCACTCGGCGTCGTAGAGGACGGTGAGCCCGTGGACCGGGACGCGCACGGCGCCCCGGTCGGCGGTGGCGGTCACGGCGGTCACGCGCCGGCCGCCGGCGCGGTCCAGCCCTGCGGCGGTACCGGCGGGAGCTGCTCCTTCTCCATGATCCCGCGGCGCCTGATCCGGTTCAGCACGTACACGTTGCCGAGGTGCATCACGCCGAGCACCAGCAGCACCACGCCGAGCTTGGAGGACAGCGCCTCGAAGATGCCCCGGGTGTCGTCGATCGTGTCGCTGGTGTGCAGGTAGAGCGCGACGAAGCCGAGGTTCACGAGGTAGAAGCCGACGACCAGGAGGTGGTTGACGGCGTCGGCGAGCTGCTCGTTGCCGTGCAGGACGTCGGAGAGGAAGATCCGCCCGTTGCGGCTGAGCGTGCGGGCCACCCAGATGGTCAGACCGATGCTGACGAGCAGGTAGATGACGTAGGCGATGACCGTGCGGTCCATGCCCCACCCCTTCTTGAACGCGTTCAAAACGCTGACAGGGATGACTGTAGACCTAGTTTTGAACGCGTTCAACTCCGTTGCGGGGTGACCCGCTTCACCCTCGCCGAGCCAGCTCCGGCCGCTTGCTGTAGTCCGTGAGGCCGATGATGTTCCCCCACGGGTCGGCGACCTCGACGGTCCAGCCGGTGGCCACGGAGAACGGCTCGTCGAGCACGGCGATCCCGGCCTCCTTGAGCCGCCTGGCCGCGCCCCGCGCGTCCGGCACCTCCAGCCACACGCGCGGCGACGCCCACACCGCCGGCCGGTATCCGAGGCCCTCCTCGGCCCGCAACAGGATCCCGGGCGTCTCGCCCCCGACCTTCAACAGGGCGATCCCGCCCTCGTCGAACCGGAACCCCACCGTGAACCCGGCCCGCTCGTAGAAGGCGACGGCGGCCGCGAGATTCCCGACGGGCATCACCACGTTGTCGAACCCGAGCAGTTCGTACGACTCGTCATCTGACATGCGATCAGATTAGGAGCGGAGATGACGGTTGCCGGGCGGGCTGACCGTCGGGTCACTCAATGGGCCGAGAAGGGGGCCGTCACATCGCTACGCTGAGCCGTCGTCGGTGCCGGGCGAGCGAGGGGGCGGGGATGGCTCCGGGAGCAGAGGCCTTCCACGGCGAGGCGCGGGCGGCTTTCGCCGACGTCGCCGAGCGGCTGGGCCTGGACGGGCCGGACGGCGGCGGAGGGGACCGGCATCTCGCCGTCGCGGCCTACACCGGCTCGGGAGTGACCTACAAGGCGGTCCTCGGCCTGTGGCAGGGCGACGTCGAGATCCACGTCTGCCGCAGGACCGCGCTGACCGAGTGCAAGATCGGCGTCGAGGGGCTGGCCGTCTCGGCAGGTGTCGTGGACCGCCGCGGCCGGGTCTCCTTCGACGCCCGCAGCCTGCGCCGGCTCCGCAGGTCCCTCGCCGGTCAGGTCCGCTACGTCGAACTCGTCCACCCCCTGGTCTCCGGCGACCCGGACGAGGCGCTGACCCTGATGCGCGCGGCGGGCGCCCGGGAGTGGCGCAGACCGGCCGTGGGCTGAGGCCGGACGCCGAAGGCCCCGCTCCCTGCGCGGGAGCGGGGCCTTCGCCGTCGTGGCCGAACCGGGATCAGAAGCGGCGCGTGATCAGTGCGCGCTTGACTTCCTGGATCGCCTTGGTGACCTCGATGCCGCGCGGGCAGGCGTCCGTGCAGTTGAAGGTCGTGCGGCAGCGCCAGACGCCGTCGCGGTCGTTGAGGATCTCCAGGCGCTGCTCGGCCGCCTCGTCACGGCTGTCGAAGATGAAGCGGTGCGCGTTGACGATGGCGGCCGGGCCGAAGTACTGGCCGTCGTTCCAGAAGACCGGGCACGAGGACGTGCAGGCCGCGCAGAGGATGCACTTCGTGGTGTCGTCGAAGCGCGCGCGGTCCTCGGGGGACTGCAGACGCTCGCGCGTGGGCTCGTTCGTGTCCTTCGTGATGAGGAAGGGCATGACGTCCCGGTACGCCTGGAAGAACGGCTCCATGTCGACGATCAGGTCCTTGAGGACCGTCAGGCCCTTGATGGGCTCGACCGTGATCGGCTTCTCGGGGTTGATGTCCTTGATGAGGGTCTTGCAGGCAAGACGGTTCTTGCCGTTGATCCGCATCGCGTCCGAACCGCAGATGCCGTGCGCGCAGGAACGGCGGAAGGTCAGCGTGCCGTCGATGTCCCACTTGATCTTGTGGAGGCCGTCGAGGACGCGCTCCTTCGGGTCGATCTCCAGCTGGAAGTCTTCCCAGACCGCGTCCGCGGAGACCTCCGGGTTGAAGCGGCGGATCCGGAAGGTGACCGTGATGTAGGGGGAGTCGGCGAAACCGGGCTCGGGCCGGCCTGCCGCGTCCGCCTTGTCCAGAACAGGGGTTGCCATCAGTACTTACGCTCCATCGGCTGGTAGCGGGTCTGGACGACCGGCTTGTAATCGAGACGGATGGACTCGGTGCCGTCGTCGCCCACCTCGCGGTACGCCATGGTGTGGCGCATGAAGTTGACGTCGTCGCGGTTGGGGTAGTCCTCGCGGTAGTGACCGCCGCGGGACTCCTTGCGGGCCAGCGCGGAGACCGCCATGACCTCGGCGAGGTCGAGCAGGTTGCCCAGCTCGATGGCCTCGAGCAGGTCCGTGTTGAACCGCTTGCCCTTGTCCTGGATCGAGACGTTCTTGTAGCGCTCGCGCAGCTCCGCGATCTTCTCGACCGCCGTCTTGATCGTCTGCTCGGTGCGGAACACCATGACGTTGGCGTCCATGGTGTCCTGCAGCTCCCTGCGGAGCGTGGCGACCCGCTCGTTGCCCGTCGAGGAGCGCAGCCGCTCGATCTGGGAGACCACGAACCCGGCCGGGTCCTCGGGGAGCTCCACGTACTCGTGGCCGTGCGCGTACTCGGCGGCCGCGATGCCCGCCCGGCGGCCGAACACGTTGATGTCCAGGAGCGAGTTGGTGCCGAGGCGGTTGGCGCCGTGCACGGACACGCAGGCGACCTCGCCGGCCGCGTACAGGCCCGGGACGACGGTGGTGTTGTCGCTCAGCACCTCGCCCTCGACGTTGGTCGGGATGCCGCCCATGGCGTAGTGCGCGGTGGGCTGGATCGGGATCGGGTCCGTGTACGGCTCGATGCCCAGGTAGGTGCGCGCGAACTCGGTGATGTCCGGGAGCTTCGCGTCCAGCTGCTCCGGCGGCAGGTGGGTGAGGTCGAGGTAGACGTGGTCGCCCTCGGGACCGCAGCCGCGGCCCTCGCGGATCTCCGTGTAGATGGAGCGGGAGACGACGTCACGGGACGCGAGGTCCTTCATGACCGGCGCGTACTTCTCCATGAAGCGCTCGCCGTCCTTGTTGCGGAGGATGCCGCCCTCACCGCGGGCGCCCTCCGTCAGCAGGATGCCCATGCGCCAGATGCCGGTCGGGTGGAACTGGAAGAACTCCATGTCCTCCAGCGGCAGGCCGCGGCGGTAGACGGCCGCCTGGCCGTCACCGGTGAGCGTGTGCGCGTTGGACGTCACCCGGAAGAACTTGCCGGTGCCGCCGGAGGCGTAGATGACCGCCTTCGCCTGGAAGATGTGGATCTCACCGGTGGCCAGCTCGTACGCCACCACGCCGGACGACTTCCGGACGCCGTCGACCTCGGTGATCAGCTGGTCCAGGACGTAGAACTCGTTGAAGAACTCCACGCCCTCCTTCACGCAGTTCTGGTACAGCGTCTGGAGGATCATGTGGCCGGTGCGGTCGGCCGCGTAGCAGGACCGGCGGACCGGCGCCTCGCCGTGGTTGCGGGAGTGACCGCCGAAGCGGCGCTGGTCGATCGTCCCGTTGGGCGTCCGGTTGAACGGCAGGCCCATCTTCTCCAGGTCGAGGACGGCGTCGATGGCCTCCTTCGCCAGGATCTCGGCGGCGTCCTGATCGACCAGGTAGTCACCGCCCTTGACCGTGTCGAAGGTGTGCCACTCCCAGTTGTCCTCCTCCACGTTGGCCAGCGCGGCGGCCATGCCGCCCTGCGCGGCGCCCGTGTGGGAGCGGGTGGGGTAGAGCTTGGTCAGGACCGCGGTGCGGCTGCGCTTGGTGGACTCGATGGCCGCGCGCATGCCCGCGCCGCCGGCGCCGACGATGACGGTGTCGTACTTGTGGATCTTCATGATTCTCGCAGCCCCGTGCCTAGCGGATGTTCGGGTCGAAGGTGAAGATCACCAGCGAGCCCAGCAGGATGGTGAACACCGTGGCCGTGTAGAGCAGGCCCTTGAGCCACAGCCGGGTGTTCGCGCGCTCCGCGTAGTCGTTGATGATCGTGCGCAGGCCGTTCGCGCCGTGCAGCATCGCGAGCCACAGCATCAGCAGGTCCCAGACCTGCCAGAAGGGGCTCGCCCAGCGGCCAGCCACGAAGGCGAAGCCGATCTTCGACACGCCGCCGTCGAGCACCAGCTGGATCAGCAGGTGGCCGAGGACCAGGACGACGAGGACGACGCCGGACAGGCGCATGAACAGCCAGGCGGCCATCTCGAAGTTGCCGCGGGTGGAGCGCGGGGTCTTCTTGGTGCGCTTGCGCGGGGCCTCGATGAGGGGGGCCGGGTTGTCGACGTCGAAGAGGGGTGCGCCCTCGACGGGGCCGACGCCGGCGGGGGTTTCAGTGGTCGACATCTGCGTCAGCTCCCGAACAGGACACGAGCGGCGTGGCCGAGAACGGGGTAAACGGCCCCGGCCATCAGGACGACCCAGACACCGACGACCGTCCAGAGCATCTGCTTCTGGTAGCGCGGGCCCTTCGACCAGAAGTCGACGGCGATCACGCGCAGGCCGTTGAGGGCGTGGAAGAGGATGGCGGCCACCAGGCCGTACTCCAGCAGTGCGACGATCGGCGTCTTGTACGTGGCTACGACCTTGTCGTAGTCCTCGGGGGAGACGCGGACGAGAGCGGTGTCCAGCACGTGAACGAACAGGAAGAAGAAAATGAGGACGCCGGTGACTCGGTGAGCCACCCAGGACCACATTCCTTCCCGGCCGCGGTACAGCGTTCCAGCCGGCACGGAAGTCCCTCCGGGAGCGGGGTATCGGGGCCGCGCCGGCTTGTGGGTGTCGGTCGGGCCCGGCCGGGTACGGTCCACCGGCCCCCAGCATCGTAGCGAGGCGCTGCCGCTGGGCTTACGCCGGGCCTACCGGTGTGATCAAAGTGGCACGCGTATGGGTTAGCCGGGCGGCATCCGGGGTGCCGGATTCGGTTATTTGCCGGGTGCGGGTGCGTTTGGGCTGGTCGCGCTCCGCGGCGGAGCCGCTGATGGACGCTGCCCCGCGCCCCTGAGTCTCTCGGCCAGCCGTCCGCCTGCCAGGCGCCGGAGCTCCTCGGCCGCCACGACGCGTTCCTCTTCCGGATCGTTTGTCAAACGTGACCGGATGCCTTCCAGGACGCGGTCCAGGGATTCGGCGGGTGGTGTGTCGCCCAGGTAGATCACGAACACGTGTCCGAACTTCGCCTCGTAGGCCGCGTGGGCCGCGGTCAGGGCCGTGTGGGCCGCCGAGTAGGTGTCCTCGGGCAGCTCCGGAAGGCACTCGCCCGCCAGGGCCTCCGCCAGGTCCCCCGGCGACAGGTCGTACGCCGCCTCGTCCGCCGCCGCCAGGAGGGACTCCACGTCGGGGTACGGGCGGTGGTCGCTGATGCGGCGGGACCAGCGCAGGCTGTGCAGACAGTGCAGGAGCAGCGCGCCGGCCTCGTCGTCGGGGGCGGCGTTGAAGGCGTCCAGCGGGGCGGGGAGATCGGGCAGGCGGTGGGCGGGCAGCGTGGGTCCTCGCGTCACATGTGGTGTGGCAGGGGATGCTGTGGGAGATGTGTCGTCGACGTTATCGAGGACGTCCACGGTGTGTCCGTTGGTTGCCTGAATTTCACCCGAACGGGAGAGTTTCAGATTGCGTCGATGACGGCTGTGCGGCGGGTGCGTCGTAAGTTGTAGCCGTGAGCCAGCACAGGCGCAGGCCGTCGACACGGGAGGGCGCGCGGAGGCGGGCGGTGGTGGTCGCCGCCGCCGTCGCGGGGACCGTCGCGCTCGGCACGGGCATCGGCGTATGGGCCTCCTCGGGCGGCGACGGCGGGAGTACCGCCGGAGCGTCCCGGCAGCCCTCCGGAAGCGACCGGTCGGCCTCGTCCGGGGCGGCCACCCCCACACCCACCCGCAGCTACCCGCTCTCCCAGGCCCCCCGCACCATCCCCGCCGTCCGCTCCCACATCGCCGCCCGCGGCCCCGGCTGGCGCCCGCAGCGGGGCGGCCGGGTCGTGGTGAGCGACCCGGCGCTGGCCGACGAGGGGCGGCTGACCGCGGGCGAGCTGGGACTGACGTACGCCGGGCAGAAGGGCGCGGACGAGGATGTCCGGCCGGGCGACCTGCGGCTCGACCTCGGCGGCGGCGGGGACCCGGAGTCGTACACCATGACCGTGCGCGGCGGGTCGGTGCGGATCAGCGGGCCCGGGGACGCCGGCGTCTTCTACGGCACCCGGACCCTCAAGCAGGAGGTGCACGGCGGCGGTACGGCCCCGGAGGGGGTGGTGCGGGACCAGCCGGCCAAACCGCAGCGCGGGTTCATGCTGGACATCGCGCGCAAGCCGTTCACCGCCGACTGGATAGAGGCCCGGATACGAGAACTCGGCGACCTGAAGTTCAACGAACTCGGGCTGCACTTCTCCGACGACCAGGGCTTCCGGATCGAGTCCGACACCCACCCCGAGATCGTCTCCCGGGACCATCTGACCAAGGCCCAGGTGAAGGAGATCGTCGCGCTCGCCGCCGCCCGGCACATCCAGGTCGTACCGGAGATCGACTCGCCCGGACACCTCGGCGCCGTCCTCGCCGCCCACCCGGAACTGCGGCTGCGCAACGCGCAGGGCGTCGCCACCAGGGGCGCCATCGACATCTCCAAGGACGCCTCGGCGAAGATCGTCGACGACCTGCTCGACGAGTACGCCGACCTGTTCCCCGGCTCCTCCTGGAACCTCGGCGGCGACGAGTACCAGGCCCTGACCGTCGCGGACCCCGAGGCCTCCTATCCGCAGCTGGCGGCAGCGGCCCGGGAGGCGTACGGGGACTCGGGCACCGTCGCCGACCTCACCACCGGCTGGCTGAACGACCGCGCCGACACCGTCCGCGCCCACGAACGCACCATGCGGGCCTGGAACGACGGCTTCCTGACGGGCACCTCCGTGCAGCCGGCCGACGACCTCCAGGTCGCCTACTGGACCGGCAAGGAGAACGGCGCCCGGCAGCCCGTGGAGTACCTGAGGGCGGGCCGCAAGGTGCTCAACTACAACGACGAGTACCTGTACTACGTCCTCGGGCAGCCCAACACCTTCGTCTACCCGACCGGGCAGCGCATCTACGAGCAGTGGATCCCGCGCATGCTGCGCGGCACCTCGGCCGTGGCCGCGCGCTACGAACCCCAGGTCCTCGGCGGCTCCTTCGCGGTCTGGTGCGACCTGGCCGGCTCCCAGACCCAGGACCAGGTGGCGGCCGGCATCAGGATGCCGCTGCGGGCCACCATCGAGAAGCTCTGGGACCCGGCGACCACCCCGGCGATGTCCTGGACGGACTTCAAGGCCCTGGCGAACAGGCTGGGCTGACACGGAATCACGGTGGACGTACGGTGTGGCGGGCCGTATGTTCCGCATTCCGCGCGGGCCGGGGGAGGGTGCCGTGCGCAACCGAGTGCCCGACCGCGTCCCGGGGGAACCGTCTTGATCTGCGCCCGCTGCCACCACTTCGCCGCCGCGCCCGGCACCACCCTGTGCCACCGCTGCCTCGGCGACCCGCCCGCGCCGGTCCCGGCCGCCGGCAGCACGCCGGGGCTGTGGCTGCGCTCGCCGGTGGGCCTCGGCTGGGCCGCTGCCGTACTGCTCGGGGCGGTCGTCGCCGCCGACCTGTTCGCCGTCTGGGCGAACTTCCTGAGGTACGACGTCATGGGCGACCTCGTGGACGGCGAGACCGGTGCCGCGGTGTTCCTGCGGGCCGACCGCGCCGACGCGCTGGTCCGCCTCGCCGCCCAAGCCCATGCCGTCTCGATGGTCGCCTGCGTGATCGTGTACCTGTGCTGGTTCCAGCGGGTGCGCGCCAACGCCCAGGTGTTCGACCCGCTCCGGCAGAGCATGTCGCCGCGCTGGGCGATCGGCGGCTGGTTCGTGCCGATCGCGAGCCTCTGGTTCCCGCGCCGGATCACCCTCGACATCTGGGACGCCAGCAGCCCGCGGGGGGCGGCCCGTTCGCACAGGCTGGTCAACGCCTGGTGGACCCTGTGGCTGGTCGCGCTGTTCGCCGGCCGCCTGGCGAGCACCGAATCCGACGACGACCTCGGCGTGGCCTGGGACCAAGCCGTCTCCGTGGAGTTGCTCATCGCGCACGCTCTCGATCTCGCCGCCGCCGTCCTCGCCGTCCTGCTCGTGGTGCGACTGACCCGGATGCAGCACGAGAAGGCCATGGCGGGCACCGCCCCGGTCGCGGTCTGAGGCCTGGCCGCGCTCTGGCGCCTGGCCGCGGTCCGACGGCCGGCCGCGCTTCTGTCCACGGCCGAGCTCCCACCCACGGCCGCGTTGTTGCCCGGCCCGCCGATCCCGGCCCGGACGCACTGTTGGCTGAAAAGCCTTTCTTCGGACCCCTTCGGATCCCGGGTGTCCGGCACGTGTGACACTGCCGTACCGTCGCACGCAGTTAGGGGAAGTACGAGCTCCGTGCATGTCGGACCTTGGTATGTACCGATTCTGGGAGGCGTGGATGAGCCTGGTGGAGTTGATCGCTCAGGCCGATGAACGCGGACTGGCCGCCAGCGGGCTGGCTTGTTTGGATCGGTGCGTGCCACTGCTCGGCGGGGACGACCTGGTGCTGCGGCCGCTGTGGGCGAGCCTCGCCGACGGCTCCGACTGGAGCGCGGGCCTCGAGAAGGCGCGCGGCTCGCTCGGCACCGGCGCGGAGGCCGGCGGCCAGGCCGACGAGGCCGGGACGCTCGCCCGGCGGATGCTCGACGCCGCGCCCGAGTCGCAGGAGGCCGCCGGCGTCCGGCTGTGGGCCGACGCCTGTTCCGTCGCCTCGTTGCAGATCCACCGGCTCCTCGACCCCGCCGAGGACGCGGCGCCCTCCGTCGACACCCGTCGTGAGGGCGGCACCGAGGGCATGTCCCCGCTGGTCGCCGCCGAACTGCGGCGCCAGGTCACGGTGCTGGAACTGCTGGCCGGGCACGGCGCGGCCGGACTGCGCCGCGCGCTGGACGTCTCCACCGAGGGCCGCCGGGTGCTGCGCGCGGTGGTGTCGCGGCGGGCCCGCGGGCTCGGGTGAACCATTGGTGAGGGCGGTGCGCGGGTCCTGCGCCGGTTGCGGGAACAGCGCCGGATCCGGATGACGAAACCGCCGCCGGCCTGGATCTTCCCTATGTGACAGTCCACTACGTGACACCCCCCTACGGGACCGCAGGGCAGCAGACCAGGCCGCACGCCGCCGCCAGACCGGCGCGGTGGGCGGCGGACGCGGTCGCCGTGATGCGCGAGGGCGCCCGGGTCCGGCTCGACTACTCGGCGCAGAGCGTGTGGCGGGTCGACCGGGTGATCGAGGAGATACGCCGGGAGGGCGTGCCCTACGACGCCGTGCGGGAGACACTGCGCGGCCTCGGGGCATACGCCGGTGAGGTGATCGTCCGTCACACCGGCGCCGAATGGTGGGCGTCGGGCGGCGAGCACTGGATCCGCACCCCGGACGGCCGACTCTGGGACCCCGTCGACGAGGCCAGGCGCTGCTACGGCGGCCACGGCTCGCTGCGGCTGCTGTGCAGGGACGCCCTGGGGTAGTCCGGCGGAGGGGCCCGGGACCGCGAGTGGTCCCGGGGCGGCGCGGGGCTCGGCAAAAACACCGTAATAAGAGACGCGGGCGTTCCCAACTGGCCGGTCGCGGAGCACGATTGGCCCATGGCCGACAACCGACGCTGGTGGGCCCTGGTCGTCATCGCACTGGCCCAGCTGATGGTCGTGCTCGACATGACCATCGTCAACATCGCGCTCCCCTCCGCCCAGGTCGCTCTGCACATGTCCGACGGCAACCGGCAGTGGGTGATCACCGCCTACACCCTCGCCTTCGGCGGACTGCTGCTGCTCGGCGGCCGGATCGCCGACCTGGCCGGACGCAGGGTGGCGTTCATGACCGGCCTGGTCGGCTTCGCGGCCGCCTCCGCGCTCGGTGGGGCCGCGGTGAACCAGGGGATGCTGTTCGGGGCGCGGGCCCTGCAGGGCGTGTTCGCCGCGCTGCTCGCGCCGGCCGCGCTGTCGCTGCTCGCGACGACGTTCACCGACCCGAAGGAGCGAGGGAAGGCGTTCGGCATCTTCGGCGCCATCATCGGCGCGGGTGCCGCGGTCGGGCTGCTCGCCGGCGGCTTCCTCACCCAGTACCTGGACTGGCGCTGGTGCCTGTACGTCAACGTGCCGATCGCGCTGGTCGCGTTCGCCGGGGCCTGGGCCCTGCTGCCCGGCGGCGGCCGGCATCCGGACGCCCGCCTCGACGTCCCCGGCGCTCTGCTCGGCTCGGCCGGCATGCTCTCCCTGGTCTACGGCTTCTCCGAGGCGGAGTCCCGGAGCTGGACCGACGGCCTGGTCCTGACGCTGCTGGCCGGCGGGGTCGCGCTGCTCGGCCTCTTCGGCTACTGGCAGACCCGCGCCCCGGTCCCGCTGCTCCCGATGACCGTCGTACGGGACCGGCAGCGCATCGGCGCGTTCCTCACCGTGCTGCTGGTGACCATCGGGATGTTCGGCGTCTTCCTCTTCCTGACCTACTACATGCAGCGCGTCCTCGGCTACTCGCCCGTGAAGACCGGTGTCGCCTATCTCCCCATCACCGTCGGCATGGTCACCGGCTCCACCCAGGTCGCCGCCCGGCTGCTGCACCGGGTCCCGCCCCGCGTGCTGATGGTGCCCGGGCTGCTGCTCGCGGCCGGGGCGCTGGCGCTGATAGCCCAGGTCGGGGTCGAACCGGCGTACGCCTCGCACATCCTGCCCGGCATGCTGATGCTCGGCCTCGGCATGGGTACGGCGATGATGACCTCCGTCTCCCTGGCCACCGGCAACGTCGCCCCGCGCGACTCGGGCGCGGCCTCGGCCACCTTCAACACCGCCCAGCAGGTGGGCGGTTCGATCGGCACGGCCCTCCTCAACACCATCGCCGCGAGCGTCACCACCCGCTACGCCACCGCGCACGCCGCGAGCGTCCCGGACAAGGCGCTGCTGGCCGCGAGGGCCGCCGTGCACGGCTTCAACGTGGCCACCTGGTGGGCGATGGCCGCGCTGCTCCTCGGCGCCCTGATCGCCGGGGTCGTCGTGAACGCGGACCGGGCGCCCACCCCGCAGGCCCCGCGGGAACGGGCCCCGGAACCGGTGGACTCGGCCACCTGATCCGCCCGCCGGCACAGGCGCCGGCCGCGCTCTTCCCGTGTGACGTTTCCGTGCGGCGCGGCGCTGGTGCTCGTAGGGCCGCGCGCCCCGTCACCGGTGCCGCGCGACTCGGCACGGCACCGGAACCGGGACATGAGTGAGCGGCACGGCCACGAACCCGCCTCGGCCGACGGCAAGCACCCCCCCCGGCGGCACGGTGACCGGAGCCGGGCCCCCGCCGGCGGCCCTGCTCGCCGCCGCCGTCCGCGTGCCCGGCGCCGACACCGAGGGCGAACGGCGTGCGGTGGCCGCCTTCCGTACAGCCCGCGACACCGGCACCCACCGCGCACGCACCCGGCGCGGCGACGACTGGCGGCGATGAGCGGAAGCGGGCCGGAGCGCTCCGGCCGATGATGACCGGCAGCGTTTCCGACCGGAGAGCGACCAGGACGGCGTACGTCTTCGGGCCGGAGGAGGTGCCACGGAGACGGCCGGGGCCGCCACCCCCCACAGGAGAGGCCCCGGCCGTCGCGCGGCACGGGCCGCGCGGCGGCCCGTACTCTGTTCAGCGCCGTGAGTGCGTTTTCTGTCACACCCCAGGGCGTCACGAGATAGTTGTACTTTGTACGGACGTGGACGGCGAGCGGTTTCAGGTCGTAACGTGCAGTTCGCGCCGGGCCGCAGAGGGCGCGTGACCACCGCAAGGACCGCGGTCCCGAACACCGCAACCATCAACGAGGAACCACGACGGCGAGAACCACGACCGCGAGAGCGGCACCGGTTCAGGCGCACAGTAGGGAACACACAGGTGCTGGGGGACGACGCGGAGTTGACCGCCGCGGTACGTGCTGCACAGGACGGGGACGAGACCGCGTTCCGCATCGTCTACCGCGCGGTGCAGCCCCGCCTGCTCGGGTACGTCCGCACGCTGGTCGGCGAGCCGGACGCCGAGGACGTCGCCTCCGAGGCCTGGCTGCAGATCGCCCGCGACCTCGACCGGTTCAGCGGGGACGCGGACCGGTTCCGCGGCTGGGCCGCCCGGATCGCCCGCAACCGCGCCCTCGACCACATACGCATGCGCGGCCGCCGCCCCGCGATCGGCGGCGACGAGACGGAACTGACCGGCCGGGCCGCCGAGTCGGACACCGCGGGCGAGGCCATCGAGGCGCTGACCACCGACTCCACCCTCTCCCTCATCGCCCGGCTGCCGCAGGACCAGGCCGAGGCCGTCGTCCTCAGGGTCGTCATGGGTCTCGACGCCAAGACCGCCGCCGAGACCCTCGGCAAGCGCGCCGGCGCGGTCCGGACCGCGGCCCACCGGGGATTGAAGAGACTCGCCGAGCTGCTCGGCGCCGACCCCGAGACGGCAGGCGTCCTCGACGCGCTGCCACCCCAGCGAGGACCGAACGCTCGTGCGGTGACCTCCGCGAGTGTGACGCATACGCGTTCGCGGACGCAGAAGGACATGTGATGGCCGACGAGCGGTACAAGTGGCTGAACCGGGTGACGGCGGAACGTCTGCTGCGCGGTGAGTCGCTGGAAGCTGTCGACGCCTCCACCCGTGACCAGGCAGAACGCCTCGCCGACGCGCTCGGCGCGCTCTCCGCGCGGGCCACGCCGGCCGCTGCCGAACTCCCCGGTGAGGAAGCCGCGCTGGCTGCCTTCCGCAAAGCGCGCGAATCCGCCGAGGACGCCCGGACCGATGCGGCCACGTGGCAGGGCCGGCTCGGGCGGGACGCCGACGCGGGCCTCTTCCGGATCGGTGTCGGCTCCCGGCCGTCCCGGGTCCCGGGCTGGGCCCGCCCCGCACGGCTCGGCCTCGCCGCCGCGCTGACCGCCGGCATGCTCGGCGGGGTCGCGGTGGCCGCGGGCACCGGGGTGCTGCCGACGCCGTTCGACGACAACCACCCGGGACCGGCCGCCTCCGTCTCGGCCGCCGGTACCCCCGCACGCCCGCAGGACTCGCAGTCCCCCGAGTCGCTGCTCGGCGGCGAGACCCGGACGCCGTCCTCCGGTGCAGCCCCGGGCGCCTCCGGGCAGCCCTCGCCCGACCCGTCCGGCGGGCGGAAGGACCGGGACACCGGCTCGACCGGCGTCCCGGCCGGCGGGTGGAGCGGCGCCCTGACGTCCTGCCGCGCGATACGGAACGGCAAGCCCCTCGGCACCGACCGAAGGCGCGCCCTGGAGGGACTGGCGGGCGGCGCCGGCCGGGTGGACAGGTTCTGCACGGCCGTTCTCGACACCGGGCTGAACGGCAAGGACGGCGTGGCCCGTGACGGCAAGGGCGACGACAACACCCAGGGCGGCCGGCACGACGGCCAGGGCGACGGCACCGGCACCGGCGACGACGACGGCCGGCCGGGCCGAGGCGGCGGCAAGGACGGCGGCAAGGACGGGGGCTGGGGCAACGACCACCACCAGGACGGTGTGGCCACCCCGGCTCCGAAGGCCTTCGCACCGCCGCGGCCCGGCACCTCACCCAGCCCTACGTACAGCGCGCTTTGACCTTTACGCACCGCTGTGACCTGCGTTTTTGAAAGTCCCTGAACTTTTTTCCCGCAGGGTGTGACGTTTTCGGCGCCGGCGACGCAGTACAGAGTGAGCCGACTGGTCATCGGCCGTCGCACAGAGCCGGGGTTCCCCCCGTACCCGTGGCTCGTGCATCGGCGCGGGCGGGACACGTTCCCCCGGTCCCGCCCGCGCCCCGAACGTCACCCGCCGGTACCGGTTCACCAGGAGACGACGACCTTGTCGCCGTTCCGCACCTGCGCGAACAGATCCGCGATCGCCGCCTCGTCCCGCACGTTGACGCACCCGTGCGAGCCGCCCGCGTAGCCCCGGGCCGCGAAGTCGTAGGAGTAGTGCACCGCCTGCCCGCCGCTGAAGAACATGGCGTACGGCATCGACGAGTGGTAGAGCGTCGACACGTGGTGGCGGGACTTCCAGTAGACGTGGAACACACCCTCGCGGGTCGGGGTGTACTGCGCCCCGAACCGCACCGACATCGTCGACACCGTGCGCCCGTCGATCATCCAGCGCAGTGTCCGGCTGGTCTTGCTGATGCACAGCACCCGCCCGGTCAGGCACCGCGGATCGGGCGCGGCGGCCGGCTGACCGCCCATCAGGTACAGCTCCCACTTCCCCGGCCGGTGCGTCATGCGGACCAGCCGCTGCCAGGTCACGGCGTCGGTCTCGCCCGTCCGCGGCAGCCCGCGCCTGCCCTGGAAGCCCTCGACGGCCTGGGCGGTGAGGTCGTCGTAGATCCCCGTCGGCCCGTCGAACAGCCAGGCGACCTGGCGCAGCCGGGCCTGCAGCTCGCGGACGCCGGTACCGGTGTCGCCGCGGGTGTACACGATGTGCGGCGGGACCGTCTCGACGGCGGACGGCGAGGGGGTGCGCGCGGTCGGCGTGGTCGAGCCGGACGCGGTGGGAGCGGTGCCGACGGGTGCCGGGCCGCGCGGGAGGTCGATGTGGACGGGCGAGTGCCCCTTGGCGTCCCCGCCGCCCGCCGGCTGCACCGTGCACCCGCACAGCACGGCCAGTACGGCGGCCAGGACCCCCGAATACCCCGAGACCTTCATGCCGAGATGCTTCCCCGCGTGACCGCCGCCGAACAAGGGGGCATCGTGGGAACGGACAGACGTACTGGTGTATCGGCGTACCGCGGAGGTCACCGTCATGGCCCGTGAGTCGGAGTCCGGACTGCCCATCGAGCCGGTCTACGGTCCGGGGGACCTCGCGGGCTGGGACCCTGCCCGCAGCCTCGGCGACCCGGGCTCGTACCCCTTCACCAGGGGCGTCTACCCGACGATGTACACCGGGCGCCCCTGGACCATGCGCCAGTACGCCGGGTTCGGCACGGCCGCGGAGTCCAACGCCCGCTACCGGCAGCTCATCGCGCACGGCACCACAGGTCTCTCCGTCGCCTTCGACCTTCCCACCCAGATGGGGTACGACTCGGACGCGCACCTGGCGCACGGCGAGGTCGGCAAGGTGGGCGTGGCGGTCGACTCGCTCGACGACATGCGGGTGCTGTTCGGCGGGATCCCCCTGGACCGGGTGTCGACGTCGATGACGATCAACGCCCCGGCGGCCGTGCTGCTGCTGTTGTACCAGCTGGTGGCGGAGGAACAGGGCGTGCCGGCGGCGGCGCTGACCGGCACGATCCAGAACGACGTCCTGAAGGAGTACATCGCGCGGGGGACGTACATCTTCCCGCCCAAGCCGTCCCTGCGGCTGACCGCGGACATCTTCGCGTACTGCCGGGCGGAGATGCCGAGGTGGAACACGATCTCGATCTCCGGGTACCACATGGCGGAGGCGGGGGCGTCTCCGGTGCAGGAGATCGCCTTCACGCTCGCGGACGGGATCGAGTACGTGCGCACGGCGGTCGCGGCCGGCATGGACGTCGACGAGTTCGCGCCGCGTCTGTCGTTCTTCTTCGTGGCGCGCACGACGCTTCTGGAGGAGGTCGCCAAGTTCCGGGCGGCGCGCCGGATCTGGGCGCGGGTGATGCGCGAGGAGTTCGGGGCGAAGGACCCGAAGTCGTTGATGCTGCGGTTCCACACCCAGACGGCCGGGGTGCAGCTGACGGCCCAGCAGCCGGAGGTGAACCTGGTGCGGGTGGCGGTGCAGGCCCTGGGCGCGGTCCTCGGCGGCACCCAGTCGCTGCACACCAACTCCTTCGACGAGGCGATCGCGCTGCCCACCGCCAAGAGCGCCCGGCTGGCGCTGCGCACCCAGCAGGTGCTGGCGTACGAGACCGACGTGACGGCGACGGTCGACCCGTTCGCGGGGTCGTACGCGATCGAGCGGATGACCGACGACGTGGAGGAGGCGACCCTCGCCCTGATGCGCAGGGTCGAGGAGCTGGGCGGCGCGGTCGCGGCGATCGAGCACGGTTTCCAGAAGGGCGAGATCGAGCGGAACGCCTACCGCATCGCGCAGGAGACCGACGCCGGCGAGCGGGTCGTGGTCGGCGTCAACCGCTTCCGGCTCGACGAGGAGGAACCGTACGAGCCGCTGCGCGTCGACCCGGCCATCGAGCGGCAACAGGCCGAGCGCCTCGCCGGGCTCCGCGCCGACCGCGACCGGGCGGCCGTCGCCAGGGCTCTCACCGCCCTGCAGAAGGCCGCCGAGGGCGACGACAACGTGCTGTACCCGATGAAGGAGGCGCTGCGGGCGCGGGCCACGGTGGGCGAGGTGTGCGACGCGCTGCGTGAGGTGTGGGGGGTGTACGTCCCGGCGGACGTGTTCTGACGGTGCGTTCGGGCAGGGCGTCCCGATGGTGCGTGGCGGACGGCACCCGGGGCGTTGTCGGACCCGCGTGCGAGACTACTTCTCATGTTCGGCGTCATCGATCTCCCCACCTACCTGGCAGGACTCGTCCTGATCGTCCTGCTGCCCGGCCCCAACTCCCTCTACGTGCTGTCCGTCGCCGCCCGGCAGGGGATCCGGGCCGGTTACACCGCCGCCGCGGGCGTGTGGTGCGGGGACACCGTGCTGATGACGCTGTCGGCGGCCGGGGTGGCCTCGTTGCTCAAGGCCAACGCCGTGCTGTTCGGGATCGTGAAGTACGCGGGCGCCGGCTATCTCACCTGGCTGGCGATAGGGATGCTGCGGGCGGCCTGGGCGATGTGGCGGTCGCGGAAGCAGCAGGCGGCGGAGCGGACGGCTCCGGCCGCCGCCCCGGCGCAGGAGCGCCCGTACCGCCGCGCTCTGGTGATCAGCCTCTTCAACCCGAAGGCGATCCTGTTCTTCATCGCCTTCTTCGTGCAGTTCGTCGACCCGGGGTACGCGTACCCGGCGATCTCCTTCGTCGTCCTCGGCGCCTTCGCCCAGCTGGCCAGCTTCCTCTATCTCAGTGCCCTGATATTCAGCGGCACGAGGCTGGCGGACGCGTTCCGCCGCCGCAGGCGGATGTCGGCGACGGCCACCTCGGCGGCGGGGGTGCTGTTCCTCGGGTTCGCGGTGAAGCTGACGCTGGCCAGCGCCTGAGTCAGGGCCCGAGCCCGAGCCGCCGGCCGGCCCGGGCGGCAGGGTCACAGGTGTTCGGTCAGCCGTTCGGCGGCCCGGTCGGCCCGTTCCGCCCTCCTCCCGGCGATCCGGGCCGGGCTGCGCGGTCGCCGACGAGGGCCCGCACCGTGGCGCCCTAGTAGGGGCGCGGAGAACTGCGCGACCGGCCAGGAGGGCGCCGCGGACTCCACGCGGCCCGGCCCGGAGCTGTCAGCGGAGCGCTGGCACCCCGGCGCGCGCCGCGTACGGCCGCAGACCCTCCGCCGTCTCTCCCGCCCAGCCCACATAGCCGTCCGGGCGGATGAGGAACACCCCCGGGCCGTAGGACTCCGGGGCCGGCAGGCCGCCGAGGCCGGTCACCGGTTCCGGGGCCAGCAGCGTCCAGTGCGGTCCCCGGAACGCGTCGAACATCCGCACCCCGTCCGCGTTCCGCCCGTCGGGCGCGCGGTCGCCCGCCCGCACCGGTCCCGGGTTCGCCCGGGTCTCCTCGGTCAGCGAGGACTCCCGGTAGTGGATACCCAGCTGGACCGTGGCCTCGCCCCGCCGGATCTCGCCGTTGTGGACGCCCGTCGAGAGGCCCAGCATGGCGGCGGCGTTCGCGCGGCGCTCCTCCTCGTAGGTGTCGAGGAGCGCGTCCGGCGCCCGTCCGGCGAGCACCGCGGCCAGCTTCCAGCCCAGGTTGTAGGCGTCCTGGACGCTGGTGTTCAGGCCCTGGCCGCCGACCGGGGAGTGGACGTGGGCCGCGTCACCGGCCAGGAAGACCCGGCCCACCCGGAACCGGTCGGCCAGCGCGGCGCGGGGCCGGAAGTCGGAGGCCCAGCGCACCTCGGTGACGTCCGCCGCGTCGAGGTGGCTGTACGTCGTCACCAGCCGTCGCAGGCCGGCCAGGGACAGGTCGGTCTCCGTGCCCTCGGGCAACCGGGCGCCCAGCTGGAACTCGTCGGTGCCGGCCAGCGGGCACAGTGCCACACCGCAGCCGTCGTCGCCGACGAAGGTGTGCCAGTGGTCGCGGTCGAGGCCCCGCACCCGCAGGTCGGCCACGAGGAACGGGCTCGGGTCGACCGACTCGCCGGTCATCCCGACGCCCACCGCACGCCGTACGGTCGAACGCCCGCCGTCCGCCGCCACGACATACCGCGCACGGGCCGTCGTCCCGTCGATGAAGCGGGCGGTCACCCCCTCGGCGTCCTGCTCCAGGCCGGTCAGCCCGCGCCCGAACGCGACCCGGCCGCCGAGCTCCCGCAGGCGCGCGTACAGCACCTCCTGCGTGCGCCACTGCGCGACCATCAGCGGCTCGGTGTACGGCGTCCCCTCGTCCGCCGGCACCGCGTCGAACATCGGCTTCGTGCCGAGGGGTTCGCCGTTCTTCCAGAGCAGCCGGGGCGGGTAGGGGCCGCCGGCCGCGCGCATCGCGTCGAGCACGCCGAGATCGTCGTACACCTCCTGGGTGCGGGGCTGGATCCCCTTGCCGCGCGAGCCCGGGAACAGCTTCTCGCCCGCCTCCACGACCAGTGCGTCCACCCCGCGCCGGGCGAGGTCGATCCCGAGGGCGAGCCCGGTCGGTCCGGCGCCGACGACCAGTACATCCAGCGTATCCATCACATTTCTCCTTAACGCCGTTAAGTGCCGTCGGGGGCCAGGTTGCACTTAACGTTGTTAAGCTGTCAAGCGTGAGTACGGAACGACGCACCCCTCTCGACCGCCGCCGGGTCGCCGACACGGCCCTGCGCCTGCTGAACGAGGTCGGTCTGGAGGGGCTGACCCTGCGGGCCATCGCCAAGGAGCTGGACGTCAAGGCGCCGGCCCTGTACTGGCACTTCAAGGACAAGCAGGCGCTGCTCGACGAGATGGCGACGGAGATGTACCGCCGGATGGTCGCGCAGGCGCGGCTCGACCCCACCGAGAGCTGGCAGAACGTGCTGCGGACGACGGGCCGCGGACTGCGCGCGGCGCTGCTCGGCTACCGCGACGGAGCGAGGGTCTTCAGCGGCTCACGCTTCACGGGCGTCGAACACGCCCCGGAGCAAGAGGCCTACCTCCGTGTCATGACGGAGGCCGGCTTCACCCTCGCCCAGGCGGTCCGCGCGGGCATGGTGACGAACGCCTACACCATCGGCTTCGTCATCGAGGAACAGAGCGTCGTACCCCTCTCGGGCGTGCGCCGGGAGGGGTACGACGTCGAGGAACGCGCCCGCCTGATGGCCGACTTCCCACTGGCGGCGGAGGCGGGCAGGGAGATCTTCGACGACTACGACCGGCACTTCGAGGAAGGACTGGAGATCGTCATCGCGGGGATCGAGGCGCGGTGGGGCTAGGACGGGTTCCCGAGTCGGGTGGGCGACCGGTCGAGAAGGCCGGAATCCTCGCCCTTCAGGGCGAGGGGCAGGTCAGTTCATCGCCTTCCGGATGGCCCGGGTGAGCACCGGCGGCAGCAGGTCCCGGGCGACCCGCCGTACCCGGCTGGGCCGGCGGGGCGGAGTGGCGGGGGTGGCCGGCCGGGGCGCGGGCGCGGGCTCCGGTTCCGCCGGGACGTCCGCGTAGCGCGCCGGCGGGAACTGCGGTGCCTGCATCCCCTTGGACTTCAGCCGTACGATCCGGTGGCCGGCCGCCGTCTGGGTGCTCAGGTGGCAGTCGGTCCGCTGCTTGATCATCTCCATCAGCGCCTCCTGCACCGGCTCGGCGTCGCCCCAAGTGCCGTACAGCTTCTGGGTGCTGAGGCAGATCGGGTTCAGTCCGCCGTTGAGGACGGCCTCCCAGGCCGCTATGGAGACACCGGGCGTGTGCTCGGAGCGGAAGTCGTCGAGGACCACGATGCCGTCGGGCACGAGCAGTTCACGCGCTGCCTTTATGTCGCCGTGCACGTGCTCGTACAGGTGCGAGGCGTCGACGTGCACGAACCGGCAGGAGCCGGGGGCTACTTCGGTGGGGACCACGGAGCTGGGGCCCTGCAGTATGCGGGGGAGTTCCTCGTGGAAGGCGAGGTAGTTCTGCTCGAAGATGCCTCGGGTGAGTTTGCTGTAGGACTTCGTCGACTCGGCCCGGTTCGCGTCGTCCGGGGCGTCGCCCTCGAAGAGGTCGCAGACCGTGTACGTCTCGCCGGGCCGCAGGTGCCGGGCCGTGAAGATCGCGCTCTTCCCCATGTAGGTCCCGACCTCGAGGAGGTCGCCGCGCGTTCCGGCCTCCTCCTGGCGGCTCAGGAACCAGTCGAAGAGCACCTGGTCGAGCACCGGGAACCAGCCGGGGACGTCGTCGAGGCGGCGGGGCGGTCGGGTCGTTTCCTGGGTGGTTGTCGCCATGCGGAGAAGGCACTCCCTCGGTACACGGAACGGCGGTCGGTGGAATCCCTGCGGAAAACCTGTGCACAGGCAAGGTTCCAAGGTGCCTGCCCGCCACGCCGGTCCGAAACCCAAGCAGAGATGAACGCCGGGCCAACATCGGCATCAGGCGTTTTTCAGGGCCCGCTTCAGGCGCGGTCCGAGGGGAGTCTCCACGAACCGGTGCATGAGCCAGGCGAGCCCCAGCATCCCGAGGACCGTCACCGCCAGCGTCGGCCACGGCGGCAGCCCCCACGCCCGGTGCAGGACCCGGATCACGAACCAGCCCAGGTGTTCGTGTACCAGGTAGAAGGGGTACGTCAGCGCCCCGGCGGTGGTCAGCCAGGGCCAGGCCGCCCAGCGCGTCCAGCCGGCCGCCACCGCGGCGACGGCGGCGAAGGCGAGGGTGACGAGGAGCATCACGACGTACGGGTCACGGGGCGAGCCCGGGTGCCACAGGCCCTGCGTCGCCGTGCGCATGCCGAGGATCCAGGAGAGCGCCACGATCCCCCAGGGCAGCAGTCCGTGGCCGAAGCGGTGGACGAGGTAGAGGGCCAGGCCGCCGACGAAGTACGGCGCGTACGCGGGCATCACGACCAGCTCGGCCCAGGCGCCTCCGGTCGCGGTGGACAGGACGGCGGCCATGGTCCACACCGAGCAGAACAGCACCACCCTGCGGTAGGTGACGCCCGGCAGGACCACGAGGAGCGCGAACAGGGCGTAGAAGCGCACCTCGACCCAGAGGGTCCAGCAGACGCCGAGCACGCGGGGCACCCCGAGCGGCTGTTGCAGCATGGTCAGGTTGACCAGGAACTCGTCGAGCCGCACCGGGTGCACCACCGCCGGCAGTGCCACGGACGCCCCGGTGATCAGCGCGAGGGCGACCCAGTACGCGGGGTAGAGGCGGGCGACCCGGGAGCGGAAGAAGTCGCCGAGGGAGCGGCCCCAACTGCTCATGCAGATCACGAAGCCGCTGATGACGAAGAAGAACTGGACGCCGAGGCAGCCGTAGACGGCCGCCCTGGACAGGGTCGGGAAGACGTGGTCGGGGTTCTGGTGCCAGGAGGCGGAGACGACGCCGCCGCGGCCGGCGTAGTGGTAGAGGCAGACCATCAGCGCGGCGGCGAGCCGCAGTCCGTCGAGGGCGAGGAGGCGGGGGCGGGGCCGTCCGGGTGGGGCCGGAACGGCCGTGATCCGTGCAGGCGGTGAGGGCAGTGGGGGGGATGCGAGTGGCATGGTCCGGGACGCCTACCCGGGGACAGGCCGCTAATCATCCGATCGGCTCGGACATCGCCGGTACGAAGGAGGTGCACCGCCGTCACCTGGGTGAATCACCGGAATACCACAGACGGTGGCCCCGATAATTCATATGACGGTATGTATTTGTTCGTTCGCCGGCCATGCGATCGGCCGGCGAACGACGGGTCGTACGAGCGCTCAGTCGGACTTCAGCAGCCGGGCCGAGCGGTTGGACAGCTCGATGCGGATCGACTCCTTGCGGGCCAGCTGGCGTATCGCCTTGCCCCGGGCGCCGAGGTCCCCGGCCACGCGGGAGATCTCCGACCACACCCGGCCCCGGTCGCCGCCCGCGATGGCCGCGGCCGACAGCAGCCGGAGCGCCCCGTCGGTCTCGCCGCGCGAGGCCCGTATCTCGGCCATGCCGATGAGCACGTCCACCGGCTGTCTGCGGCGCAGGATCTCCCAGCCCACGCGCAGCGCCTCGTCCTGCCGGCCGGCCGTGAAGTGCCGGGTGAAGTCCTCGTTGAGGTACTTGGCGTGCCGGGAGAGCACCGCGGAGAACGGGCCCTCGGCATAGGCCGTCTCGCCGTCCGGCTCCTGCCCCTCGGGGGCGTCGGCCGCGACGGCGGCGGGCAGGGCGCGTGCGACGCCCCCGGGGCCGGCCAGGTTCAGCGCGGTCGTCATCCGGGCGGTGAAGGCGGAGATGTCGAACAGCTCCTCGACGTCCTGGTACTCGTCCTCCGCCACCTCCTCCTCCAGCACGCGCCGCAGCGCGTCCAGCGCCGCCGCGGGCGTGTACTCGGCGAAGGACCGGTAGCCGGGCACCCCCTCCAGCACCTCGCGAGAGCCCACCCGGTGGTACGTGACGGTACGCAGCCGCTGCTGCACCGCCTCCACCACCGACAGCGGCATCGGGTCGTCCATGCTGGACAGGAAGAACACGTCGGAGTCGGCGAGCTCCTCGCGCACCCGGTCGCGGGAGAGCGCTCCCATCCACTCGACGCGGTCGGACAGCAGCGTCGAGGAACTGATCCGCCAGGTCTTGTGGCCGATCCACGCGAACTCCCACGGCAGGCCCTGCGTGTAGGCGAGTTCCGCGACCCGCGAGAACAGGTCGAGGCCCTTGCGGTCCTGCATCGAGCCGACCATCACGATCCGCGGCCGCTCCCCGGGCGTCCGCCGGGCCAGGGTGCGGTGGGTGTCCTGCGGGACGGTGTTGTAGACGACGACCGGGTCGCTCACGCCGAGCTGCCGGAACATGTCGGCCTGGGCGGTGGAGACGCACAGCACCTTGACCTTGGGCAGCACCTTGACCATCTCGGCGTGCCGCAGCGCGTGCTGCTCGCCCTCGAAGTTCATGACGTACTCGGTCTCGTGGGCGTACACCACCACGGAGCGGCCCAGGGCGACCAGCGCCTCCGTCAGCTCGTTGGCGAGCGGCGAACGCCAGAACGGGGCGAGGCTGTTGATCAGGACGACCTCGGCCTCCGCCAGGTCGGCCAGCACGTCCTCGGTGCGCGTGTACACGCCGAGGTCGAAGTAGCGGATGTCGACCGGGTTCTGGGCGAGCAGCGCCTGGGTGTAGGTGAGCACGGGGATCGCCACACCGGTGACGTAGGAGAACCCCAGGCCCAGCACGGCCAGCGAGCGCGGCCGGTTGAGCCGCTCCTCGACGGCGCGCAGGGCCCGGTCGGCGCGGGAGCCCCCGGCCGCCTCCTCGACGGGCGCGGGCCGGCGGGGCGCGGGCCGCGCGGCCGGGACCTCGGCCTCCTCGATACGGCGCAGGACGCGGGAGGGGACGTCGTCGTGGAAGGTGATGAAGTGCTCGACGGGCTCACCGTGCGCGTTGGGCGTGAACTTGCCCGTGCGCTGTAGTTCGGCGGTGACGTCCACGAGCTCGCCGACCGTGCCGACGTTGCGCAGCAGCGGGTGGTTGAGCGTCGGGAAGACGATGTTCAGCGCGGGCGGGCTGAACAGGACGAGCGGCGTGCCGGCCCGCAGCGTCTGCAGGTAGGTGGTGGAGAAGAAGGTGATCGCGAGGTCGTAGCCGTCGAGGGACCCGGCGTCCAGGAGCGCGCTCTCGTCGAGCACGGTCACGTCCGGCAGGGTCCCCAGCCAGTCGAGGTGGCCGCGGAGTGTGGAGGGGTGCGGCTTGATCTCCACCTCGCCGAAGCCGGTGAGCGCCGCGCACAGCTCGGTGAGCTGCTCCCGGTGGTCCTTCCTGGAGAGCTTGCGCTGGTCGCTGAGCGGCTGGTCGAGGACGACGATGCGCAGCGGCTCGTCGGCGCCCTTGGTGTGCCGGTGGGCGGCGGAGCGGGCCGCACGCAGCAGCTGGGGGTCGTCGCTGTGGCCGAGCGCGCCGGTGATGTGGACGGGCACGTTGCTGTCCGCGGAGCGGAACATCAGGTGCTGGGCGGTCGCCGGGCCCCACACGCAGACGGCGGCGGGGGACGAGGAGCCGTAGTACCAGTTCTGGTCGCGCAGGCCCGGGTCGGTCCGCTTGAAGTGGAAGTCCAGGTGCCCGTCCTGCACGAGGACCAGCGGCAGCGTGTCGCGCAGTTCGCCGGCCACCCGGCGGCCGCGCTGCGACTGGTCGTTGAAGAACACCAGCCGGTCGACGCGCTCCTGCGCGGTGTAGGCGCGGACGCGGCGGCCGACCTCCTCCAGGAACTCGTCGCCGCTGATCGGCTCCTCGACCTGGAAGAGGTTGTGCACCTTGAGGTCGTCGAAGCGGGCCGCCGCCTCCTGCTCGATCCATCCGGCGACATCGCCGTCCCGGTCTGCCGTGACCAAGTGGAAGGAGTGTGCCTCGGCTCCCGGCGCCTTCATGATCTCCGAGGCGAGACCGACACCGTTGCGGTTCTCGACAAACACAGCGATACGCATGGACGCAATCAATCTGCAGTGGGGCGGTCAGTTTTTACCGTGATCACACCCGAACCTTTATGTGAGTGAATGAAATACGACCTCGTTCGGCCGGGGATCGAACCGATGGGGAACCTTGGGTGAACTCTGGGAGACATCGGGTTGTGCGGCGGGACAAAAGCGGGAAGTGAGCAAGTAAGAAGCCCCTCGCTCTCACAGGATTTTCATACCTTGTGAAAACGAGGGGCTGCGACGGCGCCTCTTCCCGGTGCGGTGCGGTGCGGCACCGCTTCTCAGCGCTTGACGGCCTTCTGCAGTGCCCGGGCCCGGCGGACCATCCGCCGGGCCGTGGCGTTGCGGGGGATGAAGGCGAGCCGTCCCGGGATGCCACCGGGCAGACCGAGGGAGGTCAGCCGCTTGCGCTTGAAGTAGCGCTTGGCAGTACCGCTCTGGTGCTTGCTGAGATAGTGCTCGGTCTCGGCGCGCAGCTGCGGGTAGATCTTCGGCTGCATGGCGAAGCCCACCGCGCGGATCAGCTCGCCGAGCGCCGCCACGCTCATCCGCGGACGCTGTTCCTCGACCGCCCTGCGGTCGGTGAGCTCGGGCACCAGCGCGTCCACGACGGTGACCGGGACGCGGTTGCTGTTCTCGTACGGCGTGAGCCTGTCGAGGAGGGTGTCGGTGCCGACGCGGGCGGTCGGCAGGCCGTACAGCGCGGACGCGGTGAGCAGCGCGGTGGAGAAGCAGCCGACGACCAGAGCGGGACGCATGCGCTGGTAGAGCACCTCGGCGAGGACCGTGGTGTCCAGGACCGTGAGGTCGACCTCGAGCTTCTCGGCCTCCTGCTCCAGGGTGCGGGCGAACCGGGCCGGGGCGGAGGGGTGCGGCTTGAAGACGACCTTGGTGTGGCCGAGTCCGACGGCGCCCTGCAACATCCGGACGTGCAGGTTCTCCTCCTGCTCCGGGGTGAGGATGTCGAGCGCGGACAGGTACTGGCCGAGCAGCAGGGCCGGTTCCTCGATCGCGGGCAACTCGTCTCCGCTGGGGGCGAGTTCGGCCAGTACCTTGGTGAACGCCGCGGTCGGCACGACCTCGCCGTCGACGCCGAACTCGGTGAGCAGCATCGGCTTCAGGCCGGGCACCAGGTCGAGGTGGAGGACGCGGTCGACACGGGTGCCGACCAGCGGGTCGATCTTGTTGCGGGTCGGGCCGTAGCTCATCAGGCCGTCGGCGTAGACCGTGACCGGAGCGCCGTTGAAGATCTGGGTGAGGCTGAGCGAGGGATTGACCTGGATCGACTCGACGGCGATCTCGACGTCGTCGTCGCCCAGCTGCCACTCGTGGCGCAGGAAGCGTTCCCACAGCGGGAAGTCCTCCGGGCGCGGAGCCCAGCCGCCCGGGTGGAACGGGAAGATCGTCTCGTTGTACGAGATCACGTCGTCGAAGCGGTCGCGCAGCCGCTCGAACCCCGGTGCCTGGTCCAGGCCCGGGGTGGTCTCGGGGGTCGCCGCATTGTTGCAGACCAGCAGGATGCGCCGGTCGGCCGGGCGGAAGGCGCCGGAGTCCAGGGCGGCGGCGAGGGTGGCCGTGCCGTAGAGGGTGGACGCCTGGAAGATCTGGGTGGTCACGCGGCGGCTCCCGCGGGGGCGGGACGGCGGCGCAGCCGGCGCAGCGTGGTGGCGCGCTGGAGGTCCATGGAGTCCAGGGCCTCGCCCAGCACGTCCTGCGGCATGCGCCGCAGTGCGGCCGCACTCATGGATTTCAGCTTCTTCGCCACCGCGGGCTCGAACCTTTCGATGGATCCCAGATGATGGGAAATGATGGCGCAATACGTGCGGACGGCCTTCGGCAGGAGTTCCTTCGCGTCGGCGTCCTGCGCCGTTTCCTCGATCACCTGGTCGAACGCGCGAATGAAATCGAGCTGACGGACGTCGCCGATCTGTGTGAGCGAAGAGGCTACGCCACGCCGGTAGAAGACACCGAGCAGGTTCACCGCCGCGAAGGACGCGGCCTCCCGGTGCAACTTCCAGATCCACGGCCGGTCCTCGGCCGTGCGCAGCCCGTCGGTGAAATGCACGAGCCCCTGGTCCACCAGACGGCGGTGGTAGACGCCCGCCCACGCGTAGGCGTAGTCGACGGAGGTGGACCGGTCGGCGGGCAGGATGGCCTCCCGCGGGTTCAGCACGACGTTGCGGCGGCCGACCGGCACCCGGTGCACGACCCGGGCGCGCGCCGTGCACTGCACGTGGTCGGTGCGGACGAAGTCGCAGCCCAGCGACTCGATCGCCTCGACCAGCTGGGGGTAGTAGCCGGGCGCCAGCCAGTCGTCGCCGTCCAGGAAGGTCACGTACTCGCCGCGCGCCTTGTCGATGCCGGTGTTGCGCGCGGTGGCCAGCCCTCCGTTCAGCTCGTGTCTGACATGGACCGCGCCGGGGAGTTCGCGCTCGGCCCGCGCGAGAATCTCCGGTGTCCCGTCGGTCGAGCAGTCGTCGACGAGAATGAATTCGAAGTCCTCACGCGCGTTCGCGCGCAGGCTCCTCAGGGTGTCGGGGGCGTATTGCTGCACGTTGTAGAACGGCACGATGACGGAGAGCTTGACCACGTGAAGGACGTTAGGGGGACGCCCGTCATCCGTCTTGTCTGTCTCCTTGAATCCAGGTGAACGACGCGTGGCGAAGCTGTGAACCAGATGATTTTGAGCGCTTATCCCGAGCTGATTCCCCATCCGGAGACGTGTTGTTAACCTTTTGTTGGATTCGGGTTGGGGAGTTCCTCGGAATGGCTTCCTAGCGTCTTCGATGTGCCAGCAAGTGCAACGAAGTCCCTGCGGGTGGCCGTCCTGGCGGACTCCGACACCCGGTGGAAGTGGGGGGCGCTCACCGCGAAGCGCCTGATCCCCAAAGAAACCGATGATTCGGACGCCCGGCTCGACGGCTACCTCCTGCGCGGCCGTGCCACCCCGACCGCCCGCCAGCTCCAGGAGGTCGGCGTCCACGCGGACTCGCTCCGCGAGGTGACGGCCGTCGAGTTCCTGCGAGAGATGGAACAGGAGTCCTACGACATCCTGGTCCTCTCCCTCGTCGGCGGCGGCACGCAGGCCATGCTGCACGGGCTGCGCAGCGCCTGGGCCGGCCGCGGGAAGCGGCCCGTCGTCGTCACCGGCTACGTGGGCGTCGTCTACGAGAAGCTCGCCGACGGCCTGTTGCTGCGGCACGGCGCGGACCTCGTCCTCGCCAACTCCCGCCAGGACGCCGACCGGTTCCGGGCGGTGTACGACGGGGTCGGCGCCGACTCCTCGTCGGTGACCGAGGTCGCGCTGCCGTTCCTCGGCGGGGCGCCCTACGAGGGCGAACACAACCCGTACACCGTCGTGTTCGCCGCCCAGCCCTCGGTCCCGGACAGCCGCAAGGACCGCACCTACCTGCTCGACCGGCTGATCGCGCACGCCCGCAGGCACCCCGAGCGGGAGGTGCTGCTCAAGCTGCGCTCCAAGCCCGGCGAGCACACCACCCACATCGAGGAACTGCCGTACCAGAAGCTGGTCCAGGGCAAGGACGTGCCCGCCAACTTCCGGCTGGTCTACGGCCACATGGGCGAGGTCCTCGACCGCACCGACCTGCTCGTCACGATGAGCTCGACGGCCGCCCTGGAGTCCCTGCACCGCCGGATCCCCACCGTCGTCCTCACCGACCTCGGCATCCGCGAGGCGCTCGGCAACCACCACTTCGTCGGCTCCGGCTGCCTCGCCTCCTGGGACCAGCTCGACGCCGGACACCGCCCGGTGCCCGACGCCGAGTGGGTCTCACGGCAGGGCGTCGCCGCCGACGGCAGCTACGCCACCGCCTTCGACGCGGCCCGCGAACGCATCGCGAAGCTGCTGGCACGGCCGGGCGGGCTGCCCCCGCTGAACCCGTACTACACACCCGAGACCGCGTCCGGTTACCTGCCCGGCGTCCTGGCCCGCCACCACCTCGGCCCCGACGGCGTCCCGCTCCCGGGCGCGCCCGCCGCCGACAGGGCCCCGGGCCCCGTCCGCCAGATCGTGCGCCGGGCCGCACGCGGCGCCTACCGCCACGGCGTCCAGCGGGTCGCCCCCGTGATCCGACGAATGGGAGAGCTGTGAGCGACCGGATCCCGCGTCAAGGAGCCCCGCTCCAAGCGTCCGAAGGAACTGAGCCGATGTCCCACCCCGAAGGGGCCGTAGTGCCCCGCGTCCTCGCCGTGATCCCCGCCCGGGGCGGCTCCAAGGGCGTCCCCGCCAAGAACCTCGCCCCGGTCGGCGGCGTCCCGCTGGTCGCCCGCGCGGTCCGCGAGTGCGTCGCCTCCCGCCTGGTCACCGACGTGGTCGTCTCCACCGACGACCAGGCCATCGCCGCCGCCGCCCGCTCGGCCGGCGCCGAGGTCGTGCTGCGCCCCGCCGCCATCGCCGGCGACACGGCCACCTCCGAGGCCGCCGTCCTGCACGCCATGGACGCCCACGAGGCGCTGCACGGCGCCACGGTCGACGTCGTGCTCCTCGTCCAGTGCACCAGCCCGTTCATCGTCCGCGAGGACATCGACGGGGTGGTCGGCGCGATCGTCGAGAACGGCGCCGACACGGCCCTGACCGTCGCTCCCTTCCACGGTTTCGTCTGGCGCGACGAGGTGCACGCCCCGGTGCCGGTGGGCGCGGACGAGGCCTTGGCGAGCGGCGGCTTCGGCGTCAACCACGACAAGTCGTTCCGCCCGCGCCGCCAGGACCGCCCCCAGGACTTCCTGGAGACCGGCGCCGCCTACGCGATGCGCGCCGACGGCTTCCGCGAGCACCAGCACCGCTTCTTCGGCCACACCGAACTGGTGCGGACCGACCCGGCGCGCGTCCTGGAGATCGACGACCACCACGAGCTCGCCCGCGCCCGCGCCCTGGCCCCGCTCTTCGACGCGGACCGCCCCGGCGCGCTGCCGACCGCCGACGACGTCGACGCGGTCGTACTGGACTTCGACGGCACCCAGACCGACGACCGGGTGCTGATCGACGCCGACGGAAAGGAGTTCGTCTCCGTGCACCGCGGCGACGGACTCGGCATCGCCGCCCTGCGCAGGAGCGGGCTGCGGATGCTGATCCTCTCCACGGAGCAGAACCCGGTCGTCGCCGCCCGGGCCCGGAAGCTACAGGTTCCGGTCCTGCACGGCATCGACCGCAAGGACCTCGCGCTCAAGCAGTGGTGCGAGGAGCAGGGCATCGCGCCCGAGCGCGTGCTCTACGTCGGAAACGACGTCAATGACCTCCCGTGCTTCGCCGTAGCCGGCTGGCCCGTGGCGGTCGCGAGCGCCCACGACGTCGTACGCGGCGCCGCACGCGCGGTCACCACCCTCCCCGGCGGTGACGGCGCGATCCGAGAGATCGCCAGCTGGATCCTCGGCCCCTCTCTCGAATCCCTCCCGAAGTAAGGACATCCCACAGTCATGAGCACCTCCCGCCTGCGCCAGTTCGGTTCCCGTGAGGTCGGCCCCGGCCGGCCCGTCTACATCTGCGGCGAGATCGGCATCAACCACAACGGTGAGCTGGAGAACGCCTTCAAGCTGATCGACGTCGCCGCCGAGGCCGGCTGCGACGCCGTCAAGTTCCAGAAGCGCACCCCGGAGATCTGCACCCCGCGCGACCAGTGGGACATCGAGCGCGACACCCCCTGGGGCCGCATGACCTACATCGACTACCGCCACCGCGTGGAGTTCGGTGAGGACGAGTACCGCCAGATCGACGAGTACTGCAGGACCAGGGGCATCGACTGGTTCGCCTCCCCGTGGGACACCGAGGCCGTCGCCTTCCTGGAGAAGTTCGACGTCCCCGCCCACAAGGTCGCCTCCGCCTCCCTGACGGACGACGAGCTGCTGAAGGCGCTGCGCGCCACCGGCCGTTCGGTCATCCTCTCCACCGGCATGTCGACCCCGAAGCAGATCCGCCACGCGGTCGAGGTCCTCGGCTCCGAGAACATCCTCATGTGCCACGCCACCTCCACCTACCCGGCGAAGGCCGAGGAGCTGAACCTCCGCGTGATCAACACGCTGGAGAAGGAGTACCCGAACGTCCCGATCGGCTACTCCGGCCACGAGACGGGTCTGCAGACCACCCTCGCCGCGGTCGCGCTCGGCGCCACCTTCGTCGAGCGCCACATCACCCTCGACCGCGCCATGTGGGGCTCCGACCAGGCCGCCTCGGTGGAGCCGCAGGGCCTGCAGCGTCTGGTCCGCGACATCCGCATCATCTCCGAGTCCCTCGGCGACGGCGTCAAGAAGGTCTACGACTCCGAGCTCGGCCCGATGAAGAAGCTGCGCCGCGTCAGCGGCGTCGTCGCCGAGGCGGAGATCGCCGCGGCCGCCGGCGAGCCGGTCCAGGTCTGACACCTCTGTTGTTACGACGACGGGACGGTCGTACGTCGATGAGCCTCCGCGCCGGGAACGCCGGCCCCCCCACACTCGCGTTCGTCGAGAGTCCGGTGCAGCTGCTGAACGTGCTGGAGTGGGCGCATGTCCACGCCCTGCGCGGGGCGGCCGACCCCGTGCCGGCCGTACCAGGACAGGTACGGCGCCCGGCAACCGGCATATCCGCACCCGGCATGGAGCTCACGATCGTCGTCCTGTCCCCGACGGACCCCATGACCCGGGGCCAGCTGCGCCGTATGGCGGACCTGGCCCGGGACGAGGGGTACCGGGTCCGCTGGGAGGAGGCACGGGGCGGTACCGCCGCCCCCTTCCAGACGATCGGCGGCCTGGCGGGCTCCCTCCGCCGGGCCGACCGCATCGTGATGGGAGACCCGTTCTCCCGCTACGTACAACTGCTCCTGACCATCACCCGCGCCCGTGACCTGGTCGTGGTCGACGACGGCACGGCCACGATGGAGTTCGTCGCCCAGCTGGCGCGCGGCGAACGCCTGGTCCGCTGGCACCGCAAGGGCGGCCGGCCCGGCGCCCGGGACCTGCTCTTCGCGCCGGTCTCCTCCTCCGCACGCCGCCGCCTCACGCCGAGCGGCGGCCGCCGGGTGGAGGTCTTCTCCTCCATGCCGGTGACGGAGACGCCGGCCGGCGTGACGGTCACCGCGAGCGACTTCGGCTGGACCCGCGCCCGCTTCGGGCCGCCGCGCATCACCAAGGGCGCCGACATGGTGGGCACCTCCCTGGTGGAGACGGGCGTCGTGGACGGTGACCGCTACCTGGAGGCCGTCCAGACCCTGGCCAAGGCGCATGGCGCGACCCGCTACTTCGCGCACCGCCGCGAGAGCACCGAGAAACTCCACCGCCTGGCGGCCGAGACGGGCCTGGAGATAGTCCGCCCGGACCTCCCCCTGGAACTGATCGCCCGCCGCGGCCCCATCGGCCGTACGATCCTCAGCTTCCCCTCGACGGTCGTGCACACCCTCCCGCTGGCCCTGGCCGGCACCGGCGTCCGCGTGGCCGTCTGCGACATCGACCCGGCATGGCTGACGGAGAACGCGTCACCGAGGGCGCAGGGGTTCCTGTCGGGCGTCACGGGTTCGGCCAAGGACGTGCATCGGCTGGCGGCGGTCGCGGGCCCGGCCTGAGCGCACCGTCCCGTAGAGGGCGCGGGGCTGTATCCAGGTGCGGCCACCGCGCGGGCGCGACAAGCCGCGACGCCTCAGCAGGCCACGGGTGACGGTCATGCGAGCTCCTGGGGTGCGGGGTGTGCCCCGGGGGCGAGCGGCCGGTCGGGGCGCACGGCCACCTCAAGGAGGAGTGGTGCGCTGCGGTGCGCCAGGTCCGGCAGCAGCGTGTCGAGCTCGGCGAGCAGCTCGGCCCAGCCGGTCACCCGGCGGGCCGGGCAGCCCAGCGAGCGGGCCAGTCCGCAGACGCTGACCTCCTCGAAGGCCGGCCAGGGCGGCTTGCCGCCGTGCCGGTCGGCGAGCTGGTCCATGACCGCGTAGCGGCCGTTGGCCAGCACGACGAAGAGCGCGCCGACGCCGTAGTGGGCCGCCGTCCACAGGGACTGGATCTGGTAGAGCGAGGACCCGTCGCCGACGACCGCGACCACCGGCCGTTCCGGGGCGGCCATCCGGATCCCGATCGCGGCGGGCAGCGCGAAACCGAGCCCGCCCTGCGCCGCGCTGAGGAACCCGAGCGGCTGCCGGGCCGGTACCAGCGCGTGCAGGTCGGGCCGGCTGGACGGAGTCTCCTCCACCAGGACCGTGTGCGCGGGCAGCCGCTCGGCGAGGGCGGCCAGGACCTGCGCGGCACGCAGCTCCTCGCCCTCGCGCGGGGGGCGGGGCGCGGCCGGCCGGCCGAGGACCGGCATGGGGGCCCCGGACCGGTCCCGCACCCCGGCGGCCAGCTCGCCGCAGAACGCCGGCAGCGGCGCGACGACGGCCAGCTCGACGGGCGCCCGCTGGGCCTCGGCCGGGTCGTCGGTGACGACGGCCAGCCGCGTCCCGCCGCCGGTCAGGGGACCGTCCTCGTACGGGTTCTGCCGCAGCACCGGCGCGCCCACGGCCAGGACCAGGTCGTAGGGGGCGAGCGCGGCGCGCAGCCGCCCGCGTTCGGCGGGCAGGTGCCCGGCGAACAGCGGGTGGTCCTGAGGGAAGCCGGCCCGCGCCCCGAACGGCTCCTGCCACACCGGGCAGCGCAGCCGCTCGGCCAGCACGGTGAGCGCCCGCCAGGTCGCCGCGTCGTCCGCACCGGCTCCGACGACCAGCGCCGGGCTCGCGGCCGCGTCCAGCAGGGCGGCCACCTCCCGGACCGCGCCGGCGTCGGCGGCGGTGGCCTGCCGCAGCGTGCCCGGGGCGGGCACCGGGAGGCCGTCCGCGGGCTGCGCCCAGTCGTCCATCGGCACGATCACCAGCGCCGGGCCCCGCCCGACGCGCGCCGCGTGGGCCGCCCGGCCGATCGCGCCGGGCACGTCCTGGGCGCGCACCGGCGTCTCCACCCGTACCGGATAGTCACCGGCGAGTCCGGCCAGCCGCCCGGCGAGGAAGGGCTCCTGGGCGAGGTGGCGCCGGTCCTGCTGGCCGACCAGCACCACCAGCGGGGCCCGGTTCTCCCGGGCGGTGGCCAGCGCGCCGACGGCGTTGCCGAGCCCGGCCGTGGTGTGCAGCAGGACCAGGGCGGGTTCGCTCCGGGCGAGGGCCCAGCCGGTGGCGGCGCCGACCACCGACCCCTCGTGCAGCGCCAGGACGAAGTCGAGGTCGTCGGGGAGGTCGGAGAGCAGCGCCACCTCCGTCGAACCCGGGTTGGCGAAGAGGGTGGTGAGGCCGTGCAGGCGCAGGACGTCGAAGGCGGCGTCTCGCACAGTGCGCATGGTGTGGGGTTCCCTTTCCGTGACGAGGAGGCCCTGGGACTCGGCGCCCGTCAGGCCGACTTGCCGCTGCCGCTGCCGCTGCCGCTGCCGCGGCGCGGGTCGCGTACCGCTGTCAGCAGGCAGAACCCGGCGACGATGATCGCCGCGTCCAGCCACACCGCCGCCGTCCAGCCGCCGGTCCGGTCGCGGAGCACTCCGCCGACGGCGGGCGAGAGCACGGCGCCGGTCTCCCCGATGAGGTTCTGCATGCCGAAGGCCGAGCCGCGCAGCCACCTGGAGGCGCTGCGCGACGCCACCCGGGAGACGGCCAACCTGCTGGTCCTCGACGGACCCGACGCCTTCTTCCTCGACGGGCTGGAAGGCCCGCGCACCCTGCGGGTCGCGCCGCGCACGGGCGACCACCTGGCCGCGTACGGCGCGGCCGGAGGCAAGGCACTGCTCGCCGAACTGCCCCCCGAGGCGGTACGGATGCGCTATCCGCAGGGTCTCGGCCGCCTGACCGACCACACCCTCCCCGACGTCGACGCCCTCCTGGCCGACCTGGCCGTCTGCCGGGCCCGGGGATACGCGCTCAACTTCGACGAGAGCGTCACCGAGGTGCACGCGGTCGGCGTGCCGGTCCGGGACTCCGCCGGGCTGTGCGTGGCCGCGATCACCGTCTCGGCGCCGGGCACCCGGCTCGGCCACGCCGACGTCGAGGGACTCCTGCCGCCGCTGCGCAAGGCCGCGTCCGGCATCGCGGCCGACCTGGGGTGAGGCCCGGGCGACGACCACCGGATCCACAGCGGCTCCCGCGCCGGTCACATTTCCGCGTTCCGCTCCGTCAGTGCGGTGACAGCGACACGACAGCGCTCATCGAGGAGACGACGATGGAAGCACGCTCGATCACGGCAGAGGTTCCGACGACCCCCCGGATGTCCGACGACCCCGCGCAGCTCGTCCCCGAGCTGGCGGACGTGTCGGCGGCACTGTTCCGGGTCACCGGCAACGGCTCGGTACCGCGCCCCACGATCAGCCTGGTCCAGCTGCGGGCCGGTCAGATCGTCGGCAGCACCTACCTGACCGTCCTGCACACGGGTTTCCTGCGGAAGGCCGGGGAGACGGAGGAGCGGATCACCTCCGTGTCCTCCTGGCAGGACTCGCCGTACTTCACGGCGGCGGAGCGGGCGGCCCTGGCCCTGACGGAGGCCGTGCTGACGCCTCCGGCGCACGGCGAACGGGTCCCCGACGACCTCTACGCCCAGGCGGCCGAGGTGTACGAACCGAAGGCCCTGGCCACCCTGATGTTCGTGATCGGCCAGGTCAACTTCTTCGTCCCGGTCGCTCTGATCGCCAAGCCGGTACCGGGTCGGGCGTTCAACGCGCCGTGGAAGTGAGGCGGTGACGCGGGCGCGCCCGGCCGGGCGCGCCCGTAGCCGCGCCGACCGTATGGGCATACTGTCGGCTGATCGTTTGATTGCCGCGCGGAGTGGGGGGGTTGCTGTGGGGCTGATGGACCGCATCCGCGGTGAGTTCATCGACATCATCGAGTGGACCGACGACGGCCGGGACACCATCGTGTGGCGCTTTCCGCGCTATGGCAACGAGATCAAGATGGGTGCCCGGCTCGTGGTGCGCGAGTCGCAGGTGGCCGTCTTCGTCAACGAGGGCCGGCTGGCCGACGTCTACCAGCCGGGCACGTACACCCTGTCGACCCAGAACATGCCGGTCCTGTCCACCCTGAAGGGCTGGAAGCACGGCTTCGAGTCGCCGTTCAAGGCCGAGGTCTACTTCGTCACCACCCGGCAGTTCACCGACTTCAAGTGGGGCACCCAGAACCCGGTGATCCTGCGGGACGCCGAGTTCGGCATGGTCCGGGTCCGTGCCTTCGGCACCTTCGCCGCCCAGGTGGTGGACGCCGCCGCGCTGCTGCGCGAACTCGGCGGCACCGACCCGCAGTTCCGCACCGAGGAGGTCGGCGAGCACCTGCGCCGGCTGATCGTCTCCAAGCTGGGCTCCGCGCTCGGCGCCTCCGGCGTACCGCTGCTCGACCTCGCCGCCCGCCAGGACGGCATCGGGCAGCAGCTGGCCAAGGCGCTGACCCTGGAGCTGTCCGCCACCGGTATCGCCATCCCCCGGTTCTACATCGAGAACATCAGCGTCCCGCCGGAGGTCGAGGCGGCGATCGACACCCGCTCCCGGATGGCGGTCACCGGCAACCTCGACGACTACGCCAAGCTCCAGGCGGCCGACGCGATCCCGCTCGCCGCCGCCAACCCCGGCACCGGCGGCGACGCCCTCGGTCTCGGTGTGGGCATGGCGCTGGGCCAGCGGATCGTGCAGAGCACGTCCGGTACGGCCCCTGCCGCGGTCCCGCCGCCGCTGCCCACCGCGCCCCGCTGGTTCATCGCGGTCGGCGGACAGCAGCAGGGCCCGTACGACGAGAGCGCGCTGGCCGGGCAGGTGGCGGCCGGCAACCTGAACCGGACCACGCTGGTCTGGCGCACCGGGCAGGCCGCCTGGCAGCCCGCGGACCAGGTGCCGGAGCTCGCTTCACTGCTCGCCGACGTCCCGCCGCCGCTGCCCCCGCAGGGCTGAGAACGGAGAACCGAGTTGACGGATCAGGACGTCGTGCCGGCGCCCGACCGGGCGTTCCAGTGCGAGGCGTGCGGCGGGGTCAGCGAATACGCGCCCGGGACCTACGCGCTGCGCTGCCCGTACTGCAGGCACGAGCAGGACATCACGCCGATACCGCGACAGGTGACCGAGCACCCGATCGAGGAGCTGGCCGCGCTGCCCCGGCGGGCCGTGGCGCCCGGCCGGACGAAGGTGTACACCTGCCCCGGCTGCCACGCGGTGACCGAGAGCGACACGCTCAGCGACACGTGCCAGTTCTGCGCCACGCCGCTGGTCTCCGACGCCGCCGGCACCGAACGCGTGGTGCCCGAGGCGGTGCTGCCCTTCGGAGTGGACCGTGACCAGGCCCGTGCGGCGCTGGCGAAGTGGACCAGGTCGCGCTGGTTCGCGCCCGACGAACTGAAGAAGGTCACCGAGGCGGAGACCTTCCGCGGCAGCTACCTGCCGCACTGGACGTACGACGCGCAGACCACCACCCACTACACCGGCGAACGCGGCGAGCACTACTGGGTGGAGGAAGAGGACTCCGAGGGCAACACCCGGCGGGTGCGGCACACCCGCTGGCACCACACGTCCGGGACGGTCGACCGGTTCTTCGACGACGTACTGGTGCCGGGCAGCGGCCAGGTACCGGTGAAGGAACTGGACAAGCTGACCCCCTGGCCGCTGGAGGAGACGGTTCCCTACCAGGAGGAGTACCTGGCGGGCTTCCGCACCGTCCGGTACGACGTCGAGCCGGAGGCCGGCCTGGAGTCGGCGAAGGCGCGGATGGCACCGGTGATCCGTGCCGACTGCCGGCGGGACATCGGCGGCGACGAACAGCGGGTGCACTCGGTCTCCACCGCCTACAGCGGCCTCACCTACAAGCTGGTGCTGCTGCCGGTCTGGTTCCTGACCTACCTCCACGCCGGCAAGGCATGGCCGGTCATGGTCAACGCCCGCACCGGCGAGGTCATCGGCGAACGGCCGTACAGCGCACTGAAGATCACCCTGGCATCGCTGGGCGCCGCGCTCCTGATCGCACTGGTGGTGCTGCTCGTGGTGATGCTGCGCAACTAGGGGCGCGGTACGTCCTTGAGGGCTGCGACGAAGAGGGCGAAGGACGCAGGCGGGAAGGTGAGGGTGCCGACGGTGGGGTCCTTGGAGTCGCGGACGGATATGCGGGTGGGGGAGGCCGCTATCTCTACGCAGGAGTCGCCGTCGCCGAAGCTTGAGTAGGGCGACTTCTGCCACCTGCCGGGAACGGACATCACAGTTCCTTCGCCACGCGGTTGATCAGGTCTCGGGACCTGTCGGGGTTGAGCGACGCGGCTTCCAGCGTACGGAGAAGTGTTCGAAGAGCGCCGAGTTGGCCCTCGGAGTCGACGTAGGCGGCGCCGTTCGGTCCGTCCCGCACCACGGTGTCCAGCTTGGACACGGCGCCGCCCGCGTACAGCATGGCGCTCGCCGCGCCCGCGAATCCCTCCTCGGTGAAGGGGATGACCCGCACGGTTACGTTGTCCGCCTCGGAGGCTTCGAGCACCTCGCTCAGCTGGGCTCGCGAAGCTGCGCGGTCGCCCACCATGATGCGCAGTGCCGCCTCGTGGATGATGGCGTCGAACGGTTTGCCGTCCAGGACAGCCTTGCGCCGCAGCCGGTGCTGCACACGCGACTCCAGCTCCCTCGGCGGAAGTTCCGGGACGCGGGAAATCGCCGCGATGAACGTGGACCTGACGGAGATCGAGCCGGTCGAGCGCCGGGTGGACACGCTGCTGCGGGCGGAGACGGACGAGGGGACGTATCTTCTGGTCGTCGAATCGCAGGGGCAGCCGGACGACCGTAAGCGGGGGAGCTGGCCGTATTACCTGTCCTACCTCTACGAGAAGTACCGGTGTGAGCCGGTGCTCATCGTGATCACGCAGAGCAGCGCGACGGCGAAATGGGCGGCGCAGCCGATCCAGCTCGGCCTGCGGGGATGGGAGTCGCTGACGGTGCGGCCGCTGGTGCTGGGGCCGGAGAACGTGCCGGTGATCGCGGATGAGCGGGAGGCGGTGCGGGACGTACCCCTTGCGGTGCTGTCGGCCATGACACACGGGCGGGGGCGGCACGCCCCGGCCATACTGGAGTCGCTGGCAGCCGCCGTGCAGACCATCGACCGCGACAGTGCCGCGGTCTTCGTGCAGTTCGTCGACTCGTGCCTGGTCGATCCCCAGGCGAAGCAGATGTGGAGGGACCTGATGACGGCGATCCAGTACTTCTGGCGGCACCCGTTGGCGGAGCAGGTGCGCGAGGAAGGGCGTGAGGAAGGCCGGATCCAGCAGTGCGCAGAGATGGTGCTGCGGGTCCTGGAATGGCGTGGCATTCCGGTGAGCGAGTCCGTTCGAGAGCAAGTGGACGCCTGTACGGAGCTGGACCAACTGGAGGTCTGGGCCCAGCGCGCAGTGCACGTCACGGACGCCGCGGAGCTGTTCGCCGAGGAGTGACCGTCGGGCCGCGGGCGTGGGTGGGGTGGCACGGATCCTCCTGCCACGCGCGGCAGGTGTCCCCTCGCTCCGCCTGGGAAGTCGGGGGGTACAGCTTGCCGCGTACGGTCGCGGCGTGGACGGAGGGCGGATTTGCGTGCGTACCGTCGGTGTGGAGGAAGAGCTTCTGCTCGTCGACCCGGAATCGGGTGAGCCCAGGGCGTCGGCCGCGGCCGTGCTGGCGCGGGCCTCGCTGGTGGATCCGGGGCAGGACGTGTTCGAGAAGGAGCTCTACGGGCAGATGCTGGAGTTCGCCACCCATCCACAGGCGGACATGGCGGAGCTGGGGGAGGAGATCGTCCGGTGCCGCAAGGAGGCCGCCCGGCTGGCCGGGGAGCTGGGGTGTGCCGTCGTCGCGCTCGCCTCCTCGCCGCTGCCCGTCAGCCCCTCCATCAGTGTGAACCCGCGGTACCAGTGGCTGGCCGAGCAGTACGGCATCGCCACCCGGGAGCAGCTGGTGTGCGGATGCCATGTGCATGTTGCCGTGGAGTCCGACGAGGAGGGGGTGGCGGTTCTCGACCGCATCCGGCCGTGGCTGCCGGTGCTCGTCGCGATCAGCGGGAACTCGCCCTTCTGGCAGGGCAACGACACCGGCTACTCCAGTTACCGCAGCCGGGTGTGGGCGAGGTGGCCGTCCGCCGGTCCGGTGGAGCTGTTCCGGACCGCCGAGCGCTACCACCGGCTGGTGGCGGACATGGTGGCCACCGGCGTGATCCTGGACGAGGGGATGGCCTACTTCGACGCCCGGCTGGCCCAGCGCTACCCGACCGTGGAGATCCGGGTCGCGGACGTCTGCCTGCGCGCCGGGACCGCCGTGCTCGTGGCCACCCTCGCCCGCGCGCTGGTGGAGACGGCCGCGCGGGAGTGGCGGGCCGGGCGGGAGCCCGTCGACCACGGGGTGGGGCTGCAGCGGCTGGCCGGCTGGCGGGCTGCACGGTCCGGGCTCGGCGGTGAACTGCTCGATCCCGGCACCATGCGGCCCCGCGCGGCCGCCGCCGTACTGGAGTCACTGCTCGCGCACACCCGGGACGCCCTGGACGGCAGCGGTGACCTGGCGGCCGCGGAGGAGGGCGTGGAGCGGCTGCTGCGGTGCGGCAACGGTGCCGTCGAGCAGCGGGAGCTGCTGGCCGGCTCCGGGAGCCTGCGGGACGTCGTCACGGGGTGCGTGCAGCGCACCCAGGAGTGATGCCCCGCACCTCGGGCGGTGCCGGTTCAGCCCGGCTTGCGGGCCAGGACAAAGGCCCGCGGCCGCGTCTCCGACCCCACCGGTTCCCGGATCAGCGTCGCCGCCACGTCCAGCCCCGCCTTGGCGAGCATGTCGCTCACCACGTACGCGGGGCGCCAGTGGTAGCGCAGGTCGATCTCGCGGCCGAAGCGTTCGGTGAGGTGGAGGCCGGGTGTCTCGCCCTTCTGGAACGACAGCAGGACGTGGCCGCCGGGGACCAGGACGCGGTGGAAGCCGGCGAAGGTCGCCGGGAGGTGGTCGTCGGGGACGTGGATGATCGAGTAGAGGGCGACGATGCCACCGAGCGTCTCGTCGGGCAGGTCCAGGGAGGTCATGGAACCCCGATGGAAGCGCACGGCCGGGTGGGTCTCGCGGGCCAGGGTGACCATGGCGGGCGAGAGGTCGATGCCGAAGGCCTGGACACCCAGGTCGTTCAGGTGGGCCGTGATGTGGCCGGGGCCGCTGCCCAGGTCGGCCACGGGGGCGGTGCCGTTCGCCTTCACCAGCGCGGCGAAGGCGGCGATCATGGACATGTCTACAGGCAGGTCTGGGATGCCGGGAAAGGCGGCGGCGTAGTCCCTGGCGATCGTGTCGTAGGACGTACGGGTGGTCTCTATGAAGTCGGTCGTCTCCGGGTCCGTCACGGTCGCGCACGCTACCGGGCGGGCGGGGCCCGTGTGGCGAAGTCACGGTCGCGGCCCGGTCCCGTTCCGGTGGGTGGACAGGACGGGCGTGATCGCCGCCAGGCGTGGTATCCGTGGAAGAGGAAACATACGTGTTACCCAGCCACGTCCGAGGTCATGCGTCCGCGGTCAGATTTTCTTCCCCTAACGGGCTGAACTTTTGTTGATCTCGGGTCAGTTGACCCCCCGGGCGTCCTACCCTTCAGAGGGTGAACCAATTGATGTCCCTAGAGACCGAGGCCGACCTTCCCGGGGCTGTGCTCCCCGGCGTGCTCAGCGAGGAACTGCACGCCGAACTCGTCGCCTTCCGCCGCGACCTGCACATGCACCCGGAGCTAGGCAACCAGGAGTTCCGCACCACGGCCGCCATCAAGGAGCGGCTGGAGAAGGCCGGCCTGCGGCCGCGCGTCCTCCCGGCGGGGACCGGACTCGTCTGTGACATCGGGACGGTCGGGGACGGGCTCCCGGTGCTCGCCCTGCGGGCCGACATCGACGCCCTGCCCATCCCGGACATGAAGACCGAGTGCTCGTACCGGTCCACCGTGCCGGACCGGGCGCACGCCTGCGGACATGACGTGCATACGACAGTGGTGCTGGGCGCCGGACTGGTTCTCGCCGAGCTGCACGCGAAGGGGCAGCTGCCGCGGCCGGTGCGGCTGCTCTTCCAGCCCGCCGAGGAGGTGCTGCCCGGCGGCGCCGCGGACGCCATCGAGGCCGGGGTGCTGGACGGGGTGGGGCGGATCATCGCCGTGCACTGCGACCCCCGCGTGGACGTGGGCCGGATCGGGCTCAGGACCGGCGCCATCACCAGCGCCTGCGACCGGGTCGAGGTCGCGCTGGACGGCCCCGGCGGGCACACCGCGCGGCCGCATCTGACGACCGACCTGGTCACCGCCGCCGCCCGGGTGGCCGTCGACGTGCCGGCGCTCATCGGGCGGCGCGTGGACAGCCGTAGCGGGCTCGCCGTGACCTGGGGCCGGATCGAGTGCGGGCACGCGCCCAACGTGATCCCGCAGCACGCCGAGCTCTCCGGGACCGTGCGCTGCCTGGACCTGGAGGCCTGGCGGACCGCGCCGGACGTCGTGCACGCGGCGATCGACGAGGTCGCCACCATGCACCGCGCCAAGTCCGAGATCAACTACGTGCGCGGGGTGCCGCCGGTCGTCAACGACCCGGTGATCACGGAACTGCTCCGGGACGCGATGACCGCGCGGCGCGGTACCGACTCCATCGAGACCACCGAGCAGAGCCTCGGCGGCGAGGACTTCTCCTGGTACCTGGAGCACGTGCCGGGCGCCCTCGCGCGGCTCGGGGTGCGCACGCCGGGCGAGCGGACCGTGCGCGACCTGCACCAGGGTGACTTCGACGCCGACGAGCGGGCCATCACCGTCGGGGTGGAGCTGTTCACGGCCGCCGCCCTGATCGACGCGACCATGTAGCCGTCGCCCTGATCGGCGCGATCATGTGGTCGCGGCGGCGGAAGACGTATCGGACGGCAGGACGGCAGGACTGCATGTCGGCGGGAACGCATGTCGGACGGCGGGAGAACCGGTCGGCTTCCCCGCAAGCCACGCAAGTCCCACAGGGGGTGGAAGGGTGCCCGGTCGGCACCCCTTCGCCCCCTTGTGTCACCCCGCCGTAACCGGCGGAGGCCGCTTGTAACCCGGAGTCGGCACGGTTCGATAACGGCCCGGAGAAACCCCGTTCCCCTCCCCTTCTACGCGCGTTACTGTGCGCCGAAATCGCCACCGTGGGTGGACGGTTGGGGAAGCGGGCCGGTGACGGTGCCGTGGGGACGAAGGGGTGCTTGCTGTGCGTCATATCTCGGGTCGGAGGACTCGGTTCTCCCAAGCTGCGGTGGCCGTTGCCGTCATCGCCCTCGCGGCCGCCGGGTGCGGCAAGTCCAGCTCGGACAGCGGTGCGACCAGCACCAACTCGTCCGGCAAGTACAACGGCAAGGGCATAGGCCTCGCCTACGACATCGGCGGCAAGGGTGACCAGTCCTTCAACGACGCCGCCTTCGCCGGCTTCGAGAAGGCCGAGAAGGAGTTCGGCATCGGCGGCCGGGACATCGAGCCGCAGGACGGCGAGTCCGACGCCGACAAGGTGCAGCGTCTCGACACGCTCGCCAAGGCCGGCTACAACCCGATCATCGGGGTCGGCTACTCCTACGCGCCCGCCGTCAAGGAGGTCGCCGCCAAGTACCCGAACATCACCTTCGGCATGATCGACGACTCGACGATCCAGGCGAAGAACGTCGTCGACATGGTGTTCGCCGCCGAGCAGTCCTCCTACCTCGCCGGTGTCGCGGCCGCCTCCGCGACCAAGAAGGACCACATCGGGTTCATCGGCGGCGTGGACATCCCGCTGATCCACACCTTCGAGGCCGGGTTCGACCAGGGCGCCAAGTCCGTCAACCCGAAGATCAAGATCGAGTCGCAGTACCTGACGCAGACCGCGGCCGAGGGCGGCTTCTCCAGCCCGGACAAGGGCAAGACCGCCGCCCAGGGCCAGATCGACGCCGGCGCCGACGTCATCTACCACGCGGCCGGCCTGTCCGGTCAGGGCGTGATCGAGGCCGCCGCCTCCGACAAGGTCTGGGCGATCGGCGTCGACTCCGACCAGTACCAGCAGTCCGCGCTCGCCAAGTACAAGGACTACATCCTCGGCTCGGCGCTGAAGAACGTCGGCGGCGCCGTGTACGACCTGGTGAAGTCAGTCTACGAGGGCAAGCCGGAGAGCGGCACCGTCGAGGGCACCCTGAAGACCGGCGGCGTCGGCTTCGCGGACACCAACCCGAAGTACAAGGCCATGACCAAGGTCGTCGCCGCCGTCGACAAGGCCAAGCAGGACATCATCGACGGCAAGGTCACCGTCAACACGAAGTAATGCGACATATACAAGTCGCCGGGTGAGCGGCCGTACCGACGGGTACGGCCGCCCGCGCGTCGTTGCAGTCCGTGCGCCCCTTGCCTCCTGCAAGGGGCGCGCTGCTGTCCGTCACCTTGGCGGTGACTGTGGCCACAGCTAGATAACGGACCGGACATTGGGGGTTTTCCGTCTGGTCTACGCGCGTTACGCTGCCGCGGAACCAGCGCCTGGTTTGGGCGCTTGTACGAAGGAGTCTCGTTCCATGCGCCGGGTGTCCCGAATCGCCGTTGCGGGCGTTGCAACCGCAGCCCTTGCCGTCACTGTTTCAGCGTGCGGCAGCTCGTCCAGTTCGTCCACCGGCAAGGCCGGCGCGTCCAAGGGCGTCGGTCTCGCGTACGACGTCGGCGGCAAGGGCGACCAGTCCTTCAACGACGCCGCGTACGCCGGCTTCCAGAAGGCCGACAAGGAGTTCGGCGTCACCGGCCGGGACATCGAGCCGCAGGACGGCGAGTCCGACGCGGACAAGGTGCAGCGTCTCGAGACCCTGGCCAAGTCCGGCTACAACCCGGTGATCGGTGTCGGCTTCGCCTACGCGCCCGCCGTCAAGGAGGCCGCCGCGAAGTTCCCGAAGATCACCTTCGGCATCATCGACGACAACCAGGACCAGTCGAGCAACGTCGCGGACATGGTCTTCCACGAGGAGCAGTCCTCGTACCTGGCCGGTGTCACCGCCGCGCTGACCACCAAGTCGAACACCGTCGGCTTCATCGGCGGCGTGGACGTCCCGCTGATCCACAAGTTCGAGGCGGGCTTCGAGCAGGGTGTCAAGGACACCAAGAAGAACGTCAAGGTCAAGGCCCAGTACCTGACCCAGACCGCCCAGGAGGGCGGCTTCTCCAGCCCCGACAAGGGCGAGGCCGCCGCCGAGGGCCAGATCGGCGCGGGCGCCGACGTGGTCTACGCCGCCGCCGGCCTCTCCGGCCAGGGCGTCATCAAGGCCGCCGCCGCGCACAAGGTGTGGGCGATCGGCGTCGACTCCGACCAGTACAACCAGGCCGCGCTGTCGAAGTACAAGAACTACATCCTGACCTCGGCCCTCAAGAACGTCGAGGGCGCGGTGTACGACCTCGCCAAGTCCGTCATCAAGGACAAGAAGCCGCTGTCCGGCGAGATCCGCGGCTCCCTGAACAACGGTGGCGTCGGCCTGGCCGACTCCAACCCGGTCTTCAAGAACAACGCCGCCCTGCAGGCCGCGCTCAAGAAGGCCGAGGCCGGCATCAAGGACGGTTCGATCACGGTCAAGACCTCCTGACCCAGGGGTCATGACCTTGTCCTAGGCATGGTCAAAAGCACGCTGTAATGGCAGCGTTACGGCCACGGAACGGGGTGCGGGAAGGATGTTCTTCCCGCGCCCCCTGCCATGATCCGGGACCCCGGCGCGGATCCGAGAGTTCGGTCAGGAAGCTCGGGTGCGGGTGCGGGGGACGGACGGCAGGGACAACCCCCGTTCGCGCGGCAGAATGCTCGGAACGGATCGAGAGTCGAAAAAGCTCGGTCAGGTCCGGGCACTATTTAAAGCAGGGGCGCTACGCGCGTAGAGCGACCCCTTTTCCGAGGAGAGTGCGCCATCGACGCGTCCAGCAGCCCTCCGCTCACCGCAGAGACGACAGCCGCGGTCGAGCTGGCGGGGATCACCAAGCGATTCCCGGGTGTCGTAGCCAACCACGACATCCACCTGTCCGTCCGCAAGGGCACCGTGCATGCCCTGGTGGGCGAGAACGGGGCCGGCAAGTCGACCCTGATGAAGATCCTCTACGGCATGCAGAAGCCGGACGAGGGCACCATCGCGATCGACGGCGAACAGGTCTCCTTCTCGTCCCCGGCCGACGCCATCGCACGCGGCATCGGCATGGTCCACCAGCACTTCATGCTGGCGGACAACCTGACGGTCCTCGAGAACGTCGTGCTCGGCAGCGAGAAGCTGTACGGCATCGGCGGCAACGCCCGGAAGAAGATCAAGGAGATCTCCGACCGGTACGGCCTCGGCATCCGCCCGGACGCCCTGGTCGAGGACCTCGGCGTCGCCGACCGGCAGCGCGTGGAGATCCTCAAGGTCCTCTTCCGCGGTGCCAAGACCCTGATCCTCGACGAGCCCACCGCGGTCCTCGTCCCGCAGGAGGTCGACGCGCTCTTCGACAACCTGCGCGAGCTGAAGTCCGAGGGCCTCTCGGTCATCTTCATCTCCCACAAGCTCGGCGAGGTGCTGTCCGTCGCCGACGAAATCACCGTCATCCGGCGCGGCACCACGGTCGGCACGGCGATCCCGTCGGAGACCACCCCGCGCCAGCTCGCCGAGCTGATGGTCGGCAGCGAGCTGCCGACCCCGGAGACCGCCGAGTCCACGGTCACCGACAAGGCCGTCGTCACGGTGAAGAACCTCACCGTCTACGCCAGCGGCCCCTCCCTCGGCGAGGTCGGCGCGCAGCCCGAGACCGCGACGGTCGGCTCCTCCGGCGCCACCGCCCGCGGCGACGTCCTCGACGAGGCCACCGCCCCCGGCGCCGCCAAGCGCGTCCTCGACGACGTCACCTTCACCATCCACGCCGGCGAGGTCATGGGCATCGCCGGCGTCGAGGGCAACGGCCAGACCGAGCTGATCGACGCGCTCATCGGCACCCGCAACGCCGACTCCGGCACGGTCGAGTTCCTCGGCGAGGACGTCACCGGCTGGGGCACCCGCAAGCGCCGCGAGTCCGGCGTCGGCTACATCCCCGAGGACCGGCACCGCCAGGGCCTGCTCCTGGAGTCCCCGCTCTGGGAGAACCGCATCCTCGGCCACGTCACCGAGAAGCCCAACGCCAAGGGCTTCTGGCTGGACATCAAGGGCGCCCAGGCCGACACCCGCCGGATCGTCGAGGAGTACGACGTCCGCACCCCCGGCATCGACGTCACCGCCGCCTCCCTCTCCGGCGGCAACCAGCAGAAGCTGATCGTCGGCCGCGAGATGAGCCACCACCCGAAGTTCCTGATCGCGGCCCACCCCACCCGCGGCGTCGACGTCGGCGCCCAGGCGCAGATCTGGGACCGCATCCGGGAGGCCCGCCGCGAGGGCCTGGCCGTGCTGCTGATCTCCGCCGACCTCGACGAGCTGATCGGCCTGTCGGACACCCTGCGGGTGATCTTCGACGGAAGGCTGGTCGCGGACGCCGACCCGGCCACCATCACCCCGGAGGAGCTGGGCTCCGCCATGACGGGTGCCGCGTCCGGCCACCTGGAACACGTAGACACCGCCCCAGGACACGAAGGCGCCGACGGCCCGGAGGACGAGGCCCGATGAAGAAGTTCGACAAGGAGCGGGTGCTCCTCGCGCTGGCCGGCCCGGTCATCGCGCTCGTCCTCGCGATCGCCCTGACCTCGATCGTCCTGCTGGCCTCGAACCGCAACCCGTTCGAGCCGTACGTGCTGATGCTCCAGCAGCTGCCGTACTCGGACATCCAGGTCCTGATCATCAACCAGGCGGCGATGTACTACATCGCGGCCATCGCGGTCGCCCTCGGCTTCCGGATGAACCTGTTCAACATCGGCGTCGACGGCCAGTACCGCCTCGCCGCCGTGATGACGGCCGTGGTCGGCGCCAACGTCGGCCTGCCCGCCTTCCTGCAGATCCCGATGCTGCTCCTGGTCGCCATGTTCACCGGCGCCTTCTGGGCCGGTATCGCGGGCGTCCTCAAGGTCACCCGCGGAGTCAGCGAGGTCGTCGCCACGATCATGCTGAACGCCATCGCCACCAGCGTCATCGGCTACGTCACCCTCTCCAACGTGTGGGGTGTCCAGGTCGGCAACAACATGACGACCGGCGTGATGAAGAAGTCCGGCTGGTTCCCCGGCATCAACCTGGGCTCCGACGTCGGTGAGATCTACGGCATGGTCTTCGTCGCCATCGCCCTCGGCATCGGCTACTGGGTCGTCCTCAACCGCACCCGCTTCGGCTTCGACCTGCGCGCCACCGGCGCCTCCGAGTCCGCCGCGGCAGCCTCCGGCGTCGACGCCAAGCGCATGGTCCTGATGTCCATGCTCATCTCCGGCGCCGTCTCCGGCCTCGCGGGCCTCCCGCTGCTGCTCGGCGACTCCCACACCTACAGCCTCGACTTCCCGGCCGGCCTCGGCTTCACCGCCATCGGCATCGCCCTGCTCGGCCGCAACAACCCGGGCGGCATCGCCTTCGCCGCCCTGCTGTGGGCCTTCCTCGACAAGGCCTCGCCCGCCCTCGACTACGCGACCCCGGTGGCGTACGAGAAGGAGATCGCCACGATCATGCAGGGCCTGATCGTCTTCTCCGTCGTCATCTCCTACGAAGCCGTACGGCAGTGGGGTCTGCGCCGCCAGCAGCGCCAGGTCGGCGCGGAGCTCGCCGCGGCCGCCGCCAAGAACACCAAGAAGGAGGTGGCGGCCTGATGTCCACCGCGACCATCGCCAAGCCGCAGGCGAAGCAGCCCGGCAAGGGCGGCCGCCGAATGTCACTCCCGGTACTCCTGCTGGTCATCGCGGGCGTCCTGATCCTGACCTCCGCCGTGCGCCTGATCACCGGCGCCGACGGCATCACCTCGACCGGCCAGATGTCCACCGCGCTGCGCCTCGCCGTGCCGATCGGCCTCGCCGGTCTCGGCGGTCTGTGGGCCGAGCGCGCGGGCGTCGTCAACATCGGCCTCGAAGGCATGATGATCCTCGGCACCTGGTTCGGCGCCTGGGCCGGCTACCAGTGGGGCCCCTGGACCGGCGTCGTCTTCGGCATCCTCGGCGGCGCCCTCGGCGCCCTGCTGCACGCCGTCGCCACCGTCACCTTCAACGTGAACCACATCGTCTCCGGTGTGGCGCTGAACATCCTCGCCCTCGGCGCCACCCGCTACCTCTCGAAGTTCACCTTCGAGAACGCCGAGGGCGGCTCCTCCAAGCAGTCCCCGCCGATCGACTCGCTCGGCACGTTCAGCGTCCCGGGCCTGTCCGACTGGCTGGACACGCTCAACCAGAAGCACTGGTTCTTCATCTCCGACATCGCGGGCCTGGTCGGCGGTCTGCTCACCGACCTCTCGCCGCTGACGGTGATCGCGGTGGCCCTCGTGCCGATCACGTGGTGGGTCCTGTGGCGCACCGCCTTCGGCCTGCGCCTGCGCTCCTGCGGCGAGAACCCGGTCGCGGCCGAGTCCCTCGGCGTCAACGTCTACAAGTACAAGTACATCGCGGTGATCATCAGCGGCGGCTTCGCCGGCCTCGGCGGCGCGTTCCTCTCGATCGTCGCCTCGAACGTGTACCTCGACGGCCAGACCGCCGGCCGCGGTTACATCGGTCTCGCCGCGATGATCTTCGGCAACTGGATGCCGGGCGGCCTCGCCCTCGGCGCGGGCCTGTTCGGCTACACCGACAGCCTCAACCTGCGCGGCGGCACGGTGAACGTCCACGCGCTGATCCTGCTGCTCGCGATCCTGCTGGTGTTCGGCGCCGCGTACCTCGCCTGGAAGAAGAAGTACGTCCCGGCGGCGATCACCATCGTGATCTCGGTCCTGATGTTCGTCTGGTACGCCACCACCAACGACGTCCCGCGTCAGCTCGTGACCGCGACCCCGTACATCGTCACCCTCCTCGTCCTCTCGCTGTCCGCGCAGTCCCTGCGGATGCCGAAGGCGGACGGCCTGCCGTACCGGAAGGGGCAGGGCAAGTGACCGCCGAGGCGGCCGGCGTCGACTGGGAGGCCCTGCGGGCCGAGGCGCGGGAGGCCATGTCCCACGCCTACGCCCCGTACTCCGGCTACCCGGTCGGGGCCGCGGCCCTGGTCGACGACGGCCGTACGGTCTCCGGCTGCAACGTGGAGAACGCGTCGTACGGCCTCGGGCTGTGCGCCGAGTGCGGACTGGTCTCCGAGCTCCAGCGCACGGGCGGCGGCCGCCTCACGCACTTCACCTGCGTGGACGGCACGGGCGCCCTGCTCGTCCCGTGCGGCCGCTGCCGCCAGCTCCTCTACGAGTTCGGCGGCCCGGACCTGTTCCTGGACACCCCGGAGGGCGTATTGCCCCTCTCCGAGATGCTGCCCCAGGCCTTCGGCCCGGCCCACCTCACCAAGTAATCCCGTACGGCCCCTTCCGGCAGGGAGGGGCCGTACGCATCGCACTTCTCCGAAGGGAACGCCATGGCCACCATGGACGCCGTCTCCGTCATTCGCACCAAGCGCGACCGCGGTGAGCTCAGCGACCGGCAGATCGACTGGGTCATCGACGCGTACACGCGCGGCGAGGTCGCCGACGAGCAGATGTCGTCGCTCGCGATGGCCATCCTCCTGAACGGCATGAACCGCCGCGAGATCGCCCGCTGGACCGCCGCGATGATCGCGTCCGGCGAGCGCATGGACTTCTCCTCCCTGTCCCGTCCGACGGCCGACAAGCACTCGACCGGCGGCGTCGGCGACAAGATCACCCTCCCGCTGGCCCCTCTCGTGGCGGCCTGCGGCGCGGCCGTCCCCCAGCTCTCCGGCCGGGGCCTCGGCCACACCGGCGGCACCCTGGACAAGCTGGAGTCGATCCCCGGCTGGCGCGCCCTGCTCTCCAACGAGGAGATGCTGTCGGTACTGGACGGCACCGGCGCGGTGATCTGCGCGGCGGGCGACGGCCTGGCCCCCGCCGACAAGAAGCTGTACGCGCTCCGCGACGTCACCGGCACGGTCGAGGCGATCCCGCTGATCGCCTCCTCGATCATGTCGAAGAAGATCGCCGAGGGCACCGGCTCCCTGGTCCTGGACGTGAAGGTCGGCACCGGCGCCTTCATGAAGACCATTGAGGACGCCCGCGAGCTGGCCTCGACCATGGTCGGCCTCGGCACCGACCACGGCGTGAAGACGGTCGCCCTCCTCACGGACATGTCCACCCCGCTCGGCCTCACCGCGGGCAACGCGCTGGAGGTCCGCGAGTCGGTGGAGGTCCTGGCCGGCGGCGGCCCCGCCGACGTCGTCGAACTCACCCTCGCCCTGGCCCGCGAGATGCTCGACGCGGCCGGCGTCCGCGACGCCGACCCGGCGAAGGCTCTGGCCGACGGCTCGGCGATGGACGTCTGGCGCCGGATGATCGCGGCCCAGGGCGGCGACCCGGACGCGGCCCTCCCGGTGGCCAAGGAGCAGCACGTCGTGAAGGCCACGGAGTCGGGCGTCCTGACCCGCCTCGACGCCTACGACATCGGCGTCGCCGCCTGGCGCCTGGGCGCCGGCCGGGCCCGCAAGGAGGACCCGGTGCAGGCGGGCGCGGGCGTCGAACTGCACGCCAAGCCCGGCGACACGGTCACCGCGGGCCAGCCCCTCCTCACCCTGCACACGGACACCCCGGAACGCTTCGAGTACGCGCTCCAGGCGGTCGAGGGGTCGTACGACATCGGGGCGGCGGGTACGGCCTTCACGGCGTCGCCCGTCGTGCTGGAACGTATCGCCTGACCAGGGGATTTATCGATCGGGTGAACGGGATCGGTGGACCTGCGCCGGTCCCGTTCGGCATGCTGGGATCGGTGACGCAACCGAAGGAGACCGCCATGAGCGCACTCACCGTGGGCCACGACCCCGAGCAGAGCTGGGACGAACTCGTCCAGTTCTGGGAGGAGATGGAATGGCCCGAGGGCAGCAAGGTGGAGATCATCGAGGGGATCGTCACCGTGTCACCTGCTCCCGCTTATCGACACAACGACATCGCTGAGCGTGTCCAGCGTCGCCTGTATTCCGTGATTCCGGAGGATTGGGGGGTCTATCAGACGCTGTCGATCGCCGTGCCATCGCGCCTCGGTATGTTCATTCCGGACATTGTGGTGGCTCCTCGGCAGACCGATACGGATGTGGACAGCCACATCCCCGCAGGACTTGTGGAGCTCGTCGTCGAGGTGACCTCCAAGTCCAACGCCCGCCACGACCGCGTCAGCAAGCCTGCCGCCTACGCCACCGCGGGCATCCCCCTGTACCTCCTCGTCGACCGATGGGCCCCCGGCGGTCCCACCGCGACGCTCTACGGTGAGCCCAAGGGTGATGTCTACCGGGTCCTCAGCGCCGTCAAGTTCGGCGATCCCATCAGGCTGCCGGAGCCGTTCGGCCTCACGATCGACACCGCGGAGTTTCCCGCCGACTGACCGTCACGTCACCCCAGCAGCGCCGCCACGACCACCAGCACCGGTACCGCCAGTACCGTCGACAGCAGTATCGAGTCCCGGGCCAGCCCCTCGCCGACCCGGTAGGTACTGGCATAGGTGTACAGGTTCTGCGCGGCCGGCAGCGCCGACGTCACCGTCACGTCCAGCAGGGGTGCCCCGTGCAGGCCGAAGACGGCGGACGCCAGGGCCCAGGCGGCCAGGGGCTGGCCCACCGACTTCAGGGCGACGGAGAGGAACACCGGGTGGCGCTCGCGGCCCCGGCCGGGGAGAGCGCTGCCCCGCAGGGAGATGCCGAAGGCGAGCAGGACGGCCGGGACGGACATGTTGCCGATGAGGGTGAGCGGGTCCATCACCGGGCCGGGCACATGGATTCCGAAGCCCGAGACCGCGACGCCGGACAGTGAGCCCACGGCTATCGGGTTGCGGAGCGGGGTCAGCAGGCGGCGCCACCACGGCCCCTTCTCACCCATGCCCGACAGGTCGAGGACCGTCAGGGCGACCGGGGTGAGGACGACGACCTGGAAGAGCAGTACCGGTGCCACCAGGGACGCGTCGCCCAGCACGTACACCGCGATCGGGATGCCGAGGTTGCCGGAGTTCACGTAGCTGGAGCACAGCGCGCCGATCGTCGTACGGCCCACGCCCCAGCCCCGTACGACGCCCACCGCCACGAACGCGCCCGCCGCCGCGGCCGTGCTCAGGGCCGTCACCAGGAGGCGGCTGGAGAAGATCACCGCCAGGTCGGCCCTGGCGAGGGTGGTGAAGAGGAGGGCGGGGGAGGCGACGTGGAAGGCGAGCTTGGTGAGCACCTCGCGGCCGTTCGCCCCCAGGTGGCCGCCGCGGCCGAGGACGTAGCCGACGGCGATGACGATCGCGATGACCGCGAAACCGCTCAGCACCCCCTGCACGGCACGACCCCCTCGCGGGGGAGGAGATCGTCGGGTGGAGCGGGCGCTGTTGATCCGTGGGGCATACAGCCAACCCTCTGGGCCGGTCAGGCGCAGGTCAACGTTGTGGCCCTTGTGATCTCCGCGACCGTCTCGGGACCGTGCGGAAGGCGGGGTGCCCTACCGATGAGTTGTCAGGCCGTCGCCGGTCTACCGCCTCGTGGATGCCGTGACCCCCGCTGTGCTCGTGCTGTCGGGCCCCGTCGCCAGGGACGAGGTGCCGGGGCTCTGCGACGACGTGCGTGAGCTGCTCGCGGCGGGCGAAGCCCGGGTTGTCGTGTGCGACGTGGGCGGTCTCGGTCCGCCGGGGCTCGGCGCCGTGGACCTGCTGGCCCGCCTTGAGCTGGCGGCCCGGCGGGCCGGAGGGCGGATACGGCTCCGCGACCCCGACCCCGCCCTACGCTCCCTCCTCCGGTTCGTCGGACTCCGCATCCAGATGGAGGGGGAGGCCGAAGAGCGGGAACCACCGCTTGGTGTCGAGGAAGAAGTGGAACCCGGTCAGGCGGCCGCCCGAGATCTCCAGGACCTGAACGGCCCAGGGGCTCCAGCCGCCGGTGTCCGGGTCGGGCTTGTACTGGGCGAACCCGGGCAGGCCGTTGACCCGGACCGGGAACAGCCGTGAGCCCTCGCAGGCGGAGCCGATGGTGGTCATGAAGCCGGCGATGTCGTCGTGACCGGTGAGCCACAGGTCGAACGGCGGCATCGTCATGATGGCCTCCTCGTGGAGGAGTGCCGTCAGGGCGGTCATGTCGTAGCCCTCGAACGCGGCGACATAGCGCTCCAGGAGCTTCTGCTGCTCCTCGTCGAGCGGGTCGGAGACGTCGGCGGCCGCGCCCGACTGCCGCTGCTCGGCCAGGGTGGCCCGGGCCCGCTGCAACGCGCTGTTGACCGACGCGACGGTGGTGCCGAGCAGCTCGGCCACCTCGGTGGCCTTCCAGGCCAGCACCTCGCGCAGGATCAGCACCGCCCGCTGCTTCGGCGGCAGTTGCTGGAGCGCGGCCATGAAGGCGAGCCGGATCGACTCCTTGGCCACGGCGGCCTCCGCCGGGTCGTCCACGGTCGGCAGCACGCGCGCGTCCGGCACCGGCTCCAGCCAGGTGTTGTCGGGCCGGGGCGAGAGAGCGGCCTGGGCCAGCGGCGTCGACTCGCTGAGGTCCATCGGCCGGGCCCGCTTGCTGCCCGCGGTCAGCATGTCCAGGCACACGTTCGTCGCGATCCGGTACAGCCACGACCGCAGGCTGGAGCGGCCCTCGAACTTCTCGTAGCTCCGCCAGGCCCGCACCATCGTGTCCTGGACCGCGTCCTCGGCCTCGAAGGACGAGCCGAGCATGCGGTAGCAGTACCCGGTCAGCTCGGTCCGGTGCTTCTCCAGTGCGACGTCCAGCTCCGCCGTCGCCGTGCCGTCGGTCATCTTCCGTCCACCCACCCCTGTGGCCGTTCCTGTTCGCGCGACGTTGCGCTCCAGCACTTCGGAAGGTATCGCAGGGGACTGACAATGACCCCAGGAGTGGGGAAACGTGCAGGTGGGATGGGGTGCGCGCGAGGGGGCGGGGGCGCGGTGCGGTGGCGGGCGCGGCGCCGCCGCGGCTGGTCGCGCGCTTCAGTGAGGGTTGGCCAGGACCTGGCGGCGGGCCGCCACCGAGCCGAGGACCGTGATGGTCACGACGCCCAGGATCGCGAGCAGGCCCACGGTGACCGTCCCTGCCCAGCCGCTCGCGTGGAAGGCCAGCGCGCCGATCGTGCTGCCCGCGCTGGAGCCGATGTAGTACGCGGACTGGTAGAGGGCGGAGGCCTGGGCCCTGCCGTGGGTGGCCGTCTTGCTGACGGCGGAGGAGGCGACCGCGTGGCCCGCGAAGAAGCCCGCGGTGATCAGGACCAGGCCCAGCAGGACCAGGGGGAGCGAGTCGGCCAGGGAGAGGAGGAGACCGCCGGCCGTGGTGCCGCCGGCCAGGTAGAGGGCGCCGCGGCGGCCCAGGCGGCCGACCAGGCGGCCCGCGGTCGACGCGGACACCGTGCCGACCAGGTACACCAGGAAGATCGAGCCGACGATGCCCTGGGGGAGCGAGAAGGGCTCCTGGGTCAGTCGGTAGCCGATCACCGTGTAGACGCCGCCGAAGACGGTCATGAAGAGCGCGCCGATCGCGTACAGGCGGCGCAGCAGCGGGTCGGCCAGGTGGTCGCGGACCGTGCCGAGCAGCCGGCGCGGGTGCAGTGAGCCCGCCTTGAAGTGCCGCGGCGCGGGGAGGAGCAGCCGGAAGGCCACGGCGCAGCCGACCGCGATCACGCCGATCGTGCCCACGGCCACCCGCCAGCCCCACTCCTGCGCGACCCAGCCGGTGATGACCCGGCCGCTCATCCCGCCCACGCTGTTGCCCGCGACGAACAGGCCTATCGCCGTGACCAGCGCCCTCGGCCGGACCTCCTCGGCCAGATAGGCCTGCGCCGACGCCGGCAGACCGGCCAGCGCCGCGCCCTGGACGCCGCGCAGCACGATCAGCACGCCGAGGGACGGCGCGAAGGGCACGAGCAGTCCGACGGTCACCGCGACCGCCAGCGAGGCCGTCATGACCGTACGGCGTCCGAACCGCTCCGAGAGGGCGCTCATCGGGATGACGAACAGCGCCAGACCGCCGGTCGCCGCCGCCACCGTCCAGCTCGCGTCGCTCGCGGAGACGCCGTAGCCGTCCGAGATCAGCGGGAGCAGGGCCTGCGTGGAGTAGAGGAGGGCGAAGGTCGCGACACCGGCGAGGAAGAGCGCGAAGCTCATCCGGCGGTAGCCGGGACCGCCCGGGGTCAGACGGGAGTCGGGGGCGGGGACCGACGGGACGGCGTCCACGGTGGTGGACGCCCCGGTACTGGCGGGAGACATGCTTCGAACGTACGGACCCGCCGTTGATCCGTCCAATGCATGGAATCGCCATAATCGTTCCCATGGAGCATCAGCAGAGGTCGGCGAGGCGCCTGTCACCGGACAGTGACACAGAAGACATGACGATGTTGCTGGCCCCACGCCTCGCGTACTTCGCCGGCGTGGCCCGCACGGAGCATGTCACCAGAGCCGCCCAGGAGCTGAACGTCCCCCAGTCCACCCTCTCCCGGGCGATGGCCCGCCTGGAACAGGACCTGGGCGTGGACCTCTTCACCCGGCACGGCCGCACCGTCTCCCTCACCCCGGCCGGCCGCACCTTCCTCACCTCGGTCGAGCGTGCCCTCGGCGAGGTCCGGCGCGCCGCCGAGGAGGTACGCGCCGACGCGGACCCCACCGCGGGCAAGGTCGCCTTCGGATTCCTGCACACCATGGGCGCGGAGACCGTGCCCGGCCTCCTCCAGGCCTTCCGCGTCGACCATCCCCGGATCCGTTTCAGCCTCGTCCAGACCTACGGCGAGGCGATGATCGAGAAGCTCCGGGCGGGCGAGCTGGACCTCTGCCTCACCTCTCCGGTGCCGGACGCCCCGGACCTGGCCGCCCGCCGCCTCGACGAACAGAGGCTGCGCCTGGTGGTGCCCGTCGACCACCCGCTGGCCAACCGCAAGCGCGTCCGCCTCGCCGAGGCCGCCGACGAGACCTTCGTGACCCTGGAACCGGGCTACGGCCTGCGCCGCATCACCGACGACGTGTGCAGGGAGGCGGGCTTCAAGCCGAGGGTCGCCTTCGAGGGAGAGGAGGCGGAGACGCTGAGGGGCCTGGTCGCGGCCGGCCTGGGCGTCGCCCTGCTCCCGCCACCCGCCTTCCCCCGCCCGGGAGTAGTGGAACTGACGGTGACCGCCCCGAGAGCGGTACGAGAGATCGGCGTGGCGTGGCTGGAGGGCCGTCCGGACACGCCGCCGGTGGCGGCTTTCAGGCGCTTCCTGCTGTCGCGAAGGGGCAACCTGCTCCCCACCTAGGTGCGGCACCCCTTCGGGGGCGCCGGGGGAGGAACCGCGCGACCGGCCACAACGCACCCGCAGCCGGAAACCGGGCCTCAGCCCTTACGGAGCGACCGCCCGAAGCCCGCGGCCAGCGGCATCCGCAACCCGATCGGCGGCGGCGCAGCCAGCGCGTCCTCCACCGGCCGCGACACCGGCCGCCCGTACAACGCCCCCATCACGAAGTCCGAAGCGAGCGCGAGGACTTCGTCCCGGTGCTGATGCAACCCGTGGCCGTCCGAGTGCACCTCGAACCGGCACACCTCCCGGTTCGCCTTCTTCGCCCGCGCCGCCAGCCGGAACGACAGCTCCGGGTCGGCCCGTTCGTCGTTCGTGCCGTGCACGATCAGCACCCGCCGCCCCACCAGCTGCCGAACCGGCTCCTCGGGCGCCGCCCCGTCGTCCCCGGGCAGCCAGGGAGCGACGGACACCACGGAGTTGACGGCCTCGTGCCCGCCCGCGTGCAGCGCGGCCCGGCCGCCCATCCCCACGCCGAGCAGGCACACCGGAACGTCGCCGTACCGCCGTACCACCTCGTCGGCCGCCCAGCCGGCGTCCCCGGCGAGGTTCGCCTCGCCGCCGTTCCACCCGCGGTAGCGGTAGCGGACGACATGTGCGGCCAGCCCCTCGTCCCGGCCGTCCCGGGCGAGCCGGCGCCCGAGCGCGCGGACGAAGGCCGTCGCCCATACGAGGGACGGCCGTCGCGCGGACACCTCCTCCCCGCCGGGGAGGAGCAGGACCGCGCCGCTCACCGTCGTCGGCTCCTGGCCGACTGCCCTGCTCAGGCTGGCCGTTCGGACCGGCGTCGCTTGCTGTGCCATGACAGAACAGTGTCAGAAGAGGCGGTGTACGCGACCCGTCCGTGCGGTCACCATTGCGTATCGACGGAAAGGGAAATCTCCGAGTACCGAGCGATCTACGCGCGTAGGAGTTACAGTGCGGAAATGACGAGCCAGAGCACCCCGAACACCCCGACGCCGGACCAGATCCGCCGGGCGCCGAAGGTTCTGCTGCACGACCACCTCGACGGCGGCCTGCGTCCGGGCACCGTCGCCGACCTCGCCCGGGAGACCGGGTACTCCGGCCTCCCCGAGGCCGACGCGGACAAGCTCGGCATCTGGTTCCGCGAGGCCGCCGACTCCGGTTCGCTGGAGCGGTACCTGGAGACGTTCTCGCACACCGTCGGCGTCATGCAGACCAGGGACGCCCTGATCCGGGTCGCCCGCGAGTGCGCCGAGGACCTCGCCGAGGACGGCGTCGTCTACGCCGAGGTGCGGTACGCCCCCGAACAGCACCTGGAGCGGGGGCTCACCCTCGAAGACGTCGTCGAGGCCGTCAACGAGGGCTTCCGGCAGGGCGAGGCCCTCGCCCGGGAGGACGGCAGGCGGATCCGGGTGGGAGCCCTGCTCACCGCCATGCGGCACGCGGCCCGCTCCCTGGAGATCGCCGAACTCGCCAACCGCTACCGGGACCTGGGTGTCGTCGGCTTCGACATCGCCGGCGCCGAGGCGGGGTACCCGCCCACCCGGCACCTGGACGCCTTCGAGTACCTGAAGCGGGAGAACAACCACTTCACCATCCACGCCGGGGAGGCCTTCGGGCTGCCGTCCATCTGGCAGGCGCTGCAGTGGTGCGGCGCCGACCGGCTCGGGCACGGGGTGCGGATCATCGACGACATCCAGGTCCACGAGGACGGTACGGTCAAGCTCGGCCGCCTCGCGTCGTACGTCCGCGACAAGCGCATCCCGTTGGAGCTGTGCCCCAGCTCCAACCTCCAGACCGGCGCCGCCGACTCCTACACCGGGCACCCGATCGGGCTGCTGCGTCGGCTGCATTTCCGGGCCACCGTGAACACCGACAACCGGCTGATGTCCGGGACCAGCATGAGCCAGGAATTCGAGCATCTCGTCGAGGCGTTCGGTTACACGCTCGACGACATGCAGTGGTTCTCCGTCAATGCGATGAAATCAGCGTTCATTCCTTTCGATGAACGACTCGCCATGATCAATGACGTTGTGAAGCCCGGGTATGCAGAGCTGAAATCCGAATGGCTGTTCCAGTAGACCGCCTCCACCAGTGGTTCTGTTGATCCGGAGGGCCGATCGAGCCTCCTGGCGGGGCACGGAATGCGGACAGGTCTTCACCGGCCGTCCGCATTTCGGTGTTTGCGGCGGACCATCCGGCATGTTTACGGTCGGGGACCGCTCAGCGTGTTATTGATCCCCGTCTCCGTATTCCAAGGACGCATTGACGATGAAGCAGTCTGCTGCCAAGACCCTCGGTGTCGCCGCCCTCGGTGCCGCCTTCGCCGCTGTCGGCGCGGGCGCGGCCAACGCGGCCCCGGCCGTCCCGGACTCCCAGGCCCTGGACACCGTCACCAAGACGCTGCCGGCCGAGAACGTCTCCAAGGCGCTGCCGGGTGCCGGCGAGGCCGTGGCGCAGGGGCAGAGCGCCCTCGCTGCCGGACTGACCGCCGTCCAGCCCGCCGTCGAGCAGGTCGTCGCCGGCGGCCCGACCAAGCCCGTCGCGGGCCTCCTCGGCGGACTGCCGGTCAAGGGCCTGCCCACGCACGGCCTGCCGGTGAACGGAATTCCGCTCGGCTGACCTCTCCCCAGCCGATCGGCAACGCCGTTGGGGCGCCCCGGAGTCGTCCGGAGCGCCCCAACGGCGTTGTCGAGCCCTGGTCACCAGGCGGCGGAGGCCTTCTCCTCCGACGGGAGGAGGATCCACAGCGCTATGTAGAGCAGGAACTGCGGTCCCGGCAGCAGGCAGGACAGCAGGAAGATCACCCGCATCGTGGTCGCGGAGGTGCCGAAGCGCCGGGCCAGCGCGGCGCACACTCCGCCGATCATGCGGCCATGGGTGGGGCGGGCGAGGCTGGACATCTGCGGCTCCTTCGTGAGCGTCCGGTGCGAGGCGGCCCTTCCGGCCCCCCGTCTGCCCTCTACGCTACGGAGACGAACCGGGTCGAAGCGTCGCTCTACGGGGCGATCCCGACCCTGGGAATCGTCGGGGTACGACCCTGAGCCGCTTCCTCCTGCGGGAGGGCGGCGGGCCGCTGCCGCTCACCCCGCCGACGGAGCCGGGCGCGGGCCGCCGGCACCACCGCCAGATGCGCGATCACCACGCCCGCCGTGTTGAGCAGGATCGAGTCGACGTCCACCACCCGGCCGGGCACCCCGGTCTGCAGCAGGGCTATCCCCGTCGAGATCAGCGCGCCCGCGGCGGCCGAACGGGTCAGGGAGGCGAGGATCGAGACCCGGAGCCTGCCGTGCGTCATCGGCAGCAGCACACCCAGCGGCGCGAGCAGCGCGAGCCCCTCACCGATCCGGTGCGCCGCCTCGCGGCCGCCGAGGGCCAGGTCGGCGCGTATTCCGGCGAGGGGGTGCAGGTTGGCGGGCATCACCCAGGGCACGTCCAGCGGCCGCAGCATCAGCCAGGCGACGAACGCGAGGTGTGCGGCGAGGAGGACACCCCCTGCCACACGGACGCGGATCGCGGCGCTGCCGCCGATGGAGCCTTGACGCTGCACGCCCCCGTAGACGCGCCCGCGCACGCGATCGGTTCCGGATACAGCGGTGAGGCCTCGGACACACGGCGCCCGTCAGGGGCGCGGGGAACTGCGCGAGCAACCGTCCGCAACCCGCACCCGCCGTACGGCCTCAGGCGGAACCCCGCCGGGCGCGCTCCCACGCGAGTGCCCCACCACGCCGTCGGCCGACCGCGGCGCCGTCGTGGCCGGTCGCGCCGTTCCTCCCGGCCTTCGGCCAAGGGCGCCCCCAGCGCCCCTTACGGGGCGCGGCCCGTCAGTTGGAGGCGACCTCGGTGGACGGCGGGCGGTTCTCGCTCGGCGCGTTCCGCACGGCGTCCGTGCACGCGTACCGCCGTAGCGGTTCCTTCCCCGGACCGCCCAGGATCACCGACCCGTCGCCCTCCGCGGCCGCCGAGTCGGACAGCGTGCACACGATCTGGGCGAGCGCGTACGACGTCAGCTGCGGCGGCGACGAGCTCAGCCGCAGCGTGTCGTCGGGGTCCCCGGTCCGCGGCCCCCACACGCTCATCCCGCCCCGCACGTACGTCGTGTAGCCGGCCTCCTTCTCGGCGGCCGACGGCGTCTCGGCGAGCTGGTCGAGCAGCCCCTGGGCGACGATGACCCGCCGCTTGGCGTCCGCCGACCCGTCCGGCACCCGCACCTGGCGGTCGACGGTCACCAGCGACGAACCGCACAGCAGGAACACCTGCACCGGCACCCCGCGCTCGTCCTGCGCGGACACGTCCGGCTGCGTCATCGAGCACGGCACCCGCGAGGGCGCCCCGCCGAAGTCGGTCGGCACCTCGGTGGCCCGGATCCCGCACCCGGAGAGCGCCAGCGCCAGCCCGGCGACGGCCAGGAGTCTTCGTACGTGCATCAGGCGCCCTTCTCCCCGGTGCCCCCGGCTTCCCCGGCCTTCCCGGTGTCCGTGTTCTCCTCCGTCAGCCGTGAGGCGTCCCGGGGCAGCCGGAGGGTGAACACCGCGCCGCCCTCGGGGGAGTTCGCGGCGGTGATCGAGCCGCCGTGGATGCGGGCGTTCTCCGTCGCGATGGACAGGCCCAGACCGCTGCCCTCGGAGCGCGGCCGGGAGGCGCTGGCCTTGTAGAACCGGTCGAAGACGTGCGGCAGGACGTCCTCCGGGATGCCCGGACCGTGGTCCCGTACGGCGACGACCAGTTCGTCTCCGTCTATCCGCACCGACACCCGCACCGGCGAACCGCCGTGCTTGAGCGCGTTGCCGATCAGGTTGGCGAGGATGACGTCGAGGCGGCGCGGGTCGAGGCGGGCGTGGATGCCGCGCTCGGCGTCCAGATCCACCGCGTCCAGCCAGGCGCGGGCGTCGATGCAGGCGGTGATCTGGTCGGCGATGTCGACGTCGTCGAGGACGAGACGGGCCGTACCGGCGTCGAAGCGGGTGACCTCCATCAGGTTCTCGACGAGGTCGTTGAGGCGGCGCGTCTCGCTGACGACCAGCCGGACGGCGGGTTCGATCATCGGGTCCATCGACCCGGACTCCGCCTCCAGCTCCTCCTCCAGGATCTCCGTCACGGCGGTGATCGCGGTGAGCGGGGTGCGCAGTTCGTGGCTCATGTCCGCGACGAACCGGCGCGAGGCGTCGTCCCGTGCGGCCATGTCGTCGACCCGCTTCTCCAGTGCCTCGGCCGCGTCGTTGAACGTCCTGGACAGGTCCGCGAGTTCGTCCGTCCCGGAGACCCGCAGCCGGGTGTCCAGCTTGCCCTCGCCGAGCCGCCGGGCGGCGACCCCGAGCCGGTGCACCGGCTTCAGCACGGTCGTGGCGGCGGCCTGCGCCAGCAGCGCCGAACCGATAAGGGCGAGCCCCGTGGCGATCCCCAGCGACCAGGCCAGCGAGTTGAGGTCCTTCGCCTCCGGCTCCAGGGACTTCATCATGTAGCCGGTCGGCCCGCCGCCGATCAGCCGCGTGCCCGCGACGAGATACGGCGTGCCGTGGTCGACGACCCGCTGCCAGTACAGGTGGTACGCCGACTTGTTGGCGTCGGTCACCTTCTGCTGCTTGCCGACGGCCTTGCGCAGCGAGGCCGGCACGTCGTCCAGCGCGAACGCGCTGAGCCCGTCGGAACTGCCGTACACCGTCTTGCCGTTGCTGTCCTCGCCGACCAGCAGCACGCTGAACCGCTGGCTGCTGTTGGCCATCTGCCCGGCCGTGCGCTGCAGTTCGTCCTGCGTCGGGTGCACGGGCAGCGCCCCGGCGCGGTTCTGCATCTCCTGCTGGAAGTCGCGCAGCACCGCGTCCTGGGTGCGGGTGAGCACGGCCTCGCGGTTGAGCCAGTACGCGATGCCGGACGCGGACACGGCGGCGGTCAGCGCGACGAGCCCGAACACGACGACGAGCCGCAGCCGCAGACTGGTGAAGCGCAGCCGGGACATGGCTCCCCTGCGATCCGCGGCCCAGCCGCGGAGGCCCCCCTGCACGTCCGTCACTGAGGGGCGTCCAGGCGGTAGCCGACACCGCGCACGGTACGGATCAGGGTCGGGGACGAGGGCACGTCCTCCACCTTGGCGCGCAGCCGCTGCACGCACGCGTCCACCAGCCGGGAGTCACCGAGGTAGTCGTGCTCCCAGACCAGCCGCAGCAGCTGCTGCCGGGACAGCGCCTGCCCCGGCCGCCGGCTCAGTTCGAGCAGCAGCCGCAGCTCGGTCGGCGTCAGCTGGAGGTCCTCGCCGTTCTTCGTCACGGTCATCGCGCTGCGGTCGATGACGACGTTGCCGAAGGTCGCCGAGTCGGTGGACTCCCGCTCCCCGCGCCGAAGCACGGCCCGGATGCGGGCGTCGAGCACCCGCCCCTGGACCGGCTTGACGACGTAGTCGTCGGCACCGGACTCCAGTCCGACCACCACGTCGATGTCGTCGCTGCGGGCGGTCAGCAGAATGATCGGCAACTGGTCCGTGCGCCGGATCCGCCGGCACACCTCGAAACCGTCGATGCCGGGCAGCATGACATCGAGGACGATCAGATCGGGCCGCTGCTCACGCAACAGCTTCAGACCGTCCTCACCGGTCGCAGCGGTGGCCACCCGGTGCCCCTGGCGCGTCAGAGAGAGCTCCAGGGCCGTACGGATGGCGTCGTCGTCCTCGATCAGCAACAGGGAAGGCACGGGCTCATTCTGGCCCATGCGGGCCCCGTCGTACGACCTGTGCGGCGCGCAGCTCCCCGCGAACCTCCGTACCGCCACCGACTGTGCACTCTCTGTGGACGTTCTGTGCCGGACCCCTGTGACAGGTCTGTGACAGTCGGCGGATACGGCCGTGAAGGTGGCCCGGCAGTCTTTTCGGCACGGGCAGGCGAGTGAACGCGGCGAGCGGCCCGAGCAAGCCGAACTACCGGAAGTCCACGACGGGGGGCGCGAGATGAACACGCTGATCGGTCACAGCACCAGCGCAGTGATCACGCGTCTGCACGACGTGAACCGGGGTTCCGAGAAGTCCGGTGCCGTGAGCGGGCGGGGGTGCGCTCGCGGCACCGGGCGTCAGCACACCGGTTACATGACGGTGGTTGACAGCTTCACGGGGGAAGCACACGGGGGATCCGCCTACGGGGAGGACACGGGGGAGCGCCGCTCGCTGACCGAGGCGGAGTTCACCGCCTACGTCCAGGAGCGCCGCGCCTCCCTGTACGCGACCGCCTACCACCTGACCGGCGACCGCTACGAGGCCGAGGACCTGCTGCAGAGCGCGCTGTTCTCGACGTACCGGGCCTGGGACCGGATCAGCGACAAGGCGGCCGTGGGCGGGTACCTGCGCCGCACCATGACCAACCTGCACATCAGCGCCTGGCGGCGCCGCAAGCTCAACGAGTACCCGACCGAGGAACTGCCGGAGACGCCCGGCGACACGGACGCGATGAGCGGCACCGAGCTGCGCGCGGTCCTGTGGCAGGCGCTGTCCCGGCTCCCCGAACTCCAGCGCACCATGCTGGTCCTGCGCTACTACGAGGGCCGCACGGACCCGGAGATCGCGGAGATCCTCGACATCAGTGTCGGCACGGTGAAGTCCAGCATCTGGCGGTCGCTCCGCCGGCTGCGCGAGGACGAGGTCCTCAGCTTCGGCCGTGACGAGGAGGACGCCTTCGGGGAGCTCGTCGCCTGAAGGTCTGGGGATCCGGGGGGATCCTGACGGGGGAGAACCGGGGGACCCGGGGGAGGGTCCGGGGGGACCACCGGGGAACACGGGGGAAAGACGGGTCCGGGGGGACCCGGGGGGAAGCACGGGGGAGCTCCGCCACGGGGGACACGGGGGTGTTCGGCGGAGCGACGGGGGAAGCGGGACTGGAGGGCCGGGGGGTCCATCCAGTCCCGCTTTCTTCTGCCCTCTCCACGGTTGTTACGCCGGTGCCTGTGTCCGGTCACGGCTCTGCCGGCCCACCGCTGCCGCCGCCATCCGGCCCAGCGCCTCGTCCCGGTCGCACGGGTACGCGCCCAGCGCCACCTGGCGGGCCACGATCGTGCGCTCCGCCCGCATCAGCCGCCAGCCGCGGCGCAGCAGGAACGGGACCGACTTGCGGCCCTCCTTGAGATCGCGCAGGAACCGGCGGCGGAACGTCTTCACCGGGCCCCGGCTCAGGCAGAGCGCGTCGGCCAGCAGGCCCAGTTCGCGGCAGCGCTCCACGATCTCGGCGGCGAAGATGCCCTCGGCGATGAACAGCGGGGTGCGGCCGATGTCCAGGGTCTCGGCGCCGGTGCGGGCGCTCAGTGCTATGTCATATACCGGTACGGGCGCGGCCCCTGTGGCACACAGCCGGCCGATCGCCTCGACCGCGACCTCCGCGTCCCAGGACTCCGGGTGGTCCCAGTCGATGTCCGAACTCCCCGCCACCAGCGGCAGAGTCGGGTCGTCGCCCTCCTTGTAGAAGTCGTCGAGGCGCAGGACGGGAAGCCCGGAACGGGCGGCGACCAGTGACTTGCCCGAGCCGGAGGGGCCGCACAGCAGCACGACGCGGGCGGGGGACGGGGGATGAATGCTCACGGAACACCAGTTTGACGTATGGGGGGCCTCCTGCCGACCCCGCGGGTCGGCTTTGGAGCGTGAGTCACACCTCAACTACCCTGTGTACCGACATGATTACCCTGCGTACCAGAAGGTGGCACCCCTGATGTCCCGACACGCGTCCTCCCCGACCCCGACCGCCCGGCGCGCTCTCACCGCCCTTGCCACGGCAGGTGTGGCGCTCGGCGCGGGCGCCGCGACGGCGGCCGCGGACACCCAGCCCGCGGTGGACGTGGTCCGGACCAGCCCCAGCTCGCTCGGCCACATCGACCCGCAGGCGGGCGTGCGGGCGCTGGGCACGATGCTGCCGTACGTGACGGGGACGGTGGCGGCCCTGAAGCCGAACCCCCTCGCGGGCACGGGTGTCGACCCGCTGGACAACGGGGTGGGGACCCAACTCGCCGACTTCAAGCCGCTGACGTCGAAGATGGTGACGGGGCCGGTGGCGCAGGCGCCGTCGATCGGGGCGATCCCGGTGGTGGGGCGGGTTCTGGGGGGCTGAGCCTGGTGGGGAACTGCGGGCCCGGCCGTGACTGGTCGCGCAGTTCCTCTCCCACCCTTCGGCCGGGGGACCCCCGGCGCCCCTGACGGGGCGCCTGAGCGGGCCTCAGTAGGAGGAGCCCGACGCCCCCAGTGCCCCCGTCGGGTGCCACACCGTCTTCGTCTCCAGGAACGCCGTCATGCGGTCGGTCCCGGGCGTCGCCGTCCAGTCGTCCACAGGCTGTGGACGCAGGACGCGCTTGAGGTTGTCGGCCGCCGCGATCTCCAGTTCCTTGGCCAGCACCTCGTCGGCCCCCGCGAGGTCGATCGCGTTGACGTCCTGGTGCGCGGCCAGCGGAGCGGCGATCTCCGCCGTACGGCCGGAGAGGACGTTGACGACGCCGCCCGGCACGTCGGAGGTGGCCAGGACCTCGGCCAGGGAGAGGGCCGGGAGCGGCGCCTTCTCACTGGCGACGACGACCGCCGTGTTACCGGTCGCGATGACCGGCGCGACCACCGACACCAGGCCCAGGAACGACGACTCCTGCGGGGCCAGGACGGCGACGACGCCCGTGGGCTCGGGGGAGGAGAGGTTGAAGAACGGGCCCGCGACGGGGTTGCCGCCGCCGGTCACCTGGGCGATCTTGTCGGTCCAGCCCGCGTACCAGACCCAGCGGTCGATCGTCGCGTCCACGACCGCGGCCGCCTTGGACTTGCCGAGGCCCTCCGCGTCGGCGACCTCGCGGACGAACTGGTCGCGGCGGCCCTCCAGCATCTCCGCGACGCGGTAGAGGACCTGGCCCCGGTTGTAGGCGGTGGCGCCCGCCCAGCCGCCGAACGCCTTGCGGGCGGCGACCACCGCGTCCCGGGCGTCCTTGCGGCTCGACTGCGGTGCGTTGGCCAGCCAGTTGCCCTTGGAGTCGGTCACCTCGTACACCCGGCCGCTCTCGGAACGCGGGAACTTCCCGCCGACGTACAGCTTGTAGGTCTTGAAGACAGACAGGCGATCAGACATCGAGGTATGCCTCCAGGCCGTGGCGGCCGCCCTCGCGGCCGAAGCCCGACTCCTTGTACCCGCCGAACGGCGAGGTGGGGTCGAACTTGTTGAACGTGTTGGACCAGACGACGCCGGCGCGCAGCTTGTTCGCGACCGCCAGGATCCGCGACCCCTTCTCGGTCCAGATGCCGGCGGAGAGGCCGTACTGGGTGTTGTTGGCCTTGGCGACCGCCTCGTCGGGCGTCCGGAAGGTCAGGACCGACAGGACGGGGCCGAAGATCTCGTCGCGGGCGATGGTGTGGGCCTGGGTGACGTTCGTGAAGAGCGTCGGGGCGAACCAGTAACCGGCGGACGGGAGTTCGCAGGCAGGGGACCAGCGCTCGGCGCCCTCCGCCGCGCCCTGGTCGGCGAGGGCGGTGATGCGGGCCAGCTGCTCCGCGGAGTTGATCGCGCCGATGTCGGTGTTCTTGTCCAGCGGGTCACCGAGGCGGAGCGTGGACAGGCGGCGCTTGAGGGAGTCCAGCAGCTCGTCGTGGATCGACTCCTGGACGAGGAGACGGGAGCCCGCGCAGCAGACCTGCCCCTGGTTGAAGAAGATGCCGGTGACGATGCCCTCGACGGCCTGGTCGATCGGGGCGTCGTCGAAGACGATGTTCGCGCCCTTGCCGCCCAGTTCGAGGGTGAGCTTCTTGCGGGTGCCCGCGACGGTCCGGGCGATCTCCTTGCCGACGGCGGTGGAGCCGGTGAAGGCGACCTTGTTGACGTCGGGGTGCGCGACGAGCGCGGCGCCCGCGTCGCCGTAGCCCGGCAGGATGTTGACGACGCCCTTGGGCAGGCCCGCCTGGCGGCAGATGTCCGCGAAGAAGAGGGCGGAGAGGGGAGTCGTCTCGGCGGGCTTGAGGACCACCGTGTTGCCGGTGGCGAGCGCCGGGGCGATCTTCCAGGCCAGCATCAGGAGCGGGAAGTTCCAGGGGATGACCTGGCCGGCCACGCCGAGCGGCTGCGGGTTCGCGCCGTAGCCCGCGTGGTCGAGCTTGTCGGCCCAGCCCGCGTAGTAGAAGAAGTGCGCGGCGACCAGGGGCAGGTCGGCGTCGCGCGTCTCCTTGATCGGCTTGCCGTTGTCCAGCGTCTCCAGGACGGCCAGCTCGCGGCTGCGCTCCTGGATGACGCGGGCGATGCGGAAGAGGTACTTGGCGCGCTCGGAACCCGGCAGCGCGGACCACTTCTCGAAGGCCTTGCGGGCGGCCCTGACGGCCCGGTCCACGTCCTCGGCACCGGCGCGGGCGACCTCGGAGAGGACCTCCTCGGTCGACGGGCTGACCGTCTTGAAGACCTTGCCGTCGGCCGCGTCCGTGAACTCGCCGTCGATGAAGAGGCCGTAGGAGGGCGCGATGTCGACGACGGAGCGGGACTCGGGCGCCGGTGCGTACTCGAATGCGGTGGTCATCTTTTCCTTGGCCATGGTGATCAGTCCACCGTCACGTAGTCGGGGCCGGAGTAGCGGCCGGTGGCCAGCTTCTGACGCTGCATCAGCAGGTCGTTCAGGAGCGAGGAGGCGCCGAAGCGGAACCAGTGGTTGTCCAGCCAGTCCGCACCGGCGGTCTCGTTGACGAGGACGAGGAACTTGATCGCGTCCTTGCTGGTCCGGATGCCGCCGGCGGGCTTGACCCCCACCTGGACGCCGGTCTGCGCCCGGAAGTCGCGCACGGCCTCCAGCATGAGGAGGGTGTTCGCCGGGGTGGCGTTGACGGCGACCTTGCCGGTGGACGTCTTGATGAAGTCGGCGCCCGCGAGCATGCCCAGCCAGGAGGCCCGGCGGATGTTGTCGTACGTCGACAGCTCGCCGGTCTCGAAGATGACCTTCAGGCGGGCGGACGTTCCGCAGGCGTCCTTCACGGCGACGATCTCGTCGTACACCTTGCGGTAGTTCCCCGCGAGGAACGCGCCCCGGTCGATGACCATGTCGATCTCGTCGGCGCCCGCGCTCACGGCGTCCCGCACGTCGGCGAGCTTGACCTCGAGCGCGGCGCGGCCGGCCGGGAAGGCGGTGGCGACGGAGGCGACCTTGACGGACGAGCCGGCGACGGCCTCCTTCGCGGTGGCCACCATGTCGGGGTAGACGCAGACGGCGGCCGTGGCGGGTGTCGTACGGTCCGTCGGGTCCGGGTGGACCGCCTTGGCGCCGAGCGCCCGGACCTTGCCCGGGGTGTCCGCGCCTTCCAGCGTCGTCAGGTCGACCATCGAGATGGCGAGGTCGATGGCGTACGCCTTCGCGGTGGTCTTGATGGAACGGGTGCCGAGGGAGGCGGCACGCGCCTCCAGGCCGACCGCGTCGACGCCGGGCAGCCCGTGGAGGAAACGGCGCAGCGTGCTGTCGGACGCGGTGACGTCAGCAAGTGCGTGGGGTGCGGTGGTGGGCATGGTCACCAGCCGAGCATATCTACGCGCGTAGCGGCTGTACACCCCGAGGGAACGGTTCTTCTTGGCGGCGCCCGCGCCGGCGCCCCGAAGGGCCGGGGGAACCGCGCGAGCGGCCACCTGTGACCCGCATTCGCGTACGGCCATGATGCCCCCACGGCGCCGATGCGCACGTCTGGTGCAGAATCGGCGCTATGACCACGCCTCTCGTCAAGGACCGCATCTACCGCTCGCCCCAGGCGCTGATCGGTGGCGTACTGCTCCTCGTCATCGTCCTCTGGCTCGGTATCGACGCGCTGATCCGGGGGCACGGCCACACCCCCTGGCTGGCCCTCGCCGCGCTCATCCTCATCGTGCCGCTGGTCGTCGCGTTCACCCTGCGTCCCGCGGTGTTCGCGGGCGAGGACCGGCTCCGGGTGCGGAACCCGTTCCGGGTGATCACCCTGCCGTGGGGGGAGATCGCCTCGCTGCGGTCCGGGTTCTCGAACGAGGTGGTCGTCAAGTCCGGCGCGAAGTACCAGCTGTGGGCGATCCCGGTGTCCCTGCGGGGCCGCAAGAAGGCGGCACGGCAGCAGGCGAAGTCGCAGGCGGACGCGCGGCGCGGGCGGACCGGGCCGGGGGCCGGGGGCGCCGGGCGCGGGCTCGGGGGGTTCGGCGGCTTCGGGGGATTCGGGGGGCAGGCCGCGGCCGAGCAGGCCGACGGGCCGATGCGCGCGGAGGCCGACAAGGCCATGGACGACCTGCGGGAGATGCTGGAGAGCAGGGGTCCGGCGGAGTCGGCGCAGGGCGAGGTCACGGTGCGGTGGGCGTACGAGGTGGCTGCGCCGGCGGTGGCGGGGGCGGTACTACTGGTGATCCTGCTGGTGGTGGGGTAGGGCCGTGGTGGGGGTGCGGGTAGTCGGCCGGGTGCGGCCCGGTGGGGGCTGTTCGCGACGTTCCCCGCGCCCTGCGGGGGTGTCGGTGCCGAGGGTCTAGGGGCCCACGCCCGCGCGACCTGTCGTTGACCCGGCCCCGCGGCACCGCGCCCGCAGAGCTAAAATGGACTGCACGGTCCACTGTGCGGAGGCGGGTGCGATGCTTCACAAGGAGCTGACGGCCAAGGGGAAGGCCACCCGGCGCCGCATCGTCGAGGGGGCCGCCGAGGTGCTGCGGGAACGGGGCGTCGGCACGGTGACGCTGGACGACGTCATGGCCCGGACCGGCACCAGCAAGAGCCAGCTCTTCCACTACTTCCCGGACGGCAAGGACGAACTGCTGCTCGCCGTCGCGCGGTTCGAGGCGGAGCAGGTGCTGGAGGACCAGCAGCCGTATCTCGGCCGCCTCGAATCCTGGGAGGACTGGCAGCGGTGGCGGGACGTGGTGATCGCCCGCTACGAGGCGCAGGGCGACACCTGTCCGCTCGGGTCGCTGTTCCTCCAGGTCGGGCGGTCGACGCCGGGCGCGCGGGCGATCGTGGTCGAGCTGTTGCGGCAGTGGCAGGAGAGCCTCGCGGCGGGCATCCGCGCGGTACGGGCCACCACCGGCCCCGGGGCCGGTGCGGACGTGGACGTCGACGCCCGGGCCGCCGCCCTGCTCGCCGCGATCCAGGGCGGTGTGTCCATCCTGCTGTCGACGGGGCGCTCCGCCCACCTGCGGGCCGCCCTCGACCAGGGGATCGCGGACCTGCGGCGCGAACTCGACCCCGCCCCGGCGGCTACGCCGCGATGACCGCCGCGGTCGTACGGCCGCCGTCCACGTCGAGCACGACCCCGTGCACGAACGACGACTCGTCGGCCGCCAGGTACACCGCCGCACCCGCGATCTCCTCCGGCGTGCCCATCCGGCCCGCCGGCGTCCCCGTCATCATCGCCTCGGCGACCCCGGCGTGCTCGGCGTCCGCCGCCAGCACCACGCCCGGCGAGATCGCGTTCACCCGCACCCCCCGCGGCCCGAACTCCGCCGCCCACGCCCGGGTCAGCGTCTCCATCGCGCCCTTGGTGGAGCTGTACAGCGCGCCCACGGGCACGCCCAGCCGTGCGATCCAGGACCCCAGGTTGACGATCGCCCCGCCCCCGGCCTCCGCCATGGCGGGCGCGACGGCGGCCGTCAGGAAGAACGGGGCCTTGACGTTGACCGCGTAGACCTCGTCGAAGGTCTTCTCGTCGGTGGCGGGGGTCACGTCGCCGGGATAGATGCCGGCGTTGTTGACGAGCACGTCGAGGCGACCGCCGAGCACCCGTGTCGCCTCCTCGGCGAGCGCCCGCGACGCGGCGGCGCTGCCGTCCAGGTCGGCCCGCACGAAGTCGGCCCGACCGCCCCGGGCCCGGATTCCCTCGACCACCTCCGCCCCGCGCCCCGCGCTCCGCCCCGAGACGACGACATGCGCCCCCTCCGCGGCGAACGCCTCGGCGATCGCCCGCCCGATGTTGCTGGTCGCGCCGGTCACCAGCGCGGTCTTGCCGGTCAGCCGCATGGTCATGATCAACCTCCGTGTCACGTGGTCCTTCGTCAGGCGCGGACCACTGTGCGCCGAAGAAAATGGACCGGCAAGTCCAAAAATGTGGTAGCCCGGATCGGACCGGCCGTCAGTGTCCGTCCGTGGCGCGAGGGTGCCCTGTGCCCGCGAGGTGATCCAGCAGGCCTCCCGGCCGGTGTGGAGACACCGGATGCGGCCGCCGCCAATCACCTCGATCTGCCACCGCTCACAGGCCTGCCCGCGGTGGGCGCCGCGGGTGAGACCGCCCTTGAGGCGACGGTGCCGAGGCGCCTCGACGGCCGGCCCGGGGTCGGTACGCAGGGTGACCCCGGCGCGGTAGGTGTTCTCGCGGGCTTGCTGAGCGAGGTTCTCCCGCCCTTGGCCGACGAGGCGTCGGCGAAGCGGACTTCCCGGCGGCCGCCTGGAGCCGGTGCTGCGAGGCGGTCACCGCGGCCGGCAACTCGGGGTCGGAGTGGATCGCCGGGCAAGCGTCTGCTCGTTCTTGTTCACCGGCTCGGAGAAGTTCACGGCTGCACTCTCGGCACTCATGACTTTGGAACTACTTCGAAACTTACCGAGGCGCTAGCGCGCGTACGAGTGATCGTGCCTCCGCCGATCCGGCATGCAGGATCTTGCGATGTGCGGCGGTACGTTGCGGTGGTGCCTGAATTCCTGCCTTCCGGCGGTGCGGTTCCCGACGCCGACGAACTGACCGTCCGCTGGGCGGACGCCTGGCGGCCGGAGCGGGTCGCGGACCGGCTGGACGGGGTGGGCGTGCCCTGGTGCGTCGCGGCGGGGTGGGCGCTGGACCTGTTCCGCGGGCAGCAGGCACGGCCCCATGGCGACCTGGAGATCGCCGTACCCGTGGCGGGGTTCGCGGAGGTTCGCGACCGCTTCCCCGAGTACGTGTTTGACGCCGTGGGCTCGGGACGCGTCTGGGCGGCGGCGGGAGACGAGGCGCTCGCGGCGACGCACCAGACGTGGGCACGGGATCCGGCGAGCGGCCGGTTCCTCTTCGACGTCTTCCGCGAGCCGCACGAGGGCGGGACCTGGATCTGCCGGCGGGACGAGAGCCTGCGGCTGCCGTACGACGCGATCATCGAACGGACGGCGGACGGCATCCCCTACCTGGTACCGGAGTTGGTGCTGCTGTTCAAGGCGAAGGAGCCGCGGCCCAAGGACCACGCGGACTTCGACGGGATCCTGCCGCTGCTGAGCCGGGCACGGCGGGACGCTCTCGGGGCGTGGCTGACGCGCGTACATCCCGGACACCCGTGGTCGGCGAAACTGACGGAGCGGTGAGTCCCCGTCATCCTCGTCCCTTTGGTGCCCGGTTGAGCCGACGGGTGCACCCTCGGTCACCGCCACGGGCGGCGCGTACCGCACGTTCGGGCAGTGACAACGTCCTCCTCTCCGTGTCGAGGGCGGCGCGGATGCCGAGCGGCGTCGGCGGGTTCGGGCCCGGGTGCCCGATCTCGGCGTTGCCCAGCACGGGGATGGCGCGGTCACCGAGGACGTCGAGGAGGAGCTCGGCAAGGGTCCAAGAGCCCTCGGGCGAGCCGAGTCCGTCGATCGCCTCGGGAACGCCCACGACCATGCCGGAGATCCGGTCGAGGATCCCGCTGTGCCGCAGTATCTGCGGATAGCTCCACACGTACGATGCCTGGCCGCCCAGCTCCTCCCGGAACAGCACCGCGCCGTCGAAGCATGCGAGCGGCACCGCGAAGGGCGTCGCCTGCGCCGGCACGATGCGGTTGACGACCCCGCCGATCAGCGGTCTACGGCCGAGGCGGTGCGGGGAGAGTCACCCGGGCGGTGTCCCGACGCCCGGGTGGGCACGCGACGCGTTTTCCGATCGGTTCCCCTCCCGGCTACGGGTGCGGCTCCGGTCGCAGGACGAGGTCGAGGAGGCCCGGGAAGCGGGCCTCGAACTCCGGGCGGCGGAGGCGGTTGACGCGGCGAGGGCCCTCGTCGCGCTGTTCGACGAGACCGGAGGCCCGCAGGACGGAGAAGTGGTGGCTGAGGGCGGCCTTGCCGACGGGTACGTCGAAGCTGCCGCAGCTGCGGGTCCAGTCGGCGCCGGCGGCCAGCTCCCTGACGAGCGTGAGGCGTACCGGGTCGGCGAGGGCGGCGAGGGCGGTGAGGACGGGCACCTCGTCGGGGTGGGTGTGCTCGGGGGCGGCCCGGTGGCTGGGGCTCGTGCCGGTCATGCCGTCCTCCTCGTCCGTGGTCCGCTTGCCGAGTGTTCGATGAAAACCATACACTCTCGAGTGTTCGATTCGTGTTGAACACTTGCTGAGGGGTGTGAGCCGTGCGCGCGGTCGAGTTGCAGGAATACGGCGGTCCGGAGGTCCTGAAGGCCGTGGAGGTGGCGGTCCCCGAGCCGGGCCCCGGTGAGGTGGGCATCGACGTGGCGTACGTAGGCGTCAACTTCGCCGACCTCAAGGCCCGTTCGGACGGGTACCGGGTTCCGGGGCTGCCGTTCCGTCCGGGGCTTGAGGTCTCGGGCCGCGTCCGGACCCTCGGCGCGGGTGTCACGGACCTCGCCGTCGGCCAGGAGGTGGCCGCGCTGACCCAGGGCGGCGGCTACGCGGACGTGGTCGTGACGGAGGCGGCGACGGTCTTCCCGCTGCCGGCGGGGGCTGACCTGCGCACCGGAGCCACCCTCCCGTCCGTCCTGCCGACCGCGTACGCCCTCGTCCACACCGTCGGCCGCCTCCAGCCCGGCGAGACCGTCCTCGTGCAGGGCGCCGCCGGCGGCGTCGGCACGGCGGCCGGGCAACTGGCGAAGGCGGCCGGCGCGGGCGCGGTGTACGGCGTGGTGTCGAGCGCGGCGAAGGCCGCGTACGCGCGGGACCACGGCTACGACGAGGTCTTCGTCGGCGACTTCGAGGAGCCGGTACGGGAGGCCACCGGCGGCCGGGGGGTCGACCTGGCCCTCGACCCCGTCGGCGGCAGGACGCTGCGCGCGAGCCTGTCCTCCCTGGCCCGTTTCGGCCGCCTCGTCTCCTACGGCAACGCCAGCGGCGAACCGGCCTGGACGGCGGGCCAGCCGGAGCTGTATCCGCGAGGCCTCTCGGTCGCCGGGTTCTCCGTCCTGACGCTGGCCCAGACGGCTCCGGACGTGCTGCGGGAGCTCTCCGCGCGGGCCTTCGCGAAGGCCGCGGACGGCACGGTGACCCTGCCGGTCACGGCCGAGTTCGCCCTGGAGGAGGCGGCGGAGGCACACCGCCTGATGGGCGGCCGGACGAGCACCGGCAAACTCCTGCTGCGGGTCGCGGGATGACGGCGGCGTCGGCTGCCGACGGTCGGGGCCGGGAACCGCGCGGACGGGCTCTCCTGGGGCGACCTCACCCTGCGGTCGTGCGTCGGGCCGGACACCGGGTTCCGCTACCTGGTGCGGGACCGGCCGCTCACGGCGCGCTCGGCCACACCAGGAGCATGTACGCCCCGCAGTACGCCGAGCCCGCGACGGCCGCCGTCAGGGCGAGGACGCGTACCCGTGCCGAGGCGCGGGCGAGGTACCCCGCCACCGGCAGCAGCAGCGGGAAGCCGGGGAGGAGGAAGCGGGCGCGGGGGAAGTAGACGCCGCCGCTGGCCACCACGATCAGCAGCAGGACCGCGCTGAAGACGAGCAGCGGGAGCGGTTGCCGGTCCGCCGCGGCCAGTCCGAACAGGACGACCGAGGCCAGTATCGTCAGGCTCACCACGACCAGGAACAGCTCCGGACGCGAGACCTGCCCGAACAGGTACCGCAGCCAGCGCAGGGTCTCCGCGCCGCCGTCCAGTTCGTTGTGCCACATCCGCTGGACCGCGAAGTAGCCGTCCCAGCGGTGGAGTCTGACGCCCACCCAGCCGACGTACGCGCACCAGCCGAGCGGGGCCGTCAGGGCCGCCGCCAGGGCGCGCGGCGAGCGACGGGTGCGGAGGGAGAGCAGGGCGGTGACGGTGACCGCGGCGGCCACGGCGATGCCGGTCGGCCGGGTCAGGCCGGCGAGGACCGAGCCGGCCGCCGCGTACAGCCAGCGCTCGGCCAGCACCGCGTACAGCGTCCACGCGGCGAAGGCCGTGAACAGGGATTCGGTGTAGCCCATCCACTGGACCAGGCCCACCGGGTACGCCGCCCACAGCACGGTGAGCAGGAGACCGACCCGGCGGCCGGCCAGCCGGTCGCCGACCGCGAAGACCCCCCAGGCGGCGATCAGGGACGCCAGCCACGCGAGGGCCAGCCCGGTGCTGGCCCGGGTGCCCGGGGTCAGCACCGCGACGGCCTTCACCAGCAGCGGGTACAGCGGGAAGAACGCCAGGTTGTTGTGGTCGTACGCGGTGCCGAGGACGTGCGTGTACCCGTGGTCCGCGATGCCCAGGTACCAGCGGGAGTCCCACTGCGTCGCCAGCATCGGCCACACGCCGTGGTGGCGCCGGTGCGCCCAGACGGTGAGGAACACCAGGCCGGCGAGGCGTACGGCGAGGTACGCGGCGAGCGCCGGAGCCGCCCGGCGCAGGGCGTGGCGGGGCACGGCCGCGGTGGGGAGGTGGTGGGGTCGTCGGGTGCCCGGGATGTGCCCGCGGGGGGCGGTGTCGGGGGCGGTCGAGGACACGGCGGCGGCTCCAGTGCGACGGCTGCGGCGGGCGGTACCGGATCACCGTTCCCCGGGAGCCGGGGCGGGGCGCGGTGGGTGGGTCGGTCGCCGTCGCGAAATCACCCGTAGGGGTGCCCCCGGCGGAGAGGCACCCCAGCGGGCGTCAGATGCCGGCCGCGGCGGACAGGTCGCGCTTGATCGCCGCGAGCAGGGTGGTCGCGGTGGCGCGGGCCGCCGGGAGGCCGGTGTGCGCGGCCACCGGGACCACCACCTCCAGATAGCACTTCAGCTTCGGCTCGGTGCCGCTCGGGCGGACGACGACGCGGGCGCCGTTGAGGGTGTAGCGGAGGCCGTCGGTGGGGGGCAGGGTGGCGGTGCCCCGGGTGAGGTCCTCGGCCTTGGTGACGGCGAGGCCCGCGAGTTCGGCCGGGGGGTGCTCGCGGAGGCGCCGCATCGCGTCGGCGATGACGGAGAGGTCCTCGACGCGGACCGAGAGCTGGTCGGTGGCGTGCAGGCCGTGTTCCACGGCGAGGTCGTCGAGGAGGTCGAGGAGGGTACGGCCCTCCTCCTTGAGGACCGAGGCCAGCTCGGTGATCAGGAGGGCCGCGGTGATGCCGTCCTTGTCGCGGACGCCTTCGGGGTCGACGCAGTAGCCGAGGGCCTCCTCGTAGCCGTAGCGCAGGCCGTCGACGCGGGCGATCCACTTGAAGCCGGTGAGGGTCTCCTCGTAGGGGAGGCCCGCCTTCTCGGCGATGCGGCCGAGGAGGGAGGAGGAGACGATCGACTCGGCGAAGACGCCGGTGGCGCCGCGGCGGACCAGGTGGGCGGCGAGGAGGGAGCCGACCTCGTCGCCGCGGAGCATGCGCCAGGCGCCGTCGTCCTTGACGGCCGCGGCGCACCGGTCGGCGTCGGGGTCGTTGGCGATGATCAGGTCGGGGTCGGTCTCGCGGGCCTTCGCGAAGGCGAGGTCCATCGCGCCGGGCTCTTCCGGGTTGGGGAAGGCGACGGTCGGGAAGTCCGGGTCCGGGTCGGCCTGTTCGGCGACGAGGACGGGGGCGGGGAAGCCGGCGCGGGCGAAGGCGGCGAGGAGGGTGTCCCTGCCGACGCCGTGCATGGCCGTGTAGACCGTGCGGGCGGTGCGGGGCGAACCCTCGGCCAGGACCGCGTCGGTACGGGCCAGGTAGGCGTCCAGGACCGTGTCGTCGAGGGTTTCCCAGCCGGTGTCGGGGCGGGGGACGTCGTGCAGGGTGGTGATCGCCTCGATCTCGGCGGCGATCTCCGCGTCCGCGGGCGGGACGATCTGGGAGCCGTCGCCGAGGTAGACCTTGTAGCCGTTGTCGCGGGGCGGGTTGTGGCTGGCGGTGACCTCCACGCCGGCGACCGCGCCGAGGTGCCGAATGGCGAACGCGAGGACGGGGGTGGGGAGGGGGCGGGGGAGTACGACGGCCTTGAGGCCGGCGCCGGTCATGACCGCGGCGGTGTCGCGGGCGAAGTCGGCGGACTTGTGGCGGGCGTCGTAGCCGATGACGACGGTGCCGGTGGCGTGGCCGTGGGCCTTGAGATACGCGGCGAGGCCGGCGGCGGCCCGGATGACGACGGCTCGGTTCATGCGCATCGGGCCGGCGCCGAGTTCGCCGCGGAGGCCTGCGGTGCCGAACTGGAGTGTGCCGCTGAAGCGGGCCGACAGTTCGGTGACGTCACCGGAGTCGATGAGCTTGGCGAGCTCGTCGCGGGTCTCCGGGTCGGGGTCCTCGGTCTGCCAGGCTCGGGCCCGGGCGATGAGATCGTCGTGCACGGTCGTCGTCCAACCTCTCGTGGTGTGCCTGCGGCGCGTCCGCGGCTTCGGCGGGGGTGCGCGTAGCGCCCGCGGGCGGTGGGTGGGCCGGGGCGGGGAGTCCCCGTCCCCGGGCCGGCGGTGAACCATCTTCAGGGGTGCGGGTGCCGAACGCCGGCCGCTGCGGGCGGGGACTCCCCACCCCGTCCCCTTCCCGCCGTACGCGTCCGCACCGCCCCCTTCCCTCTCGTCCGGGGGCGCCCGCAGCGTCCCGTAAGGGGCGCTGGGGGTACCCCCGGCCGAAGGCTGGGGGAGGAACCGCGCGATCAGCCACGACGGTGCTGTGGACGCGGTCGGACCGTACGTGGCAACCCGGACGGCGTCCTCAGAGCCTGCCCAGTACCTGCGCCAGCAGTTCGCCCATGCGTGCCGCCGAGTCGCGGCCCGCCTGGAGGACCTCCTCGTGGTTGAGGGGCTCGCCCGTCATGCCCGCGGCGAGGTTCGTCACCAGGGAGATGCCCAGCACCTCGGCGCCCGCCTCACGCGCGGCGATCGCTTCCAGGACCGTCGACATGCCCACCAGGTCCGCCCCGATCACCCGGGCCATGCGGATCTCGGCCGGAGTCTCGTAGTGCGGGCCGGGGAACTGCGCGTAGACGCCCTCCTCGAGGCCGGGGTCGATCTCCTTGCACAGGGCGCGCAGCCGGGGGGAGTAGAGGTCGGTGAGGTCGACGAAGTTGGCGCCGACGATGGGGGAGGTCGCCGTCAGGTTGATGTGGTCGCTGATGAGGACCGCCTGACCGGGACGCATGCCCTCGCGCAGGCCGCCGCAGCCGTTGGTGAGGATGATCGTCTTGCAGCCGGCGGCCACGGCGGTGCGGACGCCGTGGGCGACGGCGGCGACGCCGCGGCCCTCGTAGTAGTGCGTCCGGCCCAGGAAGACCAGCGCGCGCTTGTCACCGGAGGAGTACGAGCGGATCTTGCCGCCGTGCCCCGCCACGGCCGGCGGCGGGAAGCCGGGCAGCTCCGTGACCTGGAACTCGGCGTCGGGAGCGCCCAGGGCGTCCACGGCCGGGCCCCAGCCGGAGCCCATCACGAGGGCGACGTCGTGGGTGTCGGCGCCCGTGAGCTCGCGCAGGCGGGCGGCGGCCGCGTCGGCGGCGGCGTGGGGGTCGCCCTGGATGTCGTCCGGAAGAAGAGATGCGTTCACGCGGATGAGAGTAGCCGGTCTGGGCCTACGCGCGTAGATGACGGAGCTCATGCAATGGCGATCGTTGTCTTGTCGTTTCCGACGAGAGGTGTGACGCGGGTGACCTTTGAGCCGGCTGTGAGGGGTCTGTGCCGGTTGCGGGGTGTGGTCACTCGTCGGTGACGAGGACGTCCTTGTCGTTGAAGACCTCGACGATGAAGATCAACAGGCGGCCGCGGCTGACCGTGTACTCCACGAGGACGTTCTGTGTGAGGCGGATGGTGCGGTCGTCCCCCGTGGAGCTTATGGGGCGGGACACGGAGAGGAAGGGGTCGCGGGCGAGGAGGGCGATGCCCTTGTCGAACGCGACGCGGGTGCGGTCGTCCAGCCGGTCGCGGGCGGCCGCGGCCTGCACGGTGTAGTAGACGTCGTACGTGGTGGGGGACATCCGCTCTCCCGCTGATGCGTCGGTCACACAAGTGTAGGGACGCGGGGTGTCAGCAGGGTCGCTTGCGCAGTTCCATCACGTAATCGTGTGGTGCGCCCGCGGACTCGGCCGCGTCGGCGATCTCGCCCAGGTAGCGGGCGGAGGGCAGGCCGCCCTCGTAGCCGTCGAGGACGTAGAGCCAGGCGGTCTCCTCGCCCTCCAGGGTGTGCACGCGGACCTTGGCGCGGCGGTAGATGCCCAGGCCGACGCCCTCCCAGCGGTCCATGGACTCCTCGTCCATCGGGGCGATGTCGTACAGGCCGACGAAGACCTGGGAGAGAGGGTCCTCGACGATGGTCGCCAGAGCGCCCTCCCAGCCCATGTGCTCGCCACCGAAGGTCAGCCGCCAGCCGTTCAGCCAGCCGGTGGCGCGCAGGGGCGAGTGCGGGGCGCGGCGGGACATCAGCCGCGCGTCGAGATTGCCGGCGTACGCGGCGTAGAGCGACGACATGGGGAGAGGGTACGGCAGGCGTCACGGGTGTCACTCCCGTCCCGGTGAGCGTCCGGCGCCGCCCCGGGGCAATAGCACCTTGAAGCGTGCGGGACAATGGAGTACGTGACTCGGATCGTGATCATCGGTGGCGGACCCGGCGGCTATGAAGCGGCGCTGGTGGCCGCGCAGCTCGGCGCGGAGGTGACCGTCGTCGACTGCGACGGTCTGGGCGGAGCGTCGGTGCTGACCGACTGCGTGCCGTCGAAGACCCTGATCGCTACGGCCGAGGTCATGACGACCTTCGATTCGTCGTACGAGGAACTGGGGATCATCGTCGCCGATGACACTCCGCCGCTGGAGCAGGCCGCCCGGGTGGTGGGGGTCGACCTGGGGAAGGTCAACCGGCGGGTGAAGCGGCTCGCGCTGGCGCAGTCGCACGACATCACCGCCTCGGTGACGCGGGCCGGTGCGCGGGTCATGCGGGGGCGCGGGCGACTGGAGGGCATGCAGGCCCTGGACGGGTCGCGCAAGGTCGTCGTCAGCGCCGCGGACGGCAGTGAGGAGACGCTGGTCGCGGACGCGGTGCTGATCGCGACCGGCGGGCATCCGCGGGAGGTGCCCGACGCCCTGCCCGACGGTGAGCGGATCCTGAACTGGACCCAGGTGTACGACCTGACCGAGCTGCCCGAAGAGCTGATCGTGGTCGGGTCGGGTGTGACCGGTGCCGAGTTCGCCGGTGCGTACCAGGCGCTGGGGTCGCGGGTCACGCTGGTGTCGTCGCGGGACCGGGTGCTGCCGGGCGAGGACCCGGACGCGGCCGCGGTCCTGGAGGACGTCTTCCGGCGCCGGGGCATGAACGTCATGGCGCGGTCGCGGGCGGCCGCGGCGAAGCGGGTCGGGGACCGGGTCGAGGTCACGCTCGCGGACGGCCGGGTCATCAGCGGTTCGCACTGCCTGATGGCTGTCGGTGCCATTCCGAACAGCGCCGGGCTCGGGCTGGAGGAGGCCGGCGTGAAGCTGCGCGACTCCGGGCACATCTGGACCGACAAGGTGTCGCGGACCACGGCTCCGGGGGTGTACGCCGCCGGTGACGTGACGGGTGTGTTCGCGCTGGCGTCGGTGGCCGCCATGCAGGGGCGGATCGCGATGTACCACTTCCTGGGCGACGCGGTGGCGCCGTTGAGCCTGAAGACCGTCTCGTCGAACGTCTTCACCGACCCCGAGATCGCGACGGTGGGCTACACGCAGGCCGACGTGGACGCGGGCAAGATCGACGCCCGGGTGGTGAAGCTGCCGCTGCTGCGCAACCCGCGCGCGAAGATGCAGGGCATCCGGGACGGCTTCGTGAAGATGTTCTGCCGGCCGGGCACCGGGATCGTGGTCGGCGGTGTGGTCGTCTCGCCGCGGGCCTCGGAGCTCATCCATCCGATCTCGATCGCCGTCGACAACAATCTGACGGTCGAACAGATCGCGAACGCGTTCACCGTGTACCCGTCTCTTTCGGGGTCGATCGCCGAGGTGGCGCGGCAGTTGCACACGCGGAAGGTGACCGGGGAGGCCTGACGGCCGGAACCGACTCCCCGCTGGTCACGGGGAGTTGTCGGTCATGCGTGCGGCATAGGCGGGGCGGGTAGGTCCTATACCACTCCTGACCCTGCTGTGCGAACAACTTCTGCTATTCGGCGCAAACTGCTGAAAGCAGACGGTCGTTGGGGTTACTGTCAGTTTCGTGTTCGCTGCAGAACGTCGCCAATTGATCCTCGAAATGGTGCGAGCGAACGGGGCCGTGTCGCTCCGTGAGCTCGCCCGCGTCGTCCAGACCTCAGAAGTGACCGTACGGCGGGACGTGCGCGCACTGGAGGCAGAAGGACTCCTCGACCGCCGGCACGGCGGTGCGGTACTGCCGGGCGGGTTCACGCGGGAGTCCGGCTTTCCGCAGAAATCTCATCTCGCGACCGCCGAGAAGACGGCCATCGCCGATCTCGCCGCGAGCCTCGTCGAAGAGGGCGAGGCCATCGTGGTCGGGGCGGGTACCACCACGCAGGAGCTCGCCCGCCGGCTGGCGAGAGTGCCCGGCCTGACCGTCGTCACCAACTCGCTGCTGGTGGCACAGGCCTTGGCCCATGCCAACCGGGTCGAGGTCGTGATGACCGGCGGCACCCTGCGGGGCTCCAACTACGCGCTCGTCGGCTCCGGTGCGGAGCAGTCCCTGCAGGGGCTGCGCGTGTCGAAGGCCTTCCTGTCCGGGAGCGGCCTGACGGCCGAGCGGGGGCTGTCCACGTCCAACATGCTGTCGGCGTCCGTCGACCGGGCGCTGGTGCAGGCCGCCGCGGAGGTCGTCATCCTCGCCGACCACACCAAGCTCGGCACGGACACGATGTTCCAGACCGTGCCGACCGATGTCATCACCCGGCTGGTCACCGACGAGCCGCCGCCCCACGACGACCGCGCCGTCACCGAGCTGCAGGCCCTTGCCGACCAGGGGGTGCAGATCGCCGTGGCCGGGGCGTCCGGGAACCAGGGGGGTGATCAGGTCCCGGCGCGTCAGCAGCATCAACAGCGCCGGGACGTCGCCCTGCCCGGACCGCGGCGGAGTCAGGGGCCGGGGGCGGGGTTGCGGTCGGCTTCGATGCTGGGGGGAGAGCAGCCGACGGGGGGCGAGCGGGGGCGGGTCGCTGACATGCGGCGGCGGTGAGGGTGCCCAGGCGCCGCGGGGGCCGGCCGTCACGCGGGTGCGGGTCCGCCGTGGCTGGTCGCGCGGTTCCTCCCCCAGCCTTCGGCCGGGGGTACCCCCCAGCACCCCTACGTGAGTCCGCGCAACGTCAGTTCCAGCAATCTGTCTGCAAGATCCGGGTCTCCGGGTGACTCCTCCGCCGCCAGGGCGATGGCGTGGGTGAGTTGGAGGAGGTCAGTGATCCGTACGTCCGCCCTTACCGTGCCCGCGTGCTGAGCGCGGGTCAGCAGGGCCGTGCCCGCCTCCCGCATCGGGGTGCCGCAGCGGGACAGGGCAGAGGTCGGGGTGGCTGACATCAGGGCCCTCGACAGGCCCCGGTAGGCCGCCGCGTGGGCGACCACCTCGCGGAGCCAGGTCAGCAGGGCCTGGCAGGGGTTGGCCGCGGTCTGCAAGCCGGAGGCCGTGGCCAGGAGTTCGCGCACCGAGTCCTCGAAGACCGCGCTCAGCAGGGCGTGCCGGTTCGGGAAGTGGCGGTAGAGAGTGCCGATGCCCACCCCCGCCCGGCGGGCCACGTCCTCCAGCGAGGCGTCCGTGCCGTGCTCGGCGAAGACGGCGCGGGCCTCGGCCAGCAGCCGGTCGTGATTGCGGCGGGCATCCGCACGCATGGGGCGTTCCATGTTCCGGGAAGCCGTCCAGAAAGTCGGGTGCCCGGCGAACGGGTGACGTTCGCCGGGCGGTGTGGTGCGGGGTGGCGTCAGTCCTTGATCTCGCAGATCACGGCGCCGGAGGTGAGGGAGGCGCCGACCTCGGCCGCGAGGCCCTTGACGGTGCCGGCCTTGTGGGCGTTGAGCGGCTGCTCCATCTTCATCGCCTCGAGTACGACGATCAGGTCGCCCTCCTCGACCTCCTGGCCCTCCTCGACCGCGACCTTGACGATCGTGCCCTGCATCGGCGAGGCGAGGGTGTCGCCGGAGGCGGCCGGGCCGGACTTCTTCGCGGCGCGGCGCTTCGGCTTGGCGCCCGCGGCCAGGCCGGTGCGGGCCAGGGTCATCCCCAGGGACGCCGGGAGGGAGACCTCCAGGCGCTTGCCGCCGACCTCGACGACGACCGTCTCGCGGCCGGCCTCCTCCTCGGCCTCGGCGTCGGCCGGGGCGGTGAAGGGCTTGATCTCGTTGACGAACTCGGTCTCGATCCACCGGGTGTGGACCGTGAACGGGTCCTCGGAGCCCGTCAGCTCGGGAGCGAACGCCGGGTCACGGACGACGACCCGGTGGAACGGGATCGCCGTGGCCATGCCCTCGACCTGGAACTCGTCCAGGGCCCGGGCGGCCCGCTGCAGGGCCTCGGCGCGGGTCCGGCCGGTGACGACCAGCTTGGCCAGCAGGGAGTCCCAGGCGGGGCCGATGACCGAGCCGGCCTCCACGCCCGCGTCCAGGCGGACACCGGGGCCGGAGGGCGCGTCGAAGCGGGTGACCGTGCCGGGGGCGGGCAGGAAGTTGCGGCCCGGGTCCTCGCCGTTGATGCGGAACTCGAAGGAATGACCGCGCAGCTCCGGGTCGCCGTAGCCGAGTTCCTCGCCGTCGGCGATGCGGAACATCTCGCGGACCAGGTCGATGCCGGCGACCTCCTCGGTCACCGGGTGCTCGACCTGGAGGCGGGTGTTGACCTCCAGGAAGGAGATCGTGCCGTCCTGCCCGACCAGGAACTCGCAGGTGCCCGCGCCGACGTAGCCGGCCTCCTTGAGGATGGCCTTGGAGGCGCGGTACAGCTCGGCCATCTGGGCCTCGGAGAGGAAGGGCGCGGGGGCCTCCTCGACCAGCTTCTGGTGGCGGCGCTGGAGCGAGCAGTCACGGGTGGAGACGACCACGACGTTGCCGTGGGTGTCGGCCAGGCACTGGGTCTCCACGTGCCGGGGGCGGTCCAGGTAGCGCTCCACGAAGCACTCGCCGCGGCCGAAGGCGGCCACCGCCTCACGGACGGCGGAGTCGTACAGCTCCGGGACCTCTTCGAGGGTGCGGGCGACCTTCAGCCCGCGCCCGCCGCCGCCGAAGGCCGCCTTGATGGCGATCGGCAGGCCGTGCTCCTCGGCGAACGCCACGACCTCGTCGGCACCCGAGACCGGGTCCGGGGTGCCGGCCACCAGGGGCGCGCCCGCCCGCTGGGCGATGTGCCGGGCGGCCACCTTGTCGCCCAGGTCTCGGATGGCCTGCGGCGGCGGGCCGATCCAGGTCAGGCCCGCGTCCAGGACCGCCTGCGCGAACTCGGCGTTCTCCGAGAGGAACCCGTAGCCGGGGTGGACGGCGTCCGCGCCGGCTTCGCGGGCGGCGTTGAGGACCTTGGAGATGTCCAGGTAGCTGGTGGCGGGGGTGTCACCGCCCAGGGCGAACGCCTCATCCGCGGCGCGGACGTGCAGAGCGTCCCGGTCCGGTTCCGCGTAGACGGCCACGCTCGCGATCCCGGCGTCCCGGCAGGCCCGGGCCACGCGGACAGCGATTTCGCCACGGTTGGCGATGAGCACCTTGCGCACGATTGAGGCTCCCTCCTTGAAACAAGCCGAGTTTAGGGACTGCCGACACGACACTTCGACCCGTCCCCAATGGTGACCTTGCCCACACGGAGCGTGATGCGAAGCTCACCCGACCCGGGAAATCCCTTGTCGCACCTCGGTACGCAGGACTCCTTCGGAAAACCCTAGCCCTGTCATGTGGTCAAGGTCTCTGTGAGAGCGTGCCGCGCCCCACTCGGTTTCTTTGTTGAGTCCCTACGAATGGCCCAACGTTTCTTTGCTGCCGACCGGACCCTTGTCCCGCGGTTTACCCGTTAGTAGCGTTCGCGATGTCTTGAACGTACTTCAAGTAACACCGGCTCGGGTCCGGGCCGTGAACGAAAGTGGGTGGGGACCGGTGGTGCGCAGACCGGTGGCGTGGGCCGTGGCGGTCATACTCTTCGCCGAGGCAGTGGGCATCGCGGCACTCAACTGGTTCATGGGCATGGTCGTCGACCGCCAGGACATGTCCCTGGCCGGCCTCGACCCGGACAAGATGTCGGTGTCCGCGAAGGGCGGCGCGGTGGTCTTCGGCCTCTACTTCGCGCTGTGCGGCCTGGTGGCCCTGCTGGTCGCCGTCCGCAACCGGCCGCCCGCCGGCCTCGGCCGGGTGCTGCTGATCAGCGTGGCGGTCGTGCACGCCCTCCTGGGTGCCGTGTCGTGGGGGCTGATCGGCTGGCAGGCGTTCCTGTTCATGGTGGTCGTCCTCGCGCTCGTCGTACTGCTGCTGATGACGTACGACCAGGTGGACGGGGCCGGTGCGGCAGGGGCCGGAGCCGACGGCGGGGACGAAACCGGTTCCGGGCCCGCGAGCGAGCCGGAACCGGGGCCGGGGGCGGAGGCGAAGAACGACACGCCGCCCGCCGGGCCGTTCACTCCGCCGGCGCCCACAACTCCGTGATGCCGACGCCGAGCTCCGCCAGGAGCCGGCGGACCAGGGGCAGGCTGATGCCGATCACGTTGCCGTGGTCGCCGTCGATGCCTTCGACGAACGGCGCGCTGCGGCCGTCCAGGGTGAACGCTCCGGCCACGTAGAGGGGTTCGCCGGTGGCGACGTACGCGGCGATCTCCTCGTCGGTGGGCTCGCCGAACCGTACGACCGTGGACGCGACCGCCGACACCCAGCGCTTGCTCGCCGTGTCCCAGACGCAGTGCCCGGTCTGCAGGGTGCCGGCCCGGCCGCGCATCGACTTCCAGCGGGCGGTGGCCTCCTCGGCGTCGCCCGGCTTGCCGAGGGCGCGGCCGTCGAGGTCGAGCACGGAGTCGCAGCCGATGACGATCGCGCCCTGCACGTCGGGGCGGGCGGCGACGACGGACGCCTTCGCCTCCGCGAGGGCGAGGGCCAGGTCGGCCGGGGTGGGTGCGGTGACGGCCTCCTCGTCGACGCCGCTGACGATCACCTCGGGGGCGAGGCCCGCCTGGCGCAGGAGGTTCAGCCGGGCGGGGGACTGGGAGGCGAGGACGAGTCTGCGCATGGGGGCAGCGTATCGGTGGGGGCCGGCAGAGGGTTGCTCACCTCACGCCCAGCACGATCATCAGGACGACCATCACCAGGGCCAGGAAGACGCCGAGCCGCCGGAGGGTGTTCTGCATGTCCTGCAGGTCCTTCGGCGGCTCGTCTTCGGGGTCCGACCAGAGCATGCCCCCAGCGTGGGGCCCGGCCGACCTCGGGCGCCTGAGTAGGGGTACTCAGATCGGGGCCCGGGGTTCCGCTTGGGTGCGCGGTTCCTCGCCCCCAGGGGTGGCTCAGGAGGGCCAGTAGGTGCGGCTCCATGCGCTTGGACTCGGGGCTGGGATCCGCTGCTGGGCGATGCGGCCCGGGTCGGACCACGCGCTCGCGGGTCGCGGGGTGCCGGGCGGGACGGCCGCGAGGGCAGCCGCACGGGCCCTTACGACCGCCAGGGCGGCGGCCAGCTCCTCCGGGGTCGGGTTGCCCCGTATGACCTTGATCGTCACAGCGGCTCCTTAGAGGGGGATGTTGCCGTGCTTCTTCGGGGGCAGTGACTCGCGCTTGGTGCGGAGCTGGCGCAGGCCCCGTACGACGTGGCGGCGGGTGTCCGACGGCATGATGACCGCGTCGATGTAACCGCGTTCGGCCGCCGTGTAGGGGTTGAGGAGGGTGTCCTCGTACTCCTGGATGAGCTGCGCCCGGGTGGCCTCGACGTCGGCCGCCTCCGCGATGGTGCGGCGGTGCAGGATGTTGACCGCGCCCTGGGCGCCCATGACGGCGATCTGGGCGGTGGGCCAGGCGAGGTTGAGGTCGGCGCCCAGGTGCTTGGAGCCCATGACGTCGTAGGCGCCGCCGAAGGCCTTGCGGGTGATGACGGTGATGAGGGGGACGGTGGCCTCGGCGTAGGCGTAGATCAGCTTGGCGCCGCGGCGGATGATGCCGTCGTGCTCCTGGTCGACGCCGGGCAGGAAGCCGGGGACGTCGACGAAGGTGATGACCGGGACGTTGAAGGCGTCGCAGGTGCGGACGAAGCGGGAGGCCTTCTCGCTCGCCTTGATGTCCAGGCAGCCCGCGAACTGCATCGGCTGGTTGGCGACGATGCCGACCGGGTGGCCCTCCACGCGGCCGAAGCCGGTGACGATGTTCGGGGCGAACAGGGCCTGCGTCTCGAAGAACTCGCCGTCGTCGAGGACGTGTTCGATCACCGTGTGGATGTCGTACGGCTGGTTCGCGCTGTCCGGGACCAGGGTGTCCAGCTCGCGGTCCTCGTCGGTGACCGCGAGGTCGGCCTCCTCGGGGAAGACCGGGGGCTCGGAGAGGTTGTTGGACGGCAGGTACGACAGCAGCTGCTTGACGTACTCGACGGCGTCCTTCTCGTCGCCGGCCATGTGGTGGGCCACGCCGGAGACGGAGTTGTGGGTCCGGGCGCCGCCCAGCTCCTCGAAGCCGACGTCCTCGCCGGTGACCGTCTTGATGACGTCCGGTCCCGTGATGAACATGTGGGACGTCTGGTCGACCATGACCGTGAAGTCGGTGATGGCCGGGGAGTACACGGCGCCGCCCGCGCAGGGGCCGACGACGAGCGAGATCTGCGGGATCACGCCGCTCGCGTGGGTGTTGCGGCGGAAGATCTCGCCGTACGCGCCGAGGGAGGCGACCCCCTCCTGGATCCGGGCGCCGCCGGAGTCGTTGATGCCGATGACCGGGCAGCCGGTCTTCAGGGCGAAGTCCATGACCTTCACGATCTTCTGGCCGTAGACCTCGCCGAGGGCGCCGCCGAAGACGGTGAAGTCCTGCGAGAAGACGGCGACGGGACGCCCGTCGACCGTGCCGTACCCGGTGACGACGCCGTCGCCGTAGGGGCGGTTCTTCTCCAGGCCGAAGTTGGTGGAGCGGTGCCGGGCGAACTCGTCCAGCTCGATGAAGGAGCCCTCGTCGAGGAGCAGCTCGATCCGCTCACGGGCCGTCAGCTTGCCCTTGGCGTGCTGCTTCTCGACGGCGCGCTCCGAACCGGCGTGTGTCGCTTCGTGGACACGGCGCTGGAGATCCGCGAGCTTCCCCGCGGTCGTGTGAATGTCGATCTCTTCCGGCTCGGACATCGGGATGCGGCTCCCTGCCTGCTCAAAAGGGGGGACGGTTACTCATCCGTAGCGTAGTGGGGCGCCTACCAAACGGCAGTGCGGCGTACAACACACCTAGGGTGGCTTGCATGACGCCGCGAGATGCAGCAGATGCGAACAACAATCGTTGGTCCGACCTGGACCGTCCACCGCTGAACGGGGCGGGGTTGCGTCGGGCCCTGGTGCGGGACGGCGGGCACGAAGGCCTGTACTGCGACATCGAGGTCGTGGGCCGTACCGGCTCCACCAATTCCGACCTCGTGGCGCGGGCCGTCGCGGGGGGCGCCGACGAGGGCGCGGTGCTGGTCGCCGAGGAGCAGACGGCGGGACGGGGACGGCTGGACCGGCAGTGGACGGCGCCGCCGCGCTCGGGCCTGTTCTTCTCGGTGCTGCTGAAGCCGGCCGAGGTGCCGGTGGCCCGCTGGGGCTGGCTGCCGCTGCTCACGGGGGTGGCGGTGGCGACGGGGCTGGCGCGGGCGGCGGGCGTCGACACGGCGCTCAAGTGGCCGAACGACCTCCTGGTCACCGTCGGTGACGAGGAGCGCAAGGCCGGGGGCATCCTCGCGGAGCGGGCCGGTGAGGACGGGGTGGTGGTCGGCGTCGGCATCAACGTCACGCTCCGCGCGGCGGAGCTGCCGGTGCCGCAGGCCGGGTCGCTGGCGCTGGCCGGGGCGGTGAGCACGGACCGGGAGACGCTGCTGCGGGCCGTCCTGCGGTCCCTGGAGGACTGGTACGGGCGCTGGCGTGCGGCGGGCGGCGATCCGGGCGTGAGCGGGCTCCAGGAGGCCTACGCGGCGGGTTGCGCGACGCTGGGGCGGACGGTGCGGGCGGAACTGCCCGGGGACCGGGCGCTGGTCGGCGAGGCGGTGGCGGTCGACGGCGACGGCAGACTGGTGATCGCCACGAAGGAGGGGGTCCAGGAGCCGGTGGGTGCGGGGGACATCGTGCACCTACGGCCCGCATGAGGCCCGGGGCCGGGGTGGGGACGCGTACCGGCGCCGGAGAGACGGCCGGGGAGCGCCCCGTAAGGGGCGCGGGGAACTGCGCGGCCGGCCCCCACCCATCCGCACCGGAAACTCGCCCCCTCACCACCCCGATGTCGGCTTACCTCACGAAGTGAGCTACCGCACAGCTGCCGTAGAGTTGAGCCTGGTCGGTATGCGACCGCGGTAGATCGGAAGGGCAGCAGGCGTGACCGTCGACGACACGGGCTCCGGCGAGGGCGCGGACGCCGCCGACTCCGGCGAGGACCCCCTCGCGCTGCGTCTCGAAGGCCTGATCCTCGGGGCCGAGCGCCGTTACACCCCCTTTCAGGCGGCCCGCAGCGCCGGCGTCTCCATGGAGCTGGCGTCGAGGTTCTGGCGGGCGATGGGTTTCGCCGACATCGGCCAGGCCAAGGCGCTGACGGAGGCCGACGTGCTGGCCCTGCGCCGGCTCGCCGGTCTCGTCGAGGCGGGGCTGCTCAGCGAGGCCATGGCGGTGCAGGTCGCGCGGTCCACGGGGCAGACCACCGCCCGTCTGGCGGAGTGGCAGATGGATTCCTTCCTGGAGGGCCTGACCGAGCCGCCCGAGCCGGGCATGACCCGCACCGAGGTCACGTACCCGATCGTCGAACTGCTCCTGCCCGAGCTGGAGGAGTTCCTCGTCTACGTCTGGCGCCGCCAGCTCGCCGCCTCGGCCGGCCGGGTCGTGCAGGCCACCGACGACGAGGAGATGGTCGACCGCCGCCTCGCCGTCGGCTTCGCCGACCTCGTCGGCTTCACCCGGCTGACCCGGCGCATGGAGGAGGAGGAGCTCGGCGAACTGGTCGAGGCCTTCGAGACCACCGCCGCCGACCTGGTGGCGGCCCGTGGCGGCCGGCTCATCAAGACCCTCGGCGACGAGGTCCTGTACGCGGCCGACGACGCCGGTGTCGCCGCCGACATCGCGCTGCGCCTGGTGGAGACCATGGCGAACGACGAGACGATGCCGGAGCTGCGGGTCGGCATGGCCTTCGGCACGGTCACCACCCGAATGGGCGATGTCTTCGGTACGACCGTGAACCTCGCCTCCCGCCTCACCTCGATAGCCCCGCGCGACGCCGTGCTCGTGGACAGCGCGTTCGCGGAGGAACTGATCCGGGTCGGGGAGGCGCCGGCCTCGGAGGCGGCCGCCGCGGAGGAGGCGGCGACCGCCGAGAAGGAGGGCGAGGAGCCCCCGGTGTACCGCTTCGCGTTGCAGCCGATGTGGCAGCGTCCGGTGCGTGGCCTGGGCGTGGTCGAGCCCTGGCTGCTCACCCGCAGGGACGAGGCGGTCCCGCCCGCCTAGGTCCGACGGTCCGGCGGATCCCCCCTCGTAGTCCCGGCGTCAGCCGCCCGGAGCGGCCGCCCCGCCGACGCACAGGCCGATGATCGGGACGCAGAGGCCGGACCCGGCCGGGGTGGAGGACCGTGGTGTCGGCGTGGGGCTGGCCGCGTTCCCGGGCGGTGCCGAGGCCGGCCGCGAGGTGGCCGAGGAGGCCGGGGTGTCGGGGGCCTCGGGGATGGTGGTCGGGCCCGGGGTGGACTGCGCGGCGGGCCGGCTCGCGGGCGCGGTCTTCGGGGGTACGACGGTGGAGGCCGTCACCGGCGCCGGACTCGCCCCGACCGTCACCGAGGCGGGCGAGCGGTCCGGCCGGGGGATGGCGGTGGCGGTGGCGACCATGGCGGCGGCGGGGGTCGACCGGTCCGTCCCGGTCCCCGGATCCAGCCGGGGTTCCGCCTCGGCGGCGCCGGGGGCGCCCGCGCCCGGATCGACGCTCACCCGGACCAGGCTCAGGGCCCCGGCGGCCAGCGCGATACCGCCCGCGACGAGCAGGACCCGGCGGGGGCGGGGGCGGCGGTGCCGGCCCCGGGGGTGCGGAAGCAAGCGGCGCGGGACGGCCGGGGTGGGCGCCGTGGCCGTCGCCGGCTCCACCTCCGTGAGGTCGGTGTCTCGCGCCGGCTGCGTCGACGTCTCGGTCATCACGATCCCTCCCCGCGCGCTCGCGCCCCCGATGCGCCATGGCGAGCGCACGTTATGCGCTCCCCTGGGCGGTGCGGCGCGACTTGGGCGGGATGTCACTCGAACGGGTTGCCGGGGTTCGATGCGGGAACCGGGTGGCCGCTCTTTCCCGTTCGCATCTCGGCTGCGATGATCGAGGTCGAGATGTTAACCCGCGTTAACCGGAGGGCGTTGTCGTGAGCGAGGAGCGGTTCGGGGAGTTCGTGCTGGTACGACGGCACGGCAAGGTCGCCGAGTTCGTGCTGGACCGGCCCCAGGCCATGAACGCGGTGTCGGCGGAGATGGCGCGTTCGATCGTGGCCGCGTGCGCGGCCCTGAGCGCCGACCGGGACGCCCGGGTGGTCGTGCTGACCTCCTCGCACGAGCGGGCGTTCTGTGTCGGCGCCGACCTGAAGGAGCGCAACGCGATGAGCGACGCGGAGCTGCTCCGGGCGCGGCCGCTGTCGCGCGGGGCGTACACCGGCGTGCTGGAGCTGCCGATGCCGACGATCGCCGCCGTACACGGCTACGCGCTCGGCGGGGGCTTCGAACTGGCGCTGTCCTGCGACGTGATCGTGGCCGACGGCACCGCCGTGGTGGGCCTGCCCGAGGTGTCGGTGGGCGTGATCCCGGGCGGCGGTGGCACGCAGCTGCTGCCGCGCCGGGTGGGCGCGGCCCGCGCGGCCGAGCTGATCTTCTCGGCGCGGCGGGTGGAGGCGCCGGAGGCACGGGCGCTGGGTCTCGTCGACGAGCTGGTGGAGAAGGGGCAGGACCGGGAGGCGGCGCTGGAGCTGGCGGCCCGGATGGCGGCGAACTCGCCGGTGGGCCTGCGGGCGGCGAAGCGCGCGTTGCGGCTGGGGCACGGGCTGGACCTGCGGGCCGGCCTGGAGGTGGAGGACGCGGCCTGGCGGACGGTGGCGTTCTCGGGGGACCGGGCGGAAGGGGTCGCGGCGTTCAACGAGAAGCGGCGGCCGGAGTGGCCGGGGGAGTGAGGTGCGGGTGGGCCGGGGACGGGTGCGGGGACGCTCACCTGCGCTGACCCGGTGACGCCGGCCGAAGGCCGGGGGAACTGCGCGAGCAACCCCCACCGGCCCGCGGCCCGCGACGGTGCGCCCGCCCCGCAACACCTGTTCGCCGCACCAATGTCCCGAATGAACCGGATCCTCCCTAACCTGGAGTGATGGGTGAGGACAACCGGCTCGCCGCCGTCGTGGCGCTGGCCCAGGGCATGGCTGCGGCTCACACCCCACATGAGTGCTGGCACGCCGCCGCGGCCGGTGCCTGCCGTGCGCTGGACGGCAGTTTCGCCGCGCTCTCCGTCTGGGAGCGCGAGCTCGGCCGGCTCCGGGTCCTCGTGAACGTCGGGGAGCGCGCCCCGGACGAGGAGGAGTACCCGGAGGCCGAGGCCTACCCGGTGCACCAGTTCCCGGAGATCACCGAGTTCCTCCACGAACGCTGGGCGGGCGGCGGCGGCCCCAACGCCTGGGTCGAGACCGCCGAGGGTGCGGCCGCCGGCCGCCCCGGCTACTCCCACCAGCGCGTCGCCGCCCTGCGTCGCCGGGGCCGCGGCTGCTGCCTGGTCGCCCCGATCGTGCTGCACGGCAGGGCCTGGGGCGAGCTGTACGTGGCCCGCGCCGTCCGCGCCCCCGTCTTCGACCGCGCCGACGCCGACTTCGCCACCGTCCTCGCCTCCGTCGTCGCCGCCGGGATCGCGCAGACCGAGCGTCTCGAGGAGGCCCGCCGGCTCGCGTACACCGACGCCCTCACCGGGCTCGCCAACCGCCGTGCCGTCGACGTACGCCTCGACGAGGCGGTCGAGCAGCACCGCGCCGAGGGGGCCGTGGTCAGCCTCGTCGTGTGCGACCTCAACGGGCTGAAGAAGGTCAACGACACCTGCGGGCACGCCGTCGGCGACCGTCTCCTCGAACGTTTCGGCTCGGTGCTGTCGCTGTGCGGGGCGATGCTGCCGGGTGCGCTGGCCGCGCGGCTCGGCGGCGACGAGTTCTGCCTGCTCGCGGTCGGCCCGCCGGCCGACGAGGTGGTCAAGGCGGCCGGCGAACTCTGCCGCCGGGCAGGAGAGTTGGAGCTGGGGGAGGGGGTCGCGTGCGGGGTCGCCTCGACCGCGGACCCGATCGGTCCGGTGCGCTCGGGGCGCCGGCTGTTCCGGCTCGCCGACGCGGCCCAGTACCGGGCCAAGGCGCTGCGCGCCGTGCGGCCGGTGGTGGCCGGACGGGAGGGTCCGGACGATCCCGTGGTGCGGCTGGCCGACGCGCCGCCGCCGGAGCGGGCGGAGCGGCGGAGCTTCCGCGGCCGCCGGGGACTGTGAGGTACGGCTGTGAGGTACGGCTGTGACGTACAAGTAAGGGGCGAACCCGTGCCCCAGTAGTGACAGCCCCCGCATTCAATGCGTACGCTCCTGAATATGGATATGCACACTGTGGTGGTGGGGACGTCCGGTGTCACCGCGTCCGACGTTCTCGCCGTGGCGCGCGGCGGCGCCCGGATCGAACTGTCCGCGGAGGCGGTCGCGGCCCTCGCGGCGGCCCGCGAGATCGTGGACGCGCTGGCGGCCAAGCCGGACCCGGTCTACGGCGTCAGCACCGGCTTCGGTGCTCTCGCGACCCGGCACATCAGCCCGGAGCTGCGGGCCCAGCTGCAGCGCAACATCGTCCGTTCGCACGCGGCCGGGATGGGGCCGCGGGTGGAGCGCGAGGTCGTACGGGCCCTGATGTTCCTGCGGCTGAAGACCGTCTGCTCCGGACACACCGGTGTGCGTCCCGAGGTCGCCCAGACCATGGCCGACGTGCTGAACGCCGGCATCACCCCGGTCGTGCACGAGTACGGCTCCCTGGGCTGCTCCGGGGACCTGGCCCCGCTCTCCCACTGCGCCCTCACGCTCATGGGCGAGGGCGACGCCGAGGGCCCCGACGGGGTCGTACGGCCCGCCGGCGAGCTGCTCGCCGAGCACGGGATCGCCCCCGTCGAACTGCGCGAGAAGGAGGGGCTGGCCCTCCTCAACGGCACCGACGGCATGCTGGGCATGCTGGTCATGGCCCTCGCCGACCTGGACATGCTCTACAAGTCGGCCGACGTCACGGCCGCGTTGAGCCTGGAGGCGCTGCTCGGTACGGACAAGGTGCTCGCGCCCGAGCTGCACGCCATCCGGCCGCACCCGGGGCAGGGCGACAGCGCCGCCAACATGCTCGCCGTGCTGGAGGGTTCCGAGCTGACCGGGCACCACCAGGACGACGCGCCGCGCGTCCAGGACGCCTACTCGGTGCGGTGTGCTCCGCAGGTCGCCGGGGCCGGGCGGGACACGCTCGCGCACGCGCGGCTGGTCGCCGAGCGGGAGCTGGCGTCGGCCGTCGACAACCCGGTCGTGCTGCCCGACGGGCGGGTGGAGTCGAACGGCAACTTCCACGGGGCGCCGGTCGCCTACGTCCTCGACTTCCTCGCCATCGCGGTGGCCGACCTCGGGTCGATCGCCGAGCGGCGGACGGACCGGCTGCTGGACAAGAACCGCAGTCACGGGCTGCCGCCGTTCCTGGCCGACGACGCGGGTGTGGACTCGGGGCTGATGATCGCCCAGTACACGCAGGCGGCGCTGGTGAGCGAGCTGAAGCGGCTGGCCGTTCCGGCGTCGGCCGACTCGATCCCGTCCTCGGCGATGCAGGAGGACCACGTCTCGATGGGGTGGTCGGCGGCGCGCAAGCTGCGGACGGCCGTGGCCAATCTGACGCGGATCATCGCCGTCGAGCTGTACGCGGCCAGCCGGGGCGTCGAGTTGCGGGAGGGCCTGGCGCCCGCGCCGGCGAGCCGGGCCGTGATCGACGCGGTGCGCTCCGCGGGGGTGCAGGGGCCTGGGCCCGACCGTTTCCTTGCGCCGGATCTGGCCGCGGCGGAGGAGTTCGTGCGGGGCGGGGGCGTTGTCGCGGCGGCGGAGAAGGTGACCGGGCCGCTGCGGTAGTTCGTCGGCCGCGGGTGCGTGGGGGCTGGTCGCGCAGTTCCCCGCGCCCCTCGGCCTCTCCGCGTGGCCTTTCCCAGCATGCGCGGGGTGCATGGCTTCGTGAGGTGCGGTTTCTTGTGGGCCTGGGTTTCTCCGCGTGGCTTTTCCCAGCATGCGCGGGGTGCATGGCTTCGTGAGGTGCGGTTCCCCGTGCGCCTGGGTTTCTCCGCGTGGCCTTTCCCGGAAGTGCGCGGTGCGTGGGTTCGTGATGCGGGGTTCCCCGCGCCTCTTCTCGGAGAGGCGCGGGGAGTTCGTGCGCTACTTCAGCTTGGTCGACTGGGCCTTGATCACTGCCGGTGGCACTGTGTACGGCTTGCTGGTCATCATGGCGCCGATGTTCATCGTGAAGTACGTGGCGACGGTGTTGCCGTAGCGGACGACCTCGGCGTGCAGGGGGCCCTTGTCGCCGTCCATGTCGGTGGTGGCGGTGAAGGCGATCGACTCGTCGCCCGACCCGGACGCCTTGGCCGGCGTCACCTCGGTGACCTTCTGTTCATCGCCGGCGGCGCCGCCCGTGAAGCCCGTGGTGCAGGACGTGAGGGCGGTCGAGAGGGCGCGCAGGGCCTGCCGGGCGCCGTCGCCGTCGTACGACGACAGGTCGAGGGAGGTGACGTCGAGGTTCAGGGAGTCCTTGAGCGCGCTCTCGAACTTGCCGTCGGCCATGTCGTCGAGGGAGGTCGCGTGGTCGGTGGGGTCCTTCTTGTCCTCGCGTACCGTGCGGCCGATCTCGGACGCGGGGTCGGCGGGGGCGAGGCCGGTGAGGACGTAGGCCAGCGGGCGGCACTTGTCGTCGCTGGACTTGATGGTCTTCCGGGTCGCCGCCGCCTGCCCGATCGCGTTGACCTTGTAGCCGTCCACCTCGCCCTGCGCGAGGATCCGCTGCTTCAACTCCGCGGTGCTCAGCGCCTTGACGGTGGACGCCTCCCGCGCGGTGCCCGAGGTGTCCGTGGAACTCCCGTCGGAGCAGCCCGTGATGAGGGCGAGGGACAGCGCGCCGCCGACGGCGAGGGCGCAGGTCCGCACGCCCGATGATCTCTTCATGAGAGGACTGTGAGTCCCCGGTCAAGGAGTGGTCAAGTCGTTTAGAACTCCAGGCGCTCCCGGCGGACCGAGTAGACCACGAAGCCCGCGCCCACGGCGAGGAAGAGGGTGCCGCCGACGACGTACGGCGTGGTGTCCGGGCTTCCGGTGTCGGCGAGGTGGGTGGCGTCCCCGGTCGCCTCGGACGTGGCCTCGGACAGCGCCCTCGCCTGCTGGGTGACCCGGGTCGCCGTACTCTCCGACGTGCCCGTTCTCGCCGGGGCGTCCTGCGACGCGTGGGCGGACGGTACGAACCACAGTGCGCACAGGAGCGTGCCTGCGGCGGTGGCGGTCAGCAACGGGCGGCGAGCGGATGACACGGAATATCGATCCCCTTGTGACGCTGGCGAATTGGCCGTGTGGGCTGATGTTAGTGAAAATCGCGGGTCACGGGAAAGTCACGGGAGGTTTCGGTCGTACGCTCCCGTCATGAGCACTCCAGAGACATCACGTTTTGTGCGGCTTCGGGTGGAGCTGGTCCTCGAGGTGGAGGACGGCGACGAGGTCACCAAGGCCGCGCTGCAGCGGATCGCCGGGGATCCCGACCTGCCCGGCGAGGAACGGGCCCAGGCCGAGGCCGCTGTGACGGAAGACACCGCCGAGGCGCTCGCCTACCTCGTCGACCCGTTCGACCTGGTCAGCGAGGTGCCCGGGGTCGAACTCCAGCAGGCCTCCTGGTCCAGCGAGCGGATTTCCTATGATCCCGATTCGCCGGACTGGGATCTCGACGAGGATGATGACGACGGCGACGACGAAGAGGGCGGCATCGGCTGAGCGATCCGGGGAACCGGTGACCCCGGGCGGCAACCGCCGTCCGGGGTTTCGTCGTCTCGGGGGGCGCGCGGACCGGTCATTTCCGCACCGGCCGCCCCCGTGGGCGTGTTGTGCCCCACAGATCCGGAGAGTGTGGAACGGGACGACGCGGCCGCGGCGTTGGGACTTCCTGACGGGGACTCTCGGTGTGTTCGCGGACTCGGCAACGATGGAGAAGCGTGTGATGACGGACAGTAAGCGGCGCAGGGGCCTGGTGGCCGCGTCCGCACTGCTCGGTGGCGTACTGGTGCTCACGGCGTGTTCCGGCAGCGACCACAAGGCGTCCGGCGGCGGCCAGAGCTCGCAGGCCCAGGCGGACGAGGCCGCGGCCAAGAAGTCGTCGAAGGCCGACATCACCATCACCCCCAAGGACGGCTCGTCCAACGCGTCGATCAACAACTCCGCGGCCGTCACCGTCAGCAAGGGCACGCTCACCGGCGTCACCATGACCACCGCCGACGGCACCGCGGTCGCCGGCGCGCTCTCCGCCGACAAGACCAGCTGGAAGCCCTCCGCCCAGCTGGAGCGGTCCACCACCTACAAGGTCGCCGCCGAGGCCAAGGACTCCGCCGGACTGGTGGCGCACGAGAACGCCTCCTTCACCACGGTCTCCCCGGCCAACAGCTTCATAGGCAGCTTCACCCCCGAGGACGGCTCGACCGTCGGCGTCGGCATGCCCGTGTCGATCAACTTCGACAAGCAGATCACCGACAAGGCCGCCGTCCAGAAGGGCGTCACGGTCACCTCCAGCAGCGGCCAGGAGGTCGCCTGCCACTGGTTCTCCACCCAGCGCATGGACTGCCGCCCCGAGGACTACTGGAAGGAGAACTCCACCGTCACGCTGAAGCTCGCGCTCGACGGTGTCGAGGGCGCCTCCGGTGTCTACGGCGTGCAGCAGAAGACGGTCACCTTCCACATCGGCCGCAACCAGGTCTCCTACGTCGACGCCCAGACCAAGGAGATGAAGGTCACCCAGGACGGCAGGACCGTCAAGACCATCCCGATCTCCGCCGGCTCGCCCGAGAACAAGACGTACAACGGCGTCATGGTGATGTCCGAGAAGTTCAAGGAGACGCGCATGAACGGCGCGACCGTGGGCTTCACCGACAGCGACGGCAAGGGCGAGTACGACATCAAGGACGTGCCGCACGCCATCCGCCTCACCAGCTCCGGCACCTTCCTGCACGGCAACTACTGGGGCGCCAAGTCCGTCTTCGGCTCCGTGAACACCAGCCACGGCTGCGTGGGCCTGTCCGACACCAAGGGCGCCAACGACACCAGCACGCCCGCCTACTGGATGTACAGCCACTCGATCATCGGTGACGTGGTGGTCATCTCCCACACCGGCGACAAGACCGTGGCCCCCGACAACGGCCTCAACGGCTGGAACATGAACTGGGCCGACTGGAAGGCCGGTTCGGCCGTCTGAGCCACCCGAGCGCTGCCAGGAAGGCGGCCGTCCCCCCGGGGGGACGGCCGCCTTCGGCGTTGTACCTGTCCACCGTGGTCCCGTGGATCCGCGCCGCCGACGTACTCCTGGGCGCGCGCCGAGAAAAGGGCGCTGACGGCCCGGAGCGGGGCCGTTCCCGGCCTCCGTACAGCCTTCTCATGCATCTTTTATTGGGGCCTTATCGAGCCATCACGGTGCGTCCCTACCTTGCGGTCATGTTCTTCACCTACCTGAGGCGCGAACTGCGCCGCCGCAGAAAGGCGGCTCTCGTGGTCGCCTCCGGCCTCGCGCTGGGCATCGCACTGGTCATCGTGGTCAACTCCGTGTCCAACGGCATGGGGAAGGCACAGGACAAGGTCCTCCAGTCGCTGTACGGCCTGGGTACGGACATGACGGTCACCAAGGCCGCGTCGGCGTCCACGAGCGCCTCCCAGCGGCCGCGCTTCAACTTCGACGCGCAGAACAACGGCTCGTCGAGCACGCAGAGCAGTGACCGGGTCATGGTGCAGGGCTTCACCACCCTCGCCTCCACCACCGTCACCAAGGTCGGCGACCAGAAGGGCGTCGCGGCCGCTGTCGGCGGGCTGAACCTCAACGTGGTCAAGATCAGCGGCCAGTTCACGCGGGGTCAGTTCCAGCAGAACCAGGGCTCCGGCGGCAACCGTGGCGGCTTCGGCGGCGGAAACGGCCAGCCCCAGGGCGAGGTCAGGGGCGGCGGCGCCAACTTCGACGTCAACGCGTACACCGTCTACGGCACCGACGTCACCCAGACCGAGGTCGGCCCGCTGACCTCGTCGAAGATCACCAGCGGCCGTACCTTCAAGACCACGGAGACGGACGCCAAGGTGCTGGTCGCCGACTCGGCGTACGCCAAGGAGAAGAAGTACAAGGTCGGTTCGACCGTCACCGTCAACAAGGTCAAGTTCACCGTCATCGGCATCGCGACGGCCGACAGCGGTGACGCGGCGGCCAACCTGTACATGCCGCTGAAGCAGGCGCAGACGCTCGCCGACGAGAAGAACAAGGTCACCACGATCTACGTCAAGGCGACCGACTCCAAGCAGATCTCCTCGGTCAAGAAGACCATCCAGAGCAACGTCTCCGGTACGACGGTCACCACCTCCGCCGACCTCGCGGACACCGTCTCCGGCTCGCTGTCCACGGCGTCCTCGCTCGCCACCAACGTCGGCAAGTGGCTGTCCATCGCGGTGCTCGTGGCCGCGTTCCTGGTCGCCGGCCTGCTCACCTCGTCGGCGGTCTCCCGCCGCGTCCGTGAGTTCGGCACGCTGAAGGCACTGGGCTGGAAGTCCGGCCGGGTCACCCGGCAGGTCATCGGCGAGGCCATGGTCAACGGCCTGGTCGGCGGTGCGCTCGGGATCGCGCTCGGCCTGGTCGGCGCGTACGTCGTCACCGAGATCAGTCCCACGCTGCAGGCCTCGCTCGGCGGTGGCGGTGGGGGCGGCGGCTTCGGCGGCGGCGGTGGCGGCTTCGGCGGTGGCGGCGGTGGCGGCGGCTTCGGCGGCGGTCCGCGCCGGCAGGCCGCGAAGACCCTGGAGGTCGCCCTCACGGCACCGGTCAGCGTGACGACGATCGTCCTCGCGGTCGGCCTCGCGGTGGCCGGCGGCCTGATCGCGGGCGCGTTCGGCGGCTGGCGCGCGTCCAGGCTGCGGCCGGCGGACGCACTCCGCCGCGTCGAGTAGCCGACGTCGGCTGGAGCGGGGGGTGGGGACGCTCACCGGCGCTTGCAGGGTGCCGGCCGCGCCCACCCGTGCCGCCCCAGCGGCACGACTGCCCGCGGCTGGAAAGGAGCGCCGGCCCCAGCGCCCCGTCAGGGGCGCCGGGGGTACCCCCGGCCGAAGGCTGGGGGAGGGACTGCGCGACCAGCCCCCACCGGCCCGCAGCCGACCACCGACCGCCCCACCCCACAACCCTCCAGGAGCCACCATGTACGAACTCGGAAACGTCACCAAGCTCTATACCCGCGGCAAGGACACCGTCCGCGCCCTCGACGGCATCGACCTCACCATCGCCGACGGCGACCGCCTGGTCATCCAGGGCCCCACCGGCGGCGGCAAGTCCACCCTCCTGCAGATGCTGGGCGGCCTGGACCGGCCGACCTCCGGCGAGGTCGTGCTCGACGGCACCGACCTGGCCAAGCTCTCCGAGACCAAGCTGACCCGGGTCCGCAGCGAGAACATCGGCTTCGTCTTCCAGTCGTTCAACCTGATCCCGACGCTCACCGCCCAGGAGAACGTCGAGACCGCCCTCGTCCCGCTCGGCGTCAAGAGCAAGGAACGGCGCGAGCGCGCCGCCGAGGCGCTGACGTCGGTCGGCCTCGGGGAGCGCCTCGGCCACCTGCCCGGCGAGATGTCCGGCGGCCAGCAGCAGCGCGTCGCCATCGCCCGGGCCCTCGTCAAGCAGCCCAAGGTGCTGCTCGCCGACGAGCCCACCGGCAACCTCGACGAGGGCATGCGCGACGAGATCATGGACGTACTGGAGCGCATGTGGAAGGAGCACGGGCTGACCTTCATCATGGTCACGCACGACTCCGCGATCGCGAAGAAGGCCCCGCGTCTCGCGACCATCCGCAAGGGCAAGATCACCGTCAAGGAGAACGCCGGCGCGTAGCACCGGCGCGCCGCGTTCGACCGCGCGGTTGTGTAACGGTGTTCGCCCCGGCGCGTAACAGTTGTCCCGCACTCTTCTTACCGGTCTCTCATCTATTGAGCCCGCTGATCACCCCCCGGCATACTCCGTATTCCGGGGGGTTGGCGTATGTGCGTACGAGACTGACTCCGGCCGGGTGAACGGGGAGTTCGCCCGGGACACCGTCTCCTGGGGGAGTCTTGCGCAGACAAGTGAAAAGCGCTGCCGTGGCCACTGTGGCCACGGCAGCGGCCGTCGCGCTCGCCGCGGGCATGACCAGCCCGGCGTCGGCGAAGCCGCAATCGCGTGCCGCCTCGGCAGCCGCCGCCTCTTCGCTCACCGCCAAGCACCACGTCACCCTGATCACCGGCGACCGGGTCGCCCTCGACGCCAAGGGCCGGGTCGTCGGCCTGGAGCGGGCGAAGGGGCGCCAGCACATACCCTTCCGGATCAGCAAGGCTCGCGGGCACACCCTCGTCGTCCCCGGTGACGCCGTCCAGCTGGTGGCCTCCGGCAGGCTGGACCAACGGCTCTTCGACGTCACCGAGTTGAACAGGGCCGCGACCCGCCGGGCGCAGAAGAACGGCCTCAAGGTCATCGTCGGCTACAGCGGTGCCGCCACCGCCACCCGGGCCGACGTCCGGGACGCCGGCACCCTGCGGCACAGCCTGAAGGCGCTGAACGCGGACGCCGTGCAGACCCCGGCCAAGGAGACGCCCGAGCTGTGGGACGCGGTCACCGACGGTGACAAGGCCGCCGCCGGCATCGCGCACGTCTGGCTCGACGGCGTCCGCAAGGCCAGCCTCGACAAGTCCGTGCCGCAGATCGGCGCGCCCACGGCCTGGAAGGCCGGCTACAACGGCAAGGGTGTCAAGATCGCCGTCCTGGACACCGGTGTGGACACGAGCCACCCCGACCTCAAGGACCAGGTGGTCGAGTCCAAGAACTTCAGCGCGGCCGCCGACGCCGTGGACCACTTCGGGCACGGCACGCACGTCGCGTCCATCGCGGCCGGCACCGGCGCCGAGTCGCACGGCAAGTACACGGGTGTCGCGCCCGGCGCGAAGATCCTCAACGGCAAGGTCCTGGACGACACCGGCTCCGGTGACGACTCCGGCATCCTCGCCGGCATGGAATGGGCGGCGGCCGAGGGCGCCGACATCGTCAACCTCAGCCTCGGCGGCTTCGACACCCCGGAGATCGACCCGCTGGAAGCCGAGGTGAACAAGCTCTCCGAGCAGAAGGGCATCCTGTTCGCGATCGCCGCGGGCAACGAGGGCCCCGAGTCGATCGGTTCGCCGGGCAGCGCCGCCGACGCGCTCACCGTCGGCGCCGTCGACGGCAACGACAAGCTGGCCGACTTCTCCTCCACCGGGCCCGCCGCCGACGGTTCCATCAAGCCGGACGTCACCGCGCCCGGCGTCGACATCACCGCGGCCGCGGCCAAGGGCAGCGTCATCGACCAGGAGGTCGGCGAGAACCCGCCCGGCTACCTGACCCTCTCGGGTACCTCGATGGCGACCCCGCACGCCGCGGGCGCCGCCGCGATCCTCAAGCAGGAGCACCCCGACTGGGGCTTCCAGGAGCTGAAGGCGGCCCTGACCGGCTCCGCGAAGGGCGGCAACTACACGCCGTTCCAGCAGGGTTCGGGCCGGATCGCCGTCGACAAGGCCATCAAGCAGACCGTGCTCGCCGACCCGGTGTCGGTGAACTTCGGTGTGCAGCAGTGGCCGCACACCGACGACACCCCGGTCACCAAGCAGCTGACGTACCGCAACACCGGCACGTCCGACGTGACGCTCACGCTGAAGTCGTCCGCCACCGGCCCCAAGGGCGCGGCGGCCCCGGCCGGCTTCTTCAAGCTCGGCGCGACCCAGGTGACCGTCCCGGCGGGCGGCACCGCCTCCGTCGGCCTCACCGTCGACACCAGGCTGGGCGGCACCCTCGACGGCGCCTACTCGGCGTACGTCACGGCGACCGGCGGCGGCCAGGCCGTCCGCACGGCGGCCGCGGTCCGGCGCGAGGTGGAGTCGTACGACGTCACCGTCAAGCACATCGGACGCGACGGCAACCCGACCGGTGTCTACAGCACCGACCTCGTCAGCTACTCGGGCCTCGGCGACGGCCGCGACTACGTCGTGCCGGTCTCCGGTACCGGGACCGCCACGTTCCGGGTGCCGAAGGGCACGTACCTGCTGGACGCCCTGATCGCCAAGGACTTCAGCACCTTCGACGGCGGCGTCGACTGGTTGGTCGACCCGAAGCTGAGCGTCACCAAGGACCTCACGCTCACCGTCGACGCCCGCACCGCCAAGGCCGCCGACATCACCGTGCCGGACACCGCGGCCAAGCCGCACACCGCGACGATCGACTACATGTACGACCCGGCGGGTGTCGGATTCGGGGTCGGCTTCGACAGCTTCGACAAGATCCGGGTCGCGCCGCTGGGCGGCGAGGTCGCCAACGGTCTGACCCAGACCTGGAGCGGCCAGTTCACCAAGGGCGGCAGCGAGGAGTACGACGTCGCCACCAGCGCCCCGGTGAAGAAGCTGCAGGGAGGCAAGGTCCGGCACTTCAGGACGAGCGAACTGGCCACGGTGCGCAACGCCGTCGGCGCCTCCGCCCCGGGCAAGACCGGAGCGGTCAGCCCGTGGGGCGTCGTCGGGGAGGACTTCGTCTCCGGCGACGCGGTGGAGCAGAAGCTACCCGGCACCCGCACCTTCCACGTCTCCACCGTGGACGGCGCCCAGTGGGCCTTCGACGCCACCCAGTACTCCGGCCACGACGCCAAGGGCCTGCCGATCGCCGACGCCTTCTACACACTGGGCGACCCCAGGACGTACAAGGCCGGCAATACCTACCGGAACACCTTCAACACGGCCGTCTTCGGGCCGGAGCTGAGCAGCGGGTTCGGCCTGTACCGGGACGGCAACCAGATCTTCGGCACCGTCCCGCTCTTCTCCGACGGTGCCCGGCACGCCGGGTCCTCCGACTTCCTGTCGGTGCGGACCACCCTGTACCGCAACGGCACCAAGGTCGGCTCCAACAAGGACCCGCTCTTCGGCGACGGCGTCTTCACGGTGCCGTCCGGTGACGCCGCGTACAAGCTGACCACCTCGGTCGTCCGCTCGGCCAAGGTCGCCGCCGCCTCCACCCGGATCGACGCGAGCTGGACCTTCCGCTCGAAGAAGCCGGGCAGCGGCACCGTCCTGGCCCAGCTGCCGGCCTCCACGGTCCACTTCGGCGCCGGGACCGGCCTGGACAGCCGCGTCGCGGCGGGCCGGAAGAACACCTTCCCGGTCACCGTCGAGGGCGCGGCCGCCGGCCGCAACCTGAAGTCCCTCACCGTGTACGTGTCCTACGACCACGGCCGGAACTGGCGGAAGGTGACGGTCAGCCACGGCAAGGTCACCGTGAAGAACCCGGCGAAGGGCAAGGCAGTCTCGCTCCGCGCCACGATCACCGACAAGAAGGGCAACACGTCGTCGGTCTCGATCTACGACGCGTACTACGGCAAGTGAGCCATGGCTGCTGAGTAGCACCCCAGCGAGCGGCCCGCCGGAAGCGCGGCTTCCGGCGGGCCGTTCCCCATGCCGTGGAGGCCGCCGGTCAGGGTGCCGGGGCGACCCGGGTGGCGTCCGTGCCCCAGCTGGCCAGCAGCCGCAGCGCCTCGGCCGACGGCGAGCCCGGTTCCGCGTGGTAGGTGACCAGTGCCTGGTCCTGGTCGCCGGACATGCGGAACGACTCGTAGTTCAGGGAGAGCTCACCCACCAGCGGATGGTGCATCCGCTTCACCCCGTACGACTTCTCCTTGACGTCGTGGGTCGCCCACAGCCGGCGGAACTCCTCGCTCTTGACGGAGAGCTCGCCCACCAGCGCGGAGAGCCGGGTGTCGTCCGGGTAGCAGCCCGCGTCCATCCGCAGCTGGCAGACGATGTCGATCGCCTTCTGCTCCCACTCGGCGAACAGCTCGCGGTAGTCCGGCCGCAGGAACGTCAGCCGGGCCCAGTTGCGCTCCGCCGCCGGCAGCTCCGCCCAGTCACCGAAGAGCGCCGCCGCCATCCGGTTCCACGCCAGGATCTCCGAGCGCCGCCCCACGATGTACGCCGGCACGTTCTCCATCGACTCCAGCAGCTGCCCCAGCGAGGGCCGCACCTGCTGCGGCCGCGCCGACGCCCTCTTCTTGTGCTGCTTGCCCTTGGCGAGGTGGGTGAGATGCGCGTGCTCGGCGTCGGTGAGCCGCAGCGCGCGGGCGATCGAGTCCAGCACCTCCGCCGACACGTTCCGCCCGTTGCCCTGTTCCAGGCGCGTGTAGTACGCCACCGACACCCCGGCCAGCTGCGCCAGCTCCTCGCGCCGCAGTCCCGGCACCCTGCGGTGCCGCCCGAAGTCCGGCAGCCCCACGTCGGAGGGGCGCAGCCGGGCCCGCCGCGTGCGCAGGAACTCGCTGAGCTCGGCACGCCGGTCCAGGGACGGGGAGGCGGGGGCTGGGGTGGCGGGCGGGGACTGGTCTTCCATACATCCAGTATTCACGGTCGTACGCACCCGAACCTGATCCCGCCAGTGGTAGGCACGCCAGACGTACGCAGAGGCGGGGGCTGGGTGACGGACGTAGCGTGGAGGAGCCTGGAAGCGTGCCCGGGACGGAAGAAGGCGACCGGGCGCGAAGAGACACCTCTAGGAGAACCCCCCTCATGACCACTGTTGCTGCTTACGCCGCGCCCGCCGCCAAGGCACCGCTGGAGCGGACCACGATCGAGCGGCGCGCGGTCGGCGAACACGACGTCCTCATCGACATCCGGTTCGCCGGTATCTGCCACTCCGACATCCACCAGGCCCGCGAGGGCTGGGGCACGGCGATCTTCCCGATGGTGCCCGGGCACGAGATCGCGGGCGTCGTCTCCGAGGTCGGCCCGGGTGTCACCAAGTACGCGGTGGGGGACCGGGTGGGCGTCGGCTGCATGGTCGACTCCTGCCGCGAGTGCGACAACTGCAAGGCCGGTCTCCAGCAGTACTGCACCGGCGGCGGCCCGACCTGGACGTACAACGCCGTCGGCAAGGACGGGCAGCCCACCTACGGCGGTTACTCGCAGAAGGTCGTCGTCGACGAGAACTACGTCGTCCGCATCCCCGACGGCCTCTCCCTCGACGTGGCGGCCCCCCTCCTGTGCGCCGGCATCACCACGTACTCCCCGCTCAAGCACTGGAACGCCGGTCCCGGCAAGAAGGTCGCGGTCGTCGGCCTCGGCGGCCTGGGCCACATGGGCGTGAAGATCGCCGCCGCCCTGGGCGCGGAGGTCACCGTCCTGTCCCAGTCCCTCCGCAAGAAGGACGACGGCCTGAAGCTGGGCGCCACGCACTACTACGCGACCAGCGACCAGAAGACCTTCGAGAACCTCAAGGGCACCTTCGACATCATCCTCAACACGGTGTCGGCCCCGCTGGACTTCGACGCCTACCTGTCGCTGCTGAAGACCGACGGTGCCATGGTGAACGTCGGCATCCCCGAGGAGCCGGTGCACATCCTGCTCTCCTCCGTCTTCGGCAACCGCCGCAGCCTCAGCAGCTCCGGCATCGGCGGTATCCCGGAGACCCAGGAGATGCTCGACTTCTGCGCCGAGCACAACCTGGGCGCCGAGATCGAGCTGATCGGCGCCGACCAGATCAACGAGGCGTACGACCGGGTCGTCAACAGCGACGTCCGCTACCGGTTCGTGATCGACACGGCGACGATCTGAGTCACCGGCTCCGTCTCCGGCCGAGGAGCCGGAGCGGTCAGGGGCCGCCGACCAGGGAGGCCAGCGCACCCACCGGGATCTCCGGCGGAGGGACCGGGGTGCGGGCCACCGGGTCGGCGACCACCGACTAAGGCTAGCCTCGCCTTAGCTGGTGCCAGGGTTACGTTGGACGGGAGGAGGTCCCGCGATGACCGTGAACCTGAACCACACCATCGTCGCCGCACACGACAGGCACGCCTCGGCGAGGTTCCTCGCCGACATCCTCGGTCTCGAAGTCGGCCCGGACTACGGCCCGTTCGCCCCGGTCGCGCTGCCCAACGGCGTCACCCTCGACTACCTGGACACCCCCGGCGACATCCCGCCGCAGCACTACGCCTTCCTGGTCTCCGAGGACGACTTCGACGAGATCCTCACCCGCGTCCAGGAGGCCGGCCTCGACTACTGGGCCGACCCCTTCCACAGCCGTCCCGGCGAGATCAACACCAACGACGGCGGCCGCGGCACCTATTTCGACGACCCCGACGGCCACCGCCTGGAGATCCTGACCCGCCCCTACGGCAGCGGCGGCTGACCCCGTGCCGGTCAGGCCCGCAGCCCCGTGATGCCGTCCTGGGCGGCCATGACCAGCTCGATGCCGCGGTTGTCGGCGGCGGGCTCGCGCATCTGGTTCGTCACGTACGCGATCGCCGTCCGCTCGTCGGGGTCGACCCAGACCAGCGCGCCGCCCCAGCCGCCCCAGCCGAGGGAGCTGCCGAAGAGGCCGTAGCCGAGGCCGTACCGGGCGGGCATGCCGAGGCGCAGGTCCTCGCCCTCGAACTGCACCTCCCGCGCCCGCTCGCACCCCTCGGGGGACAGCACCCGCACCCCGCCGACGGTTCCGCCGCAGGCGAGCAGGGACTGGACGAGGGCGGCCGAGCGGGCGTTGCCGTAGCCGCTCGCCGCGGGGATCTGCGCGCGCCGCCAGGCGATGCCGTTGCCGTCCCGGAGGCGGAGGGCGGTGGCCGTGGTGGGGGCCGTCGGGGCCGCGTCGCCGCTCGCGGCACCCGCCGTGTAGTCCTCGTCCCGGCCCGGCGGCGGCACGGTCAGGGCCACCCGGGAGTCGTGCTCGGGCCCGAGGCCGAGGTGGAAGTCCGCGCCGAGCGGCCCGGCCACCTCCGCGGCGAAGAACTCACCGACGCTCCGCCCGGTGATCCGGCGCAGCACCTCGCCCACGAGGAACCCCTGGGTGAGCGAGTGGTACCCGGCGGCGGTTCCCGGCTCCCACTGCGGAGCCTGCCCGGCGAGCCGCTTCGTGGCGGTCGTCCAGTCGTACAGCTCCTCGATCGGTCCTTCCCAGTCGGGCAGTCCGGCGGTGTGCGACAGCAGATGCCGCACGAGCACGTGCCGCTTGCCGGCCGCCGCGAACTCCGGCCAGTAGCGGGCGACCGGCGCGTCCGGGTCCAGCCTTCCCCGGTCGACCAGGACGAGCGCGCACAGCGCGGTCATCGTCTTGGTCACGGAGAACACGTTCACGATCGTGTCCCGCTCCCACGCCCGGGTCCGTCCGGCGTCGGCGAACCCGGCCCACACGTCCACCACCGGCTGCCCGTCCACGAAGACGGCCACGGCACCGCCCACGTCACCGTCGTCGACGAATCCGGCGAGTGTGGAGGGCACGGCGGAGAACAACTCGTCGTACGAGCCCTGGATGTCGGCCATGCCTGCCATTGAGCCCGCGGGGGCGCGGCCCGGCAACCGAATATCGGTACCCCCGGCCGGCGCGTCCACCGGAGTGCTCAGCCCATCAACCCCACGAACATCGTCCGGTGCAGGGTCTCCACGTGGCCGCGGGCGATGTCGGCCGCCTCGGCCGCGTCACCCGCGCGGAGCGCCGCCACCAGGGCCCGGTGCTCGTCGTTGGAGTCGCGCAGCGCGGCGAGGGGGTAGGGGAGGTAGTACGCGTAGAGCCGGCGCAGCACGGTCCCGTAGGTCCCGACACTCGCGTCGAGGCCGGTGGCGCGGGCCACGGCGAGGTGGAACCGCTCGTCGCAGGAGTGGAACTCCGCCCAGCTCTCCGCCCGGTCCATGGCCGTGACCAGCGTGTCGAGCTCGTCCAGGGCCGCGCCGGTCACGCCGCGGGCGGCGAGATGGGCGATCCCGCACTCCAGGACGGTCCGCTCGTCGATCAGGCGGTGCACCTCGGCGCTCTGCCCGTGGTACGCCTCGGCCGCGCCGACCACCCCCCGGGCCGGCCGCTCGGCGACCAGCGTGCCGCCGTTGCGGCCGCGCCTGCGCTCCAGGACGCCGTCCGCGCACAGGGAGCCGAGCGCACGGCGCACGGTGATCTCCCCGACGCCGAGCGCCTCGGCTATGGCGTCGGTCGGGGGCAGCCGCTCGCCGGGGGAGAGCAGTCCGAGGTCGACCGCCATGGCGATCCGGGCGCGCACCGTCTCCAGTGCGGTGAGCCGGCGGATCCCGTTCAGCTTGGGCGAGTTGAGGGCGAGGACGGGTCCCTCGGAGGGCACCTCGGGGTGCGCCGGTACGGATCCGTTCGGGGTGCCGGTCATGCCCTCAATGTAGCGACCAGTAAAACTGCTCATAATGAGACCATTGTATAAGGGATCATATTGAGCTAATTTCCTGGCCATGTCCCGGCCCCTTCCCGTCGCCCTGGTCCAGGCCCCTCCCCGCCCGGCCACCGACCCGCTGTCCGGCTTCGCCGAAGACGTCGGGGAGGTACTGGCGCGCTTCCCGCAGACCCGCCTCGTCGTCCACCCCGAGCTGCACCTGTGCGGCACCGAAGGCCCGGCCGCCGAGTCGGAGGACCGCCTGGCGGCCGCCGCGGAGCCGCTCGACGGCCCCCGGGTGCGACAGCTCGCCGAACTCGCGGGCGACCTGGGCGTCTGGCTGTTCCCGGGCACCGTGGCCGAGCGCGGCCCGGCCGGCGAGCTCTTCAACACCGCCCTCGCCTTCTCCCCCGAGGGACGGCTCGCCGCCCACTACCGCAAGCTCTTCCCGTGGCGGCCCTTCGAGCCCTACACCCCCGGCGACCGCTTCGTCGTCCTGGACCTCCCGGACACCGGCCGGGTCGGCTTCGCCATCTGCTACGACGCCTGGTTCCCTGAGGTGGCCAGGCACCTGGCCTGGATGGGCGCCGAGGTCATCGTCAACCCGGTCATGACCACCTCGGCCGACCGCGCCCAGGAACTCGTCCTCGCCCGGGCCAACGCCATCGTCAACCAGGTGTACGTGGTCAGCGTGAACACCGCCGGCCCCGTCGGCACCGGGCGCAGCCTGGTCGTCGACCCGGAGGGACGCGTCCGCGTCCAGGCCGCCGACTCCGCGCCCACCGTGCTGACCGACGTCCTCGACCTGGACGACGTCACCCGCGTGCGGACCTACGGCACCGCGGGCCTGAACCGCATGTGGGACCAGTTCACCGAGGCCGACGCCCCCATCGACCTCCCGCTCTACGACGGCCGACTGGACCCCCGCCGCTGGCGGCCGGCCGGCGACTGACCCGCTCCGTCCCCTCCTCGCGCAAGGAACGCCATGTCCGCACCCTCCGCCCCGCCCGCCCTCGCCCGCAGCCTGACCCTCAGATCCGTCGTGCTCTTCGGGCTCGCCTACATGACCCCGATCATCGTGCTCGGCACCTTCGGCGTCGTCGCCGACAGCACCCACGGCGCCGTGCCGACCGCCTACCTGCTGGCCCTGGTCGCCATGCTCTTCACCGCGCACAGCTACGGGAAGATGGCCGCGACCCACCCCGTCGCCGGGTCCGCCTACACCTACGTACGGCGCTCCATAGACTCCCGGGTCGGCTTCCTCGTCGGCTGGGCCACCCTGCTGGACTACTTCTTCCTGCCCATGGTCATCTGGCTCATCGGCGGGGCCTACCTCCAGGCGGAGTACCCCTCGGTGCCGTTCTGGGTGTGGATCATCGCGTTCATCGTCGTCACCACCGCGCTCAACATCCGGGGCATCAAGGCCGCGGAGCGGGTCAACGACCTGCTGATGGTCTTCCAGGTCCTGGTCGTCGCGATCTTCGCCCTGCTCTGCCTGCACCACGTCTTCCGGCACCAGGGAGCGGCCGGCCTCGTCAGCGCCACCCCGTTCGCGAACCACGCGACCGGCCTCGCGGGCATCTCCGCCGGCGCCGCGATCGCCGCGTACTCCTTCCTCGGCTTCGACGCGGTCACCACACTGACCGAGGAGACCGTCGAGCCGCAGCGCACCATCCCCCGCGCCATCCTGCTGACCGCGCTGATCGGCGGCGGCATCTTCGTCGTCGTCGCCTACACCACGCAGCTGGCCCACCCCGGGTACGCGTTCACCGACTCCAGCTCGGCCGCGTTCGAGATCGCCAAGACGGTCGGCGGCGACCTGTTCTCCTCCGTGTTCCTGGCCGGGCTGGTCGTCGCCCAGTTCGCCTCCGGGATCGCGGCCCAGGCCAGCACGTCACGGCTGCTCTACGCGATGGGCCGCGACTCCGTGCTGCCGAAGAAGGTGTTCGGCAGCATCCACCCCAAGTACCACACCCCCGCCTTCAACATCCTCCTCGCCGGGGCCGTCGGCCTGATCGCGCTGCACCTGAACGTCGCCACCTCCACCTCCTTCATCAACTTCGGCGCCTTCACCGCCTTCACCTTCGTCAACCTCTCCGTCATCGCCACCTACGTCCGGGAGCGCCGCGCGGGCCGCCGCCCCGCCGTGTGGTCGTACGTCCTGCTCCCGGCGGTCGGCGCCGTCGTCGACGTATGGCTGCTGTGCCACCTCGACGACCGGGCCCGCACCCTCGGCCTGATCTGGCTGGCCCTCGGCGTCTGCTACCTCGCCTACCTCACCAGGGGCTTCCGCAAGGCCCCGCCGGAGATGACCTTCGACGAGGACCCGGACCCGGCCCCCGCGACGGACCGGGCGGCGGGCACGGAATCGCCGGGAACCCGCACGCGTTGAGGAGGGTGGACATCGCAGGCCGCCGGTGTGCGAGCCGAGGAGCCCGGGTGACCGGGCCGACGAGAACTGGAGGGGTCACGATGACTGTGCAGACGCAGCGGGCCGTGCTGGCGGGCGGGTGCTTCTGGGGGATGCAGGACCTGATCCGCAGGCAGCCGGGGGTGACGGCCACCCGGGTCGGCTACACCGGGGGTGACGTGCCGAACGCGACGTACCGCAACCACGGCACGCACGCGGAGGCCATCGAGATCCTCTTCGACCCCGAGAAGACGGACTACCGCACCCTCCTGGAGTTCTTCTTCCAGATCCACGACCCGAGCACCAGGAACCGCCAGGGCAACGACATCGGCCTCAGCTACCGCTCGGCGATCTACTACGTCGACGACGAGCAGAAGCGGATCGCCGAGGACACGATCGCGGACGTAGACGCCTCCGGGCTGTGGCCGGGCAAGGTCGTCACCGAGGTGGAGCCGGTCGGCCCCTTCTGGGAGGCCGAGCCCGAGCACCAGGACTACCTGGAGCGCTACCCGGACGGCTACACCTGCCACTTCCCGCGTCCCGGCTGGAAGCTGCCCGTCCGCGCGGAGGGCTGACGACGCACGGCCCGGCACCCGGCGGAAGCCCTCGCACGAGGCCCCGCCGGGTGCCGGGCCTCGTCATGACGCGGATGGCCGCCCCGGATGGCGGCGACGGGCACCGTTCACCAGACAGCGCGGACCTTCCCGTCGAGGGAGCATGGGCATGCCCCCAGCAGCTCGAACGGTGCCTCCTGCCGCCGCAGGTGCCGCAGCTCCACCCGGTCGTCAGGACCCGCGGACGGCGGCGGCACCGACCCAGCGGTGGTAGGCGTCCACGTCGACGTTGCTGCCGCACACGACGGTGACCACGTGCCGGCCGGCGAAGCGGTCGCGGTCTTCGAGGACCGCCGCGATGCCGAGCGCGGCCGACGGTTCCACGACGAGACCGGCGTGATGGAGGAGCATCCGCATGCCGGCCATGATCGACTCCTCCCGGACCAGGACGGCATCGTCGGCGACCAGGAGAAGGTCGTCCAGGACGGCCGGGACGGGACACCGGCCGGCGACGCCGTCTGCGATGGTGTCGGCCGAGTCGGTGACGACGACACGCCGCTCGCGCCACGAGCGGGTCATCGCGGGTGCGCCCAGCGGCTGGACGGAGATCACCTCGACACCGGGCGCCAGAGCCTTCACCACGTGCCCCACACCGGTGGCCAGCGCCCCGCCGCCGAGAGCGATCAGGACGGTGTCGAACGACGGCGCGGTGCCGACCAGTTCCAGGCCGATGGTCGCCGCGCCCTCGCAGGTCTCGATGTCCAGGCTGTCCTCGACCAGCCGGATGCCCTCGCGGCGCGCGACGGCCGCCGCCCGCTCACGGGCCATTTCGTGATCGCCGTCCACCAGTTCCAGCCTGGCCCCCAGCGCGCGGATGCGGTCGAGCTTGGCCGCGGTCGCGAAGCGCGACGCCACGACGGTCACGTCGAGTCCCCGGACCCGACCGGACCAGGCGAGCGCCTGGCCCAGGTTGCCCGCGCTCGCACACACCGCGGCCGCTTCCCCGCCCTCGGCGAGCCGGCTCGCGACCACTTCGGTGCCGCGGCCCTTGAAGCTGCGGACCGGGTTCGCCGTTTCGAGCTTGATGCTCACCCTGCATCCCAGACCGGGTTCCAGCGCCTCACAGCGGTACAGCGGAGTGTCCAGGAAAACCGGGTCGATCACCCGGCGAGCCGCCCGGATCCGAGCCGTGTCGAGACGTGTCCCCCGCATGACACGGCAGCGTAGCGCCGCCGGCGGGGTGCTGGGGTGGTGGAGCCCCGGCCGAGGCGAGGGCCGTGGTGTCACATGCCACGGCAGGCCGTGGCCTTGAACCGCGTCAGGGGGACGACGGCTGTGAACTCGTCGCCGTCGTCCGAGAAGTCGTCGTACAGGACTTCTCCCGGCGCGAGCCGGTCCCGGTCGGCCCGGGTGAAGAAGACGTTCCCCGCTGACCAGGAGTTGTCCCTGGTCCAGCCGTAGAGGGAGTAGGTGGTCCCGGCGGTGAGCGGGGCGAGCGCCCGGGTCGTGGTCCAGCCGGCGGCGGGAGAGTCGAGGGGCCAGATGACGAGACCGGCCTTGTGCGGGCGGGCGGACGTCCACGAACCGACCGTCACCGTCTTGTCGGGGCCGTCGCTGTCCACGTAGAGGGTCGCGCCGTCGATGTGATGCCCGCAGATCATCATGACGCCGAGCAGATGTCCGTCGCCGGTCACGGAGACACCGGCGACGGCGTCGACGGGAACCGTGCACCCGGACGCCGCGGCCAGGGCGACGCCGGCCACGACGGCACCGACGAGGCGCCGGAACACCGGCCGTGAAATGGCCAACCGCACGGTCCCCCCCCGTCGCCCGGGGGGCTCCCCACCCCCTGCCCCCGGATGCTAGGGGCGAGCGCCGTGGGGTGGGCGGCGTCGCCGCCCACCCGATGCACGCCTGTTGCCGCCCCGTAGCCACGGCCGCCGGGTCGGCCAGGTGGCCGGGTCAGCAGCCAACGGCGTCGTTGCCCGGGGCCTAGTGCCGCAACAGGCAACGTTCGCCCCGTCACGACGCCCGGCACGCACTCTCGCCGCACCAGCCGAAAGCCCAAGTACATCCAGTACGAGGACTTCCGGCCGGCACGCCGAGAGCACGCACCGGACGCCGCTCCTTGACGGGCAAACGTTGCCTGCCGCGGCACTAGTCAGGCGCTCAGCCGCTTTCGGTCACCCATCACCACGACCGGGTGACGACGGGGATCGAGGGTGCGCAGCAGGGTCTTCATGCCGGACTCGGGAACGGTGACACAGGCGGACGTGCCGTCGCCGTGGTCCAGGTGCAGCCATATGCCGCCGCCCTTCTCCACTCCGTCGGGGCGGCTCCAGTCGAACGGCGGGACGCCCTTGAGCCGGTTGTAGTTGATGGCGATGACGTAGTCGAAGTCGTGGACGTGCTCGTCGCCGTCCTCGATCATGGAGGCGAAGGCGTTGTCGTCGTACCAGTAGCGCAGGCGGCTGCCCGGATCGTCGAGCGATCCTCCCGCATCCGTCACGGAGAACACGCCGACGGGACTGCGCTCGTCGTCCATGCGATGGTCGGTCGTCCAGCCCAGTCTGCCGTTGTGCGCGGGCCAACTGCCCTGGCGTTTCCAGGCGGTGCCCTGTTTCTCGTAGAGCACGACGGTGCTCTCGGCGGAGTCCGCGTCGTCGCCGTAGACGACCACGGCCTGGCGGGCGTCGGCCGGTACGCGCTTGCCCAGGCGGCTTCCCACGCCCGGAAGGCGCGGGCCCGCTTCCGTGCCCGGGGAGCCGGACGCGGCCGGGTTGTTGACACCCGGTGCACCGACGTGACTCCTGTGCCCGTCGGCTCCGGCGCACGCCGTGGTGCCGGCCAGCAGCAGCCCGCAGGCGAGGGCCGCGGGTATGGCATGACGCGCCCCGCCGCGCCGCACCGGAGGAGAACAGGGCCGTATCTGGGAAGTTGTCCGCATGACAGGGATCTTGTGGCGGTCCGCCCGGGCCCGCACCCCGAGGACGCCATCCGGCCTAGCGGCCGGGCGGGCCGGCGGGTCAGGGCGGAGGCGAAGTGCCGTCGGCACAACGGGATCCCAGGTGTGCACGAACGGAAGACCCCTTCGGTCGTCCCGACGAGGGGTGACGCCACCGTGCATCGTGGTGTGCGTGCTCGGTGGTCAGCCGGCGTTGCCGAGGACTGCGGCGGCTGCTGTGCGGAAGTCCTTCACGGCCTCGTAGAGGGCGCGTTCCCGCGCGGCGGCGAGAGCGGTGTCCGCGGGCTTCCCGGAGGTGTCCCCCGCATGGGCGTTCCGCACCATGCGGCGCATCACACCGGAGAGCTCGCCGGACCTGCGCGCCACGCGGTCGGCTGCTTCCGCCGTGGAAGGGGGGCCTTCGAGCATGACGACTTCCGCGGCGCGGTGGACCTCCCGAGCCAGGGCGACGAAACGGTGGACCTTCTCGTCCACGTCCCGCAGGTCGGGAGCCTCGGGCCGCAGTGCGTCCAACACCGCGTCCATGGCGATGTCCCGGTGGTCGCGTAGGCATCCCTGCGGTGCTGCCGGCGCCACTGGCCGGACTGCGCGCGTGCCGTCGCACGCCCGTTCACCGTCGCGGCACCGAGGGTGGCGAGGGAACCTACGGCGGAGCCGAGCAGCGCGGAGAGTCCTGCATCCATGGCCTCCATACTGTCCTTCGCCGCCGGCCCGCCGGCAGCGAAGTACGCGGTCCGCGCCGGTTGTTGGGTCACGTGGGTGGGGGTGGCAGGGGCTGCTCCGTCCAGACGGTCTTGCCTTCGTGGGTGTAGCGCGTGCCCCAGCGCTCGGTGAGCTGCGCGACCAGGAAGAGCCCGCGTCCGCCCTCGTCCGTGCTGAGGGCCCGCCGGAGGTGCGGCGAGGTGTGGCTGCTGTCGGACACCTCACAGATCAGGCAGTGCGTACGGATGAGGCGCAGGGTGGCGGGGCCGGTCGCGTACCGGTAGGCGTTGGTGACGAGCTCACTGGCGACCAGTTCGGTGGTGAACGCCAGCTCGGTCAGCCCCCATTCGGTCAGTTTCACCGCCGTCAGCTCCCTGGCCCGGGCGGCTGCGGTCGCCTCCAGAGGCAGCTGCCACGAGGCGACGTTCTCCGGCGGCAGCACCCGGGTGCGCGCGATGAGCAGCGCGATGTCGTCGATGGGCCGGTGATCCTTGGGCAGCAGCGCCTCGACCACGGCGTGGCAGGTCTGCTCCAGAGGTTCGGTGACATAGCCGAGACACGTGTGCAGGTCCTTCAGCGCGGCGTCGACGTTCCCGTTGCGCGCCTCCAGCAGACCGTTGGTGTACAGCGTGAGCAGGCTGCCCTCCGGGAGGTCGAGTTCGTACGTCTCGAACGGCAGGCCGCCCAGGCCCAGCGGCGGCCCCGCGGGCAGTTCGAGCACGGTCACCTCGCCGTCTGGGGAGGACAGCAACGGCGCCGGGTGGCCGGCGCGCGCCAGGGAGCAGCGCTGGGAGATCGGGTCGTAGACGGCGTAGAGGCAGGTGGCCCCGACGACCTGCTCGATCGCCATGTGATTGCCCTCGGCGTTCGCCTCCAGCTCGGCGGCGAGCAGGCTGACCAGATCGTCAAGGCGCGCGATCACCTCGTCCGGTTCCAGGTCGAGGCTGGCCAGGGTGCGCGCAGAGGCCCGCAGCCGGCCCATCGAGGCCGCGGCGTGGATCCCGTGGCCTACCACGTCCCCCACGACGAGGGCCACTCGGGCCCCCGACAACGGGATCACGTCGAACCAGTCGCCCCCGATCCCCGGCTCCCCGCTCGCGGGCAGGTACCGGCAGGCCACCTCCACGGCCGGCAGGTCGGACGCCACGCTGGGCAGCAGACTGCGCTGGAGAGTCAGCGCGGCGCTCTGCTGCTGGGTGAAGCGGCGCGCGTTGTCGATGCACACGGCCGCACGCGAGGTCAGCTCCTGGGCCACCGCGGCATCGTCGTCCTCGAACGGCTCCGCATGGCGCGACCGCCACAGGCTCACCACGCCCAGGACGAGGCCGCGCGCGACCAGGGGCACCGCGATCAGTGAATGAACGCCGAGACCCGAGGCGATCTCGATCCGCCGCCGGTCCATGGCGTACCACTCGGGGCGCAGCGACAGCAGCCCTTCCAGGATCGGGCGGCGCTCGGCCAGGCACCGCGCCTGCGGCGAGTCCGCAAGCAGCGGGACCACCTCGCCCTCCTGGTACGGCACCCGCGGTTCCGGCGGCGCGAGGGCGGCACGGAGCAGCGGGCCCGCCGACTCCGCGACGGGTTCGTCGCCGAGCGTGACCGATGTGAGGAGGTCCACCGAGCAGTGGTCGGCCAGGCCGCGGACGGCCACCTGGGCCAGTTCCCGAGCGGTCTGTGTCACATCGAGTGAGGTACCGATCAGGCTGCTCGCCTCGTTCAGCAGCGCGAGCCTGCGTTGCGCCCGGTGACGGTCGGTGACGTCCTGGATCGTCTCCGCCACACCGAGAACGCGGCCCGCGGAGTCCTCCATCCGGAAGGCCGAGACGGACACGATCCGTTCCCGGCCGGGGTCGTGGCGTGCCCGGGCGGACTGCTCAGTGAAGATCAACGGCTCGCCGGTCTCCAGGACGTGCCGTACCCGGTCGTCGGTCGGACCCGCGTCCTCGCCGACCATGAACTCCGAGGGGTGATGGCCCACCGGTGCCTCGGCCGGGACGCCGCTCGCCTTCTCGACGGCGCGATTGACCCGGATCACCGTCCTGTCCGGGCCGTAGGTGACCAGACCGATCGGGGAGCGGCGGTACAGGCCGTCCAGCAGCGCGCGGTCCCGTTGCCAGGCGATGACCTCCGCGGCCGGAGCACCGACCAGGAGCCACTCCTGACCGCCCCCTTCCCGGGTGATCACGCGGGCCCGGAAGCCCATCTGCACACGGTGCCCGTCGCGGTGCCGGACGGGCAGCACACCGAACCAGCCCCCCGCTTTCACGGCGTCCACGACGACCGACCGCACGACGTGCAGGTCCGCGGCGTCCACCAGGACGTCCTGCCACGCCCGGCCGAGCACCTTGTCGGCCGGGTAGCCCAGCAACTCCTGCGCACGTGCGCTCCAGCCGACCACGGTGCCTCGCGCGTCGAGCGCGGCCGAGGCGCCGCGCCCGAGCGCGAACGGGTCCTCGGGACTCTCGCTGAAATGCGCCGAGGGCATCCCCATGGCCATCACCTTGCCTCCGTGCCTTCGATGGTCCTCCCCGCGCCCTCCGTCCGCGACTCTCCGCTCGACCCGCCGGAAACCGTAGGGGGCGGTCGGGTCCCGCGCGGCCTCACATCCGGGATCTCGGCACGTGGACCGCACAGCCCGGCGCGGAGGGGTCGAAGCCGTGCTCGGTCAGCCAGCGGCCTGTCAGCAGGCTGCGCGACGACCACCACGCGTGGATCACGTCGAGGTCGGCGCCGTAGCCGGCGAGGACGTCGCCGAGGTGCTCCTCGTGGCCGAGCGTGAAGGTGGCGAGGTCGTACAGGGCATCGCCCCGGCCCGCCTCGGACTAGGCATTGATGCCCGTGACCTCGTGGCTGTCGATGGTGCCTGTGACCTTCGTGGCCGTTGATGGTGCCTGTGACCTTCGTGGCCGTTGATGGTGCCTGTGACCTTCGTGGCCGTCGATGGTGCCTGTGACCTTCGTGGCCGTCGATGGTGCCTGTGACCTTCGTGGCCGTCGATGGTGCCTGTGACCTTCGTGGCCGTCGATGGTGCCTGTGACCTTCGTGGCCGTCGACGGTGCCTGTGACCTTCGTGGCCGTCGATGGTGCCTGTGACCTTCGTGGCCGTCGATGGTGCCTGTGACCTTCGTGGCCGTCGACGGTGCCCGTGACCCTCGTCGCCGTCGACGACGACGTGCGCGATCTGCAGGTCGCCGTGTGTGAACGCCGCAGGCCACGGCCGCGAGCCACGGCTGCGGAAGCCGGAGCGCCGCGACGCGGCCTCGGCGACATGGCGGTTGCGGGTGACGAGGCCTGTGGGCGCGACGCCGTCGCGCACGAGCGCCTCGCACTCCCGGGCAGTGCGGCGAACGCGAGCACGGGCGGCTTGCGCCGGAGGACCTCCAGGGTCGGGACCGGCGCCGGCGCCTCGACCTCGGCATCGACCCGCGCCTGATCGGCGTCCACGTTCAGGACCACGTCCCGGACGCGCAGAGTCGCGCGCTCGGAATGGCGACGACTCTGACCTCATCCGTGGCCGCAAGTGTCCCGGGGGGCTGACCGTGCTCAGAGCCGGCTGTACTTGTCGATGTCCTCGGTGAACTCCTCGATCGTGTGCGGGGTGAGAGTCGGCCGGGTGTCACGGATGGCGGCCATGTAGTCCTCGGTGGTGGCCGCTCGCCCCTGGCGGTGCGTGACCTCGTACTCGAACGCCGCCTGCGCACCCTTGCGGGCGGCGAACTCGATGTCGGCGGGGGTGAACAGCTCGCTGGCCTCGACCAGTTGGCCGAGATCCACCGAGTCGCCCGTGGACCTGAGATAGCGGGCCCAGATCGCCGCGCGGGCGGTGGGGTCCGGCGGGCCGATGGGGATGACGTAGTCGAAGCGGCCCGGCCGCAGGAACGCCGCGTCGAGGGAGCGCACCGAGTTGGTGGCGCAGGCCAGCAGCCGCGCGTCGTGCTCACGGAAGACGGGGATGAGCTTGAGCAGTTCGTTGGTCACTCCGTGCCCGGGGTCGACAGCCTTCCCCGAGCGCACGCCGGCGATCTCCTCGACCTCGTCGATGAAGAGCAGCACGGCGTCCAGTTCCGCCAGGTCCGCGAAGGCCTCCCGCAGCGCCACGGCCAGCCCCTCGCTCGTGTCGGCCGCGAGCCGGGAGGGGAAGAGCTCGACGAACGGCCAGCCGAGCCGCGAGGCCACCGCCTTGGCGAAACTGGTCTTTCCGGTGCCGGGCGGACCGAACAGGATGATCGACTTGGGTGGCACGACGCCGTAGCGGTCCGCCAGCGCCGGCTCGGTCAGCGGCAGCACGACACGACGTTCGACGATCTGCTTCTCCCGGTCCATGCCGGCCATGGCGTCCCAGAGGCCCTCGGGCAGCATGCGGCCGCCCAGCGCGGCCAGGACGTCGGCGTTGGCGGTGCCGGGCGGCTCGAGCTTCTCGTAGTAGGTCAGGTCGGCGCGGGACCGGTAGCCGGAGTTCTCCAGAGCCTTCGTCCCGGCGGCGCCGGCCGGCAGCAGGGCACTGACGTGGCGCACGCCCAGTGCCCGTAGACGCCGTTCCAGCTCGGTGAGGAGCGCGCTGCCGATCCCGCGTTCCCGCCATCGTGCGGCGAGTGCCACCAGCAGGATCCATCCCCGCTTGTCGTGGGCCTGCGCCACGGCCATGCCCACCAACTGGTCACCGACCACGGCGACCACCGCCGTCTGACCGGCCTTGGCCGCGGCCATCACCTCGGAGACCGGAAACACCCGGTGTTCGTCGGCCTGCCGGCTCTGGTCCCAGATCTGGATGGCCTGGTCGAGATCGTCGTCGTGATAGTCACGCAGATGCCAAGCGGGCATCGCCATCACCTCACCCGGCGCGGAACTCCCATTTTCCCCCATGGTGTGACATGCAGCGAGCCCGATCGTCCGGCCGACGAGCCGGCAGCCGTGGTCGCCGGGCGGCGGCGTCCGCCTGCCGGGCGGCCACGGGCTGACGTGACCCGCGCGGGGCCGGGGAGCGCGGTGTCGGAGGGCGCGGGAGCCGGGGATCGCGGGGTCAGAACCAGTGCGGGCAGTGCGGCGGGCGGTCGGCGCGGACGAGGGCGTCGGCGAGGGCGGCCGCGTCCGGGTGGTGGGCTCGGACGTGTGCGGCGCGTACGAGCGTGCTCGGGGCGGTGCCGCCGAGGTACAGGGAGCCCAGGTCGCGCACGTCCAGGGAGAGGTCGGGCTGCCGGTCCGTGGGGACGCGGTACCTCGACCGAGCCGCTGTCACCCCCGCTGTCCGACCCGTTGTCCGGGCCGCCGGCCCGCAGGTCGGCGAGCTGTCGCCGCATCATCGCGGGCCGCCGGCCCGCAGGTCGACGAGCTGTCGCCGCATACTCGCGCTGAGCACGCCCCGGCGCCGGTGTGAGGGCAGGACGCCTACGGCGGTCACTCCGGCGGCCGGGACGAGGGTCCCACCGGGCAGGTGAGCTCGGGCGGCTGGTGTCCGGCCACAGTGGAGTGCCCCCCGTGGCCGGGGCAAGCGAATACGGCCAAGCCCGCGGCCGGAGACGGCACGGCCCGGTCCGAGTCCGGCACAGGCGCACGGCCCGGCCGGGTGGCAGGCGGTCGCCGGTCACCGGGATGACGGCGGCAACGAGCCGACATTCAGGGCGACTTTTCCCTGCCAGGCAACCAGCGCCGGCTTCCGCCCCTTTTCACAGAGGGCACACAAACACCTCCTTCCGTGCCCCAAGACGTGCACGACTCGTCCCGACCAGACGCAGAAAGAGCACCCATGACCAGACACCACCCCACCGCTTTACGGCGTTCGGCGGTCATCGCCGCTGCCGCACTCACCGTCGGCGCCGCCGCAACCCTCGCCGCGCCCGGCGCGGGAGCGGCGACACCGGCGGGCACGCCGAAGCTCGAACTCATCGCCGCCACCCCCGCGGTGACCGTCGACCGATGGGAGGGCGAGCCGGGGGTCTACCTGGACCTCGGCACTTACCTCACGGTCGACGGGGGACCGTTCGAAGTTCGGGTGACGCGCAAGTCCTACAACGACCCCGTCGTCGCGTCGCAGGTGATCCACTCCGGCGGCCGGACGATCACCAAGACCCTGCCGAAGGGTCTGGTGAAAGACTTCTCGGGCCTGCCGGGCTTCCTCAAGGTCAGCATCAGCGACGCGTCGGGCGTGAAGAAGGTCGACACCACGCAGTCGTTCTGCCCGAACAACCGGGCCGGCCGGATCCGGCCGGACGCCCCGGCCACCTCGAAGTACCCCGACGGCTGCTCCGACAACCCGTTCGCGCTCGGTGGTGTGTGGGGTGTCGAGAAGGGCTGGGCGGCCGCCACCTCCCAGGGCTTCCGTGGGGACAACCCGATCGACCTGCCGGCCGGCGTCTACACCGCCAAGGTGTCGGTGGCGAAGAAGTACCGCGACCTGTTCGGGATACCGGACAAGACGCAGACCATCCAGGTGACGGTCCGCCAGCAGGACTCCGGCGGCGGCCAGGGTCGGGCCGGCGCACAGCGCGGGCGGAAGGGCGCGTCGAAGAGCCTGAAGGCGCCCGCCGGCCGCCCGGTCGGCAAGGTGGCCGTCGCCGCCGACATGCCCAAGCCCGACCTGCGTGCCCTCCCCGCGTACGGCATCGCGATCACCGACGGGGGCGAGGGCGGAGAGGGTGCCGTCGCCGGCAAGGACTACCTCGCCTTCAGCGCCACCGTCTGGAACGGCGGCCCCTCGCCGCTGGTCGTGGACGGGTTCCGCAAGCCCGGCGCGGAGAAGATGGACGCCTACCAGTACTTCTACGACGCCAAGGGCAAGCAGGTCGGGTACACGCCCACCGGCACCATGGAGTGGGACCCGCGGGAGGGCCACCAGCACTGGCACTTCAGCGACTTCGCCAGCTACCGGCTGCTCGGTGCGGACAAGAAGGAGATCGTCCGCAGCGGCAAGGAGGCGTTCTGCCTGGCCAACACCGACGCCATCGACTACACGGTGAAGAACGCCAACTGGCACCCGTACAACACCGACCTGGCCACCGCCTGCGGTGAGGAAACCGCCGTCTCGGTGCGCGAGGTCCTCGACGTCGGCAACGGCGACACCTACAGCCAGTACCGCCCCGGTCAGTCCTTCGACGTCACGGACCTGCCGAACGGCACCTACTACATCCAGGTCATCGCCAACCCCGACAACCGGCTCAAGGAGCAGAGCACGGCCAACAACGTCACCTACCGCAAGGTCGTCCTCGGCGGCACGCCGGGCGCCCGCACAGTGACCGTGCCGAAGTACGGCCTCATCGACGCCCCCTGATCATCTGGCGGCGGGCGGGGGCAGGCGCCTCCGCCCGCTCACCGGCAGGCCGCCGGACGCCGGACGCCGGTCCGCGGCTCCGCCACGGCCCGTTCTGCCCGGACACCAAACCGACCGCGCACAGCGCGGGGCGCACCGCCTGCGGCCGGCACGCTCCGTCGGATCGAGCAACGGGTCGAAAACCGGTGGTCATCCGAGCTGGCCGATTCCACGCTGTACGCCATGGAAGAACCGCTCCACAGGATTCGCGCGCTCCACACGGCGTCCACGATCACCGTCTACCAGGCGTACTCGCCCGAGATCGGACTGCCCGCCATCCGGGACGGCCGTTTTCCGGCAGCGTGGAAGCCCGACCGCATGACGTGGATCAAACCCAGTTTCATGTGGATGATGTACCGCTCCGGCTGGGGCACGAAGGAGGGGCAGGAGACCGTCATCGCCGTCGAGATCAGCCGCGACGGCTTCGACTGGGCACTACGCCGTGCCTGCCTGTCGAGTTACTTCCGCGGACTGCATCCCGACCGTGGCACGTGGCAGCGTGACCTCAAGCGCGCACCGGCCCGTGTCCAGTGGGATCCCGAACGCGATCTGCACCTGCGTCCCTTGCCACACCGCTCGCTGCAACTGGGGCTCTCGGGAGAGGCGTCGGCGCGTTATGCGGACGAGTGGATCGAGTCCATCAGCGACGTGACCCCGCTCGCCCAGGAGATCCACTCCCTCGTCAAGGACGGCGAACTGGACTCAGCCACCCGACTCCTCCCTCAGGAGCGGGAATATCCCGCCGGCGCAGAACTCCTGACCCATCTGCGTCCCTGACCGGCAATCCGCGCACACCAGCCGACACCACCCCGGGTCACATGCAGCACAGGTCTGTGAACGCCGGGTGAGCCGGATCAAGCCGCGTTGGCAAACCTCCACGGAGCAGGACCGGACCAGGACTGCCCTGCTCCGGTAGCAGCGCTCACCACGGCATCGCCTCAGCCCGGTCACGCCTCGGCGCTGCCACCCCCTCCTTTGCCGCCCGATCGACGGGGGCCGAGGGACCGCGGACCGATCAGAGCACCGCAAGTGATTTCCGTATGCGCCGCGATGCGCCCTCGTGCGTGATCCACCTGCTCAGGGTCTCCAGTTCGAGCCGTGCTGTCCGGTCCCCGATCAGAGCCAGGGCGACAATGCCCGCCTCGGCCACCCGAGGGGCGCGGGGAGCGTCTCCGGACCGATGGTCCAGGGAGGTCTCGACGAGGCCGGCGAGGGCATGGACGGTGTCCGTCCGGGGTGGAAGGAAGGAGAGCATCCAGGCGAGACCACGCAGCACGTGTGAGTTGTAGGGGTCGAAGCACACGTTCACATCGAACGGGAGATGCGGATGACCGAGAAGCGGGAGCGTCCGGTCACGTCCGACCAGTTCGAACCACCTCAGCACCGCGCGCCGCGCCTCCTCCGGGCCTACGGCGTCCAGCAGGGCCGATCCGGCGTTTCTCCACTTCGCGGAGGGGACGTCGGCCGTCGCGGGAGCCGCGTGCTCCAGCAGTCGCTGCCACGGCTCTCCTCGGGCGGCTGCATCCCGGAGCGCCGTGTCGGCCCACGGTTCACCAGGGTTGAGCGTCGGACCGGGGTAATGGGCCAGCAGGTTCCGCATCCCGGGTTCCCTGCCGTTCGCGGCCGCATGTGTGCGCCGTACAGCCGGCAGGTGCACGGCCGCACCTGTACGCCGGAAGACGGCCAGGACGGCCGGACCGGGATTGCGTCCGGCGGCGAGTTCCGCATCGGCCAGCTCCCAGATCCGGTGGCCGGACCAGACGACGAACTGGTCCTCCAATCCGGAGAGCACGTCCTGGCGTTCGGCAGCCAACAGGTCTCCGTCAAGGTCACGGACGACACCGGAGGCGACCATGAGCAGTTCGGTGCGGAGGTATCCCGAATCCCGCCCGAACTCCTCGGCCGAACAGTCGTCCTCCACGTGGGCGTACCAACGGGCCCACATGCCACCGAGCTCCAGCCGGTCCTGGTCGGACAGTCCGCGGAGAAGCTTCATGTTCTCGGACCCCACGCCGGTCATGGAGCCGTTGTGGCAGGCGGCCCGCAGGACGGCGCGAGACAGTTCCGGAAGACTGCCACGCTCGGCGAGGGCACGGAACTGAGCGGCCTGTTCTGCCAGGACCTTGGTGTTCGCCATCCATCTGCTCATGGCGGCAGAGTAGGACGGGCCACTGACACCGCATCGTCACCCATGAGGGGAGGAGGGTCAGATCCGGGCGCAGGCCTCCGACGGCAATGAGGCAACGGTTTCAGTGCTGGGGTCGGCGCTACTCACGTCGGTGCTCTCGCCGCATTGGCCGACGCCTCGGTCGAGTGGGGGCCGAAGCGACGGCTCACGTCAGTACCAGCGCACTTGGCCGGCTGCTCCACAGCCCGTGGAGGCGGCGTGGCGGAGAACACGGAGCGGGCCGTCAAGAAGTTCGTCCGCGTCGTGGTCGGGGTCGTCCCCCACACCGGTCATCCACGCGGGAGAGGCCGTTCCGCGGCCGGGTCAGATTGGCTGCGGGGCCGGTGGCAGGAGTGCCCGTAGCGGGCCCGTGTCGGGGTGGTCGGCCAGCGCGGCGGCCACCGCGGCGTGCAGCGCGGCCTCCGTGCCCGTCTCGCCGTCGAGGTCCGGTGCGCGGGTGCCCGTGGCCGCCGCGAGTTCCCGCACCAGCGCCCACAGCCGGGGCTCGTCGGCCTCCGTGACCGGGATGCCGGGCGGGTCCTCGCCCATGGGGGTGCGGAGCATGAACATCCCTCGGACGACCGGGACCGCCAGCAGCAGGGAGACGATCACGATCTTCCCGGCGAAGGCGTCGGGCGCCCACGTCACCGCCGCCACGTCGACGACGGCCGCCACCGCCAGCAGAACGAGGCTCAGCAGATAGAAACCGCAGAGCAGGACAAGGGCGCGCAGCGCCCGCAGAGTTGCGCCCATCGGGCAGATCCTCCCACCAACGGAAACCAACCGGACTCAAGCGCCCCGACGAGCGCTGCGGGTACCCCCGGCCGACGGCTGGGGGAGGAACCGCGCGATCAGCCCCCGCTCACCCCTCAGCCGGCACGCGACGTGTCTTTCGTCGGCCCCCTCAGCTGTGCAGCGTCGCCGGGCTCCCGCCGTTCGCCTCGTAGCCCGCCACCGCCAGGGCGCGGAAGAGGGCGAACTCGGCCGCCGGGTTCGCCGACAGCGTCCAGGGCAGGGCGCCGACATGCCCGTCGACCCGTATCAGCTCGCCCATGGCCTCCGCCCAGCGCTCCGAGCGGACCAGGAAGAAGACCAGCAGGTGACGGACGTGCGCGAGCATCGGGTCGTCCTGACGGGCCGAGTGCACCGCGTGCAGGGCGCCGTGCACGGCCTTGGTGACGACCTCGCTCTGGTAGAAGCTCACCACCAGGTTCACCTCGGGCAGGTGCTCGAAGACCGCGAACAGCGGCATCGCGGCCAGCAGCGAGCCCTGCGGGGCGCGGGCGGCGGCGGCCTCGGCGAAGGAGTACGCCAGCTCGCGCGAGCCGTGCCACTTCTCGCACCAGTAGTGCAGCGCCGCGAGGTGCGCTCCCATGTGCGTGGGCGCGCGGTCCAGGATCTTCAGCCACAGCTGCTCGAACTCCGGCTGCGGGTAGTTCAGCCCGCGCGCCACCGACAGCTCGACGATGTACGGCACCGGGTCGCCGGGAGAGAGCAGCGCGGCCTGCCCGCAGGCGTCCCTGGCCTCCTCCATGATGATCCGGAAGTCGTCGGTGCCGGGCACCGACGTCCGCCACGCCTGCTGCACCAGGAACTCCGCGTGGACGGCGGCGCCGCCGGCGTCCTTGGGCTGCTCGGCCCGCCAGACCCGCAGCCACTGCCCGCCAGGCGTCTCGCTGACCCCGCCCGGCCGCTCCTTGAGCTCCAGCGCCGCCGCGCCGGCGAAGGCCTGCACGCGCTGCCAGCGCAGCTCGCCCGCGATCTCCGTGCCCGCGAGCAGCTGCGAGGCCGCCCGGTAGTCCTGGGTGCGCTGCACCACGTCGAGGACGTCCAGCAGGTCCTGGTCGGGGCCGGGCATGCGGATGTCCAGGTCCTCCTCCCGCACGAAGCCGTAGTCCGCCGGGTCGGCGGCGTCCGGGTGGCTCGGGTGGACCTGCTCGATCATGCCGCGCCGCCGCCGCAGGACGGGGAGCAGCACGAAGCTCAGCAGGAGCGCCGCCATCAGGGCCCAGAGAATCGCCATGCGCCAAGCGAACCAGACGGCGCCGACAATTGGCCAACCGGTGCCCTGACCTGTGGACAACCGGCACCGCGGCCTGTGGACGAAGCGCCGGGGCCGTCCGGGCACTAGGCTCGTGAACCATGAGCGACAGGCACCACATCAGTCAGCACTTCGAGACGCTCGCCATCCACGCGGGCAACACGGCGGACCCCCTCACCGGTGCGGTCGTACCGCCGATCTACCAGGTCTCGACCTACAAGCAGGACGGCGTCGGCGGTCTGCGCGGCGGCTACGAGTACAGCCGTAGCGCCAACCCGACCAGGACCGCCCTGGAGGAGAACCTCGCCGCCCTGGAAGGCGGGCGGCGCGGGCTCGCGTTCGCCTCCGGGCTGGCGGCCGAGGACGCCCTGCTGCGCACGCTGCTCAGCCCCGGCGACCACGTGGTCATCCCGAACGACGCCTACGGCGGCACGTTCCGGCTGTTCGCGAAGGTCGTCTCCCGGTGGGGCGTGGAGTGGTCCGTCGCCGACACCAGCGACCCGTCCGCGGTACGGGCCGCGATCACCCCGAAGACCAAGGCGGTCTGGGTGGAGACCCCCTCCAACCCGCTGCTCGGCATCACCGACATCGCCGCCGTCGCCCAGGTCGCCCACGACGCCGGTGCCCGGCTCGTCGTCGACAACACCTTCGCCACGCCCTACCTCCAGCAGCCGCTCGCGCTCGGGGCGGACGTCGTCTTGCACTCGCTGACGAAGTACATGGGCGGTCACTCGGACGTGGTCGGCGGCGCGCTGATCGTCTCCGACCAGACGCTCGGCGAGGAGCTGGCCTACCACCAGAACGCGATGGGCGCGGTCGCCGGTCCCTTCGACTCGTGGCTGGTGCTGCGCGGCACCAAGACGCTCGCGGTGCGCATGGACCGGCACAGCGAGAACGCCACGCGGATCGCCGACATGCTGACACGGCACGCGCGCGTGACACGGGTCCTGTACCCGGGCCTGCCCGAGCACCCGGGCCACGAGACCGCGGCCAAGCAGATGAAGGCGTTCGGCGGCATGGTGTCCTTCCGGGTCACAGGGGGCGAGGAGGCGGCCGTCGAGGTCTGCAACCGAGCGAAGGTGTTCACGCTCGGCGAGTCCCTGGGCGGTGTCGAGTCCCTGATCGAGCACCCGGGACGCATGACGCACGCCTCGGTGGCCGGCTCCGCCCTGGAGGTGCCCGGCGACCTGGTGCGTCTCTCCGTGGGCATCGAGAACGTCGACGACCTGCTGGAGGACCTCCAGCAGGCGCTCGGCTGATCGTTTCACCTGTCGACGACTGGTCCACCGGCGGACGACTGGTCCACCGGCGGACGACTCCACGGGCGGACGGCCGGTCCACCGACGGCGGACCGGTCCGCCGGCCGGCGCTCGGTCCTACCAGCCGACGATGGGTGGAGTCGTCGTGGACGGCGGCTCCACCCACGGATGCACCGTCGCCGCCCAGACCGTGAACGCCACGGCCGCCGCGCCCAGCAGCAGCCACAGCAGGCGGCGGGCCCTGCGCCGGCGCCGCAGCATCCGCCCGCCCCGGCGCAGTACCTCGCCGTAGAGGTCGGGCGGTACCGGCGGCGGTGTCCGGTCCATGACCCGCCGGGCCGCCGCCTCGCGCTCGACACGGTTCACGACGGTGCCACCTTCGCCCCGAGTACCGCGGGCGCCGCCTTCCGCGGCGGATGCAGCAGGGTGGCCGTCGCCCGGTCGCAGAGGGCGCGCACGCGCTCCGCGGGCAGGCCGAGCAGCGCCGCCGTCTGCTCCTCGGCGACCCCCTCGTACAGCCGCAGCACCAGGATCAGGCGCTCCTGGGGCGTGAGCGCGGCGAGGGCGCTGCGGGGGTGCGGGCGGGTGCGGCTGAGCGGACCGCCGTGCTGGTGCCAGGCGGAGTTCGCGAAGCGCAGGGCGAGGTGCTGACGGGCCCGGTCGTACGGGTCCTCGCCGCGCAGCCGGTCCCAGCCCGCGTACGTGTGCGCGAGCGCGAGGGTCAGCAGGCGCCGCGCGCGGGGGTTGGCGTCCGGCGCCTCGGCGGTCAGCAGGGTGGCGGCATGCAGCAGCCGGCCGGCCGCGCCCGCGACGAACGCCTCGAACTCCCGGGCCCGGCGGGCGTCCTGCAGAGCCTGCCGATCACGCACCGCCCCTCCTCGGCTGTGAGGGCCCGGACACGGTCACACCGGGGCCCGGTCTCATATGAGGCCAGGGCCGGGCCCTCGGTCAAGAGCCGCGCAGCCCGCGCGCGTGGCGGATATGTGCGGCACGCGCGCGTGGCGGATGCGGCGGCTGCCTGCGGGGGCCGGTCGGGGTGGTCAGGAGGCCGGCGTGGTGTCCGAGCCCGGCGGCACCGCCATCCGCGCCGACAGCGCGCTGTTGAAGCGGGTGAGCAGCGCGCAGAACGTCTCGCGCTCCGCCGGCTCCCAGTCCTGCGTCAGCTCCGCCATCAACTGGCGCCGCGACGATCGCACTTCCTCCAGCCGCGACAGCCCGCGCGGGGACAGCTGGAGCACCACGGCCCGGCCGTCCTCGGGGTGGGAGGTGCGCTTGACGAGCCCGGTGTCGACCAGCGGAGCCACCTGCCGGGTGACCGTGGACGAGTCGATCCCCATGCTCGCGGCGAGCGCCTTGACCCCCATGGGGCCTTCCTTGTCCAGGCGGTTGAGCAGCAGATACGCGGCGCGGTCCATGGAGTTGCGCACCTGCCCGACGCCTCCGAGCCGGGTCTGTTCGGCACGGCGGGCGAACACCGCCACCTCGTGCTGCAGCGTGTCGAGAAGACCGGTGTCACCGACGGTCGTCATGTCCATCGACATTTCGGGTGTTGTGGGCATGGCCGGGGGCTCGCTTCATGAAAGGAGTGCTGATGTGGGGGACAGAGTACGCGGACAGGGGGCGAGCCGTACCGGCGCTGCGCAAACCGGTCTCGGAGGTTGGTCACACCCGCGCCTCCGGCCTGTGAACTGCGAGACTTGAGTCATGAGCTACAGCACGGCTGACTCCTTGCGCCCCGTCACCCTCGACGACGTGCGAGGCGCCCAGAAGATGCTCACGGGCGTGGCGCGGACGACCGCGATGGAGGGCAGCAGGCATCTGTCCCAGTTGGTCGGCTCGCCGGTGCACCTCAAGTGCGAGAACCTCCAGCGGACCGGTTCGTTCAAGCTGCGCGGCGCCTACGTCCGGATCGCCGGGCTGCTGCCCGAGGAGCGTGCCGCCGGGGTCGTCGCCGCGAGCGCCGGGAACCACGCGCAGGGCGTGGCGCTGGCATCGTCACTGCTCGGCGTGCACTCGACGGTGTTCATGCCCAACGGCGCCCCGCTGCCCAAGATCAGTGCCACCCGGGAGTACGGAGCCGAGGTGCGGCTGCACGGCCAGGTGGTCGACGAGACGCTGGCCGCCGCCCAGGAGTACGCGGCCGAGACCGGCGCGGTGTTCATCCACCCCTTCGACCACCCGGACGTCATCGCCGGCCAGGGCACGGTGGGGCTGGAGATCCTGGACCAGTGCCCGGAGGTCGGCACGATCGTCGTCGGGATCGGCGGCGGCGGGCTCGCGGCGGGGATCGCGGTCGCGGTGAAGGCGGTCCGGCCGGACGTGCGGATCGTCGGCGTCCAGGCGGCGGGCGCGGCCGCGTATCCGCCCTCGCTGGCTGCCGGGCGCCCGGTCACGGTGGCGAACCCGGCGACGATGGCCGACGGCATCAGGGTCGGACGGCCCGGTGACGTGCCGTTCGCACTCGTCGAGGAGCTGGTCGACGAGGTCCGCACGGTCAGCGAGGACCAGCTGTCCGCCGCGCTGCTGCTCTGCCTGGAGCGGGCCAAGATGGTCGTGGAACCGGCCGGGGCCAGCCCGGTCGCGGCGCTGCTCGGCGAGCCCGGCGCCTTCGCCGGACCGGTCGTCGCCGTGCTGTCCGGCGGCAACGTGGACCCGGTGCTGCTGCAGCGGGTGCTGCGGCACGGCATGGCCGCGCAGGGCCGCTACCTGGCCGTACGGCTGCGGCTGACCGACCGGCCGGGCGCGCTCGCCACCCTGCTCGGGGTGCTGTCCGCGGTCGACGCGAACGTCCTCGACGTGAGCCACATCCGCACCGACCCCCGCCTCGGGCTCACGGAGGCGGAGGTCGAACTCCACCTGGAGACCAAGGGTCCGGTCCACTGCACCGAGGTCGGCCGGTCCCTGCGGGAGGCCGGTTACACGGTCATCGACTGAGCTCGGCGGCCGTTCCCGGCGGTAAAGGCCCAGGTCGGCAGCTGTTCAGTCACTCGTTCGGGGAAACCCGTCGACGGACGCGATACATCGCGTTATGGTGTGTCTCGTGGCCGTCGCGCCCTCTCCTGCCCGCCGTCGCCCCGGCGGAAAACCATAGGCGGACCGAGGGCCGCGTACCTAGCCTTCTCACAGCAACCCCGACGACGTGGAGACCCATATGCCAGGCGCCATCTATGCCGAAGGTCTGGTCAAGACCTTCGGCGACGTAAGGGCTTTGGACGGCGTCGACCTCGACGTCCCCGAAGGCACGGTCCTCGGACTGCTCGGGCCGAACGGCGCGGGCAAGACGACAGCCGTCCGCTGCCTGACGACCCTGCTCCGCCCCGACAGCGGCAAGGCCGTCGTCGCGGGCATAGACGTCCTCGGGCAACCGGACGCCGTACGCCGCTCCATCGGCCTGTCCGGACAGTTCGCGGCGGTCGACGAGTACCTCACCGGCCGCGAGAACCTGCAGATGGTCGGCCAGCTCTACCAGATGCGGGCCAAGCAGGCCAAGGCCCGCGCGATCGAGCTGCTTGAGCAGTTCAATCTCACCGACGCCGCCGACCGCCCCACCAAGACCTACTCCGGCGGCATGCGCCGCCGCCTCGACCTCGCCGCCGCCCTGGTCGTCTCCCCGCCGGTGATGTTCATGGACGAGCCGACCACCGGCCTCGACCCGCGCAACCGCCAGCAGCTGTGGGAGGTCATCCAGCAACTGGTCTCCGGTGGCACCACCCTGCTGCTCACCACCCAGTACCTGGAAGAGGCCGACCACCTCGCCCACGACATCGCGGTCGTCGACCACGGCAAGGTCATCGCCCAGGGCACCTCCGACGAACTCAAGGCCCGCACCGGCGGCGAGCGCGTCGAGGTCGTGGTGCACGAGCGCGACCACATCCGGACCGCCGCCGAGGTGCTGCGCGGCTTCGGCAAGGGCGACACCACCGTCGAGGAGCACACCCGCAAGCTCACCGTCCCCGTCACCGGCGGCGCCAAGCTGCTCGCCGAGGTCATCCGCGAGCTGGACTCCCGGGGCATCGAGATCGACGACATCGCCCTGCGCCGCCCCACCCTCGACGACGTCTTCCTCTCCCTGACCGGACACGTGGCCGAGGAGAAGCCCGAGGGCAACGGCGAGCCGGGCAGCAAGAAGAACACCCGCAAGGAGGCCGTGAAGTGAGCGCCGTCAGCGACACCGCGCGGGTGCCGGCCGCCCCCGGCAACGCCCTGACCCAGTCGTTCCGCGACTCGATGGTCGTGGCGAAGAGGAACCTGATCCGGATGTCCCGGATCCCTGAAATGATTATCTACGGGCTGATCCAGCCCATCATGTTCGTGGTGCTGTTCACCTACGTCTTCGGCGGGTCCATGCAGATCGGCGGCAGCACCAGCGCCGTCGACTACAAGAACTTCCTGATGGCCGGCATCTTCGCGCAGACCGTCACCTTCGCGACGGCCAGCTCCGGAGCCGGCATCGCCGACGACATGCACAAGGGACTCATCGACCGCTTCCGCTCCCTGCCCATGGCGCGCGGTGCGGTGCTGACCGGGCGCACACTCGCCGACCTGGTGCAGACGGCCCTGACCCTGGTGGTCCTGGCCGTGGTCGCCCTGATCGTCGGCTGGCGCGTCGGGACCGACGGCGACACCAACGTCGGCAAGGTCCTCGCCGCCTTCGCGCTCCTGCTCCTGCTCGGCTACGCGTTCACCTGGATCGGCGCCCTGATCGGCATGTCCGTCCGCACTCCCGAGGCGGCCACCTCCAGCGGACTGATCTGGCTGTTCCCGGTCACCTTCATCTCGAACGCCTTCGTGGACACCGGCCACATGACCCCGTGGCTGCGGCACATCGCCGAGTGGAACCCGTTCAGCGCCACGGTGCAGGCCTGCCGGGTGCTCTTCGGCAACCCCGGCCAGTCCCTGTCGCAGGCCTGGCCGATGCAGCACCCGGTGTGGGCCTCGCTGATCTACTCGGTCCTGATCATCGCGATATTCCGGACGCTCGCGGTCCGCAAGTACCGCTCCGCCACCGCCTGACGCCCGGCACGACAAAAGCCCCCGGCGTCACCTGGACGCCGGGGGCGGATGTCTGTCCGGGGTCAGCCCGAGTAGGGCTCGGCCTTCAGGATCCTCACCGAGGCCTTCTTGCCGTTCGGCAGCTCGTACTCCGCGTCCTCGCCCACCTTGTGACCGATCACGCCGGTACCCAGGGGGGACTGCGGGGAGTACGTCTCGATGTCGGCGCTGGCGTACTCGCGGGAGGCCAGAAGGAAGGTCATGGTGTCGTCCTCGTCACCGTCGAAGGCGATGGTCACCACCATGCCGGGCGCGACGGCGCCGTCCGCGGACGCCGGGGCCTCGCCGACCTTGGCGTTCTCCAGAAGCTGGGTCAGCTGGCGCACACGGAGCTCCTGCTTGCCCTGCTCCTCCTTGGCCGCGTGGTACCCGCCGTTCTCGCGCAGGTCGCCCTCCTCGCGCGCGGCGGCGATCTTGGCGGCGATCTCCGTGCGCGCAGGACCAGACAGGTACTCCAGCTCGGCCTTGAGCTGGTTGTACGCCTCCTGGGTCAGCCAGGTGACGTTCTCGCTGGTCTGGGTCACAGGTGCTCCTCGTCGGTACTGGGAATACAAAGCATCGCCCTACCCGGAAGCATGTTCCTTCTTGGAAGGGCGAAACCACGAGCCTAACAATTCAACGACGGAAGGGGGAGGACATAAGCCATGAGAATTACGTCAACGCAGGTCAGGGCCTACGTATTCCGGCTGATGTCAGTCGGCGTGGCAGCCGAGCAGCTCCGCTGTGGTGCCCCGGGCCGTCGTACGCAGGGTGACCACCCGGTCGATCTCGGTCGCGGAGCCGGTGAAGCGGAAGTCCGCCCGGCCCACCTCGGAGCCGTCCGCCGCCTGGGAGCGCAGCGTGCAGTAGCCGGAGGCGCCGGAGTCCTTGTGGACCTCCAGATGCACCTCGACCGCGTGGGCCGAAGCGGCGAAGGTCACGACCTGGGCGCTGATCTTGCTCTGTACGACATAGTGGTAGGCCCAGTAGCCGACCAGGACGAGCAGCAGGGCACCCAGCACCGCACCGGCGACCCTGAGCTTGCGGTCTGCGCGCTCGTCCGAGGAGCTGCCGTAACGGCCCTCGGGCAGCCGCGTGCTCGCGGTACTCATGATCGTCCTCCTGGCAGGAACCACCCCCGGACCCGCTCGGGAACCGGACCCCGGAATTATTCGCCCCCCGATTCGGTCACTATAGAAGCCGCCGATTGCCCCCGGGCTACCGGGGCGCCGACTTACCAAGGATTGAGTCTTGACTGACCAGCTGCGACTGATGGCCGTCCACGCGCACCCCGACGACGAGTCGAGCAAGGGCGCGGCCACCATGGCGAAGTACGTGTCCGAGGGGGTGGACGTGCTGGTCGTGACCTGCACGGGCGGGGAGCGCGGCTCCATCCTCAATCCCAAGCTGCAGGGCGACAAGTACCTCGAGGAGCACATCCACGAGGTACGCAAGAAGGAGATGGACGAGGCCCGCGAGATCCTCGGGGTCAAGCAGCAGTGGCTCGGCTTCGTCGACTCCGGTCTGCCCGAGGGCGACCCGCTGCCGCCGCTGCCCGAGGGCTGCTTCGCCCTGGAGGACGTCGACAAGGCGGCCGGCGAGCTGGTGCGCAGGATCCGCGCGTTCCGTCCCCAGGTGATCACCACCTACGACGAGAACGGCGGCTACCCGCACCCGGACCACATCATGACCCACAAGATCTCGATGGTGGCCTTCGAGGGCGCGGCCGACGCCGAGAAGTACCCCGAGGGCGAGTTCGGGCCGGTCTTCCAGCCGCAGAAGCTCTACTACAACCAGGGCTTCAACCGCCCGCGCACCGAGGCGCTGCACCAGGCCATGCTGGACCGTGGCCTGGAGTCGCCGTACGGGGACTGGCTGAAGCGGTGGAACGAGATGGAGCGCACCGAGCGCACCCTGACCACGCACATCCCGTGCGCGGACTTCTTCGAGATCCGTGACAAGGCGCTGATCGCGCACGCCACGCAGATCGATCCGGACGGCGGCTGGTTCAAGGTGCCGATGGAGCTCCAGAAGGAGGTCTGGCCGACCGAGGAGTACGAGCTGGCGAAGTCGCTCGTCGACACCTCCCTCCCCGAGGACGACCTCTTTGCGGGCATCCGCGACAATGCCTGACATGAGCGCAAGCCTGGCACTGACGCACCTCGTCCCTCTTGCCAAGGAGGTCGACGAGAACAAGGTCACCCCCGGAGTCCTCGGCTTCATCGTCTTCGCGGTGATGGCCCTGGCGGTCTGGGGTCTGATGAAGTCCATGAACAAGCACATGCAGAAGGTCGACTTCAAGGAGTCCGTCCAGACCGGGGCGGACTCCAAGACGCCGACGGCCGACCCCAGGAGCTGACCGGCGTCAGATCGCGGCCGGCACCGGTACGCCCATCACCTCGCGGGCGTGCCGGCCTGGCACCATGCCCAGACGCCAGGCCTGCCAGCCCGCCTCCAGCTGCACTCCGCGTTCCAGCAGCAGGCCGTACGCCGTGACGTACTCGGCCAGCTTCTCGTCGCGCAGCGGGTGCGCGGCGCGGGCGAGCTGGGCCAGGTCCTCCTGCGCGACGGCGGTGCCCACCTCCACGCCGCCGGGCGCGGCGTACGGCAGCAGGGTGCAGCGCAGGAAGCGGGCCCAGTCCTCGCCGCGCCGGTCGCCGTACGACGTGAACAGGGTGACCGCCTCGTCGCACAGGGCGAGGGCCTGCTGGATGCGGGTGTTGCCGGCGTCGACGACGGCCAGCTCCAGGCACGTCCAGGCCTCGCCGTGCACCACGCCGATGCGCTGGAAGTCGGCGCGGGCGTCGACCAGGAGCTGGCGGGCGAAGCCGGAGTTTCGCAGCGAGCCGGTCTGGGCCGCCCGCTGGTCACGAGTGACCCGGGCCGAGTGGTGGCGGGCACAGGCCAGGCCGTAGACGTCCCGTATCCGGGAGAACATCGACCGCGAGCGCTCCAGCTCACGGACCGCCTGGTCCAGGGTGCCGGTCTCCTCCAGGGCCAGGCCCAGGTAGTACACCGACCAGGCCTCGCCGCGCGCGTCCTCGTTCTCCCGGTGCCGGGCCGCCGCCGCGCGCAGTCCGTCCGTAGCCGGGGACGCGTCGCCGGCCACCAGCCTGGCCCTCGCCAGCTGGGTCAGCGCCCACGCCGCGCCCCGTGCGTCCCGGGTGCGGCCGTAACGGTCCAGCGCCGCCCCGAGCTCCTGCTCGGCCCGCGGTACGTCGCCCATGCGCAGCGCCAGCTGGCCGAGCTGGAAGTGCGCCCAGGCCTCGCCGTGCACCGAGCCGCCCTCCCGGTGCAGGACGAGCGAGCGGGTGAGCAGGTCGAGGGACTCCGGCAGCCGGGCCCGGTCGCGCTGCACCGCCGCCAGCGCGTGCATCGTCCACGCCCGGTCGGTGGCCAGGTCGGGGGCCGCCTGGAGATCCAGGGCCTCCTGCAGCTTGGCGGCCGCCTCGGTGAGGTGGCCCTGATGGTGCAGGGTGATCCCGAGCGAGCACAGCGCGCGGGCCGCGCCGGCGTCGTGATGCGCCTCCAGGTAGAGGTCGACGACGGAGGTGAGAGTGGTGCGGGCCTTGTCCAGCTCGCCGAGCTGACGGGCCGCGATACCGGTACGCCACTGCACCGACCGCACCAGGAGGCCCTGGTCGACGGCTTGGGCAAGCTCGCTGATCTCGCCGAGCCGGTAGAGGTCGCCGCGCAGCAGGCAGTAGTCGCACAGCGCCCCCAGCAGGTTCTGCACGGCCGCCTGGTCGACGCCCTCCGCATGCCGCAGCGCCGCCGTGATGAAGCTCGACTCGTCGTCCAGCCAGCGCAGCGCCTCGTCGAGCGAGGTGAAGCCGTGCGGGCTGAACCGGTCCGAGCGGGTCGACATGTTGCCGTCGACCAGCCGCAGCACCGAGTCGGCCAGCTCCGCGTAGTTCACGATCAGCCGTTCCTGCGCCGCCGTGCGGTCGGCCGGGGACTCCTCGTCCACGAGCCGTGCCTGGGCGAACGAGCGGACCAGGTCGTGCAGGCGGTAGCGGCTGCCCCGGACGTGGTCGACCAGGCCCGCCCGGGTGAGCGCGACCAGGTGCCGGGTGGCCTCCGCCTCGTCGGCGCCCAGCAGGGCGGCGGCGGCCGCCGCGCCCATCGAGGCCCGGCCCGCCAGCGCAAGCCTGCGCAGCAGCCGCCGCCCGGCCTCCGGCTGGTCGGTGTACCGCAGCCACAGCACCCGCTCCACCGGCCCGACCGGACCGTACGCGCCCAGGTCCGTGGCCAGTTGGAGCGGTGAACGCGAACCCAGCGACGACCCCGCCACCCGCAGTGCCAGCGGCAGCCCGCCGCACAGCTCCCGGATCCGGTCCGCGGACTGCGCGTCGTACGGCCCCGACGCGTCCTCGGCCACCGCGTCCAGCAGCTCCTCCGCGCCTGCCGCGTCCAGCGCCGTGACCGGCAGCCGGTGCACCCACGCCGACAGGTCGGCGGGCAGGTCGAGCTGGTCCCGGGCGGTGACCAGGACCAGGCTGTCGGAACGCTCCGGCACCAGGGCGCGCACCTGCTCCGGATCCGAGGCGTCGTCCAGCACGATCGTCACCGGCAGCCCCGTCAGGTGCTGGTGGTACAGCTCGCTCAGCCGCTTGACCTGCTGATCGGCGGAGGAACGCTCACGGAACAGCAACTGCTCGCGCGGCGCGCCCAGCCGGTTGAGCAGGTGCAGCAGGGCGTCCCGGGTGGGCAGCGGCGGCTCCTCCCGGCTGGCGCCGCGCAGGTCCACGACGACCGCACCCCGGAAGAGGTCCTTCAGCTCGTGGGTGGCCCGGACGGCGAGGGCGGTACGGCCGGAGCCGGGCTCCCCGTGCAGCACCACGACGGTCGGCCGGGTCTCCGTGGCCGCCCGGGCCGCCTGCGCCCACTGCCGGATCCGCGCCAGCTCCTGCTGCCGGCCGGCGAACGGACGGCCCGCGTCGGGGAGCTGACCGAACGACTGCTCCAGCACCGACCGCCGCCGGGCCGCCGCGCTCTTGTCCGCGCCGCGCAGCCCCGGGCCCTGCTTCTTCGGTCCCGTGGAGGCGCTGAGCACCCGCTGCTGATCGAGGAACGGCCGGATGCCCCGCACCTCCAGCGCGGTCAGCCACTGCAGCCGCAACTGCTCGGGACCGCCGGGCTGGCCGGCCGCGCCGGCGTGGTGATGAGCGGCGGGCAGATGGGAAGCCGCGGCCTTGACGACCGTGGCGGCCGCCCCGACCACCCCGACGGCCACGCCGGCGCCGAGCGCCGTGGCCGCCCCGGTGCCCAGGGAGAGGTCGGCGACGGTGGCGGCGACCGCCGCGACGGCCGCGACCAGCAGGGGAGTTCCGGAGCCTTCCTTGGCGTAGCGCCGGCCGAAGCGCGGCCGCCCGGCTTCCGTCTCGTCGAGGGCGTGGGTGTACGCCGTGTACTCCTCGGCGGCCGTCCGCTCCATCTCCGCCAGCCCGCCGCGCGCCCGGGACAGCAGCACCTGCCCGTCGACGCGGCCGCCCGAACGGCGGACCTCCTCCTCCACGGCCCGAACCAGCAGCCGATCGGCTTCCGCCCGATGGGCGTCCCGCATGTTCCGTCCCCCTCCAGCGGTAACTCCTTTGTCCACAAGTGTCCTTGCGGAGGGGCGCGCTGGCGAGAGGGCGGCGATCAGGGGCGGGTGAGGGTTCGGTGGTGGTCGAGACCACCGGGCGGCCGGTCCTGCTACCGGGCGGCCGGTCCTGCTATCGGGCGGCCGGTCCGGGCTGGGCGGCCACCCGGCCCCACCCCTTGGACAGCGCCAGGTACACGCAGGCCGCCGCCAGCCCCGCCTCGGCCACCGCGCTCGCCAGCGCCTCCAGCAACTCGGTGCCCACCGCCGACGTCGTTATGTCGAACCACGCGTCCAGCACCGCGACCGACGCCGTCGCCGACGCGGTGAGCCGGGCCCGGGCGTCGCCCCGCAGGCCCAGTACCGCCGTCGCGGCGCACCCCGCCGCCATCAGGACGTCCAGTCCGATCCAGGCCATCGCCCAGTTGTGCACCTCGGTCCTGGCGGGCAGCGTCAGTGCCAGCACCACCGTCCACGGCACGAGCAGCACGGCGGACGACCCGAGCAGGATCAGTGCCCACCGCTTCAGCCGCCTCATCCGCTTCGCCCCTCGGGTCTGCGTCGCCGTCAGCCGGTCCAACACCTGATCCCCCTCGCCTTGTTCCGGATCCGAGCCTGTGGAACCTGTGAATCCGTCCGGGGCCGTCCGAGCCCGTCCGAGCCCGTCCGGCACTTCCGCCATCGCCTTCACGCTAGATCGCAGAGAAAAGTCTGCAAAGGGAATTCGGCATACATGGGGGAGGGCTCAGGGAGACTCAGGGACGTCTCGGGGTTCCGGGAGGTCTCGGGGTTCTCGGGGTTCCAGGGCTCGGGGATACGGTGGCCGCATGACCGACGGCACGCCCCGGACGGCCGGACCACCCGAGCCCGCCGAACCCGCCGAGAAGACCGCCGCGCCCGCCGAGACGCCCACCGAGCTGACCAGCCTCGAACGCGCCGCCCTCTACAGGTCCCTCGGCAACCCGCTGCGCCGCCGGATCCTCGACTACCTGGGCCGGCACGGCGAGGCCAACTCGACCGTGCTCGCCCGCGAACTCGGCGAGAGTTCCGGCACCACCAGCTACCACCTGCGCAAACTCGCCGAGCAGAAGCTCATCGAGGAGATCCCCGAGAAGTCGCGCGGCCGGGAACGCTGGTGGCGGGGCCTGCCCTTCAGCCACACCACACCGGACCCGGCCGCCATGACGCCCGAGGAGTACGTGGCGGCCGAACACCTCGCCCTCCTGAAGATCGAGGTCGACACCAGACTCTTCCGTCGCGCCCACCAGGAGTACCGCGGACCGCAGGGCTGGGCCCAGGTGCAGCGCACCGGCACCTGGATGACGCAGACCGACCTCCACGAGTTCGTCCGCGCCTACCAGGAACTCCTCGACCGCTACAGTCACCCCGACGACGCCGTCCCCGAGGGGGCACGCCGGGTGAATCTGCGCTTCTACGCGGCTCCCGACCCCGTGGGAGAGTGGGAGGGTGAACCGACTGGCCCATGAGACGTCCCCGTACCTCCTCCAGCACGCCGACAACCCCGTCGACTGGTGGCCCTGGTCGGCCGAGGCCTTCGAGGCCGCGCGGACCGCGAACAGACCCGTGCTGCTGAGCGTCGGGTACAGCTCCTGCCACTGGTGCCACGTCATGGCCCACGAGTCCTTCGAGGACGAGGCCACCGCCGGCTACCTCAACGAGCACTTCGTCAGCATCAAGGTCGACCGTGAGGAGCGGCCGGACGTCGACGCCGTCTACATGGAGGCCGTGCAGGCCGCCACCGGGCAGGGTGGCTGGCCCATGACGGTGTTTCTCACGCCGGATGCCGAACCCTTCTACTTCGGTACGTACTTCCCGCCCGCCCCGCGCCACGGCATGCCCTCGTTCCGGCAGGTGCTGGAAGGTGTGCGGGCCGCGTGGGCGGACCGGCGGGACGAGGTGGCCGAGGTGGCCGGGAAGATCGTCCGGGATCTCGCCCAGCGGGAGCTGGGGCACCAGGGCGGGCGGCCGCCCGGTGAACAGGAGCTGGCGCAGGCGCTGCTCGGGCTCACCCGTGAGTACGACCCGCAGCGCGGCGGATTCGGCGGTGCGCCCAAGTTCCCGCCGTCCATGGTCATCGAGTTCCTGCTGCGGCACCACGCCCGGACCGGTTCCGAGGGCGCGCTGCAGATGGCCGTGGACACCTGCGAGCGGATGGCCCGGGGCGGTCTCTACGACCAGCTCGGCGGCGGCTTTGCCCGTTACTCCGTCGACCGGGACTGGGTCGTGCCGCACTTCGAGAAGATGCTGTACGACAACGCCCTGCTCTGCCGGGTGTACGCCCACCTGTGGCGGGCCACCGGGTCCGACCTGGCCCGCCGGGTCGCCCTGGAGACCGCCGACTTCATGGTCCGCGAACTGCGCACCGCCGAGGGCGGGTTCGCCTCGGCGCTGGACGCCGACAGCGACGACGGGAGCGGCCGGCACGTGGAGGGCGCGTACTACGTGTGGACGCCCGCCCAACTCCGCGAGGTCCTCGGGGAGGACGACGCGGACCTGGCCGCCCGGTACTTCGGGGTCACCGCGGAGGGCACCTTCGAGGAGGGGCAGTCCGTGCTGCAACTCCCGCAACAGGAAGGGGTGTTCGACGCCGAGCGGATCGAGTCCGTCCGGCGGCGGCTGCTGGCCGCACGGGCCGGACGCCCGGCCCCGGGCCGGGACGACAAGGTCGTCGCCGCCTGGAACGGCCTCGCCGTCGCCGCGCTCGCGGAGACCGGCGCCTACTTCGACCGTCCCGATCTCGTGGAGGCCGCCGTCGGCGCCGCCGACCTCCTCGTACGGCTCCATCTCGACGACCGCGCGCGGCTCGCCCGTACCAGCCGGGACGGCAGGGCCGGCGCCAACGCGGGCGTCCTGGAGGACTACGGCGACGTCGCCGAGGGCTTCCTCGTGCTGGCGTCCGTGACCGGTGAGGGTGTCTGGCTGGAGTTCGCGGGACTCCTCCTCGACCATGTCCTGGCCCGCTTCACCGACCGGGAGAGCCCGGAGAGCGGCGCCCTGTACGACACCGCCGCCGACGCCGAGCAGTTGATCCGCCGGCCGCAGGACCCCACCGACAACGCCACACCCTCGGGCTGGAGCGCCGCCGCCGGTGCACTGCTCGGCTACGCGGCCCACACCGGTTCCGAACCTCATCGCACCGCGGCGGAGCGGGCGTTGGGGATCGTCCGGACGCTCGGACCGCGCGTGCCGCGCTTCGTCGGGTGGGGGCTCGCCGTCGCCGAGGCGCTGCTGGACGGTCCGCGCGAGGTCGCGGTCGTCGGACCGGACGCGACGGATCCGCGCGCGGCCGATCTGCACCGTACGGCGCTGCTGGGTACCGCGCCCGGTGCGGTGGTGGCCGTGGGGACGGTGGGGAGCGACGAGTTCCCGCTGCTCGCGGGGCGGCCGCTGGTCGGTGGGGAGGCGGCCGCGTACGTGTGCCGCAACTTCACGTGTGACGCGCCGACCGTCGACCCGGAGCGGCTGCGGGCGGCACTCGGGGGCTGAAGCCCGCCGGAGCCCGCCGGAGCCCGTCGAAGGGTGCGGGTGCGTGGTCGCCTGCGGGCGCGTGGGGTTGCTCGCGCGGTTCCGCGCGCCCTGCACGGGACGCGGGCTTTCCGGTCGCCGCGCCGAAACATGCCATTTATCAGTCGAGTTCACGCTCTTCACATCTCCCTCATAGGATCCACTCCGTGCCGTGACAGGTGTGACCCGCCATCACGGTTGGGGCGGATGAGTGTGAAGACCTCGTAAGTGAAGTTCGTGTTTTGTGTGATCTCCGTTCACTCAAGCGCCCCTAGCATCGCTGGAGCAGCGCCCGGTTCCGTCGTATTTTCGGACCGCGGCAGTCGTGTCATGTGGGGGGAGAGCACAACATTGTCCGAGTTCTTCGACCAGCTCTGGTCGTGGATCGTCGAGGCCGTGGGGGAAACTTCGTGGCGAGAGCTGATGCCGCTGGGGCTGGCCGGACTGTTCGTCTGGGCCCTGTGGTTGTACCGAGCGGTGCTCTCCCGGTTCGCCAAGCCAGTCGTCAACAAATTCCGTACCAGCGTCTCCGTGGTGGTCCCGGCCTACCGGGAGGACCCGGAGATCCTGCTGGAGTGCCTGGAGACCTGGCTCGCCCAGGATCCGGCCGAGATCATCATCGTTCCTGACGTCGAGGACCACGAGGTACTGCACCGGCTGTCGCTGGTGGAGGACCCCCGGGTCCGGGTGCTCGCCTTCGAGCACAGAGGGAAACGTTCCGCCCTGGGGGTCGGCATACGGGCCGCCACCAGCGAACTCCTCGTCCTGGTGGACTCCGACACCCGCTGGGAGCCGGGTCTCCTCGACGCCGTGCAGATGCCCTTCGAGGACCCGGCGGTCGGCGGCGTGGGCACCCAGCAGAACGTCTACCAGCGCACCACCAGCGTCTGGCGCCGGGTCGCCGACTGGCTGGTCAACCTCCGTTACTACGACTACGTTCCGGCCATGGGCCGGGCCGGTGCCGTGGCCTGTCTGTCCGGCCGTACCGCCGCGTACCGCCGCGAAGCGGTCCTGCCGGTCCTCGAGAACCTCGAGAACGAGTTCTTCCTCGGCCGCCGCTGCGTGGCGGGCGACGACGGCCGGCTGACCTGGCTGGTGCTCGCCTCGGGCTACAAGACCGTGCACCAGTCCTCCGCGCGGGCCGTCTCCATGTTCCCGTCCTCCTTCCGCGCCTTCGTGAAGCAGCGCGTCCGGTGGAGCCGCAACTCCTACCGGTGCTACCTGACCGCGCTGTACAAGGGCTGGCTGTGGCGCGTCCCGCTGGTCACCAAGATCACGGTGCTGCAGATCCTGCTGACCCCGGTGACCATGGGCATGGCCCTCGGCTACCTGCTGACGAGCCGGCTCGACCTCAGCGGCCGCGGCATCGTCCTCACCCTGATCTGGCTGCTGCTGGGCCGTGCCGTCCGCGGCTACTCGCACCTGCGCAGGCACCCGCAGGAGATCCTCCTGCTGCCGTTGACGGCCCTGGTGGTCATCATGATCTCGCTGCCGCTCAAGCTCTACGCATTCGTCACCATGAACAAGCAGGGCTGGCTCACCCGCACCAGCACCAGCATCGGAGGCGAGGGCCAGAGCGCGGCCACGCTCTCCGGACCCGCCGGCGGCCAGAGCCACACCGCCCTCCAGCCCGAGGTGATCTGACGCCATGACCACCCCCCTCATGACGCACCCCCTGACGAGGAGAAGACCCGGCCCCGGCATCCGTCTGCGCCGGGCCGGTGCCAGGACGGCGGCCCTGCTCGGCGCCTTCGCGGTGGCGGCGACGCTGCTGCTGGGCACCTCGGCCACGGCCCACGCCGACGGGGACGGCGACAAGAAGCAGAAGCCGGCCGCCCAGGACGCGGAGACCGAGGCCGCGCTGGTCGCCGACGAGGACCACCGGCTCAACCAGGTACGGGCGTTCAGCTCGGTGGCGCCCCTTCAGAGCACCAAGTGGACGGTGCCGTACCGGCTGGACACCGACAATGGGTACACCCTGGTGCTCACCCAGCGCCGCAACGCCTACACCATCGCCGACCTGCTGAAACTCGCCCCGCAGACCTTCGTGCGGCGCAAGGACGGCTCGTACCTGCTGACCGAGAACATCTACCTCAACGTCGGCGCCAAGCTGAAGCTGTCCAACCCCGGCGGCCTCACCCTGCGCATGGCCAGCAACCGCAGCGGCTTCGTCTCCATCGTCTCCTTCGGCGGCGAACTGATCCTCCAGGGCACCGCCCAGGCGCCGCTGACCGTCACCAGCTGGGACCCGCAGGCCAACGAGGCCGACAGCGACGTCCGGGACGGCCGCGCCTACATCCGCACCATCGGCGGCCAGTTCGAGATGGCGCACGCCAAACTCGCGAACCTCGGGTTCTGGAGCGGCCGAACCGGCGGGCTCAGCCTCACCGGCACCGACCGGCCCAACACCGGCTCGCTGGAGGACACCGGGCAGGTGCACGGCAAGACCGCGCGCGAACGGGCCGACCGGCAGGGCGACGAGAACGACCAGAACACCTCCAGCGGTGACGTCACGGCCATGCCCTCGGGCGAACTGACCACTCCCGACGCCCGGTTCTCGACCGGCGGCATGTCCTACGTCTCCGGGTCGATCACGCACTCGACCATCACCGGCAACGCGTTCGGGATCTTCATCTCCAGCGCCACCGGGATCGAGATCAGCGACACGACCGTGGAGAACAGCCTGGAGGACGGGGTGGTCATGCACCGGTTCGTCTCCAGCTCGCTCGTGCAGCGCACGGTCGCCAAGGACAACGGCGGCGACGGCTTCATCCTCTCCCGGGCCACCCAGCAGGTGCGGGTCAGCGGCTCCACCGCCGAGGGCAACGGCGGCAACGGCTACACCCTCAGCGGCAAGCCGCTGGCCGACGGCCCCTCCGCCTCCGGGCAGGCCGTCGACAGCTACGGCTCCAACTCGGTCGCCAACAGCGTGGCCAAGGACAACGGCCGCTACGGCGTCGAGGTGCTCGGCGGTTTCGACGTCGGCGTGCAGAACAACCGCATCGAGGGCGGCGACATGGGTATCGTGGCCCGCCTCGCCGCGGACAAGGTGTCCATCACCGGCAACCGCCTGAGCGGCCAGAACCGGCAGGGCATCTCGGTCCGCGACGGCGTCACCGACGCCACCGTCACCGGCAACATCATCGACGGGGCCCAGACCGGCGTCTACGTCCGCGACTCGGACGCCGAGATACGCGGCAACACCGTCCAGGACGCGACCAACCACGGCGTCAGCCTGGTCGGCGGCGTGGACGGCACGACCGTCTCCTACAACGTCATCGGCGGGGTCGGCCCCAGCGCACTGGACTCCAGTCGCTCCCACGGCGGCGCCGACATCAAGGAGAACCAGACCTTCGCCTGGTACGACACCAGCTCCTTCTGGGTCAAGGTGAAGCACTACGCCAGCCCGATGACGCTGCTGTGGACGGGCATCCTGCTCCTCATCCTGTTCTCGGCCGCCATGGGCCGGCGCAGGCGGCGAGCGGCCGGGCAGGGGGCGGGCATCGTGCACCCGTACTCCGACAAGGCGCCGCTGCCCGCCCCGCCGCCGAACGAGATCTCCGTGGTCGGCCGCCGCCGGGAGCCGGTGATGAGCGAATGAACAAGGACACCCCGACGGGCCCGCCCGACGAAGGCGTTCCACGCGATGACGGCGTTCCGGGCGAAGGCGGTCCACGCGATGACGGCGTTCCGGGCGAAGGCGGTCCACGCGACGACGGCGTTCCGGGCGACGGCGGTCCGGGCAGCGGAGGCATTCCGCGCGAGGACGGTGTTCCGGGCGGTGGCGCCGGTCCGGGCGAGGGTGGTGGTTCCGCACCGGCCGGGTCCGCCGCTGAGCGGGCGCGCCGGATCTGGCTCGCCGGCGGGCCGCCGCTCTGGGTGGCCTCGGCCGCCCTGCTGATCTCGGTGGTGGCGCTGATCGTGGCGGGCGTCTCGGCCGGCGCCGACCGGTCCGTCGTGTACGGCGCCGGCCCCACCGCGGGCCCCACCATCCCGGTCGCCGAACCCACCGACGACGGGGACGACACCGGCGACCCCGGTGACGCCGGTGCCACGGCCTCCGGTCCGGCGCCGGGCGGCACGGCGGCCACCGACGGTCCGGCCACGCCCACCGCCACCGGCCCCGCCGCGGCCGCCCCGGGACCTGTGAAGTGCCCGGCCGCCACCGTCACCGTCAGCGACGCCAAGTCCCTGAAGGACGCGCTGGACCAGGCGCAGCCGGGTGACGTCATCGAGATGCGGGACGGGGTCTACACGGACCGCTTCACCGCCGCCACCCCCGGTACGGCGGACCGTCCGATCTTCCTGTGCGGCGGTCCCGGCGCGGTGATCGACGCCGGCGGTGTCGACGGCGGCTACGCCTTCCACCTCGACGGCGCCAGCCACTGGCGGCTGATCGGCTTCACCGTGCGCAACGCCCAGAAGGGGGTCATGGCGGACCGGGTCCAGGGCTCCGTCATCCAGGGCCTGACCGTCGAGAACATCGGCGACGAGGGCATCCACCTGCGCGACTTCAGCTCCGGCAACGTGGTCGAGAACAACACCGTCCGCGCCACGGGCAAGCGCAAGGAGCAGTTCGGCGAGGGCATCTACGTCGGGTCCGCGCAGTCCAACTGGTGCACCGTCACCGACTGCAAGCCCGACAAGAGCGACGACAACGTGATCCGCGGCAACCACGTCAGCGACACCACTGCGGAGTCCGTCGACATCAAGGAGGGCACCACCGGGGGCTCCCTCGTCGGCAACACCTTCGACGGCTCCGGTCTCAGCGGGGGGCACGACGACTCCTGGGTCGACGTCAAGGGCAACGACTGGCTGATCAAGGCCAACATCGGCCGGCACTCCAACGAGGACGGCTTCCAGACCCACCGGATCCTCGACGGCTGGGGCACCGGAAACGTGTTCCAGGCCAACACCGCGCAGGTGGACGGCCCCGGCTACGGCTTCCACTTCGCGCCCGTCGAGAACAACAAGGTCACCTGCGACAACAAGGTCACCGACGCGGCGAAGGGCCTCGCCAACGTCACCTGCTCCTCCTGACGGCGTGGGGCCCGGTCCGCACCCGGGCCCCACGTGGTCGCGGCTCCCTCTCCTTCACCCACCGCACCCATCGCACCCACGCGCGTCCTCGGCATGCGCGCTTCCAGCCCGGAAACCCCCTCGGAGGCATCATGGACACCCTGCCCGCCGCCACCTACGGCACCGGATCCACCGTCGGCGCCGACGCCCCCCGTCTCACGGTCATCGGCACCGGCTACCTGGGCGCCACGCACGCCGTGTGCATGGCGGCGCTCGGCTACGAGGTCCTCGGCGTCGACGTCGACCCCGGCAAGATCGAGCTGCTGAGAGCCGGGCAGGTGCCCTTCTTCGAGCCAGGACTGCCCGAACTCCTGGTCAAGGCCCAGGAGTCAGGCAGGCTGCACTTCACGACCAGCCTCGCGGAGGCCGCCGAGTTCGGCGACATCCACTTCGTCTGCGTGGGCACCCCGCAGCAGCCCGGCTCCTACGCCGCCGACCTGCGCTACGTCGAAGGCGCGGTGACCGAGCTGGCCCGGCACCTGAACCGCCGGGCCCTGGTGGTCGGGAAGTCGACGGTGCCGGTGGGCACCGCGGCCCGCCTCGCCGAGCTGGTCCGTACCACCGCCCCGGCCGGGGACGCCGTGGAGCTGGCCTGGAACCCGGAGTTCCTGCGGGAGGGCTTCGCGGTGGAGGACACCCTGCACCCGGACCGGCTGGTGTTCGGCACCGAGTCCGCGTGGGCGGAGCAGCAACTGCGCGCCGCGTTCGCCCCGGTCATCGCGCAGGGCACCCCGGTGGTGGTCGCCGACCTGCCGACCGCCGAACTGGTCAAGGTCGCCGCCAACTCCTTCCTGGCCACGAAGATCTCGTACATCAACGCCATGGCGGAGGTCTGCGAGGCCACCGGCGCCGACGTGCACCGGCTGGCCGAGGCGCTGGCCTACGACGACCGGATCGGCGGCCGGTTCCTGAAGCCCGGTCTGGGCTTCGGCGGCGGCTGCCTGCCCAAGGACATCAGGGCGTTCATCCACCGCGCCGAGGAACTGGACGTCGCCCAGGCGGTCGCCTTCCTGCGCGAGGTGGACGCGATCAACCAGCGCCGCCGGGCCCGTACCGTGGACCTGGTCCGCGAGCTGGCCGGCGGCGATCTCGCCGGGACGAAGGTGGCCGCGCTCGGGGCGGCCTTCAAGCCCAACTCCGACGACATCCGCGACGCCCCCGCGCTGGACGTCGCCGCCGGGCTGCACCGGGCCGGCGCCCACGTGACGGTCTACGACCCGGTGGCGATGGACAACGCCCGCCGCGTCCACCCCGAGCTGGCGTACGGGACCGACGCGCTGCAGGCCGCGACCGGCGCCGACGTCGTGGTCCTGCTCACCGAGTGGACGCAGTTTCGGGAGATCGACCCGGAGGTCATGGGCGCGGTGGTGAACCGGCGCCGGGTCGTGGACGGCCGGCACGCCCTCGACCCCGCCCAGTGGCGCGCGGCCGGCTGGGAGTACCGGGCGCTGGGCCGCAACTGACCCTCAGCCGGCGGAAGGTCAGGCGAACTCGGCGAGGGCGCGCGCCACGATGGCCTCCAGCTGCTGGTGGTGCGCGCCCTTCCAGTACGCGCGCCCGCACTCCGCGCACTGCGCGAAGACGTCGTACGACTTCTGTGTCCCGCCCTTCAGCTGGTCCGCCACCTCGTCCTTCGTGGCCTCCCGCAGCAGGCCGTTGCAGGCGGTGCAGCGGGTCCAGGGGCGCATGTCGGGGGCGAACCGGTCGAGGACGTCGCGGAGCTGGTCGTCGGGGCCGGTGCTGTAGACGTACCCGCCCGCCCAGAGTTCACGGCGGCGCAGCAGGCCCCGGTCGCGGCTGAGCAGGACGCGCTTCTCGGCCGCCGAGCGGGCGGCGAGGGCCGGGTCGCCGATGTCCGTCGACTCGTACGCCGCGTCCACGCCGAGCAGGCGGAGGCGGCGGGCGAGGGTGCCGAGGTGGACGTCGAGGAGGAAGCGGAGCGGGGCGCCGGGGACGCGCTGCGGGCGGGCGACCGGGCGTACGGCCACCCGCTCGCCGTGCGCCGGGACGTGCGCCACGGGGACCTCCCGGCCGTCCACCACCAGGGCGCCCACCTCCGTCAGGGGGACGCCCAGGGACTCGATGACGTGGCCGAGGGTCGAGACGCCGTCGACGGCGAGGGGGTGGACGCCGACGCGGCGGGCGTGCGGGACGAACAGGGCCAGCTCGGGGGCGACTTCGACCTGGATCTGGGAAGCGTTCACCTGGTCAGGATGGCACGGGTGGCGGCCGTGACCTCAGCGGTTTTCCGGGGGCAGGCCGTACTCGATGACGTCCAGGGCGCGGTCGACGAGGGCCTCGAAGTCGCCCTCGTGCGCGTTCTCCGCCCAGTACATCGATACCTCCATCAGCCCGCCGACGAAGGACATCGCGTAGACCCGGACCTCCAGGCTGTCGGGGTCACGGCCGGTGCGCTCCCCGATGGCCTGGCAGAGCAGGCGCCCGGTGGACGACATGCTCTCCATCATCCGGGAGCGCACCGAGGGGACCTCGACCATCAGCCGGGTGCGCAGCCGGGAGACCACCGGATCGTCCTTGACGCCCAGCCGGATCGCCCGGTGCATCACATAGCGGAGGGACGTCGGCCACGGCTCGTCGGCGGGCCGCGACCGGAGCTCTTCCATGATCAGCAAGTCGTACTCGTCCGTGAGGACGATGTCCTCCTTGGTCGGGAAGTACCGGAAGACCGTCGACGGCGACACCTCGGCACGGTCGGCGATCTGCTCGATCGTCGTGGCGTCCCAGCCCTGCACCTCGACCAGCGCGTACGTGGCCGCACGGATGGCCTCGCGGGTCTTGATCTTCTTCCGTTCGCGGAGGCCGGGCTGGGGGGAGGTGTGCGGTGCCGTCATGCCGGTCATTGTCCGGCATCGGCGGTGGCGGCGGCCACGGCCGGGGACTCGTCTCCTTCGGTACGGCGCTGGGTGGGGGTGTTGGGCAGGAGCGCGGCGGCCAGCAGGGCGGTGGCGAGCGCGGCGATGCCGCACACCAGCAGGACGAGGCCCATGCCGTGCACGTAGGAGGCGTCGGCGGAGGCGACGAGGCGGGCGGAGCCGGTCTTCTCGGCGACCAGGTGGGCGGCGACCACCGACTCGCCCGCGGTGTGGCCGAGCGGGGCGGGCAGGCCGGTGACGTCGAGGCGGTCACGGAGGGTACTGGCCAGCAGGCTGCCGAGCAGGGCGATGCCGATCGCGCCGCCGACCTGGCGCGTCGTCATCAGCAGCCCGGAGCCGCTGCCGGCCCGGTTCGCGGGCAGGGCGCCGAGGGCGCCGTCCATGGAGGGGACCACGGAGAAGCCGAAGCCGAGGCCGGCGACGGAGAGCCACAGCGCGGTGAAGCCGTAGCCGTCGCTGACCGAGGTGCGGCTGCCGAGCAGGGCGGCGAAGGCGAGGACGACCAGGCCCGCGGCGACCACGGCGCGGGCGCCGAAGCGGGCGACGACCGGCTGGGCGGCCCGAGCGGCGACGATGAGGCCGCCCATCATGGGCAGCAGCCGCAGGCCGGTGCCGAAGGCGTCGTTGCCGAGGACGGCCTGGAGGTAGGGCGGCAGTACGAACATCAGGCCGGACAGCACGAACATCACCAGGGTCGCGGCGAGGGTGTTGAGCAGGAAGCCGCGGTGGGTGAGGAGTTCCATGTCGAGCATCGGGCGCTGGGCCCGGCGCTCGCGCAGCACCAGGGCGGTGACCAGGACGACGGCGACCGCGAACAGGGCGAGGACCAGCGGGTCGCCCATGCCGCGGTCGGGGGCCTCGATGATCGCGTAGACCAGGGCGCCGAGGCCGATCGCGGTGAGCGCGGTGGAGAGGACGTCGACCGTGGGGGAGGCGGGGTCGCTGGTCTCGGGCAGCAGGAGGACGCAGGCGGCGACGCCGATGGCGGCCATCGGCACGTTGATCAGGAAGACCGAGCCCCACCAGAAGTGGTTGAGCAGGAAGCCGCCGATGATCGGGCCGAGCGGCAGGCCGAGCGCCGAGGCGGCCGAGACGATCCCGACGGCCCGGGTGCGCTCGGACGGCCCGAACAGCGAGGGCAGCACGGACATCGCGAGCGGCATCACCAGCGCGGCGCCGACGCCCATCGAGGCGCGGGCGGCGATCACCCAGTGCACGTCTCCGGCCAGCGAGCCCATCACCGACCCGGCCAGGAAGATCAGGAGGCCCACGACCAGCATCCGGCGGCGGCCGAAGCGGTCGCCGAGGAGTCCGGCGGGGAGCATCAGCGACGCGAAGACGATGACGTACGCGTCCGCCATCCACTGCTGCTGGCTGGTGGTGGCGCCGAGCTCCCCGGCCATCGTCGGGAGCGCCACGTTGAGGATCGTCGTGTCGAAGCCGAGCACCAGCATGCTCGCGACCAGGGCACCGAGGGCCCACCACCGGCGGGGGTTCTGATGCGTCTCTTCGGGACGAGTGACAGTAGCCATGAAATGATAGTAGCTTTCAAAATCTAGTAACTGTCAATGGCGAGCTGATGTCGTCATGTGCGGGAGGGCATGAAAAAGGCGGCCACGGCTCGGGAGCCGTGGCCGCCTGGAGAAGCGGCGGTGGAGCTATGCGTGCTGGTAGGCCACCAGGGAGATGCCGACGTAGTGCACGACGAACGCGGCCAGCGTGAAGGAGTGGAACACCTCGTGGAAGCCGAAGTACCGCGGTGACGGGTTCGGGCGCTTGATGCCGTAGATCACGCCGCCCGCGCTGTAGAGCAGGCCGCCTACGATCACCAGGACCAGGACGGCGATACCGCCGGTGCGCATGAAGTCGGGCAGGTAGAAGACCGCCGCCCAGCCCATCGCTATGTAGCAGGGCGTGTACAGCCAGCGCGGGGCGCCGACCCAGAAGACCCGGAAGGCGATGCCCGCGGCCGCCGCGGCCCAGATGCCCCACAGCAGCCACTGGCCCTTGGCGGCGGGCAGGAGCAGCAGGGTCAGCGGGGTGTAGGTGCCCGCGATGATCAGGAAGATGTTGGCGTGGTCGAGTCTGCGCAGCACGCCGTCCATGCGCGGACTCCAGTTGCCCCGGTGGTAGAGCGCGCTCACGCCGAACAGCAGGCACGCCGTCAGGGCGAAGATCCCGCAGGCGATGCGGCCGCGCGGTGAGTCGGCGAGGGCGGTGAGGACGAGGCCCGCTACGAGTACGGCCGGGAACATGCCCAGGTGCAGCCAGCCGCGCAGTTTGGGCTTGACCTGTTGCGACAGGGACGAGAGCGCTGCGGGACCGCGGCCGGCGGCCGGCGGTTCCGAGGGCGCGTCGGGGGCGGACGCAGTCATGAGGGGCATCGTACCTACGGAACCGTAAGTTACGGATCAGTCCCGCTCCATCACCGGCCGAGAGTGGCCATCGTCTCACGGAGTCCCGGTTGCGCTCGCGTCGGCTCGCATCGGTGAGCAAAAAGACCTTGAGGCGAACTCAATGTGGACGCAAAGAAACGCAGGTGGACCCAGAAACCGTGGCCTTCCTCACGTCGCTCATCTGTGACTCCCTCTGGACAGATGGGAGATCCAGTCGGAGGATCAAATGAGTGCGGTCGGCACCGGATGAGCGGCTACGAAGCATCCGGGTCGCAGCCCCCACGGGGCAAGCAAGGCCTGAAAGCCGGGCCAAAAGATCAAAAATCCCTCATTTAGGAGCAATCGTGGCGCGCGACATCGCGGCTCCCCCCGTCATCCCCACCAAACATCAGGAACTGGTCTCGTGGGTCAACGAGATCGCCGAACTGACGCAACCGGACAGCGTGGTCTGGTGTGACGGATCCGAGGCCGAGTACGAGCGACTGTGCGAGGAGCTCGTGGCGAAGGGCACCTTCAAGAAGCTCGACCCGATCAAGCGCCCCCACTCCTACTACGCGGCCTCCGACCCGACCGACGTCGCCCGGGTCGAGGACCGCACGTTCATCTGCTCCGAGCGGGAGCAGGACGCCGGCCCGACCAACCACTGGAAGGCCCCCGCGGAGATGCGGGAGATCTTCAGTGGCGAGAAGGGCCTGTTCCGCGGCTCGATGAAGGGCCGGACGATGTACGTCGTCCCGTTCTGCATGGGTCCCCTCGGCTCGCCGCTGTCCGCCCTCGGCGTGGAGATCACGGACTCGGCGTACGTCGCCGCCTCGATGCGCACGATGACGCGCATGGGCCAGGCCGTCCTCGACGAGCTCGGCGACGACGGCTTCTTCGTCAAGGCCGTCCACACCCTCGGCGCGCCCCTCGCGGAGGGCGAGGCCGACGTCCCCTGGCCGTGCAACCAGACCAAGTACATCTCGCACTTCCCCGAGTCCCGCGAGATCTGGTCCTACGGCTCCGGCTACGGCGGCAACGCCCTGCTCGGCAAGAAGTGCTACGCCCTGCGCATCGCCTCCGTCATGGCGCGCGACGAGGGCTGGCTCGCCGAGCACATGCTGATCCTCAAGCTCACGCCCCCGCAGGGCGAGTCCAAGTACGTCGCCGCGGCCTTCCCGAGCGCCTGCGGCAAGACGAACCTCGCCATGCTGGAGCCCACCGTCTCCGGCTGGACCGTCGAGACGATCGGCGACGACATCGCCTGGATGCGGTTCGGCGCCGACGGCCGCCTCTACGCGATCAACCCCGAGGCCGGCTTCTTCGGCGTCGCGCCCGGCACCGGTGAGCACACCAACGCCAACGCGATGAAGACGCTGTGGGGCAACGCGGTCTTCACCAACGTCGCGCTCACGGACGACGACGACGTCTGGTGGGAGGGCATGACGGAGGAGCTTCCGGCCCACCTCACGGACTGGAAGGGCAACGACTGGACGCCGGGCTCCGAGACCCCGGCCGCCCACCCCAACGCCCGCTTCACCGTCCCCGCCGCCCAGTGCCCGATCATCGCGCCGGAGTGGGAGGACCCCAAGGGCGTGCCGATCTCGGCGATCCTCTTCGGCGGCCGCCGCGCCACCGCCGTCCCGCTGGTGACCGAGTCCTTCGACTGGAACCACGGCGTCTTCCTGGGTGCCAACGTGGCCTCCGAGAAGACCGCCGCCGCCGAGGGCAAGGTCGGCGAGCTGCGCCGCGACCCGTTCGCGATGCTGCCGTTCTGCGGCTACAACATGGGCGACTACATGGCCCACTGGATCGACGTGGCCAAGGACAAGGACCAGGCCAAGCTGCCGAAGATCTACTACGTCAACTGGTTCCGCAAGAACGACGAGGGCAAGTTCGTCTGGCCCGGCTTCGGCGAGAACTCCCGTGTCCTGAAGTGGATCGTGGAGCGGCTGGACGGCAAGGCGGACGGCGTGGAGACGCCGATCGGCGTGCTGCCGACGCGGGACGCCCTCGACACCGACGGGCTCGACCTCGACGACAGCGACCTCGACTTCCTGCTGACCGTCGACAAGGAGGTCTGGCGGGAGGAGGCGGCGCTCGTCCCCGACCACCTCGACACCTTCGGTGAGCACACGCCGAAGGAGCTGTGGGCGGAGTACCGGGCGCTGGTGGAGCGGCTGGGATAACTCCCCCTCCGAAAGACTCCGCGGCCGGTTTGGATGTGCCCTGACCAGCGATCGTCACGACCGGCCGCGGTGTGAAACGGCGAGGCCGCGCACAACGGCGTGCACGGCTCCCGGGCCTGTCGCCACCTGCTCCCGTCCGCCCCGACGGGAGCCCGGCGGCGACAGGCCCTCGCCTGTGCGGGCCTCACCCGCGCGGGTGGATTCCCTGCGGCCGGTGAGCGCAACACGGCTCGTGGCGAGCCGACTTGTGGGCCCGCGTCGGAACGCTGTCGCCCATGCTCACACCTCACGTTCGATCGTTCACACCTCGTGTTCGATCACTCACGGTCCGAGCCGGAACCGTGGCGGCCACCCTCCTGGCGCTCGTCCTGGCCCTGCCCGGCACCGCGGTCGCCGCCCCCGGCGACCTGGACCCCGCCTTCGCCGGCGACGGCACGGTCCTCACCGACTTCGGCGGCAACGACTCCGCCGCCGACGTGGCGGTGCAGTCCGACGGCAGGATCGTCTCCGTCGGCACCTCCTTCGACAGCTCCGGCGCCGAGAGTGACTTCGCGCTGACCCGGCACAACGCCGACGGCACCCTGGACCCCACCTTCGGCGGCGACGGCAGGGTGACCACCGCCGTCAACAACCTGCCGTCGAACGAGGGCCTCCAGTTGAGCGAGGCGCACGCCGTGGCCCTGCAGCCCGACGACGGCAACATCGTGGTGGCGGGCAGCAGCTGGCGAGGCCCCGAGAACTGCTGCTGGTTCACGCTGGTCCGGTACAAGGCGAGCGACGGCTCGCTGGACACGAGTTTCGGCAACGGAGACGGCCGGGTCTTCACCGACTTCGGCGTCCCCGAGGAGGCCACGGACGTGGTGGCGCTGCCCGGCGGCAAGATCGTCGCCGCGGGCTATGTGGGCGGCCAGGCCGCGGTGGCCCGCTACAACGCCGACGGCTCCCTGGACCCCACCTTCGGCGGCGACGGCAAGGTGACCACCGCTCTGGGCGGGTCCCTCCAGGAGGGCGGCGACCTGCGGGCCCTGGCCGTACAGCCCGACGGCAAGATCGTGGTCGCGGGCGAGGTCGGGACGACCCGCTTCGACTTCGTGCTCGTCCGCTACAACACCGACGGCAGCCTCGACACCGGGTTCGGCACCCGCGGCATCCAGCGCACCGACTTCGGTGACTACGACTCCGCGGAGGCGCTCGCGGTCCAGCCCGACGGCAGGATCGTCGCGGCCGGTTCGAGCGGCGGCCGGACCGCACTGGCCCGCTACAACACCAACGGCACGCTGGACCCGAGCTTCGACGGCAACGGCCTGGTCGTCACCCCCGGCGGTGGCGCCGAGGACATGAAGCTGCAGAGCGACGGGCGGATCGTCGTCTCCGGCAGCGGCCCGGGCGGCTTCAACGTGCTGCGCTACAACACCGACGGCGGCCTGGACAGCGGCTTCGGCAGCGGCGGCCGGGTGGTCACGAGCTTCGGCGGCAGCGACGCCGCCCACGGCGTGGCCATCCAGTCCGACGGCCGGATCGTCGCCGCCGGGCAGGGCGGACCGGACAACGACTTCGCGCTCGCCCGCTACCTGGGCGGCGGAGGCAGCACACCCCCGCCGCCCAGCGCGGACCTCTCCGTCACCAAGACGGGCCCGTCCACCGTCACCATCGGCGACCGGGCCACGTACACGGTCCGCGTGACCAACGCGACCGCCTCGACCGCGGCCGCCACCGGCGTCACGCTGACCGACACCCTTTCCGGAGCGGGCGCGACCCCGGTCTCGGCCACGCCCTCCCAGGGCGGCTGCACCACCACCGCGACCGGCGCCACCTGCGCCCTCGGCACCCTCGCCCCGGGCGCGAGCGCCACGGTCACGGTCGTCGCCGAACCCCGCGCCACCGGCACGCTCAGGAACACGGCCACGGTCACGGCCACCCAGACCGATCCGGCGACGGGCAACAACACCGCCACCGCGACCGGCACCGTCAACAACTCCCGGGGCTGCACGATCATCGGCACCAGCGGGGCCGACGCCCTCAACGGCACGATCGGCAACGACGTGATCTGCGGCCTGGGCGGCAACGACACCCTCAACGGGAACGGCGGCACCGACACCGTCTACGGCGACTACGGCAACGACACCGTCGACGGCGGCCCCGGCAACGACACGCTGTACGGCGGCCCGGGCAACGACACGGTGAACGGGTCCGCCGGCAACGACCGGGTGATCACCACCGACGGTGTGTCGGGCAACGACACGGCCAACGGCGGCCTCGGCTTCGACACCTGCACCACCGACCCGGGGGACAGCCGCATCAGCTGCCCCTGAGCACCCGCTCCGGCCCGGCCCCTCGCGCGCACGCGGGGGGCCGGTTCGGTTGTTCCGGTCCTCCGGGTACCGCGTGTGCGTCTCCTGGCGACTGGCCTCGGTGTTCCCCAGCCCGGCCGCCAACTGCCCGGCCTCCTTCAGGAGGGCCGGCCGGCGCTCCAGATGCCGCTCCGGCGGTCCCTGCCCGGGCGTCGGACGCGCCCACCATTGGGTCCGTACGAGAAGCTGTCGACCGCCTCCGGGACGTCCTGCCGTACCGTCCGCGACAGCACATGGACGCCCTCCGGGTCCTGGGCCGGCAACTCGTCGGCCCAGCCGCGGTCCGGCAACGCCGTCAGCGGTTGTGGCAACCCGGTCCGCGCGTCGCTGCGGGAGCGCGCGGACCGGGGCCGTGCGGGGGGTGGGTCAGCCGGCCGAGGTGAGTTCCGTGGCGGTCGTGTGGGCGTCCATGCGCTCCGCCGCGAGGATCGCCGCCGCGGTGTCCGCGCGGGACGCCGCGACCACCAGGGCGCGGCCGGCGAGCGCGTGCGCACGCTCGTGGAGCGCGGCCGGCTCCTGGACCGCCGTCAGCGACGCGCGGACCGGCGTACGTCCGCCCCGTAGCCGGGCGACCTGCTCGGCCAGCCGGGTCGCGGCGGCGTCGAGGTCGCCGGACGGCGTGAGCGCGCGCAGTTCGTCGGTGACGGCGAGCAGCGCGGCGAGGTGTCCCGCGAGCTGGATGTCCAGCTCCTCCTCGCGCGTCCGGTGGGGGAAGTCGGAAGGGGGGCCGGCCATCGTGCTGTGGACCGACTTGGTGCGGATCGGTTCGTACATGGGAGATGGCCTCCTGTGCTCTGACAGGAAGCCATCCTAGCTTAGATTCCGTCTAAAGTTGACCCGGTTCACGGACGGTGGGCCGGTGACCGCTCACGGCTGGCCGTAGCCGTCCAGGAACCGCCCGATCCGGGTGATCGCGTCCCGCAGGTCCCCGACCGTCGGCAGGGTCACCACCCGGAAGTGGTCCGGCTCCGGCCAGTTGAAGCCGGTGCCCTGGACGACCATGATCTTCTCCTGCCGCAGCAGGTCGAGGACCATCTGGCGGTCGTCCTTGATCTTGAAGACCTGGGGGTCGAGGCGCGGGAAGAGGTACAGCGCGCCCTTGGGGCGGACACAGCTCACGCCCGGGATCTGGGTGAGCAGGTCGTAGGCGACGTCCACCTGCTCCTTCAGCCGGCCGCCCGGCAGGACGAGGTCGTTGATCGTCTGGCGTCCGCTGAGCGCGGCCACGACTCCGTGCTGACCGGGCATGTTCGCGCACAGCCGCATGTTCGCGAGGATCGTCAGGCCCTCGATGTAGGAGTCGGCGTGCGCCCGGGGCCCGGAGACGGACATCCAGCCGACCCGGTATCCGGCCACCCGGTACGCCTTGGACATGCCGTTGAAGGTGAGCGTGAGGAGATCCGGGGCGACGGCGGCGGTCGGCGTGTGCGTGGCGCCGTCGTAGAGGATCTTGTCGTAGATCTCGTCCGAGCAGACGAGGAGGTTGTGGCGGCGGGCGATGTCGGTCAGCCCGCGCAGCATCGCCTCGTCGTACACCGCACCCGTCGGGTTGTTCGGGTTGATGATGACGATCGCCTTGGTGCGGTCGGTGACCTTGCGCTCGACGTCGGCGAGGTCGGGCATCCAGTCCGACTGCTCGTCGCAGCGGTAGTGCACGGCCGTACCGCCGCTCAGGGAGACGGCCGCGGTCCACAGCGGGTAGTCCGGGGCGGGTACGAGGACCTCGTCCCCGTCGTCCAGGAGCCCCTGCATCGCCATCACGATCAGCTCGGAGACGCCGTTGCCGATGAAGACGTGCTCGACGTCGGTCTCGATGCCTATGGTCTGGTTGTGCATGACGACCGCGCGCCGGGCGGCCAGCAGGCCCTTCGCGTCGCCGTAGCCGTGTGCCGAGGAGACGTTGCGGAGGATGTCCTCCAGGATCTCCGGCGGGCACTCGAAGCCGAAGGCGGCCGGGTTGCCGGTGTTGAGCTTGAGGATGCGGTGCCCCGCCGCCTCGAGCCGCATCGCCTCCTCGAGAACCGGACCCCGGATCTCGTAACAGACGTTGGCGAGCTTGGTCGACTGGATCACCTGCATGCCGTTGAGCTTACGGGGCGGTAACGCCCACCGGTCCGTGGTTTCCGCCACGTGAGACACGTGTGGGGGACAGGCGGGAGTGGGGAGCGGTCCGGCGATTTGGCCTGTTATCGCCGGTAGCTGTCTCAAAGGCCTCTCAACTCCCTACAATCCGCGTCCATGCCGAGACCCGCCGAGGACCAGCCCGGGGCACCCCGCGTCTACCGACCCGAGGGCGAACCGGCCCCCTCCTATGAGGAGTACCGGGACCCGGCGGCCGCGCACGGCTGGCTCAACGCATACGACGAGACGCGCGAGCTGCCGAGGATCGCGCCCGTCGCGCCGGGACCGGGCCGTGCGGAGCGGCGGCGGAAGGCGCGCGGGGCGGGTGGCCGGCGCGGCAGGTACGTGGTGGCCGCGGCGGGAGCGGTGGGAGCCGCGTCCGTGCTCGCGCTCGTCGTCGGCCTCTCCTCTTCCTCCTCGTCGCCGGCCGACGGGACGCCGGGCGGACCCGGCCGTACGAAGCGCACGTCCGGCGAGTCGTCGGCCGTGGCGGCACCCGGGCAGAGCGCGCACACCGCCGTCCCCTCCTCGTCGGCGTCGGCCGCACCGGCCGCGGCCTCGGCCACCGTGCCGCCGTCGGTGCGGTCCACCGCGTCGGCGGGCGCCGCGCCCCACGCCTCGCCGGACGCCACCGTGACCCGCGGAACGGGCGCGTCACCGTCACCGTCGGCCGCCACCACGTCGCCGACGGCGAGTCCCACGGACGGCCGGCACGGCTGGGGGCACGGGAGGGGTGGTGGCGGCAGATCCCATTGAGGGACTGCGGAAGTCCTTGGGGGGACATCGGCATCCGTTCGTCGTCGTTCGTCCCGGAAAGTCCCAACCGCGGCGAGGGATCGCGCCAACAAGCCGACCGGAAACGACTCCTTGCCCACGTGTGTCCGAATGGTGAGAATGTGCATGACAAAAAAGCGGGTGGCCGGAAGATCTCCGGTCACCTCGTCGTATAGAGGGGACCCCCACATGAACAAGCCTCTCGTCGCCGCGCTCGCCTCCCTGGCCATCACCGGGATCGGCGCGGCTCCGGCGGTCGCCGTGCCGCAGCCGGCGAAGGCCGCCGCGGTGACCGTCAACTTCGCGGGCACCGTCTCGCTCAGCAACTGCTCCGGCTCGGTCATCCGCTTCCCGAACTCCGCGGACAGCGACCCGGCGCTGGTCCTCACCAACGGCCACTGCCTGGAGACCGGCTTCCCGGAGCCCGGCGAGGTCATCACCGGCCAGTCCTCCAGCCGCACCTTCGGGCTGCTCAACTCCTCCGGCAGCAAGGTCGCCACGCTCCGCGCCAACCAGGTCGTCTACTCGACGATGACCGACACCGACATCACGATCTACCGCACCACCACGACGTACGCGGCGATCAAGAACTCCTACGGCATCAGCCCGCTCACCGTCAGCGCCGGTCACCCCGTCGCCGGCACCGCCATCAAGGTCGTCTCCGGCTACTGGAAGACGATCTACAGCTGCACCATCGACGGGTTCGTGTACCGGCTGAAGGAGGGCGACTGGACCTGGAAGGACTCGGTCCGCTACACCTCCGCCTGCAACACGATCGGCGGCACGTCGGGGTCGCCGGTGATCGACACCACCACGGGCCAGGTCGTCGCCGTCAACAACACGGGCAACGAGGACGGGGAGCGGTGCACCGTCGACAACCCGTGCGAGGTGGACGCGAACGGGAACGTGACGGTTCGGCAGGGGATCAACTACGCCGAGGAGACGTACATCATTCCGGCGTGCTTCACGACGGGGAACGTGCTGAACCTGAGTGCGAGTGGTTGCACCCTGCCCAAGCCGTAGTGCTCCGCCGGGGGCGCCGCTTTGGGGTGCGGGCGGGTGGGGGCTGGTCGCGCAGTTCCTCCCCCGGCCTTCGGCCGGGGGCACCCCCACCGCCCCTGAAGGGGCGCTACAGCGGGGTGCGCCGGATTGCTCGGCCCGCCAGTGCGTCCGTGCGGCGACCGTCCTCGATCACGAAACGGCCGTCGATCAGCACGTGCGGGATGCCGGTCGGGAGGCGGCGCGGGGCCGCGAACGTCGAGCCCGCCGCCACCGTTCGCGGGTCGAAGAGGACGAGGTCGGCCCGGTAGCCCTCGCGTACGAGTCCGCGGTCCGGCAGGCGCAGCCGGGCCGCGGGGCGGGCGGTGAGGTGGGCGACGCACTCCTCCAGGGAGAGGACGCCCAGCTCCCGCACGTAGTGGCCGAGGTAGTGCGGAAACGTGCCGTAGGCGCGGGGGTGGGGCTTCGTGCCCTGGAGGATGCCGTCGGAGCCGCCCGTGTGGACCGGGTGGCGCATGATCGTGCGGACGTTCTCCTCGTGGCCGACGTGCTGGAGGATCGTGGTGCCCAGGCGGTCGGTGAGCAGGAGGCGGCGGGCCGTCGTCCAGGGCGACTCCCCGCGGGCGTCCGCCGACTCCTGGACCGTCCGGCCGACGAACGCCGTGAGGGCGGGGTCGGTCACGCCCGAGATCTCGATGGTGTCCCACTCGATGGGGACGCCGTGGCAGCCGTCGGAGCCGACGGTCTCCAGGTGGTGGCGGATGCGTTCGGATGTCCCGTCGTCCGTCAGACGGGTGAGGGCCGCCGCCGGGCCGCCCTCGTTCGCCCAGCTCGGCAGCATCGCCGCGAGGGTCGTGCTGCCGGGGGTGTAGGGGTAGGTGTCGAGGGTGATGTCGGCGCCGGCGGCGAGGGCCTCGTCGAGGAGGGCCAGCAGGTCGGGGGCCCGGCCCTTGTTCACGCCGAAGTTCATGGTGGCGTGGGCCAGGTGGAGCGGGCAGCCGGCTTCCCGGGCCAGGGCCACCATCTCCGCGTACGCCTCCAGGGCGCCCGCGCCGTACGAGCGGTGGTGCGGGCAGTAGTAGCCGCCGTACTCCGCCACCACCCGGCACAGCTCGGTCAGTTCGGCGTCCGGCGCGTACATGCCGGGGGTGTAGGTGAGCCCGGAGGACAGGCCGACCGCGCCCTGGGCCATGCCCTCGGCCACCAGCCGGCGCATGTGGTCCAGTTCGGCCGGGGTCGCCGCGCGGTCCTCCCAGCCCACGGCGAGCGCGCGGACCGTGCCCTGGGGGACGAGGTACGCCGCGTTGACGGCGATGCCCCGGTCGAGGCGGTCCAGGTACTCGCCGACCGACCGCCAGTCGAAGTCGATGTCGTCGCCGGGGCCGTTCCAGCCGGCGATCGCACCGCGGACCTCCGCCAGCGTGCGGTCGTCGACCGGGGCGTACGACAGGCCGTCCTGGCCCAGCACCTCCAGGGTCACCCCCTGTGCGGCCTTGGCACTGTGGTCGGGGTCGCGCAGCAGCGCCAGGTCGCTGTGGGCGTGCATGTCGACGAAGCCGGGGGAGAGGACCAGCCCCTCCGCGTCCAGCTCGCGCACCGCGCGCGGACGCTGGCAGCCCGCGGCCGCGGCCTCCTTGACGATCGACACGATCCGGCCGCCGTCGATCACCACGTCGGCGCGGTAGGAGGGTTCCCCGCTGCCGTCGACGACCTCCGCGTCCCGGATGACGAGTTGCTCCACGGCCCCTCCTAGAAGAACGTGCGGACGTAGTCGACGACCGTCCCGTCCGCCTCGGCCACCGGGATCAGCTGCCACTTGTCGAACGACGTGCACGGGTGGGAGAGGCCGAGGCCCACCCAGTCCCCGACCTCCAGGTCCGCCCCGGGCTCGGTGCGCAGCCAGGCGTGCTGGTCGGACAGGCCGGTGACCGAGACGCCGGTCGCCGGGCGCTCGGTGGCCGCCCGGCGGATCACCTGGGCGACGGGCAGGTCGAGGTCGTAGGCCGCGTCCCGCTTGCCCGCGTTGGCGAAGGCCTGCTCCGGGGAGGGGCGGGAGACGATCTGCGCCCAGAGCCGGAAGGCGGGCTCCAGGCTGCCCTCCTCGGGGATCCGGTTGAAGGGGGTGACGTCCCGGTAGCGGCCGTCGTCGTGCGAGACGTAGGCACCCGAGCGCAGCAACTTCAGTACGGGGGCGGACAGTTCCGGGATGCCGGCGAAGACGTCCGCGACCGCGTCGAACCAGGCGCTGCCGCCCGCGCTCACCACGATCTCCGCCAGGCCCGCGAACCGGCCCGCCTCGTCGAAGCCGACGGCGAGGGCGACCAGCCGGCGCAGATAGGCGCGCACCCGGTCCGGGTCGGCCTGCGGGACCTCGCCCTCGTACCCGGCCACCCCGACCAGCCGCAGCGTCTCCGTCCCGGCCACCGCGTCCGCGACCGCCGCGCACTGCGTCTCGGTACGGACGCCGGTGCGGGCGCCCTCCCCGGCGGCGAGCTCGACCACGACGTCCACGGGGCGGCCGGACCCGCGCAGCGCCGCGTCCATCAGCTCGACCCCGCGCACGGAGTCGACGTAGCAGACGAACCGGAAGTCGGCGTCGCGCTCCAGCTCGGCGGCGATCCAGCGGAGCGCCGGGGCGTCCACCAGTTCGTTCGCCAGGAAGATACGGCGGGTGCCGAACGCCCGCGCCACCCGCACCTGATGCGGCAGCGCGAGGGTGATGCCCCATGCGCCGCGCGCGGTCTGCCGGTGGAAGAGCTGCGGGGCCATCGAGGTCTTGCCGTGCGGGGCGAAGGCCAGGCCGTGCCGTTCGGTGTACGACTCCATCAGCGCGAGGTTGTGCTCCAGGCGCTCGGCGGACAGGGCCAGCACCGGGGTCGCGAAGCCGTCCGAGAACAGGTTGCGGCGCTGGGCGGCCAGTTCGCCGACGGTGAGGCCCTCGGCGTCCGGCGGGAGGCCCTTGAAGCGGTGGTCGACGCGTTCCTCCGCGAGCCGGGCGAGCGCTTCGGTGCCGGTGTCGAGGGACACGGAGCCTCCCTGATCAGGTTGGTTGCATTCTCTGCAACATGCATTGCGCATGTCGCTTACCGCTGTCTAACATCCACGCCAACGCCGGGTCAATGGAGCCCGTAGCGACCCTTCCCCGACGACGAGGAGCCACGACCATCGTGAAGGCCACCGGCGCGGTCGACGCCGTGGACGTCGTCGCGCTCGGCGAGTCCATGGTCACGTTTCTGCCCACCCGGCCCGGGCGCCTCGCGGACGTGCCGTCCTTCGACCGCGCGATCGGCGGCGCCGAGTCCAACGTGGCCTGCGCGCTGGCCGCCGCCGGACACGCCGTGCGCTGGGTCAGCCGGGTCGGCGCGGACGGGTTCGGCGACCACCTGCTGGAGACCGTCGCCGCGTACGGCGTGGACGTCTCGTGCGTGGACCGCGACCCCGGGCGGCCGACGGGGGTGTACTTCCGTACGGCCGGTGACCGGGCGACGGACGCGCACGAGGTCGCGTACTACCGGGCGGGGTCGGCGGCGTCCGCGATGTCGGCGGCGACGGTGGACCTGACGGCGGTGCGCGCGGGCCGGGTCCTGCACCTGTCGGGGATCACGGCCGCCCTGTCCGAGGGCTGCCGGGGGCTGCTCCGCGAGCTGACGGCGTCCGCCGGGGAACGGCCGCCGGTGGTGTCGTTCGACGTGAACTACCGGGCGGGGCTGTGGGCCGAGTCCGACGGCGCGGAGGTGCTGCTGGAGCTGGCGCGCCGGGCCGACATCGTCTTTGTGGGGGAGGACGAGGCGGAGCTGGCGTGGGGGGTGACGGGAGGGCCGTCGGCGGTCCGGGAACTGCTGCCCGAGCCGGCGGTGCTGGTGGTGAAGCAGGGAGCAGCGGGGGCGACGGCTTTCGTGCCGGCCGCGGCCCGGTCGGGGCCGGCCGCGCGGTTCCCCGCGCCCCTGACGGGGCGCCACAGCCTCCGCTCCCTGCCGGCCGCGGGCAGTGGTGCCGCTGGGGGTTTCCCCTCCGGGGCAGGCACCCTGCCGGCGCCGACAAACGTCCCCACCCCCGTCCCGGCCCCCACCGCCGGCACCTTCGAACCCGCCCCCACCGTCGGCATCGTGGCAACCGTCGGCGCCGGTGACGCCTTCGCCGCCGGTTTCCTCTCCGGGGTCCTGCGCGGCCTCCCGCTCCGGCGGACGCTCCGGCTCGGCCACCTCTTCGCCGCCGCCGCCCTCACCACCCCCGCCGACCTCGCCCCGCCCCCCGGCCGCGACACCACCGACCGCCTGACCGCCCTGGACGCCGGCGCGTGGGGGAGACTTCGACTCGGCCCCGGCTGGACCGAAGCCGGCGCGGCCGAACAGGAGGAACGCACCCCATGAGCCAGACCGTCGACCGAGCGCTCAGCATCCTGCCCCTGCTCGCCGAGGGCCCCGCCGACCTCGGCCAGGTCGCCGACCGCCTCGGCGTGCACAAGTCGACCGCGCTGCGGCTGCTGCGCACCCTCCACGAACACGGCCTCGTCTACCGCCAGTCCGACCAGCGCTACCGCCTCGGCGCCCGCCTCTTCGCCCTCGCCCAGGAGGCGATGGAGAACCTCGACGTCCGCGAGATCGCCCACCCCCACCTGGCCCGCCTCAACACCGCCTGCGGACACACCGTGCACCTCGCCGTGTTCGAGGAGGGCGAGGTCCTCTACATCGACAAGGTCGAGAGCCGCTACCCGGTGCGCATGTACTCCCGCATCGGCAAGCCCGTCGCCATCACCGTCGCCGCCGTCGCCAAGCTGCTCCTCGCCGACCTGCCCGAGCCCGAGCGGCGGGCCCTCGCCGACAAGCTCGACTACCCCATGTACACGGCCCGTTCGACGCCCAACGCGGAGGCCTTCCTCAGGGAACTGGCCAGGGTGCGCGAACAGGGCTGGGCCACCGACCTCGGCGGCCACGAGGAGTCCATCAACTGCGTCGCGGCCCCCATTCGCGGCGCCGACGGGCGGGTCGTCGCCGCGATGTCGGTCTCCGCGCCGAACGTCGTCGTCACCGCGGACGAACTCCTCACCCTGCTCCCGCAGGTGCGCCGCACGGCGGACGCGATCAGCGGCGAGTACTCAGGCAGAACACCGATCAAGGAAGCCGGCACCGGATGACCGAGAAGACCGCCCTCACCCCCACGACCCACACCACGCCGCCCGCGAAGTTCTCGCACGGCGTCCGCAAGGGCAACATCCTCCAGGTCGCCGGCCAGGTCGGCTTCCTGCCCGCCGAGGAGGGCAGGCCGCCGACCCCGGCCGGTCCCACCCTGCGCGAGCAGACCCTCCAGACCCTCGCCAACGTCAAGGCGATCCTGGAGGAGGGCGGCGCCTCCTGGGACGACGTCATGATGATCCGCGTCTATCTGACGGACGTGGACCACTTCGCCGAGATGAACGGCATCTACAACACCTACTTCGAGGAGCAGGGCCTCACCGCGCCGCCCGCCGCCCGCACGACCGTGTACGTCGGTCTGCCCGCCGGCCTCCTCATCGAGATCGACGCCCTCGCCGTCCTCGGCTGAGGCCGACGACCCCTCGACTCCCGCACGCCGCACGCCCGTCACGGCACGGCGGCGCCCGCCCGGGCCGCCGTGCCGCGATGCCCCCTGCCCGAAAGCCCGATGAACTCACGCAGAGGACCCCCACATGTCCCTACCGCTCGCCGCCTCCGCCACCCCCACGACCCCACCCCACACCGGAGGCCTGCTCCTCCTCCTCGACGGCACCGCCGGACTCCTCACCGTCGCGGCCATCGGCATCGCCCTGCTCCTCTTCCTCATCATCAGGGCGCGGCTCCAGCCGTTCGTGGCCCTCCTCGCCGTCTCCATAGCCGTCGGCCTGCTCGCCGGTCTCTCGGTCACCGAACTCTTCGGCACCGTCCAGCGGTCGGACGCCGTCTCCACCGTCGAGTCCGGCATGGGCGGCATCCTCGGTCACGTCGCGATCATCATCGGCCTCGGCACGATGCTCGGCGCGATCCTCGAAGTCAGCGGCGGTGCCGAGGTGCTGGCCGGCCGGCTGCTCGGCCTCTTCGGCGAGCGGCGGGCCCCGCTCGCCATGGGCCTGACCGGCCTGATCTTCGGCATCCCCGTCTTCTTCGACGTCGGCATCTTCGTCCTGGCCCCCCTCGTCTACGCGGCGGCCAAGCGCGGCGGCAAGTCGATCCTGCTGTACTGCCTCCCGCTCCTCGCCGGCCTCTCGATGACCCACGCCTTCCTGCCGCCGCACCCCGGCCCGGTGGCCGCCGCCGCGCTGCTGCACGTCCAGCTCGGCTGGGTCATCCTCATGGGCGTCGTCTGCGGCATCCCGGCGGTGCTCGCGGCGTGGGCGTACTCGGCGTGGATCGGCAGGCGGATCTTCGTCGCCGTACCGCAGGACATGGTCGAGGCGGCCGAGGAGGCCAGGCAGGCGGTGGTGGCGGAGCAGCGGGCGGCCGGCGTGACACCGCAGGAGAAGCCCGTGCCGCTGGGCACGGTCCTCGCCATCATCGGCACGCCCCTCGTCCTCATCCTCGCCGCGACCTTCTCCTCCATCGCCCTCGACCCCTCCACCGGCCGCTCGGTCCTCGAGTTCTTCGGCACGCCGATGGTCGCCCTCACCATCGCCCTGGTCCTCGCCTACTACCTGCTCGGCATCCGGCGCGGCTGGTCCCGCAAGTCCCTGGAGACCGTGTCGACCGCGTCCCTCAAGCCGGTCGGCAACATCCTGCTGGTGGTCGGCGCGGGCGGGATCTTCGGCGCCGTACTGAAGGCGAGCGGCGTCGCCCAGGCCCTCTCCGACACCTTCCACGGCGTCGGGCTCCCGGTGATCGTCCTGTCGTACCTGATCTCGGTGGTGCTGCGGGTCGCCCAGGGCTCCGCGACGGTGGCGATCGTGACGACGGCCGGCATCGTCGCCCCGCTCCTCACCGAGGGCCACCACTCCCAGGCCTTCGTCGCCCTCGTGATCATGGCCATCTCGGCCGGCTCCATCTTCGCCTCGCACGTCAACGACGGCGGATTCTGGATGGTGGCCAAGTACTTCGGCATCAGCGAGCGGGACACCCTGAAGACCTGGACCGTGCTGGAGACGGTGCTGTCGGTGGCCGGGTTCGCGGTGGCGGGCGTGCTCAGCGTCTTCGTGTAGGCGTCTGATAACGAAGTCCGGGGCTGGCTGTGTCCGGCACAGGTTCTTGGACCATACTGCCCGCTGTGGAGCAGCGCATAGGAGCCAACAGCCAGCCCCTGGAGGGCGCCGGATTCGACCCGGCCTTCATCCCCGGGCTCACCTCACCCGCGTCCGCGGAGCCCGCGGACGCGAAGGCGGAGGCGGAGGCCGCGGAGGCGGAGACCTCGAAGGTGGAGGACGCCCGGCCGGAGAAGACCGAGCAGGCGGAGGCGGCGGCGGAACCCGCGGCCGATGCCGATGCCGGGGCCGCGCAGGACGACGACGCCGGTGACGCCGCGGACGACGAGGAGACCCCCTCGGGCCCTGTCTTCGAGGCCGCCGACCGGCGCGCCCGGATAGTGGCCGACCACCACGGCGTGCGCCTCAGCCTGGACGAGGAGAAGTGCGAGTTCCGCTGGGACGAGATCGGCGCGGTCGAGACCGAGGCGCCGCGCTTCGGCAAGCGCTTCACGGTCACGGTCCACACGCCGGAGCGCCGCTGGTACCCCATCGAGATCGAGGCGACGTCCCGCTCCCGCTTCAACGAGTGGGAGCAGCAGTTGGACGAGGTCCTCGACGCGTACTTCGACGACGGTTCGGAAGACGAGGACGCCCCGGAGACGGAAGCGGGGGCGGAAGTCGAGACGGGGACCGAGACGGAGGCCGAGGACAGGGCCGCCGACGAGACCGAGACCGAGGCCAAGACCAGGACCAAGACCGAGGCCAAGGCCAAGGACAAGGTCCTCGGCCAGGAGTAGTCCCTTCCGTAGCCGATCGAACCGCTCCGGCCCCGGCGGCTGCCCCACGGCCGGAGCGGCTCCGGCCGGCTAGCCGCAGTACTGCGCTTCCTTCCCGATCGACCGGTACATGCAGTCCGCGTTCTCCAGCAGTTGGAACACCGCGTCCCGGTTCCGGGAGGTCTCCCGCTCGATCACCTCGTCGGGCGGGTAGAAGCCGCCCCCGGAGCTGGACGTCGGGTACATCTCGAAGGTGTAGTCGAAGATCTTCTGGGTGCCCCAGAGGTAGTCGTCGATCGAGCCGTCGGTGATGTACAGGTCGCTCGACTGTTCCGGCGTGTAGCCGTTGCTCGCCGCCATCTTCCGCCCGACGGCCTTGAACGCGGCCGCGTCGTCCGCGGTCATCCCGGTGGCGGTGTCGGCCGTCGTGTAGCCGAACGGCCACAGCACCAGCTCGCTGTACGTGTGGAAGTCGATCCCGGCCTTGATCTGCTGCTTGCCGCCGACCACCCGGCTGCGCACGAAGTCGGCGACCACCTTGACCTCGGGTGCCGACTCCGCGGACGCACCCCGGTACGTCTCGGACGACGTCGAGCCCGACGAACCGCCGCAGCAGCCCCACTTGTAGTTCCAGTTCCGGTTCAGGTCCGTACCGACGTACGAGGAACCGGAGTTGGGCTGCCGGTTCTTGCGCCACGACCGGTAGGAGCCGGTGGCGATGTCGTACTCGCCCCCGTCGGGGTTGAGGTCGGGGACGATCCAGATCTCCCGGCTGTTGACGATGTTCGTGACCCGGGAGTCCGATCCGTATCCCGCGCCCAGCTCACGCAGCAGGTAGAGGGCCATCTCCACCGTGAGGTGCTCGCGCGCGTGCTGGTGGAAGGTGAGCAGGACCTCGGGTTCGTTCTCGTCCGTCGCCACGTTGTCGCTGACCTTGATCGCGACGATGTCCCGGCCCTGGTACGACTTGCCGATCACCTGCTTGCTCATGATCGAGGGGTAGGCGGCGAGCCGCTGGTCGATCTCGGCGTTCGCCTCGGCGTAGTTGTGGTACTTCGCGTCGGCCGTCGGGAAGTCGAACAGGCGCAGCCGGTCGGCGGCGGAGGACCGGTCCGGGGCCGCGCCGAGGGGCGTGACGTCGTAGCCGAGGCGCTTCAGTGCGGCGACCTGCGCGGCCCGTCCGGAGACGACGACCGTCTCCTCGTCGGCCTCGTCCACGGTGACGCCGGTCCGCTGGATCGCCGCGCGGGTCACCGGGGTGGTGCTCTGGTGGATCTCGTACTGCCGGACGTCGTCGGCCGAGGGGACGGCCGGGCGGGCGCTGTCGGCGGTCGCGTGGGTCGCCGTCGCCGACACGGGGGCCGCGAGGACGATGGCCAGCAGGGCGCCCAGCGTGGCGGTCCGTCTGCTGCTGCGGGCACCGGAGCCGCGTATGCGAAGTCGCATGAAGTCTCCTGGGGGAGGTGGGGGTTGGTTCAGTGCGACGTACCTACGTACCTGTGCAAGGGCTGTGCGGGTGCCGCTCATCGTCCAGGGAATGACATGGACAGGTCAAGACGGTAAAATCGGCCGCGCAGTGTACGCGCGTGCCCGCCACCGCAAGCGGCCCCCGCCGAAGTACACCCGCCCGCGTGACGTCCGTGTGCGCTCTCCCGGTCCGCCGGGAGACCGTGGTCGGACGGTCTGGAGGAGGGCTGGCTGATCATGGGCGGATCGGCGCCGCGCGGAGGCTGCCAGCTGCCGGTCGAGACGACCAGCTTCGTCGACCGGAGAGCCGAACAGGCCGCGGGCCGGGAGCTGTTGGCCACGGCCCGCCTCGTCACGTTCACCGGCCCCGGCGGGGTCGGCAAGACCCGGCTCGCCGCCCACGTCGCCGCCCGTGTCGAGCGCGCCTTCCCCGACGGCGTCCGCTACGTCGCCCTCGCCGGCCTGCACGACCCGGCGCTCGTCCCGCTGGCCGCCGCCGACGCCCTCGGCCTGCACGACCACTCCGACCGGCCGCCCCTGGACACGCTGGTGGAGCGACTCCGCGACCGCCGCCTGCTCCTCGTCCTGGACAACTGCGAGCATCTGCTCGCCGCCTGCGCCGGCCTGGCCGCGGCCCTGCTGCGCGGCACCACCGGCGTCCGCATCCTCGCCACCAGCCGGCACCGCCTCGGCCTCACCGAGGAACACCTCATGGAGGTACGGCCGTTGCCGGTCCCCGACCCGGACGGCGACCTGTCCGCGGCCGAGTCCCACGCGGCCCTCGCCCTCTTCGCCGACCGCGCCGCCGCCGTGCTCCCCGGCTTCCGCCTCACCCCCGCCAACCGTGCCGCCGTGGCCCGCCTGTGCCGTCGCCTCGACGGGCTCCCGCTCGCCATCGAACTCGCCGCCGTCCGGATGCGCGTCCTCGGCCTCGACCAGCTCCTCGCCCGTCTCGACGACCGCTACCGCCTGCTCACCGCCGGCAGCCCAGCGGCCCTGCCCCGCCACCGGACGCTCCGCGCGGCCGTCGACTGGAGCCACGACCTGTGCACCGCGCGGGAGCAGTCGGCGTGGGCCCGGCTGTCGGTGCTGGCGGGCGGCTTCGACCTGGAGACGGCCGAGGCGGTGTGCGGCGGACCCGCGGCCGCGGACGAGGCGCCCGGTCCCGCAGGCCGGGAACCGGAACCGCTCGACGTCCTCGAAGCCGTCGCCGGGCTCGTCGACAAGTCCGTGCTGGTGCGGGAGGAGACCCCGGACGGCGGCGGGGCCCGCTACCGCCTCCTCGACACCCTCCGCCACTACGGCCTCGACCGGCTCCGGGAGCGGCCCGGCGCGGAGGCCGCCGCCCGGCGCCGGCACCGCGACCACGTCCAGCTCCACGCCGAAGCCTGCGAGGCCGCCTGGTTCGGGCCGGGACAGCGGGAGATCGTCGCCCGGCTCCGCGCCGACCAGGACAACCTGCGCGCCGCCCTCGACTTCAGCCTCACCACCCCCGGCGAGGAAGGCGCCGGACTGCGGCTCGCGGGCACCCTCTGGTTCTATTGGCACGCCTGCGGCGCCCCGCGTGAGGGCCGCTACTGGCTCGACCGCGCCCTCGACGCCAACCCCGCCCCGACCGTCGGCCGCGCCCGTGCCCTCTGGGTCTCCGCCCTGCTCGCCGGCAGCCCCGAGGACCTCACCCGGGGCCTGCGCCGCGCCCGCGAGGCCCGCGCCCTCGCCGAGCGGCTCGGCGACCCGGCGGAGGCGGCCCACGCCGACTACGTCATCGGCGTGGTCCAGCTCTTCGCCGACGACCTGGTCGCCGCCCGCGCCCACTACGAGACCACCGTCGCCCGCGGCCCCGTACCCGGCCAGCACCTCAGCCTGCACGGCCTGGACCTCGTCGAACTGGCCTGCGCGTACGCCCTCCTGGGGCAGGCGGACCAGGCCGCCGCCGTCTGCGCGCGGGCCCTCGCCCTGTGCGAGGCGCACGGCGAGGACTGGGTCCGCTCCTACGTCCTGCGCATCCTCGCCCTGGCCCACGCCGTCCGCGCCGACTGGCACCGCGCCGAGCCGCGCGCCCGCGAGGCGCTGCGCCGCAAACGCGAGGTCCACGACGTCATCGGCATCGGGCTCACCCTCGACCTGCTGGCGAGGATCGCCGACGGCCTGGGCGCCGCCGAGCGCACCGCCGTCCTGCTCGGCGGCGCCGATCGCGTCTGGTCCGACATCGACCGCGACCGCTGGGGCTCCACCGCCCTCAACCAGGCCTGCCGTGACTGCGAGACCCACGCCCGGGCGGCCCTGGGCCAGGGGCCGTACGAGCGGGCGTACGGCCGGGGCGCGGCGCTGGGTCTCGCGGAGGCCCTGGCGTACGCGCTCGACGAACAGCCGCAACCGCCGCCGCGGCGGCCCGAGGTACGGACGGCGCCCGTCCGGCTCACCCGCCGTGAGACCCAGGTCGCCGAACTGGTCGCCGAGGGGCTCGGCAACCAGCAGATCGCCGACCGGCTGGTCATCGCCCGCCGCACCGCCGAGGGCCATGTGGAACGCATCCTCGGCAAGCTCGGCTTCAGCAACCGCAGCCAGATCGCCGCCTGGGTGACCGCCCGGCGCTGACGCACAGGAGACCCGATGAGTACCAGTACGGGCGCGCGCCCCGCCGCGGCCCACGGGCAGTTCGACCACCGGATGGCCGTGTTCGGCTCGGACGACGCGTTCGCCGCCGCCGCCCTCCCCTTCCTCGCCGAGGGCCTGGCCGCCCCCGACGAGCCCCCGCCCGTCGCGATCGCCGCCCCGGGCCTGCTGGCCGCCCTGCGCGACGCGCTCGGCAGCGACGCCCGGGACGTCGGCTTCATCGACCACGCCGACTGGTACACCGGCACGGCCGCCAACGCCGTGGCCCAGGGCGCCGGGTACCTCGCCGCGAACGCCGGTCCCGGCGGCCGGGTGCACCTCCTCATGGAGCCCGACTGGGCGGGACGCGCGGGCCGTTCGGCGCGCGAGAGCACCGAGTGGATCCGCTACGAGTCCCTCGCCAACCTCCTGTTCGCCCCCTTCGCCACCACCGCCCTGTGCGCGTACGACACCCGTACCGCGGGCCCGGCCGTCGTCGACGCGGCCCGCAGGGCCCACCCGGGTTCGGGGGTGTACGAGCAGCCGCCGGTCCTGGTGCGCGAGCTGGACGCCGTACCGCTGCCCCCGCCGCCGCAGTCCGCGGCCCGGCTGCCCGCGCCGGAGGCGGTCCGGTCCTGGGCCGCCGGGCGCGGGCTGCCGGCCGTGGACGCCGGGCTGTTCGGCCGTGCCGTCGGGGCGGCGGCGGCCGCGCACGGGCCGGTGGTCGAGATCCTCGCCTGGGGCGAGGCCCCGGCCTGCGTCTGCGAGCTGCGGCTGTGCCGGGCGGTGGCGGACCCGCTGGCCGGCTTCGTGCCGCCGTCCGGCGGGGCACCGGAGCCGGGGCAGGGGCTGTGGTTCACGCGCCAGGTGTGCGCGTACGTCGACGTCCGGGACGGGGCGCCGGGGGACGGGGCGAAGATCCGCGTCCAGTACGCGTGAGCGAGACGCCGTACGCGCGTACCCCCGCGGCGGTCCGTACGCGGGTACCTGATCAGGTATTCCTCCCCGTGTGCGGGGAGCCGGGGCCGGGCAGGCTGGGTGGCATGCTGCTGCCTGCCGGGAGCCGGTTCCCGGATCCCGACCCCCAGTACGCCGCGTACCCGCAGCAGCCGACCCGGGCCGGTCATCTGAGCGTCGAGTACGACCCCCGGCCCACGGCGGCCGGCGAGGCGCGCGCCGCGGTGCGGCGGCAGCTGGAGGAGTGGGGGCTCGCGGAGCAGGGCGAGGTCGCCTACGTGTGCGAACTGCTGGTCGGGGAGCTGGCCGCGAACGCCCTGTGCCATGCGGCGACCAGGTTCCGGCTCACGCTGGCGGCCTCGCACGGGGTGCTGCGCTGCGAGGTGGCCGACGAGGACCGCCGCCCGCCGCGGCTGCTGGAGGCGGGCCTCGCGGAGGGCGGCCGGGGGATGTACCTGGTGGATGCGCTTGCCCGGCGCTGGGGCTGCCACCAGGACGGGCCGGGCAAGACCGTGTGGTTCGAGCTCGGCACCTGCGGGTGCGACGGCTGCGGTCGGCGACAGCCGTAGCGCCGCACAGCCCGGGTCCCGGCGGCCCTGCCCGGCCGCCGGGACCACCCGCCGGTTACGGCAGGGCGTGCACGTGGGCGCCCACCGAGGACGACCACGCGTTCCCGGCCGCCGCGTCCCAGTTCGTCGACCAGGTCATCGCGCCCCGCAGGTCGGGGTAGGCCTTCGACGGCTTGAACGAGCCGCAGCTGGTGAGCTTGGTCAGGCAGTCGAGGGCGTTGTTGACGACGGTGGGCGATACGTAGCCGCTGCCCGCCGCGCTGGTCGACGCCGGCAGGCCGAGACCCACCTGGGACGGCGCCAGACCGCCCTGCAGCTGGATGCAGGCGAGCGCGGTCAGGAAGTCCACCGAGCCCTGGCTGTACACCTTGCCGTCGCAGCCCAGCATCGAACCGCTGTTGTAGTACTGCATGTTGACGACCGTGAGGATGTCCTTGATGTTCAGGGCCGTCTGGAAGTACCCGTTGGACGTCGACTGCATGTCGATCGTCTGCGGGGCCATGGTGATGATCAGCGAGGAGCCCGCCTTCGACGAGAGCGAGCGCAGCGCCTGGCTCATGTAGGTGGCGTTGATGCCGTTCTCCAGGTCGATGTCGACGCCGTCGAAGCCGTACGTCTGCATCAGCGAATACACGGAGTTGGCGAAGTTCGTCGCGGAGGCCGAGTCGCTCACCGAGATCGTGCCGTTCTGGCCGCCGATCGAGATGATGACCTTCTTGCCGGCCGCCTGCTTGGCCTTGATGTCGGCCTTGAACTGGTCGACCGTGTAGCCGCCGAGCCCGGAGGAGTCGAGGGTGAAGCTCACCGCGCCCGGTGTGCCGGTCGCGTCCGCGAAGGCGACGGCGATGATGTCGTACGAGGACGGCACGTCCGAGATCTTCTGGACGGTGGCGCCGTTGTTGAAGTTCTGCCAGTAGCCGGTCACCGCGTGCTTGGGCAGCGAGCCGCCGCCGTTGCCGCCGGACGCGGTCGTGGTCGCCGTCACCGCCGACGACTTGGCCGACTCACCCGCCGAGTTCGTCGCGCTGACCTGGAACGAGTACGACGTCGAGGCCGCGAGTCCGGTGACCGTCGCCGAGGCGCCGGAGACCGCCGAGACCTTGGTGCCGTTCTGGTAGACGTTGTAGCCGGTCGCGCCCGAGACCGCGCTCCAGGACAGCGACGCGGAGGACGACGTCGTACCCGAGACCGCGAGGCCGGTGGGGGTCGCCGGGACGGTCGGGGCCGGGTCGGAGCCGCCCCCGCCGTCGGGGCCGTAGACCGAGACGTCGTCGGCGTAGTAGGCGGGCTGGCCGTACCAGCCGTGCGTCCAGACCGTCACCGAGGTGGTCGAGGCGCCGGTGGTGAAGGTCGTCGACAGCTGCGTCCAGGTGGTGTTCGGGGTCCAGGTCGACACGTCCGTGGTGCCGGTGCCGGTCACCCCGAGGTAGGTGTAGGAGCCCTGCACCCACGCGCTGAGCGTGTAGGTCGAGTTGGCCTTCACCGCCACCGTCTGGCTGCACTGGGCGTAGTCCTGCCCGGCCGGGGTCGCCTTCAGGGCGGCGGCGCCGGAGTGCACGGGGGAGGAGACCGTCGTCCCGCTGCCCGCGGAACAGGTCCAGTTGGACAGGCCCGACTCGAAGCCGGGGTTCTTCACGTTGTTGACGTCGGCGGCGGAGGCCGGCGCGGAGGCCAGCCCCGCCATCGCGAGTGCCGTGGCGAGGGAGGCCACGGCCGACCAGATGCGGATGCGTCGCTGTCCGGCATGCCGGGACACGAGCCGGGGGATGAGTCTGGGCATGACAATCAAGGTGGTCCAGACCAATTCACGTGTCAATAGGTCCAGACCAAATTCAAAGGTCCGCGAGGCCCCCGCGGGACCGAACGAGCCCCGGTCATATGCACAACCTGTCCCGTTTTGAAGTCACTTGTGTGGTCACGGATCCCAGACAGCTGCACAAACGCTGTTCTCCGGTCACAGACGCGTGGTTACAGTGCTGAGGAAGTCACGCAATGAAGTCGTCCCGGCTCATTGGAGTTACACCGGTGGGCCGCCGGGTGTGAAGAGCGGGGAGCTGCGCGTGCCAACTGCCATTGCCGTGACCAGTGCCGACATGGCGCTGCCCGTCCAGGACGAGCGGACCGTGCCCGCGGTCGTCCTGAAGGACCTCGACCAGCGGCCCCTCGACCACACCCTCGCCGAGTTCGTGGCCCTCATCGAGCAGTACGGGCACGTGGTCGTCGTGTACTCGGACGCCGTGCCGGAGGCCGTCGTCCGGCGCCTGCACACCCTCCGCTCCCTCCTGGAGAGCGACCGCATCGCGCTGTTCCGGCCCGGCCTGCCGCCGCTCGGCATCGCCGTCCTGGCCCGGCAGCTGCGCCAGCTGGCCTCCTGCGACCTCAGCCCCGGCGTCCTCGCGTCGGCCGGCCGGCTGCTCACCCACTACATCCACTCCGGCGCCGTCCTCGGCTCCGTCGCCAAGCTGGACCGCGTCCCGGTCGGCCTCAAGGCGCACGCCAAGTCCTGGCTGCCCGGCACCCACTTCGGGGTCGTCGCCCACCCCGAGCCGCAACTGGTCCGGATCGCCCCCGAAGCCGTCCTGAGCGGCCCCGAGTTCAGCACGTGGATGCTGGTCGCCCGGGGACAGCTGCAGTCCGACTGGATCGGCGGCCTCGCCAAGGCCTGGGGCGCGTACGGCCTGCGCGAGACCCCGCTGCCCGCCGAGTCCGCCGTGTGGTGGGGCACCGGCCGGATGATCGAGTTCACCAGCTACCTCGCCGACCTGTCGGTCCTCTACCAACTGGTCACCTCGGTACGGCAGACCAGCTGTCACTGGTGCGGGATCGACGTCATCGGCGACCGCTGCGTCTTCTGCTCCGCCACCCCGCCCGACTACGACCCGCCGGCGCCCCGCGCGCTGGAACAGCGGACGCCCGCCTGACCCGTACCTCCCGCCATCGCTCGGTTCCCCCACTCCTTTCCGCTTCCCCGATGAGGTCGCACGGTCCATGAACTCCCGTCAGCGCCGCGGCGTGATACTCCTGATCCTGTCGGTGATCTGCGCGCTCGCCGCGTTCGCCGGCGTGCTCTCGGTCATCGACAACGCGAAGTCCGAGGTCGGCCCCAAGGTCACCGCGTACGAACTCCGGTCCGACGTCACGCCGTACACCGCGCTGAGCCCGAGCCAGTTCAAGAAGGTCTTGCTGCCCGAGCGCTGGCTGTCCGCCAACGCGGTCACCAGTCTCAGCCAGATCCAGGGCAAGATCGCGGTCACCACGCTGAAGAAGGGTTCGCTGCTCCAGACCGACATGATCGTCGACCAGCCCGAGCTGAAGCCGGGCGAGCAGGAGGTCGCCATCATGATCGACGCGGCCACCGGGGTGGCCGGCAAGATCACCCCGGGCTCGCGGGTCAACGTCTACGCCACCTTCGAGGGCAAGCGGCAGAGCGACCCCGACGAGTCGAAGATCATCGTGACCGACGCCCGGGTCCTGGACGTCGGCGCCCAGCTCAGCTACGTGGACCCGGACAACCGGAACGCGCAGCCCAGCGACGCCGTCCCCATCACCTTCGCGCTGTCCACGCTCGACGCCCAGCGCCTCACCTACGCGGAGTCCTTCGCCCAGCGGGTCCGGCTCGCCCTGGTCGCGCCCGGTACGACGACCACCGTGCCGGACAAGGACCGCACCTACGAACTCGCGACGGACAAGTGAGAGGCGCCCTCCATGCCCATCAGGATCCTCCCCGCCGTCGGTGACGCGGACGCCGTCCGCTCCCTGGTCTCCCTGCTCAGCCAGCTCCCGGACACCGAACCGCTGCCCCCCGTCGTCGACTCCACCCAGCTCGTCGACACCCTCGCCCGGTCCGCCGCCGAGTCCGTCGACGAACTCCCCGAGGTCGTCGTCGTCCACGAACGCATCGGACCCGTACCGGCGCTGGAACTGATCCGCGAGGTCGCCCTGCGCTTCCCCGCCGTGGGCGTCGTCCTGGTCACCACCGACACCAGCCCCGGCCTGTTCGCCGCCGCCATGGACTCCGGCGCCCGCGGCCTGGTCGGCCTCCCGCTGAGCTACGAGGAGCTGGCCGGCCGCGTCCAGGCCGTCGCCCAGTGGTCCACCGGCGTACGACGCCATCTCGGCCACGGCGCCGACGTCTTCGCCGGCGTCGGCGGCACCGTCGTCACCGTCAGCGGCGCGAAGGGCGGCACCGGCGCCACCCTCGTCGCGGTCCAGATCGCCCTCGCCGCGCAGGCCTCGGGGCACTCCACCGCCCTGGTCGACCTCGACCTGCAGACCGGGGACGTCGCCTCCTACCTGGACGTCCAGTTCCGCCGCTCGGTCGCCGACCTCGCCGCGGTGGGCGACATCTCCCCGCGGGTCATGGCCGAGGCCGTCTTCCGTCACGACTCCGGGCTCGCCCTGCTCCTCGCGCCCGCCGAGGGCGAACGCGGCGAGGAGGTCACCGACCGCGCCGCCCGGCAGATCCTCAGCGCCCTGCGCTCCCGTTACGAGGTGGTGGTCGTCGACTGCGGCGCCCAGCTCGGCGGGGCGGGCGCGGCGGCCGTGGAGACCGCCGACCTCGCCCTCCTGGTCACCACACCGGACGTGGTCGCCGTACGGGCCGCGAAACGGACGGTACGGATGTGGGACCGGCTGCAGATCCGCAAGGCCGAGGAGACGACGGTGGTCGTCAACCGGTACACGCGCGGTACGGAGATCCAGCCGGCGCTGATCGCCCGCATCACCGGGACCGCCCTGGCGGGGACGCCGATCCCCGCCAACTTCAAGGAACTTCAGGGCGCGGTGGACGCGGGCCGCATGCACGAACTGGACGCGCGGAGCACGGTGAAGCAGGCGATCTGGAGGCTGGCCGGGGAGCTGGGGCTGGTCAGGTCGGGGGAGGGGGCACCGCCGCCACGCCGGTCCGGCACCCGGGCCCGGGGCGGGGAGCGGGCGGCGGTGGGGTTCCGGCGCCGGAAGGAGCTGCCGTGAGACGCGGTCGGTCGGGTTCGGGGCCGTCGGGTCGTCGGCCGGGTGCGGCCCGGTGGGGGTTGCTCGCGCGGTTCCCCGCGCCCCTGAAGGGGCGCTCACGGTGGCGCCCGGCTTTCAGGGGCGCGGGGAACCGCGCGACCAGCCACGACGGCGCCGCACCCGGCCGACGACCCGGCGCCCCCTTCCTCCGCGACCGCGGACAGGTCTCCATCGAACTCCTCGGCATGACCCCGGTCATCATCCTCACCCTCGTGCTCATGTGGCAGGCGGTCCTGGTCGGCTACGCGTTCACCCTCGCGGGCAACGCCGCCGACGAGGGCGTACGGGCGGGCACCGCCGTCCCCCGCGGGGAACGCTTCGGCGTCTGCGAGCGCGCCGCGCTGGAGGACCTCTCCGGCGCCTGGCGGGACGGCGCCACGGTGGACCACTGCGGCGGCACCGGCACGGTGACCGCGGACGTCTCCCTGCGCGTCCCGGTCCTCTTCCCCGGCTCCATCGACTTCCCCGTCACCGTGCACGGCCACGCCGGCACGGTCGAGGAGGTGAAGAACTGACATGCACCCCGGTCACCCCCGTCACCCACGTCCTCCCCGCCGGCGGTCCCGCGACCGCGGCCAGGTCGCCGTCGAGTACCTCGGCTTCCTCCCGATCCTCCTGATCGTCGGCCTGGCCGGCATCCAGCTCGGCGCCGTCGCCTACGCCGCCGAGCAGGCCGGTACCGCGGCGCGGGCGGGGGCACGCGCCGCCTCGCTGCGGCAGGACGCCGGCGCCGCCTGCTCGTCCGCCGTCAGCAGCGGGATCGACGTGAGCTGCGCGACCTCCGGCGGCGGCGACTCGGTCACCGTCACCGCCACGGTCCACATCCCGAAGATCGTCTGGGACCTCGGCAACGCCACCAAGTCCGCCACGATGCCCGTCGACCACTGAACGAGGAGCACGGCAACCATGAGCCTGCGGGCACGCATCAACTCCCCCGAGGAGCAAGGCAGCCGGGGCGAGGACGGCCACCTGGTCTCCTCCTACCGCGCCAAGCTCCTGGAGGAGATCGACCTCGCCGAGATGAGCGCGCTGGCCGCCGCCGAGCGCCGGGCCCGGCTCGAACGCGTCCTCGGCCACATCATCAGCCGCGAAGGCCCGGTCCTGTCGACCGTCGAACGCTCCCAGCTGATCCGCCGCGTCGTCGACGAGGCCCTCGGCCTCGGCATCCTGGAACCGCTCCTCGAAGACGCCTCGATCACGGAGATCATGGTGAACGGGCCGGACGCGATCTTCGTCGAACGCGGCGGCCGCGTCGAGCAGCTGCCGCTCCGCTTCGTCTCTGCGGACCAGCTGATGCAGACCATCGAACGCATCGTCTCCACGGTCAACCGCCGCGTCGACGAGTCGAACCCGATGGTCGACGCCCGCCTCCCCTCCGGCGAACGCGTCAACGTCATCATCCCGCCGCTCTCCCTGACCGGCCCCACCCTCACCATCCGCCGCTTCCCGCGCTCCTTCACCCTCCAGGAGCTGATCGGCTTCGGCTCGCTCGACGAGCACATGGTGTTCCTGCTGGCGGGCCTGGTGCAGGCGAAGTTCAACATCATCGTCTCCGGCGCCACCGGCACCGGGAAGACCACCCTCCTCAACGCCCTGTCCGGCCTGATCCCGGCCCACGAACGCATCATCACCATCGAGGACTCCGCCGAACTCCAGCTCCAGCAGACCCACGTGGTCCGCCTGGAGTCCCGCCCGGCGAACGTCGAGGGAAAGGGCCAGGTCACCATCCGCGACCTGGTCCGCAACTCCCTGCGGATGCGCCCCGACCGGATCGTGGTCGGCGAGGTCCGCGGCGGCGAGGCCCTGGACATGCTCCAGGCCATGTCCACCGGCCACGACGGCTCGCTCGCCACCGTCCACGCCAACAGCGCCGAGGACGCCCTCACCCGGCTGCAGACGCTGTCCTCCATGTCGGACGTCGAGGTCCCCTTCGTCGCCCTGCACGACCAGATCAACAGCGCCGTGGAGGTCATCGTCCAGCTGACCCGGTTCGCCGACGGCGCCCGCCGGATCACCGAGATCGCGATGCTCGACAGCCACGGCAGCGAGCCGTACCGGCTGGCGACCGTGGCCCGCTTCGACGCCCAGCCCATGACCCACGACGGGCGGGTCTTCGGCGCCTTCCAGTACTTCCCGCTCCCGCGCCGCACCGCCGACCGCCTCTACATGGCGAGCCAGCCCATCCCGCAGGCCTTCGGCGTGGCCCAGCACCTCGACCAGCTCACCACCCGAGAAGCCCGGTAGGCGGCCCATGTCCCTCCACGACCTCGTCACCCTCACCACCGGCATCACCCTGCTGGCCTGCCTGCTGGCCGTGGTGGGCCTGCACACCTACGCCTCCGGGCGGGCCCAGCGCGCCGCCCTGGTGGACCGTCTCTCCTACACCGGCCAGGCCCCGCTCACCGGCCGCCGGCGCCGGTTCCGCAACCTGGACCGCCGCCTGCGCGGCACGTCACTCGGCCGCCGCCTGGAACTCCGGCTGGCGGCGACGGGCCTGGACGTGACGCCCGGCGAGTTCCTCGTCTACCTGCTCGCCGCCGTCGTGGCCCTCTGGCTCGTCGGCCAGGCCGCCCTCGCCCCCTTCTTCGGCCCGATCGCCGGCCTGCTCGGCGTCTTCGCCGCCGTCCAGTTCCTCAACTGGCAACGGCAGAAGCGCATCGAGCGGTTCATCGGCCAGCTCCCCGAACTGGCCCGCATCCTGGCCAACGCCACCCACGCCGGTCTCGCCCTGCGCACCGCGATCGGCATGGCCGCGGAGGAGCTGGAGGCCCCGGCCGGCGAGGAACTCGGCAAGGTCGCCGACCAGCTGGCGATCGGGCATTCCATGGACGACGCGCTCGGCGAGCTGGCCGACCGGCTCCCCTCCCGCGAACTGGTCGTCCTCGTCACCACGCTGGTCCTCTCCAACCGGGCCGGCGGCCAGGTCGTCTCCGCGCTGCGCAACCTCACCGAGACCCTGGAGGAGCGCAAGGAGACCCGCCGCGAGATCCGCACCCAGCTCTCCCAGGTCACGATGACGTCGTACGCCGTCCCGGTCCTCGGCGTCGGCGCCCTGTTCCTGATGAACGGGGTCAAGGACGGCACCCTGGCACGCATGACGGGCACCGGCCTCGGCCAGGCGGCCGTGGTCGTCGCCTTCGGGCTGTACGTCATCGGGTTCGTCCTCATCCGCCGCCTGAGCCGCATCGACGTCTAGGCACTCGACGTATAGGTAGAGGTGGTACGTCACATGGCACTCCTCCTGGCCCTCCTCGTGGCCCTCGCCGTCTACGGCGCCTTCGCGGGCGTCCGCATGTACCGTGCGGACGCCAAGCTCCCCTCCGACCTGGCCATCGCCCTGGAGGTGGGCGCCACCCGCACCGGCGCCGCCAACTCCCTCATCGACCGCATGGGCATGCGGTACGCGCCCGCCGTGCTGCGCCTGATGGGCCCGCGCCAGGTGGCCAAGTACCGCCGCAGGATCGACCTGGCGGGCAACCCCGGCGGCCTGACCATCGACCGCTACGCGGCCCGCCGCGCCGTCTACGGCGCCCTGGGCGGCACCGGCTTCCTGGTCTTCCTCCTCCGCGGCCAGTGGCTGGTGGCGGTCCTGCTCCTCCTCTTCGGCGCGTTCTGGACGGAGGTCGGCATCTGGTCGGCGATCCGCCTGCGCAAGGACGTCATCGAACGCACCCTCCCGGACTTCCTCGACGTCCTCGCCGTGGTGGTCGGCGCCGGCCTCGGCTTCCGGCAGGCCCTGGACCGGGTGGCCACGCACTACGAGGGCCCCTGGGCCGACGAACTGCGCATCACCCTCCGCCAGATGGACCTCGGCATGAGCCGCCGCCAGGCCTTCGCGGAACTGCGCCGGCGCAACGACTCCGAACAGGTGGCGATGTTCGTGACCGCACTCCAGCAGGGCGAGGAACTGGGCGCGCCGATCGTCGACACCCTGGTCGCGCTGGCCAAGGACATGCGCCGCACCGACGCCCAGAACGCCCGCCGCAAGGCGGCCCGCGCGGTACCGAGGGCCACCCTCATGATCACCACGTTCATGGTCCCGGCGACGATGCTGCTCCTGGTCGCGGGTCTGCTGCTCGGCTCCGGGGTCGACTTCGGTTCGGTCACGGGTAAGTAGGGGGAAGCAGGCGGAGGTGACGACCGTGGCGACCAGCGAGGACGAGGAGAAGACCGCGCCCCGCGCGACCGGAGCGGACGGCGCGACCGCCGGTGTGGGCGTGGACGGCGTGGCCGTCGGTGTGGGTGGGGACGGCGTGGCCGTCGGTGTGGGTGGGGACGGCGAGACCGCCGGTGTGGGTGGGGACGGCGAGACCGCCGGTGTGGGCGTGGACGGCGTGGCCGTCGGTGTGGCCGGGGACGGCGCGAAGGTGGAGGTCCGTGCCCTCCAGGCGCTGTGCCGCCAGGTCTTCGGCCTCCGCCTGGCGATGATCGCCGTGGCGACCCCCGCCGCCCTCCTCAACGCCAGCCCCGGCCTGGGCGCCCGCCTGGTCGGCTCGGCCGTGGTCGTCACGTTCATGGTCTCCTACGTCCTCTTCCGGGACTGGCAGCGCTTCGGCCCCCTCCTCCTGCGCCACCCCACCCTCCTGGCCGCCGACACCCTCTTCGGCTCGCTCCTCCTGATCTCGGCGGGTCCCGACACCACCCTCGCGTACGTCAGTGTCTGCACCCCCCTGCTCGCCGGCCTCCTCTACAGCTGGCGCGGAGCGGCGGTCTTCGCCTGCCTCCAGTCGCTGATCCTCCTGGTGGCCCAGGAAGCGCTGCGGCACCACTCCGCACCGGCCGAGTCCCTCCTCCTCCCCGGCCTCTGCGTCATCACCGGTGCGATGGGCTCGACCCTGCGCAACCTGATGCTCCGCTTCGGCGCCGCCACCGAGGCCCTGACCGAGACCCGGGCCCGCCTGGCCGCGGCGGAGGCGACGAGTGCGGAACGCGCCCGGCTGGCCCGCGAGATGCACGACTCGGTGACCAAGACGCTCTACGGCGTGGCGCTGGTCGCCGACGGCCTCGCGTCGTCGGCCGCCGTCCCCCCGGACCGCCTGGACCCGGCCCTGATCAGGGAGCAGGCGGACCTGCTGGCCAGGGCGGCCCGCCGGGCGGCGGCGGAGTCACGCGAACTCCTGACGGACCTGCGCGGCGGCCCAGAGGCCGACGTACTGTCCCAACTGGAGTCACTGACCACCGGCTTCACCGCGCGTACGGCCCTTCCCGCCCGGTACGACGGCCCCGCCGCCCCGGTCCCGCTCCCGCCCCCCACCGCCCGCCAGCTGCTGGGCATCGCGGCCGAAGCCCTGGAGAACGCGCACCGCCACGCACACGCGACGAGAGTCGACGTACGGGCCACCACCACCCCCACCCACCTGGTGGTGACGATCCACGACGACGGCCGGGGCCTGCCCGCCGACACGTCCCTCGATGGCCTGCGCCGCACCGGCCACTTCGGCCTGCTCGGCATGACGGAACGGGCGGCGGCGGTGGGCGCCCGCATCCAACTGACCACCGGCAAGGGCACGGAGGTCCGAGTGGAGGTGCCACTGCCATGACCGACGCGACAAGAGCACTGCGCGTCCTGGTGGCCGACGACAACCCGGTGATCCGCGCGGGCCTGACGGCCGTCCTCTCGGCGGCGGACGACCTCACGGTGGTGGCGGAGGCCGAGGACGGCCGAGCGGCCTACGAGGCGGCCCTGCGGCACCGCCCCGACGTCATCCTCCTGGACGTCCGCATGCCCGGCGTGGACGGCATCGCGGCCCTGCCCCACCTGGCCCGCGTCGCCCCGGTCATGATGCTGACGTACAGCGACGAGACGGCCCTCGTGCAGGAGGCGGTCCGGCTGGGCGCCGGGGGCTACCTGGTCCACGGCGAGTTCACGACCCAGCAGCTGACCGAGGCGGTACGGGACGTGGGCCGGGGCCGCCCGCACTTCACACCGACGGCGACGAACGCATTGCTGGCACACGTCAGAGGGAACGCAACTGCACACGCCGGACCGGAAACAGGCGCTCCCCGTAGGGAATTTACCCACCAGCACCTTTCGCGATTGCAACCATCCATGGGACAGTCATCCCAGTCCCGGTTTCAACTGAGCGGCAGGGAGGCGGAGATCATGGACCTCATCGCGTCCGGCATGAACAACCAGCAGATCGCCGCCGTCTGCTTCATCAGCGAGAAGACGGTCAAGAACCACATCAACCGCATCTTCGCCAAACTCCACACCACCACCCGCGCCCAGGCGACGGCCAAGTGGCTGGGGGTGGCCTGAGATGAACCGGGTGAACTGGGTCCGGATTTGGGTCCCCGGACCCTCCGCCACCGGGTATGTTCCGCCCTACGCTGCCAGGATCGGAACCGAACCCGGAGGGGAGCACCATGAGCAACCTGATGCTGCGGATGCTTGTCGCAATGCAGCGCCGTGCCGACGACCGGGGCCAGACCGCGGTCGAGTACCTGGGGATCATCGCGGTGGTGGTGGCGATCGTGCTGGCGGTTACCGGTACCAGCATCGGCCAGACGATCCTCACCAAGATCACTGCGGAGATCAACAAGATCACGTGATACGTGTTCGTCGTTACGGCGACTCGGGGCAGGCCTTCCCTATCTACATCACGGTAGTGGGAGGCCTGCTCTTTCTCGCGCTCGCGTACCTGGCGGTGGGGCAGGCCGCAGTGAATCGTAACGGGGCACAGACCGCAGCCGACGCGGCGGCTCTCGCCGCGGCCATGAACACTCGAGACGAGCTCGCGGACCTGTGGGTGCAGGACGTGCGTGACCCGACCAAGTGGCTGGACATTTTCCAGGGCCACGTGGACGTCGCGGACTCCTGCTGGCGTGCCGACCAACTCGCGGCCCAGAACGACGCGACGGCACGTTGCGCGTCGGACCCGCCGTTGGCTTACGAGGTCGATGCCGTGCCGAACAAGACCGTGGGCGACTCGGTCGTGCCCGGCACCGAGAACCTGAAGTCGACGGGGCACGCCAGGGCCGTGATCGATTCGCTCTGCACATTCTCACCTGCCGGTGATGACGGCGCCCTGCCCGAGCTCACCTGCAAGGGCGGGCGGATCTGGAGGCTGGACCCCGCCGATCTCTCCGATCTCCCGGGACCCGAGGACCTCTTCGACGTCCACCTGGCCGACTGACAAGCGAATCGACGAGTGAAGAAGGAAGCGGTGCGATGAGCATTCGGTTCACTGCGATGGCTCGCAGGGGGGCGGTCGCGTTGCTGGTCACGGCTGGCCTGGCAGTTGCAACCGGCTGCGGCAGCGGGGGCGACGACAAGGCGGACAAGCCCCAGGCGTCGGCCTCCGCCTCCAAGGGCGGCGGATCGAACCCGAGTGCTCAGGAAGGCCAGTCCGAGACGCCGTTGGCCGAACTCAAGGGAACGGACGGCCTGCTCCTGCAGATCACCTCCGTCCAGCGGGACTCGGGCGGCTTCGTCACCGTCAACGGGGACATCAAGAACGACGGTGCCAACTCGGTCGTGATCCCCGCCCAGGTCAGCGGCGACGAAACGGAGATCACCAAACACGGCTTCTCGCTCGGCGGGGCCACCTTGGTGGACTCCAAGGGCAAGAAGCGCTACTACGTTCTCCGCGACACGGACGGGCGGCCACTCACCAGCACCGGCATCACGAACGTGGACGCCGGCCAGACCGTCCCCGTCTTCATGCAGTTCCCCGCCCCACCGGCCGACACCACCGAGGTCACCCTCCAACTCCCCACCTTCTCCAGCGGCACGATCAAGATCTCCGGGTGAGGCCGCAGTGACCACTCCACGCCTCCCCCTGACGCTGGGCGCCGCGGCGCTCCTGCTCGCCACGAATCTCTGCGGCGCGACGGCCGCCCGCGCCGACGGCGGCGACCCGAGCACCCCGCCGGGCACGGAACCCTCCGCTTCCGCCCCCGTGAAGATCGACCCGACCGATCCCGACCTGAAGCTCCCCGAGGGCGCCACCCTGGCCGAGCCCAAGGTCCTGGACATCAAGTCGGTCGTGGAGGACCAGAGCGGTGACGAACGGCGCGAGGACACCAACGCGGACGTGACGTTCGCCCTCCAGGCCGAGGTGCTGTTCAGCAAGGACAGCGCGAAGCTGAGCGAGGCGGCGAAGGCGCGGATCGGGGCGATCGCGGACGAGATCAGGAAGCAGAACCCGACCCAGGTCCGGGTCTTCGGCTTCACCGACAACCTGGGCACCTCGGCCCACGGAGACGTCCTCTCCCGCCAGCGCGCCAACGCCGTACAGAGCGTCCTCGACCAGGACCTGAACGACCCGAACATCACCTTCGACGTCCGCGGCTACGGCGAGCAGTATCCGATCGCCGACAACTCGACCGAGGAGGGGCGGAAGAAGAACCGCCGGGTGGAGGTCACGTTCCCGCGGACGGAGAGCTGAGCGCCACCTCGACCGTCACCCGCGCGCCCGCCCGCACCCCCCACCCGGCCATGGCCCCCGCCTCCGCCTCCAGCACATGCCGGGAGCGGAAGCGAGGCCGGCCGAGCCGGCCCGGCGGCATCGTCCGCACGGCGACGACGTTCAGCCGGCGGTCCAGGTAGGCGACGTCGATCGCCATCCGCATCCGGAAGGTGTGGATCCCGCTGGCGGGCGAGAGCAGGATCGCGCCGTCCAGGCCGTCGCGCCCCAACAGTCCTCTGGTGCGGGCGCGATACGACGTGGCGATCTCCAGGGGAACGGCGGCCACCGGGTCCCCGTCCTCGTCCCCGTCCCCGTGCACGAGCAACGTTCCCCGGCCGTCCCGCCAGCGCCCCACACCCCACCCCTTTCATGGCTGCACCGCAGGTGTGCGCACCGACCGTATCCACAACGCGGGCGGCAGGTCCTGGCCGAAGCCCGAATACGTGTCACCGGAGCACGCGGAGATCGTTGAGCGGGACGAGAGACCGCTGGCCCCGCCTGGAACTGGAGCCCCCCGGTGAACCCCCTGCCCGGCACGAGGAACGCACATGGCTGACCGGCTGAAGATCGACGGCACCGAACTGGACAGGTTCTTCAAGGAACTGAAGAGGGCGCAGGAGTCGTTCACCGCCCTGCAGGAGGCGTTGCGCGGTGCGGGTGCCGCCGGCCTCGGTACGGACGGCCTGGACAAGGCCTGCGACCGCTTCCAGGAGGAGTGGCGCTACGGGGCGAAGGAGATCGCCGAGCAGATCGGCGAGCTCACGGACATCACGAAGAAGGCTAAGGACGACTTCCACGAGGTGGACGTCGCCCTGGAGAAGGCGCTGGAGAAGGCGCGGAACGGGGGCGGGGGCACATGACGGTCGCCGGCCCCTACCCCCATCTCGGCTTCGACCCGGCGCCCGGCAGTACCGACCTGGTGCGGGACGTCCATCACAGGCTGTCCGACTGCGCCAGGGAGATGGAGAAGGCGCACGCCAAGGTCACCAGGCTGATGAACGGCAGCTACTGGGAGGGCGACGCGGCCGTCGCCTTCCGTGCGCAACTGGAGGGCGGCCCGCTGCCGCTCAACCTCAGGAACGGCGCCCGCTCCGTCGCCAAGGCGGCCGGGCAACTCGACCTCTGGGCCGGGGAACTGGAGGAGTTCCAGCGGCGCGCGAGGAAGCTCGACGGCGAGGCCGCGGAGGCGCGCGAGGCCTTGCGGCGGGCCCGGGGGCACGCGGCCCAGCACACGGCGCGGGAAGACCTGGACGATGTGCTGAAGCGTGCCCGCACTCTCGCCGGCGAGCACGAGGAGACCGCGCGCAGGCGGGCCCGGCACATCGGCGACGCCACGCACAGGCTGGCGCCGCACGAGCCGAGCGCGTGGGACGAGTTCACCGACTGGCTGGGCGACAACCTCCCCGACGTCCTCAGCGCGTGCGCCGCCGTGCTGGGCGTCATCGCACTGCTGGGCCTCACGGCCGTCGCCCCCTGGATGCTGTTCCTGGCCGCGGGCCTGCTCAGCGGAGCGGCCTTCGGCCTGCGCGTCAGCGACCCCGAAGTCCTCTCGTCCCTGAAGGACGGCTTCACCAAGGGCGAACTGGACATCGACTTCTGGAGCAACCTGCTGGGCGTGGCGGGCGACTTCCTGGGGATGCTGCCGGGGTTGGGGGCGGTGGCCAAGGGGGCCATGAAGGCCCCCGAACTGCTGGCCGCCACCGCGGGACCGGCCGGTGAGGCCGAAGGCGTGTTGACCCTCGGGCAGAGGATCGCCAAGGCCAGAGTCAGGGCGGGGACCTCGATCAGGACAGTGGGCGTCTCGATCCGGACGGAGGCCGCGGCGGCCGAGGGAGCGGTCAGCCTGCTGTCGCATCCCCGCGTGCTCGGCGGAAGGCTGGCGCCGATCGTCGAGAAAGTCGACAGGCCAGCGACCATCCTGGGGGCCGGCACGGCCGTGTACGGCGTGGCGAGCAGCCTTGCCGGTGCCTTGGACAACGGCACGGCCAAGACGGTCACCAACTTTCTCGACGGACCGAGAACCCTGGGCGTCGACGTTCCGGCGACAGCAGGTGCGCTCCACTTCCTGCTCCGTGGCGCGGGAGAAGCATCGTGAGCGGTGCCGCCTACACGATCGACGACTCGGCCCGGAGCGAGGACGCCGATGTCTGGTTCGCGCTGCCCTCGGGCTTCGTACCCCTTCCGCTCCACGAGTTGGGGGAGGCGTGTGATGCGGCACAGACGGACGGTCCGCTGGTCGGCCTCGGTCCGGTGCTCCGACTGGCCCAACTGCTCTTGGAGGCCGGGGTGATGCGCTGCTGCCTCGGTCTTCACACGGACGACGAGGGAGACGGCGGACTGTTGCTGTCTCTCTTCACGCTCGCCCGACGGGACACCGGCTGGGCCCCGCGCAGTGTCCTCGCGGGCCGGGCGGCCGTCGGTGTGGAGAGTGCCGAGCACATCGAAATGCTGGACCTGCCCTGCGGTCCGGCCTCGCTCGTCCAGACACGTCTGAAGGTGCCGCCGGAACTGGGACTCGGTGCTCCGAGCGGACTGCTCCAGGTCACGGCATACGTACCGTGCCTCGACGGCCGAGGCATCGCGATGCTCTCACTGGCCACAACGGCGGTCGACCACGCCCGGCACTACCGCGGTCTGCTCAGGGACATCGCCGCCACGGTCGGTTTCGAAAACCCGCTTCCGGAAGTGTCCGACGATGCGACTGACAAGGACTGACATGCCGCCCGTGCATCACCCCGTAGCCTGGGACGATCCCGCGACCCGCCGCGCCTGGGCCAAGCTGGTCACCTGCGCGCTCTTGGGCCAGATCCTGTGGCCCGCCGCGTGGCTGGGGCTGCTGGCCTGGTACGTCACCACGTCGACGACCTGGACGCTGTGGTTCTTCTTCGCTCCTCTGCTCTACGCGTTCTACCGGGCGTTTCTCCAGCCGTCCTACATCTCCTGGGCTTTCCGCACGCGGCGACTGCTGCGCGCCTACCCCTGGCAGGTGTTCGAGGAGCCGGAAAACGGGATCGGAAGGGTACCGGGAGCCACCGCCGGGGACGTCTGGCTGAGCTTCCCCGACCCGGAGCGCCATGACGAGAAGCTGCCGATGATCCTGAAGGTGCACATTCGGTCCATGTGGTGGAGACGGCGCCTCGGACGTGGCTACGCCACCGAGAGGACCCAGCAGATCAGGGAGGTGTGGTTCGCCGGAGACCCCCGCTTCGCCGCCGTCATCGCGGCCCCCGGCCCCCGTCGCCTCCACGTGCTCCAGCCGCGCCCCATGAACAAGCGAGGAGTGGCCGACCCCCAGGGCGCAGGCCCGGCCGCACTCGCACGCGCCCGCCGTGCCGGAGCACGACTGCCGGACGCGGACGCGGACTCGGTGAGCGGGTGAACGATCGGGTGGCTGATGGAGTTGTCGGGGCTCCACCCCCGGGTAATACCACCCCCATGACATCACTCGGTGCAGTCTTCCGCCCCCAGCTTCCCCCCGAGCGGTTGCGGGACGTGGTTCGTGTCGCTGAGGGGGTGGGGCTCGAGGAGTTGTGGTTGTGGGAGGACTGTTTCCGGGAGGGTGGGATCTCCGCGGCGGCGGCCGCGCTCGCGTGGTCGGAGCGGGTGCGGGTCGGGGTCGGGCTGTTGCCGGTGCCGTTGCGGAACGTCGCCGTCACCGCGATGGAGGTCGCCGCGCTGCACCGGATGTTCCCGGGGCGCGCGATCGTCGGCGTCGGCCACGGCGTGCAGGACTGGATGGGCCAGGTCGGCGCCCGCGCGGACTCCCCGCTGACCCTGCTGCGCGAGCATCTGGACGCCCTGCGCGCGCTGCTGCGCGGGGAGCGGGTCACGGTGGGCGGGCGGTACGTCCGGCTCGACGACGTCGCGCTCGACTGGCCGCCCGCCGGCCCCGCCGAGATCCTCGCCGGCGCCGAGGGTCCCCGTACCCTCCGGCTGTCCGGTGCCGCCGCCGACGGGACCGTGCTCACCTCCGCCACCTCACCCGACGGGGTGCGCCGGGCCGTGCGGCTCATCGAGGAGGGGCGGCTGGCCGCGGGGCGCGGGGCGGAGGAGCCGCACCGGGTCGTGGTGTACCTGCTGACCGCCACCGGGGCCGACGGTCCCGCCCGACTCCGTGCCGAACTCGTCGCGGACGGGCTGGAGTCCGTCCCCGGCCTCGGTGTGGCCGGCGACGCGGACGCCGTCGCCAAGGCCGTGCGGCGGCTCCTGGAGGCCGGTGCCGACACCGTCGTCCTCCAGCCGACGGCGGACGAGCCCGATCCCGAGGGCTTCGTACGGTTCACCGCGGAGGAGGTCCGGCCGCTGGTGCCGTAGCGGCCTGCCGGAGCAGGCCGCCCGGCGTTGTCAGTGGCGGGTGCCACACTCGCCGGTATGACGACCAACGACGTTCGGCTGCGGCCCGTACAGGACGACGACCTCGAACTGTTCCTCGCGTACGAGCACGACCCGGAGGCCGTCCGGCGGTCGAGGTTCACGCCCCGGCCGCGGGAGGCCTTCCTCCGGCACTGGAGAGAGCGGGTGCTCGGGGATCCGAGCGGCCTGGTGCGGACCGTCGTCGCGGACGGGGAGGTCGCGGGGAACATCGTCGCCTGGTGGGAGGGCGAGCGCCGGTTCACCGGGTACTGGCTCGGGCGGGCCTACTGGGGGAGAGGTATCGGCAGCCGCGCCCTCGCCCTCTTCCTCCGGGAGGAGCCGGTACGGCCGCTGTTCGCCGACCCGTTCGCCGGGAACACCGCCTCCGTACGGCTCCTGGAGAAGAGCGGCTTCGTGCCGTACGAGGGCGCCGAGCACCCCGTGGACGAGGGGTTCGTGCTGCTGGTCCTGCGCGACCGTGCCGCGGGGGCTCCCTGACCGCCCGCGCGGCACGCTGCCGGTGGTTCAGGTGCGCGGACGGTCCCCCGTCGCCCCGTCGATCAGCTCCCGCACGATGTCCATGTGCCCGGCGTGCCGCGCCGTCTCCTCGATCATGTGGACGAGGACCCAGCGGAGCGAGACCTCGTGGTCCCGCCAGTCCGGGCGGCCCGGCGCGTCCAGCGGGCGTCCGCTGATCACCGCGTCGGAGGCGGCGCGGGCGCGGCCGTAGAAGTCGATGATCTGCCGGGTGGTCTCACCGGGGCCGACGGACAGGTCGTCGTCGGTGTAGGGGTCGAACCACAGCGGCTCGACCTCGGCGCCGAAGGCCGCGACGAACCAGCCGTACTCCACCGAAGCCAGATGCTTCACCAGCCCCAGCAGGTTCGTGCCCGACGGCGTCATCGGGCGCCGCAGTTGCTCGTCGTCCAGGCCCTGCAGTTTCCACAGGACCGCGTCCCGGTGCCGGTCCAGGCTCGCGTGCAGGATTTCCTTCTCACCGGCCGTGTACGTGTCGTCAGTCGTCATGGCCGGTGAAATTAGCAGCGGGGACCGACAGTCCGCTGCGATGCTGCGGGCATGGCAGAACAGCTGACGCACCGCACCTTCGAGGACCTCGTCGCAGAGGGCGCCGCCGTGCCGACCGAGGGGTGGGACTTCTCCTGGTTCGAAGGGCGGGCCACCGAGGCGCGGCCGTCCTGGGGGTACGCCCGTTCGGCCGGCGAGCGGCTGGCGCGCGCCACCGCGGCGCTCGACATCCAGACCGGCGGCGGCGAGGTGTTCGACTTCGCCCTCGGCACGGCCGCCCCCGGCCGGCCCGGGCTGCTCGCCGCCACCGAGGGCTGGCCGCCGAACGTCCCGAAGGCGAGCGCGCTGCTGGGCGCCCGCGGTGTGGTGGTCGTGGCCTCTCCCGAGGACGCCCCGCTGCCGTTCGCCGACGAGACCTTCGACCTGGTGCTCAGCAGGCATCCGGTGCAGGCCCACTGGGCCGAGATCGCGCGGGTGCTGCGGCCGGGCGGCACGTACTTCGCGCAGCACGTCGGGCCGGCCAGCGTCTTCGAACTCGTCGAGTTCTTCCTCGGCCCGCAGCCGGAGGCCGTCCGCGGCGGCCGCCACCCGGGCACCGAGCGCGCCGCGGCGGAGGCGGCCGGGCTCGAGGTGGTCGGGCTGCGGGCGGAGCGGCTGCGGATGGAGTTCCACGACATCGCGGCCGTCGTGCACTTCCTGCGGAAGGTCGTGTGGCTGGTCCCGGGCTTCACGGTCGAGGCCTACCAGCCCCAACTCCGCGCCCTGCACCGCCGGATCGAGACGGAGGGACGCTTCGTGGCGCACAGCTCCCGGCACCTCTTCGACGTCCGCAGACCGGCGCTCCGGACCTGATCCACCGGCCTTGGAATGCCAGGCGGCGAAGAATGGCCAAGAACCGCCGCCCGGGGTTCCGGACACCCGCCCGGCGGGGCGGAAGGCGGAGCGATCAAGATGGGGCACTACGGGGCGTTGATCACAAATGTGGCCAAGTGGTGCTCCACATCCTGGTTCTGTACATGAGTGAAGAGTGGGTCTCTCTGTTCACCTCTCATTTTCACAGTGTTCTCACATCGTTACCCCTTTCGCTTCGTGTCACCCGATCGGCTCACGTAAGTTCAGACCAAGGCAATTCGCGTGAGCAAAGCTGCGCGGGCGGTACCGCGCAGTGGAGGGGGCTGCGCGGTGCCGCGACGCCCCACTCGCTCCCGTCAAGGCGCTGTTCACACCCCGGGTAGCCCGTCGGGGGGATGGGCGAACAACACGCCGAGGTGTCCACAAGACGGCTCAAACCCTCTTGATCTCCCCGTAAGCGGCTACTTTTCCTGGGATTCCGCTGCGAATCGGCCACGCGGGACCCTCGAATCCAGCGTTTCGGGCCCACCGGGGCGTCGCCGGACGACTCCGGAGCGTAGTTGATGCGCGCTGATGCACGCAGCATCACTTACGAAGGGTTATGGTGGAGCCCCCCCCTCGGGCCGGTCCGTCTCCCCCCCACGGACCGGCCCGTTTTTTTTCCCCGCTTCCCAACCGCCTCGGGGTCGCACCCCGAAGGCGCGCCGGGAAGTGCGCGACCAGCCGCGACCAACCCGCGGCCGCGCGCGACCGGAACCCCCGCCCCATGAGGGCCCTTCCCTGCCGCGCCTCCCCCAACTCCCCGCGGGGTAGGCTTCGGCGGGCGGACCCCACGCATCCGAATCACGAGGGGCGGACTTCAAGTGAACCTGCGCGACAAGCTGCGCGGCCTGCTCGTCAGGCTCTACGCGCGCCGGGTGGAAGGCCACCTGGACCACGCTCAGGTGCCCAAGCACATCGGCGTCATCATGGACGGCAACCGGCGCTGGGCGAAGGCCGCGGGATCCAGCACGGTGCACGGTCACCGCGCCGGCGCGGAGAAGATCGAGGAGTTCCTCGGCTGGTGCTCCGAGACCGACGTCGAGGTCGTCACCCTGTGGCTGCTGTCGACCGACAACTTCGACCGCGCCAAGGAGGAACTGGTCCCGCTCCTCGGCATCATCGAGGACGTCGTCCGCACCCTCGCCGCCGACGGCCGCTGGCGCGTCCACCACGTCGGCACCCCCGACCTGCTGCCCACCCCGATGCAGACCGCGCTGAAGGAGGCCGAGGAGGCCACCGCGCACGTCGACGGAATACTGGTGAACGTGGCCATCGGCTACGGCGGCCGCCAGGAGATCGCCGACGCCGTCCGCTCGATGATCCTGGACGCCCACGACAAGGGCGTCCCGATGGAGGACCTCGCCGACGCCGTCGACGTCGACATGATCGGCCGTCACCTCTACACCGGTGCCCAGCCCGACCCCGACCTGGTGATCCGCACCAGCGGCGAGCAGCGGCTGTCCGGATTCATGCTCTGGCAGACCGCCCACTCCGAGTACTACTTCTGCGAGGTCTTCTGGCCCGCGTTCCGCAAGGTCGACTTCCTGCGCGCCATGCGCGACTACGCGGCCCGGCACCGCCGCTACGGCGGGTGACGTCATCCTGACGGCGGACGCCAACGCGGCATACGGCCCCTGGCACCTGCGCCACGCTGGATGACCGCGTCGTCACGGTGGATGACCCCATGCCACCCATGAGGCGTAAATCACCCATATGGGGGCGCGAGTAACACGGAGTTCACCTGCGCGTCGTTGCGGACCGTGGCATGGCGGCGCATGTTCGAGGGCATAAGCCAGACAGGTCGACGCCCGAACCCCGGGCATCGGATCTCAGTGGGCGGCTCGGGGCCGTCCACCCGGGAGGCCCTTTGCACCAGCCCGACCGTGCGGTCACGGCACGGAAGAAGCAGCGGGGGGCCGGTTTTCGGCCCGTGCAGGGTGGCCGTCAACCGGTCGGGTTCTTCCCGCCCTCCCGGCCCAGCTCTGCCTTCGTCGCTCCCCGACCTCATCCGAGGGGGTACGTCCTTCCGTGGTGACCAGCACAGCGCGCCGCAAGTCCGACCGGCGCACCTATGTTCTCGACACCAGCGTCCTGCTGGCCGACCCGAACGCCATGACCCGCTTCGAGGAGCACGAGGTAGTGCTCCCGATCGTCGTGGTCACGGAACTGGAGGCCAAGCGGCACCATCCCGAACTCGGTTACTTCGCCCGGCAGGCGCTGCGCCTGCTCGACGACTACCGGGTCCGGCACGGCCGCCTCGATGCCCCCATCCCGATCGGGGACCTCGGCGGCACCATCCGTGTCGAGCTCAACCACTCGGACCCCAGCGTGCTGCCGAGCGGCTACCGCCTGGGGGACAACGACTCCCGCATCCTCGCGGTGGCCCGCAACCTGCAGGCCGAGGGGTACGACGTCACCGTCGTCTCGAAGGACCTGCCGCTCAGGATCAAGGCGTCGTCGGTCGGGCTCCTCGCGGAGGAGTACCGCGCCGAGCTCGCCATCACGGACTCCTCCGGCTGGACCGGAATGTCCGAACTGACCCTGCCCGGCGAGCAGGTGGACGTCCTCTTCGAGGAAGGGCACGTGTACGTCCCGGAGGCCTCCGACCTCCCCGTGCACACCGGCCTGACCATCCAGTCGGAGCGCGGCAAGGCGCTCGGCCGGGTGACCGCGGAGGGCAACATCCGCCTGGTGCGCGGCGACCGCGAGGCGTTCGGCATCAAGGGCCGCAGCGCCGAGCAGCGCATCGCGCTGGACCTGCTGCTCGACCCGGACGTCGGGATCGTGTCGATGGGCGGCCGGGCCGGCACCGGCAAGAGCGCGCTGGCGCTGTGCGCGGGCCTGGAGGCGGTCCTGGAGCGCCGCCAGCACCAGAAGGTGATGGTCTTCCGCCCGCTGTACGCGGTCGGCGGCCAGGAGCTGGGCTATCTGCCAGGCTCCGAGGCGGAGAAGATGAGCCCCTGGGCGCAGGCGGTCTTCGACACCCTCTCGGCGGTCACCAGCCGCGAGGTCATCGAGGAGGTCACCGCGCGCGGGATGCTGGAGGTGCTGCCGCTCACCCACATCCGCGGCCGCTCCCTGCACGACGCGTTCGTGATCGTGGACGAGGCCCAGTCGCTGGAACGGAACGTCCTGCTGACCGTTCTGTCCCGGATCGGCGCGAACTCGCGGGTCGTTCTGACCCACGATGTGGCGCAAAGGGACAATCTGCGGGTCGGCCGCTACGACGGTGTGGTCGCCGTGGTGGAGAAGCTGAAGGGGCATCCGCTGTTCGCGCACGTCACCCTCACCCGGTCCGAGAGGTCCCAGATCGCCGCCCTTGTGACCGAAATGCTGGAGGACGGGCACATCTGAACCATCTGATCCCTGTGTCCAACTTGGGCTGATGGCCCACCCGTTGGCGCCGTCCGGCAAAGGCCCCGAGCCTAGCCGGGCGGCGCCTTCGCGCGTGGTGGTTTCCTGAAATCCCCAGGGAGAAACCGGATGTGAGCTTTCACACGCAACTCGGAATTGCCACCCGGCGTCGGGTTACGGCAGAGTCTCACTCCTGTCAGGCCCCGCATACGACACACCCGTACCCCCAGCGGTACGGAACAACAGAAGCACCACCGCTAATTCCATAGCGACGTCGTATGCCGCCCGAGCACCACGCGGCGCTCCCTTCCGGAGCTGCCCGCCGGGCCCGTGTCTCCCGTGACCCAGTAGTGAGGAGACCTGTGCCAGGGGCACGATTGCGTCCGCCAGGGTCACCGAAGCGGGCGATGCTGGAAGGAAACCGTGTGAGCCGGATCTCGGTCCGGGGATTCGCAGTGGCCTCCGCCACCGCGGTCACCGCCGTCGGAAGCGTCGTGGGTGTTGCCTCGGGCAGCGTTGCCCAGCCCAACAACGACGCCGAGGCTACGGCAGCCGACACCACGCTCCTCGCCGACCTGCCCGCGGGTCAGCAGGCCCAGGTTCAGACCGCGTCCCTGACGCAGCAGGCCGACGCCGTGGCGATCCAGGCGGACGCGTCCGCCAAGAAGGACGCCGAGCAGGCCGCCCGGGTGGCCGCGGCCAAGACCGCCGAGGCCAAGAAGGCCGAAGCGGAGAGGGCGGCCAAGGCAGCCAAGGAGCGCGCCCAGGCGAAGCAGGCGGCCAGCCGCTCCTCGTCCAGCTTCCCGGTCCAGAGCTCGTACACCGTGGCGCAGATCCAGGCGATGGCGCAGCAGATGGTGGCCAGCGGCCAGTACCAGTGCTTCAGCAACATCGTGAACCACGAGTCCAGCTGGAACTACCAGGCGGTCAACGCCTCCTCCGGCGCCTACGGTCTCTTCCAGGCCCTGCCCGGCTCCAAGATGTCCTCCGCGGGCGCCGACTGGCAGACCAACCCGGCCACGCAGATCAAGTGGGGCCTCAACTACATGAACTCCCGGTACGGCAGCCCCTGCCAGGCCTGGTCGTTCTGGCAGGCGAACCACTGGTATTAGAGGCACCGGCCTCTCTCAACCTTCCACAGCCCCTTCCCGTCCTAGGGGGAGGGGCTGTTGCCCTGTACGGTCGTTGCGGACGACTCCAGGGGGGAGTGGTGGGGAAAGGGCGGATCATGTCGCGCGTGCCTGAGTGGCTCGGCCGTATCGGTGCCGGACTGACCGAGATGGGCGAGCGGTTGGACGAGCGCCGGGCCGAGGTGGAGCGGGAGCACGCCGAGCCGGAGCCGCCCCCTCCGGCCGTGCCCGTGCCGGCGCCCGCCCCGGCCCCGGACCCGCCGGCCCCCGCGCCCGTCCGGAAGCCGGCGCCGCGTCCGGACCCGGTGACGGCCATCCCCTGGGGCGTGCGGGTCGCCGCCGAGGCCGGCTGGCGGCTGCTCGTGCTGGCCGGCACGGTCTGGATCCTGATGCGCGTCATCAGCGCCGTCCAACTCGTCGTGTTCGCCTTCGTCATCGCGCTGCTGATCACCGCGCTGCTCCAGCCGACGGTCGCCCGGCTGTGCCGCTACGGCATGCCCCGCGGCCCGGCCACCGCGCTCACCGCCATCTCTGGCTTCGTGGTGATCGGCCTGATGGGCTGGTTCGTGACCTGGCAGGTCATGGAGAACGTCGACACGCTCTCCAGCCAGGTCCAGAACGGCATCGACGACCTGCGCAACTGGCTGCTGAAGAGTCCCTTCCACGTCACCGACAAGCAGATCAACCAGATCGCCAAGAACCTCCGCGAGGCGATCGGCGCCAACACCGACCAGATCACCTCGTTCGGTCTGGAGGGCGTCCAGGTGATCGTGGAGGCCCTGACCGGCATCCTGCTGGTCTTCTTCTCCACGCTCTTCCTGCTGTACGACGGCGCGCGCATCTGGCAGTGGTTCCTGAAGCTCGTGCCGTCCGCCGCCCGCGAGGGGGTGGCCGGCGCCGGTCCGCGCGCCTGGCGCACACTCACGGCCTACGTCCGGGGCACGGTCCTGGTCGCCCTCATCGACGCCATCTTCATCGGCATCGGCATCTACTTCCTGGACGTCCCGATGGCCGTGCCGCTGGCCGTCTTCATCTTCCTGTTCTCGTTCATCCCCCTCGTCGGCGCCGTCGCCTCCGGCGCCCTGGCGGTGATCGTGGCGCTGGTCACCCAGGGCGTCTTCGCCGCGGTCATGACCCTGGCCGTGGTCCTCGCGGTCCAGCAGATCGAGGGCCACATCCTCCAGCCGTTCATCCTCGGCCGGGCGGTCCGGGTCCATCCCCTCGCGGTGGTCCTCACGGTCGCGGCGGGCGGCATGGTGGCGGGCATCGGCGGCGCGGTCGTGGCGGTACCGCTGGTGGCGGTGACGAACACGGTGGTCAGCTATCTGCACCACTACTCGCACGACCGCTACGAGGCCACCGAGCCCGGCGACGCCGGCCGGCCGCATGATCCGGCCCGTCCGGTCCTCGACGACGATCAGCCGCACAACCCAGTCCCTCCGGCACCCGGCGACGGCGACCAGCCGCACGCATCAGCCCGTCCGGCGCCTGAGGACGAGACCGTTCAGGCCGGAGGGGGGTCTGGGGGCGCAGCTCCCAGGGATGCGGAAGACCCCGCCCACAAGAGGTGAGCGGGGTCCACAGGGCGACGCCGCCTACTCGAACTCGGCCAGCACGGCTTCGGCTTCCAGGGTGGAGCCAACCGCCTGGACCACCGAAGCGATCTTGAACGCCTCCTGGATCACCTCACGGCCGACCCCGGCCTTGCGCAGCACCTGCTCGTGGGAGTCCAGGCACATCCCGCAGCCGTTGACCGCGGACACCGCGAACGACCACAGCTCGAAGTCGACCTTGTCGACGCCGGGGTTGCCGATGACGTTCATCCGCAGCCCCGCGCGCAGGGTGCCGTACTCGTGGTCGGAGAGCAGGTGGCGGGTGCGGTAGAAGACGTTGTTCATCGCCATCACCGCGGCCGCGGCCTTGGCCGCCGTGTACGCCTCGGGCGTGAGGTTCGCCCTCGCCTCCGGCGCCAGCTCGCGCAGCACGATCGGGGAACGGGCGGCGATGGCGGTCGCCAGGACCGTGCCCCACAGCTGCTGGGCCGGCAGCTCCGAGTTGCCGATGACCGACCCCAGGTTGAGCTTCAGGTCCTTGGCGTAGTCAGGGACACGGGACTTGAGGTTGTCGAGGGACACGGGTCACTCACCCGCGAGGAGCGCGACCGGGTCGAGGGTGTCCTCGCCCTTGCTCCAGTTGCACGGGCAGAGCTCGTCCGTCTGGAGCGCGTCGAGGACCCGCAGGACCTCCTTGGGGTTACGGCCCACCGAGCCCGCGGTCACCATGGAGAACTGGATCTCGTCGTTCTGGTCGACGATGAACACCGCGCGCTTGGCGAAGCCGTCCTCGCCCTCGATGCCGAGGTCGCGCATCAGCTCGTGCTTCGAGTCGGCCATCATCGGGAACGGCAGCTCGCGCAGGTCGTCGTGGTCCTTGCGCCAGGCGTGGTGGACGAACTCGGAGTCACCGGAGAAACCGAGGATCTGCGCGTCGCGGTCGGCGAACTCCTCGTTCAGCTTGCCGAACGCGGCGATCTCGGTGGGGCACACGAAGGTGAAGTCCTTGGGCCACGCGAAGACCACCTTCCAACCCTGGTAGGTCTTGTGGGTGATCGTCTCGAACTCCTTGCCCTTCTCCAGCGAGACGCAGGCGGTCAGTTCGAACTCGGGGAACTTGTCACCGACAGTGAGCACACGCTCTCCTTGCAGCGCGGAGCCACCCCGGATCGCGGGGCCGGCTCCGATGGGTTGGACGCCGCCGATCGTGGCACAAGGTGCATTGATTCCTGAAATAGCTACACTCGGTCGGGTTGATCGGAGGTGGCTATCAGTGGCTGTGGGTAATTCCCTGGGGAACGGTACCGGGGGCGGAGGCGGGGCCGGCGGCAGGCGGCGGCAGCCCAGTCTCGCGCAGCTGCGCGCCTTCGCCGCCGTCGCCGAGCACCTGCACTTCCGGGACGCGGCGGCCGCGATAGGCATGAGCCAGCCCGCGCTCTCGGGGGCCGTCGCGGCCCTCGAGGAGACCCTCGGCGTCACGCTGCTCGAACGGACCACCCGTAAGGTGCTGCTGTCGCCGGCCGGCGCGCGGCTCGCCGTACGGGCGAGGGAGGTGCTGGACGGCGTGCAGGCGCTGCTGGCGGAGGCGGAGGCGGTGCGGGCGCCGTTCACCGGCGCGCTGCGGCTCGGGGTGATCCCCACCGTCGCGCCGTATCTGCTGCCGACCGTCCTCGCACTGGTCCACGACCGCTATCCGGACCTCGACCTCCAGGTCCACGAGGAGCAGACCGCCAGCCTCCTGGACGGGCTCGCCGCCGGCCGGCTCGACCTGCTGCTGCTCGCGGTCCCGCTCGGCATCTCCGGGATCGTCGAACTTCCGCTGTTCGACGAGGACTTCGTGCTCGTCACGCCCCTCGGGCATCCGCTCGGCGGCCGTACCGGCATCGCCCGCGAGGCGCTCAAGGAGCTGAACCTGCTGCTCCTTGACGAGGGGCACTGCCTGCGCGACCAGGCCCTGGACATCTGCCGGGAGGCGGGCCGCGAGGACGTCGCGGTGACCACCACGGCCGCCGGGCTCGCCACCCTCGTCCAGCTGGTCGCCGGCGGTCTCGGCTGCACCCTGCTGCCGCACACCGCCGTCAGGGTCGAGACCAGCCGCAGCGACCAGCTTCGCACCGGCTCCTTCGCGGAGCCCGCGCCGAGCCGCCGGATCGCCCTCGCGGCGCGTGCCGGGGCAGCGCGCGGCGCCGAGTACCGGGAGCTGGCGGCCGCGTTGCGCGAGGCACTGCGGCCGCTGCCCGTCCGGGTCCTCGGCGCCGGCTGCTGACAGCGGCTACTCGGTGCGCAGGCCGTCCGGGCGCATCAGCCGCACCAGCGGCGGCAGGCTGAGCAGGGTCACCGCGAGGACGACCGCCGCACCGAAGCCGGTCATCGCCAGCACACCCGGCCAGTCCACGCGCACCGTGGAGCCGACCATCTTCAGCAGCACCGTGCCGAGCGCCAGCCCCACCACACCGGCCAGCAGCAGGCCGAGCCCGACCGGGATCGCCGTCTGCCACAGCACCGACAGGCTCAGCGTGCGGCGCCGGGTGCCGAAGGCGACCAGGGCCGACAGCAGCTTCTTGCGCTCGCGCAGCTGCTCCAGCTGACTGACCAGCAGGCTCGCACCGATCAGCGCCAGTACGGCGGCCGCGCCTACGAGCAGCCCGGTGCGGATGGACTCGAACTGGCCGTTCCGCTCGATCGAGGTCAGCGTCTCCGCGTGCATCAGCGGGTCGATCCGGACCGCCGTGTTGATCACGTACTCGTGGGCGTCGCGGACCGCGGAGTCGATGGACAGATAGACGACGCCCTGCACCGCCGTACTGGCGCCCTGCGGCAGCGCGCCCGGGGTGAGCAGGAATCCACCGCGCTTGTAGCCGGTGGGGTCCTCTCGGGTCTCGGCCTGCTTCAGCCTCGCCGGCACCGTCCAGCGGCTCGGGGAGCCTTCGGTGTCGCCGGAGTAGGAGGGGTCGAGGTACAGCGTCCGGCCGTGCTTCTCGCCGGCCGCCAGCAGCTTCGTCGTCTCGGAGTCGCTGTCGGACCCCTGCACCACGAAGGCGTCGCCGTCGTGGCAGGACGGCAGGGTCGCGACCTCTCGCAGCGAGGCGCAACTGCCCACGCTCACCTGGCCCGTTTGGCTCGGGTCCTTCTTCCGGTCGCCGACCTGGCCGTCGGCGATCGAGACCACCTTCCGTACACCCTTGGTGGCCGTCATGGCCCGGGCCACCTCGGGCACCGGGACGCCGTTCGGCACCTGGACCGACATCTGTGCGCGGTCGAGGTCGTTGGTGGTCTGCTTGGTGTAGTCGGCCTCGACACCGGCGAAGACCATCTGGAGCGCGATCGCACCGGCCACCGCCACCGCGATGCCGTTGACCATGCGGGCCGCCGTACCGCTGCTCAGCTGCAGTCGCCGGACGGCCAGTTGCCAGGCCACCGCGCCCCGGCCGAGCCGGCCGACGACCGTCTCCACGACCCACGGCAGCAGCGCCGTGATGCCGACCAGGAGGAGCAGGACGCCGCCGGTCACCAGGTACTGGTTGAAGTCGCCACCGCCGCGGCCCTGTCCGATCATCGGGTAGAGCGCCGCCAGGCCGGCCACCGGGAGGAGCAGCCGCCACCACAGCCGGCGGCGGGTGGGCTTCGCCGTGCGCACCACGCCGAGCGGCTCGATGATCACCCCGCGCAGGGTGAACAGGGTCACCAGCACGGCCGCCGCCGGGACCAGGACCGCCACCAGCGCGGCCAGCACGGGGGAGGGGTTGAGATAGCTCGGGAACACGCTGGTGCCGAACACCTCGGCGTTGCCCGCGAGCTGACGGCCGACCAGGAAGAAGCCGAGGCCGAGGACGAGTCCGAGCAGAGCGCCCGCCATCGCCTCGCCGGCCGCGATCCGCCGGACCATCCGGCCGTCGGAGCCGACCAGCCGCAGCGCGGCCAGGCGACGGTCGCGGCGCTCGCCGCCGAAGCGGACGGCGGCCGCGACGAACACGGCGACCGGCATCAGCAGGATCACGAAGACCACGAGGACGAGCAGCGTGAGGACCGGGTCGCTCTCCGCGTCCGGGGACCGGGGGCTGCCGAAGTGGTCGATCCGGGCCACGTCCGGCGGGTGGATGTGGGCCGCGAGGTCGGCGGAGCCCGCGTAGTAGGCGAGTTCCTGCGAGCCGGTCAGTCCGCTCTCCGCGATGGTGGCGCTGATCCGGTACGGCAGCCGGGCCCGCAGGAGCGCTCCGTCCGCGGAGTCGAGCAGCCGCTTCAGCGCGGGCGAGACGGCCATCTCGCCGGGCGCCGGGTACTCGGTGAGTCCGGGCGGCACCGGCGCCTTCGCGCCCTCCCGCTGGATCATCCGGCCGCGGATGTCGGCGCCGCGGTAGGGAGTCTCGATGTCCGCGATGACGAACGTCTTCTCGCCGGCCTTCAAGGGGTGGCCGAAGACGTATGTGTAGTCCGCCCGTGCCACGTCGCGCTGGTGGCGTACGGCCAGCGCGTTCGGGACGGCCGTGGTGAGCAGCAGCAGCGCCACCCCCAGGCCCACGCCCACCGCCGTCATCGCGGCCCGGAACCAGCCCTCGCGGCCGCCCCCGAAGGCGAACCGGACCCCCATGGCCAGATCCCTGGACCACTGCCTGACGTTCATACCGCCCGCTCCATGTCCCGGGACTTCCCGTCCCGTACGACGATCTCGCGGTCGGAGTAGGCGGCCACCCGAGCCTCGTGCGTGACGAGGACGACGGCCGCGTTGGTGGAGCGGGCGGCGTCCGTCAGCAGCTCCATCACCCGCTCGCCGTTGAGCGAGTCGAGCGCGCCGGTCGGCTCGTCAGCGAACAGCACCCGGGGACCGGTCACCAGCGAGCGGGCCACCGCGACCCGCTGCCCCTGACCGCCGGAGACCTCGCCGGGACGCTTCTTCGCGAGGTCGTCGACCTCCAGCTTCTCCATCCAGCCCAGCGCGGCCCGCTCGGCCTCCTTGCGGGAGGTGCCGTTCAGCCGCAGCGGCAGCGCGACGTTCTCCACGCAGGTCAGCTCGGGCACCAGCTGGCCGAACTGGAAGACGAACCCGAACTCGCTGCGCCGCAGCGCGCTGCGTTCGGTGTCGTTCATGGTGGCCATCTCGCGGCCCGCGTACATGATCGACCCGGAGTCGGGCGGCACGATCCCGGCGAGGCAGTGCAGCAGCGTCGACTTGCCGGAGCCGGACGGCCCCATCACGGCGACGACCTCGCCCGGGTGTATGGAGAACTCGGCCCCGTCGAGGGCGACGGTCGGGCCGTAGGCCTTGTGGAGGTTCTCGGCCGCGAGCAGCGAACCGGCGGGGGCGTTCACCTGGTCACCTCCGCACGGAGCTTGTCGAGCCGGGCCGCGGTCAGTTCCAGCCAGCGCAGGTCGGCCTCCAGGTGGAACAGGGCGTGGTCGCAGACGAGCTGGTCCGCGAGGTCGCCGTGGCGCTTGCGGTCGGTGAGGATGCGCATGCTGCGCAGGTGCTCGGAGCGCTGGCTGTCGAGGATGTCGCCGGCGTTCCGGTGCGTCAGCAGCGCGAGCACGACCTTGGTGTAGAGGGTCGACTGGAGGTACTCCGCCGGCTTCTCGGGGGTCGCCAGCCACTGCTCGACGTCGGTGACCCCGGCGTCGGTGATGGCGTACCGCTTGCGCTCGGGTCCGCCGCCGGCCTCGATGCCGTCGACTTCCACGAGCCCGTTCTTCAGCAGCCGGGACATCGTCGAATAGACCTGGCCGTAGTGGAGCGGCCGGTCGTGACCGAACTTCTCGTCGAAGGCCCGCTTGAGGTCGTAACCGTGGCGCGGGCCGGACTCCAGGAGCCCCAGGAGGGTGTGACCGATGGACATGGGGAGGACTCTACACATGGTGTATACGTCGCGTGTATACGCGCTGTGTGTAGATCATGGCCCGCTGTACGGAGCCGCAGGTGAGGGTCGATTGTCACGGTTCTGCGACAGCGCGGTGTCACAGCGGCGGTGCCCGTCTCGTCTCCGGTCCGGCAGCGGGTCTCCCGCGTCGAGTCGGATCGGGTCGCATCGGGTCGGATCAGGAAGGTGATGGCCGTGAGGGTGTTCGTGGCAGGGGGCAGCGGGGTTCTGGGGCGGCGGCTGGTACCGCAGCTGGTGGCGCGAGGGCATCAGGTGACGGCCACCACGACCGGCGCGGCCAGGCTCGGGCTCCTGGCGGAACTGGGCGCGCAGGGGGTCGTGATGGACGGCCTGGACGCGGCGTCGGTCGGCGCGGCGGTGGCCGCGGCCCGCCCGGACGTCGTCGTCCATCAGCTGACCGCGATCTCCATGGCGCACGCCGGCAAGCCCGACATCAAGCATCCCGACCGCTGGTTCGCCCTCACCAACCGGCTGCGCACCGAGGGCACGGACCACCTGCTCGCCGCCGCCGAGGCGGCCGGCGTGAAACACGTCGTCGCACAGAGCCACGCCAGCTGGAACGGCATCCGCGAGGGTGGCTGGGTGAAGACGGAGGAGGACCCGCTGGACCTGCTGCCGGGCACCGCCGCGCACCGGGGGATGCTCGCGCTGCGCCACCTGGAGGAGGCGGTCCTGCGGGCCGGCGGCGCGGCCCTGCGCTACGGCGCCTTCTACGGGCCCGGCGCCATCGACGACCAGGTCGAGCTGGTCCGCAAGCGCCAGTACCCCCTGGTCGGCCGCGCGACCGGCTACAGCAGCTGGATCCACCTCGACGACGCGGCGAGCGCGACCGTCCTCGCGGTGGAGCGGAAGGCGCGGGGCGTGTTCAACATCGTCGACGACGAACCGGCGCCGGCCGCCGAGTGGCTGCCGTACCTGGCCGAGTGCGCCGGGGCGAAGCGGCCGCTGCGGGTGCCGGTGTGGCTGGCCCGGCTCCTGGCCGGCGAGCAGGCGGTCGTCGTCATGACCCAGGGCCGCGGCTTCTCCAACGCCAAGGCCAAGCGGGAACTGGGCTGGGAACCGCGGTATCCGTCCTGGCGGCAGGGGTTCAAGGCGGCGCTGGCAGGCTGAGATCCCACGAGGCGCACGGCCGGACGAGCCCGGCCGGCCGTGCAATCCCGGACGTCATTGCTTTATCGAAGTGATATCACTCGGCAGCTCCGGGCAACCCTCCGCGCCCTCCGATCGTCGGTTCCGTTGGGTGGGGGTGCTGATTGTCACGTCCGAAAAAGGACAGATCGTGCGGCCTTTGTCATAGAGAGCGGTGTTAGCTTTCTGGACTGACCTGAGCCACGTACCTGTGTGACACCCGTACACACGTGTGACAGCCGAGACGAAGCGGAGCAGACGGACTCATGGGACGAGCGGACGAGAGAAGAGCGCGACAGCGTGGCGGCCGCCGCGCCGCGCCCCGGAACCGTACGTCCCAGCAGGCCGCGCCCGACACGCGGGCGGAGAGCGGGACCAGCACGACCGTCGAGTCGCCGGCCGCCGCGGCCGCCGAGGGCGCCACCCGCGCGGAGCGCCGGCGGGCCGCCGCCAAGCCGCCCGGCAGGCCCGGTGCGCCGGGCAAGCCCGCCAGGGGCCGCATACGCAGACTGTTCACCTGGAAAAGGATGCTCGGCGCGTTCTTCACCGTCTGCCTGCTGGGCATCGGCTCCTTCATCGCGCTGTACATGATGGTGAGCGTCCCCGAGGGCAACGCGCTCGCGCAGACGCAGAGCAACGTCTACAAGTACAGCGACGGCTCGGTCCTGGCCCGCAAGGGCACCGTCAACCGCGAGATCGTCGACCTCTCCAAGGTCCCGAAGGCCGTCCAGCACACCTTCGTCGCCGCGGAGAACAAGACCTTCTACACGGACAACGGCATCGACCTCAGGGGCATGGCCCGCGGCCTCTACAACACCGCGCGGGGCCGCGGCACCCAGGGCGGGTCCACGATCACCCAGCAGTACGTCAAGAACTACTACCTCGACCAGGACCAGACCGTCACCCGCAAGCTGAAGGAACTGGTCATCTCGCTGAAGGTGGACCGCGAGAAGTCCAAGGACGACATCCTCGCCGGTTACATCAACACCAGCTACTACGGCCGCGGCGCCTACGGCATACAGGCCGCCGCCCAGGCCTACTACCGCGTAGACGCCGACAAGCTCTCGGTCGAGCAGGGCGCCTACCTGGCCGCGCTGCTGCAGGCGCCCAGCCAGTACGACTGGGCGGTGGCGGGTCCTGTCGGCAAGAAGCTGGTGCAGGCCCGCTGGAACTACGTCCTGGACAACATGGTCGGCCAGAAGTGGCTGGACAAGTCCGCGCGCGACGCCATGAAGTTCCCGATCCCCAAGGACCCGAAGCCCGCGTCCGGTCTGGAGGGCCAGAAGGGCTACCTGGTCGACCTGGCCAACACCCAGCTGGAGAACCAGCTGATGAAGTCGCAGAACATCACCCGGTCCCAGGCCGAGGCCCAGGTCGTCGACCAGGGCTGGACGATCACCCTGAACATCGACCCGAAGAAGCAGGCCAAGCTGGAGGCGGCCGTCAAGAGCCAGCTCACCAGCAAGCTCGACGGCAAGAAGCGCAAGGTCGACAAGAACGTCCAGGCCGGTGCCGTCTCCGTCGACCCCAAGACCGGCAAGGTCCTCGCCCTGTACGGCGGCATCGACTACTACAAGCACTACACGAACAACGCCACCCGCGCCGACTACCAGCCGGCGTCCACCTTCAAGCCGATCATCCTCGCCGCCGCGCTCGACCAGGACGCCAAGACGCAGAACGGCAAGGACATCAACGCCGACACGATCTACGACGGCACCAGCGGCCGTCCCGTCAAGGGCAGCGACATCGCCTTCGCCCCGCCGAACGAGGACGACGCGGACTACGGCAACATCACCGTGCAGACGGCGATGAACAAGTCCGTCAACTCGGTGTTCGCGCAGATGGGCGTGGACGTCGGCATGAAGAACGTGCTGAAGACCGCCGACGACCTCGGCCTGGACACCGAAAACCTCCAGGCGGTGCCCGCGATGACCCTGGGCAGCATGGGCGCGAGCCCGCTGGAGATGGCCTCGGTGTACGCCACGCTCGACAACCACGGCCGGAAGGTCACCCCGACGATCCTCGCGTCTGCGGAGAAGACCGGGCGCAAGGTCGACCTGCCGGACCCCATCGGCGAGCAGGTGATCAGCGCCGAGGCGGCCGACCAGGTGACGTCGGTGCTGACCGGCGTGGTCGACGACGGCACGGCCAAGGTGTCGGTGGCCCAGAACCCGCTGCGCAAGGGGCAGCAGGTGGCCGGCAAGACGGGTACGTCCGACAACAACAAGTCGGCCTGGTTCACCGGTTACACGCCCGACCTGGTGACCTCGGTCGGGCTGTTCGGCGAGGACGCCAAGACCCACAACCAGGTCCCCCTCACCGGCGCCACCGGCCTGATCCCCGGCACCGGCCGTATCAACGGTGGCGGTTACCCGGCGCAGATCTGGGCGACGTACACCTTCGGCGTCACGAAGAAGGCGAAGTTCGACCTGAACACGGAGCTGGGCGCGGCCGTCAAGCCGACGGACACCCCGAGCATCAGCGAGTCCCCGTCCGAGACGCCCTCGCAGACCCCGTCCCAGACCCCGACGAAGTCCGCGTCCCCGTCGCAGACGCCGTCCCAGACGCCGTCCCAGACCCCGACGAAGTCCCCGGATCCGACGACCAGCGCCCCGTCGAGCCCGTCGCAGAGCCCGACGGGCGGCATCACGGACAATCCGCTGAATCCGGCGGACGAGCAGTAGCCGAGCCCCCCCGCACCCGGCACACCGCCGGGTGCGGGAGCGTCGTGGTCGCTCGCGCAGTTCCCACCGGCCCTTCAGGGCGCCGGCCGTAGCGCCCTGGAGAGGCGCGGGGAACCGCGCGACCGGCCCGCAGCTCCCGGGCGACCCCGAGCAGCCCCTACCGCGCTACCTGTTCAGCTCGAACCACACCACCTTGCCGGTACTCAGCCGCGTCGCCCCCCACCGCCGTGCCAGCCGGTTCACCAGGTACAGCCCCCGGCCGCCCTCGTCCGTCGCGCGGGCCTGCCGCAGCCGCGGCAGCTGGGGCACGTCGTCCCCGACCTCGCAGCGCAGCACATCGGTCCGCAGCAACCGCAACGTCACCGGCCGCGACGCGTACCGCACCGCGTTCGTCACGACCTCGCTGACCAGCAGCTCCACGGAGTCGGTCAGTTCCTCGAGCCCCCAGCGGGCCAGCGCCCGCCGCGCGAGCCGCCGGGCCCGCCCCGGCGCCGCGTCCTCCGGCTCCAGGAACCAGTACGCCACGTCGCTCGGCGCGATCCCGTCGAACCGGGCCGCGAGCAGCGCGATGTCGTCGTCGCGGTCACCCGGCCCGAGCATGTCGAGCACCTCGTCGCACAGCGCTTCGAGCGGCGGCGGATGGTCCGGCCCCGTCAGCTGCGCCGTCGCGGCGAGCTTCTCCCGCAGCTGCTCTATGCCGGTCCACACGTCCCGCAGCCGGGACTCCACGAGACCGTCGGTGTACAGCAGCAGCGTCGCCCCGGCCGGCGCGTCCAGCTCCACCGCCTCGAAGTCGACCCCGCCGACGCCGATCGGCGCCCCGGCCGGCACCCGCAGCACCTCGGCGTGGCCGCCCAGGTGCAGCAGCACCGGCGGCGGATGGCCGGCGTTGGCGATGGTGATGCGGTGCGACACCGGGTCGTACACGGCGTACAGGCAGGTCGCCATCCGGTCGGAGCCGAGCCGCTGGGCCTGCTCGTCCAGGTGGTGCAGGACCTCCTGCGGCGGCAGATCGAGGCCCGCCAGCGTCTGCGCGGTCGTCCGCAGCTGGCCCATGATGGCCGCCGACGTCATCGAGTGGCCCATGACGTCACCGACGACCAGCGCCACCCGGCTCCCGGGCAGCGGGATCGCGTCGTACCAGTCGCCGCCCACCCGGGCCGTCTCGGCGGCCGGCAGATAGCGGGACGCCAGCCGCACACCCGTCGCGCTCGGCAGGTTCTCCGGCAGCATGGTCCGCTGCAGCTCGTCGGCGATGTAGGCCTCCCGGCCGTACAGCACCGCCTTGTCGATGCCGAGCGCGCTGTGCGTGGCCAGCTGGGCGGCGACCAGCAGGTCGTCGGCCTCGAACGCCGGCCGCTCCGGGCGGCGCAGGAAGAGGGCCGCGCCGATCACCCGGCGCCGGCCGCGCAGCGGGGCGAGGATCGCGTGCTGGGCGCCGGGGACGAGCGACTCGCTGCCCTCACCGAGGAGCTCGGGCAGCGCCGCGCGCGCCGCGGGGGAGTCGGCGAAAACCGGCCGTACGCCCCGCAGCACCTCGTTCAGCGCGCCGCCCGGCCGCACCTCGCACAGCTCCGCGGTGAGCGCGGCCAGGCCGAGGTCGGCCGGATCCGGCTCCGGGACCGGTACCGGCAGGAAGCCGCCGTCGCTGTCCCGCTCCTCAGGGATCCGGTCGGTGCGGCGCAGCCGCAGCACCACCGGGCCGACGGGACGCTCGTCGCCGACCGGCAGCGGGTCGCGCAGATAGACCAGGATCGCGTCCGAGAAGGTCGGCACGGTCGCCCGGCACAGCCCCATCACGATCTCGTCCAGGTCGATGCCCCGGGCGATCCGCCGGGTCGCGGCGCCCACGAAGCGCAGCCGGTCGCCGTCCCGCCGCATCGGCATCGGCCGGCCCGGCGGCAGCCCGCGTCCGGTACGCCGCTCCTGCGCGCTCGCCACCCGCTCCGGCTCGGCGCCGGGCTGCGGCGGAATGCCCTCGGGGACGGGGCGCGGCCGGTGCGGATCGGGCTCAGCGCTGGTGGGCTGGGCGTGCTCGGGGCCGTTGACGGAGTGCTCCTCGGACGTGCTGGTACCGGGGCCGGAGGGCGTCTCGCCCGTGCGGGCCTGTGCCGGTAAGGCGGTGCCGCCGCGCGGACAGGGCTGGGGTTGTCCCGGCGCCTGCAGCTGCGGCTGCGGGGTACGCAGGAGCGCCCCGCGGGCCTCCGCGGGGTCGGCGCCCGGCTGTGGGCGCTCGTAGGAGGTGGGGTGCTCCGTCACGCGTGTCGAATCCGTCCGTCCGGGGCTGCGCGCCGGGCGCGCAGGTGGTCCCGCCGAAGTGCCGATACCCGGATTACGTGTCCCAGGAACGGAATTTCGGCGTGGCTGGAGGCTGTTCCTGTGCCACCGGCGAACGGTCTGCGGCCCGCGGGCCGCTCGCCGGTGTTGCCCTCGTACCCCTCGCTCACGTCCTGCCGCCCCTCGGTGACGTTCGGTCAAGCCCGGCGCATGATCCGGGAGTTGTGCTCACGCTTCCTTGCGGAGGACGATCCTACGGTTGTGGGCCGGGGGCGCATCAAGGGTCTCATGAGGACACGTGCGCGGGCGTACGGTCCCAGTCCTTCGGCAGTGACGGTACCGCCCAGGTCGGGTCCGGGCGCCAGTGCTGCCAGCCGGCCGAGAAGGGCGCCTCCCAGGCCTCGACGGCGGCCACCGCGGCCAGGCCCGCCGTCCGCACCGCCGCGGCCGTCTCCGCGTCCATCAGCCCGTCCCGCTGCGCCTGCGCGAACTCGTCCTCGTCGAGCCACCGCCAACTGCGGTCGGGGTGCACGGAGATGTCCAGAAAATGGTCCTCCGAGTCCACTCCGCCGGCCCAGCGGGCCAGCGGCTGCTCCAGGTTGACGTACCAGTTCTTGAACTGCCAGCCCGGCTCCCAGAACAGCCACACCGACCAGGGCTGACCGGGCCGGGCCAGCTTCAGCACGCCGGTGCCGCGCCAGTGGCCGCGCGTGACGGACCGCGGTTTGGTGTAGCGGGACTCCAGCGGTTCCGCACCGACCGACGAGCCGTCGGCGAGCACGGGCCTGACGCACTCGGTGCCGGGGGCCAGCCAGACGGCGAGCAGCTCCGCGTCGTCCCGGACGACGGTGACGGGGCGCGCGATGTGGAAGCCGTGCCCGGCGTTCTCCCGGTACCGCCACAGGATCTGGCTCCCAGGAGTCCAGAAACCGGTCCCGTCGCCGGTCGCACCGCCCGTTTCCCCGCGCATCACGCGTCTCACCGCTCCACCGTCTGCCATGCACAGATATTAGGTGCCGTAGGCATACGACGCTGCGGCGGACGTCACGGTTCTGGCCGGGCGGCGCGAAACGTTCGCACCCGGTTACGGCCGTGTCATCCGCAGGACATCCAGCGCCTCGTCCAGCTGTTCGACGGTCAGGTCGCCCCGCTCGACGTACCCGCCCTCGATGACCACCTGGCGGATCGTCTTGCGTTCCGCGAGCGCCTTCTTGGCCACCTTGGCGGCCTCCTCGTACCCGATGTACTTGTTGAGCGGGGTGACCACGGACGGCGACGACTCGGCGTACTCCCGGGCCCGCTCCCGGTGCGCGGTGATCCCGTCCACGGTCCGGTCGGCCAGCAGCCGCGACACGTTGGCCAGCAGCCGGACGGACTCCAGCACGTTCTTCCCGATGACCGGCAGCATCACGTTGAGCTCGAAGTTCCCGGCCGCGCCGGCCACGGCGATGGTCTGGTCGTTCCCGATGACCTGCGCGGCCACCATCAGCACGGCCTCGGGGATGACCGGGTTGACCTTCCCCGGCATGATCGAGGACCCCGGCTGCAGGTCGGGCAGCGAGATCTCGGCGAGTCCGGTCCGCGGCCCCGAGGACATCCACCGCAGGTCGTTGGCGATCTTCGTCAGCCCGACCGCGACGGTCCGCAGCTGCCCGCTGGTCTCCACGATCCCGTCCCGGGCACCCTGCGCCTCGAAGTGGTTGCGGGCCTCCGTGAACGGCAGCCCGGTGACCCGCGCGACCTCCTCGATCACCGCGGCGGAGAACCCGGGCGGCGTGTTGATCCCGGTGCCCACCGCCGTACCGCCGAGCGGCAGTTCGGCCAGCCGGGGCAGCGAGGCCCGCAGCCGCTCGACGCCGTACCGCACCTGCGCCGCGTACCCCCCGAACTCCTGCCCCAGCGTGACCGGCGTCGCGTCCATCAGGTGCGTCCGCCCCGACTTCACCACATCGGCGAACTCCTCGGACTTCCTGGTGAGCGAGTCGCCGAGGTGCTCAAGGGCCGGAATCAGATCCCGGGTGACGGCCGCGGTGGCGGCGATGTGGATGGACGACGGGAACACGTCGTTGGAGGACTGCGAGGCGTTCACGTGGTCGTTCGGATGGACGTCCCGCCCCAGCCGCTCGGTCGCCAGCGTGGCGAGGACCTCGTTGGTGTTCATGTTCGACGAGGTGCCGGACCCGGTCTGGAACACGTCGACGGGGAAGTGCTCGTCCCACTTCCCCTCGGCGACCTCCTCGGCCGCCTCCTGGATCGCCCGCGCGATGTCCTCGTCGACCACTCCCAGCTCGGCGTTCACCTTGGCCGCCGCGCCCTTGATCCGGGCCAGCGCCGCGATGTGCGCGCGCTCGATCCGCTGCCCGGAGACGGGGAAGTTCTCGACGGCCCGTTGGGTCTGGGCCCGCCACTTGGCGTGCGCGGGGACCCGGACCTCGCCCATGGAGTCGTGTTCGATGCGGTAGTCGCTCATGCCCTTGTCAGCGATCGGGCGGCGGTGGTTGTTCCGGGTGCCTGCTGCATTGGCACCACCGACGTCACCGGGAAGGGGTACTGCCCCTCCGCTCACCAGGCGGGACATCTCGGACAAATGTGACGATCACCCAAGGCGGCAAGGCGATTCCCTGCCGTCATCACGGCTACCAGGAGGGCCACTCATGAACTTCACTCCCAAGGGTCTGCTCGGCGCCCTGGCGGCGGTGTCCATAGGCACGGCGACCCTGCTGGGCGCGGGAGCCGGCACCGCCGCCGCCGACGGTGGTGCCCACCGGGCCCACTGCGACCGTGCCGAACGACCCGTCTGGAGCGGCGACCCCAGCCGCAACATGACGAGTCACGGCTGCACCCTGCCGTCCAGCAAACGTCCCTGGTACCGCGTCGCGATCGACACCCTGGCGCAGCCCCACCACACGACGGACTACGCGAACGGCCCGGTCGACCACACCGAGAAACTGCACGACGAAACCGTCCGGTGCATGGGCTACACCAAGGACCGCGACACGGTGAACTGGTTCGGCTGCATCCCCGACTGACGGCGTCCGCCAGTCAGCCCGTCCGGCGCCGGTGACACCCCCTTCAGCCCGTCCGGCGCCGGTGGGTGAAGGCCGGTGGGTACCACCTCCGGCCTGTCCGGCGTCGGTGGGTGACACCCCCTTCAGCCCGTTCGACGTCGGTGGGTGAAGGCCGGTGGGCGCCACCTCCGGCCTGTCCGGCGTGGGTGGCGAAGGCCGGTGGCACCACCTTCAGCCTGTCTGGCGTGGGTGGCGAAGGCCGGTGGCACCACCTTCAGCGTGTCCGGCGTCGGTGGCGGTCGCCGACCCGCCCCCACCTTCCAGCCCGTCCGGCGTTTGAGGACGAGGCCGGAGGCCGATGCGGGGGTCCGGGGGCGGCAGCCCCCGAAACGGGCGGCCGCAGGGGGCCCACCCCCTGGAAGGACGGGACGGGTAGGGGCGGCGGGGGCGACATCCTCCCCCGCCGCCCCGGGCGCACTACGCCAGCCCGGGCCCCCGGACCGGAATCGACGTGAACGTCGGAGCCGGCGCCGGGTCCTGGAAGAAGTCGTTGCCCTTGTCGTCCACGACGACGAACGCAGGGAAGTCCTCGACCTCGATCTTCCAGACCGCCTCCATGCCGAGCTCCTCGTACTCGACGACCTCGACCTTCTTGATGCAGTCCTGCGCGAGCCGCGCGGCCGGCCCCCCGATGGAGCCGAGATAGAACCCGCCGTGCGCCTCGCACGCGTCGGTGACCTGCTTGCTGCGGTTCCCCTTGGCGAGCATCACCTTGGAGCCCCCGGCGGCCTGGAACTGCTCGACATAGGAGTCCATGCGCCCGGCCGTCGTGGGCCCGAAGGACCCGGAGGCGTACCCCTCGGGCGTCTTCGCGGGCCCCGCGTAGTACACCGGGTGGTCCTTCAGGTACTGCGGCATCTCCTCACCCGCGTCGAGCCGCTCCTTGATCTTGGCGTGCGCGATGTCGCGCGCCACGACCAGCGGTCCGGTGAGCGAGAGCCGGGTCTTGACGGGGTACTTGGTCAGCTCGGCGAGGATCGTGTCCATGGGCTGGTTGAGGTCGATCCGCACCACGTCCGAGGACTCGTCGAGGTGCTCGTCCGTCGTCTCCGGCAGGAACCGCGCCGGGTCCGTCTCCAGCTGCTCCAGGAACACGCCCTCCGCGGTGATCTTCGCGACCGCCTGCCGGTCGGCGGAGCAGGAGACCGCGATGGCCACCGGGCAGGACGCGCCGTGCCGCGGCAGCCGCACCACGCGCACGTCGTGGCAGAAGTACTTGCCGCCGAACTGGGCGCCGATGCCGATCTTCTGCGTCAGCTCGAAGACCTTCTGCTCCAGGTCCTTGTCCCGGAAGCCGTGCCCGAGCTCCGAGCCCTCGGCCGGGATCTCGTCCAGGTAGTGCGCGGAGGCGTACTTGGCGGTCTTCAGCGCGAACTCGGCGCTCGTACCGCCCACCACGATCGCCAGGTGGTACGGCGGGCAGGCGGCCGTGCCGAGCGAACGGATCTTCTCCTCCAGGAACTTCATCATGGAGGCCTCGTTGAGGACGGCCTTCGTCTCCTGGTAGAGGAACGACTTGTTGGCCGAGCCGCCGCCCTTCGCCATGAAGAGGAACTTGTAGGCGCCGCCGTCGGTGGCGTACAGCTCGATCTGGGCCGGCAGGTTCGACCCGGTGTTCTTCTCCTCCCACATGGTGAGCGGAGCCATCTGCGAGTAGCGCAGGTTGAGGTTCAGGTACGCGTCGTAGATGCCGCGGCTCAGCGCCGCCTCGTCGCCGCCCTCGGTCAGCACGTTCTGCCCGCGTTTGCCCATGACGATCGCCGTGCCGGTGTCCTGGCACATGGGGAGCACGCCGGCGGCCGCGATGTTCGCGTTCTTCAGCAGGTCCAGCGCGACGAACTTGTCGTTGTTCGACGCCTCCGGGTCGTCGACGATGCGGCGGAGCTGGGCGAGGTGGGCCGGGCGCAGGTAGTGCTGGATGTCGTGGATGGCCTCCTCGGCCAGCTTGCGCAGCGCCTCCGGCTCCACCTTGAGGAACGTCCGCCCGTCCGGTCCCTCGACGGTGGACACACCCTCCGAGGTCACCAGCCGGTACGGGGTGGTGTCCTCGCCCTGGGGGAGCAGATCGGTATACGCGAACTCAGGCATCTCAGCCCATTCCTCACTCTGACGGACGGCCGCCCGCCGACGCTGGCGGGCGCTGTCCAGCGTAGAACCTGCCGCTGACACGGAACCTGTGAGGTAAGGCTCAGTTCGCGGGCGGTACGGGTTTTCCACAGGCCGGGACGAGGGGTAGTCGCGATCTATCGCGTTTCGGTACGCTGCTGCCGTGGACCTTCAGAAGCAGACCCCTCAGGAGCGGGCCGGGGCGCCGGTGGCCGAGCTGCGCGCCTCCGACGCGGACCGCGACCGTATCGCCGACATCCTGCGGGAGGCCCTCGCCGAGGGGCGCCTGACCGCCGACGAGCACGCCGAGCGCGTGGAGGGGGTGCTGAACGCCAAGACGGTGGGCGAGCTGGAGGTCTTCATACGGGACCTGCCCGCGGCGCACGCCCGCCCGGCCGGCCCGGCCTACACGCCGGTGCCGCCGCGGCCGACGCCCGGCGCGATCCCCGTCGAGGCGGACAGCAACGTGGTCGCCGTCTTCAGCAGCGCCCGCCGCCGCGGCCGCTGGCGGGCCGGCCGCCGGCTGCACGCCTATGCGGTCTTCGGCTCCGTCGAGCTGGACCTCACCGAGGCCATCTTCGAGTACCAGCAGGTCGTCATCAAGGCGATCTCGGTCTTCGGCGACATCCAGATCCGCGTCCCGGAGAACGTGTCGCTGCGCGGCACCGGGGGCGGTGTGCTCGGCAACTTCGAGGCGGACACGCTGGATTCGGTCGACTCCGACGCGCCGGTCGTCTACGTCGACGGCTGGGCGGTCCTCGGCAACGTGGAGGCACGGCCGAAGCGCGGAAAGCTCATCGCGGACATCCTGGACCGGGTTCAGGACAAGGTCGACCGGAAGTTGCGCAAACACCTGGACCGTTGACGGTCGCGAATCACTCCTTGCCCAGCGGCCCCAGGGGTTGTGAACGAGCCTACGGGCTACGGCTGTTGAGAACGCTGTGCATAGGCCCGCGCACAGCGGGTAGGCCTTGCTGCATCGTCTCTCGCTCGCGAAGCCGTCGTCAGGAGTAGACCCGTGCTGCAACCGCCGCATTCGTCCCTGCAGGTAGCTGCCGTTCCGGCCCAGCGGGTGCCAGTGCGGGACAGGGACCAAGACGCACCCTGGCACACCGAGGCGGTGTGCCAGCGCGACGAGGCCGGCCTGTTCTTCGCACCCTCCAAGGAGCCCACCGCCGCCCGGCTGTCCCGCGAGGAGGCGGCCAAGCGGGTCTGTGCCCGCTGCCCTGTGATGGTCGAGTGCCGCGAACACGCGCTGGTCCAGCCCGAGCCCTACGGCGTCTGGGGCGGCCTCACCGCGGCGGAGCGCCGCGTGGTCCTGGCCCGCCGCAGGCGTCGCGAGATGGAATTGAAGAAGGCGGCGCGAGCGGCAGCGGCGAACCGCATAGCCCAGGCCGGCTGACGAAAAGGCGCCCTCTCCGCACCGAGGGCGCCTTTCGAACCGGCTGGGGCACCTTTCAGCGCCCCGAAAGTCAGCGCCCCGAAGGGGCGCGGGGAACTGCGCGACCGGCCACGGCGCACCCGCGGCCACACACGGTCGGCAGCCCCCTTCTGGCCGGCGTCACTTCGGCCTGTCGAAATCCACCGTGCTGTAGGCCCGCAGCTTGCGCAGCCGGTGCTCGGAGTCGATCCGCCGCACCGTCCCCGACTTCGACCGCATCACGATCGACTCGGTCAGCGCGGTCTCCGACCGGTACCGCACCCCCCGCAGCAGCTCGCCGTCGGTGATGCCCGTCGCGACGAAGAAGACGTTCTCCCCGGTCACCAGGTCCTCGGTGGTCAGCACCCGGTCCAGGTCGTGCCCGGCGTCGATCGCCCGCTGCCGCTCCTCGTCGTCCTTGGGCCACAGCTTGCCCTGGATGGTCCCGCCCAGGCACTTCACCGCGCACGCCGAGATGATGCCCTCGGGCGTGCCGCCGATCCCGAGCAGCATGTCGACGCCCGTGCCCTCGCGCAGCGCGTAGATCGACCCGGCGACGTCGCCGTCGGAGATCAGCTTGATGCGCGCGCCGGCCTCCCGGATCTCCTTGATGATCCCTTCGTGCCGGGGCCGGTCGAGGATGACGACGGTCACGTCCTCCGGGGTGGCCCGCTTCGCCTTGGCGACCCGCCGGATGTTGACGGAGACGGGCGCGTCGATGTCGACGAAGTCCGCCGCCTCCGGGCCCGTGACCAGCTTGTCCATGTAGAAGACGGCCGACGGGTCGAACATGGCCCCGCGCTCGGCCGCGGCCAGTACGGCGATCGCGTTGGGCATGCCCTTGGCGGTCAGCGTGGTCCCGTCGATCGGGTCGACGGCGATGTCGACCTCGGGTCCGGTGCCGTCACCGATGCGCTCCCCGTTGAAGAGCATCGGGGCCTCGTCCTTCTCGCCCTCGCCGATGACGACCACGCCGTTCATCGACACGGTGGAGACGAGGGTCCGCATCGCGCGCACCGCGGCGCCGTCGGCGCCGTTCTTGTCGCCGCGGCCGACCCAGCGTCCCGCGGCCATCGCCGCGGCCTCGGTCACCCGGACCAGCTCCAGGGCGAGGTTGCGGTCGGGGGCCTCGGAGGGAACATCGAGCTCGGACGGCAGATGATGATGATTCTCGGTCATCGGAGCGCACCTTTCTGATACGACGACGGCCGGATGAGGGTTTCCCGTCGACTCTATCGCCAGGCCGACAAAATGAGCAGGGGACCCCACGGATGAGCGCAGGGGGCACCTGCGACGATAGGGGACGTGGCAGGCACGAACGGCAAGCAGAAGACGGTCCGGGACATGATTCTCTCCCTGGCCCTGATCGGCCTCGCGGCGGGCTTCATCTACCTGCTCGTCCCGCACGACGATCACGCTCCCGACATCCAGCGGGTCGACTACCGGGTCGAACTGCTGACGGCACGGCGCGCGGCGAGCTACCCGGTGGCCGCGCCCCAGGGCCTGCCCAGCACCTGGAAGGCCACCTCGGTCCGCTTCCAGGGTGAGGCGGGGGACCGCTGGCATCTCGGCTACCAGACCCCCGACGGTCAGTACGTCCAGATCGAGCAGTCGACTCAGAAGCGCGCGGACTTCATCGACGACGCCAGCCAGGGCGCGTCGGCCACGAAGACGACCGAGAAGATCGGCGACCGCAGCTGGACGCACTACACCGGCGGCCGCTATGACGCGCTGGTGCTGGACGGCACCACCGGTTCCACCACGGTCGTGGCCGGAACCGCCTCGTTCACCGAGCTGACGAAGATGGCGGCGGCCCTCAAGCTGTCCTGACGGACGTCGCGACGCGCACGCGAGAGGCCCCCGGCGCCGTTGCCGGGGGCCTCTGCCGCGTCTGCGCGGGGGTGGTTCAGACGGTCGTGACGACGTCGTCGTACGCCAGGCGCGGACCGCGCGGGAACCAGGCGTCCGGGCCCGGCTTGCCGATGTTGACGACCACGAACGGGGTGTGGTCGTCGTCCAGGAACTCCTTCTGGACGCCCGCGAAGTCGACACCCGTCATCGGACCGGCGGCGAGACCGGCGGCGCGCACGCCGATGATGAAGTAGGCGGCCTGGAGGGCGGCGTTCAGGGCGGCGTTCTGCTCGCGGGCCTCGCGGCCGGCGCCCTCGAACATCGCCTTGGCACCCTCGAAGTGCGGGAAGAGGTGCGGAAGCTCCTCGTGGAACTCGTTGTCCGCGGAGAGGATCGCGACCAGCGGGGCGGCCGCGGTCTTCTGCTGGTTGCCCTCGGCCAGGTGCTTCACCAGGCGCTCGCGGGCCTCGGGGGAGCGGACCAGCGTGACGCGCAGCGGCGACTGGTTCATGGAGGTCGGGCCGTACTTGACCAGGTCGTAGATCGCCTGGACCTGCTCGTCGGTCACCGGCTCGTCGGTGAAGGTGTTGGCCGTGCGGGCCTCACGGAACAGCAGGTCCTGAGCGGCGGGGTCGAGAACGAGAGACATGGTTGAACTTCCTGGGGGGATCGCATCGCGTACGAATCCGGACCGCAGTCCGGATAGGCTGACGGCACGACCATACGTTGCTGGAGGTTCAAGGTTCAACTAAAACCGGACCACGGTGATCCGCCTCACACCGGCGGTGCCGCTCAGCCCTCCTCTTCGGCTTCTTCGGCCTCCTCTCCCTCCTCCTCGGCCAGCGCCGCGTCCAGCCGGGCCCGTGCCCCCTCCAGCCACCGCCGGCACACCTTGGCCAGCTCCTCGCCCCGCTCCCAGAGCGCCAGCGACTCCTCAAGGCTCGTCCCGCCGGCCTCCAGCCGCCGCACGGTCTCGATCAGCTCGTCCCGCGCCTGCTCGTAGGAGAGCGTCTCCTCCGCCTTGCTGCTCATGCGCATACCTCTCTCATCCGCCCGTACGGCATGTACGAACTGGCTAGCCGTCCACCCGCACCGTGAACTCACCCTCGGCGACCCGCGCCCGCAACGCCTCACCCGGCTCGACGTCCCCCGGGGCCCGCACCACATGACCGTCGCCCTTCTGCAGCACGGCGTAACCGCGCTTCAGCGTGGCGGCCGGGGAGAGGGCCACCACGCGCGCGTGCGTGTGCGTCAGCTCGGAGTCGGCGCGGTCGAGCAGATGCCCGACGGTGCGCCGCGAACGGTCCACCAGCGAGGCGACGTGATCGGCCCGCTCGTCGACCATCCGGTGCGGATCCTCCATGGCCGGCCGCGCGAGCGCGTTGGCCAGTCCCCGCTCCTCCCGCGCCACCAGCGCGTCGACACACCGCCGCCCCCGGTCCCGCAGCATCCGCACCCGCTCCGCCTCTTCCCCCACGTCGGGGACGACCTTCTTCGCGGCGTCGGTGGGGGTGGAGGCGCGAAGGTCGGCGACGTAGTCGAGCAACGGGTTGTCGGGCTCGTGCCCGATGGCGGAGACGACCGGAGTACGGCACTCCGCGACCGCCCGCACCAGCTGCTCGTCGGAGAACGGCAGCAGATCCTCCACGCTGCCGCCCCCGCGCGCGACGACGATCACATCCACCTCCTCCATCGCGTCCAGCTCCTTCACGGCCTGCACGACCTGCGGGACGGCGTGCACGCCCTGCACCGGCACGTTCCGCACCTCGAACCGCACCGCGGGCCACCGGTGCCGGGCGTTCTCCAGCACGTCCCGCTCGGCGGCCGACGCCCGCCCGCACACCAGCCCGATCAGCTGTGGCAGAAACGGCAACGGCTTCTTCCGCCCGGCGGCGAACAGCCCTTCCGCGGCCAGGGCCTTCTTGAGCATCTCCAGCCGCGCCAGCAGCTCCCCGACCCCGACCGGCCGTATCTCGACAGCCCGCAGGGAGAGCTGCCCGCGCGGCGCGTACCACTCGGGCTTCGCGTGCACGACGACCCTGGCCCCCTCGCCGACCACGTCGGCCACGGCGTCGAACACCTGCCGGAAACAGGTCACGCCGATCGAGATGTCGTACGACGGATCCCGCAACGTCAGGAACACGACCCCGGCCCCCGGCCGCCGCGACAGCTGCGTGATCTGGCCCTCGACCCAGACGGCCCCGAGCCGGTCGATCCACCCCCCGATGAGGCGGGAGATCTCGCCGACGGGGACGGGAGCTTCAGCGGACGTGTTCAAAGCCATGCGCCGAGAGTAACGGCGCGCACCGACAGCGCCTTCCAGCCCGTCCGGACACCGGGGGCGAGGCCGGTCAGGCCGCGGCGGGGTTCCGGCGGCGCTGCATGACCGGCACCACCAGCCCGGCTCGCGGCGACGGGATCGTGCGGCCGCGCCCCCGCCGACACGTCGACCGCGTCGTGGAACGCGGCGCACCCGCCGGTCTTCCGTGTCTTCCGCCAGTCTCCCCGGGATCGTCACCCGGAGGCGATCTTCGACCCCCCGAACGCGGCCTTACGATGGGTGCCATGACTGCTTCGTCTGGCCGCCGTGTCCTGCTCGCCGCCCCCCGTGGCTACTGCGCGGGTGTGGACCGCGCCGTGATCGCCGTCGAGAAGGCCCTGGAGCAGTACGGGGCCCCGATCTATGTCCGGCACGAGATCGTGCACAACAAGTACGTCGTGCAGACCCTGGAGAAGAAGGGCGCGATCTTCGTCGAGCGGACCGAGGAGGTCCCGCCGGGGAACATCGTGATGTTCTCCGCGCACGGCGTCGCCCCCGTCGTCCACGAGGAGGCCGAGCGCGGCCGCCTCGCCACCATCGACGCGACCTGCCCGCTCGTCACCAAGGTCCACAAGGAAGCCGTCCGCTTCGCGGGCGAGGACTACGACATCCTCCTGATCGGCCACGAGGGCCACGAGGAGGTCATCGGCACCTCCGGCGAGGCCCCCGACCACATCCAGCTGGTCGACGGCCCGGCGGACGTCGCCAAGGTCGAGGTCCGCGACGAGTCCAAGGTCGTCTGGCTCTCCCAGACCACCCTCTCCGTCGACGAGACGATGGAGACCGTCGACGCCCTCAAGGAGAAGTTCCCGCAGCTCATCTCGCCGCCCAGCGACGACATCTGCTACGCCACGCAGAACCGCCAGCTCGCTGTGAAGCAGATGGGCGCCGAGGCCGAGCTGGTCATCGTGGTCGGCTCCCGCAACTCCTCCAACTCCAAGCGGCTGGTCGAGGTCGCCAAGCTGGCCGGTTCCCGCGCGGCCTACCTGGTCGACTTCGCGGACGAGATCGACGAGGCCTGGCTGGAGGGCGTGACGACCGTCGGTGTCACCTCCGGCGCCTCCGTGCCCGAGGTGCTGGTCGAGCAGGTCCTGGAGTGGCTCGCCGAGCGCGGCTACGGCGATGTCGAGATCGTCAAGGCGGCCGAGGAGTCCATCACCTTCTCGCTCCCCAAGGAACTCCGCCGTGACCTGCGCGAAGAGGCGGCCACCCTGGTCGCCGAGCGCGGCGGCACCGGCGCCGGCGCGTGACCACCGTCCGTACGACTGTGTGATCGCGGACCCGTCCGACGTCGTGACTGTCAGTCGTACGACGTAACGTGGAGCCATGCAGATCTTCGGCGTGGACATCGGTGGTTCCGGGATCAAGGGCGCTCCCGTGGACCTGGACAAGGGCGACCTGGCTCAGGAGCGGTACAAGGTGCTCACCCCGCACCCGGCGACGCCGGACAGCGTCGCCGACGGGGTCAAGCAGGTCGTCGACCACTTCGGGTGGAGCGGCCCGGTCGGGCTCACCTTCCCCGGGGTGATCACCGACGGCACTCACATCCGTACGGCGGCGAACGTCGACAAGAGCTGGATCGACACCGACGCGCGCAAGCTGTTCAGCGAGCGGCTCGGCGGTCTCCCGGTGACCGTGGTCAACGACGCGGACGCGGCGGGCGTGGCCGAGATGGAGTTCGGCGCCGGCCGGGACCGCAAGGGCGTCGTCCTCCTGCTCACCTTCGGTACCGGCATCGGCAGCGCCCTGTTCGTGGACGGCGAGCTGGTCCCCAACACCGAGCTCGGCCACCTGGAGCTGGGCGGCCACGACGCGGAGAAGAAGGCCTCCAGCAAGGCCAAGGAGGACGAGGAGCTGAACTGGGAGCACTGGGCGCGCCGGGTCACCAAGTACCTGGCCCACGTCGAGATGCTCTTCACCCCGAACCTGTTCATCATCGGCGGCGGGGTGAGCCGCAAGGCCGACAAGTTCCTGCCGTACATCGAGGGCATCAAGGCCGAGATCGTCCCGGCCCAGCTGCAGAACAACGCCGGGATCGTGGGCGCGGCGATGCGCGCGACGCACCACGCCAAGTAGCCGGCCCGCCCATGACCCCGGCCCGGCCCGTCGGCCGGGGTCAGGTCCGGCGGCGCCGGACCGTCCGGGCCGCCCGGATCATCCGGATCCGGCGGACGACGACGATCACCCCGGCGATCAGCGTCCCGCCGTAGAGCCAGCCGGCCTGTGTGGACAGGCCCGTCACCAGGCCCATCACCGCGCCCAGGAAGCCGCCGCCGCCGTCGTCGGCGACGGCCGTCAGTCCGACGGCGAAGGCGATCGGGATGACGACGGGGGCGGTCAGCAGATCACCCCCGCGCACCCACAGCGCGGTCAGCGCGGACACCGGCAGGCAGAGCACGCCGTACGCGGTCAGGGACGCCCCGAGGAGCAGGTCGTCCAGGAAGCCGAGCGCGAGCATCGCGGCCATGCAGAAGAGGCCGCAGCCGAGCCCCGTGAGCCGTGGGTTCGGCAGCCGCGCGGGCTGCGTCACCGGTGCCGGACGCGACCTTCCCGGAGTGGGCCGGCGGCCTGCCGTCCCCGGCCGCGGTCTCCCCTGCGGAGGCAGCGGCGGACGGGGGCCGCCTCGACGCGGTCCGGGCTGTCGGGGTCGGGTCCTGTGATGCTCCACCGGACCAACCTAGGTCTGTTTATGTGCCCAGTCGCAGCCCAGACACGCCGAAACCAAGCCGAAGAGCGGCCCTTGGCCAGGTGTTCGACGCGGCCGCCGGCAGGGTGCCCCGAACCCCGTAAACTGGTGGATCGGCCGGCCCGCCGGCACTGGCAGCCCCCCGGCTCACTCACCCACTCACTACGGGAAGTCGCAACGTGTCGCTCACGATCGGAATCGTCGGCCTGCCGAATGTCGGCAAGTCGACCCTGTTCAACGCCCTGACCAAGAACGACGTGCTCGCGGCCAACTACCCGTTCGCCACGATCGAGCCCAACGTGGGTGTCGTCGGCGTCCCCGACGCCCGGCTGGCCAAGCTGGCGTCGATCTTCAAGTCGGAGCGCATCCTCCCGGCCACGGTCGACTTCGTCGACATCGCGGGCATCGTGCGCGGCGCCTCCGAGGGTGAGGGTCTGGGCAACAAGTTCCTCGCGAACATCCGTGAGTCCGACGCGATCTGCCAGGTCATCCGGGCCTTCAAGGACGAGAACGTCGTGCACGTCGACGGCAAGGTCTCGCCGAAGGACGACATCGAGACGATCAACACCGAGCTGATCCTCGCCGACCTCCAGACCATCGAGAAGGTCCTGCCGCGTCTCCAGAAGGAGTCGCGCATCAAGAAGGACGTGGCCCCCAAGGTCAAGGCGGTCGAGGAGGCCAAGGAGATCCTGGAGAAGGGCGACACGCTCTTCGCCCACGGCATCGTCCAGGGCTCGGAGCGCGCCGAGCTCCTGCACGACCTGCACCTCCTGACCACCAAGCCGTTCCTCTACGTCTTCAACGTCGACGAGGACGAACTGCTCGACGAGGACTTCAAGACCGAGCAGCGCGCCCTGGTCGCCCCCGCCGAGGCGATCTTCCTCAACGCCAAGCTGGAGCAGGACCTCGCCGAACTCGACGAGGAGGACGCCCTGGAGCTCCTGGAGTCGGTGGGCGCAGAGGAGCCCGGCCTCGCCACCCTGGCCCGCGTCGGCTTCGACACCCTCGGCCTCCAGACCTACCTCACCGCCGGCCCCAAGGAATCCCGCGCCTGGACCATCAAGAAGGGCGCCACGGCCCCCGAGGCGGCCGGCGTGATCCACACCGACTTCCAGAAGGGCTTCATCAAGGCGGAGGTCATCTCCTTCACCGACCTCGTCGAAACCGGCTCGGTGGCCGAGGCCCGTGCCAAGGGCAAGGCCCGCATGGAGGGCAAGGACTACGTCATGCAGGACGGGGACGTGGTGGAGTTCCGCTTCAACGTCTAGTGGGCGGCTGAGCACCACTTCGCCGATCTGGCGAACATTCAGGTCAATGGGGGTCTGACTCTTCGGGGTCAGGCCCCTGAACATGTATGGCGCTGGATCCGGGCTGGGATTGCGGAGAGGGCACGTGCCGGCTTGCCGCGGCATTCGGCCGAGGTGGCGGGGGCGGAGGTTTGACGTCTCGTGCGGGAGTGGCGAAGGTGTCCGGCCCGGGCGTCGGCTTGCCGATATTGGCTCTACCGGTTCTGGAGGGCGCCCAGGCCGCCCGCTTCCCTCCGTGAGAGGTCCGGGCTGCCGGCACATCGACAGCTGTGCTCCCGAGATTTTCTGAGCGGCGCACCGGCGGCGGTCTCCCGCACGAACCCGGTTCCGGATTGCTCCCGTCCCGTGTGGAACGTGAAGCGCTGTAGTCGGACTGCTGTGCCGCCGACCATCCCCTTCAGGCTTCCGCGGTTGCTCTGCGTGTGCGCGGATCCGACCTGCGCGCAAGTTTCTCGTCGACGCCCGGTCCACTCCGGTCGCGTGGTCTCGTGAGCGAACCCGAGTGGTCGTCGGGACATGTCCGAAACCGGAGGCAGATGGCCGCCCTCGGCGTTCGCTCCCCGCGAGGGCCGCGCGGGGAACGGATGGCGGCACCGCCACCGCGCCGAACGCGCGGCACTGCGGCCGATCCACCAATCCACCGCCCGAGCTGCTCCGGATTACGCGCGGACCCCTGATCACCAAGGGCGGGAGGAAGCGATGGAGCGGACGTCGACGGGTGCCGGGCAGGGCGCGGAGGGGCGGGCCGGGCCCCGGCGCCGGACGGCCGTGGTGGGTTCCGGGGTGGCGGGGCTGACCGCCGCGTACATCCTGGGCCGAAGCCGTCACGTCACCTTGTACGAGGCCGACGACCGGCTCGGCGGCCACGCGCACACGCACGAGCTCCTCTCGCCCCACGACGGCCGGGTGCACCGCGTCGATTCCGGGTTCATCGTGCACAACCGCCGCACCTACCCGAACCTGCTGCGGCTCTTCGACGAACTCGGCGTCGCCACGCAGGAGTCGGAGATGAGCATGTCCGTGCGGTGCGAGGGATGCGGCCTCGAATACGCCGGCGCGCGCGGCCCGGCCGGACTCTTCGCCCAGCCCCGCAACCTGCTGCGCGGCCGCTATCTCCGGCTGCTGTCGGAGGTGCCGGCCTTCCACCGTGCGGCCCGGCGGCTGCTGGCACAGGGCGGCCAGGACGCGCTCACTCTGGGCGAGTTCCTGGACCGTGAGGGTTTCTCCGCCTACTTCCGCTCCCACTTCATGACACCGGTCGTGTCGGCCGTCTGGTCCTGCGACGCAGCCACCGCCCAGCGCTACCCGGCCGCCTACCTGTTCAGGTTCCTGGACCACCACGCGATGCTCTCGGTGAGCGGCTCACCGGTGTGGCGCACGGTCAGCGGCGGCTCGCACGCGTACGTCGACCGGATCGCCAAGCAGATCCCCGAGGTCCGCACCGGAACGCCGGTACGGGCTGTACGGCGCCACGCCGACGGGGCCGAGATCACCGCCGAGGACGGCACGACCGAGTCGTACGACGACGTCGTGATCGCCGTCCACCCGGACCAGGCCCTGCGGCTGCTGGCCGACCCGACCGCACCGGAGCGCGAGGTGCTGAGCGCGTTCCGCTACTCGCGCAACGCCACCCTCCTGCACACCGACACAGGGCTGCTGCCGCGCGCCACCGGAGCCCGTGCCTCCTGGAACTACCTGATGCCCTCGTGCGCGGCCGGCGCCGACCGGGTACGGGTCAGCTACGACATGAACCGGCTCCAACACCTCGACGCCGCCGAGACGTTCGTGGTCACCCTGGGCGGCGAGGACCGCGTCGATCCGCGCCGGGTACTGGCCCGCATGGTCTACGAGCACCCCGTCTACACCCCCGAGTCGGTGGCCGCGCAGCGGCGGCTGCCCGAACTGACCAGCCCCGTCTGTGCGTTCGCCGGCGCCTACCACGGCTGGGGCTTCCACGAGGACGGCTGCCGCTCGGGAGCCGAGGCCGCCGCGGCGCTGGGAGCGCGGTGGTGACGGCCGTACCCGCCCTCTATCCGTGCACCGTGGCGCATGCGCGCACCGGTCCCCGGCGGTACGTGCTGCGCCACCGCACGTACCTGTGGCTCGTCGACCCCGACCGCCTGCCCGCGCTCCCGCGCCCGCTGCGGGCGCTCGCCCGCTTCGACCCCCGCGACCACTTCACCGGCGACCGGCCCTCGATCCGTGCCGGCCTCGACGACTTCCTCGCCGCGCGCGGTGTGTCGCTGGACGGCGGACGCGTGCTGATGCTCACCCACGCCCGGGTGTTCGGGTACGTCTTCAATCCCCTGACCCTGTACTGGTGCCTCGGCCGCGACGGCGAGCCGCGCTGCGTGGTCGCCGAGGTGCACAACACGTACGGCGGCCGGCACGCCTACCTGCTGACCCCGGACGCGACCGGGAGCGCGCGCACCGAGAAGGAGTTCTACGTCTCGCCGTTCTTCCCGGTCGACGGCCACTACCGCATGCGGCTGCCCCGCCCCGGCGAGCGGCTCGATCTCACCGTGCACCTGGACCGGCAGGGCGGACGGGCCTTCACCGCGACGGTACGCGGCCACCGCAGGGAGGCGACCGCCTCCGCACTGCTGCGGCAGGCGCTGCGCCACCCCTGGTCCACCCTCGCCGTGTCGGCCGCGATCCGCGCCCACGGCATACGCCTCTACCTGCGGGGACTGCCCGTCCAGCCCCGCCCCGACAACCACCGCACCCCGGAGAAAGCGACATGAGGACAGCCGACGCCCGCCCCGCCGCCCCCGAGCCCGCCGTCGCGGAGAACCCCGGCTCCGAGGACGCCGCCGCGGACCCCGGGTCCGTCTCCGTGCACCCCGCTTCCCCACCCACCGCTGTGAACCCCATCCGCTGGCCGGACGTCGCCGCGGTGCCACGGACGTCGTGGCCGCGCCGGAAGGCGACCGAAGCCGTCGTACGCGGAGCCCTGCGCGGGCTGCCGGTGCGGGTCCGGTTCGCCGGCGGGGACACCCTGGGGCTGGGTGGCCCGCTGCTGGACGTACACGATCCGGCCGCCTTCCACGCCCGCGTCGGCACCGGCGGGCTGGTCGGGTTCGGTGAGTCCTACATGGCCGGAGAGTGGGACGCCCCCGACCCGGTCGCCGTCCTGACCGTGCTCGCCGCGCACGCCGCCGACCTGGTCCCGGCCCGGCTCCAGCGGCTGCGCCGCCTGTGGGCGCTGCGCCACCCGCACGACGAGCGCAACACCCCCGACGGCTCCCGCTCCAACATCAGCCGCCACTACGACCTGTCCAACGACCTGTTCGCCCTCTTCCTCGACGACACGCTGACCTACTCCTCGGCCGTCTTCCGCGGCTTTCCCGCGAGCCGGGACCGGCTCGCCGCGGCCCAGCACCGCAAGATCGACCGGCTGCTCGACCTGGCCGACGTCGGCCACGGCACCCGGCTGCTGGAGATCGGCACCGGCTGGGGCGAACTCGCCCTGCGGGCCGCCGCCCGCGGAGCCCGCGTCACCTCGCTCACCCTCTCCCGCGAGCAGCGCGCCCTCGCCCTGGAGCGGGTTCGCGCGGCGGGGCTCGACGACCGGGTCTCGATCGAGCTGTGCGACTACCGCGAAGCACGCGGCACGTACGACGCCGTGGTCAGCGTGGAGATGATGGAGGCGGTGGGCGCCGAGTTCTGGCCCGCTTACTTCCGCACGCTCGACGAACGGCTGGCACCGGGCGGCCGGGTCGCTCTCCAGGCCATCACCATGCCGCACGAGCGGATGCTCGCCAGCCGGGACACCTTCACCTGGATCCACAAGTACGTCTTTCCCGGCGGCCTCATCCCCTCGACGCGCGCGATCGAGGAGACCGTCCGCGACCACACCCGCCTCGGCCTGGCCCGCCGAGACGCGTTCGGCGCTCACTACGCCGAGACCCTGCGGCTGTGGCGGGAGCGCTTCACCGAACGCGCGGAGGAGGTCGAGGCGCTGGGCTTCGACGAGACCTTCCGCCGCCTGTGGACCTTCTACCTGGCCTACTCCGAGGCCGGGTTCCGGGCCGGCTACCTCGACGTCCAGCAGTACCTCTTCACGAAGGAGAACCCCGCTCGATGAGCACGACCGCCCCCAGCAGGGCCGCAGGTGCCGCCCACCGGCTCGCCGCCCTCGCCGAGGACATGCTCGGCGGACCCCTGCCGGTACGCCTGCGAGCCTGGGACGGCAGTGAGACCGGCCCGGCCGACGCGCCGGTCGTCGTGATGCGCTCCCGGCGCGCACTGCGCCGACTGCTGTGGCAGCCCGGAGAGCTGGGTCTCGCGCAGGCGTACGTCACCGGCGAACTCGACATCGAGGGCGACCTCGGGCAGGGCCTGCGGGCGGTGTGGGCGGCCCAGCGCGAGGGCGGGCTGCGGCCGCCCCGCCTCGGCCCCGCCGACACGGCCCGCGCCCTCGCCACCGCCGCGCGGCTCGGTGTGCTCGGGCCCCGCCCGGCCGCCCCCGCCTCCCAGGCGCGGCTGCGCGGCGGCCTGCACAGCCGGTCCCGTGACCGGGCCGCCATCAGCCACCACTACGACCTGTCCAACGACTTCTACGGCCTCCTCCTCGACGAGACCATGGCCTACTCCTGCGGCTACTGGACACGCGACGACGAGGGCTTCGGCCCCGCCGACGCCCAGCGGGCCAAGCTGGAGCTGATCTGCCGCAAGCTGGCCCTGAAGCGCGGCGCGCGGCTGCTGGACATCGGGTGCGGCTGGGGCTCGCTCACCCTGCACGCGGCCGAACGGCACGGGGTCCAGGTCACCGCTGTGACGCTGGCCCGGGAGCAGGCGGCGTACGTGCGCGAGCGGGTGCGCGAGCGGGGGCTCGCCGAGCGGGTGGAGGTGGTGTGCCAGGACTACCGGGACATCGAGGGCGGCGGATTCGACGCCGTCTCCACCATCGAGATGGGCGAGCATGTCGGCGACGCCGAGTACCCCGGGTTCGCCGCCGCACTGCACCGCCTCGTCCGGCCCTGCGGACGCGTCCTGGTGCAGCAGATGTCCCGCGGCCCGGGCGCCCCCGGTGGCGGCCCCTTCATCGAGGCGTACATCGCCCCCGACATGCACATGCGCCCACTCGGACACACCGTGGCCCTGCTGGAGGGGGCGGGACTGGAGGTCAGGCACACCGAGTCCCTGCGCGAGCACTACGTCCGCACCGTCGGCGCCTGGCACCACACCCTGGAAGAGCGCTGGGAGGCGTTCGTCCGGCTGGTGGGGGAGGAGACCGCGCGGGTGTGGCGGCTCTACCTGGTCGGCGGGGCGCTCGCCTTCGAGGAGGGGCGGATGGGCGTCGACCAGATCCTGGGCGTACGGCCGGGCCCCGGCGGCGACAGCGGCATGCCGCTGGCCACGCGTCAGTGGTACGAGGGGCTGGAGCGGCCGTGAACGGGTTTCCCTGGGGCGCGTTCGCGCTCAACCTCGCCTGGGCCGCCGCGGCGGCCCTCGCGGTCATGCTGGTCACCTTCGCCGTCGCGGTGCGTACCGGCCTCCACCGGATCGTGGACGTCGCCTGGGGCATCGGCTTCACCGCGGTCGCCGTCGTCAGCCTCGGCGCGTCCGCCGAGGAGGGCGATCTCGTACGGCGGCTGCTGGTGACCGCGCTGACGGCGGTCTGGGGGCTGCGGCTGGCGGTACATATCGCCCGCCGGGGACGCGGCCACGGCGAGGATCCGCGCTACGAGGCGATGCTCGCGAAGGCACCGGGCAACCGGAACGCGTACGCCCTGCGGATGGTCTATCTGCTGCAGGGCGCCCTGGTGTGGCTGGTGTCCCTGCCCGTCCAGGCCGCGCAGTACGTGAGCGGCCCGCCCTCGGCCCTCACCTTGGCCGGCGTCGGCCTGTGGGCGCTCGGTGCCGGCTTCGAGGCGGTGGGGGATGCCCAGCTCGCCCGCTTCAAGGCCGACCCCGTCAACAGGGGAAGAATCATGGACCGGGGTCTGTGGTCGTGGACCCGGCACCCCAACTACTTCGGCGACTTCTGCGTCTGGTGGGGCCTGTTCCTGCTCACCTGCGACGCTCCGGAGGCCGCCGCCGTGTCCGTCGTCTCCCCGGTGGTGATGAGCCTGCTGCTGACCAAAGGCAGCGGAAAACGGCTGCTGGAACGGCACATGGCCGACCGGCCGGGCTACGCCGCGTACGCGGCGCGCACCAGCGGCTTCTTCCCCCGCCCGCCGGGGCCGCGGTGACCGCCGGCCAGGTGTCCGCGACGAGTGCCCTCGTGCCGCTTCGGCTCCCCGCCCGTCCCTGGCACCTCGCAGCCCTGCGGATGCGCCCCTTCCACCGTGCGGTCGTGTCCGCCCTGCCGCCGGAGTGCTACGAGGCGGGTCCGGTCCCGTCGCTGTGAACAGTCGGGTTCTTGCCCGGCCCGGCGGTGAACTGCCCGGTACGGCTCACTACTTGCTCTGGCAGCTTGGGGACGGAGCCGGTCAGCGCCGCCGGGTGGGGGGAGCGCCACGTCGCGGTCCGCGTGTGCCCGGCGTCCGTGCACGGTCGCCATCGCCTTGGACCCCTGGCCCGTCAGGGCCTCGTCGGCGGCCCGCTCGTCGATCCTGCGCACGGCCCGGTCCGTGTCTGTGGTGGTGGCCCGCCGCGCCGCGGTGGTCATCGGCGACTCCGCTCGAACGCGTCCCGTACGTCCCGGACGCTGCCGCCGCCCTCGACCCAGCGGCCCGCGGCCCGGCCGAGGCCGCCGAGCGCCCACGAGCAGGAACGCGCCGATGCCGCCGACGTATCCGGTGAACGCCAGGGCCATCCCCGCGAGCATTCCTCCGCACGGTGCGCTCACCCCCGTCCACCTTCCGCCTGGATCCGCTGTCGTCCGCTCACGCCGGGAACCGCCACTCAACGCGGGCCTCGGCACCGGCGGAGGGCTCCTCCTCGCCGGGCAGTCGGACGTCGTTGACGGTGATGTTCACCTCGGCGACCTCCAGGCCGGTGCCGCGTTCGACCGCCCGGAGATCACGTTCTCGCGGACGTCCCGGGACACGGCGGTGGCGGGTACGCCGTACTCGACGACGAGGTCGAGGTCGATGGCCTCTGCCGTTCGCCCAGCTCGACCTCATCGCCGCGCCCGACGGTCGGCCGGCCGCCGGGTACGCGGACGCGGGCGGCGCCGATGGTGCGGGACATCCCGTCGCCCATGTCGTACACGCCCGGGATCCCGCGGGCGGCGATGTCCGCCACCTGTGTGGTCATGGTGGCGTCCCTTCTGCCGTGACCGCCTCGTCAGGTGCCTGTACTTGCATCGACCCGTTCCGCGCGCAGCCGTACCCGGTTGCCCGGCAAGCGCCGGGGAACGCCGACGGGGGCCGGGACCGCGGTGGTCCCGGCCCCCGCGCGGTGCGCGGTCAGGAGGTCGGCATCAGGACGGTGTCGATGATGTAGACGTTGGCGTTGGCGGTCTTGACGTTGCCGCAGACGACCTTGGCGGAGTCGTTCACGGTGTAGGACTCGCCCGAGCCGGCGGTGGTGAGCTTCGACTTCTCCAGGGTGTCGAAGGAGCCGTTCTCCAGGTCCTTCGGGGTGAGCTTCCGGCCGACCACGTGGTAGGTGAGGATCTTCGTCAGCTGCGCCTTGTCGCTCAGGACCTTGTCCAGCGTGGCCTTGGGGATCTTCGAGAAGGCGTCGTTGGTCGGTGCGAACACGGTGATGTTCTGGGCGTTGTTGAGGGTGTCGACCAGACCGGCCTTCTTCACCGCGGCCACCAGCGTGGACAGGGCCGGGTTGTTGGAGGCGGCCGTGGCGACCGGATCCTGGGCCATGCCGTCGAAGGAGCCCGCGCCGCTGGCGGGCACGGCCGAACAGGCGGCGCCGAAGGGCTGGTCCGCCGAGGTGGTGCTGCCGGAGCCCGTCATGCCGTCGCCCGACGCGGAGGCGGACGCCGACGCCTTCGACGAGGAGTCCGAGTTGGTGGAGTCGCCGCTGTTGTCGGAGCAGGCGCTCAGAGCCAGCGGCAGGACGGCCGCGGCGGCCACGGTCACGGCGATGCGGCGGATACGGGTGTTCATGGTGTTTCTCCTGTAGGTCACGGCAGCGGGTACTGCCTTGTGAGGGGAAGGGAAGGTGGTCTTGGAGGTCACTCGACGGTGACGACGACGGAGTGCCGTCCGCTGGCGCCGTCGGGGACGGTCCGGGCGCGTTCGCCGGTCTGCACCGCGCCCGTGCGGTCGGTGGCGCGGACGGTGAGGGTGTGGCCGCCCTTGGTTGCCTGCCAGGGGAAGGACCACTGGCGCCAGGTGTCGGCCGTGTCCTCGGCGGCGAGGCGGGCTTCCCGCCAGGGGCCGTCGTCGACCCGGATCTCGACCTTGTCGATGCCGCGGTGCTGGGCCCAGGCGACCCCGGCGACCATCACCGTGCCCGCCTTCGGCCGGGCGAACGGCCTGGGCGTGTCGATCCGCGACTCCGTCTTGACCGGCGCCCTGCGCGCCCAGCCGCGCTTGACCCAGTAGGCGTCGTAGGCGTCGAAGGTGGTGAGTTCGATGTCCTTGATCCACTTGCAGGCGGAGACGAACCCGTACAGGCCGGGTACGACCATGCGGACCGGGAAGCCGTGCGCGAAGGGCAGCGGTTCGCCGTTCATGCCGAGGGCCAGGAGGGCGTCGCGGCCGTCCATGACGTCCTCGATCGGGCTGCCGATCGTCATGCCGTCCACCGAGCGCGCCACCAGCTGGTCGGCGGGGCCGCCCTTCGAGGGAGGCCGCACCCCGCACTCGGCCAGCAGGTCCGCCAGTCGTACGCCGATCCAGCGGGCGTTGCCCACGTACGGGCCGCCGACCTCGTTGGAGACGCAGGTGAGGGTGATGTCGCGTTCGACCAGCTCGCGTCGCAGCAGGTCGTCGAAGGAGAGCGTGAGCGGGCGGGTGACGCCCTGGCCGTGGATGCGCAGCCGCCAGGTGGTCGCGTCGACCTTGGGGACCACCAGAGCGGTGTCCACCCGGTAGAAGTCGCTGTTCGGGGTGATGAAGGGGACGGCGCCGGGAATCCGCAGCCCCGCTCCCCGGAGGACGGCGGCCGCGGGTGAGGCGGGGGCCGGCAGGACCAGCCGGTCACGGGAGGCGACCGCGCTCCGGCCGCTCGCCGAGTTCAGGGACCTGCCCAGGACACCGGCTCCCGCGGAGGCCAGGGCTGCGGTGGACGCCGTGACGACGAAACCGCGCCGGTCCCGGTCGGCCACCGGTTCACCGGCCGTTGCGGGCCCTGTCGTGGGCCGCCGTTCGAGACGGCCGGCCAGGACGTACAGCAGGAGTGCCCCGGCACCGGCGCCCACGAGTGACGGCAGTGTGTCGGTGAAGCCCTTCGTGTCGGGACGCGAGACGGCCGCCAGCGCCCCGACCGCGCCGAACACCAGCACACCGGCCGCGCCGGTGCGCCGGAACCGCAGCACCGCAATTCCCAGCGCCACCGCGAAAAGCGCGAGTACCGCGAGAATTCCGAGCTGGAGAACGAGTTTGTCGTCGGTGCCGAAATTCCGTACCGCCCAGTCCTTCACCGCGGCGGGGGTGCGGTCGATCGCCGCGCTCCCCACCGCGACCACCGGTCCCGCCTGCGGACGGACCGCCGCCGACACCAGCTCAGCCACGGTGATGGCGGCGAATCCGCTCACCACCCCGGCGATCGCACCCGCGGCGAGGCGGAGCGGGCCGTTCGGCCTGCGTGGTTCGTTGTCGTTGTCGGTCACGTGGGGAATCCGGTTCCGGACCGGGGCCGGATTGGTCGTCCCCTCGAACGGGTGAATCTTTTTTCCGCACCAATCCGCGGGCTGTTCCGCTCCGGATTCCAAGAAAATACGCATCGGAACGGCGATAGGTGCCCTCCGCGCCGCACGTCGATGTCCAGGTGGTCGCGGTGCGCCGGGCCCGAGCGGTGGAGGTGGCCCGCGCCGTTCGTCGTGCCGTCGAGGGACACCTGGCCGTTGCCGTGCCCTACGGGTGCGGCTGGGGCGTGGTCGTCATCAGATACAGCAGGGCGGTCCACACGCCCGTCGCGAGCGCCAGGGCCCGCGGCCTTCGGCGGCCCGCCGGAGTGCCGGGATCCGGCCTGGCTCCCACGGGCCGCACCGCCTCGCCGGCTGTTCGCGTGGTCAGCGCTGCCGATACGACGGTTGCGGGCCGGGCGGCCGGTACCCCCGACGGCACCTCGCCCTGCGCCGGAGAGGCGGCAGGGCGCGCCGTGGGCCCGGGCGCGCGGCGCCGTCGACGGCGCTTCCCGTTCCGCCGGACGGCGCCGCACCGGCCTGGCCAGAGGCGGCCACCGGGCCCTGGGCCAGACCGCTGAGGAACGCACCGTACGCGGCCCGGCGCGGCCCGGTCGGCGCGGTGCGGCCCGCCTCCCAGGACCGCGCGGTCGCCGTGGTCACGCCGAACGCCCCGGCCACGTGTTCCACGCTCAACCCCCAGGCCCGGCGCGACCGGGCCCCCTCCTCGGGGGCGGGCAGGGGGGTCTATCGCATCCTGATGGACCCTCAGGCCGGGAAGCCCAGCAGGGCGACCGGCGCGGAGGTCGGACTCTTCGAGCCGCCGGCCGGTTCCACTGTGACCCCCATCCCCGAGGCCCCGTCGACTCCGCCCCGCAGGAGTACTGCCTGGTCGGTGCGGCCGGGATCCATCAGACCGGCGGAGCGCATGGTGCCGTCGTCGTCGAACCACAGCTGGTACACCTTGCCGCCGGGGGGTCTGGCCATCCCGGAGACGACGAACACGGCCCTGTCCCGGGCCTTGGAGACGACGACCGTGCCGGTGGCGCCGTCGCCCAGCGCGGCGGCACGTGTCCTGGCGTCCGGTGCGGCCAGGACGGCGGCGATCTCCCCGGTCCCGCTCTGCGCGCGGTGCGCCTGGCGCAGGGCGTCCTCGGCGCGCTGATGTTGCCAGACGGTCGTGCCTCCGAGCGCTGCGACCGCCGCGAGGCAGGCGGCGAGCGTCCACCGGGACAGCACCCTGGCATGCAGCGAGGAGCGTCCGGCGCGTCCGGCCGCCGGCCCGCCCGGTGTCTCCTGCCGGACGGACGAGACGCGGTGCAGTACCCGCTCGCGCATGGCCGCCGGGGGTGTCATGGTGGTGGCCAGTCCCAGCCGGGCCGCGGTCGCCGACAACTCGGCGGTCTCCTGTGTGCACGGTTCGCAGCCCGCCAGGTGATGCTCGAACGTGCGCAGTTCGTCGTCGGACAGGGCGTGCAGGGCGTAGGCCCCCGTCAGGTGGTGCAGATCGGCGACGCTGGTCATGCGGTCACCCCCAGGCAGTCGCGCAGGCGGATGAGCCCGTCCCGCAGTCGGGTCTTCGCGGTGCCCAGTGGAAGCGTGAGCGCCTCGGCCACCTGGCCGTAGGTCAGCCCTCGGTAGTAGGCGAGCGTGACGGCCTGGCGCTGGATCTCGGTCAGCGTGCGCAGGCACCGTCGTACCTGCTCCCGTTCCAGCCTGGCCTCCACCTGCTCGGTCACCTCGTCGAACTCAGGCGTCCGCTCCAGCAGCGCGGCCTTGTGGTCGCGGGCGGTCGCGGCCTCCACCGAGCGGACCCGGTCCACCGCGCGGCGGTGCGCGAGGGTGAGGATCCAGTTGACCGCAGTCCCGCGCTCGGGCCGAAAGCGCGGGGCGGTCCGCCACACCTCCACCAGCACCTCCTGCGCCACCTCCTCCGACTGCGCCTGATCACGCAGCACGGCACGCGCGACCCCCAGGACGGAACCGGCCACGGCGTCATAGACGGCGGCGAACGCGTCCTCGTCCCCCAGAGCCACGCGGCCCACCAGCTCCTCCAGATCCGGTTCCGACGATGGATTTCTGCCGATATACACGGCTTCTTTCACGGGGGCCTCCGCTGTTGGGACATCTCCGGACGTAATCCGATCCTGCTGTGGCGGCGGATTGGTCCTGGTCGCAAGGAAACCGCAGCTGTCCTCGCGGAACCCGTGGCGGTTCCGCCCGCCACGATCCTTCAGGGCGGGGCCGTGCGCGGATCCGGCCGTAGGACGCGGTCCGCGGCGCCGATTCTTCACCCCGCGCGGCGAAGGGTGCCGAAGGGCCGGACGGCGTCCGGGCGTCGGTGAGAGGCGGCCGACGGCGGCCGACTCGGAGGTGTGGACGGCGGCGGCCGACTCGGAGGTGTGGACCGCGATGTCGGAGATGCCGGTCTCCGAGGCAGCTGGAGCGGTATACGCCGCTGCCCCCGGTCGACGCGATCGCCGCCCGTCGGACGCACGGGCGGCGCGGCACCCTTCGCGGGGGCCGCGCCGCCGTCGTTGCCCGGGCCGCAGTGGGCTCAGACGAGGGAGTTGTAGATCTTCCAGCCGGGCCCGACGCTGACGCGCGACGCGTAGGGCGCCGCCGCGTGGCCGGTGCCCCGGTAGAGCCACAGCGTGCCCGTGGTGTCGCGGGCGAGCAGGTCGGCCCTGCCGTCACCGGTGACGTCACGCGGTCCGGCGAGCGCGTTGTAGGTGTTCCAGCCCGTGCCGATCCTGGTGCGGGCGGCGAAGGGGGCGGTGGTGCTGCCGGTGCCGCGGTAGAGCCACAGGGTGCCCCTGGTGTCGCGGGCGAGCAGGTCGGCCCTGCCGTCACCGGTGACGTCGCCCGTGCCGGTCAGCGCGTTGTAGGTGTTCCAGCCCGTGCCGATCCTGGTGCGGGCGGCGAAGGGGGCGGTGGTGCTGCCGGTGCCGCGGTAGAGCCACAGGGTGCCCCTGGTGTCGCGGGCGAGCAGGTCGGCCCTGCCGTCACCCGTGACGTCGCCCGTGCCGGTCAGGGAGGTGTAACCGCCCCAGCCCGGCCCGACCTTCCTGCGCGGCGCGAACGGTGCCGCCGCCTTGCCGGTCCCCTGGTACAGCCACAGCGTGCCCGTGCCGTCGCGGGCCACGACCGAGCCGGTGCCGTCCGACATCACCCGCGAGACACTGGTGATCAGGTTGTAGGTGTTCCAGCCGGGGCCGATGTCGAGGCGCCGCGCGAGGGGCGCCGCCGCCACGCCCGTGCCGTGGTACTGCCACAGCACGCCGAAGGTGTCCCGCGCCAGCAGCGTGCCGAGCTGTGCCGGCGGCGGGGTGCCCGTGCCGCCGACCGTCTCCAGCATCGCGCCCTGCCCGGAGTCGCCGGTGATCTCGTAGGACGCCGACCGGGCGCCGACGGTGGTCGGCGAGAAGGTCACGGTCTGCCGCACGCTCTGCTCGGGGCCGATGACCAGCCCCTCGGGCAGCGGGTCCGCGCTGGTGAACACGCCGGCCGGCGCCTTCGCCTTGGTGATGGTGACCGGAACGTTCCCGGAGTTGGTGATGGTGAACGACTTGGTGACCGACGTGCCGCGGGTGACCCCGCCGAACGCCAGCGACGGGGGAGTGAGCAGCAGGTGCCCCTGGCCGCTGATCGCGTTGCCCTCGACCGGGATGGTCAGCGTGCCGCTGGTGCTCGACAGGGTGATCGACGAGGAGTGCCGGCCGGTGGCCGTGGGCGCGTAGCCGACGCGGAGCACGACCGAGCCCTGGGCCGGGACGACCGTCGGGTCCGCCGGGTCGGCGCTCGGCAGGTTGTCCGCGCTGAACGGTCCGGTGGGCGGTGCGACGGAGGTGATGGTCTCCGGCTCGGTGCCGGTGTTGGTCAGCTGGACGTTCGCGGTGGCCGCGGTCCCCGTCGGCTGGTTGGCGAAGGACACCGTGCCCGGGAACGCGGCCAGCCCCGCCCTGGTCCCGACGCCGTGCAGACTCAGCGCGAACGTGCCCGCGCCGGTGGCGACGGTGAGCGTGCCGCTCGCGCCCAGGACCGCGGCCGGCCGGAACGTGACCGGCACGGTCAGCTGCCCGCCGGCCGGGATCGAGGCGGGAAGCGACGCGGTGTCCGCGGTGAACGGTCCGTCGACGCTCACCGACTCGATCGTCAGCGCCCTGGACGGGTTCTGGTTCTCCGTCAGGACGACGTCGGTGCTCACCGCGTCGCCGACCTGCGCCGTCCCGAAGTCGACAGGTCCGCCCTTGAGCGGGCTGCCCACCGGGTTGCCGTACGCGTAGACCTTGCCGTCCCGTGTTCCGACGAAGACCTGATTGCCGTCGGTAGCCGGGACGGCGAACTTCGCTGCGGTGCCGATCGGCGCGGACCACACCAGCTGCAGGACGCCGTTCGCGTCCGGTACCGGGTTGTAGGCGCGCAGTTGGGCGCCCACGCCCGTCGGGCCGCCCGACCACACGACCCACACCAGGGCGCTGCCCGAGCGCGTCCCGTCGGAGGTGACCACCGCCGAGCCGCTGGTGTAGGGGAAGGAGTCCTGGCTCGCGCCCGCGACGCTCAGCGCCGGGTCCCCCTTGCCGGTCACGCCGCGGTGCAGCGCCGTCAGCGAGCCGCCGTTGCCGACGACGTACACGTAGCCGCCGTCACCGCCCCAGACCGCGGGGTGGCCCCACTGGCCCTTCAGCGGCCCGGTGACGCCGACGACCGCGTCCGTTCCGCCGGGGCCCTGCGAGCGCCCGCCGAGGTGGTCGCGGTCCAGCAGGAACACCCGGCCGTCCTTGCCCTGCTGCACCAGCAGATGCGGGTGGGAGGCGGTGCCGAAGCTGTCCGGCAGGCCCACCGGGCCGCCGGAGGCCAGGTCGGTGTCGAGCTGGTCGAGCGTCGGCGCGTTGGACGGGCTGAAGAAGTCCGCGGCCTTCAGGCTCCGGTCGCTCTGCACCTGGAGCCGGACCACGGACTCCGCGAGCGTGCCGGGCGGCGAGGTGCCCGGGCCGGGCGCCGGGCTGACGCCGTTGCCGGTGGCCACGAAGATCCGGCCGGGACCGTCGGAGACCAGCCCGCCGCCGGACTGCCAGATGCCGGCGCCGCTGTTGCTGGCGCCGGTCTCCGTCGCCCACATCGACGTCACCGAGGGCGACGTGGTGCTGACGCCGACCACGTAGCCGCGGTACGGCTTGGCGTCACAGTGCCCGCCGAAGCCCGCGTACACGGTCCCGTCGAGCAGCAGCAGTCCCGGCCGCTGCATCTCGTACGCGGGCAGGAACGACTGGCTCGGGTCGTTGGACGCCGAGCCCTTGATCGTCACGGGGAAGCCCTGCTTCTCCGCGCCGGTGACCGGGTCGAGCGCGTGCATGTACCAGTGCGGGTTGAGCGCGTTCGGGCCGTCGTCGACCTTGGTCGTCAGGTAGACCGCGCCGGACGCCGGGTCGTACACCGGCGTGCCGGTGCTGCCGATGGTCGGCGCCAGGTCGCCGCAGCTGAGCGTGGCGGCCGGCCACGCCGGCCCGAAGTTCCGCTTCCACAGCACGGCGCCGGTCGTCCGGTCCAGGCCGTAGGCCACGTTGTTCTCGGTGACCGCCACCACCGTGGCGCCGACCACGATCGGCTGCGCGTAGATCTGCCCGTCCAGCTGGGCCGGGGCCTTCCACAACTGCCCGAACGACGACGACTTCACGTCCGCCGCGCTCAGACCGCTCTCCCCCTGGTCCCAGCCGGTGCGCAGCGAGTCCACCGACCCGGTGTTCTCGCCGGCCCGCGCCTGCGGGACGCCCACGCCGACCAGCCCCGCCGTCAGCGCGCCCGTCACCGCGAGCACCAGCCCGCGCCACCCGCTCCCTCTCCTGCGTCTCTGCCGTATACCGCCGCGTCTGTCAGCACCCACGACGAAAACCCCCTCCGACGCCCCGCACCCGAAGTCCCCGCGACCGCGCTCCCCGCACGGCCGCCCTCCCCTGCACCGCCCGGCGCCTCAGGCGTCCTTCCTCGGGGGAAGGACGCGGCGCACGGTCGCAGCCCGCGCATCAAACCACACAACCCACCCCACGTGACCTGGTTGTCCCTGCTCTCTCTCGCGGCCTCTCGCGACGCGTGGTCGGTTCAACTCCCGTACCGCGCCGAGCCGCTCGTGGGCTGCTTCGTGCCGGGGGGCTCCGGACGGCGCGGGGTGGGAAGATGCCGGAACGGCCGGTGAGGAGTGAGGGGCGGGGCGCGTGGGGCGGGAAGAGCGGGACGTGGTCGCGCGGGGAGCGCGGCTGGCCGAGGCGGCCCGGAACGTGGCCGGTGACCACGGCAGGGCCGTCGAGGCCGTACGGGCGGCACTCGCGCCGATCCACGACGCGGCGGTACGGCGGGAGCTCGACGCCATCCCGGTCGCGCGGCTCCAGGACGTCACCGAGGGGCGGCTGCGGCTGGGCGGCGTCGAGCAGAGCGGGCTGCGGACGGTGGGTGCCGTACTCGACGCGGGCGCGTACCGGCTGCTTCAGATACCCGGTGTCGGGCGCCGCACCGTCGACCAGATGCTCGCCGCGGCCCGCAGACTCTCCGAGGCCGTGCACGAGACCGTGGCGGTCCATATCGACGTGGACCGGCCGGAGCCGGGCACCACCGCACTCGTCGTGGCCCTTCAGGTGCTGGTGGAGGCGGGGCCGGAGGCTCGGCGCGCCGTCGACCGGGCCGGCGCCCTGTCGCAACGGCTGGAGCCGCTGCTGGCCGACGCCCGCCCCGTCGCCGGGCGGTTCCGGATGCTCCTGGCCGGTCCGGAGCGGAAGGCCCGCGCCCTGTCGGCGGTGGCCGAACTCCGTCCGCTGGTGGACGAGGCGGACCGGGGGCGGGTGCCCGAACTGTTCGCCCAGGCCTCCGTCGACCTGCTCCGAGGGCCGTCGTCCGACCTCGCCGCCTGGTCGGACTTCGAACTCCGTTCCGCCGAGTACTACAGCCTGCTCGCCGAGATCTCCGGCGCGGCGCCCGACGCGGCCGCCGCCGAGGGCTTCCTGCCGGACGAGATCGCCGAGCGGGTCCGCGCCCAGCGCCTCCACGACGCGCACCGGCGGGTCTCCCTCCGCGGCTACCAGGCGTTCGGCGCGCGGTTCGCCCTCGCGCAGCGCAAGGTGATCCTCGGTGACGAGATGGGCCTCGGCAAGACCATCCAGGCGATCGCCGTGCTGGCCCACCTGGCCGCCGAGGGGCAGAGCCATTTCATGGTGGTGTGCCCGGCGAGCGTCCTCGTGAACTGGACGCGGGAGATCGAGGCCCGGAGCGCCCTGCGCACGATGCTGCTGCACGGCCCCGACCGGCGCGACGCGTTCGCGGACTGGAAGGAGCGGGGCGGGGTCGGGGTGACCACGTTCGACGCCCTGCGCGGGTTCCCCGCACCGGACGGCGGCGAGATCGGCCTGTTCGTGGTCGACGAGGCACACGCGGTGAAGAACCCGAAGGCCAAGCGCTCCCAGGCGGTCGCCCGGTGGGCGGAGCGCTGCGAGCGCGCCCTGTTCATGACCGGCACCCCGATGGAGAACCGGGTCGCGGAGTTCCGCAGCCTGGTCGGGATGCTCGACCGCGGCGTCGCGGAGTCCCTGGACGACGGTGACGCCCTGGCCGGATCGGTCGCCTTCCGCAGGGCCGTCGCCCCCGTCTACCTGCGGCGCAACCAGCAGGACGTGCTGACCGAACTCCCGAGTCTCCAGCACACCGACGAGTGGGAGGAGCTGAGCGCGTCGGACGCGGAGGCGTACCGCGACGCCGTGCGCGCCGGCAACTTCATGGCGATGCGCAGGGCCGCGTACCTCCGCCCGGAGCGGTCGGCCAAGCTGGAGCGGCTCCGGGAGATCGTCGAGGAAGCCGGCGAGAACGGGCAGAAGACGGTGGTCTTCTCCAACTTCAAGGACGTCCTGCGCGTGGTCGAGGAGGCGCTCGCCGACGGCGCCCCGGTCTTCGGCCCGCTCACCGGCGCTGTTCCCGCCGCACGCCGGCAGCAGCTCGTCGACGACTTCGCCGCCGCCCCGGGCGCCGCGGTGCTTCTGGCGCAGATCCAGGCGGCGGGCGTCGGCCTCAACATGCAGGCCGCCTCCGTCGTCGTCATCTGCGAACCCCAGATCAAACCGACCGTCGAACACCAGGCGGTGGCCAGGGCCCACCGCATGGGCCAGGTCAGACCGGTCCGGGTGCACCGCCTGCCCGCCACCGGGGGAGTGGACGAACGCCTGGTGGAGATGCTGGCGAGGAAGACCCGCCTGTTCGACGCCTACGCCCGCCGCAGCGAGGTGGCCGAAGCCACCCCGGACGCGATCGACGTGTCGGACACCGAACTGGCCCGCCGGATCGTCGAGGCGGAACAGGTCCGTCTGGGAACGACGGACGGGGCCCACGTCGAGCGACCGGACGGGGACCGCCTCCGGAGAACCGACGGCTCCGTCACCGTCAAGCCCTGAGCCCGGTCGGCCCGGCCGCCCCTACGCCGACTCCCGCACCCGCAACTCCGCCCCCACGGTGAGCTGTTCGGCGGGCAGCGGGTCGCTGCCGGTCAGCAGCCGGGCCGCCTGTTCGACGGTGAGGGCGCCGAGACGGCGGGTGTCCAGGGCCACCGTCGTCAGCGGGGGGTCGACGAGCGTGCCCAGCTGCAGGCCGTCGAAGCCGATCACGGCGAGGTCCCGGGGGACCTGCCGGCCGAGCCGGCGTGCGGCGCGCAGCGCCCCTATGGCGACGATGTCGTTGAAGGTGAACACGGCGGTCAGGTCCGGGTGCCGGGCGAGGAGTTCCTGGAGCGCGCTCTCCCCGCCCTCGACGCTCTGGTCGGCGCGGGCCACGGAGGTCGAGTCCAGTCCGCATGCGGACATCGCGGTGTCGAACCACCGGTGCCGGATGCTCGGTTCGTACCGTTCGGCGTGGTCGAGCATGCCGATGTGCCGGTGTCCCGCGGCGGTCAGATGCCTGATCGCCGCGTGCACGCCGCTCTCGCCGTCGATACGGATCGAGCTGAACCGCTGGGTGCGGTGCTCGCGGTCGATGAGCACCACGGGCAGGCCCAGGGTCAGCCTGTCGATCTCGTCCTCGGGCAGGCTGAGGTAGCCCACGACGGCGTCGACCTGGGAGGCGATCACCTCCAGCGTGCCCCGTTCCTCCTCGGTCCGGTCGCCGGTGTCGTACACGACGACGTGCCAGCCGCGGTCCCGGGCCGCCTCCAGCGCGGCCGCGGCGACCTCGGTGAAGAACGGGTTGAGCAGGTCGGGGATCACCAGGCCGACACTTATGGTGTCCTGCCGGACGAGCCCCCGTGCGAACCGGCTCGGCCGGTAGCCGAGCGCCAGGGCGGTGTCGAGCACGCGCTGCTTGGTGGAGGCGCCGATCTCGCCCTTGTCGTTGAGCGCCCGTGACACGGTCTGCCGGGACACGCCCGCGGCCTCGGCCACATCGTCGATCGTGACCTTGCGGGGTCCGGTCCCCGACGACGCCATCACTCACCTCCGCGAAAAACCGTGAAATTGCCGACGCGCCAGCGCCGCAGGGACACCGAGTATGCCCCGGCGCGTAGAGACCTTGACACTCTGGCGTTCGGAAGCACACACTCCCAATCACTTCCCGTTACCGCTCCCGTGAGCGCTCACGTTACCGCTCACGGAACCCAATTCCAACCAGAAGGCATCCGCCTCCAGGTGTCAACGTCGACCCGCCTGGGCCCATGACCAGGCGCTCTCTGGAACGGAAGACATGACAAGCACAGCCACGCGCACCCGCCTCGCCGCAGCAGCCGCGACCGCGGGCATCGTCGTACTCGCCGGGTGTTCCTCCTCCGGCTCGTCGGACAAGGCGTCCGCCGCCTCCTGCGAGCCCGCGAAGGGCAAGGTCACCCTCCAGTACTGGAACACCGTTCCGGGCATGGACCAGGTCGTCGACCTGTGGAACAAGCAGCACCCGAACATCCAGGTCGAGACGAAGAACATCTCCAACGACCAGTACGGCACCCTCGGCAACGCCCTCAAGGCGGACAAGGCGCCGGACCTCGCCCAGGTCGGCTACGACGAGCTGCCCAACCTGCGCACCCAGAGCGCCTTCGTGGACGCCTCCGCCTGCAAGGACGCCACCGCGGCCAAGGCGAAGTTCGTGCCGTGGACCTGGTCGCAGACCAGCTTCGGCGACACCGGCGTGTTCGCGATCCCGCAGGACACCGGCCCGATGGCGCTGTACGTCCGCAGCGATCTCTTCAAGAAGTACAACGTCGCCGTCCCCACGACCTGGGACGAGTACGCGACGGCCGCCGAGAAGCTGCACAAGGCAGACCCGAGCCTCGACATGACGTTCTTCGACCCGAACAACGCCGAGTGGTTCAACGGGCTCCTGTGGCAGAACGACGCCAAGATGTACGGCTACTCCGGCGACAAGTGGCAGGTCTCCGTCGACTCGGCGCAGAGCAAGCAGGTCGCGGACTACTGGCAGAAGCTGATCTCCGAGAAGGTCGTGCGCACCGACCTCGCCCACGGCTCCACCCAGATGTACGCGGCGTACCAGAAGGACCAGCTCGCCACCTACGTCGGCGCCGCCTGGGGCTACAGCATGTTCCGTGACAACCTGCCCAAGCAGGCCGGGAAGTGGTCGATCGTCCCGATGCCGACGTGGGGTTCGAACCCCTCCTCCGGTGACTGGGGCGGCTCGACCGTCGCCTTCATGAAGGGCAGCAAGCACCTCTACGAGTCGGTCGAGTTCAACACCTGGCTGAACACCGACCCGGACGCCCTGGCGCTGGAGAACAAGCTCGGCGGGCTCTACCCGGCCGCCAAGGCCGGTCTCGACCTGCCCGCACTGAAGCAGGGCGTGCCGTACTACAACAACGAGAAGATCTTCGACGTCTTCGCCGACGCCTCCAAGAAGATCGACACCAGTTTCGCCTGGGGTCCGACGCAGAAGACCGTGAACCTGGCCCTGCAGGACGCGCTGGCCAAGGCCGCGGCCGGCGGCGGCAGCCTCAGCGACGCGCTCGCGACCGCGCAGGCGGCCGCGCTGAAGTCGATGAAGGACCAGGCGATCCCGGCGACGGCGGGCAAGTGACCGCGGTATGACCGACCTCGCAACCCGCTCGGCCGGCGTGCGAACCACGCCCGGAGGCCGCCGTCGCCCGAACGGCGGCGGCCCCCGGGCGGCCACCGTCGCCGCCTTCGTGACCCCGTTCTTCCTGCCGTTCCTGCTCTTCTACCTGGTGCCGGTCGGCTACGCCCTCTGGCAGAGCTTCCGCGTCGTGCGCCGCTCCGGCGGCCAGTACGGCACGTCGTACACGACCTTCGGCGGCTTCGAGCAGTACGGGCAGGTGCTCCAGAACCACGAGTTCTGGTCCAGCATCGGCCGCATCGGGCTGTTCGGCATCGTGCAGGTGCCGGTCATGCTCTTCGTGGCCCTGATCATCGCGCTGCTCCTCGACACGCCCCTGCTGCGGGCCAAGGGGTTCTTCCGCATCGTCGCCTTCATGCCGTACGCGGTACCCGGCGTGATCGCCGCGATCATGTGGTCGTACCTCTACTCGCCCCAGCTCAGCCCGGTCGTCGACCTGCTGAACGGGGTCGGGCTGCACCCCGACTTCCTCGGCCCCGGCGCCGTGCTCTGGTCGGCGGCGAACGTCTCCACCTGGCTGTGGACCGGCTACAACATGCTGATCATGTTCTCGGCGCTGCAGTCGATCCCGCAGGAGCTCTACGAGGCCGCCAAGCTCGACGGCGCCTCCAACTGGACGATCGCCTGGCGGGTCAAGGTGCCGATCATCGCGCCGTCGATCGTGCTGACCACCGTCTTCTCGATCATCGGCACGCTCCAGCTGTACGCCGAGCCGGCCGTGCTGCGGCAGATCTCCTCGAACATCTCCAGCACGTTCACGCCGAACATGCTCGCCTACACGGTGGCCTCGGGGAACAACTACCAGCAGGCCGCGGCCATCTCGGTGGTCATCGCCGTCATCACCTTCGTCTTGAGCTTCGGGTTCATGCGACTGACCTCGAAGAAGGCCGGACTGTGAACAAACCGACCATCGACCGTGAAAGCCGGGTCAGCCGTACGGCCGCGATGGGGCTGATGCTGCTCCTGGCCGTCTACTTCCTGCTGCCGGTGTACTTCCTGGTCGTCGCCGCGACCAAGCCGCAGGGCGACCTGGCCGCCACCAACGGGCTGGCGTTCTCGCACTTCAACCTGTTCGACAACCTGCACACCCTGTTCACCCGCAGCGACGGCATCTTCGGCCGCTGGGCCCTCAACACCGTCCTGTACGCGGTGCTGGGCGCGGCCGTGGGCACCCTGATCTCCGCGCTGTGCGGCTACGCCCTCGCCAAGTTCGAGTTCCGCGGCCGGGAGTTCCTGTTCTCCGTCATCCTCGGCGGCGTCCTGGTGCCCACCACCGCGCTCGCCCTGCCGCTGTTCCTGCTGTTCTCGGCGACCGGGCTCGTCAACACCTACCTCGCGGTGTTCCTGCCCAGCATCGTCAGCCCGTTCGGCGTCTACCTCGCGCGGATCTTCGCCAACGCCTCCGTGCCGCAGGAGCTGATCGAGTCGGCGCGGCTGGACGGCGCCGGCGAGTTCCGCACGTTCTTCTCGGTGGCGTTCCGGCTGATGACACCGGCCCTGGTGACCATCTTCCTGTTCCAGTTCGTGGCCATCTGGAACAACTTCTTCCTGCCGATGGTCATGCTCCAGAAGGAGTCGCTCTTCCCGATCACGCTCGGCCTGTACGAGTGGAACGGCCAGACCGCCCGGGCCCCGCTGCTCCAGGAGTCCATCATCACCGGCTCGCTGGTGTCGATCCTGCCGGTGATCGTCGTCTTCATCCTCCTCCAGCGGTTCTGGCGCACCGGCCTGGCCGCCGGCTCCCTCAAGTGACCCCCCACGCACAGCCCCACGCACAGAAGGTGTTCCCCACCATGCCCAACCCGGCTGTCTTCGTGCCCCACTTCCACTGGGACCGGGAGTGGTACGAGCCGTTCCAGGTGTTCCGGCACCGCCTCGTCACCGCCCTCGACACCGTGCTGGAGACGGCCGAGACCGACCCGGACTTCCGGTTCACCGTCGACGGGCAGATGGCCGCCGTCGAGGACTACCTGGAGATGCGGCCCGAGAACCGCGACCGGGTCGCCGCCCTGGTCCGCGAGGGCCGGCTGGCCGTCGGGCCCTGGCTGATCCTGCTCGACGAGTTCCTCTGCTCCGGCGAGACCATCGTCCGCAACCTGCAGATGGGCTGGGCGGCCGCCGAACGGCTCGGCGGGGCCATGCCGATCGGCTACCTCCCGGACATGTTCGGCCACGTCGCGCAGATGCCGCAGATCCTGGCCCGGGCCGGCCTCGAGCACGCGGCGCTGTGGCGCGGGGTGCCCGGCACCGTCGACGGACACGCCTTCCGCTGGCGCGCCCCCGACGGCTCCGAGGTGCGTACCGAGTTCCTCTTCGACGGGTACGACAACGGCCTCGACGTCCTGCTGGTGCCGGACCGGATCCGCGGCGCGCTGGCCGAGTACGCCGGGATGACGGCGCACCGCTGGGGCGGCGACCCGGTGCTCGCCATGTCCGGCACCGACCACAACGCGCCCGACCCGCGGCTCGCGGAGTGGCTGCGCAAGGCCTCCACCGAGGAGCGGCCGATCACCGTCGCCACCCTCGACGAGTACGTCCGCAAGCACGTACGGGACGACGTCACGGCCGTCGTCACCGGTGAGCTGCGCAGCCACGTGCGGGGCAACATCCTTCCCGGCGTGCTCTCCGTGCGGCTCGGGCTCAAGCAGCGGATGGCCGCCGCCGAGCGGACCGTCGACCACGCCGAGCGGATGAACGCCCTGTGGTCCGGCCGCGACGACGCCCCCTTCCTCGCCCTCGCCTGGCACAAGATCATCGAGTCCACCGCGCACGACTCGGTGGTCGGCTCCGGCACCGACGAGACCTGCGACCAGGTCGCCGCCCGCCTCGCCGAGGCCGCGCAGGCCGCCCGCGCCGTCCGGGACGAGGCCCTCGCCGAGCGCGCCGCCGGGGTGGCCGGCGACGCCTACCTGGTCGCCAACCCGCTGCCGGCGCCCCGTACCGCACTGGTCGAGGTCGACGTGGTGGCCGCCCCGGACGGCGGCACGCTGGTCGCGACCACCGCCGACGGCACGGCACACCCCGTACAGCTGGTCTCCCAGGCCCCGACCCTCCTCAGCGACGAGCGGCTCGACGCCGCCCAGCTGGAACGCGTACTGCGCCGCATCCACCGCCGCGAGCTGTTCGGCCTGCTGATCAACGGTTACGAACTCACCCCGCACTCCCTCGTCTTCCACCTCGCCGAGGTCCCGGAGGGCTCCTTCGACCTGATGACCCTGCGCGGCGAGGTCGCCGCCGCGGCCGCCGCGCACCCGGGGGAGTGGCGGGTGCGGACCCTCGCCCAGGCCCGGGCCACCGCGCTGGTGGCCGTCCCCGTCCCCGCCGCCGGGCTCGCCGCCTTCCGGGTCGGCACCGGCGACCTGCCCGCCGCCCCCGCCTCGCGGGGCGCGACGGCGACGGCGGACACCCTCTCCAACGGCCTGGTCGAGGTCGCCGTCGCGGCCGACGGCACCCTGGACGTGACCGGCGCCGACGGCACCGTCCTGTCGGGCGTCGGCCGCCTGGTGGACGGCGGCGACCGCGGCGACAGCTACAACTACGCCCCGCCCGCCCAGGACGTCCTCGTCTCCGAGCCGACGCGGGTCGAGGTCGAGCTCCTCGAAACCGGCCCGCTGCGGGCCCGGCTGCGCGTCACCCGCGTCTACGAGTGGCCGGAGGCGCTCGCCGACGGCGACCGGGACCGGCGCAGCGGGCGTACCGTCCCGACCCCCGTGGACATGCTGGTGGAGGTCCGCGCGGGCGAGCCCTTCGTCCGGGTCTCCACGTCGTTCCTGAACCGGTCCGCCGACCACCGGCTGCGCCTGCACGTCCCGCTGCCGCTGCCCGTCACCACGTCCGCGTCGGCCGGGCAGTTCGCGGTCACCGAGCGCGGCCTGACCGCCGAGGGCGGCTGGGGCGAGTACCCGCTGCCGACCTTCCCCGCGAGCACCTTCGTGGCGGCGGGCCCGGCCACCGTCCTGCTCGACCACTCCGCCGAGTACGAACTCGTCGACGACGGCTCCGCCCTCGCCGTCACCCTGCTGCGCGCCATCGGCTTCATCAGCGTCAACATCCACCCCCTGCGCGACGAACCCGCGGCGAGCGAGATCCCCGCCCCGGGCGCCCAGGACCTGGGCATGCGCATCGAGAACCGGTTCGCCGTGCTGCCCTGGGCCTCCGGCTGGCAGGGCGCCGACGCGGTCGCCCTCGCCGAGGAGTTCCGCAACGACGCCCTCGTCACCCGGGGCACCGCCCCCGGCGGTGCCCCGCTGCCCCCGGACGCGGCCGGCCTGCACGTCGACGGCCGGGACGTGCACGTGTCCGGCATCCGCCGGATCACCGACGCGGAGCACGGTCCCGGCACCGAGGTCCGGCTGGTGGCGATGCGGGACACGGCGACGAGCGTGCGCCTGACCGGGGCGTTCACGGAGGCCACCACGGTCGACCTGCTCGGCCGGCCGCTCGCCCCCGAACCGGTCCGGGACGGGCTCGAACTCGCTCTCGGCCCGTGGGAGATCCGCACGGTGGTGCTCCGCCGGTAGGGCCGCGATGTGCCGTCTGTCGTCTGCCGGTCCGTCGTGGCTGATCGCGCAGTTCCTCCCCCCAGCACCCCTTCGGGGCGCTCTTCTTCAAGAAAGCTGTGGCGTCTTGTCCTCCGAGCTCACCGCGTACGTATCGGACCCCGCCCCCTGGCACGGCGCCCTGCGCCCGGCCCGCTCCTGGCTGCACTCCGACGCCCCCACCCTCTCGCTGAACGGCTCCTGGCGCTTCCGGCTGTCGCCCACGGCGGCCGTGGCCGCGGAGTTCACCGCCGAGGGCTTCGACGACCGGGGCTGGGACAGCATCCCGGTGCCCGCGCACTGGGTGCTGGAGGGCGACGGCGCCTACGGCCGGCCGGCGTACACGAACATCCAGTTCCCGTTCCCGATCGACCCGCCGCACGTCCCCGACGAGAACCCCACCGGCGACTACCGCCGCCACTTCGACCTCCCCGCCGGCTGGCCGGACGCCGAGCGCGTCCTGCTCCGGTTCGACGGCGTGGAATCGCTGTTCAAGGTGTGGGTGAACGGCGTCGAGATCGGCGGCGCGAGCGGCAGCCGGCTGGCCCACGAGTTCGACGTGACCTCCGCCGTCCGCCCCGGCGACAACGTCGTCGCCGTCCGCGTCCATCAGTGGTCGGCCGCCAGCTACCTGGAGGACCAGGACCAGTGGTGGCTGCCGGGCATCTTCCGGGACGTCACCCTGCTGGCCCGCCCGGCCGGGGGCATCGAGGACGTCTGGCTGCGCACCGGGTACGACAACGGGCGCGGCCGCGTCGAGGCGGAGATCACCGCCGGGCCGGCCGCGTTCCCGGTCACCCTGCGCATCCCCGAACTGGGCGTGGAGCGGGTCTGGGAGACGGCCGCCGACGTGGCACCCGTCGACCTCCCGGAGGTGGAGCCCTGGTCGGCGGAGGTGCCCCGGCTGTACGACGTGACCGTGTCCTCGGCCGCCGAGAGCATCGCGCTGCGGGCCGGTTTCCGCACGGTCGAGATCCGCGGCGACCAGTTCCTGGTCAACGGCCGCAAGGTCGTCTTCCACGGCATGAACCGGCACGAGGCCCACCCCGCGCGCGGCCGCGTCTTCGACGAGGCCCACGCCCGCGCCGACCTGGCCCGGATGAAGCGGTTCAACGTGAACGCCATCCGCACCAGCCACTACCCGCCGCACCCCCGGCTGCTCGACCTCGCCGACGAACTCGGCTTCTGGGTCGTCCTCGAATGCGACCTGGAGACCCACGGCTTCGAGAAGGTCGGCTGGACCGGCAACCCCACCGACGACCCGGCCTGGCGCGCGGCCTGCCTGGACCGCATCGAGCGCACCGTCGAACGGGACAAGAACCACCCCGGCGTCGTCATGTGGTCGCTCGGCAACGAGGCCGGCACCGGAGCCAACCTCGCCGCCATGGCCGCCTGGGTGCACGCCCGCGACCCCGAGCGGCCCGTCCACTACGAGGGCGACTACACGGGCGACTACACCGACGTCTACTCCCGGATGTACGCGACCGTGCCGGAGACCGAGCAGATCGGCACCGACGGCTCCACCGCCCCGCTGCTGGGCTGCACCCCCGCCCAGGGCGCCCGGCAGCGCACCAGGCCGTTCCTGCTCTGCGAGTACGCCCACGCGATGGGCAACGGCCCGGGCGCCCTCGATCAGTACGAGGAACTGGTCCACCGTCACCCGCGGCTGCACGGCGGCTTCGTCTGGGAGTGGCGCGACCACGGCATCCTGGCCACCGCCCCCGACGGCACGCCGTACTACGCCTACGGCGGCGACTTCGGCGAGGTCGTGCACGACGGCAACTTCGTGATGGACGGGATGGTGCTCAGCGACGACGTGCCGACGCCCGGCCTCCACGAGTTCAAGGCGGTCGTCCAGCCGATCCGGTTCGCCTTCGACGGCGACAAGCTCGACATCACCAACCTGCGGCACTCGGCCGACACCTCCGACCTGCGGTTCCGCTGGCGCGTCGAGTTCGACGGCGTCCCCGTCGAGACGGGAGAACTGGACACCCCGTCGCTCGCCGCGGGCGAGTCCGGACGGGTCCCGCTGCCCGCGTTCGCCGTGGCCGCGGACGCCGAGACCTGGCTGACCGTCGAGGCCGTGCTGGCGACGGACACCGCCTGGGCCCCCGCCGGGCACGAGGTCGCCACCGCCCAGCTGGACTGCTCGGTACGGCGGCCGGTACCCGCCGTCCGGCCCCGCACCGGCTGGCGTCCCGGCGCGGGCACGCGCACCCTCGGCATCGCCGAGTTCACCGGCGGCTCCCTCACCCGGCTCGCCGGACGTCCCGTCACCGGGCCGCGGCTGGAACTGTTCCGCGCCCCGACCGACAACGACGAGGGCACCGCCGACCGGCTGGAGGGCAGCGACGCCAGCGCCGAGGGGATCTCCAGCGCCGAACTGTGGCGCCGCGACGGCCTCGACCGCCTCACCGCGCGCCGGATCAGCGTGGAACACGCCACCGACGCCCTGCGCACCGTCGACCGGGTCTCGGCCGCGGACTCCGGGCTCTCGGTGACGGTCGAGTCGGTCTGGTCGGTCGAGGACGGCGGACTGGAACTGCGTGTCGAGATCGAGCCCTCCCGCGGCTGGGCGACGGTGTGGCCGCGGATCGGCATCCGCTTCGAACTGCCCGACGGCACGGCCCCCGTGGACGGCGCCGAGTGGTTCGGCCTCGGCCCGCTGGAGTCCTACCCCGACAGCCTCCGCGCGGCCCGCACCGGCCGGTTCTCGGCCACCGTCCGGGACCTCTCGGTGGACTACGCGCGCCCCCAGGAGACCGGCCACCGCTCGCGGCTGCGCCGGCTCACGCTGACCAGCGGCGACACCGAGGTCCTCCACCTCGACGCCCTCCCCGACACCCGCGGGCGGCGCCCCGGTTTCACCCTCGCCCGCCACACCCCGCAACAGCTCGACCGGGCCGCCCACCCCTACGAACTCCCGGAGTCCGCCACCAGCCACCTCATCATCGACGCGGCCCAGCACGGCCTCGGCTCCCGCGCCTGCGGACCGGACGTGTGGCCGGAGTTCGCCCTGCGCCCCGAGGCCCGCACGATCAGGCTGCGGTTCACCCAGGGCGCCTGAGCAACAGGACCCGACAGCTCTTTCACAGTCCGTAGCCGCGCGTCTCACGGCCCGGCGCGGTGGACGGTCACCGGCCACGGACTTGTCCACCGGTATCCCACGGAACCGGGGCCGAGGGCCGGCGCACCGAGCCGGCGCCGGACGGCCCGACCGCGCCGCCCGACCTGGAGGGCCTGGAGGTGCCGCGGCGCCTCCGGGCCCGGCGGCCGGACCTCCCCGTGCTGTTCCTGACCGCCCGGGAGAGCGTCGAGGACCGGGGCGCCGGCCTGTGCGCGAGCGCCGACGACTACGTGCCCCAGCCGTTCGACCCGGACCGCACGGTTGCTCACCCCACGGCTGCCGCCGTGCCCCGCGTACGACGGTGAGGTGAACCCGCCCGCCCCGGAAACCCGTTGGACGTGAACCCCCTCACGGGTGAGGCTGGTCGGTCGAACCGGCAGGGGACAACAGCGGAGAGCGGCCCGGAGCGGCAGGGAGACGGCACATGACCAGGATCTGGCTCATCACCGGCGCGAGCAGCGGCTTCGGCCGGGCGCTCGCCGAGGCCGCGCTCGCCGCGGGCGACACGGTCGTCGGGGCGGCCCGGCACCCCGAGGCCCTGGCGGAGCTGGCCGCCGCCCATCCCGGCCGGGTGGACCCGGTCCGCCTGGACGTCACGGACACGGCCGCGATCGAGCCGGCCGTACGGGACGTGATCGCCCGGCACGGCCGGATCGACGTCCTCGTCAACAACGCGGGCCGCACGCACGTCGGCGCCTTCGAGGAGACCACCGACGCCGAACTGCGCGACCTGTTCGACCTGCACGTCTTCGGCCCCGCCGCGCTGGTCCGGGCGGTCCTGCCGCACCTGCGCTCCCGGCGCTCGGGGGCGATCGTCCAGATGAGCAGCATGGGCGGGCAGATGTCCTTCGCCGGCTTCTCCGCCTACAGCGGCACCAAGTTCGCGCTGGAGGGCATGTCCGAGGGGCTCGCCGACGAGGTGCGGGAGTTCGGGATCAAGGTGCTGATCGTGGAGCCGGGTGCCTTCCGCACCGCCCTCTTCGAGACCGGCAGGGCGGGCGCCAGCGACGACACCGGCGTCTACGCCAAGGTCGCCGAGACCCGCGCCGGAGTCGACGCCGGCCACGGCAGCCAGCCCGGCGACCCGGCCAAGGCCGCCGCCCTGATCCTCGCCGCCCTCGACGCCGAGGACACCCCGCTGCACCTGCCCCTCGGCGACGACGCGGTGACCGCCGTACTGACCCAACTGGACGCCGTACGAGCCGACATCGCCGCGTGGGAGAAGCGCACCCGGGCCACCGACTTCGACTAGGCGCGCGTTCCGCTGGCTGTGCCGTTGTCCGGCTGCGGGTGCGTGGGGGTTGCTCGCGCGGTTCCCCGCGCCCCTCACGGCGCGCTACCGCCGACGTCCGCAACAACGCGCCCCACAGGACCAGCCACGACGGGTGCTGCAGCCGAACGACGGCGTGTCGCGGCCCCTACGGCTTGCCCACGACCGTCGGCTCCGTCACCCACCCCGCCGCCAGCACCAGCCGGCTCTCCCGGTGCACGGCGAGGAAGCCGAACGGGCGGTCGACGGTGCCCCGGACCACCGTCGACTCGTACCGGTACTGCGGCGGGCCGCCGCCCGGCGCCGCCACCACGGCGGTGGCCGCGGCGGCCCGGAAGCCCAGCGGCCCGAACTCCGCGACCGCGGACTGCCCCGCCGCCCCGATGGCCAGCGGCGCGGCACTGATCCCGGGGAAGTGCCCCTCGCGGGCGTCCGCGGCCGTGGAGAGCCCGAACAGCCCGTGCAGCTGGAGCAGATCGTGGTCGGCGCGGACCGTGAAGCCCGGGGCGGTCACGTCGAGCCGGACCGGGTCCGGGGCGACGGACGGCTGCCGCTCCACGACCACGCCCGGCCCCGCGGCCCCGTAGGGGAGCTGTCCGCCGCTCGTCACCGGCAGGGCCCGCTCCAGGACGCCGATGCCCGTGTGCAGCACCTGCCCCGGCGCCATCCCCTCCGCGCCCAGCAGGAGGTGGACGTCGAGACCGTTGTCGCCGAGGACCTTCAGCGTGGTGACGTGGCCGTCCGGACCCGCGGTCACCCCGATCCGGTCGGGCCGGACACTGCTGCGGTGCAGCCCGGCCAGGTCCAGCCCCTGCCAGGGCCCGGAGCCGGGCCGCAGCACCGTCTCCCGGAACGGGTGCTGCCAGTCCGTGCGCAGCGCCAGCGCGGTCGCCAGCACCATCCGGGCGCCCTCGGCGAGCCGTACCGGCAGCCGCTCCACCAGCCCCTCGGTGCGCTTCGCCGCCCACGCGTCCAGCGCCTCCCGGGAGACCGCGGGATCGGCGCCGAGCACTCCGTGCGCGCCCGCGGGCAGCCCCGCCGCCCACGGCTCGCGCAGCTCCAGCGCCCGGTCGGTCCACAGCCCGAGGGCCGCCCCGACCCCGGGCACCGAGTCCAGCCACGCGAGTAACTCCCGTGCACCGGCGGCGGCCTGATCGGCTTGCCGGCCCACGGCCCGGGTCAGTTCGTCCCGCGCCGGGCCGGCCGCCCCGTCGGCGAGGAAGGCCAGCAGCGGCCAGACACCGGCGGCCGAGAAGACCGTGCCCTGTCTGGTCTGCCGCGTCCAGCGTGCGGTGAGCGCGTTGACGGCGCCGACGGTCTCGTTCATTCGTCGTCCTCCCAGGGGTACTCGGGGAAGGGCAGGGGATCCGTGACCCAGCCCGCCGCGAGGACGAGCCGGGAGTGCCGGTGCAGGGCGAGGAAGCCGAAGGGGCGGTCGAAGGCGGCGCCGATCCGGGTGGTGACGTGACGCCGCTCGGGCGGAGGGCCTGCCACGGACATCCCGAACGCCGTGACCGCCGCCGCCTCGAAGCCCAGCGCGCCGAACTTCGCCACGGTGGCCTGCCGTGCGGACCCGACGGCCAGCGGGAAGGCGCTGATCCCGGGGAAGTGACCGCGGCGGGGGTCCGTCGCCGTCGTGAGCCCGAACAGCCGGTGCAGTTCGAGCAGGTCGTGGCTCGCCGTCACGTCGTACGCCGCCGTCGTCACGTCGAGCCGCGGGGGCCGCGGTGTCCCGGACCGCACCTTCGCCACGCTCAGCCCCGGCCCGGGCTCGCCGTAGGGAAGCCGCCCACCCGGCACCACCCGGTGCAGGCCGTCCAGGATGCCGACACCGGCCGCCAGCACCTGCCCCGGTGTCATCCGCTCCTCGCCGAGCAGCAGATGGACGTCCAGGGCGTTGTCGCCCAGCACCTTCAGCGCGGTGACGAAGCCGTCCGGGGTGTCCGCCAGCGCGATCCGGTCCAGCTGTACGCCGGAGCGGCGCAGTCCGAGCCGTTCGACGGCCGCCCAGGGCTCGTACGCCGTCTCCAGCGGCAACTCGTCGAAGGGCGCGAGCCAGCGGGTACGCATCGCCAGCGCGCCCGCCAGGACCAGCTCAGGGTCCTCGTCCAGGCCGACCGGCATCCGTTCGACGAGCCCGCCGGTGCGGTCCGCGGCCCAGGCGTCCAGTGCCGCGCGGTCCGTCGCCGCGTCCCCGGTCAGCACCCCGCGCGTGCCGGCGGGCAGCGCCGCCGCCCAGGCCTCCCGCAGCTCCAGGGTCCGTCTGGTCCACACGCCCACCGCGGTGTGCAGGCCGCGCATGCCCGCCATGCCGCCGAGCAACTCCCGTGCCACCCCGGCCGCTTCGTCCGCCGGTAGGCCCAGCGCGTCCGCGAGCTCGCCGCGCGCCCGGCCGTCCGCCCCGTCGGCGAGGAAGGCCAGCAGCGGCCACACCCCGGCCGCCGAGAACACCGTGTCGCCCGGTGCCGCGGCCGCCCAGCGCGTGGTCAGCCCGTTCACCGCGCGCGCGGTCGCCGTCCCCACCCTCATTCCGCCCCCGTTCACGGCGCGCTTACGATGCGCGCAGTCGTACATCAGTCCAGCCGTCCGTTTCCGCGGCCCGACGCCCCCTCAGGAGCACGGTACCGGTGTCCATACCTCCGCCCCCCGGCCCCCACCAGCCACAAGGGCCCTACCAACCGCCCCAGTCGGGCCCGCCGCAGTACCCGCGGTACCCGCAAGGGCCGTACGGGCAGCAGCCGCCGTACCCGGGGCCGAACCAGCAGTGGGGGCAGGGCTACGGCCCGTACCCCCCGCAGCCGCCCGTCAACGGGCTCGCCATCGCCTCCCTCGTGCTCGGGGTGCTGTGCTGCCTGCCGGGGGTGGGTCTGGCGCTGGGACTGGCCGGGCTGGGGCAGATCCGCAGGCGGGGGGAGCGCGGCAGGGCGATGGCCGTCGTCGGGTCGGTGTTCTCCGTGCTCGGGCTGGCCCTGTGGGTGCTGGCGCTGTCCACCAACGGGGCGGCGCAGTTCTGGGAGGGCGTCAAGGAGGGCGCGAACGACAGCTCCAGCCTCTCGCTGTCCACCGGCGACTGCTTCGACACCCCCGACGGCACGCTCACCGGCGACCTGGTCTCCGACGTCACCGTGAAGGACTGCGCGAAGGCGCACGACGGCGAGGTCTTCGCCACCTACACGCTGAAGGGCTCGGAATACCCGGGCGACGACAGCGTCGGCGACTCCGCCGACCGGCGCTGCTACGGCCTGGAGGACGGCTACGCGATGGACGGCTGGGCGATCCCCGGCGACGTCGACGTGTACTACTTCACGCCCAGCGCGGACAGTTGGGAGTACGGCGACCGGGAGGTCGCCTGCGCCTTCGGCAACACCACCGAGGGCCGCACCCTGTCCGGCTCGCTGCGCAACGACGAGAGCGTGCTGGACGACGACCAGGTCGCCTACCTCGGTGCCGCGCACGTCCTCAACACCGCCCTCGCCGGCGCCCCCGAGGCCGAGTACGTCGAGGACGACCTGCCCGGCTACCGGCAGTGGGCGGACCAGGTGACGACGGCCCTCGGCAAGCAGACCGCGATGCTGCGCGCGCACGGCTGGGGCCCGGACGCGAAGCAGCCGGTGGACGACCTGGTCGCGGACCTCGACAGGGCGAAGGCGGAGTGGGCGAAGGCGGCGAAGGCCACGGACGCGGACACCTACTACACCCATTACGACAAGGGTTCGGCGCTCCTCGACCCGAAGCGGACCGTCACCGCCCGCAAGGCTCTGGGCCTCGCCACGACCCCGCCCTCCTACGACGACGGGGGCGACGGAGCCGGCAGCGGAGGAAGCGGCTCCGGCATGGAGGTGTGATCGCGGCTATAACGGGGAGAAAGTGCCTGCGTAATGCATCCCCGGGCCGCATGTCATCACATCGAGTGATTCTCTGGCCTTTGCTTGCATGGCTCAACCCACGGTTGCCACGCTGTTGCTGTCTGTACAACCTGATGGGAGCGGCCAGTGACTTTCGGTGAGCAGCCGGCGTATCTGCGTGTCGCGGGTGATCTCCGCAAGAAGATCGTCGACGGTTCGCTGCCGCCCCACACCCGGCTGCCCTCGCAGGCCCGCATCCGCGAGGAGTACGGCGTCTCGGACACGGTCGCCCTGGAGGCCCGCAAGGTGCTGATGGCCGAGGGGCTGGTCGAGGGCCGGTCCGGCTCCGGGACCTATGTGCGCGAGCGGCCCGTGCCCCGGCGGGTGGCCCGCTCCGGGTACCGCCCGGCCGGCGGCGCCACGCCGTTCCGGCAGGAGCAGTCCGACGCGGCGGCGCGCGGCACCTGGGAGTCCCGCAGCGAGCAGACCGGGGCGGGTGCCGCGATCGCCGACCGGCTCGGCATCCACGTCGGCGACCGCGTGATGTGCACCCGGTACCTGTTCCGGGACGCGGGCGAGCCGATGATGCTCTCCACCTCCTGGGAGCCGCTCGCCGTCACCGGCCGCACCCCCGTCATGCTGCCGGAGGAGGGCCCGCTCGGCGGGATGGGCGTGGTCGAGCGGATGCGCGCCATCGACGTCGTCGTGGACAACGTCACGGAGGAGGTCGGCGCCCGCCCCGGCCTCGCCGAGGAGCTGCTCACCCTCGGCGGGGTCCCCGGCCATGTCGTCCTGGTGATCCAGCGGACGTACTACGCCTCCGGCCGCCCGGTGGAGACCGCGGACGTCGTCATCCCCGCCGACCGCTACCGGGCCTCCTACCACCTGCCGGTGCGGTAGCGGGCGTACCACCCCTCCGTGAAGTAGCGCACACCCTTGCGATGGTTGACGCCTTCGCGACCCGGGACCGGACCGGTGCCCGCCGTGCGAATCCGGCCGTTCTCCCAGGTGGCCCGGCTGTCCTCGACGTGCGTGGGACCCGAAGTGCGGGGCGCGCGAACGGCGCATTCGTAGTCGTGCGCCCCCACCGTTCTGGCTGGTTGCGTACCTCTTTGTGAAAAGGCGTATTCGCTGCGTAAAGGTTAGGCGTACGCTCGGGCATATGCGGAGTGCGGTTTCCTTAGTGGGGCGGGGATGGACGGGAGCCGGGAGATGCGGAGGGGCGCGATGACGGAAGGCACGGTCTCTCTCCCCTGGCTCGTCATACGGCAGGACGACAACGGCAATCGCTACCGCGTCGGCCGGTACGCGACCCGGGCCGAGGCGCAGAAGATCGCCGACAGTCTCGACGACCGCGGGCACAAGCAGCTCTACTGGGTCGAACGCATCGGCCACAGCAACGGGGAGGCGGCCACCCGGAACTGACGCTCCCGTAGGCTCCGGCCCATGAGCGAACGGATCGTGGTGGTCGGAGCGGCCCTGCTCGACACCGGCCGCCTCCTCGCGGCCCGCCGCAGCGCGCCCCCCGAGCTGGCCGGCCGCTGGGAGCTGCCCGGCGGCAAGGTCGAGCCCGGCGAGACCCCCGAGCACGCCCTCGTCCGCGAGCTGCACGAGGAACTGGGCGTCGCGGCGGAGACGCTGACGCGCGTACCGGGGGAGTGGCCGCTGCGCGCCCCGTACGTCCTCCAGGTGTGGACCGCCCGCCTCCATCCCGGCTCCCCGCAGCCCGAGCCCCTCCAGGACCACGACGAACTGCGCTGGCTCACCCCGGCCGAGATCTGGGACGTCAGCTGGCTGGACCAGGACGTCCCAGCGGTACGCGAGGTCGCCGCGACACTGGGTGCAGAGGGGGCGGGGGCGAAGCGCCGCCCCCTCGGTTGAGTCCGGGGCGCAGCCCCGACGAAAGGGGCGCGGGGGACTGCGCGACACGCCACGACGCACCCGCGGTCGCCCGGCAACCGCACCTCGCGAGCCCCTGGGCGCTCGGCCCTCCCGGCGTAAGCCGTCCGTGCCACAGTGCGCCCTCGCGTGCGGTACTGCCCCCACGCAATCGGGTATGTGCCCATTAACCCCACGAAACCGGACAGTGCCGGGCTCGCAGCCGGGGAAGCGACTGGGAAGTGATCGGTGTGATCGACACCGAAGGTGACACCGTCGAGTGGACCTTTCCCGCGGAACCGGGCGCCGTGCGCACCGCCCGCACCGCGGTCCGGGACAAACTGCGCGGCTGGGGCCTGGACGGCCTCGCCGATCTCGCCGCCCTGCTGGTCAGCGAGCTGGTCACCAACTCGCTGCGGCACGCCACCGGCCCCATCGGCGTCCGCCTCGTCCGCCCACGCCTCCCGGGGCCCGGCGACACCCTGCGCGTCGAGGTCTCCGACCCGCTCCCGGACCCGCCGCGCGAGCGCGCCGCGGGCGCCGACGACGAGAGCGGCCGCGGTCTCCAGCTGGTCGCGGGTTCCGCGCGCAGCTGGGGTACCCGCCCGGGGGACAACGGAAAGACGGTCTGGTTCGAGCTGGCCGTACCAGGGTGAACGGGGTGAACGGGGTGTACACGCAGTGCTACCGCGTCCACCCGCGGGAGTGGCCGATCAACGTGTGCCGGAGTACGTGATTCGACGGCGTGTTCCCTGGTTAGAAGATTGGAAGTGTTGTCACGGTCCGGTCCGGAAATCGTCGGGACCGTGCTGTGATCGTGAACACCGTGTCAGGCGGCACCGTAGTGCTGGATACTGCGGGCAGCCGCACCCGGTGACCGGTGCCGGGCGCGGTGAGCTGGAGGGGACGGTTCGCGTGAGCGAGATACCAGCTAAGGCCACGGAGTCCGAGGACCCGTCGGACGGTGCGAGGGCGGGGACCGCGGAGCAGGCCGCGGCCCCTGGCGACGCCGTGTGGCAGAGCAGTCCGCCCGGCTCGATCTACGACTACATCAAGGTCGCCTCGTTCTCCATCGGCGCCGGCGGCCTGGTCGACCAGTGGAGCCTGCGCGCCGAGCAGATCTTCGGCATCCCCGCCGAGCGCGCCGTCGGCATGGACCCCATCGAGGCGTTCGTCGACCCGGACCTGCGCGAACGCGGCCAGCGGAAGATGGCCGAGATCCTGGACGGCCGGGAGTGGACCGGCGTGGTCCCGTTCCGCATGCCCGACACGGCGGACGGCGAGCGCGGCGAGGAGGGCATCGCCGAGGTCTACGTCATGCCCACCCGCACCGCCGAGGGCGAGAACGCGGCCGTGTGCATCGTGGTCGACGTCCGCACCCTGCGCAGGATCGAGACCGACCTGGCGGCCTCGCAGTCGATATTCGGTCAATCTCCGTTCGGCTTCCTGCTGATCGACACCGACCTGCGGATCCGCCGCGCCAACGTGCGGTTCTCCTCCATCTTCGGCGGCACCCCCGAGGACCACCGCGGCAAGGGCGTCCACGACTACCTCCCGCGCTCCGAGGCCGAGCGGGTGGCGGCCACGCTGCGCCGGGTCCTGGAGACCGGCAACTCCATCACCGACATGCACGTCACGGGCTTCGTCCCGGGCTCCGAGGAGCGCCGGCACTGGTCCATCAACCTCTACCGGGTGCACAGCGGTACCGGCCGCCCCATCGGCATCGCCTGGCTGGGCCTCGACATCACCGCCCGCCGCGCCGCCGCCCGCGAGGCCGCCGCCGCCCGGCGCAACCTCGCCCTCCTCAACGAGGCCGGCGCCCGCATCGGCAACTCCCTGGACCTGGAGACCACCGCCCGCGAACTCCTCGACGTGGTCGTCCCCGGCTTCTGCGACCTCGCCACCGTCGACCTCTACCAGGGCCTGCTGGCCGGCGACGAGACCCCGCCCGGACTCGCCGACGGCAGCGCCGAACTGCGCCGGGTCGCCTTCGCCAGCGCGGTCTCCGACGCCCCCTTCGTGGGCGGCGGCGTGCCGGTCGCCGTCGGCGCGGTCCACCACTACCCCTTCAACTCCCCCTGCGCGGACGCCCTGCGCACGGCCCGCCCGCAGCACGTGCCGGCGACCGAGGGCGGCCTCGTCCAGTCCACGCTGGCCGTGCCCATGGTCGCCCACGACACGGTCGTCGGCCTCGCCCAGTTCGCCCGCACCAAGGGCAGCGAGCCGTTCGGCGACCGCGACCGGGAACTCGCCGTGGAGCTGGCCGCCCGCGCCGCCGTCTGCATCGACAACGCCCGCCTCTACCGGCGCGAGCACGAACGCGCGTTGATACTGCAACGGTCCCTGCTCCCGCCCGGCGACCCCGAGGCCTCGGGCCTGGACATCGCCTGCCGTTACCTGCCCGGCAACGCGGCCACCGAGGTCGGCGGCGACTGGTTCGACGTCATAGAACTCCCCGGCCACCGCACGGCGCTGGTGGTGGGGGACGTGATGGGCCGGGGTCTACGCGCGGCGGTCGCGATGGGTGAACTCCGCACAGCGGTCCGTACGCTGGCCCTGCTCGACCTCGAACCGGCCGAGGTGCTCTCGGCGCTGGACGAGATCGCCCGCGGCCTCGGCACCCCGGGCGGGGTCCAGCAGGCCACCCGCACGGCCCGCCAGCCCCGCGACGCCGACCTCTCCGAGGTCTACCTCGCCACGTGTGTGTACGCCGTCTACGACTCCGTCACCAGGCGCTGTACGTTCGCCAACGCCGGCCACCTGCCGCCCGTCCTGGTGGAACCCGGCGAGGCCGCCCTGATGCTCGACGTGCCGCCCGGCATGCCGCTCGGCGTCGGCGGCGAACCCTTCGAGGAGGTCGAGGTCGAACTCCCCGAGGGTGCGTTGCTGGCGCTCTACACCGACGGCCTGGTCGAGTCCCGTGACCACCCCCTCGACGAGGGCCTCCAGGCGTTCGTAGGGGCCCTCACCGACCCCGCCCAGCCCCTGGAGGACGTCTGCGACCACGTCCTCAGCACCCTCGACACGCACCACGGCGAGGATGACATCGCGTTGCTGATGGCACGTGTACAGGGACTGACGGCCGACTCCGTCGGCGACTGGACGCTCCCGCGCGAGCCCCGCAGCGTGGGCCGCGCCCGGGAGTACGCGCGCGGACAGCTCCTCACCTGGGACCTGGAGCCGCTGGTCGACACCACGGAACTCCTGGTCAGCGAACTCGTCACGAACGCGCTGCGGTACGGCGAGGGCGAGATAAGGCTCCGTCTCCTCCTCGACCGGACCCTGGTCTGCGAGGTCTGGGACTCCGGCCTGGTCCAGCCGAGGCGCCGCCGCGCCCGGGACACCGACGAGGGCGGGCGCGGGCTGCAACTGGTCGGCCTGCTCAGCGCGGCGTGGGGCTCACGCCGGACGCCGCGCGGGAAGACGGTGTGGTTCGAACTCCCGCTCCCGGACGGCGAGACAGGCCTGACCGACCCCGCGGAGGCTCTGCTCAGCCTGTTCTGATCGCGCGGTTTCCCGCGCCCCTCGAAAGCAGGGGGTTGCATGAGCGCCCCCTTTGGGGGCGCGGGGAACCGGGCGACCAGCCACCACGCACTCGCAGCCGCCTGGCGGCCGGTCGCGGCATCCCCCGCGGACGTCAGCCCAACCGCCGCCTGCTCTCCGGCCCCCCGAACGCCACCACCGGCCCCCCGTCCCCCTCCTCACCCAGCAGCACGCCCCCGAGCACCACACCGCCCACCCCGCTCCCGTGCGCGGCCTCCCCGGCGAACGGGTTCCCGTGCGCCCGCACATCCCGCTCCGCCAGCTCCCGCGCCTTCCGGGCGAGCCGGTCGGCGTCCGCGGGCGCCGACCGCCCCGCCGCGGCCAGCAGGGCCCGCGCCTCCGCCCCCACCGCCGCCCGGTGCGTCCCCACGAAGTCGTCCGCCGCCCCCAGCGCGCTGCGCGCCACCAGCTCCGCCCCCGCCGCGATCACCCCGGACCGCCCGCCCCCCGTCCCCTCCACCGCCCGCACGATCCGGCGCAGGGCGTCCACCGTGTCGTAGGGCCCGCCGGTCACCTCGCCCCGCACGCCGGCCAGCACGGCGTCCGCATGGGCCGGCCGCGGCCGCGACGCCGTCCCCCGCAGCCCCGTCAGCTCCGCCTCGGCGCCCGTGAGGGCGGCCGGCACCAGCTCCGCCGCCGCCCGCACCTCCTCCACCAGCCGCTCCACCCCGCCCAGCAGCACCGCGGCCTGGGTCACGGCCCCCTCGGCGGCCCGCACCCCCCGCCGCCGCCCCTCGCCGTCGCCCGAATCGGCGGCCTGACGGGCCTGGTTGAGCCGTGCGGTCGCGAACACCAGCCGGTCCTTTGCCTGTTCGACGTATCCGACGACGGGGGCGACCGCGGCCGCACCGTACCGCTCACCCGCCCCGGCCAGCGCCGCCGACACTGTGCCGGTCCGCCCCGCCAGCTGCCGGAACCGCCCCTCGGCCACGGCCAGCGCGTCCCCCGCATCCCACACGGCGTCGAACCCCGCCGCCTCCGCGTCCAGTCGCCGCCCCGCCTCCGCGCACCGCCCGACCACCCCCACCAGCGCCTGCCGCCGGCCGGCGGCGTCCTCCGGCACCCCCTCCTCGTACCGCCGCCATATCGCGAACGCGGCCGCCAGCTCGGTCTCGGCCGCCCGCAGGGCCTGTTCGGCGGACGTCGCACCGTCGACGTAGCCGAGCGCCTCCCGGCTGGTGCGGACGCAGTCGTCGGCGAGGACCAGGGAGGCCCGGGCCTGCCGCTCGACGTCGGCGGGCGACGGAGCCGGCGGGACGGGGGAGGGGCTCCCCGGCGTGGTGCGCGAGCGGGTCCGCCGTATCCGGCGCACGTAGCCGTAGCCGCCCAGCGCGCCGGCCGCCGCCAGGGCGACGAGCGGCAGGACGTAATCGGTCGCCGACGCCCCGTCCGCCGCCTGGGCCGCGGAAGCCGTCACGCCGCCCGCCGCGGGAACCGGATCTTGAGTGACGCTCGTCATCACCGGCAACACCAGCCAGACCACCCCGGCCACCCCGCCCAGCACCGCGTGCCCCACCCGTACGGCTATGTGCCCGGCGGCACGCCTGGGCCGCCCCCGGATCAAGGAAGACGTCACATTTCGGAGCGTATGGGCAGCCGATCGGCTCCGCGACCGGGGCGGAGACAGCCGGGGGACGACGAGAGAGGGCGGACGGAACATGGAACGGAGCCCGAACCAGGACAAGAACCCGGAACCGGCCCCGACCGAGGCCAGGACCGGCGCCCCGGCCCCCGCACCGGTCTCCGCCGCCCCCGCCGACGGCCCCGCCCCAGCGCCGCCGTCCGCCGCCCCCGCAGCCGCCGATGTGCCCGAAACCCCACAGGGCCCGGCCGCGCCCGACGACCAGAGCCGCACGGGCCGGGCGGGCGGGAAGAAGAGAGCCGTCAGATGGACGCTCGGCGTCCTCGCCCTCCTGGTCCTCCCCCTCCTCATCGCCGAGACCGCCCTCCGCATCGACTACGCCGGCGACCCGAAGGCCGGTACGTACAGCCGGAACCGGGACGCCCTCTGGCTCGGTCACGCGTGGGTCGACGGTCGTAGGACCGACGCCGACGTCACCGCCCTCGCCGCCCGGCTCGCGGACACCGGCATTCGCGACCTCTACGTCCATGCCGGACCACTGGAACACAACGGCACGCTGCCCACATCGGCGTATCCCAAGGCCCGTTGGCTGATAACGGCCGTGCATCGAAAACTGCCCGGCGTACGGGTGCAGGCCTGGCTCGGCGACGAGGTCGCGCCCGAGAAGCCGGACGCCATGCACCTGGAGAAGAAGGCGACGCGGGACGCCGTGGTCGAATCCGCCCGGCAGATCGTCGGTGCCGGGTTCGACGGGGTCCACTTCGACCTGGAGCCCCTGCACTCCGGCGACCGGAACTACCTCGCCCTCCTCGACGCCCTGCGCCCGGTCACCCCGCTGCTCTCCGTCGCCGCACACCAGATCGATCCGCTGCCGGCGTTTCACTCCTTCTGGGGTACCGTCACCGGTCATCCGAAATGGTGGTCGCAAGAATATTTCGGACAAGTCGCCCGCCGGGTGGACCAGATCGCGGTCATGTCGTACGACACCATGCAGCCGCTGCAGAGCCTGTACGGCGGGTACGTCGCGCAGCAGACCAGCCTCGCGCTGGAGGTCACACCCGCGGACACCGATCTGCTCATGGGGCTGCCCTTCTACCACGAGAACCGGTTCGGGCACCGGGCGCACGCGGAGACCGTGCCGGCGGCCGTGCGCGGGGTTCGGCTGGGACTGTCACGCACGGCCCCGGATCGCGCTACCTTCGGCGTCGCCCTGTACGTCGACTTCGCCGCCACCGAGGATGACTGGACCTCCTATCGGAAGGACTGGGTTCGTACGTCATGACAACCGCTCGTGCCCACCTCACCCGTGACGACCTCGCGTCGCTGTCCCGCGAGGCCCTCGGCCGTGCCCCCGCGGCCGTCACCCGGCTGCGCGGAGGGAGCAAGAAAGGCGTCTACCGGCTCGTCCTCGACAACGGCCGGAGCGCGATCGCGTACGTCTGGTCCCCGGAGGAGGACTACTGGGGTCCCGCCGACGCCGACATCCGCGACCCCTTCGCGCACGCCTCCGGCCTCGGCCTCTTCCTGTCCGCCCACGACCTGCTGACCGAACTGGGCGTGCGCACCCCGCGGCTGCTGTTCGCCGACGAGGAAGCCCGGCACCTGACCGCCTTCGCCGCGGTCGTCGAGGACGTCCGCGGCGGCAGCCTGGAGGTGCTGCTGCGCAGCGACCCGGGCGCCGCACGGGTGCCGCTGGCCCGGCTGGCGGGGACGCTCGCCGTGCTCCGCGCGCACGTCGCCGCCGGATACGGGAAGGCCGCCCTGGTGGAGGAGGGCGGGAAGCCGCTCGGCAGCTCCTGCGAACAGGTCGTCGCGGACCGCGCTTTGCGCGACATAGCGGAGGTGGCCGAGCGGGATCCCCGGGTGCGCGAGGCCCAGCAGGCGCTGACCGAGCGGGTGCACGAGCTCTACGACGCGGTCGGGCCGCGCGAGCACGTCTCCCTCGTGCACGGTGAACTCGGCCCGGACCACGTCCTGGTGACCGAGGAGGGCGATCCCGCGCTCATCGACATCGAAGGCCTGATGTACTTCGACGCCGAATGGGAGCACGCCTTCCTCCAGCACCGCTTCGGGCCCGCCTACGACGTGCTGCGCACCGCCGACCTCGACGAGGACCGCATGGCGCTGTACCGGCTCGCGATGCACCTCAACCTGGTCGCCGGGCCGCTCCGGCTGCTGGACGGCGACTTCCCGGAGCGCGAACCGATGCGGGACATCGCCGAGTCCAACCTGCGGCAGGTGCTCAGCCTCCTGCGGGGCGCCTCCTGATCTTCGAGCCGAGCCACACCAGCGGGTCGTACTTGCGGTCGACGGCCCGCTCCTTCAGGGGGATCAGCGCGTTGTCGGTGATGTGGATGCCCTCCGGGCACACCTCCGTGCAGCACTTGGTGATGTTGCAGTAGCCGAGGCCGTGTTCGTCCTGGGCCGTGCGCTTGCGGTCCAGGCCGGCGGCCTCCGCCGCGTCCAGCGGATGCATGTCCAGTTCGGCGACGCGCATCAGGAAACGCGGGCCGGCGAAGGCCGTCTTGTTCTCCTCGTGGTCGCGCACGACGTGGCAGGTGTCCTGGCACAGGAAGCACTCGATGCACTTGCGGAACTCCTGCGAGCGGTCCACGTCCTCCTGGTACATGCGGTACTCGCCGGGGCCGACCCCGGCGGGCGGCACGAAGGCCGGGACCTCCCTGGCCTTCTGGTAGTTGAAGCCGACGTCGGTGACCAGGTCGCGGATGACCGGGAACGCGCGCAGCGGAGTGACCGTGATGGTCTCGGCCGGCTCGAAGACGGACATCCGGGTCATGCACATCAGGCGCGGGCGGCCGTTGATCTCCGCCGAGCACGAACCGCACTTGCCCGCCTTGCAGTTCCAGCGGACGGCCAGGTCGGCGGCCTGGGTGGCCTGGATGCGGTGGATGATGTCGAGGACCACCTCGCCGTCGTTCACCTCGACCTTGAAGTCCTCCAGGCCGCCGCCCTCGACATCGCCTCGCCACACCCGGAAGTGGGCCGTGTAGCCGCTCATTCGTACAGCTCCTCTTCGGCGAGGTACTTGACCAGCTCCTCCTTCTCGAAGAGGGCGAGCAGGTCGGCTCGGATGGGGTCGGTGGTCTCGCGGGTGAGGTCGATCTGGCCGCGCTCCGGGTCGGTGGCGGCCAGCCCGCCGGTGGGATCGGCCAGCCGGCAGAGCAGGTTCACGGGACGCCAGCGGCGGTCCATCAGCGGATGGTCCTCGCGGGTGTGGCCGCCGCGCGACTCGGTGCGCTCCAGCGCCGCCCGGGCCACGCACTCGCTGACCAGCAGCATGTTCCGGAGGTCCAGGGCGAGGTGCCAGCCGGGGTTGAACTGCCGGTGCCCCTCCACCCCGGCCCGTCGCGCCCGCACCCGCAGCTCGGCGAGCCTCTCCAGGGCCTGCTCCATCTCGCCCTCCCGGCGGATGATGCCGACCAGGTCGTTCATGGCCTGCTGGAGCTCCTGGTGAAGGGTGTACGGGTTCTCCGGCGGACCGGAGTCCGGTTCCTGGCCCTCGGCGGAGAAGGGCCGCAGCGCCTCGGCCGCGGCCGCGTCGATCTGCTCGTCGTCCACGGCCGGACGCTCGTCGAGGTCCGCCGCGTGGTCGGCCGCGTGCCAGCCCGCCCGGCGCCCGAACACCAGCAGGTCGGAGAGCGAGTTGCCGCCGAGCCGGTTGGAGCCGTGCATGCCGCCGGCCACCTCACCGGCCGCGAACAGCCCGGGCACCCCGCGGGCGGCCGCGGTGTCGGAGTCCACCGCGACCCCGCCCATCACGTAGTGGCAGGTCGGCCCGACCTCCATCGCCTCCGCGGTGATGTCGACGTCCGCCAGCTCCTTGAACTGGTGGTACATGGACGGCAGCCGGCGCCGGATCACCTCGGCCGGCATCCGCGTCGACACGTCCAGGAAGACCCCGCCGTGCGGGGAGCCGCGGCCCGCCTTCACCTCGGAGTTGATGGCGCGGGCCACCTCGTCGCGGGGGAGCAGCTCCGGGGGACGCCGGTTGTGGTCCGGGTCCTCGTACCAGCGGTCGCCCTCCTCCTCGGACTCGGCGTACTTCTCCTTGAAGACGTCCGGGATGTAGTCGAACATGAACCGCTTGCCCTCGGAGTTGCGCAGCACCCCGCCGTCGCCGCGCACCGACTCGGTGACCAGGATCCCCTTCACCGACGGCGGCCAGACCATGCCGGTCGGGTGGAACTGCACGAACTCCATGTTGAGCAGCGGCGCCCCGGCCAGCAGGGCGAGCGCGTGCCCGTCGCCCGTGTACTCCCACGAGTTCGACGTCACCTTGAACGACTTGCCGATGCCCCCGGTCGCGACCACCACGGAAGGCGCTTCCAGGACGAAGAAACGGCCGGTCTCCCGCTCGTACGCGAAGACCCCGGAGACGCGCGAACCGTCCTTGAGGATCCGGGTGACCGTGCACTCCTGGAAGACCTTGAGCCGGGACTCGTAGTCACCGGTCTCCTTGTGGTCCTCCTGCTGGAGCGAGACGATCTTCTGCTGCAGGGTCCTGATCAGTTCGAGCCCCGTGCGGTCGCCGACGTGCGCGAGGCGCGGGTACTCGTGGCCGCCGAAGTTGCGCTGGGAGATCTTCCCGTCCTTCGTGCGGTCGAAGAGGGCACCCCAGGTCTCCAGCTCCCAGACCCGGTCCGGGGCCTCCTTGGCGTGCAGTTCGGCCATCCGCCACTGGTTGAGGAACTTGCCGCCGCGCAGGGTGTCGCGGAAGTGCACCTGCCAGTTGTCGTGCTCGTTGACGTTGGCCATGGCCGCCGCGATGCCGCCCTCGGCCATCACCGTGTGCGCCTTGCCGAACAGCGACTTGCAGATCACCGCCGTACGGGCGCCCCGCTCGCGCGCCTCGATCGCGGCGCGCAGGCCCGCGCCACCGGCCCCGACCACGACGACGTCCCACTCCTGCCGGTCCACCACGGGCATCAGAAAAACCTCGGATCGTCGAAGGCACCGGACGCGAGCAGGTAGACGTAGAAGTCGGCGAGCGCCACGCTCACCAACGACGCCCAGGCGAGCAGCATGTGCCGGGCGTTGAGCCGGCCCACGAACTGCCATGCCTTGTAGCGCACGGGATGTCGGGAGAAGTGCTTCAGCTTGCCGCCGACGATGTGCCGGCAGGAGTGGCAGGACAGCGTGTACGCCCAGATCAGCACGATGTTGACCAGGAAGACGAGGGTGCCTAGGCCCATGTGGCCCCAGCGCTCGTGGGTGTCCCGGAAGGAGAGCACCGTGTCGTAGGTCAGCACGCAGGCGACCAGCAGGGCGAAGTAGAAGAAGTACCGGTGGACGTTCTGCAGGATGAGCGGGAAGCGGGTCTCACCGGTGTACTTCGCGTGCGGCTCGGCCACCGCGCAGGCGGGCGGGGACGCCCAGAAGCTGCGGTAGTACGCCTTGCGGTAGTAGTAGCAGGTCAGGCGGAAGCCCAGCGGGAAGATCAGGATGATGATCGCCGGGGAGATCGCCCACCAGCTGCCGAACAGGTCGGCGTTCGGGCCGGACGGCATGGTCCTGCAGTTCTCCGCCAGACAGGGCGAGTAGAACGGCGAGACGTACGGCGCCGAGTAGTAGTGCGCGTTCGAGAAGGCCCGCCACGTCGAGTAGACGACGAACGCGAACAGACCGGCCGCGGTGACGGCGGGCGCCAGCCACCAGCGGTCGGTCCGCAGGTGCGGGGCGGAGATCGCGGCGCGCGTACCTGTGCGTACGCCGCCGCTGTTCGGATGTGGTTCCGTACCAGTGGCCAAGGGGATGACTCCGGTCGGTTCGGGGGTCGGGGCCTGCGGGCGGGCGCTCCTAGGGGGCGCGCCGGTCGCGGGCGCCGAGACCCTCGTCGTCCGTGTCCGTCCACAGGTTGATGTCGTACGGGTCGTCGGAGATGGTCACGAGCTCGGGGCGCTTGCCCGGGGCGCCGGTGTGGGCCGCCTCCCGCAGCAGTGCCACGCTCTCGCGCAGGTGATCGGCGTCGGCGCGGACGCGGCGCATCTCCAGGCCGCCGCTCCCGAGCTGCTGCTCCAGGCGGCCGACGGACCGGTTCAGGTCCTCTAGGCAACGCTGGACTGACGTCAGGTCGTCGTGCACGGACATGACGTGACCTCACTTCCGCGGACTTCGGTGTCCAAGGCGGCAACGTTCATGCGCCTGCGAGTGTTGCGCGTCACACCTGCCGATGTGAAGCCATGTGCAGCGATTGGCGGATTGCGCGCCTCCGTCGCACGCCCGCACGCGCTCTGTGTGCGCCGGGAAAGAGCACGGCATTGCGCCGCACGGGTGGCCTTTGGCAGCCCCCGCCGCCGTGTCGTACCCGGCCGACGGACCCCGTCCATTTCAGTGGGGTCCGTACTTCTGACGTACATGTGATCAACTCCAAAATACCCCCAAATGTGAACAGACCGCACCCGTGTCACGGGGCCTTCGGAGGTAGCAGAGATGTCTCACCACGGCGTCGGCGTGGGGCAGCGCCCCGAAGGGGCGCGGGGCCCGGTTGTATGTGCGGCTACCGCCGCGTGGGCGCGACCAGCCACGACGGAGCGGCAGACGGACAACGGCACCTCGCGGCGCTACCGGCGGAGCCTCGCCGTTCTCGCCGCCGGCGCCCTCGCCGTCCCCCTCCTCGCCGGCTGCGGCTCCGACGACGAGGGCAGCAAGCCGCTCGCCGGACAGGACATCGTGCCGGTCGCCCGGGACGCGGTCGCCGAGGGCGGCACGCTGAAGATGGCCGTGGACGCCGTACCCGAGACCCTCAACACCTTCCAGGCCGACGCCGACGCCGGCACCACCCGGGTCGCCCAGGCCGTCCTGCCGTCGATGTTCACCATCGACGCCACCGGGAAGCCGGTCCGCAACCCGGACTACCTGGAGTCCGCGAAGGTCATCGAGACCGAGCCCCGCCAGGTCGTCCTCTACAAGCTCGACCAGCAGGCCGTCTGGAGCGACGGCCGGGAGATCGGCGCCGCCGACTTCGCCGCCCAGTGGCGCGCCCTGTCCGGCAAGGACTCCGCCTACTGGACCGCCCGCAACGCCGGCTACGACCGCATCGCCCAGATCGAACGCGGCGCCAACGACCTGGAGGTCCGGGTCACCTTCGACCGGCCGTACGCCGACTGGAGGTCGCTGTTCTCGCCGCTCTACCCGAAGGACGTCATGGGCACCCCGGACGCCTTCAACGACGGCGCCCGCCGCAAGCTCACCGTCACCGCGGGCCCCTTCTGGGTCGACAAGGTCGACACCGCCAAGAAGGACGTGATCCTCACCCGCAACCCGCGCTGGTGGGGACGCCCGGCCAAGCTCGACGAGATCGACCTGCACGCCGTGGACCGCGGCAAGCGGGCCGCCGCGCTCGCCGACGGCACCGTGGACGTCGCCGACATCGACGCCGCCGACGCCGACCGGATCGCCGTCGCCGGCCGCGAGAAGGGCACCGGTCTGCCGTTGCAGGGCGCCGGGAAGACCTCGGCCAAGAAGCTGCGGTCCTGGGCGCTGACCCTCGGCATGGACGAGGAGAAGCTGCCGAAGGGGCCGAAGAAGCTCCGCAGGAGCATCGCGAAGTGGCTGGAGCAGCAGCACGAGCTGCGCGACTTCGGCGTCCGCAAGTCGCTGGAGCCCGCCTACACCCAGCTCGCCCTCAACGGCTCCGAGGGCCCGCTCGCCGACGAGCGGGTGCGCCGGGCCGTCGCCCGCGCCCTGGACCGCCAGGCGCTCGCCAGGCTGGTCCTCACCCCGCTGGGGCTGCCCGCGGTGCCGGTCGGCAGCCACGTCGCCCTCTCCGGGCAGGCCGCCTACACCGACGGCAGCGGGGCGATCGGCGGGCTCGACACCCACGAGGCGCAGGCCCTGCTCGCCGACGCGGGCTGGGTGGCCGGCGGACCGGTCAAGGCGGGCGGCAAGGCGGCCGGCGCCGAGGACGGGGAGAAGGCCGACAAGAAGAAGGACGACAGCGAGCAGGGCGACGAGTCGGACGGCGGGCACGACGGGCAGTACATCGTCGGCGAGGACGACAAGGCCACCGGCAAGGACACCCGCGACCACCAGAAGGACCACGCCCACGGGGCCCCCGGGGCGTACGCGCCCAAGGGCACCGCGGCGCCCAGGGGCGGGGCGCCGGCCGGACCGCTGGCCAAGGACGGGAAGGCGCTCTCGCTGCGGTTCGTGCTCCCGTCGGGGCCGGGCTCGGAGACCCTCCAGGCGGTCGCCGACCGGATCTCGCAGATGCTGGACCGGGTGGGCATCGCGACCGAGATCCACAAGGTCTCCGACGACAGCTACTTCAAGGACCACATCGCGGCCGGCCAGTACGACCTCGCGCTGTACTCGTGGCCGTCGTCCGCGTTCCCGGCGACGGACGCGCGGCCGATCTACGCGAAGCCGGTGGTGGCGGCCGACGGCTCGCTGAACGTGGAGCAGAACTACACGCGGGTCGGCACCGACCAGGTGGACCAGCTCTTCGACCAGGCGCTGGGCACGCTGGACGAGGACGAGGCGGACGGGCTGCTGCGCAAGGCCGACTCCAGGATCTGGGCGTCGGCCGGTTCCCTCCCGCTGTACCAGCGGCCGCAGCTCGTGGGCGCCCGCAAGGACCTGGTGAACGTGGGCGCCTTCGGCTTCCAGACGCCGGTCTACCAGGACATGGGCTTCCTGAAGAAGGGGGCGAAGGTCTCGCCGAGCCCCAGTAGGTGAAAACCGCCGTGCCGGGTGCGCAAAAGCCCAGCTGACGTGCACTGACGTATCCCGGCGCGCCCCAGTGGCAGCGGCCCCGTACCATGGGGTGAGGCCGTGGCGTGTTCAGCCCGGCAGGGTCCGCGTAACACCGACGTACGCGCAGGCCCCTTCCTCACACTCCGGGAGTACGCCGCACTATGGCCACGCGCCACGACATCCGCAATGTCGCCATCGTCGCTCACGTCGACCACGGCAAGACGACCATCGTCGACGGCATGCTCAAGCAGGCCGGCGCGTTCGCAGCGCACCAGCTCGAAGGCGTCGACGACCGCATGATGGACTCGAACGACCTGGAGCGTGAGAAGGGCATCACGATCCTCGCCAAGAACACGGCAGTGAAGTACCACCCCAAGGACGGGGGTGACGTCATCACGATCAACATCATCGACACCCCCGGCCACGCCGACTTCGGCGGCGAGGTCGAGCGCGGTCTGTCGATGGTGGACGGTGTCGTGCTGCTCGTCGACGCCTCCGAGGGACCGCTGCCGCAGACCCGGTTCGTGCTGCGCAAGGCGCTCCAGCAGCGCCTGCCCGTCATCCTGTGCATCAACAAGACGGACCGCCCGGACTCCCGCATCGACGAGGTCGTCAACGAGACGTACGACCTCTTCCTCGACCTGGACGCGGACGAGGAGCAGATCGAGTTCCCGATCGTCTACGCCTGCGGCCGCGACGGCATCGCCTCGCTGACCAAGCCGGAGAACGGCACGGTCCCGGCCGACTCCACCAGCCTGGAGCCGTTCTTCTCGACGATCCTTGAGCACATCCCGGCGCCGACCTACGACGAGGAGGCCCCGCTCCAGGCCCACGTCACCAACCTGGACGCCGACAACTTCCTCGGCCGTATCGCGCTGCTCCGCGTCGAGCAGGGCGAGCTCAGGAAGGGCCAGACCGTCGCCTGGATCAAGCGGGACGGCACCGTCAGCAACGTCCGCATCTCCGAGCTGCTGATGACCGAGGCGCTCACCCGCAAGCCCGCCGAGAAGGCCGGCCCCGGCGACATCTGCGCCGTCGCCGGTATCCCGGACATCATGATCGGCGAGACGCTCGCCGACACCGAGAACCCCATTCCGCTGCCGCTGATCACGGTCGACGAGCCGGCGATCTCCATGGTCATCGGTACCAACACCTCCCCGATGGTCGGCCGCGGCGGCTCCGGCAAGGGCGCCGACGCGAAGACGGCCGTCAAGGACCGCAAGGTCACCGCCCGCCAGGTCAAGGACCGCCTCGACCGCGAGCTGGTCGGCAACGTCAGCCTCCGGGTGCTGGAGACCGAGCGTCCCGACGCCTGGGAAGTCCAGGGCCGCGGTGAGCTGGCGCTCGCCATCCTGGTCGAGCAGATGCGCCGCGAGGGCTACGAGCTGACCGTCGGCAAGCCCCAGGTCGTCACCAAGGACGTCGACGGCAAGGTCTACGAGCCCGTCGAGCGCATGACGATCGACGTGCCCGAGGAGCACATGGGCGCGGTCACGCAGCTGATGGGCGTGCGCAAGGGCCGGATGGACAACATGTCCAACCACGGCTCCGGCTGGGTCCGCATGGAGTTCGTCGTGCCGTCCCGGGGTCTGATCGGCTTCCGGACCGAGTTCCTGACGCAGACCCGCGGCACGGGCATCGGCCACTCCATCCACGAGGGCCACGAGCCCTGGTTCGGCTCCCTGCAGACCCGTAACAACGGTTCGCTGGTCGCCGACCGCTCCGGTGCCGTCACCGCGTTCGCGATGACGAACCTCCAGGAGCGCGGAGTGCTCTTCGTGGAGCCCGGCACCGAGGTGTACGAGGGCATGATCGTCGGTGAGAACTCCCGCTCCGACGACATGGACGTCAACATCACCAAGGAGAAGAAGCTCACCAACATGCGGTCCTCGACGGCCGACGTGGCCGAGTCGATCGTGCCGCCGCGCAAGCTGTCGCTGGAGCAGTCGCTGGAGTTCTGCCGCGACGACGAGTGCGTCGAGGTGACCCCGGAGGCCGTTCGCATCCGCAAGGTGAACCTGGACGCCCGCGAGCGGGCCCGCGCCGCCAGCCGCGCCAAGCACGGCTGATCGGCCCTGATCGCCGGACATCTGAGCCCGGGTGCCCCCATGATGGGGGTACCCGGGTTTTTTGCAACCCGTTTTCGGGTGGGCGGGACTCGGCCAATTCCGGGCCGCTGTCCGAAATGCGGAGATCCTCGCCCGATACTTATGTAACAAGTCCGTTTCGCGCCCTTCTCCCGTCGAACGCTTTGTCCATTTTTCGGAAGAACTAGGGGCCAGCTGTGACTGAATTGAGATTTAAAGACAGTGGTCGGCACCTGACACATGGCAGATAGTTAGCCGCGTAGCGCTCGGGTCAATGGGTCTCGCGCTGTGGGGACAGCGCCCGACTCACGAGCATCAGGGGGTGTCTGACCCTCCGTCAGGGGTGTCGGAGGGTATGGACGGAAACCTCTTGTTGGTGAACACGTGAAGTCATGAGGAGAAGCCCCATGTGCAGTGTCACAGGCACCAGGTGGGTTCCGTCGCCGGCGACGGCCGCTCGGTCCGCTCGGTCCGACTGTCCTTGTTCGTCCGGCAGTTGGTCCTGAAACTAGGGCCGGCCGGGTAGCGCGTTCGCTCGCCTACGCGCGTCCGGCTGCGGCGTTCCCGTTCACCGCGGGGACGCCCGGACGCCTCATCGGATCATGCCCCAGCGGTCGCACCCCCGTGCCGGCCGCCGGTTCGGCACACCCATACCTGTGAATTGGACGAACTGTGACCAGTCCTACGGACATTGAGGGCGGCGGAAGGTCGGTCGTCGTGGACGGCGGAACGGAGCCCGACACGAAGACCGGCACGGTGACGGTCGAAGGCCGGTCACCGGGCCGGCTGATGTGGATACGCTTCAAACGCGACCGCACGGGCGTCATCTCGGCGTTCGTCGTGGCCTTCTTCTTCCTCGTCGCGGCGGCGGCCCCGCTGATCTCGAAGCTGTACGGCAAGAACCCGTACACCATCTACGCCGACGAACGCCCGGAACTCTTCGACAGCGCGGGCGTGCCGGTGCAGCCCAACGGCGGCATCAGCAGCGAGTTCTGGTTCGGCCTGGAACCGGGCAACGGCTACGACGTGTTCACCAAGCTGATCTACGGCATCCGGACCTCGCTGCTGATCTCCCTCGCGGTCACCGTCGCGGTCGTCCTCACCGGAATCCTCCTCGGCGTCAGCGCGGGCTACCTCGGCGGCAAGACCGACTTCTTCATCGGCCGGGTCATCGACTTCCTGCTCGCCTTCCCCTCGCAGCTGTTCTTCATCGCCAGCATGCCGGTGGTGGTCTCACTGTTCGTGAGCCCGCGCGACGAGACGCCGACCTACGTGCGCGTCGTCGCGCTGATCGTCGTCCAGTGGGTGCTCGGCTGGATGAGCCTCGCCCGCATTCTGCGCGGCACCACACTCGCCCTTCGAGAACGGGAGTTCATCGAAGCGGCCAGGGTGAGCGGCGCCTCGCCCTGGCGGATCATCCGCAGGGAGATCCTGCCGAACGTGGTGACACCGCTGCTGGTGCAGGCCACGTACATCCTGCCCAGTTTCGTGACGATCGAGGCAGGTCTCTCGTTCCTCGGCGTCGGCATCGTCGAGCCCACCCCCGACTGGGGCCAGATGTTCTCCAAGGCCTCGACCGAGCTCGTCCTGCAGAACGACATCACATACATGTTCTTCCCCGGCGTCTCGATGGTCGTCTTCGTCGTCGCCTTCAACCTGCTCGGGGACTCGGTCCGGGACGCCTTCGATCCCAAGACGGCTCGCTGACCGGGAGCTTGTGGGCGTCCACGCCCGGATACCGCACGGCCATTTCCTTCGCACCGGCGTACACACAGATGGGTGGAGACTTCAGTGATGAGTAGGGGCGGACGCCATACATATGCCGCTTTGTCAGTATTCGCGGCCGGAGCACTCGTGCTCAGCGGCTGCAGCAAGGGCGGCAGCAGTGCCGGCGACAACGAGAAGAAGGACCAGCAGAACGCCAAGCGGCAGCAGGCCTCGATCAAGTTCGGCAACGCCGCGGACTCGACAGGGCCCGCGGCCGCCGTGCCGGGCGCGAAGACCGGCGGCACCCTGGAAGTGCTGCAGCGCGACTCGTACGCGCACCTCGACCCCGGGCAGATCTACGTCTCCGACGAGGGCTCACTTTCCACGCTGATCCACAGAGGCCTCACCGGCTACAAGGCGACCGGCAACGACGGCAGCAAGCACGAGGTCGTCGGCGACCTGGCCACCGACTCCGGTACCACCACGGACGGCGGCAAGACCTGGAAGTACACCCTCAAGGACGGCGTCAAGTTCTCGGACGGGACGCCGATCACGTCCGCGGACTTCCGCCAGACCTTCGAGCGGCTCTTCGCGTCCTTCATCAACCAGGGCCCGACCTACCTCCAGCAGTGGCTGGCCGACACCAACGGCGCCGACTACCGCAAGCTGCTCCCGGACGGCCCCTACAAGGGCAAGCACCTGCCGAACAGCATCCTGGAGACGCCCGACAGCAAGACCGTCATCTTCCACTTCAAGACGCCCCACCCGGACCTGCCGTACGCGCTCGCCATGGCGGGCTACGCGGTCGTCTCCAAGAAGGGCGACACGAAGGAGAAGTACGACAAGGCCCCGCTGACGACCGGACCGTACAAGATCCAGTCGTTCAAGTCCGGCAAGTCGATGGTGCTGGTCAAGAACACCAACTGGGACCCGAAGACGGACCCGATCCGCAACCAGTACGTGAACCAGATGGACTTCACGTTCAACGTCCAGTACGAGGACTCCACGAAGGCGCTGCTCGCGAACAGCGGGGCCGACCAGACCGGCGTCAGCTTCAACAACTCGGTGGACGCGGGCAACATCTCCCAGGTCCTCGGCGGAGACGCGGCCGTCAAGGCCCGCACGGTCGCCGGCTACCAGCCGTACGTCGGCCAGGTCAACATCAACCAGTCGCACAAGGCGCTGCAGGACAAGACGGTGCGCGAGGCCATCGCCTACGCCCTGCCGATCACCCCGATGATCCGTGCCTTCGGCGGCAGTTCCGCCGCGGAGGTCGCCGGCGGCTTCATCAGCCCGACCGTCAGCGGCTACGACGCGTCCTTCGACCCGTGGGGCAAGAAGAAGAACCCGGGTGGTGACGCGGCCAAGGCCAAGGCGCTGCTGAAGAAGGCCGGCAAGGTCGGCATGAAGCTGACCTACGGCTACATCAACACCCCCGAGGGCCAGCAGTACTCCGCCGCCATCGCCGCCGCGCTGGACAAGGCCGGCTTCAACGTGCAGCGCCAGGACATCCCGGCCGAGACCTTCTACGACCAGATCGGCAAGGTCGACAACAACTACGACATCTACCACTCCGCCTGGGGCGCCGACTGGCCGTCCGCCTCGACCGTGATCCCGCCGCTGTTCGACGGCCGCGCGATCGCCGACGGGTCGCCGAACTACTCGCACATCAACGACTCGAAGGTGAACGCCGACATCGACGCGGCGAACCAGATCACCGACCCGGTCAAGTCGGCGAACGCGTGGGAGAAGATCGACCAGTACCTGGCCAAGGACGTCATCAACGCCGTCCCGACCATCTACTACAAGCAGGTCCAGATCGCCGGTTCCAAGGTCGGCGGCCTCGTCTACGACGACGTGATCGGCGGCATCGACCCGCGTCGCCTCTACATCAAGTAACCCCACCCGCCAGCCCGGTACCCGGTGCGTGCGCCCTTCGGGGCGACACCGCACCGGGTACCGCCCGGCCCGCCGACGTCAGAAAGCCCCCTCGCATGCTGCGCTTCCTCGTCCGCCGGATCCTCGGTGCCGTCGTCATCCTCTTCTTGTTGAGCATCGTGACGTTCTTGCTGTTCTTCGGGATGCCGCGCGACCCGGCGCTGCTGATGTGCGGCAAGACGTGCAATCCGACGAGTCTCGCCAACATCCATCATGTGCTCGGCCTCGACAAGTCGATCCCCGAGCAGTACTGGATCTTCCTGCACAACCTGATCCTGGGCAGCGACAAGTTCGCCCAGGGCCCCTGCCCGGCACCCTGCTTCGGGTACTCGTACCACACCAACGACCCGGTCTGGTCGACCATGATGGACCGGCTGCCCACCACCATCTCACTCACCCTGGGTGCCGCCGTGGTCTTCCTGGTCGTGGGTCTGGGCACCGGGATGCTCGCGGCGTGGAGGCGCGGCACCCTGCTCGACAAGACGGTCACCGCCGGTTCCATGGTGCTCAGTTCGATGCAGATCTACTTCCTGGGCCCGCTGGCGCTCGCCGTGCTGGTCTACCAGTCGCACATCTTCGCCAAGCCCGGCTACCACAACTTCACCGGGGACCCGATCGTCTGGTTCACCGGACTGATCATCCCCTGGGTGGTGCTGTCCACGATCTTCGCCTCCCAGTACACCCGTATGGCGCGCTCGTCGATGATCGAGCAGCTCCAGGAGGAACACGTGCGCACCGCGCGCGCCAAGGGCATGTCCCGCAGGTACGTCTTCTTCCGCTACGCCTGGCGGGGCTCGCTCATCCCGATCGTCACCATCTTCGGCATCGACCTCGGCTCGCTGCTCGGTGGTGCCATCATCACGGAGTACACCTTCGGACTGCCCGGCCTCGGGCGACTCGCGGTGGAATCCGTGCAGTTCAGCGACCTGCCCTTGCTGCTGGGCGTCATGCTGTTCTCCGCCTCCATGATCCTGCTCTTCAACATCATCGTCGACGCGGCCTACGCGTTCATCGACCCGCGCGTCCGGCTGTCCTAGGCCGGGCAGGAGGAGAACCGTCGTGACCACTCTGACCAAGGACGCCGGTACCCCCGCGCCGGCCGACTCGGGTGCCTTCCTCTCGGTGCGGGACCTGCACGTCAGCTTCAAGACCGAGGACGGCGTCGTAAGGGCCGTGGACGGGCTGTCGTTCGACGTGGCGCGTGGCAGGACCCTCGGCATCGTCGGCGAGTCGGGCTCGGGGAAGTCGGTCACCAACCTGACCATCCTCGGCCTGCACAACCCCCAGTTCACCACCGTCGAGGGCGAGATCCTCCTGGACGGCCAGGAGCTGATCACCGCCCGCGAGTCCGAGCTGGAGAAGGTGCGCGGCAACAAGGCCGCCATGATCTTCCAGGACCCGCTCACCGCGCTGTCCCCGTACTACACGGTCGGCCGGCAGATCGCCGAGCCGTTCATGAAGCACCGGGGCGCCTCCAAGCGGGCGGCCTGGGACCGGGCGGTCGAGATGCTCGCCAAGGTCGGCATCCCCAACCCGAAGGAGCGGGCGAAGGACTACCCGCACCAGTTCTCCGGCGGCATGCGCCAGCGCGCGATGATCGCGATGGCCCTGGTCTGCGACCCCGACCTGCTCATCGCGGACGAGCCGACCACCGCCCTGGACGTGACCGTGCAGGCGCAGATCCTGGACCTGCTCAAGGACCTGCAACAGGAGTTCGGATCAGGCATCATCTTCATCACCCACGACCTGGGGGTGATCGCCGACATGGCCGACGACATCATGGTGATGTACGCGGGCAGCGCGGTGGAGCGCGGCACGACGAACGAGGTCCTGCGCGCGCCCCAGCACCCCTACACCTGGGGCCTGCTGAACTCGATGCCACGCCTCGACTCCGACCTGGGCACGCCGCTGAACCCGATCCCCGGCACCCCGCCCTCCCTGCTGACCCCGCCCTCCGGTTGCCGCTTCCACCCCCGCTGCACCTTCCAGGACCGGGTCGGCGGCACCCGCTGCGTCACCGAACGCCCGCTGCTCGGCCCCGACCGGGCCTCGGCCTGCCACCTCACGGCGGACCAGAAACGCACCATCTTCATCGAAGAGATCAAGCCCCGTCTGGGCTAGGAGACGACACGTCATGACCCAGGACACGGTCCTTCCCGCCCCGCGCGAGGCGACTGCCGGTGAACCGCTGCTGGAGGTCTCCGGCCTGACCAAGTACTTCCCGGTCAAGGGCGGCTTCCCGATCCGGCGCACGGTCGGGCACGTCCAGGCCGTGGACGGCATCGACCTGACGGTACACGTGGGGGAGAGCTTCGGCCTGGTCGGCGAGTCCGGCTGCGGCAAGTCCACGACCGGCCGGCTGATCACCCGCCTGCTGGAACCGACGGACGGCACGATCAGCTACCGCGGCCAGGAGATCGGCCACGCCTCACGCCGGCAGCTGGCGCCGATCCGGTCCGAGATCCAGATGATCTTCCAGGACCCGTACTCGTCGCTGAATCCCCGCCAGACCGTCGGCAAGATCATCTCGGGCCCGATGGAGATCAACGGGATCCAGCCGCCCGGCGGCCGCGAGAAGCGCGTACGCGAGCTCCTCGAGATCGTCGGCCTGAACCCGGAGCACTTCAACCGCTTCCCGCACGAGTTCTCCGGCGGCCAGCGCCAGCGCATCGGGGTGGCCCGCGCCCTGGCTCTGGAGCCGAAGCTGATCGTCGCCGACGAACCGGTCTCCGCCCTGGACGTCTCCATCCAGGCCCAGGTGGTCAACCTCCTCCAGCAGGTCCAGAAGGAACTGGGTATCGCGTTCCTGTTCATCGCCCACGACCTCGCGATCGTGCGGCACTTCTCGCATCGGGTCGCGGTCATGTACCTCGGCAAGATCATCGAGGTGGGCGACCGGGAGGCGATCTACAGCCGCCCCCGCCACCCGTACACCCACGCCCTGCTGTCCGCCGTCCCCGAGGTCAGCCTCACGGACGACGGCGACTCGGCCGGCCGCGAACGCATCCGCCTGGCCGGCGACGTCCCGTCCCCGATCTCCCCGCCGTCCGGCTGCCGCTTCCGCACCCGCTGCTGGAAGGCCCAGGACAAGTGCGCGACGGAGGAGCCCCCGCTGGTCCGGATCGCCGGCAACAACGAGGGCCACCTCACGGCCTGCCACTTCCCGGAGGACCCGACGACGGAGGCCCGGGACGAGGACATCGTGCTGGATCCGGCGCTGGTGGCGCTGGAGGAGGAGTAGACCCCACCTGCCCGACGGCGGTGGGCCTCATGCGCCGTCGAGCTGGTGGTCCGCCCAGATGTAGCTCTCGGGCAGCAAGTCCGTGATGAGGACGGTCCGGAGGCGGCCGTCCTCTCCGACGATGACGTGGAGAGCCGGAAAGTAGTCCAGCAGGACCTGGCGGCACCGGCCGCACGGGGGAACGACCCCCCGGTCCCGGTCGCCCACGGCGACGACGGTGTCCAGCTCATAGGCGCCCTGGGCGGCCGCGGCACCGATGAGGACCAGTTCGGCGCACGGGCCTCCGGTGAAGTGGTAGGCGTTCACCGCGGTGATGATCCGGCCGTCCCGGGCGCGGCCCGCGGCTGCCATCGTGTGGTTGTCGCCCCGGCAGCGGGTGCGGGCGACGTGCGCCGCGGCCTCGACGAGTTCGTGGTCGACGGGACCGGCCCCGGAGGCCGTCCCCGGGTCAGCGGGCGAGGAATTCACGGAGTACCGAGCTGAGTTCGGCCGGTGCGTCCAGGGCGACGAGATGGGCGGCGGTGGCGAACTCGACCAGGTGGGCGCCGGGGATCGCGGAGGCGTAGCGGCGGGCGATGTCCTGGAAGTCGGTGACGTCGAGCTTGCCGACACCCACCAGCGCGGGAACGGAGACGGCGGCGAGATCGCCGGTCGCGGGACCTCGGGAGTGCCGGCCGACGACGGCCTGGTTCACCAGCGACGTCCGCAGCGGGCCGCGCAGCCGTTCGGCCAGTTCGTCGGCCACGTCGTCCCAGGCGCGGGCCGGGCCGCGCAGCCACATGTCCAGATTGACGCGCACGGCGGCGTCCAGGTCACCCGCGTCCAGAGCCGCGGTCTCGGCCTCGTCGTACGCGATCATCTCCGCCGACCAGGGGTACCGCGGCCAGGGTGCGGCGAGAATCGCCAGCGAGTGCACCCGGTCCGGGTGGGTGAGCGTGAAGTCCACCGCCACTCGGCCGCCCCAGGACGCACCCACGAGGCGTACCCGTTCGTGGCCGAGATGGTCCAGAAGGCTGCGCAGGTCGTCGGTCTCCCGGAACGGGCCCGCCGGGACCGCGGATTCCCCGAAGCCGCGCAGGTCGTACCGGATCACGGTGTGCACGTCCGCGAGCGAGGGCACGACCGCGTCCCACATGCGGTGATCGGCGACACCGGCGTGCACGAGCACGACGGGTGGGCCCTCACCGGCCGTCTCGTAGGCGAGGTGTCCGAGTTCGTCGTCGAGTGTGAGCATCCGCTGATGATCGCAGGCCGACGCACCCGGGCCAACGGGGTTCGCCACGGCGGCCGTTGCCTCAGCGCGGTCCCGCGACGGTGATGATCTCGGGGCTGCCGGAGGTGACCGGCCCGCGACCCCAGTCCCCGTACTGCTCGACGACCTCCAGACCGGCACCGGCCAGGAAGCCGGACAGGGCGTCGAGGCCGAGAAAGCGCAGGGTCGAGCGGCACACCTGAGGCTGCGCCCAGGCCTCGCCCTCGTACGTCTCCGTGAAGGTCACCCGGTCTCCCACCGGCGGTCCCGCGACCTCGTGCCAGACCCGGACCTGACGCCCGTCCCCGTCGGCGAGCCGGCGTACCCGGTCCGGCGTCCAGGACTCCCAGGCGCGGGCGGTGGGGTTGCGGGTCTCGAAGACGAACCGGCCGGTGGGGCCGAGAGCGTTGCGCACGGCGGTCAGCGTGGCGCGTACCTCCTCGTCGCCGAGCAGCTCCTGAAAGGCGTGACCGGTCATCACGGCGAGATCGAAGTCGTGCCCCTCCCAGCGGCGGGCCCGCAGATCACCGAGCACCCACTCGACACCGGGTTCGGCCCGACGCGCCTGCACGAGCATCGCGGCGGCCGGCTCGAGCCCCAGCAGTCGCCCGTCGTGCCCCGCGGCCCGCGCCCCGCGCAGCAACCGCCCGGTCCCGCAGCCGACATCGAGCACCGACCCGGCGGACATCACCAGGCCCAGGTAGAAGTCGTCACCCGGCCCCCACGGGTTGAGGCTGTCGTAGAGCGCGGCAAGCGAGAGGTCCGCGTACGAATGATCGACCACCGCGGCAGTGTGCCACACGATGTTGAACGCGGGGTCAGGAACGAGCCTCTTCTTGAGCTTCTATCAACTTCCGTCGGACTGGAGGGGCTTGACCACGCAACTGGCCGGACGGCTACGAGGGGGAGCTGGTGGCCCGCAGGGCACTGACGAAGGCGGCGAAGGTGTGGGGGCCGAAGGTGAGGGTGGCTCTCGCGGGGGCTTTGGAGTCGCGGACGGATATGCGGGTGGGGCGGGGGGCTACCTCGACGCAGTTGTTGCCGTCGCCGCTTCCCGAGTAGGACGACCTGCGCCATTTGTCAGGGGCCACGGTGTGCCTCACAGCTCTTTCGTCATTCTGTGGATGAAGTCGCGCGACCGCTCGGGGCTGAGGGACGCCGACTCCACCTTACGGAAGAGCGTTCGAAACGCACCGAGTTGGGCCTCGGAGTCGATGAACCCCGCGCCCTGTGGTGCATCGCGCACCGCTGTGTCCAGCTTGGGCACGGCACCGCCCGCGTACATCATGGCGTTCGTCGCTCCGGCGAAGCCGTCCAGGTCGAACGGGATGACCCGTACGGTGATGTGCTGCTCCTCGGAGAACTCCAGGACACGCCCGAGCTGAGCACGTGTGGCGGCGCGGTCGCAGACCCTGATGCGCAGGGCCGCCTCGTGGATCACAGCCTCGTAGGGAACGCGGGCCGGCTCCTCCAAGACCGCCTTGCGTTCCATGCGGTGGCGGACGCGCAGCTCAAGATCGCTCGTCGGGAGTTCGGGCACCCGGTAGGAGAAGATGGCGCGGGCGTAGTCCTCCGTCTGGAACAGGCCGGGGATGTGCAGGAACTCCACGTCGAGCCGATACGAGGAGTGGTACTCCAACTCGGCGAGGTCCAGGAACGACGTCGGCAGCAGACCCCGGTACTCCTCCCACCACCCTTGGGTCCGGTCCGTCGCCACTGCTACCAGCGCCTCGATCAACCCCGTGTCCGTGCAGGAGTAATGGGCGGCGAGCCGCCGTACGCGCTCCTCGCTCACGCCTGCTGTACCGAACTCGATCTGGCTGATCTGGGCAGAGTCCGTCCCGAGCAGCGCCGCGGCCTCCAGTCCTTTGAGCCCTGCGGCCTCGCGCAGTTTGCGTAGTTCGGAACCCAGACGAGCCTGGCGTGCAGTGGGTTGTTTCCTGCGCGTCATGTCCTCCTCCTCGTCAGGAACTGCGGTGAGGCAGAACCTCGTTCGAGGGGAAGATTACGGCAGCGACTTGCGCCGTCCCAAATTATGACTCTACCGTCGGTGACGTACCGGACACGCTACGGAAGCGCACCGCACCTCTGCCGTGCGGCGATGCCACCGTGCGTGGAATCCCCTTCACCTGACCGGAGTTGATGACGCATGCCCGAAACCTGGGACTACACGGTCTACGTCCCCAACGACCTGAGAGCGGTCACCGTCTGCCGCCGGACCCTGCGTCTGATCCTGACCATGCACGGGCTCATCGGCCTGGTGGACACGGCGGAACTGCTGGCCGCGGAGCTGGTCTCCAATGCCGTACGGCACACGAAGGGTCCGGCGGCGCTGAGGGTCCGGCACTCCCCAGCGGGCGTGGTGTGGATCGGGGCGTGGGATGCGGATCCGGTGCCTCCGGAGCCGCCGGGGGTGGTCGCCGGGCTCGAAGAGGCGGGGCGGGGGTTGGGGCTGGTGGTCGCATGTGCGGATGGCTGGGGCTGGCAGCCGTCGGCCCGGTTCGGGGAGCGGGGCAAGTACGTGTGGTGTGAGTTGGGGGTGGCGTGATGGTGGGGTCGTCGCATGAGGCGTTGCACCGGATCTTCCAGAAGGATCCGGGGTTGCTGACGCATGCGCTGCAGCGGGTGCTGGGGGTGCCGTTTCCCGAGACGCGGGAGTTCGCGGCGATGAACGTGGACCTGACGGAGATCGAGCCGGTCCAGCGTCGGGTGGACACGCTGCTGCGGGCGGAGACGGACGAGGGGACGTATCTCCTGGTCGTCGAGTCGCAGGGGGAGGTGGACGGCCGGAAGCGGGGGAGCTGGCCTTACTACCTGTCGTATCTGTATGAGAAGTACCGGTGTGAGCCGGTACTCATCGTGATCACGCAGAGCAGCGCGACCGCACGGTGGGCCTCGCAGCCGATCCGGCTCGGCTTGCGGGGATGGGAGTCGTTGACGGTGCGGCCGCTGGTGCTGGGGCCGGAGAACGTGCCGGTGATCGCGGATGAGCGGGAGGCGGTGCGGGACGTACCTCTTGCGGTGCTGTCGGCCATGACACACGGGCGGGGGCGGCAGGCCCCGGCCATACTGGAGTCGCTGGCAGCCGCCCTGAAGACCATCGACCGCGACAGTGCCGCGGTCTTCGTGCAGTTCGTCGACTCGTGCCTGGTCGATCCCCAGGCGAAGCAGATGTGGAGGGACCTGATGACGGCGATCCAGTACTTCTGGCGGCACCCGCTGGCGGAGCAGGTGCGCGAGGAAGGGCGTGAGGAAGGCCGGGAGCAGGGGCGGGTTCAGGAGCGTGCCGAGATGGTGCTACGTGTTCTGGAGTGGAGGGGAATCGCGGTGAGCGACTCCGTGCGCGAGCGGGTGGACGCGTGTACCGATCTGGACCAGCTCGAAACCTGGGCCCAGCGGGCGGTGCACGTCACGGACGCTGCGGAGCTGTTCGTCGAGTCCTGAACGGCGGGGCTTGGGCGCGGGTCGGGGAATCCTGACCCGTGATCCGTACTTGGCGGGAAGGGGGCGTGACAGTGACCGGCCCGAGGCGGAGAGGGCGTAATGTGCCCGTCCATGTCTGTCGCTGAGCGCACCTCTTCCCTACTGCGCAACGCCGGTTTCGTGCGCCTCGCGTGCGCCCGGGTCATCTCCGTCCTCGGCAACGGGTTCGCGCGGATCGCGCTGGCCTTCGCGGTGCTCTCACTGCCCGGCGCGACCCCGGGCGACCTCTCGCTCGTCGTCGCCTGCCAGGCGGTCCCACAGCTCGCGCTGGTGCTGGTCGGCGGAGTGATCGCGGACCGGGTGTCTCGCTCCGCGCTGATGGCCGTGGCGGACGTGCTCGGCGCCCTGTCCTACGGCGGACTCGCGGCCATGGTGCTCAGCGGCCACGCCCCCGTCGCCGCGCTCTGCACGCTCGCCGTCACGGCGGGCACCGCGACCGCACTCTTCTCGCCGGCGATGGACGGGGTCATCCCGGTGCTGGTGCCGTCCGAGGCCCTCCAGCGAGCCAACGGTCTGTTGCGGGTCGGCACCAACACCTCCCTCCTGCTGGGGCTGGCCCTGTCCGGCGTGACGGTCGCGTGGGTCGGTGCGGGCTGGGCGCTGGCCATCAACGGTCTGTCCTTCGTGGTCAGCGCGGCGCTCACCGCTTCCCTGCGGCTGCCGCGCCGGCGACGGAAGTCCGCCTCGGGCTGGGCGGACCTGCGCGAGGGCTGGCACGAGTTCGCCTCCCGGCAGTGGCTGTGGGTGGTCGTCGTCCAGTTCTCCCTGGTGATGGCCGCCACGAACGCCAACGCCGGCGTACTGGGGCCGCTGGCCGCGAGCGCGCACTTCGGCGGGGCCCGCGCATGGTCGCTGGTGGTGGCCGCGCAGGCGCTGGGCGCCGTGGCGGGCGCCGGGATCGCGGCCCGTGCGCGCGTGACCCGGCCGATCCTGGCGGCGGTCCTGTTCACCCTCCCGTCCGCCCTGCCGCCGGCCCTGCTCGGGGCCGGAGCACCGCTGTGGGCGGTCGCCGCGGGTGCCTTCACCGCCGGCGTCAGCCTGGACTTCTTCGGCGTGCTGTGGGCCACCACCATGCAGCGCGAAGTCCCCGAGGAAGCCCTGTCCCGGGTCAGCTCCTACGACTGGTTCGGCTCGCTCAGCCTCGCTCCGCTCGGCCTCGCGCTGGCGGGACCCGGCGCCGACGCCCTCGGCACCGACCGGATGCTGATCGCCTGCGCCGTCCTCATCGTCGCGGCCACCCTCGCCGCACTCCTGTCCCCCGGGGTGCGGTCGCTGCGGGCCGCGCCCGGTGCGGACCGGCCCGAGCTCCTCGAAGCCCCTACCGCGTCCTGACGTACGGCAGTGAGAAGGGCCCGCACCTGGGGAGGTGCGGGCCCTTGCTCCCCTGGAGCGGACGTTCAGGGGCTCGGGTCAATGGGCCGGTGAAAGTCCGATCCGCAGGCGGCGGCTGACGGAAAGGGGTGTGTCAGGCCGCGGCCTCGGGGTCCTTGGAGAGACGCGGGGCGGGAATCATGTCCTGCGTCTCAGGATAGTGGCACGCGGTGAGGTGGCCGGGCTTGTTGCCCTCGACCTGGACCAGCGGCGGGGCCTCCGTGGCGCACTTCTCCGTGGCCTTCCAGCAGCGGGTGCGGAAGCGGCAGCCGGTCGGCGGGTTGATCGGGGACGGGACGTCGCCGACCAGGCGGATCCGCTCGCGCGGCTCCACGTCCACCGTCGCCTCGGGCACGGCGGACAGCAGCGCCCGGGTGTAGGGGTGGCGCGGGTTGTCGTACAGGTCCTCGCGGTCGGCGATCTCCACGATCTTGCCGAGGTACATGACCGCGACGCGCTGGGAGAAGTGCCGCACGATCGCGAGGTCGTGGGCGATGAAGACGAAGGCGATGCCCAGTTCCTGCTGGACCTTCTGAAGAAGGTTGACGACCTGCGCCTGGATGGAGACGTCGAGTGCCGAGACCGGCTCGTCGGCGACGATCAGCTTCGGCTCCAGGGCCAGGGCGCGGGCCACCCCGATGCGCTGGCGCTGGCCGCCGGAGAACTCGTGCGGGAAGCGGTTGAAGTGCTCCGGGTTCAGGCCCACGATCTCGAGGAGCTCGCGTACGCGCTTCTCGCGGCCGCCGACCGGCTGGATCCCGTTGATCTCCATCGGGCCGGCGACGATCTTGCCGACGGTCTGGCGGGGGTTCAGCGAGGCGTACGGGTCCTGGAAGATCATCTGGATCTCGGACCGGATCGGCGCCAGCTGCCGGCGGTTGGCGTGCGTGATGTCCTGGCCACGGTAGGTGATCTTGCCGCCGGTCGGCTCCAGCAGACGCGTGATCAGCCGGCCGGTGGTCGACTTGCCGCAGCCGGACTCGCCGACCAGGCCCAGGCTCTCGCCCTCGGCGACCTGGAAGTCGAGGCCGTCGACCGCCTGCACGGCGCCGACGGTCCGCTTGATCGGGAAGCCGCCCTTGATCGGGAAGTGTTTGGTCAGCCCGGAGACGTCCAGGAGGGGGTTGGTGTTGCTCATGGTCGTGAAGTCCCGTCTCGTGTCCGTCAGTTGTGGCCGGCAGCGGTCGCGTGGTCGGCGAAGAGCTCGTCTCGCCGGCTCAGGTCCAGGTGGCAGGCGGAGCCGCGGCCCTCGACCAGTTCGAGCACCGGCTGCACGCTGGAGCACTTGCCGCCCGGGACCTTCTGCGCGAACGCGCAGCGCGGGTGGAAGCGGCAGCCGGACGGCGGGTTGAGCAGCGAGGGCGGGGAGCCGGGAATCGGCGACAACGGCACGTCGACCGGTCCGTCCAGCGCCGGCATCGAGTTGAGCAGACCGAGCGTGTACGGGTGCTGCGGATTGCCCAGCACCTGCTTCTTCGTGCCCCGCTCGACGCACCGGCCGCCGTACATCACCAGGACGTCGTCCGCGATGTCGGCGATGACTCCGAGGTCGTGGGTGATGAAGATGATCGCCGTGCCGAACTCCTGCTGGAGGTCCTTGAGCAGGTCCATGATCTGGGCCTGGACCGTCACGTCGAGCGCGGTGGTCGGCTCGTCGGCGATCAGCAGCTCGGGGTCGCAGACCAGGGCCATCGCGATCATCGCGCGCTGGCGCATACCGCCGGAGAACTGGTGCGGGTAGTCGTCGACCCGGACGTCCGGCTGGGGGATCCCGACCCGCTTCAGCATCTCGATCGCCCGCGCCCGCGCCTCCTTCTTGGAAGCGCCGGTGTGCTTGCGGTACACCTCGGAGATCTGCGTGCCGATGGTGTGGTACGGCGACAGCGAGGCCAGCGCGTCCTGGAAGATCATCGACATCTTGTTGCCGCGGAGCTTCTCCAGCTCCCGCTCGGAGGCCGTGAGCAGCTCCTTGCCGTCGAGCAGGATCTCGCCGTCGATCGCCGTACGGTCGCGGTCGTGGAGACCCAGGATCGTGAGGTTGGTGACGGACTTGCCGGAGCCCGACTCACCCACGATGCCGAGCGTCTGGCCCTTCACGAGGTCGAAGGAGAGCCCGTCGACGGCCTTGACGATGCCGTCCTCGGTGGAGAAGTGGACCTTTAGGTCCTTGACGGAAAGGAACGGCTGCTGATCGGTGCTCGTCACGGGGACGCTCCTGGGGATGATGCGGGGGGTAGGGGTCGGGGGCGGAGGTCAGGCGAGCCGGATCCGCGGGTCGATGAAGGCGTACACGGCGTCGACGATGATGTTGGAGAACACGATCGCGGCCGCGGACAGCACCGTGACGCCGAGCAGCATCGGCAGGTCGCTCTGGATGACGGAGGTCACCGAGAGGCGGCCGATGCCCTGGAGGCTGAAGACCTGCTCGGTGATGATCGCGCCGCCGATCAGGGTGCCCAGGTCGATGCCGAACAGTGTGACGATGGGGCCCATCGCGCCGCGCCAGGCGAAGCGCAGGAACACGTTGGCGCCGGAGAGGCCCTTGGCCCGGGCGGTGCGGACGTAGTCCTCGCCGAGCTGCTCCACCAGCTGGGACCGGGCCATACGGGTGTAGTTGGCGGTGAAGATGATCGACAGCACGATCCACGGCAGCAGCAGACCCGAGAACCACTGGACGGGGTTGTCGGTCAGTGCCGTGTACGAGGGCTGGTCGAGGATGCCCAGCTTGAAGGTAAAGAAGTACAGCGCGATGTAGCCGACGAAGTAGATCTGCAGCGAGGAGCCGAGCAGCGACGCCGAACTCGCGAACTTGTCCAGGAACTTGCCCTGCTTGAGCGCGGCGATCATGCCGGCGCCGACACCGAAGATCAGGAAGATGACGGCCGAGCCGAAGGCGAGCGAGAGGGTCAGCGGCAGCCGGTCCATGATCGTGCCGAAGACGGGCTCGTTGTTGGCGAAGGAGTAGCCGAGGCACGGCGCGTTGCAGTGCCCGAAGCCGCTGTAGTCACGCCCGACGAAGATGCCCTTGAGCCAGGACCAGTACTGGACCGGGATCGGATGGTCGATGCCCAGGTTGTGCCGAATCTGCGCCAGCGAGGCCGGCGTGCAGTTCTTGCCGCAGGACATCATGGCCGGGTCACGCGGAACGGCGTAGAAGAGCCAGAACGTGATGGCGCTGATGATCAGCAGAATGACCAGCGCGCCGATCGTACGGCGGACAAGGAAGCGGAACATGGGGTCAGGACTTTCCGGACGGGGCGCCGTTGCCGGGGCGTGAGGGGTGAGGAGCCGGTGGGGGCGGCCCGGGTGGGGGCCGCCCCTGATGCCGTGTGGCGCCTACGCCTTGGCGTAGAGCCTGGTGAGCGCGATGCCGGTGTTGCCGGCGTCGTAGACGAAGCCGCCGACCTTCGAACCGTGCATCCAGTTGCGGATGGCGTGGTAGTCCGGGACGCAGGCCGCGAGCTCCATGACCTGCTTGTCGATGGCACCCCAGGCCTTGTTGGCCTCGTCCGCGTTGGTGATCAGAGAGGCGGCCGCGATCGCCTTGTCGACGCTCGCGTTCTTCAGCTGGGCGTAGTTGCTGCGCCCGTCACCGATGTTGTCGCCGTCCCAGCAGGGGTAGAAGACCGAGTAGCCGCCCGGCCAGTCCGGGCTCCAGCCGGCCGCGAACAGGTCGTAGGTGTTGTCGATCTTGCCGATCTGCGTGTAGAAGGTCGACTTGTCGAGCTGCTTGTTGACCACCGTGAAGCCGGCGGCCTCCAGCGCGTTCTTGATCGCGACGGCCTGCTTCACCGCGTTGTCGGACGTCTGGTACGCGATGACCAGCTTCTGCCCGAGCTTGCCGGCCTCCTTGAGGAGGGCCTTGGCCTTGACCGGGTCGCCGCCGGGCTTCGTCTTCTTGCCGTAGAGGTCGAAGTCCGTGAAACCGGGCGTCACCGGGCTGAAGATCGTGGTGGCGATCTCGCTGGTGGACGCACCGCCGCGGATGGTCTGCAGCTGCTGGTTCGGCCAGGCGTAGTTGATGGCCTGGCGGACCTTGACGTCCGTGATCCGGGTGGTGTTGATCGGCCAGTAGTAGGTGACCGTGTCGACCGCGGTGAGCACCCGCTCCTTGAGCTTCGCGTCGGTGAGGACCGTGGCGATGCGCTCGGGGGCGATCTCGTTGAAGATCGACATCGTGTACTGGTCGTTGCCCTTGTCCGCGATGTAGCGGTCGGTCGAGGCCAGCAGCTCGAAGCCGAACTGGAAGAGGTACTTGTCCGGGTACGCGTTGCGGATCGGGTCCGTCGCCGCGTCCCAGTGCTCGTTGCGGGTGTACGTCAGGGACTTGCCGATGTCGCGGGCGGAGATCTTGTACGGGCCGCAGGAGAACGGCTGCTTGTCGTACTTCTCCTTGGTGTCCTTCGACTTCTTCACGAAGGAGTACGCGCGCTCGGCGAGCGTGAAGTTGAAGTCACCACGCGCCTGGTTGAGGCGGAAGGTGATGGTCTTGCCGTCGATCTCGATGGAGTCGAGGTGCTTGCCCTCGTAGGGGCCCTTGTACTTGTCGCCGCCGACCAGGAACTGCTGGACGTAGCGCGGGCCCTCCGTCACGAACGAGGCGAAGAGGCGCTCGAACGTGTGGCGGACGTCCTCCATGGTGAGGTCGGAGCCGTCCTCCCACTTGATGCCGTCCTTGATCGTGAACGACCAGGTCTTGCCGCCGTCCTTGGCGGTGCCCGCGTCCGTGGCGACGTCGCCGACGAGGGTGGCGCCGCCCTTGGAGTCGAGCTTGTAGCCGGTCAGACCGCGCATGATCGGCGTGGTGATGAGGATCTCGGTGGAGACGTAGATCTGGGCCGGGTCGAGGTGGTCCATGTCGAACTGGTCGAGGCCGTAGATGGTCCCGCCCTTGACCGCGCCGGCGACCTCGGGGGCCGGGCCGGTCGAGTCGGCCTTCGTGCCGACCGCGATCTTGCTCTGCTTGGCCTTGCTGACCGAGGGGATCTTGTTGCCCGACGACTTGCTGCCGCCGCCGCCACAGGCGGTCAGCACCGCGCTAGAGGCGGCGACCACGCCGGTGGCGATCATGAAGTTTCTGCGGGAAAAAGACACAGCAACCCTGCCTTATGGGTGGGACGGGACCAGCCGGACGACGTTGACCGGGCCGGCAGATGAGAGATGGGTCAGCGCTTGGACTTCGGGTCGAGCGCGTCGCGCGCCGAGTCGCCGAGCAGGTTGAACGCCAGGACGAAGATCACCATGGCCAGGCCCGGGAAGAGCATGAAGGTGAAGTCCTGGGTGTAGAACTGGGCGCCTCGCTGGATCATGACGCCCCAGTCGGGGGTGGGGTCGATCATGCCGACACCGAGGAAGGCGAAGCCCGCCTCCGCGGTCACGTAGGCCGGGAGCATGAGCGTGGACTGGATGAGGATCGGGGTCCACAGGTTCGGCAGCAGTTCCTTGAACACGATGCGCGCCGGTGACGCCCCCGTCACCTTGGCGGCCTCGACGAACTCCCGCTCCCGCAGGCCGAGTACCTGGCCGCGCAGCAGACGGGCGATCGACGCCCAGCCGAAGAAGGACATCATGAAGATGAGCGCGACGGCCCGCAGCCAGGTCGGGATGTTGTCGTCAGCGGCGACGAACAGTCCGAACACCACCGGCATGAAGGCGATGATGAACAGCGTCGAGGGGATCGACAGCACGATGTCGATGATCCGGCCGACGAGGTAGTCCGTCTTGCCGCCGAGGTAGCCCGCAGTCACACCGACCACGACGCCGACGACGGTGGTGATCAGGGTGGCGGCCAGGGCGATACCCAACGAGGTCCGGATGCCGTAGATCAGGAAGGTGAAGACGTCACGGCCCAGCTGCGGCTCGATGCCGAACCAGAACTGCGAGCTCATGCCGCCGTTCGCGCCCGCCGGGTACGAGAAGGCGTCCAGCAGGCTCGGGTCCTGGCTCGCGTACGTCGTGTACGGGTCCTTCCCGTACAGCTTGGATATCAGCGGCGCAGCCAGCGCGATCACGAAGAAGAAGATCACGATGATCGCCGATATGACGCCCGTACGGTCGCGCTTGAAGCGCCGCCACGCGAGCTGTCCTGGGGACCTGCTCGCGCCGGCCTTCGAGTCGGGAGAAGTGGTCGACTTCTCAGCGCTCTCGTCGGACACCTCGAGCGGGGCCGCGGATGGAGTTGGGGGGGTCATGGTGCTCCTGGCCCAAGGGAGGGTCTGATGACTCCGCAGGGCACTCTCCCCTACGGGCTACGCCGGACTTTTTCAACGTAATTCATTCAAGGTCAATAAATTCTGGGCCGACTTGGGTTTGTCTTTACTTTCTTTGCCTGGTCATGACCGATTCGTAGCTACGCGGGTAGCGCGCCGTAATCGCACCGTGCTTTAGTTCGGGCTAATTACGCGAAACGGGCAATGCGTTCGTTATGCGGACGCCAGGGTGCCGAAATGCGTACATCGGCGGGTCGCAATCCAACGTTTCGGCATCGTTGTCCGGAGATCCATTGCGTCACCGTCACAAGATCCTCAAGAGGGTCCCGGAGAGGTGTCCGCAATCGGGTGACGTGTCCCTCTAAAGGTCGGCATGGGGTCTCCGGGAACCCTCCGTTCGGTGCAGTGGGGGAGCGATATCGACCTGTTCGGTCGATATTGACCGATAGCGGGTCATCCGGGGACCCGCCGGTCCACCGATCACCCTTCACGGAGGAGGCACGCCATGCGTTCAGCCACGCACGCCCGAGGGGCGGCCTGTGCGGTCGTGGTGGCGCTCGCCGTCACGGCCTGCGGGGGCGGCGGAGGCAGCGGGGGTGGCGGAGGCGAGAGCGGCGTGCTCAGCTCCTCCTGGGGAGACCCGCAGAACCCCCTGGAGCCGGCCAACACCAACGAGGTCCAGGGCGGCAAGGTCCTCGACATGATCTTCCGGGGTCTGAAGAAGTACGACCCGAGGACCGGCAAGGCCACGGACATGCTCGCCCAGAAGATCGACACGAGCGACTCGCAGAACTTCACGATCACGCTCAAGGACGGCTGGACCTTCAGCAACGGCGAGAAGGTGACCGCCAAGTCGTTCGTCGACGCCTGGAACTACGGAGCGAGCCTCAAGAACAACCAGAAGAACGCCTACTTCTTCGGCTACATCCAGGGCTACGACAAGGTCCACCCGGCCGGCGGCTCACAGAGCGCCGACACGCTCTCCGGGCTGAAGGTCGTCGACGACAAGACCTTCACCGTCGCGCTCAACCAGAAGTTCTCCAGCTTCCCCGACACCCTCGGCTACGCGGCCTTCGCCCCGCTGCCGCGGACCTTCTTCACCGACCACGCCGGCTGGCTGGCGCAACCGGTCGGCGACGGACCGTACCGCATCGAGTCCTACACCAAGGGCTCGCAGATGGCCCTGAGGAAATGGGACGGCTATCCCGGTGCCGACAAGGCGCAGAACGGGGGAGTGACCCTCAAGGTCTACACGGACAGCGACACCGCCTACACCGACCTCATCGCCGGCAACCTCGATCTCGTCGACGACGTTCCCGCGTCGCAGCTGAAGAACGTCAAGAGCGATCTCGGCAACCGCTACATCAACACTCCGGCCGGCATCATCCAGACGCTCGCGTTCCCCTACTACGACAGCGCCTGGAACAAGAGCGGTGCGGAGAAGGTCCGCACCGGCATCTCCATGGCCATCAACCGGAAGCAGATCACCGACACCATCTTCCAGAACACCCGCACCCCGGCCACCGACTGGACCTCGCCCGTGCTCGGCGCGGCCGGCGGCTTCAAGGAAGGGCTGTGCGGGAGCGCCTGCGACTACGACCCGGCCCAGGCCAAGAAGCTCATCCAGGAGGGCGGGGGACTGCCCGGCGGCCAGCTCAAAATCACGTACAACGCCGACACCGGCTCGCACAGGATGTGGGTGGACGCCGTGTGCAACTCCATCAACAACGCACTGGGCAACGACAAGGCGTGCGTCGGCAATCCGGTCGGCACGTTCGCCGACTTCCGCAACCAGATCGGGCAGCACAAGATGACCGGGCCGTTCCGCGCGGGCTGGCAGATGGACTACCCGCTCATCCAGAACTTCCTCCAGCCGCTCTACTACACCAACGCCTCCTCCAACGACGGCAAGTGGTCCAACAAGGACTTCGACAGACTCGTCGACCAGGCGAACGCCCAGACCGACACCGCCAAGGCCGTGTCCACCTTCCAGCAGGCCGAGGAAGTCGTCCGCGACAACATGGCCGCCATTCCGCTCTGGTACCAGAACGGCAGCGCCGGCTACTCCGAGCGGCTGTCGAACGTGGCCCTCAACCCGTTCAGCGTCCCCGTCTACAACGAGATCAAGGTCAGCTGAACCGGCATGGGACGCTACGTCGTCCGGCGGCTGCTCCAGATGATCCCGGTGTTCGTCGGGGCCACGCTGCTGATCTTCCTCATGGTCAACGTCATGGGCGACCCGATCGCCGGGCTGTGCGGCGAGCGCGCCTGCGACCCGGCGACCGCCGCCCAGTTGAAGAAGGAGTTCGGGCTCGACAAGCCGGTGTGGCAGCAATACCTCACCTATATGGGGAACGTCTTCACCGGCGACTTCGGTACGGCGTTCAACGGGCAGCCGGTCACCGAGCTGATGTCCACCGCGTTCCCCGTCACCATCCGGCTGACGGTCGTGGCCATCGTCCTCGAGGTCGTCATCGGCATCACGCTGGGCGTGGTGACCGGGCTGCGGCGCGGGCGCCCCGTCGACACCGGGGTGCTGCTGGCCACCCTGGTCGTCATCTCCGTACCGACCTTCGTCACCGGTCTGCTGCTCCAGTTGCTGCTGGGCGTGGAGTGGGGCTGGATCAGACCCTCCGTCTCCCCGGAGGCCGCCTTCGGGGAGCTGATCGTGCCGGGGCTGGTGCTCGCGTCCGTGTCGCTCGCCTATGTCACCCGGCTGACCCGCACCTCCATCGCCGAGAACAAGCGGAGCGACTACGTCCGTACGGCCGTCGCCAAAGGGCTGCCCCGCCGCCGGGTCGTCACCAGGCACCTGCTGCGCAACTCGCTCATCCCCGTCGTCACCTTCATCGGCACCGACATCGGCGCGCTGATGGGCGGTGCGATCGTCACCGAGCGGATCTTCAACATCCACGGCGTCGGCTACCAGCTCTATCAGGGCATCCTGCGGCAGAACACCCAGACGGTGGTGGGGTTCGTGACCGTGCTGGTCCTGGTGTTCCTGGTGGCGAACCTCCTGGTGGATCTGCTCTACGCCGTACTCGACCCGAGGATCCGCTATGCCTGAGCAGCCGTTCGAGCAGGACCGGGCCATCGCCGGGACGGGCATGGGCGGGGCCATGGACCTGGCGGCGAGCGAGGCGCAGACGCTGGAACGGACGCCGGGAGGACCGCTCGGCACCGGTCCCGCGGCCAAGCCCCGCTCCCTCTGGTCCGACGCCTGGCGGGACCTGCGGCGCAACCCGGTCTTCATCGTCTCCGCCCTCGTCATCCTCTTCCTCGTCGTCATCTCCCTGTGGCCGTCCCTGATCGCCTCCGGCTCCCCCCTCAAGTGCGACCTCGCCCTGGCCCAGGAGGGCTCCCGGCCGGGCGCCCCCTTCGGCTACGACGGGCAGGGCTGCAACGTCTACACGCGGACCGTGTACGGCGCCCGTACGTCCGTCACGGTGGGTGTGTGCGCCACGCTCGGGGTCGCGCTGTTCGGGTCGGTGCTCGGCGGGCTCGCCGGGTTCTTCGGCGGCGTCTGGGACTCGGTGCTGTCCCGGATCACCGATGTCTTCTTCGCGATCCCGGTCGTCCTCGGCGGTCTCGTCCTCCTCTCGGTGGTGACCAGCAATACGGTCTGGCCCGTCATCGGGTTCATGGTGCTGCTCGGCTGGCCGCAGATCTCCCGGATCGCCCGCGGCTCGGTGATCACCGCCAAACAGAACGACTACGTCCAGGCCGCCCGCGCCCTCGGCGCCTCCAACTCCCGGATCCTCCTCAGGCACATCGCACCCAACGCGGTGGCCCCCGTGATCGTCGTCGCGACCATCGCGCTCGGCACGTACATCGCCCTGGAGGCGACGCTGTCGTACCTCGGCGTCGGCCTGAAGCCGCCGAGCGTCTCCTGGGGCATCGACATCTCCGCCGCCTCGCCCTACATCCGCAACGCCCCGCACGCGCTGCTGTGGCCCTCCGGGGCCCTCGCGCTCACCGTCCTGGCCTTCATCATGCTCGGCGACGCGGTGCGCGACGCCCTCGACCCGAAGCTGAGGTGAGCGCCGCCGTGCTGCTCGAAGTGCGTGACCTGCACGTGGAGTTCCGGACGCGAGACGGGGTCGCGAAGGCGGTCAACGGCGTCTCGTACGCCGTCGACGAGGGGGAGACGCTGGCCGTGCTGGGCGAGTCCGGGTCCGGGAAGTCGGTGACCGCCCAGGCCGTGATGGGGATCCTGGACGTGCCGCCCGGGCGGATCGGCGGGGGCGAGATCCTCTTCCAGGGCCGCGACCTGCTGAAGCTGAAGGAAGAGGAGCGGCGGAAGATCCGGGGCGCCGAGATGGCGATGATCTTCCAGGACGCGCTGTCGGCGCTCAACCCGGTGCTGAGCGTGGGCGACCAGCTGGGCGAGATGTTCGTCGTGCACCGGGGGATGTCCAGGAAGGACGCGCGGACCAGGGCCGTCGAGCTGATGGACCGGGTGCGGATTCCGGCCGCAGCCCAGCGGGTGCGGGACTATCCGCACCAGTTCTCCGGGGGCATGCGCCAGCGCATCATGATCGGCATGGCGCTGGCCCTCGAACCGGCGCTCGTCATCGCCGACGAACCGACCACCGCCCTGGACGTGACCGTCCAGGCCCAGGTCATGGACCTGCTCGCGGAGCTGCAGCGCGAGTACCGGATGGGGCTGATCCTGATCACGCACGACCTGGGTGTGGTCGCCGACGTCGCGGACCGGATCGCCGTGATGTACGCGGGGCGGATCGTCGAGTCGGCGCCCGTGCACGACATCTACAAGGCGCCGGCCCACCCCTACACGCGCGGGCTGCTCGACTCCATCCCGCGCCTCGACCAGAAGGGCCAGGAGCTCTACGCCATCAAGGGTCTGCCGCCCAACCTGATGGACATCCCACCGGGGTGCGCCTTCAACCCGCGCTGCCCGATGGCCCAGGACGTGTGCCGCACCGACGAACCGCCGCTGTATCCGGTGGATCAACACCGGGGCAGCGCCTGTCACTTCTGGAGGGAGTGCCTCAATGGTTGAGCGGGTGGTTGAGCCGATCCTGGAAGTGAGTGGACTGGTCAAGCACTACCCCTTGACCCAGGGCATCTTGATCAAGAAACAGATCGGTGCCGTCAAGGCCGTCGACGGCGTCGACTTCGTACTCGACAAGGGAGAGACGCTCGGCATCGTCGGGGAGTCCGGCTGCGGGAAGTCGACGGTCGCCAAGATGCTCGTCAACCTCGAGCGGCCGACTGCGGGGTCGATCAAGTACAAGGGTGACGACATCACCAGGCTGAGCGGACGGGCGCTGAAGGCCGTCCGCCGCAACATCCAGATGGTCTTCCAGGACCCGTACACCTCCCTCAACCCCAGGATGACCGTCGGCGACATCATCGGGGAGCCGTACGAGATCCACCCGGAGGCGGCCCCCAAGGGCGACCGGCGCAGACGGGTCCAGGAACTGCTGGACGTCGTGGGGCTCAACCCCGAGTACATCAACCGCTATCCGCACCAGTTCTCCGGCGGCCAGCGGCAGCGCATCGGCATCGCGCGCGGGCTGGCGCTGCGCCCCGAGGTGATCGTCGCCGACGAACCGGTGTCCGCGCTCGACGTCTCCGTGCAGGCCCAGGTGATCAATCTGCTGGACCGGCTCCAGAACGACTTCGACCTGTCGTACGTCTTCATCGCCCACGACCTGTCGATCGTGCGGCACATCTCGGACCGGGTCGGGGTGATGTACCTCGGGCGGATCGTGGAGATCGGCAAGGACGAGGAGATCTACGAACACCCGACCCACCCCTACACCCAGGCCCTGCTCTCCGCGGTGCCGGTGCCGGACCCGGAGGCGCGGGAGCACCGGGAGCGGATCATCCTGAGCGGGGACGTGCCGTCGCCGACGGACATTCCGTCGGGATGCCGGTTCCGCACGAGGTGCTGGAAGGCCGAGGAGCGGTGCGCGGTGGAGGTGCCGTTGCTCGCGGTCCCCGCCGCCTTCCGGCTCGTGCCGGGGCCGGCGGCCCATGACTCCGCCTGCCACTTCGCGGAGGAGAAGCAGGTCGTGCCGCCGGACGATCTTGGTAACCCGGGTGCGTAACGGGGCGTATGTGCACCAATCGCGTTAACACGCAGGCAACTTCTCCGACCCGGTCTCGATATACGGACGCGGCACTCTTTTCAGCGTACGGCCGTGCGGGTGCCGTAAACGGGCCGGAGCGCGCCATGTCGCTCCGGCCCGTTGCCGCTTTTGCGCCTGAACCGGCGCCGCTCTCGCGGACCTGGCCGGTGCTTCGTCGGGGTTCCTCGGTTGGTGGTCGCGGTGCTCTGTGGAGCGCTGTGGCTCAGCTCAGTCCGAGAGCGCGCCGGAGGAAGTCCAGCTGGAGCAGCAACAGGTTCTCCGCCACCTGTTCCTGTGGGGTCATGTGGGTCACGCCCGACAGGGGCAGGACCTCGTGGGGGCGGCCGGCTGCCAGCAGGGCGCTGGAGAGGCGCAGGGAGTGGGCCACGACCACGTTGTCGTCGGCCAGGCCGTGGATGATCATCATCGGGCGGTGCGGTTCGGCGGCCTCGACCAGACCGGCGTCGTCGATCACCGAGTTGCGGCGGTATACCTCCGGCTGTTGGCCGGGGTCGCCGAGGTAGCGCTCCTGGTAGTGGGTGTCGTACAGGCGCAGGTCGGTCACCGGGGCGCCCACCACCGCCGCGTGGAAGACGTCCGGGCGGCGCAGGGCCGCGAGAGCGGCGAGGTAGCCGCCGAAGGACCAGCCGCGGATCGCCACCCTGCTCAGGTCGAGGGGGAAGTCGGCGGCCAACGCCTGGAGGGCGTCGACCTGGTCCTGGAGGACGGTCGCCGCGACGTCGTCCTTGATGGACTTCTCCCAGGCCGGTGAGCGGCCCGGGGTGCCCCGGCCGTCGGCGACGACGACCGCGAAACCCTGGTCGGCGAACCACTGGGAGGTGAGGTGGGCGTTGTGCGCGGCGACCACCCGCTGGCCGTGCGGACCCCCGTACGGGTCCAGCAGAACCGGAAGGGGAGTGTCCCCGTGGTAGTCCCGTGGCATAAGCACGGCGCACGGAATTCGACGTGCGCCCCCCTCGGTGAGCCTCACGCGCGGGGACAAACCGGGGTCTTCGGCGTATGACGTGACAGTCGCCAGGTGCTTTCCGTCATGCAGTACCTGGGCGCGGGCGCCCGGGCTGTCCAAGGTGGCGGAGACCAGTACGGTCACGCCCCCGGCGCGCACGGCGGTGTGCACGCCCGGCTCCTGCGACACGCGCTCCACGCCGAGCTCGTTCACCCGGTAGACGTGCACCTCGCCGATCTCGGGGGACTCGGCCTCCTCGCCCGCGGACGCGGAAACCAGCACGTCGTCGGCGGTCACGTCGAGCACCGCACGGATGTGCAACTGGGGCCCCGTGAGCGGACGTTCACCCACCGCAAGCACGCGTGCGCCACCCTCGTCGGCGATCCGGACCAGCTGTCCGGAGGGGCTCCAGCAGGGCACGCCGGCGAACAGTTCCAGCCATGTTGGATCTTCGTCGGCGTGCACCATCCGGGTCGCCCCCGACTCCGGGTCCACGGCCAGGAACAGCTGGCTGCGCTGGTCGCGCGCCTGTACGAGCAGGAGTGGGGCACCCGCCTCTGACCAGTGCACATGCGCCACGTACGGGTAGCGCGCCCGGTCCCAGGAGATCTCCGTGCGCGTCCCGTCGAGGCCGTGGGCGAACAGGCGTACGTCGGCGTTCCGGGTGCCCGCCGCCGGGTAGGCGACATGATGTGGCTCACGCTCCGGGTGGGCGGGGTCGGCGATCCACCACCGCTGCACCGGCGTGTCGTCCACGCGCGCCACGAGCAGCCGGTCGGACTGCGGCGACCACCAGAAGCCGCGCGAACGGCCCATCTCCTCGGCCGCGATGAACTCGGCCAATCCGTAGGTGACCTGTTCCGATTCCGGCTCGGCGAGCGCCCGGTCGCCCTCGCCCTCGGCGCCGACCACACGCAGGGTGCCCGCCGCGACGTACGCCACATGGCGGCCGTCGGGGGACGGGCGCGGGTCGATCACCGGCCCGGGGACGGTGAGTTCGCGTGCCGTACCGGCCCGGAGCTCGGCCGTGAAAAGCCGTCCTGACAAGGCGAAAGACGCCAACTCCAGGGCCGCGTCGGTGGCGTAGCCGACGATGCCGGCACCGCCCTCCCGGCTGCGTTCGCGACGGGCCCGTTCCTCGGGCGAGAGGTGCTCCTCGGCGCCGCCGAGCAGGGTGCGGGGGTCCGCCGCGAGGCGCTCCTCGCCGCTCGGCAGGTCAAGGATCCAGAGGGAGTTGGAGCGGTCGGTGCCGGAGCCGGAGCGCAGAAACGCCACGCGGGAGCCGTCGGGGGCCACGGTGAACGCGCGCGGCGCGCCGAGCGTGAAACGCTGGGTGCGGGCGTGCCGGCGGGGGAATGAGACAGCCTCGGTCGTCATCCCCCGACCATATTGGCCATGCGCCCCCTTGTGCGGCCGTGCGCCGAGCGATGCGCGAGCACGCATAGTTATGATCACTACCGCTGAGTGGGTATGAACCTGCTGGCGTGCGCATGGAATTGCTGTACCGATCCACAACGTGATCTACAACCCCCATAGTCCGAACCCCCCGCATCCCTGGGATCTTTGGAGGTGAGCCGCCGTGGCACTCTCGATTTCGGCGGTGGTGCTGCTGGCGATCATCGTCTTCTTGTTGATCAAGAAGTCGGGTCTGAAGGGCGGTCATGCAGTGGTGTGCATGCTGCTCGGTTTCTATCTCGCCTCCTCGACCGTGGCGCCGACGATCAGCGATCTGACGACGAACGTCGCCAGCATGATCGGCAGCATCAAGTTCTGACCCCGGTCACTTCTCGCACCGGCCGACCCGGGCTGCGCGGCACTGTCGGTGTCGTTTCGTAGGGTGGGCACATGACGGAACTGCCCACCCGGCGTCTGTTGCTCGTGCACGCGCACCCGGACGACGAGTCGATCAACAACGGCGCCACCATGGCCCGCTATGCGGCCCAGGGTGCCCACGTGACGCTGGTCACCTGCACCCTGGGTGAGGGTGGCGAGGTCATCCCGCCCGGGCTGCGGCACCTCACCGGTCCCGCGCTGGGCGAGTACCGGCTCGGCGAGCTGACCGCGGCCATGCGCGAGGTCGGCGTGGCCGACGTCCGGCTGCTCGGCGGACCGGGCCGCTACCGCGACTCCGGGATGATGGGCGTGCCCGACAACGACGTGCCCGGCTGCTTCTGGCAGGCCGACGTCGACGAGGCCGCCGGGCACCTGGCCGAGGTCGTCCTGGAGACCCGCCCCCAGGTCCTCGTCACGTACGACGACAACGGCGGGTACGGCCATCCGGACCACATCCAGGCCCACCGGGTCGCCATGAGAGCCGTCGAACTGGCCGCCCGGGCCGGCCACCGCATCGCCAAGGTCTACTGGAACCGCGTCCCGCGCACGGTCGCCGACGCCGCGTTCGCCAGGCTCCGGGACGACCTGCCGGGGCTGCCCTTCGCCAAGTCCGCCGCCGTCGACGACGTACCGGGCGTGGTCGACGACCGCCGGGTCACCACCGAGATCGACGGCGCCGCGTACGCCGACGCCAAGGCCGCCGCGATGGCCGCCCACGCCACCCAGGTCGAGGTGGCGCCGCACGGCGCCCGCTACTTCGCGCTCTCCAACGAGCTGGCCCAGCCCTTGTTCACCACCGAGTTCTACGAGTTGGTGGGCGGCGAGCCGGGCGCGGCGCGCGAGACCGATCTCTTCGCCGGCCTCGGGGAGGCGTCATGAGTTCCGACGGACGCGGTTCGATGCTCGCGCAGCCCTTGCGCGCGCCCTCGGCCGGACGGGTCGCGGCCCTCGTCGGGCTGGTCGTGCTCGGAGCCGTGGTCGGCGCCGCGGGCGCCCTCGTCCAGGCCGGGTGGTTCCCGGGTGGGCTGCTGCTGGCCCTGGCCGGCGCCGCGGGGCTCTTCCTCGGCGGAGCCCGGGCCCTGGCGAGCCGATCCGGAGCCGTCGCACCCGCGTTCGGCTGGGTCGTCGCGGTCATCTTCCTCACCGCCAGCAGACCGGAGGGCGACTTCCTGTTCGGCGCGGGAGGCGGCTCGTACCTCTTCCTCCTCGGCGGCATGGCGCTGGCTGTGATCTGCGCCACAATGGGTTTGGGGCGGCAACCCGGAGGCGGCGACGCCCGACTTGGCAAGTGACGTACCACTTCGCGGTGGGGCACCCGTGCGAGTCAGGTGTGGGTTTCCCCAGCGGTCATGGGATAAGCGTCAGAAGTGGCCAGTATGGTGGTGCGCGCCGCCGAGCCGTCCCAGCGAGGTCGTCACGGGCGGTGGAGCCAACCGGGAGAACCTGCCTTGAGTCGTGAAACTGACACTCCGTCCTCCGGGCCCGACGGACGCGGTGGATCCGCATACCCCTCGGGCACGCCGCCGTACGGGACCCCCATGGCTTCCGACGACGGTACGGCCGCGGCCCGTTCGGCCGCGCAGCCGGAGGAGCGCAAGACCGAGACCACGCTGACGACCCGGATCCGGATCAACATCCCCGGCTCCCGGCCGATTCCGCCCGTGGTCGTCCGTACCCCCGTCGCGGACGTCGAGGGCGGCACGGCCGTCGCGGGCGGTCCGAGCGGCACGGGTGGCACGGGCGAGGAGACGGGCTCCCACGCGCGACCGGCAGGCGCCGCCATGTCCGCCGGCACCGTGGAGCCGCCCGCCGCCGAGCAGCCGCCCGCGCCGGGCGGCGAGGAGAAGGCCAGCGACTGGTTCGCGCCGCGCAAGTCCGGCCCGGCCAAGGGCGGTCCGCGCGGCGGCGCCACCAACGGCGCCGGTACGCCCGCGGGTTCCCCCGCCGCGGCACCGAACGGCACCGCGGCGGGCGGCCCGGCGACCCATGGCGGTGCGCGGCCCGGCGGCGGCCGTCCCGGCGGTGTGGTCGGCGCCATGAGCGTGCCGGGCACGTCCCGGCCCGGCGGGACCAACGGCGCGGGGCTGCCCGCGGGCGCGACCGGCGGCCCGGTGGCCCCCGGCCACGGCGGTGGCACCGGCTCCTTCGACGTGACCGAGGCACTCGCCGCGGGCCCGCTCGGCGGCTCCCGGAACGGCGCGCCGGGCGGCGGCGACGCCCGCCGCGACGACCTGCCGTACTTCTCCGACAACGGCGGCCAGAACGGCACCCAGGGCGGCCCCGACGTGCCCGGCGGCGGCCCGGCCGGTCCCGGCGGCCCCAGCGGCTTCAGCGGGCCGGGCGGTCCCGGCGGCCCGGCCGGCCCGCAGGGCCCGGCAGGCCCCACCGGCGGCCCGGTCACCGGCGACGGCCCGTTCGTCCCGCCGGTCAACGGCGGCGAGCACTTCGGCGCCCCGAACGGTCCCGCGGGTCCCGCGGCCCCCGGCGGTCCCCGCGCCCGCGGCGCCCAGGCCGGGCCCGGCGTGCGCACCGCCCCCGGCCTCCCCGGCGGCGGCCTGAGCGACGACACCGCGATCCTCACCCCGCAGAAGCCCGCCCCGGGACCGGGCATGCCCGGCTACGGATCCCCGGCCGGCAATGTCTCAGGGCAGACCGTCACCAGCGGCATCCCGGTCGTACCGCCGGGCGCGGGCTCCCCGTTCGCGCCGGGCGCCCCCGCCGACGGGCCGCTGCCGCACACGCCCCCGAAGCTGCCCGAGCCGGTCTCGCCGCCCCCGGCCGAGGGGAAGAACAAGGGCAAGACGAAGGCAAAGAAGAAGCGCGGCAAGCTGCCGCTGCTCGGCGGTGTCGTGGTGGTGGCCGGCGTGGGACTCTACGGCGCCGGGCTGCTCATGAACCACTCCGACGTGCCCAAGGGCACCACCGTGCTCGGCGTCGACATCGGCGGCGGCACCCGTGACGACGCGGTCAAGAAGCTCGACGACGCGTTCGGCAAGCGGGTGAACCAGCCGCTGAAGCTGTCCGTCGACGGCAAGACCGTCTCGCTGCCGCCGGACCAGGCGGGCCTGCAGTTCGACATCCAGAGCACCGTCGAGGCGGCCGCCAAGAGCGACTACAACCCGGTCTCCGTGGTCGGCTCCCTGTTCGGCCAGAAGCGGGTCGTCGACCCCGACATGCCGGTCGACGAGGAGAAGCTCCAGGCCGCCCTCAAGGGCCTCGGCGGCAGCTCCGGCTCGGTCACCGAGGGCACGATCAAGTTCGTCTCCGGCAAGGCCGTCGCGGTCTACGGCAAGGCGGGCAAGGGCATCGACGCGGCCGCCTCCACGAAGGCGGTCGAGCAGGCGTACCGGACCATGGTGGAGACCGACACCTCCTCCCCGGTCACCGTCCCGACGACCACCGTGCAGCCGACGGTCTCCAACGCCGAGGTCGACCGCGAGATGAAGGCGTTCGCGGAGCCGGCGATGTCCGCGCTGGTCACGGTCAAGGCAGACACCGGCACCCCGGTGCCGTTCAGCCCGCAGAACTCCCTGTGGAAGTTCCTCCGGGTGAAGGCCGTCAACGGCAAGCTCGTCGACAGCCCCGACCTGAACGCGCTCAAGGAGCTCTACGGCGGCGCTTTCGACGGGGTCAAGATCACCCGAGCCACCGGCGGTAAGACCGCCGTTACCCCGCAGGACGTCTACGTCGCCCTGCGCCAGGCCCTGCTGAGCAAGACGAACCGGGTGGGTGTCATCGACACGAACCCGAGCTAGTGGAACAAGAGGGAGAGAGGCACCCGGTGATCACCGGGTGCCTCTCGTCGTGTGCCGTGGTTAGGCGTCGTCACCAACAACCCTTTTATTAGGCAGAGTTGAGCTCAGGTCGGTGATACGGTGCCCCGGCTCTCTGCAAGATCCATCTCGTCGGCATCCGACTCAGACAGGAATCTGCATGCACTCGATCCGTCGCGCCATGGTCTTCCTCTCCAGCCTGCTCATGCTCGCCGGAGCCGGCCTGTTCCTCGCGTCCCCCGCGCAGGCCGCCACCTCGTGCTCCGGCACCATCACCTACGATGCGACTGTCTCCCGTAGCGGGAGCGTCATAGGTGAGCTGGTCATCTACTACAACAGCAGCAATGGCGGCACTAACAGCGCGTGCTTCTACCACCGTGGCGTGTCCTACGGCGTTGCCGCTACCACCGACGTCCAGATCCTTCGCTGCTCGCAGACGTCGGGCACGGGGAAGGTCTGCACCCCGACCCAAAACTCCCCAGTGGACAGCGGTTCCTACTCGTACCAGGCGGGTCCTGTCGGCGTGACCGGCACGGCGAACTACTGTGTCGCGGCTGTCGGCGGAATCTGGTGGGGCGGTACGGAGTCCTACATTGAGAGCGGCACGCGAGGATGCTGATCAGCGTGTCCTGAAGAATGGGGCCCAAGGGGCGTCCGGTGCTCACCGGGCGCTCCTTCGCGTATGTCAGGCGCTGCTCATGACATCTGTCATGCGGCTCTCCGGACGCCCGACACTGCCCCCGGACAGGGGGTCGCCGCCAGCATGGAGGCATGACAACGACAGCGGCGACGACGGCCACCGGGACCCCGGTGGTGGTCGGGTTCGACGAAGTGAGCAAGACCTACGGGAACGTGCGGGCCGTCGACGGGCTCTCGCTGCGGCTGCACCCGGGGGAGACCGTGGCCCTGCTCGGACCGAACGGCGCGGGCAAGTCCACCACGCTCGACCTGCTGCTCGGCCTCAAGCAGGCCGACGCCGGCAAGGTGAGCGTGTTCGGCCTGAGCCCGCGCGAGGCCATCGTCGCCGGACGCGTGGGCGCGATGCTGCAGAGCGGCGGCCTGATGGACGAGGTCACGGTCGCCGAGTTGGTCAAGCTCGCCTGCCGGCTGCACCCCAAGCCGTACAAGGTCACCGACGTCCTCGCCCGCGCGGGCATCACGCAGATCGCCGACCGCAAGGTCAACAAGCTCTCCGGCGGCCAGTCCCAGCGCGTCCGCTTCGCCCTCGCCACCGCGGGTGACAGCGACCTGATCGTCCTGGACGAGCCGACCACCGGCATGGACGTCTCCGCCCGCCAGGCGTTCTGGGCCACCATGCGCGAACAGGCCGACCAGGGGCGGACGGTCCTGTTCGCCACCCACTACCTCGAAGAGGCCGACGCCATCGCCGACCGGGTGCTGGTGTTGCACCGGGGGCGGCTGCTCGCCGACGGCACGGCCGCCGAGATCAAGGCGAAGGCGGGAGCGAGGAGGATCTCCTTCGACCTGGAGGGCGAGATCGACGAGGCCCCGCTGCGGGCTCTGCCCTTCCTCACCGCCGTCACGGTGTCAAAAGGCGGCTCCGCCGCGGGGAGCGGCCAGACCATCCGCATGCAGTCGTCCGACGCCGACGCCACCGTCCACGCCCTGTACGGCCTCGGTGTCTACCCCCGCAACCTCGAAGTCGCCGGGCTCGGCCTGGAACAGGCCTTCGTCGCCATCACGGAGGCCGAAGAGGCCAAGGAGGCCACGCAGTCATGAACGCCCTGATCAAGCTGGAACTCGCCCGCGCCCTGCGCAACCGCAAGTTCCTGTTCTTCTCGGTGATCTACCCCTCGATCATCTTCCTGCTGGTCGCCAGTCAGGGCGGCACCGGCGAGACCGTCGACAACTCCGGCCTGTCCGTCGCCGCCTACGTCATGGTCTCCATGGCCTCCTTCGGCGCCCTCACCGCCGTCCTGATGGGCAACAGCGAGCGCATCGCCAAGGAGCGCGAGAGCGGCTGGGTACGGCAGCTGCGCCTGACCACCCTGCCCGGCCGCGGCTACGTACTGGCCAAGACCGCCAGCGCGGCCGTGGTCAGCCTCCCCTCCATCGTGGTCGTCTTCCTGGTCGCCGCCTCGGTGAAGCACGTACGCCTCGACGCCTGGCAGTGGTTCGCGCTCACCGGCGCGATCTGGGCAGGCAGCCTGGTCTTCGCCGCGCTCGGCGTCGCCATCGGGTACCTGGCGAGCGGCGACGCGGTCCGCCCGATCACGATGATCACCTACTTCGGCCTGTCGATCCTCGGCGGACTGTGGTGGCCGTCCTCGTCCTTCCCGACCTGGCTCCAGGACATCGCGAAGTGGCTGCCCACGCACGCGTACGCTGCACTGGGACGGGCCATCGAGCAGAGCCAGGCCCCGAAAGCCCAGGACATCGCCATCCTCGTCGTCTTCTTCGCCCTGTTCGTCGGCGGCGCGGCCTGGCTGTACCGGAAGGACACGCTGAAGGCGTGAGCACGATGACGGAAGACCTGCGGTCCGAGGACGAGGCACGGGCGGACCGGCTGGTGCGGATCGGCCAGCCGCCGCGCAACCGGGGCGAGGCGGTGCGCAAGCTGGTGTGGGTGCTGCCGTGGCTGGTGTTCCTGGGCTCCCCGGTGGACGACCTGACGTCCGGCCACCACACCACCGGGGCCACGGCGGCCGGTTCGGCGGGCCTGACGGCGTTCGTCGGGATCTACCTGACCATCGTCTTCCGCCAGATGGGCCGGCCGTTCCGCGGCGGTGTCGTCGCCGCCGCGGTCGCCGTGGAGTGGACGCTCGCGGTCGTCCTCGCCTTCGGCCTCGGCAGCTCCTGGCTCGGCCTGTTCGTGTACGTCTCCGTGATGTGCGGGGTCACCTTCCCGCTCCGCGTCGCCTACTGGACGATCCCGGTCACCACCGTCGCCATGATGCTGGCGGGCTGGCACGCCCACGCCCTGGACGACGCCTGGGGCCTGTTCCTGGTGGTGCTCCTGGTCGGCTACTCCATGACCGGCGTACGGCAACTCGTCGCCACCACGATCGAGCTGCGCAAGGCCCGCGCCACGGTCGCCCAACTGGCCGCCAACGAGGAGCGGTTGCGCCTCGCCCGCGACCTGCACGACCTGCTGGGCCACTCCCTCTCCCTGATCACCCTGAAGAGCGAGCTGGCCGGCCGGATGCTGCCCGACCACCCCGGCAAGGCGGCCCAGCAGGTCTCCGACATCGAACAGGTCAGCCGCCAGGCCCTGGTGGACGTCCGCGAGGCGGTCACCGGCTACCGGCGGCCCCGGCTCGCCGCCGAGCTGGCCGGTGCCCAGGTCGCCCTGGCCGCCGCCGCGGTCACCGCCGAGGTCCCGGCCGACCCCGACCTCGCCGGCGTGCCGGAGGACGGCGAGGCGGCCCTGGCCTGGGCGCTGCGCGAGGCGATCACCAACGTCGTACGGCACAGCGGCGCGAGCGTCTGCACGGTGGAGCTGCTGCGCCGCCAGACCCTGGACGGCCCGGTCCTCGAACTCGCCGTCGAGGACAACGGTTCGGGCGGCTCCGGCAAGGGCGCCGGCAACGGGCTCACCGGGCTCACCGAGCGCCTGGAGAAGGCGGGCGGCACTCTGGAGGCAGGCCGCCTCAAGCGCGGGTTCCGGCTGGTCGCCCGGGTCCCGCTGGGCTCCGGCATGGCCGTAGGATCCGGGGCATGAGCAGCACGATCAAGGTCCTCCTCGCCGAGGACCAGTCGATGGTCCGCGAGGCGCTGGCCGCCCTGCTGGGGCTGGAGGACGACATCGAGGTCGTGGCCCAGGTCGCCCGCGGCGACGAGGTGCTGCCCACGGCCCGGCAGCACGACATCGACGTCGCCCTGCTCGACATCGAGATGCCGGGCTGTACGGGCATCGAGGCGGCGGCCCAGCTCAGCAAGGCGCTGCCGGCGGTGAAACTGGTCGTCCTCACCACCTTCGGGCGCCCCGGCTACCTCCGCAGCGCCATGGAGGCGGGCGCCGACGCGTTCCTCGTCAAGGACGCCCCCGCCGCCCAGCTCGCCGAAGCGATCCGCAAGGTCCTCGCCGGCGAACGCGTCATCGACCCCACCCTCGCGGCGGCGGCCCTCGCCGAGGGCGCCAACCCCCTGACCGACCGCGAGCGGGACGTCCTCCGCGCCGCCGCCGACGGCTCCACCAACGCCGAACTCGCAGCGGCGCTGCACCTCTCCCAGGGCACGGTACGCAACTACCTCTCCACAGCGATCCAGAAGCTCGCGGTCCGCAACAGGGCAGAAGCCGTCCGCATCGCCCGCGAGAAGGGCTGGCTGTAGAGGCCCGCTCCCCGTGAGTCCGGCACCGCCGTCCCGCACCGCGGTGGCTGAGCGCCGTCGCGGCGGGGCGAGGGGCGTGCAGGGTGAGGGACGGTGCCGGATCGGTGCCGGGAGCGCATCCCACCCAGGGGCGCGGGGAACTGCGCGACCAGCGCCCACACGGCCGCAGCCGCTCACGCACCGAAGCCACTATGGCCAACGGGCCCGCACACGGCCTCAGTTGAGCCGGGCCCGTGCCGCTCTGGCCTCCCCCCGCACCTTCTCCGCCGCGCCCTCGTCGACCACGTCGATCAACCCGGCGTACTTCTCCAACTCCTCGGCCCCGTCGATGAATTCGCCCCGCTCCACCAGCAGTCGCGCCCGCTCGTACCGCAGCCGCGCGGGATGCGACGGCAGGAGCAGGGAGAGGTCGACCGACCACAGGCCCACGTCCGACCGTTCGGGACGGGCCGCCGCCCACGCCCGTACGTTGTTCAGGATCCGCCGCACGACGTCCAACGGGTCGGCCGGCTCCAGCATCGCCGGCTCCAGCGGCACCCCCGCCGCCCCCACCACCAGCAACTCCGCGTCCGCCCCGGTCAGCACCCGCCCCCCGTCGAACGGATCGGCCAGCACCTGTTCCTCCGCCGCCCCGAACCCGACCACGAAGTGCCCCGGCAGCGCCACCCCGTACACCGGCGCCCCGGCCCGCCGCGTGACCTCCAGCCACACCACCGACAGCAGGATCGGCAGCCCGCGCCGCCGCCGCAGCACCTCGTGCAGCAGCGAGGACTCCAGCCGCTGGTAGTCCCCGGCGGTGCCCCGGAAGCTGAACCGCTCGCCCAGCACCCGCTGCGCCGCCGTCGCCCACGCGTGCGGGCCGCCCGGCCGGTACGGCAGCTGCCCGGCCAGCCGGTCCAGTTCCATCTGCGCCGCGTCGATCCCGTCCTCGTCCAGCGAACCGTCGGCCGCCGCGCCCGTCAGCAGGCACAGCGCCGCCAGATCGGGCCGCTCGGACCGCGCCTCCTCGGCGAACCGCCGCCGTACCTCGGCGGCCCGCTCCGGCGACGGCGGACGTGGACGTGGATGTGGCTGACCGGAAGCCATAGCTGTTTCGTGCCCCTTCGCAATGATCGGTACCGCCTCGCCGCCCGGATTCAGGAGCCGTCCGCCCCCGGCGCCCGGTAGTGGTGGTACGCGTGGTGCGCCGCGAAGCCCAGCCGCCCGTACAGCGCCCGCGCCCCCGCGTTGTCCGTCTCCACCTGCAGCCAGGCCGCAGACGCGCCCTCCGCCAGCGCCCGGCGGGCCAGCGCCGCCATGACCTCGGTGGCCAGCCCCCGCCGCCGCAGCCCCGGATCCACCTCGACGGCGGCGAACCCGGCCCACCGGCCGTCCACCACCAGCCGCCCGATCGCCGCCGGGGCACCTCCCCCGGCCCCCGGCACGGTCGCGAACCACACCGACGGCCCGCCCCCGAGCACCTTCAGCGCAACCTCGCTCACGCCCTTGCGCTGGTACCGCTCCAGCCAGTCCTCGCCGGCCGCCCGGGAGAGCAGCACCCCGGCCCCCTCGGCCCGGTCCGCCACCGGTGCCAGCCCACCGGTCCACAGCTCGGCACTCACCTCACGCTGCCACCCGCGCCGCTCCAGCTCCGCGCAGAGCAGCTCCTGGGTGCCCTCGGCGCCGGTCGCGGTCTGCACGTACGCGGGCAGCGCCCGCTCCCCGTACCACCGCCGTACGGCCATCAGCGCCGCGTCCAGCGGCAGCCCGGGATCACCGAGCGGCAGCACGCTGTTGGCCCGCCGGGTGAACCCCGCGGCGGCCCGCAGCTCCCACTCGCCGAGCCGCTCGCTCTCCACCGGACGCCACCCGCGCGACGCGACACGCGCGAGCTCCCCGTACGAGGCGGCGGGACCGCGGCGGCGCGCCGGAGCGGCCGGCACCACCTTCCCCGCCACCAGCGCGGACTCCGGTATCCGGACGGTTTCCCCGTCCCGCCGTGTGATCGTCAGCATGCCGTCGTCGTCCCATGATGTGAGAACACCCACCGTGTCGGTGAACTTCTCCCCGACGGCACCACTACCGGCCAAACGGCGCACCGACACCCGTTTGCCCACGTCAGCAGCGGTGATAAGGACTTCGAAGCGTCCTGCGGCAGAGATTTCCACTGGTCAGTTCACCCCTCCTGTTCGGATCATGCCCAGGAACGGAGATACTAGGGGCGGGCATCGACGACGCCGCGCTCCCGCGCGCCAGGCGGCGGAGCCTACGGAGGCCCGCCAGCGCCCAATCGAGGAGGAACGACAGCGTGACCTACGTCATCGCGCAGCCTTGTGTCGACGTGAAGGACAAGGCGTGCATCGAGGAGTGCCCGGTCGACTGCATCTACGAGGGCCAGCGGTCCTTGTACATCCACCCGGACGAATGCGTCGACTGCGGAGCCTGTGAGCCGGTCTGCCCGGTCGAGGCGATCTTCTACGAGGACGACACCCCCGAGGAGTGGAAGGACTACTACAAGGCCAACGTCGAGTTCTTCGACGACCTCGGCTCCCCGGGCGGCGCCAGCAAGCTGGGTCTGATCGAGCGCGATCACCCGTTCATCGCCGCGCTGCCCCCGCAGGCCGAGTAGTCCGCACCGGCGGCCCCCCCCGCAACACCGTGCCGCCTCGGTCCCGTACGGCCTGATCACGCCCGATCGGCGCCGTACGGGGCCGAGGCGTTTGCCGTACCGGTCGTACCGAAGAAAGTGAGCAAGGAATCGTGTCCGCAGTCTCCGACCGTCTGCCCACCTTCCCCTGGGACAAGCTGGAACCGTACAAGAAGACGGCAGCGGCGCACCCGGACGGCATCGTCGACCTGTCGGTCGGCACTCCGGTGGACCCGGTCCCCGACCTGATCCAGAAGGCCCTGATCGACGCGGCCGACTCGCCCGGTTACCCCACGGTCTGGGGCACCCCGGCGCTGCGCGACGCGATCACCGGCTGGGTCACCCGCCGCCTCGGCGCCCGGGACGTCACGCACCGCCACGTCCTCCCGATCGTCGGCTCCAAGGAACTCGTCGCCTGGCTCCCCACCCAGCTGGGCCTCGGCCCCGGCGACCGCGTGGCCTACCCGCGCCTCGCGTACCCCACGTACGAGGTCGGCGCGCGCCTCGCCCGCGCCGAGTACGAGGTCTACGACGACCCGCGCGACCTCGACCCGGCGAACCTGAAGCTCCTCTGGCTGAACTCCCCGTCCAACCCGACAGGCAAGGTGCTGTCCCAGCGGGAACTGACGGAGATCGTCGCCTGGGCCCGCACCCACGGGATCCTGCTCTTCTCCGACGAGTGCTACCTGGAACTGGGCTGGGAGGCCGACCCGGTCTCGGTCCTGCACCCCGAGGTCAACGGCGGCTCGTACGACGGCGTCGTGGCCGTCCACTCCCTCTCCAAGCGCTCCAACCTCGCCGGCTACCGCGCGGCCTTCCTGGCCGGCGACCCGGCGGTCCTCGGCCCCCTCCTGGAGATCCGCAAGCACGGCGGCATGATGACCTCGGCCCCGACGCAGGCGGCGGTCGTGGCGGCCCTCTCCGACGACACCCACGTCCAGGAGCAGCGTGCGCGCTACGCCTCCCGCCGCACGGTCCTCCGCGAGGCCCTCCTGGCCCACGGCTTCCGCATCGAACACAGCGAGGCCAGCCTCTACCTCTGGGCCACCCGCGACGAGTCCTGCTGGCAGACCGTCTCCCACCTGGCCGACCTGGGCATCCTCGTCGCACCGGGCGACTTCTACGGCGAGGCCGGCGAGAAGTTCGTCAGAGTGGCCCTGACAGCGACCGACGAACGCGTACGAGCGGCCGCACAGCGCCTCACCTGAAACACCCCCTGGCTGCGGCGCCCCGTCAGGGGCGCGAGGAACCCCGCGAGCGGCCCCCTTCGGACGTGCGCGAGCCGGTAGCGCCTCGCCAGGGGGCTGGGGAGGCGCGCGAACAGGCTTTTGGGCCTTGTGCGGGCGGTGGCGTCCCGTCAGGGGGATGGAGAGCCGGGCGAGCGGGCCTTTTGGGCGTGCGCGGGCGGTGGTGCCCCGTCAGGGGCGCGGGGAACTGCGCGAGGAACCCCCACCGGCCCGCGGCTGACGCACAACGGAAAGGGGCCCGGGGAAACCCCCGGACCCCTTTCGGCAAGCGGTTGGCCCACTTACCCGAGCGGCAGCCCCTTCACCGGGAGCCCACCCGTCGGCAGCCCACCCTTGGTCGCGGTGGACGCCGTCTCACCCAGCAGCCCGCCGGCGGATCCTGCCGCGTCGCCCGCGGTGTGCTGCACCACCGGCGCCGCCTTCTTGACGGCCTTGCCGCCGGTCTGGCCGGCGGCGGGCACCGCCGACTCGATCGCCGCGCCACCGGTGCGGCCGACGGTCCCGGTGACGGTCTGCGCCGCCGCGTCGGCGGTGTTGCCGACGCTCGCGCCGTCCAGGGCGGTCAGACCGCCGAGGTTCGGGGCGCCGGCCGGCAGACTCGGGGCCGCGCCGGCGGAGCCGGCCGCACCGACCCCGGCAGCCGCTCCCGCTGCGACGAGCAGCGCGGCACGGGCGATCCGGCGGGTCAGAGGGAGGGACATGATGCTCCATTCGACGGGAGGGAACGTGATCGCCGTGACTACCGCTCGAAGCCCGCGAAGGTTGCGGATGCCCAAGGTAAAGAATTGATAACGCATCGCATTATCGGGTGTGGGGAAAAACGGGCAAACGGCGCGCTGTCGGTGCCCCCGCAGAATCCTTACGGCCCAACGCGCCCAGGGGGTTTCACGCATGCGCGAGTGACCGTGCGAAAACGTGAGCACACCACGGATCCGGCGTGTCCCGGCTGACCCGCCGGAGGGACCCCCCGAACTACTGCCCGGTCACGATCCGCACCGAGCCCGCGGACTTCTCCGCACCGCCCGTGCTCTGCGAACCGGACACCGGCTGCCACCGGCTGTCCGTGCTCCCGGCGGCCCACTCCCGGCCCGCGTACGAGACCCGCTCGATGTGCAGCGCCGACGAGTTGGCCACCGCCCAGTGCGCCAGCTGCCAGCCCCGCTCGCTCTCGGTGCGCCCCGACTTGTCGGTCTTCGTCCCCTCCGGCACCGGCACGGTCACGGTCCGCCCGTGCGCCGTGGCGGTCACGGTGGGGGTGGGGGTCGGCGTGGCCGACTCGCTCACCTCGGCGCCGGCCTCTTCGACCGCGTCCCGTCCGAAGTCCCGTACGAGCGCGGTCCGCACCGCGTCCGGGCCCGTCGCCGTCGCTGCCGCCTCCGCGGTGGCGGCAGCCGGGCGCCCGTCGCAGGTCAGGGTGGCCGCCGCCTGCCCGGTCAGGGCCGCCGCGAGCAGCGTGGCGTCGGTCTCGTGCTTCGCGTACGCCTCCGGGTAACCGCTGCGCTGCACGCGCTGCGCGGCCACCGTCAGCGGCAGGGTCTCGTAGTCGCGCACCTTGGCCAGGTGGGCGTAGAACATGCCCGCCGCGTACGCCGGGTCCAGGATCTGCTTCGGGGTGCCCCAGCCCTGCGAGGACCGCTGCTGGAACAGACCCAGTGAATCCCGGTCGCCGTGCTTGATGTTGCGCAGCCCCGACTCCTGGATCGCGGTCGCCAGGGCGATGGCCACGGCCCGCTCGGGCATCCCGCGGCCGGTGCCGACGGCGGCGATCGTCGCCGCGTTCACCGCCTGCTCGGGCGTGAACTGGTACGACTCGTCGTCGCTTCGGCCCGAGACGACCTTGCAGCCCTCGGCGCCACCGCCGCCGGTGACGTACTGGACGACCAGATACGCGCCGACAGCGCACAGGATGAGCAAGCCCGACACGAAACGCAGGACACGGCCGCGACGCTTGGGGCGGATGGGGGACGGCTCTGGCACGCGTACAACATACTGGAGAGTACGAGCCGATCACCCCTGGGGCGGCAAGCCTGTGAACCGGCCCACGGGATCGCGCGCGTTAGGGTCGGGGCCATGGCCGACCCCTCGCTTGACCTCACGCTGGACGCCGCCGCGCTCACCGCGCAGCTAGTCGACCTCCCCTCCGAGAGCGGCACCGAGAAGCCGCTCGCGGACGCGATCGAGAGCGCGCTGCGCGCCCTGCCGCACCTGACGGTCGACCGGTACGGCAACAACGTGATCGCCCGGACGAGCCTCGGCCGCCCCGAGCGCGTGATCCTGGCCGGTCACATCGACACCGTCCCGATCGCGGAGAACGTGCCCTCCCGGCTCGACGCGGACGGCGTGCTGTGGGGCTGCGGCACCTGCGACATGAAGTCGGGCGTCGCGGTCCAGCTGCGCATCGCGGCCACCGTCCCGTCCCCCAACCGCGATCTGACCTTCGTCTTCTACGACAACGAGGAGGTCGCCGCCGACCTCAACGGGCTCAAGCACGTCGCCGAGGCCCACCCCGAGTGGCTGGCGGGCGACTTCGCGGTCCTCCTCGAACCCTCGGACGGCGAGGTCGAGGGCGGCTGTCAGGGCACCCTGCGCGTCCTGCTGAAGACCTCCGGCGAGCGGGCCCACTCGGCGCGCTCCTGGATGGGTTCCAACGCGATCCACGCGGCCGCCCCGATCCTGGCCCGCCTCGCCGCCTACGAGCCGCGCCACCCGGTCATCGACGGCCTGGAGTACCGCGAGGGCCTGAACGCGGTCGGCATCTCGGGCGGGGTCGCGGGCAACGTCATCCCCGACGCGTGCGTGGTCACCGTGAACTTCCGGTACGCCCCCGACCGTTCCGAGGCCGAGGCCATCGCCCACGTCCGCGAGGTCTTCGACGGCTGCGGGGTCGAGGAGTTCGTGGTCGACGACCACAGCCCCGGCGCGCTGCCCGGCCTCTCCCACCCGGCCGCGGCCGCCTTCATCGAGGCGGTCGGCGGCACGCCGATGCCCAAGTACGGCTGGACCGACGTCTCCCGCTTCTCGTCCCTCGGCGTCCCCGCGGTCAACTACGGCCCCGGCAATCCGCACTTGGCTCACAAGCGGGACGAAAGGGTGGAAATCGGCAAGATTCTGGCGGGTGAGGAGCGGTTGCGCGCCTGGCTGACCAGCTGAGCCCCACGACGGCGCTGCGCGCCCGACATGCCGACGTCCCGCGCGTGTAACCCACGCGGATCTACGCTGGGGCGGATACACCTGCAAGCGGAGGGAGCGCGCACATGCCTACCGGGAACCCCGAGGGGAAGAAGGTACCGCCGGACGAGCAGCGCCTGGGACCGGTCCTCCGACGGCGCGGTCAGGTGACCGCGAGCACGACGGACCAGCGGCTGCTGGACGCGGGCGGCCCCTCCGACTGGGTCCACACGGACCCCTGGCGGGTGCTGCGCATCCAGTCGGAGTTCATCGAGGGCTTCGGCACGCTCGCCGAACTGCCGCCCGCCATCAGCGTGTTCGGCTCGGCGCGGACACCGGTCGACACCGCGGAGTACGACGCGGGCGTGAAGCTGGGCCGCGGCCTGGTCGAGGCGGGCTGGGCGGTCATCACGGGCGGTGGGCCCGGTGCCATGGAGGCGGCGAACAAGGGTGCCCTCGAAGCGGGCGGCGTCTCGGTCGGCCTCGGCATCGAGCTCCCCTTCGAACAGGGCCTCAACCCGTACGTCGACATCGGCCTCAACTTCCGCTACTTCTTCGTGCGGAAGATGATGTTCGTCAAGTACGCACAGGGCTTCGTGGTCCTGCCCGGCGGCCTCGGCACCCTCGACGAGTTCTTCGAGGCCCTCACCCTCGTCCAGACCCAGAAGGTCACCCGCTTCCCGATCGTCCTGTTCGGCAGCGGCTACTGGGGCGGCCTGGTCGACTGGCTCAAGAACACGCTGGTCGCCCAGGGCAAGGCGGCCGAGAAGGACCTCCTGCTCTTCCACGTCACGGACGACGTCGAGGAGGCAGTCGGCCTGGTCTCCAAGGAAGCGGCCCGCTGAGCCGACGGACCGCTCTCCCACCAACCCACCACCCCCACGACTCGCTCCGCCGAGAAGCCGGTGCGTGCACCTCTCGGCCCACCGGGCCGGGTGGGTGGTGGGCGAGGGCCCGGGAGGTCCGGGGGCTTGGCCCCCAGGGCGCTACGCCAGGCCCCGGCGGGCCACTGCCGGAGGGCGGTGGCCGGCGATCGACGCCACCATGTCCAGCACCTGGCGCGTCTCGGCCACCTCGTGAACCCGGTACACCCGTGCCCCCAGCCACGCCGACACCGCCGTCGTCGCCAGCGTCCCGACCAGCCGCTCCTTCAGCGGCCGGTCCAGGGTCTCGCCCACGAAGTCCTTGTTGGACAGGGAGACCAGCACCGGCCACCCCGTCTCCACCATCTCGCCCAGCCGCCGCGTCGCCTCCAGGCTGTGCCGGGTGTTCTTGCCGAAGTCGTGTCCGGGGTCGATCAGCACCGACTCCCGCGGCACCCCCAGCGCGACGGCCCGCTCGGCCAGTCCCAGGGTCACCCGCAGGATGTCGGCCACGACGTCGTCGTACGTCACCCGGTGCGGCCGCGTCCGTGGCTCCGCCCCGCCCGCATGCGTGCACACCAGCCCCACCCGGTACCGCGCCGCGACCTCCGCCAGCCCCGGGTCCACCCCGCCCCACGCGTCGTTCAGCAGATCCGCCCCGGCCTCGCAGGCGGCCTCCGCGACCGACGCCCGCCAGGTGTCCACGCTGATCACGACGTCCGGGAAGCGGCGGCGTACCTCCGCGACGAACCCGACGACGCGGCGTGCCTCCTCCTCGGCGCCGACCTCCTCGCCCGGCCCGGCCTTCACCCCGCCGACGTCGATGATCGCGGCCCCCTCGGCCACCGCCTGCTCCACGCGCGCGAGGGCCGGCTCGTCCCGGAAGGTCGCCCCCTGGTCGTAGAAGGAATCAGGCGTCCGGTTCACGATGGCCATGATCACCGGTTCGTTCGGCCCGAATTCCCGCCTGCCCAGCCTGAGCATCGCCTGTGACCTCCCGTAGCAATTCCCTCGGTGCGACCGCCTGCGACCCTAACTGTCAGACTCGCATGGCACGATCGGACAGAGACACATTCGACATCGAGCACACTGAGCACCACGAGTGCTGCTGCACCGAGCTTCACCGAGCCTGGGGGCCCACCGCGATGGTTATGTTCCTGTTCCTCGTCGTCGCGCTCGCGGTCGTGGTCGCCGCGGTCACCCTCTCCGTGGTGAGCGGCGGCGAGAGCGGACCGCTGCCCGAGGTGGCGCCCGAGCGGATCGAGGACCCGTTGCCCCCGGACCGCCCGGTGAACCGCGCGGACGTGGAGAGCATCCGCTTCCCGCTCGTCCCGCGCGGCTACCGCATGGCGGACGTCGACGACGCGCTCAACCGCCTCGGCGCCGAGCTCGCGGAGCGCGACGCACGGATCGCCGACCTGGAGTCCGCGCTGGCCGGCGCCCAGGCCGGGCCGCGCGGCCCGCACACGTCGCACGGCCCGCACACGTCGCACGGCCCGCACACCTCGCTGGACAAGCCCGAGCCGGAGGACCGGCCATGAGCGAGACGACCGGCCTGATCGAAGGCGGGGCGGTTCCCGGGCCGGACGGCAGGCTGCGCTGCCCCTGGGCGCTGTCCACCCCGGACTACGTGTCGTACCACGACGACGAGTGGGGCCGCCCGGTCCACGGTGACGACGCCCTCTACGAACGCCTCAGCCTGGAGGCCTTCCAGTCCGGCCTCTCCTGGATCACCATCCTGCGCCGCCGCCCCGGCTTCCGGGCCGCCTTCGCCGACTTCCGCATCGAGAAGGTGGCCGCGTTCGGCGACGAGGACCGCGACCGCCTGCTGGCCGACCCCGGCATCATCCGCAACAGATCGAAGATCGACGCGACGATGGCCAACGCGAAGATCCTCGCCGAGTGGGGGCCGGGCGAGCTGGACGCCCTGATCTGGTCGCACGCCCCGGAGCCGGGTACCCGGCCCGCGCCGAAGACCATCGCCGACGTACAGGCGGTGACCCCCGAGTCGACGGCCCTCTCCAAGGCCCTGAAGAAACGCGGCCTGCGCTTCATCGGCCCGACGACGGCGTACGCCCTGATGCAGGCGTGCGGTCTGGTCGACGACCACCTCGAAACCTGCGTGGCCCGGAAATCCCCGTAGGGGACAGCGCCCCGCGAGGGGTGCGGGGAACTGCGCGCTCGGCCCCCACTCACCCGCAGTTCCCCACGACCGTCACCGCCCCAGATACTTCGGCTTCTCCTTGTTCACGAACGCCTGCACGGCGATCCCGTGATCCTCGGAGGCCCCGGCCCGGGCCTGCAGCTCGTCCTCCTTGTCCAGCGTCTCGTCGAGGGAGTGCGTGAGCCCGTAGGCGACGGCCTCCTTCAGCGCCGCGTACGCCACAGTCGGCCCTTCGGCCAGTTTCCGGGCCACCTTCTCGGCCTCGGCGCGCAGCTCGGCCGAGGGCACCACCTTGGTCGCGATGCCCAGCTCGTACGCGTCCTGCGCACTGATGCTCCGGGGAAAGAGCAGCAGGTCGGCGGCGCGGCCCGGTCCCACGACCCGCGGCAGCGTCCACGAGACGCCGGAGTCCGCGGTCAGCGCCACCCCCGCGAACGACGTGTTGAAAGCGGCCGTGTCGGCGACCACCCGGTAGTCCGCCGCGAGGGCGAACCCGAGACCGGCGCCGGCGGCCACCCCGTTCACCGCGGCGACGACCGGCTTCGGCGCGGACACCAGCGCCCGCACGATCGGGTTGTAGTGCTCGCGTACCGTCGTCATCGTCCGTCCCGCCCCGGTCTCCCGGTCGGAGGCGAGCAGCGTGATGTGCTCCTTGAGGTCCTGGCCCACGCAGAACGCCCGGTCCCCGGCGGCGGTCAGCAGGATCGCCCGGACAGCCGTGTCAGCCGCCGCCTCCTGCGCGGCCTCCCGAAGGGCCTCCTTCGTCGCGATGTTCAGCGCGTTCATCGCCTCGGGGCGGTTCAGCGTGATCGTCGCGAGCCCGTCGCCCACCTCGTAGAGCACGGTGTCGGTCATGGTGCGTCCCCTCCGTCGTCTTCGTCGGTCGTCGTTCGCCGGTCGTCGTTCGTCCGCGTCGCCGCGGCTGACGTACCGCTCAGTACGTCCGTGTCCGAGGGACAGCATGGCGGAGATCTTTACCGGGGGACCGGAGCGGCCGTGTGACCTGCGTCAAAGAATTCCGGAGCCGACTCGGTCGGCGTAAGGACACGAGGCGGCGAAGTATCGCAGTCACATCGCCGAATTGAGTGGTTTTGCTCGCGTGCGTTGCCCAAGCGATGCCGACTGATGTTGGTCATCGGGTCCTGAGATGCGGGATAATGGCTTGGAAGCAATGTGTTCGATGCCGGAGTCGCGTGTCCCGCCAGAGACCGCGCGTGCCCTCGAGGGCCGTCGGCAGACGATGAGCTGTTTTCAGGAAGGGGAACCAGCATGGCGGCCATGAAGCCGCGGACGGGTGATGGCCCGCTCGAGGTGACCAAGGAGGGGCGGGGCATCGTCATGCGCGTTCCGCTCGAAGGCGGCGGTCGGCTCGTCGTCGAGCTGACCCCTGACGAGGCCGCGGCGCTTGCCGACGCCCTCAAGAACGTCGTCGTCTGAGGCGTCAGCGACCACACCCTTTCGGCCGCCCCGGCATCCTAAGCGGTGCCGGGGCGGTGCCGTTCACGCGCACTTCCCGCGTCGACGCGGACCCGCTCCCGGCCCGCGAGGCCTACCGCTTGACCGCGCACAGCAGCCCGTCGCCCACCGGCAGCAGTGACGGCACCAGCTCCGGGCTCTCCCGGACGGTGCGCAGCAGCTCGCGCAGCCGCAGCACCTCGGTCGGCTGCGGCCCGGAGTCGACGGTGCGGCCGTTGGCGAAGACGCCCTCGAAGACCACCAGGCCACCAGGGCGCAGCAGGCGCAACGATTCAGCGAGGTAGTCGGAGTACTCCTGGCGGTCCCCGTCGCAGAAGACGAGGTCGTAGCCCGCGTCCGCGAGGCGGGGCAGCACGTCGAGCGCCCGGCCGGGGATGAAGCGGGCCCGGTTGCTGGCGAAGCCGCAGGCACGGAAGGCCTGCCGGGCGAACTGCTGGTGCTCCGGCTCCGGATCCACGGTGGTCAGCACGCCGTCCGGACGCATGCCGTGCAGCAGGTACATCCCGGAGACCCCGCACCCCGTACCGATCTCGGCGACCGCCTTGGCGTCCACGGAGGCGGCGAGCATGCGCAGCGCGGCGCCCGTGCCGGGCGACACCGAGCGCAGCCCTGCCTCGCGGGCCCGGTCACGGGCCCACCGCAGCGCTTCGTCCTCGGCGACAAAGGCGTCGGCGAACGCCCAGCTCGTCTGCCGGTTGCCGGTAATGACCCTCTCCTGTCCCCGTGGTTGCCTGGGCGTGACTGTATCCGTTGGCGTCGGGAACCCGCAGATGGGACCAGGCGTTTAGAGGGGTGGAACAGAAGGCGGGGGGACACGAATGGATCACGGTGACGAGACGGCGGACCACCACCCGCTGTCGTGGCCGGACGAGCCGTACCAGCACAGATCAAATTCTTGTAAAACCGCTTATCCGGTGCTAACGGGCGAGGTGGCTATGGTAGGGGCTCCACTGGACACCACCAGAGCCGACAGGGGAGGTGCGGCCGCGCCTGGGGATCGGGGAGGAGTGCTGCGGCGCTTTCTCGGATCGGCAGGCAGGCCGAAATCCGTGAACGACACCGCTGCTGACCCCAGCCACGCCACCGCGCTCGCCACGGGCGAGGACCGGACCGCGACCTTCTCCACCGACGCGGACGGGCAGGCATGGACTCCGCCCACGTGGGAGGAGATCGTCAGCACACACAGCGGCCGCGTCTACCGCCTGGCCTACCGCCTGACCGGTAACCAGCACGACGCCGAGGACCTCACCCAGGAGGTCTTCGTCCGCGTCTTCCGCTCCCTGTCGACCTACTCCCCGGGCACCTTCGAGGGCTGGCTGCACCGCATCACCACCAACCTGTTCCTCGACATGGTCCGCCGCAAGCAGCGCATCCGCTTCGACGCCCTCGGCGAGGACGCGGCCGAGCGCCTGCCCAGCCGCGAGCCCACCCCCTCGCAGGCGTTCAACGACGCGCACTTCGACGCCGACGTGCAGCAGGCCCTGGACACCCTCGCGCCCGAGTTCCGTGCCGCCGTCGTGCTCTGCGACATCGAAGGCCTGTCGTACGAGGAGATCGCCGCGACCCTCGGCGTCAAGCTCGGCACGGTCCGCTCCCGTATCCACCGCGGCCGCTCCCAGCTGCGCAAGGCTCTCGCGCACCGCTCCCCGCAGGCGCGCAAGGCCGAGCGCCGCTCCTTCGTGCCCCGTGTTCCCGCACTGGGAGGAGGGGGCGCGACCGCGTGAGTGGATCACGACCGAAACCGGCCGAGCGGCAGCTCGCCGAGCAGCACCTGGGAGACCGACTCTCCGCCCTGGTGGACGGAGAGCTCGGTCACGAGACGCGTGAGCGCGTCCTGGCCCACCTGGCGACCTGCGCCCGGTGCAAGGCCGAGGCGGACGCCCAGCGCGCCCTGAAGAACGTCTTCGCGGCGGCCGCCCCGCCCCCGCCCTCCGAGAGCTTCCTCGCCCGTCTCCAGGGGCTGCCCGCGGGCGGCGACCAGGACGGCGGTGGTTCGCCGTTCGGCGGGGGAGACCCCTCGGGACGCGGATCCGACAGCGGGATCTTCGGCCTGAGCCGGGACGACCGCTTCGAGTTCGGCTACGTCCCCGCCCGCCCGCACGACCCGGCCGCGGCCGCCGGCCGGGGCTTCCGCATCCACCCCGTCGGCCGCCCGGACGCCGACCGCTCCGCCTCGCGCGGCATGCGGTTCGCGTTCGTCGCCGCCGGCGCGGTCTCGCTCGCCGCGGTCGCCCTCGGCGGCGTCACCGCGGGCCTGCCCGGCACCCCGGCCGCCGACACCCGCAGCGGCACCGGCGGCGGCAGCGTCGCCCCGGCCGGCACGGCGGGCTCGGGCACGACCGGGGCCGCCGACTCGCAGCGCCGCCGCCTGCTCACCCCGCTGCTGTCGTCCGGCACCCTGCTCGGCTCCGCCCCCGCCGTCCCCACCTCGGTGTCCGCGCCGCTGCTGCCCGGAGTGCCCTCCCCGGCCGCCGCGCAGCAGAAGCTGCGGGAACTGACCGCCCCGGTGATGGCCGGCGCGGCCGCGGTCTCCCCGCTGATACGACCGCTGAGCACCAATCCGCCGTTCGCTCTCACCTCGTGGACCACCGTTCCCGAGGCGACCGGCACCAGCCTGCTCGCCGCACCCGTCCCCGACACCACACCCTCCCCGTCCTCGTCCCGCTCCTCGCGCGCGGCCCGCTGACCGGCCGCTGCCCACCTGCTGAACGGCCCCGCGCGGCGACTCGCGAAGCTGGTCGAATCCCGCGACCCGGCCATGCCCGCCGGGCGCTGCCGCGGGCATGCCCTCACCAGCGACCACGTCGTCGCGCCCGCGGCCTCGGCGGGCGGCTCTGCGGACAGGAACTGACAGAAACGTCACAGGCGGGCCCGCACTCGTGCCGCGACTAGGCAAACAACCCGGAAAACCGGTCGTACACACGCAGTCGGACACCTCGGGCAGTACCGGTCGGACAGGTCCGCCGGGTACCGTGGACCCGGCCCGGACCACGGAACAGCCGCAACAGCGACCGGGGGGCCGAGACCGAGGACATCGCAAGGAGCTTCAGGTGTTCAATGACATAGGACCACTCGAGCTGGTGACGATCATTGTGCTCGCCGTGCTCGTCTTCGGTCCGGACAAGCTCCCGAAGGTCATCCAGGACGTCATGCGGACCATCCGCAAGATCCGGGAGTTCTCGGAGAGCGCCAAGGAAGACATCCGGCAGGAACTCGGCCCCGAGTTCAAGGACTTCGAGCTCGAGGACCTGAACCCGAAGACCTTCATCCGCAAGCACCTGGACAGCGACGAGCTGGGGTTGAAGGAGATCCGCAACGGCTTCGACCTGAAGAAGGAGATGGCCGAGGTCACGGACGCGGTGCACAGCCGCGACACCGACTCCTCGCCGTCGTCCTCCGGGAGCGGTTCGTCGGGAAGAGGCCGGCTCGACATGACCAAGAAGCCCGAGGACCCGGGCCCGGACGACCGCCCGCCCTACGACGCGGACGCCACCTGAGTCCCGATCACCGACCCGCGCAAGAGCGGCGCACGTGACGCGTTTCATACCGCGTGTGCGCCGCTCATTTGTCTCTTACGGCCCGAACCAGCCGCCCGCGCGACCCACGCACCGGGCGGTTTCGCGGCTGGTCCCAGCTGTGTCGATATGCTGCCGAGTTGTTGTGCGGACCGGACGAGTGCGCCCGAAGGGGGGCGGGCCGCTTCGGGCCGACGAGAGCTAGGAGGCGTCCGGGCAGATGGAGACGACAAGTCGGGTGGACGGACAGGCGCCGGTCGCGGAGGGTGCCCAGCAGGCCCCCTCCGCCCGCCGTACGGTCGACGGCTACCTGGAGGCGCCCTTCCCCTGGTACGGCCTCGACGAGGCGTTCACGGGGCCGCGCTGGCTGATGCAGGTGGGCACGGCGGCCGACGGTGCGGTGGAGCACGGGTCGATCGGGCACGGCGACGAGCCGTCGGTGCGCAACGAGCACCTCGCCGCGTCCGTCGGTGAGCCGCGGGAGAAGTTCGCGGTCGTCGTGACCGTCGCGGCGAGTCCGTCCCGGCGCAGCGCCGACGGGACCGGGCTGCTGGAGGCCACGTCGGTGTCGTCCGCCGCGTGGCTGGCCGGGGTCGGGCTGCTGTCCTTCACCTGGCCGGGGCAGATGGACCACAGCCTGCGGGACGACTGGCTGGAGCAGCAGACCGAGACGGCGTGGGAGCTGGCCGACGAGCTGACCGGGCCGGAGTGGTCGACGCTGTCGCTGCCGGTCGACGGGGTGGCGACGCCGTTCCACTACCGGGAGTCGGAGTTCGGGTGGGTGCTCGCCGGGTCCACGGCCGAGGGCGTGCACCTCGGGGCGTACGGGCGGGGGATGTCGGCGTACGGGCTGGGGTTCGCGGTGATCAAGGACGTTGCCGCGTACGCATGAGAAAAGGGGCGCCGGTGGGGGCGCCCCTTCGCCGCAGGGGGTGCGGTCGTCGCGCGACCGCGGGTGCGCAGTGGCCGGTCGCGCAGTTCCGCCCCCAGCCTTCGGCCGGGGGCCCCAGCGCCCCTGACGGGGCGCTGCGGGTACCCCTCAGAACTTGTTGCGCGGAGTGATGCCCAGGGACATGCCGGAGAGGCCTCGCTGCCTGCCGCCGAGCTTGCCGGCGATGCCGCGGAGGGCCGCGCCGGCCGGGGAGTCCGGGTCGGTCAGGACGACCGGCTTGCCCTCGTCGCCGCCTTCCCGCAGGCGGACGTCGATGGGGATGGAGCCGAGGACGGGGACCGTCGCACCCGTCGTGCGGGTCAGGCCGTCCGCGACGGTCTGACCGCCGCCCGTGCCGAAGACGTCGACCATCTCACCGCAGTGCGGGCAGGGCAGGCCGGACATGTTCTCGACCACGCCGACGATCTTCTGGTGGGTCTGGACCGCGATGGAGCCCGCCCGCTCCGCGACCTCCGCGGCGGCCTGCTGAGGCGTCGTCACGACCAGGATCTCGGCGTTCGGGACCAGCTGGGCGACCGAGATGGCGATGTCGCCGGTGCCCGGCGGGAGGTCGAGGAGGAGGACGTCGAGGTCGCCCCAGTAGACGTCCGCGAGGAACTGCTGGAGGGCGCGGTGCAGCATCGGGCCGCGCCAGACGACCGGGGCGTTGCCCGGGGTGAACATGCCGATGGAGATGACCTTCACGCCGTTGGCCGACGGCGGCATGATCATGTTCTCGACCTGGGTCGGGCGGCCGTCCGCGCCGAGCATGCGCGGCACGGAGTGGCCGTAGATGTCCGCGTCGACCACGCCCACCTTGAGGCCGTCGGCGGCCATCGCGGCGGCCAGGTTGACCGTGACCGAGGACTTGCCGACGCCGCCCTTGCCGGAGGCGACCGCGTAGACGCGGGTGAGGCTGCCGGGCTTGGCGAAGGGGACCTCGCGCTCGGCCTGGCCGCCGCGCAGTGCGGAGGCCAGCTCCTTGCGCTGCTCGTCGCTCATCACGTCCAGGGTGACGTCGACGCGGGTGACGCCCTCGACGCGGGAGACCGCCTCGGTGACGCGCTGGGTGATCGTGTCCCGCATGGGGCAGCCGGAGACGGTCAGGTACACGGTGACCGCGACCGCGCCGTCCTCCCCGATGGCCACCGATTTGACCATCCCCAGTTCGGTGATGGGTCGGTTGATCTCGGGGTCGTTCACCGTCGCCAATGCCTCGCGCACCGCGTCTTCGCTAGCCATACCCCCGATGGTACGGCGCGCCGCAGCACCCCTATAACGCCCCTCACCGGTCGTCTACGTCACGCCTGGCCGACCGTTCTGCCGGGAATACGGCATGTTCGTGATGCCCGTCCCGCCGCTCGTCCATGTCCTTCAGCAGGTCCTGGAGCTCGGAACGGATCCAGTCCCGGGTCGCCACCTCGCCCAGGCCCATGCGCAGGGCGGCGATCTCCCGGGTGAGGTACTCGGTGTCGGCGATGGACCGCTCGTTCTGCTTGCGGTCCTGTTCGAGGTTGACGCGGTCGCGGTCGTCCTGCCTGTTCTGCGCGAGCAGGATCAGCGGGGCCGCGTAGGAGGCCTGCAGGGACAGGGCCAGGGTCAGGAAGATGAACGGGTACTCGTCGAACCGGAGCTTGCCGGGTGCCGCGATGTTCCACAGCACCCAGAGGATGATCACGACCGTCATCCAGACGATGAACCGTCCGGTGCCGAGGAAGCGGGCGATGCGCTCGGAGAGGCGTCCGAAGGCCTCCGGGTCCCACTCCGGCAGCAGCCTGCGCCGCGGCGCGCGCGGCTGGTCCAGACGGTGGCCGCGCGACCGGCCGGCCGCGGTCGCGCCGGACGGCGTCCGCTCACGGGCGCTCTCGCGCTCAGGCGCCATGGAGCCCCGCCCCCTTCCCCGCCGCCTGCTCCTTCTCCTGCTCGTCCCCCTCGTCCAGGTGGAACTCGGTCTCCCGCCAGTCCTCCGGCAGCATGTGGTCGAGGACGTCGTCCACGGTCACCGCGCCGAGGAGCGACCCCGCCTCGTCCACCACGGGCGCCGCGACCATGTCGTACGTGGCGAAGAACCCGGCGATGACCGGGAGCGTGGCGTCGGGGTCCAGGGGTTGCAGGTCGTCGTCCGTGACCAGCGCACTGACCAGGGTGTACGGGGGGTCGCGCAGCAGCCGCTGGAAGTGCACGGTGCCCAGGTACTTGCCGGTCGGGGTCTCGTCGGGCGGCCGGCAGACGTAGACCTGGGCGGCCAGGGCGGGGGAGAGGTCGGGGTTGCGGACCCGGGCGAGGGCGTCCGCGACGGTCGCGTCGGGCCGCAGGACGATCGGCTCGGTGGTCATCAGACCGCCCGCCGTGTGCTCCTCGTACGACATCAGGCGCCGCATCTCGGCCGCGTCCGCCGGCTCCATCAGACTCAGCAGCCGTTCCTTGTCCGGTTCCGGGAGTTCGGCGAGCAGGTCGGCCGCGTCGTCCGGGTCCATGGCCTCCAGGACGTCCGCCGCCCGCTCCTCCTTCAGCTTGCCGAGGATCTCGATCTGGTCGTCCTCCGGGAGCTCTTCGAGGACGTCGGCCAGGCGGTCGTCGTCGAGGGCCGCGGCCACCTCGGCGCGGCGCTTGGCGGAGAGGTGGTGGAGCACGTTGGCGAGGTCGGCGGGGCGCAGCTGCTCGAAGGTGGCGAGCAGGCTCTCGGCGCCCTGGCCGTGCTCCTCCAGGGAGAACCCGGTGACCTGCGACCACTCGACGGTGAGCGTCTCTCCCCTGGCCCGCCGGAAGGCGCCCTTCTTCCCCTTGCGGACGAAGACCCGGTCGATCTCCCAGTCCCGGCGGGCCGGCAGCTGCTGCACGGACAGATCGAGGACGGTGACCTCCTCGCCGGTCTCGACCAGCTGGACGCGCCGGTCGAGGAGTTCGCCGAAGACCAGGCGTTCGGTGGGGCGCTGCTCGAAGCGGCGGACGTTGACCACGCCGGTGGTGATGACCTGGCCGGACTCGACGCCGGTCACGCGGGTCATGGGCACGAAGACGCGTCGCCGGGTGGACAGTTCGACGACCAGGCCGAGCAGCCGGGGCGGGCGGCGGCCGACGCGCAGCATGACGACGAGGTCCCGGACGCGGCCGACCTGGTCGCCGGTGGGATCGAAGGCGGGGACACCGGCGAGGTGCGAGACGAAGATGCGGGGAGCGCCGGCTGCCATGGGGTTGCTTCCTTTACCTACCGGAGTACTGCTTGCGTGGTTTTCGGTCCCTTCTGCCCGCTCGGTGGGCTTCAGGCTAGCCCGTGCCGATCGGATACGCCCTGGTGGGCGGTCCGGACGGACCGGCTCCGCCGTGCGGGTGGGGCACCGGTACGCTGCGGTACGCCCTGCCGGACCCCTCAGAAAGGTGGCCCTGCCTGTGACCGTCATCGCTCCGGGCCGTACCCGCCACGCCGCACTGGTCACCGCAGTGTGCGCACTGGCCGTCCTCACCGGATGCGGCGGGGACCCGGACGCGGGCACGAACGGGGTGGGCAAGCTGGCGCCGGACGTCATCCAGTCCAGGACGCGGACGGCGGCCTCGTCGGTGAAGACGGTGCGGATGGCGGGGACGGTGGTCACGAGCGGGCGTACGTACGAGCTGGACATGCGCCTGAACGAGGAGGGCGGGACCGGTTCGGTCACCTCGAAGGGGTCGACGTTCCAGCTCCTCCGGGTGGGCGACACGCTGTATCTGCAGGCCGACGCGGGGTTCTGGAACCACGCCGACGGCAGCGACACGACCGCGGCGAGCAAGCTCGACGGCAAGTACGTCAAGGTGCCGCGGACGGATCCCGCGTACAAGAAGTTCAGCGGTTTCACGGACAAGGACGTCCTCCTCTCGGGCCTGCTGACCCTGCACGGCTCGCTCGCGACGGCCGGTCACCACGAGCAGTCGGGTACCCGCACGATCCGCATCACCGGCGACGGCGGCTCCGGCGGCAGCCTCGACGTCTCCCTGGAGGGCAAGCCGTACCCCCTCCGTCTGGAACGCGGCGGCGGCGCCGGCACCCTCACCTTCTCCGACTGGGGCAAGGACTTCAGCGTGGTCGAGCCGGAGAAGGGCGAGACGGTCGACTACGGGAAGCAGCTGCCCGCGTCGTAGCCGGTCACCCGCACCCGGTCGCCCCGGTGATCCGCCGCGACGGTCCGATCCGACGGTGCCGAACCCGGCTCGGGTGACGGCTACTTGGCCTTCCGGCGCCTCGCCAGCAACCGCGGCAGGGCGGCCGGGACCGGACGCCGGGTCGTTGCCGGGGACGGGAGCGGGGGCGCCGCAAGGTTCTCCTCCGGCAGGGGCGAGGTCGCCCCCGTCGGGGTCAGGCGCAGCACCCTGCACTCCCTCGCCCAGCGGTCGGTCATCGCCTCGCCGTCGGGGGCGTTGAGGCGTTTGCCCTTCAGTTCCGCCACCGCCGCGTCCCACTCGGGGGTGCCGGCGGGCAGCTCCGTGACGGTCGCCGTCCAGGTGACCAGCCGGCCGCCCTTGTCCTTGCTGCGGACGGTCACCTCCGCGGCCCCGCCGTCGGCCAGCTCGCCCAGCGGCTGCTCGGCGCCGCCGCCGACCAGGCACATGGCGCCGTCGGCCCACGCGTGCCACACCGCACGCGCCGGCGCCGCCCCGGCGCCCCGCACCCAGACGAGGCCGGACTTCTTCGTGGCCTCCTCGACGAGGGCCTGGTCGAGCAGCTCGCTTGTCATGGCGACCAGCCTAGAGCCAGCCGTTGCGCTTCAGCGTGCGGTGGATGCCGAGGCAGATCACCCCGGTGATGGCCATGATCACCGGATAGCCGTAGCGCCAGTGCAGCTCCGGCATGTACTTGAAGTTCATGCCGTACACACCGCACACCATCGTCGGTACGGCGATGATCGCGGCCCAGGACGTGATCTTGCGCATGTCCTCGTTCTGCGCGACGGACGCCTGCGCGAGGTTGGCCTGGAGGATCGAGTTCAGGAGCTCGTCGAAGCCGACGACCTGCTCGTGGACGCGGGCGAGGTGGTCGGCGACGTCCCGGAAGTACTTCTGGATGTCGGGGTCGACGAGCCGCATCGGCCGCTCGCTCAGCAGCTGCATGGGGCGCAGCAAGGGCGAGACGGCGCGCTTGAACTCCAGCACCTCGCGCTTGAGTTGGTAGATCCGCGCCGAGTCGACACCACGGGAGACGCCGCCCTTGCGGCCCGGCGTGAAGACCTCCGTCTCCACCTCGTCGATGTCGTCCTGCACCGCGTCGGCGACCGCGACGTAACCGTCCACGACGTGGTCGGCGATGGCGTGCAGCACGGCCGAGGGGCCCTTGACGAGCAGCTCGGGGTCGTCCTGGAGGCGGTGCCGCAGCGCCCGCAGCGAGCCCTGCCCGCCGTGCCGGACGGTGATGAAGAAGTCCCGGCCGGTGAAGCACATGACCTCGCCGGTCTCCACGACCTCGCTGTTGGCGGTGAGCTGGTCGTGCTCGACGTAGTGGATGGTCTTGAAGACGGTGAAGAGGGAGTCGTCGTACCGCTCCAGCTTCGGGCGCTGGTGGGCCTGGACGGCGTCCTCCACCGCCAGCGGGTGGAGTCCGAACTCGCCGGCGATACCGGCGAATTCGGCCTCGGTCGGCTCGTGCAGGCCGATCCAGACGAACCCGCCGTCGCGCCGCACCAGGCGCATCGCCTCGTGCGGGGTCAGCGGCTTGCCGGTCTCCACGCGGGCGCCGTCGCGGTAGACGGCGCAGTCGACGACGGCCGAGGGCGTACCGGGGTCGCGGGTGGTGTCGTACGCGCCGTTCTCCGGTCGCGGGCTCTTGCGCAGCGAGGGGCGGGAAGGTCGGACCACGGCTCGGAGGTCGCGGATCATCGACATGGGCAGGCTCCTTCGCGACAGGCAGCGGAAGACCGCCGAGGAACGGGTGGAACTACCCGGAATGAGGACGTCCTGGCTTCGGATGTTTGGCACGTCCACAAAGCGGGGAGCACCGCACCGTTGCGGTGGCGACTTCGCTACTGATTCAGATCAGACGAACGGATCCAGACAGATCCGGAACGGACCGGTCGAAGGGATCAGGCAAGCGAAACGGAGTGCTCTTCCGAACGACGACGCGCACGAAAAGGCGGCAGCCAGCCAGAGAAAGAGGTTCAGAGGCCGGAAGAGCGAGTGGTACTGCACGGGTGACTTCGATCCATGACAGCCCCACCTCCTCCAGCCGGTCCCTCGTAAGGGAGTCCTGTCGGCGGCGTCGGGGTCTGACCGCGACGCACTGCGTGCTGCCCCGAACCACCGCGGTCAGAGTAGCAGCAGCCCTCAGTGTCAAGGCGCCGCTTTGCCCGGTACTGACGAGTTCTATGCTCGCGACATGGTTGAAGTTCTTCCTCTGGTCGAGGCCCGGTTGACCACCGCACTGGGCGAACCGGACGCGCGCGCGGCGGTCACCTTCCTCGGTACGGACCGCATCGAGGTGCTCCGTTTCCACGAGGACCTCCAGGGCGAGAACGTCGTCCGCTACGCCACGCTCGGCATGTCCGCGCACCCCATGACCGACCCCACCGCAATGGTCGCGGACCCCGTTCAGGGGCCGCGCGCCGAGCTGGTCCTGTCGGTCCGCGCCGGGCTCGCCGAGACCGACAAGGTGCTCCGCGCGCTCGCCGTGCTCGCCGCCTCCCCGCAGGTGGAGGGCCTGGTCGTGGCCCCGGGCGCGTCGCTGGACGTGGGCGGCCCGCTGTGGCCGGGCGCGCCCTTCACCTCCGTGCTGGTCGGCGAGCCGGGCGGGCTCGTCGAGGATCTGGAGCTGGACGAGCCCCTCGACCCCGTACGGTTCCTGCCGCTGCTGCCGATGACGCCGAACGAGGCCGCCTGGAAGCGCGTACACGGCGCCGGCGCCCTCCAGGAACGCTGGCTCGCGAACGGGGCCGACCTCAGGGACCCGCACCGGAAATCCGTCCGGCTGGACTGACCAGCTTGGTGAGCAAGCTCACCAAGCGGCAGTCGCCGTCGGTCAGTTGGCGAAGCGCGTGACGCCGTCGCCGGCGGCCTGCCGCGCGGCGGGTGCCGTCCGGCGCGCGGTCGCGTGCGCTGGACGGGTGATCGTCCTTGACGTGGGGGGTCCTGGGTAGGACCGTGGGGCTCTATGAGGGGCGAACCCAGTTGCCCGAAGTGTGGTGGCCGGGTCAGGGCTCCCGGACTCTTCGCCGACACCTGGCAGTGCGATGTCCACGGGACCGTGCATCCGGTACAGCCCGTGATCCCGCCCAGCGTCGAGGCCCTCGGTGTGGTGGTGCACCGCACCCAGGTCCCGGTGTGGATGCCCTGGCCGCTGCCGGTCGGCTGGCTGTTCACCGGTGTGGCGTGTGCCGGTGACGACCGCAGCGGGGGCCGCGCGACGGCCGTCGCCTGCTCCGGACCCGCGCCGCTCGGCGGCATAGGGGAGATGATCCTGGTCGCCGAGGAGCTGGGGGTCGGCCTCGGGGCGCGGTACGCGGGGATCGACGGGCCGGATCCCGGGCCGTCGATGGACGTGGAGAAGCCGCCCCAGGCGAAGGTGCTGGCGGCGGGCCGGCCGACACCGCTGTGGCACGTCTCCGGCGCGCCGGACGACCGCGCCGTGTTCGCGGGCGAGGCGCGCGGGCTGTGGCTGTGGGCCGTGGTGTGGCCCGAGCAGACGGGTCTGCTGATGTACGACGAGCTGGTGCTGACCGATCTGCGGGACGCGGGGGCCGAGGTGGACCTGGTGCCGTGCGGGGCGTTGTCGCCGCGGTTGCTGGAGCCGTAGCGCCGTAGCGCCGGTGCGCCGTAGCGCCGGTGCGCCGGTGCGCCGGTGGGATCGGTCGTCCGCGGGGCGGTGGGGGGCTGGTCGTGCGGTTCCCCGCGCCCCTTGAGCGGGCCAGGTAAAGGGCGCTCACCGGTTGCGGGTGTGACAGGGGCACCCTCCGTCGGCCGTTATCCTTGACGCGTCCCTTCCGTACCGGCCCGCTGGAGTCTGTGTCGTGCGCATCGATCTGCACTGCCACTCCACCGCGTCCGACGGCACGGACACCCCGGCCGAGCTGGTGCGCAACGCCGCCGCCGCCGGTCTCGACGTCGTCGCGCTGACCGACCACGACACCACCCGCGGGTACGCCGAGGCCCTCGCCGCGCTGCCCGCGGGGCTCACGCTGGTCACCGGGGCCGAGCTGTCCTGCCGCCTCGACGGCGTCTCCATGCACATGCTGGCCTACCTCTTCGACCCCGAGGAGCCCGCGCTGCTCGCCGAGCGCGAACTGGTCCGGGACGACCGGGTGCCGCGCGCCCGGAGCATGGTCGCCAAGCTGAACGCGCTGGGCGCGCCGGTCACCTGGGAGCAGGTGCGGCGGATCGCCGGGGACGGTTCGGTCGGGCGGCCGCACGTCGCCTCCGCGCTCGTCGAGCTCGGTGTCGTGCCGACCGTGAGCGACGCCTTCACCGAGGAGTGGCTCGCCGACGGCGGCCGGGCCTTCGTGGAGAAGCACGAGACCGACCCCTTCGAGACGATCCGGCTGGTCAAGGGCGCCGGCGGCGTGTGCGTGTTCGCGCACCCCGCCGCCGCGAAGCGCGGGCGCACGGTTCCCGAGTCGGCGATCGCCGAGATGGCCGCGGCCGGTCTCGACGGCATCGAGGTCGACCACATGGACCACGACGAGGACACCCGTGCCCGGCTGCGCGGGCTCGCCGACGAGCTGGGGCTGCTGGCCACGGGCTCGTCCGACTACCACGGCAGCCGCAAGACGGTGGCGCTGGGCGAGTGCACCACCGACCCCGAGGTGTACGGCGAGATCACCCGCCGGGCCACGGGCGCGTTCCCGGTGCCGGGGACCGGCGGGGCCTGACGCCCGGCCCCCGCACGTCCCAGTCCCTCACTTCAGCAAGGCCTGTAGCACCATCATGTTCGATCTCGCCGTCTTCGGCTCCCTCTTCCTGACCCTCTTCGTCATCATGGACCCCCCGGGGATCACCCCGATCTTCCTCGCCCTCACCGCCGGCCGGCCCGGCAAGGTACAGAAGCGGATGGCCTTCCAGGCCGTGTGCGTGGCGGGCGGTGTGATCACGGTCTTCGGGCTGCTGGGGCACCAGATCCTGGACTACCTGCACGTCTCCGTGCCCGCGCTGATGATCGCGGGCGGACTGCTGCTCCTGCTCATCGCCCTGGACCTGCTCACCGGCAAGAACGACGAGCCGAAGCAGACCAAGGACGTCAACGTGGCGCTGGTGCCGCTGGGCATGCCGCTGCTGGCCGGCCCCGGTGCGATCGTGTCGGTCATCCTCGCCGTGCAGAAGGCCGACAGCGTGGCCACGCAGGTGTCCGTCTGGGCCGCGATCCTCGCGATCCATGTCGTCCTCTGGCTGGTGATGCGCTACTCGCTGCTGATCATCCGGGTCATCAAGGACGGCGGTGTGGTCCTGGTGACGCGGCTCGCGGGCATGATGCTCTCCGCGATCGCCGTGCAGCAGATCATCAACGGCGTCACCCAGGTGATCAAGGGCGCGTAGCGCGCGACGTAGGGGGCCGGTGAACGCAGAGCCCCCGTACGGCCTGAGTGCCGTACGGGGGCTCTGAAGACTGTGTGCGGTGCGTCGTCGGTGTGGCTGTTGTCGTCTTCTGTCGTTGTCGCGTCGTCGTGTTACAAAACCTGGTTACGAAGCCTGGGTCTCGGCCGGTCGGATCCACAGACGCTGCCCCACGGCGGCGGCCTGCTGAACGATCCCGCTGACGGAGGCGGCGTCCACGACGGTGCTGTCCACGGTGGTGCCGTCGACCTCGTCGAGTCGCATGATTTCGAAGCGCATGGCCTCTCCCTTCGTCGTCCTCTTCCGTAGCAGTCAACGGCTTGCGTGTTACAAACATTCCCTACGCTAAAGAAATTTTTCGAACGTCTAATTACCGACCGGTAAGAGTTCGCGCGAGACTGACCGGGACCGGTTGTGTTCGCAGCGTGACCGCCGGGACAATGGAGGCGATGAACGACGACCTCGACGCCCTCCAGGCTCGTATCGACCGCACGAACGAGCTGCTCACCCGCATGCTCGCCGAAGTGGCCAAGACGCCCTCGACGCACGCCATCTTCGTGGACGCGGGCTACCTCTACGCGGCCACGGGCCGGCTCGTCGCCGGGACGGAGGACCGGCGTGCCTTCGACCTCGACGCGGAAGGGCTGATCGATGCCCTCATCGACAAGGCACGCCAGATCTTCGCCGACAGCAGGCTGCTGCGCGTCTACTGGTACGACGGCGCCCGCCGCCGCATCCACACCGCCGAGCAGCAGGCCATCGCCGAACTCCCCGACGTCAAGGTCCGCCTCGGCAACCTCAACGCCAACAACCAGCAGAAGGGCGTCGACTCCCTGATCCGTACGGACCTGGAGTCACTCGCCCGGCACCGAGCCATCAGCGACGCGGCCCTGCTCGGCGGCGACGAGGACCTGGTCTCGGCGGTCGAGGCCGCCCAGGGCTACGGCGCCCGGGTCCACCTGTGGGGCATCGAGGCCCCCGAGGGCCGCAACCAGGCCGAGCCGCTGCTCTGGGAGGTCGACAGCCAGCGCACCCTCGACCTCGAGTTCTTCAAGCCGTACGTCTCCAGACGCGCCGCCCCCGGCTACGAGGCCGGCGCCACCAGACCCACCCGCGAGGACGTCCGTTTCATCGGCGCGCAGATCGCGGCGAAGTGGCTCTCCTCGCGCGGCCGCGAGGCGCTCGTCGAACTGCTGCCCGGCCACCCCTACCTGCCGGGCCCCGTCGACCAGGACCTCCTCGTCGAGGCCGAGGGGATGCTCCAGTACTCCCTGCGCGGCCAGGCCGACCTGCGCCGCGCCCTGCGGGACGGCTTCTGGGAGCACCTCCAGACGCAGTACTAGCCGCCGTACCAGCTGCCGTACTAGCCGCCGTACCAGCCGCGGTCCCGGTCTGCGGGGCCGGTGGTTCCGTCCCAGAAGTCGGCGATCGCCTCGGCGGTGGCGGCGGGGCGATCGGTGTTGGGCGAGTGCTCCGCCCCCGCGATCACCGTACGGCGCGCCCGCAGCCGCAGTGCCATGTCGTCCAGCAGCGATACCGGCCAGGTGTCGTCCCGGGCGCCCGACAGGACATGGAAGGGCAGCGGCAGGGCGGCCAGTTCCGCGACGCGGTCCGGCTCGGTGCACAACTGGCGGCCGGTCGCGAGGAGCTGGGCCGGCTTGTTGCCCAGCCAGCGGCGTCGCAGATCCTCGCCGTCCTCCGGGCCCTCCTCCGGCCCGTCCGGCTCCCCCAGCTCCTCCGGTGCCTCCAGAGCCTGCATGGCCTCCCACACCTCGGCCATCGACATCACGGCGAGCGCGTCCCGCAGCAGCTTCACCCGCTGCTGCTGGGAGGAGGAGATCTGCGCCGGACCCGAGGCCATCAGGGTCAGCGAACGGAACGGCGTGCGGTCGAGGAGCACGGCGGCGCGGGCGATCTGGCCGCCGAGGGAGTGCCCCAGCAGATGCACCGGCCGGCCCGCGCCGACCGCCGCCGCCTGCGCGAGCACGTCCCGCGCCAGCTCCTCCTGGGCATACGCCGATTCGTCGTGCGCCGGTCCGTCCGACTCGAACTGGCCGCGCCCGTCCACGGCGACCGTCCGGTACCCGCGCCGGCCCAGTGCCTCGTGCAGCCGGTTGAAGTCCTCCTTGCTGCCGGTGAACCCGGGCAGCAACAGCGCGACCCCCCTGGGCTCGGCCCCGGCGGCCACGGGCGCGTCGACGACGGCGAACTCGCCCCGGTCGGTGGCGAGCGCATACGCACGGGCACCGGCGGGCGGGACGAAGGTGCGAGGCCTGCTCATGGGGGAGAGGGTATCCGGAGCGGGGTGACCGACCGGGGGCCGGTGGGTGAACCCCGGCACCGGGCACCGCGCAGACGCCGACGGCCCGGACCACACGGGGTGGTCCGGGCCGTCGTCAGGCGTGTGCTCAGGCCTCCGGGGCCGCGGCGGCCGTCTTCCGGGGCCGGCGGGTCCTCGGCTTCGCCTCCGCGTCGGCCGCCTCGGCGGATCCGGCGGTCTCGGCGGACTCGGCCGCCTTGCGGGTGGTGCGGCGCCTCGGCTTGGCCTCCGGCTCCTCGGTGGCCTGCGCCGGGATCTCCGCAGAGGCGGCGGCTGCCGTCTTGCGGGTGCGGCGGGGCTTGGCCTCGGTGGCTTCGGCGGTGTCGACGGCGGCCTCGGCCGCCTTCCGGGTGCGGCGCGCCTTGGGCGCCGCCTCCGCCTCGACGGTCTCCGGGGCGGCGGCCGCCGTCTTCCGGGCCCGACGGGGCTTCACCTCGGCGACCGCCTCGGCCGTCTCCGCGGAGGCGGCGGTCGCCGTCTTGCGGGTGCGGCGGGGCTTGGCCTCCGCGCCCTCGGCGGTGTCCACCGCGGCCTCGGCGGCGGCTGCCGTCTTGCGGGTGCGGCGGGGCTTGGGCGCCGCCTCCGCCTCCTCGGCGGCCTCCGGGGCGGCGGCTGCCGTCTTGCGGGTGCGGCGGGGCTTGGCCTCGGTGGCTTCGGCGGTGTCGACGGCGGCCTCGGCCGCCTTCCGCGTCCGGCGCGGCTGGGGCGCGGCCTCGGCCTCCGCATCGGCGGTCGCCGGCTGCGGCGCGGCCGCCACCGGCTCGGCCGGCTCCGCGGCCTTGCGGGTGCGGCGGCGGGCCGGGGCCACGGGAGCCTCGACGGCGTCCGCGGGAGCCTGCGCGACCTCCGCCACGGGCTCGGCGGCCTTGCGGACACGACGGCGCGGCTTGGCCTCGACGGCCTCGGCGGTGTCCACCGCGGCCTCCGGGGTGGCAACCGCGGTCTTCCGCGTGCGGCGCGGCGTCGGCTCCGCCACGGCCTCGATCGCCTCGACGACCGCCGCGACGGCTGCCGCCTCGGGAGCCTCGGCCGTCTTGCGGGTGCGACGGCGCGCGGGGGCGGCCGGTGCCTCTTCGGCCACCGGTGCCTCGGTCACCACAGGCGTCGTCGCCTCGGCCACCGGAGCGGCCTCCGCGGACCTGCGGGTGCGACGGCGGCGCGGCTTCTCCGCCGCGTCCGGCTCCACGACGGACCCGGCCGTCCCGACCGTCTCGACGACGGCCTCCGGCGTCACGGTCGCCGGGGCGGCGGCCGCCACCGGCTCCTGCGACGCCCCGTTGCGGGTACGGCGACGGCGGCGCGGGGTCCGCGCGGCAGCCGGCTCGGACGCCGCGAGGGCGTCGCCGGCGGAGGCGGGCGACGCGGCCTCGGCGGCCGGCGCCGTGGACGTCGTGCCGGACACCTGGTCCGGGGTCGAACCGCCGCGGGTGCGACGGCGGCGGCGCGGGGTGCGGGCCGGGCGCTCGCGCTCCTCGGTACGCGCCTCGACCCGGCCGTTTCGGTCACCGCGACCGCGGCCTCCGCGGCCTCCGGTCTCGCCCAGGTCCTCCACCTCCTCCGCGTCGAGCCCGGCGCGGGTGCGCTCCGAGCGCGGCAGGACACCCTTGGTGCCCGCGGGGATCTTCAGGTCCTCGAAGAAGTGCGGCGAGGTGGAGTACGTCTCCACCGGGTCGGGGAACTTCAGGTCCAGCGCCTTGTTGATGAGCTGCCAGCGCGGGATGTCGTCCCAGTCGACGAACGTGATCGCCGTACCCGACGCGCCGGCACGGCCGGTGCGGCCGACCCGGTGCAGGTACGTCTTCTCGTCCTCGGGGGACTGGTAGTTGATGACGTGCGTGACGCCCTCGACGTCGATACCGCGCGCGGCGACGTCGGTGCAGACCAGGACGTCCACCTTGCCGTTGCGGAACGCGCGCAGCGCCTGCTCGCGGGCGCCCTGGCCGAGGTCGCCGTGGACGGCCCCGGAGGCGAAGCCGCGGCGCTGCAGCTGCTCGGCGATGTCGGCGGCGGTGCGCTTGGTGCGGCAGAAGATCATCGCGAGCCCGCGGCCGTCGGCCTGCAGTATGCGCGCGATCATTTCCGGCTTGTCCATGGAGTGCGCGCGGTAGACGAACTGCGCGATGTTCGCGACGGTCGCGCCCTCGTCGTCCGGCGCGGTGGCGCGGATGTGGGTGGGCTGGCTCATGTACCGGCGTGCGAGGCCGATGACCGCGCCCGGCATGGTCGCCGAGAACAGCATGGTCTGCCGCCTGGCCGGAAGCATGTCGATGATCTTCTCGACGTCCGGCAGGAAGCCCAGGTCGAGCATCTCGTCGGCCTCGTCGAGGACGAGCGACTTGATGTGCTTGAGGTCGAGCTTCTTCTGGCCCGCGAGGTCCAGGAGCCGGCCAGGGGTGCCGACGACCACGTCGACGCCCTTCTTGAGGGCCTCGACCTGCGGCTCGTAGGCACGGCCGCCGTAGATGGCGAGAACGCGTACGTTGCGGACCTTGCCGGCCGTCAGGAGGTCGTTGGTGACCTGGGTGCAGAGCTCGCGCGTGGGGACGACGACGAGCGCCTGCGGCGCGTTGGTGAGGGCCTCGGGGGCGGCGCGGCCGGCCTCCACGTCGGCGGGGACGGTGACGCGCTCCAGGAGCGGCAGACCGAAACCGAGGGTCTTGCCGGTGCCGGTCTTGGCCTGGCCGATGACGTCGGAGCCGGACAGGGCGACCGGGAGCGTCATCTCCTGGATGGGGAAGGGGTTGATGATGCCGACGGCTTCCAGGGCCTCGGCGGTCTCGGGAAGGATTCCGAGTTCACGAAACGTCGTAGTCAGGGTGCTGCCTCTTCTGTGTGTCGCGGCGCGAGGCGAGCGCGGGGGTCTTTGACGGACCGTGCCGGGGACGTCGGCTGCCTTACGGGCGGGCCGTGGGGCACGCCGTAGTGCACGGGACCTCTACCGACGCTCTAGCGCTCGTACCGCTGAGGGTGTGTCCCTCCGGTCGTCGTACGCACAGTGCCGTACGAACCGGGAGGGCTGTCGGGTCGGAGCCGATCGGGCCACCGACCGGGCATCCTCATACGTGCGGCCTGTCGAGGTACGTCCAGAATCGACGGCGTACCAGCAGGCGCATTACCACCATACCCCGGAATCGTGCACATGCGATGGCCGATTCGGTCACGTCGTGGTAGTCACAGTGGTTGACCAGGGGCTTCTGCGGGACTTCTCGGGGTACCCCTGAGACTCTCCGGGGCCGGACCGGAGCTTCCCCAGCACTTCCCGGGGGTCGTGGGCGGGCTATTGTGCGCTTCATGACGAGCTCTGACAAGCCTGAGACCGCCTCCGCCGAACCGACCGGTGTCGCCGCCCAGGACTGGGCGCGGGCGGCCGCCGACCCGCACTACCGTGCCGCGGTCGTGGACCTCCTCGGTGCCCTCGCGTACGGCGAGCTCGCGGCGTTCGAGCGGCTCGCGGAGGACGCCAAGCTGGCGCCCTCGCTGGTGGACAAGGCCGAGCTGGCGAAGATGGCGTCGGCCGAGTTCCACCACTTCGAGCGGTTGCGCAACCGGCTGACGGAGATCGGCGAGGACGCCACGCAGGCGATGGAGCCGTTCGTCGCGGCCCTCGACGGCTTCCACCGCCAGACGGCGCCGTCCGACTGGCTGGAGGGCCTGGTCAAGGCGTACGTGGGCGACTCGATCGCCAGTGACTTCTACCGGGAGGTCGCGGCCCGCCTCGACTCGGACACCCGCGAACTGGTGCTGGCCGTCCTCGACGACACCGGGCACGCCGGGTTCGCGGTGGAGAAGGTGCGCGCGGCGATCGACGCCGACCCGCGTGTCGGGGGCCGACTGGCCCTGTGGGCGCGGCGGTTGATGGGCGAGGCGCTGTCGCAGTCCCAGCGGGTGGTCGCCGACCGGGACGCGCTGTCGACCATGCTGGTCGGGGGAGTGGCCGACGGGTTCGACCTCGCCGAGGTGGGGCGGATGTTCTCGCGGATCACCGAGGCGCACACGAAGCGGATGGCTGCGCTGGGGCTGGCGGCCTGACGCCCTGTGGGAGGTGCTGCGGGGAGTCGCGCGGCCGCGGGTGTGGTGGTGGCCGGCCGCGCGGTTCCGCCGCGGCCCCTCGGGGCGCTACGCCGGGATCGATCGTCGGCGCAGGTGGCGGCCCGCCGGGCGGAGCAGCAGTGACAGGGACGCCGCCGAGACGATCGCCGCGCCCAGAAGAGTGACCAGGACCGCGCCGGGGCCGAGCGCGCTGTGCGTGACGAAGTCGCCGAAGAGGGCTCCCGCGACGCCGGTGGAGAACACCAGCGGACGGGCCGGGAGCCGGTGGGACAGCCGGCTGGTCGCGGCCCACGACAGGGCCAGGCCGAGCAGGGCGGATCCGAGGACTTCCAGGAGCATCACGAGGGGTCCCTCCCACGGCCGGCCGGTGCTTCGCGGTCGTAGCCCGTCTTACCCGTGACCTGCGGAATCCAATCCTCCTCTGTGGACGACTTGTGCGCCACATGTGGGAACCGGACACGACGGAGGGGCCGGGCGGACACACGTCCGCCCGGCCCCTCCGTGCTGCTGTGGTCAGACCGCGCTGAAGCCGACCTTGCGCACCGTCGGCTCGCCGAGCTCGATGTACGCCAGGCGGTCCGTCGGAATCAGGACCTTGCGGCCGCGCTCGTCCTCCAGGGACAGCACCTGTGACTTGCCGGCCAGCGCGTCGGCGACGATGCGCTCGACCTCCTCGGCGTTCAGACCGCTCTCCAGAACGATCTCGCGGGGCGCGTGCTGCACGCCGATCTTGACCTCCACGGCTATGTCCCTCCGACGGTCAGTGAAGTGCGCGACCTTCCGCGCCGTACGCAGCACACATTAGCCCGGTGAGGGGACGTACACGCTGCGCACGTGCACGCCAGGAGCGAACAGCGAACGGGAATTCCCTCCGGCAGTGCTGTCGGCGGCGGGTGAGTGGCGGTGCCAGAGCCGGTGCCAGTGCCAGAGCCGGTGCCGGTGTCAGTGGTGCGCGTCGATGCCGTGCAACGGGAATCCCGCGATGCCCCGCCAGGCCAGCGAGGTCAGCAGCTGGACCGCCTGGTCGCGCGAGACGGAGCGGTCGCTGTGCAGCCAGGAACGGGCCACCACCTGGGCGAGACCGCCGAGGCCGGAGGCCAGCAGCATCGACTCGGCACGCGGCAGACCGGTGTCCTCCGCGATGACCTCGCAGATCGCCTCGGCGCACTCGTTGGTGACCTTGTCCACGCGCTCGCGCACCGCGGGCTCGTTCGTCAGGTCGGACTCGAAGACCAGGCGGAAGGCCCCGCCGTCGTCCTCGACGTACGCGAAATAGGCGTCCATGGTCGCCCGGACCCGCTGCTTGTTGTCGGTCGTCGACGCGAGCGCGCTGCGCACCGCCTGGATCAGCGCCTCGCAGTGCTGGTCCAGCAGGGCCAGGTAGAGGTCGAGCTTGCCCGGGAAGTGCTGGTAGAGCACCGGCTTGCTGACGCCGGCGCGTTCGGCGATGTCGTCCATCGCGGCCGCGTGGTACCCCTGCGCGACGAACACCTCCTGGGCGGCGCCCAGCAGCTGGTTCCGTCGGGCACGGCGCGGCAGGCGCGTGCCCCGCGGGCGTGCTGCCTCTGTCTGCTCGATGGCTGTCACGCCGCCTCCCAAAGTCGTCCACATGAGTCGTCCACATGCGGATCGCTCCGCGCGGCCATCGTACTTTTCGGTAACCCTGCTGTGCGCGGTGCGAGCGCAGAATTTCACGTACCGGACGACGTTGACAGCCGCACCGGGAAATCCCGTGACATCCCGGGACATGCGAACGGGCCGGGTGGGTCCGTCGGAGAACCGGCCGAGGTCAGCGGTAGTCGTCCTCGTCGAGGGAGACCACCCGTGCCTGCTCGATGAGATCGGCCTCGTTCGCCCGGTCCGGGTCGACACCGGTGAGCGGGTCGTCCTGGGACGGCGTCACGTCCGTGTGCTGCTCGGCTGCGTCGTCCTCGGGGGCCTCGACATCGATCTCCGGGGCCTCCTCCGCCTCCAGATCCTCCAGGACGTCGGGGTCGGTGGGGTCGGTGGGGTCATGGGTCATGGTGGGGCTCCCTTCCTTCGGAGATCCCTGGCTGCAGCAGGGGGCCACAAACGGGTGCCCTGTTTACGAGCGTAGGAGACAGCGGATGCGGACGCTATGCATCCGTGTGCCGTCCCCGGCTGTTCGCTCCGCCTGGCGGCCTGCCCCTCACCTCCGTCCGCGCACGGGTCGTGCGCGGCCCGCGCCCGGCTCGCCGGGACGATTATGTGACGGCGAACACGTGAATCACGGTGTGATCGTCTCGTAACATTGGCTCATGTCTTCGACCGAGCTGCCCTCCGTGCCGCCCACCAGCGTGCTCCCCGAGGCGGCGGCAGTCAGGGTCGCGGAGGGCGAGCGGCTGCGGTCGGTGGGACTGCCCGGCGTCACCCTCTCGGTCCGTTCACGGCCGCCCGCGCGCGAGGGCCTGCCGCCCGCGCTCTACCTCCACGGGCTCGGCGGCTCCTCGCAGAACTGGTCGCAGCTGATGGAGCGGCTCGAAGACGTCGTGGACAGCGAGGCGGTCGACCTGCCCGGCTTCGGCGACTCGCCGCCGCCGGACGACGGCGACTACTCCGTCACCGGGCACGCGCGCGCGGTCATCCGCTACCTCGACGCGGCCGGCCGCGGTCCGGTCCATCTCTTCGGCAACTCCCTCGGCGGCGCCGTCGCCACCCGCCTCGCCGCCGTCCGCCCGGACCTCGTGCGCACCCTCACGCTCGTCTCGCCCGCCCTGCCCGAGCTGCGCGTGCAGCGCACGGCCGTACCGACGGTGATCCTCGGCCTCCCGGGCATCGCCGGGCTCCTCACCCGCACGACCGGCAAGTGGACCGCCGAACAGCGCGTACGGGGCGTGCTGGCCCTCTGCTACGGCGATCCCAGCCGGGTGACGCCCGAGGCGTTCGAGCACGCGGTGGAGGAGCTGGAACGGCGGCTGCGGCTGCCGTACTTCTGGGACGCGATGGCGCGGTCGGCACGCGGGATCGTCAACGCGTACACGCTGGGCGGCCAGCACGGGCTGTGGCGCCAGGCCGAGCGCGTCCTCGCCCCGACCCTCCTGATCTACGGCGGCCGCGACCAGCTCGTGGGCTACCGCATGGCCCGGAAGGCCGCCCGCAGCTTCCGCCACTCCCGGCTGCTGTCCATGCCGGACGCCGGGCACGTGGCGATGATGGAGTACCCGGGTGCGGTGGCCGGGGCGTTCCGTGAACTCCTCGCCTCCACCGACAGGCCGGCCGGCGGACCGGCTTCCGGGACCGTCGGCGGCGGTCCGGTCGCGCCGGGCGCGGGGAGCTGAGGGGCGAGTGGGACGCCACAGCCGCCGCGGGCCGGCACCAGATGACGACACGGCGGACATAGCGAACACACGCGCGACCCGGAAGCAGGGCCCGGGGGGCGTCGAGCGCGGCCCGGCGGGACCCACGGTGCCGGGTCCGGCCGCCCGCGTGCCCGGCTCCGCCGAGGGGACTCCGGCGCACGGCGTCCCGCGTTTCCCCGAGGGGACTCCGGCGCACGGCGTTCCGCGAGTCCGTGGTGGTCACCCGGAGCAGCGTGAAGCGGGCGGTGGCTGGGGCCGGTTGGGCGGGGCGGCCGGTGCGCCCTCCGGGCCCGGCGGCGCTCCCTCCGGGCCCTCTGCTGCCGCTTCCGGGCCCGCCGGTGCCGCCTTCGGGGCGACCGGTGTGCCGATACCGCGGCAGCGGCAGGGCGGCCCTGGCGGTCCGCGGCAGGGCGGGCCCGGCGGTCCGCGGCAGGACTACGTCGACGCCTTCGACGAGGACGTCGACGTCTTCGCGCCCCACCCCCGCATCGGCGCCCAGCGCGCGGAGACGTATCCGCCCGGCTCCGGTACGCACACCTCCCCGCTCCCGGCCGGCGTCGACGGCGGTGCGGGCGACACCGGCCACGCGCCGCCCGCCGGCGAGCCCGCGCTGCCCAGGGGCGGCAAGAGCCGGGCCTTCGCGGGCGTCGCGGCCGCCGCCGTCACCACCGTGCTCGCGGTGATCGTCGCCGGGCAGGTGATCGACGGCCGCGACGGCTCCGCCGCACGCTCGCAGTCGGCCCCGGACGGTACGCGGGCCACCGACGGCGCCGCCTCGCGCGGGGACGGCCGTACGACGCCTTCCGCGGCGGCCTCCGCCTCGCCGGGCGTGGTGACGCTGTCGTACGAGCAGGCGATGGGCGAGAAGTACCCGCTCAGCGCCAAGCTGACCGGGTCCGGGAAGTTCAGCACCGTGCCCGGGAGCGCGCCTGCGCCGGGCAAGGGGCGGAAGTACACCTACCGCGTCGACGTGGAGCAGGGGCTGGGCCTGGACGGGAAGCTGTTCGCCGAGGCCGTGCAGAAGACGCTCAACGACGAGCGCAGCTGGGCCCACGACGGCGCCCGTACCTTCGCGCGCGTGTCCACCGGCAGGCCCGACTTCGTGATCACGCTCGCCAGCCCCGGCACCACCGCCAAGTGGTGCGCCAAGTCCGGCCTCGACACGACCGAGGACAACGTGTCCTGCGACTCGGCGTCCACCGAACGCGTCATGATCAACGCATACAGATGGGCCCAGGGCAGCAAGACGTACGGCGACAAGATCCACGCCTACCGGCAGATGCTGATCAACCACGAGGTCGGCCACCGGCTCGGTCACGGCCATGTGACCTGCGACAAGGACGGCGAGCTCGCGCCGGTCATGCAGCAGCAGACCAAGTTCCTCGACCACGACGGAATCCACTGTCTGCCCAACCCCTGGCCGTATCCCAAGAGTTGACAGGTGGCTCATACATCACGTTGACATGCGCAGAAAGGTCGTACATATTTCTGGGCATGTCGTCTCTTCACGCCTCCGCGCGCGCCGCCATCGAGCTGGCGCTCATCGGCGTGACCGCGCTCTGCGTGGCCGACATCCACTGTCGCTGACGCCCGCCTTCAGGCGTTCGCGTCGCGACTTCTCTGTGCTGCCGTGACCTCGGTCACGGCTCTTTCGACGACCTGACGCCGGGCAGACGTCTGTTCACTTTCGTCTCATTCCTCGTCAATCTGTCTCACCCATCGAGACTCGCCTTCCGAGAGGTCGTCATTCCGATGCGTCACCCGTCCGTAACCAGCGCCCGTGCGGCGTACGTTTCGCTTGCCCTCGTCGTGGCAGCGGGCGCCGCCGCCTGCGGGCCGAAGGACAACGATGCCAACGGCTCCAGTGGCGACTCCGCGCCGCACAAGGGCGGCACGCTCACCGTCCTGAACTCCGACCCGCAGACGGACTTCGACCCGGCCCGCCTGTACACCTCCGGCGGCGGCAACGTGCCGTCCCTGGTCTTCCGTACGCTCACCACCCGCAACCGCGCGGACGGCGCCGCCGGCACCAAGGTGGTCCCCGACCTGGCCACCGACACCGGGCGCCCCAGCAAGAACGCGACCGTGTGGACCTACACCCTGAAGGCGGGCCTCAAGTACGAGGACGGCACCCCGATCACGTCCGGCGACATCAAGTACGGCATCGAGCGCTCCTTCGCCCCCGAACTCTCCGGCGGCGCGCCCTACCTGCGGGACTGGCTGGTCGGCGCCGCCGACTACCAGGGGCCGTACAAGGACAAGAAGGGGCTCGCGGCGATCGAGACGCCGGACGACCGCACCATCGTCTTCCACCTGAACAAGCCCGAGGGCGAGTTCCCGTTCCTGGCCACGCAGACGCAGTTCACGCCCGTCCCGAAGGCCAAGGACACCGGCACCAAGTACGAGGAGCACCCGATCTCGTCCGGCCCGTACAAGGTCGTCAAGAACGAGAACGACGGCGAGCACCTGGTCCTTGAACGCAACACGTACTGGTCCGCCTCCGTCGACGACCAGCGCAAGGCGTACCCCGACAAGATCGACGTGCAGTCCGGGCTGGACTCGTCCGTGATCAACCAGCGGCTGTCGGCGTCCCAGGGGGCGGACGCGGCCGCCGTGACGACGGACACCAACCTCGGCCCGGCCGAACTCGCCAAGGTCACCGGCGACAAGGAACTCGCCGCGCGCGTCGGCACCGGCCACTTCGGCTACACGAATTACATAGCGTTCAACCCGAAGGTCAAGCCGTTCGACAACCCCAAGGTGCGGCAGGCCATCTCCTACGCCGTCGACCGGTCGTCCGTGATCAACGCGGCGGGCGGCAGCGCCCTCGCCGAGCCGGCGACCACCTTCCTGCCCGACCAGAAGTCCTTCGGCTACACGCCGTACGACCTCTTCCCGGCGGGCGGCACCGGCAACGCGGCCAAGGCCAAGGAGCTGCTGAAGGAGGCCGGTTACCCGAACGGGCTCACCGTCACGCTGACCCACGACAACGCCGAGAACTTCAAGACGAGCCCCGAGATCGCGACCGCGCTCCAGGACGCCCTCAAGAAGGCCGGCATCACGGTCAAGCTGCAGGGCCTGGAGGACAACAACTACTCCGACACGGTCCACAGCGTGAAGACCGAGCCCGGTTTCTTCCTCGCCGCGTGGGGTGCCGACTGGCCTTCCGGCGGTCCCTTCCTCGCCCCGATCTTCGACGGCCGGCAGATCGTCAAGGACGGCGCGAACTTCAACGCCTCCCAGCTCAACGATGCTTCGGTCAACGCCGAGATTGACGCGATCAACAAGTTGACCGATCTCAACGCCGCCGCCAAGCGGTGGGGTGCACTGGACAAGAAGATCGGCGCACAGGCGCTGACCGTGCCGCTGTTCCACCCCGTCTACAAGCGGCTGGTCGGCAAGGACATCAAGAACGTCGTGATCAGCGACTGGACCGGTGTCCTGGACATCTCCCAGGTCGCGGTGAAGTAAGCACCGTGAGCGAGGCAATTGTCGCCACCCAGGCCCCCGAGGCGCTCGCCTCGGGGGCCTCGGGGGCTCGTCGGTTCTGGCGGCGGCTGCGCACGCAGCGGGCCGCCACGGTCGCGGCGGGCGTCGTCGCGCTGCTCGTCCTGGTCGCGCTCGCCGCGCCGCTGCTCACCGCGCTGGAGGGCCAGGACCCGTTCACCTACCACCCCGCCCTCATCGACTCCGCGCGCGGCGGCGTGCCGGTCGGCTCCCTCGGCGGCGTCTCCGCCGACCACTGGCTGGGCGTCGAGCCGCAGACCGGGCGGGACCTGTTCGCACGGCTGGTGTACGGGGCGCGGGTGTCCCTGGGTGTCGCGTTCGCGGCGACCGTGATCCAGGTCCTCCTCGGGCTGGTCGTCGGCGTGGCGGCCGCGCTCGGCGGTGGATGGGTTGATCAAGTGTTGAGCCGGATCACGGACATCATCGTCGCACTGCCCCTGATGATCATGTCGCTGGCGCTGCTCGCGATCGTGCCGCAGAGCTTCCCCAGGCCCGTCCTGGTCACCCTCGTCATCGGGCTCATCGCGTGGGGCAGCATGGCGAAGATCGTGCGTGCCCAGACACTCACCCTGAAGGGGCTCGACTACGTCGCCGCCGCCCGGCTCAGCGGCTGGGGCGCCTGGCGCATCGCCCGCCGTGAACTGCTGCCCGGCCTGGCCGCACCGGTCATCACGTACGCCTCGATCCTCATCCCGGTCAACATCAGCACCGAGGCGGCCCTGTCCTTCCTCGGCGTCGGGGTGAAGCCGCCGACGCCCTCGTGGGGCCAGATGCTCACCGCTGCCGACGTCTGGTACCAGGCGGCCCCGCAGTACCTGCTCCTGCCGGCCGGCGCGCTGTTCGTGACCGTCCTCGCGCTGACCGTCCTCGGCGACGGCGTCCGCACCGCCCTGGACCCGCGCGCCGCCTCCCGGCTCGGCGTCGGCACCGGCCGCAGGCGCGCGGCCCTGACGGCGGCGAAGGCGACGGCGGGGGCGGCGGCGAAGACGACGGCGAAGGAGGAATCCGCGTGAACGGCTTCGGCGGCTTCCTGCTGCGCCGCACCATCGGCACCGTGGCGACCCTGCTCGCCATCTCGGTGATCGTCTACGTCGTCTTCTACGTCACCCCGGGCAACGTCGCCCAGATCACCTGCGGCCCGCGCTGCTCCCCGGAGCAGGTGCACCAGGTGGCCCAGCAACTGCACCTCGGCGACCCGCTGTACGTGCGCTACTGGCACTTCCTGGAGGGCCTGGTCGTCGGCCAGGACTACTCCACCGGCACCTCCGTGGAGCACTGCTCCGCACCCTGCCTCGGCCTGTCGTACCAGACCGACCAGCAGGTCCTGAGCATCATCCTGACCAGGCTCCCGGTCAGCCTCTCGCTGGTAATCGGCGCGATGGTGCTGTGGCTGCTCCTGGGCGTCGGCACGGGCGTGCTCTCCGTCTGGCGGCGCGGCCGGCTCACCGAGCGGGTGCTGACCGGCCTCACGCTGGCCGGCTGGGCCACGCCGGTCTTCGTCATCGGCCTGGTCCTGATGATCGTCGTCTGCGGCGAACTGCAACTGCTGCCCTTCCCGCAGTACGTGAAGTTCACCGACGATCCCGAGCAGTGGGCTTGGAACCTGCTGCTGCCGTGGTTCTCCCTCGCCCTCATCGAGTCCGCGTCGTTCGCCCGGATGACCCGGGCTTCGATGCTGGAGACCCTGGCCGAGGACCACATCCGCACCTTCCGCGCGTACGGCGTCGGCGAGCGGTCGATCGTCGGCCGGCACGCCCTGCGCGGAGCGCTCGCGCCGGTCATCGCGCTCAACGCCAACAACTTCGGCTCGGCCGTCGGCGGAGCCGTGCTCACGGAGACGCTGTTCGGCCTGCCCGGCCTCGGCCAGGAACTCGTGCACGCCGTCAGCGTGGTCGACCTGCCCGTCGTCGTCGGCATGGTCCTCGTCGTCGGCTTCTTCGTGGTGCTCGCCAACGCCGTCGCGGACGTCCTGTACGCGGTGGCCGACCGACGGGTGGTACTGACGTGAGTCTCGTCCAAGTCACCGATCTGACCGTCGACTTCGGCGACCTGCGGGCCGTGGACGGACTGTCGTTCACCTTGGAGGGCGGCGCCGCCCTCGCCCTGGTCGGCGAGTCCGGCTCCGGCAAGTCCACCGTCGCCGCGGCCCTGCTGGGCCTGCACCACGGCACGGGAGCGCTGCTCGGCGGCTCGATCGAGGTCGCCGGCACCGACGTACAGGCCGCCTCCGACGGCGAACTGCGCAGGTTGCGCGGCGCGAAGGCGGCGATGGTCTTCCAGGACCCGCTGTCGTCCCTCGACCCGTACTACGCGATCGGCGACCAGATCGCCGAGGTGTACCGCGTGCACACGCGCGCGTCACGACGGGCCGCACGCGCGCGTGCCGTGGAGGTGCTCGACCGGGTCGGCATCCCGGACGCCCGGCGCCGGTCCCGGTCCCGCCCGCACGAGTTCAGCGGCGGCATGCGGCAGCGCGCACTGATCGCCATGGCGCTCGCCTGCGAGCCCGAGCTGCTCATCGCGGACGAGCCCACCACCGCCCTCGACGTGACCGTCCAGGCCCAGATCCTCGACCTGCTGCACACCCTGCGCGAGGAGACCGGCATGGGCCTGCTGCTGGTCACCCATGACGTGGGCGTCGCCGCCGAGAGCGTCGACGAGGTGCTCGTCATGCGGCACGGGCGCGTGGTCGAACAGGGTCCGGTCGCCGCCGTGCTCGGCGCGCCCGCCGAGCCGTACACCCGGGAACTGCTCTCCGCCGTCCCGCGCGTGGACGCGGTGCGCGCACCCTCACAAGCCTCTGAGGAGGTCGTCCTGGAGGCACGGGGTCTGCGTCGCGAGTTCGGGCGCGGGAAGCGGGCGTTCGCGGCCGTGGACGACGTCACCCTGACCGTGCGCCGGGGCGAGACCCTCGGCGTGGTCGGCGAGAGCGGCAGCGGCAAGACCACCCTCGGCCGGATGCTGGTCGGGCTGCTGGAGCCGACCGCGGGGGAGGTCCGTTTCGACGGCCACGCGCGCGTGGGCGTGGACCCGGCCGTCCAGATGGTCTTCCAGGACCCGGTGTCCTCCCTCAACCCGCGGCGCAGCGTCGGAGCGTCGATCGCCGACCCGCTGCGGGCGCGGGGCGAACGCGACGAGGGGCGCATCCGGGGGCGCGTGATCGAACTGCTGGAGCGCGTGGGGCTCGAAGGGGCGCACTACCAGCGTTACCCGCACGAGTTCAGCGGCGGCCAGCGCCAGCGCGTGGGCATCGCGCGGGCGCTCGCGGCCAACCCCCGGGTCATCGTCTGCGACGAGCCGGTGTCCGCGCTGGACGTCACCACCCAGGCCCAGGTCGTCGCCCTGCTCGGCGAACTCCAGCGCGAACTCGGGCTCGCGCTCGTCTTCGTCGCCCACGACCTCGCCGTCGTGCGCCAGGTCAGCGACCGGGTCGCGGTCATGCGGCGCGGCCGGATCGTCGAGACCGGCCCGGCCGACGAGGTCTACGACAACCCCCGGGACCCGTACACCCGGCAGTTGCTGGCCGCCGTACCCGCCCTCGACCCCGGTGCCGCGGCCCAGCGGCGGGCGGCGCGTCGGGAACTGGCGTCGGCGTGACGTTTCCGCAGATCCGCACGCAGATCCACGGCGAGACCTGCGTGCGGATCGGCGCCCGGATCCGGGCGTGACGTTCCGCCGTCGAATGGTCGCCTAGCGCGACAGAACGCGACCCGCACGGGAAAGTTACGACCGTTCACCCCTTTTGGTGGCGCGATGGACAACCGTCCGTCGCGCCACCGCCTTGTCCGCATACCTTCGTCCCGCTGCGAGCCGCCGAGCCACGGCGGCTCCCCATACGGGAGATCGATCGGGGGTGCACACGTGCGCATCGGACTGCTTACGGAGGGTGGTTATCCGTATGTGAGCGGTGACGCCGGACTCTGGTGCGACCGGCTCGTGCGCGGGCTCGGGCAGCACGAGTTCGACCTCTACGCGCTCAGCCGCACCCGGCGTCAGGAGGACGAGGGCTGGCTGCCGCTGCCGCCGCACGTCAGCCGGGTCCGGACGGCTCCGCTGTGGACCGCCGACGAGGACTGCGTCACGTACGGACGGCGCGCGCGCCGGCGCTTCGCCGAGAGCTACGGCGAGTTCGTCGCGGTGCTGTGCGCCGGTCCGGCCGCGGACGGCCTTGACGGCACGGCCGGCTCGAACGGACCGGGCGACGCGGGCGGTCCGAACGGGCCGAGCGACCTGGGTGGCTCCGGTGTCGTGCCCGGTTCCCTGGCGGACCGTTTCGGCAGCGCGCTCCACGGACTCGCCGAACTCGCCCGCGACGAGGGCGGCCTGGCCGCCGCACTCCGCTCAGACACCGCCCTGCGCGCCCTGGAGCGCGCCTGTCGCGCACCCGGCGCCCTCGGCGCGGCGCGCGAGGCGCGCGTGCCCGATCTGCTCGCCGTCGTCGCACACCTCGAACGCGCCCTGCGCCCCCTCTCCCTGGACTGGTACGGCGACGACGGCCTCGGCGCGGCCGACCTCTGCCACGCCACCGCCGGCGGCCCGGCCGCCCTGGCCGGCCTGCTCGCCCAGCACTTCTCTGGTGTCCCACTGCTGGTCACCGAGTACGGTGTGCGGCTGCGCTCGCACTACCTCGCCACCGGCCCCGACACGGCCACCCTCGCCGTACGCGCGCTGCTCGCCGCCTTCCACGGCCGGCTCGCCGCCGAGGTCTACCGCCGCGCAGCGATCATCACGCCGGGCAACGCGCACACCCGCCGCTGGCAGGAGCGCTGCGGCGCCGAGCGCGCCCGCATCCGCACCGTGCATCCCGGCATGGAGGCCGCCCGCTTCACCGAGGTGGGCGAGGCCCTGGACCGCGCGGAACCGGACACGCTCGTGTGGGTCGGCCGGATCGAGCCGGCCAAGGACCTGGTGTCGCTGCTGCACGCCTTCGCCGAGGTCCGCAAGGAGGAGCCCAAGGCGCGGCTGCGGGTCGTCGGCGCCCCGGCGGGACCGGAGGGCGAGGCCTACCTGGGGCACTGCAGGGCGCTCGCCGCACAGCTCTTCCCCGACGAGGCCGACGGCGTGCACGCCGTCGGCGACAACCCGGTCTCCTTCGACGAGATAGGCGGACCCGAGGCGCCGACCCTGGCCGACGCCTACGCGTCCGGCGCGATCGTCGTCCTGTCCAGCGTCGTCGAGGGCTTCCCGGCGGGACTCGTCGAGGCGATGTTCTGCGGCCGGGCGACCGTCTCCACGGACGTCGGCGCCGTGGTGGAGGCCATCGGCGGCACCGGGCTCGTCGTGCCCCCGCGCAATCCGCGGGCACTCGCGGAGGCGTGCGTGGCGCTGCTCCGCGACCCCGAACGCCGCGAGCGCCTCGGAGCCGCCGCGCGGGCCCGGGCGCTCGAACTGTTCACCGTCGAGCAGAACATCGCGGCATTTCACAGCATTTACCTGGAGATCGTCTCGCACTGCCCGGTACGCCGGGTCGTTCTCGACCGGTCCGGCGAGCCCCTGCCGTTCGCCTTCCCCGCCGAGGCACGCGTACCGGGCCGCTGGACCGGCCCCACGGCCCGCGTCGCCCGTCGCGCCGTGCCGGGCTGGGCCCTGGGCACCGCCGTGCGGCCCGCCCCCGTACGGGCCACCCCGCTCACGGCCGGCGAGGGGGCGCTGTGAGCGACGATGAGGGCGGCACGGTCAACGGCGCCCCGGCAGAGCTGGACCGGCCCGGACGGCCCGGCGGCGCCGACGCCTGGGACGCGCGGTCGCAGGGGTGGCTCCTGAGAGCCGAGGAAGCCGGCCCGGGGCCCGCTCTCCCCGCGAGCGCGGCAACGGCGTCCGGCAGGATCCCCCCGGGTGGCCCGACGGCCGTGCAGGACACCGTCGGCGGCCGCAGAACCACATCCCGCCGAGGCGCCGCCGCCGACCCGGTGAAGGCACTGATGCACCGGCACCGCGCCCTGTGCGAGCGGGCCGTGGACCCGCTGGAGATCGCGGCCGGCCTCGAGGCCCACGGCGTCACCGACCGCACCGCCGCCCGTTTCCGGCACCGTGACGTCTTCTCCCTCGCGGAAGAGCTCTACGCGCGCGTGCCCCGCGACGAGGACCCGCGCCCGAACCCCGGACCGGCGCCCGCGCCCCGCGTGCGCGCCGACCGGGCGCTGCTCACCCTCCTCCCGGGCGTCGTGTGCGCGGCGGCCGTGACCGCCGTACGGCTCACCGAGGGCCGCCCCCGCCTCCTCGCGGCAGCCGTCGGCGTGCTCGCCGTCGCCCTGGCCGTACGCCCGGTCCTGCGCCGCGGCCCCCTGGCCGCACCGGCCCGGACCCCTGCCTGGCGCGCCACCACCGGCACCCGTGCGTGGACCTGCTGGCTGCTCGCCTACGCGCTGCTCGGCGACGGCCTGCTGCGGGCCGTCCTGGACGGCGGCCCCGACGGCCTCCCGACCGGCGCGGCCGACGGCCCCTGGCCGGTGACCACGGCTCCGGTCCTCGCCCTCACCCTGGCCTGCGCACCGGCCGCCTGGAGCGCCCACCTCTTCACGGCGGGCGCCCGTCGCAGACTCGCGGCCAGCCGGGGCCTGGAGGAGTTCACCGGGGCCGTACAGCCGCTGCTGCTCGGCACGTTCGCCCTCTTCCTCGGCGCCCTCACCGCCCTGCTCGCCCTGTGCGGCGCCGCCCTCGGCGAACCCGCTGGCTACCCGGCGGCCCTCGCTCTCGGCTCCCTCCTGCTGCTCGCCCGCCTCCTCGCCGTCCACAACGTCCCGCAAGGGGCCGCCCTCGCCGCCGCGGCCGCCACCGAAGCGGCGGCCGTGGCCCTCGTCCTGGCCGGCCGGCTGCCCGGCTGCGCCTTCCTGACCGCCCCCGTCGACCACCTGGTCGACGCCTGGGGCACGGGCGGTGTCCCGGCCCTCGCCTGCGGGGCCGCCGCCCTCGTGCTGCTCTTCCGGGCGACCGGCACCCTGACCCGGGCCTCGGCCCACGCGCCGACGGGAGACCCGGAGTGAGCAGAGCCGCCGATCATCCCGGACGCCTCGCCGAGCCGTCCCGGCGGCCGGTGCCCGGCACCCCGCCGCAGGCAACCGCACCACCTCTTGAAGGAGACCACCAGATGACCACCTCCCGACCCGGACCCGGAGCGTCCGGAACCACCGGAGTCGCCGGAGCGCACACCCCGGGAGCCGCGCGATGAGGGTTCTGCTGATCGGAGCCAACGGATACCTCGGCCGCTTCGTCGCCGACCGGCTGCTCGCCGACCCGGCCGTCCAGCTCACCGCGCTCGGCCGCGGCGACGACGCCGACGTCCGCTTCGACCTCGCCACCGGCAGCCCCGGCGCGCTCACCCGCTTCCTCGACGCGGTCCACCCGGGCGTCATCGTGAACTGCGCCGGTGCCACCCGCGGGGGAGCCCGGGAACTCACCCGGCACAACACCGTCGCCGTCGCCACCGTCTGCGAGGCCCTGCGCCGCAGCGGCTGCGGCGCCCGCCTGGTGCAGGTCGGCTGCAGCTCCGAGTACGGCCCGAGCCAGCCCGGCTCCTCCACCGCCGAGGACGCCGTGCCCCGCCCCGGCGGCCCGTACGGCGTCAGCAAGCTCGCCGCCACCGAACTCGTCCTCGGCTCCGGCCTCGACGCCGTCGTCCTGCGCGTGTTCTCCCCCGCCGGTCCCGGCACCCCGGCCGGCTCTCCGCTCGGCCGCCTGGCCGAGGCGATGCGCCGCGCCATGCAGTCCGGGGACGGCGAGCTCAAACTCGGCGGCCTCGGCGCCCAGCGCGACTTCGTCGACGTGCGCGACGTCGCCCGCGCCGTCCACGCGGCCTCACTCTCCGCCGCCCAGGGCGTCATCAACATCGGCTCCGGCCGCGCCGTCCGGCTCCGCGACGCCGCCGCCGTCCTCGCCCGGGTCGCCGGGTACGGCGGCGCGCTGCACGAACTGGACGGCCCGCCAGGACCATTGCGCGGCGCCATCGGCCACCCCCGGATGGACGGCGAGCACGCGGGCCCGGTCGCGTACCCGTACCCGGACGGCTGCGGCAGCTGGCAGCAGGCCGACGTGCGCTGCGCCCGCGACCGGCTCGGCTGGCGCCCCCGCATCAACCTCGAGGAGTCCCTCGCGGACATCTGGATGGAGGCGGCGTGCCGCATCTGAGCAGCACCAGGGCGGGCGCCGCGACCACCGGCGTCCGCACCGCCGTCGGCGTCCCCGGCTACGCCCACCCCCTCCTCGCCCCCGCCCAGTGGGCCGAACTCGCCCGCCCGGGCACCCCTCTGCACTGGGTCGTCCTCGACGTGGCGAACGGCCCCGGCGGCCTGCCCGACCCGCACTGCCTGGAGGCGGCCGGCCGGCTCCGCAACGCGGGCGTCCGTGTCCTCGGCCACCTGGACACCGCCTACGGCGCCCGCCCGCACGGCGACCTGCTCGCCGACGCCCGCCACTTCCACGACTGGTACCGCGTCGACGGCTTCCTGCTCGACCGCTGCCCCACCGAGCGCTCCGCGCTCCCCGAGACCCGCCGCACCGTCGCGGCGCTCCGCGCCGTGGGTGACGGTCCCCACATAGTCCTCGGGCACGGCACCCACCCCCACCCGGGCTACGCCGAGAACGCCGACCAGCTGGTGACCTTCGCCGGGCCCTGGAGCGACTACCGCTGGTCCCAGGTCGCCGAGTGGACCGCCGACTACCCGCCCGACCGCTTCTGCCACTTCGTGCACGGTGTGCCCCTCGGCCACCTCGACGAGGCGCTGCGCATAGCCCGCTGGCAGGGTGCCGCCACCATCTACTTCACCGACCGGACCGATCGCTGGGGCAGGGCGGATCCCTGGGAGGCCATGCCCGGTTACTGGGACGAATTCGTCTCGCGGATCGGAACAGGTGTCTCGGAATGAAGAAGCCCGTGGCAGTGTTACAGGGAGAACAAACGTAGTGATCGACCGAGCAACGGAGTCCCCGTGTCGCTGCCACCCCTGGTCGAGCCAGCCTCTGAGCTCACCGTAGACGAGGTCCGCAGGTACTCCCGCCACCTGATCATCCCCGATGTCGGGATGGACGGGCAGAAGCGGCTGAAGAACGCCAAGGTGCTCTGTGTGGGCGCCGGCGGCCTGGGCTCGCCCGCGCTGATGTACCTGGCCGCCGCGGGCGTCGGCACCCTGGGCATCGTGGAGTTCGACGAGGTCGACGAGTCGAACCTGCAGCGCCAGATCATCCACAGCCAGGCCGACATCGGCCGCTCGAAGGCCGAGTCCGCCCGTGACACGGTCAAGGGCATCAACCCGTACGTGGACGTGATCCTTCACGAAGAGCGGCTCGAGGCCGAGAACGTGATGGACATCTTCAGCCAGTACGACCTGATCGTCGACGGCACCGACAACTTCGCCACCCGTTACCTGGTGAACGACGCCTGCGTGCTGCTGAACAAGCCGTACGTGTGGGGTTCCATCTACCGCTTCGACGGCCAGGCGTCGGTGTTCTGGTCCGAGCACGGCCCGTGCTACCGCTGCCTCTACCCGGAGCCCCCGCCGCCGGGCATGGTCCCCTCCTGCGCCGAGGGCGGCGTCCTCGGCGTGCTCTGCGCGTCCATCGGCTCCATCCAGGTCACCGAGGCCATCAAGGTCCTCACCGGCACCGGTGAGCCCCTGGTCGGCCGCCTGATGATCTACGACGCCCTGGAGATGCAGTACCGCCAGGTCAAGGTCCGCAAGGACCCGAACTGCGCGGTCTGCGGCGAGAACCCCACCGTCACCGAGCTCATCGACTACGAGGCCTTCTGCGGCGTCGTCTCCGAGGAGGCCCAGCAGGCGGCCGCCGGCTCGACGATCACTCCCAAGCAGCTCAAGGAGTGGATCGACGACGGCGAGAACATCGAGATCATCGACGTCCGTGAGCCGAACGAGTACGAGATCGTCTCCATCCCGGGCGCCAAGCTGATCCCGAAGAACGAGTTCCTCCTCGGCACCGCCCTGGAGGGCCTGCCCCAGGACAAGAAGATCGTCCTGCACTGCAAGACGGGTGTCCGCAGTGCGGAGGTCCTCGCCGTCCTGAAGTCCGCGGGCTTCGCGGACGCCGTCCACGTCGGCGGCGGCGTGATCGGCTGGGTCAACCAGATCGAGCCGTCGAAGCCGGTCTACTGAGCACAGGCTCCCCGGCGGGCGGGGGTTGCGGGCACCGCAGGTGCACGGAACCCCCGCCTTCGTCATGAGCAGACCGTGCCGTCCTTCGGGACCGTGCCGCTGACCAGGTAGGCGTTCACCGTGGAGTCCACGCAGTCGCTGCCGCTGCCGTAGGCCCCGTGGCCCTCGCCCTTCCAGGTCAGCTCGACACCGACCCCCTTGCCCAGCTCGTCGGCCATCCTCCGGGCGCCTTCGTAGGGGGTGGCCGGGTCGCCGGTGTTGCCGACCAGCAGGATCGGTGCCGCGCCCGGTGCGCTCACCTCCGGTGTGTCCCACTGCCCGGCCACCGGCCAGTCGTGGCACCAGCCGGCCGAGTCCCAGCCCAGGAAGTCCCCGAAGACGGGGGAGACCTTCTCGAATTCCGCCAGCCGCCGCTTCGTCTCGGTGAGCGTCGGCCGCTCCTTGTCGTCCAGGCACGATATGACCCGCTGGGAGTGCGTGGTCGTGCCGTAGTGCCCCGAGGAGTCACGCTCGTTGTACTGGTCCGCGAGCGACAGCAGTTCCGAGCCGTCGCCCTCCTCGGCCGCCGCGAGCGCGCTGGTCAGCGTCGGCCAGCTGTCCTTGCTGTACAGCGGCAGCACGATGCCGGTGACGGCGAGGCTCTGGGTCAGCTTCCGCCCGGAGGACGCGGGCAGGGGCGTGGCGTCCAGCCGCTTCAGCAGATCGGCGATCTTCCGGGAGCCCTGGTCCGGGTCCTGCCCGGTGGACTTGAGGTAGTCGTCCAGGGCCCGCTGGAAGCCGGCGGCCTGGTTCTTCTCCTGGCCGACCGAGTCGGCCGTCGGGTCCACCACCGCGTCCAGGATCAGCCGCCCCACCTTCTTTGGGAACAAGTGGGCGTACACACCGCCCAGTTCGGTGCCGTACGAGATGCCGAAGTAGTGCATCCTCGCGTCGCCGAGTACCTGGCGCATGAGGTCCATGTCGCGGGCCGTGTCGGTCGTCGAGACGTGCGCGATGAGCTTGCCCGCGGCCTTCGCGCAGCCCTTGCCGAAGTTCGCGGCGTCCTGGAAGTACGCCGTCTCCTCGGCCGCGGTGTCCGGAGTCGAATCGATCGACTCGGCGCGCTGGATGTCCTTGTCGCTGCGGCAGCGGATCCCCTCGCTGGCCCCCACCCCGCGCGGGTCCCAGCTCACCAGGTCGTACCGCTCGCGCAGCGCGGAGACGGTGCCGGCGAAGTACGGCATCGTGGAGACGCCGGAGCCGCCCGGCCCGCCGAAGTTGAACAGCAGCGAGCCGATCCGCTTCCCCGAACCCCCGCTTGCCTGCTCCCGGATCAGCGCCAGTCCTATCGTCTCCCCGTCCGGCTTCGCCCAGTCCAGCGGCACCTTGAGCGTCGCACACCGCCATGCGTCCCCGGGCGCGGCGGAGTCCGAAGTGCTCTTGCAGCGGCCCCAGTCGAGCTTCTGGGAGGTGAGGGAAGCGGGCAGGGCCGTCGAGCCCGCCGCGGTGGCCGTGGCGGCCGACGGCTGCCCGGACGAGGCCTTCCCCTCGTCCTCGCCCCCACCCGACGACCCGCTGCCACACCCGGCCACGAGCAGTCCCGCGGCAACAGCGGCCGCCCACCGTACATATCGCAACATGTGCGTACACCCCCCACGCAGGCCCTCCGCAGGTTCGTCGCGGAAGGCGGTCAGGCCATGGTAGGCGGACCGGGCGCGGGCCGTTTCAGCCTGTGGATAACCTTTTGACCTGCGTGTTCATGACGCCCCATGAGGGTCGCGGGGCTGCGTCCGCGATGCGCCGGCGCCGTGTGGGCGCGATCGACCGCGACGAAGCCGCCGACGACTACGTGCAGACCGTCCCCGCCTTCGGCACCGTCCCCTCCAGCAGATAGCCGTTCACCGCCCCCTGCACGCACTTGTCCTTGCTGTCGTACGCCCCGTGCCCCTGCCCCTTGTACGTGAGCTCGACCCCGACGCCCTTGCCGAGCGCGTCCACCATCTTCTTCGCGCCCTCGTACGGGGTCGCCGGATCGCCCGTGTTGCCGACGACCAGGATCGGCGCCGACCCGGGCGCGCTGACGTCGGGGTGGTCGGCGGCCCCCGGTACCGGCCAGTTCGTGCAGCTGACCATGCCCCACGCGAGGTAGTCGCCGAACAGCGGGGAGGCGGCGCGGAACTCGGGGAGTTTCTGCTGGACGTAGTCGGCGGTGTACCGAGGCTTCTCGTCGGCGCAGTTGATGGCGATGTTCGCGGCCGTGATGTTGCTGTACTCGCCGTTCTCGCTGCGGCCGTTCATCGAGTCGGACAGCAGCATCAGGATCTTTCCGTCGCCGTCGTACGCCTCCTCGAGCCCCTCGGTGAGGTACTCCCAGAAGTCCTTGGAGTACAGCGACTGCGCGATGCCGTTGGTGGCGGCGGACTGGGTGAGCCGGCGGGGCAGGATGCCCGGGATCGGTTTCTTGTCGAGGTCCGCGAGGAGCGTGGCGATACGGTCCTTCACGTCCTGCGGGGTGTCGCCGATCGGGCACTCCGTCGTCTTGGAGGTGCAGTCCTCGGCGAAGTTGTCGAGCGCGAGCTGGAAGCCCTTCGCCTGCCCGAGCGAGCTCTGCTCCGGGTCCTGGGTGGGGTCGACGACACCGTCGAAGACGGCCCGGCCCACGTTCTTCGGGAACAGGTGGGCGTAGACGCCGCCGAGTTCGGTGCCGTAGGAGATGCCGAAGTAGTGCATCTTCGTGTCGCCGAGGACCTGGCGCATCAGGTCCATGTCGCGGGCCGCGTCGGTGGTGCGTACGTGCGGCAGGATCGCCTTGGAGTTCTTCTCGCAGGCGGCGTTGAACTGCTTGGTGCGGTTGATCAGCTGGGTGCGCTCGGCGCTGGTGTCGGGCGTCGCGTCCTGCTGGAAGTAGTTGTCGAGCTGGGCGTCGTCCTCGCACTCGACGGGGTCGCTGCGGCCGACTCCGCGCGGGTCGAAGCTGACGAGGTCGTAGCGGGTGCGCAGGGCGGCGTAGTCCGAGCCGAACGCGGGCAGCGTGGTGACGCCGCTGCCGCCGGGGCCGCCGAAGTTGAAGATCAGGGAGCCGATCCGCTTGTCGGCGTCGCCGCTGGCCCTGGCGCGGATCAGGGCGAGGCCGATGGTGGCGCCCTTCGGTTTCGACCAGTCCAGGGGCGCCTTCATGGTGGCGCACTCCCAGGTGCCGCCGCTCGGCAGCGGTGACGGCGCTTCGCCGCCGCCCTCGGCCTCGTCGGGCGCCGGGCAGCTCTTCCAGTCCAGTTTCTGCGCCGCCAGATCCCCGCCCTCCTCGGAACCGTTGCCGCACCCGGCCAGCGAGGAGGCCAGCACCAGGGCGGCGGTCAGGGCGGCGACACGGATCCGGAAGGGGTTCGGCATGCTCCCATCCTGGGGTCGCGCAAGGCCACGCGCGCGGGGCACGAGCCGTCCGGGGTACGGCCCCTGGAGGGCGTCCTCGCGGGATCCGGGGTACGGCCCCTGAAGCGCGTCCTCGCGGGAGCCGGGGTACGGCCCTAGAGCGCGCCCTTGCGGGAGAGGTGGTTGAAGGCCAGCCAGCCCGGGAGGACGGGTAGCCACAGGGTCAGCAGCCGGTACAGGAGGACGGCGGGCGCGGCGACCTCCTTGGGCAGGCCGACGGCGATCAGACCGACGGTCAGGGTCGCCTCGACCGCACCGACACCGCCCGGGGTAGGCGCCGCGGAGCCGAGCGCGTTGCCGGCGAGGAAGACGACCGCGACGCTGGCGATGCTCAGCGAGGTCGACTGGTCGCCGAACGCGCGGATGGAGGCGTCGAGGCACATCACGAAGCAGGCGGTCAGCAGCAGCATGCCGCCGATGCCGGTGACGAGCTTCTGCGGGCGCTGCAGCACGTCCAGCATGCGCGGCACGACACCCGCGAAGAGCGACCGCACGCGCGTGCTGACGAACTTCCGCAGGAACGGCACCGAGGTCACCACGAGGACCAGCACCGCGACGGTCAGCAGGCCCGCGATGACCGTGCGGGACGGGGACAGCGAAGGGGTCTTCTCGGTGCCGGTCAGATAACCGAAGGACAGCAGCATCAGGATGTGGCAGCCCAGCCCGAACAGCTGCGAGGCACCGACGCTCGCGACCGCGCCCCCGGGGCGCACGCCCGCGCGCTGCAGGAAGCGCGTGTTGAGGGCGACACCGCCGACCGCGGCGGGGGCGACGATCTTCACGAACGACCCGGCGAGTTGTGCCGCCACGGTCCGTACGAACGGCACCCGCTCCGGTACGAAGCCGAGCAGCGACATCGCGGCGGCGACATAGCTGACGGCCGAGAACAGCACCGCGGCGACCACCCAGCCCCACTGGGCGTTCGCGACCAGGGGGCCGAACTCGATGTGGGTGAGCTGGGTCAGCAGGTAGTACCCGCCGATCGCGCCGGCGATGACGCTGATCAGCGTGCGCGGCCGCACCCGCTCCAGACGGGCCGGCTCCACGGGCGCCTGCGGCCTGATCTTCAGCACCTGGTGCCGGATCTGGGTGAGCAGATCCTCCTCGCGGGCCTCCTCCAGCGCGTCGTCCAGCGCCCGCTTCTCGGCCCGCTGCTCCGCGCGCACCGTCTTCTTGTCGGGCTTCCCGGCCTCCTCGGTGCGGGCCTGCTTGGCCTGCCGGGACGCCTCCAGGACCGCGTCCCGCTCGCGCTGGGCGCGCTCCCTGGCCAGTCTGCGCAGCGTCGCGCGCGTGGAGCGCGTGAGCGCGATCGGCTGGAGCATCGGCAGGCAGTCGGCGACGGCGTCGGGGCCGAGCACGCCGACCGCCGAGGCCACCGCGCGCTCGGCGCCCACTCTGAGCCCCAGCGTGGTGACCAGCTGGGCGACGTCCATGCGCAGCAGCAGTTCACCGGCCGCGATCTCACCGCCGCGCAGGTCGGTGAGGATCACGGTGCCGGAACGATCCACCAGGATGGCGTCGCCCGCGAGCCTGCGGTGCGCGATCCGGCGCGACTGCAACGCCTGCACCTGGTGCCAGGTGTGGCGCAGCAGTTCGTCGGTGATCTCCTCGTCGGCCAGCGAGTCGAGGGTACGTCCGCCGGTGTGCTCGTAGACGAGCATCACGGCGTCGGGGCCCAGCTCGGAGGTGGCGATCAGCTTGGGCGCGTTGGCGCCGGCCGCGATCGCCGCGTAGGCCAGCAGGGCCTCCTGCTCCAGGGCCTGGCGCAGGGACTGCAGGCTGGAGCGGGTGGCGAAGCCGCGCAGGGTCAGGTTGCGCCACGCGCGGTAGAAGAAGCCCTGGGCCTGCTGTTCCCGGTCGACGACGGTGACGTCCAGCGGCGGGCCGTCCTCCAGGGTGACGAAATAGCGCCGGCCCCGGTCGCCGTTCTCGGTGTCCAGGGCCTCCTCGCGGGCCGCGCCGACCGGGTGGAAGCCGACGTGCCTGAGGCCCGCCAGCAGGGTCCGTCCGGTGGGGCGGACGTTGGGGGAGCCGACGGCGTACAGCGTGCCGTAGGCGACGGTCCAGCCGATCAGCACCGTGAGGATGATCGAGAACGGTGTGGTGTAGCCGGTGACGAGCATGGAGAACGCGTCGAGGAGCAGCACGATCCACAGCACCGCGCGCCATCTCGGCCGCCGGGACATGCCGACCGCCGTCATGTAGGCGATGACGGGCGCGAGATAGCCGTGCACCGGGTCGGTGAGGGCGTGGATGTCGCCGGGGGAGGGCTGGGTCAGCGCCTCCTGGATCGAGCCCGGGGCGGCCCGCGCGACCCACAGGTCGGTGGCCAGGGTCACGCCGTGCGCGAGGACGGCCGCGAGCACGCCGTCGGCGATCCGCAGCCCGTCCCGCTTGATCAGCCGTTCGATCGCGAACGCGACCGGCACCAGCAGGATCGCGATGCTCGAGGCCAGCCCCGCGAACCTGATCAGCAGGTCGGGAGCCTGCCCGGTGCCCTTGTTGATGTCCTGTTCGAGACCGGAGGTGGTGCCGTGCGCGACCGCCGAGATGCCGAGCAGGACGGCGATGGCGAGCACGCCGACCAGGAGCCGCATGAGGTCGGAGGGGCGGTGCACGCGCGCGGGGAGCAGCGGTTCGTCGCCCTCCACCTCGTCGGCGTGCGCCTCGGCGCACCCGTGTTCGGCCTCGGCTTCCGCTGCGGCCTCCGTCGCGACGGCGTCTGGGTCCACGGCGTCCGGCCGCGCGGTGTCCGGGTGCGGGGTGTCGGATCCGGGCACGTCCGGGCGCGCGGCAGCGTCAGAGGTGCCCGCCCCGCCCTCGGGGTGCACGCCCTGCTGCCCGGTCGTCTCTTCTTGATCTCGTATCACCAGTCACCGCCCGCACGATGGTGGCATGCTCCACCGACACCGGGGGGCATCAGGGTGCAGATGCGGGGGCGCACAGTCTGCCCCAAGCGCCGCGAGAGGGCGAGGCGGCGGCCCGCCGCGGGCCGGGCCGGTTGTCGGTGGGGTGCGGCAGGATGGGGCGAATGAGCGAGCAGAGCCTTCCCGAGGACACCCGAGAGGGGTACGCGGACGAACTGCCCGAGTACGCCGAGCGGGTCCTGGAGGTCGCCGAGCGGATCCCGCCCGGGCGCGTGATGACGTACGGCGACGTCGCGGAGTGGCTGGAGGAGGGAGGGCCGCGCCAGGTCGGGCGGGTGATGTCCCTCTACGGCGGCACCGTCCCCTGGTGGCGGGTGGTGCGTGCCGACGGGGTCCTGCTCCCGGGCCACGAGCTGGGCGCGCTGGACCACTACCGTGCCGAGGGGACCCCGCTGAAGGAGGCGAGCAGGGCCGCGGAGGGCCACCTGCCGCGGCTCGACATGAGGCGGGCGCGGTGGGACGGCGGCGCGGACGCGGGGGCTCACACCTGACAGCTTCCGCCATCGGAGGCCCTTGGTGGCAACCTGTGGCCCGTAAGAGGGACACCGGGGACGTCCGTGGCATGACGTACGTTCGTGAGATGTGCGGCGCGCGTGCCGCGAGTGCCTGCGGAGGCTGACGGGAAGAAGCGGAAGCGCTGCTTCCGTCCGGTTCGTCGGCGTAGCGTCGGCTGCGCGTGTCCCGCTCACCCCGCGGCCACCTCCGCACCCGCGCGACCGCGCACCGACCAGCACACCCACCAGGACCGGCGAACCACGTGAGCTCCTCTTCCTCCACCAGGAACCTGCCGCACCTCCAGGTGCGGCAGGGGAACCGTGGCGCTTACCGACTGGTCCGTACCCCGCCGGCCGACGTGGATCCCCCTCGTCTGGACGCCGCGCAGCGCGCCGTGGTTGACCACGCATCCGGCCCGCTGCTCGTCCTCGCGGGTCCCGGCACCGGCAAGACCACCACCCTGGTGGAGTCCGTGGCCGCCCGGATCGCCCGGGGCGCGGACCCCGAGCGGATCCTGGTGCTGACCTTCAGCCGGAAGGCCGCCGTCGAACTGCGCGACCGCATGGCCCTGCGGGTGGGCACGGCCGCCGCCCCCCGGGCGACCACCTTCCACTCGTACTGCTACGCCCTGGTCCGCGCCCACCAGGACGCCGGCCTGTTCGTGGATCCGCTGCGGCTGCTGTCCGGCCCCGAGCAGGACGTCGCCGTCCGCGAGCTGCTGGCCGGCCAGCCCGACCTGGAGCGGCTCGGGCTCGACCACGTGCGCTGGCCCGACGAACTGCGCGCCTGCCTCACCACCCGGGGCTTCGCCGACGAGGTCCGCGCGGTCCTCGCCCGCAGCCGCGAGCTGGGCCTGGACCCGGCCGCCCTGGACGCCTTCGCCCACCGCATCGGCCGCCCCGACTGGCGGGCCGCGGCCGCCTTCCTCGCCGAGTACCTCGACGTCCTCGACCTCCAGGGTGTCCTCGACTACGCCGAACTCGTCCACCGCGCGGTGCTGCTCGCCCACCGCCCCGAGGTCGCCCTGGACCTCGCGGGCCGCTACGACGCCGTGTACGTCGACGAGTACCAGGACACCGACCCGGCCCAGGTACGCCTGCTGCACGCCCTGGCCGGCGGCGGCCGGACCCTGGTCGCGTTCGGCGACCCGGACCAGTCGATCTACACGTTCCGCGGCGCCGACGTGAACGGCATCCTGGACTTCCCGTCCGCCTTCGCGCGCGTGGACGGCCGTCCCGCCCCGGTGCAGGTGCTGCGCACGTCCCGCCGGTCCGGGGCCGGCCTGCTGGCCGCGACCCGGCTGCTGACCCAGCGGATGCCGCTGACCCGGCTGCCCGCCGACAAGGTGCGCGCGCACCGCGAGCTGACCGCCGCGCGGGACGGCGGCAGCGTCGAGGTCTACACGTACCCGACGTCCGGCACCGAGCTGGACAACATCGCCGACATCCTGCGCCGCGCGCACCTGGAGGACGGCGTCCGCTGGAGCGACATGGCCGTCCTGGTGCGCGCCGGGGCCCGCACCATCCCCACGGTCCGCCGCGCGCTCACCGCGGCCGGCGTGCCCCTGGACATCGACGGCGACGACGTGCCGCTGCGCCACGAACCGGCGGTGGCACCCCTGCTGACGGCACTGCGCGCGGTGGCGGAGGGCGAGGCGGAGCCGGATGCGGAGGAGGGCGGCTTCCGGCTCGACACCGAGACCGCGCTCACCCTGCTCACCTCCCCCCTCGCCGGCATGGACGCGGCCGACCTGCGGCGCCTCGGCCGTGCCCTGCGCGACGAGGAGCGCGCCGCCGGCAACGCCTTCCCGCCCCCCTCGGACGAACTGCTCGCGCGGGCGCTCGCCGAGCCCGAGCGCCTCGCCGTGCACGACCCCGGGTACGCCCGCGGCGCGCAGCGCCTCGGCGCGTTGCTCGGCAAGGCCCGGGAGCGCCTTGCGGGCGGCGGTACGGCCGAGGAGGCGCTGTGGGTCCTGTGGAACGGCACGCCCTGGCCCTCCCGCCTGGAGCGCTCCGCCCGGCGCGGCGGCGCGGCCGGCCGCAACGCCGACCGTGACCTGGACGCCGTGTGCGCCCTGTTCGCCACGGCCGCCCGTGCGGAGGAGCGCAGCGGCGGCCGGGGCGCGCTGAACTTCCTCGCGGAGATCGAGGCCGAGGACATCGCCGCCGACACCCTCGCCGGCCGCGCGGTACGCCCCGACGCCGTACGCCTGATGACCGCGCACCGCGCCAAGGGCCTGGAGTGGCGCCTGGTCGTGGTGGCCGGCGTCCAGGAGGGACTGTGGCCCGACCTGCGCCGCCGCGGCTCGCTCCTGGAGGCCGACCGCATCGGGCGCGACGGACTCGCCGAACCGCTCACCCCGGGCGCGCTGCTCGCCGAGGAGCGCCGCCTGTTCTACGTCGCCGCCACGCGCGCGCGTGAACGCCTCGTCGTCACCGCCGTGAAGGCCCCCGCGGACGACGGCGACCAGCCCTCCCGGTTCCTCACCGAACTGGGCGCCGAACCCCAGGACGTCACCGGGCGCCCCCGCCGCCCGCTCGCGGTGGCCGCCCTGGTCGCCGAGTTGCGCGCGACCACCGTCGACCCGCGCGTCTCCGACGCCCTGCGGGAGGCTGCCGCCCGCCGCCTGGCCCGGCTGGCGGCCCTCGCCGACGAGGACGGCCGCCCCTTGGTGCCGTCCGCCCACCCCTACCGCTGGTGGGGCATGTTCGAGCCGACCGAGAGCAAGGTGCCGCTGCGCGACCGCGACCAGCCCGTGGTGCTCTCCGGCAGCGCTCTCGACCAGCTCGCCAACACCTGCAGCCTGCAGTGGTTCCTGGGCCGCGAGGTGAAGGCCGACGCGCCCGCCACCACCGCGCAGGGCTTCGGGAACGTCGTGCACGTCCTCGCCGACGAGGTCGCCTCCGGACGCACCCCCGCCGACCTCGCCGTCCTCATGGAGCGGCTGGACTCGGTGTGGAACGCGCTCGCCTTCGACGCGCCCTGGAAGTCGGCGCAGGAGAAGGACAACGCGCGCGTGGCGCTCGAACGCTTCCTGAAGTGGCACGTCCTGGACCGCAGCGCACGCACCCCGGTCGCCAGCGAGCAGGACTTCGACGTCACCCTCGAAGCGGGCGACTACGAGGTGCGCATCCGCGGCCAGATGGACCGGGTGGAGGCGGACGGCGAGGGACGCGCCTACGTCGTCGACTTCAAGACCGGCAAACAGGCACCCAGCGCGGCCGAGGTGACCCGGCACCCCCAGCTCGCCGTCTACCAGCTCGCGGTCCGCGAGGGCGCCGTCGACGAGGCCTTCGACGGCGTACGACCCGAGCCCGGCGGCGCCGAACTGGTCCACCTCAGGCAGGGCGCCGCCCAGCGCGACGGCGGCGAGACCCTGCCCAAGGTGCAGGCGCAGGAGCCGCTGGAGGGGGAGTGGGTCGGCGAACTGCTGGCCTCCGCCGCCGGCAAGGTCCTCGACGAACGGTTCGCGCCGACCACCGGCCAGCACTGCACCCACTGCGCCTTCCGCGCCTCGTGCAGCGCGCGGCCGGAGGGGCGGCACGTGGTGGAGTGAGCGGTCGCGGAGTGAGCGGTGTGTCGCGGAGTGCGCTGTGCCCTGGGGTGAGCGCTGTGTCGTCGATTGCGCTGTTTTATCGATTGTCAGTGCTCGCCGCTAGCCTCTTTCCTCATGCCCGCCCGTATCACCGACCCCGAGCAGCTCAAGGAGCTCCTCGGCATCCCGTTCACCCCGGAGCAGACGGCCTGCATCACCGCGCCGCCCGCCCCGCAGGTGATCGTGGCCGGGGCCGGGTCGGGCAAGACGACGGTGATGGCGGCCCGCGTGGTCTGGCTGGTCGGCACCGGGCAGGTGGCCCCGGAGCAGGTCCTCGGCCTGACCTTCACCAACAAGGCGGCGGGTGAGCTCGCCGAACGCGTCCGCAAGGCGCTCGTCAGAGCCGGCGTCACCGACCCCGACGTCATCGACCCGGACAACCCGCCCGGTGAGCCCGTCATCTCCACCTACCACGCTTTCGCGGGCCGGCTGCTGACCGACCACGGCCTGCGCATCGGCCTGGAACCGACCTCACGGCTGCTCGCCGACGCCACCCGCTACCAGCTCGCCGCACGCGTGCTGCGCGAGGCCCCCGGCCCCTACCCGGCGCTCACCCGCTCCTTCGCCGACCTGGTCAGCGACCTGCTCACACTCGACTCCGAGCTCGCCGAACACCTGGTACGCCCACAGGAGCTGCGGGCCTGGGACGCCGGACTGCTGAACACCCTGGCGGGCACGCAGCTTCGCAACGCCGACCTGCGCAAGGTCCCCGAGGCGGCCGCCGCGCGCCGCGAACTGGCCGAGCTGGTCGTCCGCTACCGGGCCGCCAAGCGGGAGCGGGACCTGCTCGACTTCGGCGACCAGATCGCGCTGTCCGCGGAGCTGGCCGGCGTCGCCGAGGTGGGCAGGCTGCTGCGCGAGGAGTTCCGGGTCGTGCTCCTCGACGAGTACCAGGACACCTCGGTCGCCCAACGCGTGCTCCTGGCGGGCCTGTTCGGCGCCGGCACCGGCCACCCCGTAACCGCGGTGGGCGACCCCTGCCAGGCCATCTACGGCTGGCGCGGCGCCTCCGTCGCCAACCTGGACGACTTCCCCGAGCACTTCGCGCACGCCGACGGCCGCCCCGCCACCCGCCAGGCGCTCAGCGAGAACCGCCGCAGCGGCGGCCGCCTCCTCGACCTCGCCAACGGCCTCGCCGAGCCGTTGCGCGCGCTGCACGCGGGCGTGGAGGCGCTGCGCCCCGCCCCGGGCGCCGAGCGGGACGGCACGGTCCGCTGCGCCCTGCTGCGCACCCACGCCGAGGAGATGGACTGGATCGCCGACTCGGTGGCCCACCTCGTCCGCACCGGCACGGCACCCGGCGAGATCGCGGTCCTGTGCCGTACGGCGACGGACTTCGCGGAGATCCAGGGCGCCCTCGTCGCCCGCGACGTTCCGGTCGAGGTCGTCGGCCTCTCCGGGCTCCTGCACCTGCCCGAGGTCGCCGACCTGGTCGCCGTGTGCGAGGTGCTCCAGGACCCCGGCGCCAACGCCTCCCTGGTCCGGCTGCTGACCGGCCCACGCTGGCGCATCGGCCCCCGCGACCTCGCCCTCCTCGGCCGCCGCGCCCGGCTGCTGGTGTCCCACGCGCGCGTGGGCGACGCCGACGACCCGGACCGCAGGCTCGCCGCGGCCGTCGAGGGGGTCGACCCGGCCGAGGTGATATCCCTGGCGGACGCCCTGGACACGTTCCTGGAGCTGCCGTTCGACGGCGACCGGCCCGGACAGGGGGACGACGGGCTGCCGTTCTCACCGGACGCGCGCGTGCGCTTCGCCCGTCTCGCCACCGAGCTGCGCGAGCTGCGCCGCTCCCTGTCCGACCCGCTGATGGACGTCCTGCACCGCGTCCTCGCCGTCACCGGCCTGGAGGTGGAGCTCTCCGCGTCCCCGCACGCGCTGGCCGCCCGCCGCCGCGAGACGCTGTCGAACTTCCTGGACGTCGCCGCCTCCTTCGCGGCCGGCGACCAGGAGGCGACCCTGCTCGCCTTCCTCGGCTTCCTGCGCACCGCCGCCCAGTACGAGAAGGGCCTCGACAACGCCCTGCCCGGCGGCGAGAACACCGTCAAGGTGCTCACCGCGCACAAGTCCAAGGGCCTGGAGTGGGACGTCGTCGCAGTCCCCGGACTGGTCAGGGGCACCTTCCCGAGCAGCCAGGGCCGCGAGAAGTGGACCGCCCAGGCCAAGGTGCTCCCGCACGCCCTGCGCGGAGACAGCGCCACCCTGCCCGACGTCGAGGCCTGGGACTCGCGGGGCATGAAGGCCTTCCACGAGGCGATGAAGGACCACCAGCACACCGAGGAACTCCGCCTCGGCTATGTCACCTTCACCCGCCCCCGCTCCCTGATCCTCGGCTCCGGCCACTGGTGGGGCCCCAGCCAGAAGAAGCCGCGCGGCCCCTCCGACTTCCTCCGGGCCCTGTACGACCACTGCGCCGCCGGACACGGCGAGATCGAGGCCTGGGCCGACGAACCGGAGGAGGACGAGGAGAACCCGGCCCTGCACACGGCGGGCGCCGACCAGGTCTGGCCGCTGCCGCTGGACGCGGCCGCCCTGGCCCGCCGCCGCGCGGCCGCCGAGACCGTCCTCGCCCACCTGGAGGCCCTCTCGGACGGAACAGGTGCAGGCGCTCCCACCGGGTACGACGCTGCCGCCGCCGAGGACCCGGACTGGCCCCCGCCGCCCGAGGAGGAGGAGCCGGACCCCTTCGAGGACGACCTTTCGGCCCCGGACTCGGCCGACTGGGACTCCTGGAGCACCGACCGTCCCGACCGCCCCGTGGTCCCGCGCCAGGCCACGTCAGGGGCCGGGGCCGGCGGGCGCAGGCCCTCGCGCACGCCGGAGCACCTCAGCGCCGGGGAACGGGAACCCGCGCGCATCCTCCCCACCTCCGAAGGATCCCTCCTCACCCCCGAGGAGGTCCGCACCATCGCCTCCTGGGACCGCGACCTCGACGCGCTCACCGGGGAGCTGCTGCGCGCCCGCCGGACCGTCACCGACGTCCCCCTGCCCGCCACGCTCTCCGCGACCCAGCTGATGCGGCTGGCCGAGGACCCGGACGGGCTCGCACAGGAACTCGCACGCCCCATGCCACGCCCTCCGCAGCCGGCCGCACGCCGGGGCACCCGCTTCCACGCCTGGGTCGAGGCGCGCTTCGAGGAACTCACGCTGCCCATGCTGGAGCCCGACGAGCTGCCCGGCACCGACGCCGAGATCGCCGACGAACGCGACCTCGAAGCCCTCAAGGAGGCCTTCGAACGCACCGAGTACGCGCACCGCACGCCGTACCGCGTCGAGGCCCCCTTCCAGCTCTCCCTCGCCGGCCGGGTCGTCCGGGGCCGGATCGACGCCGTCTACCGGACGGACCACGGGGACGGGGCGACGCACCGGACGACGTACGAGATCGTCGACTGGAAGACCAGCCGCGTCCGCCCCGCCGACCCGCTCCAGCTGGCGATCTACCGGATCGGCTGGGCCGAGCAGCAGGGCGTGCCGCCCGAGTCGGTCACGGCCGCGTTCGTGCACGTGCGCACCGGCGAGGTCGAACGACCCGAGGGTCTGCCGGACCGGGCCGCCCTGGAAAGACTGATCGTCGGGCAAGGTGCCGGGGAAGCCGCCGGGCAAGCTGCCGAGGAAGCTGCCGGACAAGCCGAGTGTGACGAACCGCCCGCCGAGGATGCCGGTCCGGGCCGATAGGCTCGTGAGCATGAGCCAGACCCCGGACAGCGCTGTCCGTACGTACATCGAGCAGCATCGCGCCGCCTTCCTCGCCGACCTCGCCGAATGGCTGCGCATCCCCTCCGTGTCGGCCCAGCCCGACCACGCCCCCGATGTACGCCGCAGCGCCGACTGGCTCGCCGCCAGACTGACGGAGACCGGCTTCCCGACCGCCGAGGTCTGGGAGACACCGGGCGCCCCGGCCGTCTTCGCCGAGTGGCCCGCCGGCGACCCGGACGCGCCCACGGTCCTGGTCTACGGCCATCACGACGTCCAGCCCGCCGCCCGCGAGGACGGCTGGGACAGCGACCCCTTCGAACCGGTCGTCCGCGACAACCGGCTCTACGCGCGCGGGGCTGCCGACGACAAGGGCCAGGTGTTCTTTCACACACTCGGCGTCCGCGCCCACCTCGCCGCCACCGGCCGCACCGCGCCCGCCGTCAACCTCAAGCTGCTGATCGAGGGCGAGGAGGAGTCCGGTTCGCCGCACTTCCGGGCCCTGGTCGAGCAGCACGCCGGGCGGCTCGCCGCCGACGCCGTGATCGTCTCCGACACCGGCATGTGGTCCGAGGACACCCCCACCGTGTGCACGGGCATGCGCGGCCTCGCCGAGTGCCAGATCGTCCTGCACGGACCCGACCAGGACATCCATTCCGGTGCCTTCGGCGGTGCCGTCCCCAACCCCGCCACCGTCGCGGCCCGCCTGGTCGCCGCCCTGCACGACGAGCACGCGCGCGTGGCGATCCCCGGCTTCTACGACGGCATCGTCGAGCTCAGCGACCGCGAGCGCCGGCTCTGGACCGAGCTGCCCTTCGACGAGGAGAGCTGGCTGCGCGAAGCGCATTCGTACGCCACCGAGGGCGAGGCCGGGCACACCACCCTGGAGCGGGTCTGGGCCCGCCCCACCGCCGAGGTCAACGGCATCGGCGGCGGCTACCAGGGCCCCGGCAGCAAGACGATCATCCCGTCCTGCGCCCTGCTGAAGCTGTCGTTCCGGCTGGTCGCCGGACAGGAGCCCGAGCACATCGAGAAAGCTGTCCGGGCCTGGGCCACCGAGCGGATCCCCGCCGGGATCCGCGCCGAGATCACCTTCCTGCCGGCCACGCGCCCGTGCCTGACCCCACTCGACCACCCCGGTCTCCAGTCGCTCGCCCGCGCCATGGGCCGGGCCTTCGAGCAACCGATCCGGTTCACCCGATCGGGTGGCTCCGGACCCGCCGCGGACCTCCAGGACGTCCTCGGCGCACCCGTCCTCTTCCTGGGCATCTCCGTCCCCTCCGACGGCTGGCACGCCCCGAACGAGAAGGTCGAACTGGACCTCCTCCTCAAGGGCGTCGAGACCAGCGCCTACCTGTGGGGCGACCTCGCCGAGAACTGGCGCCATGCCCCCTGAGTCATTCACGCCGTCCGGAGCGGCACCGCGGCCGGGGCACACTGGAAGGGCCGCCCCGCCGGCCCCGCCCCCGCCCCACCCGTTCTCCTCCCGCCCTTCGTCCCGCTGAACCGCCCGCTGAAACATCCGCTGCACTGGGGGAGTTGGAAGCACCCGTGACCACCTGGACCGACCACACAGCCGACCGACCCATCTCGCTCACCGCCCCGAGCGGCATCGACCGCGCCGCCCACCACCGGCTCGACGAAGCCTGGCTCGCGGCGGCGTGGAGCCACCCCGACACCCGCTGCTTCGTGGTCTCCGGCGGCCAGGTCCTCATCGACGAGACGCCCGAGGGCCGCACCGAACTCGTCATGACGCCCTCCTTCGAAGCCCCCCTCACCGAGGCGCACCGCTACTTCCTGGGCACCGACGAGGACGGCGTCAGCTACTTCGCCCTCCAGAAGGACGCCCTGCCCGGCCGCATCGACCAGTCGGCGCGCCCGGCCGGCCTGCGCGAGGCCGGACTGCTGCTGTCCCCGCGGGACACCGGCCTGATGGTGCACGCGGTCGGCCTGGAGAACTGGCAGCGCACCCACCGCTTCTGCTCCCGCTGCGGCGAGCGCACGGTCATCGCAGCCGCCGGCCACATCCGCCGCTGCCCCGCCTGCGGCGCCGAGCACTACCCGCGCACCGACCCCGCCGTGATCATGGCCGTCACCGACGAGGACGACCGCATCCTGCTCGGCCGCCAGGTCCACTGGCCCGAGGGCCGCTTCTCCACGCTCGCCGGTTTCGTGGAGCCCGGCGAGTCCATCGAGCAGGCGGTGCGCCGCGAGGTCTTCGAGGAGGCCGGGATCACCGTCGGCCCGGTCGAGTACGTCGCCAGCCAGCCCTGGCCGTTCCCGTCCAGCCTGATGCTCGGCTTCATGGCCCGCGCCACCACGACCGAGGTCAACGTCGACGGCGACGAGATCCACGAGGCCCGCTGGTTCTCCCGCGACGAACTGCGCGCGGCCTTCGACTCCGGCGACGTCCTGCCGCCGTACGGCATCTCCATCGCGGCCCGCCTGATCGAGATGTGGTACGGCAAGCCGCTGCCGACGAGGAGCTTCGTCTGAGACGGCCCTCATGACCGCCGAGGAGTACTGGAACCACAACGTCCACTACCATCCCGTGGTCCTGGACGCGGTACCGGACGGCTGCCGCGCCGCCCTGGACGTCGGCTGCGGCGACGGCCTGCTCGCCGCCAAGCTCGCGACCAGGGCGGAGTCGGTGACCGGCGTGGACCGGTCGGCGGAGATGATCAGGCGGGCGCAGAAGCGGGACGCCGGGAACGTCGCCTTCCTGGAAGGCGACTACCTCGACGGTGCTCTCCTCGACGCGGGGAGTTACGACTTCGTGAGCGCGGTCGCCGTCATCCACCACGCGCCGTTCGACGACGCGATCGAACGGCTGGTGGAACTGCTCGCGCCCGGCGGCCGGCTGGTCGTCGTCGGTATGGCCTGCGACCGCACTCTCCTGGACTGGGTGGTCAGCGGCTGCGGGGTCCCGGCGAGCCGGCTGAACGCGCGCCTGCGCGGCGGCAAGCGGGCTCCGTCCGACATGCCCGTCGAGGACCCGATCATGAACTGGGGCGAGGTACGGCGGGCTACCGCACACGTGCTGCCCGGCCGCAGGTACCGGCGCCGGCTGCTGTGGCGCTACACCCTGGTGTGGGACAAGCCGGACGGAACGCGCGAGGGCGGTCCCTGATCCGGATCAGGGACCGCCCTCGCACTGGGAAGCGCCGGGGAACCTACGCGCTGATCTTCTGCTTCACCTGGGCCAGCGAAGGGTTCGTCAGCGTCGAGCCGTCGGCGAAGAGCACCGTGGGGACCGTCTGGTTTCCGCCATTCGCCTTTTCCACGAATGCGGCCGACTCCGGGTCCTGCTCGATGTTGATCTCGGTGTACGCGATGCCCTCGCGGTCCAGCTGGCTCTTCAGCCGGCGGCAGTAGCCGCACCACGTGGTGCTGTACATCGTCACAGTGCCCTGCATCTCGCTCGCACTCCTTCGGCAGGTCGGGGAAGGTCGTCCAGGGTGGGAACGCATGTGACCCGCCGGCCATTCCCGCGGCGCGGGCCCGAGGAACGCCTGCCGTATTAGTACGACTGCGCGGGGCCGCCTGTGGACAACCGGCGCAGCCGTCTCCGGCGACCTGGCAGCATGGCCATGTGACAGCAGCAACGCACTCCTCCCTCTTCCCGCCGGTACCGGACTCTGCCGACGCGGTGCTCGAAGGGCTCGACCCCGAGCAGCGCGCGGTGGCGACCGCCCTGCACGGTCCGGTGTGCGTGCTGGCCGGGGCCGGTACCGGCAAGACCCGGGCGATCACCCACCGGATCGCCTACGGGGTGCGGGCCGGCATCCTCCAGCCGTCCAGCGTGCTCGCCGTCACCTTCACCAACCGCGCCGCCGGGGAGATGCGCGGCCGGCTCCGCCAGCTCGGTGCCCAGGGCGTGCAGGCCCGCACCTTCCACTCGGCCGCGCTGCGCCAGCTCCAGTTCTTCTGGCCGAAAGCGATCGGCGGTTCCCTGCCCCGGCTCGTCGACCGCAAGATCCAGCTCGTCGCCGACGCGGCCGCCGCCTGCCGTGTCCGCCTCGACCGGGGCGAGCTGCGGGACGTGACCGCTGAGATCGAGTGGTCCAAGGTCACCCAGACCGTCCCCGCCGACTACCCCGTGGCAGCCGTGCAGACCGGCCGGGAGGCTCCGCGCGACCCCGCCGAGATCGCCCAGATCTACTCGGTCTACGAGGACCTCAAGCGCGACCGCACGGTCATCGACTTCGAGGACGTCCTGCTGCTGACCGTGGGCATCCTGCAGGACCGGCACGACATCGCCGACCAGGTGCGTGCCCAGTACCAGCACTTCGTCGTCGACGAGTACCAGGACGTCAGCCCGCTCCAGCAGCGGCTGCTGGAGCTGTGGCTCGGCGACCGCGACAGCCTGTGCGTCGTCGGCGACGCCAGCCAGACCATCTACTCGTTCACGGGAGCAACCCCCGACCACCTGCTCGACTTCCGCACCCGCCACCCCGGGGCGACCGTGGTCAAGCTGGTCCGTGACTACCGCTCCACACCTCAGGTCGTCCACCTCGCCAACGGGCTGCTGGCCCAGGCCCGCGGCCGGGCCGCCGACCACCGCCTGGAGCTGATCTCCCAGCGACCCGCCGGACCCGAGCCGGTCTACACCGAGTACACCGACGAGCCCGCCGAGGCCGAGGGCGCCGCGCGCCGCATCCGGGAACTGGTCGACGCCGGGGTCCCGGCCGCCGAGATCGCCATCCTCTTCCGGACCAACTCCCAGTCCGAGACCTACGAGCAGGCCCTCGCCGATGCCGGGGTGCCCTACCAGCTGCGCGGCGCCGAGCGGTTCTTCGACCGGCCCGAGGTGCGCAAGGCGGGCGTGGCCCTGCGCGCCGCGGCCCGCTTCGGCGGCAATGACGCGCTGCTCGACGACACCGTGGACCTGCCCTCCCAGGTGCGCGCCGTCCTCTCCGGAGAGGGCTGGACCACCGCGCCACCGGCCGGCTCCGGCGCGGTCCGGGAGCGCTGGGAGTCGCTGGCCGCCCTGGTCAACCTCGCCCACGACGTCGCCGCCGCCCGGCCCGCGGCCACCCTCGCCGACTTCGTCGCCGAACTCGACGAGCGGGCGAACGCCCAGCACGCCCCGACCGTCCAGGGCGTCACCCTCGCCTCCCTGCACTCGGCGAAGGGCCTGGAGTGGGACGTGGTCTTCCTGGTCGGCGTCGCCGAGGGCATGATGCCGATCACCTACGCCAAGACCGACGAACAGATCGAGGAGGAACGCCGCCTCCTCTACGTCGGCGTGACCCGCGCCAGGGAGCGGCTCCACGTCTCCTGGTCGCTCTCCCGCACCCCCGGCGGCAGACCCGGCCGCAGGCCCAGCCACTTCCTGGACGGGCTGCGCCCCGGCTCGACGGGCACCGTCGGCCGCGGTGGCGGTGCGGGCGGCGGAGGTGTCGAACGCGGCTTCACCGGCGGCCCAGCGGCCGCGCCCCGGCGCACCCAGCGCAGCCCCGCCCGTTGCCGGGTCTGCGGACGCACGCTGAACGACGCCGGCGAGATGAAGCTGATGCGCTGCGACGGCTGCCCGTCCGACATGGACGAGGGCCTCTACGAGCGGCTGCGTGAATGGCGTGCCGACCAGGCCCGGCTCAGCGGCCAGCCCGCCTTCTGCGTCTTCACCGACAGGACGTTGATGGCCATCGCCGAGAGCGCTCCGGACGACGACCGGGAGTTGGCCCGCATCCCCGGTGTCGGCATGCGCAAGCTCAACCGCTACGGCGCCGATGTCCTGGCCATCTGCGCAGGCCAGGCGCCCGGGGGAGAAGAAGTGGGGGACTGATGCGAACTCGTCGAAAAAATAGTTTGCGCATGCCCCGGCAATCCCCATAGGTTCTAGGCACGGAAACGGCGGCCTTCTCGAAGGCCCGGTTCCGTGTTGTACTTGCATATCCGAACGGATCGGCTCAACACCGGTCCCCCAGACGCCGAGAGGAGGCGAGTCCAGTGATCAGCATCGAGACCAACATCAGCGCGGCCAAAATGACCGATCTCTCGGCCGTCTCCGTGTGCATGCTCGGCGTCTCTTACCTGGGCACCGGTCTGTCCGGCATTCCTGCCGTGCGTCCGGCGTCCTCCGTTTCTCTCGCGGGCCTTCCCGTCCGTGAGCGCAATGAGCGACCGACGAAGGCACTGGAAGCAGTAGCGGCACAGGCGCACGCCTATGCCTTTGCGGCAGCCGGTGCCGGAAGCCGGAAGCAGACGCAGCACCACCTGATGTGGGCCTTCCGTGGGCCAGAACCCTGGAGTGATCCAGCCTGATCGATCAGGCCGGCGCCTTCAGGGCCGCGGAACCCCATCCGGGATCCGCGGCCCTTCTGTTTTCCCCGAACGGGGAGAGCGGACCGAAGGGGCCTCGGGGCAAGAGCAGAACCCGGTACCAGCCGCCAACCGGTCCAACCCGACCGGCACGACCAGACGAGGAAGAACAGCCGTGCAACTCGAAGCGCACGCCCCGTCCGTACCGCCTTCCGAAACGATCCCCCCGCCCGGCCTCACGGAGGACTCCACCTTGATCCCGCTCACCGCGCTCACCGCGCTCGACGACGCCATCGAGAACCTCGGCGTACCCGTCCCCTGCCGCTCCTACGACCCGGAGGTCTTCTTCGCCGAGTCGCCGGCGGACGTCGAGTACGCCAAGTCCCTCTGCCGCACCTGCCCGCTGATCGAGGCCTGCCTCGCCGGGGCCAAGGAGCGGCGTGAGCCCTGGGGCGTCTGGGGTGGCGAGCTGTTCGTCCAGGGCGTCGTCGTCGCCCGGAAGCGGCCGCGTGGCCGCCCGCGCAAGAACCCGGTCACGGCATGAACATCCACGGAACGATCGACCGTCCCCTCACGCACGATCCCAAGAAGCAGGCCCCGATGAAGCCGTCCACCAGCGAGCCCGCAGGCTCCGCGATCCCAGACTTCACCACCGCCGGTACCGACACCGGCTCGCGTCAGAACAGGACCCGAGAGATGCAACTCATCCCAGAAGCCCTGGCTCGTGCGCATATGCACGAGCGACTGCACGAGGCCGAGCGGGAACGCCAGGCCGTGCGCCTGGCGACCGCTCGCCGGATGCAGCGCCGGGCCGAGCGCGCCTCGATGCGTGCCCGCCGTGCGCTCGCCATGGCCGTGATGCAGTAATCCAGTACACCTGAAGCGGTGGCCTCCCGATCCCGGGAGGCGAAAGCTCCCCGCGGGGGCCGGTCCGGCCGAACGGACCGGCCCCCGCGGTGCGTTGTGCCCGCTGATTCTCCCGTGGCGGAGTTATCGTCACCAGGTGACGAGTCTTCCCGGAGGCAGTGATCACGGCGGCTCCGCCACGGAGCCCCACCCGCTCGTGTGCGCCCGCTGCGGCACTCCGGCCGACGGCCCCCCGCCCGTCACCTGGACCTGCTCCGTGGAGAACGGCGTCCGCCAGTTCTTCTGCGAGGCCTGCTCCAGGGACAACCTCCGGGCGATCGAGGGCCGGCTCGACTCGTCCTGGTGGTGAATCCGTCCCCTACTGCGCCTCCACGGCGGCCTCGGTCTGCTCCTCGGGCACGAACCCGGGCAGCCAGGCCTCCAGTTCCTCCCGCAGCCGCACCGTCGCGCCCAGCTGGCACAGCACGCCGATGGTGCTCAGGGTCACCCGGTGTATCAGGAGGTAGGCCGGCGGCAGGTTGAGCTGCTTGCCCAGCTGGTGGGCGGGGTTGCGGGGGTCGGCGATGCGGGCGGCCTGGCTGCGCATCCAGTTGCGGGTGAAGGTGAACTCGTCGACCTGGGCCGGTTCGATGATCGGCAGCAGGTAGTCCAGGACGGCGTCGGGGTCCAGCTCTATGGACTCCTTGACGAACCCCTCCGCGCACAGCAGCTCGTAGACCGCCTCGGCGTCGTTGTCCAGCGTCATCCGCAGCGAGTCGCCGATCGGGCTGGGCAGTCCGCCGGGGAGCCGGTCGACGGTGCCGAAGTCCAGTACGCCGAGCCGCCACTCCTCCTCGTCCTCCGGCCCGCCGGGCAGCAGGCGGAAATTGCCGGGGTGCGGGTCGGCGTGCAGCAGGCCGGTGCGGGCGGGTCCCGAGAACAGGAAGCGGGCGAGGAGCTGACCGGCCCGGTCGCGCTGCTCCCGGGTACCCTCCGAGATGATCTCGGAGAGCGGTATTCCGTCGATCCACTCCGTGACCAGCACCTGGTCGCACTGGTGCACCACCCCCGGCACCACCACGTCGGGGTCGCCCGCGAACTCCTCCGCGTGCGCCGCCTGGGCCCGCGCCTCCAGCGAGTAGTCCAGTTCCTCGGAGACCCGGTCACGCAGCTCCGCGATCAGCGGCTTGATGTCCATACCCGGGATCAGCGGACCCAACAGGCGGGCGAAACGGCTCAGTTGTCCGAGATCGGAGAGCAGGGCCTCGCCGGCACCCGGGTACTGCACCTTGACCGCCACCGCCCGGCCGTCCCGCCACACGGCCCGGTGCACCTGCCCGATCGAGGCCGCCGCCGAGGGCCTGTCGTCGAACTCCAGGAACAGCTCCCGCCAGTCCTCCCCGAGGCGTTCGGTGAGCACCGCGTGCATGGTGCGGGTCGGCATCGGCGGGGCGGCGTCCTGGAGCTTGGTGAGGGCCGCCCGGTAGGGCCCGGCGACCTCCTCCGGGAGGGCTGACTCGAAGACGGACAGCGCCTGCCCGAACTTCATCGCCCCTCCCTTCAACTCGCCCAGGACCTTGAACAACTGCTCCGCCGTGCGCTGCTGGAGCTCCCGGCCGACGATCTCCGCGGACTCGCCCACGATGCGCTTGCCCAGGCCCCAGGTCGCCCGGCCGGCGAAGCCGAGCGGGAGCGCGGCGAGTTTGGCGGTCCGGGTGACCGCCTTCCGGGGAAGATCAGACATGCGCCCTCCAAGTCCCAGTCGGCCGCGCCGCGTCCGCGTGCTCTCGTCGCTGCGCCGACGGCCGTTGCCCCACCATTGTCGCGTGTGGATCCCCGTTGGTTGAGGAGTGTTCCCCCTTAGCTTTCTCCGCGGCTCCGCACGGGCATGCCGGATGCGGCCAGACCGGTCGCGCGTGCCAGTGCAGAACGGGCACGGACGCCTCCCAGCGTGCTCCCTCGGCAGCCGGCGACTCCCCGTCGAGGAAGGCCAGGGCGTGCGCGGCGGCCAGCCCCGCCACGGCCGCCGCCAGCGTCTGGTCGCAGGCGCCCATCCGGCGGGCCTGTCCGGACCGCCACTGGGCGACCAGGCGCGGCCAGGCCGGGTCCCGGTCCGTGCGGTGCTCGTGCAGACAACGGGCGCAGCCCGTCCCACCGGGCAGGACGAGGGGGCCGACCACGCCGGTGCCCTCCACGACACCCGTGTAGAGGTGCGGGGTCCCGGCGGCCACGAGCGGCTCGGCGGCGCGCGCGTCCGGGGCGTGCACCAGGACGTCGTCGCGCGGGGCGATGATCACCAGTGCCAGGCCGGGCTCCGCCGCGGCCGGGTCGGGGCGGCGAGGCGGCCGGTCCGGGGACGCCCTGCGGACGACTCGACGCGCGGCCTCGGTACGGCGCTCGCCGACCGCCTCCGCCGGGAGCCCGCCCGGCGCCACGTCCCACGGCTGGACCCGGCCCACGTCCCGTACGTCGACCTCGCCGACGCCCGCGCCCGAGAGCAACGCGGCCAGCGTGACACCGACCCGGCCCGCGCCCTGCACCTGCACCCGCAGTGCCCGGCGGGCCGCCAGCCGGCCGATCGCGCCGCCCGGCTCCGGAGTGATCAGGGAGAGCGAGGCGAGATCGGGGCCCAGCCGCTCCAGCACCTCCTTCTTCTCCCGCAACGCCTGCGCCGTGGGCCCGCCGCCCTGTGCGTCGTCGACGAGCCCGGCCCGGGACAGCCGGTCCACGAGCGCGTCGACATGGCCGTCCGGCAGGTCCATGCGGCGCCCCTCCTCCCGTAGCAGCCCAAGCCCGCGGGCGCCGTCGAGCAGGTCGAGGAAGCTCCCGGTCGCGGTGTCCATCGGCCCCAGTGTCATCGCGTGCGCGGGAGTCATCCCGAACTGCACGGTGTTGAGGTCGCGCCAGCCGCGCCGCAGCGCGGGCTTCACCAACGGATGCATGTCAGGCCCCCGTAGCCGTCGAAAGGTCACAGAATGTCCCCGTGTGCCGATGGAGCCGGTCCTGCTCCGCCGACGACTGCCAGCATGCCCGGGCCGTCGGGCGGCCGCCGAAAGTTGTCCACAGGCGGTGGGTATTCGTCGTACAAATCAGACGCATGGTGGGGGATCGGCACCGAACCGTTCCGGACCCGGGACTTCCCCCGTGGGCAGCGGGTAACGTCGGGGCGTGCCCGCCGACCCACTGCACCGCGCCGGAAAGCCACAGCGCAGCACGACGAGCCAGCCGCCCAGCGGCTTGGGGGCGAGCGCGATCGAGGTTCGCAGGAGTGCCCGGCGCCGCCGGACCGTTTCCGCGTACCGCGAGGGCGATCGCACCGTCGTGCTGATCCCCGCCCGGATGTCCGAGGCGGAGGAGAAACGCTGGGTGACCGTCATGCTCAACAAACTCGCCGCCCAGGAGAGCAAGCGAGTGCTGGGCGACGCCGAACTGGCCGAGCGCGCCGACTGGCTGTCGGCCCAGTACTTCGGCGGCCGGGCCCGCCCCGCCTCGGTGCGCTGGGTCACCAACCAGAACACCCGCTGGGGCTCGTGCACCCCCTCCGAGGGCAGCATCCGGCTCTCGCACCGCCTCCAGGGCATGCCCGAGTACGTCGTCGACTACGTCCTCTGCCATGAACTGGCGCATCTGCTGGTGCCGGGGCACGGGCCCCGGTTCTGGCGGCTGCTTGAGGCCTACCCGCGGACCGAGCGCGCCCGCGGCTACCTCGAAGGGGTGGTCGCGGCGGGCCGGCTGCCCCACCTGCCCGGTGCGCGCGATGAGTGACCCAGCCCGGGAACGCTCCCTCCGGGGCCGTTGAACGCGGTTGTGTACCGGGTCTGTACCGACTTCTTCCGATGTCCGAGTTAGCCGTTAGCCTGGCGCGACGCACTCGCATTCGGGATGGGGGACGGTCGTCACGCATGGCCAGGGAATTCCAACGCGGCCACAAGGCCAGGATCAGCGACCTCACGGCCGGTACCGATCTGTACGTAGGCGTGCAGATCTCCGGTCCCGGGCTGACGTTCGACATCAGCTGCTTCGGCCTCGACGCCGACGAACGGCTGTCGGACGACCGCTACTTCGTCTTCTTCAACCAGCCGAAGTCACCCGAGGAGTCCATCCAGCTGCTGGGTACGCAGGCGGGTGACACGGAGTCCTTCCGGGTCACGCTGGACCGGATCCCTCCGCGGATCCAGAAGCTGGCGTTCACGGCGACCATCGACGGCGCCGGGCAGATGTCGCAGATCGCGCCCGGGTACATCCGGATCGTCGCGGGCGGCGAGGAGGTGGCCCGGTACTCCTTCAACGGCTCGGAGTTCTCCACCGAGCGCGCCGTGATGCTGGGCGACTTCTACCTGAAGGACGTGTGGCGCTTCGCCGCCGTCGGCCAGGGCTTCGACGGCGGCCTGGAGGCGCTGCTGAAGAACTTCGGCGGCGAGGTGCTGGAGGAGGAGGCGCCCGCCGCGCCGGAACCGCAGCAGCCGCAGACCGGGTCCGCGCCCGGCTTCGCGCCGCCCGCGTTCGGCGTTCCGCCCGCGCCCGCGCCGGCTCCCGCGCCGGCCCCGCCGCCCGCACCCGCCCCCCAGGGCTTCACCCCGCCGCCTGCGCCCGGTCCGGCGCCGGCTTCGCATGTGCACCATGCGCCCACGGTCATCGCCCCGTTGACCCCGCAGGCGCCCGGCATGGTGCCGCCCCCGTCCCCGGCGCCCGCGCCCTACGGCCAGCCGCCCGCCCCGCCCGGCTACGGCCAGCCCCCGGCGCCCCCGCAGACCCCGGGCCCGCCGCCCGGATACCCGCAGCCGCCCCAGGCCCCGACCCCGCCCCCGGGCTACGGCCGGCAGCCGTCGTTCGGACAGGTCCCCGGGCAGCAGGGCTATGCGGTCCCGCAGGGAGCTCCCCAGGGCGGTGCCGGTGTCGGTGCCGCGCTCCAGAAGTTCAAGGAGACGCCCACCGGGCAGCGCTGGACCCTGCAGAACAGCAAGCTCGTCCGCGTCGACCTCGGGATGGGCGGGCAGCCGGTGCTGGCCCGGCAGGGCAGCATGGTGCTCTACCAGGGCAAGGTCGACTTCAGCTACAAGGGCGCCGGGTTCGCCGGCCGGATCGTGGGCAACGCCACCGGCCAGGAGATGCAGCTGATGCGCTGCACCGGCCACGGCCAGGTGTTCCTCGCGGAGAACTCCGCGCACCTGCACCCCATCGAGCTCCAGGGCGACGCGATCTGCGTCTCCGCCGAGAGCGTCCTCGCCTTCGACGAAAGCCTCCAGTACGAGGTCCGCCGGATCGAGGGGCACGGCATCCCCGGCGGCGCGCTGTTCACGATGCAGTTCCAGGGCACCGGCACCATCGTCGTCAAGACGCACGGCACGCCCGTCGTGCTGCCCGTGACGCCGACGACGTTCGCCGACTGCAACGCCGTGGTCGCCTGGTCCGCGGCCTCCCAGGTGATCGTCTCCAGCCAGGTGCGGATGCGGCGCAACGCCTACCCGGGCGACACCGGGGAGAGCGTCAACCTGCAGTTCCGGGGTGCGCCCGGCAACTTCATCGTCGTCCAGCCGTACGAGGTCTGAGGGAGCCCGTCATGAACCAGCCGCTCGCGGGCTACGCCCCCGCACCCGTCACCGCCCGCATGGAGAACCACGGCGACCACATGCTGAAGGTCGCCATGCAGACCGGGAACGACCTCCTCGCGCGCGTGGGGTCGATGGTCGCCTACGAGGGCTTCGTCCAGTACGAGCCCAACCCGCCGGCCGTCCGCCAGATCGCCCGGGACTGGGTGACCGGCGAGGGCGCGCCGCTGATGAAGTGCTCCGGCGACGGCCTGCTCTACCTCGCCGACTACGGTGCGAACGTCGTCGTCATCAACCTCAACGGCGACGGGATCTCCGTCAACGCCACCAACCTGCTCGCCTTCGACGCGCATCTGACGTGGGGCGTGGAGCGGGTCAAGGGGCTCGCGAAGTTCGCCGGCCAGGGCCTGTGGAACACCAAGATCTCCGGACAGGGCTGGGTCGCGCTGACCTCCCGCGGCAAGCCGATCGTCGTCGACTGCGGCGGTGGCGAGGACGAGACGTACGTCGACCCGGACGCACTGGTCGCCTGGTCCCCGAACCTCAAGGTGAAGGGCAAGCGCAGCTTCAAGGCGCAGGCGCTGATCGGCCGGGGCAGCGGCGAGGCCTACCAGATGGCCTTCTCCGGCCAGGGCATCGTCGTCGTCCAGCCCAGCGAGGACAGCACCGACCGCCTCCGGTTCCGGGGCTGAGGGGGAGTCAGGAAACCATGCAGAGCCCGCTTTTCGCCTTCAACGACTCCCAGGTCCGGGACCGCTACAGCCTGCAGAACAAGCAGATGCTGCGGGTCGTCCTGGAGGGCCACGACGACGTCCTCGCCCGCAAGGGCACCATGGTCGCCTACCAGGGGCTCGTCGAGTTCGACGCCGAGTACCAGGGCCACGGCCAGGCACGCGCACGTGCGTACACCGGCGAGGGCCTCGACCTGATGCGCTGCCACGGGCAGGGCACGGTCTACTTCGCCAACCTGGCCCAGCACATCCACGTCCTGGACGTCGAGCAGGACGGCCTGACCGTGGACAGCGGCTACGTCCTCGCCATGGACTCCTCGCTGCACTACGAGGTCGTCGCCGTCGACAGCCTCTACGGCATCTCCGGGTCCGGGAAGTACCAGCTCAACATCACCGGACGCGGTCAGGTCGCCCTGATGACCTCGGGCGCGCCGCTGCTGATGCAGGTCACGCCCGACAAGTACGTGAACTGCGACGCCGACGCGATCGTCGCCTGGTCCACCGGGCTGCGCGTCCAGATGCAGGCTCAGACGCATTCCTCGGGCGTGTGGCGGCGCCGCGGCAGCACCGGCGAGGGCTGGGAGCTGAGCTTCATGGGAAGTGGCTTCGCGTTGGTCCAGCCGAGTGAACTGCTGCCGCCGCAGCACGCCCAGATCGGCCAGGGCATCGCCGCCCAGTTCGGTATGGGCCAGCAGGGAGCGCGCGGCGCGAACCAGGGCAACGTCTGGAGCTGAGAGCCCATGTGTAAGGGGCGCCCGCAGCGGCGGGCACCCCTTACACATGCGCCGACATGCGCCGGCAGCTCCCGAAGTCCCAGGTCAGAGCCGCGCCCGAGTTCCTTCCAGCAGCCGTACGACCGAGTCGTCGGCGACCTCCGGCACCTCGTCGTAGGTGAACCAGCGCAGGTCGAGGGACTCGTCGCTGATCACGTGGGCGGCGCCGCGCGGGGCGAGGGCCGCGTACTGGACGTCGAAGTGCCAGTGGCACGGTGCCGGGATCGGATGCCGGTCCAGGCGCACCGGGCCGCCCGGCAGCAGCGTCAGCCCGGGGATGCCGGACTCCTCCGTCGCCTCCCGCAGCGCCGCGGCCGCCAGCGTGGCGTCCCCCGGCTCGCAGTGGCCGCCCATCTGCAGCCACATCCGCAGCTTCCTGTGCAGGGTCAGCAGCACCCGCCCGTGCTCGGGGTCGACGACCAGCGCGCTCGCCGTGACATGACCGGCAGGACAGGCCTTCCACATCCCGTCCGGGTGTGCTGCGAGGTGGTCGAGGTAGGTCTGGCGCAGCTCGTCCTGGTCCTCGTACCCCTTGAGGACGAGGACCGCGTCGTCGTGCAGGCTCACTCGGTGTCGTCGCCCTTGTCCTGCTCGCCCTTGTCCTGGGCGTCCTTCTTGCGCAGGTCGGGCTTCTGCGCGGCCTCGCCGAGCATCTTGTCCAGCTCGGAGAAGTCCAGCTGCTCGCGGTGCACGAAGCCGTCCGGGTCGTCCAGGTCGGACGCCGTCGGCAGCATGTCCGGGTGCGCCCAGAGGCCGTCCCGGCCGTCGACGCCGCGCGCGTCGGTGAGCGAGGCCCACAGGCGGGAGGCGTCGCGCAGCCGGCGCGGACGCAGCTCCAGGCCGATCAGCGTGGCGAAGGTCTGCTCCGCGGGGCCGCCCGTGGCCCGGCGGCGGCGCAGGGTCTCGCGCAACGCGTCGGCGGACGACAGACGCGGCTTCGCGGCCGCGTGGACCACCGCGTCGACCCAGCCCTCGACGAGGGCCAGAGCCGTCTCCAGACGGGCCAGGGCGGCCTTCTGCTCGGGGGTGTCCTCCGGCTGGAACATGCCCTGCTGAAGCGCGTCCTGCAGCTGCTCGGGGTTCTGCGGGTCGAACTGACCGACGACGTCCTCCAGCTTGGCGGTGTCGACCTTGATGCCGCGCGCGTACCCGTCGACCGCGCCGAACAGGTGCGAGCGCAGCCACGGCACGTGCGCGAACAGGCGCTGGTGGGCCGCCTCGCGCAGCGCGAGGTACAGCCGCACCTCCTCCTTGGGCACGCCGAGGTCCTTGCCGAACGCCTCGATGTTCACCGGGAGCAGCGCGGCCTTGCCGGCCCGGGTCAGCGGCAGCCCGATGTCGGTCGACCCGACGACCTCGCCCGCGAGCACGCCCACGGCCTGCCCGATCTGGGTGCCGAACATGGCGCCGCCCATCGAGCGCATCATCCCGATCAGCGGGCCGGCCATGGCCTGCATCTCCTCCGGCAGGACGTCGCCCATCGCGGCCCCCACCCGCTCGGCGACCGGATCGACCAGCTCCTGCCAGGCGGGCAGCGTCGCCTCGACCCACTCCGCGCGCGACCACGCCACGGCCGAACCGGAACCCGACGGCAGCGACGTCGCGTCGTCCAGCCACAGGTCGGCGAGCCGGACGGCCTCCTGGACCGCGGTGCGCTCGGCCGGACCCACGCTGGCGTCCTTGACGCCGTCCGAGGTGCCCTGGGAGACCGTCTGGCGGGCGATCTGCTTGGCCATGTCCCAGTTCACCGGGCCGCCCTCGTACGAGAGCATCTGGCCCAGCTGCTGGAAGGCCGCGCCCAGGTCGGTGGGGTTCAGCGAACCGAACATGGCAGCGAACGGATTGTCGGCGCCAGGGCCGCCGAAGCCGCCGGCCCCGGGGGTGCCGAAACCGAACGGGTTGGCCGGTCCCTGCCCACCACCGCTCTGCTGGTCCTTCTTCTTGCCCTCGTCGCCGTCTTCCGGCTCCTCCGGCGGAAGGCCGAAACCGAATGGGGTGTCACTCACGGGAATCCTCGGCTGGTAAGGCCACCGGTTCTCTCCGGCGGCGCGGCTGCCCGACAACACCACCCAGCGTAGACACCCCGACCCGATCGGGCCTCAGTGCTTCGCCGACAGTCGGCCTGCGGCAGGATGGATGCCACCTGGTACGTACGCGTCACTCACGCTCGTACTGAAGACAACCGCTGGAGACGCCCGGTGAGTTCCCCAGATCCGCAGGTTCGCGCAGCGCGAAACCACTCAACCCCTCCCGCCGTGCGCGGGCCCGTCGTCGCCGTCACCGGTGCCGCGACCGGGGTCGGCGCGCTGCTCACCGAGCGGCTGGCCGCGTCCGAGGAGGTCAGGCAGGTCATCGCCATCGACGAGCGGCGCGGGGAGTGCGCGGCCGCCCAGTGGCACATCCTCGACGTGCGGGACCCGGCCATCGCGGACAAGCTGCGCGGGGCCGACGTGGTGGTGCATCTCGCGCTCGACCTGGACCTGGAGACCGATCCGGCGGCTCGTACGGCCTACAACGTGCGCGGGACGCAGACCGTGCTGACCGCGGCGGCCGCGGCCGGGGTGCACCGCGCGGTGCTGTGCACCTCCGCGATGGTCTACGGTGCGCTGCCGGACAACGAGCTGCCGCTGTCGGAGGACGCGGAGCTGCGTGCCACCGCCGAGGCCACCGGGGTCGGCGACCTCCTGGAGATCGAGCGGCTCGCGCGCCGGGCGCCCCGCGCGCATCCGGGGCTCAATGTCACCGTCGTGCGCCCCGCGGTGCTGGTCGGGGGCACCGACACGGCTCTGACCAGGTATTTCGAGTCGCCCCGGCTGCTCGTCGTCGCCGGGTCGCGGCCTGCCTGGCAGTTCTGCCATGTCGAGGACCTGTGCAGTGCGCTGGAGTACGCGGTCCTGGAGAAGGTCGACGGGGAGCTCGCCGTCGGGTGCGACGGGTGGCTGGAGCAGGAGGAGGTCGAGGAGCTCAGCGGGACGCGGCGGATGGAACTGCCGTCGGCGGTGGCGCTGGGGGCGGCGGCCCGGCTGCACCGGATCGGTCTGACGCCGTCGCCGGCCGGGGACCTCGCGTACACGATGTATCCGTGGGTGGTGAGCGGGAGCCGGCTGCATGACGCCGGGTGGCGGCCGGGGTGGACGAACGAGGAGGTGCTGGCCGAGCTGCTGGCGGAGGTGGCCGGGCGGCACACGGTGGTGGGGCGGCGGCTGGGGCGGAAGGACGCGACGGCCGCGGGGGCGGCGGGGGCGACGGTGGCGTTGCTGGGGGCGGCGGCCGTGGTGCGGCGGGCGCGGAAGGCTCGGCGGCGGATCTGAGGGCGGGCGTGGGTTTTCTCGCCCCCGCCGCCCCTACCCGTCCCGTCCTCCAGGGGGTGGGCCCCCTGCGACCGCCCGTATCGGGGGCTGCCGCCCCCGGACCCCCGCATCGGCCTCCGGCCTCGTCCTCAAACGCCGGACGGGCTGGGGAGTGGGGGCGGGCCGGTCGTCGTCGAACGGCGGACGGGTTGGAGGGTGGGGGCGGGCCGGTCGTCGTCCTCGAACGGCTGACGGGTTGGAGGTTGGGGGCGGGCCGGTCGTCGTCGAACGCCGGACGGGTTGGAGGGTGGGGGTGTGGACCCGTCGTCGTGCTCAAGCGCCGGAGAGGCTGAGATGGGGTGGCGGTCGGTCGTCGTGCTCAGGCGTCCGGTGGGCTGAGATGGGGTGGCGGTCGGTCGTCGTGCTCAGGCGCCGGGTGGGCTGGGAGTGGGAACCGCCGCTGTAGGAGTCTCCAAGGGCGCACGCGTGTGTGCCTGGTGTTGGTTGTATTCCGTGTGGTCGTGGACGTGCGGCAGGATGGGGGTATGGCTGCTGTGAGTGATCATCCTGGGGAGCGGGGCGCCGCGGATCCCGTGAAGCTGATCGGGATCCGGGAGAGTGCGCTGTCCGTGGACGAGGTGTTCGCGGCCGTGGGGGACGACGCGGCCGGTGGGATCGCGCTGTTCGTGGGGACGGTGCGGAACCATGACGGGGGCGCCGACGTGGACGCGCTCGGGTATTCGTGCCATCCCAGTGCCGAGGACGAGATGCGGCGGATCGCCGAGAAGGTCGTCGCCGAGTACCCGGTGCGGGCCCTGGCCGCCGTGCATCGGGTGGGGGACCTGCGGGTGGGTGATCTAGCCGTGGTCGTCGGTGTGTCGTGTCCGCATCGGGGGGACGCCTTCGAAGCTTGTCGAAAGCTGATCGACGACCTCAAGCACGAGGTGCCCATCTGGAAGCACCAGAAGTTCTCGGATGGGACGGAGGAATGGGTGGGGGCCTGCTGAAGGGCCCCTGTCCGGGCTCCGCTTGCGTAACCGTACCCCTCGCGTGAGCGTTGTCAGTGCTGGTGATTAATCTGTTGATCAGTCAGTCGCGGACGCTCATGGGGTTGGGAGGTCAGCATGGCGGCGCTCGTCTGGTTGCTGATTCCGCTGGTGGCGGCGGTCGGTGCCGGTGTGTGGGGCAGCTGGGCCAACCGGACCAGGAGGGCGCGCAGCGACGGGCCGGAACTCGACGGGTACGCACGCTTCCGCGAGGCCATGGAGAAGTCCCGCTCCGGCGGCTGAGCGCGGCCGGGGCGCATGTGACGGGTAGCCCTGACGGTGCGCTGACAGACCCGTCCCGTACTGTCTTGGCATGCCACGCCGCACCGCGACGATGCTCGCCTCCACCCTGATGCTGATCGCACTCCTGTGCGCCGGAGTGCTCATCAACGTGCCGTACTCGGAGATGTCTCCCGGCCCGACCGTGAACACGCTCGGGGACCACGACGGCGAGCCGGTGCTGCAGATCTCCGGCCACAAGACCTACGCGACCTCCGGGCACCTGAACATGACCACGGTGCGGGTCACCAGCGCCGACTACAAGATGAACCTCCTCGAGGCCGTCTACGGGTGGCTCTCGCACGACAACAAGGTCGTGCCGCACGACACGCTCTACCCGGACGGCAAGACGGAGCAGCAGTCCACCCAGGAGAACGCCGAGGAGTTCAGCCAGTCCCAGGAGAGCGCCAAGGTCGCCGCGCTGAAGGAGCTGGACGTCCCGGTGAAGTCCTGGGTGATCGTCTCCACGGTCCTCAAGGGCTCGCCCGCCGAGGGCAGGCTGCACGCCGGTGACGTGATCAAGGCCGTCGACGGCACCGTGGTCAAGCAGCCGACCGACGTCGCCACGCTGGTGACCAAGCACAAGCCCGGCCAGGACGTGGTCTTCACCGTCGTGCCGGCCAAGGAGCAGGCCGCCGCCGAGAAGGCGAACAAGACGGCCACCAAGACCGAGAAGGTCACGGTCACCACGACCACCTCCGACGACAGCGGCGCGAAGCGCGCCATCGTCGGGATCTCCGCCGGGACCGATCACACGTTCCCGTTCTCCATCGACATCAAGCTCGCCGATGTCGGCGGACCGAGCGCGGGGCTGATGTTCTCGCTCGGGATCTACGACAAGCTCACCCCGGGCAGCCTCACCGGCGGCAAGTTCGTCGCCGGCACCGGCACCATCGACGACGACGGCACGGTCGGCCCGATCGGCGGCATCTCGATGAAGACCATCGGCGCGCGCAGCAAGGGCGCCCAGTACTTCCTGACCCCGGCCGACAACTGCGCGGAGGCCGCCAAGGACACCCCGAGCGGGCTCACCCTCGTCAAGGTGAAGACCATCGGCGACGCCCTCGGCGCCCTCAAGGACATCCGCGGCGGCGACACCGGCGCCCTGCCGAAGTGCACAGCCAAGGGTTGAGCAGGCTTACGCACAGCCGTCCACAGAGGCATACACGGAGTCGTACACACAGCCGGGGGCGCCCTTCGTGACGAGGGGCGCCCCCGGCTGCCGTCCGGTGGCGGGCTCAGTCCTCGAAGGTCGCCCTCAGCGCGTCCGCCAGGCCCGGGACCAGGTCGGGACCGGTGAGCACCTCCGTCGGCGAGTCCTTCTCGCGCAGCCGTACCGCGGCGTCGCGGCCGCCGTCGCGCAGCACCGCGACCGTCATCCGGACCTCCTGGCGCTCGGGATGGCTCGCCACCCACTTGGCCAGCTTCGCCTCGCTCAGCCCCTCGGGGACCTGGGACTCGGCGGACGGCGGCAGCATCAGCCGCTCCACCGTGAGCGCGCAGCCGACCACCGCGTCCGGCCAGGCGATGGTGCCGAGGAACTCGTCCAGCGCCTTGTCCGTTGGCACTTCGTCCTGCTCGATCGGGGTGAGACCGGTGGTCGCGGACTCCTCCTCCAGACCGAGCTGGGCGGCGAGGGCCGGTTCCTGGACGCGCAGCCGCGCGGTGTCGACGAGGGCGAAGAGACGAGCGGGCTGGTCCCAGCCGAGGCCGGAGGCGTACTCGTCGATCTCTAGAACCGCCCGGGTGAGCGGGTTCGCTGCCATGGGAGTGTTGGACATGGTCACAATCCTGCCTCGTTCATGGCCGGAATCGGGAACCGAGTAAGCGGTGAGTAAGTTGCATAGGTGTGGCCCCGCGATCACGGGGGGACACGTCCGGCCCGCGAACAAGAGGGCCTGACGCAACAACAGCCGATCAACAGCGGATCAAACAGCGAACTTCGAGGTGCGCACCTTGGCTTTCCAGATGCCGGACCGCGGCGGAGGCCCGACGGGGCCACGGATCAGAGCGACCGGACGTCCGTCCAGGCGGGTGCGGACCCTGCTCCTGACACTGGGCGTCCTTGCCGCGCTCGGCATGGCGTTCACCATGTTCGCGGGCTTCTGGACGGACTGGCTCTGGTACCGGTCGGTGCACTACTCCTCGGTGTTCACCACCACCCTGTGGACCAAGATCGGGCTGTTCTCCGTCTTCGGTCTGCTGATGGCGGCCGCGGTGGGCTTCAACATCTGGCTGGCGCACCGGCTGCGTCCCCCGCTGAGCGCCATGTCCATGGAACAGCAGAGCCTCGACCGCTACCGGATGGGCATCGCGCCGTACAAGAAGTGGCTGCTGCTCGCGGTCACCGCGCTGGTCGGGCTGATCGCCGGCGCTTCCGCGGCCGGACAGTGGCGCACCTGGCTGATGTGGGTCAACGGCGTGCCCTTCCACCAGAAGGACCCGCAGTTCCACCTCGACGTCTCCTTCTACGCCTTCGACCTGCCCTGGTACCGCTTCCTGCTGGGCTTCGGCTTCGCCACCGCGATCCTCTCCCTCATCGCCGCCGCGCTCACCCACTACCTGTACGGCGGGCTGCGCGTCACCAGCCCCGGAGCGCGTGCCACCGGTGCCGCGACCGGGCACCTCTCGGTGCTGCTCGGCCTCTTCGTCGCCCTGAAGGCGGTCGCCTACTGGCTCGACCGCTACGGACTGGCCGTCAAGTCAAGCGACTTCAAGGCCACCGGCAACTGGACGGGCCTGAGGTACGTCGACGCGAACGCCTATCTGCCCGCCAAGACGATCCTGTTCTGCATCGCCGTCATCTGCGCGCTGCTGTTCTTCGCCACGCTGTGGCGACGCACCTGGCAGCTGCCCGTCATCGGCTTCGGCCTGATGGTCCTCTCGGCGATCCTCATCGGCGGCCTCTACCCGGCGATCGTCCAGAAGTTCCAGGTCCAGCCCAACGAGCAGGCCAAGGAAGCCCCGTACGTCCAGAAGAACCTCAAGGCGACCCGCGAGGCGTACGGCATCGACGACACCCAGGTCACCGAGTACAAGGGCACGAGCACGACCACGGACAAGACCAAGCTCCGGGCCGACGTCGACAACACGGCGAGCATCCGGATCATGGACCCGAACATCGTGTCGCCCACGTTCCAGCAGCTCCAGCAGATGCGGAACTACTACGCGTTCCCGACCAACCTGGACGTGGACCGCTACACCAAGGACGGCAAGGTCCAGGACACCGTCATCGGCCTGCGCGAGCTGAACCTCGCCGGCATCCCGAAGAACAACTGGATCAACGACCACTTCCGCTACACCCACGGCTACGGCGTGGTCGCCGCCAAGGGCACCGAGGCCGACGACCAGGGCCAGCCCGTCTTCACCGAGTCCGACCTGCCGTCCACGGGCGACCTGGGCACCTACCAGCAGCGCGTCTACTACGGCGAGAAGACCAACACGTACTCGATCGTCGGCGGTCCCCAGAAGGAGATCGACTACTCCGACGACAACGGTGAGAAACTCACCAGCTACGCCGGCAAGAGCGGGGTCAGTCTCTCCAGCCCGATCAACCGCGCCGCGTACGCGGTGGCGTTCAACGAGCCGCAGATCCTGTACTCGGGCGCGATCGGCAAGGGCTCGCGGATCCTCTACAACCGCACGCCCAAGGAGCGCGTCGAGGCGGTCGCCCCCTGGCTGACCATCGACGGCGACGCGTACCCGGCGGTCGTGGACGGCCGTATCCAGTGGATCGTCGACGCCTACACGACGTCGAACGGCTATCCCTACGCCTCCCGTACGACCCTCGGCGACACCACCGCCGACTCGCTGACCGCGACCAACAACTCGCGCGCGGTGGTGGCCCAGCAGAACCAGGTCAACTACATCCGCAACTCGGTGAAGGCGACCGTCGACGCGTACACCGGCGAGGTCAAGCTCTACCAGTGGGACACCGGGGACCCGGTGCTGAAGACCTGGATGAAGGCCTTCCCGGGCACGGTGCAGCCCAAGAGCGCCATCTCCCAGGATCTGATGGACCATCTCCGCTACCCGCAGGACCTGTTCAAGGTGCAGCGCGAACTGCTCACCCGCTACCACGTGACGGACGCCCAGACGTTCCTGACCGGCAGCGAGGTGTGGCAGGTGCCCGACGACCCGACCAACAAGTCGGGCGACGCGGTGCCGCCGTACTACCTGAGCATGAAGATGCCGGACCAGAGCGCCCAGACGTTCTCGCTGTCGACGACGTTCACGCCCAACGGCCGGGACAACCTGAGCGCGTTCATGTCGGTCGACTCCGAGGCCGGTTCGAAGGACTACGGCAAGATCAGAATCCTGAAACTGCCGACCAGTACGACCGTCGACGGACCCAAACAGGTCCAGAGCAAGTTCAACTCCGAACAGGAGATCGCGGCCGCCATCAAACTCCTCAAGGGCGGCGACTCCGAGGTCGAGTACGGCAATCTGCTGACCGTGCCACTGGACGGCGGCCTGCTGTACGCGGAGCCGGTCTACGTCCGCGGTGCCGGCGTCAAGTACCCACTGCTGCGCAAGGTGTTGGTCACCTACGAGGGCAGGACCGTCTTCGAGAACACCCTCGACGAGGCGCTCGACAAGGTCTTCGGCACGGACGGTTCCGGTACGGGCTCCTCGGACACCGGGACGACCTCGCCGCCGACGTCGTCCGGCAACCCCACCGTCCAAGCGGCGCTGGACGACGCCCAGAAGGCCTTCGCGGCGGGCCAGGAGGCCCTGAAGAAGGGCGACTGGACGGCGTACGGCAAGGCGCAGGACGAACTGCGGGACGCGCTCGCGCGGGCCGAGGAGGCGCAGTCCAAGGCGGGCAAGACCGGTGGCGGTGGCGCGACGGCGAGCAGCAGCCCGAGTCCGGGCGCGACGGCGAGTCCGAGCACCGGCAGCAGTCCCAGCCCCAGCGGGAGTTCCAGCCCGAGCGGATGATCCCCCGGCGGACGACCGAGAGCTGGTGATCAGCCCGGCCCGCGCCGTGATAGGGTTTCAACACAACGGCGCGGGGTGGAGCAGCTCGGTAGCTCGCTGGGCTCATAACCCAGAGGTCGCAGGTTCAAATCCTGTCCCCGCTACTGAAGTCGAAGGCCCGGATCCTCTTGGGATCCGGGCCTTCGCGTGTGCGCGTGGACAGACCGCCGGACCACCGGACCGCCCGCGGCGTACGGCCGAGCGGCGCCCGGTGTCCGGACGGGCGGCGAACGCATGTACCGGTGGACCGGGTCGCCGCGCCGCTGCGGGGAGTTGAGGGAGATGTGTTTGACTTGTCGTTCTGTGGGCATGTCGACAAAACGCTGAAGTGACCTCACGGTCTGCGGTATACGTGGTGTACCCAGGTTGCAGGTGGTGCGACGATGGACGTTATGGGGGACAAGGCAACTCTGTTCGAGACAGGGCGATTTGTGCAGTCTTCGGGCGAGGAGCCGACCCACGACGAGGCCGCTGAGGCCGCTGAGGAGGCACGTCACCGGCTCCAGGCCGAGGCCGGTGACGTCGAGTCGATGAGTGTGCTCGGTGCCATGCTGCTGCGCCGCGGCGACCTCGACGGAGCCGAGCCGCGGCTGCGCGCGGCCACCGCCGCCGGTGACCGGGCCGCCGCCAACAACCTCGGTGTCCTGCTGCACCAGCGCGGCTACCCCGAGGAAGCGGCCGGCTGGTGGCGGATCGCCGCGGTCGCCGGATCCGCGGCCGCGGCCCACGCGCTGGGCCGCCACCACCGTGAGCGCGGCGACGAACCCGCCGCCGAGTACTGGCTGCGCCAGTCCGCCGAACAGGGCCATGCGCTCGGCGCCTACGCACTGGCCGACCTGCTGGAGCACCGGGGGGACCCGGACGCCGGGCAGTGGATGCGGGCCGCCGCCGAGCGGGGGCACCGTGAGGCGGCCTACCGGCTGGCCCGCGCGCTCGACCGCAGGGCGGCCGCGCGCGAGGAGGGAACCGAGCCCGACGGCGGTGTCGACACGGAGACCGGGGCCGCGGAGGCCGCCGAGGCCGAGCAGTGGTACCGGCAGGCCGCCGCCCGCGGCCACCGGCGGGCCGCGCTGCACCTCGGCGCGATCCTGGAGAAGCGCGGCGAGCTCAAGGAGGCCGGGCGCTGGTACCTGACCTCCGCCAAGGACGGCGAGGCCCGGGCCGCCTGCGCGCTCGGCTTCCTGCTGCGCGACGCCGGGGACACCGAGAGCGCCGCGGTGTGGTGGCTGCGGGCCGCCCAGGACGGCGACGGCAACGCGGCGAACGCGCTCGGCGCGCTGCACGCCGAGCGCGGTGAGACGCAGACCGCCGAACGCTGGTACCGGGCGGCGATGGACGCAGGCGACGACAACGGGGCGTACAACCTCGCGCTGCTCTGCGCCGAGCAGGGACGGACCGCGCAGGCCGAGCAGTGGTACCGGCGAGCCGCGTACGCCGGACACCGCGAGGCCGCGAACGCGCTCGCCGTCCTGCTGCTCCAGGTCGGCGACACGAGCGGCGCCGAACCGTGGTTCTCCAAGGCCGCGGAGGCGGGGAGCGTGGACGCGGCCTTCAACCTGGGGATCCTCTACGCCGGGCGCGGCGAGGACCGGGTCGCGTTGCACTGCTACGAGCGGGCGGCGGCCGCCGGGCACACGGAGGCCGCCCTCCAGGTCGGCATCGCCCGGCTCCGCGAGGGCGACGAGGCGGCCGCGGAGCGCCATCTGCGGTGCGCGGCGGGCGGCGGCAGCGCCGAGGCCGCCTACCGGCTCGCCGCCGTCCTCGACGCACGCCGGCCGGCGGTGTCCGAGCACGAGCTCGGGGAGTCGTCCCTGAACGTGAAGACCGAGTGCGAGGAGTGGTACGAGCGGGCCGCCACGCAGGGGCACCGCCGGGCCCAGGTGCGGGTCGGGATGCTGGCCGCCGCCCGCGGGGACGTGGTGGAGGCGGCGCGCTGGTACCGGACGGCGGCCGAGGCCGGGTCGCGCAACGGCGCGTTCAACCTCGGGCTGCTGCTGGCCCGGGAGGGCAGCGAGCCGGAGGCGGCCGTGTGGTGGGAGCGGGCCGCCGACGCGGGGCACGGGCGGGCGGCGTTGCGGCTGGCCCTGGTCTACGCGCGTCGTGGCGAACTCGCGGTCGGGCAGCGGTGGGCCGACCGGGCGGTGGCGCTGGGGCCGGCGGAGGTGACCGAGCGGGCGGGGCGGCTCCGGGACGCCCTGCGGGAGGAGCTGTCGGCGTAGGCCGGTGTTCCCGCAGGTCAGGTGGGGTCACTGGTACTGATTTGCTTCTGTCCGTGTCCCTCACGTAGTGTTCAGTTCATCGACGCGGGGTGGAGCAGCTCGGTAGCTCGCTGGGCTCATAACCCAGAGGTCGCAGGTTCAAATCCTGTCCCCGCTACTGAAGGCCGAGGGCCGGAGTCCGGAAACGGATTCCGGCCCTCGGTGTTGTGCGCCCCCGCACGGCACGGCATGAGGCACGACGAAGGCCCCGGCGCTCGTCATGAGTGCCGGGGCCTTCGGGAACGTTCGTTCGTCAGACGGCCGCCGCGCAGTCCGGGCACAGGCCGCGGTACGTCACCTCGACGTCGGAGACCGTGAAGCCGAACCGCTCCGAGACGGGGAGGTCGGCCATCGGGTTGCCGGTCGGGTGGACGTCGCGGATCGAGCCGCAGCGGGCGCAGACCAGGTGGTGGTGCGGCTGGTGCGCGTTCGGGTCGTACCGCTTGGCGCGCTTGTCCGTCGAGACCTCGACGACCTCGCCGAGCGAGACCAGCTCACCCAGCGTGTTGTAGACGGTCGCCCGGGAGATCTCGGGGAGCTTGGTCACGGCCCTGGCGTGGACCTCGTCGGCCGTCAGATGGACGTGCTCGCCGTCGAGTACCTCGGCCACGACGCGTCGCTGCGCGGTCATCCGCCATCCGCGTCCACGCAGCCGTTCCAGAAGGTCACTCATGGCATTCAGCCTAACAGCAGGGCCTCCCTTTTTCCGAACAGGTGTGACTTTGGAACCTTGCTTGACTTGGACTAAGTCCAATGTGGGATCGGTCTCGCGCTACGACATCGCCGAGCGTGCGATCGGCAACTTCCGCCGGGCCGACGAGGACCTCGGCAAACGGCTGGAGGCCGCGGTCCGGGCCCTGCGCCCCCATTCGCGCCCGAACCGGCGCCGCTCTCGCGGACCTGGTCGCTCGCCGTGGGGATCCCTCGATCGTGGGTCGCGGTTCGGGGCGGCACCTGTGCGGGCGTCGCCCGTGAGGCGCCGCCTTGATCACGCGGAGACGGGCTGCCGGGCCGGGGCCCAGCATCGGATGATGTCGCGGACCGAGACGATGCCGGCCGGTTCGCCGCCGTCCAGGACGATCAGATGGCGGAAGCCGCCGTGGGCCATCGCCCGGGCCGCCTCCTCCAGCGTCCAGGTCGGGGTGGCGAACACGACGTCGTTGGTGGTGTGGGCGTGAATGGGCTCGGTGTCGGGGTTCTGGCCGAGGCCCACGGAGTTGAGGATGTCGCGTTCGGTGAGGATCCCGATACCGCCGGCGTCCGGGTCGTGGACGATCGCCGCGCCCACGCGGCGCGCGGACATCAGGGCGGCTGCCTGGCGGAGGGTGTGGGCGGGGCCGACGGTGAGAACCACGGTGCTCATGGCGTCGCGGACGAGCATGGAAGGTGCCACCTCCTAGAGAAATCGCCGGATAGTTCAGCGATTCACAAACGCACAAGTGAGGGTTCTCTCAGGGTGGCAGGTAAAGCACGGGTCAACAAGGGGGTGCGTGCAGCCAATTGAGGGCGCACGCGCTCATATGTGATGTGAGCAGTGAGCCCGATTGGGCCCGTTGCGCCTCAGAAGACCGTTTCAGTAACGCTGGGTGAGGTAAGACAGCAGCTCGTCGTGGAGCAGGCCGTTGGACGCGGCCGCGTTGCCGCTGTGCGGGCCCGGCCGGCCGTCGAGGCCGGTGAAGGTGCCCCCGGCCTCCGTCACGACGATCGCGTTGGCCGCCATGTCCCACAGGGACAGCTCCGGCTCGGCACAGATGTCCAGGGATCCCTCGGCGACCATCATGTACGGCCAGAAGTCGCCGTACGCGCGCGTGCGCCACACCTCGCGGGTGAGGTCCAGGAAACCGTTCAGCTGCCCGCGCTCCTCCCAGCCGCCGAGCGAGGAGTACGCGAAGGAGGCGTCGGCCAGCTTCGAGACCCCGGAGACGTGCAGGCGGGTCGACGAGGACAGGCTGCGGCCGGCGAAGGCGCCGTGGCCCTTCGCGGCCCACCAGCGGCGGCCCAGCGCGGGGGCGGAGACCAGGCCGACGACCGGCTGGTAGCCGCCCTCGCCCGCCTCCGTCAGGGAGATCAGGGTCGCCCAGACCGGGACGCCGCGGACGTAGTTCTTCGTGCCGTCGATCGGGTCGACCACCCAGCGGCGCGGGCCGGTGCCCTCGATGCCGTACTCCTCGCCGAGGATCGCGTCCCGCGGCCGGGCGCGCTGCAACTGGCTGCGGATCAGTTCCTCGGCCGCCTTGTCCGCCTCGCTCACCGGGGTCATGTCCGGCTTGGTCTCGACCTTGAGGTCGAGCGCCTTGAAGCGGCCCATGGTCACGGCGTCGGCCGCGTCCGCGAGCACGTGGGCGAGGCGCAGGTCGTCAAGGTAGTCCGGCATGTGACGAACGGTATCTGCCGGGACGGGGGCGGGGCTACCAGGGGAGGCCCGGTGATCCGGGCAAGTGATCGGGCGGTGCCCTCCGTTGCCCTCCGGTACGCCTGCGGCGCGCCCGCGCGTGTTGGCCGAAGGCGCCCCCCGGTGCCTTCGCGAACCCTTGACAGTCGAATCGTGCGCGTCAAATCTGGGCGCAGAGTCGCTCGCCCCAGGGAGGCGATGATGCCTGCAGCCCGGGAATCCCTTCTGGACGCCGCGTACGCGGCGCTCGCGCGCCGGCCGTGGGCTGCCGTGCGGATGGTCGACGTGGCGGCGGCGGCCGGGGTGTCCCGGCAGACGCTGTACAACGAGTTCGGCAGCAAGGAAGGCTTGGCGCGGGCGCTGGTGCGCAGGGAGGCCGACGGGTATCTCGCCGGGGTGGAACGGGCGTTGGGGAGCCATGCCGAGGCGTGGGAGCGCCTGACGGCGACGGCCGAGTGGATGGCGGTGGCGGCCCGGGAGAACGTGCTGGTACGGGCGATGCTCACGGGGTGCTGGAGCGAGCGGTTGCCGTCGCCGACGCTGTCCGCGGTGCCGTCGTCGTCGGCGGTGCCGGCGCAGCGGAGGGCGGACGGGCCGTTGCCCTCTCCCGGGGACTTCGTGCAGATCGTGCGGGACCGGGCGGTGGCGGTGCTGTCGGGGGCGGCGGCCGGCAAGGCGAACGGCGAGCTGACCCGGTCGTGCGAGCTGGTGGTGCGGCTGGCGTTGTCGTGTGTCTCGGCGCCGCCGGGGGAGGGCGGGGTGGCGGAGCTGGTGCGCGGGGCGCTGCACCGGCAGCCGGTTTGAGGGGACAGGGGTGGTGCGGGTCGTGGGTATCCGCGGGTGGGTGGGGGCTGGTCGCGCAGTTCCCCGCGCCCCGAAGGGGCGCGTTTCAGTGCGCGGAACCGGACAGCTGGAGGCCGATCACTCCTGCGATCACCAGACTGATGGAGATGATCTTCAGGGTGGAGACGAGGTCGCCGAGGAAGACCATGCCGTAGATGGCGGTGCCCGCCGCGCCGATTCCGGTCCAGACCGCGTAGGCCGGGCCCACGTCCAGCTTCTTCAGGGACAGGGTGAGGAGGCCGAAGCTGCCCAGGGCGAAGGACGCGAAGGCTATCGTCGGCCAAAGTCGCGTGAAGCCGTGGGAGAGCTTGAGGCACACGGCGAAGCCGGTCTCCAGGATCCCGGCCACGATCACCAGCAGCCACGCCATGTGCTGTCCTCCCGTATGTCCAGCTCGGTGCGATTATGCACTTACCGAACTCCGGTCATGACAAACACCCCGGTGGTCAGTCGCCCTCCTTGCGGTCCCGGGTCGCCAGCAGCCGCCGCAGCGAGTACAGGCGGGCCGGGTCCGCGTGGCCTTCCGCGACCCACTCGTCCAGCGCGCAGTCCGGTTCGTCGTGGCTGCACGCGCGCGGGCAGTTCACGGTCCCGGGCACCAGGTCGGGGAAGGCGTGGATCACGCGGGACGGGTCGATGTGGGCCAGGCCGAAGGAGCGGACGCCCGGGGTGTCGATGACCCAGCCCTCGTCGCCGGAGAGCGGGAGGGCCAGGGCCGACGTCGTGGTGTGGCGGCCGCGGCCGGTCACCGCGTTGACGTGACCGGTCGTGCGGCGGCGGCCCTCCGGGACCAGCGCGTTCACCAGCGTGGTCTTGCCGACGCCCGAGTGGCCGACGAACGCCGTGATCTTGCCGTCGAGAAGGTCCTGGATCCGGCGGGCGGCCTCCCCCGCCGCCAGCTCGTCGCGGCTCGTGACCACGTACGGGATGTCCAGGTCGCCGTACAGCTCCAGGAGCTTGTCCGGCGGGGCCAGGTCCGACTTGGTCATGACCAGCAGGGGGGTGAGACCGCCGTCGTAGGCCGCCACCAGGCAGCGGTCGATCAGGCGCGGGCGGGGCTCGGGGTCGGCCAGGGCGGTGACGATCGCCAGCTGGTCGGCGTTGGCGACGACGACCCGCTCGAACGGGTCGTCGTCGTCGGCGGTGCGCCGCAGCACGGACGAGCGGCCCTCGATGCGCACGATGCGGGCGAGGGTGTCCTTCTTGCCGGACAGATCGCCGACCAGGGCCACCCGGTCGCCGACCACCGCGGCCTTGCGGCCCAGCTCGCGGGCCTTCATCGCCAGGACCGTCCGGTCCTCGACCAGACAGGTCAGCCGGCCCCGGTCGACGGTGAGGACCATCCCCTCGGCCGCGTCCTCGTGCTTGGGGCGGATGGTGGTCCGCGGCCGGTTGCCCTTGCGGTTGGGGCGGGCGCGGATGTCGTCCTCGTCGGTGTGCTTGCCGTAGCGGCGCATGTCGTAGGCCCCTACGCTCCGTCGCTCCCGAGCATCCCGGTCCACAGGTCGGGGAAGTCCGGCAGGGTCTTCGCCGTCGTCGCCACGTTCTCGATCTGTACGTCGGCCACGGCCAGGCCGATGATCGCACCGGCCGTCGCCATGCGGTGGTCCTCGTACGTGTGGAAGACGCCGCCGTGCAGCCGGCGCGGGCGGATGCGCAGGCCGTCGGCGGTCTCGGTGACGTCGCCGCCGAGCTCGTTGATCTCCTTGGTGAGCGCGGCCAGCCGGTCCGTCTCGTGCAGCCGCAGGTGGGCGACCCCGCGCAGGGTGGAGGGGGTGTCCGCGAGGGCGGCGACCGCCGCGATGCCGGGGGTCAGCTCGCCGACGTCGCCCAGGTCGACGTCGATGCCGTGGATCCGGCCCGAGCCGGTGAACTCCAGGCCGTACTCGGTCAGTTCGCAGGAACCGCCCATCTCGGTGAAGATCTCGCGCAGCCGGTCGCCCGGCTGCGTGGTGCGGGACGGCCAGTCCGGGATCATGACCCGGCCGCCCGTCACCAGGGCCGCGGCGAGGAAGGGCTGGGCGTTCGACAGGTCCGGCTCGACGGTCAGGTCACGGCCCAGCAGGGCGCCGGGCGTGACCCGCCAGACGTTCGGCTCGCCGCCCGACTCGGGGGTGTCCACCTGGGCGCCGACCGCGCGCAGCATGTCGACGGTCATCCGGATGTGCGGGAGGGAGGGGAGGCTCCGGCCGGTGTGGCGGACCTCCACGCCCTGGTTGAAGCGCGGGCCGGAGAGCAGTAGGGCGGACACGAACTGGGAGGAGGACGAGGCGTCGACGGAGACCGTGCCGCCGTCCAGGGCCCCGCTGCCGTGGACGGTGAGGGGGAGCGCGCCGCGGCCCTCGTCGTCGATCCGGGCGCCCAGGACGCGCAGGGCGTCGATCACGCCGTGCAGGGGGCGCTCGTACGAACGGGGGTCGCCGTCGAAGTGGATGTCGCCTGCGGCGAGGGTGGCGACGGGCGGAAGGAAGCGCATCACCGTGCCGGCGTTGCCGACGTCGACGGTGGCGGGGCCGCGGAGCCCCGCGGGGAGCACCCGCCAGGCCTCGCCGGAGCCGTCGGGGCCGACGCCCTCGTCGATGCCGACGCCCATCGCGCGCAGGGCGCCGGCCATCAGCAGGGTGTCGCGGGAGCGGAGGGGGCGGCGCAGCCAGCCGGGTTCGGAGGCGAGGGCGGCGAGGACGAGGGCGCGGTTGGTGACCGACTTGGACCCGGGCACGTGAACCGTCGCGTCGACGGCCCCGCGCGCGTGGGGGGCGGGCCAGAGGGCGGTTGGTGCGGTGGGGTTTGCGGCCATGGGGTCACTTTAGTGGCAGGGGGAGGTATCAGCCGGTGGGCGGGCGGGGCCGCTCCGCGGGGAGGCCGGTGGGCGGGTGCGGCGCCGCTTCGGCAGGGGCGGTGGTCGGGTGGGGTGCCGTGGGGGCTGGTCGTGCAGTTTCCCGCGCCCCTGTGATGCCGCCCCTTCGGGGCGGGCGTCACAGGCCGAGCAGCCAGCGCCCCCCGCCGATCACCGAGCACAGTGACACCGTGTGGAACAGGAACAGCCATACGCCCGCCGGGAGATGGGTCAGTCTCGACAGCTGGTCCGCGTCGGAGTCGCCCGCGCCGCCGCGTGAGCGCTTCGCCTGGAGTTCGAAGGCCGGGCGGACTCCGCCCAGCAGCAGGAACCACACCACGGCGTACGCGAACGCCGCCTGCACCTGCGGTCCGGCCAGCCAGGACACCAGCAGGAAGGTGCCGCCCGTCAGGAAGACCGTCAGGACGCCGTACGCGTTGCGGATCATTACCAGCATCACGAGCAGCAGGGCCGTGGCGAGCCAGAGCAGCAGGGTGATGCGCCCGGCGCCGAGCAGGGCCGCGCCGCCGAGGCCGAGCAGCGGGGGAGCGGTGTAGCCGGCCGCGGCCGTGAGGATCATGCCGATGCCGTGCGGCTTGCCCCGGCTGAGCGTGAGACCGCTGGTGTCGGAGTGCAGCCGGATGCCGGTGAGCTGGCGGCCCGTGAGCAGGGCGGTCAGGCCGTGGCCGCCCTCGTGGGCGATCGTGATGGCGTTGCGGGATATCCGCCACAGGTTGTGCGGGACGACCACCGCGACCGCGGCGGCCAGGGTCGCGAGCACCACCCACAGATCGGGATCGGACTGGGTACCCGTCAGACGGTCCCAGAGGTCGGGCAGCGCGAGAGCGGCAGTGCTGTCCATGGTGCGGTGATTACTCCCTCTGGTCAGTCCGAAAGGTGCCGGCGCGTAGCGCCGTCGTTGGGGGGTGGTGGTCGGGCGACGGGCGGGCCTGGCAGTGTTGCACGTATGTGCGGACGGTATGCATCCAGTCGTGGGCCCGAGGATCTCGCAGGAATCTTTGAAGTCGAGAAGTGGGAGCCCGAGGAGACCCTGGAGCCCGACTACAACGTGGCTCCGACCAAGGAGGTCTACGCCGTCCTCGACCGTCCGGTGAAAGACGCCGACGACCCCCGTCCGGTTCGCCAGCTGCGCAAGCTCAAGTGGGGGCTCGTGCCGTCCTGGGCCAAGACGCCCGAGGGCGGCGCCCGGATGATCAACGCGCGCGCGGAGACCGTGCACGAGAAGCCGTCGTACCGCCGCGCCTTCGCCACCCGGCGCTGCATCCTGCCCGCCGACGGCTACTACGAGTGGGTCACCGCCCCACAGGAGCGGGACCTGGAGGTCGAGGGGAAGAAGAAGCGGCCGCGCAAACAGCCGTACTTCGTGCTCCCCGCCGACGGCTCGGTGTTCGCGATGGCCGGGCTGTACGAGTTCTGGCGGGACCGGACGCTGCCCGACGAGCACCCGCTGGCCTGGTGGGTGACATGCTCGGTGATCACCACGGAGGCGGAGACCTCGCCGCTGGCCGTGGCGCCCGCCGAGGGGCCGCGGTCGCTGCACGACATCCACCCCCGGATGCCGCTGATGCTGACCCCGGACCGCTGGGACGCCTGGCTCGACCCGGCCCGCACGGACGTCGAGGACCTGCGCTCGCTGCTCGCCCCGCCGCCGGAGGGCCTGATGCGCGCCTACCCGGTCTCCACTGCGGTCAGCAACGTCCGGAACAACAGCCCGGAGCTGCTGAAGGAGCTGGAGGGGCCCGAGGAGGGCACACTCTTCTGAGCGCTCCGCAGGCCCGCGATCGGCCGCCCTTCGGCTGCAACGCCGTCGTGGCTGCTCGCGCAGTTCCCCGCGCCTTTTTCGGGGCGCCGCCTTCTAGCCTTCTCACGTGACTACGTCGAAGATCGTCGGTACCGAGGCGGGGGACGCCCGCATCACCTGGCACGAGGCGGCGCGGGCGCGCCTCGTGCTCGCCGTGAGCCATGGGGCGGGCGGGGGCATCGAGGCGCGGGATCTGCAGGCGATCGCCGCGGTCCTGCCGGAGCACGGCGTGACCGTGGCGCTCGTCGAGCAGCCCTGGCGGGTCGCCGGGAAGAAGCTCGCGCCCGCGCCGAAGACGCTCGACGTCGGCTGGCGGGGCCTGTGGCCCGCGCTCGCCGCGCCGGGCCCGCCCGTGGTGTCGGGCGGGCGCAGCGCCGGGGCCCGGGTCGCCTGCCGTACCGCGGCCGACCTGGGGGCGGCCGGCGTCCTGGCCCTGAGTTTTCCGCTGCACCCGCCGGGCAGGCCGGAGAAGTCGCGGGCCGCGGAGCTGCTCGGGGCCGGGGTGCCCACGCTCGTCGTACAGGGCGGGCACGACCCGTTCGGGAGGCCCGCCGAGTTCCCGGAGGGGCAGTACGGACTCGTCGAGGTGCCGGGCGCCGATCACGGGTTCGCGGTGCCCAAACGTGCGGAGATCGGGCAGGAAAGGGCAGTGACCATCATCACGGACGCGGTCGTCGCATGGACCGCGTCCCTCGGGTGACGCCCGGGAATGTTGCGCGGCGGACCACTGTTGAGGCGGACAGAAGTACTGGGACACCAGTGCCGACGCCGAACGAGAGGAAGTCCGCCGCATGGGTTCGACCATCTGCCCGAGCCGTAGCAGCAGCGCTGACCTGGACTGGACGGTACTGCATGCGGCCAAGACCGCTCCTATTCGAGCGGCGGCAGGCACGGGTCGTGTTCTATCCTCCGAGACGAGTGGGATCAGTTTTGGTCCTGCCCGGGATCTTGAGGAGGTGGGTCCGGTCACCGGTACCGACGCAGGGACCGACAACGGCCAGGCGGAGCTGCCCGAGGGCCAGGGCGTCAGCGCGGAGTCGACGTCGGAGCGCACGGCGCGCTTCGAGCGGGACGCGCTCGAATTCCTCGACCAGATGTACTCGGCCGCGCTGCGCATGACGCGCAACCCCGCCGACGCCGAGGACCTGGTGCAGGAGACCTACGCCAAGGCGTACGCGTCGTTCCACCAGTTCCGTGAGGGCACCAACCTCAAGGCCTGGCTGTACCGCATTCTCACGAACACCTTCATCAACTCGTACCGCAAGAAGCAGCGCGAACCCCAGCGCTCCGCGGCCGAGGAGATCGAGGACTGGCAGCTCGCCCGCGCCGAGTCGCACATGTCGACGGGCTTGCGCTCCGCGGAGTCGCAGGCGCTCGACCACCTGCCCGACTCGGACGTGAAGGAAGCGCTGCAGGCGATCCCCGAGGAATTCCGCATCGCCGTCTACCTCGCAGACGTAGAGGGCTTTGCGTACAAGGAGATCGCGGACATCATGGGGACACCCATCGGTACGGTGATGTCCCGGCTGCACCGAGGCCGCCGCCAACTGCGCGGCATGCTGGAGGACTACGCGCGTGAGCGCGGGCTCGTCCCGGCCGGCGCCGGAGAGTCGAACGAAGCGAAAGGCTCGGGCTCATGAGCTGCGGAGAGCCGCACGAGACGGACTGCAGTGAGGTACTCGATCATCTCTACGAGTTCCTCGACAGTGAGATGCCGGACGTCGATCGCGTCAAGTTCAAGCAGCACTTCGAGGAGTGCTCCCCCTGCCTGGAGAAGTACGGGCTGGAGGAGGCCGTGAAGAAGCTGGTCAAGCGGTGCTGCGGGCATGACGACGTGCCCACCGACCTGCGGGCCAAGGTGCTGGGGCGGCTGGATCTGATCCGTTCGGGGCAGCCCCTCCCGGAACACGACGTCACGGCCGCCCGGACCCCCCAGCCCGCGCCGGTCACGCCGGAGAGCTGACCCGGGCGCCGACCGCACGGCGCCGCCCGCAGGCGGCGCGGAGCGGTTCCCGCCCCGGTGTCCCATCACCCGAACGTGCTAATCCTCCGGTCATAAGCCCCCGGACCCGCCGGCTCCCGCCCTAGGCTCCGGAGCCTGGACAGGCATGGTCGGGGGAGGGGCGAGATGGAGGCGGTCCCGGTACGGGTGCGCGCGTACGTGACCTGCGTCGCCCTCGCCGCCCTGCTCTGTCTGCTGCCGCTGCCCGAGCTGCGTACGCCCTGGTGGGCGGTCGCCCTCCTCGCCGCGCTCTACGCCGCCTGCGAGCACGTCGTACGGCGCCGCCTCGGCGGCACCTTCTACCCGGTCCTGCTCGCCGGTGCCTTCCTGCTGCCGCCGCCGGCCGCGGCGCTCGTACCGCTGCCGGGTGCGCTCCTCTCCCGCGCCGAGCACCGACCGCAGGCGCTGCGCCGGACCTGGCGGGCCGCCGAGCTCGCGCTCGCCGTGTGGGGCGCGGGGCGCGTGCACTGGGCGCTGGGCGGCCGGGACTCGGTGGTGGGCTGCGACTTCCCTTACGCGCTGCTGCCCTGCGCCGCCGCCGTACTGGCCTTCTGCGCCGTGCTCGCCCTGCTGGACGGCGGGATCCTCGCGATCGCCGAGAGGGTCCCGGTCCGCCGGGCCTGGCGCGGTCTGCTCTCCCGCTCCCTCGCCCCGGTCGGGGTGCACGGGCTGGCCGGGCTGATGATGGCCGTGCTCTGGCGCAGTCCCTACGGTCCCGTCGCGGCCCTGCTCGTCCTGCTGCCGATGTGCGTCTCCTGGTGGGTGTTCGCCCAGTACCACCGGGAGCGCGCCGCCCACCAGGCCACCATCCGCGCGCTCGTCCAGGCCGTCGACATCAAGGACGGGTACACCCGCGGGCACAGCGAGCGCGTCGGACAGGCCTCCGTGATGATCGCGCGGGAACTGGGCATGGCCGACGACCGGGTGGAGGTGCTCCGCTTCGCCGGCATCCTCCACGACGTCGGGAAGCTGGGCGTCCCCACCCGGCTGCTCCGCAAGAACGGGCCGCTCACCCCGGAGGAACGGCGGATCATCGAACTGCACCCCGAGTACGGCCACGAGATGGTGCGCGGGATCTCCTTCCTCGGCGAGGCCCGCGCGGCGATCCTCCACCACCACGAACGCATCGACGGCAGCGGCTACCCCTACGGACTCGCGGGCGGCCAGATCCCGGAGTCCGCCCGCGTGGTGGCCGTCGCCGACGCCTTCGACGCGATGACGTCGACCCGCTCCTACAGCAGGGCCCGGCCGGTGGCCGCCGCCGTGACGGAGTTACGGCGGTGCGCGGGACGGCAATTCGACGCGGGGATCGTCGACGCCCTGGCGCGAGCGCTGGCCAGACACGGCTGGCACCCGGCGGTCACCGCCGACGTACCGCCACCGGATCCGGCGGACCTGCCCGGCGGCCGGGCCCTCCCCGGTCCGCCGGGCGGTGACCGTGCGGGCGCCGGGCGAGGTGCCCCGTGACGTCCGGGGCCCCGGCGTTCGCCCCGGGTCCGGCGGGCGGCGCCGGTGGCGGTGGCAGCGGTCTCGCCGGTCCGGCCGCGGCCCTTCGCTCCGGCCGTCCCGCCGCGCTCGGGGGCATCCGGCTCGCCGCGCTGCTCCTCGCCCTCGGCTGTCTCGCCGGGACTCTCTGGGAAGGCCTCGGCGACCGCGGCATCGCCCTCGCCTTCGGCCTTCTCGTCGGCGTCGGCGAATGGGCCCGCTGGACCGGCGCCGAGGTACGGGAGGCCGCCCCGCTCGGTGCCGCCGGCGGGCTCGCCTACGCCCTGCTCGGCGCCGATGCCGGGGCCGTCACGCACGACGGCGCCTTCCAGGTCGTCACCGTCGTCTGCGCGGCCTCGCTGCTCGGCAACGTCCCGCACATAGCCGACGGGCGGCGCCCCACCCTCGACCACCTCACCCGCCGCGTCCTCACCGTCGGCTTCGCCGCCGTCTGCTCCCAACCCCTCTACAGCAGGGGCGCGTTGGAGCACACGGACGGACCGGCGTACGCCCTGCTGCTCGTCGCGCTCCTGGTGCTCACCGCGCTGTGCGACGCGGTGCTCGCCGCCGCGCAGGCCCACGCGCGGACCGGGTGGCCGTTCGGGCCGCTGCTGCGGGACGAGCTGCGCGGGCTGCTCGGCATCGGGTCCGCGGTCTGCGCCACCGGGGCCGTGATGGCACTGGCCGTCGCCGTCGTCGGGCTGTGGGCGCTGCCCGTGTTCTGCCTGCCCCTGCTCCTCACCCAGCTCTCCCTGCGCCGCTACGCGGCCGTCCGGGCCACCTACCGGCAGACCATCGCCTCCCTCGCCCGCGCCACCGAGATAGCCGGGTACACCCCGGCCGGGCACGCCCGCCGCGTCGCCGCGCTGAGCCAGGCCGTCGGGCGGGACCTGGGGCTGTCCGGAGCGGAGCTGACCGTGCTGGAGTACGCGGCGCTCATGCACGACATCGGCCAGCTCAGCCTCGTCGACCCGGTGCCCGCCGGGGCCACCGCGGGGCTCCCGGCGGCGGAGCAGCGGCGGATAGCCCTGCTCGGCGGGGCCGTCGTACGGCAGACCGGGGTGGCCGCGGCGGTCGCGGTGGTCGTGGAGCGGCAGGCCGACCCCTACCGGGAACAGCCGGTCGCCGCGCGGATCGTGCGGACCGTCAACGCGTACGAGGAGAAGGCCCGGGATTCCGGGCCCGGCGGGCCGCTGACGGCACTGGAGGAGTTACGGCTGGCGACCGCCGGGGACTACGCTCCGGAGGTTGTGGAGTCCCTGGCCCGCGTGCTCTCCAGAGACTGTCTGACCTTGCGCGCGGCTGGGTAACCCATGGGTAATGAGCGGCCCTCCCGTCGTACGTGGTTGGATGCGAGGAGAGGGTGATGTCCGGGGGCACAAGCCAGCCCACTGTGCGGAACTGGAACTGGCAGGCGGGAATCGTGAGGATCTTCGGCAAGGGACGGCACCGGCCCTCCGCCTCCTGGCGGCAGGCCACCGACCGCGCGTTCACGCTGATCGGCGACGGCCGGTACGAGGACGCGGGCGAGCTGCTGACGCGCGCTGCCGACCTGGAACCCTGGCTGTCGGAGTCCTGGTTCAACCTCGCCCTGCTGCACAAGTTCCGGCACGACTGGGAGCAGGCGCGGGCCGCCGGGCTGCGGGCGGTGGCCCTCCTCGACCGGGAGACCGGGGCGCCCGACTGGTGGAACGTGGGCATCGCGGCGACCGCGCTGCAGGACTGGCCGCTGGCCCGCCGGGCCTGGCAGGCGTACGGGCTGCGGGTGCCGGGAGGCGCCACCGCGTCCGGCGAGCCGGACGGCATGGACCTCGGCAGTGCCGCCGTGCGGCTGTCCCCGGAAGGGGAGGCCGAGGTGGTGTGGGGGCGGCGCCTCGACCCCGCCCGCATCGAGGTGCAGTCCATCCCGCTTCCCTCGTCCGGGCGGCGCTGGGGCGAGGTGGTCCTGCACGACGGGGTGCCGCACGGCGAGCGGACCACGGCGACCGGGCACGCGTACCCCGTCTTCGACGAGATCGAGCTGTGGGCGCCGTCGCCGGTGCCGACGTGGGTGGTGCTCCTCGAGGCGGCGACGGAGGCGGACCGGGACGCGCTGGAGCAGTTGGCGGGGGACGCCGGGTTCGCGGCGGAGGACTGGTCCTCGTCCGTGCGGCTGCTGTGCCGGATGTGCTCGGAGTCGCGGATGCCGTCGGACGAGGGCGACGGGGTGCATCTCGATCCCCACGACCACAGTGAGCCGGGGCATCCAGGGCCGCTCGGGCACCGGACGGACGGGCAGCTGTGGGTGCCGGAGCGGGAGTGCGGGATCGCCGCGCCGGCCTCGCTGGTCAGGGGGTTGCTGGACGGGTGGGTTGCGGACAGCCCTGATTCCCGGGACTGGCGGGATCTGGAAGAGGTCTGCTGAGGCCGGTGGGTCACTGCGGGTCGTGCGTGGTCGCTCGCGCAGTTCCCCGCGCCCCCAAAAGCAGACACGTACCCTGTACCAGCAATATCTCTCCCCGTTCTACCTAGGAAGGCTTACGTCGGTCATGGCGCAGCAGGACACCGATCAGCAGCACGCGGGCGTGCTCCCCGTGGATGACGAGGGGTTCGTCGTCGACACCGAGGGGACCGAGGAGCGCGAGAACGCCTGGCGTGAGCGGGGGACGTCGCGGCCCATCACCGTCGTCGGGAACCCGGTGCTGCACAAGGAGTGCAAGGACGTCACCGAGTTCGGGGCGGAGCTGGACCAGCTCGTCGCCGACATGTTCGCCAGCCAGCGGACCGCCGAGGGCGTCGGCCTCGCCGCCAACCAGATCGGCGTCGACCTCAAGGTCTTCGTCTACGACTGCCAGGACGACGAGGGCGCCCGGCACGTCGGTGTGGTGTGCAACCCGAAGCTGGTCGACCTGCCCGCCGACAAGCGGCGGCTGGACGACAGCAACGAGGGGTGCCTGTCGGTGCCCACCGCCTACGCCCCGCTCGCCCGGCCCGACTACGCCGAGGTCACCGGGCAGGACGAGAAGGGCAACCCGATCAAGGTGCGCGGCACCGGCTACTTCGCTCGGTGTTTGCAGCACGAGACCGACCACCTGTACGGCTACCTGTACATCGACCGGCTCTCCAAGCGCGAACGCAAGGACGCGCTGCGGCAGATGGCCGAGAACGAGCCCCGCTACCCCGTGGTCGCCAACGACTGAGACCCAGGGAACGCGGAAGGACAGTTGTGACGCCTGGTCGGGCCTGCTCCGACCAGGCGTTCGTCATGTCCGGCCGGACCCGCTCGTCTGTGCGCCGTACATTCGATCCTTTGTGCACCCCTAGCGAACCCGAATCAGTCACACAAGGGGAGGTTCTCGGCACTGTGGGGTAGTGAGTGAAGCAAATCCGTTCCCAGACCGGTCAGTTGTGGTGCTGAATAGTAACTGCGGGGATACGCAACGGCGCACGCCCGGCACAGCGGGAGGGGCGTGCGCACCTGGCTCGGCTGAGAGGGGTTTGTTCGTGCATGCTTTCCCACACAGCACCACATCGACGCCGACGGCGGTCGCGGTTCCACCACAACTCGCCCTCCCGGTGATCGAGGCCGAGTTTCCCCGGCAACTGCATCCGTATTGGCCCCAGCTACAGGAGAAGACCCGCCTCTGGCTGCTGGAAAAGCGGCTGATGCCGGCGGACAAGGTTCGGGAATATGCCGACGGTCTTTGCTACACGGACCTGATGGCGGGGTACTACCTGGGCGCCTCCGACGAGGTCATCCAGGCGATATGCGACTACAGCGCCTGGTTCTTCGTCTGGGATGACCGGCACGACCGCGACGTCGTGCACGACAGGTCGGCCGACTGGCGGCGGCTGCGGTTCCGGCTGCACGCGGCACTCGACGCGCCCCTGCACCATCTGCACCACCCGGACACCCTGGTCGCCGGGTTCGCCGACAGCATCGCCCGGTTGTACACGTTCCTGCCCGGGACCTGGAACCAGCGGTTCGCCCGGCACTTCCACCAGGTGATCGAGGCCTACGACCGCGAGTTCCGCAACCGCACCTCGGGCTACGTTCCCGGGGTCGAGGAATACCTGGCCCTGCGGCGCCTCACCTTCGCCCACTGGATATGGACGGACCTGCTGGAGCCGAGCGCGGGGACCGAACTCCCGGACGCCGTAAGGAAAAACCCCGCGTACCGCCGGCCGGCGCTGCTCAGTCAGGAATTCGCCGCCTGGTACAACGACCTCTGCTCGCTGCCGAAGGAAATAGCGGGCGACGAGGTGCACAACCTCGGAATCAGTCTCGTCACCCATGAGGGAATGAGCCTGGAACAGTCGGTCGAGGAAGTCAGGCGACGCGTCGAGGAATGCATAAGCGAATTCCTGGTCGCGGAGCGGACCGCACTGCGGTTCGCCCAGGAACTCGACGACGGCACCGTGCAGGGAAAGGAAATCGGCGCCGCCGTCACGGCCTGCGTCGGCAACATGCGGAACTGGTTCAGTTCCGTCTACTGGTTCCACCACGAATCCGGCCGTTACATGGTCGACAGCTGGGACGACCGGTCCACGCCCCCGTACGTCAACAACGAAGCGGCAGGTGAGAAATGACCGTCGAGTCCGTGAAGCCCGCGACCGCGGAGGCTTCCGCACACGGTGAACTGCGCGAACCGCCGCTGGCCGGCGGTGGTGTGCCGGTCCTCGGGCACGGCTGGCGGCTGGTCCGCGACCCGCTGACCTTCATGACCCGGCTGCGCGCCCACGGCGACATGGTGCGCCTCAGGCTCGGCCCCAAGGAGGTCTACGCCGTCACCACCCCCGAACTCACCGGCGCCCTCGCCCTGAACCCCGACTTCATCATCGCGGGCCCGCTGTGGGAGTCCCTGGAGGGGCTGCTCGGCAAGGAGGGCGTCGCCACCGCCAACGGCCCCCGCCACCGGCGCCAGCGCCGCACCATCCAGCCCGCGTTCAACCTCGCCGCGATCCCCGCGTACGGGCCGGTCATGGAGGAGGAGGCGCACGCGCTGACCGAGCGCTGGCAGCCCGGCGCCACCGTCGACTGCACCTCGGAGTCCTTCCGGGTCGCCGTCCGCATCGCCGCCCGCTGCCTGCTGCGCGGCGAGTACATGGACGAGCGCGCCGAGCGGCTCAGCGTCGACCTCGCGAGCGTCTTCCGCGGTATGTACCGGCGGATGGTCGTACCACTCGGCCCGCTGTACAAGCTGCCGTTGCCGGCCAACCGCGAATTCAACCGGGCGCTGGCCGATTTGCATCTCCTCGTCGACGAGATCGTCGCGGAGCGCCGGGCATCTGGTCAAAAGCCGGACGATTTGCTGACGGCATTGCTCGAGGCGAAGGACGAGAATGGCGACCCCATCGGGGAACAGGAGATCCACGACCAGGTGGTCGCGATACTCACTCCCGGCAGCGAAACCGTCGCGTCCACGATCATGTGGCTGCTCCAGGTCCTCGCGGAACACCCGGAACACGCGGAGAAGGTACGGTCCGAGGTCGAATCCGTGACGGGCGGCCAGCCGGTTGGTTTTGAGCACGTGCGCCGGCTCACGCACACCAACAATGTCGTCGTCGAGGCGATGCGTTTGCGGCCGGCCGTATGGATATTGACGCGGCGGGCCAAGACCGACACGGAACTCGGTGGCTATCGCATTCCGGCCGGGGCCGACGTCGTCTACAGCCCCTACGCCGTCCAGCGCGATCCGCACTCCTACCCCGGGCACCTCGACTTCGACCCGGACCGCTGGCTGCCGGAGCGGGCAGGGGAGGTGCCCAAGTACGCCATGAGCCCCTTCAGCGTCGGCAACCGCAAGTGCCCCAGCGACCACTTCTCCATGACCCAGCTCAGCCTGATCACGGCGGCCCTGTGCGCCAGGTACCGCTTCGAACAGGTCCCCGGGTCGAACGACGCCACCCGGGTGGGCATCACCCTGCGCCCGCACCGGCTGCTGCTCGCACCCGTGCCCTGGTGACCCGTCGACCGGCGGATCACGCCTGAAACCGGCGCGCGCTCAGGCGGCCTGCGGGCCCCGGAACGCGCGCCGGTAGGCGTTCGGCGTGGTGCCCAGCGACTTCACGAACTGGTGCCGCAGCGCGGCCGCCGTCCCGAACCCGGTCCGGCCCGCGATCGCGTCCATCGTCTCGTCCGTCCCCTCCAGCAACTCCTGTGCCAGCAGAACCCGTTGCCGCAGGATCCAGCGGTAGGGCGTGGTGCCGGTCTCCTGCTGGAAGCGGCGGGCGAAGGTGCGCGGGGCCATCAGGGCGCGGGCGGCCAGCTGCTCGACGGTGACCTCCTCGTCGAGGTGCTCCGTCATCCAGGCCAGCACCTCGCCGACCGTGTCGCAGGGGCCCTCCGGCAGCGGGCGCTCGATGTACTGGGCCTGGCCGCCGTCCCGGTGCGGGGGCACCACCATCCGCCGGGCGATCTTCCGGGCGACCTCGGGTCCCTGCTCCTTGCGCACGATGTGCAGACAGGCGTCGATACCGGCGGAGGTGCCCGCCGAGGTGATCACCGGGTCCTCGTCGACGTAGAGCACGTCCGGCTCGACCCGGGTGCGCGGGAAGCGGCGGGCCAGCAGCTCCGCGTGCCGCCAGTGCACCGCACACCGGCGCCCGTCCAGCAGCCCGGCCGCACCGAGCACGAAGACACCGGAGCAGACGCTGAGCACCCTGGCCCCCCGGTCCGCCGCCCGGCGCAGCGCGTCGAGCAGCTCGGGCGGGTAGTCCCGGGCGACGTTGGAGTCCGAGGCCGGCACCGCGATCAGGTCGGCCTCTTCGAGGCGGTCCAGACCGTACGGCGTCGAGACGGTGAGGCCGGGCACGTGGGTGCCGAGTGCGGGACCCTCCGCCGAGACCACCGCGAAGTCGTACACCGGCAGCCCCTCGTCGGAGCGGTCGAGGCCGAAGACCTCGCAGACCACCCCCAGCTCGAAGGGGTGCACACCGTCGAGGAGCACCGTCGCCACGTTCTTCAGCATGCTGCCAGTGTGCCTCGCCGCTGGCAGTAATTCGAGGGTTCGTGGCAGTGCTGCCACTCACGGTAAGGAGCATCCGGCGCGAGAGTAGTGTCCATGAACGGAAACCAGATCGAAGGTCTCGTCGGAATGGTCCTGGTCCTCGGCATCCTGGTCCTCATGGCCCTCCCGTCTGTGCTCGGCGTCCTGCGCGACAGGCGCATCGACCGGCAGATCAGGGAGGCCCACGAGGACCGCGGGGAGCGGGAGCCCCGGAAGGCTCAGAAGTCCTCGTCCAGGTCGACTGTGCCCTCCACCGCCACCTGGTACGCGGACGGCCGCCGCTCGAAGAAGTTCGTCAGCTCCTGAACGCCCTGCAGCTCCATGAAGGAGAACGGGTTCTCCGAGCCGTACACCGGGGCGAAGCCCAGGCGGCCGAGCCGCTGGTCGGCGACGCACTCCAGGTACTGGCGCATCGAGTCGGTGTTCATGCCGGGCAGGCCGTCGCCGCACAGGTCTCGGGCGAACTGCAGCTCGGCCTCGACGGCCTCCCGGAGCATGTCGGTGACCTGCTGCCGCAGCTCGTCGTCGAAGAGCTCCGGCTCCTCCTTGCGGACCGTGTCCACCACGTCGAACGCGAAGCTCATGTGCATCGTCTCGTCACGGAACACCCAGTTGGTGCCCGTGGCGAGACCGTGCAGCAGACCCCGGCTGCGGAACCAGTAGACGTACGCGAAGGCGCCGTAGAAGAACAGGCCCTCGATGCACGCGGCGAAGCAGATGAGGTTGAGCAGGAAGCGGCGGCGGTCGGCCCTGGACTCCAGGCGGTCCAGGTTCTCCACCGAGTCCATCCACTTGAAGCAGAACTCGGCCTTCTCCCGGATGGAGGGGATGTTCTCGACCGCCGCGAAGGCGGCCGCGCGGTCCTCCGGGTCGGGCAGGTAGGTGTCCAGGAGCGTCAGGTAGAACTGGACGTGCACGGCCTCCTCGAACAGCTGCCGGCTCAGATAGAGCCGCGCCTCCGGGGAGTTGATGTGCTTGTACAGCGTCAGCACCAGGTTGTTGGCCACGATCGAGTCGCCGGTCGCGAAGAAGGCGACCAGCCGGCCGATCAGGTGCTGCTCCATCGGGGACAGCTTCGCGAGGTCGGCGACGTCGGAGTGGAGGTCGACCTCCTCCACGGTCCAGGTGTTCTTGATCGCGTCCCGGTAGCGCTCGTAGAAGTCCGGGTAGCGCATCGGGCGGAGCGTGAGCTCGAAGCCGGGGTCGAGAAGGTTCTTGCTGGACATCACTGGCAGGCCTCGCAGGACTCGGGGTTTTCCAGGGAGCAGGCGACGGCGTCTTCGGGGGCCGCCTGCTGGACGGGGATGGTGGCCTGGGCCCGGGCGGCGCGGGCGATCCGGGTCGCCGGGCGCGAGCGCAGGTAGTACGTCGTCTTCAGGCCCGACTTCCAGGCGTAGGCGTACATCGAGGAGAGCTTGCCGATGGTCGGCGTCTCCAGGAACAGGTTCAGGGACTGGGCCTGGTCCAGGTAGGGGGTGCGGGCGGCGGCCATGTCGATCAGGCCGCGCTGCGGGATCTCCCAGGCGGTGCGGTAGAGGTCGCGCACCTCCTCGGGGATCCAGACGAAGTCCTGCACCGAGCCGTTGGCCTCGCGCAGCGCCTCGCGGGTGCGGGCGTCCCAGACGCCGAGGTCCTTGAGGTCCTGCACCAGGTAGGAGTTGACCTGGAGGAACTCACCGGACAGCGTCTCGCGCTTGAAGAGGTTCGAGACCTGCGGCTCGATGCACTCGTAGACGCCCGCGATCGACGCGATGGTGGCGGTGGGCGCGATGGCGAGCAGCAGGCTGTTGCGCAGGCCGGTCGTCGCGATCCGCGCGCGCAGCGCCGCCCAGCGCTCCGGCCAGGTGAACTCGACGCCGTAGTGGTCGGGGTGCAGCACACCCCGCGCGGTACGGGTCTTCTCCCAGGCCGGCAGCGCGCCGTTGCGCTCGGCGAGGTCCGCGGAGGCCTCGTACGCGGCGAGCATGATCCGCTCGGCGATCCGGGTGGACAGCGCCTTCGCCTCGGCGGAGTCGAAGGGCAGCCGCAGCTTGAAGAAGACGTCCTGGAGGCCCATGGCGCCCAGGCCCACCGGACGCCACCTGGCGTTGGAGCGGCCGGCCTGCTCGGTCGGGTAGAAGTTGATGTCGACGACCCGGTCGAGGAAGGTGACGGCGGTGCGGACGGTCCCGTCCAGCCGCTCCCAGTCGATGTCACCGGTCGCCGTGTCGACGAAGGCACCGAGGTTCACTGAACCCAGGTTGCACACGGCCGTCTCGCCGTCGTCCGTGACCTCCAGGATCTCCGTGCAGAGGTTGGAGGAGTGGACGACGTGGCCGGGGGTGGCCGTCTGGTTGGCGGTGCGGTTGGCCGCGTCCTTGAAGGTCATCCAGCCGTTGCCGGTCTGCGCGAGGGTCCGCATCATCCGGCCGTACAGGTCACGGGCCGGGACGGTCTTGCGGGCCAGTCCCGCGGCCTCGGCCCTGCGGTAGGCCGCGTCGAACGCGTCGCCCCACAGGTCCACGAGTTCCGGCACGTCGGCGGGGGAGAACAGCGACCACGGCTCGTCCGCGTTCACCCGGCGCATGAACTCGTCCGGGACCCAGTGCGCGAGGTTCAGGTTGTGCGTACGGCGGGCGTCCTCACCGGTGTTGTCGCGCAGCTCCAGGAACTCCTCGATGTCGGAGTGCCAGGTCTCCAGGTAGACCGCGGCCGCGCCCTTGCGCCGGCCGCCCTGGTTCACGGCGGCGACCGAGGCGTCCAGCGTCTTCAGGAACGGCACGATGCCGTTGGAGTGCCCGTTGGTGCCGCGGATGAGCGACCCGCGGGAGCGGATGCGGCTGTACGACAGACCGATGCCGCCGGCGTGCTTGGAGAGCCGGGCGACCTGGTGGTAGCGGTCGTAGATCGAGTCCAGCTCGTCCTTCGGGGAGTCGAGGAGGTAGCAGGACGACATCTGGGGGTGCCGGGTGCCGGAGTTGAAGAGGGTCGGGGAGGACGGGAGGTAGTCGAGGCGGCTCATCAGCCCGTAGAGCGCGGCGACTTCGTCCACCGATCTGACGGTGTCGTCCTCGGCGAGACCGGCGGCGACGCGGAGCATGAAGTGCTGGGGGGTCTCGATGACCTTGCGGGTGATCGGATGCCGCAGCAGGTACCGGCTGTGCAGCGTGCGCAGGCCGAAGTAGCCGAAGCGGTCGTCGGCGACCGGGTCGACGAGCGCGTCGAGGCGGGCCGCGTGCAGCCGTACGAACTCGGCGGTCCGGTCGGCGATGAGGCCCTCGCGGTGCCCCACCGCGACGGACCCGGTGAAGGACGTCACGCCCTGCGAGGCCGCCTCGGCGCGGACGGAGACGGTGAGCAGACGTGCGGCCAGCCGCGAGTAGGCGGGGTCCTCCGAGATCAGCCCGGCGGCGGCCTCTGTGGCCAGCTCGCGCAGTTCCGACTCGTCGGCCCGCGCCGACCGGCCGCGCAACGCGGCGGCGGCGACCCGGCCGGGGTCCGCGTCGGGGAGGTCGGCGGTCAGCTCGGTCAGGGTCCGCAACAACGCGGTACCGGGACCGTCGTCCGCCGCGGATTCCACAGAGCTGGTCGCTGAAGCCGGGTCGGCTGGCGCGATGGTCACGTGGGGCTCTCCCTCGCAGGGCACGGGGCCTGGCGGAGGGCAGGGTGCAGCACGAGCGCGCGCGGGCACGCGTCGAGACCCTGGCCCACTCCACGAGGCCCGGACGTCAGAACGCCCTGACCGGGTGGCCGGGCGTGCTGTCGGCAGGTCCTCGGACTGACTCCTGTGCACGAACATGCACAAGTACACCGTTGCGGGACAGTTCCGGATTCGCACCGGATTCCCCTGCGGCGACAGCGAGCATGAGCATACATCTAGTGCCGGGCTGTCACATCACCCCCAGATGTTGTGTCGTGGCGGTGTCAGAGCGTCAACTCGTAGGTGAGGAGAGTGATGTCTGCCGGCTCTGGCAGGGGATTCCAGTCCCGGTCCGGGGTGCGGACGAAGCCGAGGCGTTCGTAGAGCCGGTGGGCGGTGTGCATGGTCGGCTGGGTGGACAGCACGACGGCCGTGCAGCCCGGCACGGCCCGTGCGCGATCGACGCAGGCCCGTACGAGGGCCTCGCCGGCGCCGCGGCCGCGGGCGGCCCGGGTGACGGCGAGCATCCTGATCTCGGCCTCCGAGGGGGCGGCGACGTCGGCCATCGGGCCGGGGCCGGGGACGAAGGTGACACCGCCCAGGAGGGTGTCGCCGGCCGTCGCGACGAGGACGGTGGCCGCGGCTGCCCGCTTCGCGACGTCCTTGAGTTCGGTGAGATACGAGTCGCTCTCGCCGAAGTCCAGGAGGCCGTCCTGGAGGTAGGCCTGGGCGGTCATGGCGCCGAGAGCGTCGTACTCGGTGGGTCTCACTTCCCGGATGACGATGTCCATGCGGGTGAGTGTGGACGACGGCGGGCCGCCGGGGGTGGAATTTCCCGGCGGCCCGCTGGGGGTCATGTGTGGCTGGTCGCGCAGTTCCCCGCGCCCCTAGAGGGGCGCTACCGCCGGGGGCAGTTCCGCCTCGACGCCCGGGTCGCCCGCGTCCGCCGTGTAGTCCTGGGGGCTGGTCTCGTCGATGCCCTCGGGGGCCTTGAAGGCCTTCAGGGCGAAGGTCAGGACCACCGTGACGACCACGTTCGTCACGAACGCCGTCAGGCCGATGTAGCCGATCTGGCCGAGGCCGGGGATGTCCTTGGACGAGCCGCCGAAGTGCGCCTGGGTCGGGGAGGCCACGCCGTAGGCGGCGACGGTGCCGTAGACCATGCCGACCGCCCAGCCCGCCAGCAGGGCCCAGCGGTGGAACCAGCGGGTGAACAGGCCGCCGACCAGGGCCGGGAAGGTCTGCAGGATCCAGATGCCGCCGAGCAGCTGGAAGTTGATGGCGACCGTCTTGTCCATGGTGAGCACGAAGATCAGCGCGCCCACCTTCACCAGCAGCGAGACCAGCTTGGAGACCTGGGCCTCCTGTTTCGGCGTGGCGTCCGGCTTGATGAAGTCCCGGTAGATGTTGCGGGTGAAGAGGTTCGCGGCCGCGATGGACATGATCGCCGCGGGGACCAGGGCACCGATCCCGATCGCCGCGAAGGCCACGCCCGCGAACCAGTCCGGGAACATGTTCTCGAACAGCTGCGGGATGGCCAGCTGACCGTTGGTGACCTTGACGCCGGCCGCGATGGCCATGAAGCCGAGCAGGGCGAGCAGGCCCAGCATCAGGGAGTACAGCGGCAGGATCGTGGTGTTGCGGCGGATCACGTCACGGCTCCGGGAGGAGAGCGTCGCGGTGATCGAGTGCGGGTACATGAACAGGGCCAGCGCGGAGCCCAGCGCCAGGGTGGCGTACGTCCACTGGCCGGCCGCGGGCGGGACGAGGCCGCCCGCTCCCGCCGCCGTGAACTTGTCGCCCGCCTTGGCGAAGATGTCGTCGAAGCCGCCCAGCTTGATCGGGATGTAGATGATCGCCACCGCGATGACGATGTAGATCAGCGCGTCCTTCACGAACGCGATCAGGGCGGGGGCGCGCAGGCCCGAGGAGTAGGTGTAGGCCGCGAGCACGCCGAAGGCGATGAGCAGCGGGAGGTCCTTCACGAACCAGTTGGTGCCGTCGCTGCCGCCGACGCCCATCACGTCCAGCACCGCCTGGATGCCGACGAGTTGCAGTGCGATGTACGGCATCGTCGCCAGGATGCCGGTCAGCGCGACGGCGAGCGAGAGGCCCTTGGAGCCGAAACGGCCGCGCACGAAGTCCGAGGTCGTCACGTAGCCGTGCTTGTGCGAGACCGACCACAGACGCGGCAGGAACGTGAAGATCAGCGGGTACACCAGGATCGTGTACGGCACCGCGAAGAAGCCGGCCGCGCCCGCCGCGTAGATCGCCGCCGGTACGGCGACGAAGGTGTACGCCGTGTACAGGTCACCGCCGAGCAGGAACCAGGTGACCCAGGTGCCGAACGACCGGCCGCCGAGCCCCCATTCGTCGAGGGAGTGCTCGTTCTCGGCCTTGCGCCAGCGCGCGGCCAGGAAGCCCATGACCGTGACGGCCAGGAAGAAGAAGATGAAGACGCCGAGCGCGACGCCGTTCACACCGTCCTTCACCGCTGCGCACCCCCGTCCGTGTCCGTCGCGGCCCCGGCCTTGCGGGTGCGCTGGTCACGCTGCCACAACTGGTACGCGGTCATGGTGAGCGCGGTGGAGAGCAGCACCCAGAGCATCTGGTACCAGTAGAAGAACGGGATCCCGATGAACGCCGGGTCCGTCTTGGCGTACGAGTCCACCCAGAGCATCGCCACGAAGGGCGCTATAAGACAGACGGCGATGGCGACGCGTATGGGCGTCACCACCGCCGCTTTGGTCACATCGGAGGCATCTGACATCTTGCGGCTCCGTCCCCTCACTGACCGCACGGCGATCACCGTTGTTCACCTGTGTAATGCGCAGGCAATCATGGCGAACGCGAAAGGTCAGCGGAAGACCTCATCCGCATATCGGTATGTCGATTCGGTGGAGAAGGGTGACGTACCGTCAGGGGTCGGCGGTGCGAACGGGTCAGTCCTGGGGCCGCTTGAGCCGCGCGACGAACTTGTAGCGGTCGCCGCGGTACACCGAGCGCACCCATTCCACCGGCTGGCCGTCGCGGTCCAGGGAGTGGCGGGAGAGCATCAGCATCGGCAGGCCCACGTCGGTGCCGAGCAGGCCGGCCTCGCGCGGGGTCGCCAGCGAGGTCTCGATGGTCTCCTCGGCCTCGGCGAGATGGACGTCGTACACCTCGGCGAGGGCGGTGTACAGGGACGTGTACTTGACGAGGGACCGGCGCAGGGCGGGGAAGCGCTTCGCGCTCAGGTGCGTGGTCTCGATCGCCATGGGCTCGCCGTTGGCCATGCGCAGCCGCTCGATGCGCAGCACCCGCCCGCCTGCCGTTATGTCGAGCAGGCCGGCGAGCCGGTCGTCGGCGGTGATGTAGCCGATGTCCAGCAGCTGCGAGGTCGGCTCCAGGCCCTGGGCCCGCATGTCCTCCGTGTACGAGGTGAGCTGGAGCGCCTGGGAGACCTTGGGCTTGGCGACGAAGGTGCCCTTGCCCTGGATGCGCTCGAGGCGGCCCTCGACGACGAGCTCCTGGAGCGCCTGGCGGACGGTGGTGCGGGAGGTGTCGAACTCGGCGGCCAGGGTGCGCTCGGGCGGGACCGGGGTGCCGGGGGCCTGTGTCTCGGTCATTTCGAGCAGGTGCTTCTTCAGGCGGTAGTACTTGGGCACGCGCGCGGTACGGACGGCTGTCCCGCTCTCGTTCTCCGCACTGCTGACGTCGGTGCTCATGCTCCGCCTTCCCGGCTTATTGATGCGGCTCGCCTCGTGGCACGGCAGCGTACGGGATTCGCCCTGCACGCTGCGTGATCCCCTCTGTATACCGTCGTCGGCGCTGTTGGTCTAGTCCACCGAGTGAGTGGTCTACCGGAATTGTCTCGTCCGCGCCTCGGGTTTTCGAGGGGTTCTTACTTAAAGGTTCCTGCATATGTAGGTCGCATAACGGCTGGTCGGAGCCTATTCGGCCACCCTTGACAGGCCTGGTGGTCTGGGCCAAGCTTCCCGCACTGGTCTACACCATTGGTCCAGGTCCCGGCCCAACGCTCGTGCGGGGAGGCAGGGGGGTTTGTGGCATCCCTGAGGAGGGTGGCGTGAAGCGCAAGCTGATAGCCGCGATTGGTATCGCGGGCATGGTCTTCTCGGTCGCGGCGTGTGGCAGTGACAACAAGGACGACAACAAGTCCCAGGGCTCGGACGCCAAGGAGCTGACCGTCTGGCTCACGGTGGACGCGCAGAACAACTGGCCCGACCTGGTCAAGGCCGCCGACGCCGCCGTGCAGAAGAAGCACCCCGGCATCAAGATCAAGCACGAGTACTACGGCTGGCCGGACAAGAACACCAAGCTGGACGCCGTCCTCGCCACGGACAAGGCCCCCGACGTGGTCGAGATGGGCAACACCGAGATGCTCAGCTACATGGTCAAGGGCGCCTTCGCCCCCGTCGACGCCTCCCAGTTCACCAACTCCGACCAGTGGCTCGACGGCCTCAAGGCCTCCGTCACCTACCAGGACAAGACCTACGGCGTGCCGTACTACGCCGGTGGCCGCGTCGCCAACTGGCGCAAGGACATCGCCGCCTCGGCCGGCATCAAGACCACGCCGAAGACCTACACCGAGCTGACCGCCGACCTGGACAAGATCCAGAAGAAGGAAGGCGACAAGTTCAGCGCCTGGTACCAGCCCACCCGTGACTGGTACGCGGCCATGTCCTTCGTCTACGACGCCGGTGGCTCCATCGCCGTCGAGAACGGCGGCAAGTGGCAGGGCAACCTCTCCTCGGCCGAGTCCGTCAAGGGCCTCACCGAGTTCAAGAACGTCATCGACAAGTACATGCACGGTGACAAGACCAAGGACGAGTCGGACCGCTACATCGTCTACGGCCAGGGCAAGTCGGCCATGATCTTCGGTGCCGCCTGGGAGGGCGCGACCGCGGCCGACCCGAAGAACGACAAGACCGGCGGCAAGCTGAAGGACAACCTCGTCAACTTCGTGATGCCGGGCCCGTCCGGCAAGAACATGCCGGTCTTCCTGGGCGGCTCCGACCTCGCCATCCCGGTGAAGTCGAAGGCGCAGGGCGTCGCCGCCGAGTGGATCAACGCGTTCACCGGTCCCTCCGGCCAGAAGGGCCTGATGGCCAAGGGCAACCTGCCGAACAACAAGACCGACCTCGCCACGCTGAAGAACGACCCGGCGACCGCGGTGCCGGCCGAGGCGGCCGCGTCCAACTGGTTCGTGCCGATGGCGCCGGGCTGGGGCCAGGTCGAGAAGGCCCAGGTGCTCCAGACGATGCTGCAGAACATCGGCACCGGCAAGGAGAGCGTCGAGGCGGCGGCCAAGGAGGCCGACGCGGCGATCGACAAGGTCATCAACACCCCGTAATGGTCTGCGGCCGGGCCTGACCGACGGGGGGTCAGGTCCGGCCGGCAGGTGATGTCAGAAGGTGCCGCGATGGGTTGGTGGGTTGTGCCGGTTCGTCGTGGCTGGTCGCGCAGTTCCTCCCCCAGCCCTCGGCCGGGGGTAGTCCCCGCGCCCCTGACGGGACGCGGGGCCGCTGGCGGCCTCTCACGATCTGTTTGAGGAGCGCACGATGAGTGCCGTTGATACGACCACACCCGCCAAGGTGCCGGCACCTCCACCGGACTCCCCGCAAAGACCACGTGCGAACCGGGGCTCGGGCGGGCCCGCCGTTCCCTGGCTGCTGCTCGCCCCCTGCCTGCTGATCCTGGCGCTCGTCCTCGGCTACCCCCTCTACCGGCTGGTCACCCTCTCCTTCCAGGAGTTCGGGCAGTCCCAGCTGTGGGGGTTCAAGCCGGCCGACTGGGTCGGGTTCGGGAACTTCTCCAAGGTGCTCGGCGACAGCGAGTTCTGGCAGGTCGTGCTGCGCACGATCGTCTTCGCGGGTGGCTCCGTCGTCTTCACCATGGTCGTCGGCATGCTCATCGCGCTGCTGCTGCAACGCGTCTCCGGCTGGGTGAAGACGCTGGTCAACATCGCGCTGGTGGCCAGCTGGGGCATGCCGGTCATCGTCGCCACCACGGTCTTCAAGTGGCTCTTCGACTCCGACTACGGCATCCTCAACGCCCTGCTCAGCAAGCTCCCCGGGGTCGACATGGTCGGCCACAACTGGTTCGCCAGCGGGCCCGAGGGGCTCGCGGTGATCATGCTCCTGGTGGTCTGGGGAGCGGTCCCCTTCGTGGTCATCACGCTCAGCGCCGGACTCACCCAGGTCCCCAAGGAGCTGGAGGAGGCCGCCCGCCTCGACGGCGCCGGCCCCTGGGGCGTCTTCCGCTACGTCACGCTGCCCATCCTCAAGCCGGTCATCGTGATGCTCACGACGCTCTCGGTCATCTGGGACATGGGCGTCTTCCCGCAGGTCTTCGTGATGCGCGGCGGCCACCCCGAGGCCGAGTTCCAGCTGCTCACCACCTGGTCCTACGACCGCGCCTTCGTCGTCAACGACTACGGGCAGGGCTCCGCGATCGCCCTGCTCACCGTGCTCCTCCTGCTCGGCGTCGTCGCCGTGTACATGCGCCAGATGCTGAAGATCGGAGAGGTCGAATGAGCACCGTCGTCACCCCCGCCCGCAGGAGGGCGAAGGCCGGCTGGAACCTCCTCGGCCTCCTCGTCTTCGTCATCGCGGGCTTCCCCGTCTACTGGATGCTGAACACGGCGTTCAAGCCGGCGAAGGACGCCATCGACCCGGACCCGAGCCTGCTGCCCACCGGCATCACCCTGTCCAACTTCAGCCGCGCACTGGACATCGCCGACTTCTGGGGCCCGGTCGGCCGCAGCCTGATCGTGTCCCTCTCCGTCGTGGTGATCGGCATGGCCGTCGGACTGCTGGCCGCCCTGGCCATCTCCCGATTCGCCTTCCGCGGCCGCAAGATCGTGATCGTCGGCATCCTCGCGGTCCAGATGATCCCGCTGGTCGCCATGATCATCCCGGTCTTCCTGCTCCTCAACGACCTGGACCAGTACGACAAGCTCAGCGGCCTGATCATCACCTACCTGACCTTCATCCTGCCGTTCACGGTGTGGACCCTGCGCGGTTTCATCGTCAACATCCCGAAGGAGCTGGAGGAGGCCGCCATGGTCGACGGCTGCTCCCGCACCGGCGCCTTCGTCCGGGTGGTCTTCCCGCTGCTCGCCCCCGGCCTGGTCGCCACCTCGGTCTACGGCTTCATCCAGGCCTGGAACGAGTACCTCTACGCCCTGATGCTGCTCAGCCAGGACCACCAGACGGCGACCGTCTGGCTGGCCAACTTCACCACGCAGCACGGCACCGAATACGCCCCGATGATGGCCGGCGCCACCATGCTCGCCGTGCCGATCGTCGTCCTGTTCCTCCTCGTCCAGCGCAAGATGGCCGCGGGTCTCACCGCGGGCGCCGTGAAGGGATAACCCCATCCGATGACGACATTCGCCAGCGGTACGGACACACTCACGCGCGACGCGCTGACGGTCCTCCAGCCGGGCTTCACCGGCACCACCGCCCCCGACTGGCTGCTGCGCCGGCTCGGCGAGGGCCTCGCCTCGGTGGGCGTGTTCGGCCGCAACATCATCTCGGCCGAGCAGCTCTCGGCCCTCACCGCCCAGCTGCGCGCCGAGCGGGACGACGTCCTGGTGGCGATCGACGAGGAGGGCGGTGACGTCACCCGCCTGGAGGTGCGCACCGGCTCCTCCTTCCCCGGCAACCACGCCCTGGGCGCCGTCGACGACCCGGAGCTCACCCGGCAGGTCGCCCTCGAACTGGGCCGCCGCCTCGCCGCCTGCGGGGTCAACTTCAGCTGGGCCCCGGTCGCCGACGTGAACTCCAACTCCGCCAACCCGGTCATCGGCGTCCGCTCCTTCGGCGCCGACCAGGACCTGGTCGCCCGGCACACGGCGGCCTACGTCACCGGTCTCCAGGCGGCCGGGGTGGCGGCCTGCACCAAGCACTTCCCGGGCCACGGCGACACCGCCGTCGACTCCCACCTCGCCATGCCCCGCATCGACGTGGGCGCCGAGGTCCTGCACGCCCGCGAACTGGTGCCCTTCCGCGCCGCCATCGCCGCCGGCAGCCGCGCCGTGATGAGCGCGCACATCCTGGTCCCCGCCCTGGACCCGGCCCGGCCCGGCACGCTGTCCCACCGCGTCCTGACCGAGCTCCTGCGCGGCGAACTCGGCTACGACGGCCTGATCGTCACCGACGGCATCGAGATGCAGGCCATCGCCGGGACCTACGGCATCGAACACGGCACCGTCCTGGCCCTCGCCGCCGGCGCCGACGCGATCTGCGTGGGCGGCGGCCTCTCGGACGACGAGACGGTACGACGGCTGCGCGACGCCCTGGTCGCGGCGGTCCGCTCCGGGGAACTCCCGGAGGAACGCCTGGCCGACGCGGCGCAGCGGGTGCGGGCACTGGCGACCTGGACGGCCACGACGGAGGTGGCCCAGCCGGACCCGGCCCTCACGGACATCGGCCTCCGCGCAGCCCGCCGCGCGCTCCGTGTGACGCGCGTCGACCCCTACACGCCCCCGGCCGGGCCGCTCTTCGTCGCCTCCCTCACGCCCGAGACCAACATCGCCGTGGGCACGGAGACCCCGTGGGGCGTCTCCGCCGAACTGACCCGGCTGGTGCCCGGCACCGAGACCGGCAGCTTCGCCGGCGAGGACGCGGGACACGCGGCGATCGTGGCGGCGGGGGACCGCCGGATCGTCGCCGTGGTCCGGGACGAACACCGGCACCCCTGGATGACCGCGGCCCTGGACATCCTGCTCAAGGCCCGCCCCGACACCGTCGTGGTGGAGATGGGCGTACCGCAGGCCACGCCCCGGGGCGCCCTGTACGTCGCGACGCACGGCGCGGCCCGGGTCTGCGGAGTGGCGGCGGCCGAGGTCATCGCGGGCGTGACCGCGTAGCGGATCCCGGCGGGGTGCGGTCACCGGTTGGGTGACCGCACCCCGAACCACTGCTCGGCGCCGTACGCCTCGAACCGCTCCCGCTCGGTGAAGCCGAGCTTGGCCGCGAGGCGCATCGAGCGGACGTTGGCGGTCTGGGTGTAGAGCACCACCGGCTCACCGGGGCGCGCGCCGGAGAACCAGTCGAGCGCCGCCGCGCACGCTTCGCCGGCGTATCCGTGCCCCCATGCCTCCGGCAGGAACAGGTAGCCGAGGTGGGTGTCCCCGGCCGCCAGGCGTTCGGCGGGTGAGTCGGGACTCTGCGCGTTGAGCTCGACGGTGCCGATCGCCGCTCCGTCGAGCTCGGCCACGAAGAACCCGGGGCGCCGGCCGGGGACCTCGGGGACCACGCGTTCGAGCTCGGCACGCGGCCGAGGCCCACCGACGTAGGTGCCCACCTCCGGCGAGGCGTTGATCTCGATGACCGCCGCACGGTCCCGCGCCTCGGCCTCACGGAGCACGAGCCGCTCGGTCCGGATCGGGGCGGGCGGCCAGACATCGGTTCCCAACACAGTCATGCCGGGCAATGTAGTGCCCCGTAAGGGGTGCCGGGGGTCCCCCCGGCCGAAGGCTGGGGGGAGGAACCACGCGAGCAACCCGCCGCCCACCGAACGTCCGAATCGCACCGAACGCGGCAGGCGGAACCGTCAAATCCCCTGCCACTCCGGCTTGTTGGCAAAGGTGTACCGGAAGTACTCCGCGAGCTTCAGCTTCGACGCGGCGGCGTCGTCGACCACCACGGTGGCGTGCCGGTGCAACTGCAGGGCCGACGCCGGGCACACCGCCGCGACCGGCCCTTCCACCGTCGCCGCGATCGCGTCGGCCTTGCCCTCACCCGTGGCCAGCAGCACCAGGTGCCGCGCCTCCAGGATCGTCCCGATCCCCTGGGTGATGACGTGGTGCGGCACCTGCGTGATGTCCCCGTCGAAGAACCGCGCGTTGTCGACCCGCGTCTGCTCGGTCAGCGTCTTGATCCGGGTCCGCGAGGCCAGCGACGAGCAGGGCTCGTTGAACCCGATGTGCCCGTCGGTCCCGATCCCGAGCAGTTGCAGGTCCACCCCGCCCGCCATCGCCAGCTCCGCGTCGTACGCCTCGCAGGCGGCCTGCACGTCCTCGGCCGTACCGTCGGGGCCGAGGAACGCGTCCATCCCGATCCCGAGCGGCTCCAGCACCTCGCGCCGCAGCACCGACCGGTAGGACTCCGGGTGGTCGGCCGGCAGTCCCACGTACTCGTCGAGCTGGGCTATGCGTGCCCGTGAGGCGTCCACCGCTCCGGCGCGGACCTTCGCGGTGAGCGCCTGGTAGATGGGGAGCGGGGTCGAGCCCGTGGCCACCCCGAGCAGCGCGGCCGGCTTGTGCCTGAGCAGCTGAGCCATGGCCTCGGCGATCAGCTCGCCACCCGCGGCGGCGTCCGGAACGATGACAACTTCCACGCTGGGCCTGCCGTTCTGAAGAGGGCTGGAGGGTCTGGAAGGTCTATGTGGTTTAGACCAATCTGATGGGACCAATCTAACAGAACCGACCCCTGTCGCCGGAGGCCGGGCGGAGAGAAAGGGGACAAGTGCGAGGTTACGTGACTACGTCAGATGGGGTTAATTGGGGAAAATTTCCGCAACGGGAGGCCGTGCCTCGCCCGAGCCGTCGAAAATTGCCCCGGACATCCGCCCCCACGGCCGCCCCCGGCGGGCTACGCTGCGATCGCATCAACTGTGAACAGTCTCCAACGCATGGACACACACCGTGGTCTAGTCCACAATTGCGTACGAGGGCTGAACGAGTACGGCGTCAGCCGTACGGCACAGTCACACTCTTCCGTCTTCCCCGCACAGGAAGGCGGACCGAGGAACCGGAGCTCTCTGCCCTGACTGCCCCGGCTCCTCACCTTCGGCCGACCTGGGACCGCACACCCCACGGCCGTTGCTGCTCCGGGCTGCGGTGCCGGGAGGGTTGAGGGTCCCTCTCAGGCGCCGCGGCCCGCGGGTGTCTCCGGGGCCGTCCCTTCCGTCGCGGTCGCGCGTTTTCGGCCATCCACATACCGCCAGGTACGCTCACAGACGTGCCCTCCATGAACGAACTGGTCCGCCAGCACACCGCCCTCGACGACTCCGACCTCGAGTGGCTCCATCTGCTGGTCTCGGAGTGGCAGCTGCTCTCCGACCTCTCCTTCGCCGACCTGGTCCTGTGGGTCCCCACCCGGGACGGCACCCGGTACGTCTCGGTGGCGCAGATGCGCCCCAACACCGGCCCCACCTCCTACCAGGACGACATGGTCGGCCACCTGGTGCCGCGCGGCCGCCGGCCCATGCTGGACATCGCCCTGGACGAGGGCCGGATCGTCCGCGAGGGCGACCCGGAGTGGCGCGAAGAGGTCCCCGTACGGGTCGAGTCCATCCCGGTGCGGCGCGAGGGCCGGGTCCTCGGGGTCATCGCCCGCAACACCAACCTGCTGACCGTGCGCACCCCGAGCCGCCTGGAGCTCACCTACCTCCAGAGCGCTTCCGACCTGGCGCAGATGATCGCTGCCGGATCGTTTCCCTTCCCGAACCAGCAGGTCGACATGGACGCCTCGCCGCGCGTCGGCGACGGCCTGATCCGGGTGGACGGCGACGGCATCGTCCAGTACGCCTCCCCGAACGCCCTCTCCGCCTACCACCGCCTCGGCCTCGCCGCCGACCTGCTCGGCCACCACCTGGGCCAGACCACGGCCGAACTCGCCCCCTCCAAGGGGCCGGTGGACGAGGCGCTCGCCAAACTCGCCAGCGGCTGGGCACCGCGCGAGTTCGAGATCGAGTCCGAGGACGGCGTCATCCAGTTCCGGGCGATCCCGCTCAAGCCCAAGGGCACCCGCATCGGGTCCCTGGTGCTGCTCCGGGACGTCACCGAACTGCGACGCCGCGAGCGGGAGTTGATCACCAAGGACGCGACCATCCGGGAGATCCACCACCGGGTGAAGAACAACCTCCAGACGGTCGCCGCGCTGCTGCGCCTGCAGGCCCGCCGCATCGACTCGGAACGCGGCCGGGAGGCTCTGGAGGAGGCCGTGCGGCGGGTCGGCTCGATCGCCATCGTGCACGAGACTCTGTCCCAGAACCTGGACGAGCGCGTCGAGTTCGACGAGATCGCGGACCGGGTGCTCGCGATGGTCGCCGAGATCTCGCCCGGCAAGGTCACCGGCCGGCGCACCGGCCGCTTCGGGATACTCGACGCCGAGGTGGCCACGCCGCTGTCGATGGTGCTCACCGAAGTCCTGCAGAACGCCCTCGAACACGGCTTCCGCGAGGGGGACACCGGCACCGTCGAGGTCTCGGCGGTCCGCGGCGGCACCACCAAGGAGGCCCGGCTCCTCGTCACCGTCCAGGACGACGGCGTCGGCCTGCCCGAGGGCTTCGACCCGCACCGCTCCGGCAACCTCGGCCTGCAGATCGTACGGACGCTGGTGGAGGGCGAGTTGGGCGGCACGTTCGACATGGTGCCGGCGTCCGGGCGCGGGACCCGGGTGATCCTGGACGTGCCGGTGCGCCCGCAGAAGTGAGCCTCCGGGGGCGGCTCCTGGGCAGCAAAGAGCCCCGGACCTGGTGGGTCCGGGGCTGCTCGCTCGTTGCTGCTCCAACTGCTAAGCGCATCGGGGGTACTGCGCGCTGCGGCTCGGGGGCGGGAGATGCGTACTCGCTGTACGCGCCGCCAAGCTCAGGCTGTCACCAGGGGTGGGACTGTCAGGCGGTGGCCTGACGGGCCCGGTTGCGGGCGGCACGGCGCTTCATCGCGCGACGCTCGTCCTCGCTGAGACCACCCCAGACGCCCGAGTCCTGACCGGACTCGAGCGCCCACTGCAGACACTGATCCATAACGGGGCAGCGCCGGCAGACGGCCTTGGCTTCCTCGATCTGCAGCAGCGCAGGACCGGTGTTGCCGATGGGGAAGAAGAGCTCGGGGTCTTCCTCGCGGCAAACGGCGTTGTGACGCCAGTCCATGGCTGCTACCTCTCCTTGGTATTACATGCACGTTGCTTGTGAATGTGAACGCTTTCACGAATCCCTCAACAAGTGAAGGGCCGACCGCCAGGTTCCCTGGCAGGGGTCCTGTGAGTTGAAGGGGGATTCCGGTGATCAGCGGACGCCGGTGTTGCGGGCTGTCCCGACCGCCACGTAGAGCCTCGCAAACCTCAGCGACGGATACAACCCCTTCCGGAAAGTTTTTTTTGATTCCTCGGTGTCGACTGGGTCACAGCCGTACTTCCATGGGGTGGATCCTGGCCTAAACGTTCGAGTGAAAGGACTTTGGCCCCTTCCGCTCACACAATCACACGCAGTGCGCGGCGTACGCCTGTGAACGTCACGCTCGTACGCAGTCCTAGGTGGTCGCCGTCCATCTGGAGAGGGAGCGGCACCTTCGAATGCAAGGTGAACTGGTCCAGATCGTGCAGGGACACGGCGTGCTTGCCGTGCGGTCCCTTCTCGGGGGACGAAGTGAGCAACTGCGTGCCATACCGGGCAGCCGCGGCCGTCGACAGCCGGCTGAGACCGAGTACGTCGATGCCCTTATCGAACGAGGCTTTAGGTGACGTGTACATCGGACGATTGCCGAGATACGTCCACGGCGAGGTGTTGCAGACTATCGCCACGACAAGATCCGTGACCGGGTCGGCGCCGGCCCGCTCCAGTGTGATCGTTCCGTGCCGGCGGTGCTGCTCGCCGAGGAATTGCCTGACGACCTGACGAACGTACAGCGCGTGTGTGGATTTCTTACCGAGTTCGCGCTGCTGCTCGACCCGGCCGACGACGCCCGCGTCGAAGCCGAGTCCCGCGTTGAAGGTGAACCAGCGGGCCGGGACCGCCTCGTCCTCGGTGCCGGGCGTGCCGGCGGTCAGGCCGAGGCCGACGAAGCGCTGGCGTTTCTCGCGCAGCGCGTCCAGCAGGTCGCCGGTGGCCTCGACCGGGTCGTTGGGCAGGCCCAGGGCGCGGGCGAAGACGTTGGTGGAGCCGCCGGGGACCACGGCGAGGCCGGGCAGCCGGTCCGGGGCGGGTCCGTTGTGGAGGAGTCCGTTGACCACCTCGTTGACCGTGCCGTCGCCGCCGAGTGCCACGACGAGGTCGACGTCGTCGCTCTCCGCCGCGAGCCGCGCCAGGTCACGGGCGTGGCCGCGGTACTCGGTGGTGACCGCCTCCAGCTTCACTTCGCTCGCGAGCGCGTGGATGAGGACGTCACGCCTACGTGCGCTTGTGGTGGTTGCCGCCGGATTGACCACGAGGAGTGCACGCATGGATTGCAGCGTACCTACTGGAAAGTACCGATCCCAGACCGAGTTAGGGATCGGGTAAGAGACAGGGCGTGAGCCTCAACACTTACGGGTGCCGGCCGAGGGCTACCCTTCTGGGGTGAGTGAAGCACCTACGGCCGAGAAGACCGGCGGAATCGAGGAGTCCCGTCCGCGGCGGCTGACGTACGCCGCCGCGCTGGTCGGGCTGGAAGGGCTCGCCCTGCTGGCCGGTGGGGTGTGGCTGGCGGTGCTCGGGGTGACCGGGGACCCGGACGACCGGGGACAGGCGATCACCGGAGGCGTCACCGTCATCCTGCTGGCGCTGCTGCCGCTCCTCGCCGCGCGCGGGCTGCTGCTGCGCAGGAGCTGGAGCCGGGGGCCGGCGGTGATCACGCAGATCATGGCATTGCCGGTGGCGTACAACCTGCTGCAGGCCGACAGCGTGGCGATTCCGGTGGGGATCGTGCTGGCGGTCGTGGCGGTCGCCTCGCTGGTGTTGCTGGTCAACTCCGCCACCACCCAGGCCCTGGGGATCAAGGGGCCCGGGCGCAGCAGCTGAATCAGCGGGTGGGCGGGGGCCGGTCGCGCCGTTCCTCTCCCAGCCTTCGGCCGGGGGTACCCCCGGCGTCCCCTGCGGGGCGCTTCGGTCCGGACGCCGCGAAGAGCGGCGGGACCTACTCCTCCACCAGCAGCTTCTCCCGCAGCTGAGCCAGGGTCCTCGCCAGCAGGCGGGAGACGTGCATCTGGCTGATGCCGACCTCCTGGGCGATCTGGGACTGGGTCATGTTGCCGAAGAAGCGCAGGAGAAGGATGCGCTTCTCGCGGGGCGGGAGATCCTCCAGGAGGGGCTTGAGGGACTCGCGGTACTCGACGCCCTCCAGGGCCTCGTCCTCGGCGCCCAGGGTGTCGGCGACCGCGGGCGACTCGTCGTCGGTGTCGGGGACGTCCAGGGACAGCGTGGAGTAGGCGTTGGCCGACTCCAGGCCCTCCAGGACCTCCTCCTCCGAGATCGCGAGCTTCTCGGCCAGCTCGTGCACCGTGGGGGAGCGGCCGTGCTGCTGGGACAGCTCCGCCGTGGCGGTGGTGAGGGCGAGGCGCAGCTCCTGGAGACGGCGCGGAACGCGGACGGCCCAGCCTTTGTCGCGGAAGTGGCGCTTGATCTCGCCGACCACGGTCGGAGTGGCGTACGTCGAGAACTCCACGCCCCGGTCCGGGTCGAACCGGTCGACCGACTTGATCAGGCCGATGGTGGCGACCTGGGTGAGGTCGTCGAGCGGCTCGCCGCGGTTGCGGAACCGGCGCGCGAGGTGCTCCACGAGCGGCAGATGCATGCGGACCAGCCGATTGCGCAGCTCCGCGTACTCGGCGCTGCCCTCCTTCAGCCCGCGCAACTCGACGAACAGGGCGCGGGCGCCGCTGCGGTCCTGAGGTTCGGCGCGGTTCTGAGGCTCGTGCTGGGTCGCCTGCACCACCTCCGCGGCCAGCGCCTGGTCCTCGGCGTATCGCTCGTGCTCGCTCATCGTCCCGCCCGTCGCCCTTCCGCGAGCCTTCGCCCCGGCTCGGTGCGGGGCCGCGACCCCGTTCCGCCCTTCCGGGGGCGCGCTCTGCACGGCACCCTCCAGACCGGCCGGCGCGGAGGGGTCCTCCGGGTGCGGCCTGGCCTGTTCCGGGATGCCGTCGATGCCGTCAGCCATGCGGCGGGAGCCGGCCTCGGGGCCTTCGCCCCCGGCCGGCAGCTCCCGTGTGCCGCGCTCTTCGTCCCGCACCGGCCCGTCCCCGTTCCTCACGCCGGCCCGGGTCCCGCGCCGCGCTGTTTGTAGAGGCTGATCGACACGGTCTTGTCCTCGTCGACGGCCGACGAGACCTTGCCCGCCAGGGCCGAGAGCACGGTCCAGGCGAAAGTGTCGCGCGAGGGGGCGTGGCCGTCCGTGGTCGGAGCGGAGACCGTGACCTCCAGCGAGTCGTCGACGAGGCGGAAGACACAGCTGAGCACCGAGCCGGGAACGGCCTGCTGGAGCAGGATCGCGCAGGCCTCGTCGACCGCGATGCGCAGATCCTCGATCTCGTCCAGGGTGAAGTCCAAGCGGGCGGCGAGGCCGGCCGTGGCCGTGCGCAGCACCGACAGGTAGGCACCCGCAGCCGGCAGCCGGACTTCCACGAAGTCCTGGGTCGCGGGCTCGCCTGCGATCTGGGACACCCTCACCTCCATGGTGGTACAAGCTTTTCGGGGCCGAGGGTCGCCCCCCGGGGTAACGCACTACGTGGTTCAGCGGTGACGCTACCGCGCTCCGAACTTCTCTGTCCCCGGGACCCCAACCCCCTGGCGTCACTCACAGTAAACCTGTGGATACGCTCCGTGTCTAGAGGTCTGTCTTGCTCAATTGGGAAGAGCGCGCGCCGGGTTGACGTACCCCGGCGTCGAACCGTCGAACCGTCGCCGCTGTCGTCTTCAGCAGCCGTAGTGCAGTGTCACACGAGGACGTGGTCGACGAAGCACCAGCGCCAGTCCTCGCCGGGCTCGAACGTCCGCATTATCGGGTGACCGGAGGTCTCGTGGTGGCCTGTCGCGTGTCTTCCCGGCGACGAGTCGCAGCAGGCGACGTGGCCACAGGTCAGACAGATCCGCAGCTGCACCGGGTGCCAGCCCTTGGCGAGACACTCCGGGCAGGTCTCGTTCTGCGGCTCGGGTTCCGGGAGCGGCAGCGCGTCGCGGTGCGTGCACTGTTTCATGATTGCCAGATTACGACGGGTGTGCGGGTGGCCGCGCGGAAAAAGAGGGCGGGCGAGGACCATGGACGTGATGCCACTGCTGTTGCTGGTGGCGGGGAGCGCCGCGATCGCCGGAGCGGCCCGGCGCACTCCGGTGCCCGCGCCGCTGCTGCTGGTCGCGGTCGGCCTGATGGTGTCGTACGTGCCCGGGGTCCCCGACTACACCCTCGACCCGGAGATCGTGCTGCCGCTGGTGCTGCCCCCGCTGCTGTACAAGGAGGGCACCGAGAGCTCGTACCTCGACCTGCGGGCGAACATCCGGCCGGTGGCGCTGCTCTCGGTCGGGTACGTGCTCTTCGCGACCTTCGCCGTCGGCTGGGCCGCGTATCTGATCGTGCCCGGGCTGCCGCTGCCCGCGGCGCTCGCGCTGGGTGCGGTCGTGGCGCCCACGGACGCGGTCGCGGCCGCCGCGATCGCCCGCCGGGTCGGCCTGCCGTCCCGGCTCACCACGATCCTCCAGGGCGAGTCCCTGCTGAACGACGCGACCGCGATCACCGCCTACCGGGTGGCCGTCGCGGCCGCCGTCGGCGAGGGCGCCTCCTGGACCCACGGCATCGCCGAGTTCCTGCTGGCCGCGTTCGGCGGTGTGATCGTCGGTGTACTGCTCATGGTGCCGATCCACTGGCTGCGCACGCATCTGAAGGAGCCGCTGCTCCAGAACACGCTGTCGCTGCTGATCCCGTTCGTCGCGTACAGCGTCGCCGAGCAGTTCCACGCCTCCGGCGTGCTGGCGGTCGTCGTGGTCGCCCTCTACCTCGGCCATCGCGCCTGGGAGGTCGACTTCGCCACCCGCCTCCAGGAGGAGGCCGTCTGGCGCATGGTGGCGTTCCTGCTGGAGTCGGCGGTCTTCGCGCTGATCGGACTGCAGCTGCCGGTCGTCCTCAAGGGCCTCGGCGCGTACGAGGGCATCGACGCCGCCTGGTACGCGTTCGCCCTCTTCCTGGTCGTGGTGGCGGCCCGGTTCGTCTGGATGTACCCGGCGGCCTTCCTGCCGCGGCTGTTGTCCCGGCGGATCCGCGAGCGGGAGGACAACCCCACCTGGCGGAGCCCGACGGTCACCGCCTGGGCCGCCATGCGGGGCGTGGTCTCGCTGGCCATCGCCTTCTCGATCCCGCTCACCGTGCACGGCGGCGCCCCCTTCCCGCAGCGCAACCTGATCCTGTTCCTGACCTTCACCACGGTCATCGGCACCCTCGTGGTGCAGGGCCTCACCCTGGCCCCGCTGATCCGCCTGATGAAGTTCCCGGCCCGGGACGCCCAGGCCGAGACCCTCGCCGAGGCGAACGCCCAGGCCCAGGCCTCCCGTGCGGCCGAGGCCCGCCTCGACGAACTCCTCGCGGACGACCGCAACGCCCTCCCGCCACCGCTCGCCGACGGCCTGCGCACGGTCCTGGAGCGCCGCCGCAACGCCGTCTGGGAGCGCCTCGGCCAGACCAACCCGGTCACCGGCGAGTCGGTCGACGACACCTACCGCCGGCTGTCCCGCGAGATGATCAGCGCCGAGCGCGCGGTCTTCGTCCGCCTCCGCGACCACCGCTACATCGACGACGAGATGCTGCGCACCCTGCTGCGCCGGCTGGACCTGGAGGAGGCGGCGGCGTACCGGGAGGCCGAGTGAGCAGCGGACACGGCAGGGCGTGACCGGGACGCGGTCCGGGCGCCCGCCCGCCGGTCAGGCCGTCAGCACCGCCGCCACGGCCACGTCCCGCCCCAGGCCGCCCTCCCGCGCCAGCTCGACAAGTCCGTACAGCAACTTGGCGACATACAGCCGCTCCACCCGCACCCCGTGCCGCTCCTCGAAGTCGTCCGCGAAGGCATCGAGTTCGGGCGTCGTACGCCCGTACCCGCCGAAGTGGAACCGCTCGTCGAGCGACCACTGCCCGCGCCGTCCGCCGAACGCCTCCGCCTGTAGCCGCCGTATCTCGCCCGCCAGGAACCCGCCCCGCAGCACCGGTACCCCCAACGCCCGCTGCGCCGGGCCCAGTCCGGCGGCCAGCCCGGCCAGCGTGCCCCCGGTGCCGCAGGCGATCGCCACCACGTCGGCCCGCCCGCGCAGCTCCGCGCCGAGGGCCCGGCAGCCGCGTACCGCGGCCGCGTTGCTGCCGCCCTCCGGCACCACGTAGGCGTTCTCGGCCGCCGCGGCCCGCAGCAGACCGGCCAGCACCTCCGGCTCCGCCTTGCGCCGGTACGTCGGCCTGTCGACGAAGTGCAGCCGCATCCCGTCGGCCCTGCACCGGGCCAGCGACGGGTTCAGCGGCCGGGCGGCCAGCTCCTCGCCCCGCACCACGCCCACCGTCGGAAAGCCCAGGAGGCGGCCCGCGGCGGCCGTCGCGCGCAGGTGGTTGGAGTACGCGCCACCGAAGGTGAGGACCGGGCGGCCGGCCGCCGCCTGGATGTTCGGGACCAGTTTGCGCCACTTGTTGCCGATCAGCTCCGGGTGGATCAGGTCGTCCCGCTTGAGGAGGAGACGGACGCCGTGCCGGGCGAAACGGTCGTCGGCCACCTCCTCGAGCGGGGAGGGGAGCCGGGGGGCGAGTATGTCGGCGCTGGTCACGTCGTCATTGTCGCCCGGGGCGCCGGTGCGGGCTCACTTCAGCCGCTCCCCGACGCGGTCGCGCAGCCAGGCCATCGAGAAGCCGCGCGGGTCCACCTTGCCCGGCTGCCACTCCAGGTGCCCGATCACCGACCGCTCCGACCAGCCGTGCCGCCGGCACACCGCCGCGGCCACCCTCTCGATCGCGTCCAGCTGGGCCTCGGGCCAGGGGTCCTCGCCGTCGCCCAGGTTCTCGCACTCGAAGCCGTAGAAGTGCCGGTTGCCGTCGGTGTTCGCCTCGTTGTCCGGGGGCAGGGTCTTCTCGGCGATCACCGCGCGCAGCACGTCGTCGTCGCCCGGGCCCGCGTGGTTGGCGCGGCCGTAGCCGACCAGGTGGACCGTGCCGTCCTTGGTGATGACGCCGTGGCACAGCGGGCCGGGGAGGTCGGGGCGGCCGTCGCGGCAGATCCGGACCGTGGTCTCGGCGCCCCGGGTCGCCGTGTGGTGGATCATCACGCCGTGGACGGGTCCCCAGGGGCCCTTGTGGTTCCGGTTGTGGTCCCTCCAGCCGCCGACCTCGACGACGGTGGCGCCCTCGTCCCGCAGCGCGTCGAGGAAAGCGTCCGCGGACATGGGTGGGGCCATGACCGCCTCCTTCGCATCTGAATTATTCGGATCTTCCAGATCTTCTGGGCTTTCTACAGAAGTCGGGCTTACCGGTCCATCCTCGTTCGAACTTGTTCGGATCTTGTGCGAGTCAATCGGGACAAGACGGCGCATGGACGAGTGGGGGATGAGCGGATATGTCGGCATGCCCAGCAGTGCGATGATCTATTCCCGCTCTTTCGGGTAATGGTCCCGACACGCTCCGTGATGACAGGGTGGCCCGTGAGACCGATGCGTGGGCAGTTCGGCGCCCGCGCAGGTATGGGAGGGCATTTCCTTATGTCGGTAGGCGAAGAGGTCCGCACGGATCAGGGCAAGCCGCAGCAGTCTCTGGACACGGCGGCAGCGCGGAACCTGGCCACCACGACCAAGTCCGCGCCCCAGATGCAGGAGATCAGCTCCCGCTGGCTGCTGCGCACACTGCCCTGGGTCGACGTCCAGGGCGGCACGTACCGGGTGAACCGGCGGCTCACCTACACGGTCGGCGACGGCCGTATCACCTTCCTGAAGACCGGCGACCGTGTCGAGGTCATCCCCGCGGAGCTGGGCGAGCTGCCCATCCTGCGGTCGTACGACGACGAGGAGGTGCTGGCCGAGCTGGCCCAGCGCTGCCGGCAGCGCGACTTCGCCGCCGGCGAGGTCATCGCCTCGTTCGGCAACGGGGCGGACGAGGTCCACCTGCTGGCCCACGGCCGCGTCGAGAAGATCGGCACCGGTCCCTACGGCGACGACGCGGTGCTCGGCGTCCTCGGCGACGGCTCGTACTTCGGCGAGCAGGGCCTGATCGACCCGGACGCCATCTGGGAGTACACCGCCCGCGCGGACACGGCCTGCACCGTGCTGACCCTGTCCCGGCAGGACTTCGAGCAGGTCGCCGAGCGGGCCGACTCCTTGCGCGAGCACCTGCAGCAGCTGCGCGCGATCCCCGAGCAGCGCACCAACAAGTACGGCGAGAAGGAGGTCGCCCTCGCGGCCGGCCACAGCGGCGAGCCCGACATCCCGCACACCTTCGTCGACTACGAGGCCCGGCCGCGCGAGTACGAGCTGAGCATCGCCCAGACCGTGCTGCGCATCCACACCCGCGTGGCCGACCTCTACAACCAGCCGATGAACCAGACCGAGCACCAGTTGCGGCTCACCGTCGAGGCGCTGAAGGAGCGCCAGGAGCACGAGCTCATCAACAACCGGGAGTTCGGCTTGCTCAGCAACTGCCAGTACGACCAGCGGCTGCAGCCGCACGACGGCGTGCCCAGCCCGGACGACATGGACGAGCTGCTCAGCCGCCGGCGTGGCACCAAGCTCTTCCTCGCCCACCCGCGCGCCATCGCCGCCTTCGGCCGTGAGCTCAACAAGCGCGGACTGGTCCCGGAGACCGTGGAGATCGGCGGCAACCGCATCCCGACCTGGCGCGGGGTACCGATCTACCCCTGCAACAAGATCCCGGTCACCGAGGCCCGGACCACCTCGATCATCGCCATGCGTACGGGTGAGGACAACCAGGGCGTCATCGGACTGCGGCAGTCCGGAATCCCCGACGAGATCGAGCCGAGCCTCTCGGTCCGCTTCATGGGCATCAACGAGCAGGCGATCATCAGTTACCTGGTCACGGCCTACTACTCGGCCGCCGTGCTGGTCCCGGACGCCCTCGGTGTGCTGGAGAACGTCGAGATCGGCCGGTGGAGGTGACGTTTCCGCACTTGGTGGCCGTGTCCCCGCCCTCCGGGGCGGGTACACCCTCGGGGTACGTGCCGAGGCGGGGCGGAGACGCCACCGTACGCGCGCTCCGCGAGGGGGAGGCCATGGCCGAGTTCGTGACGGAACGGCAGCTGCGTGCCACAAAGCTGCCGCAGGGGAGGCCGGAGCCGCTCGACGGGGCCGAGGCGGCGGGGATCCTGGAGCGGGTCCGGGCGTCCGTCGACCCCGAACTGCGCACCGCCGTGGCGTCGTTGCCCGGTTCGATGCGGCGCGTCGCGCGCTACCACTTCGGCTGGGAGCACGCGGACGGCACCCCGGCGGACGGCAACGCGGGCAAGGCCATCCGGCCCGCGCTGGTCCTCGCCGCCGCCGACGCGCTCGGCGGACCGGCGGCCCGCGCGGCCGCCGTACGGGCCGCGGCCGCCGTGGAGCTGGTGCACAACTTCACCCTCCTGCACGACGACGTCATGGACCGGGACACCTCCCGCAGGCACCGGCCCACCGCGTGGACCGTGTTCGGCGACGCGGACGCGATCCTCGCCGGGGACGCCCTCCAGGCGCTGGGCCTCCGGCTGCTCGCCGAGGACCCGCACCCGGCGTCCGCGGCCGCGGCCGTCCGGCTCGCGGACTGCGTCCTCGAACTGTGCGCGGGACAACACGCGGACACGGCCCTGGAGGACCGGGCGCCCGAGGAGGTCACCCTCGACGAGGCGCTCGCCATGGCCGAGGCCAAGACCGGGGCGCTGCTCGGCTGCGCCTGCGCCCTGGGCGCGCTGTACGCGGGGGCGGGAGCGGCGGAGGTGGCGGCGCTCGACGGCTTCGGCCGCCAGGCCGGGCTCGCCTTCCAGCTGATCGACGACGTCATCGGGATATGGGGCGACCCCGGGCGCACCGGCAAGCCGGCCGGTGCGGACCTGGCGGCCCGCAAGAAGTCCCTGCCGGTCGTCGCGGCCCTCACCTCCGGCACCCCGGCCGCCGCCGACCTCGCCGAGCTGTACGCCAAGCCGCACGTGCGGTCCGACGCCGAGGAGATCACGCGGACCGCACAGGCCGTGGAGCGGGCGGGCGGCCGGGACTGGGCGCAGTCCGAGGCGGCCGACCGGATGGCCCTGGCGATGCAGGAGCTCGCCCGCGCCGTGCCCGGCCCGGAGGCGGCCGGCGGCCTGCTCGCGCTCGCCGAGTTCGTGACCCGGCGCAGCAGGTGAAGACCCCGGTGCCCCCGGGACCGTGCGGCTCCTGACCCCGCACGGCTCCCCGGGGGCTCCGGCCCGACGGGTCCCGCGCATCCCCACGGTGTGCGGGGCCCGCCGATTCCCGCCGGAGCGTCTCCCGCCGCGGCGGGCGCGGCTGCCGGGCCCGGCCTACGCTGGGGGCATGGACAGCCAGGACCAGGTCTGTCCGGCCTGCGGACAGTCCGTCGAACGTGTGGTGCGGCGGCACAAGACGCTGGGTGCCTGGGTTCCCGTCTGGGGACCCGGCCCCTGCCGCAATCCCGACTGCGCCCAGTACCCGGGACCGGCGCGCACGCGGGAGGTGCCCCCGCCGCCGCCCTCCCCGCCCGAATCCGCCGGCCGGCCCACACCGTAGCGTGTCCGCATGACCGGACTTCCGAACATCCTGCACCTGACCGAACGCTCCCTGTGGGAGGAGGCCCGCGCGCGGGGCGGCTACGAGATGTCCACCCGCGGCCGCACCCTCCAGGAGGAGGGCTTCATCCACTGCTCCACCCGCGACCAGCTCCCGCGTATCGCGGCCTTCCTGTACGGCGCCTACGACGGCCCGGACGAACTGGTGGTGCTGGTCGTGGATCCGGCCCGGGTCGGCGCCCCGGTGAAGTGGGAGGCGCCGGAGCCGGGCGGTGAGGAGTTCCCGCACGTGTACGGACCGATACCGGTCACGGCCGTGGTCGACGTGGAGCCCTGGCCCCCGCACCCGGCCGGCTAGGCCCTGTGCGCGGTGCGTGGTGTTCTCGGTTGATCGATCTGATCCGTGGCATGGGGCCGGGCGGTCGGCGTCACGCGTGCCGGCGCAGCGCCCGCAGCGCCAGCCGGCCGCACAGCGCGGCGAGCGGCAGCTCGGCGCCGAGCGCCATGGCGACCGCGGTGGCGAAGTCGCCGCCCGGGGCCGCGGTCGTGGTGTCGAACCAGGCGTCCACCACGAGCAGCGTCGCGGTCGCGGCGGCTGTCAGGGCGTGCCGCCGGTCGCCGCGGGCGGCAAGGAGGCCGGTGGCGATCAGGCCGAGCGCCTCCGGCGCGTCGAGCCCGACCCAGGCGAGCGGCCAGTGCGCCGCGGTCGCGGTGGCCGGCAGGCCGGTGGCCAGCACGTACAGCCACGGCAGCAGGGCGAGCCCGCAGGCGACCAGCAGCCCCCCGGCCCGCCGCGTGCCCCGCGCAGGGCGGGGCTCCTCCGCCTCTTCGTGGAGCGGGATGACCTCGGCGCGGCCGAAGCCCTCGGCACCGGCCCATTCGTCATCGCCCAACACCAGGTGACGCATCGTCTTCCCCCGCTCCCCGTCGGCTCTCCCCTTCACGTGCTCCACCCTCCGCCGCACACAGGGGCGCCGTCAGTCACGCAGGGTTCCGACCCGGGGTGGAGAAAAGTGCAGCCCCGAACCGGGTGGGAGCGTCATGGCACGGGGATGGCCTGCGGCTTTACCGTTTGACGCATGCAACTCACCACGTGGCTGCGGCCGGTGCCGGGCCGGACGTTCCACAGGGCGGGACACCGGACCGCGCTCGTCGCCGCCGGCCTGCCGCTCCACCTCGCCGTGGTGCCCCTGTGGTTCTGGCTGGCCGCCGCGATGGCGGGGGCACCGGCCGTGATTCCGCTGCCCGTGCTGCTCACGCTCTGGGTGACACCCCCGCTGACCGCCGGGCAGCGGCGGCGCTACCGGGCGCTCGTCGGAAAGGACCTCGCGCGCCCCGCCGCACCCGGGCCGGGACGCAACTGGAGGTCGGCGGTGCGCCGGCTCACCACGCGGGCCTTGTGGCGGCAGGTCTGCTACCACGCCGTGGCGGGTCCGCTGCTCGCCCTCCTGGACATCGCCGTCCTCGCCGTCTGGGCCGCCGCTCTCGTGGCCGCCTCCCTCTACGTGTGGATCTGGGCGCTGCCCCCGCAATGGCGGGTCACCGACCTCGGGTACACCACACAGGCCGTGTACATCACCGCCGGTGGCCTCGCCCTGCTGTTCCTCGGGCCCCGGCTGACCGGCGCTCTGGTGCGGCTGGACACCCGGGCGGCCGAGGTCCTGCTCGGCCCCAGCCGCACGGAGAAGCTGGCCCGCCGGGTAGCCGACCTCGCCGAGAGCCGGGCCGGCGTGCTCGACGCCGCCGACGCCGAGCGGCGGCGGATCGAGCGCGACCTGCACGACGGCGTACAGCAGCGCCTCGTCTCACTCGCCGTCAACCTGGGCCTGGCCAGGTCCACCCTCGGCGACCTGCCGGAGGATGCCCGCAAGGTGATCGACGAGGCGCACCGCGAGGCGAAGGAGGCGATCGCCGAGCTGAACAACCTGGTGCGCGGCCTGCATCCGGCCGTCCTCGAGGACCGCGGCCTCGACGCCGCGCTGTCCGGGGTCGCCGCCCGCCTCCCGATCCCGGTGCGCGTGGCGGTGGACCTGCCGCAGCGCCCCTCACCCACGGTCGAGGCCGTCGCGTACTTCGTGGTCTCCGAGGCCCTGACGAACGTGGTCAAACACGCCCAGGCGACCCGGGCGGACGTGACCGTGACGCGGATCGGGGAGACACTGCTGGTGGTCGTCGTGGACGACGGCGCGGGCGGCGCGGATCTCGCGGCGGCCGGCGGTGGCACCGGGCTCGCCGGGCTCGCCAAGCGCGTCGCGTCCGTCGACGGCACGTTCTCCTGCCGCAGCCCCGCCGGGGGCCCGACCGTCATCACCGTGGAGCTGCCGTGCGCGCCGTGATCGCCGAGGATTCCCTCCTGCTGCGCATCGGCGTGGTCAAGGTGCTGGAGGCGGCCGGCTTCGAGATGTGCGCGCAAGTCGCCGACGCGGAAGGGCTGCTGGCAGCCGTCGAGGAGCACCGGCCCGACATCGCCGTGGTCGACGTGCGCATGCCGCCCGGCTTCACCGACGAGGGAGTGCGCGCCGCGCTGGTGATCCGCCGCCAGTACCCGCGTACCGCCGTGCTCCTGCTGTCGCAGTACGTGGAGGAGCGGTACGCCGCCGATCTGCTCGCCGCCGACATCTCGGGCGTCGGCTATCTGCTCAAGCAACGGGTCGCCGACGTCGAGGAGTTCGCCGAGGCGGTACGCCGGGTGGCGGCCGGCGGCACCGCGCTCGACCCGCAGGTCGTCGCGCAGCTGCTGGTGCGCCGGCACAGCGATCCGCTCGACCGGCTGACACCGCGCGAGCGGGAGGTGCTGGAGCTGATGGCGGGCGGCCGGTCCAACTCCGGCGTCGCCGCCGAACTGGTCGTGAGCGAGAGCGCGGTCGCCAAGCACATCAACAGCATCTTCACCAAGCTCGACCTGCCCAAGGCCGACGCCGACCACCGCCGCGTCCTGGCGGTGCTGCGCTTCCTGGGCGTTGCGACCGCATAGTGCGCGAGCACGCCCCCACGCCCAGTCGACACCGGTGCCGAGCAGCACTTGGCGGGGCGTGCGGCGCCTTCGGACAGGTGCTCTCCGCCGGGCTTGCCGCGCTGGGTGCCGAAGGCGGTGGCCGTCGGGCGCAGGGCCAAGGGCCATGGCATGGGGGCTGGTCATCACTGGTGTCGTCGCGGACAAGGCGTATTCGTCGCGGGTCATCCGTGAGCACCTCAGGCGGCGCGGCATCCGGGCCGTCGTCCCCGTGCCGGCCGACCAACGCGGCCACCGTCTGCGACGCGGCAGCCGGGGTGGCGGGCCACCCGCCTTCGGCCGCGAGACCTCCAAGCACCGCAACACGGTCGAACGCTGCGTCAACCGCTTGCACCAGATGGCGAGGCATCGCCCCCCGCTACGACAAGACAGCCGCCGTCCACCTGGCCGGACTCCACGGTGCGAGCGTCTGCCTCTGGTCAGCCAGGTGATCCGAACGAAACCGCCTGGTCCCCTTCCTCCGGCTCCTGATCCCGGCTCGGCAGGCCGCCGGTCTCCGGGTCGCGGCCGGTGAGGCAGTAGACGCCGCCCGCCGGGTCGCGCATCACCGTCCAGTGGCGGCCGTCGGCCACGTGCACGGCGCCGAGTTCCTCGTGCCGGGCGCGGGTCGCCGGGATGTCCGCGCAGGCCAGGTCGAGATGGGCGGCGGCGGGCTGCTCGTCGTCGAGCCGCTGGAGCAGGATGCGCACCGGCAGCCCGGCCGGCGGCCTGAGCACCCGGAACTCCGGCAGCGCGCCGGTCAGCGGCTCCCAGCCGGTCAGCTCCGCCCAGAACGCCGTCTCCGCCTCGTACGCGGACGGCGGGATGTCGAGGCTGACCTGGTCCAGCCGGCTGCCCGCCACGACCGGCGGCCGTACCGACTCCCCGTGCCAGGGCACCGCGCACCACAACTGCCCGGCCGGCGACCGCAGGACGGTCCACCCGTCGTGCTCGGTGACCGTCTCGGCGCCGAGTTCCCGGGCCCGCTTCACCAGGCCCGGCACGTCCTCGGCACAGAGGTCGAGGTGGGCTCCGCCGGGGCCCGTGTCGACGCCCTGGAGCTTGACGCAGGCGTCGACGCCGGAGGCCGGCAGCAGCGTCACGAACTCGTCGTTCTCGCCTCGCGGCGCGGACAGGAAGGTGCCGGTGACGGCTGTCCAGAACGCCTGGGCGGCGGCGAGATGCGCGGCGGGGCGGTCGGCGAAGGCGTACGTCCAGCGGATGCTCATACGGTGATCGTAAGTGCGCTAATCGGCCGCCCGGCGTTCCGTGAAGCGCAGCAGGTTCCCCGCCGGGTCCCGGAAGGCGCAGTCCCGCACGCCCCAGTGCTGGTCCATCGGCTCCTGGATCACGTCACCGCCGTACTCCCGCACCCGCTCGTACAGCGCGTCGCAGTCGGTGGTGGAGAAGATCACCCCGCGTAGCATGCCCTTGGCGAGCAGTTCGGCCATGGCCTGCCGGTCGGCGGGCGAGGCGTCCGGGTTGGCGCCCGGCGGCTCCAGCACGATCTCCACGCCCGGCTGCTGCGGCGACCCGACGGTCACCCACCGCATCCCCTCGAACTCCACGTCGTTGTGGACCTCCAGGCCGAGCACGTCCCGGTAGAAGGCCAGCGCCTTGTCGTGGTCGTCGACGGCGATGAAACACTGCGCGAGTTTTACGTCCATGAGGTCAGGCTAGGAGCAAACGCCCGGCCGTGCGTGCGGTCCGAAGCGCGAGGCTGGTCGCGTGCGGGCCGGTCCCGTGCGGTCGGAAGCGTGAGGCTGGTCGCGTGCGGGCCGGTCCCGTGCGGTCGGAAGCGTGAGGCTGGTCGCGTGCGGGCCGGTCCCGTGCGGTCGGAAGCGTGAGGCTGGTCGCGTGCGGGCCGGTCCCGTGCGGTCAGTACGGCCGGCGGCGCGGCCGGGTGAACGTCCGGGCCACGCAGGACGGGATGACCGTGCTCTCCTCGTGGTCCCGCGCCCGGTACGCGCTCGGGGTCTCCCCGACCAGCTCGGTGAACCGCGAACTGAAGGACCCCAGCGACGTACAGCCGACCGCCATGCACACCTCGGTCACCGTGAGGTCGCCGCGGCGCAGCAGCGCCTTGGCCCGCTCGACCCGCCGGGTCATGAGATAGCTGTACGGCGTCTCCCCGAAGGCCTTGCGGAAGCTGCGCTGGAAGTGACCGGGGGACATCAGGGCGGTACGGGCGAGCTCGGCCATGTCGAGCGGCTCCGCGTACTCGCGGTCCATGCGGTCGCGCGCCCGGCGCAGCCGCCTCAGGTCCTCCAGGGGGGTCACCCGCCCAGCATGGCATGCGCATCGCACACACGACGCGGATTGTTTTCGGACGTGCGTCTGCCCCTGATTCTCGCGCGATCGGCCCGCGCCTGTTTGCACAAAGGAACGGGCCACATCACGTTCCTTGGCGGTCGTGATCGTCACTGCGTGGTGAACGACGCCAAGGTGACTCCAGCGATGATCCGCACGCGCTGTTCGGAGGGCTGATCGGAGCCGTGTGGGTCGGCGCGGGCTCGACTGGACCGCACTCGGCCAGGTCACCGCGGTGAGCATCGGAGTTACATTCGCTGTGGTGGTCGTCCTCGCCTTCGGCGTCCTCGGGCTCGCCCGCTATGAGGGAGCCGACGACCAGGGCGGCACCGGCGCCGTCGGCGTCGCCCGGGCAGGGCTGTGCCTCCTCGCCTGCGTGGCGGTGGTGGCGTACGGCATCCACCTGATCGTGCCGCGGTTCCACTGAGGCACACCGAGCCGCTGAGGAGGACTGGATGACGACGCCGGACCTGCTGTCCGACCTGGCCGACCTGGCCCATCTGAAGGTCGACTACAGCGACCCCGACGACCCCGTGCTCATCCGCCCGGACGGATCCCCCATCGAGACCTGGCGGGAGAACTACCCGTACCCGCAGCGCATGGAGCGCAAGGAGTACGAGTGGCACAAGCGGCTCCAGCAGATCGAGCTGCTGAAGCTGCAGACCTGGGTCAAGGAGACGGGACGCCGGATAGTCATCGTCTTCGAGGGCCGGGACGCGGCCGGCAAGGGCGGCACCATCAAGCGCTTCACGGAGCACCTGAACCCCCGTGGCGCGCGTGTGGTGGCCCTGGAGAAGCCCACCGAGCGCGAGAGCGGGCAGTGGTACTTCCAGCGGTACGTCGAACATCTGCCGACCGCCGGTGAGATCGTGATGTTCGACCGCTCCTGGTACAACCGGGCCGGCGTCGAGCGGGTCATGGGCTTCTGCTCGGACGACCAGTACCGGCGCTTCATGCGCCAGGCCCCGCTCTTCGAGCGGATGCTGGTGGACGACGGGGTGGACCTGGTGAAGTTCTGGTTCTCGGTCTCGCGGGGCGAGCAGCGGACCCGGTTCACCATCCGCCAGGTCGACCCGGTACGGCAGTGGAAGCTGAGCCCGATGGACCTGGCCTCGCTGGACCGCTGGGACGACTACACGGCCGCGAAGGTCGCGATGTTCCGCGAGACGGACACCGAGTACGCGCCCTGGACCGTGGTGAAGAGCAACGACAAGAAGCGGGCCCGGGTCGAGGCCATGCGCAGCGTGCTCGCCCGCTTCGACTACGCCGACAAGGACGAGGAGGTCGTCGGCAGCCCGGACCCGCGGATCGTGGGTGCGGCGGCCGGCCTGCTGGAGGCGGGCGAGGACGACCACGGCGGGCAGTAGCACCCGCCGCCCGACAGGCGCCCGCCGGGCATCCGGCAGGCCCTTTCTCGTGCCCCCCGCCCGAGGCGGACCTGGTGATCGGGATTGCGTTCGCGAACGACCGCACAGGGCGCCGTGCCGCGGGCCGGGGGGACCGGATGGACACGGTTCCGCCCGGTGGCCGATGATCCCTTGCATGATCCGCGCCGCCACCGAGAACGACGTCCCCGAGATCCGCGCCATGATCCGCGAACTCGCCGCCTACGAACGGGCCGAGGAGCAGGCCCGGGCCACCGAGGAGCAGCTCCGCGCGGCCCTGTTCGGACCCCACCCGGCGGCCGGCGCGCTGGTCGCCGAGGACGAGGCCACGGGCGAACTCGCTGGCTACGCCCTGTGGTTCCCCACCTTCTCGACCTGGACCGGAACCCGGGGCATGCACCTGGAGGACCTCTACGTACGCCCGCACGCCCGTGGCGGCGGCCACGGCCGGGCCCTGCTCGCCGCCCTGGCCGCGTTCTGCCTGCGCAGCGGCTTCGAGCGCTTCGAGTGGTGGGTGCTGGCCTGGAACGAACCGGCGATCGGCCTCTACCGGTCGCTCGGCGCGGAGTTCCTGGACGAGTGGCGCATCTGCCGCCTGACCGGCGATCCGCTCAAGGAACTGGCCGCCGCCTCATAGACCGCCGTCCGCGAGGAAGAGGACCGCACCCGGAAACAGACCGCACCCGACCCCCCGGAACACCGCGAACGGCGGTCCGTCGGGCCGGGTGCGGTCCGTTGATCGATGACGTGCGGGGATCTTGCCTGCGGGGCGCTGAACTGTGTGCGGACCGCTGGCTGCTGAGCCAGTTGATCGGCACCGTCCCACTGGCCCGCGGGGCTGTGGTGCCGGCCATGAGCGGGAGCGTTCCCAGTGACTGGTGCCGTCTTCGTCAGACCGATCTCGGTTGCCGCGCATGAGTGGCGAAGGGCACGCCGGCGGCTACTGATCGGGCCGCGGCCGGCACCGCTACTGCCAGCCGCCGAGGGAGACCTCCGGGCCTCCTGCGAGGTACCGGCGGAGGGCGCTTGAGGTGGTGTCCACGAAGTTCTCAGGGATCGTGTCGGCGTCGACCCACCGGACCTGGGCGTGTTTGCGGGGTTCGCGGTTCTCGGGTTCGCCGGTCCATTCGTGGGCGGCGAAGACGACGGTGAGGAAGCCGTTGGGGGCTTCGACGCCCGAGGCGCCGTGGATGATGTGAGCGAGTTTCAGGGACTCCTGCCTCACGGTCAGGCCGGTCTCCTCGTACAGCTCGCGCACGGCCGTTTCCGTGATCGGCTCACCGGGTTCGCTCTTGCCGACGGGGAGGTCCCACATGCCCTGGGCGAACTTGGCGTTCTGGCTGCGGCGGAGGAGGACGACGCGGTTGGTGGCCTTGTCGTGGACGATGACGGCGGCGACCAGCAGGGTCATGGATTCGAGGGCGGGCGGCAGGGCTTCGGCCTGGTCGTCGGTTGTCCGCTGAGCCACGGCTTGTGTCCCTTCGTCGGACGGACGGTGACTGTGCCCGCAGGGTGCTCCAGGCGGCGGAGAACGAGGCGGCCGAGCGCGAGGGCCGCACATCCGTCGAACTGCAGCACATGGTGACCCACGACCTGTGCCACTCCCACGCCTCCGCCCTCATCGCCGGCGGAGCGAGCGCAGAGCAGGTCCAGCTGGTCCTCGGCCCCGCGTCCGCCGTCGTCACGCTGCGGAGCTACGCGCACCTGTGGCCGGGCGAAGAAGACCGCACCCGGTCCGTCATGGACGCCGTGCTCGGCGGCCTGCGGACCGGGTGCGGACAGGTAGGCGATGTGACCCGCGTAATCGCAGGTCAGACGGCCTAGCCAAAGATCAGGCCTTCTTGGTCTCCCAGAAGATCTTGTCGATCTCGGCGATGAGCTCCAGGGCCTTCTCGCCGGTCTTCGGGTCCGTGGACGCCTTGGCGGCGGACAGGGCCTTCAGGGTGTCGTTGACCAGCTGGTGCAGCTGGGGGTACTTCTCGAAGTGCGGGGGCTTGAAGTAGTCGCTCCAGAGCACCGAGACGTGGTGCTTCGCGAGCTCGGCACGCTGCTCCTTGATGACGGTGGCGCGCGCCTGGAAGTGCGGGTCGTCGTTGGCGGCCATCTTCTCCTGCACGGCCTTCACCGACTCCGCCTCGATGCGGGCCTGGGCCGGGTCGTACACACCGCAGGGCAGGTCGCAGTGCGCGCTGACCTTGACCTTGGGGGCAAACAGGCGGGAAAGCATGGAGCATTCCTTCCTCGTGATCGTCTTCTCAGGTGGGACATTACTCCCTGGGAAGCCTGATTTCGCGAGTGCCCCCATGGGCTTAGGACAAAAGTCCAGGGTCAGACTGAGACTGGTGGAGGAACGGACCGGGGAGGTGCCGGGGATGCCGGAGCTGTCGCAGGAGACCGAGCGGGGGAGGGGCGCCGCGCTCTTCGGACTGGCCGAGGTGACAGGCCCGTCCATGGTGCCCACGCTCTACCAGGGGGATCAGCTCCTGGTGTGGTACGGGGCCCGAGTGCGGGCCGGAGACGTCGTGGTCCTGCGTCATCCGTTCCAGCAGGACCTGCTGGTCGTCAAGCGGGCCGCGGAGCCGCGCGAGGGCGGCTGGTGGGTGCTCGGGGACAACGCGTACGCGGGCGGGGACAGCACGGACTACGGGACCGTGCCGGAGGAGCTGATCCTCGGCCGGGCCCTGTTCCGCTGGCGGCCGCGCAAGGCGGGTCAGCGTTCGCCGCTGGCGCTCGTGCGCTGGGCCGTCTCGGCCGCCAGGCCGGTGCTGCCCGACCGCACCGGCCGGTCGGGGCGCTCCGCCTCCAGGCGTTTGCGGGCGCGGTAGGCGGCCACGTTGGCGCGGGTCGCGCAGCGGTCCGAGCAGTAGCGCCGGGAGCGGTTGGTCGAGGTGTCGAGGTAGGCGTTGCGGCACGGCACGGCCTCGCACAGGCCGAGCCGGTCGACGCCGTACTCGGTGAGGTGGAAGGCCAGGCCCATCGCCGCGATCGCGGTGTAGCCGGCGGTGGCGTTGGAGGGGTGGTCGGCCAGGTGCATGTGCCACAGCGGGCGGCCGTCCTCGTCCCGGAAGTCGTGCCCGGAGATCTGCGGGCTGACCGGGAACTCCAGCAGGAGCGAGTTCAGCAGGTCCACCGCGAGGGTCTCCTCGCCCTTGTCGGCCGCCTCGAAGACCGCGCGCAGCCGGGCCCGGACCGAGCGGAACCGGGTGAGGTCGGCCTCGGTGGCGCGCCGGGCCGCCTGCTGGTTGCCGCCGAACAGGTCGCGGACGGCCTCGACCGAGGTCAGGGAGTCCTTGCCCCGGGCCGGTTCCTCGCTGTTGACGAGCCGGACGGCGTAATCCGAGTAATAGGCCAGTTCCACTTGTAGTCCTTACGCGGGCACTCTAGGGTCGGTCGTGCGGTCGGGTAACAGCCGGTCGTGCATCCAGGGTATTACGGGACTTGTGCGGTGGAGGGTTGCCATGACGGACGCGCCGACGACCACGACCGAGGCCGACTGGGGTGCCTGGCAGGAGAGCTGGGACCGGCAGCAGGAGTGGTACATGCCGGACCGCGAGGAGCGGTTCCGGATCATGCTCGACATGGTGGAGGCGCTGGTCGGTACGGCGCCCCGGGTCCTCGACCTCGCGTGCGGCACCGGCAGCATCACCGCCCGGCTGCTCGCCCGCTTCCCGGACGCGGTCAGCACCGGGGTCGACCTCGACCCGGCCCTCCTCGCCATCGCCGAGGGGACATTCGCGGGCGACGACCGGGTCACGCTCGTCACCGCCGACCTCAAGGACCCGGAGTGGACCGCGCGGCTGCCGTACGACTCGTACGACGCCGTCCTGACCGCCACGGCCCTGCACTGGCTGCACAGCGAACCCCTCGCGGCCCTCTACGGTCAGGTCGCGGAGCTCGTCCGCGACGGCGGTGTCTTCATGAACGCGGACCACATGATCGACGACAGCACGCCCCGGATCAACGCCGCGGAACGGGCGCGGCGGCACCGGGGTATGGATCAGGCCAAGGCGGCGGGGGCGCTGGACTGGGCCGACTGGTGGCAGCTGGCGGCGCAGGACCCGGTGCTCGCCGGACCCACCGCCCGGCGGTTCGAGATCTACGGGGAGCACGCGGAGGGCGACATGCCCTCGCCCGCCTGGCACGCGCGCGTGCTGCGCGAGAAGGGGTTCGGCGAGGCGCGGGCGGTCTGGTGCTCGCCGTCGGACACGCTGCTGCTCGCCCTCAAGTAGCCCCGGGCAGACGGAACGAAGGGGCGGTACGAGCAATCTCGTACCGCCCCTTTCGTGTCGTACCGCTACAGCACCTTCGACAGGAACGACTTCGTCCGGTCGTGCTGGGGGTTGGTCAGGACGTCGCGCGGGTGGCCGGACTCGACCACCACGCCGTCGTCCATGAAGACCAGGCTGTCGCCGACCTCGCGGGCGAAGCCCATCTCGTGCGTGACGACGATCATCGTCATGCCGTCCTCGGCCAGGTCCCGCATCACGTCCAGGACCTCGCCGACCAGCTCCGGGTCGAGCGCGGAGGTCGGCTCGTCGAACAGCATCAGCTTCGGCTGCATGGCGAGCGCGCGGGCGATCGCGACGCGCTGCTGCTGGCCGCCGGAGAGCTGCGCCGGGTAGTGCCCGGTACGGTCGCCGAGGCCGACCCGGTCGAGGAGACGCTCTGCCCGCTCCCGGGCCGACGCCTTCGACTCGCGCTTGACCTGGACCGGCGCCTCCATCACGTTCTCCAGCGCCGTCATGTGCGGGAAGAGGTTGAAGCGCTGGAACACCATGCCGATGTCCCGTCGCTGCGCCGCGACCTCCTTCTCCTTCAGCTCGTAGAGCTTGTCGCCGTGCTGGCGGTAGCCGACCAGCCTGCCGTCGACGTACAGCCGCCCGGCACTGATCTTCTCGAGGTGGTTGATGCACCGCAGGAACGTGGACTTGCCGGAACCGGACGGGCCGATCAGGCAGAACACCTCGCGCGGCAGCACCTCCAGGTCGATGCCCTTGAGGATGTGCGACAGCCCGAACGACTTGTGCACGCCCTCGGCCTTGACCATCGGGGCGCCGCTGTTCGGCGGGGTGATGTCCTTGACGAGAGAGCTCATCGGGCCACCTCCGGGCGACGGAACGAACCCCACTGGGCCAGATTCTTCCGCAGCCGCTGCAGCGGGGTGGGCGGGAGGTTGCGCGAGGAGCCGCGGGCGTAACGGCGTTCGATGTAGTACTGGACGATGCTGAAGATCGTGGTCAGGAACAGGTACCAGATGCAGGCGACGAAGTACATCTCGACGACCGCCAGCGAGGTGCTGGAGATGTCCGTGGCCTTCTTGATCAGCTCGGGGAGCTGGACCGCGTAGGCCAGCGACGAGGTCTTCAGCATGTTGATGAACTCGTTGCCGGTCGGCGGGATGATGACGCGCATGGCCTGCGGGAGGATCACCCGGCGCAGCGTCTGGCCCTGGGTCATGCCCAGCGCGTGCGAGGCCTCGGTCTGGCCCTCGTCGACCGACTGGATGCCGGCGCGGACGATCTCCGACATGTACGCGGCCTCGTTCAGGCCGAGGCCCAGCAGCGCGGTGAGGACGGGCGTCATCACCTGGTTCATCTCGTCCTTGTAGAACCCCAGGTTGAGGATGGGGAAGACGAGGGCGATGTTGTACCAGAGCAGCAGCTGCACCAGGACCGGGGTGCCGCGGAAGAACCAGATGTAGAACCAGGACACCGTGCTGGTGACCGGGTTCGACGACAGCCGCATCACGGCGAGGATCACGCCGAGCGCGACGCCGAGCACCATGGCCAGCACCGAGATGTAGAGCGTGGTCCAGGCACCGGAGACGATGCCCTGGTCGAAGAGGTAGTCGGGGATGACGCTGTAGTTGATCTTCGCGTTGGAGAAGGCGATCCCGATCAGCACCAGGAGCGCGACGACCACCACGCCGGACACCCAACGCCCGTAGTGGCGCACCGGGATGGCCTTGATCTGCTCCGGCGGCACGGACGCCGCCGGAGTCTTGTCGACCGTGTCAGTCACAGTGACGGCCCTTCAGTCGTGCCCGGGCGTTTCAGGAGCCGCCGTTGATCTTGGCCTCGGTCACCGCGCCCTGCGTGACGTTCCACTTCTCCAGGATCTTCTGGTAATCGCCGCTCTTGATGATGGCGGCCATCGCGGCCTGGAGCGCGTCGCGCAGCTGGGTGTTCTGCTTGCTGACCGCTATGCCGTACGGGCCGGCCTCGATCTGCTCGCCCACGACCTCGAAGTCCTTGCCGCCGCCCGACGTCTTGGCGTTGTACGCGGCCACCGGGAAGTCGTTCAGGTCGGCCACGGAGGCGCCCTGCTTCAGCCGGAGCAGCGCCTCGGGGTCGGTGTCGAAGGTCTGGAGGTCGATGGCCTTGTTGCCGTCCTTCTTGCACTTCTCGCTCTGTGCCTTGGCGATGCCCTCGGACGTGGTGCCCTTCTGCAGGGCCACGACCTTGCCGCACAGGTCGTCCAGGGACTTGATGCCCTTCGGGTTGCCCTTCTGGACCAGGATCGAGGTGCCGGCGGTGAAGTAGTCGACGAAGTCGACGCCGCTGCCGACCTTCTTGCCGGTGTCGGAGTCGATGCCGTTCTGGCGGTCCTTGGTGTCGTTCATCGCCGACATGATCACGTTGAAGCGGTTGGCCTGCAGGCCCACGATCAGGTTGTCGAACTTGCCGTTCTGGAACTCGAACTTCACGCCCAGCTGCTTGCCCAGCGCGTCCGCGATGTCCGGGTCGACACCGACGGCCTTGCCGTTCTCCATGTACTCGACCGGCGGGTAGGCGATGTCCGAGCCCACCTTGATCACGCCGGCCTTGCGGATGTCGGCCGGCAGCTTGCTCGCCAGCGGGGCCGAGGCCGTCGAGGAGGAGCCGCCGTCGCCGCCCTTGTCCGTCTGGTCACCGCAGCCGGTGAGGATCAGGGCGCCTGCGACCGCGATCGCACCGAACGCGGCAATCTGGGAGCGCGAGGCGGTGGTACGACGGGTGGAGCCTGCGGTCATGGTGGGTTCCTCCGGCAGTGGGTAGGACAAGCCGATATACCGATATGCCTGATATGTCGATATGCCGATGGGTCGACGGAAACACACACCTTCGGGTGTCGCGACCTCGTGGGTTTACGGCATCCTGCCATTGGGATTGCTCCAAGCAGACGTGTCACCATGTCAAAATCGGATAACGGGTGACCCCCGTGACGCGTCAGGCCGGTCCTTCCCCGACCCGCCACCCCGCGCATCTGCGGGGATCCGACCTTCTGGCCGGAAGATCTTCGGTTCACCACCGGTTCACCCCGTGCTGCGCAGCGTGATCTTCTGCCGGTCACCGGGCCGCTCATCTGTCGGCCCTCTACGACATCCGTGATGTGACCTTGCGCCTATTCGACTCGTCGTGAGCGCTGTCCGTCCGGTAAGAAGGTTCTTTACACCCCTCATCCGGGGCTCAGGGCGCGTGTGCGGCGCGCCCGTCGCGCAGGTGCTCGTACGTGCCACTCGTACGTATCAGTGATCGGGCCCTGCGCGGTGCCCGCCCGTTCCCTCACCGGGAGCGGCCGACCCTCAAAACCATGCATACCTAAGGGGTAAGACAAGTGGCAGCGGAGATCGTCAATCCTCGCAGCGACAGCGCGTCGGGCAGTGCGGACCAGGACGGCGGGGCCGAGCCCCTCGATTCCTTCGATCCGGCGTTCGCGCTGCACCGCGGCGGCAAGATGGCCGTGCAGGCCACCGTGCCGCTCCGTGACAAGGACGACCTTTCCCTCGCGTACACGCCCGGAGTCGCGCGCGTGTGCACCGCGATCGCGGAACAGCCCGAGCTGGTCAACGACTACACGTGGAAGTCGTCCGTCGTCGCCGTCGTCACCGACGGCACGGCCGTGCTCGGCCTCGGGGACATCGGTCCCGAGGCCTCCCTCCCCGTGATGGAGGGCAAGGCGATCCTCTTCAAGCAGTTCGGCGGCGTGGACGCGGTCCCCATCGCCCTGGCCTGCACCGACGTCGACGAGATCGTGGAGACCGTCGTCCGGCTGGCTCCCTCCTTCGGCGGGATCAACCTGGAGGACATCTCGGCGCCGCGGTGCTTCGAGATCGAGCGCAAGCTCCAGGAGCGGGTCGACATCCCGGTCTTCCACGACGACCAGCACGGCACCGCCGTCGTCACCCTGGCGGCCCTGCGGAACGCCGCGCGGCTCAGCCGGCGGGAGATCGGACAGCTCCGGGCGGTCATCTCCGGCGCCGGCGCGGCCGGGGTCGCCATCGCGAAGATGCTGGTCGAGGCCGGTATCGGGGACGTCGCCCTCGCCGACCGCAAGGGCATCATCTCGGCCGACCGCGACGACCTCACCACCGTCAAGCGCGAGGTCGCCGGCTTCACCAACAAGGCCGGGCTCAAGGGCACCCTGGAGGACGCGCTGGCCGGCGCCGACGTCTTCATCGGCGTCTCCGGCGGTACGGTCCCGGAGGAGGCCGTCGCCTCGATGGCCGACGGCGCGTTCGTGTTCGCCATGGCCAACCCGAACCCCGAGGTGCACCCCGACGTCGCCCACAAGTACGCGGCGGTCGTGGCGACCGGACGGTCGGACTTCCCGAACCAGATCAACAACGTGCTGGCTTTCCCCGGCATCTTCGCGGGCGCGCTGCAGGTGCGGGCCTCCCGGATCACCGAGGGGATGAAGATCGCGGCGGCGGAGGCGCTGGCGGCGGTCGTCGGCGACGATCTCGCCGCCGACTACGTCATTCCGTCGCCCTTCGACGAGCGGGTCGCTCCCGCGGTGACCGCGGCGGTGGCCGCGGCGGCGCGCGCGGAGGGAGTTGCTCGCCGCTGACCCCGAGTGGCCTCGCCCTGTTGGGGCGAGGCCATTCTTTGCCCCCGGCCCACCCGATCGGGTGCTACGAGGTGACCCTCGTGCTGGGGGCTGCCGAACCCCATAGCCCCGCGATCGGGGTAGGGGGGCGGCCGACGGCGGGTGCCGGTCGGTGGGTCTTCTCGCGCAGTTCCCCGTGCCCTACGGGGGCGCAAGAGGGTATGTGTCACAGCGGCCCCCGGTTTCGCCCGCGGCCCCGGGAACCTATCGTCGGCCCTATGTTCGCCGTCTACGCCGCCCGAATCGACCGCGACCAGCCGCTCTCCGGCCTTGAGTTGGGGGAGCGCCCCGCCCCCGTGGCCCGGCCCGGCTGGAGCACCGTCGACGTTCGGGCCGCCTCCCTCAACCATCACGATCTCTGGTCCCTGCGCGGCGTCGGTCTCCCCGAGGACCGGCTGCCGATGATCCTCGGCTGTGACGCCGCCGGCGTCGACGAGGACGGCAACGAGGTCGTCCTGCACTCCGTGATCGGGCAGAGCGGCCACGGGGTCGGGCCCCACGAGCCCCGGTCCATCCTCACCGAGCGCTACCAGGGCACCTTCGCCGAGCAGGTCGCCGTGCCCACCTGGAACATCCTGCCCAAGCCCAGGGAACTGTCGTTCGCCGAGGCCGCCTGCCTGCCGACCGCCTGGCTGACGGCCTATCGGATGCTCTTCACCAACGCGGGCGTACGGCCCGGCGACTCGGTCCTCGTGCAGGGCGCGGGCGGCGGTGTCGCCACGGCCGCGATCGTGCTCGGCAAGGCCGCCGGACTGCGGGTCTTCGCCACCAGCCGCGACGAGGCCAAGCGGAAGCGGGCCCTGGAACTCGGTGCCGTCGAGGCGGTGGAGCCGGGAGCCCGGCTGCCGCAGCGCGTGGACGCCGTCATCGAGACCGTCGGCGCCGCCACCTGGTCCCATTCCGTGAAGTCGCTGCGCCCCGGTGGCACCATCGTCATCTCCGGTGCCACCAGCGGCGACCGTCCCTCGCACGCCGAGCTGACCCGCATCTTCTTCCTGGAGCTGAAGGTCGTGGGCTCGACCATGGGCACCAAGGACGAGCTGGAGGATCTGCTCGCCTTCTGCGCCGCCACCGGGGTACGTCCCGTCATCGACGAACTGCTCCCGCTCGACCGTGCCCGCGAGGGATTCGAACGGCTGGAGTCGGGCGACCAGTTCGGGAAGATCGTGCTGACCAATTCCTGAGGGGCTCAGCGCGTACGGTCTGTCCTCAGGGTTTCGGGGTGCGCAGCAGCGCTCCTATGTGGGCCGCCGCCGTCGAGAGGTGGCGGCGGGCCTCGCGGAGCTGGTCCGTGGTGACGCCGTGGTCGCGGGCCGCGTCGCGGATGTCGTCGCGGAAGCGGTCCAGGAGCCGGTCGAGGTCACGGGCCGCGTCGCCGCTGCCGGTCTCGTCGTCGTGCGCCCACGCGGGCACGTACTGCGCCGGGAAGTCCTCCGGAGTCTGTGCATACTCCGGGCCCGGCGCGGACGACGGTGCCGGCTTGCGCAGGTTCGGGCCGGTGCCGGGATCCGGGTCGGTGCGGCCGCCGAAGTTCCTGCCGAACTCCTTGCCGAAGTCGCCGAACTCCTTGGCGAGTTCGGTGATGCCCTCGCGGACGCCGGTCGGCCAGTCGCCGCGCGCGAAGTGGTCCTGGACGTGCTCCTGCACCCGGCGGGCGATGCGCTGCATCTCCTCCTGGGCCTGGGCACGCGCCCGGGCCTGGGCCTCCTGGGCCTGCCGACGGGCCCGCTGGGCCTCGTCACGGGCGCGGCGGCTCTCGTCCTTGGCGCGGCGAGCCTGCTCCTTCCACTCCTGCTTGACCCGGCGCATCTCCTCCTTGGCGGCCCGCCACGACTCCTTGTCGCCGAGGTCGCCGAGGTCGCCGAGGTCGCCGGGGTCGCCGGGGTCGCCGTGCTCCCCGGCCCCCGTGCCCGCGCCGTGCCGGGCCTCGGAGGCGGCCGCGCGCACCTCGCGGCGCAGGTCACCGGCGGCTCCGCGCACATCCGCCCTTATCTCGGCGGCCAGTTCGGCCACCGACTCCCGGATCTCCAGCTCCAGATCGGCCAGCTCGCCACTGCGGTCCGCCAGTTCGGCGCGGCCGACGTCCGTGATGGCGTAGACCTTGCGGCCGCCCTCGGTGGTGTGCGTGACCAGCCCCTCGGCCTCCAGCTTGGCGAGACGGGGGTAGACGGTGCCCGCCGACGGGGCGTAGAGGCCCTGGAAGCGCTCTTCCAGCAGCCGGATCACCTCGTAGCCGTGGCGCGGGGCCTCGTCCAGCAGCTTGAGGAGGTAGAGGCGGAGACGGCCGTGGGCGAAGACGGGAGGCATGTCAGAGCACCTTCTTGTCGGTCGGGTCGCCGGTCGGGTCGCCGGTCGGGCCCTGGGGCGTGCCGTCGGCCGGGGCGGCGGCCGGTTCTGCCGGGCCCGTGGGTGGCTCGGCCGCCCAGGCCGTCCGCTCGTCGTCGTCCTCCTTGGGCGGGCGGCGCAGCAGGGCGATGGAGCCGGAGACCGTGGTGGCGCGGAGCTTGCCGGTACCGGCGCCGAGGCGCCCGGTGATCTTGTGGGCGCCCCACTGTCCGTGCACGCGCAGTCCGTCGAAGGCGTTGGAGATCGTGCCGCTCGCGGTGTTGGCCTCGACCTCGGCGTCGGCCGGGTGCGGCAGCCGGATGGCGATCTCGCCGGAGACGCTGGTCAGCCGGACGTCGGTCGGGCCGTCCGGGTCCAGGTCGACGATCATGGAGCCGCTGACCGAGTCGGCGCGCACGGCGGGGCCCGAGCCCTCGACGACGGTCAGGTCGCCGGAGACGGAGTTGAACCGCAGGTTGCCGGTGACGGCCTGGGCCTCCAGGTTCCCGGAGACCGTGTCCGCGCGGACCTCGCCGGAGAGGCCGACCAGGGTGGTGTCGCCGGTGACGCCCTTGACCACCGAGGTGCCGGTGATCCCGGAGACGACGGCGGCCGCGCCCACCACGCCCACCTCCACGCGGGTGTCCGCCGGGACGGCGAGGGAGACCACCGCGCTGCGCCGCCAGCCCTTGCGGTCGAGCCACTTGAGGAAGCCCTTCCAGGGCAGGTCCTCGTAGGCCACGGTGAGGGTGCCGCCCTCGTGTGTGACGACCAGGGGCGGTCCCTCGATCTGGGAGACCTCCAGTCGGGTGGAGCCCTCGTCGGTGCCCACGACGTTGACTGTTCCGTTGACGATGCGGACGTGCAGGTCGCTGACGGGGGTGTCGAAGTCGAGCTTCTCGGGCTCGGCGACGGACCACTCGGACTTGGGCATGGTGCGGACCTCCTCGGGCCGGACGCGAACGCGATCGCACGGCTCGCGCCATATCGCGTCTTCCATGAAACACGATATATCGCGGACGCGGGAAGTCAAGACACCCGCGGGTGTGGCCGGTTGGGTGCGATGTTGACGTCGATGTCCGTCGATGCCCGTCGATGCCCATCGACGGGCATCGACGGACATCGAGAGGCGACGACGGGGGTTGAGGGGAGTGGCATATCGGGCGGCAAGCGGATGAATTGCTTACCGTGTGAGCATGTCGACGGATGAGTCCAGGGCCATCTCCCGGCCGCCGGAAGCGCAGAGCGCGGAATGCGTGCCGCGGGCCCACCGGCTGGCCCTGGCCGAGGTGGCGGTGGGGCTGCCGGCCGCCGCGTGGGGGATGCGGCGGCGCAGCGTGGGATGGGCGGCCGTGGGAGCGGTGCTGACGGCGCACGGGGTGCTGGAGCTGTCGTACGAGACGGTGTTTCCGCGGGACTGACCGACGGTTTCAGGGCGCGTCGGGTGCGGGCCGGTGGGGGCCGCCCGCGCGGTTCCCCGCGCCCGTCACGGGGCGCTCGCCTACTCCTCGTCCTCGTCGTCCAGCCGGGCCAGCCAGGTGGCCAGGCGCTCCACCGGGACCTCGAAGTCGGGGTTCAGGTCGACGAAGGTGCGGAGCTGTTCCGCGAGCCACTCGAAGGTGACCTCTTCCTCGCCGCGCCGCTTCTCCAGTTCCTCGATGCCCCGGTCGGTGAAGTACATGGGTTGCTCTCCTGCTGCCTGCCTGTGTGGGTGCCCGGTGTGGGCGTCTACCAGCCTAGGCGGAACGCCGAAGGGCCCGGCCCCCGAGGCGGGAACCGGGCCCTTCGGCGCACTGGTGAGGGCTACGCCTCGAAGACCTCACGCACCAGCTGCTCCTGCTCGGCCTGGTGGCGCTTGGCCGAACCCACCGCCGGGGACGAGGAGTGCGGGCGCGAGATGCGGCGCAGGCGCTCGCCCGCCGGGATGTCCGCGCCGACCGCCAGGTCCAGGTGGTCGATCAGGTTGAGCGCGATGAACGGCCAGGCACCCTGGTTCGCCGGCTCCTCCTGGGCCCACAGGTACTTCTCGGCGTTCGGGTACTTGTTGACCTCGGCCTGGAGCTCCGCACCCGGCAGCGGGTACAGGCGCTCGAGGCGGATGATCGCGGTGTCCGTGACGCCGCGCTTCTGCCGCTCGGCCTCCAGGTCGTAGTAGACCTTGCCGGTGCAGAAGACGACCTTGCGGACCGCGGCCGGGTCGACCGACGCGTCGCCGATGACGGGGCGGAACTGCCCGCTCGTGAACTCCTCCGCCTTCGAGGCCGCCGCCTTGAGGCGCAGCATCGACTTCGGCGTGAAGACGACCAGCGGCTTGTGGTGCGGGTTGTGCACCTGCCACCGCAGGAGGTGGAAGTAGTTCGACGGGAGGGTCGGCATCGCGACCGTCATGTTGTTCTGCGCGCACAGCTGCAGGAAGCGCTCGATGCGGGCCGAGGAGTGGTCCGGGCCCTGGCCCTCGTAGCCGTGCGGGAGGAGGAGGGTGACGCCACTGGTCTGGCCCCACTTCTGCTCGGCCGCCGAGATGTACTCGTCGATGACCGACTGGGCGCCGTTGGTGAAGTCACCGAACTGCGCCTCCCACATCACCAGCGCGTCCGGACGGGCGAGCGAGTAGCCGTACTCGAAGCCCATCACCGCGTACTCGGAGAGCAGCGAGTTGTAGACGTTGTAGCGGGCCTGGTCCTCGGACAGGTAGAGGAGCGGGGTGTAGTCCGCGCCCGTCTCCCGGTCGATGAGGACCGCGTGGCGCTGGCCGAAGGTGCCGCGCTGGGAGTCCTGGCCGGACAGCCGCACCGGGGTGCCCTCCATCAGCAGCGAGCCGATGGCCAGGGTCTCGCCCATGCCCCAGTCGATCGTGCCGTCCTCGATCATCGCCGCCCGGCGCTGCAGCTGGGGCAGCAGACGCGGGTGGACGGTGAAGTAGTCCGGGATGTTGACCTGGGACTCGGCGATGCGCTTGACGACCTCCGTGGAGATCGCGGTCGGCACGGCGACCGGGAAGCCGTCCTGCGGCTCCTGGGAGGGCGCGGCGGCCGGCTGCGCGGTGGCCTCGCGGACCTCCGTGAAGACCTTCTCCAGCTGGCCCTGGTAGTCCTGCAGTGCCTGCTCGGCCTCTTCCAGGGTGATGTCGCCGCGACCGATCAGGGACTCGGTGTAGAGCTTGCGCACCGAGCGCTTCTTGTCGATCAGGTCGTACATCAGCGGCTGGGTGAAGGCCGGGTTGTCCGACTCGTTGTGACCGCGGCGGCGGTAGCAGATGAGGTCGATCACCACGTCCTTGTTGAACGCCTGGCGGAACTCGAAGGCCAGGCGCGCGACGCGCACGACCGCCTCCGGGTCGTCGCCGTTCACGTGGAAGATCGGGGCCTCGATCATGCGGGCCACGTCGGTGGCGTACATCGAGGAGCGCGAGGACTCCGGGGCGGCGGTGAAGCCGACCTGGTTGTTGATGACGACGTGGACCGTGCCGCCGGTGCGGTAGCCGCGCAGCTGCGACATGTTCAGGGTCTCGGCCACCACGCCCTGGCCCGCGAAGGCCGCGTCGCCGTGGATCGCCACCGGCAGCACCGTGAAGTCCGTGCCGCCCTTGTTGATGACGTCCTGCTTGGCGCGGGCGATGCCCTCGATGATCGGGTCGACCGTCTCCAGGTGGGACGGGTTGGCGGCCAGCGAGACCTTGATCTGCTCGCCGTCCAGGCCGGTGAAGGTGCCGTTGGCGCCCAGGTGGTACTTCACGTCGCCGGAGCCGTGCATCGACTTCGGGTCGAGGTTGCCCTCGAACTCGCGGAAGATCTGCGCGTACGACTTGCCGACGATGTTGGCGAGCACGTTCAGCCGGCCGCGGTGGGCCATGCCGATGATGATCTCGTCCAGGCGGGACTCGGCGGCCGAGTCCAGCACCGCGTCGAGCAGCGGGATGACGGACTCGCCGCCCTCCAGGGAGAAGCGCTTCTGGCCGACGTACTTCGTCTGCAGGAAGGTCTCGAAGGCCTCCGCGGCGTTCAGGCGGCGCAGGATCCGCAGCTGCTCCTCGCGCTCCATCTTGGAGTGCGGGCGCTCCACGCGGTCCTGGATCCACTTGCGCTGCTTGGGGTCCTGGATGTGCATGAACTCGATGCCGGTGGTGCGGCAGTACGAGTCGCGCAGCACGCCGAGGATGTCGCGCAGCTTCATCATCGACTTGCCGGCGAAGCCGCCGACGGCGAAGTCGCGCTCCAGGTCCCACAGGGTGAGGCCGTGCTCGACGATGTCCAGGTCGGGGTGCTTGCGCTGCTTGTACTCCAGCGGGTCGGTGTCGGCCATGACGTGGCCGCGGACCCGGTAGGAGTGGATGAGCTCGAAGACCCGGGCGGCCTTGGTGACGTCGTCGTCGTGCGAGGCGTCGATGTCCCGGAGCCAGCGGACCGGCTCGTAGGGGATGCGCAGGGCCTCGAAGATGTCGTCGTAGAAGCCGTTCTCGCCGAGGAGCAGGTTGGCGACCTGGCGCAGGAACTCGCCGGAGGCGGCGCCCTGGATGACCCGGTGGTCGTAGGTCGACGTGAGCGTCATGACCTTCGAGATGCCGAGCTTGTTCAGGGTGTCCTGGCTGGTGCCCTGGAACTCCGCCGGGTAGTCCATCGAGCCGACGCCCATGATGACCGACTGGCCGGGCATCAGACGCGGGACCGAGTGGACGGTGCCGAGGCCGCCGGGGTTGGTCAGGGAGACCGTGACGCCGGTGAAGTCGTCCATCGTCAGCTTGTTGTCGCGGGCGCGACGGACGATGTCCTCGTAGGCCTGCCAGAACTCGAAGAAGTTCAGCGTCTCGGCCTTCTTGATGGCCGCGACGACCAGCTGGCGGTCACCGTTGGGCTTGACCAGGTCGATGGCCAGGCCCAGGTTGATGTGGGCCGGCTTGACCAGGGTCGGCTTGCCGTCCTTCTCGCCGAACGAGTGGTTCATCGACGGCATGGCCTTGATGGCCTGGACCATCGCGAAGCCGATCAGGTGCGTGAAGGAGATCTTCCCGCCCCGGGCGCGCTTCAGGTGGTTGTTGATGACGATCCGGTTGTCGAAGAGCAGCTTCACCGGGACCGCGCGGACCGAGGTGGCCGTCGGCAGCTCCAGCGAGGCGTTCATGTTCTTCGCGACGGCCGCGGCGGGACCACGCAGCGTGACCAGTTCGGGGCCCTCCGGGGCCTCCGCGGCGGGCGCCGCGGCCTTGGCGGCGGCCGGCTTCGCGGCGGCCGGCGCGGCTGCGGGCTTCGCGGGCGCCGGGGCGGGCGCCGCGGCCTTCGGGGCGGCAGGCGCGGCCGGGGCGGCCGGAGCGGGCGCCTGGGCGGCGGGAGCGGCCGCGGCGGGCGCAGGAGCCGCCGGCTGGGCCGGCGCGGGTGTCGTGGAGGTGGTGCCCGCGGCCCCCGCGGCCGCGGTACCAGCCGGAGCCGAGGCGGCGGGCGCCCCCGGCTTGTAGTCAGCGAAGAAGTCCCACCAGGCTCGGTCTACCGAATTCGGGTCCTGGAGGTACTGCTGATAGATCTCGTCGACGAGCCACTCGTTCGGTCCGAACGCGGCCGCGGGGTTCTTGCCCGCTTGGTCTGCGTCGGTCGAGATGCTCGAGTTACTGGGGGACTGTGGCGACACGGCGGCAACCGCCCTCTTCCGCTTCACAAGGTTATGGACAGCGGGAATAAAGGCTACGCCTCCAAGACCGCGAAGGTCAGGTCGGGCAGGTTCATCGTCGTGTAAGTCACATCGAAAACTGTGTTTCGGGGCTTGATGTGGCGGGAAACAAGCGTGGTTGCGCTGCAAGGGGACTGAACCGGGCATGGCTCCGCCGGGTCGGCGATCACCTCACGCCGGCACCCCCGTGCGACCTGCGCGGGGACCGCCCCTGATCACACGTGTCCGGCCGCGCGGACGGCCGTGCCGAGCACAGATGGATCTTGAGGCTCCGGTTCGAACTTTACGTCAACTTGGAACGGATGAAAGCCCTGGGAGGGTGACGATAATCCTGCAGCCCCGGTCGGATTCGGCCACGCCGATCCGGCCGCCGTGCAGATCCACCGCCCACCGGGCGATCGCCAGCCCCAGCCCGGTGCCGCCGTCGCTGCCCGGACCGTGCGGCCGCCGTACCGAGCCGCGGTTGAAGCGCTCGAAGACGCGGTGCCACTCCGAGCGCGGAATGCCGGGTCCCTCGTCCAGGACCTCCAGCTCCAGCGACTCCGGCTGCGGCCCGCGCCGCGCCCTGACGGTCACCCTGCCGTGCGCCGGGCTGTGCTTGACCGCGTTGTCGATGAGGTTCGCCACGACCTGGTGGATGCGCTCCGGGTCGGCGTGCGCGGTCAGCTCGGGCGGCGAGACGTCGAGATGCAGGTGGACGTCCGTACGCGTGTGGTTCCCCGAGCCCGAGGCCATGCCCCCGCGCGCCCCGGCGACCATGTTGGCCTCCTTGAGCACGCCCGAGAGGTACGGCCACACCTCGAAGCGGCGCTGGCGCAGGGGGACCACGCCGTTGTCGAGCCGGGACAGGTCGAGAAGGGTCTCCACGAGCCGTCCGAGGCGCTCGGTCTGCTTCAGGGCCGTGCGCATGGTCTCGGTGTCCGGCTCCGCGATCCCGTCGACGACGTTCTCCAGGACGGCCCGCAGCCCCGCGATGGGCGTGCGCAGCTCGTGCGAGACGTTCGCGACCAGCTCCTTGCGGTGGCGGTCCTGGGCCTCCAGCTCGTCGGCCATGACGTTGATCGTCTCGGCCAGGTCGCCCAGCTCGTCCCGGCGGTTCTCGCGCACCCGGCGCGTGTAGTCACCCTGCGATATCGACCGGGCCACCGCGTTCATGTCGTCCAGCGGCGCGGTGAGCGAATGCGCCACGAACTGGGTTATCAGCAGTGTGGCGATCATCGAGAAGACCGTGATGAAGCGCAGCTCCGTCTTGGTGTGCACCGCGACGATCGACAGACCGGTGGTGATCAGGACCGAGACGACGACCAGCGCGCCCAGCTTGGTCTTGATCGAGAACGGACGTACACCACCCCAGGGCTCCTCCGCGGAGCCCCCCGGGCGCCCGGGACCCCCGGGGCCTCTTGGTCCGGCCGGCCCGGCGCTCATGGCGTCGGGGTCTCCAGCGCGTAGCCCACACCGTGCACGGTGCGGATCCGCTCGGCGCCGATCTTCCGGCGCAGCGCCTTGATGTGGCTGTCGACCGTGCGGGTGCCGGAGGCGTCCGCCCAGTCCCACACCTCGGCGAGCAGCTGCTCACGGGAGAGCACCGCGCGCGGGGTGTTCGCCAGGCACACCAGGAGGTCGAACTCGGTGGGGGTCAGGTGCACGTCCTCGCTGCGCACCCGGACCCGGCGCTGCGCGTGGTCGATCTCCAGTTCACCGAGACGCAGGATGCCGGAGCGGGGCGTGGAGGCCGCGATGGCCGCCCGCTCCACCCGCCGCAGCAGCACGTGCACGCGTGCCGCCAGCTCCCGCATGGAGAACGGCTTGGTCATGTAGTCGTCGGCGCCGACCCCGAGGCCGACCAGCATGTCGGTCTCGTCGTCCCGCGCGGTGAGCATGAGCACCGGCACCGGCCGGGCGGCCTGCACACGCCGGCAGACCTCCAGACCGTCGAAGCCGGGCAGCATGATGTCGAGGATCAGCAGGTCGGGCTGCCAGGCCTCGGCGGTGTCGACGGCCGCCGGACCGTCGCCCGCTGTTTGCACGAGGAACCCCTCGGCGCGCAGGCGGGCCGCGATGGCGTCGACGATCGTCGGATCGTCCTCGACGACCAGAACCCGGCGCTGGGCGCCCTGGGTGGCCGTCGCCGTGCCGTTGTGGGAGGTGTGTGTCTGCTCCATCGCCCGCCCCTGTGTGCTTTCCGGAACCAGTGGGGTGATCCCATGACTGCGATTGACGCTTGAATGATCCGCGTCAGGGATGCACATTACGGGGACACGAGCCGCACTCGCTATCCAGGGCGGACGGCAAGGTGGACGACGTCCGGAACGCCCCGGGCAACGGGGATCTCTTCGGTACGCACCCGTTGGAAACCGGCATTCCACAAGGTTCCCTCGAATTCCGCTGAGGGTTGTGCCGACCATACGGCAAGCACTCCGCCGGGCCTCAACACCCTTGCGCAGCTTGCGAGTCCGGCCGGTGAGTAGAGCCCTTCGTTGCCTTCGTCGACGGTCCAGCCGGGGCCGTTGTCGATGTCCAGGCACAGGGCGTCGAACGTGTCCGATGTCTCATTGACGTAAGTGACGAGATCGCTCTCGACGATCACCGTGCGCGGATCGGCCAAGGCGCGGCCGGAGACCGCGGAGAGCGGACCGTCCCGGTGCCAGCCGACGACCGCCGCCTCCCGCTCCACGACCGTGATCCGCCCCCAGCGTGGTTCCTGCGCGGCTCGGACGAGCGAGAACCCGACGCCCAGCCCGCCGATCAGCACCGCCGGCTCGCTCCGTCCGTCCAGTGCCCGGAGCGCGGCGTCCACCAGCAGCCGTTCCGAGCGGCCGTCGGAGGTGTCCATCAGGAAGCAGCCGTTGGCGATGATCTGCAGGAGTCCGCCGTGTCTGCGCAGCACCACCTCGCCGTACGGTCCGTCGCGCCGGTCCAGGACCACCGGGCGGCTGTCGGGTGCGGAGGCCGAGGTCGTCATGGCGGCCATCCTGCCCCAACAGGGCTTTGCGGCCACCCGAATTACGGGTGAGGGCAGCCGCCCGGGTGTCACCCGTTCGAGGGGCCGCCCGGCGCTTCGCGCCCGCGGGTGACGGAAAGCGGCTCGTATGGTTCCTCTTGACCCCTCTTGGTTCTTCAGAAAATCCTTTGAATCGTTCCGTGGGTGGCCTCGGTCATAGACAGCGGTTCGTGGGACGACGAAAGGTGGGGCGAAACGGAAGGAGCGCCTCACCGTGGAACGGACCGCGAGGGCCGCATCGACGCCCACGCCCGAGCCCCTTCCCGGGGACGTCGCCGCCCTCCTCGACGGCGTGCCCCGCCAGCGCGGTCCGGCCGCGGCTCCCGTCCCGAGGTCCCCGCGCACCGCCCTCCCCGCGCCCTCCTGGGCCGTGCTGCCCCGGCGGCTCCTCCCCACCCCCACCGGCACCCCCGTCACCTTCACCTACACGGCGGTCCTGGCCCTCACCTCGCTCTTCGCGAGCTGGGCCGGCCCCGGCCTCATGTACGCGGTCTACCAGGACTCCAGCACCGACGTCGCCCACCTGCTGCGCACCCCGGTCTTCGTCCTGCTGGCCAGCGCGCTGTGGATCGCCGGCGGGCTGCTGTCGCCGTACGCGCTGGCCTTCGTGCTCGTCCTGACCGCGCTCGAGCGGCGGATAGGCGGTGCCCGCGCGATCCTCGTCTTCCTGGTCGGCCATGTCCTCGCCACCCTCGCGACCGAGATCCCGGTCGGCCTCGCGGTCCTGGTCGGCCACCTCCCCGACACCTCGCTGCACCGCCTCGACTACGGCATCAGCTTCGGTGTGGCCGCCAGCACCGGCGCGCTCTCCGGCCTCCTGGCCCCCTGGGCGCGCTGGTCGCTGCTCGCCCTGGTCGGCTACAGCCTCGTCTCCGACCTCATCGCCTTCCAGGACCCGATGACCAACTGGGGCCACCTGATCTCGCTGGCCATCGGCACCGGGCTCTGGCCGGTGGTCCGGCGCTGGCGGCGGGAGCGCGTCCAGGCACTGGCCCACACCGTTGTCCCCGTGGCCGTCCCCGTGGCCCCCTGAGCGCTCAGCCGCCCCGCGCCGCCGCCGGCGGCTTCGCCGACTCCGGTATCCCGAGCGCCCGTGCGTGTGCCTCGCCTTCCGCGGGAACGGCGACTCGTCGCTCTTGTCGCCCTCGTACACGGAGGGCCGGCCGGGCAACTCCGGCACGCGCGTGCACGTAATCCTGCGTGCGCGTAATCGGCTGTGTGCCGCCGTCGCCGTTCACCGTGAATCCGATGTCAGTCTCGGCCCGACTCCTGTGGCTGCGTCGTGAGGGTGTAGCGACGATCTCGCGGAGCCGTGGCGGTTGCATTCTTTTGAGGCGGGCGGATGTCGGCCGTTCCTCTTGCCCGCCGCCGCGGCGGCGGGCAGCCACGACGGCGTTGTTCGGCGGTGCCGGACCGGCCGGGGGCGTTGCGCCGCTGTGGCAGGCGGCCGGCTGCCGGGTGCGGGTGCGTCGTGGCTGGTCGCGCAGTTCCCCGCGCCCCTTATGGGGCGGTTCTGTGGGCCGGGGGTTCGATGCCGGGGAGGGATGGTCGGGGGTCGGGTGCGGGTGTGTTGTGGCTGGTCGCGTGGTTCCCCGCGTCCCTTATGGGGCGGTTCTGTGGGCCGGGGTTCGACGCGGGGGAGGGGCGGTCGGGGGTCGGGTGCGGGTGTGTTGTGGCTGGTCGCGTGGTTCCCCGCGTCCCTTATGGGGCGGTCCGGTGGGCCGGGGTTCGACGCGGGGGAGGGGCGGGGGCGTCGTGGGTGGTCGCGGAGTTTGCCGCGCCCGATACGGGGCGGCTCAGTGGGCCGGGGTCCAGACGTACGGGGTTGTCGTCGTCAGCGTCCTGAAGCCCAGGCGCTTCAGGATCGGGGCGCTGTCGGACGAGGCCTCCACGAGGAGGTAGGGGACGTTCCTGGCTGCCGCCCGGGTCGCTCGCAGGGCGACCAGCGCGCGGTAGATGCCCTTGCCGCGCCACTCGGCCAGGGTGGAGCCGCCCAGCAGCATCGCGAAGTCCGTGCCGGGGCGGAAGGCCACCCAGGCGGCCGAGACGACCTCCCCGGCGGCCTCGGCCACGAACACCTCGTTGTCGTGGGGGGCGACCGTGAGCCGGCCCCTCAGGTAGCCGGCGAGCCACGACATGTCCTCGCCCCACACCGCGGTCTCCAGTGCGGCGATCCGGTCCAGGTCCGCGTCGGCGGTGACCCGGCGCAGGGTCACGCCCGGCGGCAGGGCGGCCGCCTCTGCGGTCGACTCGCCGATCGGGGCGATCACCACCGTCTCCCGCGGCTCGGGCACGAAGCCCGCCGCGCGCAACCGGTCGGGGAGGTCCGCCGGGTCGTCGTGCCCGCGCGTCTTCCACTCCACGGCCTCGCCGCGCGCCGCGAAGAAGTCCCGCTGCCGGGCGATCAGCGCGTCCAGTTCGCGGCCGCGCACACCGCCCCAGTCGCGCGGTCCGGTCACGAAGCCGCGGTGCTGGCCCACCACTCGCAGGACCGGACCGTCGTGCTCGTAGCTGATCCCGGGCGCGGGGTCGGGCTGGACGGCGCGCATCTGGGCGTCGTAGGCGGCCAGCAGGGCCGCGCTGAGGTCGGTGTCGGTCATCGGGCGACCGTACGGGGAATGAGTGCGCGCCGAGCAACTGTTTTCCGCACACAGGGCTCCGTCCGTACGCCCGTACCGCCAGGTCAGCAGCCGATCGCTGACAGCGAACGCACCCCTGGGAACATTCGGTGGCTCACATGCATTGAGTCGGCATAACTCAAGTTGACTGCCGAAGGGGAGATCATGGCTTCGACGTCCGCATCACTCACCCTCCCTGTGCTGCCTCTCGACGGCGAGGTCGTGCTGCCCGGGATGGTGGTCCCGCTGGACCTGAAGGACCCCGATGTACGCGCCGCCGTGGAGGCCGCGCAGGCTGCCGCCCGTACCGAGGCGGGCAAGCCCAGGGTGCTGCTGGTGCCGCGGGTGGACGGCACCTACCCGGGCACCGGTGTGCTCGGGACCGTGGAGCAGGTCGGCCGCCTGGCCGACGGCGACCCGGGCGCGCTGATCCGCGGCCGCTACCGGGTGCGCATCGGCGCCGGCACCACCGGCCCGGGTGCCGCCCTGTGGGTCGAGGGCACCCGCGTCGACGAGAACGTCCCGGATCCGGTGCCCGGTCATGTCACCGAACTGATCAAGGAGTACAAGGCCCTCGCCACCGCGTGGCTGCGCAAGCGCGGCGCCTGGCAGGTCGTGGACCGGGTGCAGGCCATCGACGACGTCTCCCAGCTCGCCGACAACTCCGGTTACTCGCCCTTCCTGACCACCGAACAGAAGATCGAGCTCCTGGAGACCGTCGACGCGGTCGCCCGCCTGAAGGTGGCCACCCAGCAGCTGCGCGACCACCTCGCCGAGCAGGACGTGGCCGAGACCATCGCCAAGGACGTCCAGGAGGGCGTCGACAAGCAGCAGCGCGAGTTCCTGCTCCGCCGCCAGCTGGAGGCGGTCCGCAAGGAGCTGCGTGAGCTGAACGGCGACGCCGCCAAGGACGGCGAGGAGTCCGACGACTACCGCGCCCGGGTGGAGGCCGCCGACCTGCCGGAGAAGGTCCGGGAGGCCGCCCTCAAGGAGGTCGACAAGCTGGAGCGGTCCAGCGACCAGTCGCCCGAGGGCTCGTGGATCCGCACCTGGCTGGACACCGTCCTCGAACTGCCGTGGAACGAGCGGACCGAGGACGCGTACGACATCCAGGGCGCCAAGGCGGTCCTGGACGCCGAGCACGCCGGTCTGGAGGACGTGAAGGAGCGGATCACCGAGTACCTGGCGGTGCGCAAGCGCCGCAGCGACCGGGGGCTCGGCGTCATCGGCGGCCGCCGTGGCGGTGCCGTGCTGGCGCTCGTCGGTCCGCCCGGTGTCGGCAAGACCAGCCTGGGTGAGTCCGTCGCCCACGCGATGGGCCGCAAGTTCGTCCGGGTCGCCCTCGGCGGCGTCCGGGACGAGGCGGAGATCCGCGGCCACCGCCGTACGTACGTCGGCGCGCTGCCCGGCCGGATCGTGCGGGCGATCAAGGAGGCCGGTTCGATGAACCCGGTCGTCCTGCTCGACGAGATCGACAAGGTGGGCTCCGACTTCCGCGGCGACCCGGCCGCGGCCCTGCTCGAAGTCCTGGACCCGGCGCAGAACCACACCTTCCGCGACCACTACCTGGAGGTCGAACTCGACCTGTCCGACGTCGTCTTCCTCGCCACCGCCAACGTCCTGGAGGCGATCCCGGAGGCCCTGCTCGACCGCATGGAGCTGGTCCGCCTGGACGGCTACACCGAGGACGAGAAGGTCGTCATCGCCCGGGACCACCTGCTCCCGCGCCAGCTGGAGCGGGCGGGACTGGCCGAGGACGAGGTGACCCTCGACGAGAGCGCGCTGCGCAAGCTCGCCGGCGAGTACACCCGTGAGGCGGGCGTGCGCACCCTGGAGCGGTCGATCGCCCGGCTGCTCCGCAAGGTCGCGGCCCAGCACGAACTGGGCGCGCGGAAGCTGCCGTTCACGATCCGGGACGAGGACCTGCGCGCCCTGATCGGCCGGCCGCACCACGTGCCCGAGTCCGCCCAGGACCCGGCCGAGCGCCGCACCGCGGTACCGGGTGTGGCGACGGGCCTCGCGGTCACCGGCGCCGGCGGCGACGTCCTCTTCGTCGAGGCGTCCCTCGCCGATCCGGAGACCGGCGCGGCGGGTCTGACCCTCACCGGCCAGCTGGGTGACGTGATGAAGGAGAGCGCGCAGATCGCCCTGTCCTTCCTCCGCTCGCACGGCGCCGAACTGGAACTCCCGGTCGGCGACCTGAAGGACCGGGGCGTGCACATCCACTTCCCGGCGGGGGCGGTGCCGAAGGACGGTCCGAGCGCCGGCGTCACGATGACGACGGCCCTCGCGTCGCTGCTCTCCGGGCGGCTGGTCCGCACGGACGTGGCGATGACCGGCGAGGTCTCGCTGACCGGCCGGGTGCTGCCCATCGGCGGCGTGAAGCAGAAGCTGCTCGCCGCCCAGCGCGCGGGGGTGACGACCGTCATCATCCCGAAGCGCAACGAGGCCGACCTGGACGACGTCCCGGCCGAGGTGCTGGACAAGCTCGACGTCCACGCCGTGACCGACGTCCGCCAGGTCCTGGAGCTGGCGCTCGCGCCCGCCGTGAACGGCGCGGCGCCGGAGGTTCCGGTAGCGGCGTGACGGACGCTGCCGGATGCAGAAGAGGGCCCGGGTCCCCGCGAGGGGGCCCGGGCCTTCGTGCTGTGCCATTGTTCGTCCGCGTTCGTCCGCGGCGCTGTCGTGGCTGGTCGCGCAGTTCCTCCTGAAGTCTTCGGCCGGGGGTGCCCCCAGCGTCCCTCCAGGGGCGCTGCAGAACCGCCTAGCCGTTGGCCAGCGCCACCACCCGGTCGACGGCCCCGTTGAACTTGTCGTGGTCCCCGACCGTCGGTCCGGTCGACGTGTACTGCCACATCGTGTACGCCGACCAGCCGGCCGGCAGCGTGCCGACCTCCGAGGCGTAGCGGGCGATCCACAGCGGGTTGGCGGAGGCGAAGCCGCCGTAGTTGCCGGTGCAGTCGGTCCACCAGCTGGTCGCCGTGTAGATGACGGCGGCCCGGCCGGTGCGGGCCTTGTACCGGTTCAGGAAGTCGGTGATCCAGGTGACCATCCCGCTCTTGGACTTGCCGTAGCAGGCCGCGCCGTACGGGTTCCACTCGATGTCGAGGACGCCGGGAAGGGTCCGGCCGTCCTTCGACCAGCCGCCGCCGTGGTCGACGAAGTAGTCGGCCTGGGCGGCGCCGCCCGCGGTGTCCGGGGTCGCGAAGTGGTAGGCGCCGCGGATCATGCCGACGTCGTAGGAGCCGTTGTACTGCTGGGCGAAGGAGGGGTTCGTGTAGTACGTGCCTTCCGTCGCCTTGGAGTACGCCCATCTGACCCCGCTGCTCAGCAGGGTCGACCAGTTGACGTCGCCCTGGTAGCTGGCGACGTCGACGCCTTCGGTCTGGGTGGCGAGGCCGGTTCTGGGCGTGCCGTTCTGGCCGTCGTGGGCCAGAACGCCGATGCCCATGTACGCCGAGCCGCGGGCCGGGACGGCCGGGCCGGACGTGTCGGCGTGGGCGGGGGCCGGGCAGAGCGCGGCGAGCAGCAGCGCCAGTAGGCCGGTCAGGAGTGTGGGGGCGGGTCTGTGCACGGGCATGACGTGCCTCCGTGGGGTGAGGTGAGGTCCCAGGTATGCCAGAGGCGGTCGGTCAGCGCGGCGCGACACGACGCAGTGTCACACGGCACGACGCCACCGAATGGCGTGCGCATGCCAGCGATGGCCTGGTTCCAGACGCTACGCACCGTCCGGACCGCCGGGGAAGGGGGTCCGGAGGCTGCCGTTGGTCTACGCCTGCGGAATACTTGGCGAGCTGCGGCGATGACGGCGTTTGACGGAAACTTTCAGGACTGCGAAACCGATCAGGGGTGCTGACGTGCACGAGGACGAGAAGCGGGACGAACGGCGCGCCGCCACCGGGTTGACGCCAAGCGGCGCGGACCAGGAGTTCCTGGCCCTGGAACGCGAGTTGACGGTGCTGCTGCGTCGCGCCCGGGCCAGCCAGGGGGAGATGGCCCGGGAGGTCCACCCCAACCTGGAGTCCGCCGCGTACGGGCTGCTCGTACGGCTCGACGAGTGCGGCGGCCAGCGCGCCACCGAGCTGGCCGCCTACGTCGGCGTCGGCAAGGCCACCATGTCCCGCCAGCTGCGCGCCCTGGAGGAGCTCGGCCTGATCGCCCGGGAGCCCGACCCGGCCGACGGGCGGGCCTGGCTGGTCGCCCTCACCGACGAGGGCCGACGCCGCGTCGGCACGGTCCGCGAGGCCCGCCGGGGCCGCTACGTCCGCCAGCTCGCCCACTGGGACCGCACCGAGGTCGCGGAACTGGCCCGGCTGCTCAGCCAATTGAACGGCGTCATGGAGAAGTAGCACCCCTCCGGGCCTCCGGGCCCCTGAACTGCGCGCCTGCGGGCTCCCCGGACCTCCCGGGCTCCCGGGCTTCCGGGCTTCCGGGCTCCCCGGCCCCCGGGGCCGCGACCGCCGCCACCGGACAGCGACCGCCGCCCCCGGGCCGTGACCGCCGCCCCCGGGCCGCGACCGCCGCCACCGGGCCGTCCGTCCGGGGCCGCGGGGCCGCCGGGACCGCCTGGGGCCTCACAGTTCGACGTACACCACCGTCGCGTCGTCGTGCGTCTTGCTCCGCCGCAGGAACACCCGTTCCTCCCTGTCGGCCGCCTCCAGCTCTCGCACTCGGCCGACCAGGGCCCCCGCGCCCTCCTTGCGTACGACGTCGAGGAGGGCCGCCCAGTCGCCCTCCCGGAACTTCTCCGTCCAGCGGGTCGCCCCGTCCGTGAGCGCGGCCAGCGCCCGGACCTCGGCGCGGGGCACCGTCCCGGTGACCGCGCGGGCGGCCACCGAGGGATCGGCGGCGGCCGTGAAGAAGCCGCCCTCCTTGTTGCGGACCGTGGCGTCGGCGATCGCGTCCGAGGCCAGCGAGGCGCGCGGCACCCGGTCGAGCCGGTCGTCCAGGACCGGGGTGACCGTGCCGTCGGGCGACCTCAGGAGCAGCGCCGAGTCGGACAGGACGAGGAACTCCACGGTCTCCGCGGACCAGCGGGCGAGCACGACCGTCGCCTGAGGGGTGCGCGGGTGAGAAAGGTCACAGGTGTCACCATGTGCGACGGCTGTGCGTGCGATCGCCTGTTCGAGGATCTCCCGCAGCGTCAGATCTCCTCGCGAAACGGTCAGTTCGGTCAGGGCGCCGCCCAGCCGTGTGGTGAACCAGTGGACGGAATGCAGACATCCGGTGCCGTCCCGCGGCGGGGTGACCCCGTCCAGGACGATCGCGCAACCCCCCTGCCCCGAGGCGGGAAGTCCTATACCGGCGAAGTCCTCGTTGGGGCGGTCGGGGGCGCCGGGTTCCGAAACGACTTCAGTACGCATTCGGCCAGTCTGCACGACCCCTCCACAGGCTTCACCAAAGGCTGGCAACCACCCGGGAATTGGTGCGGTATCGCAGGTCAGCCGCCTGATTTGGGGTGGAATGGCGCACTCCGGGAAGCTGCGGCGGCGAATCCTGTCAAAGCCCGCCGTCCGCGTCCAACCGGCCAGCCGGAAAGGGGCCCCGCACAGTCCGCCGGAACTTGCCCGCCAACTCCCCTCCGATGTTCACTCCTTCGGGTGGCGGGTGGAGTGATGTGAGACCACTGCCCATCGGCGCTGGGAGGGTCGGGGACCGTACGAAACGGGTGCAGGCACCACTTGGCACCGAAATGCCGGGGACTATGACGGGGTGACACCCAACCCCCTTGGGTACACGAGTTGAGGAATGCGAGCACCGGTGCAGAAGACGCGGCCTCGGCGCACAGGCAAGAAGACGGCCTCCGAAACGGGCGCCGCGGCTCCCGTGGGCACCGGCCGCCCCAAGCACGTCCGCACCCGGCTGATCGTGGCCGTGGCCGTGGTCGCCGCGGCCGTCGCGGGCGCCGGAGCACCCGCCCTGCTCACCGCCTCCGGGCAGCTGAGCGACTCCCAGGACCTGGTGACCCTGTCCGGCCGCACCCAGGACGCGCTGGCCCTCGCCAACTCGCTCGCCGACGAGCGCGACGAGGTCACCTCCTACATCGCGGCCGGCCGCCCCAAGTCCAAGGCACCCTCGGAGGACCGCAGCGCCCGCGTCGACCGCCAGGTCGAGGACCTGCGCGGGAGCACCGACGCCCCCGGCTGGCTGCGCACCGACCTCGACGGCATCGCCGCCGTCCGCCGCTCCGCCCTCACCGGCCAGAGCACCGCTCTCGAAGCGCACCAGGCGTACTCGGCGACCATCACCGAACTGCACCGGCTCGCCGAACAACTGGCCGAGCAGATGCCCCCCAGGGCCGGCTCCGGCGCCTACGCACTCGCGGAACTCGACACCGCCGTCCAGCAGTCCGCCGCCGCCAGGGGCCTGCTGCTGGCCGCCCTGAACATCCCCAGCACCACCCAGACCACGATCAGCCCCCTCACCGGCCTGCCCGTCACCAGCACCACCACCTCCGGCGCCGACAGGAAGCAGCGCGACGCGCTCACCGCCGCCGCCCAGCAGGCCAGGCTGCGCGCCGACGCGGCCCTCGCCGACTTCCGCGACACCGCGCCCAAGGCGGCGGTCGACTCGTACGACTCCACGGTCACCGGCGGTGACGTCAACGACGCCGACAAGTACCTGGCCGCCCTCACCGACCGGCCCACCTTCTCCGACGGCGACCTCGCCACCGGCACCAAGAAGCTGGACGCGGCGCTCTCCGCCCGGGTCGACCTGATGCGGGGCGCGGAGTCGGCCCTCTACGACCACCGCACCAAGGACCTCGCGGCGCTCCGCGACGATGACGTCAACGCGCTGGAGATCCGGGTCGCCGTGGTCGGCGCCCTGATGCTGGTCGCCGTCGGCATCGCCACGGCCATGGCCCGCTCCCTCACCCGCCCCCTCTCCGTGCTCCGCCGGGGCTCGGCCCGCCTCGCCGGGGCCGAGGACCCGCGCACCGAGGAACCGATCACCTTCACCGGCCGCAACGACGAGTTCGCGCAGGTCGTCCGTTCCGTCAACGCCCTGCACGCGCACGCCGCCGGACTCTACGACCGGATCGCCACCCTGGAGACGGACCGCAAGCACCTGGTCGGCCAGCGCCAGAAGATGGCCGAGGCCCGCGAGGAGCTGCGCGCCGAGCTCACCGACGCCGCCGCCCAGCTGGAGCGGCTGCGCTCCAGCATCGGCGGCACGTTCGTCAACCTGGCGCTGCGCACGCTCGGCCTGGTGGAGCGCCAGCTCGCCGTGATCGAGACCCTGGAGGAGCGCGAGCAGGACCCCGAGCGCCTGTCGACCCTCTTCAAGCTCGACCACTTCGCCACGGTCATGCGCCGCCACAGCGAGAACCTCCTGGTCCTCGCCGGCACCGAACACGTCCAGCAGCACGCGGGCCCGATCCCGCTGGTGGACGTCGTCCGGGCGGCGGTCAGCGAGATCGAGCGCTACGAGCGGGTCCGGATCGCCGCCCTGCCCCCGCACGCGCACGTGGCCGGTTTCGCGGCCGACGACCTCTCCCACCTCCTCGCCGAGCTCATGGAGAACGCCACCGCGTCCTCCCCGCCCGACGTCCCCGTCGAGATCTCCGGCTGGCTGCTGGAGAGCGGCGAGGTCATGCTCTCCGTCCAGGACGAGGGCATCGGCATGACCGCCGACCGCATGGTCCGCCTCAACGGCCGCCTCGCCGAGTTCGACCCCGAGTCGCCCTACGACCAGGAGGGCGAGGGCGGTCTCGGCCTCGGCCTCTACGTGGTGGCCCGCCTCGCCCACCGGCACGGCGTCCGCGTCCAGCTGCGCGAGCAGAAGCAGGGCGGGGTGGCGGCGGTCGTGGTCCTGCCCCAGCCGCTGCTGGCCCAGGCCCCGCGGACCACGGTCCCCGCACCCGCGACCAGCTCGGCCGGCGCCCACGCCTTCTCCCTGCCCGGCGCGGACGCCGAGGTCAACTCCAACGTCCTGTACGGTCGCTCGGCGTCCGGCGACCCGCTGGTGACGCTGGCGGAGAACGCGGTGCGCGCGGCCGACGAACAGCCCGCCCACGAGCAGGCGCCGGCGCCGAAGAACGAGGACGCCGAGCCCAGCGCGCGGCCGAAGGCACCGGCGGAGACGCCGGCCGAGACCACGATGGAGCTGCTGGTCCCGCTCACGGAACAGGATCTCCGGCCGACCGGGGAGACCGAGCCGCGGCCACGGACCGTTCCCGGCGAGGAGCGGACGCCGGCCGGTGCCGCCGAGGAGTGGACGCACCCCACCGACGCCGAGATCCGGCCGCGGCGCCGGCGGGCCGAGGGTGACGACTGGCCCGGGTCGCTGAGTGCCGAGGACGAGGACCGGCCGCGGCGTCGGCGGGGCGAGGACGACGACTGGCCCAAGCCGCAGTCCGCGGACGCCGAGCACCACGCGCGTCCGCAACCCGCGGCAGCCGACGGTGAGTACGCCCCGCCGAGGCCGGCCGCACCTGACCTGGCCAGCATGGATGGTGCGGGTGGGAACGGCTTCGGCGTAGCCGAGGAGCACTCCCGCCCGCTGCCCCTGCCCGCGACCGCCGAGGCCGAGGCCGACGACGACGCTGACGCCGAGGACGAGGTCACCAGCAAGGGCCTCCCCAAGCGGACCCCCAGGATCACCGCTCCCGCCCCGGCACCCCGCCAGCGCAGCACCGGCGTCGACGCGGACGCCCTCCGCCGCAGGCTCGGCGGCTTCCGCCGGGGCGCCGACGCCGGACGGCGTGACGTCGAGGCGGAGATCGCCGAGCAGACCGGCCAGAACCAGGTGCCGAGCACCGTACGGGCCGTGCCCGGTACAGCCGTATCCGAAGAAGCCACGGGGGGCACATCCGAGGAGGCAAGCAGTTGACCGCGCCCAGTACCTTCGGACTGAGCAGTGAGGCCCGCAACCTGCACTGGCTGCTGAGCAACCTCGTCGAGGAGGTGCCCGGGATCCAGTCGGTCGCCGTGGTCTCCTCCGACGGACTGCTCCTGCTCTCCTCGGACACCAGCCGGAACCAGGAGGCCCGCGAGGCGCAGGGCGGGAAGCGCAAGGGTCCCCGCGGCTCCTCCGCCGACCTCGCCACCATCGTCTCCGGCATCGGCAGCCTGACCATCGGCGCCGCCCGGCTGATGGACTCCGGCCCGGTCAAGCACACGATGGTCGCGATGGACGAGGGCAGCCTCTTCGTGATGTCGATCAGCGACGGCTCGCTGCTGGGCGTGCACGGCAGCGCGGAGTGCGACATGAGCGTGGTGGCGTATCACATGGCACTGTTCGTCGGCCGCGCCGGCCACGTCCTCACCCCCGAACTGCGCACCGAGCTGCGCAAGTCCCTAGAGGCCGACGCGACGAGGAGCGGCCGATGAGCAGCGCGCCGAAGAACCGCGGGCAGAACCTCCCGGTACGCGGCGGCGACCGCAAACCCGCCCGCGTCCGCCCCTACTCGCTCACCGGCGGCCGTACCCGCTTCGGTCACGTCCTCCTGGTGGAGACCTTCGTGGCGGCCCTCGAGGCCCCGGAGGAGCGCAAGGAACTGACGAATGGTTCCCTCAGCACCCGGGTGATGCCCGAGATGCAGGCCATCGTCGAACTGTGCCGCCGCATGCGGACGGTGGCCGAGATCGCCGCGCTGCTGAAGATGCCGCTCGGCGTGGTCCGGGTCCTGCTCAGCGACCTCGCGGACCAGGGAAAGATCCGTGTGTACGGAACCGGTACCGGGCACGGCGTCGGCCGCCCGGACCGCGCTCTGCTGGAAAGGGTGCTGAGTGGACTACGCCGTCTCTGACGCCACCGGCGTCGACCCGCTCCTCGACGAGGAGGAGCAGCCGCGGTCCTGGCAGACGGACCGCAGCCGGGCCCCCATCGCGACGAAGATAGTCGTGGCGGGCGGCTTCGGCGTCGGCAAGACCACGCTGGTCACCGCCGTCTCGGAGATCACGCCCCTGCAGACCGAGGCGCTGATGACCGAGGCGAGCGAGGAGACCGACGACCTCACCGCCACGCCCGGCAAGCTGACCACCACCGTGGCCATGGACTTCGGCCGCATCACGCTCGACGACGACCTGGTGCTCTACCTGTTCGGCACGCCGGGCCAGCAGCGGTTCTGGTTCATGTGGGACGACCTGGTGCGCGGCGCGATCGGCGCCGTCGTCCTCGCGGACACCCGGCGCCTGAAGGACTGCTTCCCGGCGCTGGACTACTTCGAGAGCTGCGGGCTGCCGTACGTCGTCGCGGTCAACCACTTCGACGGCAGCGAGCGCTTCGAACCCGAGGACGTGCGGGAGGCGTTGACGATCCCGCCGCACATACCTGTAATGATCATGGACGCCCGCCGTCGGATCTCGGCCATCGAGACGCTGCTGTCCCTGGTCGCCCACGCGCTGGACGAAACTCCCGAGTAGCACCCGGGTAGATCTTCTGAACCCTTAGGAGCCACCACCGCATGCGGAAGATACTCGTCGTGGGGGCCGGCCAGGCCGGTCTCCAGCTCGCCCTCGGCCTCCAGTCGCACGGCTACGAGGTCACCCTGATGTCGAACCGGACCGCGGACGAGATCCGCTCCGGCCGGGTCATGTCGACGCAGTGCATGTTCCACACGGCACTGCAGCACGAGCGCGATCTCCAGCTGAACTTCTGGGAGTCCCAGGCCCCGAAGATCGAAGGACTCGGCGTCTCGGTCGCGGCCCCCGGCTCCTGGGGCGAGGGTCCCGCGGCCCGCGCCATCGACTGGGTGGGCAGGCTCGACGGGTACGCGCAGTCGGTCGACCAGCGGGTGAAGATGGCCGGCTGGATGGAGACGTTCGCGCAGCGCGGCGGGCAGCTGGTCATCCACGGCGCGGCGGTCGGCGACCTCGACTACTTCGCCCGCACCTACGACCTGGTGCTGGTCTCGGCCGGCAAGGGCGAGCTGGTCCAGATGTTCGGCCGCGACGCCTCCCGCTCGCCGTACAGCGAGCCGCAGCGGGCGCTGGCCGTCTCCTACGTCCACGGGCTCGGCCCCCGCCCCGAGCACCCGGACTTCTACGCGGTCCGCTGCAACCTGGTCCCCGGCGTCGGCGAACTCTTCGTCATGCCGACCCTGACCACCTCGGGACCCGCCGACATCCTCTTCTGGGAGGGCATACCCGGCGGCCCGCTGGACGTCTTCAACGGCGTCAAGGACCCCTCGGAGCACCTCTCCCTGACCCTGGAACTCATGGAGCGGTACACGCCCTGGGAGCACGCGCGGGCCACCAAGGCCGAACTGACCGACGCCGGCGGCACCCTCGCCGGCCGCTACGCCCCCACCGTCCGCAACCCGATCGGCCGCCTCCCCGGCGGCGGGCTGGTCCTCGGCGTCGCGGACGTCGTCGTCGCCAACGACCCGATCACCGGCCAGGGCTCCAACTCCGCCTCCAAGTGCGCCGCCTCCTACCTCGCCTCGATCCTCGAACAGGGCGAGAAGGAGTTCGACGAGACCTGGATGCAGGAGACGTTCGACCGCTACTGGAACACGGCCCAGCACGTCACCAAGTGGACGAACGCCATGCTGGCGCCGCCGCCGGAGCACATCCTCAACCTGATCGGCGCGGCGGGCCAGCTCCCCCCGGTGGCCAACCGTTTCGCCAACGGCTTCAACGACCCGGCCGACTTCGAGAACTTCTTCTACGAGCCGGAGAAGACGGAGGCCTACCTGGCCTCGGTCGCCGGCGCCTGACGGCTCTCCGACCTGGGTGCTGGCTGTCGGCCTCTGTCGTTGTCGGTCGACGTCGGCTGGCCTCGGACGGCCCACAGACGGCCCCGGATGTGGGCCGCCTGTGGCCTTCGACGTTCAGCTGCTTCGCCGTGAACCAGGGCCTGCCGCTGGTTCCCTCGGGATGCCCGCGGGCCGGGTAGACGTTCACGAACGGAACCCCAAGCTCAAGCCGTAGGTGGGAGCGCCCTGTGGGAGGGGCAGGCTCCGAAGAGCCTGCCCCGCCTGTCACTTGCCCTTCGGCTTGTGCTTGGTCGGGTCAACGAGCGTGTAACCCTGGCCGGCCTTGGGCGTCGGCGGCAGGGGACTTGCCCTTCACGGCCGTGACCTCGCTCTTGGAGCCGGGGACCTCGTACTGTCCCGACTTCGGCGGCGGCGTACCCGGCGTGAGCTTCTTGGCCACCTTGATCACCTGCCCTCCGAGCTGGACACCGCTCGATGTTGACCCCGCCCTTCTGGGTGAAGGGGTAGCCATGTGGGGTCGTTGGGCGCCTAGGAACGCATCACGACCCCAGTTCTCGACCGCGCCCACCTTCACCTCCGCCGTGCGTGTCGGCGGTTGATCACCGGCGTAGGCTCCGCGTGTCCGCATGCAGCGCACAACCGAGGGACGTTCATGGGCGAATCTTGGAAAGCCGGTCCGGGGGCCGAGTCTGGGGTCGGGGTGGATGAGGAGTCGGACGGGGCGGCGTACCCGGAGGACGTGAGGGGTGTGCCGGACAGCGGGGGCGGGCTACGACGCCGGCTGTCGTGCCTGGGGGTGGTAACGCTCGTCCTCGCGACGCTGGCTGGAGGGATCGTCTGGCTGTTCCGGGATGAGCTGTTTTACCCGTTCGGCGATGTCCGGGCCTGCCAGGGGAGCGACGTGCAGTTGCCAGGCGTGATCGGCGCCGGGGGTGCAACGATCCCCGCCGACGCGTCCGACATCCACTACTTCACGCGAAACGGCAGCGCCGAGGTCTCCTTCCTGAGCGGCCAGATACCGAACTACCTGCACCGCGCAGGCCTCGTCCCAGATGGCATGCCCCTGTTCGACGAGAAGTACGGCAGTGCCTACGGGCTCGGCCACGACGAGACCGAGCTTCCGGATGGCCTGTGCGGTTCGCCGCTGCGGGGCCCCGCCTGGAGCTACCAGTCCACAGGTGACACCGGTCCCCGCCTCAGCGTATTGGTCGAGCGCTCCCCCATAAGCGGCGACTCCTTCCGGACCCCGGCCCGCGCCGTAGTCAGCTTCGACATCCAGTGACGCACGCTCGGGGCGGCCTCCTTACGCGTCACCGAAGTGCTCCACCGGCCCACCCCCTCCTCGATGCGAACCACCGGCGGCGCGGTCGCTGAGTCTGCCGGTGGCCGACACGGCCTTGGCGCGGTCCAGGCCGAGGTGCATGATCTAGGCCATGCGATTCATCGGTGGCGCAAACATTCCGAACGCGTTGGGTTGGCGGCTGAACGCAACGTGGCCGCTGGGTGTTCTCACGATAGAGGACGGTAGGCTTCACCTGCGTGTACGAGCCCTTGGGCCCCTCGCGAAGTTGTTCGGAATCAGGCCGCTGGAGTGCGCAGCCCAGGAGATTGCCGAAGTGTTCCCCTGCCGTGGGATGTTCGGTAATTCCGGTGTGGGATTCCGTACCGAAGACACGCGCTACTTCTATTTCTTGACAGGCCGGATCCAGGACGTACTCGAAGTGTGCCGACAGCAGGGATTCGCCGTCTCGGATGAAAAGCAGCGAGTCAGATTCGGCCGTTGATGTGCAAGCCCTACCGGCGACCACCAGCGATGATGCCTTGTCCCGACGAGCACCGCACGAGGACTCGTATCAACCCACCACCGTGCGCGGCCATCAGCTCGTTCTCTCCCGGAAGCGGGTGCGTGGGGATCGCTCGCGCAGTTCCCCGCGCCGCTGAAGGAAGGGGCGCCGCAGTGCGCCCCCGAAGGGGCGCGGGGAAGTGCGCGACCAGCCACGACGGCGCGCACCCGCGCCGGGTCGGTGCCCGTCGCGGCGTCCCCGTCCCACCGCATACGCTGATCGCATGACCCCGCAGGCCGCCACCCCCGCCTACCGCAGGCTCTCCGTCGAGGAGCGGCGCAGCCAGCTCCTCGACGCGGCCCTCTCCCTCTTCGCGCACCGCGCGCCGGAGGAGGTGTCGCTCGACGACGTGGCGGAGGCGGCCGGGGTCTCGCGTCCCCTCGTGTACCGCTACTTCCCGGGCGGCAAGCAGCAGCTCTACGAGGCCGCCCTCAGGTCGGCCGCCGAGGAACTCGAACACTGCTTCGACGAGCCCCGTGAGGGCCCCCTCCTGCCCCGGCTCGCCCGCGCCCTCGACCGCTACCTCGCCTTCGTCGACCAGCACGACGCCGGCTTCAGCGCCCTGCTGCAGGGCGGCAGCGTGGTGGAGACCTCGCGGACCACGGCGATCGTGGACGGCGTACGCCGGGCCGCCGCGCAGCACATTCTCAGCCACCTGGGCGTCGCCACGCCGGGCCCACGGCTGCGGATGACCGTCCGGATGTGGATCACCGCCGTCGAGGCGGCCTCGCTCATCTGGCTCGACGAGGACAAGCAGCCGCCGCTCGACGAGTTGCGGGACTGGCTGGTGGACCAGTTCGTGGCCGTGCTCAGCGTGACCGCGCGCCGTGACCCGCAGACCGCGGCCCTCGTCGACGCCCTCGCGGCGGATGGCTGAAACTGGTCCCGTGAAGAGTCAGGACACCCCCTTCGAGGGCGGCCCCATGGACGGACGCGTGCTGCCCGTCCTGCTGGGTATGACCGGCCACCCGCCGAAGACGTACCGCATCCCGGTCCCGGACCCGGCGGGCGGCCCGCCCACCGTCCTGGTCTACCGCCGCGTGCCCCGCGGGCAGAGCGTGGGGGTCCCCCCGCGCGAGCGGAGCCGAGCGTGGGGGAGGCTCGGTCTGTCCCAGGGCTGGAAGTACACGTACGACCCGACGGGCAAGGGGGCCGGCGGCGGGTTGAAGTGGCCGTGGTCGAAGCAGGACCCGGCGGGGAGGCCCGAGGACACCGACGGGTGACATGGCTGCGCCGGACGGCGCACACGTGCCGCGCGGACCACGCAAACACATCTGATAATCACGTGATCATCGCGATGCGGAACGGAGAGACCGTCCCGCATCGGAGGTGATGACGTGTCAGGAAGGTTCCTGCGTCTGGCCTGCACGGCCGCGGTGGCGGCCCAGGCCGTCCTCGCTCCGTCGCCCGCGTTCGCCGCACCCGCCCCCGTGCAATCGGTCGCCGAGCTGCTGACGGATCTCCAGCAGGCGTACCAGCAGGCCGAACAGGCCACCGAGACCTACAACGCGACGGCGGAACGGCTGCAGCGGCAGCGTGCCGAGGTGACCCGCCTGGACGACGAGCTGGCCATCGCCCGGCGCTCCCTGCACGCCAGCCGCACCGAGGCGGGCCGGCTGGCCCGGCAGCAGTACCAGAACGCCGGCTCGCTCTCCCCGTACCTGCGGCTGCTGCTCGCCCGTGACCCGCAGCACGCGCTCGACGAGGGCCATGTCATCGGCGAGCTGGCCCGCGAGCGGGCGAAGACGGTGGGCCGCCTGACCGACGAGGAGCGCAACCAGGCCGACCTGGCCCGCCGGGCCCGCGCGGCGCTCGACACCCGGCTCGCCCTCGCCGAGAAGCAGCGGAAGCAGCGCGACGAGGTACGCACCCGCCTCTCCGACGTGGAGCGCATGCTGGTGTCCCTCACCGCCGACCAGCTCACCGCGATCGCCGACCTGGAGAAGGCGAAGACGGCGGACGCCCAGCGGAAACTCACCACGTCCGGTGCCCTGAGCAGCACCACGACGCCCCCGTCCCCGGCAGGGGACCGGGCGGTGCGCTACGCGGTGCGGCAGCTGGGCAAGCCGTACCAGTGGGGCGCGGCGGGCCCGGTGTCGTACGACTGCTCGGGCCTGACCTCGCAGGCCTGGGGCCACGCCGGCACCCCCATCCCGCGCACCAGCCAGGAACAGTGGGCCCACCTGCCCCACGTCCCCCTGAACCACCTGCGCCCCGGTGACCTGGTCGTCTACTTCCCCGAGGCCACCCACGTCGCCCTCTACCTGGGCGACGGCAAGGTCGTCCAGGCCCCCCGCCCCGGGGCGAAGATCAAGGTCTCCCCGATCGCGGCGAACCCGATCCTGGGCGCGGTCCGCCCGGACCCGACGGCCGCCTCCCTGCCCCGCTACACGCCCCCGGCGATCCCGAAGACGGCGACAGAGGGCTCGGACGAGGTCTTCGGGACCTTGTAATGGGGCCTCAGGCCAGCAGCCCCGAGCTCTTCCACAGCCGCCGCCCGGCCCCCCGGAGCACCCCGATGTCGTCCAGGAAGTCGGTCAGCCGCTTCGCGCCCGTCTGCATGACCTCCCGCCGATGCCCGCTCGCCCGCACCTGCGCCACCGCCTCCCGCCGGTCGAGCCCCACGTTCGTGTACACCTCCGGATTGACGAACGCGACGGAGAACACCCGCGCGAACTCACCGGAGGTGACCCGCGTGAACTCCTGCGACCACCGTGGCGCCGTCACCATCTGCCGGCGCAGCTCCTCGCGGGCGTACCGCACGTGCCGGGCCTCCTCGACCACGTGGATCCGGGTGACCCCGCGCACCAGCGGCTGGACCCGCTCGTCCGGGAAGGTCAGCCGCTGCATCCAGTCGAGGACCTCCTCGCCGAGCAGGGTGGCGGTGAAGGATCCCGGTGTCGTGGAGATCGTCTTGAAGAGGCGGCCCAGGTTCTGGTGGGCCCGGCTCACCGGGTACCAGGGCGCGTCACCGCGCGCGATCAGCCGCGCGAACATCTTCGAGTGCCGGCACTCGTCCTCGATCTCGGTCAGCGCGTAGCGCACGTGCGCGGTCGTCGCCGCCTTGTCGTAGATGTGCCGGACCAGCAGCTGCATCAGGATCAGCTCGAACCAGATGCCCAGCGAGGCGAGCGCGGCGGCCTCGTGCTGGGAGAGCAGGATCCGCTGCTCCTCGCTCATGCGCTGCCACATCGGCGTGCCGTACAGCGACACCAGCTCCGGTGGCCAGAACCACTTGCCCTCCTCGAAGGGCGCGTCCCAGTCCAGCTCCTTGTCCGGGTCGAAGGAGTGCTTCGCGGAGGAGACCAGCAGCCGTTCGGCCACCTGTTCGCGGTCCTTGAGCAGGCCGAGCGCGTCCCGCAGTCCGTCGACCGCGTCGGCTTCCGTCAGGGTCGTCATGGCTCCCTCACCTCGTTACCCGGGGGTACGTCATGTCCACCCTTATGAGACCGCGTGTCAGCAAGACGGTCAATCCCCCGCGCACGACTTGCTGACTCTGTGTCTCAGAACCCGAGCACCGCCCGCATCACCGACCGGGCGATCGGCGCCGCGTCCCCGCCGCCGCTGATCTCCCCGCGGTCGGCCGCCGCGTCCTCGACCACCACCGCCACCGCGACCTTCGGCTCCAGGTCGTTGTCCGCCCGCGCCCAGGACACGAACCAGGCGTACGGCACCCCGGAGTTGCCGACGCCGTGCTGCGCGGTGCCGGTCTTGCCGCCGACCGTGGCACCGCGGATCGCCGCGTTCGTGCCGGTGCCCTCCTCGACCACGTCGACCATGAGTTCCTTCATGCGCGCGGCCGTCGCGGCGCTCATCACCTGCCGCACCGGCCCCGCGCCGCCCGTGCCGACCGTCTCGCCGGTCCGCCGCACGATCCGCTCCACCAGGTACGGCGACCGCGCCAGCCCTCCGTTCGCCACCGCCGCCGCGACCATCGCCATCTGCAGCGGTGTGGCCCGGGTGTTGTACTGCCCGATCGACGACAGGGCCAGCTGTGCCTTGTCCACGCTCGTGTCGAAGGTGCTCGTCGCGGCGGTGAACGGGATCCGCAGCCGGGTGTCGTTGAAGCCGAACGCCTGTGCCGTCGCCGTCATCTGCGCCGCCCCCACGTCCACGCCCAGCTTGGCGAAGACCGTGTTGCAGGACCACTCGAAGGCCGCCCGCAGCGAGGCGTCCGCGCAGCCGTCACCCTCGTTGGTCAGCCGGGTCGTGGTGCCCGGCAGCCGGTAGGGGTCGGGGGAGTCGGTCGGCGCGTCCAGGTCGGTGACCACGCCCGCGTCCAGGGCGGCGGCCGCGGTCACCACCTTGAAGGTCGAGCCCGGCGGGTATGTCTGCCGTACCGCCCGGTTCAGCATCGGCTTCTCCGGGTCGTCGTTCAGCCGCGCCCAGGCCGAGGTCACCGCCTCGCCGTTGCCGGACAGCTCGGAGGGGTCGTACGACGGGGTGGAGACCAGGGCGAGGATCCGGCCGGTCGCCGGTTCGATCGCGGCGACCGCGCCCTTGCGCGAGCCGAGCCCCCGGAAGGCGGCCTCCTGGGCGTACCGGTTCAGGGTGGTGACGACGTTCCCGCCCGGGTTCACCGCCCGGCCGGTGTCGTTCCACAGCGGGAGCGGCGACAGCAGCGGGTCGGTCCCGGAGAGCACCCCGTCCTCGGCGTGCTCCAGGAAGGTGGTGCCGTACAGCTGGGAGGCGAAGCCGGTGACCGGGGCGTACAACGGGCCCTGCGGGTAGGTGCGCTCGTAGCGCAGCTGCTCCCCGCTGTCCCGGGAGCCGGTGACCGGCGCGCCGCCGACCAGGATGTCGCCGCGGGGCAGGCCGTAACGGGCGATCGAGTTGCGGCGGTTGGCGGGGTTGTCGTCGTACTGCCGGGCCAGGACGACCTGGACGCGGGCGGCGTTGACGAGGAGGGCGAACAGCAGCAGGGCGCACAGGGCGCGGGCCCGCCGGACGTACCGGGCCGTGCCGGACCGCCGGCGGCCGTCCCCGGTGCTCATGGGGCCACCTGTCCGTCGTAGTGGCGGCGGGCCGAGTCGCTCACCCGGATCAGCAGGGCCACGATCGCCCAGTTGGTGACGACCGAGGAGCCGCCCTGCGCGAGGAACGGCATCGCCATGCCGGTCAGCGGGATCAGCCCGGTCACGCCGCCCGCGATCACGAACACCTGGAGCGCGACGATCGAGGCGAGCCCGACCGCGAGGAGCCGGCCGAAGGGGTCGCGCAGGGCGAGCCCGGCCCGGTAGCCGCGCTCGACCAGTAGACCGTAGAGGAGGAAGATCGCCGACAGCCCGGCGAGACCGAGTTCCTCGCCTGCCGTGGCCAGGATGAAGTCCGACTTGGCGGCGAAGCCGATGAGGATGGAGTGGCCGAGGCCGAGGCCGGTGCCGAGCACCCCGCCGGCCGCGAACGCGAAGAGCGACTGGGCGAGTTGGTTCGGCCCGTGGCCCGCGTCGATCGAGGCGAACGGGTGCAGCCAGTCCTCGATACGGCCGTGCACGTGCGGTTCCAGCCGGCCGACGGCCATCGCGCCGAACACGGCGAGCAGCAGGCCGACGGCGATCCAGCCGGTGCGCCCGGTCGCGACGTACAGCATGACGACGAACAGGCCGAAGAAGAGCAGCGAGGTGCCGAGGTCACGTTCCAGGATCAGGACGCCGACGCTCACCAGCCAGATGGTGACGATCGGGCCCAGCACCCGGCCGGTCGGGAACTGCATGAACCACAGCCGGCGGCCGGCGTACGCGAGGGCGCCGCGGTTGGCCGCCAGGTACGCGGCGAAGAACACCGCGAGCAGCACCTTCGCGAACTCGCTGGGCTGGATGGAGAATCCGGCGACCCTGATCCAGATCCGGGCCCCGTTGACGGCCGGGAAGAGGATCGGCAGGAGCAGCAGGACGAGCGCGGCGGCGACGCAGACGTACGCGTAGCGCTGGAGCACCCGGTGGTCGCGGAGCACCAGCACGACCATGATGAACAGACCGACGCCCAGGGTGGACCAGACGAGCTGGGCGGGGGCCGCGTGGTCGCCGGGGGTCTGCAGGTCCAGCCGGTAGATCAGGACCAGGCCGAGCCCGTTGAGCAGCACGGCGATCGGCAGCGGCAGCGGGTCGGCGTACGGGGCGCGGAAGCGTACGGCGAGATGGGCGACGAGCGCGAGGACCCCGAGGCCGGCGCCGTAACCGGCGGCACCCGGCGGGACGGTGCCGGTCTTCGCCAGGCCGACCTCGCAGTAGCCGTACACGCAGAGCAGGACGGCCAGCACGATCAGGGAGAGTTCGATGCCACGGCGCCGGGGGAGGCGTACGGCGGAGGTGGGGGTCGCGGTCGCCGCCAGGGTGGTTCCGGCCTTGGTCATGTCCGGAACTTACCCAAATAGTGCGAGTCGAGTGTTCTGTCGGTCGGTGCCAGCGTGGCGTACGGCCGGGGTCACCCGGGGGCGTCCGGGCCGCCGGGGCCGAGGAAGTCGAAGTCGTCGTTGCCCGTCGTCCCGCCGGTGCCGCCGGTGTTGCCGACGCCGTCGAGGCGGCCGTCGTCGTAGGGGTCGTCGCCCCGGCCGGCCACCGGATCGCTGCTGCCCCACCCGTCGTCGGCGCGGGCGGGGGCGGCGCCGCAGAGGACGACGAGGGCGGCGGTGACGGCTATGAGGGTGCGGCGGGGGAGCATGGGGCCTCCGGCGGGCGATCGGTGCGGACCTGACTATGGGCCACGCTAGGAGGGGTGCGCGGGAGGCGCCTTCTGCGGTGAGCCGAAGGGGGGCCGAGGGGAGTGGTCCGTGTGCCGGCCGGTGGGCGCTTGCCACGCAGTTCCTCCCCCAGCCTTCGGCCGGAGGGACCCCCAGCGCCCCTGAAGGGGCACACTGCGGCGCCCTGCTTTCAGGGGCGCGGGGAACTGCGCGAGCGACCCCTGCGCACCCGCGCCGCGCAACCCACCGCCGCCCCCCTACGGCAGCGTCAACGTCGCCAACGCCCCGCCGTCGATCGCGTTCGCGAAACACAACCGCGCCCCCAACACCTCCGCCTGCCCCACCGCGATCGTCAGCCCCAGCCCGTGGCCCTTCGCCCCGCCCTCCGTCCGGAACCGCTGCGGGCCGTGGGCCACCAGGTACTCGGGATAGCCGTCGCCGTGATCCCGCACGGTGACCTCGTTGCCCTCCACCGTCAGCACCACGGGCCCCCGCCCGTGCCGGTGCGCGTTGGCGACGAGGTTCCCCAGCACGCGCTCCAGCCGCCGCCGGTCGGTCTCCACCCACACGTCCCGCACGACCTTCACCTCGGTCTCCGTCCCGGACGCCCGCACCACCCGCTCGGCCAGCGCGCCCAGCGCCTCGGCGTCGGTCTCCAGCCGCTCCCGCCCCGCGTCGAGGCGGGAGATCTCAAGGAGGTCCTCGGTGAGCGTGCGCAGCGCCGCCACCCGGTCCCGTACCAGTTCCGTCGGCCGCCCCGGCGGCAGCAGTTCCGCCGCCGCGTGCAGCCCCGTCAGCGGCGTCCGCAGCTCGTGCGCCACGTCGGCCGTGAACCGCTGCTCGCTCAGCAGCTTGCCCTGCAGCGACGCGGCCATGCCGTCCAGCGCGGCGGCGACCGCGGCCACCTCGTCCTGCGGGCGGCTCGGGTCCCTGGTACGGGGGTCGTGCACACGGGCGTCCAGGTCCCCGGCGCTGATCCGCCGGGCCACCTGCGCGGTGCCGTGCAGCCGCCGGGTCACCCGGGTCACCGCGAACGCGCCGACCAGCAGCGTCGCCCCGATGGCCAGCGCCGACGACCAGAGGATGGAGCTGTCCAGGCCGGCGATGGTGCGGGCCTGCTGGGAGTAGTCGACGGCCACCGCCAGCGCCCGGTGCTGATCGGCCGGGCCCGCCGCCCACATGGTGGGGCGTCCGTCGTCCCGGGCGACCATCGTGCCGCGGTCCCCGGACAGCGCCAGCGCCCGCAGCTGCGCGGGCAGCCCCCGCGGGTCGAGGCGGGCGCCCCGCGGCAGCGCGTCCCCCGCCTCGTACGCGCCCGTCGCCTCCGTGAGCCGGTCAAGGGCCTGGTCGCGGGCCTGGGTGACGGTCTGGTCGGTGACCGACACGTGCACCAGGACGCTGAGCAGCGCGGCCAGCGCACAGCACATCACCGTGATGAACGCGGCCGACTTCGCCGCCAGCGTGCCGGCCCAGCGCGGGAGCCTCACCGCGCGCCCGCCGAGGCGGACGGCATCGGCCGGCGGGTGTGGTGCCGCTTGCCGGTGCGCTGGAACTCGTCCCGGGAGAACACCATCGCCTTCCGCTCCGGGTCCCACACCCAGGTCGTCCGGTACTCGTACCCGCTGATCCCGGCCGGTGACCGTACGATCACCGTCCGCCCGGCCAGCTCGACGCCGGTGATCGCGTCGTCGTCGTCGAGGACCTGCTGGAGCTGGTGGTTCTCGACGGTGTACACGCGCACCGCGGTCTGGTTGGTCGGATACAGCCGGAAGCCGAGCGTCAGCTCGTCCCGCCCGTCCCCGGTGAGATCCCTGTAGTACGACTTCAGCAGCGGACAGCGCGCCCCGGCGCCGCCCGCCGTGCACTCCTTCATCCGCTCCGCGGTCCCGTGGTACGCCCCCTTGGCGCCGTAGTCCGCCGGGTCCGCGGCGATCTCCGCCCGGACGACGGCCACCGGGTCCACCCGGCGGATGTCGTCGCCGGGCACCGTGATCCCCTTCACGGTCTTCGTGCTGCCCTCGTCGTAGGGCCAGGCCGGGCTGGACGCGGGCCGCAGGTCGGGCCAGAGCTTCGCGGGGCTGACCGCGGTCGGTGTCGCCCCGGCCCCGCGCAGTCCGCCGGAGTCGCCGCAGCCGGCCGCGGTCACCGCCAGCAGGGCGACGGCGGCCGCGGTCAGGGCGGTACGGGCGGGACGACGGGCTGGCACGCTGCTCCTGGCTCGGCGGGGTCGGTGGTCGACAGGCGGGAGGCCCGGTACACCTTATTCGCAGATTTATAGGGAAGTCCTTTTTGCGCCTGGGGGCCGCCCGTGCACGGGAGAGGCTACTCGGCGAGGTCCTCCAGGAGGCGGGCGGTGGACAGGCCGGCCCGCAGGTAGGCCACGAACAGCTCGTTGTGCAGGGCCCAGGGCGAGCGCCGGGCCCGGACCAGCCGGATCGCCTCCTCGGCCGTACGCCCCTGGTGCACCAGCGCCTGCGCGACCACCAGCCCCGACCGGTTGTACCCGCTGTAGCAGCGCACCAGCACCGACCGCCCCGCGTCCAGGGCCTCGCTGGCCGCCCGTGCGAGCCGCATCACCCCGGCGAGCTGGGTGCCGTCCAGCGGGCCGTCCGGTATCGGCCACACATGGTGCTCGACCCCCTCGGCCGGACCGTGCCCGGGCATCCGCAGCAGGCTCTGCACCAGATCGAACTCGTCCCGCACCACGGCAGCCTCCAGCCGCCCCGAACGCGCCCGGAACTCGTGACCGCCCATCCACAACCCGGGCAGCACCTCGCTCCAAGGACTGTCCGGAGCCGGCACCTCGTACCGCTCCCCACGGATCCGCACCCGGCGCCTCCCCGCTGCGCGCGCCAACCCCTGTCAAAGGTAGCCGGGTTCTTGCCCCTGGAGCACCCCGCCTGTTCCCATGGTCGAGGGGTGATGACGCAATGACCGGACTGCGCGTCGTGCCGGCCTGGCGGCACGGCCAGGAGCGACTGTACGTATGCCTCACGGACGGAAGGAACATCGCCTGGTACGACCGGGAGGCCGGCCGGGTCAACCTGCTCAGCGAGGAGCGGCGGGACGACGTGCTGGAGACCCTGAGGCCGTTCCTGACCGGCCCGGTCACCATCGGCCCGCCGCCCGTGCCCACCCCCGCGGAGCTGGCCCGGCTGACCCTGCATCCCGACGACGACCTGGCGCCCAACCGCCCCGGCGAGGCACTGCTGATCGCCCTCGACCGGGACCCCGGCCCGGCCCACCGGCTGCGCCCCGACCCGCGCCGCCGCGCCCTGACCGCCGAACAGACCGTCGGCGACGCCCTGGACCGCCTGGACGGCGCCGGCTGGCACGCCCTGCACTCCCTCCCGCTGCCCGGCGGCGACCGCCTGCACCACCTGCTGATCGGGCCGGGCGGCCTGTTCTGCGTGCACTCCCTCTACGCCCGCAAGCAGAAGGTCCTGATCGCCGACCCGATGATCACACTGGGCCGGCGTGACCCCCAGCCGCTGCTGCGCCGCCTGCGGGCGGACGCCGACCGGGCCTCGTACGCCCTCACGGCCGAGGTCCGCCCGGTGCTGGCCCTGACCGAACCGGCGGACGTCCGGCTGACCGCCCCGCCGCGCGAGGTCCACATCCTCCGCGACCGGGACCTGGACACCCTGTCCCGCCTGGGCGGGGTCCTCAAGCCGGCGGACGTGGAGGCCCTGCACGCGATGGCGCGGGACCGGAACACCTGGGGGAGGGTGTAGGGCCCTCGGGCTCCCGGGCCCGCAGGGGTCACCCGGGGCTTCAGGGCAGCGTCGCCGCGTGTCCCGCGTCCAGCAGCGGGGCCAGCAGGTCCCCGTGGTCCTGGACGCGCGGCGCGATGTCCCCCGCCCGGAACACCAGCTGTCCCGGCGCCCGGCATCCGGCGACCTCCTCCCACGTGACCGGCGCCGACACCGTCGGCTCCCGCCGCGCCCGCACCGTGTACGGCGTGGCCGTCGTCTTCCGTCCCGCGTTCTGGCTCCAGTCCACGAACACCTTCCCGGGCCGCAGACTCCGCGTCATCCGGTGCACCACCAGCCCTGGCAGCGCCCGCTCGGCCTCCACCGCCAGCGCCTTCGCGTACTCGCTGACCCGCTCGCTGGACGCCCCCCGCACCGGCGCCAGCAGATGCAGCCCCTTCGACCCGGCCGTCTTGGCGTACGCCTCGATCCCGTCCGCCGCCAGCCGCTCCCGCAGCCACAGCGCGACCTCGCAGCACTCCACCACCGTGGCGGGCGCGCCGGGATCCAGGTCGAGGACGATCCGGTCGGCCTCGTCCGGCGTTCCCACCAGCCACTGGTGCGTGTGGAACTCGGTGACCAGGTTCGCCGCCCACATCAGGCTCGCGAGGTCCTGCACCAGCACCATCCGGGTCGCCCCCTCCGACCGGCGCACCTCGGCGGTCGTGACCCACTCGGGCGTACCCGGCGGCACGTTCTTGGAGAAGAAGACCTGGCCGTCGGGACCGTCCGGGTACCGGAGGAACGAGACCGGCCGGTCCCGCAGGTGCGGCAGCAGGACCCCGGACACCGTCGCGTAGTAGTGCAGCAGCTCGCCCTTGGTGAACCCGGTCGCCGGATACAGCACCTTCTCCAGATTGCTGAGCGCGACCCTTCGTCCGTCCACCTCTGTGATCGGCGTCATACGATGACAATCTCATACAAACACCTGGTATTCGGACGGAGGGAAGCCGCACGTGCGATCCATCTGGAACGGCGCGATCTCCTTCGGGCTCGTCAGCATCCCGATCAAGCTGGTGAACGCCACGGAGAACCACTCGATCTCCTTCCGCCAGGTCCACACCGAGGACAACGGCCGCATCCGGTACCGCAAGTTCTGCGAGCTGGAGGACCGCGAGGTCACCCAGTCGGAGATCGGCAAGGGGTACGAGGACGCCGACGGCACGATCGTCCCGATCACCGACGACGACCTGTCCCACCTGCCGATCCCCACCGCCCGCACGATCGAGATCGTCGCGTTCGTCCCGGCCGACCGGATCGACCCGCTCCAGATGGACGCCGCGTACTACCTGGCGGCCTCCGGGGCCCCGGCCGCGAAGCCGTACACCCTCCTGCGCGAAGCCCTCAAGCGCAGCAACAAGGTGGCCATCGCGAAGTACGCCCTGCGCGGCCGCGAACGCCTCGGCATGCTCCGGGTGGTCGGCGACGCCATCGCCATGCACGGCCTGCTCTGGCCGGACGAGGTCCGCGCGCCCGAGGGGGTCGCCCCCGACGTCGACGTCACCGTCCGCGACAAGGAACTCGACCTCGCGGACGCCCTGATGGACACCCTCGGCGAGGTCGACCTGGAGGACCTGCACGACGAGTACCGGGAGGCGCTGGAGGAGGTCATCGCCGCGAAGGCGGCCGGCGAGACCCCACCGGAGGCGCCCGAGCCGGCGAAGGGCGGCAAGGTCCTCGACCTGATGGCGGCCCTGGAGAAGAGCGTGCGGGCGGCGAAGGAGTCGCGGGGCGAGGGGGCCGAGGAGGCTCAGGTCACGCCGCTGCCGAGCAAGAAGTCCGCGTCCGGGACGAGAAGGACGACGGCGAAACGACCGACGGCGGACAAGACGGCGACCGCGAAGAAGTCGGCGACCGCGAAGAAGACGACGGCGGCAGGCAAGACGACGGCGGCAGGCAAGACGTCGGCGGCCAGGACGGCGAAGAAGGCGACGGCCACGAAGTCCGGCGCCGCCTCGTCCTCGGCCAAGAAGACGCCGGCGAAGAAGACGACTGCCAAGAAGGCGGCCGCGTCCCGCAAGCGCTCCGCGTGACAGCGCCCTGACGAAGCGCGAGGAGCTAGGCGACCGGCCACGAAGGCCCTGCTGCCGACTGAACGCCCGGCCCGTGTCCGGTGTGCATCCCGGTTCCTGTGACGGGTGGTCACCGTGACGGTCGTGGACCCGTCTGCGGGCAGGGGTGGCTATCGCAATTCGCAATAGCGCATATTACGGCATTTTGCTGGATATGGCCCGTAACCGGCGCAATGCTGGGTGACAGGGGGAGGACCGCCATACGGCGACCGGACAGGTTGTCCCCACTCGTGAAGGCGTTGTGATGCGTGCACTGCATTTCCACTCCCTCGGCCGGACCCGCGCCCTGTCACTGACCCAGGTACGCGCCCCCGTGACCGAGATCCGCAGACCCGCCGACACGACGGCCGGGGCCGCATCGGGGCCGCCCGCTGAGACGCGTGCCGGTGGTGCCGTGCCCGGCCTGTCCGCCGCGGAGGGCGGACTGCTGCTGATCAGGCTGACCTTCGGACTGCTGCTGGCCGGCCACGGCGCACAGAAGCTGTTCGGCATCTTCGGCGGGCCGGGCCTGACGGCCACCGGCAGAGGCTTCGACGCCCTCGGCTACCACCCGGGCAAGGTCTTCGCCGTGATCGGCGGTCTCTCCGAACTCTGCGGGGGTCTCGGTCTCGCGGTCGGGCTGCTCACGCCGCTGGCGGCCGCGGCCGTCATCGGCGTGATGATCAACGCCATGGTCACCGTGAGCGGTGCCCACGGCCTGTGGAGCCAGAACGGCGGGGTCGAGTACAGCGTCTCCATCTGCATCGTCGCCCTCGCCCTCACCGCCATCGGCCCCGGCCGGTTCTCCCTCGACCGGTTCTTCCCCTGGGGTTCGGGCGGCTGGTTCCCGGCCGCCGCCGCGCTCGGCCTCGGCGGCATCGGTGCCGCGATCGCGCTGAGCATCTGACCCTCCGGGTCCTGGCGTCCTGGCGGCGGGGCTGCTGCCGTCATCCGTGCGGCAGCCCCGCCGCCCCGAGTGGTCCCCGGCCGCAGCCGTCAGCGGTCCTGCGGGCGTCCTCCGCTGTGCCGCAGCCGCCCGGCGCCGGCGGCGGCGACGAAGAACGAGCCGCCCGCTGCCATGGGGAGACGGGAGGCGAAGGGCCGGAGCGGGGGGTGCTCCAGGAACTCCCGGGCGAAGGCGATCCCGAGCAGGGCGGCGGTCAGCGTGATCGCCCACAGGAGCAGTACGAGCAGCCATGTGCTCCGGGCGTTCAGCCAGGACGTCATGGCGTCATCATGCCCTCGGTCCCCCGGCGCCGGCAGTCCCCCGGACTCCGGTATCCGCATGGACAGCGTTCTCCCCGGTCCGCCATGCTGTCCTGGCGCTTGAGGGAAGGAACAGGGGACCGGGGGACTGGTGGAGGAATCGCAGGTCGCGGCCACGCCGCCGGAACACGTCCGTTACCGGCTGACGAACCTCCAGCGGCTGCTGCCCGTGCTGCCCGGATTCGCCGTCGTCCTGCCCTCCCAGGTCCTGCTCTGGCTGGAGGGCGGATCGCGTGTCTCCATACTCGTCCCGGGGCTGCTCATATGGGGAGTTCTGCTGCCTCTGGTGCAGATCACCGCGCGGCGGTTCGGGGTCACTCTGACCCCGACGGCGGCGGTCGTGCACAACTTCCGCCGCCGGACCATCCCGTGGGCCGACGTCCAGGCCATCCGGATCGAGTCGGCGCTCGGCAGCCGGACCGTCGTGATCTACGAAGCGGGCGGCCGCCGCACCCGACTGCGGGCGCCGGCGACCGGGTTCCTCAGCTGGGACCGCGGCTTCGAGGAGAAGTTCCACACCATCGGCGGGTGGTGGCTGCGCCACCGCGGTCCGGACTGGGTTCCCGTCCCGCCGCCCGGTGTGTGGTGGGGCGGCCCGCCTGCGTCCCACGGGAACCCCTACGCCCCTCCCGTCCCGTAGCAGGACAGCGCCCCGTACGCGTCGCCGAGGCGCTACGTGTGACCGCCGCCGGGCCCGTTCAGGGCGATGTCGTCGGCGTAGAAGGCGCCCTGCGCGTACCAGCCGTGCACGTAGACCGTCGCGCTGGTCTGGGAGGCGCCCGTGGTGAAGGAGACGGTCAGGGGGCTGAACCTGGCCGGGGAGGTGACCCAGGTGGCGGGGCCGCCGGTCACGCCCAGGTAGACGTTGGAGCCGCGGACCCAGCCGGTGAGCGAGTAGGCGGTGTTCGGCCGTACCGCGACGGTCTGGTCGCACTGCCCGGTGTCGCTCGAACTCACCTTCCCCTGGAGGGCCTTCGCCCCCGTGTGGACGGGGGAGGACACGATCGAGCCCGGGTTCCCGGCGCAGTTCCACGACGAGAGGCCGCCCGACTCGAACCCGGGGTCGGCCAGGACGCCGGCGCCCGCGGTCGCGCTCGGGGCAGCCGACGTGGGGGTCGCCGAGGCCGGATCGGTCGATGCGCTCGCCGACGGAGCGGTCGGGGCGGCCCCGGTGGCGCCGGGGACCAGGAGGGCGCAGGCGAAGCCGACCACGGCCGCCGCGGCGACCGCGATCACCACGGCAGCCCGGCGCTGTCCGGGCCCCAGGCGCGGGCGGTCCGCGAGGCCGGGGACGGGCGGGAGTTCCTCTGTCTCGCCGTCGGCCGGGGCGTCGGCGGCGGGTGCGATCACGGCGGCGCGCCCGCGGCAGTCGTCGTCCTCGCGGATGTCGTCGAGCAACCGGGCCAGCGCGTCGGTGTTGCGCATACGCAGCACGCGGATGGGTTCCAGCGCGGTGCGGTCGTTCGGCGCGGTGCCGTCGTCCGGCGCGTCGGAGTCGGAGGCGGGCGGTGTGGGCACGGTGCTCTCCTTCCGTCACGGGCCCCACGGACGGCGTCGCGGCCGGGTCCCGTGGCGGGAAACCGGAGCCGGCCCCGCGCAATTCATACGCAACGCCCGCTCCGGGGGTTCAGCCGGACCGGGCCCCTGTTGCCGCGTCCTCCGTTGCCGCACGTGCGGACGGCGCACCTGGGCAGGCGTGCCGTTGGCGGCGAGGCGGACGACGGTCTCGTGGCCGGCGGTGTGCCTCTCGGCCCCGCGGACACGGCGGCGTGCTCAAATAGGGCATGGCATCGTCCTGGACCGGTGAGCGGGTCCGCCTGCGCGCCGTCGAGCCCGACGACTGGACCGCGTTCATGCGCTTCGCCGACGATGACGGGCGGCGAGCGAGCCGGCTGGATCTGCCCCGGTCGGCCGAGAAACACCGTGTCCGGGCGAAGGAGCAAGCCGTAGCCGAGAGCGATGACGACCGCTTCCTCCTCGCGGTCGAGGCGACGGCCACGGGTGAGCTGGTCGGCACGGTCGGATCGCATCGGACCGGCCCTCGTTCCGGCTGGTTCGAATGCGACGTCGCGATCGGCGCCGATCACCGGCGCCGGGGCTACGCGGCAGAAGCCCTGGTGCTGCTGCTGCGCTTCATGTTCGCCGAGCGGCGCTATCACAAATGCCTGGCAGCGATCTTCGACCACAACGAGGCCTCGCTGGCACTCTTCCGCGGGCTCGGCTTCACCGAGGAGGGCCGCTTGCGCGAGCACGTCTTCCTCGCAGGCCGGCACCACGACCTCGTCATGATGGGCATGCTCGCCGACGAGTTCGACCAGCGGCACCCGACGAACCGGGCATGAGCCGGTCGTCCGCCGACGACGGGACCGTCCTCAGCCGCGCGCGGTGGCGCGCAGGCGCAGACCGACAGGTGCGAGACCTTCGAGGGTGGTGACCTGATAGCCGGGCTCCGGTCCGGCCGGCTCGCTCAGGTGGTAGCAGCGGGCGGTCTGGGCGGTCAGCAGGGTCAGCATCGCCATGGCCAGGGCGGCTCCCTCGCAGCCGTGCGGCCCGGTACCGAACGAGAGGAAGACCCCGGGTTTCGCCGGCGAGCCCGGGTCGTCGAGCCACCGCTCCGGCCGGAACTCGTCCGGCTCGGCGAATTCGCGTGCGTCCCGGTGGGCGGTGTAAGGGCAGACGAGAACGGTGGACCCGGCGTCGATGGTGTAGTCGGCGAGCTGGGTCTGGCGCCGGACGCGCCGGGTCAGCAGCCAGCTCGGCGGGTACAGCCGGAGCACCTCGTTCACCAGCGCCTGGGTGTACCGCAGGCTGCCGAGGTGGGCGCTGGTCGTCGCGGCCGGATCCGCGGGCAGCAGAGCCGCCTCCCTCGCGACGCGGCCCGCCGCCTGCGGGTACAGGGCCAGGTGGAGCAGGATCCAGCCGGCCGCCCGGGACGGGGTCTCGAAGGTGGCGACGGTGATTCCGGGGAGCGTGTCGAGGACGGCCTCCTCCGGCAGCAGGCCGTGGTGGGGGGAGGGCCGGAGCATCTGGCCCAGCATGTCGTCACCGAGCATGCCCGACGCACGGCGCCTGCGGACGACGGGCCGCAGGGCATCGGTGAAGGCGGCCTGCTGCCGGGTGCGGAACCGCCGGCCCGGTGTGGGAACCCAGCGCGGCCATACCCAGCGCGAGGGTCGTACGAGCACCTCCCGCGCGAGGAAGAGCTGGAAGGCGTAGGGCAGCAGGGTGGGAGCGTCCTCGCCGAAGAGATAGTGCACGCCGATCTCCGCCAGGGCGTGCCGGACCGGCGGAAGGATCTCTATGTCCTGGCCCGTCGGCAACTGGTCGGCAAACCGAGCGGTCCGGGGCGCGATCTCCCCGATCCGGGCCGCGACCGCCTGCGCACGCAGTCCGCGCATACGGGCGGCGTGAGCGTACCCGCGCTCCTCGGGCGTCGGTTCTCCGCTCGACCGCTTCAGCGGCGGGAAGAGGGGCGAGGGGGCCTTGGGAAAGTCGTGCGCCCGACGCAGAACCGCCTCACACGGCTCGGCCGCGGCCGCCACGTAGACACCCGGCTCCAGCTGCCAGACGTCCCCGCACTCCTCGGCGCCACGGCGCGCCATGCCCAGCCGGTCGCGACTCCAGGCCGCGAAACTCCCCTCGGGCAGCCGCGGCGGCTCGTTCCTTCCGCCCATGACACAGCCCCTGGCCCTCGGCAACGTGACCACGACCCGGCGGGCGCCCCAGGGCACCCGCCGGCTGCGCGCTCGGTCCTAGTCGTCGCCGGCGTACGCGTTCCATTCGTGGGACCCGTAGGCACCGTAGTGGCGGGTGAAGGAAAGCTTCCCGAGCAGCTTGGCGATCATGGTGCACTCCTCTCGCCTGGCTTCAGCACCAAATGCCACACAGCACACATCTTCGCATACATCTCATCTGCGATATAGGGCTCATTCCAGACAATTACCCCACGCGCCTTGATCACCGCATCCGGGAACCCCGTCCGCGCCACCGCAGAGGGTCCCAGGACCAACCACGGACACCTCGCTCCTGCCGCTGCCGCTGCCGCTGCCGCCGGCCGACCGGTGCACCAACGGGCGCCGGTCCGCGGCCGCGCGCCGAGATCCTGCGGTGCGGAGGCGAGGTACCGGATGCCCAGCAAGGAGGAAGGACTGTGTCCTGTCTGATGAGGGTGGCGGAACGCAGGGCGAGCCGAGCCCGATGAGACGCCGTTCGCGGCGATCGACTGTGTGCTGGTCAACGACCGTGCCTGGGGGACACTGCCGTCGCGTCAAGACAGCGTTTCCTCCGGCGTCGTGTTCGCACGGCTGCCGATGGGCGGCACGTTGGCCTGGCACGCTGTGCGCGTGGACGATCTCATCGGCACCCGGGCGCCACGTCGTCGTCTGTACGCGTCAGTTGACGCGATTGAGGAACTGGAACGTGCTGTGCCGGCCCTGGTTGGCCACCGTCGCTCCCTCTCCGCCGACATCAACTGAGCATGGTGGGGGCTGCCGAGCGTGCACCCCGAGGTGAGCTGGATCGCGCCGTGAGTCGGCGGTAACCGACCAGGGCTGAGGCTGCGCCGACGATGGCGAAAGGCGTTCGGCCTTGGTGCCCGCGCGCCTTTCGGAGTATCAGGCAGGGGCACCGGCGCCGCTCCCAGGGGTGCTGACGACCGAGCGGGTCGCGCGGGCGTAGGGCGTCGCTCGCCATCGTCAGATGACCTGTCAGTGCCGTCTCCTAGGCTCCGCTCTTGAACAAGGAGTGCGAACGGAGAGGGGACACGGATGGGCGGCGACGAGTGGGCCCGCTCCGGCCCGCATCAGCGTGATCTGGCGGCCGCGTTCCGGCAGGCCCAGGAAGACGAGCTGGCGCGGGACAACCGCGGCTTCGGGGGACGGTCCGTCGAGCAACTCTGGCGCGACCCGGAGTGGCAGGAGTACATCTTCACCGGTGGCACGGGAACCGTGCTGGACTTCCCTCTCATGATCGAGGCCGAGGACACCGACGACGGTCCGTTCATGCGGCCGCTCGCCGACAGCGAGGTGCGTGCGTGGGCCCCTCACGGCCGGCCCACCTACGAGGAGTGGCGGGCCGCTCTCGACTCCGGATGGTTGGAGTTCCCGGGCCGCGGCCAAGGGAACTGCACAGTGCTCTACCGCGACGGGAAGCCCGTGCAAATCGGCTACTGGGGCGTCACCGCCGACTAGCAGGGCACCAGTAGCGCCCAGCAATGCGGCCCCCGCACCTGTTCCGGGGTACGTCGATTCGTGGGGCTCGCCTGGCGTGACGCATCAGGATCCCGTCCACGCCTGCCCACGAACCCCGAGATGCGGCCGCGTCGGGCCGCATGGGCCTGCGCGCACAAGAAGACCCCGGCCTCAGCATTTCCGCTGGTGACGGGGTTTTTGGGCACCTCATAGGGGTGCCCAAGGGGATCAGGTACGCGACTTACTTCAGGCAGCGCAACTGACTCCTGAGGAAATGGACTTGTTGATCGATGCCGGTCCAGTGCACTCGGACCCAGAAGGCGGGAGAAAACACGGAATGGCGCGCCTGGGCAACCTCGCACCACTTGGCTGTAGTGACGTCTCGGCTGATAACCACCGGCTACCCCTGGACGACCAATTCCAAGGGCCGGCGCTATCCAGGGCCGATTGACGAAGACGCGTGGAGGGCGTCCGCATGGGGCATCGTCGGCTTCGTGGTTCTGCGGACGATTACAGTGGCGCAATGTTCGAAGGCAAGTTGGTAAGGCTGCGTTCGCTGCGCTTCGAAGATGCGGAGCATCATCTTCGGTGGCGCAACGATCCGGAAGTGGTGCGCTGGGCCACGGCCGGCGATCCGTGTTTCGGCCCGGTCACGGCGGAGGCGCTCGGTCTCGGCTTCGAGACCATGCTGCGTCTGAATCCGAGGGAGTCGGCCGTGTTCACGGTCGAGGACCTGATGGGCGGAAGCGTGATCGGCATGGCCGATTACCGGGACTTGGACCCGTACGTCGGGGTGGCCACGCTGGGAGTGACCATCGGCGAGCGGGAGTTCTGGGGCCGTGGCCACGGCAGTGACGCGCTGCGGCTGCTCGTGGACCACCTGTTCGGCGCGTATGGCCTGAGCCGGCTGGAGCTGGATACCTGGAGCGGCAACGAGCGCGCCGTACGCGCCTTCACCAGGTTGGGTTTCCGTGAGGAGGGCCGCCGCCGGTCGGCCGTGCTGCTGGACGGGAAGCGCTACGACAGCGTGCTCTTCGGGATGCTCCGCGAGGAATGGGCGAACCCCGCATGACGGCGTAGATGATCTCCGGGGGCTGCCTGCGGACACACGGACGAGGGCGGCCGAGGTCATTGCGCGCCGAACAACCTGCCCACCCTCGCGACAGCACTCCTGTTGGCATCCGCCCCGACCAGCCCCAGATTCTTGCTGGCTCACCGGCTGGTGCCCCCGGCGGGGCGCTCGGAGTACGGGGACAGGCGGAACCGCTGGTCGGCGGCGGGCGGGCCGTTGGTCATTCAAACGGTGGTGCAGCTGAACCGTCGGACAGCGGGCCGCGGCGAGCGCCGACCGTGGTCCGTTGTCGTCACCTGCGCAGGCCGCGCATCAGCGCGGCGAGCCCGCCGAAGAACTCCTGGTCGGCGCCGACGTCCTGCGCTTGGTGTGCGGTTTCGGCCAGGCGCGGGAACTCGATCGGCGGCAGAGCGGAGATGGCGACCGTACCCTCGCCGGATAGAGGCCCCAGGTGCTCGAGCTGGATGGCTCCGATGACGTAGCTCAGGAGGGCCCGCAGTGCGACGACGCGTTGCGGGCCGTCGAAGCCCGTCTCGGCGAGAACAGTGAGTACGGCCTCCGACCAGCGCAGCACCCCGCGAGACCGGTGCCGGTGGGTGATCGTCAGCGGCATGACGGCGGGATGGGCGCTGACGACGTCGCGCAGGCGCCGCACCAGGGTCTCGATCCGCTCCTCCCACGGCGCGTCCGAGGGCGGCGGCTCGGTGTCGACGGTTCCGAGCACGGACTCGACGACCAGCCGTTCGAGTTCCTCGCGGTCGGCCACGTAGCGATAGAGCCCCATCGTGCTCATGCCGAGTTCCTTGGCAACCGCACGCATCGACAGGCCGGCGACACCATCGCGGTCCAGGACGGTGAGAGCGGACGAGGCGAGATGGTCCGGGGTGAGTGAACGGGGGCGAGGCATAACGGTTGACAGCGTACGGCATACGCTTACGCTGGTAAGCGTATGGTGTACGCCTAAAAGGGAACGGGGATCATGCGAACGACTCACAGGAACGCGTGGACAGAAACCTTAGGACCCGGTGCCGTTGTCGGTGCCCACGACCTCACGGCCGTCTCCGGCGCCCAGATCGCCGTGCCCGACGGTGCACGGCTGACACATCTTCAGTTCCGGCGGTTCGCCGGCTGCCCGATCTGCAACCTGCACCTTCAATCGGTGGTGCGACGACACGCGGAGATCGCTCAAGCGGGAATCCGCGAGATCGTGGTCTTCCACTCGCCCGCAGAGGAACTGCGGAAGCACGTAACCGACCTCCCCTTCGCCGTCGTAGCCGACCCCGCCAAGCGCCTGTACGTCGAGTTCGGGGTGGAGTCGTCGTATCGCGCGTTGCTCAGTCCGCGGGCCTGGGCACCGACCGCCCGGGCCATCCTGCGCAGCACGTGGGCGATCCTCCGCGGACGGGAGCGTCCGCCGTCCCGCAGGCCGCTCGGCGGACGGCTCGGCCTTCCCGCCGACTTCCTGATCGCACCCGACGGCCGCGTCCTCGCCGCCAAGTACGGCGAACACGCCTACGACCAGTGGCCGGTCGACCACCTGCTCGAACTGGCGGCGCAAACGTCACTGCCATCAGGACCTCGTCCCGAAAAGGCATCATGAGCGACGATCCCTGGCCCACCCCGGCGAGGGAACTCGCCGAGTATCCGAGGCCGCTCGTCGGCTGACCTGGGGCGATGCTCCACGATCCTGTCCACAAAGAGGCCACGGAGGCCATGTCTCAGAGGTCATAGTGCTGCCCGACGCCGCACACGCCCGCGCAGTTAAGGAGAGCCCGGCCTCGGCGATTCCGCCGCTGGCGGAGTCTTCGGGCACCTCATAAGGGGTGCCGCCGGCAGGATTCGAACCCTGCGCACACGGCACCGGAGCGCAGTCAGAGGTGGGCTTGCACATGGGCTCCGAGTACCAGGTTCGGTTCCTTGAATCGCGGGAGGCGTGTGGTGCCCTCCTGTACCGCAGATAGTGCGTACTGGCAGGAAGCAGCTCCGTAGCGATGCCACGTCGCGCCCTCGCAAAGGCAGAGCAGACCGGGAGTTGCCTCCGGCTCCTACGGCCTTTGAGTGGTCGGCTTCGCCGACGGGCTGTAACACCCCGGGTGTTGCAGCCCGTCCTTGACCGGACAGCCCGGCCGTCGCAAGTCAGTGGGACGGCGACGGGGGCCACTGCCCGCGGGACAGGTCGTGGTCGAGCAGTCGGTCGCTGACATCGCCCTTGTAGAAGAGGTCCGAGCCGAACTCGTCACCGAAGTGCTCCGCCAGCAAGGACGAGAACAGCAGTGCGGCTGACTGCGGCCGGTGATTCATGACCAGCTGACTGGTCTCGCCCGCCTCGTTGAAGTACACGACGACGAAGTTGTAGATCTCGATTCCACCCGGACGGTAGGTCTCGCTGCCACGGATGGTGGAACGGTAGTCCTCCAGGAAGAGTTCGCCGCGTTTGCCGAAGAAGCGGAAGTCCTGGAAAGCGTAGTTGCTTCGAGCGAAGCTCAGCAGCTTCCCCACCTTTTCCTTGCCGATCACTTCACCGTTGGCGAAATTGCCCTGAAGGATGACGTCGTCGGCGAGATTGTCGAGCCACTCTGGGTAGTAGTCCAGGTGCGGCGCCTGGTTGTTCAGCCTGCCGGTGGGCTCGTTCGATGTGGTCATGGCAGTCGTTTCCTCGTTCCTGGATTTGATTCGGTACGTTTTCGAGCTCGGGACGTCCGGAGGTTTTGGAATTTACCAGCGCGGCGCACTCCCGGGCCAATTACGACTCCCCTCGTCCGGACAAGAAATTCTCGTTCGAATCAGGGGGGCGAAGGTGTCGTCCGGGGATATCGAGCGTCTCGGCGACCAGCCTGTTGATCGTGTCGGTCACCTTGCGCCTGTCCTCCGGTTTCGATATGCCCGTCGGCAAGCATTCCTGCTGCGAGCAGTTCCTCCGATGAAAAGAATCGCTGACGGTAACGATCGCTGTCCAACGAAAGTCAGAGACTGCACTTATCTCACTGAGAGATAAGTAGGGAGCTCCCGGAGGGATACTGGGAGGGTGGAACTGCGCCAGCTCGAGCACTTCGTCGCCGTCGCCGAGGAAGCGAACTTCACCCGTGCCGCCGCACGGCTGCACGTCGTCCAGTCCGCGGTCTCCACCACGATCAAGAACCTCGAGAGAGAACTCGGCACGCCGCTGCTGGAACGCACCACCAAACGCGTGCTGCTCACCGACGCCGGTGCCGCCCTGCTCCCGCGCGCCCATGCCGCCCTCGACGCCGCCCGGGAAGCCGCGGACGCGGTGGCCGAGGTCCGCGGAGGACTGCGCGGCACCCTGCGGTTGGGCACGATGACCACGGTGGGGCTCATCGACTTTCCCGCGCTCCTCGGTGAATTCCACCGGCGTCATCCCGGTGTGCTCCTGCAGACCAGCGCCGCCGCCTCCGGCTCCCAGGGCCTGATCGACGCCCTCCTCGAACGGCGGCTCGACCTCGCCTTCGTCTCGCTGCCCGGACCGCACCCGACGGGGATCATGCTGACCGACCTCGTCACCTCGGTGCTCGACCTCGTCGTTCCGGCCGACCATCCGCTCGCGAAGCGCCACACCGTGCCGATCACCGAACTGGCCGGCCTGGACTTCGTCGACTTCCCCGTGAGCTACGGCATCCGGACCGTTGCCGATCAGGCCTTCGCTGCCGCCTCCGTGACCCGTCGCGTCGCCCTCGAGATCACCGACGTCCCCACCGGCGTGGCCTACGTCCGCAACGGCCTGGGCGTGGCGCTATTGCCACGGCCTGCCCTTGCCGAGGCGGAGGACGTCGCCACGCTGACCATCCACGACGCCGACCTGGACTGGCCGTTCTCCCTGGCCGTTCCTTTCGAGCGCACACCCGGTCGTGCGGCACGTGCCCTGATCGCGATAACTCACGAGTTCCTCATCTGGCGAGGATGAGCATCGCCTCGGAGTGCTCAGACCGGGTTGCAGTCGCGCACGGTTGACCTCGTGGACGATCCGGATGCCTTGCGAGCACATAGGGATGGGGGAAAGCGCTGAGGGCTGGGTTCTGTCCGGCGGGTCATGGGAGGGAGCTTCATGTGACTGCTCCTTCGATCTCCCGCTGCCTTGTGCACCAGGAGCCCCAGCCGCACGCTGACGAAGTGACTGTGTCCGATGAAGTGCGAGCAACGTGTTTCACGTCGTTTTCTCCTGAGGAGGTGGATCTCGCACTGCGGGTTCTGGAGACATACGACGGGGAGGAAAAGGACCCAGTGCATCGAGTTGTAATCGCCTTGAGCGGTGGCAACTTGTACAGGCTCGCTTCCTGGATCAACGGGGTCAGGCCATCGCTCGATCAGCTCTTCTGGATCGCCGGCGCCATGCACCGGCCGCTGCCCGCCGACAGCGAACACGTCCAGGCCGTCGCCGTCCTGGCCGCGGCGCCCACTCAGGCGGCAGCCGCCCGGCTCACCCGCAGCCAGCTGTGTGCTCTTCTCAACCGTGCCGGACGACTCCGCCGCGGGATCGATACCGAGGTCGAACGGCTACGGGAGATCTTCCGCAGGGATTGCCTGCACCGGCTGCCGAAAGTCGAGCAGGCCATGGGCCAGGGAGGCCCAGGCGCTCATCCAGCAGCTCGACGCCGCCTGCCGGAGCGTCGACGACCTTGCGACGGCCACCGAGGAAGCGTTCCTCGCCCACCCTGAGGCAGGGATCATCACCAGCTTCCCCGGACTGCCGATGACGTCCGGCGCCCGTGTTCTGGCAGAGGTCGGCGACGACCGGAAGCGCTTCGCCGACGCCCGGGTCTTGGCGGCATAGGCCGGCGCCGCCCCGGTGACCCACGCCTCCGGTCGCAGTCGAGTCGTGGTCGCCAGAGCCGTCAAGAACCAACGGCCGGCCTCCGCAGGTTATATGTAGGCCTTCGCCGCCCTGCGCTCACACGCACCCCGTGAGCACTACGACGGCCGCCGCGCCAGCGGCGAACGACACACCGCGGCCCTGCGGAACCTGTTCCACAAGCTCCTCGGCTGTCTCTCCCGCTGCCTGCAAGCACGCACCCTCTACGATCCCGCGGTCGCTTTTGCGCCTGCCGTCGCGCTCGCTGCGTGATCGTCTGACCGGTCCCCACCACGAACAGGCCCACGCTGACGGCGGTGTGACTTCAGCCGACCCAGGGGCCTGGAAGCTCTTCACGGATGGTCTCAAGATCGGAAAACGTGCGCCCGCGCGCGTGGAGCCAGGACTGGTCCTGTAGGCCGTCCCGGCGGACCAGCCGGCCGGGAGCTGCGTACCAGCGGACGGGTGAGTCGTTGTCGCTCGCCCACATGGGATGGTCAGGCAGGCCGACTCGGGCATACCTGGCGTGGAGACCCGGCATCAGTGCGTCGGGCAGCTCGCAGGCGTCATAGAGGCTGTCTACGGCGAAGAGTGACTCGCTCAGCACCAGCTCGACCCAGACCAGAGACATTCGATCGAGAAAGGGAATCCAGCCCTGATGTGATTCCACCACCACCGGGGGATCGTCCTGGTCGACCTGGCTCAGGGGGATTCCCCAGAAGGCGCAGTCCTGATTCTCCCGACGGAAGACCAGGACGCCACCCTGGGCGTCATCGACATAGAGGCCAGCCGGTCTGACCAGTGGGTCCTGCTGCCGGGTCAGGTCGTCCCGGCGGCCGATGAGCGCATACCCCTCACGCAAAGCAGCCGGCAGCTCGAAGCCCAGATCGGCCTCCACTGCCGCCAGCTCGTCGGCGGTGCAGCCATCTTCCGGCTCCACCGGACGGCCCATCCACGCGTCGGCGAACCAGCGCACGAACTCCCAGGCGTGGGAGCGAGCACGCACTCCGCGTCGCAGAGCCACCGCTACATCAGGACCGTCCAGCACGCCGTGGACGCTATCGCCTTCCTCAACCGGCGGCGAACTACAGGAGGCCCAGTCTCCCCATAACCGACGACTCAACCTGACCCGCCAACGACATGAGATGTCTTGCTGGTGAAGCGGCCGCGGGAACGGCCGAGTCCTACCCCGGGGCGGTGCTGGCGCGGGACCGAGGGCCTCTTGGGGATTCGCGGCACCAGGCGGGGCGCCCCAGCCGCATCCGCATGCTGATGAGCCCGGCATAGGCGGAGTCCACACTCACCATGCGCCAGTCGATGCGTTCTTGAACATCCGCATCGGCAAGGATGACCTGGAGAATCCGATCCCAGGTCCCGTCTGCCGACCAGCGGCGGTGCCGCTCATAAACCGTCTTTCAGCAACCGAACCTCTCCGGCACGTCCCACCACCGTAGCCCGGTGCGAACCCGGAACGAGATCCCGTTGATCACCATACGGTGATCACTCCACCGACCACCCCGGCGACCGGACATCGGCAGATGCGGCACCAACCGCGCCCACTTCATCGTTCGTCAGATTGCCCCGCCCCACGCTCAGAACAATGTCCCCACCGCAGGGCGAGCAACGTGATCCGCCGGACAGGCCCTAAGCTCCCGGCCATGGCGAACGATCTCGGCTTCACGTGTTCATGCTGCGGTGAGTTCCACGCGGAGCTTCCGATGAGCTACTCGACCATGGCTCCAGGCGTCTGGCACCCGAGCTTCGCGGACGATTCCGACAGCATGCTCTCCTCCGATCAGTGCATCATCAAAGGCCAGCATTACTTCATCAGAGGCCTGATCGAGATACCGGTTATCGGCTGCGAAGACCGCTTCTCCTGGAGCGTCTGGGTTTCCTTGAGCCGAGACAGCTTTGCCCGAGCCCTGGACATGTGGAACACCCCCGGCCGCGAAGCTGAGAAGCCGTACTTCGGCTGACTGACCACCGAGCTCAGTCTGTACACACCCAGCACGCTCAACCTGAAGACGCACGCCCACACCCGTCCGCTCGGTCAACGCCCCCTCATCGAGCTGGAACCCACCGAACATCCCCTCGCCGTCGAGCAGCGCACAGGTATCACGCAGGACCGCGTACGCGAAATCGCGGAGGCGATCCTTCACCCCAGCAACAACTCTTGATCCGAGTTGCGTGACCGGTGTGCCCTGGGCCCGTAGGACTACTGTGAGCGGTCCGCGGGATGATGCCCGCTGACCTGCCACGAAGGCTTCCAAGATCAACCCGCTATTACAACGTGATCGCTGACAAACCGCTGCTTCCAGCGGCATCCGCCTGGGCAAACAACAAGACCCCGCACTCAGCAAACGCGCTGATGGCGGGGCCTCTCGGCACTTCCTGCGATGTGCCACCGGCAGGATTCGAACCTGCGCGTACGGCTCCGGAGGCCGTCCGATTCCCGCGTGTTCTCACAGGTCAGCGGCTCGCCTGACGCCCCGTCGGGCCCCTCGACCCGTGCATGTCCCACGGAAATGAAATGCCCTTCTTCCTCGCGCAAGCGTAGGCGTATACAGTGCGCCCCTCCATCGAACAGGGAGACTGTCCGGAGTGCGCGGGCACGTCAGGTGTGCCGGTTGCGCGCCTGGCTCGGTGGGGGCGCTCCCTCGCGGTGCTGGGGTGAGCGGTGGCCGGCGGGTGTCGGCCCACGGCTGCTCGTCCGGATGCCCGGGTGCGTGTGCCCATGCCGAGTTGGGTGCGGCACGAGTCGCACCCAACCCGCAAAGCCGTGTGCGGGAGAAACGCATGCGGCTTGAAGCGGCGGAGGCTGGAAACGGAGGGACAGCCACCGCGCCAGTCCCCGCCCCTCAGACCCGACGCTGGCGTCGCCGAAGGGAAGTTCGCCTGGGGCCGCCAGATTTCTGCCTCTCCGGGTGGGACGTAACCCTGCGGCCACAGCGTCTTCAGAGTGTGGGCGACGAACAGGATCTCGGATGAAGCGCCGGTACGAAGAGGAATTCATGGCGTTCGCCGCTGCGCGATCCGCGCCTCTGTTCCGCTCTGCGTGTGTGCTCACCAGCGGTGATGTGCACCTCGCGGAGGATCTGGTGCAGGACACGCTGGGCCGGATGTATGCCAACTGGCGCAGGATCGCGCAGGTGGACGACCCGGCGGCCTACACCCACACCGTCCTCGTACGGACCTACCTGTCCTACCGCCGTCGGCGCAGCAGCTCTGAGCAGCCCTCCGGCACCCTGCCGGACTCCGGCGCCGTCACCGAGTACGACGCCACGCTGCGGGTCACCTTGCTCGACGCTCTCGGCCGACTCTCCGCCCGGGACCGGGCCGTGTTGCTCCTGCGCTACTGGGAGGACCGCAGCGTCGAGCAGACCGCCGCGATCCTTCAGGTCCGGCCGGGCGCGGTACGCAATCAAAGCATGCGCGCGCTCGCCCGGATCCGGGACCTTCTGGGCCACGACCTGATGGAGCTCGTCAGCCCCTGACCCCGGTGCCACGGCACCTACCCCGCCCTCCGCACCGACCTCGAAACGCGGTGACCCGCCATGCCCATCGAAGAAGACTTCACCGAAGCCCTCCGCACCACCCTCCTGACCTTCGAGCCGCCCAACACCCCGTCACTCGTGCAGGCCGGTGTCCGCAACGGCCGACGCAGACGCCGCCGCCGCGCCACGGCCGTCGGCGTGAGCGGAGCAGCCGTACTCGCACTCGGCGGGCTCGGCACGGCGGTCGTTCCCGGGCTGCTGCCCGACGGGCGAACAGCCCACCACACGACCGCCGGTCCGGCGGCCTCGGCCACAACCGGCTCGGCCACGGCGTCCGCCACCCCGAAGCCGACCTTCACCCGTACACTGTCCGCCGACCGCGCGCTCGCCACCCTGACCGCACTGCTGCCGAGCGGCCTGACCCATACGAGCCCGCCCGGCGGCCGGCAGTCCGGGCAGTTGTGGGTGGACGACGGCCACGGCAAGTCTCTGCTCGAGGTGCACGTCTCCCGGCAGACCTCCACCACCGCGATCCGCAGCCACGTCTTCGCAGGCACCACCCCCCTGGCCGACGGCACCCTGATCAAGTCCCGGCAGGCACCACCCGGAACAGGCCCTGGACACACGGCGGTGAACGTCCTGCATCCTGACGGGCTCTACGTCACCCTCATGCAGTGGCAGGCGCCGAGCCAGAACTCCCCCTCGACCCCTTCCACGCCGATCCTGACACTGGCCCAACTGCGAGCCATCGCAACCAGCTCGCAGTGGCAGTAACGCCCGCAACGCAGGCGCGGCGGGCAGATCACCTCCGCATTCGGCGACTGTCTGGCCGCGCCCGCGCTGCGCCGGCAGTGCTGATCTGCCTGCAGACGCGGAACGACAACGTGCGGGCGGCGCGGAGCCAGCACGGCTCCCTGGTCACGCGACCCCCGAAACGAGCCGCACCCAACCCAACTCGCCGTCCACGAGTCCCACTTACAGATGGCTCCATCAGCCGTCGCCCCTGAAGGTACGAGGAAGTTCTCATGACGCAGCCCCTCAGATCGCGGAGGCATGCCACCGGTCGGATCAGGGCCGAGAAGGCGGATCCGGCGGAGTCGGCCGGCGGTGGCAGGGCTGCCATGCGCAGAGCCGGCAAGAAACCTGACAGAAGGCGCACACTCAAAACCGTCGGGCTGTTGCTCGGGTTCGTGCTGGTGCTCGGCGCCGGCACTGCCGCGTACGCGTACTGGAAGCTGAACAGCAACATCAAGTCCGACGATCTGTCCGCCAACGGCAAGGACGGCGCCGGGCACGAGAAGGTCGACGCGTTCGGACGCAGCCCGATCAACATCCTGGTCATCGGATCCGACGCCCGTAACAGCGCGGCGGACTGCAAACTCGGGGGCGCTTGCGGAACGGCCGGCGGCGCCCGAGCCGACGTGGAGATGATCGTCCACATATCCGCCGACCGGTCCAACGCCACGGTGATGAGCATCCCCCGCGACCTGCGGACCGACTGGAGCGGCTGCCACGACCCGGGCCACCCGAGCGTGCCGGCGCAGACCCGCACGCAGATCAACTCGGCGCTGAACGGCGGCCCCGGCTGCAGCGTCGTCGCGGTGCACCAGCTCACCGGGATACCCATTGACCACTTCATGATGATCGACTTCGCTGGCGTGGTGGCGATGTCCAACGCGGTCGGCGGGACGCGCGTCTGTGTCAGCAAGAACGTCTACGACCCCTACAGCCACCTGAAGCTGAAGGAGGGGTCGCACACGCTGAAGGGTGATGCCGCGCTGGAGTTTGTGCGGACCCGGCACGGCTTCGGTGACTCCAGCGACAGCCGCGGCCGGACCGACGCCCAGCACATCTTCCTCAACGCCCTCCTCAACCAGATGAAGAGCAAGGGCACGCTGAGCAGCCCGTCGAAGATGTGGGGCATCGCCAACGCCGCGACCAGGGCGCTGACCGTCGACAACAGCCTGGACTCCGCCGGCAAGCTCATCGACCTGGCCCTCGACCTCAATAAGGTGCCCGCCAGCCGGATCACCTGGGCCACCATGCAGACCCAGGACGTCGACCTGCCGGGCGGCGGGTCCGAGACGCTGATCGGCCCGGGCGCCAAGGAGATGTTCAAGACCATCGCGAACGACCAGTCGCTCACCGCGTCCACCGGGAAGAAGGGCTCCCCCTCGGCGACCGCCAGCCCGGTCTCCGCCGCCTCGGTCACCGTCCACGTCGAGAACGGCACCGGGGTGTACCACCGGGGGGCGCTGATCGCCCAGGCGCTGATCGCCCAGGGCTTCAGCAAGGAGACCGACTCGGGGAACGGGACTCCCTCCACCGCCACCTCGCTGACCTACCCGGCTGGGCAGAAGGCACAGGCCCAGGCGGTCGCCAAGGCGCTCGGCCTCCCGTCAAAGGCGGTCGAGCAGGGCACCGGTTCCCAGATCGTGCTGCTCATCGGCACCGATTGGACGACCGGCGACACTTTCCCCGGCGGCAAGCCGACTCCGACGCACGTCGACACCCAGGTGGCTCTGAACGGCTCCCACCAGCAGACCGGCGACACCGAGAAGTGCGCGACGGTCAGCCCCTACAACGACGTCATCGGGCTGGACGCCAACGGTATGCCCACCAGCGAGGACCACCCGCCGTCCAGCACCTCCCCGACCGAGGCGTACGCCCTTGCCAAGAACGTGAAGGACAGTGCGCCGTAAGCCTCTGACGCGGTCCTGTACTACGCGGGCCTGCGTCCAGCGGAGGCGGTCGGACTGAGGCGGTCGGACTGAGGCGGTCCGACTGCCACCTTCCGGACACAGGATGGGGCACGCTGACGCTCCGGGAGACGCGCCCCGTCTCCGGAAAGCAGTGGACCGATTCCGGGGAGCGTCACGACCACCGCGGGCTGAAAGCAAGGGAGGCCAAGAGCGACCGGCCGGTCCCCGTCCCGCCCGTCCTGGTGGCCATCCTGCGGGCGTACCTGAAACGCGTTCGGCACCGCCAAGGAAGGCCGCGTGTTCGGAAACGAACGTGGGGGAGTGGTCGGCTCATCCACCTACTGGCGGGTGTGGGAGGACGGGAGTACGCGCTCCCACCTGAGCGCGTCGACTCGCCGTTGGCCGGCCGCCCGTACGACCTGCGGCACGCCTGCACCACGCGATGGCTGAACGAGGGAGTGCCGATCGCCGAGGTAGCCCGCCGAGTGGGGAACGCTCCCGAGGTGATCCATCGCCGCTACCACGGCTGCCCGCCGACGAAGGTCATTACGACGAACCACCCATACCTACTATTCGTCGAACGGGTACTCCTATTGAACCGTCTGCCTCTGTCTGACTTCAGGCCGTAATCCGGGACAGGGGCGGGCGCGTTCCTAATCCGGGACAGGGACGGACGCGTTCCGTGAAGGCGCGTTCGCCCCTGCCCGTGTCCGAAAGGCACGTTCCTTGTCCTCGACGCTTTATCGAGTGCGCGAATCCCTTCCCGATGCCCCGAGCGCGCTGACGCGGGCGCGCGCGATCATGGGAGATCTGGCTGACTGGACCGCCCACCCCTGGCCCCAACTGGAGCCAATCACCACAGCCGAGCAGTACGCACATGCCCTCCACTCCTTCGACACTGCCCGAATGTACGGGAACCAAGGAGAACCCGGGGTCGGGTCCGCCCTCGATGAACTGCGGCGCCGCAGTGCCGTCACGTTCGACAAGGCAAAGCCGAACTCCTGGTTCGCAGGGTATGTAACGCTCCGCCCCGACTTGGCCGAACTTTGGCCGCTGCCAGCGGGGTTGACCCTCACCCTGGATTCGACCCGGCCCTTTGGCGACCCCTACAGCGAGCCCGACGAGAACTGCACCGAGGAGGAACTGGAGCAGATGGTCTCGGCACTCGGGCCGCCGACCCTGAACGTCAGATGGGACTGCGGCTGGCGCGGTCTGCCCGAGTTCAAGGACTGCGGCGTGGAACTCTGTCTGAACAGCGTCTGGACGCAGCAGATCGCGGAGTCGTTGCCCGGCGAGTTCGGCGTCTGGATCTCCCTCGGTAACCGCATCGCCTCGACGACCGTAGGCGAGAACTGGCGCCGCGACTGCGGACTTTCGCTGGGCGAACCCCAGCAAGGATGGTGACTCGGACGTCCAGAGCCTCTTACGCGCCGGTGGAGGCGACGCATGCGTGCCACTCGTGAGGGTCTGTACTGGTCCACATGGGGCGAAAGCGGGGCGGGCAGGTCGCCCAGCGCGCGATCTTGGCGAGCGACAGATCGGCGCCGGTCAGTGGCCCGCCGCCTCGGTGATCTCAGGGGTTCCCTCTGCGGTCTACCGCGCAATCGGCGGCAGTCTGGGCGACTTCGACCTCGGCGGCGACGCCGATGAAGGCCGTGTCGAGGGATATACCTGCTGTTCCTCGAACTGAACCGCCTGCCGCTGTCAGCCGTGAGGCTGTAATCCGGGACAGGCGCGGATGCGCACCGTGAAGGCGTGTCCGCCTCGCCCCTGTTCGAAAGGCGCGCTTCTTGTCCTCGACGCTCTACCGAGTCCGCGAATCCTTTCCCGACGCACCGAGCGCGCTGTCGCGGGCGCGGGCGATCATGCGCGATCTGGCTGACTGGTCCACCGCCCCCTGGCCCCGACTGGATCCGATCAGCACGGCTGAGCAGTACGCGTACGCCATCCGTTCCTTCCGCACTGCCCGCATGGTCGTGGACCGGGAACCTCGCATCTTCCCTTTCTTGGACGAACTGGTGCGCCGCGAGGCCATCACGTTCGACGCGGAGCAGCCGAGGTCCTGGCTGACGGCGAACCTGCTGCTCAGTCCTGGCCTGGCCGATCTCTGGCCGTTGCCCGGGGGCGTGATGCTCTCCCTGGACACGACCCTGCCCTTCGGTACCTCCGACAGCGAAGCCGAGGACGACGCCACCGAGGAGGAACTGGACCGGATGGTCTCCGTTCTCGGCCCGTTGAGCCTGGACGTCAGCTGGGACTGCGGCTGGCGCGGCCTGTCGGAGTCCAAGGACTGCGGCAGGCAACTCTGTCTGAACACCGTCCGGGCGAAGCAGACCTCTGAACTGCCCCTCGGCCAGTTCGGCGTCTGGATCTCCCTCGGCCCCCGCGTCGCCTGGACACCCGAGGGCCAAACCTGGGTCCGGGTCTCCGGACTTCCGCTGGGTGAACCCGAGGACGGCTGGTGACCCGGACGCCCCGCGCCCCTTCACGGCCAATACAGGCGACGACTTCGACTTCGGCGCTGAAGACGAAGGCCACGTCGGGGGGCACACCTACTCTTCGTCGAACTGGTCCGCATCGGCACGGTGCGCCCTGAAGCGGCCCTGCTCCTGGCACGGCTCATCCGGGCTGGCTTGGAAGCGAGGGACTATCAAGCGCGCTCTCCGGCGACTCCGCTGCACTGAACAGAAGGACTCCGTTCCTCGACGAGGACCAACCAGGTGGCCTGCTGTTCGGCCGGGACCGGCGCCCCGGCGCCGCAGCCCGGACGGTCAGCAGGCCACTTCAGTCGCGCCATCAGCTCGGGAAGCTCGAGCCTCCTGGCCCCGGCCGCCCTGCTGACCTGAGACCACGGCTGTCGGCTACCGGTCAGTGACCTACTGGGGAAGCGGCTGACGGCGGAGGTTGGCGACGACGGCAGTAGTCCGGCCGGCCGCCGCTCTCCTGACCCGCTGCAACGCTCCAGCCACGGGAGAGGTGGGGCCGTTTCGTCGCTGCCCCGACTTGGTCCGGATATCTGGCACGGGCTGGGGGTACCCGCCTCACAGCATGGCCCATGGCCGAGTCCGGTACGCGGCGACAGCAACGGAGAACCAGATGAAGGCCCGCCCATCAGAAGCCCCGCCGCCCGCGCCGGTTCCAGCGGATGAGCAGCCCGCCGAAGTCCTCTCCGGCCGCTACCGGTTGGGCGCGCGAATTGGATCGGGGGGCATGGCCGACGTGTACGAGGGCGTTGACACGCGCCTTCGGCGGCCCGTGGCCGTCAAGGTGTTCCGGCCCGGCACGGACCCGCAGACGGAGGACCGTCTCACCGCGGAAGCCGTCCTTCTGGCCGGCCTGCAGCACCCGGGACTGGTCACCGTCTACGACGCCGGCCGCCACGGCGACCGCACCTACCTGGTCATGCAACTGATAGAGGGTCCCACGCTGCGCAGCCTTCTGGCGTGTGGAGCGTTGCCTGAGCGGCGTGTGGTAGACGTGGGCGCCGCCCTCGCGCGGGTGCTGGCCTATGTCCACCGGGCCGGCGTCGTGCACCGAGACATCAAACCGTCGAACATTCTCCTCGACGCGGCCGGTGCTCCTCACCTGGCTGATTTCGGCATCGCGCGCCTGGCCGACGCCACCCGCCATACGGCGCCGGACGTGCTGATAGGCACCGCCGCCTATCTGGCACCTGAGCAGGTTGAGGGCAGGCGTATCGGGCCGGCCGCCGACGTCTACGCGCTCGGCCTGGTCCTGCTGGAGTGCTTGAAAGGCGAGCTGGAGTACCAGGGCACCCCACTGGAAGCGACAGTCGCCCGCCTGCACCGCCCACCCCAAGTCCCCGCCTGGCTCCCCGCGGAACTCGCAGCCCTGCTGCGGGCCATGACCGCCCAGGACCCAGAGGTCCGCCCGGACGCCGAGCAGTGCGCGCAAGCCCTCGCCTCCCGGCACGCCGGACCTGGTCCGTACCCCCTGCCGCTCTCGGCGCCCTCCGAGGCGCGCCTTCCGACGCCGCCGGCCGCTCACCCCGGAACGGAAGAGCACATACGATCTCAGGAGGCGGCAGTCACCCGGCGCAACCTCCTTGGCGGCACTCGCCGCAGCCGCCGCCTGGCAGCGAGTACGGCCCTGGCCCTTTCCGCGGTCCTGGGCGCGACTCTTGCCGTCGCATCGAGCATCAGCGGAAGCGACGACGGGGCAGCGGCGACGCCCGCCGATACCCTCTCGCACCAGCCCTCCGGTACGGCGACCGCCAAGAGCGGGCCCGACGCCCTCCCACTCACCCGATCGCACGGGGCTCAGCCCCCCTCTGGGGCATCCGGTGCGTCTGTGGCAACCGGAGCTCATGTCCAGCCCGTCTCCAGGACACGCGGCGCTTCTGATCCGGCGGCTGCCCCGAGCTCGAGCCGCAGCGCCGCTGCACCGCCCGCGAGCTCGGGGCCGCCCGGATCGGCGTCACCACCGCCACGATCCGTGCCGCCCGGAGCCGGGGCCGCCGGCCCGACCCGGACGTCACCTGCGGAGACGCCTACCACTGGCACGACGCCCCCATCGCCAAGGCCCTCGAAGGGCGGCGGCGCCACCGGCGCACCGCCCAGCCCGAGCCCGACGCCTTAGAGCTCGAGCACCAGACCCGCCGCGCCGTCACATGCTCAACCTTCTAGGGGCACACCCGCCTGAGGAGTTCGGTCCGAAGCGGGTGGACTCGGATGATGCTCACCGTCTTCCCTGTATGGCTCGACAAGGGGAGGCCGCGGGATCGTCTTTCAGGACGAGGCCGACCAGTCGATGATGCCGCCGCGTGCCAGAGTCTGGGGCCGGTTCGGCTGCACCCCGGTGGTGCGGATCCGAGGCCGGCTATCCGGACGGGTCTCGACGGCAGCAATGGTCTGCTACAGGCGAGGGGAACGGTCGCGGCCGATCTACGCCGTCCGCGAGTACCACGGCCGCAAAGGCGAACCGAAGGGCTTCGGCTGGCGCGATCTGCGGGACCTGAGAAGGCATCTGGTCGCTGGTCAAGCGAGAGGTCGACAACCTCGCCGCGGCCAACCTCGCCCAGATCACCAAGGCCGTCGAGCGCAGGCTCAAGCAGATCCAGTACCGACTGCCGCCGGCAGTCGCGGCTTCGCCCCTCGCGAGCCGGCCGTACGGCCTCCGCCACTCGGCGCTGTCGACGTGGCTCAACGCCGGCGTCTACCCGACCGAGGTGGCCGAGCGCGCCGGAATCAGCGTTGAGGTCCTGTTGACCCGGTACGCGAAGTGTCTCGACGGACGGCAGGACGTTGCCAACCGACGTATCGAGGACTTGCTTCGCGAGTACGAGTGAGATCCGTTGCTTGTGCCTGAGGCCCCTGGGATCCTCCAGGGGCCTTTTCGCCGGACCAGGCGTTGGCTGTTTCCACTCTTCCTCAGAGCCTGGGGCGAGAGCGCGAAGTCAGGCCGGATACTAGGCGGGCTCGGACGATTGGGCGGTTGTCCCGCTTGCCTCGTCGGCACGCTTGAAGGTCATCACCCAGCGCTCCCTGGGGCGCGACGGATCCTCGTGGATCCCGGCCAGCTTCCATCCCTCGGACTCGATCACCGCGGTGTACCGGTCCTGGATCTGCTGACTGGAACTGGCCAGTCTGTGAACGTAGGTGGTTTCACCCTGCTCCCGAGCCGCGATAGCGCCCTGAGCCATGCGCTTACGCCCCCACTTTTGCAAGATCCCCACGACAGCCCCCTCCCCGCTTGGTCAGGCCCCACGGCCCGATCACGGGCACGATAGCGGGACGTCGCCTCCGCTCCTGATCGGGGTGCGGGCCTTGAAATGCGCCGATACCGAGGAGCCCACACCTAAGGAGAACAGCGCCCCTGCCGGACAGTGCCGCCTGAGTGGCCAATCGCATGAGTTCGGGCGTAAGGCGCCCAGACTCGGTGTGGTGGACTGACCGACTGGGAGCCGCGTCCTCCGGGGCTTACCTGCGACGATGCTCCAAGATCCCGTCCACGCCTCGTCTACGGACCTCGACATACGGCCGCTTCGGGCCGCACACGCCTGCACATGCAAGAAGACCCCGGCCTCAGCGTTTCCGCTGGTGACGGGGTCTTTGGGCACCTTATGAAGGGTGCCCCCGGCAGGATTCGAACCTGCGCACACGGCTCCGGAGGCCCCGTCTCTCTGTCGCATCACAGCAGGTCACAGGCTCTTGATGAGATTGATCGGCCTGGCCTGTCCACAAGTAGTCCACGGACCGGAAGAAGCGGGCCCCAAGTCGCACAAGGGTTCGGAGATCCCCCACCCGTGTGCGTCTCCGAGGCCTGTTGGACCATTCGTGAGCCGGGCGGTCAGGATTCGATATGGACTGCGAGGCACAGCCGATGTATCTACTCCGCGGAATCACCGCGGATGCTGTTGGCGATATCGACCAGTGAACCCTGTCCGGCAACGAACCAGCGGCGGGTTCCTTGCACCGCTTGCGGTCCCGACTTGTTGGCGTGCCGGAACATCTCCACTACGAGTGCACTCGGGGAATAGCGTTCACCATTCCATTCCCACAGAAGCACCTTGCTTCGGTTGCTCCTGCTTACAACCCACGTTGCGGATCCACGGCGCCGATCTTCCGCGATCCACTTGGTCAAGGCCCGGCGTTCCAGATCGGTTACAGGCCGGAACTCCAATCGAGTTCCCTCCGCGATGGCACCTGCGTCTACAATCACAGTGACTGCATTCGCTTGGCGCGCTCTCTTCTCCCGCTCCGCTGACTGGTACTCAGGAGAAAGTTCTGGTGTGGACTCCCGAGAGAGCAAGCCTTCGGCGGCACTCTCTGCAATATGTGCATAGCGCTGAGCTGTGCGAAAAACGCCACCAACCTGAGTGTTACCTCTGTCGAGGGCATACATAGCCCATCGCAAGGCAGCCTCGACCGAAGCGGGGATCAGCTTCAGCATCCTCGTCCATTCGCCTTCTGGGCACGAGGACCAGTTTTGCTGCTGACGGAAGACAAGGTGAGTGATCATGTACTCACCCTGGTCAACGAAGGCTCCCGCGCGGCTCTCTAGGCTTTGCTGGAGGGGGACCAACGCCTTTCTCACCGCTCGCAGCAACTGCACGGCTCGCCACACCCTGCGAGCATCCGGACGACGGAATATCTTGGTGTAGATCTCATCCTTCCACAAAAGGCTGGCTTCGGACTTCGCCTGAAAGGAGATCTGAGGGTCTTGGTGCGCACAACCCAAGGCGATCGCCGCTTCGACCATGTCGCATCCATCTGCAGGCGCCGGAGGTGTTTCTCCGCGCTTAATGACGTAAGTCTTATTAAGCGTGACGTCGAAGTCATAGCGGAGCCGCGTCTGAATATCATCGAGGGCGCGAAAGTCTTGCTCGGCCACTCCGTTCTGAGTATTGGTTGCAATTGTTACCTGGCGGTCGAAATTATCCGGCGTCCCCTTGAGCGGGATAATGCGTACATGGACACGTGCACGCGCGACGGACTCAGCCGACCGTTCGGCCGCCTCATGCAGGGATGAAACCGTCTGGGCGCCGTTCACCACACTCGCGCCGGATAGCTCAAGGTCACCACGCGGGCCGACATCGAGCTGGTCGCAGAGCACAGTGATGCCATTGTGAAAATACCAAAAATGTGTGGGCTCGCGGAGCACTGTCTCCACCAGCCCAGAGTTGATCTTTGTGAGCCCCAGAGGAAATCGAATGTTTCGCTGGAAGAGGCGATGCCGATGTTCCGCGTACCATCCTGCGACCTGGTCAGCGGTGAGCGTTCCGTAGTAAGCCAAATAGGGTTCGCCATGAAAGCGAAAGTCGGGCATCCGTGCTTTCAGGTCAACTCTCGGATCGTCCAGCCCCGCACGGAGAGCGCTAATGAAGTGTTGCAGCAGAAGGGGTTCGACTCGAAGAATCTCCTGAGGGTCGTTGTACTCGTCTTTTAGATCCTCGAAATCCTGCTGGGCTGGCGGCAGTCCCCGATCCCCGGCCAGGGCCGGCACGATTGTTATCTGCACGCGAGGATTACTCAAGGCATAATTCAGGGCGGGGACCATGGGCTGGAGTTTGTTGTTGAAGCGGTCATATTGGCCGCTCACCAGCTTTTTGAGGCCTTCCTTAAGGGCGAAAAGGGCCTTCTGATCGAAGGACGCGTCGGCGGTTTTACTCCATTTGGCCTGGATGATATAGATATGCGGGGCGTCTGCGTCCACCGCGACAGCATCAATCCCCTGATCATCGAAACCGTCGATGACGCATGCCGCGGCTTGCTCACGGTCGAGACCCGTCACCTCAAGCACAGCCAACGCTGCCAGTGCACGGCTGAGGAAGGCCGGCCGAACAGTCTTGTCGTCCCGCCCTTCCAAGTCAGTCATGTCGATCAGGCCGTCAAACTGCTCGTTCAGGGCCGCCTCGAGCTGTCGAATTTGAAGGTCCTTCATGCTCGCCCCTCGCACTCTGCAATGCTGAACAGATCAACAGCAGCTACGGCCGTCGTGCTGATCTCGGACAACGACTCTAGGCTCACGCCTCGGCCGTCTCCTTGGCCTCCAGTGCGTCAGCAACTGCCGCGAACTCCTCCAGAGCCGCAGTGAGGTCCTCGACGATCTCGCGCGCGATGACATCGGGGGCAGGTAGGTTGTCCAGGGCCTCGAGGGACTCGTCGCGGAGCCAGGTGATGTCGAGGTTGACCTTCTCCCTGCTGAGAAGCTCCTCGTAGGTAAACGCCTTGAACCGCTCGGTCTCCACCCGCTCCTTGCGCGGCCGCCCCGGCTTGGCACACGCGACGAAGTCGTCCAGGTGCTTACGGGTGAGCGGGTTCTGCTTGAGTGTGAAGTGCTGGTTGGTCCGCAGGTCGTACACCCACGTCTCAGCGGTCCACGGGGTCTCGCTGGCCGGCTTCTTATCGAAGAACAGCACGTTCGCCTTCACTCCCTGCGCGTAGAACACCCCCGTAGGCAGACGAAGGATTGTATGCAGGTCGAAGCTCTTGAGTAGACGACGACGCAGGGACTCCCCTGCACCGCCCTCGAATAGGACGTTGTCCGGCAACACCACGGCGGCACGGCCATTGATGTCCAGGATCGTCATGATGTGCTGTAGGAAGTTGAGCTGCTTGTTGCTCGTGGTGACGGTGAAATCTGAGCGCTCGATCTCCCGGTCCTCGCGTGCTGCCTTGCCGTCGGCGCCGACCATCGTGATGGAAGACTTCGTGCCGAACGGCGGGTTGGCCAGCACGACCGACCATCGCTTGCCCGGGTCGGCCACGAGGGCATCCTTGACCTCGATCAAGGACTCGCCCTTGGCGTCGCCCATTCCATGCAGCAGCAGGTTCATGGCGCCCAGGCGTGCAGTACCGTCCACCAACTCGACGCCGTGTACGAACCCACTTCGCAAGTGGGCGCGCTGCTCGGGGTTCATGTGCGCCGCATCCTTCGAAGCATACGCGTGAGCGCCCAGCAGGAAGCCTCCAGTTCCGCACGCCGGGTCGATGACGGAGTCCTCCACGGTGGGCTTCACGACCTCGACCATCGCGGAGATGATCGAGCGCGGCGTGAAGTACTGGCCCGCCCCAGAGCCCTTGTCACTCGCCCCCTTGGACAGCAGGGACTCGTAGGCATCACCATTGATGTCACCGCCGCCCGACCAGGTCTGCTTGTCGATCAGATCGTGGACGAGACGCTTGAGGATCGCCGGATCCTGCACCCTGTTCTCCGCCTTGCGGAAGATCGTGCCCAGCATGCCCGGTTGACGGCCCAGCCCCTGGAGGATCAGTGTGTACTCCGCTTCCAGTGCCGCGCCGTCGGAGTCGAGCAGGCGTTGCCAGGAGTACTGCTCTGGGATGATCTGCTCGGGCTTCAGAGCTCGGTTGGCACGCTCGTGCGCCATCTTCAAAAACAATAGGTAGGTCAGCTGCTCGGTGTACTCCAGCACGCCCACTCCGGCGTCTCTCAGTACTCCCGCGTACGACCAAAGCTTGTCGACCAGCTGACGAGTCTCCGTCACGAAATGTGTCCTTTCAACCCAGGGCACATGCCCTACAAGATCAATAGATGCTAAGCGGCAGACATTGAGCCGTCGTTGACAGTAACTGATTTCTCAGCATCAGAAAGACCCGACCCCAGGGTTTCTGACTCGGCGTCGACCACGGCAGCCCTTTCTTCGACTTGCCCCGCATCAAATGCGGCTCCGGTCAGGCGCCCCGAAAAAGCAGCGGCCAGAAGTGACCGGCGGAGGTTACTTGCCCTCTTCAGCCCGGCCGAGGTGCTGGCCTCCAATGAGCTGGCCTGCTCAAATGCCTGTTGACAACGTGCGACCATATCTTCCTGCTGCTTGGTGGTCAGGCGCGGGACAGTGATCGACAGCAGTGCTTTCTGAGAAATGTTGCGCATCGAGTCCTTGGTGCCCGTGGCCAGGTCAGAGATCTGCTGACGAGACTTGGGAGTTTGGAGCACCTTGTGAAGCCACGCGGCGTCGACGCCATCCTTGGGTGTGATGCGAAGGCTCTTGTCACTCAGCAGGAGGCGCGGACGGGTATCGCCGACCAGCACGCTGGCACCGACGTAGGCAGAGGTGTTCGCGCGGCTAACCAGCAGGTCGCCGGGCTTAACCTCGTATTGCGGGTTCGCCTTCTCCGCCGGGATCATCTTGTTCTCCTCAGGCCGGAAAGTACCCCAGGTCATCGCACTGACCTTGATGATTCCCCACTCGCCCAGCGCAGCCGGAGGAGCAGAGCTTCCCAGCGACTTTCCCGCCTCGATCGATTCCACGAGATCAGCGAGGCGAACCAGTTCACCGCCGTAAGAATCGAGCATGGCCTGATGGTGAGACCTCTGGAAGGAGACTGTCCTGCGGAACGCGGCGTCGAGATAGTCGACGCCCGCGTCGAGGCGGGAGAGGTGATCCTCCAGCAGATCGACAATTCGCTCTTGCTCTACCAGCGGAGGGACGATAGCAGGCCATGCTTTAAGCGTTCCTTGTCCGATGTTCGGCTGCGCCGCTCCCTTTCCGGCTCGCACCAGTTCCTCGCGCTGGGACATGAGGTAGTAGAAGAGGAATTTGGCAGTAACCTTGTCACTCGGACGAGCGGCCGCGATCGCCTGGTTCGTCGTCAAGGGCACGCCAGTTAGACCAAGCTTCCCGATCGAGGCGCCGTACATCGCCACTAGCACGGATCCCTTGGGCACCCACTTCGCCGAGGAGTTGTCCAAACCGTCCTGCGTGATCGTGCCAGCGGTTTCGACGAGCAAACCGTCGTTGAGGTCGCCGATGACAGCCCAGGGGATGTCGCCGCCGTAGAAGTCTTTGCGTCCAGACTTCGGTGTGCCCCCGCTGCTCCAGGCCGCGATCTTTCCGAGCGTCGTCTGCTCCCATCCTTTGGGCAGTCCGGCATCGGTCACGCGGTCAACTCCTTGTTCAGGGTCTCCAGAATTTCACCGGCTTGGTTGCCCAGGTCGCGAAGAGCGCCATCAATACCACCGCGCTCGTCGAACGGGGCGCCGTCGAGCTGGTCGACGTCGATCCCGGCCGAGGACGCGATCACGTTCGCCATGTTGTCCAGCCACCATCTCTGCGTATCAGTGAAGACGACGCCGGCCTGCTCCTGCTGCAGGAGCCAGCCCTGATACCGCTCGCGCACCTTGTCGGCGTACGGCACCAGCTCGTCGTCACCCGCAAGAGTAAAGCGCAGAAGGGACACCAGATCCGTGGTCTGGGCCCTCGCGTTCCGTCGCACGCGGCCCTTCTCGACCTGCTCGTGCGCCGCCCAGAGACGCTGAGGGGTCCACCGGTGCGGCGGGCGGGCGATACGGTCGGCGAGCTCCTTGATCTGCTCGAACGTGCTGCCGGTCGGCCTGTCACTGGCGTCCGCGGCCTGCTGCAGGACCTGGATCGCGCTAATCTCGCTGCGGTGCTCCTCCAGGTAGGCGCGCCAGTCGTCGACGATCTCGCGGGCCTTGTCCTCCTCACCCACCCCGTACGCCTCGATCAGGGAATCCGGGTTGGTGTCATCGATGATCAGATCGTGCTGTCGGCGCAGCTCGAGGATGCGCGTACGCAGCTCCGGGTTCGCAGCCAGAGGCTCAATGGCTTTCTCGATCAGCTCCTCGACCACCTGATCACGCTCGGCCTCGTTGCCGACAGCGGCGAGCGCTTCGGCATGGACCTGCGGATCGCAGGCCTCGACTAGATCCTTGACGATCGCCCTAAGAGGCTGCCCGGCGACCTTGGCGAGCTCAGCCCGCTCGGCCGGAGTCACCTGGAGCTCCAGAGCCGCCAGACGGGAAGCCAGGGTCGCGGTCTCGTCCTCGGTGATCGTCAGGGAAGCAGCCTTGCCCAGCAGCTTCTCCAGACTTACTGACTTGGTGCGCATCAGCGGCGGATCCACGAAGGCGTGCTCTGTCACGCCCACAGCGTCAACGATCACAAACCGGGTCTTCTCCTGCGCAGCCGCGCAGGTCTGGGCGTCCGGGGTCACGGCCTGGAAGTCTGCCTTCGCGATCGTGCGGGCGCCCCGCCCTTTCATCTGCTCGAAGTACTGTGCCGAGCGAACATCACGCATGAAGAACACGCACTCCAGCGGCTTCACGTCCGTCCCGGTAGCGATCATGTCCACCGTGACCGCGATCCGCAGGCTCGCGCTGGTGCGGAAGGCTTGAAGATGCCCCTCGGGGTCCTTGGCTTGGTAGGTGATCTTCGCGGCGAAGTCGTTGCCCTTGCCGAACACCTGACGCACCTGCGTTACCACCTCCTCGGCGTGGGCGTCGTCCTTGCAGAAGATCAGCGTCTTGGGCACCGCGGTGCGGCCCGGGAAGATCTCTGTGAACAGCCGATCACGGAAGGCCTGCAGGACAGTGCGTATCTGGTTGGGATTCTGCACCGCCCGGTCCAGCTGGGACTTCTTGTACTCGAGCTCCTCGTCGATAGCTTCAATGCGCTGCACCCTCGTGCGGCGGTCCACCTTCGGCACGAACGTGCCGGCCTCGATCGTCGAGCCGTTCTGGGAGACCTCCGTCTTGATCCGGTAGATGTCGAAGTCCACGTTCACGGCGTCGGCCACGGACTCTGTGTACGTGTACTGCGAAACGAGGTTCTGCCGGAAGAACGCGAACGTCTGCTTGCCCGGCGTGGCCGTCAATCCCAGCACGTGGGCGTCGAAGTACTCCAGCACGCCTTTCCAGGCCCCGTATATGGAACGGTGGGCCTCGTCCACGATTACCAGGTCGAACGACTCCGGCGGCATGTCCGGGTTGTAGGCAATTTCCACCGGTGCGTCTGGCACGAAGTCGTCCAGGCTCGGGTCATCGCCCTCGGGAATCTCTTTGCCGCGCAGCACCGAGTACACGCGCTGGATCGTGGAGATCACCACGTCGGAACTGGAGAACATTCTGCCGGACTTGAGGCGGTCGACCGCGTACAGCTCGCTGAACTTCCGGCCGTCGTCCGGGGTGACGTAGTTGCTGAACTCGGCCGCGGTCTGCTTGGCCAAGTTGTTGCGGTCCACCAGGAATAGCACCCGCTTGAACCCGGCGTGCTTGAGCAGCCGGTAGGACAGCGTGACGGCGGTGTAAGTCTTGCCCGCACCCGTGGCCATCTGGATCAGCGACCGGTCCGCACGTTGTGCGGCCAAGGACTTCTCGGTGTTCTCGATTGCGTCGACCTGCGCCGGGCGCAGAGACTCCGTGCTCAGCGGCGGCATGTGCCGAACCTTGGACCGCCACGTAGGGAGGGCTGGGTCGTCGGTCGCTTCCCGGACGATGCGGGCCAGCGTGGACGGCTTAGGGAAGTTGAAGACCTTGCGGGCACGCGGCGCAGGGTCGTACCCGTTGGTGAAGTGCGTTTCCGATCCCGAGGCCTCGAAAACGAACGGCAGACGCTCCCCAACGATGTGAGCGCGCTTGCGGTGCTCGGCCGGCAGGCCCGTGGCGTACATGGCCGACTGCCACTCCACCCCGGAGAGCGTGGTTCCCTGCGGCTTGGCCTCGATGACCCCCACAACTTTCTTGTTCACGTACAGCAGGTAGTCCACCCGCCCGTGCCCCGGCGCCATGATCACCTCGCGTACCGCGATGCCGTGCACACCCGGCTCGCCCGCGAACAGGTTCATGCCCTTGCGGTCCTGCACCGCCCAGCCCGCCACGTGCAGCTGCTGGTCGATCAGGAGCCGCGCATGCGCCTCGGCAGGAAGACGGGAAGCATCCTCGGATTGCAGGACCACGCGAATCCCCCCTTGACGTAGCTGCCCCGCGAGGCACTCCGCCTTCAGCTCGCCCCATACCTTCAAACATGCATCACGTTAGCTTCACAAGCGGTTGCTGTGATCGAACTTCTTCAAGTTGATCAGTAGACATCCGGGCTCTGCTGCGGACGCGGACCAACAACCCGCAGGTTGGCTATGGTGGACTTTGCCTGTGGCGGAGAGAGCCGATCGCCATGCTCGCTGACGCCTCGCTGCCGTGCCGTCTGTCCTCGTCCCACACATAGTGGTACCGGGCGTGGCCTGGCTGGACAAGGTGGAGCGCCTCGCCGGACGTCCGATCTGGTAGGCCACAACTGATCAGCGGCGGACGTGACCTGCGGCCGCTTACGGGATCAACGCTCTGACCTGCTGCTGAGCTGTCGGCAGCTGTCGACGTTGGTCACCATTGAGCGCCCTTCCACGGCCCGAGGACGGCCCGGGAGGGCGCTCACTTGCCGGTCTACTGATCACCGGTCCGGCTGACCAGCGGGACAGAAGAAGCCCACGGCTCTGACCAGTTCAGATGCCGTGGGCTTCTGTCGTTGTCGGTCGGCGTCGGCTGACCTCGCACGGCCCGGAGACGGCCCGGGAGGGCACTCATGCTTTGGGGTACGGGCGTAGGCGCCACGTCAGCCAGGCGGGGAGCTGTACCCGCCGAACGTCGGTGCCGCATCAGTGTCAGTGGGGACTGGTACCTTGCGGGCCTCATCTCGTATGCAGATTGGGTGACTTGTGGGACTAGTTGATGACATCAGTGCGGCTGTCACGAGCGTGGTGTGCTCGGACTGGGACATTCGCAAGGGCGCCGTGGTGCCGACCACTGAGGACGTGAAGCTGAGCAACGGAGCGGTGGAGGTGGATGCGGTCTACCTGTATGCGGATCTGGCCGACTCGACTGGTCTCGCCCGGGACTTCACTCGAACCACGGCCGCGAAGGTCATCCGCGCCTACCTGGACGCCACCTGTCGCGTTATCAAAGCCCGCGGCGGGCAGATTCGGAGCTTCGACGGCGACCGTGTCATGGCCGTTTTCATGGGCGATAGCAAGAACAGTGAAGCCGCCAAGTGTGGGCTACAGATTAATTACGTGGTGGACAAGATTGTACGCCCCAAAGTGGAGGCGAATCTGTCATCGATCACCACGAAGGGATTCGAGATCAAGCATTGCGTGGGTATCGACTCCGGCACTGCCCTGATTGTGCGAGGCGGTGTACGTGGTCACAATGACCTTGTGTCGATCGGTCGAGCTCCTAACGTGGCGGCAAAACTCAGCGATATCCGCAACGGATATTACCGAACGTACATAACCGGGCCAGTTTTCAGGATGTTGAACGAAAAGTCGAAGTACAGTTCCGGCGAGAAGAAGCCGATGTGGGAAGGCCCATACCAGCGTGAGGTCGGCGGCGAGGAGATCACGGTGTACAAGTCGAGCTGGTGGTCCAAGCCGTGACAGCTTCCGATCCGCGCGAGACGGCGTGGCGTATCCACACGGCCATCGGGGAGTGGACAGCGCGAGTGGACGCAAAAGCGTCCTTCGCCCTGACCTTGGAATCGGCGGCTCTTGCGGGCATCGTTGCCCTCTCGGACAACGGGCATCGCTTTTCACGCCTCCACGGTTACGGCATTCGCGGGGTCGTCTGGGCTGGGGCTTTGCTGATCCTGGCGGGCGCGGTCCTGGCGATTCTTGTCGTCGCACCCCGGCTGCGGTCCGTTAAAAAGTTGCGAAGCGAAGCGCCCGAGAATTTCATTTACTTCGGACACTTGCAATTCTGGGATCCGGCCACACTTGCCTTGAAGCTTCAGCAGGAGGATACCCTCCCCATTTTGAGTAGCCAGCTGATAAACACGAGCAAAATAGCCTGGCGCAAGCACCGGCTCGTGCAGCTATCGTTCTTGCTCGCGGCCGTCGGAGGTGTCCTGGTTCTGATCGCGGGGCTTGTGGTTTGACCTGCTAGATTGAAACTGACAGTTGATGACAGGTACGAGGTCGGTGTAGCGGCTTTGGGCTGGAGCTGATTTGGCGCGAGTGATCATGGCCCATTACGCTAGCCAGCGGATCGGGCAGGTTTGTGAGCCTGCCCGTTAGTGCCCGATTTTGGGCCATGATCTTCGAGGCTCGCGCCAAATTGGCTGCCTAAAGCCGTGGAGCCGACCGGCCTCAGCCACAGAGGGTTTTCTCTACTTTGCCCGCTGCACGTAGCGCGCCGCCGGGCGCGGCCAGCCGGGGCGCAGACAGGAGGCAGGCCGCGCCGCAGAGGCGGCGCGCCCGCGCCGTGCGCGGGCCTTGATGAAGTAGGGAAAGTTCTACCGCGCCCCTTGGCGACACCTTGGCGATCAGCAGCGACGGCCAACCACCTACGGATTTTCGTATGTGTCGCTACGCTGGAGCGGATCAGCATCACAGGACGCAGGGAGCGTGCTCACAGGATGGGACCGAAGTCGGAGCGGGTCTATCTCACGATTCGCGAGTGGATCTCAACGGGCAAGTATCAGCCTGGCTCCAAGCTCCCCTCTGAGCGCACCCTGTCGGAAGAGCTGAGCATCGGCCGTACGGCACTTCGTCAGGTCCTGGCCAAGCTCATCGCCGAGGGTGCCATCGAGGTGCACGGCCGTAGCTCGTACCGCGTGCCGGACCGGTCCGTGAGCACAGAGACGCCAACAGACGTGGAGCCGTGGCAGATTCACGGTGAGCGGACCGTGTACGACAACCGTTGGGTGAAGCTCAGTCTCGTGGACGTCGAGCCGCCCGGCGTTGAACGCTTCGAGCATCACGTCGTGCGGCTTCATCACGTCGCCATCGCCGCCGTCCTCGACGACCAGGACCGCGTGTTGATGCTCTGGCGCTACCGCTTCGTCCCCGACTCGTTCGGCTGGGAGCTGCCTGGCGGGATCGTCGACGATGGAGAAGACGCCGCACAAGCCGCTCTGCGGGAAGTCGAGGAAGAGACTGGCTGGCGGCCGGATGCCCTGGAGCACGTGGTCACCTATCAGCCCATGGTCGGCATGGTCGACTCGCCTCACGAGATCTACGTCGGTCAGGGCGCGAAGCTCGTCGGAGAACCGACCGACCTCGAAGAAGCGGGGCACGTCGCCTGGGTGCCTCTCGCGGACATTCCCGGGCTGATGGCCCGCGGTGAGCTCATGGGCTCAGGGACGCTCGTGGCTCTCCTGCACGTGCTCGCCTCACGGGGCGCTGGAGCCGCGCCTACAACTGCTGCGTGAGCTGCTCGATCCGGCGCCGATGACGCACTGATCCGGTACGACTCGCCAGCAGTCGGGCCTGCCGCAGGTGTTCGTGCGCCTGGTCGTATTCACCGCGCGCCATGTGCGCCTGGGCGAGATCACACCGCAGCCCCGCCGACGCTCGTATGAAGGTGGGGTCTGCGGAATCAAGGGCGTCGTACAGACTCGTCACCGCTTCGTCGTCGCCAATCAGAGCGAGTGCGTTACCGCGCCACCTGCTGAGGTGCCCCTCGTTCAAGAAGATGCTCAGCATGTCCGCGTCTCGGGCCTCCTCCCCCGGCGGCAGGTGTCGCATCGCGTTTTCCAGCGCCCGCCGGCAGTCGTCCGGCAACCCCGCCCGGGCGCAGATCTCGGCTTCGGCCGCGTACAACCAGGCCATGAGTCGTGGGGACATCGCCTTGCCGCCGACGCGTTGGGCATCCCGTATCAGCTGGACCGCGACGGAGGGCCGGCCCGCGTCGCACAGCACATACGCCTGCTCGGCCGTGGCGTGCGCGAGGTACATCGGCTCGTCGGCCTCCTGTGCCGCCCGCTTGCCCAACTCGTAGTGCCGCCAGGCTCGTTCCACGGCGCCCACATCAAGTGCTTGCCATGCGGCCAGCGTTGCAGCCCCCGCCAACGCGAGGGCGACTGGGCGCCGGGTCTCGGGAAGTACGGCGAAGGTGAGCGCGTCCTCGAGCTTCGCCAGGTGCCCCGTCATCGGGTCGACAAGGCTCGCGGCGCCCATCTGCCGGTCCATGGTCCTGAACAGTTCCGTCTGATCCATGAACGTCGTCACCATGGTGAGGCTGACGCTGCGGGCGGAGTCGATCCGGTTTATGAGTTCGTCGTATCCGTCAGCCACAACGGGTACGGCCAACGCCTCGGCCCTGCCGTGCAGTTCGTCGTCGGTGATCCCAAGAAGAGCGCGCAGGATCTTCGCGTAGCGGGCCGAGATCGAACGCCGGCCGTTCTCCCACTCCGAGACGTAGACGCGCAGGCTGGCCGTGGATGCGACGGTGAGCATGTGCTGATGCGCATGGCGTTCGATCTCTCGAACTAGCCGCTCCTGCGACCACTCTCGTGCGCTCCGCGCTGCCTTGAGTCCGTTCGTCACGTCGCCTCGCCCCGCCTGTGGTTGCCAAGCCCTAATAGCAGCATGCCTCACATCAGCGCAGGTCTGCAGGGGTTAACGAGCCGGGTGTTAACCCCTGTTGGCTACCGGGGCGTTGGCGGAAGCGGTTCTCTAGAAGCGTCGCAGGAAGGCGAGTTGGAGAGCCGGATCGGCGACAACGCTTGACATCTGGTGCGCACCAGATGCAACCTACTGGTGCGCACCAGATTGAAGCGCAAACGCCCGCGGCTTTGCTGCGGGCCATCCGTCAACGCACAGGAGCGGCGACCCACCGCCAAGCAAGTACGCCGCTCCCGCCCCTGAAAGGGAGTTCCATCATGCGTCAGATTCCCGTCGACACCACCAACGCGACCGTGATGGTCGCCAAGGCTCCGCAGCCGAAGGTCAAGGACCGCCGTACCGGTGAGATCGCCCTCGACAAGGACGGCGTGACCCTGATGACCGTGGAGGTCATGTTCTCCACGCCCGACGAGGTGGAGATCCTCAAGCTCACCGTTCCGCAGCCCGGCGTCTCCGAGGACCTGGCCATGGGCACCCCGGTCGCGCTGACGGGTCTGGTCGCCTCGGCGTGGGAGAACGAGTTCAACGGGCAGAAGCGGCACGGGATCGCGTTCCGCGCGGTCGCGGTCACCTCGCTCGCCGCCGCCTCGACGCCGAAGGCGGCCTGATCATGACCGCGTTAACGGTCGCCCTGGTGCTGGTCGTCGCTGCCGCAGTGATCCTGCGGTGGCGGCGCCCCGCCTGGTACTGGCTGGCCTTCGGTGCCGCCTTCGCCGCCCTGCGGGTCCTGGTCCGCTACACCTCCGTCATGGACGCCTGCGGGCTGACCGTCCCGCCCTCCCGCTGGCGCCTGGCCCTCGCCCGAATCGCCAACCGGCCCGTCCCCGAGTCCCGCGCCCCGCGCATCCTGCGGATTCGCCCCACCCGGACCGGCCTGGTGCTCCGTCTCAAGCTCCGCCCCGGGCAGGACGCCTTCGACGTCTCCACCGCCACCGACCGGCTGCGCCACTCCTTCTCCATGTACGGCGTCACCTCCCGGGAACTGCGCTCCGGCGTCGTCGAGGTCCGCATGACCGGCTATGACGTGCTCAAGCGGGTGCAGATGCCCGCCAAGACCGACACGGCGCCGATGCGGGTCCCGGTCGCCCTGCGCGAGGACGGGGCGGTCCACTACCGCGACTACCGGGCCGTCCCGCACGGTCTCACCCTCGGCGCCACCGAGTCCGGCAAGTCCGTCTACCAGCGCAACCTGGTCGCCGGTCTCGCCCCGATGAACGTCGCGCTGGTCGGCATCGACTGCAAACAGGGCGTTGAACTCTTCCCCCTCGCACGCCGGTTCTCCGCCCTCGCCGACAACCCCGACACCGCCCTCGACCTCCTCGAAGCCCTCGTCACCCACATGGAAGGCGTCTACCAGCTCATCCGCGCCGAACAACGGATCACCGTGAACGTCCCAGACGCGGAGATCGCCGCCGACATCTGGGACCTGCCCGACCACCTGCGCCCGGTCCCGGTCGTGGTCCTGGTGGACGAGGTCGCCGAACTCGCCCTGTTCGCCACCAAGGACGAGGAGAAGCGCCGGGACCGGATCATCACCGCCCTGGTCCGCCTCGCCCAGCTCGGCCGCGCCGCCGGAATCTACCTGGAGATCTGCGGGCAGCGCTTCGGCTCCGAACTCGGCAAGGGAATCACCATGCTCCGCGCCCAGCTCACCGGCCGCACCGCCCACCGCGTCAACGACGAATCCTCCGCCAACATGGCCTTCGGGGACATCTCCCCGGACGCCGTCCTCGCCGCCATCCAGATCCCCACCGACACCCCCGGCATCGCCGTCACCGGCGACTCCTCCGGCGGCTGGGCCCGCATCCGCGCCCCGCACACCTCGCTGCGCGAGGCCGTGAACCTCTGCAACAAGCACGCCGACCGCACCCCGCACCTGCCCGCCCTCGCAGCCTTCCGGCCCGCCACCGCGGCGCTCCCCTCGGACCGGGTGCCGCTGTCCAAGACAGCCCCCGCCACCGCCTGACCCTTCCCCGCTCCCCCCGGTCGGCGCGACCGCATCGCGCCAGGTCCCTACCCCCTCCATGCCCGAGGAAGGGAGAACACGCCATGTGCCCCGACTGCGACGACTTCGCCCGCACCGTCCTGATGCTCGGCCAACTTGCCCTCTACGCCGACACACTCGGCGCTGACGACGACTTCATCGAGGCCGTGGGCCCGTCACTGGCCGCGTCCCTGCCGGAACCGCCTCCCGGCACGTTCCCGCCCGGCTACGACCCCACCGACGGCCCCCACTACCCCGGCGAACCGTCATGAAGACCCGGCCCGCCCTCCGCGTGGACGCCGTCCTCATCCAGGCCGTCATCGCCGGAGCCCTCTCCTTCGCCCACCTGCACGATCTCGCCGACGCCGCCGGACAAGACGGCTGGAAAGCCTGGGCCTACCCCATCTCGGTGGACCTGCTCCTCGTCGCCGCCTGGCGACGGCTGCGGAGCGACGGCCCGTCCCGGCTGGCCTGGTGCTGGTTCGTCATCGCACTGTTCGCCTCCCTCGGCGCGAACGTCGCCACCGCCGGATTCCTCGACCTCGCCCACCCACCCGCCTGGCTGCGCTTCGGCATCGCCGGATGGCCCGCCCTCGCCTTCCTCGGCGGCACCCTCCTCGCCCACTCCACCGGAGACCGGGCGCCGGTTCCGCCGGCACCCGCACCCGAACCCGAAATCGACGTCGAACCCCTCCCCACCAACGAGCCGGAAGCCACCCCGGTCCCCGCGGCCGAGGAAGCCCCGGCCCTGCCCACCGCCGGACCCGCCCCGGCTCCGCCGGTCCCGGCCGCGCTGGTCGACCACGCCCGCAAGGTCGCCAGCGACCACCACGCCCGCACCGGATCCCGGATCGATACCGACACCCTGCGCGCCCGCCTCGGCGTCCCACCCCAGCTCGCCGACGCCATCGCCGCCCAACTCACCTGACCCGGAAGGACTGACCGACATGCCCGCCCGTGACCACTTCCACTCCGTCATGCGGATCGGCCCCGTGCAGATCGGCACCCACCGCGACCGCCACGGCCACACCAAGCACGCCGCCGTGTGCACCAACGACCGCTGCGGCTGGTCCGCCGACTACTCCAGCCAGTCCGCCGCCCAGCTCGCCGCCCGCACCCACCGCTGCACCGCCCGCTAAGGAGCCCACCCCGTGCAGGTCCCGCTCTGGCTCGCCCTCCTCGTCGTCGGCTGGCTCGGCATCAAGCTCATCCGCCCGCCCTGGTGGCTCGTCGCCGTCCTGCTCCTCGGCGGCTACCTCCTCGCCGACAGCCTGCTCGCCCCCGCCATCGACACCGCCGTCAAGTAACCGCCCGCGAAAGGAGAACCGCCATGCTCCGCCCCAAGATCCCGACCATGCCCCAACCCACCGGCCTGGTCACCCCGCCCGCCCGAGTCGTCGAACCCACCGCCGTCCTCCACCAGCACACCACGCAGGCCCCGGCGCCCGCCCCGGTCGTCTCTCCGGCCCCGGTCCCGGCCCGGCCGACCGTGCAGCTCACCCCCGGCGCCGTCATCGCCCTCGTCGGCAGCGGCACCGCCGTGGTCCTGGTCGTCGGCGCCGTCCTGGTCTCGATGCTCCTCGCCGTCGCCATCACCGGCGCATCCGTCGCGATCTGCGCCTTGGTCATCCGCTCGCTCATCACTGCCGAGGGCAAGCGCCGCTGACCGGCCCTCGGGCGGCCTCAACCGCCAAGTCTCCGCCGCCCGGGAGCCGTGCCCCATCCCGATCTCGCAACCGGAAGGAACCCCCAGCATGACGCACCGCACCCGACCGCCGTCCCGTATCTGCCCGGCCTGCGACGGCTTCGCCTCCGCCGCCATCACCCTCGGCGGCCGTGACCACCACGGCCACCTGCGCACCATCACGGCCCACTGCCCGGCCTGCCACGGCACCGGCACCGCCCGCACCACCCGAGCACGGGAGGCCGCGCGTGCCTGACCTGCTCGACCCGACCACCCTCGGCGACCTGCTGAGGGTGGCTTCGGCCGACGACTACGACCGCTGGCACGACCAGATCAAGCGCACCGGAGGATGCGCCGACCCCATCCACCTCACCGGCTGGACCCTCACCAAGGACAAGACCACTGGCGAAACCCTCCACCACTACTCCACCGAGAGCGAGCCGGGCGGACGCCTCCGCGTCGCCTGCGGCAACCGCCGCGCCTCCCGCTGCCCCTCCTGCGCCTTCACCTACGCGGGCGACACCTACCACCTCATCCGCGCAGGCCTCGCCGGAGACGACCGCCGCGACATCCCCTCCACCGTCCGCGACCACCCCCGCGTCTTCGCCACCCTCACCGCCCCGTCCTTCGGCCCCGTCCACAACCGGCCCGACCGAGGCGTTTGCCGCTGCGGCACCCACCACCCCGCGGCCGATCCCACGCTCGGCACGGCCCTCGATCCCGCGACGTACGACTACGCGGGAGCCGTCCTCTTCAACAACCACGCGGGCGACCTCTGGCAGCGCTTCACCAACCGCCTCCGCCGCGAGATCGCCGCCCGCGCCGGCCTGACACAACGGGAACTGAAGGAGTCGGCCCGGCTCTCCTACGGCAAGGTCGCCGAATTCCAGAAGCGCGGCGCCCTGCACTTCCACGCCGTCATCCGCATCGACGGACCCGAGGGACCCGACACCCCGCCCCCGTCCTGGGCCAGCGTCGGCCTCCTCACGGACGCGATCCACGCCGCCGCGGCGCACTCCTATACCTCGGTCTCCGCCCCGGCCGCCGATGACCAGCCCGCCCGGACCTTCCGCTGGGGCACCCAGCTCGACGTGCGCCCAGTGAAGGCCTTCGGCGACGGCTCCGACATCACCGAACAGGCCGTTGCCTCCTACGTCGCCAAGTACGCCACCAAGGCCGCCGAGAACACCGGCACCCTGGACCGCCGCATCGGCGAACTCTCCGAACTCGACCGCCACCAGGTCCCCGACCACACCCGCCGCCTGATCGAAGCCTGCAAGCAGCTCGATCCGCTCTACCCCGACCGGCGCCTGTGGGCCTGGGCGCACATGCTCGGGTTCCGCGGCCACTTCTCCTCCAAGTCGCGCCGCTACTCCACCACCCTCGGCGAACTCCGCCAGGCCCGCGCCGACTTCCGCGCCGCGCAGGAACGGCAGGCCCTCGGTCTGGAGGAGCGCGAGCCGGACACCGTCCTCGTCCTCGCCGACTGGCAGTACGCAGGCCACGGTCACACCCCCGGCGAATCCGCCCTCGCCGCCACCATCGCTCGCGACCTCCAGCACAACCGCGAAACCGCCCGCGAAGAACTCTCCGCTTTGGAAGGAGCCTGACGTGAAAGACGAGCTGATGACCGTCCCGCAGATCCTTAGCGAGCTCGGCGGAGTGTCTCGACGGACGTTCTACCGCTGGCGTGAGCTGGGACATGGGCCAGCTTCGTTCAAGCTGCCCAACGGGGAGCTCAGGGTCTGGCGGAGCGACTTCACCACGTGGTTGCGGCAACTGGAGGCAGCAGCGTGAAGTCTCTGGACGTAAAGGTGTGGGGCGTTCGTAAGCGGAACACGAAGAAGTCGTCCTATGACGTTCGGTGGGTCGTCGCGGGGAACGTGTTCTCGGAACAGTTTCGGACCAAAGGGCTGGCGGATCACTACCGATCCAAACTGCTCCAGGCCGCGCATGGGGGTGAGGGGTTCGACACCGCCAGCGGGTTGCCTGACTCGATGGTCGAAAAGGCAGCTTCGATGAGCTGGTACGCCTTTGCTCTGAGGTACCTCGCAATGAAGTGGCCCCACGCTGCTCCCAACACGCGCAGTGGGATCAACGAGTCGCTGACGGCGGTGACCATGGCTCTCTTGGACGACCGACCTGGCCAGCCGCCTGAAGAGCTGATCAGGAAGACGCTCCGCAACTGGGCGTTTGTCCTTCCCGGGCCCGATGAGCGCGAGTTGCCCGATGACGTCGCGAACACTCTGAGCTGGGTCTCGAAAGCTTCGCGACCTCTGGCAGACCTCGGTGATGCTGCCCTGGCAAGGACGGTCCTGGACTCGCTGAGGCTGAAGCTCGACGGAACCGCTGCAGCCGCGGAGACCGTCCGGCGTAAGCGGCGAACCCTGGTCAACGCTTTGCACTACGCGGTGGACCTCGGGGAGTTCAAAGAGAGCCCGGTGGCCCAGATCCGGTGGAAGAAGCCGAAGGTCGCCGGAGAGGTCGACCCGCGCGTGGTCGCCAACCCCGAGCAGGCACGTGCTCTGCTGACGGCCGTGTCGTACGTCGGCGGGTACGACCGGGCCCGCGGTCGTCGACTCGTCGGCCTGTTCGCCTGCATGTACTACGGAGCCTTCCGGCCGGCTGAGGCGGTGGCGCTCAGCGAAGCAGACCTGAAGCTGCCAGAACGCGGCTGGGGTACGGCGCTCTTGAACCGGACGCGGCCCAGTGCCGGAAAGCAGTGGACGGACTCGGGCGAGACTCACGACGACCGGGGTCTCAAGAATCGCCCTGCCGAGGAGGTCCGGCTCGTTCCGATTCCGCCTCAGCTCGTCGTCATTCTCAAGCAGCACCTCGACACCTTCGGCACTGCTGAGGACGGGCGGTTGTTCACGAACGAGCGTGGGGGAGTGGTCGGCTCGTCGACGTACTACCGCGTTTGGCAGGAGGCTCGGACGCTGGCCTTTCCGCCGGCCGCGGTCGAATCACCACTCGCTGCTCGGCCGTACGACCTCCGGCACTCGGCCTTATCCACCTGGCTCAACTCCGGCGTAGACCCGACCGAGGTGGCCCAGCGGGCAGGAAACAGCGTTGAAGTCCTGCTCGGCCGCTATGCGAAGTGCATCGACGGGCGGCAGGAGATCGCCAACCGGAAGATTGAAGATCTCCTGAGCGAGTACGAGTGAATTGGGTCGCTCGGCGAACAGCCCCCAGCCTTTGGCGGATTCTCGGGATCCCCGCAACACCTGATGGCTTATGCGGCCATCAGTAGATCACGCAGACGCTCGGCTGGGGTTCTCCAGCCGAGCGTCTTGCGTGGCCGACCGTTGAGCTGCTGGGCGACGTGTTCAAGGTCTGCGGGACTGTGCGCGGACAGGTCGGTGCCCTTGGGGAAGTACTGCCGAAGCAGGCCGTTCGTGTTCTCATTCGAGCCGCGCTGCCAGGGCGAGTGGGGGTCGCAGAAGTAGACCGGCACGCCGGTGGCCACGGTGAACTGCTTGTGCGCGGCCATTTCGCAGCCCTGATCCCAGGTCAGCGAACCGCGCAAGTGCTCGGGCAGGGCCTGGATCAGCGGCACCAGCACATCGCGGACTTCCCCGGCCGTGTGTCCGCCGGGCAGATGTCCGAGCATGACGTAGCGGGTGGAGCGCTCGACCAGGGTCACTATCGCGCTCTCGCTGCGTGGGCCGACGATCAGATCGCCTTCCCAATGACCGGGAATCGCTCGGTCCTCAACCTCCGGCGGCCGCTCGGAGATCATCACCATCTCGTCGAAGAAGCGGCGAGTGCGCTGCTCCGGGCTGCGGTGAGGCTTGCGGCGGGTGCGCCCGGTGCGCAGCGCGACCGCGACCTGGCGGCGCAGGCCGCCTCGGGCCTGGACGTAGATGGCCTGGTAGATCGTCTCCGGACTCACCCGCATACTCTCGTCGTCGGGGAACTCGATGGCCGCAGTGTGACTGATCTGCTCCGGTGACCAGCGTTCGCGCAGCCTGTCCTCAACGTATCGACGCAGCGGACCGTCTGCGGCGAGCTTGGATGCCTTGGGCCGGGCGCGGCTCTCGGCCCATGCCCGCTGGGCCCTGTGCGGCCGGTAGACGCCGTCGACCGCCCGGGTGTCGATCTCCCGCTTGACCGTGGACGCCGGCCGCCCCAGAGCCCGCCCTATCGCCCTCAACGAGTGGCCGGCCCGGTGCATGTCAGCGATCGTCTCCCGCTCGGTCACGGTCAGAAACCGGGGGTGCAGCTGCGCGTCGACCGCTGCGAGAAGCGGCGGCTTGATGATGGTCACACCGGTCTTATAGACGATCAAGCGTCCGTCAGGACGCAGCCGGGAGTGGCCGATCTGGCGGATGCCCTGGTCCCAGTCCTCGGCGGTGCGCTCGTGGACGCCGACCTGCGCGGCGGCATCCCGGCGCCGAACTCCAGCCGCACGCAGCCGCTCGTACTCCGCCCGGCCTTGATGGCCAGACCTGCCGGGCTTCCCACGACCGCGGACACCGGCCTTACGGGCCCACCCGAACGCCGTGTTGCGGTTCACCCCGACTGCCCGAGCCGCCAGGGTAACGCTGCCGCCCTCCCGGTCCAGCGCCTCGAAGAACCTCGCCTTCAACACCTCGAAATCCACGATCCCCGCAGCTCCCTGAACTCCAGGGTGTTGCGGGGATCAGTAGAACTTGCCTTTACGGGTTGGGGGCTTCGTCGTGTACCGGCCGCACTCCCTAAGCCGTCGGTTGCTGGATGCACCTTTCGCGTCACTTTCCCTCTCGCTGCTGCCCGGGCACCCCAGGCGTCCCGTCCGATTCGCCCTCTACGCGCGGTCGGACAGAGTGCCGACCCTCGCTATATGGGGGCTTCCAAAAAGTCGACGCGCAGGCTGGGCGAGTCACGGCTGATGTGCCCGTACTGCGGTCTGCCACAGGAACGCGTGGCGACGATCGAACACGACTGGGTGCTGTTGGAGCCCGACATGGCTCCGCTCGCCCACCTGGTGCCGGCGGAGTACCGGTGGATCGAGACGTCCGACGGGCGAGTGGCGGTGTACGGCGTCTGTCCTGCCGAGCCGTTCCAGCGGTGCCGCATCGAGCATCGTCTTGCCTGTCCTGAGCAGTCCCTCCCGGATCTCTGGCCGTGGTTGACGAGCCTGCGAGGGGAGAACGCCCGGCAGGCCGAGCGGCTGAACGAGCCCGAGCCGCCTCATGCTCCCGAAGAGTGGCCGGACGCCGGATAATGGGCTTCGGCTGAATCGGTGGGCTGACCTGGGTCGATGCTCCAAGATCCTGTCCACAAATAGTCCACAGAGGCCGTCATAGTGCTGCCCAACGCCGCATACGCCTGCACATGCAAGAAGACCCCGGCCTCAGCGTTTCCGCTGGTGACGGGGTCTTTGGGCACCTCATAAGGGGTGCCCCCGGCAGGATTCGAACCTGCGCACACGGCTCCGGAGGCCGTTGCTCTATCCCCTGAGCTACGGGGGCGTCTGGCTTTGAGCTGTTGCTCGCGGCGACGGGTAGAACACTACCAGCTCGGTCGGGGTGATCAGGAACGGGTTTCGCGGGGGTGCTCGCCCGGAGGGGGTGGAAGTCGGGAAAACCCGGACGCGGTGGCCGGTCCGGACCTACTCTCGAGTTGTGCCAGGGGCGTCGGGCCGGGTGCTTGTTGTGGACGACAACAAGGTCATCCGGCAGCTGATCAGGGTCAATCTCGAACTGGAGGGTATCGAGGTCGTGACCGCGGCCGACGGTGCCGAGTGTCTGGATGTCGTTCATCGGGTGCGTCCCGACGTGATCACCCTCGACGTCGTGATGCCTCGGCTCGACGGGCTGCGGACCGCTGCCCAGCTGCGTGCGGATCCGCGGACCCACGATCTTCCGCTCGCCATCGTCAGCGCCTGCACGCAGCACGAGGTCGAGACCGGTCTCGACGTCGGCGTCGACGCGTTTCTCGCCAAGCCCTTCGAGCCCGCGGAACTCGTCCAGGTGGTGCGGGAGTTGATCGAGCGTCGGCGGCGGAGCAGGGGCGAGGGGGACGAGGTCCACTTCTCGGGGGAGCGGGCCGGGGGCAACCCCGCCTATCCCTGATCCCCGCTGCGTCTGTCCCTGAGCTCCGGTGCCTCTCCGGGCGCCCCCTCGCTGCCGCCGCGGCGCCCCCCTCCTTGCCGCCGCGGCGTCCCCCTCGCTGCCCCTGCGGCGTCGCCCCCGGTGCCGCCGCGGCGTCGCCCCGCTGCCCCCGCCGCACCGTCCACATGCCGGAAGCCTGGCCAAACCGGCTCGCATACCCACCCCCCTCCTCCCCTACGCTTGTCCCGTGACTCCCGTCGAGCTCTCCCGTACCGTCCTGCGCGCGGTGCGCCGTGCCGTGGACGCCGGGGAGCTCGATGTGGCCGTGCCGGAGCGGGTCGTGGTGACGCCGCCGGGGCCGGGTGGCTGCGGGGACTACGCCACCAACGTCGCGTTGCAGCTCGCCGGGCCCGCCGGGCAGCCGCCTGCACTGGTCGCGGAGATCCTGGTGCCGCTGCTCGCGGAGTGCGCCGGCGTCGAGGACGTCGTCGTGACCGGGCCCGGGTTCCTCAACATTTCGCTCAGTTCCGCCTCGTCGCCGACCGCCACCCTGGTCGGGGAGATCCGCCGTCTCGGAGCCGGCTACGGGCACGGCGACGCCCTCGCCGGTCAGGTGGTCGCGCTCCGGGTGCCGTACGACGTGCGGGCCGAGGTCGTCGCCGACGCCGTGGTCAGGATCGTCGCGACGCAGGGCGGCCGTGGTGAGGTCGAGCACGGGGAGCCCGTCAGTCTCCGGCCCGTTCCGGCGCCCGAGGATCCCGCGCCGCTCGGGCCCGACGCCGCCCAGTGGGCCCTGCTGCATCCCGCCGCCCACGACCGGCCCCGCATCACCGCCGATCATCTGGTGCAGCGGGAGAGCAACCCGCTGTTCCGGGTCCGGTACGCGCACGCCCGGGTGCGGGCCGTCGGGCGGGGAGCGGGGCGGCTCGGGTTCGGTGCCGTGCCCGGCGACGTTCCCGACGCCCCGGGCGGTCTCGTCACCGCCCTCGCCGACTACCCCCGCATCCTCACCGGCGCGGCCGTCCATCGCGCCCCCGACCGGCTCGCCCGGCACCTCGTCACCGTCGCCGACGCCGCGCTGCCGTTCCTGCCGACCGTGCTGCCCCACGGCGACGAGAAACCCTCGGCCGCCCACCGCGCCCGGTTCGCCCTCGCCGAAGCCGCCGGGACGGTGCTGGCCGGCGGCCTGTCCCTGCTCGGCATCGACGCACCCGATCACCTCTGAGAGAGCCCGAAGAGCAATGAGCCGTTCCGCGCACCCCGCCGGGCCCCGGCACGCCGACGTCCTGCCCGAGGGGCACTACGCCGCCCCGCCCACCGATCTCAACGCCCTCGACCCAAAGGTGTGGGCCCAGACCGTCACCCGGAACGCCGACGGCGTCGTCACCGTCGGCGGTGCCGACGTGAAGACCCTCGCCGAGGAGTTCGGCACTCCCGCCTACGTCCTCGACGAGGACGACTTCCGGGCCCGGGCGCGCGCCTGGCGCACCGCCTTCGGACCGGACGCCGACGTGTTCTACGCCGGGAAGGCGTTCCTGTCACGGGCCGTCGTGCGCTGGCTGCACGAGGAAGGGCTCAACCTGGACGTGTGTTCCGGCGGGGAGCTGGCCACCGCGCTGTCCGCGGGTATGCCCGCCGACCGGATCGCCTTCCACGGCAACAACAAGTCGGAGGGGGAGATCCGCAGGGCCGTCGAGGCCGGTGTCGGGCGGATCGTGCTCGACTCCTTCCAGGAGATCGTGCGGGTCGCCCACATCGCGCGGGAGCTCGGCACGCGGCAGCGCGTGCAGATCCGCATCACCGTGGGTGTCGAGGCGCACACGCACGAGTTCATCGCCACCGCCCACGAGGACCAGAAGTTCGGGATTCCGCTGGCCGGCGGGCAGGCCGCGGAGGCCGTGCGGCGGGCGCTGCAGCTCGACGGGCTCGAGGTCATCGGGATCCACTCGCACATCGGGTCGCAGATCTTCGACATGTCGGGGTTCGAGGTCGCCGCGCACCGCGTGGTCGGGCTGCTCAAGGACATCCGGGACGAGCACGGGGTCGAGCTGCCCGAGATCGACCTGGGCGGCGGGCTCGGGATCGCGTACACGAGTGACGACGACCCGCGCGAGCCGCACGAGATCGCCAAGGCGCTCACCGAGATCGTGACCCGGGAGTGCGAGGCCGCCAGGCTGCGCACGCCCCGGATCTCCGTGGAGCCGGGGCGGGCCATCGTCGGTCCCACCGCCTTCACCCTCTACGAGGTCGGCACCATCAAGCCGCTCGACAACCTCCGCACCTACGTCTCCGTCGACGGCGGCATGTCCGACAACATCCGCACCGCGCTCTACGACGCCGAGTACAGCGTCGCGCTGGTGTCCCGGACCAGCGACGCCGAGCCGATGCTCGCCCGCGTCGTCGGCAAGCACTGCGAGAGCGGGGACATCGTGGTGAAGGACGCGTTCCTGCCGGGCGATCTGGCACCCGGTGACCTCATCGCCGTACCGGCCACCGGCGCCTACTGCCGTTCCATGGCCAGCAACTACAACCACGTGCTCCGGCCGCCCGTCGTCGCGGTGCGGGACGGCGCGGCCCGGGTGATCGTCCGGCGGGAGACGGAGGAGGACCTGCTCCGGCTCGACGTCGGATGACGGGCGGATGAGGAGGGGGACGGTGCGGGAGGAAGATCTCCTGTCTGCCATCGCCGCACAATGAAATAGATGTCTCACGATCCGGACGAAGGGTAGAAACTCCCGTCCGGTGAGTGAGACTGGTCCAACCGTAGACGGTATGAGGAAACGAGGTCGGATGATGCGTACGCGTCCGCTGAAGGTGGCGCTGCTGGGCTGTGGGGTCGTCGGCTCAGAGGTGGCACGCATCATGACGACGCACGCCGACGACCTCGCCCAGCGGATCGGCGCCCCGGTCGAACTGGCCGGTGTCGCCGTACGACGGCCCTCCAAGGTCCGTGCGGGCATCGACCCGGACCTGGTCACCACCGACGCCACCGCGCTCGTCAAACGCGGCGACATCGACGTCGTGGTGGAGGTCATCGGCGGGATCGAACCCGCCCGCACCCTCATCACCACCGCCTTCGAGCACGGCGCGTCCGTCGTGTCGGCCAACAAGGCCCTGCTCGCCCAGGACGGCGCCGCCCTGCACGCGGCCGCCGAGCAGCACGGCAGGGACCTCTACTACGAGGCCGCCGTCGCCGGTGCCATCCCGCTGATCCGGCCGCTGCGCGAGTCCCTGGCCGGCGACAAGGTCAACCGGGTGCTCGGGATCGTCAACGGGACGACCAACTTCATCCTCGACAAGATGGACTCCACGGGCGCCGGGTACCAGGAGGCCCTCGACGAGGCGACCGCCCTCGGGTACGCGGAGGCCGACCCGACCGCCGACGTCGAGGGGTTCGACGCCGCCGCCAAGGCCGCCATCCTCGCCGGCATCGCCTTCCACTCGCGCGTCCGGCTCGACGACGTCTACCGCGAGGGCATGACCGAGGTCACCGCCGCCGACTTCGCCTCCGCCAAGAACATGGGCTGCACCATCAAGCTGCTCGCCATCTGCGAGCGCGCCGACCACGGCGGCTCGGTGACCGCCCGCGTGCACCCCGCCATGATTCCGCTGACCCATCCGCTCGCCTCCGTGCGCGGCGCGTACAACGCCGTCTTCGTGGAGTCCGACGCCAGCGGGCAGCTCATGTTCTACGGTCCCGGCGCCGGTGGCGCCCCGACCGCCTCCGCGGTCCTCGGCGACCTGGTCGCCGTCTGCCGCAACCGGCTCAGCGGGGCAACGGGGCCCGGCGAGTCGGCGTACGCCGGCCTGCCCGTGTCGCCCATGGGCGATGTCGTCACGCGCTACCACATCAGCCTCGACGTCGCCGACAAACCGGGTGTTCTCGCCCAGGTCGCCACCGTCTTCGCCGAGCACGGGGTTTCCATCGATACGGTTCGGCAGACCGGCAAGGACGGCGAGGCCTCCCTCGTCGTCGTCACCCACCGGGCCTCCGACGCCTCCCTCTCCGGGACCGTCGAGGCGCTGCGCAAGCTCGACACCGTGCGGGGTGTCGCCAGCATCATGCGGGTTGAAGGAGAGTAACCAGCAATGACCCACCAGTGGCGCGGAATCATCGAGGAGTACCGGGACCGGCTGCCCGTCTCCGACACCACGCCGGTCGTGACGCTCCGTGAGGGCGGCACGCCCCTCGTGCCCGCGCAGGTGCTCTCCGAGCGCACGGGCTGCGAAGTCCACCTGAAGGTGGAGGGCGCGAACCCGACCGGGTCCTTCAAGGACCGCGGCATGACCATGGCCATCAGCAAGGCCAAGGAGGAGGGCGCGCAGGCCGTCATCTGCGCCTCCACCGGCAACACCTCCGCCTCCGCCGCCGCGTACGCCGTGCGCGCGGGCATGGTCTCCGCCGTGCTCGTCCCGCGGGGCAAGATCGCGCTCGGCAAGATGGGCCAGGCCCTCGTGCACGGCGCGAAGATCCTCCAGGTCGACGGCAACTTCGACGACTGCCTCACCCTCGCCCGCAAACTGAGCGAGAACTACCCGGTGGCACTGGTCAATTCGGTCAACCCGGTGCGTATCGAGGGCCAGAAGACGGCCTCCTTCGAGATCGTCGACATGCTCGGCGACGCGCCCGACATCCACGTCCTGCCGGTCGGCAACGCGGGCAACATCACCGCGTACTGGAAGGGGTACAGGGAGTACGCCGCCGACGGCATCTCCGCCCGGACCCCCCGGATGTGGGGTTTCCAGGCCGCCGGCAGCGCCCCGATCGTGCGCGGCGAGATCGTCAAGGACCCCTCGACGATCGCCACCGCGATCCGCATCGGCAACCCCGCCTCCTGGCAGTTCGCGCTCGCCGCCCGGGACGAGTCCGACGGCCTCATCGACGAGGTGACGGACCGTGAGATCCTGCGCGCGTACCGGCTGTTGGCCGCGCAGGAGGGCGTCTTCGTGGAGCCCGCCTCCGCCGCGTCCGTCGCCGGTCTGCTCAAGGCCGCCGAGCAGGGCAAGGTCGACCCGGGCCAGCGGATCGTCTGCACGGTCACCGGGAACGGCCTGAAGGACCCCGACTGGGCCGTCGCGGGCGCCCCGCAGCCGGTCACCGTGCCGGTCGACGCGGCCGCCGCGGCCGAGCGGCTGGGTCTCGCCTAGAGAATCACCGAGGGCGACCCGAGGGTGACCCGAGGGCGTCCGCGTGGGTGTCCCGAGGGCGTCCGCGAGGGTGTCCCGGACAGGGAACTCCCTAGGGAGGGGGCACAGGGGGCTTACGACACGCATCGTGCGCCTCCTGTGCGCCCTATGTCGCCACAGAACCTTCCTTCGATAGGCTGTACCGAACCCGCCCGCTGCATATGCCTCCGCATATGGCGCGGTGCCGCGCCGTCTCCACGGCCCGAGGGTCCCCCACGTACCTATCGAATGTCATTCGACCATCACGCAGCTCAAGGAGAGTCATCGAGCGATGGCCGGTCCAGCGTTCCGCGCCGCCGCCGTCCGGGTGCGCACCCCTGCCACCAGCGCCAACATCGGCCCGGGCTTCGACGCCCTGGGCCTCGCGCTGGGGCTCTACGACGACGTCGTCGTCCGGGTGGCCGACTCCGGGCTGCACATCGACATCGCGGGGGAGGGCAGCGAGACGCTGCCACGTGACGAGAGCCACCTTCTCGTACGCTCCCTGCGCACCGCCTTCGACCTGCTGGGCGGACAGCCCCGCGGCCTGGAGATCGTGTGCGCCAACCGCATCCCGCACGGCCGCGGCCTCGGCTCCTCCTCCGCCGCCATCTGCGCGGGCATCGTCGCCGCGCGTGCCGTGACCATAGGCGGCGAGGCCCGCCTCGACGACACGGCCCTGCTTGAGCTCGCGACCGAGATCGAGGGCCACCCCGACAACGTCGCGGCCTGCCTGCTCGGCGGCTTCACGCTCTCCTGGATGGAGTCCGGCGCCGCCCGCGCGATCAGGATGGAGCCCAGCGATTCCATCGTTCCGGTGGTTTTCGTGCCCGGGAAGCCGGTCCTGACGGAGACCGCGCGCGGACTGCTCCCGCGCACCGTGCCGCACGTCGACGCCGCCGCCAACGCGGGCCGCGCCGCCCTGCTCGTCGAGGCCCTCACCCGGCGCCCCGAGCTGCTGCTGCCCGCCACCGAGGACCGTCTGCACCAGGAGTACCGCGCCCCCGCGATGCCGGAGAGCGCCGCCCTGGTGGAGCGGCTGCGCGCCGACGGCGTCCCGGCCGTCATCTCCGGCGCCGGACCCACCGTGATGGCGCTCGCCGACGCCGGCAGTGCCGAAAAGGTGCAGGCCCTGGCGGGTGCGGGCTGGGCCGCCAACCGGCTCGACCTGGACCTTCAGGGAGCGAGCGTGCTGCCGCTCGCGCCCTCCAGCGACATGTGACGCGCACGATTGCCGGATTTGGAGAGGGGGAATGTTTGTTGGATCCGGTAGTGTTAACCTCAAGTCTGCACCCGACCTCACCATGGCGAGGTGCTTCGTGTCCCCCTTCGGGACAGACATTCTTCCGGGAGTCTCCCAAGCCACTCAGCGTTCTGTATGACGTACCTGGGCAGTACGCCGTACCCGGGCACTGAGAGGGCCGCTGGGCACGCTCCGGAACAGGTGCTACCACGCCACGTGACACCGGGTGCCACGGCTCGTCGGAAGCGCCGTCACCAGATATTTCTTCCGCCGCATTGGCGGACCACCGCCCCGGCACGGTCCACACAAGCAAGGACCGAAAGCCGGACAGCACAACCGGTCGCCGAGCCAGACAGGCCGACGTCCGCTCCAGGGAAGGACCCTTCGTGAGCGACACCACCGATCTGATGGGCGCACGTGTCGAGGAGACCGCTGCCGCGCCCGCCACGGACGCTTCCGCGCCTGCCTCCGGTGCCGGCTCCCGGCGGCGCCGCGGTACCGGCCTCGAGGGCATGGTGCTGGCCGAGCTTCAGCAGGTCGCATCCGGCCTCGGTATCAGGGGCACCGCGCGGATGCGCAAGAGCCAGCTGATCGAGGTCATCAAGGAGGCGCAGGCCGGAGGCGGAGCTTCCGCCAAGGCCGAGACCGCCACCGAGACCAAGCCGAAGCGCCGCGCGACCTCCAAGGCCCGCACGGGTGACGAGGCAGCCGAGAAGAAGGCGGAGCAGGCCGCCGAGGCCCCCGCCGAGAAGGCCGTGGCCCAGCAGCAGATCGAGATCCCCGGTCAGCCGGCCGGCCGCGCGGGCGAGGCAGAGCGCGACGGGGACGACGCCCCGGCCGAGCGCCGCCGTCGCCGGGCCACCGCCGAGGCCGGCAGCCCCACCGCCACCGGCGCCGAGACCATCGCCGCCGAGGCGCGGTCCGAGGCGAAGGCCGAGACGCCCGCGCAGTCCCAGCAGCAGGGCGACGCCCGCGCCGACGCCGGTGACGAGGGCCGCGGCCGTCGCGACCGCCGCGGCCGTGACCGCGACCGCCGCAACAAGGGCGACGAGCAGCAGGGCGGCGGCCAGGGCGGCCGCCAGGACCGTCAGCAGGACCGGCAGGACCGTCAGCAGCAGCCGCAGCAGCAGGGCGGCGGCCGTCAGGACCGGAACGCCGGGCCGCAGGACGACGACGACTTCGACGGCGGACGCCGTGGCCGTCGCGGCCGCTACCGCGACCGCCGTGGCCGCCGCGGCCGTGACGAGATCGGCGGCGCCGAGCCGCAGCTGGCCGAGGACGACGTCCTGATCCCCGTCGCGGGCATCCTCGACATCCTCGACAACTACGCGTTCATCCGGACCTCCGGCTACCTGCCCGGCCCGAACGACGTGTACGTCTCCCTCGCCCAGGTCCGCAAGAACGGCCTGCGCAAGGGCGACCACATCACCGGCGCGGTCCGCCAGCCCAAGGAGGGCGAGCGGCGCGAGAAGTTCAACGCGCTGGTCCGCCTGGACTCCGTCAACGGCATGGCGCCCGAACACGGCCGCGGCCGCCCGGAGTTCAACAAGCTGACCCCGCTCTACCCGCAGGACCGGCTCCGTCTGGAGACCGACCCGGGCGTGCTGACCACCCGGATCATCGACCTCGTGTCGCCGATCGGCAAGGGCCAGCGCGGTCTGATCGTGGCCCCGCCGAAGACCGGCAAGACCATGATCATGCAGGCGATCGCCAACGCGATCACGCACAACAACCCCGAGTGCCACCTGATGGTCGTCCTGGTCGACGAGCGTCCGGAAGAGGTCACCGACATGCAGCGGTCGGTCAAGGGCGAGGTCATCTCCTCGACCTTCGACCGCCCGGCCGAGGACCACACCACGGTCGCCGAGCTCGCCATCGAGCGCGCCAAGCGTCTGGTGGAGCTGGGCCACGACGTCGTCGTGCTGCTCGACTCGATCACCCGTCTGGGCCGTGCCTACAACCTGGCGGCGCCGGCCTCCGGCCGCATCCTGTCCGGTGGTGTCGACTCGACCGCCCTGTACCCGCCGAAGCGCTTCTTCGGTGCGGCCCGCAACATCGAGGACGGCGGCTCGCTGACCATCCTCGCCACCGCCCTGGTGGACACCGGGTCCCGCATGGACGAGGTCATCTTCGAGGAGTTCAAGGGCACCGGCAACGCCGAGCTCAAGCTCGACCGCAAGCTCGCCGACAAGCGCATCTTCCCGGCGGTGGACGTGGACGCGTCCGGCACCCGTAAGGAAGAGATCCTGCTCGCCCCCGACGAGCTCGCCATCGTCTGGAAGCTGCGCCGGGTGCTGCACGCCCTCGACCAGCAGCAGGCGGTCGAACTGCTCCTCGACAAGATGAAGCAGACGAAGTCGAACGCCGAGTTCCTGATGCAGATCCAGAAGACGACGCCGACGCCCGGTAACGGCGACTGACGGTCGTACGTCGGCCGCGGGTTCGCCGTGGCTGGTCGCGCCCACGCGGCGACAGCCGCACACTGGACGCAGTCCCGCGCCCCTTCGGGGCGCGCACAGGAACCGCCTCCTGCAATGCGCAGGGGGCGGTTCCTTGCGTTTTTCTCCCGGGGTACGATCGCGCCTTCGGTCAATCGACCGACACACGAACGCCTTATCCCGAGGGGGGACTTAGGTGGGTACACCCACGTCCGGGAGCGGTCGTCACAGACGCCGGATACGTTTCGCTCTGCCCGTGGCCGCGGCCGGAATCGCCGCCGCCGTCACGGCCGCACTGATCTCGACCTCCGCCAGCGCGGCCACCCAGCCGGTGCCCACGGCCAAGCCGGTCGTCAGCACGCCGTCGCAAGCCGTCCTGAACAAGCGGATCGCCCGTGCGGTCACCGCCGACAGCGGTACGACGTCCACGCAGAAGTCGACCGCCACCGCGAGCGGTTCGGCCGTCTCGCCGAAGATCATCGGTGGCGGTACGACCACCATCTCCGCGGCGCCGTGGATGGCCCAGCTCTGGTACTACGACGCGAGCACCGACTCCGGCTTCTTCTGCGGCGGCTCGGTCATCTCGCCCACGAAGATCCTCACCGCCGCGCACTGCGTCAAGGGCTTCAAGTGGAGCACCACGGACTCCGCGGTCGTCACCGGCACCGCCTCGCTGCCCACCACCAACAGCGACGGCACCGCCAACCTGCACGGCGGCACCGCCACCGCCGTGTTGCGCCAGTGGAACCACCCGTCGTACAGCCTGTCGGCCCACGGCGCCCCCAACAACGACATCGCCGTGCTCACCCTGGCGGCCCCCGTCAAGGCGACCCCGATCCGCATGACGACGAACACCGACACCGCGTCGTACACGGGCACGCCCGCCAAGACCGCCAAGGTCTACGGCTGGGGCCGCACCAGCTCCACCACGGACGACATCTCCGACACGCTGAAGACGGCCACGCTGCCGATCGACCCGGACGCCACCTGCACCGCCGCCTACGGCAGCACCGACTTCGTCAAGGGCCACATGGTCTGCGCGGGCACGGCCGCCACCGGCAGCGACACCGGCACGACGACCACCTGCAACGGCGACTCTGGCGGCCCGCTGGTCGTCGGCGGCCGGATCGTCGGCGTGGTCTCCTGGGGTGTCGAGGACTGCGTCGCCAAGGGCGCCTACGCCGTCTTCACGAAGGTCAGCGCCTACGTCGGCGCCGCCTACGCGCAGATCGCCGACACCAACCTGAGCCTGTTCACCAAGCACTACGACAACAAGGCGGACCTGTTCGCCCGCAAGTCGTCGACCAAGGTCGGCTACGAACTGGACTCCAAGGGCACCTCGCTCGCCTCCCGCGTCTCCTGGGGTGACTGGAGTGGGGTCAACGTCATCCTCCAGGCCGACCTCAACCGGGACGGCTTCCAGGACATGGTCTACCGGCTGGCGTCCTCCGGTGACGTCTACTGGGACCACGTGGTGCTGAACAGCGCCCAGACCAGCGCGTCCTGGGTCACGACGAAGCTCTTCACCAACTGGAAGACCCGCAAGGCCGTCGTCATCCCCGGCGACCTCACCGGCGACTACCTGCCGGACGTGCTCTCCGAGGACTCCAGCGGCGTGCTGTGGCTGTACCCGGGCAAGGGCAACGGCACCTTCGCCGCGCGCGTCAGGATCGGCGGCGGCTGGAGCCAGTACAACCAGCTGCGCGGCTTCGGCGACTTCAACGGCGACGGCAAGGCCGACCTGCTGGCCCGCAAGAGCAGCGGCGGCGACCTGTACCTGTACAAGGGCACCGGCAAGTCCGGCACCGGCCTCTTCTCGGCCCGGGTGAAGGTCCGCACCGGCTGGACCGGCTACAACACCCTGGCCGCTGTCGGTGACCTCACCGGCGACGGCAAGGCCGACTTCCTGGCCCGCACCACCGGCGGCACGCTGTACCTGTACCCGGGTACCGGCAAGGCGACCAGTGAGATCTTCGGCACAAGGAAGTCGCTCGGTACCGGTTTCCAGCAGTACGACATCTTCGGCTGAAATACCTGGTGAGTGGGGGCTCGCCCCACTTGCCCGGTCACCGAGTGTGCCCACCGCTCCACGCGGTGGGCACACTGCGTCGTGCAACCCTTTCCCGAGTTTCGCCGTCTGACCAGGCGGAGCGACGATGGTCCGGTACGCGCCGATGATCCTGGTACGCCGGGCCTGGCCCTGAAAGCAGGGGGTAACCGACCAGTCGTACGAGAACAGAGGAGCCCATGTCCGCCGAGAGCACGCCCGGTCCGGGCATACCCGGGCCCGGTCCGCAGGCCAGTGGCCACCGCAGGTCCCGCAAGGCGGGCCGCAGGGCGCTGCGCGTCACGGCCTGGACGGCGGCCGGCATCCTCGTTCTCGGCGGCGCCGGTGTCGGCTACCTGTACTTCAGGCTCAACGGCAACCTCAAGACCGTCGACATCAACCAGATGCTCGGCTCCGACCGGCCCGCGAAGGTCGACAACGGTTCCGAGAACATCCTGGTCCTGGGCTCGGACACGCGTTCCGGCGCCAACAAGAAGCTCGGCGGCGGCGCGGACGACGGCAGCGCCCGCTCCGACACGGCGATGATCGTCCACGTCTACAAGGGCCACAAGAAGGCCGCCGTGGTCTCCGTCCCCCGGGACACCCTGATCGACCGCCCCGCCTGCACCGACGCGCAGGGCACCACCCACTCCGCCGCGACCGGAGTCATGTTCAACTCCGCGTACTCCACGGGCGGCGCGGCCTGCGCGGTCAAGACCGTCGAGGCGATGACCGGCATCCGGATGGACCACTATCTGGAGGTCGACTTCTCCGGCTTCCAGAAGCTCATCGACGAGCTCGGCGGTGTCCAGGTCACCACGACGAAGGCGATCGACGACCGGGAGAGCCACCTCGACCTCAAGGCCGGCACCCACACGCTCGACGGCAGGCAGGCCCTCGGCCTCGTCCGCACCCGGCACGGCGTCGGCGACGGCTCCGACCTGGGCCGCATCCAGCTCCAGCAGGCGTTCGTCAAGGCCCTCATCGACCAGGTCAAGCAAGTGGGCGTCTTCTCCAGCCCCAAGAAGCTGTACGACCTGGCGGACACCGCGACGAAGGCGGTCACCACCGACTCCGACCTCGGCTCGGTGAACTCCCTGGCCGACTTCGCGAACGGCCTGAAGTCGATCAGCTCCAAGAACATGCGCATGGTCACCATGCCGGTGGAGTACGACCCGTCGAACCCGAACAGGGTGGTCGTGGCCGAGGCGAAGGCCAAGCTGGTGTGGAAGGCCCTGGAGAACGACCGGCCGATCCCGGCGTCCGCCACGAAGGGGACGGCGACGGGGCAGGCCAAGGGGGTCGTGACGTCGTAGTCCGGCTGCGGGTGATCCGTGGCTGCTCGCGCGGTTCCCCGCGCCCGCGGGAGGGTGGGTCCACCGACCCGCCCCCGCAAGGGGCGCGGGGAACCGCGCGACCGGCCTCCACGCACCCGCACTCGCACCCGACGAAAGCGTGGCACCCCCGTAGGCGCACCCTCCTCCCCGCCCCGGAATAAAGATCAAAGCCCCCCGGTTTTGGGAGATACGGCCAGCCCTGGCAGACTGGTACGTCGGCCCCGGTTCACGCCCCGCAAACCCGCGGCAGCGACCCGGTGCCCTCCCGATATCTAGGAGACACCTTGAAGCGCGAGATCCACCCCGAGTACGTCGAGACGCAGGTCAGCTGCACCTGTGGCGCGTCGTTCACCACCCGCAGCACGATCACGAGCGGCACCATCCGTGCCGAGGTCTGCTCCGAGTGCCACCCGTTCTACACGGGCAAGCAGAAGATCCTCGACACCGGTGGCCGCGTGGCCCGCTTCGAGGCCCGCTTCGGCAAGGCTGCCGCCGGCTCCAAGAAGTAGCGAGCCCCATTTCGCCGGTCCACGGCCACGCCCCTGCGAGGGCGTGCCCGGGACCGGCGTTTTTGGTCGCCCGCCTTCCCTTCCCCACGCCGTAGCAGTATCAGGAGCCAAAAATGTTCGAGGCCGTCGAGGAACTCGTCGTCGAGCACGCAGACCTGGAGAAGAAGCTCGCCGACCCGTCGGTCCACGCTGACCAGGCCAACGCGCGCAAGCTGAACAAGCGCTACGCCGAACTCACCCCGATCGTCGCCACGTTCCGCTCCTGGAAGCAGACCGGCGACGACATCGAGACCGCGCGTGAACTGGCCGCCGACGACCCCGACTTCGCCGCCGAGGCCAAGGAGCTGGACAAGCAGCGCGACGAGCTCACCGAGAAGCTGCGCCTGCTGCTCGTCCCCCGGGACCCGTCCGACGACAAGGACGTCATCCTGGAGATCAAGGCCGGCGCGGGCGGTGACGAGTCGGCGCTGTTCGCGGGCGACCTGCTGCGCATGTACCTGCGGTACGCCGAGCGCGTCGGCTGGAAGACCGAGATCATCGACTCCACCGAGTCCGAACTCGGCGGCTACAAGGACGTCCAGGTCGCCGTGAAGACCAAGGGCGGCAACGGCGCGACCGAGCCAGGACAGGGTGTCTGGGCGCGGCTGAAGTACGAGGGCGGTGTGCACCGCGTGCAGCGCGTGCCGGCCACCGAGTCGCAGGGCCGTATCCACACCTCGGCCGCCGGTGTGCTCGTCACGCCGGAGGCGGAGGAGGTCGACGTCGAGATCAACCCGAACGACCTGCGGATCGACGTCTACCGGTCCTCCGGGCCCGGCGGACAGTCCGTCAACACCACCGACTCCGCCGTGCGCATCACGCACATCCCCACCGGAGTCGTCGCCTCCTGCCAGAACGAGAAGAGCCAGCTGCAGAACAAGGAGCAGGCCTTGCGTATCCTGCGCTCCAGGCTGCTCGCCGCCGCGCAGGAGGAGGCGGAGAAGGAGGCCGCGGACGCCCGCCGCAGCCAGGTCCGCACCGTCGACCGCTCCGAGAAGATCCGCACGTACAACTTCCCGGAGAATCGCATCTCGGACCACCGCGTGGGCTTCAAGGCGTACAACCTGGACCAGGTCCTGGACGGCGACCTCGACGCGGTGATCCAGGCCTGCGTCGACGCGGACTCGGCGGCCAAGCTCGCGGCCGCGTAAGCCATGCACGACTGAGTACGACACGGAGGACCAGCGTGAACCTGCTGCTCGCGGAGGTGGCCCAGGCCACCCAGCGGCTGGCCGACGCCGGCGTGCCCTCGCCGCGCAACGACGCGGAGGAGCTCGCCGCGTTCGTGCACGGCGTGAAGCGGGGCGCGCTGCACTCCGTCAAGGACTCCGACTTCGACGCCCGCTACTGGGAGGTCATCGCCCGCCGGGAGCAGCGCGAGCCGCTCCAGCACATCACCGGGCGGGCGTACTTCCGGTACCTCGAACTCCAGGTGGGTCCTGGGGTGTTCGTGCCGCGCCCGGAGACCGAGTCCGTCGTCGGCTGGGCCATAGACGCCGTGCGCGCCATGGACGTGGTCGAGCCCCGCATCGTCGACCTGTGCACCGGTTCCGGCGCCATCGCGCTCGCCCTCGCCCAGGAGGTCCCGCGCTCGCGCGTGCACGCCGTGGAGCTGTCCGAGGAGGCGCTCCAGTGGACCCGCAAGAACATGGCGGGCTCCAGGGTCGACCTGCGCCAGGGAGACGCCCTGGACGCCTTCCACGACCTCGACGGCCACGTCGACCTGGTCATCTCGAACCCTCCGTACATCCCGCTCACCGAGTGGGAGTACGTCGCCCCCGAGGCCCGCGACTACGACCCGGAACTGGCCCTGTTCTCCGGCGAGGACGGCCTGGACCTGATCCGGGGCATCGAACGCACCGCGCACCGGCTGCTGCGCCCCGGCGGTGTCGTCGTCATCGAGCACGCCGACACCCAGGGCGGCCAGGTGCCGTGGATCTTCACCGAGGAGCGGGGCTGGGCCGACGCGGCCGACCACCCGGACCTCAACAGGCGCCCCCGCTTCGCGACCGCCCGCAAGGCGCTGCCGTGAGCACCCCGACCCCGCAGGCAGTGTTTTCCGACGTCCAGCTGTACGTGTACGAGGAGGCCCGCTAGACATGGCACGGCGATACGACACCAACGACGCGACCGACCGCGTGACGGGTCTGCGCGAGGCCGCGTCCGCCGTCCGCCGGGGCGAACTGGTGGTGCTGCCGACCGACACGGTGTACGGCATCGGCGCCGACGCCTTCACCTCGGAGGCGGTCGCCGACCTGCTCGACGCCAAGGGCCGGGGCCGCAACATGCCCACACCTGTGCTGATCGGCTCCCCGAACACGCTGCACGGTCTCGTCACCGACTTCTCCGAGCTGGCCTGGGAGCTGGTCGACGCGTTCTGGCCGGGTGCCCTCACGCTGGTCGCCAAGCACCAGCCGTCCCTGCAGTGGGACCTGGGGGACACCCGTGGCACGGTCGCCGTGCGCATGCCACTCCACCCCGTCGCCATCGAGCTGCTCACCGAGGTCGGCCCGATGGCCGTCTCCTCCGCCAACCTCACCGGCCACCCGGCCCCGGAGACCTGTGACGCCGCCCAGGAGATGCTCGGCGACTCCGTCTCCGTGTACCTCGACGGCGGCCCGACCCCCGGCAACGCCCCCTCGTCGATCGTCGACGTCACCCGCGAAGTTCCGTTGCTGCTGCGCGCGGGCGCGATCTCGGCGGAGGAGCTGCGGAAGGTCGTACCCGACCTCGAGGTGGCGAATTGACAGCCCCTGACGCGGGGCGTGGCATAGGCAACGGGGAGAGCGCGGCGGAGATCACGACGACGTTCGTGGGGCTGCCGCGCGACAGCTTCCGCATCCTCCACGTCAGCACCGGCAATGTGTGCCGCTCGCCGATCACCGAGCGGCTGACCCGCCATCTCGTGACGGACCGGCTCGGCGCCTTCCTCGGCGGCGGGCTGGTCGTGGAGAGCGCGGGTACCTGGGGGCACGAGGGCGCGCCCATGGAGGCCAACGCCGAGGCGGTCCTCGCCGACTTCGGGGCGGACGCGTCCGGGTTCGTGGGCCGCGAACTGCTCGACGAGCACGTGATCCGGGCCGACCTGGTCCTGACCGCCACCCGTGACCACCGCGCCCAGGTCATCTCCATGGGCCACTCGGCGGGCCTGCGCACCTTCACGCTGAAGGAGTTCACCCGGCTGGTCCGCGCGATAGACCCGGCGACGCTGCCGCCGACGTCGGAGGGCGTGGTCGTCCGGGCCCGAGCGCTGGTCCGCGCGGCGGCGGCCCTCCGCGGCTGGCTCCTGGCACCGACGGCGGAGGCGGACGAGGTCTACGACCCCTACGGCGCCCCCCTCCCGTTCTTCCAGTCCATCGGCGACGAGATACACGAGGCCCTGGACCCGGTGGTCACGGCGCTGACCGGCGTCCCGGCGCGCATGTAAGCCCACGTCTCCCAAGGGAGCACCCGGCGCTGCAGGCCGTGCCCACCCGTTCCGCCCTGCGGAACGCCTGCCCACGGCGGTGCCGGTGACGACGGTGGAGTCCCGCACAGGACGCGCGGGGGTGCAGCGCCCCGCAAGGGGCGCGAGGAACCGCGCGGGCAACCCCCACGTACCCGCGGCCGTGTGACCGGTCGCAAGGCTTCTGCGGTGGTGAGGCGGGCCGGCAGGCCCTACGTACCCGCGGCCGTGTGACCGGTCGCAAGGCCTTTGCGGCGGCGAGGCGGACCGGCACGGGCGGCCCTACGTACCCGCGGTCGCGTGGCCGGCCGCAAGGCTTCTGCGGTGGCGAGGCGGGCCGGCAGGCCCTACGTACCCGTGGCCGCGTGACCGGCCGTAAGGCTTCTGCGGTGGCGAGGCGGGCCGGCAGGCGCTACGTACCGTGGCCGCGTGACCGGCCGTAAGGCTTCTGCGGTGGCGAGGCGGGGCGGCAGGTTCTACGTACTCGCCGGTCGCGTTGGCCGGCCGTAAGGCCTTTGCGGTGGCGAGGCGGGGCGGCAGGTTCTACGTACCCGCCGGTCGCGTGGCCGGTCGCGAGGCTTCTGCGGTGGCGAGGCGGGGCGGCAGGCCCTACGCACCCGCGGTCGCGTGGCTTCCTCCGGTGGTGAGGCAGGGCGGCTCCACGGTCGTACGTACAGACCGCGCGTCCGCCCTGTCCCCGGCCTACATTGGACGTACGTCACCGCCGACCGCCCGGAGCACGTCATGTCGGTCACCCCTGCCCTCCTCGAGGGCGACCTCCTGCGACGGCAGGATCCTGAGCTGGCCGAGATCCTGCTGGGGGAGCTCGCCCGGCAGTCGACGTCGTTGCAGCTGATCGCCGCCGAGAACTTCAGCTCGCCGGCCGTGCTGGCCGCGCTCGGGTCGCCGCTCGCCAACAAGTACGCCGAGGGATATCCGGGCAGCCGCTACCACGGCGGCTGCGAGATCGTGGACGTCGCCGAGCGGCTCGCCGTCGACCGGGCCAAGGCGCTGTTCGGCGCCGCGCACGCGAACGTGCAGTCCCACTCGGGATCGTCCGCGGTGCTCGCCGCCTATGCCGCGCTGCTGCGGCCCGGGGACACCGTGCTGGCCCTGGGCCTGCCCTACGGCGGTCACCTCACGCACGGCTCCCCGGCGAACTTCTCCGGCCGCTGGTTCGACTTCGTCGGGTACGGCGTGGACGCCGAGAGCGGGCTCATCGACCACGACCAGGTGCGGACGCTGGCCCGCAGCCACCGGCCCAAGGCCATCGTGTGCGGGTCCATCGCCTACCCCCGGCACATCGACTACGCCTTCTTCCGCGAGGTCGCCGACGAGGTGGGCGCCTATCTGATCGCCGACGCCGCCCACCCCATCGGGCTCGTCGCCGGGGGAGCCGCGCCGAACCCGGTGCCGTACGCCGACGTCGTGTGCGCGACCACGCACAAGGTGCTGCGCGGGCCGCGCGGCGGGATGCTGCTGTGCGGTGCGCCCGAGCTGGCCGAGCGGCTCGACCGGGCGGTGTTCCCGTTCACGCAGGGCGGTGCGCAGATGAACGCCGTCGCCGCGAAGGCGGTCGCGTTCGGGGAGGCGGCAACACCGGCGTTCACCGCGTACGCCCATCAGGTGGTCGCCAATGCGCGGGTTCTCGCGGCCGGGCTGGCGCAGGCGGGGCTGGCCGTCACCACCGGCGGCACCGACACGCATCTGATCACCGTCGACACCGCGCCGCTCGGCGTCGAGGGGAAGGCCGCCCGCGGCCGGCTCGCGGCCGCCGGGATCGTGCTGGACTGCTGTGCCCTGCCGCACGGTGACGCGCGGGGGCTGCGGCTGGGCACGGCCGCCGTCACCACACAGGGCATGGGCGAGGCGGAGATGACCCGGATCGCGGCGCTGCTGGCCGGCGTGGTGAGCGGAGTCACGGACGCGGGGAGGGCGCGTGCCGAGGTGGGCGAGCTCACCGGTAGATTTCCGCCGTATCCCGGGTGAGACGGGGTAGGCGCAGCGTCGTACACCCCGCTGTGAGTCGGGCTCACAGCCTTGCGTGCAACCATCGTCGCTACCCGGAAGTCCCCATACATATGCGTCCCTCGCTAGGGTGTGGGGCTGTGATGGCCAGCGAGACATGTGGGGAAGCCTGTGCGTGAATACCTGCTGACGCTCTGCATCACGGCCGCGGTGACGTACCTGCTGACAGGGCCGGTACGGAAGTTCGCGATCGTGGCGGGGGCCATGCCGGAGATCCGGGCGCGTGACGTGCACCGGGAGCCCACTCCGCGGCTCGGCGGGATCGCGATGTTCTTCGGCCTGTGCGCGGGGCTGCTCGTCGCCGACCACATGTCCAACCTGAACGAGGTCTTCGCGAAGTCGAACGAGCCGCGGGCGCTGCTCTCCGGCGCCGCGCTGATCTGGCTGATCGGTGTGCTCGACGACAAGTTCGAGATCGACGCACTGATCAAGCTGGGCGGCCAGATGATCGCCGCGGGCGTCATGGTCATGCAGGGTCTGACGATCCTGTGGCTGCCCGTCCCGGGCGTCGGCAACGTGGCCCTGACGCCCTGGCAGGGCACGCTGCTGACGGTGGCCCTGGTCGTCATCACGATCAACGCGGTGAACTTCGTGGACGGCCTGGACGGCCTGGCCTCCGGCATGGTGTGCATCGCGGCCGCGGCGTTCTTCCTGTACGCCTACCGCATCTGGTACTCGTACGGGATCGAGGCCGCCGCACCGGCGACGCTGTTCGCCGCGATCCTGATGGGCATGTGCCTGGGCTTCCTGCCGCACAACATCCATCCGGCGCGGATCTTCATGGGCGACTCGGGCTCGATGCTGATCGGGCTGGTGCTGGCCGCGGGCGCGATCTCGATCACCGGTCAGGTCGACCCGGACGTGATGAACCTGTTCGCCGGGTCCGAGCGCAACGCCGTGCACCAGACGGTGCCGGTATACATCCCGCTGCTGCTGCCGCTGACCATCATCGCGGTGCCGGCCGCCGACCTGGTGCTGGCGATCGTGCGGCGCACCTGGCGCGGCCAGTCGCCGTTCGCGGCGGACCGCGGTCACCTGCACCACCGGCTGCTGGAGATCGGCCACTCGCACAGCCGGGCCGTGCTGATCATGTACTTCTGGTCGGCGCTGATCGGCTTCGGCACGCTGGCCTACTCGGTGAACTCGGCGTCCATGTGGATCGTGCTCGGCGTGGCGTTCCTCAGCGCGGTCGGCCTGGTGCTGCTCCTGCTGCCGCGGTTCACGCCGCGGGCACCCGTCTGGGCGCAGGCCTTCGTGCCGCCCCGCTACCGGCGCCGTGGGGCGGGCCAGCCGGCCGAGGAGCCGGCGCCGGCGACCGCCGAGGTCGCGGCGTCCGTCGAGCGGGAGGAGCCGGAGAAGCCGGGCGACGACGCGTACCGCTCCCCGGTGCCCGCCGGAGCGGCCCCGGTGAACGGGGTGACCGCTGCCCCGGTGAACGGCGTGGCCAAGGCCCCGGTGACCGGTGCGACCGCGGCCCCCGGCAACGGCGCGACCGCCCTCGGTGCGCGTTCGCGCTTCCTGGACCGGCGGCCTTCCAAGACCTCCCGCTGACCCCGGCAAGGTAAGAATCTGACTAGAGCATTGCCAACTCGTGGGGGACCAAAGCCCCCCAATACCAGACACAACGGCGCGGTTTCCGCTCAGGCGCGCAGTTTCACTCTCATGTGTGACAGCGAGCACACCTACGAGGTAAAGACCTCATCAAATAGTTTGTGATACGGTTCACGAGAACCCCGGACAGAGTCGAAGGACCCGGCAGCGACGGTCCGTCAGCGTGAGGTCTTCGATCCTCCGACCGGGACTACGCTCGTCCATGACGACACCTGCCCCCCTGTGAAAGCGGAGTTGCCGCCATGCCGTCCAATGACGCCCGGAACCTGGCCCAGGCCGCCGTACCCACGGCCGCCGTCGGCGTACTCGCCGCCGTCGTCAGTGGGGTGGTCGCGGGCGGCAAGGGGGCGATCGGGGCGCTCGTCGCGACGGTGATCGTGATCCTCTTCATGGGGATCGGTCTCTACGTCCTGCAGCGCACCGCGAAGTCGTACCCCCAGCTGTTCCAGATGATGGGCCTGATGCTCTACGCGGCCCAGCTGCTGCTGCTGATCATCTTCATGGCCGTGTTCAAGAACACGACGCTGTTCAATCCCCGGGCCTTCGCCATCGTGCTGGTGGTCGCCACGCTCACGTGGATCACCGCACAGACCCGTGCCCACATGAAGGCCAAGATCCTCTACGTCGAACCCGAGAAGTCTGAAAAGTCTGAGAAGACCGGACAGTCGTCGTGAGAGGTAGGGCCGGGATAAAGGCGCACGAGAGATGCTGCTATCGTCCGGTGCCAACTGCGGCATCGCGGGCGCGGGCATCTGAGCTGACGCCTGCTCAATCGCGAGGCGAGATGCCCCCCAGCCGCCCCCACATCCGTAACACCAGTCCCGTGCCGAACCGCGGCCCTGCGCCGCGCCGACACAACGAGGTTGCCGTACCCATGCGCCACGATGAAGGAGCCCGCGGTGAGTGCTGACCCGACGCAGACGCTCGCTTTCGACACGAGCTGTCACCTGTTCGACGGGTGTGGCTTCCCGGCTCCGGGCCTCCACTCGTTCCTGTTCAAGCCGCTCTTCGGCGACGCGGACAGCAACCTGTACTTCAACAAGACGATGCTGCTGGCGCTGCTCGGGTCGATCGTCATCGTGGGCTTCTTCTGGGCCGCCTTCGCCAAGCCGAAGGTCGTCCCGGGCAAGCTCCAGATGATTGCCGAGACCGGCTACGACTTCGTCCGGCGCGGAGTGGTCTACGAGACCATCGGCAAGAAGGAGGGCGAGAAGTACGTTCCGTTCGTCGTCTCGCTGTTCTTCTTCATCTGGATGATGAACCTCTGGTCGATCATCCCGGTCGCCCAGTTCCCGGTCACCGCGATCATCTCGTACCCCGCGGCACTGGCCGGCATCGTGTACATCACGTGGGTCGCGCTCACCTTCAAGCGCCAGGGCTTCGTCGGCTTCTTCAAGAACGTCACCGGCTACGACAAGACGCTCGGCGCGGTGCTGCCGCTGTCCATGACGATCGAGTTCTTCTCGAACCTCATCGTCCGGCCGTTCACCCACGCCGTCCGACTCTTCGCGAACATGTTCGCCGGGCACACCCTGCTGCTGCTCTTCACGATCGCCAGCTGGTACATGCTGAACGGCATCGGCATCGCCTACTCCGGTGTCTCGTTCGTCATGGTCCTCGTGATGACCGCCTTCGAGCTCTTCATCCAGGCTGTCCAGGCGTACGTCTTCGTACTGCTGACCTGCAGCTACATCCAGGGCGCGCTCGCCGAGCACCACTGAGCCGTCCCACCACCACCCCGTCATCCGGTGGCCAACCCCCACCGGTCCTTGAAAGAGAAGGAAGAACCGGCATGTCCGCTCTTGCGCAGGCCACCCTCGCCGCCACCCAGATCAAGGGCAACCTCGGCTCGATCGGTTACGGCCTCGCCGCGATCGGCCCGGGCGTCGGCATCGGCATCATCTTCGGCAACGGCACGCAGGCGCTCGCCCGTCAGCCCGAGGCTGCCGGCCTGATCCGCGCCAACCAGATCCTCGGCTTCGCCTTCTGTGAGGCGCTCGCCCTGATCGGTCTGGTCATGCCGTTCGTCTACCCGACCTCCTGACCCGACCGTCGCGCACCATTAGACGAAAGGCACTGATATGAGCCTCTTGGTTCAGCTGGCGGCGGAGAAGCCCGAAAACCCTCTCATCCCGCCGGTCCCAGAGCTCGTCATCGGCCTCATCGCCTTCGTCATCGTCTTCGGCTTCCTCGCCAAGAAGCTCCTTCCGAACATCAACAAGGTTCTGGAGCAGCGCCGCGAGGCGATCGAGGGCGGTATCGAGAAGGCCGAGGCCGCGCAGACCGAGGCCCAGAGCGTCCTTGAGCAGTACAAGGCGCAGCTGGCCGAGGCCCGGCACGAGGCCGCGCGCCTGCGCCAGGAGGCTCAGGAACAGGGCGCCGCGCTCATCGCCGAGATGCGCGCCGAGGGCCAGCGGCAGCGCGAGGAGATCGTCGCCGCCGGTCACGCGCAGATCGAGGCCGACCGCAAGTCCGCCGCGCAGGCGCTCCGTCAGGACGTCGGCCACCTGGCCACCGACCTGGCCGGCAAGCTCGTCGGCGAGTCCCTGGAGGACTACGCCCGGCAGAGCCGCGTGATCGACCGCTTCCTCGACGAGCTTGAGGAGAAGGCCGAGGCCGCGCGATGAACGGAGCGAGCCGCGATGCCCTGGCAGCCGCACGTGAGCGTCTCGACGCGCTGACGGACTCCACGTCCGTGGACGCGACGCAGCTCGCCGACGAGCTGGCGGCCGTCACCGCGCTGCTCGACCGCGAGGGCGGCCTGCGCCGGGTCCTCACCGACCCGGCACAGGCCGGCGAGGCCAAGGCCGAGCTGGTCCGGCGCCTGATCGGCGGCCAGGTCTCCGAGGCCACCGCCGACCTGGTGTCCGGCATGGTCCGGTCCCGCTGGTCGCAGCCCCGCGACCTGGTGGACGCGCTGGAGGAGCTGGCGAACATCGCCGACCTCACGGCCGCGGAGAAGTCCGGCACGCTGGACGACGCCGAGGACGAGCTGTTCCGGTTCGCCCGGATCATCTCCTCCAACACCGAGCTGCGCGCCGCGCTCACCGACCGCAAGGCCGGCGCCGCCGCGAAGACCGAGCTGCTGCACCGGCTGCTCGGCGGCCGCGCCAAGCCGGTCACCGAGCGTCTGGTCGCGCGTCTTGTGACCGCGCCGCGGGGACGTAGCCTGGAAGCGGGCCTGGAGGCCCTGTCGAAGCTGGCCGCGGAGCGCCGTAACCGCGTCGTCGCCGTCGTCACCTCGGCGGTTCCGCTGAGCGAGCCGCAGAAGCAGCGCCTGGGCGCCGCCCTCGCGAAGCTCTACGGCCGCACGATGCACCTCAACCTCGACGTCGACCCCACGGTCGTCGGCGGGATCCGGGTGCAGGTCGGTGACGAGGTCATCAACGGTTCCATCGCGGACCGGCTGGAGGACGCGGCCCGCCGCATGGCGAGCTAGCACCCGGTAGTCGAGAACAAGCAGTACGTACTCACGACGGCCCTGGTTGGGCCGTACAAGAAGAATCCCTGGGGGTCGCCCCCAGACCCCCCAAGTGAAACTTCGGGCCCAACAAGGAGAGCAGGGAACCCAGATGGCGGAGCTCACGATCCGGCCGGAGGAGATCCGGGACGCGCTGGAGAACTTCGTCCAGTCGTACAAGCCGGACGCGGCCTCGCGCGAGGAGGTCGGTACGGTCACCCTTGCCGGCGACGGCATCGCGAAGGTCGAGGGTCTTCCCTCGGCCATGGCCAACGAACTGCTGAAGTTCGAGGACGGCACCCTCGGCCTCGCGCTGAACCTGGAAGAGCGCGAGATCGGCGCCATCGTCCTCGGTGAGTTCAGCGGCATCGAGGAGGGTCAGCCGGTGCAGCGCACCGGTGAGGTCCTCTCCGTCGCGGTCGGCGAGGGCTACCTCGGCCGCGTCGTCGACCCGCTCGGCAACCCGATCGACGGCCTCGGCGAGATCGAGACCGACGGCCGCCGCGCCCTCGAGCTGCAGGCCCCCACGGTCATGCAGCGCAAGTCGGTGCACGAGCCGATGGAGACCGGCTACAAGGCCGTCGACGCCATGACCCCGGTCGGCCGCGGCCAGCGTCAGCTGATCATCGGCGACCGCCAGACCGGCAAGACCGCCCTGGCCGTCGACACCATCATCAACCAGCGCGACAACTGGCGCTCGGGTGACCCGAAGAAGCAGGTCCGCTGCATCTACGTCGCCATCGGCCAGAAGGGCTCCACCATCGCGTCGGTCCGCCGCGCGCTGGAGGAGAACGGCGCGCTGGAGTACACGACCATCGTCGCCGCCCCGGCGTCCGACCCGGCCGGCTTCAAGTACCTGGCGCCCTACACCGGTTCGGCCATCGGCCAGCACTGGATGTACGCCGGCAAGCACGTCCTGATCATCTTCGACGACCTGTCGAAGCAGGCCGACGCCTACCGCGCCGTGTCGCTGCTGCTGCGCCGCCCGCCGGGCCGTGAGGCCTACCCGGGTGACGTCTTCTACCTGCACTCCCGTCTGCTGGAGCGCTGCGCGAAGCTCTCCGACGACATGGGTGCCGGCTCGATGACCGGTCTGCCGATCGTCGAGACCAAGGCCAACGACGTCTCGGCGTTCATCCCGACCAACGTCATCTCCATCACCGACGGCCAGTGCTTCCTGGAGTCGGACCTCTTCAACGCCGGTCAGCGCCCCGCGCTGAACGTCGGTATCTCCGTCTCCCGAGTCGGTGGTTCCGCGCAGCACAAGGCGATGAAGCAGGTCTCCGGCCGCCTCCGCGTCGACCTCGCCCAGTTCCGTGAGCTGGAGGCGTTCGCCGCCTTCGGTTCCGACCTGGACGCCGCGTCGAAGTCGCAGCTGGAGCGCGGCAGCCGCATGGTCGAGCTGCTCAAGCAGGACCAGTACCAGCCGATGGCCACCGAGGACCAGGTCGTCTCCGTCTGGGCCGGCACCACCGGCAAGATGGACGACGTTCCGGTCGCCGACATCCGCCGCTTCGAGCGCGAGCTCCTCGACTACCTGCACCGCAAGGAGTCGGGCCTGCTGGCCTCCATCCGCGAGGGCGGCAAGATGTCCGACGACACCCTCACGGCCGTCGCGGACGCGATCGCGGAGTTCAAGAAGCAGTTCGAGACGAGCGACGGCAAGCTGCTCGGCGAGGACACTCCGGCCGCAGCCGCCAAGTGACGTAAGGAAGGGACCTGACTCATGGGAGCCCAGCTCCGGGTCTACAAGCGTCGCATCCGATCCGTCAGCGCGACCAAGAAGATCACCAAGGCGATGGAGATGATCGCCGCCTCGCGCGTCGTCAAGGCGCAGCGCAAGGTGGCGGCCTCCACGCCGTACGCGACCGAGCTCACCCGCGCGGTCACGGCGGTCGGTACCGGGTCGAACACCAAGCACCCGCTCACCACGGAGGCGGAGAACCCGGTCCGTGCCGCGGTCCTGCTCCTCACGAGCGACCGCGGTCTGGCCGGTGCCTTCAACTCCAACGCCATCAAGGCGGCGGAGCAGCTGACCGAGCGCCTGGAGCGCGAGGGCAGGCAGGTCGACACGTACATCGTCGGCCGCCGTGGTGTCGCTCACTACAACTTCCGTGAGCGCAGGATCGCGGAGTCGTTCACGGGCTTCACCGACGAGCCGTCGTACGCGGACGCCAAGAAGGTCGCGGCGCCGCTGATCGAGGCCATCGAGACGCCGACCGAGGACGGCGGTGTGGACGAGCTCCACATCGTCTACACCGAGTTCGTGTCGATGATGACCCAGACCGCGCTCGGCGACCGGCTGCTGCCGCTGAGCCTCGAAGAGGTCGCGGAGGAGAGCGCCCGCAAGGGCGACGAGATCCTCCCGCTGTACGACTTCGAGCCCTCGGCGGAGGACGTCCTCGACGCCCTGCTGCCGCGCTACGTGGAGAGCCGCATCTACAACGCGCTGCTCCAGTCGGCCGCTTCGAAGCACGCCGCCACGCGGCGCGCGATGAAGTCGGCCACCGACAACGCGGGCGAGCTGATCAACACGCTCTCCCGTCTTGCCAACGCGGCCCGCCAGGCCGAAATCACCCAGGAAATCAGCGAGATCGTCGGTGGCGCCAGCGCCCTGGCCGACGCGACCGCGGGGAGTGACCGATAATGACCACCACTGTTGAGACCGCGACGGCTACGGGCCGCGTCGCCCGGGTCATCGGCCCGGTCGTCGACGTGGAGTTCCCCGTCGACGCGATGCCGGAGATCTACAACGCCCTTCACGTCGAGGTGGCCGACCCGGCCAACGCCGGCGAGAAGAAGACGCTGACCCTGGAGGTCGCCCAGCACCTGGGTGACGGCCTGGTCCGCACCATCTCCATGCAGCCGACCGACGGCCTGGTCCGCCAGGCCCCGGTCACCGACACCGGCGACGCCATCACGGTGCCGGTCGGCGACTTCACCAAGGGCAAGGTGTTCAACACCCTCGGTGAGGTCCTGAACGTCGACGAGACCTACGACGGCGAGCGCTGGGGCATCCACCGCAAGGCCCCGAACTTCGACGAGCTCGAGTCGAAGACCGAGATGTTCGAGACCGGCGTCAAGGTCATCGACCTGCTGACCCCGTACGTCAAGGGCGGCAAGATCGGCCTGTTCGGCGGCGCCGGCGTCGGCAAGACGGTGCTCATCCAGGAGATGATCTACCGTGTCGCCAACAACCACGACGGTGTCTCCGTGTTCGCCGGTGTCGGCGAGCGCACCCGTGAGGGCAACGACCTCATCGAGGAGATGACCGACTCGGGCGTCATCGACAAGACCGCCCTTGTCTTCGGCCAGATGGACGAGCCCCCGGGCACGCGTCTGCGCGTCGCGCTGGCCGGCCTCACCATGGCCGAGTACTTCCGTGACGTCCAGAAGCAGGACGTGCTGTTCTTCATCGACAACATCTTCCGCTTCACGCAGGCCGGTTCCGAGGTCTCGACCCTGCTCGGCCGCATGCCCTCCGCGGTGGGCTACCAGCCGAACCTGGCCGACGAGATGGGTCTCCTCCAGGAGCGCATCACCTCGACCCGTGGTCACTCGATCACCTCGATGCAGGCGATCTACGTCCCCGCGGACGACCTGACCGACCCGGCCCCGGCCACCACCTTCGCCCACCTCGACGCGACGACGGTGCTCTCCCGTCCGATCTCCGAGAAGGGCATCTACCCGGCCGTGGACCCGCTGGACTCCACGTCCCGGATCCTGGACCCCCGCTACATCGCGGCGGACCACTACAACGCGGCCATGCGCGTGAAGACGATCCTGCAGAAGTACAAGGACCTGCAGGACATCATCGCGATCCTCGGTATCGACGAGCTCGGCGAGGAGGACAAGCTCGTCGTCCACCGTGCCCGTCGCGTGGAGCGCTTCCTGTCCCAGAACACCCACGTCGCCAAGCAGTTCACCGGCGTCGACGGGTCGGACGTCCCGCTTGAGGAGTCGATCGCGGCCTTCAACGCGATCTGCGACGGCGAGTACGACCACTTCCCGGAGCAGGCGTTCTTCATGTGCGGTGGCCTGGAGGACCTCAAGGCCAACGCCAAGGAGCTGGGCGTCTCCTGAACACCCTGAGTTCCCCGGAACTCCTCGTGTTCTTCGTGTGAGGGGGCGGGCGCGTCCCGCCCCCTCACGCACGCCTACTAGAATTGACCCCAACACCCGGCACCCCTGCCGGGTGGTGACCCGAGGAGCCACCCTTGGCTGCTGAGCTGCACGTCGAGCTCGTCGCCGCGGACCGCCAGGTCTGGTCCGGCGAGGCCACCCTGGTCGTCGCGCGCACCACGTCCGGCGACATCGGCGTCATGCCCGGTCACCAGCCGCTGCTCGGTGTGCTGGAGTCGGGCCCGGTGACCATCCGTACGAGTGATGGTGGAACGGTCGTCGCCGCGGTGCACGGCGGTTTCATCTCGTTCGCGGACAACAAGCTCTCGCTGCTGGCCGAGACCGCCGAGCTGTCGGACGAGATCGACGTCCAGCGCGAGGAGCGCGAGCTGGAGCGGGCGAAGGCGGCAGGTGACGCCACCGCCGAGCGACGCGCCGACGTCCGTCTGCGGGCGGCGACCGGGCGCTGACAGACTGCGTTCATGCGTTGACGTAACTCAGCCGCGGCTGGGACCGGAGGCATTCCGGTCCCAGCCGCGGCTGAGGTAGATCTGGGTCTTTTTACGTTCCATTACCTAGGAGACGGGGAGGTCGGTGCCGATGGTCCTCGCTCTGACTGTGGCCGGAATCGTGGTCGTGCTGGTGGTGGTGGGACTCTTCCTGTTCGGCCTGCGCCGCAGACTGATCCAGCGCTCCGGCGGCACCTTCGACTGTTCCCTGCGCTGGGACGTCCCCGAGAAGACGGACACCAGCGGCAAGGGCTGGAGCTACGGCGTCGCCCGCTACAACGGCGACAGCGTCGAGTGGTACCGCGTCTTCTCCTACGCCTACCGCCCCCGCCGGGTCCTGGAGCGCGACCGGATCGAGGTGGCCGGCCGCCGCCTCCCCGAGGGCGAGGAGGAACTGGCCCTGCTCTCCGACGCCGTCATCCTCGCCTGTACCCACCGCGGCACCCGTCTCGAACTCGCGATGAGCGAAGACGCGTTGACCGGTTTCCTCGCGTGGCTGGAGGCAGCCCCGCCCGGTCAGCGAGTGAATGTGGCGTAGCCACATTCACTCGCTGGGTGGGGGTCCCCCGGACGAAGTCTGGGGGAGCGTCAACGTCGCCCAGCCGTCCCTTTTACGACAGTCCGGAGCTGATGGCGCTCACCAGCTCACCGTTGCTGGTGTCGCCGCTGAACTCCCAGAAGAAGGCGCCGCCGAGGCCCTGGGACTTGGCCCAGCTCATCTTGCCCGCGATCGTCGACGGGGTGTCGTAGGACCACCAGTTGCTGCCGCAGTGGGCGTACGCGGTGCCCGCGACGGTGCCGGTGACCGGGCAGGACGTCTTGAGGACCTTGTAGTCCTCGATGCCCGCTTCGTAGGTCCCGGTCGCCGCGCCCGTGGCCGTGCCGCCCGGCGCGTCCTGGGTGACGCCGGTCCAGCCTCTGCCGTAGAAGCCGATGCCGATGAGCAGCTTGCTCGCCGGTACGCCCTGCGCCTTGAACTTGGCCATCGCGTCGGCCGTGTCGAAGCCGGCGGTCGGGATGCCCGAGTACGAGGTGAGCGGGGAGTGCGGGGCGGTCGGGCCGGTGGTCGCCCAGGCGCCGAAGAAGTCGTACGACATCACGTTGTACCAGTTCACGTACTGGGAGGCGCCCGCGTAGTCGGTGGCGTCGATCTTGCCGCCGGCGGAACCGTCGGCCGTGGTGGCCGCGGTGACCAGGGCGGAGGAGCCGAACTTGGCGCGCAGCGCGGCCATCAGGTTCTTGAAGGCCGCCGAGCCGCTGGTGTCGCAGGTCAGCCCGCAGGCGTTCGGGTACTCCCAGTCGATGTCGATGCCGTCGAAGACATCGGCCCAGCGCGGGTCCTCGACCAGGTTGTAGCAGGAGTTCGCGAACGCGGTCGGGTTGGCCGCCGCCTGGGCGAAGCCGCCGGACCAGGTCCAGCCGCCGAAGGACCACAGGATCTTGATGTTCGGGTACTTCGCCTTCAGCTCGCGCAGCTGGTTGAAGTTGCCGGCGAGCGGCTGGTCCCAGGTGTCGGCGACGCCGCTGACCGACTGGTCGGCGGTGTAGGTCTTCTGGTAGTCCGCGTAGGCGTCGCCGATCGCGCACTGGCCGTTGGTCACGTTGCCGAAGGCGTAGTTGATGTGCGTGATCTTCGCCGCGGACCCGGACGTCACCAGGTTCTTGACCTGGTAGTTGCGGCCGTAGATGCCCCACTCGGTGAAGTAGCCGAGCTTGACCTTGGAACCGGTGGTCGGGGGAGTGGTCGTACCGCCGGTGGTGTGGACGGCGACCGCGCCGCTGACCGGTCCGGTCTGGTTCGCGGTGTCGCGGGCCTGGACCGTGTACGAGTAGTCGGTGCCGGCCGTGAGGCCCGAGTCGGTGTACGACGTGGAGGTCACCGTGGAGACCACCTTGCCGTCACGCAGCACGTCGTAGTTCTTGACGCCCTTGTCATCGGTGGCGGCGGACCAGTTCAGGGTCACCGAGGTGTCGGTGACGCCGGACGCGGTCGGGGTGCCGGGCGCGGACGGCGCCGCGTCACCGGGGACGGTGGTGCCGCCGTCGCAACTGGCGCCGTTGAGCAGACAGTTGCTCGGCGATCCCGAACCCGCTCCGTTGAAGCCGAAGGAGACGGAGGCGCCGGGGGCGATGGAGCCGTTGTAGGACTTGTTCTTGGCGGTCCAGTGGGTGCCGGAGGAGGTGACGTCCGCGTCCCACGCGGAGGTGACCGAGGTTCCGGAGGGGTAGTCCCACTCGACGGTCCACGAACTGATGGCCGTGGTGCCGGTGTTCTTGACGGTCCACTGGCCGCCGAAGCCGGTACCCCAGTCCTGGGTCTTGGTGTAGGTGGCGGTGGCGGACGTCGCGGCCTGGGCGGGGCTCGCGATGCCGACCAGACCGGCCAGGGGGAGCACCAGCGTCGCAAGCCCTGCCGCGACCCTGTGTCTGAAGCGCATGTTGCGCCTCCCTCTTGATCGGGGGTGACGTGGGCATGACTGAGCCTTCATGCCCATGGTGCGGCGAGAATAGAAAGGTCTGGACCACCGGTCAATAGGTCTGGACCACTTTGCGCGCAGTTCTGTATACGGCCCGTCAGATTCCCAACTCCCGCGTCGGCACGCCCGCTTGCACCCGGCTGCGCAGCTCCGGTTGCGCCGGCAACCGGCCGCCACGCCCTCCGGCGCACCTTCCGGCTACCCGGAGACGCAGCAGAAGACGGACGCGGCCGAGCCTGCGCGAGCGCCGGCGGACCAGGACCCGGCCCAGGGCGACACGGGCCGCCGAGACGGGGGAGCGGGCGGGGGTGCCGGGCGGGTCAGCGCTCTCCGCCCGGCACCCACAGCACGTCCCCGACCTCCTTGTTGGCCGTCCGGGCCAGGATGAACAGCAGGTCCGACAGCCGGTTGAGGTAGGTCGCCGTCAGCGGGTTCATCACCTCGCCGTGCACCTCGAGCGCCGCCCACGTCGACCGCTCGGCCCGCCGGACCACCGTGCAGGCCTGGTGGAGCAGGGCCGCGCCCGGGGTGCCGCCCGGCAGGATGAAGGAGCGGAGCTTCTCCAGCCGCTCGTTGAAGCGGTCGCAGTCCGCCTCCAGCTTGTCGACGTAGAACTGCTCGACGCGCAGGGGCGGGAACTCGGGGTTCTCCGCCACGGGGGTCGACAGGTCCGCGCCGACGTCGAAGAGGTCGTTCTGCACCCGGGTGAGCACCTTGACGACCTCCTCCGGCAGGCCGCCCAGCGCGATCGCCGTCCCGATCACCGCGTTCGCCTCGTTGGCGTCGGCGTAGGCGGAGATCCGCAGATCGGTCTTGGCGACCCGGCTCATGTCCCCGAGCGCGGTGGTGCCCTGGTCGCCGGTCCTGGTGTAGATGCGCGTCAGATTGACCATGCGGCCAGCGTAAGGGTGTCCCCGCCGGCGGTTGACCGCGCCGTACCTGGCGCGAAACGGATGCCGCCGCCGGGACCGCCTGACGGGACGTGACGGTTGTCTCACGTCCTGAGACCGTGACACGCATTACTTACCGGGTTTCCCGGCCCCCGACGAGCGCTAGGGTCCCGCCCAAGAGGCATACCTCAACAGCGTGTAAGGGGAGCGGAGTGGCACGGAAGCTTGCCGTCATCGGGGCCGGCCTGATGGGTTCGGGCATCGCCCAGGTCGCCGCGCAGGCCGGCTGGGACGTGGTCCTGCGAGACGTCACCGACGAGGCACTGGACCGTGCCGTGGGCGGGATCCGGACCTCATACGGCAAGTTCGTCAGCAAGGGGAAGCTGGAGGCGCACGACGCCGACGCGGCCCTGGCCCGCATCACCACGACCACCGACCTGGAGGCGGTCGCCGACGCGGACCTCGTGGTCGAGGCCGTCTTCGAGAACCTGGAGGTCAAGCACGAGATCTTCCGCGCCCTCGACAAGATCGTGCGCCCGGACGCCGTGCTCGCCTCCAACACCTCCGCCATCCCGATCACCAAGATCGCGGCCGCCACCGAGCACCCGGAACGGGTCGTCGGCGTCCACTTCTTCTCGCCGGTGCCGATGATGCAGCTCGTCGAGCTGGTCCGCGGCTACAAGACCAGCGACGCAGCCCTCGCCACCGCGCGGGAGTTCGCCGAGTCCACCGGCAAGACCTGCATCGTCGTCAACCGGGACGTCGCCGGCTTCGTGACCACCCGGCTGATCTCGGCGCTCGTCGTCGAGGCCGCCAAGCTGTACGAGTCGGGCGTCGCCACCGCCGAGGACATCGACCTGGCCTGCAAGCTGGGCTTCGGTCACGCCATGGGCCCGCTGGCCACGGCCGACCTCACCGGCGTCGACATCCTGCTGCACGCCACCAGCAACATCTACACCGAGTCGCAGGACGAGAAGTTCGCCCCGCCGGAGCTGATGCGCCGGATGGTTGACGCCGGTGACATCGGGCGCAAGAGCGGGCAGGGCTTCTACACGTACTGAAACATCAGTACGTAGACCCTCTGACCGCCTGTCAAAACGCACAAACCCCGGAGGTTTCACCCTCTGGGGTGAATTCGGTATCGGTTCGCTTACAGATGGCAACCTCTGACCGGCGAACGCAGTCAGACGTTGCAATACCGGACAACACTTTCACGGAGTAGGACACGCACTCGCGGGGAGCGCATATGTACATCAGGGGCGACCACGCCGAGCTGGTCGTCGGGGGCCGCCTCGACGTCCGCAGCGCGGCGGACGCCCGTACGGTCCTGCACTCGGCCGTCGACGACGGAGTCGGCGATCTGGTGCTGGACCTGTCCGAGCTGGACTCCTGGGACGCCACCGGACTCGGGGTGATCATGGGGGCCCACCGGCGGGCCGGCCGCTGCGGCCGCCGTCTGGTGCTGCGCGGTGTGCCGCCGCAGATGCAGCGCCTGCTGGTGGCCACCAGGCTGCACCGGATCCTGGCGATCGAGGGGGGCATCGGAGCGGAGTCGCTGCCGCGGGTGTGACACCGGGACCGGCGGCCGGCCGTCGTGCCACGGTGACCGGGGGGCCGCTGTGCCACGGTGACCGGCGGGCGGCTGACCCACGTTGACCGGCGGGCCACTGTGCCAGGCCGGTCGGCTGTGCGGTGGCGAAGCGTCGGGACACCGCGATCCGGTGTGAACCGGGCGACGGGGGTGACCCGGTCGGACGGCGCGCATGCGCACGTCAGACGCAATCCTCACGAGACCGTGATGTCTCGGACGGCACGGTACCCCGGACTGTCGTAGATACTGTGCGAAGGTTTAAGGTTCGGTCGCCCGCCGCCCTTGCCACCCTTCGAGCGCGGGCCCGGACCAGAAGCGACAGCGCGGTGTGCAACAGGCCGGGAGGGGCCGGTATTCACGGCACACGACGCTTTTGGGGGGCTAGGAACCTATGGACCCGATCAACCCGGGACCCGAGGGGTACGGCCAGGACGGCGACGGCAGCACGCCGCGCCAGCGCCCGCCCAGGGATTCCCTCACCACCGACTTCGGTCAGAGCACGCCGGCCACGGCCCGCACCACGCGGCTGGTCACCGGCGACTTCCTGCTGACCGTCAATCCCGTCGACGGCAGCGAGATAGAACCCTGCCCGCCGGCCGAGCGCCCCGCGCGGCCGGAGAAGCGCACCGCCGCCGAGCGCGCCGAGCACGAGCGCGCCGTCCGGCCGCCGGTTCCGCCCGGCCCCACCCGGCCCGATCTGCCGCTCCTGGAACGCCAGGACGACCGCGAGCGGCTCGTCCGGCTCCTCGCCCGCGGCCGCTCGGTGCGCCTCACCGGCCCCGCGGGCTCCGGCCGCACCGCCCTGCTCGACCTGGTCGCCGACGACTGCTCCGACCTCGCCCCCGACGGCGTGGTCCACCTCAACGGCTTCCACCGCTCGCACGAGGACCTGCTCCACGACCTCTTCCACGCCGTCTACAAGGCGCCCGAACACCGCCCCGACCACGACGAGCTCCTCGAACTGGTCCGGGACATCGGCGCGGTCGTCGTCCTCGACGACATCGAGTTCGGCGGCACCGGGCTCGACGAGCTGATCGACGCCACCCCCGAGTGCGCCTTCCTGATCGGCGCCACCCCGGAGGTGCCGGCGCCCTCCGCCGACTCCGCCGTCGAGGAGGTCTTCCTCGACGGCCTGGACCGGGCCGGCGGCGTCGACATCCTGGAACGCGCGGTCGGCCGCGTCCTCACCGAGGAGGAGGCCAACTGGGCCGGCGACCTCTGGTTCGAGTCCGAGGGCCTGCCGCTGCGGTTCGTCCAGGCGGGCGCGCTGCTGCGCCAGCGCGACCAGGTGCGGGCCAGCACCGGCGCCGTGGACGAGTACGGCGTCTTCGCGTCCGACCTGCCCGAGCTGTCCGACATCGCCGCGCTCTCCGACCATCCGGCCGAGGCGTCCTTCGACCCCGAGGCGAGCGACGAGGTCCCGCTCCCGTCCCTCGGCGAGGCCGCCGCGCCCGCCCCGCTGCTCGCCTCCCGGCTCAGCGCGTCCGCCCGGGCCACCCTGCGCTTCGCGGTCGCCCTCGGCGGCGAGGTGCCGCACCAGGCGCACCTGCCGGCCCTCGTCGGCGACACCCACGCGGACGCGGCCCTCGGTGAGCTGGCGGCCTGCGGACTGGTCTCCCCGGTGGGCTCCCGCTACCGGCTCGCCGCGGGCGTCCTGCAGCAGCTGGAGGCCGCCGGATACGCCGACGACGCGGTCACCCAGGCACTCACCGCCGCCCAGCACTACGGCTGGTGGGCCGGGCACCCCTCGGTCACCCCGGAGCGGGTCTGCGCCGAGTCCGACGCGATCCTCGCCGCCCTGGCGGTGGTCGTCCCCGAGACGGTGCCGCCGGCGGAGGACGAGGAGAGCACACCGGTACGACTGGCCCGCACGGCCGCGCCCGCGTTCGCGGCGGGTCTGCACTGGAGCGCCTGGGAACGCGCCCTGCGGGCCGGCGCGGAGGCCTCCCGCCTCGCCGGTGAGGTCGGCGAACAGGCCTACTTCCACCACGAGCTCGGCATATTCGCGCTGTGCGGCGGCTGGCTGGACCGGGCGCGGGCCGAGCTGGAGGCGTCGATCGGGCTGCGCGGGGCGCTCTCGGACAAGCGGGGTACGACGGCCGGCCGACGGGCCCTCGCCCTGGTGGCCGACCGCTCGGGCGAGGTGATCCCGGTCGCCGCGATGGCGGGCGACGAGGTTCCCGACGCCCGCCACGAGGAGTCCATATCCCCGGCCGGCGGCGTCACCACGCCCTTCCCCGCGGTGCACTCGCCGGTCTCCGACACGGTGGTGACCCACAGGGTCCCGGGGCAGCAGACGGCGTCCCAGGACGGCGGGGGCGGCCTGGTCCGCATGGCCCGCCGCAACCTGGTCGCGGTGGGCGCGGGCGTGCTCCTGACGGCCGTCCTGGGCACCGTGGTCACCCTCGGCATGACCTCCAACAACAACGCCGACAACCCGTCGAACAACGTGAGCGTCAACCCCTCGGCGAGCGAGGACACCGGCGACGGCAGCCTGGGCGCCGACCCCGGCCAGAGCCCGGGCACGGGCAACAACGCCTCGAGGACGCCCAAGCCGACCGACCCGGGCCCCGACGGCACCCTGGGCACGTCCGACGACCCGAAACCCCCGTCCGACACGCAGACGCCTTCGGCATCGGCCTCGGGAACGAGGGGGTCTTCCGGGGGCGGTACGACGACCAAGCCGACGAAGCCGACGACGAGCAAGCCGCCGACCTCCCCGTCGTCCTCGGGAGCATCGCCGAGCCAGCCGACCGGAGGGTCTTCATCGCCCGCTCCGACCGGGAGTTCGTCGTCCTCCAGCGGACCCTCGGACTCTGCCACGCCGTCCGACGCGACGAACTCGGCCAGCGGCCCCGCGTCCGACTCTCCGAGCGTCACGACATCAGGCGCATCGGAGAGCGGCAGCACCGGAACATCGACCGGCACGCTGATCTGATCCCCTGGGCGTCCCACGCGCCGCGCCCAGGACGCCCAGGACCCCTTCCCACCCCGCCGCGACGGCGCTCAGCCACGACGACACGACCCGGCGCTGCCGAGCCTGCCTCAGGCGGGTTCCGCACCGCCGGTGACCGCCGTGTTGGTTGAGCGCCGTTGCGGCGGTTTTGGGAGTCGGGCGGCGCTATTGAGGGTTTTGCCGCGTAAGGGAGATGGTGCGGCGCCTGTGGGGTGCTGCGGAGGCCATGGGGGGTGCGGCGCATGTGGGGTTGTGCGGCGCATGTGGGGTGGTGCGGTGCCATGAGGGGTGATGCAAATTTGTCGGGGCCGTGATGCCGTCGCTCCCTCGTCCCCGCCGCGACGGCGCTCGGCCACGACGACGCGATCCGGCGGTGCCGAGCCTGCCTCAGGCGGGTTCGGCACCGCCGGTGACCGTCGTGTCGGTTGAGCGCCGTTGCGGCGGTTTTGGGGGGTGGGGCGGCGCGGAGTTGTCGGGGGCGGGTGGACAGGCCTGGTGTGTCGGCCTCGGGATCAGAACAGGCGGAGTTTGTCGTCCTCGATGCCGCGGAGGGCGTCGTAGTCGAGGATGGTGCAGCCGATGCCGCGGTCGGTGGCGAGGACCTTGGCCTGGGGCTTGATCTCCTGGGCGGCGAAGATGCCGCGGACGGGGGCGAGATGGGGGTCGCGGTTCAGGAGTTCCAGGTAGCGGGTGAGCTGTTCGACGCCGTCGATCTCGCCACGCCGCTTGATCTCGATCGCCACGGTCTGGCCCTCGGCGTCGCGGCACAGGATGTCCACCGGCCCGATCGCCGTCATGTACTCGCGCCGGATGAGCGTGTAGCCGTCGCCGAGCGTCTCGATCCGGTCGGCCAGCAACTCCTGCAGGTGCGCTTCCACGCCGTCCTTGATCAGGCCCGGGTCGACGCCCAGTTCGTGCGAGGAGTCGTGCAGGACTTCCTCCATCGTGATGATGAGCTTCTCGCCCGCCTTGTTGATGACGGTCCAGACGCCGGTCTCGTCACCCGTCCCCTCCTTGAGGGTGCACGGCGGCGACATCCAGTTGAGGGGCTTGTAGGCCCGGTCGTCCGCGTGGATCGAGACACTGCCGTCCGCCTTGACGAGGATCAGACGGGGAGCGGAGGGAAGGTGGGCGGTGAGCCGGCCGGCGTAGTCGACGGAGCACCGGGCGATGACGAGACGCATGGTCGGCAACGCTACTCGACGCGCCGCCCTCCACGCGATTCGCCCGGATCCGAGCGGCATCCGGGCGGCATGCGGGCCGCATCAGAGCGGCCTCGGAGCCGCCCCGCGACCGGTCCTGGAGAGTCGTCTGCACACGCCTGTTCAAACCTGGCCGATTGTGCGCCTAAAGGGACCGTCGCATATACGCATTCTCCTGGTGAGGTCACCGCCCGTTGCCTAACGTAGTAAACGGGAGGTCGCGGATTGTGTACTCAGCGTGTTCGGTATCGCGAACTCCCTTACCTGTCCGCCAACCCCTGCTGTCCGGGGGTGCGAGAGGAGTACCCATGTCGCTCGACGTCTCACCGGCCCTACTCGAACAGGCCGAGCGAGGCGAGGTCGACGAAGCAGATTTCGTCGACTGCGTCCGGACCTCCCTGCCTTACGCATGGGAGATGATCAGCTCCCTGGTGGCCCAGCTGAAGGTGGACGGCGGAGAGTTCGCCGACAACCAGACGCCCCCGCCGGACGAGCAGGCACGCGGTCAGCTGCTGCGTGCGCTCGCGAGTGACGCCATACGCGGCGCCCTGCAGCGGCACTTCGGTGTGCGGCTGGCCTTCCAGAACTGCCACCGTGTGGCGGTGTTCCCGCTGGACGCCTCGGTCGACGAGACGCTGGCCCGCTTCACCTCTGTGCGCAACCAGCTGTTGAACCAGTCCCCGGAACTACGGGACTGCTGACGCCGTGCGTCGGTCCTGCTGACGCAGTGAGCCGCTTGCTTGCCGCTCCACACGCGGGAGGTGCATCAGTCACTGGGGCGGCAAGCTCCCCGCGGCGGTGAGGTCACCGGAGGTGCGGCAGTACCTCGGCACCCAGCCGTCGTACGTTCTCCTCCGTGGCCGCCAGATCTCCCGAGCCCTCGGTCAGCAGGGCGAAACGGGAGATGCCGGTCCGCTCGGAGGTAGCGGCGAGCCGGTCGGCGCACAGCCGCGGGGTACCCACCGGGTGGAGTCCACAGAGCAGTTCGGTGTACGCGAGCGGATCCCGCATGGAGCGGAACCGGCCGTCCACCGTCACGTGCGCCTCCAGGCCCTGTTTCAGCCAGCCCGGCATCGCCTTGGTCAGGGTCTCCGCGGCGTCGGCGCGGCTGTCCGCGATCTGGCAGACGCCGGCCGAGACGTGGGCCGCCCCGGCGATCTCGTCGCCGGGCCGCCCGGCCGCCCGCGCGTGCTGCCGCCACAACGCGACCATCTCGGCCTTCTCCTCGTCGCCGACGTGCATCCCGAGCAGCATCGGCAGCCCCCGCTCGGCGGCCAGCCGGATGCTCGCCGCGGAGGTGCAGGCGACCACCACCTCCGGCCCCGGTGCCTCCGTCAGTGCCTCCGACGGGCGTGGTACGACGGGGACTTCACGGAACGAGAAGCGCGGCCCGGAGGCCGACACGGCCGGCTCGCGCAGCCAGCGCATCAGCAGATCGAGTGATTCGGGGAAGCCCTGCTCGTACGCCTCCAGGCCCGATCCGAAGACCTCCAGATCCACCCAGGGGCCGCCCCGCCCCACGCCGAGCGTGAAGCGGCCGCCGCTCGTCACGTGCAGCAGCGCGGCCTGCTCGCCGAGGGCGACGGGGTGGACGGTCGGCAGTACGCTCACCGCCGTACCGACCCGCAGCCGCCGGGTGCGGCCCAGCAGTAGAGCGGCCAGCGTGACCGCCGACGGGCAGGTGCCGTACGGCACGAAGTGGTGCTCGGCCAGCCAGACCGCGTCCAGACCGGACTCCTCGGCCACCTCCGCCGTGCGCACCGCCCGGTGCAGGGCTTCCCCCTGCCCCTGGCCCGGGAACTGGGCGGCCAGCACAAAACTACCTACGCGCATCGTTTCTTCCTGCTTTCCTGGCTCCGACCCGGAGCTCCCCCACCGGGCATAACCGTCTGACACGTGCCGAGGACACGGCCTGGCGAAGAGATTTGCGGATTGTCTGGAGAATAGGTCGCCCTGGAGGGGGACTTGTGCGGGTTCGTGCCCTACGCGTACCCCCGTGCGCGCGTCGTAGGCTGGACACAGCCCGTGCTTCCTGTATAGCCCCGAGAGGTGTCCCGTGTCCCCGCGTCGCAACCGACCCAAGGGCCCGAACGGAGCGGCCTCGTCCGGCCGGAGCGCCGAGGACGACCGCGCGGACCGCTACGGCGGCTGGCAGTCCACCGAGAGCTGGCTGGGCGAGGAGTGGAGCGTGCGGCACGTGGCCGGCGCCAGCGCGGTCGGCAAGACGTACCGCTGCCCGGGCTGCGACCAGGTGATCCCCTCTGGCGTCCCGCACGTGGTGGCCTGGCCGGAGCACTCGGGCGTGGACGAGCGCCGGCACTGGCACAAGGCCTGCTGGAACGCGAAGGACCGCCGCACCACGCGGGTGCAGCGGTCCAGGAACGCGCCGAGGTTCTAGAGCGGGCTCAGACGTCCCGCTTCTCCAGCAGGAAGTACGCGCCCGCGAACGCGACGGCCGTCACACCCAGGATGATCCACAGCGGGTCCCAGCCCGTGGGGCCGGAATCGCTGAGGGAGTTGGAGTAGAAGATGCTCAGCTGGTTCGGGATCGAGTACTCGAACAAGGCCGTGCGGACCTTCTCCAGCGACGACGAGAACATGAACAGCGCGATCACCAGCGGGGCGAGCACCGCGCCGATCATGATGGTGATGGCACCCGCCGAGTGCCGGATGATCGAGCCGATGATCAGCGAGAGCAGCCCGAGCAGCGCGATGTAGAGGCTGACGCCGACGGTTCCCTTCAGCCATTCCCCGCCGGTCGGCGTCCGGGCGACGTCGCTCAGCATCGACACCTGCGTCATGGCCACGAACGCGCTGGCCGCGAGGGTGATCACGAACGCGACCGCGAAGAAGACGATCGCCTTCGCCGCGAGCACGCGGGCGCGCGAGGGGCAGGCCACCATCGTCGTACGGATCATGCCCGTGCCGTACTCCGAGGCGGTCGTCAGCACGCCGAGCGTGATGATGCACATGCTGCCGAGCAGCAGCCCGAAGAAGCCGAGCGACAGCGCGTTGTTGCCGGTGAGGTCGTCGGACGAGGAGGAGTTGCTGACCACCGCGCCGGCCAGCAGGCCGATGCCGACCACCAGCAGGACGAAGACGCCGAGCGTCCAGATCGTCGAACGCACCGACCTGATCTTCGTCCACTCGGAGGCGATCGCGTGCCCGAGGCGGGTGCGCACCACCGGGATCGGCGAGACGTAGCCGGGGTACGGACCGCCGGGCGCGGGCTGCCGGTCGGGCGCGGACGGGGCGGCCTGCGGCAGCGGAGGCTGGTGGGTGCTCATCGGGCGTCCTCGGGCTTGGTCAGGTCGGCGGGGGCGGCGGTCGGGGCGGGGGCAGGCGGGGCGGCAGGGGCCGGGGCGGGCGGAGCGGCCGCCGAAGCCGGCGTCGGCTGCGCGTAGGGGTTCGGAGCGGCCTGCGGAGGCCCGTAGGGGCCCTGCGGGGCGCCGTACCCGCTCCCGGGCGCGGCGGGCGCCCCCGGCGCTCCGAACGGCCCCGCGAACGGCCGGCCGCCCTGCTGGGGCGGCGGCGGTGCGTACCAGCCCGGCTGGCCCTGCCCGGGCACCGGCATCGGCGGCTGGGCGCCCGGCGGCAACGGCTGCTGGAAACCCTCCCTCTGGTCGACCGAGGACCGGTAGTCGACGGCGCCCTGCGTCATCCGCATGTACGCCTCCTCCAACGACGCCTGGTGCGGGGAGAGCTCCCACAGCCGTACGTCCGCCTCGTGCGCGAGGTCGCTGATCCGGGGCAGCGGCAGCCCGGTCACCCGGAGCGCCCCGTCCTGCTCCGGCAGCACGTGCCCGCCGGCCTCGGTCAGCGCCGAGCTGAGCTTTTCGCGCAGTTGCGGCTCGGTGTCCGGGGTGCGGACCCGCGCGAAGTCGGCGGAGTTGGCCGAAATGAAGTCCGTCACACTCATGTCGGCGAGCAGCTGGCCCCGGCCGATGACGATGAGGTGGTCGGCGGTCAGCGCCATCTCGCTCATCAGGTGCGAGGAGACGAAGACCGTACGGCCCTCGGCGGCGAGGGACTTCATCAGGTTCCGCACCCACAGGATGCCCTCGGGGTCGAGGCCGTTGACCGGCTCGTCGAAGAGCAGTACCTGGGGGTCGCCGAGCAGGGCGGCGGCGATGCCGAGCCGCTGGCCCATGCCGAGAGAGAAGCCCTTGGAGCGCTTTCCGGCCACGTCCTGGAGGCCCACCACGCCGAGCACCTCGTCCACCCGGCGGGCCGGGATGGCGGACAACTGGGCCAGCGAGAGCAGGTGGTTGCGGGCGGACCGGCCGCCGTGCACCGCCTTGGCGTCGAGCAGCGCGCCGACCTGGCGGGCGGCGTTCGGAAGCTTGCGGTAGGGGAAGCCGCCGATCGTCACCGAGCCGGCGGTCGGGTTGTCCAGGCCCAGGATCATCCGCATGGTCGTCGACTTGCCCGAGCCGTTCGGCCCGAGGAAGCCGGTGACGGCTCCGGGTCGTACCTGGAAGGAAAGGTTGTACACGGCGGTCTTGTCGCCGTAGCGCTTGGTCAGGCCTACAGCCTCGATCATGCTCCGCACCCATCGAAAGGATCAGGACAGCGGGGCAGACGCCCCCCGTAAGGGTTAGGAGGATATCGGGGAGCTGACGGTTCCGCCCAAGAGCGTGCAAAGACTTCCGGTGACAGGGCCGGTCACTGGGCGTCGCGCCGCTTCAGCAGGACGTACCCGCCGACCAGCGCCGCGATCACCCACAGCCCCATGATCCCGAGCCCGCCCCAGGGCCCGTACGGGGCGTCGTCGCCGGCCCTCGGCACCACCCGCATGATATGGCTGCCCGCCTGGTCCGGCAGGAACCGGCCGATCTTCTTGGTCGCGTCGACGTTGCCGAGGATGTTGGAGATCAGGAAGAAGAACGGCATCAGGATGCCCAGCGACAGCATCGGCGAGCGCAGCATCGCGGCCACGCCCATGGAGAACATCGCGATCAGCGTCATGTAGAGCCCGCCGCCGACGACCGCGCGCAGCACACCGGGGTCGCCGAGCTGGGCCCGGTGCGAGCCGAGCATGGCCTGCCCCAGGAAGAAGGCGGCGAAGCTGGTCACCATGCCGACCACCAGCACCAGGCCGGCCGCCACCGCGATCTTGCTGAACAGGAAGGTGGCCCGCTGCGGGACCGCGGCCAGCGAGACCCTGATCATCCCGGTGCTGTACTCGTTCGACACGACGAGCACCCCGAACACGATCATCGCCAGCTGACCGAGGGTCATCCCGGCGAAGCTGATGTTCGTCGGGTCGAAGGAGAGCCGTTCACGGGCGGGCATCTTGGAGAACTGGCTGTTCGCGAGCGCGGACAGCAGCATCCCGAGGGCCACGGTGACCACCACGGCCAGCGACAGCGTCCACACCGTCGAGGCGACGGAGCGGATCTTGGTCCACTCGGACCGTACGACCTGGGTGACGACGGCCATCTCACGCTCCCTTGTCCCAGCCGGTGCCCCAGGCCTCTGGCACCGGGGGCGAGTCGGCGTGCGCGTGGTACTCCACGGACTCCGCCGTCAGTTGCATGAACGCCTCCTCCAGGGAGGCCTGCTGGATGCTCAGCTCGTGCAGCACGATCCCGTTCTGCGCGGCCAGCTCCCCGATCGGCTCGGCCTTCCCGCCCTCCACCTCCAGGGCTCCGGTCCCCGTCTCGACGACGGTGATCCCGGCCCCGTGCAGCACGTCGAGCAGCCGCTCGCGCTGCGGGGAGCGGACCCGGACGTACGACCGCGAGTTCGCCCGGATGAAGTCGGCCATGGAGGTGTCGGCGAGCAGCCGCCCCTGGCCGATGACGACCAGATGGTCGGCGGTCAGCGCCATCTCGCTCATCAGGTGCGAGGAGACGAACACGGTCCGGCCCTGGGCGGCCAGCGTCTTCATCAGGTTCCGGATCCAGTGGATGCCCTCGGGGTCCAGCCCGTTGACCGGTTCGTCGAACATCAGGATCCGCGGGTCGCCGAGCAGCGCCCCCGCGATCCCGAGCCGCTGCCCCATCCCGAGCGAGAACCCCTTGGCCTTCTTCCTCGCCACCGCCGTCAGCCCGACGGTGTCGAGGACCTCGGCCACCCGCGCCCGCGGGATCCCGTTGCTCTGCGCGAGGCAGAGCAGGTGGTTGAAGGCGCTGCGCCCGCCGTGCACGGCCTTCGCGTCGAGCAGCGCCCCGACGTACGTCAGCGGGTCCTTGAGCTGCTCGTACCGCTTGCCGTCGATCCGCACCCGGCCGGCCGTGGGACGGTCGAGCCCGAGGATCATCCGCATGGTGGTGGACTTCCCGGCACCGTTGGGTCCCAGGAACCCGGTCACGCTGCCGGGTCTGACGGTGAACGTGAGGTCGTCGACCGCCGTCTTGTCGCCGTAGCGCTTGGTCAGTCCCACCAACTCGATCATGCGGCCACGCTAAGACCGGGGTTCGGGGGCTGCCACTTGAGTGCGGTGGCCGGGTGCGGGGCGGTGGGGGCCGCCCGCGCAGTTCCCCGCGCCCCTGAGGGGCCGCCAGCCACAGTGTCCTTCTTTCGGGGGCGCGGGGGAACTGCGCGAGCAACCACGCACGGCCCGCACCCGTACGACGAAGGCCCGCACCTCCGGGGAAGACGAAGGCCCGCACCTCCGGGGAAGACGAAGGCCCGCACCCCCGGGGAAAGGGAGTGCGGGCCTTGCGGTGTCGCTTACCGGGACTGCTGCGCCGGGACCCCGCGGGAGATCGGCTCGTCCTCGGCCGGCGAGCTGGCGGCAGCCACCGCCGCACCCGTCAGCGTCGCCAGCATCTCGCGGACGTTGGTCAGCTGGGCGTTGATGCTGTCGCGGCGGTTGGTCAGCGCGGCCAGCTCGCGCTCGGATTCCGAGCGGATCCGGTCGGCCTTGGCGTTCGCGTCCGCAACGATGTCCTCGGCCTGGCGCTGCGCCGTCTCGACGGTCTGGCGGGCACGGCGCTCGGCGTCGGTGCGCAGCTTCTCGGCCTCCAGGCGCAGCTGCTCCGCGCGGTGCTCGATCTCCGCGAGACGCTTCTCGGCCTTCTGCTGGCGGGACGCCAGGTCACGCTCGGACTGCTCGCGGCGCTTGGCGAGGTTCGTCTCGAAGTCGGCGGCGGCCTGAGCGGCCTTCGCGCGGGTCTCCTCGAAGAGGGCGTCCGCCTCCTCGCGCTTGGACTGCGCGTCCTTCTGGGCCTCGGCGCGCAGCTGCGAGGCGTCACTCTTGGCCTTCTCGACGATCCGGACGCCCTCGTCCTCGGCCTTGGACTTGCGCTCCGCAGCGAACGATTCTGCGTCGTTGCGCACCTGCTGGGCCGCCGACTCGGCGAGCTCGCGGTGCTGCTCGGCCGCGCGCCGGGCCTCCTCGCGCAGGTCCTTCGCCTCCTCCTCGGCGAGGCGGAGGATCTTCTCGACACGCGCGCCGAGGCCGGCGTACGACGGCTCCGCGTCGGTTACCTGAGCCTGGGCGTTCTGCGTCTCGAGGTGGAGCTCCTCGATGCGCTTTTCCAGAGCGGTGATGCGGGCGAGAGCGCTGTCACGGTCGGAGACGAGCTTGGAGATCCGTTCGTCCACCTGAGCGCGGTCGTACCCACGCCGCACTAGCTCGAAGCCGTAGGGGGAAGTGTCGCTCATGGGGTTCCTGTCGAAAGAGACCGGTGAGGTGATAGGGGGAATCCTAGGGGCCGAAGCGGTGTGTCATCGAGCGGATACGTGTTTGATCTGGAGAATGACACCCCTTTTGGGTGGCTCGCTGTGAGATCGCTTGCCAAAGCCTCTGCCGCAGATTTAATCAAAAGCCCCAGAACGCTACAGAACCGACCCCGGTCTCTAGCCTTCTGACGCCTTGCCACCCGATCGGGGCGCACCCACCGTACTGCCCGCCTTGACCCCGCCGTCCTTGCCGGCCGACGGAGCCTCGAAGGACTCCAACGCCTCCAGGACGTCCTGGACACGCGAGATCTCGCCGTTGATGTTCTCCCGCCGGCGCTCCAGGATCTCCAGTTCGCGCTTTCCCTCCTCGACCGTGCGGCGGGCCTCGCGGACCGCCTCGGCCTTGAGCTCCTCGGCCTCCCGGACCAGCGTGGCCTTCTTCTGCTCGGCCTCCTTGAGCAGTCCCTCGGCCTTCTTGACGGCGGCGATCCGGACCTTGCCGGCCTCCGAGTTGGCCTCCGAGACCAGGTCCTTCGCCTTGGCCTGGGCCTTGGCGAGCTGCTCCTCGGCGGCCTTGATGAGCGCGTCGCAGCGGTCGCCGGTCGACTTCATGGTCTCGGCGGCCTCGCGGCGGGCCCGCTCGTGCAGCTCCTCGATCTCGGCGGTGATGCGCTCGCGCAGCTCCTCCGCCCGCTCCCGGATGGCGGTGGCGTCCCGGCGGGCGCCGACCAGCAGCTCGTCCGCGTCCGTGCGGGCCTTCTCCACCCGCGTGTTGCCCTCGATCGTGGCCTCGGACACCAGCCGGTCGGCCTCCTTGCGGGCCGCGCCCACCATGGTGTCGGCCTGAGACTCGGCGTCCGCGGTGGTCTTCATCGCCTGCTGCTGCGCCTCGGTGAGCAGCTTGTCGGCCTCGGCGGTCGTCTCGTTGATGAGCGTGTCGACCTGCTCGGCCACGTCCTGACGGCGCTTGTTGGCGTCCTTGCGGGCCTCGTCGAGGGTGCGGTCGGCCTCCTCGCGGGCGGCGTTCAGCATCCGCTCGGCCTCGGCCTCCGCGTCCGCCTTGAGCCGCTCGGCGTCGGCCCGGGTCCGGTCGGCGTGCAGCTGGGCGGAGCCGACCGTCTCGGCGGCCTCGGCCCGCAGCCGCTCCGCGTCGCCGGTGGCGTCCGAGATCAGCTTCTCCGCCTTGGCGATGGCGTCGGCGCGGACCCGGTCGGCCTCGGCGATGGTCTCGCTCTGGAGCCGCTCGGCCTCGTTGCGCGCCTCGGTGATGAGGGTGTCGGCCTGGGTCGCCGCGTCCGAACGCATCCGGTTGGCGTCCTCGCGCGCCTCGGCACGCGTGCGCGCGGCGTCCTGGTCCGCCTGGGCGATGCTGTCGGAGACCTCGGTGCGCACCTGCTGGGCGTGCGCCGCCGCCTCGGACCGCAGCCGCTCCGACTCGGTCATCGCGTCGGCGACGGTCCGCTCGGCGAGCGCCTTCGCCGCCTCGGACGCCTCGTTGGCCTCGCGCCGGATCCGGGTCGCGTCCTCGCTGGCCCGCTCCCGCTCGGCATAGGCGTCGGCGCGGACCCGGTCGGCCTCCTCCTCGGCCTCCCGCCGGGTACGGTCCGCGGCGTGCTCGGCCGCCGAGCGCAGCCCGGTGATCTCCTCCTGCGCCTGCTCGTGCAGCCCGGCGACCGAATCCCGCACCTGCTGCGCGTGGAGTTCGGCGGCCGACACCATCTCGGTGGCCCGCCGGTCCGCCTCCTCGACCAGCCGCACGGCCTCGGCCTGCGCCTCCTCGACCCGGTTGCGGGCCTGGGCCAGCAGGTCCTCGCTCTGCTCGCGGGCCCGCTCACGCTCCTGGTCGGCCTCCTGGCGGGCCGAACCGAGGAGCTCCTCGGCCTCCCGGCGGCGCCGGGCGGCCTCCTCCTGGGCGGCGGCCAGCGTCTCGGACGCCTCGGTGGACAGCCGCTCGGCGGCCGCCTGCGCCTCGGTCCGGACCCGGTCGGCGGTGTCCTGGGCCTCCTGCTTGAGCCGCTCCGCCTCGGCCGCGGCCTCGGACCGCAGCCGTACGGCGACGGACTCGCCCTCCGCACGGGACGCCGACGCGTCGGCGGCGGCCTCGTCGCGCAGCCGCTCCGCCTCCGTCTCGGCCTGCTGCTGGAGCGTACGGATCCGCTCGGCGGCCTCGCCGCGCAGCCGGTCGGTCTCCTCGGCGGCCTCCCGGCGGATCCGGCCGGCCTCCTCGCGCGCCTCGGTCAGTGCCCGGTCGGCGGCCGTGAGCCGGTCCTCGGCCTCGGTGTGCAGGCGGGTCAGCTCGTCGGCGGCCTCCGCGCGTCGGGCCTCGACGCCCCGCTCGGCCTCCTCGCGCAGCTCGGCCGCGGCCCGCTCGGCGTCGGCCTGCAGCGTCTCGGCCTGCTCCTGGGCCTCCGCACGGAGCCGTTCGGCCTCCTGACGGGTGCGCTCCAGGGTCTCCTCGGCCTGCCGGCGCAGCGTGGTGGCGCGCTCGATGGCCTCGGTGCGGACCTTCTCGCTGTCGGTGGTCGCGGTCTGCCGCAGCTCGTCGGCGTCCGCCTTGGCCTTGGCGAGCAGCTCCTCGGCGGACTTCGCCGCCTCCTCGATCTGCTGCACGGCCTCGCGCCGGGCCTCGGCGCGGATCGACTCGCCCTCGGCGACCGCGTCGGACCGCAGCTGTTCGGCCTCGCCGCGCAGCCGGCGGGCCTCCTCCTGCAGCTCGACGGTCTTGGCGCGGTACTCCTTGGTGTCGTCCTTCGCCGTGCCCTTGAGCTGCTCGGCGATGTCGTGCGCCTCGGCGCGCAGCCGGTCCGCCTCGGTCTCCGCCTCGGTGCGGATCCGCTCGGCCTCCTCGGCGGCGGCCTTCGTGGTCCGCTTGGCCTCCTCGGACGCCTTGTTCAGGACGTCCTCGGCGGTCTTGGCGGCCTTCGCCAGCTGGGAGGCGCTCTCCTCGGCGGTGAGACTGCGGGCCTTCTCGGAGGCCTCGGCGATGATCTTCTCGGCCTCGGCCCTGGCGTCCGCGACGACCTGCTCCGCGCTCGCCTTGGTGGCCTCGGCGTCCTTGGTGGCCTCGCTGACCAGCCGGGCGACCTGCTCCTTGGCGGTACGGGTGCGCTGCTCGTTGGTGGCCTCGGCGCTGGACAGGGCCTTCGCGGCGTTCGCCTCGGCCTCGGTGACCAGCTTCTCGGCCTCGGACTGCGCCTTGCGCAGCGCCTCCTCGGCCTCCGCCATCCGCTGCTCGGCGGCCCGGCTCAGCTCGCTCGCCTGCCGGCGCGCGGTGTCCGCCTCCGTCGCGGTCGAGCTGCGCAGCTGCTCCGCGTGGTCGGTGGCCTCCTGGGCCTGCGTGGACGCGGCGTTCAGCAGCCGCTCGGCGTCCCGGCGGGCGCGCAGCAGCAGCTGCTCGGCCTCCCCGCGGGCCGCCTCGGCGTCGGCCTGCACCCGCTGCCGCGCCTCGGTCGCCAGCCGCTCGGCCTCTGCGCGGGCTGCCGTCATCGCCTGCTCGGCCTCGGCCCGCGACTCGTCCAGCAGCCGCCTGGCCTGCGACTCCGTACGGGCGCGCAGCTGCTCGGCCCAGGCCACGTTCTCGTTGACGTGCGACTCGACGGTCTGCCGGCGCTCCGCCAGCTCCTGGTCCAGCTGCTGGCGGCGGGTCACCGCCTCCTGGTGCAGCTCGGCCTGGAGCCGCGCGGCCTGCTCGGCGTGTTCCTGGAGGATGCGCTGGGTCTGCGCCCGGGCCTCCGCGGCCACCCGCTCCGCCTCCTGGCGGATCTGGTCGGCCTGTACCTGGGCGTTCCGCAGCAGCTGCTCGGCGTGGTAGCCGATGTCACCGCCGTCGAACGCGGGCCGGGACATGATGGTGCGCCGCGCCTCGTGCAGCTTGGCGCGCAGCACCTCGACCTGGTAGCCGAGGTCCTCGGCATGCTGGATCGCCTTTTCCCGCTCGGTCTTCAGCCGTTTCATCTCGGCCTCGAACCGAGAGAGGTGGTCGACGTCAGCCGCCGGCTCTCGCTCCTGGCTCTCGTAGCCCCGCACTGCGCGGTCCCATCCGTCCCCTGGTCGCAACCTTCTCCGAACGAGCTCCGTCCATCCGCCGAACGGGGCCCCCGGGGAATGGTGTCAGATCAACGGCGGAGCACGGGCTGCTGCCCCGACGCTCGTCCCCCGAAACCCGGACCCCGGCATGCGGCCGCCCCAGCCCTGCGAACGTGCGAAGGGACGACCGCCCCCAACCCTACCGGCCCATATGTACGAGGGTCAGTGCTCAGGTGACTCAACAGCCGCCGAAGTGACCAGTTCTGTCAGTACGCCGTGGCAGTCCTTCGGATGCAGGAAGGTGATCCGCGACCCCATGGAGCCGATCCGTGGCTCCTCGTACAGAACGCGTACGCCCTTGGACCGGATGTCCGCCGCGTCCCCGTCCACATCCGCCGTACCGAAGGCGATGTGATGGACCCCCTCGCCGTTCTTCGCGAGCCACTTGCCGACCGCCGAGTCCTCCCGGGTCGGTTCGAGAAGCTGCAGGTAGGAGGCGCCGCCGTCGGACGTCTCGTTGATCTTGAGCATGGCCTCGCGCACGCCCTGCTCCTCGTTGACCTCGGTGTGGAACACCTCGAAGCCGTACGTGGCCCGGTAGAACTCGACGGTCGCGTCGAGGTCGTGGCAGGCGATCCCGATGTGGTCGATTCGCGTCAGCATGGATTCAGTCCACCGGCACGGCGATGGTTACGCAACGTGCCAGCGATCACACTGACGGCCCGATGACGGCACGGAGTGCCACGCAATACATTCGAAGTAAACCCTCGTTCACTCCTCGGCAGTGCAGCCGGTAAGGGGATTCGCAGCTCATGACCTCTGGAACCTCTGGAACCACCTCGGTGATCGTCGCGGGCGCGCGGACGCCCATGGGACGACTGCTGGGCTCGCTGAAGTCCTTCTCCGGAGCCGACCTCGGCGGCTTCGCGATCAAAGCCGCCCTCGACCGTGCGGGGATCGGTGGCGACCAGGTGCAGTACGTGATCATGGGGCAGGTGCTCCAGGCCGGCGCCGGCCAGATCCCGGCCCGCCAGGCCGCCGTGAAGGCAGGCATCCCGATGAGCGTCCCGGCGCTCACGATCAACAAGGTGTGCCTCTCCGGCCTCGACGCCATCGCGCTGGCCGACCAGCTGATCCGCGCCGGCGAGTTCGACATCGTGGTCGCGGGCGGCCAGGAGTCCATGACCAACGCCCCGCACCTGCTCCCGAAGTCCCGCGAGGGCTTCAAGTACGGCTCGATCGAGATGCTCGACGCGATGGCCTACGACGGCCTGACCGACGCCTGGGAGAACATCCCGATGGGCGAGTCGACGGAGAAGCACAACACCCGTCTCGGCCTCGGCCGTGAGGAGCAGGACGCGGTGGCCGCGCTGTCCCACCAGCGGGCCGCCGCCGCCCAGAAGAACGGGATCTTCGAGGCCGAGATCACCCCGGTCGAGATCCCGCAGCGCAAGGGCGAGCCGGTCGTCTTCAGCAAGGACGAGGGCATCCGCGGCGACACCACGGCCGAGTCGCTGGGCAGGCTCCGCCCGGCGTTCACGAAGGACGGCACGATCACCGCCGGCAGCTCCTCGCAGATCTCCGACGGCGCGGCGGCCGTGGTCGTGATGAGCAGGGCCAAGGCCGAGGAGCTGGGCCTGGAGTGGCTCGCCGAGATCGGCGCCCACGGCAACGTGGCCGGACCGGACAACTCCCTCCAGTCACAGCCGTCGAACGCCATCAACCACGCCCTCAAGAAGGAGGGCCTGGAGGTCGGCGACCTGGACCTCATCGAGATCAACGAGGCCTTCGCCGCGGTCGCCGTCCAGTCAATGAAGGACCTCGGGGTGTCCACCGAAAAGGTGAACGTGAACGGTGGCGCCATCGCCCTGGGCCACCCCATCGGCATGTCCGGTGCCCGGCTCGTCCTGCACCTGGCCCTGGAGCTCAAGCGCCGGGGCGGCGGGGTCGGCGCGGCCGCGCTGTGCGGTGGCGGCGGTCAGGGTGACGCGCTGATCGTGCGGGTACCGAAGGCCTGAGTACGTTTCGCTGAACCGACAGCAGCGAACGACAGCGAACGGAGCGAACGGAGCTGTGATGCAGGACGTCTCCTCACTGGTGGCCCAGGCCAGGGAGGGCCGACCGCGAGCGGTGGCCCGTCTGATCTCCCTGGTGGAGGGGGCGTCCCCGCAGCTCAGGGAGGTCATGGCGGCGCTCGCGCCGCTCACCGGCAACGCCTACGTGGTGGGCCTGACCGGCTCCCCGGGCGTCGGCAAGTCGACCTCGACCTCGGCGCTCGTGACCGCCTATCGCAAACAGGGCAAACGGGTCGGCGTACTGGCCGTCGACCCGTCCTCCCCCTTCTCCGGTGGCGCCCTGCTCGGCGACCGGGTCCGCATGTCCGACCACGCGTCCGACCCCGGCGTCTACATCCGCTCGATGGCGACCCGGGGCCACCTGGGCGGCCTTGCCTGGGCGGCGCCCCAGGCCATCCGTGTCCTGGACGCGGCGGGCTGCGAGGTGATCCTGGTGGAGACGGTCGGCGTGGGTCAGTCAGAGGTCGAGATCGCCTCCCAGGCGGACACCAGCGTGGTGCTCCTCGCCCCCGGCATGGGCGACGGCATCCAGGCCGCCAAGGCCGGCATCCTCGAGATCGGGGACGTGTACGTCGTCAACAAGGCCGACCGGGACGGCGCGGACGCCACGGCCCGCGAACTGAACCACATGCTGGGCCTCGGCGAGTCCCGCGGCCCCGGCGACTGGCGGCCGCCGATCGTCAAGACGGTCGCCGCACGGGCGGAGGGCATCGACGAGCTGGTGGAGGCCCTGGAGAAGCACCGTGCCTGGATGGAGGAGCGGGGCGTCCTGGCGGAGCGCCGCCTGGCCCGTGCCGCCCGCGAGGTCGAGACCATCGCGGTGACGGCCCTGCGCGCCCGCATCGGCGACCTCCACGGAGACCGTCACATCGACGCCCTCGCGGACCGCATCGTGGCCGGCGACCTGGACCCGTACCGCGCGGCGGACGAGCTCGTGGCGGGCCTCACAGAGGGCTGACGCGAGTCGGGCCGAGGTCGCGGGGCGCGGGGTGCCGCACGGCCGCGGGCCGCTGGGGGCTGGTCGCGCAGTTCCTCCCCCGGCCTTCGGCCGGGGGACCCCCAGCGCCCCCTACGGGGCGCTGCCAGCCGTGTCCCATCGAGCCACCCAGCTGCGGGCAGGCGTGCCGCAGGGCGGGACGGGTGGGCGCAGCGGCACCCTGCGAACGCCGGTAGGTGTCCTCCCGCCCGCTGACAGCCAACGGCGGGCGGAGGGGACCCGAATCGCCGTCCGCGCTGTTATCTTGACCGGCATGTTCCTCTCTTTGGCGTAAGAGCGCACCCGGCGCCGCCACCGGCACGTGAAGAGCCCGTGCCGTGGCGTGCTCAGGTGTCCCCTCTTCCGCCTCTGCCCGAGGAACTCACTCATGTCCGCGTTGACTTCGTCGCGCCCTTCGCCTGCCCGGCGGCCGTCGTACGCCGCTGTCCTGGGCCTTCCGCACGCCCGCCGCACCTTCTTCGCCGCCCTGGCGGCCCGTCTCTCCTACGGCACGGTCTCGCTGTCCGTCCTGCTGTCGGTCACCCGGGCGACCGGCTCGTACGCCGTGTCCGGGGCGGTGATGGCCCTGTTCGGCGGCGCGACGGTCGTCCTCCTGCCGGTCCGGGCGACCTTGGTCGACCGCTTCGGCCCGCGGCGTGCCCTGCCCCCGATGGCGGCGCTCTACAGCGTCCTGCTCTGCGTCCTGGCCGCCCTGGCCTGGCGCCCCGGCGCCCCTGCGGCGGCGCTGGCGGCGACCGCCGCGCTCACGGGCTGCTGCGCCCCGCCCCTGGGCCCGACCATGCGGGCGGTGTGGGGCCGCCTGGCCGACGACCCGGCGCTGCTGCGGCGGGCCTACAGCCTGGACGGGGTCGCCGAGGAACTGCTGTTCGTGTCGGGTCCTGTGCTCGTGGGCCTGCTGCTCCGGTTCGGCCCGCCGTCGGCGGGGGTGCTGCTGAGCGCGGTGCTGATGCTGGGCGGCACCTGGGTGTTCGTGGCATCGCCCGCGGTGCGGGGTGTGGTGCCGCCGAAGCGGGAGCCGGGCCGGCGGCCCGGCCGTTTCCCGGCGGCCCCGGTGATCGCGGCCGTCGGTCTCGGCCTCGCGCTGAGCGCGGCCGATCTGCTGGTGATGGCGTTCGCCGCGCGACGGTCCCACGGTGAGGCGGCGGTCCCCTGGGTGCTGGCCGCGCTCTCCGCGGGCAGTGCGGTGGGCGGGCTGCTGAACGGGGCGGTGGAGTGGCGCCGCCCGGCCGGGCAGCGGCTGGCGTGGCTGGCGGCGGGGCTGGGCACGGTCCTCGCCGCGGCGGGCCTGGCGCCGGGCGTCCGGACGCTGGCGGCGGCCATGGCGGTGGCCGGGCTGTTCGTGGCCCCGACCCTGACGACGGCGTATCTGCTGGCCGACGAGACGGCGGCGGAGGGGGAGCGGACGCGGGCCGGGGCATGGGTGAACGCTGCCGTCAACGCGGGCAGCTCCGCGGGGTCCGTGGCGGCGGGAGTGCTGGCGGGGCGGGTCCCGGTGACGGTCTGCTTCGCGCTGGCGGGAGGTGTCGCCGTCGTGTCCGCCGTAGGGGTGCGGGCCGTCGTCCGGCCGCGGGCGGGCGGAGGCCGGTCCGGCAGTTACCCGTCCTCCTGACGGGCTCCGCGGGCCGACAAGCGTCATGATGCAGCGAGCGGCGGACGGGACCTGAACCCCCGTCCGCCGCTTTCAGGTGCTGTCTGTCGTCACGGACGCCCGCGCTGCCCCCGCAGGTGTTCCGCGATGGGCTTCAGGCCCTTCTCCAGCTCTATGAGTGCCTCCGGCGGCAGCAGGTCGATGAAGTGCCGTCGCACGGAGGCCACATGATGTGGCGCCACCTTGTTCATCGTCTCCATGCCGTGCTCGGTGAGGACGGCGAACAGGCCGCGGCGGTCGGACTCGCAGTTCTCGCGGCGGACCAGGTTCGCGTTCTCCATGCGGGTGATCTGGTGGGACAGCCGGCTCTTGGACTGGAGGGTGGCGGAGGCGAGGTCGCTCATCCGCATCCGGTAGTCCTCCGACTCGGACAGGTTCACCAGGATCTCGTAGTCGTTCATTGTCAGGCCGAACGGCTGCAGATCCTTTTCGAGCTGGTACGTCAACAGCCTGTTGACCTCCAGGTGGGTGCGCCAGGCGCACTGCTCCGCATCGGTCAGCCAGCGCGTGGCCGTCTCGGTCTCCATGAATGAAGTCTACCTAAAATGTTGAAAGGCGAACTAGTGAGGGTGGTGTGACTGTGCGCACGCGTTCGATGTCACACTCCGCAGACTACCGCTCACAGCCCGAAGCGACGCTGGAGGTCCCCCAGCTGTCCGGGAAGGCGCGGTGCCCCCGGTTGTTGTGGACGACCTGTGGAGGGGGCGCCTCCGCCGGGCACTCCGGGCTCGTGCGGAACCGCTCCCGTGGCCTGCTCGGCCATCAGGGTCTCGGTGGACTGGAGCAGGACCGTGCCGGCCCCTACGAACTCGAACTGATGCTCCTCTCCGGAGGCCCCGCCGAGGCCCGTCAGTGCACGTAGACCGCCCAGTACGCCGGTCATGTACCCATGGTCGTAGTGGTGACACGGGGACGGGCAGTCGGCCCACCCCACCAGTGCCTGCGGGTCCACCCGGATGGGGGGTTCCATGAACACCACCGGACCGTTGGACGCCGCCACAAACTTTCCGGTTCCGATAAGGGTCAGAAAACCGGGAACGATTGATTGTTTCAGCGCGAGACTTGGCTGAAAAGCGAGCAGGTTGCCGGAGCGAATGGTCAGGTTGCCGTCTTCAAGGTCGTACGAGTTCACATCGAACGCCCGGTCGGCGAGGAGCATCTTGCCCGAGCCCTCCGCCACCACCCAGTCGCTCGCGTGCAGAGGCGAATGGAAAGACGTGCGGACAAGTCGGTCCAAACGGCCGTGCCCGACGCCGTTGAAGTCGATCGAGCCGTAGTAGGCGATCATCTTGCCCTTCTGCAGGAACCACTGACCGCTCTTGAGCTCCACGCAGAAGGTGTACTTGTTGACGTTGTCGTCGACGGGGAGGGTCATGGGGTCGTAGACGACCGGTCCGGCCGGCCCGGGCGCTCCGTATGCGCTCACAGCTTCTCCTCCGACGCCTGCACGTACACCATGCCGTTGCCGCTGAGCTCCAGCTGGAAGGCCTCGCCGGAGCCGCGGCCCACCATCTCCCGCCAGCCGAGGGCGGCCGACAGCTTGTTGCGCACGTCGCCGTGGTGGGCGACGTAGGCCTGGGGGTCGACGTGGACCGGGCGCTGCGGGGTGACCGGGATCTCGAAGACCCCGCCGTGGGCCATCACGGCGACCGCGCCGTGGCCCTTTAGGGTGGTGGTGAACAGGCCCTGGCCGGTGACCTGGCCGCGGACCATGCCCATCACGCCGCCCTGGGAACCCATGAACATCGTCCCCTGCTGCAGGGTGCCCTCGAAGGCGAGCAGCCGGTCCGCCTCGACGTAGAGGGTGTCGCCGGTGAGGGTGATGACGTGGACGTGGTGGCCGCCGTGCCCGAAGAAGACCGTACCGCTGCCCTCGACGGTCATGAGGGGGGTCGCCTCGCCGGCGACCCGGCGGCCGAGCATCGACATCAGTCCGCCCTGGCCGCCCTGGATGTTGGGCGTGAAGGACACCTCGCCCTTGTAGGCGAGCATCGCGCCGCGCTGGCTGAACAGCCGCTGCCCGGGCACCACGGTCGCCTCGACCATCTTCGAGTTCACCTCGCGCAGGGCCATCTCAGACGTCCCCCGCGATCGTGTTGCGCTCGCTCGGCTGCACGTACACCAGGCCGTCCCCCTCGAACCGGATCTGGAAGGCCTCCCCGCCGCCCTCTCCGAGGAACGTGCGGAAGGTCACACCCGACTGGAAGGACTGGCGGAGGTTGCCCTGATGGGCGATGTAGGCACCCGGGTCGACGGTCAGCGGGTACTGCGGGCTGACCCTGAGCACCACCGCCGGGCCGTCCGACATGATCGCCGCCTGGCCGTGGCCCTCGACCGTCGTGGTGAACAGGCCGTTGCCCTGGGAGGCGCCGCGCAGGCCGGTGAACGTCGTGCCGGTGCGCAGGCCCGCGTCGGTCGCGAGCAGGTTGCTGGACTCGACGTACAGCTTGTCGCCCTGCAGGCCGACCAGGTTGATCTCGGACGCCCGGTCCGCGAACCAGCACGTCCCGTGCCCCTTCACCTCCATCACCGTCATCTGCTCGCCGGTGAGCCGCCGGGTCACCATCCCGCGCAGCCCCTCGCCGCCGCCGCTCAGCTTCTTGAACGCCATCTGCCCGTCGTACGCGACCATCGAGCCGTTCTTCGCCTTCACGGCGTCCCCGGTCATCTCGACGGCGAGCACCTTGCTGCCCTGGAGTCGGAACATCGCCACGCTGCGAAGGTAGCCGCAGGCAGGCGGCGGCGACAGGTCCCGTGGGTGGACATCACCCCCGATCCGCCCCTTAGGGGTGCGGCTGCCAGCGGTGCCGTCGCCACCCCCGCGCCGGGTCCGCGCCGCCCCTTTGCCACAATGGCAGGACGTTTGTGCTCGCGTTCACAAAGAGTGGACGTCTCTCCCACCGAAGGTGACCCGTGGACATCAAGACCGCCACCGCCATCCGCCGCCTCCGCCTGGTCTCCGCCCCGGAGGCCGTTTCCTTCCTGATCCTCCTCGTCTGCTCGGTGCTCAAGCGGACCACGGACTTCAACGCGGTGCCCGTGATGGGCGCGGTCCACGGTGTCCTGTTCATCCTCTACGTGATCTTCTGGGCCGACGCCTGGAACCGCACCAAGTGGCCCCTGAAGACCGGCCTCTTCTACTTCGTCCTCTCCGTCCTGCCGACCGGCGGCTTCTTCGCCGAGCGCAGGCTCAAGCGCGCCGCCGAGGACGAGGTCATCGCGGCCCGCGCCCGCAAGGAAGGGGTCGTGAACGCATGATCGTCGCCTTCTCCGTCACGCCGCTCGGTGTCGGCGAGGACGTCGGGGAGTACGTCGCCGACGCCGTCCGGGTGGTCCGCGAGTCCGGGCTGCCCCACCGCACCGACGCCATGTTCACCTCGATCGAAGGTGAGTGGGACGAGGTCATGGACGTCGTCAGGCGGGCCGTCGCCGCCGTCGAGGCGCGCGCCCCGCGGGTCTCCCTGGTCCTCAAGGCGGACATCCGCCCCGGCGTCGCCGACGGACTCACCAGCAAGGTGGCGACGGTCGAGCGGTACCTCGCCCAGTAGCCGCAGCAGCGGAAGCGAACCGGCGGAAGCGAACCCGGCGGAAGCGAACCCGGCGGAAAGAAACCCCGGCCCCGCGCGGCCGGGGTTTTCTCGTGGCCGACGATTGAGCGGTCGCTCAAAACCCGGTACCGTCATCGCCGAAGGGTTTGAGCGCTCGCTCAAAAAACCCTCGAAGGACCAGGTGACGGGGGTACACCACCAATGGGTCTCTACATAGAGGCGCACATCCGAGCCGACCTCGACGAACTGTGGGCCCGCACCCAGGACCCGGCCCGGCACCAACGCTGGGACCTGAGGTTCACCGAGATCGACCACCTGCCGCGTGCGGCGGGCGAGCCGCAGCGCTTCCGCTACGCCACCCGCGTGCTCCCGTTCCTGACGATCTCCGGCACCGGTGTCTCGGCGGGGGAGAAGGAGCGCCCCGACGGCACCCGCACCTCGGCCCTGCGCTTCACCTCCCCGCACCCGCTCTCGCTGCTCGCCGAGGGCAGCGGCTACTGGCGCTACATCCCGGTCGGCGACGGCGTCCGCTTCCTCACCGGTTACGACTACCGGCCCCGCTGGGGTGCCTTCGGGGCGCTCGCCGACCGGCTGGTGCTGCGCCCGCTGATGGGCTGGGCCACCGCCTGGTCCTTCGACCGGCTGCGGCTGTGGCTGGAACGCGGGATCACCCCGGAACGGGCCCGGCGGAACTGGCTGGCCGAACTGGCGGCCCGCGCGCTGACGATCGCCGGCTGCGCCGCGGGCCTGCGCCGGGGCCCGCTCCTCGGCGCGCTCTCGCCCACCGTCGCCTTCCTGGTCCCGCTCCTCCTCGTGGTCGCTCTCTCGCTGGCCCTCCTCGTCGCCCCGCTCGCGACCACCCCCGCCGCCCGCCGATGCCTGCGCGCCCCGTCGGCGAAGGTCACCGCCCCGCGTGTCCTGCACACCCTGGAGAAGCAGGCGTGACCTCGATGTTCCGCAAGGTCATGGGTCCGGACTTCGACCGGCTGCACCCGCAGCTCCGACGGCGCTTCTCGGTCGGCCTGGAGAGCGGCGAGGCCTGCACCGGCCGCGGCGTGATGGAGCGCATCTGGCACGGGCCGGCGTTCGTGAAGCCGTTCCTGGCGCTGGGCGCCACCCGCAACATCCTGGTCCCGAAGGCCGCCCGGAACGTCCCCTTCAAGATCGAGAATGTGCCCTACACGGACACCTACGGCCGTGAGACGGTGACCTTCGTGCGCACCTTCGACCTGCCCGGCCGCCCCCGCCGCTTCGACGCCCAGATGGTGCTCAGCCCCAAGGGCGACCGGATCCTCGACTACCTCGGCACCCATCAGCACCTCGCCAGCGAGCTGCACCTCCGTGCCGAGGCCGACGGCTCCCTGCTGATCCGCTCCGGCGAACACCGGTTCAGGGAGGGCCCGGTGGACGTCCGGGTCCCTGCACTCGTCGGTGCCACCGCCGAGGTGCGCGAGTCCTACGACGACCGGGCCGGCCGGTTCCGGGTCCGGGTGCGGGTCGTGAACCGGCACTTCGGGCCGCTCTTCGGCTACCAGGGCTCCTTCGAGGCGTCGTACACCGACATCCGCGGCTGCGGGGTGCGACCCGGGCTGCGGCCGGTCCGTGAGGAGCCGCGCGGGTGAGCCCGGAGACCGCCAAGTCCCTGGAGACCAAGAACAAGCTCCTGGAGGGCGCGCTGCGGACGCTCACCGAGCAGGGGATCGCCAAGACCTCGGCCCGTACGGTGGCGGCGGCGGCCGGGGTCAACCAGGCGCTGGTCTTCTACCACTTCGGATCCGTGGACGAACTCCTCTCCGCCGCCTGCCGGTACGGCGCCGAGCAGGCCGTCGCCCGCTTCCGCCCCCGCCTCGCCGCGGTCGGCTCGCTCTCCGAACTGCTCACCGTGGGGCGGCAGATCCACGAGGAGGCACGCGCGGGCGGCCATGTCGCGCTGCTCGGCCAGCTGCTGGCCGGCGCCCAGACCCACGAGGCGCTCGGGCCCGCCACTGCGGCCGGGCTCGACCTGTGGATCGCCGAGATGGAGGAGGTGCTCGTCCGGGTCCTCGCGGCCACCCCCTTCGGCGAGTTCGCCGACCCGGCCGGGCTCGCCCGCGCGGTCGCCGCGTCCTTCGTCGGCATCGAGCTGTACGAGGGCGTCGACACGGCCGGCGCCCATGCGGCCCTGGACGCCCTGGAACAACTCGGCGCGATGGTCGCGGCGCTGGAGGAGCTTGGTCCGGTGGCCCAGCGAGCCGTCCGGCACCATCTGCGGCGGGCCGGCCGGAACTAGGCGCGCCACTGGAAGCGGGGCGGTGTGCCGTCTGTCGTCTGCGGCGTCGTCGTGGCTGGTCGCGCAGTTCCCCGCGCCCCTTCGGGGCGCTGCCCCCTCGGGGCGCTGGCGAACCGCAGCAGGCTGTGACGGGAGCCGTCGACGGGGGCCCGCTACTCGCGTCGCGGTCCCGAGGCCAGTGCGATGCCCAGGGGGGTCCGTTCGTACAGCACCTGGTGGCCGTAGCGGCGTGCGGTCAGCAGGCCCGCGTCGCGCAGGGCCGTCAGGTGGGCGGAGACCGAGGAGGGGGCGAGGCGCAGTCGGTGGGCGAGGGCGGTGGTGGTGGCCGGTTCGGCGAGGGCGGCCAGCACGGTGGCGCGGCCCCGGCCCAGCAGCCGTACCAGGACGTCGGGCGTGGCCGCGGCCGGGTCGGTCCACAGGCCGCCGATGCCCCGGGCCGGGTAGACCACCGTGGGCCGGGCCGGCGGCTCGAACGTGCTGACCACGTCCGGCCAGGTGAAGACGCTCGGCATCAGCACCAGGCCCTGCCCGCCCAGCCGTCGCTCGTACGCGCCGCCGGGCGAGGCCACGGTCAGCGTGCCGGACCGCCAGCCGAACCGGTGGTGGATCTCCGGCAGCAGCCCGCCCAGGCCGACCTCCGCGAGCCGCCGGGAGTGGAAGGCGATGTCCGCCTCCAGCAGGGCGCGCAGCCGGGGCCAGTCCGGGGCCACCAGGACCTGCCAGGCCTCCTCCAGCGCGTCCGTCACCTCCCGGACCAGGCGCGGCGGATCGGCCAGCCAGGCCCGCCCGGTCGCCGATTCCAGCGCGCCCGGCGTGTCCGCGAGGGAGCGCGCGGTGTCCGCCCGGGCCGTATCCGGGTCCACCGCCCGCAGGGCCGCCAGCTCCTCCTCGACGGAGGCGGCCGGGCCCGTCGGGGGTGCCACCAGCCAGTCGGGCGAGTGGCCGCGCCGGGGCATCAGCAGCCACAGCGGGGTCAGGTCGAGACTGGCCGCCACCGCCCTGATCCGCCGCAGCCAGGGCGCGTGATAGCCGTGCCGGTCCGGCCGCCGCAGCGTGCGCACCGCCTCCTGCGTCTCCCACAGCGGCGACACCGCGAACCGGCAGCGCAGGAAGTCGTCCTCGTCGAAATGGAGGTGGGAGGGCATGGCGGGACCGTTCCGGGGCGAAGGGGTGAAGGAACGAAGATTCGGGTGGTGCCGAAACTCTAAGCGGTGGGCCTGGGCACGGGCACGCTGCCGTTCATGTCCGCGCCTGCCCTTCAGAGAACCGCCGGCTACGGCCGGGTCCTCGCCGTGCCCGAGTTCCGTGCCGTCTTCGCCGCCCACGTGCTGTCCATGCTCGGCGTGATCGTCAGCGAGATCGCGCTGTCCGTGCTGGTGTACGACCTCACCGGATCACCCCTGCTCAGCGCCCTGACCTTCGCGCTGGGCTTCCTGCCCTACCTGGTCGGCGGCACGCTGCTGGCCCCGGTCGCCGACCGGTTCCCGGCCCGCCGGGTGCTGGTGGTGTGCGACCTGGTGTGCGCGGGGTGCGTCGTCGTGATGGCGGTCCCCGGAACCGGCATCGGGGTGCTGCTCGGGCTGCGCTGCGCCCTCGCCGTCGTCTCGCCGGTGTTCGCCGGTACCCGGATGGCGACCCTCTCCGACATCCTCGGCGGCGGCGACCTGTTCGTGCTCGGCCGCTCCCTGCTGCGGATCGTCGCGCAGAGCGCCCTGCTGGTCGGCTACGGCCTCGGCGGGCTGCTCCTGGCCGTCCTCACCCCGCGGCACGCCCTGCTGATCACCGTCGGCACCTTCCTCGCCTCGGCCGTCCTGCTGCGCCTCGGCACCCGGCGCCGCCCCGCCCGCGCGCAGGCCCGGGAGCGCGGCGGCACCCGGCAGCTGCTCGCCGACCGCCGCATCCGCCTGCTGCTCCTCCTCTTCTGGGTCCCGGCGATGTTCGCCGTCGTCCCCGAGGCCCTTGCCGCCCCCTACGCCGACGCGCTCGGCTCCGGGTCCCCGGGGCTCGGCCTGCTGATGTGCGCGCTGCCGGTCGGTACCGTCGCCGGGGAGCTGTACGCCGGCGCCCGGCTCGGCCCCGCCGCCCGGGAGCGGATCGCCCTCCCGCTGGTCTGCCTCACCCTGCTGCCGTACCTGGGGTACGCCCTGCACCCGTCCCTCGCGTTCTCGCTGCTGCTCCTGCTGGCGTCGGGGGCCGGGTCGGCGTACACGCTGGGCCTTGACCAGTGGTTCGTGCGGGCCGTGCCCGAGGAACTGCGCGGCCGGGCCATGACCGTGCTCAGCGCCGGGCTGATGACCCTGCAGGGGGTCGGCATGACGCTGGCGGGGCTGGCGGCGGAGGCCGTGGGGGTGCGGTCGGCCGTGGCGGGCGCCGGGGTGGTGGGGACGGTGTGCTGCTGCGGCCTGGCGGCGGCGGCCCGGCGGTCCCCGGCCCGCCCCGCCGGAGGCGACCGGGCCGGGAGGTGACCGAAAGCCGAGACAGGGCTGACCGCTATATGACCGGCCGGTAGGGTCGGTCACGTGCCCAAGCCTCTCAGTCTCCCCTTCGACCCCATCGCCCGTGCCGACGACCTCTGGAAGCAGCGCTGGGGAAACGTCCCGTCGATGGCCGCGATCACGTCGATCATGCGGGCCCAGCAGATCCTGCTGGCCGAGGTCGACGCGGTGGTCAAGCCGTACGGGCTGACGTTCGCGCGCTACGAGGCGCTGGTGCTGCTCACCTTCTCCAAGGCCGGCGAGCTGCCGATGTCGAAGATCGGCGAGCGGCTGATGGTGCACCCGACCTCGGTGACGAACACCGTCGACCGGTTGGTGAGGTCCGGTCTGGTCGACAAGCGGCCCAACCCCAACGACGGGCGCGGCACGCTCGCCACGATCACCGAGAAGGGCCGCGAGGTCGTCGAGGCGGCCACCCGCGACCTGATGGCGATGGACTTCGGGCTCGGGGTGTACGACGCCGAGGAGTGCGGGGAGATCTTCGCGATGCTGCGGCCGCTGCGGGTCGCCGCGAACGACTTCGAGGAGGACTGAACGCACCCCGCGCACAGGAGTGACCCGGGGCAAGATCTCCCGGAACGGGTGGTTACGCTCGTCCCCATGAAAAAGAGCGTGCTGACCCGCTACCGCGTCCTGGCCTACGTCACCGGTGTGCTGCTGGTGCTGCTGTGCCTGAGCATGATCGCCAAGTACGGGCTGGACATCGACGGTGCGGCCGACGTCACGCGCGTCGTCGCCATCGCGCACGGCTGGCTCTACGTCGTCTACCTGGTCTTCGCCTTCGACCTGGGTTCCAAGGCGAAGTGGCCGGTCGGCAAGCAGCTGTGGGTGCTGCTGGCGGGCACCATCCCGACCGCCGCCTTCTTCGTGGAGCGCAAGGTCACCCGCGAGCTGGACGCCAAGGTCACCGAGGGTTCTCCGGTGGCCGCGAAGGTCCAGGCCTAGGCCACAGCCCCCCGGGCCGTACCGCCGTGCGGACACCCGTACGGCGGTTCCCCATCGACTTTTACTAGGACGTCCTAGTAAATTCGAAGCATGGACGCTGACGCCATCGAGGAGGGCCGCCGACGCTGGCAGGCCCGTTACGACGCGGCCCGCAAGCGGGACGCCGACTTCACCACGCTCTCCGGGGACCCCGTGGAGCCGGTGTACGGGCCCCGACCAGGGGACACTTACGAGGGATTCGAGCGGATCGGCTGGCCGGGGGAGTACCCCTTCACGCGCGGCCTGTATCCGACCGGCTACCGCGGGCGGACCTGGACGATCCGCCAGTTCGCCGGGTTCGGCAACGCCGAGCAGACCAACGAGCGCTACAAGATGATCCTCGCCAACGGCGGCGGCGGTCTCTCCGTCGCCTTCGACATGCCGACCCTCATGGGCCGGGACTCGGACGACGGGCGCTCGCTCGGCGAGGTCGGGCACTGCGGGGTCGCCATCGACTCCGCCGCCGACATGGAGGTCCTCTTCAAGGACATCCCCCTCGGCGACGTCACGACGTCCATGACGATCAGCGGGCCCGCCGTGCCCGTCTTCTGCATGTACCTGGTCGCCGCCGAACGGCAGGGCGTCGACCCGTCGGTCCTCAACGGCACGCTCCAGACCGACATCTTCAAGGAGTACATCGCCCAGAAGGAGTGGCTGTTCCAGCCCGAACCCCATCTGCGGCTGATCGGCGACCTGATGGAGTACTGCGCCACCGGCATCCCCGCGTACAAGCCGCTCTCCGTCTCCGGCTACCACATCCGCGAGGCGGGCTCGACGGCCGCGCAGGAACTGGCCTACACGCTCGCGGACGGCTTCGGGTACGTCGAGCTGGGGCTCTCCCGCGGCCTCGACGTGGACGTCTTCGCCCCCGGCCTCTCCTTCTTCTTCGACGCGCACGTCGACTTCTTCGAGGAGATCGCCAAGTTCCGGGCCGCGCGCCGGATCTGGGCGCGGTGGATGCGGGACGTCTACGGCTCCCGGTCGGAGAAGGCGCAGTGGCTGCGCTTCCACACCCAGACCGCCGGTGTCTCGCTGACCGCGCAGCAGCCGTACAACAACGTGGTGCGGACCGCCGTGGAGGCACTGGCCGCCGTGCTCGGCGGGACCAACTCGCTGCACACCAACGCCCTGGACGAGACCCTCGCCCTGCCGAGCGAGCAGGCCGCCGAGATCGCGCTGCGCACCCAGCAGGTGCTCATGGAGGAGACCGGGGTCGCCAACGTGGCGGACCCGCTGGGCGGTTCCTGGTACGTCGAGCAGCTCACCGACCGGATCGAGGCCGACGCCGAGAAGATCTTCGACCAGATCAAGGAGCGGGGGCTGCGCGCCCATCCGGACGGGCGGCACCCGATCGGGCCCATCACGTCGGGCATCCTGCGGGGGATCGAGGACGGCTGGTTCACCGGCGAGATCGCCGAGTCCGCCTTCCAGTACCAGCAGGCGCTGGAGAAGGGCGACAAGCGGGTCGTCGGCGTCAACGTGCACACCGGGTCGGTCACCGGCGACCTGGAGATCCTCCGCGTCTCGCACGAGGTCGAGCGGGAGCAGGTACGGGTGCTGGGCGCACGCCGCGCGGCGCGGGACGAGGGCGCGGTGCGTGCCGCCCTGGACGCGATGCTGGCAGCCGCCCGGGGCGGGGCCAACATGATCGAGCCGATGCTGGAGGCGGTACGGGCCGAGGCGACCCTGGGCGAGATCTGCGGGGTGCTGCGGGACGAGTGGGGGGTGTACACGGAGCCGGCCGGGTTCTAGCCGCGTACCGCCGCGTACCAGGGGGCTCCGCCCCCTGGACCCCCATGACCTACGCCCACCCACCACCCGACTCGGTCGGCCGAGAAGCGGGCGCCCCCGTCGACTCGGTCGGCTGAGAAGCGGGCGCCCCGGTCGGCTCGGTCGGTCGGGGAGTGGGTGTCCCGGTCGGCTCGGTCGGTCGGGGAGTGGGGGCCCCGGTCGGCTCGGTCGGTCGGGAAGTGGGTGCCCCGGGCGGCTCGGTGGGTTGAGAGGTGGCCGCTCCGGTCGGTTCGGCCGTCGGCTCGGCGGCGAGGCCCAGGAGCAGGACGCGGGTGAAGTCGCGCACCCATTCCTCGTCCGCCGGCTTGCCGCTCATCAGGGTGCGGTGGACGACCGCGCCCGCCACCATGTCGAAGATCAGGTCCACCGTGCGGGCGGCCTCCTCCGGGTCCGGCTCGGTGGGGAGTTCGCCCCGGCACTGCGCACGGGCCCGGCCCTCCAGGACCAGCCGCTTCTGGCGGTCCACGATGGACGCGCGGATACGTTCCCGCAGTGCGTCGTCGCGGGTCGACTCGGCGACCGCCGCCATCAGGCCGCTGCGGGCCTCCGGGCGGTCCAGGATCGCCGCGAACTGCAGCACGACGCCCTCGATGTCGTTCGCCAGGCTGCCGCGGTCGGGGAGTTCGAGTTCGTCGAAGAGTTCCGCCACCGCGTCGACGACGAGTTCGTTCTTGCCGGCCCAGCGGCGGTAGAGAGTCGTTTTTGCAACCCCGGCCCGCGTGGCCACGTCTCCCAGGGTGAGCTTGGACCAGCCCAGATCGACCAGCGCCTGCCGCGTCGCCTCCAGGATCGCGGCGTCCGCGGCGGCGCTGCGCGGGCGGCCGGTACGTCCGGCGGGGGTGCGGCTCTGCATCCCACGACCATAACCGGGGTTTCCCGTGATGCCGTGAGGGAGATCACCGGAAAGTGGTGTCGCGCGGGTGCCGGATGGCATTACGCTACGGGTCGTAGCGAAAGCTCGTGGCCGACCGCACGGGCGACGACCATGGCGTGGGGTGGGGACCCGGCGCCGCTGAAGCACAGATGTTCGGCCCGGCTTTCACAACGTTTTTCACACACGCGCGGGATCGGGGGAGGATAGACGCATGCAGCCACGGAACATGTCCATGAGCGGCGTCGTCGACCTCGCCGCGGTCAAGGCGGCCCAAGAGGCCAAGGCCAAGGCCGAGCAGGCGCGCGCCGAAGCGGCCCGGCAGGGTGGTACCGGCGCCGTCTCCCCGGCCGATCTGGTCATCGACGTCGACGAAGCCGGCTTCGAGCGCGATGTCCTGCAGCGGTCCGCCGAAGTCCCTGTCGTCATCGACTTCTGGGCCGAGTGGTGTCAGCCCTGCAAGCAGCTGAGCCCGGTCCTGGAGCGCCTCGCCGTCGAGTACAACGGCCGCTTCCTGCTGGCGAAGATCGACGTCGACGCCAACCAGATGCTGATGCAGCAGTTCGGGGTCCAGGGGATCCCGGCGGTGTTCGCCGTCGTCGCCGGGCAGGCGCTGCCGCTCTTCCAGGGTGCGGCGGGCGAGGAACAGATCCGCGGGACGCTGGACCAGCTGGTGCAGGTCGCCGAGGAGCGGTTCGGACTGACCGGCCTCGTCGTCGACCCCGACGCGGAGCCGGGCGCCCAGCCGGAGCCCACCGTGTCGGCGGGTCCGTACGACGCGCTTCTCGAAGCCGCCGTCCAGGCGCTGGACGCGGGCGACTTCGGCGGCGCGGTCCAGGCGTACAAGAACGTGCTGAGCGACGATCCGGCCAACAGCGAGGCCAAGCTCGGGCTCGCGCAGGCCGAGTTGCTCCAGCGGGTGCAGGGGATGGACCCGCAGCAGGTGCGCAGGGACGCGGCCGAGAAGCCGGCCGACGCCGGGGCCCAGATCGCGGCCGCCGACCTGGATCTGGTGGGCGGGCATGTCGAGGACGCCTTCGGGCGGCTGATCGAGACCGTGCAGCGGACGGCCGGGGACGACCGGGACGCCGTACGGCGGCGGCTTCTTGAGCTCTTCGAGGTCGTGGGCACCGACGACCCGCGGGTTGTGGGAGCGCGCAGGGCGTTGGCGCGCGCGCTCTTCTAGACAACGATCTGAACACAGGGCTGACCAGTCGCTAAACGTCACGTCCTGTGATGCCCGAGTGAAAGATTCGCCGAGGCGGGGCCGCAGCGGCCGCTCTTTACCAAATCTTGGTAATCGCGGCCGCTGTTACTCGGAGTAAATCAGCGCTGTTGGTCTGTCTGGTTTCGTCCACCGATCAACTGTTTTGCTCCGCCCCCGAATGCCACCCAGAGTCGCTTTCCGAGACCGGTGGGTCCTCCTTCGGTTATCCGGCCGTTACTACCGAGTAACGAAGCCCCTTGTGCGGGCGGCGAGAATGCACCACGATCGGCGACGCTCGGTCCATTCCCGTACCCCGACAGCCGGTCGGGCCGCGGGTTCATCTGGGTCCCCACCGAGCAGAGTCGGCGGCAGTGACGCCGTCTCTTGGGCAGGGGGGTCTTCGCCTCACCGCGAAGCCTGTCCAGCAAGGTTGTGCGTGATGCGTGTCAGGCGCGACCAGTGGTTGTCGCTCGGGGGTGATCGCCGGTGATCGAGGTGCGTTCGTGCCTCCGAGTACGGGCGCTCCCCTTCCGAGGACGTAGCACTTCTCCCATCCCTGCCCGGCTGAGCCGCCGTTGGGGGCGAGACCGGGCCAGGAGATGTACGTCCGAGAAGGAGGAAATATGGAGTCCCAGGTGCGTGGCGGGACCAGATGGAAGCGGTTCGCTGTGGTCATGGTGCCCAGCGTCGCCGCCACGGCGTGTATAGGTGTCGCCCTCGCGCAGGGTGCTCTCGCCGCGTCGTTCAGTGTGTCGGGCCAGCAGTTCAAGGTCACGGCCGACCAGCTCGAGGGCGACGGCTTCGTTCAGTACGGCGCTGTCGACTCGGGTGTCACCCTCGCCGGTGACAAGACGATCCACCCGGTGGCGGTGTCGGCGTTCAACAGCGCGACCATCACCAACCTGTGCCAGTCCGTGGTCACGCCGAACGTCCCGATCTTCGGGAACGTCAGCCTGATCCTGCACGCGGGCGCCGACGCGAAGAAGCCGGTCGAGGCCAGCAAGCTGTACATCGACCTCGACGACCTGAGCGCCGACGCGACGTTCACCAACATCAACATCGGTGTCGCGGCCGGCAGCTCGACCAAGGGTCCGGGCATCAAGTCGGACGAGGTCGCCAACAAGCAGACGAACCCGAACGGGTTCGCGCAGGAGGCGGACCACGCCTCGCTGTCCGGCGTGAAGCAGACGGCGTGGGCCACCACTGCCGGAACCTTCAAGCTGAGCGGCCTGCACATGTCGATCTCGACGAAGGGAGCGGAGTGCTACTAAGCACTCCGTGACGGGCGGGGGCGCCGACGGCACCCCCGCCCTCCCCCTTCATCCCACGGTCTTCACACGCGGTACAAGGAATCACCACCGCACCACACAGCATCACCACCACAGCAACGCCGCACCAGGGAGCTGTTTTCCATGAGCGCCGAGACTCCTGCCGCACCCGGCCAGTTCACCCGCCGGAGGCTGCAGTTCCGCTCCTGGCGGGGCACGCGGCCGTTCTGGGCCGGTCTGTACATCCTGCTCGCCGGTTTCCCGATCATGTACTTCCCCTACGCGCACCTTCATCTCGGCAACCTGACGGTGGCGATGTCGACCACCGCGGGCGCCGGATCCCTGATCATCGGTGTGCTGCTCGTCGTCCTGGGCGTCAGCCTGTGGTTCCAGAAGCACATTCGCACGTTCGCGGGAATCGCCGCGATCCTGCTGGCGCTGGTGTCCCTCCCCGTGTCCAACTTCGGCGGCTTCGTCATGGGCTTCCTGTTCGCCCTCGTGGGTGGAGCGATGGCCGTGGCCTGGTCTCCGGGCGCGCCCCCGAAGCCGCAGCCGGAGGGCGAGATCCCGCCGGCCGGGGACGACGCCCCGGTGGAGGCCGCTCACTACCCGGGGACGGACGGCGCGAGCGATGGGGGTACCTCCCAGGGCCTGGCGCCGCTGGGGGAGAACGACCTGTCAGGAACGAGCCCGGTGAACGGGGCGAACGGGAGGCACAGTGCCGGCTGACGAGGTGACCCACGGGACTGATGTGGACGAGTCCCGTGTGAGAACCGGGCCGCGGCATGCGGCGCCCAGGAAGCCGCTGTTCACCAGGTTCCACATGCCGGCGGGCAAGGCGATCGCCTCCGTGGCGATGCCGACGGCCGTACTCATGGGCTTCGGGTTCACGTCCTCGCTCGCGATCGCCGACACCAACAGCACGTCGTCGGCGTCCTCGAAGAGCCTGGCCGAGGACTACAAGGACTGCGTCTCCGCCCTGGACTCGGCGTCGCCCTCCGCGTCGGCGAGCGACAAGGCCACGGACTCGGCCTCGCCGTCGGCGACCGCGTCGCAAGGCGCCAAGGACTCGACGTCGTCGTCGGACAAGTCGTCTTCGTCGGATTCAGGTTCCGACGACGCGGCCACGCCGACGCCGTCCGCGTCCAAGTCGTCGTCCTCGTCCCATTCGGGCTCGTCGGGGTCCTCCGGTTCGTCGGGCTCCGGCAGCACGGCGACCCCGTCGCCGTCGGCCTCCGCGAGCAGCAGCAGCGGTGGCGGCCTGCTGGGCTCGATCGGCGACGCGATCGGCAGCATCCTGAGCGGCGGCGGCACGACGGGCTCGTCCTCGTCGGACTCCACCACGAGCGCCCCCTCGCCGTCGGCGTCCGCGTCCTCGGACTCGTCCTCCTCGTCGTCCTCGTCGAGCAAGGACAGCGGCTCCGACACCGTGTCCAAGACCGTCAAGAAGGTCACGGACACGGTGAAGGACACCACCGACACGGCGACCAAGGCGGCCGGCGAGGTCACCAAGGACGCCGCCAAGGCGGCCGGGGACGCCACGTCCAGCGCCTTGCCGAGCCCGTCCGCGAGCTCCAGCAAGTCTGCCGACGGCTGCAAGGTCGCCACCGACGACGTGAGCGGTGTCGACAACAAGGTCGCCGTCGCGGACGACCCCTGGTACCTGAGCGCCAGCTCGCTGACCCTGAAGGGCGCCGACTACCAGGGCATCGTCGAGGTGAAGACGGCAGGCGGCGAGACGAAGAAGGTGCTGAAGTACGTCATCTCGGGCGGCACCGACATCGGTGACCTGCACCAGACGGTCAAGGACACAAGGATCGGCAAGACCTACCACGTGCAGGCGGCCGCCGGTTCGAAGTCCACGATCACCGGCGGCGCCACGACGATGTACACGCAGTCCATCTCCGGCAACCTCTTCGGCCTGATTCCGATCACGTTCGACGTGGACAACCCGCCGCCGCTGAACATCCCGCTGATCTACTTCACCAACGTCAAGGTCGTCCAGGCCGCCCAGTTCGGCGGGACCCTGCACGTGCCCGGGATGCACGTCTACACCACCGACGGAACCGGCTGAGCGCCACCACGGACCCCTCCGGGAGCCGCAAGAGGGCTGTGCCCCGCCGAGTACCGACTCGGCGGGGCACAGCCCTGTCCGTCGCCCCGCCGGAGTTCCCCCGGCAGGAGCAGACGGAGAGACGATCGCCTTCTCCTTCGAACCCCGCGCCGAGGGCGCCCCCTGGCCACAGGGAGCGCCCTCGGTGTCGTACAAGGCCCCTTACGGGTGCGTCACTTGTTGATGCCGCCGATGTGGTGGACCCGGAGCATGTTGGTGGTGCCCGGGACGCCGGGGGGCGAGCCGGCCGTGATGATCACGGTGTCGCCCGCGTTGAAGCGGTTGATCTTGGCGAGCTCCTGGTCGACCATGTCTACCATTTCGTCCGTGCTGTTCACGAACGGCACCACGTGCGACTCCACGCCCCAGCTGAGGGTGAGCTGGTTGCGGGTGCTCTCGTCGGTGGTGAAGGCGATGATCGGCTGCTGCGCGCGGTAGCGCGAGAGCCGACGGGCGGTGTCGCCGGACTGGGTGAAGGCGACCAGGCCGCGGCCGCCGAGGAAGTCGGCGATCTCGCAGGCCGCACGGGCTACCGCACCGCCCTGCGTACGCGGCTTCTTGCCCGGCACCAGCGGCTGCAGGCCCTTGCTGAGCAGCTCCTGCTCGGCCGCCTGGACGATCTTCGACATCGTCTTCACGGTCTCGACCGGGTACGCGCCCACGGAGGACTCGGCGGAGAGCATGACCGCGTCGGCGCCGTCCAGGATCGCGTTGGCGACGTCGGAGGCCTCGGCGCGGGTCGGGCGGGAGTTGGTGATCATCGACTCCATCATCTGGGTCGCCACGATCACCGGCTTGGCGTTGCGCCGGCACAGCTCGATCAGGCGCTTCTGCACCATGGGGACCTTCTCGAGCGGGTACTCGACGGCCAGGTCGCCACGGGCCACCATGACGGCGTCGAACGCCATCACGACGCCCTCCATGTTCTCCACCGCCTGCGGCTTCTCCACCTTGGCGATGACGGGGACCCGGCGGCCCTCCTCGTCCATCACCCGGTGCACGTCGTCGACGTCCTTGGCGTCCCGCACGAAGGACAGCGCGACCATGTCGCAGCCCATGCGCAGCGCGAACCGGAGGTCCTCGACGTCCTTCTCGGACAGCGCGGGCACGTTGACGGCCGCGCCGGGCAGGTTGATGCCCTTGTGGTCGGAGACGACACCGCCCTCGATGACGATCGTCTTCACCCGCGGGCCGTCGACGTCCGTGACCTTCAGCTCGACGTTGCCGTCGTTGATGAGGATCTGGTCGCCGCGCGAGACGTCGCCCGGCAGGCCCTTGTAGGTCGTACCGCAGATGGTCTTGTCGCCCGGGACGTCCTCGGTCGTGATGACGAACTCGTCACCGCGCTCCAGCTCCACCGGTCCCTCGGCGAAGGTCTCCAGACGGATCTTCGGGCCCTGCAGGTCGGCGAGGACGCCGATGGCACGGCCGGTCTCCTTGGCGGCGGCCCGGACACGGTCGTACCGCCCCTGGTGCTCGGCGTGGGAGCCGTGGCTGAAATTGAACCGGGCCACGTTCATGCCCGCCTCGATCATGGCGACGAGCTTCTCGTGGGTGTCGACCGCGGGGCCGAGAGTACAGACGATTTTCGAACGGCGCATGGGGGCGATCCTATCGGTTTGTTTCGCTACGGAATATTCCGTCTGGTGGAAGATACAAATGGGCGCTAATGTGCTCAGCTGTTATTTCCGACCGGTGCCGATCCGGTACCGACGAGCGCGTACGTCTGGGTCGCGATCTCCAGCTCCTCGTCCGTCGGCACCACCGCGACGGCGACGCGTGCGCCGGCGGGGGATATCAGCCGCGGCTCGTCCGCCCGTACGGCGTTCAGCTCCGGGTCGACCGCGAGCCCCAGCCCCTCCAGGCCCGCCACCGCGGCCTCCCGCACCGGGGCCGCGTTCTCGCCGACGCCCGCGGTGAAGGCCACCGCGTCGACCCGGCCGAGGACGGCGCAGTAGGCGCCGATGTACTTCTTCAGGCGGTGAATGTAGATGTCGAAGGCGAGTTGGGCCGCTTCGTCGCCCTCGTCGATCCGGCGCCGGATCTCCCGCATGTCGTTGTCACCGCACAGACCGAACAAACCACTCCTCTTGTTGAGAAGAGTGTCGATCTCGTCCATGGACATTCCGCCAACTCGCGCCAAATGGAAAATGACGGCCGGGTCCAGGTCACCGGAACGGGTCCCCATCACCAGCCCCTCCAAAGGCGTCAGGCCCATCGAGGTGTCCACGCACCGGCCGGCCCGGACGGCCGACGCGGACGCCCCGTTGCCGAGGTGCAGCACGATGACGTTCACCTCCTCCGGTGTCCTTCCCAGCAGCCGCGCGGTCGCCCGGGACACGTAGGCGTGCGAGGTACCGTGGAAGCCGTACCGGCGGATCCGGTACCGGTCGGCGAGCTTCGGGTCGATCGCGTACCGCGCCGCGGACTCCGGCATCGTCGTGTGGAACGCCGTGTCGAAGACGGCCACCTGCGGCAGGTCCGGGCGCAGCGCCCGCGCGGTGCGGATGCCGGTCAGGTTGGCCGGGTTGTGCAGCGGGGCGACCGGGATCAGCCGCTCGATCTCGGCGAGCACCGCGTCGTCGATCACCGTCGGCTCGGTGAAGAACAACCCGCCGTGCACCACCCGGTGCCCGACCGCGGCCAGTTCCGGCGAGTCGAGCCCGAGCCCGTCCCGCGTCAGCTCCTCGCCCACGGCCTTCAGGGCGGCCTCGTGGTCGGCGATCGGGGCGACCGTCTCGCGGGTGTCACCGCTGTCCAGGCAGGTGTGCCTCAGCCGTGAGGTCTGCTCGCCGATCCGCTCGACGAGACCGACCGCAAGCCGGCTGCTGTCCCGCATGTCCAGCAACTGGTACTTCACCGACGAGGAACCGGAGTTGAGGACGAGGACACGGGTCGGACTGGGACTCACTGGGCGGTTGCCTTCTCGCTCGGGGACGCGGCCTGGGACCCGGTGGGGGCCTCAGGGGACTCGGCCGGGGTCTGGGCCTGGATCGCCGTGATGGCGACGGTGTTGACGATGTCCTGGACGAGGGCGCCCCGGGACAGGTCGTTGACGGGCTTGCGCAGCCCCTGCAGCACCGGTCCGACGGCGATCGCGCCGGCCGACCGCTGCACGGCCTTGTAGGTGTTGTTGCCGGTGTTGAGGTCCGGGAAGATCAGCACGCTGGCCTGCCCGGCGACCTCCGAACCCGGCAGCTTGGTGGCGGCGACCGACGGTTCCACGGCCGCGTCGTACTGGATCGGCCCCTCGATCTTCAGGTCGGGCCGGCGCGAGCGCGCCAGCTCGGTCGCCGCCCGCACCTTGTCCACGTCCGCCCCCGTACCCGACGTGCCCGTCGAGTACGACAGCATCGCGATCCGCGGCGCCACCCCGAACTGGGCGGCTGTACCCGCCGACTGGACGGCGATGTCGGCGAGTTGCTCGGCGTCCGGGTCCGGGTTCACCGCGCAGTCGCCGTAGACCAGCACCTTGTCGGCCAGGCACATGAAGAAGACGGACGAGACGATCGACGACCCCGGCTTGGTCTTGATGATCTCGAAGGCCGGGCGGATGGTCGCCGCCGTGGAGTGCACGGCCCCGGAGACCATGCCGTCCGCGAGCCCCTCCTGCACCATCAGGGTGCCGAAGTAGTTGACGTCGGCGACCACGTCGTACGCCAGCTCCACCGTCACGCCCTTGTGGGCGCGGAGCAGGGCGTACCGCTCCGCGAACGCGTCGCGCAGTTCGGAGGTGGACGGGTCGATCAGCTGGGCGTCGCCGAGGTCGATGCCGAGGTCGGCGGCGTTCTTGCGGATCTGGTCGACGGGGCCGAGCAGTGATATGTCACATACCCCCCGGCGCAGCAGCACCTCCGCCGCACGCAGCACCCGCGGCTCGGTCCCCTCCGGCAGCACCACCCGCCGCTTGGCGGACCGCGCCTGCTCCAGGAGCTTGTGCTCGAACATCATCGGGGTGAGCCGCCCGGTGCTCGGCGCCGAGACCCGCTTGTCGAGGCCGGCGGTGTCGACGTACCGCTCGAACAGGCCGAGCGCGGTCTCCGCCTTGCGCGGGGTGGCCGCGTTCAGCTTGCCCTCGAGGGAGAACAGCTGGGCGGCGGTCGGGAAGCTGTTGCCGGGCACGGACAGCACCGGGGTGCCGGGGGCGAGCCGGGCGGCGAGGGTGAGGATCTCGTCGGTGGGCCGCTCGCCGAGGGTGAGCAGCACGCCGGCGATCGGCGGGGTGCCGGCGCTGTGCGCGGCCAGCGAGCCGACGACCAGGTCCGCGCGGTCGCCCGGGGTCACCACCAGGCAGCCCGGGGTCAGGGCGGGCAGGAAGCTCGGCAGCATCGCCCCGCCGAAGACGAAGTCCAGGGTGTCCCGGGCCAGCCCCGAGTCGTCCCCGAGCAGCACTTTCGCGTCGAGCGCGTGGGCGATCTGGGCGACCGTGGGCGCGGACAGCGCGGGCTCGTCCGGCAGGACGTACACCGGCACCGGCAGCCGCCCGTCGATCCGCCGGGCTATCTCGTCCCGGTCCTCGCGCGCGACCCGGTTGGCGATCATCGCCAGCACGTCGCAGCCGAGACCGTCGTACGCCCGGAACGCGTTGCGGGTCTCGGCCAGCACCGACTCCGCGTTCTGGTCGCGGCCGCCGACCACCGGGATCACCGAGGCGCCGAACTCGTTGGCGAGCCGGGCGTTGAGGGACAGTTCGTCCGGGAACTGGGTGTCGGCGTAGTCGGTGCCGAGGACGAGGACGACGTCGTAGTCGCGGGCGACCAGGTGGAAGCGGTCGACGAGGGTGGAGACCAGTTCGTCGGCGCCGCGCTCGGCCTGCAGGGCGGAGGCCTCGTGGTAGTCCATGCCGTAGACGGTCGCCGGGTCCTGGGCGAGGCGGTACCGCGCACGCAGCAGCTCGAACAGCCGGTCGGGACCGTCGTGGACGAGCGGGCGGAAGACGCCGACCCGGTCGACCTGCCGGGTCAGCAGCTCCATCACGCCCAGCTCGACGACCTGACGGCCGTCGCCGCGGTCGATCCCGGTCACGTACACGCTGCGCGTCACGTGTGCACTCCGTCTCTGTGTGGTTTGTGTGCGGCCGCATGAAAATCGCCCACCGGGGTGAGCGGAACGCTCTTGACAATACCCCCGGCGCCGGATAAGGCGCCCGCCAGGCCTTCACCGCCCCGTACGGCATGAAACAATCGGATCGGCTCACCGGTAACGACAGCGAGCAGGAGACACACCACCATGCGCATCGGAGTTCTCACCGCAGGCGGCGACTGCCCCGGCCTGAACGCCGTCATCCGATCGGTGGTGCACCGGGCCGTCGCCCAGTACGACGACGAGGTCATCGGTTTCGAGGACGGCTTCCGGGGCCTGCTCGACGGCCACTACCGCACCCTCGACCTGGACGCGGTCGGCGGCATCCTGTCCCTCGGCGGCACCATCCTGGGCTCGTCGCGGCTGGAGCGGGACCGGCTGCGCGAGGCGTGCGACCGGGCCACCGACATGGTCGAGGAGTTCGGGATCGACGCGCTGATCCCGATCGGCGGCGAGGGCACGCTGACCGCGGCGCGCATGCTGTCCGACGCGGGCCTGCCGGTCGTCGGCGTCCCGAAGACCATCGACAACGACATCTCCTCCACCGACCGCACCTTCGGCTTCGACACGGCGGTCGGCGTCGCCACCGAGGCGATGGACCGCCTCAAGACCACCGCCGAGTCCCACCAGCGGGTGATGGTCGTCGAGGTGATGGGCCGGCACGCCGGCTGGATCGCCCTGGAGTCCGGGATGGCGGCCGGCGCCCACGGCATCTGCCTCCCCGAGCGGCCCTTCGACCCCGCCGACCTGGTCAAGATGGTCGAGGAGCGCTTCGCGCGCGGCAAGAAGTTCGCCGTGGTGTGCGTGGCGGAGGGCGCTCACCCCGCCGACGGCACGATGGACTACGGCAAGGGCGAGATCGACCAGTACGGCCACGAGCGCTTCCAGGGCATCGGCACGGCCCTGGCGTACGAGCTGGAGCGGCGGCTCGGCAAGGAGGCCAAGCCGGTCATCCTCGGACACATCCAGCGGGGCGGCACGCCGACGGCCTACGACCGCGTCCTCGCGACGCGGTTCGGGTGGCATGCGGTGGAGGCGGCGCACCGGGGGGACTTCGGGAGGATGACCGCGTTGCGGGGGACCGACATCCGGATGGTGCCGCTCGCGGAGGCGGTGACCGAGCTGAAGACGGTGCCCAAGGATCGGATGGACGAGGCGGAGTCCGTCTTCTAGGGCTGCGGTCTGCTTCCGGCGCGGGCGCGGGGGCTGTCGCGCCCACGCGGCGGAGCCGCATGACGACCACAGCCCCGCGCCCCTTCAGGAGCGCTTGTCCTCGACCCTGTTCCAGAAGTGGGCGACGATCCCGGTCAGGAAGTTCCTGCCCTTGTCCTCCGCCGAGTCGGTCGTCGGGATGTCGCCCCAGGCCAGGGTCGCCGTCATCTGGCCCTGGTACTCCTCGTGCAGCCCACGCAGCGCGTCCTCGATCAGGCGCTTGTCGAGCGGGACGACCTTGCCCACCTGGCGGACGTAGGCCTGCCAGCGTGTGGTCACCGCGTTGCGCAGCAGCTCCGCCAGTCTCTCCTCCTTGCCGGTGACGGTGACGTAGTCCGGCAGGGAGAGGCTGAGCATGTCGGCCAGGGCGGTGGACTGCCGTTCCGTGCCCTGCCAGTCCTCGTCCTCCTCCATCGCGAGATAGCCGAGGAGGTCGAGGCCGACCGTGAGGGCCACGTCCTCCGGGGCCAGCCCGCAGGCGATCCGGTGTTCGCGCAGGGTGCGCGGCCGGTCGATCAGTTCGCCCGGGGCACACCACAACACGCCTGCCAGCGCGGTGAGTTCGGGACTGCTGGGGATCACCGTCCCGCGCTCCCAGGCGAGGACGAGATCGGGCGTGGCGTACGGCAGCCCGTACGAGGCCCGCAGATCGTGGGCCACGTGCTGGGGCCCCATGCCGAGAGCGGCACGGAGTCTGCGGGCGGCGGGGGCGTTGAAGGGAGGACCTGGCTGGTTCGGCAGAGCTGGGGGTCGGCGCACAGCCGACAAGGTAGGGGTGTCCGGGGGCGCTGACTACGGTCCGTTCGGCCAGGAACACGGATTGTGGGAATGTACGGATTCACGGACGCTGCTCACCTGGTCATCCCTTGACGGCCCCGCCGAGCGCGAACCCGCCGCCCAGCCGGCGCGCGACCAGCACGTACAGCAGGATCACCGGCGTCGAGTAGATGACGGAGAAGGCGGCGAGCTGGCCGTACGCCACCATGCCACGGTTGCCGAAGAAGTCGTTGATGGAGACCGAGGCGGGCATCTGGTCAGGCGAGAGCAGCAGCATGAACGGGACGAAGAAGTTGCCCCACATCATCACGAAGGCGAAGACGGTGACGACGGCGAGCCCGGGACCCATCAGCGGCAGCACGATGCGCACCAGCGACTGCAGGGGGTTGGCGCCGTCCGTCCAGGCGGCCTCCTCCAGCTCCTTCGGGACGCCGTCCATGAAGTTCTTCATCAGCCAGATGGCGAAGGGGAGCTGGGAGGCGGCGAAGAACAGGATCGTGCCCTGCATGGTGTCGATCAGGTTGATCCGGACGAACAGCGCGTACACCGGCACCATGATCGCGGTGATGGGGAGACTCGTGGCGAACAGGACGGACAGCAGGAACGGGCGGTTGAACCGGGAGCGGTAGCGGGAGAGCGGGTAGGCGGCGAGGGCGGCGCAGACGACGGTGAGCGCGGTTGCGCCGCCGCACAGGATCAGGCTGTTGAGCAACGGGGTGTAGGTGATGTCAGGGGTGAGGATCGCGTCGAAGTTCCCGAAGGTGAACCCGTCCGGGATCCGCACCCGCAGGCCGGCGTGCGGGTCGACGGCGGAGAGGACCACCCAGGCGAGCGGCAGCACGAAGGCGGCGGCCACGATCAGCAGCCCGAGGTCGGCGGCGAGCCGGTGCGCACGGCGTTGACGGCGGGGCATGGCCGGGTTCACACCTCCGTGCGCAGCAGGCGCATGTAGACGACGGAGAAGAGCGAACCGACCAGGAGAAGGAGCAGGGCGACCGCGGTCCCGTACCCGATCATGCTGTTCTGGAAGGCCTGTTCGTACATGAAGAGGGGCAGCGTCTGGCTCTTGCCGCCGGGGCCGCCCCGGGTCATCACCCAGATCAGCCCGAAGACGGAGAGCGTCTGGAGGGTGTTGAGCATCAGGTTCGTCCCGATGGACCGCCGGATCATGGGGAGCGTGATGTGCCACATCCGCCGCCAGCCGCCGGCGCCGTCCACCTCCGCGGACTCCTCGATCTCGCTCGGTATCTCGTCGAGGGCGGCGGAGTAGACCAGCATCGAGAAGGCCGTGCCCCGCCACACGTTGGCGAACGACACGGCCAGGATGGGCAGCGTGAACAGCCAGTTCTGCGACGGCAGATGAAGGAGGCCGAGGACGGCGTTGAGGGTGCCCTCCTTGCGGAAGAAGGCGTACAGCAGGAATCCGGCGACGACCTCCGGCAGCACCCACGCCGTGACCACGATGCCCCCGGTGAGCGTCCGCACCGGCTTCGACGCCCGCCGCATCAGCGCGGCGAGCGCGAGGCCCAGCGTGTTCTGCCCGACGAGCGAGGACAGCACGGTGAAGACCAGGGTCAGCCAGACCGCGTTCAGGAACGCGTCGTCGCGGAACGCCCTGCGGAAGTTGGCGAAACCGACGAAGGAGGAGTGCGCCTGGCCGGTGAGCTGGAGGTCGGTGAAGGCGATCCAGGCGCAGTAGACGATCGGCCCGCCCAGGAACAGGAGGATCAGGACCAGGGCGGGGGCGAGCGGGAGGCCGCGGGCGATGCGCCGGGTGACCACGGGATGCCTCACCGGCTGAGTCACTGGGTGACCACTTGGCCGTCGGTGACGTCCTTGAGCGTCGCATCGTAGGTGCCCGCCGCCTTGTCGGCCGACGCGTCACCGGTGGTCACGCTCTCCATGGCCTCCTGGATGGCGGTGGAGACCTTCGGGTAGGCCGTGTAGGCGGGCCGGTAGTGCGTACTGGCGACGAGATCGGTGAAGAACTTGATGCCGGGCTGGGCGGACGTGTACGACGGGTCGCTCGCGACGTCCTTGCGCACCGCGATCCCCGAGTTGGCGATGTACCACTTCTGGGCGTTCGCCTTGGTCTGCATGGTCTTGATGAAGTCGAAGGCGAGATCGGGGTTGCCGGCCTTGGCGGGGATGGCCCAGGTCCAGCCGCCGGACATGCTCACCTTGCCGGGGGCCTGGCCGTGCTGGGTCGGCATGTAGGCGAGACCGAGCTGCCTGGACCAGTCGGGCCACTCGTGACCGCTGCCCTGGAGCCAGTTCTGGGGCAGCCAGGACCCGTCGAGGTTGATGCCCAGCTTGCCCTGGGGCATGAGCTCACCCCAGACGGTGTTCCGGTAGTTGGGGTCGAGCGCGTCGGAGACGTCCGGGCCCAGCTTGTCCTTGTACACGGTCCGGACGAAGGACAGCGCGTCCCTGAACCCCTGGCTCCCGGCGATCCACTTCTTGCTCGACTTGTCGTAGAGCGGGTCGCTGGTCCCGTCGTTGGTGCCGTACAGCAGCATCTCGAAGCCCTGCATGCTGGCCGTCTCGCCGGCGGCCTTGCCGGTGTAGACGTTGAGGGGCGTGACGCCGGGTACCTTCTGCTTGATCGTGCGGGCGGCGGCGAGCACGTCGTCCCAGTTCTTCGGCTGCCAGTCGGCCGGCAGCCCGGCCTTCTCGAACACCCGCTTGTCGAACCAGAGTCCGCGGGTGTCGGTGCCGTCCGGCACGCCGTACGTCTTCCCGTCCTCGCCCCTGGCCGCCGACTTGGCGGTGTCGATGAACTGACCCCAGTCCTTCCACTTGGCCAGGTAGGAGTCGAGGGGCTTGAGATACCCGCTGGTGATGTCCGAGTTGATGAGGAAGGTGTCCTCGTAGACGAGGTCGGGAGCGGTCCGCGGGGATCTCAGCATCTGCTGGAGCTTGGTGTAGTAGTCCGCGTCCGAGGCCTTGATGGGGACGAGCTCGACCTTCTTCCCCGGGTACTGCTTCTCGAACTGCTTCTTGATGCCGGCGAGATAGGTGTCCGTCACCTTGACGGAGTTGTCCATGGACTGCTTGAACGAGACCTTCACGGTGTCCGGACTGCTTCCGGACCCGCTGCCGCACGCGCTGAGCGAGGCGGCGGCGGTGACGACGGCGAGGGCAACGATGCTGACGGCGGTGGGGCGCACGGGCACGACCTCCTCGGCGGCCACTGCGCTGTGGCCTGGGGGTTCGTCTCTCTTGCCGTGTGAAGGTAAGTGGAGTGGTCTAGTCAGGTCAATGTGCGTGCAGTGGACGATGTTCCGGATGCGCTCCACGGCCGGCCGCCTCGTGACGGGTTTCGGCGCGTGGATGCCCGCCCGGCACGAGGACTTCTGCCGGGCGCCGGCCGATCGCGGAGTGAAGGGATCCTCCCCGGAGCCGTGGCGCTCCGGGACTGGTGGGTGCGCAGGACCCGCACCGACACGGACGCGGCCCGTTCGGCGTCCGACGACGCCTGCACGAAAACGAGCGAAGTGGAGAATGGCCAGGTCGGAGGCGCTATGGTCGTCCCGCGTGGGTCGGCCGATCGGGTGGGGAGAGCCGTATGCCGGAGCAGGGCGTCACCGTCGGGCAGCTGCTGCTCGCCGAGTACCAGACGGTCAAGGACGAGCAGAGGGCCCGGATCGGGTTCAGGGACAACCTGCTCTACGTGACACTTGCGGTCGTGGCCGCCGTCATCGCCGCGGCGGCGCAGGCGAAGCAGGCGTCGATGCTGCTGGCGTTGCCGCCGGTGTGTGTGGTGCTCGGATGGACCTACCTGGTCAACGACGAGAAGATCTCGGCGATCGGGCTCTACGTGCGGGACGAGTTGGGGCCGCGGCTCGCTCGACTGTCCGCCCGGGATACGGATTTCAGCACCTTCGGCTGGGAGGCGTACCACCGGACCGACGTCCGGCGGCGGACCCGCAAGACGATCCAGGCCGTGATCGACCTGACGGCGTTCTGCGCGGTGCCGCTGGCCGCGTTGGTGGTGTTCTGGGCGGGCGGGGACGGCGGCGGACTGCTGGTCGGACTGTCCGTGCTGGAGGCGCTCGCGGTGGCGGGGCTCGGCGTGCAGGTGCTGCTGTACATGAGGCCGGCGAGATCGGCCCGGACCGTGGCCTGACACCGCAGGCAAGTGTGCGCGACGACCTGGGCTCTGCCCTGCGCGAGGATGGTCGCCCGGATGAGGCCATCGTGCCTCCAAGCCGCCGACGCCGACACCTACGCCGACACCGGCGCCTACGCCCGAGCCGGCGCCCCCACCGAAGCCGCCCAGGCCCGCGGCCAGGCCGAAAGACTCACCGCTTCCCCCACCGGTACACCAACTCCGGCCTCCCCACCTGCCCGTACAGCGGACTCCGCCCAGCCCGCCCCGCCTCCACCAGGTGCTCCAGATAGCGCCGGGCCGTGATCCGGGAGATCCCCACGCTCTCCGCCAGCGCCGCCGCGGTCAGCCCCTCCGCCGACTCCCGCAGTGCCACAGTGACCCGCTCCAGGGTCGGGGCGCTCAGCCCCTTGGGGAGCGCCGCGGGGGTGGGTGCCCGCAGCGTCGCCAGGGCGCGGTCCACCTCGTCCTGGCCGCTGGCCTCGCCCGCCGCGGCGCGGAACTCCGCGTAGCGGGTGAGGCGGTCGCGGAGGGTCGCGAAGGTGAAGGGCTTCAGGACGTACTGGACCACGCCCAGCGAGACGCCCTCCCGGACCACCGTCAGGTCGCGCGCCGACGTCACCGCTATGACGTCCGCCTGGTGACCCGCCGCGCGCAGCGAGCGCGCGAACTGCAGGCCGTGCACGTCCGGCAGGTGCAGGTCGAGGAGGAGGAGGTCCACCGGCGTGCGGTCCAGGATGCGGCGCGCCTCCGCCCCGGTGTGTGCCTTGCCCACCGCCACGAACCCCGGCACCCGGCCCACGTACATGACGTGCGCGTCCGCGGCCACCGGGTCGTCCTCGACGACCAGGACCCTGATCGGTTGGCCGGTCATCGTGCCTCGCCCCCCGCCAGCGACTCCCGCAACGGCAGCCGTACCTCGAACACCGCTCCGCCCTCCGGCGCCTCCGTCACCGTCAGGGTGCCGTCCAGCCGTACGACCGCCTGCCGTACCAGGGCCAGGCCCAGCCCCCGTCCGCCCGGCCCCGCCGGCTTCGTCGAGAAGCCGCGCTGGAAGACCAGCTCGACGTGGGCGGGGTCGACCCCCGCGCCCGTGTCCGTCACCCGCATCACCAATTCCGCGTCCTCCGCGTACGCGGTCACCGTCACGCGTGCCCTGACCGTCCCCTGGGCCGCGTCCACCGCGTTGTCGATCAGGTTGCCGAGGACGGTGACCAGATCGCGCGCCGACAGGCTCTCCGGTAGCAAACCGTCATCCAGCCGGCTCTCGTCCGAGACCACCAGCTCCACGCCCCGCTCGTTCGCCTGGGCGGTCTTGCCCAGCAGGAGAGCGGCGAGGACCGGTTCGCTGACGGCGGCCACCACCTGGTCGGTCAGCGCCTGCGCCAGCTCCAGTTCCGCGGTCGCGAAGTCCACCGCCTCCTCCGCCCGGCCGAGTTCGATGAGCGAGACCACCGTGTGCAGGCGGTTCGCCGCCTCGTGCGCCTGTGAGCGCAGCGCCTGCGTGAAGCCTCGCTCCGAGTCCAGCTCGCCCATCAGCGACTGGAGTTCGGTGACGTCCCGGAGGGTGGCCACGGTGCCGCGCCGCTCGCCGCCCGAGACCGGGGACGTGTTCACCACCAGGACCCGGTCCGCCGTCAGGTGCACCTCGTCCACCCGGGGGCCAGAAGCCAGCAACGCGCCGGTCAGCGGGGCCGGCAGGCCCAGCTCGGCCACCGAGCGTCCGACCACGTCCTCCTCGGCGCCCACTCCCAGCAGCTCCCGGCCCCCGTCGTTGATCAGCGCCACCCGGTACTGGCCGTCCAGCATCAGCAGCCCCTCGCGCACCGCGTGCAGCGCCGCCTGGTGGTAGTCGTGCATATGGCTCAGTTCCGCGGCGTTCATGCCGTGGGTGTGGCGGCGCAGCCGGGCGTTGACGACGTACGTGCCCAGCGCTCCCAGCAGCAGCGCGCTCGCCGCCACCCCGAGCAGCGCCGTCACCTGTTCCTGGACCCGCTGGCTGATCGCCTCCACTTTGATGCCGGCGCTGACCAGGCCGATCACCCGGCCCTTCTCCTCCACTGGGGTCACCGTGCGCACCGAGGCCCCGAGGGTGCCCTTGTAGGTCTCGCTGTAGGTGTGGCCCTGCTGGGCCGCCTCGATGTGGCCGAGGTAGTGCTTGCCGATCTGGGTCTCGTCGGGGTGGGTCCAGCGGATGCCGTCCGGAGTCATGATCGTGACGAAGTCGACCTCGGTGCCCCGCATCACCTGGAGGGCGTACGGCTGGAGCTCGGTGGAGGGATGCGCGGTGTGGATCGCCGCGCGGACCGACGGCGAGTCGGCGACCGACCTGGCCACCGCCGTCGCCTGCCGGGTCGCCGCGTCCTGCGCCTGGTGGCGGTCGCTGACGTACGTGAACAGCGCGTAACCGGCGACCACGACCGCTATCAGCACGGCCTGCATGGCGAAGAGCTGGCCGGCCAGGCTGCGGGGGCGGGGGACGGACGGAAAACGCATGTCAGCAGTGTGCCTGCCGGGCCGGGCATGAACTCAATGAACGGAAGGGTGACCGCCCTCACAGACCGGGAGATAGTCACGGCATCCCCCACATCGCCCGGACGTGAGCCGCACGCCGGTGGTACCGACGAAGACGTCAAGGAGGGCAGCCGTGGCCGCCGCCAGCACCCCCGATACGGCACCTGCCGCACCCGCTGTGAAGCGGGACCGCACCCATTACCTGTACATCGCCGTGATCGCCGCGGTGGCGCTCGGCATCGTCGTGGGGCTTGTCTGGCCCGACGCCGGGGTCGAGCTGAAGCCGCTCGGGACCGGCTTCGTCAACCTGATCAAGATGATGATCTCGCCCATCATCTTCTGCACGATCGTGCTCGGGATCGGGTCCGTGAGGAAGGCCGCCAAGGTCGGTGCCGTGGGCGGCATCGCGCTCGGCTACTTCCTGGTGATGTCGCTGGTCGCGCTCACCATCGGCCTCGTCGTCGGCAACATCCTGCACCCCGGTGACGGACTGCACATCACCAACGCCCTCAAGGCCACCGGACACGCCCAGGTGGACTCCGAGGCGCTCGGCGGTGTCGACTTCGTGCTGTCGATCATCCCGACCACGTTCGTCTCCGCCTTCACCGAGGGCCAGGTGCTGCAGACGCTGCTGATCGCGCTGCTCGCCGGGTTCGCGCTGCAGGCCATGGGGTCGGCGGGGCAGCCGGTGCTGCGCGGTGTCGAGCACATCCAGCGGCTCGTCTTCCGCATCCTCGGCATGATCATGTGGGCCGCGCCGATCGGTGCGTTCGGTGCGATCGCCGCCGTCGTCGGGTCCGCCGGGCTCGACGCGCTCAAGAGCCTCGCCGTGCTGATGCTCGGCTTCTACGTCACCTGTGTGCTCTTCGTCTTCGTGGTGCTGGGCACGGTGCTGCGGGTCGTCTCCGGGCTCAACATCTTCACGCTGTTCAAGTACCTGGCCCGCGAGTTCCTGCTGATCCTGTCCACCTCCTCCTCCGAGTCCGCGCTGCCGCGGCTCATCGCGAAGATGGAGCACCTGGGGGTCAGCAAGCCGGTCGTCGGCATCACCGTCCCGACCGGGTACTCCTTCAACCTCGACGGCACCATGATCTACATGACCATGGCGTCGCTGTACATCGCGGACGCCCTCGGTACGCCGATGTCGGTCGGCGAGCAGATCCCGCTGCTGCTCTTCCTGCTGCTGGCCTCGAAGGGCGCGGCGGGCGTCAGCGGCGCCGGCCTGGCCACGCTGGCCGGCGGTCTGCAGTCGCACAAGCCCGCGCTGGTGGACGGCGTCGGTCTGATCGTCGGCATCGACCGGTTCATGAGCGAGGCCCGTGCGCTGACCAACTTCGCGGGCAACGCGGTCGCGACCGTCCTGATCGGCACGTGGACGAAGGAGATCGACAAGGGGCGGGTGCGGCAGGTGCTGGCGGGTGAGCTGCCGTTCGACGAGAAGACGCTGCTGGACGAGGGCGAGCCGGTGGTTTCGCCTGACCTTCCCGAGCAGCGGGAGGAGCTGGCGAAGGCGTAGGACGCCGTCGTCGGCCGCGGGCCGGTGGGGGCTGGTCGCGCAGTTCCTCCCCCAGCCTCCGGCCGGGGGTACCCCCAGCGCCCCCTCCGGGGCGCCACGCAAACCGCCGGACGTCCGGCTCGGCCTGAACCCGGGCCGGCCGTCCGGTGCACCCCCTGGGCAACGACTGTCAGCCGTATCCACTAACGTGCCGTTCCTGTCCAACGGGAACGGCACATCGGTATTCGGTATTTGGAGGCACGGGGGATGGCGATCGACTGGGACCGTCGGCACTGCGCGCGCAAGGGGCATGTGACCTATGCCCCGGACGACCCGCGGCTGCGGGTGCGGCTGCACGCGCAGACCGCGGTGGGGGAGGCCTGGCGGTGTCTGCGCTGCGGCGACTTCGCGCTCGGCGAGCCGCACGGCTCCGGGCCCGCCGCGGACGCCCCGCTGGTGCCGCGCGGGAAGGTGCTGCGGGACCTGTTCATCCTGCGGTTCCTCGCGCTCGAGCGGGCCGTGCGCGGGGTGTTCATCGTGCTGGTCGCGGTCGCGGTGTGGAAGTTCAGCAACAGCCAGGACGCGGTGCGCAGGCTCTTCAACGAGTATCTGGACACCTTCCGGCCGGTCTTCAAGCACTTCCACTACGACCTCGACCACTCACCGGTCGTCGGGTCCATCCAGAAGGCCTTCGGCTACAAGCACTCCACGCTGCTGCTGGTGGCCGGACTGCTGCTGGCGTACGCGCTGATCGAACTCGTCGAGGCGGTCGGGCTCTGGTACGCCAAGCGGTGGGCGGAGTACCTGACGGTGGTCGCCACCGCCGCCTTCCTGCCGCTGGAGATCTGGGAACTCACCGAGAAGGTCAGCTATCTGAAGATCGCGACCCTGGTGCTGAACATCCTCGCGGTGCTCTACATCGCCCTCGCCAAGCGGCTGTTCGGGCTGCGCGGCGGACGCCGGGCCTTCGACGAGGAACGGCAGAGCGCCTCGCTGCTGGAGGTCGAGGAGTCCGCGGGGGTCGAGCCGAGCTTGCCTTGACGTCGGCGTCAGGTCCTACGGTCGTAGGCATGCGAATCGGCGAGCTGGCCGCACGGGCCGGGACCACCACGCGGGCCCTGCGGTACTACGAGGCACGCGGGCTGCTGCCCGCGCGGCGGGCCGGGAACGGGCACCGGACGTACGACGAGAGCGACCTGAGGCTGCTCACGCAGATACGGACGCTGCAGGACTTCGGGTTCGAGCTGGAGGAGACCCGGCCGTTCGTGGAGTGCCTGCGGGCCGGGCACCCGGAGGGCGACACCTGCCCGGCGTCGCTCGCGGTCTACCGGCGCAAGCTGGCGGAGCTGGACTCACTGATCGGTGAGTTGCAGGCCGTGCGGGCGACGGTCGGGGCCCAGTTGGAGCGGGCCGAGCGGGCGCGGGAGGTGCTGGCCGCCGAGGCGCTGGTTCCGGGGGGTCCGGAGCCGACCTGTGAACTGGGAGGGACCGGGCGATGATCAAGGCGGCTGGTGTGGCCGAGGTGACGGACGCGGACTTCGCGGCGGAGGTGATCGGGGCGGAGCTGCCGGTGCTGGTGGAGTTCACCGCCGACTGGTGCCCGCCGTGCCGGCAGATGGGCCCGGTGCTCACGGCCCTCGCGGCGGAGGAGGGCGGGCGACTGAAGGTGGTCCAGCTGGACGTGGACACCAATCCGGAGACGACGAACGCGTACAAGGTGCTGTCGATGCCGACGTTCATGGTGTTCCGGGGCGGCGAGCCGGTGCGGTCGATGGTGGGCGCCCGGCCCAAGCGCCGGCTGCTCGAGGAGCTGGCCGACGTACTGCCCGACGTGCTGCGCTGAACCGACCGTTCATACGAAGAATCCCCCGGACAATTGCGTCCGGGGGATTTCTTTGCGTATATTCAAGAGTTCGCGATTTCGGGTCGAGGTGAAATCGATGAAGTCGCGGAGAAGTTCAGTGGGCACAGTATATCCGGGCTGGAGTGGAATTGTCAAACACCGAATTTCCGGACGATGAATTGCGCCATGAGCAGGAATTCATCGACGGACTGTACGCGCGGGTGGACGCCCTGCGCGGCGACACCGAGGACTCGGTCGCGGACGCCCTCGCCCTCGGCGACAAGCCGATGCAGGCCCGCCTGGAGCGGGACATCCTGGTCGCCGAGCGCTCCGGGCTGCTCGCCGCGCTGAACGCCGTCGACGGCTCGCTGTGCTTCGGCCGCATCGACCTGACCTCCGGTACGAAGCACCACATCGGGCGGATCGGGCTGCGCTTGGACGACGCCGAGCGCACCCCGGTCCTCGTCGACTGGCGTGCCGCGGTCGCCCGCCCCTTCTACCTGGCCACCGGCCACACCCCGATGGGCCTGCGCCGCCGCCGGCACATCGCCACCGACGGCCGCCGGGTCGCCGCCCTGCACGACGAGATCCTCGACCTCGGCGACCGCGAGCGCACCGGCCACGAGGACCCGTCCGGCGACGCGGTGCTGCTCGCCGCGCTCAACTCGGCCCGCACCGGCCGGATGAGCGACATCGTGCAGACCATCCAGGCCGAGCAGGACGAGATCATCCGGGCGCCCCACCGCGGGGTCCTGGTCGTCGAGGGCGGCCCGGGCACGGGAAAGACGGCGGTCGCGCTGCACCGCGCCGCCTTCCTCCTCTACGAGTACCGGGAGCTGCTCGCCAAGCGCGCGGTCCTGATCGTCGGCCCGAATCCCGCCTTCCTCGGCTACATCGGCGAGGTGCTGCCCTCGCTGGGCGAGACCGGTGTGCTGCTGGCGACGGTCGGGGAGCTGTTCCCCGGCGTGAAGGCGACGGCGTCCGACACACCCGGGGCGGCCGCCGTGAAGGGCCGCGCCGACATGGCCGACGTGCTGGCCGCGGCCGTACGCGACCGGCAGGCGCTGCCCGACCCCGTCCTCACGATCGAGCACGACCGCGAGGTGCTGATGCTCGACGACGGCCTGGTCAACATGGCCCGCGAGCGCACCCGCGCCGCCCGGCTCCCGCACAACGTGGCCCGCGAGCACTTCGAGGGCCACATCCTCAACACCCTCACCGACCTCTACGCCGAACGCGTCGGCACCGACCCCTTCGACGGCAGCAGCCTGCTCGACCCCGCCGACATCACACAGATCCGCGACGAACTCGCCGAGAACCCCGAGGTCTGGTCCGCCATCGACCAGCTGTGGCCGCGGCTGACCCCGCAGCGCCTGGTCGCCGACTTCCTCGCCGCCCCCGAGGGGTACCTGAGCGACGAGGACGCGGCCGCCGTCCGCCGCCCGGTGACCCGGACCTGGACGGTCTCGGACGTCCCCCTCCTCGACGAGGCCGCGGAGCTGCTCGGCGTGGACGAGCGGGTCGCCCGGGCCCGCGCCGAACGCGAGCGCGAGACCCAGATCGCCTACGCCCAGGGCGTCCTCGACGTCTCCTACGCGTCCCGGACCTACGAGTTCGACGACAAGGAGGACAGCGACCCCGAGGCCTCCGAGGTGCTGTCCGCGCACGACATCATCGACGCCGAGCGGTTCGCCGAGCGCCATGAGGAGGAGGACTTCCGCAGCGCGGCCGAGCGGGCCGCGGCCGACCGCACCTGGGCGTTCGGGCACATCATCGTGGACGAGGCGCAGGAGCTGTCCCCGATGGCGTGGCGGCTCCTCATGCGGCGCAGCCCGACCCGCTCCATGACCCTGGTCGGCGACCCCGCCCAGACCGCGGAGGCGGCCGGCGTCGGATCCTGGGCGGACATCCTCCAGCCGTACGTGCAGGACCGCTGGGAGCACACCCGCCTCGGCGTCAACTACCGCACCCCGTCCGAGATCATGGACCTCGCGGCGGCCGTGGTCCGCGCCGAGCACCCGGACTTCGAGCCGCCGAGCTCGGTCCGCTCGACGGGCGTACGGCCGTGGATCCGGCAGGCGTACGACGACCTCCCGGGCGCCGTCGGGAAGGCGGTCGCCGAACTCGCCCCCGCCGAAGGCCGGCTGGCCGTGATCGCCCCCCGCGACCTGCACCGCACCCTCGCCGCCCGGCTGGACGGCGTCACGGCCGGCGCCGAACCCGATCTGACGCGGACCGTCGTCCTGCTCGACCCGCGCCAGGCCAAGGGCCTCGAATTCGACTCCGTCCTCGTGGTGGAACCCGCCCGCTACGGCACCAGCGACCTGTACGTGGCCCTGACCCGGGCCACCCAGCGGCTGGGCGTGCTGTACACCGGCGGCCTGCCGGACGGGCTCAGGCAGGCCGCAGCCACACCGTAGCCAGCGGCGGCAGGGTCAGCCGGATGCTCGCGGGGCGGCCGTGGCTGCCCAGCGGCTCCGGTTTGACCGGGTCGGGGTTGGTGACGTCGCTGCCGCCGTAGCGGGCCAGGTCGGTGTTGAGGGTCTCGTGCCAGGCGGGGATCTCCTCCGGGACGCCCAGGCGGTAGTCGCGGACCACGGGGGAGAGGTTGGAGACGGCGAGCAGCGGGGTGCCCTCGGCGTCCAGGCGCAGGAACGCGAAGACGTTGTCCTCCGCCGCGTCGCCCACGATCCACTGGAAACCGTCGGGTGCCGTGTCCCGCTGCCAGAGCGCCGGGGTCGCCCGGTACACGATGTTCAGGTCGCGGACCAGGTCCCGCACGCCCCGGTGGTCGGCCGCCGCGCCGTACTCCGGGTCGAGCAGCCACCAGTCCGGGCCGTGCGCCTCCGACCACTCCGCGCCCTGCGCGAACTCCTGCCCCATGAAGAGGAGCTGCTTGCCGGGGTGGGCCCACATGAAGGCCAGGTAGGCACGGTCGTTGGCGCGCTGCTGCCACCAGTCGCCGGGCATCTTCGAGACCAGCGAGCGTTTGCCGTGCACGACCTCGTCGTGGGAGATGGGCAGCACGTAGTTCTCGCTGTACGCGTACACCATCGAAAAGGTCATCTCGTGGTGGTGGTACCTGCGGTGGACGGGCTCGTGGGACATGTACTCCAGCGAGTCGTGCATCCAGCCCATGTTCCACTTCAGGCCGAAGCCGAGACCGCCGCCGTCGGTGGCGCGGGTCACGCCCTCCCACGCCGTCGACTCCTCGGCGATCGTGACCACGCCCGGGGACCGGCGGTAGACCGTCGCGTTCATCTCCTGGAGGAACGCCACCGCGTCCAGGTTCTCCCGGCCGCCGTGCTCGTTCGGCGTCCACTGGCCCGGCTCGCGCGAGTAGTCGAGGTAGAGCATCGAGGCGACCGCGTCGACGCGCAGGCCGTCGATGTGGAACTCCTCGCACCAGTACACGGCGTTCGCCACCAGGAAGTTGCGCACCTCGCGGCGGCCGAAGTCGAACTCCAGGGTGCCCCAGTCCGGATGCGCGGCCCGCAGCGGGTCCGCGTGCTCGTACAGCGGGCGGCCGTCGAACTCCGCCAGCGCCCAGTCGTCCCGCGGGAAGTGCGCCGGCACCCAGTCCATCAGCACGCCGATGCCGGCCCGGTGCAGCGCGTCGACCAGGTACTTGAAGTCGTCGGGGGTGCCGAGCCGGGCCGTCGGCGCGTAGAAGCCGGTGACCTGGTAGCCCCAGGAGCCACCGAAGGGATGCTCGGCGACCGGCATCAGCTCCACGTGCGTGAAGCCCAGGTCGCTGACGTAGGCGGGCAGCTGCGCCGCCAGTTCGCGGTAGGTCAGGCCGGGGCGCCAGGACGGCAGGTGCACCTCGTAGACCGAGAACGGGGCCTCGTGCACGGGGGTGTCGCCGCGGTGCGCCATCCACTCCGCGTCGTCCCACTCGTGCCGGGAGGCGGTGACGATCGACGACGTCTGCGGCGGTACCTCGGTCCGCCGGGCCATCGGGTCCGCCCGCAGCGTCCGGGAGCCGTCCGGCCGGGTGATCTCGAACTTGTACAGCTCGCCCTCGCCGATGCCCGGCAGGAACAGCTCCCAGATCCCGGAGGAGCCGAGCGAGCGCATCGGAGCCCCGGTGCCGTCCCAGAAGTTGAAATCGCCGGCCACCCGAACCCCCCGCGCGTTCGGCGCCCACACCGTGAACCGGGTGCCCGGCACGCCCTGGTGCGTGACCGGGTGCGCGCCGAGCGCCTCCCACAGCCGCTCGTGCCGGCCCTCGCCGATCAGGTGCAGGTCCAGGTCGCCGAGGGTGGGCAGGAAGCGGTACGCGTCCTCCGTCTCCTGGACCGTCCCGTCGTACTCCACGAGCAGCCGGTAGACCGGCACCTCGGAGAGGGGCAGCAGGGCGGAGAAGAAGCCGTCGCCGTCGTCGTGCAGTTCGGCCCGCAGATCACTGCCCGCTACGGCCGTCACCGTGCGGGCGTACGGGCGGAAGGCGCGGACGGCGATCCCGCCCGGGACCGGATGCGCGCCCAGCACCGAGTGCGGGTCGTGGTGGGTGCCGTGCAGCAGCCGTTCGCGGTCGCCGTCGGCTACGGACACGGGGTTGTTGGAGGTCACGGACGCGTCTCCCGGGGATCAGGTCGGGTCGGGGGTGGCCAGGCGGTGTACGGCCGACAGCGGGACGGGCAGCCAGTCGGGGCGGTGCCGGGCCTCGTAGACGACCTCGTAGACGGCCTTGTCCGTCTCGTAGGCCCGCAGCAGGACGGGGTCGGTGCGCGGGTCGGCGCCGGTGATCTCGGCGTAGCCGGCACAGTAGGCCGCCCGGCACCCGCGCGCCCAGCCGGGGGCCGCCGGGGTCACCGAGTGGGCCGCGTAGTCGAAGGAGCGCAGCATCCCCGCGATGTCCCGCACCGGCGGCTGCGGCATCCGGCGCTCGGCCAGCGGGCGGGCCGGCTCCCCCTCGAAGTCGATCAGCGACCACTCACCGGACGGCGAGCGCAGGCACTGCCCCAGGTGCAGGTCGCCGTGGATGCGCTGGGCGGTCCAGGTACGGCCCTCGGCGGCCAGGTCGGCCAGCGCGGTGTAGGCGGACCGCAGGCCGTCCTCGTACGGCCGCAGCGCCGGTACCGCCTGCACGGCCGCCGCCAGCCGCTCCGTCATGCCCGCGACCTGCGACGCCAACTGGCTGTGCCCGAGGGTGGCGGTGGGCAGCGCCCGGGCCAGCGCGGTGTGCACCTCGGCGGTGGCCCGCCCCAGCGCCCGCGCCTCGGCCGTGAAGTCCTCGCCCTTGGCCAGCTCCCGCAGCGCCAGTTCCCAGCCGTCGGTGGCGCCCCGCACGAAGGGCTGGAGGACCGCCAGGACGTACGGCTCGTCGGGCTCACCGTGCTCGCCGGCCAGCTCCGCCCGCAGCCAGGCCGTGGGGGCCGGCACCCGGGCGCAGCCCTCGCGGGCCAGGGCCAGGGGTATCTCCAGGTCGGGGTTGACACCGGGCACGACCCGGCGCAAGAGCTTCAGGATGAACGTATCTCCGTAGACGACCGAGGAGTTGGACTGCTCGGCGGTCAGGAGCCGGGCCACCAGGCCCTCGCGTATCTCCTGGCCCGGTTCGCGTTCGAAGCGCAGGTCGCCGATGCGGGCCCGGGTACGCAGGGCCTCCAGCAGGACCTCGGCCGGCCGGGAGTCGTACAGCGCGTCGTAGACCGTGTGCCCGGCCAGCGGGCCGTCGGTCAGGTGTCCGATCAGCGCGGGCGCAAGCCGGGGCGGCAGCGCCTCGCGCACGCCTATGAGGAGCTGGTAGCAGTCGCCGGCCTCGGCGGGGGCGGGCGGCTGGTGGGCGCGGACCAGCAGGTGGTGCAGGCCCAGCCGGCCGTCCGAGGGCAGGAGTTCGGTCTCGGCCACCGCGGAGAAACCGATGACCGGGGTTCCCTTGCCGGCGAACCAGCGCTGCCGGGGCAGCCACTCGCGCAGCAGGGGGTCGAGCGAGGCGAGGAGAGCGGGAGTGGAGAGGCTGACCGTTTCCGCCATGGCGGGTACGTCCTTTCCCCGGGTCGTCGGGGGCGTTAGTGATGCGTGCCCCGGGCGGGCGGGAGGAAACCCGTTACCGCCGCCCGGGGTGGACTGTGCCGAGCGCTCCGCCGGCTGCGCCGTTCTTCGGCTGCGGGCCGGTGGGGGCAGGTCGGGCCCACGCGGCGGCAGCCGCGTGTCCGATACCGCCCCGCGCCCCTTACGGGGCGCTCACCACCGGGTCCGCCGACTAGACCGCGTCCGCGCGCAGCCGGAACCAGTAGAAGCCGTGGCCGGCCAGGGTGAGCAGGTAGGGCAGTTCGCCGATCGCGGGGAAGCGGACCCCGCCGAACAGCTCCACCGGATGGCGGCCGTTGAACGGCCTGAGGTCCAGCTCGGTGGGCTGGGCGAACCGCGAGAAGTTGTGGACACAGAGGACGAGATCGTCCTCGTACTCCCGGAGGAACGCGATCACCGCCGGGTTCGACGACTGCAACTCGGTGTAGGACCCCAGTCCGAAGGCAGGATTCTGCTTGCGGATCTCGATCATGCGGCGGGTCCAGTGCAGCAGGGAGGACGGCGAGGACATGGAGGCCTCGACGTTGGTGACCTGGTAGCCGTAGACGGGGTCCATGATGGCCGGCAGGTAGAGGCGTCCGGGGTCGCAGGAGGAGAAGCCGGCGTTGCGGTCGGGGGTCCACTGCATGGGGGTGCGTACGGCGTCGCGGTCGCCGAGCCAGATGTTGTCGCCCATGCCGATCTCGTCGCCGTAGTAGAGGATCGGCGAGCCGGGCAGGGAGAGGAGCAGGGCGGTGAAGAGCTCGATCTGGTTGCGGTCGTTGTCGAGGAGGGTGGCGAGGCGGCGGCGGATGCCGATGTTGGCGCGCATACGCGGGTCCTTCGCGTATTCGGCCCACATGTAGTCGCGTTCCTCGTCGGTGACCATTTCCAGGGTCAGCTCGTCGTGGTTGCGCAGGAAGATGCCCCACTGGCAGCCGGACGGAATGGCGGGGGTCTTGGCGAGGATTTCCGAGACGGGGTAGCGGGATTCCCGGCGGACCGCCATGAAGATCCGCGGCATCACCGGGAAATGGAACGCCATGTGGCACTCGTCGCCGCCGCTGCGGTAGTCGCCGAAGTAGTCGACGACGTCCTCAGGCCACTGGTTCGCCTCCGCCAGCAGCACGGTGTCCGGGTACTGCGTGTCGATCTCCTTGCGCACCCGCTTCAGGAAGTCGTGGGTGGCGGGGAGGTTCTCGCAGTTGGTGCCCTCGCGCTGGTAGAGGTACGGCACCGCGTCGAGGCGGAACCCGTCGATGCCGAGGTCCAGCCAGAAGCGCAGCGCGGAGAGGATCTCCTCCTGGACGGCCGGGTTCTCGTAGTTGAGGTCGGGCTGGTGCGAGAAGAACCGGTGCCAGTAGTACTGCTTGCGGACCGGGTCGTACGTCCAGTTGGAGACCTCGGTGTCCACGAAGATGATCCGGGCGTCCTGGTACTGCTTGTCGTCGTCCGCCCAGACGTAGTAGTCGCCGTACGGCCCGTCGGGGTCCTTGCGGGACTCCTGGAACCACGGGTGCTGGTCGCTGGTGTGGTTCATGACGAAGTCGATGATGACGCGCATGCCGCGCTGGTGGGCGGCGTCGACGAACTCCACGAAGTCGGCGAGGTCGCCGAACTCGGGGAGGACGGCCGTGTAGTCGGAGACATCGTAACCGCCGTCCCGGAGCGGGGACTTGAAGAAGGGCGGCAGCCAGAGGCAGTCGACGCCGAGCCACTGCAGGTAGTCGAGTTTCGCGGTCAGGCCCTTGAGGTCGCCGATGCCGTCGCCGTTGCTGTCCTGGAAGGAGCGGACCAGGACCTCGTAGAAGACGGCGCGTTTGAACCAGTCCGGGTCCCGGTCCTTGACGGGTGTGTCCTCGAAGGTGTCCGGGACGGGTTCGTTGACGATCATTGTGTGGGTGACCCTCCGATCCGCGGGGACGGTCGCAGGACGGTGAGGATGTGCGCGGTCCGGTGCCCCGGTTCCAGGCGCACATAGTTGGCCCTGCCCCAGTTGTAGGTTTCGCCGGTGAGCTCGTCGCGCACCGGTACCGACTCGTGCCAGTTCAGGCCGAGTTGCGGCATGTCCAACGAGACCGTGGCCTCCTGGGTGTGGTGGGGGTCGAGGTTCACGACCACCAGAACCGTGTTCGATCCGCTTCGCTTGCTGTAGACGATCACCGCGTCCTGGTCGGCGTGGTGGAAGTGGAGGTCGCGCAGCTGCCGCAGGGCCGGGTTCTCGCGCCGGACGGTGTTGAGGCGGGTGATGAGCGGTGCGATGCCGTCGGTGTCGGCGCGGGCCCAGTCCCGGGGCTTGAGCTGGTACTTCTCCGAGTCGAGGTATTCCTCGGAGCCCTCCTTCAGCGGGGTGCTCTCGCAGAGTTCGTAGCCGCTGTAGATGCCCCAGGTGGGAGAGAGGGTGGCGGCGAGCACGGCCCGGATCTCGAAGGCGGGCCGGCCGCCGTGCTGGAGGTAGGCGTGCAGGATGTCCGGGGTGTTGGCGAAGAAGTTCGGCCGCATGTAGGCGGCGGTCTCCCCGGCGAGTTCGGTGGCGTACTCGGTGAGTTCCTGTTTGCTGTTGCGCCAGGTGAAGTACGTGTACGACTGCTGGAAGCCGATCTGGGCCAGGGTGCGCATCATCGCGGGCCGGGTGAAGGCCTCGGCCAGGAAGATCACATCGGGGTCCTCGTGGTTGATCTCCGCGATCACCCGCTCCCAGAACACCACCGGCTTGGTGTGCGGGTTGTCCACGCGGAAGATCCGCACCCCGCACTCCATCCAGTGCCGCAGCACCCGCACCGTCTCGGCGACCAGCCCGTCCATGTCGGCGTCGAAGGCGACGGGATAGATGTCCTGGTACTTCTTCGGCGGGTTCTCGGCGTAGGCGATGGTGCCGTCCGGCCGGTGGTGGAACCACTCCGGGTGCTTCTCCACCCACGGATGGTCCGGCGAGCACTGCAACGCGAAGTCCAGCGCGACCTCCAGCCCGTGCCGGCCCGCCTCCGCCACGAACCACCGGAAGTCCTCGATCGTGCCCAGGTCCGGGTGGACGGCGTCGTGACCGCCCTCGGGCGAGCCGATCGCCCACGGCACCCCCACGTCCTCGGGGCCCGCCTCCAGGGTGTTGTTGGGGCCCTTGCGGAAGGTGGTCCCGATGGGATGGACCGGCGGGAGATAGACCACGTCGAAACCCATCTCCGCGATCTTCGGCAGCCGCCGCGCCGCCGTCCGGAACGTGCCGTGCGGCCGCTCCGGCGTGCCCTCCGAACGCGGGAAGAACTCGTACCACGAGCCGTACAGCGCCCGCTCACGCTCCACCAGCAACGGCAGCGGCTCCGAAGCGGTCACCAACTCCCGCAGCGGATACCGCGCCAGGACTTTCTCCACCTCGGGGGCGAGAGCGGCGGCCAGGCGCCAGGGGGCGGGCCGTTCCTCGTCGCGGAGGGCGGCCGCCGCGGTCAGCAGGATTTCCCGTTTCTTTGCCTTGGGGACCCCGGCGGCGGCCCGTTCGTGGAGCCGGGCACCCTCCTCCAGGACCAGTTCGGTGTCGATGCCCGCGGGTATCTTGATCCGCGCGTGGTGGCGCCAGGTGGCGACCGGATCTCCCCATGCCTCGACCTGGTAGGTCCAGCGGCCCGGCTTCCCGTCGACGGTCACCGTGGCACCCCAGCGGTCCGTGCCGGGGGCCAGTTCCCGCATCGGGGTCCAGGGTCCGGGCCGGCCCTTCGGGTCCCTCAGTACGACGTTCGCGGCGACGGCGTCATGGCCCTCGCGGAAGACGGTGGCGGTGACCTCGAACGACTCCCCGGTGACCGCCTTTGCGGGCCGGCGCCCCTGCTGGACCAGCGGGCGGACGTCGAGGACGGGTATGCGGCCGACGGCGGTGTCCGCGGCCGCGGGGGGTGGCGCGTCGGGTGACGTGCGCCGGGTCGGAGGTGCTGACGGTTGGTGCGTGGCGGGCATGACCGCTCCTGTCCGCGGCAACTGGGTGTGGGCGGATGGGTGGTGGGGAGGTGGGTCCTGCGGGGTGTGGGTGGTGTTGTACCGCTGCCTGGTGTCAGTGCTGTGTCTGTGGGGTGTACCGGAGGAGCCTTCCCACCCTATTCGGGTGGGCAATCCGGCACTTTGTTAACTACTCAGCCGTATGTCTACGTACAAGACCGGCCCCGTTCACGGCGAACGGGGCCGGTGGCGTGATCGCGTACCAGAAACCGCTTTACGACTCCGGCACCCGAAGCAGCCTGTTGGGCGACCCGTGCCCCGCATCGGACACCTTCCCGCTCGCCGCCCCCGCAATCAGGGCGGCGGCGACCTGTGCGGGGGTCGCCCCGCGGTGCCCGGCGAGGAAGAGGGCGGCGGCGCCCGCGACGTGCGGTGCCGCCATCGACGTACCCGAGTAGGTGGCCCTGGCCGTGTCGCTCGTGTTCGAGTCCGAGGTGATCGCCACGCCCGGGGCGAACAGGTCGACGGCCAAGCCGTAGTCGGAGAAGCCCGCGCGGGCGTCGGTGCGGTCGGTGGCGCCGACGGTGAGGGCCTGCGGCACGTCGGCCGGCGAGTAGCGGGCGGCCGGGACGTCGCCGTTGCCGGCGGCGACCGTGTAGGTCACGCCCGCCCTGATCGAGTTCCGTACGGCGGTGTCCAGTTGGGCGCTGTGGAAGCCACCCAGGCTGAGGTTGGCGACGGCCGGTCTGCGGGCGTGCGCGGTGACCCAGTCGACACCGGCGATGACCTGGGCGGTGGTGCCCGCCCCGGTGTCGTCCAGGACCCGCACGGAGACCACCCGGGCCTTCTTGGCGACGCCGTACCCGGCACCGGCGATGATGCCGGCGACATGGGTGCCGTGCCCGTTGCCGTCACCGGCGGAGCCGTCGTTCCCGACGAAGTCCCAGCCGTAGCTCGCGCGTCCGCCGAAGTCGGTGTGCGTGATGCGGACACCCGTGTCGATCACGTACACGGTGACGCCGGCGCCCGCCGATCCGGGCGAGGTGTACGACCTGTTCAGCGGGAGCCCCGCCTGGTCGACGCGGTCCAGCCCCCAGGACGGCGGGTTCCTCTGTACGTTCCGCTGGGCGCGCGTCAGTCGGACCCGGCTGTCCTGGACGACGGAGGCGACCCGCGAGTCCGCGGCGAGCCGCCCGGCCTGTGCAGCGCTTGCCTCGACGGCGTAGCCGTTCAGCACGGTGCCGTAAGTATGGCTTATTTTCGCCCCATACCGGGCGGCGACGTCCCTCCCGGCCGCCGACGCCCCCTTGATCCCCTCCTTGAGCGTCACCAGATAACTCCCGCCTACCGAACCGGCCCGGCCGGCGCCGACGACGGTTCCCTCCGGTACGGCGTGCGCGGGCAGGGTGGCCGCCGACAGCACCGCGGCCGTCACGACCGCGGTCAGGCCCCCCACCAGACGCAGCCGCGGGCTGTACGTCCGTGCCATGGCTGTGAGTCCCCCTCCTCAGCTCGGATGGGCAGCGTCTCGTGCCGGCTGGGGAGCCACAAGACCGCCGGGGCGGGTTTCACCGACCGGACCGTCGCGCCTGGCCGTTGGGCTTATGATCGGCCGGACGTGACGCGCTGAGTGTGGGGGAGCCGGGCATGGAGTTGTACGCAGGGGAGCCGGCCTCCGAGGAGCTGGAGTTCCTCGTGCTGGACGACGGGCCGGGCGACGTACGCGACAAGTCCTTCGGACGGCGTGGCGACGACGAACCCCGGACGAGCCGCCGTACGTTCAAGGCCGCCGATCTCAACGCCCAGTTGACCCGCACGCTCAACGGGCTCCGGGACGCCTTCGCCGGACTCGACCAGGCGGGGCCGGACGGCTGGGGCATCTCCCAGGTTCAGGTCTCCTGCCAGCTCACCGCCTCTGGACAGCTCGTCGTCCTGGGGGTCGGTGCCCAGGCCCAGCGCACCGGTGGCATCCAGCTGACGCTCAGCCCGCGGTTGGCCCGCGGTGACCGCTAGCGGTTGCGGACCGGACGGACGGGAACGGAGGTTCCGCGCGCTGCTGGTGGGCGTGGGCCGATATCGTGACCGCACCTTCCGGTCGATGCCGTTCATCACCGGCGAACTGCGCGCCCTGGCAGCGGCGTTACAGGAGTCCGGCTACCAGGAGCCGGAGGTCCTGGAGGCCGACGAACTGCACGCCCAGGTGATCGAGGAGGAGATCGAGCAGTTCGTGCGGAAGGCGGCGGCCGGCGACCATCTCCTGGTCGTCCTGTCCGGCCACGGCTTCCACTCCGATGGCACGGACTACCTGGTGACCGGGCCCGCTCAGTACGACTCGCTGCGCTTTCGCAGTCATTGCCTCAGGATCGAGTTCGGCGAGTTCCTCAGAAAGTCGTTCGCCGCACAACTCGTCGTCGCCGTCGATGCCTGCCGGGAGCCCTTCGAGACGGGTTCCAAGTCCCTCGGCGACGTCATGAACTGGGGGAAGGGCCGTACCGGTTACGACGACCGCGACGCGTCCGGAAGGCCGCGGTACGCACATGTCTACGCCTGCACCCGCTACGAGATCGCGGGATACGGGCGCGAGGACGGTGCGCTCACCGACGACGAGACGCGCGGATACTCGTACTTCACGCGCGCCCTCACCGAGATCGCGCGCGACCCGTCGGCGCCCGGCACCCTGCACACGATGGAGCCCCTGCTCGACGAACGGGTCCGCGCGATCGCCCGGGACGACGGGTTCCACTCCGACCAGCGTGTTCAGATCACCTATGCCACTGGCCAGGAGAATCTGCTGCTGTTCCCCGCGCACGGCGCGGGCAGGGGACGGCAGGTGGGAGAACACCGGTGGCATAAGGCGGCCGTCGAGCACGAGGCATGGCACCGGGTGCGGCGGGGGGAGCTGACCGAGGCCCAGCGTGATGAGACGGTCACCCGGGTGCGGGACGCGGTCGCCGCCCTGGTGGGCCTGTGGGGCCAGGACACCGACACCGCCAACGCGTGGCTCGACGATCACGGCGACATCTGGCGGCCGTCCGGGTGCGAGCGCCGGATGGAGAGCTGTGTGGCCGCGATGCTGCGCGGCGCACCCGACCTCAGCCTCACCGAGGCCGCCCTGCTGGTCCTCGGCCCCTTCCTGTACACCGCGTTCGGCACCCAACTCGCCTACCAGGCTCGGGACATACAGCCGTGGACCCTGACGGACGGCCCGCCTCCCGAGCAGAGCTGCGGGTTCGGAACCCGCGGGGCCTTCGAGCGGTACTTCTCCGGCCACACGGCCCTCAGGGACCGTGAGCGGCGGGCCAGGGAGCGCGGCCGGCACGGAGAGGCCCGGGCCGTCGCCTGGTGGCTGGCCCGGCAGTGGCTGCTGCGGCTGCCGGCCGCCCGCGACGACGTACGGCGGTCCGGACTCGCCGGGCTGGCGGCGCCGCCGTCCGGGACGGAGTTCGAGCACCCGCTGGTTCGCCAGGTACTCGGCGCCGCCCGGCTGCGCCGACTGGTCGACCTCATCGGGCTCGATCTCGAGCAGACCCGACCTCCACACACGGAGACCGTCGCCGGTCTGCAGCGCGCCGAACACACCGTCGACTGGGACAGGATCGGCACCCTGCTGACCGTCGCCCACCACATGGCGGTCGACCCCGTGCTGCTGCCCTCGCTGGTTGCCGAGCACCTCGGCATCAGCGACCCCGTCGACGGCAAGGAGTTCAGGGAGACGCTGAGCAGCATCGACTGGCAACCGGACGGTCCGCGCCGCGTCCTGTCCGTCGAGTGTCCGCACCAGTCCGTCGAGCTCGCCCTGGGCCAGCACATCGACGTCCTCGACCGTACCGTGCGTGCCGTCCTGACCCGGCCGGACGGTGCCCGCGTCGCGGCCTGGGGCGTCCCGGCAGGCTTCGGCTCGGGCAAGGTCACGCCTGCCGTGAACGACGACGAGGCGCCCCGTTACGAGGCCGTCGACGTGCGGTTCCGCCTCGACGGTGACCGGGTCCGCGACCTGCTCATGGGCGAGCAGCTGTACCGGGACCGCACGCTCGCGCTGCGCGAGCTGTACCAGAACGCGCTGGATGCCTGCCGTTACCGCTGGGCGCGCACCGAGCTGTGGAACCGTCGCAACCCCGACGAACGCGCCGACTGGCAGGGGGAGATCGTCTTCACCCAGGGCGTGGAGGAGGGCCGTCCCTACATCGAGTGTCACGACAACGGCATCGGCATGGGCCGTAACGAACTGCGCAGGCTGTTCGCCTTCGCGGGCAGCCGGTTCGTGGAGGAGCGGGACTTCCTGGCCGAATGGGCGGAGTGGGACAAGGAAGGGATCCCCTTCCATCCGAACAGCCGGTTCGGTGTCGGGGTGCTCAGCTACTTCATGCTCGCCGACGAGATCCGGGTGACGACCAGCAGGCTCGGGACGAACATGCAGCCCGGTGAGCGGCTGGTGGTGCACATCGACGGTCCCGGCGCGTTGTTCAGCATCCGGTCCGAGAAATCGGTGCTGCGGGCGGGGACCAAGGTGCGGCTGTACCTGCGGGACCCCGAGGAGAAGGTCTCCTGCGGGGAGGTGCTGCGGAGGCAGTTGTGGGTGTCGGACTTCTCGGTGCGGGTGGCGGAGGACGGGAAAGAGCCCCTGATGTGGGAGGCCGGAAAGCTGTCGGACCACGCGGGTTCGGGCCTTCCCGACCAGTATTCCGGGGGGTGGAGAACCCGGGACGGCGAGACCGTATCGGCCCAGGAGGCAGGGGACGGGGTGTGGTGGTGCCCCGGCCTCGGAGCGGTCCTGGCAGACGGACTGTGGGCGGGAGAGGCACGCTTCGGCGCGGTGGTCAACCTCACCGGGGAGCACGCCCCTCGGCTGAGTGTCGACCGGTCGGCGATCCTCGACGACCACGAGGAGTACGTGAGCCGGCTTCTGGCCGACAAGATCCCCGCCCTGTTCGAGGAGGACGCACGGGTACTGACGTTGGAGTGGCTGCAGGGTCTGGTGGTCGGCGGGTGGCCGAGGTACGACGGAAGGCTTTCCGACGGCAAGACGCCGGCGGGGCGGCAGGGCTCGCTCGCCGACCTGATCGCGGAGTACGGCGTCTCCTGCGGCCACAAGTTCTCGATCCGCACCGTCCTGGGGACGTCCCTGCCGCTGGACATCGCCGCCGTGGGCTGCTGCCCGGCCGATCAGTGGCTGGTCGAGCGGGGCAGGACGGCCGGTGGGGCCACCGTGATCAGCAGCGTGAGCAGCGTCTTCACCGAATGGCGGGCGAGAGTGTGGGCTACGGCCGACCGCGGTTCCGGAGTGGTTCTTCGGCGCCCCGCGACGCCGGCGGCCCGCCCCACCGACGACCTGGTTCTGGACGCTGTCTTCGATCGGGACGACGTGCTGGCCCCGGGGCAGATACTGACCGGTTGCCTGGGCAGCGGCCGGACGCTCGCCTACGTCACCGAGCGACTGCGGGAGTTCGGTCTACGCCTCCCCGAGGAAGCGATCCTGCGCCGTCTGGCCGAGGTCCTCAGCGGTGACACGGAGATCGCCCCCACCCAGTTGGTGAAGATGCTCAGCCGGGACGGGGACGGCATCGAGCCGTGGCTCCGGCCGGGGGACGAAGTGGGCGTCAACCGCCTCGGCATGTACGGACACGACCCCCGCGAGGCCGCGCGTCTGGTCGCCACACTCGGCTTCCGGGTGCCCAGCGACGAGGAGTTCGACAGACTGCTCGTGTCCGGCGCCTGGCCTCCGGACCGGAAGCACCTGTCCCGGATGGTGCCGCGCGGCCAACTTGATCCCCATGGCGCCGAGCTGCCCCACGACCAGCCGGTCCCACGGATTCATTTGGCCGTGGCCGCGGCCGCGTTTCCCGGGCAGGCGGACAGGATCGCCGAGACGCTGACCGCTGCCGGACACCGGCTCTCGCCGGACTCCGTCCCTAGCCGGACCGACGTCCTGGACCTCTCGCTCATCAGCGAGTTCGCCAACGGACGGCCGCCGTGGCGATGGACGGACACCGTTCTGCCACTCCGCCACATCTTCGAGGTCTCCAGGCGAAGCGGTGCCCGTGTGGACGATCTGGCACGCCGGGCGACCGAGTTGGGGTACGCCGTGCCCGAACTGCCGTCGGCGGAGGAGAGGGACCTGTGCGCAAGACTGGTCGAGGATCTGGCGACGAGGTACTCGGTCTACCTGGCCCGGTCGTCCGGGTCGGGCCGGCTGTCTGCCAACGCCGTGCTGGAACTGTCCCGTGAGTACGGCCTGTCCGACCTGGAGATCGCGCGGCGACTAATCGATCTGGGCTTCCCTGTGCCCGGTCTGGACGAACCCCCCTGTCGCGCCCGCGACTACCAGGAGCTGACACTGGTGAGCCAGGACCTCGCGGGGCACGAGCCCTGGCTGGACCCGGCGCGTCAGGTGCCCTGGCAGCACGTGCTGCGCGCCGAGCATGAACACCGTGTGCCACGAGAGGAGACCACCGGCTCTCTGACCCGTCACGGTTACGACCTGGCGCCCGAGCCGCCGGCGGGGGACTGGACGAACGGGGAGGACATGATTCTCCTGCGTATCCCCGATGCGGGGCCCGCCCACTGGTTCCGCACCACGTCGCCCATCCCCCTCACCCACATCCTCCACGCCGCCCACCGCCTCCGCCGCACCCCCACCGAGGTTGCCCGCCGTCTGGAGCAGCTCGGCCACGTCCTCCCCGACGACCTGGAATTCGTCGACCCCGCCGCCCCCTGATCGCCCCCACCAACCCCGAAGTAACCACTACGGTCGACAGGTACGACGGGACGCACAGCGCTGTGCGTCCCCCTCCGCACTCGCGTCGAGGTGGAATGTGAAGGCGATCCGTCGGTTCACCGTCCGTCCCGTTCTCCCCGAACCCCTCCGCCCCTCAGCGACCTGGCCCGTAACCTGCGCTGGTCCTGGCACGCCGAGACCCGTGATCTCTTCCAGGCCGTCGACCCCGAACGCTGGGCCGCCTCCGAGGGCGACCCGGTGCGGCTGCTCGGCAGTGTGCCGCCGGCGCGCCTCGCCGAGCTGGCCGGGGACCGCCGCTTCCTGCGCCGGCTGACCGCGGTCGCCGACGACCTGGGCGACTACGTGACCGGCGACCGCTGGTACCAGACCCGCCCGCAGCCGACCGAACTACCGGCCGCCGTGGCCTACTTCTCACCCGAGTTCGGGATCACGGCCGCACTGCCGCAGTACTCCGGCGGCCTCGGCATCCTGGCCGGCGACCACCTCAAGTCGGCCAGCGACCTCGGCGTGCCGCTGATCGGCGTCGGCCTGCTCTACCGGCACGGCTACTTCCGGCAGACCCTGTCCCGGGACGGCTGGCAGCAGGAGCACTATCCCGTCCTCGACCCCAACGAACTCCCCGTGGCCCTGCTGAAGGAGGCCGACGGCACCCCGGCGCACGTCTCCCTCGCGCTGCCCGGCGGCAGACTGCTGCGCGCCCGCATCTGGCTTGCCCAGGTCGGCCGGGTGCCGCTGCTGATGCTGGACTCGGACGTCGAGGAGAACGACACCGGCGAACGCGGGGTCACCGACCGGCTCTACGGCGGCGGCAGCGAGCACCGGCTGCTCCAGGAGATGCTGCTCGGGATAGGGGGCGTACGGGCCGTACGGACGTACTGCCGGCTGACCGGCCACCCCGCGCCGGAGGTCTTCCACACCAACGAGGGCCACGCCGGCTTCCTGGGCCTGGAGCGGATCGCCGAACTGGTCGCCGCCGGGCTGGACTTCGACGCGGCCCTGGAGGCGGTCCGCGCCGGCACGGTCTTCACCACCCACACGCCCGTCCCGGCCGGCATCGACCGGTTCGACCGTGAGCTGGTCGCCCACCACTTCGGCGCCGACGCCGAACTCCCCGGAATCGGGGTGGAGCACATCCTGCGGCTCGGCATGGAGACCTACCCCGGCGGCGAGCCCAACCTGTTCAACATGGCCGTGATGGGGCTGCGGCTCGCCCAGCGCGCCAACGGGGTCTCGCTGCTGCACGGCAACGTCAGCCGGGAGATGTTCTCCGGGCTCTGGCCGGGCTTCGACCCCGACGAGGTGCCGATCACCTCGGTGACGAACGGGGTGCACGCGCCGACCTGGGTGGCCCCGGAGGTGGTCCGGCTGGGCGCCCGGCAGCTCGGCGACCGCCGTACCGAGGAGGCGCTGACGGTCGGCGGCCCGGAACGCTGGGACGCCGTCGCCGAGGTCGCCGACCAGGAGATCTGGGAGCTGCGCCGCGGCCTGCGCGAGCAACTGGTGCTGGAGGTGCGGGAGCGGCTGCGGGCGTCCTGGCGGCAGCGCGGCGCCGGGACGGCCGAGCTGGGGTGGATCGACGGCGTCCTCGACCCCGACGTGCTCACCATCGGGTTCGCGCGGCGCGTCCCCTCGTACAAACGTCTCACGCTCATGCTGCGCGACCGCGACCGGCTGATGGACCTCCTGACCCACCCGGACCGCCCGATCCAGATCGTGGTGGCCGGCAAGGCGCACCCGGCCGACGACGGTGGCAAGCGGCTGGTCCAGGAACTGGTCCGCTTCACCGACGACCCGCGCGTCCGGCACCGCGTCGTCTTCCTGCCCGACTACGGCATGGCGATGGCGCAGAAGCTGCTGCCCGGCTGCGACATCTGGCTCAACAACCCCCTCCGGCCCCTGGAGGCCTGCGGGACGAGCGGGATGAAGGCGGCGCTCAACGGCGGCCTCAACCTCTCCGTCCTGGACGGCTGGTGGGACGAGTGGTTCCAGCCGGACTTCGGCTGGGCGATCCCGACGGCCGACGGCGCCGGCACCGATCCCGACCGCCGGGACGACATCGAGGCCGCCGCGCTGTACGACCTCCTCGAACAGCGGGTCACCCCGCGCTTCTACGAGCGCGGCCGCAGCGGCCTGCCGGACCGCTGGATCGAGATGGTCCGCCAGACCCTCACCCTCCTCGGCCCCAAGGTGCTGGCGGGCCGCATGGTCCGGGAGTACGTGGAGCGCCTCTACACCCCGGCGGCCCACGCCCACCGGTCCATGACCCCGGACACGGCCCGCGAACTCTCCGCCTGGAAGGGCAGGGTGCGGGCGGCCTGGCACGGCGTCTCGGTGGACCACGTCGAGACGGCCGCCTCCACCCCCACCGCCGAGCTCGGCACCACCCTCGCCGTCCGGGTCCGCGTCCGCCTCGGCGACCTCGCCCCCGACGACGTGGAGGTCCAGGCCGTCTCCGGCCGCGTCGACCCGGAGGACCGCATCACGGACGCGGCCACGGTGCCCCTCAAGCCGGTCTCCGGCCCCGACCTGGAGGGCCACTGGACCTACGAGGGCCCCCTCTCACTGGACCGCACGGGCCCCTACGGCTACACCGTGCGCATCCTCCCCACCCACCGCCTGCTGGCGTCCGGCGCGGAACTGGGCCTGGTGGTGGTGCCCGTGGAGGGGGCGGTGACGGGGGCCGGGGTGCTGATGCGCTGAGCTCCCGAGCGGTGCTCCGAGGGCGGGTGGTCTCCGCTCGCCCTCACGTGTGTCCGTCAGGGCCTGCCCGGCGCGATCGCGTCAGAACTCCGGCTCCGGGTCCGCGCACAGCCGTCGCAGTACCGCGCCGCACCGGCGGGCGTAGGCGTGCTGCAGTCCGCGGGTGGCGGAGCCGGCGGCGCGGGTGTACCACTTGGCGGGTCTGCTGAAGGCGGCGACCGTGAGCCAGACCGTGCCGTCGCCGGTGCGGTCGACGACGAAGGCCTCCTCGCCGCTCTCGGGGTGGCCGGCGAGGGTGCCGTAGGCCCAGCCGGCCCGGCGGGACTCCTCGGCGGTCCAGACTATTCGGCAGGGGGCCTTGATGAGGCCGGCCAGGGTGACGGTGACGTCGACGCCGGGGGCCGCGCGATCGGCGGCGGTGTCGATGCCCACACCGAGGGCGCGGTGGAGTTCCCAGGTGAGGACCGCCTCGGCGGCCCGGTGGAAGACTTCCTGGCCCTCGCCTATGCGAGTGCGCACGTGCAGGGGGTGGAAGCCCGGTGGGCAGGCGGCGAGATTGTCGCGGGTGGCACCGACCGCCTCGTACGTGAAGGACATGGGAGAGAGCGTAGGGCGGGCCCCCGGGGCGCCTTCTCCCCGGGGGCCCGCCCGTACCGCTCAGGCGGGGTCAGCTGACGTTGACCGCCGTCCAGGCCGCCGCCACCGCGTTGTACTCGGTGGAGCCGGAGCCGTACAGCGCGGCCGCCGCGGACAGCGTGCCGGTGCGGGCCGACTTGTAGTTGGTGGTCGAGGTGAAGTACGTGGTCAGGGCCTTGTACCAGATCTGGAGGGCCTTGGCCCGGCCGATGCCGGTGACCGTGGAGCCGTTGTAGGTCGGGGAGTTGTAGGACACCCCGTTGATCGTCTTCGAGCCGCTGCCCTCGGACAGCAGGTAGAAGAAGTGGTTCGCGACACCGGACGAGTAGTGCACGTCCAGGTTCTTCACCGACGAGGACCAGTAGTCGGCGCTGCCGCCGTCCTTGCTGGGCTTGTCCATGTAGCGCAGCGGGCTGCCGTCGCCGTTGATGTCGATCTTCTCGCCGATGAGGTAGTCACCGGGGTCGGAGGCGTTGTTGGCGTAGAACTCCACGCCGGTGCCGAAGATGTCGGAGGTGGCCTCGTTCAGGCCGCCGGACTCGCCGCTGTAGTTGAGGCCCGCGGTGTTGGAGGTGACACCGTGGCTCATCTCGTGCCCGGCCACGTCCAGCGAGGTCAGCGGGTGCGTGTTGCTGTCACCGTCGCCGTAGGTCATGCAGAAGCAGCTGTCGTCCCAGAACGCGTTGACGTACGAGCTGCCGTAGTGGACGCGGGAGTAGGCGCCGACGCCGTTGTTCTTGATGCCGCTGCGCCCGAAGGTGTCCTTGTAGAAGTCCCAGGTCTCCTGCGCGCCGTAGGCGGCGTCGGCGGCGGCCGTCACGTCGGTGCTGGAGCTGGAGGCGGCGCCGGTGCCCCAGGTGTTGGTGGTGTTGGTGAACAGCGTCCCGGTGCCGGACGTGCCGTGCTTCAGGTTGTACGTCTTGTGGCCGCCGCGGGAGGCGTCGGTCAGCGAGTACGTCGAGCCCGACAGCGTGGTGGTGAGGCTGACCGTGCCGGAGTACAGGGTCTTGCCGGTGCCGGTGGCGTTCTCGATGCCCTGGTACTCGAAGAGCTTCTTGCCGGTGGCGGCGTCGGTGATGACGTGCAGCTGGTTGGGGGTGCCGTCGTCCTGGTAGCCGCCGACGACCGTCTCGTAGGCGAGGACGGGCTTGCCGGAGCCGGCCCAGATGACCTTGCGGGCCCCGTCGGCGGCCGACTTGGTCGAGCCGAGGGTCCTGGCGACGCCCAGCGCCGACTTCTCCGCCTTGGCGGTGCTGATCTGCGGCTTGAGGGAGGCCACCTTGATGGCGGTCTTCGTCGCCTTGGTGACGCCCTCGGTCTTGCCGGCCTTGGAGGTGTGCACGACGAGGTCGCCGCCGAGGACGGGCAGGCCCGCGTAGGTGCGCTCGTAGCGCGTGTGGACCGTGCCGTCGACGTCCTTCACGACGTCCTTGACGACCAGCTTCTCCTTGGTGCCGAGGCCTATCTGCTGGGCCGTCTCGGCGACGTTCGCGTCCGCCTTCTGGATGAGGGCGGTGCGAGCGGCGTTGGAGAGCAGGGTGGGGGCGGCGGCCAGCGGCTTCTTGTCGACGGCCGAGGCGTTCGCGGTCATACCGGTGGTGAGGAGGGCGCCGGCGGCGACAGCGGTGGCGATGGCGAGCGTGGTGCGCTTGTGACGCGCGTAGAGGGGGCTCACTCAAGCTCCTTCAGGATGTGGGGAGTCCGGGCGGAGTGGGGTTACCTGCCCGACTGTGGGGTGGTGAAGTTGCTGTGCTGTGCGACGGGTGAAGGAAGAGTGACATCAAGGTCGCGTACATGTCAGGACCCTGAAGTGATGTTGGCCGAAAAGCAGATGTTGGGTGAACGTTGCGGCCATGTAAAGCGGGCGCCGTCCGCGGGGAGGCTCCCCGCGGACGGCGCCCGGAGTGCGCGTCGGGCACCTGCGGTTACGGGAAGGTCAGCTTCCACCCGTTGATCGTGCCGACGTCCTGCGCGGCCTGGTCCTGGACCTTCAACTTCCAGGTGCCGTTGGCCGATTCCGAGGAGGCGTTCACCGTGTAGGTGTCCGTCACGTTGTCCGCCGAGTCGGACGAGCTGAAGTTCTTCAGCCGGTACGACGTGCCGGACGGACCGACGAGGTCGATCACCAGGTCGCCGCGCCACGTGTGGCTGATATTCGGCGTTACCTGGAGGTTGTTCGGCGCGTTTCCGGTCCGGCCGGAGACCGTGATCGACGAGGTGACCGCCGGGCCGTTGTCCGGAATCGACACGGGTGTGGTGCTCTCGTACGACGTGCCCGTACCGCCGCCACCGCCGGACCGCGAGCCGACCGCGACGGCCGCCCAGGCGTCCTGCACCGCCTTGTACTCGGTGCTGGTGGTGCCGTACAGCTCGCCCGCCGCCGCGAGGGTGCCGGTGCGGGCGGCCGCGTAGTTGGTGGTCGAGGTGAACTTGGTGGTGAGCGCCCGGTACCAGATCTGCAGCGCCTTGTCCCGGCCGATGCCGGTGACCGGGAGACCGTCCTTCGTGGGCGAGTTGTAGCTGACGCCGTTGATGACCTTGGCGCCGCTGCCCTCGCTCAGCAGGTAGAAGAAGTGGTTCGCGACACCGGACGAGTAGTGCACGTCGAGGCCGCCGACCGACGAGGACCAGTAGTCGGCGCTGCCGCCGTCCTTGCTGGGCTTGTCCATGTAGCGCAGCGGGGTGCCGTCGCCGTTGATGTCGATCTTCTCGCCGATGAGGTAGTCGCCCACGTCGGAGGAGTTGTTGGCGTAGAACTCCACGCCGGTGCCGAAGATGTCGGAGGTGGCCTCGTTCAGGCCGCCCGACTCGCCACTGTAGTTGAGGCCCGCGGTGTTGGAGGTGACACCGTGGCTCATCTCGTGCCCGGCCACGTCGAGGGCGGTCAGCGGGTCCGCGTTGCCGGAGCCGTCGCCGTACGTCATGCAGAAGCAGCCGTCGTCCCAGAACGCGTTCACGTACGAGTTGCCGTAGTGGACGCGGGAGTAGGCGCCGACGCCGTTGTTCTTGATGCCGCTGCGCCCGAAGGTGTTCTTGTAGAAGTCCCAGGTCTCGGCGGCGCCGTAGTGCGCGTCGGCGCCCGCGGTGGCGGCGTTCGACGTGGTGCCGTTGCCCCAGGTGTTGCTCGACTGCGAGAACAGCGTGCCGGTGCCCGAGGTGCCGTGGTTCAGGTTGTACGTCTTGTGGCCGCCGCGGTCACCGTCGGTCAGGGTGTACGTCGAGCCCGACTGGGTCGTCGACAGCGACACCGTCCCGCTGTACTGGGTGTTGCCGGTACCGGTGACGTTCTCGATGCCCTGGTACTCGAAGAGCTTCTTGCCGGTGGCGGCGTCGGTGATGACGTGCAGCTGGTTGGGGGTGCCGTCGTCCTGGAAGCCGCCGACGACCGTCTCGTAGGCGAGGACGGGGGTGCCGGAGCCGGCCCAGATGACCTTGCGGGCCCCGTCGGCGGCCGACTTGGTGGAGCCCAGCGTCTTCGCGGTGGCGAGGGCGGTCTTCTCGGCGCTCGCCGCGCTCTTGGCCGGGGTGAAGTCGGCGACCTTGAGCGTGGCGTTGTTCGCCTTGACGACGCGCTCGGTGGCGCCCGACTTCGCGGTGTCGACGATCAGGTCGCCGCCGAGCACCGGCAGGCCCGCGTAGGTGCGCTCGTAGCGGGTGTGCAGGGTGCCGTCGGCGTCCTTGACGACGTCCTTGACGACCAGCTTCTCCTGGGCGCCGAGGCCTATCGCCTTGGCGGTGGCGGCCCGTTCGCCGCTCGCGTCGCGGAGCAGTTCGGCGCGCTGCGAGGGGGAGAGCTTGACCGCCGCGTGGGCCGGGTTGGCCCGGCCGAGCTGCGGGGCGGCCGGGGCGGCGCTGGCGGCGCCCGACTGGACGGCGGCGGCGATCAGGGCGCCGACCCCGGCGAGGGCGACGGCCGCGGTGCGGCGGTACGTGCTGTGGGGGGTGCGTCTGCGAGAGGAACTGCTTCTCAACACTGACTCCTTCTGCGTGGCCGCGGGTCACACGACCAGGGGAGATCCGGACGGCGGGTGGGCCGGCCGGGCAGAACTGGGCGGAACGCGGAACCATGTGCGTGTGCAGTGCCGGACCCGGCAGCGACGGTGGGGGTGGAGCTGTGGGGTTGCTGTGAGTCGGCCGTGGGAAGAGTGGCAGCAGAAAACGCCACCTGTCAGGAGCGCGTCAGAAACTTGGCCAGAAATCGTTCGTTGTCCGGATGTTCATGTTCGGTATGCGGATTGTTGCGGGGTCGTCGAGGACGCGAAGGCAAGGACGTCGAGTACCACAGGCGCCGGGCCGTTCAGGGCGCCATGTCCCCGTGCCAGGTCGACCACAGTGCCGCGTACGCCCCGCCCGCCGCCACCAGCTCCTCGTGCGTGCCGAGTTCGGTGAGGAGGCCGTCCTCCATCACGGCCACCCGGTCGGCGTCGTGGGCGGTGTGCAGCCGGTGCGCGATGGCGATGACCGTACGGCCTTCGAGTACGGCGGCCAGCGCGCGCTCGGTGTGCCGGGCGGTCGCCGGGTCCAGCAGCGCGGTCGCCTCGTCCAGGATCAGCGTGTGCGGGTCGGCCAGCACCACCCGGGCCAGCGCGAGCTGCTGGGCCCGAGCGCCGTCGGTGGCCGTGCCGTCCGCGCCGCCCGTGCCGAGCGGGGTGTCGAGACCGCCGGGCAGGCCGCGCACCCAGTCGTCGGCGCCGACGGCGGTCAGCGCCGCCCACAGGTCCGCGTCGGTCGCGTCCGGTTCGGCGATCAGCAGGTTGTCCCGGACCGTGCCGAGGAAGACGTGGTGCTCCTGGGTGACCAGGACGACCTGGCGCCGCAGCCGCTCCGGTGCCAGCCCCGCGACCGGCACCCCGCCCACGGTCACCGTGCCCGACCCGGGCGCGTCCACGCCCGCCAGCAGCCGGCTCAGCGTCGTCTTCCCGGCGCCGGAAGGGCCCACCACCGCGAGCCGCTCCCCGGGCCGCACCGTGAGGTCCACCCCGCGCAGCACCTCGCCGCCGCGCTCGTAGGCGTACCGCACCCCGCGCACCTCGATCCGGTCGTCCGACGGCGCCGGCGCCCCGCTGTCCGCCGCCGCCCGCGGGGCCCGCGCCAGCCCCTCCACCCGGGCGAACGAGGCGCTGCTGGACTGGAGTTGCTCCACCCGGATCAGGATCTGGTCCAGCGGTTCGGTGAACTGCCGCAGATACAGTGCCGCCGACACCACCACCCCGACGCCCGTGTGCAGCAGCCCGCCGACCAGCAGCACCCCGGCCACCGGCACCGAGTACGACACCTCGACGGCCGGGAAGAACACAGTGCGCAGCCACAGGGTGTAGAACCGGGCCTTCCGGTTGGTCTCCAGCGCGTCCCGGCTCGCCGTGATCCGCTGCTCCTGGAGCCGGAACGCCTCCACCGTACGGGCGCCCGCCACCGTCGCCGTGACGATCTCCGCGACCCCGGAGGTGGCCGCGCCCTCGGCGAGGTAGCCGTCCCGGGCCCGGCGCAGGTACCAGCGCAGCGCGAACCAGATCGGGGTCAGCCCGAGCACCCCGAACGCGGCCAGCGCGGGGTCCAGGACGAACACCGCGCCCATCACGAACACCGCCTGCACCGTGTTGACCAGCAGCTCGGGACCGGCGTCCCGAAGGGTGGTGCCGACGGTGTTCACGTCGCCGGTGCCGCGTGCGGTCAGGTCGCCGGTGCCGGCCCGCTCCACCACCGACGCGGGCAGGGCGAGCGCCCGGTCCACGAACTCCTCGCGGACGCGGGCCAGCGTGCGCTCGCCGAAGCGGTGGCCGAGGTAACGGGCGGAGCGGGCGAGCAGCAGCTCGGCGAGGGAACAGAGCAGGATCCACCGGGCGAGGTGGTCCACGGCGGCGACTCCGCCACCGGCCCGTACCTCGTCCACGATCCGGCCGACCAGCCAGGGGCCGACCAGTCCGGTGCCGGCCGCCGCCGCGTTCAGCAGCAGCGCGGCGGCGAAGGGACCGCGATCCGCCCGCACCAGGCGGAGGGTGGCCCGGCGTACGTCGGCGCGGCCGGCGACCGGGAGTTGGCTCGTCGTCACCTTGCGAACTCCTCGTCCTCCGTGTCCCGGGCCACGAGGGCGCGGTAGCCGGGTGCGCTGTCCAGCAGGCCCTCGTGCGTGCCGGTCGCGGCGACCTTGCCGTCGACCAGGAAGACCACCTCGTCGGCCTGGGCCAGCAGCAGCGGGGAGGTGGTGGTGAGGAGGGTGGTGCGGCCGGCGCGGGCGGTGCGCAGGCGCTCCGCCACCAGGGCCTCGGTGTGGGCGTCGAGGGCGGAGGTGGGTTCCACGGCGAGGAGGACCTCGGGGTCGGTGAGCAAAGCCCGTACGAGGCGGATGCGTTGGCGTTGGCCGCCGGAGAGGTTGCGGGCCTGGGCGGTGAGGTCGGAGTCGAGGCCGTGGGGGAGGGCGCGGACGATGTCCTCGGCGGCGGCGGTGTGGAGGGCCTGGGCGAGGCGCGCGGCAGAGGGTGCGGCGTGGGAAGCGTCGGCGGGTGCGGCGCCGTCGTGGCTGGTCGCGCCGTTCCCCGCGTCCCTGCGGGGCGCGTTGACGCTTCCGGTGATGACATCGATCAGGGGGCCCGCGAACAGGTCGGCATCGTTGTCGGCGACCAGGATGCGGGCGCGGACCTCCGGGAGCGGGACGGTGTCCAGTCGTACGTCTCCCCAGGTCACGTCGGAGTGGGTGTAGCGGCCCAGGCGGTCCACCACCGCCCCCGTCTCCGTCGCGCCGGCGCTCACCAGGGCCGTCAGACGGCCGGGGCGCAGCCGTACGCCGGACTCGGGGTCGTGCAGGACGGCGGGGCCGGCCGGGGGCCGCCGGGTGCCCTCGTCCGGCCGTGGCTCGTGGCGCAGCAGGCGGACGACCCGGCGGGCGGCCACCACGCCGCGGCTGAGCTGGTAGCCCATGTCGAGGAAGAAGGCCACCGGGCCGACCAGGACCGCGACATAGCCGTACACCGAGACCAGCTGGCCGACCGTGATGTCGCCGCGGGCGGCCATCCGGGCGGCGATCCAGGTCACCACCGCGAGGAACACCGTCGGCAGGCCCATGCCCAGCGCCTGGACCCAGCTGGCGACCGCACCCACTCGGTAGCCCTGGGCGCGCAGGTGCTGGGAGTCGCGGCGGAAGGCGTCCGCGAACAGGCCCTTGCCGCCCAGGCCGTTGAGGACGCGCAGACCGCCCGCGAGGTCACCGATACGGGCCGTCAGGACGCCCTGGCGTTCCCGGTACTCGGTCTCCCTGCCCTGCAGCCGCCGGGCCAGCGGCCCCGCGACGAGCGCCACCACCGGCACCCCGAGCAGCACCACGCCGGCCAGCAGGGGCGAGATCGTCAGCAGCAGCCCGGCCACCACCCCGTACACGACGACCGCGCCCACCCCGGGGCCGACGACGGTCAGCGCCTGCGCGATGGTGTGCACGTCGCCGACGCCGATCGTCACGACCTCCCCCGCGTCGGACCGGCGCGACAGCTCGGCGCCGAGCCGGACCGTCTGTCCCATGAGTACCTTGATCGTGCGGAAGTAGGCGTCCATCCGCACCCGGGTCATCGTGCGGTGGCGCATGATGCTGATCCAGGCGTTGACCGCGCCCAGGACGAAGATCGCCGCCGTCCACCCGGCCAGCACCCCCATACGGCCCGGCACCAGGCCGTCGTCCACGGCCCGGGCCATCAGGTACGGCGTCCCGGCCATCAGCGTCAGCCAGACACTGCCCAGCAGCGCCCCGGCGAGCGAGCGGCCCGGCTGGCAGGCCACCAGCCACCACAGGTAGGACCACCCGCCGCGCGTGTCGGGCGTCCCCGGATCCTCGTACGCGTCGATCACCCTGCGACCCCGTTCTCGTGCCTTCTCCTGCCTTGTTCCGCCTTGTTCCGCCTAGGCCAGGCTGTCCCGCCACGCCCGGTGCAGATCCGCGAACCGGCCCGTGCCCGCGATGAGCTCGGCCGGGCGGCCGTCCTCGACGATGCGGCCGTGCTCCATCACCAGCACCCGGTCGGCGATCTCCACGGTGGACAGCCGGTGCGCGATCACCACCGCCGTACGGCCCTTGAGGACCGTCGACATCGCCCGCTGCACGGCCCGTTCGCCGGGGATGTCCAGGGAACTGGTCGCCTCGTCGAGGATCAGCACCGCAGGGTCGGCGAGCAGGGCGCGCGCGAACGCGACCAGTTGGCGCTGTCCGGCCGAGATGCGGCCGCCGCGCTTGCGGACGTCCGTGTCGTACCCGTCGGGCAGCGCGGCGATGAACTCATGGGCGCCGATCGCCTTGGCCGCCTGCTCGATCTCCTCACGGGTGGCGTCCGGGCGGCCGATGGCGATGTTCTCCGCGACCGTGCCGGAGAACAGGAACGCCTCCTGGGTGACCATCACCACCCCGCGGCGCAGCTCCGGCACGGTCAGTTCGCGCAGGTCCACGCCGTCCAGGAGGACCCGGCCGTCGGAGGGGTCGTAGAAGCGGGCGAGGAGCTTGGCGAGCGTCGACTTGCCGGCCCCGGTGGAGCCGACGACCGCGACCGTCTGCCCGGCCGGGAGGGTGAGGTCGAAGACGGGCAGCACCTCGCCGCCGGTGCGGTAGGCGAAGCGGACACCGTCGAAGACGACCTCGCGGCCCGGGAGTTCGGTCACCCGTGGGGGCAGTTCCCTCGGGACTGAGGGCTCCGGCACGGACGGGGTCTGGGCCAGCAGGCCCGCGATCTTCTCCAGGGAGGCCGCGGCCGACTGGTAGGAGTTGAGGAACATGCCGAGGCGGTCGATCGGGTCGTACAGCCGCCGCAGGTAGAGGACGGCCGCGGCCAGGACGCCCAGCTCCAGCGAGCCGGACGCCACCCGGTAGGCGCCCCACAGCACGATCACCGCGACCGAGGTGTTGGCGACCAGCCGGGAGCCGACCACGTACCGCGCCATCTCGAGCAGGGCGTCGCCGTTGGTCCGCTCGTGGCGGCGGTTCAGCACCGCGAACTCGGCGTCGTTGGCGGCCTCCCGGCGGAACGCGCGCACCGGGCGGATGCCGTTCATCGTCTCCACGAACTTCACGATCACCGCCGCGATCGCCGTGGACCGCGCCTTGTACACCCGCACCGCGCGCCGCTGGTACAGCCGGACCAGCAGGTACAGCGGTACGAAGCTGGCCACCGCGACCGCGCCGAGGCCGAGATCCAGCCAGAGCAGCATCGCCGAGATGTAGAGGAAGGAGAGGATGACCGTGACCAGCTCCTGGAGGCCCTCGGTCAGCAGCTCGCGCAGCGACTCGACGTCCGTGGTGGAGCGGGAGATGAGTCGGCCCGACGTGTAGCGCTCGTGGAAGTCGATGCTCAGCGCCTGCGCGTGCCGGAAGATGCGGCCGCGCAGGTCGAGCAGGACGTCCTGGTTGACGCGGGCGGAGGCCTCGACGAACGCGTACTGGAGGCCGCCCGAGAGCAGCGCGCTCACGCCGTACCCGGCGGCCACCGCGAACAGCGGGCCGTGGTCGTGGCGACGGAACGCCGGGACGGCCGTGTCGATGGCGTACGCCACCAGCAGCGGGCCCGCCTGCACCGCCGCCTGCTGCAGCAGCAGGAGGAACGTGGTGACGGCGACCCTCGCCTTCATGGGGGCGAGGAGCGAGCGCAGCAGGGTGGCGGTGGCGCCGGGCGGGGTGGGCAGGACGTCCCGGTCGAACGGGTCGCCGCCGGAGGTGCCGGCCGGGTCCGGGTGCCGGCGCTCGTCGTCCTCGTCGGGGGCGGGGAGGGAGGTGGCTGCGGTCATCGGCGGTGATCCTCCCCGGACATCAGGTGGGCGTACTCGGCGTTGCTGCGCAGGAGTTCGTGGTGCGTGCCGACGGCGGTGACCCGGCCGCCGGAGAGCAGGGCGACGCGGTCGGCGAGCAGGACGGTGGAGGGGCGGTGGGCGACGATCAGCGCGGTGGTGTCGGCGAGCACGTCGCGCAACGCCGCCTCCACGGCTGCCTCCGTGTGCACGTCCAGCGCGGAGAGCGGGTCGTCGAGGACGAGGAAGCGGGGCCGGCCGACGACCGCCCGCGCGAGCGCGAGGCGCTGCCGCTGGCCGCCGGAGAGACTGAGGCCCTGCTCACCGACCTGCGTCGCGGTGCCCTGCGGGAGGGCGTGCGCGAAGTCCGCCTGGGCGACGGCGAGGGCACGGGACAGCTCCGGCTCCCCGGCGCCCTCGGCGGCTCCCATGAGCACGTTCTCACCGACGGAGGCGGAGAAGAGGGTGGGCTCCTCGAAGGCGACCGCCACGAGGGAGCGGAGTTCCTCGCGGGGCATGGCGGCGATGTCCACGCCGTCGAGGGTGATCCGCCCCGAAGTCAGCTCGTGCAGGCGGGGGATGAGCGCGGTGAGGGTGGTCTTGCCGCTGCCGGTGGCACCGACGAGGGCCATCGACTCGCCGGGGCGGATGTGCAGGTCGACGAGTTCGAGCGTCGGGGCGGAACCGGGGGCGGCGTCGGGGTAACGGAACTGCACGTTCTCGAAGCGGATGCCGTCGGGCACCGGGACCGGGGCGAGGGGGCCGCCGTCGGGCCCGGCGCCGTCGTGGCCGGCCGCGCTCTCCGCGCCCCTTGCGGGGCGGCTCGGCGCAGCGCCCTGAAGGGGTGCGGGGAACTGCGCGCTCAGCCCCCGCGCACCCGCACCCGACGACGCATCGGCGCCCTCCTCCGACGCGTCCCGCACCTCGAAGAAGCGCTCCGTCGCCGTCGCCGCCTCCTGGCTCATCGCCAGCAGGAACCCGATCGACTCCACCGGCCATCTCAGCGCGAGCGCCGTCGACAGGAACGCCACCAGTGTGCCCGCGCTCAGCCCGTCCTCCGCGACCTGGATCGACCCCCACAGCAGAGCCGCCCCGATCGCCACCTCCGGCAGCGTCACGATGACGCCCCAGATCATCGCCAGCATCCGCGCCTTGCGCAGCTCCGTGCCCCGCAGGGTCCGCACCAGTTCGCGGAACGCGTGCGCCTGGCTGCGGTGGCGGCCGAAGCCCTTGATGATGCGGATGCCGAGCACGCTCTCCTCGACCACCGTCGTCAGGTCGCCGACCTGGTCCTGGGCGAGCCGCGCCACCTCCGCGTACCGCTTCTCGAAGATCACACAGGTCCAGATCACCGGGATCGTGGGGCCCAGGATGACCAGGCCCAGCGTCCAGTCCTGGGCCAGCATGATCAGCACACCGACGAGGATCGTCACCCCGTTCACCAGGAGGAAGGTCAGCGGGAACGCGAGGAACATGCGGAGCAGCATCAGGTCGGTGGTGGCCCGGGAGAGCAGCTGGCCGGAGGCCCACCGGTCGTGGAAGGCGACCGGCAACCGCTGCAGATGGCCGTACAGGTCCGCCCGCATCCCCGCCTCGACGCGTGAGAGCGGCCTGGCGACCAGCCAGCGGCGCAGACCGAAGAGCAGTGCCTCCGCGATGCCGAGCAGCAGCAGGTACAGCGCGCCGAGCCACACCCCGGCCGGGTCGCGGTCGGCCACCGGCCCGTCCACCATCCACTTGAGGACGAGGGGGATGACGAGCCCCGTACAGGAGGCGACGATCGCCACGAACGCGGCGACGGACAGCCGCAGCCGCACCGGCCGTACGTACGGCCACAGGCGCAGCAGAATGCGGACGGCGGACCGGTCCTTGGTGGTTGCACGTTTCGGAGGCATCAGGGGCGAGCCTACGGATCGGCACTGACAACGCCCACCGAGTTTTGGCCGGACCGGAGTCGGCCGCTGGTCCTACGACCTGGGGGTCCCCCGATTCGCGCGAAGCCGAGGACCGGGGGAGTGTTCGAGGGTCGTACGGCCGGAGGCGGCGCATCAGCCGATCGGTTGACGGCGGTTCGAGCGGGGCGGCCGATGCGGCGGGCCGGGGGCGGACGGGACCCTCGGAGCATGCCAACCGTCATCGAAGTGACAGACCTGCGCAAGTCGTACGGCGGCCGGCCCGTCGTGGACGGGGTGAGTCTCGCCGTCGAGGAGGGCGAGATCTTCGGGATCCTCGGGCCGAACGGCGCCGGCAAGACCACCACCGTGGAGTGCGTGGAGGGGCTGCGGGTGCCCGACGCGGGCCGGGTCCGGGTCACCGGGCTCGATCCCGTCGCCGACCACGACAAGGTCGCCCGCGTCCTCGGCGCCCAGCTCCAGGAGAGCGAGCTCCAGCCCAAGCTCACCGTCCGCGAGGCTCTCGAGCTGTACGCCTCCTTCTACCCGACGCCGCTCGACTGGCCGCCGCTCGCCGAACGCCTCGGGCTCACCGACAAGCTCGCCACCCGCTTCGGCAGGCTGTCCGGCGGGCAGAAGCAACGGCTCTTCATCGCACTGGCGTTGATCGGGAACCCGCGGGTCGTCGTCCTCGACGAACTGACCACCGGGCTGGACCCGCGGGCCCGGCGGGACACCTGGAAGCTGATCGAGGACGTCCGGGAGCGCGGCGTCACCGTCCTGCTCGTCACCCACTTCATGGAGGAGGCGCAGCGGCTCTGCGACCGGATCGCGGTGATCGACAAGGGGCGGGTCGCCGCGCTCGACACCCCTGCCGGACTGATCCGCCGCAGCGCCGGCGCCACCGTCATCAGCTTCACCCCGTCCGCACCCCTGGACGACCACGACCTCGCCGCCCTCCCCGCCCTCGCCTCCATCGAACGCAAGGACGGCCGGATCACGCTCTCCGGCACCGACGAGACCGTCAACGCCGTCATCACCCTGCTCGCCCGGCACCGCGTCACCGCCCACCAGCTCCGGGTCGTGGACGCCACCCTCGACGACGCGTTCCTCGACCTGACGAAGGAGGAAGCAGCATGAACACCGCCGTCCTGCGCACCGAGTTCCGGCTGTTCCGCCGCGAACCCGGCGCCGTCTTCTGGGTCTTCCTGTTCCCGACGCTGCTGCTGGTGATCCTCGGCTCGATCCCCTCCTTCCGGGACGCCGACAAGTCCCTGGGCGGCCTGCGCCCGGTCGACGCGTACGTCCCCGTCGCCGTGCTGATCGCCCTGATCATGGCCGGGGTGCAGACCCTGCCCCAGGCGCTCACCGGCCACCGGGAGCGGGGCATCCTGCGCCGGATGCGGCTCACCCCCGTACGGCCCTCCGCGCTGCTGTCCGCGCAGATGGCCGTGCAGGGCACGGTCGCCCTCGGCTCGGCGCTGCTGGCACTCCTCGTCGGCCGCCTGGCCTTCGACGTACGGCTGCCGAAGCAGCCCGGCGGATACCTGCTGGCCCTGCTCCTCGCGGCCACGGCCGCTCTCGCCCTCGGCTCGGTCGTCTCGGCGCTGTCCCGCACCACGAAGATCGCGAGCGCGATCGGCTCGGCGGTGTTCTTCCCGATGATGTTCTGCGCGGGTGTGTGGATCCCGGTCCAGGAGATGCCGCACACCATGGCCCGGGTGGTGCAGCTGACCCCGTTCGGCGCGGCGGCCCGCGCCCTGGACCGCGCCGCCGCCGGCCACTGGCCCGGCTGGGAGCACCTGGGCGTCCTCGCCCTCTGGGCGCTCCTGCTGACCGCGGGCGCCGCCCGCTGGTTCCGCTGGGACTAGGAGACGGGCCGCCATGCAGACTGGGCACATGACCGCCGACGACAACCGGATCGACCGGCGCTGGGAGCAGCTGCACACCTGGGGGCCGTACGGGTTCCTCGCTGTCAGCATCGTCCTCGGGGTCGTCTCCGCCGACCCCGGCACCCCCCGGTCGACGTGGCTGACCGCCTGGTCCCTGGTCGGCGCCGCGGTCCTGCTCCAGCTGTGGTGGCACAGCACGCGGTCCCGCCGCACCGACCGCGGCCGTACGCCCTCCGCGGCCGGGAGCGCGTACTACGCGCTCCGCTGGGCCCTCGCCTTCGTGCTCACCTGGCTCAGCCCGTTCTTCGCGTTCTACGCCGCCTCCGGTTACATGGACGCCGACGAGCTGCTGCCGCGCCGGTGGCGGCGGCTGGGGCTGCTGGCGAGCGCCGTCACCGTGGCCGGCGCGCAGACGGGCGGGATGCCGCTGCGCAGCCTGCTCCAGTGGCTGCTGTTCGGCGTGCTGCTGGTCGCCAACTCCGTTCTCCAGGTCGGGGTCGCCCACCTCACCGAGCAGGAGAAGCAGCGGTCCCTCGAACGCACCGAGACCATCGCCGCGCTGCGCCAGGCCCTCGACGAGAACGCGGCGCTGCACGCCCAGCTCCTCCTCCAGGCCCGGGAGGCCGGGGTCGCCGACGAGCGGCGCCGGCTCGCCGCCGAGATCCACGACACCATCGCGCAGGGCCTGGCCGGGATCATCGCCCAGCTCCAGGTCGTCGCCAACACCCCCGATCCGGCGTTGGCCGAGGACCACGTGGGCCGCGCCCTCGCGCTGGCCCGGCACAGCCTGGGGGAGGCCCGCCGCTCCGTGCACAACCTGGCCCCGGTCGCCCTGGAGCACGACGGGCTGCCCGAGGCGCTGCGGAAGACGGTCGCCGAGTGGAGCGAACGGACGGGCGTACGCGCCGAGTTCACCGTCACCGGCACCGCCGAGCAACTTCACGAGGAGGTCGCGGCCACCCTTCTGCGCATCGTCCAGGAGGCCCTTTCCAACGCCGCCCGGCACGCGCACGCCTCCCGGGTCGGCGTCACCCTCTCCTTCCTCGGCGACTTCCCGGGCGGCGAGGTCATCCTCGACATCCGCGACGACGGCACCGGCTTCGACCTGCTCGCCGTGCCCGCCCGCAGCCGGGCCGGCGGCTTCGGCCTGGACGGCATGCGGGCCCGCGCCGAACGCATCGCCGGCTCCCTGACCGTGGAGTCCGAACCGGGGCTCGGCACCGCACTGTCGGCGCGCGTACCGTTGGTCCGCCATGACAACTGAGCCCCCGATCTCGCTGCTCATCGTCGACGACCACCCGGTGGTCCGCGACGGCCTGCGCGGCATGTTCGAGTCCGCCCCCGGCTTCACGGTCGTCGGCGAGGCGTCCGACGGCGCCGAGGCCGTCACGCTCGCCGGCACCCTCGACCCCGACGTGGTCCTCATGGACCTCCGCATGCCGGGCGGCGGCGGAGTCGACGCCATCCGCGAACTGACCCGGCGCGGCGCCCGTGCCAAGGTCCTCGTCCTCACCACGTACGACACCGACTCCGACACCCTCCCCGCGATCGAGGCGGGCGCGACCGGCTACCTCCTCAAGGACGCCCCGCGCGAGGAACTCTTCACCGCCGTCCGCGCCGCCGCCCAGGGCCGCACCGTCCTCTCCCCGGCCGTCGCCTCCCGCCTGGTCTCCGCCGTCCGCACCCCCGCCGCCCCCGCCAACGAGCCCCTCTCCGCCCGCGAACGCGAGGTCCTGGCCCTGGTCGCCCGGGGCACCTCCAACCGCGAGATCGCCCGCGAACTCTTCATCAGCGAGGCCACGGTCAAAACCCACCTCACCCACCTCTACGCCAAACTCGGCGTCAACGACCGCGCGGCCGCGGTGGCGACGGGGTACCAGCGGGGGATTCTGGGCTAGCGCGGTGCCTCCCGGGCCGTCGTACAGGAATGGGGTCGGATGATTTCCCTTGCACAGCTGGCAGATCTGGCGCGGCGATTCGAGGCCGATCTCTCCGTACCCGTCGCACCACTTCGGGTGGGCGACCGGCACATCGATGTCGACACCACCCCCGTCATCATGGGATGCGTCAACCTCTCGCCGGACTCCACCTATCGGGAGAGCGTCGCGACCTCGACCGAGTCCGCTGTCAGAAAGGGCCGCATCCTCGCGGCGCAGGGCGCCGACATCGTCGACGTCGGCGCCGAGTCGAGCAATCCCCGGACGCGACAGGTCTCCGTGGCGGAGCAGGTGGCGGCCTTGGTGCCGGTCGTGAAGGGGCTCGCCTCGGAAGGCGTCGCCGTGTCGGTCGAGACGTACGAGCCTGCTGTTGCCCAGTCGTGTCTGGACGCTGGGGCGCTCCTGGTCAATTACTCGGGCGGCCCGGCATCGGACGGCGAGATGTTCCCCGTGCTGGCCGACCACGGAGCGACAGTCGTTCTGTGCCATGTCGAAGGGACGAACTCCCGGGACGTGCGCGCCAAGGGCATCGACCAGGATCCCGTCCCGCGAATGCTCGACTACTTCGAGAAGCGCGTGGACCACGCCCGCTCGGCCGGGGTCGATCGCATCGTCGTCGACCCCGGAATCGGCTTCTCGCACGACAAGCACATATCCGCCGACACCCGTGTGCACTATCAGGGCCGTGCCCTCTTGAACACGTTCCGGCTTCGGCGGATGGGCCTTCCCATCTGCCACTCCCTGCCGCACGCGTTCAGCCTCTTCGAGGACGAGTTCCGCACCGCCGAAGGCTTCTTCACGGTTCTGGCGCATCTCGGGGGAACAGGCGTCTACCGCACCCACGAGGTTCCCCGCACAAGGGCGGTACTGGCCGCTCTGCGGGCGCTCGGCACGCAGAGCTTCGCTCCCGGAACCTAGTGCCGCAACAGGCAACGTTCGCCCCGTCACGACGCCCGGCACGCACTCTCGCCGCACCGGCCGAAAGCCCAAGTACATCCAGTACGAGGACTTCCGGCCGGCACGCCGAGAGCACGCACCGGACGCCGCTCCTTGACGGGCAAACGTTGCCTGCCGCGGCACTAGCCCGGTACGGCAGAAGCCCGTTGGGGGTCCTCGGGGGCGGTGGGTCAGTCGGCCACTCGCAGGAGGAGCACCGTGCGTCCCGGCACTGTGATCACCGTGCCTGCCTCGTGCACCTCCGCCGGCTCCGTGCGCTGGTCCTCCAGTGAGGTGTCGACCAGGACCTCGTAGCGCTGGGCCCACGGTGGACCCGGCAGGACGAACCGGGTCGGGCGGGCGCCGGCGTGCAGGACGGTGAGGAAGCTGTCGTCGAGGACGGGGGCGCCGCGGTCGTCGCGGCCCGGTATGTCCCGGCCGGAGAGGAACATGCCGAGGGTGGCGGCCGGCGCGTACCAGTCGCCCGCGGTCATCTCCTCGCCGTGGGCCGTGAACCAGGCCAGGTCGCGCAGGCCGTCCGCCGAGTGCGCGCGGCCGGAGAAGAAGGCGCGGCGGCGCAGCACCGGGTGGCGGTGGCGGAGCCTGATCAGGCGGGAGGTGAGGTCGAACAGGGGCCGCCAGGCGGGGTCGTCGAGCAGGCTCCAGTCCAGCCAGCTGATGTCGTTGTCCTGGCAGTAGGCGTTGTTGTTGCCGCCCTGGGTGCGGCCCAGTTCGTCGCCGGCGACCAGCATCGGGACACCCGTCGAGAGGAGGAGGGTGGTGAGGAGGTTCCGCAACTGGCGCCTGCGCAGGGCCCGTACGTCCTCGTCGTCCGTCTCGCCCTCCGCGCCGCAGTTCCAGGACCGGTTGTCGCCGGAGCCGTCCCGGTTCTGCTCGCCGTTGGCCTCGTTGTGCTTGCGCTCGTACGACACCAGGTCGCGCAGGGTGTAACCGTCGTGCGCGGTGACGAAGTTGACGGAGGCGTAGGGGCGGCGGCCGCCCCAGGCGTAGAGGTCGCTGGAGCCGGAGAGGCGGTAGCCGAGGTCGCGCACGTCCGGGAGGGCGCCGCGCCAGAAGTCGCGGACGGCGTCGCGGTAGCGGTCGTTCCACTCCGTCCACAGGGGTGGGAACGCGCCGACCTGGTAGCCGCCGGAGCCGACGTCCCAGGGCTCGGCGATCAGTTTGACCCGGCGCAGCACCGGGTCCTGGGCGATCACGGCGAGGAAGGGGGAGAGCATGTCGACGTCGTGCATCGAGCGGGCCAGCGCGGCGGCGAGGTCGAAGCGGAAGCCGTCCACGCCCATCTCGGTCACCCAGTAGCGGAGTGAGTCGGTGATGAGGCGCAGCACGTGCGGGCGGACCACGTGCAGGGTGTTGCCGCAGCCGGTGTAGTCCGCGAAGCGCCGGGCGTCGTGGTCCTGGAGGCGGTAGTAGCCGCGGTTGTCGATGCCCTTCAGGGACAGCGTCGGGCCCAGCTCGCCCGCCTCCGCGGTGTGGTTGTAGACGACGTCGAGGATGACCTCGATCCCGGCCGCGTGCAGCGCCCGGACCATCCGCTTGAACTCGCCGACCTGCTGTCCCGTCGTACCGGATGCGGCGTAGGCCGCGTGCGGGGCGAAGTAGCCGATGGAGTTGTAGCCCCAGTAGTTCTTCAGGCCGCGCCTGAGCAGGTGGTCCTCGTGGGCGAACTGGTGGACGGGGAGGAGTTCCACGGCCGTCACGCCGAGGTTGACGAGGTGGTCGACGGCGGCCGGGTGGGCCAGGCCCGCGTAGGTGCCCCGGAGTTCCTCGGGTATCCGCGGGTGCAGTCGGGTGAAGCCGCGCACGTGCAGCTCGTAGATGACGGAGTCGGCCCACGGCGTCTTCGGGCGGTGGTCGTCCGACCAGTCGTCGTCATCGTGGACGACCACGCCCTTCGGGACGTACGGCGCCGAGTCGCGGTCGTCGCGGACAGTGTCGGCGACCTGCTGGTCCGGCCAGTCCCGGACGTGCCCGTACACCTCGGGCGGCAGGGCGAACTCGCCGTCCACCGCCCGCGCGTACGGGTCCAGCAGCAGCTTCGCCGGGTTCCAGCGGGCGCCGGTCCACGGGTCCCAGCGGCCGTCGACCCGGTAGCCGTACCGCTGTCCCGGCAGCACGCCGGGCACGAACCCGTGCCAGATCTCGTGCGTGAGTTCGGTCAGCGGGATACGGGTCTCCCGCCCCTGTTCGTCGAAGAGGCAGAGCCGGACCGCCTCCGCGCCGGCCGCCCAGAGCGCGAAGTTGGTGCCCGCCACCCCGTCGGGCCCGACCCGGAACCGGGCGCCGAGCGGTGTCGACGCTCCCGGCCACGCCGCCGGGACGGGGAGGGACGTCCCGTTCACCGCGGGCCCGTTCACCGCGGGGGCGTGCGCCGTGGCGCCGTCCGCCCTCGGGGCCCGCGCCGGTGCCCCCTGCTGCTCGGCTGCGCTCGTCACCTGTCGGCCCCTTTTTGTGTCCCGCGGCTCGCCGACCACCGGGGCGCAGCGCACCCGTGTCCGAGCAGCCGACGGCGCCCGGACTCCCGGTCCCGGGCACGGTCGGCGGCTCGCTACGGACGTGCCCGCGACGGCTGGCGCACGGGCACGGCGGCTCCCCAGCTCGTCGTCCTTCCCTCTGTTCTGCCCAGTGCCGGCGTCGCACTCACGTTTCCCAGGGGCATGCCCGCTCGTTGAGCCGCACGTGAGGCATCCACAAGGGCGCGCACGGCGCGCGCGGGCCGCGTTGGCCGCGGTACTGACATGGGCGGCGCTGCTGGCGGGAGCCGTCGGCTGCTCCTCGGGCGGCACCCACGGGCTCGGCATCGACCACGTTCTCGGCGGCAGACCCGCGGCCCCCGAGGACGTCATCCGCATCTCCCCGGACGACGGCACCAGGGCCGTACGGCCCGACGGACCGCTGATGGTCCGGGTGCCCAGCGGCCGCCTGGAATCCGTCCGCGTCGTCAGATCCCAGGACGCACAGGACTCCCCGGTCCCCGGGCACATCGCGGGGGGCGGCACGATCTGGCGGCCGGACGACCCGAAACTCGCGCTCGCCGCCAAGTACACCGTCGACGCGGTGGCCGTCGACGGCGCCGGCCATCGCTCGGCCCGCCACACCACCTTCACCACACTGGTCCCCGACGAACGCTTCATCGGGTACGTCACCCCGGAGAACCGGGCCACCGTCGGCACCGGCATGATCGTCTCCCTCGCCTTCAGCCGCGACATCGACAACCGCGCCGCCGTGGAACGCGCCATCCGGGTGACCGCGAAGCCCGCGGTCGAGATCCGCCCGCACTGGTTCGGCAAGAACCGCCTCGACTTCCGCCCCGAGAAGTACTGGGAGCCCGGCACGGTCGTCACCGTCGGCCTGAACCTCCGTGACGTCGAGGGCGCCCGCGGCGTCTACGGCCTCCAGTCCAAGACGTTCACCTTCACCGTCGGCCGCAGCCAGGTCTCCCTCGTCGACGCGGCCGCCCACACCATGGAGGTCCGCCGGGACGGCGAGCTGCTCGCCACCGTGCCGATCACCGCGGGGGCGCCCGAGCACACCACCTACAACGGGAAGATGGTGGTGATGGAGATGCACGACGTGACCCGCATGAACAGCCGTACGGTCGGCTTCGGCGGCGAGTACGACATCCCCGACGTCCCGCACGCCCTCAAGCTGACCGACTCCGGCACCTTCCTGCACGGCAACTACTGGGCGCCGGACGCCCCCGGCCGCGTCAACGTCAGCCACGGCTGTGTGGGCCTGCGCGACGTGAAGGGCGGCAGCTCGGACACGCCCGCGGGCTGGTTCTACGACCGCAGCCTCATCGGTGACGTGGTCGAAGTCGTGAACAGCAAGGACAAAACGGTATCTCCCGACAATGGCCTCGGGGGATGGAACATGGGGTGGAAGGAGTGGAAGGCGGGCAGCGCGGTCAAGTAACCAGGTGAGGGCGGGCCGGTGGGGGCGCGAAGTTGCGACGCAACGGTGACATTCGCCCAACACCAAGCTCAAAACCCTGCGGTTACTATGCGCCAATGCGCGCGCCTGACGCGCCGGGGTGGGCTGACCAGGCCCTGGGAGGGGAGAACGACTTTGAACGAGCGGCCGATATCGGGGGCGTCGGTTCGGGGGGCGCGGAGGAAGCAGGGGATGACGGTCGTCGCCGGCGTCCTGCTCATGGCCGTCACCGCCTGCGGCGGGGGCGGCTCTTCCGAGAAGGGGGCGGACCAGGGCAAGGCCAAGGACGCCACCACCCAGGCGAGCAAGCAGTCCGTGGCGACCGTCAGCATCAGCCCCAAGTCCGGCGCGACCGGCGTGGACACCAGCGGGGCGCTCAAGGTCAGCGCCGCCAAGGGCAAGCTGACCGACGTCGAGGTCAAGGACGCCAAGGGCAAGGAGATAGCCGGGGCGATCGCGGCGGACGGCGCCAGCTGGACGCCTTCGACGCACCTCGCCAACTCCACGAAGTACACGGTGCACGCGGTCGCGAAGGACACCGAGGGCCGTGAGTCGGCGGAGGACTCCAGCTTCACGACGCTGACCCCGAAGAACACGTTCGTCGGTTACTTCACGCCGGAGGACGGTTCCACGGTCGGCGTCGGCATGCCGTTCTCCGTCCACTTCACCCGGGGCATCACCGATCCGGACGCGGTGGAGAAGGCGATCACCATCAAGACCGAGCCCGCGGTCGACGTCGAGGGCCACTGGTTCGGCAACGACCGCCTCGACTTCCGCCCCGAGAACTACTGGAAGTCCGGCACGAAGGTCACCGTCTCCCTCAACCTCAACGGCGTCGAGGGCCGTGCCGGGGTCTACGGCGAGCAGGCCAAGACCGTGAAGTTCACGATCGGCCGCAACCAGGTGTCCGTCGTCGACGCCAAGAAGCACACGATGAAGGTCATGCAGGACGGCAAGGTCGTGAAGACCCTCGCGGTCACCACCGGCAAGCCGGGCTACGACACGTGGAACGGCCAGATGGTCATCAGCGAGAAGCTGCGCGTGACCCGCATGAACGGCGAGACGGTCGGCTACGGCGGCGAGTACGACATCAAGGACGTGCCGGACGCGATGCGGCTGACCACGTCCGGGACGTTCATCCACGGCAACTACTGGGGTGGCGACGCGTTCGGCAACTACAACGCGAGCCACGGGTGCGTCGGCCTCCGGGACATCCGGGGTGGCGGGGACCGCGCGGTGCCTGCTGCCTGGTTCTTCGACCACTCGATCATCGGGGACGTGGTGACGGTGAAGCACTCGCACGACCGGACGGTGTCGCCGGACAACGGGCTCAACGGCTGGAACATGTCCTGGCAGGAATGGACCAAGTAGCTCGTCGGCTGCGGCCGGCGGGGGTTGTTCGCGCCGTTCCCCGCGCCCCGGAAGGGGCGCTGATGAACCGGCGTTAACCTGCTCGGTATGACTGTGACCCTCGAAGTCGCCGAAGGCGTAGGTACGATCCGCCTCGACCGGCCGCCCATGAACGCGCTCGACGTCGCCACCCAGGACCGGATCAAGGAGCTGGCGGAGGAGGCCACCCGGCGCGAGGACGTGCGTGCCGTCGTCGTGTACGGCGGTGAGAAGGTCTTCGCGGCGGGAGCCGACATCAAGGAAATGCAGAACATGGACCACGCGGCCATGGTTCTGCGGTCCCGTTCCCTCCAGGACTCGTTCAGCGCCGTCGCCCGGATTCCCAAGCCGGTCGTCGCCGCCGTCACCGGCTACGCGCTCGGCGGCGGTTGCGAGCTCGCCCTCTGCGCGGACTACCGCATCGCCGCCGACAACGCCAAGCTCGGACAGCCCGAGATCCTCCTCGGGCTCATCCCGGGAGCCGGCGGCACCCAGCGGCTGCCGCGGCTGATCGGCCCCTCCAAGGCCAAGGACCTGATCTTCACGGGCCGGATGGTCAAGGCCGACGAGGCGCTCGCCATCGGACTGGTCGACCGGGTCGTGCCCGCCGCCGACGTCTACACCGAGGCGCACGCCTGGGCGGCGAAGCTGGCGCAGGGGCCGGCGATCGCGCTGCGAGCCGCCAAGGAGGCGGTCGACACCGGCCTGGAGACCGATCTGGAGACCGGGCTCGCCGTCGAACGGAACTGGTTCGCGGGGCTGTTCGCGACCGAGGACCGCGAGCGCGGCATGCGCAGCTTCGTCGAGGAGGGGCCGGGCAAGGCCAAGTTCCTGTGATCTTCGCCCTGCTGTGAAAGCCCCGAACCCCTTGCAGTTGACGCGATGTCTGATTCCGGGTCCCCCGATGGGGCGGATTATGGGAGCCTTAAGGCAACCCTAAGCCTGCCTTGTCGAGGGGGTCTGGCGATTGCCCGGAGAGAGAACGTCTTCGCAGGTCGGACTGGCTTCCGATGCCTCCGGAATGCCGATGGCATATGCCGATCACCCGTCGGCGGGTGGGAGCTTTGCGGGGGCGTATTCCCCCGGAACGGCCACGGAGGGCGCTCTCGGCGGCCATGATGGGGGCATGGCGGGGCTGGAGGGCATCGAACAGCCGCGGGGACACAGCCGTGCGGCCGCGGCGCGCTGGTCGCCTGCGGTCGAGGACGAGCGGGCGCTCAAGGCGATCGAACTGTTCGGCAACCCGACGGACGCGGAGGTTCCGCTGCCGTCCCGCCCCGAGTCCGCGGCGACCGCCCGCCGGCTCGCCCAGGTCGTCGTCCTCCGCCAGTGGCGGCTCAGCCCCAAGATGACGGAGGACGCGGTCTTACTCGTCTCCGAACTGGTGGGCAACGCCGTACGGCACACCGGCGCCCGGGTGTTCGGTCTGCGGATGCGCCGCCGCCCCGGCTGGATCCGGGTGGAGGTGCGCGATCCCTCCCGCGGGCTGCCCTGCCTGATGCCGGTTCAGGAGACCGACATCAGCGGCCGCGGCCTGTTCCTGGTGGACAAACTGGCGGACCGCTGGGGCGTGGATCTGCTGCCGAGGGGAAAGACGACGTGGTTCGAGATGCGGGTGGCTGATCGATAGGCCCACCGAAACGCGCCCCTTCGGGGGCGCGGGGAACCATGCGATCAACCCTGTCGACCGCAACGTGCAAAAACAATCCATTTCGGGTCAATAGCCGCCTTTCTTACCTATGCACCTTTAAATGGTGCAGGTGACCCCCACCCACCGACGCGACCTCCTCCGCGCAGGCGCCGCCCTCACCGCCGGAGGCGCCTTCGTCACCGGTTGCGGCACCACCGGTACGGCCACCGCAGCACCGCCCCCCACCACCGCCGGTCCCACCTCGCCGTCGGCTTCCCCCACGCTGCTCCCTTTCCAGGTCACCCACGGCCCCCGCACCGCCGCCTCCGTCGCCCTCACCTTCCACGGCCAGGGCGACCCCGCGCTCGCCGACCAGCTCCTCGGCACCGCCGAGCAGCACGGCGCCCACCTCACGGTGCTGGCCGTCGGCAGCTGGCTCGACGCGTATCCCACCATGGCCCGCCGCATCCTGGACGCCGGTCACGACCTGGGCAACCACACCCAGCGGCACGTCTCCATCAACGCCATGGCGGAGGCCGACGCCCGCAAGGAGATCACCGACTGCGCGGAGCGGCTCAGGCGGCTCACCGGATCGATCGGGACCTGGTTCCGCCCCTCAAGGGCGCCGACCGCCTCCCCGCTCGTCGCCCGGCTCGCGGCCGAGGCCGGCTACCCGCACGTGCTGTCGTACGACGTGGACTCGCTCGACTACACCCGGCCCGGCGCGTCGGCCATCACCCGCAAGGTGCTCGCGGAGGTCACGGGCGGCTCGGTGGTGAGCATGCACTTCGGGTATCCGGACACGGTCGCCGCCCTCCCCGCCGTCCTCCAAGAACTCCACCGCCGTGGACTGCGCGCGGTCACCACCACGGAGCTGCTCAGCTGATGCGAACCACGAACGCCGCCCGTCTGCTGTCCGCCGGTGCCGTCCTCGCCGTCCTGGCCCTGCTCCCCGCGTGCAGCGGCGGCTCCGACAGCCCCGCGGCACCGGCCGCCGGCACCACCGCGGCCGTGCAACCGCCGGCGAAGAAGGCGGAGCCGGCCGTCGACGTACTGCCGGGGATGCCCCCGGTCCTCGACCCGAAGGACGTGTACGCCGCCGACCGCCCCGGCAACCTCTCACCCGTCGTCAAGGACTTCCCGTCCCTGGTGTACGTCCCGAACACCAACTCCGACACGGTCTCGATCATCGACCCCAAGACGTACCGGGTGATCGGGACCGTCCCGGTCGGGCGGCAGCCGCAGCACGTCGTGCCGTCCTGGGACCTGAAGACACTCTGGGTCAACAACGACCTGGGCAACAGCCTCACCCCCATCGACCCGAGGACCGGCCGGGCCGGCAAGCCGGTCTCCGTGCACGACCCGTACAACCTGTACTTCACGCCCAACGGCAAGTACGCGATCGTGATGGCCTCCAACGACCGCCAGCTGGTCTTCCGGGACGCGCACACCATGCGGACCGTCAAGGCCGTCCCGGTCAGCTGCTACGGCGTCAACCACGCCGACTTCTCCCTCGACGGCCGGTACTTCATCGTGTCCTGCGAGTTCAGCGGCGAAGTGCTCAAGGTGGACACGGAGCAGATGAAGGTGCTCCGGCAGGAGAAGCTGCCCTACCACGGCGCCATGCCGCAGGACGTCAAGGTCTCCCCGGACGGGAAGCGGTTCTACATCGCCGACATGATGGCCGACGGGGTGTGGATCCTGGACGGCGACGCCTTCACCAGGCCGACCTTCCTGGCCACCGGCAAGGGCGCGCACGGGCTGTACGTCAGCCGGGACTCCCGCGTGATGTACATCTCCAACCGGGGCGAGGGCACCATCTCCCTCTTCGACTTCGCGCAGAACCGGCTGACCGGGAAGTGGCGGCTGCCGGGCGGCGGCAGCCCCGACATGGGCGGGGTCTCGGCGGACGGCAAGGTGCTGTGGCTGTCCGGCCGCTACAACTCCGAGGTGTACGCCATCGACACCCGCACCGGCGCCGAACTGGCCCGCATCCACGTCGGCAGCGGCCCGCACGGACTCGCCGTCTACCCGCAGCCGGGCCGCTACTCGCTCGGCCACACCGGCATCTTCCGCTGAGGTCGGCTGAGGCCAGGTGGGGCCGGGTCAGGCCAGGTGAGGCCGGGTCAGGTCGGGCCCTCGGGCCTCAGGCCTTGAGCAGCAGCGCCTCGGCGCCCACCGGCACATAGCCGGCCGCCTGGAACGCCCGGACGCTGCGGGCGTTCCCCGGCGCGACCTGCGCCCACAGGGGTTCGTCCGCGAGCTGCCGGGCGGCGGCCACCAGGGCCCGGCCCAGCCCCCGCTGCCGTACCCCCTGGTCCACCTCCACCGAGACCTCCAGGCGCCCCGCGACGCCCCGGCCCAGCACCAGCACCCCGCCCGCCACCGTCCAGGCACGCACCTCGTCCCGGCGGGCCCTGGCGTAGCCGACCCGGGAGGGGTCGGGGCCGGTGAGCTCGGTGAGGGGGAGTTCCGGGCGGCCGGGCAGCGGGCCGGCCACCAGCAGCGCGTCGATCGTCTCCTGCTCGCGGCCCGTGCGGTCCATCAGGGCGGTGAGGAAACGCGAGTTCATCGTCGCGGCCAGCGGATCGCTGGGGGTGGCACGCAGGGTGTCGTACACCCACTCCGGGTCCTCGTCGACGAAGACGACCGAGTGCGCGGTGAAGGAGAGCACCCCGGCGTCCCGCGGGGAGGGCTGCGGCACGACCGTCGTCCGGCCGTCGGGCGGCGGGAAGACACCCCGGGCCGCCGCGTCCAGAATGTCCCGCAGGGTCTCTGCCACCGTGCTCCTCGACTCCCCGGGGCTCCTTGAGTCTCCACCCACTGGAAGGCCCACACTCGCAGACATGATCGACGACGGCACCGGACTTTTCACCATCGGCGAGCTGGCGAAGGCCACCGGGCTGACCGTGCGCACCATCCGCTACTGGTCGGACGAGGGTGTCCTCACCCCGGTGACCCGCTCCGCGGGCGGCTACCGGCTCTACGACGCCGAGTCGTTCGCCCGCCTGGAGCTGATCCGCACCCTGCGCGAACTGGGGCTCGGCCTGGGGCACGTGCGCGCGGTGCTCTCCGGCGAGCAGACCGTGGCCGAGGTCGCCGCCGCGCACGTGGCGGCGCTGGACGCGCAGATCCGCTCCCTGAAGGTGACCCGTGCGGTGCTGTCGACGGTGGCGCGACGTGGCTCGAACGCGGAGGAGATGACCCTGATGAACAGACTGGCACGGCTGTCGGCCGCCGAACGGCAGCGGATCGTGGACGACTTCGTGGCGGAGATCTTCGACGGGCTGGACACGGCCGACCCCTGGATCCGGGAGCGCACCCGGACTCTCGGGGTGGCGTTGCCCGACGACCCGGGCCCCGAGCAGGTGGACGCCTGGGTGGAGCTGGCCGAACTGCTGCAGGACCCGGACTTCCGGGCGGCGATGCGCAGAATGATCGAGTTCAACGCGGCCGACCGGGGGCCGGACACCCCGGCCGGCGCCTCGCAGTGGTTCTTCCGCAAGCTGGTCGACGTCGTCGGTGCGGCACGCGAGCGCGGGGTGGCGCCCGAGGCACCGGAGGCGGACGCCGTGCTCACCGAGGTCTTCGGGGAGGCCACCGACCGGGCCGCGGTGCTGCGCCGGATCGACCTGGGCAACGAGGTCTCCCGCTACCGGGAGTTGGTGAACATCATCAAGGGTGCTCCGGCGCCCCCGCGGTACCAGGAGGAGTTCGGCTGGGTGGTCGCTGCGCTGAAGGCCTGGCCGGGCCGTTAACCTGGCCTGCGGCACTACGCCGGTACGACAATGGAAACACGGACATAAAGGGGCGGATCGGTGGCGGACATCGACGAGGCACGCGCGCACTTCGAGCGGATCGACGCGGACGGTGACGGTTTCATCACCGCCGCCGAGTTCAAGTCCGCTCTCGCGCAGGGGGGCGACTGGAACGTCACCGAGGCGGTGGCCGAGGCCATCATCAAGACCCGCGACCTCAACGGCGACAAGGTCCTGTCGTTCGACGAGTACTGGGCCTACCTGAACAAGTAGGTCCCACGAGAGCAGGTCCCACGAGGGCAGGGGCGCCCGGCACCGGGGGTGCGGGGCGCCCCTCTCTCATGCCCCGGAGCCGGCTGCCGCGGTGTCGACCGCCCCGGCCTCGCCCCGGCCCGTCCGGCGGCCGCCGTGCCGTTCCAGGGCCAGCGGCAGGCCGAGGCGCTTGCCACCCCGGTCGCCGGTGAGGACCTCGGCCGCCGGCCGCGCGCAGCAGCGGCACATGGGTGGTGCCCCCCGGAAGCTCCTCCAGGTGACGGGTGACGGGTGACGAGGACGGTCGCCGGCCGCGGCCGGGCCCGGCGCAGTGCGTCCAGCGCGCCGGCCCGCGCGGTGTCCGGGCGCGACGCGGAGACGGCGGCGGTGGTGTCGCGGGTGGAGCCGGCGGATCCGCTGGGCGGTCAGCCGGCGGGACCGGCCTCGCGGGTGGTCCCGTTCACGGGGTGGTCCCCGGTGCCGTGCGCGGGTCGGTCGGCGGCGCCGGTCGTGGCGCGGCCGGCGGCTCTGCGGTACTGGCCGGGTGCCGTGCCGTACTCCCGCTTGAAGGCCTTGGCGAAGGCGAACTCCGAGGTGTACCCGGTGCGTTCGGCGACCTGGCGCAGGGTGAGGGTGGCGTCGCGCAGCAGCCGGCCGGCGCTGGTCATCCGCCACCAGGTCAGGTAGGCCAGGGGCGGTTCGCCCACGAGCGCGGTGAAACGGCGGGCGAAGGCCGCGCGGGACAGGCCGCCCCGGGCGGCGAGTTCGGCCACCGTCCAGGGGTGGGCCGGGTCGCGGTGCACGGCGCGCAGCGCCGCCGAGACCGCGGGATCGGCCAGCGCGGCGGACCAGCCCCTGCCCTCCTCACCGCCCCGCTCCCGCTGCCACCAGGCCCGCAGGATGTAGAGCAGCAGGGTGTCGAGCAGCGAGGTGACGATGGCGTCCGCGCCCGGCTGCCGCTCCTCCAGCTCCATCCCGAGCAGTTCCACCGCGGCCCGCAGCGAGCGGTGGGCGCCCACCCGGGCGGGCAGATGAACCACCTCCGGCAACTCGGAGAGCAGCCGGTGGGCGCGGGAGCGGTCCAGCTGGTAGGCGCCGCACAGCAGGACCGTGTCCGGCTCCCCCTCCCGCGCCGTACGCGGCGGTTCGGGCCAGCGGCCGTCCGGCCCCGGCCGCACGTCCTGCAGCGGTACGCCCGGTCCGCTGGCCAGGGCGTGGCCGTGCCCGTGGGCCAGGAACACCACATCCCCCGGACCCAGCGCCACCGGCTCGCCGACCGCCGGCAGCAGCCACGCCGACCCGCCCAGCACGACATGGAACCCGGCGCCCTCCGAGGCGGCGAACCGCATCCCCCAGGGCGCGTGCTTGTCCCGGCGGGAGGAGTGCGGCCGCCCGGTGCGCATCGCGGCGACCGCGTCGCTCAGTACGTCCATGTCCACACCGTAGTCCGGCGAGACGATCGGACAGGGAAGCGAGACAGCAGGGCATGGATCGTCTCGCGGGCGCCGCCTAGCGTCGAGCGCATGACGAACACCGCACGCACCGTGCTCTTCCACGAGACCGGCGGACCCGACGTCCTGACCGTCGAGGACGTACCGCTCCCGGAACCCGGCCCCGGCCAGGTCGTCGTCCGCGTCGAGGCCTTGGGCCTCAACCGGGCCGAAGCGCTGTTCCGGTCGGGCACCTACTACTACCAGCCGACCCTGCCCGCCTCCCGGCTCGGCTACGAGGCCGCCGGGACCGTCGAGGCCGTCGGCGAGGGCGTCACCGAACCGGCCGTCGGCGACCCGGTGACCACCGGCCCCGGCATCGAGATGAGCGCGCGGGGCGTGTACGCGGAGCGTGTGGTGCTGCCCGCGTCCTCGGTCGTCCCGCGCCCCGACGGCGTGGACGCGGTCACCGGTGCCGCGGCCTGGCTGACGTACACGACGGCGTACGGCGGACTGCTGGAGACCGCCGGGCTGCGGCCAGGGGACCACGTCCTGATCACCGGGGCGTCCAGTGGCGTCGGCACCGCGGCGATCCAGGTCGCCCGCCGGATCGGCGCGGTCCCGCTCGCCACCACCCGCACCGCGGACAAGCGCAGTCGGCTGCTGGAGCTGGGCGCGGCGGAGGTGATCGTCACCGGGCGGTCGGCGGCGCAGGACGTGGCGAAGGAGGTCAGGCGGCTCACCGGGGGCAGCGGCGCCGAGGTGCTGTTCGACGCGATCGGCGGCCCGGACTTCCGCCCGCTGGCGGAGGGACTGGCCGAGGGCGGCAGGGCGGTGGTCTACGGCTGGCTGGACGGCAGCCCCGCCGAGCTCCCCTGGAACTGGCCCTTCACGATTCACACCTACGCCAACGGGGTCCTCACCGCGACCCCTGAGGGCCGGCGCCGATCCACCGCCTTCCTCAACGCGGGCCTGGCCGACGGCGGCTTCCGCCCGGTCGTCGGTGAGGTGCTGGACGGCCTGGACCGCATCCGGGACGCGCACCGCCTGATGGAGTCCGACACGCACATCGGCAAGATCGTCGTACGGATCTGAGCGGCGGGCCCCGGGTCCGGAACCGGGTCTCACTCGTTCGGACCAGTCGTGGAATAGGCCGCGCACGCCCGAGGTTGTCGCCGCGCAGCAGCGCATGTATGCGAATGCATCGACTCTCGAGAGGCGTGTCATGAAGATCGGCATCATCGGGGCGGGCAACATCGGCGGCAACCTCACCCGGCGGCTGACCACCCTCGGGCACGACGTGTCCGTGGCGAACTCGCGGGGCCCCGAGACGCTGGCCGCCCTGGCCGAGGAGACGGGGGCGACGGCGGTACGGGCCGAGGAGGCCGCGCGGGGCGCCGAGGTCGTGGTGGTCACGGTCCCGGTGAAGGCGGTCCCGAACCTGCCGTCCGGGCTCCTGGACGGCGCCACGGAGAACGTCGCCGTGATCGACACCGGCAACTACTACCCGCGGGAGCGGGACGGCCGGATCGCCGGTATCGAGGACGAGGGCATCACGGAGAGCCGCTGGACCGAGCGGCAGATCGGCCACCCCGTGATCAAGGTCTTCAACGGCACCTTCGCCCAGGACATCCTGGACCGTGGCCGCCCCGCCGGCGACCCCGAGCGCCAGGCCGTCCCGGTCTCCGGCGACGACGAGGCCGCCAAGCGGGTCGTCCGCGCCCTGATCGACGAACTCGGCTTCGACACGGTCGACAACGGCGGCATCGACGACTCCTGGCGTCAGCAGCCGGGCACCCCGGTCTACGGCCTGCGCGCCGACGCGGAGGGCGTACGCAAGGCCCTGGCGCAGGCGTCCCCCGAGCGCCCGGAGAACTTCCGCGGCTGACGGCTCCGCCGGGCTTGCGGGACGGCCGGCGGCGGGACCGGGGCCCTCGGTCCGGTCGCTCGGTCCGGTCCCGCCACCGGCCGCCGCGGACCGGTACCGCGCCGCTCAATCCTTCTTCGCGGCCCAGGCCTTGAGGGCGGCCTTGCTCGCGAAGTCCGCGACGTCCTTGTCGTGCGGATCGCTGGTGTACTGGTGGAAGACCCAGTCGGCCCTGATGCGGGGGTGGCCCGCGCCGACGTAGTCGGCGATCCAGAGGCCGTCGCCGGCGTACGAGGTGGTGTCGATGTTGAGCCAGAAATTCCGGTTGGTGTAGAGCACCACCCGGTAGCCGGGCCTGAGTGCCTTCACCTTGCGGATGAAGGAGTCCTTCTCGGCGTTGCTGGCGTGGGTGCCGTCGCCGGTGGTCTCCCAGTCGACGGCGAGGATCTCGCCCGCCTTTTCGGGGGCGTGCTGGACGAAGTACTCGGCCTGGGCGGTGAGGTTGCCGGGCCAGAGGAAGTGGTAGTAGCCGACGACCAGTCCGGCGTCGCGGCCGGTCTTGGTCTGGGCGGCGAGTTTGGGGTTGACGTACGAACGCCCCTCCGTCGCCTTGATGAACACGAAGGAGAGGCCATCCGTGTCGTAGCTGGAGGACTGGTACGCGCTCACGTCGATGCCGTGCAGCATGGGGGACTCCCTGGGTGCCCGTGGGGTGACACGAGTTGCAACTGCGTATCTCGTATTCCCCGCCACGCCGAGAGGGATCCGCGTGGGCGCGTGAATTGTCAGCCGCGGGCCGCCACCCCGCCGAGCACGGCCGCCGACTTCGTCGACCAGTCGGAGGTGATGATGCTGGCGTGGTCGGCGGCCAGCAGCGCCAGCCGGGCCGCGACCTCGGCGTCGGTCGGCGCGGTCGAGGAGATCGCCGGTGAGACGTTGGAGGCGTCCGTCATGATCAGGATGTAGTGGTTCGTGGCGTAGAACGACGTGTCGTAGCCGTTGTTCACGTACGTCGCCGCGTCGCCGTCGAAGAACACGAACCAGGGCTGGATGGAGGCGTCGTACCTGCTGGTCCGCGGATCGCCGTTCGCGGCGCCCAGGACGGCGGGGAAGGCCTGGGCCTGGGAGATGTTCCCGGCCGCGTACAGGTCTCGCAGGTGGTCGCCGTACTCCTTGTCCGTCCAGTAGTGGTCGAACGGGTTGGCCTGCTCCACCGTGCCCGGGATCAGCTCGAAGACGAACTTGCCCTTGAGCGCGTCACGGGAGGGCCAGGCGTTGGCCTTCGCGGCGGCGTCGAGCGTCGAGTACGAGGAGCCGAGCAGGTCGGCCGGCTTGTACACGCTGCTGCCGAGCTTCTGCGAGACGAGCGTGTCGAAGGCGGTGGGCCCGAGGCCGATGGTCTGGTTGAACCCGACCTTCATCTCGACCTTGACGACGACGGGCGCGTGGTCCGGGTGCAGTTGCTCCCAGGCCGCCATGTTGTCGAGGCAGCTGCCGAGGTCCTGGCTGGTGGCCTGGCTGTACAACTGACTGGGCGTGGCGGCGTGTTCGCAGTTGTTGTCGTTGCCCCACGGGTTGCTGTGGCTGACCCGCCACCGCTTGCTGATGCTGTCGACGTACACGTCCAGCTCCAGCAGCGAGGCCCCGGAGTCCAGCGCCTGCGCCCAGTAGGCGTACTTCCCCTTGTCGTACGCGTTGTGCGTGCCGACGGAGGTGGTCTCGGAGAACTTCGCCGCGTTCAGGTCCGTGGCCGCGGCCGTGGTCGCGTGCGCGGCCGAGCCCGCCATCACGAACAGGGCCCCGGCACCTACGACCGCCGCCAGCCGTCTCAGGACACGCATGACCCAACTCCCTTGGTTTGATGATGAGTTGGCGGCAGCGTAGAAGCATACGGTTACTGATCGGTAGCCCCTGGGGGAACATCGGCCTCCGGAGCTCCCGCAGGACGCACGAGGCCGCACGTACGCTGGCCGCGGGCCGAGGCCGAAGGAGGCGCTGGTGCGGACGGATCCGATGGCGGGACGGCGGCCCGTGGGCCTCTTCGTGGGGCTGTGCACCCTGGACGTCGTCCAGCTGGTGGACCATGTGCCGGGGCCGGACGAGAAACTGACGGCCCGTGACCAGGTGGTGGCGGCGGGCGGTCCGGCCACGGGCGCGGCGGTGGCCTTCGGCCGGCTGGGCGGCCGGCCCCGGCTGCTCACGGGCCTCGGCTCCCATCCGCTGGCGCTCGGCGTCCGGGCGGACCTGGACGCGCTCGGCGTGCGCGTCACGGACCTCGCGGCCGACCGCGTGCAGCCGCCCGCGGTGTCCTCGGTCCTGGTCACCGAGGCGACCGGAGAGCGCGCGGTCGCCTCGACCAACGCGACCGGGCACCGGCTGCGGGCCCCGGCCGGCCTGGCGGAGCTGGTGGCGTCGTGCGACATCGCCGAGTTCGACGGCCACCACATGGACCTGGCCGTCGAGGTCGCGCACGCCGCCCGCGCGGCCGGCCGGCCCACCCTGCTCGACGGGGGCAGCTGGAAGGACGGCACGGAGCGGCTGCTGGCCTCGACCGACGTCGCCGTGTGCTCGGCGGACTTCCACCCGCCCGGTACCGCCTCGCCCGTCGAGACCCTGGAGTTCCTCCGGGACCACGGGGTGACCTGGGCGGCGGTCACCGGCGGCGCGGCGCCGATCGTGTGGGCGGGCCCCGGCGGCGGTGGCCTGGTCGGTGTTCCGGAGACCCGCGTGGTGGACACGCTGGGCGCGGGGGACGTCCTGCACGGTGCCCTCGCCCACCAGCTGAGCGGTCCCGGCCCCCTCGACGGGCCGGCCTTCGCTGAAGCCCTGGCCCGGGCCGCGGCGGTGGCCTCCCGCGCGTGCGCCTCGTTCGGTACGCGCGCGTGGCTGACCGCGGACTGACCGGCGCCCGCCGGTGAACGCGCACCCCTTCACCTTCCTCATCGGTCCCACGGGCCGCTCGCGCATCCGCTGGCGGCGCGACGCGGACTACCTGGTCGTCCGCGGGTCCGGAGCGGACCCGGACACCGGCACGGCCATCCACTTCGCCCCGGACGAAAACCAACAAGATCACCTGTCTCCGGTCGTTGCCGGACACCGTCGCCGACCTGGCTGGGGCCGTGGTCACCGGCGACGCCATGCACACCCGGCGAGAGCATGCCGACTACCTCCCAGGAACCGGGCAGACCGGTAGCGCCGCGAGGCCCCGAACCAGGCGGGTCTTTCGCCAGGTGAGCTGTCCTACCGGCACCGCGAGCTGCATGTCGGGGAACCGGCTGAGCAGCTTCTGGAGCGCGATCTCCGCCTCGGCCTTGGCCAAGGGGGCTCCGACGCACCGGTGGATCCCGTGTCCGAAGCTCAGGTGACCAGCAGCGTTCCGGTCGAGATCGAGGTCGGACGGTTCCGCCCAGCGTGCCGGGTCGCGGTTGGCGGCACCGATGGCGACCAATACCGGGTTGTCCGCCGGGATCTCGACGCCGCCGAGCACAACGGCCTCGGTGGTGAACCGAAACGTCGCCATGCTGACGGGCGAGTCGTACCGGAGTAGTTCGTCGAGCGACGAAGCGATCTCGGCGGGGTGTCGAAGGAGCCGCTGGAATTCCGACGGGTGCTGAAGCAGTGCCAAGACCGCAAGCCCGAGGAAGTTGGTCGTCGTCTCGTGGCCGGCGACCAGCAGCAGCACCCCCAGGGACAGCAACTCCCCCTCGGAGAGCCGTTCGTCCCCGTCGCGGGCCGAGATGAGGCGGTCGAGCAGGGCCTGCCCCGGCCGAGAGCGCTTCTCAGCGATCAACCCCTTCATGTAGTCCGCCAAGGAGTGGGAGGCTGCGTCGATGACGGCGGGTGCCCCGGAGGCGAACAGCTCGCCAGACCACTGCCGGACCTGTGCGCGGTCCGGCTCGGGGACACCGAGCAGCTCGCAGATCACGATGACGGGGAGCGGCACCGCCAACGTCGCGACGAGGTCGACGGGGCCTTCGGCCGGCCACCTGTCCAGCAGTGCGTCGGCGGTCCTGGCGATGAATGGCCGAAGTTCCTCCACTGCCCGAGTGGTGAACGAATTCATCACCAGCCTGCGCAGCCGGGTGTGGTCCGGCGGATCGGTGGCCAGCATGTTGTGCGCGACGGCAGGATGGAGACGCCGCCGCGCCTCCTTGCCCGCGAAGAACCCCGCGGTGTCCTTCGAGAGCCGCGAGTCCGCGAGGGCTTCCCGAGCCTCCTCGAACCCGGTGACGAGGTAGCTGCCACGCCCGCCGGAGCCGGCCGGAACCTGCTGCACCGGGCACTGAGCGCGCAGTGCGGCGTAGGTCGGGTAGGGGTCACGCAGGAAGGCCGGGTTTGCAGTCGGGTCGCTCATGCCATCAGGATCCGGCGCGGCTCGCGCCCCCGCGGCCTACTTGTCCACATGCACGGCCCCGGCAAGCGCGGCGAGGCGCGGTCGAGTTCGTCGGGGAGCGGCTGTCCTCCGGCGTTGTAGACGAGGGCGATCCGGTCGATGTTGTTGCCGACACGGGAGATGACGGTGCGCAGAGCGGCCAACTCGTCGACGGCGGCGTCGAGCCGTTCGTTGGACCACCCGGCAGCCCGTCTTGCGCGACAAGCCCCGCCTCGACACCCGCTGACGCTCCCTCACCACGCTGTCTCACCCCCGGCCAGGGCAAGGGGGGCGATGGTGGTCAGGGACGGCGACCACCGTGTCTCCGAGCCCCAGCCCGTGGGCGGCCGGGCTCTCCTCGTTGAACCGGACCGCGACAGCCGTCCACTCCGCACGTCGAGACGTTCTGAGGACCGCAAGGTCGGTTCTGGAGCCGTCCGTGGCCACCCTGGTGAAGGGGCGTTCGGTGGGGGACACCCCGGGGACTTTTCGGGGGATTTTCAAGCCTGTCCCAGGGACCTTCCCGGGACTCTCCGCCGCGCAAGCAGGGAAGGTCCTGCCAGGGCCGAAAGAAACGAACGCACTGGTCAGGTCCCATTCCTCTAGCACTCGATGATGTTCACCGCGAGCCCCCCGCGGGCCGTCTCCTTGTACTTGACGTACCTGTGGACGGCTGTTGATCATGTGGTTGACCTGCAGTTTTGGCATGCCGAGGCTTGCCTTGAATCACGTCGGGGACTTTTTGGGGACTTCTTGTCGAGAGCTGATTACAACGTATCCCATGCTGCGTGAGACGCCTGCGGGGTTGGGCCGTTGATGCCTCGGGCAGCATGCGATGGCTTCGGCGAGCCCCGCACTCGTCATGCGTAGGTCTCGGGTTCGAATCCCGAAAGCGGCTCCATCATGACCGAGTGCTCATCTCGGCGCCTGAGAGCTCGTCAGCCCTGGGAGCGGGGACCGACACTGTGCTGTTGAGGATGACCTCCAGGGTCTGGCGGACCTCGCGGCCGGGGCCGACCGCGAGCCCCTCCCTCAGTTGGCGGACGAGACGCGCGTACACCGTGTGGGCGTCGTGGGTGCGGCCCTCGTCGTGTAGCGCCGACATCAGAAGGGCGACTCCGCGTTCACGGAGCGGATGCTCCTCGACGTGCCGCAGCAGGTGCGGGATCACTCCGCTGCTGTGACCGGTCGCGATCGAAAGGGCGAAGTATTCCTCGGCCGCGATCGCCCGCTGCTCCTCCAGCGCCGCCGCATGCGAGGCGAAGCTCGGCACGTCGAGCCCGTCGTACACGCCACCGCGCCACAACGCCAGCGCACGTTCGTACAGGCCGCGGCTCGACTCCGGCCGGCCGAGCGCCTTCGCCGACTCCGCCTCGGCGCAGAGCCGGGAGAACACGACGTGGTCGATCCGTTCGGCCTCAATGCCGAACACGTAACCGTCGCGAACCCGATCGAGACGCACATCTCTGGCGCACGAGGACGCGATCGCGCGCCGAATGCAGCCGAGACAGTTCATCACCTGCTCACGTGCGGTCCGCGGGGGGCCGTCGTCCCACATCGCGTCGATGAGCGTATTCGTGGAAATGAACGTGTTCGGTCGCGTCAGCAGAGCGGAAAGGATGACCCACTCTCGCCTGCGATTCACGCCGATACTGGACCGGAGGGGCTCGGCGTAGGGCTGCCCGAGAATCCCGAAATCGGGCATCGGCCATCCTTTCGACAGGGAGCGGAGCCGAAAGGCGCGCCGAATGCCGATAAAGTCACAACGGCCGCGCCTTTGGAATTATATGCGACACGGGATTCTTTTTTGCGCCCGAGCGTGACTCTTTGGCACTCTTTGGGACTCTCTTGACGCTCGCCACCGGGCGATGGCCCGACGATGGGGTGGCGATGGGGTGAGCTGCCATCTTCGTGTGCATCGGCTCACCGGCAGGGAGAAGGACCGCCCTATGGACCAGATGGTTCTCAAAGCGCAGCAATGGGTCAATGCAACATACACGGGCGTAAGCGGGTATAACCCGTGCACCGAGAACGGAATGACGGGCTGGGAGACGATCTACTGCCTCACGCGGGCGCTCCAGCACGAGCTCGGCATCACCACGCTGTCCGACAACTTCGGGCCAACGACGTGGGCGGACCTGAACGCCTACGGCCCGGTCGGGCGGGACTCCGACAATATCAACATGCGGACCATCGCAGAGGCGGCCCTCTACTGCAAGGGCTACAGCGGCGGCGACATCGACGGTGGCTTCAACGTGGACACCGGCGCCGGCCTGACCGCGCTTGTGGCGGACATGGGCCTGCCGGGCCCGCAGCAGCCGGACTCCCAGATCTACAACGTGGAACCGAAGGTCTTCAAGGCGCTGCTGACCATGGACGCGTATGTGCTCACGTCCGGTGGCTCCAGCATGATCCAGACATGCCAACGGTGGCTCAACGACGCGTACTACGGGAAGGGCCAGTTCTTCATCGGGCCGTGCGACGGTCACTTCTCCCGGAATGTGCAACAGGCCCTGGTCCTGGCCATCCAGTATCAGATGGGCCTGACGGACAGCCAGGTGACGGGCTCCATCGGCCCGACCACCGAGGGGGCACTCAAAACGACCGCGTACGTGTCCAACGGCTCGCAGGACTCGGGGGACGCCGGATGGGTCCGGTTGTTCCAGTGTGCCGTCGCGTTCAACAACTACGACAACCACTGGGGGGACGGCGGCGGGACGTTCACCTCCGATCTGGCCTTCACGGTGACGCGCTTCCAGCAGTTCTGTTCGCTCGACGCCACCGGCGCCGCGGATTACGAGACCTGGATGTCACTGTTGGTCTCGACCGGAGACCCAGACCGCAAGGGCACCGCCTTCGACTGCATGTATCCGCTGAACGCGACGACGATCCAGACGGTGAAGGACAACGGGTACTCCACCGTCGGCCGCTATCTCATAGGCGGCACGAACAAGGTTCTGACCAACTCCGAGATCGCGCTCATTTTCGACAACGGCCTCTCCCTCTTCCCGATTTATCAGGACGAGGGAAACGCGCTCAGCGACTTCAGTAACCCGCAAGGTGTGGCAGCCGGGAATGACGCTGCCGAAGCAGCTATCTCCTTCGGCATCCCGTACGGCACCGTCATCTATTTCTCGGTCGATTTCGATGCGACCGATGATGACATCACCAGCGCGATCATTCCGCACTTCCAAGGAGTCCGTGACGGAATAAGCGCGATGGGCAGCCAGTACGCGATCGGGGTGTACGGATGCCGCAACACCTGCATCCGCCTCGCGGCCGAGGGGCTCACGACCCGGAGCTTCGTCAGCGGTATGTCGACCGGCTACAGCGGCAATCTTGGTTACCCCCTCCCGGACAACTGGGCCTTCGACCAGATCAAGGACTTCACGCTGGCTTCCGGCACCAGCGGCGCGGTGGAGATCGACAACGACATCGCCTCCGGCAGGGATCCGGGCATCAACAGCGTCACCCGGCCGCGTGATCCCAACGACGCCTTCTACACCTATCTGATCTGGCTGGAAGCCAGAGCCGGCCAGTGGATCGACCAAGGGCACACCGAGCGGTCCGCACCCGAACTGGTCGCCCAGTACCTCCGGGCGCGCGACGGGCTCTACAAGTTCACGGGTTCCGACACGGTCTTCGGTTCGCTCGACCAGGATTTCATCGACTTCGTGAACACCTATCCCGACGAACCGTTCGCAGCCCCGTTGCGCGACCCCGACCTGCTGTGGGACTCCGACATCGATCACTTCGGCGCGTCTTTCGGCGCCGTGCTCACCACCGGTCTCCCGGGCGACCTCACCACGGCCAACCTGGCGGACTTCGGCAGTTGGGGCGGCGATCTCGTCAGTGTGCTGGGACAGTTCCACCAGAGTGGGCTGTCCGACGACCAGGCGTACGACTTCGCCTCGCAGAAGATCGCCGGCAAGGGCGACGACACGAACTTCTCGCTCGGCGACTTCCTCGCTGACATCGACGCATGGGTCCTGGGCAACGTCACCCGGCAGGGCTCCACTCAAGCTCTGTCGACGGGTATCAAAGCGAACTACGCTTCTCCGGCCACGTCTTCCGCACGGCGCCAGGCGTTCTACGCGCTCCGGTTCGGCGGTTCGACCGACACCCTGGCCTCGGCTCTCGTGAACGCCATGATCGGCGGTGACTCCGCGGCGGAAATGGTCGGCATTCGAGCCGCCTTCTGGCTCGAGAACTTCGGATCGGCGAGTTGCCCGTCCCCTGAGTTCATGTCCAGCAACTCGGTGACCGGTGTGGGCCAGGCGTTCCGTGACGCCATCATCCAGTACTGCTCCTGACGAAGCGAGGACTTGACATGGACAACTCGAAGCTCACCCGTCGGCAGGTGCTGGTCCTCGGAGGTCTCACCCTGGGCGTGGGCGCCGTCACCGTCACCGGCCTGAGCGGCCCGGCATGGGCCGACTCCGCCGCCGATGTGGTGCTGGTTCCGGTCGGCGCGAGCCCGGTGGCGGTCCTGCCGGGTGTCGGCGTCCAGCCGGCCGCGTTCCCGAGACAGCTGGCCGTGCAGGTAAAGCATGCGGGCGCGGACCTCCCGGCCGGAACCGAGGTGTCTGTCACCTACGATCCCCGGCTGTACTCCCCCCTGCCCGCGGCGGTGGCCACGGTCGGCGACCGCCTGCTGCGCACCACGAGCGGCATCACCACCAACCCCAAGACGGCGCTCGCGACCTGCACGGTGACCGTGGCCGAACCGGTCGCCGCGGGCAGTGATCCGGTGGTCGTCGTGGGCACCGCATACCCGGTGCTCTATCCGCGCGACCTGGTCGTCGGGCCCGCGGACGCGACCGCCGCCGTGGGCCGAAAGAACGTGAAGCCGAGCGGCCGACTCAGCCTGCGGCCCCGTCGGCCGGGCACGTTCGGCGGTGTCGCCATGCCCTGGGGACTGGAGGTCAGCGGTGTGTGGAGCCGTTACGAATGGGCGAACGGCACGCGTTGGTACTACTTTCCCGCCCAGATCACCTTGCAGAGCGTCGGACCGGGCCCGGTCCCCGCGGTCGCGGCCTTCTCCATCGCACTGGATCCCCAGGTCGTGCGAGACGTCAGCGTCACTACCACCCGGCTCAATCACAAGACACACGACGCGGGCGTACGGCTCCTGTCGCAGACACGGACCGCGTCGCTGCTCGAGACCCATTGGAGCACGAGGATAAAACTCAAGTCCGGTGACCGGCTCGACCTCGGCCTGGAGGTCAGGACTCGGAAGCCCACGGGTGATCTGCCGACGATCAAACACCCCTCGGTAGGATTGATCGATATGGGCAACCACGTCACCCAACGACAGACTGGCCAGACCTTGATGTCGCGTACCGATGCGGTGTGGGAATGATCAGTGGTTATGCCTGGATCCTGCCTGCAGTGATCGCCGTCGGCTGGATCCTGTCGTGGTGGGGAGCGCGGTGGATCCGGTGGAGCCTGCTGGCCACCGGCCTCGTCGTGTCCGTGCTCGTCTTCGTCACGGGGTTCCACGTGTCGTCGCCGGCACTCAGTCCGGACAGCGACTGCACCCGCGAACAGGTGCAGTGCATGGACGGGCGCCCGATCCCCTGGCTGGAGGCCGGGCTGTTCGGCTTCGCATGCTGCGTGCTGTTGCTGATCGTCACGACCGTGGCCGAAATCGTCATCCGACTCGAACACCGGTCCTCGGTGGAATCACCACACTGACCTCCTTGCGCTCCAGCGGGAAATCAGCACTTCCCGCTGGAGCACCCGGAGATCAACTGCTGGCGGGTGCCAAGGCTCCCTGGCCATCGGAAGGGAAGCTGCGGGCGCAGGCCGACCGCCTCGAGCAGGTCGCCGCCGACTGGGCCGAGAAAGCCCAGGTGACGGCGTGACCGAGCAGCAGCAACCAACGGCCGGGGCCAAGCCCCCGGACCGTGCGGCCACCGGCCTCTGGACATCGAGCCCTTGAGAGACTGGGTGCGCTGACGTGAGTGGCGCGGACTCTGGAAGACGAGCCGGCTCTTGGTGTGGGGTGTACAAGCTGATAGCAACCACCTGCGGGGTGCTTGTCGGGAAGTCTCAGTCCCCTCTCCGGGCCAGCCGGATGTCTCGCTCCCCAGCACGCAGCGTATGGCGTTCCCCATGGCGGGTCAGTATGGGCCGGGCTGCGGCGGGCGGTGGCCTGGAGTCTGGCCCTCCGGCACTCACGCGATCGCCGATGTCGAGGCCGGCATGCTCCCTGTAGGAGTCACTGGTCTCCATTGCGGTCTCAGTACCGTTCAGCGGTCGGCGATGCCTGGTGGCACGACCCACTCGGTGGGCTGGCCGGTGAGGGAAGCGATCATGTCGAAGTCGCCGTCGTAGTGGAGTACAGTCAGCCGGTTCAGCTCCGCTGTGGCGGCGATGAGAAGGTCGGGGAGTGACAGTGCCCGGTGGAAGCCTGCGTTGAGAGCGCGGCGCTGGACCTCCAAGGCGCGAGTGAAAGCATGGTCGTCACTGTGCAGGTAGTCGAAGGCGCGCAGCCAGGTACTGATTCGCGTTGCCTCGGCGGTGTCCCGGGCCGAGTGGATCATCTCGAATTCGGTGGGTTGGCAGACTGAGAGCAGGTAGCGCTCGTGGAGGGGCTTGAGTACCTCTCTGACACCGGGTTTTGTCCAGCGCGCCAGAGCGGACTTGTCGATCAGGTAGCGGTCCTGCATCAGGCGGCTCGGTCACCTTCGCGCTTAAGGGTTCCGTCGGCGTTCCGAGGGCCGGTGCTCTCGATGATCTCGCTGAAGTCGAAGTCGCCGGCGTCCATGGCGTCGAAGCCCTCCTGTCGCAGGTGCCGTTTGACGGCGTCCTCCATGGCGAGGCGTACGGCCTGGGCTTTTGTCTTGGTACCGAAGATGCGCATGGCCTCGGCGACCATGGTCTCGTCGAGGTCGATTACTGTCCTCGCCATACTGGCCTCCTCGCGTCATCAGAACCGCCAAATGATATCAGATTTGCATGAGAAGCGATATCGTATGGCGAGCCCTGGCGGGGTCCGTCATGTGGGTCGTGGAACCTGGTCGGCCTCGTCCTCCTCGCGGATGGGGGCCGTCTTGAGTGTCGTGGGATCGAATGCGACGCCGTCGTCGATCTGCGATGGGCGTGACCCTGCGGATGATCTCGGTTTCTGTGCCCGGGGACGAGTGGCCGAGGATGTCGATGTCGCGGGTCATTCGACGTGCGCCGAACTGGGCGAGCAGCAGGCCGCCCTTGAGGACGAGGTGCTCCCGGCCCAGGGGCGATGAGGCCGGGCGCTAGAGGAACCGTTCGAGGACGTACTCCACCTGACCTCGTCCGTGGGCCGGCTGTTGCGGTTGGCCAGGTTGCGCAGGTCGTTGTAGACGCGGCCTGCGATGAGCTGGAGTTCGTCGACCCCGCCGGGTCCCCTTCGGCGCAGGTAGCGGACGAATGGGGTGGAGCGGCCGGTCAGCCGCTGTTCCAGACGTGAGTTTGCCGCAGCGTCGATGTATCGAATGAGACCCCTCAGGCGGACTCAGGGGTTCGATTTGATGCGTCCAGTGGCGGGTGGGCGGCGCATCCGGTAGTGATCACGTGCCGCGAAACTGCAGGTCAAGAGCAACTTGCAGAGCAACTTCCATGGGGACTTTCCGGGGACTTTCAAGCCTGTCCCAGGGACTTCCCGGGGACGTTCCGCCGCGTGAGCAGGGAAGGCCCCGACAGCGCCGAAAGAAACGAACGCACTGGTCAGGTCCCATTCCCCTAGCACTCGATGATGTTCACCGCCAGCCCGCCCCGGGCCGTCTCCTTGTACTTGACGCTCATGTCGGCGCCCGTGTCCTTCATGGTCTTGATGACCTTGTCGAGGGACACCTTGTGGGAGCCGTCGCCGCGCATGGCCATGCGGGCCGCCGTGACCGCCTTGACCGCGGCCATGCCGTTGCGTTCGATGCAGGGGATCTGGACCAGGCCGCCGACCGGGTCGCAGGTGAGGCCGAGGTTGTGCTCCATGCCGATCTCGGCCGCGTTCTCGACCTGCTCGGGGGAGCCGCCGAGGACCTCGGCGAGCGCACCGGCCGCCATCGAGCAGGCCGAGCCGACCTCGCCCTGACAGCCGACCTCGGCGCCGGAGATGGACGCGTTCTCCTTGAAGAGCATGCCGATCGCGCCGGCGGCGAGGAGGAAGCGGACCACCCCGTCCTCGTCGGCGCCCGGGACGAAGTTGATGTAGTAGTGCAGGACCGCCGGGATGATGCCCGCCGCGCCGTTCGTGGGGGCGGTGACCACCCGGCCGCCGGCCGCGTTCTCCTCGTTCACGGCCATCGCGTAGAGCGTGATCCACTCCATCGCGTGCGCCAGCGGGTCGCCCTCGGCGCGCAGCTGGCGGGCGGTCACGGCGGCCCGGCGCTTCACCCGGAGCCCGCCCGGCAGGATGCCCTCCCGGGACATGCCGCGGGAGACGCACGCCTGCATCACCCGCCAGATGTCCAGCAGGCCCGCGCGGATCTCGTCCTCGGTGCGCCAGGCCCGCTCGTTCTCCAGCATCAGCGCGGAGATCGACAGACCTGTGTCCTTCGTCAGGCGCAGCAGCTCGTCGCCGGTGCGGAAGGGATACTTCAGGACCGTGTCGTCCAGCACGATGCGGTCCGCGCCGACCGCGTCCTCGTCGACGACGAACCCGCCGCCGACCGAGTAGTACGTCTTGGAGAGGAGTTCGGCCCCGGACGCGTCGTACGCCCAGAGGGTCATGCCGTTGGCGTGGTAGGGGAGCGCCTTGCGGCGGTGGAGCTTGAGGTCGTCGTCGAAGGAGAACGGGATCTCGTGCTCGCCGAGAAGGGACAGGCGCTTCGTGGCCTTGACCGTCTCGATGCGGTCGTCGGCGGTCTCCACGTCCACCGTGCGCGGCGAGGCGCCCTCCAGACCGAGCAGCACCGCCTTGGGGGTGCCGTGGCCGTGGCCGGTCGCGCCGAGGGAGCCGTACAGCTCGGCGCGTATGGAGGCGACGGAGGACAGCAGGTCCTCGTTGCGCAGGCGGCGGGCGAATATCCGGGCCGCGCGCATCGGGCCGACGGTGTGGGAGCTCGACGGGCCGATGCCGATCGAGAACAGGTCGAAGACCGAGATGGCCACGGGAACTCCTCCAAAGAGGGTGGGGGCACACGTCGTCGGGTGCCCCCACCAGGGAACTACTTGTTCAGACCGGGGTAAAGCGGGTGCTTCGCCGTCAGCGCCTCGACCCGGGCCCTGAGGGCCGCCGCGTCGTAGGCCGGCTTCAGCGTCTCGGCGATCACGTCCGCGACCTCGGCGAAGTCCTCGGCCGTGAAGCCGCGGGTGGCCAGCGCCGGGGTGCCGATCCGCAGACCCGAGGTGACCATCGGAGGCCGCGGGTCGTTCGGGACGGCGTTGCGGTTGACCGTGATGCCGACCTCGTGGAGACGGTCCTCGGCCTGCTGCCCGTCCAGCTCGGACTCGCGCAGGTCGACGAGGATCAGGTGGACGTCCGTGCCGCCGGACAGGACGTTCACGCCGGCCTCGCGGGCGTCGGCGGCGGTGAGCCGCTCCGCCAGGATGCGGGCCCCCTCCACCGTACGACGCTGGCGCTCCTTGAAGTCCTCGCTCGCCGCGACCTTGAAGGAGACCGCCTTCGCCGCGATCACGTGCTCCAGGGGACCGCCCTGGAAGCCCGGGAAGACGGACGAGTTCAGCTTCTTCGCGAAGTCCTTGCGGGCCAGGATGATGCCGCCGCGCGGGCCGCCGAGCGTCTTGTGGGTGGTGGAGGTGACCACGTCCGCGTAGGGGACCGGGTTCGGGTGCAGGCCCGCCGCGACCAGGCCGGCGAAGTGGGCCATGTCGACCCACAGGTACGCCTCGACCTCGTCCGCGATCCGGCGGAACTCCGCGAAGTCCAGCTGCCGCGGGTACGCCGACCAGCCCGCGATGATCACCTTCGGGCGGTGCTCCTTGGCGAGCCGCTCCACCTCGGCCATGTCGACCAGGCCGGCGTCGTCGACGTGGTAGGCCACCACGTTGAACTGCTTGCCGGAGAAGTTCAGCCGCATGCCGTGGGTCAGGTGGCCGCCGTGGGCGAGGTCCAAGCCCAGGATGGTGTCGCCGGGCTGGGCCAGCGCGAACAGGGCCGCCTGGTTGGCGGAGGCACCGGAGTGCGGCTGCACGTTGGCGTACTCGGCGCCGAACAGCTCCTTCACCCGGTCGATGGCGATCTGCTCGGTGACGTCGACGTGCTCGCAGCCGCCGTAGTAGCGGCGGCCCGGGTAGCCCTCGGCGTACTTGTTGGTGAGGACCGAGCCCTGCGCCTCCATGACCGCGAGCGGAGCGAAGTTCTCCGAGGCGATCATCTCCAGGGTGGACTGCTGGCGAGCCAGCTCCGCGTCGACCGCGGCGGCCACCTCGGGGTCGAGCTCGTGCAGGGGCGTGTTCAGAAGCGACAACTCAGACATCCGTTCCACGACTCCTCAGCCGGCGATGAAGGCGGTGTACTCGTCGGCGGAGAGCAGGTCGTCCGGCTCGTCCGTGACGCGCACCTTGAACAGCCAGCCGCCCTCGAAGGGGGCCGAGTTCACCAGGGACGGGTCGTCGACGACGTCCTCGTTGACCGCGGTGATCTCACCGGTCACCGGCGCGTACAGGTCGGACACCGACTTGGTCGACTCCAGCTCGCCGCAGGACTCGCCCGCGGTCACCGTGTCGCCGACCGCCGGGAGCTGGACGAAGACGACGTCACCGAGCGCGTTGGCCGCGTGCTCCGTGATGCCGACCGTCGCCACGCCGTCCTCGGCGGCCGTCAGCCACTCGTGCTCCTTGCTGTAACGCAGCTGCTGGGGGTTGCTCATGGCCTGAATTCTCCTGTACGCGGGGGAGTGCTGGTGAAGAGGGGACTGCTGGGAACGTGCGTGACCAGCGGCGATGTGTGCCGGGTCACGCCCAGTGGGCTGCCCGGTGGGCTGTGGGCTACTTCTGGCGCTTGTAGAAGGGCAGTGCCACGACCTCGTACGGCTCGTGACTGCCCCGGATGTCGACCCCGACGCCCGCCGTGCCCGGCGCCGAGTGCGCCGCGTCGACGTACGCCATGGCGATCGGCCTGCCCAGGGTGGGGGAGGGGGCACCCGAGGTGACCTCGCCGATCACCTCGCCGCCGGCCACCACCGGGTACCCGGCGCGCGGCACCCGGCGGCCCTCGGCGACCAGGCCGACGAGCACCCGCGGCGGGTTCTGCTCGGCGCGGGCGGCGGCCTCGGCGAGCGCGGCACGCCCCACGAAGTCGCCCTCCTTCTCGAACTTCACCACCCGGCCGAGCCCGGCGTCGAAGGGGGTGAGCGAGGTGGTGAGCTCGTGCCCGTACAGCGGCATGCCCGCCTCGAGGCGCAGCGTGTCCCGGCAGGACAGCCCGCACGGCACCAGGCCCACGGGGGCACCCGCCTTGGTCAGCGCCTGCCACAGCTCCACCGCGTGCTCCGGCTTCACGAACAGCTCGAAGCCGTCCTCGCCGGTGTAGCCGGTGCGCGCGATCAGCGCCGGGACGCCGGCGACGGTGCCGGGCAGCCCGGCGTAGTACTTCAGCCCGTCCAGGTCGGCGTCGGTGAGGGAGGCGAGGATGCCCGGGGACTCCGGGCCCTGGACCGCGATCAGCGCGTACGCGTCCCGGTCGTCGCGGACCTCGGCGTCGAACCCCGCGGAGCGCTCCACGAGCGCGTCGAGGACGACCTGGGCGTTGGAGGCGTTGGCGACGACCAGGTACTCGGTCTCGGCCAGCCGGTAGACGATCAGGTCGTCCAGGATGCCGCCGTCGGCGCGGCAGATCATGGTGTAGCGGGCCCGGCCCGTGCCGACGGAGGCGATGTTCCCGACCAGGGCGTGGTTCAGCAGGGCGGCGGCCTGCGGGCCGGTCACGGTGATCTCGCCCATGTGGGACAGGTCGAAGAGCCCGGCCCTGGTCCGTACGGCGACGTGCTCGTCGCGCTCGGAGCCGTAGCGCAGGGGCATGTCCCAGCCGGCGAAGTCGGTCATGGTCGCGCCGAGCGAGCGGTGCAGGGCATCGAGCGCGGTACGGCGGGGTGCGGCGGAATCGGTACTGCTCATCGGTCGGTCGTCTCCCGGAGGTCCCAAGGGCATGACAGGCGAGGGCTGTCCTCCCCATCTGTCATCGGAACCTGAGAGGTTCGCCCTGACCACCGAAATGGTCACGGCTTGCACCTTGGGTGGAGCCACTGACACAGCGGCCCGCTTTTCAGATGTGCCTCGCCCGCGCGGTAACGGGGCCTGAGAGATTCAAGGGAGGGACTTGCTCCTTCGGCGCCCCAGCGAAGACGGCTGGGGACTCTCCCGCGCGGATTCAAGCGGCCGGTATGCAGTTGGCGCGGACATCATTGCACGCCCCCCGGGTCCGTGGCAGGCCGGACCCGTCCCGGAGCACTGTGACGCGTCTGTGGCAGGACGCGAACGGAACCGCGAGACACCGTGCATTACCTTCTCTTTACGTTCAGTGGGGAAAACCTTTCCTGAGCCCCCAGGGAGGACGATCACGGTGACAAGGACCACGGCGTACGCGACGACGGGCATCGCCCTGCCCCGGCAGCCGACGGCCCCGGCCCGCGAGCGGTGCGACGAACGCCCCGCGCCGGTCGTCCGCGACCTGCGCGGCCGGGCCGGGCACAGCCCGCACGGCCTGCTCTTCGGCCCCCGGGACCTGGTCGTGGTCACCGGGCTGCCCGGCAGCGGCAAGTCCACCCTGATGCACCGCACCGTGCAGGGCATCCGCGTCGACTCCCAGGACACCCGCGACCGCTGGGACGCCCGCCTGGCCCGGCTCCTGCCGTACGCCCTCTACCGCCCGCTGGTCCGCCTCGCCCACTACGCGGGGCTGCGCCGGGCCCTCGGCACCGGCGAGGGCGTGGTCGTGCACGACTGCGGAACCCAGGCCTGGGTGCGCGACTGGCTGGCCCGGGAGGCCCGCCGCCGCGGCGGCACCCTGCACCTGCTGCTCCTCGACGTCACGCCGGGCACGGCACTGGACGGCCAGCGCGAGCGCGGCCGGGGCGTCTCCCGGTACGCCTTCCTGCGCCACCGCAGGGCGGCCGGCCGGCTGCTGCGCGCGGCGGAGAAGGGGAGGCTTCCCGAGGGCGTCGGCTCGGCGGTCCTCCTCGACCGGGCCGCGGCGGACGTACTGCACCGGATCGGCTTCGAGCACCGAGACGGCCGCGACGGACCGGTTGCGGCGCGCCGGGACGGCCGTGGCGCGCGGTGAGGGCCATGGTGCGCCCGGGACGGCCGTGGCGCGCGGTGAGGGCCGTGGCGCGCGGTGACGGCCGTGGTGCGCGGTGAGGGCCGTGGTGCGCGGTGAGGGCCGTGGTGCGCGGTGAGGGCCGTGGTGCGCGGTGAGGGCCGTGGCGCGCCGGGACCGCCTCCGCGGCCCGAACCGGCTGGTGGGGTGGCTTTGTCGGTGTCACCCGCTAGCCTTTCCAGCCTCAGCAGCGGTTTCCAGCAGGCGGTAGGCAGATGGACTTCCCGGCGGACATTCCCGCGGACTTCCCGGCACAGGCGCACCCCCACCCGCACGGCGGGTGGCCCGGCAACGAACTGGAGGAGGTCCTGTCGGCCTCCCTCGGCGTGCCCGCGGCGGCGGGCCGGCTCATCGAGGTACTGGGGCGGAGCTTCCTGTGGATCCCGCTGCCCGAGGGCGGCGGCCCGCACAGCGGCCCGCTGGACCTGCCCACCATGCAGATCGAGGGCCAGGTGTACGTGCCGGTCTTCAGCTCCGAGGAGCAGTTCCGGCAGGTGGCCGGCTCCCACCTGTCGTACACGATCGCCCCGGCGGTCGAGTTCGCCCGCGGCCTGCCCCCGCAGGTCGGCATCGCCGTCAACCCCGGGGGAGTGGTCGGTCTCCCGCTGCCCCCGGAGGCGGTCGCCCAGCTCTGCCGGGCCGGCCGCACCGAACTGGACGGCCCCGCCTCCGGCGGCCGGGTCCGCCTCTTCGAACCGGACTGGCAGGACGACCCGATGGACTTCCTGGCCGCGGCGTCGGCGGAGTTCGCGGCGATCGGCGTGGTCACCACGGCCCGCCGCTGCCTGGCCGCGATCGAGACGGCCGACCCGGTGATGTTCGTGGGCATCGAACTCTCCCAGTGGGAGGGCGACTTGCGCGCGCTGCCGCTGGAGGCCCTGGGCAAGGCGCTGGGCCGGGTCCCGGTGAAGTGGCCGGTGAACCTGGTCCTGCTCGACGTGGCGGACGACCCCGTGGGCCACTGGATGCGGGAGAACGTGCGCCCCTTCTATCAGTACGGTCACTAGGAGCGCCCTGGGGGCAGCCGACTCGGGGGCGCGGGGAACCGCGCGCTCCGCCACGACGAAACCCGCACCCGCCGACGGACAATCGGCCCCCGCCCCCTGGGCGCATAAGCTGTCTCCAACGGCGGGGCGCCCTCCAGACGCGGGGCACCAGATGAAGGGGCGGTAACACGTGAGCGCCAGCGGCACCGCGGCGGCCGGACAGGTCGAGCACATGCTGCGCCAGGTAACCCCCGGGCGTTACGACGCCTACGAGGCACTCCTCCGCGCCCTCGCCACGCCGTCCTCCGGCCAGATCTGGATGCTGCTCTGGCACGGCCAGGCCGGCTCCCCCGACGCCCAGTACGGGAACATGGAGGTCGAGGGCCACGGCTACGCCCCCTGCGTGACCTCGGCCCAGGAACTCTCCGCGAGCGGCTGGAACCGCTCGTACGAGGTGGTCGACGGCGTCGACGTGGCCCGCACGCTCTACCCCGACCACTTCGGCCTCTGGCTCAACCCGCACGCCCCGGGCGGCGGCGTCGGCATCCCCTGGCTGGACCTGCGCCGCATCGCCACCGGCCTGGACCGCCAGCCGGCCGGCCCGCTCCGGCTCACCGAACCGGCCATCGAGGTCCCGCAGTTCTACGCCCTGCTCACGCAGAACGCCCACCGCACCCCCGCGGTCCGCTCGCTGCGCCGCGCCTGGGTACAGCCGGCCCTCGGGGCGCCGTACCTCGCGATCGGCCTGGACGTGTACGACACCTCGCCGTCGGCCGTGGACTCGGTGCGGGGGATGATGCAGCAGTCGATCGGCGCGGTGCCGGACGGACTGCCGGTGTCGACGGTCGCGATGACCGACGAGTACGACCCGGTCGTGATGTGGATGCGGGCGGCGGCACGGCCGTTCTACGACCGCGAGGCCCACGCGGCACCGGCCCCGGCGGCGGGCTACGGGTATCCGCCCGCGCCCGGCGTCTACTGACCGTGCTGTATCCCTCCCGCAGGCGGGGTTCGACGGCCGGCCCGTCGGCGTCGCGTACCGCAGGGAGAACCGCGGCGGCTGAGGCGGGGGTCGAAGCCGGTCTGCGCGCGTAGTCCGCGGACATACATCAGCTCATGCGCTGTCTCGTCAGGGTATGTCCGTGTCCGGCGGGCGTTACCCGGCGTTCGGATAACGAAACTACATGCTCGTATCACGGTTGCGCATCCATTCACCGCCAACTCTGGCAACCAGTCGCCACAGCGTTGAAGACTCGCGCTTCATGGGGTGTTCAACCCTGCCCAGCAGAGAACGATCATGCCGCTACCAGCGGCAAGTGCAAGCCGGCCACCGCCGGTTGAGAGGGGTCCCTGCCAGATGACGGCACCATTGCACGAGCCGACCGCGGAGGCGGTCCCGAGTGCGGCCGAAGAAGCGGCGGCTGCCAACGCCGGTGACGAGGCCGTGCAGGGGCGTTCCCTGGGCCGGATCGCCTGGGAGCGCCTCAAGCGCGACAAACTCGCCCTCACGGGCGGCGTTGTTGTGCTCCTCCTCATCCTGGTCGCCGTTCTCGCCCCAGTGATCGCCAATCTGGTCGGGCAGGACCCGGACACCTTCCACGAGAGCCTGATCGACCCTCTGTTCGGCACCCCCAAGGGGTCGTTGGGCGGCATCAGCGGCGACCACCTGCTGGGCGTCGAGCCCGTCAACGGCCGCGACATCTTCGCGCGGATCCTCTACGGCGCCCAGATCTCGCTCCTCGTGGGCTTCCTGTCCGCGATCGTCGCCGTCGTCCTCGGCACCGTCCTCGGCATCCTGGCCGGCTTCTTCGGCGGCTGGGTCGACTCGGCGATCAGCCGCGTCATGGACGGTCTGCTGGCCTTCCCGCAGCTGCTCTTCATCATCGCGCTGGTCTCCGTGATGCCGAACGACATGCTGGGGTTGAGCGGTTCCAGCGTGCGCGTCTTCGTGATGATCCTGGTCATCGGGTTCTTCGGCTGGCCGTACATCGGACGCGTGGTGCGCGGACAGACCCTCTCGATGCGTGAGCGCGAGTACGTCGAGGCCGCCCGATCGCTGGGTGCCGGGCGCTTCTACATCCTGTTCAAGGAACTGCTGCCCAACCTGGTCGCGCCGATCATCGTCTACACGACGATGATGATCCCCACCAACATCCTCACCGAGGCGGCACTCAGCTTCCTGGGTGTGGGCGTCAAGCCGCCCACGTCCTCCTGGGGGCAGATGCTCTCCACCGCGATCGACTACTACGACTCGGACCCCATGTACATGGTCGTCCCCGGCGTGGCGATCTTCATCACCGTTCTGGCCTTCAACCTCTTCGGCGACGGCGTGCGGGACGCGCTGGACCCCAAGGGCTCCCGCTGAACCGCCTTACCCCCAAGCGTCCCGTGCCATCTACACGGGGTCTCTCATCTAATCCGGAGGATCCGAGATCGTGACTACCCAACGCACCTCAGGGCGGCGTAAGCAGGCGTTGGCCGCTGCTGCCGCGGTCGCCGGCATGCTGGCCTTGGCAGCGTGCGGCGGCGGAAACAGCAGCGACGACGGCGGTTCGAAGAACGGCGCCGCCGGCTTCGACGCGGCGAACAACAAGGTCGCCCAGGCCTCGCTGGTCAAGAAGGGCGGCGAGCTCAAGTTCGTCTCCGCCCAGGACGCCGACTTCTGGGACACCACGCGCGGTTACTACGGCTTCATGTGGGACTTCTCGCGGTACTACAGCCGTCAGCTGCTCACCTTCAAGACCGAGCCGGGTGCCGCGGGCGCCGAGCTCACGCCCGACCTGGCCACCGACATGGGACAGGTCTCGGCCGACGGCAAGACCTACACCTTCCACCTGCGTGACGGGATCACCTGGGAGGACGGCAAGGCCATCACCTCCCAGGACATCAAGTACGGCATCGAGCGGGTCTGGGCGCAGGACGTGCTGTCCGGCGGTCCGATCTACCTCCAGCAGATGCTCGACCCCAACAACACCTACAAGGGTCCCTACAAGGACACCTCGAAGGACCACCTGGGCCTGAAGGCGATCTCCACGCCCGACGCCAAGACGATCGTCTTCCACCTGCCCAAGGCGAACGCGGACTTCAAGCAGGTCCTCGCCATGGTCACGGCGTCCCCGGTCCGCCAGGACAAGGACACCAAGGCGAAGTACACGCTGCACCCCTTCTCCTCCGGCCCGTACAAGTTCGAGTCGTACAGCCCGGGCAAGAAGCTGGTGCTGGTGCGCAACACCAGCTGGAAGGCGTCGTCCGACCCGGTGCGCAAGGCGTACCCGGACAAGATCTCGCTGACCATCTCCTCGAACCAGTCCGACATGGACCAGCGTCTGATCAACGGCGACTACGACATCGACGCCAGCCAGACGGGTCTGGGTCCGCAGGGCCGCACCATCGCCCTGAAGCAGCACAAGGGCAACCTGGACAACCCGATCTCCGGCTTCATCCGCTACGCGGTCTTCCCGCAGAGCGTCAAGCCGTTCGACAACATCGATTGCCGCAAGGCGGTCATCTACGCGGCCGACCACGTGTCGCTGCAGACCGCGCGCGGTGGCCCGATCGCCGGTGGTGACATCGGTACCAACATGCTCCCGCCCGCCATCGCCGGTGGCGAGGGCCAGAAGTACGACCCGTACGGGATCTCCGGTGCCAACAAGACCGGCAACGACGACCTGGCCAAGAAGGCGCTGAAGGCCTGCGGTCAGCCGAACGGCTTCAAGACCACCATCGCGGTCCGCAACAACAAGCAGCAGGAGGTGGCCACGGCCACGTCCCTGCAGGCGGCGCTGAAGAAGGTCGGCATCCAGGCCGACATCTACCAGTACGACGGTGCGCAGAGCTCCGGCATCATCGGCTCTCCCTCGAACGTCGCGAAGAAGAAGCTCGGCATCATCATCATGGGCTGGGGCGCGGACTTCCCGACCGTCCAGGGCTTCGGAGCCCCGCTGTGGGACAGCAGCTACATCCTGCAGAGCGGTAACAACAACTTCGGCCTGATCAAGGACAAGACGATCGACGGGCTGTTCAACCAGTACAACGCCCAGCAGGACGAGGCGAAGAAGACGCAGATCGCCACGGAGATCAACCACAAGGTCACCGAGGGCGCGTACTACCTGCCCTTCACCTTCGAGCGACTCCTGAACTGGCGCTCCTCGCGTATCGCCAACGTGTACACGACGAACGCGTACAGCGGCTACTACGACTTCGTCAACATCGGTCTGAAGTCCACGAAGTAATCCCGGCACACCCGCCGCACGGCACGAAAGGCAGGTGAAGGCCGGCGCGGCGGGACCGTGGGCCACCGGAAGACCTCCGGTGGCCCGCGGTCCCGCGGCGGGCCGTTAGCTGTGCTCGCTTACCTCATCAGGCGGCTGTTCGCCGCCGCAGTGATGCTGGTGGTCATCATCCTGGTGGTCTTCTGCATCTTCTTCCTCGTCCCCAAGTGGGCGGGCGTGGACATCGCCACGAGCTTCGTGGGCAAGCAGGCCGACCCTCACGCCGTCGCGGCGGTGCGGGAGAAGCTGGGTCTCGGCGACCCGATCTTCGTGCAGGTCTGGCACTTCTTCAAGGGCATCTTCGTGGGCCGCACCTACGCGGCCGGCGGTGACGTCACCCACTGCGCCGCGCCGTGCTTCGGCTACTCCTTCCGCAGCGAGCAGGCCGTCTGGCCGGTGCTGACCGACCGCTTCCCGGTGACCCTGGGTCTCGCGCTCGGTGCCGCCGTGCTGTGGCTGGTCTTCGGTGTCGCGGCGGGTGTGCTCTCCGCGCTCAAGCGGGGCAGCATCTGGGACCGCACGGCCATGGTGGTCGCGCTCGGCGGTGTGTCCCTTCCCATCTACTTCACCGGTCTGCTCTCGCTGGCGGTCTTCAGTTACGGACTGAACTGGATCAACGGTCAGTACGTGCCGCTGGCCCAGAGCTTCTCCGGCTGGCTCGGCGGCATGATCCTGCCCTGGATCACCCTCGCCTTCCTCTACGCCGCCATGTACGCCCGTATCACTCGCGCCACCATGCTGGAGATCCTCGGCGAGGACTACATCCGCACGGCACGCGCGAAGGGCCTCAAGGAACAGGTCGTCATCGGCAAGCACGCGATGCGCTCCACGATGACGCCGATCCTGACCATGCTCGGCATGGACCTCGGCGCTCTCATCGGCGGCGCCATCCTGACCGAGACGACGTTCAGCCTGCCGGGCCTCGGCCAGGCGGTGCTGACCGCCATCAAGAACCAGGACCTGCCCATCATCCTGGGCGTCACCCTGATCACTTCTCTCGCGGTGCTGATCGCCAACCTCGTGGTGGACATCCTGTACGCCGTGATCGACCCCCGAGTGAGGCTCTCATGACGGAACTGAGCAAGAGCGGTGCGGCCGTGGGCGAGCCCACGAGCGCCTCGCCCGCGCCGACGGCCTTCCTGGAAGTGCGCGACCTGAAGGTGCACTTCCCGACCGACGACGGCCTGGTCAAGTCCGTCGACGGCCTGTCCTTCCAGCTGGAGAAGGGCAAGACCCTCGGCATCGTGGGCGAGTCGGGTTCCGGCAAGTCGGTGACCTCGCTCGGCATCATGGGCCTGCACACCGCCGGGCAGTACGGCAAGCGCAAGGCGCAGATATCCGGCGAGATCTGGCTGGACGGCACCGAGCTGCTGAGCAGCCCGCCCGACGAGGTGCGCAAGCTCCGCGGCCGGCAGATGTCGATGATCTTCCAGGACCCGCTGTCCGCGCTGCACCCGTACTACACGATCGGCCAGCAGATCGTGGAGGCCTATCGCATCCACCACAACGTCGACAAGAAGACCGCCAAGCGGCGCGCGGTCGAGATGCTCGACCGGGTGGGCATCCCCCAGCCGGACAAGCGGGTGGACAGCTACCCGCACGAGTTCTCCGGCGGTATGCGCCAGCGCGCGATGATCGCGATGTCGCTGGTCAACAACCCTGAACTGCTCATCGCGGACGAGCCGACGACCGCCCTGGACGTGACCGTCCAGGCGCAGATCCTCGACCTCATCCGGGACCTGCAGAAGGAGTTCGGCTCCGCGGTCATCGTCATCACCCACGACCTGGGCGTCGTCGCCGAACTCGCGGACGACATCCTGGTGATGTACGGCGGCCGCTGTGTCGAGCGCGGCCCGGCCGAGAAGGTGTTCTACGAACCCCGGCACCCCTACACCTGGGGTCTGCTGGGTTCGATGCCGCGCCTCGACCGTGAGCAGCAGGAGCGCCTGATCCCGGTGAAGGGTTCCCCGCCCTCACTGATCAACATCCCGTCCGGCTGTGCCTTCAACCCGCGCTGCCCGTACGCGGACGTCCCCAAGGACAACGTCACCCGCACGGTCCGTCCGGAGCTGACCGAGGTCGGCGGCCGGCACTGGGCCGCCTGCCACATGACGCAGGAGCAGCGGGAGCGGATCTGGACCGAAGAGATTGCGCCGAAGCTGTGAGCGAGAACCCCAAGGACGCGGCAGTGACCATTCCTGCGCAGAGCGACGGTGCCGTCTCTACCCGGGGCGTCGCCCAGGGCGAGACCCTGCTCAAGGTGACCGGCCTCCAGAAGCACTTCCCGATCAAGAAGGGCCTGCTCCAGCGGCAGGTCGGCGCCGTGCACGCGGTGGACGGGCTCGACTTCGAGGTCAAGGCAGGTGAAACCCTCGGCGTCGTGGGCGAGTCCGGCTGCGGCAAGTCGACGATGGGCCGGCTGATCACCCGGCTGCTGGAGCCGACCGGCGGCAAGGTCGAGTTCGAGGGCCGGGACATCACGCACCTGGGCGTCGGCGGCATGCGCCCGCTGCGCCGCGACGTGCAGATGATCTTCCAGGACCCGTACTCCTCGCTCAACCCGCGCCACACCATCGGCACGATCATCGGGGCGCCCTTCAAGCTCCAGGGTGTGACGCCGGAGGGCGGGATCAAGAAGGAGGTGCAGCGGCTGCTGTCGGTGGTCGGCCTCAACCCCGAGCACTACAACCGCTATCCGCACGAGTTCTCCGGCGGCCAGCGCCAGCGCATCGGCATCGCCCGCGCGCTCGCGCTGAAGCCGAAGCTGGTGGTGGCCGACGAGCCGGTCTCCGCGCTCGACGTGTCGATCCAGGCGCAGGTCGTGAACCTCATGGACGACCTCCAGGAGGAACTGGGCCTCACCTACGTGATCATCGCCCACGACCTCTCGGTGGTCCGGCACGTCTCGGACCGCATCGCGGTGATGTACCTCGGCAAGATCGTCGAACTCGCCGACCGGGACTCCCTGTACAAGGCGCCGATGCACCCGTACACCAAGGCGCTGATGTCGGCGGTGCCGATCCCGGACCCGAGGCGGAAGGACGCCAAGAGCGAGCGCATCCTGCTCAAGGGCGACGTGCCCTCGCCGATCTCCCCGCCCAGCGGCTGCCGGTTCCACACCCGGTGCTGGAAGGCGACGGAGATCTGCAGGACCACCGAGCCGAAGCTGGTGCAGCTGAAGCCCGGACAGCAGGTCGCCTGCCACCACCCGGAGAACTTCGAGGACCAGGCCCCGCAGGACACCGTGCTGCTGGCCGTGGCCAAGGAAGCGGCCGAACTGGTCGCCGACGAGGTCCTCGCGGAGTCGGCGGAGACGTCGGCGGCGGTTGCGGCGGAGGTCGCGGGGACAGCCGAAGCGGAGGCCGAAGCAGAGGCCGAGGCCGAGGCAGAGGCAGAGGCCGAAGCGGGGGAGTCCGCGGAACCGGAGCCCGCTGCCGAGTCCGGAAATTCGGAGAACACCGGCGAGAAGTAGTCGGAATCATTCCATGCGAATTCCCCGGCAGCCCTTTCGGGCAGCCGGGGAATTTCGTATGTGGCGGTCTTTTCCGGGCAGTCCCTTTTCAGGTCAGGACTTCGTCTCCCAGTAGTGCCAGCCGACCGAGGTCGCCGGGAGCTTGGCGGTGCCCGACGCGAGCACCGTCGTGCTGCAGTTCGGGTTGGTGCGGTTGGACTCCCAGGCGACCTTGTAGCCGTTCGAGCCGTACTGCAGGTTGCCGTACTTGTGGGCGTTGATGTTGTGCGAGTACGAGTGGCCGGTCGTGACCGCCACGGACTTGGTGATGCTGCCGCTCACGGAGGCCTTGGCCGAGGCGAAGAGGTAGCTCGCGCTGACCTCCAGCGAGGTGGAGAGGCTGTACGAGATGGTGGTGGCCTTGGTCACCGAGGCTGTGATGGTCCCGCCCGGGCCGTCCTTGTAGTAGGCGCCCTTCGCGGGGAGCCGGTACGCCGTGTGCGACTTGATGAGCACCCCGTAGGTGGTCGGGCACGACTTCGGTGTGACGACGGTCGCCGACGCCGGCGCCGCCCCCGCGACGACGGGCACCGTTCCGGCCATGACGAACGCGGCCAGCATCGCTCTCTTGCGCATGGAAAATCCCCCAGTTGAGTTGCCCGGTTCTCGCTGTGGCGTAAACCGTCAAGCACGAGCGAGCGTATGAAGTTGACGGAGGTCGGTCAATTGAGTTCCGGCGGGATTGAGCAAGAATTGAGGTTGCCGTTTTACGCCATGTAATCTCTGGCAAATTTCTGCTCAAGTCCCTTGATGCTTCGCTGTGCCGATTTCCGGGCTCGTGGGAGCCGACAGGAGTCAACCAGCAAGTGATGCATGACAAGTTGGCAAAGTCGTGTACATGACCGAACGGGAGGGGAGAGGGTTCGGCGTATCCGACCGAATCGGACCATGCACCGAAGGGACGACCCATGGCCTTCTCCCGTTCGGCACGTTTAGGGGCCCTCGCGATCGCGGCGGCCTCTTTCCTTGTCGTCGCCGCCGCCCCCGCCCCCACCCCGGGCGCCGACGGCATCGGTGACCCCTACTTCCCGCAGCTCGGCAACGGTGGTTTCGACGCACGGCACTACGACCTGGACGTGGCCTACGCCCCGGACACCGGCCGTCTCGACGGCCGTACCACGCTCACCGCCCGTGCCACCCAGAACCTCTCCGCCTTCGACCTCGACCTGCAGAAGCTGGAGGTCACGAAGGTCGAAGTGGACGGCAGGCGGGCCCGGTTCACGCGGACCGGCGACGAGATCACCGTCACCCCGCGGGACCCGCTCCGCAAGGGCCGCGACTTCACGGTCTCCGTCACCTACAGCGGGATACCCGAGCCCCTCAACGGCCCCATCGTCTTCGGCTCCGACTACGGCTGGATGAAGACCACCGACGGCGTCTTCGTCGCCTGCGAGCCCAACGCGGCCTCCACCTGGTTCCCGTCCAGCGACCACCCCTCCGACAAGGCCACCTACGACATCCGCATCAAGGCGCCCCAGGGCCTGACCGGTGTCTCCAACGGCCGGCTGGTCTCGACGTACGACAAGGGCGGCTCGACGTACACGCACTGGCGCGAGTCGAAACCGATGGCGACCTACCTCGCCACCGCCACCATCGGGAAGTTCGACGTGCGGACCGGGAAGACCCCCTCGGGCATCCCGATCTACGTCGCCATCGACCCGGTCCTCGCGAACAGCAACAGCGTCGACGTGTACGCCGTCACGGCCGCCGCCACCGACTACTGGTCGCAGCTCTTCGGGCCGTACCCCTTCGAGGAGACCGGGGCCATCGTCGACGACATGCCCGAGGCCGGGTTCTCGCTGGAGGTGCAGAGCAAGCCGGCCTACTCGGCGGTGCGCAGTGAGACGACGATCGTGCACGAGCTGGCCCACCAGTGGTTCGGCGACTCGGTGAGCGTGGCGCAGTGGAAGGACATCTGGCTCAACGAGGGCTTCGCCACCTACGCCCAGTGGCTGTGGGCGGAGCACCAGGGCACCAGGTCCGCCCACGACTCGTTCCTCGCCGGCTACAACTCCCGGGCCGCCGACAACCCCTTCTGGCAGATCACCGTCGCCGACCCGCAGCGCGACACCATGTTCGCCTCGGCCGTCTACCAGCGCGGCGCGATGACCCTCCAGATGCTGCGCGAGCGCATCGGCGACACCGCCTTCTTCAAGCTGCTCCCGGCCTGGACGAAGCTGCACCGCTACGGCAACGCCGACACCGCCGACTTCATCCGCCTCGCGGAGAAGGTCAGCGGGCAGCAACTGGACGACCTCTTCCAGACCTGGCTCTTCACCGCAGGGAAACCTGCCCTGTAGGCCTGGGTTTGTAAGGTTCATGCACCCTGACAGGTCACAATGTCAGGGTGCAGCTCCAGCAACTCTTCTCTCCCTCCGTCCAGCACACGCTCGACGTCATCGGCATCTTCGTGTTCGCCATCTCCGGCGCGCTGCTGGCCGTCCGCAAGAACTTCGACGTCTTCGGCATCGCGGTGATGGCCGAGGTCACCGCGCTGGGCGGAGGGATCTTCCGGGACGTGATCATCGGGGCCGTCCCCCCGGCCGCCTTCACGGACCTCGGGTACTTCATCACCCCGCTGATCGCCGCCCTGGTGGTGTTCTTCCTGCATCCGCACGTCGAGCGGATCCAGTCGTCGGTCCTGGTCTTCGACGCGGCCGGCCTCGGCCTGTTCGCGGTCAGCGGCACCACGAAGGCCTACTCCTACGGCCTCAACCTCACCGCCTCCGCCGCCCTGGGGCTCGCCACCGCGGTCGGCGGTGGCGTGCTCCGGGACGTGCTCGCCAACGAGGTTCCCTCGCTGCTGCGCTGGGACCGCGACCTGTACGCGGTCCCGGCGATCGTCGGGGCGACGACGGTGGTGCTGTGCATCCACTACGACGCGCTGTCCCCGTTCACCAGCGGGCTCGCGGTCGTCACCGCTTTCGTACTGCGCCTGCTCGCGATGCGCTACCACTGGCGAGCGCCGCGTGCGTGGAACCGGCGTTCGACGGTTCGGGAGGAGTAGCCCCGGCCCGGGCGCGGCTCTGGCCCATGTTGAGGGTGAGCCACTCGAAGACCGTCGGCACCTGGGGCCGCCACAGCGCCATGTTGTGGCCGCCCGCGCTGCGCGGCAGGTACACCACGTGCACGGTGGTCGGAGCCTTGGCGATCTGTTCGAGCGCGACCCCGGCCTGATAGCCGTCGCCGGACTCGCCGGAGATGTAGAGCGCGATCCGGGGCGGGGCGATGGCCTTGCGCAGCAGCAGGTAGGGGTTGTTCTGCTCGCGCAGGGTCACGCTCTGCGCGGCGAGCGAATTGCGCTCGCCGATCGGGTCGTTGTAGCCGGAGAGGCTGATCGCGGCCCGGTAGCGGTCCGGATGGGCGACGGCCAGCTTGACCGCGCAGTGCGCGCCCGCGGAGTAGCCGGCCACGGCCCAGTTGGCGGGGGCGGCCGCGGCACGGAAGTTGTCGGTCACCATCTTCGGCACGTCAATGCTGAGCCAGCTGTCCGCGTTGACCGTGCCGGGGATATTGGCGCAGCCGGTGTCCACCCCGGCCAGCAGGTTGGTGCGCGGCGCCACCAGGATGAACGGCGCGACCTTGCCGCTCCTCATCAGCGGCTCCAGCTGCTCGGTGACCTTCAGCGAACCGAACCAGGCCTTCGCCGAGCCGGGGTAGCCGGGCAGCAGCTCCACGACCGGGAAGCGGTGGTTGCGGTAGGCGGCCTCGTGGTACTGGGGCGGCAGCCAGACGTAGACCTCGGCGTTGACACCCGAGACCCGGCCCTTGAGCTGGGTGACCTCGACCCCGCCGGCCGCCCGCATGCCCGGTCCGTCGGCCGCCGCGAAGGCCTGCTTCACCTTCGGCAGCCGTTTCAGCGCTATGCCGCCGGTGCCGTCCTGGCCGAGGTTCGCGGCCTGCTGGACGTGGTCGCCGGTGCCCAGGAGGTCGGCCCAGTTGTCGTACAGGTTGTTCTCGTTGTTGACCAGCACGAAGATCAGCGTGACCGCGGTGGCCTGCGCGAACAGGAGCATCAGGATCCGGGCCGCGGCGCGGACGGCCTTGGGCCCGCGCATCCTCGACCACAGGACGAGCGGCAGTATGAGGGCGACCACGGACAGGACGATGGTCGTGTAGAGGAACGGAGTCCCGGTGAGGCTCATGTCCCCATAGAGGGGAATCGAGGGCTCCGGGTTACGGACGTGTCCGGACACTTACCTAGAAATTGCCGGAACCTCACTCGGCCGACGGAGCCCCTTACCGACCGGACAGCGGCCGGGCGCCCGCCGGACGCCGGGCTGACGTCGGCCGGATGCCGGGCTGAAGCCGGCCGGACGCCGCTCGGACCGCTGGTGCGTGGATCACAAAAGCTACCGCTTAGTAATCACATCTTGTACTGTTCAGGTATGCCAGAAGCAGCATCCACGCAGGCCGTGATCGGTGACAGCGAGTTCGACCGCGACACCGCGGTCACCCGGCGCGCTCCCGGCGTCTACGACATCGACCTCTCGGCCGGCTGGACCATCATCAGCGCGGTCAACGGCGGCTACCTGCTTGCCGTGCTCGGCCGGGCACTCGCGGACACGCTGCCGCACCCGGACCCGTTCACCGTCTCCGCGCACTACCTGACCGCGTCGCAGCCGGGCCCGGCCGTGATCCGCACGGACACCGTCCGCACCGGCCGCACCCTCTCCACCGGCCAGGCCTCGCTCTTCCAGTACGACGACGAGGGCAACGAGGTCGAACGCATCCGCGTCCTCGCCTCCTACGGCGACCTGGCCGCCCTCCCCGACGACGTCCGCACGACGGCGACCCCGCCCGCGATCCCGCCCATGGAGCACTGCTTCGGTCCGGAGGACGGCCCGGCCCCGGTCGACGGCAGCTCCGCCATCACCGAGCGCCTGATGCTCAAGCTGGACCCCGCCACCCTCGGCTGGGCCCTCGGCGCGCCCTCCGGCAAGGGCGAGATGCGCGCCTGGTTCGGCCTCGCGGACGGGCGTGACGCCGACCCGCTCTCCCTGCTCCTCGCGGTGGACGCGCTGCCGCCGACCGCGTTCGAGATCGGCCTCAAGGGCTGGGTGCCCACCGTCGAGCTCACCGTGCACGTCCGCCACCGCCCCGCCCCGGGCCCGCTGCGCGTCTCCATCACCACCCGCAACCTGGCCGGCGGGTTCCTGGAGGAGGACGCCGAAGTCTGGGACGCCGAGGACCGCTTGGTGGCCCAGTCCCGCCAACTCGCCCGGGTCCGCCTCGGCTGACCCCGGAAACCCGGACCGGCGCGTCACCGTTCCGGCAGCGGGAACCTCGTGCTGTCACGGGCTTGTGGCGGCGGGTGGGCGCCGCCGTGCGGTGAACTCCCAGGTCGGCGGCGCCTCTTGGAGAGCGCTCCACCTCCTCGTCGTCGTCCGGCAGCGGCAGCTCCGGCGGGCAGAGCTGTCAGCAGCCGACCGGCCTGCCCACCGGCAACGCGTCGGGCGGGCCCAGCTGCCCGCCGACCGGCAACTCGACCGGCAGGCCGGCAGGCAACCCCACCGGCATGCCGAGCGGCGGCCCGGGCGGTCCCTGCGCGGGCGGCGCGGCGCCCGGCGGCGCACCGACCACGCGAGCGACGAAGAGCTGACCGCGAGGGGCGCACGACAGAGGCCGCGGTTGAGCAGCGCCCGTGAGGGGCGCTGGAGGTACCCCCGGCCGAAGACTGGGGAAGGGACTGCGCGACCGGCCACGACGGCGCCGCAGCGCACTGACGGCCTACTGCGGCGCTTCCCGCGGGGCGCTCCGCTCAGTCCAGCCAGTGCTGCCGGCCGAGGCTGATCAGCCGCAGCTGCCGGGTGGCGAGCTGGACGACGCGCTGCCGCACCGCCTCGGAGGGTTCGGCCGACTCCGGGGACTCCAGGGTCTCCAGGAACAGGGAGGCGGTGATGAGCATCTGGTCCACGTAGAGGTGGGCGAGCATCAGCAGGTCGTCGTCGTTCCAGTCCTCTGCCCCGGGATCCTTGGCCAGCTCGGTCTTGACCTCCTCCGCGAACCGGGCGAGCTGGGCCCGGATCGCCTCCCGCACCGGCTGCACCCCGCCGTGCCGCTCCCGGGCGATGAACCGGACGTGCGCGGGGTGCGTGGCCACATGGTCCGCGATCAGCTGCACGGCCCGGGTGATGCGCTCTGCGCCGGCCGTCGCGACCGTCGTGCGGACCATCGGGTGCAGGCTGCCCAGCGCCTCGTCGACGAGCGCGACGCCGAGGTCGGCCGTCGAGCGGAAGTGGCGGTAGAAGGCGGTCGGGGCGACGCCCACGGCCCGGGTGACCTCGCGCAGTCCCAGGCTGCTCAGGCTCTGCTCCTCCAGCAGGGCGAGCGCTGCGTCCAGGAAGGCCTGGCGGGTCTTCTGCTTCTGGGCCTGTCGGATGCCGAGGGTGTGACTCATGTCATCCAGTTAACAACTGTTCTCCGGAATTGAAAAGCCGTGTGAGTTGCTAGACTCGAAGTCAGTGAACAACTGTTACTACAACCGTTCACCCAAATGTAACGGAGGGGGATCGAACCCATGCTGTTCCTCGTCGCCGCACTCATGCTGCTCGGCGTGGTGCTGGGCACCGTGGCCCACGCGCCGCTCGACGTCACCGCAGGCCTCGCCGCCGTGATCGTCGTCTGGCTGGCCGTCTTCGCACTCCGCGAGCGCCTCGCCCGCCGCCGTCACACCTCGGCCAACTGACCTTCCGCCCCCGCTCACTTGAGGAGCTGAGCATGATGCAACTCACCGCCCCCGCCACCCCCGGCCGAGATGCCCGCACCGGCAGCCGCGACGCCGACGGCATGGCCGTGGCGTCCTTCATCCTGGGTCTGCTGGGCCTCCTGGTCCTGAACCTGTTCCTGGGCCCGATCGCGATCATCCTGTCCCTGGTCTCCCTGTGGCGCGGCACCGTCCGCAAGGGCCGCGCGTACCTGGGCCTCGCGCTCGGCGTGGCGGACCTCGCGGTCCTGGCGATCGCCATGGCGGTCTCGAACACGATCTCCTGGAGCCTGTAAGCAGGCCCCGGGGGAGCCCGCCCCGAAGGGGCGCGGGAAACCGCGCGACCAGCCACGGACCACCGGCACCCGCACACCGGCACAGGCCACCTGCGGCGGCTGGGGCGGCCCTTACCCCGCCCCCCGTAGAATCGACCGCACCATGGCCTACCTCGACCACGCAGCCACGACCCCGATGCTCCCGGAAGCGGTGGAAGCACTCACCGCCGCCCTCCGCGTCAGCGGCAACGCGTCCTCCCTGCACGCCTCGGGCCGCAAAGCCCGCCGCACGGTCGAGGAATCCAGGGAGACCCTCGCGGAAGCGCTCGGCGCCCGCCCCAGCGAGGTCGTCTTCACCTCCGGCGGCACCGAGGCCGACAACCTCGCGGTCAAGGGCCTCTACTGGTCCCGCCGCGACGCCGACCCGGCCCGCACGCGGGTCCTGGCCAGCCCTGTCGAACACCACGCGGTCCTGGACGCCGTCGACTGGCTCGGCGAACACGAGGGCGCGACGGTGGAGTACCTCCCCGTCGACACCTACGGCCGGGTCCACCCCGAGGCGCTGCGCGAGGCGATCGAACGCAACCCCGACGACGTGGCCCTCGCCACCGTCATGTGGGCCAACAACGAGATCGGCACGATCCTGCCGGTCCGCGAACTCGCCGCCGTGGCGAACGAGTTCGGCATCCCGCTGCACGCCGACGCGGTCCAGGCCTTCGGCCAGATCCCGCTGGACTTCGGCTCCTCCGGCCTCGCCGCGCTGACCGTCTCCGGCCACAAGGTCGGCGGCCCGTACGGCATCGGCGCCCTGCTCCTCGGCCGGGAGTACACCCCCGTACCCGTCCTGCACGGCGGCGGCCAGGAGCGGCACGTGCGCTCCGGCACCCTCGACGTCCCGGCGATCGCCTCCTTCGCGGTGGCGGGGCGGCTCGCCGCCGAGCGCCGCGAGTGGTTCGCCCGGGAGATCGGCGCCCTGCGCGACGCGCTGATCGACGCCGTCCGTACGGCCGTACCCAACGCGATCCTCGGCGGCGACCCGGTGGACCGCCTCCCCGCCAACGCGCACTTCACCTTCCCCGGCTGCGAGGGCGACTCGCTGCTCCTGCTGCTCGACGCCCAGGGCATCGAGTGCTCGACGGGCTCCGCGTGCACCGCCGGGGTCGCCCAGCCCAGTCACGTCCTGCTGGCCACCGGCACCGACCCGGACCTGGCCCGCGGCACCCTGCGCTTCTCACTCGGCCACTCCTCCACCCAGGCCGACGTCGAGGCGGTCGGGAAGGTGATCGGCCCGGCGGTGGAGCGGGCCAGGGCCGCCGGGCTCAGCTGACCGGCCACGGGGGTCCCGCCCGCGCCCCGCGGATCGGGCGCCGACCCGGCCGCAGGGGAAAAGGGTTGGCCGAGCAGCCGCAGCTCGTGCCCCGGGTGCGGGACGCAACGGACACGGACGACGTGCGGCACGGGCACAAGATAACGATCGGGCCACAGGTGGAACGCGGGTCAGGTCTGTCCGGCCCGCCGAACGAGCCCCATGTAACGCCCCCAGTCCCAGTGCTTTCCCGGGTCGGTGTGATCCGTCCCCGGCACCTCGGCATGACCGATCACGTGCTCGCGGTCCACGGCCATCCCGTACCGCCGGCATATCGCGGCCGTCAGCCGCGCCGAGGCCGCGTACATCGCGGCCGTGAAGTCCTCCGGGCGGTCCACGAACCCCTCGTGCTCGATCCCCACACTGCGCTCGTTGTACGACCTGTTCCCCGCGTGGAACGCCACGTCCAGCTCGCGGACCAGCTGGGTGATCCGCCCGTCCTGGCGCACGATGTAGTGCGCCGCCGCCTGGTGCGCCGGGTCCTGGAAGGCCCTCACCGCGCTCGCGTAGCCGCCCTGGGTCACATGGACGACCACCCGGTCCACGGGGTAGTCGGACGGCCGGTCCGCCGTCCGGTAGTTCGCCGGGGACGCCGCCACCCAGCGCGCGCCCCTGAAGTCCACCGCGCCCGCCACCCGCGCCTTGCGCACCCCCGGTAGCCGCCAGTAGAGCCGCGACAGTTCGTCCCTGGTCAGCGCCAGCGTGCCCGCGGCGGCCGCCGCCCCGCCCACCAGCAGCGCCCGCCGCCCGAGCCTGCGGTCACCGTCCCCCGCCACTGCCTGATTCGCCCCCATGCGATCTCCAACGGATACTCGCGGGCCCTGGTTCCCGCGTCCCCGTACCCTGGAGGGGCTATGACTGACACCCCGAAGCGCACCCGCCCCCTCCGCGTCCTCGCCGCCATGTCGGGCGGCGTGGACTCCGCCGTCGCCGCCGCCCGCGCGGCCGAGGCCGGTCACGACGTCACCGGCGTCCACCTCGCGCTCTCCGCGAACCCGCAGTCCTTCCGCACGGGCGCCCGGGGCTGTTGCACCATCGAGGACTCCCGCGACGCCCGCCGGGCCGCCGACGTCATCGGCATCCCGTTCTACGTCTGGGACCTCGCCGACCGCTTCCGTGAGGACGTCGTCGAGGACTTCGTCGCCGAGTACGAGGCGGGCCGCACCCCCAACCCGTGCCTGCGCTGCAACGAGAAGATCAAGTTCGCGGCCCTGCTGGACAAGGCCCTCGCGCTCGGCTTCGACGCCGTCTGCACCGGCCACTACGCGAAGATCGTGACGCTCCCCGACGGCTCCCGCGAGCTGCACCGCGCCTCCGACATGGCGAAGGACCAGTCGTACGTGCTCGGCGTCCTGGACGAGCGGCAGCTCGCCCACGCCCTCTTCCCGCTCGGCGACACCCTCACCACCAAGGACGAGATCCGTGCCGAGGCCGAGCGCCGGGGCCTCGCGGTCGCCAAGAAGCCCGACTCGCACGACATCTGCTTCATCGCCGACGGCGACACCCAGGGCTTCCTCGCCCGGCGGCTCGGCAAGGCCGAGGGTGACATCGTCGACGAGTCCGGCACCAAGGTCGGCACCCACGAGGGCGCGTACGGCTTCACCATCGGCCAGCGCAAGGGCCTGCGGATCGGCCACCCCGCCGCCGACGGCAAGCCCCGCTACGTCCTTGACATCTCGCCGGTGGACAACACGGTGACGGTCGGCCCGGCCGCCGCCCTCGACGTCACCGGCCTCACCGCGATCAAGCCCCGCTGGTGCGGCACCGCCCCCACCGCGCCCGGCACCTACACCGCCCAGCTCCGCGCCCACGGCGGCGAGACCGAGGTGCGCGCCGAGCTGACCGACGGCGAACTGCACGTCACGTTCACCGAGCCGGTCCGCGGCGTCGCCCCCGGCCAGGCGATCGTCCTGTACGACGACACCCGCGTCGTCGGCTCGGCGACGATCGCCTCGACCGTCCGGCGTCAGCCGGTGACGTCCACCTCGTAGAAGCAGAGGTGGTCCTTGATCTGGGCTACGTCCGCCTTCGGCTCGGGGTACGCCCAGACCAGGTCCGGCGCGTCCGGCAGGGACCAGTAGGAGGCGGTCCCCTTGAAGGGGCAGACGGTGTGCGTCTCGGAGGGCGTGAGGAGATCGAGGCGGACGTCCTCCGCGGGGATGTAGTAGCGCGGGGGACAGCCGGTCTCGTGGAGCAGGAGAGCCTGGTCGCTCTCGGCGAGGACCAGGTCGCCGTGCGTCACGCGCACGTGCTGGTCGCTGTTCTCGATGGTGATCGTGTGTCCTGAGGCCATACGAGGTTGACGCCGACGGACGCCCACTTGTTCCCGAGGGCCGGTGAACCGCCCTTTCGGGTGCGCGGGGCTGTATTCGATGTGCGGCTACCTCCGCGTGGGCGCGCCCAGCCCCCGCACACCCGCCCGCCGGACAACGCGATGCATACCCTGACCCCATGCGAATCTGTGTCTTCCTCTCCGCGGCAGATCTCGACGACCGCTACACCCGCCCCGCCCGCGACTTCGCGGAACTCATCGGCAAGGGCGGCCACTCCCTGGTCTGGGGCGGCTCCAACGTCGGCCTCATGAAAGTGGTCGCCGACGGCGTCCAGGAAGCCGGCGGCAAGCTGATCGGCGTCTCCGTCGAGTTCCTCGCCAACAAGGCCCGTCCCGGCGCAGACGAGATGGTCATCGCAGCCGACCTCGCCGAACGCAAGCGACTGCTCCTGGAGAAGGCCGACGCCGTCGTCATCATGGTCGGCGGCACCGGCACCCTCGACGAGGCCACCGAGATCCTGGAGCTGAAGAAGCACGGCCGCACCGACAAGCCCGTCGTCCTGCTCAACAGCGCCGGCTTCTACGACGGCCTGAAGCAGCAGTTCCACCGCATGGAGGCGGAGGGTTTCCTGCCCCGTCCCCTGGCGGAGCTGATGTTCTTCGCGGAGGATCCCGCCGAGGCGCTCACGTACCTGGAGACGGGCCGCGGCACCCGTTGATGCGAGCATGGCCCCCATGGCAACTCATGTGATCACCGGCGCCGGTTCCGGCATCGGCGCCGCGGTGGCCCGGCGCCTGCACGCGCGCGGGGACGACATCGTCCTGCACGCGCGCGACGCGGGCCGCGCGAAGGAACTGGCCGCGGGGTATCCCGGCGCCCGCACCCTGGTCGGCGACCTGGCCGACCCGGACAAGCTCTCCTGGGCCTTCTCCCACCAGAGCCTCCCGGACCGGGTGGACTCGCTGCTGCACATCGCCGGCGTCGTCGACCTGGGCGAGGTCGGCGAGCTGACCCCGAAGTCCTGGCGCCACCAGCTCAACGTCAACCTGATCGCACCGGCCGAGCTGACCCGGCACTTCCTGCCCCAGCTCCGCGCCGCCCGCGGTCACGTGCTCTTCGTGAACTCCGGCGCCGGCCTCAACGCGCACGCGAACTGGTCGGCGTACGCGGCCTCCAAGCACGGCCTGAAGGCCCTCGCCGACTCCCTCCGCGCAGAGGAGCACGGCAACGGCGTCCGCGTCACCTCGGTCTACCCGGGCCGCACGGCGAGCCCGATGCAGGCCAAGGTCCACCAGCAGGAGGGCAAGGACTACGACCCCGCGCGCTGGATCGACCCGGAGTCGGTCGCGACCACGATCCTGACCGCCCTGGACCTGCCGAGGGACGCGGAGATCAACGACCTGACCGTGCGTCCGGGCCCGATTCCCGGCTGAGCTTGTGTGCGGCGCCCGCCAGGGGCGCTGGGGGCTCCCCCGGCCGAAGGCTGGGGGAGGAACTCCGCGACCAGCCATGGGCGTGCCCCGTCGCACCCGCACCGCCGCACACGGCACCGCCCGTCCCGCTTAGGCTCCTCACGTGAACGCAATCTCCGACTTCGGCCCCGCCACAGGCGTCGGCTCGCTCCCCGGCACCGACGCCCGTGAGGCCGCCAGGACCGCGACCGGCAGCTTCGAGGACTTCCCCTTCCTGCCCGAGCTGCCCGCCCGCGGCCCCGGCGCGGACATGATCGGCCGTACCGCGGGTCTCCTCGTCGAGCTGTACGCGCGCGTGGAGCCCAGCGGCTGGCGGCTCGGCGACCGGCCGGGCCGCGACACCCGCCGGGCCAGGTCCTGGCTGGGCGAGGACCTGGACGCGCTGGAGGAGTTCACCCAGGAGTACACGGGCCCGCTGAAGGTGCAGGCGGTCGGGCCCTGGACACTGGCCGCCGCCGTGGAGCTGCGCAACGGCGAGTCCGCCCTCTCCGACCCCGGCGCCCGCCGTGACCTGGCCGCCTCCCTCGCCGAGGGCCTGCGTCTCCATCTGGCCGAGGTGCAGCGGCGCGTCCCCGGCGCCCGCCTGGTGCTCCAGCTCGACGAGCCGTCCCTCACCGCCGTACTGCGCGGCGAGGTGAGGACCGCCTCCGGCTACCGCACCCACCGCGCGGTCGACCGCCAGGTCGTCGAGTCCACCCTGCGCGACGTGTTCGGCGTGCACGCCGACGGTCCGGTCGTCGTCCACTCCTGCGCCCCGGACGTCCCCTTCGCGCTGCTGCGCCGCGCCGGTGCGGCCGCCGTCTCCTTCGACTTCTCGCTCCTCACCGAACGTGACGACGACGTGCTCGGCGAGGCGGTGGAGGCGGGTACCCGGCTCTTCGCCGGTGTCGTGCCGGGGACGGACACGGCATTGTCAGACCCTGCCGGTAGCGTCATGGGTGTCAGGACGCTGTGGCGCAGGCTGGGGCTGCGGCCGGGGCTCCTCGCGGAGTCCGTCACGGTCACCCCGGCGTGCGGGCTGGCGGGCGCTTCCCCCGCGTACGCCCGGGAGGCACTCGCCCACTGCGTCCGGGCGGCGAGATCACTCGCGGACAACCCAGAGTAACGGGAGGAAAACGGTGGCCGGCGACAAGCAGCAGGCGGAGACGGCAGTGCCCGCCGAGGCACGGGAGAAGCACGCGCGGCTCGCTGAGCAGATCGAGGAGCACCGCTTCCGGTACTACGTGAAGGACGCTCCCGTCGTCAGCGACGCGGAGTTCGACAAGCTCCTCAAGAGCCTGGAGGCGCTGGAGGACGAGCACCCCGAGCTGCGCACGCCCGACTCGCCGACGCAGAAGGTCGCCGGGGCGTACGAGACCGAGTTCACGGCGGTCGAGCACCGCGAGCGGATGCTGTCGCTGGACAACACGTTCAACGACGACGACCTCGCGGCCTGGGCGGAGCGGATCCACAAGGAACTCGGCGAGCAGGAGTACCACTTCCTGTGCGAGCTGAAGGTCGACGGTCTCGCCGTCAACCTCACCTACGAGCACGGCCGCCTCACCCGCGCGGCGACCCGCGGCGACGGCCGCACCGGCGAGGACATCACGCCCAACGTCCGTACGATCGCGGAGATCCCGGACCGGCTGCACGGTGAGCGGCTCCCGGACCTGGTCGAGATCCGCGGCGAGGTCTACTTCCCGATGGAGAAGTTCGCCGAGCTCAACGAACGCCTGGTCGCGGCCGGTGACAAGCCGTTCGCCAACCCGCGCAACGCGGCGGCCGGTTCGCTGCGGCAGAAGGACCCGCGGGTCACCGCCTCCCGCCCGCTGCACATGGTCGTGCACGGCATCGGCGCCCTGGCCGGCTTCGAGGGCCTGAACCGCCTCTCCGAGGCGTACGACCTGCTGAAGACCTGGGGCCTGCCGACCTCCCCGCACAACAGGGTGGTCGACGACCTCGACGGCGTACGGGAGTTCATCGCCTACTACGGCGAGAACAGGCACTCCGTGGAGCACGAGATCGACGGTGTCGTCGTCAAGCTGGACGAGATCCGGCTGCAGGGCCGTCTCGGCTCGACGGCGCGGGCCCCCCGGTGGGCGATCGCGTACAAGTACGCGCCGGAAGAGGTCAACACCAAGTTGATCGACATCAAGGTGGGCGTCGGCCGCACCGGGCGGGTCACGCCGTACGCCCAGGTCGAGCCGGTCACCGTGGCCGGTAGCGAGGTGGAGTTCGCCACCCTGCACAACCAGGAGGTCGTCAAGGCCAAGGGCGTGCTGATCGGCGACACCGTGGTGCTGCGCAAGGCCGGTGACGTCATCCCGGAGATCCTCGGCCCGGTCGTCGACCTGCGCGACGGCAGCGAGCGGGAGTTCGTGATGCCGGCCGAGTGCCCCGAGTGCGGGACGCCGCTGCGGCCGATGAAGGAGGGCGACATCGACCTCCGCTGCCCCAACGCCCGTACCTGCCCAGCCCAGTTGAGAGAGCGCGTGTCCTACCTCGCGGGTCGCGAGTGCCTGGACATCGAGCACTTCGGCGGGGTCGCGGCGGCCGCGCTCACCCGGCCGCTGGAGCCCGCCGACCCTCCGCTGGTCGACGAGGGCGACCTGTTCGACCTCACCGTCGAGAAGCTGCTGCCCATCAAGGCGTACGTCCTCGACCCGGACAGCGGGCTGCCCAAGCACGACCCGAAGACCGGCGAGGAGAAGGTCGTCACGGTCTTCGCCAACCAGAAGGGCGAGCCGAAGAAGAACACCCTCGCTCTGCTCCAGAAGATCGAGGAGGCGAAGACCCGCCCGCTCGCCCGCTTCCTCAACGGCCTGTCCATCCGGCACGTCGGACCGGTCGCCGCCCAGGCGCTGGCCCGCGAGTTCCGCTCCATCGACCGCATCGAGCAGGCCACCGAGGAGGAGCTGTCGAACATCGACGGCGTCGGCGGCATCATCGCGACCGCGCTCAAGGAGTGGTTCGCCGAGGAGTGGCACCGCGAGATCATCCGAAAGTGGAAGGCCGCTGGAGTCCCGCTGGAGGACGAGTCCACCGGAGAGGACGAGGGACCGCGTCCGCTGGAGGGTCTCGCCGTCGTGGTGACCGGAACCCTGGAGCACTACACCAGGGACGGCGCCAAGGACGCACTGCAGAGCCGCGGCGCCAAGGTGACCGGCTCGGTGTCGAAGAAGACCGCCTTCGTGGTCGTCGGTGACAACCCCGGATCGAAGTACGACAAGGCGATGCAGTTGAAGGTTCCTGTTCTGAACGAGGACGGATTTGTCGTCCTTTTGGAGCAGGGACCGGACGCCGCGGCCGAAGTCGCCCTTCCGACCGGGGAGTAGCGGTTGAAGGCCACCCGTTCGGCGCATATCAGATGCATACGGGTGGCCGGGGCGCAATCGGGCAACCGTCTACGACCGCTGCCCGTGGAAGCCTTCTGCGGCCTACTGTTGAGACGTGCACCTGCCGTGCCCAGCTCGGTCGGGGCATTCCCGTGCTCCGGCAGGGCACGGACCGCATGGCGTGGGCACCGCCGGCTGTGAGAGGGACGGGAATGGAACCGACCGAGAGCGTCGCCACGGGCGCGCGGCTGCCGCTGCGCCGCCGGGCGTGCGCGTGGCGGGGGAGCCGGTGGACGGGTCGGGGCGGTGCGCGACCCGGCATGCCGGGCGCCCCGGGCATGCGGCCGGGGAGCGCCGCGGCGGACGCGCGCGACCCGCTGCCGCTGGCCGCCGTCGAACCGCCGCCCGGCCTGGTCGGCTCCGAGCACGAACGGCACCTGTCCTGGCCCGCGCTGCCCGCCGGAGTCGTCGCGGCCGCCGCGTTCGTGCTCGGCGCCGGGTTCTACCGCGCGTTCACCGACGACCACGCCCTCTTCCCGTCCGGCACGGTCGGCTGGTCGCTTGCCGTGCTGACCGGCATCATTGTCGGCCACCTCGTCCTGCTCGGCCGCGCCCGCTGGTGGGGCGGCACCGGCTCCGGCGCCGCCCTGACCCTCGCCGTCCTCCTGCTGTACGGCTGGGTGCCGGCCGGCATGGTCAGCCTCACCGTCGTCGTCCTGGTCGGCATAGCCAGGCGCCACCGCTGGCGGCAGGGCGTCCTGCACGGCGCGGTGGACATCCTCGGCATCGGCGCCGGCGCACTGGTGCTCCTCGTGTTCGGGGGCGTCCCGACCGTGGAGTCGCCCTGGAACCCCGCCAGTTGGAGCGTCGCCACCGCTCCCGAGGTCGTGCTCGTCGCGGCCGCTTACCTCGCCGTCACCCGCGCCCTGCTCTGGTACCTGCACGCACCCCGCGGCGGCGGCCTGCCCACCGTGGCCCGCACCGCCCTGATGCGCCAGGGCCTGGTCGCCGTGGCCCTGCTCGGCATCGCCCCGCTGATCTGCGTGGTCGCCGTCGCCCAGCCGCTGCTGCTGCCGCTGTTCGCCATCCCGCTGGTCGCCCTCGACTCCACCCTGTGGATAGCCCGGGCCCGCGCCGAGGAGCAGCTGCGCGACCCGCTGACCGGACTGCCCAACCGGCAGTGGCTGCTGGAACGGATCTGGACCGCCCTCGACGACGCCGAGCGCATCGGCGCCCGCTCCGCCCTCATGCTGATCGACCTCGACCGGTTCCGTTCGGTCAATGACACGCTCGGTCATCTCGCCGGTGACCGGCTGCTCCTCCAGATTGCCGACCGGCTGCGGGCCGCGCTGCCGCGCGGTGCGGAGGCGGCCCGACTCGGCGGCGACGAGTTCGCGGTCTTACTCCCGGTCGCCGACTCCACGACCTCGGCCACCCGGGTGGCGCGGGGCCTGGTCACGGCCCTCTCCTCGCCGCTCGACCTCGACGGCCTCACCCTCGTCCTGGAGGCCAGCGCGGGGGTCGCCGTCTTCCCCGACCACGCGCTCGACGCCGAGGGCCTGCTGCGCCGCGCGGACGTCGCGATGTACCAGGCGAAGCGGGACCGTACCGGTGTCGAGGTGTACGAGTCCAAGCGGGACTCCAACACCCCCGACCGGCTGGGCCTGCTGGGCGATCTGCGGCGCGCCCTGGACGCCCACGAGGTGCAGCTGCACTACCAGCCGAAGGTCCGCTTCGACGGACAGGTGGCGGGCCTGGAGGCCCTGGTGCGGTGGGTGCACCCGGAGCGCGGGAAGGTGCCGCCGGACGAGTTCATAGCGATCGCCGAGTCCTCGGGGCTGATGCCCCACCTGACGGAGTACGTGCTGGAGACCGCGCTCGGGCAGGTCGCCGAGTGGCGGGCGCAGGGGCTGCGGGTGCCGGTGGCGGTCAACGTCTCGCCGCGCGACGTCCACACGCCGGGGTTCGCCGGCCTGGTGGCGGCGCGGCTGGCGCGGCACGGGGTGCCGGCCGGGGCGCTGCAGCTGGAGATAACCGAGCACGTGCTCCTCGAGGACCCGCAGCGGGCCGCCGACACCCTCGCGGGGCTGAACGGGCACGGCGTGAAGATGTCGCTCGACGACTTCGGCACCGGGTACTCCTCGCTCGTGCACCTGCGGCGGCTGCCGGTGAGCGAGCTGAAGATCGACCGGTCCTTCGTGGCCCGGCTGGCGGTCGACAACGAGGACGCGGAGATCGTGCGCTGCACGGTCGACCTCGCGCATTCGCTGGGGCTGCTGGTGGTCGCGGAGGGCGTGGAGGACGACGAGACGTGGGAGCGGCTGCGGGACCTGGGGTGTGACGCCGTGCAGGGGTGGCTGGTGGCCGCGGCGATGCCGCCGGAGGAGACCACGGCGTGGTTGCTGGCGCGGGGGGCGCGGGGGTGGCAGCGGCCGCGGGCGGCTCTGCCGGCCGCCGAGTAGTTTCCCGTCCGTCTGCCCGTCTGCCCGTCTGCCCGTCTGCCCGTCTGCGCGTCTGCCCGTCCGTCCGTCAGCCCGTCTGTCTGCCCGTCTGCCCGTCCGTCCGTCAGCCCGTCTGTCTGCCCGTCCGTCCGTCAGCCCGTCTGTCTGCCCGTCCGCCCGTCCCCCCGTTCACCGTTTCCCAAGAGGTGAGCGTCCGCCATGGGGGGTGCGGTCGTGCCGGCGGCCGTGGGTGCGTCGTGGTCGTGCGTTGTGGTCACTCGCGCAGTTCCTCCCCCGGCCTTCGCCCGGGGGTACCCCCAGCGCCCCTGAAGGGGCGCCGCCGCCACGGAGCGACGCCATGGCCGACCAGCAGCGCCGGCCTCGTCTCCGATCGGCTCGACCGCCCGCGGCTCGCCTGACGCCGCCACCCGGTGGGTGCATCGCGTCGTAGGCGCCCCTTGCCGCGGCACGTGCCGCCCGCAGCTCCGTCGCCCTCTCCGTTCGCGGGCGGTCGTGACGACCAGCTGTTCGCGCCCCGCCCATCCGATTTTCTAGCAGCGCTAGCCAACCTGTCGGCGCTCTGCTAGCTTTGCTTTCAGTCCTAGCGATGCTAGAAAACGCCAAAAGGGGGCCACCATGACCGTCACCGCCTACACGCTCGCCGTCGTGCTCGACCTGTTCTGCCTGTTCCTCGGCTACCGGTTCCTGTTCCAGCCGGGGCCGGCCGCCGCCGGCTACGGCGTCCCCGCCGACCCGGCCGGCGACGCGCGCGCCTACCTCGCGGTCAAGGGCCTCAGGGACGGCACGTTCGGCGTCATGGGGCTCGCGCTGCTGGTCTTCGCCGGCGCGCACGCCGAGGCCTGGTTCATGCTCTGCGTGGCACTCGTGCCGCTCGGGGACACGGTGACGGTACTGCGGAACGGCGGGGCCAGGGCGGTCGCCTTCGGGATCCACTTCGCCACCGCGATCGTTGTACTGATCAGCGCCGCCCTGCTGTTCCTCGTCTGACCGCATCGACGTCTCGTCATCGACCGGGGGTTCGGAAATGTCGTTGTTCGTACCGGAGTTCGATGAATCCGTGATCGTGCGGGAGGCCGACGCCGAGGTCGTCGGCGGTGACCCCGTCGGCGTCAGGCTGCTCGCCGACAGCAGTTCCACCGGCGGCGCCCTGTCCACCGTGCGCGTCACGCTGGGGGAGGGCGCCGACGGCGCCGTGCCGCATCTGCACCGCCACTCCGCCGAGATGTTCTACCTGCTCGACGGCGCCGCCGACGTGCTCTCGGGCGACGACGTCGTCACCGCCGGACGCGGTGACCTGGTCGTCGTCCCGCCCGGCAGGCCGCACGCCTTCGCCGCCGTCCCCGGCAGCACCGCGGACATCCTCATCGTCATCACGCCGGGCGTGGAGCGCTTCGAGTACTTCCGCCACCTCCAGCGCCTGCGACGGGGTGAGGCCACCCTGGAGAGCCTCCTGGCGGTGCAGGAGCTGTACGACAACCACTACCTGCGGAGCACGGCCTGGGACACCCGGCACTGAAACCGTTTAACGGGTACGGGGCCCCGCCCCATAGGATTGGCTCCAAACCACACACACTCACCCCAGAGGAACGCTGCATGCCTGGCATCACGCGCGAGGAGGTCGCCCACCTCGCCCGGCTGGCGCGTCTGGAGCTGAAGCCCGAAGAACTCGAACACTTCGCCGGCCAGCTGGACGACATCATCGGCGCGGTCGCCCGCGTCAGCGAGGTCGCCGACCAAGACGTACCGCCGACCTCGCACCCGCTGCCGCTGACGAACGTCATGCGCGCGGACGAGGTCCGTCCCTCGCTCACCCCCGAGCAGGCGCTCTCCGGCGCCCCGGCCCAGGAGCAGCAGCGTTTCAAGGTGCCGCAGATCCTGGGGGAGGACTAGACAGCCATGACGGACATCATCAAGCTCGGCGCCGCCGAGATCGCCGCGAAGATCGCCGCGGGCGAGCTCACGGCCGTCGAGGTCACCGAGGCCCACCTCGCCCGTATCGAGGCCGTCGACGAGAAGGTGCACGCCTTCCTGCACGTCGACCGTGAGGGCGCCCTGGCGCAGGCCCGCGCCGTCGACGCGAAGAAGGCGCGGGGCGAGAAGCTCGGCCCGCTCGCCGGCGTGCCGCTCGCGCTCAAGGACATCTTCACCACCGAGGGCGTGCCGACCACCGTCGGCTCGAAGATCCTCGAGGGCTGGATCCCGCCGTACGACGCGACGCTCACGAAGCGGCTGAAGGCCGCCGACGTGGTCATCCTCGGCAAGACCAACATGGACGAGTTCGCCATGGGGTCGAGCACCGAGAACAGCGCGTACGGGCCCACCGGCAACCCGTGGGACCTGACCAAGATCCCCGGTGGTTCCGGCGGCGGCTCGTCCGCGGCCCTCGCCTCGTTCCAGGCGCCGCTCGCCATCGGCACCGACACCGGCGGCTCCATCCGCCAGCCGGCCGCCGTCACCGGCACGGTCGGCGTCAAGCCCACGTACGGCGCGGTGTCGCGGTACGGCATGGTCGCCTTCTCCAGCTCCCTGGACCAGGGCGGCCCGTGCGCCCGTACGGTCCTGGACGCGGCGCTCCTGCACGAGGTCATCGCCGGGCACGACCCGATGGACTCGACCTCCATCGACGCGCCCGTTCCGCCGGTCGTCGAGGCCGCCCGCAACGGCAGCGTCGCGGGCATGCGCGTCGGCGTGGTCAAGCAGTTCCGCGGCGAGGGCTACCAGGCCGGCGTCATCCAGCGGTTCGACGAGTCCGTCGCACTGCTGAAGGAGCTGGGCGCCGAGATCGTCGAGCTGGACTGCCCGTCCTTCGACCTGGCGCTGTCGGCGTACTACCTGATCGCGCCCAGCGAGTGTTCGAGCAACCTCGCCCGCTTCGACGGCCTGCGCTACGGCCTGCGGACCGGCGACGACGGCAGCCACTCCGCCGAAGAGGTCACCTCGCTCACCCGTGAGGCGGGCTTCGGCCCCGAGGTCAAGCGCCGCATCATGCTCGGGACCTACGCGCTGAGCAGCGGTTACTACGACGCGTACTACGGCTCCGCCCAGAAGGTCCGCACGCTCATCACGCGCGACTTCGAAAAGGCCTTCGAGCAGGTGGACGTCATTGTGTCGCCCACGACGCCGACCACCGCCTTCGCGATCGGCGAGCGCGCCGACGACCCGATGGCGATGTACCTGGCCGACCTGTGCACCATCCCGACGAACCTCGCGGGCAACGCGGCGATGTCGCTGCCCTGCGGTCTCGCCCCGGAGGACAATCTCCCGGTGGGCCTGCAGATCATCGCCCCGGCGCTGAAGGACGACCGTCTTTACAAGGTCGGCGCCGCCGTCGAGGCCGCCTTCGTGGAAAGGTGGGGTCACCCGCTCCTGGAGGAGGCACCGTCGCTGTGAGCAACGCACTGTCGAAGGCCAAGGGCTTCAAGAAGTCGAAGTCCGGTACGTACCTGTCCATGGCCACCACCGCGTTCGGCGCGGTCGGTGTCGCCAAGCAGATCAAGAAGGCCCGCGCCGAGCACGACACGCTCCGGCTCATCGACGCCACCGTGTCCGCCGTCGCGATCGTCACCGGTTTCGCCCTGCTGTACCGCGAGCTGAAGCGGCTGGGCGACGACGACGTCCTGCTGGGCTGAGAGGGAAGTTTCACCGTGACCACCACGACCGACCTGGTGTCGTACGAGGACGCGCTGGCGTCCTACGACCCCGTCATGGGCCTCGAGGTCCATGTCGAACTCGGCACCAGCACCAAGATGTTCTGCGGCTGTTCGACCGAGCTGGGCGCCGAGCCCAACTCGCAGACCTGCCCGACCTGCCTCGGCCTGCCCGGCGCGCTCCCGGTCGTCAACGCGACCGGCGTCGAGTCCGCCATCAAGATCGGCCTCGCGCTGAACTGCGAGATCGCCGAGTGGTGCCGCTTCGCCCGGAAGAACTACTTCTATCCGGACATGCCGAAGAACTTCCAGACCTCCCAGTACGACGAGCCGATCGCCTTCAACGGCTACCTGGACGTCCAGCTGGAGGACGGCGAGACCTTCCGCGTACAGATCGAGCGCGCCCACATGGAGGAGGACACCGGCAAGTCGACGCACGTCGGCGGTGCCACCGGCCGTATCCACGGCGCGTCCCACTCCCTGCTCGACTACAACCGCGCGGGCATCCCGCTCATCGAGATCGTCACCAAGCCGATCGAGGGCGCGGGCGAGCGGGCTCCCGAGGTCGCGCGGGCGTACGTCCGTGAGCTGCGCGAGCTCATCCGGGCGCTCGGTGTCTCCGAGGCCCGCATGGAGATGGGCCAGATGCGCTGCGACGTGAACCTGTCGCTGCGCCCCCACGGCACCGAGAAGTTCGGCACGCGTTCCGAGACCAAGAACGTGAACTCGCTGCGGTCCGTGGAGCGCGCGGCCCGCTTCGAGATCATGCGGCACGCGGCCGTGCTGTCCTCCGGCGGCACGATCGTGCAGGAGACCCGGCACTTCCACGAGGACACCGGGTCGACGACCTCGGGCCGCGTGAAGGAGGAGGCCGAGGACTACCGGTACTTCCCGGAGCCCGACCTGGTCCCCGTGGCGCCCTCGCGCGAGTGGGTCGAGGAGATCCGCGCCGCGCTGCCGGAGATGCCACTGGCCCGCCGCAACCGGCTGCTCGCCGAGTGGGGTGTCTCCGCGGTGGAGATGCAGGCGATCATCAACGCCGGCGCGCTGGACCTGATCGTCGCCACCATCGACGCCGGGGCCGACGCGGCCTCCGCCCGCAAGTGGTGGATGGGCGAACTGGCGCGCAGCGCCAACGAGTCGGGCACCTCGCTCGACGAGCTGGCGATCACCCCGGCGCAGGTCGCCCGGGTCACCGAGCTCGTCACGAAGGGTGACCTGAACGACAAGCTGGCCCGCCAGGTCATCGAGGGCGTCCTCGCGGGCGAGGGCACCCCGGACGAGGTCGTCGACAAGCGCGGCCTGAAGGTCGTCTCCGACGAGGGCGCGCTGACCACCGCCGTCGAGGAGGCCATCGCCGGCAACCCGGGCGTCGCCGACAAGATCCGCGGCGGCAAGGTGGCCGCGGCCGGTGCCCTGGTCGGCGCGGTCATGAAGGCGACCCGTGGCCAGGCCGACGCGGCCCGTGTCAAGGAGCTGATCCTGGAGAAGCTCGGCGTCAGCGAGGGCTGAGCGAGCGCCAGGCACCTGGTACGGCCCCGGAGGCAGCGCCTCCGGGGCCGTACCGCGTCACAGGCGGCGGCCCACGATCCGGGCGAAGCCGAGCGGTTGCCCCCGGTCCGCCTGCACCGCCTCCACCGACTCCCGGGCCATCCGGGCCGTCTCCGGGTCCGGGCTCTGCGCGGCACACACCTCGCTCCACAGCAGCCAGTCGCGCCGGCCGTCCTCCAGCCAGTCGGCGGCCTCCCGGCCTCGGCGATCCGCCGCCAGTCGGCGGCCTCCCGGCCTCGGCGATTCGCCGGGCGTCGTCGTCGGGCCCGATCCACAGGTCCGCGGCGGTGACCTGCGCGCGCAACTCCCTGGCCAGGAAGACCGAGGTCATCGCCCGGCCGCAGCCCAGGCCGAGCACGCGCGCGCAGGGGCGCAGAGCGTCCAGGCCGAGGGCGGGGGCCGGCCATTCCGCAGCCACAGGGCGTGCGGGCCCGTCTGGTTCTCGACGGTCCAGCGGGGGCCGTACCGCTGAGCGGACAGCGGGGGAGGGGCAGGCGGTCAGTGGGAGAGGCGTCCTTCGACGGTGCGGGAGAGACGGCGTCGGACATGACTGAACGGGCTCCCTGTGATCTTCGTAGTGGAAGGCGATGCGCAGGAGCTCGTTCGGACCGTCAGACAATGCACCCGCTTCGGTCGTCGGCGAGGGGCCGACGGAGGCTGACCAGCGGAAGCCGGCAGTTGTCCACCTGGTTCGCAGCCGGTTTCCCCAGGTGCGGGCAGTACGCTCGCGCGCCATGACCGCACACGCCGAATCCGACGCCCAACCAGGGACACCCGGGGCGCAGGCCGCCGACGAGGAGGACGAGGACCTCTACGAGGACGCCCGCCGGGCTCGCTGGACCGCCACCGTGACCGGGGCGCTGCTGGCCCTGATGGGGCTCACCGCCGCGCTGATGAAGGTGGGCGGGGGTGTGCCCGCCCTGGTGCCGGCCGCCTACGGCACCGGATCCGCCGTGTGCGTGTTCGCGGCGGTGCTGGGGGCCCGCGGCCGCACCCGCTGGGCCCTCTGGCTGATGATCCTGGGGGTCATGATCATGGCTCTCGGCGACCAGTTCGACTGACGCACCCGCCCCGGACCGGCAGCGGGCCGCCCGGGCACGGGGCCGCACATGAGAGGCTCGACGTGCCGGTCGAGCACGCGGTGGAACTGGAGAAGAACGATGTACGCGATATCCCTGGGCGACGGCGCCGAACTGCGCCCACTGGAGCCCTGGCACGCCGAGGAGTTCCTGGCCCACCTGGAGCGCGGGCGGGAGTTCATCGGACAGTTCATCTCCTTCGGCTCCAAGGAGACGGACGTGCCCGCCGCACGGGCCATGCTCCAGCGGTACGCCGACATGCGCGCCGCCGACACCGGCTCCCTGCACGGCCTGTGGCTCCAGGGCACGCTCGTCGGCGGGGTGCTCTTCCTGAACTTCGACGCCGAACACGGGAACGCCGAGGTCGGCTGCTGGCTGGAGCCGGCCGGCACCGGGCGCGGACTCGTCACGCGCGCGATGCGGGTCCTGCTCGACTTCGCGGTCGACCAGCGCGGTATCCACCGGATCGAGTGGGTCGCCGCCTCGGGCAACGAGCCCAGCCTGAACGTGGCCCGGCGGCTGGGGATGACCCGCGATGGCGTACGCCGTCAGGCGCACCCCTATGGTGGCGTACGGCACGACCTGGAGGTGTGGTCGATCCTCGCCCCGGAATGGCGTGAAGCACGCGCGCGTGCCGCTGCGAACGATCATTAAGACGCCTCTCAGACAGGATCCGTACGGTGCCGGACATGGGAACCAAGACAGCTGACGAGACCGGTGCCGAGACGGGCGCCGAGGCCACGACCGACGAGGAGAAGGTGAGCGTCACCAAGAGCGCCGACGACGTGCCGGAGGCGGCGGCCGCCGACGGTGCGGACACCGGCCTCGTCGCGGAGAACGCCGACGACACGGAGAGCGCCGAGAACGCCGAGGACCTGGAGGGCGACGCGGAACTCGCCGGGGACCTGGCCGAGTCCGAGGGGCCGTCCGGGGTCGGCCAGGGTGCCGCCGCCGTCGTCTCCGTCGCGCTCGGCCTGGTCTCCCTGACGGGCGGCTGGATCGGGACGGTGGCCGCCGCCCGCGAGACCCTCGTCGGCCAGCTCCAGACCTCGTCGACCGCGAGCGTCGCCAAGCAGGTCAAGGAGGTGTACGGCGACGCGTGGGCGACCACCGCGCTGTGGGCCGGCCTGTTCGCGCTGGCCGCGCTGGTCACCGGCGTCGTGGTGCTGGCCCGGCCCGCCTTCGGTGCCCCCGGCAGGCCGCAGGCGCCGTGGATCAAGTCGGTCGCCTGGGCGGGTGTCGCGCTCGGTGTCATCGGCCTGCTGCTCGCCGTCCTCAAGTACTCCGACGCGCTCCTCGGGCTGCCGTCGACCGGCTGAGCCGACCACGACGGCCCAGGCCGGAGGGGCCTTAGGGCGTCCGTAAGCACCTTACGGACGGTCTGAGGCCCCTTACGCGTGTCCGGGGTCCGGCGGCCCCGCGAAGATGCGGAACTCTCCCGATGTGGCGTACCCCCCTGGGAGACGAAGGTGGAGGCATCGCGGAAAGCGAAGCCCGATCACCCGATCTCACAAGGGACACCACCATGTTCGAGTACGAACTCCACCGGATCCGATCCGCCGAACTGCGCCGGCAGGCCGCGGACGCCCGTCTCGCCCGCGAGGCCGTCCGCTCCCGCCGCGCCGCCCGCCGCGAGGCCGGGGCAGCCGGGGCGGCAGGGCACACCACGGCGACGGCGGACGCCCTGGCGGTGCCGGAGGCCCATACCGACCGCCGTGACCGGCGCCGGCTCCCGCGCGCCGCGTGAACACGGGAGGTCCGGGCGGGACAGACCGCCCGGAGACCGGGAACGGGGAAGCCGGTGGCCGCACGGGGGTCGGCCACCGGCTTCCCCCGTTGCCGTCCACCGGTACGACAAGCGCACCGGTGCTGTGGAAAACCGCTGCCGTCGGCTCCGCGGCCCATGCGATGCTCTGGCCTGTGGAAACCAGGTCCGTGAGTCCCGTCTTCGTAGGCCGCAACGACGAGTTGGACACACTGAACGACGCGCTGGAGCGTGCCGGGGCCGCCGAGCCGCAGGTGCTGCTGCTCGGCGGCGAGGCCGGTGTCGGCAAGACCCGGCTGGTCGAGGAGTTCGCCACCGCCGCCTGCCGCAAAGGCGCGGTCGTCGCCCTCGGCGGCTGCGTGGAGATCGGCGCCGACGGGCTGCCGTTCGCCCCCTTCTCCGCCGCGCTGCGCGCGCTGCGGGCCGCCCTGCCCGACGAACTGGCCGAGGCCGCCGCGGGCCAGGAGGACGAGCTCGCCCGGCTGCTGCCCGAACTCGGCGAGACCACCGCCGGCCGTCACGACGAACAGGGCATGGCCCGCCTCTTCGAGCTCACCGCGCGCCTCCTGGAGCGGGTCGCCGCCGAGCGCACGGTGGTGGTCGCCCTGGAGGACCTGCACTGGGCCGACGCCTCCACCCGCCACCTCCTCGCCTACCTGCTGCGCACCCTGCGCACCGGCCGGCTCGTCGTCCTCGCCACCTACCGCTCCGACGACATCCACCGCCGCCACCCGCTGCGCCCCCTGCTCGCCGAACTCGACCGGCTGCGCACCGTCCGCCGCCTCGAACTCGCCCGGTTCACCCGCGAGGAGGTCGGCCGCCAGATCGCCGGCATCCTCGCCGCCGAACCCGACCCCGCCCAGGTCGACGACATCTTCCAACGCTCCGACGGCAACGCCTTCTTCGTCGAGGAACTCGCCGTGGCCGGGGCCGAGGCCTGCCGCACCGGGCTCACCGACTCACTGCGCGACCTGCTCCTGGTCCGGGTCGAGGCCCTGCCCGAGAGCGCCCAGCGGGTCGCCCGGATCGTCGCCGAGGGCGGCTCCACCGTCGAGTACCGGCTGCTGGCCGCCGTCGCCCAGCTCGCCGAGGACGACCTGATCGAGGCGCTTCGGGCCGCCGTCGGCGCCAACCTCCTCACCGCCACCCCGGCCGGAGACGGCTACCGTTTCCGGCACTCCCTGGTCCGCGAGGCCGTCGCCGACGACCTGCTGCCCGGCGAACGCTCCCGGCTCAACCGCCGCTACGCCGAGGCCCTGGAGGCCGACCCCCAGCTGGTGCCGGCCGACGCGCGCGTGACCCGCCTGGCCAGCTACTGGTACCAGGCCCACGACCCGGCCAAGGCCCTGCCCGCCGCCCTCGACGCCTCCGTCGTGGCCCGCCGCCGGCACGCGTACAGCGAACAACTGCGGCTCCTGGAGCGGGCGATGGAGCTGTGGGACACGGCCCCCGAGGAGGTCCGCGCGGCCCTGCGCCCCGTCGACTACACCGACGTCTACCCTCCTTGCGGCTGCGATCCCGCCACCACCCCGCTGCGCTACCTGGACCTGATGGCGGAGGCGGCCGTCGCCGGCCGCTTCTGCGGGGAGCGCGAACGCGCCCTGAAGATCACCAAGAAGGCGCTGCGGATCCTCGAGGACGAGCACGACCCGCAGCGCGCCGCCTGGTTCTGGGTGCAGCGCTCCCGGCTGGTCCAAGGACTCGCCCGCGGCGACGGCCGGCAGGAACTCGGCACCGCCCAGGACCTGGTGCGCGGCCTGCCGCCGTCCGAGGTGCACGCCGACGTGCTGGCGAACGCCGCCGCCTGGTCCATGCTGCACGAGCCGGGCCCCGAGGCCTTCGCCGCCGCCGAGCGGGCCGTGGAGTACGCGCGGATGGTGGGCGCCCGCGAGATCGAGCTCAACGCGCGCGTCACCCTGGGCACCCTCATGGTCGACGCGGGCGACGTCGACGGCGGCCTCGCGGAGCTGGAGCGCGTCAAGGACGCCGCGCTCCAGGAAGGCGTCGCCCATGTCGCGGGCCGCGCCTACACGAACCTCCCCTCCGAGCTGGAGTCGGTCGGCCGCTCCCGCGAGGCGGTGCCGATCCAGCGCGAGGGCATCGCCTTCACCCGGCGGTACGGCCTGCTGGACGCCGAGGCATGGGTCTGGGGCAACCTCTCCGAGTCGCTGTACGCGCTCGGCCGGTGGGACGAGGCCGCCGAAGCCGCCGCGGGCGCCCTCGGTTCCGCGGCCAGCGCCAAGCCCCGGGGCGCCGGCGCCCTGCACCTGGCCCATATCGCCCTCGCCCGCGGCGACACGGCCGAGGCCGCCCGCCGGCTGGCCATCGCGCGCGCCCACTACGGCACCCACGACCCGATGCCCCAGGCCCAGCTGCCGGTCGCCCGGATCGCGATCGGCGTCGCCGCCGCGGAGGGCAGACTCCTCGACGCCCGCGCCGAGCTGGCCCGCACCCTGGCGGCCGGCTTCCCGCCCGGCACCCACCGCTACGGCTGGCCCCTGCTGCTGGCCGCCGCCACCGCCGAGGCCGACGCCCGCGCCCTGCCCGCGGCGGCCGACGGCCGCGCCGGGACCCTCGACCGGCTCGCCGAGACCACCCGCAAGCTCGCCACCGGCGCACCCCTGTGGCAGGCGTACGAGCGCTGGACCCGCGCCGAGCTGCACCGGGCCCGGGGCACCGGCACCGCCGCGGTCTGGTCGGACGTGGTCACCGACTTCGAGCGCCTGGACCGCCCCTACGACCTCGCCCGGGTCCGCCGCCGCCTCGCCCAGGCCCTGCTCGAAGAGGCCGGCGGGGACGACGAACGCGACCGCGCGAGGGAACTCCTCCGGCTGGCCGGGGCCGTCGCCGACCACCTCGGCGCCCGCCCGCTCGCCGAGGCCGTCGCCCTCCTCGCCCAGCGCGCCCGCCTCACCCTCGCCGCCCGCGCCGCCCGCCCGGTCCTCGACCCTGCCGAGAGCCTCGGCCTCACCAGCCGGGAGCGCGACGTCCTGCGCCTGGTCTCGGCCGGGCGTACCAACCGCCAGATAGCCGAGGAGCTCTTCATCTCCCCGAAGACCGCGAGCGTCCACGTGTCGAACATTCTCGGCAAGCTGGGCGTTGCAGGGAGGGGCGAGGCGGCGGCGGTGGCGCACAGACTGGGGATGTTCCCCGCCGAGGCCCTCGACCCGACCAGGTAAGGGGACGGCAGAGGAGGCACCGTGTTCAACATGTTCGAGGAGCTGTTCACACCCGGCCGCAAACACACCCACGAGGAGCAGAAGCGGCTGGAGCTGACCCGGGAGGACGTGGGGGACGCGGATCCAGGACGCGGGCCCATAGACCTAGCCTCCGGCAAGGTCGTCATACGGCTTCCGCAGGAGGAGCCGGCGGTGGAGCCCGAGGACGACCCCGTGGCGGACCCCAAGGACGAGCCCGCGGTGGACTCCGGGGACGACGAGGGGTGAGCGGCGCCGCCCGCGCCGGCTACTTCACCTCCAGCTCCAGGATCCGATCGTCGCCCGGCTTCGGCTTGCCCCGCCCGTCGGTGTTGCTGGTCACCAGCCACACCTTGTCGCCGCCGGCCGCCACGACCGTGCGCAGCCGGCCGTACTCGCCGGTGAGGAAGGCCTGCGGAGCCGCGGCCGCGGTGGTGCCGTCCAGCGGGATGCGCCACAGCCGCTGCCCCTTGAGCCCCGCCATCCAGATCACGCCGTCGACATAGGCGATACCGCTCGGGGAGGCGTCGTCGGTGTGCCACTGGGCGATCGGACTGACGTACTTCGGGTCCGACGACCTGCCCTCCGCGTTCGGCCAGCCGTAGTCGCCGCCGGGCTTGATCGCGTTCAGCTCGTCCCAGGTGTCCTGGCCGAACTCCGAGGCGAACAGCCGCTGCTTGTCGTCCCAGGCGAGGCCCTGCACGTTGCGGTGGCCGTAGGTGTAGACGGGGGAGTCCGGGAACGGGTTGCCGGGGGCCGGGTCGCCCTCCGGCGTCAGCCGCAGGATCTTGCCGCCGAGCGACTTCCTGTCCTGCGCGAGCCCCCGCTGTCCGCTCTCCCCGGTCCCGGCGTAGAGCATGCCGTCCGGGCCGAACGCGATCCGCCCGCCGTTGTGGATGTACCCCTTCGGGATCCCCTTGAAGATCGTGTCGGGGGCGCCCAGCTGCTCCTTGGCCGGCTTGCTCTCGTCCCAGAGCATGCGGACGACGCGGTTGTCGGAGGCCGACGTGAAGTACGCGTAGATCATGTGGTCGGAGGCGAAGTCGGGGGAGAGCGCGATCCCCAGCAGACCTCCCTCACCGGCCGCGGACACCCCGGAGACGACCCCCAGCTCCGTGATCTTCCCGGTCTTCTCGTCGACCTTGCTGATCGTCCCGTCGTCCCGGTCGGACACCAGCAGCCCCGCCCCGTCCGGCAACGGCGCCAGCCCCCAGGGCGACTTCAACCCCGTCGTGACCGTACGCAGCACTTTCACCGCCCCCGCGGCGGGCGCGGCGGACTCGGTGGCCCCGGCCGACGGGGAGGCCCCGGAGGAGTTCGCCGACGACCCCCCGGCCCAGGACGGAGTGGGCAGGCCCCCACCCCCGCCCCCGGAGGAACAGCCCGCCACCAGCAGCACGCCGGCCATGGCCAACACCGCGGCCCCACCTCGACGTCGCACGATCACGATCCCTTCGTACAGGCCTCGGCACCTCCGACCGACGGTAGTACAACGCACCCCGTCAGGGGGGCGGGGCCTACCGGCGGATCCTGAGGTGAACGCCGCTGACAGCGCCCCGAAAGGGGTGCGGGGCTGCCGGGCGGATCCTGAGGCGAATGCCCGCTGGCAGCGCCCCGAAAGGGGCGCGGGGAACTGCGCGACCAGCCCCCACGGCGCCGCACCGGACCACCGGCAGAGCACGGCAGTCTCCGGGCTAGTCCCAAGAGCCCTGCGCAGCAGGCAGCCCGCCCAGCTCCGCCAGATCCTCCGCCGTCAGCCGGACCTCCACCGCACCGGCGTTCTCGGCCACCCAACGCCCCTGCTTCGCCCCCGGCACCGGCACCACATGCGCCCCCTGCGCCAGCACCCACGCCAGCGCCACCTGAGCCGCGGTGACACCGTCGCGCTCCTGCCGGCCCGCGATCCTCCGCAGCCCCGCCACGATCGGCTGGTTCGCCGCCATCATCTCCGCCGTGAAGCGCGGGTGCCGCGCACGCAGATCGTCCGGCTCGAACCCCTCGCCCGGCGTGAGCGACCCGGTCAGGAAGCCGTTGCCCAGCGGCATCGCCGCGAGGAACCCCACCCCGCGCGCCGCGCACCACGGCAGCAGCGACTCCAGCGCCTCCGGCGACCACACCGACAGCTCCGCCTCGACCGCGGTCACCGGAAACACCTGCTGCACCCGCTGCAGTTGCCGCAGGGTCGCGTCATGCAGCCGCGCGCCGGACCTGCGCCCCCCACGCGCCCCCACGGCGCACAACCCCAGTGCCCGCACCTTTCCCGCCTGCACCAACTCCGCCATCGCGCCCCAGGTCTCCTCGACGGGAACCTCGGGGTCGGCGCGGTGCAGCTGGTAGAGGTCTATGACATCGGTCTGCAGCCGCCGCAGCGACGCGTCGCAGGCGCGCCTCACATAGCCGGGCCGGCCGTTGGCCACGATGTGCTGGTCGCCCACCAGCAGCCCCACCTTCGTCGACACGAAGGCCTCCGCACGCCGTTCCCTGAGCACCCGCCCCAGCAGCAGCTCGTTGGTGAACGGACCGTACATGTCTGCCGTGTCAAGGAGTGTCACGCCCAGGTCCAGCGCCCGGTGCACCGCTCTCAGCGACTCGTCACCCCGCTGCCGCGACCCGCTGTACGCCCAGCTCATCGGCATGCACCCGAGTCCGACGGCCCCCACCGCGAGCGCCCCCGCGCCGATCGTCCTGCGCTCCACCAGCCCGTGAACCTCCTTCTTGGGACCCCAACCTAACCCGCCCGCCGTCACACCCCTGACATAGCCTCCTGACCATGACCCGAGACGCATGGCTGCCCATCCCGCCCGACGAGTTCACGGACCTGCCCGACGGCCTCGACTACCTCTTCTGGAACGGCGACCAGGACTTTCCCGGTGACCCCGCGGACTGCGCCGTGTACGTCGTCCCCTACATGAAGCGGCAGCCCGTCAAGGTGCGCCCGCTGGCACAGATGCGCAACGTCCGGCTCATCCAGACCCTCACCGCGGGCGTCGACGACATGACCGCGGCCCTCGACCTGATCGTCCCCGGGGTGCAGCTCTGCAACGCCCGCGGTGTGCACGAGGCGAGCACCGCCGAACTCGCGCTCGCGCTCACGCTGGCGTCCCTGCGGGGCATCCCGGGATTCGTCCGCGCCCAGCAGCAGGAACACTGGCAGAGCGGCTTCTACCAGGCCCTCGCCGACAAGTCCGTCCTCATCGTCGGCTACGGCGCCATCGGCGCGGCCGTGGAGGACCGGCTCGTGCCCTTCGAGGTTGCGCGGGTGGCGCGCGTCGCGCGCTCCGGGCGCGCCTCGGCGCGCGGTCCCGTGCACCCGCTCACCGAACTGCCGAATCTGCTTCCGGAAGCCGATGTCGTCATCCTCACCACGCCCCTCACGGACACCACGCGCGGCCTGGTCAACGCGGAGTTCCTCGCAGGGATGAAGGACGGCGCACTGCTCGTGAACGTCGCGCGCGGGCCCGTCGTGGACACCAAGGCCCTCCTCGCCGAGCTGGAGAGCGGCCGCCTCACCGCCGCCCTGGACGTCACCGACCCCGAGCCGCTGCCGGCCGGACACCCCTTGTGGCAGGCGCCCGGCGTGCTGATCAGCCCTCATGTCGGCGGCCCCACCTCGGCCTTCCTGCCGCGCGCCAAGCGTCTCGTCGCCGAGCAGTTGAACCGTTTCGTGAACCGGGAGCCGTTGCGCAACGTGATTTTGACGACGGGATCCAACGACAACTGACCATCACGGCAATACGCGTGTAATCCGCTTCCGGTACGGTCCGCGACCCTCCGGGCGCGGTGCGTGCACGCATAGCCGCTGGTCGTCACGGAGCGTAGAGAAGCTATGTCCCTGAGTGACGAGACTGGTGTATCGTCCCGGAAGGGGCTGCGCCGCGCACCGTACGGCGCCGGGGATGGACATTTCAGATTTGTGAGGGGGGCGACGGGCGATGCACGGCCTATGGACGAACGATCCGACGCGGCGGAGCCGCCGGCGGCGACCCTGGCGCACGGCTGCGCGCAGACGCGGCCACCACACCAGCCATCACCACCACCGCAGGCCCAGCGGACGCAGGAGGCACGCTCACCCAGCGCACCGGGACCCGCGGGACCCGGGGGCGGTGCGGATCGGGAGGGTCCGGTGACGACGCCGACGCCTGTGACGACCACCCTCCCCGGAGCGCTGCGGGCACAGCCTCCGGCGGGGAAGCCGCACCCCCGGCCGCCGGCCGCCGGCGGCGGGACCGGCGTGGTCCGCCAACTCGTCCTGGCCCTGATCTGCGCGGGATACGCCGTCGGTTCCGCGTTCGACTGGGGCTCGAACCAGATCGCCCTGTTCATGGGTGACTTCGGTCTGACCGCGGCCGCCGGCACCGCCGCCGTGTCGTGCTTCTTCTACGCCCGCTCCCCGCGGGTCCGCTTTCGACCTGCCTGGCTGCTGTTCGCCCTCTCCTCGGCGATGGCGGCCCTGGGCAACGCTGTCTGGGGATGGTACGAGGTCGTGCTCCACCGGCCCGTGCCCAGCCCCAGCTACGCCGACCTGTTCTTCCTGTGCTTCGCGCCGCCCGCCATCGTCGGCCTGCTGGTGCTGGCCAAGCGGCCGGTGACCAGGGCCGGCTGGATCTGCCTGGCGCTGGACGCCTGGCTGATCGGCGGCTCGCTGCTCACCCTGTCGTGGAGCCTCGCGCTCGCCCAGGCCGCCCGGTTCGACGGGCCCAGCGTCGCGCACACCGCGCTCTCGCTGGCCTACCCGCTGCTGGACATCGCCCTGGTCAGCATGGTGCTGGCGCTGCACTTCCGGCGCTCGCCCGGCAACCGCACCGCGGTGAACACCGCGATCGGCGCCCTCGCCCTGACCGTGATGTGCGACGCACTGTTCACCTCGCCGCTGCTGCACAGCAGTTACCACTCCGGCCAGCTGCTGGACGCGGGCTGGTTCGCCGGCTCGCTGCTGCTCGCGTACGCCCCCTGGGCCGCACCCCGGCCACAGGGCGCCCAGGATCCCGAGGGGCACACGCGCGTGGTCCACGAGCACGTGCCCGGTGGCCGTGCCCCGGCGGCCAAGCAGCCGCCGGCGCCTGCCCCGGGAGGTGATCACAGCCGGTACCCGGCCGGCCGGCCGATCACCGGCTCCCTGGCCGCGCTCACCCCGTACCTGGCCGCCGCCGTGTGCACCCTGGGTATCCTCTACAACGTCCTGAACGGCCGCAGTCCGGACCACGTCGTCCTGATCACCGCCGGCTGCGTGGTCCTCGCGCTCGTCGTGCGCCAGGGCATCATGCTGCTCGACAACATCACCCTCACCCAGGAACTGGCACAGCAGGAGAACCACTTCCGCTCCCTGGTGCAGGGCTCCAGCGACGTCATCATGATCGCCGCGCCGAACGGCATGCTCCGGTACGTCTCCCCGGCCGCCGCCGGGGTCTACGGCCGGTCCGCCGACGACCTGGTGGGTTCGGAACTGGCCAGCCTCATCCACCCGGAGGACCTGGGCTGCGTGGTGCACGAGGTGCGCCGCTTCCTCGCCGCCAGCTCCGCGGAGGAACCCACCACCCGCATCGAGTGCCGGTTCCGGTCCGGCGAGGGCGGCTGGCTCAACGTCGAGTCAACCGTCAACCGTCACCACGGCGGCCTCATCTTCAACAGCCGGGACGTGACCGAGAGAGTGCGCCTGCAGGCGCAGCTGCAGCACAACGCCGAGCACGACCCGCTCACCGACCTGCCCAACCGCGCCCTGTTCACCCGGCGCGTGCAGCAGGCCCTGTCCGGGCGCCGCTCCTCCGACCGGGGCCCGGCCCTGAGGAACACGGCGGTGCTCTTCATCGACCTGGACGGGTTCAAGGCCGTCAACGACACGATCGGGCACCAGGCCGGGGACGAACTGCTCGTCCAGGCCGCGCGCAGACTCCAGGAAGCGGTCCGCCAGGGCGACACCGCGTCCCGGCTGGGCGGCGACGAGTTCGCCGCGCTGATCGTCGGCGACGGCACCCGTGACCGCAGTGCCCGGGAGCGGCACATCCTGGAGCTCGCCGACCGCCTCAGGGTGACCCTCTCCCAGCCGTACGCCATTGACGGCAACGATGTCCGTGTCAACGCGTCCATCGGCGTCGCCTTCGCCGAACCGGGTCTCGGCGCGGGCGAGTTGCTGCGCAACGCCGACCTGGCGATGTACCGCGCCAAGTCGGCCGGAAAGGGCCGCGTCAAGCTGTACAAGCCGCAGATGCAGCAGGACGTCGTACGCAAGGCGGAGCTGGCCACCCGGCTGCGGGCCGCCCTGCACGACGGCGAGTTCGCGCTGCTGCACCAGCCCGTGGTGTGCCTGGAGAACGGCAGGATCGAATCGGTCTCGGCCCAGGCACGCTGGCGCTCCTCGCAGGGGGTGCTGTTCACGCCGGCCGAGTTCCTGCGGGTCGCCGAGGACAGCGACAAGACGGCCGAGCTGGACCGCTGGATCCTCCAGGAGGCGGTCGAGCAGGCCGCCGAGCGGGCCGCCGGCGGGCTCGTGGTGCCGGTCGCCGTCCGGACGTCCGCCCGGCGGCTGCTCGACCGGTCCTCGCCGCTCGGGTCGGTGGAGTCCCTGCTCGCCCGGCACGGGCTGCCCTCGGGGGCGCTGCTCCTGGAGCTGTCCGACACCGACCCCAGGGTCCCGCTGGACGAGCTGGAGCGGCGGCTCACCGCGCTCAGCCGGCACGGTGTCCGGATCGCGCTGGACGGCTTCGGCAGCGGCTACGCGGCGATCACGGCGCTGCGCAAGCTCCCCGTCGACGTGCTCAAGCTCGACCGCAGCCTGGTCGAGGGGGTCGTCGAGTCGGCCCGCCTGCACAAGATCACCAGTGGGCTGCTGCGGATCGCCTGCGATCTCGGCCTGCAGTCCGTGGCCGAGGGCGTGGACCTGCCCGAGCAGGTCACGGCGCTCCGCGCGATGGGGTGCACGCACGGGATGGGCATGGCGTTCTCCGGCCCGGTGGACGAGTACCGGCTGCGCCGGGCGCTCGGCTCCGGCCACTATCCGGTTCCGCACGCACCTGCAGAGCCGGCGTTCGCGGGGAGGGCCCCGGGGGTGTACACCGGTGGTGTGCCTGCCGGTGTACCCGCCGTGCTCGGAGGCGGAAGTGGCCTACGCTCACATAATGAGACTCCCGTCCCACCCACTTGACACGTGGTGCGCGTCAGAGGGAGGGTCAGTTCCATGCGCACCCGAATTCTCGTACTTGGACAGCGCGTCGGCTGAGCTGGGACCCACCGGAGGACGATCCGGAATCCCCAGCGACCACACCGGCGCGCTCCCCTCGCTTGCCTTTTGGCACGAGGGGTTTTTTGTTGCACCAGCACCAGACGTACGGCAGCGAAAACCCGTACGAACCTCGCAAAAACCCTCAGCATCGAGAAGAGAATGCCGATGACCGAGCAGGCCACCGGGGCCCACCATCCGCAGCCGCGGCCCCGTTCCGGAGGACAGCACACCCCGACCGTCGAGCACGTCTCGGGTGCCAAGTCCCTCATCCGCTCGCTTGAGGAGGTCGGCGCTGACACGGTATTCGGCATCCCCGGTGGCGCGATCCTGCCGGCCTACGACCCGCTGATGGACTCCACCCGGGTGCGCCACGTCCTGTGCCGGCACGAGCAGGGCGCGGGCCACGCGGCCACCGGCTACGCGCAGGCCACCGGCAAGGTCGGCGTCTGCATGGCGACGAGCGGCCCGGGTGCGACGAACCTGGTGACGCCGATCGCGGACGCGCACATGGACTCGGTGCCGCTCGTGGCGATCACCGGGCAGGTCGCGTCCTCCTCGATCGGCACGGACGCCTTCCAGGAGGCGGACATCGTCGGTATCACCATGCCGATCACCAAGCACAACTTCCTCGTCACCAAGGCCGAGGACATCCCCCGGGTGATCGCCCAGGCGTTCCACATCGCCTCCACCGGCCGCCCGGGCCCGGTCCTCGTCGACATCGCCAAGGACGCACTCCAGGCGAAGACCACCTTCTCCTGGCCGCCGGTCATGGACCTGCCCGGCTACCGTCCGGTGACCAAGCCGCACGCCAAGCAGATCCGCGAGGCCGCCAAGCTGATCACCTCCGCGAAGCGGCCCGTCCTCTACGTCGGCGGCGGCGTCATCAAGTCGCACGCCACCGCCGAGCTCAAGGTGCTCGCCGAGCTCACCGGAGCGCCCGTCACCACCACCCTGATGGCGCTCGGCGCGTTCCCCGACAGCCACCCGCTGCACGTGGGAATGCCGGGCATGCACGGTGCGGTCACCGCCGTCACCGCGCTGCAGAAGGCCGACCTGATCGTCGCCCTCGGAGCCCGCTTCGACGACCGCGTCACCGGCAAGCTGGACAGCTTCGCCCCGTATGCGAAGATCGTCCACGCCGACATCGACCCCGCGGAGATCGGCAAGAACCGCGCCGCCGACGTGCCGATCGTCGGCGACGCCCGCGAGGTCATCGCCGACCTGATCCAGGCGGTGCAGAAGGAGCACGCCGAGGGCCACCAGGGCGACTACACCGCGTGGTGGAAGGACCTGAACCGCTGGCGCGAGACGTACCCGCTGGGCTACGACCTGCCCGACAACGGGTCGCTCTCGCCGCAGCAGGTCATCGAGCGCATCGGGCAGCTCGCCCCCGAGGACACGATCTTCGCGGCGGGCGTCGGCCAGCACCAGATGTGGGCCGCGCACTACGTGCAGTACGAGCAGCCCGCCACCTGGCTGAACTCCGGCGGCGCCGGAACCATGGGCTACGCGGTCCCGGCCGCCATGGGCGCCAAGGCCGGCCGGCCGGGCAGGACCGTCTGGGCGATCGACGGCGACGGCTGCTTCCAGATGACCAACCAGGAACTGACCACCTGCGCCCTGAACAACATCCCGATCAAGGTCGCCATCATCAACAACGGCGCCCTCGGGATGGTCCGCCAGTGGCAGACCCTCTTCTACAACCAGCGGTACTCCAACACGGTGCTGCACTCCGGGCCCGACGACGTCAACCCGGACGCCCGCGGCACCCGGGTCCCCGACTTCGTCAAGCTGTCGGAGGCCATGGGCTGCTACTCCATCCGGTGCGAGTCCCCGGACGACCTCGACAAGGTCATCGAAGAGGCGAACTCCATCAACGACCGCCCCGTCGTCGTCGACTTCATCGTCCACGAGGACGCCATGGTGTGGCCGATGGTCGCCGCCGGCACCTCCAACGACGAGATCCTGGCCGCCCGGGACGTCCGCCCCGACTTCGGCGACAACGAAGACGACTGAGCGAGAGACACCAAGAGAGACGCTGAGAGAGAGACGCAGAAGAAAATGTCCAAGCACACGCTCTCCGTCCTGGTGGAGAACAAGCCGGGCATCCTGGCCCGCATCGCCGCCCTGTTCTCCCGCCGCGGCTTCAACATCGACTCGCTCGCCGTCGGGGTCACCGAGCACGCCGACATCTCCCGCATCACGATCGTGGTGAGTGTCGAGGCGCTGCCGCTGGAGCAGGTCACCAAACAGCTCAACAAGCTCGTCGAGGTGCTCAAGATCGTCGAACTGGAGCCGGGTTCGGCCGTCCAGCGCGAACTCGTTCTGGTGAAGGTGCGTGCCGACAACGAGACGCGCTCCCAGATCGTCGAGATCGTCCAGCTGTTCCGCGCCAAGACCGTCGACGTCTCGCCGGAGGCCGTCACCGTCGAGGCCACCGGCAGCAGCGAGAAGCTCACCGCGATGCTCAAGATGCTGGAACCGTTCGGCATCAAGGAACTGGTGCAGTCCGGCACCATCGCGATCGGACGCGGGGCCCGTTCGATCACCGACCGGTCGCTGCGCGCCCTCGACCGATCTGCGTAAGGCTTGACACGGGCGGCCGGCGGACCTTCCCGGCGCGTTGCCCGCCCGCATGCCGAGACCCCGAAACTTCCCGTCCGCCCACCGTCATACGGTGGGACGCAACACCTGCACACCAAGGAGAGAACCCAAAGTGGCCGAGCTGTTCTACGACGCCGACGCCGACCTGTCCATCATCCAGGGCCGCAAGGTCGCGGTCATCGGCTACGGCAGCCAGGGTCACGCCCACGCGCTGTCGCTGCGCGACTCGGGTGTCGACGTGCGTGTCGGTCTGCACGAGGGCTCCAAGTCCAAGGCGAAGGCCGAGGAGCAGGGCCTGCGCGTGGTGACCCCGTCGGAGGCCGCCGCCGAGGCCGACGTCATCATGATCCTGGTCCCGGACCCGATCCAGGCCCAGGTCTACGAGGAGTCCATCGCCCCGAACCTGAACGACGGCGACGCCCTGTTCTTCGGTCACGGCCTGAACATCCGCTACGGCTTCATCAAGCCCCCGGCCGGCGTCGACGTCTGCATGGTCGCCCCCAAGGGCCCGGGCCACCTGGTGCGCCGTCAGTACGAGGAGGGCCGCGGCGTGCCGTGCATCGTGGCCGTCGAGCAGGACGCCACCGGCAACGGCTTCGCGCTGGCGCTGTCGTACGCGAAGGGCATCGGCGGCACCCGCGCCGGCGTCATCAAGACGACGTTCACCGAGGAGACCGAGACCGACCTCTTCGGCGAGCAGGCCGTTCTCTGCGGTGGCACCTCCGCCCTGGTCAAGGCCGGTTTCGAGACCCTGGTCGAGGCCGGTTACCAGCCGGAGATCGCCTACTTCGAGTGCCTGCACGAGCTGAAGCTCATCGTCGACCTGATGTACGAGGGCGGCCTGGAGAAGATGCGCTGGTCGGTCTCCGAGACCGCCGAGTGGGGCGACTACATCACCGGCCCGCGGATCATCACCGACGCCACCAAGGCCGAGATGAAGCAGGTCCTCGCCGAGATCCAGGACGGCACCTTCGCCCGCAACTGGATGGACGAGTACCACGGCGGTCTGAAGAAGTACAACGAGTACAAGAAGCAGGACTCCGAGCACCTGCTGGAGACCACCGGCAAGCAGCTGCGCAAGCTGATGTCCTGGGTGAACGAAGACGCGTGAGCCCCAGGTGACAGGGCCGGGGCGAGCGCCCCGGCCCTGTTGTCCACCCCGTCGAACCCCGGACGGGTGATCCTTCCGCAGAGGCGCAGGACGACCTCCGTCCCGCCACTACACTGCCGTACTACATACGCGTCAGGCCCACAGCGTCGTGCGTCTCCACGCGGCTAGCCAACCTCCACCGCCTGCGGCCGTCGGGACGGCCGTCCGCATTGGACATGTGAGGACTCACGTGAGCTCGAAACCTGTCGTACTCATCGCTGAAGAGCTGTCGCCCGCCACCGTCGACGCGCTGGGCCCGGACTTCGAGATCCGGCACACCAACGGAGCAGACCGAGCCGAACTGCTCCCCGCCATCGCCGACGTGGACGCGATCCTGATCCGCTCCGCCACCAAGGTCGACGCCGAGGCCATCGCCGCGGCGAAGAAGCTGAAGGTCGTCGCACGAGCCGGCGTCGGCCTGGACAACGTCGACGTCTCCGCCGCCACCAAGGCCGGCGTGATGGTCGTCAACGCCCCGACCTCCAACATCGTGACCGCCGCCGAACTGGCCTGCGGTCTCCTCATCTCCAGCGCCCGCCACATCCCGCAGGCCAACGCCGCGCTGAAGAACGGCGAGTGGAAGCGCAGCAAGTACACCGGTGTCGAGCTCGCCGAGAAGACCCTCGGTGTCGTCGGCCTCGGCCGGATCGGCGCCCTGGTCGCGCAGCGCATGTCGGCCTTCGGCATGAAGGTCGTCGCCTACGACCCCTACATCCAGCCCGCCCGCGCCGCCCAGATGGGCGTCAAGGTGCTGTCCCTGGACGAGCTGCTCGAGGTCGCCGACTTCATCACCGTGCACCTCCCGAAGACCCCCGAGACGGTCGGCCTGATCGGCGACGAGGCACTGCGCAAGGTCAAGCCGTCGGTGCGGATCGTCAACGCCGCGCGCGGTGGCATCGTCGACGAGGAGGCGCTGTACGCGGCGCTCAAGGAGGGCCGGGTCGCCGGCGCCGGCCTCGACGTCTACAGCAAGGAGCCGTGCACCGACTCCCCGCTCTTCGAGCTCGACCAGGTCGTCTGCACCCCGCACCTCGGCGCCTCCACCGACGAGGCCCAGGAGAAGGCGGGCATCGCGGTCGCCCGCTCCGTCCGCCTCGCGCTCGCGGGCGAGCTGGTCCCGGACGCGGTCAACGTCCAGGGCGGGGTCATCGCCGAGGACGTCAAGCCGGGCCTGCCCCTCGCCGAGCGCCTCGGCCGGATCTTCACCGCGCTCGCCGGCGAGGTCGCGGTCCGCCTCGACGTCGAGGTCTACGGCGAGATCACCCAGCACGACGTGAAGGTGCTGGAGCTGTCCGCGCTCAAGGGCGTCTTCGAGGACGTCGTCGACGAGACGGTGTCGTACGTCAACGCCCCGCTGTTCGCGCAGGAGCGTGGCGTCGAGGTACGGCTGACGACCAGCTCGGAGTCGGCCGACCACCGCAACGTCGTCACCGTGCGCGGCACCCTCGGCAGCGGCGAGGAGGTGTCGGTCTCCGGCACGCTGTCCGGCCCGAAGAACCTCCAGAAGATCGTCGCGGTCGGCGACTACGACGTCGACCTCGCGATCGCCGACCACCTGCTGGTGCTGCGGTACGAGGACCGGCCGGGTGTCGTCGGCACCGTCGGCCGCATCCTCGGGGAGGCCGGGATCAACATCGCCGGCATGCAGGTCGCCCGTGCGGCGGCGGGCGGTGAGGCGCTCGCTGTCCTGACCGTCGACGACACGGTGGCCTCGGGCGTGCTCGCCGAGGTCGAGGCGGAGATCGGGGCTACGTCCGCTCGTTCGGTGAACCTCGTCTGATTTTTTGCCCACCTGCCCACCCGACCCGGTGGGCTGGAAGGCTCGCGTCATGTCCGCAAACGCCGGACGGGCTGAGTGGATCAGCCCGTCCGGCGTTTGCGTGGTCACCCCCTCGTCACCCCCTCCGCAGCGTCAGCACCGCCCCCACCGCCGCCAGTGCCAGCAGCGCCGCCCCCGCGATCGCCGCACCCTGCATGCCGCTGGTGAACGCCTCCCGCGCGGCCCGGACCAGGGACTCTCCCGCGGGCCCCGGCAGCCGGGCCGCCGTCGCCAGGGCGCCGCCCAGGGTCTCGCGGGCGCCTGCCGGAGCCGTGGCCGGCATCTCGTGGCGGTAGACCGCCGTACCGATCGACCCCAGTACGGCCATACCGAGCGCACCGCCGAACTCCGCGGCCGTCTCCAGGAGCGAGGACGCCGTCCCGGCCCGCTCCACCGGCGCCCCGGTCATCGCGAGGTCGGTCAGCTGGGAGACGATCGCCACCATCCCGCAGGCGAGGACGCCGGCGCCGGTCAGCACCAGCCACAGCGAGTCGGTGCCGACCAGGGCGAGCAGCACGAACCCGGCCGCCATCGCAGCGAAACCGCCGGCGACCACGTGTCCCCGGTCGGCGCCCCGCCGTACCAGCTGTGCGGTGAGCGGACCCGCGGCCCCGATGAACACGGAGGGCAGCAGACTCCACAGGGCCGCCGCGAGCGGGCTCATCCCGAGGACCGACTGCAGGTACTGGGTGGTGAAGATCGCCGAACCCATCATCGCGAGCGAGGCGACCAGGTTCAGGACCAGCGCCGGGGTGAAGCCCCGGCCCGTCAGCAGGGCGGGCGGGATCATCGGGGAGCCGGTGGTGCGCTGGCGGTGGACGAAGAGGGCGGCGAAGACCAGGCCGACGGTGACCGAGACGACGTACAGCGGGTGCCAGCCCTCGGAGGGGATCTCCTTGACGCCGTAGACCACGGGGAGCACGGCGGCCATCGAGAGCGGGACGCTCAGCCAGTCGAAGCGGCCGGGGGAGGGGTTGCGGGACTCCGGGAGCAGGAACGGGCCGGCGAGCAGGAGCAGGGCCATCGCCGGGAGGTTGACCAGGAAGACCGAGCCCCACCAGAAGTGCTCGACCAGGATTCCGCTCATCACCGAGCCGAGCGCGATCCCGCCCGTCATCACTCCCGACCACAGGCCGATCGCCTTCGCGCGCTGGCCCGGGTCGGTGAACATGGTGCGCAGCAGCGCCATCGTCGACGGCATCAGGGTCGCGCCGCCGATGCCGAGGACCGCGCGGGCGGCGATCAGGGTCCCGGCGCTGTCCGCGTACGCGGCGAGCAGCGAGGCGCCGCCGAAGGCCGCGGCGCCGAACAGGAGCAGACGCCGACGGCCGATGCGGTCGCCAAGGGCGCCCATCGTCATCAGCAGCCCGGCCAGGACGAAGCCGTAGATGTCGAGGATCCACAGCTGCTGGGTGCCGCTCGGCGCCAGGTCCGCGCCGATCGCCGGAAGGGCGAAGTAGAGGACCGAGACGTCCATCGAGACCAGGAGCAGCGGAAGCATCAGGACACCGAGCGCGGTCCATTCGCGGCGCTCGGCCAGGGAGTTGGCGGTCGGTGGTGCGGTCGTCGTGCTCGTCGGGTTCGTCATGCCGAGGAATGTACGGGCGTATTAAACGAGTGTCTAGAACGCTTGTATAAGTCATGCGTCTAGGACGGGTGTATGGAACCCGGTAGGGTGGCCGGCATGGGACACCGTGAGGATCTGCTGGAAGGCGCCAAGCGCTGCCTGCTGGAGAAGGGGTTCGCGCGGACGACGGCGCGCGACATCGTCAGGGAGTCGGGCACCAACCTCGCCTCGATCGGCTACCACTACGGCTCCAAGGACGCGCTGCTCGCCCAGGCCTACATCGCGCTGGTGGAGGAGATGTCCTTCGAGGGCGGCGACGGGGGACTGACCGGAGCTCCCGGCTCCCTCGAACGGTTCCGGGAGGTGTGGTCGAACATCGTCGACAGCATGCGCGGGCCCGGCTCCATGTGGCGGCTCGGCCTGGAGATCGTGACGATGGGCGACCGGATGCCGGAGGTGCGCGACCAGTTGGCGCGCGCTCAGCGCGAGGGAGGCCGCGGGCTCACCTCACTGCTGATGGGCGTGCCGGAGGAGGAGGTCTCCGACGAGACCGCCGACACCCTGGGCCGCTTCTACATGACCCTGATGTCCGGCCTCATCTCGCAGTGGACCTTCGACCCGAAGACCGCGCCTGACGGCGACACGCTCGCCGAGGGGCTGCGCCAGATCGTCGAGGCCGCGAACCGGAGTTGACACGCCGGACAGGCCGGTGCCGGGGCGCCGGTCAGGCCGAGCGGGTCCGCACGGCCGTCCGGGAGCCTGTGCGGCCCACCGGCCACGCCGACGCTGCCGTGGCACTGGAAACGCGCACCTCAGGCGAGCCGGGCCGCCTTCAGCGCCATGTGCAGCAGCAGGCGGTCCTCGCCGTCGTCCAGGTCGAGACCGGTGAGCTGTTCGACGCGGGAGAGGCGGTAGTACAGGGTCTGGCGGTGGATGCCGAGCGCGGTGGCCGTGCGGCCCGCCTGGCCCGCGTGGTCGAGGTAGACCTCGGCGGTGCGGGCCAGTTCGTGGTGGGCCGGGGTGAGGAGCGGGGCCACGGCCGGGTCCTGCGGGGCCTGCGGCGGCAGCGCGGTCAGCAGACGGTACGGGCCGATCTCCGCCCACTGCGCGACCGGCCCCAACCGCGGCTCCGCCAGCGCCGCCCGGGCGGCCGCCGTGGCCTCCTGCCAGGCCGCGCCCAGCCCGGCCAGCCCGGTCCGGGCCGAGCCCACCCCCGCGGCGCAGCCCTGCGCCGCCGGGACCGGCCCCGCGAGCCCCGCGGCGACGGCCGCCGCCGTCCGCGCCCCGGCTCCGCGGGCCGTCGCCGACCGGGCTTCCTCCGCCTCCTTGAGCAGCCGGGCGGCGGCCGTCAGGGCGGGCGTGGCCGTGTCCGTGCTGCGCAGCCGGACCAGTACGGCGAGGCTGTGGCCCGTCGCGCCCCAGGGCAGGGCGCACAGCGCGGTGGCGTGCGGGACCGTGCGCGGGGACGGGGCGTCGTCCGGGTCGGCGGACGGCCAGGGGGCGACGCAGACCAGGGTGTGCGGGCCGTCCCCCCGGGTGCCGAGGGCGGTACGGAGCTCGGCCACCGCCATGTCCCGCTGCCAGCCGTCCTCCGCGACCAGCACCGCCCGCAGCTCCCGGCCGAGCCCGGCGCCCGCCTGCGCCTCGTCCGCGAGCAGCGCCCCGATCCGCCCCGCCACCCCCATGGCGGCGGCCAGCTGGGCGTCGGTCGGACCCGGGTCGGAGTCGAGCAGCCACACGTAGCCGAGGACGACACCCCGATGGCGTACCGGAAGGCAGATCCGCCCCCGGTACACGCCGGCCTCCGGGGTCGGCGGGATCCGCACCGGCCCGGTCGCCCGGGTGATGCCGAACCCCTCGAACCAGGTGCGGACCGCCGTGGTCGAACGCCGGGTCAGGATCGAGCGGGTGCGCACCGGGTCGAGCGCCGACGGATCGAGCTCGCCCTCGCTGTCGTACGCCCCGAAGGCGATCAGCTCGAAGTCGCGGTTCTCCAGGGTCGCCGGGACGCCGAGCAGCTCCGAGATCTCGTCGACCAGCTCCTGGTAGTCACCCTTGAATTCCGACGTCACCCGGGCATTCTCCCGCAATTCACGGCCGCCTTCATACATCTGTCTGAGATCCCCCGCGCGGATGCGTGACAGCTGTCGATGGCCCACGATCGGAGGGATCCCTACCTTTCACGGTGGTCCCCCGTGCCGTATCCAAATCGTCGGATCGCGGCTGTCTGGCATGTGTTGTGGAGGTGCCCCGTGCTGGGTCCCGTGATTCTCGCCGCGTCGCGCAGCGACCGGATGCGCCGTCTGATCTCGGCGGCCCCGGTGACGAAGCAGGTCGTCGACCGCTTCATCCCCGGTGAGTCGGTCGCGGACATCGTCCCGATCATCGAGGAGCTCACGGGCCGCGGCCTGGAGCTGACGATGGACGTCGTCGGCGAGGACATCACCACCCCCGAGCAGGCCGGCGCCGCCCGGGACGCCTACCTGGCGCTGATCGACCGGCTGCGCGGGCTGGGCCTCGGCGAGCGCGTCGAGATGTCGGTGAAGCTGTCCATGTTCGGCCAGGCGCTGGACGGCGGCCACGAACTGGCCCTCGCCAACGTCCGCCCCGTGGTCGAGGCCGCCGCCGCCATCGGCACGACCGTCACCCTTGACGCCGAGGACCACACCACCCTCGACTCGATGTTCGCCATCCACGAGGAACTGCGCCGGGACTTCCCGCAGACCGGCTGCGTCATCCAGGCCTACCTCTTCCGCACCGAGGCCGACGCCCGCCGCCTCGCCGACAGCGGCAGCCGGGTCCGCCTGGTCAAGGGCGCCTACAAGGAGCCCGCCGAGGTCGCCTACCAGCAGAAGCACGAGATCGACAAGGCGTACGTGCGGATCCTGCGGACTCTGATGGACGGCGAGGGGTACCCGATGGTCGGCTCCCACGACCCGCGCCTGATCTCCGTCGCCCAGGAACTCGCCCGGCGCGCCGGCCGCAAGCCCGACGAGTACGAGTTCCAGATGCTGTACGGCATCCGCGGCGACGAGCACCTGCGGCTGGCCGCCGAGGGCCACCGGATGCGCGTCTACACCGCCTATGGCACGGACTGGTACGGCTACTTCATGCGCAGGCTCGCGGAGAAGCCGGCCAACCTGCGCTTCTTCCTGAGGAGCATGATCAGCCGTGGCTGACGCGACGTGGCTGTGCAGCGGCTTCGGCCGGGAGTCCGGTGGGTGTCCCCCGGGCAGGCACAGCCTCCGCTCGATGGTCAGCAAGGGCTGAGCCCCACCCCCCACCAAGCCGCGACAAGCCTCACCGCCCGCTCAAGTTCAAGGAGTTACGGATCCCATGGACGCTGTGACCCAGGTCCCCGCCCCCGTCAACGAGCCGGTGCACGGCTACGCCCCCGGCTCGGCCGAGCGCACCCGCCTGGAGGCGAAGCTCAAGGAGCTCGCCGAGAACCCGCTCGAGCTGTCGATGACCATCGGCGGCGAGAAGCGGCTCGGCGGCGGCGAGCCCTTCCAGGTCGTGCAGCCGCACAACCACAAGGCCGTCATCGGCACCGGCCGGCACGCCACCCAGCAGGACGCTCAGGACGCGATCGACGCGGCCCTCGCCGCCGCGCCCGCCTGGCGCGCGATGTCCTTCGACGACCGCGCCGCGATCATCCTGCGCGCCGCCGAACTGCTCGCCGGTCCCTGGCGCGAGACCATCGCCGCCTCCACCATGCTCGGCCAGTCCAAGACCGCCCAGCAGGCCGAGATCGACTCGCCCTGCGAGCTGGTCGACTTCTGGCGGTTCAACGTCCACTACGCCCGCCAGATCCTGGCCGAGCAGCCCCCGGCCAACTCCCCGGGCGTCTGGAACCGCCTCGACCACCGCCCGCTCGAGGGCTTCGTCTACGCGATCACGCCGTTCAACTTCAGCGCGATCGCCGGCAACCTGCCGACCGCGCCGGCCCTCATGGGCAACGTGGTCGTGTGGAAGCCGTCCCCGACCCAGACCCACGCCGCCGTGCTGCTGATGCAGCTGCTGGAGGAGGCCGGTCTGCCCAAGGGCGTCATCAACCTCGTCACCGGCGACGGCATCGAGGTGTCCAAGGTCGCCCTCGAGCACCGGGACCTGGCCGGCATCCACTTCACCGGTTCCACCAAGACCTTCCAGTACCTGTGGAAGACGGTCGGCAACAACATCGAGAAGTACCGCTCGTACCCGCGCCTGGTGGGCGAGACGGGCGGCAAGGACTTCCTCGTCGCCCACCCGAGCGCCGACCGGGCGGTCCTCAAGACGGCGCTCACCCGCGGCGCCTTCGAGTACCAGGGCCAGAAGTGCTCGGCCACCTCCCGCGCCTACCTCCCCGCGTCCATCTGGAACGACGGCTTCCGCGAGGAGTTCGCCGCCGAGGTCGACTACCTGACCATGGGTGACGTCACCGACCTGTCGAACTTCATCGGCGCCGTCATCGACGAGCGCGCGTTCGCCAAGAACAAGGCCGCGATCGACCGCGCGAAGACCGACCCGAGCTGCGAGATCGTCGCGGGCGGCTCGTACGACGACTCGGTCGGCTACTTCGTCCGGCCGACGGTCGTCGTGTGCAGCGACCCGGAGAACGAGGTCTTCCGCACCGAGTACTTCGGCCCGTTCCTCGCCGTGCACGTCTACGAGGACGACCAGTACGACGAGATGCTGACCCAGATGGAGTCGGTGTCCGACTACGCGCTCACCGGCTCGGTCATCGCCAACGACCGCGCGGCGGCCGCGTACACGATGGAGAAGCTGCGCTACGCGGCCGGCAACTTCTACATCAACGACAAGTCGACCGGCGCCGTCGTCGGCCAGCAGCCCTTCGGCGGCGGCCGCGCCTCCGGCACCAACGACAAGGCCGGCGCTCCGCAGAACCTGCTGCGCTGGACGCTGACCCGCGCCATCAAGGAGACGCTGGTCGCCCCGACCGACTACGCGTACCCGCACATGGGCTGACCCACAGCCCGCCGAGCAACGGCCCGGGAAGCCTGACCCACGAGCAGGCTTCCCGGGCCGTTCCCGTACCCGGCCCCCGTAGCCCGCCGGTCCGTACGAGACTTGGGCCATGTCTCTCCGCATCGCCCACACCGCCGACCTCGACCCCGCCGAGCTGCGCGCCGTGCGCGCCCTCCTCCAGGAGGCGTTCGGCGGGGACTTCGCCGACAGCGACTGGGAACACGGGCTGGGCGGCCTGCACGCCCTCGTCCACGACGAGGCCGGGCTCGCCGCCCACGGCTCGGTCGTCATGCGCCGCGCCCGGCACCGGGGCCGCTGGCTGCGCGTCGGCTACGTCGAGGCGGTGGCCGTACGGCCCGACGCCCGGCGCCGGGGGCACGGCGGGCGGGTGATGGCGGCGCTGGAACGGATCGTCGAGCGGGCGTACGACCTCGGCGCGCTCGGCGCGAGCGACGACGGCGCCCGGCTGTACACGGTCCGGGGCTGGCAGCGCTGGCCCGGCAGGATCTGCGCCCTGTCCCCGGACCGCGGGATCGTGCGGCTCGCGGCGGAGGAGGGTGACGTGTTCGTGCGGCCCGCTCTGGCCGGTGCCCTCGACCCCGCCCACGAGCTGATCTTCGACTGGCGCGACGGAGACGTCATGTAACCCGTTCGCCCCAACCGCCCCAGCCGTCAAAATCCCAGCTCACGGGCGGGTGACCGGCCTCGCCGTCTCAGATAGTAGGAAGTCCGAGTAATTGTGCAGACAGAAGCGGGCCGCTCGCTTACTTTTGTAGGAGCCGAACGTCTCGCTCCATCAAGCGAATGGCGGTCGTGAGCCGGGCCCCGTGCAGGCAACCCCTGTGGCACCGCTCCCCGCCCCTTCCGGCGTCTCGTATCCCCCCTGCCGTACTCCACGTATGCCGAAGGAGTCGATTCCCATGGCCGAGACGACCGTCCGCCGCCGGGTCCGCCACGTGTCCCGCTCCAGCGAGTCCGAGCGCAAGAACGCCGCCGCTGCCCTCCAGCGCGCCCTCGACCGCCGCGACAACGGCGGCGAGACCGGCCACTGAGCCGTCGGCGCGCCGTTGACGCACCGCCGGTAACACGTGTAACAACCCCTCAACGGGAGCCGCGCCCGCACGGGGTACGGCGCGGCCGGGACAGCCGCGCCGTACCCCGGGGATCAGCCGCCCCGGCGTATCTCGAAGTGGTCCATCCGCGCACCGCTCCGCCCAGTGGAAGCCCATGTCCGTGCCGGGGTGATCCGGTGCCGGGGATGTCCATGCCGGGAACGTGCCCGGAACAGGCCAACACCGGCCACAGGTACGGGTGAACGCCCGTCGACGGAACGACCCGCCGCGTCCGCATGCCGGACGGTGTGTGTCATCCCATGGGACGCGGAGTAGGGTGCCGACATGTCTCGCAGCATCGATCTCGCAGTGATCCCCGGTGACGGCATCGGGCAGGAAGTCGTGGCCGAAGGCCTCAAGGTCCTCTCCGCCGTCCTCCCGGGGGACGTGAAGCTGGAGACCAAGGAGTACGACTTCGGCGCCAAGCGCTACCACGCCACCGGTGAGACGCTCACCGGCGCCGACCTCGACGCGCTGAAGCAGCACGACGCCATCCTGCTGGGCGCCATCGGCGACCCGAGCGTGCCCTCCGGCGTCCTGGAGCGCGGCTTCCTGCTGAAGCTCCGCTTCGCCTTCGACCACCACGTCAACCTGCGTCCGTCGAAGCTCCTCCCGGGTGTCGCCACCCCGCTGGCCGGCGAGCCGCAGATCGACTTCGTCGTGGTCCGCGAGGGCACCGAGGGCCCGTACACCGGCAACGGCGGCACCATCCGCAAGGGCACCGCGCACGAGGTCGCCACCGAGGTGTCCGTCAACACGGCCTTCGGCGTCGAGCGCGTCGTGCGGGACGCCTTCGCCCGCGCCCAGGCCCGCCCGCGCAAGAAGCTCACGCTGGTCCACAAGAACAACGTGCTGACCTTCGCCGGGCACCTGTGGACGAACATCTTCAACCAGGTGGCCGCGGAGTTCCCCGAGGTCACCACGGACTACATCCACGTCGACGCGGCGACCATCTACCTGGTCACCGACCCCGGCCGCTTCGACGTCATCGTCACCGACAACCTCTTCGGCGACATCATCACCGACCTCGCCGCGGCTGTCTCCGGCGGCATCGGCGTCGCGGCGAGCGGGAACATCAACCCCTCCCGCGAATTCCCCTCGATGTTCGAGCCCGTCCACGGCTCCGCGCCCGACATCGCCGGCCAGGGCAAGGCCGACCCCACCGCCACGGTCCTGTCCGTCGCCCTGCTGCTGCGCCACCTCGGCTACGAGGCCGAGGCCGCCCGCATCGACGAGGCCGTCACCGCCGACCTCACCGAGCGCCAGGGCAAGCCCGTCCGCTCCACCTCGGAGATCGGTGACGCGCTCGCCGTACGAGTAGCCGGCTGACCCGCCGAGCTTCTCCGATCATTCAGAAGCCGCCGGGTCGCACAAGCGCTCGGCGGCTTCCCCATGCCTGCCGCCGGGTGCCACCATCGACCCCGGGTCCGCATTCACCCCGATTCCTTCCACCTCGGCCCCCGCGCGATAATCGAACGCGGAGCCGCGCCCTGAGGGAATGCTCGGACGTCCTAGGACAAGGGTGTGAGCGCGGCCCATCACTACAACCGGTGAAGGACACCTACTCATGACGACGCCCACGATCGAGCTCAAGCCGTCCGCGCACCCGCTGCCCGCCGCGGAGCGCGAGGCGATCCTGGCCAGCCCCGGATTCGGCCGCCACTTCACCGACCACATGGTGACGATCAAGTGGACCGAGGGCCGCGGCTGGCACGACGGCCAGCTCGTCCCGTACGCGCCGATCCCCCTCGACCCGGCCACCAACGTCCTGCACTACGCCCAGGAGATCTTCGAGGGCCTGAAGGCCTACCGCCGCCCCGACGGCTCGGTGGCCACCTTCCGCCCCGACCAGAACGCCAAGCGCTTCCAGCGTTCCGCCCGCCGGCTCGCCATGCCCGAGCTGCCGGTGGAGACCTTCATCGAGGCCTGCGACCTGCTCGTCCAGCAGGACAAGGCGTGGGTTCCGGCACACGGCGGCGAGGAATCCCTCTACCTGCGCCCCTTCATGATCGCCACCGAGGTCGGCCTGGGCGTCAAGCCGGCCAACGAGTACCTCTTCCTGGTCATCGCCTCCCCGGCCGGCGCCTACTTCCCCGGCGGCGTGAAGCCGGTCTCCATCTGGGCCTCCGAGGACCGCGTCCGCGCCGTCCCGGGCGGCATGGGCGACGCCAAGACCGGCGGCAACTACGCGGCCTCCCTGCTCGCCCAGGCCGAGGCCGCCGCCCAGGGCTGCGACCAGGTCTGCTACCTCGACGCGGTCGAGCACAAGTGGGTCGAGGAGCTCGGCGGCATGAACCTGTACTTCGTGTACGGCGACAAGATCGTCACCCCGACCCTCACCGGCTCCATCCTCGAAGGCGTCACCCGCGACTCCCTCCTCACCGTCGCCCGCGACCTCGGCTACGAGTCCGAGGAGGCCCGGGTCTCCATCGAGCAGTGGCAGCGCGACTCCGAGAACGGCACCCTCACCGAGGTCTTCGCCTGCGGCACCGCCGCCGTGATCACCCCCGTCGGCACGGTCAAGCGCGCGACCGCCGAGTGGCAGCAGTCGGGCGGCGAGCCCGGCGAGGTCACCCTCAGGCTCCGCGAGGCCCTCCTCGACATCCAGCGCGGCAAGGCCGAGGACAAGCACGGCTGGATGCACCAGCTCGGCTGATCGATCTTCGGGTGTCCGTTCGACGCGTATCACCTCCCCCGTACGGGTATCTCCTGAGTCCGCACGGGGGAGGGAGCACGCGTGAGCGGACGGTCGCCGATGCCTCGGCTGCGCTGGCTGATGCGCACGTTACGCACGCCGCGCCGCCCGCAGAGCCTCACCGTGCTCGCCCTGCTCACCGCCGTCGCGGGCCTGCTGCTGTGGCGGGCCTCGACGATGGACAACTACGGGCAGAACCTCGCCCTCAACCTCGGCACCGACATCGTCGGCGTGGTCGTCACCGTGTTCGTCATCGGCCCGCTGATATCCCGGGCCCAGGAGGGCCGGGTCCGCGAGCACACCCGGCTGGACTACGAGTGGTTCGCCGCCCAGGTGCACGGCGCCACCTCGAACGTGAAGGTCCTCGACACCTTCTCCAACCTGTTCGGCCCGCAGTTCTCCGAGCGCCTGTTCCGGGGCGTCAGGTCCGCCACCGCGAGCGGTGCCCGGGTGCAGATCCTGCTCCTGGACCCCGACTCCCTCGCCGTCATCCTGCGCGGCCGCGAACTGGGCGAGCAGAGCGCCGACATCCGCCGCGACATCATGCGTAACCTGCGCACCCTGGACGGGTTCGCCCGCCGCCTGGACACCGCCTCCCGGCAGCTCCTGGAGGTGCGGCTGTGCTCCACCTCCCCCGGCGTCACCCTCTACCGCTGGGACGAGCGCTGCCTGGTCTCCTTCCTGACCGTCGGCCGGCTCTCCGGCGAGGGGGTCCAGCTGGAGGTGGCGGTCCGCTCTCCGCTGGGCACCTTCGTCGAACAGCGCTTCGACGAACTGTGGCAGCAGGGCAAGCCGATGGACCGGTTCACCCGCCTGCCCGTCACCCTCGTCGACGCCACGGACGGGCGACGCGAGTTCGTCTGCCACTTCGTCTTCCTCGACGACCGGCTGTACGTCGCCGCCCCGGACCTCGTCACCTACCTGGCCCGCCACCGGCTCGACCAACTCAGCGCCTACAGCGAGACGCTGACCGGATCCGGCGCGCACGAGGTCATCGTCGTGGACGACGAGAGCGAGCTGCATCGCCGGCTCATCCACCACTTCGGGGAGAAGTACGATGCGCAGGCGGCCGCCTTCGTGGAGTTGCGGCCGTCCACGGTCCTGGTCACGGAATAGAGGGCCCCCGCACCATGAGCTCAGCGCACCACCCCCGCTTTCGCGCCTTCACGCCCCGTGACCTGGACGGTCTGCTCCGGCGTGTCTCCCTGACGGACGATCAGCGGCTGGCGCTGCGGGCGGTCTCCTCGGTCCTGCCGTTCCGTACCAACGCGTACGTCGTCGACGAGCTGATCGACTGGACGGCCGTACCCGAGGACCCGGTCTTCCGGCTGACCTTCCCGCAGTCCGGGATGCTGCCCGCCCCCGACGTCCGCCGGATGGCCGACCTGCTGGCGAGGGACGCGCCGCGCGCCGAGATCCAGCGCGCCGCGCACGAGATCCGGATGCGGCTCAACCCGCACCCCTCCGGCCAGCTCGACGCCAACGTCCCCGTGCACGAGGGGCAGCGGCTGACCGGCCTGCAGCACAAGTACCCGGAGACGGTGCTGGTCTTTCCGCGCCAGGGCCAGACCTGCCACGCGTACTGCACCTACTGCTTCCGCTGGCCGCAGTTCGTCGGCGAGGCCGACCTGCGCATCGCGACCGACGACATCGCGGCCACCGGTTCCTATCTGCGGGCCCACCCCGAGGTCGCCAGCGTCCTGGTCACCGGCGGCGACCCGCTGGTGATGAGCACGGAGGTGCTGCGCCGCTACGTCGAGCCCCTGCTGGGGATCGACACCGTCCGCTCGATCCGCATCGGCACCAAGTCCCTCGCCTTCTGGCCGTACCGCTTCACCACCGACCGCGACGCCGACGACCTGCTGCGGCTCTTCGAGGAGGTGGTGGCGAGTGGGCGGCACCTGGCGCTCATGGCCCACTTCACGCACCCGCAGGAGCTGCGCCCGCCCGTCGTACGGGAGGCGATGCGACGCGTCCGGGACACCGGGGCCGTGATCCGCTGCCAGGGTCCGCTGGTGGCCGGGATCAACGACAGCGCGGAGGCCTGGGCCGAGCTGTGGGAGACCACGACCACGCTGGGTGCGGTGCCGTACTACCAGTTCGTGGAGCGGGACACCGGTCCGCAGGGCTACTTCGGCGTCCCGCTGGCCCGCGGCCACGCCGTCTTCCGCGACGCCTACGCGCGCGTGTCCGGTCTCGCCCGTACGGTCCGCGGGCCGGTCATGTCGGCGATGCCGGGCAAGGTCTGCGTGGACGGCGTCGCCGAGGTGGCCGGTGAGCGGGTCTTCGTCCTCCACCTGATCCAAGCCCGCGATCCGGGCCTGGTCGACCGGCCGTTCTTCGCCGCCTACGACGAGGGGGCGACGTGGTGGACCGACCTGAAGCCGGCGTTCGGGGAGAGCCGGTTCCTGCCGGGGCTGGAGCCGGGGTGACGGTCCTTCCGGGGGGCTGCGTCCCCAGCCCCCCGTCGGCCTGAACGGCCTCGTCCTCGAACGCCGGACGGGCTGGAAAGTGGTGCTGTCCGGTCTTTGTCTTCGGAGGCCGGGTGGGGTGGGGGGTGGTGTGGACCGGTCTTCGTCGTCAGACTCCGGACGGGCTGAGGGGCGGTGCGGACCGGTCCTCGTCCTCGGACCCCGGACGGGCTGAGCGAGTCCGGGCCGGGCCGCCGCCGCTCCCGGGTTCCAGCAGCAGACAGACCGTGCCGCCCACCAGCCCCGACAGCAGGAAGCTGCAGTCCACCCCGCCCGTGAGCGACAGCAGTGGTCCCTCGTACGTCGGCAGGGAGACCGCCAGCAGGCCGACGCCCGCTCCCAGCGCCCAGGAGACGGTCGCCCGGATGTTCCAGCCCGCCCGGTACCAGTAGACGCCGCCCCGCGAGCGCCGGTTGAAGACCTGGAGGGCGTCCGCGTCGTACACGCCCCGGCAGCGGGCGAAGCCGATCAGGGTGATGACCGCCCACGGGGTGCCGATGGCGGTGAGGAGGAGGACGAAGGACGTCATCGCGGACTGGGCGTTCCAGGCGTAGTGGCCGGCGAAGACGCAGGCCGTGGCGACGATGGCGACCGTGTACGTGGCGCGGGCGCGGGACGCCCGGGGGAGGATCGCGTCGAGGTCGAGACCCATGGAGTAGAGCATGAGGCCCGCGTTGCCCACCGAGCCCGCGGAGGCGGAGAGCAGGAGTGGGACCAGGTACCAGGCGGGGGAGGCCGACACCAGCGGGCCCGCGTAGTCCGCCGCCGCCCGTGCCGCGTACGCGGTGAACGTGCCGAAGAGCTGCGGCACCAGCAGGCCCAGGACCAGGCCCAGCCAGGTCGCGTGCAGGACCCGGCGGGAGGTGTGGCGGGCCGGGGAGATGTAGCGGGTGTAGTCGCCGAGGAGGGTGATGAAGGCGACCGGCCCGGACAGGCCCGCCGCCACCGCCGCCAGACACCAGGTCGGCCAGAAGCCGCCCAGCAGGTAGCCGCCCGCCTCCGGCAGCGCGGAGGTGGTGAAGTGCGGGGCGTAGGCGAAGATCCCGAGGAGCAGCAGGGCCGTCATGCCGACGGCGAGGACCTTGGACATCGCGAGCAGCACCCGGTAGCCGTAGACCGCGCCCGCCACCGTCGCCCCCGCGAGCACCGTGTAGACCACGGCGTACGCAACCCCGTCCGCGGGCAGCCCGAACAGCCGGCCCAGCACGCTCACCATCACGTCGCCGCCGATCCACACGGTCAGCGCGGTGTACCCGAGGGCCAGCAGCAGGCCCACCACCGAGCCCACCAGCCGCCCGCGCACCCCGAACTGGGCGCCCGAGGAGGTGGAGAGGTTGGTGGCGGTGCGCAGCGAGACCAGCGCCAGCGGGGCCGTGAAGACCGTGCCGATCAGCGTGCCCGCCACGATCGCGCTCACCGACGCCCACCAGCCGAGCCCGAAGGACGGCGGCAGCCAGCCGAAGATGATCACGCCGAGGCAGAGGTTGGAGCCGAGCAGGATCGAGACCAGGTCCCTCGGGCCACTGGTGCGTTCCTCGTCCGGGATCGTGTCGACTCCGCGCTGTTCTATCGGCATGGCTGGTCTCCTTCGACGGCCGTCCACGAGTTAGAGCGACGTTCAATGTGGGTGACCCGGCGTGCGATGTCAATGGTTCCCTTCTCGTATGCGGGCATTTAGAGTGTTGTTCTAAAGGGAGCCACGGATGAGGAAGCTAAGGAGGTGCCGGGCGTGCGACTGACCCCCACGGAACGTGACCGGCTGCTGCTCTTCGGTGCCGCCGAGCTGGCCCGTGCCCGCCGCGCCCGGGGCCTCCGGCTCAACGTGCCGGAGGCCACCGCGCTGATCGCGGACACAGTCTGCGAGGCCGCCCGGGACGGCCGGCGGCTCGCCGAGGCGATCGAGGCGGCCCGCTCCGTGCTCGGCCCGGCCGACGTGCTGCCCGGCGTCGCCGACATCGTCACCGAGGTGCACGTCGAGGCCGTCTTCGACGACGGCTCCAGGCTAGCCGTGGTCACCGACCCGATCGGGGGCGGGGGACTGGGCGAGGACGCGCCCGGCGCACTGCTGCCGGGGCCCGGGCACGCCGACCCGGAGGCGGTCGTACGGCTGACCGTCACCAACACCGCCGCCGTGCCCGTCTCCGTCACCTCGCACTTCCACTTCTTCGAGGCCAATCCGCGCCTCGACTTCGACCGCGCCGCCGCCTACGGCCTGCGGCTCGCCGTACCCGCCGGGTCGTCCGTGCGGTTCGGGCCGGGGGACTCGCTGGAGGTCGGTCTGGTGCCGATCGGCGGCGACCGGGTCGCCATCGGCTTCGCCGGGCTCGTGGACGGGCCGCTGGACGCGCCCGGCGCCCGCGAGGAGGCGCTGCGCCGCGCCGCCGCCTGCGGATACCTGGGTGTACGAGAGACAGAGGAGGCTGATCGATGAGCCGTCCCGGAGGCCACCCCGCCGAGGCCCGCCGCCTCACGCCGCACGAGTACGCGGCCACCCACGGTCCCCGTGCCGGCGACCGCGTCCGCCTCGGGGACTCGGGCCTCGTGATCCGCGTCGAGGAGGACTCCCAGCGCTACGGGGACGAGTTCCTGGCCGGCTTCGGCAAGACGGCCAGGGACGGCCTGCACCTCAAGGCCGCCGCCGTCCGGGAGACCTGCGACGTCGTGATCAGCAACGTCGTCGTCATCGACGCCGTGCTGGGGATCCGGAAGGTGTCCATCGGCATCCGCGAGGGGCGGATCTGCTCGATCGGACGGGCCGGGAACCCCGACACCCTCGACGGCGTGGACGTAGTCGTCGGCACCGGCACCTCGATCGTGTCCGGCGAGGGGCTCATCGCCACCGCCGGGGCCGTCGACACGCACGTCCACCTGCTGTCGCCCCGCATCATGGAGGCCTCGCTGGCCTCCGGTGTCACGACGATCATCGGGCAGGAGTTCGGGCCGGTGTGGGGCGTCGGCGTCAACTCGCCCTGGGCGCTGAAGCGCGCGTTCGACGCCTTCGACGCGTGGCCGGTCAACATCGGCTTCCTGGGCCGGGGTTCGTCCTCGCACGCGGCCCCGCTGGTCGAGGCCCTGGCCGAGGGCGGCGCCTCCGGCTTCAAGGTGCACGAGGACATGGGCGCCCACACCCGCGCCCTGGACACGGCCCTGCGGGTCGCCGAGGAACACGACGTCCAGGTCGCCCTGCACAGCGACGGGCTGAACGAGTGCCTGTCGGTCGAGGACACCCTCCGGGTCCTGGAGGGCCGCACCATCCACGCCTTCCACATCGAGGGCTGCGGCGGCGGGCACGTGCCCAACGTCCTGAAGATGGCCGGCGTCCCCCACGTCATCGGGTCCTCCACCAACCCCACCCTGCCCTTCGGCCGGGACGCGGTCGCCGAGCACTACGGGATGATCGTCTCCGTCCACGACCTCAAGACCGACCTGCCCGGCGACGCCGCCATGGCCCGCGACCGGATCCGTGCCGGGACCATGGGCGCCGAGGACGTGCTCCACGACCTGGGCGCGATCGGCATCACCTCGTCCGACGCGCAGGGCATGGGCCGGGCCGGGGAGACCGTCCGCCGGACCTTCGCCATGGCCGGCAAGATGAAGGCCGAGCTGGGCGCCCCGGACGACGGCCACGACAACGAGCGCGTGCTCCGGTACATGGCCAAGCTGACCATCAACCCGGCCATCGCCCACGGCCTCGCGCACGAGGTCGGTTCGATCGAGGTCGGCAAGCTGGCGGACATCGTTCTGTGGTCGCCCGAGTACTTCGGGGCCAAGCCGCAGCTCGTCCTCAAGTCCGGCTTCCCGGCGTTCGGCGTCACCGGTGACCCGAACGCGGCCACCGACACCTGTGAACCCCTCGTGCTCGGCCCCCAGTTCGGGGCGCACGGCGCCACCCCGGCCGACATCTCCGTCGCGTTCGTGGCACAGGCCGCCCTCGACCAGGGCCACGACACCATGCCCACCCGGCGCCGCCGGGTCGCGGTCCGCGGCACCCGCGGCATCGGACCGGCCGACCTGCGGCGCAACTCCCGCACCGGAGCGGTCGACGTCGACCAGCGCACCGGCCTGGTCACCCTCGACGGCGAACCGATCCACTCCGAGCCCGCCGACTCCGTCTCCCTCAACCGCCTGTACTTCCTCTGAGGATCACCGATGACTGCTGCCTCCGACGGCTTCCGGATGCCCGCCGAGTGGACCCCGCACGAGCGCACCTGGATGGCGTGGCCGGGCCCGAACCCCACCTTCGACGACGCCGACGACCTCGTCGCCGCCCGGATGGCCTGGGCGTCGGTGGCCCGTGCCGTCCTCCGCTTCGAACCGGTGACCGTCGTGTGCGGCCCCGGCCAGTCGGCGGCGGCACAGACGCTGCTCGGCCCCGGCGTCGACACCGTCGAGCGGGACCTCGACGACGCCTGGATGCGGGACATCGGCCCCACCTTCCTCACCAACGGGCGTGAACTGGCCGCCGTGGACTGGACGTTCAACGGCTGGGGCGCCCAGCACTGGGCCCGCTGGGAGCACGACGCGAAGATCGCCGCGCATGTCGCGGACCTCGCGGGCGCGCGGGCGTACGCCTCGCGCCTGGTCAACGAGGGCGGTGCGATCCACGTCGACGGCGAGGGGACCGTCCTGCTCACCGAGACCGTGCAGCTGGGCCCCGAGCGCAACCCGGGCTGGACGAAGGCGGAGGTCGAGGCCGAGATCCACGGCATGCTCGGCACCCGCAAGGCGATATGGCTGCCCCGCGGCCTCACCGGCGACTACCCCCCGTACGGCTTCGGCACCCTCGGCCACGTCGACATCGTCGCCGCCTTCGCCCGCCCGGGCGTCGTCGTCGCGCACTCCCAGCCGGACCCCGCGCACCCCGACCACGAGGTGAGCGAGGAGGTCATCGGCCTGCTGCGGTCCCAGACCGACGCCCGCGGCCGCAGCCTGGAGGTCGTCGAGGTACCCGCCCCGACCGTCCTGGAGGCCGACGGCCACTGGGCCGACTACTCCTACATCAACCACTACCTCTGCAACGGCGGGGTCGTGCTGTGCGGTTTCGACGACCCGCGCGACGAGATCGCCGCCGGGATCTTCCGCCGCCTCTTCCCCGGGCGGGCGGTGACCCTGGTGGACGCCCGTACGATCTTCGCGGGGGGTGGCGGTATCCACTGCGTCACCCAGCAGCAACCGAAGATCCCGTAGCAGTTCGAGGAGCCGAAGATGGCCGGTGGGCGCAGACAGGCCCCGCCCCGCGAGGACGTGCTCGCCGCCGCCATGACGATGATCGCCGGACGGGGCCTGGAGAAGCTCACCATGGCCGCGCTCGGCCGTGAGGTCGGCATGAGCAGTGGCCATCTCCTCTACTACTTCCACTCCAAGGACGAACTCCTGCTCCAGACCCTGGAGTGGAGCGAGGGCCGCCTGGGCGCCGAGCGCGGCCGGCTGCTCACCGGGCGCGGCACCACCCGCGAGCGCCTCGACGCCTACGTCGACCTGTACGTCCCCGACGGGCACCGGGACCCGCACTGGACGCTCTGGCTGGAGGTCTGGAACCGCTCGCAGAACGCCGACGAGGCGGCCCGCGACCGGCAGGCCGCCATCGAGGGCGCCTGGCACCGCGACCTGGTCGCGCTGGTCGCCGAGGGCGTCTCACGCGGCGAGTTCCGGCCCGTCGACCCCGACCGGTTCGCCGCCCGGCTGCGCGCGCTGCTCGACGGCTTCTCCATCCACGTGGCGATCGGCCTGCGCGGCACGGACCGGGCGCAGGTGCTCGGCCATGTGCGCGACTTCCTGGCGGCGGAGCTCCTCGCGGACACGTGACGGACTGCACACTGTTCGCATCATGAGACGGACGGTGAGCACGGGGCGGTCTGTGCCAGACTGCATCCGTGCTCTCGTTCGCCATGATTATGGGCAGCAGGCGCGCCGGTCCGCAGTGACCACCACGTACGACCAGGTACGGGTGGCCATCGTCGTCCTCGACCCGCGCGCAGACCTCTCGCACCCGCGAGGGGTTTTTTCGTTTTCCGGCCCACCTTCAGCCGGAGGACGGGCGCGAGGGACCATGGAGGGACGGTGGAGCCGGTCATTCCGGTACGACCGAGATTCGACATCAGGAGCCTTGAGACCATGACCGAGACGGAAACCAACGAGCTGGACGACTCGTTCCACGTCTTCGACACCACGCTGCGCGACGGCGCGCAGCGCGAGGGCATCAACCTCACCGTCGCGGACAAGCTGGCCATCGCCCGGCACCTGGACGACTTCGGCGTGGGCTTCATCGAGGGCGGCTGGCCGGGCGCCAACCCGCGGGACACCGAGTTCTTCGCCCGTGCCCAGCAGGAGATCGACTTCAGGAACGCCCAGCTGGTCGCCTTCGGCGCCACCCGCCGGGCGAACGCCAAGGCCGCGGACGACCCCCAGGTCAAGGCGCTGCTGGACTCCGGCGCCCCGGTGATCACCCTGGTCGCCAAGTCCCACGACCGGCACGTCGAGCTGGCCCTGCGCACCACCCTCGACGAGAACCTGGAGATGGTCCGCGACACGGTGTCCTTCCTCAAGGGCCAGGGCCGCCGGGTCTTCGTCGACTGCGAGCACTTCTTCGACGGCTACCGCGCCAACCCCGAGTACGCGAAGGCGGTCGTACGGGCCGCGTCCGAGGCCGGCGCCGACGTGGTCGTGCTCTGCGACACCAATGGCGGCATGCTCCCCGCCCAGGTCAACGCCGTCGTCTCCACCGTCCTCGCGGACACCGGCGCCCGGCTCGGCATCCACGCCCAGGACGACACCGGCTGCGCGGTCGCCAACACCCTCGCCGCGGTCGACGCGGGCGCCACCCACGTCCAGTGCACGGCCAACGGCTACGGCGAGCGGGTCGGCAACGCCAACCTGTTCCCGGTGGTCGCCGCCCTGGAGCTGAAGTACGGCAAGCAGGTGCTGCCCGAGGGCCGGCTCCGCGAGATGACCCGCATCTCCCACGCCATCGCCGAGGTCGTCAACCTCACCCCCTCCACCCACCAGCCCTATGTGGGTGTCTCGGCCTTCGCGCACAAGGCCGGGCTGCACGCCTCCGCGATCAAGGTCGACCCCGACCTCTACCAGCACACCGACCCGGCCCTGGTCGGCAACACCATGCGCATGCTCGTCTCCGACATGGCCGGCCGCGCCTCGGTGGAGCTCAAGGGCAAGGAACTCGGCGTCGACCTCGGCGGCGACCGCGAACTGGTCGGCCGGGTGGTGGAGCGCGTCAAGGAACGCGAGCTGAAGGGCTACACCTACGAGGCCGCCGACGCCTCCTTCGAACTGCTCCTGCGCGCCGAGGTCGAGGGCAAACCCCGCTCCTACTTCCGCATCGAGTCCTGGCGGGCCATCGTCGAGGACCGCCCCGACGGCACCCACGCCAACGAGGCCACCGTCAAGCTCTGGGCCAAGAGCGAGCGCATCGTCGCCACCGCCGAGGGCAACGGCCCGGTCAACGCCCTCGACCGCGCCCTGCGCGTGGGCCTCGAGAAGATCTACCCCCAGCTCGCCAAGCTGGACCTCGTCGACTACAAGGTCCGCATCCTGGAGGGCAAGCACGGCACCGAGTCCACCACCCGGGTCCTGATCTCGACCTCCGACGGCAGCGCCGAATGGTCCACGGTCGGCGTCGCCGAGAACGTCATCGCCGCCTCCTGGCAGGCCCTGGAGGACGCATACACGTACGGCCTGCTGCGCGCGGGCGTGGAGCCGGCCGAGTAAACGGGAGCCGGGGCCTGCTGCCGCCCCGCCGTGCCGGAGGCCGGGTGCTCGCGCCCGCGTGCCGGCGGCCGGCTGCCCGCCCCGCCGTGCCGGACGCCGGGCGGACTGCCCGGCGCCGGTTCGGCCGACGCCGGGCGGGCCTCACCTCTCTCCCGACCGAGTCGGGTGGCGGGTGGGCGAAGGCCCGGGGGTCCAGGGGGCGGAGCCCCCTGGGTGGGTTCGCCTACTGCAGGTGCCACTTCTGGTTGGCGGCGCCCGTGCAGGACCAGATCTGTGCCCGGGCCCCGTTCGCCGACGAGTTGTCCGTGACGTCCAGGCACTTGTTCGCCGCCGTGTTCACCACGTCACCGGTGGAGGAGTTGTACGACCACTGCTGCGCACCGGTTCCGTTGCAGTCGTACAACTGCACCTTCGCGCCGTCCGCCGTGGACGCCGACGTCACGTCGAGGCACTTGCCGAGCGCCCGGATCGACCCGTCGGACTGCACGGTCCACTGCTGGGCGGTGGACCCGTTGCAGTCGTAGAGCTGGACGGCCGTGCCGTTCGCGGTCGAACCGCCCGCCACGTCCAGGCACTTGCTCGCGAGCCCCACGAACGCGCCGGTCTGGCTGCCGCCGCCCGACTGGGTGCCGGACCAGGTGAAGGTCGCCGAGCTCTTGCCGGGGAGCGAGTACGTGGCGTGCTGGGAGCCCCAGTTGATGGTCACCGTCTGCGCGCTCGACGAGTCGTTGTAGGCGATCAGCGCCTTCGAGCCGTCGGGGTTGCGCCAGGCCACGTTCGGCACGGTGGTGGACGCGGTGGAGGCGATCCGCTGCGCGCCCGGCCGGACGAACTTCGTCAGGTGGCCCATGTCGTAGTACTCGACGGTGTAGTCGACCGTCCCGCTCGCGCCGTCCCCGTTGTGCACGGTGACCAGGCCCGTGCAGGTGCCGCAGCCGCCGTTGTGCGGACCCATGTTCTGGTCCACGGCCAGCGACCACTTGGTCACCGACTTCGCCCAGTTGCGGGTGTAGTCGATGATGTTGGACATGTCCTCCTTCTGCTGGTTGGCGACCCAGGTGCCACCGGAGTGTTCGGTGCCGAAGGCGTCCAGCGTGGGGTACTGGTTGTGCACGGTGGTCTGCTCGGAGACGTCACCGCCGTAGCCGTGCCAGGCGATCCCGCCGAAGTTGGGGTGGTTGCGGATCGTCGAGTCGTTGACGAGGGCGGCCGCGTAGGAGTCGTACACGTCCCAGTTCCAGTCGTGCGCGAGGACCTTGGTGGACAGGCCGGCCGACTGGAGCTGCGGCAGCAGGTCGTTCTTGAGGAAGTACTGCAGCCCGGAGGCGTTCCAGCTCATCGACGGGTAGCCGGAACAGCAGGTCGGCTCGTTCTGCGGGGTCACGTAGGAGACCTTGACGCCCTGCGCCTGGTACGCCTGGAGGTACTTCACGAAGTACGCGGCGTAGGCGGCGTAGTCCTCCGACTTGAGCCAGCCCCCGTTGAGCGAGCCGCTGTCCTTCATCCAGGCCGGTGCCGTCCATGGCGAGGCCATGACAGTCAGAGAGGGGTTCAGCTGGAGCGCCTGCTTGGTGAGCGGCACGACGTCCGCGAGGTCGTGCGAGATGGAGAAGCTGTTGAGGTTCGGGTCGGTCTGCCCGGCGGGTATGTCGTCGTACGTGTACCCGTACCGTGCCAGGTCCGAGGCGCCCATCGGATTGCGCAGGAACGAGAGACCGATGCCGTTCGTCGGCGAGAACAGCTTCTGCATGGTGGCGTCCCGGGTGGCCTGGGACAGCGCCCCGCTGCTGTTCATCAGCCAGGCCGCGGTGTCCGTGAAGGACGCGCCGCCGCCGGTGAAGGTCTGGTAGCGGGTGTTCTCGTCGACGGTGATGTTCGTGCCGCCGCCCCCGGTCCCGGAGGAGAAGGCGAACGGCGTCTGCGCCTGGAGTCCGCGGGTGACATGGCGTCCGGCGGAGTCGTCGGTGGTGGTGAGGTACGCGGTGACCTGCTCACCGGCCGCGTGCGCCGGCGGCACGACGGCGCTGAAGCCGGCCGCGGTGAGCAGTCCGGCCAGCAACAGGCGCAGGGTGTGGGGGGTTCTTCTCATGGGCACATCGCCCTTCCTGACGGGACGTCTTGACGGGTGCGCGAGCCGTTAGTTAACTCACGACGTGATCTAAGCCATGAGTGAACTGTGAGAGCCCCGAGTGAACCAGAGAGTCGAGGGAAGGTCCATGCCAAGAGCCGCCCTGCTCGTCTCCACCGCACTGCTCGCAGCCCTGATCCCGCTGTCCGCCGCCAGCGCCGCCGACGACCCCGCGCCCACCCCCGTCGACCGGTTCGAGGGCGAGGTCCCCTTCGCCTCCCAGCCGGCCGAGGGCATCTTCACCTGGGGAGGCGACAGCGACGACCCGCCCGCCCTCCAGTTCGCCGACCGCGCCGACGCCCCCGAGGGCGCCAAGGTCCTCGCCGGGACCTACGACATCAGCGGCTACGGCGGCTTCACCCACGACTTCGCCGCCACCGAGCCCGCCCACGACTGGTCCGCGCACCAGGGCATCCGCTTCTGGTGGGACGGCCAGGACAACGGCAAGAAGATCGCCTTCGAGATCAAGGACGGCGGCACCAACGGCGAGGCCTCCGAGCTGTGGACGACGTCCTTCACCGACGACTTCACCGGCTGGAAGCAGATCGAGATCCCGTTCACCGACTTCGTCTACCGGACCGACTACCAGCCGGTCGGCGGCATCGACCACGTCCTCGGCCTGACCCAGATGTGGGGCTACGCGGTCACCCTCCCCGTCGGGCTCAAGGGCCGGTTCGCCATGGACGACGTGGAGTTGTACGGCAAGGCCGACCAGGCGCTGCGCGCGTCGGTCAGCACGGACGCGGCCGTCTACCCGGTGAAGGAGGGCGGCACGGCGAGCGTGAAGGTCACCGTCGCCACCACCGGCTCCGCCCCGATCGACGACCCGGTCACCGTCGCGTACACGACGGAGGGCGGGACCGCCGAGGCCGGCAAGGACTACAAGGCGGTCTCCGGCACGGTCACCTTCCCGGCGGGCACGGCCTCCGGGGCCACGCGGACCATCAAGGTGCCGACGCTGAAGGACCGTTCGGCCGAGTCGGCGGAGACCATCCCGCTGAAGCTCGCGGTCACCGGCGCCAAGGCCCCCGCGGAGACCCCGCAGGTCGTCATCGACGCGCACGGACTGCCGTACCTGGACAGCAAGCTGCCCGTGAAGAAGCGGGTCGCCGATCTCCTCTCCCGGATGTCCCTGGAGGAGAAGGTCGGCCAGATGACCCAGGCCGAGCGCGGTGCCGTGGGCACCGGCGGTGACGTCGCCGCGTACGACCTCGGCTCGCTGCTCTCCGGCGGCGGCTCGACCCCGACGCCCAACACGGCCGCGGCCTGGGCGCAGATGATCGACGACTTCCAGCTCCGGGCGCAGGCCACCCGGTTCCAGATCCCGCTCATCTACGGCGCCGACGCCGTCCACGGCCACAACAACCTGGCCGGCGCCACGATCTTCCCGCACAACATCGGCATCGGCGCCACCCGTGACCCCGGACTCGCCGAGCAGGCCGGTGCGGTGACCGCCTCCGAGGTCCGGGCCACCGGCGTCTCCTGGGACTTCGCCCCCTGCCTCTGCGTCACCCGTGACGAACGCTGGGGCCGCTCCTACGAGTCCTTCGGCGAGGACCCGGCGCTCGTGAAGTCCATGGAGACCGTCATCCAGGGCCTCCAGGGGCGCGCGGACGGACGGGACCTGAAGGACGACGACAAGGTCCTGGCCACCGCCAAGCACTTCGTCGGCGACGGCGGCACCGCCTACGGCTCGTCCACGACCGGCACGTACACCATCGACCAGGGCGTCACCACGGTCACCCGGCAGCAGCTGGAGGCCATCCACCTGGCGCCGTACCAGACGGCCGTGGACCGGGGCATCGGCACGGTCATGCCGTCGTACTCCTCGCTGGAGATCGTCGGCGACGGCCAGGGCCCGGTGAAGATGCACGCCCGCGCCGACATGATCAACGGTGTGCTCAAGGGCCGGATGGGCTTCCAGGGCTTCGTGATCAGCGACTGGAACGCCATCGACCAGCTCCCGGGCGACTACGCGTCCCACGTCAGCACGGCCGTCAACGCGGGCGTCGACATGATGATGGTGCCGTACAGCTACCAGGACTTCACGAAGACCCTGATCGACCAGGTGAAGGCGGGCACCGTCAGCGACCGGCGCATCGACGACGCGGTGTCCCGCATCCTCACCCAGAAGTTCAAGCTGGGCCTCTTCGAGCACCCCTACGCCGACACCAGCAACGCCTCGAAGGTCGGTTCCTCCAAACACCGGGCCGTCGCCCGCCAGGCGGCCGCCGAGTCGCAGGTGCTGCTGAAGAACTCCGACGGCGTCCTGCCCCTGAAGAAGTCGCAGAAGGTCTACGTCGCCGGGTCCAACGCGGACGACCTCGGCAACCAGACCGGCGGCTGGACCATCACCTGGCAGGGCCAGTCCGGCACCCACACCACCGGCACCACCATCCTCCAGGGCATGAGGAACGCCGGGGGAGACGTCACCTACTCCAAGGACGCCTCGGCGCCGACGAGCGGCTACGACGTGGGCGTGGTCGCGGTCGGCGAGACCCCGTACGCCGAGGGCGTCGGCGACGTCGGCAACGGCAACGACCTCGTGCTGTCGGCGGCCGACCAGGCCGCCGTGGACAAGGTGTGCGCGGCCATGAAGTGCGCGGTGCTGGTCGTCTCCGGGCGCCCGCAGCTCATCGGCGACCGGCTCGGCGAGATCGACGCCCTGGTGGCCTCCTGGCTGCCGGGCACCGAGGGCGACGGCGTGGCCGACGTGCTCTACGGCAAGAAGGCCTTCACCGGGCAGCTCCCGGTCACCTGGCCGAAGTCCGAGGCGCAGCTGCCGATCAACGTGGGCGACGCGTCGTACGACCCGCAGTACCCCTTCGGCTGGGGCCTGACCACGCTGACCAAGGCGCCCAAGGGCGGTGAGGCCACCCTGCAGGCGCTCGGCGCGGCGGCGAGGGCGGCCGAGCGTTCGGGCTCCGGATCGGCAGGCCGGAAGGTGGTCGGCCAGGCCCGGCTGCTGGTCCAGGCGAAGATCGGGCAGTCGGTCACCGCGGCCGTCTCGAAGCCCTTCGCCGACGCCGACCACCTGCTGCTCACGGGCAAGTACGCGGCGGCGGTGGAGAAGCTGACGGAGGCCTACCGGGCAGCGTAGGAGGACAGCGCTCCCAGGGAGGCTTCGGGGTAGGTTCGAGGCATGAACGCGGTGCGACGGACCACCCGAAGCCTCCCGGGGCTGCTCTTCCTGGCGCTCGCGCTGGCGCTGGTCGCCCTGGCCGCGCCCGCCCCACGGGCGAGCGCGGCCACCGGCGTCTCCGCGGTCGCCGACGCCCTGCGCAAGAACCCGGTGTACGTCGACCCGGCGGCCGCCGCCCAGCTCTCCTCGGCCGACGCCGACGCGCTGGCCCGGCAGATCAAGGACGCGGACAAGCCTCTGTTCGTCGCCGTCCTGCCCGCCGGTTACCCCACCAAGGACCTCTTCACCGACCTGCGCACCGCCACCGGCATCACCGGCCTCTACGCCGTCCGCCTCGGCGACCGTTTCGACGCCCGCGCGGACTCCTCGGTCCTGCCCAGGACGGCCGTGCAGAACCTGGTCACCAGCGTCCAGGGCGAGAGCGCCAAGGCCCAGCTGACCGACTTCACCGGCCGCGCCCTGACCAACATGGGCGGCAAGGCCCCCGCCTCCTGGGGCGGCGGCAGCACGGGCGGCTCGGGAGTCTCCGGTACGGCGCTGATCGCGCTCGGTGCCGTGGTCGTGGCCGGCGGGGCGGGCGCCTACGCCCTGGTCCGCCGCAACCGCCGCCGCCACGAGGAGGAGCAGCGGGCCGCCCTGGACCGGCTCCGGGTGGTCGTGGACGAGGACATCACCGCGTTCGGCGAGGAACTCGACCGCCTGGACTTCCGCCCGGCCGAACCGGGCGCCGACGACGCGATGCGCGCCGACTACGAGAACGCGCTCAACGCCTACGACCAGGCGAAGTCCGCGATGGCCGGTGCCCGCAGACCGGAGGACGTCCGCGCGGTCACCCAGGCACTGGAGGACGGCCGTTTCTCGCTCGCCCGGCTGGCCGCCCGCCGCGAGGGCCGCCCGCTCCCGGAGCGCCGCCCGCCATGCTTCTTCGACCCTCGGCACGGCCCCTCCGTCACCGACGCCACCTGGACCCCGCCCGGTGGCGCGCCCCGCGAGGTCCCGGTCTGCGCGGCCGACGCCGCCCGCCTCGCCGACGGACACGACCCCGCGGTCCGCGAGGTCGACACCGACTACGGCCGGCGCCCCTACTGGGACGCGGGCCCGGCCTACGGTCCTTGGGCGGGCGGCTACTTCGGCGGCGGCATCCTCCCCGGCCTCCTCATCGGCACCGCCCTGGGCGGCTGGATGTCCGCCCCCGCCTACGCGGCCGACTACGGCACCGGGTACGGCGACTTCGGCGGCTTCGACACCGGCGGCTACCAGGGAGGCGACGTGTCCGGCGCGGACTTCGACCCCGGGGACTTCGGCTCCTTCGGCGGGGGCGGGGACTTCGGGGGCGGGGGCGGCGACAGCGGGGACTTCGGCGGCGGTTTCTGACCTGCTGTCCGTTCTTCCGCCTGTCCTACTGTCGGTCTTGCCGTCAGCCTTACTCTCAGCCTTGCTGACGGTCTTACTGAACGTCCCGCAGCCGCTCCAGCACGCCGGCCGCCAGCAGCAGGACTCCGCGCTCGGTCTCGCTCAACGCCCCGAGCGCCCCGGCCAGCCACGCGTCCCGCTGTGCCATGTCGTCCTCCAGCGCCCGCCGCCCGTCCTCGCTGAGGCTCAGCACGGACTGCCGCCGGTCCGAGGGGTCCGGCGCCCGCCCGATCAGCCCCTCCGCCTCCAGTTCCGCGAAGACCCGGGTCAGCGACTGCGGCCGCTGCCGCTCGGCCGCCGCGACCTCGCCGGGCGTGGCCGTTCCGTGCCGGTACAGGTGGCCGAGCACCGACAGCTGATTGGGACTGAGGCTCCCGTCCCCACGCTCCTGCCGCAGCCGGCGGTTGAACCGCAGCACGGCACGACGGATACGGGCGGCGTCGGCAAGATGCTCCATGACGAAAAATCGTACGCGATTGCTTACTACTACCACCTACCAGTGCCCCGTATTATCGCCACCGTGACCGCCAAACTCATACGCAACGCGTACGAAGCCGGGCTGACGATGACGGCCGTTCTGCTCTCCTGGGGGGCCGCGTTGGCCCTGGAGGGGATGGCCGGGCTGCACACCGACGTGCTGGTCCTCGCGGTCGCCCTCACCCTGACCCTCGCCTCGACCCAGCGCACCGCGGACACCCGCCGAAGGCTGACGGCACTCGTGCTGCTGCCCGTGACCGCCGCCGCCTCGATCTTCGTCGGCCGTCTGCTCGCCTCCCACTACGCGGCGGGCGCGGCCGTCTACACGGCCGGGATGGCACTGGCCATCTGGATCCGCCGCTTCGGGCCGGCCGCCACCAAGGCGGGCACGCTGCTCGCCCTCCCCCTGGTGGCCCTGCTCGTGGTCCCCGGTCCCGCGCTGCCGGCACAGGCCCAGAGCGGGCTTGTGACCTGGGGCTGGTCGGCGCTGATCGGGGCGATGGCGTGCGGCTCGGTCTGGCTGGTGCAGTCCCTCGGTGACCGTTTCGCCCCCTGGCCCCCGGCCCCCGCGCCCGCCATGTCCTCGCGCCGGTCCCGCCTCCACCCCCGCCCCAGCACCCGCATGGCACTCCAGATGGCCGCCGGGATCGCCGCGGCCTTCACGCTCGGCCACCTGCTCTTCGACGACCACTGGCCCTGGGTCGTCCTGACCGCCTATGTCGCCGCGAGCGGCAACCGCGGCCGAACGGACGTACTGCGCAAGGGAATCGAGCGGCTGGCCGGCGCCTGTGCGGGCACCCTCCTGGCGACGGGCGTGGCGGCCGCAGGCATCACCGGTCACACCGCCGTGGCCCTGATGTTCACCACCCTCACCATCGCCCTCTGGCTGCGTCCCCTCAGCTACGCCTACTGGGCCGCCGGCATGACCTGCGCCCTCTCCCTCCTCCTCGGCTACTTCGGCCAGCACGCGGGCTACCTGCTGCCGACCCGCCTGGAGGGCATCGCGGTGGGCGCGGTCCTCTCGGTGGCGTCGGCGTGGTGGCTGCTACCGGTACCAAAACGCCGCGAGCCCGCCGCGGCACGGCCGGCGTGGACCTAGTGGTGCCAGGCCTGGCCGCCTGTGTTGTGGATGAAGCGTTGCAGCACCTTGAGAGTGATGAGGTACTCCTCGTCGGAGACGCCCGCATGCCGTTCCGCTCGCAGCTCGTCCTGGACGGCCGCGGCCCTGGCGTAGAACGCCCTGCCGTCGGCCGTCAGGCTCAGGCGGCCCTCGGCGTCCTCGGTGATCCATCCCCGGGAGACGGTCGTGTCGATCTCGGACTCCATGATCTCGGGTCCGGAGCCCAGATAGTTCCGCAGGAGACGGGACACCTCGTCGCGGGTCCTGACCCGGTCGGCACGTGAGACCTGAGCGAGGACCCACCACTGCGGCTGGGTGGTGCCGATCTCGGAGAGGGAGGCGCGGATGCGGTCGACGACGGACTTGTAGGCGGCCCAACTCCAGTATCCGACGGGCTGCTGGAGCAGTTCGGCGTCGGTGTGCGAGTACTCCATGACCGGTACCTCCGTCTTGACCTGCCTGTTTCGGAGTGACCGACCATAGGAACTCAACCTCACTTGAGGTCAAGGTCCTTCAGCCGGCTCGGGCGCCCTCGGTTTCGGACGCCCGGTGGCGTAACGCAGCCCGGCGGCATGCCACCAGGCGGGCGGGGAGGGGGCGTTGACGGCGGAGGACGGCTGTTCCGGGTGCAGGCCGAGCCGCCGGAGGGCACCGGCCTCGACCGACACGCTCATCCACCCGCGCCAGTGCCCGGTGGTGTCGCGTCGGCAGGCGAGGCCCCACCGGAGTTCGTCCTCCGCGAACGGCATCCAGTCGATGCCCCGCTCACGCAGTCAGGCGCAGAGCGCGACGAAGGGGCGAGGACGCCCGGGCACGTTCTCGTACGAGGTGATGAGGACCCAGTCGGTCTGCTCAGTCGCGGGTGACGCGGTCAAGGAACTCACTCCAGGTGGAGGGGGAGACGGTGGGCATCGGCCCGTCGGGCGCCTTGGAGCCGCGGACGTGGACGGGGGCGGCCGTGGGCGCGACCTCGACGCAGTCGCCGCCTTCGCTGCCACTGCAGCCGGACTCGAACCACTGGAGTGCGGTGCTCATCGGTCTCCTGGCAGTCCGTTCGGGTGGTGGGGCGCGGGAGCCGGGGAAGGTCGTGTGGTGCGAATGCGCGGCCGAGGGGATCCAGGTGTCTTCTGCAGAGCTTGCGGTCCGGCTCACCTGCTCCGTCCGTCCGCGCATGGCCGACGACACCCAGGAGCGTGGGCCGCGGCACACGAGGGACGTCCGGATACGGCCGAGCGCCGCCCTCAGGGGAGTGGAGGGCGGCGCTCAGCGGGCGTGCTCGGGGCCGGCGGTCCGGCGCCGCGGGCTCACGCGCTCTTGATCGCCGAGATGTCGAAGTTCAGCTTGATCTTGTCGGAGACGAGGACGCCACCGGTCTCCAGCGCCGCGTTCCAGGTGACGCCCCAGTCGGAGCGCTTGATCTCGGCCTTGCCCTCGAAGCCGACGCGCTCGTTGCCGAACGGGTCCTTGGCGGCGCCGTTGAACTCCAGGTCGATGGTGACCGGCCGGGTGACACCGAGGATCGTGAGGTCGCCGGTGATGCGGTAGTCCTCGCCGCCGAGGGCCTCCGCCTTGGTGGAGCGGAAGGTCATCGTCGGGAACTCGTCGATCTTGAAGAAGTCGGCCGACTTCAGGTGACCGTCGCGGTCCGGGCTGCCGGTGGTGATGCTGTCCATCTTGATGTCGAGGGAGGCCGTGGACTTGGACGGCTCGGTGCCGTCCAGGTGCAGGGTGCCCTCGAACTCCTGGAAGCTGCCCTTGACGTTGGTGACCATCGCGTGGCGGGCCACGAAGCCGAGCGTGCTGTGCGCCGGGTCGATCGTGTAGTCGCCGGTCAGCGCGGCCGTGTCCGCGGTCGTGCCGGCGGCGGTGGTCTCGTCGTTCTTGCGGCTGAAGATGCCCATGAGGTGCTCCTTGCGGCGTGATGTTTAACGTTCAACGAACTCAACGAAAGACACCGTAGACCCATTCCCTTCAACCTTCAACATCATCGGTGCGCGTGTTGCGTTCCTTACTCACCGTAACGCCGCGTGGGTCCGGTGTCGTGGCGGGACCCTCGGGGGGAGCGGCTAGGCTCTGTGTGGGTGAACCGCCGTCCGGAGGCCTGTGTCACTCCGCGGGTGGTATGGACCGGCCGTGAATGTGAGGCGCGTCTCGGCCCCGCCCTTGTGGCACCCCTACAACGGCGAAGCCCCCTGAGCAGTCGGAACGGCTGCATGAGGTTCTGGTTCTGTTCAGTGGTTCCAGGAAAACGTGCCGGAGACTGTACGGAGTCGACGTCTCGCAATCCTTGGTGTCCTTCGTAAGGTCGCTACATGACCGTTTTGGAAGAGACGACGGGTGAACCCACCGGTGAGCCGACGGACGCGCGCGGGCGGGTCGCGGAGCTGCACGAGATCCGTGCGGTGGCCGTGGCGGGCCCCGGCGAGAAGGCGACCGAGGCGCAGCACGCCAAGGGCAAGCTGACGGCCCGGGAGCGCATCGAGCTGCTCCTGGACCCGGGTTCCTTCCAGGAGGTCGAGCAGCTGCGCCGGCACCGCGCGGTCGGCTTCGGCCTGGAGGCCAAGAAGCCGTACACCGACGGTGTCATCACCGGCTGGGGCACGGTCGAGGGCCGTACGGTCTTCGTCTACGCGCACGACTTCCGGATCTTCGGCGGCGCGCTGGGCGAGGCGCACGCCACCAAGATCCACAAGATCATGGACATGGCCATCGCGGCCGGCGCCCCGCTGGTGTCGCTGAACGACGGCGCCGGCGCCCGGATCCAGGAAGGTGTCTCCGCCCTGGCCGGCTACGGCGGCATCTTCCAGCGCAACACCAAGGCGAGCGGTGTCATCCCGCAGATCTCCGTGATGCTCGGCCCCTGCGCCGGCGGCGCGGCCTACTCGCCCGCCCTCACCGACTTCGTCTTCATGGTCCGCGAGACCTCGCAGATGTTCATCACCGGACCGGACGTCGTCAAGGCGGTCACCGGCGAGGAGATCACCCAGAACGGCCTCGGCGGCGCCGACGTCCACGCGGAGACCTCCGGCGTCTGCCACTTCGCCTACGACGACGAGGAGACCTGCATCGCGGAGGTCCGCTACCTCCTCTCGCTCCTCCCGCAGAACAACCGCGAGAACCCGCCGCGCGTCGAGTCCTCGGACCCCGTCGACCGCCGCAGCGACGTCCTCCTCGACCTGGTCCCGGCCGACGGCAACCGGCCGTACGACATGGCCAAGGTGATCGAGGAGATCGTCGACGACGGCGAGTACCTGGAGGTCCACGAGCGCTGGGCGCGGAACATCATCTGCGCGCTGGCCCGGATCGACGGCCAGGTGGTCGGCATCATCGCCAACCAACCGCAGGTCCTCGCGGGCGTCCTGGACATCGAGGCGAGTGAAAAAGCTGCGCGCTTTGTCCAGATGTGTGACGCTTTCAATGTTCCGATCGTCACCTTCCTGGACGTACCGGGCTTCCTCCCCGGTGTCGACCAGGAGCACGGCGGGATCATCCGCCACGGCGCGAAGCTCCTCTACGCCTACTGCAACGCGACCGTGCCCCGGATCTCCCTGATCCTGCGCAAGGCGTACGGAGGTGCCTACATCGTCATGGACTCCCAGTCGATCGGTGCCGACCTGACCTACGCCTGGCCGACGAACGAGATCGCGGTCATGGGCGCCGAGGGTGCCGCCAACGTGATCTTCCGCCGGCAGATCGCGTCCGCCGAGGACCCCGAGGCCATGCGGGCCCGCATGGTCAAGGAGTACAAGTCCGAGCTGATGCACCCCTACTACGCGGCCGAGCGCGGCCTGGTCGACGACGTCATCGACCCGGCCGAGACCCGCGAGGTGCTCGCCAAGTCGCTGGCGATGCTGCACACCAAGCACGCCGACCTGCCGTCCCGTAAGCACGGCAACCCCCCGCAGTAATCCTGCGGAAACCTCTCTCACGGAGACTGACACCCATGAACGTGCCTGACATCCGCGTCGAGAAGGGCAACGCCGACCCGGAGGAAGTCGCCGCCATAACGGCGGTCCTCCTGGCCCGCGCGGCCGCCCGGTCGACCGACGACACCGAGCAGACCCACCGCGGCCGCGCCAAGGCAGGCTGGCGCCGCCTGGAGCGCGAGAACGGCTTCCGGGCCCCGCACAGCTGGCACGGCTAGGCTGCGCCGTCCGGCCGGCAGTACGCAGGAGAAGGGCCCCTCTGGCTTCAGAGGGGCCCTTCTCCTGTACGCCAAGGACTCTCGGCCGGTTCGGCACCGCCGGCCACCGCCGTCGGGGCTGAGCGCCGTCGCGGCGAAAAAGGACTGACCGCGTCGCGGTGGAAAGGAACCGGGCCGCTGCGGGTGTGAGGTGGGGCGGTGCGGGGAGAAGGGCAGGGGTGTGGTGGGAAAAAGTTCGGGCCCCTTCATGGGAAGGGGCCCAGGGGAGCGTCCCTTGAGGGGCGCGGGGAACTGCGCGACAAGCCACGAATCACCCGCGGTCGGCGAGCGAGCGGCCGTGGTGGCCCGGTGGCCGGAACTACCGCAGCCGCGCCATGAGGGCGTGCTCGACCAGCGTGATCAGCGCCGACTTCGCGTCGGCGCGATGCCGTGCGTCGGTCGTGATGATCGGGGTGTCAGGGCCGATCTGGAGCGCCTCGCGGACCTCTTCGGGGTTGTACGGCTGGTTGCCGTCGAAGCCGTTGAGGGCGATGACGAAGGGGAGACCCGAGTTCTCGAAGTAGTCGACCGCGGGGAAGCAGTCGGCGAGACGGCGGGTGTCCACGAGGACGATGGCGCCGATCGCGCCGCGGACCAGGTCGTCCCACATGAACCAGAAGCGGTCCTGACCGGGGGTGCCGAACAGGTACAGGATCAGGTCCTGGTCCAGGGTGATGCGGCCGAAGTCCATGGCGACCGTCGTGGTCGTCTTGTCCCCGGTGTGAGTGAGGTCGTCGATGCCGGCAGACGCGGACGTCATCACGGCCTCTGTGCGCAGCGGGTTGATCTCCGAGACGGCGCCGACGAACGTGGTCTTGCCCACGCCGAAGCCGCCCGCCACCACGATCTTCGCGGAGGTGGTGGAGCGGGAAGGACCGCCGCTAGAGCTTGCGAAGTCCACTGAGCACCCTTTCGAGCAGTGTCACGTCTGGCTGGCCACCGGCGTTCTCGTCGCCGCCGGGCTGATGGATGGCGACCAGGCCCGCCTCCGCCAAGTCGGCGACGAGGATCCTGGCCACGCCGAGAGGGATCGTCAGCAGGGCCGAGACCTCGGCCACCGACTTGATCTCCCGGCAGAGGTTGCAGATCCGCTGATGCTCGGGCAACTGGCCCTGCATCTGGTGCGGCTGCGCGGTGGTGTGCACCAGCGCCTCGATGGCGAGCTGGTACCGCGGGCGGGTCCGGCCGCCGGTCATGGCGTACGGACGCACCAGCGGGTTGCTGGACCCCGAGGCCGGCGCCGGCTCGGGGCGCCGCTGCGGCTGCACCGGCTGGATGCGCGGCGCCGGCGGCTGGTCGTACGGCGAGGGGCCGGGGCCCTGCGGGGCGTACGACTGCCGGTGGCTCGGTGTGGAGGGGAAGTTGTACCGGTTCCCGGAACCGTCGCCCTGGCCCTGCGCAGGCCCGTACGACCAGTTGCCGCTATGAGAACCGCCTGGGGGTGTTGCCACTTTCTCTCCTCCTCCGACCGTGCCGGGCACCCATCCTTGTGGAGCCGCGTCCCGAAACCTTACGGCCCCAGGACGCGAAAACGCACCGTCTGACTATTAGTTGAGAAGGCTTCCCTGGAGTTCCGCACGCAGATCCGGGGTAAGAACCGTGCCCGCGCGGTCCACCAAAAGGGCCATCTCGTACCCAATCAGGCCGATGTCGGCCTCCGGGTGGGCCAGGACGGCCAGCGAGGAACCATCGGAAATGGACATGATGAACAGGAACCCCCGCTCCATCTCCACAACCGTCTGATTCACGCTGCCGCCCTCGAAGATCCGGGAGGCGCCTGCCGTCAGAGACGTCAGACCGGAGGCGACGGCCGCGAGCTGGTCGGCGCGGTCGCGGGGGAAGCCTTCGGACATCGCCAGAAGGAGTCCGTCGGCGGAGACCACCACCGTGTGGGACACCCCCGGGGTGTTGTCCACGAAGTTGGTGATCAACCAGTTCAGGTTCTGTGCCGCCTGGCTCATCGGGCTCACACTAACGCTCCTGGTTGTAGGTGCTGTCAGGACCGAAGCCCTGACCGTTCGTTTCACTGCCTGCGCTGCGTCCGCGCTGGACACCTCGACGCAGGTTGCTCAGCCTGCCCCGGACGTCCTCCGGGGCGCGGGAGACCTGTGGGCCTCCCTGGGGGGTGCTCGCGGCGGCTCCCTCGACCAGATTGGCCTTGGGCACCCGCCTCGGCAGGCCGGAGGAGGTGACCCCGCCCGCCTTGGGCTTGCGCAGCGCCGAGGCCTGCTGCCAGCGCTCGTCGTTCTGCGAACGCCAGGAGTCGTCGCCGGCCGGTTCGGGAGCCGGGGCCGCCGGTGCGGTCTGCGCCGGTGCCGCGGCCGGAGCCTGCTGCACGGAACCCGCGCCCTTCGGGCCGCCCGTGCCGCCGCCGACGGAGCCCCGGCGGGGCAGTCCGGCGTCGGTCAGCCGGTGGCCGTTGGAAGGGGCCGTTCCCGGACGGTCGAAGCCTACGTGGTTCCGCTCGTCCACGTCACCGGCCTGCGCCGACTCCGTCTGCGGAGCGTACTGGGCCGGGTAGCCGTTCTGGTAACCGCCCTGCTGCGGCCAGTCGTCCTGGTAGGGCTGCTCACCGAAGGCCGGGAACGCCTCCGCGGCGGCGGCCTGCGCGGCCGCGGGCTCCTCCTGGGCGGGCTCCGGGTAACCGGGCTCCGGGTAGCCGCCGTTGACGGAGAACGCGCCGGAGGAGAACGCGTCGTTCTGCGGCAGGCCGCCGTTCGGCGCGTAGTACTGCTCGTCGTACGTGCCCTGCGACTGCTCCTGGTACGCCGGCTGCCCGTCGTAGCCCGTGGGCTGCTCCTGGAAGCCCGTACCGTTCGGGTCGTAGTCCGTCCGGCCGGTGTCGAACTCGTCGGCGTACGCCGGGATCTCGGTGGTCTCCTGGTGGACCTGTGCGGACTGCGGAGGCTGCGCCTGGGCCTCCAGGGCCGCACGGCGCTCCTCGCGCATCAGCGAGCGGCCCACGGGATCGAGGTCGCGAATGTCGTCGGGGACCTCGATGTAGCGGCTGTCGTCGAAGCCGAGCTCGGCCGCCGTACGCATCGGCTGGAGCTGCGGCTGGTTGAAGTTCTCGGCCTGGAACTGCTGCTCCGGGATGATCTGCGAGACCGTGAACTCGTCGCGCTCCAGGGGCTGTTCGCCGCCACCGCCGTGCGTGATCGCGTCCGGCAGCATGACCAGCGAGGTGGTGCCGGCCTGCTCGCCGGAGGGGCGCAGCTGGACCCGGATGCCGTGCCGGTCGGAGAGCCGGCCGACCACGAACAGGCCCATGCGCTGGGAGATCGCGGCGTCCACGGTCGGCGGGTTGGCCAGCTTGTGGTTGATGTCCGCGAAGTCCTCGGCGGTGAGGCCGATGCCCTTGTCGTGGATCTCGATCATGATGCGGCCGTCGGGGAGCCGGGTCGCCGTGACGCGGACCTTGGTCTGCGGCGAGGAGAACGTGGTGGCGTTCTCCAGCAGCTCGGCCAGCAGGTGCACGAGGTCGGTGACCGCGCGGCCGTGGATCTCGGCCTCCGGGACGCCGGAGAGCTCGATGCGCTCGTACTGCTCCACCTCGGAGGAGGCGGCGCGCAGGACGTCGACCAGCGGGACCGGCTGGTCCCAGCGCCGGCCGGGCTCCTCGCCGGCGAGGACCAGGAGGTTCTCGCCGTTACGGCGCATACGGGTCGCGAGGTGGTCCAGCTTGAAGAGGTTCTCCAGCTGGTCCGGGTCGGCCTCGTTGTTCTCCAGGTCGGTGATGAGGGTCAGCTGGCCCTCGATCAGCGACTGGTTGCGGCGCGAGAGGTTGGTGAAGATCGCGTTGATGTTGCCCCGCAGCAGGGCCTGCTCGGCGGCGAGCCGCACGGCCTCGCGGTGGACCTGGTCGAAGGCGCGGGCGACTTCGCCGATCTCGTCGGTCGAGGTGATCGGGATCGGCGCCACCCGGGTGTCGACCCGGCCGGGGTCGGTGCGGGAGAGCTGGTCGACCAGCATCGGCAGACGCTGCTCGGCGATGCCGAAGGCGGCGTTGCGCAGCTGGCGCATCGAGCGGGACATCTGGCGGGCCACCATGCCGGCCAGGATGAACGCGGCGAGCAGCGCGACCATGACCGCGGCACCGGTGATGAAGGCGTCCGTCTTCGCGTTGTCCGCGATGTCGGAGGCCTCGCTCACCGCCTTGTCGGCCATGTCCGACTCGATCGTGCGGTAGGCGTCGTACTTGAGGGTGTTGACCGTCCACCAGTTCTCGGCGCTGACGCCCTGGGAGGCCAGCGCCTGGCGGGTGCTCGCGTTGGTGTCCGGCAGCGTGGCCAGCGCGCTGACCATCGCGTTGTCCTTGGTCGGCGGGGGCACGTAGTTCGGGTCCTTGGCCTTGGCCTGCTGGGCCAGTGCCGCGCCGTCCGTCCTGATCTTCTTCTCGAGGTCGGTCAGCTTCTGCGCGTCCGCCTCGGTGCCGCCGCCGATGTACTCCTCGACGGCGATGCCCTCGAGGTAGGCGTACGAGGAGAGGGCGACCCGCTGGCTGGCCAGGTTGCCGGCGTCGGGGCCCGGCTTGACCAGCAGGTGCATGCCGATCGACCGCTCCAGCGACAGGGCGGCCTTGGTGAGCGAGATGGCGTAGACGGTACGGCCGTAGGAGGTGATGTTTCCGGTGCCCAGACCGAGCTCGTTGGCGAACTCCATCAGCGGGTGGGCGACCGCGACGTACCCCTCTTCGGTCTTCACACCGGGGAGCTTGCTGGTGTACGAGGCGGCACGCAGGTTGGTGATCTGCGGCTCTGCCTCGCGGAACAGCTTCAGGCGGCGCTCCAGGCCCGGCTTCTGCGGCATGTTCTGCGCGGCCGCGTCGAAGGCGTCGGCGGCCTTGTCGGTCGCGGCGCGGGCCTGGGTGACGGTCGCCTTGTCCTTGTTCAGGAGCAGCGGTGCCGTGCTGACGTCACGCTCGTTGTAGAGGGCGTCGGCATAGGTCAGGGCCGCACGGACCAGGCGCGCGGTGTTCTCCGCGTCGCGGGCGTCCTGCCAGGTGTCGATGGAACTCTTCACCTGGAAGCCGCCCATCACCAGGCCGACGGCCACGGGTATGAGCAGGATCGCGTTCAGCCTGGTCGGCACTCGCCAGTTCCGCGGGGAGAAACGGCCGCCGCTCTTCGCGGGTGCGGCCGGTGGTTCCGCGGCTGGCACAGGGGTGGGCGCCGCAGCGCGCGGCGGCGGGGTGAAGTTGCCCCGTGCCGACGGCTCGGGACCGTTCTTGCTTCGCCTCACTCGACCAACAACCTCTCGGCGGCGGGCACCTATCGTCGTGCCGCAGTCTCTCAGAGCCCGGTGTGTCTCAGACCACTACTCAGTACGTCGTTGACTAATGGGCAGTTCAGGCATTCCAGCACGGGGGCCGGTGCACTTCCAAACAGTCCATTGGGGCAGAGCGCGCGGATGTAAGCCCCAGATAAAACGGTCATAAAGAGCGAGCCCCGCCAAAAGGCGGGGCCATTGTGAGCGCAGCGGCACCGCGCGACCGCGACGCGTGGCGATACCAGTGGATTCCTCTGCCGAAACGTTATGAACACCGGAGCCGACCGTGTCAAAGGCCACAGTCGGCTCCGGTTTCCGTACGACAACTGCCGTACACGACGACGGACTTGGGTATCGCGGCGGTGCTAGCGCAGGCGCGCCATGAGGGCGTGCTCGACCAGCGTGATCAGCGCGCTCTTCGCGTCGGCGCGGTGCCGGGCGTCGGTCGTGATGATCGGCGCGTCCGGCCCGATCTGCAGGGCCTCGCGCACCTCTTCGGGTGTGTAGGGCTGATGCCCGTCGAATCCGTTGAGGGCTATGACGAACGGCAGACCACTGTTCTCGAAGTAGTCCACGGCCGGGAAGCAGTCGGCCAGACGCCGGGTGTCCACGAGCACCACCGCGCCGATCGCACCGCGCACCAGGTCGTCCCACATGAACCAGAAACGGTCCTGACCGGGCGTGCCGAAGAGGTACAGGATCAGGTCCTGGTCGAGCGTGATACGGCCGAAGTCCATGGCCACCGTGGTGGTGGTCTTGTCCCCGGTGTGCGTCAGGTCGTCGATGCCCGCCGAGGCGGACGTCATCACGGCCTCCGTACGCAGCGGGTTGATCTCGGAGACCGCTCCCACGAACGTGGTCTTGCCGACGCCGAAGCCGCCCGCCACCACGATCTTCGCGGAGGTGGTGGCCCGCCCTCCGTCAGAGCTTGCGAAGTCCACTGAGCACCCTTTCGAGCAGCGTCACGTCAGGAGCGCCGCCGTTGTTCTCGTCGCCGCCCGGCTGGTGGATGGCGACCAGGCCGGCCTCGGCGAGGTCGGCCACCAGAATCCGGGCCACACCGAGCGGCATGGCGAGCAGCGCCGAGACCTCGGCCACCGACTTCACCTCGCGGCACAGGTGGCAGATGCGCTGGTGCTCCGGGAGCAGCCCCATGAGCGCTGCCGGGTCGGCCGTCGTGCTGATCAGCGCCTCGATGGCGAGCTGGTAGCGCGGCCGGGTCCGGCCGCCGGTCATCGCGTAAGGACGTACCAGCGGCTGGTCGCCCTCGTCCCCGTACGGCTCCGCGTACGGATCATGAGAGGCGGTGGGCGGGGTCATCGTTCCTCCGGGCGGGACAGCAAGTCGGTCGGGCTAGCCGTCGGACGTGGCCGGTGGGGGGATTGTGGCGGCCGGACGGTGATTTGGTGAGGCGGGTTGGATCCGGGCTGTCAGTGGAGCAGACTGCCTTGCAGTTCAGCGCGCAGGTCGGGCGTGAGGACCGCGCCCGCGCGGTCGACCAGGAGCGCCATCTCGTAGCCGACGAGGCCGATGTCGCACTCCGGGTGGGCCAGGACCGCGAGGGACGAGCCGTCGGACACGGACATCAGGAACAGAAAGCCGCGTTCCATCTCGACGACCGTCTGCGCCACGTTGCCGCCCTCGAAGATCCGGGAGGCCCCGGCCGTCAGCGAGGTGAGCCCGGAGGCGACGGCCGCGAGCTGGTCGGCGCGGTCGCGTGGGAAGCCTTCGGACATCGCCAGAAGGAGGCCGTCGGCGGACACGACGACGGTGTGGGACACCCCTGGGGTGTTGTCCACGAAGTTGGTGATCAACCAGTTCAGGTTCTGTGCCGCCTGGCTCATCGGACTCAACTAACGCTCCTGCTGGTGAGTGGGGCTCGGGAAGGTGCCGGTCTGCGGGCCGGTGCCGGCCTGCCGACCCTGTGCGATACCCCGACGGAGATTGGTCAGCCGGCCGCGAACGTCGTCAGGCGAACGCGAGACCTGCGGACCCGCTTGGTGCTGTTGCTGCTGCGCCGTGCCCGGGACGAGGTTCGCCCGGGGGACCCGGCGCGGCAGACCGGAGGTGGTGACACCGCCCGCCGCCGGCTGCCGTACACGCTCCGCCTGCCGGACGAGGTCGTCGTTCGGGGAGGTGCGCCAGGCTGCCTGGGCGGGACGCTGGGGGGCCGCGGCCGCGGGGGCCGGCGGCTGGGAGGGCACCGGCGGGACCGGCGGAACCGAGCCGTTGCCGTTGCTCTGGGGGCGCTGCTGCTCCTGCTGGCCGCCGTGGAACCAGTTGGTCTCCAGCGTGTCGTACAGCGGGGTACGACCGTCACCCGGACCGGTGGCCGGCGGCAGCGCCTCCGGCTCCTGGCGGACCGGCGGGCGCTGCGGCGCACCGTAGTCGAGGCCTCGGCCGTCGGTCCCCGGACGCTCGTACTGGCCGTTGCCGTACTGGCCGTTGCCCGGGTAGCCGTTCTGCCGGCCGGGCAGGGAGTGCTGACCGGTGGAGCTGCCGTCGTAGGACGGCGTGGCGAACTGGCCGGTGGAGCCGTTGTCGTAGGCCTGCGGAGCGGCGAACTGCCCCGGGTTCCGGGAGCCGTTCTGCGGCGCGGCCGGCGTGCCGAAGACGTCGGAGCGCACGAACTGGCCCGAGTCCTGCTGGCCGTTGACGTTCGGGCGCGGGAACGACCCGGTGTCGTGCTGGCCGTTGACGTTGGGACTGGGGAACGACCCGGTGTCGTGCCGGCCGTTCACGTTCGGGCGCGGGAACGAGCCGGTGTCCTGCGGGCCGGTCGTGCCCGGCCGCGGGAACGATCCCGTGTTCTGCGAGCCGTTCGGCGCGTTGAAGTCCGGGCGCGGGAACTCGCCGGTCGACGGAGCCTGCGGGACCGCCGGCATCTGCGAGGTGGCACCGAGGTCCTGCCGGTCGTCGATGCGGGGCATCTGCGCGGTGTGGGCCGGGTCCTGCTCGTCGTGGCCGCGCGGGGTGTCCAACGAGGCACGGGACAGCGGCGGCTGGGCGTTGTCGTCGCTCCAGCTGGGCCGGCCCGCCGGCGAGTTGGCGCCGGGCAGTTCGGCCCGCGGGCCACCGCGCGGCGGCAGCTGGGGCTGACGGCCCTGGTCGGAGGAGTTCGCGGAGCGCTGCGGCGGGACCGGGGCGCGGTTGCCGAAGGTGTCCTGGCCGCCGAAGGAGTCCTGCGGGTTGCCGAACGCGTCCTGGTTGCCGAAGGCACCGGCACCCGCGTTCGACCGGCCCTGCGAGCCGCGTCCGCCGCCCTGCGCACCGGGACGGCCGCCGTTCGGGCCCGCGCCGGGCAGCGCGGCCCGGGGGCCCTGGCCGGCGCCGACCTGACCGCGCGGACCCGCACCGGCGCCGAGCAGCCCGCCGCCGGAGGGAGCGCCGGCGCCGAGGGCACCGCCGCGTCCGCCGGCCGTACCGGCACCGCCGCCGAGCGCCGGGGCCGGAGCACCCGCGCCGAGCGAACCACCGCCGCCGCCCTGGCCGCCTCCGCGGCGGGCGGCGGCCGCACCGGCCGCGGCCTGCGCGGCGGCCGGACCGCCGGACTGAGCGGGGACACCGGGCTTGCCGGGAGCGGGCTTCTTGCCGCCCTGGGCGACGTCGACCGGGAGCATGACCAGCGCGGTCGTGCCACCGGAGTCGGACGGGCGCAGCTGGATGCGGATGCCGTGCCGCTGCGACAGACGACCGACCACGAAGAGGCCCATGCGGCGGGAGACCGAGACGTCCACGGTGGGCGGCGAGGCGAGCCGCTCGTTGATCGCCGCGAGGTCCTCGGGGGAGAGGCCGATACCGGTGTCGTGGATCTCGATCAGCACCCGCCCGTCGGGCAGCGCGTGACCGGTGACCTTGACCTTGGTCTGCGGCGAGGAGAACGAGGTGGCGTTCTCGAGCAGCTCGGCGAGCAGGTGCACGAGGTCGTTGACCACGCGGCCGGCCACTTCGGTGGTCGGCACGGCGGCCAGTTCGATGCGCTCGTACTGCTCCACCTCGGAGGCGGCGGCGCGCAGCACGTCCACCAGCGGGACCGGGCGGGTCCAGCGGCGGCCGGGCTCTTCACCGGCGAGGACGAGGAGGTTCTCACCGTTACGGCGCATACGCGTCGCGAGGTGGTCGAGCTTGAAGAGGGAGGACAACTGGTCCGGGTCGGCCTCGCGGGACTCCAGTTCGGAGATGAGCGAGAGCTGACGCTGGATGAGGCCCTGGGAGCGGCGCGAGAGGTTGGTGAACATCGCGTTGACGTTGCCCCGCAGGAGGGCCTGCTCGGCGGCGAGGCGGACCGCCTCGCGGTGCACGTCGTCGAAGGCCGCGGCCACCTGGCCGATCTCGTCCCGGGAGTGCACACCGACCGACTCCACGGACGTGTCGACGTCCTGCGGGTCGGACTCGGAGAGCTGCTTGACCAGCTCGGGCAGGCGGTCCTGGGCGACCTTGGTGGCGGTCTCCTGGAGGCGGCGCAGCGAGCGGATCATGGAGCGGGCCACGATGAAGGCGCCGACCAGCGACACACCGAGGACGAGCAGGATCAGCGCACCGGAGATGATCGCCGACTGCTCGGAGGAGGCTCGCAGCTCGCGCGCCTTCTGCTCCATGTCCTCGAGCAGGGTGTGCTCGATCTTCTTCATCTGGTCGATCTTGGTCGAGCTGTCGTCGACCCAGTCGAGGTACGAGCGCTTGCTGAGCTCGTTCAGACCGTTCTGGGCGCCGAGCGCGCGCTTGGCGTAGGTGTCGGCGGCCTCGATCGTCGGGTTGTTGCCGTCGATCGGGCTGAGCAGGTCGGCCGCGTTGCCGGTGTAGATCTTCCGGAAGATCGTCAGCTCGGAGGTCTCGCTCTCCTGGGCGGACTCGCCGTACAGGCGGTCGTTCTCGGAGAGGTCGCCGGCGCTGGTGCCGTTGGCGGGCAGGGCCGCGGCGATGACGGCGCGCTGTACGGACGCGTACTCCTTGGCGGTGGAGAACGCCGCCAGGGCGCGGGTGCGCTGGATCATCTCCGGGTTGCTGGAGGCCTGCGCCATGTCCTGGGAGAGGTCGATCAGCTGGGTGATCAGCCGGTGGTAGGCCTCGACCGTCTGGGTCGAGTTCTCCCTCTGCTGATAGGCGTCCTTGCGGATCTTCGCCAGGTTGTCCAGCTGGCCGGCCAGACCGACGAGGCTGTCGCGGACGCCCTGCAGCTGACCGTTCTTGCTCGCGGTGTCGATCGACTCGGAGGCGTTGAGGAAGTTCTCGCGGGCGCGGTCGGTCTGGTCCTCGTACCCCTTGACCGCGACGCTCGAGACCGCCCCGCCGTGCGCCAGCGGACCGGCGGTCTTGTCACGCTCGGTCTGGAGCGCGGTCGCCAGCTCGGTGGCCTGCGTGGTCATGTCCGTCAGCAGCTGCATGTTGTCGAGCTGCTGGATGTCGTCGAGCGACTGGTTGATGCGCACCGCGCCCAGCGTCGTCGCCGCCACCACGGGGAGGGCGAGCAGTGACACCAGGCGCGTGGAGATTCGCCAGTTGCGCAGGGCTATGCGCGAGCCCGGGTTGTTGGGACCCTGCGCGGGCTTGATCGTCGGAGTCGGAGCCGCGGCCGGCTGGGGGCCCGAGGACCCCGAAGACGCGGACGCGGCGGGGCGCCCGGAGCGCTCACCGCCGTCACCACCGCCGCCGGCCGGGGCCGGGTTCTGGGCGTGCTGGGGCGAGGAACCGCGGTCGGTCCCGCCGTGCGCCTCCGGCTCCGCCGAAGCGCTGCCATCCCTCTTGAAACGTCCCTGCACTAGCGTCGCAACCTCTGGACCAGGCGCCCTTCCGGGAACGGAAGGACACGGTGTCGGCGTTGAACGGGGAGCGCCCTGAATACGCACCCTGTTGGTCGTGAGTGTGACCGGCGCTGGCTCCCCCTGTCTCGCCGCCACTCGGCGCTGCGTTGCGCCCCCTGCGCGCCGGCTCGATCCTGCGGCGGTTCCGTGGAATTCCAGCACAGTGCCGGATCTCCAACAAGGGCCGTGGACCGAGCTGTGACCTCCGTGACAGCGTGTGAGTGACACGTTACGAGATGTGGAAGCCGATCGCGTACATAAAGGGCGTATCCCTGTCAGTTGGCGGTGCGTGGGCCGTGTCCCAGTCGCCATGATCAGGAGCGGAATGACGGGTTCGGTTCGCCAATGTCCGTTTCGTTGCGGTGAGTTGCCAGTCGGATATGACCGCTTTGACCCTCGGTCCGTGAGCAAACTCACACGCGGATCAAGGTCTCTTCGCGGCTTCGGCCGGGAATTCGATGTTTAGCCTGGCGCTTTACAAGAGGGAAGTCTCTGCCAACCCACACATGACGGGGTCCAGTACAACCGTGAAGACGACGATGATGTTCCGCAACATAGCCAACCCCCGGCGCACCACCCTCGCCCACCTCAAGGACGCCGAGGAACTGCAGACCCCCGAGCTGCCCGAGCACTCCCTCGATCTCCCCTCCCAGACCGCCAACCCGCGGCGCACGATCCTCATGGAGATCCCGGCCGGCACCTCGGTCGCGGAGTAGTACGGGACCCGGCCGCCGATCACTCACCCACCCGGTGACCGGGTTATTCCGCGGCGGCCGCCCCTCACCGCGTTAGCCTGGGACGTCAGACTCCAGCCGGTTCAGTGAGGGGCGCCAGGATCCCGTGCGCATCGCCAGGTTCTCCATCGACGGGAACGTCGCCTTCGGCGCCGTCGAGGGCGACAAGCAGGACGAACTCGTCCTCGACATCATCAAGGGCATTCCGTTCGCGGACTTCGAGCTCTCCGGTACGAAGGTCCCGCTGAGCAAGGTCCGCCTGCTCCCGCCGGTGCTCCCCAACAAGGTCGTCGCCTACGGGCGCAACTACGTGGAGCACGCGGAGGAGCTGGGCAACGAGGTCCCGGAGGCCCCCTTCGCCTTCTTCAAGCCGTCCACCTCGGTGATCGGCCCCGGCGACGACATCCAGTACCCGTCCTTCTCCCAGGACCTCCACCACGAGGCCGAACTGGCCGTGGTCATCGGCCGCATGTGCCGCGAGGTCCCGCGCGAACGCGTGGCCGACGTGATCCTCGGCTACACCTGCGCCAACGACGTCACCGCCCGCGACGTACAGAAGCGCGAGAAGCAGTGGGCCCGCGCCAAGGGGTTCGACACCTCCTGCCCGCTGGGCCCCTGGGTGGAGACGGACCTGGACCTCGCCACCGCCTCCGACCTGACGATCCAGCTCACGGTCAACGGCGAACAGCGCCAGCTCGGCCGTACGAGCGAGATGATCCACTCCATCGCGGACCTGATCGTCAACATCACCGAGGCCATGACGCTGCTCCCCGGCGACGTCATCCTCACCGGCACCCCGGCAGGGGTCGGCCCCCTCAGCGTCGGCGACGAGGTCGCCGTCACCATCGAAGGCATCGGCACTCTCACCAACAAGGTTGTCAAGCGTGACTAGCGCACCCGGCACTCCCGTTCGCGTTCGTTTCTGTCCGTCCCCCACCGGTAACCCCCACGTGGGCCTGGTCCGCACCGCCTTGTTCAACTGGGCGTTCGCCCGGCACCACCAGGGCACGCTGGTCTTCCGCATCGAGGACACCGACACGGCCCGTGACTCCGAGGAGTCGTACACCCAGCTGCTCGAGGCGATGCGCTGGCTGGGCTTCGACTGGGACGAGGGCCCCGAGGTCGGCGGCCCGCACGCGCCGTACCGCCAGTCGCAGCGGATGGACCTCTACAAGGACGTCGCCGCCAAGCTCCTCGACGCCGGCCACGCCTACCACTGCTACTGCTCCCAGGAGGAGCTGGACAGCCGCCGCGAGGCCGCCCGCGCCGCCGGCAAGCCGTCCGGCTACGACGGCCACTGCCGCGACCTGAGCGCGGAGCAGGTGGCGGAGTACAAGGCGCAGGGCCGCACGCCCATCGTCCGCTTCCGGATGCCCGACGAGACGATCACCTTCACCGACCTGGTCCGCGGCGAGCTGACCTTCACCCCGGAGAACGTGCCGGACTACGGCATCGTCCGTGCCAACGGCGCCCCGCTGTACACGCTGGTCAACCCGGTCGACGACGCCCTGATGGAGATCACCCACGTCCTGCGCGGCGAGGACCTGCTCTCCTCCACCCCGCGCCAGGTCGCCCTCTACAAGGCGCTGATCGACCTCGGCATCGCCCGGCAGATCCCGGCCTTCGGCCACCTCCCCTACGTCATGGGCGAGGGCAACAAGAAGCTGTCGAAGCGCGACCCGCAGGCCTCCCTCAACCTCTACCGGGAGCGCGGTTTCCTGCCCGAGGGCCTGCTCAACTACCTCTCACTGCTGGGCTGGTCGCTCTCCGCGGACCGGGACATCTTCTCCGTCCAGGAGATGGTCGCGGCCTTCGACATCGCCGACGTGAACCCCAACCCGGCCCGCTTCGACCTGAAGAAGTGCGAGGCGATCAACGCCGACCACATCCGCATGCTGGACGTGAAGGACTTCACGGAGCGCTGCGCCCCCTGGCTGCGGGCCCCCTTCGCACCCTGGGCGCCGGAGGACTTCGACGAGGCGAAGTGGCAGGCGATCGCGCCGCACGCGCAGACCCGCCTGAAGGTCCTCTCGGAGATCACCGAGAACGTCGACTTCCTGTTCCTGCCGGAGCCGGTTTACGACGAGGCGTCCTGGACCAAGGCGATGAAGGAGGGCAGCGACGCCCTCCTCGCCACGGCCCGCGAGAAGCTGGAGTCCGCCGACTGGACCTCTCCCGAGTCCCTGAAGGAGGCCGTCCTGGCCGCCGGCGAGGCCCACGGCCTCAAGCTCGGCAAGGCCCAGGCCCCGGTCCGCGTCGCCGTCACGGGCCGCACGGTCGGCCTGCCGCTCTTCGAGTCCCTGGAGATCCTGGGCAAGGAGAAGACCCTGGCCCGGATCGACGCGGCGCTGGCGAAGCTGAGCGCGTAACGCCCGGACATGCGCGAGGGGCGGCACCCGGTGACCCCGGGGGCCGCCCCTCGGGCGTTCGCGTCAGACGGCGTCGGCCTCGTCGACCAGGTAGGTGAACTCGTCGAAGATCTCCAGGACGACGACGACCATGATCGCGCCCGCGACCATGTATTCCAGCATCACGCCGGGGGCCACGTACGCCTTCCTGAGGTGTTCGTCGGGGCCGAGTTGCGCTGTCGCAGCCTTGCGGAAGGGATCACGCGCCAGTATCCGCACGGCCTTGTCCAGCTGGGCTCGACGCTCGCCGGGCAGCCCGTCGTAGGCCGCACGGGCCTCAACCGTGAACTGGACTCGGTACTCGCTCATGCTCCCAGTGTGCCAGTCTGAGAGGGTGATCAGAGCCGTGGTCTGGGACGTCGACGACACCCTTTTCGACTACACCACCGCCGACCGCGAGGGGATGCGGGCGCACCTGGTGGCGGAGGGGCTGCTCGCGGGGTGGGGGAGTGCGGAGGCGGCGCTGGTGCGGTGGCGGGAGATCACCGACCAGCAGTGGGCGCGGTTCTCGGCGGGTGAGCTCTCCTTCGAGGACCAGCGCCGCGACCGGGTGCGGGTCTTCCTCGGCGCGGAGCTGACCGACGTGCAGGCCGACGACTGGTTCCGCCGCTACCTGACGCACTACGAGGCCGTCTGGGCCCTCTTCCCCGACGTCCTGCCGGCCCTGGACGCCCTCGCGGCCGGCTACCGGCATGCCGTGCTGTCCAACTCCAGCCGGCATGTCCAGGACCGCAAGCTGCGCACGCTCGGGGTGCACGAGCGCTTCGAGGCCGTCCTGTGCGCCGCCGAACTGGGCGTGTCCAAGCCCGCAGCCGCTGCCTTCCTGGCGGCCTGCGAGGCCCTGGAACTCGCCCCGCACGAGGTCGCGTACGTCGGGGACCACCCGGAGATCGACGGGCGCGGCGCCGCCGACGCCGGGCTGCTGTCGGTGTGGATCGACCGCCGCGGACCGTCCGTAGGCCCGGCTACCAGGGCCGACGCCCCCGGCGGCCCGCACCGGATCGCCTCCCTCGCCGAACTGCCCGCGATCCTCCGCGCCGATACCCGTTTTGGAGCCCCGTCCACCTTCAGGTAATGTTCTTCCTGCGCCGCCGGGGAGCGGGCCGAAAGGCCGGAACCGAGGGCGCAAAACTAGAACAAGATCCCCTCAGGGGCTTGCGTTCCAGTGGCCTATGGTGTAATTGGCAGCACGACTGATTCTGGTTCAGTTAGTCTTGGTTCGAGTCCAGGTAGGCCAGCTCGCAGAGCTCATCTGCAAAGCCCCCGTTGTGTAGCGGCCTAGCACGCTGCCCTCTCAAGGCAGTAGCGCCGGTTCGAATCCGGTCGGGGGTACGGAGATCTTCCACGGATGATCGCTAGGGCCCCCGTTGTGTAGCGGCCTAGCACGCCGCCCTCTCAAGGCGGTAGCGCCGGTTCGAATCCGGTCGGGGGTACGAACTGGTCTAAACCATCATTGGTCTATGGTGTAATTGGCAGCACGACTGATTCTGGTTCAGTTAGTCTTGGTTCGAGTCCAGGTAGACCAGCTCGGATCTGCGGAAACGTAAGATCCACGCCCCCGTTGTGTAGCGGCCTAGCACGCCGCCCTCTCAAGGCGGTAGCGCCGGTTCGAATCCGGTCGGGGGTACACGAGGAAGGCCCTCCGCTTCGGCGGAGGGCCTTCTGTGCGTATGCGCGCTGTGCCCTACTCGAAGCCGTAGCGCCGGGCCGACTCCTCCTCCTGGGCCAGTCGGTGCAGCGCCTGGAGCATCGGCTCCACCAGCACCGCGCTGGCCACCGCGGCCTCCGCCTTCTCCTCCTCCGATGGACGCGTCTCCAGGAAGTCCAGGTCGGCGACGGCCGCCTGGTACATCAACTTCGCGTGCGGTACGAGGAGTTCGGCGCCCCAGTCGTAGCCGAGCCGGCGGAACGCGGCCAGCGCCACCACCAGCTGCCGGTACGCCGGCGAGATCGTCGTCAGCTGCTTGGCGTTGTCCCAGCCGAGGGCGTCCAGCAGGGCATCGGCCTCCCGGTGCGCGCCCCGCACGTACTCGTCGTCCTCGTCCGGCTCCGGCAGCTGCGGCAGCGCCCACAGCGCGGCGCCCACCCGGATCGTGCGGCCCAGCGAGTCGTCGTCGACATGCCCGAGCACCTCGCGGACCGTCGCCACGGGGACCCGTCCTACCTGGATCATCGCCCGCACCAGCCGCAGCCGCCGCAGATGCTCGTCGCCGTACTCGGAGGTCGTGGCGTTGACCTGACGGCCGGGCGGCAGCAGCCCCTCGCGCAGGTAGTACTTGATCGTCGCGGCGGACACCCCGCTGCGCTCGCTCAACTGGGCAAGCCGCATGTCTTGCGCGCCTCCTTGGTAAGTGCCACTATCCAAGCATCGACAGAAGGATAGTGCCGCTATCCGACAGGCTTCCGGGGGTGCCGTTCCTCATGTCCGCCAAACCGGTTCGAGGCCGTACGACCGCTGCCCGCGAGGGCGATGCCGTGGTCCTGCTCATCGGCATGCGCGTCAACCACTTCTGGGCGGTCCACCAGTGGCTCCCGGTCATGCTGTCGATGTTCCGCATGCTGAAGGAGCTGGCGCGGGACCCCGGCCGAGGGCTGCTCGGCCGCGTCCTGCTGACCGCGTCGCCGCGGACGTACTACGTCGTCCAGTACTGGGAGTCGAAGGACAAGCTGTACGCGTACGCGAGTTCACCGGAAACGGTCCACCACGGGATGTGGGGCATCGTCAACCGCAAGGAGCGCGCGGGGAAGCTGCGCGGCCATGTGGGCCTGTGGCACGAGACGTACGTGGCACCCGAGGGCGGCTACGAGTCGATCTACTTCGACATGCCGGAGTTCGGCCTGGGCGCGGCGAGCGGGACGGTTCCCGTGGAGCACCGGGGACGCTACGCGAAGGACCGGTTCGCTCACAGGGGCGCCGGCCACAGGGCCCCGTAACGGGCGCGGGGAACTGCGCGACCAGGCATGACGGCGTAGCGGACGGCTGACGTCCTGGGGTGGCACATTCTGCGCCGTGGGGGCTCCGGTCCCTGGGCGGCTGCGGGCGGCATGTGGCTGGTCGCGCGGTTCCTCCCCCCGGCCTTCGGCCGGGGGTGCCCCCAGCGCCCCCACGGGTGGGTCAGCTCACGTCGGGAGAGGCCTGCCGCGGCGTTGAGGCCGGCCCCTCCTCGGTGGGAGCGTCAGCCCGTGCGGCGCAGCGCCTCGGAGAGGCGGGCCGCCGCGTCGATCACGGCCTGAGCGTGCATGCGGCCGGGGTGGCGGGTCAGGCGCTCGATGGGGCCGGAGACGGAGACGGCGGCCACCACCCGGTTCGAAGGGCCCCGCACCGGCGCCGACACCGACGCGACGCCCGGCTCCCGCTCGCCGATGGACTGGGCCCAGCCGCGGCGGCGCACACCCGACAGGGCCGTCGCCGTGAAGCGGGCGCCCTGGAGGCCGCGGTGCAGCCGCTCCGGCTCCTCCCAGGCCATGAGGATCTGGGCCGAGGAACCGGCCTTCATCGTGAGGGTCGAGCCGACCGGCACCGTGTCCCGCAGGCCGGACAGGCGTTCCGCGGCGGCTACGCAGATCCGCATGTCACCCTGGCGGCGATACAACTGCGCACTCTCTCCGGTGATGTCACGGAGGTGCGTCAGCACCGGGCCCGCCGTCGCGAGCAGGCGGTCCTCACCGGCCGCCGCGGCCAGTTCCGCGAGCCGCGGGCCGAGGATGAAACGGCCCTGCATGTCGCGTGCCACCATGCGGTGGTGTTCCAGGGCCACGGCCAGCCGGTGGGCCGTGGGTCGTGCCAGTCCGGTGGCCCCGACCAGACCCGCGAGGGTGGCCGGACCGGACTCCAGGGCGCTCAGGACAAGGGCCGCCTTGTCCAGCACGCCGACGCCGCTACTGTTGTCCATGCAACGATACTCGCGTCTCACTCTGTGAAACGCAAGTTCAATTTTCCGTGGAACGCGCCACCCTGGAATCACACAGTGGCTCGCAGACCAACGGGCCCGGTGGCGGACGCCCGGAACCACGACTTCAGGGGCCCGGAACACGGGCAGCCGCCTCCTCAAGATCTCTAGTTGGGCCGGTGCACGTCTGCCGGCCGGAGGGAAAGCGATGGGTAGGACACTCGCGGAGAAGGTCTGGGACGACCACGTCGTCCGGCGCGCCGAGGGCGAGCCCGACCTCCTCTTCATCGATCTGCACCTGCTGCACGAGGTGACCAGCCCGCAGGCCTTCGACGGGCTGCGCCAGAACGGCCGCCAGGTGCGCCGCCTCGACCTCACCATCGCGACCGAGGACCACAACACCCCGACCCTCGACATCGACAAGCCCATCGCGGACCCGGTCTCCCGCGCCCAGCTGGAGACGCTGCGCAAGAACTGCGCCGAGTTCGGGGTGCGCCTGCACCCGCTGGGCGACGTCGAGCAGGGTGTCGTGCACGTCGTCGGCCCCCAGCTGGGCCTGACCCAGCCCGGTACCACCGTGGTCTGCGGCGACTCGCACACCTCCACGCACGGCGCCTTCGGCGCGCTCGCGTTCGGCATCGGCACCTCCCAGGTGGAGCACGTGCTGGCCACCCAGACGCTGCCGCTGGCCCGCCCCAAGACCATGGCCATCACGGTCGACGGCGAGCTGCCCGATGGCGTCACCGCCAAGGACCTGATCCTGGCGATCATCGCCAAGATCGGTACCGGCGGCGGCCAGGGCTACATCCTGGAGTACCGCGGCTCCGCCATCGAGAAGCTCTCGATGGAGGCCCGGATGACCATCTGCAACATGTCGATCGAGGCCGGCGCCCGCGCGGGCATGATCGCCCCCGACGAGACCACCTTCGCGTACCTCAAGGGCCGGGCCCACGCCCCCGAGGGCGAGGAGTGGGACGCGGCGGTCGCGTACTGGAAGACCCTGAAGACCGACGCGGACGCGGAATTCGACGCCGAGGTGCACATCGACGCCGCCGCGCTCTCGCCGTTCGTCACCTGGGGCACCAACCCGGGGCAGGGCGCGCCGCTTTCGGCGGACGTCCCCGACCCGGCTTCGTACGAAGACGCTTCGGAGCGCCTCGCCGCCGAAAAGGCCCTGGAGTACATGGGGTTGGAGGCCGGCCAGCCGTTGCGCTCGATCAACGTGGACACCGTCTTCGTAGGCTCCTGCACCAACGGCCGGATCGAGGACCTGCGCGCCGCCGCCGAGATCCTCAAGGACCGCAAAGTCGCCGACGGCGTACGGATGCTGGTCGTCCCCGGCTCCGCGCGGGTCGGGCTGCAGGCCGTCTCCGAGGGCCTCGACGTGGTCTTCAAGGAGGCCGGCGCCGAATGGCGGCACGCGGGCTGCTCGATGTGCCTCGGCATGAACCCCGACCAGCTGGCCCCGGGTGAGCGCTCCGCGTCCACCTCCAACCGCAACTTCGAGGGGCGACAGGGCAAGGGCGGCCGTACCCACCTGGTGTCGCCCCAGGTCGCGGCCGCAACCGCCGTCCTGGGCCACCTGGCCTCCCCGGCCGACCTGTCCGACGCTCGCACGCCCGCTGGAGTCTGATCAGCCATGGAAGCATTCACCACGCACACCGGCCGGGCCGTCCCGCTGCGCCGCTCCAACGTCGACACCGACCAGATCATCCCTGCTCACTGGCTCAAGAAGGTGACCCGGGACGGCTTCGAGGACGGGCTCTTCGAGGCCTGGCGCAAGGACGAGAACTTCATCCTCAACCGCCCCGAGCGGCAGGGCGCCACGGTCCTGGTCGCCGGCCCCGACTTCGGCACCGGCTCGTCCCGCGAGCACGCCGTCTGGGCGCTGCAGAACTACGGCTTCAAGACCGTGATCTCCTCCCGCTTCGCCGACATCTTCCGCGGCAACTCGCTGAAGAACGGCCTGCTCACGGTGGTCCTGGACCAGAAGATCGTGGAGGCGCTGCAGGAGCTCACCGAGAACGACCCGCAGGCCGAGATCACCGTCGACCTGGAGAACCGCGAGGTCCGCGCCGAGGGCATCACCGCCTCCTTCGAGCTGGACGAGAACTCCCGCTGGCGGCTGCTGAACGGCCTGGACGACATCTCCATCACCCTTCGGAACGAGGCCGACATCGCCGCCTACGAGGCCAAGCGGCCGTCGTACAAGCCGCGGACGCTCCAGGTCTGAGCCGGAGCCCGCTTCGGCGGGATCCGCCACATCTGAATACGGCTGGTTTCAGCCACCGCAACGCCCCGCCTGTACCCCCGATCGCCACGATTGGGGGTACAGCCATGTCTGCACCCGAACGGGCGCTCGCGTTGTCGCAGGTCTTGCCAACTTCCCACGTTAGGGCGGATGTTGTCGGGGTAAGTGAGTGCTGTGCCCGCGGCTTCCGCAAGTGCCCGGAAGGCCATTTGAGGCGCCAGTTGCACCCTGCGCAGGCGACAACTCGCCCCAGATGGCACAATCTGTGCATGGAACACGACGGCCAACTCCAGCTCTATGCGGCGGTCGCGGACCAACTCAAGGAAGCGCACACAAAAGTGCGCGCACTGCAAGTCCCGGAGGGCGTACGGATGGCGCTGACCCGGAAGCTGCTGGTCATTACGGCCGCGGCCAAACACGACGTCGCCGACGCGGCGCGGCGGCTCGAGCGGTTCAACGCGGACCTCGACGCGGGTCGAATCCCCGAAGAGGAGCGCTGACCGGACCCTGCGAGCCGGCCGAGTCCGTTGCGGCACAAGGGTGATAAGCCCGTTTCGTGTTTGATTTGCGGTATATATCTGCCTAACGTGCGAAAAAGCTTGAACACATTCGTTCTGGCGATGTCTCCGAAGGGGAAGACGTGAACAAGGCGCAGCTCGTAGAAGCGATTGCCGACAAGATGGGCGGCCGCCAGCAGGCCGCCGAGGCTGTCGACCATGTCCTGGACGCCATCGTCCGCGCGGTCGTCGCGGGTGAGCGGGTCTCGGTCACCGGCTTCGGGTCCTTCGAGAAGGTGGACCGCCCCGCCCGTTACGCCCGCAACCCCCAGACGGGCGAGCGGGTTCGGGTCAAGAAGACCTCCGTGCCGCGCTTCCGCGCCGGTCAGGGCTTCAAGGACCTGGTGAGCGGCTCCAAGAAGCTCCCGCGCGGCGGTGAGGTCTCGGTCAAGAAGGCGCCCAAGGGCAGCCTGACCGGCGGCGCTTCGGCGACGGTCAAGAAGGCTGCGGCGAAGAAGACCACGGCTGCCGCGAAGAAGACGACGGCGAAGAAGACCACGGCTGCCGCGAAGAAGACGACGGCGAAGAAGACCACCGCCGCGACCGCGAAGAAGACCGCGGCCAAGACCACCGCCAAGAAGACCACGGCGACGGCGAAGAAGACGGCCGCGAAGAAGGCGCCGGCGAAGAAGGTCACCGCGAAGAAGGCGCCGGCCAAGAAGTCGACGGCCCGCAAGGCCACCGCCAAGAAGACGACGGCCGCGCGCTAAGGCGGGGCCCGCTCAGCAGCGCGGCCGGGATACTCACGCGACGGGCCGGATTCCCTCGGGGAGTCCGGCCCGCGGTGTGTGTGCGGCACAGCGTCGCGTGGTGTCCAGGGTGCGGGGCCGGTGGGGGTTGGCCGCGCAGTTGCCCGCGCCCCTCACGGGGCGTTTGCGCTTCAGAGCGTCTGCAAAGTCACCAGGGTGATCCGGAGGTCGGCTCCGGCCCCCTCGGTTTCGATCCGTACCCGCTGCCCAGGCCTGAGCAGCCGCAGGCCGCCCGCCTCGAAGGCCGGGCCGTCGAAGGGCACCGGCGTTCCGTCGTCGAGGAGTACCTGACCGCTGCGGGTCTCGGGGTCGTACGTGTATGCGGTCGCCTGCATGAGCGCAGCCTACTGGTCCGGGATCAACAGGCGGGCGGCCACCGCGGCCGTGCGGGGGCCGACGCCCAGGGCGAGGGCCGCGCGCAGGTCGGCGCCGGTGTCCACATCCTGGCGTACCGAGTCCACGCCCACCAGGCGCAGTTCCGCGGCGCCCGAGGCGGCGTGCCGGGCGCGGGAATCCGGGCCGAATGCGGGCGCCAATTCCTCGCCGGGGACCGCCGCCAGCAGGGTGGTGCCGATTGCCGCCGCGTCCGGCAGAAAAGCGCGCGGGAATTCCGTGGCCGCGCCGAGGACCCGGGCCAATTCCAGCGGGCGGACGGCCGGGAGATCGGCGTTCAGGGCGGCCACGGGGCTTTCCGGGCGCGCTGCCCGGACAGCCGCCGCCCCGTGCCGCAGCGCCGCGTTGAGGCCGCCGGCCGGAGTGTCCGGGACGATCCGCGCGCCCAGCGCCGACAGCTCCCGCCCGGCCAGCGTGTCGTCCGTGACGACCGCCACATCCTTCACCGACTCGCAGGCCAGGGCGGCCGCCACCGTGTCCTGGGCGAAGGCGAGGGCCAGTGAAGGGCGCACGCCGTCCGCCGCGGTGTCCGCGAGCCTGCTCTTGGCGCGGGCCAGCGGTTTGAGCGGGATGACCAGGGTCCACTGCACAGTCGTACCGTCCCTCCCTTGTTGCCTCATTGTCACCCGGGCCCACGAGGTGGTCGCGACACCGAGGCGTACGGTGTTCTCGACAGGCCGGCGGGCCGGGGCCACACTTCTTCCCGATCCCAGGCCGGGAAGAAGTCCTAGAGGAAGGTGTCCGCGTGCCCCGCCGGAGAATCGGCTTCTGGTACCGCTTCGCTGCGGTGCTCTGCAAACCTCCGCTGGTGGTTCTGATCAAGCGGGACTGGCGTGGAATGGAGAACATTCCGGCCGAGGGCGGTTTTATCACCGCGGTGAACCACAATTCTCACATCGACCCCTTCGCCTACGCCCACTATCAGTACAACACCGGCCGCGTTCCGCGATTCCTCGCGAAGAGCGGGCTTTTCAAGAAGGGTTTCGTCGGCGCTGCCATGCGCGGCACCGGCCAGATCCCCGTCTACCGCGAGTCCACCGACGCGCTCAGCGCCTTCCGGGCCGCGATCGACGCCGTGGAGCGTGGCGAGTGCGTCGCCTTCTACCCTGAGGGAACGATCACGCGCGACCCGGACCAGTGGCCCATGGCCGCCAAGACCGGTGCCGCCAGGGTCGCCCTGCAGACCAAGTGCCCGGTGATCCCGGTCGCCCAGTGGGGCGCCAACGAACTCCTCCCGCCGTACGCGAAGAAGCCGCATCTGCTGCCGCGCAAGACGCACCACGTCCTCGCCGGGCCGCCCGTCGACCTCACGCGCTTCTACGACAGGGAGATGACCCAGGACGTCCTCAAGGAGGCGACCGAGGTCATCATGGCGGCCGTCACGCGCCAGCTGGAGGAGATCCGCGGCGAGAAGGCTCCCGAGACCCCCTACGATCCACGCCAGGTGCGGATCGAGCAGCGGCGCCGCACGCGTGCGCAGAGTGGTCTGGAAGAGGAGAGCGGCAAGTGAGCATGCCTGCCAAGGCGGCGGTCTTCAGCGCGGGTTCGTGGGGTACGGCGTTCGGGATGGTGCTCGCCGACGCCGGGTGCGAGGTCACCCTGTGGGCGCGGCGCCCGGAGGTGGCGGAGGCCGTCAACTCCGGCCGTACCAACCCCGACTACCTGCCGGGTGTCGAACTCCCCGGGAACCTGCGGGCCACCACCGACCCCGCCGAGGCGGCAGCCGGCGCCGACTTCACGTTCCTGTCGGTGCCGTCCCAGACGATGCGGGCCAACCTCGCCGAATGGACGCCGCTGCTCGCGCCCGGGACGGTCCTCGTCTCCCTGATGAAGGGGGTCGAACTCGGCACCGCCATGCGGATGAGCGAGGTCATCGAGGACGTCGCCAAGGTCGGCGCGGACCGCGTCGCCGTCGTCACCGGCCCCAACCTGGCCCGGGAGATCGCGGCCCGCATGCCGGCCGCCGCCGTGGTCGCCTGCACCGACGAGACGGTCGCCCGGCGGCTGCAGGCGGCCTGCCACACGCCGTACTTCCGGCCGTACACCGAGACCGACGTGGTCGGCTGCGAGCTGGGCGGCGCGGTCAAGAACGTCATCGGGCTCGCCGTGGGCATCGCCGACGGCATGGGGCTCGGCGACAACGCCAAGGGCTCGCTCATCACGCGCGGTCTCGCGGAGACCGCGCGGCTGGGCACCGCCCTCGGCGCCGACCCGCTGACCTTCTCGGGGCTCGCCGGACTCGGCGACCTGGTGGCCACCTGCTCCTCCCCGCTGTCCCGCAACCACACCTTCGGCACCAACCTCGGCAAGGGCATGTCCCTGGAGGAGACCATCGCGGTCACCAAGCAGACCGCCGAGGGCGTCAAGTCCTGTGAGTCCGTGGCCGATCTGGCCCGCCGGCACGGCGTGGAGATGCCGATCACGGAGACGGTCGTCGACATCGTGCACGAAGGCAAGCCCCCGGTGGTCGCCCTCAAGGAGCTGATGTCGCGCAGCGCGAAGCCCGAGCGACGCTGAGCGACCCCACCCCGCCGACGCTGTATCGGGGCCCTACCTACGGGTACTCTCAACGCGATATGAGCACCGAGAACCTCCCCCAGAGCCCTGAGCAGCCCTCTCGCAAGCCGCGTGTGGCCGTCGTCTTCGGCGGCCGCAGCTCCGAGCACGGGATCTCCATGGTCACCGCCGGAGCCGTCCTGAGCGCCATCGACCGGACCAAGTACGACGTCCTGCCGATCGGCATCACCCGGGAAGGCCGCTGGGTGCTCACGGCCGACGAACCCGAGCGCATGGCGATCACCGAACGCCGTACGCCCGAGGTCGCCGACCTGGCGGAGTCCGCCGAGGGCGGCGTGGTGCTCTCCGTCGACCCGGCCGACCGCGAGGTCGTCTACAGCGAGCCGGGTTCGGTGCCCAAGGCGCTCGGCGAGGTCGACGTGGTCTTCCCGATGCTGCACGGCCCGTACGGCGAGGACGGCACCCTGCAAGGCCTCTTGGAGCTGTCCGGCGTCCCGTACGTCGGCTCGGGCGTGCTCGCCTCGGCCGTCGGCCAGGACAAGGAGTACATGAAGCGGGTGTTCGCCTCCTTCGGTCTCACCGTCGGCCCCTACCTGGTGATCCGGCCCCGCGAGTGGCAGCAGGACGAGTCCGCGGCCCGCAAGCGGATCGTCGACTTCGCCGGCGAGCACGGCTGGCCGCTGTTCGTGAAGCCCGCCCGCGCGGGTTCGTCGATCGGCATCACCAAGGTCGACGACCTCTCCGGCCTGGACGAGGCGATCGCCGAGGCCCAGGCCCACGACCCGAAGATCCTGGTCGAGGCGGCCGTCCGCGGGCGCGAGATCGAGGTCGGCGTCCTGGAGTTCGAGGACGGCCCGCGCTCCTCGGTGCCGGCGGAGATCCCGCCGCCCTCGGAGCACGCGTACTACGACTTCGAGGCCAAGTACATCGACTCCACCCCCGGCATCGTCCCGGCGCCCCTCACCCCGGAGGAGACCGCCGAGGTCCAGAAGCTCGCGGTGGACGCCTTCGAGGCCGCCTCCTGCGAGGGCCTGGTCCGCGCCGACTTCTTCCTCGCGGAGGACGGCCGCTTCGTCATCAACGAGATCAACACGATGCCGGGCTTCACGCCGATCTCGATGTACCCCCAGATGTGGCAGGCGACCGGCGTCGCCTACCCCGAGCTCATCGACCGCCTGATCCAGGCGGCCCTGAACCGCTCGACAGGGCTTCGCTAGAAGACGCCCCCGCACCGGAGCGCCCCGTGAGGGGCGCCGCCTAGTCGGCGATCCCTTCAGGAATCGCCTTCTTGACGGCCGGCGCCAAGCTCACCAAGGGCGCCACGCCGTCCCCGGTCCGCCCGGCGGGGATCGTCACCTCGACGTACGCCTTCCGCAGCGTCGTGGTGAACCGAAACGATTTGTCGGACTCCTGTTCCAGCAGCCACCCGACCCCGTTCACCTCGACCCCGTCGGCCTCGGGGTCAGCCATCTTCGCAGGCCGCTCGACACCGCAGCGCAGTATGATCGCCGGGTCGCCACCCCAGCCGGCGGTCAGCGCGGAGGCCGGTTCGGGATCACGCCGGCCCAGCTTGTCGATCTTGGTCGGCAGCACCCGGTCAAGGCGATCGCAGAGCGTCGCAACCGCCCCGTCCGGACGGGGAACCGCCGCCGACGGGGCGTCGTCTGCTGACGAGCAGCCCGCTGCAGCGATCGTCAGCGCCGCGAGCGTGGGCAGACCGAATGGCCGGTGACGGAAGAAGTTCACCGGCCAAGGGTAGACGGGGGCTACAGATGGACCACCGGGCAGGTCAGGGTGCGCGTGATGCCGTCCACTTGCTGGACTCTCGCGACCACCAGCCGGCCGAGTTCGTCGACGGTCTCCGCTTGCGCGCGCACGATGACGTCGTACGGTCCTGTCACATCCTCGGCCTGGATGACTCCGGGGATCTTGCTGATGATCTCGGCGACGGTCGACGCTTTGCCGACCTCCGTCTGGATCAGGATGTACGCCTGTACCACGGAACCTCCAGGGCGGCCACGAGGATCATGTGGGGAAAAGGAACGCCACGGTATCGCGTCGCCGCTCACCGAGGGGAGACCCGCGCGGACAGGGGCTTGCGCGCCGGGGTGCAGGCAGGACAGATGTTGACGGTCACCTCGACCGTATCCAGGACGACGGTGACGCGCGAGCGGGCACGGCAAGGCAGAGAAGGGGCGAAAGGGCAATGAAGGGCACTGTTGGTGAGCTGGGGGAGTTCGGGCTCATCAGGGAGCTCACCTCCCGTCTCACCACCACTCCGGCGGTCCGGGTCGGTCCCGGCGACGACGCCGCGGTGGTCGCCGCGCCCGACCGCCGGGTGGTGGCGAGCACCGACATCCTGCTGGAGGGCCGGCACTTCCGCCGCGACTGGTCCACGGCCTACGACGTGGGCCGCAAGGCGGCCGCGCAGAACCTCGCGGACATCGCGGCCATGGGCGCCGTGCCGACCGCCCTGCTGCTCGGCCTGGTCGTGCCCGCCGAACTCCCGGTGACCTGGCCCAGCGAGCTGATGGACGGCATCCGGGACGAGTGCCAGGTGGCCGGCGCCTCGGTGGTCGGCGGCGACGTGGTCCGCGGCGACACGATCATGGTGTCCATCACCGCGCTCGGCGACCTGCGCAACCAGGAGCCGGTCACCCGGGCCGGCGCCCAGCCCGGCGACCTGATCGCCGTCACGGGCTGGCTGGGCTGGTCCGCGGCCGGCTACGCGGTGCTCTCCCGCGGCTTCCGCTCGCCGCGGGCGTTCGTGGAGGCGCACCGCCGCCCCGAGCCGCCGTACCACGCGGGCCCGGCCGCCGCCGCGCTCGGCGCGACCGCGATGTGCGACGTGAGCGACGGGCTGATCGCCGACCTCGGGCACATCGCCGAGGCCAGCAAGGTGCGGATCGACATCCGCTCCGGCGCGATCGACATCCCGACCCAGATGAACGACATCGGCCAGGCCGTCGGCGTCGACCCCATCCAGTGGGTGCTCACCGGCGGTGAGGACCACGCGATCGTGGCGACCTTCCCGCCGGACGTGAAGCTGCCCGCCCGCTGGAAGGTCATCGGCGAGGTCCTCAACCCGTCCGCGCTGCCCCAGGTGACCGTCGACGGAGCGCCCTGGACCAGCAAGGGCGGCTGGGACCACTTCGGGGACATCGAGTCATGAGCCTGCCACGCGTGCTGACGGTCGCGGGCTCCGACTCCGGCGGCGGGGCCGGGATCCAGGCCGACCTGAAGACCATGCTCGCGCTGGGCGTGCACGGGATGAGCGTGATCACCGCGGTCACCGCGCAGAACTCCGTGGGTGTGCAGGGTGCTTGGGAACTGCCGGTCGAGGCCGTCCGGGCCCAGTACCGGAGCGTGGTGGACGACATCGGGGTCGACGCGGTGAAGACCGGGATGCTCGCCTCCGCCGAACTCGTCGAGGCGGTAGCCGAGTTGCTCGCCGGGACCGACGCGCCCGTGGTCGTCGACCCGGTCGGCGTCTCCAAGCACGGCGACCCGCTGCTCGCCGCCTCCGCCCTGGACTCGGTCCGCACCTCGCTCCTCCCGCTGGCCACCGTCGCCACCCCCAACCTCGACGAGGTGGCCCAACTCACCGGCGTGCGCGTCGAGTCGGAGGCCGATCTGCGCCGGGCCGCGGCGGCCGTGCTGGCGTACGGCCCGACCTGGGTGCTGATCAAGGGCGGCCACCTGCCCGGCGAGGCCGTCGACCTGCTCACCGACGGCACCGACGAACTCCTGCTGCGCGCCCCCCGGTACGACAACCGGCACACCCACGGCACGGGCTGCACCCTCGCGTCCGCGATCGCGTCGCAGCTCGCGAAGGGGCGGTCCGTGCCGGAGGCGGTGACGGCGGCCAAGGAGTACGTCACCGGGGCGATCGCGGCCGGGTTCGCGCTCGGCGCCGGGATCGGGCCCGTGGACCACGGCTGGGCCCTCAGGACGCCGGCGGGGCCGGGTACTCCCGCAGCCTGATGTCGGTGGCCGCCTCCTCGGTGGGCCTCCTCGTACACGGTGAGGGCCTCGGCGGGCCGCCCGGCCGCGTGCAGGGCCCGCATCGGCTGCCCGTACAGCCGCTCGCTCAGCGGCCGGCCGGTCGGCAGCGCCCGCAGCTCCGGCACCGGTTCCGCGCCGCCGCCGAGCGCCAGGTCCGCCTCGACCCGGTCCTGTACGGCGGCCAGCCGCAGGTCTTCGAGGCGCGCCGTCTCGGCCTCGGCGTCCGGGAGGTCGGGCAGCGCGGGGCAACGCCACAGGGCGAGGGCCTCGCGGAGCCGGGCCGCGGCGGCCAGGTGGTCGCCGGCGGCGAGGGCGGCCCGCCCGGCCGCGGACCAGGCTTCGAACTGGTGTGCGTCCACGGTGTCGGGGGCGACCGCGACCCGGTACCCCGGTCGCGGTGGCCTCGACCTCCGCGTGCGGGCCGGCCGACGGCGCAGCCGCGAGATCTGTGACTGGAGCGCGTCGGCGGCCCCGGCGGGCGGCGACGCGCCGTACAGGCCGTCGGTGAGGCGCTGGGCGGAGACCGACCGGCCGGCCTCCAGGAGCAGCAGGGTGAGCAGCGCGCGGGGGCGGGGGCCGCCGGGGTCGAGAGGGGTGCCGTCACCGGTGCGTACGTCCAGGGGCCCCGGGATGCCGAAGCGCAGGGGATCAGCTTGCCAGGACCGGTGCCGGGCCCGGCAGGGCACGGCAAAAAGCCGGCCCACCCGGAGGTGGACCGGCTCTGTGCAGCGAACCAGCGGTGGCCGCGCGCTCAGCGACAGTGCGTCAGCGCGTGACCTTGCCGGCCTTGATGCACGAGGTGCAAGCGTTCACGCGCTTCGGCGTCCCGCCGACCACGGTACGCACACGCTGGATGTTGGGGTTCCAGCGACGGGACGTACGGCGGTGCGAGTGCGAGATGTTGTTGCCGAAGCCCGGCCCCTTGCCGCAGACGTCGCAGTTGGCAGCCACGGGTCACTCCAAAGACTTCAGATGCACTTACGGTTGGATCCCGGCATGCCGGGATCGAGATCCTTGGGATCCAGAGATCTTGAGTGGCGTTGCCAGGGAATGGCCCGATCGGATCGGGCAACCGGAGCAGCATACAACGGCTGCGTCCGTTAGACGAAACTAGCATGGCAGCTCAGGGGCCCGCCCCCGGCCCTCTTCCGGCGGACACCCTTCCGGGGTCTACGCTGCGTCCACGTTCGGCCGGCTCAAGGAGGCGCAGGTGGCGCAGGTGCCGCAGACATTCTTCGATGCTCTCGCGGTACGCACCTGGTGCGGACTGTCGCTCGGGGCGCTCGGGCGGGCGCGCGAGGAGATCGACGCGATCAATGTCTACCCGGTGGCCGACGGTGACACCGGCACGAACCTGTATCTGACGGTCGAGTCGGCCGCGGGGGCCGTGGAGGCCGTCTTCGCGGGCTACGAGCTGGGCGAGGAGATGCCGACCCTGGCCGACGCCGTCCGCGCGATGGCGCACGGCGCCCTCATAGGCGCGCGCGGCAACTCCGGCACGATCCTGGCGCAGTTGCTGCGTGGCATGGCCCACGTCCTCACCGAGGGTGAGGCGACTCACACCGGCGCGGACCGGCTGCGGCTCGCCCTGCGGCACGCCGCCGACGCCGCCCGCCGGGCCGTCGCGCACCCGGTGGAGGGCACGGTGCTGTCGGTCGCGGCGGCCGCCGCCGACGCCGCCGACACGGCCGAGGGCGACTGCGGGGCGGTCGCGCGGGCCGCCTACGAAGGCGCGTGCAAGGCACTCGCGGCGACGCCGGGACAACTGGCCGCACTGGAGCGGGCCGGGGTGGTGGACGCGGGCGGCCGTGGGCTGGTCGCGGTGCTCGGGGCACTGCTGGAGGCGTTCACGGGGGAGACACCGGCGGCTTTCGAACCGCCCGCGCGCGTGGCGGGCCCCGGCGTCCACGCGCGCGTGGACCCCGTCTCCGGCGCCCAGGCCGAGAGCTGCGCGGAACGCGTGGGCGGGCCCGCGTTCGAGGTCGTCTACCTCCTGGAGGCCGAGGACGCCGCCGTGGACCGGCTGCGGACCCGGCTCGACGCCCTCGGCGACTCCCTGGTGATGGTCGGCGGCGACGGCCTGTGGAACGTCCATGTGCACGTCGACGACGCCGGCGCCGCCGTGGAGGCGGGCGTGGAGGCCGGGCGCCCGTACCGGATCCGGATCACGCACTTCGGCGCCGGGGACGTGCACACCGGCGGGGCGCGGCCGCCGCGCGAGCGGGTGCAGCGGGCCGTGGTGGCCGTCGTGCCGGGGGAAGGGCTGGCGGGGCTGTACACCGAGGCCGGCGCGACCACCGTGCTCGCACGCCCGGGGGAACTGCCCGCCAGCGGGGAACTGGTGGCCGCCGTGCGCCGCGCCAACGCGCGCGAGGTGGTGCTGCTCCCCAACGACGCCGACCTGCGGCACACCGCGGCCGCCGCGGCCGAACAGGTCCGCGCGGAGGGCATCCGGGTCGCCCTCATCCCGACCCGCTCGGCGGTCCAGGGCATCTCCGCGCTCGCGGTGCACCAGCCGGACCGCCGCTTCGACGAGGACGTCGTCCAGATGACCTCGGCGGCCGGCGCCACCCGCTACGCCGAGGTCGTGTTCGCGGAGCGCCAGTCCTGGACCATGGCCGGCATCTGCCAGGCCGGGGACGTCCTGGGGCTGATAGACGGGGACGTGGCGGTGATCGGCTCCGACGTGACGGCCACCGCCGAGACCGTCCTGGACCGCATGCTGCAGGCCGGCGGCGAGCTGGTCACCCTCGTCCTCGGCGACGAGGCCCCCGACGGCGTCGCCGACCGCCTGGAGGCACGCGTGCGCGAGTCCTACCTCGCCGTCGACACGGTGGTCTACCGGGGCGGCCGGCAGGGGGCCCCGCTCCTCATCGGCGTCGAGTGAGCCCCTCTCCCGCCCACCGTCACTCCTCCGTGGGCTCCAGCAGCTGCCGGGCCTCCGCCCGCCGGGCCCGGACCGTCTCGTCGGCCGGGTCGGCACCCTCGTAGGCGTCCAGCACCGCACGCGCGCGTGCGGTCGCCGCGGCCGGCCTGCTGAGGTCGGCCTCCAGCCAGCCCGCGGCGAGTTCCGCGGCCGTACGGCTGTGCAGCCCGTCCCCGCCGAGCCCGGCGAACACCGAGATCGCCGCCGTCATCTGCGCGAGCGCCGCCTCGAACGCCTCCTGGATCGCCGGGTCGTCCGCGTCCTCCGGTACCGAACGGGCCAGCAGGTCGCCGAACTGGCGGTGGGTGTGACCGAGTTCACCGCCGAGCCGCTCCACGGCGGCCGGGTCCCCGGCCGTCTCCAGCGCCGCCTCGCACTCCCGGACCGCCTCCGCCATCAGCCGCCGCGCGCCCTCGGCACCCGCCTCCGTCCGCAGCGCCAGCCAGGCCCGGGCCCGCAGCGAACGCACCAGGAAGTGCACGTTGCCCATCGACCGCCACAACTCACCCGCCCGCGTGTACGCCCGGTCCGCCTCCGCCGGCAGCCCCGCGTTGCCCAGTGACTCGGCGGCCAGGTGGGCGAGGGTGGCGTGGTCGTGCTGCTCGGGCCAGTGCCGGGCGATCTCGGCCGCCTGCAGCCGCCGTTCGGCCGCCGCGTGGTGCTCGCCGAGCTCGCTCAGACAGTCCCCGAGCCACCACTGGGTCTGCACGACCGCACCGTCACCGTGCGTCTCGGCGCTCAGGTCGGCCAGCGCCGACTCCAGCACCTCCGCGGCCTCCGCGAACCGCCCCTGCCGCAGCAGGAAGCCGCCCAGCTGGTGCCGGGCCCAGGCGCCCAGCGTGCCGCTCTGCCCGGCCTCGTCGGCCCAGTGCGCCGCCTCCAGGGCGTGCTCGGCGGCCTCCTCGGCGGCGCCCCGGCCGCCGACCACCTCGGCGAGCTGGAGATGCAGCTGGGCCCGCCCGACCGGCTCCACGTACGGGCCGCCGTGCTCCAGCGCCGCACGCAGCGCCCGCTCCGCCTCGGCCAGGTCGCCCTGCTCGTGGGCGAGCCCGGCCACCCGCACCTCGTACTCGACCGCGAACCACGGCAGCTCCGCGCCCACGAACTGCGCCGTCGCCTGCCGGAACAGCTCGCCCGCCCGCTCGCCGTCCCCGGCGTGCTCGGCCAGCTCGGCGAGCATCGCCCGCCCCTCGGCCGCCCGGGACACCAGCCGCAGGTCGGACCCGCCGCGCCCGCCGACCAGCGCCAGCAGCTCCCGTACGGCCTGCTCGGCGTCCCCGGCGCCCGTGGACCGCTCGTGCACCTGGCGCATCAGGATCCGCGCCCGGCTCATCAGCACGGACGCCGTCTGCCGTACCCCGGTCGCGTCGTCCGCGTAGAGGGCGAGGATCCGGTCGTACGGCTCGTCGATCGCGGCCAGCGCCTCGTCCAGCTCCCCCGACAGCGCGCGGACGTAGGCGGCACGCGCGCGTGCCGCGATCGCCTCGCCCTCGTCGCCGGCTTCCGCGTACAGCTCCGCCGCCCGCTCGAACAGCTCGACCCCCTCGGGGCCGCGCCCCATCGCCGTGTGGTCGGCGATCTCCGCGCGGACGTACGTGTCCACCTCGGTCTCCTCGGCGGCCCGCGCCACCGCCGCCCAGGCCTCCAGGGCGTGTGGCCGGAGCGTGTCCGACAGCCGGCGCGCCTCGGCCAGGAGCGCGGGGAACGACGGCTGCTCCGACGGCTCCGGCGCGGGCGCCGGGGCGACCGGCGCCAAGGGCACGGCGGGCGCCGTCCGCGGCGCCCGCACACCCAGCGGCAGCCGGTCCACCAGCGGCCGCTGCGCCATCCGCTCGCGCAGCTGGTCGCCGACGTAGGAGGTGCCGTTGCGGGCGTCGAACCGCGCGGCCAGCTCCAGGGCCTCCGCGCGCGCGTGCCCGGCGAGTTCCCCGGCGGTCCACGCCCGCCCGGCGGGCCCCGGCACCCGCTGCCCGCCCAGCCCCAGCCCGGTCAACCGGTCCATCAGCAGCGCCACCACGGCGAGGAAGTCCATCCGGCTGCGTGGCTGCCCGGTGTCCGTGAAGTAGGCGGGACGTTCCGCCAGCAGCTCGAGACCGCGCGCCTCGTTGCCGGTCAGCGCGCAGAACTCGACGTGGTCCGCGTAGGCGCCCCGCATGCTCTCCATGGGGCGCACCAGGCGGAAACCCCGCAGGTGGTGCGCGCGGGCCTCGTCGACGCGGCCGAGGCGCAGCAGCGGCACCAAGGAGGACGCCAGGACCGTGTGCGGCTCGTGGGCGCAGCTGTACTCGCCGTCCAGCACCGGCCCCCACAGCTCCAGGGCCGCCTCGTCCCGCCCGTTCTTCAGCTGCCAGCCGCCCTGCCCGTGCAGCTCGCACGCGTGGCAGTCGGCCATCCGGTCCCGGTCCGCCGCCAGCCAGGCCGCGTACGCCCGCTCCGCGCGCGGCAGGTCACCGACGTGCCCGGCGACGCTGAACTCCGCGCTGCGCACGGCCCGCTCGGAGTGCCCGGCCAGCCGGTAGCGGTGCTCCATCTCGCCCAGCCACTTCTCGATCGAGGCGAGCGGGATGTGCGGCTGGTCGAGCATCCCGGCCGTCATCCACTTGAAGACCCAGTGCAGCGAATGCGCCTCGTACTCGTCGAAGTCCTCGGGCCGCTCGTCCCACATCCGCAGCAGCCGCGCGAACGGGACGAACATCTTGTCCTTCTCGGAGCTGTAGTTGTAGACCTTCAGCTGGTGCCCGAGCGCCTCGATCACGGCGAGCGGGATGTTCAGCCGCTCGGCCTCCGCCAGCAACTGCTCCGCGCGCGCGTTGCGGGCGGGCCCCTCCGGCTCCTCGGAGTTCTCCGCCATCGCCCGGCGCAGCGAGTCGAAGTCAGCAATCTCCATCAGCGATCGTCTTCCCCATGAGTGGCCCACTCCAGGAGGCCGATGAACGAGCGGTTGAGCAGCGCCGAGTCGGCCGGGCGCAGCGGGCGCTGGGCCATCAGCAGCGCCTGACCGTAGAGCGACTCGGTCGCGGTGCCGATCAGCTCCGGGTCCTTGAGGGCACTGATCCGCCGCACCAGCGGGTTGAGGTGGTTGAGCACCAGACGGGCGCGGGGCGCGCTGCCGCGCAGCGAACCCAGGATGCCCGCCCACAGGTCGTCGGCCTGCTCCTCGGCCTCCGCCCGGGCCTGTTCGTGGCGGGCGGCGCGGTCGTCGAGGTGGAGGGCGGGGACCGAGAGGGGGTGGAAGGCCCTCAGTACAATGTCACATTGCAGTGGGTCCAGCTTCGCCCGCGCCACCCCCAGGAACCCGGCCACCGCCAGCTCCTCCGCCGGATCCACCGCGTCCAGATGCGCGGTCACGGTGTCCGCGTCCAGCTCCGCGACGACGGTCCCGGGCCGCACCGACGGCAGCGCCTCGACCAGCTCGCTGTCGTACGTGTAACCGCCGTTGATCACCCCGACGCCCTGTGCGGAGGCGATCGGCGCGACCTGCCGGTACTCCTCGACCGTCCGGGTGAAGTGCACCACCGGGTGCCGCTGCGCGAACTCCTCCAGGGACAGCTGCCCGTCGGTGGTCTCGAAGGGGAGCCACGGCAGCATTGTCCGCAGCATCTCCGGGTCGTGCCGGGCCAGCGACTTCACCCCCAGGTGGTGTACGGACAGGAACGCGGAGAGCCGCTCCGGATCGCCCGCCGCAAGCCCGGTCAGCCAGGACCGAATCCTTTCGCCGAGCGCCTCCCGTACGGCCGCCAGCGTCTCGTCCTCGTACAGCGACTCGCGCGAGGCGGTCGGCCGCAGACTGTCCGTGTCCAGGACGCAGCGCACGAAGAACGCCCAGTCCGGCAGCAGCTGTTCGGCCCGCTCGGTGAGCAGCATGCCCTTGAGGTGCACGCGGTGCGTGGCCCGCTGCGCCGGACTCACCGCCGACGGCAGCACGTACGCCACCCCCCGGATCCCGGCCAGCGGCACGTCCAGCGCGATCGAGTCCAACGGCGTGAACCCGAAGAGCTCGTGGCAGTGCCGGGCCAGCGCCACCCGGCGGGTGCTGGGGGAGGGGTAGGGCCGGTCCCAGGGCGCCGGCAGGTCGGTGACCGCCTCGTCGCCCACCCGGACGTCGTACGGCAGCAGCGAACCGAAGTCCCGAGCCAGCGCGAGCACCCGCCGCTCGTCCAGCCACTCCGCGGCACCCGCCCGCGCCACCAGGTACACGGTGGTACCGGGCTCGGGCCGGGCCTCGGGCGCCAACGTCCGCACGGTGTACGACCCGTCGTCGCGGGCCGTCCACTCCACGGGCGGCGCGTCCGGCGTCCGGGCACTGCGGCTGACCACCCGGATCCGCTCGGCGACCACGAAACAGGCCAGCAGCCCGATGCCGAACTGACCCAGGAAGTCGGAGCGGGCCTCCTGCAGACCGTCGCCCCGCTTGGAGCTGCGCCCGATCGTGGCGAGCAGGCTGTGCACGTCCGACTCGGTGAGCCCGACGCCGCTGTCCTCCACCCGGAGCGAACTTCCGTCCGCGTACAGCCGCACCCGCGCCGGGGCGTCGGGCTGCTCGGCCCGTCGCGCGGTGATCGCGTCCACGGCGTTCTGCAGCAGCTCGCGGAGGTAGACCTTGGGGCTGGAGTAGAGGTGATGGGAGAGCAGGTCCACCAGACCACGCAGGTCGACCTGGAACGTGTGAGGTGACTGTGATGCCTGGGATGACTGTGAGGTCTGGGAGTCCATCGTCGCTGCGCCGGAGGGGGGAAGACGTGGTCGGCGCGGGGTCGGGCGGTCCCTGGTGGGGCGGTGACCGCGGAAGGATGGCCGGAGCGCGCCATCCTATGACTCAAAACGGCCGCCTGACCAGGGGTTTCCCGAGACATATACGGCATTGTCAGTGGGGTGGTGTGCAATGGATCTCGTGCCCGCACTGGAAGAACCACTGAAGAAAGTGCTCGGCCCAGCCACCGCAAAGGTGATGGCCGAGCATCTCGGCCTGCACACCGTCGGCGACCTCCTGCACCACTATCCGCGCAGATACGAGGAGCGCGGCCAGCTCACCCACCTCGCCGACCTGCCCATGGACGAGCACGTCACGGTGGTCGCCATGGTCGCGGACGCCCGCCTGCACACCTTCGCCTCCGCCAAGGCGCCCCGCGGCAAGGGCCAGCGCCTGGAGGTGACGATCACCGACGGCAGCGGCCGGCTCCAACTGGTCTTCTTCGGCAACGGCGTGCACAAACCCCACAAGGAACTCCTGCCCGGCACCCGCGCGATGTTCGCCGGCAAGGTCTCGGTCTTCAACCGCCGTCTGCAACTGGCACACCCGGCCTACGAGTTGCTGCGCGGCGACGACCCGGCCGAATCCGTGGAGACCTGGGCCGGAGCCCTGATCCCGCTCTACCCGGCCACCGCCAAACTGGAGTCCTGGAAGATCGGCAAGGCCGTCCAGACGGTCCTCCCCAGCGTCCAGGAGGCCCTGGACCCCCTCCCGCCGGCCCTCCGCGAGGGCCGCGGCCTGGTCTCCCTCCCCGAAGCCCTCCTCAAGATCCACCGTCCGCACACCAAGGCGGACATCGCCGCGGCCCGCGACCGCCTCAAGTGGGACGAGGCCTTCGTCCTCCAGGTCGCCCTGGCCCGCCGCCGCCATGCCGACGCCCTGCTCCCGGCGGTGGCCCGCAGACCGTCCCCCGACGGCCTCCTCACCGCCTTCGACGACCGCCTCCCCTTCACCCTCACGGACGGCCAGCAGAAGGTCTCGAAAGAGATCTTCGACGACCTGGCGACGGAGCATCCGATGCACCGCCTCCTCCAGGGCGAGGTCGGCAGCGGTAAGACGATGGTCGCCCTGCGCGCCATGCTCGCCGTGGTCGACGCGGGCGGTCAGGCGGCCATGCTCGCCCCCACCGAGGTGCTGGCCCAGCAGCACCACCGCTCGATCACCGAGATGATGGGCGAGCTGGCCGAGGGCGGCATGCTCGGCGGCGCGGAGCACGCCACCAAGGTCGTCCTCCTCACCGGTTCGATGGGCACGGCGGCCCGCCGCCAGGCGATGCTGGACCTGGTCACGGGCGACGCGGGAATCGTGATCGGCACGCACGCGCTGATCGAGGACAAGGTCCAGTTCCACGACCTCGGCCTGGTCGTGGTGGACGAACAGCACCGCTTCGGCGTCGAGCAGCGGGACGCCCTCCGCGGCAAGGGCAAACAGCCGCCCCACCTCCTCGTCATGACCGCCACCCCCATCCCCCGCACGGTCGCGATGACGGTCTTCGGCGACCTGGAGACCTCGGTCCTGGACCAGCTCCCGGCCGGCCGCTCCCCGATCGCCACCCATGTCGTCCCCGCCGCCGACAAGCCCCACTTCCTGGCCCGCGCCTGGGAGCGGGTCAGGGAGGAGGTCGGCAACGGCCATCAGGCCTACGTCGTCTGCCCCCGCATCGGCGACGAGGAGGACAACCCGGGCAAGGCGAAGAAGTCAGCCGAGGACGAGGCGGAGAAGCGCCCGCCGCTGGCCGTCCTCGACGTGGCCGACCACTTGGCCAAGGGCCCGCTGAGCGGCCTCAGGGTCGAGGTCCTGCACGGCCGCATGCACCCCGACGACAAGGACGCGGTCATGCGCCGCTTCGCGGCGGGGGAGACCGACGTCCTCGTCGCCACCACGGTCATCGAGGTCGGCGTCAACGTCCCCAACGCCACCGCCATGGTGATCATGGACGCCGACCGCTTCGGTGTCTCCCAGCTCCACCAGCTGCGCGGCCGGGTGGGCCGCGGCTCCGCCCCCGGTCTCTGCCTCCTGGTCTCCGAGATGCCGGAGGCGAGCCCGGCCCGCCAGCGCCTCACGGCGGTCGCCTCGACCCTGGACGGCTTCGAGCTCTCCCGTATCGACCTCGAGCAGCGCAGAGAGGGCGACGTCCTGGGCCAGGCCCAGTCCGGCGCCCGCTCCAGCCTCCGCGTCCTCGCCGTGATCGAGGACGAGGAGGTCATCGCGGAGGCGCGGGACGAGGCGACCACCCTGGTGGCCAGGGACCCCGAGCTGACCGACCTCCCAGGTCTCCGGACGGCCCTGGACGCCCTGTTGGACGAGGAGAGGGAGCAGTACCTGGAAAAGGGCTGATGGACGACGCCCCTGAAAGGGGCGCGGGGAACCGCGCGAGCAACCACATCGGACCCACAGCCGCCGTCCCAGACCAGGCACCCACCCCAGTAGGCCTGCCAAACTGAACCCGTAACGCCGCCCTCGAAGAAGGACCCCCCATGACCCGCGTGATCGCCGGCCAGGCAGGCGGACGGCGCCTCTCCGTGCCGCCCGGCACAGGCACCCGCCCCACCTCCGACCGCGCACGCGAAGGCCTCTTCTCCACCTGGCAGTCCCTCCTCGGCGGCCCCCTGGACGGCGAACGCGTCCTCGACCTCTACGCCGGCTCGGGCGCCGTAGGCCTGGAGGCCCTCTCCCGGGGCGCGGGCCACACCCTCCTCGTGGAGGCCGACCCCAGAGCCGCCCGCGTCGTACGTGAAAACGTAAAGAATCTGGGGCTCCCCGGCGCCGAGGTGCGAGCGGGCAAGGCCGAGCAGATCATCCGGTCCCCGGCTCCCGCACAGCCCTACGACATCGTCTTCCTGGATCCTCCGTACGCCGTCACCGACGACGATCTTCGGGAGATTCTCCTCACACTCCACTCCGAGGGCTGGCTCGCGCCGGACGCTCTCGTCACCGTGGAGCGCAGCACCAGAGGTGGCGTTTTCAACTGGCCGGCCGGCTTCGAAGGCCTCCGGTCCCGTCGCTACGGCGAGGGAACGTTTTGGTACGGTCGCGCCGCCGCTACGTGCGAAGACGCACGATGACCGGACCGGAGAGCGAGGGATCTCAAGTGCGCCGCGCCGTCTGTCCCGGGTCGTTCGACCCGATCACCAACGGACACCTCGACATCATTGCCCGTGCGTCCCGTCTCTACGACGAGGTCTACGTCGCGGTGATGATCAACAAGTCCAAGAAGGGCCTGTTCGAGATCGACGAGCGGATCGACCTGATCCGCACGGTCACCGCCGACTACGGCAACGTCCGGGTCGAGGCGTTCCACGGCCTCCTCGTCGACTTCTGCAAGCAGCGCGACATCCCGGCCATCGTCAAGGGCCTCAGGGCCGTCAGCGACTTCGACTACGAACTGCAGATGGCCCAGATGAACAACGGTCTGTCCGGCGTCGAGACGCTGTTCGTGCCGACCAACCCGACCTACAGTTTCCTCTCCTCCTCGCTGGTCAAGGAGGTGGCCCAGTGGGGCGGCGACATCGCCCACCTGGTTCCGCCGGCCGTTCTGGAGGCCCTCAACAAGCGTCTCGGCAGGGACTGATGGGGCTACAGTCGTCCCGTCCGTCTCAAACCCAGCTGTAGAGAGTGGCGAGCACAGGTGGACGTGCAGAAGAAGCTCGACGAGATCGTGAGCACGGTCTCCGGCGCCCGGTCCATGCCCATGTCGGCGTCGTGCGTGGTCAACCGCGCCGACCTGCTCGCGATGCTCGAAGAGCTGCGCCAGGCGCTGCCCGGCTCGCTCGCGCAGGCCGAGGAGCTGATCGGCGGCCGGGACCAGATGGTCGAGCAGGCCCGCATGGAGGCCGAGCGGATCATCGAGACCGCGCATGCCGAACGCGGCTCACTGATCTCCGACACCGAGGTGGCCCGCCGCTCCCAGGCCGAGGCCGACCGGATCCTCGCCGAGGCCCGCCAGGAGGCCGAGGAGGTACGCGCCGAGGCCGACGACTACGTCGACTCCAAGCTCGCCAACTTCGAGGTCGTCCTCACCAAGACCCTCGGCTCGGTCGGCCGCGGCCGCGAGAAGCTGCTCGGCACCGGCCCCGGCCTGGACGAGCAGGGGTACGAGGACGAGGACGCCCCCGAGCGCAGCCACGACCCCGAGACCCTGCGCCGGGACGCCGACGCGTACGTGGACGTCAAGCTCGGCGCCTTCGAGGCGGTCCTCGCCAAGACCCTGGAGGCCGTCGGCAAGGGCCGCGCCAAGCTGCACGGCCGGATCGCCTCCGACGCCCTCGGCGCCCTGGCCGACGACAGCACGACGTTCCAGCACTCAAGCGACGCCGACTACCTGGCCGACCTCGCGGCCCTCGCCGACCAGGACGACCGGGCGGCCCAGGCCGAGCAGACCGCCGCCGCCCAGCCCCGGCAGCAGCCGCAGCCGCAGTACGACCAGCAGCCCATGCAGCAGCCCGTGGCGCAGGATCCGTACGGCTACCCCCAGCAGCAGCCCGTCTACGCCCAGCAGGACGCGTACGGCTACCAGCAGGACCCCTACGGCTACCAGCAGGCCGATCCGTACGCCGCCGCCTACCAGGGCTACGACACCGGCCAGCAGCCCGTCTACGACCCCCAGCAGCATCAGCAGCAGTCGTACGCCCTCGACGAGACCAGCCTCTTCGACACCAGCATGATCACGCCGGAGCAGCTGCGGGCCTACGAGCAGGGGCGGGGCCTGTAGCAACGCCTGGAGAAACCCGGCGGGGAGCGGCGGAGGACCGCCGGATTGGGCCGACAGCGAAAGGTCCAGTATCCTGTCTCTTCGGTCGCGTCTACGTCCGCGATCCACGCTGCCCGGAGGAGTCTCCGGACGGCGTCCCTCTGAACTCGTAGATCGAAAGCAGGAATGGCTCCTCACGCGCGCCTCGACCACCGCAACCCGTTCGTGTTCGACACACACGAGCTGGGACGGCGTCCTGGTGCCCTGCAGCGCCTGACCCGCACGATCGACGCTCCCGAGGACTTCGGGATCAAGGGGGTCATCGGAGTGCCGCAGGGTGCCCCGGTGGAGCTCGAACTCCGGCTCGAGTCGGTCATGGAAGGTGTGCTCGTCACAGGCACCGCCCGTGCACAGGCCGAGGGGGAGTGCGTAAGGTGTCTGGAGCCGGTCGGGCAGGAGCTCGAAGCGGACTTCCAGGAACTGTTCTCGTACCCTGACGCCGACGACCGGGGCCGCGTGATCGCGGAACCGGGCGACGACGCCGAGGACGACGAGGACAGGTTCTTCATCGAGGACGGCCTGTTCGACCTCGAACCCGTGCTGCGCGATGCGGTGGTGCTCGCACTGCCGATGCAGCCGGTGTGCCAGGACGACTGCCTGGGCCTGTGCTCCGAGTGCGGAGCCCGGCTCACGGACGACCCGGACCACCACCACGACGCCGTCGACATCCGTTGGGCGGCTTTGCAGGGACTCGCCGGATCCATGAAGGACGGCGAGAAGGACGAGATGAGCGGCGCTGACGCGGAAGCGGGCGTCGACGAGAAGCAGGAGAAGTAGCCGTGGCTGTTCCGAAGCGGAAGATGTCGCGCAGCAACACGCGCCACCGCCGGTCGCAGTGGAAGGCTGCGGTCCCCACCCTGGTTGCGTGCGAGCGCTGCCACGAGCCCAAGCAGCAGCACATCGCGTGCCCGTCTTGCGGCACCTACAACAAGCGCCAGGTCCTCGAAGTCTGAGCGGCCAGGTGAGAGGCACTGTGTCCAGTCCCAAGAAGGGCGATGAGCCCAAGGCGGACCCAACCGCCAAGAAGAAGGCGGACAGCACGGCCTCGTCCCACACGCTTCTGGAAGGGCGGCTCGGGTACAAGCTCGAGTCCGCCCTTCTGGTGCGTGCGCTGACCCACCGTTCCTACGCGTACGAGAACGGCGGCCTGCCGACGAACGAGCGGCTGGAGTTCCTCGGTGACTCCGTCCTCGGCCTCGTCGTCACGGACACGCTGTACACCACCCACCCGGACCTGCCCGAGGGCCAGCTGGCCAAGCTCCGGGCCGCGGTGGTGAACTCGCGTGCGCTCGCGGAGGTGGGCCGCGGTCTCGACCTGGGCTCCTTCATCCGGCTCGGCCGCGGTGAAGAGGGCACGGGCGGCCGGGACAAGGCGTCCATCCTCGCCGACACCCTGGAAGCGGTGATCGGCGCGGTCTATCTCGACCAGGGCCTCGATTCGGCGTCCGAGCTGGTGCACCGGCTCTTCGACCCGCTGATCGAGAAGTCCTCGAACCTCGGAGCCGGCCTGGACTGGAAGACCAGTCTCCAGGAGCTCACCGCGACGGAGGGCCTCGGCGTGCCCGAGTACCTGGTCACGGAGACCGGCCCCGACCACGAGAAGACCTTCACTGCTGCCGCCCGCGTCGGAGGCGTCTCGTACGGCACCGGCACCGGCCGCAGCAAGAAGGAGGCGGAGCAGCAGGCCGCCGAATCCGCCTGGCGCGGCATCCGCGCCGCGGCGGACGAACGCGCCAAGGCCAGGGCTGCCGAGCAGGCCGCCCAGGCCGAAGCCGAGGAGGACGACGGCCCGCCGTCGTCCGCCGCCTCCGCCTGACGAACAGCGCAGCCCGAGCGCCCGCCACCGTTCCACGGTGGCGGGCGCTCGGATCGTCCACGGTCCTTCCCGGGAGTGCCCATGCCTGAATTGCCCGAGGTCGAGGTCGTCCGGCGCGGCCTGGAGCGGTGGGTCGCCCATCGCGTCGTGGCCGAGGCCGAGGTCCTGCACCCGCGTGCCGTACGACGGCACCTCGCCGGGGCCGACGACTTCACGCACCGGCTCAAGGGTCACCGCATCGGCACCCCGAGCCGGCGCGGCAAGTACCTGTGGCTGCCGCTGGAGGACACCAATCAGTCGGTTCTCGCGCACCTCGGCATGAGCGGTCAGCTGCTGGTGCAGCAGCACGAGGCGCCGGACGAGAAGCACCTGCGGATCCGCGTCCGGTTCGGCGACGGCCTGGGCACCGAGCTCCGGTTCGTCGACCAACGCACGTTCGGCGGACTGTCGTTGCACGACAACACCCTTGACGGACTGCCGGACGTCATCGCGCACATCGCCCGCGACCCCCTCGACCCGCTGTTCGACGACGAGGCCTTCCACCAGGCGCTGCGCCGGAAGCGGACCACCATCAAGAGGGCGCTGCTCGACCAGTCGCTGATCAGCGGAGTCGGCAACATCTACGCGGACGAGGCCCTCTGGCGTGCCCGCGTCCACTACGAGCGGCCGACCGCCGGCTTCACCCGTCCGCGCACCGCCGAACTCCTCGGCCATGTACGGGACGTGATGAACGCGGCCCTCGCCGTCGGCGGCACCAGCTTCGACAGCCTGTACGTCAACGTCAACGGCGAGTCCGGGTACTTCGACCGTTCGCTGGACGCCTACGGCCGGGAGGGACTGCCCTGCCGGCGGTGCGGTACGCCGATGCGCAGGCGGCCCTGGATGAACCGGTCCAGTTACTTCTGCCCGCAGTGTCAGCGGGCGCCGCGGGTCTCGTCGTAACGCTCGCGGGCGGCCAGCACCTCGCCCATCCGGTCCTCCACGAAGTGCACGACGGCCAGCAGGCGTTCGGCGACCCCACGGCCGAGCGGGGTGAGCTCGTAGTCGACGCGCGGCGGGTTGGTCGGCTGCGCCTCGCGGTGCACCAGGCCGTCGCGCTCCAGTGCCTGGAGCGTCTGGGAGAGCATCTTCTCGCTGACGCCGTCCACGCGCCGGCGCAGCTCGTTGAACCGGAACGACCCCTCGTGCAGCGCGCTCAGCGTGAGCCCGCCCCAGCGGCCCATGACATGCTCGAGGGTCGTACGCGAGGGACAGTCCCGGGCGAAGACGTCGTACGGAGGCTGCGGCTCCACGACGCCGTCCTGGGTGATGGTCATGCGCCAAGCGTACGGGAGCACTGCGCTAACCGACAGGGTGCGCTAACTTTTGGTTAGTTACAAGGGGCAGGGGTGGCTGTCCTCGCACGGGAGCGCCCCGCAGCGCGTGGCTGCGGGGCACCCGGTGCGGTTCAGTCGACCATCTGCCCGTCGTACATACCGCCCTTACAGGTGTTGTTCGCCCAGTTGACCGTTCCGCCGCCCTGTTCGCACTCACCCGGGGTGAGGCTGGCGGCGTTGGCGGTGACAGCGCCTGTGAGGCCGAGTCCGGCGAGGGCTGCCGCAGCGATGACGGCGGCGAGGATTCGTCGAATGCGCATGTGGTTCGCCTTTCACGGATTGCCTCGGATTGGGGCAGTACTCAGCTTGGAGTTCATCCGTGTGGGCTACATGTCGTGTTGAGCCGTTCGGGTGACATCGCTGTCGGGTGCAGGGGCGCTGACCTGCGGTTGTCTCAGTAGCCGAAGTCCTGCGTCCACCAGGGCCCGCCCTCGCCGAGGTGCACGCCGACCCCGAGGGTCTTGAAGTCGCAGTTCAGGATGTTGGCGCGGTGGCCCTCGCTGTTCATCCAGGCGTCCATGACGGCCTGGGCGGTGGCCTGGCCGCGGGCTATGTTCTCGCCGCCGAGGTTGGATATGCCGGCCGCCGCGGCCCGGTCCCATGGCGTCTTGCCGTCCGGGTCGGTGTGGTCGAAGAAGTTCCGCGCGGCCATGTCGTCGCTGAACGCCTCGGCCAGATGGGTCAGCGAGGAGCTCGCGGTCAGCGCGCTGCAGCCGACCTTGGCCCGCTCCTCGTTCACCAGTTTCAGCACCTCGGCCTCGACGACCGCCTCCTGCGAGGTGGTGATCGGCGCGGCGGTCTTCACCGGCGCCTTGGTGGCCGTCCTGCTCGGGCTCGCCGTCGTCTTCTTGGACGGCGTCGTGGTGGTCGACGGCTTTTCGGTCGCCGTCTTCGTCGGGGTGGGGGACGAGGGGGCGGAAACGGAGGCGGAGGCGGAGGCGGACTTCGAGGCCGACGCCGACGGGGCCGGCGAGGCGGAGCGCCGGGAGTCACGGCTGGTCGAGGAGCCGGTGCCGCGGCTCTCTGCGCTGCCGGAGGTGCCGCCCTGCTCGGTGGCCGTGTTGGTGGGCGCGCCGTCGGCCTGCACCCGCTCGCCGCCGGTCGTGCTGCTGCCGCCGCCGAGCTTGTAGTTCTCCAGGCCGGGCACCAGACCGGTGGCCACCGCGACCGTGCCGATGGCGACCGCGGCGGAGACCCCGAGCAGGCCGGTGGCCACGGGCCGCCCCGCCTTCTTGCGGCGCCGGTGTCCGCCGCCCGAGGAGGAGCCGCGGCCCGCGGTGAACTCCTCGACCGGGAACTCCGCGGTGTTCATGAAGCGGGCGTAGTCGTCCTCGCTCGCGAAGAGGTAGGCCGAGCTGCGCGCGTCGGCGTCGGCGTACTCCTCCTGGGGCTCCTCCTGGCGCAGGTAGGCCGCCGTGCCCGTGCCGTAGCGAAGGCCCGCGTAGGAGTCCTGCGGGTCGTGGCCGCCCGGGTACGAGCCGTCGTGCTCCGTGACCCCCGTGGCGTGGCCCGTGGCGGCGCGGCCGGCGGCGTGGCGTCGGTGGCGTCCCATGTCCTTGCCCTCTTCCCTCGTTCTCGCGGTCGGGTCGACCAGGGGCCGGTGTGGCCCGTGACTCCTTCTGATCAACCAGGCTCACCCGATCGAGTGAGTTTCATATGAGATTCATTGGGTCGGGACGGTACCGCATGCCGCTGGACGAGGGAGTGCCCCGAGTGACATTGGCCGGTTAGGTTGCACCCATGAGCGACGATGTGCGACTGGTCGCCTGGGTACGCGGACGTGTACAGGGCGTGGGATTCCGCTGGTTCACGCGGGCCAAGGCGCTGGAGATCGGGGGCCTGAGTGGTTTTGCTCTCAATTTGGGCGACGGCCGCGTCCAGGTGGTCGCGGAGGGCTCCCGGGTGGGCTGCGAAGGGCTGCTCGACTGGCTCCAGGGCGATGACACGCCCGGGCGGGTGGAGGGTGTCACCGAGATCTGGGACACACCACGGGGTGGCTACGACGGCTTCGCCATCCGCTGAGCCCGCTCCGTGAAGCCGTGCGCGCGGAAGCGGAGCGAAGTGCCACCGGCATGTGCCCCGAGCAGAAATGGCCTGGTGGTTGCCAAGAACCGCGTGTCGTGGCAGGCTCCGCACTTACAGCTGATCGCCAGGCCCTCAGGGCCCCGCGGGAGTCGCAGCGCCGCCCGGTCAGGGCCGCCCGACTACGGGTTCGCCCCCCAATGCAGGGCGTGATCGTGTTGACCGTCAAACTTTTTGGTGAGACGCTGAAAGCCCCGCGCACCTTAGCTGTTTGGCATGGCGCAACATCGAGAAACACTCGGATGTGTCAAGCATCGCGGGTGCGAATCCCTCACGACCCACACCGCTTCGGTCGGTCACTCAGTGTGGAGGACCATCCATCATGGCAAAGGCGCTTCTCGGTTACGTCGGCGGCTCCGACCCGCGACTCCTCGCCGAGATGCGACGGCTCCAGCAGCGCGTCCAGGACCTCGAATCCGAACTCGTACGGATCCAGGCAGAGAACGACGCGCTGACGGCTGCCGCTTCTCCCGACAGGATCATGGAGAGCATCGACGCAAACCAGGCGGAGCCTGCGCTCACCTGATCGCTGCATCGCTCCACAACAGCACATGCGGCGATTGGGCAGCCCTTTCAACCGCTTAAGTTGTCAAGATTTGCAAGGGACGCCTCGGCGTCCCTTCTTTCTTGCGCCCCCGCCCCGTTCCAGCCCCGCGCATCCTTTCACCTTCTTTAACGTCTGGTGTGCCCTGCATGTTCATGCGCGAAACCGCGAGGTTGCGAGGGGTCGTGGAGTGCGGTAGCGGCGCCGGGTAGAGTCCCACGGCGTGCACCTCAAGGCCCTGACCCTCCGAGGGTTCAAGTCGTTCGCCTCGGCGACCACGCTCCGGTTCGAGCCGGGGATCACGTGTGTCGTCGGTCCGAACGGCTCGGGCAAGTCCAATGTGGTGGACGCGCTCACCTGGGTCATGGGCGAGCACAGCGCCAAGTCGCTGCGCGGCGGCAAGATGGAGGACGTCATCTTCGCCGGCACCACCGGGCGTCCCCCGCTGGGCCGCGCCGAGGTGTCCCTGACCATCGACAACTCCGACGGCGCGCTGCCCATCGAGTACGCCGAGGTCACCATCACGCGGATCATGTTCCGCAACGGCGGCAGCGAATACCAGATCAACGGCGACACCTGCCGCCTCCTCGACATCCAGGAACTCCTCTCCGACTCCGGCATCGGCCGCGAGATGCACGTCATCGTCGGCCAGGGCCAGCTCGACTCCGTCCTGCACGCGGACCCGATGGGCCGCCGCGCCTTCATCGAGGAGGCGGCCGGCGTCCTCAAGCACCGCAAGCGCAAGGAGAAGGCGCTGCGCAAGCTGGACGCGATGCAGGCCAACCTCGCGCGCGTGCAGGACCTGACGGACGAGCTCCGCCGCCAGCTCAAGCCCCTCGGCCGCCAGGCCGCCGTCGCCCGCCGGGCCGCCGTCATCCAGGCGGACCTCCGCGACGCCCGCCTGCGCCTCCTCGCCGACGACCTCGTACGACTGCGCCAGGCGCTCCGGACCGAGGTCGCCGACGAGGCCGCCCTCAAGGAACGCAAGGAAGCCGCCGAGCAGGAACTGAAGAAGGCCCTCCAGCGCGAGGCGCTCCTGGAGGACGAGGTACGGCAGCTCACCCCGCGCCTGCAGCGGGCCCAGCAGACCTGGTACGAGCTCTCCCAGCTCGCCGAGCGGGTCCGCGGCACCATCTCACTGGCGGACGCCCGCGTGAAGAGCGCCACCTCCACGCCCCCCGAGGAACGCCGCGGCCGCGACCCCGAGGACATGGAGCGCGAGGCCCACCGCATCCGTGAGCAGGAGGCCGAGCTGGAGGCCTCCCTGGAGGCGGCCCAGCACGCCCTGGACGACACCGTCGCGCACCGGGCCGAGCTGGAGCGCGCGCTCGCCCTCGAAGAACGGCGCCTGAAGGACGTGGCCCGCTCCATCGCCGACCGCCGCGAGAGCCTGGCCCGGCTGAACGGCCAGGTGGGCGCGGCCCGCTCCCGCGCCGCGTCCGCCCAGGCCGAGATCGACCGGCTGGCCGCCGCCCGCGACGAGGCCCAGGAACGGGCGGTCTCCGCGCAGGAGGAGTACGAGGCGCTGAAGGCGGAGGTCGACGGCCTCGACGCCGGCGACGAGGAACTCGCCGGACAGCACGATGAGGCCAAGCACCGGCTGGCCGAGGCGGAGGCGGCCCTGACCGCGGCCCGCGAGGCCGTCACGGCGGTGGAACGCCGACGCGCCGCGACCCAGGCCCGCCACGAGGCGCTGGCCCTAGGCCTGCGCCGCAAGGACGGCACCGGCATACTGCTCGGCGCCCGCGACCGCCTCACCGGCATCCTGGGCCCGGCGGCAGAACTCCTCACCGTGACACCGGGCCACGAGGTCGCCCTCGCAGCAGCCTTCGGCACCGCAGCGGACGCGATCGCGGTGACCACCCCGTCCTCCGCCGCCGACGCGATCCGCCTGCTCCGCAAGCAGGACGGCGGCCGGGCAGCACTACTGCTGGCCGGCGCCCCGGAAACACCCGACCGTGAAACACCCCGGTCCGCGGCACCCCGAAGGGCCGCGGGGAACGGCGCGACCAGCCACGACGCACCCGCACCCGAATTCGGCGACGCCGCGGCAGCGCCCCACAGGGGCGCGGGGAACTTCGCGACCAGCCATGACGGCGCCGCACCTGACCGACGACCCACCTCGGTCCCCCCGTCCGCGTGCTTCGCAGCCGACCTGGTCCGCGGACCCGCCGACCTGATGCCCGCCGTACGTCGCCTCCTCGGCAACATCGTCGTGGTCGAGGACCTGGAGGCCGCCGAGGACCTGGTCTACCGCCACCCCCACCTCACCGCCGTGACCGCCGAGGGCGACCTCCTCGGCGCCCACTTCGCCCACGGCGGCTCCGCCGGCGCCCCCAGCCTGCTGGAAGTGCAGGCCTCCGTCGACGAGGCCGCCGCCGAGCTGGAAGAGCTAGCCGTCCGCTGCGAGGAACTGACCGACGCGCAGGAGTCGGCCCAGGCGCACCGCAAGGAGTGCGTGGCGCTCGTCGACGAGCTGGGCGAGCGGCGCCGTGCCGCCGACCGCGAGAAGTCGGCCGTGGCCCAGCAGCTCGGCCGCCTCGCCGGTCAGGCGCGCGGCGCGGCGGGCGAGGCGGAACGTTCCACGGCGGCCGCCGCCCGCGCCCAGGACTCCCTCGACAAGGCACTCGAAGAGGTCGAGATCCTCGCCGAGCGGCTCGCCGTGGCCGAGGAGATGCCCGTCGAGGAGGAGCCCGACACCTCGGCACGCGACCGCCTCGCGGCCGACGGCGCCAACGCCCGTCAGACCGAGATGGAGGCCCGCCTCCAGGTCCGTACCCACGAGGAGCGGGTCAAGGGGCTCGCCGGCCGCGCCGACTCCCTCGACCGTGCCGCCCGTGCGGAACGCGAGGCACGCGCGCGTGCCGAACAGCGCCGGGCCCGGCTGCGGCACGAGGCGGCGGTCGCCGAGGCCGTCGCCGCCGGTGCGCGCCAGCTGCTCGCGCACGTCGAGGTCTCGGTCGGCCGGGCGGAGCGGGAACGTGCTGCGGCCGAGGCCGCGAAGGCCCGCCGCGAGCAGGAGCTGACCGCCGCCCGCAACGCCGGCCGCGACCTCAAGGCGGAGCTCGACAAACTCACGGATTCAGTTCACCGGGGCGAGGTACTCGGGGCCGAGAAGCGGCTGCGGATCGAGCAGCTGGAGACCAAGGCGCTGGAGGAACTCGGTGTCGAACCGGCCGGGCTCGTGGAGGAGTACGGCCCGCACCAGCTCGTGCCACCCTCGCCCCCCGCCGAGGGCGAGGTGCTGCCGGACGACCCCGAGCACCCGCGCAACCAGCCGAAGTCCTTCCACCGGGCCGAGCAGGAGCGCCGGCTCAAGGCGGCCGAGCGGGCCTACCAGCAGCTCGGCAAGGTCAACCCGTTGGCCCTGGAGGAGTTCGCGGCCCTCGAGGAACGGCACAAGTTCCTCAGCGAGCAGCTGGAGGACCTGAAGAAGACCCGCGCCGACCTGCTCCAGGTCGTCAAGGAGGTCGACGAGCGCGTCGAGCAGGTCTTCACGGAGGCGTACCGGGACACGGCGAGGGAGTTCGAGGGCGTCTTCAGCCGGCTGTTCCCGGGCGGCGAGGGACGGCTGATCCTCACCGACCCCGACAACATGCTCACCACGGGCGTGGACGTCGAGGCCCGGCCGCCGGGCAAGAAGGTCAAGCGGCTCTCCCTGCTGTCGGGTGGCGAACGCTCGCTGACCGCCGTCGCGATGCTGGTGTCGATCTTCAAGGCGCGCCCCAGCCCCTTCTACGTCATGGACGAGGTCGAGGCGGCCCTGGACGACACCAACCTGCAGCGGCTGATCCGGATCATGCAGGAGCTCCAGGAGTCGTCCCAGCTCATCGTGATCACGCACCAGAAGCGCACGATGGAGGTCGCCGACGCGCTGTACGGCGTCTCCATGCAGGGCGACGGTGTGTCGAAGGTCATCAGCCAGCGGCTTCGCTGACCCCGGCTCCCGGCGACCCCTTCGTTGCGGGCACGTCGTGGCTGTTCGCGCAGTTCCTCCCCCAGCCTTCGGCCGGGGGTACCCCCAGCGCCCCTTGGGGGCACGTCATCTTCCCTTCTTCTTCAAGAAGTGAACGCAACTTCATTGCGTGGTGTCTGCAACTTCACACGGCACCCGGTATTGACTTCGAAACTTGAAGGCATAGTCTCTGCAACGTTGCTTTTACCTTCAGGTGTGAGCGGTGTGAGGATGTGCGCCACTCAGACCTGGGAGGGCTCATCCCCCCACCCCCGGCGGCGTTGCCGGTGGCCCGAGGAGTTTCTTGTGACCAGCACTGCGCAGGCACCCCAGTCAGGAGCCGGGACGGCTCACCCCGATCACCTCGGGCATGTCATCTTCATCGCGGCGGCGGCCGCGATGGGTGGTTTCCTCTTCGGCTACGACAGTTCCGTCATCAACGGCGCCGTCGAGGCCATCCGGAGCCGTTACGACATCGGGTCCGCGGCCCTCGCCCAGGTCATCGCCGTCGCCCTGATCGGCTGCGCCATCGGCGCCGCGACCGCCGGCCGCATAGCCGACCGGATCGGCCGGATCCGGTGCATGCAGATCGCTGCCGTGCTGTTCACCATCAGCGCCGTCGGCTCGGCACTGCCCTTCGCGCTCTGGGACCTCGCCTTCTGGCGGATCATCGGCGGCTTCGCCATCGGCATGGCCTCCGTCATCGGCCCCGCCTACATCGCCGAGGTCGCCCCGCCCGCCTACCGCGGCCGCCTCGGCTCCTTCCAGCAGGCCGCGATCGTCGTCGGCATCGCCATCTCGCAGCTGGTCAACTGGGGTCTGCTGAACGCCGCCGGCGGCGACCAGCGCGGCAAGCTGATGGGCCTGGAGGCCTGGCAGGTCATGCTCGGCGTCATGGTGATCCCGGCCGTCCTGTACGGCCTGCTCTCCTTCGCGATCCCCGAGTCCCCGCGCTTCCTGCTCTCCGTCGGCAAGCGTGAGCGTGCCCGCGCGATCCTCGAAGAGGTCGAGGGCAAGAGCGCCGACCTGGACGCCCGGGTCGCCGAGATCGAACACGCGATGAAGAGCGAGCACAAGTCCACGTTCAAGGACCTGCTCGGCGGCTCCTTCTACTTCAAGCCGATCGTCTGGGTCGGCATCGGCCTGTCGGTCTTCCAGCAGTTCGTCGGCATCAACGTCGCGTTCTACTACTCCTCGACCCTCTGGCAGTCGGTGGGCGTCGACCCGACGGACTCGTTCTTCTACTCCTTCACGACGTCGATCATCAACATCATCGGCACCGTGATCGCGATGATCTTCGTCGACCGCGTCGGCCGCAAGCCGCTGGCCCTCATCGGTTCGGTCGGCATGGTCGTCGGTCTGGCGCTGGAGGCCTGGGCGTTCTCGTACCACCTCGTCGACGGGAAGCTGCCGTCCACGCAGGGCTGGACCGCCCTGGTCGCGGCCCACATCTTCGTCCTCTTCTTCGCCCTGTCCTGGGGTGTCGTCGTCTGGGTCTTCCTCGGCGAGATGTTCCCGAACCGGATCCGCGCCGCCGCCCTGGGCGTGGCCGCCTCCGCGCAGTGGATCGCCAACTGGGCCATCACCGCGAGCTTCCCGTCGCTGGCCGACTGGAACCTCTCCGGCACCTACGTGATCTACACGGTCTTCGCGGCCCTCTCCATCCCGTTCGTCCTCAAGTTCGTCAAGGAGACGAAGGGCAAGTCCCTGGAGGAGATGGGCTGAGCCCGCCCCCCGACTCGGGGAGAAGGGCCAAGTCCCCGCTGCCCCTCTCCTCGTATCCCCCGCCGCCCCGCCCGGTCACTGCCCGGGCGGGGCGGCGGTTTGCGCCGCACCTCGCCCCGTTCCCAGCGCCCCGGGGACCGCAGACGCGGGAGCGACCGGCACCGCCGGGCAGCGGCGTCGTGGTTGGTCGCCGTTGCGGCGGAGAAAAGGGAGCGACGGACTCCAGTACCGCAAGACCCAGGGCCGGTCGACGAGCATCGCGCGGCATGAATCCGCACGGTCTACTCCCCGACCACTTCTGTCCACCGCAACGACGACCGGCCACGACGGCACCGTCCGGCGACGCCGTCCGCTCCGGCGGTGACACATCGTGCGGGCAACTCCGCCGCACCACCGCCCTCCGCCGCGCCCCCGCGGTACCACTTCCCTCCGCCGCAACGGCGATCAGCCACGGCGCCGCTGCCCGGCGGTGCCGAATCCTTGCGCGGCCCACCCGCCGGCACGGCTCGCTCCGTTACGCCGGCAGCGCCGGGAGGACGGTCTCGGCGAACAGTCGTAGGCTCCGCCAGCCCTCGTCCACCGGCATCCCGCCCGCCAGCGGGTGCAGGACCAGGTTGTCCAGTCCTGCCGTCACGCACTCGTCCGGGGTGAGGATGCGGTAGACGCCCTCCGCGCGAAGTTCGGCGACCGTGCTCGCGGCGGACCGCACCGCCGAGTGGATGTCGCCGGACTGCCAGGACGCGTACGTCCGGGCCTCGTGCAGGAAGTGCTCGCCGTAGTCGGTCCACGCCCGGTCCGGGTCCTCGGCGATGTGCAGCAGCGGGGTCTCGGCCGTGGGCATCATCGTCCAGCCCTCCGTGCCGTACTCGGTGAGCCGCTCCTTGTAGTACGCCTCCAGCTCCGGCAGGTGCGCGCTGGGGAAGAACGGCAGGCCGAGGCGGGCGGCCCGGCGGGCGGCGGCCCTGGAGGAGCCGCCGACCAGGAGCAGGGGGTGGGGGTCGGTGAGCGGGCGGGGCGTGACCCGTACCGTACGGCCCCGGTACTCGAACTCCTCGCCGGTCCACGCCTTCAGCAGCGTCTCGAGCAGCTCGTCCTGCAGCCGCCCGCGCCGCTTCCAGTCCACGTCGAACAGCGCGTACTCCTCGGGCCGGTAGCCGATCCCGGCCACCGTCACCAGCCGGCCCCCGCTGAGCAGGTCGAGGACCGCGATGTCCTCGGCGAGCCGCAGCGGGTCGTGCAGCGGGCCGATCACCGCCGACACGGTCACCGCGATGGTCCGGGTCGCCCCGAACACCGCGCCCGCGAAGGCGAACGGCGACGGCAGCCAGTTGTTGTCGACGCCGTGGTGCTCCTCGGTCTGCACGGTGGTGACCCCGTGCTCGTCGGCGTACGCGGCCATGTCGAGGGCCGCTCGGTACCGGGCACCCAGCGCGGCCGGGGAGGCGCCGGGCTCCACGAGGTTGAAGCGGACGACCGAGACGGGCATGGGAGTTCCCCTTCACCTTGGCTGGCCGGAGGGTGTGCGGGGACAGTAGCTGACGGTGCGTCAGACGGCCAGGGGTGCGGGCTTCCCGGCCGCCGCCGGTACCACCGCCGGCTTCGGCAGCACCGCGTACAGCAGGCCCGAGACGGTGATCGTCGCGACCCAGCCGAGGCCGTACCGGCCGACGGGGTTGTTCGCGGCGAGCGGGCCGGTGAACCACTCGCACGTGGTGAAGAGCAGGCCCGCCGCCAGACCGAGCGACCAGGCCGCGACGGCGGCGGGGGAGAAGCCCGCCCGGTACCAGTAGGCGCTGGTGTGCGAGGTGTCGACGAGGGCCGCGGCGTCGTACTCCCGGCGGCGCAGCATGTCGACCCCGAAGACCCCCACCCACGCCGAGAACGCCACCGCGAGCAGTGCCAGGAAGGCGATGAAGGAGGCCGTGAACGAGGTCGCCGCCAGCATCAGGACGGCCCCGAGGGCCAGCGAGATGACCGCGTTGACGGCGACCGCCCACGGGCGGGGGATCCGGAAGCCGAGCGTCTGGGCGGTGAAACCCGCCGAGTACATCGACATCGCGTTGATCAGCAGCATCCCGACCAGGGCGACGAGGAGGTAGGGGACCGACAGCCAGCGGGGCAGGATCTCGCCGAGGAAGGAGACCGGGTCGGCCGAGGCGGCGAGGGCCGGGGCGGCGGACGCCGTCACCGCCCCCACCAGGACCAGGGGGAGTACGACGATCCCGGCACCACCGACCGTGTTGCGTACGATCGCCGCCGAGGACGCCGTACCCGGCAGATACCGCGTGAAGTCCGGGGCGGTCGGCGCCCAGCTCATCCCGCCCGCCGCGATCAGCCCGGCCCCGGTGACCATCGCGGCCGCGGAACCGGCGGGCTGTCCGAACACCCTGCCCCAGTCCGTCGTCGCGATCAGCCGGCCGAGGACCAGCAGTGAGAAGGCGCCGAACAGCCGGCTCGCCCACCGGTTGCAGTACCGCAACGCCCTGATGCCCATGCCCGAGATGGCGAACGTGGCGATCACGAAGAGGACGAGCGTGACGACGACCAGGGCCGTGTTGCGCCTGATCCCGAACAGGATGTCGAGGACGGTCAGCAGCGCGTAGGCGCCGGTCACCGCGTTGATCGTCTCCCAGCCCCAGCGCGCCACCCAGATCACCGCGCCCGGGAGCAGGTTGCCGCGCTGCCCGAAGACCGCCCGGGAGAGCGCCATGCCCGGTGCCCCGCCGCGCTTGCCCGCGATGCCGATGGTCCCGACCAGGCCGTACGACACGATCGGCGCCGCGATGCCCACCGCCAGGGACTGCCAGAAGTTCAGCCCGAACGACACCGCCAGGCTCGCGCCCACGGTCACCAGCAGGACGGTGATGTTGGCGGCGATCCAGGTGGGGAGCAGACCACGGGGTGTGCCGGTGCGCTCGGAGTCCGGGACCGGCTCGATGCCCCGGGTTTCGAGGCCGTGGTGCTCCAGCGACTGTTCGAGATGTTCGAGCGCGCCAGCGTGGTGGGCGGTGGTGCTCATAGGCAGCCATCGTACGTTAGCCCGACTAATACCAACAAAAGGGACATCCGTCTTCGGGGGATCGTCCGGAAACTCCCGCGCGAGGGAGCAAAGTCGGCCGCGGGGGAGGGATGGATACTGGTCGGGTTATGGAAACCGTCATCCTTGCTGTAGTCATCGCCGTAGTCGTGCTCGGTGCGCTCGGCGGGCTCGTCATCGGCAGCCGGCGCAAGAAGTCGCTGCCCCCGCCGCCCCCCGCCGCGCCCGACATCACCGCACCCCCGGCCGAGCCGCACGTCGGCGACGAGGCCGAGACGCCGCGCGACGAACCGCGCCGGACGATAGAGGAGGTCGACCTTCCCGACGGCTCGGCTCCCGTCGCCGTCGAAGAGCCCCCCGCGGTCGAAGCGCCCGAGATCGAGATCCCCGAGCCCGCGGCCGGCCGGCTGGTCCGGCTGCGCGCCCGGCTCTCCCGGTCGCAGAACGCCCTCGGCAAGGGGCTGCTCACGCTGCTGTCGCGCGAGCACCTCGACGAGGAGACGTGGGAGGAGATCGAGGACACCCTGCTCACCGCCGACGTCGGCGTGCAGCCCACCACCGAGCTGGTCGACCGGCTGCGCGAGCGCGTGAAGGTGCTCGGCACCCGCACCCCCGGGGAGCTGCGCGGCCTGCTCCGCGAGGAGCTGCTCAAGCTGGTCGGCACCGACGCCGATCGCGAGGTGAAGACCGAGCCCGCCGACCGCAAGCCGGGCATCGTGATGGTCGTCGGCGTCAACGGCACCGGCAAGACCACCACCACCGGCAAGCTCGCCCGCGTCCTGGTCGCCGACGGCCGTACGGTCGTGCTCGGCGCCGCCGACACCTTCCGGGCCGCCGCCGCCGACCAGCTCCAGACCTGGGGCGAGCGCGTCGGCGCCCACACCGTGCGCGGCCCGGAGGCCGGTGACCCCGCCTCCGTCGCCTTCGACGCGGTGAAGGAGGGCAAGGAGATGGGCGTCGACGTGGTGCTCATCGACACCGCCGGGCGGCTGCACACCAAGACCGGCCTCATGGACGAGCTGGGCAAGGTCAAGCGGGTCGTGGAGAAGCACGCTCCGCTGGACGAGGTGCTGCTCGTCCTCGACGCCACCACCGGGCAGAACGGACTCGTCCAGGCCCGGGTCTTCGCCGAGGTCGTCGACATCACCGGCATCGTCCTCACCAAGCTGGACGGCACCGCCAAGGGCGGCATCGTGATCGCGGTCCAGCGCGAGCTGGGCGTCCCGGTCAAGCTCATCGGCCTGGGCGAGGGCGCGGACGACCTCGCGCCGTTCGAGCCGGAGGCGTTCGTGGATGCCCTTATCGGTGACTGACGCCAGGTGGGTGAAGTCGCCCGCCCCGAGATCGCGGAGAAGCGCCCGATCCCCGAGCTTCAGCCGGGGGGCGGGCGCTTCGGCGTACGAGCCGGACCTGTGCGGTCACGCCCGGGACCGGTGCGCGACGTAGGCCAGCGTGCCGAGCAGCAGCCTCGCCGCCGGGGGCCTGGTCGCCGAGTCCAGGGCCGGCGGGCGCAGCCAGCGCACGGGGCCCAGGCCGCCCCGGTCGGAGGGCGGGGCGGTGATGTACGTGCCCGTGCCGAGGCCGCGCAGGTCCAGGGAGGTCGGGTCGTCCCAGCCCATGCGGTAGAGCAGCGCGGGGAGTTCGGCGGTGGCGCCGGGGGCGACGAGGAAGTGGGCGCGGCCGTCCGGGGTGGTGGTGACCGGGCCGACCGGGAGGCCCATGCGCTCCAGGCGGACCAGGGCGCGCCGCCCTGCGGCTTCGGCCACCTCGATCACGTCGAACGCGCGGCCGACCGGCAGCATCACCGCCGCGCCCGGGAACTCGCCCCAGGCCTTGGTGACCTCGTCGAGCGTGGCACCCGCGGGCACCTGGGGCGCGAAGTCCAGCGGATGCGCTCCCGGCGCGGGGCAGCCGGCCTGCCCGCAGGAGCAGGCCCCGGCCGCGGCCCGGGCGCCGGGCACCACGTCCCAGCCCCACAGGCCGGTGAACTCGGCGACGGCGGTGCAGTCCGATGAACGACCGCGTCGGCGTGTGCCGGAGCGGATCTCGCGAATGCCGCCGATCGTGAAGCCCATGCCCCCTCCAACGGGTCCGGCGCGCCGGTGGTTACGACACGGAACGAGACGGAAACGGAACGTGACGCTACGGCTCCGCCTTCCCTGCGGCCCGCAAGGTCATGGCAGCGCCCTGAAGCTCCCCGGGTGGTGCGCCTGGGGACATGCGCCCCCGAGTGCACCGCTCCGCCTACTCCCGGCCGTCCTATGTCAAGTGAATCGCGCCAAGGGCATCGTGAGTTCATTCGAAGGGGTGGCGAATGGTGGCGTTTCCGGGATCCCCGTGGCTGGAGCAGTGATCGTAGGATTACTTTGAGTGCACGAGGCCTGGGGGCACTTGCACTCGTGGGTATGCCGGAGGCAACTCGGCATCCCGTTCGAAGGGTGAGAACTACCGGACGGGCAGCCGTATTTACCGGCATTCTGATAGGGCTTGGCGCATCCGGCATCAAGTGGTCTCAGGGATGGGGGCGTTCCAGTGGGCGGCAACGGCGGAAGCGGGGCGACCGCGGCCAGCACCGACAAGCGCCCCAACGAGCTGCTCAACTCGTGGTTCGTGCGCAGTGGCTGGTCGAAGGGCGAGCTGGCGCGGCAAGTGAACCGCAGAGCACGCCAGTTGGGCGCCAACCACATCTCGACGGACACGTCCAGGGTGCGCCGCTGGCTCGACGGGGAGAACCCGCGCGAGCCGATCCCCCGGATCCTCTCCGAGCTGTTCTCCGAGCGGTTCGGCTGCGTCGTCTCGGTCGAGGACCTCGGGCTGCGGGCCGCCCGCCAGTCACCCTCCACGACCGGCGTCGACCTGCCCTGGACGGGCCCGCAGACGGTGGCCCTGCTCAGCGAGTTCTCGCGCAGCGACCTGATGCTGGCGCGGCGCGGCTTCCTCGGAACCTCGCTGGTGCTGTCTGCGGGCCCGTCCCTCATCGAGCCCATGCAGCGCTGGCTGGTCCCTTCGCCGGGCGGCCCGCAGCAGACCCCCGAGCCGTCCGCCGACCCCCGCCGACCCGGCCGCATCTCCCGGCCCGAGCTGGCCCTCCTGGAGTCCACCACGGAGATGTTCCGCCAGTGGGACGCCCAGTGCGGCGGCGGCCTGCGCCGCAAGGCGGTCGTCGGACAGCTGCACGAGGTCACCGACCTCCTCCAGGAACCCCAGCCCGAGGCCACCGCCCGCAAGCTCTTCAAGGTCGCGGCCGAACTCGCCGAACTGGCCGGGTGGATGTCGTACGACGTCGGTCTCCAGCCCACCGCCCAGAAGTACTTCGTGCTCGCCCTGCACGCGGCCAAGGAGGCCGGTGACAAGCCGCTCGGCTCGTACATCCTCTCCAGCATGAGCCGCCAGATGATCCACCTCGGCCGGCCCGACGACGCCCTGGAGCTCATCCACCTCGCCCAGTACGGCAGTCGGGACTGCGCGAGCCCGCGCACCCAGTCGATGCTGTATGCGATGGAGGCCCGCGCCTACGCCAACATGGGCCAGCCCGGCAAGTGCAAGCGGGCCGTCCGGATGGCCGAGGACACCTTCGCCGAGGCCGACGAGTGGGACGAGCCGGACCCGGACTGGATCCGCTTCTTCTCCGAGGCCGAGCTCTACGGCGAGAACAGCCACTCCTTCCGCGACCTGGCCTACGTCGCTGGCCGCAGCCCCACCTACGCCTCACTGGCCGAGCCGCTGATGCGCCGGGCCGTCGAGCTGTTCGCCAAGGACGGCGAGCACCAGCGGTCGTACGCGCTCAACCTCATCGGCATGGCCACCGTGCACCTGCTGCGCGGCGAGCCCGAGCAGAGCACGGTTCTGGCCTCCGAGGCGCTGGGCATCGCCAAGAAGGTGCGCTCCGAGCGCGTCAACACTCGTATTCGAAAGACGGTCGACACGGCCGTCCGCGACTACGGCGGCCTCGCGGCCGTCGTCGACCTCACCGAACAGCTCGCCGTCGACCTCCCGGAGACCGCCGAGGCGGTCTGAACCCCGGAGCTTCCCAGACCCCGGCCGCGGCCGGCCCTCCCGAACTGCCCGACTCGGCTCCCCCATGCCAGGTCATCGGACGGCCGACCGCGGCCGGTTCTTTCCTCCGAGAGAAGGTTGCGCCACGATAACGATCCCGCAGCGCGACATCTCGCAATTCATCCACCCGTAACACGCCAGGCGTCTTCGTCACTCCGGCGAAACAACGAGGGGCAACGACCGAAACCGCGCTGCGCCAATCTCATGGCGCATAACCGGCCCACCCCCCGCATCACCGGACCGCTCACGCTCCGACCCGCACGGGGCCGTACAACCGACGAGGAGACGCCGATGGCACCAGCCGCCATCACGCTTGCCGCGGAGGCACCCAAGCTGTCCTCCGCGAACACAGGCTTCATGCTCATCTGCTCCGCCCTGGTGCTGCTCATGACGCCGGGCCTCGCCTTCTTCTACGGCGGCATGGTCCGCGTCAAGAGCACCCTGAACATGCTGATGATGAGCTTCGTCAGCATCGGGATCGTCACCATCCTGTGGGTGCTCTACGGCTTCTCCCTGGCCTTCGGCTCCAGCAACGGCTTCATCGGCTACGACTCCCACTGGCTGGGCATGAGCAACGTCGGGCTGACGGAGCTGTGGCCCGGCTACACGATCCCGGTCTTCGTGTTCATGGTCTTCCAGATGATGTTCGCGGTCATCACGCCGGCCCTGATAAGCGGTGCCATCGCCGACCGCGTCAAGTTCTCGGCCTGGGCGCTCTTCGTCGCCCTGTGGCTCACGGTCGTCTACGTCCCGGTCGCCCACTGGGTCTGGGGCGCCGACGGCTGGGCCTACAAGCTCGGCGTGATCGACTTCGCCGGTGGTACCGCGGTCCACATCAACGCCGGTGCCGGCGCCCTCGGCGTCATCCTGGTCATCGGCAAGCGCGTGGGCTTCAAGAAGGACCCGATGCGCCCGCACAGCCTCCCGCTGGTCATGCTCGGCGCCGGTCTGCTGTGGTTCGGCTGGTTCGGCTTCAACGCCGGCTCCTGGCTCGGCAACGACGACGGCGTCGGCGCGCTGATGTTCGTCAACACACAGGTCGCCACCGCCGCCGCCATGCTCGCCTGGCTCGCCTACGAGAAGATCCGGCACGGCGCGTTCACCACCCTGGGCGCCGCCTCCGGCGCGGTCGCCGGTCTGGTCGCCATCACCCCGTCCGGCGGTGCGGTCTCCCCGCTCGGCGCGATCGCCGTCGGCGCCATCGCCGGTGTCGCCTGCGCCGCGGCCGTCGGCCTGAAGTTCAAGTTCGGCTACGACGACTCCCTCGACGTGGTCGGCGTCCACATGGTCGGCGGCATCATCGGCTCCCTGCTCATCGGCTTCTTCGCCACCGGCAAGGGCCAGTCCGCCGCGACCGGCGTCTTCTACGGCGACCACTCCTTCACCCAGCTGTGGAAGCAGTTCGCCGGTGTCGGCGCGGTCCTCGGCTACTCCCTGGTCGCCTCCGCGGTCCTCGCCTTCCTCCTCGACAAGACCCTCGGCATGCGGGTCACCGAGGACGAGGAGGTCTCCGGCATCGACCAGGCCGAGCACGCCGAGACTGCATACGACTTCAGCGGCACCGGCGGCGGTGTCATCGGCTCCGTCTCCGCTCCGGCCCTGGCCGGGACGAGCAAGAAGGTGGACGCATGAAGCTCATCACCGCCGTGGTGAAGCCCCACCGGCTCGACGAGATCAAGGAGGCCCTCCAGGCCTTCGGCGTCCACGGCCTCACGGTCACCGAGGCCAGCGGCTACGGTCGGCAGCGCGGCCACACCGAGGTCTACCGTGGTGCCGAGTACACGGTCGACCTGGTGCCCAAGATCCGCATCGAGGTGCTGGCCGAGGACGAGGACGCCGAGCAGTTGATCGACGTCATCGTCAAGGCCGCCCGCACCGGCAAGATCGGTGACGGCAAGGTCTGGTCGCTCCCGGTCGAGACCGCCGTACGGGTCCGCACCGGCGAGCGCGGACCGGACGCACTGTAGAACAGAACCATCTGAATACAGGCAGGAGTCGCTGGGTGACGGGTACGGAAGTGCGGAACGACGCGGAGAACGCGGGACCCAGCGGCTATGCGGCGGCCCGGCTGCGCCTCCTCACCGAGGGGGCGCGGTCCGGGCCGCCGCGCCGTACCGCCCTCGCCGAGCTGACCGACGAATGGCTGACCGGGCTGTTCGCGGCGGCCACCGAGGGCATCAGGGGCGGCGTCTCCCTGGTCGCGGTCGGCGGCTACGGCCGCGCCGAACTCTCCCCGCGCAGCGACCTGGACCTCCTGCTGCTGCACGACGGCGCCGACTCCGGCGCGGTGGCCGCCGTCGCCGACCGGCTCTGGTACCCCGTCTGGGACCTGGGCCTGGCCCTCGACCACTCCGTGCGCACCCCTGCCGAGGCCCGCCGGACGGCCGGCGAGGACCTCAAGGTCCAGCTCGGCCTCCTCGACGCCCGCCACATCGCCGGCGACCTCGGTCTCACCTCAGGACTGCGCACCGCGATCCTCGCCGACTGGCGCAACCAGGCACCCAAACGCCTCCCCGAACTCCAGGAACTCTGCGTCGAGCGGGCCGAACGCCAGGGCGAGCTCCAGTACCTCCTGGAACCCGACCTCAAGGAGGCCCGCGGCGGCCTCCGGGACGCCACCGCCCTGCGCGCCGTCGCCGCCTCCTGGCTGGCCGACGCCCCGCGCGAGGGCCTCACCGACGCCCGCAGGCGCCTCCTCGACGTCCGCGACGCCCTGCACCTGACCACGGGCCGCGCCACCGACCGCCTCGCGCTCCAGGAGCAGGACGAGGTCGCCGCGGAACTCGACCTCCTCGACGCCGACACCCTGCTGCGCCAGGTCTACGAGTCCGCGCGCGTCATCTCGTACGCCAGTGACGTCACCTGGCGTGAGGTGGGGCGGGTGCTGCGCTCGCGCGCGGTCCGGCCGCGGCTGCGTGCCATGCTGGGCGGCGGCAAGCCCGTCACCGAGCGCTCCCCGCTCGCCGAGGGCGTGGTGGAGCAGGACGGCGAGGTGGTGCTCGCCCGCGCCGCCCGCCCCGAACGCGACCCCGTGCTCCCGCTGCGCGCCGCGGCCGCCGCCGCCCAGGCCGGCCTCCCGCTCTCCCTGCACGCCGTACGGCGCATGGCCGCCACCGCGCGCCCCCTGCCCACGCCGTGGCCCGCCGAGGCCCGTGAGCAGCTGGTCACCCTGCTCGGCTCCGGCCGCCCCACCGTCGACGTCTGGGAGGCGCTGGAGGCCGAGGGCCTGATCACCCGCCTGCTGCCCGACTGGGAGCGGGTCCGGTGCCGCCCGCAGCGCAACGCCGTGCACGTCTGGACCGTCGACCGGCACCTCATCGAGACCGCCGTCCGCGCCTCCGAGTTCACCCGCCGCGTGCACCGCCCCGACCTGCTGCTGGTCGCCGCCCTGCTGCACGACATCGGCAAGGGCTGGCCCGGCGACCACTCGGTGGCCGGCGAGATCATCGTCAAGGACGTGGCGGCCCGGATCGGCTTCGACCGCGCCGACGTGGCGGTCCTGTCCACGCTCGTCCGCCACCACCTGCTGCTCATCGAGACCGCCACCCGGCGCGACCTGGACGACCCGGCCACGGTCCGCCTGGTCGCCGACGCGGTCGGCACCCAGGGCACCCTGGAGCTGCTGCACGCCCTCACCGAGGCCGACGCGCTGGCCACCGGCCCGGCGGCCTGGTCCTCCTGGCGCGGCTCCCTCGTCGCCGACCTGGTGAAGCGGGTCTCGGCGGTCCTCGCCGGGGACACCGCCGACGAGCCCGAGCCGGGCGCGCCCACGGCCGAGCAGGAGCGGCTGGCCATCGAGGCCTTCCGCACCGGCGCCCCGGTCCTCGCCCTGCGCGCCCAGACCGAGCCGGCCGCCGCCGACGAGGAGCAGGCCGGCGACCCCGAACCGCTCGGCGTCGAGCTGCTCATCGCCGTACCCGACCAGCCGGGCGTGCTCCCGGCCGTCTCCGGTGTGCTGGCCGTGCACCGCCTGACGGTCCGCACCGCCGAGCTGCGCGCCGTCCGGCTCCCGGACGACGTCGACGACGGCGCGGTGCTGCTGCTGAACTGGCGGGTCGCGGCCGAGTACGGCTCCCTGCCGCAGGCCGCCCGCCTGCGGGCCGACCTCGTACGGGCGCTGGACGGCTCCCTGGACATCGCCGGGCGCCTCGCGGAGCGGGACGCCGCCTACCCGCGGCGCCGGGGCTGGGTGGCCCCGCCGCCGCGCGTCACGGTGGCCTCCGCGGCCTCCCGGCACGCCACCGTGTTCGAGGTACGGGCCCAGGACGCACCGGGCCTGCTGTTCCGGATCGGGCGGGCGCTGGAGGACGCCGAGGTGCGGGTGCGCAGCGCGCACGTCAGCACGCTCGGCTCCAACGCCGTCGACGCCTTCTACGTGACCGGCACCGACCACGCGCCGCTGCCCGCGGAGGAGGCGGCGTCCGTGGCGCGCAAGCTGGAGGAGACGCTGAGGGGCTGACCACACGGCTGTGCAAGGCGGGGACCACTTCCTTGCGCGGCCGGATACCCTGGAAGACGCTCACTGCCCCCGACTCCGAGGACCGACGCCGCCGTGTTCGACACTCTCTCCGACCGCCTTTCAGCGACCTTCAAGAATCTGCGCGGCAAAGGGCGTCTGAGCGAAGCGGACATCGACGCCACGGCCCGGGAGATCCGCATCGCGCTCCTCGAAGCCGACGTGGCCCTTCCGGTCGTCCGCACGTTCATCAAGAACGTCAAGGAGCGCTCGCTCGGCGCCGAGGTCTCCAAGGCGCTCAACCCCGCCCAGCAGGTCCTGAAGATCGTCAACGACGAGCTGGTCACGATCCTGGGCGGCGAGACCCGCCGGCTGCGGTTCGCCAAGCAGCCGCCCACCGTGATCATGCTCGCCGGTCTCCAGGGTGCCGGTAAGACCACCCTCGCGGGCAAGCTCGGCCGCTGGCTCAAGGAGCAGGGCCACTCCCCGCTGCTCGTCGCCGCGGACCTGCAGCGCCCCAACGCCGTCAACCAGCTGAGCGTGGTCGCCGAGCGCGCCGGTGTCGCCGTGTACGCGCCCGAGCCGGGCAACGGCGTGGGCGACCCGGTGAAGGTCGCCAAGGACTCCATCGACTTCGCGAAGTCCAAGGTCCACGACATCGTGATCGTGGACACCGCCGGCCGGCTCGGCATCGACCAGGAGCTGATGCAGCAGGCGGCCGACATCCGGGACGCCGTCTCGCCCGACGAGATCCTCTTCGTCGTCGACGCCATGATCGGCCAGGACGCCGTCACCACAGCGGAGGCCTTCCGTGACGGCGTCGGCTTCGACGGTGTCGTGCTCTCCAAGCTCGACGGCGACGCCCGCGGTGGTGCCGCGCTCTCCATCCGCCAGGTCACCGGCAAGCCGATCATGTTCGCGTCGAACGGCGAGAAGCTCGACGACTTCGACGCCTTCCACCCGGACCGCATGGCCTCCCGCATCCTCGACATGGGTGACCTGCTCACCCTCATCGAGCAGGCGGAGAAGACGTTCAGCCAGGAAGAGGCCCAGAAGATGGCCTCCAAGCTGGCGTCCAAGAAGGGCCAGGACTTTACCCTGGACGACTTCCTGGCCCAGATGGAACAGGTCAGGAAGATGGGCTCCATCTCGAAGCTCCTCGGGATGCTGCCCGGCATGGGCCAGATCAAGGACCAGATCCAGAACCTCGACGAGCGGGACGTCGACCGCACCGCCGCGATCATCAAGTCGATGACCCCGGCCGAGCGCCAGGAACCGACGATCATCAACGGCTCGCGCCGCGCCCGTATCGCCAAGGGTTCCGGTGTCGAGGTCAGCGCGGTGAAGAACCTGGTCGAGCGGTTCTTCGAGGCCCGCAAGATGATGTCCCGCATGGCCCAGGGCGGCGGGATGCCGGGCATGCCGGGGATCCCGGGCATGGGCGGCGGCCCCGGCCGGCAGAAGAAGCAGGCGAAGCAGGCCAAGGGCAAGCAGCGCTCCGGCAACCCGATGAAGCGCAAGCAGCAGGAGCTGGAGGAGGCCCAGCGCCGCGAGGCCGCCGCGCAGGGCGGCGCCTTCGGACTCCCGCAGCAGGGCGCCCAGGACTTCGAGCTGCCGGACGAGTTCAAGAAGTTCATGGGCTGAGTTCACCTGTGCGTGTGCCAGGGGTTGGTCGTTGTCGTACCGTCCGCATATGACCAACCCCGCCCCGCCGCGCAAGTCACCCGACCAGCCCTGGCGTACCGAGGGCGCTCCGGAGGAGCCGCCCAGGCCGCCGAACGGCGGGCGGCGGATGCACGGCGGCTGGTGGCGGCTGATCGTCACCGCGTTGGTCGTGTACCTGCTGGCCAACCTGGTGCTGTCGTACTTCGACCAGGAGAACGAGCCGACGATCTCGTACACCGAGTTCAGCAAACAGGTGAACGCGGGCAACGTCGAGAAGATCTACGCCAAGGGCGACTCGATCCAGGGCCAGCTCAAGAAGGAGCAGAAGAACTCCGAGGGCGGCGGGACCTACACCAAGTTCAACACCGAGCGGCCCTCCTTCGCCGGGGACGACCTCTGGACCAGCCTGACCAAGCACAACGTGATGGTCACCGCGGAACCGGTCGTCCAGCACCGAAGCTTTCTCGCCAATCTGCTGATCTCCCTGGCGCCGATCGTCATCCTCGTCGCGGTATGGGTCTTCATCGCCCGCCGGATGAGTGCGGGCCTCGGCGGCGCGGGCGGCATGCTGGGCCGCAAGGCGCCGCCCAAGCCGGTCGAACTGGAGCCCGGTCAGCAGCGGACCACCTTCGAGGACGTGGCGGGCATCGACGAGGTCGAGGGAGAGCTCAACGACGTCGTCGACTTCCTCAAGAACCCCGACGCCTATCGCAGGATGGGCGCCAAGATGCCGCGGGGCGTGCTCCTAGCCGGCCCGCCCGGCACGGGCAAGACGCTGCTCGCGCGGGCCGTCGCCGGCGAGGCGGGCGTGCCGTTCTTCTCGGCCTCCGCCTCCGAGTTCATCGAGATGATCGTCGGCGTCGGCGCCTCCCGCGTGCGTGAGCTGTTCGCCGAGGCCCGCAAGGTCGCCCCGTCCATCATCTTCATCGACGAGATCGACACCATCGGCCGGGCCCGCGGCGGCGGCGCCTCCATGGGCGGCCACGACGAGCGCGAGCAGACGCTCAACCAGATCCTCACCGAGATGGACGGCTTCTCCGGCTCCGAGGGCGTCATCGTCATCGCCGCCACCAACCGCGCCGACATCCTCGACCCCGCGCTCACCCGCCCCGGCCGCTTCGACCGGGTCGTCCAGGTCTCGCCCCCGGACCGCACCGGCCGCGAGGCGATCCTGCAGATCCACACCCGCCAGATCCCGCTCGCCGAGGGCGTCGACCTCGCCCAGGTCGCCCGCGCCACCCCGGGCATGACCGGCGCCGAACTGGCCAACCTCGCCAACGAGGCCGCCCTGCTCGCCGTCAAGCGCAAACAGGACAAGGTCACCCAGTCCGACCTCTCCGAGGCCTTGGAGAAGGTCCAGCTCGGCGCCGAACGCCCGCTGGTGATGCCCGAGGAGGAGCGCCGCAGGACCGCCTACCACGAGAGCGGCCACGCCCTGCTCGGCATGCTCCAGCCCGGCGCCGACCCGGTCCGCAAGATCACCATCGTGCCGCGCGGCCGCGCCCTCGGCGTCACGCTCTCCACGCCGGACGCCGACAAGTACGCGTACACCGAGGAGTACCTGCGCGGCCGCATCATCGGCGCCCTCGGCGGCATGGCGGCCGAGCAGGTCGTCTACGGCGTGATCACCACCGGCTCGGAGAGCGACCTGGAGCAGGTCACGAGCATCGCGCGCGGCATGGTCTCCCGCTGGGGCATGAGCGAGGAGGTCGGCCGGCTCTCCGCCCTCCCCAGCGACGCCCAGCAGGCCTACGGCCTCGCCGCGGCGCCGCAGACCCTCGACGTCATCGACACCGAGATGCGCCGCATCGTCGACGAGTGCTACGAGGAGGCCCGCCGCAAACTCCGGGACCACCGCGGCCGGCTGGACGCCCTGGCCCAGGCCCTCCTGGAGAACGAGACCCTGGAGGAGGCCGACGCCTACCGCATCGCGGGCATCACGCGCCTGACCAAGGACCTGGACGAGGTCTGACCCTGTGAGCGCCCCGGCTTCCGGCGCCCCCTGAGAGGCGCTGGGGGTACCCCCGGCCGAAGGTTGGGGGAGGAACTACGCGACCAGCCCCCACGGCGCCGCGGCCGAAGACGGCGGCCCCCGCGAAGCGTCAGCGCACCCGCGCGATCAGGTACCGGAACACGTTCGGCATCCACACCGTGCCGTCCGCCCGCTGATGCGGATGAAGCGCCTCGGCCAGCTCCTTGCCGACCTGCTCCTCGTCGGCCGCCGCGATCCCCGCATCGAACAGCCCCGTCGACAACAACCCCCGCACCGCGCTGTCCGCGTCGGCGTACCCGAACGGGCAGGACACCCGCCCGGACCCGTCGATCCGCAGGCCGGCCCGCTGGGCGACCTCCTCCAGATCGTCCCGGCACGCCGGACGCCAGCTTCCCGCGCTCCGCAGAGGATCGGCCAACTTCGCGGCCACCCGCAGCACCGACGAGGTCGCGCAGCGCTCCGGCGGACCCCAGCCGGTCAGCACCACGGCGGCCCCGTGCTCGGCCAGGGGAGTCGCCTCGGCCAGCAGGTCACCGAGCCGTTCGGCGTCGCCGGCCAGGCAGCCGATCGGGTCGAAGGCGGTGATCAGGTTGTACGCCGGTGCCTGCGCGGCCGCGGCGTTCCGGGGCGTGCCCTCGACGATCCGGGCGGTAAGGCCACGCGCGCGTGCGCCGGGGGCCGCGTCGGGCAGCAGACGCTCACGGGCGAGGGCGAGCCGCTCGGGGGAGGAGTCGACTCCGGTGACCGCGGCCCCTCTGGTCGCCGCCATCAGCAGGGCGAGACCGGAACCGCAGCCCAGGCCGAGCAGCCGGGTGGCCGGGCCCACTTCGAGTCGCTCGTGGACGGTCTCGTAGAGCGGCACCAGCATCCGCTCCTGGATCTCGGACCAGTCACGCGCGCGTGCGCCCAGGTCCACACGGGGTGGTGAGTCCACGTGAGCCAGGTGGTGCCGCACGAGCGTAGGTGTCATAGGTAAGCGCCCCAATCCGCCGAGAGTTACGCACTGACCGATTCCGTGGCCCCCGTGCCGTGCGCCCGCACTTCCCACCTATGCCACATAACTCCGGGCTCGCGACGGCGTCCAGAGGTCGCGGGTCACTGCTTGTACATGGGCTGTGACTGTGGCGAGATTTCACATCCCGGCAACTTGGGGCTCTACCATCGGACCCGCGACACGGCGGTTCTGGCCATGGTCGGCGGGCACGGTGGCCGCCATGTCAGGGTGCCGGAGCCGGTGCGGTGCCGGGTGCCGACGGGCTGCGAGTAACGCCGGGGCCGCCGCGGACGCTGACCGGGATGGGACCCGGCCAGGAGAGCGACCGAAACGCCTCTTGCGCATCCGCAGACCTCCGTCGTCCAGGCGTTCGGACCAGGGATACGTGACGGGTCGTACGTCAGACTACGCACCGGCTTGGTACGAGCTGTGAGGCTTCTCCGCAGATCAGCGCACCCGTGCTCGTCTCCACGCATCAGCGGCAACTGACGGGTACGTGCAAATTATTTGGGATGCCCCGGAATAGGAACACAGGGGCCCTCCCGCTCGTTCTCATTACGTGAGCACGACACAGACACCACCTGTCCTCGCCGCAGAGCTGGCAGAGGCGTGGGCCGACATTCAGCGGTACCACCCCGAGCTGCCGGACCTTGCCGCGCCAGAGTCCCTGATCGGGGAGTCGTCGTCCGCGTGCGGTCACGAGCTCTCCTTCGAACGGCTGCTCCATGAGGCAGTCCACGGCATCGCAGCCTCCCGTGGAGTCCGCGACACCTCCCGGGCCGGCCGCTACCACAACCGCCGATTCCTCGCGATCGCCGAGGAGCTGGGCCTCGACCACCCCGACGAGCCGCATCCCAGCAGCGGTTTCTCGCTGGTCACGCTCAACCCGGAGGCGAAGCGACGCTACCGCCCGACCATCGAGAGACTGCAGCGCGCTCTCAAGGCGCACACGGTGGCCACGTCCGCCGACACCTCCCGCACCTTCCGTGGCCCGGCCGCCCGCCACGGCTCGTCCGGCGGTGGCGTCCGCGTCAAGGCGGTGTGCGACTGCGGACGCAACGTCCGGGTGGTCCCGTCGGTCCTGGCCCAGGCCCCCATCGTCTGCGGCGGCTGCGGCAAGCCGTTCCGCATCCCGGAGGTCGTGGGCGCGGCATAGGCCACGGCTGCTCGTGGCAGCCGCAGCCGTTGCTCCGCCACCGGCCCACGGACGCAGGCACCCCCCGTCCCCCCGCGGGCAGGGGTGGGCGCGGACGACAACTTCACAGCACCGGTCGTCGCACCCGACGTGACCTCACCTCCACGCCGGGTGCGACTCCGGCCTGTCCAGGAGCCCCCGTCCCGACCGCCGGCCGAAAGCGACCCGCAGGGTATGGCACAATGGCTAGCTGTACTCGACAGCCGCACAGGACCCCTCTCTCCTCCGGCTGACGCGTCCGTCGGGCACTCGGGTACCGCAACCCCACGCGGCAGTCTCGCCGTGCCCAACCACGTCAAATCCAGGAGAACCCACTCCCGTGGCAGTCAAGATCAAGCTGAAGCGTCTGGGCAAGATCCGTTCGCCTCACTACCGCATCGTCGTCGCCGACTCCCGCACCCGTCGTGACGGCCGTGCGATCGAGGAGATCGGCAAGTACCACCCGACCTACAACCCGTCGGTCATCGAGGTGGACGCCGACCGCGTGGCGTACTGGCTCGGCGTCGGCGCCCAGCCGACCGAGCCCGTGCTCGCCATCCTGAAGAAGACCGGCGACTGGCAGAAGTTCAAGGGCGAGCCCGCCCCGGCGCCGCTGCTCGTGGCCGCCCCGAAGGCCACGCGTCCGTCGTTCGAGGCGCTCGGCGGTGACGACGAGGGCAAGGGTGAGGCGATCACCCAGAAGAAGAAGGCTGAGAAGAAGGACGAGGCCGCGGCTGAGTCCGAGTCGACCGAGGCCTGAGCAGCATGCTCGAAGAGGCGCTTGAGCACCTCGTGAAGGGCATCGTCGACAACCCTGACGATGTGCAGGTCGCCTCGCGCAACCTGCGCCGCGGGCGCGTGCTGGAGGTCCGGGTGCACCCCGACGACCTCGGCAAGGTGATCGGCCGCAACGGCCGCACCGCGCGTGCCCTGCGCACCGTCGTGGGCGCCATCGGCGGTCGCGGAGTCCGCGTCGACCTCGTCGACGTCGACCACGTCCGCTGACGCTTATCGCAACCGGCTCGGGCCGGGGAGGGCCACTGGCCGTCCCCGGCCCGAGCCGTATGAGCAGGTCGAACAGGTCGAGCAGGAGATGACAGGAGAACAGGCACAGTGCAGCTCGTAGTCGCACGGATCGGCCGCGCCCACGGCATCAAGGGCGAGGTCACCGTCGAGGTACGTACCGACGAGCCGGAGCTCAGGCTCGGGCCGGGCGCCGTACTCGCCACCGATCCCGCCGGCGTGGGACCGCTCACCATCGAGACGGGCCGCGTGCACAGCGGCCGCCTGCTCCTGCGCTTCACGGGCGTCAGCGACCGCACCGGCGCCGAGGCCCTGCGCAACACCCTCCTGATCGCCGAGATCGACCCGGAGGAGCTGCCCGAGGGCGAGGACGAGTACTACGACCACCAGCTCGTCGACCTTGACGTGGTCACCGAGGACGGCACCGAGGTCGGCCGGATCACCGAGATCTCGCACCTGCCCTCCCAGGACCTGTTCATCGTGGAGCGGCCCGACGGCAGCGAGGTGATGATCCCGTTCGTCCAGGAGATCGTCACCGAGATCGACCTGGAGGAACAGCGGGCCGTCATCGCGCCGCCGCCCGGCCTGATCGACGACCGGGCGGAGACCGTCTCGTCCAGGGACGACGACGCATGAGGCTCGACGTCGTCACGATCTTTCCCGAGTACCTGGAACCCCTGAACGTCTCGCTGGTCGGCAAGGCACGCGCGCGTGGACAGCTCGGCGTCCACGTGCACGACCTGCGCGGATGGACGTACGACCGGCACAACACGGTCGACGACACGCCGTACGGCGGCGGTCCCGGCATGGTCATGAAGACCGAACCCTGGGGCGACGCCCTCGACACGGTCCTCGCCGACGGCTACGAGACCGGCTCGCACGCCCCCGCGCTGATCGTCCCCACCCCCAGCGGCCGTCCCTTCACCCAGGAACTCGCCGTCGAGCTCTCCGAGCGCCCCTGGCTGATCTTCACACCGGCCCGCTACGAGGGCATCGACCGGCGGGTCATGGACGAGTACGCCACCCGGATGCCGGTCCACGAGGTGTCCATCGGCGACTACGTCCTCGCCGGCGGCGAAGCGGCCGTACTGGTGATCACCGAGGCCGTGGCGCGGCTGCTGCCCGGCGTCCTCGGGAACGCCGAGTCGCACCGCGACGACTCCTTCGCGCCCGGCGCCATGGCCAACCTCCTGGAGGGCCCCGTCTACACGAAGCCGCCCGTCTGGCGCGGCCGGGACATCCCCGACGTGCTGCTCAGCGGCCACCACGGCAAGATCGCCCGCTGGCGCCGCGACGAGGCCCTGAAGCGGACCACCGTTCACCGGCCCGACCTGATCGAGCGCTGCGACCCCAGGGCCTTCGACAAGAAGGACCGGGAGATGCTCTCCATCCTGGGCTGGGCCCCGGACCCGGAGGGCGGACCCCACGGCCGATTTTGGCGCAGGCCACAGGGCGTGGAAGAATAGGCCGCTGTTGTGCGTCCGTCCGGCGTGCGCCCCTGCCACAGGGGGACACGACGCCCGCCCCGACCCGCACGGCAGACCCCATGGAACACCTAGTTTCCGTTGATGACCTGTGGCATCAGCGAGGAAAGCAGACGAAATGTCTCACCTGCTCGACACCGTCGACTCCGCGTCGCTGCGCAGCGACGTCCCGGCCTTCCGCCCGGGTGACACCGTCAACGTCCACGTCCGCGTCATCGAGGGCAACCGCTCCCGTGTGCAGCAGTTCAAGGGCGTTGTGATCCGCCGTCAGGGCAGCGGTGTCCGCGAGACCTTCACGGTCCGCAAGGTCTCCTTCTCCGTCGGCGTCGAGCGCACCTTCCCGGTGCACACCCCGATCGTCGAGAAGATCGAGCTCGTCACCCGCGGTGACGTGCGTCGCGCCAAGCTGTACTACCTGCGCGACCTGCGCGGCAAGGCCGCGAAGATCAAGGAGAAGCGCGAGAACTGATCTCGCGAACGGGGTTCTCATCGAGGCCGGATAGCATCTGGCCCCGATGGACACCGAAGCACAGCACACGGAGCGCGACCGCTCCTCCAGCCCCGAACCAGAGGCCGCGGAGGACCGGTCGCGTTTCGCGTTGGCGGCACGCGCCACCGAGCGGGTCACCGACTGGCTGCCGGGTGGCTGGATCACCCTCACGCTCTTCGCCTGCCTGGCGTTTTTGCTCGTCCTCAACACTTTCGTGGCGCAACCATTCCAGATTCCCAGCGGATCCATGGAACAGGGATTGAGGATCGGGGACCGCGTTCTCGTAAATAAGTTGGCGTACCGTTTCGGTGCCGGGCCGCGCCGGGGAGATGTCGTGGTGTTCGACGGCTCCGGATACTTCGGGGACGCCGACTACATCAAACGCGTCGTCGGTGTGGGAGGAGACCATGTGGTCTGCTGCGACGAGAAGGGGAGGATCGAAGTGAACGGCCGGCCGGTCGACGAGACCTCGTTCCTCTATCCGGGGGACACCCCCTCCACCGTGCCCTTCAACGTCGACGTCCCCGACGGCACGCTCTTCGTGCTCGGCGACCACCGCAGCGACTCCAGCGACTCCCGCGACCACCTCGGCTCGCCCGGTGGCGGCATGATCCCCGTCGGCAGGGTCGTCGGCCGGGCCGACTGGATCGTCTGGCCGTACGCTCACTGGACCCGTCTCACCCGTCCCGCCGCCTACGCGCGCGTGCCGGCCGACGGAGCGTCCCATGGGTAACCGCGGCCGACCGCGCGGCGTGCCGGTCGACGCCACCGCCAACCTGCTGCCTACCGGGGCCCGGCGCGCCTCGGGACCGTCCGGCGGCCGGTCCCGCGCGGAGCGGCGCAAACTGCAGCGCAAGGTCAAGCGCAAGCGACGGCGCAGTGCGGTGCGCGAGATACCGCTGCTGGTCGGCGTGGCCGTCCTGATAGCCCTCGTGCTGAAGACGTTCCTCGTCCAGGCCTTCGTGATCCCGTCCGGCTCCATGGAACAGACGATCCGGATCGGCGACCGCGTCCTGGTGGACAAGTTCACCCCGTGGTTCGGGTGGCAGCCGCACCGCGGGGACGTCGTCGTCTTCCACGACCCGGGCGGCTGGCTGAAGGACGAGCAGACCACCAAGGCGAACGACCCGGTCGGGGTCAAGCAGGTCAAGGAAGGGCTCACCTTCATCGGCCTGCTGCCCTCCGCCAACGAGAAGGACCTCATCAAGCGGGTCATCGGTGTCGGCGGCGACCACGTCAAGTGCTGTGACGCACAGGGCCGGGTGACCGTCAACGGCGTACCGCTGACCGAGGGCGACTACCTGTATCCAGGGAACGTCCCCTCCGCTCAGCCGTTCGACATCACCGTGCCGAAGGGGCGGTTGTGGGTGATGGGCGACCACCGCGGCAACTCCGCCGACTCCCGCGCCCACCAGGACACCGACTACGGCGGCACGGTGGCCGTGACCTCGGTGGTGGGCCGCGCCATGATGATCGGCTGGCCCATCGGCCACTGGACCAAGCTCGACGAACCTAAAACCTTCGCAAGCGTTTCTGACTCCGGGTCGGGGTCGACCGCGGCCCCCCGGCTGTCGCATAGGGTTGCCTCCGACGATCCGAACGGATACATCCAACTCCCGACCCCTGCGGAACTCCCGCTCGTTATGGGAGTGGTGGGCCTGCGCCGGGGATGGCGCAGGCGGCGGCACGGAGTAAGGAGTTGGCGTGGGGGATGTGGCGGTAGGCGCACGGTCGGGACACGACGGCGAGGAGCACAGCGGGCGCCCCGTGGAGAATGTCCCCCCCGCAGACGGCGCCTTGACCTCCGGGAACGGTTCCGGGCCCGGAGGAGACGGCACCCCGGCGGACGGTCCGTACTCCGGCGGTGGCGGCTCGGGCACGGACGGGGACCCGGGCGATCCGGCGGCGCCCGCACCCAAGAAACCACGCTCCTTCTGGAAGGAGCTGCCGATCCTCGTCGTCATCGCGCTGGTGCTGGCGCTACTGATCAAGACGTTCCTGGTGCAGGCGTTCTCGATCCCGTCGGACTCGATGCAGAACACCCTCCAGCAGGGTGACCGAGTCCTGGTCGACAAGCTCACCCCGTGGTTCGGCTCCAAGCCGGAGCGCGGCGAGGTCGTCGTCTTCCACGACCCGGACGACTGGCTGGCGGGCGAGCCCACCGCCCAGCCGAACGCGATCCAGACCTTCCTCAGCTGGATCGGCCTGATGCCGTCGGCCGAGGAGCGGGACCTGATCAAGCGCGTCATCGGTGTCGGCGGCGACACTGTTTCCTGCAAGGGCAGCGGCCCGCTCATGGTCAACGGCCATGCGCTGAGCGAGCCTTATGTGTACCCGGGCAACACGCCGTGCAGCGTCGACGACCAGGGCGGCCAGTTCACGGTGCACGTGCCCAAGGGGTACATCTGGGTGATGGGCGACCACCGCCAGAACTCCCGCGACTCCCGCTACAACCAGTCCGACAAGCACCACGGCATGGTCCCGGTGAAGGACGTCGTCGGCCGTGCCATCGTCAAGGCCTGGCCGATCAACCGCTGGGGCACGCTGCCGATCCCGGACACCTTCGACCAGAGCGGCATCAACACGCAGTCGTCCGCCGCGGGCTCCCTCACGGTGGCGCCGCAGGGCGCGGCCGTCGCGGCCGTCCTCCCGGTCGCGGTGTGGCGCCGCCGCCGGGGTGAGCGCATCGAGCAGAAGTTCGACAAGCCCGTGGCCGCGGGCAAGCGCTGACCTAAGTCCCGCAAGGCCCGTGCCGACCGTCCCGTGTGAAGCCCTTGGGGAGCTTGTGACCAGGGGCGCCGAAGAAGGGCTGCCCCTGCCCGGTACCGCCGGGTAGGGTGCGGCCTCATGGGCGACAGCACGATACGTACGGCTCCGCGCGACGGCGCAGGCACCAGCACGAGCGCGGCGCAGGCCGGCAGCAGGCTCGGACAGCGGCTCTCCGGGATCGCCGTCGCCCTGGGCATCGTGCTGTTCCTCGGAGGATTCGGCTGGGCGGCGGTCGTCTACCGGCCGTACACCGTGCCCACCACGTCGATGACGCCGACGATCGACGCAGGGGACCGGGTCCTCGGCCAGCGCATCGACGGCAGCGAGGTGCGCCGGGGCGACGTCGTCGTCTTCAAGGACAAGAGCTGGGTCACCAACGCGGACGTGGTCAAGCGTGTGGTCGCGGTGGGCGGGGACACGGTGGCCTGCTGCACGAACGGCAAGCTGACGGTCAACGGCAAGCAGATCCAGGAGCCGTATCTGCCGGCGGGCACCCAGGCCGAGCTCCAGGGCTTCCCCACCGTGACCGTTCCCCAGGGCCGGCTCTTCCTCCTCGGTGACGAGCGTCAGGGCTCCCTGGACTCCACCGCGCACCTCACGGACGCCGCAAAGGGCACGGTCGCCCGCGGCGCCGTGACCGCCCGGGTGGACGCCGTGATCTGGCCGATGAAGGGCCTCCTCAAGCGCCCGACCGGCTTCGAGACCCTCGGTGCGCTCTCCCAGCCCGGTCCGTTGCGGGTCATCGAGTTCTTGATCGTGGCCGGTGGCGTGCTGGTCCTCGCCGGCGGCGCCTACGGCCCGGTCGCGAACCTGCTGGGCCGCTCCCGCGGCCGCACCCGGACGGAGCCCGCCGGTGCCCGCTGAGGCGCTGCCCGAGGCGCCCGAGGGCGGCCTGCGCAAGGTGGCCCGGGTGGTCCTGCTCGACCCCGAGGACCGCATCCTGCTCCTGCACGGCCACGAGCCCGACGACCCGGCCGACGACTGGTGGTTCACGCCCGGCGGCGGCTTGGAGGGCGACGAGACCCGTGAGCAGGCCGCTCTGCGGGAACTCGCCGAGGAGACCGGCATCACCGACGTCGAGCTCGGCCCGGTGCTGTGGCGCCGGACGTGCTCCTTCCCGTTCGCGGGTCGCCGCTGGGACCAGGACGAGTGGTACTACCTGGCCCGCACGACGCAGACCGCCACCGCGGCCACCGCCCTCACCGAACTGGAGCGGCGCAGTGTGGCCGGAGCACGTTGGTGGACGTGCCAGGAACTGACCCGGGCACATGAGACGGTGTATCCGACCAGACTCGCCGAGCTGTTCCGTAGGCTGCTCGACGAAGGTCCCCCCGCCGGGCCCGTCACCCTTGACACGGAAATCGTCTAGGGGCGCGCGGGACTGGCGCACAATGGTGGGATCGCACGGCTGAAGGGGAACATGCCATGAGCGCCGAGGACCTCGAAAAGTACGAGACCGAGATGGAGCTGAAGCTCTACCGGGAGTACCGCGATGTCGTCGGTCTGTTCAAATACGTGATCGAGACCGAGCGGCGCTTCTACCTCACCAACGACTACGAGATGCAGGTGCACTCGGTCCAGGGCGAGGTGTTCTTCGAGGTGTCCATGGCGGACGCCTGGGTCTGGGACATGTACCGGCCGGCCCGTTTCGTGAAGCAGGTCCGCGTCCTGACGTTCAAGGACGTGAACATCGAGGAACTGAACAAGACCGATCTGGAACTTCCGGGCGGCTGAGGCGGCCCGTACGGGTGACGGAGTTGTCCACAACCGCTGAGTAACTCACCAAGATCAACTTCTTGGCGGGAGATGCCTGACCGTTGGCGCCGGAGGTGGTGCCGACATGAACACGGATCAGGCACGCACGGATCAGGCACGCACGGATCAGGCACGCACGGATCAGGCACGCACGAATCGGGCACGCAGCGCACTCGGCAGGTACGGCGAGACGCTGGCCGCACGGCGGCTGGCCGAGGCCGGTCTGACGGTCCTGGAGCGCAACTGGCGCTGCGGCAGGACAGGCGAGATCGACATCGTGGCGCGGGACGGCGACGTCCTGGTCGTCTGCGAGGTCAAGACCCGGCGGGCGGGCGTCTTCGAGCACCCCATGGCCGCGGTCTCCCCGGAGAAGGCGCGGCGCCTGCGCGGCCTCGCCGAGCACTGGGTCCACGCCCACGGCGGGGCACCGCCGGGCGGCGTCCGCATCGACGTGGTCGGCGTGCTGCTGCCGCGGCGCGGGGCGCCGGTGGTCGAGCACGTCCGGGGGGTGGCGTGAGATGGGGTTCGCGCGGACCTGCTCGGTGGCGCTGGTGGGCGTCGAGGGCGTGGTGGTGGAGGTCCAGGCCGACCTGGAGCCCGGGGTGGCGGCCTTCACCCTGGTGGGGCTGCCGGACAAGAGCCTGACGGAGAGCCGGGACCGGGTCCGGGCGGCGGTGGTGAACTCGGGCGCCTCGTGGCCGTCGAAGAAGCTCACCGTCGGGCTGAGCCCGGCATCCGTGCCGAAGAGCGGCAGCGGCTTCGACCTCGCGGTGGCCGCGGCCGTGCTCGGGGCGGCCGAGCGGATCGATCCCCGGGTGCTCGCCGAGATCGTGATGATCGGGGAACTGGGCCTGGACGGCAGCGTCCGGCCGGTCCGGGGCATCCTGCCCGCCGTGCTGGCCGCCGCCGACGCCGGGTACGAGCAGGTGGTCGTGCCGGAGAACGCGGTGCCGGAGGCTTCGCTGGTGCCCGGGGTGTCCGTGCTGGGCATCCGCAGCCTGCGCCAGCTGATCGCGGTCCTCACCGACGAACCGGTCCCCGACGAGGAGCCCGTCCCCGGCGAGATCCGCCCCGACCCGTTTCTCGCCGGGCTCGCGCTGCCCGGCATGGGACTCGGTACCGGCGCGGCCACCGGCGACCACGCGCCCGACCTCGCGGACGTCGCCGGCCAGCACGTCGCCCGGGCCGCCCTGGAGGTGGCCGCGGCCGGGCGCCACCACGTCTTCTTCAAGGGCCCGCCCGGTGCAGGCAAGACCATGCTGGCCGAGCGGCTGCCGGGACTGCTGCCCGAGCTGGGCCGCCAGGAGTCGCTGGAGGTCACCGCCGTCCACTCGGTCGCCGGCATGCTGCCCCCCGGCCACCCCCTGGTCGACCGGCCGCCCTACTGCGCCCCGCACCACTCGGCCACCATGGCCTCCCTGATCGGCGGCGGAACCGGCCTGCCACGCCCCGGAGCGGTCTGCCTGGCCCACCACGGCGTGCTCTTCCTGGACGAGGCCGCGGAGTTCCACAGCAGCGTCCTGGACGCCCTGCGCCAGCCCCTGGAGTCGGGGCACGTCGTCATCGCCAGGGCCGCCGGGATACTGCGGATGCCCGCGAGGTTCCTCATGGTCCTGGCCGCCAACCCCTGCCCCTGCGGCCGCCACGGCACCCCCGGCGACGTCTGCGAGTGCCGGCCCTCCTCGATCAAGCGGTACCGGGCCCGGCTCTCCGGCCCTCTGATGGACCGCGTGGACCTCAGGGTGAACGTCGAACCGGTCGCCCGGGAGGAACTGCTGCGGCTCCACACCGGCGCCGAGCCCTCCGCCGCCGTGGCCGACCGGGTGCGCACGGCCCGCGAGCGCGCCGCCCGCCGCTACGAGGGGCTGCCCTGGCGCACCAATAGCGAGGTCCCCGGCCATGAACTCCGCACCCGCTGGCAGGTCCAGCCGGGGGCGCTGCTCAAGGCCGAGCTGGACCTCGACCGGGGCCTGCTCACCGCCCGCGGACTGGACCGGGTGCTCCGGGTCGCCTGGACCCTCGCCGACCTGGCGGGCCGCGGCCGCCCCTCGGCCAACGACGTCAACCTGGCCCTGGAGCTGCGCACCGGCGTCCGGCGCGGGGCGGTCCTGGAAGGGATCGCCCCATGAGCGACACCGGAGTGCTCGACCGGGTCTTCCTGGCCCGGGTGGCCGAGCCCGGCGACGAGACCGCCGGGCGGTGGGTGCGGGAACGGGGCGTGCACGAGGTGGCGGCCCGGCTGCGCGAGGGCGGGCAGCCCCTGCCCGGTGCCGGCGCCAAGCGGTGGGCGGGTCTGCTGGCCCGCGCGGCACAGGCCGACCCCCGCGCGGACCTCGCCGCCGCACGGGAGGCGGGCGCGCGGTTCGTGTGCCCCGGCGACACCGAGTGGCCGACACAGCTCGACGACCTGGGCGACGGCCGCCCCCTCGGCCTGTGGGTGCGCGGCCTGCCCAGCCTGCGGATGTGGGCGCTGCGGGCCGTCGCCCTCGTCGGGGCCCGCGCCTGCACCGAGTACGGCGCCCACATGGCGGCCGTCCTCGCCGCGGGACTCGCCGAGCGCGGCTGGGTGGTGGTGTCCGGTGGCGCCTACGGGGTCGACGGCGCCGCCCACCGCGGAGCCCTCGGCGCCGGCGGGGCCACCGTCGCCGTGCTGGCCTGCGGGGTCGACCGGCCCTACCCCCGGGGCCACACCGAGCTGATCAACAGGATCGCCGAACAGGGACTGGTGGTGGGGGAGTTGCCGCCGGGCGAGCACCCGACGCCGAGCCGGTTCGTGCTCCGCAACCGGGTCATCGCCGCGCTCACCCGGGGCACCGTCGTCGTGGAGGCCGCCCACCGCAGCGGCTCGCTGGTCACGGCGCGGGCGGCACAGCGGCTCGGCCGGTTCACCATGGGCGTGCCAGGTCCGGCCACCAGTGGCCTCTCGGCCGGGGTGCACGAACTGCTCCGCGGGGAGGCGGCGCTGGTCACCGACGCCGCGGAGGTCGTCGAGCTGGTGGGCGACATGGGCGAGCTGGCCCCGGCCAGACGCGGCCCCGTCCTCCCACGTGACCTGCTGGAACCCGCCGCCCGGCAGGTCCTGGCCGCCCTGCCCGGCAACCGGGCCGCCTCACCCGAAGAGGTGGCACGCGGCGCGCAGACGTCCGAGGACGAGGCCGTCGCGAGACTGTACGAACTCCGAGCACTTGGTTACGTCGAACGACACGGCGACGGCTGGAAGTTGACACGCCAGGCGATGATCTCGGTCCGGGCCGGTCGGAGCCGGTGTTGACCGAGCGTGTTCGGCCGTCCGGGGGAACCCCCGACGCCCTTGGGAATTCCCGGAGTTGACGCTTTCGGCCGATCACGCAGAGCGACGTACGGGGCGTGGTGGAGCGCGCCGTACAGGGGGTTCGCGCGGGGGTGGAGCCGCTCTGTTCGCGCACCGCGACTCCTCAGTCACGCTACGCTCACGAAAGGCCTGGCGCAGACCGTGCCAACCGGCACGAGACCGACACCTCGCCCAACCATTGCTCTTCACCCCCCCCGTCCACCCCGCGCCACGGCACGACACAGCACTTCCTGGCACTTCACGGCAGAACGGCACAAGGCGACGAATGCCCCAGCACACCTCCGGGTCCGACCGGGCGGCGATCCCCCCAGCCGCCCGCGACGGTGGCAGCGTGCGGCCGCCCGCTCCCTCGACGCTCGACGAGCTGTGGCGGTCGTACAAGGCGACGGGGGACGACCGGTTGCGGGAACAGCTGATCCTGCACTACTCGCCGCTGGTCAAGTACGTGGCCGGGCGGGTGAGCGTGGGCCTGCCGCCCAACGTGGAGCAGGCCGACTTCGTCTCCTCCGGGGTGTTCGGGCTCATCGACGCGATCGAGAAGTTCGACGTCGACCGGGAGATCAAGTTCGAGACGTACGCGATCACCCGGATCCGGGGGGCGATGATCGACGAGCTGCGGGCGCTGGACTGGATCCCGCGCTCGGTCCGGCAGAAGGCGCGGAACGTGGAGCGGGCCTACGCCACCCTGGAGGCACGGCTGCGGCGCACACCCTCTGAGGGCGAGGTGGCCGCCGAGCTGGGCATCGAGGTGGACGAGCTGCACGCCGTCTTCAGTCAGCTGTCGCTGGCCAACGTGGTGGCGCTGGAGGAACTGCTGCACGTCGGGGGCGAGGGCGGCGACGGCCTCAGCGTCATGGACACGCTGGAGGACACCGCCGCGGACAACCCCGTCGAGGTGGCCGAGGACCGGGAGCTGCGGCGGTTCCTGGCGCGGGCCATCAACACGCTGCCGGAGCGGGAGAAGACCGTGGTGACCCTCTACTACTACGAGGGGCTGACCCTCGCGGAGATCGGGAACGTGCTCGGGGTCACCGAGAGCCGGGTGAGTCAGATCCACACCAAATCGGTGCTGCAGCTACGGGCGAAGCTGGCGAGTTTCGGCCGCTGAGCCGCGGTTTCCGGCGCCTGGGCGGCGGCCGGGCGCCCGGTCTTCCGGTCGTGCTGCCTCCCGTCCGGCCCGGTGCGTCCGTAAAGTGGTCGACGTGCCAAGGATTCGAGCGGCCTCCGTGGCCGAGCACCGGTCGATGCAGCGAGCCGCCCTGCTGGACGCGGCGCGGTCCCTCCTGTCCGAGGGCGGGACGGAGGCGCTGACCTTCCCCGCGCTCGCCGAGCGCACGGGGCTGGCCCGGTCGTCCGTCTACGAGTACTTCCGCTCCCGGGCCGCCGTGGTCGAGGAGCTGTGCGAGGCCGACTTCCCGGTGTGGGCGGCGGAGGTCGCGGCGGTGATGGAGCGGGCGGGTTCCGCCGAGGGCAAGGTCGAGGCCTACGTGCGGCAGCAGCTCGCCCTGGTCGGGGACCGGCGGCACCGGGCGGTGGTCGCGATCTCGGCGAGCGAACTGGACGCGGGGGCCCGCGAGAAGATCCGGGCCGCGCACGGCGGGCTGGTCGCGATGATCGTGGAGGCACTGGGGGAGCTGGGGCACGAGCAGCCCCGACTGGCGGCGATGCTGCTGCAGGGGGTCGTGGACGCCGCGGTACGGCGGATCGAGCTGGGGGCGGCGGAGGACCCGGTCGTGATCACCGAGGCGGCTGTGGCCATGGCGCTGCGGGGTGTGCAGGGCTGAGGTCAGCGGGCGCTGGGGCCGGGGGCGCGGAGCGCCCATCGGCGCTGGCGTTACCCCGGGCCGAAGGCTGGGGGAGGAACTGCGCGATCAGCCCCACGCACCGACGGCCGCGCGAATGTCCGCGATCACCCCTCCGGCAGCGGCACCCCCAAGACCGGCAACAACCTCGACGGCCCCGCGTTCACCAACCAGGGCGGCAACAGCTGCACCGGGTCCAGATACGCGTCACCCCTGAGCAGTCCCCAGTGGACACACGGCCGAGCACCGCAGTGCGCGCCGCCCGGCTCCACCGTGCCCACCACCTCCCCCGCCGCCACCTCCTGCCCCTTCTCCACAGTGGCCGTCACCGGCTCGTAGGTCGTGCGCAGGTCCGTCCCCGTCAGAGCCACCGACACCACGCCCCGCCCCGCCACCCGCCCCGCGTAGGAGACCCGGCCCGCCGCCACCGCCCGTACCGGCGCACCGGGGGCCGCGCCCAGGTCGACCCCGCGGTGCCCCGGGCCGTACACCGTCGCCGGAGGTTCCCAGCCGCGCAGCACCGGTGGCCGTACCCCCACCGGCCAGGCACGGCCGACCGCCGGCACCGGCGGCCCGGCAGGCGGCGGCGGACCCTCCGCCCCACCCCTGGCCCCGGCCGAGGCCGCTCCCAGGGCCAGCGGCAACGCCGTCACCGCCCACATCCACCGCATCGCGCGTCGCATGACCAACATGGCCAAACGGTCCCGCACCCACACCGATCATGGCCGGTACCTGTGGATTACTCCCGAGTTGTGGAGACCGGCGTCACCCGGCACCTCCCCGGTCCCGTACACTTCCTTTGGCGATCCGGGTCACCGGGTCGACTTCGCACGCCCCGACACCTGGCCCACATCCGCAGGTGTCAGCGCTTCTCGGTCCTTCGTGGCACAGCGCACACGGGCGTCAGGCGCGGGAGCCGTCCGGCCCCCGCGGTACAACCGAGAAATTCAAGGAGATACGGCCATGGCCGTCGTCACGATGCGGGAGCTGCTGGAGAGCGGCGTCCACTTCGGTCACCAGACCCGTCGCTGGAACCCGAAGATGAAGCGCTTCATCTTCACCGAGCGCAACGGCATCTACATCATCGACCTGCTCCAGTCGCTGTCGTACATCGACCGCGCCTACGAGTTCGTCAAGGAGACCGTCGCCCACGGCGGCACGGTCATGTTCGTCGGCACGAAGAAGCAGGCGCAGGAGGCCATCGCCGAGCAGGCCACCCGCGTCGGCATGCCCTACGTCAACCAGCGCTGGCTGGGCGGCATGCTCACCAACTTCTCGACCGTCTACAAGCGTCTGCAGCGCCTCAAGGAGCTCGAGCAGATCGACTTCGAGGACGTCGCCGCGTCCGGTCTGACCAAGAAGGAGCTTCTCGTGCTCTCGCGCGAGAAGGCCAAGCTGGAGAAGACCCTCGGCGGTATCCGCGAGATGCAGAAGGTGCCCAGCGCCGTCTGGATCGTGGACACCAAGAAGGAGCACATCGCGGTCGGCGAGGCCCGGAAGCTCAACATCCCGGTCGTCGCGATCCTCGACACCAACTGCGACCCCGACGAGGTCGACTACAAGATCCCGGGCAACGACGACGCGATCCGCTCCGTCACCCTGCTCACCCGCGTGATCGCCGACGCCGTCGCCGAGGGCCTCATCAGCCGCTCGCGCGTCGCCACCGGCGACAAGGGTGAGAAGGCCGCCGGCGAGCCGCTCGCCGAGTGGGAGCGCGACCTGCTCGAGGGCGAGAAGAAGGCGGACGACGCCGAGGTCCAGACCTCCGCCGAGACCGAGAAGGTCGCCGACGCCGAGCAGGCCGAGGCTCCGGCCGCCGCCGAGGCCGCTGCCGAGGCTCCGGCCGCCGCCGAGGCTCCGGCCGCGGACGCCGAGCAGGCCTGACCCGTCAGCGTTGACGGCGGGGGCGGCGACACCCCGTACGCCCCCGCCGTTCACCCACAGATTCGCGCCCCACATCTACGTGTGGTTCGTGGATCGGGCAGATCTCCCGACTTCGAGAAAGACTTAACGACTCATGGCGAACTACACCGCCGCTGACGTCAAGAAGCTCCGCGAGCTCACCGGCGCCGGCATGATGGACTGCAAGAAGGCCCTGGACGAGGCCGAGGGCGACGTCGACAAGGCTGTCGAGGCGCTCCGCATCAAGGGCCAGAAGGGCGTCGCCAAGCGCGAGGGCCGCTCCGCCGAGAACGGCGCCGTGGTCTCGATCATCGCCGACGACAACTCCTCCGGCGTCCTCGTCGAGCTGAAGTGCGAGACGGACTTCGTCGCCAAGGGTGACAAGTTCCAGGCCGTCGCCAACACCATCGCCGAGCACGTCGCCAAGACCGCCCCGGCGGACCTGGAGGCCCTGCTCGCCTCCGAGATCGAGCCCGGCAAGACCGTCCAGGCGTACGTCGACGAGGCCAACGCCAACCTCGGCGAGAAGATCGTCCTGGACCGCTTCGCGCAGTACGCCGACGGCTACGTGACCGCCTACATGCACCGCACGATGCCCGACCTGCCCCCGCAGATCGGTGTCCTCGTCGAGCTCGACAAGCCGAACGCCGAGATCGCCAAGGGCGTCGCCCAGCACATCGCCGCCTTCGCGCCGAAGTACCTCGCCAAGGAGGACGTGCCGGCCGACGTCGTCGAGACCGAGCGCCGCGTCGCCGAGGAGACCACCCGCGCCGAGGGCAAGCCCGAGGCCGCCCTGCCGAAGATCGTCGAGGGTCGCCTCAACGGCTTCTTCAAGGACGCCACGCTGCTCGGCCAGCCGTACGCACTGGACAACAAGAAGTCGGTCCAGAAGGTCCTGGACGAGGCCGGTGTCACCCTGAAGCGCTTCACGCGCATCAAGGTCGGCATCTGAGTCCGTACCGCGATCGACGCGCGACCCACGGGGAAATCCCGATAGGGTCGGTCGACAGCAGTCGTCCGTACGCACCGCCACACCCACGGGCGTGACGGACGGCGGCAGATCTGACGAGGAGGCCATTGCCGCGCATGGGCAGCGAAAAGCGACCCCACCGGCAATGGCCTTCTTTGTATGTGCACCACGTGAAAGAGGCGGGATCTCCATGACCACCAAGGCCCAGAAGAGCGACGACGGCAAAGTACGCGGCCGGTTTCTGCTGAAGCTGTCCGGAGAGGCCTTCTCCGGTGGCGGCGGCCTGGGCGTGGACCCCGACGTGGTGCACAAGATCGCCCGTGAGATCGCGGCCGTCGTCCGCGACGGCGCCGAGGTCGCCGTCGTCATCGGCGGCGGCAACTTCTTCCGCGGCGCCGAGCTCCAGCAGCGCGGCATGGACCGGGCGCGCTCCGACTACATGGGCATGCTCGGCACCGTCATGAACTGCCTCGCCCTCCAGGACTTCCTGGAGAAGGAGGGCATCGACAGCCGGGTGCAGACCGCGATCACCATGGGGCAGGTCGCCGAGCCGTACATCCCGCTGCGCGCCGTGCGCCACCTGGAGAAGGGCCGCGTGGTCATCTTCGGCGCCGGTATGGGCATGCCGTACTTCTCCACCGACACCACCGCCGCCCAGCGCGCCCTGGAGATCGACGCCGAGGCGCTGCTCATGGGCAAGAACGGTGTGGACGGGGTCTACGACTCCGACCCCAAGACCAACCCCGACGCCGTCAAGTTCGACTCCCTCGGCTACGGCGAGGTCATCACCCGCGAGCTCAAGGTCGCCGACGCCACCGCGATCACGCTCTGCCGCGACAACAAGCTGCCCATCCTGGTGTTCGAGCTGCTCGCGGAGGGCAATATCGCGCGCGCCGTCAAGGGTGAGAAGATCGGCACGCTGGTGGGTGACCAGGGCAGCCGGGACTGACCGGCACCGCCCGACGAACCCTGACCGGGGGATGGACAATGTCCTGCCGGTCGGGAACCGTCGGGGAAAGAAGACGCGACGCAGCCGGCCGCCGCCCCCGGGCGGAACCGCAGCCGGGCCTTACTCAAGACACGCAGGAGCAAGTGGTGATCGAAGAGACCCTCCTCGAAGCCGAGGAGAAGATGGAGAAGGCCGTCGTGGTCGCCAAGGAGGACTTCGCCGCGATCCGCACCGGCCGTGCGCACCCGGCGATGTTCAACAAGATCGTGGCCGACTACTACGGCGCGCCGACGCCGATCAACCAGCTGGCCTCGTTCTCCGTGCCGGAACCGCGCATGGCGGTCGTGACCCCGTTCGACAAGACGGCCCTGCGCAACATCGAGCAGGCGATCCGCGACTCGGACCTGGGCGTCAACCCGAGCAACGACGGCAACATCATCCGGGTGGTGTTCCCGGAGCTCACCGAGGAGCGCCGCCGCGACTACATCAAGGTCGCGAAGGGCAAGGCGGAGGACTCCAAGGTCTCCATCCGCTCCGTCCGCCGCAAGGCCAAGGACGCCATCGACAAGCTGATCAAGGACGGCGAGGTCGGCGAGGACGAGGGCCGCCGCGCCGAGAAGGAGCTCGACGACACCACCGCGAAGTACGTCGCACAGGTGGACGAGCTCCTCAAGCACAAGGAAGCGGAGCTTCTCGAAGTCTGATGAACGACTCATCCTGGGGAGCCTCGCCGCACGCCGGGCCGCAGCCCGGGCAGGCCGGACCGCCGGCCGGGTACTGGGAACCGGCCGATCAGGGCACCGGCCAGGGGTACGACCACGGCTCCGGCCAGGGATACGGCCCCGGCGCCGCCCACGGCTCCGGCGCGGGGTACGGCACGGGCGCGGACCCTGCGCAGGGTCCCGGCCAGGGCTACGGCCTCGGTCCCGCCCACGGCTACGACCTGGGGCACGTCCAGGGAGCCGCCCCGGCGGGTCCCGCGTACGATGCGCAGAACGCGCAGCAGACTCGCCCCATGCCCCTCGTGCCCGACGACGTACCCGCGTACGGCTCGGACCAGGACGGTGACAGGGGGGCCGCTCGGCTGGGCGGTCCCCTGTTCCGAGACGAGACGTTCCGAGACGAGAACCTCCGGGACGAGACGTTCCGCCACGACACACCGTCGGCGCAGCCCCTGCCTCACGCGGCGGCGCCGCAGAATCCGGAGCCCATGCCCGACGCCCCACAGCCGGCGCCCGCGCCGCAGAAGAAGAGCGCGGGACGCGACCTGGGCGCGGCCATAGGAGTCGGCGTCGGACTGGGCGTCGTGATCGTGGCGTCCCTGTTCGTCGTCAAGGCCGTCTTCGTGGGTGTCGTGGCGGTCGCCGTCGTGGTGGGCCTGTGGGAACTGACCAGCCGGCTCCAGGAGCGCAAGGACATCAAGGCGCCGCTGGTCCCGCTGGCGCTGGGCGGCGCCGCGATGGTGGTCGCCGGGTACGCGCGGGGAGCCGAGGGCGCCTGGGTCGCCCTGGCGCTCACCGGCCTCGCGGTCCTCGTCTGGCGGATGACGGAACCGCCGGAGGGCTACCTCAGGGACGTCACGGCGGGTCTCTTCGCGGCGTTCTACGTCCCGTTCCTGGCGACGTTCGTCGCGATGATGCTCACCGCGGAGGACGGCCCGCAACGGGTGCTGACCTTCCTCCTCCTCACGGTGGTCAGCGACACCGGCGCCTACGCGGTCGGCTGGCGCTTCGGCACCCACAAGCTCGCGCCGCGCATCAGCCCCGGCAAGACCCGCGAGGGCCTGGTCGGCGCGGTGCTGTTCGCGATGGTCGCGGGCGCGCTGTGCATGGAGTTCCTGATCGACGACGGCACCTGGTGGCAGGGCCTGCTGCTGGGCCTCGCGGTCGCCGCCAGCGCCACGCTCGGCGACCTCGGCGAGTCCATGATCAAGCGGGACCTGGGCATCAAGGACATGGGCACCCTGCTGCCGGGCCATGGCGGCATCATGGACCGCCTGGACTCACTGCTGCCGACGGCTCCGGTGGTGTGGTTGCTGATGGTGCTGTTCGTCGGAAGCGGGTGACCGGGCCGGACACCGGCTGATCTGCGGAGTCGTCGGCGGTGTGCCGCATGCAGCTGTCGTAGCCGAGCCCCCGTCCTTCGCAGGGCGGGGGCTCGACGGCCATGTCGGCCCCGGATGACGCGGCACACCTCGCACGGTCATTCCGGCGGGAGGCAGACCCCCTGTGAGGACGCCGTCTCCTCCCACGCGCAGGGAGTGCGCCCATGCCCCGGTCGGCGGCCGGCTGATCCGGGCCGGTGACGTCGTCCACAACGCCTAGGTCGCCGCCAACCGCGACCCCGCCGCCTTCACCGACCCCCGCGACCTGGACTTCGACCGCGCGGGCGGCCCCCTCCGCGGCCCCCACCCGGCCTTCGGGCACGGCCCGCACCACTGCACGGCCGCGATCACGCCCCGCACGGAGGCCGAGACCATGATCGGCTCGGTCCTCGCCCGCTTCCCCGGCATCCGGCCGCCCGCACCCCCGGACGAGGTCGAGTTCAGGCGGCAGGGGCCTGATCCGCGGACCGCGTACGCTGCCCGTGACCTGGTGACCGGCGCGGGCCGGCGAGGACCGAGGACCGAGGACCGAGGAGGACCCCACCATGCTGACGACCACGTACGTGCCAGGCGCCCCGAACTGGCTGGACCTGGGCACCCCCGACACCGACGCCAGCGCCGCCTTCTACGCGGCCGTCTTCGGCTGGCAGCACCGGTCCGCCGGTCCCGAGGCGGGCGGCTACGGCTTCTTCGAGCAGGACGGCGGGACGGTCGCCGGGATCGGCCCGCTCACCGAGGAGGGCGCGGGCGCGTCCTGGCGGGTGTACTTCCACACCCCGGACGCCGACGCCACCGCCAAGGCCGTGGAGCAGGCGGGCGGCAGCGTCCGGATCGCCCCGGCGGACGTCTTCGCCTTCGGGCGGGCGGCGGCCTTCGTCGACCCCGCCGGCGCGGACTTCGCGGTCTGGCAGCCGGGCGAGACCCGGGGCCTGGATCTCGTCGCGGTCCCCGGCAGCCTGGCCAGGACGGAGCTCTACACCACCGACGCGAACGCGGCGAAGGCGTTCTACGGGACGGTCTTCTCCTGGCAGACGCGGGACGTGCCGATGGGCCCGGGACTCGCCTACACGATCCTCACCCCGGCCGGCGCCGGCCCCGCGGCGGCCCACGGCGGCCTGATGCAACTGCCCCAGGCCAACCTCGACGCCGGATCGACCCCGGAATGGCATCCGTACTTCGAGGTGAGCGACTGCGACGCCACGTTCGCCACCGCCACCGACACCGGAGCCACCGCCCTCATGCCCGTCACCGAGGCCCCCGGCATCGGCCGCTTCGCCATGTTCCTCGACCCCTTGGGCGCCTTCTTCGCCATCATCTCCACGGCCAGGGTCTGAGTCCTCGGCCCCGGACCCCGGCCTGATCCGCGGTCGCGGGCCACCTCAGTTGATCTGCGACACTGTTAAGGCCATGCCTAATCCCGGAGAACTCACTTTCGTAGCGCCGCGCGGTGCCAAGAAGCCGCCGCGGCATCTCGCCGATCTCTCGCCTGCCGAGCGCAAGGACGCGGTGGCCGAGGTCGGGGAGAAGCCGTTCCGTGCCAAGCAGCTGTCGCAGCACTACTTCGCGCGGTACGCGCACGACCCCGAGCAGTGGACCGACATCCCGGCGGGGTCGCGGGACAAGCTGCGGGAGGCTCTGTTCCCCGAGCTGATGACGGTCGTACGGCATCTGTCGACCGACGAGGGGACGACGCGCAAGACGCTGTGGCGGCTGTTCGACGGCACGCTCGTCGAGTCGGTGCTGATGCGGTACCCGGACCGGGTGACCATGTGCATCAGCTCGCAGGCGGGGTGCGGGATGAACTGCCCGTTCTGCGCGACCGGGCAGGCGGGTCTGGACCGGAACCTGTCCACCGCGGAGATCGTCCACCAGATCGTGGACGGGATGCGGGCGCTCCGGGACGGGGAGGTCCCCGGGGGACCGGCGCGGCTGTCCAACATCGTCTTCATGGGGATGGGGGAGCCGCTCGCGAACTACAAGCGGGTGGTCGGAGCGATCCGGGCGCTCACCGATCCCGCCCCGGACGGCCTCGGCCTCTCGCAGCGCGGGATCACCGTCTCGACCGTCGGGCTGGTCCCGGCCATCCACCGGTTCGCCGACGAGGGCTTCAAGTGCCGGCTGGCGATCTCGCTGCACGCGCCCGACGACGAACTGCGCGACACCCTCGTCCCCGTGAACACGCGGTGGAAGGTGCGCGAGGTCCTCGACGCCGGGTTCGAGTACGTCGAGAAGAGCGGGCGGCGCCTGAGCATCGAGTACGCCCTCATCCGGGACATCAACGACCAGGCGTGGCGCGGGGACCGGCTGGGCCGGCTGCTCAAGGGCAAGCCCGTGCACGTCAACCTCATCCCGCTGAACCCGACACCGGGTTCGAAGTGGACCGCGTCGCGGCCGGAGGACGAGAAGGCGTTCGTCGAGGCGATCGCGGCGCACGGTGTGCCGGTGACGGTCCGGGACACCCGTGGGCAGGAGATCGACGGAGCCTGTGGTCAGCTCGCGGCCACCGAGCGGTAATCTGAGGGCGCAGGTACATCTTCATATTCCGACAGGGGAGCGCCACAGCGCTGAGAGTGCGGCAACCGGGCCGCAGACCCTCTGAACCTCGCCCAGGTCATTCTGGGTAGGAAGTTCGGTCATCACTCAAGCTGTTGCGCCCTGCCCGCACCCCGCGGGCAGGGCCGCGTCTCTTCCTGGTCAACCCCAGGAGGAAAACACCAGTGCACACCAGGACCTTCTTGGCCGCGGCCGTCGGGCTCGGCCTCGTCACGCTGTCCGCGTGTTCGTCGTCGTCGGGTTCCGAGGCCGACTCCAAGACCGTCACCCTCGTCAGCCACGACTCGTGGGCCGTCTCCAAGAACGTGCTGCGGGACTTCGAGAAGCAGTCCGGCTACAAAGTCAGGGTCCTCAAGGACGGCGACGCCGGGCAGGCCGTCAACAAGGCGATCCTGACCAAGGACAACCCGCAGGGCGACGTCTTCTTCGGCGTCGACAACACCCTGCTCTCCCGGGCCCTCGACAACGGTCTCTTCCAGCCGTACGAGGCGAAAGGGCTCGGCGCGGTCGGCACGGCGTACCAACTCGACGCGGCCAAGCACCGGGTCACGCCCATCGACTACGGCGACATCTGCGTCAACTACGACAAGGCGTACTTCAGCAAGCACAAGCTGACCCCGCCGACGTCGTACGCCGACCTCGTCAAGCCGCAGTACAAGAATCTCCTCGTCACCGAGAACGCGGCCACTTCCTCGCCGGGGCTGGGCTTCCTGCTCGGGTCCGCCGCCGCGTACGGGGACAGCGGCTGGCAGGACTACTGGAAGAAGCTCCGGGCCAACGGCGTCAAGGTCGTCGACGGCTGGGAGCAGGCCTACAACGAGGAGTTCTCCGGCTCGGCCGGCGGCAAGAAGGCCGGCGGCGACCGGCCGCTCGTCGTCTCGTACGCCTCCTCGCCGCCCGCGGAGGTCATCTACGCGGACCCGAAGCCGAGCACCGCGCCCACCGGGGTCGCGACCGGCACCTGCTTCCGGCAGATCGAGTTCGCGGGGCTGCTGAGCAACGCGGGGAACACCAAGGGCGGCAAGGCGCTCGTCGACTTCCTGGTCTCCAAGGAGTTCCAGGAGGACATGCCGTTGAACATGTTCGTGTACCCGGTGGTGAAGGGCGCGAGCGTGCCCGCCGAGTTCACGAAGTACGGGCCCGCCGCCCAGGACCCCGAGACCATGGCGCCCGACAAGATCGCCGCCAACCGTGACCAGTGGGTCAAGACGTGGACGTCACTCGTACTGAAGTAGCGGTCGGCCGGCGCGGGAGCGCGGCGCGGCTCGGGCTGATGCTCGGGCCCGTCGCGTTCTTCGCCGTCTTCTTCGCCTGGCCGGTCGCGGCGATCGTCACGCGCGGGCTGAGGGTCGACGGCGTGTGGCGGCTCGGGCGGATCGCCGACGTCGTCGGCCAGTCCGACATCCGGCACGTGCTCTGGTTCACCACCTGGCAGGCGCTCGCCTCCACCGCGCTCACCCTGCTGGCCGCGCTGCCCGCCGCCTACGTCTTCGCCCGCCTCGACTTCCCGGGCAAACAGGTGCTGCGGGCCGTGGTGACGGTCCCCTTCGTGCTGCCGACGGTGGTGGTGGGTACCGCGTTCCTCGCACTGGTCGGGCGGGGCGGCCTGCTGGACGAGCTGTGGGACGTACGGCTCGACACCACCGTCTGGGCCATCCTGCTGGCGCACGTCTTCTTCAACTACGCGGTCGTCGTACGGACCGTGGGCGGGCTCTGGGCCCAGCTGGACCCGCGGCAGGAGGAGGCCGCCCGGATGCTCGGCGTCTCCCCCCTGGCCGCCTGGCGGAAGGTCACCCTGCCCGCACTCGCCCCCGCGGTGGCCGCCGCCGCGCTGATGGTCTTCCTGTTCACCTTCACCTCCTTCGGCGTGGTGCAGATCCTCGGCGGGCCGACGTTCTCCACCCTCGAAGTGGAGATCTACCGGCAGACCTCCGAGATCTTCGACCTCTCCACGGCCGCCGTCCTCACCCTCGTGCAGTTCGCCGCGGTCGGTGCGATCCTCGCCGTGCACGCGTGGACGGTACGGCGGCGGGAGAGCGCGCTCAGGCTGGTGGACCCGGCGGTGACGGCGCGCCGGCCGCGCGGGGCCGGGCAGTGGGCGCTGCTCGGCGGGGTGCTCGCCACCGTCGCCGTGCTCCTCGTGCTGCCGCTGGCCGTGCTGGTCCGGCGGTCGCTGGACGGCGGGTTCGGGTACTACCGGGCGCTGGGCGCCGCGGACGGCGGGACCTTCCTGGTCGCGCCGATCGAGTCGGTCGTCAACTCGCTGCAGTACGCGGTCGTCGCCACCGCCGTCGCCGTGGTGATCGGCGGGCTCGCCGCCGCCGCGCTGGCCCGGCGGGACGCGGGGCGCCTGGTACGGGGCTTCGACGCGCTGCTGATGCTGCCGCTCGGGGTGTCCGCGGTGACCGTCGGCTTCGGGTTCCTGATCGCGCTCGACAAGCCGCCGCTGGACCTGCGCCAGTCCTGGATCCTCGTCCCGCTCGCGCAGGCGCTGGTCGGCGTGCCCTTCGTCGTGCGGACCATGCTGCCCGTGCTGCGGGCCGTGGACGAGCGGCTGCGGGAGGCGGCGGCCGTCCTGGGGGCCTCGCCCCGGCGGGTGTGGCGGGAGGTCGACCTGCCCCTGGTGCGGCGGGCGCTGCTGATCGCGGCGGGCTTCGCGTTCGCGGTGTCGCTGGGGGAGTTCGGGGCGACGGTGTTCATCGCGCGGCCGGACAACCCGACCCTGCCGGTCGCCGTGGCCCGGCTGCTGGCCCGCCCCGGTGATCTCAACTACGGCCAGGCGATGGCCCTTTCCACGATTCTGATGGTGGTGTGCGCGGCGGCCCTGCTGGTCCTTGAGCGGCTGCGCACCGACCGGACGGGGGAGTTCTGATGCCGCTTCTCGAACTGGACGAGGCCACCGTGCGGTTCGGCGGACGGGCCGTGCTCGACGCCGTCGGCCTGGAGGTGGCCGAGCACGAGGTGGTGTGCGTGCTCGGGCCGAGCGGGAGCGGCAAGTCGACGCTGCTGCGGGCGGTGGCGGGGCTGCAACCGCTCGGCTCCGGGCGGGTGCTGCTCGACGGCCACGACCAGGCGCGGGTGCCCGCGCACCGGCGGGGCGTCGGGCTGATGTTCCAGGACCACCAGCTGTTCCCGCAGCGGGACGTCGGCGGGAACGTGGCCTTCGGGCTGCGCATGCGCGGCGCCGGGAGAGCGGAACAGGTCGCGCGGGTCGGTGAGTTGCTGGAGCTGGTGGGGCTGCCGGGGGCGGCCGGGCGGGCCGTCGCCGGGCTCTCCGGCGGTGAACAGCAGCGGGTGGCGCTCGCGCGGGCTCTTGCGCCCCGGCCCCGGCTGCTCATGCTGGACGAACCGCTGGGGCAGCTCGACCGTTCGCTGCGGGAGCGGCTGGTGGTCGAACTGCGGGAGCTGTTCGGCCGGTTGGGGACGACCGTGCTCGCCGTCACGCACGACCAGGGCGAGGCGTTCGCGCTGGCCGACCGGGTGGTGGTGATGCGGGACGGGCGGATCGCCCAGTCCGGCACGCCCCTCGACGTCTGGCAGCGGCCCGCGGACGAGTTCGTGGCCCGCTTCCTGGGCTTCGGCAACGTGGTGCCGGCGACCGTCGAGGGAACCGTCGCGGTGACGCCGTGGGGGAAGGTCCCGGTGCCCGAGGGCTCGGCGCAGGGCCATCGGACGCTGCTGGTACGGCCGGCGGGGGTGCGGCTCGTCGCCGCCGACGCGGGGCTGCCCTGCACGGTGGCGGCCCGTACCTTCCAGGGCACCCATGTCACCGTCCACCTCCAGCCCGGGGACGGCCCGCGCCTGGAGGCGGCCTGCGCGCTGCGGGAGGCGCCGGAGGCCGGGGACGCGGTGGGCGTCGAGTTCGACGCGGCGGAGACCGTCGTACTGGACTGAGGGCTTCGCCGGTACGGCCGAGGCCCGTCCCCCGGGGATACGGGGACGGGCCTCGACGGTGTACGGGTGTGGCGAGGGGAGCGTCAGCTGCCGTTCTGCGCCCCACGACGGCGCATGCCGAACCAGACGGCTCCACCGCCGGCCACCACGAGCGCGGCGGCGACACCGGCGATCAGGCCGGTGTTGGAGTTGGCACCGGTCTCGGCGAGGTTCGAGTCACCGACGGCCGGGGACGGGGCGTTGTCCGACCCGGTCGCCGGGGCGGTGCTGTTGCTCTCCGTGGCCGACGGGGTCGGGGAGTCCGACTGGGCCGGAGTGGTCTCGGACGCCGAGGGCGACGGGGTGGCCGAGTCCGACGGGGAGGGGCTGGCGCTCTCGTCGGACTTGCACGCGGTCGACGGGGTCGTCAGGTTGGGCGTGATGTCCCTGTCGATCTTGATGCCCCTGGTGTTGACCACCACGTGGACGCGGTACTCCGCGTTCGGCTTCCAGTCCTCGGAGAAGGAGACCGTGGTGCCCTCCTTGGAGCCCTTGACGGTCTGGGCCTCGCCGACCTGATTCGCGTCGGCGCCGTTGTTCTCGAGGAAGACGGTGATGGTGGCCGGAGTACCGGAGGCGTCGATGTCCTTGACGTTGATGACACCGTTGTTGCCGTCGCACGTGGCTTCGGCGGAGAAATCGGAGATGTTGCACGCGAGGGCGGAGCCGGAGGCGCTGAGCGCCAGCGCGGCCGACGCGGCGGCAACTCCCAGGACGCGCACGGAACGACGTGCACTGCGGCGGGATATGGACACGTTTGTCCTTACTGAGTGCATAACCGAGGGGGGGCTGAGGGGGAGTTGATGCGGCAATGCGGTGAGGCATCAGAATCCCCAAGAGTCCCTCAGGTCTATAAGTGTGCCGTAAGTAGTGTCAACGCATATGCAGTCCACGGATGTTGACTTTACCCGCTGTTTACCTGGTGAGACGTTTCAGCGCTTGTGAAGCTTGCTCGATCCGGTCAACGAGGGCGATACGGGACGCCATCGCGCGCTCCCCCGCGAGCGAGGTCAGCAGCTGCCAGGCCGGCAGCTTCTCGCTCCAGTGCGCCTCGTTCACGAGCACCATCGGGGTCGGCTCACCGCGTGACTCGTAGTAGTTGGGCGTCGCGTTGTCGAAGATCTCCTGTACGGTCCCGGCGGCGCCCGGCAGGAAGACCACACCGGCGTTGGAGCGGGCCAGCAGGCCGTCCTCGCGAGTGGCGTTGGCGAAGTACTTGGCGATGTGCGCGGCGAAGGCGTTCGGCGGCTCGTGGCCGTAGAACCAGGTGGGGATGCCGACCGAGGGGCCGCCGTCCGGCCAGCGCTCGCGGACCTCGAAGGCGGCGCGCGCCCAGTCGGTGACGGACGGCCGGAACGACGGTGTCTTGGCGAGGAGTTCCAGCGCCTCGTCGAGCATCCCGTCGCCGAAGGGCGCCGCGTACGCGCCCAGGTTCGCCGCCTCCATCGCGCCGGGGCCGCCGCCGGTCGCCACCGTGAAGCCGGCCCGCGCGAGCTCCCGGCCGAGCCGGGCGGCGCCGGCGTACTCGGCGGTGCCGCGGGCCATCGCGTGGCCGCCCATCACGCCCACCACCCGGGCGTCGACGAGGAGTTCGTCCAGCGCGTCGGAGACCGCGTCGTCGTGGATCGAGCGCAGCATCGAACCGAATATGTCGCCGTCCGTCCTGGTCTGCTGGACCCAGGCGTACGAACGGGCGTCCGGGGTCGCCTCGTAGCCCGCGTCGAGCGAGTCGAACAGCTCGCCGGGCGTGTAGACGAAGGCGCGGTAGGGATCGAAGGGGAGGTCCGGGACCGGCGGGAACACCAGCGCGCCGGACGCGCCGGCCCGGGCGGCGGCCTCGGGGGACATCGGGCAGCCGAGGAAGACGGCGCCGGAGGTGTCGGTGGTCAGCAGGACGTCCGTACGGTCCGTCAGATCGACGGCCTGGATCCGGTACTGCGCGAGCGTGCCGTGCGTGGCGACGACCTCGTCGAACTCGGCGAGGGACTCGATCTCACGGTCGCGGGCGGCCCGGTGCTGCGGGGGGTTCGGCTGGGCGGGTGTCGGATGCACCCGCCCACTGTAGGCGTCAGCCCTGCACCGCCGCCGGGTCCATCCACACGACCTCCCAGCTGTGGCCGTCGAGGTCCTCGAAGGAACGGCCGTACATGAAGCCCTGGTCCTGGACGTCGTCGTTGGCGGTGCCGCCGGCCGCGACCGCCTTCTCGACCAGCTCGTCGACCTTCTCGCGGCTCTCCGCGCTCAGGCAGATCAGCACCTCGCTGGTCTTCGTCGAGTCGGCGATCTCCTTCTTCGTGAAGTCGGCGTAGCGCTGCTTGCTCAGCAGCATCGCGATGATCGTGTCGCTGATCACGACACAGGAGCAGTCGTCGTTGCTGAACTGCGGGTTGATCGTGTAGCCGAGCTCCGTGAAGAACTTCCGCGACGCGGCGACGTCGTTGGTGGCCAGGTTCACGAAGATCATCTGCTGGTACATGGGGTCTCTCCCTCGGGTGTCGTGCCGTTCGGGGGGATAGACCGGGGGGTGCGGCGAAACTCATCGCACCGGGAGTGGATTTTTTTCGAACGGTTGCTCGTGCGGCCTTTCAGCGGGCGAGCGGGAGTGCGGCGAGCTCCGCGATCAGCAGGGTGAGGGGGCCGAAGAAGGCCAGCAGGGCGCCGGTGCGCAGGGCCGCCGCGCTGCGCAGCACGGTGGCCGGGGCGCCCAGGCGGAGCAGGGCCGCGGTGGTGTCGGCGCGGGACTGGCGGGCCTCGACGGCCGCGGTGAGGAGGGTGGCGACCGTGCAGCCGGCCACCACGAGGCCGCCAAGCACGGTGAGGGGGCCGAAGGCGGGGGCGCTGCCGTCGTCGCCGTGCAGAGCGCTGGTCGCGAAGGCGGCCGACGCCACCGCGCAGACGACGCCGAGGGGGCGGCCGATGCGGGTGGCCTCCGCCATCAGGACGCGGCCGGCGAGGAGTCGGCGGGCGCCGGGGCGGACGGACTGGAGGAGGCGGCCGCAGAGGTGGGTGAGGCCGGGGGCGGCGAGGATCAGGCCGACGGCGGTGAGGACCCAGCCGGCGAGGACACCGGCGGGGCCGCCGGCCAGGCCGCCGGGGAGGGTGGTGTGCGGGGCGGTCTCGGTGACGCCGGCGTAGGACTCCACGGCGAGGCCCGCGGCGAGGACGGCGATGCCCCAGGGGAGGCCGGGGGGCTGGGCGGTGGGGAGGCCGGGGAGCGGGGCCGGGGTGTCATGGGTGGGGTCGGCTGGGGCCGGGGTGAGGGGGGTGTCGCCTACCGGCGCTTGCAGGGTGGTGCCGTCCGCGCCCACCCGTGCCGCCCCAACGGCACGACTGCCCGCGGGGTGCGGGGAGGGCTGGGCGTCGTGCGCGGGGTGCGAGGACGGTTGGGCGTCGTGGGAGAGGTGGAGCGGTGGCTGGGTGCCGTCTGTCGGGTGGAGTGGGGGGCTCGTGGGCTGGGGGCCGGGGGTGGGGCCCCGGAAGAAGCGGGCGCCGAAGCGGCCGTAGGTGCCGAAGGATTCGGGCTTCGCGGTGCGGTCGTAGGCGCCGAAGCGGCCGTAGACGCGGGTGCGGGTGCCGGGGTGGGGCAGGTCGCGGGGGCGGAGGGCCAGGGCGACCGCCGTGGAGGCGAGGACCGGGAGGACGGCCAGGAGGGTCAGGGCCGCAGGTACGGGCAGGGACCTGCCGGCCGCCAGGAAGTCCTTCGCCGCGCCGTCGAAGGGCATGCCCGTGAGGTCGCCGCGCAGGTGGAGGAAGACCAGGAGGGCCAGCACGGAGCCGAGGGCGCAGGCGAGGGCCGTGTTGAGGGCGGCGATCGCCATCAGGCGGGCCGGGCCAAGGCCGAAGGCGGAGAGACCCGAGCGCGGCCTGGCGCCGGGGTCGGTGCGGGCCACCGCGACCGCGAGGTACACCGTGCTGGCGGCCGGGATCGCGCACCAGGACAGACGCAGGAGGGCCGCCGTCGAATGGGCCGGGTGGGTCAGCGCGTAGCCGAGGGCGGACAGGAGGAGGAAGCCCGTGCCCGCCGCCGCCGCGGCCACCAGGAGGCGGCGCAGGTGGACGGTCGGCCGGGCGGCGCGGGTCAGACGGAGACTGAGCACTCGGCCCGGCCTTCCGCTTCGGGGACCGGTGGCAGGTGGACCGTCTTCACCTCGCGGCCGTCGAGGAGCACCACCTTGCGGTCGGCGAGGGCCGCCGTCTCCGCGTCGTGCGTGGCGAGGACGACCGTGATGCCGTGCGAGCGGGCCGCCGTGGTGAGGGTGCGCAGCACGTGGGCGCGGTCGGCGCGGTGCAGCGGGGCCGTCGGCTCGTCGGCGAAGAGGACCGTGGGCGCGGGGGCGAGGGCGCGGGCGATGGAGACACGCTGGCGTTCGGCCTGCTGGAGCTCGGCCGGGTGCTTGCGGGCCTTGTCTCCGACGTCGAGGCGCTCCAGCCACTCCAGCGCGGCCACCTTGGCCCGCCGGCGGCCGGTGCCGCGCAGCATCAGAGGCAGGGCGGTGTTCTCCCAGACGTTCAGTTCGGGGACGAGGGCGGGGGCCGGGTCGATCCAGCCGAAGCGGTCGCGGCGCAGCCGCTCGCGGGCGAACGGGCCCATCCGGTGCACGGCCTTGCTGTTGAACCAGACCTCGCCGTCCTGCGCCGGGACCAGACCGGCCAGGCACCTCAGGAGCGTCGTCTTGCCGCTGCCGCGCGGGCCGCTGACGGCGAGGATCTCGCCCTCGCGCACGCCCAGCGAGATGCCGGCGATGCCGGGTGAGCCGTCCTGGTGGCTGAAGTGCAGGGCGCGTGCCCACAGCACGTCGTTGTCCGGCGGGGCCTCCATGGGCGTACACCTCGGTTCTGATCCGTTTTGCCGTGCCTTCCCACGTCCGGGGGAACGAAGGCTGGGCCGATCGGTCACGTGCACGCTAGGCAGGCCGGGCGGCGGAGCCCGGACAGCACACGGCCCCGGGCCGCCGTTCTCACTCGAACGGACGGCGCCGGGGCCGGATGATCAGACCGCTGATCCGATGATCAGAGCTTGGTCCACGCCTCCGTGAGGGTGGCGCGCAGGATCTGCTCGATCTCGTCGAAGGTCTCCTGGTTGGAGATCAGCGGCGGGGCGAGCTGGACGACCGGGTCACCGCGGTCGTCGGCACGGCAGTACAGGCCGTTCTCGAACAGGGCCTTGGAGAGGAAGCCGTACAGGACGCGCTCGGTCTCCTCGTCGTTGAAGGACTCCTTGGTCGCCTTGTCCTTGACGAGCTCGATGCCGTAGAAGAAGCCGTTGCCGCGGACGTCGCCGACGATCGGCAGGTCGTGCAGCTTCTGCAGGGTGGAGAGGAAGGCGCCCTCGTTGTCCAGGACGTGCTGGTTGAGGTTCTCGCGCTCGAACAGGTCGAGGTTGGCGAGGCCGACCGCCGCGGAGACCGGGTGTCCGCCGAAGGTGTAGCCGTGCAGGAAGGTGTTGTCGCCCTTGTAGAACGGCTCGGCGACGCGGTCGGAGACGATGCACGCGCCGATCGGGGAGTAGCCCGAGGTCATGCCCTTGGCGCAGGTGATCATGTCCGGGACGTAGCCGAACTTGTCGCAGGCGAACATCGTGCCCAGGCGGCCGAAGGCGCAGATGACCTCGTCGGAGACGAGCAGCACGTCGTACTGGTCGCAGATCTCGCGCACCCGCTGGAAGTAGCCGGGCGGGGGCGGGAAGCAGCCGCCCGCGTTCTGGACCGGCTCCAGGAAGACCGCGGCGACGGTGTCGGCGCCCTCGAAGAGGATCTGCTGCTCGATCTGGTCGGCGGCCCAGCGGCCGAAGGCCTCCGGGTCGTCGCCGTGGATCGGGGCGCGGTAGATGTTGGTGTTCGGGACCTTGTGCGCACCGGGAACGAGGGGCTCGAAGGGGGCCTTGAGCGCCGGCAGGCCGGTGATCGACAAGGCGCCCTGCGGGGTGCCGTGGTAGGCGACGGCGCGGGAGATGACCTTGTACTTGGTCGGCTTGCCCTGCAGCTTGAAGTACTGCTTGGCGAGCTTCCAGGCGGTCTCGACGGCCTCACCGCCGCCGGTGGTGAAGAAGACCTTGTTCAGGTCGCCGGGGGCGTGGTCGGCCAGCCGCTCCGCGAGTTCGACGGCCTTCGGGTGGGCGTACGACCACACCGGGAAGAACGCCAGCTCCTGGGCCTGCTTGAAGGCGGTCTCGGCGAGTTCGGTGCGGCCGTGACCGGCCTGGACCACGAACAGACCGGCGAGACCGTCGAGGTAGCGCTTGCCCTTGCCGTCGTAGATGTAGGTGCCCTCGCCCCGGACGATGGTCGGGACGGGCGAGTTCTCGTACGAGGACATGCGGGTGAAGTGCATCCACAGGTGGTCGTACGCGGTGCGGCTGAGGTCCTTCTCGGTCACGGTTATCGGGTTCCCCACATGTAGGTCTGCTTCTTCAGCTTCAGGTAGACGAAGCTCTCGGTGGAGCGCACGCCGGGCAGGGCCCGGATGCGTTTGTTGATGACGTCCAGCAGGTGGTCGTCGTCCTCGCAGACGATCTCCGCGAGGATGTCGAACGAGCCCGCGGTCATCACCACGTACTCGACTTCCGACATGGCCGTCAGCGCGTCCGCGATCGACTCGACGTCGCCCTCGACGTTGATGCCGACCATCGCCTGCCGGCGGAAGCCCACGGTGAGCGGGTCCGTGACGGCGACGATCTGCATGACGCCCTGGTCCAGCAGCTTCTGGACGCGCTGGCGCACGGCCGCCTCCGACAGGCCGACGGCCTTGCCGATGGCGGCGTACGGCCGGCGGCCGTCCTCCTGGAGCTGCTGGATGATGGCGAGGGAAACGGCGTCCAACTGCGGGGTGCCGTTCCTGGACTCGCGGGACGAGTCCCTCTGGTCTGCGCTTCGACTGGCCACGACCTCACTGTGCACGACGTCTCGACGGTTCCGCAAGGCCGTATCGATGAAATTCGTTGTTTGAGGTGCCACGGATTGCGGATTTCGCAGATGCGGCGGCTGTGGGGGTGTTGAAAACGTGGGATCTCGGATTACTGTGGGTGTCTCAGTCAATGGACACCCGAACTTGGAGGGCCGGCAGTGAGCACCGAGCTGCGTCGTCTGCGCAATTACATCGACGGTGAGTTCCGGGACGCCGCCGACGGACGGACCACCGAGGTGGTCAACCCGGCGACCGGCGAGGCGTACGCGACCGCCCCGTTGTCCGGCGAGGCCGACGTCGACGCGGCGATGGCGGCCGCGGCCGCGGCCTTCCCGGGCTGGCGCGACACCACGCCCGCGGAGCGGCAGAAGGCCCTGCTGAAGATCGCGGACGCGTTCGAGGAGCGGGCCGAGGAACTCATCGCGGCGGAGGTGGAGAACACGGGCAAGCCGACCGGGCTCACCCGCTCCGAGGAGATCCCGCCGATGGTCGACCAGATCCGGTTCTTCGCGGGCGCGGCCCGGATGCTGGAGGGCCGGTCGGCCGGCGAGTACATGGAGGGCATGACCTCCATCGTCCGCCGCGAGCCGGTCGGTGTCTGCGCGCAGGTCGCGCCGTGGAACTACCCGATGATGATGGCCGTGTGGAAGTTCGCCCCGGCGATCGCCGCGGGCAACACGGTGGTCCTGAAGCCGTCGGACACCACCCCGGCCTCGACCGTCCTGATGGCCGAGATCATCGGCGGGATCCTGCCGAAGGGCGTCTTCAACGTCGTCACGGGCGACCGTGACACCGGTCGTGCGATGGTCGAGCACCCGGTCCCGGCGATGGCCTCCATCACCGGCTCCGTGCGGGCCGGCATGCAGGTCGCCGAGTCCGCGTCCAAGGACCTCAAGCGGGTCCACCTGGAGCTGGGCGGCAAGGCGCCGGTCGTCGTCTTCGAGGACACCGACATCGCCAAGGCCGTCGAGGACATCTCGGTGGCGGGCTTCTTCAACGCCGGCCAGGACTGTACGGCGGCGACCCGGGTGCTCGTCCAGGAGTCCATCCACGACGAGTTCGTCGCGGCGCTCGCGAAGGCCGCCGCCGAGACCAAGACCGGCCAGCCGGACGACGAGGACGTGCTGTTCGGACCGCTGAACAACCCGAACCAGCTCAAGCAGGTCTCCGGCTTCATCGAGCGGCTCCCGGCGCACGCGAAGGTCGAGACCGGCGGGCAGCGGGTCGGCGACAAGGGCTACTTCTTCGCGCCGACCGTCGTCTCCGGCCTCAAGCAGGACGACGAGATCATCCAGAACGAGGTCTTCGGGCCGGTCATCACCGTCCAGTCCTTCACGGACGAGGACCAGGCCGTGAACTGGGCCAACGGCGTCGAGTACGCGCTCGCGTCCTCGGTGTGGACCAAGGACCACGGGCGCGCGATGCGGATGTCGAAGAAGCTGGACTTCGGCTGCGTGTGGATCAACACGCACATTCCGCTCGTCGCGGAGATGCCGCACGGCGGCTTCAAGAAGTCGGGGTACGGCAAGGACCTGTCCGGGTACGGGTTCGAGGACTACACGCGGATCAAGCACGTGATGACGTCGCTGGACGCGTAAGCCGTAGGCCGTAGGCCGGGTTGTAGGTCGGGTGCGGGTGTGTGGGGGCTGGTCGCGCAGTTCCCCGCGCCCCTTTCGGGGCGCTGTGCGCGCCGGGGTTTCGAAGCAACTCCGTGTTGATCCGGGGCATCGACAAGGTGTCGGGTCCGCGTCAGGTGGCTCGACGCAGCGTCGATTGCCCGGTGAGACGCGGGCGCGACATGCTTCGGGCGTGCCCCAGACCTCCTCCCAGACGCCCGCGCTCTCCCGTCGCTCCCTGCTGCGCGCGCTCGGCGGCACCGCCGCGCTCGGCGCGCTGGCGGGCTGCGGGGTGCCCGCCGCCTACGTCAAGGCCGGCGACCGCGCCGTGACCGACGTGTCCGCCGCGGACCACAAGCTGGTCTTCGCGAACTGGCCGCTGTACATCGACGTCGACGACGGCAACCCGAACAAGCGGCCCACCCTCGACGCCTTCGAGAAGAGCAGCGGGATCTCCGTCGACTACATCGAGGAGATCAACGACAACGACGAGTTCTTCGGCAAGATCAGTCCCGCGCTGATGAACCACCAGTCCACCGGCCGCGACCTCATCGTCATCAGCGACTGGATGTGCGCGCGGTTCGTCCGCCTGGGCTGGGTCCAGAAGATGGACCGCGCCCACCAGCCGAACGTGGCGAAGTACCTGGACCCGCTGCTCCGCTCGCCCGCCTTCGACCCCGGCCGCCTCTACACCGTGCCGTGGCAGTCGGGCATCACCGGCATCGCGTACAACCGCAGGAAGCTGGGCCGCGAGATCCGGCACGTCAAGGACCTGTGGGCGAGCGACCTCAAGGGCCGGGTGACCCTGCTCTCCGGCCTCGACGAGGCCTTCGCGCTGCTCATGCAGGGCAACGGCGTGGACATCACCAAGTGGACGGCCGACGACTTCTACGCCGTCTGCGACGAGGTGCAGCGGGAGGTGGACCGCGGCCAGATCCGCCGCTTCACCGGCAACGACTACACGAAGGACCTGGTCAGCGGCGACGTCCTGGCCTGCCAGGCCTACTCGGGCGACGTCATCCAGCTCCAGGCCGACAACCCCGACATCCGCTTCGTCGTCCCCGAGGAGGGGGCGGAGCTCTGGTCCGACTCCCTGATGATCCCGGACCGCGCCGACCACAAGGTCAACGCGGAGCGTCTCGTCGACCACTACTACCAGCCGGAGGTCGCCGCAGAGCTGGCCGCCTGGGTCAACTACGTCTGCCCGGTCCCGGCGGCCCAGCAGGTCCTCGCCGACTCCAAGGACAAGGACACCGCGGCCCTCGCCGACAACCCCCTGATCTTCCCCAACACGGCGATGCGCGAGCGACTCGCGATCGCCCGGGACATCACGTCGACGGAACGGGTGGAGTTCGCCAAGCGGTGGAACAAGATCGTGGGGTTGTAGGGGGGGGGCGGGGCGGTGCCCCGGCCGCCCGGAGAGATGTCTCGTCGGCGGCCCGGACCGGCCTGCGTCACCCGGCGCCGAGCCCGGGGACCGGAGGAGGGCGAGGCGCGGGCCTCCGGCTTTTGGCACCGAGGGAATACTCTGGGGAGATGACGACCGGCATGGTGTCGGGGCCCGTGCGTTTCAGCACGGCGGGGCTGCCCGAGGCCCAGCGTGTGGCGCTGTGGGAGGACCACAATGCGACCGCGTTGATCGGCCTGCGCTGCCGTTCGCTCGACGACGAGGTCCTGGAGGCGACGGAGATCAACCTGCAGCTGCCCAGGGTGCATGTGGCCCGGGTGACGGGGAATCCCCACGTCGTCGAACGCACCCGCGCGGTCGTCCGGCAGCTGCCGTCCGAGGCCATCGCCTGCTATCTGACGCTGGTCGGGGAGGCCTTTTTCTACCACGACGACGGCGTACAGGTGGTCCGGCCGGGCCAGCTGATCGTGTGCGACGCGGACCGGCCCTTCATGCGCGGCTTCTCCCAGGGCCTCGAGGAACTGGCCGTCAAGGTGCCGCGGCAGGTGTGGCGGGAGGTCGCCGGGCCGGATCCGGTGGCCCGCCCCCGCCTGTTCGACTTCGGCACCGGCGACCTGCAGGCCAGGACTCTGGCGCGGCTGGCCGGCCGCGCCGTGAACCCGCAGAGGTTCCGGCCGGTCGACGAGGACACCCTGCTCGAGCTGCTCGCCGGTGTGGTGACCGGCCGTCCGGCCGCGCTCTCCGCCGTCCACCTGGCGATGGCCAAGGCCTACGCCGAGGAGCATCTGGGCGACAGCGGGCTCACCGCGGCCCGGATCGCCAAGGGCACCGGGATCAGCGAGCGGCACCTGTCGCGGGTGTTCGCGGCCGGCGGGACGACCGTCCCGCAGTTCCTGCTGGCACGCCGGCTGGAGGGGGCGCGGGCGCTGCTGGCCGGGGGCGGGAACCTGACCGTCGCCGAGGTGGCCGCGCGCTGCGGCTTCGGTTCGGCGGCCCGCTTCTCGCACCGGTTCAAGGAGCGGTACGGGGTGCGGGCCACCGATGTGCTGCGGGAGGCCCGGGCGGCCGAGGCGGACGGCTGACGTCCTGGGAGGTGCCGGACGTGCTGGCCGCCCGGGTGGGTCAGGCGCCGTCCGGTGCGAGCACGATGTCGAACTCGACCCGGGACCAGGCGCGCCCTCCCAGGTCCCGCCCGTCGGGCGCCGGGGTGTCCGGCCGCTGCCGACGGAACTCCTTGACCAGCGACTCCTTCACACCGAACACCGCGTCGTGGTCCAGGAGTTCGTCGCCCTTCACGAAGATGTGCGTGACCAGGGTGCGCAGGCCGGGCGCACTGACCATGAAGTGCAGATGGGAGGCCCGCATCGGTGAGCGCCCGGTCGCCGCCAGCAGTTCGCCCACCGGACCGTCGTGGGGGATCGGGTACGGGGTCGGGGTCAGGCCCCAGAAGCGGTAGCCGCCGTCCGCCCCGGTGAACAGGTGGGCACGGGCCGCCGTACGGTCGTCGCCGTACTGCGTGTCGTAGAAGCCGTCCTCGTCCGCCTCCCACACCTCGATGCGGGCACCGGGGACGGGCTTGCCGGTGCTGTCGGCGACGGTTCCCTCCACCCAGCAGGGTTCGCCGGCGGCGCCGGCCGCGATGTCCCCGCCGTTCTCGATCTCCGGGTTGTCCTCGACGAAGAAGGGGCCGAAGACGGTGGCCTCGGTGGCGTCGCCGTACGCCTGGTTGTTGACGGCGACGGTCTGCATGGAGGCGCCGAGCACGTCCGAGAGGAGGATGAACTCCTGGCGCCGGTCGTCGGTGATGTGCCCGGACCGGGTGAGGAACTCGATCCCCTTGTGCCACTCGTCCTCGGTCAGCCGCACCTCCCGCACGAACGCGTGCAGATGGCGTACCAGGGACTCCATGACCTCCTTGAGCCGGGGATCGGCGCAGTCGCGGAAGGAGTCGAGGACCTGCCGGGTGATCTCGGCCTCCCGCGCCTGCTGCTCGGCGGGGACGGCGGCCTGGGTCTGGTCGGTCATGGCCGTGCTCCTTCCCAGGCCGCGCGCACCAGCCGGAGGACCGGTTCGAGCGCGACGGCCCGCGGGTTGTCGGGCGGGGCGGCGGCGACGATCGCCTCCGCCGCCGGGGTGATGCCGTCCTCGGGCATACCGAGGTCACGTAGGGCGCGGGGCGGGTCCAACTCGTCGTACAGCAGCGCCAGTCCGGTGGTCGCCGTCGGCGCGTCGAAGGCCGCCGCCAGGCGTCGCTCGGCCTCGGGGGCGTGCGGTGCGTTGAAGGCGAGGACGTGGGGGAGGACGACGGCGTGGGTCTGGGCGTGCGGCAGGTCGAACATGCCGCCGAGGACATGGCAGATCTTGTGGTGGAGCCCGGAACCGGCGGACGCGAAGGCGGTCGCGGAGAGGTACGCGCCGTACAGCGCCCGCTCCCGGCCGTCCAGCCCCGCCGGCTCCTTGACGATCAGCGGCAGCCCGGTGCGCAGGGCACGGACGCCCTCGGCCGCGAGGGCCTGGTCGATCGGGTCGGTGCGGGGCGCCCACATCGAGTCGACGCAGTGCGCGAGGGCGTTGAGCCCCGAGGCCACGCTCATGCCGACCGGCAGGGAGAGGGTGAGGGCGGCGTCGTAGACGACGGCGCGGGGCAGCACCCGAGGGTCGGTACCGGTCGTCTTGCGGGCGTCCGCGGTCAGGCCCCAGACCGCGGTGGCCTCGGAGCCGGCGTAGGTGGTCGGCACCGCGACCACCGGGATGCCGGAGGTCAGGGCGACCGCCTTGGCCAGACCGGTCGTCGAGCCGCCACCGACGGCGACCAGGACGTCCACGTCGTGTTCCGCCGCCGCCGCACGGGCCCGTTCGGCCACCGCGACCGGGACGTGCATGACGACATCGCCGTCCCGGTCGTGCCAGTGCGCGACGGGCAGCCCGGCCGCGATCTCGCGGGCGACGGCCCGCGCGGCCGGGTCGGCGATCACCATCGGCCGCAGGCCGCCGAGGAGTTCCACTTCGGCGGCCAGGCCGGCGGCCGCCGCGCCGGACGCGAACCGGACGCGCTGCGGCAGGGTCTCGTGGTCGAAGCGCACCGGATCAGGCCCTTCCCAGTACGGCGGCCAGAGCGTCGCGCAGCCGGCCCGCCGGGTCGTCCGGCAGGGTCATGGCGCGCCAGGCTATGTGCTTGTCCGGGCGGACCAGCAACACCCCGCTCTCCTCGACCTCGCGCAGCTTGGCCCAGTCGTAGTAGAGGTCGGTGACCTCGCGGCCCGGGCCGATGACGACCGTGGCCAGCGGCACCCCGAGTTCCTGGCCGACCTTCTCGGCCGCGGCCTCCCACGCCTCGCCCGCGACGCCGGTGATGAGCGTCCAGCGGTCGTACGGCGCCAGGTCCATCAGCGCCTTGCGGTGCGCGCTGTCCCCGACCCAGGCGTGCGGCAGATGCGAGCCCGGCACCGTGGACATCTCGTAGTAGAGGTCGGGGTCGCGCGACGGGACGGGCGGCGTGCTGCCGTCGGAGAGGATCGCCGAGGAGGCGTAGAACTGGCCGAGTTCGACGCCGTGCGCGTTGAACTCGTAGTTCTTCAGGTCCATCGCCCGCACCAGCGCGGCCCGTTTGGCGGCGCCCGCTGGGGTGTTGGCCTTGCGTTCCTCGATCGCGGCCGTCATCTCGGCCTCCGTCGTGGCGTCGAGGACACCGAGGGCCTTGAAGATGTCGACGAACTCCCGGCTCGACCTGTTGGCCCGCTTCACGATCCGCTCGGCGACCGGCGCCCGCTCGGCGGAGTAGGTGTCGAGCAGCGAGGGACCCGCCTGGCCCTTGAGGACGGCGGCCAGCTTCCAGGCGAGGTTGTAGGCGTCCTGCACCGAGGTGTTGGAGCCGAGGCCGTTGCTCGGCGGGTGCCGGTGGACGGCGTCGCCCGCGCAGAACACCCGGCCGCTGTGCAGGAGGGTGGCGTACATCTCGTTGTTGCCCCACAGGCTGGTGCCGGTGATCTCGACGTCGAGGTCCGGCATGCCGAGGAGGTTGCGGACGATCTGGACCGCCGCCGCCTCGTCGACCTGCGGCGGTTCCTCGTTGATGTCGTAGCCCCACACGATCAGCCACTCGTTCCACGGGCGGACCATCCGGACAAGCCCCGCGCCGATCCCGCCGACGTTCGAGCCGGGCTGGATCACCCAGTACAGGACCGAGGGCCGGTGGGAGACGTAGCGGCTGATGTCGGCCTTGAAGGTGATGTTCATCGAGCCGGCGATGTCCATCGCCCCCTCGAACGGCAGACCGATGTCGGCGGCGACCATGGAGCGGGCGCCGTCGGCGCCGATCAGGTACTTCGCGCGGATCAGGTACGCCTTCCCGGTCAGCCGGTCGAGGACGTCGACGGTGACGCCGTCCTCGTCCTGGGTGTGGGAGAGGTACTCCGTGGAGAACCGCACCTGGGTGCCGCGCTTGGCGGCGTTGCGGACCAGGATCGGCTCCAGGTAGGTCTGCGGGATGTCGACGGTGAGACAGGGCGAGGAGAGCCGGTAGTCGGCCTCGCGGTCCGGGCGGGTGCCCCAGGTGTGGATCCGGCCGATCTCCTCCCCGGCGATGCTGGTGCAGAACACCGTGTCGCCGACGAGGTCGTGGTCCGTGGCGTCGGCGAGCACCTGGTCCTCGATGCCGAGGTCGCGGAAGACCTCCATGGCGCGCTGGTTGGTGATGTGGGCGCGCGGGGTGTTCGCCGTCCAGCGGTACTTGGTGATCATGATGTTGTCCACGCCGAGCGTGGAGAGCGCCAAGGCCGCCGCGGCGCCCGCCGGTCCGGATCCCACGACCACGACGTCCGTGGTCATGACCGGACCGGCCGGGAGTTCGGTCTCCGCGGTCCCGTCGTTGAATTCCGGCATCCTGGGCACCTTTCGTCCGTCCGGCCTCGTCGCCGGTGGATTCACTGTGCGGCCGATGACACCCGCTGACAGCAGTCGCCCGCGTTCTCGGCGGAAACCGCAAGACATGGCGGATCCGGGAAGATCCGCGACCCCTCGCAGCGCGGACCGCGGCCCGGTCCGGCGACGCCCGTCGGCTGCGGCGAGGGTGACCTGGTCGTACGCACCGGTCGCGTCGCGTCGGTACGTGTCCCGTATCCGCTCGGCCCCGGCAGCCGTCCGCTGCGGGCGTGGAAGCCGAGCACGTGCGCCCTGCGCATCCGGTCGCTCCGGCCGCCGAGCAGGGTGGAGCCGGTGGAGGCCGAGGGAGCGGCCCGCCATGTCCCGATGCCCTGTCGAGCACGGACTTGGCCGCCGGGTTTCCGACGGCGCGGTGCGGGCGTCAACCGGATCGCCGGCGCCCCGAACAGCGGCAGCGCGCCGACCCTCCGAGCCCTGAAGGTGGACGGCGCCGGTGACACCACCGGCGTCACCAGGTGCGAGGCGGAGAACGCCACGCCGGCCGGCGCGGCCAAGGCGCAGACGCCCGGAACGACTGTGCGGGATCGGACAGTTACCACGCCAACATCGAGTCCCGCACCGCCCAGCTGTCGGTCGACGGCGGCACCGCCACCACGCTGACCTTCCTTCCGCGACACCTACAGCTGGAAGGACTACTGGACACTGCCGACCACCGTCAGCCTCAAGCCGGCGCCAACACCCTGAAGTTCTCGAACTCCTCGTCATGGGCTCCCGACAGCGACAGCGTCGAGGTCGCCCCCGTCACCGGCTGACCGACGGCCCCTCTGGGGTCGCGCCGGGACGGTGGGCCAGGGCCGACGGTTCGATGTGCACGAGGCCGTTGTCCTCGAAGATCGACCTGATGCCCGCGAGCCCGTGCGCGCGCTCGGCGACCAGCAGGTTCGCGTGCAGCAGGACGAACCCCCGAACCCGGCCGCGCTCGCGGCTTCGGCCCGCTCGCGCGGGCCCAGCGGACCGCGTCGGCCGGCGCCGGCCGGGTCGGCGTCGCCCGCCGTGGTCCGGCAGGTGGCCACCAGATCCTCGGTGTCCTTGTGCCTCGGCGTCCCTCGTCCCCGGTCTCCACCGGGATTCACCGGGAGCCACCGCTTGCGCCGGCTGCGCGGCCGGATACCGCTACGCGACGGCCCGCAGTACCGCACGCAGGTGTTCGGCGCTGGCCCACACGTCCTCGACCGGGCCCTTCTCCTTGGGCTCCGCGGTGAGGATGGTGTCCTGTTCGAGGACGTACCAGCCGTCGTAGCCGCGGCCCGCGAGGTGCCCGACGATGGCCTCGACATCGACGTCGCCGGAGCCCAGCGGGCGGTACATGCCCGCGCGCACGGCGTCGGTGTAGGTGAGGCGGCCGGACTGCACCTTGGCGGCGAGGGCGGCGTCCACGTCCTTCATGTGGGTGTGGGCGATGCGCTCGGGGGCCTGCCGGGTGAGTTCGGCCGGGTCGGTGCCGCCGATGAGGAGGTGGCCGGTGTCCAGGCAGAGGGAGATCGACGAGTCCTCCAGGACGCGGCGGACCTCGTCGCCGTTCTCGATCATCGTGCCGACGTGCGGGTGCAGGACCGCACGCACCCCGCGCTCGGCGGCCAGCGCGGTGAGCCGGTCGAGGTTGGAGAGGAGCAGCTTCCAGCCGTCGGCGTCGAGGTCGGGGCGGGAGTCGTAGCCGTCCTGGCCGGTGATCGCGGAGAGGACGAGGACCTCGGCGTCGGAGGCGGCGTAGTTCGCCAGGAGCTGTTCCGCCTCGGGGAGCGGGTCGTGGCCGGGGACGTGCAGGAGGAGCGGGGTGAAGCCGCCGACGGCGTGCAGGTCGTGGTCGGCCAGGACGCGGGCCATGGCGTCGGGGGCGGCGGGCAGGAAGCCGTCCGGGCCGAACTCGGTGGCGGCCAGGCCGACCTCGCGCATCTCCCGCAGCACCCGCTCGGGCGTCAGCTGGTAGCCCCAGCCGGGCACTTCGCACACGCCCCAGGAGATGGGAGCACCGGCGATCCGGTTCAGCTGCGGGATGGTCATGCCGTGGCCTTTCGGTGGTGCCGGTTGGGGGCTGCCGGCGACGCCGCGGGCACGAGACCGATCGGCGCGTCGGGCACGGTCGTGCCCGAGGCCAGACCGTTCTGGTGGTCGCAACGCTAGGGTCGCGAAGGGGATTGGTGAAGCCCTCGAATCCCTCAATTGGCCGTCATCGGGGCCGTCAATTGCCCGTCATCGCGCCGGCCGCCGCGGCGTGGCCCGTCCTCGCGTTGGGGGGCGTGGCGTGTGCCCGTCCTCGCGTGAGCCGGAGTCGGCGGTTGGGCGGTGTCGTCGGCGGGCCGGCAGCGGCTGGCCTCGTCCGCCCCGGTCCGGCCGCGGCCGTTCTATATCCAACCTGCGTTGTTCCTAGAATGGACGAGTGAACGACATCGAGGCGATCGCGGCGTTGCAGGATCCGGTGCGGCGCCGACTGTACGAGTACGTGGCCGCGCAGGGCCGCGAGGTCGGCCGCAACGAGGCCGCCGAGGCGACCGGGGTGGCGCGCACGCTCGCCGCGCACCACCTGGACCGGCTGGCCGAGGCCGGACTGCTCGACACCGGCAGCCGGCGGCTGACCGGGCGCTCGGGGCCGGGCGCGGGCCGCCCGGCCAAGGTGTACACGCGGTCCCCGGAGGAGCGGGCGGTGTCACTGCCCGCCCGCGACTACCGCACCGCCGCCGAACTGCTCGCCGAAGCCGCCGAGCAGGCGGGGCTGGACGCCGGGCTCTGTGCGGCCGCGCGTCGCCGCGGCGAGGTCCTGCGCGGCTCGGCGGCCCCCTGCGGCGGCCTCGAAGAAGCCATCGAGGTGCTTGCGGCCCGAGGTTACGAACCACACCTGGAAGGAGCCGAAGGCGAGGGGAGCGCGGGGGACGCGGCCGTCGTCCGGATGCGCAACTGCCCCTTCCACGCCGTCGCCGAACGCTTCCCGCCGCTCGTCTGCGGGATGAACCTCGCACTGCTGGAGGGGCTGCTCGGCACCGACGGTCCCGTCCGGGCCCGCATGGCCGCGCGGCCGGGCGAGTGCTGCGTGGTGGTGGAACGTGCCGCCGAACCCGCCGACGGGGAAGCCTGACAACTGATTCTAAAAACAACACTGATTGACATAGAAGGGGGTGCGTGCTGGTATGAGGCCATGACCGCATCCGCGTACGCAGCCCACGTCGCCCAACTGAATGTCGCCACGCTCCGTTTCCCCCTCGACGACCCGCGCATGGCGCCGTTCGTCGGCATGCTCGACACGGTGAACGCCGCTGCCGACAACGCGCCCGGCTTCGTGTGGCGGCTCGTGGAGGACGGGGCGGCCGACGCCACCGCGCTGCGCCCGGCGGGCGAGGACGTCATCGTCAACCTGACGGTGTGGGAGACCCAGGAGGCGCTGTGGGGCTTCACCTACCGCAGTGCGCACCTGGACGTCATGCGGCGCCGGCGCGAATGGTTCCAGCGGCACGTCGAGGCGCATCTGGTGCTCTGGTGGGTCCCCGCCGGTCACCTCCCGACCACCGGCGAGGCCCTGGAACGGCTGGCCGACCTGCGCGCACACGGACCCTCGGCGCGCGCCTTCACCTTCGCCTCCGCCTACTCCGCGCAGGAGGCCGGTCTCGCACCGCGCCCGGCGGCGGACGTCCGCACCGCCCCCGCCGGGCTCGGCTGAGGGACGCGGGCGGGTCAGACGGCCTTGACGGGCGGGTACGCCGGCTGCCACATGGCGGCCCTGACCCGCTGCTCGACGGAGTCGTCGACGGTCGTGCCGGCCACCCCGTCGGCGGCCGCGGCACGGGCCACCGCCACGGCGACCGCGACCGAGGTCTCGCGCAGCTGGTCGGTGAGGGGCAGGATCGGCGCGCCGGGGCCGTCGGCGTCCGTCTGCCCGGCGACGGCGTGCGCGGCGGCGACCAGCATGCCGTCGGTGACCCGGGTGGCCCGGGCGACGATCGCGCCGAGCCCGAGGCCCGGGAAGACCAGCGCGTTGTTGGCCTGTCCGATCAGGTACCGGACCCCGTCCCGCTCGACCGGGGGGAACGGACTGCCGGTGGCGATCAGGGCGCGGCCGTCGGTCCAGGCCAGCAGGTCGGCCGGGACCGCCTCGGCCAGGTCCGTCGGGTTGGACATCGGCAGGATGATCGGCCGCTCGGCGTGGGCGGCCATCGTGCGGACGATCTCCTCGGTGAAGGAGCCGCCCTGGCCGGAGGTGCCGATCAGGACCGTCGGCCGGACCCGCGCCACGACCTCGGCCAGTGGGATGCCGCCCACCTTCTCGTCCCGCTGCCAGCCGGCGACCTCGGCGGCCGGACGGGCGTAGCGGACCTGGAAGTCGCGCAGGTCCCGCTGGTCCTCGGTGAGCAGGCCGTACCGGTCGACGCCGAAGATGCGGGCGGTGGCCTCCTGGGCGGTCAGGCCGTCGGCGGCCATGGCGTCCCGCAGCTGGTCGGCGATGCCGATGCCGGCGGTGCCCGCGCCGAAGATCACCACCCGGTGGTCGCGCAGCGGGATCCCGCTGGCCTTCACCCCGGAGAGCACGGCGGCGAGGTTGACGGCACCGGTGCCCTGCACGTCGTCGTTGAAGGTGAACTCGGTCGGGCGGTAACGCTCCAGGATGCGGCGGGCGTTGGCGGGACCGAAGTCCTCCCAGTGCAGCAGGGCGTGCGGGAAGAGCCGGCGGGCGGTGCTGACGTAGGCGTCGATGAAGGCGTCGTACGTCTCCCGGTCCACGCGCGGGTGCCGGTTGCCGAGGTAGAGCGGGTTGTCGAGGAGTTCCTGGCGGTTGGTGCCGACGTCCAGCATGACCGCGAGGGTGCGGTTCGGGTCGATGCCGGCGGCGGCCGTGTAGACGGCGAGCTTGCCCACCGAGATGTCGATGCCGCCCACCCCCCAGTCGCCGATGCCGAGGATCGCCTCGCCGTCCGTGGCGACGATCAGGTCCACGTCGTCCGGGCCCAGTCCGGCGGCGGTGAGCGCGCCCTCGATCTCCTCCGGGGCGTCCACCGACAGGTAGACGCCGGCCGGGCGCCGGTACTCGTTGCTGTAGCGCTGGATCGCCTTGCCGACGGTCGGGGTGTAGACGATGGGCAGCATCTCGTCGAGGTGGTCGCTGAGCAGGCGGTAGAAGAGCACCTGGTTGCGGTCGTGCAGCGCGGTGAGGTTGACGTTCTTGGCCAGGTCGGTGGGCTGTGCCGCGTACTGCTGGTACGCCCGCGCGGCCTGCTGCTCCAGGGTCAGCACCGCCGGGGGCACCAGGCCCACGAGGCCCAGCGCACGGCGCTCCTCGGGGGTGAAGGCGGTGCCCCGGTTGAGCTGGGGCTGGGAGAGCACGGCACGGCCGCGGGCGGTGGTCTCGATGTGGCCCTCGCCGGCGTTCCACTGGGTCGTCATGATCGGCTCCTTGCCGTTTCCGTCAGGCTTCCAGCATCGCGTGCGGGACGTGCCGAGTCGCTCCGGGCCGCTCCGGGCCGCTCCGAGCCGCTTCTGGGGGGGCGCGACGGACGCCCCCGGACACGGCCGACTGGAGCACGACCGGCCGGATGCGTTCCGCAGGGCGGTGGGCGGGGAGGGCTTCTGAGCGTTCCGCCGGCAGCGCCCCTTTGGAGCGCTGCCGCTCAGGCCGCCGGCCGGATCAGCCCCGACTCGTAGGCGAAGGTCACCGCCTGCACCCGGGCGCGGGCGCCGATCTTCGCGAGGACGTTGCTGACGTGGGTCTTCACGGTGGTCGGGGCGATCGACAGCCACTGCGCGATCTCGGCGTTGGTCCAGCCGGAGGCGACCGCGATCAGGACGTCGCGCTCGCGTCCGGTGAGGGCGCCGAGCCCCGAGGTGCGGGGGAGGGGGCGGACGGTGTGCTGCTGGCGTACGGCGTCGATGAGTGCGCGGGTCAGACCGGGCGTGATGACGGCGTCGCCGGCGGCCACCACCCGGACGGCGGCGGTCAGTTCGGCCGGGTCCGCGTCGTTGAGCAGGAAGCCGCCGGCGCCCGCCCGCAGGGCCGCCCGGGCGTCCGCCTCCTGCTCGGCCGCGGTCAGCATCAGGATTCGCGGGACGCGGGAACCGGCCGCGGCCTCGCCGGTGAAACCGGCGGAGGGGGTGCGGGTCCGGGCGGCGGGGTGGGCGATGCGCCGGATGGTGTCGATGGCGTCCGACGCCTGGCTGTCCATGAGGACGACGTCGGGGCGGAGCGCCGCGCTGGCACGGATCGCCTCGTCCCCGTCCGCCGCCTCCCCGACCACCGTCAGGCCGGGCTCGGCGGCGAGGAGCATGCGCAGGGCGAGGCGCTGGAGGGATTGGTCGTTGACGACGAGTACGGAGACCGTGCCTGTCTTCTCCATGCGAGGTCCGTCCCATGAACGAAACTGTTTCGTTCACATGCTACGCCTGGAGTCGCCGCACCGGGAGAGGGCGCCGCTGCTCGGCGCGGACCAGTCCGGCGTCGTACGCCGTGATCACGGCCTGGATCCGGTCGCGCGCCCCGATCTTCAGCAGGCCGGGCAGGCAGACCGGCGCCATGAACAGCACCAGCACGGTGTCGAGCAGCCAGGGGTGCCGCCGGTCCAGCTGCCGCCCCGCGGACCCTGGGACCCCGGGGGAATCTTCGGCCGGGGAGTGGTTCCGGGGTACCAGAGCGCCGTACTCACCGCGGTGGAGGGCACCCCGGCCCCGCCTACCCGAGCGCGGCCAGCGCGATCCGCTGGGCGACCGGGTTGGTGTCCTCGCCCTTCGCGTCGGTGGCGCCGACGGAGTAGACGAGGGTCCGGCTCAGGTCCCGGGTCCCGGCGACGACCGCGCTGTAGCCGTACCGGGCACCCGACTTGACCCAGTACACCCGGCCCTCGTACGCGAAGCGCTGCAGCCCGGCGCTGTAGGTGGCGCCCTCGATGCCCGCGGGGACCGTGAACATCTCCTCCAGCTGCGGTCCCGGCGGCACGATGCGCCCCCGGAAGAGGGCGGTGAGCAGCCGCTCCAGGTCGGCGGTGGTGGAGATCATGTCCCCGGCCGCGAACCGGTCCGCCTGGTTCCACTCGGTGACGTCCACGAACGCCGTCGTCCCGTCGGCCTTCGTCACCTTCTGGTAGCCGTGGTTGTGCGGGCCCCGGATGCGCGGGTCGGTGCCCGGGAAGTAGGTGTCCCGCATCCCGGCGGGCCGCAGCACCAGCCGGCAGCGGCGAGGGAAGGGGGTCCTGCCTCCCGTGCGGCGGATGCAACGCCTGCTCGGCGAGGACCGGGTGATCGCGGCCACGGCCCGCAGGAAGGGCGCACTCGCCGCACAGGCCGCGGACCGGACCGGAAACTGGACGAGGCGGTCCCGGCGGCGCCGCCGAGTTCACCGAACTCAGCGCACTGCGTCTCCAGTTGGGGGGGGCGGTGGTGGGAAGTCGCGGCGCCCGTGCGTCGGCTGGACGCCGAGGACCGGCACCTGATGTCTCCGTGGTGCGCCGTCCGCGTGCAGCGGACGAAGGAACGGCTGGAGACCTCGCGGGGCATCATGCGCGCGCAGGACGGGGCCTGCCCCGTACTGCACGAGCTGACCGCCCACTGGGACGGCCGGCCGACTCCCTCCGGCGCAAGCGGCAGGCCCGGCGCATCCCCCGTGCGGTACCGCGGGCGCCGGAGTCCACTCCCTCGCCGTCCCCTTCCTCTTCCTGGCCTGGTCGTGCCGTCCTGGACCGGGCTGGGAGGAGGAAGATCTTCCGTGTCGCGTCGTGGAGGGGGCGAGTGCGGCGCATAGACGGCCGGGTGAGTACGACGGACACGTCCGCGACGGGGACGGGAAGCTCCTCGACCGGGTACGCCGTGCTGCCGGTCGGTGCTCAGCAGATGTGGCGGAACGAGTACTACTACGTCGACGGCGGCGTGACGTTCACGGTGAACGGACGGGGGCCCAATACGGGGTGAGCGTCTTCCCGTCGTCGTGGGATGCGGTGGAGAAGGACGTGGTGTACGGGCCTCCGCGGGGGGCGATCCCGCCCAGCGACCGTCAGGAGGCCCTCAGCAGGGGGTGCCTTCAGCGAAGGGCGTCGAGTACGTCCACCCTGTTGGTCGTGATCGAGTCGACGCCGATGTCCAGCAGGCGGCGCAGTGAGCGGCGGGTGTTCGGGGTCCAGCAGGAGACCAGGTGGCCGGTGCGGTGGACGTGTTCGACCAGGGCATGGTCGAGCAGGGTGAAGCGGTAGTTCAGGTACCGGGGGCGGATCACGTCCAGCAGTGCGGGGCGGACCGGCGCCAGGGTCTTGCGGGTCAGGGCGATCTCGGCGGACGGGTCGGCCGCCCGGACCGCCAGCATCGTGACGGCGTCGCCCGTGTAGTACACGCGGTCGGTAGCGTCGCACTCCCTGGCCACGGCCACGATCCGCGTCACCGCCCGCTCGCCCGGGTCGCCGGGCAGGTCGAGCATCACCCGGCTGCCCTCCGTCGCCGCCAGCGCCTCGGCCAGGGTCGGGACGCCGCCCGCGGTGAGGCCGCGCACCTCGTCCGCCGACAGGGTGTGCAGGGGGCGGTCGTGCTTCCACAGCCGCTTGAGGGTGGCGTCGTGCAGGAGGACGGGAACGCCGTCACGGGTGAGCCGCACGTCGGTCTCCACCGCGTCCGCGCCCCGGTGGAGCGCGGAACGCAGGGAGTCGAGCGTGTTCTCGCGAATGCGGTAGGGGTCGCCGCGGTGGGCCACGGCGGTCACGGTCTGCATGCGCCCATGCTCTCAGGCCACGTCAGGGGGCGAGCCACGCCTTCGTGTACGCGTCGATCTCGGCCGCGATCCTCGCCTTGCCCGGCAGGTCCAGGAAGGACGCCTCCACCGCGTTCTTCGCGAGATCCGCGAGGCCGCGCTCGTCGAGGCCGAGGAGACGGGCGGCGACCGCGTACTCGTTGTTGAGGTCGGTGCCGAACATCGGCGGGTCGTCGGAGTTGACCGTGACCAGGACACCGGCGGCCACGAAGTCCTTGATCGGGTGGTCTTCGAGGGCGCGGACCGCGCGGGTGGCGATGTTGGAGGTCGGGCACACCTCGAGGGCGATACGGTGCTCGGCGAGGTGGGCGAGGAGCTTCGGGTCCTGTGCGGAGCTGGTGCCGTGGCCGATGCGCTCGGCGCGCAGGTGGGTCAGCGCGTCCCAGACCGTGCCGGGGCCGGTGGTCTCGCCCGCGTGCGGGACCGAGCGCAGACCGGCCGCGATCGCCCGGTCGAAGTACGGCTTGAACTGCGGCCGCGGCACGCCGATCTCGGGGCCGCCGAGACCGAACGAGACCAGGCCCTCCGGGCGCAGCCGGTCGTCGGTCGCCAGCCGTGCCGTCTCCTCGGCGGCCTCCAGGCCCGCCTCGCCGGGGATGTCGAAGCACCAGCGCAGCACCGTGCCGAACTCGGCCTCGGCCGCCTTCCGCGCGTCCTCGATCGCGTCCATGAAGGCCCGCGCGTCGATCCCGCGCCGGGTCGACGAGAACGGGGTGATCGTCAGCTCGGCGTAGCGCACCTGCTGCCGGGCGAGGTCACGCGCCACCTCGTAGGTGAGCAGCCGTACGTCCTCGGGCGTGCGGATCAGGTTGACCACCGACAGGTAGACCTCGATGAAGTGGGCGAAGTCCGTGAAGGTGAAGTAGTCGGCCAGGGCCTCGGGATCGGTCGGGACCTTGGAGTCCGGGTGCCGCGCGGCCAGTTCCGACACGATGCGGGGGGAGGCGGAGCCGACGTGGTGGACGTGCAGTTCGGCCTTGGGCAGTCCGGCGATGAAGGCGTGCACGTCGTGCACGTCGTGCGTGTCGCGCGGCGCTGCGGGGTCGGTGTGGCGGTCGGTCAAGGGTTCCTCCCCGGAACGGCGCGGGCCGCCTGCGGCGGGGTACGGCCGTGGGGCCCTGCGCGGTGATCGGCTGATCGGTGACTCGGGGGTCATGGTAGGCCGGACGGGCCGGGCCGCGGTCCGGCGGGGCCAGGGCCGTACCATGACGGCGGCATGCGCGCAGGAGGAGGGGGACGTCGCACGATGGCTGACGAGGTGCCGGAGTCTTCGAAGATACGGCTGGACAAGGGGGAGGCCGCCGGGGAGGGGGCGGCCGGGTCCGGGGTGCCCGCGGCGCCGGTGGCACCGCCCTCGGTTCACGACCAGCGGACGGTCGCGGCGGTACCGGGGCCGGCCGCCCCCGCCGACGCGCCGCCGCAGGGCTGGGCCAACGCCTTCGCCGCGCCGTCCGGCACGGTCCCGGCCCCGCCGGTGAACCCGTTCGCGGCGCCTGGCCCGAACGCGCCGCCGAACCCCTACGCTCCGCCTGCGGCCCAGCAGCCGCAGAGTGCGGCGGTGCCGCCACCGCCGATCGCCCCGAACGGGCCGGGGCCGGTCCCGTACGGCTATCCCGGCCCGTATCCGGGCCAGGCGCTGCCGTCGTATCCGGTGGGGCCCGGCGGGTACGGCGGGTACGGCGGGTGGCCCGGTATGCAGCCGATGCCGAACAACGGGCTGGGTACGGCCGCCATGGTGACCGGGATCATCAGCGCGATCGGGTTCTGCCTGGCGCCCGTCGCGTTCGTGATGGGCGTGCTGGCGATCGTGTTCGGGTCGATCGGCCGGAGGCGGGTGCGGCGGGGGGAGGCGACGAACGGTGGGCAGGCGCTGGCCGGGATCATCTGCGGGTCGGCGGGGCTGGTGCTGGTCGTCGCGTTCGTCACGCTGATCGTGGTGGCGGGGAGCCGGGGCAGCCAGTAGAGGCCGCGTGCGTCGTTGTTCGGGTGCGGGCCGGTGGGGGCTGGTCGCGCAGTTCCCCGCGCCCCTTCAGGTGGGGGAGGTCCCGTCGGTCGGGAAGTCTCGCGTCCTTGCAGGTGGGGCTGGTCCTGTTGGTTGGGAAGTCTCGCGCCCCTTCAGGTGGGGCTGGTCCCGTCGGTCGGAAGTCCCGCGTCCTTGCAGGTGGGGCTGGTCCTGTTGGTTGGGAAGTCTCGCGCCCCTTCAGGTGGGGCTGGTCCCGTCGGTCGGAAGTCCCGCGTCCTTGCAGGTGGGGCTGGTCCCGTCGGTTGGGAAGTCTCACGTCCCTTCAGGTGGGCCGGGTCTCGTTGGTTGGGAAGTCTCGCGCCCCTTCAGGTGGGCCGGGTCTCGTCGGTCGGGAAGTCTCGCGCCCCTTCAGGTGGGCCGGGTGTCGTCGGTCGCGAAGTCTCGCGCCCCTTCAGGTGGGCCGGGTCTCGTCGGTCGGCAGTCCCGTGCCCGTGCGGGTGGGCCAGGTTCCGTCGGTCGGCAGTCCCGTGCCCGTGCAGGTGGGCCAGATCCCGTCGGTCGGCAGTCCCGCGCTTCTTTGTGTGGGACCGGGAGCGTCGGACTGGAGTTGGTTCCTTGCCGCCATCAGCGCGAACCCGAGCAGGTTCAGCCGCCGCCAGCGCCCCGGGTCCTCCGCCGCCGCGTCGGTCGCCGCCAGGCCGATGCCCCAGACGCGGTCCAGCGGGCTGGCCTCCACCAGGACCCGGTCGCCGGTCGCCAGGAGGAAGTCGCGCAGCTCGGGTGCGGCGGCGAACTTGTGGACGCTGCCCTGGGTGACGATGCCGAGGCGCTCGCGCTCCCACGTCGTCTCGTCGAAGCCCCGGACCAGTCGGCCCGCCTTCTTCGCCTCGGCGGGGTGACCCGCCGCCAGGACCGCGCGCTCCGCCTCCGCGTCCCCGAAGAGCCGGGCCTTGGCCGCCATCATCCAGTGCTCGGCGGTCGGGTACTCGACGCCGTCGACCACGAAGGGCGCCGGCCACCACTGGCTCAGGCAGCTCGCCGAAACCTGCCCGTCCGGCCGCGGCCGGTGTCCCCAGAAGTGCAGGTACCTGATTCTGGCCCCCGCCTGGACCGCCCTGATCAGGGCCTCCACAGAATCGATCTTCGCCATGCACGCCAGTCTGGCAGCCACCACTGACACTCCGTCCCCCCTTTTCCCAGCCGACTCGACACCTGGTCGACAGATTCCGTCGCGTAACCAAAAGGCAACAACGGAATCACTTGTTGGTCGCCCCCTGCTCTGTCAGGATCGGCAGTCAAATCGAGCCGGAGCTACGCCACCCGCCTCTCGGGACGGGGGTCACGGCGGAGGAGAAGCGACATGGACAACCCGGGCACCGCCACCCCGGAGACCTTCCCCGCGCAGGAACGGCTCGCGGGCGGCGCGCAGTACATCGCGGGACGGTTCGCCAAGGGCACGTCGGGGCGTACGCACGCCGTCGTCGACCCGGCCACCGGCACGGACGTGTACACGTACGAGCTGGCCGGCCCGGAGGACGTCGACCGGGCCGTGGCGGCCGCGCGGGACGCCTTTCCGGGCTGGTCCGGGACCACGCCCGGCGACCGGTCGGACGCGCTGCACCGCTTCGCCGCCGTGCTCGCCGACCGGGCGGAGGAGTTGGCCCGTGCCGAGTCCCTCCAGTGCGGCAAGCCGCTGAAGCTCACGCGCGAGTTCGACGTACCGGGGACCATCGACAACACCGCGTTCTTCGCGGGTGCCGCCCGGCATCTGCAGGGTCAGGCCGCCGCCGAGTACTCCGGTGACCACACGTCGTACATCCGTCGCGAGCCCATCGGCGTCGTCGGCTCCATCGCGCCCTGGAACTATCCGCTCCAGATGGCCGCCTGGAAGATCCTCCCGGCGATCGCCGCCGGCAACACGATCGTGCTCAAGCCGGCCGAGCTGACTCCGCTCACGTCGCTGCTCTTCGCCGAGGCCGCCACGCTCGCCGGGATCCCGGACGGTGTGATCAACATCGTCACCGGGACGGGGCAGGTGGCCGGTGAGCACCTCGTCGGGCACCCCGACGTGGCCATGACCTCCTTCACCGGGTCCACCGGTGTCGGCAAGCGGGTCGCCGAGGTCGCCACCGCGACCGTGAAGCGGCTCCACCTGGAACTCGGCGGCAAGGCGCCGTTCGTGGTCTTCGACGACGCGGATCTGGAGGCGGCCGTCAACGGCGCCGTCGCGGGCGCGCTCATCAACACCGGGCAGGACTGCACCGCCGCCACGCGCGCGTACGTCCAGCGCCCGCTCTACGAGGCCTTCGTGGAGCGGACGGCCGCCCTGATGGAGACCGTGCGGCTCGGGAACCCGTTCGCGCCCGGTACCGACCTCGGGCCGCTGATCTCGCACGCCCAGCGGGACCGGGTCGCCGGGTTCGTGGAGCGGGCGCGCGGCTACGCGCGCGTGGTGACCGGCGGAGAGGCCCCGGGCGGGGAACTGAAGGCCGGCGCGTACTACCGGCCGACCCTGGTCGCCGACGCGCCGCAGGACAGCGAGATCGTCCAGTCCGAGATCTTCGGGCCGGTGCTGGTCGTTCTGCCGTTCGACGGTGATGATGAGGGCATCCGGCTGGCCAACGACACCCCGTACGGTCTGGCAGCCTCCGCGTGGACCGGCGGCGTCTACCGGGCGAACCGCGCGACCCGCGAGATCAAGGCGGGGTGCGTGTGGGTCAACGACCACATTCCGATCATCAGCGAGATGCCGCACGGCGGCTACAAGGCGTCCGGCTTCGGCAAGGACATGTCGGCGTACTCGTTCGAGGAGTACACCCAGGTCAAGCACGTAATGTTCGACAACACGGCGGTGTCGCGGAAGGACTGGCACCGCACGATCTTCGGGGACCGATAGTCAGATCTCCGGCCGTTCGTCACGGCCCCCTTCCCGAAAGGGCACCAAGCGTATGAGGCAGTACGAGCCCGACCGCCCGACCCCGGTCGAAGCGGCCGCGATGCGGCGCAGTCTCCGCACCGGCCGGGCCGCCCTGGCCCGCCGGTCGTTCCTGGGCGGCGCGCTCGCGGTGGGCGGCGCCGGGGCGCTGAGCGCCTGCGGCATCCCCGCGGCCGGCAAGTCCCAGGGCGGGGTCTCCGCCGACGACCACTCGGCCACGGAGAAGGTCGTCAACTTCTCCAACTGGCCCGAGTACATCGACGTGGACGACAGCGGCAAGACGCACCCCACGCTGGACGCGTTCCGCAAGCGGACCGGCATCACGGTGAAGTACACCGAGGACATCAACGACAACGACGAGTTCTTCGGCAAGATCCAGCCGCAGCTCGCCGCCGGCCAGGACACCGGCCGCGACCTGATCGTCCTCACCGACTGGCTGGCCGCCCGCATGATCCGGCTCGGCTACGTCCAGAAGCTGGACGCGTCCAACCTGCCGCACGCGTTCGCCAACCTGTCGGACCAGTTCCGCGCCCCCGACTGGGACCCGGGCCGGGCCTACTCGTACCCCTGGCAGGGCATCTCCACGGTCGTCGCCTTCAACAAGAAGGCACTGAACGGCGTCGAGGTGAAGTCGGTCTCCGACCTGCTCGACAACCCCGCGCTCAAGGGCCGCGTCGGTCTGCTGACCGAGATGCGCGACACCGTCGGCATGACCATGCTCGACATGGGCATCGACCCGGCGAAGTTCACCACCGACAACTACGACGCGGTGATCGCCCGCCTGCAGAAGGCCGTCGACAAGGGGCAGATCCGCCGGTTCACCGGCAACGACTACACCTCGGACCTCAGCAAGGGCGACCTGGCGGCCTGTGTCGCCTGGGGCGGCGACATCGTGCAGCTCCAGGCCGACAACCCGGACGTCGCGTACGTCATCCCGGACAGCGGCTACATGACGTCGACCGACAACCTGCTGGTTCCCAACAAGGCGCGCCACAAGACGAACGCCGAGCGGCTCATCGACTACTACTACGAGCCCCAACCGGCCGCCGAACTCTCCGCCTACGTCAACTACGTCAGTCCGGTGGCGGACGTGCAGCCGTACCTTGCCAAGATCGACAAGTCGGCGGCCGACAACCCGCTGATCGTTCCCGACAAAGCCATGCAGGCCAAGTCCCACGCCTTCCGCGCCCTGAGCTCGAGGGAAGAGACGGCCTACCAGCAGAAGTTCGCGAAGCTCACAGGGGCGTGACGACACCATGACGACAGACAGCAGCGGCGACGTCCGCCTCACCGGCATCGGCAAGACCTACGACAACGGCTTCACCGCCGTACAGCCGATGGACCTGACCGTGCCGCAGGGCTCCTTCTTCGCGCTCCTCGGTGCCTCCGGCTGCGGCAAGACCACCACCCTGCGCATGATCGCGGGGCTCGAGGAGCCGACCACCGGCACCGTGCACCTCGGCGACCAGGACGTGACCCATCTGCCGCCGTACAAGAGGCCGGTGAACACGGTCTTCCAGTCGTACGCCCTCTTCCCGCACCTGGACATCTTCGAGAACGTCGCCTTCGGCCTGCGGCGGCGGGGCATCAAGAGCGTGAAGAAGCAGGTAGAGGACATGCTGGAGCTGGTCCAGCTCGGCGAGCAGGCGCGCAAGAAGCCGCACCAGCTCTCCGGCGGCCAGCAGCAACGGGTCGCGGTGGCCCGCGCGCTGATCAACCACCCCAAGGTGCTCCTCCTCGACGAGCCGCTCGGCGCCCTCGACCTCAAACTGCGCCGCCAGATGCAGCTGGAGCTCAAGCGGATCCAGACCGAGGTCGGCATCACCTTCGTGCACGTCACGCACGACCAGGAGGAGGCCATGACCATGGCCGACACGGTCGCCGTGATGAACGCGGGCCGCGTCGAGCAGCTCGGCTCGCCCGCCGACCTCTACGAGAACCCGAACACCACGTTCGTCGCGAACTTCCTCGGCACCTCGAACCTGATCGAGGCCGAGGTCGACTCGAAGAGCGGCGACGACATCGTCCTCAAGGCCGGCGGCGGCAAGCTGGTGCTGCCCGAGGCGCGATGTTCGGCGCCGACCACGACCGGCGGGAAGGTGCTGGTGGGGGTCCGGCCCGAGAAGATCTCCCTCACCCACGCCGACGACGCGGGTTCCATCCCCGAGGGCCGCAACCGGATCACCGGGAAGGTCGCCGACGCGAGTTTCATCGGCGTGTCCACGCAGTACGTCATCGACAGCGCGGTCTGCCCCGAGTTCGCGGTGTACGTGCAGAACGTCGAGCGCGACGGCCGCCTGGTCCCGGGCGCCGACGTCGTCCTGCACTGGAGCCCGGCGCACACCTTCGGCCTCGACGCCGCCCAGGACATCGACGCCGGCACCGAGGAGGAGGCCGCCTGATGGCCACGCTCTCCGAGGCGCCGCCGCCGCTCGCGCCCGCCGAACCCGAGACGAAGAAGGCCCCGCGCAGGCGCGGCAAGTGGACCCCGTACTGGCTACTGCTGCCCGGCATCCTCTGGCTGGTCGTCTTCTTCGCGCTGCCGATGATCTACCAGGGGTCCACGTCGATCCAGACGGGCTCCCTGGAAGAGGGCTACAAGGTCACCTGGCACTTCGCGACCTACTGGGACGCGCTGAGCGAGTACTGGCCGCAGTTCCTCAGGTCGGTGTTCTACGCCGCCGCGGCCACGATCCTGTGCCTGGTGCTCGGCTACCCGCTGGCCTACCTGATCGCGTTCCGCGCCGGGCGCTGGCGGAACCTGATCATGATCCTGGTGATCGCGCCGTTCTTCACCAGCTTCCTGATCCGCACCCTGGCCTGGAAGACGATCCTCGCCGACAACGGCCCGGTCGTGCACGTCCTGAACTCGCTGCACATCCTGAGCGTCACCGACTTCCTCGGCTGGACGGCCGGCGACCGCGTGCTGGCCACGCCACTGGCCGTGGTCTGCGGTCTGACGTACAACTTCCTGCCGTTCATGATCCTGCCGCTCTACACCTCGCTGGAGCGGATCGACGGTCGCCTGCACGAGGCCGCCGGCGACCTGTACGCCAAGCCGTGGACGACGTTCCGTAAGGTCACCTTCCCGCTGTCGATGCCGGGCGTGGTCTCCGGCACCCTGCTGACCTTCATCCCGGCGGCCGGCGACTACGTCAACGCCGAACTCCTCGGCTCGACCGACACCCGCATGATCGGCAACGTGATCCAGACGCAGTTCCTGCGGATTCTCGACTATCCGACGGCGGCCGCGCTCTCCTTCATCCTCATGGCCGCGATCCTCGCCATGGTCACCCTCTACATCCGCCGGTCCGGGACGGAGGATCTGGTCTAAATGCCCTTCGTCAACTGGCTCAAGAAGAATCTCGTCGTCATCGCGGGACTCCTGACGCTCGGATATCTCCTCCTGCCGAACGTCATCGTCACGGTGTTCTCCTTCAACAAACCGAAGGGGCGCTTCAACTACGAATGGCAGCAGTTCTCGCTGGACGCCTGGAAGCAGCCGTGCGGGGTCGCCGACATGTGCGGCTCGCTCTCCATCAGCCTGCGGATCGCCGCCCTGGCGACGATCGGCGCCACCGTGCTCGGCACGATGATCGCCTTCGCGCTGGTCCGCTACCGGTTCCGCGCCCGCGGCGCCGTCAACTCGCTGATCTTCCTGCCGATGGCGATGCCCGAGGTCGTGATGGCGGCCTCGCTGCTCACCCTGTTCCTCAACATGGGCGCTCAGCTGGGCTTCTACACCATCCTGATCGCCCACATCATGTTCTGCCTCAGCTTCGTCGTCACCGCGGTCAAGGCGCGTGTGATGTCGATGGACCCGCGCCTGGAGGAGGCGGCCCGCGACCTCTACGCCGGACCGGTGCAGACGTTCGTCAGGGTCACCCTCCCCATCGCGGCCCCCGGAATCGCGGCGGGCGCGCTGCTGTCCTTCGCGCTCTCCTTCGACGATTTCATCATCACCAATTTCAACGCGGGCTCCACCGTCACCTTCCCCATGTTCGTCTGGGGTTCGGCACAGCGCGGCACGCCCGTCCAGATCAATGTCATCGGTACGTCCATGTTCCTGGTCGCCGTACTGTTCGTCCTGGCATCGATGCTCATCAACAACCGCCGCAACAGGCAAAAGGCATAACCCCTTTATTGACTCTGTAGGGAGTTGAAAATCATGGCCCCAAGCGCCATGAGCCGGCAGGCAGATTGGACCAAGTCTCTCTCCGAAGCACAGCCCGTCGCGTACTGGCTGGAAGACCCCGGCAAGCCCCACCCCGAGCCCGCGCTGACCGGCGCCGACACCTGCGACCTGCTGGTCGTCGGCGGCGGCTACAGCGGACTGTGGACCGCGCTCAACGCCAAGGAGCGCGACCCCGGGCGCGAGGTGGTCCTGCTGGAAGGTCACGAGGTGGGCTGGGCCGCCTCGGGCCGCAACGGCGGCTTCTGCGCCGCCTCCCTCACCCACGGGCTGCCCAACGGCCTCGCCCGCTGGCCCGAGGAGATCCACCGGCTGCAGGAGCTGGGCCGGCGCAACCTCGACGAGATCGAGGCCGCCGTCGTCCGGCACGGCATCGACTGCGAGTTCGAACGCACCGGTGAGATCGACGTCGCCACCGAGACCTACCAGGCCTGGCAACTGCGCGACTGGCACAAGGACCTGGAGCGGCAGGGCCTCGCGGACGACATCGAGTTCCTCGACGCCGACGCGGTACGGGCGCAGGTGGACTCGCCGACCTTCGAGGCGGGACTGTGGGACCGCCGGGGCGTGGCCATGCTGCACCCGGCCAAGCTCGCCTGGGGCCTCAAGCAGGCCTGCCTCGCGCTCGGCGTCCGCGTGTACGAGCACACGCCCGCCCTCGCCCTGAAGGCCTATGGCGCCGGAATGGCCGTCCGCACCCCGTACGGGGCGGTCCGCGCCCGGCAGGTCGCGCTCGCCACCAACATCTTCCCGAACCTGGTCAAGCGGGTCCGTGCCTACACCGTCCCGGTCTACGACTACGCCCTGATGACCGAGCCGCTCACCGCCGAGCAGCTCGGCGCGATCGGCTGGAAGAACCGGCAGGGCCTCGGGGACTCCGCCAACCAGTTCCACTACTTCCGGCTGTCCGCCGACAACCGCGTGCTGTGGGGCGGCTACGACGCCGTCCACCACTACGGCGGCCGGGTGCGCCGCGAGTACGACGACCGTCCGGAGACCTACGCCAAGCTCGCCGGGCACTTCTTCAACTGCTTCCCGCAGCTGGAGGGCGTCCGCTTCACCCACGCGTGGGGCGGCGCGATCGACACCTGCTCCCGCTTCTCGGCGTTCTTCGGCACCGCCCACCAGGGCAAGGTGGCGTACGCGGCCGGGTACACCGGCCTGGGCGTCGGCGCCACCCGGTTCGGTGCCGACGTGATGCTGGACCTGCTGGCCGGGGAGGAGACCGAGCGCACCCGGCTCGAGATGGTCCGCAAGAAACCGCTGCCGTTCCCGCCCGAGCCGTTCGCCTGGACCGGTATCGCCCTCACCAAGTGGTCGTTGGCCCGCGCCGACGCGCACGGTGGCCGCCGCAACCTGTGGCTGCGGGCGATGGACCGGCTGGGACTCGGCTTCGACAGCTGAGCCCGGTCGTTGTGTGATCCAGCTCACTTCAACAAGGTGCTGAAACCCGCGTAATGCCCTCCGGGGACCTCCCTCTCTCCCCGTGACGCGACGCCCGCGTCGAGGAGCGAGATGGGGAGGTCTTCTGATGACTGGGGCGAAGACGGCGGTCGAATGGCTGGCATCCGTCGCACCGGATCCCGAGGCCTGCCGCTGGGAATGGGAGCGCAACCCGCGAGGGGTCGCGCTGCTGCCCGCCGGCAGGGCCTGGGACGTACTGATCCTGCCGGGCGAGCTCGGCTATCCGACCCTCGACGTGCTCACCCGCGTCCTCGACCGGCCGGGGCCCGTCCTGGCCGACTTCGGGGACAACCGGGTGGGCTTCTTCGTGCCGCCCGGCACGGCGGCCCGGTGGCTCGGCACCGGGATCCGCACGGCGGGCGCAGGCACCTGGATCGTCGTGCCGTATCCCGGGCGGCCCACCCTGGGGGTGCGGTGGCTGGTGGTGCCGGACGGGTCGGGGACGCTGACGGATCCGGCGCTGCTGGAGCTGGCGATGCACGAGGCTGCCGCCGGCCTGGCCGACGACTGAGCGCCGCTCGCGTGTCGGTCGCCGGTCGTCCGCGGGTGCGTCGTGGCTGGTCGCGCCCACGCGGCGGAGCCGCATGTCGATACAGCTCCGCGCCCTGGCGGCGCGCTGTTGTGCGGGCGGCCGGGAAAGGTCGCAACTCTTGACAGCTGGATTGGTCTGGACCAAATTGAGCGCGCACCCCACCTCCAAATCCCCCATCCTCGGAGGCACTTGTGGTTCGCGCGAGACCTGTCCTCACCATGCTCACGGCCGCGTTGCTGGCCGTACCCGGTATCACCGCGCTCTCGTCGGCCGCCCGTGCGGCCGACGCGGACCTCGCCGTCAACGGGGGGTTCGAATCGGGACTCTCCGGCTGGACCTGCACGGCGGGCAGCGGCACGACGGTCAACTCGCCCGTGCACGGCGGAAGCTCCGCGCTGCAGGCGACCCCGGCCGGCAGTGACAACGCCCAGTGCGCGCAGACGGTGACCGTCAAGCCGAGTTCGCAGTACACCCTGTCCGGCTACGTCCGCGGCTCCTACGTCTACCTCGGCGCGAGCGGCACCGGCACCACCGACGTCTCCACCTGGACCCAGTCCGCCCCCGACTGGCAGAAACTCACCACCACCTTCACCACCGGTGCCTCGACGACGAAGGTCACCATCTACACCCACGGCTGGTACGGCACCGGCGCCTACTACGCGGACGACGTGTCGCTGGTCGGGCCGGGCGGCGCCACCACGGGCCAGCCGCCGGCCGCGCCCACCGGGCTCGCCGCGGGCTCGGCCACCTCCTCCAGCGTGGCCCTGTCCTGGAGCGCGGTCACCGGCGCGACGAGCTACGCGGTCTACCGGGACGGGACCAGGGTCCAGACGGCGACCGGGACGTCGGCCACCGTGACCGGCCTGAACCCGTCGACGGCGTACAGCTTCCAGGTCACCGCCGTGAACGACGCCGGCGAGTCCGCGAAGTCGGCGGCGGTGACGGCCACCACGACCTCCGGCTCCTCCGGCGGCTCCACCGGCCTGCCCACCCACGCCCTGGTCGGCTACCTGCACTCCTCCTTCGCCAACGGCGCCGGGTACACCCGGCTCGCCGACGTCCCCGACAGCTGGGACGTCATCGACCTGGCGTTCGGCGAGCCGACCTCGGCCACCTCCGGGGACATCCGCTTCAACCGCTGCCCGGTCACCGAGTGCGCGAACGTGGAGAGCGACGCCGACTTCAAGGCGGCGATCAAGGCCAAGCAGGCGGCCGGCAAGAAGGTGCTGATATCCATCGGCGGCGCCAACGGCCAGGTGCAGCTCACCACGACGGCCGCGCGGGACACTTTCGTCTCCTCCGTCTCGAACATCATCGACACCTACGGCCTCGACGGCCTGGACATCGACTTCGAGGGCCACTCGCTCTCCCTGGACGCGAGCGACACGAACTTCAAGAACCCGACGACCCCGGTGATCGTCAACCTCATCTCCGCGCTGAAGACCCTCAAGGCCAAGTACGGCTCGAAGTTCGTGCTGTCCATGGCGCCCGAGACGTTCTTCGTGCAGATGGGCTACCAGTACTACGGCACCGGCAAGTGGGGCGGCCAGGACCCGCGCTGCGGCGCGTACCTCCCGGTCATCTACGCCCTGCGCGACGACCTGACCCTGCTGCACGTCCAGGACTACAACTCGGGCTCGATCATGGGGCTCGACAACCAGTACCACTCCATGGGCGGCGCCGACTTCCACATCGCCATGACCGACATGCTGCTCACCGGCTTCCCGGTGGCGGGCGACGCGGGCAACGTCTTCCCGCCGCTGCGCCCCGACCAGATCGCCATCGGCATGCCGGCCTCGACCAACGCGGGCAACGGCTACGTCGCCCCGTCCGAGGTCACCAAGACCCTGGACTGCCTGACGAAGAAGACCAACTGCGGCTCGTACACCACGCACGGCACCTGGCCGTCCCTGCGCGGCCTGATGACCTGGTCGATCAACTGGGACCGGTTCTCGGACTGGGAGTTCCAGAAGAACTTCGACGCGTACTTCGGCTGAGCAGCAGGCGCAGGGACGTCAGCAGGACGGTGGCCAGGCACCAGCTGGCCACCACGTCCAGCGGCCAGTGGTAGCCGCGGCGGACCAGACCGTAGGAGACCCCGAGGACCAGGACCGCGCACACGGTGACGGCGGTCCCGCGGGCGGCGGCGGACGTGAGCCAGGGGAGGAGGAGCAGGGTCGCGGAGCCGTACGCGATCGCCGCCGTCGCCGTGTGGCCGGAGGGGAAGTAGCCGACCGCCGGGGGGACGACAGGGGTCCCCGGGCGGGCCGTCCAGTCCTTCAGCGGCACGATGATCGCCGGGACCAGGGCCATCAGGACGGCGGCGGCCGTGGGCGGCAGCCACCACCGGTCTGTACCAGTGGCACGGCCGCGCCGGGCGACGTAGGCGATGACGAGCACCAGGACCGGGACCGCGACCTGCACGTTCCCGAGGTCGGAGAGGAGTTCGGAGAACCGGTCCGGATGGACGAGTGCGCTGCTCAGGCGGCTGTCCGGGCGGAGCAGCGGGCCATGGGCCACGACCTGCCAGGTGATCAGCGCGAAGAGGAGGGCCGACAGGCCCACGAGCGCCAGGAGTCCCGCAAGGGGAAAGCGAGGGAAGGAGGTCGGCCGCCCCGGAACAGGGGGGGTGGTTCCGAGGCGGCCGTCCGGATCGGAACGCCGCGCGCCCCGGGGGGTTTGGGGCGAGCGACCGTCCGATCGGTGAGGAGATCCGGAGCCAGAGGCACCGGTTGTGTGCGCGAGGGCACGACCAGGTCGAAGCTGGGGAGGCCCCGCCCTGAAATCGCCCACAGTCCCCTGTGGGCGGGGTGTATCTCTCATCTGGGTAGAACCTACGGCAGGGTCCGGCGCCGCGACAGGCGGAATCGCGTCCCGTCATCCACCTCGCACACCTTCTTCACACGGCCTGACGGGGGCCGCCCCAGCCCCCCACATCACGCCAGGTGGGAGGGGCGGGGCGGTGGTGACACACGGGTTCGAGACCCTTTGCGCTTGGCTGGGCGAAGCCTGTGGCTCAGATCCGCGCGAAGGCCTGCTCGATGATGTCGAGGCCCTCGTTGAGGAGGTCCTCGCCGATCACCAGCGGGGGCAGGAAGCGGAGCACGTTGCCGTAGGTGCCACAGGTCAGGACCAGCAGTCCCTCCTGGTGGCAGGCCTTGGCCAGGGCCGCGGTGGCCTCCGGGTTCGGCTCCTTGGTGGCGCGGTCCTTGACCAGCTCGATGGCGATCATCGCGCCCCGGCCGCGGACGTCGCCGATGACGTCGAACTTCTCGGCCATGGCGGTGAGCCGGGGCTTCATGATCGACTCGATGTTCTTCGCCTTGGCGTTGAGGTCGAGCTCCTTCATGGTCTCGATGGCCCCGAGCGCGCCGGCGCAGGCGACCGGGTTGCCGCCGTAGGTGCCGCCGAGCCCGCCCGCGTGCGCCGCGTCCATGATCTCGGCGCGGCCGGTCACGGCGGCCAGCGGCAGACCGCCGGCGATGCCCTTGGCCGTGGTGATCAGGTCCGGGACGATGCCCTCGTCCTCGCACGCGAACCACTGACCCGTACGGCAGAACCCGGACTGGATCTCGTCGGCGACGAACACGATCCCGTGGTCCTTGGCGAACTGCCTGATCGCCGGCAGGAAGCCCTTCGCGGGCTCGATGAAGCCGCCCTCGCCGAGCACCGGCTCGATGATGATCGCGGCGACGTTGTCGGCGCCGATCTGCTTGCTGATCTGGTCGATGGCCTGGGCGGCGGCCTCGGGGCCGGCGTTCTCGGGGCCGGTGAGCCAGCGGTACGCGTAGGCGACCGGGACCCGGTACACCTCGGGCGCGAACGGACCGAAGCCGTTCTTGTACGGCATGTTCTTCGAGGTCAGCGCCATCGTGAGGTTGGTCCGGCCGTGGTAGCCGTGGTCGAAGACGACGACTGCCTGCCGCTTGGTGTACGCACGCGCGATCTTCACGGCGTTCTCGACGGCCTCCGCGCCGGAGTTGAACAGCGCGGACTTCTTGGCGTGGTCACCCGGGGTGAGCTCCGCGAGGGCCTCGGCTACCTCCACGTAGCCCTCGTACGGGGTGACCATGAAACAGGTGTGGGTGAAGTCGGCCAGCTGGGCGCTCGCCCGGCGTACGACGGCCTCGGCGGAGGCGCCGACCGAGGTCACGGCGATGCCGGAACCGAAGTCGATGAGGCGGTTGCCGTCGACGTCCTCGATGATCCCGCCGCCCGCGCGCGCGGTGAAGACGGGCAGCACCGAACCCACACCCTGGGCCACCGCGGCGAGACGGCGGGACTGCAGCTCCTGCGACTTCGGGCCGGGTATGGCGGTGACGACGCGACGCTCCTGCGGAAGTGCGGTCATGGGGTGCTCCCTGATGAGTGGTGCGAACCGATGCGTGCCGGGCGCGTCCCGTCCGGTTGCTCCGGTGGTGCGTTTTCGGACGCTTTCCTTCTTTCTTCGCAGGCTAGGGCCGGGTGTGGGAGGTGGGCATGCTCCATGTGGGCGTTGTCGGAGAGTGACGTTGTCCGCGATGGACATAGTGCGGTCGGCGGGATCGTGACGCAGCGGTCGGCTCCTCGGCCGCGTAAGCGGTGAACTCCCCTTGCGAGGGCGTTAGATTGGCCGCTGACGGTGGACGGAAGAACGGCTGGTCAGGGAGCGAGAGCGATGGACAGCGACGGGACGCGGGACACGCGGCGTGCGCATGCGAATCCTGTACCGCGTCCGGCGGCGCCGCAGGACGCGGGCGCGGTGCCGGCCGAGCCACCCGCGGTACCGCCACGGCCCACGGCACCACCGTCGGCGGTACCGCCGCTGCCGGACGGCTCGGCCTTCCTGACCTGGCTGCGGGCGCCCAGGCCCGAGGCGGCACCGGGGGTGTGGCGGTTCGGGTACCGGGCGCGGGCGGAGCAGGAGCCCGAGGAGCTGCCCACCCGGCAACTGCTCAGCGGCGCCCTGATCGCCTTCCTGGTGGGGTGGCTGGTCTGGTCCCTGCTGACGCACGGGTACCTGGGGGCGTGGTGGGGGCTGCCGCTCCAGCTGCTCCTCCCCGCCTCGTGGCAGGGCGCGAACGCGACGATCTCACCGACCGCGACCCGCTTCATCTACGAGGGGTACACCTACCTCGTCGCTCTCACCATCATGCTCGTGGTCGGCAAGCTGGGCCGCTGGGGCGAGGTGTGGCGGCGGTTCGTGGCGCCCCGGTTCCGGGCCGCCGCGTCCGCGGGGTCCCGCCAGGAGGCTCCGGCGCCGTCGGAGGACCCCGCCCAGTGGCCCCACCTGCGTGCCGCCGGCGCCGACGCCGCCGCCGACAGGCTCGCCGCCGAGGCACGTTCCGGGCTGATGCGGGACGTGGACCACGCCCGGATCGCCCGCGCCTGGCAGGGCGTACGCAGCGGCCGGCACACCATGGCCACCTTCACCGCCGCCGTGGTCAAGGACGGCGCCGCCGCCTGCCTGCACCCCTCCGGCGAACGCGACCTGCCCGCCCGGCACGCCCGCCACGACCTGGTCACCGGCCAGGTCCGGCTCGGCACCACGGCCGACGACCCGCGCAACCCCTACCGGTACCGGGGCACCGGCCTCGCCCTCGGCCCCGAACTGCTCGGCACCTCGCTGCTCGCGGTCGGCCCGGCCGGCTCCGGCAAGACCGGCAGCCTGGTCCGCCCGCTCGCCGAGTCGCTCTGCCTGCACGCACTCGCCGGCCGCGCCTCCGTGGTCGTCGTCGGCGCGGCCGGCGCCGGCCTCGGACCCACCGACGCCTACGACGTCGTCATCCGCATCGCCCACCCCGAGTCCGTCTACGACCTCGACCTGTACGGCGGCAGCACCGACCCCGACGAGGCCGCTGCCATACTCGCCGAGGCCCTCGCCGGCGACCTCGCCGACCCGCACCCCGGCAGCGACAGCCGTCGCTCCACCACCGTCCTCGCCCAGCTGCTCGGCCCGTTCCGGGCGGTCCACGGCCGCTTCCCCTCCGTCCCCGAACTCCGCCGGCTCCTCGACGGCGCCCCCGGCCCGCTCGCCGCGCTCCGCAAGGCGCTGACGGCGACCGGCCACGAGTCGCTGCTGCGCGAGCTGGACGCGCGGGAACGCCCGATGGGACACCCGGGGGACGTCGGCGCCGTCCTCGCCGACCGCATCGCCCTCCTCGACCGCCCGGCCTTCGCCGGCTTCTTCGACACCTCCGGCCAGACCCGCCCCTTCTCCCTCAAGGCCCTCGACCACCCGGTCCGGGTCCGCATCGACCTGCCCGAGCGCGGCCACGCGGACGCCTCCCGCATCCTGGCCCGCCTGGTGCTCGCCCAGTTCACGGCGAGCGTCGCGGTACGGGACGACCGCTCGCTCTTCTCCTGCCTGCTCCTGGACGACGCGACGGGCGTGGTGACGCCGGAGGCGGTCCGCGCCGTCCAGCGGCTGCGCTCCGCCAACGCGGGCGTCGTACTGACCCTGCGCACCCTGGACGACGTACCCCGCCCGCTCCGGGGCCCCCTGCTCGGCGCCGCAGGCTGCCGGATGGCCTTCGCCGGACTCACCCCCTGGGACGGACAGGACTTCGCCGAGGTCTGGGGCAAGGAGTGGACCGAGGCCCGGGACGTCACCGACCGCCAGATCATCGCGGAGACCCCGGCGGGCAAGGCGCTGCACGTCGTACGCCGGGTGATCACCGGCAAGGCGGCCACGGCACGGGCCGTCACCGTCCGGCAGGTGGAGCGCGAGCGCTGGTCGGCCTCGGAGCTGGCGCACGGTCTGCCACCGGGCCACGCCGTCCTGTCCCTCACCACGGTCAAGGGCGAGCACGCGCCGCCGCTGCTGGTGGATCTCAGGGCAGGCGGCCGGGTCTGAACACCGGGGCACACGGGACCGTACAGTGAGGCAGAATCGATAGAGGCCGTTCATACGGCACGGCCAAAGACCACTGGCCTCACTCACGACGCGCACGACGCGCACGACGCGCACGACGCGCACGACGCTCCCGACGCCTTCGACCCAAGAGAAGATCTGACGGCCTGATGCCACCGACGCTCGCCTCGCTCGTCCACCACTCCGCGCTCAAACTGACCGTGCGCGCGGGCGAGGACCGCCTCGACGTGCCCGTGCGGTGGGCCCACGCCAGCGAACTCGCCGACCCCGTGCCGTACATGGAGGGCGGGGAACTGCTCCTGATCACCGCGCTGAAGCTGGACGCGGAGGATCCGGAGGCGATGCGGAAGTACGTGAAACGGCTGGTCGGAGCCGGTGTGGTGGGCCTCGGCTTCGCTGTCGGGGTCAATTACGACGGGATCCCGAAGGCCCTGGTCGACGCGGCGGAACACGAGGGCCTGCCCCTGTTGGAGGTGCCGCGCCGCACCCCCTTCCTCGCCATCAGCAAGGCGGTCTCGGCGGCGATAGCGGCCGACCAGTACCGCGCGGTGACGGCGGGCTTCGCCGCCCAGCGCGAACTGACCAGGCAGGCGCTCAACGCGGGCCCGGAGGGCCTGCTCACCGCGCTTGCCGCGCAGGTGGACGGCTGGGCGGCGCTGTACGACGCGTCCGGCGCGGTTGTCGCGACGGCACCGGAGTGGGCGGGGCGCCGGGCGGCGCGTCTGACGGCGGACGTGGAGCGCCTGCGGGAGCGCCCGGCACCGGCGTCCTCGGTGGTCGGCGGCCCCGACAACGAGGACCGGGTGGAACTGCACTCCCTCGGCACCGGCCGCCGCCCGCGGGCGGCCCTGGCGGTCGGCACGGCCTCGGCGCTCGGCACGGCGGAGCGCTACGCCGTCCACTCCGCGATCGCCCTCCTCACCCTCACGACGGAACGCTCCCGCTCACTGCACGCGGCCGAGCAGCGGGTCGGGGCGGCGGTGCTGCGCATGCTGCTCGCCGGACAGCCGGACCACGCCCGGGGCGTCGCCGGGGACCTGTACGGCGGGCTGCTCGACGCCCCCTTCCGGATGATCGTCGCGGACGCGGGCGGCGGCGAGGTGCCGGCCGGTCTCACCGAGGCGGTGGAGTCGGCCGCGGCCCGTGCCGGGGAGGCGGTACTGCTGGTGCCCGAGGGGGAGCGGCTGGTGGTGCTGGCCGCGGACGGGGGTGCGGCGGTGGCGGCGTGCGTGGAGTACGCGGCGGCGCGGGAGGCGGCGCGGTCTGTGCCGGCGGAGCAGGGCGGCGGCGAGGACGGCGAACTGGTGGTGGGCCTCTCCGCGCCCTCCGGCCCGATCGCGGCGGCGGCCGCCTACAAGCAGGCCGAGCAGGCGCTGTCCGTGGCCCGGCGCAGGGGCCGGGTCCTGGTCGAGCACGAGCAGCTGGCGTCGGGTTCGGTCCTTCCGCTCCTCGCCGACGACGCGGTGAAGGCGTTCGCCGACGGTCTGCTCAGGGCGCTGTACGAGCACGACGCGACCGGCCGGGGTGACCTGGTCGCCTCTCTCCGGGCATGGCTCTCCCGGCACGGCCAGTGGGACGCGGCGGCGGCGGACCTCGGCGTCCACCGGCACACGCTGCGCTACCGGATGCGCAGGGTGGAGGAGATCCTGGGCCGCTCCCTGGACGACCCGGACGTCCGGATGGAACTGTGGCTGGCGCTGAAGGCGACGTCGGGGGAGTAGCCGGGTCCTTGCCCACCCACCCGACCCGCACCGCCGAAACCGCACCGTCCCCCCAGGCCGACTGCAGTCCGCGGCTCGGCGGGGGCTGGCCACACCGTCCCCCGCGCCCCTGGGTTTCCCTTCGTGCCCCCACTTTGCAGACCGTCCGGCGTTTGAGGACGACGCCGGAGGGCGGGGGCTGGCCGCGCAGTTTCCCGCGCCCTTGGGCTTCTCATCGTGCGCCCACTTTCCAGCCCGTCCGGCGTTCGAGGACGACGACCGGCCCGCCCCCACCCTCCAGCCCGTCCGGCGTTCGACGACGACCGGGCCGCCCCCACTCCCCAGCCCGTCCGGCGTTCGAGGACGAGGCCGGAGGCCGATGCGGGGGTCCGGGGGCGGCAGCCCCCGAAACGGGCGGTCGAAGGGGGCCCACCCCCTGGAGGACGGGACGGGTAGGGGCGGCGGGGGCGGGAAAAAAGCGGCCCGCCCCCGGCACCGTGCCAATCCGGCGCACCCCCCACCCCCACCACTACACCCCGGACAAACACGCCCTCGGCCCCGTCGACCTACCGTGGAGCCGAACACCCTGCACACACCCACCCCCAACGCGGAAGGGCCGGGACTCGCAATGACCGCCACCCACGCCTTCTGGCTCGCCGGCCGCCAGGCCACCGGCGAGGACACCTTCGACGTCACCAACCCGTGGGACGCCCGTCTCGTCGGCAAGGTCAGCGTGCCCACCGACGCCCAGGTCGAGGAAGCCGTCGCCGCCGCGTACGCCGTACGGGACGAGTTCGCCGCCACCCCCGCCCACGTACGCGCCGCCGCCCTCGACCACGTCAGCCGCCGCCTGGCCGAGCGCACCGAGGAGATAGCCCAGCTGATCTCCGCCGAGAACGGCAAGCCGATCAAGTGGGCCCGCGGCGAGGTCGGCCGCGCCGTGTCCGTGTTCCGGTTCGCCGCCGAGGAAGCCCGCCGCTTCAACAGCGGCGAGGCCCAGCGGCTGGACACCGACCTCGGCGGCCAGGGCCGCCTCGCGCTGACCCGCCGCTTCCCGAAGGGCGTCGTGCTCGGCATCGCGCCGTTCAACTTCCCCCTCAACCTGTGCGCCCACAAGATCGCCCCGGCGATCGCGGCCGGTGTGCCGATCATCCTGAAGCCGGCCCCGGCCACGCCCCTCTCCGGCCTGATCATCGGTGACCTGCTCGCCGAGACGACCGGTCTCCCGGCCGGCTCCTGGTCGATCCTCCCGGTCGCCAACGACAAGATGGCCGCCCTCGTCCAGGACGAGCGCCTCCCGGTCATCTCGTTCACCGGCTCCGAGAAGGTCGGCTACTCGATCATGGACTCGGTGCCCCGCAAGCACTGCACCCTGGAGCTCGGCGGCAACGGCGCGGCCGTCGTCCTCGGCGACTACGCGAGCGACGCCGACCTCGACTGGGCCGCCACCCGCATCGCGACCTTCTCCAACTACCAGGGCGGCCAGTCCTGCATCTCGGTGCAGCGGGTCATCGCCGATGCCGCCGTCTACGACCGTCTCGTGCCGCGCATCGTCGCCGCCGTCGAGGCCCAGGTCACCGGCGACCCCGCCGACGACAACACCGACGTCGGCCCGCTGGTCAGCGAGGCGGCGGCCGAGCGGGTCGAGGCGTGGGTGAAGGAGGCCGTCGAGGCCGGCGCCACCCTGGTCACCGGCGGCGACCGCGACGGCGCCAGCTTCGCGCCGACCGTCCTCACCGACGTGCCGGAGGACACCACCATCTCCTGCGAGGAGGTCTTCGGGCCCGTCCTCACCGTGCAGAAGGTGCACGGCGAGGCCGAGGCGTTCGCCGCCGTCAACGCCTCCAAGTACGGCCTCCAGGCGGGCGTGTTCACCCACGACCTCCAGCTCGCCTTCCGCGCCCACCGGGCGCTGGAGGTCGGCGGCGTCGTCATCGGTGACGTGCCCTCCTACCGCGCCGACCAGATGCCGTACGGCGGCGTGAAGCAGTCCGGCGTCGGCCGCGAGGGTGTCAAGTTCGCCATGGACGACTACACCTACGAGCGCGTCCTGGTGCTCACGGGCCTCGCCCTCTGACCTGCCACGGACCACACACACCACGGCCGGAGCCCGCTGTGCGGGGGCTCCGGCCGTGGTGTGTCCCAGAACTGGCTGCTCTGCCTGAGCTCGATCAGACGGCGGTCGACGGCGGCCACCTCCTCGCGGGTGAGGACCGGCGGAACCCACCGCCGGGCCACGCCGTCGGAGTCCCCCCGGCGCCCTCCGAGAAGGCTCCGCCGGGGCGAGCCGCCGTTCCTGTTCAATCACGGCGTGACGAGGCGAAGATCTCTCTCATGGGAACACACCGAGATCTGCTGACCGGCACGACCGTCACCGGCGAGACCGTCCTCGGCCGCCACGGAGTGGCGGTGCTCAAGCCATGACGACCGACGGCACCGGCACCCGCGTCAACACCGCCACCGGCCCCGTCCACGGCACCTGGGAACCGGCCCCCGCCGCCCGCTGGGAGGACGCCTTCCTGAGCGGCAACGGCCACCACGGCACCCTCGTGTTCGGCGACCCGGACGACGACCGCGTCATCGTCACCCACCACACCCTCGTCCGCCCGAACGGCGGCGAACACGCCCGCCCGCCCCGTCTGGCGGCCGAACTCGTCGCGGTGCAGGACAGGTTGCTCGCCGGAGAGCGGGCCGCCGCGGAGAGCTTCACCGACGGCCGTCCGCTCCAGTGGGTGCAGCCCTTCCACCCCGCGTTCCAGATCCGGCTGCGCAGGCCGCACAGCCAGCCCGACGGCTACCGCCGCTCCGTCGACTTCACCACCGGCGAGGCCACCGCCACCGCCGCCGACTGGACCAGCAGGGTCTTCGTCTCCCGCGCGGACGACGTGATCGTGCAGCAGGTCACCGGCGCCGCCGCCCTCGACATCGCCCTCGACCACCGGCTCCCCGGCGCCCCGCCCGGCCTGGGCGTCGGCCACGGTGCGCTGCGCACCCCCGAGGGCGCCCTGCTCAGCCTCCGCGCCCGCTACCCCGGCAGCGACCGCGCCTACACGGGCGTCACCCTGGTCGCCGTCACCGGCGGCAGCACCGGACTCGTCCCGCCGGGCGTCCGCGTCACCGGCGCCGCGTCCGTCCTCCTCCTCACCCGGGTCCGCCGCCACACCGGCGAACTCGACGTGACCGCCGAGGCACGCGCACTGAGCGACCTGCTCGCCGACCAGGAGTCGTACGAGGCGCTGCTCGCCCGCCACCTCGTCCCGCACCGCGCCGCCTACACCCGCGTCACCCTCGACCTGGCCGCCCACCCGGCCGCACGCGCGCTGCCGGGGTCAGAGTTGGTCAAGCGGCCCGCCGAAGCGGCCCTCCTGGAGCGGCTCTTCGCCGCCGGCCGCTACCACCTGCTCTCCGCCTCCGGCCTCAACCCGCCCCGCCTGACCGGCCTGTGGACCGGCGACTGGGACACCGCCTGGTCGGGGGCGTTCACCAACGACGCCAACGTCAACCTCCAGACGGCCTCGGCAGCGGCGGCCGCCCTGCCCGAAGTCACACAGGCCTGCGCCGCACTGGTGCAGCGCCAGCTCGGCGACTGGCGGGAGAACGCCCGCGCGGTGTTCGGCGCCCGGGGCGCGGTGGCGCCCGCGCACAGCGACGGCGAGTCCGGGCTGGCTTACCACTTCAGCCGCGAATACCCCCTGCACCTGTGGACGGCCGGCGCCGACTGGCTGCTCAAGCCGCTGGTCGACCACGACGAGACCCGCGGCGAGCGCGACCCCCGCACGGCGGCGGTGCTGGCCGAAGTCGCGCGGTTCTACGAGGACTTCCTCACCCGGACCGACGCCGACGGCCACCTCGTGATCGTCCCCTCCTACTCGCCCGAGAACCGGCCCGCGAACGCGAGCTGGGGCACGGTCAACGCGGCGATGGACCTGTCCGCCGCCCGGCACGCGCTGCACACCGCGGCCGACTACCACCCGGGGCCGGACGCCGACCGCTGGCGCGCCCTCGCCGACCGGCTGCCCCCGCACCGGATCAACGCCGACGGCGCACTGGCCGAATGGGCCTGGCCCGGCCTCGACGACACCTACGACCACCGCCACCTCAGCCACCTGTACGGCGTCTGGCCGCTCGACGAGATCACCCCCTACGACACCCCGGAGCTCGCTGCCGCCGCCCACCGCGCCCTCGAACTGCGCGGCGCCGAGAACGACTCGGCCCACGGCCACCTCCACCACGCCCTCGTCGCGGCCCGCCTGCGCGACGGCGACCGGGTCGGCGCCGCCCTCGACCGCGTCCTGGCCGGCGACTTCTTCCACGCCTCCCTGATGAGCGCCCACTACCCGCACCGCGACGTCTACAACGCCGACGCCGCACACACCCTGCCCGCCGTGCTCATCGAGGCCCTCGTCCAGTCGACCCCGGACCGGCTCGTGCTGCTTCCGGCCCCGCCCGCCGCCCTGGGAGAGGGCCGGCTCCGGGGCATCCGCACGCGCTTCGGCGCCGAACTCGACCTCTCCTGGACCCCCGACGGCGCGCGGGCCGTCCTCACGCCGCACCGGTCCCTCCGCGTCGACCTGTGGACCTCCTCCGGCCGTCGGCCGCTCGACCTCGTCGCCGGAGAAGACCACGTCCTCACCCTGGGGACGTGGTAGCCCACCCGCACCTGAGGCTCCGGCGCCGGAGCCTCAGGTGCGGGTGAGCCAACTCCGGCACCGAATGGGGCGTCAACGCCAACCACTCCGACACCGGCGGCATCAAGTCGTACCCCAACTCCGAGAAGGTGCTTCGAGATCACGTCCTCGTCGGGCGGGCTGGACTTCACCGCCAACGGCGAGAGTGTCGGCAGCAGGTGAGCCACCGGGGCGGTCCCGCGATCCGGCGGGGCCGCCCCGCGCACCGTCACGCCCGGTCGACCTCGGCGCGCAGCGCGTTGTAGTCCGCGAAGGCGGCGTCGACCGCTTCCCGGGTCAGGCCGTAGCGGGCCAGGTCGTAGCTGTGTACGCGGGTTCCCCTGGGGCGGGCGGCGACGGCCGGGAGGCGGGCCGCGTCGGCCTCGGTCCAGCGGGCGCCGACGGCCGCGTAGAGCTTCGGGGCGCCCGCGGCCGGGTCGGCGCCCAGCCAGGAGTACGGCACGTCGACGAGGGACTCGCGGGGGATGCCGGCGCGGGCGGCGAGGCCGCGGCTGGCCGAGCGCGCCAGGAGCTCCAGCCAGGTGGCGCCGATCCAGTCCAGGTCGAGGGGGCGGGTGTTCACCGCCATGCCGTGTTCGACCAGGCTGCAGAAGGAGGCCACTGCGGTGGCCGGATCGCGGTGCGTCCACACGATCGTGGCGTCCGGGAAGACCGCCCGCAGCGCGTCCAGGTTCTCCAGGTGCAGCGGCGACTTCAGCACCCAGCGGCGGCGCGGGCGGCCGTACTGGAGGACCTGGTAGATCTGCTTGAGGTAGCGGTAGTCGGGGCCGAAGTCATGGGTCTCGTGCCAGGGCAGGTACTCGGGGATCACCGCCTGGGAGAGCGGCATCACCGTGTGCGGCAGCGCGAAGGTGCACTCCTCCGGTCCCTCGGGGCGCAGGTTGTGGATGTGCCGGAAGCGCGGGGAGAAGAGGTTGATGCCGCCGACCAGACGGCGGGCGGCCGTGATCGCCTTCTCCCGCTCCTCCGGCGGAAGTTCCAGATCCGGGGTGAGCAGCTCCCACAGCAACGGGCAGCGATGGTCCGCCGAGAGGGAGAGGATGCCGTGGGTGAGCGTGGTGGCGGTGCGGGGCAGGCCCACCACGAACACCGGGCGCTCGACGGGCTCCCGCTCGATCTCCGGGTGTTCGGCGAGCAGCCGGCGGATCCGGGCGCGGTTGGCGAGGTGCCGGCCGACGTGCCCGCGTGCGGACAGCCAGCCGACCGGGGTCAGACGCTCGGCTCCCGCCCAACATCGGAGCAGGTGGCGGAAGCCGTCGGTGAAGTGTTCGTCGCCCTCCGCGGGCCCGGCCGCCGCCAACAGCCGGTCGAAGGCACGGTCGGGAGTGCGGCGGCCGCGGAAGCCGGGTCGCAGCAGCAGGTCGGCGAGCGTGAGGGGGAGCGGGTCCAAGGCCACGGCAGCGGAACCCTTCGTGGGGGGACAGTCGGCGGGGATACTGATTACCCGCTCCAACTGCCTCACCGCACGGCCGAGTTGAGACATTAACCGGCCGGTAACGAGGGCCGTCGTAATCCGGCCGGACTACTCCGCGACCGGTAGCCTCGTTCCGTCGCGCAGGAACAGCGGGATACGGCCCAACGGCGCGTCCACCGTCACCGCCGTGCCGCCCTCGGACGGCTCGCCCGTCCACGCGTCCGTCCACCGGGCGCCCGCCCGTACGCCGCGCGGACCGTGGCGCCCGCTGTCAGCACCGGCGCCACCAGGAGGTCGCGGCCGAAAAGGTACGCGTCGTCGACCGTCCAGGCCGCCTGCGCGAGGCCGACCTTGGGCTGGTCGTCCGCGGACTGGATGCGGGCGGACTGATTCATGTCACGTGCTCCTGAAGGAGTGCGGACAGGGGGGGCGCCCCGGAAGGGCGGGGCGCTGCAAAGGGGTCAGGACCCGGCCGGCGCCGGTCCCGTGCTCGCCCGTACCGTCAACTCGGGTGCGATCAGCACGACTTCCTCGATGCCCCGGCCGTCCAGCTTGGCGACCAGGTGCTCCACGGCGTACCGGCCCATCTCCTGGGCGGGGATGGCGACCGAGGTCAGCCGGACCGAGGCCTGGACGGCGACCTGGTCCGGGCAGATCGCGACCACGGACACGTCCTCCGGCACGGCCCGGCCCTGCTGGCGCAGCAGCGCCAGCAGCGGCTCCACCGCGGACTCGTTCTGGACGACCAGGCCCGTGGTGCCCGGGCGCTCGTCGAAGATCCGGGCCAGCGTGGCGGCCATCGCGTCGTACCCGCCCTCGCACGGCCGGTGCAGCACCCTCAGGCCCAACTCCCGAGCCCGGGACCGCAGTCCGTCCAGGGTGCGCTCGGCGAAGCCGGTGTGCCGTTCGTAGACGGCCGGGGCCTCGCCGATGACAGCGATGTCACGGTGACCTAGCTTCGCGAGATGCTCCACGCACAGCGCGCCGGTCGCCCCGAAGTCGAGATCGACGCAGGTCAGGCCGGAGGTCGAGGCAGGCAGACCGATGAGCACGGAGGGCTGGTCGGTCTCCCGCAGCAGCGGCAGCCGCTCGTCCTCCAGCTCCACGTCCATCAGGATCATGGCGTCGGCGAGCCCGCTGCCGGTGACCCGGCGCACCGCGTCCGGCCCCTCCTCGCCGGTGAGCAGCAGGACGTCGTAGCCGTGCGCGCGGGCCGTGGTGGCCACCGCGATCGCGATCTCCATCATCACCGGCACGTACATGTCCGTACGCAGCGGGATCATCAGCGCGATGATGTTCGAACGGTTGCTGGCCAGGGCGCGGGCGCCCGCGTTCGGGTGGTAGCCCAGCTCCCGGATGCTCTGCTCGACCCGCTGCCGGGTGGGGGTGGAGATGGACCGCTTGCCGCTGAGGACATAGCTCACCGTGCTCGCCGAGACTCCGGCGTGCTGGGCGACCTCGGCGAGGGTGACCATCCGGCTCTCCAAGTTTTGTGAAGCGCTTCGACAGTGCGCATTGCCGGCAGGGTGGCGAGTGAGGGTGGTTCGACAGTAGCTTCAGTGCGCGTGGGTGTCCATAGGTGTCGAAGCGCTTCGACAGTGAATGGCCGGCCCGTCCAGTACCCCGAAGACGCTGCCGGCCGCCTCGGTCGCGCTCACCGCCGCCGCGGGCGGCAGGCGCGGCGCGGGCCGGTGAGCCGAGCAGGGAGTGCACCGCCTGCGACTCCGTGACGCTCGGCAAGTATGACCTCGGCGACGACGTCCGGGGGCGGGAAAAGGGCACCGGCGCCCAGTGCGTCGGGGACGACTCCGCCCCGGGTTCGGCCGCAAGCCGGTGGCAACGACGAGTACCGCTCCGGCATCGCGTCCGGCGCCGAGGTCGTCAAGGGCTCGGGGCGGCTGGACACCACCCCGTACTCCGGCGACATCGGCTGAGAAACGCGTCGGGGCGCTCACCGCGTCAGCCGATCGGACCGCGAGGGCTGGTAGGCGGAGCCCGATTCGGGTACCAACGATCCAGTAGCACTGGTCGGTAACGAACGGTCCCAACAACCCCTTTCGTGGCGAGGTGAGCCGCAATGTCCGCCCCCACCACCAAGAAACCCACCGTCACCGAGCGGGAGGCCCGCCAGGTGGCGGAGGCCGCCCGGGAACAGGACTGGCGCAAGCCCAGTTTCGCCAAGGAACTGTTCCTCGGGCGCTTCCGGCTCGACCTCATCCACCCGCATCCGCTCCCGGCGGACGAGGACGTGCAGCGCGGCGAGGAGTTCCTGGCCCGGCTGCGCGAGTTCTGCGAGACGAAGATCGACTCGGCGCGCATCGAGCGCGAGGCACGCATCCCCGACGAGGTGATCGCCGGTCTGAAGGAACTCGGCGCCCTCGGCATGAAGATCGACACCAAGTACGGAGGCCTCGGCCTCACCCAGGTCTACTACAACCGGGCCCTCTCCCTGGTCGGCTCCGCGAACCCCGCGGTCGGCGCGCTGCTCTCCGCCCACCAGTCGATCGGCGTCCCGCAGCCGCTGAAGATCTTCGGCACCCAGCAGCAGAAGGACGCCTTCCTGCCGCGCTGCGCCCGCACCGACATCTCGGCGTTCCTGCTCACCGAACCGGACGTCGGCTCGGACCCGGCGCGCCTGGCCACCACGGCCGTACCGGACGGGGACGACTACGTCCTCGACGGGGTGAAGCTGTGGACCACCAACGGCGTGGTCGCCGACCTCCTGGTCGTCATGGCCCGCGTCCCCAAGTCGGAGAACAGCAGGGGCGGCATCACGGCCTTCGTGGTCGAGGCGGACTCGCCGGGCATCACCGTCGAGAACCGCAACGCCTTCATGGGCCTGCGCGGCATCGAGAACGGCGTCACCCGCTTCCACCAGGTCCGGGTCCCGGCCGCCAACCGCATCGGCCCCGAGGGCGCGGGCCTCAAGATCGCCCTCACCACCCTCAACACCGGGCGGCTCTCGCTCCCCGCGATGTGCGTCGGCGCCGGCAAGTGGTGCCTGAAGATCGCCCGCGAATGGTCGGCGGCCCGCGAGCAGTGGGGCAAGCCGGTCGCGCTGCACGAGGCGGTCGGCTCCAAGATCAGCTTCATCGCGGCGACCACCTTCGCCCTGGAGGCGGTCGTCGACCTGTCCTCCCAGATGGCCGACGAGAACCGCAACGACATCCGTATCGAGGCCGCCCTCGCCAAGCTCTACGGCTCCGAGATGGCCTGCCTGATGGCCGACGAGCTGGTCCAGATCCGCGGCGGGCGCGGCTTCGAGACGGCCGAGTCGCTGGCGGCCCGCGGCGAACGCGCCGTCCCCGCCGAACAGCTCCTGCGCGACCTGCGCATCAACCGCATCTTCGAGGGCTCCACGGAGATCATGCACCTGCTGATCGCCCGCGAGGCCGTCGACGCCCACCTCTCGGTCGCCGGCGACCTCATCGACCCCGACAAGTCCCTCCAGGACAAGGCGAAGGCGGGCGCCAACGCGGGCGTCTTCTACGCCAAGTGGCTGCCGAAGCTGGTCGCGGGCCCCGGCCAGCTCCCCACGTCGTACGGCGACTTCAAACACGGCGTGGACCTCGCCCCGCACCTGCGCTACGTCGAACGGCACGCCCGCAAGCTGGCCCGCTCCACCTTCTACGCCATGTCCCGCTGGCAGGGCCGGATGGAGACCAAGCAGGGCTTCCTGGGCCGGGTCGTGGACATCGGCGCCGAACTGTTCGCGATGAGCGCGGCCTGCGTACGCGCCGAGCTGCTGCGCCGCCAGGGCGACCACGGCCGCGAGGCCTACCTGCTCGCCGACGCGTTCTGCCGGCAGGCCCGCATCCGCGTCGACGAGCTGTTCACCCGGCTCTGGTCGAACACCGACGACCTGGACCGCAAGGTCGTCAAGGCCGTGCTCGGCGGCTCCTTCGAATGGCTGGAGCAGGGGATCGTCGACCCGTCGGGCGAGGGCCCGTGGATCGCGGACGCGAGCCCCGGGCCGTCCCGGCGGGACAACGTCCGCCGCCCCTTCAAGTAAGGCCGTTCCACCCGGGGGCCCTTCTCACCGGGGCCCCTCTATCGGGCCCCGTCTACCGGGGCCCCCTTCGGTTAGGTCGCTGAAGGAGCGATTCAGCAGTACTTGTCGCTCGGGTCCCGCGTCGTCCAGGAGCAGGAGTCGACCTTGGCGCCACTCGCCTTGGTCAGCGTCGCCGTGTCGCTGGTGTTGTTCCACACGTAGGCGCGGCGGTTCTGGTACTTGTCCGACGCGGTGTCCGTGCCCCGGCCGGTGTGCACCTTCATCGTCTTGTGGGCGCCGATCTTGACGCTCTTGAAGACGTACCGGTGGTTGGACGTGTCCTTCAGGACCCAGCCCTTGAGCGAGACGGCCGAGCCGCCGGTGTTCTTGATCTGCACCCACTCCGCGTTGAGGCTGGAGTTGGAGCGGTTGTCGCTGCCCGGGCTGTCGAACCAGACGTGGTAGATGGTCACGCCCCCGGCCGCCTGTGCCGGGGTGCTGAACACGGTGCCGGTGAGCAGCGCGGCGCCCGCGAGCGCGGGCAGCACGGCGCGTATGGACTTGGTGCGCATGGAGAGATCCCCCCAGGATGTCTTCCGGTCGGGCCGGTCATCCCCGCCGACCCGACAGAAGTGTTATCACATGATCTTCACCTGAATCTCACAAAGGGAATTCCACTCCATACGGCGACAGGAGCCGCTAAGGCGCCCGCGTGCGGCACGCGCTGTCCTCCCGGTCACCGGATGCGGCCACAATGGGGGGATGACCGACAGTCCCGCCAGTCCGGCACCCCTCGCCGACCCGCACCTCGTGTACGACCCGCTCGTGGGCGACGGCCCGAAGGACGTGGTGATCCTCGGCTCCACCGGATCGATCGGCACCCAGGCCATCGACCTCGTCCTGCGCAACCCCGACCGCTTCCGGGTCACCGCCCTCTCCGCCCAGGGCGGCCGGATCGCCCTCCTCGCCGAGCAGGCGCACCGGCTGCGGGTGCGCACCGTCGCGGTCGCCCGCGAGGACGTCGTACCGGCGCTGCGCGAGGCGCTGACGGCGCGCTACGGCCCCGGCGAACCGCTCCCGGAGATCCTCGCCGGACCCGACGCGGCCACCCACGTCGCCGCCTCCGACTGCCACACCGTCCTCAACGGCATCACCGGCTCCATCGGCCTCGCGCCCACCCTCGCCGCCCTGGAGGCGGGCCGCACCCTCGCCCTCGCCAACAAGGAGTCGCTGATCGTCGGCGGCCCGCTGGTCAAGGCGCTCGCCAAGCCCGGCCAGATCATCCCGGTCGACTCCGAGCACGCGGCGCTCTTCCAGTCGCTTGCGGCGGGCACCCGGGCCGACGTCCGCAAGCTGGTCGTCACGGCGTCCGGCGGCCCCTTCCGCGGCCGCACCAAGGCCGACCTGGCGAACGTCACCGTGGAGGACGCGCTCGCCCACCCCACCTGGGCGATGGGACCGGTCATCACGATCAACTCCGCCACCCTGGTCAACAAGGGGCTGGAAGTCATCGAGGCACACCTCCTCTACGACATTCCCTTCGACCGCATTGAGGTGGTCGTGCACCCGCAGTCGTATGTCCACTCGATGGTCGAGTTCACGGACGGATCCACGATCGCGCAGGCGACGCCCCCCGACATGCGAGGGCCGATCGCCATCGGTCTCGGCTGGCCCGAACGGGTCCCCGACGCGGCACCCGCCTTCGACTGGAGCAAGGCCTCCACCTGGGAGTTCTTCCCGCTGGACAACCAGGCCTTCCCGTCCGTGAACCTGGCCCGGCACGTCGGTGAGCTCGCGGGCACCGCGCCGGCGGTGTTCAATGCGGCCAACGAGGAGTGCGTCGAGGCCTTCCGGACCGGTCTGCTGCCCTTCAACGGCATCATGGAGACCGTGACCCGGGTGGTCGAGGAACACGGCACCCCCCGTACGGGAACTTCGCTCACCGTGCCGGACGTACTCGAAGCGGAGACCTGGGCGCGGATCCGGGCCCAGGAACTGACAGCGCAGAAGGCGACCGCGGAGGCGCGTGCATGACAGCCCTGATGATGATCCTCGGCATAGTCGTCTTCGTGATCGGCCTGCTGGTCTCGATCGCCTGGCACGAGCTGGGGCATCTCTCCACCGCCAAGCTCTTCGGCATCCGCGTCCCGCAGTACATGGTCGGCTTCGGCCCGACCATCTGGTCGCGCCGCAAGGGCGACACGGAGTACGGCGTCAAGGCCGTCCCGCTCGGCGGCTACATCCGCATGATCGGCATGTTCCCGCCGGGCGCCGACGGCCGGGTCACGGCCCGCTCCACCTCACCCTGGCGCAGCATGATCGAGGACGCCCGCTCGGCCGCCTTCGAGGAACTCCAGCCAGGCGACGAGACCCGCCTCTTCTACACGCGCGCCCCCTGGAAGCGCGTGATCGTGATGTTCGCGGGCCCCTTCATGAACCTGATCCTCGCGGTCGCGCTCTTCCTCACCATCCTGATGGGCTTCGGCATCAGCCAGCAGACCACCACGGTCAGCTCGGTCTCCCAGTGCGTCATCGCCCAGAGCGAGAACCGCGACACCTGCAAGAAGACCGACGCCGCCTCCCCGGCCGCCGCCGCGGGCCTGAAGGCCGGCGACAAGATCGTCTCCTTCAACGGCGTCAAGACGGACAGCTGGAACCAGCTCTCCGACCTGATCCGCTCCACCCCCGGCAAGGACGTGGCGATCGTCGTCGACCGCAAGGGCCAGGACGTCACCCTGCACGCGAAGATCGCCACCAACCAGGTCGCCAAGAAGGACTCCAGCGGCCAGATCGTCCAGGGCCAGTACGTCACCGCCGGCTTCCTCGGCTTCAGCGCCGCCACCGGCATCGTCCGCCAGGACTTCGGCGAGTCCCTGACCTGGATGGGCGACCGCGTCGGCGAGGCCGTCGACTCGATCGTGAGCCTGCCCGGCAAGATCCCGGCCCTGTGGGACGCGGCCTTCGACGGCGCCCCGCGTCAGGCGGACTCCCCGATGGGCGTGGTCGGCGCGGCCCGCGTCGGCGGCGAGATCTTCACCCTGGACATCCCGCCGACGGAGCAGCTGGCCATGGCCCTGATGCTCGTGGCCGGCTTCAACCTCTCCCTCTTCCTCTTCAACATGCTCCCGCTCCTCCCGCTGGACGGCGGCCACATCGCGGGCGCCCTCTGGGAGTCGCTCCGCCGCAACCTGGCCAGGGTCCTGCGCCGCCCGGACCCGGGCCCGTTCGACGTGGCGAAGCTGATGCCGGTGGCTTATGTGGTGGCCGGGGTCTTCATCTGCTTCACCGTCCTCGTCCTGATCGCTGACGTGGTTAACCCCGTGAAAATCTCGTAGCCACACAGCGTTCGAAGCGGCCCGGAACACTGTGTTCCGGGCCGCTTCCATCGAGTGGGTTTACGGGTGGGGGATGTGCCCGCTCCGGTGCCGGTGCCGTAATCTCGGAGCCTGGAACCCGCTTACGACGGGACCTGGACCTAGATCCACGACTTGGGGTTGCACAGCAGATGACTGCGATTTCTCTCGGCATGCCGTCCGTTCCGACCAAGCTCGCCGAGCGCCGGAAGAGCCGGCAGATCCAGGTCGGCTCCGTGGCGGTCGGCGGGGACGCCCCGGTCTCGGTCCAGTCGATGACCACGACCCGTACGTCCGACATCGGCGCCACCCTCCAGCAGATCGCCGAGCTGACGGCGTCCGGCTGCCAGATCGTGCGGGTGGCCTGCCCGACGCAGGACGACGCGGACGCCCTGGCGACGATCGCCAAGAAGTCGCAGATCCCGGTCATCGCGGACATCCACTTCCAGCCGAAGTACGTCTTCGCCGCGATCGAGGCCGGCTGTGCCGCCGTCCGCGTCAACCCCGGCAACATCAAGCAGTTCGACGACAAGGTCAAGGAGATCGCGGCGGCCGCCAAGGACCACGGCACCCCGATCCGGATCGGCGTCAACGCCGGTTCCCTGGACCGCCGGCTGCTCCAGAAGTACGGCAAGGCGACCCCCGAGGCCCTGGTCGAGTCGGCCCTGTGGGAGGCGTCCCTCTTCGAGGAGCACGACTTCCGGGACATCAAGATCTCGGTCAAGCACAACGACCCGGTCGTGATGATCGAGGCGTACCGGCAGCTCGCCGCCCAGTGCGACTACCCGCTGCACCTCGGCGTCACCGAGGCTGGCCCGGCGTTCCAGGGCACGATCAAGTCGGCCGTCGCCTTCGGCGCCCTCCTCTCCCAGGGCATCGGCGACACGATCCGCGTCTCCCTCTCCGCGCCTCCCGTCGAGGAGGTCAAGGTCGGCAACCAGATCCTGGAGTCCCTCAACCTCAGGCAGCGCGGTCTGGAGATCGTCTCCTGCCCGTCGTGCGGCCGGGCCCAGGTCGACGTCTACAAGCTCGCCGAAGAGGTCACCGCGGGCCTCACCGGCATGGAGGTCCCGCTCCGCGTCGCCGTCATGGGCTGCGTGGTCAACGGCCCCGGTGAGGCCCGTGAGGCCGACCTCGGCGTGGCCTCCGGCAACGGCAAGGGGCAGATCTTCGTCAAGGGCGAGGTCATCAAGACGGTCCCCGAGTCGAAGATCGTCGAGACCCTCATCGAGGAGGCCATGAAGCTGGCCGAGCAGATGGAGGCGGACGGCACGGAGTCGGGGGAGCCGTCGGTGTCGGTGGCGGGCTGAGGCCGTCTTCGGGCGGCGGTCGAGTTTTCTCGCCCCCGCCGCCCCTACCCGTCCCATCCTCAAGAGGCTCGGGCCCCTGACACCCCCACCCAGGGGCTCCGCCCCTGGACCCCGCTCCTCAAACGCCGGAGGGGCTGACTTTTCGGGCTCCGTCCTCGAGCGCCGGAGTGCTGGCGTTTCCGGCGCCGTCCTCGGGTGCTGGAGTGCTGGCGTTTCGTGCTCGGTCCTCGGGTGCCGGAGGGGCTGACTTTTCGGGCTCCGTCCTCGAGCGCCGGAGTGCTGGCGTTTCCGGCGCCGTCCTCGGGTGCTGGAGTGCTGGCGTTTCGTGCTCGGTCCTCGGGTGCCGGAGGGGCTGACTTTTCGGGTCCCGTCCTCGGGTGCTGGAGTGCTGGCGTTTCGTGCTCGGTCCTCGAGCGCCGGAGTGCTGACTTTTCCGGCTGCGTCCTCGAACGCTCGAGGGGCCGACTTCTCAGACCGCGCCCTTGAAAGGCCGGAGAGGCTGGTCGTTCAGCCCGTCCGGCGTTTGAGGACGCGGCCGGAGGCCGGAGCGGGGGGCTGGGGGCGGCAGCCCCCAGGGACGGAAGTGCAGGTAGCGGCCACTTCACAGCAGGCGGGGCGGCACGGCTGAGCTTCCGCAGGTACAGTGCGGAGATCAGCAGAACCCATCAGCGTGAGGCCCCGCACGTGTTGACGCAGACCACCTCACGGGTGCTCGAACCGAGTGACCTGGACGCCGCGCTCGCCGTACTGGACCGCGAGCCGGTCGTGAACGCCTTCGTGACCTCGCGTGTCCAAGTGGCAGGACTCGACCCCTGGCGCCTCGGCGGCGAGATGTGGGGCTGGTACGAGGACGGCATGCTCACGTCCCTCTGCTACGCCGGCGCCAACCTGGTCCCGATCTGCGCCACCCCCCGCGCGGTCCGTGCCTTCGCCGACCGGGCTCGCCGGGCAGGCCGCCGCTGCTCCTCGATCGTCGGCCCCGCCGAGGCCACCGCCCAGTTGTGGCGCCTCCTGGAACCGCACTGGGGCCCCGCCCGCGAGGTGCGCGGCCACCAGCCCCTGATGGTCACCGACCACATGCCCGCCGACATCGCCCCGGATCCGTACGTCCGCCGCATCCGCAAGGACGAGATGGAGACGATCATGCCGGCGTGCGTGGCGATGTTCACGGAAGAGGTGGGCGTCTCCCCGCTGGCCGGCGACGGCGGCCTCCTCTACCAGGCGAGGGTCGCCGAACTCGTCGGCGCAGGCCGCTCGTTCGCCCGGATAGACGACAACGGCAAGGTCGTCTTCAAGGCGGAGATCGGCGCGGCCACGGCCCAGGCCTGCCAGATCCAGGGCGTGTGGGTCGCCCCCGAGTACCGAGGCATGGGCCTGGCGGCCCCCGGCATGGCGGCCGTCCTGCGCTACGCCCTGGCCGACGTCGCGCCTGTGGTGAGTCTCTACGTCAACGACTTCAACACGGCGGCCAGGCGGACCTATCTGCGGGTGGGTTTCCAAGAGGTCGGCGCGTTCATGAGCGTGCTGTTCTGACGGTTCTCTTCCTGACAGGCGCCGGAGGCAACGCCCCCCGAAGAGGCGCGGGGAACCGCGCGACCAGCCACAACGCGCCCGCACCCGGACGACTGCTCTCCGCCCCCTGTACCCTCCCCCCATGTCCCTCGTGATCGGCCCCCTGGACCTCCCCTCCCACGTCGACGAGGCCCTCGCAGTCCAGGCAGTCGCGTTCGGCCTCGGCCCCGACGAGGTGGCGGTCCGCCGCCAGATCGTCCTCCGCCACATGCAGTACCCGGGGGCCAGGGCCCTCGGCGCCACGGAGGGAGGCCGCCTCGTGGGGTTCGTCTACGGCATGCCGAACTCCCGCACCCACTGGTGGTCCACCGTCGTGGAGCCCTACCTCCGTGCCCAGGGCAACGCCGACTGGCTCGACGACTCCTTCGTGATCACCGAGCTGCACGTGCACCCCCGCCACCAGAACCGCGGCGTCGGCCGCCGCCTGATCACGCTCATCACCGACGGCGCCGCCGAGCCCCGCTCGATCCTCTCCGCGATCGACACCGACAGCCCGGCCCGCGGCCTCTACCACTCCCTCGGCTACGTCGACCTCGCCCGCCAGGTGCATTTCCCCAGCGCCCCGAAGCCGTACGCCGTGATGGGCGCGCCCCTCCCGCTCCGCCGCAAGTAGCCCGCGGTAGCCCGTCGTCGTTAACCGATTTCCACCGGCACAGCGTGCCCGGCTAACCTCCTAGCCATCACCCTTTTCCGGCAGGAGTACGAGAACCATGGCGAACGCACCGGTCCAACGCATGTCCCAGTTGATGGCGAAGACGCTGCGTGACGACCCGGCGGACGCCGAGGTCCTCAGCCACAAGCTCCTTGTCCGCGCGGGCTACGTCCGCCGCACCGCTGCCGGCATCTGGTCCTGGCTGCCGCTCGGCCTGAAGGTGCTGTCGAACATCGAGCGGATCGTCCGCGAGGAGATGGACGCGATCGGCGCGCAGGAGGTGCTGCTGCCGGCCCTCCTGCCCCGGGAGCCGTACGAGGCGACCGGCCGCTGGAACGAGTACGGGCAGGAGCTGTTCCGCCTCCAGGACCGCAAGGGCGGCGACTACCTCCTCGGCCCGACCCACGAGGAGATCTTCACCCTGCTGGTGAAGGACCAGGCGTCCTCGTACAAGGACCTGCCGGTCATCCTCTACCAGATCCAGAACAAGTACCGGGACGAGGCCCGTCCGCGCGCCGGCATCCTGCGCGGCCGCGAGTTCCTGATGAAGGACTCCTACTCCTTCGACCTGGACGAGGACGGCCTCGCCAAGTCGTACGCCCTGCACCGCGAGGCCTACCGGCGGATCTTCGAGCGCCTCGGCCTCGACTACCGCATCGTCGCCGCCACCGCGGGCGCGATGGGCGGTTCGAAGTCGGAGGAGTTCCTGGCCCCGGCCGAGGCCGGCGAGGACACCTTCGCCGACTGCCCGAACTGCGACTTCGCGGCCAACACCGAGGCGATCTCGTACCCGCTGAAGCCGGTCGACGCCTCCGGCGTGCCCGCGCTCGAGGAGATCCCGACCCCGGACACCCCGACCATCGAGACCCTCGCCGCGCACCTCGGCGTCCCGGCCTCCGCCACCCTGAAGAACCTGCTGGTGAAGGTCGACGGCGAGATCGTGGCTGTCGGCGTGCCCGGCGACCGCGAGGTCGACCTGGGCAAGGTCGAGGAGCACTTCGCCCCGGCCGCCGTCGAGCTGGTCACCGAGTCCGACTTCGCCGGCCGCCCCGACCTGGTCCGCGGCTACGTCGGCCCGCAGGGACTGGGCGAGAAGGTCAAGTACATCGCCGACCCGCGCATCGCCCCCGGCACGGCCTGGATCACCGGCGCCAACAAGGAGGGCACGCACGCCAAGAACGTCGTGGCGGACCGTGACTTCACCGTCGACGAGTACGTGGACGTCGTGGTCGTGCTGGAGGGCGACCCCTGCCCGAAGTGCGGCACCGGCCTGAAGCTGGACCGCGCCATCGAGATCGGCCACATCTTCCAGCTGGGCCAGAAGTACACCAACGCCCTCAAGCTCGACGTCCTCGGCCAGAACGGCAAGCCGGTCCGCGTGACCATGGGCTCCTACGGCATCGGTGTCTCCCGCGCCGTCGCCGCCCTCGCCGAGCAGACCGCCGACGACAAGGGCCTGGTCTGGTCGCGTGAGGTGGCCCCGGCCGACGTGCACGTCGTGGCGGCCGGCAAGGCACTGCAGACCGAACTCGCCCTGGACGTCTCGGAGAAGCTGCGGGCGGCCGGGCTGCGCGTCCTGGTCGACGACCGGGCCGGGGTCTCCCCGGGCGTGAAGTTCACCGACTCCGAGCTCATCGGCGTACCGCAGATCCTGGTCGCCGGCCGCCGCTCCGGCGAGGGCGTCCTGGAGCTCAAGGACCGCAGGACGGGCGAGCGCGAGGAGCTCACGGTGGACGAGGCGATCGCCCGCCTGACCGCCAGCTGAGCCCCCACTCCCGCCGCAGCGGCCCCCGGTGCCACGCCGGGGGCCGCTGCGGCGTTTCAGGACGCGGCGACCACGGCGGCCCCGGTCAAGGGCGCGGGCGCGGCACGCCGGCTGACCAGCCTCGGCCTGCCCACGGCACCGTCGTCCCCATGCCCGGCCGGGCCCGCCCCGCTCCCGGCCCTGGAGGCGGCGGCGTGACCACCGAAACCCTCTCGTACGCCAAGCACGCCACCGGTGCCGTCGGCCTGGTCCGCAGCGCCCGCACGACGTTCGCGACGGAACTCGACGCCCCACGCGAGCCCGGAGAGCGGCGGCCGGCTGTCCGGTCCTGGCGCTCGGACCGAGGGAGGGCTGAGCGCCCCTTCAGGGGCGCGGGGAACGACGTGACCAGCCCCCGCCGGACCCGCACCCGAGAACGTCAGACCCACCCGGCGAATTCAAGCAACAGCTCCGCATCCTTCGGCCGCCCCACGCGAAGCGCCCGCACACCCGACTCCACCGCCCGGAACAGCGTCCACCCCCGCAGCCGCTCCTGGTCGACCTCCAGGGACTCCGCGAGCCGCTTGATCCGCCGCCGGGTGGTGGACGCCCCGGAGGACGACGCGATGAGATCCTCCACCCGGTCCCGCACCAGCCGCGCCAGATCGAACGCGCACTCCCCGACCACCGGATCCGGCCCCACCGCCAGCCACGGCATCCGCTCCCCGGCCAGCACCTTGCTCTGCCGCAACGTGCCGTGCAGCAGGCGTTGTTCGGGCGGCGCGGTCAGCAACTCCTCCCGGGCCGCGAGCGCCGCCGCCACCAACGGTGCCACCTCGGCGTCACCGGCCGCCGCGGCCATCGCCGCGGCCTGCCGTCCCGTCCGCTCGGCCACGGTCTCGAAGACGTGCTCCCGCGGTGGCGGCACCCAGAGCCGCCGGAGTGTCCCCGCCGCCTCCAGCAGCGCCTTCGCCTCGGGGAGCGACCGCACCGACACCTCGGGATGCAGCCGCTCAAGCAGCAGCACCCCCGCCGGCCCGTCGGCCTCCAGCACCTGCACCGCACCGAGCCCGCCCCAGTGCGCCAGCGCCGCCGCCTCGCTCTCCGGCCGGGCCCGCCGCGGCGCCAGTTTCAGCACGGCAGGCGTGTCGTCCGCCCGCCGCACCAGCAGCACCACACTGCTGCGGCCGCCCGGCACCTGCACCCGCTCCACGGTCAACTCGCGTTGCGCGACGGCCTGTTCCACCGAAGCCGGCAGCTTCTCCAGCCACTCGTCACCGTCCGGCGCCGTCTCACCGAGCGCCCTCACCAGGCGCCTCGGCGGTTCGAAAGCCATACGCGAGTCGTTCCTTTCCTGTTCCAGGTCTCTAGGGGGTGGCCGAGGCAGACAGCGGGGGCGAGGGCGAGGCCGACCCGCCGGCCGCCGCTCCGGAACCCGCCCGTTCGGCGAGCCCAGGGAAGGCTACGCTCTCCCCGCTCCAGCGCACGGCCCGCACCGCGGCCTCGCGCAGCGCGGCCGCCGCCGAACCGCGCCGCTCCCCGGAGGAAGCCCGGACCAGGTCGGAGTACACGTCGGCCACCCGCGCCTCCAGCTCGGCCGCGAGCCGTACGGCCGTGGCGGTGTCCGTGACGGCGAACGGCAGCGCGTACGCGGCGCTCGCGGCGACGGGCGCACCGCCCAGGTCCCGTACCTCACGGACCAGTGCGTCCCGGCCGGCCCGGTGCGCGTCGTACGCCGAGCGTGCCTCGGCCAACCGCTGCCCGCCGATCCGGCCGCCGACGACGCCGTAGCCGTAGACCGCCGCGTGTTCGGCCGCCAGTGCCGCCTGGAGCGCCTTGAGGACGCCCTCCTCCGCCTCGTCGCTCACCGGTCACCCTTCGTCAGCAGATACGCGTGCCCGGCCCCGGCCGCCGCCACGCCGGCCAGCAGCCGGGCGAGCTCGCCCGGCACGTCCAGCAGCGCCCTGGCCCGCTGGTCGGCGAGGCTCCGTTCGGCGGCGGCCAGCGAGGCGAGCGCGGACTTCTCGTCGGCGGGCACGGTCGGCGAGGCCGACGGGGACGCCGTGGGCGAGGGGGAGCCCGTCGCCTTGGGGGAGGCCGTGCCCTCCTCGAACGCCGCGGCGTGCGCCGCCACCTCCGCCCGCAACGGCCGCAACCGCTCCGCGAGCGCGGGATGAACGGCGAGGACGGCGTCGTACTGCCGCAACAGCCCCCGGCTGTCCCGCGCCGCACGCGCGCGTGCCCGCGCGCACACCGATGTACTCCCACCGCTCCCGGCGGTGTCCGAACCGGAGGAGCAGCCCGTCAGCACGGCAGCCGATGCCACCGAAACGATCAGGCTCCTTCTGCGCAACAGCGAGGGGAACGACACGGCAGACGTCCTCAAGGGGGTTCGTACGAACACACGGCCGGACATGCACCCGACCGTGATCACGTTACCCGTGCGCCCCTCGAACTCATGTCACCGGCTCGACAGCCAACTCAAGGGGCGCGGGGAACTGCGCGACAAGCCCCCCTCTGCCCACACCCGGCCGGCAACCTCAGCACCGCCGACCCCCAGGGCGTCCGGTCCCGCCGCCGCGCCCACCCGGACGCAACACCCCCCACGACCCGATACCCTTTGACCAGACACGCGACCCATCCCACAACAGCACACGCGGCCGAGGAGTCACCCGGATGAGCACCACCCAGAGCGAGAGGCTGCGAGAGCTCCTGGAACCGCTCGTCACCTCCCAGGGACTGGATCTCGAAGAGATCGCCGTGGACTCCGTCGGACGCAAGCGTGTGCTGCGCGTCGTCGTCGACTCCGACACCGGGGCGGACCTGGACCAGATCGCCGATGTGAGCCGTGAGCTCTCGGCGAAGCTCGACGAGACGGACGCGATGGGCGAGGGGGAGTACACCCTGGAGGTCGGCACCCCCGGCGCGGAGCGCCGGCTCACGGAGCACCGGCACTACCTGCGCGCAGTGGACCGCCTGGTCAGATTCCAGCTGGCCGAGGGCGGGGAACTGGTCGCCAGAATCCTGGACGTCGACGACGAGGGCCTCGAACTGGAGGTGCCCGGCGTCAAGGGCCGCAAGGCCACCGCCCGCAGACTCGCGTTCGGCGACATCGACAAGGCGCGGGTGCAGGTCGAGTTCAACCGCAAGGACAAGAAGGACATGACGGAAGAGGAGGAGGCGTAGCCGTGGACATCGACATGAGCGCCCTGCGGGGCTTGGTTCGGGAGAAGGAGATCTCCTTCGACCTGCTGGTCGAGGCGATCGAGTCGGCCCTCCTCATCGCCTACCACCGCACCGAGGGAAGCCGCCGCCACGCGCGCGTGGTGCTCGACCGGAACACCGGGCACGTGACCGTGTGGGCGAAGGAGGACCCCGAGGACCTGGAGGAGGGGCAGGAGGCGCGCGAGTTCGACGACACCCCGTCGGACTTCGGGCGGATCGCCGCCACCACCGCCAAGCAGGTGATCCTGCAGCGGCTGCGCGACGCCGAGGACGACGCCACGCTCGGCGAGTACGCGGGCCGCGAGGGCGACATCGTCACCGGCGTGGTCCAGCAGGGCCGCGACCCGAAGAACGTGCTCGTCGACATCGGCAAGCTGGAGGCCATCCTGCCGGTGCAGGAGCAGGTCCCCGGCGAGACCTACCCACACGGGATGCGACTGAGGTCGTACGTCGTACGGGTGGCGAAGGGCGTCCGCGGTCCCTCCGTCACGCTCTCCCGCACCCATCCGAACCTCGTGAAGAAGCTCTTCGCGCTGGAGGTGCCGGAGATCGCCGACGGATCCGTCGAGATCTCCGCCATCGCCCGTGAGGCCGGCCACCGTACGAAGATCGCGGTCCGTTCCACCCGTTCGGGCCTGAACGCCAAGGGCGCCTGCATCGGCCCCATGGGCGGCCGGGTCCGCAACGTCATGGGCGAGCTGAACGGCGAGAAGATCGACATCGTCGACTGGTCGGACGACCCGGCCGAGATGGTGGCGAACGCGCTGTCCCCGGCCCGTGTCTCCAAGGTCGAGGTCGTGGACCTGGCGTCCCGGTCCGCCCGGGTGACCGTGCCGGACTACCAGCTGTCGCTGGCGATCGGCAAAGAGGGGCAGAACGCCCGGCTCGCCGCCCGGCTCACCGGCTGGCGCATCGACATCCGCCCGGACACCGAACAGGCGTCCGAGTAGATCCCCCCTGGCGGGTTCCCGGTGGGGGCCCGCCGGGATTCACTCGGACGAGGGGAATAGTTCCAAGCCGCAGGTCGCTTGGATTACGACAACGGGCGTTCGATCTTTGCCCCGAAGGGGTGAGGTCGGTTCGGGGAGGTAGACTTAGCTGTGTCTGGCCGGACGCATGCCCGTGCATGCCCTGAGCGCACCTGTGTGGGGTGCAGGCAGCGAGCGGCCAAGACCGAACTGCTGCGGATCGTGGCGGTCGAGGACGAATGCGTCCCCGATCCTCGCGGTACGCTGCCCGGCCGGGGTGCATATGTACACCCCGTCCAGGTCTGTCTGGACCAGGCGGTACGCCGCCGGGCACTCCCGCGGGCGCTGCGTGCCCCGGGTCCGCTGGACGTAAAGGCGTTGCGCCGGTACGTCGAGCAGTAACACCGTAAGAAGCGTCGTTCGGAACCTCCGTGCGGCTCTGGTACCCCGCGAGTTGGAAGTAGGTCGAGATTGCGATGAGCACTCGATGAGCACGCGATGAGTACGCCCATGAAGTAGCGACGGTCCGGACGCACCCGGACCTAAAAGGAGCGAAGTGGCTAAGGTCCGGGTATACGAACTCGCCAAGGAGTTCGGGGTTGAGAGCAAGGTCGTCATGGCCAAGCTCCAGGAACTCGGTGAATTCGTCCGTTCGGCGTCCTCGACGATCGAGGCGCCCGTAGTACGCAAGCTGACCGACGCGTTCCAGGGCGGCGGCAAGTCCGCCCCGCGCAAGGCAGCCCCCAGGCCCGCTGCGCCCTCTCCGGCGCAGGCGGCACGTTCGGCTGCCCCCAAGCCCGGCGCCCCGCGTCCGGCCGCCCCGCAGCCGCAGGCTCAGGCCCCGGCGGCCCCCGCGGCTCCGCAGGCGCCGGTGACCCCGGCTCCGGCCCCGGTCACCCCGGCGCCGGCCGCCTCCGGCTCGCGTCCCGTCCCGGGCCCGAAGCCCGCGCCGCGTCCGGCTCCGGCCGCGCCCGAGTTCACCGCCCCGCCGGCGCCTCCGGCCGCCGCGGCGCAGAGCCCGGCCGCCGCGCAGGGTCAGCGTCCGCAGGGCGCCGGTCCCCGTCCGAACCAGGGTGCCCCGCGTCCCGGTGGCCGTCCGGCTCCCGGCCAGCGCGACGCCCGTCCCGGTCAGGGCGCGCCGCGTCCCGGTGGCCAGGCGCCGCGTCCGGGCGGTGCCCGTCCGGCCGGTCCGCGCCCCGGTAACAACCCCTTCACGTCCGGTGGCTCCACCGGCATGGCCCGCCCGCAGGCCCCGCGCCCGCAGGGCGGTGCTCGCCCCGGTGGCCCCGGTGCCCCCGGCGCGGGTCCCCGTCCCCAGGCGCCCGGCGCCCAGGGCGGCGGTCCGCGTCCCCAGGCTCCCGGTGGTTCCCGCCCGAGCCCGTCCGGCATGCCCCGTCCGCAGGGCGGTCCGCGTCCCGGCGGCGGCTCCGCGGGCCCGCGTCCGAACCCCGGCATGATGCCGCAGCGTCCCGCTGCCGGCCCGCGTCCCGGCCCCGGTGGCGGCGGTCGCGGTCCCGGCGGTGCGGGTCGTCCCGGCGGCGCCGGTCGTCCCGGTGGCGGCGGCGGCTTCGCCGGTCGTCCCGGTGGCGGCGGTGGCGCCCGTCCGGGTGGTGGCGGCGGCTTCGCCGGCCGTCCCGGCGGTGCTCCCGGCGGTGGCGGCGGCTTCGGCGGCGGTCCCGGCGGCGGTGGCGGCGGTCGTCCCGGCTTCGGCGGTCGTCCCGGCGGCCCCGGTGGCCGTGGTGGCACGCAGGGCGCCTTCGGTCGTCCCGGTGGTCCCGCGCGTCGTGGTCGCAAGTCGAAGCGGCAGAGGCGCCAGGAGTATGAGGCCATGCAGGCCCCGAGCGTCGGCGGCGTGATGCTGCCTCGCGGCAACGGCGAGACCATTCGCCTGTCGCGCGGTGCCTCCCTCACCGACTTCGCCGAGAAGATCAACGCCAACCCGGCGTCGCTCGTCGCGGTGATGATGAACCTGGGCGAGATGGTCACGGCCACGCAGTCCGTCTCCGACGAGACCCTGCAGCTCCTCGCCGGCGAGATGAACTACCAGGTTCAGATCGTCAGCCCGGAGGAGGAGGACCGCGAGCTTCTCGAGTCCTTCGACATCGAGTTCGGCGAGGACGAGGGCGACGAGGAGGACCTGGTGGTCCGCCCGCCGGTCGTCACCGTCATGGGTCACGTCGACCACGGCAAGACCCGACTGCTCGACGCCATCCGCAAGACGAACGTCATCGCGGGCGAGGCCGGCGGCATCACCCAGCACATCGGTGCCTACCAGGTCTCGACCGAGGTCAACGACGAAGAGCGCAAGATCACCTTCATCGACACCCCGGGTCACGAGGCGTTCACCGCCATGCGTGCCCGTGGTGCGAAGTCGACCGACATCGCGATCCTGGTCGTCGCGGCCAACGACGGCGTCATGCCGCAGACGGTCGAGGCGCTCAACCACGCGAAGGCGGCCGACGTCCCGATCGTCGTCGCGGTCAACAAGATCGACGTCGAGGGCGCCGACCCGACCAAGGTGCGCGGTCAGCTGACCGAGTACGGCCTGGTGGCCGAGGAGTACGGCGGCGACACCATGTTCGTCGACATCTCCGCCAAGCAGGGTCTGCACATCGACTCGCTGCTGGAGGCCGTGGTCCTCACCGCGGACGCCTCGCTCGACCTGCGGGCCAACCCGCACCAGGACGCGCAGGGTATTTCCATCGAGTCCCGTCTCGACCGCGGCCGCGGTGCCGTGGCGACGGTCCTCGTCCAGCGAGGCACCCTGCGGGTCGGCGACACGATGGTCGTGGGCGACGCCTACGGTCGCGTCCGCGCCATGCTCGACGACAACGGCAACAACGTCGCCGAGGCCGGCCCCTCCACGCCGGTCCAGGTCCTGGGTCTGACCAACGTCCCGGGCGCCGGTGACAACTTCCTCGTGGTCGAGGAGGACCGTACGGCCCGCCAGATCGCCGAGAAGCGTGCCGCCCGCGAGCGCAACGCGGCCTTCGCGAAGCGGACGCGCCGCGTCTCCCTCGAGGACCTGGACAAGGTGCTCAAGGCCGGCGAGGTCCAGCAGCTCAACCTCATCATCAAGGGTGACGCTTCTGGTTCCGTCGAGGCCCTGGAGTCCTCCCTGCTCCAGCTGGACGTCGGCGAAGAGGTCGACATCCGCGTCCTGCACCGCGGCGTCGGTGCGGTCACGGAGTCCGACATCGACCTGGCGATGGGCTCGGACGCCATCGTGATCGGCTTCAACGTCCGCGCGGCCGGCCGCGCGGCGCAGATGGCCGAGCGCGAGGGCGTGGACGTCCGGTACTACTCGGTCATCTACCAGGCGATCGAGGAGATCGAGGCGGCCCTCAAGGGCATGCTCAAGCCGGAGTTCGAGGAGGTCGAGCTCGGTACGGCGGAGATCCGCGAGGTCTTCAAGTCGTCCAAGCTGGGCAACATCGCCGGTGTCCTCATCCGCTCGGGCGAGGTCAAGCGCAACACGAAGGCCCGCCTCGTCCGCGACGGCAAGGTCATCGCGGAGAACCTCAACATCGAGGGCCTGCGCCGCTTCAAGGACGACGTCACCGAGATCCGCGAAGGCTACGAGGGTGGTATCAACCTCGGAAACTTCAACGACATCAAGATCGACGACGTCATCGCGACGTACGAGATGCGCGAGAAGCCGCGGGTGTAACGCCCACGGTTGGGGCCGGCCGACGGGACTTCGGTACCGTCGGCCGGCACGTTTCCCGCCGGGAGACGCCCGCCACGGGGCTCCGCCCCGGACTCCGGGCCTCCGCCCACCCACCACCCGACTCGGTTCGGTCGGCCAGAAGGAACCGTCTCGGTTTGGCGAACAGGTACCGCCCTAGGGGGTACCTTTTCCGCTCACCGAGTCGAGTGGTGGGTGGGCGGGGCCGGGGTCCGGGGCGGAGCCCCGTGGCGGCGCCTCTCCAGCGGACCCGGTCGGGTGAGGGGGCGGGAGGCTCCCGGGGTCCGGGGCAGCGCCCCGTGACGGCTGGGGAAAGTCGGTCGAGCCCCCGGCAGGGACGGGGTACCGTTCCTGACAGGGCCATCGATCCCGTACCGGCGGGTTAACCGGATACATACATGTACGTGGGGACCCTGTCCTTCGACCTCCTCCTCGGCGACATCCACTCGCTCAAGGAGAAGCGCTCCGTCGTCCGCCCGATCGTCGCCGAGCTCCAGCGGAAGTACGCCGTGAGCGCGGCCGAGGTGGACCACCTGGACCTTCACCGCAGGGCCGGCATCGGCCTCGCCATGGTCTCCGGCGACGCCGCGCACCTCACCGACGTACTCGACCGGTGCGAACGGCTGGTCGCCGGCCGCCCCGAGGTGGAACTGCTGTCCGTCAGACGGCGCTTCCACGGCGACGACGACTAGACCTGAGACCTGAGAACGACAAGAAGAAAGAACGGGAGACGGACCAGTGGCCGACAACGCGCGGGCTAAGAGGCTGGCGGACCTCATCCGAGAGGTGGTGGCCCAGAAGCTGCAGCGCGGGATCAAGGACCCGCGGCTCGGCACCCACGTCACCATCACGGACACCCGGGTCACGGGTGACCTCAGGGAGGCGACCGTCTTCTACACGGTGTACGGCGACGAGGAGGAGCGGAAGGCGGCGGCCGCCGGTCTGGAGAGTGCCAAGGGCATCCTCCGGTCCGAGGTCGGCCGTGCCGCCGGCGTGAAGTTCACGCCCACCCTCGCCTTCGTGGCGGACGCCCTCCCGGACACCGCCCGCAACATCGAGGACCTCCTCGACCGCGCGCGCCAGTCCGACGCGAAGGTCCGCGAGGCCTCGGCGGGCGCCGCCTACGCAGGTGAGGCCGACCCGTACAGGAAGCCGGGCGAGGACGACGCCGACGAGACGGACGACACCGCCGAATGACCAGCAAGCCCACCCCGCCCGACGGCCTCGTCATCGTCGACAAGCCGTCGGGCTTCACCTCGCACGACGTCGTCGCCAAGATGCGGGGCATCGCCCGCACCCGGCGCGTCGGGCACGCCGGCACCCTCGACCCCATGGCCACGGGTGTCCTCGTCCTCGGCGTCGAGCGGGCCACCAAGCTCCTCGGGCACCTCGCCCTCACCGAGAAGGAGTACCTGGGGACGATCCGCCTCGGGCAGAACACGGTCACGGACGACGCCGAGGGCGAGATCACCTCGTCCACCGACGCCTCCGAGGTCACCCGCGAGGCCGTCGACGCCGGAATCGCCAAGCTGACCGGCGCCATCATGCAGGTCCCGTCCAAGGTCAGCGCCATCAAGATCGACGGCGTCCGGTCGTACAAGCGCGCCCGGGACGGCGAGGACTTCGACATCCCGGCCCGCCCGGTGACCGTGTCGTCGTTCGCCGTGTACGACGTCCGGGACGCCGTCGCCGAGGACGGCACCGCCGTCCTCGACCTGGTCGTCTCCGTCGTCTGCTCCTCCGGCACCTACATCCGCGCGCTCGCCCGCGACCTCGGCGCCGACCTGGGCGTCGGCGGCCACCTCACCGCGCTGCGCCGCACCCGCGTCGGACCGTACAAGCTGGACTCCGCGCGCACCCTCGACCAGCTCCAGCAGGAGCTGACCGTGATGCCGATCGCGGAGGCGGCGGGCGCCGCGTTCCGCCGCTGGGACGTCGACGAGCGGCGGGCCCGGCTGCTCACCAACGGCGTGCGCCTGGAGATGCCCGACGAGTACGCGGGCACCGGCCCCGTGGCCGTGTTCGACCCCGAGGGCCGCTTCCTGGCACTCGTCGAGGAGCAGAAGGGCAAGGCGAAGAGCCTCGCCGTCTTCACCTGAGCCGTCCGGAACCTGCCCGTGGAGCGGCGACCACGGGGTCTGGCGCCGCCGCCGCTCCACGGTCCCCCCTCGGTTCCCCCACCCCTAGGGTGTATCCACCCGCCCCGGGCTATTCACCCGACCGAGCAGGCGCTCGGAGTGAACCGGGGGAGCGGAGGGGGGCGCGTTCACCGCCTGCTCTGTCCCGCTGATCATTTCGCGCCTACGGTCGAAGACAGCCCGGGACAAAGGGCACGGGTGGACGGGCGGGGAGGTTCGATCATGGCGGGACGGGGCCCGCGGACCGGGAGCGGCCGCCGCATGGCGGAGGCTGCGCGGGAGACGGTGCGGGAGTGGGGGCCGGAGCTGGACGAACGGCTGGTCCGGATCCGGGACCTCGCCGGGCGCCCGCGCGGCACCGGTTTCCTGGCCGATCACCACGGGACGCTCATCACCAGCCACGAGGCCGTCGACGGCCTGGCCCGGATCGTGCTGCACGCGGCCGGGGACCGCACCTGCGTGGTCGGCTCGGACGCCGTCGTCCCACTGCCCGCCCACGACCTGGCCCTGGTCCGCACCGAGGGCCTCGCCGTGGACCCGCTCCCGATCACCGTACGGGAGCGCATCCCGGCCGGTGCCTACGTGCGCATCGCCGCCGACCGCTGGCGCGAGGCCCGCGTACTGGCCGCGACGCAGGTGACGTACACCGCCACCGACCGCTTCCACCTGCTCGAGGACGCCCTGGAGCTGGCGATCGGCACAGCGGGCCGGGACGCCCTGCGGCTGGGCGGCGGCGCGGCCGGCGGCCCGGTCCTGGACGCGGAGACCGGCGCGGTCCTGGCCGTCCTCGGCACCGCCCTCCAGTCCGGCCAGCGCGACGTGGGCTTCGCCGTCCCCCTCCACCGCACCGGCAGCGGCCCCCTCGCCGACCTCCTGGCCACCAACGCGGCCACGGTTCCCGCCTACGGCATCGACCTCAACCTTGCGGGCGTACTCGAACTGACAGCGACCTCAGTGGGCCAGGACGGCCCTCCGGGAGCCCTGGCCGGCTACGTGGGCCGCACCCCTCCCCACATGACAGCGCCCCGAAGGGGCGCGGGGAACCGCGCGACCAGCCCCTGCGCACCCGCAGTCGCCCCACCACCTTTCATGGCACTCACCGGCGAACTCACCGACCCCGTGCAACCGGTCGAACGCTCGGTCACCTCAGCGGAACTGTCGGCCTTCGCCGAAGGCACCGGCACCGATGCCGGCACCGGAAAGCCCGCGGCCACTGTCCTGGCCCTGGTCGGCGCCCCCGGCACCGGCCGCACCACCGAGCTCGCCGCACTCGCCGCCCGTCGCGCCCGCGAAGCGACCCCCGCTCCCACCCTCTGGCTCCGCGGCGCCGACCTCAGGGACGCCGACGACTCCGTCGCCGCCGCGGCCCGCCGCTCCCTGGAGCGCGCGGTCCGGATCGTCGCGGCCTCCCGCTCCCAACTACCCGGTGACCTCGGCGAGTTGACCGTGGAGCGGCTGGCCAGGCGGGCGGCCTGCGCCGGCCGCCCGCTGCTCCTGCTGCTCGACGGCCCCGAGGAGATGCCCCCGGTCCTCGCCCACCGGCTCCCCGCCTGGACCGAGGGCACCGCCGACTGGCTGCGCGACACCGGCGCCCGCCTGCTGCTGGCCTGCCGCGAGGAGTACTGGGAGCAGGCCGGCACCGAGTTCCCGCCCGAGCTGCTGCACCAGGGCACCGGCGATCCCGCCTGCGTCCGGCTGACCGACCTCACCCCCGACGAGGCCCACCGCGCCCGCTCCCGCTACGGCATCCCCGACGGCGCCCTCATCAAACGCGACGCCCGGCACCCGCTCACCCTGCGCTTGCTCTGCGAGGTCCGGGCCGCCCTCCCGGACGCCCCGGACGACGGCGACCCGCTCGACCGGCACGACGTCCTCGCCGCCTACCTCGACCTGATGTGCCTGCGCATCGCGGTCCGCCTGGCCGCCGAGAACGGCCTGCGCGGCACGGCCGTACGACGGCTCGCCGCCCGGGTCTCCGGGCAGGTGCACGAGGCCGCCAGGCGCAGTCTCGGTCCCGGGCAGGGAGAGCTGGACCGGGAGTCGTTCGAAGCTGTGTTCCCCTGGGGACCCGTCCCGGCCCACCTCGGCGGCGGCTCCGGCTGGGCCTCCGCCGTGCTCACCGAGGGCCTGCTGGTGCCCGCGGGCGGCGGCTACCGATTCGCCCACGAAGAGCTCGCGGACTGGATCCAGGGCATGCACCTGGACCTGGACGAGGCCCTGCACGCCCTCGTCCACCGCCCCCGCAGCCCCCTGGGCGCCCACCCGCTGCCCGTCCCGCACCACAGGGTCGGCCCGGTCGTCCAGGCCCTGCTGCTCCTCGACCGCGAGTACGGGCCCGCCCGACTCGCGCCGCGGCTCGACGAGTTGGCGCACGCCCTCGACCTGGACCCCGGCTCCTGGTGGGCCGCGCGCCTGCTCGCCCAGACCCTGCTGCGGCTGCCCGACGCGACCCCGTACACCGGGGTGCTGCGGCTGCTCGCCGACCGGGTCGTGGGCCGGCAGCGCACCGCGCCCCCGGAGTTCGGCCCGGACTTCTGGACCGAGCTCGCCCTCCCGGACATCGACCGCTTCGATCTGCTGCGCAGGCTCGTCCTCGCCGACGAGCCGCTGCCGGAGACCGTCGGCATCAGCCGCTTCGGACCCCGGCCGACCCGTCCGCCCACCCCGCCGACCGCCCCTCCGCCCACCCGCCCGTCGACGGAGGACCCGGACGGCACCGCCCCCCGCTACCTGGACGCCGTGGCCCGGCTGCTGGCCGCCGACCCCGTCGCCGTACAGCCGTGTCTCACCCGCTGGTTCGACGACGAGCGGCCGCTGCCCGCGATGCCGCACGCCACCGTGGCGACGGCGGCCCAGGCGCTGCTGCACACCCACCGGCACCGGGCCCTGGACGAGCTGACCGAGGTGCTGGTGGACGCGGCGCACCGGCGCGGCGACGAACTGCTCGCCGTGCTGGCCGAGGACGAGCCGTCGGCGGTGTGCCGGGCCGTGGACCGCTGGGCGCACGACGAGCGCCCGGCCCGCCGGGTGGCCGCCGTGGTCCACGGGCTGCGCACCGCCCCGCACGTGCACAGCGAACCCGACCGCGAACTGCTCCGCTACGCCGCCCTCGCCCTGCTCGCCCGCCCCGCCGACTGCACCCTGCACGGCGGCGCCCTGGCCCTGCTGGTCCGCGATCCGGTGACCCGCGCCCGCCATCTCCCGCAGGCGCTGCGCCACTTCGCCGACGGCGACCACCAGCTCACCCCCGCCGCCCTGCTCCCCGCCCTCGCCACCCACTCCGACGAGGTCCTGGAGGCCTTCCGCGCGCGGCTGCGCGGACCGGAGGCGGGTCAGGTGCTGCGCACCCTAGCCCACGTCACCGCGCCCGCCCTCGCCCAGCGGGTCACCGAGCTGGTCCTGGAGGCCGCCGCGCTGCGGCCGGAGCTGGCCGGGCAGGTGGCCGGGTTCGTCGAGCGCCGCCTGGACCAGGGCGCCGAGTCCCGTACCGTCCTGCTGCCGCTGGTCACCGAGTTGCTCGACGAAGGTCCCGAGCCGGTCCGGGCGGCCCTCGCGACCGTCCTCGGCGCGGCCGGTACCCTCGCCTCGCGACCGCTGCGCCAGGAACTCCTGGAGTTCCTGCTGGACCGGGAGCGCGACCCGGGCGTCCTGGACGCGCTGCTGCACGCGGCCGCCGCGCAGCGCGAGGACGACGGCGACGGGATGCGCGAGCTGGTCAGGCGCACCGGACTGCTGCTGGTCCGCACCCCGGACGGGGCGACCCGGTTCGACCGGGGGCTGGTCGACCTGGGCCGGCACGTCCCCGGATTCGCCGCCCTGATGGCCCGCTGGCTCACCGACACCCCGCAGGAGTGGGCCGCGGTCGTCGGGCCCAGCACCCGCCGCATGCTGGGAAACCTCGCGGGCGTCCGGGTCCCGGCATGAGCGCGGACACGTGCGCCCGGTCACAGCGACCGTGCCGGTGTGAGACAGGTCCGGCAAACATGGCACCCTTAGACCTGCGTAAGACGGACAACGGACACAGGTTCGAGGAGCGGACACAGTGCAGCGCTGGCGTGGCTTGGAGGACATCCCCGAGGGCTGGGGGCGCAGCGTCGTCACCATCGGGTCCTACGACGGTGTGCACCGCGGTCACCAGCTGATCATCCGGCATGCCGTGGACCGCGCGCGTGAGCTGCGCATCCCGGCCGTCGTCGTCACCTTCGACCCGCACCCCAGCGAGGTCGTCCGCCCCGGCAGCCATCCGCCGCTGCTCGCCCCGCACCACACACGGGCGGAGCTGATGGCGGAGCTGGGCGTGGACGCGGTCCTGATCCTGCCCTTCACCACCGAGTTCTCGAAGCTGTCGGCCGCCGACTTCGTGGTGAAGGTCCTGGTCGACAAGTTGCACGCCAAGGCGGTCGTCGAGGGTCCCAACTTCCGCTTCGGCCACAAGGCCGCGGGCAACGTCGAGTTCCTCGTCGAGCAGGGCAAGGTGTACGACTTCGAGGTCGAGGTCGTCGACCTGTTCGTGCGCGGGGAGGCGGGCGGCGGCGAGCCGTTCTCCTCGACCCTGACCCGGCGCCTGGTCGCCGAGGGCGACATGGCGGGCGCCCGCGAGATCCTGGGCCGCCCGCACCGGGTCGAGGGCGTGGTCGTGCGCGGCGCCCAGCGCGGCCGCGAGCTGGGCTTCCCCACGGCCAACGTGGAGACCCTCCCGCACACCGCGATCCCCGCCGACGGCGTCTACGCCGGCTACCTGCACGCGCAGGGCGAGGTGATGCCGGCCGCGATCTCCGTCGGCACCAACCCGCAGTTCGACGGCACCGAGCGCACGGTGGAGGCGTACGCCATCGACCGCGTGGGCCTCGACCTGTACGGCCTGCACGTCGCCGTCGACTTCCTGGCCTACGTCCGCGGCCAGGCCAAGTTCGAGTCCCTCGACGCCCTGCTCGAGCAGATGGGCGAGGACGTCAAGCGCTGCCGGGAGCTGGTGGCGGCCGAGAACGCCTGATCAGGCCGAGAGTCCAGCAGAGGCGTGACGCCGAAGGGCGGCCGGTGCGCAGAGGCACCGGCCGCCCTTCGGCGTTCCCGCTACTGCTGCGGGGGCTGCGGGGGCTGCGGGGGCTGCGGGGGCTGCTGCGGGTAGCCGTATCCCGGCTGCTGCGGGTACGGCTGGGCGCCGGGCTGGGGCTGGCCGTACGGCGGCTGCTGCGGGTACGGCTGCTGTTGCTGCGGGTACGGCTGCGGGGGGTAGGGCTGCCCTGGCGGCGCGTACGGCTGCGGCTGGCCGGGGGCGTACGGCTGCTGGCCGGGCAGGGGCTGGCCGGGCATCGGCGGGGCGGCCACCGGCGGCGGGTTGCCGTCGTTGGTCCACAGGCCGTGCATCTGCTGGTGCCGGACGAAGTCCTCCGCGACCATCGCCGCGAGGTTGAAGTACGCCTCCCGCACCTTCGGCCGCATCATGTCGAGGTCGACCTCGGCACCGGCGGACAGGTGCTCGTCGAAGGGGACGACCACGACGCCCCGGCAGCGCGTCTCGAAATGCGCCACGATGTCCTCGACCTTGATCATCTTGCCGGTCTCGCGGACCCCCGAGATCACGGTGATGGACCGCGACACCAGGTCGGCGTACCCGTGCGCGGACAGCCAGTCCAGTGTGGTGCTCGCGCTGCTGGCCCCGTCCACCGACGGCGTCGAGATGATGATCAGCTGGTCGGCGAGGTCGAGCACCCCGCGCATCGCGCTGTACAGCAGACCGGTGCCGGAGTCGGTGAGGATGACCGGGTACTGCTTGCCCAGCACGTCGATCGCACGCCGGTAGTCCTCGTCGTTGAACGTGGTCGAGACGGCCGGGTCGACGTCGTTGGCGATGATCTCCAGGCCGGACGGCGCCTGCGAGGTGAACCGCCTGATGTCCATGTAGGAGTTGAGGTACGGGATCGCCTGGACCAGGTCGCGGATGGTGGCGCCGGTCTCACGGCGCACGCGGCGGCCGAGCGTGCCGGCGTCCGGGTTGGCGTCGATGGCGAGGATCTTGTCTTGGCGCTCGGTGGCGAGGGTGGAGCCGAGCGCGGTGGTCGTGGTGGTCTTGCCGACCCCGCCCTTGAGGCTGATCACCGCTATCCGGTAGCAGGAGAGCACCGGCGTGCGGATCAGATCCAGCTTCCGCTGCCGCTCGGCCTCCTCCTTCTTCCCACCGATCTTGAACCGGGAGGACGCGGCGGCGGGCCGGCCGCTCTTCGCCTTCTGCCTCTTGTTGTTGAGCAGCCGGTCGGAGGACAGCTCCACGGCGGCGGTGTAACCCAGCGGCGCGGCACCGGGGTTGGTCATCTGCCGCTGGTCGTGCTGCATGGGCTGCGGCCAGGCGGCCCCGGCCCGGGGGTCGACGGGCGGCTGGGGCTGCGAGGCCTGCGGGTCGGCCGCCTGCGGGTGCTGCGGCGCCTGCTGGGGTGCCGCCTGTGCGGCGCGCGGGTCCTGCGGGGCGGCCTGCGGCTGGGGAGGCCGGCCCGGCTGCGGGAACCCGTAACCGCCGGGCTGGACCGGGGCCTGCGGCTGCCCGGGCTGCGGGAAGCCGTAACCGCCCGGTGCCTGCGGCGGCGGGAGGGGAGCGCCCGGCTGCGGGAAGCCGTAGCCGCCCTGCGCGTCGGGCGCGGCGGGCTGCGCGGCGTACGGCTGCGGCTGTCCGGGCTGCGGGGGCGCCGGCTGGTTCCAGGCGGCGGGTGCGGGCTGCGGTGCCTGCGGCTGGAACGGCTGCGGACCCTGCGCGGCCGCGGGCTGGGGCTGCGGCTGACCGGGCGCGGGCTCCGGTGCCGCCGGCTGGACCGGCCACTGGGCGGCGGGCGCGGGGGCCGCGGGCTGGTACGACGGCGGCAGCGGCGGAACCACCGCCGGAGGCGTCGGCGGGGGAGCCCAGCCGGTGGGCACGAGGTCCTCCGGAGCCGGGGGCGCATCCTGCGGCGGGGCCGGGGGTGCGGGGACGGCGGGGGGCTCGACGGGGGCGACGGCGGCTACGGCGTCGCCGGTCTCGGAGTGCGCTCCGGCCTCGTTGTCGTCGTCCTCGTCATGGGCGTCCACGACGACCGCGTCCCGGGGCTTCTCCTCGTCCGTGTCGTCCGCGGGGACGGCTGCCCGCACGGCCTCGTCCGCGTCGTCCGCCTCGTCCGCCTCGTCCGCCTCGTCCGCACCGTTCGCCTCGTCCGCACCGTTCGCCTCGGCCTCGGCATCGACTTCGGCACTGGCATCGTTCTCGGCCTCGAACTCGGCCTCGAACTCGGCCTCGGCCTCGGCGTCCGCGCCCTCGAACTCGTCGCTCGGCGCCCCGTCCCCGATCGTCTCCCTGTCGGCGTCCTCAGGGGCCTCGGCGTCCGCCTCCTCGGTCACCGGGAGCGCGACGGCCTTGGCCTCGGCCTCGGCCTCCTCGTCCACCTCGTCGGCGACGGGCCCGGCGGCCTCGGCCGTCTCGCGCTTCAGCGCGACGGGGGAGAACCGCATCGTCGAACCGCTCTCCAGGTCACCGCTGCCCTCTTCAGGCTCCGGTGCCGGCTTCTCGGCGGCGGGCTGCGGCTCGAAACCGACCGGCAACTGCGGTACCGCGGTCGGCCCGCCGACGGGCGGCGCGGCCGGAGCCGGGGCCGGGGCCGGGATGAACGGTGCCTTGGGCGGCGCGGTCGGCGCGTCGGCGTCCGCGCTCGGCGCCGGGGGCGTGAACGGCGCACCCGGCGTGGCGGCGGGCGGTGGGGTGAACGGAGCCCCCGGCGTCGCAGCGGGCGCGGGAGTGAACGGCGCCCCGGGAGTTGACGCGGGCGGCGCGGTGAAGGGCGCACCCGGCGTCGAAGCGGGCGGCGGAGTGCCCGGCGCACCCACCGCAGGGGAAGCCGCCGGAGGCGTGAAGGGCGCCCCGGGCGTCGCGGTGGCCGGCGGAGTGAACGGCGCGCCCGGCGGAGAAGCGGGCGGTGGAGTGAACGGAGCTCCGGGAGCTGACGTCGGCGGGGGCGTGAACGGCGCGCCCGGACCGGACGTCGGCGGAGACGTCGGCGGGGTGAAGGGTGCCCCGGGACCCGGCCGCCCGCCACCTTGCTGGGCGTGCGGAGGAGGGGTCAGCCCGGGGATCGGCGTCCCCGGCGGGAACGGCGAACGAGGCTGGGCGGCACGCGCCGTACCGGCACCGGCACCGCCCGGCCCGGGACCGGCGCCCGGACCGCTCTCGGCGTCGGACGCCCCCACGGGTCCCGAGCCGCCCGGTCCGCCGCTCGCCGGCGCGGAACCGTCGGCCGCGTTCTGCGTGTACCAGGCGGGCGGCGCGTAGTCGATCGTGAACTCGCCCGTCATCTCGTTGAGGGACTCCGCGTCGGGCTGGTCATCGCCGGGTGTGGCCCAGCCCCCGCGGATCCCGTCCCGATCGCTGCTCACAGTTCCTCCTGATGTGGTCGAGCACCCTCATGCCGTGCCGGCGCGACGACCATGTCGTGTCGATCTCAGCATCCGTATTCGTCTGAGGTAGTCCGATCCACCGGCTCTCCCCCTCGGGAAGCCGACGCCGTATTCGCGGTCCGGACGTCGTGCCCCCCCTCCCAGCCTAATCACCGTGAGCCGCACCTCGGCAGGCCCGTCCGCCTCTCGTCGGAGGTCCGCCTGGTCACACCCTGCCCTGAAGTGGTGTGCGGAGCCTTCGTATTGCCGAACAGGTGATGAACAAAACGGACAAGTGCCGCCAGTCCGGATACCAGTTGGCGTCCGCCGTCCCGCCCCTCCGTGTCGTGGGCGGACGAACTGACCGGCGGATGCGGGAACTCGAAGGGGCGGCACGCACGCGTGCCGCCCCTTCGAGTTCCCGCATCCGCCTACTGGGCGGCCGGCCCGCCGTTGCGCTCGTTCGGCTCCAGGTCGAACTCACCGTCCCGCGCGCCCAGCACGAACGCCCGCCACTCCGCCTCCGTGTACCGCAGCACGGTGTCGTGGTCGAGGGACGACCGCATGGCCACCGCCCCCTCCGGCAGGTAGGCGATCTCGACGCGCTCCTCGTCCTGCTCGGTACCGGGCGCGCAGTGCCACTCGACGCCCGAGATGTCGAGCGCGTAGAGCTCGTCCCGTTCCCGCTCCTTGCGCGCCTTCATCTCCTCAGCCGTCTCGTTCATCCCGCAGCGACCCCTTCCCGTCGTACCCAGGCCGTGATCCTCGTCCCTGGGCTGTGACCGTCACACTACTGGCGGTCGCATCGGCCCCGTATCCTTCTTCCTGATCCCCGGGACGGAGCCCCCTACCGGCACTGGTACCCTTGACGACGGCCGTTCGTGTACGCACCCCCGGAGTCCTCGCGGACCCTGGAGGCAGCGCCCAGCGGATCCCCGCCTCCCGAGTAACGGAAGCTCCCCCGAGACAAAGACCGGGGGCACTCGGTGGCCATTCAGACTACGAGGAGTACGAGTGTCGCTCGACGCCGCAGTGAAGAAGCAGATCATCTCCGAGTTCGGTACCAAGGAGGGTGACACCGGCTCCCCCGAGGTCCAGGTCGCTCTGCTGTCCCGTCGGATCTCCGACCTGACGGAGCACCTCAAGACCCACAAGCACGACCACCACTCCCGTCGTGGTCTGCTGATCCTGGTCGGTCAGCGCCGTCGCCTCCTGCAGTACCTGGCGAAGAAGGACATCCAGCGCTTCCGTGCGCTGGTCGACCGCCTGGGCATCCGCCGCGGTGCGGCGGGCGCCAAGTAAGACGCCGTGAAGGGAGCGGTTCCCGGAGAGACACCCCGGGGCCGCTCCCTTTGCCGTACGTGCGGAAACGTGCGGAGTGTCACTCACGCTTTGTAGTGTGGTAGCACAACGCAATACGCACGACACAGCACGACAGCTGACACAGCAGGACACGAAGAAGGAGAAGCGCACCCAAGCCGCCGCCGGTCCTCGGTAGTGGCCCCCGGGGGGAAGCGAGCCCCGGGTGCTTCGATCGAAGACCGGCCCGCACAGCACGGCGCGCTTCTCCGCAACCGTCCTCCCGCCACACGGGCGGATCAGGACAAAAGACGTAACGCAGACGAAAGTAACGGAGAAAACGCTAGTGGAGAACGAGACCCACTACGCCGAGGCCGTCATCGACAACGGCGCCTTCGGCACCCGCACCATCCGCTTCGAGACGGGCCGCCTGGCCAAGCAGGCCGCCGGCTCCGCCGTGGCGTATCTGGACGACGACACCATGGTGCTGTCGGCCACCACCGCCTCCAAGAACCCCAAGGACCAGCTCGACTTCTTCCCCCTCACGGTGGACGTCGAGGAGCGGATGTACGCCGCCGGCAAGATCCCGGGTTCCTTCTTCCGCCGTGAGGGCCGGCCGAGCGAGGACGCGATCCTCACCTGCCGTCTGATCGACCGCCCGCTGCGCCCGTCCTTCAAGAAGGGCCTGCGCAACGAGATCCAGGTCGTCGCCACCATCATGGCGCTCAACCCCGACCACCTGTACGACGTCGTCGCGATCAACGCCGCGTCCGCGTCCACCCAGCTGGCCGGTCTGCCCTTCTCCGGCCCGATCGGCGGCGTCCGCGTCGCGCTGATCAACGGCCAGTGGGTCGCGTTCCCGACGCACACCGAGCTCGAGGACGCCGTCTTCGACATGGTCGTCGCCGGCCGTGTCCTGGAGGACGGCGACGTCGCGATCATGATGGTCGAGGCCGAGGCCACCGAGAAGACCATCCAGCTGGTCAAGGGCGGCGCCGAGGCGCCGACCGAGGACGTAGTGGCCGCCGGCCTGGACGCCGCGAAGCCCTTCATCAAGGTCCTCTGCAAGGCCCAGGCCGACCTCGCCGCCAAGGCCGCCAAGCCGACCGGCGAGTTCCCGATCTTCCTCGACTACCAGGACGACGTCCTGGAGGCGCTGTCCGCCGCCGTCCGCCCGGAGCTCGCCTCCGCGCTGACCATCGCGGGCAAGCAGGAGCGCGAGGCCGAGCTGGACCGCGTCAAGGGCCTGGCCGCCGAGAAGCTGCTCCCGGAGTTCGAGGGCCGCGAGAAGGAGATCTCCGCCGCGTACCGCGCGCTCACCAAGCAGCTGGTCCGCGAGCGCGTGATCAAGGAGAAGAAGCGCATCGACGGCCGCGGCGTCACGGACATCCGTACGCTCGCCGCCGAGGTCGAGGCCATCCCGCGCGTGCACGGCTCGGCGCTGTTCGAGCGTGGCGAGACCCAGATCCTGGGCGTCACCACCCTGAACATGCTCCGGATGGAGCAGCAGCTGGACACCCTCTCCCCGGTGACCCGCAAGCGCTACATGCACAACTACAACTTCCCGCCGTACTCCACCGGCGAGACCGGCCGCGTCGGCTCCCCGAAGCGCCGCGAGATCGGTCACGGCGCCCTCGCCGAGCGCGCCCTGGTCCCGGTCCTGCCGGCCCGCGAGGAGTTCCCCTACGCGATCCGCCAGGTCTCCGAGGCCCTCGGCTCCAACGGCTCGACGTCCATGGGGTCGGTCTGCGCCTCCACCATGTCGCTGCTGAACGCCGGTGTGCCGCTGAAGGCCCCGGTCGCCGGTATCGCCATGGGCCTGATCTCCCAGGAGGTCGACGGCGAGACGCACTACGTCACCCTCACCGACATCCTCGGTGCGGAGGACGCCTTCGGTGACATGGACTTCAAGGTCGCCGGCACCAAGGAGTTCGTGACCGCCCTCCAGCTCGACACCAAGCTGGACGGCATCCCGGCCTCCGTCCTGGCCGCCGCCCTCAAGCAGGCCCGGGACGCCCGCCTCCACATCCTCGACGTGATGATGGAAGCGATCGACAAGCCGGACGAGATGTCCCCGAACGCCCCGCGGATCATCACCGTAAAGATCCCCGTGGACAAGATCGGCGAGGTCATCGGCCCCAAGGGCAAGATGATCAACCAGATCCAGGAGGACACCGGCGCCGAGATCACCATCGAGGACGACGGCACCATCTACATCGGTGCCGCCGACGGCCCGTCCGCCGAGGCCGCCCGCGCCACCATCAACGGCATCGCCAACCCGACGATGCCCGAGGTCGGCGAGCGCTACCTGGGCACGGTCGTGAAGACGACGACGTTCGGCGCCTTCGTCTCCCTCCTCCCCGGCAAGGACGGTCTGCTGCACATCTCGCAGATCCGCAAGCTCGCCGGCGGCAAGCGCGTGGAGAACGTCGAGGACGTCCTCGGCGTGGGCCAGAAGGTCCAGGTCGAGATCGCCGAGATCGACTCCCGCGGCAAGCTCTCCCTCATCCCCGTGATCGAGGGCGAGGAAGAGGCCTCCTCCGAGGACGCAAAGGACGACACCGACAAGTGACGTCGAGCAGCTCTACGACGACGGCCCGCACCTCCTCGGAGGCGCGGGCCGTCGCCCGTACCCAAACCCTGATCAAGGGTGAGAACGGCATCGGCACGGTCCGCAAGACCACCCTCCCCGGCGGACTGCGCGTCGTCACCGAGACCCTGCCCTCGGTCCGCTCCGCGACCTTCGGCATCTGGGCCCACGTCGGCTCCCGTGACGAGACGCCAGCGCTGAACGGCGCCACCCACTACCTGGAGCACCTGCTCTTCAAGGGCACGACCCGGCGCAGCGCGCTGGACATCTCCTCCGCCATCGACGCGGTCGGCGGCGAGATGAACGCGTTCACGGCGAAGGAGTACACGTGCTACTACGCGCGCGTGCTCGACACCGACCTGCCGCTCGCCATCGACGTCGTCTGCGACATGCTCACGGGCTCCCTGATCCTCGAGGACGACGTCAACGTCGAGCGCGGCGCGATCCTCGAGGAGATCGCGATGACCGAGGACGACCCGGGCGACTGCGTGCACGACCTGTTCGCGCACACCATGTTCGGCGACAACGCCCTCGGCCGCCCGGTCCTCGGCACGGTCGACACGGTCAACGCCCTGACCGCCGACCGCATCCGCCGCTTCTACAAGAAGCACTACGACCCCACCCACCTGGTGGTCGCGGCCGCGGGCAACATCGACCACAACAAGGTCGTACGACAGGTCCGCGCGGCCTTCGAGAAGTCCGGCGCCCTCAAGAGCTCCGACGCGCAGCCCATCGCCCCGCGCGACGGCAGCCGCACCATCCGCACCGCGGGCCGCGTCGAACTCCTCGGCCGCAAGACCGAGCAGGCGCACGTCGTCCTCGGCATGCCCGGCCTCGCCCGCACCGACGACCGCCGCTGGGCGCTGGGCGTGCTCAACACCGCCCTCGGCGGCGGCATGTCCTCCCGGCTCTTCCAGGAGGTCCGCGAGAAGCGCGGCCTGGCCTACAGCGTGTACTCGTACACCTCGGGCTTCGCCGACTGCGGCCTGTTCGGCGTCTACGCGGGCTGCCGGCCCTCGCAGGTGCACGACGTGCTCAAGATCTGCCGGGACGAACTCGACCAGGTCGCCGCGCACGGCCTGCCGGACGAGGAGATAGGGCGTGCCATCGGCCAGCTGCAGGGCTCCACGGTCCTCGGCCTGGAGGACACCGGTGCGCTGATGAACCGTATCGGCAAGAGCGAACTGTGCTGGGGCGAGCAGATGTCCGTCGACGACATGCTGGCCCGGATAGCGGCCGTGACCCCGGACGAGGTCCGCTCGGTCGCCCGCGACATCCTGGGACAGCGCCCGTCGCTGTCGGTCATCGGCCCGCTCAAGGACAAACAGGCCGCACGCCTGCACGACGCCGTCGCCTGACACACCACCGGTAAGGAACGAAGACGAAGATGAGCAAGCTGCGCGTGGCGGTCCTCGGCGCCAAGGGCCGGATCGGTTCCGAGGCGGTCAGGGCGGTCGAGGCCGCCGAGGACCTGGAACTGGTCGCCGCCCTCGGCCGGGGCGACAAGCTGGAGGCCCTGGAGGCCTCCGGCGCCCAGGTCGCCGTCGAACTCACCACCCCCGCCTCGGTGATGGGCAACCTCGACTTCTGCGTGCGCCGCGGCATCCACGCCGTCGTCGGCACCACGGGCTGGACCGACGAGCGCCTCGCGCAGCTGAAGGGCTGGCTCGCCCAGTCCCCGGAGACCGGCGTGCTCATCGCCCCGAACTTCTCCATCGGCGCCGTGCTGACGATGAAGTTCGCGCAGATCGCGGCGCCCTATTTCGAGTCGGTGGAGGTGGTCGAACTCCACCACCCGAACAAGGTCGACGCGCCGAGCGGCACGGCCACGCGCACGGCCCAGCTCATCGCCGAGGCCCGCCGCGCGGCCGGCACCGCCCCGGCCCCGGACGCCACCGTGACCGCCCTGGACGGCGCGCGCGGCGCCAGCGTCGACGGCGTCCCCGTCCACGCCGTCCGCCTCCGCGGTCTCCTCGCCCACCAGGAGGTCCTGCTCGGCGGCGAGGGCGAGACCCTCACCATCCGGCACGACTCCCTCCACCACAGCAGCTTCATGCCGGGCATCCTGCTCGGCGCCCGCCGGGTGGTGACCACTCCGGGCCTGACCTTCGGCCTGGAGAACTTCCTGGACCTGAGCTGAACCGGCAGAACGACATGCGCGCGAAGCTCTCCTACGCCCTCACGGCCGCCGTCCTCCTCTTCTACTTCGTCCTGGTCGGCAGCCGGGGCGTGATGCTCATCCAGGCCGGCACGGTCCTCACCGTCACCTTCGGGGTGGCGGTGCTGATCCTGCCGGTCATCGGCCTGTGGTTCCTGTGGAAGAACACCCAGTTCGTCCGCAGGGCCAACGCCCTCGCCGCCGAACTCGACGCCGAGGGCGGCCTGCCCGTGGACGAGCTGAAGCGCACGCCCGGCGGCCGCATCGACCGGGACTCGGCCGACGAGGTCTTCGCCAAGCGCAAGGCCGAGACCGAGGCCGCCCCCGACGACTGGCGCAGCTGGTTCCGGCTCGCCGTCGCCTACCACGACGCCCGCGACACCCCGCGCGCCCGCAAGGCGATGCAGCGCGCCATCGCCCTGCGCGACGGCAGACGCGCCCCGTAAGGGGCGCTGGGGGTCGCCGGCCGAAGGCTGGGGGAGATCCGCGCGACCAGCCACAACGGCGCCGCACCCGGCACCCGGCACATCACCGCGCTGTCGGCGGAGCTGCTCGCGGAGCTAGCCGCGCCGGTACTCCGCCGCCCACGCCTCCACCACGTCCGCCGCCCGGTCGAAGGCCGACGCCCGGCCCACGAAGTCCATCCCGTGCGTGGTCAGCAACGGCTCGGTGTCCGCTGGGGCACGGTCCTTGCGCACCAGCGTCAGCGCCTGCCCCTGCACGGTCCGCGGCAGGCCCAGCCACCGCACCGGCTGCTGCGCCGTCCGCACCTCGACGACCCGCTTCCAGGGCACCGTCCGCGTGTACAGCAGACCCACCTGGCGCACTCCGTGCGCGCTCACCCACACGCCCATGCGCAGTATCCGCAGTGCGGCGGCGATGATCAGCAGGGCGATGCCGAGTACCGTCACGGCGGAGGACGGCGAGCCGGTCAGGGCCAGCGCGACCGCCGCGAACAGCACGAACGAGGCGAGCAGCAGCCACAGGGCGGCTCCGCCGACCCGCCACGGCCCGGGCCGGTAGGGGCGCCGCCAGCGATGGCGGTCGTCGTGGGGCAGGGCGTCGTCGAGTGCCGCGTCGTCGGTGCGGTCGGCCATCAGGAAGGGCAGGGGCACGGCTGGTCCTCACTCAATCCATGCATGGGCTGTGCCCGGTGAGGCTATCCGCCCGTGTTCCCGCCCACCACTCACGGGGGTCCGGAAGAGTCAGCGCCCCTGAGAGGCCTGCGACTGCTGGGTTCCCGAGCCGGACGGCGTGGACAGCGCCGGCATGCCGAGCACCAGCGAGCCCACGAGCCCGGCCACGATGGTCAGCCCGAGCAGCCATCGCCCGGCTATCTGACTCACGGACGACCGCTGACGGGGCGGAGGGGCCACATTGCTCCGGAACCTGTCGGCTTCGGCGAGGAAGGCGAACGGAACCGGTTCGCGCCGACGGAACATGGGCGGTGCATCCCCTTTCGGGATCGAACGACTGTCTGCCATCTACACAGACGGGCGAGTGACCCCGAAGGTGCCCGGTTTCACCGAATTCACAGAAATTCGCTGCCGTATGTCGAGCCCCGGCACCGAACGCCCGATGTCGGTACCGGGCCGTAGAGTGGGCGCCGCCCGAGAGAAGTGATGGAAGGACCCTCCGAGCCGTGACCGACACCCCCGCCGACGACCTCAAGCCCAGCTTCCGGAGCGATGTCACCGTCGACCTGGTCAAGCACAGCGCGGCCGACTCCGACGTGCTGTGGGCCGCACGCGTCTCCACCGCCGGCGAGCAGTCCCTGGACGAGCTGGAGAAGGACCCGGAGCGCTCCAAGGGCCTCATCAACTACCTGATGCGCGACCGGCACGGCAGCCCCTTCGAGCACAACTCGATGACCTTCTTCATCAGCGCCCCGATCTTCGTCTTCCGCGAGTTCATGCGGCACCGGGTGGGCTGGTGCCTCGCCGGGGACACGGAGATCACGCTGGAGAGCGAGGCCGGCCACCTGCGCCGTCGCACCATCGCCGAGCTGTACAAGCTCTGGCACCTGGGTGTCGAGGATCGTCTGCCGCACTCGGCCGGTGGCGTGACCTGGCACGGCCGGGCGGGCAAGTGGATGGCGCAGGTGCGACGCGGCGACACCGACCACTACCTCGGCCTGTACGAGAACCGTGAGGCGGCCGAGTCCGCCGTCGCGGAGTTCCGGGAACTGCACCCCAGCACCCGCATCCGCAAGCTCGAATCGGTCCGCCGCAACCGCGTGCGCTGCCACGACGAGGAGACCCTGCTCGCCCAGCGGGCCAGGATCGTCGACGTGATCGAGTCGGGCGTGAAGCCGCTCGTCAAGATCACCACCGCCTCGGGCAAGACCCTCCGCTGCACGGTCGACCACGCCCTCTTCACCCCGGAGGGCTGGTGCAAGGCGGGAGAGCTCACCGTCGGGGACGCCGTCCTGGTCTCCGGTACGGCGCCGCGCCCGTCGCAGGGTCTGGTCCCGCCGAGCCTGCGGCGTGGCATCGGCGTGTGGACCTCCATGCAGCGCGAGCGTCTGATCAAGGAGACCGACACCTGTCACCTCTGCGGTGCGGACTTCCCGCGCGACCAGCTCGCCCTGGACCACGTCGTCCCGGTGGCCGGTGACCTGCTCCGGGCCCTCGACGAGAAGAACCTCGCCCCGGCCTGCGAGCCGTGTCACGCGACCAAGAGCGCGGGGGAGCAGGCGCTGGCCGAGCGCGGCGGCCAGGTCGCCAAGGCGGTGCCGGACCAGGTCGTCGCCATCGAGGCCGACGGTGAGGAGATGACGTACGACCTCTCGGTGGAAGGCCCCTGGCACAACTTCCTCGCGAACGGTTTCGTCGTCCACAACTCGTACAACGAGGAGTCCGGCCGCTACCGCGAGCTCCAGCCGGTCTTCTACGTCCCCGGCGAGGACCGCAAGCTGGTGCAGCAGGGGCGTCCCGGCAAGTACGAGTTCGTGCCGGGCACCGAAGCCCAGCAGGAGATCGTGGAACGCTCGATGCAGGAGTCGTACATCCAGGCGTACGAGCGCTACCAGGAAATGCTCGCCGCAGGCGTCGCCCGCGAGGTGGCCCGTGCGGTCCTGCCCGTCGGCCTCTTCTCCTCCATGTACGCCACCTGCAACGCCCGCTCGCTGATGCACTTCCTCGGCCTGCGCACCCAGCACGAGCTGGCAAAGGTGCCGTCCTTCCCGCAGCGGGAGATCGAGATGGTCGGCGAGAAGATGGAGGCGGAGTGGGCCAAGCTCATGCCGCTCACCCATGCGGCCTTCAACGCCAACGGCCGGGTCGCGCCGTAGTACGGCCGGTGGCGCGGCCCGACGTTCGCGCTTCTTGTCGGGCTCGGCACAGATGTACGGATCAGCCTCGCGAGGTGTCCGTATTGCGGCATTTAGAGAAGTTCATCTAGCCTGATCAAACGGACCCGGCACTGCTTGAACCCCCGAGCGGGCAGTGCCGGGCTCCGCATTTGTCCGGACTTTCCCTGCACCCCGAGGGCAGACCGCGCCGTGAGCACCGAGTAGCGTGTAACCCATGGCTCCGACCTCCACTCCGCAGACCCCCTTCGGGCGGGTCCTCACCGCCATGGTCACGCCCTTCACGGCGGACGGCGCACTCGACCTCGACGGCGCACAGCGGCTCGCCACCCACCTGGTGGACGCAGGCAACGACGGCCTGATCATCAACGGGACCACCGGCGAGTCGCCCACCACGAGTGACGCGGAGAAATCGGACCTGGTACGAGCCGTACTGCAGGCGGTCGGCGACCGCGCCCATGTCGTGGCCGGAGTCGGCACCAACGACACCCACCACAGCATCGAGCTGGCCCGCCAGGCCGAGCGCGACGGCGCACACGGCCTGCTGGTCGTCACGCCGTACTACAACAAGCCCCCGCAGGAGGGCCTGTACCGGCACTTCACGGCCGTCGCCGACGCCGCCGGGCTGCCCGTCATGCTCTACGACATCCCCGGCCGCAGCGGCGTCCCGATCAGCACCGAGACGCTCGTCCGCCTCGCCGAGCACCCGAGGATCGTCGCCAACAAGGACGCCAAGGGCGACCTGGGCCGCGCGAGCTGGGCCATCGCGCAGTCCGGCCTCGCCTGGTACTCCGGCGACGACATGCTGAACCTGCCGTTGCTCTCCGTGGGCGCGGTCGGCTTCGTCTCGGTCGTCGGCCACGTGGTCACCCCCGACCTTCGGGCCCTCGTCGACGCCTACACCTCCGGTGACGTCGTCAAGGCCGCCGAGATCCACCAGAAGCTGCTCCCGGTGTACACCGGCATGTTCCGCACCCAGGGCGTCATGACCACCAAGGCCGCCCTCACCCTCCAGGGCCTGCCCGCGGGACCCCTGCGTGCCCCCATGGTCGAATGTTCGGCCGAGGAGATTGCCCAGCTCAAGATCGATCTTGCCGCCGGCGGGGTACAACTCTGACAACAGACTTCTGCGCGGCCGTCCGCGCAGCAACGCTTCACAACTGAATAAGCGGGACACCGGTGCCCGCACCCCACCAAGACAACGACAACTGCTTATGCACGAACGTCACGCACGCCACGTGCCCGACCGGTACGTGGCGTGCGTGGTGAGGAGAGTCTTTTGAGTCATCCGCATCCTGAACTCGGCCCGCCGCCCCAGCTCCCCGAAGGCGCCCTCCGCGTCACGCCGCTCGGCGGTCTCGGCGAGATCGGCCGAAACATGACCGTCTTCGAGTACGGCGGCCGCCTGCTGATCGTCGACTGCGGAGTGCTCTTCCCCGAGGAGGAGCAGCCCGGAATCGACCTGATCCTGCCGGACTTCTCGTCCATCCGGGACCGCCTCGACGACGTCGAGGGCATCGTCCTCACCCACGGCCACGAGGACCACATCGGCGGCGTTCCCTTCCTCCTCCGCGAGAAGCCGGACATCCCGCTGATCGGCTCCAAGCTGACCCTCGCCCTCATCGAGGCGAAGCTCCAGGAGCACCGCATCCGCCCGTACACCCTGGAAGTGGCGGAGGGCCAGCGCGAGCGCGTCGGCCCCTTCGACTGCGAGTTCGTCGCCGTCAACCACTCCATCCCGGACGCCCTCGCGGTCGCCATCCGCACCCCGGCCGGCATGGCCGTCCACACCGGCGACTTCAAGATGGACCAGCTCCCGCTGGACAACCGCCTCACGGACCTGCACGCGTTCGCGCGACTGAGCGAGGAGGGCATCGACCTCCTCCTGGCCGACTCCACGAACGCCGAGGTCCCCGGTTTCGTCCCGCCCGAGCGCGACATCTCGAACGTGCTGCGCCAGGTCTTCGGCAGCGCCCGCAAGCGGATCATCGTGGCGAGCTTCGCCAGTCATGTCCACCGCATCCAGCAGATTCTGGACGCCGCCCACGAGTACGGCCGCCGGGTCGCCTTCGTCGGCCGCTCCATGGTCCGCAACATGGGCATCGCCAGGGACCTCGGCTACCTGAAGGTCCCGCCGGGCCTGGTCGTCGACGTCAAGACGCTCGACGACCTCCCGGACCACGAGGTGGTCCTGGTCTGCACGGGGTCCCAGGGCGAACCGATGGCCGCCCTGTCCCGGATGGCCAACCGCGACCACCAGATCCGCATCGTCGACGGCGACACGGTCATCCTGGCCTCGTCGCTCATCCCCGGAAACGAGAACGCGGTCTACCGCGTCATCAACGGCCTGACCCGGTGGGGCGCCAACGTCATCCACAAGGGCAATGCCAAGGTGCACGTCTCCGGCCATGCCTCGGCCGGCGAGCTGCTGTACTTCTACAACATCTGCCGGCCGAAGAACCTGATGCCGGTGCACGGCGAATGGCGGCACCTGCGCGCCAACGCCGAGCTCGGCGCCCTCACCGGCGTCCCGCACGACCGCATCGTCATCGCCGAGGACGGCGTCGTCGTCGACCTCGTCGCGGGCAAGGCCAAGATCTCCGGCAAGGTCCAGGCGGGATACGTGTACGTCGACGGTCTCTCGGTCGGCGACGTCGGGGAGCCGGCCCTCAAGGACCGCAAGATCCTCGGAGACGAGGGCATCATCTCGGTCTTCGTGGTCGTCGACTCGACCACCGGCAAGATCACGGGCGGACCCCATGTCCAGGCCCGCGGCTCCGGCATCGACGACTCGGCGTTCTCCGCCGTCATCCCGAAGATCTCGGAAGTCCTGGAACGCTCGGCCCAGGACGGCGTCGTGGAACCCCACCAGCTGCAGCAACTCATCCGCCGGACCCTCGGCAAGTGGGTCTCGGACACCTACCGGCGCAGGCCGATGATCCTCCCGGTGGTCGTGGAGGTCTGACGGCGCGTACAGCGTCCGTACGGCCTGCCGTACGCATGAACCCGGCGCGGGCCGCCTCGATTTGCATCGAGGCGGCCCGCTCCAGTACGTTTACGGCTCCGCCCAGCCGGGAACCCCAGTGCTTCAGGCACCGGATCCAGGTCCCCCGGACCGGGTGGAAATTCCGACTCAGAACTTCTGATAAAGTCGGAGCCGCCGGAAAGGGAAACGCGAGAGCGGAAACCTGGAAAGCACCGAGGAAATCGGGTCGAGAAAAGATCTGATAGAGTCGGAAACGCAAGACCGAAGGGAAGCCCGGAGGAAAGCCCGAGAGGGTGAGTACAAAGGAAGCGACCGTTCCTTGAGAACTCAACAGCGTGCCAAAAGTCAACGCCAGATATGTTGATACCCCGTCTCCGGCCGTCATGGCTGGGACGTGGTTCCTTTGAAGAATACACAGCGAGGACGCTGTGAACGGTCGGATCATTCCTCCGACTGTTCCGCTCTCGTGGTGTCGACCCGATTACGGGTAAACATTCACGGAGAGTTTGATCCTGGCTCAGGACGAACGCTGGCGGCGTGCTTAACACATGCAAGTCGAACGATGAACCACTTCGGTGGGGATTAGTGGCGAACGGGTGAGTAACACGTGGGCAATCTGCCCTTCACTCTGGGACAAGCCCTGGAAACGGGGTCTAATACCGGATATGAGCCTGGGAGGCATCTCCTGGGTTGTAAAGCTCCGGCGGTGAAGGATGAGCCCGCGGCCTATCAGCTTGTTGGTGAGGTAATGGCTCACCAAGGCGACGACGGGTAGCCGGCCTGAGAGGGCGACCGGCCACACTGGGACTGAGACACGGCCCAGACTCCTACGGGAGGCAGCAGTGGGGAATATTGCACAATGGGCGAAAGCCTGATGCAGCGACGCCGCGTGAGGGATGACGGCCTTCGGGTTGTAAACCTCTTTCAGCAGGGAAGAAGCGAGAGTGACGGTACCTGCAGAAGAAGCGCCGGCTAACTACGTGCCAGCAGCCGCGGTAATACGTAGGGCGCAAGCGTTGTCCGGAATTATTGGGCGTAAAGAGCTCGTAGGCGGCTTGTCACGTCGATTGTGAAAGCCCGAGGCTTAACCTCGGGTCTGCAGTCGATACGGGCTAGCTAGAGTGTGGTAGGGGAGATCGGAATTCCTGGTGTAGCGGTGAAATGCGCAGATATCAGGAGGAACACCGGTGGCGAAGGCGGATCTCTGGGCCATTACTGACGCTGAGGAGCGAAAGCGTGGGGAGCGAACAGGATTAGATACCCTGGTAGTCCACGCCGTAAACGGTGGGAACTAGGTGTTGGCGACATTCCACGTCGTCGGTGCCGCAGCTAACGCATTAAGTTCCCCGCCTGGGGAGTACGGCCGCAAGGCTAAAACTCAAAGGAATTGACGGGGGCCCGCACAAGCGGCGGAGCATGTGGCTTAATTCGACGCAACGCGAAGAACCTTACCAAGGCTTGACATACACCGGAAACGTCTGGAGACAGGCGCCCCCTTGTGGTCGGTGTACAGGTGGTGCATGGCTGTCGTCAGCTCGTGTCGTGAGATGTTGGGTTAAGTCCCGCAACGAGCGCAACCCTTGTCCCGTGTTGCCAGCAGGCCCTTGTGGTGCTGGGGACTCACGGGAGACCGCCGGGGTCAACTCGGAGGAAGGTGGGGACGACGTCAAGTCATCATGCCCCTTATGTCTTGGGCTGCACACGTGCTACAATGGCCGGTACAATGAGCTGCGATACCGTGAGGTGGAGCGAATCTCAAAAAGCCGGTCTCAGTTCGGATTGGGGTCTGCAACTCGACCCCATGAAGTCGGAGTCGCTAGTAATCGCAGATCAGCATTGCTGCGGTGAATACGTTCCCGGGCCTTGTACACACCGCCCGTCACGTCACGAAAGTCGGTAACACCCGAAGCCGGTGGCCCAACCCCTTGTGGGAGGGAGCTGTCGAAGGTGGGACTGGCGATTGGGACGAAGTCGTAACAAGGTAGCCGTACCGGAAGGTGCGGCTGGATCACCTCCTTTCTAAGGAGCACTTCTTGACCGCACAGCGGTCCAGAGGCCAGTACATCGGCGAATGTCCGGTGCTGGTTGCTCATGGGTGGAACGTTGACTACTCGGCACACTCGGATTGCTTGTCCTCCTAGTACTGCTCGTAAGGGCGTGGAACGGATGAGGGAAGAGGCGAGGGTGTCGGGCACGCTGTTGGGTGTCTGAGGGAATGATGTTCCTTCAGTCGCCGGCCCCAGTGCACTCACCTGGTAAGGGTGGGGTGATGGGTGGCTGGTCGTTGTTTGAGAACTGCACAGTGGACGCGAGCATCTGTGGCCAAGTTTTTAAGGGCGCACGGTGGATGCCTTGGCACCAGGAACCGATGAAGGACGTGGGAGGCCGCGATAGTCCCCGGGGAGTCGTCAACCAGGCTTTGATCCGGGGGTTTCCGAATGGGGAAACCCGGCAGTCGTCATGGGCTGTCACCCGCTGCTGAACTCATAGGCAGTGTGGAGGGAACGAGGGGAAGTGAAACATCTCAGTACCCTCAGGAAGAGAAAACAACCGTGATTCCGGGAGTAGTGGCGAGCGAAACCGGATGAGGCCAAACCGTATGCGTGTGAGACCCGGCAGGGGTTGCGTATACGGGGTTGTGGGATCTCTCTTTTGCAGTCTGCCGGCTGTGAGGCGAGTCAGAAACCGTTGATGTAGGCGAAGGACATGCGAAAGGTCCGGCGTAGAGGGTAAGACCCCCGTAGCTGAAACATTGACGGCTCGTTTGAGAGACACCCAAGTAGCACGGGGCCCGAGAAATCCCGTGTGAATCTGGCGGGACCACCCGCTAAGCCTAAATATTCCCTGGTGACCGATAGCGGATAGTACCGTGAGGGAATGGTGAAAAGTACCCCGGGAGGGGAGTGAAATAGTACCTGAAACCGTGTGCCTACAAGCCGTGGGAGCATCCTTGTGGTGTGACTGCGTGCCTTTTGAAGAATGAGCCTGCGAGTTTGCGGTGTGTTGCGAGGTTAACCCGTGTGGGGTAGCCGTAGCGAAAGCGAGTCCGAATAGGGCGTTGGAGTAGCACGCTCAAGACCCGAAGCGGAGTGATCTAGCCATGGGCAGGTTGAAGCGGAGGTAAGACTTCGTGGAGGACCGAACCCACCAGGGTTGAAAACCTGGGGGATGACCTGTGGTTAGGGGTGAAAGGCCAATCAAACTCCGTGATAGCTGGTTCTCCCCGAAATGCATTTAGGTGCAGCGTCGTGTGTTTCTTGCCGGAGGTAGAGCACTGGATAGGCGATGGGCCCTACCGGGTTACTGACCTTAGCCAAACTCCGAATGCCGGTAAGTGAGAGCGCGGCAGTGAGACTGTGGGGGATAAGCTCCATGGTCGAGAGGGAAACAGCCCAGAGCATCGACTAAGGCCCCTAAGCGTACGCTAAGTGGGAAAGGATGTGGAGTCGCAGAGACAACCAGGAGGTTGGCTTAGAAGCAGCCACCCTTGAAAGAGTGCGTAATAGCTCACTGGTCTAGTGATTCCGCGCCGACAATGTAGCGGGGCTCAAGCGTACCGCCGAAGTCGTGTCATTCCAGAATATAGGGCCAACGCCTTCTGGGATGGGTAGGGGAGCGTCGTCTGCCGGGTGAAGCAGCACCGGAAGGTAGTTGTGGACGGTTGACGAGTGAGAATGCAGGCATGAGTAGCGATTCACACGTGGGAAACGTGTGCGCCGATTGACTAAGGGTTCCTGGGTCAAGCTGATCTGCCCAGGGTAAGTCGGGACCTAAGGCGAGGCCGACAGGCGTAGTCGATGGATAACCGGTTGATATTCCGGTACCCGCTGTGAAGCGTCAAACATCGAACCGAGCGATGCTAAGTCCGTGAAGCCGCCCTGATCTCTTCGGAGTTGAGGGGAGTGGTGGAGCCGACGGACCAGACTTGTAGTAGGTGAGTGATGGGGTGACGCAGGAAGGTAGTCCAGCCCGGGCGGTGGTTGTCCCGGGGTAAGGGTGTAGGCCGTGCGGTAGGTAAATCCGTCGCACTTTAAGGCTGAGACCTGATGCCGAGCCGATTGTGGTGAAGTGGATGATCCTATGCTGTCGAGAAAAGCCTCTAGCGAGTTTCATGGCGGCCCGTACCCTAAACCGACTCAGGTGGTCAGGTAGAGAATACCGAGGCGTTCGGGTGAACTATGGTTAAGGAACTCGGCAAAATGCCCCCGTAACTTCGGGAGAAGGGGGGCCACGCTTGGTGAGAGGACTTGCTCCTCGAGCTGGGGGTGGCCGCAGAGACCAGCGAGAAGCGACTGTTTACTAAAAACACAGGTCCGTGCGAAGCCGTAAGGCGATGTATACGGACTGACGCCTGCCCGGTGCTGGAACGTTAAGGGGACCGGTTAGCTCACTTTCGGGTGGGCGAAGCTGAGAACTTAAGCGCCAGTAAACGGCGGTGGTAACTATAACCATCCTAAGGTAGCGAAATTCCTTGTCGGGTAAGTTCCGACCTGCACGAATGGCGTAACGACTTCTCGACTGTCTCAACCATAGGCCCGGTGAAATTGCACTACGAGTAAAGATGCTCGTTTCGCGCAGCAGGACGGAAAGACCCCGGGACCTTTACTACAGTTTGATATTGGTGTTCGGTTCGGCTTGTGTAGGATAGCTGGGAGACTTTGAAGCGGCCACGCCAGTGGTTGTGGAGTCGTCGTTGAAATACCAGTCTGGTCGTGCTGGATGTCTAACCTGGGTCCGTGATCCGGATCAGGGACAGTGTCTGATGGGTAGTTTAACTGGGGCGGTTGCCTCCTAAAGAGTAACGGAGGCGCCCAAAGGTTCCCTCAGCCTGGTTGGCAATCAGGTGTTGAGTGTAAGTGCACAAGGGAGCTTGACTGTGAGACCGACGGGTCGAGCAGGGACGAAAGTCGGGACTAGTGATCCGGCGGTGGCTTGTGGAAGCGCCGTCGCTCAACGGATAAAAGGTACCCCGGGGATAACAGGCTGATCTTCCCCAAGAGTCCATATCGACGGGATGGTTTGGCACCTCGATGTCGGCTCGTCGCATCCTGGGGCTGGAGTCGGTCCCAAGGGTTGGGCTGTTCGCCCATTAAAGCGGTACGCGAGCTGGGTTTAGAACGTCGTGAGACAGTTCGGTCCCTATCCGCTGTGCGCGTAGGAGTCTTGAGAAGGGCTGTCCCTAGTACGAGAGGACCGGGACGGACGAACCTCTGGTGTGCCAGTTGTTCTGCCAAGGGCATGGCTGGTTGGCTACGTTCGGGAGGGATAACCGCTGAAAGCATCTAAGCGGGAAGCCTGCTTCGAGATGAGGACTCCCACCCACTTGATGGGGTAAGGCTCCCAGTAGACGACTGGGTTGATAGGCCGGATCTGGAAGCCAGGTAACTGGTGGAGGTGACCGGTACTAATAGGCCGAGGGCTTGTCCTCAGTTGCTCGCGTCCACTGTGTTAGTTCTGAGGCAACGACCGTGTTTTTTCCGGTCTGACTTCATAGTGTTTCGGTGGTCATAGCGTGAGGGAAACGCCCGGTTACATTCCGAACCCGGAAGCTAAGCCTTACAGCGCCGATGGTACTGCAGGGGGGACCCTGTGGGAGAGTAGGACACCGCCGAACAATTATTCAAAGGGTTGGACCTGGAACTTCGGTTCCGGGTCCAACCCTTTTTTGGTTTGCGTAACGTGCCGTTCACGTTCCGCGCCGAGCATCGCGGCATGGGTACTGCTGCCATGCTCAGGGCCGCCGGCGTCGGAGTCGGCGACGAGGTCATCGTGCCGGCCTTCGGGAACGTCGAGGTCGCCGAGGCCGTGACACTCGCCGGTGCGCTTCCGGTGTTCGCCGACATAGATCCGCTGACCTACTGCCTCGACGTGACGGCGGTCGAGGCGGCCGTAACTGCCCGTTCCGCAGCGGTCGTTGTGGTGCACCGGTTCGGACGGTGGGCCGACATCCGGCGGTTGCGCGAGGTGGGGCAGCGGCACGGGCTGCTGGTGCTCGAGCAGGGGGAGTCCGAGGCCCCGTACGACGAGATCGCGCAGCGGCGGCAGCGGGCCTCCTATCTCGATGCGAAGCTGCGCGGAGTGCGGACGCCGGACGGTGGCGACGGGCACACCTACCAGCAGTACGTCGTGCGGGTGCCGGGGAACGGCCGGCCCGACCGGGACGTCTTCGCTCGGGCCCTTCGGGGCAAGGGGGTTGACTGCCGGGTGCCGGTGAAGACGCCGGTGCACCGGCTGCCGGAATTCCGGTGCTGGGTATCGCTGCCGGAAACGGAGACGGCCGCGGACGAGACGCTCGCGCTGCCGGTGGACGCCGCGTTGACGAAGCGGGAGATGCGGCGGATCGTGTCCGCCTGCAATGCCCTCGGCGGACTGCTCCAGCCCGCCTTCTGAACGAGTTTGGGGACTCGGCCTGTTCGGGGTATGATCTATTCCGTTGCCGCGGGGGAAACCTCGAAAAGGCGACAGGCCCCTATAGCTCAGTCGGCAGAGCGTCTCCATGGTAAGGAGAAGGTCAACGGTTCGATTCCGTTTGGGGGCTCCAGTCAAAAGGCCTCGCCCATAAGGGCGGGGCCTTTTTCCTGCCTTCTTTCCCCCGTCTTCAGTCCTTCTGGAGACCGGGCACCCGCATCGCCAGGATGGCCATGTCGTCGGAGGGGGCGTCCGACGCGAAGCGCTCCACCGCGCGCATGATGCGCGCGGCGACCGCGCCCGCCGTCAGGCCCGTGCAGGTGGTCAGGACGTCGGCCAGGCCGTCGTCACCGAGCATGCGGGTGCCCTCCCGGCGTTCCGTCACGCCGTCGGTGACGCAGAGGAGGACGTCGCCCGGGTCGAGGGTGACCGTCTGCTCGTACAGGTCCAGGTCCTCGATGACGCCGAGGAGAGGCTGCGGTTCGGCGGCCGCCTCCACCGTGCCGTCCTGGCGCAGGCGCAGCGGGAGCGGGTGGCCGGCGCAGACGACCTTCATCTCCGCGCTGCCGTCCTCCTGGGGGCGCATCTCGCCGTACAGGAGGGTCAGGAAGCGGCTGCGGTCTCCCTCGTCCAGGATGGCCGAGTTGAGCCGCTCCAGGACCGCGGGGCCGCTGAGGCCTTCGCGGGCCAGGAGGCGGAGCGCGTGCCGGGCGAGGCCCGTGACCGCGGCCGCGTTGGGGCCCGTACCGCAGACGTCGCCGATGGCGAAGCCGTACGCGTTGTCGGCGATGGGGAAGACGTCGTAGAAGTCGCCGCCGACCTCGTTGCCCTCGCCGGCCGCGCGGTAGATGACCTCGACCTCCATGCCCTCGATGTGCGGGGTGCCCGGGGGCAGGAGGCTGCGCTGGAGCGCCTGGCTGATGGCCGTGCGCTCCGAGTACAGGCGGGCGTTGTCCAGGGCGAGGGCGGCCCGGCGGGACAAATCCTCGGCCAGTTCCAGGATCTCCTGGCGGAAGTGTTCGTCGGTGGGCTTGCCGAGGGTGAGCATGCCGATGACGCGGTTGCGGGCGACCAGGGGCAGGACGACTGTCTCGCCGCCCACGGCGGAGGCGGTGGCGAGTGTCGGGCCGATGCCGGAGGAGACCTGGCGGGTGGGGCCGCCGGTCAGACCGAGGCTGCGCATGGAGCTGCGCAGGGCGGCCTGGTGGGCGTGCTCGCCGGGGGCGGTCCAGACGCGGGCGCCCGGCGTGGGTACCGGGTCCGGCGGGGGCACCTTGGCGAGCAACGACTTGATGCCGTCGATGAGTTCCTCGTCCTCGTGCAGGACGTACGACAGGTACGGGTCGGAGGCCTGGTCGGCGATGGTGTAGACGGCGCACCAGGTGGCGAGGGTGGGGACCGTCATCTGGGCCATCAGGGCGAGCGTCTGGTCGCGGTCCAGGGTGCCGGCGAGCAGGTCGGAGGCCTCGACGAGGAAGCTGAGCGAGCCGCGGCGCAGCCGTTCCAGCTCGCCGAGGCGTGCCGACTCGACGGCCAGGGCGATGCGGTCGGCGGCGAACTGGAGGCGCAGCGCCTCCTCGTTGGAGTATCTGCCCGGCGCCTCGGCCGCGACGCCCAGGGAGCCCGTGAGGCGGCCCTCGACCTTCAGCGGGACGGTGACGACCGAGCGCATGCCGGTGCCGGCGAGGAGGGGGACCGCGCCCGGAACGGCCGCCAGGTCGTCGTGTACGGCCGGCATGCGGGCCGAGCCGTAGCGGCCGGGGCCGGCTTCCACGGGCACGCGCGCGAAGCGCTGACGGGCCGACGGGAGGCCGGTGGAGGCGCGGACCTCCAACTCGGTCTCGTCGTCGGTGGCGAGGAGCAGGAACGCGGAGTCGCCGTCGAGCATGTCGCGGGCGCGTTCGACCGTGCGCTGGAGGAGACCGTCGAGGTCGTCCGGGGCGGGGGAGCCGATGAATACCTCGAACGGGTCACTGCTCTGGCCGTCGGAGGCGCCGCCGGCTTCCGAGGCGGGGAGGCGCAACGGGGTCTGGAGAACCGCCCGTTCGTGGTCGCGTACGAGCAGGCAGACCGTGGAGGGCTCGCCGCCGGTGTCGCGGACGCGCAGGTGCGAGGCGTAGACGGCGGTCACCCGGCCGTCGGCGCCGCGGACGCCGTAGCTGCCCTCCCAGCGGGAGAGCTGGAGGGCCTCGGCGATGCCGGTGCCGGTGCCGGGGGTGTGCGGCCAGGCGGCGAGGTCGGTGAGCGGCTTGCCGGTGACCTGGGCCGCGGTGTGGCCGAAGATCTCCTCGGCGTCCTCGTTCCAGGAGGAGATGGAGCCCTTGCGGTCGATCTGGACGACCGCGACCCTGACCCTGCCGTCGGCGAGGGGCAGCAGGTCGGCGGGGAGGGACGGGCCGGCCGCGCGGGTGCCGACCGGACGCTCCGGGAGATCCAGCTGGAACCAGACATTTTTGTGCGTGGACGTGTACTCGACGCCCCAGCGGGCGGCGAGGGCCGCGCAGAGCTGGAGTCCGCGGCCGCCTTCGCGGTCAGGGCTGCCCATGTTGACGGCGGAGCCCTGGAGCGGGACCTCGCGTTCCGGGTAGCGGTCGGCGACCTCGATGCGCACCCCGTCGTCCGCGCGCAGGCACAGGACGTCGGCGTGGGTGCCGGCGTGCACGACCGCGTTGGTCACCAGTTCGCTGGTGAGCACCACGGCGTCGTCGACGACGTCCGCGAAGCCCCAGCCCTGGAGCGTGTCGCGGACGAAGGCCCTGGCGGTCGCGACCGACCGCCCGAGGGGCTCGAAGGTGGCAGCCGCGCGCGCGGTGATCACAGAACTCCTCGACCGGGTCTCGACATGCGGGCTTGCCTGGCCGGGCTGGTGCCGCTGCTGCGGCATGCGCTCGCCCGTGGGCCGTGGCTCCGGGTTGTGTCCCCCGGGGATCACTCCGGTGGTCATGGTCTGCGGCCGCCCCTCCGAATGCCCGCTCGTTCTCGTGCCACCGCCCAGGCCGGACGGACCGGTGCGGCTGGACAGCCGCATGCAAGGTTACTTACCTTCGCCGTCCGAGCGGATGCCGGTCGCCAGTGTTTACGCCCCCAGGGTGTGCGGACGATGTGCGAAGCTGCCGAACTGTTATGGCCTGGTTCGGCGAGGGTGAAACACTGGGCAGGCTTGTGATGGAGGTCCGGTCAGCCCGAATGCGTTGCGTGCAGGGTGGGCAGCAGCCCCTGGTGTGGCCGGATCTCGTCTGGCAGGAATACGCAGCAGTAACCGGTACGCCGGAGTAAGCGGTACGCCGAGTACGGCGGTGTCCGAGCACAGCAGTAACGGTCGACCCCTGCGGGAGGGACACAGTGGAGTCTGGCGCAGCGGCGCGGAGCACTAGGGCGCGCGCGAAGGGCGGACCGTCTCTGAGCAGGCAGCGGGGCGGTGACGGGACCACCGCGGTGGACACGGCTTCCCTCAACCGGTTGCTGGTGGCGCTCGTGGCGATGCGGGACGGCAACTTCCGCAAGCGGCTCACGGTGTCCGGGGACGGCGTGATGTCGGAGATCGCGGCGGTCTTCAACGAGGTGGCCGACCGCAATCTCCACCTCACGGGTGAGCTGTCCCGGGTACGGCGTGTCGTGGGACGTGAGGGAAAACTCACGGAGCGGCTGGAGACGGGCGCCTGCGAAGGCTCCTGGGCGGCCGCCATCGACAACTCCAACGCACTCGTCGACGACCTGGTACGGCCGGTCTCCGAGGTGGGCCGGGTCCTGACGGCGGTGGCCGAGGGTGACCTGTCGCCGCGCATGGAGTTGCGGTCGCCGTCGGCGGACGGGGCCGGGCATCCGCTGCGCGGTGAGTTCCTGAAGGTCGGCCGGACCGTCAACAACCTGGTCGACCAGTTGTCGACGTTCACCGACGAGGTCACCCGGGTGGCCAGCGAGGTGGGCACCGAGGGCAAGCTGGGCGGTCAGGCACGCGTGCGTGGCATGTCGGGTTCGTGGCGGGACCTCACGGACTCGGTGAACACGATGGCGTACCGGCTGACGGCCCAGGTGCGGGACATCGCGCTGGTGACGACGGCGGTCGCCAAGGGTGACCTGTCACGCAAGGTGACGGTCCAGGTCGCCGGCGAGATGCTGGAGCTGAAGGAAACCGTCAACACGATGGTGGACCAGCTCTCTGCGTTCTCCTCCGAGGTGACGCGGGTCGCCCGCGAGGTGGGCACGGACGGCATCCTGGGCGGTCAGGCGAACGTGCCGGGGGTGGCGGGGACGTGGAAGGAGCTCACCGACTCCGTCAACACCATGGCCGGCAACCTGACGGCCCAGGTGCGCGGGATCTCGGAGGTGACCACCGCGGTCGCCAACGGTGACCTGTCACGCAAGGTAACCGTTCCGGCGCGCGGTGAGGTCGCGCAGCTCGCCGAGACGATCAACCAGATGACCGAGACGCTGCGGATCTTCGCGGACGAGGTCACGCGCGTGGCCAACGAGGTCGGCGGCGAGGGGCGGCTCGGCGGGCAGGCGAACGTGCCGGGCGCGGCGGGCACCTGGAAGGACCTGACGGATTCCGTCAACACGGTGTTCCGGAACCTGACCACCCAGGTGCGCGACATCGCCGCCGTGACGACGGCCGTGGCCAACGGTGATCTGTCGCAGAAGGTCACGGTCGACGTGGCCGGCGAGATGCTGGAGCTGAAGAACACCGTCAACGGCATGGTTGATCAACTGTCGTCGTTCGGTGCCGAGGTCACCCGGGTGGCGCGGGAGATCGGGGTCGAGGGTGAGCTGGGCGGCCAGGCGCAGGTGGCCGGAGCGGCCGGTACCTGGAAGGACTTGACCGACTCCGTCAACACCGCGTTCCGCAACCTCACCGGCCAGGTCCGCAACATCGCCCAGGTGACGACGGCGGTGGCCAACGGTGATCTGTCGCAGAAGGTCACGGTCGACGTGTCCGGCGAGATGCTGAAGCTGAAGAACACCGTGAACACGATGGTGGACCAGCTCTCCAGTTTCGCCGACCAGGTGACGCGGATGGCCAGGGACGTGGGCACCGAGGGCCGCCTCGGCGGCCAGGCGCGCGTGGACGGCGTCTCGGGCACCTGGAAGGAGCTGACGGACTCCGTCAACTTCATGGCCGGCAACCTGACCTCCCAGGTGCGGCAGATCGCCCAGGTGACGACGGCGGTGGCGCGGGGCGACCTGTCCCAGAAGATCGACGTCGACGCGCGCGGCGAGATCCTCGAACTGAAGAACACGATCAACACGATGGTCGACCAGCTGTCCGCCTTCGCCGACCAGGTCACCAAGGTGGCCCGCGAGGTGGGTACGGAGGGACGGCTGGGCGGTCAGGCGCAGGTGCCCGGTGTGGCCGGTGTGTGGCGGGACCTGACGGACTCGGTGAACGGCATGGCCGGGAACCTGACGGCTCAGGTGCGCAACATCGCCCAGGTCGCCACCGCGGTGGCCCGCGGTGACCTCTCCCAGAAGATCACCGTGGACGCGCGCGGTGAGATCCAGGAGCTGAAGAACACCCTGAACACGATGGTCGACCAGCTGTCGTCGTTCGCCCAGGAGGTCACCCGCGTGGCGCGCGAGGTGGGCACCGAGGGCATCCTCGGTGGCCAGGCCGAGGTGCAGGGGGTGGCGGGCACCTGGAAGGACCTCACCCAGTCCGTGAACTTCATGGCGAACAACCTGACCATCCAGGTGCGCAACATCGCCGAGGTCACGACCGCGGTCGCCAAGGGCGACCTGTCGAAGAAGATCACTGTTGACGCGAAGGGCGAGATCCTTGAGCTCGTCACGACGGTCAACACCATGGTCGATCAGCTGTCCAGCTTCGCCGAGCAGGTGACCCGGGTGGCCCGCGAGGTGGGCACCGAGGGCATCCTGGGCGGTCAGGCGCGGGTTCCGGGTGTCACGGGCATCTGGAAGGACCTCAGCAACAACGTGAACCAGATGGCCAACAACCTGACCATGCAGGTGCGGAACATCTCCCAGGTCTCGGCGGCGGTCGCCAACGGCGACCTGACCCGGCAGGTCACGATCGAGGCGAGCGGTGAGGTGGCCCAGCTCGCGGACACCATCAACCAGATGGTGAAGACGCTGAGTTCGTTCGCCGACCAGGTCACCAAGGTGGCCCGTGAGGTGGGTACGGACGGCATCCTGGGCGGTCAGGCGCACGTGCCGGGCGTAGCGGGTACGTGGAAGGACCTCACCGAGTCGGTGAACCAGATGGCGTCCAACCTGACCGGTCAGGTGCGCAACATCGCGATGGTCACCACGGCCATCGCGAAGGGCGACCTGACCAAGAAGATCGACATTGACGCGCGCGGTGAGATCCTCGAACTCAAGACGACGATCAACACGATGGTCGACCAGCTGTCGAGCTTCGCCGAGGAGGTCACCCGGGTGGCCCGCGAGGTGGGCACCGAGGGGGCGCTCGGCGGGCAGGCACGCGTGCGTGACGTGGACGGCACCTGGCGGGACCTCACCGAGTCCGTGAACGAGATGGCCGGGAACCTGACCCGGCAGGTGCGTGCCATCGCGCGCGTGGCGACCGCGGTGACCCGCGGCGACCTGAACCTGAAGATCGACGTGGACGCGTCCGGCGAGATCCAGGAACTCCAGGACTACATCAACAAGATGATCGCCAACCTGCGCGACACCACGGTGGCCAACCAGGAGCAGGACTGGCTCAAGGGCAACCTGGCCCGGATCTCCGCGCTGATGCAGGGCCGCCGCGACCTGGTGGACGTGGCCTCCCTGATCATGAGCGAGCTGACGCCCGTGGTGACCGCGCAGCACGGCGCGTTCTTCCTGGCGATGCCGCTGGTCGACGGCAAGGACATGAGCGCCGAGAGCGAGGACGCGTACGAACTGCGCATGCTCGGGTCGTACGGCTACTCGATGGGTTCCATGCCGACGTCGTTCCGGCCGGGTGAGGCGCTGATCGGGACGGCCGCGCAGGAGAAGCGGACGATCCTGGTGGAGAAGGCGCCCACCGGGTACCTGAAGATCTCCTCCGGGCTCGGCGAGGCCCCGCCGGCGCAGGTGATCGTGCTTCCGGTGCTGTTCGAGGGCAAGGTGCTCGGCGTGATCGAGCTGGCGTCCTTCACGCCGTTCACGCAGATCCAGAAGGACTTCCTCAACCAGATCGCCGAAATGATCGCGACCAGCGTCAACACCATCTCCGTGAACACCAAGACCGAGGTGCTGCTGAAGCAGTCGCAGGAGCTGACCGAGCAGCTCCAGGAGCGGTCGGCCGAGCTGGAGAACCGGCAGAAGGCCCTCCAGGCGTCCAACGCCGAACTGGAGGAGAAGGCCGAGCTGCTGGCCCAGCAGAACCGGGACATCGAGGTGAAGAACACCGAGATCGAGGAGGCCCGGCAGGTCCTGGAGGAGCGTGCCGAGCAACTCGCCGTCTCCATGCGGTACAAGAGCGAGTTCCTCGCCAACATGTCGCACGAGCTGCGCACCCCGCTCAACTCGCTGCTGATCCTCGCCAAGCTGCTCGCGGACAACGCCGAGGGCAACCTGTCGCCGAAGCAGGTGGAGTTCGCCGAGACCATCCACGGCGCGGGTTCCGACCTGCTCCAGCTGATCAACGACATCCTGGACCTGTCGAAGGTCGAGGCGGGCAAGATGGACGTCTCCCCGACGCGTATCGCGCTCGTCCAGCTCGTGGACTACGTGGAGGCCACCTTCCGGCCGCTGACCGCGGAGAAGGGCCTGGACCTGTCGGTGCGGGTCTCGCCGGAGCTGCCCGCCACCCTGCACACCGACGAGCAGCGGCTCCTTCAGGTGCTGCGCAACCTGCTGTCGAACGCGGTGAAGTTCACCGACTCCGGCTCGGTGGAGCTGGTGATCCGGCCGGCGAGCGGTGACGTTCCGGTGGGGATCAGGGAGCAGCTCCTGGAGGCCGGTTCGCTCGGTGATCCGGACGCGCCGCTGATCGCGTTCTCGGTGACCGACACCGGCATCGGGATCGCGGCCAGCAAGATGCGGGTGATCTTCGAGGCGTTCAAGCAGGCCGACGGCACGACCAGCCGCAAGTACGGCGGTACGGGCCTCGGTCTCTCGATCTCGCGGGAGATCGCGCAGCTGCTGGGCGGCGAGATCTATGCGCAGAGCGAGCCGGGTCGAGGCTCCACGTTCACGCTGTACCTGCCGCTGCACCCCAGCGAGCTGCCGCCGCAGGGCTACCAGCAGTCGGTGCCCCAGTTGGAGGCCGGGGACCTGGTCGCCTCGCAGCATCTCGCGCTGGAGATGTCCGGCGTGGAGATCGAGACGCCGGCCGAGGTGAAGTCGTACCACGAGACCCAGAACGGCGCCGCGGCGCTCTTCAGGCGCCGCCGCCGGGGCGCTCCGATGGCGGAGGCGTGGCCGGTCCTCGCCGAGCAGGAGGCGACGTCCCCGCAGCCGCGCCGGGGCATGCGGTTCGGCGGGGAGAAGGTGCTGATCGTCGACGACGACATCCGCAACGTCTTCGCGCTCACCAGCGTCCTGGAGCAGCACGGCCTGTCGGTGCTGTACGCCGAGAACGGCCGGGAGGGCATCGAGGTCCTGGAACAGCACGACGACGTCGCGGTCGTTCTGATGGACATCATGATGCCCGAGATGGACGGCTATGCGACGACCAACGCGATCCGTCGGATGCCGCAGTTCGCCGGGCTGCCGATCATCGCGCTCACCGCGAAGGCGATGAAGGGCGACCGGGAGAAGGCCATCGAGTCGGGCGCGTCCGACTACGTCACCAAGCCGGTCGACCCCGATCACCTGCTGGCGGTGATGGAGCAGTGGATGCGCGGGGAGTGACCGGAACGGTCAGGTGTGATGTGAACGTTGTGGGAACGTTCCGTGTGCACGGGGAGTTGCTGACGCACCGTGGCGGAACCCGTGTAGAAGTGCGGTATTGGGGGAACCTTCTGGTCTCCGGCTGCGTTTCTGCTACGTGCACAGTGACATCGCGGTGACAGGGTGTGGCGACAGGCGGGGTGCGGCTACCATGACCGGCACAAGGACGGGCGGCGAAAGGGAGTCGTCCCCTGGGGCGGCGCCCGGTGCACATCCGGGGCGAGGAGGGCGGGCCATGGTGCAGAAGGCCAAGATCCTCCTGGTCGATGACCGGCCGGAGAATCTGCTGGCGCTGGAGGCCATCCTCTCTGCGCTCGATCAGACACTGGTGCGGGCATCGTCCGGGGAGGAAGCGCTCAAGGCACTGCTCACGGACGACTTCGCGGTGATTCTGCTGGACGTCCAGATGCCGGGCATGGACGGTTTCGAGACCGCGGCGCACATCAAGCGGCGGGAGCGGACCCGGGACATCCCGATCATCTTCCTCACCGCCATCAACCACGGCCCGCACCACACCTTCCGGGGCTACGCCGCGGGCGCGGTGGACTACATCTCCAAGCCGTTCGACCCGTGGGTGCTGCGCGCCAAGGTCTCGGTGTTCGTCGAGCTGTACATGAAGAACTGCCAGCTGCGCGAGCAGGCGGCGCTGCTGCGGCTCCAGTTGGAGGGCGGCGGCAAGGGCGCGGTCGCCGGCAAGGAGTCCGCGGGGCTGCTCGCCGAGCTGTCCGCCCGGCTCGCGGCCGTCGAGGAGCAGGCGGAGGCGCTGTCCAAGCAGCTGGACGACGAGTCCGCGGACGCGGCCGCGGTGGCCACGGCGGCGCACCTGGAGCGCAAACTCACCGGCCTGCGGCGGGCGCTCGACGCCCTCGAACCGGGCACGGGCGGCGCCACGCCCCCGCTCTCCTCGCAGAACTGACCGCGGCCGCGGACCCAGTTGCCCATGAGCGTGCGTCAGTTCCACGTCCCGCGAAGGGCGACACGAACGGGTGAAGCAGTGGGCACACGTGTCCCCTGTCGCATCCCCCGGTAACCTCACACCCATGGCCTCACGTCCCTCCGCAGCCAAGAAGCAGCCCGCGAAGAGGGCCGCTCCCTCGAAGGCTCCGGCGAAGAAGGCCGCCGCGAAGAAAGCCCCGGCCAAGAAGGCGCCCGCCAAGAGGACCGCGGCGAAGAAGTCCGCGCCGGCACCCAGGCCGGCGCCCAGCCCCACCGGGGGCGTGTACCGCCTGGTGCGCGCCCTGTGGCTAGGCGTCGCGCACGCCGTCGGCGCCGTCTTCCGCGGCATAGGGCAGGGAGCCAGGAACCTGGACCCGGCCCATCGCAAGGACGGCATCGCCCTGCTCCTGCTCGGCATCGCCCTGATCGTCGCCGCCGGCACCTGGGCCGACCTGCGCGGCCCGGTCGGCGACCTGGTCGAGATCCTCGTGACCGGCGCCTTCGGCCGCCTCGACCTGCTGGTGCCGATACTGCTCGCGATGATCGCCGTGCGGTTCATGCGCCACCCCGAGCAGGAGGACGCCAACGGGCGGATCGTGATCGGCCTGTCGGCACTGGTCGTCGGCGTGCTCGGCCAGGTGCACATCGCGTGCGGCTCGCCCGCCCGCAGCGACGGCATGCAGGGCATAAGGGACGCCGGCGGCCTCATCGGCTGGGCGGCGGCGACCCCGCTGACGTACACCATGACCGACGTCCTCGCCGTACCCCTGCTGGTGCTGCTCACGGTCTTCGGACTGCTCGTGGTCACCGCGACCCCGGTGAACGCCATCCCGCAGCGTCTGCGGGCGCTCGGCGCGCGCCTCGGGCTGCTGCACGACCCCGAGCCCGACGACGGGTACCAGGAGTACGGCGAGGACGACGAGCGCTACGACGAGCAGTGGCGCCAGGCGCTGCCCGCGCGCCCCCGCAGGCGCTCCGGTGCCCCCCAGGAGTACGACCCCGACAGCGCCGAGCAGGAGGCCCTCGCCAAGCGCCGGGGCCGTCCGCGGCGCTCCGCCGTGCCGCAGCCCGAGCTGGGCCGCCAGATGGACGCCGTGGACGTCGCGGCGGCCGCCGCGGCCGCGCTCGACGGCGCCGTCCTGCACGGCATGCCGCCCTCGCCGCTCGTCGCCGACCTCACCCAGGGCGTCAGCGTGGGCGACCGTGAGGACACCACCCCCACGCCCGTGCCGGCGCCGAGCCCGAGTCCGAGTCCGGTCCCGGCCGCGCGCCCCAAGCAGGAGAGGCTCAAGGTCGAGCCGGTCGTCGCCGACCTGACCAAACCGGCGCCCGCGGAGCCCCGCGACCTGCCCCCGCGCGCCGAGCAGCTCCAGCTCTCCGGCGACATCACCTACTCGCTGCCGACCCTGGACCTCCTCACCCGCGGCGGCCCGGGCAAGGCGCGCAGCGAGGCCAACGACCGGGTGGTCGCCTCGCTCACCACCGTCTTCTCCGAGTTCAAGGTCGACGCGGCGGTCACCGGCTTCACCCGCGGCCCGACGGTCACCCGCTACGAGGTCGAGCTCGGTCCCGCCGTGAAGGTCGAGCGGATCACCGCGCTCACCAAGAACATCGCGTACGCCGTCGCCAGCCCGGACGTGCGGATCATCAGCCCGATCCCCGGCAAGTCCGCGGTCGGCATCGAGATCCCCAACACCGACCGCGAGATGGTCAACCTCGGGGACGTGCTGCGGCTCGCCGAGTCCGCCGAGGACGACGACCCGATGCTGGTCGCCTTCGGCAAGGACGTCGAGGGCGGCTACGTCATGCACTCGCTGGCGAAGATGCCGCACATGCTCGTCGCCGGCGCCACCGGCTCCGGCAAGTCGTCCTGCATCAACTGCCTGATCACCTCGGTCATGATGCGGGCGACCCCGGAGGACGTGCGGATGGTCCTGGTCGACCCCAAGCGGGTCGAGCTGACCGCCTACGAGGGCATCCCGCACCTGATCACGCCGATCATCACCAACCCCAAGCGCGCGGCCGAGGCGCTGCAGTGGGTCGTACGCGAGATGGACCTGCGCTACGACGACCTGGCGGCGTTCGGGTTCCGGCACATCGACGACTTCAACAAGGCGATCCGCGAGGGCAAGGTCAAGCTCCCCGAGGGCAGCGAGCGGGAGCTGCAGCCGTACCCGTACCTGCTGGTGATCGTCGACGAGCTGGCCGACCTGATGATGGTCGCCCCGCGGGACGTCGAGGACGCGATCGTGCGCATCACGCAGCTCGCGCGGGCGGCCGGCATCCACCTGGTGCTCGCCACCCAGCGCCCGTCGGTCGACGTGGTCACCGGTCTCATCAAGGCGAACGTGCCCTCCCGGCTCGCCTTCGCCACCTCCTCGCTCGCCGACAGCCGCGTCATCCTCGACCAGCCCGGCGCCGAGAAGCTCATCGGCAAGGGCGACGGCCTCTTCCTTCCGATGGGGGCGAACAAGCCGACCCGTATGCAGGGCGCGTTCGTCACCGAGGAGGAGGTCGCCGCCGTCGTCCAGCACTGCAAGGACCAGATGGCGCCGGTCTTCCGGGACGACGTCACCGTGGGCTCCAAGCAGAAGAAGGAGATCGACGAGGACATCGGCGACGACCTCGACCTGCTCTGCCAGGCCGCTGAGCTGGTCGTCTCCACCCAGTTCGGCTCCACCTCCATGCTCCAGCGCAAGCTGCGCGTCGGCTTCGCCAAGGCCGGCCGGCTCATGGACCTCATGGAGTCGCGGGGCGTGGTGGGGCCGAGCGAGGGGTCCAAGGCGCGCGACGTTCTGGTAAAACCTGATGAGCTGGACGGGGTGCTTGCTGTGATCCGTGGGGAGTCCGAGGGGTAGACGTAGAGGGGTAGGCCTGTCTGAGGGCTACGGGCGCCTGCGGACCCGGTGGAGTCGTCGCCGTGATCCACCCGTTAGGGACCGTCGGGCAACCGTTTCCCTTTGACGTACGTCAAGTTGAGCGAGAGGAAAGGTGTGTACCCCATTCAGGGGTGCGCACCTGACCCGTCATCGGGATGTCGGGCCATACCGATGGCGTACAAAGTCGTACCGCCCGGTTGCCTCACCCTTTTGCACCCCCCATAGACTGAACCTCCAGCACAGGTGGCTACACGCTCGAAAGGCGCCCCCGTGTCCATCGGCAGCAACTCCCCTGAAGACGAGCGTCCGTTCCCAGACGTGTCCGAGGAAAACCGCCCCTCCGTAGGCCGAGCCCTCAAGCAGGCCCGCATCGCCGCCGGGCTGACCGTCGACGAGATCAGCGGGAGCACCCGGGTCCGTATCGCCATCGTGCACGCCATCGAGGCCGACGACTTCGCCCCCTGCGGCGGCGACGTCTACGCCCGCGGGCACATCCGGACCCTGGCGAAGGCCGTCGGCCTCGACCCCGAGCCGCTGCTCGCGCAGTTCGCGGCGGACCACGGTGGTGGGCGGCCCGCGCCGACGCCCGCCGCGCCGCTGTTCGAGGCGGAACGTATCCGCCCCGAGCGTCGCGGGCCCAACTGGACGGCGGCCATGGTCGCCGCGATCGTCGTCGTGATCGGTTTCGTCGGCTTCACCGCCTTCAAGGGCGGCGGCGACGACGCCAAGCAGTCGGTCGCCGAGGGCCCCGCCCCGTCGACCAGCAAGCCGGTCTCGCCGACCCCGAAGGAGAGCAGGCCCGACAAGACCCCCGGGCCCTCCGACAGCGCGATCGCCGCCGCGCCCCAGGACAAGGTCACCGTCCAGGTCAGCGCGGTCAACGGACGCAGCTGGATCTCGGCCAAGGACCACAACGGCCGGATGCTCTTCGACGGGCTCCTGAAGAAGGGCGAGTCCAAGACCTTCCAGGACAACTCCAAGATCAACCTGATCCTCGGCGACGCCGGAGCCATCCAGCTCTACGTCAACGGAAAGAAGATCGAGGACCAGTTCCGGCCCGGCGCGGTGGAGCGCCTGACCTACACCAAGGGCGACCCGGAAGTCGGATAATCGTTCGGGTTATGCGCGTACACAAGGGGTTGGCCATGATCGGCCAGCCCCTTCGACGTGGGCTGTCAGCGAGACAAAGTAGTCTTGAGCCCATGCCTGAACGCCGCACCGTCGCACTCGTCACTCTCGGCTGCGCCCGTAACGAGGTGGACTCGGAGGAGCTCGCAGGCCGTTTGGAGGCGGACGGCTGGCAGCTCGTAGAGGACGCATCGGACGCGGATGTCGCCGTCGTCAACACCTGTGGATTCGTCGAGGCCGCCAAGAAGGACTCGGTCGACGCCCTCCTGGAGGCAAACGACCTCAAGGGACACGGCAGAACCCAGGCCGTCGTGGCGGTGGGCTGCATGGCCGAGCGGTACGGCAAGGAGCTCGCCGAGGCGCTGCCCGAGGCGGACGGCGTGCTGGGCTTCGACGACTACTCCGACATCTCCGACCGCCTGCAGACCATCCTCAACGGCGGCATCCACGCCTCGCACACCCCGCGCGACCGGCGCAAGCTGCTGCCCATCAGCCCCGCCGAGCGGCAGGACTCGGCCGCCGCGGTGGCGCTCCCGGGCCACGGCCCCGCCGACCTCCCCGAGGGCGTAGCGCCCGCCTCCGGGCCGCGTGCGCCCCTGCGCCGCCGCCTGGACGGCGCCCCCGTCGCCTCGGTGAAGCTCGCCTCCGGCTGCGACCGCCGCTGCTCCTTCTGCGCCATCCCGTCCTTCCGCGGCTCCTTCATCTCACGCCGCCCGAGCGACGTGCTGAACGAGACCCGGTGGCTGGCCGAGCAGGGCGTGAAGGAGATCATGCTGGTCTCCGAGAACAACACCTCCTACGGCAAGGACCTGGGTGACATCCGTCTCCTGGAGTCCCTGCTGCCGGAGCTGGCCGAGGTGGACGGTGTCGAACGGGTGCGCGTCAGCTACCTCCAGCCCGCCGAGATGCGCCCCGGCCTGATCGACGTGCTGACCTCCACCCCGAAGGTCGTCCCGTACTTCGACCTCTCCTTCCAGCACTCCGCCCCGGGCGTGCTGCGGTCCATGCGCCGCTTCGGCGACACCGACCGCTTCCTGGAGTTGCTCGACACCATCCGGAGCAAGGCCCCGCAGGCGGGTGTCCGCTCCAACTTCATCGTCGGCTTCCCCGGCGAGTCCGAGTCCGACCTCGGCGAGCTGGAGCGTTTCCTGAACGGCGCGCGCCTCGACGCCATCGGCGTCTTCGGGTACTCCGACGAAGAGGGCACCGAGGCGGCGACGTACGAGAACAAGCTCGCCGAGGAGGTCGTGGCCGAGCGCCTCGCGCACATCTCCCGGCTCGCCGAGGAACTCGTCTCGCAGCGGGCCGAGGAGCGCCTCGGCGAGACCGTGCAGGTCCTCGTGGAGTCCGTGGACGACGAGGACGGCGTCTACGGCCGAGCGGCCCACCAGGCGCCCGAGACGGACGGACAGGTGCTGCTCACCAGCGGCGCGGGACTGCGCATCGGCCGTATGGTCGAGGCGAAGGTGGTCGGTACGGAAGGTGTCGACCTGGTGGCCGAGCCGCTCCAGGGCTCGCCCGCGTGGAGTGAGGAGGCGGGCAGATGACCGGAGTCCCGGCGTCCGCCGCGGGCGGCTCCTCCGGCGCGCACGGCGCCCCGGTCTCCGCCGCGACCTCCGGTGCCGCTCCGGATTCCGGTTCCCGCGACTCTGGTTCCCTTGACCCCGGTCCCCGTGACTCCGGTCACCGCGAAGGCGAGCGGCCCGCGCGCGGCGGGAAGATCGCCGCTGCCGCCGTCAACCAGGCCAGCCTGTGGAACGTCGCCAATCTGCTGACCATGCTCCGGCTGGTCCTGGTGCCCGGCTTCGTCGCCCTGATGCTGGCCGGCGGCGGCTACGACCCGGCGTGGCGCTCGCTCGCCTGGGCGGCCTTCGCCATCGCCATGATCACCGACCTGTTCGACGGGCATCTGGCACGCACCTACAACCTCGTCACCGACTTCGGGAAGATCGCCGACCCCATCGCCGACAAGGCCATCATGGGAGCGGCGCTGATCTGCCTGTCCGGGCTCGGCGATCTGCCCTGGTGGGTGACGATCGTCATCCTCGCCCGGGAACTCGGCATCACGCTGCTGCGTTTCGTGGTCATCCGGTACGGCGTGATCCCGGCCAGCCGTGGCGGCAAGCTCAAGACCCTCACCCAGGGCGTGGCCGTCGGGATGTACGTGCTGGCACTGACGGGGTGGCTGGCCACCCTGAGGTTCTGGGTGATGGCCGCGGCCGTCGTCCTGACCGTCGTCACCGGCCTCGACTACGTGAGACAGGCCATTGTGCTGCGGCGGCAGGGAATCGCCGAGCGGGCGGCAGCGTTGGAGGAGAAAGAAGCGTGAGTTCCACGGCCGCCCAACTGGTGCGACTACTGACGGTGAGGGGCCAGACCCTCGCTGTCGCCGAGTCGCTGACCGGCGGCCTGGTCGCGGCGGAGATCACCACGGTGCCGGGGGCGTCCAAGGCGTTCCGGGGCTCGGTCACCGCCTACGCCACCGAGCTGAAGCACGAGCTGCTGGGCGTCGACGCCACTCTGCTGGCCCAGCGGGGTGCGGTGGATCCGCAGGTCGCGGCCCAGATGGCCGCCGGAGTGCGCAGGGCGCTGGGTGCCGACTGGGGCCTCGCGACCACCGGGGTCGCCGGACCGGAACCGCAGGACGGCCAACCGGTCGGGACGGTCTTCGTGGCCGTGGACGGGCCGTTCGGCCCTCGTTCCGGTTCTGCCGCTGGCGGAAAAGTGGAGGCCCTGCGGTTGAACGGCGACCGCGCGGAAATTCGTAGAGAGAGTGTACGGAGCGTACTCGCACTGCTTCTGAGGGAGCTTGCGAGCGAACAGACCGGGAATGAGCGGGCACAGGATACGGAACAGAACGGGGGGTTTTGATGTTTGCAGCCCTGAGTGAACACGACATCGCTCCCCGCACGGCCGCGGCGCGAGGCGGTACGGTGGGGCGTGAAGGATGCGGCTACGCGGTCCGAGGAGGGAGCCACCGATGATTCTGCTCCGTCGCCTGCTGGGTGACGTGCTGCGTCGGCAGCGCCAGCGCCAGGGCCGTACTCTGCGCGAAGTCTCCTCGTCCGCCCGAGTCTCACTCGGCTATCTCTCCGAGGTGGAGCGGGGGCAGAAGGAGGCTTCCTCCGAACTGCTCTCCGCCATCTGCGACGCGCTGGACGTACGGATGTCCGAGCTCATGCGAGAAGTGAGCGACGAGCTCGCCCTCGCCGAGCTGGCCCAGTCCGCCCAGGCCACCGAGCCCGTGCCCACGTCGGTTCGCCCGATGCTGGGTACCGTCTCGGTGAAGGGTGTGCCACCGGAACGGGTGACCATCAAGGCGCCCGCCGAGGCGGTGGACGTGGTCGCCGCGTGACACCTGCGCGGAGATAGACCCGACGCGGCGCCGACCCGGCGTCGAAGAAGTGCGCGAGGCCCCGGCCGGGGCCCTCCCGGGGAGTCCCGGGAGGGTGCGGCCGGGGCTTTCGTGCGTCCGCGGACGGCATGCGTCCATTTGCCGGTGTCCGCCGATCCGGTCATGGTGGAGGAACGCTTACCGGGGGCTGACAACCGGAGACAACGCATGTACGTCGCGAAGAGCCCGCTGTCCGACGCGGACCCGAAGACCGTGCCCGAGGCGGCGTGGGGCGCCCTCGTGGAGAACGCGTAGCAGGCGCCGATGCCGGTCCACGGCCGTTGCATCGGTGAGCCCTCGGTGCGCCTCCCCAGTGGGCCGGGCGGCGTTCTAGCGTCCGGCTGGAGGTGACGGCCATGGTGGGGCGAATAGTGCGCTGGGGGGTTGCGCTGGGGTTCGCGGCGGTGTGGTGGTGGGCCGTGCTGCGGATCACCTTCGCCGACGGCGCCGGGGCACTGGAGGGCACCGTGGCCGCCGGCGGGTGGGGACTGAGCCTGCTGCCGGTGAACTGCGTGCCGAGGAGCCGGGCGGCGGGGGCCCTGGGGCCGGCCCGCTGGCGGACGGCCTGGCGGACTCCTGGGGCTACCAGGGCATCGCCACCCCTCCGTTCGGGCGCAGGATCTGGCCCGTCGTGAACGAGGAGGCGTCGGACGCCAGGTAGAGCACGGCGTGCGCGACGTCCGCGGCCTCGCCGACCCGGCCCAGCGGTGACAGCCGGGCCATCCAGGCCTCCGTCTGCCGCTGCTCCGCCTTGTACTCGCGGTCGGTCATGGGGGTGCGGGTCCAGCCCGGGGCGACCGCGTTGACCCGGATGCCCTGCCGCCCGACCTCGTTGGCGAGCGTCCTGGTCAGCTGTATCACGGCCGCCTTGGCCGCGCCGTAGCAGAGCAGGCCGGGGCCGCCGGTGTCGATCGCCCCGGAGGCCATGGTGATGATGCTGCCCCCGTTCCGCCCGGCCAGCATCAGCCGCGCCGCCTCCTGGCAGGCGTACAGCACGCCCTTGAAGTTGACGCCCAGCACCCGGTCGAGGTCCTCGTCCCTGGTCTCCAGCACCGGGCTGCGGTGCATGATCCCGGCGATCGCCGCCATGACGTCCAGCCGCCCGCAGGACCGCACGGCCTCCCCGAGCCGCTCCCGGTCGGTCACGTCGAGGGAGTGGGTACGGGCGGTGCCGCCCCGGTCCTTGATCAGCGCCGCCGTCTCGTGCAGGCCGTCCGCGTCCCGGTCGGCGCAGTGCACGGTCGCGCCCGCCTCGGCGAGCAGTACGGCGGACGCCCGGCCGATGCCGCCGGCGGCGCCGGTGACGAATGCGGTGCGTCCGGTGAGGTCGTACGCCTTCAGGGACATGAAGGGACGGTACGAGCGTTTCTGACGGGTCGTCAATTGGTCGTGCGGGGGCGGGTTCCGTGGGCGCTCCGGGAACCCGGGGAGGGGGCCGGGCCGGTCTGGCAGGCCGGGCACCAGTAGGTGGGGCGCTCGCGGGAGCCGTCGCCCTGGTCGGCGAGGCGGATCGGGGTGCGGCAGCGCAGGCAGGGGCGGGGTGCGCGGCCGTAGACGTAGAGATCATGGTTGCGCAGGCCGGTGGTCTGGCGGACCACACGGTCGCGGTTGGCCTCCAGAAGACGCTGGGCGAGGCCGGGCAGGACCGCGACGCGGTCGGCGGGAAGCGCGCCGACGGGGAGCCAGGGGGTCGCGCCGAGCAGGAAGCAGAGCTCGCTCTTGTAGATGTTGCCGATCCCGGCGAGGTTGCGCTGGTCCAGCAGGGCCTCGCCGAGTGGGCGCGCGGGGTCCGCGAGGAGGTTGGCGAGGGCGCGGTCGGGGTTCCAGTCGGGGCCCAGCAGATCGGGGCCCAGGTGGCCCACGACGCGCTCCTCCTCGCCGGTGCGCAGGAACTCCAGGACCTGGAGGCGGTACCCGACGGCCGTGCGGTCGGCGGTGGCGAGCACCGCCCGGATCTGGTGCGCGGGGCCGCCCCGCCAGCGCTCACCGGTGCCGAAGACCTTCCAGGCGCCCTCCATCCGCAGGTGCGTGTGCAGGGTCAGGCCGCCCTCGAACCGGGTGAGCAGGTGCTTGCCGCGCGGGGTGGTGCCGAGGACGGTACGGCCGCTGAGGTCGACCGTGGCGTACTTGGGCACCCGGAAGTCGCTGCGGGTCAGCACCTGGCCGGAGAGCGCGTCGTGCAGGCGCCTCGCCGCCTGCCAGACCGTGTCACCTTCGGGCATGGGTCAAGGGTGGCACGAGGGGACGGGAGATGAGGTGCGCACCCTGGGTCACGCCCGCAGGCGCAGGCCGCGCGGGGTCGCGATGAAGCCCGCGGCCTCCAAAAGGGTGCCCAGCGGGGAGGTCAGGGCCGAGGCGCCGTTGACCCGCTCCACCGTCACCGTGCCGAGGGTGCCCGCGCGGGCGGCGGCCGCGAGGGCCTCCGCCGCCGTGCGCAGCCGGGGGTCGTCTGCGGCGGGCGTGTCCGGGGCGGCGGGCCAGGCGAGCAGGGTCTTGCCGCCGCGCTCCATGTAGAGGGTCAGCTCGCCGTCGACCAGGACCACCAGCGAGCCGGCTTTGCGGCCCGGTTTGTGTCCGGCTCCGGTCGGGGGCTCGGGCCAGGGGAGGGCGGCGCCGTAGGCGTTCGCCGGGTCGGCTGCGGCGAGGACCACGGCTCTGGGGTCGGGGGCCGCGGGCGTCCGGGTGTGGCGGTTGCCGTAGGCGTAGGGGTTCGCGGCGTAGGGGCCGGCGGGGCTGCCGCCTCGGGGGCCACCGTAGCCGGGGGAGGCGAACGGGTCGGCGGGGGCGAGGTCCTTGGGGGAGACGTAGTCGCCGGGGGCGGCGGGCGAGTCGGGCGGCCAGGTGAAGTCGCCGTCCAGGTCGAAGCCGGCCGGGTCGAAGGGGCCGAGGGGATCGAGGGAGTCGGCAGGTGCGCTGTGGCCGCCGTTCGGGCCCGAGAGCGCCGGGGCGCCGCCGGCTCCGGCGGGTCCGAAGCCGGTGCCGGGCAGGGCCTCGCCGCGGTCGCGGGCGTTGGACACCGCGCGCAGCCGGTCGACCGCGCCGTCCATGGCGAACTGGGCCGCACCCAGGCCCTCCACCACGTAACCCCGGCGCGCCTGGCCGCTGTCCTCGAACGCCGACAGGATCCGGTACACCGCCGAGAAGCCGCCCTCGACGCCCTCGGCCGCGACCGCGCCCCGGGTCACCACACCGTGCCGGTCGAGGAGGGTGCGGGCCAGGGCGTGGGCGCGCACGGTGGTGTCCGGCTCGCGCTGCGGCAGCAGCGACCAGCGCCCGGCCACGGTCGGCGGGCCGGTGCGGGAGGTGGGGCGGGCCGCGGCCGTCAGGGAGCCGTAGCGGCCACGCGGGACGGTGCGCTTGGCGCGGTGGGCGGTGGAGCCGGCGGTACGGCCCGAGCCGAGCAGGGCGCGCATCGGGGCCAGCGTGTCGTTGGTGAGCCGCCCGGACCAGGCCAGGTCCCAGACGACGTCGGCCAGTTGGGGATCGGTGGCGTCGGGGTGGGTGGTGGCGCGGACCTGGTCGGCGATCTGCCGGAAGAACAGGCCGTAGCCCCCGGAGAGGGCGTCGAGCACGGACTGGTGGAGGGCGGTGAGCTCCAGCGGGTGCGGCGGGGGGAGGAGCACGGGGGCCGCGTCCGCCAGATACAGGGAGACCCAGCCGTCCTTTCCGGGCAGGGCACCCGCGCCCGCCCACACGAGCTCGCCTGCCGCCGTGAGTTCGTCGAGCATCGCCGGCGAGTAGTTCGCCACGCGGGACGGCAGGACCAGCTTCTCCAGCGCCGACGCCGGTACGGAAGCGCCCTGCAACTGCTCCACGGCGCGCACCAGCCCGTCCACGCCGCGCAGCCCGTGCCCCTTGCCGATGTGCTGCCACTGCGGCAGGAACTGGGCGAGCGCGGCCGGTGCCACCGGCTCCAGCTCGTGCCGGAGCGCGGCCAGCGAACGGCGGCGCAGCCTGCGCAGCACCGCCGCGTCGCACCACTCCTGGCCGATGCCCGCCGGATGGAACTCGCCCTGCACCACCCGCCCGCCCGCGGCGAGCCGCTGCAGCGCGCCCTCCGTGACCGCCACCCCGAGCCCGAAACGGGCGGCCGCGGTGGCCGAGGTGAACGGGCCGTGGGTGCGCGCGTACCGCGCGAGGAGGTCGCCGAGCGGGTCCTTCACAGGCTCGGTGAAGGCCTCGGGGACGCCGACGGGCAGGGCGGTGCCGAGGGCGTCGCGCAGCCGGCCCGCGTCCTCGACCGCCGCCCAGTGCTCGGCCCCGGCGATCCGGACCTTGATGGCCCGCCGGGCGCGCGCCAGCTCCGCGGCCCACTGCGGCTCGGCACCCCGCTCCGCCAACTCGGCGTCCGTGAGCGGCCCGAGCATCCGCAGCACGTCGGCGACGCCCTCCGGGTCCTTGATCCGGCGGTCCTCGGCCAGCCACTGCAGCTCGCGCTCCAGCTCGGTCAGGACCTCCGCGTCGAGCAGCTCGCGCAGCTCCGCCTGGCCCAGCAGCTCGGCCAGCAGCCGGGAGTCCAGGGAGAGCGCGGCCGCGCGGCGCTCGGCGAGCGGGGAGTCACCCTCGTACAGGAACTGGGCGACGTAACCGAAGAGGAGGGAGCGGGCGAACGGGGACGGCTCCGGGGTGGTGACCTCGACCAGCCGGACCTTACGGGATTCGAGGTCGCCCATCAGCTCCACGAGCCCCGGCACGTCGAAGACGTCCTGGAGGCACTCGCGGACCGCCTCCAGGACGATCGGGAACGAGCCGAACTCGCTCGCCACCTGGAGCAGTTGCGCGGCGCGCTGGCGCTGCTGCCACAGCGGGGTGCGTTTGCCGGGGTTGCGGCGCGGCAGCAGCAGCGCGCGGGCGGCGCATTCACGGAACCGGGCGGCGAACAGGGCCGAGCCGCCGACCTGGTCGGTGACGATCTGGTCGACCTCGCCCTTGTCGAAGGCGACGTCCGCCGCGCCCACGGGGGCCTGTTCGGCGTCGTACTCCGTACCGGCCTTCATCGGGGCCTGGTCGAGCAGGTCGAGGCCCATCACGTCGGTGTCGGGCAGCCGCAGCACGATGCCGTCGTCGGCGTGCATGACCTGGGCGTCCATGCCGTACCGCTCGGAGAGACGGGCACCGAGGGCGAGCGCCCAGGGGGCGTGCACCTGGGCGCCGAAGGGGGAGTGGACGACGACCCGCCAGTCGCCCAGCTCGTCACGGAAGCGCTCGACCACGATCGTGCGGTCGTCGGGGACATGGCCGCAGGCCTCGCGCTGTTCGTCCAGGTACGACAGCACGTTGTCCGCCGCCCACGCGTCCAGGCCCGCCGCCAGCAGGCGCAGCCGGGCGTCGTCCTTGGGGAGCGCACCGACCTCGCGCAGGAACGCGCCGACCGCACGGCCCAGTTCGAGCGGACGGCCCAGCTGGTCGCCCTTCCAGAACGGGAGCCGGCCCGGGACGCCGGGGGCGGGGGAAACCAGGACCCGGTCACGCGTGATGTCCTCGATACGCCAGGAGCTGGTGCCCAGGGTGAAGACATCGCCCACCCGGGACTCGTACACCATCTCCTCGTCCAGCTCGCCGACCCGGCCGCCGCCCTTCTTGGGGTCGGCACCGGCCAGGAAGACGCCGAAGAGGCCGCGGTCGGGGATCGTGCCGCCCGAGGTGACGGCGAGGCGCTGGGCGCCGGGGCGGCCGGTGACCGTCCCCGCGACGCGGTCCCAGACCACACGCGGGCGCAGCTCGGCGAAAGCGTCCGACGGGTAGCGGCCCGCGAGCATGTCGAGGACCGCGGTGAACGCCGACTCCGGGAGCGACGCGAAGGGGGCCGCGCGGCGCACGGTGGTGAGCAGGTCGTCGACCTGCCAGGTGTCCAGCGACACCATCGCGACCAGCTGCTGGGCCAGCACGTCGAGGGGGTTGGCCGGAACCCGCAGGGACTCGATGGAACCGGTGCGCATCCGCTCGGTGACCACGGCCGCCTGCACCAGGTCGCCCCGGTACTTGGGGAAGACCACGCCGGTGGAGACCGCGCCGACCTGGTGTCCGGCGCGGCCGACGCGCTGCAGGCCGGAGGCGACCGACGGCGGGGACTCGACCTGGACGACCAGGTCCACCGCGCCCATGTCGATGCCCAGTTCGAGACTGGACGTGGCCACCACCGCGGGCAGCCGACCCGCCTTCAGGTCCTCCTCGACCAGCGCGCGCTGCTCCTTGGAGACCGAGCCGTGGTGCGCGCGGGCGAGGACCGGCGGGGCGCCCTGGGCCGCGCCCGAGCCGCCCATCAGCTCGGCCGGGGAGTGGTGCTCGTCCAGGGGCTCGCCGGTCACGCGCTCGTAGGCGATCTCGTTGAGCCGGTTGCACAGCCGCTCCGCCAGGCGGCGGGAGTTCGCGAACACGATCGTCGAGCGGTGGGCCTGCACCAGGTCGGCGATCCGCTCCTCCACATGCGGCCAGATGGACGGCTTCTCCGCGCCGTCGCCGTCGTCGGTGGCCGGGGACCCGCCCAGCTCTCCCATGTCCTCCACCGGGACGACGACGGAGAGGTCGAACTCCTTGCCGGACTTCGGCTGGACGATCTCCACCTTGCGGTGCGGGGAGAGGTAGCGGGCCACCTCGTCGACCGGGCGGACGGTCGCCGACAGGCCGATCCGGCGGGCCGGCTTCGGCAGCAGTTCGTCCAGCCGCTCCAGGGAGAGCGCGAGGTGTGCGCCGCGCTTGGTGCCGGCGACCGCGTGCACCTCGTCCAGGATCACCGTCTCGATGCCGGTCAGCGCGTCGCGCGTGGCCGACGTCAGCATCAGGAACAGGGACTCCGGGGTGGTGATCAGGATGTCCGGCGGGCGGGTGGACAGGGCGCGGCGCTCGGCGGCCGGGGTGTCGCCGGAGCGGATACCGACCCGCACCTCCGGCTCGGGCAGGCCCAGGCGCACGGACTCCTGGCGGATGCCGGTCAGCGGGCTGCGCAGGTTCCGCTCGACGTCGACCGCGAGGGCCTTGAGCGGCGACACGTACAGCACGCGGCAGCGCTTCTTCGGATCGGCCGGGGGCGGGGTGGCGGTGAGCTGGTCCAGGGCGGCGAGGAAGGCGGCCAGCGTCTTGCCTGAGCCGGTCGGCGCGACCACCAGCACGTCCGAGCCGGCGCCGATGGCCTGCCACGCGCCCGCCTGGGCCGCGGTGGGCGCGGAAAACGCCCCCGTGAACCAGCCGCGGGTCGCGGGGGAGAAGCCGTCGAGGGCCCGGTGTGCGGATTTCGCCATGGGTCAATCCTGCACCCGGGCACTGACAAACGGCCTGACCTGCGGAGATGCCCTCGGCTTCGCCATCGGTCCCGGTGTTTCCCAGCCGCACCACCCGTGACGGGGTCGCCGTCGGGTGCGGGTGACGCCCGTGGAGCGGCGGATCCGCCGCCGGCGGCTGCCGGAAGGCGGGCGGGGGATCAGCGGCTTGAGAAGAGCCGGACGAGGTGCCGCCTGCCGCCCTCTGACGTGCGCCCTCCCTCCTGTCCCGCCGGCGCCCGGCGCTGCCGACCCTCCCCGGCCTGTCACCCGTCGTCCTGTTCACCTGCCGCCGCGCCGGCGCTCGGTGCGGCGGCTCGCGTGCCGTCCAGCAGCGTGCCGTCGGTCCGTGCGCTGCGCTGCCGTCCATGAGAGAGACCCGGCCGAGGGCCGCCGGGTGTGCCGGGGCGGCTGACAATGGTCGTATGGCGGGATCGGACGAGCGGGCGCGGCACTGGCGGTACGAGGCGTTGCCCGGGGTTGACCTGCTGCGTGCCCGGTACATCAGGAAGACGTTCGTGCGGCACACCCACGAGCACTTCGTGATCGCGGCCATCGCGGACGGTGTCGAGGTCTTCCACCACCGGGGCTCCGACGTGTCGGCGGGGGCGGGGGCGCTCGCGCTGGTCAACCCGGACACCCCGCACACCGGGCGGGCCGGGGTGCCCGAGGGGTGGCGCTACGGGGCGGTCTACCCGGCGCCGGACCTCGTGACGGGGATCGCCGCCGAGACCACCGCGATCCGGGGCACCCCCGGCTTCGTCAGTCCTGTGCTCGACGACCCGTACAGCGTCGCCCTCGTGCACCGGGTGCTACGCGCCGCCGACGAGGGCAACGCGCTCGCCGCCGACACCCTGCTGAGGGTGGCGGTCACCCGGCTGCTGCGGCGCAACGGCGGTGCGCTCCCGCAGCGGCAGGTCCGTACCGCCGGGGCCCGGCTCGCGGCACGCGCGCGTGCGGTGCTGGAAGAGCGGATGGCCGAGCCGCCCACCCTGGAGCGGCTCGCCACCGACCTCGGCACCAGCCCCTTCGCGCTGCTGCGGGCGTTCCGCGACGCCTACGGCATGCCCCCGCACACCTGGCTGACCGACGCCCGGGTGCGCCGCGCCCAGCTGCTGCTGGACACCGGCACGGCACCCGCCGAGGCCGCCGTCGCCGTGGGCTTCACCGACCAGCCGCACCTCAACCGGCACTTCGCCCGGATCGTCGGCGTCCCGCCGGGCGCCTACCAGCGCGAGCGCAAGAACGTACAAGACGCACGGGACGGCCGTCCGTAGCGTCCTGGGGGTGGCACAGCAGACAGCACTCGCAGACATACGCGGCGACGGTGAGCCCAAGCCGGACTCCGCCGTCGTCAGGGACGCCCTCGGGGTCGGGGTCGCCGTGGGACTCTCCGGGTTCGCCTTCGGGGTGACCTCGGCAGGCAGCGGGCTCGGCCTGCTCCAGACCTGCGCGCTCAGCCTCCTGGTGTTCACCGGCGCCTCCCAGTTCGCCCTGGTGGGCGCGCTCGCGGCCGGCGGCAACCCGTTCACCGCGGCGGCCGGCGCCTTCTTCCTCGGGGTGCGCAACGCGTTCTACGGGCTGCGTCTCTCACAGGTGCTGGCCCTCCCGCGCGCGGTGCGGCCGTTCGCGGCCCAGTGGGTGATCGACGAGACCACCGCGGTCACCCTGGCCCAGCCGACACGGCGCGCCGCCCGGATCGGCTTCACCGTCACCGGGCTCAGCCTGTACGTGCTGTGGAACCTCACCACCCTGCTCGGCGCGCTCGGCGCCAAGGCCGTCGGGGACACCGGCGCCTGGGGCCTGGACGCGGCCGGACCCGCCGTCTTCCTGGCCCTGCTCGCCCCGATGCTGAAGACCACGACCGACCGCGCGGTCGCCGCCCTCGCGGTGCTGCTGGGACTCGGCCTGCTGCCCGTGCTCCCCGCCGGGGTGCCGGTCCTGGTGGCCGCGCTGGCGGCACCGGCCGCCCTGCTCGTCTCCGGCCTCCGCTGCGGCCGTGACCGTACCCGCGACGAGGCACCCGAGGAGACCCGGTGAACTTCTGGATCGCGATCGGCGCGACCGCCCTCGGCTGCTACGCCGTCAAGCTCGCCGGACTGCTGGTGCCCGCGGGGGTGCTGGAGCGACCGGTGGTACGACGGCTGGCCGCCCTGCTGCCCGTGGCCCTGCTCGCCGCCCTCACGGCCCAGCAGACGTTCGCCGACGGGCACGCGCTCGTGCTGGACGCCAGGGCCGCGGGCCTCGGGGCGGCCGCCGTCGCGCTGCTGCTGCGCGCGCCCTTCCTGGTCGTCGTCGGGGTCGCCGTGGTGGTCACGGCGGGGCTGCGGGCCGTCACCGGCTGAGACTTCCGCCACCCGGTTTCCCGCAGTCGTCGGTCAGCCCACGAAGCGGCCGTACGCCCTCAGCGTGTTCAGGGCCTCGATCGTCCCCCTGGAGCGGGCCTCCAGGGCGGCGGCCGGCGCCCACGGGTCCCGGCGGACCGGCCAGCCGCCGTCCGCCTCCTGCCCTGCGGTGAGGAAGTCGAGCGAGCGGGTCATCTCCTCGTCCGTGAACCACGCGCGCGCGAGCGAGTCCGGGGCCTTCGCGAAGTCGTGCGGGAAGTGGTGCTCGCCCGGGGCGTAGCCGGGTGCGACCGGGTACGCGTCGAGGCGCTCGGGGTCCAGCGCGGCCAGGCGCTGCTCGCGCACCAGCCGGCCCAGCCGGTCGGCGGTCGCCTCCGCCCGCGAGCGGTCGGGCACCGTGTCCAGGAAGACGACCGCGGCCTCGATCTCGCGGGGGTGCGACTTCTCCAGGTCCTCGATCGCCTGCCAGCAGAAGTCGGTGGCCCGGAACAGCCACGCGTGCCAGACCTCGTTGCGGTGCAGCAGGCCCACCACCGGGCCGGTGGCGAGCAGTGAGCCATGGGGGTGCCCCCGGCCGAGCGTGTTCGAGGCTGGGGGAGGGGCGTCGACGACCGGGACGAACGGTGCCGCCGGGTAGTCGCGTCGGTCCGGATGGACGGCCGGCAACGCCCCGTCGGCGGTGGAGACCGCCGTCAGATAGCGGCAGACGCGCTCCACCCGCTGCCCGCCGCACCGTCCGATGGCGTCCAGGACGCGCAGCGCGTGCCCGGCGTGCAGCGGCTGGCTCAGCGGGCCGCGCAGATCGGGCTCCAGCGCGTGCCCGTAGCCGCCGTCCTCGTTGCGGTAGGCGTCCAGCGCGATCTCCACGGGATCGGGCCCGCCGTTCAGGAAGTGGTACGCGAAGAGACGCTGCTCCAGCACGCGGGCGGTGAGCCACATGAACCGTTCGGCGCGGACGAGCGGGGAGTGTGCCGGGGGCGTAGGGGGGAGTGGGGAAGCTCCGGATTCGGCCATGCGCAAGACCGTAGGGCGGAAAGCGGTCTCGGCAGGCGCTCCCGGGCAGGGCCCACTCTCAGGGGCGGGATACTGGTTTCATGCGGTTGACGGTTTTCTGGCAGCGGATGGCGGAACACTTCGGTTCCGGGTACGCCGACACCTTCGCACGCGATCATGTGATGACGGAGCTCGGCGGGCTGACGGTGAACGAGGCGCTGGACGCCGGCTGGGCGGCCAAGGACGTGTGGCGCGTGGTCTGCACGGTCATGAACGTTCCGGGGGAGAGGCGCTGACCGTGCGCGAAGATCGGGGACAAGCCACGCGTTGTCAGTGGCGTAGGCGAGACTTGCACCGTGGTATCCACTGACGAGGACGGGCGGACCGCCCAGGACGCATCCCCGGCCGACACGGCCGACACGACGCCGCGCGCCGGATCACCGGCCGCCGGCGCCGCGGTGCCGGGCGCCCGCATGCCGCGCTGGCTGCCGCGCGCCATGGTGCTGGCACTCGCCCTCGTCGCCGCCTTCCAGCTGGGCAGCTGGGCCTTCCACCAGCTCACCGGCCTGCTGATCAACATCCTCATCGCGTTCTTCCTGGCGCTCGCCATCGAGCCCGCGGTGAGCTGGATGGCCTCCCGCGGCATGCGCCGGGGCTTCGCGACCTTCCTGGTCTTCCTCGGCCTGGCGATCGTCACGGCGGGGTTCATCACCCTGCTCGGCTCGATGCTGGCCGGGCAGATCATCAAGATCGTCGAAGACTTCCCCGACTACCTGGACTCGGTCATCAACTGGGTCAACCACACCTTCCACACCGAACTGAAGCGGGTCGACGTCCAGGAGGGCCTGCTGCACTCCGACTGGCTGCGCAAGTACGCGCAGAACAGCGCGGCCGGCGCGCTCGACGTGTCCGGGCAGGTGCTCGGCGGCCTCTTCCAGTTGCTGACGATCACGCTGTTCGCCTTCTACTTCGCCGCCGACGGCCCCCGGCTGCGCCGCACCCTGTGCTCCGTGCTGCCGCCCGCCCGCCAGGCCGAGGTGCTGCGCGCCTGGGAGATCGCCGTCGACAAGACCGGCGGCTACCTGTACTCGCGCGGTGTGATGGCGCTGATCTCCGGGATCGCGCACTACATCCTGCTGGAGGCCCTCGGCGTGCCGTACGCGCCCGTGCTGGGCGTGTGGGTCGGGCTGGTCTCGCAGTTCATCCCCACCATCGGCACCTATCTCGCGGGCGCCTTGCCGATGCTGATCGCGTTCACCGTCAACCCGCTGTACGCGGTGTGGGTGCTGGTGTTCGTCGTGATCTACCAGCAGTTCGAGAACTACATGCTGCAGCCCAAGCTGACCTCCAAGTCGGTCGACATCCACCCGGCGGTCGCCTTCGGCTCGGTCATCGCAGGCACCGCGCTCCTCGGCGCGGTCGGCGCGCTGATCGCCATCCCGGCGGTCGCCACCCTCCAGGCGTTCCTGAGCGCCTATGTGAAGCGGTACGACGTCACCGACGACCCCCGGGTGCAGGGGCACCGGCGCCGGAACACGGGCGGCCCCGGGCTGCGCACGCGCGCACGGCGCCTGACGCAGCGCCTTATATGGCAGCGGCCGGCCGAGGAACCGGAGTCCGAGGGGGGCTCGGCCTGACGGCCGCCGCGGTCAGCAGGTGAGTCGCGGTCAGTGGGTGAGTCGCGGCCAGTGGGTGAACCGCGGTCAGTAGGTGACGACCGCCCATACCCCGGCGGCGGCCACGGCCACCGCGTAGCAGCCCACCGCCGAGGCGACGACCCGCCACCGGGTCCGCTCGCTCCAACCGGTGCGTGCCACCAGCCAGGCCAAGGCCGGCAGGACCAGCACCGCGTGCAGGCTGACCGCGTGCAGCGGCTTGAGCGGGGCCGTCGAGTCGTACGCCGCCTCCTGGTGTCCGGTCCGGACGAGCACCACCCCGCGCGCGATCATCGCCGCTCCCGAGGCCAGCGCCACCAGCAGCACCGCGAACCCGGAGCGCACGGCGAGCGCCATGCCCGCGGGACCGGCCGGCCGGTGCCGGAAGGCCGCCACCGCGAAGACGGTGAGCAGCACCACCAGGACCCCGCCGCCCACCGCGAGCATCATGGACACCGAGGTGTCGAAGGGCGTCTCCATGTCGAGGTGCGAGGGCACCCGGCGCCACGCCTGCAGGGTGATCCCGCCGACCTCCACCACACAGTCGGCGGCGAACACGAGCAGCAGGACGGTCCGCAGCCGCTCCCCGACCCTCAGGTAGGAGGTGACCCAGGTGACCGCCATCAGCGTCAGACCGAAGGAGAGCCCGAAGGTGACGGGCTTGCGCCAGGAGACCGGCCCGTACCAGGGGCCGCCGTCGACCGCGAACACCACCAGATGCGCCAGACCGGAGAGGGCGAGGAGCACGCCGGTCACGTGACAGAGACGCTCGGCGGGACGCACCCGGGCCAGGAACCCGGCCGGCGGGTTCGCCCTTGGCCTGCGGGGCGGACTCTTCAGGGAGGAGGACATGCGCCCAGCCTCCCGGCGCCCGCCCGCGCGGTCGTCGTCCGGCCGAAGACACCCGCCGTACGCCTTGCGGAGTAGGGGGCCCAGGGGTGGTCAGGAGACCGTGGCGGCCGGCGGGGTCCACCGCCGGGTGCGGGGGACCGTGCCCGTGACGCCGTAGTCCTTCTTGAGGTGTTCGGGGATGGCGTAGTGCATGACGCGGCCACGGGTGAGCGAGGACAGTTCGAGAACGGTCGTGAGGTGGCCGAGGCGGTCGAGGGCCCAGGCGCCCAGCGGGGAGCGGTCCTCGATGGTCTCCAGGACGCCGAGGAGGTGCGGTACGGCCTTGACGACGGTGTCCCACGGGGTGCGCGGCACCTCCAGCCAGTCGGCGCAGGTGTCGCCGACCAGGTGGCGGATCAGGGCGGAGACGATCGGGTCGAAGAAGGTGCCGGGGACGACCTCCTCGTACAGGTCGATGAGCTGCCGGGTCAGGACCGCGCCCTCCTCGGAGGGCCCCATGTGCCGGACCATGTACAGGTCGAGGAAGGCGCGTGCCTCTTCGAGGGTCTTCGGGACGGCCTCCTGGTCGACGCCGAGCATGGCGCCCACCACCCGCCACGCGTAGTAGTACGCCTCCGCGCCCTCCGTGGACAGGTGGATGCCCAGCCGGTGCAGGCTGTCGAGGACCAGCATGGAGAAGAACATCTGGCCGCCGATCATGTCCTCCTGGCAGATCGGCGTGCCGAGTGCCTCGGTGTCCCAGCGGTTCTCGCGCCTGAGGTGGTGCCGGATCGAGGCGTGCAGCAGGCGCACCTTCTGGGCGGCCGGGACGAAGCGGCTGCCGGCCTCGAAGGCGTCGGGGCGCATGAGGTAGACGGTGAACTGACCGGTCTCCGCCATGCGCTTGGACGGGTACTTCAGCCCGTGGGTGGCCGACAGCAGCTTCGCCACGCGCGGGACGACGTAACAGGCGGGCATGGCGGCGAAGGAGAGCGCGGTCGAGATGTGCACGTTGTTGTCGATGAAGAACAGCCGGGCCTTCTCCATCTCGCCCCAGTCCACCCAGGACGGCGGCACCCGGGTGGCCTCCAGGTACTCCCGCGCGACCTCGGGCAGCCCGTCCGGCAGGGGCGCGCCGGCGGTGGAGACGTAGCGCATCAGGGTGTTGAACGTGCCCACCTCCCCGCGCTCGAAGAGTGCGGCGACCGTGGCGTCGGCGAGTTCGTCACCGGCGTGCCGCAGGGTGTCCAGCGAGGCCTCGGTGTGGATCACGGCAGGGCTCCTTGTCATCGCGGGTCGCGCGGGTGTCGCGGGGTGTCCAGAGGTGTCGCGGGGTGTGGTCCCGGGCCACCCGTGGGGGTCAGGACAGGCGGGTCGCGGCCGAGTGGGCCAGCGTGGTCAGCGCGTCGGCGGCGGGGGCCGGCACGTTCAGTCCGTGGAGGGCGTCGAGGGCTTCCGCGACCCGCGCGCCGATCATGTGCTCGATCCGGTCGGGCGCCCCGAGCCGGCACATCACCTCGCGGACCGCGTCCAGGCCGTCCGCGTCCAGATCACGGCTGCCGAGCAGTGCGCCCAGCCGCTCCCGGTCGTCGGCACGGGCGAGGCGCCAGGTCTCCGCGAGCAGGGCGGTGGGCCGGTGGCCGCGCACGTCGTCGGCGTTGGCCTTGCCGGTGTGCTCCGGTGCCCCGAACAGGCCGAGCAGGTCGTCGCGGAGCTGGAAGGCCTCGCCCAGCGGCAGCCCGTACGCGGAGTAGCCCTCGCGCAGCCGCTCCCCGGCTCCGGCCAGGGCGCCGCCGATCAACAGCGGCTGCTCGACCGTGTACTTGGCGGTCTTGTAGCGGATCACCTTCAGCGAGGCCGTGGTGTCCGGACCGGCTCCGGTGCGCAGGATCTCCAGGCACTCGCCCGCGATCAGCTCCCTGGCCAGCACCGACCACAGGGGGCGGGCCCGGGCGAGGTAGGCGGCGGGCAGCCCGCAGGTCGCGAACAGCTGCCCGGCCAGTGACATCAGCAGATCGCCCACGAGCATCGCCAGCGACCGCGCGGTGTCGTCGGCGCGCGGACGGTCCTGTACGGCGGCACGCAGGGCGACGTGCGGAGTGGGGCGGCCGTGCCGCAGGGGGCTGTCGTCGATGAGGTCGTCGTGGACGACGGCGGCGGCGTGCACCAGTTCCATGGAGGCCGCCGCCCGCACCAGCGCGTCGCTGTCCGGCTGGCCCACCGCGCGCCAGCCCCAGTAGCAGAACGCCGCCCGCAGCCGTTTGCCGTCCGCGGCCGCCGCCTCCAGCTGCTCGGCCACCGGTCCCAGGAGCGGGTCGACCGCCGCGAACAGGCCGGCCTCCTCGGCGACGAACCGGCGCAGTACGTCGTCGACGCGGCTCTTGAAGGCGGCCGCGTCCCAGCGGTCAGTCATCGCCGGCGGTCCGCCGGGCCAGGGCGTGCCGGGCGAGGATCTCCAGATGGGCCGGGGGCACGGCCGCGTACCGGTCCAGGACCAGGCGCCCCCGTGCGGTGAGGTCGTGCTCGGCCTCCGCCGCCAGCGCGCCGGCGTCCGAGCGGCGCAGCAGCCCCCGCAACGTCCCGAAGGCGGTGCCCACGGTGCTCACGGCCAGGTCGGCCAGCCCCGCCGCCAGCAGCACGGCCTGCTCGTCCAGGCCGCGTCGTCCCGTCTCACGTGTCATGCGCTCTCCCACCCACGGCACCCAGGGGCGGCGCTCTCCCCGGCCGCCTCTTCGAGCATCGCCGCACGGCGGGCGCGGGCAGGCGGAAACTCACGATCGGGTGAACACCGCGCCGGGTGGTGCGGACCACCGCCCCGCGGTCCGGCTTCCGGCTGCCGCCCCCGGCGTGCCGCGCGCTCCGGCACGTGTGCCGTGTACGCCCGGAGCCCGTGGCGGAGCGGTGGATGGGCAGCGGACGGGGGGTGGGTGAGTGGTGGGTGAGCGGTGGGTGAGCACCCTGCGGGGAAGTGGCGGGAGTACCGCGTGGTGCGCTTGACACGAAAATCGAACATCCATTCTTATGGAGGCTCCGGAACGGCTCACGACGGGGATCCCGGCGGCGTTTCGACATGGTTTCGGCGGATACATCCCCGAGTTGTCCACAGGTCGAACCGGCGGCGGGGCGCATTGTCAGTGGCAGGCGTTAGCGTCTTTGACGTGAAGCGATCGACTCAAGCAAACCGGGTGGAACCCATGGCAGGAACCGACCGCGAGAAGGCGCTCGACGCCGCGCTCGCACAGATTGAACGGCAGTTCGGCAAGGGCGCGGTCATGCGCATGGGCGAGCGGGCCAAGGAGCCCATCGAGGTCATCTCGACCGGCTCGACCGCGCTCGACGTCGCCCTCGGTGTCGGTGGCCTGCCGCGCGGCCGTGTGGTGGAGATCTACGGACCGGAGTCCTCCGGTAAGACCACCCTGACCCTGCACGCCGTGGCCAACGCCCAGAAGGCGGGCGGCCAGGTCGCGTTCGTGGACGCGGAGCACGCCCTCGACCCCGAGTACGCGCAGAAGCTCGGCGTCGACATCGACAACCTGATCCTCTCCCAGCCCGACAACGGCGAGCAGGCCCTGGAGATCGTGGACATGCTGGTCCGCTCCGGCGCCCTCGACCTCATCGTCATCGACTCCGTCGCGGCGCTCGTCCCGCGCGCGGAGATCGAGGGCGAGATGGGCGACAGCCACGTCGGTCTCCAGGCCCGCCTGATGAGCCAGGCGCTGCGGAAGATCACCAGCGCGCTCAACCAGTCCAAGACCACCGCGATCTTCATCAACCAGCTCCGCGAGAAGATCGGTGTGATGTTCGGCTCCCCGGAGACCACGACCGGTGGCCGCGCCCTGAAGTTCTACGCCTCGGTGCGTATCGACATCCGCCGCATCGAGACCCTGAAGGACGGCACCGAGGCGGTCGGCAACCGCACCCGGGTCAAGGTCGTCAAGAACAAGGTCGCGCCGCCCTTCAAGCAGGCCGAGTTCGACATCCTCTACGGCCAGGGCATCAGCCGCGAGGGCGGTCTGATCGACATGGGCGTGGAGCACGGCTTCGTCCGCAAGGCCGGCGCCTGGTACACGTACGAGGGCGACCAGCTCGGCCAGGGCAAGGAGAACGCGCGCAACTTCCTGAAGGACAACCCCGACCTGGCCAACGAGATCGAGAAGAAGATCAAGGAGAAGCTGGGCGTCGGTGTCCGCCCGGAGACGCCCGCCGCCGAGCCGGGCGCGGACGCGGCGGTCACCGCCACCGCGGCCCCGGACGACGCCGCGAAGACGGTGCCGGCCCCGGCCGCCGCCAAGGTCACCAAGCCCAAGGCCGCCGCCGCCAAGAGCTGACGCCGTGACACGACGAACCGACTGGGCCGACCACGAGTACGCGTCCCCCGGTGCCCCCCGGGGGAGGGGCACCGGGGGCGACCCGGGCTCCGCCGGGGACGGTGACGAGGCCTACGGCACGGGCGGCGCCGACGGGGGATACGGGGCGGACGGCACGTACGGCGACGGCCTGGGCAGGCCCCGCGGGCACGGGTCACCCGGCCGTGGCTCGCGGAAGCCCGGCACGCGACGCCGGCGCGGCTTCGGGGAGCCGTCCGGTGAGGACGGGGGTTCCTCCTCCTCGTCGAGGGCCGAGCAGGGGGAACCTCCAGCGGACCCGGCTGAGCGGGCGCGGGCGATCTGTCTGCGCCTGCTCACCGGGACCCCGCGCACCCGGAAACAGCTCGCGGACGCCCTGCGCAAGCGGGAGATCCCGGACGACGTCGTCGAGGAGGTGCTGTCCCGGTTCGAGGAGGTCGGGCTGATCAACGACAGCGCGTTCGCGGACGCCTGGGTGGAGTCCCGGCACCACGGCCGGGGACTGGCCCGGCGCGCGCTCGCCCAGGAACTGCGCACCAAGGGCGTCGACTCGGCGCTCATCGACGAGGCGGTCGCCCAGCTCGACTCCGAGCAGGAGGAGGAGACGGCCCGCGACCTCGTCGCCCGCAAGCTCCGCTCCACCCGGGGCCTCGACCGCGACAGACGGATCCGCCGCCTCGCCGGCATGCTCGCCCGCAAGGGATACCCGGAAGGCATGGCCCTCCGGGTCGTGCGGCGGGCACTGGAGGAGGAGGGCGAGGACACGGAGTTCCTGGAGGGCGGGGACTTCTGACGGGCCGACAGGCTTGAGGGGGTTGGGCTGACGGGGTGGGGTTAACCCCCTCCCAAGACGCCGGACCACCGCAGTGCCCGCGCAGCCCCGCGTGGACGAGCGTGTACGCCATGATGCTGCGCTACGCCCTCAAGACCGTCCGCGCCCGCAAGGCCGGGTTTCTCGGTGCCTTCCTCGCCCTGCTGTGTGCGGCCGCGCTGATCTCCGCGTGTGGCACGCTCCTCGATACAGGACTGCGCGGCACGATCCGCACCGAGCGCTACGCGGCAACCCCCGTCGTGGTCTCCGCCGACCAGTACGTTCACCGAACCACCGTCAAGCACAAGCACGGCAAGACCAAGGTCAAGCACAAGGCGAAACCCGTCGCCGAGCGCGCCTGGCTGCCGGCCGGCCTGGAAACCAGACTCGCCCGCACGCCCGGTGTCGCCCGGGTCGTGCCCGAAATGACCTTCCTGGCCCAGCCGTTGACCCCGGCCGGTACCGGCGGCCGTAGCGCCTACGGACACGCCTGGGAGTCCGCCGCGCTCACTCCGTACCGCCTGGTCTCCGGTACGGCCCCGAAGGCCGCCACCGACCTGGTCATCGACCGCGATCTCGCCGCACGCGCCCACCTGCGAACCGGCGACGCCCTCACCGTGCAGTCGACACAGGCCCCGCGCGCCTACCGGATCACCGGAGTCGCCGCCCCGGCCACGGACGTGCGCCACCAGACGGCCCTCTTCTTCTCCGCCGCCGAGGCCCGCAGACTGGCCGCACATCCCGGGCAGGTCACCGCGTTCGGCGTGCTGCCCGCACACGGCACAGACCCGGAACGGCTGAAGCAAGCCGTGACGCGGACACTGCGCGGCACCACGGCCCAGGTCTCCACCGGGGACGCCCGTGGCACCGCCGAGTTCCTGGACGCGGCCGCCGCCCGGGTCCGGCTGGTCAGCATGGGCGGTGCCATGGGAGGGACCTCGCTGCTCGTGGCGGTCCTGGTGGTGGTCGGCACCTTCGCGCTCACCGTGCAGCAGCGCCACCGAGAACTAGCCCTGCTGCGCGCCATCGCCGCCACGCCGGGACAGATCCGCCGGGTGCTCGGCCGCGAGGCCCTGATCATCGGTGTGGTCGCCGGCACGCTCGGCGCACTCCTCGGCCTGCCGCTGGGCGCCTGGCTGCACGGCAGGTTCGTGGCACTCGGCGCCGTACCCGCCACGCTTCAGCACACCACTGGAGTCGTCCCGCCCCTCGCCGCGCTCGCCGCGACCCTGGCCGGCGCCTGGACGGCCGCCCGCATCGCCTCACGGCGCATCACCCGGATCCGGCCCACCGAGGCGCTGGCCGAGTCCCGCGTCGAGCCCGCCCGGCCCGCCCGGGGCAGGATCGCCGCCGGCCTGCTGCTGCTCGCCGGTGGAGCCGTCCTCGTCGTGCTGCTCACCTCCCTGCGTACCGAACCCGCCTCGACCCCCGTCACCTTCCTCGCCGTCGTGGTCCTCGCCACCTCCGTCGCCCTGCTCGGTCCGCTGCTGGTCAGGGTGGCCGCACTGCTGCTCGCCGGCCCGCTGCGGCTCACCGGTCACGGTGGCCGGCTCGCCACCGCCAACCTGCGCGGCAACGCCGCTCGGATGGCCTCCGTCGTCACCCCGCTCACCCTGCTCATCGGCATGACCTGCACCGTGCTGTTCGTCCAGGCCACCCTCGACGACGCCGCCCGCGCCCAGGCCCGCGCCGGGGTCACCGCCGACTGGGTCGTCGCCGCCCGGGGACCCGGCGTACCGGCAGCGGCGGCACGGCGGTTGCGCGCGCACCACGACACGGCCACCGAAGTGGTCCGTACGACCGTCCGCATCGGACTCGACAAGTACCCGGCCCAGGGCGTAACCCCCGAGGGCCTCGCCCGCACCTGGGACCCCGAGGTCACCGCCGGCTCCCTCGGCCGGCTCACCGACCGCACCGTCGCCGTCAGCGAACTGGCCGCCGATCAGCACCATCTGAGGCCCGGCAGCACCCTGAAACTCACCCTCGGCGACGGCACGCCCGCCACGCTCACCGTCGCCGCCGTCTACGCCCGGGGTCTGGGCTTCGGCGACCTCACCTTCGCCCACGACCTCGTCTCGCCCCACGTGGACGACCCGCTCGCGTCCTCCGTCCTCGTGCGCACCGCCCGCACACATGCACAACTCGCGACTACGCTGCGTGAGTTCCCAGGGCTGGACATTCTCTCGCCGACCGCCGCCGACTCGCTCCAGGCCCACCGTCGGCAGGACAACGCCGAGGTCGACTTCCTGGCCATGGGGCTGGTCCTCGCCTTCACCGCCATCGCCGTCGTCAACACGATCGCCATGTCGATCGCGGACCGCGTGCGAGAGTTCGCGCTGCTCCGGCTGGCCGGCGCCACCCGCCGTCAGGTGTTGCGCATGCTGCGCACGGAGGTGCTGTCCGTGCTGACGCTCGCCACGGCGCTCGGCAGCGGCATCGCGCTAGCCGTACTGACCGCCTTCAGTGTCGGCATGACGGGCCGCGCCGCGCCGACCGTCACGCCATTGCTGTACGTGACGGTCGTAGCAACCGCCGGTCTGCTCGCCCTGATGGCTTCGGTCCTTCCTGGGCGGGTGGCGCTGCGGGTGCCGGCGGCGACGGCGAAGGACTAGGCGCGACTGGGCGCTCCGCCGGAAGCGCCGCGATGCGCCGTCTGCCGGTCTGCCGGTCTGCCGTCTGCGACGCCGTCGCCGGATCGCCTCAGAGGCCACCGGGCGCGTTCCGGTCGACGGGCTGGACGATGACGCCGCCGGGGTCGGTGACCTGGAAGGCTCGCTCGCCCCACGGCTCCTCGCGCAGGAGGACAGCGCGGTGGACGACGAGCAGGGGCGGGCGGCCAATGCCCCCTGCTCGACAAGGTTCTCGACCCGCTTGCCTACCCCACCGCCGCCCGTGTCGGCACGGCGGCGGGCACCGCGCCCGGTGCCGCGTACGGCCGCGGTCACGCCTGGGAGTCCGGCCTCGGCCGGGTGCTCGACGCTCTCGGCGCGCTCGGCGACAGCCGTACGGATCCGACCGGGACCGGGGAGCCGTAGGGACTAGGACGACGGGGGTGTGACCGGCAGGCCTGCCGTCTTCCATGCCTGGAAGCCGCCGACCAGGTCCGTCGCCCGGTGCAGGCCCAGCTGGTGCAGGGAGGCGGCGGCCAGGCTGGAGGCGTAGCCCTCGTTGCAGATCACGACGACCCGGAGGTCGTGGCCGGTGGCCTCCGGAGCCCTGTGGCTGCCCTGCGGGTCCAGGCGCCACTCCAGTTCGTTGCGCTCTATGACGAGCGCACCGGGTATCACCCCGTCCCGCTCGCGCAGCGCCGCGTACCGGATGTCGACGAGCAGGGCCTCACCGGTGTCCGCCGCGTCGTACGCCTCCTGCGCCTCGACGCGCCGGTAGCCCGCGCGCACCCGCTCGAGCAGCTCGTCGATGCCCACCGGACGCGGCTCCACCGGTCCCGTGCCGCTCACTGCCAGTCCTCCGGGCGCTCGACCTGCTCCAGGCGCAGTACCTGTCCGGTGCGGCTGTAGCGGCGGATCCGCGGCAGCGGCGGGTAGTAGGCGTGGACGGAGACCGCGTGGTGCTGGGTGGACTCGTTGAGCACCTCGTGGACGTGGTCGCGGCCGAAGGAGCGGCCCTTCCCGGCCGGCAGCCGGCGCTCGCGGTCGACGCCCTCGGAGAGTTCCAGGGTCTTCCAGCCGTCGGTGGGCAGCCGGGTGGCCAGTGAGTACTCCTTCAGCTCGCCGGTGGCGGTGAGGAAGGCGCCGACCGACTCGGCGTGGTCGTGCCAGCCGGTGCCGGAGCCGGGCGGCCAGCCGATCAGCCAGGCCTCGCTGCCGGCGGGGCCGTCGAGCCGTACCCAGGTGCGGCCCTCGGGGTCGAGCGGGAGCGAGGCGATCAGCTCGGCGTCGGCGGCCGTGCGCCGTACGAAGTCGAGGAGGTCCGCCTGGGTGGGCGCGGCGCCGGGCGCGGGGGCGGACGAGGAAACGGAGGACGACGAGAGAGAAGCAGACACGTGCACCGATCCTGATGAGGGTTCGCAGAAGCGGGCGCAGACGGCGCCCGGAGAGAGAAAGAGGAATGCGAAGTCAGCAGGACGGAAGACACACGCAGCCCGCATAGCGGACCAGGTCCACATGGACCTTCCGCCACAGGCGCACAGTGGTGTCGTTCACGATGCGGAGTACACCATGCCGGTGCAAGCCGGTCAACTCAGCGTCACATGGTGGACGGCGGCCGCACGGGACCGTCGTCACCGTCCGGTGGAGCCGGCCTGAGCTCCGGCCTCCGCTTCCGTCCGCTCCGTCTGCGCCGCCGTCGGCGCCTGCTCCGTCCCGCCCTTGTCCTTGCCGCCCAGCGTCGCCTCGGCCGCCGCGTACAGGTCGGCCGGGCGGACCCCGTTGAGGGCGGTGACCAGGTGGCCGTCGGGGCGTACGAGCAGCACCGTGTGCGCCGGGGCGCCCGGGTAGGCCTCGGCGACCAGCAGCTCGGCGGGGTGTGGCAGCGCGGTCACGGCCGCCGCCAGCCGCGGCATGATCCCGGCGGAGACCCAGTGCTTGCGGTCCCACACCCCCGTACCGGGCGCGATCAGGACGACGAGCAGCGCGCCGCGGCCGAGGCGGGAGCGCAGCTGCACGAAGGTGCCGTCCTCCGCGGTGACCCGGACATCGGTGACCGGTGTCCCCGGCCGCGTGTCGACCGGGATCTCGTGCTCCAGGTGCCGGGGGGCGAGGGGCGAGTCGGCGTACGCCCCCGGCGCACCGAGCGGACCGTGCCCCAGGTGACCTTCGGTGAGGAGCGCGTCGTGCCCCCGGGACGCGCCGGGGACGAACCCGCGCAGCCCGCCGCCGCCGCGCAGCACCGGCAGTGCGTGGTCGGCGGCGCGCAGCCGGGCGGCGACCACCGCGCGCCGCTCGGTCTGGTAACTGTCGAGCAACGCCTCGTGCGGGCCGTGGTGCCAGGCCGGGGCCAGCTTCCAGGCGAGGTTGTCCACGTCGCGCAGCCCCTCGTCGAGGCCGTGCGTCCCGAGCGCGCCGAGCAGGTGCGCGGCGTCCCCGGCGACGAACACCCGGCCCACCCGCCATCGGCGGGCGAGTCGGTGGTGGACGGTGTGGACGCCGGTGTCGAGCAGGTCGTACGGCGGGGTGGTGCCGCCCGTCCAGCCCGCGAGGGTCTCGCGGATCCGGGTCACCAGCAGCTCCGGCGTGACCAGGTCCTTGCCGGGCGGCAGCAGCCAGTCCAGGCGCCACACGCCGTCCGGGAGGGGGCGGGCGGTCACCTCCCCGGCCGAGGGCCCGGACGTCCGCCACGGCGGTGTCCGATGGAGCAACGCCTGGCCGGGCCAAGGAAGTTCCGTGCGCAGCGCGGCGACCGCGTGCCGTTCCACCGCCGTACGGCCCGGGAACCGGATGTCCAGGAGCTTGCGTACGGTCGAGCGGGGGCCGTCGCAGCCCACCAGGTAACTGCCGCGCCACCAGGTGCCCTTGAGGCCGCGGGTGTGCGCGGTGACGCCGGAGCGCTCCTGCTCGACGGCGTCCAGGCGGCTGTCGGTGGCGACCTTGACCAGCGGTTCCTCGGAGATCGCGGCGCGCAGGGCGTTGGTCAGCACGTGCTGGGCGACGTGCAGCGGGGACGGCTCGGCGGCGTCGTCGAAGACGACCTCGCGCAGCAGTTGCCGGCGCCGCATCGACCGCCAGCCGGTCCAGCGGGCGCCCAGCTCCTCCAGCGGGGTGCCGGACAGGCGCGTCACCAGGGCGGCGGTGTCCTCGCGGAGCACGACCGTGCGCGCCGGGCGCGGCTCGTCCTTGCCCGGGCCCTCGTCCAGGACGACGGACGGCACCTCCTGGCGGGCCAGCGCCAGGGCGAGCGTGAGCCCGACGGGCCCCGCTCCGACGATGATCACCGGGTCCACGGCGCGGCGCCCCCTGCCCGTACGTACGTCCCGACGGACACAGTTGAACAGATTGTTGGAGCAGGGTGCACGATCACAGAACGTATGCAACAGACTGGGCGCCAGCGGGTCAAGCGGCGCACCCGGGGACACGTCAGCATGGCGGGCGCGCGGCTGCCCTGGCGCCCGGGAAAACGGCGGAGGCAGCGCCCCTGCGGCCGCTGCCTCCGTGTGTGTCGTTCGGGTTGACCGGGCGTCAGGCGTTGGCTCCGCCCGCCCCGGTCGCCAAGGTGCCGCTGATCTCGGCCGCGTTCAGGTCGCTGACCTCCTCGGCGCCCAGCACCGCGCCGGTGCCCCTCTTGCTGGTCCGCAGCCGCTTCTCCAGCCAGGAGGCGAACGTGGTGAGGGCGAGGTTCAGCAGGATGAAGACGACGCCGACGACGACGAAGCTCGGGATGACGTTGGCGTAGTTGGCGGCGAGTGTGCCGCGTGCCGTGAGCAGTTCCGTGAACTGCAGCATCACGCCGCCCAGCGCGGTGTCCTTCACGATCACCACGAGCTGGCTCACGATGGCCGGCAGCATCACGGTGACCGCCTGGGGCAGCAGGATGCCGGTCATCGTCTGCCCCTTGCGCAGCCCGATCGCGTACGCCGCCTCCGTCTGCCCCTTGGGGAGCGCGAGGACGCCGGCGCGTACGACCTCGGCGAGCACCGAGGCGTTGTAGAGCACCAGGCCGGTGACGACCGCGTACAGCGGCCGTTCGTCGCTGCCGACGTCGGTGGAGCGGACGTAGAACTCGTTGGCGAACAGCATCAGCAGCAGGACCGGGATCGCGCGGAAGAACTCCACGACCCAGGCGGCCGGTATCCGCACCCAGGCGTGGTCGGACATGCGGGCGATGCCGAAGACCGCGCCCAGCGGGAGGGCGATGACCATGGCGAGCGCCGCGGCCTTGAGGGTGTTGCCGAGGCCCGGCAGCAGGTACGTGGTCCAGGCCTCGGAGGTGGTGAACGGCTGCCACAGGCCCCACTTGAGCTGACCCTTGTCGTCCATCTTCTGCCAGACCCACCAGACCGCTAGGGCGAGGAACAGGACGAAGACGACGGAGAGGACCACGTTGCGCCGCTTGGCGCGGGGCCCAGGGGTGTCGTACAGGACGGAGCTCATCGCTTCACCGCCAGGCGCTTGGCGAGCCAGCCGAGGAAGAGGCCGGTCGGAAGGGTCAGGACCACGAAGCCGAGGGCGAAGACCGCGCCGATGGCCAGCGTCTGGGCCTCGTTCTCGATCATGGTCTTCATCAGGGCGGCGGCCTCGGCGACGCCGATCGCGGCCGCCACCGTGGTGTTCTTCGTCAGCGCGATCAGGACGTTGGCCAGCGGGCCGATCACCGCGCGGAAGGCCTGCGGCAGCACGATCAGCCGCAGCGTCTGCGAGAAGTTCAGCCCGATCGCGCGAGCCGCCTCGGCCTGCCCGAGGGGCACGGTGTTGATGCCGGAGCGGATCGCCTCGCAGACGAAGGCGGCGGTGTAGGCGGTCAGGCCGAGCACCGCGAGGCGGAAGCCCTGGACCTTGAAGTCGGAGGCGCCCAGCGTCACGCCGAAGATGTCGGCGAGGCCGAGCGAGGTGAAGATGACGATGACCGTCAGGGGGATGTTCCGGACGATGTTGACGTAGGCGGTGCCGAACCCGCGCATCAGCGGTACCGGACTGACCCGCATCGCGGCCAGCAGGGTGCCCCAGACCAGGGAGCCGACGGCGGAGAGGACGGTCAGTTCCACCGTCGTCCAGAACGCCCCTAGGACGTCGTAGCCTTGAAGAAAGTCGAACACGATTTCCCGCGCTTCCGGGTGTGTGGCGTACGGAGAGGGCATGGCGCGCCGCCGCCGGGGAAGCGGTGGCGGCGGCGCGCGGGGTTCGGTTCCGCCTTGCGCGAAGCCTTACTTGACGATCACGCCGATCTTCGGGGCGGGCTCGTTCTTGTAGCCGGCCGGGCCGAAGTTCTTGGTGACGGCCTTGTCCCAGGAGCCGTCGGAGACCATCTTCTCCAGCGCCTTGTTGATCTTGTCGAGGGTCGTGGAGTCGCCCTTCTTGACCCCGATGCCGTAGTTCTCGTTGCTCAGCTTCAGGCCGGCGAGCTTGAACTGGCCCTTGTACTTGTCCTGCGCGGCGAAGCCCGCGAGGATCGAGTCGTCCGTGGTCACCGCGTCGACGGCACCGCTCTGAAGGCCGGCGATGCACTCCGAGTAGGTGCCGACCTCCTTGAGGTTTGCCTTCGGGGCGATCGTCTTCTGGATGTTCTGCGCCGAGGTCGAACCCGTCACCGAACAGAGCTTCTTGCCGTTGAGGTCCTCGCCCTTGGCGATCGTCGAGTCCTTCTTGACCAGCAGGTCCTGGTGGGCCAGCAGGTACGGGCCGGCGAAGTCCACCTTGGCCTTGCGCTCGTCGGTGATCGAGTAGGTGGCCGCGATGAACTTCACGTCACCGCGCGCGAGGGCGTTCTCCCGGTCGGCGCTCTTGGTCTGCACGAACTTGATCTGGTTCGGCTTGTAACCCAGCTGCCCGGCGACATAGGTGGCCACGTCGACGTCGAAGCCGGAGAAGGAACCGTCGGGCTCCTGGAGGCCGAGACCGGGCTGGTCGTACTTGACGCCGATCTTGATCTCGCCGCCGCCCGAGGAACCGCTGTCGTCCTTGTCGCCGCTGCCGCACGCCGTGGCGGACAGGGCGAGCGCGAGCACGGCGGCCGAGGCGGCGGTGACCTTGCGGAGCTGCATGATGAACGTCCTTTGAAGTGATGACAGGTTGCTGGATCGCCGTGCGGGTCAGTGGTGCAGGATCTTCGAAAGGAAGTCCTTGGCCCGGTCGCTGCTCGGGTTGCTGAAGAACTGGTCCGGGGCGGCCTGTTCGACGATCCGGCCGTCGGCCATGAAGACCACCCGATTCGCGGCCGAGCGGGCGAAGCCCATCTCGTGGGTGACGACGATCATCGTCATGCCGTCCCTGGCCAGCTGCTGCATGACCTCCAGGACCTCGTTGATCATCTCGGGGTCGAGGGCCGAGGTCGGCTCGTCGAAGAGCATGACCTTCGGGTCCATGGCCAGCGCCCGCGCGATCGCGACGCGCTGCTGCTGGCCGCCGGAGAGCTGCGCGGGGTACTTGTCGGCCTGGGTGCCCACGCCGACCCGGTCGAGCAGGGCGCGGGCCTTCTCCTCGGCCTGTTTCCGGTCCGCCTTGCGGACCTTGACCTGCCCGAGCACCACGTTCTCCAGCACCGTCTTGTGCGCGAAGAGGTTGAAGGACTGGAAGACCATGCCGACGTCGGCGCGCAGCCGGGCCAGCGCCCTGCCCTCCTGGGGCAGTGGCCTGCCGTCGATGGTGATCGATCCGGAGTCGATGGTCTCCAGACGGTTGATGGTGCGGCACAGCGTGGACTTGCCGGACCCGGAAGGCCCGATCACCACGACAACCTCACCGCGGGCGATCGTCAGGTCGATGTCCTGGAGCACGTGCAACGCGCCGAAGTGCTTGTTGACGCTCTTCAGGACGACCAGTTCGCCGGTCGCGGCCACGTCCTGCGCGGCCACCGATACTTCGGTCATCGCTTTCGGGCTCCGTCCTCCTCGGTTTCGAAGGAATGTAGTTTTCGCAGATGAGCAGCGTCATTACATCTGAGGGAGATCTGAGCATCACGATCCGGTAGCAGCCGGACACGGCTCGTAGCACCGGCGGCCGCCCGGGTATCGGCCGGGTAACGGAACCCGCCCGCCCCCGGAACCCACTTGACGCCGTCGGCGTCCATCAGCGTGACTGCTCCTCGTGCACGCGCGTGTGCACGTCATCTCCAGAACGTGGGCTTTCCGCAGGCAAGCCGACGACGAACCACGACCGTACGACCGCTGAACCGGAGGGGGCCGGGATGAGACTGCTGCTCGTCGAGGACGACAACCACGTCGCCGCCGCGCTCTCCGCGGTCCTGGCCCGGCACGGGTTCTCCGTCACCCACGCCCGCAGCGGCGAGGAGGCCCTGCGTGCCCTCGTCCCCGAGAGCGACGGCTACGACGTCGTCCTGCTCGACCTCGGCCTGCCCGACCAGGACGGCTACGAGGTCTGCGGCAAGATCCGCAAGCGCACCAGCACCCCGGTGATCATGGTGACCGCCCGCTCCGACGTCCGCTCGCGGATCCACGGCCTCAACCTGGGCGCCGACGACTACGTGGTGAAGCCGTACGACACGGGGGAGCTGCTCGCCCGGATCCACGCGGTCAGCCGGCGCACCCACCACGAGGACGGCCAGGGCGGCGGCGACAGCGCGCTGCGGCTCGGCGCCGTCCGCATCGAACTGCCCACCCGTCAGGTCAGCGTGGACGGCAAGGTCGTGCAGCTCACCCGCAAGGAGTTCGACCTGCTGGCGCTGCTCGCCCAGCGGCCGGGCGTGGTCTTCCGCCGGGAGCAGATCATCAGCGAGGTCTGGCGCACCAGCTGGGAGGGGACCGGCCGCACCCTGGAGGTGCACGTCGCCTCCCTGCGCGCCAAGCTGCGCATGCCCGCGCTCATCGAGACCGTACGCGGCGTGGGCTACCGGCTCGTCGCCCCGGCCGCGTAGCGGGGACGGGTGCGCACACGCCTCCTTCCGCTGCTCATCGTCCTGATGGCGGCCGTGCTGCTCGCGCTCGGCGTTCCGCTCGCCGTCAGCACGGCCGCCGCGCAGCAGCAGAAGGTCGTCGTCGACCGCATCGACGACACCGCGCGGTTCGCCGCCCTCGCCCAGTTCGTGACCGACACGCCCTCCACCGCACGCCCCACGGGCACGGACGACCGCCTGGAGACCCTTCGCCGCGAACTCGCCAGCTACTACGGCGTCTACGGCATCCGCGCGGGCGTCTTCTACCGGAACGCGTCCTCCATGGCCAACGCGCCCGACGACTGGGTGCTGCCGACGACCGGCGAGGTCCGGGAGGCCTTCGACGAGTCCCTGCTCAGCCGCCGCAGCCACGATCCCGCGCAGGTGTGGCCCTGGCAGCGCAGCCGGCTGGTGGTGGCCTCACCGGTGATCCGGGACGGCGACGTCGTCGCCGTGGTGGTCACCGACTCGCCCACCGGCCCGATGCGCTCCCGCACGCTGCGCGACTGGCTGCTCATCGGCGCCGGCGAGTGCACGGCGATGCTGCTGGCCGTCGGCGCGGCGCTGCGGCTGACCGGGTGGGTGCTGCGGCCGGTACGGGTGCTCGACGCCACCACGCACGCGATCGCCAGCGGCCGGCTCAAGTCCCGGGTCGCGGCGGCCGGCGGCCCGCCGGAACTCAGACGGCTGGCCCGGGCGTTCAACGAGATGGCGGACAACGTCGAGGACGTGCTGGAGCAGCAGCGGGCCTTCGTCGCCGACGCCTCCCACCAGCTGCGCAACCCCCTCTCCGCGCTGCTGCTGCGCATCGAGCTGCTCGCCCTCGAACTGCCCGAGGACAACGAGGAGATCGCCTCGGTCCGCACCGAGGGCAAGCGGCTCGCGCAGGTCCTGGACGACCTGCTCGACCTGGCGCTGGCCGAGCACGCCGAGGCGGACCTGATGACGACCGACCTCGGCAGGCTGGCCGAGGAGCGGATCGCCGCGTGGGCACCGGCCGCCGCCGCGAAGGGGGTTCGGCTGACCGGGGAGTGCACGCCGACCACCGGGTGGGCCGACCCGGTCACGCTGTCCAGCGCGCTGGACGCGGTGATCGACAACGCGGTGAAGTTCACGCCGGCGGGCGGTCTGGTGGAGGTGACCGTGCGTGCCGAGGGCGACCTGTCCACGGTCGTGGTGACCGACTCGGGGCCGGGGCTGACGGACGAGGAACTCGCGCGCGTGGGGGACCGGTTCTGGCGGAGCGGGCGGCATCAGAACGTGAAGGGGTCGGGGCTGGGGCTGTCGATCACACGGGCGTTGCTGGCGGCGGGTGGGGGTTCGCTGTCCTGCGAGCACCATGAGCCGGGGGGTCTGCGGGTGACCGTGGCTGTGCCGCGGGGCAGGTGAGAGCGGGGCTCAGGGCTTCACCGAGCGGTAGTAGCGGCGGGCCCCCTCCTGCAGTGGCAGCGGGTCCGTGTAGATCGCCGTGCGCAGGTCCACCAGCTGGGCCGAGTGGACGTGGTTGCCGATGTCGTCGCGGCTCTTGATGACCGTACGGGTCACCCACTCGGTGAGGCGCGGGTCGACGTCCTTGCGGGTCATCAGGACGTTGGACACCGCGATCGTGGGCACGGTCGTGCCCTGCTGCACGGACGGGTAAGCCGACTCCGGCATGTTGGTCGCCCGGTAGTACAGCGAGGCCGCGCCCTCGGTGTGCAGCTTGGTGACGAGGCTCTCGCCGATCGGGACGAACGTGAAGCTGAACTTCTTCGCCAGGTCGAGCAGTCCCTTGGTCGGCAGGCCGCCCGACCAGAAGAACGCGTCGATCTCACCGCGCCGCAACTGGTCCGGGCCGGTGTCTATGCCGTCGGACACCGGTGTGATGTCCTTCGCCGGGTCCATCCCGGCGGCTCTGAGCACCCGGTCGGCGATCAGCCGCACCCCCGAGTTGGGCAGCCCGATCGCCACCCGCCTGTGCCGCAGTTGTGCGACGCCGGTGATGCCCGAGTCGCGGGGTACGACGAGCTGGACGTAGTCGTCGTAGAGGCGGGCCACCCCGCGCAGCCGTCCGGCGTCCTGGCCGCCGTTCAGCTCGTACGTCTCCACCGCGTCGGCCGCCGCGATGGTGAAGTCGGCGTGGCCGGTCGCCACCCGCCGCACGTTCTCGTACGACCCGTTGCTCTGCACCAGCTTCACCTTCAGGCCCGGCATGTCCTTGCGCAGCTCGGTGCGCAGCCGTTCGCCGTACTCCTGGTAGACGCCGCGCAGCGTCCCGGTGCTGAAGACGATCGTCCCGGTCGGCGGCTTCTCGCCGAGCGGCAGCAGCCACCACAGCAGCAGGCCGAACGCGACGACGCCGGCGGTCGCGCACTGGAGGGCGCGGCGTCTGCCGATACGGGGGAGCAGCTTGGACATGCGCGCGATCCTGCCAGCCGGTCACCGTCCTGACCAGGGCCGGGGCCGGGACCAGGGGCGGGACCGCGCCGGGGGCACGGCGGCGGGGCGGGCCCGGGCCGGGCGCAGGGCGGCGGGGCGGGACTTTCGGTGACTGTCAGTGGCGGGCGCTACAGTCGTTCGCATGACCAGTCCCGTCCCCGGTGCCCCGTCCGGCACCTCGCCCGCCCGGCTCGTCCGGGAGTTCCACCATGCCTTCGGGCTGGCCGTCCGTACCACGCCGACCGAGGTCTCTCCCGAACTGGCCGCGCACCGCGGGGAACTGCTCGCCGAGGAGGCCGCGGAGGTCGCCGAGGTCGCTGTCGAGGGGCCTCTCGACCGGCTCGCGCACGAGCTGGCGGACGTGGTCTACGTGGCGTACGGCACCGCGCTGGTGCACGGGATCGACCTCGACGAGGTGCTCGCCGAGATCCACCGGTCCAACATGAGCAAGCTGGGGCCCGACGGGCAGGTGGCCCGCCGGGCCGACGGCAAGGTGCTCAAGGGGGAGCACTACCGGGCGCCGGACGTCTCGGCGGTGCTGCGCGGCCAGGGCTGGATACCGGGCGGCGCGGCCTGACCCGAGGTCAGAGGGTGCCGCCCGCCAGCTTCCACTCGCGGTGCAGGGCGCCCAGCGGGATGCTCCGCTCCAGTACCGGTGTGCCGAAGACGGACAGCTGGAGGCGGAGGGTGCCGGAGAGGTCCACACCCCCGTACAGGTTCCAGGCGCCCTGGGCTTGCACGCCGGGGGTCGCCGAGGTGGCGGTGACCGTGCCGGTGGCCTCGCCGCGCAGGTACGGCGCCAGGTCGGCGGTGACGCCCACGCTGCCGTACAGGCCGACGGAGGCCTCGGCGCCCAGCGCGGTCCGGACGCTTCCCGATGTGGTCACCGAGGTGCGCACCGGCGTGCTCGTCATGGTCGAGCTGCTGACCGGCGTCCAGCCCTGGGCCGTGCCGAAGGTGCCGCCCGCCTTGAAGGCACCCTTCAGGTTCTGCTCCACGTCGACGGTGATCTTGCCGTCGCCGCTCACCTGGAGGTAGCAGGTCAGGTCGAGGTTGACGACGACCGGGACCGCGCCGACCTGGAGGACGGGGTCGGCGTGCAGCTTGGCGAACGGGATGCGCAGCGGGGTGGCGGTGGCCCCGGCCCGCCCCTTGACCGCCCAGCCGGAGTTCCAGTCGCCGGAGAGCCCGAGGTAGGCGGAGCCGGGCGCGGTGCCGGTGCCGGCACCGCCGTAGGCGAAGTCGACCTGAGGGGCGACCTGCACGAAGCCGGAGACCGAGGCCGCGGCGGAGGCCGGAGCACCCTCGGCGGCCGGCACCTCGGTGCTGACGTCCAGGCGGAGGCTGCCGAGCGGCACGTGGGCGCCTTCGGGGCCGACGTGCACGTCACCGGTCCTGGACCAGGAGACCTTGACGTCGGGCAGCAGCTTGTCGACGTCGAAGGCGGCCGGGTCGACGGGCACGGTGCCCTTCGCGGTGTCGTCGCCGAGCAGGGCGTCGAGGGTGGCGGGCTCGGTCTGCACCTCGGTGCCGGCGTCGGTCTCGCCGAGTACCTTCGTCACCCTGGCGAGCAGCCCGTCCGGGGCGCCGGGTGCGGGGGCGCTGGCGATGACGTCACCGACGGCGGCCTGCTGGGCGGAGGCCGAGGCGGAGGCCGACGGTGACGGCGCCGTGGGGCTGGGGGAGACGGTGGGTGAGCCCGCCCTCCCCTTGCCTCCCGAATTCCCTTGTCCCGCCTTGGATATGACGGCACGTCGGGTGGCGCGGTCGTACGAGGCGACGGTGAGCGTGGTGCGGTGCGCCGGTCGGCCCGCACTCGCCGAGCCCGCGGCCGTGGTCGCGGCTGCGGCCGGTGCGGCGGCGACGGCGAGCCTCCGGCCGTCCGTGCGGGCGGTGGCGCTGGAGCCGTCGGAGGCCTGGACGGCCTCCCGTGCACGGCCGTCGGCGGCGGCCTGGTGCGGCGGCGAGGCGCAGCCGGCGGCGAGAAGGAGGGCGGTCATGACGAAGCCGGGCACGAGGGCATGCCCGAGCCTTGTGCGTCTGCGCAAGGTCAGTCCTGAGGGTGGGGGGTGACGAAGAGGCACCGGTCATGGTTACCGACGGGTAGAACCGGCCGGTAACCCGATGTGGCCCCGAGCATGCCACGCCCGCGGCACAGGCTCCCCACAAACCGGCCACATCTCTACGTGACCTGGACCACGGTGACTTCAGGTCGCCGTGGCCGTATCCGGCGGCGCCGGAAGCGGAGTTGGTCCCGGGGTCAGTCCTGCCGCTGCGCGGCCGCCCGGCGCTGCCGCTTGCTCAGGGGCGCCTGGGAGAGGTCCTCCGCGCTGGACCTGAGGTTCTTGTAGCCGTAGCCGCGCTCGGTGAGCCACGCCCTGGCCGTCTCCTCGGCGCGCTCGGTCGCCACCAGGATGTCCTCCTCTTCCTCCCCGGTGTCCTGGAAGCGGAAGGTGAAGGCCGGACGGGCGGTGATGTCGTAACTGAGGTGGCCCTCGGGCGTGAAGGCCGCGCGCAGCACGTCGTGCTCGGCGGCATGGGAGAGCAGTTCGGCACGCTGCTCGGCGCCGAGACCGTCGAAGACGCCTCGGACGGTGACGCGGAAGGTGCGGGTGGTCATGGCGCGACCCTAGGCAGGACGGAGCACACCGCTCCACCGCATTTCGGCGCCCGAAGGCCGGAGAACCCCCATCGCGGAGCCACGAAAACGGTAACGGGGGGGCGAGCCGCAGCCGTCAGCGCCTTCGGCCCCACACCTGCCGGGCCAACCGGGCTGTCAGCAGTCATGGCGGTGTTCGGCCCGGTCGGCACCCCGCTGCGGGCCCGGCAGGAGTGCGAGGCCACGGATCTGGGGAGCGCGCAGGTTGACACGGGATCCAGGCCGACGGACGCGCCTCGGAGGGTCGATCACTGAGCCGCCGGCGCCGGATCCGGACACGGACGGGGGCGACGTTCTCGGACGCCTGATCAGGTGGGCGTGGAGGGCACCCGGGAACGCATCCTCGCCGCGGTGCTGACAGCGACACGCTCTAGCCGCAATGCCGTTGCGTTAGCTCGTGGGCGTACGCTGTTGTGCAGTGTTCCCGGGGGTGGTTCGGGTGTCTGCGGATGTCGGCGAGTTATCAGGCTTGGGTTTGCTGACCTGGGTGTACCCGTCCGGTCTGGTGGATCGTGCAGTGGCCGCGTGCGGTCGTGCGGAACAGCGCAGGCGCCTGCTGCCGGCCCGGCTGATGGTGTATTTCGTGCTCGGGCTGGCCCTGTTCTCGCCGGCGCCGTATCTGGACGTGATGAGGCATCTGGTCGAGGGCCTGCGTGGCCAGGGCCTGCTGGGTGACTGGCGCATTCCGGCGAAATCGTCACTGTTCCGGGCCCGTCAGCGGCTGGGTCCCGAGCCGCTGCGGGTCCTGTTCACCACGACCGCGAAACCGATGGGCACCGAGGGAACTCCGGGGGCGTTCTGGCGGGGGCTGCGGCTACTGGCAGTGGACGGGACCTGCTGGGACGTTGCCGACAGCGCGGCCAACGAGGCTGCCTTCGGCCGCCCCGGAAACAGCCGCGGCCACGACAAGAGTTCCTTTCCCCAAGTACGGATGGCCTGCTTGATCGAGGTGGGCACGCACCTCGTGCTGGACGCCGAGCTGGCCGGCTGCCGCACTGGGGAAGTCACCCTCGTAAGCCGCCTGCCCCGCTCCTGCGGGCCGGGACAACTCGTGCTGGCCGACAGGGAGTTCCTCGGTGTGCCGTTGTGGCGGGCCTTCACCGCTACCGGCGCCGACCTGTTATGGAGGGTGCCGGCCAACCGGGTCCTGCCCGTTGACCGGATCCTGCGGGACGGATCCTGGCTCTCCCGCATCCACGCTCACACCGATCCCGCGCACACCGACCCGGTCACGGTGCGGGTGCTGGCCTACCAGCTGAACGGCACCGGCCACGCGGGCGAGGACTACCGGCTGGTGACCAGCCTGCTCGATGCCCGCCGCCATCCCGCCCGCCAGCTGGCCGCGCTGTATCAGGAGCGCTGGGAGGCGGAAGCCGTTTTCGCCGAGCTCAAGACGCATCAACGCGGAGCCCGCGTGGTGATCAGCAGCAAAACACCAGAAGGTGTCCTGCAGCAGATCTGGGCACATCTGCTGGTCCACCACGCGCTACGCGAGCTGATGGTGAGAACCGCCGCCACCCGGAGTCTGGATCCCGACCAGGTCTCCTTCACTGAGACCTTGCGCTCTGCCCGGCGCAGCGTGACCGTCACGCCGGGCAGTTTTTCCCCCTGACCTGCTGGTGAGAGCGCTCGTCCTGCTCCAGCATGACCTGCTGGAACGACTCCTGCCGCACAGACGCCTGCGCAGCCAGCCTCGCGTCGTCAAACGCAAGATGTCCAACTACCGCCTCAAACGGGCCGAACACCACACCTGGCCCCAGCCCACCCGCACCGGAACCCGAGCAGTGCGCATCAAACGACCCAAACCCGCCGACCCATAAAGCAACGGCATTGGCTCTAGCCGCCGGCCTGGCCGAGCCGCAGGTTCCAGCGCCCGGGGCCGCCCGCGATCTCCGTGGCCGACAGCGGTGGGACGTCCACGCGCCAGAACGCGGACTCGGGCGCTCCCAGCGCGTGCAGCAGCACGGCCCGCACCACCTCCGGCTCCACCACGGCGATCGTCCGGCCGGCGGACCGGCCCGTCCGGTCCAGCCAGCCCGTGACCCGCGCGCACAACTCCCGTACCGATTCACCGCCGTGCGGCGCGGCCCCCGGGTCGGTCAGCCACTGGAGCAGCGCCTCGGGTTCGGCGGTGCCGACCTCCTCCAGCGTCCGCCCCCGCCAGCGGCCCGCGTCCAGGCCCGACAGCTCGGGCTCCACCGAGGCGTCGAGGCCCAGCGCGGCCGCCGTCTCCCGGCAGCGCACACTCGGCGAGCTGACCTCCCCGCCCGCAGCCGGCAGGGACAGCGCCACCGCCCCGGGCCTCTCGATCGAGTCACCGTCGTCGAATCGGGCCCGCCGCAGCGAAGGGGTGATGGCGGGGGCCACGAGGATGACTCGGCAGGTCACAGGAGATGTTCCTCCTCGGTCGTGCACCGGGCACCGGCGCCGGCGGGCGCCGGACGGGCACGACAGTACGCCGTGACATCGGCGTCGAGTCGGGCGACGGTGCCACAGCGGAGCCGGATCGCTTCGCGCTCGCGACCCGCTCAGGCGTGCGACTGCTCCCGCTGCCGTCGGTACGCCGCGACGAGGAACACCCAGATCTCGCTGATCGTGGGGAACGGGGCGATCGCGTGCCGGAGGCGTTTGAGGGGTACCTCGCCGACGACCGCGATGGTGGCCGCGTGCAGCAGCTCGGTGACCCCGGACCCGACCATGGTCACCCCGAGCAGCACCTCCCGGTCGGCGTCGACGACCAGCCGGGCGTGGCCGGTGTAGCCGTCGGCGTAGAGGTTGGCGCCCTGGGCGGCGTTCAGGTCGAGGTCGACCGTCTCGACGCGGTGCCCGGCGGCGGCCGCCTGCTCTGCGGTCAGGCCCACGGCGCCCGCCTCCGGGTCGGTGAAGAAGACCTGGGCCACGGCATGCCGGTCGGCGGTCGTGGCGTGGTCGCCCCAGTCCCCGTCGTCCAGCGGCCGCCCGGCGGCGCGGGCGCCGATGGCGTCACCGGCCGTCCGTCCCTGGTACTTGCCCTGGTGGGTGAGGAGCGCGCGGTGGTTGACGTCCCCGAGGCCGTACAGCCACGCCCCCTCGACCCCGTCGACCAGGCAGGTCGTGTCCACGTCGAGCCAGGAGCCGGGAGTCAGGCCCACGGTCTCCAGGCCGATGTCGTCGGTGTTGGGCGTGCGGCCGGTGGCGAACAGGACCTCGTCGGCCTCCAGTTCGCTGCCGTCGTCGAGCGTGAGCGTCACCGGCCCCGCAGGGTCCGGTCGGCGCAGCGCGGTCACCTGGACGCCCGTCCGCACGTCCGCGCCGGCCTCGGCCAGCCCCTGGGCGACGAGTTCCCCGGCGAAGGCCTCCATGCGGGGCAGCAGCCGCCGCCGGACGAGCAGGGTGACCTGTGACCCGAGCCCCTGCCACAGCGTCGCCATCTCAACGCCGACCCCGCCGCCGCCGACCACGACCAGACGGGCGGGCACGGTGCTGGAGTCGGTGCCGTGCCGGTTCGTCCAGGGTCTGGCCTCCTCGATCCCCGGAATGTCCGGCAGCGCCGGCCGGCTGCCGGTGGCGAGGGCCACCGCGTGCCGGGCGACGAGGGTCTGCCGGGCGCCGTCGTCCTGGCCGGCGGTGCTCGGGCCGACGGTGACCCGGCGCGGCCCGTCGAGCCGGCCCTGGCCGCGGAACAGGTCGGCCCCGATGGACTTGACCCCCCGTGCCTGCCCGCTGTCGTCCCAGTCGGTGACGTAACGGTTGCGGCGGGCGAAGACAGCGGCCTCGTCGAGCCGTCCGGTGACGGCCTGCCGGGCGCCGTCCACACGGCGGGCGTCGGCGACCGCGAGGACGGGCCGCAGCAGCGCCTTGCTGGGCACGCAGGCCCAGTAGGAGCACTCGCCGCCGAGGAGTTCCCGCTCGACGACCGCCACGGAGAGCCCGGCGGCCCGCGCCCGGTCGGCGACGTTCTGCCCGACCGGGCCCGCGCCCAGGACGATCACGTCGTACGTGCTGCTCTCCCCGGACGCGTTCGGCGCCGCCTGAGACGCCGCGGTCGTACCCGCGCGCGGTTCTGCGTGCAGTTCTGCGTTCCGTTCGCTCATTGCTGCCTCACCTGACGATCGGTGCCGGTCCGCACGGTGCCGGGCCACCGGGGCCCCGAGCCGTACGGGTCATGTAACCGCGGGACGTGCGCGGTCGGTCGCGCCACGGCCATACGGCCGGCGAAGAGCCGTCATAAGCACCGCCTCTGGAGGGCTCTGCAGGGAGCGCTTATGAGGGACATCGGATCCGCCGATGGGACGAGCGGAATCCCGGGAACGCCGTTGCCGCTGTGGACTCCCGTCGCCTCACGGACGAGGCGGCGGGACGATGGATTCGCCCCACTTTCCACACTTTAAGGACACCTCATGAGTTCTGCTGACCTGACCGGACGCGTGGCCCTGCTGACCGGCGCGACGAGCGGCATCGGCGCCGCGACCGCGACACTGCTCGCCGAGCGTGGTGCGCACGTCCTGGTCGCGGGGCGCGACGCGGACCGTGGCGAGCGGGTGGTGGGCGCCGTCCGGGAGCGCGGCGGCAAGGCGGACTTCCTGGCGGCCGACCTGCGGGACGCCGACTCGGTACGGCGCCTGGCCCGCGAGGCCACCGCGCTGGGCGGCGGCCGCGTCGACATCCTCGTCAACAATGCCGGCGTCTTCCCGTTCGGGCCGACGGCACAGACGCCCGCGGACCAGGTGGACACCGTCTACGACCTGAACGTGAAGGCGCCGTTCTACCTGGTGGGCGAGCTCGCCCCGGCCATGGCCGAGCGCGGACAGGGCGCCATCGTCAACGTCAGCACCATGGTCGCCGAGTACGGGCTCGCGGGGATGGCGCTGTACGCGTCGAGCAAGGCGGCGGTCAACCTGCTGACCAAGTCCTGGGCCGCCGAGTTCGGCCCGCAGGGGGTGCGCGTCAACGCCGTGGAGCCCGGCCCCACCCGCACGGAGGGCACGGCCGTCATGGGCGACGACCTGGACGCCCTGGCCGCCCAGGCCCCCGCCGGCCGGCCCGCCGAGGCGCGCGAGATCGCCGAGGCGATCGCCTTCCTGGTGAGCGACGCGGCGAGCTTCGTGCAGGGCGCGATCCTGCCGGTCGACGGCGGCCGTACGGCCGTCTGACGGGCCCCGTAAGGGCCGGCCTGTCCGACGGATCGCGTCAGGGGCGGCCCGTCTGACGGATCGCGTCAGGGGCGGCCCGTCTGACGGATCGCGTCAGGGGCGGCCCGTCTGACGGATCGCGTCAGGGGCGGCCCGTCTGACGGATCGCGTCAGGGGCGGCCCGTCTGACGGATCCGGTAAGGGGGGTCCGCTACTCCCGCGCCGACCGGTCCAGTGCGGCGACGAACCGGCCCAGGTCCCGGCGGCGGGAGTCGGCCGGCCACACCGCCCAGGTGCGCCGCACCAGCGGCGTCCCGGCCAGCGGTGACCAGGACACATGGTCGGGGAGCGGCTGCTGCCAGCCCGGCGGGGCCAGCGCGAAGGCCTGCCCGGAGGCGACCGCGGCCAGTTTCACGTCGGCGATCAGCGCCTGACCCTCGGGGGCCTCGGGGCCGAGATCCAGGCCGTGGCCGCGCAGGACCGCGGTCAGCTCGTCGTACCAGGCGGGACTGCCGGCGCGCGGGAACCCGACCCACCGCAGGGTCCCGAGCGCGTCGAGCGGGATGCCGTCGGGTCCGGCGAGCTCGGCGGCCTGCGCGGCGGCGACCAGCACACCGAGCTTCTCCCGGGCGACGAGCAGCGCGTCGAACTCCGGCCCGGACGGCCGCTCCCGCAGAAAGCCGACATCGAGTTCACCGGCCCGCAACGCTGCCAGTTGCTCGGCCGTGGACAGGTGCCGGGCCTGCACCCGGGTCTCCGGATGCGCCGCGGCGAGTTCGGCCAGCGCCGGGTCGAGCAGCCCCGACGGCAGCTCCAGGGGGATCCCGACGCGCAGCGACCCGCCGCCCGGACCGGCGTACCCGGCCATCACCCGCACCGCCCGGTCGTGCCGGGCGAGCACCGCCCGCGCCTCGCCCAGCAGCGCGGTCCCCGCCTCGGTGGCCTTCACCCCGCTGCTCCCGCGCACCAGCAGCCGCACCCCCAGCTGCCGCTCCAGCCCGCTGATCGTCTGGGACAGCGCGGGCTGGCTCACATGCAGCCGCCGGGCGGCGGCCGACAGCCCGCCCTCCTCCACCACCGCGACGAACGCCCGCAACTCCCGCAACTCCATGCCGACATGCCATCACGGCCACGGACCGGAGTCACGCGGGGGCGGTCGACGTCGCGGGCGACCCCGTCCCTGTCGGAAATGGCCCTTGTCTGCGGCTTTCTGTCCTGAACGGGACAGTGGCGGACCTCTCGGGCGTGGCCATGTACGACGGTGAATAACCGGAGCAGCGGTATTCACCGGCCGGTATACGCGTCATCGAGGATCGGAGTCGACTGTCGACATGGCGGCAGCGGCCGCCCGCAGTGACGGGGGACCCGGTTCGGTCGCGCACCGGATCTGCGTCGCTGGCGGCGCGGTCCTTTCCGCGCCGGGCGGTTGCGAAAGATCTTCGTAGGAACTCGCGGCGTCGCCCAGGGGCTCCGGCGCCGACCACGGCCGCGTAGGGCGACGACCACGGACGAGTAAGGTGACCCTAAGTTTGATGTGCTGTCGTTGGTGAGGGCGGACGGAGGCTCGATGACCGAGGTCGCAGGCACACCGCGCAGGCCGGCGCTGACGCTCGGCCGGGTGCGGCTGGGGGCGGGCGGGCCGCTGGTCGGGGTGCGGGTGGCGGACGGCAGGGTCACCCATGTGGTCCCGGACCGGGGGGCCGTGGCGCCCACCGGGCCGGTCGCGGACGAGCGGGTCCTCGACCTGGACGGGCGCGTCCTGCTGCCCGGCCTGTGGGACGCCCACGTCCACCTCGCCGAGTGGGCGAGCGCACGCCGCCGGCTCGACCTCACCGGCACCGCGTCCGCGCGCGAGGTCGCCGACCGGGTGCGCGCGCACGGCCGTACGGCGCCCGGCGCGGGAACCGTGCTGTTCGGGTACGGCTTCCGGGACGGCCTCTGGCCCGACGCCCCCGACAAGCGACTCCTCGACGCGGCCCTCCCGGACCGGCCGGCCGCCCTGGTCAGCGCCGACCTGCACGCCGTGTGGCTGAACTCCGCCTGCCTGGCGCTGGTCGGCCGCGGCGACCACCCGACCGGACTGATCCGGGAGGCGGAGGGCCACGAGGTCCTCTCGGCCCTGCCCGAGGTGCCGGCCGCGACACTGGACGACTGGATCGCCGACGCCTGCCGGGCCGCCGCCGCCCGCGGGGTCAGCGGGGTCATCGACTTCCAGTACGGCGACACCGTGGGCGCCTGGGAGCGGCGCTCGGCACAGGCCCCGCCCGCCGTACGGGTGTCCGCCGCCGTCTACCCGAGCCACCTGGACACAGCCGTGGCGCGCGGGCTGCGCACCGGCTCCGGAATCGGCGCGCCCGGCGGCCTGGTGCGGGTCGGCCCGCTCAAGCTCTTCACGGACGGCTCGCTCAACACCCGTACCGCGCTGTGCCGGGACCCCTACCCGGGGCTCGAGGACTCCGACGGCTCGCACGGCATCGAGCAGACGGCACCGGACGAACTGGTACGGCTCATGCGCCGGGCCGCCGCCCACGGCATCGAACCGGCGGTGCACGCCATCGGCGACCGGGCCAACACCGTCGCCCTGGACGCCTTCGAGGCGGTGCGCTGCCGTGGCCGGATCGAGCACGCGCAGCTGCTGAGCCCCGAGGACCTGCCGCGCTTCGCCGAGTTGGGGGTCACGGCAGGGGTGCAGCCGCGGCACGCGACGGACGACCGCGACGTGGCGGACCGGTACTGGGCCGGGCGCACCTCACGCGCCTTCGCCTACGCCGACCTGCTGGCCGCCGGGGCGCGGCTGGAGTTCGGCTCCGACGCGCCCGTCTCGCCGCTGGACCCCTGGCTCGCCGTCGCGTCGGCCGTCACCCGGACCGACGACGACCGTCCCGCCTGGCATCCCGAGCAGCGCCTGACGGTGCGGGACGCGCTGGCCGCGGCGGCCCGCGGACGCCGGCTCATCAGGGTCGGGGACCCCGCGGACCTGGTGGTCGTGGACGTCGATCCACTGACGGCGGACCCGGACACGCTGCGCGCGATGCCGGTGCACGCCACGATGACGGCCGGGCGCTGGACCCATGGGCCGTACTGACGGCGCCCGCCTCCGAGGGGCTCGGACAGACCCCGTGGCCCGGACGGGACCGTACCGTCCGGGCCACGCGGTGGGGTCCGTCATGCCGGCACCGCCGTCCGGTAGGTCTCGTGGGTCCGGGCGAGTTCCGTGTGGGTGCCCTTGGCGCGGACCCGGCCGCCGTCCAGCAGCGCCACCCGCCCCGACGCGCTTGGCGTCCTCGGTGGCGACGTCGGCCGGCTCGCCGTCCCGGAGGCGGCCCGCCTGGGCCCGGTTGTCTCTGCGCGGCGGGCGTCGCCTGCTCAGGCTCTGCACAGGTCCCGGTCAGGCCGTGAGCGGGTCCGGCGAGGTCCGCTGCGGTTGAACAGCGCGCCGAAGGGGCGCGGGGAACTGCGCGAACGGCCACGACGGTGCCGGACCCGACTGACGGCATTCCTTCCCGTCGACCCCGTCTACCCCGTCGGCCCCGCAGTCCAGGCGGACGGCCGTCGGCCGGGAGAGCGGCCGTCGCCGTGACTCCGGGAGGGAGCCGTGTCCGAACCGGACGTCCCAGTAGCCGCCTCGCCAGGTGAGGAGGACGGTGTCCAAGGGCGGCACGGACAGATGCCAGAACGTTCTCGCCGGCATGGCCAGAGCACGGATGAGCACGGCTCGGACGACGGCCGCCTCGGTGACCACCACCGTGTGGCCCGTGCCACGCGCCATGCCGCTCAGCCAGTCCGCCGACCGGCGGCAGAGCTCGCGTACGGATTCTCCGCCGTGGGGCGCGGCATCCGGATCCGTGCGCCAGGCGCTGAACCCGTCGGGGTCGGCCGCAGCGACCTCACCGACGGTGCGGCCGCGCCAGTCGCCCACGTCGAGATCGCGCAGCATGGGCTCGGGCACCGCCGTCAGGCCGAGGGCGTCGGCGGTCTGGGAGCAACGGGTCGAGGGCGTCCGGACCGCCTGCCCATGCAGCGAGAGCACTGCTCTCGCGGCGGCTGTCAGGCGCAGGTCGCGCTCGCTCAAGGGGGCGTCGCCGAGCAGCGGGTCTGGAGTGGCGTCACCGCAGGGCGCGCGCAGAAGCGTCAGGTGGATCGACATGGGACCGGCCTCCTTCTTGGGCCACGCGGTGCCTCACGTGCTCCAGAGTCGGCGCAGGCCCCCCGCCCGGACCATCCGCCAAGTGGCCGGAACCACCCCGCCGACTGGCCGGCCGGCCCCCAGCCCGGCCGAACCGGCACGGACAACGGCCACCGCTCAACGGCCACGGGCCACGGGCCACCGGCCACGGGCCACCGGCCACCCTGGCCGGCGGGCCCCCCAGCCCGGCCGAACCGGCACGGGCAACGGCCACCGCTTACCGGCCACGGGCCACGGGCCACCGGCCACCCTGGCCGGCCGGCCCCCAGCCCGGCCGAACCGGCACGGGCAACGGCCACCGCTCAACGGCCACCGGCCACGGGCCACGGGCCACCGGCCACCCTGGCCGGCCGGCCCCCAGCCCGGCCGAACCGGCACGGGCAACGGCCACCGCTCAACGGCCACCGGCCACGGGCCACCGGCCACCGGTCACCGGTTCCGCTCGACGGGCAGTTCGAGGCGGAGCTCGTAGCCCCCCTGGGCCGTGGGGCCGGACGTGACCGTGCCGCCGAGCAGCTCCGCGCGCTGGGCCAGGCCGACCAGGCCGTTCTGGGCGCTCGGCAGGGCGACGGCGGGCCCGGTCGGGGCGGTGTTGGCGACGGTGGCGCACAGGACTCCGTCCCGGTGGCTCACGCGGACGGTCGCCGCGGCGCCGGGGGCGTGCTTGCGGACGTTGGTCAGCGCCTCCTGGACGGTGCGGTAGACGGCGCGCTGCACCGTGGGCGGAAGCTCCTCCGGCAGGTCGGTCTCCAGCTTCGCCTCGATGCCGCTGGCCTCGACCAGATGGTCCAGGTCGGCGAGCGAAGGCTGCGGGGTGAGCTCCGTCGGCCTGCTGCCGGAGGCCCGCAGCACTCCGACCATGTGCCGCAGTTCCTCCAGGGTCTGCACGCTCAGGCGGCGGATCGTGGCCGCCGCCTGTCGCGTCTCGGTGTCCCGGCCGCTCACCTGGAGCGCTCCGGCCTGTACGGCGATGAGACTGACCTGGTGGGAGACCACGTCGTGCATCTCCCGGGCGAGCTGGGCGCGCTCCTTCGCCAGCACGCTCTGGGCGGTCAGCAGCCGCTCCTGCTCACGGGCCTCGGAGATGTCCGCGAGCCGCAGCGACAGTTCGCGCCGGGCCTGGACCAGCTGGCCGAGGAAGACCGGGGCGGCGGCGGTGGCCAGCGTGTAGCTGAGGTGGAACAGGCTGTTCGTCTGGGACAGCTCGGTGGCGTCCAGGGACGACCACGGCCAGGGCAGGAAGTCGATGATCGCGTAGGCCAGCGCGCAGCCGCCCAGCAGGGACCGGTGCCGGTTGAGGGAGGAGAGCGTGTACAGCGCGGCCATGGGGGCTACCACCGCGTCGGTGACCAGGGCCGTGGGGAGCGTGAGGACGAAGGTCGTCAGGGGCAGCCGGTGCCGCAGCATCAGGGCGACGGCGCCGAGCAGCGCGCAGAAGGCCGCCGGCTGGTCCTCGACCCCGAGGTGTGCCCAGGAGTCCGCCAGTGCGATCCCGACGAAGCCGATGTCGAGGAGCACGCTCGACGGCGGCCGGGAGCTCACCGGGCGCCCTCGTCCTGCGAGGGGGCGAGCAGGCCCGCGCGTTCCGCGATGAGGGCCGCCTGGACACGGCTGCCCACCCGCAGTTTGCCGAGCACGTTGGTGACATGGCCCTTGATGGTGCCGGTGCTCAGGTGCAGCCGCTCGCCGATCTCGTTGTTGGCGAGCCCTTCGGCCATGAGGACGAGCACGGCGCGTTCCCGCTCGGTGAGCCGGGCGGTGAGCCGGACCGCGGCGGGCTCACGCACGCTGTTGTCCAGGTAGCCGCCCACCACCAGGCGGGTGACCTTGGACGACAACACGGTCCCGCCCTCGGCCAGGGTGCGCACCAGATGAGGCAGCTGCTCGGGATCGGTGTCCTTGAGCAGGAACCCGGCGGCGCCCGAGCGCAGCGCGGTCGCCACGTATTCGTCGGTGTCGAACGTGGTGAGCATGGCGACCACCGGAGCCTCGGGCATGCGGCGGAGCTCGGCCAGGATCGTGAGCCCGTCCACGTCCGGCATCCGGATGTCGAGCAGGACGACGTCGGGCCGCAGCTCCCGCACCGTGTGCAGGGCCTGCCCGCCCGCCACCGCCGCGACGACCTCGATGTCGTCCGCCGTATCGAGAATGTGCGTGAAACCCGTGCGGATCAGGGCTTCGTCGTCGACCACCAGTACCCGGATCACGTGCGCTCCGCTCGTCGCATGCCCGGTCGATGCGTACCCCGCCGCCGCCTACCTTCCGGTGGCCGGCACGGAGAACCCGCCGGTTGGCCGCGCGACCTCAGCCGGTCGGCGGGACGCCCGCCGCCACGGCGGTGAGCCCACCGGCTCGGCGCACCGGCTCCGCGCACCGCGTCCCCGGCCCGCCCGTGGCGCAGCCGGGACCTGCGCACGCGCCTTACTACGCTGAGCGACGGGGAGACCACACGGCCCAGGACAGATCGGGAGACCATGGCCCTCGACCTAGACATCGACCGCATCCGCGAGCTCGTCGACGTAGGCGTCCGCGACAAGGTCTACCCCGGCGCCGTCTGGGCCGTCGGCGACCACTCGAACATGGCCATCGGTACCCCCGGTGTCCTCGATCCCGACCGGCCCGACGAACCGATGCGGCACGACACCGTCTTCGACGTCGGCGCCCTCACGCAGATCCTCGCGGTGTGGCCGGCCGTCGGAACCCTCGTCGAGGACGGCACGCTGCGGCTCGACGCGGAACTGGGCGACCTCTGGTCCGCGGTGCGCGGCCGCCCCCTGGCCCGGGTGACCGTCCGCCACCTGCTCACCCACACCGCCGGCGTTCCCCTCGGCGCCGACCGGCACCCGGACACCGGAGACGGCGTCCTCCACGACGCGGTACGCCGTCCGCCCGGGGAGGCCGTGGAGTACACCGACCGCGCCGCCCTCGTCCTCGGCCGCCTCGCCGAGGAACTCTCCGGCCGGCCCCTCGACGCCCTCGCGGCCACCCGCGTGTGGCAGCCCCTCGGCATGACACGCACCTGCTACGGCCCCCTGCCCGCCGAGGCGGCCGCCCGCTGCGCGCCGACCGAACTCGACGCCACCGGCTCCCGCCTGCGCGGCACCGCCCACGGCTCACCGGCACACCCACAGGGCGGCGTGTTCTCCGTCCTCCCCGACCTCGCGGCCTTCCTCCGCCACCTGCTCCAGCCGGGACGCCACGGCGGACAATCCGGCTTCGGCCCCGCCTGGGTCCAGGAGTCGCTGCGCATCCACACCGGCGGCCTCACACCCCCCGGCGGCCTGTTCTGGCGCCCGGCACCGGGAACCGACGACATCTGGATGCCCCACGGCTCCCCGGGAGCAGGCGCGTGGCTCTCTCCACAGCAGGGCCGCTGGGCAGTCCTGCTGACCAACGAGCTCTACTACACGAGGGACCCCGCCCCCCTCGCCCGCATCCGCGACACCTTCCCCATCCTCGCCTTCGCCTGACGGCGCGGCCCCGCCGCAAGGGCCGGGGCAGCGGTCTCCGGGGACCGCCTACCCTTGACCCATGACCATCAGCAGCGACCGGAGCCCGGTAGTGGACGTTCAGGCACCCAGGACATACGAAGTGCGCACTTACGGGTGCCAGATGAACGTCCACGACTCCGAGCGATTGTCCGGGCTGCTGGAGGACGCCGGGTACGTGCGCGCCCCCGAGGGGGCCGACGGGGACGCCGACGTGGTCGTGTTCAACACCTGCGCGGTCCGGGAGAACGCCGACAACCGGCTCTACGGCAACCTCGGGCGGCTCGCGCCGAGGAAGGCGTCCCGTCCCGGCATGCAGATCGCGGTCGGCGGGTGCCTGGCGCAGAAGGACCGCGACACCATCGTGAAGAAGGCGCCCTGGGTCGACGTCGTCTTCGGTACGCACAACATCGGCAAGCTGCCGGTCCTGCTGGAGCGCGCTCGGGTCCAGGAAGAGGCCCAGGTGGAGATCGCGGAGTCGCTGGAGGCGTTCCCCTCCACCCTGCCGACCCGCCGGGAGAGCGCCTACGCGGCGTGGGTGTCGATCTCCGTCGGCTGCAACAACACCTGCACCTTCTGCATCGTCCCGGCCCTGCGCGGCAAGGAGAAGGACCGCCGCACCGGGGACATCCTCGCCGAGATCGAGGCCCTGGTCGCCGAGGGCGTCTCCGAGATCACGCTGCTCGGCCAGAACGTCAACGCCTACGGCTCCGACATCGGCGACCGCGAGGCCTTCAGCAAGCTGCTGCGGGCCTGCGGGACCATCGAGGGCCTGGAGCGGGTCCGGTTCACCTCCCCGCACCCGCGTGACTTCACCGACGACGTGATCGCGGCCATGGCCGAGACCCCGAACGTGATGCCGCAGCTGCACATGCCGATGCAGTCCGGCTCGGACACCGTCCTGAAGGCGATGCGCCGCTCGTACCGGCAGGAGCGCTACCTCGGGATCATCGAGAAGGTGCGGGCCGCCATCCCGCACGCCGCCATCACCACCGACATCATCGTGGGCTTCCCCGGCGAGACCGAGGAGGACTTCGAGCAGACGATGCACGCCGTGCGCGAGGCCCGCTTCACGCAGGCCTTCACCTTCCAGTACTCCAAGCGGCCCGGCACCCCCGCCGCGACCATGGAGAACCAGGTCCCCAAGGAGGTCGTCCAGGCGCGCTACGAGCGTCTCGTCGCCCTCCAGGAGGAGATCTCCTGGGACGAGAACAAGAAGCAGGTCGGCCGGACGCTCGACCTGATGGTCGCCGAGGGCGAGGGCCGCAAGGACGGCGCCACCCACCGCCTCTCCGGCCGCGCCCCCGACAACCGCCTGGTCCACTTCACCAAGCCCGACCAGGACGTCCGCCCCGGCGACGTCGTCACGGTCGAGATCACCTACGCCGCCCCGCACCACCTCCTCGCCGAGGGCCCGGTGCTCGGCGTCCGGCGCACCCGCGCCGGCGACGCCTGGGAGAAGCGGAACGCGGCCGAGGCCGCCAAGCCGGCGGGCGTGCTGCTGGGGCTGCCGAAGATCGGCGTGCCGGAGCCGCTGCCGGTGGCGACCGGAGGCTGCGCGGCGCACTGAGACGCGCCATACTCCTCGGGGCGATCAGGAGCGGGGGCGGAGCATGGCGCGCTGGGTGGTGGTCGTGCAGTTCGGGACCGGGGAGCAGCACCGGGTCGAGGAGGTCACCCGCTTCGAGAGCACCCCGGAGCAGGCCCGGGCCACCCTCTACGAGGTCGCCTGCACCCACATGCCACGCCGTGGCCTGCGCCAGCAGCGCCGTGAGGTGTTCCGGATGGGGGACGGGGACGCGTACTACGTCCACATCAACGGCTTGATGTCCACGTGGCGGGTGTTCTACCGGCTGGCGGAACTGGCGTGGAGCAGCGGTCCCGCGCCCGTTTACCAGCAGTAGGCTGCCGATCATGCTTGTCGCAGCAGCAGTCTGCCCCTGTCCGCCCGTCCTCGTCCCCGAGGTCGCCGCGGGAGCCGCGCCCGAGCTGGACGCCGCGCGTGCCGCCTGCGCAGACGCGCTCGGGGTGCTCGCCGCCGCCCGGCCCGACCTGCTGGTGGTGGTGGGCCCCGCCGAACGGTCGGGGCGGGGTGCGTTCCCGCAGGGCAGCAGGGGCACGTTCCGGGGCTTCGGGGCCGAGGTCGACGTACGGCTGGGCGGCGGTCCGGAGGCGGTCGGCGGGCGCGAGCTGCCGCCCTCGCTCGCCGTCGGCGCCTGGCTGCTGGAGCGCACCGGCTGGGCCGACGCCCCCATCGAGGGGCTCGGCGTCGGCGAACCGCTGGAGGCCGAGCGGTGTGTCCAGGCCGGCCGGGAGATCGCCGGCCGGGCCGCACGCGTGGCGATGCTGGTCATGGGCGACGCCAGCGCCTGCCGCACCCTCAAGGCGCCGGGCTACCTCGACGAACGGGCGGCCCCCTTCGACGCCGAGGCCGCCCGGGCGCTCGGCGCGGCCGACATCGAGGCGATCAAGGCCCTCGACGCCGACCTGGCGTACCAGCTCAAGGCCGCTGGCCGCGCCCCCTGGCAGGTCCTGGCCGGCGCGGCCGAGGACGCGGACCTCGCCGGAGCGCTCCTCTACGACGACGCGCCGTACGGCGTCTGCTACCTGGTGGCGACCTGGTCCTGAACGGGATCAAGGCCCTGGAACGGGTGAAGGCCTGCCGGAACGGGTGAAGGCCTGCCGGAACGGATGAAGGCCCGCCGGAACGGGTGAACGCCCGCCGGAACGGGTGAACGCCCGCCGGAACGGCGGACGGCCGGGAGTCGGGTGACTCTCGGCCGTCCGCCGATCTGCTCCGGGACCCGCCCGGCTCAGGAAGCCGACGGCGGCCCCTCCGGCCGGGTCGGGGCGGTGGGGCCGGGCGTCGTACCGCCCATGGCGTCCGGGTGCACGAACCGGTCCATGGCGCCCTTGGCCCTGCCCGTACCCGTCTGGATCTTGTCGCTGTACTTGCCCTTGGTCTTCTCGTCGACGACCCGCGCGGCCTTGTCGATGCCGTGCTGGAGCTTGTCGACCTTGTCCTCGTGCTGCTGCGCGAAGTGAGAGGCCTTGTCCTTGGCCGGGGCGAGCTTGGCCTTCAAATTGTCCAAAAGACCCATGGTTACCTTCCCTATGGCTTCCCCTCGCGGACCGTTATGTCCGGGCGTCCTCGCCGGCCTCGTTGTCGGCGGCCTCCTTGGCGGACTGCTGCTTGGGGATCTCGGTGTTGTCGGCGGCGGCCCCGGCGCAGTCCGGCTCCGTCCGCGCGTCCGCGTCCCGGCCGTCGTCCTCGCCGGAACCCTTCGGCGCGGCCTCGGCCTCGGCCGCCTCCTGCGCGGCGTTCTCCGGTGCGGGCCCCTCGGGCTCGGCAGCTGCCGACGCCTTGACCTCCGGCTCTTCCGGGGTCCTCGGCTCTTCCGACGCCTTCTGCTTCTTCCCAAAGAACCGTGCAAAAACGCCCATACCAACTCCATACGTTACTCGTGCGAGCGAAATCCCGCGTGACCCCGGTGCGTCCGATTGCGCCGGACCGGTCGCGGCCTCTCGGCGGCGGTGGCGGGACCTCCCAACGGGCAACGAAGCCGGACACGCTCCGTCACGTAACTCGTTCGAGAGCCGCCTGCGAGGTTTGCGAGACTGGTGCGGTGAGCAGCGCACCCCTCGCCCCCCGTGTCATCGCCGTCGTCGGCCCCACCGCGGCCGGAAAATCCGACCTCGGCGTCTTCCTGGCCCAGCGTCTCGGCGGCGAGGTCGTCAACGCCGACTCCATGCAGCTGTACCGGGGGATGGACATCGGCACCGCCAAGCTGACGCCCGGGGAGCGCGCCGGCGTCCCGCACCACCTGCTCGACATCTGGGACGTGACCGTCACCGCCTCCGTCGCCGAGTACCAGCGGCTCGCCCGCGCCCGCATCGATGCCCTGCTAGCCGAGGGCCGCTGGCCGATCCTGGTCGGCGGCAGCGGGCTGTACGTCCGCGGCGCCATCGACAACCTGGAGTTCCCCGGCACCGACCCCGAGGTCAGGGCCCGCCTGGAGGACGAACTCGCCCTGCGCGGTTCCGGCGCCCTGCACGCCCGGCTGTCCGCCGCCGACCCGGAGGCGGGCCGCGCGATCCTGCCCAGCAACGGCCGCCGTATCGTCCGCGCACTGGAGGTGATCGAGATCACCGGGCGTCCCTTCACCGCCAACCTGCCCGGCCACGACTCGGTCTACGACACCGTCCAGATCGGCGTCGACGTGGCCCGCCCCGAACTCGACGAGCGCATCGCGCTGCGCGTCGACCGGATGTGGGAGGCCGGACTCGTGGCCGAGGTGCGCGCACTGGAGGCGCACGGGCTGCGCGAGGGACGCACGGCCTCGCGCGCCCTCGGCTACCAGCAGGTCCTGGCGGCGCTCGCCGGCGAGCGCACCGAAGCGGAAGCCCGGGCGGAGACCGTCCGTGCCACCAAGCGCTTCGCGCGCCGCCAGGATTCATGGTTCAGGCGCGACCCCCGGGTGCACTGGTTGAGTGGGGCCGCGGCGGACCGTGAAGAACTTCCGCGGCAGGCCCTGGCGTTGGTCGAACGACCGGTCACAGCCTGATCACGTCATGGCATCGGGATGCGCCACCGGTCATCGAGGCCTCCGGCGCCGTGCCATCATCGAGCTTCGATCGCAAGTGGAGTCCTAGGTTGGGAGGGCGCGTGGCGATGGAGGCCGGCCCTCGCGACACCGCACACGACACCGAGCACGTCGCCGTCGAGGCCCTGGAACCGGGTGCCGACGACGAGGGTGAGGGGCGACTCTCGCCGGACGGTCCGGACGACACGGTGGGCGGCGGCGTCACCGCCGACGGCCCCGAGCCGGAGGAGATGTTCGCGAGCGGTCCCGAGGTCGAGGTCGAGCTCCGCCCGCAGCGCCGCCTGCGCCTGTGGCAGCTCGCCCCCATCGTCGGCCTGGCCGCGGTCGGCTCCCTGATGTTCGCCTTCCCGCTGGCCTTCGACTTCGGCGACAGCGGCGCGGTGATCGCCATGCTGGGCCTGCTGATCTGCTCCTGCGCGGCCGGCTGGGGAATGATGGCCGCGCGGAAGGTCGGTTACACGTGGCCCGGCCTCCCGGCACGGGGCTCGGGCCGCAGGCCCGACTGGCGCGTGGTGATCGGATACGTGGTCCTGGTGGCGATCGTGGTCGTCCTGGCGGTATGGCGCGTGGCACGCCTGCGCTGACGTAAGCCTGCGCTGACGTACACCTCGCTGGAAGCGCCCCGTAAGGGGCGCGGGGAACTGCGCGACCAGCCCCCACCGAGCCCGCACCCGAACCACCGCCGGACCACCCCTCCCCCCTCCCTTACCCTCGAAGAATGAGCATCCCCTTCCTCAAGGGCCACGGCACCGAGAACGACTTCGTGATCGTCCCGGACCCCGACAACGCCCTGGACCTCACCCCGGCCGCCGTAGCCGCCCTCTGCGACCGCCGCGCCGGCATCGGTGCCGACGGCGTGCTGCACGTCGTACGGTCCGCCGCGCACCCCGAGGCCAAGGGGATGGCCGCCGACGCCGAGTGGTTCATGGACTACCGCAACGGCGACGGCTCGGTCGCCGAGATGTGCGGCAACGGCGTCCGCGTCTTCGCCCGCTACCTCCAGCACGCCGGCCACGTCACGGAGGGCGACCTCACCGTCGCCACCCGCGGCGGCGTCAAGACCGTGCACATCGCGAAGGACGGAGACGTCACCGTCGGCATGGGCAGCGCCCGCCTCCCCGAGGGGGACGTGGCCGTGAGCGTCGGCGACCGCACCTGGCCGGCGCGGAACGTGAACATGGGCAACCCGCACGCCGTCGCCTTCGTCGAGGACCTCGCCGACGCCGGCGACCTCCACACCCCGCCCCCCTTCAGCCCCCCGTCGGCCTACCCCGAAGGGGTCAACGTCGAGTTCGTCGCCGACCGCGGCCCCCGCCACGTCGCGATGCGCGTGCACGAGCGCGGCTCCGGTGAGACCCGCTCCTGCGGCACCGGCGCCTGCGCCGTCGCCGTGGCCGCGGCCCGCCGCGACGGCGCCGACCCCTCGGTCACCGGCACCCCGGCCACGTACACCGTGGACGTGCCCGGCGGACGGCTCGTCATCACCGAGCGGCCCGACGGCGAGATCGAGATGACCGGCCCCGCAGTGATTGTCGCCACGGGCGAGATCGACACCGAGTGGCTGGAAAACGCCGTCCGCTGAGTCGGCCGCAGGTCGGGAACCGAGGTCAGGGCCGTCCTCCAACACCTGGATCCACGGCCCGCGTTGCCGCCCCTGGCGAGAAACGTCGGCCACCCCCCGAACAGGTGGCGCAAAATCGTAAACCTCGAAATCGTCGCTCGATTGGGTGATCCGTTTCACGCTGGGCGGGAGCCGGTCAATCGGGCGCGATGGGCTCGATAGCATCAAGCACCGGCACGGACGGGGGAACGTCGCCAATCCCTGAGCCTCGTATGCCCTGGGGCCCCGTCCACCGGTCCACGAGCCGGAGGTGCCCATGAGTGCGGAGGCCACGAACCCTGCGACGCCCGGTCCCGGAGCGCCCGCGGCGGCGGTCCGCAGGAAGGCCCGCCCCCGGATCGACCTGCGCCGACTTGGCCGGGCCGCGCTGCTCGGCAACGCCGCCCGCGGCAGACTCCCCGACGCCATCGGCCACGTCGCCGAGGCGCACCGCGCCCACTACCCCGACGCCGACCTCGAACCCCTGCGCCGCGCCTACGTCCTGGCCGAGTCCTCGCACCGCGGCCAGATGCGCAAGAGCGGCGAGCCGTACATCACCCACCCCCTCGCGGTCACCCTCATCCTGGCCGAACTCGGCGCCGAGACAACGACCCTGACGGCCTCTCTGCTCCACGACACCGTCGAGGACACCGACGTGACGCTCGACCAGGTGCGGGAACAGTTCGGCGAGGAGGTCCGTTACCTGGTCGACGGGGTGACGAAACTCGAGAAGGTCGACTACGGGGCCGCCGCCGAGCCCGAGACCTTCCGGAAGATGCTCGTCGCCACCGGCAGCGACGTCCGGGTGATGTCGATCAAGCTCGCCGACCGTCTGCACAACATGCGCACCCTGGGCGTGATGCGCCGCGAGAAACAGGAGCGCATCGCCAAGGTCACCCGTGACGTCCTCATCCCGCTCGCCGAACGGCTCGGCGTGCAGGCGCTCAAGACCGAGCTGGAGGACCTGGTCTTCGCCATCCTGCACCCCGAGGAGTACGAGCACACGCGGGAGCTCATCGCCGAGAACGCGGCCCGTGCCGACGACCCCCTCGCGGGTATCGCCGAGGAGATGCGCGGGGTCCTGCGCGAGGCCGACATCCCCGCCGAAGTCCTCATCCGGCCCCGGCACTTCGTCTCCGTCCACCGGGTCAGCCGCAAACGCGGCGAGCTGCGCGGCGCCGACTTCGGCCGGCTCCTGGTACTGGTCAACGAGGACGCGGACTGTTACGCCGTCCTCGGCGAACTGCACACCTGTATGACCCCGGTGGTCTCGGAGTTCAAGGACTTCATCGCGGTACCGAAGTTCAACCTGTACCAGTCGCTCCACACGGCGGTCGCCCGCGCCGACGGACAGGTCGCCGAAGTCCTCATCCGCACCCACCAGATGCACAAGGTCGCCGAGGCCGGCGTCGTCGCCCTCGGCAACCCGTACGCCCCGGCCGCCGACACCCCCGCACCCGGGACCGCCACCGAGACCGCCGGCGCGGCCGCCCCGGCCGACGGCGAGCGCGCCGACCCCACCCGGCCCGGCTGGCTCTCCCGCCTCCTCGACTGGCAGAAGGCCGCCCCGGACACCGACACCTTCTGGTCCACCCTGCGCGAGGACCTCGCCCAGGACCGCGAGATCACCGTCTTCCGCCCCGACGGCGGCACCCTCGGCCTCCCCGAGGGCGCCACCTGCGTCGACGCCGCCTACGCCCAGTACGGCGAGGACGCCCACGCCTGCATCGGCGCCCGCGTCAACGGCCGCCTCGCGACCCTCAGCACCGTCCTCACGGACGGCGACACCGTCCAGCTCCTGATGGGCCAGGACCCGGCCTCCGAGCCCTCCCGGGAGTGGCTGGAGCACGCCCACACCGCGGCGGCCCGGATCGCCATCCAGCGCTGGCTCGCCGCCCACCCGGACAGCACCGAGGAACCGCCCGACCCCGCCCCCAGCCGCCCCGTACCCGACTTCCCCGCCTCCGGCACCGCCCCCCGCACCGCCAGCGCCGTGGTCACCGACCGCCCGGACGCGACCGTACGGCTCGCCGGCTGCTGCACCCCGGTACCGCCCGACGAGGTCACCGGTTTCGCCGTGCGCGGGGGAGTGGTCACCGTGCACCGCGTGGAGTGCGCCTCGGTGGCGCACATGAAGAGCACCGGGCGCCCCGAGACGGCCGTGAGCTGGGGCGACAGCAGCGGCTGCCGGGTCACCCTGGTCGCCGAATCGTTCGGCCGGCCCCATCTGCTCGCCGACCTCACCGAGGCGATGGCCCAGGAGGGTGCCGAGATCGTCTCGGCGACCGTGGAACCACCCAGCCAGCAGCGTGTCCGGCACACGTACACCGTGGAGCTCCCCGACGCGGCCCACCTGCCCGCCCTGATGCGCGCGATGCGCAACGTGCCCGGCGTGTACGACGTCGGCCGAGCGCAACACCAGTGACCTACTCGTTCGAGTGGATCGGACGCGCGTCGGCGCCGTGAGTGCGGGGTGTGCTGGTAGCGGTGGTTCATGCCGCTCACCCTCCGCACCCGCCCGTCACGGCGTGCCACCCGACCGCTCCGGCACCGGCGGGCCGCCGCCCTCCTCGCCTCCGCCGTCTCCGTCGCCCTCCTCGGCGCGAGCGCCCCGCCGGCCCCGCTCGGCGTCGGCGACCGGCTCTTCCCGTACCTCGGCAACCCGGGGTACGACGTGGCGTCGTACGACCTCTCCTTCACCTATCCGGGCAGCAACGACAAGCCGCTGCAGGCCGTGACCACCATCGACGCCCGCGCCACCACCGACCTGGACCGCCTCAACCTCGACTTCGCGCACGGCAAGGTCGAGTCCGTCGAGGTCGACGGTCGGCCGGCCGCCTTCGCCGGTGCCGGTGAGGACCTGGTCGTCACGCCGGACGAGCCGCTGCGCCGGGGCGACTGGACGCGGATCACGGTGAAGCACACCAGCGACCCGGTCTCCGCCAAGGGCCAGGACGGCGGCTGGGTGCGCACCACCGACGGGCTCGCCATGGCCAACCAGGCCGACGCCGCCCACCTGGTCTTCCCGTGCAACGACCACCCGTCCGACAAGGCGATGTTCACCTTCCACGTGACCGCCCCGAACGGCTACACCGTCGTCGCCAACGGCCTGCCCACCGGCGCCGTCCGCACCGACGGCCGGACCACCTGGACCTACCGCACCCTGCACCCCATGGCCACCGAGCTGGCTCAGGTCTCCATCGGCCGCTCCGCCGTGCTGCACCGCGCCGGACCGCACGGACTGCCCGTGCGGGACGTCGTCCCGAGCGCCGACGCCAAGAAGCTCGAACCCTGGCTGGCCAAGACCCCGGACCAGATCGCCTGGCTGGAGAGCAAGGTCGGCACGTACCCGTTCGAGACGTACGGCGTGCTCATGGCGCAGGCGTCCACCGGCTTCGAGCTGGAGACCCAGACCCTCTCCCTCTTCGAGAAGAACCTGTTCACCGAGCCCGCGTACCCCAAGTGGTACATCGAGTCGGTCATGGTGCACGAGCTGTCCCACCAGTGGTTCGGCGACAGCGTCAGCCCACGCGTCTGGTCCGACGTCTGGCTGAACGAGGGCCACGCCACCTGGTACGAGGAGCTGTACGCGGAGGAGAAGGGCAAGCAGCCCATGATCAACCGCATGAAGGCCGCCTACGGCGCCTCCGACCGCTGGCGCGCCGCCGGCGGGCCGCCCGCCCTGCCCAAGGCCCCCGACCCCGGCCAGAAGATCAGCATCTTCCGCCCCAACATCTACGACGGCGCCGCCCTCGCCCTCTACGCCCTGCGCCAGGAGATCGGCAAGCCCGCCTTCGAGCGCCTGGAGCGGATCTGGGTCCAGCGGCACAGGGACGCCACGGCGACGACCGCCGACTTCGTCCACCTGGCCTCCGCGGTTGCCAACCGCGACCTCACAGGCTTCTTCGACGCCTGGCTGTACGGCGCGAAGACCCCGCCGATGCCCGGCCACCCGGACTGGAAGCAGGTCCCGGCCTCGAAGAAGCGGACCAAGAAGTGACGGCGGCGCGGCCCCCGGAATAACACGGTGCCAGGACGGGGCGTACCGTGCGACCATCGTGGGGTCGGCGGCACCGGTCGGCACCCCCGGCCGCAGGTCGGCCCGGGGTGACCGGGCCGGCTCAGGTCGACCATCGCCGGCACGGTACGGGTCGCGGGGAATCTCCCGGGGTACTCGTACGTTGTGTAACCAACGGCCGGCTTCGGCATTCCCATCGACGTAAGGACCCAATGACCTCCTCTTCTTCCCCTTCCCAGGACACCAGGCGCCTCGCGCAGGACTACCCCGACGGTCTTCGGGCCGATGCCCTGATGGAAGAGGACGTCGCCTGGAGCCACGAGATCGACGGAGAGCGGGACGGCGACCAGTTCGACCGCTCCGAGCGCGCGGCCCTGCGCCGCGTCGTGGGCCTCTCCACCGAGCTCGAGGACGTCACCGAGGTCGAGTACCGACAGCTCCGCCTGGAGCGGGTCGTGCTGGTCGGGGTGTGGACCTCGGGCACCGTGCAGGACGCGGACAACTCCCTCGCGGAGCTGGCCGCCCTCGCCGAGACCGCGGGCGCACTCGTCCTCGACGGCGTCATCCAGCGCCGTGACAAGCCCGACGCGGCCACCTACATCGGCTCGGGCAAGGCCCTGGAGCTGCGCGACATCGTCGTCGAGACCGGCGCCGACACCGTCATCTGCGACGGTGAGCTCAGCCCCGGCCAGCTGATCCAGCTGGAGGACGTGGTCAAGGTCAAGGTCATCGACCGGACCGCCCTGATCCTGGACATCTTCGCCCAGCACGCCAAGTCCCGCGAGGGCAAGGCGCAGGTCTCGCTCGCGCAGATGCAGTACATGCTGCCGAGGCTGCGCGGCTGGGGTCAGTCGCTGTCCCGCCAGATGGGCGGCGGCAAGGGGGGCGGTCTCGCCACCCGTGGTCCCGGTGAGACCAAGATCGAGACGGACCGGCGGCGGATCCGCGAGAAGATGGCGAAGATGCGCCGGGAGATCGCGGAGATGAAGACCGGCCGCGAGATCAAGCGCCAGGAGCGCCGTCGCAACAAGGTGCCGTCCGTCGCCATCGCGGGCTACACCAACGCGGGCAAGTCCTCCCTGCTCAACCGCCTCACGGGCGCCGGCGTCCTGGTCGAGAACGCCCTGTTCGCGACCCTGGACCCGACCGTCCGCCGCGCGGAGACGCCGAGCGGCCGCCTCTACACCCTGGCGGACACCGTCGGCTTCGTCCGCCATCTGCCCCACCACTTGGTCGAGGCGTTCCGCTCCACCATGGAGGAGGTCGGCGACGCCGACCTGATCCTGCACGTGGTCGACGGCGCGCACCCGGTACCGGAGGAGCAGCTGGCCGCCGTGCGCGAGGTGATCAGGGACGTCGGCGCCACCGACGTACCCGAGATCGTCGTGATCAACAAGGCCGACGCGGCCGACCCGCTGGTCCTCCAGCGCCTGCTGCGCAACGAGAAGCGCTCCCTCGCGGTCTCGGCCCGCACGGGCCAGGGCATCCAGGAACTCCTCGCCCTCATCGACAACGAGCTGCCCCGCCCGGCGGTCGAGATCGAGGCCCTGGTCCCCTACACCCACGGCAAGCTGGTGGCCCGCGCCCACGACGAGGGCGAGGTCCTCTCGGAGGAGCACACCGCCGAGGGCACCCTCCTCAAGGTCCGTGTCCACGAGGAGCTGGCGGCGGACCTGGCACCGTACGTCCCGGCTCCGGCTGCCTGACGGTTCGTAGGCGAAAGGCCCGCTCCCTTTCCGGGGGGCGGGCCTTTCGGCGCTCCTTCAGAGGCGCGGGGAACTGCGTGAGCAACCCAAGACGGCCGTCAGCCGCCCACTGAGAGACACCCCCGCGACGAGAGGGCGGGCATCACTCACCGGTCGGCAAACTCCTTGCTGACCCCCTCATAAACCCCCTTGGCCACCTCACCGAACCGTGGCCCCGCCAGCCACCCGGAACTCACCGGCCCGATCGACGTGTTGGACACCAGCGCCGGCTTGCCGTCGGTGCCCGTCTCCACCCAGCCGCCACCCGACGCCCCGCCGGTCATCGTGCACCCGATCCGGTACATCGTCGGCGCCGACGCGTCCACCGACAGCCGCCCGGGCTTGTCGGCGCACCGGTACAGCAGCGACCCGTCGTACGGCTTCGCCGCCGGATACCCCACGGCGGTGATGCTCGACACCTTCGGCACCGCCGGCGCGTCGAAGTTCACCGGCAACGCGGAACCGACCGTCTCCTCAAGGGACTTGCCGCCGTTCCCCTGCTCCGGTGTCACATGGATCACCGCGTAGTCGTACGACGCCCCGTCGCCGCCCGTCTCGCCGCCCTGGTCGATCCACTGCTGCGAGGTCTGCGCCCCGTCGCCCCACCAGACCCCGTACGGGGCGACCTCCGAACGGGTCGCCGCCGCCAGCGCCGACCCGGTCAGCCCCTTGTCGTTGTACGACGGCACGAACGCGATGTTGCGGTACCAGCCGCCGTTCTTGCCGGCGTGCACACAGTGCCCCGCCGTCCACACCAGGTTGGACTTGCCCGGATGCGCCGAGTCCTCGACGACCGTCGCCGAACAGACCATGGTGCCCTCGGGGGAGTCGAAGAAGACCTTCCCGGCGGTGGCCGCGCTCGCGTGGTAGGCCGGTCGCACCGCCTGCGCCTGGACCGGCTCCGGCGTGGGGTCGGTCACCCCCTGGTCACCCGAGAGGTCGTTGGCGTCGACTCCCCTGTCCTTGGCGGGGTCATTGGCGTCCCGCATCCGGTCCGGGTCCCACAGGCCCTTGATGATGGGGTTGACGAAGTCGTTGGCCTCGCGCAGCCAGTCGTCCCTGTCCCAGTTCTTCCAGGCCCCGTGCTTCCACTTGTCGATGTCGATCCCGTGCTCTTTGAGCTTGTCCCTGATGTCGTCCGGGATCTTGATCTTGCCGTCACCGGTGTCGGCCGTGGCGGACGCGGACGCCGGGCCACCGGCGTTGTCGTCGCCGGAGCCGCTGCAGGCGGTGGCGGTCAGCGCCAGCGCCGAGGCGAGGGCGACGGCCGCCAGCGCCCGGGGCGCGCCCCCTCCACCTCGACGGGCCAACCACGTCCGGATGGATCGCATGGTGGTGACTCCCCCTGTTGGTAAGGAACTTCAGCGCCACACACTATGCGCTCGCTGTGCGGCGCTTCCGATGGCCGGGCAACGGTTCTGCTACGAGCCCCACCGGCGAGGCAACCCCGGTTCTCGGGTGGGAGCGACGCGGCGCGGGCGACCTGTGTCGTGCGTGCGGCAGGAGTGGTCCGGGTGCGCATCGGGGCCGGAGGGAGCGTTCCTGTCCGGGGGCCGGGGGCCGGGGGCCGGGGGCCGGGGGCCGGGGGCCGGGGGTCGGGGCCAGGGGCCAGGGGCCAGAGGACGGGGGACAGGGGCCGAAGGCCGGCCGGAGTGTCCATCGCAAGGTCACTGCAAGGGCGAGGCAAGGTCGTGGCAAGGATCTTGAGACGACCCGTAACCCGGCGGCCGGTTGAGGGTTGGTAGCGGTGGGGGTCCGGCTGCCTGTGCCCGGTGCCCGCCGATCAAGTCGCCTCTGGACAGCGGGGAGGACAGCGAGCCGTGGCCGTGACGGAGCCGGTGACCGGGGAGACGTTCGGGGGAGCGCGCGCGGCGCAGGAGGGGATCCTGAGGCGCCAGTCGGCGCGTGAGTCGCGGGCACGTACCTACGCGCGCGCCCTGCCCATCGTGCCGGTGCGGGCTCGCGGCCTCACCATCGAGGGCGCCGACGGGCGCCGCTACCTGGACTGCCTCTCCGGCGCCGGCACCCTCGCCCTCGGCCACAACCACCCCGTGGTGCTGGAAGCGATCCGCAAGGTCCTCGACTCCGGTGCCCCGCTCTCCGTCCTCGACCTCGCGACCCCCGTCAAGGACGCCTTCACCACCGAGCTGTTCCGAACCCTGCCGCCCGGCCTCGCCGACCGCGCCCGCGTCCAGTTCTGCGGGCCCGCCGGTACCGACGCCGTCGAGGCGGCCTTCAAACTCGTCCGGGCCGCGACCGGCCGCACCGGCATCCTCGCCTTCGCCGGCGCCTACCACGGGATGACCACCGGCGCCCTGGCCGCCTCCGGTGGAGCCGGCGACGTCCGCGTGGCCCGGCTGCCCTACCCCCAGGACTACCGCTGCCCGTTCGGCGTCGGCGGCCGCCGCGGCGCCGAACTCGGCGCCCGCTGGACCGAGACCGTCCTCGACGACCCCAAGTCCGGGGTCCCCCTCCCCGCCGGGATGATCCTCGAACCCGTGCAGGGCGAGGGCGGGGTGATCCCGGCGCCGGACGACTGGCTCCGCCGGATGCGCCGGCTCACCGCCGACCGCTCCGTCCCGCTGATCGCCGACGAGATCCAGACCGGGGTGGGCAGGACCGGTGCCTTCTGGGCCGTCGAGCACAGCGGCGTCACCCCCGACGTGATGGTCCTGTCCAAGGCCATCGGCGGCAGCCTCCCCCTCGCCGTCGTCGTCTACCGCGACGACCTCGACGTCTGGGAGCCCGGCGCCCACGCCGGCACCTTCCGCGGCAACCAACTCGCCATGGCCGCCGGCACCGCCACCCTCGCCCACGTCCGCGAGAACGCCCTCGCCGAACGAGCAGGCCTGCTCGGCGCCCGGATGCTCGCCCGACTGCGACGGCTCCAGGACGACTTCGCGTGCGTGGGAGACGTGCGGGGGCGGGGGCTGATGATCGGGGTGGAGCTGGTGGACCCGGAGGGCGAGGAGCCCACGGGGAAGACGGGGGCCCACGCGGGGGAGACGGGAGCGCACGGGGGCCGCGATGCGGTCGCGGCGGCGCGGAGCGGCGTGGAGAACAGCTTGGAGAGCGGTGCGGTGACCGGTGCGGAGACCGGATGGGACGGCGCGGCCCGGCCCGGGCCGCGCCCAGCCGCTCCCGAACTGGCCTCGGCCGTGCAGCGCGCCTGCCTGGAACGCGGCCTGATCGTCGAACTCGGGGGCCGCCACGCCGGTGTCGTACGGCTGCTGCCGCCACTGACCATCACCGACGAGCAGGCGGACGCCGTGCTGGACCGCCTCGCCGACGCGGTGACAGCCGTGGCCCGCGACCCGGCCGCCCACGGCCACGTTCCCAGGCGCCGACGTCCCGAGGGCCGCAGTGCGCCGGACGACTGACCGGCGCACTGGGAAGGCCCAGGCTGACCGGCGCACCAAGACGGCCCAGGCCGGCCGGTGCACCAAGAGGGCCCGGGCCGGCCGGTGCACCAAGAGGGCCCGGGCCGGCCGGTGCACCCGACACGGACCCGCCGACCGAACCGTCCGGAGGGAGTCCGTCGCCGGGATCGCCCGTGCCGCCGGAGCGGCCAGGACCACCGTGGCCGTCCGGATCGCTGGGACCGTCCGGACGACTCGGACTCGCCGGGTGGCCCGGACCCGCCGGATGGCCCGGACCCGCCGTACGGCTCGGACCCGCCGTACGGCTCGGACCCGCCGTACGGCTCGGAGCGTCCGGGCCCTGCGGAGCGTCCGGGCCCCGGGGATGATCCGGAACGCCCGGAGCATCCGCACCGGACCTGCCCGCCGCCGCCCCGCCGACAGCAGCCCGACCGGTCGGCACACCCCGGAGGAACCTTCCGGCCGACCGCGCCGGAGCGAACCGACCACCTCACGAAGCGAACCACCCCACATCATCCACACCCCTCTCATCAGGACACTTCGCACTCGACTCACCACCCCGCCAGTCCGGTTCACCGCACGATGCCGAGCACCGCACCGCCCGAGCCCCGAGCCCCGAGGAACCCTCCTTGAACGCCACCCCCGCGCCCGACGACAACGGAGACCAAGGCCCCCAGGGACGCCCCGTTCCGCTCGCCGAGTCGGTCCCCCCGCAACGAGGCCGCACCTCCCAGCCGGAGCGCCCGCGCGACGACACGGCAGACCTCCTCGGAGACCTCCTCGAGCACCCCGACCCGTACGTCGCCGCCCAGGCCGTCGCCGTGGAGAACCTGCTCCGCTGCTGGGTACGCGAGACCGACCTGCCCGCGCCCGACACGGGCACCCTCCGCATCCCGCTCCCCGCCAGCGGCACCGCCCTGCTCACCCCGGTCCGCCACTGGTCCCCGACCGGCTGGCACCGCTTCGGGCCACCCCGCCTGGCCGGCGCCCCCGACACCGCCCCACCGTCGACGCGGTCACCCTCGCCGCCCTGCTCACCCGCGAGACGACCACGGGACGACGCGGCACGACCGACCGAGCCGGAACCAGCACCGGTCATGCCGAAGACAGCAGCGGCCACACCGTCGCCTGGGCCACCCCCGATGACGGCGACCTCGTGGCACGGGTCGCCGACTCCGTGCGCCGTACCGTCACCTTCATCGCGGACCGCCGCGCCCGCCCCGCCGACTGCCCCGACCGCTTCCTCGCGGCCGAGCAGGCGCTCCTCCTCGGGCACCCGCTGCACCCGACCCCGAAGAGCCGCGAGGGCCTGACGGAGTCCGAGGCCCGGCTCTACTCACCGGAGTTGCGCGGCTCCTTCCCCCTGCACTGGATCGCGGTCGCCTCCTCCCTGCTCGTCACCGACTCCGCCTGGACCGAGCGAGGCCGTCCCGTCCCCGCACCGCACCTCATGGAACGCCTGGCCGGAACCGCCCTGCCCCTGCCCCACGGCTGCGCCGCCGCCCTGCCCCTGCACCCCTGGCAGGCCCGCGAGATCGGGCACCGCGAGGAGACCGCCGCCCTCCTCGACGCAGGGCTCCTTCGCGACCTGGGCCCGCTCGGCGCCCCCTGGCATCCCACCTCCTCCGTACGAACCGTCCACCGCACGGGTGCTCCCGCCATGTTCAAGCTGTCGCTCGGCCTGCGGATCACCAACTCCCGCCGGGAGAACCTCCGCAAGGAACTCCACCGGGGCGTCGAGGTGCACCGCCTGCTGCGCACCGGCCTCGCCAAGCAGTGGCAGGCCGCCCATCCCGGCTTCGACATCGTGCGCGACCCGGCCTGGCTGGGCGTCGACGGCCTGGACGGCCGGCCCGTTCCCGGACTCGACGTGATGATCCGGCACAACCCGTTCACCCCGGCCGACGACGTGTCCTGCGTCGCCGGGCTGGTCACGCCCCGGCCCCTCGACATCCCGGCGGCGAGCGGCAGGCCCCGCCCCTGCCGCTCCCGGCTGGCCCAGGTGGTCTCCCGACTCGCCGAACGCACCGGCCGGCCCGTGGGTGCCGTCAGTGCCGAGTGGTTCCTGCGCTACCTGGAACAGGTCGTCCGCCCGGTGCTCTGGCTCGACGGGGAGGCCGGCATCGCCCTGGAGGCGCACCAGCAGAACACCCTCCTCGTGCTGGACGCCGACGGCTGGCCGGCCGGCGGGCGCTACCGCGACAACCAGGGCTACTACTTCCGTGAGTCCCGACGCGCCGACCTCGACAGCAGGCTGCCCGGTATCGGCGAGCACAGCGACACCTTCGTCTCCGACGAGGTCACCGACGAGCGCTTCGCCTACTACCTCGGGATCAACAACGTGCTTGGCCTGATCGGCGCGTTCGGCTCCCAGCGGCTCGCCGACGAGCGGCTGCTGCTCGCGGCGTTCCGCCGGTTCCTCACCGACGCGGCCACCGGACCCGCGCGGCTGCGCAGCCCCCTGCCCGGCCGCCTGCTCGACTCACCCGTCCTGCGCTGCAAGGCCAACCTGCTGACCCGGCTGCACGGCCTCGACGAACTCGTGGGCCCGGTCGACGTCCAGTCCGTCTACGTCACCATCGCCAACCCCCTCCACTCCGCACCCCCGCCTTCCTGACCCAGCCGATTCCTGACCCAGCCGACACCGACACCGGTGTTACCGACTCCCATCCGCCGCCCTTCAATGACCGCCTTTCATCCAGCAACCGAGGAACATGACCCACCTCGTCTCCTGAGAGGAGCGCACCATGCCTCCCACCGACGCGAGCGCCGACACAGGTGCCGTCCCGGTCCACCCCGGCCGTTCCGGACCCGCCGAGGACAGCAGGGACTGCGAGGACACCCTCGACCTCCGCCTGTCCGACGAATTCCTCGCCCTCGTCGCCGGGACGACACCCGACTCACCCGGCTCGTCCAGTCAGCCGGGCCCGCTCGACGTACGCGACCTGCTTGACCAGGTCGGCACCTGGGGTCCCATCAAGACCCCGGTCGGCCTCTTCCACCTGTTGCCGGTTCACGTCGAACGCGACCTGCCGATCATCAGCGGCTGGATGAACGACCCGGGCGTGGCCGCGTTCTGGCAGCTGGCCGGCTCACGGGCGCAGACGGAGGATCATCTGCGGGCCCAGCTCGCGGGGGACGGACGCAGCGTGCCGTGCCTGGGCATGCTCGACGGCACCCCGATGAGCTATTGGGAGATCTACCGGGCGGACCTGGACCCGCTCGCCCGCCACTATCCGGCCCGCCCGCACGACACCGGAGTCCATCTCCTCGTCGGCGAGGTCGCCGACCGAGGACGGGGACTGGGGTCCGCCCTGCTCAGAGCCGTGGCCGATCTCGTACTCGACCATCGCCCCGCCTGTGCGCGTGTCGTCGCCGAACCCGACCTCCATAACACCCCCTCCGTGGCCGCGTTCCTCAAGGCGGGCTTCCGCTACGCGTCCGAGGTCGACCTGCCTGCCAAACGCGCCGCTCTCATGATCCGGGACCGGTCCCTACGTCATCTGATGTAGCGCTGAGTGATTGTGTGTACACATGTAGTACGAAGCGGCGACCGATCGAGTTCCCGGCCGTCCGAAAGATTTCCGAGCACTTCGACATCCGGCAAGCCCCACCCTCTTGCCCAGAGCCCGTTGCCCGTTGGCCCTTGGGCCCTTGGTCCGCCGTCCAGGGACCCGGGCCTGATCCCACCCCCTGTCCCCGCCTTGATCGCCCGGTTGTCAGTGCCGGGCCGTAGGGTGGTCGCGCTATGACGAAGCCCTCACTCCCCGAACTCCTGCATGCCGCTGTCACAGCTGTCGGCGGTACGGAGCGCCCCGGCCAGGTGACCATGGCCGAATCGGTCGCCGAAGCGATCGACGACGGATCCCATCTGCTGGTCCAGGCCGGCACCGGCACCGGAAAGTCGCTCGGCTACCTGGTGCCCGCGCTCGCCCACGGAGAGCGGGTGGTCGTCGCGACGGCGACCCTCGCCCTGCAGAGGCAGCTCGTGGAGCGGGATCTGCCGCGCACCGTCGACGCCCTGCACCCGCTGCTGCGCCGGCGCCCGGAGTTCGCCATGCTCAAGGGCAGGTCGAACTATGTGTGCCTGCACCGGCTGCACGAGGGCATGCCGCAGGACGAGGAGGAGGGCCTCTTCGACCAGTTCGAGGCGGCCGCGCCCACCAGCAAGCTCGGTCAGGACCTGCTGCGCCTGCGCGACTGGGCCGACGAGACGGAGAACGGCGACCGCGACGACCTCACACCGGGTGTCTCGGACAAGGCCTGGGCGCAGGTCTCGGTCTCCTCCCGGGAGTGCCTCGGCGCGTCCAAGTGCGCCTACGGCGCCGAGTGTTTCGCCGAGATGGCCCGTGAGCGCGCGAAGCTCGCCGAGGTGGTCGTGACCAATCACGCCCTGCTCGCGATCGACGCCATCGAGGGCGCCCCGGTGCTCCCGCAGCACGAGGTGCTGATCGTGGACGAGGCACACGAACTGGTCTCCCGTGTCACCGGCGTCGCCACCGGTGAACTCACCCCGGGCCAGGTCAACCGCGCGGTCCGGCGCGCCGCCAAGCTGGTCGACGAGAAGGCCGCCGACCAGCTCCAGACCGCCGCCGAGGGCTTCGAGCGGCTGATGGAGCTGGCGCTGCCGGGCCGCCTGGAGGAGATTCCGGAGGATCTCGGTTACGCCCTGGCGGCGCTCCGGGACGCCGCCCGCACCGTGATCTCCGCGCTCGGTACCACTCGCGACAAGTCGGTCCAGGACGAGGACGCGGTTCGCAAGCAGGCGCTGGCCTCCGTGGAGGGCGTGCACGACGTGGCCGAGCGGATCGTGAACGGCTCCGAGTGGGATGTCGTCTGGTACGAACGCCACGACCGCTTCGGCGCCTCCCTCCGGGTCGCCCCGATGTCGGTGTCCGGCCTGCTCAGGGAGAAGCTCTTCGCGGACCGTTCGGTCGTCCTCACCTCGGCGACCCTCAAGCTCGGCGGCGACTTCAACGGTGTCGGCGCGTCCCTGGGCCTTGCTCCGGAGGGCACCGAGGGCGAGGACCTTCCGCAGTGGAAGGGCGTCGACGTCGGCTCGCCCTTCGACTATCCGAAACAGGGCATCCTCTACGTCGCCAAGCATCTGTCCCGCCCCGCGCGGGACGGCGATCGCGCCGACATGCTCGACGAACTGACCGAGCTGATCCAGGCCGCCGGCGGCCGCACCCTCGGCCTCTTCTCCTCGATGCGCGCTGCCCAGCAGGCCGCCGAGGAGCTGCGCGTCCGGATTCCCGACTTCCCGGTGCTCCTCCAAGGCGAGGAGACCCTCGGCGAACTGATCAAGAACTTCGCCGCGGATCCCAGGACCTGCCTCTTCGGCACGCTGTCGCTCTGGCAGGGCGTCGATGTCCCCGGCCCCAGCTGTCAGCTGGTCGTCATGGACAAGATCCCGTTCCCCCGCCCGGACGACCCGCTGATGAGCGCGCGGCAGAAGGCCGTCGAGGACGCCGGCGGCAACGGCTTCATGGCGGTCGCCGCCACGCACGCCGCGCTCCTGATGGCCCAGGGCGCCGGGCGGCTCGTACGTGCGTCGGGGGACCGCGGTGTGGTCGCCGTGCTCGACCAGCGGCTGGCCACGGCGCGGTACGGCGGGTACCTCAAGTCCTCGCTGCCCGACTTCTGGTACACCACGGACCGTAACCAGGTCCGCAGGTCGCTGGCGGCGATCGACGCGGCAGCACGGCAGGCGGAGGCGGAGTGATCGCGGGTTAGCCTGACCGGCGCCGGTCAGGCTAACCCGCGATGGCACGCGGGCGGTCGCCGGGGTCCGGGCAGTGCAGGGCCCCGGAACCGGCGCAGGGGTCCCGGGGCCCGGTCGGAGGGCGGGCGGGATGACCGCCCGCCGCGGGCGTCACACGCGCCGCAGGACCGCGACGACCTTGCCCAGGATGGTCGCGTCGTCGCCGGGGATCGGCTCGTAGGCGGCGTTGTGGGGGAGGAGCCAGACGTGGCCGTCCTCGCGCTTGAAGCGCTTCACGGTGGCCTCGCCGTCGAGCATGGCCGCGACGATGTCGCCGTTCTCGGCCACCGGCTGGCGGCGGACGGTGACCCAGTCGCCGTCGCAGATCGCGGCCTCGATCATGGAGTCACCGACGACCTTGAGCACGAACAGCTCGCCGTCGCCGACCAGCTGCCGGGGGAGGGGGAAGACGTCCTCGACCGACTCCTCGGCGAGGATCGGCCCGCCGGCGGCGATCCGGCCGACCAGCGGGACGTACGACGCGGCGGGCTTGCCGGCGGTGTCCGTGGGCTGCACGGTCACGGCCTGGTCGGAGCCGCGTACCTCGTACGCACGCGGGCGGTGCGGGTCGCGGCGCAGAAAGCCCTTGCGCTCCAGTGCCATCAGTTGGTGCGCCACGGAGGACGTGCTGGACAGGCCGACGGCCTGGCCGATCTCCCGCATCGACGGCGGGTAGCCCCTCCGCTGTACCGAGTCCCGGATCACCTCGATCACCCGGCGCTGCCGGTCCGTGAGGCCCGAGCTGTCCGCCCGGATGCCTGGAGGTCGGCCCGGCAGGGACCGCTTGTGTCCCTCGGGATTCACGGCTTCGTTCACCGCATGCACCGGGTCGAGTCGGCCCTGGGAGCGGTCCTGGGCGGTGATGGTGGCACTGTCTGCGGTCGTGGTCACGTCGGCCCCTCTCGATGGTCTCCCTGCTGGACAACGGTAGTTGCTTTCGAAAGGTTGCGCCAAACACACGTTCGAGTGAAAAAACGTGGTTCACCGTACGTGATCGCATGTCTGGGTGTATGGCTCACGCGACACCCGGCAGTCAAAAGGGCCCATTGTTGTACTCTTCACCGCCGAGGGACGGCCTCGTGGGTGTGCGTGCCCAGTCTGCCATCCGGACCGCCGCCGACCGGGATGACCGTCCCTATCTGCGCCGGAGTCGCACGTGACCTCCGTGCGGCGCCCACCGTATCTCCGTATCCGCCGTAGCGGTACGTGTGCGACACGCGCAACCTGGTGATGTGTCTGCCCATCACCACATCTAGTGGTTGGATTGCTACGGCTGCCCACAAGTTGTGGTCCCCCGGGGCTCCGGTCCCTCTGGGATCGCCTATGCTGGGGGCTGCTTCGGGGGCTCATGTGGCCCAGCGAGGCCATTGAGTCTGCTGTGAGGAGGGTTGGAGATCATGCACTGCCCCTTCTGCAGGCACCCCGACAGCCGCGTGGTCGACAGTCGTACGACCGACGACGGCACGTCGATCCGCAGGCGCCGCCAGTGTCCGGACTGCTCCCGTCGTTTCACGACCGTGGAGACGTGCTCGCTCATGGTGGTCAAGCGGTCCGGGGTCACCGAGCCGTTCAGTCGTACCAAGGTCATCAACGGCGTGCGCAAGGCATGCCAGGGACGGCCTGTCACCGAGGACGCACTCGCCCAGCTCGGCCAGCGGGTCGAGGAAGCGGTGCGGGCCACCGGGAGCGCCGAGCTGACCACCCACGACGTGGGGCTGGCCATACTCGGCCCGTTGCAGGAGCTCGATCTGGTCGCCTACCTGCGATTCGCCTCCGTCTACCGGGCGTTTGACTCGCTCGAGGACTTCGAGGCCGCGATCGCGGAGCTCAGGCGGGCGGCCCAGGACCCCGTCGCGGACGAGGAAGACGCGGGAGCGGGGGGCCGGGGGGACGATCACGGGCGGGGCGGAGGCGTGCAGGTGCCCGCACCCGTTCACGTCGCCGGCTGAAGGGCGGACAGGAACCGGGCGGAGGGCCCGGATCCGGTTGTCGGACGGCGATCCAGGACTTGTCGCGGGTGGCGGCTGAGGGCACTCGCGACGCGCAAACAGAACAGTGTGTCACGGGAACATCGTGGCATTTCAGGGCGTTTTAGCCCGTACAGGGAGGCGGCATGACAGAGACGGCGAGCGGTCCGGCACGGAGTTCCCGCGCGAAGGGCACCAAGGCCACCAAGGGACTGCGTATCGAGCGCATCCACACCACCCCCGGCGTGCACCCGTACGACGAGGTGAGCTGGGAGCGCCGTGACGTCGTCATGACCAACTGGCGCGACGGCTCGGTCAACTTCGAGCAGCGTGGCGTCGAGTTCCCCGACTTCTGGTCGGTGAACGCGGTCAACATCGTCACCAGCAAGTACTTCCGGGGTGCCGTCGGCACCCCGCAGCGCGAGACCGGCCTCAGGCAGCTGATCGACCGCATCGTGAAGACGTACCGGAAGGCCGGTGAGGACCACAGGTACTTCGCCTCGCCCGCCGACGCCGAGATCTTCGAGCACGAGCTGGCGTACGCCCTCCTGCACCAGATCTTCAGCTTCAACAGCCCCGTGTGGTTCAACGTGGGCACCCCGCAGCCCCAGCAGGTCTCCGCCTGCTTCATCCTGTCCGTCGACGACTCCATGGAGTCGATCCTCGACTGGTACAAGGAAGAGGGGATGATCTTCAAGGGCGGCTCCGGTGCCGGCCTGAACCTGTCCCGCATCCGCTCCTCCAAGGAGCTGCTCTCCTCCGGCGGCAACGCCTCAGGACCGGTCTCCTTCATGCGCGGCGCCGACGCCTCGGCGGGCACCATCAAGTCCGGCGGTGCCACCCGCCGCGCCGCCAAGATGGTCATCCTCGACGTCGACCACCCTGACATCGAGGACTTCATCGAGACCAAGGTCAAGGAGGAGGAGAAGATCCGCGCCCTGCGTGACGCGGGCTTCGACATGGACCTGGGCGGCGACGACATCACCTCCGTCCAGTACCAGAACGCCAACAACTCGGTCCGCGTGAACGACGAGTTCATGAAGGCGGTCGAGCAGGGCGGGCAGTTCGGTCTGCGCGCCCGGATGACCGGCGAGGTCATCGAGGAGGTCCAGGCCAAGAGCCTGTTCCGCAAGATGGCCGAGGCCGCCTGGGCCTGCGCCGACCCGGGCATCCAGTACGACGACACGATCAACCACTGGCACACCTGCCCGGAGTCCGGCCGGATCAACGGCTCGAACCCCTGCAGCGAGTACATGCACCTGGACAACACGTCCTGCAACCTCGCCTCGCTGAACCTGATGAAGTTCCTGAAGGACGACGGCAAGGGCACCCAGTCCTTCGACGTCGAGCGCTTCGCGAAGGTCGTCGAGCTCGTCATCACCGCGATGGACATCTCCATCTGCTTCGCGGACTTCCCGACCCAGAAGATCGGCGAGAACACCCGCGCCTTCCGCCAGCTCGGCATCGGCTACGCCAACCTCGGCGCCCTGCTGATGGCGACCGGCCACGCCTACGACTCCGACGGCGGCCGCGCGCTGGCCGGTGCCATCACCTCCCTGATGACCGGCACCGCCTACAAGCGCTCCGCCGAACTCGCCGCGGTCGTCGGCCCGTACGACGGCTACGCCCGCAACGCCGACGCCCACAACCGCGTCATGCAGCAGCACGCCGACGCCAACACCGTCGCCGTCCGCGTGGACGACCTGGACACCCCGGTCTGGGCCGCCGCCACGGAGGCCTGGCAGGACGTCGTGCGTCTCGGTGAGAGGAACGGTTTCCGCAACTCCCAGGCGTCCGTCCTCGCCCCGACCGGCACCATCGGTCTGGCCATGTCCTGCGACACCACCGGCGTCGAGCCCGACCTCGCCCTGGTGAAGTTCAAGAAGCTGGTCGGCGGCGGCTCGATGCAGATCGTCAACGGCACGGTCCCGCAGGCCCTGCGCCGTCTGGGCTACCAGGAGGAGCAGATCGAGGCGATCGTCGCCCACATCGCCGAGAACGGCAACGTGATCGACGCTCCCGGCCTCAAGCACGAGCACTACGAGGTCTTCGACTGCGCCATGGGCGAGCGCGCCATCTCCCCGATGGGCCACGTCCGCATGATGGCCGCGATCCAGCCGTGGATCTCCGGCGCCATCTCCAAGACGGTCAACATGCCGGAGTCGGCGACGGTCGAGGAGGTCGAGGAGATCTACTTCGAGGCCTGGAAGCTCGGCGTCAAGGCGCTCGCGATCTACCGCGACAACTGCAAGGTCGGCCAGCCGCTCTCCGCCAAGACCAAGGAGAAGGAGAAGGAGGAGGTCGCTGCGAAGACCGAGGCGACCATCCGCGAGACGGTCGAGAAGGTCATCGAGTACCGTCCGGTCCGCAAGCGCCTCCCGAAGGGTCGTCCCGGCATCACCACGTCCTTCACCGTCGGCGGTGCCGAGGGCTACATGACGGCCAACTCCTACCCGGACGACGGCCTGGGCGAGGTCTTCCTGAAGATGTCCAAGCAGGGCTCGACCCTCGCGGGCATGATGGACGCCTTCTCCATCGCGGTCTCCGTCGGCCTCCAGTACGGCGTGCCGTTGGAGACGTACGTCTCGAAGTTCACCAACATGCGCTTCGAGCCGGCCGGCATGACGGACGACCCGGACGTGCGGATGGCGCAGTCGATCGTCGACTACATCTTCCGTCGCCTGGCGCTGGACTTCCTGCCGTTCGAGACGCGCTCCGCGCTCGGCATCCACTCCGCCGAGGAGCGCCAGCGGCACCTGGAGACCGGTTCGTACGAGCCGTCCATCGACGATGACGACGTCGACGTCGAGGGCCTGGCCCAGTCGGCGCCGCGCGCCCAGGAGCTGAAGGCCGTCGCCGCCCCGAAGATCGAGGTGGCCAAGCCCGCCCCGAGGCAGGCGCACACCAGTGCCGAACTGGTGGAGATGCAGCTGGGCATCCAGGCCGACGCCCCGCTCTGCTTCTCCTGCGGTACGAAGATGCAGCGGGCCGGTTCCTGCTACATCTGCGAGGGCTGCGGCTCGACCAGCGGCTGCAGCTGACGATTCGCGGTGATGTGAAGTAAGGGGCGCCGGCCATGGCCGGCGCCCCTTACTGTTCGTCTGTCACCGGCGGCGGGCCGGCCGCCGTCAAGGGCGGCCGAGTCCGCCCATCTCCCGGCTGAAGACCACCGGGTCGTCCTCGAACCCGTGCAGCCCCGGCCGGAAGCTCCAGTCGCCGGCCCCGTCGCGCACGAACTCCGCGACGGTGGCCGCCGTCGCCCCGAGGACCGAACCGAAGTCGTCCTCGGCCAGCACGTTGTAGCCCTCACGGACACGGACGGCCGGGTTCAGGACGTTGACGAACGTCCGGTGCGTGACCCGCTGCTGGATGACCACTCCGACGACCACACGCGCGTACCGGCTGTCGAGCCGCTCCAGTTCGAGCGTCATCACCTCGTCCCAGCCGAAGCCCTTGCCGTCCTGACTGTCCCGGTTGAGGAAAATCGTGCCGTCGGGCGAACGGCTGTCGAAGTGCACCAGATAGGCCGGAGCTCCGTACGGGTCGGCCGTCGTGAACGTCCCGGCGACGACGTCGAGATCGGTGGGCGGCTGCCCGGAAGGGCTGGGATCCCACTTCACCGCGACCTCGACCTTGCGGAGCGCCTTGCTGAAACCGCTCACCATGCGTCCCCTTCCCCCTAGAGGTCACTACCCCAACTGATGGTTTGCCAAGGCTCTTTGTCCATCGTGCCACGTGCGCGGGGGCGCATGCGCGGGTGATCTCAGCCGGAGCGTGACCGACGCCACGCCCTGTGGCCTTACGATGGCGCGGTGCTGGTCAAGTGGATTCGCTGCACCGTGGTTGACCGCCGGGGCTTCGAGCGGGGGCAGCGGAAATGGGCGGGGCTTCCGGGGGAGCCGGGATTTCGGGGACAGGGCGGGGGCTGGAGTCGGCAGCGACCGGGAGTCGCGCACATCTTCGCCTTCTGGGAGAGCCGTGCCTTCTACGACTCCTTCATGGCGCGCTCGCACGACCGCCTGGCCGCGTCCCAGTCCGGCACGTACAAGGATCAGCAGGTCAAGCTGTTCGAGTACCGGTTCGACGTGAAGACCGGTTTCGAGCCCCGCTTCACCGACAGCGACCTGGTCCGGGTGGCTCTCTGCCGGGTGCACGAGGAGCGTGTCGAGCACTTCACGCTGATGCAGGAGAAGGTCTGGAACCCGGCGATGGCCGGCTCGCCCGGCATGATCCGCGGCATGTTCGCGGAGGCGCCGGAGCACGAGTTCCTGATCCTTTCGATGTGGCGGTCGGCGGCCGAGCACGGCAAGTACCGCACCGAACGGGTGGAGCGGCTGGCGCTGCGGGCCCAGACGGAGGCCGACATCGCCGGCCTCACGGGCGACATCGTGGAGCTCGAGCCGAGCTGGATCGTTTGATTATCCAACCCTCGATTTGTGTGACCTGCGCCGTATGAGGCCCCTCCGAGTGCTCGATTTTTCGTCACTCGATCTAGGGTTTTGGCATGGCACGACCACGGCGCATCGTCCTCGTCCGGCACGGCGAGTCAACCGGCAATGTCGACGACTCCGTGTACGAGCGGCAACCCGACCACGCGCTGGCCCTGACCGAGCGGGGCTGGCGGCAGGCCGAAGAGACCGGAAAGCGCGTCCGGGAGATCTTCGGCCAGGAGCGCGTCAGCGTGTACGTCTCCCCGTACCGCCGTACGCACGAGACCCTCCGCGCCTTCCACCTCGACCCGGACCACATACGCGTACGCGAGGAGCCCAGGCTGCGAGAGCAGGACTGGGGAAACTGGCAGGACCGCGACGACGTAAGGCTGCAGAAGACGTACCGGGACGCGTACGGGCACTTCTTCTTCCGCTTCCCCCAGGGTGAGTCGGGGGCCGACGTGTACGACCGCGTCGGCGGCTTCCTGGAGAGCCTGTTCCGCAGCTTCGAGGCGCCGGACCACCCGCCGAACGTGCTCCTGGTGACCCATGGCCTGGCGATGCGGCTGTTCTGCATGCGCTGGTTCCACTGGACGGTCGCGGAGTTCGAGTCGCTCTCCAATCCCGGGAACGCCGAGATGCGGATGCTCGTTCTCGGAGACGACGGCAAGTACACGCTCAACCAGCCGTTCGACCGCTGGCGGGACCCCGAGCCCTACTGGATGAGCGGCTAGGCTGACCGCGATGACCTCCTCCTCTGAATCCCCGATCCCGGGGCGCCTGGAGCGCGCCCTGGCCAGCCTGCGCGGACTCGCGGTCGGCGACGCGCTGGGCTCGCAGTTCTTCGTGCCCGTGAACTACCCGCTGCTGAAGCGCCGGGAGCTGCCCACGGCTCCCTGGCAGTGGACCGACGACACCGAGATGGCATGTTCCGTCGTCGCCGTCCTGGTCACCCACGATCGCGTCGACCAGGACGCGCTGGCCCGCTCCTTCGCCGTGCATCACGACTTCGACCGGGGCTACGGCCCCGCCGTCAACCGCCTGCTGCGCCTCGTCCGGGAGGGTGGCGACTGGCGCGAGCTGGCCGCCGGGCTCTTCGACGGGCGCGGATCGTGGGGCAACGGCGCGGCGATGCGGATCGCCCCCCTGGGCGCCTGGTACGCGGACGATCCGGAGCAGGCCACGCACCAGGCCGAGATCTCCGCCTACCCCACCCACCAGCACCGGGAGGCCGTGGCCGGCGCCATGGCCGTGGCGGCCGCAGCGGCGCTGGCAGCCGCGCCCGGCGGCCCGCCGAGCCCCGAGGCACTCCTCGACGGGGTCGTCGCCCTGGTCCCCAAGAGCGCCGTCGGCCAGGGCCTGCGGCGCGCCCGCGACATGCTCGACTACGCCGACGCGGGCACCGTCGCGGCTGTCCTGGGCTGCGGACGTCGTACGAGCGCCCATGACACCGTCCCCTTCGCCCTCTGGTCGGCGGCTCGTGCCCTCGGCGACTACGAGACGGCGTTCTGGGCGACCGCCCAGGCGGGCGGCGACGTGGACACCACCTGCGCCATCGTGGGCGGCGTGCTCGCGGGCGGCAGGGCGGGAGCGCCGCCGACCGCTTGGGCGGAGCGGACGGAGGCGCTGCCGGAGTGGATGCCGACGGAGGCGGGGACCGGCGTCGGCGGGTGACCGGCTGAGGTCGGGTGCAGACCGTGCGCGGACCCTGGTCCGTACCGTGTGCGGACAGTGACGGTGACGACGCGGTTCGGCGACTCTTCGGAGTCTGCTCGTGCGGAGACTCGTCGGACCGCGCCGCCGCGCCAGCGCAGCGCCTCGTCGCTCCGAGGCCGCGTCCGGCCCCGGCATCTGCGGGGTCGGCGCCGAATACCGCGGTCCGCGTAGGAAACTCTCCGTACCCGATGGGAACTCTGCGTGACCGTCGGGCGTTTTCCCGACAGCCGCCACAGGCGAATGTGCCGGGAGGCGGACGGGAGGCCTATGCGCGGGGAGGTGTGGGTGGTGTGGGTCGGACCGGCCCTTCTGATGGTCTGCGCCATGCTGATGATCGCGGCGCCGACGGCCGCAATGCGGGCCGTGGTGCGTACTGCCGTGATGCGTACGGCCGTGACGAAGACGAATACGGCCGTGGCGAATACGGCCGTGGCGCGGACCGGCGTGATGCGGGTGGCCGGACCTCGGTCTCCGCCGTCTGGTCCCCGGTGGAGGCCCGGCCGTCCGCGGTTCCGTGCGGACCCGGTGAGTTCAGCCCAACCCCGGGCCCGCTGTGCCGGCGAGCGCTTCGAGGTCGCTCTTGCGGACCTTGATCACCAGCCAGGCGGTGAGGAGCCCGAGCCCGGCCATGACGGCCGCGGGGATGAACGCGGTCGAGATGCCGTGCGCGAGCACTTCGTTCCCCCACTGCGCCGGCAGCTGATGGGTCTTGGCGAACTCGGCCTTCTGCTCGGGCGAACCCCCGGCGAGGGACTTCGGCAGCTGCTTCTTCGCCTCGTCCTTGCTCGCCGAGCCGAACACCGTGGTCAGGATGGACAGCCCCAGCGAACCGCCCACCTGCTGCATGGCGTTGAGCAGCCCGGAAGCCGCTCCGGCCTCGTGCTGGGCGACACCGGAGACCGCGGTGACGGTCGCCGTCACGAATTTCAGCCCCATGCCGAAGACCAGCGTGGGCCCGAGGATTCCGCCGAGATAGGAGCTGTCCGGCGTGATGAAGGTCTGCCAGGTGAGTCCGACGACCACGAGTGCCGAACCGGTCATCATGAACGGCTTCGGACCCAGGACGGGCAGGAACCGCTGCGAGAGTCCGGCGCCGACGGCGATGGCCGCCGTCACGCCGGCCCGCGCGCCGAGGAGCAGCAGGCCGCCGAAGGTGAGCGTGTAGGCGCTGACCACCCACGTGAGGTCCGTGGTGCTGAACTTGAGCGCCTCTTGAACGGGCGGGAGCGCGATGTTCACAGTCGTCGCGTCCGGTGACGTTCCGATGCGCGTTATCAGGTTCCGATTGACGTCGGCGGCGTGACGTCATGCGGCGACGATGACGGTCCTGGCCGGGGACGCCCAGCCCCGTGGCTCGGGGCGCCCCACGACGCCCGTGGGCCGACGAACCCGTGGCGGACGGGGCGTTCAGTCACGGGCGCCGTGAACGGGGACCGCGGGGCTTACACGGCCGGGGCACCACCCGCGCCGCTCAGGGCCGCCAGGTCGCTCTTGCGGACGCGTACGACGACAGCGGCGACGGCGAGTGCGAGGACCGCCATGGCGACGGCCGGGATGAAGGCCGTGGAGATGCCGTGTGCGAGGACTTCGTGGCTCCACGGGGCCGGCAGCTGGTGGGTCTTGGCGAACGCAGCCTTCTGCTCGGGTGAGGCCTGGGCCATGAACGACGCGACCTGCTTGGTCGCCTCGTCCCGGCTGGCCGAGCCGAAGACGGTGGTCAGGATGGACAGACCGAGTGAACCGCCCACCTGCTGGGTCGCATTGAGCAGGGCGGAGGCCGCGCCCGCCTCGTGTGGAGCGACGCCGGAGACGGCGGTCACGGTGACGGTGACGAAGTTGAGCCCCATGCCGAAGCCGAAGATCAGCATCGGGCCGAGCACTCCGCCGACGTACGAGCTACCTGAGTCGATCAGCGACTGCCAGGCCAGTCCGATGGCGACGAGAGTGGCGCCGGTGATCAGGAACGGCTTGGGACCGAACCTAGGCAGAAGCCGCTGTGATATCCCCGCGCCCAACGCGATGACGACGGTGACAGGCAGGAAGGCCAGGCCGGCACGGATGGGGGAGTAGCTCAGCACGTTCTGCACGAACAGCACGATGTAGAAGAACATGCCGAACATCGCTGCGGCGAGGCTGATCATGATCACGTACGTGCCTGAGCGGTTGCGGTTGGCGAACATCCGTAGCGGGGTGATCGGTTCCTTGGCGCGGGTCTCTACGAGCATGAAGGCGGCGAGGAGCACCACGGCCGCGCCGAACGCGCCGAGCGTGAGGGAGTCCCGCCAGCCGTCGGATGCCGCCCTGATGAACCCGTAGACCAGGGCGACCATACCGAGCGTCGAGGTGGCCGCTCCGGTGAGGTCGAAGCGCCCGGGGTGGCGCTCGGACTCGTTGATGTAGCGCGGTGCGAGCGCCGCGATGAGGATGCCGATGGGCACGTTGACGAAGAGCACCCAGCGCCAGTTGAGCCACTCGGTGAGCAGTCCGCCGGCCAAGAGGCCGAGGGCGCCGCCACCCGCGGAGACGGCCGCGAAGATGCCGAACGCCCTGTTGCGTTCCGGTCCTTCGGGGAACGTGGTGGTGATGAGCGCGAGCGAGGTGGGCGATGCGATCGCGCCGCCCATGCCCTGTAGGACACGCGCGGCCAGCAGCTGCCAGGGTTCCTGGGCGAGTCCGCCGAGGAGCGAGGCGAAGGTGAAGAGCAGGATGCCGGCGATGAAGACCCGGCGGCGGCCGAGGATGTCACCGGCGCGGCCGCCGAGCAGGAGAAGGCCGCCGAAGGTGAGGGTGTAGGCGCTGACCACCCAAGTCAGGTTGGTGGTTGAGAAGTTCAGGGCGGTCTGGATGTGCGGCAAGGCGATGTTAACGATGGTGGCATCAAGTACCACCATCAGCTGGCAGGCAGCGATGACCGTGAGCGCGATGCCGGGGCGCGACGAGCGTGAGGCCGGGTCCGGCGGAGCTGGCAAAGGTGACTGCGTCTGTATCTGATCATGCGTCACAGGAGGTCCCCCAGAGACGAAGTAGTGAACGTATGCGTTCACTAAATGCGACGATAGCGAGTCGACCTTTGTGAACACAAGCGTTCTCTAAGGGGGTTGACGCTGGAGGGAGGCTGAGGGTTGAGAGGAGAGGTGGGTTTGGGTGGCAGGGCTGCATGGCGCGGCGGCGGGGACCGCTGGCTCGCCGAGCGCGACGCGTGCGAGGGGTGGCGGCCGGAACGGGTGCGCTGCCTCACCCCGGCCAGCAGGACTTCAACCTCACCCGGCCGGCGGTGGCGACGACGGCACGTTGCGGTTGTGGGATCCCGAGACCGGTCGGGAACTGCGGACCTTGCACGCGGGCAGCCTGGTATTCGGCCTGTGCGCCGTGCCGCTGGGCGACCGTACGCTCCTGGCGAGTTGTGGCGGCGGTGAGAACGAGCTGCAGTTGAGGGATGCCACCACCGGTGAACAACTGCGAGCCCTGGAGGGCCACACCGGCCCCGTGTGGGGAGGCAGGTGTGTGGTGCCGCTGGGTGACCGGACCCACGATGCGCACGCGCCCGGCGAACACCCGCGGCAACGCTTCCTGGTGATGTCGAGCGGCCACTTCATAGGCGCCCGCGAGGCAGGGCGCATCCATCAACGGCCTCGCGGACAACCTTCCGCAGCAGCACCACGCCCACGTGACCGATCAGGTTCTCGCCGTCGGCCCGCACGGCAAGCCGCCGATCCCGTTCGGCAGCCTGCACCTGCCGGGTGCCTCTTCTCTGCGGCGACTTTGATCTGGACAGTCAAAGGCCACTGCACAGGACGACTCACACGGGAGTCGCGACGGGGCAGCCGGATGCGAGCGCCGACTAGCTCTGGTCGACGAGGAGGCGGGCGGCGGTCGCGGCCATCACCTCTCGCACGGTGACGCCCGGAGCGGTTTCCACCAGTCGCAGCCCTTCGGGGGCGACATCGATGACGGCCAGGTCGGTGATGACCCGGTCCACCACACGGCGCCCCGTGGCGGGAAGGCTCAACTCCTCGACGATCTTCGGACTGCCGTTTTTGGCGACGTGCTCCATCACGACCAGAAGCCTGCGGGCACCGTGGACCAGGTCCATGGCACCGCCCATACCCTTGACCATCTTGCCGGGGATCATCCAGTTGGCCAGATCGCCGTGGGCTGATACCTGCATGGCGCCGAGTATGGAGACGTCGATTCGGCCGGCCCGGATCATGCCGAAGGAGAGGGCCGAATCGAAGTAGGCGGTGCCGGCGACGGTGGTCACCGTCTCCTTCCCGGCGTTGATCAGATCCGGGTGCTCCTCGCCGTCGTAGGGGTAGGGGCCCACGCCCAGGATGCCGTTCTCGGAGTGCAGCACCACGTGCACCCCGTCCGGCAGGTGGTTGGGGATCAGAGTGGGAAGACCGATGCCGAGGTTGACGTACTGGCCGTCGCGTAGCTCCCGGGCGGCGCGGGCGGCGAGCTGGTCACGGTCGAGCGGCATGGTCAGTTCTCCTCGGAGTGGGTGCGCGAGACGGCTGGTTCAGCGCCGGTGCGCGCAGGGCGCACGGTGCGGCGCTCGATGCGCTTGTCCAGCGAGTCGTCGGCCCGGATCACGCGGTCCACGTACACGCCCGGCAGATGGACGGTGTCCGGCGGCAGTTCGCCGGCCTCCACGACGCGTTCGGCCTCCACGACGGTGACCCGTCCCGCCATCGCGCACAGCGGGTTGAAGTTGCGTGCCGCCGCGTGGAAGACGCAGTTGCCGTGCCGGTCGGCGACCGCGGCCCGCACCAGGGCGAAGTCGGCCGTGATGGCTTCCTCCAGCAGGTAGCGGCGACCGCCGAACTCCCTTGTCTCCTTGGGCGGGGAGGCCAGCGCGACCTTTCCGTCGGCGTTGTGGCGCCAGGGCAGACCGCCCTCCTCCACCTGGGTGCCCACTCCTGCCGGGGTGTAGAACGCGGGGATGCCGGTGCCGCCGGCCCGCAGCCGCTCGGCGAGGGTGCCCTGCGGTGTCAGCTCCACCTCCAGTTCGCCGGCCAGGTACTGGCGGGCGAACTCCTTGTTCTCACCCACGTAGGAAGAGGTCATCCGGGCGATCCGGCCGGACCGCAGCAGCAGTCCCAGCCCCCAGTCGTCCACCCCGCAGTTGTTGGACACCACCCGCAGGCCTGACGCGCTCGTCTCGGTCAGCGCGGCGATCAGCGTCGACGGTATGCCGCACAGGCCGAACCCGCCGACCGCGAGTGTCGCACCGTCAGGGATGTCCGCCACTGCCTGCGCGGCCGCGGCCATCACTTTGTCCATGCCGTTTCCTTCCCCACCGGGGTGTTGCGTTCGTCGACCCGGCCTCCTCACCACGTCGCGGCCAGGACCGGGTGTTGCTCACCTTTGCCTGGGCCGACCGTCACAGACCATGTGCGTCAGCGCCATGACCGGGCCTCAAAGAACGGTGATTGGCAACATGCCGCCGGTCGAACGGCACTCCTAGGGTTCCGGCAACCACGCACCGCACTCCCGTCGTCGCGTACGAGGCCGCTGTTCCGGACAAGTCCTGCGGAACCCGGCGACGGGCGGGCGACACACTCTCAGGAGCCGATCGCATGCGTTCCCGCCTCACGGACACCTTCAGAAGCAGATCTGTTCGCGCCCTCTCCCTGATCGCCCTCGGCGCCCTGGTCGCGGGCTGCTCCTCGGCCGGCACCGCCGGCACCGAGTCCGCCGACTCGGTCGGCAAGTCCGCCCCCGTGAAGGTGGGGCTGGTCTACTCCCGCAGCGGACTGCTGGCCGCCTACGGCAAGCAGTACGAGGAAGGCTTCAAGGCAGGCCTGGCCTACGCCACGCACGGCACGAACAAGGCCGGCGGCCACCCGATCCGGGTCACCGAACAGGACGACGCCGGTGACCCGGCGAAGGCGGTAGCGGAGGCCAAGACCCTCGTGGGCAAGGGCTGCAAGATCCTCGCCGGTACCACCGACTCGGGTGTGGCACTCCAGATGGCGCCGCTGGCCGCGCAGAACAAGATGCTCTACGTCAGCGGCCCCGCCGCCACCGACGCGGTCACCGGCATCAACGCCTACACCTTCCGCTCGGGCCGGCAGTCGTACCAGGACATCCTCGCCGCCGGGGCCCTGCTCGGTGACGCCAAAGACAAGAAGGTCACCGTGCTCGCCCAGAACTCCGCGTTCGGACAGGCCAACGTGGCCGCGGTGAAGGCCGTCCTGGGTGCGAAGGGCGCGCACGTCGGCTCCGTGCTGGCCCCGCCGAGCGCCACCGACCTCACGCCCTTCGCCCGCCAGACCAGGGCCGGTGAACCGGACCTGGTGTTCGTCGCCTGGGCCGGCGCCACCGCCCCCGCCTTGTGGACCGCGCTGAACCAGCAGGGCGTGCTGGACGCGAGCAAGGTCGTCACCGGACTCGCGGGAACCGCCTCGTATCCGATCTTCGGCCCGGCCGGCTCCAAGGTCGCCTTCCTTGCGCACTACTTCCCGGGCGCCGGCGGCGGCAACCCGGTGGAGAAGGCCATGCTCGACGGCATCACCAAGGCCGGCGGCACCCCCGACCTGTTCAGCCCGGACGGCTTCACGGCCGCCCAGATGATCGTGCACGCGATCGAGTCCGGCAGCGCCACCGACACCACGGCCATGGCCAGGGCGTTGGAGGGCTGGACCTTCGACGGGCCCAAGGGCAGGGAGCAGATCCGCGCGAAGGACCACGCCCTGCTGCAACCGATGTTCACGGCCCGGCTCAAGGGCAGCGGCAGCGCAGCCCGGCCCGAGCTGATCGACAGCATCCCGATGACAGCAGTCGCCCCACCGGCCGCGAGGACGGCGGGCTGAGACGATGTCCTCCTCGAACACGACGTCACCGAGCGCCGCGGGGTCTGCGGAATCCGGGGAGACCCGTGCCGTCCCGGCGCCGGTGCTGCGGCTGCGGGACATCGGCTGGACGGTCGGCGGCGCGACCATCGTCGACTCCGTCTCCTTCGACGTCCGCGAAGGCGAGTTCCTCGCCTTCATCGGCCCCAACGGCGCGGGCAAGACTTCGCTGTTCAACCTGGTCAGCGGGCTCAGCCCGGTCTCCCGGGGCACGATCGAACTGGACGGCCGCGACATCACCGCGGAGGCCGCCTACGCTCGGGCCCGCCGCGGCCTCGGGCGCACCTTCCAGACCTCCAGCCTGTGGCCGGGTATGACGGTCGCCGACCATGTGAGGCTCGCGGCCCAGGCCGCCGACGGCGGTTCGTACCGGGTTTGGCGCCGAGCTGACACCGACCCGGAACGGGTCGAGCGGGTGCTGGCCCGCACTCAGCTCACGCACCGCTCGGACACCTGCGCAGATGCCCTCTCGCACGGCGAGAAACGCAAGCTCGAACTCGCGGTCCTGCTCGTCGGCGAGCCCCGGCTGATGCTGCTGGACGAGCCGATGGCGGGCGTGAGCGCCGAGGAGGTGCCCGCGCTGACCGAACTCATCAGGTCGCTGCACATGGAGGAGGGACGGACCGTGCTCATGGTCGAGCACCACATGGACGTGCTGCTGGACCTGGCCGACCGGTTGGCCGTGATGCACCACGGCACGCTGCTGGCGCTGGACACACCGCAGTCCGTGATGGCCGACTCCACCGTGCAGCAGGCCTACCTCGGGGAGGAGCTGTGACCCCTGCTCCGGCACCGCTGCTGACCGTGCGCGACCTGCGGGTCGTGATCGGGGGCAGGCACATCCTGCACGGCGTCGATCTGGAGGTGGCCGCCTCGGGCACCACTGCTCTCCTGGGCCGCAACGGCGCCGGCAAGACGACCACCGTGCGCGGCATTCTCGGACTGGTGCCCCGGACCGGCAGCGTACTGCTGGCCGGCGAGGAGACGGTGCGCCTTGCCACCCATGCCCTGGTGCGCCGGGGCATCGGCTACGCCCCTGAGGACCGTGGCGTCTTCGCCGCCCTCAGCGTGGCCGAGAACCTGCGCCTGGCCGAGCGGCCCGGCGCGGGAGAACCGGCCTACGACCTGGTCCACGAGCTCTTCCCGGAGCTGAGGCGACGCGCCCGGCAGGCCGCCGGCACCCTGTCCGGCGGTCAGCAGCAGATGGTCGCCATCGCTCGGACTCTGCTCAACGGCAACCGGCTGATCATCGCCGACGAACCCACCAAGGGCCTGGCGCCCAAGGTGGTCACCGAGGTCGCCCAGGTGCTGGAGCGCGCCGCCGAGGCGGTGCCGGTTCTGCTCGTGGAGCAGAACCTCGCCGTGGTGCGCCGCCTCGCCCGCCACTGCGTCGTCCTCGCCGACGGCCGCACCGCGCACCAGGGGCCGGCCGCCGGCCTCCTCGCCGACGCCGAGGCGGCCCACCGGCTGCTCGGTGTCGGCAGCACCGGAAGGCTGACTGCCGGTGCGCCTGATCGCACCGCGGCGCGCTCCGCCGCCCGGACCACGGAGGCAGACGCCTGATGTCCACCGTCGTGCTGCTCACCTTCACCGGACTCGGCCTGGGCGCCCTGTACTTCCTGGTCGCCTCCGGCTTGTCGCTGATCTTCGGGCTGATGGACGTGCTCAACTTCGCCCACGGCGCCCTCCTGTCCATCGGCGCCTACGGCACCTGGTGGGCCGCCTCCGGCCACCTGCCCGGTGCCGGGTCCGGAGGGGCCGGGTTCGCCCTCGCCGTCGTCTTCGGCACCGCCGTGGGCACCGTAGCCGCCGTACTGCTCGAACTCGCCGTGATCCGCCCGCTCTACACCCGCCCCCGCGAGCAGGTCCTCGCGACGGTGGGCGTCGGCCTGGCCGTACCGGCCCTGCTGTCCGCGATCTGGGGATCCGACGCCCGCCCCCTCCCCGGGCCGAAGGCACTGTCCGGCACCTTCGCCCTGCTGGGCGCCGAAGTGCCGCTCAATCGCCCGGTGCTGATCGGCGCGGCCCTGGTCGTGCTGACCGCGCTCAAGCTGTTCCTCGGCCGAACCCGGCACGGACTGGTCGTCCGCGCGGGGGTGGAGGACCGGGCGATGGTCACCGCGCTCGGCGTCGACGTGCGCAAGGCCTTCACCCTGGTCTTCGCCATCGGCGGTGCGGCTGCGGCCCTCGGCGGTGCCCTCGGCGGCCTCTACTTCGGCTCCGTCGACCCCGAACAGGGCACTTCACTGCTCATCTTCGCCTTCGTGGTCGTCGTGACGGGCGGCATGGGCTCGCTCACCGGCGCCGCACTGGCCTCGGTGGCCGTGGGCCTCGTCCAGCAGTTCGCCAACTACTACACCACCGCCGGACTCGGCGACCTCGCTGTCGTCGTCCTGCTCGCCGCCCTCCTGCTCGTCAGGCCGCGAGGGCTCACCGGGAGGCTCGCATGACCACCGCCACCCAGCCGCGCGGCCGGGCCCGCGCGGCGGACCACCCCGTCGCCTCCCGCTCCGAGCGGCTACGGCGAGCCACCCGCTGGTGGCCCGCCCTGCTGCTGGTTGCGCTCTTCACCGTGCCCTACAGCGCGCTGCCGCTGCCGGGCCTGCTCGACGGGCCGATCGGCGGCCCCGGCAACCTGCAACTGCTGGCCCTGTGCCTGCTCTTCGGCGGCCTGGCCACCGGCTACGACCTGCTGCTCGGCCGCACCGGGCTGCTGTCCTTCGGACATGCGCTGTACTTCGCAGCCGGCACCTACGTCACCAACACCGTGATGCTGGAGGCGGGTCTGCCGTTCGCCGCGTCGGCGCTGCTCGGACTGCTCGCGGGCGTGGTGCTGTCCGCCCTGCTGGGAGCGGTCAGCCTCCGCGTCAGCGGCATCGGATTCTCCATGGTCACCCTGGCCTTCGCGCAGGCCGCCTCGATCCTCGTGCAGCGCGACCCCGGCGGCGTCACCGGCGGTGAGGAGGGCAGGGCCGCACCCGCGGACAGGCTGCCCGCCGCACTGGTCGGCATCGAGCACACCGCCAACCTGTACTGGATCGCCCTGGCCTACCTCGTGGTGGTGCTGGCCGCCGTGCAGTGGGTGGTCCGCTCACCCGTCGGCCGGGTCTGGGAGGGCATCAAGGAGAACGAGCGCCGGGTAGAGGTGCTGGGGCTTCGCCCGTACGGCTTCAAGCTGGTCGCCTTCGTCCTGGCCGGCACCCTGGCCGCGCTCGGCGGCGTCGTCTACCTGTTGCTGACCGGCGGCGCCACCCCGCAGACGACCACCTCCGACTTCACCCTGTCCCTGCTGGTGATGGTGGTGCTGGGCGGTTCGGGCAGCCGGTGGGGCCCCATGATCGGAGGCATCCTCTACACCTGGGCCGACCACCGGCTCGCCGACCTGGCCGGATCGAACGCGGTCGCCGGTCTGCCCGCCGTGGTCCGTGTGCCGCTGTCGCAGCCTCTGTTCCTGCTCGGTGCGCTGTTCGTCGCGGTGATATACCTGCTGCCGGGCGGCGTGGCGCGGCTCCCGGCCCGGCTGCGCGCCGCCCACACGTCCCGCGCCACCGCCGACCGCGAGGAGGTCATTGCGTGATGGTTCCCAGTCCGCAGAACGGCGCGACGGCCGGACAGCAGGGGGCCGCACCGGTGCGCGAGGAGTTTCAGGTGCCGGTGCCCGGCGGGAAGCTGGCCGTGTCGCGCTGGCCGGCCGACGACCCGGGCGCGCCGGTGGTCCTGGCTCTGCACGGCATCACGGCCAACGGCCTGAGCTGGGCGCGCGTCGCCCACCACCTGGCTCGCCGGATCACCCTGGTGGCGCCCGACCTACGCGGCCGGGGCCGCAGCGGGCGACTGCCCGGCCCGTACGGCATCGTGGCCCACGCCGACGACATGGCAGCCGTGGTGGACACGCTGGGCGCTGGGCGGGTGGTGCTGACCGGCCACTCCATGGGCGCCTTCGCGGCGGCCCTGACCGCGGTACGCCACCCGCACCTGCTGACGGGCCTGCTGCTGGTGGACGGCGGCGTGGGTTTCCCCGTTCCCGCCGGGCTGGATCCCGACGAGCTGATCACGTCGGTGATCGGCCCGGCCATGCGACGGCTGTCGATGACGTTCCCGGACCGGGAGGCCTACCGTGCGTTCTGGCAGTCGCATCCGGCATTCGCCGGCTTCTGGTCACCGTGGGTGGATGCTTACATCCAGCGCGATCTCGTCGGGCAGGAGCCCGAACTGCGCTCGTCCTGCAGCCTGGAGGCGGTCCGCGTCGACGGCGTGGACCAACTCGGTGCGGAGGTGTCGGGCGCGGTGCACCGGCTGCCCCGCCCGGCCGTGCTGCTGTGGGCGGAACGCGGCCTGATGGACGAGCCGCTGGGCCTGTACGACGAGCAACGGCTCGGCGCCGCCGGCCTCGATCCACGCATGGTCCGCACGCAGCTCGTCCCCGGCACCAACCACTACACGATCATCATCGGCGACGAGGGCGCCCGGGTCGTGGCACAGCACCTGCTGGCCGCGGCCGGTGTGGGGGGAACCGAGGGGCCTGGCGGCACGCCGTCACGGTGACCCGGGCAGGCTCCCCTCCGGGGCCTCGCGGGACCGGAAGAACCGCGCGTCGGCCCCGGGACGTTCTCGCGCACGCCCGTTGGGGCGTCAGGCACCCGACATCAGTTGCAAGCGCAGGGCGAGCTGGAGTTCCAGCGTCTGTTCGGGGGTGTGCCAGTCGGGGCCGAGCAGCGCCTGGATGCGGTCCAGGCGCTGCACGACCGTGTTCACGTGCACGTGCAGCTCCTCCTTCGCCCGGCTCAGGCTCCCGCCGCAGTCGAAGTAGGCGCGCAGCGTGCGCACCAGATGGGTGCCGCGCTGGGCGTCGTACTCCAGCAGCGGTCCCAAAGTGGCCGTGACGAAGCCGTCCACGTCGTGCATGTCACCCAGCAACACGCCCAGAAAGCCCAGTTCGGTGACACTCGCCCCGTGCCCGTCGCGGCCGAGGACGTGCAGCGCCCGCAGGCAGCGCAGGGCCTCGGCGTGCCCGTCGGCGATGGCCCGCGGCCCGGCAGCCGGCCCGGCGCCGGCCACCGTGACCGGTGCGCCGGCCAGCTGGCCGAGCTGCCCGGCCGCGATGCGGGCCGCCTCACCCGGACCGGTACCGTCGCACGGGAGCAGCAGCACCACGTCGCCCTCGTGCTCCGCGCTGCCCCCGCCGCACCCGAACAGGTACTGCACGGCGGCGTCGGCGAGGCGTTCCCGGACCGCGTCGCCGGTCCGGGCGACGAGCAGCACGTGGGGCCGGTCGAGGTCGAAGCCGAGGCGGCGGCCGCGGGCCACCAGGCCGGCCGGGTCGCGGCCGGGCGCGGTGAGCAGATCGGTGATCAGATCGCCGCGTACGCGGTTCTCGGTCTCCGCGACCGAACGCCTCAGCAGGAGCAGCAGCGAGGTCACTACGCTGCTGCGCTCGAACAGGCGCCGGTCGGGACCGTCGAGATCCGGTCGCCCGGACAGCACCAGACAGCCCAGCAGTTCCTGCCCGGCCAGCACCGCGCAGACCCAGCGCCCGTCATGGAACACCGCGTGCGCGGCGGCGCGTGAGCTCTTCGCCGCCTCGACCAGCGCCGCCGCCTCCTCCTCCGTGGCACCGTCGTCCTCCGTACCCCTGGCGACCGCGCCACCTTGCTCGCCGACCGAGGCGAGCGGCCACCCGGAGCCGTCGTGGACCGCGACGTCCCCCTTCAGCAGACCGGCCACGGCGGCGGCCACGTCCGAGACGTCGCCGCCCCGCAGCACCAGATCGGTGAGCCGGTCATGTGATTCCTCGGCACGCTGCATGGCGGCGGAGTGCTCGCGGATCACGGCGTTGGCCTCGGCCAGTTCGGCCACCGCGACACGCGCGTCGGCCATGGCCTTGGCGGTGTCGATGGCGATGGCGGCGTGGTCGGCCAGCGAGCACAGCAGGGCGACCTCCTCCGGGGCGAACATGCGTGGTGTGCGATCTGCGGCGAAGAGCGCCCCGATGACCTGGCCGCCGCTTCCCGATCCCAGCAGCAGCGGCACGCCGAGGATCGCGACCAGGCCCTCGTCCAGGACCCCGGCGTCGATGCTGCCGGTGTGCAGGAAGCGGTCGTCGGTGCGGTAGTCGGGGGAGGCGTAGGGGCGTGCGGTCTGCGCGACCAGGCCGCCGAGTCCCTCCCCGAGCTCGAGGCGCAGGTTCTGGAACAGTTCCGACACCGAGCCGTCGGTGACCCGCATGTAGGTGTCGCCGGCCTCCTCGTCGGGCAGGGTGAGGTAGGCCGTGTCGGTGCCCAGGAGCATCCTGGCGCGCCGGACGATGGAGCGCAGCACAGCGTCGAGGTCGCGCAGGGCCGCCAGGTCGCCGGCGGTGTCGAAGAGCGCGGTCAGCTCCGCTTCCCGGCGCCGGTGCTGCCTGAGCGTGGTCTGGACGCGCAGCGCCGCTTCGGTGGCCTGTTCGACCTCCGAGAGGTCCTGGGCGGTGGCACCGCTGTGCCGGGCCTCGACGGCGACGGCTCCGAGGTCTTCGGCGGGGGCGCCCGCGGCGAGGAGTTCGAGCAGCCTGCGCAGGTGACGGGCGACGGGGGTGGGTGTGTGCGACATGGACGGGCAACCGTTGCGTAGGCGATGGGCACGGGAGGAGTCGGCGCACGGCCGGGGGACGAACGGCCGACGAGGGCCAGTGTCCTCCCCCGAACGGAAAGGACCCTGGCCCTCCGGCCGGGAAGCGGTGCCGGCCGTCAGGTGGACGCGGCGGTCTTCTGGTCCGCGAGGGTCTGCGTCGCGGAGCCGTCCGGCTCGATCGCGGCCAGGTTCCTGCCGCGCGTCTCCCGGGCGGCGACGACGGCGATCACGGTGATCAGGGCGGCCAGTCCCACGTACACCGAGATCGGGGTGGCGTTGCCGTAGGAGCTGAGCAGCGCCGTCGCGATCAGCGGGGCCGGGGCGCCGGCCGCCACCGACGAGAGCTGGGCTCCGATGGAGGCGCCGGTGTAGCGCATCCGGGTGGCGAACAGCTCGGAGAAGAACGCCGCCTGAGGCGCGTACATGGCGCTGTGGAAGACCAGGCCGACGGTGACGGCCAGGACCAGCGCGGGGAAGGACTTGGTGTCGAGCAGAGCGAAGAAGGCCCACGACCACAGGCCCACGCCGACCGCGCCCACCAGGTACACGGGCTTGCGCCCGACCCGGTCGGAGAGCGCGCCGAACAGCGGGATCAGGCAGAACTGCACGGCCGAGCCGATCAGCACCGCGTTCAGAGCCGTCTGCTTGTCGAGCTCGAGATGCTCGACGCAGTAGGTGAGGACGAAAGCGGTGATCACGTAGTACGAGATGTTCTCGGCCATGCGCGCGCCCATCGCGATCAGGATGTCCCGCCAGTGGTTGCGCACGACCGCGACGAACGGCGGCTGCTCGGCCCGCTGCTCCGCCTTGCGGCGCTCGGCCTTGGCCAGGGCCTCCTTGAACAACGGGGTCTCGTCGACGGACAGCCGGATCCACAGACCGATCATGACCAGTACGGCGGAGAGCAGGAACGGCACCCGCCAGCCCCAGGAGTTGAACGCGTCGTCGCTGAGCACGGTGGTCATCAAGGAGAGCACTCCGACGGCGACCAGGTTTCCGGCCGGTGCGCCGCCCTGAGGCCAGGACGCCCAGAAGCCGCGTCGCTCGGCATCGCCGTGTTCGGACACCAACAGCACCGCTCCGCCCCACTCGCCGCCGAGGGCGAAGCCCTGGACGAGGCGCAGGATGGTCAGCAGCACGGGAGCCGCGACACCGATCGTGCCGTAGCCGGGCACACAGCCGATCAGGGCGGTGGAGAGCCCCATCATCAGCAGACTGATCACCAGGAGCTTCTTGCGGCCGAGACGGTCGCCGAAGTGGCCGAAGACCACGGCGCCGATCGGGCGCGCGGCGAAGCCGATGGCGTAGGTGAGGAAGGACAGCAAGGTGCCGGTCAGCGGGTCCGACTCGGGGAAGAACACGCGGCCGAAGACCAGGGCGGCGGCCGAGCCGTAGAGGAAGTAGTCGTACCACTCGATGGTCGTGCCGATCAGGCTGGCAGCGACGATCTTGCGCAGACCGCCCGGTCTTCCCGAGGTGCCTGGGTCGTTCACGGCGTTGTGAGCGCTGGGCATGGTTGTCACCGTTTTCCGGAGTGAGGAGTGAGCGGAACCGCCGGACCCGGTCGCCGCTGTTGGACGAAGGGAAAGGGTCCGGGGGAGTCGGTCGGTGCGGTGCGCCGTGGGAGGCGGCGGGCCGGCGCCGTCTACGTCGGCCTCGGCCGGCCGGAGCCGGCACCCGCACGACGGGTGGGTGGACGGCCCCTCAGCGGGCCGTCCAGCCCCCGTCCAGGGGGATCGAACCGCCGGTGATGTAACCGCTGCGTTCGGTGCACAGCCACAGCGCCGCTTCGGCGACCTCGGCCGGCTCGATCAGGCGCTTGATCGCGGTGCGTTCCAGGAACACCTGGTCCATCACGTCGGCCGCGGGGATGCCGTGGGCGAGCGCCTGGTTGGCGATCTGCTCCTCGACCAGCGGCGTGCGGACGTAGCCGGGGTTAATGCAGTTGCTGGTCACGCCGTGCGCGGCGCCCTCCAGGGCGACCACCTTGCTCAGGCCCTCCAGCGCGTGCTTCGCCGTGACGTACGCCGACTTGTAGGCGCTGGCCCGAAGACCGTGCACCGAGGAGATGTTCACGACCCTGCCCCATGCCTGCGCGTACATGTGGGGCAGGGTGCGGCGGAGGATGCGGAAGGGCGCCTCCACCATGACCCGCTGGATCAGTGCGAAGCGCTCCGGGGGAAACTCGTGCACCGGGGCGATGTGCTGCAGACCCGCGTTGTTGACCACGATGTCGGCGTCGTCCGGCAACGCGTCCACCGCGTCGGCCTCGGAGAGGTCGGCCACGACGGCGATGCCGCCGGTCGACTCGGCCACCTCCTTGGCGGACTTGGCGGCCCGGTCCACCACGTAGACCTCGGCACCGGCCGCGGCGAAGCCCTCGGCGCAGGCCCGGCCGATCCCGCTGGCCGCACCGGTGACCAGAACCTTGCGGCCGGTGAGAAACCGGGTCGAGGCCAGGCCGGAGGCGGTGCTGTCACCGGGGCCGGAACGCTGGGGCAGGCCCTCGTCGGAGCTCTTTGTGCTGTCCATGGCCGAACACGGTAGGGAGGACCTAGGAGAGGAGACATGTGGGGCGTCAACATATTTGCGCGCCATGAGATAGGTGTCACCGCCATGTGCCGACGTCCCGTCGGTCGGCGGGTGTTCCGACAGGCCACGGATGCCGGGAACACCCGGTGTGCGTCGGTGGGCGTGGCCCCGTCACATGTCACAGCGGCACCACCGACACCATGGGTGCGCGAGCCACGCCGGGCACCGCAGTCCTGGTTGTCCCTCACATGTCATGGGCCGGCCGGCCGGTCGTACAGTCCGCTTCCAGCAAGCCGGTACGACAGCGGGCCGGGTGCGGTCAGGTGCCGTACCGGCCGACGCGACGGGCGCGGTCACAGCCGGGCGGGGTGGGACTGCCGGGCGCCGCGCCGCGCCCGCGCTCCCCCTCCCTCCCCACCTTCCAACGGAGTCGCACCATGCTTCACTCCACCTGGCGCGGGTTCCTCCGGCGCACCGCACTGGCTACCGCACTGGGCGCCTTCATCGCGGGCCTGACCGCCCTCACCCCCCTCGCGTCGAGCGCGGCGGCCGCCGGCACCCTCCAGCAGGTCACCAGCTTCGGCTCGAACCCCGGCAACCTGGCGATGTACGAGTACGCGCCCTCCGACCTGCCCGCCGACGCACCGCTGGTCGTCGCCCTGCACGGGTGCACGCAGTCGGCGAGCGACTATCACACGCACTCCGGCTGGCAGAAGTTCGCCGACCAGTGGGGCTTCGCCGTGGTCTACCCGCAGACCAGCTCGGCCAACAACAGCCTGTCCTGCTTCAGTTGGTTCGACTCGACCAAGGACACGCGGGGCAGGGGCGAGGCGGCCTCGATCATGCAGATGGTCGACACCGCCGCGGCGCAGTACGGCTCGGACCGCAGCCGTATCTTCGTCACCGGACTGTCCGCCGGGGGCGGCATGACCGCGGACCTGCTCGCCGACTACCCGGACGTGTTCGCCGGCGGCTCCGTCGACTCGGGCCTCCCCGCACAGTGCGCCACCACGCAGACCGCCGCCTCCGGCTGCCAGTACAGCAACCAGAACCTCACCCCGCAGCAGTGGGGCGACAAGGCTCGCAACTCCCATCCGGGGTACTCGGGCCCATGGCCGCGAGTCGCAGTCTGGCAGGGCAGCTCCGACACCACCGTCGCGCCGGTCAACGGCGCCGAGCTGCGCGATCAGTGGACCGACGTCTGGGGCGTCGGTCAGACGGCCTCCAGCACCCAGAGCCTGACCGGCGGCACCACCGAGAGCATCTACAACGACTCCGCCGGACAGCCCGCCGTCGCCCTGTTCTCGGTCTCCGGCATGGCGCACGGTCTGGCCGTGAACCCAGGTTCGGGCACCGACCAGTGCGGTAGCACGGGCACCTACTACCTCAACTACATCTGCTCCAGCTACTACACCGCGCAGTTCTGGGGTCTGGACGGCAGCGGCAGCCAGGGCGGCACCGGTTCCCTGCCCGCCCCGTCCGGCCTCACGGTGACCGGCACCACGGACACCGGTGCCTCGTTGTCGTGGAACTCCGTCAGCGGCGCCTCCTCGTACAACGTCTACCGCAACGGAACGAAGGTCGGCTCCGCGACGGGCACCACGTACACCGACACCGGCCTGTCCGTCAGCACCCCCTACAGCTACACCGTCGCCGCGGTCGACTCCTCCGGCGCCGTCGGCACGTCGTCCGCACCGGTCACGGCGACAACGACAGGCTCCGCACCCAAGTGCTACACCGACAACAACTACAACCAGGTACAGGCCGGACGCGCCCACCAGAGCGGCGGCTACACCTACGCCAACGGCTCCGGCCAGAACATGGGCCTGTACAACGTCGCCGTCATCCACACGCTGAAGGAGACTTCCGCGGGATACTTCGTCATCGCCGACTCCGGTTGCTGAACCGGCAGGAGCCACCTCGCCTGCGCCGCTCGGACCCAGCTCGGCGCGGGCGAGCCCGACGGCGGATCCGGCCCTCTGATCGAGGAGCACGGTGCCGAGGCCGCTCCGGAGACTCTGCGCCACGACCCGCTCCAGCACGTCAACGGCGCTCCCATGATGCACCCGGGTTTCGGACACCGCGGCCAGGTTGGCGGTGCGTCAGCAGACTCCTCAAGAGCCCAGGCACGTCAATGGGGCCGGCCCAGGGACGGGCCGATGCCACGCTGGGTGTCGGGAAAGTCCACCGACCTGCCGGCCCGTGAGCCGTCGAGGCGATCCTGTGGAAAGCGCGGATGGCGAAGACGTGGAACGAGGCTGCTGCACGGATGGCTCATGGCGTGGGCAAGTCGCTCACCGCCGCTGGACCCGTTGGGACGCGGACGGCACATGGGAGCGCGTGGTGGGGGCGCCGGCGGAGGTTCAGAGGGATTCAGACGGTTCCGGTGCCCGAGCCGTCGAAAGAGGCGCCGTTGCCTGAGATGCTGGTCGAGGGTGTGGTCGCCCCCCGTTTGTTCCAGACCGGCGATGGCGATGATGAGGACGGTGAAACCCGCGATGGAACCGTCGCGTCGAGTACCACCATGAGCTGACAGGCCGCAATCACGGTGAGGGCGATGCCGGGGCGCCCCTGCCGGCGGGCCGCACCTGGTTTCTGCTCCGATATCAGTTGAGAGGTTGTCACTATGGATCCCCCACGAAGGTGTTAGTGAACGCCAGCGTTCACTGTCGGGTCAACGGTAGTGAGTCCTCGGTAGAGAGCACAAGCGTTCACTTAATTGCGCGTCGCGTGCCGCGTCCCCCTTTGTCGTCACGTGTCGTGTCCTCCGCTCCGGAATGCCCGCTTCCCCTCGCTCGCTGGAGAAACATCAGATGGTTACCTCGCGCTGGACTGCCGCTGCCCCGCAGACGGCCTCCCCCCGTCGGCGCGGCGCGGTCCTCGAACGCGCGATCCTGGACGCCGCCCTGGAGCAGCTCAGCACCGTCGGCTGGAACGGCCTCACCATGGAGGGCGTCGCCGCCGGCGCCCAGACCGGCAAGGCGGCGGTCTACCGTCGCTGGCCCTCCAAGGAGGAGCTGGTGGCCGACGCGCTGCAGGCCGGCCTGCCACGTCTGGAGGAGGCCCCCGACCTCGGAAGCGTGCGCGACGACCTGCTGGCCCTGTGCCGCCAGGCCCGGGACGCGATGTTCTCCCGTCCCGGCTTCGCGCTCCGATCCGTCATTCACGAATGCGATCCGCTACAGGTCGAGCGGTTCCATGGCGTGATCTTCGACGGGGTGGTGGGGCCGACGATCCAGCTGATCGGTGACATCGTCACGCGTGGGATCGAGCGGGGAGAGGTGCGTGCTGATGCGGCCAACGGCTACGTCCTGGACGCCATTCCGGCGATGATGATGTACCGAAACAAGATTTCCGGAAGCGAATGGAACGACCAGGAGATCGAGGAGATGATCGACCGGTTCATGCTTCCGCTGCTGCTGTCGCGCGGGGCGTGAGCCGCGCCTTCGGCGGTCTCCGGGGCGGTCCGGGAGGCCGGGGTGTCGCTCGGGGATCAGTGCGGCGTACGCTAAGGGCGCCATGCCGTACGAACCGCCTACTCACACCGTCGAGCGCTCCCTTCGCGCCACGACCGGAGCCAAGGTCATTGCCGGTGTCGACGAGGTGGGGCGCGGTGCCTGGGCCGGGCCCGTCACCGTCTGTGCCGCGGTCACCGGACTTCGTCGACCGCCCGACGGCCTCACCGACTCCAAGCTGCTGACCATCAAGCGGCGTACGGCACTTGCGGAGGCGCTGCGGGGGTGGGTGACGGCCTACGCCCTGGGGCATGCCTCGCCGGAGGAGATCGACGGCCTCGGGATGACGGCCGCACTGCGACTCGCGGCGGTCCGGGCCCTGGAGGCCTTGCCGGTCCGTCCCGACGCGGTCATCCTCGACGGGAAGCACGACTACCTCGGTACTCCGTGGCGGGTGCGCACGGTCATCAAGGGTGACCGATCGTGTGTGGCTGTGGCCGCCGCCTCGGTGATCGCCAAAGTTCAGCGCGACAAAATGATGGCCGAACTGGGTATCGACCATGCAGACTTCGGATTTGCGGACAATGCCGGGTACCCGTCGCCCGTGCACAAGGCCGCACTGGAGGAGCGGGGACCCACCCCGTACCACCGGTTGTCGTGGGCGTATCTTGATGCGCTGCCCCAGTGGCGGCACCTCAAGAAGGTCCGCAGCTGGGCGGAGGGAAGCGTTCCGGAGATCGAGGGTCAGCTCGGCTTCGATTTCTGACGTTCCGGTCGCACAGTTGTGCCACCCGGTTCACGTGACCTGCACCTACGTTTGATAAATATCAGCTCATGCCTCTCATTCCCGAGGAGCCTCAGATTCACGAGAGTGCCCAGGGTCCCCGCGCCACTCCGGCCAGTGGCCGTACCGCGCCGACCCCTCGTCCCGTACCCGGCCCCCGCCCCGCGGCCCCGTCGCGTCCCGGTCGTCCCGGCCCTCTGCGGCCCACGCCGCCGGTGCAGCGCACGCCGCGTGACGCGGCCAAGCCAGGCCAGTCCGGCCCGGCCGTCCCCGCCGCGGCAGCGGCGGCCCCGCAGATCCAGCTGATCCCGGCCACGGCCGAGAGCGCTCTCGACGCGGCCGAGGAAGCAGTGGACCTGCTCCTCGAATCGGGTCGTGCCCCCGGCGACGTGCTGGTGATCACCACCGGCGCGCAGCATCCGTGGGCCGACCACGAGCTGTCCTTCGGCGAAGCCTCCTACTGGGCCCAGCACGACGCGGGCGACGACGTCTTCTACGCGGACGCCGCCGTCGCCTCCCGCGCCGCGACCCGGTCCGTGGTCGTCGTCGCCGTCAACGGCGGCCCCGACACCGCCGCCGCCACCGCGCTGCCACTGGCCCTCTCCCGGGCCGGCGCCCTGCTGATCGTCTGCGGCGACCCGCAGCGCATCAACTCGGTGCTGGGGGCAGGCGTCTGAGCTGCCTCCGGTACCTCCGGTCCTCGCAGGTACCGAAGGGGCCGCGGCGGTGATGCGCACAGTGGTGCCTTCGGCATGCCCGGACGAGGGGAGGGTGCCGCTGCCCGTCGCGGCTGTGGCCGTCGGGCGGGCGGAGGATCGGGCGCGCGGGCACCGGGGCGGTTCCCGCGGATGACCGGACGGCGGAACGTCCGCTCCGGCGCGGAGCGTGGCGTGACCGCCGCGCACCCCGTAGGGCGGGTTCAGGACGCCGTGCCCCCCGGCACATGCCGGGTCGGCGCTCCCGCGCGGGGGCCGCGGTTCAGCGGGCCGCAGCTCGGCGCAGTACTTCGGAGGCGGCGCCGCCGGTACGCGGCGACAGGGGCGGGGCCTCGGACAGGGCGAACGGCTGGGGAGGTGAGTCGGCGTTGGGACGCCGGCCGCCGCGACCCTCGCCGAGCACCTGCCAGCCGTCGTGCGTCAGCGTGATGTACGCCCCGCAGCGCAGTCCGTGGAGCGTGCACGCGTCCCGCAGTCCCCACATCCAGGCACCGTCCTCCTCCGTCCAACGCGCGTCCCCCTCGCGGCAGTAGAGCAGTACGGCGGTCCGCACCGGGGTGCGGCGGCGCAGGTCGTGCGGGATGACCCGGCGCAACTGCGCCAGCAGGGCGTTGCGGAACATCCAGCCGTCGGCCGGGGCCGAGCGCCGGTCGAAGGAGGCGCTGGCACACAGCCGCTCCTCCGGATCGAGAACGGCGACGACCGCGGTGCCCGGACGGGGGCGATGCCGGGTGTGCAGGCCGCTGACGACCTCACGGGGGTTACGCAGCAGCGGTATTCCGGCGTCGGCCCACTCCGCGGGCTCGAGCAGGCGACTCGCGGACACGGCGGACGCGGACGGCGACAACGATGCCGCGGAGGACGGAGCGAATCCGAAGGTCACGTTCCTCCCTTCGGCTACGCGCCCACACTGCGGGCGAGATCGGATTCGGGGCCGCGCGCACCGCAGCAAAGCCCAACCGGATCACGGACGAGCCGTGCGGGGAGCGGACCTCAATTCTTGCTGTCGAACTTGGATGCGGCAACGAGCAAATGGGGCCGCCGACTGTTATCTGGCGGTGCGTGGCTTATATCCCTACCCGTTGAGATGCCGAACGACCCCTGGAACGTTCGAGCACGGCACGCTCGTACGCCGCACCCGGCGCCGGATGCGAACAGCGGCGAGCCGGTCAGCCCTGAACGGCGAGGACCAGCGGCAAGACCCCCCGCACTCCGGACTTGCGGAGCAGGCGTGCCGCCACCGCCAGGGTCCAGCCGGTCTCGGTGAAGTCGTCCACCAGCAGGACCGGTCCCCGGACCTCGGCGAGGGCGGCGGCGAGGCCGGGCGGCACGGTCAGGGCGCCGTCGAGGGCCTTCAGGCGCTGGGCGCTGTTGCTGCGCGAGACCCGGAGCGCATCTCCCGCGTACTCGACGGAACCCAGCAGGGGCAGCCTGCCGACCTCCGCGATCCGTGCGCCCAGGGAGTGGACGAGCCGGGGCCTGGAACGCGAGGCGACGGTGACGACACCCACCGGCCGCGGTTGCGGGTCGGCCGCGTCCGGAGCCCAGCCGCCGGGTCCCTTCGCCCAGTCGGCCAGCACGGCCACCACGGCGCGGGCGACATCGTCCGGCACCGGCGCGTCCGGGGCCTGGGGAGCGAGCAGGGGTCGTAGCCGATTGCCCCAGCCGATGTCCGACAACCGCCCCACGGCCCGTCCCGCCGACGCCTGTTCACCGGCCGGAATGCGTCCCTTGAGATCGATTCCGATCGCCGGCAGCCCGGTCGGCCACATCCGGCGGGGCTCCACCTCGATGCCCGCTCGGCCCAGGTCGACCCGCGCGGCGTCCAGCGCGGCCGAGGTGGTGTCGGCGGTGAAGCGGGGCCGCGCGCAGTTGTCGCAGCGGCCGCACGGCTTGGCGCCCTCGTCGTCCAGTTGGCGCTGCAGAAACTCCATCCGGCACTCGGGCGTGGCCGCGTACTCGCGCATCGCCTGCTGCTCCGCCTCACGCTGCCTGGCCACCCAGGCGTACCGGTCCGCGTCGTACGTCCACGGCTGTCCGGTCGCGACCCAGCCGCCCTTGACCCGCCTGACCGCGCCGTCCACGTCGAGGACCTTGAGCATGGACTCCAGCCGGGATCGGCGCAGTTCCACCTGCGGCTCCAGCGCGGGCAGCGACACGGGGCCGCCGGCCCGGGAGAGAACGTCCAGGGTGCGGCGCACCAGCTCCTCCGACGGGAAGGCGAGCGAGGCGAAGTACTCCCAGATCGCCTCGTCCTCCCTGCCCGGCAGCAGCAGCACCTCGGCGTGCTCGACACCGCGGCCCGCACGGCCCACCTGCTGGTAGTAGGCGATGGGAGAGGAGGGTGAGCCGAGGTGCACCACGAACCCGAGGTCGGGCTTGTCGAAGCCCATACCGAGCGCGGAGGTGGCGATCAGCGCCTTGACCCGGTTGCCGAGCAGGTCGTCCTCGGCCTGCTGCCGGTCGGCGTTCTCCGTCTTCCCCGTGTACGACGCCACGGGGTGCCCGCGCTGCCGGAGGAACGCGGTGACCTCCTCGGCGGCGGCCACGGTGAGCGTGTAGACGATGCCCGAACCCGGCAGTTCGTCCAGGTGGTCCGCGAGCCAGGCCATCCGGTGCGCGGCGTCCGGCAGCCGCAGCACGTTCAGGCTGAGGCTCTCCCGGTCCAGCGGGCCGCGCAGCACGAGCGCGTCCGAGGCGCCGCCGGTGCCGAGCTGCTCGGCCACGTCGGCCGTCACCCGCGCGTTGGCCGTGGCGGTGGTCGCCAGCACCGGCACGCCCGGCGGCAGGTCGGCCAGCATGGTGCGCAGCCGCCGGTAGTCGGGCCGGAAGTCGTGGCCCCAGTCGGAGATGCAGTGGGCCTCGTCCACCACGAGCAGGCCGGTCGCCGCGGCGAGTCTGGGCAGGACCTGGTCGCGGAAGTCCGGGTTGTTGAGCCGCTCCGGGGACACGAGGAGGACATCGACCTCGCCTGCCGCGATCTCCGCCTGGATCGACTCCCATTCCTCCGTGTTGGAGGAGTTGATGGTGCGGGCGTGGATGCCGGCCCGGGCCGCGGCCTCCACCTGGTTGCGCATGAGCGCGAGCAGCGGGGAGACGATCACCGTCGGCCCCGCACCGGAGGCTCTCAGCAGCGAGGTCGCCACGAAGTACACCGCGGACTTGCCCCAGCCCGTGCGCTGGACGACCAGGGCCCGGCGCCGGTCCGCGACCAGCGCCTCGATCGCCCGCCACTGGTCCTCGCGCAGCCGGGCGGTGCCCGTGCCGTCCCCGACGAGACGGGCGAGGACGGCGTCCGCCCGGGTCCGCAGTTCCGCGTTGCTCGTGTGCTCCATGCGTCCCATACAACAGGACGGGACCGACAGCCGGGCGGGCCTGTGGATACCGGAGACGGCTTTGTCGTGTCCCTGATTCGACTTATCCACAGGTCAAACCGGAATCATGGGATCCGCGAGATCGTCTGCGCATGACGAATCACAGCGAAACCGCCGGACCCTCCGAAAACGGCGACATCTCCCGGGACGCGATCCCGCTCGGGCCGTCCGCTCACGACACCCAGGTCACCCTGCGCACCCCGGCCGAACTGGCCGATGCGCTGCCCTATCTGCTCGGTTACCGCCCCGAGGACAGCATGGTGCTGGTGGCCCTTCACGACCGCGCCGGCCGCGGCCGCTTCGGCGGACGCGCCCGGCTCGGCATCCCCGCCCACCAGGACGACTGGGAGTCGGCCGCACGCCAGCTCGCGCAGGGACTGGTGACCGGCGGCGAGCGCCGGGGAGCCCGGCCCGAGCAGATGGTCGCCTACGTCTGCCAGGAACCGGCGCCCGGCGAATCGGGCCGGGACGTGATGCGGCGCCTCGCACCGCTGACCCAGTTGCTGCGTGTGGAGTGCGGCCGGCTCGACGTGCCGGTGATCGAGGCACTGTGTGTCTCGGACGGCCGCTTCTGGTCGTACTGCTGCCCGACCGAAGAATGCTGTCCGCCCGAGGGCGCCCCCATGGGCCTGCCCGGCACCTCGGTGCTCGCGGCCGCTGCCACCTACGCCGGAATCCAGGTCCGAGGGAGCCTGCGCGAGCTGCGGGCCAGGCTGCTGCCCTGGGAGACCGGCGCCGTGCTGGACCAGGAGATCGCCCTGGACGGCGCCGGCATGGCACTGGTGCCCCGCATCCTCGACGACGCGTTCCGCGCGGACGTGGCCGAAGAGACCCTCGCCCTCGCCGGGCACGTCATCGAACGGTACGCCGTGGCCACCCCCGTGTCCGGGACCCACCAGTCGGATGCCCGCGACGACGCCCTGCTCTCCCACGAGGAGGCCGCGACGCTGATTCTCGGACTGCAGGACCGCGTGACCCGCGACCGCGCGGCCGCCTGGATGGAGGGCGACCAGGCGGGACCCGCCCTGCGGCTGTGGCGAGCCCTGGCCCGCCGCTGCGTCGGCCCCTACGGCGAACACGCCGCCGCTCCCCTCACGCTGGCGGGCTGGGTGGCCTGGTCGACCGGTGACGACCTGGAGGCACGGGAGGCCTTCGCGATGGCCCTGGGCGCGGACCCCGGCTACCTCTTCGCGAAGCTGCTCCACCAGGCCTGCAACGAGGGCATCGACCCGGAGTTGATCCGCCGCTGCCTGCGCCCGGAACGCACGGCACCGGCGGAGTGCGCGGAACCCACGGAGCAGACGGAGCACACGCAGCAGACGCAGCACGTGGAGCACGCGGAGCACACGCAGCACACGGAACGGCTGGAGCTCAAGGACCACGTCCGCCGCGGGCCGGCGCACGGCAACGCAGTCGTCGGCACCGCGGCGGCTGCGGACACAGCGGTCGCCGACGCCGGTCCGTCGCATCACGACGACGCCGGCTCGTCCGCCGCCGCTTCCGGCACCCGGCGCGGCCGTCCGCCACGCACCGGAGGGGCCGCCGACGACCGACGGCCGCGGCCGGCCGGTGCCCGGCCGCGACAAATGCGCTCGGCGCGCACCCGCCCCGGCGTCGCCGGTCCGGGCCGCACGCGCACGCGTGGCACGGATAAGGCGGAGCGGAGTGAGACGGGCGGCCGAGCCGCGCAGGAGGGCGGCCGACCTGCGACCGGCCGCAACGAGGGGGACGAATGAAACGAACGAATGAACAGCGAAGGGAAGAGCGAACGGGGGACTGTCATGGGCGGCAGCAGGCCGGATCTCGGCCGGTGATGTCGGCCGCTGCTCCAGGAGTCTCGCCGGAGGGACGCGGGGCTGCACCACGGCCGCCCGCTCTCCGGCAGACGCCCCGTCGGCCCGTCGGACCCGGGATGCGCGCGGCCACAGGCGCCGGCCGGCCGGAGTGAACCACGCGGCACCGCACCGACATCCGATCGGGTTCGGCAGCCGAAGGCGTGACCAGGAGGAGTCCGCCTCCGTTCACCTGAGTGGCGGAACGCCTGGACGGGCCGTGCCGCCGTCCGTCCCTCCGGAGCCCTCCGCCCGGCGCCCGGCACAGCACGGGCGCACAGCGCAAAGAAGAAGCCTCCCCATGCATCAGCCGACTCCGCCCGCCACCGCCACCGACAACCGCCGCCTGCGGGACGGTCCGCCCTGGCCGCCGTCGGCCGACGGCGGCCTCCTCGGCCCCGCACAGCCGCGCGGCCGGGCACCCCGGCCCACCCCCGCCCGCGCGGTTCCCCACGGCCCGGGGTGCGTCGGCGGCCTGCCGCCCACGCACAACGCCCTGATCTGTGTCGCGCTGCCCGGCCTCGCCATCTCCACTGAACACGGTCAGCTGACCGGCCAGGGGCTGGAAGGGTTCTACCGCGCGGGCCGGCGGCTGCTCGCGCGCTGCCAGGTCCGTGTGGCAGGCCGTGAACCGCTCGCCGTGCAGGCCCGGATGACGGGAGCGGACTCCGCCCGCTTCGTCGGCACGCTCCGCGCCTCCCCGGCGGCGGGCCCGGATCCGGACGTCGTCGTGGAACGGGTCCGGCACGCCGACGGCACCGAGCGCATCATCCTGCGCAACTGCGCACCCCACCCCCTCCGCCTGCCCCTGGAGGTGGCCCTCGGCACGGACCTGGCAGACCTGGGCGCCATCGCCTCCGGCGTCCCGGGACCCGAAGTCGCGGCCAGTGTCCACGACTCCGGCCTCCGCTGGACCACCGCCACCGGCAACGCCTCGGTCACGGCGGACCCGCCACCGTCCGACGCGCTGGCCTCGGCGGGACTGCTGCGCTGGGAGTTCGAGCTGCCGCCGGGCGGAACGGAGAGCGTGGAGCTGCGAGTGCGCCCGGACGGCGCGAGTCCCCTGCGCGCCGTGGGACGTGCCGCGACCAGCCCGCTGGCACCGGCCAGAGCGACGGGCGACGACCCGAGGGTCCCCGTCCTGCTGAGGGCGAGCATCGACGATCTCCAGGCGCTGCTGCTCCGCGATCCCGCGCACCCCACCGACAGTTGTCTCGCCGCAGGGGCGCCCTGGCGCTGTGGTCTGGCACCGGCCGAGGCGCTCGCCGCAGCCCGGATGGCGCTGCCCCTCGGTACCCGTCTCGCGGCCGGCACATTGCGCACCCTGGCCCGCACCCAGCTCCGCGGTCCGGGACCCCGGACCGGCATGATCCCCGGCCCGCGCCGCGACGCCGGAGCACATCTGCCACCGGGCTGCACGGGTACGGAGGCCACCCTGCTCTTCCCCGTCCTGCTGGCGGAGGCCCGCCGCTGGGGACTCCCGGACCAGGAGACACGGGAACTGCTGCCCGCCGCCGAGCGTTGCCTGGCCTGGCTGCGTACCACGGTGGGCGACCGGACCTACCTCCGCGACCCGGAGCCCGGCGGCCCCACGCGCGGCGAGACCCAGGCCCACGCCCACCGCGCCGCCCTGCTCGGTGCCGACCTCCTCGACGCCTGCGGGCGGCCCGGAAGCGGCGGGCTGCGGCAGTGGGCTGCGGAGCTGAGGAAGGCGTTCCGCGTGGACTTCTGGGTCGACGACCGGGGTGGCGGCCGTCCTGCCGCGGCCCTGACCCCGGACGGCCGTCCCCTGGCCCACCTGGGCTCCACCGCCGTGCACCTGCTCGACACCGGCCTGCTCGGCGGCGGCGAACTGGCCGCCGGCCTGCTCGACAAGGTGCAGACCGAGCAGCTCGCCCGGCTGCTCGGCGGACCGGCCATGGACTCGGGATGGGGCTTGCGTGGCCTGGGCGCGAAGGAGGCGGGGCACAGTCCGTTCGGGCATCGCTCCGGCGCCGTCCGGGTCCAGGAGACGGCACTCGCCGTCGCCGGGCTGGCTGCCACGGGCTACGAGAAGGAGGCGGGCGGACTGCTGCGCGGCCTGCTCGCGGCGGCCGAGCACTTCGGCCACCGGCTGCCGGAGATGTTCGCCGGAGAGCAGCGCCGCGAGGGAAGTGCTCCCCTTCCGCATCCCGCGGCCTGCCGTCCGGCGGCCACGGCCGCCGCGGCCGGGATCCTGCTCCTCACCACCCTCGCCGGCATCCGCCCCGACGCCCCGGCAGGAACCGTCACCCTCCGCCCGGTCCACAGCGCGCCCCTGGGCGAGCTCGGCCTGACCGGGCTGCGAGTGGCCGGTGCTCCCTTCTCGGTGCGGGTCAGCCGACTCGGTCAGGCCATGGTCGAGGAGGCCGCGGACGGCCTGCAGCTGGGGGTGTGAGCTCCTGTCGGGAGCAGCGCGACCAGGTACGGCGTCACGGCAGCGGCGACAGGACGACGGGGTCGCGCCCGCGTGCCGGAAGGAACGGAGGCGCACGACGGAGGCGCATACCGGAGCGAAGTGGATCAGCCGTCCGAGTGAGTACCGAAGGGAGTGTTTATCGTCAGGCAGACGACTATGATCACCGCATGCCCTACGACCCGTCAGCCTTTCCGCCGTTCGCCGTCACCGTGGACCTGGTCGTGCTGACCGTGCGCCGACATGCCCTGTGCGCGCTGGCGGTGCGCAGAGGCGAGTCGCCGTTCCAGGGGCGCTGGGCGCTGCCGGGCGGCTTCGTGCGGGCCGACGAGGACCTCTCGCAGGCGGCGGCGCGGGAACTCGCGGAGGAGACAGGGCTGCGGGCCCACGACCCCGACGCCCCCGCGCAGGAGGGCGGAGCCCATCTGGAGCAGCTGGCGACCTACGGTGACCCCAAGCGCGACCCGCGGATGCGTGTGGTCAGCGTCGCCCACCTCGCCCTCGCCCCCGACCTCCCCGCACCGCGCGCGGGCGGCGATGCCAGCAACGCTCGCTGGGCGCCGGTGGAGGAGTTGCTCGCGCAAGGCGGCTACGGCCGGGACGGCGAGCCCGTCGCGCCGCTCGCCTTCGACCACGCCCAGATCCTGTCCGACGGGGTGGAGCGGGCTCGGTCCAAGATCGAGTACTCGTCCCTGGCCACCGCGTTCTGCCCGCCCGAGTTCACGGTCGGCGAGCTGCGCCGGGTCTACGAGGCGGTGTGGGGAGTGGCGCTCGACCCGCGGAACTTCCACCGCAAGGTGACCGGAACCCCCGGCTTTCTCGTGCCCACCGGCGGTACGACCACTCGCCAGGGCGGCCGTCCGGCCCAGCTTTTCCGGGCCGGCGGGGCCACTCTGCTCAACCCGCCGATGCTCCGGCCCGAGGTGTGACCGTCCGACAGCGCGAACTTGGGCGAGGTTAAAACCTTCTATACCCGGAAAAACGGTCATTCCGCGCTATCTTCCCTAAGGTGATCCAGGCCTTCGGACTGACCAGCACCCCCCGCAAGGCGCACCCGCCCGCCGTCGACGACGTGACCTTCGAAGCGAGCGCGGGCCGCGTCACCGCGCTCCTGGGCGAGGCGGGCGCGGGCAAGACCACGACGCTCAGACTGATGCTCGAACTCCAACAGGGCCGCGGCCTGACCTACTTCAGGGGCCGCCCCCTGCACCGCATCGCCCACCCCGCGCGCGAGGTCGGCGTGGTCCTGGGCGATGTCCCCGGCCACCCGTCCCGTTCCGTCCGTGGTCATCTGCGCATGCTGTGCGCGGCGGCCGGGGTGCCCGCCCGCCGCGCCGACGAGGTGCTCGAAGCGGTCGGGCTCGTCAGTCTGCGCGAGGAGCGCCTCGGCACGCTGTCGCACGGCATGGACCGCCGACTCGGCCTGGCCTGCGCGCTCCTCGCCGACCCGCACACCCTCGTCCTGGACGAACCCGCGGACGGCCTCCCCACCCGCGAAGCCCACTGGCTGCACCGCATGCTCCGGGCGCACGCGGCACAGGGCGGCACGGTTCTGTTCACCACCGCCGACCCCAAGGAGGCCGCCCGCGCCGCCGACCGCGTCGTCACCCTGGAGGCCGGCAGGCTCGTCGCGGACCAGGAGGCCGGCGAGTTCGCCCGCACCCGGCTCCGCCCACGCGTGGCCGTCCGCAGCCCCCACGCCGCCCGGCTCGCCGCCGCCCTCAGCAAGGAGGCCCGCGCCGCCCACCGCTCGGTGGAGGTCGTACGGGAAGGCGCCAACCGCCTCTCCGTGTACGGCAGTTCGACCGCCGAGGTCGGCGAGACCGCCTTCCGTCACAGCATCCTGGTCCACCAACTCGCCGACGAGATCGGCGACATGGGGGCGGGCGCCGGGGCTGAGCCCCAGGCGGAGGAGGGTCCGGAGGCGGCAGCGACACCGCAGACGACGTGGCCGGAGCCGGATCCCGGTGAACCGGCCGCGGCTGAGGGGGGGCAGCCGACGGGCGAGCGGCGAGGTGCCGAGAGTGCGGGGGAGCGGGCCGCGGCGCACCATGCGCGGCCGGCGTACCCGCAGTCGGCCGAGGAAGCGACCGCCGCAGGTCGGCAGGACGCACCGGCCGCGGACCTGCGCAGGGATGCGGACGCACCCGCGGTCGCACCTCAGCCGAGGACGGAGCTGGGCGGCCCGCAGCCCGCCGTCCCGGGCCTCGCGCGGCAGCCCCGCACCACCGACCAGGAGCAGGGCCGGAGCCGGCCGACGGCCGCAACGGAGCCCTGCGACGCGGCTGAACCCCAGTCCCGCACCACCGTCGCGGGCTGCACCGGCCACCCGCCCGTCACCTCCCCGCCGACGACTGCGGACGCGGAGCAGGCCACCCGTATGCGCACCGCGGGCGAGTTGCGCGCTCCAGGGACAGCAGGGCCGTCGGCCGCTGCCTCGGCCACCCCCTTGCCCGGCAAGCCGTCGGCCCCTGTCGAGTCCGTCGCGGCCTCCGGGCACGCTGGGGCGACCCGGACACTGCCCGCCGTGCCCGTCGTGCCGGCTCAGCCACCGGCCGCCACGCCCGCCCAGCCGCCGAGCCGTCCGGTGTCCGTCCAGGCCCCGACCGCCCGGCCGTCGGCCCATGTCGTCGCCGCCGCGGCCCGGCCGAGGCCCTGCGTAGTGTCCGCCGATGCTCCTGCGGGCCCGCTCCCGGCGGACGCCATGTCCGGTGAGGCCGTCAGCGACGAGCTGTCGATTGGCGCCACATCCGTGCACGCTCCCGCGACCCGGCCCGCCGCCCCAGCGGGAGCCGGTGAAACCTCCGCCGTCCAACGGCCCGCCGGGCATCCGCAGCCGGAACCGGAACCCCGCAAGGCTCCGGCAACCGGAGAGGCGTCCGCCCCGCCGCCGGCCGCCCCCGCGCGCCTCGACTGCGTCGATGGCGAGCCGGACCCTCTCTCCCCGCTTCCGCCCCCCATCTCCGTCCGTCCCGCCCCCGGCCCCCTGCGCCCCCTGCGTTACGAGCTCCGCCGGGCCGCCGGCATCGGCACCGGCTTCCTCACCTGCGGTGTCGTGCTGCTGGTGTCTGCCCTCATCGCCGTCCTGCTGGCCCGGGTGGGACACACGCCGCAGGCCCGGCTGTTCGCCGCCTGGCCGCGGGAGCTGCCGCTGCCCCCGGCGGCGCTCGGTGCGGGACTGCTCGGGGCCCTGGCCTTCGGAGACGAGTTCCGTCACCCCGCGCTGGCTGCGGACCGTGGCACGGTGCCGCGCCGGCTCGGGCTGCTCACCGCGAAACTGCTGGTCTCCGGGGCGACCGCGGTACTGCTCTCGTTCCTCACCCTGGGCTGTGACGCCGAAGTGCTCTACCTCGTCTACGGACGGGAGCTCGCACAGGTTCCCGCCGACTGGATCTCCCTCACCGCGAGTTGGTTCGCGCTGGTCGTCGGCTGCGCCTGGGCCGGCGTACTGGCGGCCGGTGTCTTCCGGTCCACCACGGCCGGGCTCGCCGCGGTGCTCGCCGTGCCCGTGCTCGTCGTCCCCGTCGTACACAGGGCCGTGCACGGGACGGGAGTACGGATGGCCGCCGGGCTCCCGATGCGGATGCGGGAGACGTTCCTGCTGAAGTGGCCCTTCGGGGGAGAGCGGTATCTGGTCGGCGCGGTCCGGGTGCTGGCCCAACCCGTGGGCGCCGCAATGGCGTTGTCGCTGATGGCGCTGGTCTGCGCGTATCTGTTCAGCACCCTGCGGACCAGGGCCCGGTGACCACGGACCGGGCGCTTGCGATCCTCCCGTGTGCACAACTCCGCGCAGAACGGCCATTTCTTTCCGATAAGGCGTCAATTGCGATGGGGTGAGCGATCACCCTTTCGTGTGCTTTTCACCAAAGACCTCAAGGGAGTTGGAGGCAGCGCCGACAAAGGATCCGTGAGTACCCTTGCGCACACCATGATGACCGCCGCCCGCTCCGCAGACTCTGGTCTGGTCGGCCCGGGCGAACTCGACCGCTACCCCTACGCGGAGGTCCCCGCCGTCGATCGGGTCGGAACGCCCGCCTGGGAGGGCGCGGATCCGGAGCTGGGCCGTGTGGGCCGGCGCGCCGCGGGCAGCCGTGGCCGCGGACTGCACGGTCAACTCGTCCAACAGCTGGGTCAGATGATCGTCTCAGGCGACCTGGGCGCGGACCGCCCCCTGGTCCCCGAGGAGATCGGCCAGCGTTTCGAGGTCTCCCGCACCGTCGTCCGCGAGTCCCTCCGGGTCCTGGAGGCCAAGGGCCTGGTCAGTGCCCGCCCGAACGTCGGCACGCGGGTACGTCCCGTCAGCGACTGGAACCTCCTCGACCCGGACATCATCGAATGGCGGGCCTTCGGGCCGCAGCGCGACGACCAGCGTCGCGAGCTCAGCGAGCTGCGCTGGACGATCGAGCCGCTCGCCGCCCGCCTCGCCGCCGGGCACGGGCGGGAGGACGTCCAGCAGCGGCTCTGCGACATGGTGGAGATCATGAGCCACGCGATGGCGCAGGGCGACGCGCTGACCTTCTCGCGCGCAGACGCCGAGTTCCACTCGCTGCTCATCCAGATCGCGGGCAACCGCATGCTGGAGCACCTGTCCGGCATCGTGTCGGCGGCCCTCCAGGTGTCCGGCGGCCCGTTCACCGGCTGCGAGCGGCCGAACGAGACGTCCCTGGCCCAGCACGCGCGGATCGTCGACGCGCTCGGTACCGGCGACGGTACCGCGGCCGAGTCCGCGATGCGTCAGCTGCTGACCGTCCACCCCGAGGTGGAGCGCGTGGTGCCTGCTCCGCGCGAGCACTGACCCGCACCGAGGGCGGTGCGCTCGGTCAGCCCCGCGTTCTCGGGGCGCCGTCGGTTCGGAAACCCGCTTCCGCCGGCCGCCGCCGGACCCCGCCGGATCCTTCAGGGCTCCGGCGGGGCCCGGCGGTACGGCGGGGCTGGGCGCGGCCCGGGCGCGGTGGCCGTTGGCGCGACGGGTCCCGCGGCGCTCGTACGACCGGACCGGTTGTGCGGGGGCCCTGCGGAGGGCTGCGCGGGAGGGGCGTGCGGCGGGCTTCGAAGTGGTCCGAACGGCCCGGAGAGATCATCAACGACAACCTATGCCCATGTCTGACCGTTTTTGAGCACTTACGGGGTGTGACTCGGGCCACGTAGATTGGGCGTAACGCTCTTGCGGACAGCGCGATGACCTAAGAGGTGACAGTCGCGGAGGGAATACGGACGCCATAAGTGGCGCTGTGACTCTCCCCGGCCCCCGCCCGCGCCGTCGGCCCATCCCCAAGCCGGCGGTCGGCTCCAGTCCGTCCCGGACGGGGCCGGAAGCCGTTTTCCAACGTTCCGAGAGGTTGTTCGTGTCGGCCAGCACATCCCGTACGCTCCCGCCGGAGATCGCCGAGTCCGTCTCTGTCATGGCTCTCATTGAGCGGGGAAAGGCTGAGGGGCAGATCGCCGGCGACGATGTGCGTCGGGCCTTCGAAGCTGACCAGATTCCGGCCACTCAGTGGAAGAACGTACTGCGCAGCCTCAACCAGATCCTTGAGGAAGAGGGTGTGACGCTGATGGTCAGTGCCGCGGAGCCCAAGCGCACCCGTAAGAGCGTCGCAGCGAAGAGTCCGGCCAAGCGCACCGCCACCAAGACGGTCGCGGCCAAGACGGTGACCACCAGGAAGGCCACCGCCACGGCCGCCCCCGCCGTGGCGCCGACCGCCGTCGCCGACGACCCGGCCGAGGAGGCGGCGCCCGTGAAGAAGGCCGTTGCCAAGAAGGCCGCCCCCGCCGCCAAGAAGACGGTCGCGAAGAAGACCGCGACCGCCGCCGCCAAGAAGACGGTGGCCAAGAAGACCGCAGCCAAGAAGGACGACGCCGAGATCCTCGAGGACGAGGTCCTCGAGGAGGCCAAGGCGGGCGCCGAGGAGCCGGAGGGCACCGAGAGCGCGGGCTTCGTCCTGTCCGACGAGGACGAGGACGACGCGCCGGCGCAGCAGGTCGCCGCGGCCGGTGCCACCGCCGACCCGGTCAAGGACTACCTCAAGCAGATCGGCAAGGTCCCCCTGCTCAACGCCGAGCAGGAGGTCGAACTCGCCAAGCGCATCGAGGCCGGTCTGTTCGCCGAGGACAAGCTGGCCAACGCCGACAAGCTGGCCCCCAAGCTCAAGCGCGAGCTGGAGATCATCGCCGAGGACGGCCGCCGCGCCAAGAACCACCTCCTGGAGGCCAACCTCCGTCTGGTGGTCTCCCTGGCCAAGCGCTACACCGGCCGCGGCATGCTCTTCCTGGACCTCATCCAGGAGGGCAACCTCGGTCTGATCCGCGCGGTCGAGAAGTTCGACTACACCAAGGGCTACAAGTTCTCCACGTACGCCACCTGGTGGATCCGGCAGGCGATCACCCGCGCCATGGCCGACCAGGCCCGCACCATCCGTATCCCGGTGCACATGGTCGAGGTCATCAACAAGCTCGCGCGCGTGCAGCGCCAGATGCTCCAGGACCTGGGCCGCGAGCCCACCCCGGAGGAGCTGGCCAAGGAACTCGACATGACCCCGGAGAAGGTCATCGAGGTCCAGAAGTACGGCCGTGAGCCCATCTCCCTGCACACCCCGCTGGGCGAGGACGGCGACAGCGAGTTCGGCGACCTCATCGAGGACTCCGAGGCCGTCGTCCCCGCCGACGCCGTCAGCTTCACGCTCCTCCAGGAGCAGCTGCACTCGGTGCTGGACACCCTGTCCGAGCGCGAGGCCGGGGTCGTCTCCATGCGGTTCGGTCTCACCGACGGTCAGCCGAAGACCCTTGACGAGATCGGCAAGGTGTACGGCGTCACGCGTGAGCGCATCCGTCAGATCGAGTCGAAGACCATGTCGAAGCTGCGCCACCCGTCGCGGTCCCAGGTGCTGCGCGACTACCTCGACTAAATCGCCCCGTACGGCGTCGAAGGCCCGGCCTCCCACTGCGGAGGCCGGGTCTTCGTGCTGCGGGGTGCGGTGCGCTGGATGACTCTGGGTGTCCAAGTCCCACCCAGAGTGAGGAGCGTGCATGCGCCGTTCTGTTGCCCCGGCCCTGATCCGGCCGCTGATCCTGGCGGCCGTCAGCACGGCCATACCGCTGGCCACCACGTCTCCCGCCACCGCCGACAGCGTCGTGGTCGGCGGCTTCCCCGTCGACGTCTCCCAGGCCCCGTGGACGGTCGCGCTGTCCAGCCGTGACCGGTTCGGAGGTACGCGGGCCGGTCAGTTCTGCGGCGGGGTGGCGATCGGGCGGACCACCGTGCTGACCGCGGCCCACTGCCTTGCCGACGAGGTCATCGGCGGGCCGGACGACCCGGTCCGCGACCTCAAGGTCATCGCGGGACGCACGGATCTGCTCGCCCCACAGGGCAAGGAGATCCCGGTGACCGTGGCCCGGATCAATCCGGACTACGACCCCGACGCGAACACCGGTGACTTCGCCGTCCTCACCCTTGCCGAGCCCTTGCCGGCCCGCTCGGTCATCGCGATGGCCCCCCGGGGGGACACCGCCTACGCGCCCGGTACCAGTGCCCTGGTCTCCGGCTGGGGCGACGTCACCGGCGGCGGCGACTACTCGCGCCGGCTGTACGCGGCGCGGCTCCACGTGCTGCCGGACGGGACGTGCGAGCGGGCCTATCCCGGCGGCCCCGACGGCACCTACCGGTCGGACTCGATGGTGTGCGCGGGGGAGACCCGGGGTGGCCCTGACGCCTGCCAGGGAGACAGCGGCGGGCCGCTGGTCGCCAAGGGGAAGCTGATCGGGCTCGTGTCATGGGGGAGCGGCTGTGGGCGACCGGGCAGTCCCGGCGTCTACACGCGCGTCTCCGAGGTCGTACGCGCACTTGGTCCCGGAGGGGCGCTCAGCGGTGCGCGAGGGCCTCACGGGCGCTCCTGAGAGCTTTGCCGCGGATACGACGAGGGCGGCCGCTCCCTGAGGAGCGGCCGCCCTTCACCGGCCTGTGCCGGAGCTGGCTCGTCGTGGATGCGAGAGGTCAGCGCTCATCTTCCGAGGCGTTGGCCGGAACGGAGGTCAGCCGTTCCGTCTCGTCCTGTATCTCAGCGGCGATCTTCTTGAGTTCCGGCTCGAACTTGCGGCCGTGGTGGGCGCAGAAGAGCAGTTCTCCGCCGCTGAGCAGCACGACGCGCAGGTATGCCTGGGCGCCGCAGCGGTCGCAGCGATCGGCGGCCGTCAGGTGGCTCGCGGGGGTCAGAACAGTAGTCACGTCGCCTCTTCTCTAGCTCGACGAGCTGTCGTACCAGGGTCAACATCCAACCAGCCCGAAAACGTTCCCGCTCGGGGCTTCTCCTCGAAAAAAATCTTTCGAGGTGGCCGTCTGCTGCCGGTTGGCGGCGAATGTGCCGTATTGCGTCTTCTTAGGTGCTTACGGGTTCGCGCGATTCATCGGTCTCATCCTCCCGGCCGGGTTGCCGGTTGTTTGTGAGGACGTGCCCGGAGCCTAAATGGTTCATGCCTCGAAGGGAACGTGATATGTACTTCACTCCATCGAGGGATCGAACACGCATACGACACTGGACTAGTGTGAGTTCATGACGAGGGTGGCGTTACAACGGCTCTACCAGGCCTCGGTACCCTCTGAGCGGCGACCGAAGCCAGCCCCTTACCCCAAAGGGGCTCCATTGAAATTCAGCGAGGAGCGAACCGCGTGACCGCCGATACGTCCGTGCCGTCCACAGCGCTGCTGGCAGGAGCAGACCGGGACGGTTCCAACTACACCGCGCGGCACCTGCTCGTCCTTGAGGGCCTCGAAGCCGTGCGCAAACGCCCCGGCATGTACATCGGCTCGACCGACAGCCGCGGTCTGATGCACTGCCTGTGGGAGATCATCGACAACGCCGTGGACGAGGCCCTGGGCGGGTACTGCGACCACATCGACGTCGTCCTCCACGACGACGGCTCCGTCGAGGTCCGGGACAACGGCCGCGGCATCCCCGTGGACGTCGAGCCCAAGACCGGCCTGTCCGGCGTCGAGGTCGTCATGACCAAGCTGCACGCCGGCGGCAAGTTCGGCGGCGGCTCCTACGCGGCCTCCGGCGGTCTGCACGGTGTCGGCGCCTCCGTGGTCAACGCGCTGTCCGCGCGTCTCGACGTCGAGGTCGACCGCGGCGGCAGTGTGCACGCCATCAGCTTCCGCCGTGGCGTGCCGGGGGTCTTCGCCGGCGCGGGACCGGACGGCAAGTTCGAGGCCGGGAGCGGGCTGCGCAAGACCAAGCGCGTGCCCAAGACCCGCAGCGGCACGCGCGTGCGCTACTGGGCCGACCGTCAGATCTTCCTCAAGGACGCCAAGCTCTCCCTGGACACGCTGCACCAGCGAGCCCGCCAGACCGCGTTCCTGGTGCCCGGCCTGACCATCGTCGTCCGTGACGAACTCGGCCTCGGCGAGGGCGGCAGCAAGGGCGAGGAGTCGTTCCGCTTCGACGGCGGCATCAGCGAGTTCTGCGAGTACCTGGCCACCGACAAGCCGGTCTGCGACGTCCTCCGTTTCTCCGGACAGGGCACCTTCAAGGAGACCGTCCCGGTCCTGGACGAACACGGCCAGATGACCCCCACCGAGGTCACCCGCGAACTCGGCGTCGACGTGGCGCTGCGCTGGGGAACCGGCTACGACCAGAACCTCAAATCGTTCGTCAACATCATCGCCACGCCCAAGGGCGGCACCCACGTGGCCGGCTTCGAGCAGGCCGTCCGCGAGACCCTCAACGAGGCGCTACGGGCCAAGAAGCTGCTGCGCGTCGCAGAGGACGACATCGTCAAGGACGACGCTCTGGAGGGCCTCACCGCAGTCGTCACCGTCCGGCTCGCCGAGCCGCAGTTCGAGGGCCAGACCAAGGAGGTCCTCGGCACCTCGGCGGCCCGCCGGATCGTGAACACCGTGATCTCCAGGGAACTGAAGGCGTTCCTCACCTCCACCAAGCGCGACGCCGCCGCCCAGGCCCGCGTGGTCATGGAGAAGGTGGTCGCCGCCGCGCGGACCCGCATCGCGGCCCGCCAGCACAAGGACGCGCAGCGCCGCAAGACGGCCCTGGAGTCCTCGTCCCTGCCCGCCAAGCTCGCCGACTGCCGCAGCGACGACGTCGAGCGCAGCGAGCTGTTCATCGTCGAGGGCGACTCCGCGCTCGGTACGGCGAAGCTCGCCCGGAACTCCGAGTTCCAGGCCCTGCTGCCGATCCGCGGCAAGATCCTCAACGTCCAGCGGTCCTCGGTGACGGACATGCTGAAGAACGCCGAGTGCGGAGCGATCATCCAGGTCATAGGGGCGGGCTCAGGCCGCACCTTCGACATCGACGCAGCCCGCTACGGCAAGATCATCATGATGACCGACGCCGACGTCGACGGCTCGCACATCCGCTGCCTGCTGCTGACGCTGTTCCAGCGCTACATGCGGCCCATGGTCGAGGCCGGCCGGGTCTTCGCCGCGGTGCCGCCGCTGCACCGCATCGAGATCGTGCAGCCCAAGAAGGGGCAGGACAAGTACGTGTACACGTACTCGGACCGCGAGCTGCGCGACAAGCTCATGGAGTTGCAGAGCAAGGGCATCCGGTACAAGGACTCCATCCAGCGCTACAAGGGTCTCGGCGAGATGGACGCCGACCAGCTGGCCGAGACGACGATGGACCCCCGCCACCGCACTCTGCGCCGCATCAACCTTGCCGACCTGGAGGCGGCCGAACAGGTCTTCGACCTGCTGATGGGCAACGACGTGGCTCCCCGCAAGGAGTTCATCTCCGGCTCGGCGGCGACGCTGGACAGGTCGCGGATCGACGCGTGACCGCTGCGCTGGGCTGCAGCCGAAGAAGCGACCGGCGGGCCCTGACGCGGCGAGTCCTGATGCGGCGGGTCCTGATGCGGCGGGCCGGGATGCGCTGTGCCGGGGCGCGGTGGACCGGACGGCGGCGGGGTTCGCCGTCCGGCTGGCCTGTCCGGCCTGTCCGGTCCGGCAGGGACGGCGGCGTCGGTTGTCCGGTCGGAGTCCGGTCGGACGCCGAGCGGCGGCCTGCGCGGGTGACGGTCTGCGCGGGGTGGCTGCCGGGGTGCCTGCTGCGTCCCCCGGGGGCGACCGGCTGAAGAGTGTGGGGGCGCCCATCAGGCTTGGCGCGGCGTGCCCGGTGGGTGTCCTGCGGGGACCGCGGGCCCGTCGCTTTCGCGCTTCCCTGTTTCCGTGTTTCCGTTTCCGCGGGGAGCCTGTCGGCTGTGGTGTGCCGAGCCCGCCGGTTGCTCCGGGGAGGTGCCCGGCGCTTCGTGAAGCGCTCGGGGCCTACGTAACCGAAGCGCTCGCGGAGCGCTTGCCGACGCTTGTGGCGCTGGGCGTCAGTTGCGCGGCGCCATGCCTGGGGCAACCGGACGTCGCGTCGCGTTGAGGCGACTGGTGGTCGGCTGTTCTGCGTGTTGCCGGTGCCCGCCGGACGTTCCGCGGGAGTCCCTCGGCGGTCTTCCGTATCCGCTCGTCGGACGTCCACACCCGTTCGAGCCCCACCCACCGGTCCAGCCCGTCGCTCGCCTGCACCGCCGTCGGCCGCCCCTGTGGGCCCGCGTGGGGTTCTCCACCCGGGGGTGGAGGGATCCCGCTCGCTGGAATCCACCCGTGATCCACCCTCGCTCCGATCTGCTGACCTGCGCGTTTCCATAGCGTCGAAGGCGTCGGCAGCTCCCGCTCCCGGCGCCGCCCCTTCCCGCTCACGGAGGCTTTGATGTCCGGGCTCGTCAACGCGTTGCTGATCGTGGCCGTCGTCGTCGTGGTGATCGTGCGCCAGTTCCGCGCCCGTCCGATCGACACCGGCAGGCGCTGGTGGCTGGTCCCCGTGATCCTCGCGGTCGTCGCGCTGCGTGAACCGGGCATACTCGACACCCACCACCGCATCGCCTCAGTCGGGCTGCTCGGCACGGAGCTGCTGGTGGGACTGGTGATGGGTGCCGCCTGGGCCTGGACCACCCGGGTATGGCGGGAAGCCGACGGCGTCGTGTGGACCAAGAGCACCAAGGCCAGCGCGATCGTCTGGTTCGGCGGCATAGCCGTACGTCTAGGGCTCTACGCCCTCGGAGCCGTGGTCGGCGTCCACCAGGACAGTGCGGCCCTCATGCTCGGACTGGCGGTCACCCTGCTGGTGCGGGCCGGCATCCTCGTCTGGCGCGCACAGTCGCTCCCCTCCGCCGCCTCTGCCGCCTCCGCCGGCGGCCCCGCCGGGGCGTACCGTGACGGCATGGCCCGGGTCACCAGGAGGGAAGGCGTGTGACGGAGAACGCCTGGACACGCTGGCCCTCGCGAGAAGCGCTGAGCCGGGAGGGGCTCTCCCGGCCCCGGCAGTTCCTCGCCTGGGGCGTGAGGCTGCTCGTGCTCGTCCTGCTGCTGTGGAGCGCCTTCAGCCAGTCGCACGTCCGCGGCTGGGGAGCGGCCGCGGCCGTGGCGGTGGTCGTCGTGACCGCACTGGTCTCGTGGGGTTTCTTCCGGACCACCTATGCCCACAGGCTCGTGCCGTCCCTGGCGCTCGTCAGCGTCCTCCTCGCCATCGCGGTGGTGGCGGAGACCACCGGCTTCCGGGGACCGGCCCTCGTGATCTGGTGCGGCTGCGGCATCTCCGCCCTGGAGCGGCTGCCGGTCGCGATCGCGCTGCCCCTCACCGCGGTGGCCCTGGCCTCGTACTCCGCGTTCAACAACGACGTCTGGCTGACCACCGCGGCCACCGTCGTCGGAATGGTTCTCGCCGGCTATGTCATGCGACTCGACGCCGAGGCCCGGGGCAGCGCCCAGCGGCTGCTCGCCCAGGAGCGTGCCGCGAGAGCCGCGGAGGCCGAGTCGGCGGCGCTGGCGGAGCGGGCGAGGATCGCACGGGAGATCCACGACGTGCTGGCCCACAGCCTGTCGGCACAGATGGTGCACCTGGAGGCCGCGCGGTTGCTGATCGAGCGCGGAGCCGACCGGGAGCAGATCCTCGAACGGGTGGTGGCCGCCCGGGGAATGGCCCGCGACGGACTCGCGGAGACCCGCCAGGCCCTGTCCGCCCTGCGCGGTGAGCTCAGCCCGCTGGAGGACTTCCTGACCGAACTCGTCGGCTCGACCGACGGCGCCGAGGTCACCGTGACGGGTGAACGCAGATCTCTGCCCGTGGAGGCGTCGCAGACCGTACGGCGCGTCGCCCAGGAGGCGTTGACGAACGTGCGCAAGCACGCCCAGGGCGCCAAGGTCCAGGTGCGGCTGGACTACAGCGAGCACGAAGTGGCGCTGAACGTACGGGACTCGGGCGGTCGTCCCGGCGAGCTCAGCGGCGCCGGCGGCGGGTACGGTCTGCTGGGTATGCGGGAGCGGGCCGAGCTGCTGGGCGGGTCGCTGGAGGCAGGGCGTGACGAGGAGGGGTTCGAGGTGAGGTTGAGGGTGCCCGTATGAGGGAGACGGAAGGGGAGAAGAAGCCCGCGCGGGTCGTGGTCGCCGACGACCAGACGGTGGTCAGGGAGGGGATCGTGATGCTCCTCGGGCTGCTGCCCGGCGTGGAGGTCGTCGGAGCGGCCGGTGACGGCGAGGAGGCGGTCCGGCTGGTCGCGGAACTCTCCCCGGACGTGGTGCTGATGGACCTGAGGATGCCGCGCTGCGACGGCGTGGAGGCGACCCGGCGGATCAGGTCGGAGTACCCCGGGACCCAGGTAGTGGTGCTGACGACGTTCGCGGACGACGAGTCGCTGTTCCCGGCGCTGCGCGCCGGCGCCCGTGGCTACCTGACCAAGGACGCGGGCGGGGACGAGATCGTGCGAGCCGTGGAGAGCGTGCTGTCGGGGGACGCGGGGCTGTCGCCGAGCATCCAGCGGCGGCTGCTGGAGCGGCTGTCGCAGCCCGAACCGGAACCCGTGGCCGCCGAGGCGCCCGACGGGCTGACCGCGCGGGAGACCGAGGTCCTCGTGCTGATCGCGGACGGGTTCACCAACCAGGAGATCGCCCGGAAGCTGCATGTCTCCACCGCGACCGTGAAGACGCACATCAACAACCTGTTCGCCAAGACGGGACTCAAGGACCGGGCCCAGGCGGTGCGTTACGCCTACGGGAAGGGGCTGGTGCGGCCACCAGCGGATTGAGTCACCTGATGGGGTGAAGAGCCGGGGGAAGAAGAGTCGGGGATCTTCCCGATCTGTCCATCCTTGGGCATGCAGTCAAGCAACGGGCGTCGCCGCGACGGCGGAGACGGCTCCGAGAGTTCGGCCGGGCGGCACGAGGACCAGGGCGAGTACGGCACGGCCTCCCGGGAAGTCAGGTACGAGGATCCCTGGTACGACGCACTGGCCTCGGGCTGGGGTGAGCGGGACGGCACCGGGGAGCCGCCGCCGTCCGTACCCGGCGCGCGAACGGAGCGGGACGGGGCGGCTGTTCGCGCCCGTGACGTCTATCTGGAGGTGCAGCGCAGCGCCGCCTTCCAGGAGGTGCGCAGCCGGTACCGAAGATTCGTGGTGCCCGGGGTCGCCGTCTTCCTGACCTGGTACGTGGGGTACGTGGTGGCCGCGACGACGGCGCCCGGGCTGATGGCGCGGCCCGTCGCCGGCGCCGTGAACGTGGCGATGGTGGCGGGGCTCGGGCAGTTCCTCACCACGTTCCTGCTCACCTGGGCCTACGCCCGGCATGCGCGGTTGCGCAGGGACCGTGCCGCGCTGGAGCTGCGCTGGGACACCCAGGAGCTGACCCGGGGCGTCCAGGGTGGTGCGTCATGACGGGTCAGCACCAGACACTGGCGCTGCTGCTGTTCAGCGCGTTCGTCGCCGTGACGCTCGGGATCACGACGTGGGTGAGCCGGAAGCGGCATGGTTCGGCGGAGGAGTTCTATGCCGGCGGTCGTCTCTTCTCCCCGATGGAGAATGGTTTTGCCATCGCGGGTGACTACATGTCGGCGGCCTCCTTCCTCGGCGTGACTGGACTCATCGCGCTGTTCGGCTACGACGGGCTCCTGTACGTGGTCGGGTTCCTGGTCGCTTGGCTTGTCGTGCTGTTCCTGGTGGCCGAACTGGTGCGGAACTGTGGGAAGTTCACGCTGGCCGACGTGGTCGCGGCACGGATGAGCGAGCGGCCGGTGCGGATCGCGGTGGGGACGTCGTCGGTCACCGTGTCCGTTCTCTATTTGGTGGCGCAAATGGTCGGGGCGGGCAGTCTGGTGGCGCTGCTGCTGGGGCGGACCAGCGAGGCGGCGCAGGCGTGGACGGTCATCGGGGTCGGCGCACTGATGGTGATCTACGTGTCGCTGGGCGGAATGCGGGCCACCACCTGGATCCAGATCGTGAAGGCGGTGCTGCTGCTGAGCGGGACGGTGGCGCTGACCGTGCTGGTGCTGCTGCGCTTCCACGGCGACGTCGACCGGCTGCTGCTCACGGCCGCCGACCGCAGCGGGCACGGGAAGTCGTTCCTGGCGCCGGGGCTCAAGTACGGCGGGAACTGGAGCGCGCGGCTGGACTTCATCAGCCTGGGGCTGGCACTGGTCCTGGGCACGGGGGGCCTGCCGCACATCCTGTCCCGCTTCTACACGGTGCCGACCGCGCGGGCGGCGCGGCGTTCGGCGGTCTGGTCGATCGGGCTGATCGGGAGCTTCTACCTGATGACGATCGTGCTCGGCTTCGGGGCGGCGGCCCTGGTCGGGCCGGACGCGGTGCGCTCGTCGAACGCGTCGGGGAACACGGCGGTTCCGCTGCTGGCGCTCGACCTGGGCGGCGGCGCGGGTTCCACCGGCGGAACGGTTCTCTTCGCGGTTGTCGCCGCCGTTGCCTTCGCGACGATCCTCGCCGTGGTCGCGGGGATCACCCTCGCGTCCTCGGCGTCCGTCGCCCATGACCTCTACGCCTCCCTGCGCAGGCCGCACGCCAAGCAGCGCAGCGAGGTCACGGTGGCGCGCACGGCGGCGGTCGGCATCGGTGTCGTGGCGATCGCCCTCGGCCTGCTGGCCCGGGACATGAACGTCGCCTTCCTGGTCGGGCTCGCCTTCGCGGTGGCGGCCTCCGCGAACCTGCCGGCGCTGCTCTACTCGCTGTTCTGGCGGAACTTCACGACACGCGGCGCGGTGTGGGCCGTATACGGCGGGCTCGTGCCCGCGCTGGCGCTGGTCATGCTGTCGCCGGTGGTGTCCGGCAGCCCCGGGGCACTGTTCCCGGGGGTGGACTTCCAGTACTTCCCGTTGCAGAACCCGGGCATCGTCTCCATCCCCCTCGGCTTCCTGGCCGGCTGGCTCGGCACGGTCACCTCGGACGAGGTCCCGGACGAGGCCCGGCACGCGGAGACCGAAGTGCGGTCGCTGACGGGGGCGGGGGCCGTCTAGAACCGCCCAGAGCGGCTAGGGCGCCACCCAGGCGTAGCGGTGTTCCGGGCGGCCCGTGTCGCCGTACTTCAGTGAGAGGCGGAGGCGGCCGGCCTGTTCCAGGTGGCGGAGGTAGCGCTGGGCGGTGGAGCGGCTGAGGCCGGTCTCCGCGGCGACCTCGTGGGCGGAGAGCGGATGGCCGGCGCGGTGCAGGACGCCGCAGATGAGGTCCGTCGTCGGCTCGGACTGGCCGCTGGGCAGGCCGGGTGCGGACGGTGCCGGTGAGGTGCGCAGGGCGCCGAAGATCCGGTCGACCTGCTCCTGGCCCGTCACGCCCCGGCCGCCCACCCGGTCGACGGTGCGGCGCAGGGCCGCATAGGAGTCCAGGCGGGTGCGCAGGGCGGCGAAGGTGAACGGTTTGACCAGATAGTGCAGGGCGCCCAGACGCATCGCCTTCTGGACGGTCGTCACATCACTGGCCGCCGTGATCATGATGACGTCGGTGCCGTGGCCCTGCTCCCGCATCTGGTGGACGAGTTCGAGGCCGGTCCGGTCCGGCAGGTAGTGGTCCAGCAGGACCAGGTCGATGGTGCCGCGGTTCACGGCGGCCAGGGCCTGGGCAGCGCTGTGCGCGCGGGCGGCCACCCGGAATCCGGGAACCTTCCCCACGTACTTGGCGTTTATCTCAGCGACGCGGAAGTCGTCATCGACCACCAGGACGTCAATCATCAGGCCTCTCCTTCAAGGCCGGCGAGCGTTAAGCCCGTGTTTCGTCTGCGCAGTTGTAGCGCGAGCAAAAAGAGCACAACAGGTGCTTGCGAGCAAAAGAACGGCTTGCGCCCAGAAGACTGCTGCCGTGGTCCCGGTCACACCTACCGTCCCGGCCCATGAGCGCAGACACCAGCCCCGCCATCGAGCTGCGGGGCGCGAGCAAGATCTTCAAGACCCCGTCGGGGGGTCTGCACACGGCTGTCCGCGACCTCGACCTCACCGTCGGGCGCGGTGAGTTCGTGGCCGTGGTGGGGCCGACGGGCTGCGGCAAGTCCACCACGCTGACCCTGGTCAGCGGGCTGGAGGAGCCCAGTGAGGGCGAGGTGCTGGTGGCCGGTGCGCCGGTCGCCGGCGTCGGCGACAAGGTCGGCTTCGTCTTCCAGCAGGACGCCACCTTCCCCTGGCGGACCGTGCTCTCCAACGTGATGGCCGGGCCCCGCTTCCGGGGCGTGCCCAAGGCGGAAGCCAAGGAGAAGGCCCGCGCCTGGCTGGCCAAGGTCGGGCTCGCCGCGTTCGAGGACCGCTACCCGCACCAGCTCTCCGGCGGCCAGCGCAAGCGCGTGGCGCTCGCCGCGACCTTCGTCAACGACCCCGAGATCCTGCTCATGGACGAGCCGTTCTCCGCGCTCGACGTGCAGACCCGGGCCCTGATGTCGGACGAACTCCTTGAGCTGTGGGAGGGCACGGGGGCCTCCGTCGTCTTCGTCACGCACGACCTGGAGGAGTCCATCGCGCTTGCCGACAAGGTCGTCGTCATGACCGCCGGGCCCGCGACCGTCAAGCAGGTCTTCGACATCGACCTGCCCCGCCCCCGCAAGGTCGAGTCGGTGCGTCTGGAGCCGCGGTTCATCGAGATCTACCGCGAGATCTGGGAGTCCCTCGGCGAAGAGGTCCGCATCACCCGTGAGAGGGGTGCCGCTCATGTCGCCTGAGGTGCTCAGCACACCGGTCGTCGACACGGTCAAGGCCGGCCCGGACCGCGCCCGGTCCAGGGCCCAGGCCGCCCGCAGACGCAGGGCGATCGTGTTCGCCGTGCGCGTGCTGCTCCTGGTGGCCGTCCTCGGCCTGTGGGAGATCCTGTCCCGGGCCGAGGTCATCGACCCGTTCAACTTCTCGATGCCGTCGAAGATCTGGGACCAGATCTGGACCTGGATGACCCACGGCACCGCGCTCGGCTCCCTGGGCGAGCAGATCTGGTACACGCTCTACGAGGCGCTGCTCGGCTGGGTCATCGGTGTCGTCGCCGGTGTGGTCTTCGGCATCGCCCTCGGGCGGATCGCCTTCCTGGCCGATGTCCTTGGTCCATACATCAAGGTGCTCAACTCGATCCCCAGGATCGTGCTCGCCCCGATCTTCGTGATCTGGTTCGGCCTCGGCGCGTCCTCCAAGGTCGCCTCGGCCGTCGTGCTGGTGTTCTTTCCGGTGTTCTTCAACGCCTTCCAGGGCGCCCGTGAGGTCGACCGGAACCTGGTCGCCAACGCCAGGATCCTCGGCGCGAGCGACCGCAGGGTGACCCTCCAGGTCGTCATCCCGTCGGCCACCTCGTGGATCTTCACCAGCCTCCACGTCAGCTTCGGCTTCGCCCTCATCGGCGCCATCGTCGGCGAGTACATCGGTGCCACCAAGGGCATCGGCCTGCTCGTCGCGCAGTCGCAGGGCACCTTCAACGCGGCCGGTGTGTACGCCGCGATGGTCATCCTCGCCGTCGTCGCGCTCGCCGCCGAAGGGCTGCTCACCTTCGCCGAGCGCCGCATCTTCCGGTGGAAGCCGTCGGACTCCGACAGCTGACCGCCCACCTCCTGCCTCCTCCGCTTCTCCCCGCACCGCCCTCTCACAAGGACGTGAACCGCATGCGCAAGTCCGCCAGATACGGCACCCTGGCCGCCGCCGGCCTGCTCGCCCTCTCCTCCCTCACCGCCTGCGCCAACGACGCGGCGAGCACGGCCGCCACCGGCTCCGGCAAGGGCACGAAGGTCAAGATCATGGTCGGTGGCCTGGACAAGGTCATCTACCTGCCCGCCATGCTCACCCAGCGGCTGGGTTACTTCGACGCCGAGGGCCTGAACGTGGAACTGCTGACCGAGCCGGCCGGTGTACAGGCCGAGACGGCACTCGTGGCCGGGCAGGTGCAGGGGACCGTCGGCTTCTACGACCACACGCTGGACCTGCAGACCAAGGGCAAGGCGGTGGAGTCCGTGGTGCAGTTCTCGCACGCTCCCGGCGAGGTGGAGGTCGTCTCCACCAAGGCGGCCGGGGACATCACCTCGCCCAAGGACTTCAAGGGCAAGAAGCTCGGCATCACCAGCCTCGGGTCGTCGACCGACTTCCTCACCAAGTACCTCGCCGTCAAGAACGGGGTGAAGGTCAGCGACTTCTCACCGGTCGCCGTCGGAGCCGGCGCGACCTTCATCTCGGCGCTCCAGCAGGGCTCCATCGACGGCGGCATGACCACCGACCCGACCGTCGCGAACATCCTGGACAAGAAGGCGGGCAAGGTCCTGGTGGACATGCGGACGCCGGAAGGATCCCAGCAGGCGCTCGGCGGCCCGTACCCGTCGTCGAGCCTGTACATGCAGACGGACTGGGTCAACGGTCACAAGGACACCGTCCAGAAGCTGGTCAATGCATTCGTCAAGACGCTCAAGTGGATGTCCACGCACAGCGCCGCCGAGATCGCGGCCAAGATGCCCGCCGACTACGCCCAGGGCGACAAGGCCCTCTACACGCAGTCCATCAAGAGCACGCTGCCCATGTTCACCGACGACGGGGTGATGCCCGAGAACGGCCCGGAGACCGTGGAGAAGGTGCTCAAGGCGTTCAACACGAACATCCAGAACGCCGACATCGACCTGAGCAAGACGTACACCACGGAGTTCGTCGAGGCGGCCAAGTAGGCGGTCGAGCAGCACGCCTCAAGCACGCCTCAGCCGCGGGTCGCCCACACGTAACGGTGTTCGGGGCGGCCCGCGTCGCCGTACTTGAGGGTCAGCATGGCCCGTCCGGTGCGTTCCAGGAGCTTCAGATAGCGCTGGGCGGTCTGCCGGCTCACCCCCGTCCGCTCGGCGATCTCCTGGGCCGACAACGGGCCCTCCGCGCTCATCAGGGACTGGCGCACCAGCTCGGCGGTGGTGGGGGAGTGCCCCTTGGGCAGCCCTGGTTCGGACGGTGCGGACAGGGCGCCGAAGATGCGGTCCACCTCGGCCTGTTCGGCCTCGCCGCCGCCGTCCAGGGTGCGCCGCAGCCGCGCGTAGGCCTCCAGCTTGGCGCGCAGCCCGGCGAACGCGAACGGCTTGACCAGGTACTGCAGGGCGCCATGGCGCATCGCCGCCTGCACGGTCGACACGTCCCGGGCCGCGGTCACCATGATCACGTCGGTCTGGTGGCCGCGGCGGCGCATCTCCTGGACCACCGCGAGACCCGTGCCGTCGGGCAGGTAGTGGTCCATGAGGACCAGGTCGAGGCGGGGCAGCGTCCTCAACTGGCGCAGGGCCTCCGCCGCGTTGTGGGCCTCACCGGCCACATGGAAGCCGGGCACCTTGCCGACGTAGGCGGCGTTGACCCGGGCGACCCGGATGTCGTCGTCCACGACCAGGACCTCGATCATCGCGCCTCCTCCTCGACCGGGGTGAGCGTCGGCGCCGGCTCCAACGCCGGCTCGGTCAGTGCCTCGGGGAGGACGACCGTGAACTGCGCGCCCCCGCCCTCCGGTCCGCCCACGGACGCGGTGCCGCCCTGCCGTTCGGCGAGCCGGCGCACCAGGGACAGACCGATGCCGCGCTTGCCGTGCGCGGGCGGCTTCTTGGTGGACCAGCCCTCCGTGAACACCAGTTCCCGCTGCTCCGCCGGGATCCCGGGACCCGTGTCACGCACCCTGAGGACCACCGCACGGCCCTCCGCGCACAACTCGACCTCCACGCGCGCGTGCGGGGTGCCGGCGACCGCGTCCAGCGCGTTGTCCACCAGGTTGCCCACCACCGTGACCAGCCCCCTGGGGTCGATCAGCCGGTCCGGGAGCCGGGTACGGTCGGACACCCACAGGGCGACCCCGCGCTCGGCCGCGACGGTCGCCTTGCCGACCAGCAGGGCGGCCAGCAGCGGGTCCTGGATCTTCTCCGTGACCTGCTCGGCGGTGACCCGGTGGTCGCCGACCACCTCGCCGACGAACTCCACGGCGTCGTCGTACATCTCCAGCTCCAGCAGCCCGAGCAGGGTGTGCATGCGGTTGGCGTGCTCGTGGTCCTGGGCGCGCAGGGCGTCGATCAGGCCGCGCGTGGAGTCGAGTTCGCGGCCGAGCTGCTCCAGCTCGGTGCGGTCGCGCAGGGTGGCCACCGCACCGCCGTCGTCGGTGGGCATGCGGTTGGCGACCAGGACCCGCTGGCCGCGCACGGTGAGCAGGTCGGTGCCGGTGACCCGGCCGGCCAGAACGTCGGTCGTACGGCCGGTGCCGAGCGCCTCGTCGGGAGAGCGGCCGACGGCCTCGTCACCGATGCTCAGGAGACGCCGGGCCTCGTCGTTCAGCAGGCGGATGCGGCCGCCGCGGTCGAGGGCGACGACGCCCTCGCGGATGCCGTGCAGCATCGCCTCGCGCTCGGCGAGCAGCGCCGAGATGTCGGAGAAGGCCAGGTCGCGGGTCTGCCGCTGGACCCGCCGGGAGATCAGCCAGGCGGCCAGCGCGCCGGCCGCGAGGGCGCCGCCGGCGTAGGCGAACAGGCCGGGGATCGTGCTGAGCAGCCGGGCCCGCACGCTGTCGTACGCGATGCCGACGGAGACGGCCCCGATGATGCGGTGCCGCGCGTCGTACAGCGGCACCTTGCCGCGTGCGGAACGGCCGAGGGTGCCGTTGTCGATCTGCATGACCTCCTTGCCGTCCAGTGCCTCCTTGGGGGAGGTCGACACATGTCGGCCGACCTCCGAGGGAGTGGTGTGCGACCAGCGGAATCCGCCGAGGTCCATCACCACGATGTACTCGGCGTCGGTGGCCAGCCGGATCCGTTCCGCTTCCTTCTGCACCGGCCCGTTCACGGTGGGCGCGGTGGTCAGCACACCCTGGGCGATCTGCGGGTCCTGCGCCGTGGTCTGGGCGATGGCCAGGGCCCTGCGCATCGCCTCCTGGTCCAGCTGCTTGCTCAGGGGCGCCAGGAAGAGCCCGGTGGCGAGCACCGCGACCCCCGCGGCGATCGCCAGCTGCATCAACAGGACCTGGGAGAACACCTTCCGGGGCAGCCGGGGGCGCAGACGGCGCACGGGGGGTGTGGGGCTCATACCCACGACGGTACGTGCGCGGGTACGCCGTGCTAAGGGGGTTGTGGCGCGGATCTCTTGACCAGTTCTTGGGAAAGTCCGGGTCAGCGCGCCGGTGCCGTGGCCGTCCGCAGCTCCCGCACCGACACCACGTCCATCCGGGCCGGCGACCCCAGCACCGACACCCCGCAGCTCTCCGGGCGCGGCGGCAGCGAGGCACTCTGGGCCACGCCCACCCGCCAGCGGCGCCCGTCGGTGTGGGCGACCGTGACCTCCCAGCGTGAGGCCGTACCCTCGGTCCCCACGACGCTCAGCGCGCCGGCCGTGTACTCGCCCACCGTCTCGCGCACGGCCAGTTCGGCCGCCTGGCCGGGCCGTTCCCAGGCGGAGCAGCCCCGGCACCCGTCCAGCACCACACGGCCCTCGTGGATGCCGTGCAGGACCTCCTTGACGGCATGGGCCTCGGCACGGCCGTAGGCGTAGCCGTACGGCAGGACGAGCACCGTCGGGGAGAAGCGATGACCACCCAGATGGGTGACCTCCCAGATGCCCTCCACCCCGGACGCGGCCAGCTCGGCGGCGAGCGGGCGCCCCAGCAGGGCGCAGCAGCGGTCGCGCCTGCCGTTGGTGCAGACGAGCGCGAGCGGGCTGCCCGGGTGGGGCCGGCCGCCGAGGGCCGCGCCGAACGAACGGTGGTCGCCCGCGCCGAGCGCGGCGAGGTCGAGGTCGAGCAGGCGGGCCGGATCGCGGGTGGTGGCGCTGTGCAGCCAGACGTTGCCGGGGACCGTGTGGGCGACGTACACCTGGCGTACGGCGGGGACGCCCAGGTCGGCGTGGCGACCGGGACGGCGGATGAGCGCGACCCGTACGCCGGTTCCTTCGGCGGCCGCCTCCAGGGCGCGGCCCAGTGCGGGGTCCAGGTGGCTCGAAGTGAGCGCCTTGGGACCCCACGGCCCGGGTTGTTCCAGCAGCAGCCACGTCGTCGCGGTGGCCGCGGTGCCCGAAACGGGCTCGTCGAGCATCCGGGAGACGGTTGCGCACCTACTCACAGAGGTGAGCCTAACCTGACTTCACCCCGGATGTGACTTCCGGCCTCGCCCCCGCATTCCTCCGGTGAGGCTATTCCGGCAGGGGCTGTGGCGGTTTCGGGCCGACGTAGTGGCCGCTGGGGCGCATGCGCAGCGGGCGTTCCCCGTACTCCTCCAGGGCGTGGGCGATCCAGCCCGCCGTCCGGGCGACGGCGAAGATCGTCTCGCCCGCCGTGGCCGGCATCCCGCAGGAGGCCGTGAGCACGGCGAGCGCCAGGTCGACGTTGGCGTGCAGCGGGGCGTGCCGGGCGGTCGTCGCGACGATGTCCCGGGCCGCGAGCAGGGCGGGCTCCGCGCGGGGGACGTCCTCAAGGACTGCGAACAGCGCACGCGCGCGTGGGTCCTCGCCCTGGTAGAGGCGGTGGCCGAGGCCGGGGATGCGGCGGCCCGCGCGGAGTTCGTCCGCGATCACCGTGACCGCGGTGCCCTGGTCGAGGACGTCGAGCAGCATCCGGTGGGCGAGGCCGCTGGAGGCGCCGTGCAAGGGGCCCTCGAGCACGCCGAGCCCTGCCGACACGGCCGCGTACGCGTGCGCGCGGGCGGAGGCGGCGACCCGGACCGCGAGGGTGGAGGCGGCCAGGTCGTGGTCGACGAGCAGCGCGAGCGCGGTGTCCAGCACGCGCAGCTCGGCGTCGCCGGGTTCGATGCCGGACAGACGGCGCCACAGGCGGTGGGCCAGTGGGCCGTCGTCGTGCCGCGGCCGGCGCCGCACCGGGAGGGCGGCGACGAGCGTGGGGATCAGGACGCGCGCGGTGCCGAGAACGGACTCCTCGGACAGGTCGAAGCGCAGCGGGTCCTCGGCGGCCGCGGCGATCGTGGCCACCCGCAGCCGGTCGGTGGGCGAGGTGTGCTCGGGCAGCGCGTCGACGGCCCGGCGGGCGACCGCGACGGTGGCCTCCGGGGCGGTGAGGACCGTGCCCCGGATCATGCGGCCCGTCCACAGCCACTCGGCCACCTCCTCGTAGGAGTGGTGCGCGGCGAGCTCGGTGGCGTCGACACCCCGGAAGAAGTACCGGTCCTGGTCGATCAGCGTGATCCGGGTGCGCACCGACAGATCGCCGCCGGAGCCCGGACTCCCGGCGGCCTCCCGCCTGTTGCGCCGGGCGAGCGCCGCCACCTCCCCGGCGTCGAAGGTGCTGGCACGGCCCCCGGGCTCGCGTCTGCTGCTGAGCTGACCCCGGCTCACGTAGGCGTACACGGTCTCGGGCTTCACGCCGAGCAGTTCGGCGGTCTCCCTGGTGCTCAGCCGCCGCGCGGGACTGCCGGGAACGGGGTGTTGATCGTGCATGGGCGTCACCGTAGCCGCTTCGCCACGGGTTGACTCGATCAATGTTGACGGGGATCGAGTGGCCAGGGTTGACGGGGGCCCAGGGGCGCACCGGTGCCGGAGGCCGGCGGCGGTGTCGGCATGGGTGACGCGGACGACGTCCTGTTCGACGATCGGTCCGGTCGCGGAGCCTGCGCGCCGCCGCCGGTGACGGCGGCGGTCGCCGGGACCATAAGCTCACTGCATGACCGACCACACCCGTACCCTCTCCCTGGTCCTGGGTCTGATCAGGAGCGGAGCGGCCGTGACCAGGCCGGACCTCGGCCGGCAGACCGGGCTGGGCCGGACGATCATCACGCAGCGGGTGGACCACGCGCTCCGGGTCGGCCTGGTGGCCGAGGGCGAGCCGGCCCCCTCCACCGGCGGACGGCCCTCCCGCATCCTGCGGATCGCGTCCGGCCGCGGTGCCGTCCTCGGTGCGGTGTTCGGCGCCACCCATCTGCACGCCGCGGTGACCGACCTCGACGGGACCCTGCTCGCCGACCGGCGGGTGCCGTGGGACATCGAGTCGGGCCCCGAGGCCTCCCTGGCCACGCTCGTCGGGACGGCGGAGCGGCTGCTCAGCCCCGAACTGGGGGAGCGCCTGTGGGGGGTGTGCGTGGGCGTTCCGGGTCCGGTCGACTTCGCGCGCGGGATGCCGGTGCGGCCGCCCATCATGGCCGGCTGGCACGGCTTTCCGCTCCGGGACCGGCTCGAGGCGCACTACGACGTACCGGCCTGGGTCGACAACGACGCCAACCTGATGGCGCTGGGCGCCTGGAGCCGGACCCGGGCGACCGCCGGTGACAACATCCTGCTCGTCAAGGCGAGCACCGGCATCGGCCTGGGCCTGATGTCCAGGGGCCGGCTGCACCGGGGAGCGCGCGGCGCGGCCGGCGACCTCGGGCACACCATCGTCGCCGAGGAGTCCCGGCACCGGTGCCGGTGCGGCAAGTTCGGGTGCCTCGAAGCGTTCGCGGGCGGCTGGGCCCTCAGCCGTGACGCCCGCGCCGCGGCCCTGGAGGGACGCAGCCCCTTCCTGGCCGAGCGGCTGGAGCGCCTGGAGCGGCTGGAGCGCCGGGACGCGCCGCTGTCCGTCACCGACGTGCTCGACGGCTGCCGGTCCGGCGACCGGGTCAGCATCGAGCTCGTCACCAGGGCGGGCGAGCTGGTCGGCGGGCAACTGGCGACGCTCGTCAGCGTCTTCAACCCCTCGACGGTCTACCTCGCCGGAGTGCTGGCCCAGGCCGGCGACGTGTTCCGCGACCCCGTCGCCGAGGTCGTGGCCAGGCGTTCCCTGCCGCTGGCCACCGACGAACTCGTGATCGCCCGGGTCGACCTCGGCCGCGCCGAGGGGGTCGTTGGAGCGGCGACCCTGGCCATCGACGAGCTGCTGCACCCGGACCTGCTCGACCGGTGGCTCCGGGACGGCAGCCCGCGCGGGATCCGCGCCCGCACCGGCGACCTCACCGGGCCGCTTCCCCTCGAGGTGCCGCTGGCGGGGGCGCGGTAGCGACTTACCTGCCCGCGGCCGGTACGTCGACCCAGCCGCCGCCGCGCGCCGAGCCGACGACCGCCGCCGCGAGCTCCGCCGCGCGCAGTCCGTCGGCGAAGGACGGCATGCCGGTGACCTGTTCGCCGCGGATCGCCGCGTAGGCGTCGGCCACGAAGTCGGCGAAGGCCTCGTAGTAGCCCTGCGGATGCCCGGCCGGCAGACCGGCCGCCCGCCCCGTGGGGGCGCCGGGCCGGTTGGGGTCGCGCAACAGCACCTCGTTGGCGGTCCGGCCGCCGACCCACAGCGACTCGGGGGTCTCCTGGCGGAACGCGTAGCTGGCCTCCGGCCCGTCGAAGGAGAACGACAGCGCGTTCTTGTACCCGGCGGAGACCTGGCTGACCACCACCGATCCGATCGCCCCCGCGTCGGTTTCGAGGAGGACGACCGCGCCGTCCTCGGTCTCCACCGGGCGCGGGGTGCCGTCGGGCCCCGGTCGCGCCGGGACCGCGCGGGCGAAGGACGCGTTCACCCGGGTGATCCGCTGCCCGGTCACGAACTCGGCGAGGTCGCACCAGTGGACCCCGATATCCCCGAACGCGCGCGTGGCACCGCCGGCCGCCGGGTCGACCCGCCAGTTGGTGGCCTCGGTGTCGGCGAGCCAGTCCTGCAGATAGCTGCCGTGGATGAGCCACGGCGGCCGGTGCCCGGGCCGCCGGATCCGCTCGCGCGCCTCCCGTACGGACGCGTAGTAGCGGTAGACGAAGGGCACGGCGGTGACCAGCCCCCGCTCCGCCGCCAGTTCGGTCAGCTCGCGTGCGGTCGCGGCGTCGGTGGCCAGCGGCTTCTCGCAGACGACCGGCACCCCGGCCGTGAGGGCCGCACGGCAGAACTCGGCGTGCGTGGCGTTGGGCGTGCACACGTGCAGTACGTCGACTCCGTGCCGCAGCAGGTCCTCGACCGAGTCGAAACCCTGCCCGGCCCGGAGCTGCGCGGCAGCGCGCCGACCTTTCTCGGGCGTCGACCCGACCACGCCCACCACGTCGCCGCCGGCCACGAGCGCGGACCGGGTGTGCACGGCCCCCATGAAGCCGGTACCGATGACACCGACGCGCATGACACGCACCTCTTTCTCTCTCAAGAGCTAACGGAGCTACGGAGCTAACGGAGCTAACGGAGCTAACGCGTGAACAGATCGAAAAAACGGAGAGCAACGATTCCCGCAAGGTCGACTTTTGCTCACCGTAAGCTAAAGTGGCGGGAACGCCAAGGAGGCCGCACATGAACCAGAGCCAGGCACAGAGCCGGGAACCGGCCCGGCAGCCGGTCACCCTCTTCACCGGTCAGTGGGCGGATCTGCCGTTCGAGGAGGTGGCGCGGCTGGCGAGCGAGTGGGGCTACGACGGACTGGAGATCGCGGCCTCCGGCGACCACCTGGACCTGGCCCGTGCCGAGGCCGATCCCGACTACCTGCCCCACCGGCAGGCGATCCTCGAGCGCCACGGGCTGAAGGTCTGGGCGATCTCCCACCACCTCGGCGGCCAGGCCGTCTGTGACGACCCGATCGACTTCCGCCACCAGGCCATCCTGCGCCCGGAGATCTGGGGCGACGGCGACCCGGAGGGCGTCCGGCAGCGCGCGGCCGAGGACATGAAGCGCGCCGCCCGCGTCGCCCGCAGGCTCGGCGCCGACACCGTCGTCGGGTTCACCGGATCGAAGATCTGGAAGTACGTCGCGATGTTCCCACCGGTCTCCCAGGCGGTGATCGACGAGGGGTACGAGGACTTCGCGCGCCGCTGGAACCCGATCCTCGACGTCTTCGACGCCGAGGGCGTGCGCTTCGCCCACGAGGTCCACCCGTCCGAGATCGCCTACGACTACTGGACCAGCGAGCGCACCCTCGAAGCGATCGGCCGCCGCCCCGCTTTCGGCTTCAACTGGGACCCCTCGCACATGATCTGGCAGGGGGTCGACCCCGTCGGCTTCATCACGGACTTCGCCGACCGCATCTACCACGTCGACTGCAAGGACACCCGCCTGCGGCCGCCGTCGGGACGTGCCGGGATCCTCGGCTCCCACCTGCCCTGGGGCGACCCGCGCCGGCGCTGGGACTTCGTCTCCGTCGGCCACGGGGACATGCCCTGGGAGGACGCCTTCCGTGCCCTGGCCGCCATCGGCTACGAGGGCCCCGTCTCGGTGGAGTGGGAGGACGCGGGCATGGACCGACTGCACGGCGCGGCCGAGGCCGTCGGCCGGATCCGCTCCGCCCTGTGGCCGCTGCCCAAGGCGTCCTTCGACTCGGCCTTCAGCAACCAGTGAGCGCGCCGGGCGGGGGGCAGACGACCTTGGGGGAGCGAGCGTCACGCGGGCTTCGCCGGCTTCCCGGTCCGGTGTCTGGCTGAGGTGGAGGAGACCGGCTGCCCGGCCGAGCGCACGTGCGCCGCCGGGATCCTCGGCCTGCTCACCGCGTGGACCAGCAGCGGGAACAGGCCCAGGCCGCCCATCCGGACGCCGGGCTTGCCGTGGTCAACGGCATGGGCTGGGCGCTGCGCCGCCTCACAGCGCCGGGTGGAACACCCCCGGCTGGGAACAGGTAGTCGACGGCGGGTCTGTCCGTTCGCATGGCCGGGCCGCGCCACTGCTTCAGCTGGTCGATGCATCGCTCGACCGCGTTGCGTTGCCGATATGACTCGGCGTCGAAGGCCGGTGGGCGGCCGCCTGGCCTGCGGCCGCCGTCGCGGGCCGATCCTCCGCCGAACCGTCCGAGATCGACCGGGCCACCCGCCTCACTCGTTTGGCAACAGCCCAGCTCGACGCGTGGGCCCGGCCCCGGGTACGGGGAAGACCCACACCGCCAAACCGCGTCCTACGCCGCCAGTACGGCTACCCCGTTTGAGGAATCCAGCACTAGCGCTTGATGCCTACGCCCGCCAGCAGACTGATCTGGGCGTCCGTGGGCTCCGTACCGTCGGCCGGTTTGGCGGGCCGCCAGCGGTGGCAGCACACGATGCCGGGCTCGATCAGGTCGAGTCCGTCGAAGAAACGGCGTACGTCGCTGTGGGAACGGAATTGCACGGGTGCCCCGGACTTGGTGTAGACCTCCGCGACCTTGTTCCAGGTATCGGGATCGAAGTCAGGCGTGCAGTGGTTCATCGCGAGGGCGCTGCCGGCCGGAAGCGGGTCGAGCAGCCGGCGGATGATGGCGTACGGGTCGTGCGGGTCGGTGATGAAGTGCATGAGCGCGTTGAGGGAGAGCACGATGGGCTGGTCGAAGTCCAGGACGTCCGCGTCCTGTACGGCGGCCATCAGCGCGTCGGGGTCTCGGACGTCGGCCTCGACGTAGGCCGTACGTCCCTGCTTCGTGCTGCGCATGAGGCGTTCGGCGTACTTCAGGACGAGGGGGTCGTTGTCGGCGTACACGACGCGGGCGTCGGTCGCGACGGACTGGGCGACCTGGTGCAGGTTCGGTTCGGTCGGGATGCCCGTGCCGATGTCGAGCCACTGGCGGATGCCGTGCTCCTGCGCCAGGACGCGGGTGGCACGGTGCATGAACGCCCGGTTCTCGCGGGCTGTCACGTAGATGCCGGGGTGGGCGGTGGCGGCGACCAGGGCCGCTTCCTTGTCTATCTCGAAGTGGTCCTTCCCGCCCAGGAAGTAGTCGTACATCCGGGCCGAGTGCGCCTTGCTCGTGTCGAGTTCTCGGCCGGCCTGGCTGGTGGTCATGTTCTCCCCTTCGTGCGTGTATGTCTTCAGCCCGCAGGCCAGGAATGGGCCCCGCTGCACTCCCTGCCGTTCACCGCCCGTCACTTTGCGGCCACGGCGCAACGGTCGCCGACGAGCAGGCTCGTCGCGGTGGACGGCCCGCAGTCCGCTCCGCCGCACAAGCGCTTCGTATCCCCTGTCCCAGGCCAGACGACGCGAGCCGCACGCACCGCAGTCGACGTCCGCGCATCTCACGAACGGCCGCTGGTGCGTTGCTGCTGGAACGGGGATCAGTCACGCCCAACCTCCTGGGGAGCTGCCAACGACCCTACCCGCGTGACGACTTGACGTCGTCACCAAGGTGATAACCGCGTTGCTGAAATTATCAGGGCGAAGGCGCAGCCTGTCACTGCCCGGAACGGGTGCGAGACCGGCCGCGCCGAGAGGAACGGTGATGGTCGCCTTCCGCCAGCACCAGCTCGTTCGCGTCCTGTCGCTCTGACCCGCCACACCGCAGGACCGAGCACGCCTCAGGGGTGCCTGACGGCGGGGCGGAGGCCCGGATGCCGGGGCGCCGCTTTCGCAGCCGCCTGGAGGACACAGTCGGCCGGCCCCGCACGAGCGCGCCGCTCCGCTCATCTCCGACCACCCCGACGCCGTCCTCTCCCCGGTACGGCCTGCCGCGCTTCCCCGGCAGGCGCAGTACCAGAACGCTACGGCAGGCACGCGGGCCACGGCAGGTCGTGGCACGGCGGCAATCCCTACGGGTGAACCTGGGTTGACGAAAGCCTGGAGCCTGCCCGGAGGCCGCCTGTACGGGCGCCAACCGCCACCGGGCACGGGTGGGTTCCGGGACGGCCTCAGGCAACGGGCGCCGGCCCCTGGACGGCGAGGTACGAATCGCCGCCGAGGAGTCGGGCGCGGTTGCCCCCGTTGGACTCGTGCGGGACGCCGAGGAGCCGGGCGCGGTTGCCCTCGTTGAACTCGTGCGGGACGCCGAGGGGGACGGCACTGACTTCGGGCAGGCGGGTGTACTGCTCGTCGGTGAGCGCCACTTCGAGAGAGCCGAGGTAGTCGTCGAGGTGACGGGTGGTGCGGGGGCCTATGAGCGGAACGAACGGTGTGACGGAGAGCGCGCCGCGCTCCCGGATCCAGGCCATGGAGACCTCACCGAACGGATCATGTTCTTGCGGTTGTTGCCCGTCTTGGAGACGTCCGCCTGCTGTTCCGTGCCGACGCTGAACTTGCCGGCGAGGACGAAGTGGTTGCGGTCGGACGCGATGAACCCAAGTGCGCCCGGCGAGGCCAGGGTCTGGTGACCTGCCGGCGCACGATGCGGAAGCGCCGTTCGCCGGTGATCGCCGCCGCGCCGCGTCTCACACCGCCTGCGCCTGACGCCGCTCCCACTGCTCCTTCGTGATCTCGTACCGCACACCCCCGTGTTCGGAACCCTCAACCGCCATCATGTCGTCCGGCGTGGGGATGCTCCCCGCGAGCGTCATCCCGAGCTTCTCCATGACGTTGCGCGAAGGGCGGTTCACGGTCATCGTCTCGGCCCAGACCATGCGCATGCCGAGCTCGGCGAACCCCTTCGCCAGCAGCGCCCGCGAGACCTCCGTGGCGTAGCCCCGTCCCCAGGCCGCCCGGCGCAGGCGGTAGCCGAGCTCGGCCTCCTCACGCGGGCCGCTGCGCAGCGGGCGCAGGCAGAACCAGCCGACGAACGCGCCGCCGTCCTTCTCGTGCGCGGCGAACAGGCCGAGGTCGTGATCCCAACGCTCGTAGCCGGCGAGGATGCTGGGGATGACGAGGTCGCGGACCTCCTCCGGCGGGGTCGGAGCGCCGCCGGTCAGGTAGCGCATCACCGCCGGGTCGCTGTCCAGCTCGATCAGCAGGTCCGCGTCCGCGGCGGCGAAGGGGCGCAGGATCAGGCGCTCGGACTCCAGGTAGGTGATCACGTGAGGATCATGGCCGAGACGGGGCGGACGGTCCAGGGAGTTATCGGGCCGCGTCCGTCACCGGGCGGGGTGCCGGAGGAGCGGCGTGGCACGGCCGCCTTCACGGCCACCGCCGAGGACCCGAACCTCTCTCTCGCTCGCCTCGCCGTTGCTCCGCGACCGCCGACGCCGGTGTGCCGGCAGGCCTCGCCGTCGCGGTGACCACTGTGCCGACCACGCTGGGACGGCGTGTGCGCGCACGCATGCTCGCCTCGGTGATCGACGTTCTGCTGCGGCCGCACTCACTGTCCCGACGGCGACACCCTGTGCCGGCCGCCGCGGCGACCGGCATGGAACCGTCGGATTCCCGGCCTCGTCGTTCCGCGGTCGCGCTCCCGCAGCGAGTCGGGGAGCGGCGGTGATCGCAGACTGAGAGGGCGCGGGGCCCGGGATGGCGTCCAGACCGGTCAGCACCCCGGGTCGCGTTCGCCGCGGGCCATGGCCTGAAGCATGTCCAGGGCGGAATTACCGGCGATGTCGTGGTCAGGCCGCTGGTGCGAAGGCCGTGATGGCCTCGACAAGGTCGGACGGGGCTTCCAGCGGGATCAGGTGACCGGCGTGCGGGATCACCACGAAGTCGGCCTGGGAGAGGTAGGGCACCAGGTTGTCGCGGAGCACGTCGACGGGTTCGACCTGATCGTTCTCTCCGGCGACGACGAGGGCGGGAACGCTGACCAGGCGCGTCTGCTCGGTGATGTCCTGCGCGATGCCGCGCAGCGGCCACTCGGCGCGGGCGGCGTCGGTGACGGTCCGCGCATCGGTCACGATCTGCGCCTTGACCGATGCGGGCAGCTCGGTGGCGGTGAGGATGTGGTCCCGTGCCCCGGCTACGGAATCGGCGGAGTCGTAGGCGTGCGACAGGGCTTCCTGGTACTCGGGTGTGATCTGTGCGGCGGGCTTCGCCGGGCCGGAGCCGACCAGGACGATGCCACGCAGGCCGGCGGGCCGGGTGGCCGCGACCAGCTGTGCGACCTTGCCCCCCATCGAATGCCCCACCAGGACGTAGTCGGTGACCCCCGCGTCGCCGAGCACGGCGAGCGTGTCGTCGGCGAGCTGACCGAGCGTGTAGGGGCCGGGCAGAGCGCTCGACCGGCTCCACCCGCGGAAGTCGGCCGTGACCACGTCACGGCCCGCGAGGCGGTCGACAACGAGGTCCCAGGTACGGGCGGAACCACCCCAGTAGTGCAGGAACACCAGGGTCGGTCCGGTCCCCGTCCGGTGGTCGTAAACGGGCAGAAGCGTCTGCTGCGTCATGCTCATGCTGGTCTTGTCCCCATCGGTGTTCTGAGCGATTGTCCTTTGAGTCCATTAGAAGTTCCGCACCTTGACGGGGCATCGGCGTGACTGGTCGCCCGATGGTGAAAACTGGACACGTGACCGTGATCCGGCAGATGACCTACCAGCCCGCAGGGCGCCGTGCCGCCGCGGTCGAGACCATGACGTTCGACCGCCTTCGCGAGCTGAACGACGGCGGCACCCAGCGCGCCGACTTCCACGTCCTCGCCGTCATCGACGCCGGACGCGGCTCGGCCACGGTGGACTTCCTCCACCACCCGCTCACGGAGCGGTCCGCGGTGTGGATTCCACCCGGAGCGGTGCACCGGTGGGACGACATCGGCGATGTGGCGGGGCACCTCGTACTGTTCGTGCCGACAGCGCCGGTCACCCACGCCACCCGGCAGCTTGTCGCCTCCCCGGACCTGGCCGCGCACTGGAGCATCCCCGACGCCGACTGGCTGTTCGTCGACACCGCGCGCAACCATCTCCTCCTCGAAGCGTCCGCCCCACCCGAGGACTTCTCCACGGAGCTGCCCGAAATCCTGCTTTCCGCGCTCATCGCCCGGCTGCGGCCCCCGCACGCCGAAGCGCGGTTCGCACATCCGGTGTTCCGGTTGTTCCGCTCCAGCGTCGAGACGCACTTCCGTAACCATCACGACGCCGGCTACTACGCCCGTGCTCTGGGATACGCGCCCCGCACCCTCTCCCGAGCCGTGCAGCAGGCCACGGGCCGCACCGCGAAGGCGTACATCGTCGACCGGATCATCCTGGAGGCCAAACGGCTCCTCGCGCACGACCGCCTCACCGCGGCCGCCTGCGCCGCCACGCTCGGCTTCCCCGACGCATCCAACTTCTCGGTGTTCTTCCACAAGTCGACAGGCGTGCGCCCGGGCGCGTGGAAGGCGACGGCAGCCGTCGAGTGAGGCGGTGCACTCGAGAACGGCACTCCCGCCCACCATCACGGAGTGTCACAGCCATGATCGCCGACACTCCGTACCCGCCTCGCCGCCTCGCCACCTTGGCGCCGTCGGGCCGGTGGCACGGTACGTGGGACCGCAGCCGGAGGCGGCAGGCGCCGTCACCGCGTAGCCGGAACGGGGCGCGGTGCCGGTCCGGCGGGATTTCCTATCCTGGACCGGCCCGCCACCCGCACCCGCGCGAAAGAGGCCCCCCGTTGGAGCACCACCCCACCTCCCGGCAGATCCCGGTCGTCGTCCTCGCCGGATTCCTGGGGTCCGGGAAGACCACGCTCCTCAACCACCTGCTGCACCGCAGCGGAGGCAGCCGGATCGGGGCGATCGTCAACGACTTCGGGGCCATCGAGATCGACGCGATGGCCGTGGCCGGCGCCCTCGGCGACTCGACCGTCTCCCTCGGCAACGGGTGCCTGTGCTGCGCCGTCGACGCCAGTGAACTGGACGTCTACCTGGAGCGGCTCGCGGGCCCCGGCACCGGCGTCGACGTGATCGTCATCGAGGCCAGCGGTCTCGCCGAACCCCGGGAACTCGTCCGGATGCTGCTCGCCAGCGAGCACCCCGGCATCGTCTACGGCGGCCTCGTCGAGGTCGTCGACGCCGCCGAGTTCGACGACACCCGCGCCCGGCACCCCGAGATCGACCGGCACCTCGCCCTCGCCGACCTGGTCGTCGTCAACAAGCTCGACCGGGCCGCGGAGGGCGGCGAGCGCGTCCTCGGACTGGTGCGGTCGCTCAGCGACCGCGGGGCCGCCGTCGTCCCCGCGACCTACGGCCGTGTCGACCCCGAGTTCCTGTTCGACTGCCGGCCCAGGGAGGAGCGCATCGGGCAACTGTCCTTCGACGACCTGCACGACCATCACGACGGCGGCGCGGACGGCGGCGCGCACGGGGGGCATCTGCACACCGCCTACGACACCCTGTCCTTCGCCACCACGCTGCCCCTCGACCCCCGTCGGCTGATGGCCTTCCTCGACAGCCGTCCCGAGGGGCTCTACCGGATCAAGGGATACGTCGACTTCGGGCCGCACGACACCGGCAACCGGTACGCCGTGCATGCCGTGGGCCGGTTCCTGCGGTTCTATCCGGAGGCCTGGGGAGGCGGCGAGGAACGGCTCACGCAGCTCGTGCTCATCGGCTCCGGCATCGACGCGACCGCGCTCCGCAAGGAGCTGGAGGCGTGCACGAACGACGCCCCACACGCCGACGAACACGGCATGTGGGGCGTCCTGCGCTACGTCCAGGGCCTGGCGGACGGCCCCGACGGCGACGGGTACGAGGCCTAGACCGGGCCCGCCACCACCGACACCGTCTTCGCCAGCGACACGCCGGAGCCGTCGCGGCGCGGGTCGATCTCCGGGAGGTCGACCGGGGTGCCGTTCTTCTGCGCGGCCTTCGCCGGGACCGGGCCCGCCCAGGCGAAGGACAGGCAGTCCTCGCCCTTCAGGAACCGCTGGCAGCGCACGCCGCCGGTGGCCCGGCCCTTGCGGGGGTACTGGTCGAACGGCGTCAGCTTGGCCGTCGTCTGCACCGAGTCGTCGAGGGTGCCGCGCGAGCCGGCCACCGTGAAGACCACGGCGTCGGCGGCCGGGTCGACGGCCGTGAAGGAGATGACCTTCGCGCCCTCGGTGAGCTTGATGCCGGCCATGCCGCCCGCCGGACGGCCCTGCGGGCGCACCTGGGAGGCCTGGTAGCGCAGCAGCTGCGCGTCGTCGGTGATGAAGACCAGGTCCTCCTCGCCGGTGCGCAGCTCCATCGCGCCGACGATCCGGTCGCCCTCCTTGAGGGTGATGACCTCCAACTCGTCCTTGTTGGACGGGTAGTCGGGGACCACGCGCTTGACCACGCCCTGCTCGGTGCCGAGGGCGAGACCCGGCGAGGACTCGTCCAGGGTGGTCAGGCAGACCACCGACTCGCCGTCCTCCAGGGAGAGGAACTCGGAGAGCGGGGCGCCGCCGGCCAGGTTCGGCGCGGTCGCCGTCTCCGGGAGCTGGGGGAGGTCGACGACGTTGACGCGCAGCAGCCGGCCCGCCGAGGTGACCGCGCCGATCTCACCGCGCGCGGTCGCGGGGACCGCCGAGACGATGACGTCGTGCTTGGCGCGCCTGCCGTCGGAGTCCTCCGCGAACGGCTCGCCGTTCATGGTGCGGGCGAGCAGGCCCGTCGAGGACAGCAGCACCCGGCACGGGTCGTCGGCCACCTGGAGGTCCACCACGGCCGCCGGGGCGCCCGAGGCCTCCAGCAGGACGGTGCGCCGCTCGGTGCCGAACTTCTTGGACACCGCGGCCAGTTCGGCCGAGACCAGCTTGCGCAGCTCCGCGTCCGAGTCCAGGATCCGGGTCAGCTCGGCGATCTCCGCGGTGAGCCTCTCCTTCTCCGACTCCAGCTCGATGCGGTCGTACTTGGTCAGACGGCGCAGGGGCGTGTCCAGGATGTACTGCGTCTGGACGTCCGACAGCGAGAAGCGCTCGATCAGGCGCTCCTTGGCCTGCGCGCTGTTCTCGCTGGAGCGGATCAGCCGGATGACCTCGTCGATGTCGACGAGGGCGGTGAGCAGACCCTCCACCAGGTGCAGCCGGTCGCGGCGCTTGCCGCGGCGGAACTCGCTGCGCCGGCGGACCACGTCGAAGCGGTGGTCCAGGTAGACCTCGAGCAGCTCCTTGAGGCCGAGGGTGAGCGGCTGGCCGTCCACCAGGGCCACGTTGTTGATGCCGAAGGACTCCTCCATCGGCGTCAGCTTGTAGAGCTGCTCCAGGACCGCCTCCGGCACGAAGCCGTTCTTGATCTCGACGACCAGGCGCAGCCCGTGCTCGCGGTCGGTGAGGTCCTTGACGTCGGCGATGCCCTGCAGCTTCTTGGCGTTGACCAGATCCTTGATCTTGGCGATGACCTTCTCGGGGCCGACCGTGAAGGGCAGTTCGGTGATGACCAGGCCCTTGCGGCGGGCCGTCACCGTCTCCACCGCCACCGTCGCCCGGATCTTGAAGGTGCCGCGGCCCGTCTCGTAGGCGTCCCGGACGCCCTCGAGGCCGACGATCCGGCCGCCGGTGGGCAGGTCGGGGCCGGGGACGTGCTTCATCAGCGCGTCCAGGTCCGCGTTCGGGTAGCGGATCAGGTGCCGGGCGGCCGCGATCACCTCGCCGAGGTTGTGCGGCGGCATGTTCGTCGCCATGCCGACGGCGATCCCCGACGAGCCGTTCACCAGCAGGTTCGGGAACGCGGCGGGCAGCGCGACCGGCTCCTGCTCCTGGCCGTCGTAGTTGGGCGCGAAGTCGACCGTGTCCTCGTCGATCGACTCGGTCATCAGGCTGGTCGCCTCGGCCATCCGGCACTCGGTGTACCGCATGGCGGCCGGCGGGTCGTCGTTGCCCAGCGAGCCGAAGTTGCCGTGGCCGTCGACCAGCGGGACCCGCATCGAGAACGGCTGGGCCATGCGCACCAGCGCGTCGTAGATCGACGAGTCGCCGTGCGGGTGCAGCTTGCCCATCACCTCGCCGACCACGCGCGCGCACTTCACGTAGGCGCGGTCGGGGCGCACACCCATCTCGTTCATCTGGTAGACGATCCGGCGGTGCACCGGCTTGAGGCCGTCGCGGGCGTCCGGCAGGGCGCGCGAGTAGATGACCGAGTACGCGTACTCGAGGTAGGAGCCGCGCATCTCGTCCACGACGTCGATGTCGAGGATCCTCTCCTCGAACGAGTCGTCGGGCGGCGGGGTCTTCGTGCTGCGGCGGGCCATCGCTGCCGGCTCCTTGCTCATGCGTGAACGGGATCTGACGCGGACCATTGTGGACCGCGGCACTGACAACCCGGGCCAGGACCCGGTCTCCGCGGCCCGCCCCGGTACCGGTGGGCCGCCCGGAGCGCGGCCCGGAGACATTCGAGGCGGGTCGGACGCAGGCTACGCGATCCACTCGCGCGATCCGCTGTGGGCGTACGTCGTGCGGGAACTTCGCCCGGCTCCCGCACGCTTGCATACAGTGGCAGGACCGGTAGAAAAACCGCGGTTCGGGACCGCTTCCGCGAGCGAAGGGACGTACATGCCCATGGGTCACACGACCACGGCCGAGACAGGCTCCGGAGGCCTGGCAGCGACCGAGCACCGCTTGGCCAACGGTCTGCGCGTGGTGCTCTCCGAGGACCACCTGACCCCGGTCGCGGCGGTCTGCCTCTGGTACGACGTCGGTTCCCGGCACGAAGTCAAGGGGCGCACCGGCCTGGCTCACCTTTTCGAGCACCTGATGTTCCAGGGCTCCGCGCAGGTGAAGGGCAACGGCCACTTCGAGCTCGTCCAGGGCGCCGGCGGCTCGCTCAACGGCACCACGAGCTTCGAGCGCACCAACTACTTCGAGACCATGCCCGCCCACCAGCTGGAGCTCGCGCTCTGGCTGGAGGCCGACCGCATGGGCTCGCTGCTCGCCGCCCTGGACGACGAGTCGATGGAGAACCAGCGGGACGTCGTCAAGAACGAGCGCCGCCAGCGCTACGACAACGTCCCCTACGGCACGGCTTTCGAGAAGCTGACCGCGCTCGCCTATCCGGAGGGCCACCCCTACCACCACACGCCGATCGGCTCGATGGCGGACCTGGACGCGGCCACCCTGGAGGACGCGCGCGCGTTCTTCCGCACCTACTACGCGCCCAACAACGCGGTGCTCTCCGTGGTCGGCGACATCGACCCGGAGCAGACCCTCGCCTGGATCGAGAAGTACTTCGGTTCCATCCCGGCGCACGACGGCAAGCCCGCCCCGCGCGACGGCTCGCTGCCCGAGGTCATCGGCGAGCAGCTGCGCGAGGTCGTCGTCGAGGAGGTCCCCGCGCGGGCGCTGATGGCCGCCTACCGGCTCCCGGAGGACGGCACGCGCGCGTCCGACGCGGCCGACCTGGCCCTCACCGTCCTCGGCGGCGGCGAGTCCTCTCGCCTCTACAACCGCCTGGTACGGCGCGACCGTACCGCCGTAGCGGCCGGCTTCGGCCTGCTGCGGCTCGCCGGGGCGCCCTCGCTCGGCTGGCTGGACGTGAAGACCTCCGGTGACGTCGAGGTACCGGTCATTGAGGCCGCCATCGACGAGGAGCTCGCCCGGTTCGCCGAACAGGGCCCGACGCCCGAGGAGATGGAGCGCGCCCAGGCCCAGCTGGAGCGCGAGTGGCTGGACCGGCTGGGCACCGTCGCCGGCCGCGCGGACGAACTGTGCCGCTTCGCCGTCCTGTTCGGCGACCCGCAGCTCGCCCTGACCGCCGTCGAGCGCGTCCTCCAGATCACCCCGGAAGAGGTCCAGGAGGTCGCCAAGGCCCGTCTGCGGCCCGACAACCGCGCGGTACTCGTCTACGAACCGAAGTCCCCGGAGACGGTCGAGGACGCCGACGTACCCGAGGACCCCGAGGCCGAGGCCACGGTAGAAGCCGGCGACAACAACGAGGAGACGGCCAAGTGACCGAGCTCGCCACCATGGACTTCCACCCCCAGCCGCAGCCGGGCGAGGCAAAGCCCTGGGCCTTCCCGGCCCCCGAGCGCGGCACCCTGGACAACGGCCTGACCGTGCTGCGCTGCCACCGCCCCGGCCAGCAGGTCGTCGCCGTCGAGGTGCTCCTGGACGCGCCCCTGGACGCCGAGCCGGCCGGCCTGGACGGCGTCGCCACCATCATGGCGCGGGCCTTCTCCGAGGGCACCGACAAGCACTCCGCCGAGGAGTACGCCGCCGAGCTGGAGCGGGCCGGCGCCACCCTCGACGCGCACGCCGACCACCCCGGCGTCCGGATCAGCCTGGAGGTCCCAGCCTCCCGGCTCGCCAAGGGGCTCGGGCTGCTCTCCGACGCCCTGCGGGCGCCCGCCTTCGCCGAGAGCGAGGTCGAGCGGCTGGTCCGCAACCGCCTCGACGAGATCCCGCACGAGCTGGCCAACCCCAGCCGCCGCGCCGCCAAGGAGCTCTACAAGGAGCTGTTCCCGTCTACCGCACGGATGTCCCGGCCGCGCCAGGGCACCGAGGACACCGTCGAGAAGATCGACGCGGCCGCCGTCCGCGCCTTCTACGACCGGCACGTGCGTCCCGCCACGGCCACCGCGGTCGTCGTCGGCGACCTGACCGGCATCGACCTGGACGAGCTGCTCGGCGAGACCCTGGGCGCCTGGCGCGGCTCCACCGCGCAGCCCCGCCCGGTCCCGGCGGTGACGGCCGACGACACCGGCCGGGTCGTCATCGTGGACCGCCCCGGCGCCGTCCAGACCCAGCTGCTCATCGGCCGCGTCGGCCCCGACCGGCACGACCGGGTCTGGCCCGCCCAGGTGCTCGGCACCTACTGCCTGGGCGGCACCCTCACCTCCCGCCTGGACCGCGTCCTGCGCGAGGAGAAGGGCTACACCTACGGCGTCCGTTCCTTCGGGCAGGTCCTGCGGTCCGCCCCCGACGGCACCGGCGCCTCGATGCTCGCCATCAGCGGCTCCGTGGACACCCCGAACACCGGCCCGGCCCTGTCGGACCTGTGGACGGTGCTGCGCACGCTCGCGGCCGGGGGCCTCACGGACGCCGAGCGTGACGTGGCCGTGCAGAACCTCGTCGGGGTGGCGCCGCTCAAGTACGAGACGGCGGCGGCCGTCGCGGGCACCCTGGCCGACCAGGTCGAGCAGTACCTGCCCGACGACTTCCAGGCCACGCTGTACCGGCAACTGGCCGCTACCGGCACCGTGGAGGCCACCGCGGCGGTCGTGAACGCCTTCCCGGTGGACCGTCTGGTGACGGTCCTCGTCGGGGACGCGGCGCAGATCAAGGAGCCCGTGGAGGCGCTCGGGATCGGCGAAGTCACGGTCGTCGCCGCCGAGTAGCGGCACGCGCGCGTGCGGAGCCCTGGTGACCACCCGGTCACCAGGGCTCTGGAATGTCCGAATTGGGGCGGAGGTTGCCTGTCTGCCCTGTGGGATGCGCGACAAAAACGGTGATCCGTTTGAGCATTGAAGGCAGGCCCTCGTAGGTTCTTCCGGGCTGTCCGTCAGGCATCGCGCCGCGTCCGCGGCACCGGACAGCCATCGCCGAGTCCCCGTACGGCGCGAGCCAGGGGAGCCGGGGACCCACGCAGTCCCTGGGGTGAATCGGGCGCCCGCGCGTGTCGCGAGGGGGCCCGTAGGAGACCTTCCTGCTCCGAACCCGTCAGCTAACCCGGTAGGCGAGAGGGAAGGAAAGGACCAGCCTCTACATGGCGTTCATGTGCGCCTCCGGGAAGCACCGTCGTCCCGGCCGGGTGAAGCGCACCACCGCGCAGGCCGCCGGTATCGCGGCCCTCACCACCACGGGTGTCATCGGCACCGTCTCCGCCGCCCCGGCGCTCGCCGCCGAGAACTCCGTGGAGCAGACCGGCCTCACCCCGGTCATCACGATCAGCGACTCCGTCGCCGAGCAGATCGACGCCCAGGCCGCCGCCCAGAAGGCGGTCGCCGAGCGCAAGGCGGCCGAGGAGGCCGCCCGGAAGAAGGCCGCGGAGCAGGCCGAGAAGGAGCGCGCGGCCAAGGCACGCGCCGCCCGCGAGGCCGAGCGCAAGCGCCTCAACACCTTCGTCGCGCCGATCAGCGACTCCTACGTCTCCACCGGCTACAAGACCGGCGGCTCCCTGTGGTCCTCCGGCGCCCACACCGGTATCGACTTCCACGCCGCGAGCGGCACGGCCGTGCACGCGGTCGGCACCGGCACGGTCGTCTCCACCGGCTGGGGCGGGGCGTACGGCAACGAGATCGTCATCAAGATGGCCGACGGCATGTACACCCAGTACGGTCACCTCTCGTCCATCGGCGTCTCGGTGGGGCAGCAGGTCACCCCGGGCCAGCAGATCGGCCTCTCCGGTGCGACCGGCAACACGACCGGTCCCCACCTCCACTTCGAGGCCCGCACGACCCCCGAGTACGGCTCCGACGTCGACCCGGTCGCCTACCTCCGCAAGCACGGCGTCAGCGTCTGACGGAGGCGTCGCGCCGAGGCCGACGTGGTTGCGCCGTGTGCGAGGGGTACGGGTGCGTCGTGGGTGCTCGCGAGGGTCCCCGCGCCCCTTGCAGGGGCGTCACGCACAGCGCCCCTTCAGGGGCGCGGGGAACCGCGCGAGCAACCCCCCAGCGCGCCGGCAGTCGACCACCGAGGCGAACCGGGGAGAGCACTGCGGAAGCAACCCGTGAGATCTTCCGGAGCCCCGGCCATGTGCCGGGGCTTTCGTCGTTTTCGTGCCACTCCTGTCCAAAATATATCCCTGGATTCCGGCCCCCCTTCGGAAATTCCCGCTCATTGCAATAGAGTCACGGAACGGACGCCACTCGGCGGCGTTTCAGTGGGATTAAGGCGGAGGTCGGACATGCGTATTCCGGCGCACTCGGTATGCACGGCGATCCGGGACGACATCGTCGCGGGTGTCTACGAGCGGGGCAGCCGGCTCACCGAGGAACTCCTGGCCCGTCGTTACGGGGTCTCGCGCGTCCCCGTCCGTGAGGCCCTGCGCACCCTGGAGGCCGAGGGCTTCGTGGTGACGCGTCGGCACGCGGGCGCGTGCGTGGCCGAACCGACCGAGCAGGAGGCCGCCGACCTGCTGGAGATGCGCATGCTCCTGGAGCCGCTCGGCGCCTCCCGGGCCGCCCAGCGCCGCACCGAGGCCCACCTCAAGGTGCTGCGCGGGCTGGTCAGGCTGGGGCAGGAGCGGGCCCGGCGGGGCAACAGCGAGGACCTGCGCTCCCTCGGCGGCTGGTTCCACGAGACCCTCGCGCAGGCCTCCGGCAGCCACGCCCTGACCTCGACGCTCACCCAGCTGCGCCACAAGATCGCCTGGATGTACACCGTGGAGACGCCCGCCAACCCCGTGGAGTCCTGGGCCGAGCACGGCGCCATCGTGGACGCGGTGGCGCGGGGGGACGGCGACCGCGCCCGGGCGATCACGGCCCTGCACACCGAACGCTCGACGGTCTCCCACCGGCTGCGATTTCCCGGCGCCACCGAACGGGCGAACGGTGTGAGGACTTCGCAACATCCCGTAAACATGTCGGGCCTGCGGCATTAACACGCGCGCCGTATACAAAGAGGTGTTATTCGGCGGGGCGTATTTCCGCTGCCCGAATTCGAGCGTGCCGGAAATTCGCGGGCGCGCTCGTTCCGTATGCTCGCGGTAAAGTCGGGTGCCGGGTTTCCGTGAACTCCCGGGCGGGATCGTCGTAAATCCGGGTGCGGTTCCGTATGGGCGGCGGGGAAACGGCGGGGCCGCGCCGACCCCCCATGGGAGTGGCGCGGCCCCGGACGTGCGGGCGCGGGTCGCTCAGACGGTCTCGGGGAGCTCCTCGAGGCCCTCGGCGACCAGCTTGGCCAGGCGGTCGAGGGCGGCGTCCGCGCCCTCGGCGTCGGAGGCGAGGACGATCTCCTCGCCGCCCTGGGCGCCCAGCCCCAGGACAGCCAGCATGGAGGCCGCGTTGACGGGGTTGCCGTCGGCCTTGGCGATCGTCACCGGGATACCTGCGGCCGTGGCGGCCCGGACGAAGATGGAAGCGGGGCGGGCGTGGAGGCCCTCGGCCCAGCCGACGTTGACGCGGCGCTCAGCCATGTGATGCTGCCCTTCGGTGTTCAGGGTTGTCTAGACCAGTTTCCCATATCGTGAAGCATGCCCGGAGGGGGCGTGGGCCCCTTCGGGTGTGTCGTCGGACCGCGGCCTCGGTCCGACGTCCGTCCTCCACAGACTGCCTCGCGCCGTTGTCGGACGCGAGCCGTACTCTGGGGCCCATGCAGACCCCGGCGGACCCGCAGGACCGGCACGAGTACCCGTCCCACTGGGAGGCTGACGTGGTGCTGCGCGACGGGGGTACCGCGCGCGTCCGGCCCATCACCGTCGATGACGCCGAGCGCCTGGTCAGCTTCTACGAGCAGGTCTCGGACGAGTCGAAGTACTACCGCTTCTTCGCGCCCTACCCCAGGCTCTCCGCCAAGGACGTCCACCGCTTCACGCACCACGACTTTGTGGACAGGGTGGGACTCGCGGCCACCGTCGGCGGCGAGTTCATCGCAACCGTACGCTATGACCGCATTGGCGCCGACGGGACGCCCGCCTCCGCCCCCGCCGACGAGGCCGAAGTCGCCTTCCTCGTCCAGGACGCCCACCAGGGCCGGGGCGTCGCCTCCGCCCTCCTCGAGCACATCGCGGCCGTCGCGCGCGAGCGCGGGATCCGCCGCTTCGCCGCCGAGGTGCTGCCCGCCAACACCAAGATGATCAAGGTGTTCATGGACGCGGGCTACACCCAGAAGCGCAGCTTCGAGGACGGTGTCGTCCGCCTGGAGTTCGACCTGAAGCCCACCGACCGCTCCCTCGCCGTGCAGCGCGCCCGCGAGCAGCGCGCGGAGGCCCGTTCGGTACGACGGCTGCTGGCACCGGGGTCCGTGGCCGTGATCGGCGTCGGCCGCACACCCGGCGGGGTCGGCCGCAGCGTCCTGGGCAACGTGCGGGACGCCGGCTTCACCGGCCGCCTGCACGCCGTGAACCGGGCCTTCCCCGACGACCTCAAGGAGGTCGACGGGGTGCCGGCGCACCGCTCCGTGCGGGACATCGACGGGCCCGTCGACCTCGCGGTGGTCGCGGTTCCCGCCGAGCACGTCCCCGAGGTCGTCACCGAGTGCGGCGAGCACGGCGTCCAGGGACTCGTCGTCCTCGCCGCGGGCTACGCGGAGAGCGGCCCCGACGGCCGCGAGCGCCAGCGCGCGCTCGTCCGGCAGGCCCGCACCTACGGCATGCGCATCATCGGCCCCAACGCCTTCGGCATCATCAACACCGCGGACGGCGTCCGGCTGAACGCCTCTCTCGCACCCGAGATGCCCCGCCCCGGCCGCATCGGCCTGTTCGCCCAGTCCGGTGCCATCGGCATCGCCCTGCTCTCCCGGCTGCACCGGCGCGGCGGCGGCGTCACCGGCACCACCGGCGTCTCCACCTTCGTCTCCTCCGGCAACCGCGCGGACGTCTCCGGCAACGACGTCCTGCAGTACTGGTACGACGACCCCGAGACGGACGTCGTCCTCATGTACCTGGAGTCCATCGGCAACCCGCGCAAGTTCACCCGCCTCGCGCGGCGGACGGGGGCGGCGAAGCCGCTCGTCGTGGTGCAGGGCTCGGGGCAGGCGCCGCCGGGCCACGCGGTCCGGGCGACGCGGCTGCCGCGCGCCACGGTGTCCGCGCTGCTCAGGCAGGCCGGGGTGATCCGCGTCGACACGATCACCGAACTGGTCGACGCGGGGCTGCTGCTCGCCAGGCAGCCGCTGCCGGCGGGGCCGCGGGTGGCGATCCTCGGCAACTCCGAGTCGCTCGGGCTGCTGACGTACGACCGGTGCCTGGCCGAGGGGCTGCGGCCGGCCCGGCCGCTGGACCTGACGACGCGGGCGAGTGCCGCGGACTTCCACCGGGCGCTGTCGCGGGCGCTGGCCGACGACTCGTGCGACGCGGTGGTCGTCACGGCCATCCCGACGATCGGGGAGGGGGCGGTGGGGGACGCGGAGCTGGGGGAGGCGCTCAGGTCGGCGGCCGAAGAGGTTCCGGGCAAGCCGGTTCTCGTGGTGCACGTGGAACTCGGAGGGCTTGCGGAGGCGCTTTCGGCCGCGGGCCGTACCGCACCGCACGGGGGTGCACCGGCACCCGGCACTGGTGGGGGTGCACCGGCACCCGGCACTGGTGGCGGTGCCCACCCGTTCCGCCCTGCGGAACGCCTGCCCACCGCGGAGGCCGCGCAAGCGGTGCAGGCCGCGGAGCCCGCGGAGATCGCTGAAGCGGTGGAGATCGCGAAGACCACGGAGGCCGCGGAGCACGCGGGGATCGCGAAGGCCGGGGAGAGCGCACGGGCCGCGGAAGCGGTGGGGCCGTCGGTCGCGCCGCCGCGGTCTCCGAAGCCCTTCGCCCCCGAGATCCCCGAGACCTCCCGGACCCCCCGCCCCCATTCCCGGCTCATCCCCGCCTACCCCGCCGCCGAGCGGGCCGTTCGGGCGCTGGCCGAGGCGGTGAAGTACGCGCAGTGGCAGCGGGAGGCCGCCGATCCCGGGAAGGTGCCCGAGTACGACGACATCGACGAGCGGGGCGCCGCCGAGCTGATCGGAGGGCTGCTCGAACGCGGCCAGGGGCTCACCATCGGCGCCGAGGAGACCTGCCGGCTCCTCGGCAGGTACGGCATCGACGTGCACCGTGCCCTGGCCGCCCCCACTCCCGATGCCGCCGTCGACGCCGCCCGCGCCCTCGGCTACCCCGTCGCCCTCAAGGCGACCGCCCCCCACCTGCGGCACCGCGCCGACCTGGGCGGTGTGCGGCTCGACCTGGCGGACGAGGAGCAACTGCGCCGGGCGTACGACGAGTTGCGCGAGCTGTTCGGGCCGCCCGAGGAGCTGCGGCCGGTGGTGCAGCGGCTGGCGCCCCGGGGCGTGGACACCGTCGTACGGGCCGTGATCGACCCCGCCGCCGGAGCCGTGGTGTCCTTCGGCCTCGCCGGGGCCGCCTCGCAGCTGCTCGGGGACATGGCGCACCGGCTGGTTCCGGTCACCGACCGGGACGCCACCTCACTGGTGCGCTCGATCCGGACCGCGCCCCTGCTGTTCGGCTGGCGCGGCTCGGCCCCCGTCGACACGCCCGCCCTGGAGGAGCTGCTGCTCAGGGTCTCCCGGCTGGTGGACGACCACCCCGAGGTCGTCGCGGTCACCCTGGAACCGGTCGTGGTCGCCCGGCAGGGCGTGAGCGTGCTGGGCGCCACCGTGCGTCTCGCCCCACCGCCGGCCCGCGACGATCTGGGCCCGCGCACCCTGCCCGCCTACTGACCCGCCCGCCCGTCGGCACGAACGCCCGCACGCTCCGGCGCCGTTCGACGGCGCCGCGAGCGACCACGGTGGCGCCGGACGCGGCCGCGCACGACTGGCCCGGGTCCCCTTGCCCACGGATTAGGATGGACGCCATGGCCAAGACCAGTACGACGACCCAGGGGCTGCGTGTCGCGATCGAGCGCAGCGGCTACTACCCGGCCCTCGTGGCCGAGGCGGTGGAGGCCGCCATCGGCGGCGAGCCGATCCGGTCGTACCTGGTCCACCAGGAGACGACGTTCGACCAGAACGAGGTGCGGCGGCACGTGACCGTGCTCGTCCTCACGGGCAACCGCTTCATCGTCAGCCACACCGACGAGCAGGCCGCCGACAGCACCTCCCCGACGCCGTACGCGACCACCTCCACCGAGTCGGTCAAGCTCGGCCGGATCTCGTCCGTGGTGGTGAGCCGGGTCGTGGCTAACCCGGAGCAGTACACGCCGGGCACCCTGCCCCGCGAGATCGTGCTGACCATCGGCTGGGGCGCCGTCTCCCGCATCGACCTGGAGCCCGCCGCCTGCGGCGACCCCAACTGCGAGGCGGACCACGGCTACACCGGCAACTCCACGGCGGACGACCTCAGCCTGCGGGTCAGCGAGGCCGGGGACGGCCCGGAGACGGTGCGCCAGGCGCTCGCCTTCGCGCAGGCCATCTCCGAGGCGACCGCGGACGTCACCCGCTGATGGCGTACGCCGCCTGGGACCATCCCGAACCCCTCGCCCTCGGATCCGCCCCGCTGCCCCAGTACGGCAGCGGTTCCCTCGCCGACCTGCTGCCCACCCTGGCCGCGGGCATGGCCGTACCCGGAATGACCGCCTCGATCACGGAGCTGACGCCCGCCGACCGCAACTGCGTCTTCCTGATCGACGGTCTGGGATGGGAGCAGATCAAGGGGCACCCGGACGAGGCGCCCTTCCTCACCTCGCTGCTCGGCAGCTCGCGCGGCGGCACCGGACGGCCCCTCACCGCCGGCTACCCGGCGACCACCGCGACCTCCCTCGCCTCCGTCGGCACCGGCCTGCCGCCGGGCGCGCACGGCCTGCCCGGCTACACCGTCCGCAACCCGCAGACCCAGGAGCTGATGAACCAGCTCCGCTGGCAGCCCTGGACCGACCCGGTCGCCTGGCAGCCGTACCCCACCGTCTTCCAGCTGGCCCAGGACGCCGGCGTGCACGCCGCCCAGGTGTCCTCCCCGCACTTCGAGCACACCCCGCTCACCAAGGTCGCGCTCAGCGGCGGAACGTTTCACGGGCGGCTGACCGGCGAGGAGCGCATGGACCTCGCGGCGGAGCAGCTCGCCGCCGGAGACCGCTCCCTGGTCTACACGTACTACGCCGAACTGGACGGCGCCGGGCACCGCTACGGCGTGGACTCCGACACCTGGCGCGGCCAGCTCATGCACGTCGACCGGCTGGTGCAGCGGCTCGCCGAACAACTCCCGGCGCGCAGCGCTCTGTACGTCACCGCCGACCACGGCATGGTCGACATCCCGTTCGACGAACAGCACCGCATCGACTTCGACGAGGACTGGGAGCTCAGGGCGGGCGTCGCCCTGCTCGGCGGCGAGGGCAGGGCCCGGCACGTCTACGCGGTGCCCGGCGCCGCGAACGACGTCCTGACCTGCTGGCGCGAGGTGCTCGGCGAGCAGTTCTGGGTGGCCTCCCGGGACGAGGCGATCGCGGCCGGCTGGTTCGGCCCGCAGGACCGGTTCGCGGAGCGGGTGTACGCCCGGATCGGCGACGTGGTCGCGGCCGCACACGACGACGTCCTGATCATCGCCTCGGAGCGGGAGCCCAAGGAGTCGGCGATGGTCGGCAACCACGGCTCGATGACTCCCGCCGAGCAGCTCGTGCCGCTGCTCGAAGTACGCTCCTGACACCCTGCCCCCGCTGTCCCCACCACTGACCGAAAGGTGTTCAACTCCCCATGCCCGAGCTGGTGTTCTTCTCCGGAACGATGGACTGCGGGAAGTCGACGCTGGCGCTGCAGATCGCGCACAACCGGTCGGCGAGGGGGCTGCAGGGTCTGATCTTCACCCGGGACGACCGGGCGGGGGAGGGGAAGCTCTCGTCGCGGCTCGGGCTGGTGACCGACGCGGTCGAGGCGGTGCCGGGCATGGATCTGTACGCCCATGTCGTCGACCGGGTCTCGCAGGGCGGCAGGGTCGACTACCTGATCGTGGACGAGGCACAGTTCCTGGAGCCCGAGCAGATCGACCAACTGGCGCGGGTCGTGGACGACTTGGGCCTCGACGTCTTCTCCTTCGGCATCACCACCGACTTCCGCACGAAGCTCTTCCCCGGCTCGCGGCGGCTGATCGAGCTGGCGGACCGGCTGGAGACGCTCCAGGTGGAGGCGATGTGCTGGTGCGGGGCGCGTGCCACGCACAACGCCCGGACGGTAGGCGGCGAGATGGTGGTGGAGGGAGAGCAGGTCGTCGTCGGTGACGTGAGCAGTCCCGCGGCGGAGGTCGGCTACGAGGTGCTGTGCCGGCGCCACCACCGCCGCCGCATGACGAGCGCGACCGCCCATGCAGGCGCGCTCTCGCCGGACGTCCTGCCGGTGACCTCCGACTGACTACGGCCGACTGACTACGGCCGTCCGATGGCGGCCGGGTGCGAAGGAGTACCCCCATGACCGCCCGCTTCAAGGACAAGGTCGTCGTCGTCACCGGGGCCGGAGCCGGTATCGGCCGCGCCAGCGCCAGGGCCTTCGCCCGTGAGGGTGCCACCGTGGTCGCCGCCGGGGCCCGGCCGGAGTCCGTCGAGGAGACCGCGCGGCTCGTCGCAGCGGACGGCGGCACGGCCGCCGCCGTCGTCGCCGACGTCACCCGGCCCGAGGACATGGAACGCCTGGTGCGCACCACGGTGGAGCGCCATGGCGGCCTGCACGTCGCGCACAACAACGCGGGCGTCTTCGGCAGGCCCACCCCGGTCGCCGACCTGGACCTGTCGGCGTGGCGGTCCGTGCTGGACGTCAACCTGAACGGCGTCCTGCTCAGCATGCAGCAGGAGATCCGGCACATGCGGGCGCACGGCGGCGGTGTCATCGTCAACACCGCGTCCAACATCGGATACCACGGGCGCCGCCCCGGCATGGCCGCCTACGCCGCGTCCAAGGCCGCCGTGAGCACCCTCACCCGGGTCGCCGCCCTGGACCACATCAAGGACAACGTGCGCATCAACGCGGTGAGCCCCGGCGCCACGGACACCGGCATGTCGCTGCGCCCCGGCGAGACCGAAGCCGATCGCGCGGCCCGGCTGGCCACGACGGTTCCGATCGCCCGCGTCGCGACCACGGAGGAGATCGTCAACGCGGTGCTGTGGCTGGCGTCCGACGAATCGAGCTTCGTCGTCGGACACGACCTCGTCGTCGACGGCGGCGTCACCACCTGATCCGGCGGCCGATCACCCCTCCGTTTGATCCGGCGGCCGATCACCCCCCCTCCCGTGCGTCCGCGGTGTGGGACGGGCGGACGCGCGCCGTCCCACACCGGCGCCGGCTCAGCGCGGGCTCTGGACCACCGAGAAGACCGCGCCCTCCGGGTCCGCCACGACCGCGACCCGCCCGTGCGCGCTGTCCCGGGCCGGCCTCAGCACCTGCCCGCCCAGCTCGGCGACCTCCCGCACGGTGGCGTCCGCGTCGGCCACCTCGAAGTACGTCAGCCAGTGCGGCCCTTGGTCCCGGGGCAGCGAGAGGCCGACGCCGTGGATGCCCGCCACCGGGCGGCCCCCGACGTGCAGGGTCACGTAGTCGAACGCGGCGGCGACCACCGGCTCCTCCTCGTAACCGAACACCGCCTCGTAGAACTTGGCGACGCTCGACGTCTCGAAGGTGAGCAGCTCGTCCCAGACCGGTGTGCCCGGGACGCCGGTCAGAGTCGTGCCGAGATGGGCCGATCCCTGCCAGATGCCGAACACCGCGCCCGAGGGGTCGGAGGCGATGGCCATCCGCCCGGCCTCGGCCGCGTCCAGCGGGCCGACGCCCACCGTGCCGCCGCACAGCCGGGCCGTCTCGGCCGTCAGGTCCACGTCGTCCGAGGCGAAGTACGGCGTCCACGCGATCGGCAGATGCAGGTCCGGCGGCAGCTGCCCGATGCCCGCGACCTCCCGCCCGTCGAGCAGCGCCCGGACATAGGGGCCGAGCTGCTGCGGCCCGGGCTCGAACTCCCAGCCGAACAGGGCTCCGTAGAACTCCTCGGTCGCGGTCAAGCCGTGCACCATCAGACTCACCCAGCAGGGGGTGCCGGGCGCGCGCCGAGCGTGCGTGTCGCCGTTCGGGCCGGCCGCTCCCCGTACCTCGGTCATCGTCACTCTCTCCTCGGCCCCTCGCGGTGGCCGTGTCGCTTCCGCTCTCCGGACCGGCTGTGCCGCAGCCGCGGGCACGCCCCGTGCCGATGCTCGCACCCTCCGTGGCGTCCCGCGTCCACGGCCGTGGGGCGGCTCTGCCGCGAGGATGCCTGGTCTGCTGCTTCCCGCCCGTCTCCGGTCGACTGCCGTCGGGTGTCCATCAGCTGTACAGCACGTGCCCGATCCCGTACGCCCGGTGATCGAGCCCGTCCGGCCGAGCAGAGTAGTCGTACCTGGACGATGCGGCCACCCCTGGCGTAAGGATGGGGCCATGGAAGCCATCATCACCGCAAGCGAACTCGCCGACGCCCTGACCGGGCCGAACCCGCCCGTCCTGCTGGACGTCCGCTGGCAGCTGACTCCGCCGGGCACCCCGCCCTTCGACGGCCGGGCGGCCTACGCGGCCGGGCATCTGCCGGGTGCCGTCTACGTGCACCTGGACGGCGAACTCGCCTCCGCACCCGGCGAGAACGGCCGGCATCCGCTGCCCGACCTGGCCGTCTTCGGCGCGGCGATGCGCCGTGCGGGGGTGTCGGCGGGCCGGCCGGTCGTGGTGTACGACGGCGGGCAGGGCTGGGCGGCGGCACGCGCCTGGTGGCTGCTGCGCTGGACGGGTCACCCGGACGTGCGGGTCCTCGACGGCGGGTTGCCGTCCTGGACCGGCGCTCTTTCGGCTGACGTGCCCGAGCCGGCCGAGGGTGACTTCGAACCGGCCCCGGGGGCGGGGCAGTTGCTCGACGCGGACGGGGCGGCGGCGCTGGCCCGCTCGGGTGTGCTGTTCGACGCCCGCGCGGGCGAGCGGTACCGGGGTGACGTGGAGCCGATCGACCGGGTCGGCGGCCACATCCCGGGTGCCGTGTCGGCGCCGACCACCGACAACGTCGGCCCGGACGGCCGCTTCCTGCCCGCCGCCGAACTCCGGGACCGGTTCAAGAGCCTGGGCGCTTCGGCGGGGGCCGAGGTGGGCGTGTACTGCGGTTCGGGTGTCTCCGGCGCCCACGAGGTGCTGGCGCTGGCCGTCGCGGGCATCGAGGCGGCGCTGTACGTCGGTTCCTGGTCGGAGTGGTCCGCCGACCCGTCCCGCCCGGTGGCGGTCGGCCCCGACCCGCAGTAGCGGAACAGGAAGGAGGGGGCACGCGCGCGTGCCCCCTCCTTCCTGTCAGCCTCTCACTCCTGCTTCTTGCGCCGCGTCCCGAAGACGATCTCGTCCCAGCTCGGCACGGCGGCACGGCGGCCGGGGCGGACGCCGTCGGCCTCGGCCTGGCGGTCGGTGGCACCGATCAGCCGGTCCCGGTGGCTGCCGACGGAGCGCGGCATGAGGACGTCCGCGTAGGCGGAGCCGGCCGAGGCGGCGGGGGCCGGGGGCTCCTCCGCGGCCGGTTCCGGAGCGGGCTCCTCCGGGATCTCCGCCGGGCGCTCCGGGACCACCATGTCGCCCCGGAAGCTCGGTACCGCCTCCAGCAGGCTGGTCAGCGAGTCCCGTTCGCCGATCGTCTCCTCGACCGGGTCGGACGACTGCGCGGGCAGGGTCGGCCGCTCGCGGTCCCGGTCGCCGGAACGGTCCAACGGCCGGTCCCGCGGCAGCCGCGCGATGCGCGGCACGAACGGAAAGCTGGGCTCCGGTACGGCGAGGTCCTCGGACTCGCCGATCAGCGAGCGCGCCTCGTCGTCGACCGCCTGGACGAGCCGCCGCGGCGGGTCGTAGGTCCAGCTCGCCGAGTGCGGTTCGCCCGCGACCCGGTAGACGAGCAGGACCTCCCAGGTGCCGTCGTCGCGGCGCCAGGAGTCCCACTGCACGGTGTCCTTCTCGGCGCCGCGCAGCATGAGGCGCTCCTGCACGGCCTCGCCGAGCAGTGGCCCGGCGTTCTCGCCGGGCCGGCGGACCGGTGTCTTGCGGGCCCGCTCGGCCATGAAGGCGCGCTCGGCCAGTACCGGACCCTCGAAGCGCCGCACCCGGTCGACGGGGATCCCGGCGAGCTGCGCGACCTCTTCCGCCGTCGCGCCCGCTCGTATCCGCGCCTGGATGTCCCGTGGCCGGAGATGGCTCTCGACCTCGATCTCGATCTGGCCGAGCCGGGGCCGGTCGCCGCGTACGGCGGCGCGGAGCCGTTCGTCGATCGGAAGGGTGTACTCCGTTGAGTCGGCAGCCTTGAGCACCAGCCGTGTGCCGTCATTGGAGACGGCCACGACACGCAGTTCGGGCATGGGGACCTCCCGGGTGGTGCCTGCCGACGTCACGTGCGTCGCTGCTTCCGCTAGTCGAGTGTGGCCTGCCCGGGTGCAGCCTGCCACAACCTTGCCGAGTTGCCCGGCGTGTCGGGCACGGGCCCTGCACCGCCGTTATGGCACGGTTACCTATTCGCAACGCTAAGTGACCAACTCCGCCACCCTGTGCAACTAGCCCCCTCCCGGCGGTCCTGCAAGGCCTCGGACGCCCTGGCGGGAGACCGGACCCAGGGCTCGCAACAGTACTCCATTCGGGCCACCCGCGTGGATTGGCGCGCCGCCCAACTTCTGGCAACAGCCGCTCCCCGGCCGTTCTTTGCCCGTATCGGGCGATCTTGAACGTGGCGTACTTCACGCAATCCTCAGAAACGGAACTAATGGTTTCGTCCGTACGTCCCTTTCTCATGCAGTCGATCGAACAAGTGCGGGAAAGGCAGGCAAGGTTCGGTAATGCGTGAAAGGCCCGGTTCCGGTGACGAGACCAGTACGGGGGAGGAGGCGAAGGGAAGTTCGAAGCGGATCGACCTCAGCGTGCCCCAGGTCGCGGGCAGCGCGGTGGCCGCGGTGGTGGCCGCCAAACTCGCCTCCTACTTCGGGGTGTACGGGACGATCCTGGGCGCCGGAGTCGTCAGTGTGGTCGCCACCTGCGGCGGCTCGGTGTTCCAGCACTTCTTCCGGCGCACCGGTGAACAGTTCCGCGACGCGACGGCGACCGGACCCGGAGTTCCCCGCCCCCGGAAGCAAGCGCCCCTGGCGCCCGGCGAGTTCACGGCGGGCACCGTCTACCGCGCCCGGGTGCGGACCTGGCGCCGCCCGCTGGTCGCGGCCGCCCTGGTGTTCGGGGTGACCATGGCCGGCATCACGGCCTGTGAACTGGTCGCCGGCGCCAGCTTCAGCGGCGGCCACGGTACGACGGTCAGCGGCGCGGTCACCGGCGGCACCACGTCATCCGGGTCGGCCGGCACCTCCGGCGGCTCCGGCTCCTCCGACGCCACGCACCCGCCGGGTTCCGCGGGGTCTTCCGGCGCCGGCACCGGCTCCGGCGACGGAACGGCCGCCTCGCCCGCCCCGTCGCCGTCGTCCTCCTCGGCGGCGTCCCCCGCCCCGCGGGACACGGAGACCGCGGCACCGGTACCGAGCGGGTCCGCGAGCACGGAGCCGGGCACGGCCCCCACGCCCGACGACCCCGCCGGCGGCTCGCCGGCTACTGACCCAGGACCCTCCGCAGATAGTCGTTCTGGAACAGCCGGTCCGGATCGAGCCGGTCCCGCAGCGCGGTGAACTCGCCGAAGCGCGGGTAGACCCCGGCGAAGTAGTCCGCGTCCCGGGTGTGCACCTTGCCCCAGTGCGGACGGCCCTCGTGCGCGGTGAAGATGCGCTCGGCGGCGGTGAAGTACGCCTGGTACGGCGTGCCCCGGAACATGTGCACGGCGATGTAGGCGCTGTCCCGGGCCGAGGCGGTGGACAGGGCGATGTCGTCGGCGGGGGCGGTGCGGACCTCGATGGGGAAGTTCACCCTGAGACCGGAACGGTCGACCATCGTCCGGAGTTCCCGCACCGTGTCCACCAGCGCCTCGCGGGGCACCGCGTACTCCATCTCCACGAACCGCACCCGGCGCGGGGATGTGAAGACCTTGTAGGGAATGTCCGTGTACGACCGGGCGGACAGCGCAGTACTGGAGATCCGGGCGACCGTCGGGACGACGGCGGGCACCGCGCGGCCGAGCAACTGCGCGGCGTGGAAGACCCCGTTGGAGAGGAACTCGTCCTCGAACCAGCCGGCCAGCTGCCCCACCGGCTGCGGCGGGCCGGCGCTGCGGTTGTTGCGCTTTGTGTTGGTGTTGCCGGTGTGCGGGAACCAGTAGAACTCGAAGTGCTCGTTCTCGGTCCGGAGCTGGTCGAACTCGGCGAGCACGCGGTCCAGGGGCATCGGCTCCTCGCGCGCGGTGAGCAGGAAGACCGGCTCCACCGCGAACGTGATCGCGGTGACGATGCCCAGTGCGCCGAGCCCGACCCGCGCGGCCGCGAATATCTCCGGGTTCTCCTTCTCCGAGCAGGTCAGCACCGAGCCGTCCGCGGTGACCAGTTCCAGTTCCCTGATCTGCGCGGCCAGCGACGCCGACTCGCGTCCGGTGCCGTGGGTGCCGGTGCTGGTGGCCCCGGAGACCGTCTGCTCCATGATGTCGCCCATGTTGGTCAGCGACAGGCCCTCACGGGCCAGGGCCACGTTGAGTCTCTTGAGCGGGGTACCGGCCTCGACCGTGACGGTCATGGCCTTGCGGTCGATGTTGCGTATGCCGGTCAGCAGCTGAGGGCGGATCGAGACACCGTCGGTCGCGGCGATCGCGGTGAAGGAGTGGCCGCTGCCGACCGCCTTCACCTTCAGGCCGTCCTCCGCCGCCTGCCGTACGGCCGCCGCCAGTTCGTCCACGGAGGCGGGCAGGACCTCCCGCGCGGGGCGGACGGTGACATTGCCTCCCCAGTTACGCCACGTGCCGCTCTTCCCGTTCGCTGTACTGCTCAACGGTGCCTCCCCGACCCGTGACCGGCCTGCTGAGCCGGCGGTACCCGAGGAAACCGACCGCGACCGCGACGGCCCCGGACACGGCCGGAACCCCGTACCCGGCACGGGCGCCGGCCGCGTCGATCACCCAGCCGGCGACCGAGGAGCCGAGCGCCACCCCGACCGCGAGGCCGGTGCTCACCCAGGTCATGCCCTCGGTGAGCTTCGCGCGAGGTACGTGCTTTTCGATGAGGGACATCGTCGTGATCATCGTCGGTGCGATGGACAGGCCCGCAACGAACAGCGCCACGGCCAGAAGCGGCAGGTTTCCGACCAGTAGGAGGGGGATCATACTCACGGCCATCGCGCATATGCCCAGCAGCCACCTGCGTTCCGGCTTCCCCGCGAACCGCATGAGCCCGAAGGCCGCGCCGGCCACGCAGGAGCCCGCCGCGTACAGCGCCAGGACGACGCTGGAGGCGGCCTTGTGGCCCTGTTCGTCGGCGAAGGCGACGGTCACCACGTCGACCGCACCGAAGATCGCCCCGGTGGCCACGAAGGTCGCCACCAGCACCTGGAGGCCGGGCGCGCGCAGCGCCGAACCTCCGCCGTGGTGGTCCCGCGGGTGCGGCTCGGGTTCGGTGGCCCGCTGGGCGGTCAGCCAGAAGACGCCGGCGGCGAGGAAGCAGGCGGCCAGCAGCGGGCCCGCCTCCGGGAACCAGGTCGTGGACAGGCCGATCGAGAGGATCGGCCCGAAGATGAAGCACACCTCGTCGACGACGGATTCGAAGGAATACGCGGTATGGAGTTGCGGGGTGCCGCCGTAGAGGGCGGCCCAGCGGGCCCGGATCATCGCGCCCAGACTCGGCACCGCGCCGATCCCGGCGGCGCACACGAACAGCACCCAGTCAGGCCCCTCGTAGTGGGCGGCGAGCAGCAGCCCGGCCGCCGCGGCGAGCGCGAGCAGGGTCGCGGGGCGCAGGACGCGGCGCTGGCCGCGCCGGTCGACCAGCCGGGACACCTGCGGCCCGAGCGCGGCGGCGGACAGCGCCATGGTGGCCGACAGCGCGCCCGCGAGCCCGTACCGGCCGCTGAGCTGGGAGATCATCGTGACCACGCCGATGCCCATCATCGACAGCGGCATCCGGCCGACGAAGCCCGCGGCGGAGAAGCCCCTGCTGCCCGGGGCGGCGAACAGGGCGCGATAGGGGCTGGGCACGGGGCTCTCCGACAGATGTGCGAGTAAGGCGTGATGGCGGCTGATACAGCTTACGAGTGGGGCCGCGGTCCTGCACCCGTCCGGCACCGGGGATAAAACTCTCGAATCCGACTCTTCACGCTCCTGTTTCCGGGCCGTCAGTGCCGGGTGGCAGGATCGGCACATGTCAGACGCGCTCGATGCCACCCCCTACGACGCCCTGCTCCTGCTCTCCTTCGGCGGCCCCGAAGGCCCGGACGACGTGGTCCCGTTCCTGGAGAACGTGACGCGCGGGCGCGGTATCCCGACCGAACGTCTCAAGGAAGTCGGGCAGCACTACTTCCTGTTCGGCGGGGTCAGCCCGATCAACGACCAGAACCGCGCCCTGCTGGACGCCCTGCGCAAGGACTTCGCCGAGCACGGCCTGGACCTGCCGATCTACTGGGGCAACCGGAACTGGGCGCCGTACCTGACGGACACCCTGCGCGAGATGGTCGCCGACGGCCGCCGCCGCATCCTGGTGCTCGCCACCAGCGCCTACGCCTCCTACTCGGGCTGCCGCCAGTACCGCGAGAACCTGGCTGACTCGCTGGCCGCGCTGGCGGCCGAGGGCCTCGAACTCCCCAAGGTCGACAAGCTGCGGCACTACTTCAACCACCCCGGCTTCCTCGACCCGATGATCGACGGGGTGCTGGCATCCCTCGCCGACCTCCCCGAGGACGTCCGCGCGGGCGCCCACATCGCCTTCACCACCCACTCGATCCCGACCGCCTCCGCCGACACCTCCGGCCCGGTGGAGACGCACGGCGAGGGCGGAGCCTACGTCGAGGAGCACCTGGACGTGGCCGAGCTGATCGCCGACGCGGTCCGGGAGCGCACCGGCGTCGACCACCCCTGGCGGCTCGTCTACCAGTCCCGCTCCGGCGCCCCGCAGATCCCCTGGCTGGAGCCGGACATCTGCGACCACCTGGAGGAACTGCACGGCGCCGGCGTCCCGGCCGTCGTGATGGCCCCCATCGGCTTCGTCTCCGACCACATGGAGGTCCTCTACGACCTCGACACGGAGGCCACGGCCAAGGCCGCGGAACTGGGCCTGCCGGTACGCCGGTCCGCGACCGTCGGGGACGACCCGCGGTTCGCCGCCGCGATCCGCGACCTGGTCCTGGAGCGCGCCGCCGTGGAGAGCGGGCGGCAGGTCACGCCGTGCGCCCTGGGCGCGCTGGGCGCGAGCCACAACGTCTGCCCGGTCGGCTGCTGCCCGGCCCGCGCCCCCCGCCCGGCGGCGGCCGGTGCCGACAGCCCCTACGCGTGAGGAAGCCCGTGACCGACGCCCTGCACACCGACCTGCTGGACCTCGCCCAGGAGGCGGCCGCCCGCGCGGGCGAGCTGCTGCGGGACGGCCGCCCGGCCGACCTCGCCGTGGCCCGGACCAAGTCCAGCCCGATCGACGTCGTGACCGAGATGGACATCGCGGCGGAGAAACTGATCACCGACCTGATCGCCGGCCACCGCCCCGACGACGGCTTCCTCGGCGAGGAGGGCGCGTCGACGCAGGGCACGAGCGGCGTCCGCTGGGTGATCGACCCGCTCGACGGCACGGTGAACTACCTGTACGGGCTGCCGACCTGGGCGGTCTCCATCGCCGCCGAGCAGGACGGGGAGACCGTGGTCGGCGTCGTGGCGGCCCCGATGCGCGGCGAGACGTACCACGCGGTGCGCGGGGCAGGGGCGTGGGCGACGGGGGCGTGGGAGGGCGAGCGGGAGCTGCGCTGCCGCCCGGCGCCGCCGCTGGACCAGGCGCTGGTGTCGACCGGCTTCAACTACGTCACCGCCGTCCGCACCCACCAGGCCGAGGTCGCGGCCCGGCTGATCCCGCTCCTGCGCGACATCCGGCGCAGTGGGTCGGCCGCGATCGACCTGTGCGACCTGGCCTTCGGCCGGCTGGACGGCTACTACGAGCGCGGCCTCAACGCCTGGGACTGGGGCGCGGGTGACCTCATCGCCCGTGAGGCCGGCGCCCTGACCGGCGGCCGCCCCGGAGAACGCCCCGCACGCTCCCTGACGGTCGCCGGCACGCCCGGCGTCTTCGAGCCCCTCCAGCGCCTCCTGGAGGACTTCGGCGCCTGGCACGACTGAAGCCCGCCGCCGCGGCCGAGCGCCGGCGGCGGGAGAGGATTCCGGGCACCCGCCTTGCCGAGCGGGTCCGGCGAAGTCCGCCGCGTTGGTGCGCGCCCCGCAGGGGCGGGGAACTGCGCGATCAGCCACGACGGCGCCGCGGTCGGCCGAAGCGCGTCTCGCGGCACCTCCAGCGGAGCTCGGAGCTCTGGGCATCGGTCTCGCACGAGGCCGGGAGTCCAGAACGCCCGTGCCCGAGAGGTCCGGGCGCCCGGACAGCCGGTCCCGGGAAAAAAAGATCCCGTGCCGTGGCGGTCGGCAGGAGTCGAACGCCGATGCGGGGGAAGGGATCAGGCACGGGCAGGGCCCCGGCGCTGGATTCGCCGGGGCCCTGCTCTCGTGGTGCTGTGCTGCGGGACTGTCAGACGCTGGTCGCGCCGACCTCCACACCGTGTTCGGCTGCGAGGCGGCGCAGGTCGTCGAGCTCGGCCTGCTCCACTTCGACGAGGAAGTCGTCACCCTCGTCACGAGCCCGGGTGATGTCGGACTCGGTCGCCTTTATGCGCTGCAGAAGTCCTGCGGTGAATGCGTCCATGCTGCGCCCCCTCGTCCTGGGTCGTGGGTCGGTGGCACGGGGGTGTGCCGTTCGGAAGGGGCGATCACGTCTCTCGCGGGTGCCCAGCGCTGCCCTGCTGGGCGGCGACGGTGCCGGACACCCCCATCGTCCACTCTGCTGTAGCGGCGATGTACGTACCGCATGGTGCTGCGGCACATGCAGAGCGTGATCGCGGGGTGTACATGCCGTCCTCCCCCCGCTCCTCTCCGTGGAAACCTCAACCGCAGGAGAAAATCCCGCATTCCCGCCCGGCCGCCTCGGATCCGGCTGCCCAGGTCCCCGTCTTACTGCCGACTTATGGCCGAAAAGGGCAGGATGGAGGTCACACATCCCATGGAGACCCCTGCCCGGGTGCGCCGGTGCGCGCTGCGCGGGTGGACAGCGGAAGGACAAGCGACGTGCGCGTACTCGTCGTCGAGGACGAGCAACTGCTCGCCGATGCGGTGGCCACCGGACTGCGCCGGGAGGCCATGGCCGTCGACGTCGTGTACGACGGTGCGGCCGCCCTGGAGCGCATCGGCGTCAACGACTACGACGTGGTCGTCCTCGACCGCGACCTCCCCCTCGTGCACGGCGACGACGTCTGCCGCAAGATCGTCGAACTCGGCATGCCCACCCGCGTGCTGATGCTGACCGCCTCCGGTGACGTCAGCGACCGCGTCGAGGGTCTGGAGATCGGCGCCGACGACTACCTCCCCAAGCCCTTCGCCTTCAGTGAGCTCATCGCGCGCGTGCGCGCCCTCGGCCGCCGTACCAGCGTGCCGCTGCCCCCCGTCCTGGAGCGCGCCGGCATCAAGCTGGACCCGAACCGCCGCGAGGTCTTCCGCGACGGCAAGGAGGTCCAGCTCGCGCCGAAGGAGTTCGCGGTGCTCGAGGTGCTGATGCGCAGCGAGGGCGCGGTGGTCTCCGCCGAGCAGCTCCTGGAGAAGGCGTGGGACGAGAACACCGACCCCTTCACCAACGTCGTGCGCGTGACCGTGATGACCCTGCGCCGCAAGCTCGGCGAGCCCCCGGTGATCGTGACCGTCCCCGGCTCGGGTTACCGGATCTGATGACCGTGGCCACCACCCCCGCACCCCCACAGGCACCACCCAAGCCCACCTGGGACCCGAGAAGGCCACAGCCGGTCCTGCCGTGGCTGCGCCCGACCATCCGGATACGGCTCACCCTGCTGTACGGCGGCATGTTCCTGATCGCCGGCATCCTGCTGCTCTCGATCATCTACCTGCTGGCCGCCCAGGCCATCAGCACCGGCAACCAGCCATTCTTCAAGATCATCGACGGCACGAACATCCGGGTCTCCAGTGACAACTGCCCGGCGATCACCGGGACCAACAACCTGCCGATCTCGGACTTCAACGCCGCGATCGCCCAGTGCGTGGACCGCCAGCGCCAGGCGGCTCTGGACAACCTGCTCAGCCGCTCGCTCCTCGCCCTGCTGGGCCTGGCCGTGATCGCCTTCGCGTTCGGCTATGCGATGGCCGGCCGGGTGCTCTCGCCGCTCGGCCGGATCACCCGGACCGCCCGCGCGGTGGCCGGTTCGGACCTGTCCCGACGGATCGAGCTGGACGGCCCGGACGACGAGCTCAAGGAGCTCGCGGACACCTTCGACGACATGCTGGAGCGGCTGCAGCGGGCCTTCACCGCCCAGCAACGCTTCGTCGGCAACGCCTCTCACGAGCTGCGCACGCCCCTGGCGATCAACCGCACGCTCCTGGAGGTGCACCTCTCGGACCCCGGCGCGCCCGTGGAGCTCCAGCAGCTCGGCAAGACGCTGCTGGCCACCAACGAGCGCAGCGAGCAGCTCGTGGAGGGCCTGCTGCTGCTCGCCCGCAGCGACAACCAGATCGTCGAGCGCAAACCGGTCGACCTGGCGGAGGTGGCCTCCCAGGCCGTCGACCAGGTGCACGCCGAGGCCGAGGCCAAGGGCGTGACGATCCGGGGCGCTCGGAAACCGGCCGTGGTCCAGGGCAACGGCGTGCTCCTGGAGCGGATCGCCCTGAACCTGCTGCAGAACGCGGTGCGCTACAACGTGCCCGAGGAGGGCTGGGTGGAGGTCAACACCGACATCGAGCACGGCCAGGCGGTGCTGTACGTCGCGAACACCGGGCCGGTGGTCCCGGCGTACGAGATCGACAACCTCTTCGAGCCCTTCAGGCGGCTCCGTACCGAGCGGACGGGCAGCGACAAGGGGGTGGGCCTCGGCCTGTCCATCGTGCGGTCCGTGGCCCGGGCGCACGGCGGGCACATCGTGGCCCAGCCCCGGGAGGGCGGCGGACTCGTGATGCGGGTCACGCTGCCGGTCTGATGCTGTTACAAGATCGCGACACACGCGGGGGATGTTCGCTTTGCGCTGAAATTTCCAGCGGCGTGGCACGTTCCCCTCTGTGTGATCGATCACAAGGGCGGATTTCCGGCCATCTACTCTCCGTGATCATGGCCAGGGGAATAAAGCCGGGAAAATCCCTGTTTTCAGAGGTCTTGATCACGGGAAGTACAGGGTGAGGCGCCTTTGAAGTGCCTCGACGGGACCGTGTACGGTCCCCATCGCCATTCAACCCGATCGCTCTCGAGGGATCCGGTTGGGTGTCGATTGAGTAACAGACCTTGATGTGAGGCAAAATCTCCGCCTCGGGTCGGGCACAAGTCCGGCCTCTCACGCGTTACGTGCGCTGGAGACACCGCAGACACCCAGAGGGGGAGAGCGACATGGCAACCGATTACGACACTCCACGCAAGACCGACGATGACGTGGACTCGGACAGCCTTGAAGAGCTGAAGGCCAGGCGGAACGACAAGTCAACGTCCTCGGTGGACGTCGACGAGTTCGAGGCTGCCGAAGGCCTGGAGCTGCCCGGCGCGGACCTCTCGAACGAGGAGCTGGCCGTCCGGGTGCTGCCCAAGCAGCAGGACGAGTTCACCTGCATGAGCTGCTTCCTGGTGCACCACCGCAGCCAGCTGGCCCGGGAGAAGAACGGTCAGCCGATCTGCCGCGACTGCGACTGAGGGCGGGTCGGGCATGACTGGCTCGACCCCACCTCGGAAGCGCCGCTTCCCGCTCCCGGGAGCGGACTCTGGGCCGTCCGACGGCCCACGCGCGCGTGATGACGAGCGGGGCTCTCCCGACACGGGAGCCTCGCTCGAACCGGCGGCAGTCCGGGGTGACCTCCCGGCGCCGGCGGACAGCCCCGCGCCCGTCGCACGGCGACGGGCCGCGGCTATCCGGGACAAAGCCGTGGACATGGCCCGGGAAGGGGCCCGTAAGGGCGGCAGCCGGGCGAAAGCCGGGCTGGCGTACCTCGCGGACCGGATCATCGAGATCGCCCCTCGTGTCCCCGTACGTGACCTCGCGACCCTGCGCCGGCAGTTCCCCGGCCTGGGGCCCGAACGGCTCGCCGACAAGCTGGTGGCGGGCGCGGCGGGTGCGACCTCGGCGGTCGGGGCCGGTGTCGGGGCGGCGGCGATGCTGCCGGTGCCGCCGGCGATGCCGACCGAGCTGGCCGCGGAGATCACCGGGGTCGCGGCGATCGAGCTGAAGATGATCGCCGAGCTCCACGAGGTGTACGGCGTGCGGCCGCCGGGGAACCTGAAGGCCCGCAGCACCGCGTACCTGTCCTCCTGGTCGAGGGAGCGCGGGATCGACGTGATGAAACCGTCGACGATCAACAACGCCCTCGGCGGGCAGATGAAGCGCGAGCTGCGCCAGCAGATCATGAAGCGGATGGTGCGGGATCTGCCCAACCTGATGCCGTTCATGGTGGGCGCCGCGGTGGGGGCGGTCATGAACCGCCGGGACACCAGGAAGCTCGCGGAGCGGATCCGGAGGGACCTGAGAAAGATCCAGGTGCCCTGGGACGAGCTGCCGGAGCTGCCGCCGCTGGAGAAGCCGGCGGAGCCGCTGCCGATCGCCGAGCTGCCGGAGGATCTCGGCGGCTGACCCCGGTACCGCCGCGGCGGGAGAAGACAGAGCCGTTACGGCTGCCGGGGACGGACGGCGTCCCGTAGGGGCGCGGGGAACAGCACGACCAGCCACGACGGCGCCGCACTCGGGATCGCGGCATCCCAGCGGCGCGCCTACGCCTTCGTGCCGGCCTTCGCCGCCTCGATCGCCGCCGCCAGGGCCTCCGGCTCCCGGGTCGACAGGTACAGGTACGGGGTCGGGTCGTCCGGGTCCGTGACCTCCACCCGGAGGGCCCTCGGGATGTAGGAGCGCAGCAGCAGGAAGGCGCGCACATCCGCCTTGTACGTGCGCCAGGCGCGCGCCTCGTCCGGCTCCAGGATCTCCGCCTGGCCCAGGGCCGACACCGGGATCTTCGCCTCGCCCGCGATCAGCGAGTCGCCGACGACCCGGATCCGCAGGGAGCCGTACGAACTGGCCACCACCGCTGCCGCCGCGGTGCCGCCGACCAGGCCGCCCAGCATCGGCAGGGTGCCGAACGGCAGCAGGATCAGGGCGAACGAGACGCCGACCAGGAAGCTGATGAACCACCAGGACCGGGGGGCGGTGAGACGTTCTTCGTACGGGGTGGCGGAGAGCTGCATGGAGCCAAGCTTGGCACGGTGTCCGGATTCACTGGACGCGCGGGTAAGGTCTGCGGCTGTGAGTGGTAGTTCCGCAGCTCTTCAGCCTCCTGCCAGTGCCCGGAAACCGGAGCGGCACCCCGACGCGCCCGCGCCCGGCGAGCTCATCGGTGCACACTACGAACACTGTTTCGGGTGTGGGCGCGGGCAGTCCCACGGGCTGCACCTGGAGGTACGGGCCGGCGAGGGCGTGTCCCTGACCGCCGAGTTCACCGTACGCCCCGCCCACCAGGGCGCCCCCGGCCTCGCGCACGGCGGGGTGCTCGCCACCGCCCTGGACGAGACGCTGGGCTCGCTCAACTGGCTGTTGCGGAAGATCGCCGTGACGGGACGGCTGGAGACCGACTTCGTGCGGCCCGTCCCCGTGGGCACCACGCTCCACCTGGCGGCCGAGGTGGTCGCCGTGGCCGGCCGGAAGATCTACTCGACCGCCACCGGACGCGTGGACGGCCCCACGGGCCCTGTCGCCGTCCGCGCCGAAGCCCTCTTCGTCGAGGTTCCGGTCGAACACTTCGTCGACAACGGCCGCGAGGAAGAGATCCGGGCCGCCATGAAGGACCCGGACCAGGCCCGGCGCGCCCGCGCCTTCGAGGTGAATCCGTGAACCCTGCAGAATTCCCGAGCCCGGCCCGTTCGGCGGCCCCGCTCGGCGTCCTCGTCCGCCGCGTCGACCCCGACGTACCGCTTCCGGCGTACGAGCACCCGGGTGACGCGGGAGCCGATCTGCGTACCACCGAGGCGTGCGAGCTGAGGCCCGGGGAACGGGCCGTACTGCCCACGGGGGTGTCGATCGCCCTCCCGGAGGGGTACGCGGCCTTCGTACACCCCCGTTCGGGCCTCGCCGCCCGGTGCGGAGTGGCCCTCGTGAATGCCCCGGGGACGATTGATGCCGGGTACCGTGGGGAGATCAAGGTGATCGTGGTGAATCTCGACCCGCGCGAGGCGGTGCGGTTCGAGCGCTTCGACCGGATCGCCCAACTGGTCGTCCAGCAGGTCGAGAGGGTCCGCTTCCACGAGGTGGCGGAACTTCCCGGCTCGGCGCGGGCCGAGGGGGGCTTCGGGTCCACCGGCGGTCATGCCGCGGTGGGCGATGTGAGCGGCACAAGCGGTCAGGCCGCCGACGGCGGTCGGACGGGTGGGAATCGATACGCTTCGGTCGTATCCGACCGGGAAGGACAGTGACGTGTTCGGACGTCGCAAGAAGAAGGGTGCCGCCGAGGACGCGGCCGGCGAGGCCGAGCAGGTCGTCGACAGCGTCGACACCGAGGCGGACGAGGAAGTGGAGGGCGAGCGCGACCGCGTTCGTCTGGAGCCGGAGCCCCGGCCCGACGGGCCGTGGGACGACACCGAGGTGCGCGAGCCCGGCGAGGGCCGGGTGGACCTGGGCGGTCTGTTCGTGCCCGGCGTGGACGGCATGGAGCTCCGGGTCGAGGTCGCGGGCGACGCGATCGTCGCGGCGACCGTCGTACTGCGCGACAGCGCCATCCAGCTGCAGGCCTTCGCCGCGCCCAAGCGCGAGGGCATCTGGGGCGAGGTCCGCGAGGAGATCGCGACCGGCATCACCCAGCAGGGCGGCATCGTCGACGAGGTCGAGGGTCCGCTGGGCTGGGAGCTGCGCGCCCAGGTGCCGGTGCAGCTGCCGGACGGCACGGGCGGCTTCCAGGTCGTGCGGTTCGTCGGTGTGGACGGCCCCCGCTGGTTCCTGCGCGGGGTGATCTCCGGGCAGGGCGCGGTGCAGCCGCAGGCGGCAGGCCTCCTGGAGCAGATCTTCCGGGACACCGTCGTGGTCCGCGGCGAGGGCCCGATGGCGCCCCGCGACCCGATCGTCCTGAAGCTGCCCAACGACGCCCAGATGGTCCCCGAGGGGGTCCAGCAGGAGGAGTCCTCGCGCTTCTCCGGCGGCATGGGCCAGCTCCAGCGCGGCCCGGAGATCACCGAGGTCCGCTAGCAGAGCCGAGAGCGACAGGGCCGTACCCCGCACCCGGGGTGCGGCTCTTTCACATGCGCGGATGCCCCGGTGTGAACGGCTCCCCCTTACTTCACACCTTGACGGAAGTCTGGTCCGTACCTACGGTCTCGGGTCAACGCCTAAGTTCACAGAGGCGCTCCAAGTTCACATACGAGAACATGCGAGAACGGAGTCGCTGTGCGTCGCATCCCCCTGCTCGCGGCCGTGGGAGCCCTGCTCCTGGGCGTCTTCGCGGCCCCCGCCGCCCACTCCGCCCCGAGCACCTTCGTGCACCCCGGGGTCACTGTCTCCAAGGCCCAGCTGGACTTCGCCCGCGCCGAGGTGCTGGCCGGCGCCCAGCCCTGGAAGGCGGCCTACGACCAGATGATGGCGAGCAAGTACGCCGACCTGAACCGCACCCCCACACCCTGGGCCACGGTCGAGTGCGGCTCGTACTCGAACCCGAACTACGGCTGCACCGACGAGCGCGAGGACGCGATCGCCGCCTACACCGACGCCCTCGCCTGGTACGTCACCAAGGACGCCCGCTACGCCCAGAAGGCCATCCAGATCATGGACGCCTGGTCGGCCACCATCACCGGCCACACCAACAGCAACGCACCGCTGCAGACCGGCTGGGCGGGCTCCTCCTGGCCCAAGGCCGCCGAGATCATCAGGTACACGTACACCGGCACCTGGGCCAACGAGGCCCGCTTCGCCACCATGCTGCGCAACGTCTACCTCCCCACCGTCATCAAGGGCTCCAACTCCAACGGCAACTGGGAGCTGTCGATGATGGAGGCCGCCGTCGGCATCTCCGTCTTCCTGGAGGACAAGACCTCCTACGACACGGCCATGGCGAAGTTCCGCACCCGGACCGCCGCCTACGTCTACCTGGCCTCCGACGGGTCGGTGCCGAAGACCGTGCCCAGCCAGAACCTGGACACCACCGCCAAGATCGTCTCCTACTGGCAGGGTCAGTCCACCTTCGTCACCGGCCTCACCCAGGAGACCTGCCGGGACTTCACCCACACCGGGTACGGCATCTCCGCGATCTCGCACGTCGCCGAGACCAGCCGGATCCAGGGCCAGGACCTGTACGGCACGGACGTCGGCGAGCGGCTGCGGCAGGCGCTCGGCTTCCAGGCCAAGTACCAGCTGGGTACCGCCGTCCCCGGCTGGCTGTGCGGCGGCTCCCTGAACCTGGGACTCGGGCCCGTCACCGAGGTCGGCTACAACGCGCTCCACAACCGCCTCGGCATCGCCATGACCAACACCCAGACGCTCACCCAGAACAACCGCCCCGCCGGCACCAACAACCTCTTCGTGGCCTGGGAGACCCTCACCCACGGCGACAACCCCAACTGAGCCGCAGGTACGGGCGCCGGAGCCGCGGCACCGGCGCCCATCAGGGTTGCGTCAAAGATGCCCGCTGCCAGGGTTTCTGCACCGTTCGCCGGGATTGTTGGCCGTAAGGTCGACGCTGCGTTGACGGCAGTTGCAGGAAGACAATAGGACCATGGCACGCGGCAAGCTTCGGATCTATCTCGGTGCGGCACCGGGCGTGGGCAAGACCTACGCCATGCTCTCCGAGGCGCACCGGCGGGTGGAGCGGGGCACCGACTGCGTGGTCGCCTTCGTCGAGCACCACGACCGGCAGCGCACCGAGGTGATGCTGCACGGCCTGGAGCAGATCCGGCGCAAGGAACTGGACTACCGGGGCGCCGTGTTCACGGAGATGGACGTGGACGCCGTACTGCGCCGGGCCCCCGCGGTCGCCCTGGTGGACGAACTCGCCCACACCAACATCCCCGGCTCCCGCAACGCCAAGCGCTGGCAGGACGTGGAAGAACTGCTGGCCGCCGGGATCGACGTGATCTCGACCGTCAACATCCAGCACCTCGAATCGCTCGGCGACGTCGTCGAGTCCATCACCGGCGTGCGCCAGCGCGAGACGGTGCCCGACGAGGTGGTACGGCGCGCGGACCAGATAGAGCTGGTCGACATGTCGCCCCAGGCGCTGCGCCGGCGTATGGCACACGGCAACGTCTACAAGTCCGACAAGGTCGACGCGGCCCTGTCCAACTACTTCCGGCCGGGCAACCTGACCGCCCTGCGTGAGCTGGCGCTGCTCTGGGTGGCCGACCGGGTCGACGAGTACCTGAAGCAGTACCGCAACGAGCACCAGGTCTCGGCGATCTGGGGCTCGCGGGAGCGGATCGTCGTCGGGCTCACCGGCGGCCCGGAGGGGCGGACGCTGATCCGGCGGGCCGCACGGCTCGCCGAGAAGGGGGCGGGCGGCGAGGTGCTCGCCGTCTACATCTCCCGCAGCGACGGCCTGACGTCGGCCTCCCCGAAGGAACTCGCCGTCCAGCGCACCCTGGTCGAGGACCTCGGCGGCACCTTCCACCACGTCGTCGGCGAGGACATCCCCGCGGCCCTGCTCGACTTCGCGCGCGGCGTCAACGCCACCCAGATCGTCCTCGGCTCCTCCCGCCGCAAGGCCTGGCAGTACGTCCTCGGACCCGGCGTCGGCGCCACCGTCGCCCGCGAGTCCGGGCCCGACCTGGACGTCCACATCGTCACCCACGGCGAGGCCGGCAAGGGCCGCGGGCTGCCGGTGGCCCGGGGTGCCCGGCTCGGCCGGGGCCGGATCATCGCCGGCTGGCTGGTCGGACTGGCCGGCCCGGCCGTCATGGCGGTACTGCTCAACACCGTCGACCTCGGCCTCGCCAACGACATGCTGCTCTTCCTGACCCTCACGGTCGCGGCCGCGCTGCTCGGCGGGCTCTTCCCGGCGCTCGCCTCGGCGGCCTTCGGGTCGCTGCTGCTGAACTACTTCTACACCCCGCCCCTGCACCGGCTGACCATCGCCGACCCGAAGAACATCGTGGCCATCGTGATCTTCTTCGGGGTCGCGCTGTCCGTCGCCTCGGTCGTGGACCTCGCGGCCCGCCGCACCCATCAGGCGGCCCGGCTGCGCGCCGAGTCGCAGATCCTCTCCTTCCTCGCCGGCAACGTGCTGCGCGGCGAGACCAGCCTGGAGGAGCTGCTCGAACGGGTCCGGGAGACCTTCGGCATGGAGTCCGCCGCCCTCCTGGAGCGGGCGAGCGACGTCGAGCCGTGGAGCTGCGCCGGGCGGGCCGGCTTCGGCCCCGCCCTGGAGCGGCCCGAGGACGGCGACGTCGACATGCCGATAGGCGACCACATGGCCCTCGCGCTGACCGGCCGGGTGCTGCCCGCCGAGGACCGCCGGGTGCTGGCCGCCTTCGCCGCCCAGGCGGTCGTCGTCCTGGACCGAAGGCGCCTCCAGGAGGAGGCCGAACAGGCCCGCACCCTCGCCGAGGGCAACCGGATCCGCACCGCCCTGCTCGCCGCCGTCAGCCACGACCTGCGCACCCCGCTGGCCGGCATCAAGGCGGCGGTCACCTCGCTGCGCTCGGACGACGTGGAATGGTCCGAGGAGGACCGGGCCGAACTCCTCGAAGGCATCGAGGAGGGCGCCGACCGCCTGGACCACCTCGTCGGCAACCTGCTCGACATGTCCCGGCTGCAGACCGGCACCGTCACCCCGATCGTCCACGAGACCGACCTCGACGAGGTGGTCCCGATGGCGCTGGTCGGTGTGCCGGACGGCAGCGTGGACCTCGACGTCCCCGAGACCCTGCCGATGGTGGAGGCCGACGCCGGGCTCCTGGAGCGGTCGGTGGCCAACCTGGTCGAGAACGCGGTCAAGTACAGCCCCGCAGACCGGCCCGTGCTGGTCTCCGCCAGCGTCATCGCGGACCGGGTGGAGGTGCGGATCGTGGACCGCGGGCCCGGTGTGCCCGACGAGGCCAAGGAGCGCATATTCGAGCCCTTCCAGCGCTACGGTGACGCTCCGCGCGGCGCCGGGGTCGGGCTCGGGCTCGCGGTCGCCCGGGGCTTCGCGGAGGCGATGGGCGGCACCCTGAACGCGGAGGACACACCCGGCGGCGGGCTCACCATGGTCCTCAGCCTCCGCGCGGCAGGATCGGTCACCGAAGCGGCGCAGGCCGTGGCAGAACCCCTGGCAGAACCGGAAAGGCAGGCCTCATGACCCGTGTGCTCGTGGTCGACGACGAGCCGCAGATCGTGCGCGCCCTCGTGATCAACCTCAAGGCGCGCAAGTACGAGGTCGACGCGGCCCCCGACGGCCGTACCGCCCTGGAACTGGCCGCCTCCCGCCACCCCGACGTGGTCGTCCTCGACCTCGGCCTGCCCGACATGGACGGCGTCGAGGTGATCAAGGGACTGCGCGGCTGGACCCGGGTGCCGATCCTGGTCCTCTCCGCCCGGCACTCCTCCGACGAGAAGGTCGAGGCGCTCGACGCGGGCGCCGACGACTACGTCACCAAGCCCTTCGGCATGGACGAGCTGCTGGCCCGGCTGCGGGCCGCCGTACGCCGGGCCGAGCCCGTCACGGGGGGCGGCGAGGACGACGTCCTGGTGGAGACCGAGGGCTTCACCGTCGACCTGGCGGCGAAGAAGGTCAACCGGGCGGGCCGGGACGTGCGGCTCACCCCGACCGAGTGGCACCTCCTGGAGGTGCTGGTCCGCAACACCGGCCGGCTGGTCAGCCAGAAGCAGCTGCTGCAGGAGGTGTGGGGGCCGTCCTACGGGACGGAGACCAACTACCTGCGCGTGTACATGGCACAGCTGCGCCGGAAGCTGGAGGCGGACCCCTCGCACCCGAAGCACTTCATTACGGAGCCCGGCATGGGGTACCGGTTCGAGAGATAGGGCGGTTCGGGGCGGTTCGGAAAGTGAGGCGGGTCGCGAAGTGAGCTGGACTACGGCGGTGTCGGCGTGCCCCGGTAGGCTTCAGACATGAGTGCTGTTCCTCGTTCCGAGAAGCCGGCCGGCCGGTTCCGGCGCATGCTCGACCGGCTCTCCTCGTCCCAGGAGGACCTGGAGTCGGAGGAGCTGCGCGAGGACGCCGACACCGCGGGCTGCATCCGGATCGGCGACTGCCACGACCGGCAGATCGTCACCGTAACTGGTACCTTGCGCACGGTCACCCTGCGGCCGCGCGCCGGGGTCCCGGCCCTGGAGGCCGAGCTGTTCGACGGCTCGGCCGCGCTGGACGTGGTGTGGCTCGGCAGGCGTTCCATCGTCGGCATAGAACCGGGACGCAGGCTGATCGCATCGGGCCGGATCTCGCTGAGCCGGGGCCGCCGGGTGCTGTTCAATCCCAAGTACGAACTGAGACCCCTCGGTAGGGAGTAGCCGGTGACGTCGCTCGACAAGCCGACCGAAGACACGCAGGCGGAGGACGCCCCGCAGCAAGACGCGCGGGCGGTGACCGAGGCCGCGCTCTTCGAGGCGTTCGGCGGTGTCCGGGGCATGGTCGAGACGGTCCTGCCCGGCCTGCTCTTCGTCACGATCTTCACCATCAACAAGGACCTGCACTGGTCGGCGATCGCCGCCCTCGCGGTCTCCGTGGTGCTCGTCGTGGTCCGCCTCGCCATGCGGGACACCGTCAAGCACGCCTTCAGCGGTGTCTTCGGTGTCGCCTTCGGTGTCGTCTTCGCGATGATGACCGGCAACGCCAAGGACTTCTACCTCCCCGGCATGCTCTACACACTGGGCCTGGCGCTGGCGTACATCGTCACGACCCTGTGCGGGGTCCCGCTGATCGGACTGATCCTCGGCCCGGTCTTCAAGGAGAACCTCTCCTGGCGCACCCGCAACCCCGGCCGCAAGAAGGCGTACGCCAAGGCCAGCTGGGCGTGGGGCCTGATCCTGCTCGCCAAGTGCGCGATCCTCTTCCCGCTGTACTGGTGGGCCGACACCGCCCAGCTCGGCTGGGTGCTGGTCGCCCTCAAGATCCCGCCGTTCCTGCTCGCGGTCTGGCTCACCTGGGTCTTCCTGGCGAAGGCACCGGCGCCGATCGACGTGTTCGCGGAGATGGAGGCGGCGGAGCAGGCGGAGAAGGCCGAGGAGGAGCGCAGGGCGGCGCAGGCCGCGGAGAGCGGTGAGGCCGCCGCGGGCGGACGCCACCGCAAGTAGCCCCGTACGTGAGAAGGGCGCCCTCCGCGGTGGAGGGCGCCCTTCTCACGTCTGTGCCGTCAGCCGTCTTCCCGCCGTACCGACAGCAGGTCCTCCAGCTGCTCCTCGCGGGCCTGGGCCGCCACGAACAGCAGCTCGTCGCCGGCTTCCAGGGAGTCCTCCTTGGACGGGGTGAGGACCCGGGTGCCGCGGATGATCGTGACCAGCGAGGTGTCCTCGGGCCACTCCACGTCACCGACCTGGGTGCCGGCCAGGGCCGACTCCTCGGGCAGCGTCAGCTCCACCAGGTTGGCGTCGCCGTGGCTGAAGCGCAGCAGCCGGACCAGGTCGCCGACCGACACCGCCTCCTCCACCAGGGCCGACATCAGGCGCGGCGTCGAGACGGCGACGTCCACGCCCCAGGCCTCGTTGAACAGCCACTCGTTCTTCGGGTTGTTGACCCGGGCGACGACGCGCGGCACGCCGTACTCCGTCTTCGCGAGCAGCGAGACGACCAGGTTCACCTTGTCGTCGCCCGTCGCGGCGATCACGACGTTGCAGCGCTGCAACGCGGCCTCGTCGAGCGAGGTGATCTCGCAGGCGTCGGCCAGCAGCCACTCCGCCTGCGGGACCCGCTCCACCGAGATGGCGGTCGGGGCCTTGTCGATCAGCAGGACCTCGTGGCCGTTCTCCAACAGCTCGCCCGCGATCGAGCGGCCGACGGCACCGGCCCCGGCAATGGCGACCCTCATCAGTGACCGCCCTCCTCTTCCGGACCCCCGGCGAAGGCGGCCTCGACCTTGTCGACGTCGTCCGTCCGCATCATCACGTGCACCAGGTCGCCCTCCTGGAGGACCGTCTGCGAGGTCGGCAGCATCGCCTCGCCGAGCCGGGTCAGGAACGCGACCCGGACACCGGTCTCCTCCTGGAGCCTGCTGATCTTGTGGCCGACCCACTTCGGGGAGGCGTGCACCTCCGCGAGCTGGACCCCGCCGGTGGGGTCGCGCCACAGCGGCTCGGCGCCCGAGGGCAGCAGCCGGCGCAGCATCTGGTCGGCGGTCCAGCGGACCGTGGCGACGGTCGGGATGCCGAGGCGCTGGTAGACCTCGGCGCGCCGGGGGTCGTAGATCCGGGCGGCCACGTTCTCCACCCCGAACATCTCGCGGGCGACCCGCGCGGAGATGATGTTCGAGTTGTCACCGCTGGAGACGGCGGCGAAGGCGCCGGCCTCCTCGATGCCCGCCTCGCGCAGGGTGTCCTGGTCGAAGCCGACTCCGGTGACCCTGCGGCCCCCGAATCCGGGGCCCAGCCTGCGGAAGGCGGTGGGGTCGTGGTCGATCACGGCGACCGTGTGCCCCTGTTGCTCCAGGGTCTGGGCGAGAGCGGAACCCACTCTGCCGCAGCCCATGATGACGATGTGCACGACCGTCCTTCCGGTGTTCAAAAGTTACTGCTCAGCCCCATCAGGTTCTCAGACCGAGGCCCAAGCTACACACGCACCGTCCCGGCCGGGCACCCCTGTGCCGCGCTCATCGCCGAGTGATGCTGCGCACGCTCCAGGCGGTGAGGATTCCGAGGCCCACGAGGGTGACCGTGGCGCCGATCAGCTCTGCGGTCGCGGGCATAGGACCTCCGAGGTGCGAAGACAGGCGGGATCTGCCATCTAGGCACGGATCGGGCGTAAGCTGCGGAATCCGCAGTTCCAGCCGTCACCTTTTTCACTCGGGAGGCAGATCCCGCACTGCGGCTGGAGACCTGGCAGGTGGAAGGCCTACGATCCTCTCTCGTGTCCAAACTGACCGACGTGCCCAAACGGATTCTGATCGGGCGCGCTCTGCGCAGTGACCGGCTGGGCGAAACGCTCCTGCCGAAGCGCATCGCCCTCCCCGTCTTCGCATCCGACCCGCTGTCCTCCGTCGCCTACGCGCCGGGGGAGGTCCTGCTGGTCCTGTCCATCGCGGGCGTGTCGGCGTACCACTTCAGCCCCTGGATCGCGGTCGCGGTCGTCGTGCTGATGTTCACGGTGGTCGCCTCCTACCGGCAGAACGTGCACGCCTACCCGAGCGGCGGCGGCGACTACGAGGTCGCCACCACCAACCTCGGCCCCAAGGCGGGCCTGACCGTCGCGAGCGCGCTGCTGGTCGACTACGTTCTGACCGTCGCCGTCTCCATCGCCTCCGGCATCGAGAACCTCGGCTCCGCGATCCCCTTCGTGGTCGAGCACAAGGTGCTCTGCGCGGTCACCGTGATCGTGCTGCTGACGCTGATGAACCTGCGCGGCGTGAAGGAGTCCGGCAAGCTCTTCGCGATCCCGACGTACGTGTTCGTCGGCGGCGTCTTCATCATGATCGCGTGGGGTGCGTTCCGGGGCCTGGTCCTCGGGGACACGATGCGCGCCCCGACCGCGGACTACCACATCAGGGCGGAACACCAGGGCCTGGCCGGTTTCGCCCTCGTCTTCCTCCTCCTGCGGGCCTTCTCCTCCGGCTGTGCCGCGCTCACCGGCGTCGAGGCCATCTCCAACGGCGTCCCGGCGTTCCGCAAGCCGAAGTCGAAGAACGCGGCGACCACGCTGGCCATGATGGGCCTGCTGGCGGTCACCATGTTCTGCGGGATCATCGTGCTCGCCATGGTCACCAAGGTCCGGATGGCCGAGAACCCGGCCACCGACCTGCTCCACAACGGCGTCGCGATCGGCTCCGGCTACGTCCAGAACCCGGTGATCTCCCAGGTCGCCGAGGCCGTCTTCGGCAAGGGCAGCTTCCTGTTCGTCGTGCTCGCCGCGGCCACCGCCCTCGTCCTCTTCCTGGCCGCGAACACCGCGTACAACGGCTTCCCGCTCCTCGGCTCGATCCTCGCCCAGGACCGCTACCTGCCGCGCCAGCTGCACACCCGCGGCGACCGGCTGGCCTTCTCGAACGGCATCGTGCTCCTGGCCGGCGCCGCCGCCCTCCTGACGGTCATCTACGGCGCGGACTCGACCCGCCTGATCCAGCTGTACATCGTCGGGGTCTTCGTCTCCTTCACGCTCAGCCAGACCGGCATGGTCCGGCACTGGAACCGCCACCTGGCGGTGGAGAAGGACCCGGCCAAGCGCAGCCACATGATCCGCTCCCGCGCGATCAACACGTTCGGCGCCTTCTTCACCGGCCTGGTGCTGGTCGTCGTCCTGGTCACGAAGTTCACCCACGGCGCCTGGGTGGCGCTGCTCGGCATGTGCATCTTCTACGCCACGATGACCGCGATCCGTAAGCACTACGACCGCGTCTCCGAGGAGATCTCGGCCCCCGAGGAGCCCGACGACGACCTGGTCCGCCCCTCCCGCGTGCACTCGGTCGTCCTGATCTCCAAGATCCACCGCCCCACCCTGCGTGCCCTGGCCTACGCCAAACTGATGCGCTCGGACACCCTGGAGGCGCTCACCGTCAACGTCGACCCGGCCGAGACCAAGGCGCTGCGCGAGGAATGGGAGCGGCGCGGGATAGACGTACCGCTGAAGGTCCTCGACTCGCCGTACCGCGAGATCACCCGGCCGATCATCGAGTACGTCAAGGGCCTGCGCGCCCAGTCGCCGCGGGACGCGGTCTCCGTGATCATCCCGGAGTACGTCGTCGGCCACTGGTACGAGCACATCCTGCACAACCAGAGCGCGCTCAGGCTCAAGGGCCGGCTGCTGTTCACGCCCGGCGTGATGGTGACGTCGGTGCCCTACCAGCTGGCGTCCTCCGAGGCGGCCAAGATCCGGGCCCGCAGGCGCCAGGAGTGGAACGCACCGGGTGCGGTACGGCGCGGTCCGGCCGAGCACCGGCCCAAGGAGCACAGCGGAGGCTGAGCGGGGCCAGGGAGTGCCGGCGACCCCGTAGACTGGTGGGCTGTCGTCGGCCCCCGCCCGGGTCGTTTCCCTCCCCCTTGATCTGGAGTCACCCCGCCATGCAGGCAGAACCGAAGAAATCGCTGGTGGGGACTGAGTACGAGGTCGAGGTCGGCCCGGTCGCGCACGGCGGCCACTGCATCGCCAGGACCGCCGAGGGCCAGGTGCTGTTCGTCCGGCACGCGCTGCCCGGCGAGCGGGTCGTGGCCCGGGTGACCGAGGGCGAGGAAGGTGCCCGCTTCCTGCGCGCCGACGCGGTGGACATCCTGGACGCGTCCAAGGACCGCGTGCCGGCCCCCTGCCCCTACGCCGGCCCCGGCCGCTGCGGCGGCTGTGACTGGCAGCACGCCAAGCCGGGCGCCCAGCGCCGCCTCAAGGGCGAGGTGATCGCCGAGCAGCTCCAGCGGCTCGCGGGCCTCACTCCCGAGGAGGCCGGCTGGGACGGCACGGTGATGCCGGCCGAGGGCGACAAGCTGCCGGCCGGCGAGGTGCCGCAGTGGCGGACCCGGGTGCAGTACGCCGTCGACGCCGACGGCAACGCCGGACTGCGCCGGCACCGCTCGCACGAGGTGGAGCCGATCGAGCACTGCATGATCGCTGCGCCGGGCGTCAGAGAGCTGGGCATCGAGGAGCGGGACTGGTCGGGCATGGTCTCGGTCGACGCGATCGCCGCGACCGGCTCCCAGGACCGCATGGTCATCCTGGAGCCGCGCCCCGGCGCCCGCCTTCCCCTGGTCGAGCTCGACAAGCCCGTCTCGGTCTTGCGGGTCGACGAACACGACGGTGGGATCCACCGCGTCCACGGCCGCGCCTTCGTCCGTGAACGCGCCGACGGCCGCACCCACCGGGTCGGCAGCGGCGGCTTCTGGCAGGTCCACCCGAAGGCGGCGGACACCCTGGTCACCGCCGTCATGCAGGGCCTCCTCCCGCGCAAGGGCGAGATGGCGCTCGACCTCTACTGCGGCGTCGGCCTCTTCGCCGGCGCCCTCGCCGACCGCCTCGGCGAGAAGGGCGCGGTCCTCGGCATCGAGTCCGGCAAGCGTGCGGTGGAGGACGCACGTCACAACCTGGCCGACTTCCCCCAGGTCCGGGTCGAGCAGGGCAAGGTCGAGTCGGTCCTCCCGCGCACCGGCATCACCGAGGTCGACCTCATCGTCCTCGACCCGCCCCGCGCGGGCGCGGGCCGCCAGACGGTGGCCCACCTCTCCTCCCTCGGCGCCCGCCGCATCGCCTACGTCGCCTGCGACCCGGCGGCCCTCGCCCGCGACCTGGCGTACTTCCGGGACGGGGGGTACCGGGTACGGACGCTGCGGGCGTTCGATCTGTTTCCGATGACGCATCATGTGGAGTGCGTTGCGATCCTGGAACCCGCTGAGAAACGTTCTTGACCTGCAGTTTTCTGATTTCTTTCGTCGGCTCGACCTGTTCGGGATGTGGGAGCAGATGAAACCGCACGGCGTCCCGTGACCTGTGCTTTCGACTGAGGTGGCGGGTGCGCGGTGGGAGCCGGGCATCGTTCATTGTTGCTGAGTGACGCATGAAGGACGCATGGGCTGATATATCGTCAGGTGCCTACGAGTTCTGCACCGGCGGTGCTGCGAGGCAAGCGGCCCGGGGCGGAGAAACTGCCTCCGGCCCAGGCCGCTCGCTACACGCTTCGACTGACGCGGAAACGGGTTCGACGCCATGATCGATCGCGCGTAGGACCTGATCGTCTCGGAGATCACGGGAAACTCCGAGGGGCTTTCGGGCGCGCACTAGGGGAAATGCTCCCGGGAGCTTGGGGTGTCACCCTGTACGAGATCCAGCACCTCCCGGGTCTTGGGCGCACGGACTCCACTGGAATCCCAGCTGATCGTCCCGGTCTTCGAAGGAGTCGAAGGCGGCGGTCCGACGCCGGCCTTGGCAGTAGTGAAGTGAATGCTTGGGAGCTTCGGGTGCCGGTTGCCCGCGTGCCGCGCAAACCGAGAGTGGCCGAGGGGGCGATTGAGCCAAGGGTGAGCGATGGCGGGTCCAAAGGGGCTTCCGGTGCTGGTCTCTCGATTCCTTGGCGTCCCGCGGGGGCGGCGGCAACTCGCACAGTGCCAGCGGCAACGGCTTGCGGCGTAGCCTGTGGTCACGGCATGGATCGGGATCCGTGTCCGTCTGAAGCGCGGCCGCAACGGTGACGCACTCTCAAGGGGCCGGATTCCGTCCTCGAAACGAAACCTGACCTGCATGTTTCCCCGGGGCGCAAACTGCACGCCTTCCCGATGACGTCGCACCTGGAGTGCGTGGCGATTTTGGAGCTTGCTCATTAGCGCCTCTGACCTGCGCTTCCGTCGAGGTAGGTGGCCTTCAGGTCGCGTGCGTCGCCATTGACGGGGACGAGGTAGTCGGCGAGGTTCGCGTTGACGATGCGGCCGTCGCGGTGGTCGGTGACGGTGTGTTCGAGCTGGGCTGCGCCGATTCCGCCGTCCGCGGCACCGATGGCCTGGCTCTCGGCGAGCTTTGGGCTGATGATGCGCCCCGCGTCGAAGATGCCCAGCACGCGTCGCACCCGGACCATGCCGCGGCAGGCGTCGACCGCGACCTCGGCGACCACCGCGTCGTAGGCGTACATGCAATACCGAGACCGGCTCGGTGTAGGAGCTGAGCGTTCGGGCGTCCAGGTCATTGCGGGTGAGGAGCTGCCGGCATGCATCTCCGCGGGCGGGGTCGTCCTTCATGTGTAGCCGGTCGCCCCGGGCGACGATGTCGTCCGCGTCACCCTGTGGGGGCGTATGGCAACGCCGGAGTTGGCGGATCAGCAACACTGGTGCGAAAACTGCTGCTTCAGTGCAAAATTGACGGTCCGTCGTCTATGGAGGGGCGACTGGGGGTTAGTCACCTGGAGACGACATGTCGGTAGGGAAGCAGGCGCTGTTCGAGCGGCTGGACCGGGGTCCGTCCTTCTTGTTCCTGGGGCAGAGCTATCTATCTATCGAGACGGGGCACGACCCGCTGGTAGGACCTATAGCCAGGTCACTGGGTATGGACAACTTGCCTGAGACCGCCTATCAGGCAATCCTCGGCGCCGCTCCGGACAGTCGTGAGGCAGCTGCCGAGGCGCTCAGTGATGCTGGACGTGCACTGGTACTGCCGCCGTCATTGAAGACCACGCTGGAATTCCCATGGAACGGCGTGCTCTCCTCGGCTGTCGATCCCTCGTGGCGGCTGGGTCTCAAACAGGACTGGCGGACGGTCCAGGAGACTGTGCCCCAGCGCGACCGGACGCGCCTGTCGCGTGACATGGCCGACGTCCAGGCGCTCATGCTCTTCGGAGGCGTTGATCAGCCGGTCGACGAAAGACCGCCCGCGACAAAAATGGAGTTGTCGCGACGCAGAGCGTTGGCAGCCGAGGCTCTGTCGCGGATCGTTACGGACGGACTGACCCCGCGGGGTTTGCTGGTGGTGGAGGGGTGGTCTCTCAACGACTGGCTCGACCCCGAGACGCTCTACAGCCAGATCTGCGACGCGGTTGCGAACCAGGTGCACCTGTTCTCCACGACCGACGAAATCCTCGCGGACGAGTTCATACGTGAAGCGATCAATCTCAAGGTGCTTGTCCCGCATCGGGAGACATTCGCCTCCCTGGTGGAGGAGGCACGCAGCACTGGTCGTTTGAGCGACGGCGGCCCGACCACAACCTCAACCCACGCGGTACGCGTCGGCGACCGACGCCTGCCCATCGACCGGAGTCGCTGGCAGCGGATTCTGCCGCACGCCCGCCCGGTGGACGTGGACCTCCTGGACGATCCGCCTGCTGAGTCCAAGCATCGGCGCTTCCAGAAGTTCCGCGAGTTTCTCGGTGCGAGCGACGGCTCGCCGACCTGGTGGGCGCACGCCCGCGGACTCCCCTTCCAGCGCAACTTCGAGAAGATCTTGACGGACTTGGTCGAAGATGCAGCGGCATCCCCGGAACGACAGGGGCCGCTTCTGGTCGTCGGTCAGTCGGGGACGGGGAAGAGTGTCGCTCTGGCTCGACTGGCCTTCCAGATCGCCCGGACGGGGAGGCGAGTCGTCCTCCATATCCCGCGCAAGTCGACGCGCCCGGAGTTTCAGGCACTCGACGACTTCTGCCTGTGGGCGGAGGAACAGTCAGGGGCCAACACTCTGATCGTGTGGGACGGCATGCTGGAGCCTGAGGAGTACCAACGACTCTTCGACTATCTGCGTAGCCGGGGCCGTAAAGTGGTCATGGTTGGCAGTTGCTACTGGGACGCGGACCAATTCGGCGACGGCGGCGGCAGAAAGCGCGGGCGTGCTGACAAGCAGGTGAGGACGGCCTCCCGGTACCGGCGAGATAAGGATTTCGTTGAGGCACCGGCCACCATCGCCGGAAAAGAGCTTGAGCGCTTCACCCGCTACCTGGCGGACTTTGGCATCGTCCTCAAGGGCGCGGACGAGGCGATCGTGGCTCGCGATCGGTCGTTCCTGTCGGCTCTGTACCGTCTACTGCCCGACGCGCACGCTCCTCTGTCCCGCGGCTTGGTGCTCGAGCTGAGGCGTTCCGAGGAGCGCCTGGGCCATGCCGCACGTACGCGGGTCAACTACGAGCCGTCCACGATCATGGCGGCGGCCCTGGAGGAGGCCGGCCTGCTGCATGGCCTGGAAGCACTCCCGCGCACCTCGGAAGAGGGGGCGGCCGCCTGGCAGGACGACCCATACGAGCGCCTCCTCAGCTTGATCCTGCTGATTCACAGCCACGGTCTGCGCACGCCACTTGAACTTGCCCTGCGCACCATCGGCCGCGACGGCGTCCGGAATCTTCCGGACCTGCTGAGTGGCATAGACATAATCCGCTGGGACGAGGACGAACAGGGTAATTACACACTCGGAGGGCGCAACCAGTTGGAGGCAACCCTGCTGACCGGCGCCCGAAGATGGGGGGAGGAGCGGGAGGCGGCTCAGATTTCCGAAGTGATCGAGCTGGTCCGGCCTGATTCCCGAGCCCGTAATGGCGGCCCGGAGATCGAGTTCGTCATGGCTCTCCTCACCGCGATCGGTCCGCAGAAGAACCGGGAGCAGCGGAAGTACGGGGCCCATTACCTGCTGATTGCTGACTCCATCGCCAAGCTGAGAATGCTGGTGACCAACCCTGTGATTCACGCTCGGCTCACCCATAAAGAAGTGAACATGCGGCGTGAGTGGGCGGTGTGGGACCAGCGCCGACAGGGACCGGACGTCGACCTGCGGCGCCGTGCCTTGGAGGCAGCGCAGGAGGCGGTGGACGAGGCACTGCGGGAAGCGGAAGACCTGGGTCACCGGCGGGACATCCGCCTGAATCTTTACGTCGAGCAGGCCAGCGTCCGCGGCTCCCAACTGTACGAACTGCTCCACTCCGGACCCGGCGGCGGCATCCCTCAGACGTTGCCCAGCGAGGAGTACATCTCGGGCGAACTCCGGGAGCTCAAACGAAGCGTCCAGTCGGCTCTGGAGTGTGAGGCGACCAATTATTACCCGGTGGATGTGCTCTGCTGGGCTACCCGGGACACGTTCAAAGCGGGAGCGCTGTCCGACGAGACTGCAGCCACGCTGGTCGGTGACTGCCTGAGCGCCCTGACAGTGATCGACCCGGAGACTCTAGAGCCCGGACAGGCCGGCCTATACCACAGCAAGTTCGTGGATATCGCCTCGCTGGCGAGCGACCATTTCCTGGCAGGACAGCAGTTGAAAAAGCTCGAGGCGTACGACGAGCCGCTGGCCGCCTTCTTCTATGCCCTGAAAGTCAGTGGCTTCATCAACAATGAACCCAACCAGGAGGGAGTGCAGCGGGCTCTGGAGCATCTCAGGCGGAATCCCCTCCGGCTCCAAGACGAACGCTGCGTGCGCCTTGCCGTCGACCTGCTGTGGTTCGCGCGAACCGGTGAGCGCTTCCTCTCGGGTGAGCGACAGACCCTGCCGCTGGATCAGGCTGCCTGGCAGGAATGCCTCGAACTCACGGAACTTGCGTCAGCCTACGACGCGATGCCCTCGCTCAGGGTCCACTTCATGCGCGCGCTGGCGCTCTTCCACCTGGGCAGCATCGACCGGGCGATGGAGGCGTTCCGGGACCTGGACCGGCTCTCACTGGAGCAGAGGGATCGCCGCCGCGTGATCAATGTCTACGTGTCGAGCTGGGAAGACGGTGCTCCCCGAGTCTTCAGGGCCAGAGTCCTCCGGGTCGATGCGAACTTCCAAGGCGGTCGCTGTTGGGTAGAGGGGTACCAGCGGGAGCTCCCCTTTGACCCGTCCGGCTTCGGACCCGATCAGGCCGTCGAAGGCAGGACTCTTGATGCCTACATCTCGTTCAACATGATCGGACCGCGGCTGGAGCCTCCGCGGGAACCTGGAGAGCGTCGTGGGCCCACGCTTCTGGGTCCTGCCGCCCATCGGCAGAGCAAAGTGCGAGGTGCACGGTGACAACGACGCAGTCCACCCCGCCGGTCGCGCCCGCGGCCGCCTGGAATCGCATCACCGGCGTCCATCGCAATCTCGACCGGCTCGCCCGCCACCTGTTGAGGCGCTCAGCTGGCACGGACGTCAGTCTGCCTCCACCCGACTTCACCCACCCGCAGACCGCTTTCTTCTTCGCCACGATATGGATGCGGGCGTGGTACTCGGAGGCATGGGCGGCGTCCAGCAGGTGGCTCTACGAACAGGCCGCGGCCCTGGGACACACGCCGCCCGAGAAGGACTTTGCGGACACGATGCGCCGGCTGCGCGCGTTCCTGGTCCATCACATGGACGCTTCGGTGTCCGAGGGCGAGGATACCGAGCGCATTTGCAACGAGTGGTTCGAGCGGGCCTGCGGGTCCGTTGTGCCCCAGTCCACCGTTGAATGGCAGCACTGCTTGGCCAAGCTGCTCGAACAGAACGAGGCGTACGCCCACTTCATGCTGGCCATAGCCAAGTCCGTCGAGCGTAGTCCGGAGAAGTCCACGCTGGTGTTGCAGTGGCGTGCCGCTTTGGAGCGTCAGGACTATCCGCGCTACAGGCAAAGCCTTCAGGAGGCCGCGGGAGACCTGGGGCTTCAGCGGTTCAATGATCAGAAGCTGAACAGCATCCATGCTAGGTACCGGGTGCGGTGGGCGAAGGCACTCGAGAAGCTGGCACACGATGCCGACTTCGACCGTGAGATCCGCCTGCGCGCCGAGTGGGCACTTCTTGCTGATACGACCGGAGCTCTGATCGTCTCCGCCTCGGACGTCATGGAGGCGCTCGGCATTTCCCCTGGTCCCCAGGTGGCCAGCGCCCTTCGTCTCGTACAGGTCCTCCGGGAGTTCCACCCTGACGACTCGGCCGAGCAGCTTCTGCAGCGCCTTTCCGTGCAGTGGGTCGCTGTACGTCAGTAGCTGCACGCGTCGACAACGCCACGGGGTGGGCCACGGTCGCCGAAACGGACAGCGCACCGACCGTGATGGTGGCGGCGGCGATGGTGAGGGTCCTGGAACGCCACCGGTTTCTGCTGCGATGGGCTCCACCACCGTGGCCGTGACGCTCGTATGACACTCTAGGTGCCCGCAGGGGCGCTCAGAACACCGGGAACTAACCCTGACCTGCGTTTATGCCTTCCCCGCTTACAACCCCTAACGTAATGAGTGTTGGAGAACGGTAGGCTCGGTGGCCATGAGTCAGAGCGGTTCGCAGGCGGCGGCATTCTTCCGAGACGTCCGCCAGGGCAGCGTGGTCTGGCTTGTCCGGGATGACAACGGAAGCCCGACACACCTCTCTGCGGACGGCACGCGAAGTCTTCCCTTTTGGTCGACCTCACCCCGCGCCCAGAGGGCAGCAAAGATCTGGGGGGACGGACTCCGGGTTGAGTCCATGCCCTTGGACACCTGGCTCGATCGCGTACTGCCCGATGCCGCCCGGGATGGACTCATGATCGGCATCAACTGGAGCGGGGCGCGCCTGGTTGGCTGGAGCTTCACCCCCAACGAAGTTCTCAACCGGCTATCGGCGGCTCACACAATGCCCTGAGTTGTCGGTGGGTGATCAGGCAGCAGGCGAGTTTGAGGAATGCTTCGTGGATGTCGGCTCGCCGTTCCCAGCGGACGCGCAGGCGACGGAAGCCGTGCAGCCAGGCAAAACTCCTCTCCACGACCCAGCGGTAGGTGCCCAGGCCGGTGCCGCGCAGGGTGCCGCGGCGGGCGATCGTGGGCACGATGCCGCGGGCGCGGACCTGGTTACGGTAAAGGTCGTGGTCATACCCGCGATCGGCGAACAGCGGGTCCGGCTTCCGGCGAGGATGCCCGACCCGGCCGCGGACCGGCGGGATCGCGTCGAGCAGGGGCAGGAGCGGGGTGACGTCGTTGCGGTTGCCACCGGTCAGCAGGACCGCGAGCGGGGTGCCGTTTCCGTCGGTGATTAAGTGATGCTTGGAGCCGGCTCGTCCCCGGTCGACCGGCGACGGGCCCGTGTGCTGCCCCCTTTTTAGCGCCCTGACGTGCGAGGAGTCGACCACACAGCGGGACCAGTCCAGACGTGCGGCCGCGTTCAGTTCGGCCAGCAGGATCTCGTGCAACCGCTGCCAGACGCCGGCATCGTTCCAGTCCCGCAGCCTGCGCCAGCACGTTATGCCTGACCCGAAGCCCAGGGCTCTGGGCAGGTGCTCCCACTGGATCCCGGTGTGCAGCACGTACAAGATCCCGCACAGCACCGCCCGGTCCGGAAACGGCTTGCGACCTGGATACCGGAACCTGCGCTCACGCTGCGGCAGCAGCGGCTCCACACGGTCCCACAGCTCATCCGACACGATCCACGGCGACGTCCCCACACCGGACCGAACGCCCAACTCCCGTCCCAGACACGGCAACCAGGACTGATCCACCTCATTGTGTTAGCCGCTGTTAACGTGATTTGTTTCCGATGACGCATCATGTGGAGTGCGTGGCGATTCTGGAGCCCGCCGACAAGGGTGTCTGACCTGCGGTTGTGTGGACGGGTGGAGCGCTAGGCCTGTTTTTCTCCGTACGGCGGTCCGAGCGGGCGGCGCCGCTCGAAGCGGGAATCCCGGCCTGCCTGACCTCTCCGGCCCGGCCGCGCGGACAGGTTCCCTCGGAACGGGCGGTCTTGATACGGGTCCGGTGTCAAGACCGCACGCAGGTAGTGGAGTTGGCCTACCCGAAAACCCGCGACGGCCGGCCGGAGGGCATGCGGCCGGCCGTCCGCCGCGTGCGTCGAAGGCGATCTTCCGGGCGGTCGCACACGGCGTAGCGTCCTGGCGCTCAGGTAGGGGCTGACGACCCCGCTCATCTTTTGGAACGTTGCACTGCGAGGGAGTCAATATCTGTGTTCTTGAGGTGAGAGTTTGGCGGACCGCGCCGTGAGGGTTTGACGGACGACGCGGTGAGAGTTTTTGCGGCGACGAGCGGGGGGAATTAATTGGCCGACGCGGAGGCGTAGTGGTGTGCTACTGTCCATCTCAGTTGCAGTTGTGGTTCCCGAAACTTCAAGTGCCCCAGTCGGCTCCTGCCGGGTGGAGCGCTTTTGTATTTCCGGTCATTTTCCGGGCGGGGTAATCATCGCGGCGACATGGTGTCCGCACAGTGCGGATTCCGATGTACTGCCCCAAAGGAGACATGGCATGGCCACCGGTACCGTGAAGTGGTTCAACGCGGAAAAGGGCTTCGGCTTCATCGAGCAGGACGGTGGCGGCGCTGACGTGTTCGCCCACTACTCGAACATCGCCGCCCAGGGCTTCCGTGAGCTGCTCGAAGGCCAGAAGGTCAGCTTCGACATCGCGCAGGGCCAGAAGGGCCCGACGGCCGAGAACATCGTTCCGGCCTGACGCTGACGCACGATTTGTAGCTGGGGCCCGCATCCTTCGGGGTGCGGGCCCCAGCTGCACTCATTTCCCGCGGCGGTTCCACCCGCGGGACGGCTCGGAGAAACCCGCGGTCCCACCGCACGCTACTCCTCCTGCGGGGGTGCGGGCGCATCCTGAGAAGCTGCACCGCAGGCAACGCCCGGATTTGGCGTCCCCACTGCGTCACCTCTTTCAGTACCTCCGCCGGCGCGGATTACCGTCGGCCGGATTTCCTTTGACATCGGTCCATACTCGTAATTCCGTGCTGCTCGTCGCTTGCGGGAATTCCTTGATATGTGCCACATCGAGGAAGGCTCCCCATGAACCGCACACGTACGAACGGCCGCTCCGGCCGCGTCCGTGGGAGCGGTGCCGACGCGGGGAAGGGCGGCAGTCGCTTCGGCTCGCCTGCACGCGCCGTTCCGGTGCCCGGCCCGTTCCGGTGGCTACGGCCGTCGACCCGCCGCGGTGCGGAGGGAGTTCGCGCTTCCCGAGACGATCACCCCCGCACTGCCTGCCGTCGAGGGCTCCGTCGACCTGAGCCGGCGCAGCGGGTGACCGACGCGCTCACTCCGTACGCCCGACCGGTCAGACTGCGGCTGGCCACGGTGGTGGGCGGGACCTCGATCGGCAAGCAGGCCGGCACGCTGCGAGGCGGAGCCGAGATCGTCGTCGCGACCCCTGGTCGGCGCAAGGACCCTGTCGACCGCGGCGGCCGCCGGCTGAACCAGGTGGGCGTCTCGGTGCTGGACGAGGCCGACCAGATGGCTGACACGGGTTTCATGCCGCGGGTCACCGCGCTGCTCGACCAGGTGCGTCCGGAGGGGCGGCGGATGCTGTGCTCCGCCATGTGAACCGCCTCACCCTGGCCGGACCGCTCTCTCCTTCTCCCTGTGAGGTCACATGCGCTGCGTCATCGCCCGCTTCCCCTTCGAGCTCACCAAGAACGGCGTGCTGGAATCGATGAAGGGCATCAAGCCCGAACCCGGCACCGGCGCATCCGTGATCATCGGCCGCCGCCACTACCCCGTCAAGCAAGTCGGCCAGGTCATCACTCGGCAGGACCGCCGTGACTTCAGCGCCGCCGAAGTCCTCCGGGCCATGACTCAGCTCGGCTTCACGTGCCGCACCCTCCCCACGGCCGCGCCCGTACGCATCCTCAGCTCGCTCCAGCAAGCCTCCGCGATGCTCGGTGCCCCCGAGTCCGTCTGACGAGCCGACGCCTGAACAGCGGTGTGGGCCCGACCGGCGCTCGCCGGTCGGGCCCACACCGCCTGCGACGGGGTTCGCCGCAGTGGGCGCTCACTGGTCGGAATAGCTGAAGTCGCCCACGGTCCAGGCGTTGACGTCGGCGATCGCCACACGGTACATCCCGCCTGTCTCCGGGATGCCGACCGTGCCCTGCAGGATCCGGGCGACGTGGAAGTGCAGATGAGCGGGCGGCCCGTCCTTCTTCGCGGGGGTGTCGAAGACGGCCGAGAACTCTCCCAAGCGGGCGGAATCCGCCAACACGTCCGACACCCTCTGCCTCCACACCGCTTCGGGCGCCAGCCGGCCGGTGATGACAGCACCACCGGTGACCACGGTCAGGGACATCTGGTTGCTCTGCCCGGACTCCACAAGGGCGGCGATATCAACGAGCAGTTCGTCAGGCTTCGACATGCGGCAGATTATATTTACCGGCCTTCCAGCTCTCCGCACGATGGCGACAGCGGGCGCGAAGGGCGTTCACGGACCTGGCGCGGAAAGCCCAGATGGTGGCCGGCGGGCAGCGCCACCAGGCCGTCGACAGGCGTGCCGCTCGCGCCGGAGGCGGCGGCCTCCCGGACGGCGGCCCGGTCCGCGAGCAGTTCGGTGGTGGTGACCGCCTTGGTCCCGATGTGGACGGCGCGCTCGCTTCGGACACCCCCCCCAACCGTCGGGGCTGCGCGGCAGGTTGGTGCTGCCCATGAGCTCATCGCTTTCATCAGGCCCAGCAGGTGTGCGGAGGCGAGTCCGTGGTCGTCGCGCAAGGCGGTCATGACCTCGCGGAGCTGGGCGGGGGAGGGGTTGGGAACAGGAAGTCGCGGGTGACGGGCGGGCCCGACTGGGCGGGCGGCAGCCGCAATGCGCCTACGGGCTGGGGTCGCGGGAGGAAGCGGCCTGCACGTCCCGGACGGTCTGCCCTCTGCGCACGCGGCGCACGGGCACTTGGCGGCTGGACGCACGGCGAGGGGCACCACTGCGAGGGACACGGTGGTCACCAAGACGACGACTGTCACCGCCCGCTCCACGCCTTCGGCCGGGGTCTCCCGCGCGCCCGCTCGGTGGCACAGAGGTGCGGCACCCTTGCAGGTGTCCTCACGGGAGAACTTCCCGCCTGAGCCACGGAGAAAATCTGTCGTGTCTGAGGTAGACATTCGCCATTCACAGGGATACCGTTTCTCTTGTACTCAGGAAGTCGAAGTGGGCACGGCAGACACGAACTGCCGTGCATGCAGGTCAAGCAGGACGCGACCCGAAGGGGCCGCGAGCAGCACCCGCGTTATCCAGCAGTACAACCGAGTAGCCGAGGTAAGGAGCAGAACGCCATCAGGATCGCCCGGGCGAGGAGAAAGTCCGCCCGGGTACCGCAAGGCCCCGGATTGGAAGGTGGTCCCCGGTCACGCATCCGCGATCCCCGCAGCCCAGCCCTCCCAGGCGGGCCTGCGGAAAAAGAAGGCCGACGCAGTCGGCCGGTAGATGGTGTTGAAAGCTCGGGGCCCGGGTGCCAGTACGGCACCCGGGCCCCCCGACGCATCCCCCGAAAGAAGAGGTCTATGCCCCCTCGCAGTACCCGGCCCGCCGACTCCCTCGACGATGACGACTACCCCGCCTACACCATGGGCCGGGCCGCCGAGATGCTCGGCACCACCCCATCCTTCCTCCGCGCCCTCGGCGAACACCGCCTGATCACACCCTTGCGCTCCGAAGGCGGCCACCGCCGCTACTCCCGGTACCAGCTGCGCATCGCCGCCCGCGCCCGCGAACTCGTCGACCAGGGCACCGCCGTAGAAGCCGCGTGCCGCATCGTCATCCTCGAAGACCAGCTCGAAGAAGCTCAGCGCATCAACGAGCAACTGCGCGCCCAAGGCGGCCAGTCGCAGTCGGAAACCCCGGCCTGACAAGGACGCCGGGTGCGGCCCCGACGCCGACCGACCGGCACCACACCAAGGACCCCGACGCGCCGGCCGGGGTCCTTGGCCATTCAAGTCCAGCTGCCCAGTTGCATCCGCTTCGGTGGTGCCGACGGCGAGATGCCCTACGAGGTCGGACCCGGGTCGATCCGGTCCGCGCAGGGCTGAGCCTCTCAAGCCACGTTGATGGACCGCGCAGGCGCGGCTCGCTCGTCCCGTCGGTGGCCATGCCTGGATACGTCTGTCTGGCGACGGCGTACGACCTGGAGCCCCCCTGCCGAACGACTCCGGCCGCGACTTCTTCCCCACCGACGGGGCGGGCCGCAACCGGTAAGTCTCATGCAGTGCCCCGAGTTTCCCTCCATAAACAAGGCAACATCCACGAATGAACGGACGACCGCAGGGCAATCGGGGCGCAGGAGGTTGATAACCATGGTTCCCTTGCTTCTAGTTCTTCTTCTGGCACTCATTCTGTTCGGCGCGGGCTTCGCCCTGAAGGTCCTCTGGTGGGTCGCGGTCGTCGTTCTGGTCGTGTGGCTCCTCGGCTTCGTGATGAGGTCCACCACCACGGGGGGTGGCCGGGGTCGCTGGTACCGATGGTGACCACCTGACCACCTGACCCGGCTCTCGCACGTCGCCGAAGGACCCGTCCGGAACCCGGACGGGTCCTTCGCGTCCTTCGCGCGTGTCGCCTGCGCTGGGCCGCAACCGAGGGCATCGGGCGCGAGACCGTCGGCGGGGTGAACAAACCGAGGGTCTCGGTCGTCGGTCGGCCAGAATGCCCGGTCGCGGGGACGCCTGGAGCGACGGGGCAGATCAGGGAGGTGTGAGGGTGTCGAGCTGTGCCGCGAGGTCGGGGTGGGCGCCGGCCAGGTGGGGACGCGTGTCGCCGAGGGGGCGGATGAGCTCGGCGGGGTCGTCCTGGGCGAGGGCGGCGTGGAGCCGGCTGAGCGGTTGGCGGGCCGCGCCGGGCAGGTCGGTGAGGGCGGTGATCTGGCCGGCGATGCGGCGCAGGTCGGCCGCGTTGCGGCGGGCCCAGGTGGCGGTGGTGCGTTCGGCGGCGCGGCGTTCACGAGTGGCCTGGACGCGCTGTTCGCCGGTGGTTCCGGCCGGGCCGGGACGGCCGCGCAGGTAGCGGCGTTCGGCGGCCTGGCGGCTGGCGACGCCCAGCGGTTGGGCGAGGTCGGCCCAGCTTGCTCCGGCGTCGCGGGCGGTCTCGATCAGGCCGGTTTCCCATCCGGCGAGCCGCTCGCGGACCTGCCGTAGCAGAAGGAGGGACGCGAGGGCCTGGTCCGTGCCGACCTCGGGAGCGCCGGGAGCGTGGGGGTCCTCGTGCTGGGCGGTACTCAGGGCTTCGTCTATGGCCTCCAGAGCCGCCGCGGCGGCGAGGAACGACGCCGGGCTGTGCGCGTAGGCGCGGGGTGAAGCCGGCTGATCGGCCGGGGTCATGGGCACCTCCCTCGTTTTGTCGTCCTTCGGACGACGTCATGTTTGTCATCCATTGGATGACATGCTACAACGGTTTCCGTGAGGCGCATTGGCAGTCACTGCCCGAACCTTCTGGAGGTGTATTCCGATGTTGATGCGCACCGACCCCTTCCGTGAGCTCGACCGGCTGGCGCAGCAGCTGATGGGCCCGGGCACCTGGTCGCGGCCGTCGCCGATGCCGATGGACGCCTACCGCGAGGGTGACCAGTACGTGGTGGCCTTCGACGTCCCCGGCGTCACTGCGGACGCGATCGACATCGACGTCGAGCGGAACATGCTGACCGTCAAGGCCGAGCGCCGGCCGGTGGCGAAGGCCGACGACGTGCAGATGGAACTGTCGGAGCGGCCGCTGGGTGTCTTCTCCCGCCAGCTGGTGCTGGCCGACACGCTGGACACCGAGCACATCAAGGCCGACTACGACGCGGGCGTGCTCACCCTGCGCATCCCGATCGCCGAGCGTGCCAAGCCCCGCAAGGTCGCCATCGGCGTGGGGCCCGGCCGCAAGGAGATCTCCGGCTGAGCCGGACCGGCAAGGGCTCTGCAGCGGCGGAGGACGGGTACCTGTTCGCCCTTCTTGCCCGTCCTCCGCGCCCTCCTGGGACCGAGGAAGGCCGGCGACTGGCGTGACGGTGCGACGAGATGCGTTCCTCGGCAGGGTGAGGGAGCGCGGCGAGCACGGCACCGTGCGCGAAGGCCGAACGCGTGGCCCGTGTGGTGCTCCCCCTGCTGGGCGCACACTGGAGTCGGCGGCGCCTCCGCCGATCGGCTTCGCCCTGATCCTGGTCAATCCGCTGCAGAGCGCCGCGCCGTCGCCCCCCGGAGCGGTTGCTGCGCGCGAGCGCGGCCCGGAGGCCCGCATTGAGGGCGTCGCCGAGCAGACCGCAGCCCAGGACGTCAGCGCCGTCCTCGGTCCCGCCGACGACGCCGTCGGCGACCACCTGCTGAACCAGGTCCCGCTCCAGCTCCTCCTCCGGCCACGACCTGCTCCTCGGACCGCCCCAGGCCCGACCGACCACCCACCCACCGGTGACCGCACGCCGGCCACCACGACCCTGGTGACAGAAAGGCAACCACCGCAGTGATGTCCGACCGACCCGCACCGTTCCCGCAGCCCACCGACAGGGCGTACGAGCAGATGCTGGAGAAGGTCCGCTACGACGGCGCCTACCCCACCCGCGAGAAGGCCGAGGAAGCCGTCCGCCTGGTTCTGGCAGGGCTGGGACGCCAGTTGACCGGCGACGAACGCGTCGAACTGGCCGCCCGCCTGCCCTTCGAGGCCGCACGCATCCTCACCGCCCAGATCCCCGACACCCGGCCGCTCACCGGCTGGGCGTTCGTCAAGGACCTCGCCACCCGTGCCGGCGCCTCGCAGGCCACGACCCGCTGGGACACCGGATCCGTCTTCGCCGCCGTCGCCGCCTGTGCGGGCCCCGACCTGCTGACCCGCATCCTGCGCCGACTCCCGTCCGGCTACGCGCTGTTGTTCGGGCGTGCCGAACTCACTCCCGCCGCGTAATCAGCAACCAGCGTGCTCGGGGCGGACAGCTTCGACCGCCGTCTCTGGCCGCCCCGCGCCCGGGCTCGCCCCCGGCCCACCGCAGGAACGACGTGCCGCGTCAAGCAAGAGAGAACGCGCTGACCAGAGAGGGCAGGCCCCCGGGACGGCCTGCCAGGAGAGGAACATGACGGACCACGACCAGGAGGACCCGTCACCGTTCGACGCCGACGCCGACGCCCTCGGGGCGGAAGAGCTCGCTCGGAAGATCGGGCAGTTGCAGCGGGAAATCGGCCAGCTGCAGGAAGCCGTGATCTCGCATGCGGTGATCGACCAGGCCATCGGCGTGGTCATATCCCTTGGTGGCCTTCACCCCGACCAAGGCTTCGGAGTGTTGCGGACGGTCTCCCAGAAAACGAACATCAAACTCCGGGAGGTCGCGGAACAGATTGTCGCCTGGCCCGCCGACCAGGAGCTGTCCCCGGACATCCGACAGGCGCTGGAGACCGCTCTGTCCCAGACTGGGTCCGTCTGAGCGCGTACACGGGCATCTCCGTTCGCCGCAGCCGGGTCCGCGACCAGCGGGCGGCCGGAGAGCGTGGGGGTGGGGAGACGCGGCAACGCGCGGAGCGCCGCCTGGTCGGCCGGCCGTTCCCGGCCTGGCGTGCCCATGCTGCTGGGTGCGCTGCGGTACATCCGTGGGGCCGAGGCCGCCATGGCCTACGCCGAGTCGCGGGGCAGGGCGTTCGGCTCGTACGACCTGGCTCCGCTCAACCACGGAATCCGTCAGGTCCGTTATGGACGTGGGGATGTCCACGTCCGGTACCGTGCCACCCTGGCTGGGCTCGGCTCATGACGGAGGGGGAGGACCGCGAAGCGGCTCGATCCGCTGGGCGGACCAGACGGCAGGAGTGAACGCGAGTTGGCGGGGTACGCGCACGGTCGGCGGGCCGTTCCGGCAGGCCGGCAGTGGTTTTATCGATCGTGGGAGGAGAGTCAGCATGGCACCCAGCACGCTGGCAACGCAGACGCGGACGGCCGAGTTGCCGGAGGTCGCCGATCCTTCCCGGGTGGCACCGAAGGACGCTCGCGAGTTGTCGAAGCTGTTCTTCCGGCAGCTGGCCGTCCTGGAGGAGGGCACGCCGGAGTACAGCTACGCCCGCAACACGCTGATCGAGATGAACATGTCCCTGGTCCGCTACGCGGCCGGCCGGTTCCGTAGCCGCGGGCCGGAGGAGATGGAGGACATCGTCCAGGTGGGCATGATCGGCCTGATCAAGGCGATCGACCGGTTCGAGCTGTCCCGGGAGGCGGAGTTCACCTCCTTCGCCATCCCCTACATCGTCGGCGAGATCAAGCGCTTCTTCCGCGACACGACCTGGGCCGTGCATGTGCCGCGGCGGCTCCAGGAGGCCCGCGTCCAGCTCGCCCAGGCCACGGAGGAGTTGCGTACCCGGCTCGACCGTGACCCGACCGTCAAGGAACTGTCAGAGCTGATGAGCCTGTCCGAAGAGGAGGTCGTGGAGGCCCGCTTGGCCTCCAACGGCTACAACTCCTCCTCCCTGGACGCTGCGATCAACGGCAGCGAGGACGGCGAAAGCGCCCTGCAGGACTTCATCGGTACCGAGGACGCGGCGCTGGAACTGGTGGAGGACTGCCACGCCCTCGCCCCCATGATCGCCGGACTCGACGAGCGCGACCGGAGTCTCCTTCACATGCGGTTCGTGGAGGAGCTCACCCAGGCCCAGATCGGCGAGCGCCTGGGCGTGTCGCAGATGCACGTCTCCCGGCTGCTGTCCCGGTGCCTGGCCCGGCTGCGTGAGGGCATGCTCACGACCAGCTGACCCTCTACGAGGTGCCGTTCTGATGCCCGCCGCGGTTGTGGCGGGCATCAGCCACGTCCGGTCCGCCCGACTGCCGGGGGCAGGCGTCAAGGGCGTCGCGAAGGGTGGGATGGCAGGGGACGACCTCGGTGAGGCCGACGATGCCGAAGATCTCGGAGACGGAGGGGCTCGGAGCCGCGAGTCGCAGTTGGCCGCCATGGTGCTGTGCGGCGTGATGAGCGGCGATGAGGGCATTGATGCCGCTGGAGTCCATGAAGGTGACGCCGCTGAGATCCACCACCGTCACCGGAGCGGCAGCGCCATCGGCGGTCAGGGCGTCCAGGAGCTGTGGGGCGCTGTCGAGATCGATCTCGCCGCAGGCCGTGATTACCCTGACGCCACCGGTTCGGCGGCATGCGATCGAAAGGTGCCAATTGTCGTTGTCCGTCACAGCTCCTCAGCATGTGTCGGTGCCGCCCTGCAGCACTTCCTCGACGAGGATCTGCTCCCGCATGGTACTGGTAGTACCCCCGGATGGCCCTGCCACAGGTACACGTTGCGAGGGACGACCGCCCGGGAGGACGGCGTGCGCGACTGAGGCGGGAGTGGCAGGACGGATGGGCGGGGACCCGGAGCGGGAGTGTTGCCAGGGGCCGAATTCAACGGGGGTCGAGGAGACCATCGCCCTGTCGGGGGAAGGTTCCTGCATCGTCGAGGCCCGTCACCGGACTGCCGCCTTTCTCACCCGGGCCGCAGCCGCCGGCTTTGGTTCGACGGTGTCGGAGCGCGTCCTGGGTCTCGCTCAGCTCGTGGTGAGCGAGTTGGTCACCAACGCCTGCAAGCACGCACCCGGCCCCGTTCTGTTGCGGCTGCGCCGGGCGGAGGCGGCGGTGGAGGTGGAGGTGTGGGACAGCCATCCGGAAATTCCGGTGGCCGAGCGGGCGGACCCGTACCGGGTGGGCCGGCACGGCCTGGAGATCGTGCAGGCTGTTGCGGCCGAGTTCACTGTTCTGCCCGACGCGGCCGGCAAACGGGTCACCGCCCGGATTGATCTGCGCCCATCGGCCTGACGTCTGCTTCACGTTCACGCCCGACGCTCCTGCGCTCGGCGCCGTCGGCCCTGGTGCGCCGTACATGCTGACGGCTCCCGTCCGGTGAACCGGGACGGGAGCCATCAGGGGCGGCGGCGTGTGCCTTCGGCGGTTCAGGCGTGGCGGCGCGCGTGCCGGTTACCGGTGACCAGGCGGTACAGGGCGAGGAGGATGAGGGAGCCGACGATCGCGGCGATCCAGGTGGAGAGGTCGAAGAACCCGTCGATGGAGTCGACACCGAAGATCACCTTGCCGAGCCAGCCGCCGAGCAGACCACCGACGATGCCGATGAGCATGGTGACGATGATGCCGCCGGGATCCTTGCCCGGCATCAGGGCCTTGGCGATGGCGCCGGCGAGCAGGCCGATGATGATCCACGCGATGATTCCCATGGTGCGTCTCCGCTTCCTCGGACAAGGGCTGGGTCAGCTCATCGTGTGCTCCGATCGGATACGAACAAACGTCTCGTCCAGGTCTCGGCGCCGCCGGCTCCTGACCGGGCGGGTGGCGCCGGAGCTTTCGGCGTGGGTCAGTGCCGGTGTCCTTCAACGGCGGTGTGGCGGCGTTGGTTGTAGGCGCGGGCGGCGCGGTCGTTCAGCGCGCTGCCCACGGAGCGCAGGCGTTCCCCGAGTGTGCGGGGGACTGCCGGTTCGATGTCGAGGCCGGGACGCAGCTCCGGTTCGTCCGCGGCGGCCGGCAGCAGCGCGGCCGCCGCGTGGCTGAGCCGTGCGGTGAGCGCCGGGGCGAGGCCGTGGGCCTTGTCGGCGACGCGGGCGGCGGGGGTGAGCACGAGGCGGAGACGGCGCCGCTGGACGGCCGTGACGATGCGGCCGGCCGCGCGGTGTGCGTCCATCGACAGCAGCGGGGTGCCGGCGAGAGCGGAGAACCAGGCGAACTCGCGTCGTCGGTCACCGCCGAACACGGCGTGCAGATGCGAGCCGGTGCGCATCAGACCCGGATGTACCGCGGTCACGGAAACGCCGTCGCGCGCCGCCTCCACGTACAGTCCTTCGGCCAGGGCTCCCACGGCGGCTTTGGCGCACGAGTACGGCAGGAGGTGCGGCACGGCGAGCAGACCGCCCACCGAGCCGATCAGGGCCAGCCTCCCCCCGGCGCGGCTCTCGCGCAGGTAGGGCAGTGCTTCGAGGCTGGTGTTGAGCGCGCCCTGGAAGACGGTGCCCATCGCGTCGTCGAATCCGGCCGCGCCGACGGTCTCGGCAGGCGCGACCTGGATGATGCCGGCATTGGCGACGACCACGTCCACGCCCCCGCAGACCGCCGCCGTCCGGTGGAAGAGATCGGCGAGGGCCTTCTTCTCCCGCACGTCGGCCACTTCGGTGCGGACGGAGCCGTGCGGATGCCGCTGCCGGAGCAGCCCGTCGGCCCGCTCCAGTTCGGCGGCGTCCCGCGCGACGAGCGTGACGTGGCAGCCGCGGTCCATCAACTCGTCGGCGATGAGCAGGCCCAGACCTCGGGAGCCACCGGTGACCACGGCGGACAGGCCGTGAAGGGATTCAGGTGTCCGGGATATCACTGGTGTCGGCATGGAAGTGCCTCTCTGTCCTCACAGGGCGCTGCTGGCACGCCCGTGCGATGTTCCGTCGCTGCGAACGGCGAGCCCCCGAGGCCTGGCCCTCTTCCGGCGGCCCGCAGCCGGATTCCCGGCCTGCATGATCATGGCGGCCCACCTTCTCCCGGGCCCGGCACGTCTGCCGGTCTGTGCCTTTCCGTTCCTTCCGCTGTGGCGAGTGTCCGCTCGGTATGACGGAAAACGCGAGCCGGCCGCCGCACGGCCTGGCGACGCCGATCCTGCCCGGCACGGGGATGAACCGCGGGCCGCCGCTCCGGCATGGCCGCTCAAGGCCACACCCGCGACCTTCCGAACATCCCCCGGACGGGTGGCAGTCGCTCTCGCTCTCCCCGCTTTTCCCCGCAACATCTCCACCGATCCGGCCCGGGCGTGGAAGACCTGGCATTGCGCGTTCCACCGCGTGCCCGACCTGCCAGAGACCCTGCTCACCGGCCGCGCACGCGACTATCCTCGTGGCGTGGGCACCGACAAGCGCGACGCGGTGTCCGCGAGAACGCCTGTGCTACAAATGAAGCTGCGGCTTTTTGTGGCCGCCGTTCGGTCGGTTGTTGGGGAAACAGCAGCCTCACTAGGTAGTTCTCATATCGTCACGCACCGACCGCAGCACATCGCCTGGCATCACAGGGAGCCGGGTGTTCGCCGTCACCCGCCGGGAACGTTGTCCGCTCACAGCGGGTGAGCGCGCTGGCGGACCTTGACTGCCCCGTTCTGCGCCGCGTTGCACGGCTCGACAAGGAGCGGTCATGACCGATGCCATAGCCGACCCCGCGGTCCGGCCCGTCCCGTCGCAAAGGGGCGGCCGTACCCTGTCGGAGCTGGAACGGCTGGCCCTGCTCGCGGACACCACAGCCCAGCTCATCTCCAACAACGACGTGGACGAGGCGCTGCACCGTGTGGTCGCCCTGGTGCTGCCGCGTCTCGCGGACTGGGCCGTCATCGACCTGATCACGGAAAGTGATGATGTGTCGCGGTATCTGGTGGTCCATTCCGATACCGAAGGCCTCACAGTGCGTGAAGACCTGCAGGGACCGATGCCTCCGGTCTCCGACGCTTCGCCCATGCCCCTGTCCAGAGCCCTGCGCGGAGTCGCCTCCAATCTCGCCGGCCCGCAGACCTACGAAGTCGAACCGGACAGCGGTATCGCCGTCGAGCAGCGCAAGCTGTTCCGCGTGACGGGGATCAAGACCGCGGTGATCGCCCCGATCCGAGGGCCGTGGGAGGTACTGGGCGCGATCACGCTCGGCCGCTCCGAGGACGGTGTGGCCTTCACCACGCACGACCTGGCCCTGCTGGAGGACATCGCCCGGCGCATCGGCCTGGCGCTGGAGAACGCCCGCCACTACCAGCGCCAGCGCCAGGTCGCCGAGACCATGCAGCGTTATCTGCTGCCCCAGCTGCCGTGTCTGCCGGGTGTCGGCATGACCGCCCGCTACCTCTCCGCCCCGGACGCCTCCTACGTCGGTGGCGACTGGTACGACGCGTTCCACCTTCCCGGCGGTGACACCGCACTCGTCATCGGTGACGTGGTCGGTCACGACCTCGAAGCGGCGGCCGGCATGGCGCAGCTGCGCAACATGATCCGCGCGTTCACCTGGTCGCAGGACCGGCCGACGCACGGCATCGTCGAGCATCTCAACGAAGCCATGATGGAGATCACCGACGTCCGCATGGCGACCGTGATCCTGGCCCGGCTGGCGGTCGACGCGGCCGGCGCCTGGCAGCTGCGGTGGACCAGCGCCGGCCACCCGCCGCCGCTGCTCGTCGGTCGTGACGGCCTGACGCGCTACCTCACCGAGGCCAACGGGCTCCTCCTCGGCATGCCTTCGCCCCGATCACGTGCCGAGGCCCGCGTCACTCTCCCCGCGGCTTCGACACTCGTCTTCTACACGGACGGTCTGATCGAATCCCGCAGACAGCCACTGGACGAGGGGATGGAGAACCTGCGCCGGCACGCCGCCTCTCTGGCCCACCGCGACCTGGACTCCTTCGCCGACCAGCTGCTCCACCGCGCCCGGCCCCACGACAACGACGACGACGTCGCCCTGCTGGCCATCCGCCTCCCGGATGCCACCGGCGGCCGAGCCTCCTGAAGCCGGCACCAAGGGCGGTTCACGCGTGGTCGGCGCCCGTGGTCGCGGTGGGAAACGAGGTCGCCGCGCACGCGGTTGAGGTGATGTCACCGACGTACTTGGTATTCGCCTGGTCCGCGTGAAGCCGCGGCCGGTCAGGTCCGGGAACCGCGCCGCGCCGGGTCGGAGACGGCGGGAACACCGCCCTGCCTGTCACGAACCGGGCACTCCAGACGCAACGGGGGAGTGGTGGTCCCCAGCCGCCGCACGGCGTACGGGTGAGCCGCGACCATCAGGACCCGTTCGGCTGCCGGTGCCAAGTCGGCACTTCCCGGCCCGCCGAGGCGGGTCCGCTCAGCCGCGCTCCGCGGCCCTGGCCGCGTCCTCCTCGGTCTGGGCCTGCCCGGTGGCGAGAGTGCCGCCCGCGCTCTCCAAGTGGGCCCGCACGAACCACTGGAACTGTTCCAGGTCGCGCAACTGCTCGATGAGCAGGTCCTCGGTGGCGGTGTCGATGTCGCCCGCTTCCTTGATCGCGGCGCGGACGGCTTCGATCACTCCGGTGTAGACGAGGTCGAGCGCGCCCAGATGGGCGATCGCGTCGGCGCGGCCGATGGAGTAGTCGTCCCAGGTGCGCTCGTCGACCAGGGCGCCTGGTGTCCCCGGCGCGACGCCGCCGAGCGCGGCGATGCGTTCCGCCACGTCGTCGGCCATGTCCCGGACCCGGTCCACCTGCGGGTCGATCATCTCGTGCACGGCGATGAAGTGCGGCCCGACCACGTTCCAGTGCACGTGCTTGAGCGTCAGGTGCAGATCGTTGAGGGCGTGCAGGCGGAGCCGGAGCAGTCCGATCAGCCTGCCTGCCGCCTCGCGCTCGATGCCGGGCACCGTGTACTTCGGGGTCAGATCCTGCGCCATGGTTCACCTCGGTTCTCGGCGGAATATGGGGGCTTGCCCCACCACGGCTTCCCTGGTTCGCCCAGTTCAGACATGGGAGAGGAAGGCGCCGATCCGGTTCCGCGGCCACTGCGGCCGCCCGGGCCCGCGTCCCCGCGCATCGCGTGTTCCACGGGTCACGGCAGGAGGCGAGGCGACAGGCACCGTCGCTCGCGGGCCCCGGGGCGGTGCGTCCGCCGGCGTCGGTGGTGGTTTCGCGGGCAGAGGGGTAGTGGCGCGTGGTCAGAAGCTGTTCGAGTACGCATTCGGCGACGGTGCGGCCCGGTGGAGGGCCGGCATGGGGGGGGATACCGCATGGACGATTCGGATCAGGCGGCCGGACACGGGCCGCGGCCGCCGGCGAGAGACGGCGACGTGTTCACCGCCGACCACGAGGTGGGCCCGGACCTGCTCGAGGTGGACTGGGCGGCCACCCCGCTCGGCCCGCCTCGGGACTGGCCGCAGAGCCTGCAGACGGCCGTCAGCATTCTGCTGTCCTCCCGGTTCCCCATGTGGATGGCCTGGGGCGAGCAGCTGACCTTCTTCTGCAACGCCGCGTACCGGCGTGACACGCTCGGCCGCAAGTACCCATGGGCCCTGGGACGGCCCGCGAACGAGGTGTGGGCCGAGATCTGGGACGACATCGGCCCGCGCATCGAAGCGGTGCTCACCACCGGCGAGGCCACCTGGGACGAGGGCCTCCTGCTGTTCCTGGAGCGTTCCGGGTACAGCGAGGAGACGTACCACACCTTCTCCTACAGCCCGTTGCGCGACGACGCCGGCGCCGTCGTGGGCATGCTGTGCGTGGTCAGCGAGGACACCGACCGGGTGATCGGCGAGCGGCGCATGGCCACGTTGCGCGATCTGGGCTCGGACCCGAGCGTGATCCGCACCGAGGAGGAGGTGCTGGCCTTCGCAGACCGGCAACTGGACCGCAACCGGAAGGATCTGCCCTTCACCCTCACGTATCTCTTCGACGGATCCACCGCACGGCTGGCCGGCTCGACCGGCATCCCCGTCGCCCATCCGGCCGCGCCGGCCGTCCTCCGGATCGAGGACCCCGACAGCGCGTGGCCCGTCGCGGCGCCGGCCGCAGGGGAGACGGCCCTGGTGCCCCTCGCGAGCGACGCCCTCGCTGATCTGCCTGCCGGTGACTGGCCCGAACCACCCGTCGAGGCACTCGTGGTCCCCCTGCTGCAGCAGGGCAGCGTGCCCTACGGCTTCCTGGTGGCCGCCCTGAACCGGTACCGCGTACTGGACGAGGGCTACCGCGGGTTCGTCGAGCTGACCGCCGGGCACATCGCCTCCGGCATCGGCAGCGCCCGAAGCTACGAGGCGCAGCAGCGGCGGGCCGAGGAACTGGCCGAACTGGACCGGGCCAAGACCGTCTTCTTCTCCAACATCAGCCACGAGTTCCGGACCCCGCTGACCCTGATCATGGGACCCATCGAGGAACTGCGGACCCGGCTCGCCGGCGCCGAGGAGCACGTACGGCGGGAACTCGACCTCGTCCACCGCAACGGACTGCGCCTGGGGAAGCTGGTCAACACGCTGCTGGACTTCTCCCGGATCGAGGCCGGCCGCATGCAGGCCCGCTACGAACCGGTGGACCTGGCCGTGGTCACCGCGGAGTTGGCCAGCGTCTTCCGCTCGGCGATGGAGAGGGCCGGGCTCGCCTTCGACGTGGACTGCCCGCCCCTGGCGGAGCCGGTGTACGTCGATCGCGGCATGTGGGAGAAGGTGGTGCTCAATCTGCTGAGCAACGCGCTGAAGTTCACCTTCACCGGTTCGGTCCGTGTCGGCGTGCACCGGGACGGCACGGACGCCGTGGTCACCGTCACCGACACCGGTATCGGAGTCCCGGAGCCGGAGACGCCCCGGCTGTTCGAACGTTTCCACCGCATCGAGAACGCCCGCTCCCGCTCGAACGAGGGCAGCGGCATCGGGCTGGCCCTGGTGCGGGAGCTCGTCGGTCTGCACGGCGGGACCATCACGGCCGCCAGCCGAGAGGGGGAAGGCACCACCTTCACCGTCCGGTTGCCGTTCGGGAACGCCCATCTGCCCCCGGAGGCAGTGGTGTCCGAAGCGGCCGGCTCGTCGGCCCCGGTCACCGCCGACCCCTACGTCCAGGAGGCGCTGCGCTGGCTGCCGGAAAACGGCACCGGCACCGCGGACGGCAGCTCGGGAGTGCGGTCCGAGGCGGACGCCGTCGCGACCGGCTCCGGACCCGCGGCGGGCGCCCGGGTGCTGGTGGCGGACGACAACGCCGACATGCGCGAGTACCTCGCCCGCGTGCTCGGCCAGGCGGGTTACGAGGTCACCACCGTCACCGACGGGGTGGAAGCACTGCGCGCCGTCCGCCGGGACCTGCACGACCTTGTGGTCAGTGACGTGATGATGCCCCGGCTGGACGGGCTTGAGCTGGTGGCGAGGCTGCGCGGCGACACCCGTACCGCCTCGGTGCCGGTGCTGCTGTTGTCGGCCCGGGCAGGACAGGAGGCGTCGATCGAGGGGTTGCGGGCGGGCGCCGACGACTACCTGGTCAAGCCCTTCGCCGTCGCGGAACTTCTGGCCAGGGTGCGCGCGATCATTGAACTGGCCCGGCTGCGCGGCCATCACGTCCGGTGGCGGACAGCGCTCGTCGACTCCCTCCAGGAGGCGTTCTTCGTCTGCGACGAGTCCGGCGCCGTCGTGGAGATCAACACCGCCTTCACCGACATCCTCGGCTACGGCCCCGAGGAGTTGCCGTACACGTCGCCGCAGCCGTGGTGGCCGGACGCCGCCACCGGCCCCGAGGCGCACCGTCAGGTCGGTGACGCCTTCGCCGGTCTGCTGCGACGGGACCAGGGCTCCCATACCGTTCCCGTCACCCATCGCGACGGGCACCGCCTGTGGGTGGCCGTCACCTTCAACAAGGCCCAGGACCCCGACACCGGGCGCCGGGTCACCGTCGGCACCTTCCGTGACGTCACCGCGGAGCACTACGCGGTCCGGCGCGAGACGGCACTGGCCGCGCTGGGCACGACGCTCTCCCAGGCCGCCAGTCTGCCCGAGGCGCTGTCGGGTGCCCTCGTCGAACTCAGGACCCTGTGGCGCGCGCGGAGCGTGGTGGCCGCCCTGTTCGAACGCGGCGACGTACCGGCGGTCACGGCCGCGGAGGAGGACCTGAGGTGGGCGGACCTGCCCGCCGAGCGCCGGGACGCACTCGTGGCGTTGCGCCGCCAGACACCGTTGACGCCGGTCGCCGGGGACAGCGGTGCCGGGATCCTGTTGGAGCACCCCGACGGTCCCCTGGCCCTGTGGATCGATCTGGGCGAACACCGGCCCTTCACCCCCGAGGACCGGTTCCTGCTCTCGCTGCTGGCCGGACACCTCACCCAGGGACTGGTACGGGCGCACCAGATCGACCAGCAGCGCCGGACGGCGATCGCACTGCAACGCGCCATCCTGGGACCGGCCCGGCTCCCCGCCGGTTTCGCCGTGCGCTACGAGCCCGCGACCCGCCCGCTGGAGGTGGGGGGCGACTGGTACGACACCGTGGCGCTGGCTGACGGGCGGATCGGCATCGTCGTCGGCGACTGCGTCGGGCGGGGCCTGGAGGCGGCCAGCGTCATGGGGCAGTTGCGCAGCGCGTGCCGCGCGCTGATGCTGCAGGACCCCAGCCCGTCCCGGACGCTGATGGCCCTCGACCAGTTCGCCGCGAGTGTTCCAGGGGCCCTGTGCACCACCGTCTTCTGCGGTGTCCTCGATCCGGGCACGGGCGAGCTGACGTACTCCAGCGCCGGCCACCCGCCGGGCATCCTCGCACACCCGGACGGCGCCACCCGCCTGCTGGACGAAGGGCGTTCCCTGCCCCTGGCCGTGCGGCCGGGCAGAAGGCGTCCGGAGGCGGCGTGCACCCTGCCCGCGCGGGCCACGCTGCTGCTGTACACGGACGGACTCGTGGAACGCCGCGGTCGCCCGCTCAGCGCCGGGATCGACCAGGCCGGCGAAGCCGTGCAGAACGGTCGCGCCATGCCCGTCGACGACCTCGCCACCGAGGTGATGTCACGGCTCGCACCGGCCGGCGGTTACGACGACGACGTGGCGCTGCTGCTCTACCGTCATCCGACGCCGCTGGAGATGTCCTTCCCCGCTGAGTCGGCTCAACTGGCACCGGTCCGCAAGGCGTTGCGCAACTGGCTCGCGCGGTGCGATCTTCCTGCGAACACCGTGCAGAACGTCCTGGTCGCCGCGGGGGAGGCGTGCGCCAACGCCGTCGAGCACGGTCATCGGCACAACCCCGGTGAAGCCGTGCGGCTGCGCGCCGAAGCGCGCGCGGACGATTTGTGGCTGACGGTCGCCGACAGCGGCCTGTGGAAGGTCCCCGAACCCGAGGAGAACACCCACCGCGGCCGCGGCGTCGCCCTCATGCGCGCCATGATGCAGCACGTCACCATCACCCCCGGTCCGTCCGGCACCACCGTCGACATGCAGTTGAGGATCGATCGATGACCACTCCGCTCACCGTGACCCCCGGTCGGCGCCCGGACGGCACTCCCTGTCTCACCATCAGCGGCGAGATCGACATGAGCAACGCCGGCTCCCTGGACGACGCCCTCGTCGGCAAGCCGGGTCCCCTCGTCCTCGACCTGACCGCGGTGGAGTACCTCGACAGCGCCGGACTGAGCGTGCTCTTCGCCCACGCCGAGCGGCTGGAACTCGTCGTCACTCCCTTGCTGGAGCCGGTACTCACCGTCTCCGGCCTCGCCGATCTGGCCACGGTGCACCGTCCCGGCCCCGACGACTGAGGAGCGGGAGGGTGCACGGCGAGGTCTCCGACCGCGCCGGCCGCGTGACGACCGGTCCCGCGAGCCCCTGTCGCGTCCCGGAGCCGGACGACCGCCAGGCGGCGACAGATGGGCAGCCCACGGTCACCGCGGCGAAGCACGGCCCGTCGGTGAACCTCGCACATGTGCGCAGGCGTCGGACGCCCGCCGCGCCGTTCTACTTCCTGGGGGGCTTGACGGCGATGTCGAGGTAGAAGGCGTCGATGCTGCGGACGGCCGCCTCGAACTCCTCGAGGTTGACGGGCTTGGTGACGTAGGCGTTGGCGTGGTGATGGTAGGCGCCGGTGACGTCGTCGGGGGCGGCGGACGTGGTCAGGACGACGACCGGGATGGTGCGAAGTTCGGCGTCCTCCTTGACCACGGCCAGGAACTCGCGCCCGTTCATGCGCGGCATGTTCAGGTCGAGCACGATGAGGTCGGGGCGTGCGTTGTCCGGGTTGCGCAGGTAGTCGAGCGCCTCGATGCCGTCGGAGACCTGGGTGAGGTTGCGGGTACCGCGTTCGGTGAGGGCGTCCTGGATGAGCATCGCGTCGGCGATGTCGTCCTCGACCAGCAGGACGTCGTAGGGGCGGGTTGCGGCGGCAGCCATGATTCAGGTGCTCCGGTGTGGGGGGTGATGGATCGGGTTGGTTGTGCCGTTGGTGAGCAGACCGGGCCAGCGGCGCCTTGCTCCCTGCCGGCTCATGCTGACCGCCTGGCCGATCTCGGGGTATCCGGCTCCGCTCGCGGCGGCGGCATGCGCGGCCTGGTCCTCCAGGTGCCGGACTGCCTGCTTGACGTCGGTGAGGACCCGCAGGCGCAGCAGGGCGTGTCTGCGGGACTCGTCGGCCCTGTCGGTGAGTTCCGTCGGCGGGAGGGCGGTCTCCAGTGCAAGGCGCCGGGTGACCTCGTCCACCAGCCGGGCCACGAGCGCGGCCGTATCCTCGCCCGGGCGGCGGGGAGCGGGAGACGGATCAGGCATGGCGTCACTCTACTGCCCGGCACACCGCCGGACAACATACGTTGTCGACGCGCGGGTACAGTGTGCTTGCCGCCCACTGTTGCACGGCGGCAAGAAACGCCGTTCGAGGGAGAGAAGCCACAACGATGACAAGCAAGCCGTCGGATTCCCCGGGCGCGTTCGCCGGTTGGACGACCCGTCGCTGGCTGCGCGCGGGGGTGACCGGCGCGTTCGTCGTCCTGGCGGTGCTGGGGTCCCTGGGCGGCTGGGCCATGTGGCGCACGTCGCAGATCACGGCTTCGCTGGTCGACCGGCGCACCCCGGCACTGGTCGCCGCCATCCGTCTCGAATCGGCTCTGGTCAACCAGGAGACCGGCATCCGCGGCTACGGCGTGTCAGGCCAACGGGACTTCCTTCAGCCCTACACCCAGGGCGTGACCGACGAACAGACGGCACTCAAGCTCCTGCGGCCCCTGCTCAGCGGCGACAGTCAGGCGCTCGCGGACCTGGCCGAGGTCGAGGGGCACGCCGACGCCTGGCAGCAGCACATAGGCGGGCCCGTCGCGGCGGCTCCCCCCGCGGAGGCAGCGAAGATCGCCGAGGCGCGGGCCGACGAGGGCAAGGCGGACTTCGACGCACTGCGGCGGGCGTTGGAGCGCCAGCAGGCTCGGCTGCAGCAGGAGCGGGTGGCGGCGACGCGCGAGCTGCGGGACGCGGTGAACCTGCGGAACTGGATGTTCTCCGTCATCAGCCTGGTCATCCTCCTGGTCGCGGTGCTCGTCTTCGAGGCCCTGCGCCGGGGTGTCACCGGCCCGCTCGGGCAGCTGGGCTCGGCCGCGCGCGAGGTCGCGCAGGGCCGTTTCGACCGCTCCCTCGTCGGCACCGGCCCCGCCGACCTGCGCCGACTGGCTGCCGACCTGGACTCCATGCGCCTGCGGCTGGTGGAGGAGCTGCGCTTCAGCGAAGGGGCGCGCAGGCTGCTGGACGAGCAGGCCGAGGACCTGAAGCGGTCGAACACCGAGCTGGAGCAGTTCGCCTACGTCGCCTCCCACGACCTGCAGGAGCCCCTGCGCAAGGTGTCCAGCTTCACCCAGCTGCTGCAACGCCGCTACGGCGGACAACTGGACGAGAAGGCCGACCAGTACATCGCCTTCGCCGTCGACGGTGCCAACCGCATGCAGACCCTCATCAACGACCTGCTGGCCTTCTCCCGGGTCGGCCGCGTCCACAACGAGCACCAGACCGTGGACCTGGAGGACGTGTTCGCCAGGGCGCTGGACGACCTCAGTGTGAGCGTCGAGGAGGCCGGTGTGGCCGTCTCCCACGACGCCCTGCCCACCGTCGTCGGCGACCGGACCCAGCTGGGCATGCTGTGGCAGAACCTGCTGTCCAACGCGGTCAAGTTCCGCAGCCCCGACCGGCCGCCGCGGATCCACGTCGGCGCCGTGTGCGACGAGGGGGTGTGGGAGTTCACGGTCACCGACAACGGCATCGGCATCGCGCCGGAGTTCCGGGAGAAGGTCTTCGTCCTCTTCCAGCGGCTGCACACCAAGGACACCTACCCGGGTACCGGAATCGGCCTCGCGATGTGCAAGAAGATCGTGGAGTTCCACGGCGGCACGATCAGGATCGACCCGGACTACCGGCTCGGTACCCGCGTCGTCCTCACCCTCCCCGCTCTCGCGGCCGCGACGGCTGCCCCGGACAGAGAGACACAGCCGTGACCGCTCCAGCCGCAGGCCAGGACGAGCAGTACGCCCTGCTTCTGGTGGAGGACGACGACGGGGACGCCCTCCTGGTCGAGGAACTCCTGCACGACACCGACCTGCCGCACTCCCTGACACGGTGCCGCACGGCCGCCGACGCGCGCCGGGCGCTGGAATCGGGCCCCGTCGACTGCGTCCTGCTCGATCTCCACCTGCCGGACGCCGCGGGGGTGGAGACGGTGCACGCGATCCAGTCGGACACTCACGCCGCCATCATCGTGCTGACCGGACTGGACGAGGCCCGCGCGGGCGTCGACGCCCTCGCCGCCGGCGCCCAGGACTACCTGGTCAAGGGCAACGTCGAAGCGGAACTGATGCAGCGGGCCGTCCGTTACGCCGTCCAGCGCAAGCAGGCCGAACGGGCCAACGCCGCCCTGCAGATCGGCCGCCTGCGCGCGGAGGAGAACGCGCGCCTGGAACGCGGGCTGCTGCCCGAACCGCTGCTGTCCACCACCGCCGTCACCGCCTCCAGCCGCTACTACCCCGGTCGGGCCCAGGCGTTGCTGGGCGGCGACTTCCTCGATGTCGTCCAGACCGACGACGGCCAGGTTCACGCCATCGTCGGCGACGTCAGCGGCCACGGTCCCGACGCCGCCGCCCTCGGTGTCTGCCTCCGCATCGCCTGGCGCGCACTCATCCTCGGCGGCCACCGCGACCAGGACCTGCTCCGCCTGCTGGAACAGATACACATCGCCGAGCGCGTGGGCAGCGACCTGTTCACCACCTGCGCCCTGATCACCCTGGACCCGGCGGCCGCCACGCTCACCCTGCACCTGGCCGGGCATCACGAACCCCTCGTCACCACCCCTGACGGCACCCGGCAGGTCAGGGCCGCCCACGGCATCGCACTCGGCATCGCACCCGGACTCGGCCACTGGCCCGGTACCACACTGGACCTGCCCGCCGAAGGCGCGCTCATCGCCTACACCGACGGTCTCATCGAGGGTTTCGCCGACGCCACCGGCACCAGGCTCGGCGTGGACGGCCTGCTGCGCATCATCGACACCCTGCGCGCGCCGGATCCCGGTACCCACCTCGACGAACTCATCGCCCGCACCCGGGCGCTCAACGCGGACCGCCACACCGACGACCTCGCCGTGCTCCGCTTGGACTGGAAGACAGGGGTGTCCGGCCGTACCGCCAGTGTCGGGCGCACCCGGTCGTCGTCATGACCCGGCTGGTCGGCTCGGTCCCCGGCCGCGCGGAGCCGACGGCAGCCGCGACGGACGCGATCCCCGGGGGTTGAGAAGAGTACGGTCACGGACGCCGAAGTGATGCGAACGGGCGCGGGACCCGACCCGATCCGGCGTTGCCGGCCGCGCGAGCTCTCAGGAACCCTGCTTGTCGCTGGTGGCTGTGCCGGGAGTGATGGTGATGGCGGTGTGCAGTCCCAGTCGGGTCAGCAGGGAGTACAGGTGCTCGTTGACCTCCGACAGCGTCAGTGAGCCGCCCACGGCATCCAGGCGCTGGTACCAGACGACGATCGCGCTGATGCCGGTGGAGTCCAGGTAGAGGGTGCCGGAGCAGTCCAGCGTCAGGTGCCGGCAGCCTTCGTCGATCATGCGGTCGCCCACCGCCCGCAGGCCGGGCGTGCTGTGGAGATCCACGTCCTCCGGCAGCTGTGCGACGACTCGGTCACCGGCCCGCTCGGTAACATGCAGCACCGCCGTCACCTCCGGTTTGCTCGGTGGAATGTCGGCCGCCGAACCTGTCGGCGGCGTTTCGTGGTCCGTCCACCAGGCTAGCGGTCCCCGCGCCGGGCGAACTGCGCTGCCGCCTGGACTGCTTGCAACCGCGGGCGCATTGCGGGACTGTTGCCTCAAGACATCTGTTTCCCAGGACAGGAAGGTGGTGAGGTGCGCGCCGTGCGTGCCTCCGTTTGTGACTGCTTCCCCCGGTATCTCCGCCCGTCCGCCCGATGCCGGCCGCCTGGTCGGTGCGACGTGGACTGAGGCCCCCTATCCCGTTCTGATCGTCGACAGGCACGGCGGCATCGTCGAGATCAATGCGTCCGCCCGGGCCCTTCTGCCCGCAGCGGCGAGCGGCGACCCGTTGCGCGAGCACGTCCCGGCCTGGCTCGCCGGTGCTCACCAGCGTGTTGCCTGCGGGCCGCGCGACAGCTCGGCCGGCCCGCTGAGCGGACCGATCAACGGGCGCCACTACGAAGCGCATCCCACCGCTGCCGACGCCGGACAGGTGGTGTGGTGGCTGGTCGACGACACCGACCGCCGCCTCGCCGAGACCGCGCTGAGCGAAGCGCGGACGCGGACGGAGATCCTCTCGGACGTCTCCAGCACACTGCTGTCCACCCTGAACGTGTCCCGCTGCATGGAGGTGGCCGCGTCCCTGGCCGCGGAACACCTCGCCGACGCCGCCGTCCTCGTCGCTCCGTCGCAGGGGCGGCGGTATCCGTTGACCTACGCCAACCGGGGCGGCCCCGTCAGCCAGGTCGCGCGGCAGGTCGATGTGGCCGGTGTGCCGGGGCTGGCGGAGGCGCTCCAGGGCTTCCCGCCCGTGCCGGCCCGCTGGATCGACCCCGCCGACCTGCCCGACTGGGTGCTCCCGGACGGCTTCGCCGGACCGGTCGGGTCCGTGATCGTCGCTCCGCTCCCCGGCCACGGCGTGCCCGCCGGAGCCCTGGTGCTGCTGCGCTCCAGCGTCGAGCAGTGCTTCACCGACGGGGAGGAGGTCTTCGCGCGCCTCTTCGCCGCCCGTGCCGGCGCGGCCCTGTCCGCCGCCCGCCTCTACGCTGAACAGGCCACCGTGACCGCCACCCTGATGCGTGAACTGCTGCCGCCTCGGCTGAGCAGGGTGCACGGGGTGGACTACGCCGGCGGCTACCGTGCCGCGAAGGACCACGAGCGGGTCGGCGGGGACTTCTACGACGTCCACCCGGGCCCCGACCCCTCCCAGGACACCTTTGTCGTCCTGGGCGACGTCGCGGGCAAGGGGCTGGACGCGGCGGTGCTCACCGGCAAGATCCGGAACACGCTGCACGCGCTGCTGCCGCTCAGCGACGACCATCAGCGGGTGCTCAATCTGCTCAACGGGGCCCTGCTCACCTCCCACCACACCCGCTTCGCCACCCTGGTGCTCGCCTCCGTCCGCCGCCGCGGCACCCGAGCCCTGGTCCGGCTGACCAGCGCCGGACATCTGCCCCCGCTGATCGTTCGCGCCGACGGCACGGTGGAGGAGGCGGCCACGCACGGCACCCTGGTCGGTGCCCTGCCGACGGTCACGGCCGACACGGTGGAGACGACGCTGGCGCCGGGAGAGACATGCCTGCTCTACACCGACGGCATCACCGAAGCGCGCGGCGGCCCGCTGGGCGACGAGTTCTTCGGCGAGCACCGCTTGCGGCGGGCGCTGTCCGAGTGCGCGGGTCTGCCGGCGGAAGCGGTTGTGGAACGGGTGCAGATGCTGGCCTCCCAGTGGGTCGGCGGAGGCCGTCACGACGACATGGCCGCTGTCGCCGTCAGCGTCCCCAGAACAGGTCCGTTGACCGTCCTCAACGGAACGGGCGGGCGAGGCGGCGGGAGGAACACGTGAGCCCCTCGGACGCGACGGCAGAGCTGTCCGACCGGCTGTGGCAGGCTGTCGTCGACGGCGACGAACACCGCGCCGCCGGCCTCGTCCACCAGGCGGCGGCCGACGGCGTGGACGAGGAGAGGCTGCTGCTGGACGTGATCGCGCCCGTCCAGGAGAAGGTCGGTCTCGAGTGGGCCGCCGATCGCATCACCGTGGCTCAGGAGCACGCCGCCACCGCCATCAACGAGCGGATCGTCGCCTCGCTCGCACACCGTCGCCCGACGCGCGAACCCCGCAAGGGCCGGGTGACAGTCAGCTGCATCGACGGTGAATGGCATGCCTTCCCCGCCCGGCTCGTCACCGAGGTCCTGGTCCTGCGCGGCTGGCAGGTCGACTACCTCGGCGCCCAGACCCCCACGCCGCATCTGGTGGCGCACCTGCACCACACCGACCCCGGCGCCGTCCTGCTGTCCGGCTCCGTCCCCACCCACCTGCCGGCCGCTCACGCTGCCATCACCGCCTGTCAGGCCATAGGCGTCCCCGTCCTCGCCGGCGGCCGCGCCTTCGGCCGCGACGGCCGTCACGCCCGGGCGCTGGGCGCCGACCAGTGGGCGGCCGACGCCCGCGGGGCGGCCGCCGTGCTCCAAGCGGGCATCGAGCGGCCCGGGCCGGCCACGATCCGTCAAGTGGCGGACGATCTGCCGCACTTGGCCGACCAGGAATACACGATGGTCGTCCTGTCCCGCCCGCGGCTCGTCAAGCAGACCCTGGCCGACCTCGAAAGCCGCTTCCCGGCCATGCGCGCATACACCGACGCGCAGCGCGAGCGCACGGCCGAGGACGTCGCTCACATCATCGACTTCCTGGCCACCGCCCTCTACGTCGACGACCCCGACGTCTTCACCGAGTTTCTCGGTTGGACGGCCGACGTCCTCGAAGCCAGGCACGTGCCTGCCCACTCCGTGGTGGCCGGCCTCGACGCCCTTGCCGAGCAGCTGCGCGAGTTCCCCCGCACCGTCGGCTTGCTCCACTCGGGCAGAGTCGCCCTGCGCGGCGGTCCCATCCACCCTGTCCCCGACCCCGACATCCACGCATGACCGATATGTCTTCACCTGAATTCAGCGTCACCGTCTTCCGCGAGTCCACCACCCTGACCGTGTGGGTGGGCGGCGAGCTCGACTACGACACGAGCGACGGCCTGGTCGACATGGTGGTCCGGCACCTCACGGCCGAGTCCGTCCGGCTCAGCGACGTACGCCTGGACTTCCGTGATCTGACCTGGATCGACTCCACGGGCCTGTCCGCCCTGCTGATGATCCACCGCCGGACCGCCGCCGTCGGCGCGACTCTGCACCTGGACCGTCGGCCGGACTTCCTGGACCGCATGCTCCACCTCACCAACGTGCTGAACCACCTCACCGCGCCGACCAGCCGCGCGGACCCGCACGAGCATCAGGAGGGCGACGGTTACACCGGCGCGGGCGCCACCTGACCGGCACGCTCATGGCCGGCGAGCGTCATCGCCGTCCTCGTGTCCGACGCTGAGGTCGGTCCGGGCGCGATCAGTCCTCTGATCGGTGCAGGCTCAGGTGGGCGACGACCTGTTTGCCGGTTCCCGGGTCGACGGTGTACAGCCGGTCGCAGAGCCGTGTGATCAGGCGGAGGCCGTGTCCGCCGACGCGCCCGGGGTCGGGCGACTGCAGACGCGGCGGGTCAGGGGAGCTGTCGCGCACCGCTATCCGCAGTTCGGCTCCGTCGGGCGCGACCTCCAGAAGGAGAGCGCCGGGGCCGGGTGCGTGACGGACGGCGTTGGTGACCAGCTCGCTGACGACGAGCTGGGCGTCCTGGCTCGACCGCTGGTCGGGGCGGTGCCCTGCCTGGGCCAGCAGCGCGCGTACGGCGTGCCGGGCATCTGCGATCAGGCCTTCGGTGCCGCCCCAGACTGCGCTGTACCGCCACTGCGCCGGGGGGACCGGGCGGTCCGACGACTCCTTGCTGAGCGGGGTGACCATAACCGTGATCCCGTGGTTGTGCCTTGCCTGTTCATTGCTTCCTGTGGTTGGCGCGTCAGGTCGCCTACCCGCTGGCGTCTCCTTCATGAACGCGGGCCTCAGCCGGTGAGGGAGGAGCCCGTGTCAGCGATCGTGAAGTAGCTGATCGCCCCGCTGAGGGTCAGCAGCCGGCTGACCGTCGCGGGAAGGGGGCCGAGGAGAACGAGTTGCCGGCCGCCGGACTCGTGTCGGCGCCTGGCGTCCAGAAGAGCGTTGAGGAGCATGCTGTCGGCGAAGGTGACCTGGGTCAGGTCGATCGCGGTGGTGGGCAGTGCGGCTCGGTCGGCCGCATCCCAGGCCGTCGCGAACTCCTCCGTGTCATCGTGGTCCGTCTCACCGCGCACCGTGATCACGAAGACCTGCTCATGGCGGGTGAGGTGCACCTTCTGCTCGGGGGCTGCATGCATGGACGACATCCTCACACCGTCGGGCGAGAGCTCACCAGCCACGTCGGCGGCAGGCCGGCAGTAAGTCTTGTCACACCTCAGGGGCGGTCGGCGTGCGGGTGACGGGTCCGGCGGCGTTCGGCTCCCAAGTCGGCGAAGTAGGCGACCAGGTCCGGGTTGTCGACCGCGGAGGGTTGGAGGACCTGCTCGGCGGGCGCGCCCTGGAGCAGGCGCTTGACCGGGACCTCGAGTTTCTTGCCGGTTCTGGTGTGCGGGACGGCGGGTACGGCGAGGATCTCGTCGGGTACGTGGCGGGGCGAGGCGCCGGTGCGGACGGCGTCGCGGATCTTCTCGCGCAGGGTGTCGTCCAGCCTGACACCGGGCGCGACGAACAGTGGCATCCAGTAGCCGCCGTCGGGTTCCTCCGCGCCGATGACGAGGGCTTCGGTGATCTCGGGGAGGCGTTCGACGATGTCGTGGATGTCGGCGCTGCCCAGGCGTACGCCGTTGCGGTTGAGGGTGGCGTCGGAGCGGCCGTGCACGATCACCGAGCCGTGGGAGGTGAGGGTGACCCAGTCGCCGTGCCGCCACACGCCCGGGTAGGCGGTGAAGTAGGCGTCGCGGTAGCGGCTGCCGTCGGGGTCGTTCCAGAAGCGCAGCGGCATGGAGGGCATCGGGCGGGTGACGACCAGTTCGCCGACCTGATCGACGACCGGTCGTCCCGCGCCGTCGTACGCCGCCAGTGCCACGCCGAGGTTGGGCGCGGACAGCTCGCCTGCCCAGACGGGGGTGGTGGGGGCGCTGCCGGCGAAGGCGGAGACCACGTCGGTCCCGCCGCTGGTGGAAGCGAGCTGGACGCCCTCGCCGACGTGGTCGCGGACCCACGGGTAGGCGGAGGCGGGCAGGGTGGAGCCGGTGCAGCCGATGGCGCGGACGGCCGAGAGGTCGTGCACGACGGGTTCGATGCCCAGCTTGGCCATGGCCAGCAGGTACTGGGGACTGGTGCCGAAGACGGTGACCTGGTGCCGGGCCGCCAGCTCCCACAGGACGTCCGGGCGTGCGGCCGGCGCGGGGCTGCCGTCGTAGGTGCAGGTGGTGGCGCCGGTCAACAGGGTGGAGACGACCAGGTTCCACATCATCCAGTGCGTGGTGGTGTACCACAGCAGGCGGTCGCCGGGGCCGAGGTCCGAGTGCAGGCCGAGGGTCTTGAGGTGTTCGAGCAGGACGCCGCCGTGGCCGTGGACGATCCCTTTGGGCAGTCCGGTGGTGCCGGAGGAGAACACGATCCACAGCGGGTGGTCGAACGGCACCGGCGTGATCCCGAGGTGCTCGGTGCGGCCGGCCGCGTCCTCCCAGGCAACCGTCGGTCCCGCGGCCCGGGGCGCGGACCACGCAAGGCCCAGGTGGTTCACGAGAACCGTGGCCTTCAGGGTCGGGAGGGCGTCGGCCAGTTCGAGAGCGGCTGTACGGCGGTCGTGGCGGGTGCCGTTGAAGAGGTACCCGTCCGCCGTGATGAGCACCGCGGGTTCGAGCTGGGCGAAGCGGTCGGCGGCGGCCTTGGGTGCGTAGTCCTGGCCGCACACCGACCACACGGCGCCCAGACCGGCCGTGGCGAGGAAGGCGATGACGGCGTGGGGGGTGTTGGGCAGATAGCCGACCACCCTGTCGCCCGGTCCGACGCCCAGGTCGCGCAGGGTGGCCGCGACCGAGGCGACCTGGGCGCGCAGCTGCCGGCCCGTGATCTCGTAGCCGGCTCCGGTCTCGTCCAGTGCGGTGATCGCGGGGGCGTCCGGGTGCAGGTTGCGCAGTGCGTGGTGGGCGTAGTTGAGGGTGGCGCCGGAGAACCAGCGGGCGCCGGGCATGGTCTCCTCGGTGAGCACCCGCTCGTACGGAGTGGTGGCGTCGATGTCGAAGTACTCCCAGACCGCGGCCCAGAACCCTTCCAGGTCGGTGACGGACCAGTGGTGCAGGGCCTGGTAGTCGGTGGGGTCCTGGATCGTTTCGGCGCCCTGGTGCCGGGCGGCCCAGCGGGCGAAGTCCGCGATGCGGCTGCCGGCGGCCACTTGCGGGTCGGGCGGAAGGAAGGGCGCCGGGACGGGGGTGGAGTGCGGGGTGGTCATGGTGTGGTGTTCCTCGTCAGGGTGCGGGCGGGGCTTCGGCGGGGCGGCGGGCCGTGTGCAGCAAGGGAGCCCAGGCGGTGGCGTCGGTGAAGTCGCCGGTGCCGGTGGGGACGGTGTCCATCACGACGCGGTCGGGGCGCAGCAGGGCGGCGTCGGCCCGGCCGCGTGCCAGCCAGGCGGCCAGGGTGCCGTCGTCGTCCAGGTCGTCGACATGGATCACGGATGCGCCCAGGGCCGCGGCCACGCCCGTCATGTGTGCCGTGGGCGGCACGCCGGTCAGCAGCGCGAAGGAGTGCCCGAGGATGTCGTCGAGGCGCTCTCGCGTGCCGCCGTACCGCACCCAGGGCTGCGGACAGAAGGTACCGGCCAGCGAACGGCCGGACAGCCGTGGACGGCGTCGTACCAGCGGGTTCGCGGTCAGTGCGGGGCTGAGGTCGCGGCTCACCGCCGCGGTCACGCCGGGGATGCGGCAGGCCGCGCCCACCACGGCCCGGCGGATGGCCGCACCGCGGTCCTGTCCGCCGGTCATGGCCCAGCCGACGGCGACCGCCAAACGGATCACACGGCGGGCGTGTGGCTTGCGCTCTCGCTGGTAGGTGTCCAGCAGCCGGTCGTCCGCACCGTGTCGAAGGACGCGGGCGAGTTTCCAGGTGAGGTTGTGGGCGTCGCGCAGGCCCGCGCACAGGCCCTGCCCGATGAAGGGCGGGGTGAGGTGTGCGGCGTCGCCCAGCAGGAAGACGCGTCCTCGGTGCCACCGGTCGGCGAGGCGGGCCCGGAAGGTGTACCGCGCCTGCCGGATCACCTCGAAGTCGCCGCCCCCGCGGGCAGCGGAGGGCAGGTCGACCCAGGGGGCGACCAGCTCGCGCACCTGCTCCAGCGCTTCCGGGCCGTCCAGGGACGCGTCCTCGGCCAGCCGGAACTCCCAGCGGTAGCGGTCTTCGCCGACTCGCATGAAGGTGGCCGGGCGGGTGGGGCAGCAGATCTGCTCGGCGCCTTCCCAGGTGCGCACCGGGAGGCTGGTGCGCGCGTCGATGACCCGCCAGCTCTCCTCGAAGTGCAGGTCCTCCCATACGGCGCCGATGGCGTCGCGGGTGAGGCTGCCCGCGCCGTCGCAGCCGAGGACCGCGTCGGCCCACAGATGTTCCTCCTCGTCGCTGCCCTCGCGGCGGAAGGTCACCCGCACCGGACCCGCGACAGTGGGCGAGGCGTCGCCGCCCTGGGTGACGGACACCACCTCCACCCCGCCCCACAGCTCGCACTCGGGGCGGCGGGCCAGGGCTTCGCGCAGCAGCCGTTCAAGTTCCGGTTGGTCGAACATGCTGGTCTGCGGGAAGCCGTGGTGGCCGTCCAGGGACCGCGGGAACTCGGCGATCACACGCCGCCGGGCGTCCAGCAGCCGCAACCCGGGCGCCGGCCGGGCGAGGGCGGCGAACTCCTCGTGGACCCCGACGCTCTGCAGGATCCGGCGAACCTCGTCGTCCACGACCACGGCACGCGGCAAGGGGTAGACGTCCCGGTGGCGTTCGAGGAGCAGGCTGCGCACCCCGTACCGGGCGAGCAGGAGCGCGGCCGTGACTCCCACGGGTCCCGCGCCGATGATGACCACCGGCCTCGGCGATGCGGCGCTCACGTCGCGTCCGCCACGGTCGTCCGCTGCTCGCCCAGGTCGATCCGCCCGCCGGGGGTGGCGATCGTGGCGGTGACGAGGTCACCGTCGCGCAGGTAACGGGGGTTCTTGGCCTGGCCCTTGAAGAACGCCTTCCACTTCAGTGCGGGCGGCAGCAGGGCGGCGATCTTCTCGACGGGCTTGGGCGGGGCCTTCAGGGCGGTGCCGCCGGGGGTTCCGGTGAGCAGCAGGTCGCCCGGGTCGAGGGTCTGGAAGCGGGCGAGCAGGGTGAGTGCCTGCGCCGGTCGGACGATCATGTCGGCGAGGGTGCGGTCCTGGCGCGGCACCCCGTTGACCGACAGCCGCAGCCGCAGGTTCGGCAGGTGGGCGAAGTCCTCCGGCTCCAGCAGGGCCAGGTAGGGGCCGGTCGGGGTGAAGGTCGGGTAGGACTTGCTCTCGTAGAACTGGGTCTTGGTCAGCTGGACGTCGCGGGCGCTGACGTCGTTGGTCAGGACGAGGCCGGCGACGTAGCGGGAGAGGTCCTGCTCTTCGACGACGGTGCCCACGGGCAGCGGCGCGCCCATGACGAGGCCGAGTTCCACCTCGTAGTCGAGGAAGTTCACGTGCGCGGGGCGGACGATCGGCTCGTGCGGACCGCTGACCGAGCCGGACGCCTTGCGGAAGAAGGTGGGCGGGATGTCGCCGGTGAAGCCCGAATCCTTCGCGTGGCTGCGGTAGTTGACCATCTGGGCCACCACCCGGCAGGGGGTGGTGACCGGGGGCAGTGCCACCAGGTCGGCGACGGGCGTGCCGCTGTCGTCGCCGGTGGCGGCGTCGCGGACCGCGTCGCGGTCGGCGATCAGTTCGGCGGTGGTGACCGCCTTGGTCTCGATGCGGACGGCGCGCTCGCCCCGGACGGCCCACCAGCCGTCGGGGGTGTGCAGAACGTTGGTGCTCATGAGCTCATCGCTTTCATCAGGCCCAGCAGGCGTGCGGGGTCGAGTTCGTTGTCGCCGCGCAGGGCCGTCATGACCTCGCGGAGCTTGGCGGGGGAGGGGCTCGCGCCCAGGAAGTCGCGGGTGACCGGCGGCCCCCACTGCGCGAGGCCGCTCGCCGACATCGGCGCCCAGCCGGGTTCGAGGTCGCGGCAGAACAGGTCGCCGTCGGCGAAGTGCTCCAGCATGAAGCGGTCGGGGTCGCGCCAGTAGTCGAAGAGCTGGCTGCCCTGGATGTGCCGGCCGATGCCCCAGCTGCGCCGGTAGCCGCGCTCGGCCAGGTACTCGCCGCCGGCGGCGATCGCGTCCAGGTCGGTGACCTGGTAGGCGGAGTGGACGTACCCGGTGCCGGGCCCCAGATGCAGGGCGAGGGTGTGGTGGTCCACGGGCCTGCTGCCCTGGTCGCAGCGGATGAACGCCATGGTCGGCCCGCGCCCGCGCTGCCCGTCCAGGAACAGGAAGTCGGACACGATCATCCCGAGGGTGTCCAGGTACCAGTCCAGGGCCCGCGTGAACACCCGTGTCTCCAGCACCACGTGCCCGAGCCGCTGAATACGCGACGGCTCGCGGGGCGGCCGCTGGGTGGCGTTCGTACGGCGGCCCTCGGTGCCGGTGTTGAGGATCAGCGGCTGCTGCCCCGGCAGGGCGGGCAGCTGTTCGGTGCCGTGCACGACCCGGACCGGGAAGCCGGAGGGATCGAGCAGGGTGACCGCCTGTCCGCCGCCGGGTGCGTCGGCGTCCCGGACGTCGCAGCCCGTCGCGCGGGCGAGCCGGTCGAGATCGGCGCGTTCCGCCGCGCGGAACGCCGGCCCGAGGAAGCGGGACGCCGGCCCGCGGCGGATGACCATGCAGGGGGAACCGGCGAACGTGCCGCGCAGCCACAGTTCCCGCTCGGTGCGGGCGGCGACGGCGAATCCGAAGTCGCGAGCGAACACCTCGGCCCGGTCGAGGTCCGGCTTCTCGAACTCCAGCCAGGCCAGGTCCGCCACCTTGACGACGGGGTTCCGCGCGCGTCCGGGGTGCTCACCGCGCAGGCCGCCCAGCTCGCTGTGGAGATCTCGGTGGGGCGTCTGGAGATCGGCCCTGTCAACAGGGGTGTGGGACATGGTGTCCTCCAAGCAACATTGCCGTAATGAGGAAATCATCAACTTTGCGGACTCTCATCGTCAATAGAGTCAGGCCAAAGAAGTGATGGAATCATCAGTCATGCGGCAGTCATCGGTACGGTGGTTAGACTCGTCGTATGCCGACGTCAGCCCCGCCCAGGAACCGCTTCGAACGGCGCCGCGCCGAGACCCGTCAGGCGCTGATCCGCGCGGCCCGGCAGATCCTCGCGGAGACCGGGGACACCAGCGCCAGCATCCAGGCCATCGCCGAGCGCGCGGACGTCGGCTTCGGCTCGTTCTACAACCACTTCGAGTCCAAGACGGAGCTGTTCGACGCCGCGGTGGCAGACGCGCTGGACGAGTTCGGCCAGGCGATCGACGAGCTCGCGCAAGGCATCGACGACCCCGCCGAGCTCGTCGCCGCGGGTTTCCGGCTCGCCGCCCGGATGGCCGACTCCCACCCCGAGCTCATGCGGATCCTGCGCGATCGCGGCCTGGCCCACATCCACTCCGAGCGTGGCCTGTCCCCGCGAGCGCTCCGTGATCTGGAACGCGGCATCGCCTCGGGCCGCTTCACCGGTACCGACCCGACCACGGCGCTGTCCGCGCTGGGCGGGACCCTGCTGTCCCTGGTGGCGCTGCGGCTGGCCCGCCCCGACCTGGACGGTGACGAGGCCGCCTCCGACCTGGCCGCGATGGTCCTGCGCATGCTGGGCCTCCCCCCGGACGAGGCGCACGAGGTCACCCGGCGCCCGCTGCCCGACATCGTCTGAGCGCGGACCCGGTCCACGGCCCCGGCAGCGCTCCGGTCACGGAATCACCGCAGCACGGCAGCCACGTGCTCGTGCAACTCCATGGCCGAGGACGCCGTGTTGCGGCGTGGTCAGGAGCTGTGGCGCGACAGGAAGCCGGTGAGGTAGCTCATCGTCTTCGCGATGGACCAGGGCTTCGAGGCGCTGTCGGGTGCGGAGGCGCTCGGCGAGGTGCTCGGCGCGGCGCTCGGTGACGTGCCGATGAGGCCCGCGACGCTGAGGTCTCCGTGGCCGGCTCCGGTGAGCACCTCGCGTTCGGCGTCCACGCCCTTCTTCCTGAGGGCTCTGAAGAGGTTCAGGGTCTGGCTGCGGGGGGCCAGGGCTCGGCCGTGCCGTGCATCAGGAGGAAGGGCGGCGTCGCGGAGGTGATGTGGGTGGCAGGGTCGGTCGCGGCGGGCAGCCGGTTGGTGTGCTGCGCGACGGACCTCGTGGTTCCGGGGCCGTAGACCCACTGCGCGATGGAGTTGCCCGCAGCGTAGTTGAAGTCCTTGGAGGCCTGAACGTGGTCGGCGGCCGGCCGGGAGAGGTCGGCGGGGCCGAACTCGCCCACGACTCCCTGCCCGCGGTCATCTCGTGTCCATGCATCGTGCCTTCTCCCGCAGCAACTCGCCGAGGTCGAGGTGGGCGAGCGCCTTCTCCAACGGCCGGCAGTCGGTGGCCGGGTCGTCGAGGCGGCGCGGAAGTGCTGTTCGGCATCGTCGGTGTCGGTCGGCAGGGCGGTGGCCCGGCCCGCATCAGCGGGCGGCACGGGCCCTGCGCCGGGACGCCCTCGCGCGGGCCGTGCTGCGGGATCCGCCCGTCCTGCCGTTGGGCGAGCCGACCGCGGGACTCGACCGGGCCACCGCCCGCCGCGTCCTGGGCGCCGTCCGCAGGGCCGTTCCCGCCACCGCTTTCGTGATCGCACTGCCCGACCGCGACCACGACCTCCTACTCTTTCCGGTTGACGGCCGGAACGAACTGTCGGCCCGAGTGACGATGGAGCGCGTATGACCGACGAGGCGATGGGTGACGAGGTCTACCAGCCGGACGGTTCGGAGGTGCAGGACGACGCCGGTCTGCTGGACGCCTCGGACACCCTGGACTACCGGGCCGGCGAGGAGGCCCTGGACGAGGGCTACTCGCCGCCGGAGCGGCCCTGGGCCGTGGAGCACACGGGCGTGACCGCGGCGGAGGGACTGCGCGGGGAGACCCTGGACGAGCGCCTCGCCGAGGAGGTGCCGGACGTGGGCGTCCCGGACGGCGACGACCTCGGCGACGCCTGGGACACCGACGGCGAACTCCTCGACGACGAGGTGGGCGACGACCGCGCCGGACGGCTCCTCGCACCCGACGAGGGCGCGCACGAGGTCACCGACTCCGACCTGTTCGCCTCCGACCGGGGTCTGGACGGCGCCGGGGCGTCGGCGGAGGAGGCCGCGATGCACGTGATCCCCGACTCCGAGGACTTCTGAGACGACCTGCACGTGGGCGCGGGGACGGGGTTCCGTCCCCGCGCCCACGTCGTTTCCGGGACGTGCCGCGACGTGTCGACCGCGGCGCCGTCGTGACCGGTCGCGCAGTTCCCCACGCCCCTTCGGGGCGCTGACCGCTCAGCGACGCAACAGGTACTCGTGCTGCCCGGACAGGACCAGTTCGCCCCGCTGGTCGTGCACGGTGGCGGCGGTGATGACGACCCCGTGCCGTCGCCGGCGGGTTCGAGGGCGGTGACGGTCAGCGCGGGACGGAGGGCGTCGCACGGGGGCGCGGCGGCCGTGCCGCCGGGCCCACGCGGCAGGGTCCGGCTGGGTGCGCGGAACACCTCGCCGACCTCCGGGGCGTCGAAGATCCGGGTGGGGACGACGAGGAACCGCTCGGCGTCGAACGCGGCCGCCCCGGAAGGTGCCTGGGAGAGCTCAGGGGACGTCCTCGATCGGGTCGGGTCAGTGGGACGACGGAGGCGGCAGGAACTCCGCGAAGCCGCACGGCCTCGACCGTAGGCACCCACCGCCCGGCCGGATGCCTCGTGGCGCGCGGCGTCGCGCCGCACAGCGCCAGGGTGAGCGGCGGCCGGCCGGCCCGCGGTGGGGCCGAGGGGCCGGGTCAGGTGATGTGGCGCAGCAGCGCCGCGACGGCCGCCGGGGGCTCTCCCGGCGGCCGTACCACCATCACCTTCCAGCTCGGCGCGTGCCGGGCGAACCGGTAGGTCGTCAGGTCCGGGAAGCGGTGGGCGATGGTCGGCGGCATGATGCAGACGCCGAGGTCGGCCCGGACCAGTTCGGAGGCGGCCACGATGTCGTTGACCTCGAAGGTCGTGGCGCGTTCGACGCCGGCCGCCCGGAACGCGCGGTCGGCCGCGTCCCGGATCGCCCAGCCGGGGGTGAACTCCACCTGCGGCAGCTCGGCGATGTCGGCCAGGTGGACCGTGCCCTCGGCCGTGAGGCTCCGGCGCGGCGAGGCCACCAGGACCATCTCCTCGCGGGCCAGCAGCCTGGTCACCAGACCGCGCTGCTGCTGGCGGTCCAGCGCCACCACCGCCAGGTCCACCGTGCCCTCGCGCAGCGCCTGCCGGATGTCGGTGACCGCCTCCTGCCGCAACTGCACCAGCACGCGCGGGTGTTCCTCCCGCAGCGCGGCCAGCGCGTGGTGCAGGTTCGCCCACACGCCCTGCATCGTGCCGACCGTCACCCGGCCGCGCAGCTCGCCCTTCGCCGCGTCGACCGCCTCGCGGGCCAGCTCGGCGGCGCGCAGGGCCTGCCGGGCCGCCGGGACGAACGCCTCGCCGGCCGGGGTGAGCCCGACCCGGTGCGTGGTCCGGGTGAACAGCGGGGTGCCGAGTTCACGTTCCAGGGCGCGGACCGTGCCGGAGACGGCGGACTGGACCACGTTCAGCCGCCGCGCGGCCGCTGTGAACCCGCCCGCGTCCGCCACGGCGACCACGACTTCCATCTGCCGCAGGTCCATGATCCGCTCCCGGTGGCACGGCGCCCGCCTCGGTACGGCGGCGATCTCCGCCGCATCCTAGGCAGGCGTCCGCCGCTCCCGGGCTCTCTCCGGCGCGGACCAGGGGAGGGCGTGCCGTGGAAGCGGCCCTCGGCGCTCTACGCCGGGCGCTTCGCGCCGGTCCGGCGCTCGGTGAGCCAGTACAGCAGGCCCAGCACCGGCAGGACGGCCCCGAACACGCTGACCGCGCTCCAGCCGCCGGACCGGTAGGCGATCGAGCCGAGCTGGGAGCCGAGGGCGCCGCCGATGAAGAAGATCGCGATGAAGGCACTGTTCAGGCGTGCCCGGGCGAGGGGATCGAGTTGGTAGACGGTGTGCTGGCCGAGGATCAGGCTGGTCTGCACGGCCATGTCGAGGGCGACGGCCGCGAGCCCGATCAGGACGACGCTGTGCTGGCCGAACCCGGCGATCGCGAAGGCCACCGTGGCGAGGCCGAACGCGGCACCGGTCATCCGCCGGGTCAGCCCGCGGTCGGCCCAGCGCCCGGCGAACGGGGCGACGGCCGCACCGGCCGCGCCGACCAGCGCGAACACCCCGACCCCGACGGCCGAGTAGCGGAAGCCGGGCCCGGTCAGGAGGTAGGAGACGGTGGTCCAGAAGGCGCTGAAGGCACCGAACATCGCGGCCTGGTAGAGGCCCCGGCGCACCAGCGCCGGGTGCGTGCGCACCATCGCCGCCGTGGAGCGCAGCACGCGGTGGTACGCCACGCAGGTGGTCGGCGCCTGCTTGGGCAGGGCCAGCCGCAGGGCCACGCCCAGCAGGGCCATCAGGACGGCCGAGCCGAGATAGACGACGCGCCAGCCGGCCACACTGGAGACCAGGCTGCTGAGCGTCCGCGACAGCAGGATGCCGGTGAGCAGGCCGCTCATCACCCGGCCCACCACCCGGCCCCGGGCGTGGTCGGGCGCCAGGCTCGCGGCGAACGGGACGAGGATCTGGGCCACCACGGAGGTGGCCCCGCTGACCAGCGAGGCGACGAGCAGCATCGGGAACCCGGTCGCGAGACCGGCCGCCACCAGGGCGAGCGTGGTGACCGTCAGGAGCGCGGTGATCAGGCTCCGCTTCTCCAGCCGGTCGCCGAGCGGCACCAGGAAGATCATGCCGATCACGTAGCCGACCTGGGTGAGCGTGATCAGCAGACCCGCGGTGGCCTCGCTGATGTGGAAGACCCCGCGCAGCTCGGACAGCAGGGGCTGGGCGTAGTACAGGTTCGCGACCGTCATGCCGGAGGCGACGGCGAACAGCGCGATCAGCCAGCCGGGCACCCCGTGGGCGGCGTCGGCGGCCTCCCGGTGCGGAGAGCGTATTTCGGACGACGACATCTGGGACACGGGACCTTTCCTCGCAGGAGGTGTGCTCTCGGTATGCGTAAGCGCTCCGGCACCCGTCATGCTTCCCCCTTCACGGCGATGGTTCGGGATGTCTGTCATCTTGGTCGGAGATGGCCTGCCCGTGTCCACAGGGCTCTGCCGCCGTCCAGCTTCGCCACGAGGAGGTCGCGGCGTTCGCGGCCGGCGCCGCGGCCCGGCCCACCGGCCGCCTCACCGCCTGCGCCGGCTCCGGCGGCCCCGGCGACCTGGCGATGGCCCGGCGCGCGGACGCGCAGGTCACCGAGGTGAAGGCGGGCCACCTGTCCCTCGTCACCCGCCCCGACGCGGTCACCCGCCCCATCGAGGAGGCGGCAGGATCGGCCGGCCGACCCCTGGGGCAAACGGCGCACCCCGCACGGGTGACGCCGAGCGGGCCGCGCACCGGTGCCCACCGGGCGCGGTCCGTCCGCGTGTAGGTACATGTCATGCGGACAGCGGCGAAGAACGTACGAGCTCGAATGCGATCCCCCTGGACCTGGACGGCCCTCGCCGCGGTGACGGGCGTGTGCGGTGCGCTGCCGTTCCTCCTCGCCGGCGGCGACGACCCCCGCCCGCTCTCCGCGGACGAGGCCCGGCGCATGGCCCTCACCCCGCTCCGCGCGTACCGGGACAGCCCGGCCGAGGTGACGGTACGGGCTCCGCTGCCCGGGGGTACGGCCGTGGTCCGCGCGGTGGTCGACGAGCACCGGCACCGTGCGGTGGGCTGGTTCGACACCGGGGACGCGGCGGAGCGGCGGCTGCTGGCGTGGGACGGCGCCGGGCTGGAGGTCGCCCACCCCAAGGCGGACGGCAGCGCGGGCCCGCCGGCGCGACCGGCGTCGACGGCGGAGGCGGTACGGGATGCCGCGCGGCTACGGCCGACGGCGTGGATCCGCCGCCGCTACGGGCCGGCCTCGCTGGACACGGCCCTGCGGCTGACGCTGTCGCTGGCCGCCGCCCGCCCGGACGACGCGCACCGGATCGCCCGCTCGGGCCGTCGCCACCTGGGCACCGACCGGATCGACGGCCGCCGCTACGACGTCTTCTCCGCCGGCGACGCCCCGCTGAGGTACTGGATCGACAGGGCGGGACGACTCCGCAGGGTCAGGGAGGACCTGGACGACGACCGCACGATCGTGGTCGACGTGACGCGGGCGCGGGTACGGACGGCGGTGCCGGAGGGCCCGTGGGCGAAGAGCTGAGCTGGGGCCGGGGGACGGGGACGCTCACCGGCGCTCGCAGGGTGCCACCGCGCCCACCCGTGCCGCCCCGGCGGGACGACTGCCCGCGGCCGATGCTTTCAGGGGCGCGGGAACCGCGCGCTCAGCCCCCACCGGGCCGCACCCGGACGACTCGGTGAACCGGCGCGCACCACCTGTGAGTTGAGCGCACCCGCTGTGCATCGCCGTACCACTCCCCGACAGGTCGTCGCCGGCTGCGAGGATGATGCGCCATGACGGCAGGACGGTGCGCACGCACGACGCGGTCCGCGGTGTTCGCGGCCGTCTGCGTGCTGCTCGCCGCCCTGGGCCACGTCCTGATGTCCGGCAGCCGGGTACCCGCCTGGGCGCTGGCCGCCGCCCTGGCGCTCACCGGCACCCTCGGCTGGGCCCTGTCGGGTCGCGAACGCGGGCTGCCGCTGGTCGTGTCCGCCGCAGTCGGCACCCAGACGGCCCAGCACCAGCTCGTCGGGCTGCCGTACGCGGAGGCCGCCGAGGTCGGCGGCTGCCCCGTCGGCACGGTCCGCTCCCGGGTGGCCAGGACCCGCGAGGCGCTCCGGGATCAGCTGGCCTGAGGCCCCTCGGCCGGTTCGCCGAACGCCTGCAGGATGCGCTCGGCGGCCAGCGTCGCCGTCAACGTGCCCTCTCTGACCTGCTGTTCGAGGCCGGGGGCGGCCGCCCGGACCGCCGGGTGGGCGGTCAGCCGGCCGAGCAGGTCGTCCCGGACCATCGACCAGGTCCAGCCGACCTGCTGCTCACGCCGCTTCCCGGCGAGCCGCCCGGTGGAGTCCAGCAGCGCCCGGTGTTGTTCCAGCCGTTCCCAGACCAGTTCCAGGCCGGTCGACTCCCGCGCGCTGCAGCTGAGCACCGGGGGAGTCCAGAAGGCGTCCTTGCCGTGCATGAGGCGCAGCGCGCCCGCCAGTTCCCGGGCCGCGGACCGGGCGTCGCGCTCGTGCGGGCCGTCCGCCTTGTTGACGGCGATCACGTCGGCCAGCTCCAGGACGCCCTTCTTGATGCCCTGGAGCTGGTCACCGGTACGGGCCAGGCTGAGCAGCAGGAAGGAGTCGACCATGTCGGCGACCGCGGTCTCCGACTGGCCGACGCCGACGGTCTCGACCAGGATCACGTCGTACCCGGCGGCCTCCATGATCACCATCGACTCGCGGGTCGCCTTCGCGACCCCGCCGAGGGTGCCCGCGCTGGGGGAGGGGCGGACGAAGGCGTTCGGGTCGACGGCGAGGCGTTCCATGCGCGTCTTGTCGCCGAGAATCGAGCCGCCGGTGCGCGTGGACGAAGGGTCCACGGCCAGGACCGCGACCCGGTGGCCCAGCCCCGTCAGCAGGGTGCCGAACGCGTCGATGAACGTCGACTTGCCCACGCCCGGCACCCCGCTGACGCCGATCCGCCGGGCCCGGCCGCTGTGCGGGAGCAGCTCGGTGAGCACCTCCTGTGCCGGCGCCCGGTGCTGTGGCCGGGTGGACTCGACGAGCGTGATGGCGCGGGCGATCACCGCGCGCCGCCCGTCGAGCACACCCTTCACATAGGCGTCGACATCGATCACAGGTCGTGCCCGAGTTCCGCCGACAGCCGCTTCACCAGGTCGTAGGCCGCGTCGGGGATCACCGTCCCGGGCGGGAACACGGCCGTGGCACCCATCTCCAGGAGGGTCGGCACGTCCTGCGGCGGGATGACACCGCCGACCACGATCATGATGTCCGCCCGGCCCTCCTCGGCGAGCTGCTCGCGCAGGGCCGGCACGAGGGTGAGGTGGCCGGCCGCCAGCGAGGAGACGCCGACCACGTGGACGTCCGCCTCCACCGCCTGGCGGGCGACCTCCTCCGGGGTCTGGAACAGCGGGCCGACGTCGACGTCGAAGCCGAGGTCGGCGAAGGCGGTCGCGATCACCTTCTGGCCGCGGTCGTGACCGTCCTGGCCCATCTTGGCGACCAGGATGCGCGGGCGGCGCCCCTCGGCCTCGTCGAACGCGTCGACCAGGGCCCGGGTGCGGTCCACGTTCGGGGACTCGCCTGCTTCGTTGCGGTACACACCGGAGATCGTACGGATCTGGCTCGCGTGCCGGCCGTACACCTTCTCCAGGGCGTCCGAGATCTCGCCGACGGTCGCCTTGGAGCGGGCCGCGTGCACCGCCAGTTCCAGCAGGTTGCCGTCGCCGTCCGCGGCCCGGGTCAGCGCGTCGAGCGCGTCCTGGCAGGCCGTCTCGTCCCGCTCCGCGCGCAGCCGCCGCAGCTTCTCGATCTGCTGGGCGCGCACCGAGGAGTTGTCGACCTTGAGGACCTCGATCTGCTCGTCGCTGTCCACCCGGTACTTGTTGACGCCGATCACCGGCTGCCGCCCGGAGTCGATCCGCGCCTGGGTGCGGGCCGCCGCCTCCTCGATACGCAGCTTGGGAATGCCGGCGTCGATCGCCTTGGCCATGCCGCCCGCCGCCTCGACCTCCTGGATGTGCGCCCAGGCCTTGCGGGCGAGGTCGTACGTCAGCCGTTCCACGTAGGCGCTGCCGCCCCACGGGTCGATGACCCGGGTGGTGCCCGACTCCTGCTGGATGAGCAGCTGGGTGTTGCGGGCGATCCGTGCCGAGAAGTCGGTGGGGAGCGCGAGCGCCTCGTCGAGGGCGTTGGTGTGCAGGGACTGGGTGTGGCCCTGGGTCGCCGCCATCGCCTCGACACAGGTGCGGGTGACGTTGTTGAAGACGTCCTGCGCCGTCAGCGACCAGCCCGAGGTCTGCGAATGGGTGCGCAGGGAAAGGGACTTGGTGTTCTGCGGCTCGAACTGCGCGACCAGCTTCGCCCACAGGAGCCGGGCCGCCCGCAGCTTGGCGATCTCCATGAAGAAGTTCATGCCGATCGCCCAGAAGAAGGACAGCCGGGGCGCGAACGCGTCGACGTCCAGGCCGGCTTCGCGGCCCGCGCGGATGTACTCGACGCCGTCCGCGAGCGTGTACGCCAGCTCCAGGTCGGCCGTGGCACCGGCCTCCTGGATGTGGTACCCGGAGATGGAGATCGAGTTGTAGCGCGGCATCCGCTGCGAGGTGTACGCGAAGATGTCGGAGATGATCCGCATCGACGGCTTCGGCGGATAGATGTAGGTGTTGCGGACCATGAACTCCTTGAGGATGTCGTTCTGGATGGTCCCGGCCAGCTTCTCGGGCGGTACGCCCTGTTCCTCCGCCGCCACGATGTAGAGGGCGAGCACGGGGAGCACCGCGCCGTTCATCGTCATCGACACGGTCATCTTGTCCAGCGGGATGCCGTCGAACAGCTGGCGCATGTCGTAGATCGAGTCGATGGCCACGCCCGCCATGCCGACGTCACCGGTCACCCGCGGGTGGTCGCTGTCGTAGCCCCGGTGCGTGGGCAGGTCGAAGGCGACCGACAGGCCCTTCTGGCCGGCCGCCAGGTTGCGCCGGTAGAACGCGTTGGACTCCTCGGCGGTGGAGAAGCCCGCGTACTGGCGGATGGTCCAGGGCTGGTTGACGTACATCGTCGGGTACGGGCCGCGCAGGTACGGCGCGATGCCCGGGTAGGTCCCGAGGAAGTCGAGGCCCTCCAGGTCACGGCCGGTGTAGAGCGGCTTGACCCCGATGCCCTCGGGGGTCTCCCACAGCGGCAGGTCACCGCCGGCCGCCAGCCATTCGCCGGGGCTGCCGTCGGTGACGGGGGTCCCCAGTTCGATGCCGGAGAAGTCGGGGATTCCCATCAGGACACTCCCATGCGGTCGAGGGTCTCGGACAGCACGGCCACGGCGTCGCAGCCCGCGAAGACGCAGGAGTCGACACCGGCGAACTCGCCGCGGCCCGCGAGGACCACGTGCCGGGCACCGGCCGCCTTCAGCGACGCGGCGGCCTGCGCGGCCTGTTCGGCGTAGAGGGCGTCGCTGGAGCAGAGCACCGCCTCGGTGGCGCCGCTCTCCTCGAAGCTGCCCTCGGTGACGGGTTCGATGCCGCCGGCCTGGAAGAGGTTGGCGGCGAAGCCGGCGCGCGCGGTGTACGCGGCGGCCGGACCGAGCGTGGCCAGGTAGATCCGGGGGCGGCTGCCGGTCGCCGCGAGATGGGCGTCCGAGCGGGCGCGCAGTTCCTCGTACGCCTCGTCGCGGCGGACCCGGGGGAGGCCGCCCGACGGCGGCTCGGGTGCCGGTTCGCGCACGACCGGCTTCTCGGCGAGGAACGGGAACTCGCTGACGCCGGTGACGGGTTCACGGCGCTTGGCGAGCTTCTTGGAGCGCTCGGCCCAGGTGGTCGCGAGGTCGGTGCGCAGGCGGCCGGAGCGCAGCACGGCCGCCTGGCCGCCGTCCCGCTCGATGGTCCGGAAGAACTCCCAGGCCGCGTGGGCGAGTTCGTCGGTGAGCTTCTCGACGTACCAGGAGCCGCCCGCCGGGTCGACGACCCGGGCCAGGTGGGACTCCTCGATGAGGATCGTCGAGGTGTTGCGGGCGATCCGGCGGGCGAACGCGTCGGGCAGGCCGATCGCGTGGTCGAACGGCAGCACGGTGACGGAGTCGGCGCCGCCCACCCCCGCGGCCAGCGTCGCGACCGTCGTACGGAGCATGTTCACCCACGGGTCGCGGCGGCTCATCATCACCGGCGAGGTGACCGCGTGCTGCACCTGCGCGCCCGCGCCGGCCGCCCCGCTGACCTCGGCGACCCGCGCCCACAGCCGGCGGGCCGCGCGCAGCTTGGCGATGGTCAGGAACTGGTCGGCGGTCGCCGCGTACCGGAACTCCAGCTGCCCGAGGGCCTGTTCGATGCCGAGGCCGGCCTCGGTCAGCTCGCGCAGGCAGGCCACGCCGGTGGCCAGCGAGGCGCCCAGTTCCTGCGCGGCCGAGCCGCCCGCCTCGTGGTACGGCAGCGCGTCCACGGTCAGCGCGCGCAGGCCCGGGAACTCCGCGGCGCAGCGCTTCGCCAGTTCGGCGGCGGGCGCGAAGGGCAGCGCGGTGCCGGTGCGCGCCTCGTACCCCAGCGGGTCGGCGCCCAGGTTGCCGCGGACCGCCTTGGGGTCGACGCCCTTCTCGTCGTACAGCCGGAACAGCTCGGCCGCCGCCGCCTCGGTGTCCTGGCCGGCGTCCAGGACCACCGGGGCGAGGTCCAGGTAGACGCCGTCGAGGGCGCGGGCGAGGCCGGACACGGGGATGCCGCCCCGGCCCGCGACCAGCCAGAGCGAGGTGACGCCGTTCTCCAGGTCGGCCAGGAGGGCGCCGTCGGGAGCCGCCGTGTGCCGCTGCCGTACATCCCAGCCGTCCGCGACGCCGCCCTGAGGACGGCCGCCGCGCACGTACGGCGCGAAGCCGGGCAGACCGGGGTCGGGTGCGGAGTCGCGCGCGGTGTACAGGGGACGGGTGCGCAGCCCGTCCTCCAGCGTCGTGGACAGGGCGTCCTCGGCTGCCTCGCCCGAGACTTCCCTGCCGGACTTGCGCAGCACACCCTCGACCAGGCGTTGCCACTGCTCTTGCGTCGCGTCAGGGAACTCGGCGGCCAGTGAGAGCCCGTCGTCAGGCAGGACCGTCATGCTCGGATGCTAGGGCAGAGCGCCAAAAGTGCACGGGTGGCAGGGCTGTGACCTTGCCCTCTCCGTGGTTGTGACCTGCGCCTCCCGGGGGTGAAGTGGCCGGATTTCCACGGTCAGGGCGTGTCGCCGGCGAGCTCCGGGATCAGCGCGCACAGCGCCTTGCGCTGCTCCGGACCGATGACGTGCCCGACCGCCTGGCCGACCGTCTCGGCGAGGGCGGCGGAGGCGTCCCGGATCTGGCGGCGGGCCTTGTCGGTGAGGGCGACCTCGATGCCCCGCTTGTCCCCGCAGGCGGCCTTGCGGGTGACCAGACCGGCGTGCTGGAGGCAGGCGATCTGGTAGGTGAGGCGGGTCTTCGGGCGGCCCAGGAGCTCGGCGATCCGGGTCATCCGCAGCCCCTCGCCCGGTACCTCGGCCAGCAGGCACAGGATCAGGAACTCGTCGTGCGAGACGTCCAGGGTCTCCTTCACGACCGAGCGCAGCCGCTGCTCCACGGCACCGGTCGCGGCCAGCAGCAGCATCCAGGCGCGCAGTTCGGCCGGGAGCAGCCCGCCGCCCGCGGGGGACGGGCATTCGGGCAGCTCTGCGGGGTGTTCCTGGGCGGCGGCCATGGCGTCGAGTCTACCTGTTGTCCAAATTTGGATATTGGGCTAGCGTGCAGCCGTCCCTGTAGTCATCCAAATTTGAACCATCAATGAATCGGAGTACGGCCATGACCGTCACCGTGGAAACCGGCCTCTGGCAGCTCGACCCGACCGCCTCCACCGTCGCCGTCCGGCACAAGACCTTCTGGGGCCTGGTCGCCGTCAAGGGCACCTTCGCGGGCGTCACCGGCCGGGGCGAGGTCACCGCCGACGGCACCGCCACCGGAACCGTGACGATCGGCGCGGCCTCCCTGGACACCGGGAACAAGAAGCGCGACGAGCACCTGCGCTCGGCCGACTTCTTCGACGCCGGCAACCACCCGGAGATCACCTTCGCGGTGCGCAGCGCCCGGCACACCGGTGACGAGGTCCAGGTCGACGGGCAGCTGACCGTCCGGGGCGTCAGCAGGCCGCAGAAGGCCACCGCGAAGCTGGTCTCGGCGGACGCCGACGGGCTCACGCTGGAGGCCGAGTTCCAGGTGGTGCGCGAGGAGTTCGGCATCACCTTCAACCAGATGCGCATGATGGGCGGCCCGACGACGGTGACCGCCACCCTGCGCTTCACCCGCACGGCGGCCTGAAGCGCAGGGTGAGGGGCGCTGGGGGCACCGCCGGCCGAAGGCGCTTCCGGCGGAGCGCCCCGGCATCCGGCAGAGCGCTCAGCGGGCCGTCCTGCGGAGCTTGACGTCCTTGCTGGACAGCGTCTGCGGGTCCGCGGTGAAGGCGCGCAGCCGGATCCGCGTGCTCGGCTTGGCGGGGATGCCGAACCGGCCGTTCGACGGCTTGATCTCGACACTCGCCGTGCCGTGCCCGGGGATCGTCGCCGGACCCCGCACCAGCAGCCAGTACTTGCTCATGCCCTGGCCGGTGGTGAGCGTGTAGTGCGGGGTGAGCGGGACGCTCCCCGTGTTGACCACCTTGAGCGTCATCGCCCTGACCACCTCGGCCTGGTGCCCGGTGCGCCGCAGAGCGGTGATCTCCATCCGCAGCGGCGGCCGCCCGGACGCCGCGAGCGCCGCGCTCACCAGAGCCGGGGTCAGCAGCAGGACGACCGTCGCGATCAGGGCGGGGCGGCGGCGGGGCCCGGACAGCAGGGCCGGGCGCGGCTGCCAGGCGTGCTCGAACTCCGAGAGCGGGACGGTCACGGCCGCCGCCAGCCACAGCGGGGTCATCATCAGGTAGTAGCCGTCCTGGGAGCGGGTCGCCAGGAAGAACGCGAGCCAGGGCAGCACGGTCGCCGCCGGGCCCAGACGCCGCACGAAGAACACGAACAGGGCCAGCAGGGCCGCCGCCAGGAGCATGCTCGCGTGCGAGTACCAGTCGATGCGGTCGCTGCCGTCCGTGTAGTAGAGCGTGATGTCCACCAGGCCCTGGCCGTGCACCACGGCACCCTGGGTGAGCGGCAGCGCGATCCCGCCCAGCCAGCGGCCGGGCTCGGAGGCGATGAAGTACGCGCTGATCAGCAGCCACACCGTGACGGCCACGCCGGTGACCCGCAGCACCACCAGGGCGGCGGCCCGGCCGCCCAGTTCCCCGCGCCGCACGGCGTAGACGCCGGCCAGCAGGAACGGTGTGACGAACCACGGCAGCTGCTGGGCCGCGCACGCGGCCCCCAGGCACGCGGCCCGCGCGATCCCGGCCGCGCCCAGCCGGCCGCCCTGCCCGATCCGTGGCCAGCGCACCACCACCGGGATCAGCAGCGCCAGGGCGATGACCGCCGGGTAGCCGACCCGGGAGTACGTGGAGAGGAAACCGAAGCCCAGGCAGGACAGTGTCGCCGCCGACCGCCACGGGACCGGGAGCATCCGCCACAGCGCGACCGTGCCGGCGATCAGGGCGCCCGCGCACACCGCCGTCGCGGGGGCGCCCTGGTGACCGAGCCACAGGAACGGGACGGTCAGCAGCAGGGCCAGCGGGGGATAGCCGTAGGTGTAGTCGTAACTCCCGCCTATGGTCGGCGTCAGGGCGACCCCCTTGCCGCCGAACAGCCACGGCCAGGGCTGCCCGTACACCGGGTGGCCGGCGACGAGTTCCCTGGCGGCCTGGGTGGTGAGGACGCCCTCGTCGCCGCCGTTGTGGTTCAGCACCCAGGCGCACAGCGCCAGCGTCACCGCCGTGACCAGGACCACCAGGTCGAGGCGGGCCAGCGACCGGGTGCTGCGGACGGTCAGTGTCAGCACCCCGGTCACCAGGATCGAGACGTAGCAGAGGGAGATCAGGGCCCCCAGGACCTGGTGGTGCGTCACCGCCTGCGTCCACGCCGACCGGGTGCCGATGAACAGGCCGATGTCGGCGAGGAGGGTCAGGACGCGGTGCCAGGGGGCGGGGGATCCGGCATCGCCCGGAGCGGCGGACACCACCGACTGTGTCCGCCGGTCGGGTGTCACCTGTTGCGTTTCTGCCAAGTGCACGGAGCGGACGGTAATCGCGAGCGGTGAACGGGGCACGTCAGGAGGAGAAGAGTCCGGTGTGAGGGCGGTAAGAGGCCCCTAATGCGCGGCAATCGCCTGAATAGTAACAAGATCTTTCTTTCCGGCCGGGGTGCCTGGAAACGCGCGCGCTTCGTGTCGCTGTTGGGCCGAACGGGTGACTTGGCGTAAGAATTGGCTGGTGCAGGCATCGAGTGCGAGTCAGGTCAGGGGGAGCCGGTGAGCCGTTACGACGTCACCGATGAACAGTGGGAAGGGCTCGCCCAGGTAGTGCCGCTGCGGGGGCGCGACGCCTGGCCGTCGGCGGTGGACCACCGGGCGCTGCCGGACGCGGAGACCGAGACGCGCCGTCGTTTCGTCGTGCTGCGGGTCAACGTCTTCGCCGACGCCCGTGACGTCGCCGAGACGCTGATGGCCGGGATACCGGTCCTGCTCGACCTCACCGGCGCCGAGACGGAGGTCGCCAAGCGCGTCCTCGACTTCAGCACGGGCGTGGTCTTCGGCCTGGCCAGCGGAATGCACCGGGTCGACCGCAACGTCTTCCTCCTCACCCCACCCGGCACGGAGGTCGGCGGGCTGATGGAGGGGGCCGGGGTCTCCGGGGGCTGAGCGCCGGTCCGGCAGGCGACCGGGCCGGTTCGCGGGACCGCGGGGCATCCCCCGATCGAAGGAAGGGCCGACGGGCGGAACGGTTCGCCGGGCAGCCGGAGGCCTACGGTCCGCATATGGCCGTGCCCTCCGCCTCGCCCGCGTCCCGTCCTTCTCCCTCCGCCCGTCCCGCAGCGGGCCATACGCCGTCGCCGTCGCTCCCGCTGCCGTCCGAGGGCGGGGGGCCGTCGACGGCGCCGAACGCGTCCGCGGAGGCCGATGGTCCGGCCCCCGGGCGGCCCCGCCCGGCACGCTCCGGCGCGGCCGCCGGCCTCTCGCATACGCTCCCGCGCGTCCGCTCGGCCCGCACGGACACTCCCCCGGCCGCCGCACCCGCCCCTCTCCCCGCCCCCGCCGCCACCCCTCGTCGTGACCCGCGCCCCCGCGTCACCGAACTCCGGCTGTCCACCTTCGCCCGGCACCGTGGGGCGACCTTTCCCGTCGGGCAGGTCACCCTGTTCGCCGGGCCCAGCGGGAGCGGGAAGAGCACGGCGCTCGCCGCCTACGAAGCGCTCGCCCGGCTCGGGGGCGGCGCCGCGCTCGCGGAGGTCTTCCCGGACCCGGGCGCGCTGGTGCCGGAGGGGGCCCGGCCGGACGCGCAGCGGCGCCGGGGCTTCCGCATCGGCTGTACGGCCGAGGGTGCCGAGGGGCCGGTGCGGCTGGACCTCGCCGTCCAGGCCGAGCCCGAACTGCGCGTCGTCGGCGAACGGCTGACCGCGGGCGGCCTGGTGCTCCTGGAGACCGCGCTGCGCGACCCGAGCCGCCCGGCCGTGCAGGCCGCCTGGCACACCGCGGGCTCCGCACCGGTGACCCGGGCCCCGCTCCCCGACGACCGCCTCGGCACCGCCCTGCTGCCCCTGCGCGTCGCCGGCAAGACGGACGGACAGCGGCGGGTCCTCGCCGCCGCCGAGCAGATGGTCGTCGCCCTGCGGTCGGTGTTCCCCTGCGACCCGCGGCCCGATGGCATGCGCGCCCCCGTCCGCACCGGCTCCGGCCGACTGCTGCGCGGCTGCGACAACCTCGCCGACGTCCTGTGGCGCACCCGCGCCGAATGCGGCCGCCGGCACGGCCTGCTCGTCGACGCGGTGCGAACCGGCTGCGCCGGCCCCGTCGTCGACCTGCTCGCCGAACCGCTCGGCGACGGCACGGTACGGGCGCTCCTCGACCGCGGCGACGGCCGGCGCACGGAACTGGACCGGCTCGGCGACGGCGAACTGCGCTACCTCGCCCTCGCCCTGGTCCTCTTCACCGGGCCCGGCGTTCTGGCGGTCGACGCACCGGGCGAGGTTCCCGACGCCATGCGCGGCCTCACCGTCCTCGCCGACGGCTTCGACCGCGGCCTGGACCCGGGCCAGCGCGCCGAACTCCTGCGTACGGCCGTCCTGATGGGCGAGCGCGGCCACATCCGGCTGGTCGGCGCGGTGAGCGACGCGTCCTGGGCCGAGGCGGCGGCTATCACGGTGGTACACCTGGAAACGTGACCGAAGAACCCCTGGACGTGGCGGGACTCCAGCGCCGGCTGGCCGAGTTCGCCGCCGCCCGCGACTGGCGGCAGTACCACACCCCCAAGAACCTGGCCTCCGCCCTCAGCGTGGAGGCGTCCGAACTGGTCGAGATCTTCCAGTGGCTGACCCCGGAGGAGTCGTCCCGGGTGATGGCCGACCCCGGCACCGCCCACCGGGTCCTGGACGAGGTCGCCGACGTCCTCGCCTATCTCCTGCAGCTCTGCGACGTCCTGGACGTCGACCCGCTGGCCGCGCTGGCCGCGAAGATCGACCGCAACGAGCACCGCTTCCCGCCCGCCTGACGGACCGTCGGGCACCCGAGGCGAGGAGTCCGGCACTCCGGTTTAACACTCAGTAGCCGTGTTCCGCCCGAATCCGAATTGTTGTCCACAGATTTCCGCCTTCCTCTGGCCCCGCGACTCGGGAACCCTCACTCTGGGTAGTGAACTACTGAGTGCGGCAAGGCAGTTCGGACCGACGGGGACGGGGCGACGGATGGACGCGATGCGGCTCATCGGGGCGAGCAGACAGGCGCTGGCGCACGGTGCGGGCGGTCCGGAGATGATGACCGAGGTGTGGCAGGCCCAGGCCCTGGCCCAGGCGATCGGCAGCCGGCTGGCCGTCTCCGGGCCGCCCGAGCTGCGCGGCGAGGCGCTCGGCCTGACCGAGCTGGCGGGCCGCGGCTGCGGCGTGCTGGGCACCCCCGACCTGGACCCCGGCACCCTGCGCGCCGCCCAGCTGACCGAACTGGACGACGCCCGCCAGACCCTGCTGAGCCTCGGCGGCCTCCTCGCCGAGGCCGGCATCGCCCTGGTCGGCATGGCCAGCGTCGCGGCCGACGAGGCGACGTACTGGCAGTGCATGGAAGCCATCGACGCGGCCGACGAGTCCCGGGACCGGGTCCTGGAGATGCTCCGCAAACTGGCGGCCCGGGAGGAGGTCCGTGACGGCTGAGCGTTCCGCTCGAAGAGCCGCGAGGCGTCGTCGTTCGTCCGCGACGCCGCCATGGCTGGTCGCGCTGTTCCTCACCCGGCTTTCGGCCGGGGGGTACCCCCGGCGCCCCTGAAGGCGCCGGGGTGACCGCCCTTTTCAGGGGCGCGGGGACCTGCGCGATCAACCCCCACCGGCCGGTGGACGAACGACGTACCGGCCCCGTCCACCTCGCCCGGCAGCCCTAGGACCTGGGACGCGCCTCCCGGCCGAGATCGGCCTTTTCCCGCGGGGGCCGCTGCAGGTCCGCGTCCAGTGCGGAGAGGTTCGCGTTCAATGCCGCCATGAGCTCCTCCATCTGCTGGAGCAGTCCCTTCGGCTGACCGGACGAGGGGCCACCCTGCTGTGGAACGGACTCTTCGGACAAGACGGCCTCCTCGGCCCCCCGGCCCGCCGTCGGCGGCGGGCCACGAACGACGCGCGGCGACGGCGACCGTCCGGCGCGGGTGCCGGACGGCCCGGCTCCCCCCACCCAACGATCACCGCGGAGGCCGGTCACCGCTCCGCGGGCCCGCCGTTGACGACATTCACCCGGGGTCGGCGGCCCCCGACGGGCGGTGCCGATGCGGTCGACGGGGCGGGGGCCGTGCAGGATAGGTGTATGGACCTTCGTATCTTCACCGAGCCCCAGCAGGGCGCGAGCTACGACACCCTCCTCACCGTCGCCAAGGCCACCGAAGACCTCGGTTTCGACGCCTTCTTCCGCTCCGACCACTATCTGAAGATGGGCGACGTGGACGGCCTGCCCGGCCCCACCGACGCCTGGATCACCCTCGCCGGACTCGCCCGCGAGACGAAGCGCATCCGCCTCGGCACCCTGATGACCGCGGCGACCTTCCGGTTGCCCGGGGTGCTCGCCATCCAGGTCGCCCAGGTCGACCAGATGTCCGGCGGCCGGGTCGAACTGGGGCTCGGCGCGGGCTGGTTCGAGGAGGAGCACAAGGCGTACGGCATCCCCTTCCCGAAGGAGAAGTTCGGCCGTCTGGAGGAGCAGCTGGCGATCGTCACCGGGCTCTGGGAGACCAAGCTCGGCGACACCTTCGACTTCCACGGCACCTACTACGACCTCACCGGCTCGCCCGCGCTGCCCAAGCCCGCCCAGGCGCGGATCCCGGTGCTGATCGGCGGCCACGGCGCCACCCGAACCCCGAAGCTGACGGCGCGGTACGCCGACGAGTTCAACATGCCGTTCGCCTCGGTCGAGGACAGCGAGCGGCAGTTCGGCCGGGTGCGGGCCGCCGTCGAGGCGGCCGGGCGCGGGGCGGACGAGCTGACGTACTCCAACGCCCTCGTCGCCTGTGTCGGCAAGGACGACCAGGAGGTGGCCCGCCGTGCCGCCGCGATCGGCCGCGAGGTCGCCGAACTGAAGGAGAACGGCCTGGCCGGCACCCCCGCCGAGGTCGTCGAGAAGATCGGCCGCTACGCCGAGATCGGCGCCGGCCGCTTTTACCTCCAGATCCTCGACCTCTCCGACCTGGACCACCTGGAGCTGATCTCCGCCCAGGTCCAGTCGCAGCTGTCGTAGCCGCCCGGGTTCGCGCATCCGGCCCGCTGTGACAGGGCTGTGGCCGGAGCTGTGGCTTCCGTCACAGTCGTCCGGTGTCCGCCCCTGATGAAGTGGCCGGATGCGCAGACCCCGCCCCCTTCTCCTCGTCCCCGCCGCCGCCCTGCTCCTGGCCACTGCCTGCGGCACGGAGCACCCGGACACCGGCGGTGGGGCCGGCGCGGCCGTCCCGGCGCCCCGCGTCACCGTCACCGACCCCCCGGTGGACGGCGTCCGGATCACCTCGGTCACCATCCCCTCCGCCTCCCCGGCCCCGTCCGCCTCCCTGGGCCGGGTGCACGCGGACCGGCTGCCCGGCGACTCCGGCATCTCCGCCGCCTACCAGGTCAGCAACGACGGCGACGAGGCCATGACCTACACCGTTCGCTTCGACTTCACGACGGACACCGGCGCGGTCATGGGCAACAAGAAGGTGACCGTGCCCGGGGTCCGGCCGGGCCACAGCACCGCCGGCACCGTCGAGCTGGGCGTGCTCGCTCCCGGCGCCTCCCCGGTGACCAGGGTGAAGGTGGCCGAGGTCACCAAGGTCCCCGCCGACCAGGCCCCGTCCGAGACGGGCGCCTGCCCGGCCTCCGGTGTGCGGCTGTGGGCCGACGACGGCGACGCCGCGATGGGCCTGCGGGTCGTCGGGCTCCACCTGGAGAACTGCGGCACGCGGGACTACACGCTCGACGGCTACCCGGAGCTGAGCCTGCTGGACGAGGACCGCGAGCCCGTCGACGGCATCCGGGTCCTGCACGGCGGTGACGCCATCGCCATGGGAACCGGCTTCGACGACCCGCCGAGCCCGCTCACCCTGAAGCCCGGCGAAGCCGCCCTCTCCGGCCTGATCTGGCGCAACACGACCCTGGCGGGCACGGCTGTGAACGTGCCCTACGTCCGGGTCCTGGCGAAGCCGGGCGCCGCGCCCGTGACGGTCACGCCGGGTCTGGATCTCGGGACCACGGGCAAGCTGGGCGTCGGCGCCTGGCAGCGGGCCGGCCGCTGAGCGGGGCCGGTGCGGCCGGTCCGGCGGCGCCTGTTCGCCCAGCGCAACGGCGACGACCAGGTCCGCGTCTACCTGATCCAGCGGGTCCCGGCCGGCTGGATCGCCGCGAGCGGCCTGACGCCGAAGGACACCGACGCCGTCCGCGGCCGGCTCCTGGAGAGCTACGCCCACTGGGCACCCCGCATGAAGCAACTGATCACCGACAACGACGGCCCCTACGTCGACCGCCCGGTCTTCGCCCTGCCCGTGCCGCACACCTGGCAGCACGACCCGAGCGTGACCCTGCCCGGCGACGCCGCCCACCTCATGCCGCCGCTGGGCGTCGGCGTCAACCTCGCCATGCTCGACGCGAGCGACCTCGCGCTGGCCCTGGCGAACGCGGCGACCGTCGACGACGCCCTCCACGACTACGAGCACGACTACGAGAAGACCATGCTTCCCCGCTCGGCCGAGCACGCCCGGGCGCTCGAAGGCGGTGCCGAACACCTGCCGGCCGGCGGGCTCCCCGACCCCGGTGACGACGAGCCCCGGCACTGACCACCCGCCACTAACCCCCCCCGTCACGACGGGCTCCCGCGGAAATTCCGCGCGGCCGCCCCGTGCCCCTGGGTACGTTGGAGCCGCGGACAAGCGCACGACCAGCGCGTTCGCGTCCCTTTCTGCTCCTTTCCGAGGCGACCCACCGTGTTCCTGACGATCACCACCACCGGCACCCCCGAACGTCCCGCGACCGACCTCGGGTTCCTGCTGCACAAGCACCCCGACAACGCGCAGTCCTTCACCACCTCGCACGGCGTCGCGCACGTCTTCTACCCCGAGGCGGATGCGGAGCGCTGCACGGCCGCGCTGCTGCTGGAGGTGGACGCGGTGGCCCTGGTGCGGCGCGGCAAGGGCAACGGACGCGGCGGCGCACCCGACGCGGCGCTCGCGCAGTACGTCAACGACCGCCCCTACGCGGCCTCCTCGCTGCTCGCCGTGGCGATCGGCAACGTGTTCTCCAGCGCGGTGCGCGGCGTCTGCAAGGCCCGCCCCGAAGCTCCGGCGCGGACACGGCCGTTGCGGATCGAGGTGCCCGCACTGCCCGCCCGTGGCGGCCCCGACCTGGTACGGAAGCTCTTCGAGCCGCTCGGCTGGACGGTGACCGCCGAACCGGTCGCCCTGGACGCCGAGTTCCCGGAGTGGGGCGCCTCGCGCTACGTCCGCCTGGTCCTGGAGTCCGAGGCGCTGACCCTCTCCGAGGCGCTGCGCCACCTGTACGTGCTGCTCCCTGTCCTCGACGACACCAAGCACTACTGGGTCTCCGCCGAGGAGGTCGACAAGCTGCTGCGCGCGGGTGACGGCTGGCTGCCCGGCCACCCCGAGCAGAAGCTCATCACCAGCCGCTACCTCTCCCGCCGCTGGTCGCTGACCCGGCAGGCGATGGAACGGCTGGAGCTGGTCCGGCTCGCCGAGGCCGACGACAGCGAGGTCGAGGAGATCGACAACGCGGTCGAGGAGGAGACGGAGACCGAGGAGAAGCCGACCCCGCTCGCCGTGCGGCGTCGGGAGGCGATCCTCGACGCGCTCCGGCGTTCCGGCGCCGCCCGCGTCCTCGACCTCGGCTGCGGCCAGGGCCAGTTGGTGCAGGAGCTGCTGAAGGACCCGTCCTTCACCGAGATCGTCGGCGTCGACGTGTCGATGCGGGCGCTCACCATCGCCTCCCGGCGGCTCAAGCTGGACCGCATGGGGGAGCGGCAGGCCGCCCGCGTCACCCTCTTCCAGGGCTCGCTCGCCTACACCGACAAGCGGCTCAAGGGATACGACGCGGCCGTGCTCAGCGAGGTGATCGAGCACCTCGACCTGCCGCGGCTGCCCGCCCTGGAGTACGCCGTGTTCGGCGCCGCCCGCCCGCGCACGGTCCTCGTCACCACCCCGAACGTCGAGTACAACGTCCGCTGGGAGACCCTCCCCGCCGGCCACACCCGGCACGGCGACCACCGCTTCGAGTGGACCCGCGAGGAGTTCCGCGCGTGGGCCCACCGGGTCGCCGGACGACACGGCTACGACGTCGAGTTCCTCCCCGTGGGCCCGGACGACCCGGAGGTCGGCCCGCCCACCCAGATGGCCACGTTCACGTTCTCTGCGAAGGAGGCGAAGGCGGCATGACCGAGACACAGCGCACCGGGCGGGTCCTGCCCGTCACCGACCTCTCCCTGGTCGTCCTCGTCGGCGCCTCCGGGTCCGGCAAGTCCACCTTCGCCCGGCGCCACTTCCGGCCCACCGAGGTCATCTCCTCCGACTTCTGCCGGGGCCTGGTCTCCGACGACGAGAACGACCAGGGCGCGACCAAGGACGCCTTCGACGTCCTGCACTACATCGCGGGCAAGCGGCTCGCCGCCGGCCGCCGCACGGTCGTCGACGCGACCAGCGTGCAGCAGGAGTCCCGGCGCCGGCTGGTCGACCTGGCCAAGCAGTACGACGTGCTGCCCGTCGCCGTGGTCCTCGACGTGCCCGAGGAGGTGTGCGCCGCACGCAACGCGGCCCGCACCGACCGGGCCGACATGCCCCGCCGGGTCATCCAGCGCCACATCCGCGAACTCCGCCGCTCCGTCAGGCACCTGGAGCGCGAGGGCTTCCGCAAGGTGCACCTCCTGCGCGGTGTCGAGGAGATCGAATCGGCGACCGTCGTCACCGAGAAGCGGTTCAACGACCTCACCCACCTCACCGGCCCCTTCGACATCGTCGGCGACGTCCACGGCTGCGCGAGCGAACTGGAGTCCCTGCTCGCCAAGCTGGGCTACCAGGACGGCGTCCACCCCGAGGGCCGTACCGCGGTCTTCGTCGGCGACCTCGTCGACCGCGGCCCGGACAGCCCCGGCGTGCTGCGCCGCGTGATGTCCATGGTCGGGTCGGGCAACGCGCTGTGCGTGCCGGGCAACCACGAGAACAAGTACGGCCGATATCTCAAGGGCCGCAAGGTCCAGCACACCCACGGACTCGCCGAGACCATCGAGCAGATGGACGGCGAGAGCGAGGAGTTCAAGGCACAGGTACGGGAGTTCATCGACGGACTGGTCAGCCACTACGTCCTCGACGGCGGCAAGCTGGTCGTCTGCCACGCCGGGCTGCCCGAGAAGTACCACGGCCGCACCTCCGGCCGGGTCCGCTCGCACGCGCTGTACGGCGACACCACCGGCGAGACCGACGAGTTCGGCCTGCCGGTGCGCTACCCGTGGGCCGAGGACTACCGGGGCCGCGCGGCCGTCGTCTACGGCCACACCCCGGTCCCGGAGGCCCGCTGGCTGCACAACACCATCTGCCTGGACACCGGCGCCGTCTTCGGCGGCAAGCTGACCGCGCTGCGCTGGCCGGAGCGGGAACTGGTCGACGTGCCGGCCGAGCGGGTCTGGTACGAGCCGGCCCGCCCGCTGCGGACCGAGGCGCCCGGCGGCCAGGACGGACGCCCGCTGGACCTGGCGGACGTCCACGGCCGACGGGTCGTCGAGACCCGGTACCAGGGCCGGGTCGCGGTCCGCGAGGAGAACGCGGCGGCCGCCCTGGAGGTGATGAGCCGCTTCGCGGTCGACCCGCGCCTGCTGCCGTACCTGCCGCCGACCATGGCCCCGACGGCCACCAGCCAGGTGGAGGGCTACCTGGAGCACCCGGCGGAGGCCTTCGCCCAGTACGCGGCGGACGGGGTCGCCCGGGTGGTGTGCGAGGAGAAGCACATGGGCTCGCGGGCGGTGGCGCTGGTGTGCCGGGACGCGGAGGTCGCGCACAAGCGCTTCGGTGTCCCGCCCGGCCCGACCGGCTCTCTCTACACCCGCACCGGACGCCCGTTCTTCGACGACGAGTCGGTGACCGAGGAGATCCTCGGCCGGATCCGCGCCTCGGTCGACGCGGCCGGTCTCTGGGACGAACTCGCCACCGATTGGCTCCTGCTCGACGCCGAACTGCTGCCCTGGTCGCTCAAGGCCTCCGGCCTGCTGCGCGCCCAGTACGCGGCCGTCGGTGCCGCCTCCGGCGCGGTCTTCCCGGGCGCGCTGGCCGCCCTGGAGCGGGCGGCGGGGCGCGGGGTCGACATCGGCGAACTGCGCGACCGGCAGCGCGAGCGGGCCGCCGACGCCGCCGCGTTCACCGACGCCTACCGCCGCTACTGCTGGACCACCGACGGCCTGGACGGAGTGCGCCTCGCCCCCTTCCAGATCCTCGCGGTGCAGGGCCGCAGCCTCGCCGCGCTCCCGCACGAGGAGCAACTCGCTCTGCTGGACCGGCTGGTGGAGCACGACCCGACCGGCCTGCTGCAGACCACCCGCCGCCTGCACGTCGACACCGGCGACCCGGAGTCGGTACGGGCGGGCGTCGACTGGTGGCTGGAGATGACCGGCCGGGGCGGCGAGGGCATGGTCGTCAAGCCGGCCGGTGCGGTGGTACGCGACCCGCAGGGCCGCCTCGTCCAGCCCGGCATCAAGTGCCGCGGGCGGGAGTACCTGCGGATCATCTACGGCCCCGAGTACACGCGCCCCGACAACCTCACCCGCCTGCGCGGCCGCTTCCTCAACCACAAGCGGTCCCTGGCGATCCGCGAGTACGCCCTCGGCCTGGAGGCCCTGGACCGCCTCGCGGACGGCGAGCCGCTGTGGCGCGTGCACGAGGCGGTCTTCGGGGTCCTGGCCCTGGAGTCGGAGCCGGTCGACCCGCGGCTGTGAGCGACGGGCCCCGGCCGGTCAGCCGACCAGCCGGAGCCGCCGCGCGCACGCCCCCACCCGGACCGTCTGCCCCCAGGTCAGCTCCAGGGCGTCGGTCTCGATGCCGTCGCCGAAGGCGATCAGCCGGTCCGACTCGACCGTGAGGGTCAGGGCCGCCGAGGCCGCCAGCTCGCCGGCGACCAGGGACGTCCCGGTCGCCGGCGACGGCCAGGCCTCCCGGACGAACCAGAGGAGGCGGTCCTCCGTGGGGGCGGGCAACGGCAGCCGGGCGCCACGCTCCTGCCACACCGAGCGCAGCCAGCCGGTGGCCCCCGTGCCGGTGCCCACCAGCACCCCGGATGAGGCCTGGGCCTCGACGACACCCCCGTCGCCCTCCAGGCCCAGGCGGTATCGGGCGGTCTGATGACCGGCGGTACCGAGGTAGATCTCGTTGAGCGCCACGAGCCGCTGCGTGTCGTCGGCGACCGCCTCGACCATCGTCAGCTCGTCGGCACCCGTGGCCGTGGCGGCGACCGAGGCCAGCAGTACGGCCGCCTGCTCCGGCCGGTGCCGGACCAGCACGCCCGGGTTGCGGCCGGGGTCGGTGTCGATGCCGATCACCGGCTGCCCGTCCAGGTACTTGGCCACGTTCGCCACCAGCCCGTCCTGGCCGACCACCACGACCACGTCCTCGGGTGCGAACAGGAAGCGGTCCAGGTCGGCCCGCTCGACCCGGGCCTGGCGCCAGGCCAGCGGCACCGCCGAGGTCACCTCGGCGAGCGCCCGCCGGGTTCGCCGGTGGCGGTCGGCGACCTCGGCCATGTCCCGGCCCCGGGAGGCCAGGAAGAAGGCCGCCTGGCCGTGCGTGCCGTGCCGGGCCACCAGCTCCTCGTACTCCGTGGTCCGGTGGACGAGCACGGCCCGCGGCGCGAGGCTCATTCCCGCTCCCCGCCCAGCCTGGCGAGCAGCCCGGTCAATACGTCCGGCGACACCGTGACACTGTCGATGCGCGGCAGGTTCTCGGCGAGCCGGGCGCCGGTGAGGGCGTGCAGCGTGGCCACGTCCGCCTCGCCGTGCACCCGCAGCCAGGCCGCCTGTGCCGCGGCCCGTGCCTCGCCGACCTCCCGGGCCCCCGCGGCCTCGGCCCGCGCCAGCGTGACCGCCCGCGCCGCCTCCGCCTCGCCCAGCTTCACCGACCGGGACGCCTCCGCCTCCGCGAGCCGTACCGTGCGCGCCGCCTCCGCGTCCGCCAGCTTCACGGACCTGGCCGCCTCGGCCTCCGCCAGCTTCACCGTCCGGGACGCCTCCGCCTCCGCGAGGACCGCGTCGGCCGCCGCGTTCTCCTCCGCCTCGCGCCGCGCGTTGGTGCCCCGTTGGTCGACGAGCTGTTCCTCGCGGCGGGCCAGTTCGATCTGGCTCGCCAGTTCGTTCTCGGCGATCGCCCGCTCCCGCTCGACGGCCACCGCGCGCCGCTCGTACGTCGCCCGGTCGGCCTCCTGCTGGATCTGCTCGCGGGCCGGGGTGCGCAGCGCCCGCTCCACCTCGGGCTCGGGCCGCAGCGCCATCACGCGGACGGCCACCACCTCGATGCCGGTGGCGGGCAGCCGCGGTTCCGCCGCCAGGCCGGCCGCGATCCGCTCCCGGACCACGGTCACCCCGTCGACCAGCGCCTCCGCCAGCGGGGTGCGGGCCAGCGCGTCCAGCGCGTGCTGCTGGGCCGTCTCCGTGAGGAGGGTGCCGAGCTGTTCGAGCGGGGTACCGCGCCAGACCCCGGTGTCCGGGTCGATGGAGAAGTCGAGCCGGGCGGCCGCGACGGCCGGGTCGCCGACGCGGTAGGTGACGGTCGCCTGGACCGCCACGTCCTGGAAGTCGGCGGTACGGGCGTGGAAGGTCATCGCCAGTTCACGGTCGTCGACCGGGACCTCGGAGATCGCCGCGGTCAGCGCGCGGAACCAGAAGCTGAGCCCCGGCCCGTCGTGCAGCAGGCTCTCGCCCTTGTGGTGTCTGACGTGCGCCGTCGGCGCGCCGCGCAGATGGCGCCAGCCCAGGCGCCGGGTGATGTCGGCCATCGGTTCCGCCCCCTCGCTTTAAGAGTCATGTTGACCATAATCTCGAGCCTGCTTGTCGTCAAGGGGACGAGAAACAAGAAACGGTCGAGCAGGGGGTGAACGCGGTCGTCGATGGTCAGGATGGAGGCATGGGATTCCACGTCGACTCCGAGGCCGGGCGGCTGCGCCGCGTCATATTGCACCGGCCGGATCTGGAGCTCAAAAGGCTCACCCCGAGCAACAAGGACGCCCTTCTCTTCGACGACGTCCTCTGGGTGCGCCGGGCGCGGGCCGAGCACGACGGCTTCGCCGACGTGCTGCGCGACCGCGGGGTCGCCGTGCACCTCTTCGGCGACCTGCTCGAAGAGGCGCTGGCGATCGAGGCCGCCCGCACCCTCGTCCTGGACCGGGTCTTCGACGAGAAGGAGTACGGCCCGCTCGCCACCGACCACCTGCGCGCCGCCTTCGAGAAACTGCCGGCCGGCGAACTGGCCGAGGCGCTGGTCGGCGGCATGACCAAGCGGGAGTTCCTGGCCGCCCACGAGGAGCCCACCTCGGTCCGCTTCCATGCCATGGACCTCGACGACTTTCTCCTCGAACCGCTCCCCAACCACCTCTTCACCCGCGACACCTCCGCCTGGGTCTACGACGGCGTCTCCATCAACGCCATGCGCTGGCCCGCCCGGCAGCGCGAGACCGTGCACTTCGAGGCGATCTACCGGCACCACCCGCTGTTCCGCGGCGAAACGTTCCACGTCTGGTCGGAGGGGCAGGCCGCCTACCCCTCCACCATCGAGGGGGGCGACGTCCTGGTGATCGGGAACGGCGCGGTCCTGATCGGCATGAGCGAGCGCACCACCCCGCAGGCCGTCGAGATGCTCGCGCACAAGCTGTTCGCGGCCGGCTCAGCGCGGACCATCGTCGCCCTGGACATGCCGAAGCGGCGCGCCTTCATGCACCTCGACACCGTGATGACGATGGTCGACGGCGACACCTTCACCCAGTACGCAGGGCTCGGCATGCTCCGCTCGTACACCATCGAACCGGGCGCCGGCGAGAAGGAGCTCAAGGTCACCGACCACCCGCCGGAGCACATGCACCGGGCGATCGCCGCCGCCCTCGGCCTCAGCGAGATCCGGGTCCTGAGCGCCACCCAGGACGTGCACGCCGCCGAACGCGAACAGTGGGACGACGGCTGCAACGTCCTCGCCGTCGAACCCGGCGTCGTCGTCGCCTACGAACGCAACTCCACCACCAACACACATCTGCGCAAGCAGGGCATCGAGGTGATCGAGATCCCCGGGAGCGAACTGGGGCGGGGGAGGGGCGGGCCGCGGTGCATGAGCTGCCCGGTGGAGCGGGATGCCGTGTGAGGAGCGCCGCGCAAGCCGCGTGAGCCGCTGTCTGTCGTGGTGCGACCCGGTGACCCTGGAGGGGGACCGCCTGCCGGGCGATGCGGTGCCCACCGACCGCGCCACGCGGTACGCGGGTGCGCCGACGGCGCGGCGGCCTGATCCGGCGCAGGTCGACCCTGCCGCTGACCGGCGCGGCGGGTGGTGTCGGTCGAGTCGTGCGGAGGGCTCGATGACCTTGCGGGCCCGACGGTCCTGTATAGAAATGTGGAACATCGTATAGACTTCCAAAGTCCCGAAGCCGACCCACCGCTGGAGCGCCCCCATGGCGACTGTCCCGACCGCCCTCGCCGGCCGCCACTTCCTCAAGGAGCTGGACTTCACCCAGGAGGAGTTCCGCGGGCTGGTCGAGTTGGCCGCCGAGCTGAAGGCGGCCAAGAGGGCCGGGACCGAGACGCAGTACCTGCGCGGGAAGAACATCGCGCTGGTCTTCGCGAAGACCTCCACCCGTACCCGCTGCGCCTTCGAGGTCGCCGCCGCCGACCAGGGCGCCGCCACCACCTACCTCGACCCGGCCGGATCGCAGCTCGGGCACAAGGAGTCGGTGAAGGACACCGCCCGGGTCCTCGGCCGGATGTACGACGCCATCGAGTACCGCGGGCACGGCCAGGGCGTCGTCGAGGAGCTCGCCGCGTTCGCGGGGGTGCCGGTCTACAACGGCCTCACCGACGAGTGGCACCCCACCCAGATGCTCGCCGACGTGCTCACCATGACCGAGCACAGCGACAAGCCGCTCACCGACATCGCCTTCGCCTACCTCGGCGACGCCCGCTACAACATGGGCAACTCCTACCTCGTCACGGGCGCCCTGCTCGGCATGGACGTCCGGATCGTCGCGCCCCGCCTGCTGTGGCCGGACGACACCATCGTCGAGCTCGCCCAGCAGCTCGCCGGCGCGTCCGGCGCCCGGATCACGCTCACCGAGAACGTGAAGGACGGGGTGCGCGACGCCGACTTCGTCGCCACCGACGTCTGGGTGTCGATGGGCGAGCCCAAGGAGGTCTGGGACGAGCGCATCGCGCTGCTCGGGCCGTACGCCGTCACCATGGACGTGCTGCGCGCCACCGGCAACCCCGACGTCAAGTTCCTGCACTGCCTGCCGGCCTTCCACGACCTCGGCACGGTCGTCGGCCGGGAGATCCACGAGCGGCACGGCCTGACCGAACTGGAAGTCACCGACGAGGTGTTCGAGTCCGAGCACTCGGTGGTCTTCGACGAGGCCGAGAACCGGATGCACACCATCAAGGCCGTGCTGGTGGCCACACTCGCCTGACCAGCGCTGTTCATTGCCCCTATGCTGTGCGGCGGCCCGGCACCACCCCACGCCGGAGCCGCCGCCGCGGCCGACCCCGGATCGCACCCGCACCACCAGAAACGAGCACCACCCGCATGCCCCGCATCAAGTCCCCCCACCTCCTGGTGGCCGAATCCGGCGCCGACCGGGAGGGTCACGGCCTCCGCCGCACCATGGGCCTGTTCCAGCTGATCTGCTTCGGCATCGGCGCGATCGTCGGCACCGGCATCTTCGTCGGCCTCTCCGACTCGGTCGCCCAGGCCGGCCCGGCCGTCGTCGTCTCCTTCGTGCTCGCCGCGGTCACCTGCGTCTTCACCGCCCTCTCCTTCGCCGAGCTGGGCGGCGCGATCCCGGTCTCCGGATCGTCGTACTCCTTCGCCTACGCCGGGCTCGGCGAGTCCACCGCCTTCCTGGTCGGCTGGTGCCTGCTCCTGGAGTACGGCGTCTCGATCTCCGCCGTCGCGGTCGGCTGGAGCCAGTACGTCAACGAGCTGCTGCACAGCCTCACCGGCCTCCAGCTGCCGCACGCCCTGTCCGCGGGCCCCGGCGACGGCGGGATCGTGAACCTGCCCGCCGTGATCGTCATCGCGATGGCCGCCGTCCTGCTGGTGCGCGGGGTCCGGGAGAGCGCCCGGGCCACCGCCGCGATGGCCGCGGTGAAGCTGGTCATCCTGCTCGCGTTCTGCGCGATCGGCTTCAGCGCCTTCAAGGACGGCAACCTCGTCCCGTTCTCCCCGGCGGGCCTCGGCGGCATCGGCGCGGGCACCACCGCCGCGTTCTTCTCCTACATCGGCTTCGACGCGATCACCACGGCCGGCGAGGAGGCGAAGAACCCGCGCCGGGACATCCCGGTCGCCATCCTCGTCTGCATGGGCGTGGTCACCCTGCTGTACTGCGCGGTCGCGCTGGCCGCCATCGGCGCCATCGGCGGCGGCCAGGTCGCGGGCCGCCCCGCCGCCCTCTCCTACGTCGTCAACCAGGTCACCGGGTCCGCGATCGGCGGCGGGGTGATCGCCTTCGGCGCGGTCGTCGCCATCGCCTCCGTCGTCCTCGCGGTGATGTACGGCCAGACCCGCATCCTGATGTCCATGTCCCGGGACGGCCTGATCCCGCGCGTCTTCGAGAAGGTCTCCCCGAGGACCGCCACCCCGGTCGCCGGCACCCTGATCGTCGCGGCCGTCTTCGCGCTGCCCGCGGCCTTCGCCTCGCTGGACGCGGTGATGAACCTGTGCACCATCGGCACCCTCGCGATCATGGCCGTGGTGAACATCGCGGTGATCGCCCTGCGCCGCCGCGAACCGGCCCTCGCCCGCACCTTCCGGGTGCCGCTCTACCCGGTCGCCCCGCTGCTGGGCGTCGCCTTCTGCCTCTACCTGATGTACGAGACCGGGTGGACGACCTGGCTCCAGTTCGCCGTCTTCCTGGTCGTGGGCCTGCTGGTCTACCTCGGCTACGGCCGCCGGAACTCCACGCTGGCCACCGCCGGGCCGGTCACGCCGGACGCCACTGACGCGGTACTACAGGAAGCCTGAACCACACCGCCTTGCCGGACTCGGTGGGGCGGTGCCCGCAGGACGAGCTGAGGGCGCGGATCAGCAGCAGGCCGCGCCCGCCCTCCTGCATGGGGTCAGGCTCCTCGATCACCGGACGGGTGAGGTGCCCGGGCGGCGCCGGGTCCGGGTCGTGCACCTCGACCTTGCAGCCCCCCGGCACCAGCTCGACGACCAGCTCTATGGGCCCCCTGCCGGCGGTGTGCTCCACGGCGTTGGCGACCAGTTCCGCGGTGAGCAGTTCGGCGGTGTCGGGGTCGGCCGCGTGGTCCGCCTCCTCCATCGCCGAGCGCACCAGGGCACGGGCGACCGGCACGGCCGCGACGGTGTGCGGCAGCGCGATACGCCAGGAGGCGGCGGAAGGTGGTTCGTACACGGCGATTCCGTTCATGGCGCAGGCGATCACTGCATGTCCTGCTTTCAACTGTAGGAATGGTACGGGCCCCGTCCCGGACGCTGTCGGCGCCCCCCTGACGGGCCTTCGTCCCGGTAACGGGTGGCTTACCCCGCCCGTGGGCCCGTCTCGCACATCGGGCTCCGCTGTTACCGCGTTATTGACGTGCCGTGACCTTGTGACGCCGTGCACACGAAAGAGCCCCCGGAAGCCGGGGGCTCCTCCGCGACTGGGGGATCAGCCGAAGTCGACCCTTCCCGCGGTCGGCGTGGCGCCGTCCGCCGGGCCGATCAGGACGAACGCGCCGGCACGGCGGCAGACCGCGTGGGCGTCCGGCGGGAGCGGCTCGGCGTTGCGGCCCCCCCCGTTCACAGAGGCCGTTCGGCGGTGTCACCGGGAGGCGTTCGCAGGCCCGCGAACACGCCCCCGGGCTCCCGGAGCCGTTCGTGCAGGGCACGGAAGACGGCCGCCGAGCGGGTGCCCGGCCAGTCGGCCGGCAGCAGGTTCGTCGGCAGCCCGGGGTCGGTGTACGGCAGGTGGCGCCAGGTGTCGAGGGCACGGAGATAGTCGCGGTAGGCGTCCTCGGGCGGGGTGTCGGCGCGGTGCTCCCAGCCGCGCAGCACCGGCTCGTGCGCGTCGAGGAACTGCTCGTGGGCCTTGGCGATCGCCGTCAGGTCCCACCAGCGGGCGACGGCCTCGGTGGTGGGCTGGAAGCCGAGGTGGTCACCGCGGAAGAAGTCCACGTAGGGGTCGAGGCCGAGCCGGCGCAGGGTGTGCCTGGTCTCCTCGAAGAGCCGGGCCGGGGCGATCCACACGCCCGGCGCGGCGGTGCCGAAGCCGAGTCCGGCCAGCCGGGAGCGGAGCACGTGCCGCTTCTGCCGTTCCGACTCGGGCACCGAGAACACCGCGAGCACCCAGCCCTCGTCCTGCGGCGGTGCGGCGGCGTACACCCGGCGGTCGCCGTCGTCGAGCAACTGCCGTGCCTCCGCGGAGAGCTCGTACCCGGCGGCGCCCTGCGCGGTCCGGGCCGGTGCCAGCAGCCCGCGCCGTTTCAGCCGGGACACCGACGAACGTACGGAGGGGGCGTCCACGCCCACGGCGGCCAGCAGGCGGATCAGCTCGGCGACGGGCACCGGGCCGGGCAGGAAGCGGCCGTACGCGCCGTAGAGCGTGACGATGAGGGACCTCGGGGCGTGTTGCTCGGGCACGTTGATCATTTTAGGTCCCCGGCATCGCTGCTGGTCACCTTCGGTGCACGGCTGAATGAGAGTCAGGGTTCCGGGGGCCCGTCCCGGACGCCCCGCGCAGGCCGGCGGGGGCCGGGTCAGGCGGCGACGGCGAGGCGGCCGGCCGGGCCGCGGTGCGGCGGGACCACGCTGCCGTCGGCGTGCAGCTCGCCGGTGTCGTCGAAGACGATCGCGCCGTCGCACAGCAGGGTCCAGCCCTGCTCGGGGTGGGCGGCGACGATGTGCACCGGGCCGCGGTCGGCCGTCGCGCTCGGGGACTGGTGGGAACACATGGCGCACCTCCACGGGTCTGCCTCCGGCACGGTCGCCGACCGGCATGACCAGACCATGCTCCCGCCGTGAACGCCGGGGAACCGTCTGCCGCGACCTGTGACAACACGCGGACAACTCCCGGACGCTCCCACGACGGCCGCCGCGGCTCCGGGACACGCTCCGGGGTCTTCCCCGGTGCGGCAGGACGCGCCACCGAAGGGGTGACGGTCACGCTCCCCGGCCGGGCCGCCCGGTATCCAGGGCATGCCCCCTCATGATCCGGGAAGGAAACCATGCCCCTACGCCCCGCCCTCGCCGCAGCCCTCGGCTCCGCCGCCCTCGTGTGCGCCGCCGTCGCCCCCGCCACCGCCGCTCCGGCCGCCGCTCCCGCCGAGTCCGTCACCGTCGACTCCACCGGCCGGCTCGCCGCCGACGGCACCGTCACCCTGTCCGGGACCTACACCTGCACCGATGCCACCGGCCCCGTGTTCATCAGCGCGTCGCTCAGCCAGGACTCCCCGAACTTCCGGCACGGCATCGGCGGCACCCAGGCCGTCTGCGACGGCGCCGAGCACCACTGGGAGAACACCGGCGAGGTCGCCTCGGAGAAGCTGAAGCCCGGCGCGGCCAACGTCGAGGCCACGATCCTGGAACTGCGCAACACGGGCGGCCTGCCGCTGCCGTTCTTCCACGCCTCCGGCCGGCAGGACATCACCCTCACCAAGGCCTGAACCGCCTCTCCGGGCCGTCCGGCGCCGCAGGGGTGCCGGACCGCCCGACGCCCGACGCCCGACCGCCGACCGCCGGACGCCCGACGCCCGACCGCCGACCGCCGGACGCCCGACCGCCGACCGCCCGAAGCCCGACCGCCGGACGCCCGACGCCCGACCGTCGGACCGCATCCGTCAGCGGCTCAGCAGCTTCCGCAGCGCCGCGCCCACCTCGTCCGGCGCCTCCTCCGCCATGAAGTGCCCGCAGTCCACCGTGCGGTGTTCCAGATCCGGCGCCCAGGCCCGCCACAGCGCGGCCGCGTCGTAGCCGAGGGCGGCGCCCCAGTCCTGCTGCAGGACGGTGACCGGCATGCGCAGCACGTTCCCGGCGGCCCGGTCGGCCCGGTCGTGCTCGGTGTCGACGCCCGCCGAGGCCCGGTAGTCGGCCACGATCGAGGGCACCGCCGCCCGGCAGGCCGCCAGATAGGCGGCGCGGACGTCGGCCGGGATCGCCCCGGGGTCGCGCGTCCACAGGTCGAGGAAGTGGCCGAAGAACAGGTCCGGGGCCGCGCCGATCAAATCCTCCGGCAGACCGGGCGGTTGCGCCATCAGGTACAGGTGGAAGGCGACCGCGGCCGTGGCGCCGCGCAGCACCTCCCACATGTCCAGGGTCGGCAGCACGTCCAGCAGGGCCAGGTGCGTGACCGCGTCCGGATGGTCGAGGCCGGCCCGGAAGGCGACCAGCGCGCCCCGGTCGTGCCCGGCCAGCGCGAACCGCTCGTGGCCGAGAGCCCGCGCGAGCGCCACGATGTCGGCGGCCATGGTCCGCTTCGCGTACGACGTCCCGTCCGCGTCGGCCGGCTTGTCGCTGGCGCCGTAGCCGCGCAGGTCGGGACAGATCACGGTGTGCTCCGCCGCCAGGCCGGCGGCCACGTGCCGCCACATCAGGTGGGTCTGGGGGAAGCCGTGCAGCAGGACGACCGGGCTGCCGGTGCCGCCGACGGCCGTGTGCAGGGCGACGCCGTCGGCGACCGGGACGCGGTGCCGCTGAAATCCGGGAATGTTCATGCGCCGAGGCTCCCGTGCCCGGATCAGCAGCCGATCAGCAGCACGTACGGTGGGCGGGTGAGGATCGACCAGGTCGCCTTCGGGGTGCTCGGACCCGTGACGGCCGAGCGCGCCGGCCTCCCGCTCGCCCTGAAGGGCCCCCGGCACCGCGCCGTGCTGGCCCGGCTGCTCGTCGCCCGCAGGCGCGTGGTGCCCGTCGCCCGGCTGGTCGCCGACCTCTGGGAGGAGCCGCCGCCCGCCGCCGTCGGCGCGATCCGCACCTTCGTGGGCGACCTGCGGCGGGCTCTCGAACCCGACCGGCCGCCCCGCACCCCGGCCCGGCTGCTGGTCACCGACGGCCCCGGCTACGCCCTGCGCGCGGAGGCGGTCGACGCGTGGCTCTTCGAGGAGGCCGTGGCGGCCGCCGCGCAGGAGGAGCCCGCACGGGCCGCGCACCGGCTGCGGGAGGCGCTGGACCTGTGGCGGGGGCCCGCCTACGCCGACTTCGCGGACGAGCAGTGGTGCGGGGGCGAGCGGGCGCGGCTGACCGAACTGCGGCTGCGGGCCGTGGAGCAGCGGGCCGGGGCGCTGCTGGCGGCGGGCCGGGCGGCCGAGGCGGTGCCCGACCTGGACGCCCACCTCACCGGGCACCCCTGGCGTGAGGAGGCCTGGCGGCTGCTGGCGCTCGCCCTCTACCGGACCGGTCGCCAGGGCGACGCCCTCGCGGTGCTGCGCCGGGCCCGCGCGACCCTCGCCGGCCGGCTGGGCCTCGACCCGGGCCGGGCGCTGCGCCGCCTGGAGGCCGGCATCCTCGCCCAGGACCCCGGCCTGGACGCGGAACCGGAGAGCGCCGCGGCCCAGGTCTGGTCCCGGGCGGCCGACGCGTACGACCGCAACGTCGCCGCCGGTGCCCGGGCCCGGCTCGAATCGGCCGTCGGACTGCTGCGCACCCTCGCGGTGACCGGCTCCGGCGGGCCGGCCGCCGCCCGCGAACACCGGCTCGCCGCGATCACCGCGGCCGAGGAGACCGGCGACCCGGAACTCACCGCCCGGGTCATCGGCGCCTACGACGTCCCCGCGATCTGGCCCCGCTCCGACGACGAGCCGGGTGCCGCCCGCATCGTCCGGGCCGCGGAACGGGCGCTCGTCCGCCTCCCCGCCACCCCGGCCCAGGACGCGGCCCGCTGCCGGCTGCTCGCCACCGTCGCCCTGGAGACCCGCGGCACCAGGTCCGGCCGGGCCGTGGCGGCCGCCGCCGAGGCCGAGCACCTCGCCCGCCGGCTGGACGACCCGGCGCTGCTCGCCTTCGCACTCAACGGCGTCTTCATGCAGTCCTGCGCCCGGACCGGCCTCGCCCCGCGCCGCGACACCGTCGGCACCGAACTGGTCGCCCTCGCCGCCCGCCACGGCCTGGCCACCTACGAGGTACTCGGCCACCTGATCCGGACGCAGGCCCGCGCCGCTCTCGCCGACTTCGCCACGGCCGACGCACACGCGACGGCGGCCGACCGGCTGGCGGACCGTCATGAACTGCCCCTGGTGGAGGTGTTCACGGAGGGGTACCGCGCGCTGCGCCTGGCGGCGACGGGCGGGACCACGCACGGCGGCGGAGGAACCGGTGCCGCCGAGGCCGCCTACCGCGAGGTCGGCCGGCTCCTCGACGGCTCCGGCATGCCCGGGGTGCGCGACGGCCTGCTGCCTCTCGCGCTGCTCTGCCTCCGCCTGGCGGGGCGGCCGCACGGCATCCGCGAGGCCGTCGACCCGGGCGCCGACTGGGGGCCGTACCTCCGCTGGATCCGCCCCGCGCTCGCCCTCGCCGCCGACGACGAAAGGGCAGCCCGCGACGCGCTTCGCGAGCTGCCCGAACCTCCTGCCGACCTCGTGCAGGAGGCCCTGTGGTGCGTCATGGCGGCCGTCGCCCTGGAACTCGGTGACTCTCCCACCCTGCACCGCTGCCTGACCGCGCTCCGCCCGGCCGCCGGCCAACTCGCCGGCGCGGGCAGCGGCTTGCTGACGGCAGGACCGGTCGACGACTGGCTGACGGCGATGGCGGAGTCCCTCGGCTGAGCAGCACCCCAAAGGAGCTCGGGGAACTGCGCGACCAGCTACAACGGCGCCGCACCCCGGCCCCCGGCGGAGCGCTACGGCCGACTCGTTACCCGCAGGCGTACGAGCTGCTGCGCTCGCGGCGGATCCCGTTCGTGGGGGCGAACGGGCAGGTCGAGGGCGGTGGTGAGGCTCCGGTGTTCTCCACGGACGACCTGCTCGGCGGCCGAGCCGGCGGTGGATCATCCGTTCCGGCCGGGGCACTGGCGGATCGGGATCGCGTCCGGGCCGGTCGGCAATCGGCCGGCCGACCGGCGGGTCAGGGGCTTCGGGGAGTCGCCGGCCCGGCGGGGATCGAGGATGCGGGGCAGTGGGTGTGCGGCAGGCCTTGCACGGCCGAGGGCGGTCAGTCCGCCGCCGTCGCGTCGCCGGCGCGTGGTGCCACGGCGATCGTGGCGGCCAGTGACTGCATGGCGCCGACGGCGATCCGCGGGGCGCGCCGGTAGCGCTGCGAGGTGCCCGGTGACGTGTCGGTCGTCGGCCACGACAGCTCGATGATCACGGATTTCGTGGATCCGCCGCGCACCACGGCCCGCCGACCGCCTCGCCGCCGAGGCCGCCCGCCGTGTGCTCGCCCTCCTCGCCCACCGCGACGTGCCCGTCGGCGAACTCCTCTTCGACCCCGAACTCGTCGTCCGCGCCACCACCGCACCGCCGAGAGCACGGTGAACCCCGGCGCCACCCGCGAGAGCCCAGGGTCACCCGGACGGCGCAGTCGCCCGGTGCATCCGCACGGGCCGGCGGCACCGTAGAGGTGTAGAGGCGGCAAGGGCGCACGGACGACGACTGAGGCGGTTCGCGTGGCGGACGAGACGGCCGGGACGACGAAGAACGTGAACGGAACCGCTGCCCCGGCTCCGCGGACCTGTCTGGTGACCGGGGCCAGCGGCTACATCGGCGGACGGCTGGTGCCGGAGCTGCTGGACGCCGGGTACCGGGTGCGCTGCCTGGCGCGCACGCCCCGGAAGCTGCGCGACCAGCCGTGGGCCGGGCAGGTGGAGGTCGTACAGGGCGATGTCACCGACGCGGACTCGGTGGCGGCGGCGCTGGCGGGCGTCGACGTCGCCTACTACCTGGTGCACGCGCTCGGCGCCGGCCGCGACTTCGAGCGCACCGACCGGGAGGCGGCCACTGTCTTCGGCGAGCAGGCCCGCCGGGCCGGTGTCGGCCGCCTGATCTACCTGGGCGGCCTGACCCCGGCCGGCGTGCCCGAGCAGGACCTGTCGCCGCACCTGCGCTCGCGCGCCGAAGTGGGCCACATCCTCCTCGGCTCGGGTGTGCCGACGGCCGTGCTGCGGGCCGCCGTCATCATCGGGTCCGGCTCGGCCAGCTTCGAGATGCTCCGCTACCTGACCGAACGGCTGCCGGTGATGGTCACCCCGCGCTGGGTGCACACCCGCATCCAGCCCATCGCCGTACGGGACGTGCTGCGCATCCTGGTGGGGTGCGCCGGCCTGCCGCCAGACGTCAGCCGCACCTTCGACATCGGCGGCCCCGAGGTGCTCACCTACCTGGAGATGATGCACCGGTACGCCGCCGTCGCCGGGCTGCCCCGGCGGCTCATCGTGCCCGTGCCGGTGCTCACACCCGGCCTGTCCAGTCAGTGGGTCGGCCTGGTGACCCCCGTACCGGCCGCCATCGCCCGCCCGCTGACGGAGTCGCTGCGATACGAGGTGGTGTGCCGGGAGGAGGACATCGGGCGGTACGTGCCGAGCCCCCCGGGCCACCCGGTCGGTTTCGACCGGGCCGTCGCCCTCGCCCTGCAGCGTGTGCGGGACGCCCAGGTCGTCACCCGCTGGTCCTCGGCCGCCGTGCCCGGCGCTCCCAGCGACCCGCTGCCCACCGACCCCGAGTGGGCGGGCGGCAGCCTCTACACGGACGTGCGCGAACGCCACGCCGAGGTGGCCCCCGGTGCGCTCTGGGAGGTGGTCGAGGGCATCGGCGGCCAGAACGGCTGGTACTCCTTCCCGCTGGCCTGGGCGGTACGCGGCTGGCTCGACCGCCTCGCCGGCGGGGTGGGCCTGCGCCGCGGACGACGTGACGCGCGCCGGCTGCGGGTCGGTGACTCGCTGGACTTCTGGCGGGTGGAGGAGATCGAACGCGGGCGGCTGCTGCGGCTGCGTGCCGAGATGCGGCTGCCCGGGCTGGCCTGGCTGGAGATGTGCGTCGACGACGAGGGCGCCGGCGCGCGCTACCGGCAGCGGGCCCTGTTCCACCCGCACGGACTGCTCGGCCAGCTCTACTGGTGGAGCGTCTCGCCCTTCCACGCGGTCGTCTTCGGCGGCATGGCCCGCAACATCGTCCGGGCCGCCGAACGCGGGCAGCAGCAGGGCGCCGGCCGTCGCCCTCCCCACGCGGAGGGCTGAGACCGACGCGCGCCGCGGCCGTCGCAACGGCCGCACCGAGTCCGGCCGGCCGCCCGGACCCCTGCGCCGCACGGACGAGGCGGGGGGATACCAAAGTCGGGGGGCGGGTGCGCGGACCTCATACGGGGAGGTGCTGGCCGCGGTGGCGGACGGCCTGAGCGACGCCCAGATCGGCTGGCGGCTGGGCCCGCGCTTGCCGACCGTGAAGGCGCATGTCTCGCAGATCATGGAGAAGCTGCGCTGCGGGAGCCGCGTCACAGGCCGGGCTGCTCGCCATGCACGCAGGGCCGGGCGGAGCGGCGGGTCCCACGGGCGGGACGTGCCCCGATGTCCGGTCTCCTGTCCCGGCCGGTTACCCAGCCCGTTCCCCATCCGGTTGCAGCGCCCCGCTCAAGGTTCTTTACTGATGGGTACGAATCCACCCAGAACGTGCGGCCCGTGCGGTGTGACGGCGGAGGATTCCACCGGCGGTCGGGATGCTGCGGCTCCCTGGCGACGCGCCGGTTCGTCGGCGTGCCCCTGGGCGAGTCGCCGCGAGGGAGACGTGGACATCATGGGACAGCTGGACGGCAAGATCAGCCCGGTGACCGGCGGCTCGACCGGGATCGGTCTGGCGGTAGCCCGCCGGTTCGCCGAGGAGGGCGCCACCGCGTACGTCACGGGCCGGCGCAAGGCCGAACTTGACGCGGCTGTGCAGACCCTCGGGGGGCGGGCCATCGGCATACAGAGCGATGTCTCGCAACCGGCCGCGCTGGAGGTCGTCGTCGCCGACGCCGGCGGCGCCGAGCCGGCGCGGCTGGGGGAGATCACCGAGGAGCAGTTGAGCCCGGGACCGACAGACCCCCCGGCATCCGCGGCCTGGACAGCCCGGTGAAGGGCGAACCACAGCCGGCGGACCGGCTCGCCGACGACATTCCCCTCGGCAGGACAGGACGCCCCGGGGAGGTCGCCGCCACGGCCGTGTTCCTCGCCTCCGACCGGAGTTCCTTCACGACGGGAGCCGAACTCTGCGTCGACGGCGGTCTTGTCCAGGTCTTGTCCAGGTCTGAACCCAGGAAAGCCGGGCGAGGAGCCGCCGCCCACGACGGTGTGCGTCCCACGAGGAGGAGATCCCCATGACGCAGCAGACGCGGACGGTGCGCTACGGCACCACCCGGTTCACCCTCGAATCAGGTGAGGACCCGAGAGCGCTGCGGGCCCGCTACGAGCAGGCCGTCCCGCCCGTCCCGACGGACCGGGTGGACGAACTCGTCCGGCGCCGGGCTCCCTGGTCCGACATGCTCGAACTGATCAGCGCCAGTGCGCCCTTCGATTTCCTGGTCTACTTCCGGGGCCAGGCCGACCAGCTCTTCCCGCTCGCCGGCGACGACGCGATGTGCACCAGCTATCTGATGGGCAATCACACGATCGCCGAGCGGATGTACCGGTACGAGCCCTCGATCCTGCTCTACGCCCCGCTGCACACGGTCATCTGGGCCGAGCCGGACGGGCCCGCCCGCTTCTCCGTCGACCGGCCGAGCGACCAGTTCGGCAGCTTCGGACGCGACGAGATCACGCAGGTGGGCCGCGAACTGGACCGCAAGCTCGCCACCCTCCTCGACCACCTCGGCCTGCCGGTCCCGGCGGAACTCACCGACTGACGGAGGGAGCAGCGCAGTGAACCGACCGATGCCCAGCCTGCTCGAGGACGTCCTCGAAGCGCACGGTGGCCTCGACCGCTGGAACCGGTTCACGAAGGTGACGGCGACGGTCGTCAGCGGCGGGGAACTGTTCGTGATCAAAGGCACTCCGCAGGACCCCGCGCCGAGGCAGCAGACGGTATGGCTGCACGAGGAGCGCGCCTCGCTCTTCCCGTTCGGCGCCGCGGACCGCAGGTCCGAGTTCACGCCGGACCACCTGAGGATCGTGACGACCGACGGGAAGACGGTGGCCGAGCGCGACAACCCGCGCGAGTCGTTCGCCGGCCACGTCCTCGAAACTCCGTGGGACGCGCTGGACCGTGCCTACTTCAACGGGTACGCGATGTGGACGTACTTCACCACCCCGTTCCTGTTCACCCTGCCGGGGTTCGAGGTGACGGAGATCGCGCCGTGGCACGAGGGCGACCAGGTCTGGCACGGACTCGACGTGACCTTTCCGCCGACCAACCCGAGCCACAGCGAGCACCAGCAGTTCTACTTCGGCCCCGACAACCTGCTGCGCAGGCACGACTACCACGTCGACGTCGCCGGCGGGTTCGCCGCCGCGCAGTACGTCTACGACATCGTCGAGGCCGACGGGATCCGACTGCCCTCGGTGCGAAGGGCGTTCCGCCGTGACAGCTCCGGCCGCGCCTGGCCGGGCCTCCTGATGGTCGCCATCGACGTGAGGGACGTCCACTTCGTCCAGGCACCGGCGCATCCGCCCGCCGCGACGAGCGGCTGACGGTCGCTTACCCGGAGAAAAGCTCCGGCGTGTTGCCGGTGACACGGCGTGGTCGGGTGCCGCGGGACCGGGGGCCGACCCGGTCGCCTCTCGGGTTCAGCCGGATCTGCCCGCGCCCGAGGTCTCCGGGCGCGGGCAGGTGGGGGGGGCCGTCAACTCCTACGTGTGGAAGCCCAGTGTCGTAGCCCACCTCAGGCCCAAAGTCCCGGAGAAGGCCCACAGGCGCCGCCGCACCCCTCCCTGCACCGCTGAACGGCAGGTCGGGCAGGATGCGGCGGCACCCGTGCGTCAGATGTCGCGGAAGGTCTCGATCTGCGCCCCGATCGAGTTGAGGCGTTCGGCGAGGTCCTCGTAACCGCGGTTGATGACGTAGACGTTGCGCAGCACCGACGTGCCCTCGGCCGCCATCATGGCCAGCAGGACGACGACCGCGGGGCGCAGGGCCGGCGGGCACATCATCTCGGCGGCTCGCCAGCGGGTCGGGCCCTCCACCAGGACCCGGTGCGGGTCGAGGAGTTGGAGGCGGCCGCCGAGGCGGTTGAGGTCGGTCAGGTAGATCGCGCGGTTGTCGTAGACCCAGTCGTGGATGAGGGTCTTGCCCTGCGCGACCGCCGCGATGGCGGCGAAGAACGGCACGTTGTCGATGTTCAGGCCGGGGAAGGGCATGGGGTGGATCTTGTCGATCGGCGCCTCCAGCTTGGAGGGGCGGACCGTGAGGTCGATCAGGCGGGTACGGCCGTTGTCCGCGCTGTACTCGGGGCTGCGGTCGTGGTCGAGGCCCATCTCCTCCAGGACGGCGAGCTCGATCTCCAGGAACTCGATGGGGACGCGCCGGACCGTCAGCTCCGACTCGGTGACCACGGCCGCGGCCAGCAGGCTCATCGCCTCGACCGGGTCCTCGGAGGGCGAGTAGTCCACGTCCACGTCGATGTTCGGGACGCCGTGCACGGTGAGTGTCGTGGTGCCGATGCCCTCGACCTTGACACCCAGCGCCTCCAGGAAGAAACAGAGGTCCTGGACCATGTAGTTGGAGGACGCGTTGCGGATGACGGTGACGCCGTCGTGCCGGGCGGCGGCCAGCAGCGCGTTCTCGGTCACCGTGTCGCCGCGCTCGGTCAGGACGATCGGGCGGCCGGGGCGGACCGCGCGGTCGACCTGGGCGTGGTACTGCCCCTCGGTCGCGGCGATCTCCAGGCCGAAACGGCGCAGCGCGATCATGTGTGGCTCGATGGTCCGCGTGCCCAGGTCGCAGCCGCCGGCGTAGGGCAGCTTGAACTGGTCCATGCGGTGCAGCAGCGGGCCGAAGAACATGATGATCGAGCGGGTGCGCACGGCGGCCTCGGCGTCGATCGACGCCATGTCGAGGTCGGCCGGGGGCACCAGCTCCAGGTCCACGCCGTCGTTGATCCAGCGGGTGCGCACGCCGATGGAGTTGAGCACCTCCAGCAGGCGGTACACCTCCTCGATCCGGGCGACCCGGCGCAGCACCGTGCGCCCCTTGTTGAGCAGCGAGGCGCACAGCAGGGCCACGCACGCGTTCTTGCTGGTCTTCACGTCGATGGCGCCGGACAGCCGGCGACCGCCCACCACCCGCAGATGCATCGGGCCCGCGTAGCCCAGTGAGACGATCTCACTGTCCAGGGCCTCACCGATTCGAGCGATCATCTCAAGGCTGATGTTTTGGTTGCCGCGCTCGATGCGGTTGACAGCGCTCTGACTGGTGCCGAGCGCCTCCGCGAGCTGTGTCTGTGTCCAGCCGCGGTGTTGCCGGGCGTCACGGATGAGCTTGCCGATGCGTACGAGGTAGTCGTCTGCCATGAGGCCGAGGTTATCTCAGATATGAGATGGCGCCCGCTGGGGGGTCCGTTCGGGTGATGCCCTGTCAACGGGCCCGGGCGTTCGGTCCGTCGACCGTTGTTCAGACTCGCGCAAGGGGGGAGTGGGAACGCGTGAAGGCCGCTCCCAACGTTTGGCCGGGAATTCCGCCGGCCATTGTCCGAAGGTCCTTCCTTCGTGCACTTGACCGGTTCCCGGTGCTCCCCGCCGACACGTCCCGCCAGGCTCGAGTCGGAGATGCGAGAAATGCTCATGCAGCCACTGAGACCGCCCTGTTCGCCGGAATTCTACAAGCCCGATTGATCACTCCGCTGGGCTCCCTCGAAGTCGATCGTGGAATGACCGACGTGACGCCCGAGGGTGAGAACTCCAAGCCTTTCCTCGCGATCATCCACAACGTAATCTGATACGCAGTCCGTTGTCTCCGAAGCTGCCGCGGGCGGCCTCTCCCGAAAGCCGACGGCGGCAGCCGCCAGGAATTCCCGCAGTCTCCCCTCACGCAGTGGGGATCGCCCATATCCCGAATGATTCGGGTGGCGGAAGGCGTGGCGGGCGACGGCGGTCCGTGCGGCCGTGCCCTGACGGTTCCCGACGGTTGGCCGGAGCCCGGCGGGGCCGCCGGAGGGGGGCCGTACGGCGACAGACGCCCGCGGTCCTCTGGAGCCGGCTGAGTGACATTCCGACCCGCACCCGCCCGGCCGCACTGGTGCCCGATGCGTGACGGGCTGTTGGCCAATCCGGGCGCTGTATGCGCAGTTCAGGAAGTGAGTGTCCGGACTGACGAGCCCGGTCTCACGGACTGGCTGACGGCACACGGGGTGCCGGCGCCGACGTCCGAGGGTGGACTGGGCGGCCGTACGCCGACGCCGCCGCGAGCGGTCGCGGTACCGCTGGACTACGTCCGGCCGCCGTCTCGGCGGGCCCTGCGCGACGTCTTCTCCGCGTCCAGTGTGCCGTGGATTCCACCGGCCTCCTTCTCCGTCGATCCGCAGGTCGCCCGATACGATCTCGAAGGATTCTCCGAGATCGGTACAACGGGCTGCATCGCCGCGAAACGGCGGATCATCTCCCAACTTCTCCTGAACCGCGAAGAAGTGCGGATGGCGGGTTCCGGGACGGATCTTGACATTCGCCTTCCGGAAAGGCTCCGGCTCTCCAGCCGTACTCGACCCGAACTTGTCCCGGACGAACACGCCACCATCGGAAACTGCTTCGAGGTGGCCGTGTCGCCTACGGATCTCGCCGGTCGTGAGGACAGCGAGCTCACTGTTTCCGAAAAGTTGCGGATCGATTCCGTAATCGTCGCCCATCACCGTGAATTGACCGGCGCCCGCGCCGACCGGTTCAGAGCCGCCGCCGAAACAGCGGAGGAGGCGCGGAAATCCTGTCCGCCGCAAGTGAGGATCCAGGACAACCGGTTCGTCGACGGGTTCGGCCCGTTCGCCGACGGCGTCCACGCGGTCGGCGCCCCGGGGCACCGGGGCGCGGTCGCCGAGGCTGCCACCGGCACCTGCGTGCTCTCCGCCGGCCGGCTGGACCGGAGCCTGAACTGCCTGCTCAACGAGGGTGCCGCGGGCGTCCGTCCGGGCGTGGGAGACGGCCTGACCGGCATCCCCTCCGAACTCATCTCGCGGAAGGCCCCGCTTGACACGCTCTGACGCGGTTTCCGACACGCCGACGATCCGCCTTCCGGGTTCCCCCTCTGCACCCGGAGCCGGACGGCGGCGCCCAGGTGATCGACGACACCACCTTCACCGCCGCCCGCGCCAACCGGGCGGCCCGCGTCCTCCTGTAGGCGCTGCGTGAGCTACGCAGCGAACAAGGACGGGTGGCCACCCTCGCCGGCTGCTGCCCGGCCGAGGCCACCGTCCCGGGCGCCCGCCTCCTGACCGACCTCATCGCCTACAACAGGCTCGAGAGTTCCTGAGCCGGGACCCCGTGGCCGTCACCGGCGCCGGGCCGTGCTGGTGCGCCGCCACCCGAACGGGCCCGGCAGATCCCACGACGTCGTACGCCGTCCCGTACTGCTGTGGGTGTGCCGCGGCCCGTGCCGGCCGCCGGTGGTGATGGACCAGGAGTGCCGGTTGATGTTCAGGCGCACACCCGGCAGGATCCGGAAACTCTTGCGGAACGTGAGGGGCACGGTTTCTCCTTCCACCTCGCTGTGAGGCTTGCCGATGGCTTTGCGGCTACCCCGACGCGGCGCTCTCAGCCCGGCCCTGCGGCCCCTTTCCCCGCGCCGTGGCCCCGCGCGGCCGCCGTCGGCCGCCCGTGGTCGGCGGATGCTGGACGGGGGGCCGGGCAGGTAGAGGTGGAAGAAGACCTCCTCCAGGAGTTCGCGGCGGCTGTGCACGTCCGCCTCGCCGGCCCCGGTGTCCTCCCCGGTCCCTGCGCCGTCGCCCGCGGGCCCGGGCCCGCGCAGGCCTCCGACGCGACGAGATGGACCGTCCCCGGCTCGCCGGGGCACACCGCACAGCGGGTCCGGGCATGACCAACGCGCGACGGTGTACTAGAGTTATCTCGACATCGAGATATCTGCCCAGGCGCACCGCAACCGCCACCTTGGTAAGGCATGCCTAACTTAGTCTGACCTTACTGGATCGGCCAAGTCGGCGTGGCGGCACGATGACGGTGGTACGCGCACATCAATGAAGGAGACTGTCGTGTCGGCGAACAGCTTCGACGCCCGCAGCACGCTGCAGGTGGGCGACGAGTCGTACGAGATCTTCCGGCTGGACAAGGTGGAAGGCTCGGCTCGCCTTCCGTACAGCCTGAAGGTGCTGCTGGAGAACCTGCTCCGCACGGAGGACGGCGCGAACATCACCGCCGACCACATCCGCGCCCTCGGCGGCTGGGACTCGCAGGCCCAGCCCAGCCAGGAGATCCAGTTCACGCCGGCTCGCGTGATCATGCAGGACTTCACCGGTGTGCCGTGTGTCGTGGACCTCGCGACCATGCGTGAGGCCGTGAAGGAGCTGGGCGGCGACCCGGCGAAGATCAACCCCCTCGCCCCGGCCGAGCTGGTCATCGACCACTCCGTCATCGCCGACAAGTTCGGCACCAACGACGCCTTCAAGCAGAACGTCGAGCTGGAGTACGGCCGCAACAAGGAGCGCTACCAGTTCCTGCGCTGGGGCCAGACCGCCTTCGACGAGTTCAAGGTCGTCCCCCCGGGCACCGGCATCGTCCACCAGGTGAACATCGAGCACCTGGCCCGCACGGTCATGGTCCGTAACGGCCAGGCCTACCCCGACACCCTGGTCGGCACCGACTCGCACACCACCATGGTCAACGGCCTCGGCGTCCTCGGCTGGGGCGTCGGCGGCATCGAGGCCGAGGCCGCCATGCTCGGCCAGCCGGTCTCCATGCTCATCCCGCGCGTCGTCGGCTTCAGGCTGACCGGTGAGCTCAAGCCCGGCACCACCGCCACCGACCTCGTCCTCACCATCACCGAGATGCTCCGCAAGCACGGTGTGGTCGGCAAGTTCGTCGAGTTCTACGGCGAGGGCGTGGCCGCCACCTCGCTCGCCAACCGCGCCACCATCGGCAACATGTCGCCGGAGTTCGGCTCCACCGCCGCGATCTTCCCGATCGACGACGAGACCCTGAACTACCTGCGCCTGACCGGCCGTTCCGGCCAGCAGGTCGCCCTCGTCGAGGCGTACGCCAAGGAGCAGGGTCTCTGGCTGGACCCGAAGGCCGAGCCCGACTTCTCCGAGAAGCTGGAGCTGGACCTGTCGACGGTCGTCCCGTCGATCGCCGGCCCGAAGCGCCCGCAGGACCGTATCGTCCTCGCCAACGCCGCCGAGCAGTTCAAGACGGACGTCCGCAACTACGTGGACACCGCCGACGAGGCGGGCAAGGAGTCCTTCCCGGCCTCCGACGCCCCGGCGTCCACCAACGGCGTCCCGACCAACCCGGTCACCGTGACCGCCCCCGACGGCACCACGTACGAGATCGACCACGGCGCGGTCACCGTCGCGGCCATCACCTCCTGCACCAACACCTCGAACCCGTACGTCATGGTCGCCGCCGCCCTGGTGGCCAAGAAGGCGGTCGAGAAGGGCCTGACCCGCAAGCCCTGGGTCAAGACCACCCTCGCCCCGGGCTCCAAGGTCGTCACCGACTACTTCGAGAAGGCGGGCCTGACCCCGTACCTCGACAAGGTCGGCTTCAACCTGGTCGGTTACGGCTGCACCACCTGCATCGGCAACTCCGGCCCGCTGCCGGAGGAGGTCTCCAAGGCCGTCAACGACCACGACCTCGCGGTCACCTCGGTCCTCTCCGGCAACCGCAACTTCGAGGGCCGGATCAACCCCGACGTCAAGATGAACTACCTGGCCTCCCCGCCGCTGGTCGTCGCGTACGCCCTCGCCGGCTCCATGAAGGTGGACATCACCAAGGACGCCCTCGGCACCGACCAGGACGGCAAGCCGGTCTACCTGTCGGACATCTGGCCGACCGAGGCCGAGGTCAACGACGTCGTCGCCAACGCGATCGGCGAGGACATGTTCAACAAGTCCTACGCCGACGTCTTCGCCGGCGACGCCCAGTGGCAGTCGCTGCCGATCCCGACCGGCAACACCTTCGAGTGGGACCCGGAGTCCACCTACGTCCGCAAGCCCCCGTACTTCGAGGGCATGCAGCACGAGCCGGCCCCGGTCACCGACATCGCCGGCGCCCGCGTCCTCGCCAAGCTCGGCGACTCGGTCACCACCGACCACATCTCGCCCGCCGGTGCCATCAAGGCCGACACCCCGGCCGGCAAGTACCTCACCGAGCACGGTGTGGAGCGTCGTGACTTCAACTCCTACGGCTCCCGCCGAGGCAACCACGAGGTCATGATCCGCGGCACGTTCGCCAACATCCGCCTGCGCAACCAGATCGCGCCGGGCACCGAGGGCGGCTACACCCGCGACTTCACCCAGGCCGACGCGCCGGTGTCGTTCATCTACGACGCCTCGCGCAACTACATCGAGCAGGGCATCCCGCTGGTCGTCCTGGCCGGCAAGGAGTACGGCTCCGGCTCGTCCCGCGACTGGGCCGCCAAGGGCACCGCGCTGCTCGGCGTCAAGGCCGTCATCGCCGAGTCGTACGAGCGCATCCACCGCTCGAACCTGATCGGCATGGGCGTCCTCCCGCTCCAGTTCCCGGAGGGCGCCAACGCCGAGTCCCTCGGCCTGACCGGCGAGGAGACCTTCTCCTTCACCGGCGTCGAGGAGCTCAACAACGGCACCACCCCGCGCACGGTCAAGGTCACCACCGACACGGGCGTCGAGTTCGACGCGGTCGTCCGGATCGACACTCCCGGTGAGGCCGACTACTACCGCAACGGCGGCATCATGCAGTACGTGCTGCGCCAGCTTGTCGGTTCTTGAGCTGATCAGCTCGGACACCAGAGGATCTGGTCGCTGACTCGCTGCTACCGGCGGCCGCACTAGAGTCCCGCACAAGCGCCCCGTCAGGCTTCGGCCTGGCGGGGCGCTTGCTGTTTCGTGCTGATCGAGCAGTGGCAGGTACGTGTCCCGCCCACGCTGATCCGCCCCTGCTCGCGCTCGATCGCCTCGAGGAGCGCCTGGAAGTTCCCCCTGCCGAAGTCCAGGGAGCCATGGCGCTCGAAGAACACCGTGGGCCGGTCACCCGCCGGCTTGGTGACGATCTGCAGCAGGTGACCGTCCACGTCGCCGTCGGCGAGGATGCCGAGCGGAGCGCCTTCCTCGACGGGCACGCGGACATGGCCGATCCTGGCGCGCAGTCGCGGGATCGGTGTAGTAGCTCTCGGGCGTGGCGAGGAACTCGACGCTCCTGGCCCACAGCACGTCGACGGTTCTGTGATGTCGTTGGTGGTGAGGGCGAGGTACTGGGCGCCTGGGAAGGGCCGGCGGCGTCGGGGACGACGCGTGTGACAGACCATCCCAAAACCTATCCGCACCCGAGATGATGCATCCAGCGGTGGCGTCTCCCGCACCGGCCCGACTGCGGGGCGGCGGCTGATGGCGGCGCGGCGACCCTGAATGTCGTGCAGCGGTTGGTTGCCTTCGTCGCCACAACAGGCCATACCCGATCAGCATCACTTTCCGGCCAGCTCTCGAAGCCTCTGGGCGCGCCGGGCTCTGCCGAACAGTCGTTCTTCTCTACGAGAGAAACCAGTGGCAGTGCGTTCCGCGCTGATGAGGCGCAGCACCAGGAGGGCCAACATTCGAGTCTGCAACCGAGAAAACACCCGAGGGGGTACGCTCTCCCGGGTGGCGAAAATCTGGCGCGAATTCAGAATTCTCTTCTCTTTGCGGATGTCTGGGGCTTGCCGAACGGCAGGCAGTGCGATTTCATCCACTGCTTTCAATCCTACCGCGGCAATGCTGGCGGAGAGATTCGGATACTCCTTCTCCAGTCTCCGTCTCTCAACCCAATCCCCCTCAAGGACGTACTGCAGATACAGCATGGCCACCGTGTGCACGTGGGGTGACTCCGGGACGATCCTCACGGAACGTTATGGTACACACTTCGTGGCGCTTACCTGTGTATCTTTGGAGAACTTAATTGGTTGCGCCCTCCGGTATCGCATACGAATGAAGGTCCATCCGCCTGCAGGCTCGTCGGAAAGCCATATGACCGGGAGAGCGGAATAGCGTAAATAGTCGTATCAGGCTCCCGGGAGGCGCTCCCTGAAAGGAGAGAGCTCTTCCCGCCTATGTGGGCGGCCATTGAGCCGTCGCTTCTGCCCGGGCGAGCCTGACCCCAGTCGCGATCGCTCCGTCGAGTCCACGCCCTGGGAAGACGACGGGCTCAGCCGACTTCTGCCTCTCCTGAGGGGTATCTCGCCGGTTGTCGCAGACTTGACTCACAGGGCGGTGCAGCCGTTGCCGAACCATGCGGCGGTGGCCGCTTCGACCAGTTCCGCCCTCGCGGCATGGAACAGAACTACGGTGTGGGTCGCGTTCGACTTGAGGGGGCCGGCGTAGGGGATCCACCAGGAGAACCTCCACAGCCCCCCTCGTTCAGGATCTTGATCACTTCACAGACGGCGGCCGTCGAGCCGGCTTGGTGCCGCCAGGGGGCGGCTGGAATTCGGCGACGCCCGCAGAAGGGTCCACTGCGGGCACGCCCCGCCCCCTGGCGACGTTCGGCGCGCCTACGTCGGTGAAGTAGGCGCTGTAAAGGGGACTTTGAGTAAGGTTGAAGGGCCGTGAGACTCGCTGCGGAAGCGGCCAGGAGGAGTGCGATGCCGGGAGCAAGCAACCCGCATGTCACCCGCATTGAGAATATGCGGCTGACCACGGCGAAGACGCTCGAGGTCCGGGCCACTTGCTCGTGTGCCGCTACCTGTTGGTGATAAGGTCCGTGGCGCCTTGCCGCAACGGCTTCGACTCCCCATGACCGGACAGCGTCACGAGCGCCGTGTCCGACGTCGGGACCAGGGAGGCGAGCACAAGGCTGACGGGTCCCGAGAGTCTGCGGCGTCGTCGTGGAGAACCACCATGGCGGACGCCAGTGTGAAGCCGAGGAAGAGCGAGCCCCTGTCGCCGAGAAAGATTCGCGCCGGATAGCCGTCGTGGAAGCGAAGGCCGAGGCAGGCTCCAGCCGGCGCGGCCATCACCGCCGCCAGGCCGCCGGAACCGCCGGCTGCGGTGGCGAGGGCCGCCTCCAGCGCTCCACTGAAGACGGTCGGGTGACTTCCCGTCAGCACAACTGCTCCTACCGCGGCCGTCGATGTCTCGACCCCCAACCGGGCCCCCATGGCGACCGCCACACCACTGAGGTAGGGCGTTGAAACGGTTGTGTACCTGCGGGTCCACGAGATGGAAGCCGATGAAGCCGGCTCCACCGGTGACCAGATACTTCGAACAGTGATTCATGTCTGGTGTCACTCCGGTTCAGGCGTTTTAAGGGGACGGCGCCTCAGGCAAGGACTTGATCGTCTTCGAGACAACGTTCATCTATGCCAGTTGTAGATCAAGCTGAAACCCTGTCGGTCGACCTCTCCTCATTCGAGCGCGTCACGCCGGCGGTTACGGAATTAGGGTGATGCTGGCAGGAAACCCACACCAAGGTTGCCGACCGACGCCACTTTGGTGCATAACTAGGCCCTGGCATATGCCGGAGGGCTCCTCGGGAGAGAAGTGGGTGTGGTGAAGGTGCGGCAGAACATCGATGCCGAAGTCAGGCCCAGGCTGATTGTCGTAGGTATGGGATACGTGGGCCTTCCCCTGGCCGTTCGTGGGGTTGAAGCGGGTTATTCCGTCGTCGGCCTGGACGCGGATAAGCTGCGGATCAAGCGTCTTAATGCCTGCGACTCCTACATTGAAGGCATCGACAACGCACGCCTCACGGCGGCGATGCAAAGTGGCTGCCTCCATGCCACCACCGATTCCTGTCGGGCCGACGCTTTCGACGTGTGTGTCATCACGGTGCCCGCCCCCCTGCGCGACGGGGTGCCGGATCTGAGCTTCGTGGAGTGTGCCGGGCGGAGCATCGCCCCTCACATCACCCGGGGCGCCACGGTCGTTTTGGAGTCCACGACGTATCCGGGGACGACCGAGAGTCTGCTGCGCCCGCTACTGGAAGCGGGCAGCGGACTGAAGGCAGGCGATGACTTCCATCTCGGCTACAGCCCCGGTCGCATCGACCGAGGGAACCCGGACTGGCACCTGGAGAACACGCCCAAGGTGATCTCCGGTATCGACGCCGAGTCGCTGCGAAGCATCGAGCGCTTCTACGGCCTTATCGTGGAGCGAACCGTCCGCGTGAGCTCCTGCCGAACAGCTGAGCTGACCAAGCTGCTTGAGAACGCCTTCCGGCATGTCAACATCGCGTTGGTCAACGAGATGGCCCTGGTTTCTCGGCAGTTGGGGGCCGACATCTGGGAGGCCATCGAGGCTGCCAGCACGAAACCGTTCGGGTTCATGCCCTTCAGGCCCGGGCTGGGTGTGGGTGGGCATTGCCTTCCTGTGGACCCGTCTTACCTGTCGTGGCAAGTGAAGAGTCTGCTGAAACAGGACCTCCGATTCATCACGCTGGCCAACGAGATCAACGATCAAATGCCTGCCCGTGTAGTGGAACGGATCATCCGTGGGCTGAATGATCGCGGCAAACCGGTCAACGGCTCGCGCATCCTGCAACTCGGCCTGGCCTACAAGAAGAACGCCGGCGACATCCGCGATTCTCCGGCCCTCGTCCTTGCCCATTCACTCCTGGATCTCGGCGCCCGGCTGTTCGTGGCCGAGTCGCACACTGATCCGTACCTCGTTCCGCCGGAGATCACCCAGGTCGAACTCACCGAGGAGGAGATCCGGGCGGCTGACGTGGTCGTGGTGGCCACCGATCACGACGACTTCGACTACACGCTCGTCGCGGAAGCAGGGGCATACGTCTTCGATGCCCGCAACCGTTGCCGCGACGAGCGTGTCGAGGTCCTCTGACCGCATCGGGTGCGGCTCCGATCGATGTAGCCGACCCCGGTCCGCTCCGTCGGAACCCGTGCGAGGTCTCGGCAACCTCGGTACACCGGCGAACCGGTGGGGCAGGGCGGCAATCGGTGTTCTCCACACGGCCGGAGTGACGCGTTCAAGAACCCGATCAACTGCGAGTGCGCGTCAGGCCGACCTCGTCGAGGGGCTGGCCGCATAGATCGTGTGTGCCGACCCCGGGGCGGAAGAACCGGGGTCGGCACACGGGTGTTATCGCACCGGAGTCCCCGGAAGCTCAGTGAAGCCTGAGCCGCAGCTGACCACCAGGTTCGACGCGCTGAACGGAGTCGCGGTGATGTCGCAAACAGCCTCGTAGATCGCCCCCTTGTCGGTTTCCACGTTGAGGAAGAGCTTGTTGGGGCGGGCTGCACCGCTGTCGGTGGCGGACACGTCGGCGTCGATCACGCACTTCGGGGCGTTGGGGACGACATCGATGTCCGTCCATACCCCCGGGGAGCGGCTGTCGTTGAGGAAGGCCTCCCCTTTACCGTTCGTCACCAGGCGGAACTCGGTGTTCGCGAAGGTTCCGTAGGCCACGATGTCCGTGCCGAAGCCACGCTCGTCCTCGCGGCAACGGGTACCGGCCTCACCCCTCTTGTGGCCGCTCTGGTCCGCCAACTTCCCGGACGCGAGTCCGGGAGTGGAGTGCTTGGCTCCTGCTGCCGCGTGGATGGCGTTCTGGGCGACCGCAGGCGAGGCGAGGAGTGCCCCAACGGCGACCGAAGCGGCCAGCGCGGACAGGCCTCTCAAACCGTGCTTCATTCGCGTGTCTCCATTCTCTGAGGGTGTGCGACGCCGACCTGGCAGTTCGCCTAGGGGAGCTCTGCCAAGCGGAGGCTGCACACTTGGACATAGCCGATCATTACCAGGACAGTCATGCGATAATTCGCATATCGGAATTATCACCTGTTGGGAGCATGGGCCTGTCTGGGCGGATCGCGCGACTGCCCCCGCCACACCGGGTGGGAGCCACCCCTTCGGTGGCAGTGCCGAAGCGTCCGCTGCGTGCGGGCGGGCGGAGGCGTTCGGTGTTGAGGATCTTCGCAATCGCCGTGGCGTGTGAGCTGTACCGAGGTGTGGAGTCTCTGATGCCGGGCTCGGAGCCGTTCGCCCGGCACATGTCGATGACTCCGCGGACTTCGACGAACTGCGAGCCCGCACACTGCAGGACGATCTCGACCGGGGGCCATGGCGGCCCAGTCGGCCACCCAGCACATGCCAGGCGCGGGGCCGCGGTGACAGCAGTCGGGAAAGGGCCCCCGCTCGTGTCGCCGAAGAACCGGCCGGTACGCCACGCGTGCCATAAAAGGGGCATCTGCGGGCAGTTCGCCTATGGTGATGTCGTGCGCGGAATTCTGCTCGCCGGAGGTACCGGCTCGAGACTGTGGCCGTTGACCCGTTCGGTGTCCAAACAACTCCTGCCGGTCTTCGACAAACCGATGGTCTACTACCCGCTCTCCACACTGCTGATGGCCGGCATTCGGGAGATCCTGATCGTCACCACCCCGCAAGATCAGGATCAGTTCCGCCGCTTGCTCGGCGACGGCGGCCAGCTCGGCCTGCGGCTGGAATACGTGACACAGGAGTGTCCGAAGGGAATCGCCCATGCCCTCGTCCTCGGGGCCGACTTCATCGGCGGTGAGCCGGTCGCCCTGATCCTGGGTGACAACATCTTCCACGGCACCGGTCTGGGCACACAACTGTCCTGCTACGGCGACCTGAAGGGCGGAAGAGTGTTCGCCTACCAGGTCGCCGACCCCTCGGCCTACGGTGTCGTGGAGTTCGACGAGGAGGGACGGGTGCTGTCCGTCGAGGAGAAACCGGTCCGGCCGAAGTCGCGGTACGCCGTGCCCGGCCTGTACTTCTACGACAATCGGGGCGTGGAGTTCGCGCACGGCCTCAGACCCAGCGCCAGGGGCGAGTTGGAGATCACCGACCTCAACCGTGTCTATCTGGAGTCCGGGGAACTGCGCGTCACCCGGCTCGACCGGGGCACCGCCTGGCTGGACACGGGGACCTTCTCCTCCATGGTCGAGGCGTCGGAGTTCGTCCGGGTGATCGAGCAGCGCCAGGGCTTTAAGGTCGGCTGTGTAGAGGAGGCGGCCTGGCGGGCCGGACTGATCGACGACGACCAGCTCCGGGAGCTGGCCCAGCCGCTGCTCGCGAGCGGATACGGCGACTACCTGCTGGGTCTGCTGGAGGATTCCCGGTCTCTCGTGGCACCCCCACGGGGCGGCGGAGACACCGGACCCCGCGGTGAGGAAATGCTGCGCGCCGGTCTGCGAGCTTCTGTGTGACGGCGTCTCTCTCCTGGCCGACGTCGCGCGGCTGATGTCCCGAGGACACACAGGGTGAGCGCAGCGGGAAGGGCTGCGTGGCAGGACGCTGTTTCGTGTGGCCGCCGGGAGTTGAAGGGGTATGGGCCGGCACGCCCGCGGTGTTCACCGTCCGCGGCATTCGCCGCGATATTCACTACGCGTTGTTCCGCTGAGGCGGGCCAAGGATGTGACATGCGTCGGCGACGCCGTCCTGGACGTCGTGGTCGACATCCGTATTGGGCTTCAGGAAATGAGCGCGGTCCGGCTGAACGGCACCACGTACCTCTACGGGTGCCTCTCGGAATGTCCGGCCGTGCCTTCATGGCCTGGAGGCCAATTCCGCGGTCGCCTCTCAGCGCTCGGAAGTGTACGTGCTGCAGTGGCAGTTCGGGATGGGGTCCACTCGTCCTGCCGCCGGCCGTTGCCCGACCCGAGGATCTCGTGTCGTTTCTCCTCCGGCGTGGGCTCCGCGGCGCCCACGCCGGAGGAGACCTAACGCCGGGGCGTGCCGACTTTGTTCGCGATCAGCAGCGTGTGTCGCAGAAGTCCGGGGGTCAACGAGGCGCGTCGAGCCGGAAATTTTGACGCCTTGCACTAATTCGACTCGTTGCCGCCACCCGGGTGATATTCGGCTATGTCGGGGTCTCGTTCCTGATTACTTCGCCGCCCGAAGTGAACAATGGCGCTGTCGATGGCCGCCGTTTGGTGAGCGCCGCTCGGTGCGTGCGTATACGGCGTGGCCATTTCCCAAGTTTCGCGAGGAAGGTTCTCAGTGAGCCGTAGAACAATGCGAATTTCGCGCGTGAAATCCGCAACTCTGGTTTCGGTGGGCGCGCTTGCCGTCGTGCTCAATATTGCTCCGAGCGCCGCGGCCATCGCCGATGCTGTCCATCGGTCCGGCACGAGCAGTAGTGCGGGGCTGCCCGGCCCGAACGGCGCTCTCAGCGCCGACCACGCCAAGGGGCAGCTGAAGTCGGGCAAGAGCTCCCTGGATCACGACCGTGGGCCGCAAGGGCCGCGTGGTGACAGGGGCCCGCAGGGCCCACAGGGGCCGCAGGGTGTCCAGGGCAACACCGGGGCCACTGGCCCTCAGGGCTCGCAGGGTGTGACGGGCGCGCAGGGTGTCCAGGGCAACACCGGGGCCACTGGTCCGCAGGGCTCGCAGGGGAACACGGGTGTCCAGGGCTCACAGGGTTTCCAGGGCAACACCGGGTCCACTGGTCCGCAGGGTGTCCAGGGCAACACCGGGGCCACTGGTCCGCAGGGCTCGCAGGGGAACACGGGTGTCCAGGGCTCACAGGGGAACATGGGTGTCCAGGGCTCACAGGGTTTCCAGGGCAACACCGGGGCTACTGGTCCGCAGGGCTCGCAGGGGAACACGGGTGTCCAGGGCTCACAGGGCTTCCAGGGCAACACCGGGGCCACTGGTCCGCAGGGTGTCCAGGGCAACACCGGGGCTACTGGTCCGCAGGGCTCGCAGGGGAACACGGGTGTCCAGGGCTCACAGGGCTTCCAGGGCAACACCGGGGCCACTGGTCCACAGGGTGACACAGGAGCCACCGGTGCGACGGGTGCGACTGGTCCCATGGGCCCGCAGGGTGCCACGGGGACGACCGGTCTGACCGGGGCCACTGGCCCTCAGGGCTCGCAGGGTGCCACGGGAGCGACGGGTCTGACCGGGGCCACTGGTCCTCAGGGCTCGCAGGGCTCGCAGGGTGACCCGGGTGTTCAGGGGTCGCAGGGCTTCCAGGGTTTCCAGGGTTTCCAGGGTGAGACTGGGGCCACTGGCGCGCAGGGCTCGCAGGGTGACCCGGGTGTTCAGGGGGCGCAGGGCTTCCAGGGCTTCCAGGGTTTCCAGGGCAACACCGGGGCCACTGGTCCGCAGGGCTCGCAGGGTGACCCGGGTGTCCAGGGCTTCCAGGGTTTCCAGGGTTTCCAGGGTGAGACTGGGGCCACTGGCGCGCAGGGCTCGCAGGGTGACCCGGGTGTTCAGGGGCCCCAGGGCTTCCAGGGCTTCCAGGGCGTGACCGGGGCCACTGGTCCGCAGGGCTCGCAGGGCTCGCAGGGTGACCCGGGTGTCCAGGGCTCACAGGGTTTCCAGGGTTTCCAGGGTGAGACTGGGGCTACTGGCGCGCAGGGCTCGCAGGGTGACCCGGGTGTTCAGGGGCCGCAGGGCTTCCAGGGCACCACGGGTGCAACGGGCGCCACGGGTGCGACTGGTCCCATGGGCCCGCAGGGTGCCACGGGGTCGACCGGCCTGACCGGCGCCACCGGCCCGCAGGGTTCTCAGGGTGCCACCGGCACCACGGGTGCCACCGGTCCGACGGGCTCGCAGGGTGCCACCGGCGCCACCGGTTCGCAGGGCCCTCAGGGCACGCAAGGCGCCCAGGGAGCGGTCAGCACCACCGTCGTGACGGGAGCCCAGGGAGCACAGTCGACCGCCACCTGCCCCGTCGGCCAGTCGGCTCTCGGCGGTGGATATCAGGACCCCACGGCCGGCGCCGCCGCGAGCCAGAGTGCCCCGATCGGCGGCTCCCCCGCCACGGGGTGGCAGGCCACCAGCAACGACGGCTCGACGCTCACGGCGTACGTGATCTGCAGTCCGTGACCACCGCAAGGTGAGCGGCGGTACACGCAGTACGACCGCCCACCCCGGTTCGGACGAGCTTCGGTGCCCCAAGGCTTCGGCCTCGGGGCGCCGGCGCGTTCCGCCCCCGCTTCCGGCGCCGCCCCGCACTCGACGCCGAGTCCTACGACACCGACCTCAGCCGGTCCGGCCTGCCAGGAACGCGGCGCACGCTGGACGGTAAGAAAGACAGAGAGCCATGCGCATTCTTGTGACCGGCGGCGCCGGATTCATCGGTTCGGAGTACGTCCGCCGACGGCTGAAGTCCCAGCCGAGGACACGGATCACCGTCCTCGACAAACTCACGTACTCAGGGACCGAGGCCAGCCTGGCTCCCGTGGCGAAGCACCCGGGTTTCACATTCGTCCGGGGCGACATCTGTGACCCGGACGTGGTCGACCAGGTGATGGCGGCCCAGGACGCGGTGGTCCATTTCGCCGCCGAGTCGCACGTGGACCGGTCCATCGACGGTTCCGGCCCGTTCGTCCGTACGAACGTGATGGGCACCCAGGTGCTCCTGGACGCGGCCCACCGCCACCGCGTCGGCCGCTTCGTCCACGTCTCCACCGACGAGGTCTACGGCTCGATCGGCGAAGGCTCCTGGCCCGAGACGTGGCCGCTCGCGCCGAACTCCCCGTACTCCGCATCGAAGGCCGGCTCCGACATGCTGGCGCTCGCCTACCACCGGACCCACGGCCTGGACGTCGTCGTCACCCGGTGCACCAACAACTACGGGCCCTACCAGTTCCCCGAGAAGGTCATCCCGCTCTTCATCACCAACCTGCTCGACGGGAAGCCGGTCCCCCTGTACGGCGACGGCCGCAACATCCGCGACTGGCTGCACGTGTCCGACCACTGCCGGGGCATCGACCTGGTCCTGCGGGGCGGCAGGGCCGGGGACGTCTATCACATCGGCGGCGGGACCGAGCTGAGCAACCACAAGCTCACCGGTCTGTTGCTGGACGCGGTCGGCGCGGGCTGGGACCGGGTCCAGCAGGTGGCCGACCGCAAGGGCCACGATCTGCGCTACTCACTGGACGACGGCAAGATCCGCGAAGAGCTCGGGTACGAGCCGCAAGTGGACTTCGCCGCGGGCCTGGCCGCCACGGTCTCCTGGTACCGCGAAAACCGCTCCTGGTGGGCGCCGCTCAAGGAGAGCGGGGGGCTGCGGTGAGCACCAGATGGCTGGTGACCGGCGCTCGCGGGCTCCTCGGGCAGGACATGATGGCCGAACTCGCCACCCGCCCGGACACCGTGGTGACTGGTCTGGGTCGTGCCGAACTGGACATCACCGACCCGATGGCCGTCCGCGCGGTCGTCAGGGGCCACCATGTGGTCGTCAACTGTGCCGCCTGGACGGATGTCGACGGCGCCGAGCGGTCCGAGGCGGCGGCCACGGCCGTGAACGGCACCGGTGTCCGCCACCTGGCGCTGGCCTGCGCGGACAGCGGTGCGCTCCTGCTGCACGTCTCCACCGACTACGTGTTCCCGGGCGACACCCGTGAGCCCTGCTCCGAGGGCGCGCCGACAGGTCCTGTCAACGCCTACGGGCGCAGCAAGCTGGCGGGGGAGCGGGCAGTCGCCGAACTGCTGCCGCGTACCGGTTATGTCGTGCGTACCGCTTGGCTCTACGGCGCGCACGGCCGCAACTTCGTGGCCACCATGCTCGAACTCGCCGCCCGGCACGAGACGCTGGACGTGGTGGCCGACCAGCACGGCCAGCCCACCTGGTCCCGCGCGCTCGCCCGGCGACTGGCCGTGCTCGGCCGTGCGGCCCTGGGCGGGCGGGCGCCGGCGGGCGTCTACCACGGCACGGCGGACGGCCGCACCACGTGGTACGGCCTGGCGCGGGAGATCTTCCGCCTCGCCGGCCTCGACCCGGAGCGGATCCGCCCTGTCGGCTCGGAGGAGTTCCCGCGCCGGGCCCCCCGCCCGGCGTTCGGGGTCTTGGGCCACGGCAACTGGGCCCGATGCGGACTCGCCGTCCTCCCGCGCTGGGAGGACCAGCTGACCGCGGCCCTCGCCGAGCACCCCTTCGCTGCGCTGGCCGAAGCGGCGCGCGCTCACCGCCCACGGGCGTCGGCGTGATTGGCGAACGACTGCCCCCGGACGGAAAGAAAGGCGCCCTGCGGACCTGACGGTCCGCAGGGCGCCTTTGCGTGTGTACCGGCGCTAGACCAGCAGCGGTCCTCCGCACCGCTCGGCGCCGTCCTTCATCGCGATGAGGTTGGCGACGACATAGGAGATGTTGTTCCGGGAGTGCCACTCGGTGGGGAAGTAGGTGACCAGACGTGACGACTGGAACCTGGCCTTGATCTCGGGCACGAAGGCGCGGTACTGGTTGTCCGTGTAGTACCAGAACGAGTTCTCGTTGTAGTAGGCGACGTGGGTCGGGTCCTGGTACGCGCCGCGGCCGTCGGAGCTGGGCGTCATGGTGAGGAGCATGCCGCCGGGTGCCAGCAGCCGGTACAGCTCGTTGATCAGCGGCACTTTCGCCGGCACGTGTTCGAGGAAGTCCACCGCCCGCAGCAGACCGACCGAGTTGTCGGGGAGGTCGAGCTTTCCGGGCAGGGTCGCGACGATGTCAACGCCCTTACCGGGGTACTGGTCCACGCCGAGGTAGCCGGGCGGCTTCCGGTGCGCCGCGCCGAGGTCCAGTGCGAGCAGTTCGCGGCGGTGCGTCCAGGCCAGCGCGTTGGCCTCGATGTACTTGTCGTACAGGGCGACCGTCTCACGCTGGATGTGCGCGTTGATCTCCGGGTCGCGCTGGGTGTTCGCGGGATGCATCCGCTGCAGGTACAGACAGCGGGTGATGCGGTGGAAGTCGCCCAGGTGGAACAGCCGGCACATCAGGTCCTGGTCGTCCAGCACCGTACGCGTGGCATCGTACCCGCCGGCCTTCTCGTAGCTCTGCTTACGGAATGCCCGAACGTGGTTCGGCGCGTACCAGATGTAGGAGACGTTGTGCGGCGTCGGGTCCATGGCGAGCGCCTGGAGCAGCTTGCGCCCGTCGACCCGGACATCCTCGTACTTCCAGCCGTGTGCCTCGTTGAAGCGGGACTCGTCCCGCTTGCCGTCCTCGGTGATCTGCGCGGTGTTGCTGTATACGAGGACGGCCTCGGGATGCGCGTCGAATGCTTTGGCCAGTTCCGCCAGGCAGGCCTTTGCCAGGAGATCGTCGTGGTCGAGTTCGACGAGGATCTCACCGCGCGCCAGTTCGCAGGCCCTGCGCTTCGCCGCTCCGACGCCGCGGATGCCGTCCGCGATCTCGATCCGGACCCGTTCGTCGTCCCGCTCGGGCCGCCACCGGGCGCCGTTGTTGAGCACGACGATCCACTCCCAGTCCGGACAGGTCTGCGCTTGAAGGGCCTTGAGGCACTCGTCGAGGAAGCGGGGCTGGTGGCTGGGGGTGAAGACGGAGAACCTGGGCGTTGCGGTCGATGTCATCCGTTGGCACCTGCCTGACTCGATGTCGGAGTGGGCGTTACGTCGTCCTGGAACTGTTCCGGGACCTGGGAGTACAGCGAGGGGTCGGCCGCGACGGCACTGCGGAACTCGTCCTCGGCCTCGTCGTCGTGCTTCTTCTGCGTCAGGATCCAGCCCAGCTGGAGGTGGGCCGTGGCGGCCCGGGGGCTGGCGGCGATGGCGCGCTTCAGGAGTCTGACGGCCTGGTCGGTATCGCTCGCCTTCAGCAGGACCGCCTCGTTGTAGAGGGCCGAGGCGTACTTCGGGTCGATCTTCAGCGCCTTGTCGTAGGCGCCACGAGCCTCGGCCGTCCTGCCGTCCCGTTGTGCGAGGACCCCCAGGTTGTACCAGGCCAGCTTGTTGTCAGGTTCGAGCTCCAGCACCCGCTGATAGGTTCTGGTCGCACCTTGGAAGTCCTGGTACTTCTCCTGCAGCAGGGCCGCCTGGAAAAGCGTATTGGCGTCCTGAGTCCGATTGGTCAGCAAATCGGACTCGGATTCAGGTGCTGCTCCGGAATGGGACTGAACCGCCCAAGTGATCACCCCGGCCGCAATCGCCGCCGCACCGAAAATCCCCGCCCACAATCGCCTGCGTTTCATTTTTTTCACATCTCGTGGAAATAGTGAAGGATCAAGGATGTGGCTGATCCCAGGCAGGTGGTCGGCACCGAAAGGACCGCGGCGGTGCCGACGGTGCCGGAGTCCGAACCACCGTCATTTCCGCCGACGTTACGAGCTTTTCGCGAGGGTGCAGCAGTTCGGCAGGCATTGTGGTGTGCAGTCCACCCGAATGCAGGCATCAAAGCCCGGCCGGGCGAAGGGGGTGAGCGGAGAATCCGGGCGGGCTTCGAGGACGGGCGCCAACGCCTGTCCGGAGGTGCTGAGTTGCCTCGCACACTACGCATCGGCGCCGCAGTGCCTGTGAGTTGCGATGTATATAACAATCGTTCCATAGAGCTCGTGACACGAATCATGTCGCTGACCCGGACTGGTCTCAGCCCGAGTTCTGGCTCCGGCTGTGAGAACCGGTCTGTCCGGCATTGTCAGAGGCGTCAGGCACACTGCGCCGTATGAACTTGGTGACCGCGCACGACTACGCCTGGATCCGCACCTTGCAACCTCGCTCTGGCCGAGAGACTCACCGGCATACGCGTCACCGAATCCCTCCTCCGGGACGCCACGTACGAACTGGGACTCGTCCCCGAACAGCCCGCCGAGGAGTGGGCCGGCCTGGTCATCGACATCACCGGTGCCCACGGAGAGCGTCTGTACAAGAAATGGGCTTACGAGGAGATCACGGCGGCCTCCGACCGCGCACGGGCCGATCGTGATCACCTACGGCGAGCCTCTCGTCAACGATCGTTCGGAGCATGAGACGGGTGCGTAGCGAATGGGCGCGTGGAGGGTGCCCGCGGGCACCCGTCGCCCTCTCCGATGGACCTTGCCACCATGAGAGCAGGGCCGTTCCGTGGTGAGCGGACTTGCGCACATGGGCGTTGTGCACCCTGCGGAAAACCAGACCGTCGACGGGGAGCCGCTGTAGAAAGCGCTTCACGACCGCCGCTTGCCCCGGACCGGCACCCCATCGAGGCTGAGCGGCCGGACGCGGACCTGGACGGGTACTTCAACGAAGAGGCCGCTGCACAGGAGGCGTTGACCGGGCCGACATGAGCAAGCTCTGGGGGGTTCCTCCGCACAGACTGCCCGGTGGGGAGAGTTTCGCCACCTCGCCGCCCGCCGCCGCGGTGGGGATGGCGCGGCGGCCTCATGGATCATCCTCGGATGCCGAATGCGACTACCACTTCATCCCTAGTTCGTCGAGGTCGGCGCGTCGCTGGGCGCTCAGCGTCGTGGCGCGGCGGCGCATGTTGCTGATGAACGCGCCCAGTTTCACGGGGTCGCCCTCGACGTCCTCGATGTGCTTGCGGGGCACGGTCAGGTGCCCCTGGCGGGCGCGGAACTGCCGGGCGGCAGCGATGTTCCGTGCCCACGCGGCGCTCTGGGAGCGACCCGCGGAGCGTTTCTTCTCGCTCGTCGGCTCCAGGCCGAGTGCGCTGCTCAGCAGCCATTGCTGGGCGGGGAGGAGCTTGTCCCAACCGTGCCGCTGCGCGGCTGCCCAGGCTCCCAGGTCCTCTCCCTGGACGATGACTTGGCCGGCGGACGCCGACAGCGTCCCGCCGGCCTTCACGTGGGCATGGGCGAGGCGGAAGCAGCGTTGCCAGCCGATGTCCCAGGAGGGGCACCATCCTGGATCGATCGCATCCAAGGCCAGCAGCCGGTCCTGTGGCAGTTCCCCGGCGTAAGGGACGGTCTCACCTGCTGCGCGTCGTTCGGCGTTCTCCCGTGCCTTGCGGGCGGCGGCGCGCTGGTTCTTGACCCATGTCCCGATCGGGTAGCCCTTCCACACTGCGGAGGTCGGCGGGAGCAGCATCCCGCCGGCCGCGGCCGCGTATGCGCGGGCCACGGTCAGGCCCTCTTCCCACGCGGTGTCGTGCACCGACCACACCATGCCCAGCGCCTGGAGTTCGGCCACCCGCTCCGGCTGCAGCGTTCCGGCGGCATAGTAGCGGCGCTGATCCGCGATCCATACCCCCAAGGGATGGTTGCCGATACCCTGCCAGTATTTGGGCGTGACGAAGGTGTAGGGCACGCGCAGTTCGGGGCTGCCGGTCTCGCGCCGCCACCGCGTGGCGGCTTCGATGCCGCGCCGCCAGTAGGTGCCCTCGGAGTCGATGACCCGCAACCTGACGAACTGCGCGATGGCTGCCGGATCGCGTTCCTCCATGAACCGCAGCACTCCAGCCGCTCGCTCGCTCACCCGCGCGGAGTCCTCCTCGTTCCGCCTCTCGCCCGCGTCGTCGTCGGGCAACTGCCCACCGTCACCGTCCGGTTCAACTTGCAAGCGAGTGTCGCGGATGTTGGGGTTGGCGAGGGCCTCGATCGTGTCCGTGTCGTGGGCACGCAGAGCTCCGAGGACCTTTGCAAGTGTGCCGTAGGCGTCCGAGGTGAGCAATTGATTCGCGTCCTCGCCCGGCTCCAGGAACACCGGCACGATGAGCGTCGCGAGTTTTCCAGAACCTGGCTGCATGCGTAGTGCTCGCCCGACCATCTGTACGATATCGATCATGCTGCCGCGCGCGTCGGCGAAGAGCACCGCGTCGCATTCGGCGGTATCGACGCCCTCCCCGAGAACGCGGACGGAGCTCAACACCCGCAAAGCGGCGGGCATGTCACGGTCTGCAAAGCCTGTTCCTCCGAGGGAATCCGAGGCGAATTCATCCAACACCTGGCGGCGGTGGCCGGCCGGATGCTCGCCGTACAACCAGTCCGCCCACACCCGTTCGGCGGGTGGGAAGGTGTCCGGGGCGTCGTCGGCGAGCCGGGCCGCGATCGCCGGCACGCCGGCCGCCATTGCCTCCGCCTCCCCGATCCGACTGTGGAACGAGAGCACGCGTCGGAAACGCTCCTCGACGGCCGCGCGCATCAGCCCGGTCTGCACGGCCGCCAGTCGCGCGCCGCGTACGGCGGCGGAGCCGGTGTCCTCGCTCGTCAGCGCGGCGTGCAGTTCGGGATCGCGGATGTCCAGGCACAGCACCTGATAGGGCGCCACCAGCCCCAGCCGGATCGCCTCGGACAGCTTCAGTTTGTAGGCCACCGGCCCGAACACGGGGGAGTCCTCGTCCATGCTGGCCATCAGCCGGTACGCCTTGCCCTCGGCCTCCCAGATGCGCGCCGTCGCGGTCATGTACAACCTGCGTACCGACGGGATCTGCTTCTGATCGTGCACAGCCGCCCACGGCTTCCCGGCGTCACCACTTGTCCGGTGCGCCTCGTCCACGATCATCAGGTCCCACATCGGCAGACCGCACTCGTGCGCCCGCTGCAGGAGGCGGAGCCCCACGGCCGCGTACGTGGCGAACACCGTGACCGACTCCAGATCCCGCGTCCAGGCCACGAGTTCTTCCGGATTGGTCGTGCAGGGAACGCCGTCGCTGTCTTCAGGCCGCAGGGAGCAAACCCCCACCATCGTGCCCTGGCGCCCACCCCGGCGCCAGGCACGGGCCATCTGGGTCAGCAGGTCGAGCGTGGGTACCAGGACCAGGACTCGGCGAGCCGAAAGCCGGTTCGCGGACTCCACGCCGATCAGCGTCTTACCGGAGCCGGTAGCGGCGATCACCTGCGTTCGCAGGCCCTCCGGCGGGATCCGTCCGCCGGGAGCAACGGAAAGGTTCCGAAGAATCGCATCGCTCGCCTCGACTTGGTGCGGACGCAAATCGATCCGTGACATGGTATCCTCCAGCCCGCCGTTTGCAACGGGATTTCGCCCCCGGCGGTCCTGAGCTTTCAGCCGACCATCCCGTCTTTATTGGGCAGGCTTTGCTGCGTGGGTGGGCACCCGGCTAAAGTCTCAGAATCGTTCCAGCACTTCAAACTTGACACACAGTTTTTTGATCTCGTGATCGGCTCGTTACCGAGTGCAAACGAGTGATGCCATGGGGGACCGGCGACTTGCGTGCCAGCGGCTTGTCCTGCCCCGAGGACCCTGGCAGCTACCTCCCGCACGACTGCCGCAGAAGAGCGCGACGTACTGCCGCTTCGCCGTCCGGTGGGGCGACGGGACTCACCGGGTCATCCATGAACCCGTGTGGCCGCCGGGTCCCCGCCGCCACGACCGGCCGCGATCCGGCCAAGCCGGTGCGGGCCGCGAGCGCGGTGCCTGGCCGTGGACGTCCTCGGCCTGGTCGTCGCGGTCGTCGTCCTGGCCGCGAACCTCCACGACAACACCGCGGGCGTCGTCCTGCTGGTCGGGGCTGACGACGCCGTCGGTCTTCAGGTGGTCGAGGCCCCAGCCGGCGAACTGTCCGGCCCAGGAGTCGATGAACGCCTGCGCGCCGGGCTTGGTGTAGCCGATGCAGACCATGCCGCCGCAGTTGTAGTTGTTCTCCGTCGTCGTGGTGGCGATGTCGCGGGCGTGGTACGGGGTTCCCTGGATCCCGGTGTTCTCGTCGACCCTGACAGCGCGACGGTCGGCGCGGAGAGGCCGATGACTCAGAGACCGTCAGGAACCCACCCCATGGCCGCGTCAAGTGAACATGACCGTGGTTGTCCCGCCGCCCCGTGCAAGCGCGCCCGCTCTCGAAGCGGGTCAGCCGTGCCGCGCCGTTTACACCCGCCCCTGTCCGCGCTAGCTTCACAGAGGAGTGGGGTGGGAGCGCTCCCATGTCTGCCCGGCGGACCGGAACCCGTCGGGTGGTGGGCCCGCTTCCGCCCCACGTCTGCTTCCGCGTGGGTCCGTGCGCGGCCGGCCCTTCGCCCCGCACGGGCGTGCACGGTCCGCTCTGGGCGGACCCGGTGCCGGTACGCACCGGGTCCGCGAGCCGGCCAGGCGAGGGGGTGGGTGGGCCTGTCCGGGGGGAGTTGCTCGTGCTGCCTCGTGCGCGTCTGCTGAGCGGCTTGTGTCGGTCCTGTGACGGGCGACAACGTTGTCTCATGGTCTGTACATGACTCTACCGCCTCAACCGACAACGATGTCAACCCACTTCGGGTCACCCGACCGGGTGAACCCGTGCCGTGCCGTGCGCGGCAGTCGCGGTCTTCCGTGGTACCGGTGGCGCACGTTACTGTCCCTGCGGCTTGTGTGACCTGTGGTGCGCGACCCGTCCGGAGGAGGAAGGGCCGCGTCATGCGTTTCCGACCCATGTCCCTGCTGCTGGCCGCGGTACTCGCGGTCGGCGGTGCCACCCCCGCCCTCGCGGCGACCGCCGCCGCACCACCCGAACTGGTCAAGGACCCCACGGCATACGTCGATCCACTGATCGGCAGCAGGAACGGCGGCAACACCTTCCCCGGCGCCGTGGTGCCGTTCGGCATGCTCTCCTGGAGCTCGGAGAACACCAGGGGCGACGCGACGAGAGCGGCCGCGCCGGGCGGCTACCAGTACGACGCCACCCGCATCCGCGGCTTCAGCCTGACCCACATGTCCGGCACCGGCTGCGCGGGCGGCAGCGGCGACATCCCGTTCTTCCCGTACGCCGGCGAGGTCACCTCCTCTCCGGCGAGCGACACGCGGGACGCCGTCTACGCCTCGGACTTCAGCCACGCCGACGAGACCGCCGAGCCCGGCCACTACCGGGTGGGCCTCGCCTCCGGCGTGACCGCCGACCTCACCGCGACCGCCCGCACCGGTTCGGCCCGCTTCACCTACCCGGCCGGCAAACCCGCCTCCCTGCTGATCCGCACCGCCAACTCCGAGGTGGGGTCGGCCGATTCGGCGGTGACGATCGACCCGGCCACCCGCACCGTCTCCGGCTCGGTCACCTCCGGCGACTTCTGCGGCTACCTCGACCCCGAGGGCCAACGCTCCTACTACACCCTCTACTTCACCGCCCACTTCGACCGCGCCTTCACCGCCACCGGCACCTGGCAGGACGGCACGCTCAGCCCGGGCTCGACGACCGCGTCCGGCGGCACCGGCGGCTTCGCGACGAACGGCGGGCGGCCCGTCGCCGGCAAGGGGGCGGGCGGATACGTCCGGTTCGCGCCCGGTTCCGGCCCGGTGAACGTCAAGGTCGGCATCTCGTACGTCAGCCGGGCCGCCGCCGAGGCGAACCTGCGGGCCGAGAACCCGTCGCGGCGCTCCTTCGGCGCCGTCCGCGACGCGGCCCGCCGCGCCTGGCGCGACCGCCTCGGGGCCGTCCGCGTCGGCGGCGGCACGGACGCCGACCGCACCACCTTCTACACGGCCCTGTACCACTCGCTCTTCCACCCCAACGTCATCAGCGACGCCGACGGCCGCTACCGGGGCAGCGACGGCAAGGTGCACCGGGTCGCCCGCGGCCACCGGGCGCAGTACGGCACCTTCTCCGGCTGGGACGTCTACCGCGACCAGGTCCAGCTGCTGACCCTGCTGGACCCGCGGACGGGCTCGGACGTCGCCCAGTCGCTCTACGAACTCGCCCGGCAGAACGGCGGGGTCTGGGACCGCTGGCTGCACGGCGCGAGCGGCACCCACGTCATGAACGGCGACCCGGCACCGACCGCCCTCGCCGCCATCAGGGCCTTCGGCGGCACCGGCTTCGACCTGAAGGGCGCGCTGGCCTCGCTGGTGGAGGCGGCGACGGTCCCGACGCGCCAGGACCTGTCCCCGGCCGGCAAGCCCGTGCTGTCGGTCGGCCAACGGCCCTCCCTCGACAAGTACCTGGCCCACCACTACATGCCGTCCGTGTCGAACGCCTGGGGCGGCGCCGCCGAGACCCTGGAGATGTCCACGGCCGACTTCTCCCTCTCGCAACTCGCCGAGGCGGCGGGGGAGAAGGAGACGGCGACCGCCTTCGCCGGCCGTTCCCAGTGGTGGCAGAACAACTTCGACGTGGCCGCCGACGCCACCGGCGGCTACATCGCCAACCGCAAGGCGGACGGCAGCTGGGTCACCGGCTTCACCCCGGGCACCGGCAACGGGTTCGTGGAGGGCACCGCCGCCCAGTACACCTGGATGGTCCAGCACAACCCGGCCGGGCTCTTCGCCGCGATGGGCGGCACCGGCAAGGCACTCGCCCGCCTCGACACCTTCTTCCACAACGGCGACGGCAGCTGGGCCTTCACCGGCAGCGGCGGCGACAAGTCCGAACTGGACAACGAGCCCTCGCTCAACGTGCCCTACCTGTACGACTACGCCGGAGCGCCCTACAAGACACAGGAGACCGTCCGCGCGGCGATGACACAGCTCTGGTCGACGCAGCCCGGCGGTATCCCCGGCAACGACGACCTCGGCGCGATGTCCTCCTGGTACGTCTTCTCGGCGCTCGGCATGTACCCGCAGGTCCCCTCCCGTGCCGAACTCGTCCTCGCATCACCCCTGTTCGAGCGCGTGGAGATCGACCGCCCGGACGGCGACGACATCTCGATCCACGCCACGGGGGCGGCCGGCGACGCCCCGTACGTCCAGTCCCTGAAGGTCAACGGCCGCACCAGCGACCGCCCTTGGCTCGACAGCTCCTTCGTCCGCGACGGCGGCCGGCTCGACTACACCCTTGCCACGACGCCGAACCGCAGCTGGGGCACGAGCAACCCGCCGCCGTCCTTCCGCCAGGGCGAGCAGCCGTACCAGATCGGGGTCGGTCCGACGACCGCGACGATCGCCCCCGGCGACAGCACGACGCTCACCGTCCGCGCCCTGTCCCTGTCCGGCGGCACCGGCCCCGACGTGCGCTTCCGCGTCGAGACACCGGACGGCGTGTCGGCGACCCCCGCGGAGGGAACGGTCACCGGCGGTGCCCGGCAGATCGCGCTCGCCACCACCCCGGGCACTGCGCAGGGCTACTACGACGCGAAGGTCACCGTCACCTCTACCGGCTCCTCCTACGCCCAGCCGGTCGCCCTCACCGTCGCCGCACCCGGCACCCTCCTCGCCGCCTACTCCAACACCGGCATCTCGGACGACTCCGGCGACCACGACGAGGCCGACTTCGACGGCGGCGGCTGGAGCTACTCCCGGCAGGCCCTCGCGGCGGCCGGCCTCACGCCGGGCACCGAGGCAACCGTGGACGGCCTCGCCTACACCTGGCCGAACGCACCCGCGGGCCGCCCCGACAACGCCACCGCCACCGCCCAGACCATCGAACTCCCCACCCCCGCCGCCACGCTGTCCTTCCTCGGCAGCGCCACCAACGGCAACCAGTCCGCCCCGGCGACCGTGACCTACACCGACGGCACCACCGGCACCCTCGACCTCTCCTTCACCGACTGGACCATCGGCGGCGGAGGCGGCACCGTCCAGTACGGCAACACGATCGTGGCGCGAACCGCCTACCGCAACGTCTCCGGCGCCGACAAGGACCCGGTGGCCACCTACGTCTTCGCGACCAGGCCCTTCACGGCCCCGGCCGGCAAGACCGTCAGGAGCGTCCGGCTGCCCGAGAACAGCGACCTGCACGTGTTCGCCCTCGCGGTGGGCTGAGCACCGTCCACCCAGCCCCGGCCGGTTCCTGACTGGCCGGGGCACCACCCGCTTGCGGCCATCGCCCCATGGGGAAGCGCGCGAACCTTCCGGAGGACTTCCGGGCGGAGGCCCGGACCGCCTACGCGTTCCTGGTGCGGAGCGAGGGCTTCTCGGAGCCGGAGACCGTCGACGACAGGCTGTTCCGGTGTACCGGACTGCGGTTCCGGCGCGCCGACATGGTGGTGGAGTTCCAGTATTTCGGCGGTAGGGAGCCCGAGGTGTCGACGCTCCTCACCCCGGTCGGCGCGGACGGCACCCGGGGACGCGGGGCCCGGCTCGACGGCCTGTACACGGCCGTCGGCTGCGGGCCGGCGCAGGACGTCCCGGTCTCGGCTCCCACCCGGCGGGCCATGCTCAAACGGGTCCACGAGCATGCCGAGGCGTTGCGGCGGCTTCTGCCCCTGCTGGAGGGCGGGTTCCCGGAGCCGTGAGCGGACACGCGCAAGAGGGGGCGGGCCCGAACGGGGCCGCCCCCTCTCCGTGGGGCTGTCGCCGGCTCAGGCCAGCAACTCCACCTCCGCCAACGTGGATTCACCGGTCAGAACGAGCCGGTAGTGGGTGTACGCGCCGGGCTTCTGGATGGTGAACGCCCGTGTCTGCAGGTTCCAGTCGAAGGATTCCCCGGAACGCTGGTCCACGGTCTTCCAGTTGCTGCCGTCGGCCGAGGCCTGGAGGGTCCAGCCGGTCGGGGCCTTGGTGTGGTCCGACGGTGAGGTGAGGGTGTACTGGACGCCCTTGGCCGACCCGGTCACCGGGAGGTCCACCGAGGTCACCGTCTCCTCGGTCGCCGAGGTGTTGTCGAACAGGGAGCCGTCGGCCTTCAGGACGTCCGCGCGCGGGGTCGGGATCTTGTCGTCCTTGGTGACGGAGACCGGGGCGGCGTTCTTGCCGGTGCCCCAGTTCGACGGCTTCGGGCCCATCGTGAAGTCGATGACGCCCCCCTTGGCGAGGAGGGAGTGGGGGAGCGAGGTCGACGTCCAGGTCTGGCCGTTGACGCGGACACCCTGGACGTACACGTTCCGCGCGCTGTTCTGCGGGGCCTTGACCACCAGGTCGTGACCGTTCTCCAGGTGGACCGTCGCCTTTCTGAACAGCGGGGAGCCGATCGTGTAGTCGCCGCTGCCCATCACCAGCGGGTAGAAGCCGAGGGCCGAGAAGAGGTACCAGGCCGACTGCTCGCCGTTGTCCTCGTCGCCGTGGTAGCCCTGGCCGATCTCGCTGCCCAGGTAGAGCCGGGAGAGCGCCTGACGGACGTAGGCCTGCGCCTTCCAGGGCTGCCCGGCCGCGTCGTACATGTAGATGACGTGGTGGGCGACCTGGTTGGAGTGGCCGTACATGCCCATCCGGACGTCCCGGGCCTCGGTCATCTCGTGGATGACCCCGCCGTAGGAGCCGACGAAGTCGGGAGACGCCGTCTCGGGCGTCGCGAAGAACTCGTCGAGCTTGTCGGCGAGGCCGGACCGGCCGCCGTACAGGTTGGCGAGACCCCGGCTGTCCTGCGGGGCGGTGAAGGCGTAGCCCCAGCCGTTGGTCTCGGTGTAGTCGTACCCCCACACCCGCGGGTCGTACGACGCCGAGTCCACCCGCCAGTCGCCCTGGGCGTCCCTGCCCTGGAAGAAGCCGGCCTTGGAGTCGAAGAGGTTCACGTAGTCCCGGGCGCGGTTGAGGAAGTAGTCCGACTCCTCCTGGTAGCGCTTCTCGCCGGTCTTCTTGTACAGCGCCTTGCCCATCTCGGCGATGCCGTAGTCGTTGACGTACCCCTCCATCGCCCAGGACAGGCCCTCGCGGGTGTCGTCGCTGGTGTAGCCGAGGAAGGGGGAGGTCGACATGCCCTTGCGGCCGACGCCGGAGGTGGGCGGTACGACGGTCGCGTTCTTCAAGGCCGCCTCGTACGCCGCCTTCGCGTCGAACGTCACGCCCTTGACGTAGGCGTCCGCGAACGCCACGTCCGAGGAGGTGCCGGTCATGAGGTCGGCGTAGCCGGGGGAGGACCAGCGGGAGGTCCAGCCGCCGTCCTTGTACTGCTGCACGAACCCGTCGACCATCTCACCGGCCTGACCGGGCGTCAGGAGGGAGTACGCCGGCCAGGTCGTGCGGTACGTGTCCCAGAAGCCGTTGTTGACGTACACCTTGCCGTCCACGATCTTCGCGCCGGTGTGCGTCGGGGTGTCCTGGCTGGTCATGGGAGAGAAGGGGGAGGCGTACTGGTACGTGGAACCGACGTGCTCGAAGCCGGAGTTCGGGTACAGGTACAGCCGGTACATGCTGGAGTAGAGGGTGGTCAGCTGGTCGGCCGAGGCGCCCTCCACCTCCACCTTGCCGAGCAGCTGGTCCCAGACCTTCCGGGCCTTCGCCTTCACCGCGTCGAAGGAGGTGCCGTCCGGGATCTCCTGGCGCAGGTTGTCCTTGGCCTGGTCGACGCCGATCAGGGAGGTGGCCAGCCGGAGGGTGACGGTGTGGTCGGCGCCCGCGTCGAAGCGCAGATAGCCCTTGACCCCGCTGGAGTCGCCGCCCGTCACGGGCTTGTCGAAGACGCCGTAGACGAAGAGCCGGGTCGCGCCCGTCGACAGCCCGGACTTCACGTCCGAGTAGCCGGTGACGATCCCGTGCTCCTTGTCGAGGGTCAGGCCCGCCTGCTCGGTCACGTTGTCGAAGATCACGCTCGCGTCGTCGCCCGGGTACGTGAAGCGCAGCGCGGCCGCGTGGTCGGTCGGCGTTATCTCGGCCTTCAGCCCGTTCTCGAACCTGACGCCGTAGTAGTAGGGCCGCGCGGTCTCGTTCTCGTGCCGGAAGGCGAGTTCGCGGGCCTCCCGCCCGGTGTCCGGGGTGCCGGTGGCGGCGGACGGCATCATCTGGAAGGTCTGCCGGTCGCCCATCCAGGGGCTCGGCTCATGGCTCGCGCTGAACGCCTGGATCGTCGGCAGGTTGTCGTCGTTGTTCGCGTGCGCGTACTCGTACAGCCAGCTCTCCGAGGACGCGTTGGTCACCGGCGTCCAGAAGTTGAAGCCGTGCGGCAGGGCCGTCGCCGGGAAGTTGTTGCCGCGCGAGAAGCTGCCGCTGGAGTTGGTGCCGCGGGTGGTCAGCGCGTAGTCGGACAGGTGCGCCTTCGGCTTCTCGGGGGCCACCGGCTTCAGCGACACGTCGTCGATCCAGCCGCGGAACTTCGCCGGCCCGGCGGGGGAGTCGTAGCCCACCAGGATCCGGTCCACCGTCTTGCCTGCCGCGACCGAACCGATCACCGACGAGATGTTGTTCCACTGGTTGACGTACAGCGCCTTCGACGCACCCTGCCCGCGCGGCGAGAGCGCGAACCCGTGCTGGTCGACGGCCCCGAGGTCGCTCAGGTAGGTGCCGTCCGTGAAGGCCAGGTCCACCGCCACGTTGGTGGCGTCGTAGTCGAGGTCGCCGTCGGCCATCGAGGGGAAGATCCGGTACGCCAGCTGCGTGTCCCGGCCGACCTTCACGTTCACGTCGAAGACCTTGTTGTACGAGTACGCCCGGCCGGCCGACGTGTGCCGTCCCGCGTAGCGCAGCGCGTACGTTCCGGTGAACCCGGCCCGTGCCTTGGCCGTCGGCGAGCCGGTCGGGCCCTTGTCGACCAGGGAGAGCATGTCCTGGGGCACGGGACCGCCGCTGCCGCCCGTGGAGAACTGGACGTCGGCGATCTGGAGGATGTCGGGGGCGCCGTTGTTCTTCGTGACGTCGAGCCGGAAGTGCCGGTACTCGGCCGGTGCGGAGAGGTCGTACGACTTGGTCTGGAACCGTTCCGTGAAGGCCTCACCGGTCCGGGTGTCGACGGTCTTCCAGTCCTTGCCGTCCGTCGAGCCCTGGAGGGTCCAGTCCGCGGGGTCGCGCTCGGCGTAGTCGTTCGCCGAGGTGAGGGCGTAGGTCACCAGCTTGACGGGCTTGTCGAAGTCGAACTCGGCCCAGCCGGTGGGCTGGAAGGTGAGCCACTTGGTGCCGGACTCGCCGTCGACGAGGTTCTCCTTGACCTCGCCCGCGCCGGTGTTCTCGCCGCTCGCCCGCACGTCGGTCACGTGGTCGGTGACGTTGCCGGGGATGCCGGTGCTGTAGCCGCCGTCCACTCCGGAGGCGCGCGGGGCGCCGCTCGGGTCGGTGTCCACGGTGTCGGACCAGTCCGGTGACGGATCGCCAGACTCGAACGAGGATGCGAACTGCGGAGCGGCGGCCGGTGCCTTCGCCGGCAGCGCCACCGCCGCTCCCTGGGAGCCCAGGGTCATGACTACGGCGGCCGCGATCACGACCGCCGTACCAGATCCGTGCCCTGTTCTTCGCTGCGTTCTCCGCTGCATCACAACGGTTACCCTCCCTGCCACATGAGACAACGTTGTCAGCTGCGTGGCGCAGGAACCAGTAGGTGGTCAAGTGACCCGTGATGTCAAGGGTGTTGGGTGCGGCATTCAGGGGTGTATGTCGCCTCTTTTTCCGGCAAGGCGTACAGAGATCGCTCATATTTCCGACAGGTCTCAACTAGGAAAAGACCCACGGCCAACCTTGCATTCGATCTTGCCGAGCTGGCGGGAAGTGGACTATACCTGTCGGCGTTTCCCGCATGACTTCCTGCACGACCCAGCACTACCCGACCGCGGTGCCGGGGAGGATCCGGTTCACCGCCTGAGTCCTGGAGAAGGCGAGGACTTGAGCATGGGATCCACTTCCGCAGCGAACCCCGGTTCCGATTCCGCAGCGACCCCCGGTTCCGAGGGGGTCGGCCGTCGCGATCTGATCAAGCGTTCGGCCGCACTCGGCATGATTTCGGTGCCTACCGTCGGATTCCTCTCCGCCTGCGCCAGCAGCGGCGGTGGCGGTCAGTCCAAGGACAAGGCCGGCAAGAAGACGGCCAAGAACCCGCTGGGCGTCAACGACACCGCACAGATGGAATTCGTCCTCTTCGACGGCGGTTTCGGCAAGGAGTACGCCGAGGACGCGGTGAAGATCTACGAGAAGGACTTCCCGAAGGCCAAGGTCAAGTTCGCCGCCACCCAGAAGATCCAGTCCACCCTCCAGCCGCGGTTCAACCAGGGCACCCCGCCGGACCTCATCGACAACTCCGGCGCCGAGCAGATGGACATGGGCGTGCTCGTCGGCAAGAAGCAACTGGCCGACCTCACCCCGCTGCTGGACGCCCCGTCGTACGACGACCCGAACAAGAAGGTCCGCGACACGCTGCGCCCCGGCATCGTCGAGATGGGCCAGTTCGACGGCGACCCGGTCTGGATCATGTACTACGCCTACACGGTCTACGGCGTCTGGTACTCGCAGAAGGCCCTGGACTCGCTCGACGCGGAGTACCCGCAGACCTGGGACCAGATGATCGCCGTCTGCGAGAAGGCCAAGAAGAAGGGCATGGCCGGCTGGACCTACGCCGGCAAGTACCCGTACTACATCCCCTTCTCGCTCTACCCGATGATCGGCAAGGTCGGCGGCGTCGAGGTCCTGAACGCGATCGACAACCTGGAGCCCAACGCCTGGAAACACCCGGCCGTCAAGGCGTGTTTCGAGGCCTACTACGAGCTCTACAAGAAGGGTTACATCCTCAAGGGCACCCCCGGCCTCGACCACATCCAGTCGCAGACCGCCTGGGCGCAGGGCAAGGCCCTGTTCATCCCGAACGGCTCCTGGGTGGAGAACGAGTCGGCGAACGTCATCCCCGCCGACTTCAACCTCGCCGTCTCCGCGCCCACCGGTATCGACAAGAACGACAAGATGCCGTTCGGCACCATCTGGGCCTCCGGCGGCGAGCCCTTCATCGTCCCGGCCAAGGCGGCCAACGCCCCGGGCGGCATGGAGCAGCTGCGCATCATGCTCAGCGAGGCGTCCTCGAAGAACTTCACGACGAAGGTGAAGTCGCTGACCGCGTACAACGGCGGCACCGACGGCATCAGCCTCACCCCGGGCCTCACCTCCGGCGTGGCGGCGCTGAAGCTGGCCGGGTCGAACGTGGTCAACCCGCGGCTCCAGGACTGGTACGTGCAGCTCCAGAAGGAGAAGATCGGGGTCGCCGGCCTCGGCGAGATGATGGCCGGCCGGCTCACTCCGGCGGAGGCGGTCAAGAAGATCCAGGGCTTCGCCGACGAGGCCGCCAAGGACACCTCGATCAAGCACTACAAGCACCAGTAACCAGCAACCGTCTCGGCACCGGAGTGGCGATGCAGCACGGCAAGTACCGGTTCATCGTGGGGTTTCTCGCGTTGCCCCTCGGACTGTACGCGCTCTTCGTGGTGTGGCCGTTCATCCAGTCCATCTACTACTCGTTCACGGACTGGACCGGCCTGAGCCCCGAATTCAAGATGGTGGGCCTGGACAATTACCGGAGGATGCTGCACGACGACGTCTTCTGGAAGTCCTTGCAGCACAGCTTGATGTTCGCGGTCGTGCTGCCGCTGGTGACGATCAGCCTGGCGCTGTTCTTCGCCTTCATGATCAATGTGGGCGGCCGGAGAAGGAGGGGCGGCCCGGTCATCTCCGGGGTCCGGGGCTCCTCCTTCTACAAGATCGTCTACTTCTTCCCGCAGGTGCTGTCGATCGCGATCGTCTCGCTGCTGTTCGCCTTCGCCTACAACCCCGACAGCGGCGCGATCAATTCACTGCTCCGCGGAATTGGTCTGGACAATATCCAGCCCCTCTGGCTGGGCGACCCGAGCCTCGCCCTGTGGTGCGTGATGGCCGTACTGGTCTGGTCCACGGTCGGCTTCTTCGTGGTCCTCTTCTCGGCCGGAATGGCCTCCATCCCGATGGACCTCTACGAGGCCGCCCTGCTCGACGGCGCCGGCCGGGCCACCACCTTCTTCCGCATCACGCTGCCGCTGCTGTGGGACACCGTGCAGTCCGGCTGGGTCTACATGGGCATCCTCGCGCTCGGCGCCGAGTCGTTCGCAGTCGTACAGATCATGACGACAGGACCGGGCGGGCCCGACTACTCGACGACCGTGATGGTCCTGTACGTGTACCAGAAGGCGTTCCGGGACGGTCAGGCCGCCTACGCCACCACCATCGGCGTCGCCCTGCTGGTCGTCACGCTCGCCTTCGCGGCGGTCGTGATGCGGCTGGGCCGTCGCGAGCGGCTGGAGTACTGAAGCGATGACGACGACCGAGACCGACGTCACTGTCACCGAGGCCGAGCCCCCCGCGCCGAAGCCGGCCCGGGCGAAGCGCGAGGGCGGGGTCCTCAACGCCTTCTCCCACGGCATCCTGGTCATCTGGGCGGTCATGGTGGTCACGCCGCTGCTGTGGGCGGTGATGACCTCGTTCAAGGACGACCGGTCGATCTTCACCTCGCCCTGGGCGCTCCCGGACCGGCTGCACTTCGAGAACTGGGCGCGGGCCTGGACCGACGCCAACATGAGCGACTACTTCCTGAACACCGTCCTGGTGGTCGGCGGCTCGCTCATCGGCACCCTCGTCCTCGGCTCGATGGCCGCCTACGTCCTGGCCCGCTTCGACTTCCCGGGCAACCGCTTCATCTACTACCTCTTCATCGGCGGCATGAGCTTCCCGATCATGCTCGCGCTGGTCCCGCTGTTCTACGTCGTCAACAACCTGGGCCTGCTGAACACGATCCAGGGGCTGATCCTGGTCTACATCGCGTACTCGCTGCCGTTCACGGTCTTCTTCCTCACGGCGTTCTTCCGCACGCTGCCCACCTCCGTGGCCGAGGCGGCCTTCGTCGACGGCGCCTCGCACACCCGGACGTTCTTCCAGATCATGCTGCCGATGGCCAAGCCCGGCCTGATCAGCGTCGGGATCTTCAACTTCCTCGGCCAGTGGAACCAGTACATGCTCCCGACGGTCCTCAACACGGACCCCGACAAGCACGTCCTCACCCAGGGCCTGGTCCAGCTGGCCGTCAGCCAGGGCTACAAGGGCGACTGGTCCGGCCTCTTCGCCGGCCTCGTGATGGCGATGCTCCCGGTCCTCGCGGCGTACATCGTCTTCCAGCGCCAGGTGGTGGCGGGTCTGACGGCGGGCGCCCTGAAGTAACCCGAACGTTCGCAACCCGAAAGTGGGCGCCCCTGTACAGGGCGCCCGCAGCCGCGTCCCGAAGGGGCGTGGGGAACCGCGCGACCAGCCAAGACAGCGCCGCATGCGACCCTCCGCGCGCGCCCTTCGACCTGCTGACCAGTGGCCTGGACATGTCCGTCGCGTGTCCCTCAGGCAACCTCCGAACCGCCAACGATTTCTGTCAAGGACTTGACGGCGGTAACCCGTTCAGCAGAGCTTGGAGTTCATAACTTGTAAGTGACCCGGTCTCAGTGAGGTGATCTGGGTCACGTTGGCGGCACCGTGGCCGCCTCCGATGGCGGGAGTGGATGGGTCGATGGAGACTCCGGGGTCGCAGTCGTCGCTGCACCGAGCCAACCTGGAACGTGTCGTACGGGCCGTACGTCTGGCCGGATCGCTCACGCAGGCGGAGATCGCGCGCACGACCGGCCTGTCGGCCGCAACGGTCTCCAACATCGTGCGCGAGCTCAAGGACGGCGGAACCGTCGAGGTCACACCCACGTCGGCAGGCGGCCGCAGGGCCCGCAGCGTGAGCCTGAGCGGTGACGCCGGCATCGTCATAGGCGTCGACTTCGGCCACACCCACCTGCGCGTCGCGATCGGCAACCTCGCCCACCAGGTGCTGGCCGAGGAGTCCGAGCCGCTCGACGTGGACGCGTCGTCCAGCCAGGGCTTCGACAGGGCGGAGGAGCTGGTCAACCGCCTGATCGAGGCGACCGGCGTGGACCGCTCGAAGATCGCCGGCGTCGGTGTCGGCGTCCCCGGCCCGATCGACGTCGAGTCCGGCACCCTCGGCTCCAGCGCCATCCTGCCCGGCTGGATCGGCGCGAGACCCGCCGAGGAGCTCCGGCTCCGCCTCGGCGTCCCCGTGCACGTCGACAACGACGCCAACCTCGGCGCCCTCGGCGAGCTGGTCTGGGGCAGCGGCAAGGGCGTCCGCGACCTCGCGTACATCAAGGTCGCGAGCGGTGTCGGCGCCGGTCTTGTGATCAACGGGAAGATCTACCGGGGCCCCGGCGGCACGGCCGGCGAAATAGGACATATTACACTCGACGAGTCCGGCCCGGTCTGCCGCTGCGGCAACCGCGGCTGCCTGGAGACCTTCGCGGCGGCCCGTTACGTGCTGCCGCTGCTCCAGCCCGGTCACGGCCCCGACCTGACCATGGAGGGCGTCGTACGGCTGGCCCGGGACGGCGACCCGGGCTGCCGTCGCGTGATCGGCGACGTCGGCCGTCACATCGGCAGTGGGGTGGCCAATCTCTGCAACCTGCTGAACCCGAGCCGGGTGGTCCTCGGCGGCGATCTCGCCGAGGCCGGTGAGCTGGTCCTCGGGCCCATCAGGGAGTCCGTGGGGCGCTACGCGATCCCCAGTGCGGCCCGCCAGCTCTCAGTGCTCCCAGGGGCCCTCGGCGGCCGCGCCGAGGTGCTCGGGGCGCTCGCTCTCGCGCTCAGCGAGATGGGCGATTCGACCCTTTTGGACGGCTCTGTGCCTGCCGTTGCACCTGTCTTCACTTAGAGAACGCATGGCGCCGTTGCCATCTCGTTAAGTATTTACTTCTTGACGTCGAACTTGCGGCCGAGTTGACTTCGAGCCACCTCGGCCGCAGCGTTGCGGCCCTGTCAGGGAGGCACCCCCAAATGAACGCAACGATGCGTAGAGTCGTGATCGGCACCGCCGCGGTTTCCATGGCGCTGTCCGTCGCCGCCTGTGGCAAGGCCGGCGACAGCAAGAAGAGCGACTCGAGCAGCAGCAGCTCCTCCGGTGGCAAGACCATCGGTCTGCTGCTCCCCGACAGCGTGACCGCGCGCTACGAGAAGTTCGACCACCCGTACTTCGAGGCGCAGGTCAAGTCGCTGTGTGCCGACTGCACGGTCGACTACGCGAACGCCGCCGGTGACGCCGCCAAGCAGGCCCAGCAGGTCAGCACCATGGTGACCAAGGGCGTCAAGGTCATCGTGATCTCGGCCCAGGACTCTGCGGCCATCAAGTCCTCCATCGACGCGGCCGTCGCCAAGGGTGTCAAGGTCGTCGCGTACGACCGCCTCGCCCAGGGCAAGGTCTCGGCCTACGTCTCCTTCGACAACGTCAAGGTCGGCGAGCTCCAGGGCCAGGCCCTGCTCGACTCCCTCGGCTCCAAGGCGACCCCCAAGTCGAAGATCGTCATGATCAACGGTGACGACGCCGACCCGAACGCCGGCCAGTTCAAGCAGGGTGCCCACAAGGCCCTCAACGGCAAGGTGGACATCGCCTACGAGCAGTCCGGCCTGTGGAAGGACACCGTCGCCGCGCAGAAGATGAAGGCGGCCATCACCCAGCTCGGTGCCAAGAACATCGCGGGCGTCTACTCCGCCAACGACGGCATGGCCGGTGGTATCGCCACCACCCTCAAGGGCGCCGGCATCAGCGGCATCCCGCTGACCGGTCAGGACGCGGAGCTCGCGGGCATCCAGCGCATCGTCGCCGGCACCCAGTCCTCCACCGTCTACAAGGCGTTCAAGCCGGAGGCCGACGCCGCCGCCACCATCGCCGTGGACCTGCTGCAGGGCAAGAGCATCTCCTCGCTCGCCACCAGCACGCAGACCAGCGGCTCCGGCGACAAGGTGCCCTCGCAGCTGCTGACCCCGGTGTCGGTCACCAAGGCCAACATCAAGGACACGGTGGTCAAGGACGGTCTCTACACCGTCTCCGACATCTGCACCAGCGAGTTCGCCAAGGCCTGCAAGGCCGCCAACCTCCAGTAGTCCCGCTCCGGAGCCGCAAGGCTCCGGCCGCCAGCGCCCGGGTGGTCGCAGTACGACACCCGGGCCCCGGCCGCCCGACGCGCCGGCCCTTTCCGCAAGGGCCCCGGCCGTCCGGCGGTCTCGCGAAACCCCTCCGACGCCCGCTCCGGCCTTCATACCCCGCTGCCGGAGCGGGCGTCGGACGGACCCGTTGCCAAGCGCAGCGGATTCGCGCATGTTCATCTTGTAAACCGCGTGCGCTCCCCGACGACAGTCCGGGGTACCGCACGACCCTCCGCGCCTGATCAACAAGCGCGGCATCCCCGCCGGTCAGGCGGCGAAGGAGATGGTTCACGTGTCCGCTACGCCCGTGCTGGCGTTGCGCGGAGTCTCCAAGCGATTCGGTGCGGTCCAGGCACTCACCGACGTCGATCTGGAGGTCCACGCCGGAGAAGTGGTCGCCCTGGTGGGCGACAACGGCGCAGGAAAGTCGACCCTGGTCAAGACGATCGCGGGTGTGCACCCCATCGATGAGGGCGTCATCGAGTGGGAGGGCAACTCCGTCAGCATCAACAAGCCGCACGACGCCCAGGGACTGGGTGTCGCGACGGTCTACCAGGACCTCGCGCTCTGCGACAACCTCGACGTGGTGGGGAACCTCTTCCTCGGCCGTGAGCTGCTGCACCGCGGCGTCATCGACGAGGTCACGATGGAGAAGCAGGCCCGCGAGCTGCTGAGCACGCTCTCCATCCGCATCCCGAGCGTGCGCATCCCGATCGCCAGCCTCTCCGGCGGTCAGCGTCAGGTCGTGGCCATCGCCCGCGCCCTGATCGGCGACCCCAAGGTCGTCATCCTCGACGAGCCCACCGCCGCCCTCGGCGTCGAGCAGACCGCGCAGGTCCTCGACCTGGTCGAGCGGCTGCGCGAGCGCAACCTCGCCGTCATCCTCATCAGCCACAACATGGCCGACGTCAAGGCGGTCGCGGACACCGTGGCCGTGCTGCGGCTGGGCAAGAACAACGGTTTCTTCCCCGTGAAGAGCACCAGCCAGGAAGAGATCATCGCCGCGATCACGGGCGCCACGGACAACGCCGTGACCCGTCGTTCCGAGCGACGCACCACGGAGGCGGCAAAGTGAGCGAGACGTCGAACAAGACCGTGAAGGGCGACGAGTCGCCCGAGCTCGGCAAGACCGAGGCCGCGGCCCCGACCACGGTCGCCCCCGCCGACGACCCGACGGCCGCGCCGGTCACGGTCGTCGACCCGCGGCTGCTGGTCCGTGAAGAGGGTCTCAAGGGCTACCTCACGGAGTTCACCCGCCGGGTGAAGGGCGGCGAGCTGGGCTCGCTGCCGGTGGTCATCGGCCTGATCATCATCTGGACCATCTTCCAGGTGAAGAACAGCCTGTTCCTCAGCGCGGACAACCTCTCCAACATCAGCTACTTCCTCTCGGCCACCGGCATGCTCGCCATCGGCCTGGTGTTCGTGCTGCTGCTCGGCGAGATCGACCTGTCGGTCGGCTCGGTGAGCGGTCTGGCCTCCACGGTGTTCGCCGTCTTCGTGGTCAACCACGGAATGAACCAGTGGCTGGCCCTGATCCTCACGATCATCACGGGCATCGGCATCGGTGCGCTGCACGGCTGGTTCTTCGCCAAGATCGGCGTACCCGCGTTCGTGGTCACCCTGGCCGGCTTCCTCGGCTGGAACGGCCTGATGCTGTGGCTGCTGGGCTCCAGCGGCACGATCAACATCCCGGCCGACAGCGGCCCGGTGAACCTCCTCGGCCAGAGCTCCTTCTTCATGGATCAGGCCATCATCGGCGCCTACCTGCTGGCCGGCCTCGGTGTCGTGCTCTCGGCCGTGGGCCAGTTCAACGAGCAGCGCAGGCGCCGTGCGGCGGGTGTGCCGTTCCGGCCCACCAGCGAGATCCTCATCCGCGTCATCCTGCTCGCCGTCGCGTCCTTCGCGGCTGCGGCCGTGCTGAACAACGCGGCCGGTGTCTCCAACGCGCTGGTGATCTTCCTCGCGTCGCTGGTCATCGTCGACTTCGTGCTGCGTCGCACCACGTACGGCCGCAAGGTCTTCGCGGTCGGCGGTGGCATCGAGGCGGCCCGCCGTGCGGGTATCAGCGTGCCGATGGTCCGGATCACCGTGTTCGCGATCTCCGGCGGCTTCGCGGCGATCGGCGGCATGTTCTTCGCCGGCCAGACCGCGAGCGCGACGCTCAACGCCGGTGGCGGCAACACGCTGATGCTCGCCATCGCGGCGGCCGTCATCGGTGGTACGTCGCTGTTCGGTGGCCGAGGTACCGTCTGGTCCGCCCTCCTGGGCATGCTGGTCATCCAGTCCATCCAGACCGGCCTCGACCTGCTGAACATGAACACGTCGATCCAGTACATGATCACCGGTGGTGTTCTGCTGGGTGCGGTCGTCATCGACTCCGTCTCCCGCAAGAGCCAGAAGGCGGCGGGACGCGGCTGACGCCGAGCGCCGTCGGGGGTGCGGCGGGACTGCGGGTGCCGGTCCGTTGTGGCTGGTCGCGCAGTTCCTCCCCCGGCCTTCGGCCGGGGGACCCCCAGCGCCCCTTTCAGAGGCGTGACTGTGCCCGGTGCCTGACAAGGCGCCGGGCACAGTCGTGTCATAGGTGGCGCTCATGATGGGTACAGCCGATCGCGTGACCCATGACCCAAGGGCCGGAGTCGTTCCGCTCGGGCGGAAGATTAGACTCGACGAGCCCGGCAACAGCTCGATCAGCTCTACTGCAAGGAGGCACGGGTGCCGCTGCTGACCCGTATCAGGGGACCGCGCGATCTGGACCGGCTCAGCCCCGAGGAGCTGGTCCAGCTGGCAGAGGAGATCCGGAGCTTCCTCGTGGAAGCGGTCTCCAAGACCGGCGGACACCTCGGTCCCAACCTGGGCGTGGTCGAGCTCACCATCGCCCTGCACCGCGTCTTCGACTCCCCGAAGGACAAGGTGCTCTGGGACACCGGCCACCAGTCCTACGTGCACAAGCTGCTGACCGGCCGCCAGGACTTCTCGAAGCTGAAGCAGAAGGGCGGCCTCTCCGGCTACCCCTCGCAGGCCGAGTCCGAGCACGACGTCATCGAGAACAGCCACGCCTCCACGGTGCTCGGCTGGGCCGACGGCATCGCGAAGGCCAACCAGCTGCTCGAACGCGACAGCCACGTCGTCGCCGTGATCGGCGACGGTGCCCTGACCGGCGGCATGGCCTGGGAGGCGCTGAACAACATCGCCGACGCCAAGGACCGCCCGCTCGTCATCGTCGTCAACGACAACGAGCGCTCCTACGCCCCGACCATCGGCGGCCTCGCCAATCACCTGGCGACCCTGCGCACCACGGACGGGTACGAGCGGTTCCTGGCCCGCGGCAAGGACCTGCTGGAGCGCACCCCGGTCGTCGGCAGGCCGCTCTACGACACCCTGCACGGCGCCAAGAAGGGCCTCAAGGACTTCATCGCCCCGCAGGGCATGTTCGAGGACCTCGGCCTCAAGTACGTAGGCCCGATCGACGGCCACGACATGGAGGCCCTGGAGTCGGCCCTCGCCCGGGCCAAACGGTTCGGCGGCCCGGTCATCGTGCACTGCCTCACCGAGAAGGGCCGCGGCTACCAGCCCGCCCTCCAGGACGAGGCCGACCGCTTCCACGGCATCGGCCCGATCCACCCCGACACCGGCCTGCCGGTCAAGGCCTCAGGCGCCGACTGGACCTCGGTCTTCGGTGACGAGATGGTCGAGCTCGGCAAGGAGCGCGCGGACATCGTCGCCATCACCGCGGCCATGCTCCAGCCGGTCGGGCTGAAGAAGTTCGCGGACACCTTCCCGGACCGCATCTACGACGTCGGCATCGCCGAGCAGCACGGCGCCGTCTCCGCGGCGGGCCTCGCCACGGCCGGCCTGCACCCCGTCTTCGCCGTGTACGCCACCTTCCTCAACCGCGCCTTCGACCAGGTGCTGATGGACGTGGCCCTGCACAGGTGCGGGGTGACCTTCGTCCTGGACCGGGCGGGTGTCACCGGCACCGACGGCGCCTCCCACAACGGCATGTGGGACATGTCGATCCTCCAGGTCGTCCCCGGCCTCAGGCTCGCCGCCCCGCGCGACGCCGACCAGGTCCGCGCCCAGCTCCGCGAGGCCGTCCAGGTCGACGACGCCCCGACGGTCGTCCGCTTCTCCAAGGGCGCGGTCGGCCCCGCCGTCGCCGCCGTCGGCAGGATCGGCGGCATGGACGTGCTGCGCGAGCCCGGCACCGACACCCCCGACGTGCTCCTCGTGTCGGTGGGCGCCCTCGCGCCCATGTGCCTGGAGATCGCCGGGCTCCTCGACAAGCAGGGCATCTCGACCACCGTGGTCGACCCGCGCTGGGTCAAGCCGGTCGACGCGGCCATGGCCCCGCTGGCCGAGCGCCACCGGGTCGTCGTCACGGTCGAGGACAACAGCCGCGTCGGCGGCGTCGGCTCCACCATCGCCCAGGCCCTGCGCGACGCGGGCGTCGACGTCCCCCTCCGCGACTTCGGCATCCCGCCCCGCTTCCTCGACCACGCGTCAAGGGCCGAGGTGATGACGGAGATCGGCCTGACCGCCCCGGACATCGCCCGCCAGGTCACGGGACTGGTGGCAAAACTGGACGGTCAGCCGGCGGATGTCAGCTCGGTGGAACCGGCAAGGGACTGATCCGAGCCGCCCCGGCCGGAGCACCCCTTCAGGGGTGCTGGGGGTTCCCCCGGCCGAACGCCGGGGGAGGAACTGCGCGACCAGCCCCCACCGGCCCGCAGCCCGCCACGAAACCCGAACCGCCCCGATGGGTCGGTCTCCCTCACCTCTCCGGTGGCGAGACCGACCCATCTGCGTGAACCTGCCCTTGCCGGGGCATACGCACCCCCGGCCCTCTCGATCATGTCGAGGACGACAAACGTGGGAGGTAGGCACGTGAGCAGTACCCTCTTCAGGACCAAGAACGTCGAACAGTCCCTCAAGGACACCGAGGAACCGGAGCACGCGCTCAGAAAGTCGCTCTCGGCCCTGGACCTCACGGTCTTCGGCGTGGGTGTCATCATCGGCACCGGCATCTTCGTCCTGACCGGCACAGCCGCCAAGAACACCGCAGGGCCCGCCGTGGCCCTCTCCTTCGTCGTGGCCGGCGTCGTCTGCGGCCTCGCCGCACTCTGCTACGCCGAGTTCGCCTCCACCGTCCCGGTGGCCGGCTCCGCGTACACCTTCTCGTACGCCTCCCTCGGCGAGTTCCCCGCGTGGATCATCGGCTGGGACCTGGTCCTTGAACTGGCGCTGGGCACGGCGGTGGTCGCCGTCGGCTGGTCGGGGTACATCCACTCGCTGCTCGACAACGCCGGCTGGCACCTGCCCGAGTACCTCAGCGGCCGCGACGGCGCCCACGGCTTCGGCTTCGACATCCTCGCCGCCGCCCTGGTCCTCGTGCTCACCGCCATCCTCGTCGTCGGCATGAAGCTCTCCGCCCGGGTCACCTCGGTCGTCGTCGCCATCAAGGTGGCCATCGTCCTGGTCGTCATCATCGCGGGCGCCTTCTTCATCCACAGCGGCAACTACAGCCCCTTCATCCCGCCGAAGGAGGCCGTGCCGGCCAGTGGCAACCTCAAGGCCCCGCTGATCCAGCTCATGTTCGGCTGGGCGCCCTCCAACTTCGGCGTGATGGGCATCTTCACCGCCGCCTCCGTCGTCTTCTTCGCCTTCATCGGCTTCGACGTCGTCGCCACCGCCGCCGAGGAGACCCGCAACCCCCAGCGCGACGTACCGCGCGGCATCATCGGCTCCCTCGTCATCTGCACGACCCTCTACGTCGCCGTGGCCGTCGTGGTGACCGGCATGCAGAAGTACAGCGAGCTGTCCGTGGACGCCCCGCTCGCCGACGCCTTCAAGGCCACCGGGCACCCCTGGTTCGCCGGCCTGATCAGCTTCGGCGCCGCCGTCGGCCTGACCACCGTCTGCATGATCCTGCTGCTCGGCCAGTCCCGGGTGTTCTTCGCGATGAGCCGGGACGGCCTGCTGCCCCGCTTCTTCTCGCACACCCACCCGAGGTTCCGCACCCCGTACCGGCCGACCATCCTGCTCGGCGTCGTCATCGCGATCGTCGCCGGCTTCACCAGTCTCAGCGAACTCGCCGAACTCGTGAACATCGGCACGCTCTTCGCCTTCATCGTCGTCGCGATCAGTGTGATCATCCTGCGCAACACCCGGCCCGACCTGGAGCGGTCCTTCCGTACCCCCTGGGTGCCGGTGCTGCCGGTCGTGTCCGTGTTGGCCTCGCTGTGGCTGATGCTCAACCTGCCCGCCGAGACCTGGCTGCGGTTCGCCGTCTGGATGGTCATCGGCTTCCTCGTCTACTTCCTCTACGGCCGCACGCACAGCCGCCTCGCCCAGGCCGAACGGTCCCCCGCCGACGCTCCGTGACCGGCAGTCCCGTCACCCCGGCCCCGTATGTCCCGTCCTGATGGGACTGCGGGGCCGATAGCGTGCTCTCCATGCTTCTCGCGCCCCACGCCCCGCCACGGTCCGTAGTCGCAGGGAAGGGCTACTGGACGCGGCTGCTGCCCCTGCTCGCCGTGCTGGCCTGCGCGACCCGGGTGCCGTCCTTCCTGCGGCCGCTCTGGAACCCGGACGAGGGCTATCTCGCCGTCCAGGCACGCATGCTGGCGGGCGGCGGGCAGCTCTACGAGACGGTCGTGGACCGCAAGCCCCCGCTGCTGCCGTGGCTGTACGAGGGGACGTTCGCGGTCTTCGGGTCCGGATCGCTCACCCCGGTCCGGGTCCTCGCCGTACTGGCCCAGCTGGTCACCGCGGCCCTGCTCGCGTCCGTCGCCCGGCGGCGCTGGGACGACCGCGCGGGCCGCACCGCCGGGGCGCTGTACCTGCTGGTCTCGGTCGGGCTCAATCCCGAGGACGCGCAGGCGGCCACCTTCGAGGTGTTCATGCTGCCCTGCACGGCCGCCGCGATGTGGTGCGCCGACCGGCGCCGCTGGGCGGCGGCCGGTGCCGCCGTCGCCTGCGCCTTCCTCACCAAGCAGACCGGCGGTGCCGTCCTGCTGCCGGTGCTCTACCTCCTCAACCGGTACGGCGGCCCGCGCACCGGCCTGCTCCGGCTGGCAGCCGGCGCGGCCCTGCCCGTGCTGGCCGCGGCCCTGGCCACCGACCCGGCCGGCTTCGCCTTCTGGACGGTCACCGGGTCCGGTGCCTACGCCTCCTTCACCGGCTCCGAACTCCATGTGCTGGCACGGGCGCTGACCAACACCGCGATCCTCGGCGCGGCCTCGGCCGGCCTGCTGCCGCCCATCGCCCGGGCCCTGCGCATCGCCCGCACCGGCGCCGCCGACCTGTGGCTGTGGCTGGCCGCGTCGGCCGCCGCCGTCACCCTCGGCTTCCACTTCTTCGGCCACTACTTCCTGCAACTCACCCCGCCCCTGGCGCTGTTGGCCACGGCCGCGTTGCAGGTCCTGCCGCGGGAACGGACCTCGGCCGCCCTCCTCGCCTCGGCCTGCGCCTGCGCCCTCTTCCTGACTTGGGGTGCCCTGGCCCCCGCCCCGAACTCGCACACGCGCAGCGGCTGGCGCTCACCCTCGACCGCCGTACCGCGCCCGGCGACCGGGTCCTGGTCTGGGGCATACACCCGGAGACGTACTGGCTCGCCGACCGCACCCCCGCCACCCGCTACCTCACCGCCGGCCTCCTCACCAACTTCAGCGGCGGCCGGGACGGCCCGCAGGTCGGCGAGAAGTACGCGGTCGCGGGCACCTGGCCCGTCTTCCGCGCGGAACTCGCCGACCGGGCACCGGCCCTGGTGATCGACGACTCCCGCGGCAAGCCCTACGGCCCCGACCGCGTCCCGAGCCTGCGCAGGCTGCTCGCGGCCGGCTACGAACAGGCGGGCGAGGTGGACGGGGCGGTGCTGTACGTGAGGGCGCCGAGTGCCCCGTAAGGGGCGCGGGGCTGTCTTCACCCGCGGCGCCGCCGCGTGGGCGCGACCAGCCCCCACCGGCGCGCCGTGAACGAACCGGCCGACCAGCGGAGCGCTCAGTTCAGCAGCGCGCTGGGCCCGATCACCTCGGCGCCCAACTCGGTCACCCGGTCCCGCAGTTCACGGTCGGCGGTAACGACGAGCCGGGGCCGTCCCGGGTCCTCGGCGGCCAGCTCCACGATCCGGTCGTCGCCACTGCCGGGTGCCGACTCCACCCGTACGCCGGGCACCGACGCCACCCCGCGGGCCGCGCCCTCGACGACGAGCACCAGCTCCACCGGAGTCGGCCGGCCGGGCAGCCCCCGCTCGGCGAGCCGGTCGCGGAGCCGTTCGGCGGCCCCCTTTCGGTCCCGCCACCAGCCGTCCGGCCGCGACCCGACGACGTTGGCCCCGTCGACGATCACCAGCAGGGGAGCTCTGTCTTCCATATCCCAAGCCTCGCACGCCCGGGGCCGCCCCACTGCTCCGAACGGCCCCGCTTAGAGTGAGGCGGTGAACGGCGACTGGCTCCTCCGCGGCCGTGACGGCCGGCTCAGTGTCTATCTGCCGTCCGGCGACGCCGTGCTGTGCCGGGCGGAACGCGGACCCGGCGCGCCCTGGGGCACGCCCCGGAAGGTGGGCGGCGAGCAGCGGCTGCGTCCCGGCTTCGCGGTGGGACAGGGCGTCGACGGGTACGCCCATCTGGTCGCCTGGCGGCCCACCGTCAAGGGAGAGTCGGGGCTCGTCCACTCCACCCACTTCCGGCCGCATCTGGCCGCCCTGGACTGGCAGCCGATCGGCCACCCGAACAGGAAGGGGGAGGTGACCGGAGCCCCGGCCGTCGCCGTGGACGCGGCGGGCCGCGCCCATGTCTTCGTCCGCAACCAGGGGCGCGGGCTGAGCATGGTCGCCCAGAAGGAGAAGGGCGGCTGGGAGCCCTGGCGGGACCTGAAGGGGCGGCTGGTCGAGGACGGGCTCGCCGCCGTGACCGGCGAGTCGGGGCGCGTCGAGGTGTATGCGGCCGTGCCCGGCGGGATCGTGTGCTGGCGTCAGGAGGAGGCCGGCAGGCCGCCCGTGCAGCTGGAGGCGCTGGAGGCCCCGGTCCGGCCGGGCACCCTCAGCGCCCTCGCCACCTCGGCCGAGAGCACGACGCTCTACTACACCGACGAGTCCGGCGACCTGTGCGCCTGGCGTCCGGGCGGCAAGCCGTACGCCCTGCTGCCCTCCGCCGGGCCCGGCGCGGTCGCCGCGGTCCGCTGCGAACTCGACGGGTACGACTGCACCCTCCTCGCTCAGCGCTCGGCGAGCGGCCGGGTGGCCTTCGCCGCGTATCCGACCCAGGACGAGCGGGCCGGCGCCTGGTGGACCGAGTCGGGACCGCAGCTCCCGGCCGACGCCCGGGTGGCCCTGACCACGGACGCACAGGGCCGGGTGACCGCGGCGAGCCTGTCCCCGTCCACCGGCCGGCTCCTCGTCACCCGCCGCAAGGACGAACCGGGGCTGGCCCTCGAGGCCTGGCGCGAGCTCTGACCGCCGTACCGCACGCGAGAAGGGGCCCTCCGCGCGGTGCGGAGGGCCCCTTCACCCTGCTGTGGCCGTTACGCCGGGACCGAAGCCACGCCCGGGGCCAGGAACTTCTTGCCGTTCACGCGCTCCGAGACGCCCTCGCGGTCCAAGTACGGCGTGATGCCGCCCAGGTGGAAGGGCCAGCCGGCGCCCGTGATCAGGCAGAGGTCGATGTCCTGCGCCTCGGCGACGACACCCTCGTCGAGCATGAGCCCGATCTCCTGGGCGACGGCGTCCAGGACACGGTCACGGACCTGCTCCTCGGTGAGGACGGAGTCACCCTGCTTGAGCAGCGCGGCGACCTCGGGGTCCAGCTCCGGCTTCCCGCTGTCGTAGACGTAGAAGCCGCGCTTGCCCGCCTTGACGACGGCCGCGAGGTTCGGGGAGACCGTGAAACGGTCCGGGAAGGCCCGGTGGAGGGTCTCCGAGACGTGCAGGCCGATGGCGGGACCGACCAGCTCCAGGAGGACCAGCGGCGACATCGGCAGGCCCAGCGGCTCGACCGCCTTCTCCGCGACCTCCACCGGGGTGCCCTCGTCGATGACGTTCTGGATCTCGCCCATGAAGCGGGTCAGGATGCGGTTGACGACGAACGCCGGGGCGTCCTTCACCAGCACCGCGGTCTTCTTCAGCTTCTTGGCGACGGCGAAGGCCGTGGCCAGCGAGGCGTCGTCGGTCTGCTCGCCGCGCACGATCTCCAGGAGCGGCAGGATCGCGACCGGGTTGAAGAAGTGGAAGCCCACGACCCGCTCGGGGTTCTTGAGCTTCGACGCCATCTCCGTCACCGACAGCGAGGAGGTGTTGGTGGCGAGGATCGCGTGGGCCGGGGCGACCGCCTCGACCTCCGCGAACACCTGCTGCTTGACGCCGATCTCCTCGAACACGGCCTCGATGATGAAGTCCGCGTCCGCGAAGCCCTCGGCCTTGTCCAGCACACCGGTGACCAGGGCCTTCAGGCGGTTGGCCTTGTCCTGGTTGATCCGGCCCTTGCCGAGCAGCTTGTCGATCTCGGCGTGGACGTAGCCCACGCCCTTGTCGACGCGCTCCTGGTCGATGTCGGTCAGCACGACCGGCACCTCCAGACGGCGCAGGAAGAGCAGGGCCAGCTGCGAGGCCATCAGACCGGCGCCGACGACGCCGACCTTGGTGACCGGACGGGCCAGGTTCTTGTCGGGCGCGCCCGCCGGGCGCTTGCCGCGCTTCTGCACCAGGTTGAACGCGTAGATGCCGGCGCGCAGTTCGCCGCCCATGATCAGGTCGGCGAGCGCCTTGTCCTCGGCGTCGTAGCCCTGCTGGAGGTCGCCGTTCTTGGCGGCGGCGATGATGTCCAGCGCGCGGTAGGCGGCCGGGGCGGCGCCGTGCACCTTGGAGTCGGCGATGAAGCGGCCGCGGGCGACGGCCTGGTCCCAGGCCTCGCCACGGTCGATCACCGGGCGCTCGACCTCGATGTCGCCCTTCAGTACCTGGGCGGTCCAGATCAGCGACTGCTCCAGGAAGTCGGCGCCCTCGAAGAGGGCGTCGGCGATGCCCAGGCCGAAGACCTGCTCGCCCTTGAGCTGCTTGTTCTGGTTGAGGCTGTTCTCGATGATGACCGAGACGGCCTTGTCGGCACCGATCAGGTTCGGCAGCAGCGCGCAGCCGCCCCAGCCCGGGACCAGACCGAGGAAGACCTCGGGGAGGGAGAACGCCGGGATGGCCTTCGAGACGGTCCGGTACGTGCAGTGCAGACCGACCTCGACGCCACCGCCCATGGCGGCACCGTTGTAGTACGCGAAGGTCGGCACGGCGAGGCCCGCGAGGCGCTTGAAGACCTCGTGGCCACCCTTGCCGATGGCCAGCGCGTCCTCGTGGTTCTTCAGCAGCTCGACGCCCTTGAGGTCGGCGCCGACCGCGAAGATGAACGGCTTGCCGGTGATGCCGACACCGACGATCGTGCCCTCGGCGGCCTCCTTCTCCACCTGGTCGATCGCGGTGTTGAGGTTCGCCAGCGAGGCCGGGCCGAAGGTGGTCGGCTTGGTGTGGTCCAGGCCGTTGTCCAGGGTGATCAGCGCGAAGCGGCCGGCCCCGGCCGGCAGGTCGAAGTGGCGTACGTGCGCCGACGTGACGACCTCGTCGGGAAACAGGTCGGAGGCCTGCTTCAGAAGCTCGGCGGTGGTGCTCACTTGTCCCCCTCGAAGTGCGGGTTCTCCCAGACGACCGTCGCGCCCATGCCGAAGCCGACGCACATGGTGGTCAGGCCGTAGCGGACGTTCGGCTGCTCCTCGAACTGGCGGGCCAGCTGCGTCATCAGACGCACGCCGGAGGAGGCCAGCGGGTGCCCGAAGGCGATGGCGCCCCCGTACTGGTTGACGCGCTCGTCGTCGTCCGCGATGCCGTAGTGCTCGAGGAAGGCCAGCACCTGCACGGCGAAGGCCTCGTTGATCTCGAACAGACCGATGTCGGAGATCGACAGACCCGCCTGGGCGAGGGCCTTCTCGGTGGCCGGGATCGGGCCGTAGCCCATGACCTCCGGCTCGACACCCGCGAAGGCGTACGACACGAGGCGCATCTTCACCGGCAGGTTGTTCTCGCGGGCGAAGTCCTCGGAGGCGATGATCGAGGCGGTCGCACCGTCGTTCAGGCCGGCCGCGTTACCGGCGGTGACCCGGCCGTGGACGCGGAACGGCGTCTTCAGACCCGACAGGTTCTCCAGGGTGGTCCCCGGGCGCATCGGCTCGTCGGCGGTGACGAGACCCCAGCCGGTCTCGCCGCCCTCCGGGTTGGTGCGGCGCACCGAGATCGGCACCAGGTCGGCCTGGATCTTGCCGTTGGCGTACGCCTTGGCGGCCTTCTCCTGCGAGCGCACCGCGTACTCGTCCGCGCGCAGCTTGGTGATCTGCGGGTAGCGGTCGTGCAGGTTCTCCGCGGTCATGCCCATGAACAGCGCGGACTCGTCGACCAGCTTCTCGCTGACGAACCGCGGGTTCGGGTCGACGCCCTCGCCCATGGGGTGTCGGCCCATGTGCTCGACACCGCCGGCGATGGCGACGTCGTACGCGCCGAAGGCGACGGAACCGGCGACCGTGGTGACGGCGGTCAGGGCGCCGGCGCACATGCGGTCGATGGAGTAGCCGGGCACGGAGGTCGGCAGGCCGGCGAGGATGCCCGCGGTACGGCCGATGGTCAGGCCCTGGTCACCGATCTGCGTGGTCGCGGCGACGGCGACCTCGTCGATCTTCTTGGTGTCCAGACCGGGGTTGCGGCGCAGCAGCTCCCGGATCGCCTTCACGACGAGGTCGTCGGCACGGGTCTCGTGGTAAATGCCCTTCGGGCCCGCCTTGCCGAACGGGGTACGGACGCCGTCGACGAAGACGACATCCCTGACGGTACGAGGCACGATTGGCTCTCCTCCAGGGTGCGGGATGGCACTGCTGCGATGCGCTGAGCGCGCGCTCAGGCCCATGCTACTTATGAGTAACGTGACTGCCCAGTCCTGGAGGGGGGAGCGGCGAAGGTCACACGGAAGTGCGCCTCGGGTGGTGGAAGTGCGCCTCGTCCTCGGGCGCCTCTTCAGGGGCGCGGGGAACTGCGTGAGCAACCCCCACGACCCGCGGGCCGGTCCCGACGGTCACCGAAACGCCGTGAGGTGACACCGGGTCCGCGGTGGGCGGCGTGCCCAGCTCGAAGATGCGGGCGTTCCCCGTCAGCAGCCGCCGGGTACGGGCGGGCCGGGACCGGTGCGCGGGTGACGTGAGCACAGGGGTTCCTCTCAGACGGTGGGACAGGCATCCGGACGGTCGTCGGCCCGTGTCATGACGGGCGCCGCGAGGGCACAGATGAGCAGCGGACCGCGGCCGGCCGCGTCGTCGTACCCGAGCCGGACGGTGGCCGGGCCGCACACCACACCGAGCGCGTCGAGCACCCGGACCGTGTAGCGCGCGAGGACCCGCGCCGACGAGCCGCTCGGCGCGCCCGTTCCGGCAGGGGCGTCCGCCCGCAGCCCGGTGACGACGTGCTCGGGCCGTCCGCCCGGGCCGGGGCGGGTGACGGTGCCGACCGTGTACCGGCGGCGGCCGGGCAGTTCGGTCAGCACCAGCTGCGGGCTGCCGGAGTGCTGGGCGGCCGCGTGCCACAGGGCGGGCCAGGCCGTGTCGATCCGGACCTCGTCCGCGCATTCCACCGCGTCGACCGGGGCTCCGGCGGCTGCCGGGGCGAGCAGATAGCCGGCCGCGGGGTGCGACCGCGCCCAGGCCACGGCCTCGGCCGGACACGCGGTACGGATGCCCCGCGGCGCCGGGATCCCCACCCGGGCCAGCCGGGCCGCCTGGGCACCGCGGTCGTATCTCAACGGCGAGGACGCCGGATCGGGTCCGGGGAGGCGAAGCTGCCAGGCGATCCGCTCGGCCAGTTCGATGCCCCCGGTCCCGCCCGCGACGACGGCCGACACCCCCAGCGCCCGCAGCCCCTTGACCGTCTGCCGCAGCCCGCGGTGCACGACGGTGCCGCCGTACCCGGCGGGCAGCGCCGCGTTCCGGTACGCCGGCGGGCGCAGCCGGTGCTCCGGAAGGACGGCCACGGTCCGCCAGCCGTGCCGGGCGAAGGCCTGCGGCCACGGTCTGCCGCCCTCGTACGGCGCGACCACCGCCGCGGTACCGACGGCTGGATCGGTCCCTGACGCGGTTGCGGCGACAGAAAGGGCGGTGGTCATGACGGCGGTCTCCCGAGCGGATGTCGGCGGGGCGGGGTCAGGGTTCGGTCCGCCGCCCCGGCCGGTGAAAGTGTCTGAAAGGGCACTGCCGGGCCGGGTCGGGCCGGCAGCCCCGGCCCCGTGATGCCGAGCCTGTTTGGACCGAGTGGTCTCTTCTGCTCTGCTTCCCCTCTGTGGCGGCCTCGTCCCGCTGAACGGACCGTCGTTTCCCTGTATTTCCGAGCAATCCGAGGGATGTGGGAGACGGTTGCCCAGGTCGTTCGGTCGGCCGAGGGGGCGTGATGCCTGTGGTGTCATGACGGTCTCCCGGCTAGAAGGGACCGTTCGGTCTGTTCTGTCTTCGCCAGTCTGGAACCCGGGCGCGGTCACGTCAAGCGAGGGCCGGTCGCGGGCGGTGCCCGGCGCGACGGCGGTAGTATCTGGACGCTGATCAGCGCGTACGCGAGGGGGCGTCCCGACATCCGTGCGCGGCTTTCCCGGACGAAGCCCGTTCGGTCATGAACCCGTTGGTGGGCCTCGAAGGCGAGATCGAATGAGCAACCCGCGCAGGCCGCGACGCCAGCAGCAACGCGCCATCGACACCCGGCAGCGAATCCTCGACACCGCCGGCGCGCTTTTCGTGAAGGACAGCTACGAAGGCACGTCGGTCGGCGATCTCATCACCGCCGCACGGACCAGCAAAGGGGCCTTCTACCGGCATTTCCCGGGCGGAAAGATCGAAGTGGCGACGGCCATCATGCACAACACGCTGACCATGGACGGCCTGCGGGAACAGCGGATCATGCTCCAGGAAGTGGTCGACATCGGAATGATCCTGGCCCACCGGATCTCCCGCGAGAACGCCCTTCGGGCCGCTCTGCAGCTGTCGTTCCACAGCAATGCGCCGGAGACCTACGGAACTCCGTGGCCGGACTGGATCGCTTTCAACACCGGGCAGCTCACGGAGGCGCGGCGACGCGGTGAGCTGAAGGCTTTCGTCGATGTCGAGGAACAGGCCTGTCAGATCGCGGGGAACTGGGCCGGAGTGGTGCTCATCTCGAACACCCTCGACCGGCACATGCGCAATGTCGAGGCGCGGATCTCCCGCATGTACCGCAATCTGCTGACCGCGATCGCGGTTCCGGACCTCCTGCCCGAGATCGACTTCTCCGTGCACCGTGGCAGGTACCTCTACACCGGGTTCCTGGAGGACCAGGCCGCCCAGGCCGATCCGGCCGACCTGGAACCGCCGCAGGACGAACCGGTCCCGGAGGACCGTGAGCCGCCGTCCGCCTAGGCGGACAGCGCAGCCACCAGCACCGGTGTCACCTGCTCCACCTGCCAGGGCCGGGCGCCGTACCCCTCCAGCGCGGCCCCCACGGTCTCCGCGTCGACCACCTGCGGCGGCTCCCAGCAGAGCCTGCGGACGGTGTCCGGCGCGATGAGGTTCTCCTGCGGCATGGTGAGCTGCTCGGCCAGCGCCGAGACCGCGGCCCGGGCCGCCGACAGGCGTGCCGCCGCGGCGGGGTCCTTGTCCGCCCACGCCCGGGGCGGCGGCGGTCCCGTCACGGGCTGTCCCGGCTGCGGCAGCGCGGGGTCCGGCAGCGCCTTGGCGCGGTCCACCGCCGCCTGCCACTGCTCCAGCTGCCGCCGTCCCATCCGGTGGCCGTAGCCGTTCAGCCCCGCGAGCGCGTGCACGTTGGCGGGCAGCGCCAGGGCGGCCTCCACGATGGCCGCGTCACTGAGCACCTTGCCCGGCGACACGTCCCGCTTCTGGGCGATCCGGTCCCGGGTCTGCCACAGCTCGCGTACCACCGCCAGCTGTCGGCGCCTGCGCACCTTGTGCATACCCGACGTGCGGCGCCAGGGGTCCTTGCGCGGCTCGGCCGGCGGCGCGGCCGCGATCGCGTCGAACTCCTGCCGCGCCCACTCCAGCTTCCCCTGCCGGTCCAGCTCCTTCTCCAGGGCGTCCCGCAGGTCGACGAGCAGTTCGACGTCCAGTGCCGCGTACCGCAGCCAGGGCTCGGGCAGCGGCCGGGTCGACCAGTCGACGGCGGAGTGGCCCTTCTCGAGCACGAAGCCGAGGACGCCCTCGACCATCGCGCCGAGCCCGACCCGGGGGAACCCGGCGAGCCGGCCGGCCAGCTCGGTGTCGAAGAGGCTGCTGGGCGTCATGCCTATCTCGCGCAGACAGGGCAGGTCCTGGGTGGCCGCGTGCAGCACCCACTCGACGCCGGCCAGTGCCTCGCCGAGGCCGGACAGGTCGGGGCAGGCGACGGGATCGATCAGCGCGGTCCCGGCGCCCTCGCGGCGCAGCTGGACGAGGTAGGCGCGCTGGCCGTAGCGGTAGCCGGAGGCGCGCTCGGCGTCGACGGCGACGGGTCCGGAGCCGGCGGCGAAGGCGGCGATCACGCCGGCCAGCGAGGCCTCGTCCACGACCACCGGCGGAATGCCCTCACGGGGCTCCAGCAAAGGGACCGGTGCCCCCGTCACAGAAGATCCGGCGTCGTCCGGAGGGGTGCCCCCGGTGGTGCGCAGTGAACTGTCTGCTGCGGTGTCTTGGGCGTCCGTCACATGTCAAGGGTATCTGTGTGTGGACGGCGCCCGTCGACGGAACGTTCCGTCGACGGGCGCCGGAGGGTCGTAAACCAGTCAGGCCGGTGAAAGATCAGGTCCACGAACGGGGGACAACAGGTTACGGGGCGAAGCCGGGCCGGCGGCCGGTCGGTCCCGTCGGTGAACGTGTGACCGGTCGGTGACCGGCCGTCAGTCACCGGCGATCGGTGGTCGGTGACCGGTGCGGCCGACGGCGGGCGTCCGGCCGTCGACGGTCGGACGTCGGTGGTGGGCCATCAGTGGTAGGCGCCGACAGCGGCAGGCCGTCGGAGGTGGATCGGTCAGTGGATGATGCCGGTGCGCAGGGCCACGGCGACCATCCCGGCGCGGTCGCCCGTGCCGAGCTTGCGGGCGATGCGGGCGAGGTGGCTCTTGACGGTCAGGGCGGACAGCCCCATCGAGACACCGATCGCCTTGTTCGACTGGCCTTCGGCGACCAGCCGGAGCACCTCGACCTCGCGGCCGGAGAGCTCGCGGTAGCCGCCCGGGTGGCTCGGGGCACCCGGGGGGCGGCGGTGCATACGGGCGGCGGAGCCCATCGGAGCGGCACCGGGTCGGGTGGGGAGCCCGATGTTGGTGCGGGTGCCGGTGACGACGTAGCCCTTGACGCCGCCGGCCAGGGCGTTGCGCACGGCGCCGATGTCGTCGGCGGCGGACAGGGCCAGGCCGTTGGGCCAGCCCGCCGCGCGGGTCTCGGACAGGAGGGTCAGGCCGGAGCCGTCGGGGAGGTGGACGTCGGCGACGCAGATGTCGCGGGGGTTGCCGATGCGGGGACGAGCCTCCGCGATGGACGAGGCCTCGATGACGTCGCGCACACCGAGCGCCCACAGGTGGCGGGTGACGGTGGAACGGACGCGCGGGTCGGCCACGACCACCATGGCGGTGGGCTTGTTCGGGCGGTAGGCGACCAGGCTTGCGGGCTGCTCTAGGAGAACGGACACCAGGCCTCCTGGGGTGGGGGGACGGGGCCGGCTTGTGGGGAAGAAGCCGGGACGAACCGTGCTTTCAAGGTCACAGTCGTCTTCGGCACCAAACCCGTCCGCCTTTAGAGAATGATCACGATCTGGTGAGTAACAATACGTGCAATTCGGACACGCGATCGATCATCCGAAGATCGAATCGGTTCGGGCCGTTGCCGTACGGGACAGAAAGTGGCCGTATCGACAAAGGGATGGTCAATGAAGGGTGAGTCGACGGGACTCGGGTGGACAGGGTGATTCGACGGGACCCGGGTGGACGGGTCCCGGTCGCGACGGTGCGGCTCAGCGCGCCTGCGGGTCCCGGCGCTGCGGCAGCGTGACCACCGAGGCGTCGCCGGGGGCGGCCGGCGGCAGGCCCGCGACCTGCGCCAGCAGATCGCACCAGGAGGCGAGATGGGCGGCGGTGTCCGGGACGCCGGTGCGGCCCTCCCGGGGCGTCCAGGAGGCCCGGATCTCGATCTGCGAGGCGGCGGGGCGCGCGGACAGCCCGCCGAAGTAGTGCGAACTGGCGCGCGTCACGGTCCCGCTCGGCTCGCCGTACGACAGGCCGCGCGCCTGGAGCGCACCGGTCAGCCACGCCCAGCAGACGTCCGGCAGCAGCGGATCGGCCGCCATCTCCGGCTCCAGCTCCGCGCGGACCAGCGTGACCAGCCGGAACGTGCCGTGCCAGGCGTCGTGCCCGGCCGGGTCGTGCAGCAGGACGAGACGCCCGTCGGCCAGATCCTGCTCACCGTCGACCACCGCCGCCTCCACGGCGTACGCGAACGGGGCCAGACGCTGCGGGGCGGGCGTCGGCTCCACCTCGACCTGCGGCCGCAGCCGGGCACCGCGCAGCGCCTCGACCGCGGCCCGGAAGGCCGGCGGTACCGGTGGCGCCGCACTCCCGGTATGCCCTTCGTCCTCCTCGGTGTCCTTCCCCTCGCCCATCCCGCCAGCGCCGTCCGACAGTCGTCCCTGAGCCGCAGCCATGCGGGGAAGAGTAAGGGGAACGACGCCTTCGCGCAGGGAGAGACACCACCTAAGGACCATGTAAGGGCGGCGCGGGCCCGGTGTCCGGCGCGTGCGAGACTTGCCGTTGTGAGTGCGAACGGAAGCCCCGCGGGCCAGCAGCCGACAGCGACGTACGACAGTGCCTTCCTGAAGGCGTGCAGGCGTGAACCCGTGCCGCACACCCCCGTGTGGTTCATGCGACAGGCCGGCCGCTCGCTGCCGGAGTACCACAAGGTGCGCGAGGGCGTTCCGATGCTGGAGTCGTGCACGCGGCCCGAACTGATCGCCGAGATCACCCTCCAGCCCGTCCGCCGGCACAAGGTGGACGCGGCGATCTACTTCAGCGACATCGTCGTCCCGCTCAAGGCCATCGGTATCGACGTCGACATCAAGCCCGGGGTCGGTCCGGTCATCGCGCAACCGATCCGCACCCGCGCCGACCTCGCCCGGCTCCGCGACCTCACCCCCGAGGACGTCTGGTACGTCACCGAGGCGATCGGCCTGCTCACCGCCGAGCTCGGCCCGACCCCGCTGATCGGCTTCGCCGGCGCCCCCTTCACCCTCGCGAGCTACCTCGTCGAGGGCGGCCCCTCGCGCACGTACGAGAACGCCAAGGCGATGATGTACGGCGACCCGGAGCTCTGGGCCGACCTGATCGACCGCCTGGCCGACATCACGTCCGCGTTCCTCAAGGTGCAGATCGAGGCCGGCGCCTCCGCCGTCCAGCTCTTCGACTCCTGGGCCGGGGCGCTGGCACCCGCCGACTACCGCCGCTCGGTGCTGTCCGCCTCCGCGAAGATCTTCGAGTCCGTCGCCGGTTACGGCGTTCCGCGCATCCACTTCGGGGTCGGCACCGGCGAACTGCTGAAGCTCATGGGTGAGGCGGGCGCGGACGTCGTCGGCGTCGACTACCGGGTCCCGCTCGACGAGGCCGCCCGCCGCGTCGGCCCCGGCAAGGCGCTGCAGGGCAACCTCGACCCGACCGTCCTGTTCGCCGGCAAGGACGTGGTGGAGACCAAGGCACGCGAGGTGCTCGACGCGGCCGCCGGTCTCGAAGGCCATGTCTTCAACCTGGGGCACGGCGTGATGCCGGCCACCGACCCGGACGCGCTGACCCGCCTCGTCGAGTTCGTCCACACCGAGAGCGAGCGCTGATCTGCTCCGCTACCAGCCGTGCCGGGGCCGGGCCCGCCTGCCGAACAGCAGGCCGCGCGGCTCCGGCGGCGGAGGCGTGCCCGGCTTGAGCGGCCAGGCGAGCACCATGCCGACCAGGAAGCCGACGATGTGCGCCGCGTACGCCACGGTCCCGGCGTCCGAGACGCCCTCGCCGGACGAGTAGACGGCCTGGAGCACGAACCAGAAGCCCAGCACCAGCCAGGCCGGCAGCCGCAGCGGCAGCGGCAGGAAGATCAGGAACGGGACCAGCACCCAGACCCTGGCCCTCGGGTAGAGGACCAGGTACGCGCCGAGGACACCGGCGATCGCGCCGGACGCGCCGATCAGCGGGTCGCCCGACGAGGCGTTGAGGAGTGCGAAGCCGTAGCCGGCCGCGTAGCCGCAGAAGACGTAGAAGAGGAAGAAACGGATGTGGCCCATCCGGTCCTCGACGTTGTTGCCGAAGATCAGCAGGAACAGCATGTTGCCCAGCAGGTGCAGCCAGCTGCCGTGCAGGAACATCGCCGTGAAGACCGACAGCGCGGGTGACTTGTCGTAGCCGGGCGGGCCGACGACACAGCCGGGGCCGCTCCGGCCGATGCCCACCTGGCCGGTCGGGACCACCTGCGGCATCTGATGGTGGATCAGCTCCCGCGGGACCGCCGCGTAGTGGTCCATGAAAGCCTGCAGATGACACAGCTGCGCCAGATCGCTGCCGCCGGCCACCGAGCCGGCTATGCCGGGGGTGAACAGGAAGACGAGCACGTTCGCCGCGATCAGCGCGTACGTCACGTACGGCGTGCGACGCACCGGGTTCACGTCATGAACGGGGATGACCACAGCTGACTAGTGCCCAGGGCGGGGGCGCTCGATGCGCGGCGACCCCCGGTGAACGTCGTCACCCGCGCGTGCGTATGTCCTTGCGACCGACGTGAGGCTCAGGCGACGTGAGGAACAGGCGATGAACGAGCGGGTTACTCCCCAGGCATTCCCTCCCATGCAGGCCCTGCCCGACGGTGAGGCCGAGATCTCCCTTGTCGTACGGCTGCCCTGGGAGGACGTGGCACGGCTCGGCCAGGAGGCGGGGCGGCTCGCCGCGCAGATGCAGCGGCCGGTGACGCTGGACGAGGCGGTGAGCAACCGGCTGCGGTCGACGCGACCGGCGGCGGCGCATGCACGGGCGGGGGCCGAGCAGCCGGCTGCCGTGGCTGCGCCGGGAGGGGCGGGGGTCACTTCGTTGCCGCGGATCAGTGGGACGGCTTGACCGCCGTTGCGGGGTGCGGGTGTGGCTGGTCGCGCCCCGCGGCGGAGCCGCACATCGACCTCGGTGCGGGGTACGCCCCGCGCCCCTGGGTAGGTGGCCCTGAGGCCTGTCAGGAAGCTCGCACCTTCGCCGTGGCTTTCCTCGCCGCCACCAGTACGGGGTCCCACACGGGGGAGAACGGTGGTGCGTAGCCCAGGTCCAGGGCCGTCATCTGCTCCACCGTCATGTTCGCCGTGAGGGCGACGGCCGCGATGTCGACCCGCTTGCCCGCGCCCTCGCGGCCGACGATCTGGACGCCGAGCAGGCGGCCCGTGCGGCGTTCCGCGAGCATCTTGACCGTCATGGGGTTCGCGCCGGGGTAGTAGCCGGCGCGGCTCGTGGACTCGATGGTGACCGCCTCGAACCGCAGGCCCACCCGGAGGGCGTCCTTCTCGCGCAGGCCGGTGCGGGCGATCTCCAGGTCGCAGACCTTGCTCACCGCCGTACCGACGACACCCGGGAACGTGGCGTAGCCGCCGCCCACGTTGGTGCCGATGACCTGGCCGTGCTTGTTGGCGTGGGTGCCGAGCGGGATGTACTGCTCCTGGCCCGAGACCAGGTTCAGGACCTCCACGCAGTCGCCGCCCGCCCAGATGTCCTCGTGTCCGCGCACCCGCATCGCGAGGTCGGTGAGCAGGCCGCCGTGCTGTCCGACGGGCAGGCCCGCCGCCTCGGCGAGGCCGGTCTCCGGGCGGACGCCGATGCCCAGGATCACCACGTCCGCCGGGTACTCGGCGTCCTCCGTGGCCACCGCGCGCACGCTGCCGTCCTGGCCGGTGAGGATCTTCGTGACCGCGGCGTCGTTCACCATGGTGATGCCGAGGCCCTCCATGGCCCCGTGCACCAGGCGGCCCATGTCCGGGTCGAGCGTGGACATCGGCTCGCTGCCGCGGTTGACGACGGTCACCTCGTAGCCCCGGTTGATCAGCGCCTCGGCCATCTCGACGCCGATGTATCCGGCGCCGACCACCACGGCCCGGCGGCCACGCGTGCGTGCCAGCGTGTCGAGGAGGGCCTGGCCGTCGTCCAGGGTCTGCACGCCGTGCACCCCCGGCGCGTCCGCGCCCGGCATGTCGGGGCGGATCGGGCGGGCGCCCGTGCCGATGACGAGCTTGTCGTACGGCGTCCAGGACTCGGCGCCGGAATCGACGTCACGCGTGCGTACCCGCTTCCCGGCCACGTCGATCTCCGTGACCTCGGTGCGCATCCGCAGGTCGATCGCGCGGGCCCGGTGCTCCTCGGGCGAGCGGGCGATCAGCTCGTCCCGCTCCCCGACGTCGCCGCCGACCCAGTACGGGATCCCGCACGCCGAGTAGGAGGTGAAGTGGCCGCGCTCGAAGGCCACGATCTCCAGTTCGTCCGGTCCCCGCAGCCGACGCGCCTGGGACGCCGCGGACATGCCCGCGGCGTCACCACCGATCACGACCAGTCGTTCCCGCCCACCGTTCATGCTCATGCGAACACGCTACGGGGCGCGGTCATTTCGGGCTCGCTCAGGTCTCGCTACCGGGCTGCGCGGGGGAACGGCGCCTGCGCAGGAGCTTCCACCACAGCAGCGCCGCCACGGCCGCCAGTACCGCGAACGGCAGGGCCGCGCCCAGGGCCAGGACGATCCAGCGCAGCATGGTGACGAAGACGTGCCAGCCGCCGGACACGGCGTCCACGAACCCCGGCGAGTCGTCCTTCGCCGCCCGGTGAACCGGCGTCGGGGTCAGGGACAGCGTGATCGTGGCCATGCTCGTGCGGTCCTTCAGGGACGCCTGCTGGGCCAGCAGCGACTCCAGGTCGGCCTCCCGGCTGCTCAACTCCCCTTCCAGGGTGACCACGTCACTGAGCTTGGCCGCCCGGTCCATCAGCTCGCGGATCCGGGCCACGCTGGCCCGCTGCGACCTGACCCGGCTGTCCACGTCCACCACCTGGTCGGTGACGTCCTGCGCCTTCGCGGTGCGCTCGATCAGCTTGCCGGCGCCCTGGAGGTCGCCGAGCACCTGGTCGTACTTCCCGGCGGGCACCCGGAGGACCACGCGGGTGCGTTCACGGCCACCGGAGTCCCGGGTGGTGGTCTCGTCGCCGACGTAGCCGCCGGCGTCCTCGGCCGTGGTGCGGGCCGCGTCGAGGGCCTTCGGCACGTCCTTGACCTGCACGGTCAGGGAGGCGGTGCGGATGATCCGGGTCACCGTGAGGTCGGGTGCGGTCCGGTCGGCCCCGCTGCCGCCGTCCTTGGCGCCCGCGGAGCCCGCCGCCTCCTTGGCGGCGCTGTTCGCGCCGGCCTTGGCATCGCCGGCCGAGCTGCTGCTGTCGGAGGTGGCGTGCGCACCGCATCCGGTGAGGACGAGCGCTGCGGCGAGCAGAAGGCCGGCGAAGGCGGGTCGTACGGGATGGCGCATGGTTCCCCCCGGGGGTGGTGACGACTGACGCGACTTCGACGCCGGGGCGGCGCGGGACGTTCGGGGGCCGACGGTCCCGGTGCGGTCACGGTCCGGACGCGTACGGGTCACCGGGCCGGAGCGGGGCTGTCGGCGGGGTCTGAGAGAGTGGGCCTCATGAGCGCAACGGGCATGGGCCAGGTCGTCGTCATCGGAGCCGGGATCGCGGGGCTGGCCGCGGCCCACCGGTTGCTGGAGCGGGGCGCGCGCGTGACCGTGCTCGAGGCCTCGGAGAGAGTCGGCGGCAAGCTGCTGCCGGGCGAGATCGCGGGCGTGCGGGTCGACCTGGGCGCCGAGTCGATGCTGGCCCGCAGGCCCGAGGCGGTCGCCCTCGCCCGCGAGGCCGGGCTCGGCGAGCGGCTGCAGGCCCCCGCCACCGCCACGGCCGCGATCTGGACCCGGGACGCCCTGCGCCCCATGCCCAAGGGCCATGTCATGGGCGTCCCCGGCACCGCCGCCGCGCTGTCCGGGGTGCTGTCCGACGAGGGTCTCGCCCGCATCGAGCGCGACGCCGACCTGCCCCGCACCGAGGTCGGCGACGACGTGGCGGTGGGCGAGTACGTGGCCGCGCGCCTCGGCCGGGAGGTCGTCGACCGGCTGGTCGAGCCCCTGCTCGGCGGGGTCTACGCGGGCGACGCGTACCGCATCTCGATGCGCTCCGCGGTCCCGCAGCTCTACCAGGCCGCGCGGACCCACGACTCGCTCACGGAGGCCGTCCGGGAGATCCAGGCCAAGGCGGCGGCGAACCAGCAGACCGGGCCGGTGTTCATGGGCATCGAGGGCGGTGTCGGCACCCTGCCGCGCGCGGTCGCCGAGTCGGTGCGCGCCCGCGGCGGCGAGATCCGCACCGGCACGCCCGCGACCGGACTGCGCAGGGAACCCCGGGGCTGGCGGATCACCACGGCCGACCGCGAGCTGCACGCCGACGCCGTGATCGTCGCCGTACCGGCGCCCGTCGCCGCCGGCCTGCTGCGCGCCGAGGCACCCGCCGCCGCGGCCGAGCTGTCCGCCGTCGAGTACGCCTCGATGGCCCTGATCACCCTCGCCTACCGCCGCGCCGGGCTCGACCTGCCCGCCGGCAGCGGCTTCCTCGTCCCGCCCGTGGACGGCCGCACCATCAAGGCGTCCACCTTCGCCTCCCAGAAGTGGGGCTGGATCGCCGACGACGACCCGGACACCGTCGTCCTGCGCACCTCGGTCGGCCGCTACGGCGAGACCGCGGTCCTCGACCGTGAGGACCGCGAGCTCGTGGACCTCTCCCGGCACGACCTGCGCGCGGCCACCGGCATCGACGCCACCCCCGTCGCCACCCGTGTCACCCGCTGGACCGAGGGCCTGCCCCAGTACCCGGTCGGCCACCACGCGCGCGTGGCCCGCGTCCGCGAGCACGTCGCCGGACTCCCGGGCCTCGCGGTGTGCGGCGCGCAGTACGACGGTGTCGGCATCCCCGCCTGCATCGCGAGCGCGTACGCGGCGGTGGACCAGCTGGCGGGCGACCTCAGGGGCGTCGAGGAGCTGACGGCCAACCCGGTGCAGAGCCTGCACGGGGGAGCGGGAGAATAGGGACCATGAGTGACGACGCCTCCACCACCGAGTCCGGCAGGATCCCGAACAAGGGCAAGCTGGCCAAGGACCTCAACGAGGTCATCCGCTACACCCTGTGGTCGGTCTTCAAGCTGAAGGACGTGCTGCCCGAGGACCGCGCGGGCTACGCCGACGAGGTCCAGGAGCTGTTCGACCAGCTCGCCGCCAAGGACGTGACCGTCCGCGGCACCTACGACGTCTCGGGGCTGCGCGCCGACGCCGACCTGATGATCTGGTGGCACGCGGAGACCAGCGACCAGCTCCAGGAGGCGTACAACCTCTTCCGCCGCACGAAGCTGGGCCGCGCGCTCACGCCGGTGTGGTCGAACATGGCGCTGCACCGCCCCGCCGAGTTCAACCGCTCGCACATCCCGGCGTTCCTCGCCGACGAGACCCCCCGCAACTACGTCAGCGTGTACCCGTTCGTGCGGTCGTACGACTGGTACCTGCTGCCCGACGAGGACCGCCGCCGGATGCTCGCCGACCACGGCAAGATGGCCCGCGGCTACCCGGACGTGCGCGCCAACACGGTCGCCTCGTTCTCCCTCGGCGACTACGAGTGGGTGCTGGCCTTCGAGGCCGACGAGCTGTACCGCATCGTCGACCTCATGCGCCACCTGCGCGGTTCCGAGGCCCGCCGGCACGTCCGCGAGGAGGTCCCCTTCTACACCGGGCGCCGCAAGTCGGTGGCCGATCTGGTCGCGGGCCTCGCCTGACGCTTGTCAGTGCCGGCCGGTCTTGCCCTTCAGGGAGTCCCGCAGGTTCTTCCGCCGGGCATGGTCGGCCGGCGCGGTCGCCTTCGGCTCCGCGTGCCCCGCGCACGAGGCGTGCCGCTGCGGGAGCCGGCCCTCCAGCAGGTAGGCCTCCAGGTAGCCGTTCACGCACTTGTTGGGGCCGCCGCCGATGCCGTGCGTGCCCGCGTCCCGCTCGGTCACCAGCACCGAGTCGGACAGGCGCCGGTTCATCTCCAGCGCGCCCGCGTACGGTGTGGCCGCGTCCCGTTCGGCTTGCAGGATGAGCGTCGGCGGCAGCTCGCCGGGGCCCGTGCGCACGTCCAGCGGCTGCTGCCGGGGCACCGGCCAGTAGGCGCACGGCAGGTTCATGAAGGCGTTGTCCCAGGTCTCGAAGGGCGCCACGCGCGCGAGCCGGGTGTTGTCCCGGTTCCAGGCCGCCCACTTCGTCGGCCAGGCCGCGTCGTTGCACTCGACGGCCGTGTAGACCGCGTTGCCGTTCTCCGCCTCGGCGGCCGTCTCCGCCGCAGGTGCCGCCAGCCGGACCAACGGCTTGGCGTCCCCGTGCAGGAACCTCGACAGCGCCTGCGCGCGGCTCGGCCAGAAGTCGTCGTAGTACCCGGCCGACAGGAACGCGCCCTGCAGCTGCCCCGGCCCGACCTTCCCGCCGGCCGCCTTCTTGGCCAGCCGCCTGCTCGCCTTGTCGTAACTCGCCTGCACCTCGGCGGCCGTGTTCCCGAGCTTGTAGACGGCGTCGTTCCTGGCGATCCACTCGCGGAAGTCGGCCCAGCGGCTCTCGAACGCGGCGGACTGCTCCAGGTTGTTCCGGTACCAGACCTGCGACGGGTCCGGGTTCACCGCCGAGTCCAGCACCATCCGCCGTACGTGCGAGGGGAAGAGGGTCGCGTACAGCGCGCCGAAGTAGGTGCCGTAGGAGGCACCCATGAAGGTCAGCCGGTTCTCGCCGAGCGCCGCGCGCAGCACGTCCAGGTCGCGGGCGTTGTTGAGCGAGGTGTAGTGGCGGAGCCTGCTCCCGGAGCGCTTCAGGCAGCCCTGGGCGTACGCCTTCGCCTCCTTGATCCGGGCCTTCTTGTACTCCTCGGAGGGGTGTGCCGGCGACTGCGAGGGCGCTTTGTAGAAGTGCTTGGGGTCGACGCAGGACAGCGGGGCTGAGTGGTCGACGCCGCGCGGGGCGTAGCCGACCAGGTCGTAGGCGGCGGCGATGCGCTTCCACTCGGGCTGCGCGCCGATCATCGGGAACAGCATGCCGGAGGCGCCGGGGCCGCCCGGGTTGTAGACCAGGACGCCCTGCCGGGGGACCCGGCGCTTGCTGTTGTGCGGGTCCTTGTGGGTGGCCACCACGCGGCTGACGGTCAGTCGGATCTGCTTGCCGTCCGGGTGCGCGTAGTCCAGCGGGACGCTCACCGTGCCGCAGCGGAAGGTGTCCGGCGCCTCCAGGTCGGCGGCACACCTGCCGAAGTCGATGCCCGCCACGCGCGCCCGCGCGGCGGCCACGGCGGTGCCGTGCAGTTCGGCCGCCGCCGTGTCCGGGACGCGGGGGGCGCTCCCGGCCGGGGCGGCGGCCAGGGCGGTCAGGATCAGGGACCCGGCGGCCGAGTACAGGGCGGGGGCTTTCATGCGTATCCCTTCGGTGCAACGGCTGCGGTGGCGTGGCGGCAAGGACACCGCAGCGACTGCACGGCAGCAATAAAAGGGATATTTCGACCGGTTGTCGGTGAAGGCAAGCACCATCGGGCCGGTGTCGGCGCAATGCCCCCTATGCGCCCCCGCTCACTCCCGCGGCAGCTGGTCCCGGTGTGCGAAGGCCGCACGCAGCTCCGGTTCGCCGATCGCGCGGATGCCCCGGACGGCGACGGACGCCAGCAACGAGTGGTCGTCGGCCGCGCGGTTCGCCCGCCGGTGCAACGTGCCGAGCAGCCGCTGGCCGGCCGGCGAGGCCCAGCGCGAGTAGGGGTGCACCTCGACCCGGGCGATGGCCAGGCAGCTCAGCGTCAGGGTGAGGGGCAGCGCGAACCAGACGGCGACCAGGTCGCGCGGCATCTCGGTCGGAGCGGGCAGCGTGAGCGCCACGACGGCGAGCCCGAGGATCGCCAGCGCGGCGGCCCGGACCTGCCGGACACCGGAGGCGACCGTCGTCCGCGCCGCCGCGTCGGGCACCGCGAGCCCCGCCCGCACCAGCTCCTCGCCGAGACTGCGCACCGCGTCCGTGTCGGCCGCCGCCGAGCGCACCGGGGCTATCCGGGACTGGCCCTCGGGTCCGATGGCCCCTATCACCGACCGCTCCATCTCGTCCCGCCCCCGCGGGTCCACGACGGTCGCCCAGCCGGTGTGGGCGAGCAGCAGCCGCCGTTGCCGGGCCATGGAGACCAGCGTCACATCGGCGACCCGCGCGGGGCCGCCGGACAGGAACGCGGCCTCGTACAGCGTCAGATCGTGTCCGTGGCCCGCGTCCGCGTCGGCGGCCGCCGTCCGTACGGCGGCCAGGCACAGCCGGGTGCAGGCGGTGCCGGCGACGGCCCAGGCCAGGAGCAGGAGAAGGACCCAGAACATGACATGTTTCTATGCCAGGGTCCTGGCCACCGCCATGCCCTGTTCACATTGCGGACCGAGTGTTGTAGGTATGTGACGTTCCGTTTCCCGTGCAGGTCAGGGGTTCTGGGCGGCCGGCTCCGGACTGGCGGTGGCGGGCGGCAGCGTGTACGTCGGGGACGGCGCCGACGTCGGAGACGGCGCCGACGTCGGCCCCGGTGCGATGGGGGTCGCGTCCGCCGGGGCGACGACGGGCGGTGCGGCCACGGGCGAGGGCGTGCCGGCCAACTGCTGGGCCAGCGTCCCGAAGTCGACGTAACCGGTCGCCTCCAGGACCTTGATGTGGTCCAGGACGGTGCTGTTGGCGTCGTCGGCTAGATCGCGGACCAGGGTGTTCTGGGTGGCGGCGCGGACCTGGGCGACCACGGAGAAGACCCGGCCGTGCGCCAGTCGCACGATGTTCGCGAACTCCCGGTCGAAGTCCTGCCCCTGCGCGGCGTTCAGCGTGGCGAGCCACTGCTGCTGCTGGACGTTCGGCGTGTTCGGGATCGGCACGCCGAGCTGGGTGGCGACGGTGCGGACGTGGGCGTCGAGGGAGGTGTGCCCGTCGACGAGATGCTGCCCGGCCGTCCGTACGGCGGCCGTGGTGCCCTTCTGCTCCGCCATCTCGCCGGCCGGCAGCTCCCAGAGCCCGGCGAGGCGGACCTTCACGACGAAGTCCCGGTCCTGCGCGGACAGCGGGCCGTACGCCGTCGACACGGTCTGGGCGCTGAGCACGTTCACCGAGCCGGTGGGGTCGGAGCGGTCGGCGTACGACCAGATCGGGAACACCAGGGCGGCGAGGGTCGCCGCGAGACAGACGACGATCAGCCCGGTACCGCTGAATATGCCTCGTCCCTGGACGGGGGGTCGGGGTCGCGCACGCATGATGCCTCCTGCACCGCACGGTGGGGGCTTCGCCGTGCGGGGTTGGCATATTACCGAGGGGCCGCCGCAGGGGTGCCGTCGGTCGGTCGGCCGCGGGGGCTTTGTGGCTGGTCACACAGTTCCCCCGCCCCCGGGGCACTAGCCGTGCCTTGGCAGCACCCTCCGCGCCAGGGACCGCCGAGGTGCCGCCCCCGCCCGCTCCAGCCACCACTGCTCCAGCCGCCGGTGAGAGGAACCGTCCCCGGCCCGCAGCAGCGCGCCCGCGAACTCCAGGGCGTCCCGCCGGTAGCCCCCCGTCATCGGCCGCTCCTGCGCGTACGCCAGGAACGCCGTCCGGTATCCCGCCCCCAGGATCTCCGGCAGCTCCGGCGCCACCTTCGCCACCACGTCGGCCCGCTTCGCCGCCAGCGCCCGTGCCTGCACCCCCATCCGCGCCCGGTCGAACCCCTCCGGCACGGGCGTCCCCGCGACCAGCGACGACAGCATCGCGGTCTGCGCGAGCCCGACCCGCTGCCGGACGGCGCCGGGGACGTCGGGGGCGGCAGCCAGCGGCGAGGGCACCCACGGGCCGCCGGCCACCGCGCCCCCGGCCGAGACCGCCGCCCGGATCGCCGCCAGCTCCCCCTGCAGCTCCTCCCGTTCCGGGAAGTTCTCGTCCCGCTCCAGCAGGACTCCGGGCGGCGCGACCCGGGACGCGAGGCCGGTCAGGATGTCCAGGACCGCCGGGGGCACCGGGTGGGCGTGGCTGTCGTGCCAGACACCGTCCCGCTCGAAGCCGCCCGCGACGTGGACGTAGGCGATCGCCTCCACGGGAAGTTCGGCGAGAGCCTTGGCCGGGTCCTCGCCCCGGTTGACATGGTTGGTGTGCAGGTTCGCCACGTCGATCAGCAGCCGTACCCCGGTACGGTCGGCGAGGTCGTACAGGAACTGCCCCTCGGTCATCTCCTCGCCCGGCCACGAGACGAGCGCGGCGATGTTCTCGACGGCGAGCGGCACGGGCAGCGCGGCCTGGGCGATGCGGACGTTCGCGCAGAGCACGTCGAGGGCGTCCCGGGTGCGCGGGACGGGGAGCAGGTGGCCCGCTTCCAGGACGGGCGAGGCCATGGCCGGGCCGCCCGCGCGGACGAACGCGATGTGCTCGGTGACCAGCGGCGAACCGAGCGCCGCCACCCGCTCGGCGAGCGCGGCGAGCCGATCCTCGTCGGGGCGGTCCGCGCCGCCCAGGCCCAGCGAGACACCGTGCGGTACGACCGTCACCCCGCGCTCGCGCAGCCGCCGCAGCGACTCGGGGAGGTGGCCAGGGCAGGTGTTCTCGGCCACGACCTCGACCCAGTCGATGCCCGGCATGCGTTCCACGGCGTCCGCGATCTCCGGCCGCCAGCCGATGCCCGTGCCCAGCCGCTCCAGGGTCATGGTCGTCCCCCTCCTGCCCCGACCTGTTCCGGATGACGGGGGTATGGCCCCGGAGCGCGGCCGCGAACCGTGTTGTCTGCCGCTTCAGAGCAACATTTGAGGTTCGCCGTCGCGCTCCGGGGAGCTCTCGAGCCACCGGCCGAGGGCGCTGCCGGCCGAGGACCCCGCCCTCGGAGTCCTCCGGGTCGCCGGTTCAGTGCCAGGACGTACGGGTGGGGCGGCGACGACGTTCAAACAGACGGCAAAGTTCGCCAGGGACGCCAAAAAGGGCGAGGTCAGCGCAGTGCCGGATGGTCCGCGACCACTGTGCAGCTGCCCGGCGCGATCTCGGTGAAACCGGCGTCCCGCACCAACGGCAGCCCGCTGCTCGTCAGTTCACGCCATGCGGCCGGATCGGCGGCCCGCACGGCGAGCGGGAACCCGGCGTCGCGCCATGCCTCCCGCTCCTCCTCCGACAGCGCCCACCAGGCCAGTTGGGCACCGTGCCCGGCCTGCGCCATCGCCTTCCCGGCCGACATCTCCAGCTCGGGGTTCAGCCACAGCACGGGCACGGACCGGTCGGCGCGCCCCGGCGGCTCGGGGTCGTCCAGCTCGGTCCCGGACACCTGCAGTTTCGCCAGGTCCCGGGGCCACCCGTCCAGGGGAACCGGCGGGAACACCCGTACCTCGGCCGACTTCCCCGTGAGGGTGATCCCGGGCAGTTCCCCGGCCCGCCGCCACTCGGCCCCCCGGGCCCGCCGCACGACCTTCCGGATCCGCGCGTCCTCCCAGTCCCGAACGGCCTGTGCCCACTCCCCGTCGCCGAGAGCCCGCTCGTCACTGAGCATGCTCAGCACGGCCCGGGCAGCGGTTTCGAGTGCGTCGGTCCGCGCAGGCGGTGCCGACTTCTCTATCCGCACGACGAGAGGGAGCACGAACTGGGGTGCTTCGTCACGCGCGGTGGGTTCCGTCTTGAACGGGCTGTCGCCGGGTGACATGGAATCAACGCTCACCCCCTCACCCTAAGGGGCGCTGGGGGCCACCCCCCCGGCCGAAGGCTGGGGGAGGACTGCGCGACCAGCCACAACGCGACCGCGGTCCGAGACGGTGCACGCTCCCACGGCGGGATCGCACGACAATGTCCCCATGCACCGTGATCTTGAACTGGCCGGCGTAGGCCGCCGCTACGGCATACGCGGCCCCTGGGTGTCAAGGGACGTCGACCTCACCCTCACCCCCGGCTCCCTCACCCGCGTGGAAGGAGCGAACGGCACCGGCAAGTCCACCCTGCTCCGCATCGTCGCCGGCATAGACACCCCCACCGAGGGCCGCGTCACCGGCCGCCCCCGTACCGCGTACGTCCCCGAGCGCTTCCCCTCCGCCCTCCCCTTCACCCCCGCCGGCTACCTCACCCATCTCGGCACCGTCCACGGCCTCTCCCGCAGGTCGGCCGCCGCCCGCGCAGCGACCTGGCTGGAGCGGTTCGGCGCCGCGGCCTACGCGGCCACGCCCATGGCCCAGCTCTCCAAGGGCACCTCGCCCGCGCACTGCTGGGCACCGCGGTCGGCGCGCTCACCAACCGCCCGCTGCTGCGCTCGCCGGGCCGGGCGGTGCCCACGATGCTGCTGGCCGCGCTGCTCGCCGTGGTGGTCGGGGGGTCCCCGGCACACGCGGCCGTCAGCGGTCTGGTGACCGGTTCGGAGTCGGGCCGGATCCCCGTCTCCCCCCTGCCGGTGGCCACGGCGGTCCTGCTCACCGCCGCGGCCTTCACCCTGGCCTGCGCCCTCAACGGCCGCCGCTCATCCTGAACAGGCGGCCCGCTGGGCCTCCTGCCACTCACACCGGGGGCACAACGTGATGCCCTTGTACGACTCCGGGTACTCCGTCGGCTCCCGGCACAGCACGCACTCCGCGTACGGCGGTCCCTCCGCCGCCGGCGGCTTCTCGGCCTCGTCGGTCGTGCAGTAGCCCTCGTCGCTCATGCCTCCAGCGTAGGACGGTCACCGGTGACCCGGCGTCTGCCCGATCAGCTCGGAGACCTTCACGAACCGGAAGCCCCGCTTGCGCAGTTCCGGTACGACGGTCCGTACCACCTGCTCGGTGGTCGGGGCGGCGCTGCGGGTGCAGTGCATGACGACCACGGAACCCGGCTTCACCCCGTCCAGCACCTGCTTGGTCACCGCGTCGGCGTCCGTCGCGAAGGCGTCCCCGCTCACCACGTCCCACTGCACCGCGGTGACCCCGAGCGCGCCGACCGCGCGCAGCGCCTGCCGGTCGTAGCAGCCGCCGGGGAAGCGGAAGTACGGCATCGGGTGCGGCACCCCGGCGCGGAGCAGGGCGGCGTAGGCGCGCTCCACGTCCGACTTCATGTTCGCGGCGGCGACCCTCGGAAGGCCGTAGCAGTCGCCGGTGAACGCGTAGTGGCTGTAGGAGTGGTTGGCGACCTCGAACTGCGGATCGCGGCCGAGCGAACGGGCCTGGGCCGGGTACTCGTCGGCCCAGCGGCCGGTCATGAAGATCGTGGCCGGCACCTTCAGCCTGCGCAGGGTCGCGATCAGCGCAGGGTTGTCGAAGTGCTCGCCCTTGGCCGCGCGCGGCCCCTGGTCGGCGGTCATGTCGGCGTCGAAGGTCAGGGCGACGGTCTTGCCCAGGGTGCGCGGACCGTTCGTGAAGACGGGGGCCGTACCGCCGGGCCCGGGGGCGAGCGTGGGCGGCGGGGTGGCGGAGGAGGAGGCCCTGGGGGGAGCCGGGGGGCCGGGGTGGGGGGCCTCGGTGGTGCCACAGGCGGCGAGCGCGGCGCCCAGGGCGACACATACGGTGGTCGTACCGGTAAGACGGCGTGCTAGTCGGATCACCGTACGAACGTAGGTCGGTATGTCCGATTTTCGGGTATGGCGCGACGGGCGGCACGGCCCTGGGTCACCCGGGCGGCGGCCCCGTCCGCGCGGTGGTCTCGTCGATCTCGGCCGGGGCGTCGCCGTTCGGCCCCGGCTGCCGGCCACCGGCCCGCTCCAGGAACCGCAGCAGTTCCACCGGGAACGGCAGGACCAGGGTGGAGTTCTTCTCGGCTGCCACCGCGACGATCGTCTGCAGCAGCCGCAGCTGCAGGGCCGACGGGGTGTCCGCCATCTGCTGGGCCGCCTCGGCCAGCTTCCTCGAGGCCTGGAGTTCGGCGTCGGCGTTGATGATCCGGGCCCGGCGCTCCCGGTCGGCCTCGGCCTGGCGGGCCATCGAGCGCTTCATCGTGTCCGGCAGGGACACATCCTTGATCTCGACCCGGTCCACCTGCACGCCCCAGCCCACGGCCGGGCTGTCGATCATCAGCTCCAGGCCCTGGTTGAGCTTCTCGCGGTTGGACAGCAGGTCGTCCAGGTCGCTCTTGCCGATGATGGACCGCAGTGAGGTCTGGGCCATCTGCGAGACGGCGAACTTGTAGTCCTCGACCTTGACCAGCGCGCTCACCGCGTCGACCACCCGGAAGTAGACGACCGCGTCCACGCGCACGGTGACGTTGTCGCGGGTGATGCCCTCCTGGGCGGGGATCGGCAGCGTCACGATCTGCAGGTTGACCTTGTACAGCCGGTCCACGAACGGGATCACCAGATTGAAGCCGGGCGTCCGCACGTCACCGGAGACGCGGCCGAGCCGGAACAGCACGCCCTGCTCGTACTGCTTGACGACCCGTGCACCGGCGGCCAGGTACAGCGCGCCGACGCACAGCGCCGCCACCACCGCGACCAGCAGCTCCTGAACCATCACGACCCCCAGTCAGAGAGGCCCGATATGTCTGTTGCTGCAACGATATGCCCGGTGGGACGGTCGGGGCCACGGCTCCGGGCAGCTGGTCCGGGCCGGGGTGCCGAGGGGCGTCGGCACCCCGGTCCGGGGCGGCCGCCGGCTCAGGCGGCCGTGACCCTCACCGGCTCGGTGTCCGCGTCGCTGTGCCGCTGGGCCCAGCTCTCCAAAGCGGTCCGGCAGGCGTGATCGAGGTGGTGCAGCCCAGAGAGGTCCACCCGGATCGGGCGGTCCTGGGGCAGCGCCTCCAGGCTGTCCAGGATCTTCGGCAGCCGCAGGAAGGTCGCGTTGCCCGACAGGTGGGCGTCGATCGGTCCCGCGCCCTTGTCGACGACCTCCAGTTTGAGGTGCGAGGCCTCCCAGGCGGTCTTGACGATCGACAGGGCGAGCCCGATCAGCACGCCCTCGAACATGCTCACCGCGACGATCGAGACCGCCGTGACGACGAGGACGACCGCCTCGCCCCGGTGCTCGCGCCAGAGCACGGCCAGCGCGCGCACCGGGATCAGCTTGGCGCCCGAGTAGACCAGGATTCCGGCGAGCGCCGGGATCGGTATGTATCCCAGCACTCCCGGCAGCAGGGCCGCGAACAGCAGGAGCCAGACGCCGTGCAGCACCCGGGACGCCTTGGTGCGGGCGCCCGCCTGGACGTTGGCCGCGCTGCGCACGATCACTGCGGTCATCGGCAGCGCGCCGAGCACCCCGCAGAGCGCGTTGCCCGCGCCCTGGGCGATCAGCTCCTGGTTGTACCGGGTGCGCGGACCGTCGTGCAGCCGGTCCACGGCCGCCGCGCTGAACAGCGACTCGGCGGACGCGATCAGCGTGAACGCGACGATCGTGCCGATCAGCCCGGTGCTCGCCAGTTCGCCGAAGGCGCTCAGCGGGGGCGGCTGGACCGAGTCCAGCAGCCCGTGCACCTCGACGGTGGCGACCGGGAGGCTCAGCAGGAAGGCGGCCAGGGTGGCGAGGCCGACGGCGGCCAACGGTCCGGGGACCGTCCGCACCTTCGCCGGGGCGTACTTCCACAGCACCAGGACCGCGACCGTGCCCGCGCCGAGGGCGAGCGAGGCGAGCGCCGCGCCGTCCCCGAGGGCGTCCAGGAACGCCCCGGGCAGCCCGGCTATCTTCCCGGGGCCGGACTCGGGAGCCTTGGCCGCGAGCGCCGGATACAGCTGCCCGGCGATCAGCACCAGACCGATTCCGGCCAGCATGCCCTCGACGACGGAGACCGAGATGGCCCGGAACCAGCGCCCCAGCCGCAGCACACCCATGGCGATCTGGAGGACACCGGTGACCAGCACGATCACCCCGAGCAGCGGCAGCCCGAACTCCCGCACCGCCTCGAAGACGAGCACGGTCAGACCGGCGGCCGGCCCCGACACCTGAAGGCTGCTGCCCCGCAGCATCCCGGTGACGAGACCGCCCACGATGCCGGTGACCAGGCCGAGTTCGGCCGGGACACCGGAGGCGACGGCCACGCCCACGCAGAGCGGGAGCGCGACCAGGAACACGACGAGAGAGGCGGCGAAGTCCTGACGTATGTAAGGGAACTTGGTCATCGTGGCGCTCACAGGGCCTCGAAGGTGTCGGTGCCGGCGCGGTGTTCGCGCACGGCACCGGTGTGGACCTCGTAGTACCAGCCGCGCAGGGTCAGTTCGCCCGCGGGCAGCTTCCTGTCGATGCAGGGGTACGAGCGCAGCCGCAGCAGCTGGGCGAGCACGTGGTTCTGCACGCCTTCCGCGACGGCCGGGTCCTCGGCCGCCCCGCTCGGCCGCGGTCCGGCGCTGGCCAGCCAGTCCCGTACGGCGGGTACGGCGGTCAGGTCGTCGCCGCGCACCAGCGCGCCGACGGCACCGCAGTGCGAGTGCCCGCAGACGACGATGTCGCGGACGCCGAGCACCTCCACGGCGTACTCGATGGTGGCCGCCTCGCTGGTGGGGGTGGTCGAGGCGTACGGCGGGACGATGTTGCCCGCGGTGCGCAGCTCGAAGAGCTCGCCCGGGCGGGCGCCGGTGATCAGGGCCGGGACGACCCGGGAATCGGAGCAGGTGATGAAGAGCACCTGCGGGGACTGGCCTTCGGCGAGCCTGGCGAACTCCTCAGGGCGTTGTCCGAACGTACGGGCGTTGTCGATGAGGGGCTGCATGGTGTGTGGATTCCTCCTGGCGCGCTACAGCGGCGCGTCGGGCTTGCACGACGTTTGTGGGGGGAGAGGGCGTGAGGAGCCCCGGGCAGAGCCCGTTCCGTCAGCAGCGGAAGACCTGAAGTGCGGCCGGTGAGTGGGCTCTGGACGCTCTCGACGTGCTGTGGTGCCCGGCCGTGGCGGGCACCGGGGTGCGTATGGCCTCGGTGTGCCGTGTGCTGGGCGGACGGTCGTCCGCCCAGCCGGCGGTGGCGCTGCGATGGCGGTCGGCGCTCCGCGGCGAGCCGGGCGGCTCGCCGCAGTGTCCGTGGAGGTCGCGGAGGATGTGCGAACCGGCGCGGACGGCCTTCGCCGAGGACTGCGGCCCGCGCTGGGCTTTGGCCTCGACATGACTGAGGGTGTGCGCGGCTGCGAAGGTTTCCACAGGCGCGAAGAACTGGACGGCGAGCAGGGCGGCGGCCAGGAGCGAAAGCACGGTCCGGGCAGTCTTACCTCGGAACATGAGCCTCCCTCGCGGCAGTTCACGCCTCTCGTGTGCACCAAGCACAAGTCAACGGTTGGTCAAGAAACACGTTAACCCTGCAAAGTTGTTTGCAGGGTTAACTCGGTGTTGCGAGCCGAAGAGAGCGTGAAAAGTGCCGGTGGCGTGGCCTGATCGGGCTCTTGACCCGGCGAGTCCGATCGAATAACGACGCGATCACGGGCGCCTAGTCGGTGGCCACGAGCCCCTTGGCGTCCCTGGCCAGGGCGGTGAGCCGGGATATGGCGCGGAAGTACTTCTTCCGGTAGCCGCCGTTCAGCATCTCCTCGCTGAACAGCCGGTCGAAGGGCAGTCCTGAGGCCAGGACCGGGACCTCGCGGTCGTAGAGCCGGTCCGCGAGGACCACCAGACGCAGCGCGGTCGACTGGTCGGGCACCGGCTGCACGTCCGTCAGGCAGACCGCGGTCAGCCCGTCGGTGAGCGCGCCGTACCGGCTCGGGTGCACCTTGGCCAGGTGATCCAGGAGGTGCCGGAAGTCGTCGAGCGAGGCGCCCGGGGTGGCGTGGGCCGCCTTCGTCACCTGTTCGTCGGAGTACGGCGCCGGTGCCTCGGGCAGGCCGCGGTGGCGGTAGTCCTCGCCGTCGATGCGCAGGGTGCGGAAGTGGGCCGACAGCCCCTGGATCTCGCGCAGGAAGTCGGCGGCGGCGAACCGGCCCTCGCCGAGCTTGCCCGGCAGGGTGTTGGAGGTGGCGGCGAGCGCGACACCCGCCTCCACCAGACGCCCGAGCAGCGTCGACACCAGGACCGTGTCGCCGGGGTCGTCCAGCTCGAACTCGTCGATGCACAGCAGGCGGTGGCCGGAGAGGGTCTGCACGGTCTGCTGGAAGCCGAGGGCGCCGACCAGGTTGGTCAGCTCCACGAAGGTGCCGAACGCCTTCAGGGCGGGCTCGGCGGGCGTGGCGTGCCAGAGGGAGGCGAGCAGGTGGGTCTTGCCGACGCCGTACCCGCCGTCGAGGTAGACGCCGCGGGGCCCGGCCGGTGCCTTGGGCGCCTTCGCCTTCCCGAAGCCGAAGAGGCCGCGCCTGCCCCCGGCCACCGCGTGCGCCCCGCCGAGACCGCCGGCGAACCCTTCCAGGACCCGCACGGCCTCGGTCTGGCTCGGCTGGTTCGGGTCCGGGAGGTAGGTGGCGAAGCGGACCGAGTCGAAGCGGGGCGGCGGCACCATCTCGGCGACCAGCCGGTCCGCGGGAACGTGCGGCGAACGGGCGCACAGGGACAGCGGGGCCGCGTCGGCTATGGGGCTGACCTCGGATGCGGCGGGAGAAGACGACACGGTTACCCATGCTAAGCGCTCGGCCGGAAGTGCCGCGATAGGCCACCGGTCCGCCGCGGCCTCGTCGTGGCTGGTCGCGCGGGTCCCCACGCCCCTCGGGTGCGCTGCCTGACCGCAGCTGACTTCGTCCGACCTGTCCGGCTGCCGTGCCAGACTGCACGACATGCGACGCCTGTTCCCTGTGACCGAACAAACAGCTGCGCGGGCCTTTGGCGGTCCGGCCGAACGGGAGGGGGCCGAGGGTCGCGGTCCCGTCGACCGGGAGTGGAGCCTCGCCGAGCTGGCCCTCGCCTATGCCTACCCCGAGTCCGCCGGGCGGGAGGCGTGGCTGCGCGCCAACATGGTGTCCACGCTCGACGGGGCCGGGCAGCACGACGGCCGGTCGCAGCCCATCTCCGGCGCGGCCGACATGCGGATCTTCGGCACCCTGCGCGGGCTCGCGGACGTCGTCGTCGTGGGCGCGGAAACGGTACGGCAGGAGGGGTACCGGCCGGTACGCCAGCGGGCGGAGTTCGCGGGTGCCCGGGCCGCGGCCGGCCAGGGCGTGGTCGCCGCGGTCGCCGTCGTCACCGCGAGCCTCGACCTCGACTACTCGCTCCCGCTGTTCACCTCACCCCTCGTGCCCACGCTGATCCTCACCGGCGCGGCCGCCGCCCCCGACCGCGTCGCCGCCGCCGAGAAGGCCGGCGCCCGCGTGGTGGTCGCCGGTGACGGGGTCGGCGTCGACCCCGCCCGCGCGGTCCGTGCCCTGGCCGGCCTCGGCCACACCCGGCTGCTCACCGAGGGCGGACCCCGGCTGCTCGGGCAGTTCGTCGCCGCCGGCGTCCTCGACGAGCTGTGCCTGACCGTCTCCCCGATGCTCACGGCGGGCGACGCGCAGCGGATCGCCGGGGGACCCGGTGTCGCCGTACCGCGACGCTTCGAACTAGTGTCCCTCCTGGAAGAGGCCGGATTCCTGTTCGGTCGCTACCGCCGGTCCTGAAATCAGCGGAATGTACCGTTCCGCTTAGCTTCCGGCGGGCAAACTGAATCCGGCAGTACCCGTGCGATCACGGGGCAGGATGGTTTCCGCAGGGGTGCCGGCCCCACGGAGGACAGAGGGTCGTGCGGCCCTCTAGGGAGAAGAGGCGCCTGGTGTTCACAAGCGTTCTGATGATCGAGAAGGCCCTGACGTCCGCCGACGTGGATTTCGTCACCACCTTGCACGGGGACGAGCAGGTCGCCTTCCACGTACTGCTCCAGCCGCGTGGCGACCAGGCGGACCGCCTGCTGCGGGCCATCGACGACATCGCACTCGGCGAACTCGACGAGGCGACGCGCGAGCGCGAGACGCCGGAGGGGGATGCGGCGAAGGGCCCCGCGGAGCAGGCGCTGGACGTGTCCCTGACGGCTCTGCGGGCGGCGGGCAGCACGGCGGAGGGGCGGATGGTCGAGGACCACCCGCTGGACGCGCTGCGCAAGCTGGTGGAAGAGGTGGGCGCGGACGAGGTGATCGTGCTGACCGATCCGCACTACGTGGAGGAGTTCTTCCACCGCGACTGGGCGTCGCGGGCGCGGCACAAGGTGGGGGTACCGGTGCTGAAGCTGTTCTCGCACAGCAAGGTGTAGGCGCCGCAGGAGTGTGGGGTGCGGTGCGTCGGCGGGTGGGTGCGCGGGGGCTGGTCGCGCGGTTCCTCCCCCAGCCTCCGGCCGGGGGTGCCCCCAGCGCCCCTGGCCGGGCGCTGATGCTCGCGCCCCTTGCAGGGCGCCCGGTGTCCGAGCACATAGGCTAGGCACGCTTTCGCACGTCACCGTCTCTGGGAGAAACACATGGCACCCGGCCTTCCTTCCGCCATGGAGCGTCCGCACTTCATCGGGATCGGCGGCGCCGGGATGTCGGGGATCGCCAAGATCCTCGCGCAGCGCGGGGCCGAGGTGGCCGGGAGCGACGCCAGGGAGTCGGAGACCGCCGGGGCGCTGCGGGCGGTCGGCGTCACCGTGCACATCGGGCACGCGGCCGGGCACCTCGCCGACGACGCCAGCTGTGTCGTCGTGTCGTCGGCGATCCGGAAGGACAACCCCGAGCTGGCCCGCGCGGCCGAGCTGGGCGTCCCGGTGGTGCACCGCTCCGACGCCCTCGCCGCGCTGATGGACGGCCTGCGGCCGATCGCGGTCGCCGGCACGCACGGCAAGACCACCACCACGTCGATGCTCGCGGTGTCCCTGACCGCGCTGGGCCGCGGCCCCTCGTACGCCATCGGCGGCGACCTCGACGCGCCCGGCTCCAACGCCCTGCACGGCGAGGGCGAGATCTTCGTCGCCGAGGCGGACGAATCCGACCGCAGCTTCCACAAGTACGCGCCCGAGGTCGCCATCGTCCTCAACGTGGAGCTCGACCACCACGCCAACTACGCCTCGATGGACGAGATCTACGAGTCCTTCGAGACCTTCGCCGGCCGGATCGTGCCCGGCGGCACGCTGGTGGTCAACGCCGACCACGAGGGTGCGCGGGAGCTGACCCGGCGGGTGGCGGGGAAGGTCCGGACGGTGACGTACGGCGAGGCCGCGGACGCCGACGTCCGGGTGCTGTCCGTCGTACCGCAGGGCCTGAAGAGCGAGGTCACGGTCCTGCTGGACGGGACCGAGCTGACGTTCACGGTCTCCGTGCCCGGCCGGCACTACGCGCACAACGCGGTCGCCGCGCTGGCCGCGGGCGTGGCCCTGGGGGTCCCCGCCGCCGAGCTCGCGCCCGCCCTGGCCGCGTACACGGGTGTGAAGCGGCGCCTCCAGCTCAAGGGCGAGGCGGCCGGCGTCCAGGTGATCGACTCCTACGCCCACCACCCGACCGAGATGACCGCCGACCTGGAGGCCATGCGCGCCGCGGGCGGGGACGCCCGGATCCTGGTCGTCTTCCAGCCGCACCTCTTCTCCCGCACCCAGGAGCTGGGCAAGGAGATGGGCGACGCGCTGGCCCTCGCGGACGCCTCGGTCGTCCTCGACATCTACCCGGCCCGTGAGGACCCGATCCCCGGCGTCACCAGCGAGCTGATCGTCGAGGCGGCGCGGGCGGCCGGTGCCGAGGTCACGGCCGTGCACGACAAGGACGAGGTCCCCGCCGTCGTTGCGGGAATGACGAAGCCCGGTGATCTGGTTCTCACCATGGGCGCGGGAGACGTGACGGACCTGGGCCCGAGGATCCTGGAACGCCTGGCGAAGTGAGGGGCTGAGAGTCATGTCGTACGACGTCGAGAAGCCGGACGAGCAGTGGCGGGCGGAGCTGTCGCCGGCCGAGTACGCCGTGCTGCGTCAGGCGGCGACCGAGCCGGCCTTCAGGGGTGAGTACACCGACACCAAGACCAAGGGCGTGTACTCCTGTCGCGCCTGCGGTGCCGAACTGTTCACCTCCGACACGAAGTTCGAGTCCCACTGCGGGTGGCCGAGCTTCTACGACCCGAAGGACACCGACGCGGTCGAGCTGATCGAGGACCGCACCCACGGGATGGTGCGCACCGAGGTGCGCTGCGCGCGCTGCGGCTCGCACCTCGGGCACGTGTTCGAGGGTGAGGGGTACGCCACCCCGACCGACCAGCGCTACTGCATCAACTCGATCTCGCTGCGGCTGACCGCCGACGAGAGCTGAGTCCGGCCGGGCCCGTCTTCGGACGGGCCCGTGGGCCGGGCGGCTGGTCCCCGGACCGGCGCGGATTGAGATTCCGTGAGGGTGCCGGGTGCCGCGCGGTGGTTCCAGGGCCGAAGGGGGCCCGCGTCCGCCGACGTACGCAGCCGCGGCAGGGCGGTCCAGCTCGGCGGAGGAGGCGGGGGGTGGAGCGCCCCGCTGGAAGAGCCGCGATGTGCGGTCAGTCGTCCGCGGCGCCGTCGTGGCTGGTCGCGGAGTTCGCCGCGCCCCTGCGGGGCGCCGCCGAACCCGCCTGCTTCCTCGGCAGCGTCAGGGTGAACACCGTGGTGCCCGTGGCGCCGTCGGCCAGGCCGATGGTCCCGCCGTGCGCCTCCACCAGCGCCCGGGCCACCGACAGGCCGAGCCCGCTGCCGCCGCGGTCCCGGCTGCGGGCCTTGTCGACGCGGTAGAAGCGGTCGAAGACCCGGGCGCGGTCGCCGGCCGGGACGCCGGGGCCGTGATCGGCGACGCTCACTGACGCCGAGTCCGCGGTGACCGTGACCGCGACGGAGACCGGGGTGCCGGTGGGCGTGTGGACGGCCGCGTTGGTGAGGAGGTTGTCCAGCACCTGGCGGATCCGGACCGGATCGAGGCGGACCGGCACCGGGTCCGGGCCGGCGGTCACCGTCAGCGGGTGGTCGGCGTGGGCGGCGCGGAAGGCGTCGGCCGCCTCCCGGACCAGTTCCGTCAGGTCTGCCCGCTCCAGCCGCAACGGGGTCTCCACCTCGGCCGCGTCGAGCCGGGCGAGCAGCAGCAGGTCGTCGAGGAGGATGCCCATCCGGGCCGCCTCCGCGCGCAGCCGGGCCAGGTGCCGCTCGCGTTCCTCGGGCTCGTTGGCGGCGGCGTACTGGAAGAGGTCGGCGTAGCCGCGTACCGACATCAGGGGGGTGCGCAGCTCGTGCGAGGCGTCCGCGACGAACCGGCGCAGCCGTTGCTCGGCCTCGGCGCGCACGGCGAGCGAGTGGTCGATGTGCTCCAGCATCGTGTTGAAGGCGGTGCGCAGTTCCTCGACCTCGGGGCCGCCGCCCCGCTTCGCCGCCCGTAGCGGCAGCCGGGCCGCCGACTCCGTCAGGTTGTGCGAGGCGATGCCGTGGGCCGTGTGCGCCATGTCGCTCAGCGGTTCGAGACCGTGCCGCAGCAGTCGGCGGCCGAACACCACCAGCGCCAGCAGCGCCAGCCCGAAGGCCACCACCTGGACCGTCACCAGCTGCCGTACCGTCGCGTCGATGCTGTTCGTCGGCGCCCCGCTGACCAGCACCACCCCCGGCTCCACCGCGCAGCCGCGCAGCCGGTACTGGCCCTCGCCGGTCAGGTCCTCGGTGCGCAGCACCTCGGTGCCTGCGGCGATCTGTGCCTTCGCCACCGAGGTGAGCGGGGCGATGTCCGCGGGCAGGTCGCCGCTCTCCTCGGGCTCGCGCAGCACCGGGGTGCCGTCCGAGACGTCGTACACGGCGTAGTACCAGTGGTAGTACTTCTTGCCCTGGAGCGTGCCGTTCTGCGCGATGCTCTTGGACTGGGCGACCTGAGCCAGCCCCAGCTGGTCGTCCAGCTGGGCCGAGAGGTAGTCCCGCATGTACATCGTCAGCGACGTGCCGACGACCGCGAACACCACCAGCGCCAGCGCCCCGAGCCCCAGCGCCAGCCGGGTGCCCAGCCGCATCGCCCGGTACGAGCGCCGCAGCCGGGCGATCACTCCGCGGCCTGCTGCCGTATGACGTACCCGAAGCCGCGCACGGTGTGGATCAGCGGTTCGCCGTCCTCGTCCATCTTCCGGCGCAGCCGGCTGACCACGAGCTCCACCACGTTCGAACGGCCGCCGAAGCCGTATTCCCACACGTGGTCGAGGATCTGCGCCTTGGTGAGCACGGCCGGCGATTTGCGCAGCAGGTAGCGCAGCACCTCGAACTCGGTCGGCGTCAGGGAGAGCAGCCGGTCGCCGCGACGCACCTCGCGGGTGTCCTCGTCCATCGTCAGGTCGGCGACCCGCAGTACCGAGCGCTGGAAGCCGGGACCGGCGCTGCGCCGCAGGACCGTGCGCAGCCGGGCCATCAACTCCTCCACCGCGAACGGCTTGACCAGGTAGTCGTCCCCGCCCCGGGTCAGCCCCGCGACCCGGTCGGCCACCCCGTCGCGGGCCGTGAGGAACACCACCGGCACCATCGTCCCGGAGTGCCGCAGCCGGTCGAGCACACCGAAGCCGTCGAGGTCGGGCAGCATCAGGTCGAGCACGACGATGTCCGGCCGGAACTCGGCGGCCCGCGCCAGCGCGTCCTCACCGGAGTACGCGGTGACCGCGTCCCAGCCCTCGTACCGCGCGACCGTCGCGACCAGGTCGGCGATCGGCGGGTCGTCGTCCACGACGAGGAGTCGTACTTTTTCCACCCGCTCATACTGCGGCACGCGGCCGTGGCCGCCAGACCCGTGCCCTCACCGAAAACACATCGATAACCAGTTGAAAGTCGTCCGACAGGAAAACGACAGCGGCCACGGGTGAAGCTCGACTCCCAGGACCCGACCAAGGAGCGGCCCACCCGTGACGACCGTCCCAGCACCCCCTGCGCCCCCTACGCCCCAGGGTGGTGGCCCGGCCCGCCCGTCCCCGACCGGCTGGCCCCGCGCGAACTGGCCCGGCTCGTGCCGGACATCGCCGACCGGGACGTCTTCCTGTGCGGGCCGCCCCCGATGATGAACGCGGTCCTGCGCACCCTGGGTGACCTGGGCGTGCCCAAGCCGCAGATCCACTTCGAGCGTTTCAGCCTGGCGGGATGAGAGAGACACCGTGCAGCGAGCCATACCCGTCGTCGTCCTGAGCATCGCGGGCCTGGTCCCCGTCTGGCGCTACGAGCCGTCGACCGGCGGTACGACCACCGCCGGCACGTCCGCCGCCGAGCCCGCACCGAGTTCCTCGGCCGCCGCCTCTTCGGGGACGGTGGTCAAGGGCACCACCGTCACCACGGACAAGGGCCCGGTGCAGGTCCGGGTGACCTTCTCCGGGGACAGGATCTCCGCGGTCACGATGCTCCGGCAGCCGAACCATCCGCAGACGGCGGCCGCCGTGCCGGTGCTGGTGTCGGAGACACTGAAGGCACAGAGCGCGGACGTGGACACCGTGTCCGGGGCGGATGCCGTGGCCACGGCCGCCTTCGCGATGGGTGCCGAGGGCGTGGTATGGGCGGCCGCGCATCCCGGCTGTGAGGTGTTCGCGGTGGACGCGGGGCGGCAGGTGCTGCGCACGGCGGGCTTCCCGGTCGCGGGGGAGCGGCCGGCGGCCGCCTGACGCGTCCCGGCGGCTCAGCGGACGGGGGAGGGGTGCTCCTTCGCCAGGCGTGCGACGGACTCCGCGGCCGCGTCCAGCGCCGCCGTCCGCTCCTGGTCGGTCATGCGGGCCGGCGCGTGGGTGACCACCGGATCGAGGACCTGGAAGCCGACGAACTCCAGCATTCCGCGGCGGATGTGGAACAGGAAGTCGTCCAGCGCGCCGTAGGTGCCGCCGGGCCGGAACGCCTCGCCGGAACCGCCGGTCGTGACCAGCAGGACCGCGCGCTTTCCGGCGAGGGCCCCCTGGTCGAAGAGCCCGTGCTCCCCGCCGAAGACCTCGCCCATCACGAAGACCCGGTCGATCCATCCCTTGAGGACGGCGGGCAGCGAGGACCACCACAGCGGGAACGACAGCACGAGCAGGTCGGCGGCGAGCAGCCGGTCGAGATGGTCGCGGACGGCCGCGTCGAGCGTCCCCGCCGCGACGGCCCGCATCTGCTCGGCCTGCGGCTTGAACGGGCCGTCCACCGGTGCGAATTCCTCGCGGCCGAGGACCGGGGCCCAGCCCTCGGCGTAGAGGTCGAGGACGTCGACGCGGTATCCGGCCTCGCGCAGGACCCGGGCGGCGGTGGTCATCTGGGCGGTGTTGAACGAGCGGGGCTCGGGGTGAGCGTGCACGATCAGTGCGGCGGGCGCGGCATCGGCGGCATCGGCGGCAGCGGAGGTCGACATGAGGAGATCATATCGACATATTGCGATGCGTCAATGGGAGTTGGGGGTCAGAGAGCGGTGCCGATCGTCTCCGCCAGCCGCGCCAGCCGCTCCTCGGCACGTCGGTAGTGGGTGAACTTGCCCACCCTCGTGGGGTGTACGAGCCCGGCCCGTTCGAGGGTGCTCATGTAGCTGGAGACCGTCGACTGGGAGAGCCCGGACTTGGCCTGGATGTGCATGACGCACACGCCGACCGACCGGCGGTCCGCGATCGGCTCGTACGCGGCGAAGTGCGTGTCGGGATCCTTCAGCCACTGCATGATCTGCAGCCGGGCCGGGTTGCCGAGGGCCTTGAACACCTCGATCAGGCCGTTCGGGTCCAGTTCCGCCGTCGCTGCCATGTGCCACCGTTCCCGTCGATCACTCCGACACACCACGATATCTCGATGCGAAGGGGGAGCGGGTCGGCCCATGTGGGACGCGTCCAGTCGGCACGGACCGCTGTACGCGCTCACGGCAGTGCCGTGCTTCTTCACCCGGGTCGCGACCTCGGAGTCGGTGCCTGACCGCCGTTGGGGCGGTCCTGGGGCTTCACCGGGCGAGGAATGGAAATCAGGCAACCCGCAGGTGGCGCACGGCGGACGACGGGCAGGTCACAAACTGAAGAGGATCAGTCAGCTGCCAAAGCGCTGAAACACTTCCGGTTTAGACTCTGGCAGAACAGCCTGCGCCACGGCGACCGTGGTCGATATCTGGGCACTTTCTGGCAAACCCGAAGGGTATTCGGCGTTTTGATACGGATAGATTCAGTCACCAAGCGGTACCCGGACGGTACGGTCGCCGTCGACCGGCTCTCCCTGGAGATACCGGACCGTTCGATCACCGTCTTCGTCGGCCCCTCGGGCTGCGGCAAGACGACGACCCTGCGGATGATCAACCGGATGGTGGAGCCCACCGAGGGCCGCATCCTCCTGGACGGCGCCGACATCCACGCGCAGCCGGTCAACACCCTGCGCCGGTCCATGGGTTACGTCATCCAGAACGCCGGTCTCTTCCAGCACCGCACCATCATCGACAACATCGCCACCGTGCCCCGGCTGCTCGGCTGGACCAAGCAGAAGGCGCGGGCGCAGGCGGCCGAGCTGATGGAGCGGGTGGGTCTGGACTCGGCGCTCGCCAAGCGGTACCCGTACCAGCTCTCCGGCGGCCAGCAGCAGCGCGTCGGCGTGGCCCGGGCGCTCGCCGCCGACCCGCCGGTGCTGCTGATGGACGAGCCGTTCTCCGCCGTCGACCCCGTGGTCCGCAAGGGTCTCCAGGACGAACTCCTGCGTATCCAGGACGAGTTGGGCAAGACCATCGTCTTCGTCACCCATGACATCGACGAGGCGATCAAGCTCGGCACGATGGTCGCCGTGATGCGCACCGGCGGCCATCTCGCCCAGTACGCTCCGCCGGCCGAACTGCTCACCGACCCCGCGGACGCCTTCGTCGAGGACTTCCTCGGCGCCGACCGGGGCATCCGGCGGCTCTCCTTCTTCCCGTCCGCGGACCTGGAACTGCAGACCGCCCCGATCGTCGCGATCGACGCCGACGCCGCCCGGCTCGGCGCCCGCGCCACGGCCGGCGCGCCCTATCTCCTCGTCACGGACCTGGACGGCAGGCCGCTCGGCTGGGGCGAGCCGCGGACCCTCTCCGCCGGCTCGATCCGCGCAGAGCAACTCGTCCCGTACGGACGCCCTTTCGTTCCCGGCCGCGACTCGCTGCGCGCCGCCCTGGACGGTTCCGTGCTCTCGCCGACCGGCTGGGCCGTGGCCGTGGACGGCGAGGGACGCGCGGTCGGCGTCGTCTCCCAGCAGGTCATCGGCGCCGCGATCCGCACCGCCCACGCCGAGGGCCGCGACGACGCGAAGGTCGGGGGATGAGCGGCTTCTTCGACATCCCGAGCGACCTTCAGAACACCTACTTCGGCCTGATCGGCCTGCACCTGCGCGAGGCCCTGATCCCCGTGCTGGCCGGCCTCCTGGTCTCGCTCCCCGTCGCCCAGCTCTGCGTGCGCTTCCGCTGGCTGTACCCGCCGGTGCTGGGCGTGACCACGATCCTGTACGCCATCCCCTCGCTGGCCTTCTTCGTCGTCCTCATCGACTACACGGGCCAGACCGAGACGACGGTGATGATCCCGCTCGCCGTGTACAGCCTGGTGGTCCTGGTCCCGGCCATCGTGGACGGCGTCCGCTCGGTCCCGGCCGAGACCCTGGCCGCCGCCACCGCGATGGGCCTCGGCCCGGTACGCCGGTACTTCCAGGTGCAGCTGCCGATCGCCGTCCCCGCCATCATCGCGGGCCTGCGGGTGGCCACCGTGTCCAGCATCTCCCTGGTCAGCGTCGGCATGCTGATCGGCAACCAGGGCGCGCTCGGCAACCTGCTCAACGACGCGAACATCTACCACCGCCCCGAACTGGCGGTGAACTCGGTCGTGACCACCGCCGTGCTGGCCATCCTGGCCGACGCCGTCCTCGTCCTCGTACGCCGTGTGCTGACGCCCTGGATGCCGAAGGAGAGCGCCCGGTGAACGTCCTCAACTTCATCCACGCCTTCTTCAGCGACAGCAGTCACTGGCACGGCTACGACGGCATCCCCACCCGGCTCTGGGAGCACGTCCAGTACTCCCTGGAGGCGCTGGCCTACGCGGCCGTCATCGGCCTGCCCATCGGTCTGGTCACCGGCCACTACGGGCGCGGCGGCAACACCCTCGCCCTGATCGCCACCGCCGGCCGGGCACTGCCCAGCTTCGGTCTGCTGGTCCTGATGTTCATCTGGCTCGGCTTCGGCATGCTGCCGGTGATGATCCCGCTGGTGATCCTCGCGGTGCCGCCGATCCTGGTCACGACGTACGAGGCGATGCGCTCGGTCGACCCGTCCCCGGTGGACGCGGCTCGCGGCATGGGCATGCCGGAGTCACGCGTCCTCTTCCAGGTCGAACTCCCGGTCGCCCTTCCGCTGATCCTCAGCGGCCTGCGCTCGGCGGCGATCCAGATCGTCTCGACGGCGACCATCGCGGCCTACGTCAGCCTCGGCGGCCTCGGCCGCTACATCATCGACGGCCTCTACCAGAAGAACTACGAGAAGGTCGTGGGCGGCGCCACCCTGGTGGCGGCGATGGCCCTGGCGACGCTGGGCATCTTCTGGGCGCTGCAGCGGCTGACGGTCTCGCCCGGAGTACGCCAGGGCAACTGACTCAGGGCGCTGGGGGGTACCCCCGGCCGGAGGTCGGGTGGGGAACTGCGCGCTCAGGCACACACGGCCCGCAGCTCCCCACCCACCGCACTACTCCCCACTGCGCGCCAGCGCCAGTTCCAGCACAACGAGCAGCGCATCCCGCACAGAACCCCGTTCCCGCGCGTCGAAGACGACCAGCGGCGTACCGTCGGCGACATCCAGCGCCCACCGCACCTCGTCCAGCGTGTGCTCGACGCGTCCGTCGAACGCGTTGATCGCGACGGCGAACGGAATCCCCTTGTGCTCGAAGTAGTCGACCGCCGCATAGCAGTCGTCGAGGCGACGCGTGTCAACGATGACGAGCCCGCCGAGCGCGCCTTCCACGATGTCGTCCCACATGAAGCCGAACCGTTCCTGCCCGGGCGTGCCGAACAGGTACAGCTTCAGTGTCGGGTCGATGGTGATGCAGCCGAAGTCCATCGCCACGGTCGTGGTCGTCTTGCGCGGGGTGAGCGAGAGGTCGTCCACACCCGCCGCGACCTCGGTGATCGAGGCCTCGGTGGTCAGTGGCTCGATCTCCGAGATCGAGCCGACGGCGGTGGTCTTGCCCACGCCGAAACCGCCCGCGATGACCATCTTCACCGGCAGCGGCGGCCGGACGGCCGTACGCCCGGTGCCACGGGTCAGCGAGTCAGTCGGTGTCACGGAGTACCCCTCGGGAGTCGGGGATGGCCCGCAGGCCATCGATAACCCTGCGCAGGACGGACGAGTCGTGGGTGGCCTCGAAGTCGGGCACGTGCACCGTCAGCTGCCCGGCCTCGCGCAGGTCTTCGGCCAGCACCCGGACCACGTTCAGGTGCAGCCGCAGCCGGGCCGCCAGTTCCGCGAGCGACTGCGGAATCCGGCACGCGGCGATGATGTCGTGCTGCTCGAAGGAGAGCCGGTCCAGGGCGGTGAGTCCGGCGGCGGTGGCCACCACCTGGGTCTCGACGGGCATCGCCGGTCCGGAGGCGCTGTCCGCCACCCGGCCGGCGGTGACCAGGAACGGCCGTACGGCCGGGGCGGGGCCGACCGGGTCCGGGCCCGGAGGCGGGTCCGCCATGGCTGTGTCTTCCTCTCTCGGCCTTCTCGGCTGTGCCGACCGGCGATGCCGGTCAGCGCGTCTGTGGGACGCCGACGCTGTTCTTCAGTTCCAGGACGAGCTGCGGACTGAGCGCCGTACCCGCGCGGTTGGCGAACAGCGTCATCTCGTAGGCGATGTTGCCGAGCTTGGCCTCCTTGTCGGCGACCACGCCGAGCACGGCGCCGCTGCCGATCGCGGAGACGATGACATGGCCGCCCTCCAGGTCGATGATGACCTTGTTGAGGCCGCCCAGGCCGTAGTTGCCGGACGCGCCGGCGGCCAGGCTGGTGATGCCGGAGACGATCGCGGCCAGTCGCTCGGAGTGGGCGCGCTCACGCAGTTCCGAGACCGCGATCAGCAGACCGTCGGAGGACACGGCGATCGCGTCGACCACGCCGGCGGTCTCGGTGGCGAAGCGGTTCAGCAGCCAGGTGAAGTCGGCTGCGGCCGCCTGCAGGTCGGTCGGCGTGACGCCGCCCGTCGGGGTGTCACCTGTCGACGTGCTCACTGCTCGGCTCCTTCCGGAAGGTGGTTCTGGTCCTGCGGGGGGTGCAGGGGGTCGGTGCGCGGTGCGGGCCGTTCGTAACTCCCGGTGTCGCCCTCGCGCCGGGCGCGTTCCACCGCCGCCTCGAACTCGTCCAGGGCGTCCCGTTCGGCCTCGGCGTCGCGGGTGCGCGGCGTCTGGGCGAGGGTCTGGGCGGCGCCGACGGTGGTGCGCAGGGTCGCGCCGCGTACCCGGCGGCGCAGCGGGCGGGGCCCGTCTGCGGAGTCGGGGACGGCGTCTGCGTCCGCGCCGGCGGGGGGTTCGCCGGAGCGTGCGGCCGGGATCAGCGGGGGCTGCGGCGGCTCGGGCTCGGGTGCGGACTCGCGGCGCGGCAGCCGGCGGGGGAGCGGGCTCTCCTGCTCGGCCCAGGAGGGCACCGCGACGGCGGGGGTCGGGCCGGTCGGTTCGGCCGCTGCCGTGGGCGCCGCCGGTATCGCCGGCGCCACCGGTACGGCAGGACCGCCGGCGCCGGTCGGCTCCGTGGTGAACGGGGTGCCGGAGGTGTTCGCCACCGCGCTCATCGTCAGCAACAGGCGGGTGGGCAACGTCACTTCGGCGGTCACACCGCCGCCCGGGGTCCGGGTCAGCTCGACGCCGATCTCCCAGCGCCGGGCCAGCGCACCCACCACGAACAGACCGAGCACCTTGGTCGGCACCAGGTCGAGGCGTTCACGGCGGATCAGGCGCTGGTTCTCCTCGGCCAGCCGCTCGGCGCTCATGCCGAGGCCATGATCGGTGACAACGATGTGTGCGCCCGCCTCGCTGGAGCGGACGGTCACCTCGACGGGGCTGCCGGCCGGCGAGAACGACACCGCGTTCTCCAGGAGTTCGGCCACCATCAGCGTGAGGTCGCCGATGATGTCCGGCTCGATCATGGCCTCCGTGCCGGCGTACAGCCGTACCCGCTGGTAGCCCTCGATCTGGCCGAGCGCGGCCCGGACCACGTTGGACACCGGGGTCGGCCCCGCGGCCAGCACGGTCTCGCGAATGCCGGCCAGCAGCATCAGGCTGTCGGCGTTGCGGCGCAGGCGGACGGCGATGTGGTCGATGGAGTAGAGGCGTTCGAGGAGGGCCGGGTCGGTCTCGGCCCGCTCCACCGCGTCGATGAAGGCGAGCTGGCGGGTGGTCAGGTTGCTGACGCGGCGGCCGACGTTGCCGAACATCTCGGCGGTGTTGCGGCGGCTGAGCACCTGGCGTTCGAGCAGGGCCGCGGCGGTGGTCTGCACCTGGTTGAACGCCTCGGCCAGGTCGCCGATCTCGTCGCGCGCGGTGACCGGCATGTCCCGCAGCCGGGGCGGGCCGGAGTCCTCGGCGTCGTCGTCGGCGACGCGGGCGAGTTCGCGCCCCGCCACCTCGGCGACCTCGTGCGCGACCCCGGTCAGGGCCTGCACCGGGCGGATCACCGAGCGGCGGACCAGCGCCGCGAGGGTGATCCAGAGGACGAAGCCGAGCAGCGCGCCGCTCAGCAGCAGCACGGCCCGCAGTTCGGCGGCGCGGTCGGCGGCGTCGGCCCGGTCGGCGATCTGGCCGATGAGCGAGGTGGTGATGGTCAGCCGGGCGGTGGCCTGCTGGAGATAGGCCGGGTAGTCGGTGAGCGCGTCCTTGACTGCCTGCCGGATCTGGTCCTGGTTGCCGGACTGCAGCTTGGTCGGGTCGATCTGCAGCTCGGCGAAGGACTCGGCGATGGTGCTCTGGGCCTTGGTGTGCTCGACGTCGGCCAGCTGCCGCGCCTGGCCCTCGGTGGCGAACCGGCTGAACCGTTCGGCCTGGTGCTGGTACAGGTCGTAGGCGCCGACCGCGTTGGTGAACTCGATCAGGGCGTTGGTGTCACCGGTCGTCGCCGCGAGCACGTTCGTCTCGAAGGCGCCGTGGGCGGCGTCCGCGCGCAGCAGCGAGTCCAGCAGGTTGCCGGTGAAGGTGTCGGCGAGGTTGGCGTTGCGGTCCAGGCCGAGGCCGTCGATCAGGTCGTTGGACGCGTTGGTGTAGGCCGGGTCGATGTTGTCGGCGGGGAGGTAGGACTGCTCGACGGAGTCGCGGAGGCTGGACAGCCCCTCGATCTGCCGCAGGGCGGCCGCCTCGCTGTCCGGCAGCCGGTCGCCGAAGGTGTCGCGTACCTCCGCGACCTGGGAGTCCACCGTCTTCTGGGCCGCGCGGTAGGCGGCCGCCGAGGGGGTGGAGTAGCCGGATTCGTAGCGCGCGGAGAGCAGGATCGCCTGCTGGTGCTCCGCTTCGACGCTGTCCACGAGGCGTGCCACCTGCGCGCTGTCCCGGACCGTCTGCGCGACGTCCTCCGCGCTGGTGGACTGCCCCAGCAGGTCGGTGAAGACGTAGGCCAGCAGTACGGCGATGACGGCGAGCGGGACACCGACCAGCAGGTTGAGCTTGCGCCGGAAGGGCCAACGGTCGGCGAAACCCCGTATCCCGCCCCGCGCCTGGGCGGGCCGGACGGGCGCGTCCACCTGGTTCGTGGACACCGGGCCTCCTTCATGAGGGTGTCTGGTCTGGGGGGCGTCTTCACCCCGAGCTGTTGCTGAACGACACCGAGTAGCGGGCCCCGTGCACCGCTGTGACCGATATCAACTGCCGTGAGACTACAGCGTTCTTGAAGCTCGATTCCGCTTGCTCTTTATCAAGAATCCGTTACAAAGAGACCGCTCTCCGTCCACAACTGGCCACGGATCGAAGCCAATCGGTAACCCGGAGGCACTTGACTCACCGAGAACCGGCTGGATTGGATCGTCGGGAGTGGTTCGCAACAGCCCGTGGCGCAACAGCTCCCGCGTGGTTCGCAACACCCCCACCCTTCCCACAGCTCCCGGAACGGCAACCGTGACTTCCAACACCCTTCCCAGCAGGTCAATCCGGACATACCGAGGCGTGGCGGCCGTCGCGCTCGCCGCGACGACGGCCCTGCTGGCGGGCTGTTCCTCCTCCTCCAGCGACAGCAAGTCCGACCCGCTGTCGGACAGCAAGGCGAGCGGGGACACCGTGGTCGTCGGCGCCAACAACTTCGCCGAAAGCAACCTGATCGCCGACATCTACGGCGAAGCGCTCAAGGCCAAGGGCGTGAAGGTCACCTACAAGCCGAACATCGGCAGTCGTGAGACGACCTACGGACTGCTCAAGAACGGGTCGATATCGGTCCTGCCCGAGTACAACGGCGCCCTGCTCGCCTACCTCGACCCGAAGGCGGCCCCGAAGACCATCGAGGAGACCACCTCGGCCATCGAGGCCAAGCTGGACTCCAAGCTGACGCTGCTGAACCCGGCGGCCGCGCAGGACAAGGACACGGTGACGCTCAACGCGGCCACCGCCGCCAAGTACAACCTCACCGAGAAGTCCTCCATAGCCGACCTCAAGACCATCGCCAAGGACCTGGTCATCGGCGCCTCGCCGGAGTTCCAGACCCGTCAGCAGGGCCTGGTCGGCCTGAAGTCCGTCTACGGCCTGGAGTTCAAGTCCTTCAAGGCGCTCGACGCGGGCGGCGCGCTCACCCAGGCCGCTCTGAAGAAGAACGCGGTGCAGGCCGGCGACATCTTCAGCACGGACCCGACCATCACCAAGGAGAAGTTCGTCGTCCTCCAGGACCCGAAGAACCTCTTCGGCTTCGAGAACGTCCAGCCCCTCGTATACAAGAGCGCCCTGAACCAGACGGCCACCGACGCCCTCAACGCCGTCTCCGCCAAGCTGGACACGGCGACCCTGCTGGACCTGGACACCCAGGTGCAGTCGGGCAACAAGGACCCGCTGGACGTCGCCCAGGCCTGGCTGAAGAAGGTCGGCCTCAGCAGCTGACCGTGCCCGACCTGCCACGGATCGTCCCTGGACCCTCCTTGGACCGTGTCGTGCTCGACGGCAACGGCCTCGGCCTGACCGGACTCGTCCGGCTGGCCGACGCCGTTGCCGTTCCCCTCGTGCCGTCCGAGGCGCTCGACCGGGTCCGCCGGGCCCACGAGCGCGCCGGGCACCTCGCCGCCCGGGGCCGCTGGTACGGCCGCGGCACCGGCGTCGGCGCCCACCGCTCCGTCACCGTCGCCCCGGCCGACGCGGCCGGCCACACCGTGCGCCTGCTGCGCAGCCACGCCGGCGGCGCGGGCCCGCTGCTGCCGGCCCGTCAGGCCCGCGCGCTGCTGGCCGTCCGGGCCAACCAGCTGCTGGCCGCAGGCTCCGGCATCCACCCCTCCTTCGTCACCGGGCTGACCGAGGCGCTGCGCCTCGGTGTGCACCCCGCGGTCAACGAGTACGGCGGGGTCGGCACCGGCGACCTCGCCGCCCTGGCCCAGACCGGCCTCACCCTGATCGGCGAACGCCCCTGGCTCACCGCGTCCCCCGACGCCGAACTGCCCGCCCCGCTCACCCTCCGCCCCGGCGACGCGCTCGCCCTCCTCAGCAGCAACGCCCTCGCCCTGGGCCGGGCCGCCCTGGCCTGCCACGACCTGGACGTGCTGCTGCGGGCCACGCACGCGGTGGCCGCCCTCTCCCTGGCCGCCGTCTCCGGATCCGCGGAGGCGTACGCCCCCGAGGTGCACGCCCTGCGCCCGTACCCCGGCCCGGCCAGGGCGGCGGCGGAGGTACGACGTCTCCTCGCGATCCCCGGCCACCCGGTCACCACCGGCCGCCGCATCCAGGACCCCTACGGCTTCCGCGCCTTCCCCCAGGTCCACGGTGCGGCCCTGGAGGCCGCGGACCGGCTCCGCCACGTCATCGAGACGGAGATCAACTGCCCCACGGAGAACCCGGTCCTGGCCCCCGACGGCAACGTCTACCACCACGGCGGCTTCTTCGCGGCCCCGCTCGCCCTGGCCCTGGACGGCCTCGACCTCGCCCTCCTGCAGACCGCCCAGCTCTCCGCCGCCCGCCTCCAGGCCCTCACCCGCCCCGACCTCACGGGCCTGCCCGCCTTCCTGACCGCGGGGCCGGCCGGCAGCTCCGGCACGATGATCCTGGAGTACACCGCCAACTCGGCCCTGGCAGAGCTCCGTTCCAGCGCGGCCCCGGCGTCGGCGGGCCACACCGTCCTCTCCCACGGCCTGGAGGAGGCCGCGAGCTTCGCGGACCAGGCGGCGAAGCAGGCGGAACGTGCGGCCGAGGCCTTCCCGGTGGTACTGGCCTGCGAACTGGTCGCGGCCGTACGGGCGTTGCGGATGGGCCCGGTGGAACCGACGGTGCCCGCCTTCACACTGGCGGCAGCGGCCCTGTCGGCAGACATGGAGGACCGTGCGCTGACAGGTGACGTGACGACGGCGATGGAACTGCTGCCCCTCCTGGCCGACGTGTGAAAAGCGCCCGCGTACTGGCGGCGGGCGTGAGTCTCACGCCCTGGCCGATCGGCCTGACGGTGCCGTCGAACGCCGTACAGCAACCGGGGGCGACACCGGGCGTGGCGGTCCTGGGGAGTGCCTGTCCGGACGGCTCGGCGGTGACGGCCTGCGCCGTGGCCGTGCGCCCGGCCGCGCTCTGCTGGGCCACGAGCCGGCGGATGTGAGCGCTCCCCTCCCGCCGGCCCCGGCCCCGGCCTCGCTGCGGTCCGGTCAGAGGTCGAACTCGTGCGGCGGCAGGTCCAGCGTGTAGCACGCCTCGCGGACCACGGCCTGCTCGGTCTTGTCGAAGTCGCCGTCGGCGCCGCCGATCACGATGCCGATCTGGATGACGGCCCGCGCCTCGGCCGGCTTCTTCTTCGCCTTGGCCACCTCCTGGAGCACACTCACCTTGCCGAAGGCGAAGTCGGCGGTCAGCTTGTTCAGGTTCTCCTCGAAGCGGCGGCGCAGGTCGTCCGCCGGGAAGTTCTGCAACACCTCGTTGGTGGCGATCAGCTGGGCGACCCGCTGGCGCTCGGCCGGGTCGATGGTGCCGTCGGCAGCGGCCACGAGCGCGCACATCGCCATGCTCGCGTCCCGGAACGCCCCGCTCTTCAGGTCGTTCTTCTTCGCCACCAGCTGGGTCTGCATCTGCGTCGCGGAATCCTTGATGCGGTCCCACAGGGCCATGCGCACTCACTCCTCGGTCGGAAAGCAGCCTGCTTGCCAAAAAATTACTTCTACAACACCGTAGAAACTTGCGCGGCGGCCGATAAGTTCCCGCGCCCTAAACTGTCCCTCCGGCCCGGTGGACAGAGCGCGGTGGACAGGAGGACCACGACGGTGGCGACGGTGCCCGGCAGCGGCTACGCGGACCCCACCGCGGACGTGCTCGCGGAGGCGGCCGCGGCCTTCGGGCTGCTCGCCTCGCCCGCCCGGCTGCACATCGTCTGGGCGCTGGCCCAGGGCGAGAGCGATGTCACGGGCCTCGCCGAGCGGGTCGGCGGCGCGCTGCCCGCGGTCAGCCAGCACCTCACGAAACTGAAGCTGGCCGGCCTCGTCCGCTCCCGCCGGGAGGGCCGCCGCCAGGTGTACCTGGTCGACGACCCCGACGTCGTCGACGTCGTACGCCTGCTCGTCGGCCGTCTCACCGCCCGCACCACGAGCGCCGAAGTCCCGGCCCCCCGACAGCTCCATGGCCTCTGAGGGCGAGGCAGCCACCTCGCTGCAGGTGCTGCGCCGGCTGGACACGGGACCGCGCGGGCTGACCGAGGCCGAGGCCGCGGCCCGGCTCACCGATCTCGGCGCGAACTCCCCGCCCCTGCCGCACACCGCCTCCTGGCCGCTGCGCTGCGCCCGTGCCCTGCGCGACCCCTTCACCGCCGTCCTCCTCACCCTCGGCCTGGTCTCCGCCCTGGTCGCCTCCTGGGGCACGGCCGTCGTCATCCTCGCGCTGGTCGCCGTCAGTTGCGGACTGCGCGCCGCGGGCGAACAGCGCGCCGACCGCTCGCTGGCCGCCCTGCGCGAACTCGTCGCCGGCACCGCCACCGTGCTGCGCCGGGCCGGCCCGGAAGCGGAGCCACGTCCGCGTGAGGTCCCGGTCGCCGACCTGGTCCCGGGCGACGTCGTCCGGCTCGGCCCCGGCGACCTGGTCCCGGCCGACGTACGGCTGCTGCGCGCCCGTGGGCTGACCGTGCACCAGGCCGTGCTGACCGGCGAGTCCGTGCCGGTCGCCAAGGCCGCCGCCGACGTCCCGGCCGCGGCGGCCTCGGGGCCCTTCCAGGAGCCGTACCTCTGTTTCCAGGGCAGCGGGGTCGCCTCGGGCAGCGCCACGGCGGTGGTCGTGGAGACCGGGGAGCGGACCCGGTTCGCCGCCGCGCAGTGCGTCGCGGGCGGGCGACGGGAGGCGAGCGCCTTCGACCGGTCCGTGCACGGCATCTCGTGGGTGCTCATCCGCTTCATGCTGCTCACCCCGCCGCTGGTCCTCATGGCCAACGCCGCCCTGCGCGGCCGCGGTCTCGAGACACTGCCCTTCGCGGTCGCGGTCGCCGTCGGGCTCACCCCCGAGATGCTCCCGGTGATCGTCACCACCTGCCTGGCCCGGGGCGCCGCGCTGCTGGCCCGCGCCCACCGGGTCGTCGTACGACGGCTGCCCGCCCTGCACGACCTGGGCGCGGTCGACGTGCTCTGCCTCGACAAGACCGGAACCCTCACCCAGGACCGGCCCGTCGTGGAACGCGCCCTCGGACCCGACGGTGCCGACGACCCCGAAGTGCTGCGCTGGGCGGCCGTCGGCGCCTGGTGGACCCTGCAGCTCGCCGAACTGCCCGTCCCCGACGCCCTCGACGAGGCCCTCCTCACGGCCGCCGGGCCGGTCGGGGAGGAGTACGACGGCGTCGGCGCCGTCCCCTTCGACCCCGGGCGGCGCATCGCCACCGCCGTCGTCGCCGGCCCCCTCGGCACCCACGTCCTCGTCACCAAGGGTGCCGCCGAGGACGTACTGGACCGCTGCGACCTCGACCCCGCCGAACGCGAGCGCCTCCTCGCCCTCGCCGCCCACGAGGCCGGCGCCGGGCTGCGGGTCCTCGGTGTGGCCACCGCCCGGCGCCCGGCCCGCACCCGCCCCCGCGCGGCCGCCGACGAGTACGGCCTCACCTTCCGCGGCCTGGTCACCTTCCGCGACGCCCTCGCACCGGGCGCGGCCGAGGCCCTGCGCGGCCTCGCCGGCCTCGGGGTCAGCGTCCGTGTCCTCACCGGCGACCACCCGTCGACCGCCGCCCGCGCCTGCCGGGACCTCGGCCTGGCCGCGGGACCGGTGGCCGTGGCCGGTGACCCCCTCGACCCGGACGCCGTCGTCGTCGCCCGCTGCACCCCCGAGGACAAGGCCCGGATCGTCGCCGGGCTGCGGGCCGCCGGGCACACCGTCGGATTCCTCGGGGACGGCGTCAACGACGTGCCCGCCCTGCGCGCGGCCGACGTCGGGATCGCGCCGCGAACGGCCGTGGACCTCGCCCGCGAGACGGCCGACGTGGTGCTGGCCGACAAGGACCTCGGCGCGATCGGGCACGCCGTCACCGCGGGCCGGCACAGCAGCGCCAACATCGCCTCCTATCTCCGGGTCACGCTCTCCTCCAACCTCGGCAACGTCATCGCGATGCTCGCCGCCGGCCTGCTTCTCCCCTTCCTGCCGATGCTCCCGGTCCAGGTGCTGGCCCAGAACCTCTGCTTCGACGCCGCCCAGCTCGCCTTCGCGTACGACAGGCCCGGACCTGCGGCCCTGCGCCGCCCGACCGTGCTGCGGCCGCGTGCCTTCCTGCGGTTCATCACCGGCTTCGGGGTGCTCAACGCGGTCGCCGACCTCGCCACCTTCGGCGTCCTCGGGCTCGCCCTGCGCGGCCCCGACGCCCTCGACGACGAGGCCGTCTTCCACTCCGCCTGGTTCACCGAGAACCTGCTCACCCAGGCCCTGGTGATGTTCCTGCTGCGCTGCGGCACCCGCTCCGGGCCCGTCGGCCGCGCCGCCGCCGTCCTCGCCGCCGTCGGCCTGCTGCTGCCGCCCGGCCCGCTGGGCGCGGCCCTGGGCATGACCGGCCTGCCGCCCGCCTACTACGTGCTGCTCGCCGCCGTCCTGGGGCTGTACGCCCTGGCGCTGCGGACGGTTCGGGCGGTGCGGGCACGCCACGACCGGCGGTAGCGATGGCGGGCCGGGTCCGGGGGGCGTTTCTCCCGCCGGGTTGTACAGTTGCGCAATGTAGCAATCGTCGCTGCTCGGCCGGGGCGCATGCAGCGCCCTCCGTCGGCACGGAAAAACGTGAGAAAGGGAGGGGGCGGTCATGCTCCGCAACGGACTCGAACCCTGGCATCTGCTGGTCGTCGCGATCGTCTTCATCGTGCTCTTCGGTTCCCGGAAGCTGCCCGACACCGCCCGCGCCCTGGGCAAGTCGATGCGCATCCTGAAGAGCGAGGCGAAGGCCATGAAGACCGACGACACGGCCGCGGCGGCGCCGGTGGAGCCGACGTCGGTACAGATGGCGGCGGAGCCGGCCGCGGCCGCCGCGCAGCCGGAGCCCAGGACGGTCGGCGAGCCGACCGTCTCCGCGAGCTGACCCCGCCCCGGCGTCAGTCCTCGTCCCCCTCGAAGAAGTCCCCGATCTCGTCGACCACCTCGGCCGCCACCATGCCACCGACCACCCCGAGCGCGAGGCCCGCCGCACCGGCGGCGACCGCCGTGCCGAGGCCCGGTCCGGAGCGCGGGTGGCCGTCGTGGTGTCCGCCGTAGTGGTGCGCCCCGCAGTGGAGCCCTCCGCCGTGGTGCTCGCCGTGGCCGTATGCCGCGTGGGCGCCGTAGGCCTCCCGGTGGGCGATCAACTGGCGGATCCAGCCGTCGACCTCGCTGCTCCAGTCGAGGGTGCGGGCGTCCTCGTGGTGGACCGTGAAACGGGTCAGCGCGTCGTGCCCGGCGGAGAACAGGCCACCGCGCTTGTCCGCTTCCAGGACCACCTCCAGGCCGGCGGGGGAGGCGAGGAAGGTCAGCTCGACCTCGGTGACCGCGTGCGCGTACTGCGGCGCCGGGGCCAGCTCGACCTCCTGGTAGAACGGCAGGTGCTGGCCGGTGCCGCCGATCCGGCCGTACTCCAGGTCCGCTGAGCGGAAGCCGAAGCCCAGCCCGCCGAGGGCCTCGAGGACCGCCTCCTGGACGGGCAGCGGCCCGACGGTGAGCGGGTCCAGATCGCTTTTGTCCCGGGCGCCGGCCACCCCGACCTCCGTGCGCACCCCGAGCAGGATGCCCAGCGGCTGGCCGTGCAGCTCGGTGACCGGTGTCTCCCACGGCACCGGCACGCTGAACGGAACCTCCCGCTCCTCCTCCGCGCCGAGCCGGAAGCCGCCGCCCACGGTGAACCGCTCGAAGACGACCGCGCCCTCGCTCTCGCTCTCCTCGTGCTCCGCCTCGACGCGCGCGAGCAGCTCGAGTCCGATGTGCTCGACGTCCACCGCCGCCGAGCCGCCCTTCAGCCACACCCGCCCCGACAACACCCCGCCGGGCACCACCGCGCCACCGTCGAGCACCGTGTCCACCGAGGGACCGCCGACCCCGATCGCCCCCAGCAGCCGTTTGAACACCATGAAGCCGCCGCTCCTTCGCCGTACTCGTCACGCACACCCCGGCCGGCCACACGCCGTCCGGCTGCCCGGTGAACTCACGACAACGGCAAAGAAGTTCCCAAGTCACCTGTTCGGGGGAGCGCGCCTCGACAGGGCGCCGGGGGAGTCCCCGGCCGAAGGCCGGGGACGCGGCGCGCCGAGCTCCCCGGACATACCGGAGGAGGCGGACGGAAACCCATCGGCCCGCCTCCTGCGGTATGTGTCAGACCGCTTCCGCACCCTCGCCGAACCCCTGCGCCGCCGCCCGCGCGGCCTTGCGCCGCTTGCGCCGGCTCACCCGGGGCTCCTGGTCCGGCAGCCAGCCGAAGATCAGGCAGCTGCCGACGGCTCCGAGGAGGAGGCCGACGAAGAAACCGCCCAGGTTGGAGGTGACCCAGCTGCCCAGGGAACACAGCATGCCGAGGATGGAGTAGAAGAGGCGCTGTCCGGGGCTGAAGAGGGTCAGCAGGCCGCACAGCACCATGATCACCGGCAGCAGGTATCCGACCACACCCTGCATGCCGACATGGATGATGACGTCCAGCGAGGCCTTCTCGGTGAGCAGGATCCATCCGCCGCCCAGGGTCAGCAGCAGCCCGCCCAGGAACGGCCGACGGGCCCGCCAACCGCGGAAGGCGGGCCGCCACCCCTGAGGTGGAGTGTCTGTGCCGGACATCAGCAACCCGTGTCGCTGAAGCTGAGTTTCAGGCCGGGAAGCGTGAACGTCCCGGCGGTCGTCTTGTAGTTGGTCTGCCGCAGGTTGTCGATGTGCACGGTGTCGGCCTGCTGGCTGAAGACGCCCGCCGGTCCCTGGACCCCGGCCTTGTCGAGGGTGCTCGCGTCGTTGCCGATCTCGATGTTGTTGAAGGATGCGTCGCCCGACAGCAGGGTCGAGTCCGTGGTCAGACCGGTCGCCTGCACCTTCGACGAGCCGCTGCCCGCCTTGATGAGCAGGTTGGTGCCGCCGAGGTCGACGCTCTGGCACAGGGAGTCCAGAGTCGCCTTCTTGATCGCGGAGGTGACGACCAGCACATCGCCGCCGGTGTCACCGGCGTTCGGGCTGTCCTTGATCATGTGGTCGAGCGCACCGAACTGCTCGAAGCCGGTGCCGTCGAGCGACTTGGCGGTGACCGTGAAGGGCATACCGGAGATGTACAGCGACACCCCCAGCGCCCCCTGCGCGGTCAGGACCGCGAGCCCCGCGAGGCCCAGCGCGGCCGGCACGGCCATCACGGCGGCCCGGCGTGCCCGGACCCGTCCGCGTCTCGGTGCCCCTCCGGTGTCCCCGGTGGTGTCTGGTGTTTCGGAAAGAGAACCGCTTCCCGGGTTCTCAGGCGTGTCGTCGGCGGACGGAACGTCCGGGGACTCGGCCATGTCTGCTCCCATGCATTAGTCACGCGGGTTGGGCTTCAGTGGCACGTTGTCCTGGCGCGGACAGCGGCTGCCGCGCACGCCTCCTCACAACTCCCGGCGGGTGCAAGGGCTTTCTCGTTACGCAGCAGTAGCCAAGCCGCAAGTTACCGGCGGTTACTTTTCAGGGTCAAGACAGTTGTGAAAAAAGGGTGTTGAATTCGCGTCAATTGTGTTCCGACCATGCATTCCCATGATCGAATGCTCAACTCCCTTGCTCGGCCTTGACGTTGACGGCCAATCAGGTCTACAACTCTCCCTGGTTTCCATCGGATCCGTGGCGCCGGATCCGCCGAGCGGCATCGACCGCTTCCCGGCCTCTTCGATCACCGCTCCGCTCAGCGGCGTCGGCTCGGTCGCTTCCCCCCAGGGACCGTGCCCGAACGCCTCTTGACCGGCCCGGCCGGAGGCCTAACCCCCCCCAGGCTTTCGGCCGGTGTCCGGCCTGGCTGCCGTTGCCGGCCCGTCACGTACGGAGAAGGCGTGACGAGCCGGCAACGGCCGACGCCGCATTCGCGCGCCCCGGAACCCCCCATCTCACCCCACGCAGAACCCCCCTAGGAAAGAGGCACCCGCATGCGTACGCGTAACCTCCTCGCTCTCGCCGGTACGGTCGTCGCCCTCTCGGTCGCGGCCACCGTCCCGGCCTCCGCCGACGGCGCCGTGCTCACCACGGGCAGCGCCGGCGGCACCGCCGTCGCGGTCGGCGACACCCTCAGCGCGTCGCTGGCCGGCGGCACCACCGCCACCCTCTACTCCAGCGCCACCAGCACCAGCGGCATCACCTGTGCGGCCTCGACCTTCACCGCGACGGTCACCGACAACCCGGCCGCCTCCGGCACCGCCACCGAGTCGGCCGGCGCGCAGACCTTCAGCAGCTGCACCAGCAACGTGACCGGCGTGACCGGGGTCTCCAGCATCACGGTCAACAACCTGCCGTACACCACCACGGTCTCCTCGGACGGCACGGTCGCGGTCACCCCGCCGAGCGGCTCGACCATCCAGACCACGGTGAAGCTGACCACCCTCCTGGGCAGCATCACCTGCGTCTACCAGGCCCCGAGCCTGGCCGGTACCAGCTCCAACACCGACAACAGCCTCGCCTTCAGCAAGCAGGCGTTCACGAAGTCGTCCGGCTCCATCCTGTGCCCCTCCGCCGGCTACTTCACCGCCAAGTACGCCCCGGTCAGCGACAACGGCGCCCCCGTCTTCGTCAACTGACCCCCTAACACAGGCCGTCAGCGTCGACGCAGACGCAATGCCAGGGCGGCGCCGCCGGTGAGCACCAGCACCGCCGCGGCGCCGCCCGCCAGCAGTGGCGCCGACGGGCCCGAACCGGGGTCCGTGTCGGAGGCCACCGGAGTGCTGTCGGCGGTGGTGGGCCCGGTCGTCGGGGAGACCGGGGTCGCCGCCGCCGTCCGCTGTGCCCGCGAGGCATCGCTCTCCGAGGCGCCGGGAGCCGGTGTCCTGGTCGGTCGTGGCGTCGTGCCCGCGGTCGCGCCGCCGTCCTTCTGGCCGCCCTGCGCCGCGCCCTTCGCGGCCTCCTTCTCCGGCGCCTTCTTCGCCGTGAACACCACGTCGGAGCATGAATAGTAGGTGTCCGGCGTGCTGCTGGTCTGCCAGACGGTGTACAGCACCTGACGGCCCGTCCGGTCGGCCGGCAGCGCCGCGGTGAAGTGGTACGCACCGTTCGTCAGCGGCGGGTCCTTGAACTCCGCGAAGGGCTGCGCGGGCAGCTCGGACCACGTCAGCGGCTTCGCCGGGTCGTATCCGGGCTTCGTCAGGTACAGCTTGAACGTGCCGGAGTGCGCGATCGTCGCGGCGTACGTCATCGTCATCCGGGCGCCCGGGGCCAGTTCGGTCGCGGGCCAGTCCGCGCGCGCCAGGTCGAGCCCCTTGTACGCCGGCAGGCTGCCGCCGCACAACCTGCCGTCCGGAATCACCTGCCGGTCCCGGCCGTTCACGCCCGCCACCCGGATGTCGTCCCACGCGACGAAGTTCTGTCCGCTCGCCGCGATCGCCGCCCTGCAGGCCGCCGTCGCGGCACTGCCGCCGCTCGGGGAGCAGCCGTAGGCCCGGCTCACGGGATAGGTGGGCGCGCCGTGCGCCCGGGCGGACCCCGCCGCCCACGACAGGAGCAGGAGCGGGGCCGCGGCGGCGGCTCCCGCGACTCTCAGGCGGGTGGTCGTCCGGGTCATGCGGGACGTCTCCTCGGCGGGCGCGGGTAGGGGGTTCTGCCGCATTGAGTACGGAAAGCGGCGCCGCGCCGTTCAACGCGGTTGGTCACGGGGCCGGTCGACATGCGGGCCAACGGATGGATCGTCCGGTTTGCCGACTTTCCGGGCGCCATTGAGAACCAACCGCGCGGCTCGTATCGTGTCGATCACCGATGGCCGCCCGGTCGACCGCGGCGCTTCCGGAAACCGGCGCGAACACGAGGGAGGAGCGCGTTCTGATCCCGTGCGTTCGTGCACTGCGGGCCCCTGTTCACGTGTCCCCACGCTCGCCCCGCACGTGTCCGGCACCAGGTCCCGCACAGTTGCCTCCCGTTGCCGCACGGTGAGCTATCGTGTGCGTGGGGTGAAAAACAAACCGCATGCCCCGTCGGTTTGGCAGCCCAGACGTCGTTGAAGCCGTGCAGTACCGAAGCCGTGAAGGAGCATCGAGTCGATGGCGAGGCAGCTACGCGCGGAGCAGACCCGCGCCACGATCATCACGGCCGCCGCCGACCTCTTCGACCGGCACGGCTACGAATCCACCAGCCTGAGCGAGATCGTCGAACACGCGAAGGTCACCAAGGGGGCGCTCTACTTCCACTTCGCCGCCAAGGAGGACCTGGCGCACGCCATCATGGAACTCCAGTCCCGCACCTCCGGCCAGCTCGTGCGGGAGATGGACAGCCGCGGCTACTCCTCGCTGGAAGCCCTGATGCGTACCACGTTCGCGATCGCACGGCTCTCCGTGGACGGCCCGATCCCGCGGGCCGGCCTGCGCCTCGCCACCGCGGACGTCACCGTACGGCCGCCGCTCAGGCACCCGTTCACCGAGTGGCTGGAGTTCGCGACCCGCAAACTCACGAGCGCCGTGAAGGAGTCCGACATACACCCGGACATAGACGTCGGCGCGGTCGCGCACTCCCTGGTCTGCTTCTTCGTCGGCACCCGGGTCGCCGGCCGCAACCTGGAGCCGGTGGGGCGGCTGCCGCGCAGGGTCGCCGAGATGTGGCACCTGATGATCCGCAGCCTGGTCCCGGTGCACCGGCGGGCCCGCTACCTGACCCTCGCCACCCAGCTGGAGCGCGAGATCAGAACCGCCTGACAGGTGCTGTGCGGTGCGGCGGAGCCGGGCGGCCCGCGCGATAGCGTGGCGCTCATGCCCGACTCCGCCCAGCCGCCCGTGATCCTCGGCACCACCGGCCCGTTCCCGCACAGCGTGCTGGCCGAACGGCACCCCGCGATCATCCGCCAGGTGCGGGACGCCTTCCCGTACGGCCCCGAGCAGCACCGCGCCCTCGACGCGCTGCTGCACAACTGCACCGAGGGCGTGATCGAGCCCCTGCCCGCCGACGCGGGCGACTGGCGCGACTGGGGTCTGGACGCCCACATCGGCCGGTCCTGGTTCGACGTGCCGTGGCTGTGGTCGGAGAGCTACTTCTACCGCAGACTCCTCGACGCCGTCGGCTACTTCGGCCCCGGCCCCTGGCAGGGGATCGACCCCTTCCGCCCCTTCAAGCTCGCCGAACTCGACGCCAAGGAGACCGACGAGGAACTGGCCGCGCTCGACGACCTCGGCGACGACCCGGACCGCGCCCTGCTGCACGGCTCCCTGTGGGGCAACCGCGCCGACCTCGGCTTCCGGCTCTCCGCCGCCGAGTCGGGTGAGGCCGTCGCCGCCCTGGTCGCCGACGACAGCGCCGCCCTGTGGCCGCTGCTCCACGGCGGCGGCACCCTGTGCCTGGTCGCCGACAACGCGGGCCGCGAACTCGTCCCCGACCTGCTGCTCATCGCCCACCTCCTGGACACGCACCGCATCGCCCGCGCGGTCCTGCACATCAAGCCCTGCCCGTACTACGTCTCCGACGCCACTACCACCGACGTGCTCGACGCCCTGCGCAGGCTCATCGCGGCCCCGGGCGCCGCCGCCGGTTACGGCCGTACCCTCTGGTCGGCGATGGCCGACGGCCGCCTCACCGTGCGCGCCCACCCCTTCTCCTGCGCCCCGCTGCCGTACGCCGAGATGCCGGGCGACCTGCGCGCCGAGTTCGCCTCCGCCGCGCTGACGATCTTCAAGGGCGACCTCAACTACCGCCGTCTGGTGGGCGACCGGCTCTGGCCGCCGACCACCCCCTTCGCCGACGTCACCGCCTGGTTCCCGGGCCCGGTGGCCGCGCTGCGCACCCTCAAGTCCGACGTGGTCACCGGCCTCTCCGCGGACACCGAAGCGGCCCTGGACGCGGCCGAGGGGGAGCACTGGCGCACGGCCGGCACCCATGCTTTGATCCAGGTCAACCCAGGTGCATCGGCAGCGACTTGAGTCCGTTGATGAAGTTGGACACGAGCCGCCCGGCGGGGCCGGCCGGCTCCAGGACGGCCGGGGCCTGCGCGTAGAGCGTGCGCAGTTGGAGCCGGGCGAAGTGGGCGCCCAGGCAGACGTGCGGCCCGTCCCCGAAGGACACGTGCGGGTTCGGCGCCCGGGTGAGGTCGAGGCGGTCGGGCCGGGTGAAGGCCCGCTCGTCACGGTTGGCCGAGGCGTGCAGCACGACCACCTTGTCGCCCTCTCCGATGCGCCGGCCGCCCAGCTCGGTGTCCCGCGCGGCGGTACGGCGGAAGGTCAGCACCGGGGGATGCCAGCGCAGCAGCTCGTCCACCGCGCTGTCCGGGGCCGCCTTTCCCGCACGCAACAGGTGGTAGGAATCCGGGTGTTGGGCCAGCGCCAGCAGTCCGCCGGGGGCGGCCGAGCGCACCGTGTCGTTGCCCGCGACGGTCAGCAGGAAGAAGAACATCTCCAGTTCGCCGTCCGCGAGTCCGGCGTCGTGGGCGAGGGCCGTCATGACGTCGTCGGCCGGGTGCCGGCGCTTGTGCGCAGCAAGTTGCCGGGCGTACCCGAACATGTCCCGGAGCATCGCGGGCGACCGCGGATTCACCGGCCTGCCTTCTCCGTCGAGCGTCCCGGGACCGCCCTCGTCCGGGTCCTGGTAGCCGATCACCCGCTGCGTCCAGTGCAGCAGCAGCCCCCGGTCGCTCTCCGGGACACCCAGCAGATCGGCGAGGTTGAGCAGCGCGTACTCGTCGGTGACGGCGGCGACCAGGTCCACGGTGCCGTCCCCCGCCCGCGCCGTCGCCAGCGCCCCGGCGAACAGGGTCCGCGCCCGCTCCCGCACCGCGGCCGCGAAGCGCTCGATCCGCCCCGGCGTGAAGGCGCGGCTCACCGAGCGCCGCAGCCGCCCGTGGTGCGGCGGATCCTGGTTGAGCATCATGCGCCGGATGAACGGCAGGTCCTCCGGGTCAGGATCCCGGATCTGGGTCGCGCCGAGCCGTGACGAGTACGTCCCCGGGTCCTTGAGCACCCGCACCACGTCCGCATGCCGTGCCACCGCCCAGAACCCCGGGCCGGCCGGCCAGCCCAGCACCTCCGGCTCCCGTTGCCAGGACACCGGGTGATGGTCGCGCAGGACGCGGTAGTCGGCGTACGGCACGGTGACCGCGTACCGGCGCGGATCGAACACATCGGGTACGGGCGGGGCTTCACCGCCGCCGACGGAGAGGGTCATGCGACCACGGTGGCCCGTGCGGCGGGGCCGGGCAAGACGGGCCGCAGCAGGGCGGCAGCCCGAAGGTGCGCTCCGCGCACGCCTCGCGGGGGCCCTGTCCGCCCGGAATTCCCGGATTTCCGTCCCGGTTCACGCGATGGTGTGATCATGTGGCGCGCGGTGGATGGCCCTTGTGACGCTCGGGTAGGGCCCCGGCCATGACGCAGCCGTTCGAACTCCCGCACTTCTACATGCCGTATCCCGCGCGGCTCAACCCGCACCTGGAGGAGGCCCGGGCCCATTCCACCGAGTGGGCCCGCGAGATGGGCATGCTGGAGGGGTCCGGGATCTGGACCCAGGCCGACCTGGAGGCACACGACTACGGCCTGCTGTGCGGCTACACCCACCCCGACTGCGACGGCCCCGCCCTGTCGCTGATCACCGACTGGTACGTGTGGGTGTTCTTCTTCGACGACCACTTCCTCGACATGTACAAGCGCACCCAGGACCGCGCCGCCGGCAAGGCCCACCTCGACCGGCTTCCGCTGTTCATGCCGCTGGACCCGGCGCAGCCGGTGCCGGAGCCGCAGAACCCCGTCGAGGCGGGCCTCGCCGACCTGTGGGCGCGCACGGTGCCGTCGATGTCGGTCGACTGGCGGCGGCGCTTCTCGGTCGCCACCGAGCACCTGCTGAACGAGTCGATGTGGGAGCTGTCCAACATCAACGAGGGGCGGATCGCCAACCCCGTCGAGTACATCGAGATGCGCCGCAAGGTCGGCGGCGCCCCCTGGTCGGCCGGGCTGGTGGAGTACGCGACGGCCGAGGTGCCCGCCGTCGTCTCCGGCGCACGGCCGCTCAGGGTGCTCATGGAGACCTTCGCCGACGCCGTGCACCTGCGCAACGACCTGTTCTCCTACCAGCGCGAGGTGGAGGACGAGGGCGAGAACAGCAACGGTGTCCTGGTCCTGGAGACCTTCTTCGACTGCACGACGCAGGAGGCCGCCGACGCGGTCAACGACATCCTCACCTCCCGCCTCCACCAGTTCGAGCACACCGCGCTCACCGAAGTCCCGGCTCTCGCCGCCGAGAAGGGCCTCACGCCCGACCAGGCCGCCGCGATCGCCGCCTACACCAAGGGTCTCCAGGACTGGCAGTCCGGCGGCCACGAATGGCACCTGCGCTCCAGCCGCTACATGAACCAGGGTGCCGTCCCCTCCTCGCCCTGGCAGCAGCTCTCCGGCCCCGGGACCGCCGCCGCGGACGTCGGCGCCTTACTGGCCGCGGCAGCCGCGGAGCGCCTGCGCGCCTACACTCATGTGCCCTTCCAGCAGGTCGGCCCCTCCCTCCTGCCCGACTTCCACATGCCGTACGAGGTCGAGCTCAACCCGCACCTCGACGCCGCCCGGCCCCGGCTGGCCGCCTGGATGCACGGCACCGGCATGCTGTCCGAGGGCGTCTGGGACGAGGACCGGCTCGCCGCCGCCGACCTCGTGCTGTGCGCCGCCGGCCTCGACCCCGACGCCGGACCCGAAGAACTCGACCTCAGCGCCCAGTGGCTGGCCTGGGGCACCTATGCCGACGACTACTACCCCCTCTGCTTCGGCGTCCGGCGCGACCTGGCCGGTGCCCGGCTCGCCACGGCCCGCCTCTCGGCCTGCATGCCCCTCGCCGACGAACCCGTACCGGTGCCGGCCACCGGCATGGAACGCGGCCTCGTCGACCTGTGGGCCCGCACCACCGCCGGGATGGGCCCCGAGGACCGGCTCGCCCTCAGGGAGTCCGTCGACCGGATGACCGAGAGCTGGCTGTGGGAGATGTCCAACCAGCTCCAGCACCGGATCCCCGACCCGGTCGACTACCTGGAGATGCGCCGGTCCACCTTCGGTTCGGACCTGACCCTGAGCCTGGCCCGCCGCGGCCACGGCCCCGCGATTCCCCCGGAGGTGTACCGCAGCGGCCCGGTGCGCTCCCTGGAGAACGCCGCCATCGACTACGGCATGCTCGTCAACGACGTCTTCTCCTACCAGAAGGAGATCCAGTACGAGGGCGAGCTGCACAACGCCGTCCTCGTCGTGCAGAACTTCTTCGGCGTCGACTACCCGACCGCGCTCCACGTCGTCCACGACCTGATGACCCAGCGGATGCAGCAGTTCGAACACGTCGTCGCAAGCCAACTGCCGCTCGTGTGCGACGACTTCGAGCTGTCCGCCGAGGCGCGCGAGGCCATGGACGCCTACGTCCGCGACCTGCAGAACTGGATGGCCGGCATCCTCAACTGGCACCAGCACGTCGACCGCTACCAGGCGGACCACCTCGCCCGCCGGGCCCACGGCTTCGTCCCGGACCGCCCCCCGCTCGCCCCGGTGCTCCCGGTCGGCTGACGACCCCCGTCGCGCGGCTCCCTACCGGAGGGAGGCGTGCAGACCCCGGGCCCGCTCGGCCTGCGCCAGGTCGCCGAGCCGCTCGAACTCCGCGGCCAGCCCGAGCAGCGGTGCCGGATCGAGGTCCGTGCCGCTGCCGGGACGCAGCAGCAGGCTCTGGTCCACGAACATGTTGTCCAGGCTGCGGATCAGCGCCACCCGGGCGAGCTCGGGCATTCCCTGCTCGGCCGCCAGCCGCACCCACGTGGACAGCGGCTCGGCGGCCGGGTCGCCGGGGACCTCGTGCCGTACCGACTCCCACAGGGGCGGTCGGGGGTGCGGGTCGAGCAGGTCGTAGGCGCCGCCTTCGTCCGCGTTCAGCAGGAGGAAGTCGGGCTCGGTGCGCAGCAGGGCCGTGTGCAGCATGCCGAGCAGTTCGATGGGGGAGCGGTCGGGCAGGCCCAGGGCCGACCGGAGTTCGGCGCGCTCCTCGTCGATGCCGTGGTACTCGCGGATCTCCTCCTCGATCTCCGCCACGCGCGCCAGGATCGCCGTCCCGCCGTCCGCCGGAGACAGGTGCAGGAGGTCACGCCAGCCCGGCAGGCCGATCATGATCTCCAACGCCTCGTCGACGGACGACCCTATGATCCCGGCCGAGCCCTCCGAGTCCGCGTACAGCAACGAGCCGTCCGCGCAGACGAAATAGGTGCCGCCGGTGCCGCTTCCCGCCACCGCTTCCAGCGGGCCGCCGGAGGCGAGACGAACCGGCTCGGCATGGCCGTGGACGGCCCGGTCCAGGTCGAAGTCAAAGGGATACGCCGCGAGTTCGGCCAGGCGGCGGTGTTGCCGAAGCAGCCGCAGACAGTGATCGGTCATGTCACAGAACGTAACAGCCGCCACTGACAACGAGGTCCGACGACAACGAGGTCCGACGACGACGAGGTCCGACGACGACGAGGTCCGACGACGACGGGGTCCGACGACAACGAGGTCCGACGACGACGAGGTCCGACGACGACGGGGTCCGACGACGACGGGGTCCGACGACAACGAGGTCCGACGACGACGAGGTCCGACGACGACGGGGTCCGACGACGACGGGGTCCGACGACAACGAGGTCCGACGACAACGAGGTCCGACGACAACGAGGTCCGACGACAACGAGGTCCGACGACCACGGGGTCCGACGACCACGGGGTCCGACGACCACGGGGAGCGTGGCGGCCCGGCGCGGGGCGGTCTCGGCAGGACCGTCCTTCCCGCCGTCCCGCCGTCCCGCCGTCCCGCCGGTAGGGTGGCGTGTTCGTTGTGCCGGCCGGAGATACGGAGCGATGGATCACGCATGGATGCTGAAGGCGACGGCAGCCGGACGGCCGCCCGCGACTTCGAGACGCTCCGGATCCGACGGGTGTCCGGCTCCGCCACGGGCGTGAACTCTGTTGTGGCCGAAGCGGTTCCGGCTCCGGGTGAAGGTTCAGGCGCCGAGCGGTCTTCCGGTCTCATGAAGTCCAGCGCTCTGATGGCGGCCGGCACCCTGGTTTCCCGTCTGACCGGTTTTCTGCGCACTCTGGTCATGGGGGCCGCGCTGGGTGTGGGAACGCTCAACGACACCTATCAAGTGGCCAACACGCTCCCCACCATGATCTACGTGCTGGTCGGCGGAGGAGCCCTCAACGCGGTCTTCATCCCGCAGTTGGTGCGGTCGATGAAAGAGGACTCCGACGGAGGTGCCGCGTACGCCAACCGTCTCATCACCCTGGTCGTCACGTTCCTCGGCTCGGCGACCCTGATATGTGTCGTGGCGGCGCCGGAGTTCATTCGCGTCATGTCGCCCTCGATGGCCACTCACCCCGACCAGATGCGGGTCGCCGTCGCCTTCACCCGCTACTGCCTGCCCACCATGTTCTTCATGGGGATGCACGTGGTGATGGGTCAGATCCTCAACGCCCGGGGGCGGTTCGGCGCCATGATGTGGACGCCCGTCCTGAACAACATCCTGATCATCGCCGCCTTCGGGTCGTTCGCGTGGGTTTTCGGCACGGCCTCGCGCTCGGGAATCTCGGCATCGACGATCACACCGCAGGGAATACGGCTGCTCGGTGTCGGCACTCTTCTGGGGCTGGCGGTTCAGGCACTGGCCATGGTCCCCTACCTGCGCGACTCGGGATTCCGGACCCGCCTCCGCTTCGACTGGCGTGGCCATGGCCTCGGGAAGGCTCTCGGCCTGGCGAAATGGACTTTCCTGTTCGTGCTCGTCAATCAGGCCGGCATGGTCGTCGTGACGCGCCTTGCCACCGCGGCCGGCGCGACCGCGGAGAAGACCGGACACCCCGGCACCGGCATCACCGCGTACAACTACGCGCTTCTCCTCTGGCAGATGCCGCAGGCCATCATCACCGTCTCCGTGATGACAGCCATTCTTCCCCGCATCGCCCGCGCGGCCGCCGACGGCGATCACGGAGCGGTCCGGGACGACATCTCACAGGGCCTGCGTACGTCAGCGGTCGCCATCGTTCCCTGTGCTTTCGCGTTCCTCGCTCTCGGGGTGCCGCTGATCCAACTGCTCTACGCCGGAGCCGGGGAGGAAGGAGCCCGCAACATCGGCTTCGTTCTGATGGCCTTCGCCCTGGGGCTGATCCCCTACTCGGTGCAGTACGTGGTACTGCGCGGGTTCTACGCCTACGAGGACACCCGGACGCCCTTCTTCAACACCCTCGTCGTCGCGCTCGTGAACGCCGCCGGATCCTTCGCCGCCTATCTCCTGCTCCCCGCGCGGTGGGCCGTGACCGGCATGGCCCTCACTTACGGCCTGGCCTATGTCATCGGCGTCGGCGTCGCCTGGAAACGGCTCCGCGGCCTACTCGGCGGTGACCTCGACGGCCGTCGGGTCGTTCGCACCTACGCCCGTCTCGTCGGGGCCGCCCTTCCCGCGTCCCTGGCGGCCGGATCCGTCGCCGGCTGGCTGATGACAGCGATTCACACCCCCGCTGTCGCCGCGCTCACGGCACTCGCCGTCGGATCGACCGTACTGATCGCTCTGTTCGTCCTTCTCGCGCGCTTGATGCGCATCAGCGAAGTCGACGCCATGGTGAACATGGCGCGGGCTCGTCTCGGCCGCTGAACGACACGGCCGGCCGGGAGCCCGACGACGGGCCCCGCCTGACGCCGACGCGCGCGCCCGCTCGTCAGTCTCACTCGTTCGTGTCTCGTCGCGCCCGCGTGCGCCGGGTAGAGCTCGGGGTGGAGGCGAACCATGGAACAGACCGCATTGCGTCCCAAGCCGATCCCAGGTCAGGAGCGCGGGGACAGCCCCCCACCCGACCCGGCCCGCCGTCCGCACGCCGCGCGCCGCCGCGGCCGCCATCTCAGGACCCTGCTGTTCGGAACGTTCGTCGGCACCGTCCTGGTGCTGTCCGGGATCGGCCTCGGCACGGTGGGCGCCACGGTGATCGGCATGAGCAGGCTGGCCGAACTGCGGCAGCAGACCCCGCCGCCGGCCCCGACCCACGCGCCCCCGGCCACTCCGACCCCCTCGCCGACGCCCGCCGCGACCCTGGGCCTGGAGGCCGTCGACGCGGAGAAGGTGGGCGCGCTCGTGGTGGGCGTCCATGTGCCGGGGCCGGGCTACACGGCGGGGCTGGTCAGGGGCGACGTGCTGCTCCAGTTCGGCGGCACCCGGATCGACAGCGCGGCCGACCTGGTCCGGGCGGTGACCGACGCCCGGCCGGGGAAGGAGGTCAGACTCACGGTGCGGCACGCGAGCGGGGGCTACCAGCAGCTGACCGTGGTGCCGGGCGTCGTCGTCTGAGACACCCACACGGACGCGCCCCAAAGGGGCGCGGGGAACGGCCCGAGCAGCCACAACTCACCCGCACCGGCACCACAACCGCGAATCACCACAATGGCTTCGCCCGAACCGGCTCGCGCACCCCCGCCGCACCCGGCAGGATGCTCCCGGAGGCACCCTCACCCGCGCAAGGAGGCCCTGGATGACCGGCACCGCCGCCCCCTTCACCGCCGGCGACTACAAGTCCCGCATGACGCGCGCTGCGCACACCGCGGCGGACGCCGGGCTCGCCGGTCTTCTGATCGCCCCCGGCCCCGACATGGTGTGGCTCACCGGCTACACCCCCACCGCGGTCACCGAGCGGCTCACCCTCCTCGTCCTGGTTCCCGGCAGGGACCCCGTGCTGGTCGTCCCCACCCTGGAGGCCCCCGACGCCGAGAAGGCCGACGGCGCGGCGGTGCTGACCCTGCGGGACTGGACCGACGGCACCGACCCCTACGCCGTGACCGCCGGGCTGCTCGCCGAGGACGGCCGCTTCGGTATCAGCGACAACGCCTGGGCCATGCACCTGCTGGGCCTGCAGCGGACACTCCCCGACACCTCCTACGCCTCCCTCACCGACGCGCTCCCCATGCTCCGCGCCGTCAAGGACGCGGCCGAGCTCGACCTCCTCGCCGCCGCCGGAGCGGCCGCCGATGCAACGTTCGAGGAGATCCGCAAGGTTCCCTTCGCCGGCCGCCGCGAGTCCGACGTCGGCCACGACCTCGCCGACCTGCTGCGCCGCTTCGGCCACGAACAGGTCGACTTCACCATCGTCGGCTCGGGGCCCAACGGCGCCAACCCGCACCACGAGGTCGGCGACCGGGTCATCCAGGACGGCGACATGGTCGTCCTCGACTTCGGCGGCCTCAAGGACGGCTACGGCTCCGACACCACCCGCACCGTGCACGTGGGCCCGCCGACCGCCGAGGAGCGCGAGGTGCACGACATCGTGCGCGCCGCCCAGGAGGCCGGCTTCCGGGCCGTACGCCCCGGCGCCGCCTGCCAGGAGGTCGACCGGGCCGCCCGCGCGGTCGTCGCCGACGCCGGGTACGGCGAGTTCTTCATCCACCGCACCGGCCACGGCATCGGCGTCACCACGCACGAGCCGCCGTACATGATCGAGGGCGAGGAGCAGCCGCTGGTGCCGGGGATGTGCTTCTCCGTGGAGCCCGGCATCTACCTGCCCGGCCGCTTCGGCGTGCGGATCGAGGACATCGTCACGGTGACCGCGGAGGGCGGCCGTCGTTTCAACAACACCACCCGCGAGATGGTTGTCGTGGGCTGACCCACCCGGCCCCGGCACCACCGCCCGCCCCTACCCCATCCCGAACGGCAACGGCGCGATCCATGACCCAGGCTCCGACTCCCACCGCGGACACCGTCCGTCGACTGGTCCGTTCGCTGCTCAAGGAGAGCGCGGACGACGCCTCGGGCCCCGACGTGCGGCCCGTCGCGGAGGGCGGTGGACACTCCACCTGGTGGGTCGGCACCCGGCACGTGCTGCGCCTCGCCCCCGACCGGGAGGCCTCCGTCCGCCAGCGCCGCGAACTGCGGCTGCGCGACCTGATGCGGCCGCATCTGCCGGTCGCGGTCCCGGCCGGGGTGGCGACCGGCGAGTGGGCGCCGGGGCTGACGTACACGCTGGACACCGTGATCCCCGGCGGTACGGCCGAGGAGCACGACGTCTCCGCGGTGGGCGAGGCGGACCTGGCCGGGCTGCTCACCGGGCTCCGCGAGGTGCCGGTACGGCAGGCCGAGACGCTCGGCGTGCCGCGCACCCCGCCGCGGTCCCTGGAGGCGCTGCGCAGGATGGCGGTGCCCGCCGCCGAACGGCTCGCCGCCGCCGACGAGTTCGACCCGTCCCGGCTGCTCCAGCTGACCCCGCCGGGCGCCGCACAGCTCGCCGCCCAGCCCGGTACCGCCGTGCTGGTCCACCACGACCTCAAGGGCGAGCACCTGGTGGTCAGCGCCGACGGCAGGGTGCGCGGCGTCCTCGACTGGACCGACGCGGCGGTCGGCGACCCCGCCGAGGACATCGCCGGGCTCGCCCTCGCGGTCGGCTCCGGCGCGGCCGTCCGCGCGGCCACGCTCGCCGGCTACGGCGCCCGGCCCTGCCTGCGCGGCCTGTGGCTGGCCCGCTGCGACACCGTCGTCCGGCTCACCGACCGCCTCGAAGGCCGCGGCGACAGCCCCCTGCCGCTGCTGCGCACCCAACTCCGGCGCGCCTGGGAGACGATCCTGCTGGAACGGGTGACGGAACTGCGCGAGGACACCGGGGGCACCGAGGACGACGAGGAGCTGTAGCGGGCCGCCCGGAGCAGGAGCCGGGCCGGGGTCAGGCCTGGGTGAGCACCACGCACGACTCGCCCGGCACCCGCAGCATCCCGTCCGGGTCCGGTGCCGCCACGGTGTCCCACGCGGCCAGCACCTCCACCCGCCCGGTGCCGAGCGGGATCGCGGCCGGCTCCGTGCCCAGGTTCACCGCCACCCGAACGTCCCCGCGCCGGAACGCCAGCCAGCGTGCCGCCTCGTCGTACGCCACCTTGGTGTCGGCGAGATCGGGATCGGTGAGGTCCGCCTGCTCACGGCGCAGCGCCAGCAGGCGCCGGTACCAGGCCAGCACGCGCGCGTGCGGCTCGCGTTCCGGTTCCGACCAGTCCAGGCAGGAGCGGTCCCGGGTGGCGGGATCCTGCGGGTCGGGCACGTCCTCCTCGGCCCAGCCGTGCGCCGCGAACTCCCGCCGCCTGCCGCGGCGTACGGCCTCCGCGAGGTCCGGGTCCGTGTGGTCGGTGAAGAACTGCCAGGGGGTGCCGGCCGCCCACTCCTCGCCCATGAACAGCATCGGTGTGAAGGGCGCGGTCAGGCTCAGCGTGGCGGCGCAGGCCAGCAGGCCGGGGGAGAGGGACGCCGAAAGCCGGTCGCCCTGGGCGCGGTTGCCGACCTGGTCGTGGGTCTGGGTGTAGCCGAGCAGCCGGTGCCCGGCCACCCGCGCGCGGTCCAGCGGGCGGCCGTGCCGGCGGCCGCGGAAGCTGGAGTACGTGCCGTCGTGGAAGTAGCCGCCGGTGAGCGTCTTGGCGACGGCGGCGAGCGGGGCGCGGGCGAAGTCGGCGTAGTAGCCCTGGGACTCGCCGGTCAGCGCGGTGTGCAGGGCGTGGTGGAAGTCGTCGTTCCACTGCGCGTCCAGGCCGAACCCGTGCTCCGCGCGCGAGGTGATGACCCGCGGGTCGTTCAGGTCGGACTCGCCGACCAGGAAGAGCGGCCGGCCCGACTCGGCCGCCAGGCCGGCCACGGCGGACGACAGTTCCTCCAGGAAGTGGCACGCGCGCGTGTCGCACAGGGCGTGCACCGCGTCCAGGCGGAGCCCGTCGATCCGGTAGTCGCGCAGCCAGGCCAGCGCGCTGCCCACCAGGTACGCGCGCACCTCGTCCGACCCGGGCGCGTCCAGGTTCACCGCCGAACCCCAGGGCGTCTGGTGGGCGTCCGTGAAGTAGGGCCCGAACGCGGGCAGGTAGTTGCCGGAGGGGCCGAGGTGGTTGTGCACGACGTCCAGGACGACACCCAGACCGAGTTCGTGGGCCCGGTCGACAAAGCGCTTCAGTGACTCGGGGCCGCCGTACGGCTCGTGCACCGCCCACAGCGAGACGCCCTCGTACCCCCAGCCGTGCCGCCCGGGGAACGGGCACAGCGGCATCAACTCCACGTGCGTGACCCCCAGTTCCCGCAGGTGGCCGAGGCGGGCGGCGGCCGCGTCCAGGGTGCCCTCGGGGGTGTACGTGCCCACGTGCAGCTCGTAGAGGACCGCGCCGGGCAGCGCGCGCCCCGGCCAGGCGGCCCGCCACTCGTGGCGCTCGTGGTCGACGACCGCGCTGAGCCCGTCGGGCCCGTCCGGCTGGCGGCGCGAGCGCGGGTCGGGCAGCACCGGGCCGTCGTCCAGCGCGAACCCGTAGCGGGTGCCGTCCTCGGCCGCCGCCTCCCCGGTCCACCACCCGGACCGGTCCGGGTCGCGCTCCAACGCGCGCTCGGCGCCGTCGCAATGGAGCGTCACACGGTCTGCCTGCGGTGCCCACACCTCGAACTGCACGGACGGTCCCCTTCGTCTGGCTCATCGTGAGGTAGTACGTCCATCGTGCCGTGAAAAGAGATCAATCCGCTTTGAATCCCGGCTTTGCGGAACGGGTGTCGCCGTCCGTACGCGCGCGGGACGGCCGTTTCCCCGTTTTCTGGACACCCGGGGTTCACTGACCCAGAATCGGCAGCGTGACGTCGTCCTTCGAGTTCCACACCTACCCCGCGCGGCTGTCCGACGCGGAGCGCGACAAGGCGCTGAGCCTGCTGCGTGACGGCGTCGCCATGGGACGGCTGTCGCACGACACGTTCGTGCGCCGCATGGAGCTGGCACTCGCCGCCCGCCGCGCCGACGAACTCGCCGCGCTCACCGCCGACCTGCCGCAGGAGAACCGCTTCGCGCGCCTGCTCTTCGGCACCGTCGAGGCCGTCTCCGGCTTCACCGTACGGCTGCGCCGGGCCTGGCAGGCCGAGCGGCTGCCCAAGCTGCTGCTTCCGCACCCGGGCAACGGTCATCCGCTGCGTATCGGCCGCGACCCCGCCAGCGGGCTGCGGCTCAACCACGAGACCGTCTCACGGGTGCACGCCGAACTCCGCCACCAGGGCGGCCTCTGGGTCCTCAGGGACCTCGGCTCCACCAACGGCACGACCGTGAACGGCCGCAGGGTGACCGGCGCCGCCGTCGTCCGCGAGGGCGACCAGGTCGCGTTCGGCCGAATGGCGTTCCGGCTCGCGAGCGACTGAACCGCGGGCCCGTCCGCCGCCACCTGGCCGTGTCCCGTGCGATGGCCGAAAAGTGATTCTCCGTCGCGGTGTTGACGTACCCCGCAAGTCGTGACTGACTGTGCGTGAACCGTGCACACCATGTGAATCGACGGCACCGCTCTGTGGAGGTGTGACCTGCCGCCCCTCCTCCAGTACCCGTCCGTCGACGAGCTCGCCTCGCGGGCGGCCGCGCTGGTCGCCGACCGCCCCCGGGACGCCCGGCTGCGCAGGGTGGGGACCTCCCGCGCGGGCACCCCGATGTGGCTGCTTTCCATCGGTCACGGCACCCGGCACGTCCTCGTCGTCGCGGGCCCGCACGCCAACGAACCCGTCGGCGGCGCCACCGTGCTCCGTCTCGCCGACCGGCTCCTCGCCGACCCGAGGCTCACCGAGGACGCCGACGTCACCTGGAACCTGCTGCTGTGCCTGGACCCCGATGGCGCACGGCGCAACGAGGGCTGGCTGGCCGGGCCGTACACCCTGGGCCACTACTTCCGGAACTTCTTCCGGCCCGGCTTCCTGGAGCAGCCCGAGTGGCTGCCCGACGGGGCGGAGGCCGCCGCGCTGCCCGAGACCAGGGCCCTGCTCCGCCTCCAGGACGAGCTGCGGCCCTTTCTCCAGTGCTCGCTGCACGGCGTCGACGTCGGCGGCGGCTTCGTCGAGCTGACCCGCGAGCTCCCCGGCCTCGACCGGCGCCTCGCGCACACCGCGACCCGGCTCGGCATCCCCCGCGAACTCGGCGCCTACGACACCCTGTACTGGCCCGCCCTGGGCCCGGCCGTCTACCGCGTCCCGCCGCCCCGCCGGGGTGACCTGGCGGCCGCCATCACCGAGGCAGCCGTCGAGTCCACCTGGTTCCACCCCTACCGGCACGGCACGGTCACCGCGATCGTCGAGGCGCCCATGTGGGGCGTGGCCGCCGTCCAGGACGGCACACCGCCCGCCGACCGGGACGCGGCGCTGCGCTCGGTGAGCCGGACGCTACGGCGCGACACGGAGCTGCTGGACGGTGTCCTGGCCCGGATCCGGCCGCAGCTGTACGCGGCGCCGGACGCGGCCCGGCTGCTCGCGCCGGTCGACGACTACCTGCTGGTCCGCCCCGGCCTCGCCGACGCCTGGGACCCCGACGCGGGCGCCGGCAGCGCCCGCCCGCTGCCCCCGCTCAGCTCCGCCCACCTGGCCGCCCTGCGCATCGCCGGGCGCCGGCTGGTCCTGCGCACCGCCGGGATGCTGCACCAGCTGCTGCGCAGCACCGGCCACGACCCGGCCGCCGCCCTGCCCGACCTGGACCGGCTGATCGACATCTGGTGCGCGGACTACCACGACGTCCTCGGCGCGCGCTGGATCGCGGTCGCACGCCAGGCGGAGTACCAGACGAGGGTGGTCCTGAGCGCCTTCGAACTGGCACGCCGCCACGCGCGCGTGACGGCCCGATCGGGTGAGCCGGACTGGGGAACCGCGTCCGCCGTGCCGATGCACGGGGAATGACACATCTCAGCAAAGCGACAGCGGCCTGCGGTGCCCTGCTGGCCGCGGCCGCCCTCCTCGCCGCCGGCCCGGCCCAGGCCGCGCCAGCCGCGACGCACGGCGGCGACTACCTGTACCTGACCGTCACCCAGGGCGAGAACCAGTCGGACGACGCGCACGGCGCCGTCCTGCTGTGCGACCCGCCCCAGGGGTACGCGCACGCGGCCGAGGCCTGTGCGGAACTCGCCGCGTCGGGCGGTGACATCGCCCGCATCACCCCGGCCAAGGACGCGATGTGCCCGATGGTCTACGCCCCGGTGACCGCCCAGGCGCGCGGGCAGTGGAACGGCAGGCCGATCGAGTACCGCGAGACGTTCCCGAACGCCTGCCAGATGGCGGCCAGGACCGGACCGGTCTTCGCCCTCGACGACTGAGCCCGAGGGCGGCGTGCGGCCCCCCGGGCCAGGACCCGGCCCCGGGCCTCACGCCGCCTGCTCACGCGCGTGCTGGGCGGCCGCCAGCACCGTCCTGGACTGATGCTCCACCTGGCGCTCCAGCGGCACCCAGCGGGCCTGGAAACGCTCGCCGTAGGCCTCGCACCAGGAGGCCACCAGTTCCTCCAGCCGCGGCGCCGCGCGGTCCTCCGCCTCCCGCAGCACCCGCAGCAGCATCGACGCGGCCCGCAACGGCAGCCGCCGTCCGAAGGCGTCCACGCTGCCGACGTACGCCATCGTGGTGTCGACCGGCGGCCGCTGGATCCAGTCCTCGGCCAGCCCTGGGATCAGCCCGAGCGCCCACCGGGCGGCCCGCAGCAGCGGCCCGTCCAGGCCGCCCAGGGCGTCCAGCCTGGGCAGCGCCTCGGCCAGCAGCCGCTCCACCTCCCGCGAGTCCCGCTGCAGCCGGAGCGCCAGCCGCCGCATCGCCGCCGCGGGGGCCGGGTGCGGCGCCGGGTCGTCGACCAGGTCGCTCGCCCACATCGGCACCTCGACCACCGCGGTGAGACCGCCGTACCGGTGCGCGTGGTACCAGGTGCTGTGCCGTGCGTCGTCCGGCATGCTCGGGTACGCCACCCCCGTCTCCGGGCCCGGCATCACCCGCACCCCGGGCCCGGAGTGCGGCCAGCCCGCGGCGTCCGAGGCACCCGTCTCCACCGGGATGTGCAGCTCCGCGGCGGACTTGGCGAACGGTTCGGCGAGCCCCGGCACGTCCCTCGTCAGCTGCACCCAGCTGCCGCCCAGGTCGGTGCCGTGCAGGGTCACCTGGAGGTAGGGGCGCAGTTCGTCGATCACCCCGAGTAGGGCCCGGGTCTCGGGCGGCAGCCGGTCCGGCGGCAGCACCGACGGCGACCACTCCGGCTGCTCGGGGCCCGCCGGCCGGTAGAAGCCGAGGTGGTAGTCGAACAGGCTGCGCGGGGCCGGGGTGACGTGCAGGCTCGCCCCGTCCGGGTCCGCGCAGAGCAGGAAGTGCCAGGAGTTCGTCGCCCGCAGCTCCCGCTCGTTCAGCACGCGCTCGGCCAGTACCTGGAGGGTGCCGCCCCCGGTCGGCTCGTTGGCGTGGGCACCCGCGACCACCAGGACCGCCCGCCGGGCGTGTCCGACGGACAGCAGGTGCAGCGGTCTGCCCGCGCGGGATACGCCGATCTGCCGCAACGTGCACAGGCCGGGCCGGTGCGCGGCCAGCGCCCGGGCGGTGGCGACGAGTTCGGGAACACTGGGGTAACGCAGCTCCGGCAGGAGACTCACCCCCGACTTGTCCGCCCGGCTTCGCATTCCCCAGTCCCGCACGGCATAGGTGAACTGTCAAGAACCTCCCGGGGGAGGCTCCAGGGGGCGCCCAGAGGCATCTGCCGTCGGCCGGTGGGGCTTGTCGGCGCCGACAGGGGTGCGAAGCCACTACGGGGCGCGGAACGGCTCCGCGCGCCGATAACCGACGCGGTCTGCGACCGGCAAGTTTCAGCAAACCGACGGATCAGCCACATATTCACTCGTACGAGTGAATTCTGGTACCAGTACCCGCCAGTTCCAGCCAGACCCCTTCAGCCGTGTCAGTCCTCTGTTAAAGCCCTCTGTCGGTTCCTGTCGGCCCCCCCCTCGGTTCCTGTCGGCCCCCGGTCAGCCCTCGTCTCCCACCCGCTCCAGCAGCGCCACCGGCAGCCCCTCGAAGAGCTCGCCCGCACGCACGTGCCCCGTGAACTCCCGCTCCGGAGCCAGCAGGTCCGCCCAGCGGCCCGGCGGCAGCGGCAGGACCGTGTCCCGCCAACCGCCCGCTTCGGCCAGCCGCAGCGACAGCCGGGTCACCGCCGTGACCACCTCCCCGGAGCGCGCGAACGCCAGGCAGTGCGCGGCGGCCGGCCCCGTGGCGGCCAGCGGCGTGTACGACGCCGTGCCGCCGAAGACGTCCGGGCGCCGCGCCCGCAACCGCAGCGCGGCCGCCGTCACCGCGTCCTTCTCGCCCGGGTGTTCCGGCGGGAAGGCGGCCGGCCGCCGGTTGTCCGGGTCCACCAGCGCCCGGTACTCGCCCTCCGTGCCCTGGTAGACGTCCGGCACCCCCGGCATCGTCAGATGGACCAGGGCCGTCCCCAGCACGTTCGCCCGCACATGCGGCTCCAGCGCGGCCCGGAAGTCCGCCACGCGCTCTCCTGGCGCCCCGCACGGCCCCGCCGCGACGAACGAGACCACCGCCTCCTCGTACGGCGGCTCCTGCTCCGTCCAGCTCGTGTACAGGCCCGCCTCCCGCACGTGCTTCACCAGCGCCCCCCGGACCCGCTCCGGATCCGCCGGGCCGAGCCCGAACACCGTCTGCCAGGCCGCCCAGGCCAGCTGCGCGTCCGGCACCCCCTCCTCGTCCCGGGTCACCTCGGCCAGCACGTCCACCCAGCGCTCCGGGCACTCCGTCAGCACCGCGAGCGCGGCCCGTACGTCGGCGCTGCGCTTGGTGTCGTGCGTCGTCACCACCGTCCCGGTGAGCGGCCAGTCGCGCTGCACGCGCGCGCAGTACGCGTGGAAGGCGTCGGGGGACACGCCGGGGCTGCCCGGGTCGCCGCCCACCTCGGTCGCCGACAGCAGCGGCACATAGCGGTAGAACGCCGTGTCCTCCACGGACTTGGCCCGCAGCGCCGACGCGGTCTGCGCGAACCGCGTGCGGAACTCCTCGACCTCCGGGCCGTCCCCCGCCAGGAGCAGCCCGCGCACCACGTCCACCGCGCCGCTCTCTTCGGGCACCACGAAGGCCCGCCGGGCCTCCTCGGCGGCCTCCGGGGTGACCACGGAGGCCACGTCGCCGGAGGCGTACGGCCGGTACACGCGCATGCGCACCAGCAGCTCCTGCAGCGCGGTGCGCAGCGCCCAGGGCGCCCGGTCGCGCAGCGCGGGGTCCGGCGACGTCGCGCACACGCGCGTGGCCGCCCGCGTCAGCCGGTCCGTCTCGGCCGCCAGCTCGTGCGTGATCACCTTGTACGCCGCCCGCCGGACCGTGGCCGCCCAGTCGCCGCCCCGGTCCGTCTGCGGGGCCGCGAAGCTCCGGTAGCCGCCGAGCAGTTCAGCCGCGCCCGCGGTATCCGTGAACAGGCCGTCCACGTGCCGCAGGGCGTCGTACCCGGTGGTCCCCGCGACCGCCCAGCCGGCCGGCAGGTGCTCACCGTCGGCCAGGATCTTCTCCACCACCGTCCAGCGTCCGCCGGTCGCCTCGTGCAGCCGCGCGAGATAGCCGTCGGGGTCGGCGAGGCCGTCGGGGTGGTCGACGCGCAGCCCGTCCACCACGCCCTCGTGCAGCAGCTGGAGGATCTTGGCATGGGTGGCCTCGAACACCTCCGGGTCCTCCACCCGCACCCCGATCAGCTCCGAGATGCTGAAGAACCGCCGGTAGTTCAGCTCGGTGCGGGCCAGCCGCCACCACACCGGGCGGTACCACTGGGCGTCCAGCAGCTCCGGCAGCGGCAGGTCCGCCGTGCCGTCGCGGAGCGGGAAGGCGTGCTCGTGATACCGCAGCACGTCCCCGTCGACCGCCAGCTGCCCCAGCACCTCGCCGACCGGGCCGCCCAGCACCGGCACCAGCAGCTGCCCCCCCTGTGCCTCCCAGTCGATGTCGAACCAGCGCGCGTACGGCGACTTCGGACCCTCCCGGAGCACCTCCCACAGGGCGTGGTTGTGCCGGGGGGACATCGCCATGTGGTTCGGCACGATGTCCACGACGAGGCCGAGACCGTGCTCCCGCGCGGTCCGCGACAACGCCCGCAGTCCCTCCTCGCCGCCCAGCTCCTCGCGCACGCGCGCGTGGTCGACCACGTCGTAGCCGTGCATGGAGCCCGGGACGGCCTCCAGGACGGGGGAGAGGTGGAGGTGGGAGACGCCGAGCGAGGCGAGGTACGGCACGGCGGCTCGGGCGGCCGGGAAGGGGAAGCTGGGCTGGAGCTGGAGTCGGTAGGTGGCTGTCGGCACGGTGAGGGCGGTTCGCTCGGCTGTCATGCGGACGTATGTACCCGTCTGGTCGGCTTCTGTGTCACGGGGTGCGGTACCCCGCCCCAAAGGGGCGCGGGGTCGTGTCGACTCCGCGGCTCCACCGCGTGGACGGGACCAGCCCCCAACGGCCCGCACCTGCCCAACGGCCCGTCGGAGCACGCATCCCTACGCCGGCCTCTTCAACACGGTCAGGCTCCGGCCCACCAACGTCAGACGTTCGCCGCCGTCCACCTTCGGTCCGGCCGACACCGGCTCCGCCTGCGCCGTGTCGACGACCACCTCCCACTGCCGGCCGTGGTTCACCGGGACCACGAAGTCCAGCGGCTCCGGCGACGCGTTGAACATCAGCAGGAACGAGTCGTCGGCGATCCGCTGGCCCCGTGTGTCCGGTTCCGAGATCGCGTTGCCGTTGAGGAAGACCGTGAGGGCCGACGCCTGGGCCGAGTCCCAGTCCCGCTGGACCATCTCGTGGCCCTCGGGGGTGAACCAGGCGATGTCGGAGAGCTCGTCGTGGGTGCCCTCCACCGGGCGGCCGTGGAAGAAGCGGCGGCGCCGGAAGACCGGGTGCTCCTTGCGCAGCCGCGCCATCGCGCGCGTGAAGGCCAGCAGCTCGCTGTCGTCGTCGGGGGCCGGCCAGTCCACCCAGGACACCTCGTTGTCCTGGCAGTACGCGTTGTTGTTGCCCTGCTGGGTGCGGGCGAACTCGTCGCCGTGGCCGAGCATCGGCACGCCCTGGGACAGCATCAGCGTGGCGATGAAGTTGCGCATCTGCCGTTCGCGCAGTTCGAGGATCGCGGGGTCGTCGGTGTGGCCCTCGGCGCCGCAGTTCCAGGACCGGTTGTGGCTCTCGCCGTCCCGGTTGTCCTCGCCGTTGGCCTCGTTGTGCTTGTCGTTGTACGACACCAGGTCGTGCAGCGTGAAGCCGTCGTGGCAGGTGACGAAGTTGATGGAGGCCAGCGGGCGGCGGCCGTCGTCCTGGTAGAGGTCGGAGGAACCGGTCAGCCGGGACGCGAACTCCGCCAGCGCGCGCGGCTCGCCGCGCCACAGGTCGCGCACGGTGTCCCGGTACTTGCCGTTCCACTCCGTCCACAGCGGCGGGAAGTTGCCCACCTGGTAACCGCCCTCGCCGACGTCCCAGGGCTCGGCGATCAGCTTCACCTGGGAGACGACCGGGTCCTGCTGCACCAGGTCGAAGAACGACGAAAGCCGGTCCACCTCGTGGAACTGCCTCGCCAGGGTCGCCGCGAGGTCGAAGCGGAAGCCGTCGACGTGCATCTCGGTGACCCAGTAGCGCAGTGAGTCCATGATCATCTGGAGGACGTGCGGGGACCGCATCAGCAGCGAGTTGCCGGTGCCGGTGGTGTCCATGTAGTAGCGCGGGTCGTCCGTCAGCCGGTAGTAGGACGGGTTGTCCAGGCCCCGGAAGGACAGCGTCGGGCCCAGGTGGTTGCCCTCGGCGGTGTGGTTGTAGACCACGTCGAGGATCACCTCGATCCCGGCCTCGTGCAGCGCCCGGACCGCCGACTTGAACTCCAGGACCTGCTGGCCGCGGTCGCCCCAGGAGGCGTACGCGTTGTGCGGGGCGAAGAAGCCGATGGTGTTGTAGCCCCAGTAGTTGTTCAGGCCCATGTCGACCAGCCGGTGGTCGTTCATGAACTGGTGGACCGGCATCAGCTCCAGGGCCGTGACGCCGAGCGCCGTCAGGTGCTCGACGACGGCCGGGTGGGCCAGGCCCGCGTAGGTGCCGCGCAGCTCCTCCGGCAGGCCCGGGTGGCGCATGGTCAGGCCCTTCACATGGGCCTCGTAGATCACCGTGTGGTGGTACTCGGTGCGCGGCCGCCGGTCGTCGCCCCAGTCGAAGTACGGGTTGATCACCACCGACGTCATGGTGTGCGGCGCCGAGTCCAGGTCGTTGCGCTTGTCGGGGTCGCCGAAGTGGTAGCCGTACACCTCCTCGCCCCAGCGCACCGACCCGCTGACCGCCTTCGCGTACGGGTCGAGCAGCAGCTTCGCCGAGTTGCAGCGCAGCCCGCGCCCGGGGTCGTACGGGCCGTGCACCCGGAAGCCGTACCGCTGTCCCGGCATCACGCCGGGCAGGTAGGCGTGCCGGACGAAGGCGTCGCTCTCCCGCAGTTCCACCGCCGTCTCGGAGCCGTCGTCGTGCAGCAGACACAGCTCCACTCGGTCCGCGGCCTCCGTGAAGACCGCGAAGTTGGTCCCGGCGCCGTCGTACGTGGCGCCGAGCGGATATGCCTCTCCAGGCCAGACCTGCATGAAGTCGACTCTTCCAGGTGTGTCCTGCGCCCGGGGGCGCCTTGGTCATGAGTCTGCCCGAAAGTAATGGAACCCCTCGTGACTTACGTCCCTCTTACCCCGCGACCAGTGCACACAGCAGCCCGTGTGGCGACGTGTGCCGAACCAGTGGGGCAATCACGTACTCCCTGTGACCGAGGGGGAGTAGGGGGAAGATGTGCGCAAGATAGTGCACCGCCATCTGGGCAAGGTGGTGGCCGGTGCGGGACTGGCGGTCGCGGGGACCGCCGTGATGGTCGGGATCACCCTGCCGGGCACGGCGGGGGCGAACGAGTCGGGAGGCGGCGACGGGAACGGCGCGGTCGCCGCACAGCAGGCGGGCCAGGGACAGGACGCCGTCAAGCCGGGCGTGGTGGAACAGGCGCCGGCCGAGGGGAAGAAGGGCACGGGCAGCGACCCGCTGACCGACGACGAGACCAGGCGCGTCGAACAACTCGCTCTGACCAAGCAGATGTTCAGCGCCGGGGAGAACGTCGAGGGCCGGCGCGGCCCGCAGCGGCTCAGCGTCGATCTCGCCGAGCCGGACGCGAACGAACTGGACAGCTCGGACGCGCCGCGCCGCGCGGACGTGACGTTCTACGACTACCGGGACGACACCCTCGTCACCCGGACCGTCAACCTCGACACCGGCAAGGTCGAGCACACCACCAGCAGCAAGGGCGTCCAGCCGCCGCTCAGCCACGACGAGAACGTCGAGGCGATCAAGCTGCTGGTCGCCGACCCGCTCGGCGCCGGCCTGAAGGCGGACTTCAAGGACGCCACCGGCACCGCGCTGACCGATCCGGAACAGCAGCTGCTGCTCAACAGCGCGGTGTACCGCGCGACTCCGGGCGCCCAGCCCGCCGCCCTCGGCACATGCGGCCAGCACCGCTGTGTGCGGCTCTTCCCGAAGGTGAAGAACGGGCCGTGGATCGACGCCAGGTCGCTCATCGTCGACCTGAGCGCGCGCAAGGTCGTGAAGCTCGGCCGCTGAGCCGGCCCCTCCGTTCACCTTTCCACCTGCATCTCCCGTACCAGGAGTCACTTCGTCATGCCCGTGAACCTGCGCGCGAGCACGCGCGTGCCCAGAATCCGTCATGCCCGCAGGACGGCCGCGGTGGGCCTGGCCGCGGTCGCGCTGGCCGCCGGCGCCACCACCGCGGCCGGACCCGCCGTCGCCCAGCCGAAGCGGGCCGCCGCGGCCGCCGCCGACTGCTCGGCCGCCTACCGGATCGAGCAGAAGCTCTCGACCGGGACCACCTGGCGGATGTGCTGGCGCTACGACAGCAAGGCCGGACTCGTCCTGGAGCACATCTCCTACCAGCCCAAGGGCGAGTCGGCCCCCATCAAGGTCCTCTCCAGCGCCCGCCTCGCGCAGATCGACGTCCCCTACGACGACGGCAGCGTCGAGTACGACGACCTGACCGGCTTCGGGTTCGCCCAGGGCCTGGTGCCGCTCGACTCGGCCGAGTGCCCCGGCGGCACCATCAAGACCGTCAAGGTCCCCGAGGCCTGGGACCCGGCCCACCCCAACGTCAACGGCCTGTGCACCACCACCCGTTCGCGTGGCCACGCGTACCGGATGCAGGCCGACACCGGCAACCGGGTGTACCAGCAGCAGGGCAAGGACCTGCTCATCTACACCGTCAACAAGGTCGGCTGGTACGAGTACATGACCGAGTGGCGGTTCCAGGACGACGGCACGATCAACATGAACGTCGGCGCCACCGGCAGCCTCTCGCCGGGCGACTACGACGCCGGGGACGGCCGCGGCTGGCCGATAGGCAAGGGCGCCCACGCCTACGCCACCAGTCACGCTCACAACGTCTTCTGGAAGCTGGACTTCGACCTCGACGGCTCCTCCAAGAGCCGTGTCGAACAGTACGACTCGAAGGTCAGCGCCCCCACGCGCGGCCAGGAGGCGCCCACCGACAAGACCACCCTCACCGATGTCACCAAGGAACTCGCCGGCGACGCCGAGAACATGCGCTGGTGGCGGGTGGTCAGCACGGCCGGCAAGAACAAGGACGGGCACGCGCGGTCCTACGAGATCGTTCGGGGTGCCAGCAACAAGTACCCGGGCCACGCCTTCACTTCGCACGACGTCTACTTCACCCAGTACGACAAGTGCGAGCAGTTCGCCAGTAACAACCCGGGCTGCCCGAGCGGTCACCCCAAGACCGTCGACAAGTTCGTGAACGGGCAGACCCTCACCAACCCCGTGGTCTGGGTGAACGTGGGTTTCCACCACATCGCGCGCGACGAGGACCAGCAGCCGATGCCGGTCCACTGGCAGGGCTTCTCCATCGCCCCGCGCGATGTCACCGCTATGAATCCGCTCACTCCGGCAGCTCTTGCTGATCAGAACGGTCAGCCCGGAAACGGTAGTTGAGAAACGACCTGTCCATCCGGCTGCACCGCCGACCACTCCCGGAGTACCCTTCCTTGATCGTTGGCACAGGGAGAGCTCGGGGGAGCGGAAGGCGGTGCACGGGTGGGCTCGGGAGGCCTGGAGCTGCCCCCTGGTGACGAGGGTCACGAGGGGAACTCCACAGACGTCCCGCCCGGCGCGGTGTCCCTGGCCCGGCCGATGGACGCCACGGGCTCCATCGGGCCGGAGCTGGAGTGGGACGCCGACGCCTGGCTGGAGGTGCGTACGCGCGCCCAGCGGGCCGGCCGGGCCTACATCTGGCTGAACCTCGTCGAGCAGCGGATGCGCGCGGTCGTGGCCGCCGTGCTGCGGCCCATCTACGAACCCGTCCACGGCGACGAGTGGGTGGTCGCCGCCGCCGGCCCGGCCGGCCAGGAGTGGGTCCAGCGGGCCGTCGCCGTGCGCGAGGTCAGCCGCCGCAAGGGGTACCTGCTCGATCCCGCCGACGACAACGTGCTCAGCTTCCTCACCCTGCCGCAGCTGCGCGAGCTGATGGTCCAGCACTGGCCGTGCTTCGAGCCGTACTTCGACGAGCGCCGGGACGTCGAACTCGCGCTGGACGAGCTGGAGGTGACCCGCAACGTCGTCTCCCGCAACCGGGCGCTGTCCGGGGCCGTCCTCGACCAGGCCGAGCGTGCCTCCGCCCGGCTCCTGGAGATGCTCGGCGCGGGCGGCGACGTGCCCTCGGCACGCCGGCTGCCGGTGGACGCGGTGGAGGACCTGGTCGGCGACCGCTACGCCGACGTCGTCGCCGTCCACCCCGACCGGGTCCGCCTCATGCGCCAGTTCCCGGCCGAGGACCTCTTCGGCGGGGCCCGTCGCCTGGACGCCATCGGCATCGGCCTCAACCTGCTCGTGCAGAACTTCTCCGGCCGCCGGCTGGTGCGCCTCGCCGAGACCGGCTGCCGGGTCCGCCTCCTCTTCCTCAACCCCGCCTCCAGCGCGGTCAAGCGCCGAGAGCGCGAACTCGGGATGAAACGGGGCGAGCTGGCCCGCTCGGTCGAGATGAACATCCTCCACATGCGCCGCGTCCGCTCCCGGCTGCGCGATCCGGGCGCCTTCGAGATCCAGGTGTACGACGACACCCCCCGCTTCTCCGCCTACCTGGTCGACGGGGACGGCGCCGACGGCGTCGGGATCATCCAGTCCTATCTGCGCGGGGCGCGCGGGATGGAGTCACCGGTGCTGGTGCTCCGCAACGGCAGCAAGGTGGTCAAGTCGGACGACGTCGTGGAAACAGGTCTCTTCCCGACGTACCGCGAGGAGTTCGAGACGGCTTGGGCGGATTCGCGCCCGGTGTCCTGACGCGTGCCCGCGACGGTGACCCGTGGGTAAGCGGAACGCGGTCCTCTGATTGTCAGTGGGGCATGCGAGGGTGGAGACCACTGGGGGAAAGCACCACCAAGAAGGGGGGCCGCCCATGGGCTGGCACCAGGAGCTCCTGATCGGCTTCGACCTGGAGACGACGGGTACGGATCCGCGCGAGGCGCGGATCGTCACGGGGGCCGTGATCGAGGTCAGGGCCGGGCAGGAACTGGGCCGCCGCGAGTGGCTGGCGGATCCGGGCGTGGAGATCCCGGCCGAAGCGGTCGCGGTGCACGGCATCAGCAACGAGCGGGCGGCGGCCGAGGGCAGACCGGCCGACCAGGTCGCCGACGCCCTCGCGGACGTCCTCACCGGCTACTGGAAGACGGGCGTCCCGGTCGTCGCCTACAACGCGACCTTCGACCTCACCCTGCTCTCGGCGGAGCTGCGCCGGCACGGACTGCCGTCCCTCTCCGACCGCCTCGGCGGCCTCGACCCGGCACCGGTCGTCGACCCGTACACCATCGACCGCTGGGTCGACCGCTACCGCCGCGGCAAGCGGAACCTGGAAGCGGTGTGCGCCGAGTACGGCATCACCCTCGCCGCCGCCCACAACGCCTCGGCCGACGCGCTCGCCGCGGCGCGCCTGGCCGGTGCGATAGCCGAGCGGCACCCGAAGATCGCGGCGCTGGGTCCGGCGGAGCTGCACCGGCGCCAGGTGGAGTGGTACGCGCAGTGGGCGGCGGACTTCCAGCAGTTCTTGCGGCGCAAGGGGGAGGCCGACGCGGTGGTGGACGGGGCGTGGCCGTTGCGGGAACTGGCCGGCGCCGTCTGAGTGCCGGGCCGGTCACGTGGTTCGTTTGCCGCGGGCCGGTGGGGGCTGGGCGCGCCCACGCGGCGGAGACGCACAGGGACACAACTCCACGCCCCTGAAGGGGCGCCGTGGTTCAGAAGGGATACCACCGCACCGACTCGTCGCCCTCCCGTAGCGACGCCACCCGGCGCTCGAATTCCGCCAGGGCCTTCGGGTTGCTCGGGGCGTGCTGGGCGACCCATGCGCAGCTCGCCGTCTCCCGGGCACCGCGCAGCACGCCGCACCCCTCCCACTCCCGCACATCCCATCCATAGGCCTGGGTGAACGCGTCGTACCCCTCGGCGGGCAGCCCGTACCGGTCGCGGGACAGTGCCATCACCACCAGGTCGTGCTCGCGCAGGTCCGAGGAGAAGGTCTCCAGGTCGACCAGGACCGGGCCGTCCGGGCCGACGTGCACATTGCGGGGGAGCGCGTCCCCGTGGATCGGCCCCGGTGTCAGATGGGGTGTCAGCGCGGCCGCGGCCGCGGCGAAACCGTCCCGGCGCTCCCGGAGATACGCCGCGTCGGCGGGGTCGATCGCCGCGCCGGCCAGCCGCAGCCAGCGCTCCACACCGTCCAGCAGCTCGCGGGGCGGCAACGCGAAGGGAGGAGAGGGCAGGGCGTGCACGATCCGCAGCAGTTCGGCCAGATCCCGCGGCTCGGCCGGCCGCACCGGATCCGGCAGCCGGTGCCACACCGTCACCGGGTGGCCTGCGACGAGCAGCGCCTTCGGCTCGGCGGCGCGTACGGCCGGTACGTCCGCCTCCGCCAGCCATCCGGCGATCGCCAGCTCACGCCGGGCCCGGTCGAGGAGCTCGGCGTCCCGGCCGACCTTCACCACCAGGTCCCCGGCCGCGAACACCGCGTTCTCGCCCAGCGCCAGGAGCGGGGCGTCGGCCGCCGCACCGGGCAGGACACCCGCCGCGGCCAGTACGTCCCGCGCCCGTGCCTCGTCCATCGCCCGCCTCCGTGTCCGTTCCCGGCGCCCGGGTGCCCGCCGCTGTGCGGGTGCACACGGCGTCGCCTTCTCGCCGTCCGGCGGCCAGTCTCGCATCCGCGGAGGTGGGACGGTGTGCGCGGTGTCTTGACGGGGCAACCGGCCTTCACGACCATGTCCAGGCCCGGCCGGGCCGCGCAAAGGGGGACGACGTGGCATTGGTTACCGACGTGGCGAGTGCGGGGCGGCCGGCCGCCGCCCGTGTCAACGGCCGCGGCGCCTGGTTCCTGGTCCTGCCCGCCCTGATCCCGATCCTCGTGCTGAGCGTCGGTCCGCTGCTCTACGGGATCCTGCTGGCGTTCACCGACGCCCAGTCGGGCCGGACCGCGGCGACGCGGTGGATCGGCGGTCTCAACTTCCGGGACCTGCTGCACGACACCCTCTTCTGGGAGTCGTTCCGGATCGGCCTGGTCTGGGCCGTCGGCGTGACCGTGCCCCAGTTCCTGCTCGCTCTCGGCCTCGCCCTCCTCCTCGACCAGGAGTTGCGGCTGCGCTGGCTGGCCCGCGCGCTCGCGATCGTGCCGTGGGCGATGCCCGAGGTCGTCGTCGGCATCATCTGGCGGCTGGTCTACAACCCCGACGCGGGTGTCCTCAACGTGACCCTGCGCGACCTCGGCCTCGGCGACGGCCGGGACTGGCTGAGCGGTCTCGGCACCGCCCTGCCCGCCGTGATCGTCGTCGGCGTCTGGGCCGGGATGCCGCAGACCACCGTCGCCCTGCTGGCCGGACTCCAGAACACCCCGCGCGAACTGCACGAGGCGGCCGCCGTGGACGGCGCCGGCGCCTGGCGCCGCTTCCGCGCGGTCACCTGGCCCGCCCTGAGGCCCATCGCGCTGGCCGTCACCGCACTCAACCTGATCTGGAACTTCAACTCCTTCGCCCTGGTCTACGTCCTGACCAACGGCGGCCCCGGCGGCAAGACCCGGCTGCCGATGCTCTTCGCCTACGAGGAGGCCTTCCGCTACGGCCAGTTCGGGTATGCGGCAGCGATGGGCTGTGTGATGGTCGCGGTGATCGCGGTGCTGCTGGCCGTCTTCCTGACCGGCCGGCTGCGGGGCGGTGAGGACGCGTGAGGACCCGTACCGCAGCCCGCGCCGGCCAGTACGCGGCCCTGCTCGCCTATCTTGTCTTCCTGGCCTTCCCGCTCCTGTGGCTGCTCTCCACCGCCTTCAAGTCCCCGCAGGAGCTCGGCAGTCTGCATCCGACCTGGATCCCCAGGCACCCCACCCTGGACAACTTCCGCCAGGCCTTCGACGAGCAGCCCCTGCTGCGCGCCGGCCTCAACTCGCTGCTCGCCGCGCTCGGCGCCGCGCTGATCGCCGTCGTGCTCGCGACCCCGATGGCGTACGTCATGGCCCGGCGCCGCACCGCTCTCTCCCGGGCGGCGACCGGGTGGGTGGTGATCAGCCAGGCGTTCCCGTTCGTCCTGGTGATCATCCCGCTGTTCCTGGTGCTGAAGAACCTACGGCTCGTCGACTCCCTGTTCGGGCTGGTGCTGGTGTACGTGGTGTGGGCGCTGCCGTTCGCGCTGTGGATGCTCGTCGGATACGTCCGCGCGGTGCCCGTGGAACTGGAGGAGGCGGCGGCCGTCGACGGGGCCGGCCGGCTGCGGACGCTGGTGTCGGTGACGGCACCGCTGCTGGCGCCCGGGATCGTGGCGACCGGGCTGTTCGCCTTCGTCACCGCATGGAACGAGTTCTTCTTCGCGCTGGTGCTGCTGAAGACTCCGGAGAAGCAGACCCTGCCGGTCGTCCTCACCCACTTCATCGGGGCGGAGGGCGTCGCCGACCTGGGCCCGCTGGCGGCCGCCGCCTTCCTCGCCACCCTGCCCTCGCTGGTCGTCTTCGCGCTGGTCCAGCGGCGGATCACGGGCGGGATGCTCGCCGGGGCGGTGAAGAGCTGATGCGCACCCGGATCGGCTCGGCCGTCGTCGCACTCCTCCTGCTGCTCGCGGGCTGCACCTCCGCCGCCCGCACCGGCGGCCCCGTCACCCTGCGGTTCCAGTCCCTGGCCTGGCAGGACGAGTCGGTCGCCGCCAACAAGGAGCTGGTGAAGGAGTGGAACGCCACCCACAGGGACGTCAAGGTCGAGTACGTCCAGGGCAGTTGGGACAGTGTCCACGACCAGCTGCTGACCTCCTTCGAGGGCGGGGAGGCGCCGGACATCATCCACGACGCCTCCGACGACCTCGCGGACTTCGCCTATGGCGGCTACCTCGCCGACCTCTCCGGTCTGCTGTCCCACCGCCTGAAGTCCGACATACCGCAGCGCAGTTGGCGGACGACGACCTTCGGGAACGGCATCTACGGGGTGCCCTTCCTCCAGGAACCGCGGGTACTGATCGCCAACAGGACCTGGCTCGCCGAGGCCGGGGTGCGGATCCCCACCCCCGCACACCCCTGGACATGGGTGGAGTTCCGGAAGATCACCAAGCGGCTCTCCGGCGACGGCAGGTACGGCGTCGCCTGGCCGCTCAAGGAGCCGGTGTCCGCCACGCTCAACCTGTCGCTGTCGGCCGGCGGGCAGCTCTTCCGCCGGGGCGCCGACGGCAAGGTGACCGTGCGGTTCGGGGCCGCCGACCAGGTCGTGCCGCGCACGGTCCACGACCAGGTGAACATCGACCACAGCGCGCCCGGCTCCACCCTGGGCAGCGGCGGTTCGGACACCCTGCCGGGCTTCTTCGGCGGCAAGTACGCGATGGTCCCGCTCGGCTTCTCCTACCGCCAGCAGATCGTCCAGCAGGCACCCAAGGGCTTCGACTGGGAGGTGCTGCCCGCCCCGGCCGGTGCCGACGGGCTCGCCCAGGGCGTCAGCCCACAGACGCTGTCCGTCGCCGCGGACAGCCCGCACAAGAGGGAGGCGGCCGAGTTCATCGACTTCCTGCTGCGGCCGGAGAACATGGTCCGGCTGGCGCTGGGCGACTGGATGCTGCCCACCGGCACCCAGGCCCTGCAGGACCCCGCCCTGCACACCGCCAAGTACGGCTGGGCCACCGGCACCGCCCTGGCCGGACACCTCAGCCCGGCCCCCGCCCAGACGGTCCGCGGCTACCCCGAGTGGAAGGACAAGGTGGCCACCCCGGCCCTCCAGGAGTACTACAGCGGCGCCGTCGGCCTCGACGAACTCCGCCGGCGCCTGGAGAAGGACGGCAACCTGGTACTGGCCCGCTACCAGCGCTGAGGCCCGCAAGGGACAGGGCCCGTCGGCTCCCCCGGAGACCAACGGACCCTGTGTCGAAGGGCGTTGCCGCACCTGTCACCGCACGGCTCAGACCGGCAGCCGCTCCTGCTCGCCTCGCGCCGCCGGCGCGACCGCCTCCGGCGACTCGTCGTGCGTCAGGTCGGGCAGCCACCGTAGCCAGCTCGGCAGGTACCAGTTGCGCTCGCCGAGCAGGGCCATCACCGCCGGGAGCAGGACGCCCCGGATGACGGTCGCGTCGATGAGGACCGCGGCCGCCAGGCCCACGCCCATCTGCTTCATGGACTGCATGGACAGCGTGCCGAAGATCGCGAACACGGCGACCATGATGACGGCCGCGCTGGTGACGACCCCGGCCGTGGTGACCACGCCGTGCTGGATCGCCTCCCTGGTGGACCGGCCGCGCAGCCGGGCCTCGCGGATCCGGGAGACCACGAACACGTGGTAGTCCATCGACAGGCCGAACAGGATCACGAAGAGGAACAGCGGCAGCCAGGTGACGATCGCGCCGACCCCCTCGGCGCCCACCAGCGAGGCGCCCCAGCCGTGCTGGAAGACGGCGACGAGGATTCCGTAGGCGGCGCCCACCGAGAGCAGGTTGAGCAGGATCGAGGTGACCGCGACCGTCAGCGAACGGAACGAGAGCAGCATCAGGAGGAAGGCGAAGACGACCACGAAGGCGAAGACCGGGACGACCGAGCCGAGCAGCTGGTCGTTGAAGTCCTGGTTGCCAGCGACGTTGCCGGTGATCGGCGCCTGCACGCCGGCGACCTTGCCGAGCGTGGCCGGCCGTACGTCGTCGCGGAGCTTGTGCAGGCTCTGGCCGGCCCTGTCCATGTCCGAGCCGCCGACCAGCGGCACGGTGATCAGGGCGACGTTCTGGGCGTCGTGCAGCTTGATGTCGACCGGGCCGCGGGAGGCGCCCGAGCTGATCGCCCGCTCCTTGAAGTCGGTCAGCGCCTGCCGGACCTCGGGGGCGTTGATGTCCTTCGCCCTGACGACCACCTCGGCGGGCTCGGAGCCGCCCGGGAAGGCCTGGTTGACGCGGTCGTAGGTCTGCACGATCGGCAGTGAGTTCCCGAACTCCTGGTCCAGGGTGAGCTGCGAGGTCTTCATGCCGAGGGCGGGCGCGGCGACCGCGAGCAGGGCGCCGACCGCGACGAGCACGGAGACCAGCGGCTTGGCGAGGACCCCTCGCAGCACGGCGGTCCAGAAGCGGCTCTCGGACGGCCCGTGGGCTCGCTTGCGGCGGCGCAGGAAGGGGATGCGGCCCTTCTCGACCCGGTGGCCGAGCAGCGAGAGCAGCGCGGGGAGCACGGTCACGGAGCCGACCATGGCGACCGCGACGACCATCAGGGAGGCCAGGCCCATCGCCTCGAACTCGGCGAGGCCGGTGAACAGCATGCCCGCCATCGCCACGCACACCGTGACACCGGAGACGATGATGGCCCGGCCGCTGGTGGCGGCGGCGATCCGCAGCGCGGCGTCCGCGCCCCGGCCGGCCTCCCGTTCCTCGCGCTCCCGGCGCAGGTAGAACAGGCAGTAGTCGACGCCGACCGCCATGCCGACCAGCAGCATCACGGAGTTGGCGGTGTCGCTCATCGGCTGCAGGTGGCTGACCAGGCCCATCAGGCCCATCGTCGCCATGATCGCGGTGATCGCCAGACCCACCGGCAGCAGGGCCGCCACCAGCGCGCCGAACGCGATCAGCAGGATGCCGAAGGCCACCGGCACGGCGGAGTACTCGGCGCGCTGGAAGTCCTTGCCGAAGGCGTCGGCGTACTGCTTGTTCATGCTGGCGCCGCCGATCTCCTCGATCCGCAGCGTGCCGTGCGCCTTCTGCACCCCGGCCACCGCGTCCAGCACCGGCTGCACCCGGTCGCCGGCGGTCCCGGCGTCGCCGCGCATGTCGAACTGGACCAGCGCGCTGCGGCCGTCCTTCGAGATCGTGCCGGTGACGTACGGCGAGGTGACGTCCGTGACCGTGCCGGTGCCGTCGACGGCCTTCACGACGTCCGAGACGGCGGCCTTGAAGGCGGTGTCCGTGGCCTGGACGGACGGGTCCTTGGCCTGGATCAGGACGGTCTCGCTCGCGGGCTCCTTGATGCCCGCGTCGTCGATGATCTGCGCCGCGGTGTGGGTCTCGCCCCTGAGCTGGTCGCTCTCGTCGACGTCGACCCGGCCGGCCGCCGAGCCGAGCCCCATCGCCAGGACGACGAACAGCACCCAGATGCCGACGGCGGCCCAGCGGTGCCGGGCGCTCCAGCCGCCGGCCCGGGCGGCCAGCCCCCGGACCCGCGCCTCTCCGTTCCCCTTCACGGGATCCATGACGGAACCGCCCCCTCGTGTGCGGTGACGACCCCCCGGCCGCCACGATCTCTTCACGACTTCCTTCGTTCGATTCGAAGGTATGGGGCCGATAAGACCGACTCCTCGTGCTGCCCGGTGAAGTACGGCGGCTGTCCCTCGTCGCCGAGGAGGATGTCGGGCCCTTACATCTATCCACCCATCTCGGGGGTGATGATCAGGGACGCCCCTTCCGACGACGGTGATCCTCTTTGTGATGACGAAACCTTGTTGAACAAGTCACAGGTGCGTGTAGGAGTTGATCCGGGCCGGTCCGATCGGCCAGAGTTTCGGGCAGCCCGGCATGCCGGCACGGCCGTCGTGCCAACCCCCACGGGGCACGACGGCCGTTCTAAGGTGTTCGAATGACGAGGTATGCGGCGCTGCTGCGCGGGATCAACGTGGGCGGCAGCAAGAAGCTCCCGATGGCCGAACTGCGCACACTGATGAGCGGACTGGGGTACGACTCCGTCCAGACCTACCTGCAGAGCGGACAGGCCGTCTTCACCACCGCCGACACGGACGCCGACTCCCTGGCGGCCGAGCTCGCCGGGGCGGTCGAGGAGCGGTTCGGCTTCGCCGTCGACGTGCTCGTCCGCGACCACGCCTACCTGAAGGCCGTCGAGGCGGCCTGCCCGTTCCCGGCCGCCGAACTGGCGGCCAGGCAGCTGCACGTCACGTACCTCTCCGCGCCGGTCACCGCGGAGCGCTACGCGGACATCGACCCGGCCGCCCACCTCCCCGAGGAGTTCCGCCTGGGCGACCGCGCCCTGTACCTGTACGCCCCGGACGGCCTCGGCCGCTCCAAGCTCGCCGAGGCGCTGTCCCGGCCCCGGATCCACAAGGGGCTGACCGCCACCACCCGGAACTGGAACACGGTGGTCAAACTGGTGGAGCTGACGGCCCCGGGAGCATGACCGCCCGGCACCGCGCCCCTGCCCCGGGGGCCGGGCGACGGCTGTGCGAGGCTCCTCCCATGCGCTACATCATCATCGGAGCGGGGGCCGTCGGCGGCGCGGTCGGCGGGCGGCTGGCCGGCGCGGGACACGAGGTCGTCCTGGTGGCACGGGGCGCGCACCACGCGGCGCTGCGGGACGCCGGGCTGCGGCTGACGGTGCCGGACGGCGAGTACACCTACCGGCTCCAGGCCGTCACCGGGCCCGGGGAACTGGGCGAGTTGCGCGCGGACGACGTCCTCGTCCTCGCCGTCAAGACACAGGACACCGTGACCGCCCTCCAGGCCTGGGGGCCGGCGCCGGTCGCGGGCGGTGGCACGGCGGCGCAGCGGCTGCCGCTGTTCTGCGCCCAGAACGGCGTGGAGGGCCAGCGCCTGGCTCTGCGCGTCTTCCGGCACGTCTACGGCGTCTGCGTCTGGCTGCCGTCGACCTTCGTCGAACCCGGTGTCGTCTCCGCGGGCGGCGCCCCCCTCACCGGCATGCTGCACCTCGGCCGCCACCCGCACGGCACCGACGCGACCGCCCGGCTGGTCGCCGCCGACCTGGAGACGTCCCACTTCGAGGCACCGGTCGTGCCCGACGTGGCGCGCTGGCAGTACGCCAAGCTGCTCTCCAACCTCGGCAACGCCCTGGAGGCGGTCGCCGGGCCCCTCGCCGACGACGCGGCCGTGACCCTGTTCCAGCGGGTGCGGGCCGAGGGCGAGAGGGTGCTCGACGCCGCCGGTATCGCGTACGCGAGCGTCGCGGAGCAGAAGGCGCTGCGCGGCCACAAGGTGGACCTGGTCCCGCTGCCCGGTGCCCCGCGCGGCGGCGGTTCCTCCTGGCAGTCCCTCAGCCGCGGCACCGGCACCATCGAGGCGGACTACCTCAACGGCGAGATCGGGCTGCTGGGCCGCCTGCACGGCGTTCCGACGCCGCTCAACGACCTGCTGCAGCACCTCGCCAACGCCTTCGCGCGCGAGCGCCGGGTGCCAGGCTCGATGCCGTTGGGGGAACTCGCCCGCCTCGCCGAGGAGGCCGCACCCGCGCGGTCAACTCTTTGACAGGGTCCGGCCGTCGAGAATCCGGACCGGTAAGGGCCCTGGTGTGACATGTTCGCCGGACACGGCGCAGAAGTAAGTGCGCCGGCCACCGCGCGACGCTCGCGAGAGCCCGCCGCGGGCCGGCCTGTTCGCGGTCCGACGGACAGGGGAGCGCCGGACCGCGAACACCGGGCCTTCGGTCAGCGCTCAGGCCCCGACCGCCGCCAGGGCCGGGGTGCGCGCCGCGTCGTACCGCTCGAGGAGCACCCGCGCCACCTCGGGCGCCGGGCCGAGCACCTCGGCCAGCACGTCCGCCTCCGCCGCGCCCCGGGCGATGCGGTCCGGCAGGAAGCCGGGGGCGAGGACGTACGGGGCCACCGCGACCCGGGCGCAGCCCAGCTCGCGGAGTTCGGGTACCGCGTCCTCGGTGCGGGGGAGGGAGGCGGAGGCGAACGCGGGCCGCACGGCGCACCAGCCGGTGCGCTGCCAGTCCCGCGCGAGACGTGCGATCACGGCGATCGCCTCCGGGTCGCTGGACCCCGCCGAGGCCAGCACGACCCCGGTCGAGGACCTGTCGGCGGGGGTCAGCCCGGCCTCGTAAAGCCGCCGTTCCAGGGCCGACAGGAGCAGCGGCGAAGGGCCCAGCACCTCCGCCTGCCGGATCCGCAGCCGGGGCGGCGCGTCCCGCAGTACCGCCGGGATGTCGGCCTTCGCGTGGAAGGCGCGGGTCAGCAGCAGGGGGAGGGCGACGACGTCCCGGACGCCCTCCGCCGCCAGGGACTCCAGCACCCCGTGCACGGACGGGATGGTGAAGTCCAGGAAGCCCGTCTCCACGCGCAGCCCGGGCCGCAGCGACCGTACCCGGCGCACCAGGGCGTGGACGGTCGCGGCGTGCCGGGGATCGCGGCTGCCGTGGGCGATGACGAGGAGAACGGGCTTCGTACGCATGGACCTCAGCTCTTCACCAGCAGGCCGCGGCTGCGCAGCACCCACCGCTCCAGCGGACTGAAGATCAGCAGGTCGATCGCGATGCCGACGAACAGGATCAGGATGATCGCCTCGAACACCATGGCCATGTCGCTGGCGGTGCGCGCGTTCTCCAGCAGCTGGCCGAGGCCCACGCCGAGGTCGGGGAAGCTCGCGATGATCTCCGCGGCCATCAGCGAGCGCCAGGAGAACGCCCAGCCCTGCTTCAGGCCCGCCACGTAGCCGGGCATGGCGGCCGGCAGCACGACGTGCCAGATGCCCTTGGCGCCCGTCGCGCCCATGGTGCGCCCGGCCCGCAGGAACAGCGGCGGCACCTGGTCCACGCCGGACACCAGGCCGTTGGCGATGGAGGGCACCGCGCCGAGCAGGATCACGGCGTACATCATCGAGTTGTTCAGGCCCAGCCAGATCACGGCCGGCGGCACCCACGCCACCGACGGCAGCGACTGGAGGCCGGACAGGATCGGGCCGATCGCCGCCCGCACGAACCTCACCCGTGCCACCAGCAGCCCCAGCGGGGTGCCGATGAGCAGCGCGAAGAGGAAGCCGAGCAGGCCGCGGCTGACACTGGTCCAGATGTAGCCGAGCAGGTCGCCCTTGAGCCAGGCGTCCTTGAACGCGTCGCCCACCGCCGTGGGCGAGGGCAGCTTGGACGGGTCGTCGACGACCGGGACGAGCAGCGTCCAGACCACGAGGACCACGGCGAGCGCGATGACCGGCGGCAGGATCGTGCCGGTGAAGGTCTGGCGGAGGGTCGGGCGGCTGGTGGCCGCCGTCTCCAGGGCGTCGAGGCCGGCCTCGACACTTCCGGCGTCCTTGGCCGGCGTCGTCTCAGTGCTGGCCATGGCGGCGGATCTCCCCACGCAGTACATCGGTGATCTCGAGGGACAGTTCGGCCACCGGCGCGTCCTCGATGCGGCGCGGCTGCGGGATGCCGACCTCCCACTCACGGGCTATCCGGCCCGGCCGGGACGACAGCAGGATCACCCGCTGGGCGAGCCGCACCGCCTCGCGCACGTTGTGCGTGACGAACAGGACGGACAGGCCGGTCTCCTCCCAGATCCGGGTCAGCTCGTCGTGCAGCACGTCCCGGGTGATGGCGTCCAGGGCCGAGAACGGCTCGTCCATCAGCAGCAGCCGGCTCTCCTGGGCGAGCGAACGGGCCAGGGCCGCCCGCTGGCGCATGCCGCCGGACAGCTCGTGGACGCGCTTGTCGTACGCGCCCTTCAGCCGGACCAGTTCGAGCAGTTCCTCGGCCTTGCCCCGGCGGTCGTTCTTGGGAACCCCCCTGAGTTTCAGGGCGAGTTCGATGTTCTTGCCCGCGGTCAGCCACGGGAAGAGGGCGTGCTCCTGGAACATCAGGGCGGGCCGCCCGTCCGTCGTGATGGCGCCCGCGGTGGGCTGGTCGAGCCCCGCCACCAGGTTCAGCAGCGTGGACTTGCCGCAGCCCGAGGCCCCCAGGAGGGTGACGAACTCGCCCGGCGCGACATCGAGGGTGATGTCGTCCAGGACGAGCTGCTGCCCGCCCGGAGTCGCGAAGGACTTCGAGACATGCTCAAGGCGTGCCGCGTACTCGACCGACTCGTCGGCCTTGGCGAGTGTCGTGGTCGTGGCCATGGTCGTCACCTCCTGGGATCTCGTCGGGACCGGCGTCAGCTGCTGCCGAGACCGGCGGCGTCGACCGGGCTCTGGCCGTCGGCCTTCAGCACCTTGTTGAGGATCGTCAGGTCGTAGATGTTCTTGAGCAGCGGGTCGGTGAGCAGACCGGCCTTGACGGCGTGCTGGGCCTCGGTGTTGAGGGTGGAGGCCAGCGGGTCGTCGGTGAACTTGATGGACGACCAGGCCGAGTTGAGGACGTTGTCGGGCAGCGCCTTGCCGGAGTCGGCCGCCAGCTGCTTGTTCGCCGAGGCCTTCGCCGCGTCCGGGTTGGCGTTGATCCACTTGTTGGTCTCGACCGAGCCCTTGAGGACCGCTTCGACGACCTTCGGGTGCTCCTTGAGGAACTTCTGCGACACGATGATGTTCGTGATCACGAACTTCTTGTCGGGCCACAGCGTGGACTCGTCGAGCAGTACCTTGCCGCCCTCGGCGACCAGCTTGGACGCGGTCGGCTCCGGCACCCAGGCACCGTCGACGGAACCGGCCTTGAAGGCGTCCGGGGTGATCTTGTTGTCGGTGCGGACGACCGTGACGTCACCCTTGCCGCTCTGCGCGTCGACCTTCCAGCCCTGGTCCGCGATCCAGTTGAGGAACGCCACGTCCTGCGTGTTGCCCAGCTGAGGCGTCGCGATCTTCTTGCCCTTGACGTCCGCCAGCGACTTGATCTTCTTCGGGTCGACGACCAGCTTCACGCCGCCGGATGCCGATCCGCCGATGATCTTCAGGTCGGTGCCGTTGGACTTGGTGTAGCCGTTGATCGCCGGGGAGGGGCCGATCCAGCCGATGTCGATGGAGCCCGAGTTGAGCGCCTCGATCTCGGACGGGCCCGCGTTGAAGATGGCGTACTTGGCCTTGGTGGCGCCGAGCTCCTTCTGGAAGAAGCCCTTCTGGTTGCCGACCAGGGCGGTCGCGTGGGTCAGGTTGCCGAAGTAGCCGATCTTGACGGTGTCGAGACCGTCGATCTTCTTGGCCCCGGCGGCGACCTTGGTGGTGTCGCTCTTGTCGGAGTTCGACCCGTACCCGCAGGCGGCGAGCGTGAGCAGGGGGAGTGCGGCGAGCGCGGCTATGCCGCGGCGAAGGAGCGTTGAGCGGTTGGCAGGCACGGGAGGCTTTCCTCTCGTTGGCCCGGCTGGTCACGGTCTTTCAGGTCGTGGCCGGGAGGTCGGCAGGTCTTCGTCGCATCCGGGACGTCGGGTGGGGGGACGGGGCGCGCAGGCAGTGCGCGTACGTCAGGACGCACATCGCGCCACCCCGCCCTGCCCGCTCCCGAGGTCGCCGCTGCCGACGCGGCCGCCCTCCTTCGCGAACGTCGAGTAGACGTCGGTCATCGTCATGTCAGAAGTCCCAGCCGTCGTCTTCGGACTCGTCCTTGACCGGCTCGGGGGAGGCGAACGACTCGCCGACCATGCCCGCGGTGAGCGTGGTGCCGTCGGCGGGGTCGATCAGGATGAACGAGCCGGTGCGGCGCGAGTCGGCGTAGGAGTCGACCGGCAGCGGCTCGGCGGTACGGATCTTCACCCGGCCGATGTCGTTGGCGACGAGCTGTCCCGGGTGCGGGTGCAGGGACAGGTCGTCGAGCGTGAGGCGGGACGGGATGTCCTTGACGACCGCCTTGACGGTGCGGGTGCCGTGCTTGAGCAGCACCCGGTGGCCGACGGTCAGCGGCTGGTCGGCGACGTGGCAGACGGTCGCCTCGACGTCCTGGGTGGTCGCCGGGGCGTCCTTCGTCGGGACGATCAGGTCGCCGCGCGAGACGTCGATGTCGTCGGCGAGCAGGAGGGTCACCGACTGGGTGGTCCAGGCCGCGTCGACCGGCTCGCCGAGCAGGTCGATGCCGGAGATCGTCGTGGTACGGCCGGACGGCAGGACCGTGACCTCCTCGCCGACGTGGAAGGTGCCGGCCGCGATCTGACCGGCGTAGCCCCGGTAGTCCGGGTGCTCGGCGGTCTGCGGGCGGATCACGTACTGCACCGGCAGGCGTGCGTGGCAGTGGCTCAGGTCGTGGGCGACCGGGACGGTCTCCAGGTGCTCCAGGACGGTCGGGCCGCCGTACCAGTCCATGTGCGCGGACGGCTCCACGACGTTGTCGCCGACGAGCGCCGAGATCGGGATCGCGGTGACCTCGGGGACGCCCAGCTCGGTCGCGTACGCCGTGAACTCCTCGGCGATCCCCGCGAAGACCGGCTCCTGGTAGTCGACCAGGTCCATCTTGTTGACGGCGAGGACGACGTGCGGGACGCGCAGCAGGGCGGCGATCGCGGCGTGCCGCCGGGTCTGCTCGACGACCCCGTTGCGGGCGTCGACCAGGACCACGGTCAGCTCGGCGGTGGAGGCGCCGGTGACCATGTTGCGGGTGTACTGCACGTGGCCGGGGGTGTCGGCGAGGATGAACCGGCGCTTCGGGGTGGCGAAGTAGCGGTAGGCGACGTCGATGGTGATGCCCTGCTCGCGCTCGGCGCGCAGGCCGTCGGTCAGCAGGGCGAGGTCCGGGGCGTCCTGGCCGCGCGAGACGGACGCGCGCTCGACGGCCTCCAGCTGGTCGGTGAGGATCGACTTGGAGTCGTGCAGCAGCCGTCCGACGAGGGTGGACTTGCCGTCGTCGACGGAGCCCGCGGTCGCGAACCGCAGCAGGGTGGTCTCGGCGAGGCCGAGGTCCGCGGTGCTGGTCGTGGTGGTCATGCTTAGAAGTACCCCTCGCGCTTGCGGTCTTCCATCGCGGCCTCGGAGAGCTTGTCGTCGGCACGGGTGGCGCCGCGCTCGGTGAGCCGGGAGGCGGCGATCTCGGCGATCACCTTCTCGATGTCGTCGGCGTCGGAGTCGACCGCGCCGGTGCAGGACATGTCTCCCACGGTCCGGTAGCGCACCTGCCGCTTCTCGACCGTCTCGCCGTCCTTCGGGCCGCCCCAGTCACCGCCGGTCAGCCACATCCCGCCCCGCATGAACACCTCGCGCTCGTGGGCGAAGTAGATCTGGGGAAGCTCGATGTCCTCGCGGGCGATGTACTGCCAGACGTCGAGTTCGGTCCAGTTGGAGAGGGGGAAGACGCGGACGTGTTCGCCGGGGGCGTGGCGGCCGTTGTAGAGGTTCCACAGTTCGGGGCGCTGGCGGCGCGGGTCCCACTGGGAGAACTCGTCGCGCAGGGAGAAGACGCGTTCCTTGGCGCGTGCCTTCTCCTCGTCGCGGCGGCCGCCGCCGAAGACGGCGTCGAACCTCTCGCTCTGGATCTTCTCGGTGAGGGGCACGGTCTGCAGCGGGTTGCGGGTGCCGTCGGGGCGTTCGCGCAGCACACCGCGGTCGATGTAGTCCTGTACGGAGGCCACGTGGAGGCGCAGCCCATGGGCGGCCACCACGCGGTCGCGGTATTCGAGGACCTCGGGGAAGTTGTGGCCGGTGTCCACGTGCAGCAGGGAGAAGGGGATCGCGGCGGGGGCGAACGCCTTCAGGGCGAGGTGGAGCATGACGATGGAGTCCTTGCCGCCGGAGAAGAGGATCACCGGCCGTTCGAACTCGCCGGCGACCTCGCGGAAGATGTGGACCGCCTCGGACTCCAGCGCGTCCAGGTGGGACAGGGTGTACGGGGTGCCCGTGCCCTCCCCGTGCGCCGCCACGGTCGTCGTCATGCCAGTCCCTTCCCGCTCAGCAGGGCGTACACGGACGCCGCGGACTCCTGGACGCTCTGGTGCTGCGACTCGATCCGCAGATCGGGCGTCTCGGGCTCCTCGTACGGGTCGTCGACGCCGGTCAGCCCGGTCAGCTCGCCCGCGGCCTGCTTGGCGTACAGGCCCTTCACGTCGCGTACGGAGCACACCTCGACCGGGGTCGCCACGTGCACCTCGACGTACGCGGTGCCGTTCTCCGCGTGCCGCTTGCGGACCGCGTCGCGGCTGTCGGTGTACGGGGCGATCACCGGGACGAGCGCCTTGACGCCGTTGCGGGCCAGCAGTTCGGCGACGAAGCCGATGCGCTGCACGTTGGTGTGCCGGTCCTCGCGGCTGAAACCGAGGCCCGCCGAGATGAACTCGCGGATCTCGTCGCCGTCGAGTACCTCGACGAGATGGCCCTCCTCGCGCAGCCGGCCGGCCAGCTCGTACGCGATGGTGGTCTTGCCGGCGCTCGGCAGACCCGTGAGCCAGACGGTGGCTCCGGTCGTCACGTCGTTCTCCTGGTTCGTCGATCGGGTCGTCTGATGGAGCGTCCGGTGGGTCGCCTGCGTCGCGGAGGGCCCGGTGGTCGTCATCCGTGCAGTCCGCACTCGGTCTTGGCCCGCCCGGCCCAGCGCCCGGCCCGCGCGTCCTCGCCCTCGAGGACCCGGCGGGTGCAGGGGGCGCAGCCGACGGAGGTGTAGCCGTCCATCAGCAAGGGGTTGGTCAGTACGCCGTGTTCGGCGACGTAGGCGTCCACGTCGTCCTGGGTCCAGCGGGCGATGGGGGAGATCTTGACCTTCTGCCGCTTCTCGTCCCAGCCGACGACCGGGGTGTTCGCCCGGGTCTCCGACTCGTCGCGGCGCAGTCCGGTCGCCCAGGCGGTGTAGTTCTCCAGACCTCGCTCCAGTGGCAGCACCTTGCGCAGCCGGCAGCACAGGTCGGGGTCGCGGTCGTGCAGCTTCGGGCCGTACTCGGCGTCCTGCTCGGCGACCGTCTGGCGCGGGGTGAGGGTGATGACGTTGACGTCCATCACCGCCTCGACCGCGTCCCGGGTGCCGATGGTCTCCGGGAAGTGGTAGCCGGTGTCGAGGAAGACGACGTCCACGCCCTTCCGGACGCGAGAGGCCAGGTGGGCCACCACGGCGTCCTCCATGGAGGAGGTCACGCAGAAGCCCTTGCCGAAGGTGTCCACCGCCCACTGGAGGATCTCCAGGGCGGAGGCGTCCTCGAGGTCACGGCCGGCCTGCTCGGCCAGCGCCTTCAGATCGTCGGTCGTTCGCTCTTCCTGAGCCGTGGTCATATCTGTTCCCCTCCAGCTTCGGAGTGCTTCAGCCCCCGGGCGAGCAGTCCCAGGAACTTCAGCTGGAATGCGCGGTTGCAGGCCGCGCATTCCCAGGCGCCGTGGCCCTCCTCACTGGGACGCAGATCCTCGTCGCCGCAGTAGGGGCAGTAGAACGGGGCGGCCCGCTCACTCATGAGAGGGCCTCCTCACTGGCGCGGGCCGCCCAGGCGGCGAACCGCTCGCCGTCCGCGCGCTCCGCCTGGAAGCGCCTGAGCACCCGCTCGACGTAGTCCGGCAGTTCCTCCGAGGTCACCTTGAGACCGCGGACCTTGCGGCCGAACCCGGGCTCCAGGCCGAGCGCGCCGCCCAGGTGCACCTGGAACCCCTCGACCTGCTCGCCCCGGTCGTTCAGGACCAGCTGGCCCTTGAGACCGATGTCCGCGACCTGGATACGGGCGCAGGCGTTCGGGCAGCCGTTGAGGTTGATGGTGAGCGGCTCGTCGAAGTCCGGCAGGCGGCGCTCCAGCTCGTCGATGAGCGAGCTGCCGCGCTGCTTGGTCTCGACGATCGCGAGCTTGCAGTACTCGATGCCGGTGCAGGCCATGGTGCCGCGCCGGAACGAGGACGGCCGGGCGGTCAGGTCCAGCGCCTCCAGGGCCTCGACCAGCGACTCGACCTGGTCCTCGGCGACGTCGAGGACGATCATCTTCTGCTCGACGGTGGTCCGCACCCGGCCCGAGCCGTGCGCCTCGGCGAGGTCCGCGATCTTCGCCAGGGTGGCGCCGTCCACCCGGCCGACCCGCGGGGCGAATCCGACGTAGAAGTTGCCGTCCTGCTGGCGGTGCACACCGACGTGGTCCCGCCAGCGCGACACGGGCTCGGCGGGCGCCGGTCCGTCGACGAGGGAGCGCTTGAGGTACTCGTCCTCCAGCACCTGGCGGAACTTCTCCGCGCCCCAGTCGGCGACCAGGAACTTCAGCCGGGCGCGGGTGCGCAGCCGCCGGTAGCCGTAGTCCCGGAAGATGCCGATGACGCCCGCCCAGACGTCCGGGACCTCCGCCAGCGGCACCCAGGCGCCGAGCCGGACGCCGATCTTCGGGTTGGTGGACAGGCCGCCGCCGACCCACAGGTCGAAGCCGGGGCCGTGCTCGGGGTGCTCGACGCCGACGAACGCGATGTCGTTGATCTCGTGCACCACGTCAAGGAGCGGCGAGCCGGAGATCGCGGACTTGAACTTGCGCGGCAGGTTGGAGAACTCCTTGCTGCCGATGTACCGCTTGTTGATCTCGTCGATCGCCCAGCTGCCGTCGATGATCTCGTCCTCGGCGATGCCGGCCACCGGCGAGCCGATGACGACGCGCGGGGTGTCGCCGCACGCCTCGGTGGTGGACAGCCCGACCGCTTCCAGGCGGTTCCAGATCTCCGGCACGTCCTCGATGCGGATCCAGTGCAGCTGGATGTTCTGCCGGTCGGTGACGTCCGCGCTGCCCCGGGCGAACTCCTGCGAGATCTCGCCGATCACCCGCAGCTGCCGCGTGGTCAGCCGGCCGCCGTCGATCCGCACCCGCAGCATGAAGTACTTGTCGTCCAGCTCCTCCGGCTCCAGGATGGCGGTCTTGCCGCCGTCGATGCCGGGCTTGCGCTGCGTGTACAGGCCCCACCAGCGCATCCGTCCGCGCAGGTCGTTGGGGTCGATCGAGTCGAAGCCGCGCTTGGAGTAGATCGTCTCAATGCGTGTCCGCACATTGAGACCGTCGTCGTCCTTCTTGAACTGCTCGTTGCCGTTGAGCGGGGTGAAGTGCCCCATGGCCCACTGACCCTCGCCGCGGTGACGGCTCACCTTGCGGCGGGGCGCGGAGGCGGGGTTCTGCGGGGTGGCGGCCATGGCGATATACGTCCTTCAGACGGCGGGGAAGCGGCTCTGACCTGCGCTTGCGGGCGCGCGGAAGCATGTCTGCGCGGCACTGCGCAAGGAGGGTCTGGACAGGGAGACGCGGCGGTGCTGTGCTCTCAGCCCGCCGGACAGATGGCGCTGGACATGCGGCCGAGGTCGACGTGCCGCCGACTCACCAAGGCAATTCCAGTTCCAGACATGACGGAAGCGTGTCACGCGGATCTCCGGCCAGTCCACCATTGTCCGCGATTCGGACCGATCTATTCTGAATAGTGAGACGGAGTGCTGTGGGTCACGCCCCGTCCCGCGCGGGGGTGTACGCCCCGGGCCACGGTCCGGGCGTCGGGACGTCCGGTTCCTCCTCGGCCTTCGTGTCGAAGAGCCGGAACCCCCGCCGCTGATAGTTCGCCATCGCGTGCTCGCCGTCCAGGCTGCACGTGTGCAGCCACACCCGCTTCGTCGGCGGCAGCCCCTCCCACCGCTCCGCCAGGTCCCAGGCGCGCGCGGCGCCGTACGAGAGCAGGTGACCGCCGATGCGGCGGCCCCGGAAGGCCGGGACCAGCCCGAAGTAGACGATCTCCACCACGCCGTCGTCCTGCGGTTCGAGTTCCACGTAGCCCGCCGGGGTGCCCCGGTCGTATGCGACCCAGGTCTCCACGCCCGGCCGTGACAGGTGCTGCCGCCAGCGGGCGTGGCTCCAGCCCAGCCGGTCGGTCCAGCGGATGTCGCCGCCGACCGAGGCGTACAGGAAGCGGCTGAACTCGGGGGAGGGCACCTCGGCGCGGACGATCCGGACCGCGTCGCCGTCGGGGGCGGCGGCGGGCAGGAGGTCGGCGGGGGAGGTCTGCTCCAGGGACCAGGTGGTCACGACGATGCTGCTCATGGGGGCCAGGCAATCATCCCGGCCCCGGACGTGTCGACGGCCGTTATCCGAGTGACGCGTCGATCGAGCGCAGCGGGACCGAGAACAGCATGCGGTCCGTGACCGACCACACCTCGCCCGTGTCGGGCGCGTAGGAGAGCGAACCGGTGCGCTCGCCCCAGCAGCGGTGCGAGGCGTCCGAGCCGCAGCGGGTTCCGTCCGCACCCTTCGTGTCCTGCCGCCACAGGCTGCCGTGCCCGTCCATGGCGCCGGGAAGGTGCCCGACGTACCACTCGGAGCCGGTCGCGCCCGGCGGCCGGTAGGACAGGACGCCCCGGATCTCCGAGGCCCCGGTCCGGTACGCCTCGACCGCGTCCACCCGGCCGGAGGCGTCCGTGGCGAGCAGACCGGCGCGCCGCGGGTTCTCGTCGAACGCGTACCGCCACAGCCGGGCGTTCCGCTCGCTGCCGGCGGGCGTCCACTCGCCGAGGACCAGGCTGTCCGGGACCGTCCCCCGGTCCACGGAGAGCGCTCCCGGACAGGGCGCCCCGGTCCGGGAGCAGGCCCCGGCGGTGAACCGGTACGAGCCCACGGCGGGCATCACGTACCGGAAGCCGTCGGCCGACCAGCCGTCGGACGTCCGGCCGACCGCGTCGGTCAGCACCGAGGCGCGCTGGATGCGGTTCAGGTCGTAGACGTAGAGCGCGTCGGCGCTGTCCTGGACGGTGGTGACCAGCAGCCGGTCCCCGTACCAGGCCATGCCGGAGATCTGCGAGGTCAGCCCCCGGTAGTCGCTGCCGCCTTCGGTGGGCACCGTCAGCAGGACCCAGGAGTAGGCGGGGTGGGCGGGGTCGTTCGCGTCGATCACCGCGACCCTGGCCAGGCCCCGGGAGGCGGCGGGGCCGGTGGAGGTGCTGTGCGTCCAGCCGGCGAGCACGACGCGGTTGGCGCCCCACAGGCCGTCGTCGTCCGCCTCCGAGGAGGTGGTCACCGAGGCCGGCCGCCAGTCGTCGGTGAGGGTGTCGGTGGGATCCCAGCAGTACGCCTTGGTGGCGGCCGGGCTGACCGGCAGCGAGTCCCGGTCGTCCGCGTCGCAGTCGGCCGCCCGGCGCAGGGTGTGGTCGGAGGCGGCCAGCACGTCGGCGACCCCTACCGTGCCGCCCATCGCCGAGGCGAGCCGGTCCAGCGAGCGGCGCGGTACGAGATGCTCCCGGAGCTGCAGCCGGGCGGTGTCGGCGGTGGCGGTCAGGGGCTTCAGCGCGCCCGGGTCCTCGGCGACCGTGGCCTGCGAGGCACTGACGATCGTGGCCGCCGCGGTGAGCGCCAGCGCGGTGCCGGCCAGGGCAGCGCGCAGGGCCGTACCCCGTCTGCGCCGCCGGTGTCTGCCGCGATGCTTCATGTCTCCTCCCGAGACGGGCCAACTGCGCCTGATGGTCAAAGCGTTGACCATGGAGCAGGTGGGGAGCCCGTACCGGGATGCTACGGCAGCCGGGGCCGCCGTATCTCGAAGACCCCGCAAATATGCGGAACATACCGCCCCGACTGCCACGGATGCGTCACATGCGGCCGTGTCCGTACGGCCGTGTCCACCGAACACGGCCGTGTCAGGTACGTCAGGGCGTCCGGGAGGCCGCCACCGCCGGGGCGGTCGAGTACGGCAGCAGGTCGCGCGGGTCGTCGGGGAGCAGCACCTCGACCTCCGCGTCCTCCCGGAAGCGGTACGGCCGGTGGTCGAGCAGCGCCCCGAGGTACCGCCGGATCCTGGACATCTCCGCACGTACGGTCACGGTCCGCGAGGCGTCCCCGAAGACGTCCTCGGCCAGCCCCGCCGCGCTGCGGCCGCCCCGCCGTACCGCCAGCAGATACAGCAACTCGGCGTGCCGGGGACTGAGTTCACGGGACCACGAGCCCGTACCGCCGCCGACCGTCACGGAGGGCCGGCGCGGCCGGGCCAGGTCGAGCACGAGCCGGCCGCCGCCCGCCGGAGCCGGCTCGTCCACCGCCCGCAGCAGCCAGCCCCCGCCCAGCGGCTCCACCACGCAGAGCCCCAGCGCCGGCAGCCACCGGCGGCCCGGCGAAAGCGACTTGGGCAGCGCGAGCCGCCGCGGATACGGCATGCCGGTGACCGCCGCGGTCCAGCCGTCGGCGTCCACCACCAGCGCCCGCCCGCCCAGCCGGGCCAGCACGGGCGCCGCGACCGCCCGCAGCCGCTCCAGCGCTTCCAGGTGCAGCTCCCGCAACCGGGCCTCGGCGAGCTTCGCCACCGAGTTCACCCAGGCCAGGGTCGCCGGATGCATCGTCTCCAGCGGGCCGCTGACGTCCACCACCCCGAGCAGGCTGCCGTCCCGGGGGTCGGTGATCGGGGCGCCGGAACACGTCCAGGAGCCGTGCGAGCGGACGAAGTGCTCGGCGGCGAACACCTGCACGGGCCTGCGCACCACCGCCGGGGTGCCGACCCCGTTGGTCCCGACGACGTCTTCGCGCCAGTCGGCGCCGAGTTGGAAGCCCAGCCCGTCCGCCTTGCGCAGCACCGGCGAGGATCCCTCCCGCCACAGCACCCGGCCGTCGGCGTCCGCCACCACCATGATGTGCTGGGCCACGTCCGCGACCGAAAGCAGCCCCTCGCGCAGCACCGGCAGCACGTCCTTGAGGGGTGACTCCTCACGTCTGCGCCGGACTTCGTCGGCGGACAGCAGCCCCGCACGGAAGTCGTGGTCGGGGTCGACACCGCTGCGCAGCATCCGCCCCCAGGACTGTTCGATCACCGGCCGGGGAGAGACGCGCCCACGCTGTCCGGCGAGTCTGGCCTCGCGCACCTCGCTCAGTACCCGCGCCGCCTGCGCCGCGTTCTTCGCGGCGAGTCGCGCCACGTCCATCGGCGGGTTCCCCACTCAGGTCCTCCCGGATACGCCTCGGAAAAGGCATCGATGAGTCGCTGTCAAGCCGTCCGGGCGGCGGTTTCCGGTCCGACTGCGCGTCTTATACTGCCGTTTTCCGGTGCCGGAGGCACACAGTCCACGCACAGTCACCGATATGTTGCAACCCCTTGCAACCCTGGTGGACCGGCCGGGGGTGGCCGAAACTTGAGCCGACGCCGTGGCGTCAGCGGCCTGACATGGGCCGACGAGGCGGGGGTGGTGCCGTGTCGGCGCAGCACCACCCCCACCTGCGGCGCCGGCCGTCGCGGCAGGTGGTGCGTGGTCCGGTGCGTTGGCGGCCGACGGTTGTGGAGGGTTGCCCGCGCGGTTCCTCCCCCAGCCTTTCGGCCGGGGGGACCCCCAGCGCCCCCATAGGCAGGGCGGGTTCCGGATCTCAGAAGGTGACCCGGGATCGGTCCACGATCGCCCTGAGGTCCAGGCCGCCCGGCAACGTGCCGAAGGTCGAGCCCCAGTCGTTGCCCAGGCGGGACGCGCAGAAGGCGTCCGCGACTTCCGGTGGGGCGAAGCGGACCAGCAGCGAACCCTGGAGGACCGTCGCAAGCCGTTCCACCAGCCGCCTGGCGCGGGACTCCATGCCCTCCAGGTCGGCGAGTTCGGAGAACAGGTCCTTCACGGCGCGGTCCAGGCGGTGGTCGGCGCCGTGGGCGCGGCCGATCTCCTGGAGGTAGGCGTCCAGGGCGCCCGGTTCGCGCCGCAGGGCGCGGAGCACGTCCAGGGCCTGGATGTTGCCGGCGCCCTCCCAGACGGAGTTGAGCGGCGACTCGCGGACCAGCCGGGGCAGACCCGACTCCTCCACGTAGCCGTTGCCGCCCAGGCACTCGGCGGCCTCCACGACCAGCGGCGCGCAGCGCTTGGTCACCCAGTACTTGGCGGCCGGCAACGCCAGCCGCAGCAGCGCCCGTTCGCTCTCGCTCCCGTCGTCGTAGGCGGCGGCCAGCCGCAGCGCGAGCGTGGTCGCGGCCTCCGACTCGACCGCGAGGTCGGCCAGGACGCTGCGCATCAGCGGCTGGTCGGCGAGGACCGCGCCGAAGGCCTCCCGGTGCGTGGCGTGGTGCACGGCCTGCGCCACCGCCTGCCGCATCAGCCCCGCCGAGCCGAGCACGCAGTCCAGCCGGGTCGCGGCGACCATCTCGATGATGGTCCGCACCCCGCGCCCCTCCTCGCCCACCCGCCGCGCCCAGGTCCCGTCGAACTCGACCTCGGCGGACGCGTTCGACCGGTTGCCGAGCTTGTCCTTGAGCCGCTGGAGGAGGAAGGCGTTGCGGGTGCCGTCCGCCAGGACGCGCGGCACGAGGAAACAGGTGAGGCCGTCCGGCGCCTGGGCCAGCACCAGGAAGCCGTCCGACATGGGCGCCGAGCAGAACCACTTGTGCCCGGTCAGGGTGTACGTGCCGGCCTCGGTGAGCGGGGCGGCGGTGGTCGTGTTCGCCCGGACGTCACTGCCGCCCTGCTTCTCCGTCATGCCCATGCCGAACAGAGCGCCGGCCTTCCGCGCGGCCGGCCGTAGCTCACGGTCGTAGATCGTCGAGGTCAGCAGCGGCTCCCAGGCGGCGGCCTGCTCCGGGTCGGTGCGCAGCGCGGGCACCGCCGCGTTGGTCATCGACAGCGGGCAGCAGTTGCCGGCCTCCACCTGGGTCCAGACCAGGAAGGCGGCGGCCCGCCGGACGTGCCCGGACGGCCGCGTCCATCCGGTGGTCAGGCCCGCGCCGACGCCCTTGCCGAGCAGCCGGTGCCAGGCGGGGTGGAACTCGACCTCGTCGATCCGGTGGCCGTAGCGGTCGTGGGTGCGCAGCCGCGGCGGGTACTCGTTCGCCTGGGCACCCCACTCCTGCACCTGTGCCGAGCCGGCCGAGACGCCGAGCCCCGACAGCTCCGCGCGCACCTCGTCGATCAGCGCCGGGCCGGTGTGCCGCTCGACGGCCTCGACCAGGGCCCGGTCGGCACCGAACAGGTCGTACCCGACCAGCGGAGGCGGCTGGTTGGTCACGGTGTGCGTGGTGTTGCCTGCCATGTCTGCGAACCTACCCGGGAAGGCGGCGGTGGCATCCAGCCTGACACAACGGCCCCGGTCACCGCGCCCGCCCCGGCCGGCGGCCCGCGAGGTGAGGAGGGCCCCGGACGGCGGATACCGTTAGGGCGTGCAGCCAGCAAGCGAAACCCCCGAGCGGCCCTCCGGCCGGCTCCACCGGGCCAGGGCCCTCTACCGGAACGTCTCCAAGCGCAGGACGGCCTGGCTGCTGCTCAAGGACACCGTCAATTCCTGCATGGAGTACCGCATCCTCGGCCTCGCCGCCGAGGCCGCCTTCTTCACCCTGCTGTCCGTCCCGCCGCTGCTGCTCAGCCTCATCGGACTGCTCGGCTACGTCGACGCCTGGACCGGCGCCGACACCATCGCCAGCCTGGAGAACAACCTGCTGGAGGCCTCCCGCACGGTCCTGTCCGACAAGGGCGTCAAGGAGATCGCCGAGCCGATCCTGCACGACGTGATGAGGGGCGGCCGCCCCGACGTCATCTCCATCGGCTTCCTGTTCGCCCTGTGGTCGGGCTCCCGCGCGGTGAACGTCTTCATCGACACGATCACCGTGATGTACGGCCTCGACGGCGTCCGGGGCATCGTGAAGACCCGGATCGTGTCCTTCCTGCTCTTCGTCGCGGCGCTGCTGATCGGCTCGGTCGCGCTCCCGCTGATGGTGGCCGGGCCGGACGCGGTGGTCGGGATCGTGCCCTGGTCGGAGACGCTCGTACAGGTCCTGTACTGGCCGGTCGTGATCGTCCTTTCCATCGTCTTCCTGACCACGCTCTACCACGTGTCCGTGCCGGTGCGCTCCCCGTGGATCGAGGACGTGCCCGGCGCCCTGGTCGCCCTGGCCATGTGGGTCCTCGGCAGCTTCCTGCTGCGCATCTACCTGACCAACACCATCGAGGGCGCGACGATCTACGGCTCCCTCGCCGCGTCCGTCGCCGTGCTGCTGTGGATCGGCGTCTCGGCCTTCGCCGTGCTGGTCGGCGCCGCCGTGAACGCCGCGATCGACCGGGTCTGGCCGGCCGCCGCGACGGCGGCGGCACGCGCCGCCAACGAGCGGCTGCGGGAGGCCCAGGTGGCCGAGTACGTGGCCCGCGCGACCGCGGCGGCCCGGGAGGCGGGGCCGGACGACCCCGACGACCCGGACATGCCGTCGGAGTTCCCGGAGCGGTGGTCCCGGTTCCTGCCGCCGGAGGACGTCACGGCGCGGTTGCGGGCGCATGTGAAGAGCACCCATCCGCCCCACAAGCCGGAGGCCTGAGGGCCGACGCCGGGTTCGGTTCGGGGGATCGCCTCGCCGGCGGCGTGCGGGCGCGTCGTGGTCGCCCGCGCAGTTCCTCCCCCGGCCTTCGGCCGGAGGTACCCCCAGCGCCCCCTGAAGAGGCGCGTCTACGCTGGCGTCCGTGTACAAGGAACGGGCGTCTCGGCTCCCCCGTGCGGTCGTCTGGGCGAACGCGCCCGGCGCGGGTGGCGCCGGGCGGGTGCTGCCCGACGGCTGTATGGATCTGCTCTGGCACGAAGGGCGGCTGCTGGTCGCCGGGCCCGATACACGTGCCTACGTCACCGGGGGCGGCGGAGGTGAGTGGGTGGGGCTGCGTTTCTACCCCGGTACCGCGCCCGCCCTCCTCGGCGTGCCCGCGTACGCGCTGCTCGATCAGCGGGTGGAGCTGAGTGACCTGTGGCCGGCCGCCGACGTGCGGCGGCTGCGGGACCGGGTCAAAGGGGCGGGCGATCCCGCCGCCGCGCTGGAGGAGATCGCCCTGGAACGGACCCGGCCCGCCGACCCGCCGTTGCGGCGGCTCGTCGAAGCCCTGGGCGCGGGGTGGTCCGTGGCGGCTGCCGCCGACGAACTCGGACTCGGCGCACGGCAGTTGCATCGGCGCAGTCGGGCCGCCTTCGGCTACGGGCCCAAGACGCTCGCCCGGGTGCTCCGGATGCAGCGGGCGCTCGCGCTCGCCAGGGCCGGGGTTCCGCTCGCGGAGACGGCGGTCCGGGCGGGGTACGCGGATCAGCCCCATCTGTCCCGGGAGGTACGGGAACTGGCGGGGCTGCCGTTGCGCCGGCTACTCGGCGGGTAGCGGCGCGAACAGGTCCACGCCGTTGCCGTCGGGGTCGTGCACGGTGGCGTACCGCTGGCCCCAGAACGCGTCCCAGGGCTTGAGCTCGCCGTGGTACCCGGCGCCGACCAGGTCGGCGTAGAGGGCGTCGACCCCGGCGGGCGAGTCGCAGCGGAAGGCGAGACCCACCCGGCCGCCGTCGGCCGGTGGGCGCCAGGCCGGGTGGAAGGAGCGGATCGTCGCCTCGGTGTCCAGGGCCAGGGTGAGCCCGCCGGGCAACTCGGCCTCGACGTGCGGCTGTTCCTCGGCACCGGGCGGGAACTCCAGGCCGAGGCGACGGTAGAAGGCGAGGGAGGCGGCCAGGTCGGAGGTGACGAGACCGATCACGGCGAATCGTGGAGTCATGCCGTCACCGTAGGCGGCTGCCACCGGCCGGTCTTGAAGGAATCGGACACGCGGTTCAGCAGAAGGCCACCGGACCGGACGGCCGGTGTCGCCGTCGGCCGGCCGCCACTCCGGCAACGTGCCGCCCCCCGGCCTTCGGCCGGGGCCGCCCCTTGCCGGTGCGGTACCGGTGGCTCCGGACGCGAGAAGAAAACCGGTCCCCCGTGGAACGCCTGTGCGGCACGATGGGGCCATGATCCGTGCCGTGCGCGTCCTGCCGCCCCTGCTCCTCGCCGCCGCCCTGCTCACCGGGTGCGGCACCGAGAAGGCGGGACCCGGCGCCTCCGGGGGTTCCGGCGCCCCCGCCGACCCGTCCGAACTGGCCTCCAGGGAAGCGGCGTTGGGGATGGCCCCGGAGATGGTCTACGTCACCGACGCACCGGGCTTCACCCTCGCCCAGCAGTCCGTCGGTGTCCAGGGCGACGACGGCTTCTCCGCCTCGTACGCCGACGACGACGGCGCCGTCATCCACCTCTACACCGACCACCTGCGCTACGCCGGGCAGCACAGGTACGAGGTGTCGGAGAAGGACTGCGTGGTGTGGCTGGAGGGCGAGGGCGGGGTCTCCGACGCGGTGCTGGGCAAGGCGCTGCGTGCCGTCCACCGCCCCACCGCCGCCGAACTCGACACCCTGCTGCCCACCCTCGACCCGGCCTTCACCGACGACCAGCCGGTGCAGCGCGGCGACCTGCCGAGCGACGGCGGGGCGCCCGACAACAGCGTGCCGACGCCGGGCCTTTGAGCCGGCCCCGGCCGTGGGCGATCATGCGGGCATGGCCCCTCGACTGCTCGTCCACACCCGCACCACCGGCTACCGGCACGACTCCATCCCCGACGCCCTCGCCGCCCTGCGGGAGTTCACCGGTGCCGACATCGACGCCACCGAGGACCCGGCCGCCCTCGAACGGCCCCTGGACGGGTACGCGGCCGTCGTCTTCCTCTCCACCAGCGGCGAGATCCTGACCCCGGCGGGGCGGGCGCGGCTCGCCGCCCACATCGAGGCCGGCGGCGGCTTCGCGGGCGTGCACGCGGCGGCCTGCACCGAGGACGACTGGCCGTACTACGGCGAACTCCTCGGCGCCCGCTTCGAGCGGCACCCGGCGTACCAGCCCGGCCGGGTGCTCGTCGAGGACCACGACCACCCCGCGACCCGGCACCTGCCCGCCGTCTGGGACTTCACCGACGAGTGGTACGACTTCCGCGACAACCCGCGCGGCCGGGTCCGGGTCCTGCTGCGCGCCGACGAGACGTCGTACGAGGGCGGCGGGATGGGGGAGGACCATCCGCTCGCCTGGTGCCGCGAGCAGGGGGCCGGACGGGTGTTCTACACCGCCCTCGGTCACGCCCCCGAGGCCTACCGGGATTCCGGCTTCCTGGCCCACCTGTACGGGGGTGTCGCCTGGGCCGCACGGCTGGTCCAGTGACGTTTCTCCGGTGAACCGGATCCGCCATTGGGGTGAGTAAAGGTCGCGCACGGAGATAGTCACGTGCGTATCTAGAGATGCTCTTGTCTTGGCAAAGGGCTGCAGAGACGCGGAGGCCGGTCGTGCCGACGCGCCACCCACCCACAGGAGGAGCCGGACCTTGACTTACGGGAAGAAGCTGCGCGAGCAGATCGCCGGGCCGGGGACCACCCCGCTGATCGGCGTGTACGACATGTACTCGGCGTCGATCGCGGCCAAACACTACGACGGGATGTTCGTCTCGGGCTTCGGCTTCGCCGCCTCGTACTACGGCCTGCCGGACATCGGGTTCATCGCCTGGCCCGACATGGTGGCCTTCGTCCAGCGACTGCGGGGCGCGTTCCCGCACCACCACCTCCTCGTCGACATCGACGACGGCTACGTCGACCCCGAGGTCGCGTGCCACGTCGTGGAGGGACTTGAGCGGATCGGCGCCTCCGGGGTGATCCTGGAGGACCAGAAGCGGCCGCGCCGCTGCGGGCACGCCGACGGCAAGCAGGTGCTGCCCCTGGAGGAGTACCTGGACAAGCTGGAGAAGGTCCTGGAGACCCGCCGGGACCTGGTCGTCGTGGCCCGCACGGACGCCACCGACGAGCACGACATCCTGCACCGCGCGGAGCGCCTCGCCGCCACCGACGCCGACGTGATCCTCGTCGACGGGGTGCGCAGCGAGGAGTGGATCCGCCGGATCCGCAAGGTCGTCGGCGACAAGCCGCTGCTCTTCAACCAGATCGCCGGCGGCAAGTCGCCCCGCCTCTCGCTCACCGAACTGGACGAACTCGGCGTCGACGTCGCGATCTACTCCACTCCCTGCCTGTTCGCCGCACACGAGGCGATGGACTCGGCGCTGAGCGAGCTGAAGTCCGCGGACGGCCGCCTGCCGTCGGTCGACGCGGCCGGCGGCGTGGGGGTCAAGGCGTCCACCACCCTGCTGGAGCGCAACATCGCCCGCGAACGGCTCGACGAGCCCGAGGGCGTGGGCGTGTGACGAACCCGGGGGTGCGGCTGCGGGCGGCCGCGGTGGTCGCCGCAGCCCTGCTGGGCGGGGCCGCGGCACCGGCCTGTGCGGGCGGGAGCCTGATCACCGTGCTCGACAACTCCCACGCGGACTCCATCCTCGAGGTGGACCGCACGGCCAACATCCAGGCCGGGAGAGGGACGGCCGGCAGCGACCACGACGGCAGCGCCGTGGACGCGATCCAGGCGCTGATGGGGGAGCCGCGGCAGAACGACGACGACTGAGCGGGCGCCCGGGCCCGACCGGCCGGTGGGGAACTGCGCGACCGTTGTGGCTGGTCGCGCAGTTCCTCCCCGGCCTTCGGCGTCAGTCCTCGGTCAGGTCCAGCCGGCCGTTCTCGTCCAGCTCCACGTCCTCCTTCGGGTCGTGCTCGTCGGTCGGGGTGGCGGCCACCGTGGCGTGGTGCTGGGCCGGGGCGACCGTCTGGGTCGTGGCCCGGGCGGTGCCCAGGGCCGTGGTCACGGCGGCCGCGGCCAGCACACAGGCCGCAGCGGTGCGCAGGGTGAGTTTCATGCCCCGGAAACGATCTTGATCAAGGGGTGGTCACCGTCGTACAGCCGAACGGGCCGCCGAGGCCGCCGTACTCGCCCGCACCACCAGTCCGGTCGGCAGCGGGGTCCGGGTGCCCTCCGGGCGGTCCCCGTGCATCGTCCGGGCCAGTCGTCGAAGCGACCGCACTCACATCGTCCGGCGCCCGCACCCCGCGCTCGGCCAGTGCCGCGTACACCCCGAGCGCAGGCGGCTATCCCGCGATCGGTGTGCGCGGACCACGCACTGGCCGGTTCTGCCGGGTCGGTGACGGCGAACGCTCCGCGTCACCGTCACCAGATTCGCATCACCCCCCGGCGTGAAGGCCGAAGCGCTTCGCGTGGATTCCGCTGGTCGCGCGTATTCGTCCGGCCGCCGTGCGCGCAGGAATACCGGGAGCACATGTGGTGCTCTTGTCGTGCCGACGTAGTGGCACGCGCGGCGGGAGGAGCTGGTGGCGGATGACGACGGACCGGACGGACCCCGTGGCCGGCACCCCGTACGGGGCGGTGCGCGGCAGGTGGGAACACGGAGTCGCGGTGTTCCGCGGCATCCCGTACGCCGCCCCGCCCTTCGGGGAGCACCGGTTCCGCCCGCCCGTGCCGCCCGAGCCCTGGGACGGCGTCCGGGACGCGGGCGCGTTCGGGCCGACGGCACCCAAACCGCCGTACTCGCCGGCGTTCGCGCGGTACCTGTCCGACCCGGTGATCCCCGGCGACGACTGCCTCAACCTCAACGTGTGGACCCCGGAGCCGGGCCCCGGCGCCCGGCTCCCGGTCCTGGTCTGGCTGCACGGCGGCGCGCTGACCAGGGGCTCCTCGGCCGTACCGGTGTACGACGGGCATGCGTTCGCCCGGGACGGGGTCGTCCTCGTCTCGGTGAACTACCGGCTGGGCGTGGAGGGCTACGGCCTGTTCCCCGACGTCCCGCCCAACCCCGGGCTGCGCGACCAGCTCGCCGCGCTGCGCTGGGTCCACGACACCATCGCGGCCTTCGGTGGCGACCCGGACCGGATCACCCTCTGCGGCCAGTCCGCCGGGGCCATCAGCACCGGCGCCCTGCTCGCCGCCCCCCAGACCCAGGGCCTGATCCGCCGGGCCGTCCTGCAGAGCGGCCCGCCCGAGGCCTCGGAACGGGACAAGGTACGGCGCATGGTCCGCCGGATGGCCAACCGGCTCAGGATCCCCGCGACCGCCCAGGCCTTCGCCGAGGTGGACCGCGGACTGCTGCTGCGCACCCAGGCCGAGGCGGGCCGGCTCAGCAGCCCCGTCCTCGGCGGCCCCGCCTTCGGGATCGTCGTCGACGGCGACCTCGTCCCGCGCGACCCGCTCCAGGCCCTCCTCGACGGCGGGGCGGCGCCCGGCGTCGACCTCCTGATGGGCTGGACCCGCGACGAGTACCGGCTCTGGCTGGTCCCCGGCGGCCTCGTCGACCACGTCGAGCGGCTCGGTCCGGTCGCCTTCGCCGGCGCCATGGCCCGCTGCCACGCCGGCCACGAGGTGCCGCGCGGCTACCGCACCCTGCATCCCGACGCCGGCCCCGCCGAGACCGTCGGCCAGATGGTCACCGACCACCTGCTCCGCCTCCCGCTGCACCGGCTGGCCGAGGCCCGCCCGGGCAGCTCCTACCTCTACGAGTTCGCCTGGCCCTCCAACCGGCCCGGCCTCGGCGCCTGCCACGCCCTGGAACTGGGCTTCGTCTTCGACACCGGGGAGGACCCCGACTCGGTCCGGCTGGCCGGCGAGGGCGCCCCGCAGGAGCTCGCCGACGCGATGCACGGCGCCTGGGTCCGGTTCGCCACCACCGGCGACCCCGGCTGGCAGCCCTGGGACGACACCCACCCGGTCCGTGTCCTCGGCGACGGCGAACCCCACACCGTGTCCGGCCCCCGGGACGCGGAGTTCGCCCTCTGGACCTCCGGCGCACCCGCGCCGCACCCCGAGCGAACCGCCGAACTCGGCCTGGCGGTACGCCGGCTGCGCCGCTCAGTCACCGCCGTACGCCGTCACTGAATCCGTACCACCACCCCGTGCGTGCCGAGCAGCAGGTGGTCGACGGGCACCAGCGCCCCCGCAGGGGCGCGGGGACCTGCGCGACCGGCCCAGAACGACCTGCAGCCGCACACCGGCAGAACCGCTACCGCCTCACACCACCCCCGCGATCCCGGCAATCGCCTCCGGCCCCACCCGACAGCACCCCCCGATCAACCGGGCCCCCGCCGCCCGCCACCCCGTCACCTGCTCGGTGTCGAACAACGACCGCCCCGTCCACGCCCGTGCCTCCGCGTCCCACACCTCACCGCTGTTGGGATAGACGACCACCGGTTTCCCCGTCACCCGCGCCGCCACCTCCACCGCACGGTCGGCATCCTGGGGCGCACAGCAGTTCACGCCCACGGCGATCACCTCGTCCACGTCGGCGGCCAGGGCGAAGGCCTCCTCCAGCGGCTGTCCCGCCCGCGTGAGCCCACCGGCCACGCTGTACGACAGCCAGGCCGGCACCCCCAGGCCGCGCACCGCCCGCAGCAACGCCGCCGCCTCGTCCGCGTCCGGCACGGTCTCCAGCGCCAGCACGTCCGGCCCCGCCCCGGCCAGCACCTCCAGGCGCGGCCGGTGGAACCGCTCCAGTTCCCCGACGCTCAGCCCGTACCGCCCCCGGTACTCGGAGCCGTCGGCCAGCATCGCCCCGTACGGCCCGACCGACGCGGCCACCCACAGCGGCCGTACGATCCCCTCCGCGCGCGCCCGCCGGACCGCGTCGCGCCCCAGCTCCACGCTCAGCGCGAGCAGCCGGGCGGCCTCCGCGTGCGGGATCCCGCGCTTGCCGAAGCCCTCGAACGTGGCCTGATAGCTGGCGGTGATCGCGACGTCGGCGCCGGCCCCGAAGTACGCGAGATGGGCGTCGCTGACCGCGTCGGGCCGGTCGGCCAGCAGCCGCGCCGACCACAACTCGTCGCTCAGGTCGTGCCCCGCGGACGCCAACTGGTTGGACATGCCACCGTCGAGCACGACCGTCCCGGCGGCGAGGGCGTCGGCGAGGCTGGGGGAGTTGTCGCTGGTCATGCCCCCGACGCTAGTCGACCCGGCACCGGAGCCGCCATGACGGGCGTCGCCCGACGGCAGCACGACGGCAGCACGACGGCAGCACGACGGCGCCACGGCGTCCGCCGCTACGCTCACTCCCGTGACCGTCACCATCGTCCGCGCCTGCCTGCGCGACGGCCGCGGGGGCAGCCCCACCGCGGTCCTGGACGACACACCGCTCACCGACGACGAGCGCCGCGAGGTACCCGTCCGTGCCGGAACGTCCCACGCCGTGTTCCTCTCGGCGGACCGGGACGGCGGCGGGGCCGCGCTGCGCTTCTTCACCGCCGAGGGCGAACTGCCCGGCTGCGGCCACGGCACGATCGCGGCGCTGGCCGTACTGGCCCGACGCGCCGGCACCCACGAGGTCACCCTGCGGACCCGGGGCGGCACCCTCGAAGGCCGGGCGATCCGGCACGACGGCAACGGCGGCCTGGCGGCCTGGTTTGCACCGGGCCCGGTCCGCCTGCGCGCCCCCGAGGGCGGCGAACACGACGAAGTACTGGCCGCCCTGGGCGTCGCCGGGCACCCTGCCGGCTGTGTCGTCGCCACCCTGGGACGGCCCCGGCTCCTCGTTCCGCTGCCCACCCGGGCCGCTGTCTCCGCCCTGGCCCCGGACCTCGACCGCCTCCGCACCGCCTGCGACCGGCTGGACCTGCTCGGCTGCTACCTCTACTCGGTCCCGACCTCCGAAGGCCGGGTGACGGCCCGCATGTTCGCCCCGTCGATCGGCGTCCCGGAGGACATCGCCAACGCCAACAGCACGGCCTGCCTGGCCGCCCACCTCGCCCGTGCGGGCCTGCGCGGCGTCACCGCCGACATGGGCGACACACTCGGCACCCCGGCGGCCATCAGGGCCACCGCACGCCACGGCCCGGACGGCCCGGAGATCCTCGTGGGCGGCACGGCGGAAATCACCCCGGCCCCGGCCTAGGCGGTCAGGCCGGGTGCCTTCTGCTCCCGCGGCGGCTGCTCAGGTCGGTGCCCGCGGCGGACATGTCTAGCGGCCAGGGCGATCCGGCCCACCACCGTCAACGGCCGCTCCTGCAAAGCCAGTTCGGGCGGAAGTGGCCGATCAGGCCCGTGCCCCGCCGCCTGCGAGGGCGCCGACGGCCGCCGCGGTGGTGGTGTGGAGATGGGTGCGCACCTGACCGGAGGCGGGGCCGCACTGCCGTGGACAACCGAAGACGCGCCCGCGACCCGCTCGTTCAGAAATCGCTTTCCCCCTTGTCGTGCCGGACCCGTTGACCTTCTCGTGACGCGCCCTTACCTTTTCGCCGATCTCAGAATCCCCCAGAACCCACCAGGAACAATCAAGGAGCGTGTGTGAGATGAGACGTGCGTGCGCGATCCTGCTGTCCCTCTGTCTGGCGGTGGTCGGCGCCCTGGCCGCCGCGGGACCGGCCGCGGCCGCCGCCCAGACCGTCACCAACGGCACCCGCTTCACCGACACCTCCGGGAACGTCGTCCACGCCCACGGCGGCGGGGTCATCAAGGTCGGCAGCTACTACTACTGGTTCGGCGAGGACCGCAACTCCGACAACACCTTCAAGTCGGTGGACGCCTACCGCTCCAACGACCTGAAGACCTGGGAGTTCCGGGGCCACGTCCTCACCCAGTCCTCCGCCGCCGAACTCGGCACCGCCTACATCGAGCGCCCAAAGGTCATCTACAACGCGTCCACCGGCGAGTTCGTGATGTGGATGCACAAGGAGAACGGCGTCGACTACAGCCAGGCCCGCGCCGCCGTCGCCGTCTCCGACACCGTCGACGGCACCTACACCTACCGGGGCAGCTTCCAGCCGCTCGGCCAGTACATGTCCCGCGACCTGACCACCTTCGTCGACACCGACGGCACCGCCTACATGGTCTCGGCCGCCAACGAGAACGCCGACCTGCACATCTACAAGCTCACCGCCGACTACACCGGCATCGCCGGCCTGGTCGCCAACCCCTGGGCCGGCGCCGGCCGCGAGGCCCCGGCCCTCTTCAAGCGGGGCGGCGTCTACTTCATGCTGACCTCGGCCGCCACCGGCTGGAACCCCAACCAGCAGAAGTACGCCACCGCCGGCTCGCTCGCCGGACCCTGGACCTCCTGGACCAACGTCGGCGACTCCACGGCGTACGGTTCCCAGACCGCGTACGTCCTCCCGGTGAGCGGCACTTCGGGCACCTCGTACCTCTACATGGGCGACCGCTGGGGCAACTCCTTCGGCGGCACGGTCAACGACTCCCGTTACGTCTGGCTGCCGTTGACCTTCCCGACCGACACCTCGATGTCGATGTCCTGGTATCCGGAGATCTCCGTCGACACGGCCGCCGGCACGGTCACCGGCACCAGCGCCACCTACGACACGCTGATCGCGCGGCACAGCGGCAAGTGCGCCGACGTGCCGAACCAGTCCCTCCGGGAGGCCGTCGCGATCAGCCAGTACACCTGCAACGGCGGCACCAACCAGAAGTGGTGGTTCAAGGACCTGGGCACCGGCTACTACGAGCTGCTGGGCCGCGGCAGCTCGCTCTGCCTCCAGGAGAACGACACGAACGTCACCCAGGAGGACTGCACCGGCGCCACCGCCCAGCAGTGGTCGGTCGTCACCTCCGGCTCGTACGTGAACATCAAGGCCCGGACGTCCGGTGAGTGCCTGGACGTGAGCGGCGTGTCCACCGCCAACTCGGCCGCCGTCATCACGTACGCGTGCAACGGCGGCACGAACCAGCAGTGGGCACGCGGAACGTGACGGTGCCTCGGCTCAGGCCGGCAGGTCGATCGCGTCGATCGACGTGCCGGCGCTGAGGAATGGCGTCGTCCCCGAGCCGCTCGCCACGTAGATCTTCAGCGTGCTGCAGGGGGCGGGCGCGTAGGTCCAGGAGCCCGGCTCGTCGTCGAGGAACAGGCCGGCCTTCACGCACACGTTGAATCGATTTCGCGAAAGTGCCTTCGTTTTCATGGAGTTGGCAGTTCATGGAAATCGATCCAGGGGCTGGAAAGCGCTTGTCAGATTGGGGTACGGTCCGCGCCAGGGTGTCGCCACGACGGAGGAGTCCCGGGTGAGACGTTTCAACGGTGCCCGCGCCATCGCGCTCCCCGCGGCCGTCCTCGCCGCCTGCGTCCGCCACGAGCATCGGCGGCGAGACCCGCCGCTCGCTCCTCCCCGAGACCGCCGTCGCACCTCTGGGTACCGTCCGGCCGGCGCACAACGACAAGACGGAGAAGGGCGGGCGGCCGGTGTCGGTCACACCCATCGTGTGCCGCTGGTTCGGTGCCGACGGCACGCCGAACAACGACACCGCGCTTCTGGTCAACGGGCTCGGCGTCAATCATCCTGAGGTGATCCGCTCGGTCGCCGCCGCCGAGGACGTGCCGCTGGTCGACCTCACGGCGACGACCAAGGCGCTGGTGGAGTCCCTCGGCGCGGAGGGCTCCAAGGCGCTGTACCTGCACGACGAGACGAAGCCGAACTGCTCGCCCAGCACCTGGTGTCCCGGGGCACCGTGCGGGCGGGATGAGCGCCTGGGGCGTCCCGACCGGAACCGGGGCGCCCCAGGTCTTGACGGCGCGAGGTCGGTACGAGGTCCGGTACGAACGAGATTCGGTACGAACGAGAAAGAGCCCCGATGCAGCTGCCTCCCGAGGACCGCGGCCCCAGCCCGCGCACCGGCTACACCCGCGCCCACTGGGAGGCCGCGGCCGACGTGCTGCTCGCCGCCGTCGAGCCGTACGCCACCCCGGACCGCGCCCTCTACCACCTCCCCGGCGACCACCAGAGCTGGTCGGGCCGGCTCTCCGACGGCCTGGAGGGCTACGCCCGCACCCTGCTCCTCGCCGCCTTCCGCCGGGACGAGACCGTGCTCCAGCGGTACGCGGACGGCCTCGCGGCCGGTGTGTCGGGCGTCTGGCCGCGCATCGAGGACCGCAGCCAGCCGCTGGTCGAGGCCGCCTCGATCGCCCTGGCCCTGCGCCTGACCCGCCCGCTGCTCTGGGACCGGCTCGACGACGCCGTACGGCAGCGCGCCGCGGCCTGGCTCGCCGACGCGCTGAACGCCGAACCCTGGCCCTGCAACTGGGAGTTGTTCCCGGTGACGGTCGGCGGCTTTCTGGCCGAGACCGGACACGAGCGGGAGGCCGCGCAGCGGGCCGTCGAGCGCGGGCTGGCCCGCATCGAGGACTGGTACGCCGGCGACGGCTGGTACACGGACGGCGACGGCCGCAAGTACGACTACTACAACGGCTGGGCGATGCACCTCTACCCGGTGCTGCACGCCTGGCTCGCCGACGACGAGAAGCTGCTCGACCTGTACGGCGGCCGCCTGGAACGCCATCTCGTCGACTACGCCCGCCTGTTCGGCGGCGACGGCGCCCCCATGCACCAGGGCCGCTCCCTGACGTACCGCTTCGCGGCCACCGCCCCGCTGTGGCTGGGCGCGCTCATCGGCCGTACGCCCCTGTCCCCCGGAGAGACCCGGCGGCTGGCCTCCGGAGCGCTGAAGTACTTCCTGGACCGGGGCGCGGTGGACGCCCACGGGCTCCTGACCCTCGGCTGGCACGGTCCCGACACCGCCGTCCTGCAGGGCTATTCGGGCCCGGCCTCCCCGTACTGGGCGAGCAAGGGCTTCCTCGGCCTGCTGCTCCCGCCGGACCACGCCGTGTGGACGGCCACCGAGGAACCGGGCCCGGTGGAGCGCACCGACGCGGTCACCCCGATCGCACCCGCCAACTGGCTGCTCCAGTCCACGCGTGCGGACGGGGTGATCCGCCTTCACAACCACGGCAGCGAGGACGTCCGCTACGACCCCTACTACACCCGGCTCGGCTACTCGACCGTCACCGCGCCCTCGGCGTCGTACGACAACAGCGTGCTCGTCGGCGACGACCCGAGCCGCACGCGGATCGAGCCGCTGGGCGTGGGGGAGGACTGGGCGGCCTCGCGGCATGCGGCCGGTGCGGGCGCCCGGGTGACCGCGGTCGTCCTCGTGCGCGGGGCCGTGGAGGTGCGGGCCTTCCTGGTGTCGGGGGCGGAACCCGGGACGTCCGTGCGGGCGACCGGGTGGGCGGCACCGGAAGGCCTGCGGTCCGAACTGCTGCCCGCCGTGGGCCTCGACGACACGTTGACCGGGGTCACGGGGGAGGGCCCGACCCTGTTCGTCGCCCTGAGCCGGCTCACCGGGGCGGTGGACGCCGAACCGCTGGAAGAGACGGTGACCGTCCGCGCCGAAGGGGAGCGGGAGCTGACCGTTCTGTGGAGCGGGGGCCCTGGGATCCGGATCCGGTGGCACGACTCCGGCGTGGACGTGCGGCACACCGCGGAGGGCTGAGCCGCGGTGGCCACGACGCCGATCCGCGGGCGGACGTCCCCCTGGTCCCGGTCGGTGCCGAGGGCGTTGCGCAGGAACGTCGTGGCCTGGTCGACGGCACCGCGGGCGGCCTCGGACTCGCTGAGCGAGTCGAACATCATGAAGTCGTGGACCGTGCCGTCGTAGCGCACCGTGGTCACCGGGACGTCGGCCGCCCGGAGCTTGGCGGCGTACGCGTCGCCCTCGTCGCGCAGCACGTCGGCCTCGTCGACGATCAGCAGAGCGGGCGGCAGGTCGGAGAGGTGCTCGGTGGTGGGCTGGTGCCGGGTCAGCCGTTCACCCCCGTGTAGTGCCCCAGCGCCCACCGCCACAGCCACCTCGACGCCAGGTACGCCAGCAGTCCGACCAGGGGCGAGCCCGCCGCCAGCCAGTAGGGGACGACGGCGGAGTGGCCGTGGCCGGTGAGGACCGCGGCAGGGAGGTAGGCGACGAAGGCCAGCGGAAGGCCGTAGGTGAGCAGTCCGCCGACCGCCCGGGGCAGCACGTTCAGCGGGTAGCTGCCGAAGGTGCCGAGGAGTTCCTCCAGCCAGCGGCTCCAGTAGTCGGCGGCCGGGTAGCGCAGCGAGGCACAGGCCACCACCGTGAACAGGGCCGCCTCCAGCAGCATCCCGCCCAGCACCGCCGCGATCAGGTAGGAGACGCGGCCCGCCGACCAGTCGAGGTGACTGCGGCCGAGCGCGCCCGCCATCAGACCGGCGGCCACCGTCAGGTCGCCGATCGCGTTGGTGGGGAAGTACTCCAGCTGCACCTGCCGGTGGACGGGCAGCGGACGCAGCAGGTAGGCGTCGATCCTGCCCTCCTGGATGTACCGGCCCACACCGTGCACCCGGCCCAGCAGCAGCACGAACAGACCGTGCGCCAGCATCCGCGTGGCCGGGATGAGCAGGACGTCCGAGCTGTCCCAGCCGCCCATCCCGGTGAACCGGGTGAGCAGCACCGTGGCGAACACGATCACCGACACCTGCCAGACCGCGCCGATCGCGATCATCATCAGGAACTCGGTGCGGTACTCCAGCTGCGCACGGAAGTTGAGGCGCGTGATGCGCCAGGCGATCCGGACGGCGTTCAACGGCCTCAGCCTCCCTGGGAGATGACACGGCGGGCGGCTCGCCGCCACACGAAACGGGTGAAGAGGTGCAGCGCCACGACCCAGCCGGCCTGGACGCCGAGCTGGAGACCGGCGTCCGACAACGGGATCCGGCCCACGTAGAGCGACAGCGGCACACTCAGCGTCGCCTGGAAGGGCAGGACGGAGCTGAGCGTGATGAACCAGTGCGGGAAGAACCACAGCGGGGCGTACACCCCGGACAGCAGGTTCTGCGCGAAGACCAGGATCAGCATCGCCGCGCTGTTGCGCAGCGTCCAGAAGCAGAACTGGTCGATGAGGAGCATGACGTAGTACAGGACCAGCTGACCGAGCAGCAGACTGAGCGCGGACACCGCGGCCACCGAGGCCGACCGCGGGGGATCCACCACTCCGGCCGCCAGACAGACCGCGTACCCCGCCGACGCCCAGGCCAGCCCGTACAGTTGCTCGCCGACCGCGCGCAGCGCGTGATAGCGCTGAGGCGGCAGCGGGCGCAGGTACCAGTAGACGATCGTGCCGAAGTGCATGTGCTGCATGACCGAGTCCCGGCCCGCGTACTGGTCCAGCTCCCGCAGCCGGGAGGCGAGCACGGCCAGCACCGCGTAGGTGACCGCCTGCCCGCGGTCCATGCCCGCCGTCGTACCCGACTGGGCGTACAGGCCCCGCCACAGCGAGGCGACCAGCACCACCTGCACGGTCAGCCGCAGCAGCACCCCGGTCATCCGGGGCGGGGTGTACAGCTCGCCGAGCGGGGTGACCCGGGCGGCGCGCCAGGCGTACAGGAGGGCCATCTCAGACCGCCTCGGCCTTCGCCTGCGCGTAGGCCGCCCGCATGACGTCCTCCAGGTCCGCCTCGTCCACCGCCACGCCGGTCACCTCGTACCGCTCGATGACCTGTTTCAGTGCCTCGTGGACCGTGGGCGCCGCGGCGCCGTCCGGGCCGAACACCACCTGCGGGCCCTCCCGGTGGAGCAGGGCGATGCCGGGCAGCGGGCCGACCGGGGTGTGCGCGTCGGCGAGGGTGGCCCGCACCTGCCAGGTCGAGCCGAACCGGCGGCGCATCTCGTCCAGGGTGCCGTCCAGCACCAGCCGCCCGTGGTTGACCAGCACCACCCGCTCGGCGAGCCGCTCGACCTCGGTCATGTCGTGCGTGGTGAGCAGGACGGTACGGCCGCGCTCGGCCACCTGGTAGCGCAGGAACTCGCGGACCTGCTCCTTCACCACCACGTCCATGCCGATGGTCGGCTCGTCCAGGAAGACGACCGGCGGGTCGTGCAGCAGGGCGGCGGCCAGGTCGCAGCGCACCCGCTGGCCGAGCGAGAGGTGCCGCACCCGGGTGTCCCAGAAGGCGGAGAGTTCGAGGAGGTCGTCGAACTCCCGCAGGCGTGCCGCGTGTTCGGCCTTCGGCACCTCGTAGATGTCCCGCAGGATCGCGAACGACTCCCGCACCGGCAGGTCCCACCACAGCTGGGTCCGCTGCCCGAACACCGCCCCGATGTTGCGGGCGTTGCGCTCCCGTTCCCGGTACGGCACCACGCCCGCGACCCGGGCCTCGCCGGCGGTCGGGGTGAGGATCCCGGTGAGCATCTTGATGGTGGTCGACTTGCCCGCGCCGTTCGGGCCGAGCAGGGCGAGGAGTTCGCCCGGGGCGACGTCGAAGGTGATCTCGGAGACCGCCTGCTTCTCGACGCGTTCGGGGTTGACCAGGGACCGCAGGGCGCCCGCGAAACCGGGGCGCCGGACGGTGGTGTGGAAGGTGCGGGACAGACCGCGGACCTCGATGGTTCCGGCCACGCTGGGTACTCCCTCGTTCCGTGCACGACGTACGGCCGGTCGGCTTGGGAGGCCGACCGGCCGCGGATACGCCACGACGGTCGCAGAGCGCCGAGTAGCCCGGCAATGGACTAATCGACGGGCGATGTGGACTAATCGATCACCTGGACGGCGGCGTCCACGGCCGGGCGGACCGGATCGACGGCCGGGAAGGCGGAGGCGGTCAGCGGGCGGCCGGCACGGTGCGGCCCGGCCGTCCGCCGTTGCGCAGGCCCACCGACCGCAGCGCGCCCTCCAGGGCGAACGTGGCCGCGCCGAGGCAGACCGGGTCGGTCGGGATGGGGGAGAGGACGATCTCGGTGGCGGCGAACGGCCGTCCGAGCGCGTGCCGCCGGACCGCCTCGCGCACCTCGGCCAGCAGCGGCTCGCCGAGTCCGCGGGCCACCCAGCTGCTGAGCACGACCAGTTCGGGGTTGAGCAGATTGACCAGGTTGGCGATCCCGGCGCCGATGTACCGGGCCGTGTCCCGTACGACCGCGACCGCGACCGGATCGCCGTCCGCCAGGCCCCGGGCCAGTGCGCCCACGGTGGCCGTCTGGTCGTCCGGGTGCAGCAGCGGGCTCTGCGGGCTCGCCTCCCGGAGGTTGAGCATGATGCCGGGGGCGCCCACGTACGTCTCGACGCAGCCGCGGTTGCCGCAGTGGCACGGGCGCCCGTCCAGCACGAGCGTCGTGTGGCCCCACTCCCCGGCGCTGTTGCTGACCCCCCGGTGCAGGCCGCCGCCGAGCGCGAGCCCGGCCCCGACCCCGGTGCCGAGGTTCACCACCACGGTGTCCCCGCGGCCCCGCGCCGCCCCGAACCACTGCTCGGCCACCGCGCAGGCCCGCAGCGGGTTGTCCAGGTGAATGGGGTAGGCGATGTGTTCGGCGAGCAGGTCGAGCAACGGCACGTCGTGCCAGTCCCAGTTGGGCGCGTACTCGGCGATGCCGGTGGCCCGGTCCACCTGACCCGGCACGCTCACCCCGACGCCCAGCACCCGCGCGCCCTCGATCCCGGCCTGCGCCACCACCGTGCCGACCGTGGCCGCCACCTGGCCCACCACCTGCTCCGGCCGGTTCTCGCCGGGGCGCATGTCCTCCTCGGCGCGGGCCAGCACGTTCAGGGCGAGGTCGAACAGCTCGACGTGCACGTACGTCTCGGCTATGTCGACGCCGATCAGCGCGCCCCCCGAGGCGTTGACCGCGACGAGTCCCCGGGGCCGGCCGCCCGCCGAGTCCTCGAAGCCGACCTCCGTGATCATCCGCAGCTCCAGCAGCTCCCCGACGAGGGTGGCGACCGTGGCCAGGCTCAGCCCGGTGACGGCCGCCAGCTCCTGCCGGGAGGTGGGAGACTCGGCGATGATGTGCCGCAGTACCTCGTAGCGGTTGGCGGTGCGGATGTCACGTGATGTGTGCTTCACGCGGGGCAACGCTATGGCCTGGGAAGCGCTTTCGACAAGGCATTACGCTAAGGGTTTGATTAAGTCGGTCAGCCCTGCAGGACCTCCGCCACGAAGGGGTTCGTGAACTTCCCGTCCGGGTCCAGGTCCCGGGCCAGGGCGCGGAACTCGCCGAGACGCGGATACCGTTCGCGCACGTCCGCCGCCGGGACGGCGAAGACCTTGCCCCAGTGCGGCCGCGGATCGAACGGCTCCAGCGCCTCCTCCAGCCGCCGCACCACGGGCAGTACGGCCGCCAGGTCGTCCACCCAGGTGAAGTGCAGGGCGACCGAGTCCCGGCCGTGGGCGGGGCTGAGCCACTGCGGATCGGCGGCGATCGTCCGCACCTCGCAGGTCTGCAGGACCGGGGAGATTGTGTGCCGGACCGCGTCCACGGCGTGCAGTGCGTCGAGGGCCGTCGTCCTCGGCAGCAGGTACTCGGACTGGAGCTCGTCCCCGCTGCTCGGCGTGAACTCCGCCCGGAAGTGCGGGAGCCGCTCGTGCCAGGGGCCCGGCACGCCGAACTGCTGGGTGCAGTTGCCGGCCGGCATCCCCGGCACCGGGTGCATCGCCTCGGTCGCGGGCGCGGCCCACTCGAACTCCGTGGCGGGCCGGTCGGTGCGCCGCTTCACCCACACCTGCCGGAAGCCCGGCGCCCGCCAGTCGGTGAACAGGCTGACGCTGTAGGCGGCGCCGGAGACGGCCGGGAAGTCCAGGCCGTCCAGGGGGAGTTCGGTGTACACAGTCTGCGCCATGTCGTATGCCGCCTCGAGGTCCAGGGTGAGCGCGGTGACGGCCCCCAGTGCCCCCAGCGAGGTCACCGCCCCCTCGAACCCGGCCTCCCCGCGCGCGATCCTCGCCGTCGAGCCGTCGGCGAGGACCAGCTCCACCTCCCGCACCGGCGCCGCGAGCGACCCGTTGGCCACCCCCGAGCCGTGGGTGCCGGTGGCGACCGAGCCGGCCACCGAGATGTGCGGCAGCGAGGCCATGTTGGGCAGCGCGAGGCCGTGCGCATGGACCGCGCGGGCCAGCTCGGCGTACCGCACCCCGCCCGCGACCCGGACCGTACGGGCCGCGGTGTCCACCTCGATCACCGGCGGCAGCCCGGCGAGCGAGACCAGCACGCCGTCCGGGCCCGGGTCGGCGATGCGGTTGAAGGAGTGCCCGCTGCCCAGCACCCGTACCCGCGCACTGCCGGCCACCAGCGACCGCAGCGCGTCGAGCGACTGCGGGCGGTGGAACTCCTTCGCGGTGTACGTGATGTTGCGTGCCCAGTTGGTGACCGTCTGTGCCGGATCCGTCATCTCTGCCGTCCCATCTCTGCCGTCCCGTCCCTGTCGTTCGCCGGAGAGTGCCGGCCGTCCTGTGGGCAGTGTCCGTCCCCGCCGGGCAGTGCCTGTCCATTGACCCTCTCATTGGCCGAGACCTACTGTAGAGACCGGTTGCTATCCGTGCGTCACCGAGGCGGAAGGTCACCTCCTTGCCCGAGCGTCTCCAGGCACTGTTCGCCATGACTGCCCAGAACATGCCGCACATCTTCCCGCCGGAGGTGCTCGCGCGGCTGTGCGAGCACGTAGAAATCGATCCCACTCTGGTGGCGCAGGACTTCACCGACCCCCGGGTACGGGAGACCCTCGCCCGCACCGAGGTCCTGGTCACCGGCTGGGGCTGCCCGGTCCTGGACGCGGCAGCCCTGGACGCGGCGCCGAAACTTCGGGCGGTGCTGCACGCGGCCGGCTCGGTCAAGGGCTTCACCACGCCCGAGGTGTGGCGGCGCGGCATCGTCGTCTCCTCGGCCGCGGCCGCCAACGCGCTGCCGGTCGCCGAGTACACCCTGGCGATGATCCTGCTCACCGGGAAGGACGTCTTCGCCTTCCGCGACCAGCTGCGCACCCGCCGCGCCTTCCCCTACGGCGGCATCGTCCCCGGCGTCGGCAACTTACACCGCAGGGTCGGCATCGTCGGCGCCTCCCGCATCGGCCGCCGCCTGATCGAACTCCTGCGCCCCCACGACCTGTCGGCCGCCCTCTCCGACCCCTATGTGGACGAGGCGGAGGCCGCCCGGCTCGGCGTCCCCCTGCTGCCCCTCGACGACCTGCTGCGCACCTCGGACGTCGTCACCGTGCACGCCCCCCAGACCCCGGAGACCCGGCACCTGCTCGGTGCCCGCGAACTCGCCCTGATGCCGGACGGATCGGTGCTGATCAACACCGCGCGCGGCTCCCTCGTCGACCACGACGCCCTCGTCGAGGAGCTGCGCACCGGCCGCCTGACCGCGATCCTCGACGTGACCGACCCGGAGCCGCTGCCCGCCGACTCCCCCCTCTTCGACCTCCCGAACGCCTTCCTCACCCCGCACCTGGCCGGCTCGCAGGGCAACGAGCTGGCACGGCTCGGCCGCACCGTCGTCGAGGAGGCCGGCCGGCTGCTCACCGGTGCCGGCCTCCGGCACGCCATCGACCACACGGCCCTGGAGCGGACCGCGTGACGGGCCGTCCGCCCGGCGTCCCCGGCCGCCTCGTAGGGTGACCTGAACACCTGACGAAGGGGAGCCGAGCGGTGGCGAAGCGGACGCAGCCGGCGCCGACCGGGGACGCCTCGACGGTACGGGACGTGGCCGCGCGGGCCGGGGTCTCCGCGTCGACCGTCTCCCGGGTCCTCGGCGGCACCTACCCGGTGGCCGCGGCCACCCGTGCCCGGGTCCTGAAGGCCATGCACGAGCTGGACTACGTGGTCAACGCGCACGCCCGCGCCCTCGGCGGCGCCACCAACAACACGGTCGCGTGCGTCGTCGACGACGTCACCGGCCCTTTCTACGCGCACATCGCCCGCGGGGTCGAGGAGCAGGCCTCGGCGGAGGGCCGGCTGTGCATGCTGTGCACCACGCACGGCGACCCGCGCCGCATCCTCGCCGTAGTGGAGACCATGCGGGAACAGCGGGCCGACGCGGTGATCGTGGTGGGCGGCGCCCTTAAGGACAAGGCCTACCACGACCGGATGACCCACTTCGCGCACGCCCTGGACCGGTCCGGCTCCCGGCTGGTGCTCGTCGGCCGCCCGCCGCTCGGCCCCGGCGTCCCGGCCACGGTCGTCGACTACGACAACGAGGGCGGCGCCTTCGCCCTCACCGGCCACCTCCTCTCCGGCGGCCACCGGCGCATCGCCTACCTCGGGCGGGTCCCCGGCCTTTCCACCAGTGCCCAGCGCGTCGCCGGCTTCACCCGCGCCCACGAACTCCTCGGCCTCGCCCTGGACCCCGGCCTCGTCCTCGACGGCGTCTTCTCCCGCTCCTACGGCTACCGGGCGACCCGTGAACTCCTCGCCTCCGGGCGCGACTTCACCGCGATCTTCGCGGCCACCGACATGATCGCCACCGGCGTGATCCAGGCCCTGCGGGAGTCCGGCCGCCGCATCCCCGACGACATCGCCGTGGCCGGCTACGACGACATCCCGGTCGCCCGCGACGTCTACCCGACCCTCACCACGGTCCACGTACCCCAGGAGGAACTGGGCCGTGCCGCCGTCCGCCTCGCCCTGCACCGTGACGAGCTGCCGGACGGACAGCATCTGGTACTGGGGACGCATGTGGTGCTGCGGGAGTCGACGCGGCGGGCTGCCGGCAGCTGAGAACCTGACGCGCTGGGGCTGCGGATTTCGTAGTCTCGTGCGTTCCTCATTGCTGTGATCATCGATCGTATGGTCATCAAGTCGCGATATCGGTAGTTTGCGGGTATGACGCCCGACCCGCTGCCCCCGCGCCTTCCGGTCACCGAGCTCACCCGCCATCGCCGGCTGCGCGAGCAGGGCAGCCTCGACCGGGCCGATCTGGAGGCGATCCTCGACGCCGGGTTCGTCTGCCATCTGGGGGTGGTGGTCGAGGGGCGGCCGCTGGTCGTGCCCACGGTGTACGGGCGGGACGAGCGGCAGCTGTACCTGCACGGCTCGGTGGCGAGCCGCAGCCTCGCGGGCGGGACCCCGCTGTGCGTCACCGTGACCCACGTCGACGGCCTGGTGCTGGCGCGGTCCGTCTTCGAGCACGGCGTCAACTACCGCAGTGCGGTGATCCACGGCACGGCCCGCAAGGTGACCGACCCGGAGGAGAAGCTGGCGGGGCTGCGCCTGCTCACCGAACACACGGCCCCCGGCCAGTGGTCCTACGCCCGGCTGCCGAACCGCAGGGAACTCGCCGCCACCACCCTCCTCGCCCTCTCCCTTGAAGAGGCCTCCGTCAAGATCCGTACCGGCGCGCCGGAGGACGGCGACGGACCGGACGCGGAACTGGGGCTGTGGGCCGGCGTCCTGCCGCTGACCTCGACCTGGGGTGCGCCGGTGACGGACCCCGCACTCCCCCCGAACACCCCCGTACCGGGACACATCGCGCGCCGAGAGGGGACCCGGCACGCCTGACCGCGGGGCGGGGGCATACCGTGAGGAGCTGAACGCCTGAGCCGGGAGGAGACACGGGATGGGCAGCCGTACCGCGCTGGTCGAGGATCTGATGGAGAGGTTCCCGCACGTACCACGGGAAGCCGTCTTCAAGGAGGACCTGCTCCGGGGCGGTGTGGCCTTCGACCCCTCCGCGCTGAGCGACAACGAGAGCGGCGAGGTCAAGCCGAAGTCGTACTTCATCTTCTCCTTCGACCACGGCACCCTGCCCGAGCTGGGCGAGGCCGCGCTGCGCCGGCCGCCGGAGGAGATCATCCTCACCGGGGGCCCGTACGACCTGCGGCGGACCGTGGTGTCGGTGCGCGTGAACCCCACCTCGCCGTACCGGGTGGCCGCGGACGAGGAGGGCATGCTCGGGCTCTACCTCGACGGGAAGCGGATCGCCGACGTCGGCGTGCCGCCCATGCCGGAGTACTACCGGCACAAGCTCTCCAACGGGAAGTCCGTGATGGAGGTCGCCCCGACCATTCAGTGGGGCTACCTGATCTACCTCACCGTCTTCCGGGTCTGCCAGTACTTCGGCGCCAAGGAGGAGTGCCAGTACTGCGACATCAACCACAACTGGCGCCAGCACAAGGCGGCCGGGCGGCCGTACACGGGTGTGAAGGACGTCGAGGAGGTCCTCGAAGCCCTGGAGATCATCGACCGCTACGACACCGCGAAGGTGTCCACCGCCTACACGCTCACCGGTGGCGCGATCACCAAGACCGTCTCCGGGCGCGACGAGGCCGACTTCTACGGGCACTACGCCAAGGCCATCGAGGAGCGGTTCCCGGGCCGGTGGATCGGCAAGGTGGTCGCGCAGGCGCTGCCGCGGGACGACGTGCAGCGGTTCAAGGACTACGGCGTGCAGATCTACCACCCCAACTACGAGGTGTGGGACGAGTACCTGTTCAAGATGTACTGCCCGGGCAAGGAGCGGTACGTCGGCCGGGACGAGTGGCACAGGCGGATTCTGGACTCCGCAGAGATCTTCGGCGCGCGGAACGTGATCCCCAACTTCGTGGCCGGCGTGGAGATGGCCGAGCCGTTCGGGTTCAAGACCGTCGACGAGGCGATCGCGTCGACCACCGAGGGGCTCCGCTTCTTCATGTCCCACGGCATCACGCCCCGCTTCACCACCTGGTGCCCGGAGCCGACCACCCCGCTCGGCAAGGCCAACCCGCAGGGCGCCCCGCTGGAGTACCACATCCGGCTGCTGCAGGCCTACCGCCAGACGATGGAGGACTTCGGGCTCTCCTCCCCGCCCGGCTACGGCCCGCCCGGCCCCGGCCGCGCCGTCTTCTCCGTCAGCTCCTTCATGGACAGCCTGCCGGCCAGGGAACCGACGGAGGTGTGACGCGGGACGGGCGCAGGTGACTTTCGGGAACGGTGAGTCGAAACGCGGTCGCTGTCCGTACTAGGGGTCGGAGTTGTGGGCCGCGGCGGGCGCGAGCGCGCTTTCCGGCCGGCCGGCACGGGAGTTGACGTGAGACCGGGGACCGGTGGTACGGGTGACGGGGAAAATCCGTGGCACGACCACCGGTAAGCGGTTTCGCACACGCCGCTTGTCAGTTGTGCAGGAGACGTGAAAAGCTCTGGCCCTGCCGTGAGGTTCCCCCCAACTCCGTTGCCGATACGGTGAGTTGACCTTGCTTTGGATGCAGGAGACCCATGCCCGACCTGCCGACCCCTCAGGACGCCGCCGAGTCAGCGCTGTTCTCCGAATGCTGGGACGCGGTGCTCTCCTACGCCGACCTGTGCACGTCCGGCTCTCTGACGGCCAATCAACTGGCCACCGAGGCCTTCACGCTCGGCATGCGCGAGGCCCGCGAGTCGGACTTCGCGCCGGTCCGCAGCTCCGGACGGCGCGCCGCCCGGCTCCCGATGATCCCGCTGCTGCTCACCGCCGTGCGCAACACGGCCGCCGGCTGGGAGTCCGGCGGGCTCGGGCACAAGCTCGACCCGGACCTCAGGCTGTGGCTCAACTCCGAGAAGGCCGCCCGCTACACGGGACCGCCGCTGCAGCGGCCCGTCGCGCTGCGCGGCCTGCGCGACATGCAGGAGGCCGACGCCTCGCTGCTGTGGCTCGCCGAGGTGGAGGCGCTGCCACTGCCCTCGGTGGCGCGCCGGCTCGGCCTCGACCAGACCGTCGTCGCCCAGGAACTGGAGCAGGTGCGCGCACTCTTCCGCGACCGCTGCCACCGTGCCCATCTCGACTCGCCGATGGCCGCCGAGTGCCGCAGCTACGCCCGGCTCCTCGACGCGGTCACCCGGTCCTCCGCCGCCGACACGCCCGAGGACCTCTCCCGGCACCTGGCCACCTGTGTGCAGTGCGCCGAGGCCGCCGCGTGTCTGCGGCTGCACGGCGGCGGACTGCCCGCGGCGCTCGCCGGCGGGGTCATCGGCTGGGGCGGCCTCGCCTACCTGGAGCGCCGCCGGCGCGCCGCCGAGGTGCGGCTCGGTGTCGCGGGCCGCCCGGCCACCGCGGACAACGACGGCGGCGACCCCAAGGAGAGCGGCGGCCGGGGCAAGGTGCTGCGGCACGGTCTGCTCGGTGCGGCGGTGCTGATCTCGCTGGTGGCGCTCGGCGTGTCGATGATGCCGATGGGCGGCGGCTCCGGCGACGAGACGGCCGCCGCCTCCCGCGACGACCGTCAGCCGGTCGCCGACCCCACCGCCGACGTCCCTTCGGGCGACCCGACCGCCACGCACACCACGTCCGCCTCCGCGGCCCCCTCCTCCTCGGCCGCCACCGGGAAGCCGGGCCACAGGAATCCCGACCCGGAGCCCCAGGGCACCTCCTCGGCCACGGCGGGCACCGGCCACCACGGCACCGCCTCCGCCGACCCCACCACCTCCGCGGCGGCCGCCTGCCAGGTCTCCTACGACCTGGTCAACCAGTGGACCGACGGCTTCCAGTCCACCGTCACCGTCACCACCTCCCAGGCCCTGACCGGCTGGCGGGTCCAGTGGTCCTTCCGGGACGGCCAGAAGGTCACCCAGATGTGGGACGCGACCGTCAGCCAGGACGGCGGCCGGGTCACCGCCGACGCCGCCGACTACAACCAGACGGTCACCGCGAACGGCACCCTGTCCTTCGGCTTCCTCGGCACCTGGCGCGGCAGCAACTCGGCGCCGTACGCCTTCACGCTGAACGGCAGCGCCTGCTCGCTGAACTGAGCGAGCGGGGCCGCCCGCACGGCCGGCGGCCGGGCGGACCCGGGAGGGCGGGTCCGCCCGGCCGCCGGCCGCACGTCAGGCTGTCCTTCCCGACGCCTCAGTCAGCACTGTGACTTGTAGAAGTACTTGCTGACCGACGGCTCGTTCATGTTGTCCTTGGTGATCGCCACCATGTTCGTGCCGATCGACTTGCTGACCGACTTGCCCTCGAAGGAGTTGGCGAGCTGGTCCACCGCCTGCCGGCCGATCGCCGCCGGGTCCTGGGCGACCAGCACCTGCAGCGTGCCAGCCTTCAGGGAAGCTATCTCGTCGGGCTCGGCGTCGAACGCGGCCACCTTCACCGCGCCCTCCTTGCCGGCCTGCTTCAGACCGGTGGCGATGCCCTGACCGGTGTTGGTGTTGCCCGCGAACACCCCGCCGAGGTCCGGGTGGGCGGCGAGCGTCGACTGGATCTGGGAGGCCGCGGTGGCCGGCAGGTCGTTGTCGTACAGCGTGGGCAGCACCTTGATGCCCGGGTACTTGCCCATCTCCTCGGTGAAGCCCTTGATCCGCGCGTCGGTCGTCGACACACCGGGCTTGACGCTGATGACGATGACCGAGCCCTTCTCGTTCATCAGCTTGGCCAGCGCGTCGGCGGCGACCTGGCCGCCCTTCTCGTTGTCCGACGAGATCCGGGTGATACCGACCGACGTGTCGGTCACCGTGGTGTCCACCAGCGCCACCTTGGTGCCGGCCGACTGGATCTGCTTGAGCGACGGCGTCAGCGCGCTGGTGTCGACCGGCGAGATCAGCAGCCCGTCCGGCCGGGACGCGGCCGTCGAGTCGAGCAGCGGCCGCTGCACCGACACGTCCCACTGCGCGGAGCCGTCGGCCGTGAAGTCCATCCCCTTGGCCTTCGCCTCCGCCTGCGCGGCACAGGTCATGGTGATGTAGAACGGGTCGCTCTTCACCCCGGTGATCAGCCGGACCTTCTTGCCCTTGGCGCTGCCCGAACCTCCCGAGCCGCCACCGTCGTCGGACGAACCGCACGCCGAGGCCCCCGCGCCGAGGGCCAGCACCGTGCCCACTGCGACCAGCAACCGACGCCTGCTGCGAATGTTCCCCATCACCGAGTCCTCCTTGACCACGAGCGATTCAGTCGTGTGCTGCGATTCCGTCATGCGCGTTCCCGGGTCTTCCTGCGCAGCTGGTCGATGTAGACCGCCACGACCAGCACCACACCCACCGCCACGTCCTGCCAGTACTGCTGGACGCCGATCACGATCAGCCCCGTGGTCAGCACCGCCGGGATGAACACACCGATCACCGTGCCCAGCACCGAACCCCGGCCGCCGAACAGGCTGGTGCCGCCGAGGACCACCGCGGTGATCACCTTGAGGTTGTCGGTGGAGTGCCCGGCGATCGACGTCGTGCCGTACGAGGCCAGCCACATCACCGCGCCGAGCCCGGCCAGCAGCCCCATCAGGCCGTACACCTTGACCAGTTGCCGGCCCACCGGAATGCCCGCCCGCCGGACCGCGGTCGGGTTCGAGCCGATCGCGAGGGTGTGCTCGCCGAACCGGGTGCCGGCCAGCACCGCACCGAAGATCGCGGTCACCACGGCCGCCAGGATCACCATCCAGGGGATGCCCAGCACCTTGCCGAAACCGAGGCTGTTCTGCAGGTGCGTGGAGGCCGCCCCGGCCGGATCCTGTCCGCCGGTGGCCAGCTCGGCGATCCCCAGGGCCGCGCCGAGCCCGCCCAGCGTCACGATCAGCGGCGGCACCTTGCCGGTCGCCACCACCGCACCCTGCAAGGCCCCCCACGCCGTGCCCACCGCCAGCGCGATGACGACACAGAACGCGACCGTGCCCCAGCCCGAAGTCGCCCCGCCGTGATGGATGTTGTACTCGCCCGCCGCCACCGCGGCCAGCACCAGCACCGAGCCGATGGACAGGTCGATGCCCGCCGTGATGATCACGAACGTCATGCCGACGCCGAGCACCAGGTAGATGGCCGCGTTCACGGCGATCTGGGTGATGTCGTACGTGGTGAAGAACTTGCCCGGCGCCGCGATCGTGAAGAACAGGACCAGCGCCACCAGGATGACGAAGGTCCACAGTTCGTTGAGGGTCGCCACGCGGCGCACCCAGTCGGGCACCGCGGACCGGCCGCCCACGTCCGCCGGGGCCGCCGCCTTCTCGCTCTGCGCCGTCATCGTGCGCCCTCCGCTTCCCCGGTGCCGTTCGGCCCGTCCAGCGAGCCGGTCATCGCCCCGACCAGCTCCTCGATCGTCGTGTCGGCGGCGGTGTACGACGCGACGCGCCGGCCCAGCCGCAGCACCTCCACCCGGTCCGCCACCGACAGCACCTCGGGCATGTTGTGGCTGATCAACACGACGCAGATGCCCCGGTCGGCGACCCTGCGGACGGTCTCCAGGACCCTGGCGCGCTGGACGACGCCCAGCGCCGCGGTCGGCTCGTCCATGAAGATGACCTTGTGGGCGAAGGCGACCGCACGGGCCACCGCGACGGACTGCCGCTGACCGCCGGACAACGTTGTCACGGGAGCCGTCACATCCTTCAGCTCCACACCGAGTTCGGCGAAGGCCTTGACGGCCTCGCGGCGCATCGCGGGCCGGTCGAGCACGCCGATGCGGCCGAGCAGGCCCCCGCGCACGATCTCCCGGCCGAGGTAGAGGTTGGCCGCCGCGTCCAGGTCGGGCGCGAGCGACAGGTCCTGGTAGACGGTCTCCACGCCCTGCCGCTGGGCGTCCATCGGACCGGAGAACCGCACCGGGGCGCCGTCCAGGCGGACCTCGCCGGCGTCGGGGGCGAGCACGCCCGACAGGACGTTCACCAAAGTGGACTTGCCGGCACCGTTGTCACCGATGAGGGCGACGACCTCGCCGGGGTATGCCGTGAAATCGGCGCCCGAGAGCGCCTGGACGTGGCCGAAACGCTTGACCACCCCATGTGCCGTGAGCAGTGGTTCCCTTGCAGAGGCCATGTCGTGCCTTCTGGTTGGTATCGTTAACAGCTTGGCTGATTCTTGGGGCGCCCACAGCGGGGTGTCAAGGGTGGTGCAGCCGGTCGCCGAGGGGCCTGGTCGCGCCCTCATCTCCCGTTGTCCGCACAGCTGTTGACACGCGTGCGAGTTGGTAACGTTAACGAGTCGACGCTCAACCGTGACGCAGGTGGAGGACGTGGCGTGGCAGCCACCCGGCCGACCATGAAGGACGTTGCCGCGGAAGCGGGCGTCAGCACGATGACGGTGTCCCGCGTCGTCAACGGCGATTCGGCCGTCGCCCCGCGGACCGCCGCACGGGTGGAGGCGGCGGTCCGCAAGCTCGGCTACCAACGCGACGACGTCGCACGGCAGTTACGGCGCACCCACGAACTGAGCCAGATCATCGGCCTGTTGGTCGACGACGTGACCGACCCCTTCATGGCCGCGGTCGCCTCCGCCGCCGAGGACGTCGCCCGGCAGCGCGGCAGCATCATGCTCATCGGCTCCAGCCATGCCGACCTGCGCCGCGAGCGCGAGGTGATCGACGCGTTCACCGCCCGCCGCGTCGACGGCCTGATCCTCACCCCGGCCGCCGGCAGCCACCACTTCCTGCGGCCCGCGCAGGCCCAGGGCACGAAGATCGTCTGCGTTGACCGGGCGGCGACCGGTCTGGACGTGGACGCCGTGGTGGTCGACAACTTCGGCGCGGTGCGCGAGGCCGTGGAGCAGTTACTGGCGCACGGCCACCGCAGGATCGGCTACCTGGGCGACACGCCGAGGACCTGGACGTTCGGCGAACGCCGGCGGGGCTATCTCGCGGCGCTGGCGGCAGCGGGCGTCCCGGTCGACCCCGCGCTGCTCAGGGACGGCGTGCGGACCGGTCCGGAGGCGGCCGCGGCGGTCACCGCGATGCTTGCGCTGCCCGACCCGCCGACGGCGCTCCTCGCCGGCAACGAACTGCTCGCCTTCGGCGCCCTGACCGCGGCCCCCCGCGACCTCGCCTTCGTCGCCTTCGACGACTTCACCCTCGCCGCCCGGCTGACCCCGCCGGTCACGGTCATCGCCCAGGACCCGGTCGCCCTCGCCACCAGCGCGGCCCACCTCCTCTTCGCCCGCATCCACGGCGACATCTCACCCCCGCGCACGGTGGTCATGCCGACCCGTCTGATCCGACGGGGCTCGGGGGAGATACCCGGGCCGTTCGGCGCAGGTGGATAGCGCGCCGACGCGGGGACGCCCGGCCGCCTACCGGGTGCGGGCCGGCGGGGGCTGGTCGCGCAGTTCCCCGCGCCCCTTCAGGGCGCCTCGTCGTGCCATCCACGGCGACATCTCACCCCCGCGCACGGTGGTCATGCCGACCCGTCTGATCCGACGGGGCTCGGGGGAGATACCCGGGCCGTTCGGCGCAGGTGGATAGCACGCCGACGCGGGGACGCCCGGCCGCCTACCGGGTGCGGGCCGGCGGGGGCTGGTCGCGCAGTTCCCCGCGCCCCTTCAGGGCGCCTCGTCGTGCCCCGTCAGGGGCGGGGAACTGCGCGACCAGCCACGACGGTGGCGCAGTCGAGGGGCGGCGGTGTGTCGCGGTGCTTTCGGTGGGGGCTCAGGTGGTCGGGGTGCGGCGGCCGCCCCGGCGGCCGGAGCCGTGGGGGTTCTTGCCGGACGCACTGCCGGTGGTTCCGCCGGGCGGCGTGCGCCGCCGGGACCCGCGGTCGTCCTTGCCGGACGCGGTGCCGGCGGCCGTACCGGCCGCGGCTCTGCGCTCGCCACCACGGCCACCCGCACCGGTGGCGGTCCCCTGGCGGCCGCCCTCCGCCCCGGCGGCCCGGCGGCCCGAGCCGCCGCCGGAACGACTGCGTCGGCTGCCGGACCGGGGGGCGGTCTTCCGGTCCGTGCGGGGCGACGCGGCCGGCGTCGGCTGCGGGACCTCGATGACGATGGGGACGCCGGAGGGCTCGCGGGCGCCGGTGAGGGTGGTCAGTTCGGCGTCGCCCGACGCGATGCGGGCCGTGCGGGGGCGGATGCCCGCGTCCGACATGAGCCGGGTGACGTCCCGCTTCTGCTCGGGCAGCACCAGGGTGACGACGCTGCCGGAGCCCCCGGCGCGGGCCGTACGGCCGCCCCGGTGGACGTAGTCCTTGTGGTCGGTCGGCGGATCGACGTTCACGACGAGGTCGAGGTCGTCGATGTGTATGCCCCGGGCCGCGACGTTCGTCGCCACCAGCGCGGTGACCTGGCCGCTCCTGAACTGTTCCAGGGTGCGGTTGCGCTGCGGCTGGGAACGGCCGCCGTGCAGCGCCGCCGCGCGGACACCGACGGACAGGAGCCGCTTCGCGAGCCGGTCGGCGGACCGCTTGGTGTCGAGGAAGAGGATGACCCGGCCGTCGCGGGCCGCGATGCGCGTGGTGACGGCCTTCTTGTCGGTCTCGTCCTGGACGTGCAGGACGTGGTGCTCCATCGTGGTGACCGCCCCCGCGGACGGGTCCACGGAGTGCACCACGGGGTCGGTCAGGAAACGCTGCACCAGCCGGTCGATGTTGCGGTCGAGGGTGGCCGAGAAGAGCAGCCGCTGTCCGTCGGGCCGTACCTGCTGGATCAGCTTGGTGATCTGCGGTAGGAAACCCATGTCGGTCATCTGGTCGGCCTCGTCCAGCACCGTGATGCGGACGTCGCCGAGCACGCAGTCCCCGCGTTCCACGAGGTCGTTGAGCCGGCCGGGACTCGCCACGACCACCTCGGCGCCGCGCCGGAGCGTGGCGGCCTGCTTGGTGATCGACAGTCCGCCGACGACCGTGGCCACCCGGAGGTTCACCGCCGTGGCGTAGGGGGTCAGCGCGTCCGTGACCTGCTGGGCGAGCTCGCGGGTGGGCACCAGCACGAGCGCGAGGGGCGCCTTGGGCCGCGCCCGCAGCCCTGCCGTACGGGCCAGGAGCGCCAGCCCGAAGGCGAGGGTCTTGCCGGAGCCGGTGCGTCCCCGTCCCAGCAGGTCCCGGCCGGCCAGCGAGTTGGGCAGCGTGGCGGCCTGGATCGGGAACGGGGTGGTCACCCCCTGCGCGGTCAGGGTCTTCAGCAGCGCCGCGGGCATGTCCAGGGCGGCGAATTCGTCGACGGCGGGAAGTCCGGGCGTCGTGTTCTCCGGCAGCCGGAACTCACGCGCCGCCGCCCCGGACGGCGGGGACGACGGGGACGACGGGGTGCGCCTGTTCGGCTTCTGGGGCCTGCGGGACATGCAGCTGTCTGCCTTCCTGGGAACAGCACAAACCGGGGTCCGCACCATGACGATACGGACCCCGGCGGGTGGATGAGCGTCCGGCGATCAGGCGGGGACGATGTTCTCCGCCTGCGGGCCCTTCTGGCCCTGCGTGACGTCGAAGGAGACCCGCTGGCCCTCCTGGAGCTCACGGAAGCCCTGGGACTGGATGTTCGAGTAGTGGGCGAACACGTCCGGGCCGCCGCCGTCCTGCTGGATGAAGCCGAAACCCTTTTCGGCGTTGAACCACTTCACGGTTCCCTGTGCCATGACCTTCTCCGATCTGTAGGCAGAGGCCCCATCCGGAGATGCCGGTAAAACAACTAATGCGCCTGCAGGAGAAACATTCCCGTCAGGCGCACATAGGTTCATGGGTACCACAACTGCAACACCACAACTTTAGCACAGCCCTCAGACCCGGTCCGGAGCGCGGTCGGTCTCGGGCCGTTCGAGGCGCTCCGCGGCCGTCCACCGCGGGAGCATCACCAGCGCCGTACCCAGGGCCAGGCCCACGGCGGGCAGTACGGGGAACCGCCCGTCGGGCGCGAAGCCCCGCACGGCGAACCGGGCCAGGGCGGCGACGGCCATGGCCAGCCCGGCCCACAGCGGCCAGGCACCGCGCAGACCGGCGTCCGGGACGGTCCGCCCGTACAGCACGCCCAGCCCGCGTTCCAGCGGCCGGAGCGCGCGGACGACACCGGCCAGGACGGCGCCGAGCACCAGCAGCCACGGCACGCGCAGCGCCCACCAGGCCGCGGACCCGAGCGCCGGCTCGGGCGCGAGGCCGGTCAGGTAGAACGCGGCGGCGACGACCAGGACCGGCAGCATGTGCCACAGGTACAGCGTCATGCTGGCCGCGCCCACCGGGCGGACCGCCCGCCACACCCGCTCGCGGTCCAGCAGCCGCCGCAGCGGCGGCGCGGCGAGGAGGCTCACGCCGACCTGGGCGACCAGCCACGCCAGCATCGCGGCCGACGGCGGGTTGGTGTTGCTCGGACTCTGCCCGGTCACCAGGATCAGGCTGACCGGGAACGGTCCGAGGGCCACGAGCGCGGCGAAGGCCAGTGCGCCGCCCGCCGCCATCGCGAGCGGTACGAGCCGGTGACCGGTCAGCAGCCCGTCCCGCCAGCAGAACCCCAACTGGTAGGCGACACCCCACACGAGCACGTAGTTCAGCAGTCCGACACCGGGCGTGTGCGCGGCCACCACGAGCACGTCGGCCACCAGGGCGACCGCCCCCAGCACCGGCGGGACCCGCGCCCCCCACCGCAGGTGCGCCGCGTACAGCACCGGAGTGAGAGCGCTGAGCAGCAGATACACCGGCAGGAACCAGAACTGCATCCCCATCGCCCAGCCCACCAGCGCCAGCGTGTCCGCGTCCACACCGGCCGCGCTGCAGACGCCGACGGCGAGCAGCACCGCACCGCTGTAGACCGCCACCGGCAGCAGCAGCCGCAGCGCCCGCCGCCCCAGCCACCCCGCGGGCGTGCCTCCGGCCGCCCGGGCCCGCGCCCAGGAACCGCCCGCGGCATGGCCCCCGGCCAGGAAGAACAGCGGCATGATCTGGAACCCGAGGGTCAGCCACTGGGTCCAGTCCACGGTCGCCAGCAGCTCCGGGGCGTCGATCCGCCCGTCGGGCTCCCGGACCAGGGCGGTGATCAGCCAGTGGCCGAGCACCACCAGCACGATCGCCCACGCGCGCAGGAAGTCGACGTACCGGTCTCTGCTCATGGCCGTCATGATCCCGGGGCCCCTCGCCCGTCGTGGCGGAAGGCTCCGGCCGCAACCAATTCGTGCCCGGTACGACACCGTCCGCGAGGCCGGACCGCGACCCGGCCCCGGCCCCGGTCGCGCGGAAGTCACCCCGCCCCCGAGCCGTAATTCGGTGGCGGCGCGGTGCGTGCGGCTTCTAAGGTCGGCGACGTCGGAGCGGCTGCCCCTCGGGGCTGCCGCGGGTGACCGGGTTCGGTCAGGTTCGATCAGGGAGGTGTTGACCGATGGCTGTCGTTGCGATGGGCGCTGCCCGCGACCAGAAGTTCATCCATTCCACCTCCGCGGCCACCGGCTGACCTCTCGACATCCCGGGGCCGCCCTGTGAAGGGTCACCCTTGACTTCCAGCTCCACTGTTTTCTCCGCGCTCGCTCCCTACGGCTGGGACGAGGCCTGGGCGAAGGAGTTCGCCCCCTACGACGCCGAAGGCCTGCTCGCCGGGCGCGTCGTCCGCGTCGACCGCGGGCAGTGCGACGTCGTCACCGCCGGCGGGCCGCTGCGCGCCGACACCGCGTTCGTCACCCCGCCCGACCCGATGCGCGTCGTGTGCACCGGCGACTGGGTCGCCGTGGAACCCGGCGGCAACCCCCGCTACGTACGCGCGTATCTGCCGCGCCGTACCGCGTTCGTGCGCTCCACCTCCTCCAAGCGGTCCGAGGGGCAGATCCTCGCCGCCAACGTCGACCACGCGATCGTCGCGGTGTCCCTCGCCGTCGAACTCGACCTCGGCCGCGTCGAACGGTTCCTGGCGCTGGCCTGGGAGTCCGGGGCGCAGCCGGTCGTGGTCCTCACCAAGGCCGACCTGGTCCCGGACCCGGTGACCCTCGCGCACCTCGTCCAGGACGTGGAGACGACGGCCCCGGGCGTGCCCGTCCTGACGGTCAGCGCGCACGCGGGCGACGGCCTGGACATGCTCGTCGCCCTCGTCGGTTCCGGGACGTCGGTCCTGCTCGGCCAGTCCGGTGCCGGCAAGTCCACCCTCGCCAACGCGCTCCTCGGGGAGGACGTGATGGACGTCCGGGCCGCCCGGGACGTCGACGGCAAGGGCCGCCACACCACCACCACCCGCAACCTCCTCGCGCTTCCGGGTGGGGGCGTCCTGATCGACACGCCCGGACTGCGGGGCGTGGGGCTGTACGACGCCGAGACCGGCGTCGGGCAGGTGTTCGCCGAGATCGAGGAACTGGCGGACGGCTGCCGGTTCTCCGACTGCGGACACGAGAGCGAACCGGGCTGCGCGGTGCGCTCCGCGGTGGAGTCCGGAGAACTACCCGTACGCAGGCTGGAGAGCTACCGCAAGCTGATGCGGGAGAACCAGTGGATCGTCGCGAAGACGGACGCCCGGCTCAGGTCCGAGATGAAGAAGGACTGGAAGAAGCGGGGCGCGGAGGGCAAGGCGGCGATGGAGGCGAAGCGGGGGCGGTGGCGGTAGCGGGGCCGCCACACCCCTGGCGGGGCGCTCCGCTCACGGAGCGCCCCGCCATGTCCGATTCCCGCCAGCCCTCCGTCCTTCCGTCGCCCACACTTGAACCGTGATGGACGAGGACACCAGGTACGAGGCGGTCCGCAGCCGGGACGCCCGGTTCGACGGCGCGTTCTTCTTCGCCGTCGAGACCACCGGCATCTACTGCCGTCCCAGCTGCCCCGCCGTCACCCCGAAGCGGCGCAACGTCCGTTTCTTCCCCACCGCGGCCGCCGCGCAGGGCTCCGGGTTCCGGGCCTGCCGGCGGTGCCGCCCGGACGCGGTACCCGGCTCCGCCGAGTGGAACGCCCGGGCCGACGTCGTCGGCCGGGCCGTACGGCTGATCGGTGACGGTGTGGTGGACCGGGAGGGCGTCGGCGGGCTCGCCGACCGGCTCGGCTACAGCGCACGCCAGGTGCAGCGGCAGCTCACCGCGGAACTGGGCGCCGGTCCCGTCGCCCTCGCCCGCGCCCAGCGGGCGCACACCGCGCGCACGCTGCTGCAGACCACCGAACTGCCCATCACGGAGATCGCGTTCGCGAGCGGTTTCGCCAGCGTGCGGCAGTTCAACGACACCGTCCGCGCCGTGTACGCGACCACCCCGAGCGGGCTGCGCGAGGCCGCGCCCGGCGGTCGCGGCGCGCGGCGCGGCTCCCCGGCCGCCGGCATCCCGCTGCGGCTCGCCCACCGCGGCCCCTACCAGGCCGGCCCGGTCTTCGACCTGCTGGCACAGGAGGCCGTGCCCGGCGTGGAGGAGGTCACCGGCACCCCCGGCACGCGCACCTACCGCCGTACCTTGCGGCTGCCGTACGGCCACGCGGTTGCCGCCGTCGACGAACGGACCGGTACGACGCGCGCGTCCGGTACGGGCCTCGGCGCCCACCCCGGCGGCTGGCTCGAAGCCCGGCTGCGCCTCACCGACCCGCGTGACCTGACCACCGCCGTGCAGCGGCTGCGGCGGCTGTTCGACCTCGACGCCGATCCGTACGCCGTCGACGAGCGGCTCGCCGAGGACCCGCGGCTCGCCCCGCTGGTCGCCGCCCGGCCGGGGCTGCGGTCCCCCGGCGCCGTCGACCCGGCCGAGGCCGCCGTACGGGCCCTCGTCGGCACCGCGGGTGCCGAGCGGCTGGTCCGGCGGTACGGCACGGCGCTGGACGCTCTGTCCGGCGGCCCCACGCACCTGTTCCCCGAGCCCGCGGTGCTCGCCGCGGCGGAGCCCGGGGGCAGCCTCGGCGCGCTCGCCGCGGCACTCGCCGACGGGACGCTGCGGCTGGACCCGGGCGCCGACCGGGACGAGGCGGAGGCGGCGCTTCGGGCCCTGCCCGGGATGGACCCGGAGACCGTCGCCGCCGTCCGCGTCCGCGCCCTCGCCGACCCCGACGTCGCCCTGCCCGGCCTCGACGCCCCGGACGAGTGGCGGCCCTGGCGCTCGTACGCCACCCGTCACCTGCTGGTGGGCGGAGCACCGAGGCCCTGACGCCGAACCAGGGCCGGGGACACCCACCGGCGCTTGCCGGGTGCCGCCGCGCCCACCCGTGCCGCCCCGCGGCACGCCTGCCCGCGGCCGGGTAGCTGTGCGGCGCACCTCACCGCCCGGCCTCCTCCCCGTGCTCCGCCACCCGGGTGGTCTCCAGGTCGAGTCGCTGTTCAGGGCACCGCCCGTATGTCACCTTCCCCTCCAGTAGGCCTCGGAAGGGCGGGTGTGGATGGGCAAGGTCGGGCGGGTGCTCGTCGTGGCGTTGTTGTCGGTGATGGGGGTGAGCGGGCGGGCCGGGGCCGACCCCGAGCCCTCGCTCTGGGCCGGGAGCTGGGAGGCCGCGCCCTCCGGTACCGAACCGGCGGTGCCCGGCGCCGCGTACCGCAACGTCGTTCACCTGAGCGTCGGCGGCGGCGAGGTACGGGTGCGGGTCAGCAACCGGCTGGGCGGCGCCCCGCTCCGGCTCGGGGCGGTCACCGTCGCCCTGCGGCAGGGCAGCGGCCCCGCCGCCGTACCCGGCTCGATGCGCGCCGCCACCTTCGCCGGCGCCGGCACCGCCGTCGTACCCGTCGGACGGGACCTGGTCAGCGACCCGGTGCCGCTCGCCGTGACGGCCGGCGCCGACCTGCTGGTCAGCGTCGAGACCCCCGGCGACTCCGGGCCCGCCACCTACCACCGGGTCGCCCTGCAGACCAGCTACCTCGCACAGGACGGCGCCGGGCGGGCCGACGACGCGGACGGCGGCGCCTACACCCGCACCACCGGCCACTGGTACTACGTCACCGGCGTCGACGTGCGGGCCGTGACCCGCGGCACCGTGGTCGCCTTCGGCGACTCCCTCACCGACGGCAACGGCACCAGCATGGACGCCAACCACCGCTGGCCCGACCGCCTCGCGGAGCGGCTGCGGTCCTTCCGGGTCGGCGTCCTCAACGCCGGCATCTCCGGCAACCGGCTCCTGCTCGACAGCACGGGGGGACCGGCGGCCCTCAGCCGCCTGGACGCCGACGGGCTCGACCGGAGCGGGGTCCGCACCCTGGTCCTCCTCGAAGGCATCAACGACATCAAGGGCACCCCGGAGGTCACGGACCCCGCCGACCTCGTGCGGGCCTACCGGGCCATCGTGGCCCGCGCCCACGAACGGGGGATCCGGGTGGTCGGCGCGACCCTCACCCCCTACGAGGGGTACAGCGCCTACACCGCGGCCCGGGAGGCGGTACGGCAGCGGGTGAACGCGCTGATCCGCACCGGACACGTCTTCGACGCGTATGTCGACTTCGACGCGGTCGTACGGGACCCGCAGCAGCCCGGCCGGATCCGGCCCGCCTACGACCCAGGCGACCACCTGCACTTCAACGACACCGGCACGCGCGCCCTCGCCGACGCCGTCCAGCTCTCCGACCTGCTCTGAACGCTCAGCCGGCCCAGACCACCGCGGTCAGCCGGCCGGCCGCGACGAGCAGGCAGGCGAACAGCTCGGCCAGCACGCTGGAGCCGCCCGCGTCCATCGCGGCGCGCAGGGCGGCCCACGCCTCGGCCCGGCGGCCGAGCCGGAGGCGTTCGTGCAGGTAGATCCCGGCCAGGAAACCGGGGACCGCGCCGAGCACGGGGAGCAGCACGAAACCGAGGACGGCGCCGGTACCGGCGCACACGCTCATCCGGGGGGGCGCCGCTCGCCCGCAGCCGGCGTGGGGGCAGGACCCAGCGGACCACCAGCGCCACCAGCAGCACCAGGGTCGCCCCGACCAGGACCGTCCAGGCCACCGGGCGCGGGTCGTACAGCGCCCACCACAGCACCGCGGCCCACACCAGCCCCGTCCCCGGCACCCCGGGCACCAGCACCCCGCACAGGCCGAGCACCAGCACCAGGCCGACCAGCAGGAGTTCCCCTGCTCCCATCCGCCCGGAGTGCCGGACGGCGGACGCACGCGCAGGTCAGTTCCGGGTCACCCAGCCCCGCTCGTACGCGTGCCAGCCCAACTGCATGCGGGTCGACACCCCGGCCAGCTCCATCAGCCTGCGCACCCGGCGCTGCACGGTCCGCAGGCCCACGTCGAGCTGCTTGGCGACGCTTGCGTCGGTGAGGCCCGCCAGCAGGAGCGACAGCACCTCCAGGTCGGTGGCGTCGGGACCGTCCGGTTCCTCCTCTACCACGCCGGTCGCACCGAGCCGCAGTGGCAGCGCCTCCCGCCACACCGACTCGAACAGGCCGCTCAGGAGTTCCAGCAGACCGCTGGCGTGCACCACCAGGGCGGCGGGCTCCGCGCCCTGCGAGGTGAGCGGGACCAGCGCCAGCGCGCGGTCGGCGACGACCAGCTTCGTCGGCACCCGCTCCGCCACCCGCACCTGCTCGTTACGGCCGAGCGCGGCCGTCAGCTCCGGGACGGCGCCCGGCAGGCCGAGCGCCGTCCGCTCCACCACCACCCGGTAGCGCACGCCCCGGTCCGCGGCCTGTTCCTCCGCCTCGTTCTCCGTCCCGGGGACGGCCACCGGCTTGTCCGTGACCAGCGCGCACACCTCGTCCAGGGCGCCCAGCTGGAGCTGGCGGAACCGCCGGGCGACGGCCGGGGCGCCGGTGACCACCTCCACCAGGTCGTGCACCGCGGGCTCGGCTGCCGCCGCCCGGTACTCCTCCGCGAGCAGCGCCGCCGTCAGCTCCGCCTTCTCCAGTTCGTGCCGCTGCTGGGCGAGCAGGGCGCCCAGCGCGACCCCGGGCGGCGCCGCGACCCAGCGGTCCGGCCGGCCCGGGGACCGGGCCGCGAGCCCGTGCCGCTCCAGCCGGCGCAGCGCGCGCTCGGTGTCCGGCTCCGCCAGCGTCAGACGCCGTGCCAGGCCCGGCACGTCGGCGGGGCCCGCGGACACCAGCGCCCGGTACGCCGACTCGTCCCGGTCGTCCAGCCCCAGCGCTGCCAGCATCGGCTCGTGTCCCTCCCTCGACGTGCGGTGGCATGGCGGGAACCGGCCACGGCGCAAACCCGCCGTTGCACATCATCGCCGTACCGCGGGTCACTCTGCCAAGATCACGTCACCGCAGCACCTTCGCACGGGAAACCGATGCGCCATGCACAGCTGACCACCCGGAAGCCCCGTCATCATCTGGCCTTCCGGCCGTCGCCACGGCGTTCGGCCCTGCGAAGGGTGACCGGCCCCACGACGCGCGTACGCGTGGGGGATCTGGGGCCGGTCACGCCGGTGTCGCCGGGTGGTTCTCCCGTGGGGGGTGGGACCACCCGGCGACTCACACGTGTCAGCACCGGCGCTCCCTCCACTGCGGTCACTCCCCGCCCGGCTCGCCTCCTCCGCGTCCTCCGTGTCGTCCGCCCCGCGCGTGTCGCCGATTCCCTCTCCGTGTAAGGGTGTTCGGGATGTCCCTCGCCACGCCTTTCGGGAGGGGGTCGGGTGCGGGATTTTCCTGATGCCCCGTTTTCATCCGGCCCCGGCGGTGGACAATTAGGGGCATGAGCCAGCCAGGGGGTAGGCCCACCCGTCACGACGACGACTGGTGGGGGCAGTTGTACGACGACTCCACCGAGGACACCGGACCCACGGCCGCGCCCGATTCCCTGGACGACCGTTTCGCCTCGGCGAAGAGGACGGTGGGGGGACGGCGGGGCGTCACCGCGGAGCCGGACGACGAGCCGCTCCCGCCGACGGTGCCGGCCCAGCGGGCGCCCGCAGCCCCCGCCGAGGGCACCGGGGCCGCCGCGCAGACCTGGCCCTGGGACGTGGACGACCAGGAGCCGCCGGCGGACGACGACCCGGCGGACCTCCACCCCGCCACCAGGACCGACCTGCCCGGCCCGCCCGCCTACGCGGCCCAGGAGACTCGGGACGCGTATGCGGCCCAGGAGACTCCGGACGTCTACGCCGCCGAGGAGACTCGGGACGTCTACGCCGCCGAGGAGACTCGGGACGTCTACGCCGCCGAGGAGACTCGGGACGTCTACGCCGCCGAGGAGACTCGGGACGTCTACGCCGCCGAGGAGACTCGGGACGTCTACGCCGCCGAGGAGACTCGGGACGTCTACGCCGCCGAGGAGACTCCGGACGTCTACGCCGCCCGGGACACTCCGGACGTCTACGCCGCCCGGGAGACTCCGGACGCCTCGGCCGTCCTGGCCGTCCCGGCCGCCGCCTCGGCCTCCTCCGTCGACTACGTCGGCTCCGGACCGCCCACCTACGACGCCGAGCCCACCGCCCTGCCCGCCGCCGACCCCGACGAACTCGACGACCTGGTCTCCGACACCGTCCTGGACGGCGCCCGGTACGGCGCCTGCACCCTGCGGGCCGTCTCGCAGCGCGGCGACTCCGCCCGGTACCGGGGCGAGCCGCGCCGCGACGCCCTGCTCACCGCCCGGTTCGGGACCGGCGAACAGGCCCTGGTCCTGGTCGCGATGGCCACCGGCGCCCGCGCGACCCCCGGCGCGCACCGGGCCGCGGCCGAGCTGTGCGAGTGGATCGCCCGGGCCGTCGGCCGCAGCCACCAGCGGCTCACCGACGACATCCAGGCCGCCCGGCGCGGCGACCTCAAGTCCGGCCTGCACCGGCTCACCGACCGCAGCCTCGGCAAGCTCCGCGCCAGCGCCGCCGAACAGGGCATCGCCCCCGAGGAGTACGCGGCCAGCCTGCGCTGCCTCCTGCTGCCCGCTCACCCCCAGTGCCGAACCCGCGTCTTCTTCGGGGTCGGCGAGGGCGGCCTGTTCCGGCTGCGGGGCGGTGAGTGGCAGGACATCGAACCGCGCGTGGACACCGACGCCGCCGGTGAACCCGTGCTCGGCTTCGGCTCGCTGCCCTCCGAGACCCCGGCCGGCGACCGGCTCACCATGGACCTCGGCATCCCGACCCCGCCCAGCCCCTACGAACCGGCTCCCGAACCGCCCCGCGCCCCGTTCCTGTTCCGGGCCTCGGTAGCCCGCCCGGGTGACGCGCTCGTGATGTGCACGGGCGGTCTCGCCGAGCCGCTGCGCGGCGAACCCGCACTCTGCGCCTACCTGGCCCGACGCTGGTCAGGCCGCACCCCGCCGGGTCTCGCCGCGTTCCTCGCGGACGCCCAGGTCCGGGTCAAGGGGTATGCCGACGACCGTACGGCGGCGGCCGTCTGGGAGGCGTGAGCGCGGCCTCTGTGGATACATGGAAGGGCATCGCGGGGGAAGCCGGAGATCCGCGCAGCCGAAGGGTGCCCGACCGCCATGGCCAAGCAGAACGTCGCCGAACAGTTCGTCGACATCCTCGTCCGCGCCGGTGTGCGCCGTCTCTACGGCGTCGTCGGCGACAGCCTCAACCCGGTCGTCGACGCCGTCCGCCGCAACTCCGCCATCGACTGGATCCACGTCCGCCACGAGGAGACCGCCGCCTTCGCGGCCGGCGCCGAGGCCCAGATCACCGGCACCCTGGCGGCCTGCGCAGGCTCCTGCGGCCCGGGCAACCTGCACCTCATCAACGGCCTCTACGACGCGCACCGCTCGATGGCCCCTGTCCTCGCCCTCGCCTCCCACATCCCCTCCAGCGAGATCGGCCTCGGCTACTTCCAGGAGACCCACCCCGACCGGCTCTTCCAGGAGTGCAGCCACTACAGCGAACTGATCTCCAGCCCGAAGCAGATGCCCCGGCTGCTCCAGACCGCCATCCAGCACGCGGTCGGCCGCAGCGGGGTCAGTGTGGTCAGCCTGCCCGGTGACATCGCCGACCAGCCCGCCCCGGAGCAGTCCGCCTCGGCGGCCATCGTCACCTCCCGCCCCACCGTCCGCCCCGGCGACGCCGAACTCGACAAACTGGTCGCGATGATCGACGCGGCGGACAAGGTGACCCTGTTCTGCGGCAGCGGCACGGCGGGCGCCCACACGGAGGTCATGGAACTGGCCGGGAAGATCAAGTCCCCGGTCGGGCACGCCCTGCGCGGCAAGGAGTGGATCCAGTACGACAACCCGTACGACGTCGGCATGAGCGGGCTGCTCGGCTACGGTGCCGCCTACGAGGCCACCCACGAGTGCGACCTGCTGATCCTGCTCGGCACCGACTTCCCGTACAACGCCTTCCTCCCCGACGACGTGCAGATCGTCCAGGTCGACGTCCGCCCCGAGGTCCTCGGCCGCCGCTCCCGACTGGACCTCGCGGTGTGGGGCGACGTGCGCGAGACGCTGCGCTGCCTGGTGCCGCGGGTGCAGGCCAAGGAGAACCGGCGCTTCCTCGACCGGATGCTGAAGAAGCACGCGGACGCGCTGGAGGGGGTGGTGAAGGCGTACACGCGGAAGGTCGAGAAGCACGTCCCGATCCACCCGGAGTACGTGGCCTCGGTCCTCGACGAACTCGCCGACGAGGATGCGGTGTTCACCGTCGACACCGGCATGTGCAACGTATGGGCGGCCCGCTACCTCTCGCCCAACGGCCGCCGCCGGGTCATCGGTTCCTTCTCGCACGGCTCGATGGCCAACGCGCTGCCGATGGCGATCGGCGCCCAGTTCACCGACCGGCGGCGGCAGGTCGTGTCGATGTCCGGGGACGGCGGGTTCGCCATGCTGATGGGCGACTTCCTCACCCTGGTCCAGTACGACCTGCCGGTGAAGGTGGTCCTGTTCAACAACTCCGCGCTGAGCATGGTCGAGTTGGAGATGCTGGTGGCGGGGCTGCCCGCGTACGGCACCGCGAACACCAACCCGAACTTCGCCGCCGTCGCCCAGGCCTGCGGCGCCTACGGGGTGCGGGTCGAGAAGCCGAAGCAGCTCGCCGGCGCGCTCAGGGACGCCTTCCGGCACAAGGGGCCGGCCCTGGTCGACGTGGTCACCGACCCCAACGCCCTGTCCATCCCGCCGAAGATCAAGGCCGAGATGGTCACCGGATTCGCGCTCTCCGCCTCCAAGATGGTCCTCGACGGCGGCGTGGGCCGGATGGTCCAGATGGCCCGCTCCAACCTGCGCAACGTGCCGCGGCCGTGAGTCAGCCGGTGGTCGGCACCCACTGGCGGACGCCGTCCACGAAGCCGTACCAGTAGTGCGGCAGGCCCTTGATGGAGCTGGTGCGGAACGGCCGGCCGTGGTCGTCGATCCGCACCGTGCCGCTGCGGCCCTGTGACGACCAGTCGAGTTCGAGGTACCAGCGGCAGTCGCAGCCCGAGGCGCTCGCGCTGACGCGCAGCACCTCGGGGTCGGTGGCCGAGACCCGGTAGGGCAGGTGCATGGTCGAGACGGTCTTCCCGTCGGGACCCTCACCGGCCACCGGGCGCGCGATCGGGCGGTCCTTGTCCAGGTTCACGTCGAAGTACCGCGGGGTGAGCCCGCCGCCGCAGCCGTCGGCCATGGAGTAGGCGATACCGGGCGCGGGAGCCGTACGGCCGACGACGCGCACCCGCAGCGCCTCCAGGACGACGGCGGTGGACGAACGGCCCTGCACGGAGACGTCCACGATCGTGTTGCCGCCGTGCACCGCGTTCTGGGTGGCCGCCCAGGTACCGGCGTCCTGCGGGGCGGGTGGCGGCGGGACCTGCGCCGGCTGCTTGTCGATGACGTAGTCGTGGTCGCAGCCCAGTTCCCACAGCTGCGAGTTCGCGGTCCAGGTGAGGGGGACGGCGGTCGGGGCCGGGGTGCCGGGCGTGCCGCCGGCGGGGGAGGAGGCCTTCGCGCCGCCGGGGCCGGACGGCGACGAGGCCGAGGACGAGGGCGGGGACGAAGGTGACGGGGTGGCGGAGTTCAAAGCCGGACCGGTGGTGCCGCCGCCGTGGCGCTCGGCGTCACCGGCGGCCGTCGTGGCGGCGGAGCGGGGGTCCCGGGCCGCCGCGCCTGCGCCCTGCCGGTCGTCCGGGAGGGCGGCCAGGGTGCCCAGCGTCGCCAGGAGCACGGTGGCCACGGCCGAGGCGACCAGCGTGCGACGCCGCCGGTACCAGGGCCGGGCGGCGGGGGCCGCTTCCGGTGCGGGGACCGCTTCCGCCGAGGGCTCCGAGGGGGCTTGCGGAATCCGCGCGGGTTCGGAGGTACGGGTGTCCGTCGGCCCGGACTCCGTGCTCTCCTCACCGCGTGGTCGCTGGCGGGCCGCGACCGCGCGCAGCCAGTGTTCGTGGAGTTCGAGCCGTTCCCCCGGTGTCGCCCCGCAGAACGCGGCCAGGCGTTCCACCGGCGCGAAGTCCAGCGGCACCGCCTCGCCCGCGCAGTAGCGGTGCAGGGTGGAGGTGTTCATGTTCAGGCGGCGGGCCAGCGAGCCGTAGCTCCGGTCCGTACGGTCCTTCAACTGCCGCAGCAGCGCCGCGAACTCCTCGACGTCGTCGCGCACAGCACCTTCCCCCGCTCGTCCGTATCCCAGGCACTCATATACCTGCACGTCAGCAGGGCTGGGATGGTTCCAGGCCGGCGAAACCGGCGGTAGCGGTTGCCGTTCGCCGAGGTGACGGCCGATGCTTCTGGTGTCGCACCGACCAGGGCCGGACCGACCATCCGGCGCCGTCGGCGGCATCCCACACCCATGCACCGACCCACGGGGGAACACCCATGCCCAAGCGCACCCGAGCAGGCGCGCTCACTGTTGTCGCCGGCGCCGCACTCGTCGCCGGTACCGCGCTCGCCGCTCCCGCGGCGGCCGTACCCAAGGCGCCCGGCTTCCTCAGGGCGGCCGACCTGCCGCCGCGGGCCGGCACCTCCTGGACGGCCGGCAAGGTCACCGCCGGCATTCCGGAGGAGGTCAAGCAGGACATGTGCATCGGCGTCGGGCTCGGAGGCGGCCAGGACTCCTGGTACCGGAAGTTCCGGACCGACCTCGACACGAGTGCCCGTCAGGTCAGCGCCGAGCTGCCCAGCGTCAGCCTGGCGAAGGGCCGGTTCGCGAAGCTCGACGAGGACATCGTGTCCTGCGCGGACCGGATCGAGATGGAGGATCCGCAGATCAGGGCGACGTTCCAGGACCACGGCACCCTCCCGGTCGGGGACGGCGCCCATGTCTACGCCCTGCGTACCGTGACCGCCTGGGGCGCCAGTGACATCCGGCTGATCGCCCTCGGCAGGGAGGGGCGCACCGTCACCGTCGTGGACTGGGGGCAGCTCGGCGGCTTCGTGGACGCGCCCGTGAAGGCCTTCAAGAAGACCACCACCACGGCCGTGAACAAGCTGCACTGACACGCGGTCACCAGAACCGGGGCCGCCCTCTTCCTCGGGGGAGGGGAGGGCGGCCCCAGACGCAAGACACAACGCAAGACACAAGACGCGAACACGCGAACACGCGAAGACACAGAAAACGGGGAACAGACATGAGCAGCAAGACCCGCGCCGTCCTCACCGCCGGCGTCCTCGCCGTGGCCCTCGGGCTCGGCGCCACCGCTCAGGCCTCGGCCGGCGCACCGCGCACCGTCAGTGGCAACCCGGCCGACAACATCACCCGCATCGCCGACTTCTACGGCGCCTACATCGACGCGGAGAGCGACCCGGACGGCAGCGGCAACCTGCCCACCGCGCTGCGTGCCTACTACATCGCCCCGACCTACCTGAAGAAGCTGAAGGCCTGGGAGAACCGCGAGCACGCGGACGGGGTGCTGCGGGCGCAGAACACCCCGCTCAAGTGGAAGGTCACGGACAACGGCACCCGGAAGTACACGGAGGCCGTCATCACGCTCACCTGGAGCCGCAACACCACCTCGAAGCTGGTCGTCGACATGACCCGTGACACCCACAAGATCGTCAACATCGGCACCAAGGGCCTCGGGAGCAAGTAGCCGGAAGGACAGGTTTCGGCCAGGTTCGCCGGTGCCGTGGACCGTGTGAAACAGCTCGCGGGGTTGTGTACGGGGCTGAATCACGCCGGGTCCACGGCACCCTTGGCGCGTACGGGGCGGTCCGGGCGGCGACGTACCGGCCGGAGCGGGCCCGGGACATGGCCGAACACCCGGTCGTCATCGGCGTGACATGACTGGCCCGTGCCCGAGCGGGCATGGATCCCCGTGAACGTGTTCGATCAGGAGGGGAACCGGCAGACAGCGTGCGGGCGGGGGTCATGAACAGTCAGGCACGAGGGGGCGGTCCCGTGGCCATCGGGGCCTCCTCGGCGCAGACGGCGGGGGAAGAGACCGACACGACGGAACGGGGAAACCCGTCGCAGCTCAGGCGCCGGCTGGGACGGTCGGACCTGCGGGCGGTGCCCGAGGCGCGCAGGGAACTGCGCGAACTGCTGCGGCACTGGGGGCGGCCCGGCCGCTCCGAGATAGCGGAACTGCTCACCAGCGAACTCGTCACCAACGCGCTCGTCCACACCGACCGGGAGGCAGTGCTGACGGCCGTCGTGGAGCAGAGCCAACTACGGGTGGAGGTGCGGGACTTCGTGGCCCGCAGGCCGCGGATGCGCGCCCCGGACACCGACTCCGACGACGGCACGCACGGCCGGGGCCTGGTCCTGGTCGACGCCTTCGCCGACGCGTGGGGCGTCCAGCCGCACGAGGTCGGCAAGTCGGTCTGGTTCGAACTGGACGCGGAGGCCGCCTAGTCGGCGCCCGACACCCGACGGGACGGGGGCGTGACCGTGATGGTCACGCCCCCGTCCCGAGGTGCTGTGCGGCAGCGGCAGGCGGTCAGCCGAACTGCTGCTCGAGGTCCTTGAGCTTGCGCTCCAGGGAGTCGAGGCGCGGCAGCGCCATTGTGTCGTCCTCCGCGGTCAGGTCGACCGTGATCGGGTCAGACCCTTTGCGGACGGGCTGAAGGGAGGGCCGCTGGCGTACGGGCAGCTGCTCCGGCGCCGCTATGGCAGGCTCCGCAGTGGGCTGGGAGGCGCGCTCCACCTGGTGCACCTCGTCCTGCCTGCCGACGCGTCCGACGAATCCCCGGTGGCCTCGGCTTATGGCCTTGAGCTGAGCCTTCTCCAGACGGTGCTGCTCGCGGCGGCGCAGTCGGTTCTCCTCCTTCTGCCGCTTGTCGTCGCGCACCTCCTCGACCGCCTCGTCCAGGCTGCGCACACCCTCCAGGAGCATCAGCGACCAGGCCCGGTAGGTCTCGACGGGAGCGCGCATCCAGCGCACGATCCGGATCTGGGGCAGCGGGCGCGGCACCAGGCCCTGCTCGCGCAGCGCGGCCCGGCGGGTCTGCTTCAGCGCGCGGTCGAAGAGCACGGCCGCCGAGAGCGACATGCCGGAGAAGAACTGCGGAGCACCGTCGTGGCCGCCGCCCCTCGGCGCGTGCACCCAGTTGAACCAGGCAGAGGCGCCCGCGAACGTCCACACCAGAATCCGGGAACCGAGCGCCGCGTCACCGTGGCTGGCCTCGCGCACCGCGAGGACGGAGCAGAACATCGCCGCACCGTCCAGGCCGAACGGCACCAGGTACTCCCAGCCGCCGGACAGGTTGAGGTTCTGCTGGCCGAAGCCGACCAGCCCGTGGAAGGAGAGCGCGGCGGCGACCGCCGCACAGCAGAACAGCAGGACGTAGGAGGCGGTGGCGTATATGGCCTCCTTGCGCCGGCGGCGCTCCTCGCTGCGCTCCCACGAGTCGTCCTTCGCGTGCTCCCCGCCGGACCGCTTGGAGCGCGCAAGCACCGCCACCGCGACCAGCATGCCCAGGAGCAGTACGGCGCCGGGTAGCAGCCAGTTCAGCGATATGTCGGTCAGTCTCATCTAGGGGTCCCTTGCATTGGGATAGGGCGTATCGCCCGCCATAGTGGCCCAATCCCACTGGCCCTCAGGGGGTTTCGGGGCAAGAGGCCGCCAAGGAAGTGCAAGGGGATGCCCCAGGACGGCATTCTGCTCGAACTGCCGCGTGAGGGGCGGGAGTTGAGTTCGAGTAAGACTACCCATACGGGTGGTTCCTCGGAAAGTTCCTGCGGCAAGTGAGGAAGTTGTGAATCTCCTGTCCGCGCAGGGGTGCCCTTGCCGTCGGCGATCTTAGTGGATGCCGGCGGGTGCCGAGTCCCGGGGGGTGGGTCTCACGGGTCCTGAGGGGTCCTCAGGCCGCTTCGGCCGCCGCGAGTTTGGCGATCCGTTCGTCGTCGCAGGTGCGCGGGCAGGTGGCGCAGGTGTCCTCGGGGCGCAGCGTGTAGTACATGCAGCAGCTCGCCCGGTCCCGGGTCGGCAACGGCTCCCCGGCCGGCCCCGACAGCACCCGGAAGGCGGCCGAGCCGACGTACGGCCTGGTCGAGCCCGGGAGCAGCCGTTCGAGTTCGCGAACGGCCCGTGCCTCGTCCCCGAGCAGTCCCGCGACGTACCAGAGCCCCTCGACGACCTCGTCCGTCGCCATCCCCCACAGTGCGCGCCCGCGCCGCCGCATCCGCGGCCCGAAGCCGGCCAGGACCGGCTCCAGGTGCTCGGCGACGGCCGCCCGCACCTCGGCCCGCAGCGCCTCCTCGCCGGCCACCACGACCGCGCCGGGCAGCGCCGCCGCCGGGTCGTCCGGGAGGCAGGCGAAGGAGCCGACCCGTACGGCCATCCGGCCCGCCGTACGGTCGTACGACACCGCGGTCGCGGGGAGGCGGGGGACCCGGCGGTCCAGGAACCAGGGGAGGGTGATCAGGAGGCAGGCGGCCCAGCCGTAGCGGTACAGGCCGAAGGTGGCGACCACGTCGGCGCGGCCCGGCTTCCCCTCGTCCCGCAGGATCTGGTCCTCGTCCCAGGCCAGGAACGCGTCCAGCCCGGGGCCGCCGGCCGCCAGCTCGGCGGCGCCGACCCAGCCGCCGCCCCGGGGTGCCGGTTCGCCGGGCCCCAGCTCCGTGACCGCCAGGTCCGGGCAGACCTCGGCGAGGCGCGCGTAGGCGGCGGAGACGGGGGAGGGCACGGGCTACCACCGATCGGGTGCGGGCCGACAGTCGGATAAGTAAGCCTTACCTTACCCATCCGTTCGGAAATTTGAACCAGCGCCTCGTACGCCTAAGGTGCTTGACGGACCAGTAACAACCCGTCGTTAATGACCCAAGTGCCGACGAGCCGGAGGAGGACCCGTGAACCAGCGCGCGCACCCGGCTCCCGCCGGAACGGCCGGGGTGCCGGCGCAGTCGCGGTCCCAGGAGTCGGCACGGGAGGTACCCGGCTACCCCGCCGGCCCGCCTGCCGCACGGGGTGAGCACACCCACAGCGAGCCGCCGATCCCGCAGCCCAGGCCCGTCGTGCAGCGCGCGTCCGTGCGCGGGCAGATCCTCGACGCCCTGCGTACCGCCCTCGTCAGCGGGGAGCTGGCGCCCGGCGAGGTGTACTCGGCGCCGGCGCTGGGGGAGCGGTTCGGGGTCTCCGCGACGCCGGTCCGCGAGGCGATGCAGCAGCTGGCACAGGAGGGCGCGGTCGAGGTCGTGCCCAACCGCGGGTTCCGCGTCGTCGAGCGGGGCGCCCGCGAGCTCGCGGAGCTGGCCGAGGTACGGGCACTGATCGAGGTACCGGTGCTGCTGCGGCTGGCGCGCAGCGTACCCGCCGAGCGGTGGGCCGCGTTGCGGCCGCTCGCCGAGGAGTCGGTGCGGGCCGCGGCGACCGGCTGCCGGGCCACCTACGCCCAGGCCGACCGGGCCTTCCACCGGGCGGTGCTCGCCCTCGCGGGCAACGAGCAGCTGGTCCAGATCGCCGAGGACCTGCACCGCCGAGCGGTTCCGCTGCATGGGGCACGGGCCGACCTCATGGCGGACGCGGCCGAGCACGCCGCGCTGCTGGAGGCGCTGGCCGCGGGGGAGCAGGACGCCGTCCGCAGGCTCGCGACCGGGCATTTCGCCGCCGCGGGCTGACAAGGGAGGGCGTTTGCGCGGCTTCCCGCCGTGCGGGGGGCGGCCGGGGCCGGGCGTCGGGACGCGGTGGGTGTCGGGACCGCCCTGGCGGCGCGGACCGGGGGCCGGGTGCGCGTGCGTGGTGGCCTGTCGCGCAGTTCCCCGCGCCCCTGACGGGGCGCGGCACTCGCGTCAGCTCCACAGCTGCGGGCAGGCACCCCGCAAGCGCCGATGAGCCTCCGCCCCCCCCGCCCCAGCCTCCTCAGTTGCCCTGCGCCGTCTTCTGGTACGCGTCGTGCCAAGCGGCCTTCGCGCCCGAGTCGCCTATGCGGTAGACGTCGACGACCGCGCCGGCCGCCACGGCCACCGACAGCACGCCGACCACGATCCGCACCGGGAGGGCCGACCAGCGGGCGCCCTTGCCGGGAGCCTGCTCCTGGCCAGTGCGTCGCGTCGCCCACCACACCACCGTGGCCAGTACGAACAGACCCAGGGCCCACGGCAGCAGACCGTCGCCCAGGTCGGTGTGCCGGCGGACCAGGGGGTCCTCGGTCACGTGCCGCTCCAGCCACTCGCCGGCCTGGGTCGTCAACGGCACGCTGACCAGGGCGACCAGGGCGAGCCCCGGCAGCAGTGCGCCCAGTCGCCGGGCGGCCCGCGGCCACAACGAGGCGGCCACGAGGGCGAGGGCCGTCAGCGGGATCAGGATGACGACGATGTGGACCAGCAGGACGTGGGCCGGCAGCCCGTTGACGGTGCTCATGGCGAAGCGCTCCTGTGAGGGGGGAGTCGGGGCGCGTCAGCCTGGCACAGCAGATTCTCAGTTTCCTCTGAGTCGGGTCTCAGGCCGTCGCCGCTCCCGGAGCCGGCGGAGTCAGCTGCCGCGCCAGCCAGGTCGGGACGCCGCCCAGGAGGCGGAACAGACGGCCGGCCTCCTCACGCAGGCGCGACGCCTCGGGCTCGGACTCCGTGTCGGCCAGGGAGGCGAGCGCCGGCGCCGTGCCCACCAGGTAGCCCAGTTCCTCCCTGATCCGCAGCGACTCCGCGAAACCGTGCCGTGCCTCCGCCAACTCCCCGTCCCGCAGGGCCAGTCCGGCGAGGTGACGCCAGGTGAAGGAGAGCAGGAGCGGGTCGGCGTGCGCGGTGGCGGCCGCGTGGGCCCTGCGGTAGGCGGCACGGGCCGCCTGCGGGGAGCCGGTGAGGTTCTCCGCCAGCAGACCCCGGCGGAAGTCGAGGAGGGCCCGGCCCGGCGCCCCCGGAGGGATCAGCGCCGCCGCCCTGCCGAGCGCGGCCCGTGCCTCGTCCGCCCGGTCGCGGACCCCGTGCAGGGTCGCGGTGTAGGCGAGTTGACCGCGCTCACACGCCGCCGCACCCCGCTCCTCGTCGGTCCGGGCCACCGCCTCCGCCGTCCGCAGCGCGTCCTCGGCCTCCTCCCAGCCCCCCTCGGTGTACAGACACCGCTCGACCATCAGCCCTGCCCGCTGCAAGGTGGACGACGCCGTGTCCGACGGCAGCAGAGCCGCCGCGTCGGCCCAGCAGGCCCGCGAGCGCAGCCGCCATACCGCGGTCTGGAGCGGATCGTCACCAGCGGTCGTTCCGTTCCCAGACATGGCGGAGTACGCCACGTTGCCCTCCCCTAGCGCGCCGTCGAGCAGTGAAGTGGTGGCGGCATTCCAGCACCGATCGCCACGCGGGGCCAAGAGGGTGGGTGAATAATTTCACAAAGTCGTGGGACGGCGAAGCCGCTTGGCGCGAGCCGGTCGCCTCCCCGCGTGACCTCAGCTCATCCGCAACGCCAAGAAGAAATCGAGCTTGTCCTCCAGCCGGGACAGATCCCGGCCCGTCAACTGCTCGATCCTCCCCACGCGATAGCGCAGCGTGTTGACGTGCAGGTGGAGACGGGTGGCACAACGGGTCCAGGAGCCGTCGCAGTCGAGGAACGCCTCCAGGGTGGGGATCAGTTCGGCGCGATGACGGCGGTCGTAGTCCCGGAGCGGATCCAGGAGGCGGGCAGTGAACGCGCGGCGGACGTCGTCCGGGACGAAGGGGAGCAGCAGGACGTGCGAGGCCAGTTCCTGGTGACCGGCCGCGCACACCCGGCCCGGCCGGGCCGCGGCCACCCGGCGGGCGTGCCGGGCCTCCTCCAGGGCACCGCGCAGCCCCTCCGCCGAGTGCACGGCCGCGCTGACGCCGAGAGTGACCCGGCCGTCGTCGTCGAGACCCGCCGCCAGCGGGGCCCGTACGGCCTCCAGGAGGGCGTCGGCCTGGATACCGGACTCGGAGCCGTCGTGCTCGGCGGTGACGGCCGGCAGCGGGACGAGGGCGATCGCCTCGTCGCCGGTGTGGGCCACCGCTATCCGGTCGGACGGCTCCGGGCCGGTCGCCAGCGGGTCGACCAGGATCTCCTCCAGCAGGGACTGGGCGACCGGGCCCCCCTCGACCTCCCCGCCGTCCCACTCGACCCGGGCCACGACCACCTGCCAGTGCGGGGCCGTACCGAGCCCCGGCAGCAGGACCGGCGCGGCCACCCGCAGCCGGGCCGCGATCTCGGCCGGGGCCGCACCCGTCTGCACCAGCTCCAGGACCTCCTGCGCGAGCCTGCGCCGCACCGTCCGCGCCGCGTCACGGCGGTCGCGCTCCACCGCGATCAGCTGGGTGACACCCTGAAGCAGGTCCAGCCGCTCCTCCGGCCAGTCACCCGCGTCCGCCTCGACCGCGAGCAGCCAGTCCGACAGCACGGTCTCGCGCACGTCCCGGGCACCCTGCGGGGAACGGCCGCTGGACCGGATCGGGAAGAGGGAGTAGGTCGTGCCGCCGAGCAGTACGCGATGCGGGCCGCGGCGCCCGGTGCGGGTGGCGGCCAGGTGCTCGGCGGCCAGCCCGGCACAGGCCTCGGCGGGCAGCGCGGGCCCGGACACCTTGGAACCCGCGATCAGGCGCCCGGCCGGGGACAGCACCCACGCCCGCAGGTCCAGGTCGGAGCCCAGCAGGTCCAGGACCACGTCAGGCCCGCCGCCCGCCGGACCCGAGGTCATCATCCGCCGGTGCCGGTCCACCACGGCCGCCAGGTCCCCGGCACGCTCGCCGCTGACCTGCCGCACGACATGCTCGGTGATCGTCGCGAAGGCCACCGACTCGTGCACCGCGAAGAGCGGCAGACGATGCCGCGCGCAGGCCACGGCCAGATCGTCCGGGATGTCGCCCAGCTCCGCCTCACCGGCCGCCAGCGCGGCCACCCCGGCCTGCACCAGCAGCCGTACGAACGGCTCGGAGTCCGCCGCGTCCCGGCGCCACGCCAGGCCCGTCAGCACCAGCTCACCACCGGAGAGGTAGCGGCTCGGGTCGCGCAGGTCGGTGGTCATCACCCCGCGCACGGTACGGTCCAGCTCGTCCTCGCCGCCGAGCAGCCGCAGGCCCAGCGCATCGGTGTCCAGCAGTGCGCGCAGCCGCATCTCGTCGCCGCCGTTCTGTGTCTCGAAATCTACGATGAATCCTGAAAGGTCACGGGGGGAGGCACCCGGCGGGCGCCTCCGCGGGCCGTCACCGAGGGCTGCCGGGCCGCCACCGGCGGTCGCCAGGGCGTTTCCTGCGTTTCCACAGGAAAACCAAGGGGTTACTGATGACCTCCGTTCATACGAATCTACAAGATGCCCGTGCTGGCCAGCCAACTCCTTCATGGTTTCAGTGACTGACCCCGCTGGAGTAAGGGGCGGTGTACTGGCGGCATTCCGCGTTAACAGGACATGAACGAGCCGGGCCCGCCGCACACGGATTGGCTCAATCCACACGACTCACGAGTCTCACGAGACGGAGAAGAGAGCCGGTCATGGACTTCCTTCGCCCCGCCAGCTGGGAGGAGGCGCTCGCCGCGAAGGCCGAGCACCCCACCGCAGTGCCGATCGCGGGTGGCACCGATGTGATGGTCGAGATCAACTTCGACCACCGCCGGCCCGAGTACCTCCTCGATCTCAACCGCATCGGCGATCTCTACGAATGGGAGGTCGGCGAGGAGAGCGTACGGCTCGGCGCCTCCGTCCCGTACACCAGCATCATGGAGAACCTCCGCGCCGAACTGCCCGGTCTCGCCCTCGCCTCGCACACCGTCGCCTCCCCGCAGATCCGCAACCGCGGCGGCGTCGGCGGCAACCTCGGCACCGCCTCCCCGGCCGGCGACGCCCACCCCGCGCTCCTCGCGGCCGGCGCCGAGGTCGAGGCCGAATCGGTGCGCGGCACCCGGCTCATCCCCATCGACGACTTCTACACCGGCGTCAAGCGCAACGCCCTCGCGCCGGACGAGCTGATCCGCGCGGTGCACGTGAAGAAGGCCGACGGACCACAGCAGTACTCGAAGGTCGGTACGCGCAATGCCATGGTGATCGCCGTGTGCGCGTTCGGGCTCGCCCTGCACCCCGAGACGCGGACCGTGCGGACCGGCATCGGCTCGGCCGCTCCCACGCCGGTCCGGGCGAGGACCGCCGAGGACTTCCTGAACGCGGCGCTCGACGAGGGCGGCTTCTGGGACAACGGAAAGATCATCACCCCGTCGGTCGCCAAGCAGTTCGCGGACCTGTGCGCCGCTGCCTGCAACCCGATCGACGACGTCCGGGGCACCGCGAACTACCGCCGCCACGCGGTCGGCGTGATGGCCCGCCGGACCCTCACCTGGACCTGGGAGTCGTACCGCGGCACCACCGGGCAGAACCCTGAGCAGAAGGGGAGTGTCGCCTGATGCGCGTCAACTTCACCGTCAACGGACGCCCGCAGGAAGCCGACGACGTGTGGGAGGGCGAGTCCCTGCTGTACGTGCTGCGGGAGCGGCTCGGCCTGCCCGGTTCCAAGAACGCCTGTGAGCAGGGGGAGTGCGGGTCGTGCACCGTCCGGCTGGACGGGGTGCCCGTGTGCTCGTGCCTGGTCGCGGCGGGGCAGGCGGAGGGGCGGGAGGTCGTCACCGTGGAGGGGCTGGCGGAGTTCGCGGAGCGGCGGGCCTGCGGAGCGGACAGTGCTATGTCACATGTCACGCGTGACACCTCGCAGAACTGGCAGCCCAAGCCCCCCACCGACTCCCGGACCGGCGAACACACCCCACTCTCCCCCGTCCAGCAGGCCTTCATCGACGCCGGCGCCGTCCAGTGCGGCTTCTGCACCCCGGGCCTCCTCGTCGCCGCCGACGAGATGCTGGAGCGCAACCCCAACCCGAGCGACGCGGACATCCGCGAGGCGCTCTCGGGCAACCTGTGCCGCTGCACCGGCTACGAGAAGATCATGGACGCGGTCCGTCTCGCGGCCGCCCGGCAGGGAGAGGCGGTCTGAACCGGATGCCCACCAACAGCGCCCCCCTCGGCACCCCCACCAAGGTCACCCAGGGCTCCCAGACCAAGGGCGGCATCGGCGAGTCCACGCTCCGCCCGGACGGCACCCTCAAGGTCACCGGAGAGTTCGCGTACTCGTCCGACATGTGGCACGAGGACATGCTCTGGGGCCAGATCCTCCGCTCCACGGTCGCGCACGCCGAGATCGTGTCCATCGACACCGGCGAGGCCCTCGCCCAGCCCGGCGTCTACGCCGTCATGACCTACGACGACCTGCCCACCGAGGTGAAGAACTACGGCCTGGAGATCCAGGACACCCCGGTCCTCGCGCACGGCAAGGTCCGCCACCACGGCGAGCCGGTCGCGATCGTCGCCGCCGACCACCCGGAGACCGCCCGCCGCGCGGCCGCCAAGATCAAGGTCGAGTACCGCGAGCTGCCCGTCATCACCGACGAGGCCTCGGCCACCGCGCCCGACGCGGTCCTGGTCCACGAGGGCCGCGACGACCACCACGTCGGCCACGTCCCGCACCCCAACATCGTGCACCGCCAGCCGATCATCCGCGGCGACGCCGACGAGGCCGCGAAGCGGGCCGACGTCATCGTCAAGGGCGAGTACTACTTCGGCATGCAGGACCAGGCCTTCCTGGGCCCCGAGTCCGGCCTCGCGGTGCCCGAGGAGGACGGCGGCGTCCACCTCTACATCGCCACCCAGTGGCTGCACAGCGACCTGCGCCAGATCGCGCCCGTCCTCGGCCTGCCCGAGGACAAGGTGCGGATGACGCTGTCCGGCGTCGGCGGCGCGTTCGGCGGCCGCGAGGACCTGTCGATGCAGATCCACGCCTGCCTGCTGGCCCTGCGCACCGGCAAGCCCGTCAAGATCGTCTACAACCGCTTCGAGTCGTTCTTCGGCCACGTCCACCGCCACCCGGCCCGGCTCTACTACGAGCACGGGGCAACGCGCGAAGGCAAGCTGACCCACGTCAAGTGCCGGATCGTCCTCGACGGCGGCGCGTACGCCTCCGCCTCCCCGGCCGTGGTCGGCAACGCCTCCTCGCTCGGCATCGGGCCGTACGTCGTCGACGACGTCGAGATCGAGGCCATCGCCCTCTACACCAACAACCCGCCCTGCGGCGCGATGCGCGGCTTCGGCGCGGTCCAGGCGTGCTTCGCTTACGAGGCGCAGATGGACAAGGTGGCGAAGCAACTCGGCATGGATCCTGTGGAGTTCAGGAAGCTGAACGCCATGGAGCAGGGCACGGTCATGCCGACAGGACAGCCGGTGGACTCGCCGGCCCCGGTCGCCGAACTCCTGCGCCGGGTCAAGGCGATGCCCCTGCCGCCCGAGCGCCAGTGGGAGAGCAGCGAGGGCGCGGACGTACGGCAGCTGCCCGGCGGTCTGTCCAACACCACGCACGGCGAGGGCGTCGTACGCGGCATCGGGTACGCGGTCGGCATCAAGAACGTCGGTTTCTCCGAGGGGTTCGACGACTACTCGACCGCGCGGGTGCGCATGGAGGTGGTCGGCGGTGAACCGGTGGCCGTCGTGCACACCGCGATGGCGGAGGTCGGGCAGGGCGGGGTGACCGTCCACGCGCAGATCGCGCGGACCGAGCTGGGCGTGGCGCAGGTGACCATCCACCCGGCCGACACCCAGGTGGGTTCGGCGGGTTCGACCTCGGCCTCCCGGCAGACGTACGTCACCGGCGGTGCCGTGAAGAACTCCTGCGAGCTGGTCCGCGAGCAGGTGCTGGAGCTGGGCCGCCGCAAGTTCGGCACGTACCACCCCGCCTGGGCGACCGCCGAGCTGCTCCTGGAGGGCGGCAAGGTCGTCACCGACGGCGGTGAGGTGCTCGCCGACCTGGCGGACGTCCTCGGCGACGAGGCCGTGGAGATCGAGGCGGAGTGGCGGCACCGGCCGACCGTGCCGTTCGACCTGCACACCGGGCAGGGCCACGGCCACGTCCAGTACAGCTTCGCCGCGCACCGCGCGGTCGTCGAGGTGGACACCGAGCTGGGCCTGGTCAAGGTGATCGAGCTCGCCTGCGCCCAGGACGTCGGGAAGGCGCTCAACCCGCTCTCCGTCGTCGGTCAGATCCAGGGCGGTACGACCCAGGGCCTGGGCATCGCGGTGATGGAGGAGATCATCGTCGACCCGAAGACCGCGAAGGTCAGGAACCCGTCCTTCACGGACTACCTGATCCCGACCATCCTCGACACGCCGACCATCCCGGTCGACGTCCTCGAACTCGCCGACGACCACGCCCCGTACGGGCTCCGTGGCATCGGTGAGGCCCCGACCCTGTCCTCGACCCCGGCGGTCCTCGCGGCGATCCGCGACGCGACCGGCCTGGAGCTCAACCGGACACCGGTCCGCCCGGAACACCTGACTGGCAACGCGTAACACCGCCCGAACGGCAGCCCGGCGCCGGGCGGTTGTCCAACCACCCGGCGCCGAACCCACAAGCGTGCACTTCCGGGCCGTCCCCCGGGTCATGCACTTCCCAAATCCCGCGTGCCGCCGAAGGCATCGGCACGCGCGGGGGCCCCTGTGAACCTTGGGAGAAGGCACCATGACCCAGCAGTCACTCGAACCCAGGACGACGGCCGACGACGCGGGCGAAGGAACCCGCGTCCCGGCCGGACGGTCCTGGCTCGACCGCTACTTCCACATATCCCGGCGCGGATCGAGCGTCGCGCGGGAAGTGCGCGGCGGCGTCACCACCTTCATGGCGATGGCGTACATCCTCCTGCTCAACCCCCTGATCCTGTCCGGCAAGGACGCGGCCGGGGACACCCTCGGCCAGAAGGCGCTGATCACCGCGACGGCGTTCGCGGCGGCCTTCACCACGCTGCTGATGGGCTTCGTCGGCAAGGTGCCGCTCGCGCTCGCCGCCGGCCTCTCCGTCTCGGGCGTGCTCTCCTCGCAGGTCGCCCCGCAGATGACCTGGCCGCAGGCGATGGGCATGTGCGTGATGTACGGCGTGGTCATCATGCTGCTGGTCGTCACCGGCCTGCGCGAGATGATCATGAACGCGATCCCGCTCGCGCTCAAGCACGGCATCACCATGGGCATCGGCCTGTTCATCGCCCTCATCGGCTTCTACAAGTCCGGCTTCGTGCACCAGGGCAAGGCCACCCCGGTCACCCTCGGCCCGGCCGGTGAACTGGCCGGCTGGCCGGTGCTGCTCTTCGCCGGCACCCTGCTGCTGATCTTCATGCTGCAGGCCCGGAACGTCCCCGGCGCGATCCTGATCGGCATCATCAGCGGCACCGTCGTGGCGGCCGCGCTCAACGGCCTCGGGGTCGTCGACCCCAGGCAGTGGGCCAACGGCGCCCCCGAACTGCACGGCTCCGCCGTCTCCATGCCGGACTTCTCGCTCTTCGGGCACGTGGAGTTCGGCGGCTGGGGCAAGGTCGGCGCGATGACGGTGGCGATGATCGTCTTCACCCTGGTGCTCGCCGGGTTCTTCGACGCGATGGCCACCATCATCGGCGTCGGCACCGAGGCGAAGCTGGCCGACGACAAGGGGCGGATGCCGGGCCTGTCCAAGGCGCTGTTCATCGACGGCGCGGGCGGCGCGATCGGCGGGGTCGCGGGCGGCTCCGGGCAGACCGTGTTCATCGAGTCGGCCACCGGCGTGGGCGAGGGTGCCCGTACGGGTCTGGCCTCCGTCGTCACCGGCCTGTTCTTCGCGGCCTGCCTGTTCTTCACCCCGCTCACCGCGATCGTCCCGCAGGAGGTGGCCTCGGCCGCCCTGGTGGTCATCGGCGCGATGATGCTGATGAACGCCCGGCACGTGGACTGGGCCGACCGGGCCACCGCCATTCCGGTGTTCCTGACGGTCGTCCTGATGCCCTTCACCTACACCATCACCACCGGTGTGGCCGCCGGGGTGATCTCCTACACCGCCATCAAGGCGGCTCAGGGCAGGGCGCGGGAGATCGGGGCATTCATGTGGGGCCTGACAGGGATCTTCCTGGTCTATTTCGCCCTCGATCCCATTGAGGGCTGGCTGGGCGTCCACTAGACGCTCCGCTGGTGCGGCCGTGACGGGCCGGCTGTCGTCCGCGGGTTCGTCACGGCTGGTCGCGCGGTTCCTCCCCCAGCCTTCGGCCGGGGGTACCCCCAGCACCCCTTCGGGGGCGCCTGACCCTGACCTCGTCTAAGGAGACCGAGACATGCTGGACATCGCCGAGGAGCTGAGTCGGTGGGTCGCCGACGGGCGGGGCTTCGCCGTGGCCACGGTGGTGGCGGTCGGGGGGAGCGCGCCGCGGCAGCCCGGCGCCGCTCTCGCGGTGGATGCCGAGGGGACCGCCGTCGGCTCCGTCTCCGGCGGCTGTGTGGAGGGTGCCGTGTACGAGCTGTGCCGGCAGGCGCTGGAGGACGGGGAGACCGTTCTGGAGCGTTTCGGGTACAGCGACGAGGACGCCTTCGCCGTCGGACTGACCTGCGGCGGCGTCATCGACATCCTCGTCACCCCGGTCCGGGCGGACGACCCCGCCCGGCCGGTGGTCGCGGCGGCCCTGGCCGCCGCCGCTGGCGGGCGGGCGGCGGCCCTCGCGCGGGTCGTCACCGGGCCCGCGGAGCTGCTGGGGCGCGCCCTCCTGGTGGACGCCGACGGTGCCCACCAGGGCGGTTTCGGCGCCCACCCGGAGCTGGACCGCACGGTCGCCGCCGAGGCCGCCGCCCTCCTGGACGCGGGCCGCACCGGCACCCTGGAGATCGGCGAGCAGGGCTCTCGGTGCGGAGCACCGCTCACGGTGCTGGTCGAGTCGTCCGTCCCGCCGCCCCGGATGATCGTCTTCGGTGCGATCGACTTCGCGTCCGCGCTGGTCCGGGTCGGCAAGTTCCTCGGCTACCGGGTGACGGTGTGCGACGCGCGGCCCGTCTTCGCGACGCGGAACCGTTTCCCGGAGGCCGACGAGATCGTCGTCGAGTGGCCGCACCGGTACCTGGAGCGCACGCACGTCGACGCCCGTACCGTCCTGTGCGTCCTCACCCACGACGCCAAGTTCGACGTCCCGCTGCTGCGGCTCGCCCTCCGCCTCCCGGTGGCCTACGTCGGCGCGATGGGCTCCCGCCGCACCCACCTCGACCGCAACGAGCGCCTGCGCGAGGTCGGCGTCACCGAACTGGAGCTGGCCCGCCTCCGGTCGCCCATCGGCCTGGACCTCGGCGCCCGTACGCCCGAGGAGACCGCACTGTCGATCGGGGCCGAGATCGTCGCGCACCGCCGGGGCGGCAGCGGGGTCTTTCTGACCGGCGCGCACACCCCGATCCACCACGACGCGACGTCGGCGGCGCTCCCGGCGCGCCGGATCGGGTCGGTGGCCTAGTGCCGCAACAGGCAACGTTCGCCCCGTCACGACGCCCGGCACGCACTCTCGCCGCACCGGACGGAAGCCCAAGTACATCCAGTACGAGGACTTCCGGCCGGCACGCCGAGAGCACGCACCGGACGCCGCTCCTTGACGGGCAAACGTTGCCTGCCGCGGCACTAGCCACCGGCTGACGGCACCTTGTCACGGCCGCCTGAGGAGTGAGTTGACCGCCCGGCCGAACACCGCGCGGGAGGCCCGGCGGACCAGTGGGTCGAAGAGCGACGGCAGCCCCCGGATCCGCAGTTCCTCGTGCCAGACCACCCGGGTGCGGCCACCGGGCCCGGGGTGCACCTCCAGTTCGGCCCAGCCGAGCACCACCCGGCCGTGCTTGACCAGGCGGCACCGGCCGGAGCCGCCGTCCTGCGGTGGCTCCCAGACGGTCACCTCCATGGGATCGTCGAACGAGAGGGGCCCGAGCCCGGAACGGGCCACGAAGACCGTGCCCTCGTGGGTCGGGGGATCGGTGAGCACGGTGACCCGGGTCAGCGGAACCACGTCGGCGTGCCGGGACCACTCCGTGAGCCGGCGCCAGGCCTCGTCGATCGGCAGCGGAGCCGTCCGCTGAAGGAGGAAGTTGACCACGGCACGATCGTAGGGAACCGGCCACCCTGCGCGGGTCGCACACGGGATGTTCACCGGCCCGGCAGATTCGTCCACCCCCGGCCGGAGCAGGGCCCGGCCTCTTCGACCCGGCGAGGATGTCCGGCGGGCCGTCGACGATCCCGGCGCCCGGCACGCAGACCGACAGGTTCTCGATGCCGGCCGCGGCCGGGCCGGGCAGGCGGAGCCGGTGGCCGTTCCCCCGGACGGCTCGGCCTTCGGTGCCTCGGGGTGTGACCATGGAGGAAGGAGACTCCGACCCCGCCCGGAGAGGACGAACCGTGCGCTACCGGGACCGCGCCCACGCGGGCCGCGAACTCGCCGCCGTGCTCGGCGAGTTGCGCGACGAGGGCGCCCTGCCCGACCCGATCGTGCTGGCGCTGCCCCGGGGCGGTGCGGCCGTCGCCGCCGAGGTGGCGCGCGAACTGTCGGCCCCGCTCGACGTGCTCGTCGTACGCAAGATCGGAGCCCCTTTCCACGAGGAGTTCGGCGTCGGCGCGATCGCCGGGGACGACCCGCCGCTCCTGGACCTGGCGACCCTGGCCCACCTGGACCTGAGCGAGGACTCCCTTGCCCCCGTCGTCGAGCGGGAGCGACAGGAGCTGCGCCGCCGCGAGCGCCGCTACCGTGCGGGCCGGCCACCGCCCGCACTGCGCGGCCGTACCGTGCTCGTCGTCGACGACGGCCTCGCCACCGGCTGCACCGCCCGGGCCGCGCTCCGTCACGTACGGCGCCGGAGCCCCGCGCGGACCGTGCTGGCCGTCCCGGTCGGCGCCCCCGACTCCCTGGACGCGCTCGCCGCTGAGGCCGACCTCGTCGTCTGCCCGTACCGCCCGGCCGTGTTCAGCGCGGTCGGGCAGTGGTACGACGACTTCGGGCAACTGACGGACGACGACGTGCTCGACGCGCTGCGCCGGGCCTGACCGGGACGGGGCGCGCGGTGCCGGAGCTGGCCGGGGTCGAGGCACGACGCCGCTTCGCCGCGGCCCGGGTGGCCCGGCTCGCCACCGTGGACGGGAACGGCCGCCCCCATCTGGTGCCTGTGGTCTTCGCCCTGCACGGCGCCGACGGGATCGTCACCGCCGTGGACCACAAACCCAAGAGCACCACCCGCCTCAAACGGCTGCGCAACATCGCCGCGCGGCCGTCGGTGTGCCTGCTCGCGGACGCCTACGACGAGAACTGGGACCACCTGTGGTGGGTCCGGGCGGACGGCGAGGCGGTCGTGGTCCCCGCCGACGCGGCGCTCGTCGGGCCGCTGCGCGCCAAGTACCCGCAGTACCGGGAACACCCGCCGGCCGGCGCGGTCGTCCTCGTGACCGTGACGCACTGGACCGGCTGGCAGGCGGCGCCACTTTGACCCGGCCGGTCCGGCCCGCCGGAACGCGGCCTTCTCGCGGGCCCGGGGCCCGCTGGATACGATGTGGGTGATGGCGACGCGCATCGCGGGCTACGAGGTCCTGGGCGAGATCGGGCGCGGCGGCATGGCCGTCGTCTACCGTGCCAGGGACCTGCGTCTGGACCGGACCGTCGCCCTGAAACTGCTGGCCCCCGAGATGGTGCGCAACGACACCTTCCGCCGCCGTTTCACCCACGAGTCACGGGTCGCCGCCGCCATCGACCACCCCCACATCGTGCCGATCTTCGAGGCCGGCGAGACCGACGGCGTGCTGTACATCGCCATGCGCTACGTCTCGGGGCCCGACCTGCGCGCCCTGCTGGACGAGGAGGGCGTACTGCCGGTGGACGCGGCGCTGCGGATCGCCGCGCAGGTCGCCTCCGCACTCGACGCGGCGCACGAGCACGACCTGGTGCACCGGGACGTGAAGCCCGGCAACGTGCTGGTGGCACGGGGCACGGACAGCGACCACCCCGAGCACGTCTACCTCACGGACTTCGGGCTCACCAAGAAGTCGCTGTCGCTGACCGGGTTCACGACGGTCGGGGAGTTCGTCGGCACCCTGGACTACGTGGCACCGGAGCAGATCTCGGGGCGCCCGGTGGACGGACGCTGCGATCTCTACAGTTTCGCCTGCGTGGTCTTCGAGATGCTCGCCGGCGGTCCGCCGTTCGTCCGGGACGAGGACATCGCGCTGCTGTGGGCCCACCAGTACGACGCCCCGCCCGCGCTGAGCGAGGTGCGGGCCGGGCTGCCGCCGGGGCTCGACGACGTGTTCGCCAGGGCGCTGGCCAAGGCCCCCGAGGACCGGTACGGCTCCTGCCTGGAGTTCGTGGCAGCGCTGCGGGGCGCCGCGTACGGCCCCGGACCGGCAGGGCAGCCCCCCGTCCACCGGGACGCCGGCCGCGCCCCGACGGCCGGCCGCGACACCGTCCGCACCCCGACCGTCGTCCGGGACACCGCGGACACCCCGCACCCGCCGGCCTGGGCCCGCCCGGTGTTCCGCCGCTAGTCCGCTCAGTCCGCTCAGTCCTCGGCCAGGTGCTGTTCGGCCCAGACGGTCTTGCCGGTGCCGCCGTGCCGGGTGCCCCAGCGCCGGGTCAGCTGGCCGACCAGGAGAAGTCCGCGTCCCCCCTCGTCGTAGGTGTGGGCCCGCCGCATGTGCGGGGCCGTGTTGCTGGAGTCGAACACCTCGCAGATGAGGGTGCGGTCGTCGTGGATCAGCCGGAGCCGGACGGGCGGGCGGCCGTACCGGAACGCGTTGGTCACCATCTCACTGACGATGAGCTCGGTGATGAACGCCGCCTCTTCCAGATGCCATTCGGCCAGCTGCTCGGTGGCCAGTTTGCGGGCCTCGGCGACCGCGGCGAGGTCGAAGGGGAGCTCCCAGGTGGCGACCCGGTCCGCGTGCAGGGCCCGGGTGCGGGCGACGAGCAGGGCGATGTCGTCGTCGGGGCGGTGGGTCAGCATGGACGTCAGGACGCGGTCGCAGACGGTGTCCACGGTCTCGGCGGGGCGGCCGAGTGCGGCGAACATCGTGTCGAGCGCGTCGTCGATGTCGTGCTCGCGGGGTTCGAGCAGACCGTCGGTGTAGAGGGCGATCAGGCTGCCCTCGGGGAGTTCCGTCTCGTACGACTCGAAGGGCAGGCCGCCGAGGCCGAGCGGGGGCCCGGCCGGGATGTCGAGGAAGCGGACGGTGCCGCCGGTGACCACGGCGGGCGGCGGGTGGCCGGCCCGGGCGGCGCACAGCCGCCGGGTGACGGGGTCGTACACGCTGTACAGGCAGGTCGTGCCGACGCCGCCGGCGGCCTCGGCTGCGTTGTCGGCACCGGCCTCCTCGGCGGAGAGATGGACCACCAGGTCGTCGAGGTGGCTGAGGAGTTCGTCGGGCGGCAGGTCGACGTCGGCCAGGGTACGCACGGCGGTGCGGACCCGGCCCATGGTGGCGGCGGCCCGCATGCCGTGGCCGACGACATCGCCCACGACGAGCGCGACCCGGGTCCCGGACAGCGGGATGACGTCGAACCAGTCGCCGCCCACCCCGGCCTGGCTGACCGAGGGCAGATAGCGGCTGGCGATGTCCAGGGCCGACTGTTCGGGCAGCGTCTGCGGGAGCAGGCTGCGCTGCAGCGTCATCGTGGTGGTGTGCTGGCGCTGGGCGCGGGCGGCGCTCTCGATGCTGGTGGCGGTGCGCGCCGCGAGCTGTTCGGCGAGCCACAGGTCGTCCGCGTCGAACGGCTCGGTCTGCCGGTTCCGTCCGAAGAGGGCCACACCGAACGTGACGTCGCCCGCCCTGAGCGGCACCGCCAGCAGCGAGTGCGTCCCGCTCTCCCGGATCCACCCGGCGGCCTGCGGATCCTCCCGTTCCCAGCGGCTCACGACCTCGTCGCCGCCCGGGTACACCGTGCCCCGCCCCTCGGCCAGGCACCGCCCCGACGGCGACCACGGCGGGCAGTGCAGCACATCGCCGGAGGGCCGCGGGAGCGCGGGCGCGTCGGGCAGCGACCGCACGGCGGCCCGGCGCAGGGCGACACCGTCGGGCGGCGGCGCGCCGGGCCGTTGCGGATGCCCCCGGGCGACCTCCTCCGCGCGCGGGGGAGCGTCCAGCAGGTCCACGGCGCACACGTCGGCGAATTCGGGGACGGCGACCTCGGTCAGCTCCCGTGCGGTGCGCTGCACGTCGGAGCTGGTGCCGATGCGTACCCCGGCGTCGCCGAGCAGCAGCATCCGGCGCCGTACCAGCTGCCGGGGCGCGTCGGCGTGGGCCGTCAGGGCCACCGCCCGCACCCGGCCGCCCGAGTCCGCCAGCGGCGTGAGCCGGGCGTGCCAGGTGCGCTCCGGGGCGGCCGGATCCAGATGGAGCAGGATCTCCTGCGGTCCGGCGCCGTCCAGGACCCGCCGCATGCTCGCCTCGGCCTCGGCGTTGCCCTCGTACGGCACGACGTCCGTCAGCCGCAGCCCCCGTATCATCCCCTCCGCCAGCGACAGCGTGCGCTGCGTCGCGATGCTCGCCCGGGCCAGCCGCAGTTCCTCGTCGAAGACGGCGGCAACGCAGGGCGACTGCTGGAAGGCCCATTCGCCGAGCGCCTGTCCCGCGGCGGTCGCCGCGGGACCGGTCACCGCGGACACCACCTGCCACTCCGCGCCGCCCGCCCGTTCGCCGGGGGGCCTGCGGTGGACCAGGACGTCCTGGTCCAGCCGGTGCCCGTCGCGATGGCGCAGTGCGACGGTCCCGCTCCAGCGCGGTCCGGCCGCCGCCCTCCGCCAGGCGTCCCGGTCCGGTTCGGCGAGGAGCCGGGCGGCCGGCTGCCCCAGGATCTCGGCGGGCGGGTAGCCCAGCAGCTGCCGGGCCCCGTCGCTCCAGCCGGTCACGGCACCCTGCTCGTCGACCGTGACCGAGGCGGTGCGGGCCCGCTGGGGCACGGCGTGCGTCTGCGCCGGGTGACTGGGAGGGGTGGGAGGTCGTTCCATCGACGCTCATCCTTCGCGGAACCTGCACGGCCGGCTCTCTCCCCAGGATGATCCCGGCCGCCACGGAGCACCAATCCGCCGCGGCGGCCACTCGGGGTTTCGCCGCCCGTCCGCGGGAGGTGCCTGTGACGCGCCTGTGACAGTCGGGGGACACCGTCATGACGTCGCCTTGTGAGGGTTTTGTAAACGGACAAATCGCCCCTGTCGGATCGATCGGTCAAGGAATCCCCCATGAGCTTCACCGCACTCACCCAGCACACCGAGACCGCCGCCGCGCTGGCCCCGCGTGAGCGCGAGACGCTGAAGCACATCGCCGCAGGCTGCACCTACCTCCAGGCGGCGCGGCAGATGGGGCTCTCCAGGCACACGGTCGACGCCTACCTCCGCCGGATCCGCGCCAAGCTCGACATCAACACCACCGCCGAGCTCACCCGGCTGGCCATCTCCCTGGGACTGTGATCCCGCTCCGCCCGACAGATCCGCCCGTGCCGTGACAGCGTGGGAGCAGCGGCTGAGCACGGTGGTGTCCTGGAGGCGGAGATGACGGTGAACGGGCTCGGACTGGTGGTGCACGGCGGGCGCGCGGAGGCGGTGGACGCGGCCCGTGTCGTACGGGCGTGGGCCGCGGAGCACGACGTGCGGTGCACGGACATCGACGTGTGGCACGACGGCGGACGGCACCACTCAGGGGAGGAGGTCGCGGCCGCCGGGGATCCCGACCTGATCGTCACCCTCGGCGGGGACGGCACCTTCCTGCGCGGCGCCCGGCTCGCCGCCCGCAACGACGCGCTGGTCCTCGGCGTCGACCTGGGCCGGGTCGGCTTCCTGACCGAGGTGCCGGTCTCCTCGGTGCGGGAGGCGCTGGACGCGATCCGCGAGGACCGCTACGCCGTCGACAGCCGCCTGCTGCTCACGATGCGCGCCTCCCGGCGCCTGGAGGTGCCGGCCGACATGGAGCGGCTGATGCAGTACGGCCGCGGGCCGCTGCTGCCGCCGCCCCAGGTCCGCACCGACTGCGAGCAGGACACCGACTGGGGTGTCCCGCTGCACGTCGCCGCGGTCAACGACATCGTCCTGGAGAAGCTGTCCCGGGACCGCCAGGTCTCCGTCGGCGTCTACGTCTCCGGCCGGCTGCTCGCCTCCTACTCCGCCGACGCGCTGCTGGTGGCGACGCCGACCGGCTCGACCGCCTACAGCTTCGCGGCCGGCGGCCCCGTCGTCTCGCCGTGCGCGGAGGCCCTCGTCTTCACCCCGGTCGCCCCGCACATGACGTTCAACCGCTCGGTCGTCACCGCCCCGAACGAGGCGGTCGGGCTGCGCGTCCTGGAACGCTCGGGACAGGCCGCGGTCAGCGTCGACGGCCAGGTGCGCGGCGTCCTGGAGCCGGGGGACTGGATCGGCGTCTACGCCGCTCCGACCCGGCTGCGGGTGGTCCGGCTCGCCGCGATGGACTTCTACGGCCGGCTGCGCGAGCGCATGAACCTGACCGACGCCCCGGCCGCCGTCGCCGACGGCACCCCCGCCCCCCTGTGGTCGTCGCGCACGCCACCGCCCGGCGACCTCTCCCATCTCTCCCTGCCGCTCATGGCGGCGGACTACGCAGGGGCGAAGGATCCGTGCGCCGACTGGAAGGACGGTGTCGCCCCCGCACTGGAGAAGTCGGCCTTCCCCGGTCCTGCGCGGGAAGGCGACGGCCACCCATGACCACCGGCTCCCCGGCTGCGACGGTTGCGTGCCGGCTGGTGAAGAGCTCGTCCCAGGCGCTCGCCGTAGGTCAGGGTGAGGGCGTCAACCGAGGAGTACACGCCTTGCGGTAGGCGGCCCCCGGGGAGTGCGGGCCGCCCCCGCCGCGGCGGTCCGCGGCGGCCGGCGGGCGGCCGTCACGAGGCGCGTCACCGCGTCCGCGGCCGGTGCGCGCCCACGCGCGCCGCGACCGGGCATCGGCACCCTCTACCGGCACGCTCCTGATGGACGGCCTGCGGACGGGAACTCCGGCCCGCGCCGAGGGGCACGAGCCGGAGCGGTGGTTCGGTTCAGGTGCCGGTCAGTCCGCGGACCGCACCGTCGGCATGGCGAGCGCGACCGGGCCGGTCTTGCAGGAGTCGTGGCAGTCCTTCTCCAGGCTGCAGCACAGCGAGCAGATCGCCCCGGAGTGGAACGGGCAGCCCGCCACGTCCGGCCGCTCGAAGTCGGTCGCGCACACCGTGCAGGTCAGCGTGGCCGCCGACGGCAGCCCGTCCGGGCCGAGCAGCGGTTCTTCGAGGTCGTCGACGCGGGCGATGTAGTACTTCCCCTTCGTCAGCACCGCGAACAGCGGCGAGAGCACCATCGCCAGGAAGAGCGCGACGAACGGCGAGTACGCCTTGCCGTACGCGCCGAAGGCGTTGAAGTACGCGGCGATCGACACCGCCGACGCGATCAGCATCGAGCCGAAGCCGACCGGGTTGAAGTTGTGCAGGTGGGCCCGCTTGAACTCGATGTAGGACGGGCTCAGCTTCAGCGGCTTGTTGATGACCAGGTCGGCGACGACCGCGCCGATCCAGGCGATCGCCACGTTGGAGTAGAAGCCCAGCACGGTGTTGAGGAAGCCGAAGACGCCGCCCTCCATCAGGGCCAGGGCGATGCCGACGTTGAGGAAGATGTAGACCACACGCCCGGGATGACGGTGCGTCAGCCGGGAGAAGAAGTTCGACCAGGAGAGCGAACCGGAGTACGCGTTCGTCGAGTTGATCTTTATCTGGGAGAGGATCACGAAGAACGTGGCCAGACCCAGCGCGACCGGCGCGGCGAACGTCCTGAAACCGGACACGTACTGCTGGATCGGCTCGTTGGCCTTGGCCAGGCCCACGCTGCCGGCGATGTAGAAGGCGAGGAACGCGCCGCCGATCTGCTTGGCGGCCCCGAGCACCACCCACCCCGGACCGGCGGAGAGCACCGCACCCCACCACTTCCGGCCGTTCTCCGGCGTCTTGTCCGGCATGAACCGCAGGTAGTCCACCTGCTCACCGATCTGCGCGATCAGCGACAGCGCGACGCCCGCACCCGCGCCCACCCCGAGCATGCTGATGCCCGACCCGGTCGGCGAGTTGCCCGCGAAGTGCGTGAACTCCGAGAACTTGCCGGGCTCCTGGATCGCGATGGACACGAACGGCGCGACCATCAGCACCAGCCACACCGGCTGCGTCCACACCTGCATCTTCGACAGCGCGGTCATGCCGTAGACGACCAGCGGCAGGATGACGACCGAGCAGATCAGGTAGCCGACGGCCAGCGGGATGTGCAGGCCCAGTTCCAGGGCCTGCGCCATGATCGAGCCTTCGAGGGCGAAGAAGATGAAGGTGAAGCTGGCGTAGATGACCGAGGTGAGCGTCGAGCCGAGGTAGCCGAAGCCCGCGCCCCGGGTCAACAGGTCCATGTCGATCGAGTACTTGGCCGAGTAGTACGAGATCGGGATGCCGGTGAGGAAGATGACCACGGCCGCGGTCAGGATCGCCACCAGCGCGCTGGAGAAGCCGTTGGAGACGGCGATCGAACCGCCGATGGCGAAGTCCGCGAGATAGGCGATGCCGCCGAGCGCGGTGGTGGCGACCACGTAGGGGGTCCAGCGGCGGAAGGACTTGGGCGCGTACCGCAGCGAGTAGTCCTCCAGCGTGTCGTTCTGTGCCCAGTCGCTGTACGTGCGCTTGCCGTCCGTCCCGTCGTCCGTCACGGCCGGTGGCGCCTCTTTGCCGACGATCTCCGTCACGACTCTGCCCTCTCTCGTCCCCGGTCGTTTGCACGGAAGAGTCGCGGCGCGCTGTTTCCCGAACGTTTCACCTGCTTTAAAAGACAAAGCTTGATACTTCCCGTGGGAAGTATTGGGTCCCGAGGGCGAGTTGGGGTCAGAGCTGGGCGACGACGTGGAAGTCGAAGGCGTCCGCCCGTGCCAGGTACAGCCGTTGGGCGAGATGGTTGCCGCGCAGCCGTACGGCACCCCGCGGGCCCTCGTACGACACCGCGTCGCCGACCGCGCACATCGCCCGCACCTCCAGCGACCGGGCCCGCTCGGCCAGGGCCGCCAGCAGCCGCACCCCCTCGAAGCAGGACTCGCCGAGGCTGCCCACCACCGGGGCGTGCACCCCGAACCGGGCCGCGTGCCGGGCGCCGAAGTCGAGGCTCTCGGCGGTCGCGAGGGTCTCGAAGAAACCGGCCGCCGCCCACAGCCCGTCGGTGCCCTCCGCGCCGGTGGCCAGCAGGATGTTCTCGTCCATGTGGGTGCTCAGGCGCAGGCACCGCTGGTGCAGCCCGTACCCGGCGAACGCCCGGTTGAAGCGGGCCGCGTCCGCGCCCACCAGCAGCATCAGCACCGCGTCCGCCTCGCACCGCTCGATCCGGCGCAGCACCGGACCGAACCCCTCCGTCCCCAGGGGCACGAACACCTCGTCCCGCACCCGCCCGCCGCACTCCCGCGCGTACGCCCGTGCCGTGCGCGCGGTCACCCGCGGCCAGACGTAGTCGTTGCCCACCGTGCACCAGCGCCGCACCCCGGCCGCCTCCGTCAGCAGCCGCATCGCGGGCAGCAGTTGGGCGACGTCGGTCTCACCGGTCAGGAAGACGCCGGGAGTCCGCTCGCCGCCCTCGTACTGCGCGGTGTAGACGTACGGCACCCGGCCCGCGATCCGGGGCAGCAGCGCCTGCCGTACCGCCGAGGTGTGCCAGCCGACCACCCCGTCCACGGCGCCCAGCGAGACCAGCGCCCCCACCTCGGCCGCCACCCGCGCCGGCGGCGCCCCGCCGTCCACGGTGACCAGCCGGACCTCCCGGCCCAGCACCCCGCCCGCCGCGTTCAGTTCCTCCACGGCCAGCCGCGCGGCCGACTCGCAGGACGGCCCGAGGACCCCCGCCGGCCCCTGCAACGGCACGACCAGGGCGAGGAACAGTGTGCCGCTCCCGTCGGACGGCGCCGGACGCATCGGCCACCTCCGTGCGGGCATGGGGAACGCGGATTCCGGTCCCGGGCCCCGGCGCCGTCGCCAAGACTCGTATTCTGCGCGCACAGTAGACCTACCGGAAGGACACCGGCAATGCCGTCCGTACCCTCCTCGCCGGACCTCGCCCACCTCCTCAGCCATGCCGAGCGGCGGGTCGTGCGGCGGCTGGCCGCGGTGCTGGCCGAGGAGGACTGCACGGTCGAGGAGTGGCGGGTCCTGTCGCTCGTCGGGGACGGCCGGGGGCACCCCATGTCCGAGATCGCCGAGCACGCCCTGATGCCGGCGCCCAGCCTGACCAAGCTCGTCGACCGCATGGTCGCGGACAACCTCGTCCACCGCCGACCCGACCCGCACGACCGCCGCCGCGTCCTGCTCCACCTCACCCGGCGCGGCGAGGACCTGCACGGACGCGCCGCCCGTCGGGTCCACGACGACCAGGCCCGGCTGCTCGGAGAGCTCGGCGACGGCGCGGCCCTGGCGGATCTCCTCGCGCGGCTCACGGCGGCGGCCGAGGCCCGGTCGGCCGACCTGGGGCCGTCAGTCCTCCCGTAGCCGGATCGCCGCGGCGGGTCAGTTCGCGCGGCCTCGGGGACCCGGCCGGCGGGGTCACCAGCCGGTGAACAGCAGGTGGTTCAGCAGCAGCCCGAGCAGTGCCTGCGCCGCGAGCCAGGCGCGCGACCGGGGCAGGAACGCGCAGGCCGGCAGCAGCCACATCGCGAACGGCAGCCAGATGCGCTCCGTCTCCGCCTTGCTCATCCCGGACAGGTCGGCGAGCAGCAGGGCCAGCAGGGCGGCACCCACGAGGAAGGCGAGACGCTTCTGCGCAGGGGGCGCGGTGCGGTGGCGGACCAGCACGGCACCCGCCCGCCGCAGCCCGGCCACCGTCGCCAGGCCCGTGATGACCACCGTGCAGGCCAGGTTGGCCCACACCCAGTAGCCGTACGGCCGGGTTCCGCCGACGCCCTGGTAGTAGCGGGTGACCAGCAGCCGGTATCCCTGCCACCAGTCGAACCCCGCGAGGGTGAACACGAGCGGGACGACCGCCGCCCCGGCCACCAGCAGCGCGAGGACGACAGGGCGGGCCCGGACCCGGCGCCGGCCGAGCACCAGTACGGCCGCCCCGATCAGCGCGAAGAGCGTCAGGCCGTACGACAGGTAGCAGGTCAGTCCGTACAGCAGTCCCGCAGCCGCCGCCCAGGCCACGGACCGGCCGGTCACCGCGAGCGCCAGCAGGGCCACCGTCCAGGCGGCGACCGCCGCGAAGTACCCGTCCGCCGAGGCGCCCACCCACACCGCGGCCGGGGCCATCACCAGGAAGGGCGCGGCCCGCCGGGCCAGCCGCTCGTCGGCCAGGGCCCGCACCGCGACCAGCACGGCGACGCAGGCCGTCGAACCGACCGTGATGCACCAGGCCCCGGCCCAGCCGCCGCCGCCCAGCCCGATCCGGTCCAGGAGGACGAAGGTGAGCGTGGCCGCCGGCGGATGCCCGGCGATGTGGGCCGGCCAGGGCTGCGGCGTGCCGCTGACGATGTGGTGGGTGAAGTCCCGCAGGGCCGCCGGGATGTCGTGGAAGCGGGAGATGACCGTCAGGTACTCGTTCGGGCTGGTCAGCCTGCCCGCCACGCCCCGCTGCCAGCCGTCCACCAGCGCCAGCGACCACGTCCAGGCCAGACAGGCGCCCCAGGCCGCGCCCAGCAGCCCGCGCCAGGGCAGCCGTACGGCCAGGTTCGGCCCGTACGCCACCACCGCGACCGCGACCAGCACCGCGGCCGGGGTGCCCGGGCCGACGTGCGGGTCCCAGTCGGCGAACAGCGGCGGCCAGTGCACGAACAGGACGCGGTAGGTGTCCTGGAGGTGCCGGCCGACCAGGACGGCGCCGAGCACCAGCAGGGCGGCGGCGAGGACGGCGAGCAGATCGGCGTACCGATCACGGAGCGAAACGCGGGTCACACCGGAACGCTAGGGCGGCGACCGCGCGAGAGAGTGGATCAAGCGGCTGACGTCAGAATTTCGTCATGGGTCGCGTGCCCGTTCCGCGGCTTTCCCCGGCCTACGGTCGGACCATGAGACCCGACGATCCACGGCTCCCCACCTCGCCCGGCTTCTGGCGCAGCCCGCTGCGCGGCACCTGGTTCACCTCGGTGCTCGGACTGGTGCTGCTCGTCGGCATCACCGTGCTGTTCGTGACGGGACTGGTGTCGTACGCCGCGTACAACCCGGACCTGGCCCCGGTGAACGACCAGACCCCGGACAAGGGCATCCTCGGCTTCTACCTCTTCTCCTGGCCGACGAACCCGTACTGGCTCTACCGTGCCACCCAGGGCCTGCACGTCACCCTCGGCATCGCCCTGATCCCGGTGCTGCTCGCCAAGCTGTGGTCGGTGGTGCCCAAGCTGTTCACGCTGCCCCCGGCCCGCTCGCTGGCCCACGCCCTGGAACGGGTCTCGCTGCTGCTGCTGGTCGGCGGCGGCCTCTTCGAGTTCACGACCGGCGTCCTCAACGTGCAGCTCGACTACGTCTTTCCCGGCTCGTTCTACCCGCTGCACTTCTACGGCGCCTGGGTGTTCTTCGCCGCCTTCCTGGCGCACGCGGCACTCAAGACGCCGACGGCGCTGCGGGCGGTCCGGGAACGCCGACAGCACCGGGACGAGGGGGAGTTGGAGACCCCCAGGCCGGACGCGCCCACCGTCTCCCGGCGCGGGGCGCTGTGGTTCACGGGCGGCGCCTCCCTGCTGCTGCTCGTCACGACGGCCGGGCAGAGCATCGGGGGCGTGTGGCGCCGCACCGCGCTGCTCGCACCGCACGGCGGAGCCGACCCGGGCAGCGGTCCGGACGGCTTCCAGATCAACAAGACCGCCGCCTACGCCGGGATCGACGCGCGGGAGACCGGACCGGAGGCGTGGCGGCTCGTCGTCACCGGACGGGACGGCCGGACGGTCCGCCTCAGCCGCGCCGAACTGCTCCGGCTGCCCCTGCACAGCGCCGCGTTGCCGATCGCCTGCGTCGAGGGCTGGTCGACCTCCGACCAGTGGTGGCGCGGGGTGCGGCTGCGCGACCTCGCCGCGCTCGTCGGCTACGACACCGACCCGCCGGACGTGCTCGTCGAGTCCGTCCAGCGGCACGGCGCCTTCCGCCGCGCGGCCCTGCGCGCGAACCAGGTCGCCGACCCGCGCTCCCTGCTCGCCCTTCAGGTGAACGGCGAGGACCTGTCCCCCGACCACGGCTACCCGGCCCGCGTGATCGTGCCTGCCGCACCCGGTGTCCTCAACACCAAGTGGGTGGCCCGGATGACCTTCGGAGACCTGTGATGCGCCCGCGCCTCGTCATCGGCAGCCCCCTGCAGATCCTCCTGCTGGCCTGCTCGTTCGCACTCGCCGCCTATGCCGGGGTACGGCTGCTGGCCGGCGACTGGCTCGGCGTGGCCCTGTGGGTGGTGGGCGCTGCGCTGCTGCACGACCTCGTCCTGCTGCCGCTGTACGCGCTGGCCGACCGGGCGGTGACGCGGGGGCTGGGCGCCACCGGGCGCCGGGAGTGGACGATGTACGTCCGGGTCCCGGCCGCGCTCTCCGCGCTGCTCCTGCTGGTGTGGTTCCCGCTGATCAGCGGGATGGTGGCCGGGCACTACCGGTCGGCCACCGGCCGGTCCGTGGACGGCTACCTGGCCCGCTGGCTGCTGATCACCGCCGTGCTCTTCGGCGGCTCGGCGCTGCTGCTGGCGCGCCGGGCGCGCAGGGCGGCGAAGCGGCGCCCGCCGGTCTCCCACTGAGCCTCCGGCTCCCAGCCCCGCGCGTACCGCAGCAGGGCCGGGGTGCCCAGCCGCGCCCAGCGGAAGGGGGCGCCGACGGCTTCCCGGGCGTCGGTGAGGTGGACGTCGGCGCGTTCGTCGACGTCCATCGGCGCGGTCTCGGCGATCAGCAGCCCCCCGGGGGCGAGGAGTCGAGCCACCCGGCCGAGCAGGGCGCGCGGATCGCCGCCGATGCCGATGTTGCCGTCCATGAGCAGGACGGTGCCCCAGCGGCCCTCGCCGGGCAGCGGCTCGAAGACCGAGCGGCGCAACGCCTGGCCGCCCAGCCGCACGGTGTGGTCCACGGCGGCCGCGCTCACGTCGATGCCGAGGACGGTGCGGCCCCGGACGGCGAGTTCGGCGACCAGCCGCCCGGGGCCGCAGCCGACGTCCAGGACCGCGCCCTCGCAGCGGTCCAGGACGGCCAGGTCGACCGGGTCGGCCCGCGCGCACCAGCGCTCGACGTCCAGGGGCAGCAGCCAGCCGTCGGTGCGGCGCAGGAACAGCGGGCCGTGCCCGGCGCGCAGCGCGGCCGCGTAGGGGTCGGCGCCGGTCCAGCCCGTCCGGGGGACGGGCGGCGAGGTGGTCATCGGCGGTCCGTTCCGCTGGGGGCCGCGCACCGGGACAGCAGGGCCGCGAACCGGCCCTGCGGGACGAGGGCGGCGACGGCGGCCGCGTCGGCCGCGGTGTCCACGTCCCGGAGCCGGGGGAGGTCGCACACCCGCAGCCCGGCGCCGACGAGGCGCCGCCGCTGGACGGCGCCGGTCTCCGGCGTCGACATCGGCACCCCGCGCAGCAGGGCCGGGTCGGGGTCGGCCAGCCCCAGCGCCCAGAACCCGCCGTCCTCGGCGTCGCCGAAGTACGCGTCGCACTCCGCGAAGTCCACGGTGAGCAGGGCCGGGGTGACCTGCGGGGTGTCCATGCCGATGAGGAGGGCGGGGCCCGCGCAGTGCGCGAACGCGTCGGCGAGCCGCTCGTCCAGCCCTCCGCCGCACTGCGGCACGACGTCGAAGCCGGGCGGCAGCCAGGGGCCGGGTTCCCCGTCGAGCACCAGCACGCGGCGGGCGGCCGGGGCCGCGGCCACGGCGTCCAGGGTGTCGGCGAGCGACGCCTCGGCGAGCGCGGCGGCCTGCGCGGGCGAGAAGGGCGGGGTGAGCCGCGTCTTGACCCTGCCGGGGCGGGGTTCCTTGGCGATGACTAGGAGGGTGGTCATGCGGGGGTTCCTTGGGGAGCGCGGGTGGGTGGGGGCTGGGGGCGGGGGTGGGGGCGCGCACCAGCGCGGCCGGCTGCCGCCGCGCCCACCGGTGGCCCCCCTGCGGCACGCCTGCCCGCAGCTGAGTGGCTGCGGCGGGCGTAGCGCCCCGTAAGGGCGCCGGGGTACCCCCCCGCCGAAGGCTGGGGGGACTGCGCGATCAGCCCCCGCCGACCGGCACCCGAGGTCGCTCCCTCAGCACCCGGCTCATGTCCCGCACCGCCTGAAAGGTGCCTCGCCAGGTCCCCGTCACCTTCGACGCACCGGTGCGCGGCAGGTACGCCACCTCGTGCTCGGTGATGCGCCACCCCGCGTCGGCGGCGCGAACGACCATCTGCAGGGGATAACCGCTGCGCCGGTCGTCGAGCGACAGCGCGAGCAGCCCCTCACGGCGAGCCGCCCGCAGCGGACCGAGGTCGTGCAGGCGCAGGCCCGTGCGGCGCCGCAGCATCCGTGCCAGCGCCAGATTCCCCGCGCGGGCATGCGCGGGCCACGCGCCCCGCCCCTCGGGACGCCGCCGGCCGAGCACCAAGTCCGCCTCGCCGTCCAGGACTTCCCGCACGAACGGCACGAGGAGCCCCGGGTCGAGCGAGGCGTCGCAGTCGCAGAAGCACACGATGCCGGCGGTCGCCGCGGTCAGTCCCGCGTGGCACGCCGCGCCGAAGCCGCGCCGTGCCTCGTGGACGACGGTCGCCCCGTACGCCCGGGCGATGTCCGCCGAGCCGTCGGTGGAGCCGTTGTCCACCACGAGGGCCCGCCAGCCCGCCGGGATCCGGCCGAGCACCCAGGGCAGCGCCTCCGCCTCGTTCAGACAGGGCAGGACGACGTCCACGTCCGTCGCCGGGGACGGAGAGGGAGAAGAAGGTGAGGTGGTCACGGCCCTCACCCTACGAACACGAACAGGACATTCCGGGCTTCGGCTGCTTACGAAACGCGGACGTCGGCGCCCGGCGGCACCGGCGCCCCCCGCCTCCGCGGTTTCTTACGAAACGCGGACGTCGCACCCCGGGCCCAGGCCCGGCCGCGACACCCGCGACGGCCCGGTGCGAGGGTGGAGGCATGCAGCAGCCGTACGAGCTCACCGAGGCCGGGACCACCGCCGGTGCCGCCCGGGTCCTGGTCGTGGACGACGACCCGACCGTCGCCGAGATCGTCGCCGGGTACCTGGACCGCGCCGGGTACCTGGTCGACCACGCCGATGACGGACCCACCGCCCTGACCCGCGCCGCCGCCCACTGGCCCGACCTGGTCGTGCTCGACCTGATGCTGCCCGGCATGGACGGCCTGGAGGTCTGCCGGCGGCTGCGCGGCCACGCCCCCGTCCCGGTCATCATGCTCACCGCGCGCGGCGACGAGGACGACCGCATCCTCGGCCTGGAGGTCGGCGCCGACGACTACGTCACCAAGCCCTTCAGCCCCCGGGAGCTGGTCCTGCGGGTGGAGTCGGTGCTGCGCCGCAGCCGCCCCGCCCCCACCGACCGGTCCTTCTCGTCCGCCGGGCTCACCCTGGACCCCGGCGCCCGGCGCGCCACCAAGGACGGCAACGAACTCGCCCTCACCTTGCGGGAGTTCGACCTCCTCGCGTTCTTCCTGCGGAACCCGGGACGGGCGTACGGCAGGGAGGACCTGATGCGCGCGGTGTGGGGCTGGGACTTCGGCGACCTGTCCACCGTCACGGTCCACGTCCGCCGGCTGCGCGCCAAGGTGGAGGACGACCCGGCCCGGCCGCGGCTGATCCAGACGGTGTGGGGCGTCGGCTACCGCTTCGAGCCGAACGGAGAGGACGACCGGAACGGCCGAGGCGCCCAAGGCGGCCCGGGCGGACGGGAAGGGGCGGCCTGACATGCGCGACACCCTCCTCATCGCCCTGTACGCCTTCGCCGGCGCCGCCGGTACCGGACTGCTCGGGGCGGCCGCGCTGCGCCTGCTGCGGCGCCGCTCGCTGACCGCGTCCCTCACGGTGGTCGCCGTCGTCGGCGTGGTCGCGATGCTCGCCGGCACCCTGGCGGTCGCCTGGGCGATGTTCCTCTCCTCGCACGACCTGTCCGTGGTGACGACGGTCGTCGCGATGGCGGCCGTGGTGTCCCTCGCGACCGCGCTGATACTGGGCCGCTGGGTGGTCGCCCGCAGCCGTGAACTCGTCCTCGCGGCACGTTCGTTCGGCGAGGACGGCGACTTCGCCGCGCCGCCGGTCCCGACCACCGCCGAACTGGCGGAGGTGAGCCGCGAACTGGCGGCGACCAGCGCGAAGCTCGCCGAGTCCAGGGAGCGGGAGCGGGCGCTGGAGACCTCGCGACGGGAGCTCGTAGCCTGGATCTCGCACGACCTGCGCACCCCGCTGGCCGGTCTGCGCGCCATGTCGGAGGCCCTGGAGGACGGCGTCGCCACCGACCCCGACCGCTACCACAAGCAGATCCGCACCGAGGTCGAGCGCCTCAACGACATGGTCGGCGACCTCTTCGAACTCTCCCGCATCCACGCCGGCACGCTCGCCCTGAGCCCGAGCCGGATGTCGGTGTACGACCTCGTCGGCGACGCCCTCGCCGGTGTCGATCCGCTGGCCCGGGAGCACGGGGTACGGCTGGTCGGCGACCGGGTGGAGCCGGTGCCGGTCGAGGTGGACGGCAAGGAGATGAGCCGGGTGCTGGGCAACCTGCTGGTGAACGCCATCCGCCGGACGCCCCCCGACGGCACGGTCGCGGTCGCCGCCGAACGGTCGGCCGGGGGCGCCGTCGTCCTGTCCGTCACGGACGGCTGCGGCGGCATCCCCGACGAGGACCTGCCCCGCGTCTTCGACACCGGCTGGCGCGGCACCCACGCCCGGACCCCGCCGGCCGGGGCGGGCCTCGGTCTCGCCATCGTGCGCGGGATCGTCGAGGCCCACCAGGGCCGGGCCACCGTGCACAACATCCCCGGCGGCTGCCGCTTCGAGGTCACCCTCCCCGCGGCGCCGTGACACGGGTGGCTACCGCGCCTGTGCGAACTCCCGCATCCCCTCGGCGAACCCGACCTCGGCCTTCCACCCCAGCGCGGCCCGCAGCCGGGCGGAGTCGGCCGTGATGTGCCGTACGTCGCCGAGGCGGTACTCCCCGGTGACCACCGGCAGCGGCCCGCCGTGCGCCTCGGCCAGCGCGCGGGCCATCTCGCCGACGGTGTGCGGCTCGCCGCTTCCGGTGTTGTACGCGGTCAGCACCCCCGGCGCGGAGCCCGCCTCCAGCGCCGCCACGTTGGCGGCGGCCACGTCCCGGACGTGCACGAAGTCCCGGCGCTGCCGCCCGTCCTCGTACACCCGGGGCGCCTCGCCCCGGGCCAGCGCGGAACGGAAGAAGGAGGCGACGCCCGCGTAGGGCGTGTCGCGCGGCATCCGGGGCCCGTACACGTTGTGGTAGCGCAGCGACACCGCCGAACCGCCCGTCGACCGGGCCCACGCGGCGGCCAGATGCTCCTGGGCCAGCTTGGTCGTGGCGTACACGTTGCGCGGATCGACGGGCGCGTCCTCGCCCACCAGCCCCGGCGTCAGCTCCTGCCCGCACACCGGGCAGTTCGGCTCGAACCGTCCCGCGTCCAGATCGGCGACCGCGCGCGGCCCGGGCCGTACGACACCGTGCCGCGGGCACGCGTACCGCCCCTCCCCGTACACGACCATCGACCCGGCGAGCACGAGGTGGCCCACCCCCGCCTCGGCCATCGCGGTGAGCAGTACGGCCGTGCCGAGGTCGTTGCGGGAGACGTATTCCGCCGCGTCGCCGAACCCGGCCCCCAGGCCGACCATCGCGGCCTGGTGGCAGACCGCGTCCACGCCCGCGAGGGCCCGCCCCACCGCCACCGGGCTGCGCACGTCGGCGCCCGGGTCGTCCCGCACGTCGAACACGACCGCCTCGTGCCCACGCGCGGTCAGCGCCTCGACGACATGGGACCCGATGAACCCGGCACCGCCGGTGACCAGTACACGCATGGGGCCACGCTAGGCGCGCGCGGCCCCCGGACCACGCGCCCACGCCCGCACGTCACGACTCCGTAAGGCGCCGTCCGCCGGTAGGGCTCCTCGCGGTCGACGCCCCCGGTCTCCACCGGCGCACCGGCGGGAACGCCTGCGGTACCCGGGCCGGTTCCTCGGCGTTGCCGTCTCGCGGACCCGGACGTCCCGCACCGTCCGCGCCTCGCACCACGTGCCGTCGCCGGGCCGCCGCCCCCGGACGGCGCGCGCGAAGAGGGCCGGCTCCGGCAGGGTCTCCTCGAAGCCCCCGGAGACCTTGGCGGGGACGGCCGGGCGCGGTGGCTGAACGGCTCGGCCGGGGGCCACGTACCTGTCGCTGTGGGCGGTTCCGTGCCGCCGAAAGGCATCGGTGCCGCGCGGCAGCCGATGGTCACAGGAAGGCCGAACCATTTCCGTGGATGCGAGTCGCCCAACCGGCAGCGCTCTCGACCTGGCCGTCCCCGCACGCCGGGAGGAGACCGGGACCGGGGACGGGAACGCGCCCGAGCCCCGGCGGCGGGCGCCCGCGCAACTGCGGGGCCTGGACGGCCTCCGCGGCCTGGCGGCGCTGTACGTCGTGCTGTTCCACTGCTGGCTGTACACCTTCCCCGGCTATCCGCACAGTTCGGCGCCGCCGTGGCTGGGCGGGCTGATGTTCGGGCGCCTCGCAGTCGTCTTCTTCCTCGTGCTGTCCGGGTTCTCCCTGGCGATCTCCCCGGCGCGGCACGGCTGGCGGCCCTCCGGTGCCGGCGAGTTCCTGCGCCGGCGCGCCTGGCGCATCCTGCCGCCGTACTGGGCGGCGCTGGCCCTGAGCCTGCTGGTCTCGTGGTGCGTGGTGCCGGCCTCGCACTTCGGGCCGCCCACCGGTGCGACGGTCCTGGTGTACGGTCTGGTCGCCCAGGACATGGTCACCGCCCCGACGCCGAACGGCGCGTTCTGGTCGATAGGGGTGGAGGCCGAGCTCTACCTCCTCTTCCCCCTGCTCCTCCTCGTCCGCCGGCGCTGGGGCGCGGCGGTCCTGGCCGCGGCGGTGACACTCCCGGTGGTCGTCCTCGGTCTGACGGCGCCCGGCGCCAACCCGGTGGAGGGCGACAACTGGCTCGCACCCCATCTCGCCCCGGTGTTCGCCGCGGGCGTCGCGGGCGCGGGCATCGTCACCGCATCGGACCGGGTGCGGCGACTGCCGTGGGGATGGTTCGCCGTCCTGGCCGCCCTGCCGGTGCTGGTCCTCGGCGCCGTCCGCGGTTCCGCCTGGACGGTGAACCACTACTTCTGGATCGACCTCGCCGTCGCCCCCGCCATGACGATGCTGCTCGCCGCCGTCGCCACCGGGAAGCCCGCCCTCCTCCTACGGCTCCTGACGGCACGTCCCGTCCACGGCCTCGGCAGCTTCTCCTACAGCCTCTACCTGATCCATCTCCCGATCGTCCTGGCCGTGATACGCCGCATCGCCCCGCACTTCGTGTCGCCGGGACTGCCCACGTTCTGGTTCACCCTGGCGGTGGGTCTGCCGGTCTCGACATGCACGGCGTGGCTCTTCTCCAGGTTGTTCGAAATTCCATTCAAAAAGAACAGGTCCTGGAAATCCTTTGTCGCGGCTCGTTCCGGTGCCGCGGTCCGTTCGCCGGGCATCAGCCCGTGACGGTGGACTTCTGGCCGGTGGGAGTGACGGCGTGCCACTCCCCGTCCTTCCCCTGGCCGTTCGTCTGTCCGGCCGCCGTGTCGCCGACGTACCGGTAGAGCGGCCAGCCGGCGAGGGTGAGCTGTGTCCGGCCGTTGCGGTGGACCGTGCCGAGAAGGCTCTTGTCCACCCCCGAGGTCTGTACGGACTCCGGCACGATCACCGGCAGCCACGTCTTGGTGCAGGCGCCGGAGCACGTCCACTTGGAGGGGTTCGCCTCGTCCTTGTCGTAGCGGTAGAGGGTCAGCCCCTTGTCGTCGGTGACGATGCTGCCCAGCCCCTGGGCCGTCCTGGTCGTCACCACGGCGGTCGTGGCCGTCCGCCCGCTCGCGGAGCTGCCGCCGACGGCCGGTGCGGAGGTCACCGGATCCGCGGTGGCCGACGTGACCGGGGCGGCCGGGGCGGCGTTGCCGGTGTCGGTGCCGTTGGAGGAGCCGCACGCCCCCAGCAGGAGAGCGGAGGCGAGCCCCAGGGCGAGGCTCGGGCCGATGCGTCGCGGGATCAAGGAAGGTGCCCTTCGTCGGAGTCGCGTCTACCTGCCCCTTCAGTACGTCGGCCGGCTCCCGCCCGCTCAGCCGCCGCGCTCACGTGACGCACTTTTGACCATCGCCGGACACCCGCAGCGGATCGGCCGGTTCGTCGCCGTCCCGGTCGTAGGTGCTCCCGTCGAGGAGCCCGGGGCAGCCGGCAGGAGCGTTCCCGGAGCCCGGGGAGTGGTCCGGGACCGGGTGAGCAGGTTGCGGTTGTCCGGGAACCGGGCGAGTCCGCGCTGGTGGCCGAGGTCCGCCCGCAGCCGGGTGCGGACGGAGCCGGGGTCCTCGTGGACCAGGCGGCCGTAGAGCCGCTTGCCGTACAGGACACCTCGGACCGGGACGGATCAGCCCGCGGAGGTGTTGTAGTTGACGATCCCCTCCACCATGAGAGCGGTCGCACCCGGCAGCGGGCTGTCCACCCCCTTGCCCACCACGTCGGGTAACCGGTGCGCCTCCTCCTCGGTCGCCGCCACCATGCCCCAGAAGGCGTTGAAGCCCGAGGGGTCCGCCGGTTTGTCGGCGGCCGCACCGACGGTCAGGACGCCGCCCTCCCCGGCCACGGCGAGCGCGCCCATCTGCCGCAGCGTGCCGGGGTCCCGCTCTTCGGCGGCCACCACGCTCCACCCCGTCACCGTCACGCACCGCAGAGCGGCGAGAAGGCTGCCGGCGCTGTCCTGCCCGGTCAGGACGATGTCGGGCAGGACCAGGGCCACCGGCCCCCGGGTCATCGGCAGACCGGAGCGGATCGCGCCCTCGAGGCCCGGTTCGAGCGACTCGTCCTGGTAGACGAAGACCATCTGAAGGGTCCTGGCATAGCGGGCGAGATAACCCACCGTGTCGAGCTTGTGCGGCCCGAACACGACGACCACGCGCACGTCGAGGCCGCTGTCGGCCAGTGCGACGACGGCTTCCAGGCTGCGGTCCAGCACGGTGACCCCGGGGGCCAGACAGTGCAGCTCTTTCGGGTAGGGGGCGCTGAAGCGCGTTCCGAATCCGGCGCAGGGCAGGATGATCGAGACATCGGGGACGGGCGCGGAAGAACGATGCATGGAGTGGCTCTCGGATTCTGTCGTCGACCGGGGAACCTTGCGCGCCTTGCCGTTGTGTGCGGACATGCTCGCGATCACCGTAATGACCGGAGCGGCTCCAGGCGAGACGGCCGTCGGCCCGCGAGGGCCCGCACCGCGCCCGCATGGAGCACGACGTGCCTGGGTATCCAGCACCACGGTGCTCGCGGAACCTCCGCCGCCTCCGGTGTCACACACGTAAGGGCCACAACGCAGGGAAGACCGAGCGAAAGAGGGCGCTGGATGCGGGTGCTGTTGTCCACCTACGGGACGCGAGGCGACGTCGAACCGCTGGTGGCCCTCGCGGTGCGGTTACAGGCGCTCGGCGCCGAGGTGCGCATGTGCGCCCCGCCGGACGCGGAGTTCGCGGAGCGGCTCGCCGGGATCGGCGTGCAACTGGTGCCGGTAGGGCCGCCGGTGCGGGGACTGATGCGCGATACGGGTCTGCCGACAGCGGCGGAACTGTCCCGCCACCGGACCGAGATGGTCGCCACGCAGTTCGACGTCTTCCCCGCGGCGGCCGCCGGCTGCGACGTGCTGGTGGCGGCCGGCCTGGCACAGATCGCCGCGCGCTCCGTGGCCGAGGCCGCGGGCATCCGCTACGTCTACGCGTGCTACTCCGCGGTCAACCTGCCGTCGCCCCACCACGCCCCGCCACCGCGACCGGGCTGGCCCGAGCCGGCGGCGGACGACAACCTCGCGCTGTGGGAGCGCGACGCCCACCAGGTGGACGCGCAGTTCGGCGAGGTGCTCAACCACCACCGGGCAGCGATCGGCCTGCCACCCGTCGACAACGTACGCGACCACGTCTACACCGACCGGCCGTGGCTGGCGGCGGACCCGGTCCTGGGACCGTGGCGGCCGGCCCCCGGCCTCGACGTCGTGCAGACGGGTGCCTGGACCCTGCCGGACGAACGCCCGCTCCCGGCCGACCTGATGGCGTTCCTGGACGCGGGGGAGCCGCCGGTCTACGTCGGGTTCGGCAGCATCAGCCCGTCGCCGGACATCGCCCGCAGGGCCGTCGAGGCGAGCCTCGCCCAGGGGTACCGGGTGCTCGTCTCCCGGGGCTGGGCGGACCTGGCCCTGCCCGAGGTCCGGGACGACTGCCTCGCCGTCGGCGAGGTCAGCCACCAGCGTCTGTTCCCCAGGACGGCCGCCGTGGTGCACCACGGCGGCGCGGGCACGACACTGACGGCAGCCAGGGCGGGCGTGCCCCAGGTGGTGGTGCCCCTCCGGCTGGCGGACAACCCGTACTGGGCGCGCCGGGTGGCGGACCTGGAGATCGGCGCGGCACTGGACGAACCGGATCCGGCCGCCGACACGCTGCGCCTCGCCTTCAAGACGGCCCTCGCCCCCGAGACGCGGGCGCGGGCCGGGGCACTGGCCGCCGGCCTCCGCACCGACGGAGCGGAGACGGCCGCGAACCTGCTCCTCGCCACGCTCCGCTGAGCGGCGCCCGCCCGGCTACTTCGCCCGACCGCCCCGACGGCCGGCTGTTAGCGTTCGGACGCATGGCGGACAGCGTGTACGTGGGCAAGGCGGGCAAGGACGCGGCACTGGACCGGGGATGGCTGCTCGGGCACTTCAAGGAGCCCGACGACCCCCGGCACAGCCAGGCGGTCGAGGTCAAGTGGGGCGTCCACGCGCGCGGCGAACAGCGCACCCAGTGGGTGCGGGGCGAAGTGCGCACAGCGCTCCTGGTCCTGGTCACGGGCCGCTTCCGCATGGAGTTCCCCGGCCGCAGCGTGCTCCTCGAGGAGCAGGGCGACTACGTCGTCTGGGGCCAGGGGGTCGACCACTCCTGGTTCGCGGAGGAGGAGTCTGTCGTCCTGACCGTGCGCTGGCCTTCCGTGCCGGGATACGCGGTGCGGTAGGACGCCGTGACGGGCGCCCCTGAGGGTGGTCGGCGCCCCGAACCGGGAGGACGTCGCCGAGGTGCAGAAGAACCTCCGGCCGATGATCGAGGGCGGTGCCGTGCGGTTGGTCGTCGAGCGCGCCGGGACAGCCGGAGCGCACCGCGCATGCGCGAAGCTCCTGGCAGAAGGGGTTGTTCATCTTCGACAACCCATCTGCCAGGAGCTCGGCCGTGCCGATACGGCAACCAGCGTGCTCCACAAGCAGGTTGGACCCACCGGTGCCGGGAGGCGGTCAGCAGGTGAGGTTGGAGCCTGCGGGGACGCCGAGGATGGAGGTGAAGGAGAGGTAGTCGTTGACGCGGTCCTGCATCTCGGCGGTGTTGCCGCCGTTGCACTCGATGCTGCCGTTGATGCTGCGGATGGTCTCGCCGAAGCCCGCGCCGTTGACCATGGCGTTGTGTCCGGTCATCGTGCCGGGGCCGGTCTGGGTGTTCCAGTACCACAGGCCGGTCTTCCAGGAGACCGCCGGGTCGGAGGCGACCAGGCCGGGGTTGTCCAGCAGGTCGATGCCGAGGGCGTCACCGGCGGCCTTGTAGTTGAAGTTCCAGCTGAGCTGCATCGGGCCGCGTCCGTAGTAGGCGTAGGTGCCGGCGGGGCAGCCGTAGGGCTCGCTCGCGCAGTAGTTCCCGGACTGGTCGACCTCGTTGATGTAGACGAGGCCGCCGGTCTCGTGGTCGACGTTGGCCAGGAACGCCGCGGCCTCCTGCTTCTGCACGGTGGCACTGCCGGTGGTGGCGAAACCGGGGTAGGCGCTGAGCGCGGCCACCAGGCCGCTGTAGGTGTAGAAGGAGTTCCGGTTCGGGAACATCTGGTTGAACTGGGCTTCGCTGACAACGAATCCACCGGTACCGCCGCCCCCGCCCCCGCCCCCGGAGCCTCCGGTGCAGGTGTAGGGGGACCAGTACCAGGTGCTGACGGTGGGGTCGTACCCGGGGTTGTCGTGGGTGGCGATGTAGTACTGACCGTTGGGGGTGTACTTCACGATGGCGCCGGTCGCGTAGGACTGCCCGGCGGCCCAGGCGGGGTAGTTGCAACTGCCGCCGGTGCCTCCTCCGCCGGAGCCACCGCAGGCTCCTTGGTCGGCCCAGACCTCGGCGACGCCGGGCGTCTCGCCCTGCGTCCACCACTTGGCCTGCCAGTTGTCGCCGTGGTAGGAGGCGGTCATGCCGCCGGTGTAGACCGCGCCGGAGCTCCAGGCCGCGGCGCAGTCCGCCGCCGCCGCGGGGCTCGCGGTGCCGAGGACGGTGAACGCGCCGAAGAAGCCGGCCAGGATGACGAGGAAAGCTGTCATGGACCTGCCATAAGCAGATCTGCGGGACCCGCGGGGCATGGTGGTGCGCATGCGCCACTCCAGAGGTAGGGGGCGAGTGGTACCCCAGCAGCAAAGCGTGATTGGTCCAGACCAGTCAAGGGCGAGGTTCGGACTTTTGCCTGCGCATGAGCGGTGGGCAATTCCCTTGCCCCACGGCCGGTCTGCAGGCGTCTGACGGACGGTCCGGGATCCGCGCCGCCTCCGGACGCCGGCAAGGGCCGTGTCCTGTCCCACGGTCGGTGCGGGCGGTCCCCGCCAGGCCGACGGACGGGAGAGGAGTCACTGACAACACCGCCGGTAGGGACCGCGAGTCGGGAGGCTCGCGGTGCGCGATCGACGTACAGGGCCTCCGCGCCTTACCTCGCGGGTGCGGTTCGGGTCGCCATGTCGACGTCAGCCGCGGTGATGAGGCGATCCTGCTGCGCGCGGCATTCGGCGTGCCGGAGGCGGACGACCGCGTCGAGTCCGCCGCCGGGGGCTGCCTCCAGGGTGACCTCGCCCCCTCCGGCGCGGGCGAGGTGCCGGACCAGCGGCAGGCCGAGGCCGGTGCCGTCGTGGTCGGCGTGGGGGGCTCGCCAGAACCGGTCGAAGGCCCGGTGCCGTTCGGCCTCGGTCATGCCGGGGCCCTGGTCGATCACATGCAGCTCGGTCATGGGCGGGGTGCGGGTGCCTTCTGCGGGTGTGGTGACGACGGCCAGCGTGACGGAGGTTCCGGGCGCGGACACACGGAGCGCGTTGGAGAGCAGGTTGTCGATGATCTGTTCCAGCGCGCCGGGGACTGCCAGCACCGGCGCGGGCGCGCCTCCGGACACGACGATGTCGACCTGCTGTTCGGCGGCGAAGGCCGTCCAGATGTCCGCGCGGTCGGAGACGACGGCATTCAGATCGGCGGCCGCTGCCCGGATCTCCGTGTTCTCCAGCCGGGCGAGCGCGAGCAGCCCCTGCACCATGCGGCTGAGCCGCTCCAGCTCACCGAGCGCCGTGTCGAGGCTGTCCTGGGCGCAGGGGGCGAGGTGCGGCTCGAAGTTCTCCAGGCGCAGCCGCAGTGCGGTCAGGGGTGTCTTCAGCTGATGTGACACGTCGGAGGCGAACGCCTGCTGAGCCTGGAGCAGGTGCTGAAGCCGGGTCGCGGTCCGCGTGAACGACGCGGCGAGCCTGCGCAGTTCCGGTGGCCCGTGGTCGGCGGCCGGGGGATCGGTGATCCGGCCTTCGGCGAGCTGTGCGGTGGCGCGTTCCAGGGCCTGCACGGGGCGGGTGATCGACCGCGCGAGAGCGAACCCGATCAGGGAGGCCGCGGCGAGTACTCCGAGACCGACGGCGGCGAGCACCAGCCAGGTGGTGCGCACCCTGGCCTGGAGCGGGCCCAGCGCGTACACCGTTCGCACCACACAGGCGACGGCCGGGTTGGACCCGCCCGGCACGGTGACGAAGAGGAGTTCACCGTCCGCGGACGGGGCCCTGTGCGTGCCGACGGTGGGCCGATCGTGCAGTGCCGTGGAGATGTCCGGCTCGGCGGACAGGTCCTTGCCGACGGCGGCGTGGCCGGCGGTGTCGGTGAGGACGGTGCCCCGGCGGTCGGCGACGAGCACGGTACCGCCGGTCCGCCGCCCGTACGCGCGGGCGAGGTCGGGCAGGTCGGCCGTCAGTCCGTGCTCCATCTTGTCCTCGCAGACCTCGGCGAGCGTCATCGCCCCCTGCTCCGCCGTGCGGGAGAAACGGGCCGTTTCGCTGCGGCCGTAGAAGACGCCGAAGGGCACTTCGAGCGCGAGCAGGACGAGCAGTATCAGGCTCAGGTGGCTGAGCAGGAGGCGACGGGTCACGAGATCTCCCCGTCGCGTGTCCGCACTGCGGCGGACGGGGCGTCGGGATGTGCCGGGGGGACGAGGCGGAAGCCGATTCCGCGGATGTTCTCGATCCAGGAGGCGTCGCCGAGTTTGCGCCGGAGCGCGGCGATGTGGACGTCCAGGGTCTTGGTGGGGCCGAAGAAGTGAGGTTCCCAGACCGTGTCGAGGATCTGCCGGCGGGAGCAGACCGCACCGGGGTCCTCGGCGAGGCAGCTGAGCAGGTCGAACTCCTTGGGCGCGAGGGCGATGGACGTCCGGTGCAGGTGCACCTGCCGGGTGCGACAGTCGATGGTCAGCGGGCCGATCCGCTGGATGTCGGGTGTCCCGGGATGACCGAGCCCGTCGGGGGGCTGCGAAGATCCGCGCTGGGGGTTCGGAACGGCTGGGCGGGCGCGTCGGGTGACGGCCCGGATCCGGGCGACGAGTTCCCGTACGCCGAAGGGCTTGGAGACATAGTCGTCCGCGCCCAGTTCGAGCCCGAGCACACGGTCCACCTCGTCGTCCCTGGCCGTGATCATGATGATCGGTACGGACGAGCGGGACCGCAGCGTCCGGCAGACGTCGATGCCGTCCATGTCCGGCAGCCCCAGGTCCAGCAGCACCATCGCCACCTCCGGCGCGGCGAGGCCCTCGGCCCCCGTTCTGGCGTGTTCCACGACGAACCCGAAACGGCGCAGCCCCTCCGCCAACGGACCGGCCACCCGGTCGTCGTCCTCGATCAGCAAGACACGCATGCCGAAAGGCTCACAGACACCGGCCGCGGCGCGTGGTGCAAACGCCGCAAGCTCCCCCGAGTCAGTGATCTTCCACGGTCGGCTCATTCGCTGTGGCGTGGCTTCTTGACGACATCAAAGGCCTGGCCAGCGTGGCGTTAGCCAACGGTTAAGACCTCGGACGCCGGCCCGCGGTCGCCCGGGCGACAGCCGGAATCTGATCCAAGGTCAGTGCGCCGTCCCCGGTGTCGGCCTCGGCCGGACGGGCCGGAGCCGTGTGAGGCGAAACGCCGCTTCGGGGGTGTCCGCGACCGCTCGCTGTCTTCGCTCTGGCAATTCCCTTGATCGTCTTCCCGTAGCGTCGGCCGGGCGGTCGGTGCCACCGGAGCACCACCGGACAACCCGCCACCGCGAGAACCAGGGACACCGCATGTCCATCGACGACCGCATGCCCATTGCCGACCTGCGCCGCATCCGCCCGGACCTGGTGGAGCCCTTCGCGACCGCGCTCCCGGGAGCACGCGCCACCGTGCTGTCCCGCCTGTGGGGCGCCCTCGGACGAGAACCCCTGCCCGGTGTGACCACGCGTCGCCGTGAGTCCGGAACTCTGGTTGTCGAACTGCGCCGGGGCGGTTCGCTCTCGGCGCCCGAGGCGGGCGCGCGGCCCTTTGCCGACGTTCCGCGGGACTTCGCCGTGTCGGGGCCCGAGGGGCCGATCGGCGACCCGGCGCGGCTGCTGGCACAGCTGGGCCTGCGAACCCCCGCGGCGGAGCGGCTGGCCGCCGAACTCGACAACAGCGTCTTCAACCTGGCCCTCGCCAGAGCGGCGAACGCGGACCGGAAGGCCACTCCGGCCGACTCGGCGGACGCCGAGCAGGCGGTCGTCGACGGCCACCCGCAGCACCCCTGCTGCCGGACACGCACCGGCATGTCCGTCGCCGACGTGCTCGCCTACGCGCCCGAACACCACCCGGTCGTACCACTGGCCCTGGTCCGGGTCCCGGGCGACCGCTGGCAGGGCGCCGGCGACTGGCCGCGGGCACTGCGGGACGGCGACGCGTTCCTGCTGCCGGTGCACCCCTGGCAGCGGGACCACGTGCTCAGGCACCACCGCGACCTGACCACCGTGGAGGAGACGGTCCCGGCCCGCCCGCTGCTGTCGCTGCGTACCCTCGCACCGCTCGGCGCGCTCCCCGGCTGCCACGTCAAGACCGCGCTCGACGTCCAGGTCACCAACTACCGGCGCACCATCTCCCCGGCCGAGGTCGCCGACGGGCCCCCACTGTCCGAGCTGGTCTCGGCCGTCCTCGACAAGGCCGGACACGGCGACAGCCTGCGCGTCCTGCGGGAGCTGGGCGGCGGCTCGGTGCGCGTGGACGGACAGCCTTCCGCGAGCCTGACGGCCATGATCCGTGAATCCACCGAGTGCCACCTCGACGCCGGGGAGATCGCGGTACCGCTCACGGCCGTGCACGCGACCGGAGCCGCCGCGGTGTCGGGGGACCCGGTGCGCTGGCTTGCGGACCTCGCCGGCCTCGTCCTGCCGCCGGCTCTGACGCTGCTGTCCATGGGGGTGGCGCTGGAGGCACACGGCCAGAACACCCTCGTCGTCCTGCGGAACGGTCGGCCGGTGCGGGTGCTGTACCGGGACCTGGACGGCGTACGGGTCAGCCCGCGCCGCCTGGCCCGGTGCGGCTTCACACTGCCGCCGCTGCTCGGCACCCGCGCCGGCGACGACATCGGCGCGCTGCGCACCAAGCTCTTCGGTGGCCTGGTCAGCGGGGTCTTCAGCGAACTGGTCGACGTCCTCGGCCGGACCCGGGCGGCTGAGCCACGGGCGCTGTGGGGCACGGTCGCCGAGGCCGGACGCCGCGTCTTCGCCGACCTGCCGGACCAGGAGGACGCGGAAGCGTTCTTCGGCGACACGATGCCGCTGAAGGCGACGATCGCCATGCGCCTGTCCGAGAACCCGGGTGCCGCGCAGTGGACGTCCGTTCCCAACCCCCTGGCGCTCTGCCGTTGACCCCTGACCCCCGACCGCTGTCCCACTGGAGCGACCACATGACCACCGACACGGCCCCCCACACCGAGAGCGCCACCACCGTCCTGTCCCCGGCCGCGGAGCCGTCGCGGACGGCCGACCTCGTCACGACCCACACGCTGCTCAACTGCCTGATCCGCGAGGTGTCCGCCCCCGAGCGCCAGGTGACGGTCGCCGACGACCACCTCCTGGTCCGACTGCCCCGCCGGGGCCTGCTGCTGCGTGCCGCGCTGCGTCGGACCTCGCTGATCGGGGCCCATCGCTTCCAGGGCTCGGCGCAGCGGCTCGACGGCGACTCCTGGGTGACCGTGGACTGGCGCGAGCTGGCCCGGTGCATCCAGGACGAACTGGAACAGCGCACGGGTCTGGCCAACGAGGAGTTCCTGGCTCAGGTGGCGGACAGCCGGGAGACGATCCGCGTCGTACTGCAGGAGCGGGCGGGCACCCGGGCGGCCGCGGACCCGTACGTGGCCTCGGAGCAGTCCCTGGTGTTCGGTCACCGTTTCCACCCCACTCCCAAGGCCCGTACCGGGGACCCGGCGGACTGGCTGACGTACGGCCCGGAGACCGGCACCCGCTTCCGCCTGCGCTACCTGGCCGTGCGCCGCCACCTCGTCCGGGAGGAGGGCGAGCCGCACGTGCTGGACGCGCTGCACCCGGTGGCCGACCCGGAGTTCGCCGTGCTCCCCGTCCACCCTTGGCAGTACCGGATGCTGAAGGACCACGACCGGCTGCGCGAGGCGATCGCCGCCGGGGACGTCGTGGACACCGGCACGGGCGGCCCGGAGCTGGTGCCCACCGCATCGGTGCGGACGCTGTACGCCCCGGAGACCGACGCGTTCCTGAAGTTCAGCCTCAACGTCCGCCTCACCAACTGCGTTCGCAGGCACGCGAGTTACGAGCTGTCCGGGGCCGTTGCCCTCAACCGGCTGCTCCAGCCCGTCTTCGCCCGGCTCACCGACCGCTTCCCGGGCTGCGCGCTCCTGGCCGAGCCCGGCTACCGCACCCTGGCCGCGTCCGGCGACACCGCCCTCCTGGAGGGCCTCGGCGTCATCGTCCGCTCCGGGCTGCGCCACCATCTGCGTCCCGGGGTCACCCCCCTGCTCGCCGCCGCGGTGGCGGACGAGTATCCGACCGGCGCGGCCCACGTCTCCCGGCTGCTCGCCCGCGGCGACGGCGACATCCTGGCCTGGTGGGACGCGTACCTCGGGCTGTTGCTGCCGCCGGTCCTGGCCGCCTACTTCGAACACGGCGTCGTGCTCGAACCTCATCTGCAGAACGTCGTCGTCGGCGTCGGGGCCGACGGCACGCCCCAGCAGATGTTCTTCCGCGACCTGGAGGGCACCAAGCTCCTGACCAGCCGTCACGGTCCGGCCCTCGACGAGCTCCCGGACGACGTGCGCGGTCCCCTCACCTACGATCCCGAACACGGCTGGAACCGGGTCGCGTACTGCCTCCTGGTCAACCACACCGCCGACATGCTCAGCGCCCTGGCCGACCTCGACCCTGCCCTGGAACCCGCCCTGTGGGGCCTGGTCCGCGACCATCTCGCCGGCTACGCCCGCACCGCCGCCGACCCGCCCCGCCTGCGTGCCCTGCTGTCCGGCGTACCGCTGCCGGCCAAGGCCAACCTCCTGCTGCGCTGGTCCCGCAAGGCCGACCGGCACGCTGCCTACGTGCCCCTGCCCAGCCCGCTCGGCGCGGACTTCCCCCACGAGGTGGTCCGGTGAGGCCCGAGACGCACGACCTCGTCGCCGCGCTGCCCGAGGACGACCTGCCCGCCTACGTCTACGACCTGCCCGACCTGCGCGAGCACGTGCGCGCGATCCGGGCCGCACTGCCGGACCGCGTCGAACTGCTCTACGCGGCCAAGGCCAACGCCGACCCCCGGATCCTGCGCACCCTCGCCGAACACGTCCACGGCTTCGAGGTGGCCTCCGGAGGCGAACTGGACCACGTCCGCGCCACCGTCCCGGGCGCAGCGATCGCCTTCGGCGGCCCGGGGAAGACGCAGCAGGAGCTCGCCCGCGCGCTGGAGGCGGGAGCCGAGCGCCTGCACATCGAGAGCGAACACGAACTCCGCCTGCTCAGCACCCTGGTGGGCGACCGGACCGTGGACGTCCTGCTGCGTGTCAACCTGCCCGTCGACGTGGGCCGGGTCGCCCTGGCCATGGGCGGCGGGCCGTTCGGCATGGATCCCGTACAACTGGACCGCTGCCTGGAGGTGATGGAGGCGGTCCCGGGCGTCCGGCTGCGCGGTCTCCACTTCCACCTTGCCAGCGGGCTCCAGGCCCAGGCCCACCTGCTGCTCGCCGACAAGGTCCTCGCCTGGGCCGAGAGCTGGGCCCGCGACCGCGGAGTGGACCTGCGCGAAGTCAACGTGGGCGGCGGCATGGGCGTCGACTACACCCATCCGCCCAGGGTGTTCGACTGGCCCGCCCTCGGCGCCGGACTGCGCCGGATCCTCGCCCGCCACCCCCACCTCACCCTGCGGATCGAGCCCGGCCGCTCGGTCACCGCCTACTGCGGCTGGTACGTCACCCAGGTCCTGGACATCAAGTTCAGCCGGGGGCACGCGTTCGCCGTACTGCGCGGCGGCACCCACCACCTGCGCACCCCGGCCGCGAAACAGCACGACCAGCCCTTCGAGGTGATCCCCGACGGCACCTGGCCGCGGCCCTGGAACCGTCCGGAGGCCAGGGACGAGCCGGTGACGCTGGTCGGGCAGCTGTGCACGCCCAAGGACGTCCTGGCGAGCCGGATCATGACCGAACGGCTGCGCGTCGGCGACCGCGTCGCCTTCGCCATGGCCGGCGCCTACGCGTGGAACATCTCCCACCACGCGTTCCTCATGCACCCCCACCCGACCTTCCACCACCTCGACGACGAGGCCAGTACGCCCGTCGCGGGCGACACGTATGCCCGTCAGATGTCATGAACGCCGTCTTCCGCCTGCCGGCGACGCACGCGCTCGCCGTCCCCGGCTTCCGGCGCTACCTGCTCGGACAGCTGGTCTCCAACATCGGCACGTGGATGCAGCGCGCCGCCCAGGACCTGCTCGTCCTCCACACCACCGGCAACAGCGGCAGCGCGGTCGGCATCGTGACCGCGCTGCAGTTCCTGCCGCAGACCCTGCTCGGCCTGACCGGGGGCGTGCTCGCCGACCGGTACCCCAAGCGGCGGACGCTGCTCCTGACCCAGACGGCGATGGCCGCCCAGTCGCTCCTGCTGGGACTGCTCACGGTGACCGGAGCGGTGAACCTGCCGTCCCTCTACGCGCTGGCCTTCGCCCTCGGCACCGCCACCGCCGTGGACAGTCCCGCCCGCAACGCCTACATCTGCGAACTCGTCTCCCACGAGCGCGCGGCCAGCGCGGTCAGCCTGAACGCCGCCCAGTTCAACACGGCCCGCGCCATCGGGCCGGCCCTCGCCGGCCTGGCCGTCGCGGCCTTCGGCACGGGCCCGGTGTTCCTCCTGAACACCGCCTCGTACCTGGCCGTCCTCTACGGCCTGATCACCATCCGGACCGACGTACCGGACGTCGCTGTCCGCGCGCGACCGGGCCGCACCCGAGCGCGCGAGGCACTCCGCCACATCGCCGCAACCCCGGAACTGCTGCTGCCGGTCACCCTCGTCGCCTTCGTCGGCACCTTCGGTCTCAACTTCCAGGTCACCGTCTCGCTCGTCGCCCTCACGGTGTTCCACACGGGCGCCGCCACCTTCGGCTACCTCTCCGCCGCCTATGCTCTGGGCAGCCTCCTGGGCGCGATCCACTGGGCCAACCACGGCAGGCCCCCCACCGTGCGCCGTCTGGTCTCCGCCACGATCGGCTTCGGCGCACTGGAGGTCGCGCAGGGCCTCATGCCGGGCTACGGCTCGTTCCTGGTCCTGCTGTTCGTCACCGGATGTGCCGCGGTGACCGTGACCACCACCGCCAACGCGCTCATCCAGCTCCATGCCGACCCACCGCTGCGGGGCCGCGTCCTGTCCGTCTACTTCCTCGTGCTCCTCGGCGGCACCCCCGTCGGCGCACCGCTGGTCGGTCTGGTGTCCGACACTCTCGGCGCCCGCTTCACCCTGGTCCTGGGCGGGGTCGTCTCGCTCGCCACCGCGCTCGCGCTCTCCGTCCTGTTCGGGAGCCGAACCCGACGGCGGATTCGCATCACGGAGCCGACCCCGGTGACCGGCTCACCCTTTGCTCCGGTCCCGGCGGAGCGGGAGCGGCAGCCCGGCCTCTGACCGGGGCCGCAGGGGGCCGGTTGTCTGCGCGGTGCGGGAGCAGCTTACTCTTACAACATGTAGGAGAGGGTGGGGGTGGGGCCCCGACTGAGGAGTGGCGAGAATGAGCGAACACCGGCGCCGATCGTCGGGGCGGACCATACCGTCCGCCCCTGACGGCATGCACAACGGTGGCCGGGCCGCGGCGCGCAGGGCTGCGCAGTCCCGGGGCGGGCGCGCCCGCCGAACTGCCGGCACCCGACATGCGAACGTCGCACGGCCCGGCCGGCGGAGCCTGATCGACTACCCGCGCGCCGGACGACGCGGTGTCCGGCGGTGGCTGCCGTCGTGGAAGCTGGTGTCCGGCACTTTCCTGCTTTTCGTCGGCGGCCTGCTGGGGCTGTTCGGCTACGCCTACGCCACCACGACCATTCCCAGTGCGAACCCCAGTACGCAGGCGCAGAGCAACACCTACTACTGGTCGGACGGCTCGGTGATGACCACCCAGGGGGCCACCAACCGGCAGAACGTCGACCTCGCCCAGGTGCCGAAGCTCGTGCAGTGGGACTTCCTCGCCGCGGAGAACGCGACCTTCTACACCGATCCGGGCGTCGACACGCAGGGCATGCTCCGGGCCGTCTACCACATGGCCACGGGAGGTGAGGTGCAGTCGGGGTCCACCATCACCCAGCAGTTCGTGAAGAACACCTACCTCAGCCAGGACCAGTCGGTCACCCGCAAGCTCAGGGAGATCATGATCTCCCTGAAGATCGGCGGCCAGCTGTCCAAGCAGCAGATCCTGCAGGGATACCTCAACACCTGCTACTACGGCCGGGACGCCTACGGCATCGAGGCCGCGGCCCGTACCTACTACCACGTGCACGCCTTCCAGCTGAACGTCAGCCAGGGTGCCTTCATCGCCGCCGCGGTCAACGAGCCGAGCCTGCTGATGCACGCCGACACCGATCCGCAGGCCAAGGCCCAGGCCAAGGCCCGCTGGACGTACGTGCTGGCCCGGATGGCCAAGATCCACAAGATCACCGACGCCCAGGAACAGCAGTACCTCGCGGCGGGCTTCCCCACGCCCAAGCCGTACGCGCCGTCGGCGGGCATGGCCGGGCAGACCGGGTACCTGGTGCAGGCCGCGGAGAAATACGTCGAGGCCCACACGTCCCTCACGGACCAGCAGCTGGGCCACGGCGGCTACCAGATCTTCACCACCTTCGACAAGAAGAGGGTCGGCGCCCTGTCGGCGTCCGTCGCGACGATGGAGCGAAAGCATCTCGATCCGCGGCACCGCACGGCCGACAAGGACGTCCAGGTCGGCGCGGCGTCGATCGATCCGTCCACCGGCGCGATCGTGGCGCTGTACGGCGGGGCCGGCTGGAACAAGGGGCACTGGACGGACAACGCGGACGCGACCGGTGTGCCGGTCGGCTCCACCTTCAAGCCCGTCGACCTGGCCGCCGCGCTCGACCACGGCGCCGTCCTCTCCCCGGGGCAGGCGCCCTCACCGGTCACCCCGGCCTCGAAGTTCGACGGCGACGACGGCATCACCATCAAGAACCAGCAGGGCCAGGAGCTGCCGGACTCGAACGACCCGACCGGTCTCCTGCACCAGCGCAACGACGTGTCCACGAAGTGGGGGTACATCACCCTGCGCAAGGCGATGGAGCAGTCGGTCAACACCCCCTACGTCCAGCTCGGCGAGTACGTCGGCTACCACAACGTGGAGGACGAGGCCCTGAAGGCGGGGCTCCTGCGCACCAGCCTGCAGTACGACACCCCGGGCTTCTACATCGGTACCTCCACACCGTCGGCGATCCGGATGGCGGACGTGTACGCCACCTTCGACGACGGCGGGGTCCAGCACGAGCCGTACTCGGTGACCAAGGTCGTCGCCGACGGCCGGCAGCTGGCCGGCTTCGACAAGCCCAAGGGCACCACGGCCATGCCCGCCTCGACCGCCGACACCGTCACCGACGTCCTCCGAGGCGTCGTCAAGAGCGGCACCGGTACCAATGCCCAGGCCCTGGGCCGCCCGGCAGCCGGCAAGACCGGTACGACCGACGACTACAAGTCCGCCTGGTTCATCGGCTACACCCCGCAACTGACCACGGCCGTGAGCATGTTCAAGGAGGATCCGAAGAACGCCGGCCTCCAGTCGATGCAGGGCGTCGGCGGCTACGCCAAGGTCTTCGGCGCCGACATGCCCACCGAGGTGTGGACCGGCTACATGACCGCCGCCCTCCAGGGGCAGCCGGTCCAGCAGTTCCCGCCCGCACCCGCGCTCGGCCAGTCCACGGACGAACTCGGCGCGCCCTCGCCCACCCCCTCCGCCACCGTGACCCAGAGCACACCCTCGGCCACCCCGACCGTGTCGGCCACTCCGACCCCCACCACCGCACCGTGCCGCGGGCACGGGCGGCACTGTGTCCGTCCGACTCCGACCGACACCTCCGGAACCACCGCCGGTACCGGCGGCGGCCTCCTCGGCGGCACGACCGGCGGCAACACCTCACCCACACCCACGCCGACGGGCAGCACACCGGCGCCGGGGGGCGTCCGCGGCCGGCCCTGAGCCGTCGCATCGCCCGCGGCTGCAACCGCGGTCCGATTCCTGCCCGGGTCATGGCGGAACGCGGCCGACGCGCGTGGTGGCCCGGAGGGAGCGTCCCCAGCCGCAGGGCAGGCCGGGGACGCCGTGTTCGCGGGGGGCGACGGTCCTCGCTCCGGCAGGTCAACGGCCCCGCCTTGGATCTACAAGATGTAGTAGATTAACCGGGTGGACACTCAGGCGTCGTCGCCATGTCGTTCGCGCGTCACCTCGCAGGCGCGAGGTGACCGGCGACGCAGCCCGTATCCCCATCGCCGCCCGCTCAACCCGTGAGCACGCGGCGCATTCACAAGGACGGAAGGACCTCCCGCTATGGCCGCGGCCGCCACCGCGCAATCGGCCCTCGACGGATCCGGCATCGACGGCTCGTTGTTCACCTCGGTCACCGATTTCGCCCGTGACACCAAGTGGCTCAACACGCCCATGGAGGTGTGGACCAACCTTGGTCTCGGGGTCTTCGCCGTCCTCATGATCGCGGGCTGGTGGACCGCACGGCGCCGTGGCCCGCGGGCGATGACCCTCGCGCTGGCCGCGCCGGTCGCCGTCCTGACAGCCTTCGCCGTCGCCGAGGTCGTCAAGAAGCTCGTCGCGGAGGTGCGGCCCTGCCGGTCGATGCCCCACGCCTTCATCGTCGACACCTGCCCGGCACCTTCGGACTACGCCTTCCCCAGCGGGCACGCCACCGTCGCCGCGGCGACCGTGGCGGCGCTCTTCCTGCTCGACCGCCGGCTGAGCGCCGTCGCCGCCGTGTTCGCCGTGGTGGAGGGCTTCAGCCGGGTCTACGTCGGCGCCCACTACCCCCACGACGTCCTCGGCTCCGCCGCCGTCGCCCTCCCGGTCGCCTTCCTCGTCAGCTCGGCGTTGGGCCGCTGGGCCACCCCGCTGGTCGGCTCCCTGAGCCACGGCCCGCTGCGCCCCCTGCTGGCGGCCGAGCTCGCCGCCACCACGACGCCGGCCCGGGAGGCCGCTTCGGCCGGGGATCCACTGTGACCACCCACCCGACGGCGTGACCTCGTAACCTCTTGACCTCTTGCGGCGGCCCGGAACGACCAGGACCAGGGGGCCGGCGGCAGAGGGCAGAGGACCGCCGCCCGGCAGGTCAGAAGTGCCGCTCCGCGTGGTCCGGACGATCAGGGGCGGCACGGCAGCCCTCCGGTCCGTGCCCAAGGGCGTCCCCGTGGCCGGTCGGCGCGGCAGCGGCGGTGGCCGCACCGGCCTGCCCCCTGCACAGCGCGTACTGCGCGCTGTCCAGCATGCGGTCGCTGTCCGAGGCGGCGTTGGCCAGGCTCGCGCAGCAGACGGCCAACAGCAGAGCGCCCGCCAGCAAGGGCAGGCGGCGACGGGCCGGCGGCGGGGCCAGCAGGGCCCGTACCCGCTGGGGCACCACCCCGCCGGTCGCGGCCAGCGCGGCGGGACGGGAGGCACCGGCGGACGCCAGGGCGGCGCGGCCCACGGCGTGGGCGACGACCGTACGGTCGCCGACCCGCTCGGCGGCCTCCTCGTCGGCCCAGCGCTCCAGGACGAAGTCGCCCGCGACGGCCACCGGTCGCAGCAACGGGTTCAGGGCGGCCGTGAGCCGCCACACGCTCTGGAAGACGTGGTGACGCCCGCGCAGATGCGCCCGCTCGTGGGCGAGGAGTGCCTCGCGCTCGGCGTCACCGAGACGGCGCAGCATCCCCCGGGAGACCACGATCCGGCCCGGTGACCCAGGCAGTGCGAAGGCCAGCGGGGCATCGTCGTCGACCACGGCCAGCTCCGTGTGTCCGGGCAGGGCGGCGCACTCCCGCCGGGCCCGCAGCAGGTGGCGGCCCTGCCGGACGGCGGCCACGCCGAGGGAGACGACACACACCGCGAGCACCAGGGTGCTGACGGCCGCGACCACGGCGTAGACGGGATCCTGGGAGCGCAGCGCGGACACGGACCAGCGGCCCTCCTCCGCTATCTGCGGGATCTGTGCCACTCCGGTGAAAGCCAGCAGGGCGAGGGATCCCGCCCATCCGGCCGCCGTCACCAGCGCTGCGCAGGCCAGCCCCAGGGCCGCCGGGCGCGGGGGCAGCCGGTGCGCCACAGGCGGTGCGAGCACGGCGAGTGCGGCCGTGACGAGGAACGGGATGTAGACGCTGATCAGCACCGGCTCACCGCTCTCCGGGCGAACGCCGGCTCTCGGGGGGTACGTCGTCGTGCCCGGCCAGCAGCTGATGCAGCAGGTGTTCGTCCTGTTCGGACAGCTCCGAGACGAAGCGGGCCAGCACCGCCTGGCGGTCGGAGCCACCCGTCAACAGGGAGTGCATGCGCTGGGCGGTGTGCGACGCCTCGTCGCGGGCCGGCTCGTAGGCGTAGCCGCGGCCCTCGCGGTGCCGCACCAGCATGCCCTTGTCATACAGCCGGGACAGGATGGTGAGCACGGTCGTGTAGGCGAGGCCGCCCGGCAGCTGTTCCCGGACCTCCCGCGCGGTCCGTGGACCGTCGGCGGCCCAGAGCGCGGCGAGCACATCGCTCTCCAGTTCGCCGCGCGCCCGCCTGCCGGACGCCTCGTGGGCTTCCTCGTCCGCCTGGCCCGTCACCTCGCCGTCCGCCTTCCCTCGCGGTCATTCGCGTACAGGCTACCCGGCCATCTCCTACTTGCTGTAGGACGTGTCCTTGCGGGAGACCGCCAGGTAGCCGACGAAGCAGGCGATGGCGACCGTCCAGGCGAGGGTGACCGGACCGAGTCCGAACCCGAGGCCGCCACGGGTGTGCCCGAGTGCCATCCAGTCGGCGAGGGATGCGCCCAGCGGGCGGGTGATGACGTACGCCGTCCAGAAGGCGGGCACGGCGGCCAGCATGCCGAAGCGGTGGGCGAGTGCGGGCACGCAGATCGCCACGGCGAAGAGGACGGCCGAGCCGAAGTAGCCGAGGCCGGCGGTCGCGGTGAGGTCGCCGGCGGCGGTGCCGAGGGCGAAGGTGGCCAGCACGGCGCCCCAGTAGAAGAGCTCCCGGCTGCGCGTGGTGATGCTGTGGATGGACAGGGTGCGCTCGACGGCGTACCAGAGGGCGAAGACCGCGGCCAGCGTGACGAGGAAGAGCGGGGTGGACACGATGTACGGCACGCCGAGACCGACGTGCAGCACGTCGGCGGCCATCGTGCCGAAGACGCTGACCATGACGACGGCCGTCCAGTAGACCCAGGCGACGTAACGGCGTACGGCGAACTGCACGGCCAGGGAGAGCGCCAGGGCGAGACCTCCGAGGCCGACCGCCGGCACCGGGCCGAGGACCTTGGCCAGCAGGTCCGACGCGGTCTCGCCCATCCCGGTGGTGAGAACCTTGATGATCCAGAAGTAGGCGGTCACTTCCGGCACCTTGTTCGCCATGGTGCGCACGGAGGTGAGGGGGCGGTCGTCGAGGAGACGGTCTGTGGTCATGATGCGCACGATGACATGGCCGTCTCCCGCTGCCCCCGGTTCCTTTACCGTCGCTTGGGTACTTCTGGTGCATGAATTTCACTGCCGCGCGTTCAACCTGACCACAACCTGAACGCCTCACCGAAGTCCCTGGTCACGGCGGGTATCGAGATGATATGACTGCTCGCCGCCGCTCTCGTCCCGCCCGGCCGCCCTGGCGAAATGTGAGATTCCGTACGATTCCCGAGTGCCTACTACATCACGTAGAGGCGGGGCGTATGGTGGGCGCATCGCAGGAGCTGGCAGCCTTCCGGCCCGTGCCGACCTTCTGTCGTCGGCCGCGCCAGGGTGACATGCGGGAGCGGATGCTCCCGGCGGGCGCCCAGGGTCCCAGAAGAGGTCCACAAGGCTTTGGCCGGCCAGTTGTCCGTCTGCGCTCATCCACCGAAAGGACCCTGCTCCATGACGGCACCGATTCCGGCGGCGTCCCAGTTGGCTGTGAACGTGCTCGACGCCCACTCCCTGCTGGCGGCCTTCGGCGTGCTGGGTGTCGCGGTGGTGATGTTCGCCGAGACAGGACTGCTGGTCGGGTTCTTCCTGCCGGGTGACTCCCTGCTGTTCACCGCCGGGCTGCTGTGCACGGGGTCGGCGCAGGGAACCCTGCATCTCTCTCTCGGCCCCCTGCTCGTGGCGGCGGCGGCAGGCGCGCTGGCCGGGGCTCAGTGCGGATACCTGCTCGGGCGGAAGGCCGGTGGGGCGCTGCTGGCTCGCAGCCGCTCCCCGCGACTGCACGAAGGAGTGAGGCGCGCCGAGGAACTCCTGGAGGGCTACGGGTATGCCAAGGCCATCGTGCTGGCCCGTTTCGTGCCCGTGGTGCGCACCGTCCTCAATCCGGTGGCGGGCGCGCTGGAGGTGCCGGTACGGACGTTCACCCTGTGGCAGGCCGTCGGCGGGCTCGTGTGGAGCGTCGGCCTCACCCTCGCGGGGTACGCGCTCGGGTCGTCGATCCCCAACGTCGACCGCTACCTGCTCCCGTTGGTGGCACTGATCGTCGTCGTGTCTCTGGTCCCCCTCGTCGCCGAGGTGTACCGCGGGCGCCGGGCGGCGCGGGCGGATCGCGCGCACCACCAGCGCGCCGGGCGGGGAAAGTAGAGAACCGTTGCCGGAGTACCTGGGGTCAGCCTGTGGCTTTCATTGTGGTGTGTGAGGACGACGCGGCGGTCCGTGACGTCCTCAAGCGGGCACTCGAGCACGACGACCATACGGTCGCCGTCGCTTCCACCGCGGACAGCCTGCTGAGACAACTCGAACCGGTCCCTCACCTGGTCCTCCTGGATCTGGGACTCCCGGACGCCGACGGCCGCGATGTCTGCCTGGCGCTGCGGGCCCGTGGCGTCGACGCCCCGGTGCTGATGCTCACCGCTCTGGACGGCATGCATCACAAGGTGGGCGGCTTCGAGGCGGGAGCCGACGACTACCTGACCAAACCGTTCGACATCCCGGAGCTGCTGGTGAGGGTCCGTGCCCTGCTCCGCAGAACAACCGCGACGACCTCACCGCGGGGCGTCGTTCTCGATCCGGCGAAACACGTCGTGACCCACGGTTCGACGAGCGAGAGCCTGACGCCGACCGAGTTCCGGTTGCTGGGCAGGCTCATCGCCTCGCAGGGCGACGCGGTACGCCGCCACGCCCTCGTCGCCGCGGGCTGGCCCCACGGCGCGCAGGTCAGCGACAACACCCTCGACTCCTACGTTCGCCGGCTGCGGACGAAACTCGGCGCGCTGGGCGTGGCCGACCGGCTGGCGACCGTCCGTGGGGTGGGCTACCGATGGGAGTGACGGGCTTCCGCGGGAGGGTCGTCGCTCTCGCGGTTCTGATCGCGACAGCGGTGGTCGCGGTGCTGGTGGTGGTCTCGCACGTGCTGCTGAGCCAGGTGACCGACGCGGACGCGAACGCGCTGGCGCACACCCGTGCGGAGGCGGTCGCGGCGAACGTGGCCGTACGCGGCGGCCACGTCGTGCTGATCGAGGGCGGCAACGAAGCGCTGGACACGGTCTCGTGGGTGTACGCCGACGGGCACCTCATCGACGGAATCGTGCCGGGCAGCGTCCTGGAACGCGTCGACGCGCTCGTCGGCTCCGGACAGTCCCAGACCACCACGGCCGGCAGCCACCTTCTGTATGCCCAGCCGATCCGGCTGCAGGGCCACCAGGTCATGGTGGTCGTGAAGGTGGATCTGACACCGTACGAGACGTCGGAGCAGCGCAGCCTGACGATGTCGCTGATTCTGGGCGGCATCTCGATCGTGCTCGCGGGCGTCGTCGCGCGCCTCGTGGTGGGTCGTGCGTTGCGGGTGGTCCACGAAATGGCCGCTCTCGCCGACGAATGGGGCGATCACGAACCCGGGCGCCGATTCGACCTCGGCGTTCCGCGCGATGAATTCGGGGAGCTCGGGCGAACTCTCGACCGCCTGCTCGACCGCGTGGACCACGCGCTCGCGGACGAGCGCCGGCTCACCGACGAGATCGCCCACGAGCTGCGGACGCCCCTGACGGCCCTGCGGGGCGAGGCACAGCTGGCGCAGCTCTCCGGTCAGCAGGTGGCGCCGGAGGCCGTTCTGACCGAGGTCGACCGCCTGAACACGGCGATCACCACGATCCTCGGTGCCGCCCGGACACGGATCGACGGCGGTACCCGTTGCGATCTCAGGGCGGCGGCGCGACAGGCGATCGCCGGTCGCTCCATCGAACTCGCCGTCCCGGCCGACGTCGACGTCGCCGTGGCGGCCGAGCTCGTCGTGGCTGTGCTGTCACCCCTGCTGGAGAACGGCCTGCGGCACGCGAGTTCGCGCGTCTGGGTCACGGCGCGCGTCCAGCCCGAGGGGGTCGTGATCGATGTCCTCGACGACGGCCCGGGGTTCGACCCGGCGGAGGTCGACCGGGTCTTCGAAGCGGGCGTGACCGGCGGCGACGGGAACGGGTTGGGGCTGGCGGTGGTGAAGCGCCTCGCCGTGTCCGCGGGAGTGGCGGTCCGTGCGATCGCGGACGGTCACGGTCGCGTCGAGGTGACCTTCCCCACGGCAGAGGCGATCGCGTAGTCAGGTTGTGTGCAGGTTGGTCACACCAACCTCATTGCATGACAACGACAAGCGAAGTCCGCACACGCCACAGCGGGCGGCTGATGCTGAACAAGGTTCCCGAGGTCACCATCTGGTTCTGGGTGATCAAGATCCTGTGCACGACCGTCGGTGAGAGCTTCGCCGACTGGATCAACATGAAGCTGGGCGTCGGCCTGGTGAACACGGCCTGGATCTTCACCGCGGTGTTCGTCGTGGTCCTGGGCGTCCAGCTGCGGCTGAAGCGGTACGTACCGTTCCCGTACTGGCTGACCGTGGTCGTCGTCAGTGTCACGGGCACGCTGTACACCGACATCCTGACCGACCAGCTCAACGTGCCGCTGTGGATCAGCACCACGGTGTTCTCGGTCCTGCTCGCCGTGGTCTTCGGCACGTGGTGGCTGCGCGAGCGCACCCTCTCGATCCACTCGGTCAACACGCTGCCGCGCGAGTCGTTCTACTGGCTCACCGTTCTGGTCACCTTCGCGCTCGGCACCGCGACCGGCGACTGGACCCTCGAACTCACCGGCTGGAGCCCGGGCGTCTCGGTCCTGCTGCCGCTCGGCCTCATCGCGGCGATCATGCTGCTGTGGAAGTTCGGCGCGAACCCGGTGCTGTCCTTCTGGCTCGCCTACATCCTGACCCGCCCGCTGGGCGCCAACATCGGTGACTGGCTCGCCTCCCCGAAGGTCGCCCAGCCGGGCGAGCCCACCGGCCTCGCACTGGGCACCTTCACCACCAGCCTGATCTTCCTCGGCCTGATCCTGGCGACGGTCGTCTACCTGACGGTGACACGCTCCGACGTGATCGAGACCTACGACGCCACGCACACCCCGCAGACCACCGCCAACCCGCGGAGGGAGCGCACCGCGCTGGCGGGCTTCGGCCTCCTCGCCGTCGCCACCGTGGGCCTGCTGGTCTGGGCGCACAGCCAGCCGCACGTCGGACCGGCGCCAGAGGAGGACGCCACCTCCACCGTGCACCTCGCCCCCGGCCAGGCCGTGAAGAAGTTCCCGTCCACGAAGGTCGACGCGCTGCGGACCCTCGCGTCGACCTCGCTCAGGGACGTCCAGTCGGGTAACGCCACCGGGGCCCACACAGCCACCCAGTCGCTGCGGGACCTCTGGGATGCCGACCAGGCTTCGCTGCAGCCGCTGGACAACACCGGATGGACGTTCCTCGACGCCCAGATGGACCAGGTCCTGAAGACCTTCGGCATCGACCACTCGAACCCGCCGATGTCGTCCGCCCACCAGGAGGCCGAACTCCGCACCCTCCTCGCGGACATGCGCTGACGGACCTGGTCCGCGCCGACTCCGCAGGGTTCCCGGCGGTCAGGATGTGCTCAGGTGGTCCCTGGCACGGTCGGGCCTCATGGCGCACCAGACAGCAGAAACCACGGCGGCCTCACCGGTCGATGCCGCGGCGTCCCCGGGCCGCCGGTTGCGCCGGAACAAGGTGCCCGAGGCCACCGTCCGCCTCTGGATCGCCAAGGTGCTGTGCACGCCGGCCGGGGGGACCGCCGTCGACCCGCTCGACCAGAAGGCCGGGCTCGGCCTGACCGAAGTCTCGGTGCTGACGGGCGTCCTGCTGCCGGTCGTCCCGGCCGTGCAGTTCCGTACGGGCGCCTGCCGTGCCGGCGTGTACTGGTCGGCCGTCGCGCTGTCCGGCGTCGTCGGCACGCTGGTCGGCGACGGTCTCACCGGCGGCACGGGGGTGCCGCCGGAAACCGGCACCCTCGTCTTCGCGATCGTCCTCGCGGTGGTCTTCACAGCCTGGTGCCGGTGCGAGCGGACGCTGTCCGTCCACAGCATCGACACCCCGGGCCGCGAGTCCTTCTACTGGCTCGCCGTCCTGGGCACGTTCGCGCTCGGTACCGCCGCCGGCGACCTGGTCCCGGCGCGGACGGACTTCGCCCACTGGCTGTCCGCGGTCCTGTTCGCCCTGGTCATCGCCGCGGTCGCCCTCGCACACCTCGCGCTCGACCTGGACCCGGTGTGGAGCTTCTGGATCGTCCACGTCCTCGCCCGTTCGGCGCGGCCGTCGGCGACTGCCTCTCGCAGCCGGTCCGCGACGGCGGAGCGGGCCTGGGCACCGTCGTCACGAGCGTGCTGTTCCTCGGGGTCGTCCTCGGTCTTGCGGTGTGTCCGGCGGTGACCCGGAAGGACGTCACGCGGCCGCAGGAAACCGTGCGCCACGCCGCCTGAGCAGGGAAGGAGCAGGCGTTCAGGAGGTGTCCAGGTTGTCGCTGCCAAGGTCGTTGAGCGAGCGCCTCACCGCGGTCGCCCCTTCACACAAGGAGCCCCCCACCTTGCAGCAGCCGAACCACCTCACCGATCTCGACGTCGCGAGCACGACGAAATCGGTGATGAAGAAACTGCCCGAGGTCACCCTCGTCTTCTGGATCATGAAGATCGCGGCGACGACCCTGGGCGAGACGGCCGGCGACCTCTTCTCCCAGACCCTGAAGCTGGGTTACTTCCTCACCACGATCGCGCTGTTCCTGATCTTCGTGGTGACCCTCGTCGTCCAGCTCAGGTCCCGCCGCTACAACCCGTTCTTCTACTGGACGGTCATCCTGTCGACCAGCATGGCCGGCACCACGATGTCCGACTTCATGAACCGCGACGCCAGCACCAGGTACCTGTCCGGCGGAACCACCTCGCTCGGCTGGGGACCGCAGGGCCTCGGACTCGGCTATCCGGCCGGCGCGGCGATCCTCATCTCCATCCTGCTGGTCGTCTTCGCGGTCTGGCGGCTGAGCGGGATGACGTTCCAGATCCGCGACATCGTCACCTTCCGCGGCGAGGCACTGTTCTGGTCGGCGATCCTCGTCTCCAACACCCTCGGCACCTCCATGGGCGACTTCCTGTCCGACAGCTCCGGCCTCGGCTACGCGGGCGGCGCGCTGCTGGTGACCGGGCTGCTCGCCGTACTGGTCGCCCTGATGAAGGTGCCCGTGGTGCCGAACGTCCTGCTGTTCTGGATCGCGTTCGTCCTCACCCGCCCGCTCGGCGCCACCGCGGGCGACTTCCTGACCAAGCCGGCCGCCAAGGGCGGCCTCGATCTCGGTACCCCCGGTTCTTCCGCGGTCCTCCTTGCCGTCCTGCTCGGCCTCATGGCCTACGCACACGTCCAGGAGGGCAGGACCGCGGCGAGCGGCGCCTGACCTGACCGGTGAGACCAAGGGCGCAGTGACGCGTAGTACCGCGGTACGACCCGGTGGGTGTGGATCAGCCCGCGGTACCACCGAATCGAGGTGTTTCGCCTCTTAGCGTGGTCGGTGAGGCGCCAGGGGCGACAGACGGGCGCCGGTTCCCACAGGAAGAGACGCGCATGATCGACGCTCAGCAGCTGACCAAGAGATACGGCGAGAAGACGGCCGTCGACGGGCTGGACTTCGCCGTGCGGCCGGGCACGGTGACCGGGTTCCTGGGCCCCAACGGCGCGGGGAAGTCCACGACCATGCGCATGATCGTCGGGCTCGACGCGCCGACCAGCGGGTCGGTGACGGTCAACGGGCGGCACTACGCCGGCCACCAGGCACCGCTCCAGGAGGTCGGGGCGCTGCTGGAGGCGAAGTCGATCCACCCGGGCCGCTCGGCCTACAACCACCTGCTCGCGCTCGCGCTGACCCACGGCATTCCGCGCCGCCGGGTCGACGAGGTGATCGAACTGGCCGGCCTCGGCAGCGTGGCGAAGAAGCGGGCCGGCGCGTTCTCCCTCGGCATGGGGCAGCGGCTCGGCATCGCGGCGGCGCTGCTGGGCGATCCGCAGACGGTGATGCTGGACGAGCCGGTCAACGGGCTCGACCCGGAGGGCGTCCTGTGGATCCGCAACCTGCTCAAGGCCCTCGCCGGTGAGGGCCGGACCGTGTTCGTGTCGTCGCACCTGATGAGCGAGATGGCCCTGGTCGCGGACCATCTGATCATCGTGGGGCGCGGGCGGCTGCTGGCCGACACCACCGTGGCGGACCTCGTCCGGGAGGCGGGCGGCGACACGGTGCAGGTGGCCACCCAGGAGCCGGCGCGGCTGCGGGAGGCACTGGCAGGTCCCGGTGTCGACATCACCGGCCGGGCCGGCTCCGAGGAGCTTCAGGTGACCGGGCTCAGTGCCCGGGAGATAGGCCTGAAGGCGGCCGAGCACGGGATCGCGCTGTTCGAACTGACCGCGCGGACGGTGTCGTTGGAGGAGGCGTTCATGAACCTGACCAGGGATGCCGTGGAGTACCACGGCTCGACCGGCATCGAGACGCGCGTGGCCGAGGGGAGTGCGGCATGAGCACCCTCACCGCGCCCGTCGAGGCGTCCCCGGCCACCCCCGCCCGCCCCGCGTACCGGGTGACCGGGCGGCGCGTACTGGCCTCGGAGTGGGCCAAGCTGTGGTCGCTGCGCTCGACCTGGATCACCCTGGGCCTCGGTCTGCTCTTCCTCGTCGCTTTCGGGCTCATCGCCGCGAACCACTACAGGTCCGGCGTCGGCTCCCCGCACCAGGACCGGGACTTCGCCACCGCGACGGCCCTGAGCCTGTCCCTCTTCGGCACCAACTTCGCCCAGCTCGCCCTCGGCGTGCTCGGCGTGCTGGTCACGGCGGGGGAGTACTCCACCGGGATGATCCGTTCCACGCTCACGGCGGTACCGCGCCGGCTGCCCGTGCTGTGGTCCAAGGCGGCCGTGTTCGGGCTGGTCGCGCTGGTGGTGGCCACGCTGGGCGCGTTCGTCGCCTTCCTGTTCGGCAGCCAGATCGTGTCGGGCACGCCCGCGGCCATGGGCCTCTCGCACGCGGGTGTCGTACGGAGCCTGCTGGGCGCCGGGCTCTACCTCGGCCTGGTCGGCGTCATCGGCACCGCCCTGGGCGCCCTCCTGCGGTCGGTGGCCGGCGGTATCTCGGTCCTGGTCGCCTCCCTGATGCTGGTCCCGGGCCTGATCTCGCTGCTGCCGAGCTCCTGGCAGAACGACATCAGCCCCTACCTGCCGTCCAACGCGGGCGAGTCGATGTTCGCCCTCACGCACGACACCACGACCCTGTCGCCGGGCGCCGGACTGCTGGTCTTCCTCGGCTGGACGGTGCTCGCGCTGGCGGGGGCGGCGTACCGGCTGGTGCGCAGCGACGTCTGACCGCCTGCACCATGGGCAGGTGACAACCTTGACCACCAGCGTGATCACTGACGACGTCAGCGGGATGGGACCGCTGGTCGCCCGGTTCGCCCGGGCCGGCCAGCGGCTCCGCCAGGCGGACCGGGCCCGCCCGTGGGTGCTGGACACCGCGGTGGTGGTGCTGGTCCTGCTGATGTTCTGTCTGCCGGACCTGCTGCACCACGGCGGCGCGGTGGACGGGGACGGGGATGACCGGCACAGGTTCCGGTTCGCCTTCACCCAGCTCCCCCTGGCGGCCGTGCTGGCCCTGCAGGCCGGTCTGGTGCTGCCGTTGCTGTGGCGGCGGCGCCGGCCCCTGGCGGCCTTCGGCGCCATCGCCGCGGTCTTCGTCCTGCAGTGGTCGCTGGATGCCGTGCTGCGCGCGGACGTCGCCCTCTTCGTCGCCCTGTACAGCCTGGCCCTGCACGGGCAGCTGCGCAGGCTGCCGTGGGCCTGCGCGGTCATGGCCGCGGGGATGGTGCTGGTCGCGGTCCGGGTCTCGCCGGCCGTGTCCGTCTGGGACGCCCTGTTCTTCCTGCTGAGCACGGCGACCGCGGCCCTGGCCGTCGGCCTGATGGTGCGGACCCGGCGGGCCCAGCTCGCGGGGCTGCGGGAGCGGGCGGCGCGGCTGGAGACGGAACGCGACCAGCGCATCAGACTCGCGACGGCGACGGAACGCGCCCGGGTGGCGCGTGAGATGCACGACATCGTCGGCCACAACCTGTCCGTCATCATCACCCTCGCCGACGCCGGCGCGTACGCCACCGACACCGCTCCCGAACGCGGCAAGGAGGCCCTCCAGCTCATCGGCGACACCGGCCGCACCGCCCTCGGCGAGCTGCGCCGGGTGCTCGGCGTCCTGCGCGAGGCGTCGGACGGTGTCCGCCGGGCGCCCGAACTCAGCCCTCAGCCGGGCCTCGCGGACATCGAGACGCTGTGCGACGGCGTACGCACCGCAGGGCTTGAGATCGTCTACCGCACCGTCGGCGAGGTGGACGCCCTGGACCGCGGGATGCAGCTGACGGTCTACCGCATCGTCCAGGAAGCCCTGACCAACACCCTGAAGCACGCCGGTGCCGGCACCCAGGTGAACCTGACGGTCGTCGTCGGGGACGAGCGGCTCGTCATCCGGATCCGGGACAACGGCCCGGCCGGACCGGCCGGCCCACGGAACGAGGAAGGACACGGACTGGTGGGCATGCGCGAACGAGCGGCGCTGTACGGAGGGACCGTGAGCGCCGGACCCGCGGCCGACGGGGGCTGGGCCGTGCAGGCCGTCCTCGACCTGACACCGCAGGGAGGCGCCCGGTGACCACGGTGCTCGTCGTCGACGACCAGCAGCTGCAGCGCTACGGCTTTCGGGTGCTGCTCGACTCCATGCCCGAGACGGAGGTGGTCGGCGAGGCCGCGAACGGCGCCGAGGCCGTCCGCAGGACCGCCGAACTCCGTCCCGACGTCGTGCTGATGGACGTACGGATGCCCGGCATGGACGGCATCGAGGCGACCCGCCGGATCGCCGGGGCCGGGGGGCGGTCCCGGGTCCTGGTGCTGACCACCTTCGACATCGACGAGTACGTGCATGCCGCCCTGCGGGCCGGCGCCAGCGGTTTCCTCCTCAAGGACGCACGCCCCGACGAGCTCCTCGCCGGGATCCGAGCGGTCGCCGGAGGTGACGCGGTGATCGCGCCGGCGCTCACCCGCCGCATCCTGGACGAGTACGCCCGGCACGTGCCGGCCGACAGGGGCGACGCGGGCGAGGACCCGCGCCTGGCCTCCCTCACCGAACGCGAGCGTGAGATCCTCGTCGCCATCGGCAAGGGCTGGACCAACGGTGAGATCGCCGCTCGCTTCGTCGTGGCCGAGTCCACGGTGAAGACGCACGTGGGCCGGGTCCTGGCCAAGATCGGCGCCCGCGACCGCGTCCAGGCCGTGATCTTCGCCTACGACCAGGGAATCGCCCGCCCCGGTGCCGGCTGACGGGAACGGGGCGGGCCGAGCGGAACGGCCGTCTTCTCACCTCCCTCTCACCCTACAGACCGTAGGGTGGGATGCCCTCCCGCGCGTTGGAGGAGGAGCCGGCCCCGCGGCCGGTTCGACGGAGTGCGACGACGAGAGGCACACGATGACCGAGGGCCCGAACGCCACGACGAGCGGCGTCCCCCGCCTCGGCCTCCCCGCGCGGGGCGTCCGGACCCGCCGCCCCCGGGGCGAGCCCCGGCTCGGGGCCGTGGCTGCCGCCTTCACGCTCGCCCAGATCGTCCTCGTACGGCCGGACTTCGGTCTCGGCTGGGACGAGACCGTCTACGTCAGCCAGGTCAGCGGTCACGTTCCCGCCGCCTACTTCAGCGCGCCCCGCTCCCGCGGCATCTCACTCCTCGTCGCGCCGGTCGCGTCGTGGTCCGACTCCACCGTCCTGCTCCGGATCTACCTGGCCGTCCTGTCCGGCCTCGTCCTCTACCTCGCCCTGCGCGTCTGGCGAGGCCACCTCGGGCCCGGCGTCCTGGCCCTGGCCGGCGCCCTGTTCGCCTCGCTGTGGGTGACGCTGTTCTACGGTTCCGAGGCCATGCCCAACTACTGGGTCGCCATCGGCGCCCTGGCCTGCGTCGGCTGCTTCCTGCGGGCCCGCGCGAACGCCCGCGACCGGGCGGCCTGGTGGGGGGTGTTCGCGGGCGCGGCACTGATGGCGTGGATGCGCCCGATGGACGCGGTCTACGTCGTACTGCCCCTGCTCGTGCTCTCCGTGCGTCGGCCGCGGCTGCTCGTCGTGCTCGGCATGGGCCTGGCGGCCGGTGCAGGCGAGTGGGTGATCGAGGCGTACACGAGCTACGGCGGCCTCGCCCAGCGCCTGTCCGCCGCCTCCGCCATCCAGGGCGGACTCGGCTGGCACCTCGCGGTGGCCGACCAACTGCGCAGTCTCGGCGGACGTACGCTGTGCCGGCCCTGCACCGGAGCGGCCCCCGGCCCCGTGGTGACGTTGTGGTGGTTCGTGCTGCCGCTCCTCGCCGTGCTGGGAGCGGTGGCCGCCGTGCGCGCCCGGCGCGCGCTGCCCGTGCTGCTGCCACTGGCGTGCGCGGTCACGGCTGCCGTCCCCTACCTGTTCCTCATCGGCTACGCGGCCCCCCGCTTCCTGCTGCCCGCCTACGCCCTGCTCGCCCTGCCCGTCGCCCACGGCCTCGCCCACCTGGTCACCGCCCCGGCCGGCCGGACGGCTCGCACCGTCGCCGTCGGACTGGTGGCGATCGGTGTGGCCGGTCACCTGGCCGTGCAGTACGTCGTCCTGGAGCACACGGTCGACAGCTCCGCGGCCTCCCGCGCCGAGTGGTCCCGCACCGCCGCCGCCCTCCGCACGCTCGGTGTACGGCAGCCCTGCCTGCTCAGCGGGTACGACGCCGTGCCGATCGCGTTCTACTCCGGCTGCGGCTCCGCCCAGACGGCGGGACACGACGCCAGCACCACCGTGGCCGAACTGGGCCGCGCCGCTCACCGCACGTCCTTCGCCGTCCTCGCTCCACCGGAGGGCCGCCCGCCCGCCTACGCGCGCACCTGGCCCGCGGAACAGGCCGGCGGTCTTCGGGCGTACGTGGCGCCCGGTGCACGGCAGGCAGGGGGACCGAGGTGACCGCTGCCGAGAGCCTGCCGATCACTGTGGGCAGGCGCCCGTACGTCCAGCTGGGCATCACCCTGCTCGCGCTCGCCGCCGCCGGCTGGGTGCTCGCCGCGCACCGGGCCGCGCTGGACAGCGGCACCGACCGGCTGGCCGCCGCCGACCGGGAGTGGCTGGTGCTCGCCTGCCTCGCCGCGATGGGCACCTGGGTGTGCGCAGCCGTCGCACAGCAGGGGGCGGTGCTCGAACGGCTGCCCAGGGGGCGGCTGGTGGCGGCGCAGTTCGCGGCCGGCGCCGCCAACCACCTGCTTCCGGCGGGGGCCGGAGCGACGGTGGTCAACCTGCGGTTCCTGAGGCGGTGCGGGCTGTCCACCCGGCGCTCGGCGACCGCGCTGGCGGTGAAGGCGGCCGTCGGCGGATCGGTGCGGTGTGTGCTGGGGGTGGCCCTGCTGGTCGCCTCGCCCGGCACGGTCCCTGGCTCCGCGCGGGGGGTCCCACATCTCCTGGTCCTGCTCCCGGTGGCGGCCGCGGCCGTCGTCCTGGCGGTTGCGGTCAGCGGCCGCCTCAGACGACTGGTGGCCCGGTCCTTCGCCGACGTGCGGGACGTGCACCGGTGCCGAGCGCGGGCCTGTGCGCTGTGGGGCGGGTCGGTCGCGTTCGCTCTGCTGCATGCCGCTGTGGTCCTCGCCGTGACCCACGCGATCGGCCTCGGTCTCCCCGCAAACCGCGTGGTCATGGCCTACCTGGTCGCCAGTGGTGCGGCAGCGCTGCTGCCGACGCCGGGCGGGCTGGGGTCTCTGGACGCCGCGCTCGCCCTCACGCTCACGGCGGCGGGCGCGCCGGGCGCGGCGGCGGTGACGGCGGTCCTCGGCTACCGCCTGCTGACCGGGTGGCTGCCATTGGCCCCCGGACTCCTGGTCCTTGCGCTGCTGGCCCGCCGCTCGGCCCTGTGAGCCGGCGAGGTGGTCGTCGTACCCGGGTACTCCGCGTACTCCGCCTGGCCCCGAATCGGTCGAACTCCTCGGCCCGCAGAGGGACTTCGGAACCGGGCGGGGCGCAGCGCCGGGCCGTCGCGCCGACGGCCGGATCGCCCGTCCGCACCGGCTCCCGGGGCTGCACGGCTGACCCTGCTGTCCGCCCGGCGGCGGTAAGAGACGGGTGTCTTACCGGTGGGTGGTTTCACGCGAACCGCTTACCGACTACGTCCTTGTAGACGCCAGGTGAACTGGAGATGATCGAGACGGGGCGCCCCTGCGTCCCTGCCCTGAACGACGGGAGCGTGACCTCCGTGCCGGGGCGGTCGGACGAGCCTCCGGCCCGGCGGAACCGGCCGGCCCAACCCCTGCGGTCGCCGCCCGGCGGGGACGAGGCAGAGGAGACAGATCTTGACGGACACCCATAGGGGCGGAACGGGCGTCGAGATCCGTCCTCGTACCGCGGCGCACCTGGCGGCACCGCCCGCTGCCCGGGCCCCGGCCCTCGGCCTCCCGGACGCCGCACCCCAGCAGTGGCACCGGGGCATGACCCTGCTGGCCGCGATCAGCCTGTTCATCGGCACACGCGCCGCCTGGACGACCGCGATGGCCTCGCGTCCACCGGTGGCCGCCGTCATCTCCGTCTGCTACGCCTCGATCCTCGTCTGTGCCGTCCTCGCCCTCCTCGTACCGAGCCGACGGGGCCTGATCAGGGTCGACGCGGCGGTACTGGTCACCGCCGTCGCACTGGTGATCTGCGGCTACCTGCTCGACCACGCGGGCGCGGACGAAGCCGCGCTGACCTCCCAGGCCGCGGACCAGATCCTGCACGGCCGTCCGGTCTACGGCCGATCGTGGCCCTGGTTGTTCGGCACACACGGGGTCGGGATCACCAAGACCATGTCCGGCGGCGCCGACTACACGTACGGCTACCCTCCGCTGACCGCCCTGCTGGCCGCACCGGTGTACGCCGTCCTCCACTCGACGGCAGCCGCGACCGTGGTCCCCACCGCCGCGCTGCTGGCCTCCTCGGTCCTGCTGTGGTTCCTGCTGCCGGCGCCCTGGCGCTCCGCCGGCACGGCCGTCTGCCTCGGCTTCGGCCTCCTGCCCCACTACGCCTACGCCGGCTACCCGGCCGTCACGGCCCTCGCCCTGCTCGTCCCCGTCGTGGTCCGCTGGCCCCGCACGGGCGAGCGCGGCCTCCTCGGACCAGGGGGCGTCCTGCGCGCCGCCTGCCTGGGGGCCGCCTGCGCCGCCCAGCAACTCGCCTGGTTCCTCGCCCCGTTCCTCCTGATCGGCCTCTACGCCGTCCGGCGCGGTGAACTCGGCCCCCGGCGCGCCCTCGTCGTCACCGCCCGCTACACGGCCACCGCCGCCCTCGCCTGGTCCGCGGCCAACGCGTACTTCGCCGTCCAGGACTTTCCGGCCTGGCTGAACGGAATCCTGCTGCCACTGGAGCAGAAGGCGATCCTGCACGGCCAGGGCGTGATGGGCATCTCCTACTACTTCACCGACGGCAGCAGCCGCCTCGACTACTACTCCTACGGCAGCCAACTGCTCCTGCTCGGCCTCCTCGCGGCCACCCTCCTGTTCGTCCGCCGGCTGGGCCCGGCCCTCACCGTCCTGCCGTGGCTCGCGTTCTACCTCGCCACCCGCTCCCAGGACGGCTACTTCCTGATGATGACCCCGCTGTGGCTGGCGGCCGCCGCCACCGTCCCGGCCGCCGCGTTCGCCACCGCCTGGCAGCCACGCCTGCCCCGCCTCATCCGCCGCCGCGCCAAGGCCGTCGTCGCGGCCGGCCTGCTCGCCCCCGCCCTCGCGTGCGTCGCGATCGCCGCCGCGAGCCCGCCGCCGCTGCGCATGAGCCTCGCGCCGCACTTCGCGGAACGTGGCGCACACGTCGAGGTCACCGCCATCGACGTCCGGGCCGTCAACACCACCGGTACGTCACTTCAGCCGCACTTCGCGAGCCGCACCGGCCAGGGCGCCTCCGACTGGTGGACGATCGTCTCGGGACCGGCCGTACTGGGCCCGCACGCCTCCGCCGACTACCGGGTGGAACCCGAGGGCGGCTTCGGCGAGATGCCCCGCGGCCACGGGCCGGGCAGCTCCCTCATCGCCGTCACCGGCACCCCGATGACGATCACTTCCGCCCGCATTCCCGCCGGAAGCTGAGGGCGCGTCAGCCGCGGAGAACGACGCCGGCCGCCCCCACCGGGTGGCGCCGGACAGGGGCGCCATGCGTCATGCGAGCCACGCGGACTCCTTGTGACGTATGCGTGGGGAGACGTCCGAGTGGCCCGCGACAGCCGGCGTGCCCGTGGTGCCGGGTGCGGCCGAGTGTCCCAGGTGCCGGTGCACGAAGTGGATGGCCATCGCGCCCTCACCGGCCGCGGAGGCCACTCGCTTCACCGAACCGCTGCGGACGTCCCCTACCGCGAAGACCCCGGGGAGGCTGGCCTCCAGGGTCATGCACGGGCGTCCGCGGTCCTGCCACACCTCGGGGGAGGCACAGGCTTCCTGGGCCTCCGGCCCGGTGAGGACGAAGCCGCGGGAGTCGAGGGCGACGACGCCGGCGAGCCACTCGGTGTGGGGGTCCGCGCCGGTGAAGACGAACAGGCTCCGTGCCGCGAGCCGGCGGTGCTCACCCGTGCGGTTGTCGACCACGTCGAGTTCCTCCAGCTCTTCCTCGCCGATGACCTCGGTGACCTCGGTGTGCAGCATGACCTCCACCCGCGGATGGCGCTCGACCTGGTCGATCAGGTAGCGCGACATGCTGGCCTCAAGGCTGTCTCCTCGGACCAGCAGGTACACCTTCGGCGCGTACCCGGCGAGGAACAGCACCGCCTGGCCCGCCGAGTTGCCTCCGCCGACGACGGCCACCGGGTCGCTGCGGCACTGCTGGGCCTCGTAGACGGTCGCCGAGTAGTGCACGCTCGTTCCCTCCAGGCGTTCGATGCCGGGCACCTGGAGCCTGCGGTAGCGGGCACCCGTGGCCAGGACGACGGCGCGGGCGGCGATCTCGCTGCCGTCGGCGAACGTCACGACGTAGTGGTCGTCGTCCTTGGCATGGAGACCGGTCGCCTCCAGCGGAAGGCTGATCCCGGCGCCGAACTTGTCGGCCTGGAGCACGGCGCGTTCGGTGAGCTCGGCGCCCGAGATGCCGGACGGGAAGCCGAGCAGATTCTCGATGCGGGACGACGTGCCGGCCTGGCCGCCGGTGGCCATCGCCTCCACCACCGTGGTGCTCAGGCCCTCGGAGGCGGCGTACACCGCGGCAGCGAGGCCGCCCGGTCCGGAGCCTACGATGAGGACGTCGCGGTGACGGTTTCCGGCGGGCAGGGACGGCAGGCCGATGAGCCGGGCCAGTTCCGCGTTGCTGGGATTGCGCAACAGGGTGGTGTCCCGCCAGATGACGAGCGGTGTCTCCGCCGGGCCGACGCCGAAGCGGCGCAGCAGTTCCTCGGCCTCCTCGTCGGTCTCCAGGTCGATCCACCGGTGCGGCAGCCGGTTGCGGACGGCGAACTCGCGCAGCCGCCTGGTGTCGGGCGAGTAGCGCGAGCCGACGATGCGGAAGCCGGCGCCCTGTCCGACGAGGAGCGCGCGACGGCCCAGACAGGCGCGCAGCACGACGTCTCCGATGCTGGAGTCCTGGGACACCAGGTGGCGCAACTGGTCCAGGGGAACGACGAGGACCTCGCCGGGCTCCTTGGCGACAGCGGTGTAGAAGGCCACCTGTCCGTACAGCAGGCCGAGTTCGCCGATGAAGCGCCCGGGGCCGTGCACGCGCAGCAGGTGCTCCTCGGGAGTGCCGTAGTCCTCGATGACGGCGACGGAACCGCTGAGGACGACGAAGAACGTCTCGCAGCGCTCCCCCTCCCGGATCAGCACGTCGTCCGGCGCCATGCTCCGGCGTTGCCCGTGCTCCTCCAGACGTGCGATCTGGTCCTCCGTGAGGCGCGGGTACGCGCCGTAGATGTCCGGGGTCTCCCAGAAGGCGGCCTTGCCCGTTTCCTGCGGCGCCGGTTCCGCGCCCGGCAGCGCCTGGTCGCCGGACATCAGACGAACGCCTCGTGAACGTAGCACCAGCGCCAGTCCTCGCCGGGCTGGAACGACTGCACGATCGGATGCGCGACGACAGCCGCGTGCTTGCGCGCGTGCTTGTTCGGCGAGGAGTCGCAGCAGCCGACGTGTCCGCAGGTCAGGCAGAGCCTCAGGTGGACCCATGGGGAGCCGAGCATCAGACACTCCTGACACCCTTCGGGGGTCAGCGGCTGGACCGGCCGGACAAGCGCGAGGTGGGGATCTGCGTGCAGGGTCATCCGGATCACTCTTTCCGGGCGGTGATCGACTGTTCCACCCACTGGCGCAGAACGGGGGCGGGCGCCGCCCCCGCCTGCCGGGCGACCGTCGCGCCCTTGTCGAGGATCACCAGTGTCGGTACGGCCTGGACCTCGAAACGCTGCGACAGGCGCGGGTTCTTGTCGACGTCGACCTTGACGAGTTTGATGCGGCCCGCGAGGTCGGTGGCGACCTTCTCCAGCGCGGGGCTGACCATGCGGCAGGGGCCGCACCAGGTGGCCCACAGGTCGACCACGACGGGGACGTCGGCCCGCTCGGCGACCTCGGTGAAGTCGTCGTCGCCCGCGTCCACCATCCACGGTAGGGGCTGCTTGCAGTGGCCGCACTTGGGGCGGCCCTCCGCGGCCACGGGCACCCGGTTGGTGCGCCCGCAGTGCGGACATCTGACGGTCGTCGCCTGCATCGTGCTCATGCCGCCCGCGCTCCCTTCACGTCCTCGGGCTGGTCGTAGGTGACGACCAGCTCTCCGTGTTCGGCGTCGACGCGGACCGTCGCGCCGTCCTGGACGTCACCGCGCAGCAGGGCGCGTCCGACCATCGTCTCGACCTCGTGGGAGATGTAGCGGCGCAGCGGCCGGGCCCCGTACACCGGGTCGTAGCCCTGGTGCGCGATCACCTTACGGGCTGCTTCGGTGAGTTCGACGGTGATGCGGCGTTCGGCGAGGCGGCGGCGCAGTTCGTCGAACTGCAGCTCCACGATCCGCTCGATCTGCCGCTCGCCCAGCGGCTTGAACAGCACGATGTCGTCGACGCGGTTGAGGAACTCCGGGCGGAAGTGTCCGCGCAGCTCGCCCATCACCAGGGCGCGGGCGTCCGGCTTGATCTCGCCCTCGGCGGTGGCGCCGTCGAGGAGGTGCTCGGAGCCGATGTTGGACGTCATGATGATCACGGTGTTGCGGAAGTCGACGGTGCGGCCCTGGGAGTCGGTGATGCGGCCGTCGTCGAGGACCTGCAGCAGGGTGTTGAAGACGTCGGTGTGCGCCTTCTCGATCTCGTCGAACAGCACGACCGAGTACGGCTTGCGGCGTACGGCCTCGGTGAGCTGGCCGCCTTCCTCGTAGCCGATGTATCCGGGCGGTGCGCCCATGAGCCGGCTGACGGTGTGCCGTTCCTGGTACTCGCTCATGTCGAGGCGGACCATGTTGTCCTCGGAGTCGAACAGGGCCGCCGCGAGGGTCTTGGCCAGCTCGGTCTTCCCGACGCCGGTGGGGCCGAGGAAGATGAACGAGCCGATGGGGCGGCGCGGGTCGCGGATGCCGGAGCGGGCGCGGATGATGGCGTCGGCGACGAGTTTGACGGCCTCGTCCTGGCCGATGACGCGCTCGCGCAGGATCTCGTCGAGTCGCAGCAGCTTCTCGCGTTCGCCCTCCTGGAGACGGGCGACGGGGATGCCGGTCCAGGCGGCGACGATCTCGGCGATCTCCTCCTCGGTGACGACCTCGCGCAGCAGCCGGTTCTGCCCCTGCTTGGCGGCCAGTTGCTCCTCCTCGGCCGCCAGCCGGCGCTCCAGGTCCTGGAGGCGGCCGTAGCGGAGTTCGGCGGCGCGGTTGAGGTCGTAGGCGCGTTCTGCCTCCTCCGCCTCGTGGCGGACCTGCTCCAGTTCCTGGCGCAGCTCCTGCACGCGGCGGATGGCCTGCCGTTCGGCCTCCCACTGGGCGCGTTTGGCGTCGGCCTCGCCGCGCAGGTCGGCCAGTTCCCTGCGCAGTTCCTCCAGGCGGGTCTTGCTGGCGGCGTCGGTCTCCTTGGACAGGGCCGCCTCCTCGATCTCCAGGCGGGTGACGCGACGGGTGATCTCGTCGAGTTCGGCGGGCATCGAGTCGATCTCGGTACGCAGCCGGGCGCACGCCTCGTCGACGAGGTCGATGGCCTTGTCGGGCAGGAACCGGTCGGTGATGTAGCGGTGGCTGAGGGTGGCCGCGGAGACCAGCGCGGTGTCCTGGATCTTCACGCCGTGGAAGACCTCCAGGCGTTCGCGCAGGCCGCGCAGGATGGAGATGGTGTCCTCCACGCTCGGCTCGTCGACCAGGACCTGCTGGAAGCGGCGTTCGAGGGCGGCGTCCTTCTCGATGTGCTTGCGGTACTCGTCGAGGGTGGTGGCGCCGATCATGTGGAGTTCGCCGCGGGCGAGCATCGGCTTGAGCATGTTGCCCGCGTCCATGGCGCCTTCGGCGGCGCCCGCGCCGACGACGGTGTGGAGTTCGTCGACGAAGAGCAGGATGCGCCCCTGGGCGGCCTTCACCTCGGCCAGCACGGCCTTGAGGCGTTCCTCGAACTCGCCGCGGTACTTGGCGCCGGCGACCAGGGAGCCCATGTCGAGGGCGAACACCGTCTTGTCGCGCAGGCCCTCGGGGACGTCGCCGCGCACGATGCGCTGGGCCAGGCCCTCGACGATGGCGGTCTTGCCGACGCCGGGGTCGCCGATGAGAACGGGGTTGTTCTTGGTCTTGCGGCTGAGGATCTGGGTCACCCGGCGGATCTCCGCATCACGGCCGATGACCGGGTCCAGCCGCCCGGACCGGGCCTCCAGGACCAGGTCGCGGCCGTACTTCTCCAGAGCCTCATAGGCGACTTCGGGGTTGGCGGAGGTGACGCGCTGGTTGCCGCGGACCTGGGTGAGGACGCTCAGGAACGAATCCCGGGTCACGCCGTGCTCCTTGAGCAGGCGTCCGGCGGCGGTCGCCGAGCCCTCCTCGGCCAGGGCGAGCAGGAGGTGCTCCACGGACACGTACTCGTCCTTGAGGCGTTTGGCCTCCCGCTCGGCGGCATCGAACAGGCGGGACAGGCGCTGGGTGACGAAGACCTGGCCGGGTGCCGCGCCGGGGCCGGTGACCTTCGGGCGACGGGACAGCTCCTCGCGCACGGCCGCGCGCAGCTCCTTCGGCTCGGTGCCGGCCTGTTGCAGCAACCGTGGGATCAGGCCGTCCTCCTGATCGATGAGCGCGAGCAGCAGGTGTTCCCCGTCGACCTCGGTGTGCCCCATGCCGATGGCCGCGCTCTGGGCCTCCTGGAGGGCTTCCTGCGACTTCTGGGTGAGACGGTTCATGTCCATGGGGGTGTTTCACTCCTCGTGCCGCGGCCGCGCAGGGCGGCTTCGAGCAGGCTGATGCGGTCGAGCAGGTCGAGCACCAGGCCGATGGATGCGTAGTTGAGGCAGAGGCCGGCGCGCAGCCGCTGGATACGGGCGAGAACCGCCGGGGCCGAGGGGGCGAACACCAGCCGCCCCGCGGGGTCGCGTTCGGCGTCGACCAGCCCGAGGGCGACGAACCGGCGGATCAGATCGGGGTGGAGGCCCGAGCGAAGGGCCACGGCGGCCAGGGAGAGCCTGGGGACGGGCACGAGCGCGTACCGGACAGCCGTCGAGGCGGTGATGTCGACGCCCGTTCGGACCGGACGGGCGCCCACGGCGCTCCGGCCGATGCCTCCCGCTCCTGCGGGTCGGTCGTTCATCGCGTCCTCCTGGGGTCGAACGAGGAAGTGGCGGCGAGCTCCTCGAACAGTTCGCGCTCCCGGTCGCTGAGGACGGGAGGCACCATGACGCGGAGTTCGGCGTACAGGTCGCCGTTCGCGCCGCGCGGGTTCGGCATGCCCTCGCCGCGCAGCCGCAGCCGCCGGCCGCTGGACGAGCCCGCGGGCACCGTGACCTTGGCCGTGCCGCCGCCGGGCGTCGGCACCGGCACGGTCGCGCCCAGGGCCGCCTCCCACGGGGCGACCGGGACCTGGACGTGCACGTCACGGCCGTCCAGCCGGAACTGGGGGTGGGGCTGGATACGTACCCGCAGGTACAGGTCGCCCGCGGCGGCGTCACCGCTGCCCCGGCCACCCTCGCCCGCCAGCCGGATGCGCTGCCCGTCGGTGACGCCCGGCGGCACGTCGACCTCGTACCGCCGCGGCTGCCCGGTGGGGCCGGCGAGGGTGACGGTGCGACGGCCGCCTCGGTACGCCTCCTCGACGGTGAGCGGCAGTTCGGCCTCCTGGTCCGCTCCGGGGACGCCGCCTCGGCCGACGCCGCCTCCGAACATGGAGCCGAGCAGGTCCTCGATGTCGATGCCCTCCGCGCCGAAGCCGTCCCCGAAGCCGGTGGCGTACCGGACGCGAGGACCGCCACCGCCCGCGGTCCGACCGCGGAAGCCGCCGCCCGCTCCGGCCGCGACCCGCTCGTCGAAGTCCTCGGGGATCTTGCGGAAGTCCTCGCCGAAGCGGTCGTAGCGGGCTCGGGTCTTGGGATCGGACAGGACGCTGTATGCCTCGTTGAGGTCCTTGAAGCGTTCCTCCGCCGCGGGGTCCTTGTTGACGTCGGGGTGGTACTTGCGGGCGAGTTTCCGGTATGCCTGCTGGATCTCGTCCTGGCTCGCGGTCCGCGACACGCCCAGCACCTCGTAGAAGTCCCGTGCCATGACCGGTCACTCCCGCTTCGCGACCGTCACGGCGGCGGGCCTGAGCTGCCGTTCGCCGTCACCGTAGCCGGGGCGCAGCACCTCGACGACGGTGCCCGGTGGGGCGTCGGGGTCCTGGACGACGCCGACCACCTCGTGCCGGGCCGGGTCGAAGGGGACGCCGGTCTCCGCGTGCCGCGGGTAGCCGAGCAGTTCGAGGACGTTCACCGCTTGGTCGCGTACGGCTCGGATGCCCTCCACGATCGCGCCCGGATCGGCGCCGGCGTGGGTCAGGGCGAGTTCGAGGTTGTCGAGGACGGGCAGGAAGGCGGCCGCCGTGCGGGACCGCTCGACCGCCCGTTCGCGCTCCAGTTCCCTGGCGTGACGCTTGCGAAGGTTGTCGAGGTCGGCGAGTGCGCGCCGCCAGCGGTCCTCCAGTTCCCGGATCGCGGTCGTGTACTCGTCCTCGGCAGGCGTGGGGCCGGCGGCATCGGGTCCCGGTTCACCGTTCGCCGCTTCGGGCCGGGGCGGGCCCGGTCGGGGCAGATCCTCGCGAGGAGGAGGTCCGGCGCTTTCCGGGACCCGCACGTCCGGATCCGACGCGGCCCGGCCGGGTTCCTGAGGGTGGGCGGGCATGGCGCGCCTCAGCCCTTGTCGAACTCGGCGTCGATGACATCATCGGCACCGCGACCGTCGGTCGTGGGACCACCGGTGTCGGTGTCCTGGCCGGGACCGCCGCCCGTGGCGGAGGCGCCCTGATGGGATGCCAGCCCGGCGAGCACCTGCTGGAGTTCGGAGGTCAGAGGCCGCACGCGCTCCACGCCCGCCTCGTCCTTGACCGCCGCCCGGGCGTCGGCCACGAGCATCTCGGCGCGTGCCTTCTCGTGCGCGGGCGCCGCGTCGCCCAGTTCGGCGAGACGCTTCTCGACCTGGTACGCGACGGCGTCGAGTTCGTTGCGGGCGTCGACGGCCTCGCGGAGTGCCTGGTCCTGGCCCTGGTTGCGCTCGGCCTCCTGGACCATGCGTTCGACCTCGCTGCGGTCCAGGTTGGAGCTCTCGCTGATGGTGATGCCCTGTTCCTTGCCGGTGTCCCGGTCGCGGGCCTTGACGTCGAGGATGCCGTTGGCGTCGATGTCGAAGGTGACCTCGACCTGTGGTTCGCCCCGCGGCGCCTGCCGGATGTCGGTGAGCTGGAACCGGCCCAGCGCCCGGTTGTCGGCGGCGCGCTCGCGCTCGCCCTGGAGGACCACCACGTCGACGGCCGGCTGGTTGTCCTCGGCGGTGGAGAAGGTCTCGCTGCGGCGCACCGGGATGGTGGTGTTCCGCTCGACGATCTTCGTCATCACTCCGCCTCGCGTCTCCACGCCCAGCGACAGAGGTGTGACGTCGAGCAGCAGGACGTCCTTGACCTCGCCCTTGAGCACCCCGGCCTGGATCGCGGCGCCCAGGGCCACGACCTCGTCGGGGTTGACGCTCATGTTGGGTTCCTTGCCGCCGGTCAGCCGGCGGACCAGAGCCTGGACGGCGGGGATGCGGGTGGAACCGCCGACGAGGATGACCTCGTCGATGTCGTTTTCGCCGACCTTCGCGTCGGCCATCGCCTGCTCCACCGGTCCGAGGCAGCGCTCCACCAGGTCGCCGGTGATCTGCTCGAACGTGGACCGCATGATCGAGTCGGTGAGGTGCTTGGGGCCCGAGGCGTCGGCGGTGATGAACGGCAGGCTGACCTGAGTCTGCGTCACCGAACTGAGCTCGGTCTTGGCCTTCTCCGCCGCCTCGAACAGTCGTTGCAGCGCCTGCGGGTCCTTGCGCAGGTCGATGCCGTTGTCCTTCTGGAAGTCGTCCGCGAGGTAGTCCACCAGACGCCGGTCGAAGTCGTCGCCGCCCAGGTGGCTGTCGCCGGCGGTGGAGCGCACCTCCACCACGCCGTCGCCGACGTCGAGGATGCTCACGTCGAAGGTGCCGCCGCCCAGGTCGAAGACGAGGACGGTCTCGTGCTCCTTCTTGTCCATGCCGTACGCGAGGGCGGCCGCGGTCGGCTCGTTGATGATCCGCAGCACCTCCAGTCCGGCGATCCGTCCGGCGTCCTTGGTGGCGGTGCGCTGGGCGTCGTTGAAGTAGGCGGGCACCGTGATGACCGCCTCCGTGACCCGTTCGCCCAGCTGCTTGGACGCGTCGTCGGCGAGTTTGCGCAGCACCAGAGCGCTGATCTCCTCAGGTGCGTACAGCTTGTCGCGCACCTTGAAGCGGGCCGCCCCGCCCTCGCCCTCGACGACGTCGTACGCCACCGCCCTGGCCTCGTCGGAGACCTCGTCGAAGTGCCGGCCGATGAACCTCTTGGCCGAGTAGATGGTGCCCTTGGGGTTGAGGATCGCCTGGCGCCGGGCCAGCTGGCCCACCAGACGTTCCCCGGTGTCGGTGAAGGCCACCACGGACGGTGTCGTGCGGTTGCCCTCGCTGTTGGGCACGACGGACGGCTCGCCGCCCTCCCACACGGCGATCACCGAGTTGGTGGTGCCCAGGTCGATGCCCACTGCCTTGGCCATGAGGAACTCCTTCCGCGGCGGTCGACGTCCGTCGGCGACCGTTCTTCCTCCGGGCCCTGTGTCCGCCCGGCTTCGAAACTCGTTCAGCTGGGGGCGGGCCCGTTGCGCGGGCCCCTGGAGGAGGCGCTCGCCGTGTTCGTGCCGGCCCAGCTGTTCAGCCCGGCGACCAGCCGGGCGGCCTCATCGGCCACGTCCTCGTCCGCCACGACGTCGTACCGGCTGGGCTCGATCGAGCGGACCGACGCGAAGTCCCGGTGGCCGCCCTGCGCCGCGTACAGCAGCACGCCGAGCAGCGCACCGACGACCGCTCCGAAGATCAGCCCGTACAGGGCGAGGAGCAGACCGGAGACGACCGGGTTCAGCCAGTTCAGCAACCCGAAGATCCAGCCGATGAGTACGCCGGGCAGCGCTCCGGCGGCTGCGCCGTGGAAGGCGGCGTCGCCGTACCCCATTCGACCGATCACTTGTTCGACCAGGCGCATGTCCCGACCGATGATCGCGATCTTCTGGACGGGAAAGCCCTGGTCGACGAGGCGATCCACGGCGCGTTCGGCTTCCTGGTACGTGGAGTAGGAGGCAACGGCCCTGCGGGCCGGCTCGGTCATGGGCACTCCTTCCGCCGACGGACCGCCGAGCGGTCCCGACAGCCCCAGAGTGGCTGTTCGCCCGGTCACCCCGCCTGCTCCCGGCGGGTCGAAATGTGGCACCCGCGGTCGGTCTGCGAGGACAGGAGGCGGGACGAAGCCCCTTGCTCCCGGCGGGCTGCCTCTGGGACGTGCTTCTTGGGGGCCCGGAGAACACCGGGTTGCCGGCACGGCCGACCGCGAGGGGCTCTCTCTCCCCGCTTCGGCGCTCAGGAGGCGGGGCGGCATCCTGGACACCACCGCGCCTCGACGACACCGCGCCGAGGCGCGACCGCGGAAACCGGCGACCGGCCCCCGTGACCGGGCCGGTCGCCGCGCCGCTCCGGCCCGGTGGTCTCGCGCGCCGGCGCCGTGCGCGAGTGCGCCGACGTCACGGCAACCGCGGGACACGACTGCCGCGGCAGTCCCGCAGCCCGGCGTGAGCGGTGGCGTGTGGCAAGAATGATCCCATGCACACGGTGATCGCAGGTGGACACGGAAAGATCGCGCGCCGGCTGACCCGGCTGCTCTCGGCGCGCGGCGACAACGTCACAGGGCTGATCCGCAACCCGGCACACGCCGACGACCTGCGGGCGGACGGCGCGGAACCGGTGGTGTGCGATCTGGAGCAGGCCTCGGTGGACGAGGTGACCGGCCACCTCCGCGGCGCCGACGCGGCACTGTTCGCCGCGGGCGCCGGACCGGGCAGCGGCGCGGCTCGCAAGCAGACGGTGGACCGGAACGCGGCCATCCTCCTCGCCGACGCGGCCGAGCGCGCCGGGGTGCGCCGCTTCCTGGTGATCTCCGCGATGGGCGTGGACAGCCCGCCGCCGCCCGGCACGGACCCGGTGTTCGCCGCCTACCTGAAGGCCAAGGGCGAGGCGGACGCCGACATCGCCTCGCGCCCGGGACTCGACTGGACGATTCTGCGCCCGGGGATGCTGACCGACGCCCCCGGTAGCGGCCGCGTCCGGCTCGCCGAGCACACGGACCGCGGCCAGGTGCCCCGCGATGACGTGGCTGCGGTACTCGCCGCCCTGCTCCACGAGCCCAGGACCGCCGGGCGCATCCTCGAGCTGATCAGCGGGTCCACCCCGGTCGAGGAGGCGGTGCGCGCCGTGGCCGGCGGCTGACGCCGCACTCCGCGCTCCTCCGGGTGCGGGTGATTCCCCGCATCCAGGCGCTTGGATTTCTGTTCGAACGGTGCGGCCGCGGACGCCGCATCACGGCCTGAGAGGGGGAGGATGGAGGTGAGCGCCGCGACGGAAGGAGGCCCGTCATGAAATCCCGGTCCCCTGATTACGACGCGTGGTACTCGCGCACACCCTCGCAGGCCGAGGGCGAGCGGGACGAGCCGAGTGAGCGTGCCGCAACGGAACAGCACCCGGACGTCCCCCGGAGCGAGCCGTCCCAGGCGGAGGGCGAGCGGGGCGACGACGCCTAGCGCCAGTCGACGACGCCGTCGCCGGGGGCGGGTGGGGGTTGTGCGTTTTCCGCCGCTGTCACCGGTCCCCGGCCCGCCTGCCGTCGAGCGAGGCAGGCACGCTCGTCCGCTGGAGATGGCCGGTGCTCGCTCCACTCGTCCCGGTCGCCCAGGACGATGCGGCCCTCTTCGGTCAGTTCCTTGGCGTGGTCGAACGCCATCGCGTTCAGTTTCACCGTCATGGCCCCCCGACCCGTTGCCTGACGTCCAGCGGGTGCGGATCGTGCAGCTTCCGGTGGGTCGGTCACTCTGTGCCTGACCAGGAACCGCCGCGCAGCGGATCTGCGGCGGCGGCCGGTCGGCAGCCCGAGAACCGTCGGCTCGGCTGCGGTGTCTCGGCCCGCTGGGTCGATTGAGACCGCGTGATTTGGTCACCGTGCACCGATGCCGATCCCGCGCTCGGAGCACAGCATGTCGTTCACCGACCGTCGAGTCGACCGCAGCGCACCCCCACCGACGCCGGCCCCGAACATCGCCCGACCACTGAACGCCGAGGAGACCGGGTCCGCTACGGGCCCGCTGGTCGGCAGGCACCTGAACAGGCCGCCAGGGGCTCGCCCGGGGGTTCCGGCCCCTGCGTACCGCCTTGAACGGTCGTGGAGTTGCCGGGCGCAGGGCCGCCCTAGGTGCCTGTGACCCGCCGGCCCGCACCGGCGCTGACGCTGACGCTGACAGGAAGGATGCGGGAGATGTCCGAGGGTACGGCCACCCGGCCTGCGGCGTTCGTCTTCGACCTGGACGGGACCCTCGTCGACAGCGTCTACCAGCACGTCATCGCCTGGCAGCAGGCATTGAGCGAGATGGGCATCGGCCTGGCGGTCTGGCGGGTCCACCGGAGGATCGGGATGAGCGGTGGCCTGCTCGTGCGGGCCGTGATGCGCGAGACCGGCGTACGGCTGACGCCGAAGGAGGCCGATGAACTGCAGGGCGCCCACCACCGCCACTTCGAAGGCTGGACGAACGCCATCCGGCCGCTGCCAGGAGCCGCCGAACTGCTCCGGACGCTGACGGACCGCGGCGTGCCCTGGACGATCGCCACCAGCGCCCACAGGGACGACGCCACACCCATGTTCGAGAAACTCGCCGTGCCGCCTGAGGTGCCGACGGTCACCCGCGAGGGCGTCAGCCGCGCCAAACCCGACCCCGATCTGTTCCTGGCGGGCGCGGCGCGGCTCGGAGTCCCCGCCCGCGACTGTGTCGTCGTCGGAGACAGTGTGTGGGATCTGCTGGCCGCACGGCGGGCGGAGGCGCTCGGAGTGGGGCTGCTGTCCGGAGGTTACGGGCAGGACGAACTGGAGCGGGCCCAGGCGTTCCGGGTGTACGCCGACCCCCTCGACCTGCTGGAGCACATCGACGAACTCGGCGTCCGGGACGCGCACGGCGCCTGAGTGCGACGCCGTCCCGGGGCACTTCGTACCGGCTCGCGCATCCGTGGCGTTCCCGGAGAAGTCCGGCCGGCCGGGACATCCTGTCATTTCGGAAATTCTGTGCCCAGCGGCCGAATCCAGGGGAGAACACATGCCCGGCAATATCGAACGTGCCGCCTTGCGCGCCGCGGCTCAGGCCGCCGAACGTGTTCTGGCGAACGCCACCGAGCAGGCAGAGCAGGCCGAGCCGCAGTCCCCGCAGGACCGGTATGCCCGGCGCGTCGCCGAGGTCGGGGCGCTCACCGGTGCGTTGAGGGTCCTGCTGGACGCGGTGCGTCCCTTTATCGAGGAGGGTGACGAGGACCGAAAGTGACCCCTGGACGCCTGGTGCGCGGGAACAGCGCCGCCTGCCGGGTGGAGCTGCCCCTCGGCCGGCCAAGGCGACGCGAGCCCGCCGGCTGCGGAACGAGGCGGGCCTGGTCTCGAAAGAATCCGTGCATCTCGGGTAGGCCGGACCGTGAGCGGGTACGCGACATGCCGCTCGGTTCTCTGCAGGCGTCGAGGGACGGAGTGACCCCATGGCCAGCAGTCGGGCGCACAGCCTGCACCGCCGCCCCTCCCCCCGGAAGGGCAGCCTTCCACGGGGCAGCGTCGGACGGCGCCCCAGGGCCGCGCGCGGAGAGCCCCATCCGCCCGCCCGCACCCCGCCCGACCCAGCCCTCCACGATCTGGTCGCGCTCTCCCGCGCCCTGTTCGGCGCTCCGGACGAAGTCGAGATCCTGCGCCTGGCCATGGACCACATAGCCGCCGCGGGGCCGTACAGCGCCGAGGCCGGATACCTCCAGGTGGGCGGCGACCTGGTGCCCAGTCCGAGGAACGGGCAGACGCATGCCTCGGCCGTGGACCGGAGGGTGCGGGAGCTGGCCGGGCAGGACGGTGACGTGGCCTTCCCCGGCAGGCGCTGGGGCTGGGCCCTGGGGCTACGCGGACCTGCGGGACTCCACGGCTACCTCGTGGTCACGTCCCGCTCCCGGCCCACCGGGGCCGAGCTGGCCCTGCTCGCCCTGCTCGTCCGGCACACCGCCGCCGCGCTGTCCGCCGTGTGCGCGCACCGTCGCCAGAGCGAGGACGCGCGGGAGCTGTGCCGGCTGAGGGAGGAACGCACAGCCCTCCAGGAGCAGCTGATCTCCGTGATGGCCGAGCTGGCCTACGAGCGAGCCGTTCACGCTGTCATGGCCGACGTCGCTGCCTCGGATGACGGCGAGGACTCCGTCACTCGGGCACTGCACAGGCTCACCGGACTTCCCGCGCTGGTCGAGGACCGCTTCGGTCGGCTGAGGTCCTGGTCCGGCCCCAGCCGCCCCGCCCCCTATCCCGAACCGAACCCCGTGCGCCGGGACGAGATGCTGCACGCCGTCGCCTGTCAGACCGGGCCCGTGCGGATAAAGGACCGGCTGATCACCCTGATCCGCCCGCACGGCGAGATCCTGGGCGTGCTGGCCCTGGTCGATGCCCAGGACGAGGCCGACGAGCACACCGTGCTCGCTCTGGAACACGCCGCCGCGTCGCTCGCCGCGAAGCTGACGCACGTGCGCGATCTGGCCGAAGTGGAGCTGAGACTGCACCGCGAGTTGGCCGACGACCTTCTGTCGGGGACGGACGCGTCGAGTGCCTACGCCCGGTCCGAGGCCGTCGGCCACGACCTGCACCGCGTCCACTACATCGTCGTTGTGCGGTGGTCGAACCGGACTGCGGACGATCTCTTCGCGCGGACCGTGAGCCGGGCGGCCGCTGCCGTGGGCATGCGCTCGCTGTTGACCCGACGTGCCGACCACGTCGTCCTCATCACCGACGACAGGCCGCACACCCGCGCGTTGTACGAGGAGCTCGCCCGCGAGACCGGGACACGGTCCGGGACGATCGGAGTGAGCGCCCCCTGCGACTCCGTGAACGACATCCCCCGCCGTTACGAGGAGGCGCAGCGCGCCCTGGAGGTGCGCCGCCACTGCCGCGATCGCTACGGCACGTCGTTCTTCGACGAGCTCGGCCTCTACCGCATCCTGGAACCCGGCAGCGATTACCGGGAACTGGAGACATTCGTACAGGAGTGGCTCGGGCAGCTCATCGACTACGACTCCCGGCACCACGCGACCCTGGTGGAGACCCTGTCCCGGTACTTCGACTGCGGCGGCAACTACGACGAGACCGCCGACTCCCTCGCGATCCACCGCAGCACCCTGCGCTACCGGCTCCAGCGCATCCGCGACATCAGTGGCAACGACCTCGCGAACGTCGAGGACCGGCTGAACCTCCAGGTGGCGACCCGAGTGTGGAGGATCGTGCTGGGCGGGCCGGGCTGACGCCTCGCCGGAACCCCTTGGGAGCGGTGTCGGCTACGTCGGCGTCCGTGCGCGGGCGCGGCCCGGGTCGGTGTGACAGGCTTGCAGGGGGTCCGCGCCGTTCGTCGCACCACAGCAGCGAAGGAGGACCACACATGGATGAGCACGAATTCGTCCGTACCGTCGCCGAGCGCACCGGACTGGGCCGGCAGGAGGCGGCGGACCTGACCTGGGCGACGCTCGAGACGCTGGCCCACAGGCTGAGTTCGGGGGAGGCCAGGGACCTGATCATCGAGCTCCCCGAGGGCCTGGCGGAAGCGGTGCGCCGGGGAACCACGGACCGCATCGAGCGCTTCGACCGCGACGACAGCGTGCGGCGCGTCGCCGAACGCACCATGCTCAAGCGGGAGGAAGCCGACCGGGGTGTGCGGACCGTACTGGCCGTGCTCCGGGAGGCGATCAGCGAGAAGGAGTTCAACGACCTGATGTCGCAACTCGGAACGGACTTCTCCCAGGCCCTCGAGTCCGGCCGGTGACTGTGGATCCTGCGGCCGACGCATGACGCCCGGGGGCGGCCCGGGCGTCACATGGCGATGACGTGGAGATCGACCAGGTCGAGCAGCGCCCGCAGAGCCGAGCTGGGCCGCCGGGTCGACGACGTACCGAGATGCATGCTCCAGCGGAGCGTGGTCTCGTCGACGTCCAGGACGTCCAGGACGTCCAGGACGTGCAGTCCGGGGGTGCGGGCCACGGCGAACGCGGGCAGGAAGGCGATGCCCAGACCGTGCCGCACCAGTGCCGCTCCCATGTCGATGTCGGGCACTTCCAGTGCCACCCGGCGTACGACGCCCGCCGCCGCGAACGCCCGGTCGACCACCTCGCGGTTGCCGTAGCCCGGCGGGAAGTCCACGAAGGGCTCTCCCGCGAGGTCCGCGAGTGCCACCTTTCCCCGTCGCGCGAGCGGGTGGGCGGCGCTCACCGCCAGGACGAGCGGCACGGTGGCCAGCTCCCGCGCGTCGATCCCGGCGGGCTTGCGTTCGGGCAGCGACAGGAAGGCCACGTCAAGGTCCCCGCCGAGCAGCGCGTGCGCCAGTCCCGCCGAGCCGGCCGTCGCCAGCCGCAGCCGGACGTCGATCGCCGGGTGCCGCGCGTGCAGCTGCCCGAGGAGCGCGGGCAGGTCCACCACCTCGACCGAGGCCATGGCGCCCACGTTCACCGTGCCGCGCACCGTGTCCTGTGCGGCGCGCACGGCGTCCTGGGCGGCCTGGGCGGCGTTCAGGGTGGCCCGGGCATCCGGCAGCAGCGCGGCGCCCGCCCCGGTGAGCCGGACCTGCTGCGACGTGCGCTCGAACAGCGTGCAGCCGAGCTCGCGCTCCAGTGAGCGGATCGCGGCGGACACCCCTGACTGCACCACGTGCAGCCGCCGGGCGGCACGCGTGAAACTCAGCTCCTCGGCGACCGCGACGAAGTGCTCCAGCTGACGTAGTTCCACACGATAAGTATCACTCTCATTGCTGGAGCTCAGCAAAAACATTCGTTGGCATTGATTCTGGCTGGTGGGGAGGATGGAAAGCGTCATCCGATTCTCCCCGAGGAGGGGTACCCCTGCCTGCCGTTCCGACGCCGCCGCTGAGCCGTCCCCTGGCCGACGCTCCCGGCGACCCGACCCACCTGGTCCCAGCCCATGCTCCCGCCGACCCGACGCTCCGCGCTCCCGCCGACCCGACGCTCCGCGCTCCCGCCGACCCGACGCTCCGCGCTCCCGCCGACCCGACGCTCCGCGCTCCCGCCGACCCGACGCTCCGCGCTCCCGCCGACCCGACGCTCCGCGCTCCCGCCGACCCGACGCTCCGCGCCCCCGTCCGGCGCCGGGCCTCGCACACGACCGGCTTCTGGTTCGTGGCGGTGGCCTTCACCGTGCTGATGGCCTTCGGCACCGCGCCGACCCCGCTGTGGCCGCTGTACGAGGCCCGGGACCACTTCGGCGCGACCACGGTCACGGTGGCGTACGCCTCGATGGTCGTGGGCGCAGCGGCCGCCTTCCTGGGGCTGGGACATCTGTCGGACCGGCTCGGCAGGCGGCGCATCATCGTCCCGGCGCTGCTGGTCGGCATCGTCGCGTCGGTCGTGCTGATCATGTGGCGGGACCTGCCGGGGCTGATCGCGGGCAGGATCCTGAACGGGGCCGGACTGGGGCTGATGGCCTCGACCGCGACGACGTACCTGCACGACCTGCACCACGAGGTCCGTCCGGAACGGACGGGTTCGGTGCTGCCCGGCATCGTGGCCACCGCCGCCAACCTCGGCGGCCTGGCCACAGGGCCCCTGGTCGCCGGAGCCGCCGCCGAGTGGCTTCCCGCGCCCCTGATCACCACCCAGGCGATCTTCACGCTCGCCATGACAGTGTGCCTGGCACTGGTGCTGTGCACCCCGGAGACCGTGGACCTGGAGTTGCCCGCGGCTCAACCGCCCAACAGGTTCGTCCTGCGTCCCGGCGGCCGGCGGTCGTTCGGTGCGGCCGGCGCGCTGGGCGCCTTCGCCTTCGCGATCCTCGGTCTGATCTCCTCCCTCGGGGCGAGCGTGCTGCACGGCACCCTGCACACCGACTCGCACCTCGTGGTCGGCCTGGCGGCCTTCCTCATGTTCGGTTCCGCGGCGGCCGCCCAGCTGGTGCTGGGCTGCCTCCCCGTGCCCCGGCTCCTGACCATTGGGGCAGTGGTCTTTCCGGTCGGCCTGGTCCTGTGCGCCGTCGCCCTCTACCACCCGGCGCTCTGGCTCTACCTGGTCGCCGTGTCCCTCTCGGGAGCCGGCTCCGGGCTGCTGTTCAAGGGAGGAGTCGAACGGGCCGGTTCAGCGGCCGAGCCCGCCTCACGCGCGGGGGTCCTCGCCGTGTTCTTCGTCATCGCGTACCTGGGCATGGGTCTGCCCTCCGTCCTGTTCAGCATCGCGCTGCGGCACTTCGCCGTGCAGACCGCGATGATCGGCTTCGCGGCGGTCCTCTCCTGCGGCGCCGCCGTGTCGGTGGTCGTCGCGTTGCGGGACCGCGCACCCGGCCCCGGCGAGCTCCCGGCTCAGTCCGCTCGCCCCTTCTGACCTCCCTTGGGATCATCCGGCACCGTTTGTCTGGTAGGCGTGGAACTGGGCACCCGGTGCGGGTGCGCGTGACGCCTACCCCCGGCGGTCAGGAGGCTCGAGATGTCTGCAGCATCGGCCAGGACGGTCGCGCTCCCCTCCGGTGAGGAGATCGCGGCGCTAGGGCAGGGCACTTGGTACCTGGGGGAGAAGCCGGCCCGGCGGGAACAGGAGATCGCGGCGCTGCGGCTGGGCGTGGACCTGGGCATGACCGTCGTCGACACGGCGGAGATGTACGGCGACGGCGCAGCCGAGGAACTCGTGGGGGAGGCTCTGCGGGGACGCCGGGAGGAGGTCTTTCTCGTCAGCAAGGTGCTGCCCGGCCACGCCGACCGCAAGGGCACCGTCGCCGCCTGCGAGGGCAGCCTGCGGCGGCTCGGTACGGAACGGCTGGACCTGTACCTGCTGCACTGGCGGGGACGGTGGCCGCTCGAGGAGACCCTTGCGGGATTCACCGACCTGATGGAGGCGGAGAAGATCCGTTACTGGGGGGTGAGCAATCTGGACGTCGCCGACATGACCGCGCTGACCACCCTCCCCGGCGGCGACGCAGCAGCCGTCGACCAGGTGCTCTACAACCTCTCCCGGCGCGGCATCGAGTGGGATCTGCTCCCCTGGTGCCGCCAGGCCGGGGTGGCGGTCATGGCCTACTCACCTGTCGAGCAGGGGCGGATCCTGGAGGCCGAGGCACTGGATGCCGTGGCCCGGGCCCTCGGGGCGACGCCGGCCCAGGTGGCACTCGCCTGGGTGCTGGAACAGGGGGTGGTCGCGATCCCGCGTTCCGGATCACCCGACCACGTTCGGGAGAACCGCGGCGCAGTGGACCTCCGCCTTCCTCCCGAGGCGCGCGACGCCCTCGACGAGGCGTTCCCGCCGCCCAGCGGGCCCACGCCCTTGGAGATGCTCTGAAGGAGTTGGCAGAATGACGCGGCCGCTCGTCGTCGGAATGGGGGGCTCGCTGCGCACACCGTCGACCAGCCTCACCGCACTGTGTGTGGCGGTCGAGGGGGCAGCCGATGCGGGCGCCGGCACCCTGGTGATCGACCTCAAGCAGCTGGCGCTTCCGTTCTACACGTCCGAGCACGGGGTCGTCCCCGCGTCCGCCCGCCGGCTTGCGGACACCGTCCAGGCCGCCGACGCCCTGCTGTGGAGCAGCCCGACGTACCACGGGTCGGTCAGCGGCGCGTTCAAGAACGCGGTGGACTGGCTCGCCCTGCTGGCCGACCACGACCCGCCCTACCTCAGCAACAAACCCGTGGGGATGCTGACGACCGCCGGGGGAGTGCAGGGCCTGCAGGCGATCAACGCGATGGAGTTCATCGTGCGGTCGCTGCGCGGCTGGGCCGTGCCGCTGGTGTTCGCGGTCCCGCGGTCCTCCAGGGTTTTCGACGGCGACGGACGCCTCACCGACCAGGCGGTCGCGGACCAGTTGCGCGGCCTCGGCGCGGAGGTGACCAGGGCGGCCCTGCAGTTCCGGGCGGAGGGCACGTGCGACTACGCGCAGGAGCTGTCTTCCGGGGCCGTCCGGGACTGAGGGGGCCGGGACTGAGTACGGCCCTGTCACGCAGAGGGCGCCGGGGTCGTGCCTCCTCAGCGCCCGGTCCGCTCCACGGGCCGCCGGTGCTCCCCGCGCGCCCCGGGACGCCCGGGCGGGAAGTGCGGCAGCACGTGTTCGGCCAGTTCGTCGATGACTTCGGCGACCGGACGGCGGCTGTGCTTGAAGTTGATCATCAGCTGGTCGATGCCGATGTCCTGCCAGGCCCGCATCATCGCCAGGAACGACACCCGGCCCACCGAGAAGCCCTGGTGGATGCGGCGGGGCAGGGCCAGCGGATCCTCGGTCAGATCCAGATAGGTGGCCTGCGCGTACGGCTTGAACCCACCGCCGTCGCCCCGGGTCAGCTCCCGCCACCGCTCGATGTTCTCGGCCTGCTGCTGGAGCGGCGGGGTGTAGTACAGCCAGCCGTCCGTGTTGTCGGCGATCCACCGGACGTCCTGCCTGCCGCGTCCCGTCATCAGTACGGGGATCCGCCGGTACACCGGCTTGGGCAGCAGATCGGTGCCGCGCATCAGGCCGAGCGGCGACTCCACGTGCGGGAAACGGTGCTCGAGGACGATACGGAAGTACTCCAGCGACTGCCGGAACCTCTCGGCCCGGCCGCCCAGATCCTGGCCGAAGGCGGGGAACTCCACGGGCCGGTCACCGGTGGCCACCCCGAGCAGGAGCCGTCCGCCTGACAGCCGGTCCACCGAGGCGGCCGCCTTGGCGGTGTGCAAGGGATGCCGCAGCGGCATGACGATGCTGGCGGTGCCCAGGGTGATCGAGGTGGTGCGGGCACTGAGGTGCCCCAGGTACACCCACGGGTCGAAGACCTGCCCGGCGTCCCCGAAACTCGGGTCCAGCAGCGGTACGTCACGGACCCACACCGAGGCGAAGCCGGCCCGCTCGGCCTGCTGGATCCGCTCGATGTGCCCGGCCAAGGACGGCACGGGCCCGTCGAAGCCCTCCAGGGGTGTGATGGCGCCCACGGTCATCCTGCCGCCGGGATACGCCCTGGCCATGGCCGCGTGCTCGGAGAACGGCCGCTGCGCCGCGCCTTCGACGTCCACGGGTGCGCCGGCTGAAGGAACTGTCGGTTGTGTCATGCGATCCTCCCTCGACCGATTCCATGGTCCGGATGTGGGCCACGCCCTGCCTGCTCCCGGCGGGCGGAAAAGCGTCCGGCTTCATGGACCTCCGAGCACAAGTGCGGACGGCCTCCGCCACGGGGACGGGGGAGACCGGCGCCGGAGGGGCGGCGGAGGCGCTGCCGGGCCGCCACGCGATGGTCGGGGTGGTGGCTGGTCCGGTGGGTTGCCGGCTTGTCGAGGGGCCGGGTGATGCCGTCTCGTGCTGCTCTGCCAGGGCAGGAGGAGTCGCCCATTTTCGGCCTGGAGTGCGGAGGCGCTCAGCAGGGGGTTCTGCGAATCTCGACCGGTAACAGCCGATGGCGACGCCGGCGGGAGCGAGGGACGCCGTCCGGTTCCCGGTGAGGTGAGGAGGCGAGAGGCATGACCGTGATGGGTGTGTCGAAGTTCGAGAGGTTCTTCCGCGCCGCAGCAGGCCTCGACGTGGACAAGAACGACCTGAAGCGGTACGGCGACTTCGTCGACGCCAAGCTCTACGACCTCCTGGTCGTCGGCCAGGCATCGGCCAAGGCCAACGGCCGGGACACCGTCGAGCCGTGGGACCTGCCGATCACCAAGGGCCTCCAGGAGAGCGTCCACCGGTTCCGGCGGCTCGACGAGGAGGTCGAGCTGAAGCCGATCCTGGAACAGCTCGCCGCGCACCCTCCCCTCGACAGGACACCCACCCAGGAGACCGAAGACCGCTACCCCGAGATCATCGGCGGGCTCAGCGTCGCCCTCGCCGAGACGTTCAAAATCATGTATCCGGACATCAAGAACCCGCAGACCAGCCACTGGGACGGCGTGACCGCGGTGTTCGACCGGCTCCTGTAGCAGTCGCGCTCCGTCGCATGTCACGGATCGTCTCCAACGAACTCGTCCTCACTCGGATGGCGGGGATGCGGACAGTCCCCGCCGGGTCCGCCGACCGCTCGTGAAGGGAGCCTTGCCATGACACAGGAACTCCGGGGAATGCGGGTGGGGATTCTGGCCACCGACGGCGTCGAGCGCGTGGAACTCGACCTGCCGCGCGGTGCGCTGCTGGGCTCGGGGGCGAAGACCGAGATCGTCTCGCTCCACCACGGCGAGATCCAGGCCCGCCAGTTCGACCTCAACGCGGCCGGAACCTTCCCGGTGGACCGCCTGGTCGCCGACGCCTCCGTCGACGACTACCACGCGCTGCTCCTGCCCGGCGGCACCATGAACCCCGACCAACTGCGGATGGACCGTGACGCGGTGCAGTTCGTCAAGGACTTCATGGCCAGCGGGAAACCGGTCGCATCGATCTGCCACGGCCCGTGGACCCTGGTCGAAGCCGACGCCGTGCGCGGCCGCCGCCTGACGTCCTGGCCCAGCATCCGCACCGACCTGCGCAATGCCGGCGCGGAGGTCGTCGCCGACGAGGAGGTGGTCATCGACGGACAGCTGATCACCAGCCGCGGCCCGGCCGACCTGCCCGCCTTCTGCGCCGCCGTCGTGGAACAGTTCGCCCAGGCACACCACCCCATGCCCGGCTGACCCGGCAGTCCGGTCGCGGGCGCCGCACAGTGGGGTGGGCCCGCGGCCTGCCGGACCCGCTCTCCAACCACGGCCCGATCAGCCGCGCGGTCGCCTGCCCTCGACTGCCGTTCCGTGGCTCGCGCCGCTCACCCCCCGCGCTGTCGTCAGGAGCGCGCGAGCCGGGCCGCGAGGTAGGGCGCGGTGGCGCTGCGGCGGACCCTCGCCACCTTGGCCGGCGGGCCCGCCGCGACCACCCGCCCGCCCGCGTCGCCGCCGCCCGGACCGAGGTCGATGACCCAGTCGGCGGTGGCGACCGTGTCCAGGTCGTGCTCGACGAGGACGACCGTGTTGCCGGCGTCCACCAGCCGGTGCAGCTGTCGCAGCAGCAGGGCGATGTCCGAGGGGTGCAGCCCCGCCGTCGGCTCGTCGAGCAGGTAGAGCGCGTGCCCGCGTCGGGCTCGCTGCAGCTCGGTGGCCAGTTTGATGCGCTGCGCCTCACCACCGCTGAGTTCCGTCGCGGGCTGGCCCAGCCGCAGGTACCCCAGTCCCACCTCGCGCAACGTCTCCAGACTCCGGGAGGCGGCCGGGACGGCGGACAGGAACTCGGCGGCGGCGTCGACGGACAGCGCCAGCACGTCCGCGATGTTCTTGCCTTGGTAGGTGACCTCCAGCGTCTCGGCGTTGTACCGGGCGCCGTGGCAGGTCGGGCACGGGGCGTAGGTGCCGGGCAGGAACAGCAGTTCCACCGCGACGAACCCTTCGCCCTGGCAGGTCTCGCACCGCCCTTCGGGCACGTTGAAGGAGAACCGCCCGGCCGCGTAGCCGCGCGCCCTGGCCTCGTCCGTCGCCGCGTACAGCCTGCGCACCGCGTCGAACATCCCGGTGTACGTGGCCAGGTTGGACCGGGGAGTCCGGCCGATGGGCCGTTGGTCGACCCGGACCAGCCGGTCGAACGACTCGACCCCCGACGCGTCCTGGACGTCGACCTCCAGCTGCGCCTCGTCGGGCTCCTCGGGCACGAGTCCGAGGTGGCCGCGGACGACCTCGGCGAGCACCTGTGTCACCAGCGTCGACTTTCCGGAACCGGACACGCCCGTCACCGCCGTCAGGACGCACAGCGGTACGTCGACGGACACGTCGCGCAGATTGTGGCGGGAGACCCCGCGCAGGCGCAGCCAGCCGTGCGGGGTGCGCGGGCGGTGGTCCAGCGGCTGGGCGCGCCCGAACAGGTACTGGCCCGTGGCCGACTCCCCGACCTGCTCGAGACCGGCGACCGGGCCGCTGTACAGCACGCGTCCGCCGCCCTCGCCCGCGCCGGGGCCGATGTCGACCACCCAGTCCGCCCGCCGTACGACGTCCATGTCGTGTTCCACGACGAACAGCGAGTTGCCCGCCGTCTTGAGGCGGTCCAGCACGTCCAGCAGGGGTTCCGCGTCGGCCGGGTGCAGGCCCGCTGAGGGTTCGTCGAGGACGTAGACGACGCCGAACAGCCCCGAGCGCAGCTGGGTGGCGATCCGCAGGCGCTGCGCCTCGCCCGGCGACAGGGTCGTCGAGCGGCGCCCGAGACTGAGATATCCGAGGCCCAGGTCGAGCAGTACGTCGATCCGCGCGACCAGATCGCCGCAGATCCGGACCGCGACCTCGGTCGTCTCCCCGGACCGGGCGGTCGACGTGGTCGCGTCGGCCTCGGACCGCCCCGCGACGGGCCGCAGCAGCACCACGACCTCGGTGAGCGGCATCGCGTTGATCTCGGCGATGGAACGTCCGGCGAAGGTCACCGCGAGCGCCTCGGGCCGCAGTCCGCTGCCGTGACACTCGGGGCAGGGCACACTCCTGACGAACCGGAGCGCCCGCTCGCGCATCTTCTCGCTCTTGGAATCGGCGAGGACGTGCATGACGTGCTTGCGGGCGCTCCAGAACTTGCCCTGGTAGCCGTAGTCGATGCGGTCCTCCTCCGGCTCGATGTACACGGAGGGCTGCTCGTCCGTGTACAGCAGCCAGTCCCGGTCCTTCTTCCTGAGCCTGCGCCACGGCCGGTCGATGTCGATCCCCAGGCCGTTCACGACACTGCGCAGGTTGGCGCCCTGCCAGGCGCCCGGCCAGGCGGCGATCGCACCCTCGCGGATGCTCAGCGAGGGGTCCGGGACGAGCAGGTCCTCGGCGACGTCGTGCACGACGCCCAGCCCGTGGCACTCCGGGCAGGCGCCGGCCGCGGTGTTGGGCGAGAACGACTCGGCGTCCAGCCGTGCGGCCCCGGGCGGATAGGTGCCGGCGCGGGAGTACAGGATGCGCAGCAGATTGGACAGCGTGGTGAGGGTGCCGACCGTCGAGCGGGAGCTGGGCGACCCGCGTCGCTGCTGCAGGGCGACGGCCGGGGGCAGTCCGGTGATCTCCTGCACGTGCGGTGCGCCGACCTGTTGCAACAGCCTTCGGGCGTACGGGGCCACGGACTCGAAGTAGCGCCGCTGGGCCTCCGCGTAGAGCGTGCCGAACGCGAGCGAGGACTTGCCCGAACCGGAGACGCCGGTGAAGGCGACCATCGCGTCCCGCGGAACATCGACGTCGATGTTCCGCAGGTTGTTCTCACTGGCGCCCCGGACATGCACGAAGGGGTCGGTCGCGTCCTTGTTCACCGTTCCTGACTACCTGATCGCGCCGGGAACCGCGCGACAGACGCCGTCACGGGGCCCGTTCGCCCGAGCGCCCCGCCGCGAGGCGACCGCCCTTCGCGCCCCCTCTCGTCCGGACCCCGGCTCGGGATCCCCCCGAACCGGTCGGGGCCCTCGCCTGCCCGCTGCCGCCCGGTGGCGGACGCAACCGTATGGTGGCTGATCGGTCGGTGTGTGGTTGTTTCGCCTCGGGGGGCGACGGGGACTCGGGGACAACGCCGCCGAAGCGCCGTAGTTGTGCCTGGCGGACCGGTGGCGGATGACCGACCCGTTCCATTTGATCCAGGTGGACGGCTCGCTGAGGCGTGCCGGAGTTCCGGACCCTGTCGCAGCACTTTTGAGAGTCAGGCTCTTCGCGCTCTCTCCATGACCGGCATGCCGCGATATCTAGGGAAGTCATCATGAGAGCAGCGGTATACGAGGGTCCGCGGACGGTCGCGGTGAAGGACGTACCGGACGCGAGGATCGAGCACCCCTGCGACATCATCGTCAAGATCACCACCACCAACATCTGCGGTTCGGACCTGCACATGTACGAGGGCCGTACCTCGTTCGAGTCGGGGCGCACGCTGGGGCACGAGAATCTGGGCCAGGTGGTGGAGGTCGGTTCGGCCGTCCGCAAGGTCCAGGTCGGCGAGTACGTGGTTCTGCCTTTCAACATCGCCTGTGGTTTCTGCAAGCAGTGCGAGCGAGGTCTGACCAACTACTGCCTGACCATGCAGCCGGAACCGGCCCTGGCGGGTGCCGCGTACGGATTCGCCGACATGGGCCCGTATCAGGGCGGTCAGGCGGAGCTGCTGCGGGTGCCCTACGGCGACTTCAACGCGCTGCGTCTGGGCGAGGACGCCGCCGAGCGGCAGACCGACTATGTGATGCTCGCCGACATTTTCCCCACCGGCTATCACGCCACCGAGATGGCGCACGTCAAGCCGGGCGATCAGACCGTCGTCTTCGGAGCGGGTCCGGTGGGGCTGATGGCGACTTATTCCGCCCTCCTCAGGGGTGCAGGACGGGTCTGGACGGTTGATCATCAGCCCGACCGGCTGCGCAAGGCGGAGGAGATCGGGGCGATTGCGATCAACACTGCCGAGCAGGACCCGGCGGAGGTGGTCAAGGAGGCCACTCTCGGTCTGGGTGCGGACAACGGCTGTGAATGCGTCGGCTATCAGGCGCACGATCCTCAGGGGCACGAGGACGCCAGTCTCACGCTCAACGGGCTGATCGACTCGGTCAGGTTCACCGGGGACATCGGTGTGGTGGGTGTGTTCCTGCCGCAGGATCCCGGGGGTGCGGAGGCCCAGGGGGAGCTGGAGGCCCAGGGGAAGGTTCCGATCGACTTCGGGATGATGTGGTTCAAGGGTCAGCACATGGGGACGGGGCAGGCGCCGGTGAAGAGGTACAACCGGGCGCTGCGGGACCTGATCGCGGGTGGGAAGGCGAAGCCGAGTTTCGTGGTCTCCCATGAGCTCGGTCTGGACGAGGCTCCTACCGCCTACGAGCATTTCGACGCTCGTGACGAGGGCTGGACCAAGGTGGTCCTGCACCCGAACGGACACGGCAACGGCCACAAGCGGTAAGGACACCCGGGGCCGCCGTGGCCCCTGTTTCACCTGCACCGGTCCGGCCGACGAGCGGCTACCTGCCCGTCCGCCGGACGGGGCCCGCGGCAATCGCCGCGCTCCGGCCGGACCTGAAGCGACGACGATCGCCCGCGCTTCGGCCGGAGGACGGACGGCGGACACTCAGCAGGGTCCGCAGAGGCAGACCCCGTCCAGCGGCTGCGGCCGCCGGCCGAGCAGCGGGCCGCGTGGGAGGCTCCCTTGCCCGACGGCTGCCGGACCTCAACAGGGGCGGACGCGACGCGGCAGAGCGTTCCGGCCAGGCGGACACCCGTGAGCTGGCTGCGGGCCTTCGGGGAGGTCGTGCGCTCCGGGCTCACGATCGAGGAGACGCGGCTGGAGCCCCTGCTCGCGCTGCGCGCGGCCGCCGGGGTGGCCATCGTCGTCGGGCCGACGCTGTGGCTGGTGTCCCCCGCGTACGCCGCGTCCGCGGCGCTCGGCGCCTTCTCCGCGGGCGGGGCCACGTTCCAGCGCAGCTGGCGTCCGCGCAAGGTGGTCGCGCTCGGCGCGGGCGCCGGTCTGGCGCTCAGCACCTTCGTGGGCTACCTGGCGGCGGGGCGACTCGTGACGTTTCTTCCGCTGCTGGCCGTATGGGCCTTTGCCGCGGGAATGGCGTGGGCCGTCGGAACCACCGCCGGGATCCTCGCGGCGACGACCGTGGGCAGCATGCTGGTGACCATCACCCTGCCCACGAGTGTCGGGCGCGCCCTGGAACACGCCGGCGTCATCGCGCTCGGGGGCGTGACGCAGGCCGTGCTGATCCTGGTGTTCCCGATCCGTCGCTGGGGAGCGCATCGTGACGCCCTCGCCGACGCCCTGGCCGCCGTCGCGGACTACGCCCGCCGGTTGCGGCACGACCCGACCGCCCCGTTCGATCCTGAGCCGTTGATGACGGCCCGGGACGCGGCTGCCGTGACGCCGTCACAGGCCCGCACCCGTCCCCCCGTCCTGCACGGTCCCCGGGGACTCGCCGAGCGCATTCGGCCGGTGGTCGCGGCACTCGCCGACCCGGACGTCGGCGCCCCGGCGGAGGGACCCGGGCGGGACCGCGCGCGCGAGTTGCTCGACGCGGCCGCCGACGTCCTGGACGCGGCCGCGCGCTCGATCCGCCGCGGCACTCCCGCCGAGGTGCGTCCCGAGAGCATGGACGCCCTGCGCGTCGACGAGGAGCACGAGGTGCTGGAGGGCCCCGCGCGGCAGGCCGCCGAGCAGCTCGTGGAACTGCTCGGCGAGGCGTTGGAGATCGCCGAGTGCGGCTGCGCGCCCGGGGGAAACCCCACGCCCGGCCACGCCCGCGCCCAGTTCCTCGTGCGCCCGACCATGCTCCGGCTGATCCCGGTCGTCGTCCAAGCGGTCCGCCGTGAGCTCCGCCCCGACTCGCCGGTCTTCCGGCACGCCGTCCGCCTGGCGGCGGTGGCCACGCTGGGCTATCTGATCGCCGCCCGGCTCCCCCTGGGCCACGGCTACTGGGCGCCCCTCGCCTCGGTGATGGTGATGCGTCCGGACTTCCACCGGACGTACGCGCGTGCGGTGGCCCGTTTCGCCGGGACCCTGGCGGGGGTCGCGCTCGCCACCGGGGTGGTGCGGGCCCTGGGCCCGGACGCCCATGCGTCCGCCGCGCTCGCGGTGGTCTCGGCGGGCCTGTCGTACACGCTGAACCGTACCGGCTACGCCTACTCCCAGTGCTTCACCGCCGCGTACGTCGTCTTCCTGCTCGGCATGGGCGGCCAGGCGTGGAAGCAGACAGTCCCGGAGCGGGTGGTGCTCACGCTGCTCGGCGGGGTCCTGGCGATGCTGGCGTACGTGGTGTTCCCCGCATGGGAGACAACCCGGCTGTCGGGCCGGCTTGCGGACTGGCTCGCCGCCAACGGCCGCTACGCGGCCGCGGTGCTCCGCGACTACGCCGAACCGACCCGGGAGCATCACGCCGCCATGCGCAGGGCACTGCTGGAGAGCAGGAAGGCACGTGCCACCTGGCAGGAGGCGTACGACCGGGCCAGGCAGGAACCCGTCCGCCCCCGGGGTCTGACGTCGCGCGAGGCGCAGGAGGCCCAGGAGGCGCTCAAGGCGTTCGGCCGGGCAGCGATGCTCATGGAGGGGCACGTCCCGCGGGCCGGCAACGGTTCCGTCCCCGAGGCGGAGCGATTCGCCGAGGCTCTGGAGACGGACACCGCGAAGTCGGCGGCCGCCGTGCGCGAGCACAGGAATCCGGACTGGGGACGCGTGGAGGAGGCGCTCCACGCGTGGGAGAAGGCGGCCGGCAAGGGGAGCCCGGCCGTGCGGCGCGAGGCGGAACTGCAAAAACGGGCCCTGGAAGACCTCGCGACGGCCGTGAGCCGCACACCCCTGGAACGGGACATCGGCTCCGCTCGCGAGGAGCAGCGGGTGCGGGCCGCCGCGGCGGCGGAAAGTGACGGATCAGGACCCGCGCACCGGGGTGGGTGACCAGTGCCGCGGCAGGCAACGTTTGCCCGTCAAGGAGCGGCGTCCGGTGCGTGCTCTCGGCGTGCCGGCCGGAAGTCCTCGTACTGGATGTACTTGGGCTTTCGGCTGGTGCGGCGAGAGTGCGTGCCGGGCGTCGTGACGGGGCGAACGTTGCCTGTTGCGGCACTAGGTCGGCGACGTGGAGCGCCTCGCCTCCTGGAGCGGCCTGCGGTTTTCCCGCCGCGTCGGGCGTCGCCGCCGCGGTGGGCATCTGGGTGGCGCGGGCCGGTGCCGGGCGCAAGGGGCCGCGGGCAGAGGCGCGTGGTGCGTCGTTGGACGCAACTCGTGGGGCGGAGTCCTGAAGGGGCGGCCGATCCGGTTTCTCGTCATTCATCCGTGGCGGCGTGTGGGCGCTGTGCGAGGCGCTTCCTCGCTTATCTTCGGCCTCAGCATCCGACATACGGAGTGAAAATGCTAAAAGCGGATGAACTCCTCGACGTGAAGGGTGGAGTGGCGGCCCCGCCCACCGCACTTCCCGCGCGGCGTGCCATCCCGTCGCCGTGGGCCGTCGGCGGTGTCATGGTCGCCGGACTGGTGTCCGCCCTCGTGTTCACCGGCACCGGGTGGCTGAGCGGTCCCGCTGTCTCGGCCTGGCGCACTGTCTTTCTGGCCATCACCGTCCAGGCGCTGCCGTTCCTCCTGCTCGGCACGGCACTGTCAGGGGCGATCAACGCCTTTGTCCCGGCGGGCCTGTTCACCAAGATCCTGCCCAGACGTCCGGCGCTCGCCGTCCCGGTGGCCGGTGCCGCCGGGGTCGTCCTGCCGGGCTGCGAGTGCGCATCGGTCCCCGTCGCGAACAGCCTGATCCGCCGCGGCGTCACCCCGGCCGCGGCCTTCGCCTTCCTCCTCTCGGCGCCCGCGATCAACCCTGTCGTGCTCACGGCCACGGCGGTCGCCTTTCCCGGCAGTCCGGCCATGGTCGTGGCCCGCCTGCTCGCCTCGCTCGCCACCGCCGCGGCCATGGGCTGGCTGTGGCTCTGGCTGGGGCGGGAGGAGTGGCTGCGGCCCACCGTCCGCCACACCGGTCACCAGCCGGGGCACCACCGCTGGACGGAGTTCCGCCGCGGCTTCCAGCACGACTTCCTGCACGCGGGCGGCTTCCTGGTGCTCGGCGCGATGGCGGCGGCCACCTTCAACGTGACCGTGCCCCGTTCCGTCCTGGACACCTTCTCCGGCTCACCCTGGCTGTCCGTCCTCTTCCTGACGGCGCTCGCCGTGCTGCTCGCGGTCTGCTCGGAGGCCGACGCCTTCGTCGCCGCCTCCCTCACCGGATTCTCGCCCGTCGCCCGGCTGGCCTTCCTGGTGGTCGGCCCGATGGTCGACCTGAAACTGATCGCCCTCCAGGCCGGCACCTTCGGCCGGGCGTTCGCACTCCGCTTCTCCACCGCGACCACGGTCGTGGCCGTGGTCACCAGCGTCCTGATCGGAGGAGCACTGCTGTGAAGCGCCCGGTCCAAGTCGCCCTGCTGGCCCTGACCGGCCTGGGTCTGCTGCACGCCGCCCTCTTCACCGACCTCTACCTGCGCTACGTCAAGGAGAGCCTGCGTCCGCTGCTGATCGCGTCCGGCGTACTCCTGCTGCTGCTCGGTCTGGCGGGCGCGGCTCTCGACCGGGACGGCCACCACGGCGACGGCCACGGCCACGAGAACACGCACGGGCACGACCACTCCGCCGCCCCGCGCATCGCCTGGCTGCTGTTCCTCCCCGCGTTCAGTCTCCTCCTCTACGCCCCACCCGCCCTCGGCGCCTACTCGGCCTCGCGTGGTAACGACAAGGCGGTGAAGCAGGAGAAGGAGTTCGACCCGCTGCCCGCTGTGACCTCGCCCCTGCCCATGACGCTCAGCGAATTCACCGCCCGGGTCCAGCAGGACCGCAAGCTGAGCATCAAGGGCCGTACCGTCCGGATGACCGGTTTCGTCACCCCGGTCGGCCAGGGCCGCGGCTGGTACCTGACCCGGATCATCTTCACCTGCTGCGCGGCGGACGCCCAGTCGGTCAAGGTCCGGATGTACGGCACCGACGCCCTCCCCGCGAACACCTGGGTGGCTGTCACCGGAAGCTGGCACCCCCGGGGCAGACTCGGCACGAAGTCCGCGGCGGCAGCTCTCGACGTGCGGCGTGCCGAGCAGGTTCCTCAACCGGTCAACGCCTACACGGACGACCTGCCGCTCACACCCTCCTCGTGAACGTCGTGGTGAAGACGTCACTCACCGAACAGGCCGTCCTGTACGTGCCGCACGACATTCGCCTTCGGACGGAACAGTCACCCTCGTGGCCCTGAGAATGCGGAACGTGGGCTCTTGTCCGTTTCGTGGTTGGGTGGGAAAGGACTGCTGGTCGCGGGTGGGGGGTGGCCCTCAGGCGTCGGGGCGGGCGAACAAGCCGGGTTCGGGTTCGATGAGGATGCCCCGGCTGACCAGACGTTTCAGTGTGCAGCGGATGCCTTCGGTGTTCTTCGGAAGGATCGGCAGGTCGAGGGCCTGGCAGAGGTCGCGGGCGCGCATCGGCCGGCCTCGCGGGCGCGCATCGGCCGGCCCGCGTCGGCCAGGGCGGTGAGGATCTGTTGGTAGGCGGGGTGGTCGGGGATCTCGGGGCGGTCCGGCCCGGTGGCGGGTGAGGGCAGCGGGAGCGTGAGGAGGGTCTTGCGGGTGATGCGCAGGTTCTCGCTCTCCGCGTCGAGTTCGCCGAGCTGCCGGGTGAGCTCTTCGATGCGGACCTGGAAGTGCCCGGCCTGGTCGGCCAGTTCACGATCGCGGGTTTCGATGTGTTCCAGGATGGCTTTGAGACGATGCCCCAACGTCACACCATCGAGCGACGGCAAGAACAGAACGCTACATCCTGCACTCTCCGAAGGGCCGGCGAATGCCATGGACAGTGAGCGCATCCGTGTAGCGCTCCAGCAGGGCGTCCACCTCCAGGGCATCGGGCTGGAAATGCTGCGGGCGTCATCCAGACCGCCCCGGTTGCAGGCCTGCACCAGTTCGGCGACGTCGGCTCGAAGTACGGACAGCGAGTCTCCCTCAATCAGGAGGCCGGGAACCGTCGCGAGGGCAGCCGGACCACTGCGTTGTTGCCGCTGTCACAGGGTGCGTCGCTGCCGATGCTCATGGCCAAGTCCCGGCACCGCAAGGCGGACAACGCCCGCCGCTACTTCAAGCCGTCGCCGGAGGCGATCGCTGAGGTGACCACCTTCCTCGCGCCGATCGGTGAGCATCTTTGACGGGGGTACGCCCCGGTGGCGCCAGGACCTGCACAGGCTGCTGGGGCATCACCCACCGGCCCGCCGTGTCGTCTCTTGCGCGGCGTCGCTTAGAGTCACCTTATGAGCCAAACAGATGACCCGTTGATGGCGGTTGTGTCGGCTTATGCCGCCACATTCGAGACCCTTGCCAGTGCCACCACGGGGCGCACGAGCAGAGGGTCGCGGGGCGCCGTGCTCGCAATCTCCGGCGCACCGATTGCGGCGCTGAACGCGATCATCAGTCCAAATCTGGAGCCGAACGCCAACGAGATCATGGCGTTGGCGGCCGAAGGGAGCCCGTGGGAGCTTCCCTGGAGCATCCACGTCCGGGGAGTTCCGGATCCGCTGGTCGCCGAGGTGGCAGCGCGACACGGGCTCACACATTTCGAGCGGGAGCCGCTCATGATCCGGCACTCCGACCAAGGACTGCCGGGGGAGCCGGCCGTTGACGGCCTGCGCATACGCGCGGTGCCGGGCGACGAACTGGGCCTGTGCGCCAGGACCATGGCGGAGGGCTTTGAAGCACCGCACGAGATGTTCCACGTCCTCGCAGATCCTTCCCTGGCGAAGATCGACGGGATGACGTTCTACCTTGCGGAGCTGGACGGCGTGCCCGTGGGAACGGGCCTGACGGCTACCTCAGGTGACCTGACAGGTCTTTTCAACATCACCACGCTGCCGGGCTACAGACGGCGTGGGTTCGGACGAGCCATCACGCTGGAGATGATCCGTTCGGGCTTCGCCGCAGGTGCCGGCACGGCCTACCTCTACGCGTCCGAGATGGGGGAGCCCGTGTACCGGTCGGTCGGCTTCCGCACCGAGGAGTACCTGACGGTGATCACCGCTCCGTCATAGCGCCTTCCGCCGGTCAGACAGCCTGCCGGTCCTGGGGCAGGCAGTCAGCCTTCCCCGTGCCCCGGCCTCCCGGGCGACGCGGACAGCCTCTCACTTGGGCCTTGACCCCTGATTTTGGACACACGAGACACTGGATCCTGAGGATCTGAGGACGGACATCTCGTGGTCATGAAGAACTATCCGCCGCAGTTCAAGGCGGACGCGGTCGCGCTGTACCAGTCGCGGCCCCAGGCGACGATCCGGCAGGTTGCCGCCGATCTGGGGATCAACCCCGAGACCTCGCGGAACTGGGTGCGGGCAGCCGGCGCGAGCCGGCCGCGTGGACGCCGGGCACGACACGCTACGGCCTCTTGGACCTCAACGACGTCACCGAGCCGTACGACACACCCCATGGCACGGCCGGTTCGACAACAGCCCGGCTTCTGCTGGAACAGGCAACCGAGCGCGACGTCGTACACCTCGATCCCGTCGTCGCCCTCGGTGGCGCGCGGCATCCGGCCCTGGTCCACACGGTCTGGCCGCACGCCCGCACGCCCGCACGCCGCTGCCGGGACACGCGGCATGGGCGAGCAGATGGCCCGCCTTGCGGCGATACGCCAAGGGCAAGCTCGGCACCAAGGGTGATGCCCTGTGCGCGGAGTCGGAGGGGATTCGGCCCTGAGCGGCCCTTTGAGCACCGGTCAACGGGCACAGCGATGCGCCTCAGCCGCAGAAGCAGGCCCCGCCCCGGGCCGTTTTCGACCACATGGCGAACACGGCGGCGCTGGGCATGGCGAACGCGGCGGCGCTGGGCAGGCGGGGTGGCCCACGCCACAACCGTACGGGACCTGAGGCAGGCACTTCGGGCCGGGAGGCTCCACAGCACCTGCATGTGCAAATCGGCTCGGTAGCTTCGATGTCAGCAGCCCTACCCACACGGGCGTGGTGGGGCGTCCGGACAAGAACCGCGCGGCCCGCCGCCGTCATCCTTTGAAGGAGTTCCGCCGATGAAGACCGTCACCCACTGGATCAACGGCAAGCCGTTCGGAGACGATTCAGGCGCCTACGGCACCTGGGGCTCCGTCACCGACCCCGCGACCGGGGAGGTCACCGCGCAGGTCGCGATGGCCGGCGCCGAACAGGTCGACACCGCGGTCGCCGCGGCGAAGCAGGCGTACGCCACCTGGTCCACGTCCTCGCTGGCGCACCGGATCACGATCCTCTACCGCTACCGCGAGCTGCTGAACGCGCGCCGCGACGACCTCGCCGCGCTGATCACCGCCGAGCAGGGCAAGACCCACGCGGACGCGCTGGGCGAGGTGGCCCGGGGCCTGGAGATCGTCGAACTGGCCTGCGGGCTCGGCACGGCACTCAAGGGCGAGACGTCCACGGGGGTGTCGAGCCAGATCGACGTGGCGTCGATCCGCCAACCTCTCGGTGTGATCGTCGGCATCTCGCCGTTCAACTTCCCCGCGATGATCAGCATGTGGATGTTCCCCATGGCGATCGCCTGCGGGAACACCTTCGTCCACAAGCCGAGCAGCAAGGCCCCGTCCGCGTCCATGCTCCTCGCGGAACTCGCGGCCGAGGCCGGCGTGCCCGACGGTGTGCTCAACATCCTGCACGGTGACGAGGTCGCGGTGAACGCGCTCCTCGACCACCCGGACGTGGCGGCCGTTTCGTTCGTGGGCTCCACGCCTGTCGCCCGCCACGTGTACACCAGGGCGTCCGCCAGCGGCAAGCGTGTCCAGGCCCTCGGCGAAGCGAAGAACCACATGCTGGTCCTGCCCGACGCCGACCTCGACGCGGCGGCCGACGCCGCCGTGACCGCAGCCTACGGCTCCGCAGGTCAGCGCTGCATGGCGGTCTCCGTGGTGGTCGCGGTCGGCTCGGCGGGCGACGCGCTGGTGTCCCGGATCGCCGAGCGGGCCACGAAGATCAAGATCGGCCCGGGCAACGACCCCACGTCCGACATGGGCCCGCTCATCACCAAGGCGCACCGCGACGAGGTCGCGGACTATGTCGCGGGTGCGGCCGCCCAGGGAGCCGACGTGATACTCGACGGCAGGGGCTTCACCGTCGAAGGCCTGGAGAACGGGCACTGGATGGGCATCTCGCTCCTCGACAAGGTCAGCACAGACTCGGACGCCTACCGGAACGAGATCTTCGGTCCCGTCCTGTGCGTGTTGCGCGCAGAGACCTACGAGGAAGCCATGGCCATCATCAACGGCTCCCCCTACGGCAACGCCAGCGCCATCTTCACCCGCGACGGCGGCGCGGCCCGCCGGTTTCAGCTGGAGGTCGAAACCGGCATGGTCGGCGTGAACGTGCCGATGCCCGTGCCGGTGGGCTACCACTCCTTCGGCGGCTGGAAGGACTCGGCCTTCGGCGACCACCGCATGTACGGCAGCGAAGCCACGCACTTCTACACGCGGGGCAAGGTCATCACGAGCCGCTGGCCGGACCCGGCCGAGACGCCGGCCGGCCCGGACCTGGGCTTCCCCGCGTCCCACTGACTGCCGCAGGCCCGCACGCGCTGGTCGCGCCGTGGCTGCGACTTCGGCCCTGCCCGACCGTGCGGTCAGCCGGGCTGCGACCAAGATTCGGAGCATTCCCGGACCACCCGGCACAACCGGGCATCTCAAGGGCGGAGCCGTGTGTCGGCGTGGAGATAACCGTCGCGGTCCCGCCGAATACGAGACCGCACTCGCAGCCCGACCACCACACCCATGGTGTCCGTCAAAGCTGAACAAGCTGATGTCCTCATCCGAGCGTGTTGTGACCGCATATACAGCCATGACGCCACTGCAGGCAACCGCTGAAAGCGGGTGAGGCGCCGAAACTCGACGCCTCGACCCACACATAAGGAACGCAGCATCATCCCGCGGCGACCCGGACGACGCTCAGCACGGGCGCGGACGGGGCTTCGCCGGGCGGATGATGGTGTCTTCCGATGTGGGTCCCAGTCCGTCCGGGAGGCACACGATGAAGGACAGGCCGACAGGCAGGAAGCCCCTGCTGGTGACCGTGCTGGTCTTCCCCGGCGTACGGCTGCTCGACGTCACCGGCCCGATCGAGGTGTTCACGACGGCCAACGACTTCGGCGGCCGGTACCGCGTGCGCACGGTCTCCCCGGACGGCGCCGACGTGGTCACCGCATCCGGCACCGGACTGCGCGTCGACCTGGCTGCCTCGCAGGTGCGGGAGGCCAGCGATGTGGTAGTCGTCCCCGGCGGCCCGGAGTGGCCGTCTCTCATCAAGGACGACGCCCTGCTGGACGCCATCAGGGCGCTCGACGCGCGCAGTTGCCGCACCGCGTCCGTCTGCACCGGGGCGTTTCTCCTCGCCGCGGCCGGACTGCTCGACGGACGCAGGGCGACCACGCACTGGCGCTTCGCCGACCAGCTGGCCCTGCGCTATCCGCGGGTGACCGCGGAGATGGACGCCCTGTTCGTGCGCGACGGCCACATCATGACCTCGGCCGGCGTCAGCGCGGGCATCGACCTCTCGCTCGCCCTGGTCGAGGAGCACCTCGGCGCCGACGTCGCCCGCGCCGTGGCCAAGGACATGGTCGTGTTCATGCAGCGGCCGGGCGGCCAGTCCCAGTTCAGTGTCCGCACCCACACGCCGCGTGCGAGGCAGGAGATGCTGCGCCGGGTCCTGGACACGGTCGCCGAGGACCCGTCCGCCCCGCACACCCTTGCCGCCATGGCGCGCCGGGCCGGCGTGAGCGCCCGCCACATGTCACGCCTGTTCCACGAGGAGATGAGCACGACCCCCGCCCGCTACGTCGAGCAGGTCCGCCTGGAAGCCGCCCGCGCGATGCTGGAGGAGGGTGACGGCCCGATGGCCACGGTGGCCCGGCGCACCGGCTTCGGGTCACCCGAGTCGCTGCGCCGCGCCTTCACGCGCCACCTGGGCGTCACGCCGGGGGTCTACCGGGCACGCTTCCGGACCACCCACACCGCGGGCGACGGCAAACGCGCCTGATGCCCTAGTGCCGCATCAAGCAACCTTCGCCCTGTAGGGCTTGGTGGTTGTCGCTAGTTAGGCTGTGGTCAGCCGTCGCGGGCAAAGGCGTGATGGGAAATCCGCTTCAATCTTCGAGATTGTGACCCTTTGTCGGTCTGAGCCGGTTCGAGTCCGGTAGTCCGCGGTGGTGCTGTTTTGCCCTGGCGTCGTGCAAGGGCGCGAGGTGTTTGTGCCTGGTACGCCCCGTAGTCGTCAGGCTGCGCCCGTGGCAGAGCGAGTGCGCGTTCGCGAGATCGATGACGATGAGGGCAGGCGGCTGCTGCGGATCATCCGCAGGGGCACCGGGTCGGTGGTGACCTGGCGGCGGGCCCAGATGGTGTTGTTATCCGCGCAGGGCCTGCCCGTGGCGAAGATCGCCGAGGTGACGTTCAGCAGCGCGGACCGGGTCCGGGACATGATCCACAACTTCGACGCCGACGGTTTCGGCTCCCTCTGTCCCAGGTACAGGGGCGGCCGACCGAGAACGTTCAGCCTGCCGGAGCGCCGGGAGATCAAGAAGATCGCCAAGTCCAGGCCGGCCGAGCACGGCCTGCCCTTCTCGACCTGGAGCCTGGCCAGGCTGGCCGACTTCCTGGTCGCCGAGGGGGTGGTCGACGACATCAGCCACGAGGGGCTTCGCCTCCTGCTCTGCGAGGAGGGCGTCTCGTTTCAACGCATAAAGACCTGGAAGGCCTCACGCGATCCGGACTACGCGGTCAAGAAGGCCCGGGTCGAGCACCTCTACGTGATCGCCGACGGCGAGGTCGCACCCGAGGAAGACGAGCCCGAGGTCGTCTTCTGTCTGGACGAGTTCGGCCCGCTCAACCTCCAGCCCCACCTCGGCCGGCAATGGGCCGAACGCGGCGACCGGAACAAGGACCCCGATCGCGGACCACGGCCCCGACGCCGGGCGACCTACACGCGCCCGCACGGGGCCCGGCACCTGTTCGCCGCCTACAACCTGGCCAAGGACCGGCTCTTCGGGCACATCAATGAAGACCAAGAACAGGTCGAAGTTCCTGGAGTTCTGCCGCTACTTGCGCTCACTTCACCCGGCGGACGTGCGGATAGCAATCGTCTGTGACAACTACTCCCCGCATCTGACGACGAAGCGTTGCCACCGGGTCGCGACGTGGGCAGCGGCGAACAACGTGGAGATCGCCTACACCCCGACGAACAACTCGTGGCTCAACCGGATCGAGGCCCAGTTCACCGCTCTGCGCTACTTCGCATTGGACGGCACGGACCACGCCAGCCACAAGGAGCAGGGCAGCGTGATCCGCCGCTGCATCATCTGGCGGAACAAGCACGCCGCCGACGAACGCCTCCGCGAGGTGGTCGACAGGGCGAACGTTGCTTGATGCGGCACTAGCTTGACTCTGTCGGGGATCTTGGAGTTTCCCGGTGCGGCAGCGTGGTCGACGGGATGATTAGGGAGTTCCGCCGACCGTTGCAGCTGTCGAGGTGCCCGTTGTCCCTGCGCCCCCGTTCCGGTGAGCACGTTCCGCCTCTGACCGCGCGGGTCGCGCGGGCGAGCAACCCGGGCGGCACGACGGCGATATGGGTGCGGGACCGGCTGGACGGGCTGTGGCGCGACGAGGACTTCGCGGACTGGTACCCCAGGGACGGGCGTCCGGGGCTCTCGCCCGCTCAGCTGGCCACCGTCTGTGTGCTGCAGTTCCTGCTCGGGCTGTCGGACAGGCAGGCCGCCGAGGCGGTCCGCTGCCGCATCGACTTCAAGTACGCGATGGCCATGGAGCTGGACGATCCGGGCTTCCACCACAGTGTGCTGGGCGACTTCCGTGATCGTCTCGCCGAGGACGGCCGTGCCGACCGCCTCCTCGACATCGCACTGGCCCGCCTGAAGGAGGCCGGACTGGTGCGCGAGCGCACCACGCAGCGCACCGACTCCACGCACGTCCTGGCCGCGGTGCGTGACCTGACCCGCCTGGAGCTGGTCACCGAGGCGGTTCGCGCCGCACTCGAAGAGGTCGCAGGTGTCTCTCCTCATCTGCTGGACGAGCTGGTCGACGAGGGCTGGGGGCTGCGCTACGGCCGGCCGGTCCGCCTGGGGAAGAACCCCATCAAGCCCATGACCAGGATTCTTGCCACCGGGAACGACGCCGTCCGGCTTCTGGAACACCTCTACCGGCATGGAGCGGACCGCATGTCTGGTCCTCGCATCCAGGCTCTGCGGCAGATCATGGTGCAGAACTATCACCGTGATGCCGCGGGACAGCTGCGCTGGCGCACCGCCGAGAAGGAAGGCGGGGCAGGTCTGCCGCCGTCGTCGAGGGCGATCGTCTCGCCCTACGACACCTCGGCTCGCTACGCGTGGCACGGACACATCATCAGCTGGAAGGGGTTTGCCGCTCATCTGACCGAGACCTGTGCTGCAGATGGCCCCAACGTGATCACGGATGTCGCCACCACCGCGGCCACCACCCACGACAGCCAGGTCCTGCCTGGCATCCACACCCGCCTCGCCCGACGCGGCCTGCTGCCCGCCGAGCACCTGGTCGACGCCGGCTACACCTCTCTGCCCCACCTGGAACAGGCCGCCCGTGAACACCAGGTCACCGTCTCCGGTCCGCTGAAGAGCAACCCCACCCGCCAGCACCGCCGAGGCGAGGGCTTCGCCCGGGACGACTTCCACATCGACTACGACCGCAGGCAGGTCACCTGCCCCCAGGGACAGGTCAGCGCGGGCTGGCACGGCCCTTACCCGACCTCCTCGCCCACCGCCGCCCCGCTGATCGTCGCACGGTTCACCAAAAGCCAGTGCCGCCCCTGCCCGGCCCGCACCCAGTGCACCAGCACCGCCGACAACGCCCGCACCGTGGGCTTCCCCCCACGAGAGCTCCGTGACCTGCAACTCCGCGTCCGCGCCGAGCAGCAGACGCCCGAGTGGAGGACGCGTTACGCGGTCCGCTCCGGAGTGGAGAGCACTGTCAACGAGTTCGCCCACGGGCACGGTATGCGGCGCTGCCGCTATCGAGGACAGGGGAAGGTCCATGTCCAGCACGTGTTGACGGCCATCGCCGTCAACATCGAGCGCCTCGGCGGACTGTCACCGGCTGAGGAAGCCCCCACACCCCGCCAGCCGACTGCCTTGCAGAACTACCTCGACCAGCGCGAGATCCCTCGCCCGAAGTCCTGGCGGACCCTGGGTAGTTGACTCCACCGACACCAAGATCCCCGACAGAGTCAAGCTAGTTGAGAGCAGCCGTGTACCGATAACACGGACTGACAGCGCGGCCGTCCGCAAGCTCCTTGCTTCCCGCGGGCCGCCCGGCCGCGGTCACTGCGTCAGTGCAGTACGCGCACCGGGGCACTCTTTTCGAGAATCTGCTCGGTGCCGTCCTCGCACACTATGACGAGGTACCCCGCCGGATCGTGCCACAGGTCGGCCTGACCGACCTGCCACACGTCGCGCAGGACGTAGCTGTGGGTGCGGTGGCCGGTCGCGGCGTCGACGCGTACCGCGGTGTCGACGGTGAGCGCCCATACGCTGCCGCCGTCGGCCGCGATGCCGTTGGCATGGTCGTCCAGCGACGAGGTCCACAGCCGTGCGCCGCTGGCCAGAGAGAACGCGACCAGGCGGCCCTTGGCGCTGCGGACCGGGCCGTGCGCGTTGCTGCTGTAGCTGATGTCGCCCGGCTTCTCGCCGGACGTGACGAGCGTGTCGCCGACTACGACCGCGCCGTACGCGGGCCGGGCCGAGAAGGTGAGCATGTCCGGCAGTTCGGTCAGCGGGATCGTCAGATCCATATCCGGCTGGGAGAGCGGGACGCGGGCCCGCAGCCGCCCGTCGTCGCCGTAGCTCAGTACGGCGTGCAGCCCGCGGGTGGCGTGCTCGTCGGCCCACACGGTCGCCGGCGCGGCGGACAGCACGGCGAGGTGGTCGAGATCGCCGGTCACCGGAAGCCCAGCCTGCCAACGGACTCGGCCGGTAGCGGCCGTCATCACGGTCAGCCGCGGCGCGCCGTGCGGGCACCGGTCGGCGGTCACGACCACGCCGGGGCCGCCACCGGCGACGAGCGGCACACAGCCGGACCCACTCGGCCCCCGCCAGCGGATGCTCCCATCGCTCAGGCCGGCCGCGTACCAGCCGCGCGCATCGTGCATCACGGCCACGTCGCCCGCGACCGCCATACCGCCCGGTCCTTCTGCCAGGTCGACCGTGTCGTCCTGCGGGTCACCGAGCCGCGCGGTCCACCGCGTGGTGCCGGTCGCCAGGTCCAGTGCGGCCGCCGTCAGGCACGGGTCGTCCTGGTGTGCGTAGCCGACCAGGCCGGTGCCGGAGCCGGTTTCGCGGCTCATCGCGCACACCACGTCGGTGCCGGGCGGCGACCATCGCCAGGCGACCGCGCCGGTTGCCACGCGGTAGGCCACGACCTGGTCCGAGCGCACCCGCATCACCAGCCCACCGTGCAGCCAGTCCCCGACCGCCTGCACATCGGCCGGGCGGTCGGCCGGGGCCGTCCAGACCGGGGTCATCTGCTCGAAGTCGGCCAACCGGTAGTCCAGCGCCGCCAGGAGCGCGCCCGCGACGAGTGTGCCGACCAGCGCCTTCCAATTGCGCCGCACCGCCTGGGGCGCCGCGGCGAGCACCGCCGCACCACCGGCCACCGCGGCGGCGGTAGCCGGCACCGTACGGTGCCACGTCCACCCGACGTACTCGCACACGACAAGCACGGTCATACCGATGAGTGCAAACCACCCGACGCCGGCCAACCGGCCCAAAACCGTGGCCTTCCCCGCCCCAGCGGCGCCCTTACGCATCTCCGTCAATGCGCCCCCTCCCCACCCTGGACCAGTCTCCCATCCCCTACCCACCCCCACCCCGCCTGGGCCCCACCTGCCCGTGCTGCCCAGGGACGCGGGGAACTGAGCGACCAGCACCACAGATGGCGATACATGATCTGCCGTAAGGCACCCAGAGCCTCCACGACCAGCACCCTTCACCCAGCACAACTCGTGAAACGGGCATCGACCCGCGTACCGCCCTCTGAGTCCTCCGCGACTGCTCCTGTCCCCACGGCGGAACGCCCAGTGGACTCCTTGGGCGAGGGGACGGTGCCGCGATCACGCCGCCGTCCTTCTCGTCCCGCAAGCTCATGGCGGACGGCAAGCGGCCGGTGTCGGTCGGCGTCTGGTTCGCGCTCGGTCACTTCAGCCTGGTCGTCGCGACGGCCACGGGCTCCCGGCGGTTGTGTCCGCCCCCGGGAGGCCTGGTGTGGGCCCTCGGCGGCCGGTTGCTCAGAGCCAGTCCTTCCGCTTGAAGATGAGGTACAGGCCGGTGCACACGACCGCCATCAGGACGACCGCGAAGGGGTACCCGAGGGCCCAGTGCAGCTCAGACATCTCCCGGAAGTTCATCCCGTAGATCGTCCCGACCAGCGTCGGGGCGAAGAGGATGGCCGCCCACGAAGAGATCTTCTTGAAGTCGTCTACCTGGTGGCGTTGACCTGCGGAGATGCGGCTCCAGTCGCCTCTGGCCTGCACGGATGACTCTTTCCGCGTCTTTCGGGGGCGTGCCGCGTTACGCAGTCGATTCTCCCCACGCGCTCCCCAGGGCGGCTCATACTCCCCAGATTCTCCCCAGCGGAGGTCTGCTGGAGGGCACACGTGATGCCGCGCCCATGCTTGGCTGACGCCGGACGGTAGTCACGGCGGGTGACTTGTGGTCTGTCGTCCGTCGGAGGCCAGCGGAAGGCGTGGGAGCGCAGCCCCCTCAGCGCACCGTTGACTGTGCGGGTGCTTCGTTCGGCTCCGACTGTCTGGCCGAGGCTGGTGCGCCGAGCGAGTCTGTCCACAAGCCTCTTTCTGCGTGGGGTGCGTCCGACTGTGTGTCACCGCGCGCCTGTGCATCTGGGAGCAGTGGTGAGCAAGGTTGCGGTGAGCAAGTTGCCGATGGTCGGCGTGCTTTTCTGGACGATCAAGATCGTGGCAACCACGTTGGGTGAGTCGGCATCGAACTTCGTGTCGATGGCGCCCCTGAACCTGGGCTACGCCACCGGCGCCGTCATCTTCCTGGTCGTCTTCGCCCTCACCCTGACGGTGCAGCTGAGGATCGACCGGTTCCAACCGGTGGTGTTCTGGTCGGTGATCCTGACGACCAGCATCGTGGGCACGGCCATGTCGGACTTCATGAACCGCACCGCCGGGTTGGGCTACGCCGGCGGCGCGGCCGTGCTGACCACCCTTCTGGTGCTCGTGCTGATCGGCTGGCGGGCGACCGGGCAGACCATGGACGTGGAGCGCATCGCCACCACCAAGGGCGAGATCCTGTACTGGACCGCCACCCTGGTGTCCAACACGCTGGGCACCTCCAGCGGTGACTTCCTCTCCGACGGTCTGGGCATCGGTTTCCGGGACAGTGCTCTCGTGCTGTCCGGGGCGATGCTGCTGATCCTCGCCGCCCACTACTTCACCCCGATCTCGGGCACGGTGTTGTTCTGGGCGGCCTACGTGCTGACCCGTCCCCTCGGTGCGGTCGCGGAGAACGCCGTGGAAAAGCCCGTCGCACAGGGCGGCCTCGGGGTGGGAACCACCATCACCTCCGGCGTTCTGCTGGCTGTACTGGTGATGCTGGTGGGCTACCAGCAGCTCACCCATCAGCAGAAGACGCGCACGTCGGAGGGCGTCCCACCGACCGGTGGTCGACACGATCACCGGCCTGGGAAGCGCGCCCCGAGCCGCAGATGACGATCGTTGCCCACCGTAGGAAGCGTTCGCACCGAAACGTCGGACTGACGGGTGAGTTCGCCGTCCGTCACCGCGGAACCAGTGCGGTACGGCATCGCGGGCATGAGCGTCAGGCGGCGGCCGGGTGCCGCCCGGGCACGGTGGTCAGGAGGTGGCCGATCCGGCCGTGGTAGCCGAGCAGGGTGCGGGGGGAGTCCAGGGCAGCCGCACCGACCAGGACCGCGGTGCCGTCGGGGCCGGGACGGGTGATCCGCAGTGGGCCGGCGGTCGTCTGGCAGCAGCATCCGCCCTGGCCAGAGGCCACGCGGCCGCAGGCGGTACGGGTTGTCCAGTCCTGTTGGGCCGCTGGGGCCGGCCCCCGGCGGCCGTGGTCCTTACCGCCCGCCGTCAGGCGGTCGGCTCGGCCGACATGAGCAGCAGGCCGATGGAGCGGTCTGTCTCCAGGGCGCGGTGGGCCAGGGGCGGGTTGCAGGCGCCGAGGATGACGTAGTCCTCCATGTCCTCTGCGGCGCGGCCGAGCTTGGCCTTGAGGGTCGCGGTGACGTCGATCTCGGTGAGGATGCCGAAGCCCTGGGCGGCGAGGGCGTCACGGGTGCGGGCGACGGCGGTGGCGAAGTCGGTGTCCAGGTGGACCGTGCGGTCGTAACGCATGGCGGTGATCCCTGCCTTCGTGTCGGCTCGCGTGGACGGGACGCGTGTCCCGTCTTGTGCGAGAGGCGCTCGTGTGAGGTCAGCCGCGCTCTCCTCGCCTCCAATAATACCCCCGGGGGTACTCGTGATACCGTCGAAGACATACCCCCTGGGGTAATTCTTCGCTGGATGGGAGTACCTCATGTTCTTCGTCGACACGATCGAGGTGTCGGGGCTCGGCAACCGCAGCTATCTCGCCGGTGGTGAGCGCTCGGCCGTGGCTGTCGACCCGCCCCGCGACGTCGACCAGGTCATCGCGGCAGCCGCCCGGCGCGGAGTGCGGATCGCGTACGTCGTCGAGACGCATGTCCACAATGACTACGTCACCGGCGGCCTGGAACTCGCCCGGGTCACCGGCGCCGCCTACCTCGTGCCCGCCGCGGCTCGCGTCTCGTTCGAGCGGGTGCCGGTGCACGACGGCGACCGTGCGGAGGTAGACGCCGATGCCGGCCTGGCGGTGCGTGCGCTGGCGACGCCCGGCCACACCCCGCACCACACCGCCTACGTGCTGGAGGAGAACGGCACGGCGGTCGCCGTGTTCACCGGCGGCTCGCTCCTGATAGGCAGCGTCGGGCGCCCCGACCTGGTCGAGCCCCGGCTGACGGAACACCTCGCCCGCGCCCAGCACGCCTCCGCGCACCGGCTGGCCGCCGAGCTGCCCGACGAGACGGCCGTGCTGCCCACCCACGGCTTCGGCAGCTTCTGCTCGTCGTCCCAGGCCGCGGGCAGCGACACGACCATCGGCAAGGAGAAGGCGTCCAACGAGGCCCTCACCCGGGACGTCGACACCTTCGTGGCCGGCCTGCTGGCCGGCCTGGACGACATCCCCGCGTACTACACGCACATGGGCCCGGCCAACGCCGCCGGACCCGCGCCGGTCGACCTGACCCCGCCCGCCGTCGCCGACGCCGACGAGATCGCCGCCCGGTTGGCCGCGGGGGAGTGGGTGGTGGACCTGCGCAACCGCGTCGCCTTCGCCGAAGGGCATGTCGCGGGCTCCTTCAACTTCGAGGCTGAAGGACAGCTCGCCACCTATCTGGCCTGGCTGATTCCGTGGGGCAAACCGGTCACGCTGCTCGCCGGGTCGCCGGAGCAACTCGCGGCGGCCCAGCGTGAGCTGGTCCGGGTGGGCATCGACCGCCCGGCCGCGGCGGCCACGGGCGGGCCGGCCGGCTGGGTGCGTGAGGGTGAGGTGCCGGCCTCCTTCCCGAGGGGCACCTTCGCCGACCTCGCGGAGCGCATCGCGGACGTCGTCGTCCTGGACGTGCGCCGGGCCTCGGAGCGGGCCGGCGGGTTCGTCGAGGGCTCGGTCCACATCCCGGTCCACGCCCTGCACCGCCGCCTGGACGAGGTGCCCGACGGCGAGGTGTGGGTGCACTGCGCGGGCGGCATGCGCGCCGCCGTCGCCGCCTCCCTGCTGGACGCCGCGGGCCGGGACGTCGTCGCGTTGGACGACTCCTTCGACATGGCCGAGCGGGCGGGACTCACCGTCCGCACGCCCTGACGCAACGACCGGACTTCCGTACCGACATGGGAAACAGGAGCGAGAGACCGAGATGGGCATATTCCGACGAGCCCGGGGCGGCCCGGGGCGCGTGAGCGTGCAGGAGGCGGCCGTGCGTACCGGGCACGGTGGCGCCGACGGCTCCGGTGACGCCGTACTGGTGGACGTACGCGAGCCGTACGAGTGGCAGGCGGGGCACGCGCCGCGTGCCGTGCACCTGCCGCTGTCCGCGCTGGCCGCCGGGGCGGGGCTGCCCGATCGCGCGCAGGCCCGGCCCCTGGTCGTGATCTGCCGCTCCGGCAACCGCTCGCTGCGGGCCGTCGAACTGCTCGTCGCCCGCGGCTCGGAGGCCGTGGACGTGATCGGCGGGATGCGGGACTGGGCGCAAGCAGGGCTGCCGGTGGTCGACGGGCGCGGCCGGGAAGGCACCGTGGCGTGAGCGCGGTCATACTCGCCCTGGCCGCCGGTGCCGTCATCGGCCTCGCGCTTGGCGCGCTCGGGGGTGGCGGCAGCGTGCTGGCCGTCCCGGCGCTGATCTATCTGCTCGACTTCAGCCCCGTCGCGGCGACCACCGCCAGCCTGGTCATCGTCACGCTCACGTCGGTCACCGCGCTGGTCGCGCACGCCCGTGAGGGGCACGTCCGGTGGCGTACGGGGCTGCTGTTCGCCGCGGCCGGGATCGGTCCGGCGCTGGTGGGCGGCGCGCTCGCCGCCCACATCTCCGCTGCCGTGCTGACGGCGGCCTTCGCCGTGGTCGCGGGAGCGGCCGCCGTGCGGATGCTGCGATCCCGACAGGCCGCGCAGGACACTGTGACGGTACGGCCGGGGCGCGCCGCGGCGGCCGGCGCCGGGCTCGGCGCGGTCACCGGTGTCCTCGGCGTCGGCGGGGGTTTCCTCGCCGTACCGGCGCTGGTGGGCGTGCTCGGCATGCGGATGCGCAACGCGGTGGGCACCAGCCTGCTGGTCATCACCGTCAACTCCCTCGCCGCGCTGACCAGCCGCGCCGGTACGGTCGAGGTGCTGGACTGGACGGTCGTCGGCCCCTTCGTCGGGGCCGCGATCCTCGGCGCCTGGGACGGCAAGCGACTGGCCGCGAAGGTCTCGGGACACACGCTTCAGCGGATCTTCGCCCTGGTGCTGCTGGCGGTGGCCGGCTTCATGCTCGTCGACGCGGTGCTGTGAGGCACACCGTGCCGCCTGCTCACGCCAGGGACAGGAACAGCTTCTCCAGCCGGGCCCGCATCGCCTCCGGGTCCTCGCCGTTGTTACGGCCGGACTCCATGTCCGCCACGCATCGCTGAAGGCCCGTCGCGATGATCGCGAACCCGGCGCGGTCCAGTGCACGGGAGGCGGCCGCGAGCTGCGTGACGACCTCCTCGCAGTCCCGCCCCTCCTCGATCATCCGGATCACTCCGGAGATCTGACCCTGTGCCCGGCGCAGCCGGTTCAGCACGGACTTCAGCTCCGCACCTGCAAGATCCAGTTCCACGATCACTCCTCAAGAAATACCCCTAGGGGTACTGTACGTCCCGGTTCGGGACGGCGTCGACCACCAAGGATCACACCTGCCATGACACATTCCCCCGCCCCCGTCGCCCTCGGCACCGACCAGGCCCGCACCCGGCTGCACGCTCTCACCGTCATCGACGTGCGTACGCCCGCCGAGTACGCCTCAGGGCACCTGCCCGGCGCCGTGAACATCCCTCTCGACCACGTCCGGCGGGCGCTGCCCGAGATACGGCACGCCGCCGAGCGCGGCGACGTCCTCGTCGTCTGTGCCTCCGGCGCCCGCTCCGAGAAGGCCTGCAAGCTCCTGGCTGAGCAGGGCATCACCACGACCACCCTCGCCGGCGGCACCAGCGCCTGGGCCGCCGAGGGGCACGACCTGCACACGCCGGCCGCCTGCGACACACGGGCCGCCTGGAGCATGGAACGCCAGGTGCGCTTCACCGCAGGCACCCTGGTCCTGCTCGGCGTCGTCCTCGGTGTCTTCGTGCACCCGGCCCTCCTGCTGATCTCGGCCGGTGTCGCGGGCGGCCTGGTCTTCTCCGCCGTCACGAACACCTGCGGCATGGCGGCCGTGCTCGGCAAACTGCCGCACAACCGCCCGCGCGCGACCGACCTGGACGCCGCGCGCGCTGCCCTCCGCAACCGCTGATCCCTGCGCTCCAGGGGCACCCTTGAAAACTCCGTGGGTGCCCCGAGCGTCAGTTTGCTCCCGCCGAGCCCGCGGCCTTCCGGCGCATGTCCTCCATGTCGGCGGCCCGGATCCCGGCGATGAGCTCCTCCAGCGCCCGAAGTGGAAGCGTGCCCGGCTGCGAATACAGGACGGTTCGGTCGCGGACGGCGACGAGGGTGGGGATGGATGAGATCCGGAACGCCCCGGTGACGGTGGGCTGCGCTTCGGTGTCTACCTTGCCGAAGACGATGTCCGGGTGGCGCTCGGCAGCCCGTTCGTAGACGGGGCCGAACATCCGGCAGGGTCCGCACCAGGCCGCAGCGGGCGGCTTGCGTACCGCCGTAGCCCCGCTTCGAGTCCGGCGAGGTCGACGTGCCCATCGGGATCCTCGGTGGCCGGCGCGACCGGGCTGCATGAGGCGCTGGAGCGGTTTGACGGCGGCCGCGTCGTGATCGACGTCGCCGATCTGCCGGTCAAGTGCCCTGTGGCGCCCTTGGAGTTCGCGTTCCTCGCCGACTGGTACTTCCAGCGGCGTGGCATCCGGGACCGGGTCGAGCTGACATACGCCACCCCGCTAGACGCGGCCTTCACCAAGCCGGTCGCCGCGAAGGCGCTGGGCGGGCTGCTGGCGGACAAGGGCATCGAGCTGGTCGCCGAGTTCACGCTCGGCCGGGTCGACGGCGCCGGCGGCCGGCTGGTGTCGTACGACGAGCGGGAGCTGCCGTTCGACCTGGCGGTCGTCGTTCCGCTGCACGGGGGCGCGGAGTACGTGGGCCGCTCCGAGGGGCTGGGCGACGAGCTGGGCTTCGTCCCCGTCGACCCGCACACCCTGGAGCACATCGACCGCCCCGAGGTGTTCGCGATCGGGGACGCGGCAGGTCTGCCGGCGTCCAAGGCGGGGTCGGTGGCGCACTTCGAGGGCGAGGTGCTGGTGCACAACATCGGCCGGTTCCTGGCCGGGCAACCGCTGGACGCCTCCTTCGACGGGCACACCAACTGCTTCGTGGAGACACTTTACCGGCGAGAGAAGCACGGTGGCTCGCGCGCGAGCCTTCGTCCTCGACCTCTGTCTCCCATACGGTCTCGTCGTACCACTGGGCACCGGTCGGGCAATACCACTGCCGGCTCGGCGATCCACCGTCACCCGTCCCTGAGCCCTTCGCCGGCATGCTGCTGGACTACCTGGGCCGGCGGCCGAACACCATGACCGCGACCAATCCGGGCGCCCGATGGCTCTTCCCAGGCCGACGGGCCGGACAACCCATGACCCCGGACACCCTCGAAATCCGCCTCCGCAACCTGGGCTTCCCCACCCAGCGAGGACGCATGTCGATCCGCCATCTCGTACTCCAGGCCCCCACCCCCGTGGTCGCCCGCATGCTCGGCTAGCACGACGACACCACCGCCCAACTCGCCGCCGAGAGCGGAGGGACCTGGCGGCACTATGCCCCCGGCGACCACTCACGGTGAGCATGAGCCCTCATCAAGCACGCGACTCACGAGCACACGAGGCCGCCAGATTTTTCTCGGGGAACCGCCTGGTACGCCCCGTCGCAGCCGTTGCCGAGACGTTGAACTTTGCAGGTCGGGGCCGTCGCCCCGACGGCGATCCGGCGGCGGTCTTAGCCTTGGGGTACGCGAGGCGTTTCCTGGGCAAGGAGCGTGATCGGCCATGACAGGCAGTGGTTGGATCATGGGCCTGATGTGGAGCTGGCCGGTGTTCATCGTGGCCGGCCTGCTTACCGGCTTCGTCGTGGTGCGGCTGATACAGGAGGGACTCACGTCCCCGCCCGCACCTCGTTCGGTCGGCTCGGCAGCACGGCGGATCCTCGACGAACGCCAGGCTCGCGGAGAAATCGACGAGGACGAGTACCGGCGTCGCCGGAGTCTGTTGCCGTGAGCGGCCGGCCGATCAGCCGACGCCAGGCGTTGGCGTTGCTCGGACTCGGTACAGCCGGCGTGGCGGCCGGCACCGCGGGGTGGGCAGCCGGTGCGGGCGCGCCCACCGACCGGAACCGCGCGCAACCTGGTGCCTCCGGGGAGCGTTTGCGTCAGCCGCAGGTGGCGGCCAGCCGCGGCGGGGTGCTCGACGTGACCCTCACCGCTGCCCCGGGAGCCCGACTGGCCGGCCGGGACACGTCGGCGTGGGCGTTCAACGGCACCTGCCCGGGGCCGACCCTGCGGGTGCGGCCCGGGGACCTGCTGCGAGCGCGGCTGATCAACCACATCGACCAGCCGACGAACCTGCACACCCACGGCCTGCATGTCTCCCCGCAGGGCAACAGCGACAACCCGTTCGTCACCGTCGAGCCCGGCGACAGCTTCGACTACGCCATCGCCGTCCCGACCGACCACCCGACCGGCACGTTCTGGTACCACCCGCACCACCACGGCACCGTCGCCGACCAGATCTTCGCCGGCCTGGCCGGAGCGCTGCTGGTCGGCGGCGGTCCCGACCCGGATGTGCCGGTGACCGACGACCTGGTCCTGCTGGTCACCGACATCACCCTGGACGGGGCCGGCCGGGTCGCCTCGCCGAACATGATGGCCAGGATGATGGGCCGCGAGGGCGAGCTGGTGCTGGTCAACGGCCAGCACCAGCCGGTCATCACCGCCGCGCCCGGGGCAGTGCAGCGGTGGCGGGTCATCAACGGCTGCGTCTCCCGGGTGCTCGCTCTGCGTCTGGAAGGTCATCGTGTGACTCAGGTCGCCCTCGACGGGGTGTTCCTGCCCGCCCCGGCCGATCGGGACCAGGTGGTGCTGGCTCCGGGAAACCGTGCCGACCTGCTCGTGCGTCCCACCCGCAGCGGCCGGTACGCGCTGGTCAGCGAACCGTACGACCGCGGCAGCCTGGGCATGATGGGCGGCATGACGGACAGCGGCCCCTCCGCCGGCGGCCCGGTCACGCTGGCGGCCCTGGCCGTGTCCGGAGCCGTCACGGCATCGGCCGCTTTGCCCGCGAGGCTGCCTGCCCCGTCGATCCCGTCGGACAGCGTGAGCAGACGGCGTCAGATCACCTTCGCGATGGGCATGGGCGGGATGGGCATGGGCGGCGGGATGGCCTTCACCATCGACAGGCGCACCTTCGACCCCGGGCGCGACGACCAGACCGTCGCGCTCGGCACCACCGAGGAGTGGACCGTGGTCAACACCAGCCCCATGGACCACGCGTTCCACCTGCACGCCTGGCCGTTCCACGTGCTGACCAGTGCACCTGCCGCAGGCGTGCTGCAGGACGTCGTCCTGGTGCCGGCCCGGAGCTCGGTGCGACTTCGTATCCCGTTCACCGACTACCCCGGCCGCAGCGTCTACCACTGCCATGTCCTCGACCACGAGGACCTCGGCATGATGGCCACCGTCAACGTCCGCCCCTGACGGGCTGACCTGCGCGTTGCACCGGCGACAGTCGGTTCGGCGATCCGCCCTCGTCCCAAGCCCTTCGCCGGGATCCTCCTGGCCCGCCTCGACCAGCGACCCAACACCATGACCGCCAGCAGTCCCACGCCCGATGGCTCGTCCCAGGCCGGCGGGCCGCACAGCACCCCAGACACCCTCGAACTCCGGCTCCGCTACCTCGTGCTCCAAACCCCCGCCCCCGTGGTCGCCCGTATGTTCGGCTACCACGACAACATCACCGCCCAGCTCACCGCCGAGGGTGGCGGAATCTAGAGGGGCACTAGGCCCCCGAAGATCACTCACGGTGACCACTCGCCCTCACCGGCCACGGAATACGCGACGACCGATTACGCGACGTCGCCAGTTCGATCCCCCAGATACCGGCGCAGCAGTTCGCGGATCTCCTTCTCGTCCTCGACGACGCGCACGGTGGCGGCCGGCGGCCATGTCCCGTACCTACGCGCCACGCGCACGTCCTCGGGAGGGGCCGAACGGCCCGGCCAGCCCACCGGTCGTCTCCATCCCGTCTCCACACGCAGCGCGCGGCGACTGCAGGGCCCGGCGCGACGGTGACGGTGCGGGAACGAAAGGCGCTCCCGCGGACCCGAGGAGGTTCGCCATGAAGCGCAACATCAAGATCGCGACGGCGGTCACCGTGGGTGCGCTCGCCATCGGCGGCGTGCTGGCCGTCGCCCGGTGACCGCGGACACGGGCGCTGCCACGACCGTGGTAGCGCGGATCACGTCCCTGAGTACCGATGCCCAGCAGCAGGCCCGCCACCACGGCGGCAACGAGATATGGTCGAGCAAATTGCTTGTAGGTGACGCGGAGAGCCTCAGACTGGCCACCATGCCAGAAGCGAAGACGCCGTGGTCGCTGACCCTCAGTGAAGTCGGCCTGCGCCTGGAGGAACTGCGCGAACGCCGGGGCCTCACGCAGGGCGACGTCGCTGGCCACGAGGTGCTGCGCCGGCGCGAAGTCAAGATCGACAACAGCGGGCTGAGCCGACTCGAACGAGGTCGGCGTCGACGTCTGGCCCGGGATCTCGTCGAGGCGCTGCTTGAGGTCTACCAGGCCAGCGACTCCGAGAGTTCAGAAATCCTGGCACTGCTGGGAGCGGACACCACTCCCGCTGGTCGACCGCGTCCTGCTCTGTGGCGACGCAACGCCCACTTGCTGGACCCCACGCAGTTCGAGGGCTTCCTGGAGATGGAGCGCCGGGCCGCCGTGCTGTCGAACTATGAACGGGACATCTGGCCGGGGCTGTGCCAGATCGAGGACTACGCCTACATCGTTATTGCCCAGTTGCGGCGCGATCTGCGTCCCTCCGAGGTCAAGGCGCTCGTCGACGTTCGCATGGATCGCCAGCAGCAGGTGCGAGAGGGTGCACTCGCCGAGTTCCGCGCCCTCGTGGACGAGAGTGCGCTCCACCACATCGCTGGGCCTTTTGACGACTACCTCGGCTCCCGCGAGGCCCTGGCGTAGGCCCTCGTCGACCGGTTGCTCAGAGCCAGTCCTTCCGCTTGAAGATGAGGTACAGGCCGGTGCACACGACCGCCATCAGGACGACCGCGAAGGGGTACCCGAGGGCCCAGTGCAGCTCAGGCATCTCCCGGAAGTTCATCCCGTAGATCGTCCCGACCAGCGTCGGGGCGAAGAGAATCGCCGCCCACGACGAGATCTTCTTGATCTCTTCGTTCTGTTCGAACCCCGCCTCCGCCAACGCCCGCATCTCCGCGTTCTGTTGCTGGGTGACCAGGGTCGCGTTGACCGTGAGGATCTCGGTGAGGGCCTGGCGGAAGCCGTCCACGCGTTCGCTGATGTGGGTGACGTGGTCGGCGACGTCGCGGAGGTAGCGCTGGAGTTCCTCGTCGGTCTCGTACTTGGTGAAGCCGGCCATCAGGCCGTGCAGCATGCCGACGAGGGGGCGGGTCGCGCGCTGGAACTCGACCATCTCGCGGGAGAGTTCGTAGATGCGGCGGGAGACGGACGGGTCGCCGCGGAAGACCTCCGTCTCGATCTCGTCGATGTCGTTCTGGACGCCCTCGACGACCGGGGCGTAGCCGTCGACCACCGCGTCGAGTATCGCGTAGAGGACGGCCTCCGGGCCGAGTTTGAGGAGGTCGGGGGAGTCCTCCATGCGGCGGCGGACCGCCGAGAGGTCGGGGGCCGCGCCGTGCCGGACCGTGATCACGAAGTCGGGGCCGACGAACACGTGCAGCTCGGCGAAGTCCACCTCCTCGGGCGCGTCCAGATAGCGGGCGGCGCGCAGGACCACGAAGAGCGTGTCGCCGTACCGCTCCAGTTTCGGCCGTTGGTGGGCCTCCATCGCGTCCTCGACCGCGAGCTGGTGCAGGTCGAACTCGCTGGCCAGGGAGAGGAGTTCGTCCGAGGTGGGGCGGGCAAGGCCGATCCACGCCATGCCCGAGGGCGTGTCGCGCAGTGCGCGGTACGTCTCCGCCAGGGTCGCCGGTGTCGACACCCGCACCCCGTCGCTGTACAGCGCCGCCTCCACGACGCTCGGCGGCTCGGCGGACTCCCCGCCCGGCCCGGACCCCGCCGCCGGCAGCTCGGCCGTGTCGTCCTGTTCCTGCGACAGGGCCCGGCGCCAGACCGACCTTCTGGTGCCCCGGCCCGTCCGGCCGTTCGTGGCGTTCTTCGACACTGGGCTGGGGCGTCGCTCGGACATCGCGGCCGCCTCTCGGTGGAGCCTGCATCGGCGTGAGCTGTGTGATCCGCGTGGTCGGAGTGATCACACGTGATCGGTGAGTCTCGTCGCAGGATATACGGGGCATACGGGCCCGGCGGAGGGAATCGAGGACGGGATTCGGTGAGAGAAACGGGGGACATCGAGGACAGGATCTGTCCTCGTTCGGCGTTAGCGTGCCCGGTATGAAGAACCAGCCGTCCGGCCCGGTCCTCGGCACCCGCGCCCTCAACCGCGCCACCCTCGACCGCCAGCTCCTGCTGCGCCGCTCACCCCGGTCGGCTAAGGAGGCCGTGGCGCACCTCGTCGGCCTCCAGGCGCAGAACGTCAGGCCGCCGTACTACGCCCTCGCCGCCCGCCTCGACGGCTTCGCCCCCGAGCAGCTCTCCGGGCTGATGGCGGACCGGGAGGTGGTCCGGATCGTCACCCTCCGATCGACCATCCACACCCACACCGCCGCCGACGCGCTGGCCCTGCGCCCGCTGGTCCAGCCCGCCCGGACCCGGGAACGGACCGCCTTTCGCAAGGGGCTTGCCGGTGTCGACCTGGACCGGCTCGCCGCGCTCGCCCGGGGTCTGGTCGAGGCCGAGCCGCGCACCATGGCCGGGCTGCGGGAGGCGCTGAGCGAGGAATGGCCGGACGCCGACCCGCAGTCCCTCGCCGTCGCGGCCCGCTGCACCCTGCCCCTCGTCCAGGTCACCCCGCGCGGACTGTGGGGGCGGTCCGGTCAGGTCGCCCTCACCACCGCGGAACACTGGCTCGGCCGGCCCGCCGAGCCGGCGCCGGCCGCCGAGGCCCTGGACGCCGCAGTCCTGCGCTACCTCGCCGCCTTCGGCCCGGCCTCCGTCAGGGACATGCAGACCTGGGCCGGACTGACCCGGCTCCGCCCGGCCTTCGAACGGCTGCGGCCCCGCCTCCTCACCTTCCGGGACGAGACCGGTGCCGAGCTCTTCGACCTCCCCGACGCGCCCCGCCCCGACCCCGCGACCCCGGCCCCGCCCCGCTTCCTCCCCGAGTTCGACAACCTGCTCCTCTCGCACGCCGACCGCACCCGTGTCGTCCCGCCCGAGCACCGGGGCCGCGCCTGGCGGGGCAACCAGGCCCACCGCACCCTGCTCGTGGACGGATTCCTGGCGGGTGTGTGGAAGCTGACGGAGGACGCCCTGGTGGTCGAGACCTTCGGGCCACCGGGCGGCGGGGCGGCGGCCGGCGGGGCGGCGGACCGGGCCGCGATCCTGGCGGAGGGCGAGCGGATGCTGGCCGCGCTGCACCCCGGCGAGCGGTACGACATCCGGTTCGGGACCGTCGTGGCCCCGGCAGGGCGATGAGTGTCGGCGCATCCGCCCGAACGCCTGGGCTCCGCCGGGTCGCGGGCGGCCGTCTGGACGCCGCGTTCGCCCGGGCCGTCGAGCCCGTGCCCGGCGTACGGATTCAGCCGCCGTGGCCCGGCGTACGGGTTCAGCCGCCGTGGCCCGGCGTACGGGTTCAGCCGCTGTGGCCCGACCCAGTGGTGGCCGCTCTCCCCGCCTGCCACCCCTGCGCGGCCGCGCCGAGATCGGCGTCGAAGAGACGGCGTTCGTCGACGCGTACAAGATCCCCGCCGAGACCGTGCAGGTCTGGATCCACGAGGTCCCGGCCGACAGCTGGGGCGCCGCGGGGAAGCTCACCGCGGACAAGTGGGCGCCCCCATGGATAGGGGGCGCTGCGGGCTGCTCGTGGTAGCCCGCAACGCCCCCTGGTCACTCACCCGAGGGATGCTCGGGAGACCTTCTGGTTACGAGTTGACCTGCGCGGTCACCAGGTTCGAGAAGGTGGTCAGCCGGGTGTAGACACCCGGGTAACCCGCCTCCGCGCACCCCTCTCCCCAGGAAGTGATCCCTGCCAGGACGCCCCCGATGAGCAGGGGACCGCCGCTGTCGCCCTGGCAGGTGTCTACGCCGCCGGACGTGTATCCGGCGCAAACCATGTCGGTCTGGACGAAGTCCGAACCGTAGGAGCTCTTGCAGCTGGAGTCGGACACGATCGGGACGGTCGCGGTCCGCAGCTGGTTGGAGGAGCTGCCGTTCTCCGAGGTGGTGCCCCAGCCGAGGATGCGGGCCGTGGCGCCGGCCGCGTACACGCTCGTCTGGGAGGACGTCACGTACGACGCCGGGGTGTACGACATCGCCGTCGACAGGGTGAGGACCGAGACGTCGTCGCCGTTGGTGGCGTCCGTGTAGTCCGGGTTGATCCAGATCTTGCTGACCTTGCTGACCGTGCCGTTGGTGCCGTTGAGGTACGTGCGGCCGCCGACCACGCGGACGCTGCTCGCCGACTCGCCCTCCATGCAGTGCGCGGCGGTCACCACCTTGGTGGCCGACACCAGGGTGCCGCCGCAGAACTGGCTGCCGGACGCGTCCGTGATCTGCATCATGAACGGGTACGCGGTCGTGGTCGTCGTGGTGCCGCCGACGATCGGCTGGGGGGCGGCTGACGCGGTGGGGGACGCGATCAGCGCGGTCGCCGCAGCGGCGGCGGTGGCCACCAGGACTGCGGCGGACTTTCTTGCGCGGTGGTGCCCGAACATGAGTCTCCTCAGTGGGGGTTGCCGGTGGGGGTCGCGCGGGTGTGGGGGGTGCAGCACGGGGGTCGCGGGACCGACCCCCGTATGCCCGGGCGAGCGGCACATCCATAAGCTAGGACCCGGAACCCCACCCTCCCAATGAGGGAACCCCCTAGGGGGATGGGGGAGGGAAAACCCTCGGTCCGCCTCAGTTAACCGGGAGCGTTCTCACTTCGCGCGTCGCCCCGCGGCCAAACGGACTATGTCCACGCGCGATCGGATGCCCAGCTTGCGGTAGACCCGGGTGAGCGTGGCCTCCACGGTCTTGACGCTGATGAACAGCCGGGCGGCGATCTCCCGGTTGGTGGCGCCCTCCATGACCAGCGCGGCGACCTGGCGCTCCATCGCGGCCAGCCCGTCCAGGGCGTCGAGCGCGGGGGGTGCCTCGACCGGTGGCTCCGGCGCGGAGACGGCCTCGTCCACCTGGCGCAGCCACGGCAGCGCCCGGCACCGCCGGAACAGCCGGGTGGCCTCGTCGAACGCGGCCGGGGAGCGCCTCTCGCGCAGCGCGGCCAGTGCGAAGGCGGCCCGCGCCTCCTCCAGGCCGTAGCCCAGTTTGGCGAACCGGTCCTGAGCCGAGGTCAGCAGGGTGACGGCAGGGTCGCGTTCCCCGTGCGCGGCCCGGACCAGCGCCTCGGCCCGGTCCAGCGCGGCGAGGACACTCTCCCGGCCGAGTCTGAGCGCGTGCTGACGGGTGACGTCGATGACGTCCTGCGCCTCAGCGGTTTCACCCACCCGGACGAGTGCCTCGGCCAGGTCGCCCTGCCAGCGGCCGCGGGCCGGGTCGGTGATGCCGAGGCTCTGCTCCAGCTCCCGCACCCGGCGCAGCGAGCGGACCGTGCCCGCCGGGTCGCCTGCCACCAACTGGGCGTACCCGAGGGCGCCCAGGGCCCTGGACAGGTACATCGTGTCGCCGTCCTGCTCGGCGTGCTCCACCGCCTCCCGGGCCAGCGCCAGGCCCCGGTCCACGTCGCCGCCGGACGCCTCGGCCAGCGAGGTGAGCATCGCGGAGGCGGTCTCGCCGATCCCGGAGTCGTGGGCGAGCCGCAGGCCCTCCCGGGCGAGGTCGAGGGCGCGGCCGCAGTGCCCGGAGCGCAGTTCGGTCTCGGCGAGCCCGCGCAGGAAGTGCACCTCGCTCTCCACCTGCCCGCGCCTGCGGACCTCGCGCAGCAGTGCGGTGACGGTGGTGCGTGCCTCGGCCAGCTGGTCGCCCATCACCAGCCAGCGGAACCTGGCGCTGCCCGCCCCGTTGTGGTGGCAGGCCACGTTCGGGTCCTGGGGCTCCTTCAGGGCGCGCTTGATGGTGGCGGGCGCCGCCGGATGGCCCATCAGGGTCTCGACCTGGGCCTGCAGGGACAGCGCGAGGAGTTCGGTGCGCCGGTCGCCGCCCTCGGCCGCGAGGCCGGCGGAGTGCGCCGCCGCCTGCCGGGCCTCGGTGAAGTCGCCGCCCACGATCAGGGCCCGCCAGGCCAGCTGGTAGTGGACCTTGCCGAGCAGCCGCGGGTCGTCGCCGGCGTCGGCGAGGGCGTGCGGGAAGGCCGCGTCCACCTCGGTCATGGTGTGGCCGGCCGAGTCGATCACCAGGATCCAGGCCCGCACCCGGTCCGCCGGGCGGGTGGCGTGGGTGAGCACCTCGCGGGCGATGTCCTGGGCGAGGTCGATCTCGCCCGCGCTGGTCGCGTCCTCGGCGGCCTGGAGCCGGCGCTCGACCGGGGTGGGCGTGTTGTCGCCGGGGGTGTGCCGGGCGGCGAGCAGGCCGATCTGCGCGGCCACCGAGGGGGCGCCCCGGTCCCGGGCCTCGGTCGCGGCCTCGGCGAGCCGGTCGGCGACCTCCGGGTCGGTGCCGGTGGTGGCCAGCGCCAGGTGCCGGGCCCGCTCGATCGGGTCGGAGGCGGCCGTGGACAGCGCCGCGTGCGCGGCCCGGCGCTCCTGGGCGGGCGCCTCCGCGTACAGCGCGGCGGAGATGAGGGGGTGTGCGAACCGTACGGCGGGTCCCTCCGGCTCGGTGGCCAGCAGCCCCAGTTCGGCCGCCTGGGCGCACTCGGCCTCGGCGTTCTCCCGGCCGGCCGCGTGCAGCAGGGCCTGGGTGGGGCGGGCGCCGGCGCTGGCCACCAGCAGGGTGCGGCGGGCCTCGACGGAGAGCATGTCGAGGCGGCTGAGCACCAGGGCGCGCAGCGAGGTCGGCACCGGCAGCGGTTCGCCGGGGCGGGGCGGGATCGGGTTCTCGGCGAGAGCGCGGCCGAGTTCGAGGGCGAACAGCGGGTTGCCGCCGCTGGTGCGGTGGATCTCCCGGACCGTGGACCGGCTCAGCCCGGTGTGGCCGCGGTGGTCGAGGAGCTCGGAGACCTGCTTGCGGTTGAGGGCGCCGAGCCGGACGGCGACGGTGTCCGGGGGCGACGCGCGTAGGTGACGGTCGTACTCCTGACCCTCGGTGCGGACCGCGCTGAGCAGTTGGACCGGGGTGCCGCCGAGGCGGCGGGCGGCGAAGCCGAGGAGTTCGGCGCTGGCCGGATCCAGCCACTGGAGGTCGTCGGCGACGATCAGTACGGGCCCCTCGGCGGCCAGCACGCGCAGCGTGGACAGCACGGCGAGGCGCAGGGCGAGGCCGTCGCGCCGGAGGGTGGACTCGCCGCGGCCGGTGAGGGCCGACTCCAGGGCGGTGCGCTGGGCGCCGGGCAGGTGGGCGGAGACGTCGTCGAGGACCAGGCCGAAGAGGTCGGCGAGGGCGAGAAACGGAAGGTGCGATTCGGACTCCGTGGCCGAGCAGCGCAACACGGTGCGGGCGGTGCCGGCGTATTCCGCGTCCAGCGCCCGCAGGACGGTCGATTTACCTATTCCGGCGGGCCCGTGCAGGAGGACGCTGCCTCCCGAGGAGAGCTGCTCCCGGGCGGCCGCGAACAGCTCCGCCCGGCCGATGACCAGGTCGGGGCGGCATCTGGCAGGCTCCTGGAAGTCCCGTCGCACGGTCACCGCTCCCCTCGTGTGTCGTGTCCGGGCCAAATTCTAGGCAATGAACCCCGAAATCCGGCCGAACGGCGTGGTGAGGGAAATAACAGGGGCTTCGCATATGGCAATTCACCGCGCGTCCGCATGAATGGCATGGGTCCCCTCCGGCTATGGCAACACCCCCGTCCGACGCGCCGCCGAGACCGCCTCCCCCCGGGTGTGGGCGCCCAGCTTCCGCATCGCCGAGCGCAGGTAGCCCTTGACCGTCTCCGGCCGCAGGCCCAGCCGCTCGGCGACCACGGCGTTGGTCGCCCCGGCCGCCACCCACGCCAGCACGTCCACCTCCCGGGGTGCCAGCACCCCCTCGGCCTCCGGAACCGGCGCCGGCGCGGTCAGCAGCCCGCAGGCGGCCAGCAGTTCGGCGCGCAACTCCGGGTCGGGGATCCGCGGCGCCAGAGCCCGCAGCGCGGCATGCGCCTCCCGCACCTGTTCCCAGGCGGCCCCCGGATCCGCCACCGCGCCCGGTGCCGGCCGCGCCGCCGCCAGCAGCCCCCTGGCCTCGTCCTGGACGACCAGCGCCTGCTCCACGTCCCGGGCCGCCGCCACCGCCGCGCCCAGCGTGCGGTCGCCCAGCGGCTGGGCGGTGCGCAGCGCGCCGTACAGCACCCCCCGCACCCGGCGCCGTACCACCACCGGTACCGCCAGCACCGAGCGGAGGCCCTCGGCCGCCACCGGGATGTCGTACTCGTGGCTGATCTGCTGCGAGGCCGAGTAGTCGACGACCGCGCAGGGGCGGGCCAGGGCGACCGCCCTGCCGCCGAGGCCGTTCCCCGAGGTGACCGCGAGCGAGCGCAGCGACGCCGTGCTGGTCCCGTTCAGCTCGCTGATCCGGACCTGTGTCCGGCCCGCCTCGACCAGCCCGCCGAAGGCGATCGGAAGCCCGGTGGTGCGCCGGAGTCTGGACAGCGCACCACGTATCTCCACCGCCCCCGCGACCTCTGCTGCCACCTGTCCTGCCCCTTCGACCCCGGCCTTGTGCGGTCCACACCCCCGTTCGGGGGTAGTGAGACCTGCATCACGGATTACACGATGCCAGAGAGCCGCCCGGCAATGGTCCGGTACTGAAGGAGACGCGAATGACGAGTGCGACGGAGGACTTCCGCAGGGCACGGGACTTCCTGCTGGAACACCGTGCGGACTACGCCACCGCCTACGAGGGCTTCGCATGGCCGCGTCCGGACCACTTCAACTGGGCGCTGGACTGGTTCGACGTCATCGCCGAGGGCAACCGGCGCACCGCCCTGCACATCGTCGAGGAGGGCGGCTCGGAGACGAAGCTGTCCTTCGCCGAGCTGTCCGAGCGCTCCGACCGGGTCGCGAACCACCTGCGCGCGCGGGGCGTCGAGCCGGAGGACCGCATCCTGGTCATGCTCGGGAACCAGGCCGAGCTGTGGGAGACCGCGCTGGCCGCGATGAAGCTGCGGGCCGTGGTCATCCCGGCCACCCCGCTGCTCGGCCCGGCCGACCTGCGCGACCGCGTGGACCGGGGCCGGGTCAAACACGTGGTCGTGCGGGCCGAGGACGCCGCCAAGTTCACCGAGGTGCCGGGCGCGTACACCCGGATCGCGGTGGGCGGGCTGCCGCCGTCGGAGGCGGGGCCCTGGGAGCCGTACGAGGACGCGTACACCGCCGCGGCCGGCTTCGTCCCCGACGGCCCCACCCTCGCGGACGACCCGCTGATGCTCTACTTCACCTCGGGCACCACGGCCCGTCCCAAGCTGGTCGAGCACACCCACACCTCGTACCCCATCGGGCACCTGGCCACCATGTACTGGATCGGCCTCAAGCCCGGTGACGTGCACCTGAACATCTCCTCGCCGGGGTGGGCGAAGCACGCCTGGTCGAACCTCTTCGCCCCCTGGAACGCCGAGGCGACGGTCTTCATCCACAACTACGCGCGCTTCGACGCGGGCCGGCTGATGGCGGAGATGGACCGGCACGGCGTGACGTCCTTCTGTGCCCCGCCGACGGTGTGGCGGATGCTCATCCAGGCGGACCTGAGCCAGCTGGCGACCCCGCCCCGCGAGGTGGTGGCGGCGGGCGAGCCGCTCAACCCCGAGGTGATCGAGCAGGTGCGGCGGGCCTGGGGCGTGACCATCCGGGACGGGTTCGGGCAGACCGAGACGGCCGTGCAGGTCTCCAACAGCCCCGGGCAGCAGCTGAAGACCGGGTCGATGGGCCGGCCCAGCCCGGGGTACCGGGTGGAGCTCCTGGACCCGGTCAGCGGCGCCCCTGGCGCGGCGGAGGGCGAGATCGCGCTCGACCTGTCGGCGCGGCCGGTCGGTCTGATGACCGGCTACCACGGGGACGCCGACCGTACGGCGGAGGCGATGGCCGGCGGCTACTACCGCACCGGCGACATCGGCTCCCGCGACGAGGACGGCTACATCACCTACGTCGGCCGTGCGGACGACGTGTTCAAGGCGTCCGACTACAAGATCAGCCCGTTCGAGCTGGAGAGCGCGCTCCTGGAGCACGAGGCGGTGGCCGAGGCGGCCGTCGTGCCCGCGCCGGACGACCTGCGCCTCTCCGTACCCAAGGCGTACATCGTCCTGGCGGCGGGCTGGGAGCCGGGCCCGGACACCGCGAAGGTGCTCTTCGAGCACTCCCGTCAGGTCCTCGCGCCCTACAAGCGGGTCCGGCGGCTGGAGTTCGCCCCGCTGCCCAAGACCGTGTCCGGGAAGATCCGCCGGATCGAGCTGCGCGAGGCCACGGCCGCCGGCTCGGCCGCCGAGTACCGCGAGGAGGACTTCCGGTGAACTCGTCGTACGCACCAGGGTCCTACACCCACGGCACGAGCGGCACCACGCTGCTGGGCGACACCATCGGCGCCAACCTGGACCGGGCCGTCGCCGCCTGGCCGGACCGCGAGGCGCTGGTGGACGTACCGGCCGGCAGGCGCTGGACGTACGCGCAGTTCTCCGCCGACGTCGACCGGCTGGCGTACGCGCTGCTGGCGAGCGGGGTCGCCAAGGGCGACCGGGTGGGCATCTGGGCGGTCAACTGCGCCGAGTGGGTTCTGGTGCAGTACGCCACCGCCCGGATCGGCGCGATCATGGTCAACATCAACCCGGCCTACCGCACCCACGAGGTCGAGTACGTCCTCAACCAGGCCGGGATCTCCCTGCTGTTCGCCTCGCTCCGGCACAAGACCAGCGACTACCGGGCGATGGTGGAGGAAGTGCGGGGCCGCTGCCCCGAGTTGCGGGAGACCGTCTACATCGGCGACCCGAGCTGGGACGCCCTGACCGCGCGCGGGACCGTCGACCGGGCCCCCGAACTGGCGGCCCGCGCGGCCGAGTTGTCCTGCGACGACGCCATCAACATCCAGTACACCTCGGGCACCACCGGCTTCCCGAAGGGCGCCACCCTCTCCCACCACAACATCCTCAACAACGGTTATTTCGTCGGGGAGCTGGTCGCCTACACGGAGCAGGACCGGATCTGCGTCCCGGTGCCCTTCTACCACTGCTTCGGCATGGTGATGGGCAACCTGGCCGCCACCTCGCACGGCGCCTGCATGGTGATCCCGGCCCCGTCCTTCGAACCGCGGGCCACCCTGGAGGCGGTCCAGCGGGAGCGCTGCACCTCCCTGTACGGCGTCCCGACCATGTTCATCGCGGAGCTGAACCTGGCCGACTTCGCGTCGTACGACCTCTCCACCCTGCGCACCGGCATCATGGCGGGCTCGCCCTGCCCGGTCGAGGTGATGAAGCGGGTGGTCGCGGAGATGCACATGGCGGAGGTCTCCATCTGCTACGGCATGACGGAGACGTCACCGGTCTCGCTCCAGACCCGGATCGAGGACGACCTCGAACACCGCACCGGCACGGTCGGCCGGGTGCTGCCGCACCTGGAGGTCAAGGTCGTCGACCCGGCCACCGGGGTCACCCTGCCGCGGGGCACCTCGGGCGAGCTGTGCACCCGCGGCTACAGCGTGATGCTCGGCTACTGGAACGAGCCCGAGAAGACGGCGGAGGCCGTCGACGCCGGTCGCTGGATGCACACCGGCGACCTGGCGCTGATGCGCGAGGACGGCTACGTGGAGATCGTCGGCCGCATCAAGGACATGATCATCCGGGGTGGCGAGAACGTCTACCCGCGCGAGATCGAGGAGTTCCTGTACGCCCACCCCAAGGTCCGGGACGTCCAGGTGGTCGGGGTGCCGCACGAGAGGTACGGCGAGGAGGTCCTCGCCTGCGTCATCCCGCACGACCCGGCCGCCCCGCCCACCCTGGACGACCTCCGCGCCTTCTGCGAGGGCCGCCTCGCCCACTACAAGGTGCCGACCCGCATCCAGATCCTGGCCGACTTCCCGATGACCGTCTCGGGCAAGGTCCGCAAGATCGAACTGAGGGAGACGTACAGCGCCGGCGCCCCGTAGGGGCGCGGGGAACCGCGCGATCGGCCCCCACCGGCCCGCAGTCGGATCACGCGCCTGAACCGCGCAGTTCGTCGGCATGCCCGTTGACCGGCTGAGGCGTCCCCGTGAAGTCCAGCACGAACAACGGCACCCCCAGCGCGTCGGCCCGCTCACGCGCCTCCTCGGCGTACCCCGCGAGGGAGAAGTACACGCACCCCGAGTCCTCCGTCATCGCCGTCAGCCACAGGCACTCCACGTCCCGCGGCGAGGCCGGCTGCACGGTCGGGTCCACCTGGGCCACCAGCCCCCGGGCGGCCAGCCCGATGCCGGACGGCGGCCGCTGGTCGGCCCGCCGTATGTCCCGGAAGCCGAGCCAGCGCAGGTAGAGCGCGGCCGCGGTGACCGCGTCCCGCGCGGTGCGGATCGTCACGGGACGGAAGGCGGCCCGCGGCTCGGGTCCGGCCTCGGCCGGCGGCGCGGACACGGCGTCGGCGACCGCGATGCGCAGCACCGCCCCGCACGGGCAGCCCAGCTCCGGCTGCGGCCACTGGTCCCGCCGTCCGCAGGACCCGCAGCTCACCGTCACCCAGTCCGCGTCCCAGGCGCGGTGCGCCACCGGCGTCGGCCCGGCCGTGCCGTCGAGGTCCGGGGTGACCGGCGCGCCGCAGGCGCACGGGTACGACGGCGCGGTGTAGACGTGCTCGCGCCGGCAGGCCGGACAGCGCACCGGCAGGCTCTCGGACATGGCCCCACCTCAGGCGTTGCGTCGCTTCAGCCGTCCCATGGTGCTCCCGCCGGGGCCCGGTTGTCCGTCCCTTGACGACGTTCGTCACCGCACCTACATTGATTTCAGATAGTAGAAGTTACTTTCCGCTATGCGGAATAAGTGTGGATCAACTCGAACGAACAACTGGAAACGATGCTCACCGCGGGGCGCGACGGGAGCAGGCATCCGACAGCCGAAAGCAGGAGTTCTCGATGGCTCGTATGACCGCTGCCCGCGCGGCAGTTGAGATCCTCAAGCGCGAGGGCGTCACCGACGCGTTCGGTGTGCCCGGCGCGGCGATCAACCCCTTCTACGCGGCGCTCAAGGCCTCCGGCGGCATCCACCACACCCTCGCCCGTCACGTCGAGGGCGCCTCGCACATGGCCGAGGGCTACACCCGTACGCACCCCGGCAACATCGGCGTCTGCATCGGCACCTCGGGACCGGCCGGCACCGACATGATCACCGGCCTCTACTCGGCCACCGGCGACTCCGTCCCGATCCTGTGCATCACCGGCCAGGCGCCGACCGCGGTGATCCACAAGGAGGACTTCCAGGCCGTCGACATCGCCTCGATCGCCGGGCCGGTCACGAAGATGGCGGTCACCGTGCTGGAGGCCGCACAGGTCCCGGGCGTCTTCCAGCAGGCCTTCCACCTGATGCGCTCGGGCCGTCCCGGCCCGGTCCTGATCGACCTGCCGATCGACGTGCAGCTCACCGAGATCGAGTTCGACCCGGACACGTACGAGCCGCTCCCGGTCTACAAGCCGGCCGCCAGCCGCACCCAGATCGAGAAGGCGATCGGGATGCTGAACGCGTCCGAGCGTCCGCTGATCGTCGCCGGCGGCGGGGTCATCAACGCCGACGCCGCCGGACTCCTCGTCGAGTTCGCCGAGTTGACCGGCACCCCGGTCGTCCCGACCCTGATGGGCTGGGGCGTCCTGCCCGACGACCACGAGCTGAACGCCGGCATGGTGGGCCTGCAGACCTCGCACCGCTACGGCAACGCGACCTTCCTGGAGTCCGACTTCGTCCTCGGCATCGGCAACCGCTGGGCCAACCGTCACACCGGCAGGCTGGACGTCTACACGGCCGGCCGCACCTTCGTCCACGTGGACATCGAGCCCACCCAGATCGGCAGGATCTTCGCCCCCGACTACGGTTTCGCCTCCGACGCGAAGGCCGCCCTGGAGCTCTTCGTCGAGGTGGCACGGGAGTTGAAGGCGTCGGGCGGTCTCCCGGACCGCTCGCGCTGGGCGGCCGCGGCGCAGGAGAAGCGGGCGACCCTCCAGCGCCGTACCCACTTCGACGACATCCCGATCAAGCCGCAGCGCGTCTACGAGGAGATGAACAAGGCCTTCGGCCCGGAGACCCGGTACGTGTCCACGATCGGCCTCTCGCAGATCGCCGGCGCCCAGATGCTGCACGTCTTCCGGCCCCGGCACTGGATCAACTGCGGCCAGGCGGGCCCGCTCGGCTGGACGGTCCCGGCCGCGCTGGGCGTCGCCAAGGCCGACCCGGAGGCGTCCGTCGTCGCCCTCTCCGGCGACTACGACTTCCAGTTCATGCTGGAGGAGCTGGCGGTCGGCGCGCAGCACAAGATCCCCTACGTGCACGTCCTCGTCAACAACTCCTACCTGGGCCTGATCCGGCAGGCGCAGCGGGCGTTCGACATCGACTTCCAGGTCAATCTGGAGTTCGAGAACATCAACTCGCCCGAACTGGGCGTCTATGGCGTCGACCACGTCAAGGTCGCCGAGGGCCTGGGCTGCAAGGCGATCCGGGTGACGGACCCGGCGGAGCTGGGCGCGGCCTTCGAGGAGGCCAAGAAACTGGCCGCCGAGCACCGCGTGCCGGTTGTCGTGGAGGCGATCCTGGAGCGGGTCACCAACATCTCCATGTCGACCACCAACGACATCTCCCGTGTCGTGGAGTTCGAGGAGATCGCCACCGAGCCCGGTCACGCGCCGACGTCCGTCAGGACGCTGAAGGTCTGAGCCGGCGCGGACGAAAGCGGGCGGCCCCTCCTGCGGAGGGGCCGCCCGCTTCGCGTCGCGGACGACCGGGTGCCCGCCGCCCCCGTGCCGGCGGGCACCTGTGTGGTGTGAATATGCCCTCTGACTCGGGCCGTTGAAGCATGGGGAACAGAGTTCAGAGCTTGATTTGAGGATCGGCCGGCCCCTTCGTCCCGGTACCTCAGCTTTCGGGGTGCTCGGTCAGGCCCGGCCAGTCGTCCGGGCCGCCGCCCTGCCACTCGATGAGGTCGCTCTCCTCGACCTCGATCCGGTCCAGGTCGGCCAGCCGCAGGATCTCGATCACGTCGTCGAGGTGGGAGGCGATCCCCAGGGTCACGTCGCCCTCGGTGACCCGCCGGGAGCCGTCCAGGGCCGGGGCGTGCACGACGATGTGCGGGAACTCGGTCGGTGGATGTGCAGTCATGCCACAAGGCTCCTGCGGCGGGGCAGGAAACGCACGCCGAAGCGCCGGACGCGGGCGGTTCCGCATCCGGCGCTCGGGGAGCCCGTGGGGCTCTGTGCCGCTGTGGCCGTCCGACGGCGCGAGGCTGGGCGCGACGGGACGTTCGCGCCGCCGGACGGGGTTCAGGGGTATGGCTGGGACCGCGGCGGGTGCGACGGAGCCCGGGGCGTCCTTCCCTCTGGTCGAGAAGGGCGCCCGGTTCCTTCACCACCGCACTGGCTCGCACGCCGCCGCGGTCCTCGCCCCGCCCGCGCAGGCACCGGCCGGCCACCCCTCATCCGGGCCGGTCGGCCGCCGCGGGCCGTCGGTGGGGTCAGTCCTCGCGCAGGGCGCGGACCGCCTCCGCCACGCGCCTGCCGTACTCCGGGTCGGCGGCGTGGAAGTGGGCCAGGTTCTTGTCGATCACGTCGTCGCGGGAGACCTGCGAGAGGCTGCCGGCGATGTTCGCCACCAGCCGCCGCCGCTCCTCCGCGGACATCAGCCGGTACAGCTCGCCCGCCTGGGCGAAGTCGTCGTCCTTGGTGTGCAGTGGGGCCTCGTGGGTGCCCGTGTGGCCGGTCACGGCGAGGGGCGCAGACAGGGGGCGGCCGGTCTGCGCCGGGCCGTCGTAGGAGTTCGGCTCGTAGTTCCTGGCGTGCCGGCCCTGGGCGTTGGCCGCCATGAGGCCGTCCCGGCCGTAGTTCTGCGCGGTCGTCGCCCGTGGGGCGTTGACGGCCAGCAGGGTGTGGTTGACGCCCAGGCGGTAGCGGTGCGCGTCCGCGTAGGCGAACAGGCGGCCCTGGAGCATCTTGTCGGGGGAGGGGCCGATGCCCGGCACGAAGTTGTTCGGGGAGAAGGCGGCCTGCTCGACCTCGGCGAAGACGTTGTCCGGGTTGCGGTCCAGGACCAGGCGGCCCACCCGCTGGAGCGGGTGGTCCCGGTGCGGCCACACCTTGGTCAGGTCGAAGGGGTTGAAGCGGTACTCCGCCGCCTCGGCCGCCGGCATGACCTGCACGTACAGGGTCCAGGACGGGTGCACGCCCCGCTCGATGGCCTGGAGCAGGTCGGTCTGGTGCGAGTTAGGGTCCTTGCCCGCCAGCTCAGCCGCCTGCTCGGCGCTCAGACTGCGCACGCCCTGGTTGGTCTTGAAGTGGTACTTGACGAAGAAGGCCTCGCCCTCGGCGTTCGTCCACTGGTAGGTGTGCGAGCCGTAGCCGTTCATGTGGCGGTACGACGCCGGGATGCCGCGGTCGCCCATCAGCCAGGTCACCTGGTGCGTGGCCTCGGGCGAGTGCGCCCAGAAGTCCCAGACGTTGTCCGGCTCCTGACGGCCCGTGAACGGGTCCCGCTTCTGCGAGTGGATGAAGTCGGGGAACTTGATCGGGTCCTTGATGAAGAACACCGGGGTGTTGTTCCCGACGAGGTCGTAATTGCCCTCTTCGGTATAGAACTTGACGGCGAAGCCGCGGGAGTCGCGGACGGCGTCGGCGCCGCCGAGGGAGTCGGCGACCGTCGAGAACCGCAGGAAGACCTCGGTGCGCCGGCCGACCGTGCTCAGGAAGTCGGCGTGGGTGAAGCCGGTGACGTCGTCGGTCACCTCGAAGTGGCCGTACGCGCCGCTGCCGCGGGCGTGCACCACGCGCTCCGGGATCCGCTCGCGGTTGAAGCGCGCGAGCTTCTCGAGGAGGTGCTGGTCCTGGAGGAGGAGCGGGCCGCCGACGCCGGCGGAGGCGGAGTTCTGGTTGTCGGCGACGGGGGCGCCGGACTCGGTGGTGAGCACGCGCTTCGACATCGTGGGCCTTCCGTGCGGGTGTCAGCGGAAATTCATTTCCGCTTCGTGGAGCCTAGGATCGGGTCGACTGAGGCGTCAACGGTTTGTTGAAGTGGTTCCGGGCGGTGCCGGAGCCTGGGCGCGACAGGACAGGTGTCGGCGCCGGCACCGCCCGGAAGTCATACGGTCCGGCTCAGACCTGCGCGCCGGACAGGCGCTCCACCGCGCGCAGCAGCGCGGAGTGGTCGAGGCCGCCGTCGCCCTGCGCGCGCAGGGACGCGACCAGCTGGGCCACCACGGCGCCGACGGGCAGGGCGGCGCCGACGTTGCGGGCCGCGTCCGTGACGATGCCCATGTCCTTGTGGTGCAGGTCGATCCGGAAGCCCGGCCTGAAGTCGCGGCTGAGGAAGTTGTCCTTCTTCCGCGTCAGCACGGTCGAGCCGGCCAGGCCGCCGTTCAGCACGTCCAGCGCGGCCGTCAGGTCCACGCCGGACTTCTCCAGGAAGACCACGGCCTCGGCGCACGCCTGGATGTTCACGGCGACGATCAGCTGGTTGGCGGCCTTCACGGTCTGCCCGGAGCCGTGCGGACCGCACAGCACGATGGTCCTGCCCAGCGCCTCGAAGATCGGCCTCGCGGCGTCGAAGTCGGCCTGCTCGCCGCCGACCATGATGGACAGCACGGCCTCGACGGCCCCGGCCTCACCACCGGACACCGGCGCGTCGAGGACGCGGATGCCCTTGGCCCCGGCCGCCTTCGCCAGGTCGACGGACGTCTGCGGGGTGATGGACGACATGTCGACGAGGAGCGCGCCGGACCGCGCGTTCTCCAGGATGCCGTCCGGGCCGTACGCGATGGCCTCGACCTGCGGGGACGCGGGGACCATGGTGACGACCACGTCCGCGTCCCGCACCGCCTCGGCGATCGAGCCGGCCGCGGTGCCGCCGGCGGCGGCCAGCCGGTCCAGCTTGTCCTGCTCCAGCGTGAAACCGGTGACGTCGTAACCCGCCTTGACCAGGTTCTCGGACATCGGGGAGCCCATGATGCCGAGGCCTATCCAGGCGATCTTGGGGAGGGTGCTCATAAGGGGTGCCTCTCTGACTGCTGTGATACGTCTGCTGCTCGGCGGGCGTCGCGTTGCCGGAAGGAGCCCGTCCGGCGGTCGAGGACGAGGCCGTTCGGGCCGGAGCGGGGGTCTGGGGGCGGCGGCCCCCGGCGGCGGTCACCTCAGCGGGCGCCGCGCCGCTCCACCGGCAGCCAGCCGAAGGCCTCCGCGCTCGGCGAAGCCCCCGCCTTGTACTCCAGGCCCACCCAGCCGTCGTAACCGGCCTTCCGCAGCTGGTCGAGGAGGTCTTCCAGGGGGAGTGAGCCCGTGCCCGGGGCGCCGCGGCCCGGGTTGTCGGCGATCTGGACGTGGCCGGTCTTCGCGGCGTACCGCTCGATCACCGACGGCAAGTCCTCGCCGTTCATCGACAGGTGGTACAGGTCCATCAGGAAGCGGGCGTTGCCGAGTCCCGAGGTCTCGTTCACCTTGTCGACGACCGCGACCGCGGCCGGCGCCGACACCAGCGGATACCGCGGCGACTCCGGCTCGTTGAGCGCCTCGATCAGCAGGGCCGCCCCGTTGCGGTCGGCCGCCTCCGCCGCCCGGACCAGGTTCTCCAGGGCCAGCGCGTCCTGCTCGGCCGGATCCACCCCGTCCACGCGGTTTCCGTACAGGGCGTTGAGCGACCGGCAGCCCAGGGTGCGGGCGAAAGCGGCCGCCACGTCGATGTTGGCGCGGAACCGCTCCGACTCCTCGCCCGGGACCGACAGGGCACCCCGGTCGGGGCCCGGCAGCTGTCCGGCGTAGAAGTTCAGTCCGGTCAGCCGGACGCCCGCGGCCGTGATCGCCTGGCGCAGCGCGTCGAGTTCCGACCGCGCGGGGGTGGGGGAGTCGACCCAGGGCCACCACAGCTCGACCGCGGTGAAGCCGGCCGCGGCGGCGGCCGCGGGGCGCTCCAGGAGCGGGAGTTCCGTGAAGAGGATCGACAGGTTGACGGTGAAGCGCTGCTCTGCAAATCCCATGGGGGTGGGCGCTCCCTTCCACTGTCTCTGTTTCCACATTATGGAAGTTAATTTCTGCTTAATGGAAGACTGCCTGTGGCCGGGGAGAGCTGTCAAGAGCGCCCGCGCAAAACGGGCGCCCTACCCTGAAGGCATGGCTCGGTCCAACGACGAGGTGGCGGCGCTGCTCCAGGAGTACGCGGACCTGATCTCGATCACCGGCGGCGACGCCTTCAAGGCGCGTGTCTACGAGAAGGCCGCCCGGTCCGTCGGCGGCCACCACGCCGACGTCGCCACGCTCGACCTCAAGGGGCTGCAGGAGATCCCGAACGTCGGGAAGTCCATCGCCCAGAAGGTCCGCGAGTACCTCGACAGCGGCGCGGTGGCCGCCGTCGAGGAGCTGCGGGCGAAGATCCCTGACGGGGTCCGGCGGCTGACGGCCATTCCCACCCTCGGCCCGAAGAAGGCCATGGTGGTCTACGAGGAGCTGGGCGTCTCGTCGGTGGACGAACTCGCCGCCGCCATCCGCGACGAACGGCTGCGCGACCTCAAGGGCTTCGGGCCGAGGACCGAGGAGAACATCCTGCACGGCATCGAACTGCTCCGGTCCTCCGGCGGACGGGTGCGGATCGACGTGGCCATGGAGCTGGCCGAGGACATCGTCGCCGAACTCTCCGCGGTGACCGGCTGCGAGCGGTGCGCGTACGCCGGGTCGCTGCGCCGGATGCGCGAGACCATCGGCGACATCGACATCCTCGCCGCGGCGGAGGACTCCGCCCCGCTCATGAAGGCGTTCACCGGACTGCCGTACGTCACCGAGGTCATCGGGCAGGGCGGGACCAAGACGTCCGTGCGCACCGGCAAGGGGCTCAACGTCGACCTGCGGGTCGTGCCGCCGGACTCGTGGGGCGCCGCGCTGCAGTACTTCACCGGCTCGAAGGCCCACAACATCCGCACCCGCGAGATCGCGGTGCACCAGAAGCTCAAGCTCTCCGAGTACGGCCTCTTCGACGCCGCGAGTGGCGAGAAGATCGTCTCCAGGACCGAGGAGGAGGTGTACGCGCGCCTCGGCCTGCCCTGGATCCCGCCGCCGCTGCGCGAGGACCGCGGGGAGATCGAGGCCGGGCTCCGCGGCGAGTTGCCCGAGCTGGTCACCGAGGCCGACCTCCGCGGCGACCTGCACACCCACACCGACCTCACCGACGGGCTCGCCCCGCTGGAGGAGATGGCCGAGGCGGCCGCCGCACGCGGCTACGCCTACTACGCGATCACCGACCACGCGCCCGACCTGGCCATGCAGCGCATGACCGACGAGCGGATGCTGGCCCAGCGCGAACGGGTGCGCGAGCTGGACGGCGCCTACCCCACCAGGGGGCGGCGCGGCGGGCTGCGGCTGCTGCACGGCACCGAGCTGAACATCGGCCCCGAGGGCGAGGTGGACTGGCCGGACGACTTCCTCGCCGGGTTCGACCTGTGCGTGGCCTCCGTGCACTCGCACTTCAGACAGGGCCGCGAGCAGCTGACCCGGCGGCTCGTCCGGGCCTGCGAGAACCCGTACGTGAACGTCATCGGCCACCCCACCACCCGTCTCATCGGCAGGCGGCCCGGCATCGACGCCGACCTCGACGCGGTCTTCGCCGCCTGCGCCCGCACCGGCACGGCCCTGGAGATCAACGCCCACCCGGACCGCCTCGACCTGCGCGACGAGGACATCCTGCGGGCCCGCCGGCACGGCGTGCGGTTCGCCGTGAACAGCGACGCGCACGCCGTGCCGCACCTTGCCAACATGCGCTACGGCATCGGCACCGCCCAGCGTGGCGGGCTCACCGCCGACGACGTGATCAACACCTGGCCCGAGCGGCGGCTGCGGAGCTTCCTGCGCAAGGGCCGGTGATCCCGGAGGGCTGCCCGAACGTCGGTGCCGCGCGTTAGGTTGAGCGCGTGCGATTGAGAGTGGAGTTCACGACCGAGCCCTTCGACCTCGACGAGGCCCCCGCGCACGCGCTGGTCGCCCGTGAGGTCATCGAGGCGGCCGAGCTGGACGCGGTGGACGTCGGGCCGTTCGGGAACACGGCGGAGGGCGGCTCCGACGCCGTCCTCAGCGCCGTGGACGCGCTGCTGCGCCGGGCCCTGGAGGCCGGGGCCACCCGGATCTCGCTCCAGGTCAACGTGGTGGGGGAGGGCGGCGACAAGTGACCGGAAACGCGGACGAGCCCTTCATCACCGCCGTGAAACCGCTGGTCGACGCCATGGGCGGGGAGATGCTCCCGCCCGACGAGGCCGGCCCCGACGACGTCGTGCTCGCCTGGGAGGGCGTCGACGTGGTCGCCGTACGGCTGCCGCAGCTCGCCGACTCCCTCGACCACATCCTGGCCGCCATGGAGCGCAAGCAGGGCAGGCCGCTGGCCGACTTGGACCGCAAGGCGAAGCAGGAGGTCGTGCGCATACTCGAGGCGCGGGGCGCCTTCTCGGTGCGGCACGGCGTGGAGACCGTGGCGAGCGCGCTCGGCGTGAGCCGCTTCACCGTCTACAACTACCTCAACCGCGAGAAGGAGAACTGACCCTCCCGGTGTGCCCCGGGGGGTTGTTACGCGGAATTTTCAACAAAGTGTTGACGCTGGGTTCCGGAGGGCGTTAGCTGACGGCAGCCCGTTCAGCACGAAGGCCGCATACGGCCACGGAGGCTCCCGTGACGTCGACTTCCACGCCCCCGGGCCTGGCCCGGTTCAACGAACTGGAGGAGCACGCGGCACTGGCCGCCCTCCACGAGGCGTGCGCCTCCGCGGCCTGGGGCCGGCACCTGCTCGCCGCCCGCCCCTACGCCACCCCCGAGTCCCTCTACGCCGCCAGCGACGCCGCCATGGCCGAGCTGGGCGAGGCGGACCTCGCGGAGGCCATGGCCGGGCACCCGCCGATCGGCCGCCCCAGGCCGGGCGACCCCACCTCGGCCCGGGAACAGTCCGGCATGGCCGGCGCCGCGGACGGCCTCAGGGCGGAGATGCTCGAACTGAACCTGGCCTACCAGGAGCGGTTCGGCCATGTCTTCCTGATCTGCGCCACCGGCCGCACCGGCGAGGAGATGCGGGACGCGGTCAGGGAGCGGATCGGCAACCCGCCGGAGCGGGAGCGGGAGATCGTCCGCACCGAGCTGGGCAAGATCAACCGCATCCGGCTCGCCCGACTCGTCGAAGAGGACGCCTGAGACCATGAGCACCAGCGCCACCGCCTCCGTGTCCACGCACATCCTGGACACCAGCGCCGGCCGTCCCGCCGAGGGCGTCGCCGTCCGGCTCTCCGCCCGCCCCGCCCGGGAAGCGGAGTGGCAGGAGCTCGGCGGCTCCGCGACCGACGCGGACGGCCGGTGCAAGGACCTGCCGGCGCTGCCGGCGGGCACCACACACGTACGGCTCGACTTCGCCGTGGAGCCGTACTTCGAGAAGAAGCAAGCCGATGCGCAGCAGGACGCCCCCGCGAATCGGGACAGCGGACCGGCCGTGTTCTTCCCGGAGGTGGCGATCACGTTCGCCGTCGTACCGGGCGAGCACTACCACGTGCCGCTGCTGCTCAACCCGTTCGGCTACTCCGTTTACCGAGGGAGCTAGCTACACATGCCTACGATTCTTGGACAGAACCAGTACGGCAAGGCCGAGAACCGGGTCGTCAAGATCACGCGGGACGGCGCCACCCACCACATCAAGGACCTCAACGTGTCGGTGTCGCTCTCCGGCGACATGGACGAGGTCCACTACTCCGGCTCCAACGCCAACGTCCTGCCGACCGACACCACCAAGAACACGGTGTTCGCGTTCGCCAAGGAGCACGGCATCGAGTCGGCGGAGCAGTTCGGCATCCACCTCGCCCGCCACTTCGTGACCTCGCAGGAGCCGATCCACCGGGCCCGGATCCGCATCGAGGAGTACGCCTGGGAGCGCATCGAGGCCTCGGACGCCAACTCGAAGTTCATCGGCGCCGACGAGGTCAGGCACTCGTTCGTGCGCAAGGGCCAGGAGACCCGGCTCACCCAGATCACCTACGACGGCGAGCAGTGGGAGGTCGTCTCCGGGCTCAAGGACCTCGTCGTGATGAACTCCACCAACTCGGAGTTCTGGGGCTACGTCAAGGACAGGTACACCACCCTCCCCGAGGCCTACGACCGCATCCTGGCGACCCAGGTCTCCGCCCGCTGGCGGTTCAACTGGACCGACGACGAGCAGAAGATGCCCCACTGGGAGAAGTCCTACGAGCAGACGAAGAAGCACATGCTCCAGGCCTTCGCCGAGACGTACTCCCTCTCGCTGCAGCAGACGCTGTACCAGATGGGTTCGCGCATCATCGACAACCGCGGCGAGATCGACGAGGTCCGCTTCTCGCTCCCCAACAAGCACCACTTCCTGGTCGACCTGGAGCCCTTCGGCCTCAAGAACGACAACGAAGTGTACTACGCCGCCGACCGGCCCTACGGCCTGATCGAGGCGACCGTCCTGCGGGACGGCTGCGAGGCGAGGATCCCGGTGGACCTCACCAACCTCTGACCTTCCCCTCATCGGCACCCTCGGCCGGGGTACCGGGCCTTGCCGGCTCCCCGGCCGCGGCACTCAAATCCCCGGGTCCTGCCGTGCCCTCCTCACAAGTCCACTGAGCGAAAAGGACGAATCATGGCAGCAGACCAGCGCATCGTCATCGAGAACTGTTCGATCGCGACCGTCGACGCCCACGACACCGAGTACGCCAACGGGTACGTCGTCATCGCCGGCAACCGCATCGAGTCGCTCGGCGCGGGCCGTGCTCCCGAGGGCCTGGAGAACGTCGTACGGCGTGTCGACGCCACCGGCCACCTGGTGACCCCCGGCCTGGTCAACACCCACCACCACTACTACCAGTGGATCACCCGGGGCATGGCCACCGACCACAACCTCTTCAACTGGCTGGTCGCGCTCTACCCGACCTGGGCGCGCATCGACGAGCCCATGGTGTACGCGGCCGCGCAGGGCTCGCTCGCCATGATGGCCCGCGGCGGTGTCACCACCGCCATGGACCACCACTACGTCTACCCGAAGGACTCCGGCGACCTCTCCGGCGCCATCATCCGCGCCGCCCGCGAGACCGGCGTCCGTTTCACCCTCGCCCGCGGCTCCATGGACCGCAGCGAGAAGGACGGCGGACTGCCCCCGGACTTCGCCGTCGAGACCCTCGAAGGCGCCCTCACCGCCACCGAGGCGACCGTCAAGGAGCACCACGACCCCTCCTTCGACGCCATGACCCAGGTGGCCGTCGCGCCCTGCTCGCCGTTCTCCGTCTCCACCGAACTCCTGCGCCACGGCGCCGAACTGGCCCGCCGGCTCGGAGTGCGCCTGCACACCCACGGCTCGGAGACCGTCGAGGAGGAGCAGTTCTGCAAGGAACTGTTCGGGATGGGCCCGACCGACTACTTCGAGTCCACCGGCTGGCTCGGCGAGGACGTGTGGATGGCGCACTGCGTCCACATGAACGACTCCGACATCGCCGCGTTCGCCCGCACGAGGACCGGCGTCGCCCACTGCCCGTCCTCCAACGCCCGCCTCGCGGCCGGCATCGCGCGCGTCCCCGACATGCTCGCCGCCGGCGTCCCGGTCGGCCTCGGTGTCGACGGCACCGCGTCCAACGAGTCCGGTGAACTCCACACCGAACTGCGCAACGCACTGCTGATCAACCGCCTCGGTCCGCACCGGGAAGCGGCCCTGAACGCCCGCCAGGCACTGCGCCTCGGCACCTACGGCGGCGCCCAGGTCCTCGGCCGCGCGAGCCAGATCGGCTCCCTCGAACCCGGCAAGCTCGCCGACCTGGTCCTCTGGAAGCTGGACACCCTCGCCCACGCCTCCATCGCCGACCCGGTGACCGCCCTGGTCTTCGGCGCGGCCGCCCCGGTCACCGCCTCCTTCGTGAACGGCCGTCAGATCGTCGAGGACAACCGGCTGCTGTACGTCGACGAGGACGCGATCGCCCGCGCGACACGGGCCGAGGCCCAGCGGCTGGCGCAGCTCGCCGGGCGGTAACCCCGCTTTTCCGTGAACCACTTGAGCTCCGGTCGGGAGGGACGGCTCCCGGCCGGTGGCCGTGGACCCCGAAAGGGCCCACGGCGGCCGCCTCCCGGGCGCGCGCTGCCCTGCGCGCGCCCGGGAGAACGGTCACCGTCCTTCGGTCCCTTCCCCACTCTCGACTTCGCTCGAGCGGGAGGCACCGCCATGACCGCCGCACCACCTCCCTGAAACCCGCGTCAGAGCCGATGCGTAACCGACCGGAGGAGCCGCCCGTGTCCGCGTATCCCGTGCACCCCGTCGACGAGAAACTCCCCGCCCTGAAAATGGCCGCCACGGGCCTGCAGCACGTGGCCGCCATGTACGCGGGAGTGGTCGCCCCGCCCCTGATCGTCGGCGCGGCCATCGGCCTCACCGGCACCGAACTGACCTTCCTCACCGCCGCCTGCCTCTTCACCGCGGGCCTCGCCACCTTCCTCCAGACCCTCGGCGTCTGGAAGATCGGCGCCCGGCTGCCCTTCGTCAACGGCGTCACCTTCGCCGGGGTCGCCCCGATGACCGCGATAGCCGCGTCCACCCACGACAAGTCCGACGCCCTGCCCGTCATCTTCGGCGCGGTGATCGTCGCGGGCCTGCTCGGCTTCCTCGCCGCCCCCTTCTTCAGCAAGGCGATCCGCTTCTTCCCGCCCGTCGTCACCGGCACGGTCATCACGCTCATCGGCGTCTCCCTGCTCCCGGTCGCCTTCGGCTGGGCGCAGGGGCCCGACCCGGCGGCGAAGGACTACGGTTCGGCCGAGTATCTGGGACTGGCCGCGGCGACGCTCGTCATCGTCCTGCTGCTGCGCCGCTTCACCCACGGCTTCGTCAAGCAGATCGCCGTGCTGATCGGCCTGGTCGCCGGCACGGTCGTCGCGATCCCGCTCGGCGTCACCGACTTCGGGCCGGTCGCGGACGCCGACGTGATCGGCTTCCCGGCGCCCTTCCACTTCGGCGCCCCGCAGTTCCAGCTCGCCGCGATCCTGTCCATGTGCGTGGTGATGGTGGTCTCGATGACCGAGTCGACCGCGGACATGCTGGCGCTCGGCGAGATCGTCGAACGGCCCGCCGACGAGCGGACCATCGCAGCCGGGCTGCGCGCCGACACCCTCGGCTCGGCACTCAGCCCGCTCTTCAACGGGTTCATGTGCAGCGCGTTCGCGCAGAACATCGGCCTGGTCGCGATGACCCGGATCCGCAGCCGGTTCGTGGTCGCGGCCGGCGGCGGCTTCCTGGTGCTGATGGGGCTGTGCCCGATGGCAGCCTCGCTGATCGCCGTCGTGCCCCGGCCCGTCCTGGGCGGCGCGGGCGTGGTCCTGTTCGGCTCGGTGGCGGCCGGCGGCATCCAGAGCCTGGTCGGGGCCGGCCTGGAGAAGGGCGAGAACGTCCTGGTCCTCGCCGTCTCCCTCGCCGTCGGCGTCATCCCGGTCACCGAGCCGGACTTCTACCACGCCTTCCCGGAGACCGCCCGGATCGTCCTGGACTCGGGGATCTCGACGGGATGCATGACGGCGGTGGTGCTCAACCTCGTCTTCAACCACCTGGGCCGGCGGCGCGCAGAAGCGGGGGAACCGGAGGAGACCACCGCACCGCTCGCCGCACCCCAGCCGCTCACGTGATGCCACGGCTTCGGCGTGCCGCCCCCGTTCAGGGCCGCCGGATCCGGATCGCCTGGCAGGGCGTGGTCCCCGGCAGCCGGTCCGTGAAGTACGAGCGGGGCGGGACTCCCATCAGGGCGCGGAAGTCGGCGGTCATGTGCGACTGGTCGAAGTAGCCGGTGGCGGCGGCGAGTTCGGACCATCCGACGCTGCCCCCGCGGGCGGCGACCGTGCGGACCCGGTCGATACGGGCGTAGTGCTTGGGGGAGACCCCGACGCCGTCGGTGAACAGGTTCCGCAACTGGCGCTCGCTGACGGCGATTTCGCGGGCCACGTCGCGTACCTGCGCGGGTCCCCGGTCCAGCCGCACGGACAACGCGTCGACGCCCGCCCGCAGCAGCGCCGTCCGGCCTGGATCCGTCCGTTCGGTCAGCAGTCCGGGCAGCACCTCGGCGATCCGCGGCAGCGCCGCCGACGGCTCCAGCCACCGCACCTCCCGCGCGAACCGGCGGGCCACCCCGCCCGGCAGGGCGTCCAGCGGCACCACCCGGCCGACCAGCTCGGCGGCCGGCACGCCCAGCAGGGGCCGGGAGGTGCCCGGCGCCAGCCGCAGTTCCACGCACGAGATGTGCGGCTTCCCCTCGTGGTAGGCCGCCCGCACCCGCGGCCCGACGGCCAGGACGTCACGCTGCCCGTCCGCCGTCACCCGCAGCACCACCTTGGTCAGCGCGTCCGGCAGCTGCACGAACGTCCCCTCGGGCGGCTCGGCGAAGGACATGGTCCGTACCCCGGCGAGCCACGGGCGCAGTACGTCGGGGATGGTGGCGAGCGGCTCGGCGATGGTCATCGGCACCCTTCCACCGTAAGCGGCCCGCGCCGCCGTCCGGGCGGCTCGGCCGTGCCGGAATTTCCAAGAGCCGGCCGCCCCGGCAGGCCCACCGTGGACCGCATGATTCTGGTGACGGGTGCCACGGGCACCATCGGACGTGACGTCGTACGACAACTCGCGGCACGCGGCGCGAAGGTGCGCGCGCTCACCCGCGACCCGGCGAGGGCGACGGTGCCCGCCGGGGTGGAGGTGGTGCGCGGCGACCTCGCCGACCCCGCGTCCCTGGCAGCCGCGTCGGCCGGTGCGACGGCCGCGTTCCTGCTCCGGCCGCCCGGCCCCGACGCGGGAGAGGACGCGGCGCTGGTCGCCGCGGCCCGGGAGGCCGGCGTGGAGCGGTTGGTGAAGCTCTCCGCCATCGCCACCGGCGAGGCGGCCTCCGGCCCCTCCGCGCAATGGCACGTGGCCGGCGAACGGGCCGTGCGGGAGAGCGGGCTCGCGTGGACCGTGCTGCGGCCGTCGTCGTTCGCCTCCAACACGCTGACGTGGCTCAAGGCGCTCCGGGCGGGCGAGCCGGTGCCCAACATGACCGGGGACGGCGCGTCCGGTGTGATCGACCCCCGCGACATCGCCGAGGTGGCGGTACGGGCACTGCTCGACGCCGGGCACTCGGGGCGGACGTACACCCTGACCGGTCCCGAGGCGATCACCGTCCCCGGCCAGGCCGCCGCGCTCGCCGAGGTCCTGGGCCGACCGGTGCCGACCCGGGACCTGTCCCCGGACGAGACCCGGGACTTCCTCCGCACGGCCTGGGGCATGGAGGGGGGCCGGGCCGACGGTGTCCTGACCGGCCTCGCGTTCGTCCGCTCCGGTGGGAACGCGGTGGTCACCGAGGACGTCCGTGAGGTGCTCGGGCGGCCGGCGCGGACCTTCCGGGAGTGGGCCGAGGACCACCGGGACGCGTTCGCGGCGGCCTGAGCGGCCGGCCCCGTCCGGTCCTTGCGCGCCGCCTCCGCCCGGCTCAGGTGCGCCCTGGCCGCAGTGCGGTCGCCGCCAGCGCCAGGGCTCCCGCGGCGATCACCGCGGCCACCCGGAACGCCAGCCGGTAGCCCTCGGCCGTGGCCGGGACCAGCTCGGCGCCCGCGTGCAGCAGGCCGTCGGTACGGCTCGCCGCGAGGGTGGACAGGGCGGCCAGGCCGAGCGAACCGCCCACCACCTGCGTGGTGTTGAAGAGACCGGAGGCCAGTCCCGCGTCCGCCTCGCCGGCGCCGGCCATGGCGAGGCCGGTGAGCGGGGGCATCGCCGCGGCGAAACCGGCCGCCATGAGCAGCATCGGGGGCAGTACGTCGGCCGCGTACGAGCCGGCCGCGGGCGCCCGGGTCAGCAGGGCCATCCCGGCGGTGACGAGGACCAGCCCGGTGAGGAGCACGTGGTACGCGCCGAAGCGGGCGGTCGCGCGCGCCGAGAGCCCCAGCATCAGGGCGCCGATCGCGAGCGGTGCCGGCAGGAAGGCGAGGCCGGTCCGCAACTCGCCGAAGCCCAGCACGCGCTGGATGTAGAGCGCCCCGATGAACTGGAAGCCGTACATCGTCGCGATCAGCAGGACCTGCACGCCGTTCGCGCCGCTCAGCGTCCGGGAGCGCAGCAGCCGCAGCCGCAGCAGCGGGTGCTCGGCCCGGGCCTGGCGGACGGTGAACGCCACGAGGAGCGCGAGGGCGAGCGCGGCCAGGAGCCAGGTGGCGGCCGGGCCCCGGTCGCCGGAGCCGACGATGACGTACACGGTGAGCATCAGCGCACCGGTGACTAGGGCCGCCCCCGGACCGTCGGCGCCCCTGCGGAGCCCGGCGCCGGGCTCCGGGACCAGGATCCGTACCGCGGCGAGCCAGGCCGCCAGCCCGATCGGCAGGTTGATCAGGAAGATCCAGTGCCAGCTCAGCGCCTGTGTCAGCGCGCCGCCCAGGAAGGTGCCCAGGGTGGCGCCCACGGCCCCCACCGCGCTGAACGCCGCGATGGCGCGCGCCTGTTCGCGCGGCTCGGGGAAGAGCGACACCAGCATGCCGAGCACGACGGCCGAGGTCATCGCGCCGCCCGCGCCCTGCACCGCCCGCGCCGCGATCAGCGCGCCCTGGCTCGTCGCCAGCCCGCACGCCACGGAGGCCGCGGTGAACAGGGCGAGCCCGGCCGTGAACATCCGCTTGCGGCCGATCAGATCACCCAGACGGCCGAACAGCAGAAGCAGTCCGCCGAACGGGATCAGATAGGCGTTCACCACCCAGGCCAGCCCCGGGCCGCTGAAGCCCAGGTCGCGTTGGACGGCCGGCATCGCCACGGTGACGATGCTGCCGTCCAGGACCGTCATCAGCGCGCCCGCGCACAGGACGGCGAGGGACGCCCGCCGCGGGTATGTTCGGGAAGGAGTCACCGGTGCGGCCGGTGTGCCGGTCGTGGTCGACATGGCCTCGTGGCCTCCGCAATCGCCGTAGCTCGCCGTGGACATCAACAGGAACCGATCGTGCGCCTGGTGCACGACTTGTAACGGGGTTCATGGTGAGTGACCATGAGAGGACGGCGTAAGGAGGCAGCTCGATGTCCCAGAGGAACACCGGTGTTACCAGCCAGGTCGTGAACGCGCAGGCCTGCCCCGTCCGCGAGGTTCTTGACAGGGTGGCCGGCAAATGGAGCGTGCAGATCCTGGTGGCGGCCTCGCACGGGCCCATCCGCTTCACGGAACTGGAGCGCGGCATCGAGGGGATCAGCCGCCGGATGCTGACCCTCACCCTGCGCAACCTGGAGCGCGACGGCCTGGTGACCCGCACCGTGCATGCGACGGTGCCGCCGCGCGTCGAGTACGAACTCACACAGGTGGCGATGGAGTTGCACGAGACCCTGCAGCGGCTGACCGACTGGGCCGAGCACAACCGCCACTACATCGCGAAGGCCCGTGCGGCCTACGACGCCGAGCACCAGCCGGAACTGCTCGACGTGTAGACGGCGCTGGTGACGCGGTCGGTGTGGACCGCGTCAGAACCCGAACAGCTCCGGGGCCGAGGTGAGTTCCTCGAAGACCTCGCGGGGGTCGGCGACCAGCTTCCGGGCCTTCAGGTCCAGCAGGCCGCCGACCGCGTCGACCTCGGCGGCCGGCGTGCCGTCCGCTTTGGTGATCTTCTGCAGCATGCGGAACGTCTTGCCGGCTCCCCACTCGAACGCGCAGGTCACGTCGACCTCGTCACCGGCGAGCAGCTCCCGCTTGTAGCGGATCGTCGTCTCCAGCGCGACCGGGCCGACCCCCCGCCCTATCAGCCCGGCCTGGCTGACCCCCGCCGCCTGGAGCAGTGACCAGCGGGCGTGCTCGGCGTAGTTGAGGTACACCGCCTGGTTCAGGTGCCCCTGCACATCGGTCTCGTAGCCACGGACCGTGACGCGGACGGAATACGGTTCGCTCACGACTTCCCCTTCTCGTGTACGACGCACTGATCCTTTGACGGCATCCTGACACGCCCGTCACACCCGGCGCGGCGATGCCAGCAGATAGCGCGTTCTGGTACGCGGCTCCGTGTACTCGCCGGTCTGCCAGCCCGCCCGCTCCAGGGTGGCCGCGCACGCCCGCAAGGGCTCGCCCTCCGGCGCGTACACCGCGACCGCCTCCGGCTGCGGGGTCGCCCGCACCCGGTAGCCGGGGACGTCCGGCCCCTCCGGCGGATGCCCGGCCGCCTCGAGGGCGAGTGCGGCGGCCCGCACCAGATGCGCGCGCTCCCAGCCGCAGGGCCGGTCCGTGGCGCCGTCGGGATTGGTCATCCGGCGCAGTTCGAGCAGCCCCTGCCAGGCGCTGTGCACCTCACGGGCGCGGGCCGGACCGGCGTCCGCGGATCCCTCGCCACCGACGCGCGCGGCGAAGCCCTGGGCCTGCTCGGGCTCCGTCGCGGCGCGGGGCTCCGGAGCCTCCCGCAGCCGGTGCCCGGCAGGCGTCAGGAAGTGGTCGTGCGGCGGGCGCGGGTGCCGGAAGGCGAGCCCGTGCTTCACCAGTGCCGCCAGCTGCGCCTCGGTACCCCGCAGCCGCCCGGTGACCGGGTCCGCGGCGTCGACGACCCGCCGCTGCGCGGCGGTGGGCGGTCGGGTCACGGTGCACACCTCCCCGGTGTCGAGCGCGGCGCTGATCCCTTGCCCGGATCCCCTCCCCGGACCCCTTCTCCGGACCCCTTCTCCGGATTCCTTCTCCGGATTCCTTCTCCGAAGGCTACGACCGGGCACTGACAACGCGCCGACGACGGGGTCCCGCTACCCGCCGGGCCGGATGTTCCAGCCCGCGATCACCGGCCGGTCGTGCTCCGTGCCCAGCCGGCACAGTGTCCCCGTGGCCAGCTGGAACAGGGCCCCGGCGGACGGCGGCAGGCCCAGTCGGCGCGCGGTCAGGACGCGCAGGAAGTGCCCGTGGGCGACCAGCAGCACGACCCCCTCCGTGTCGGCGAGGGCCGCCTCGACCTTGGACAGCATCCGGTCGGCCCGCTCGCCGACCTGCTCCGGGCTCTCCCCGGGATGGTCCGGCGGGCCGGGCGCGACCCCGTCCGTGAACAGCAACCAGCCGGGCCGGGTGCGCTGGATCTCCACGGTGGTCACGCCCTCGTAGCCGCCGTAGTCCCACTCCCGCAGGTCGGCGTCGACCCGGGCGTCGGGCACCCCGATCAGCTCGGCGGTCTCGCGGGCCCGCTGGAGCGGGCTGACGAAGGCGGCACCGATGCGGTGCGAGCGGATCAGCGGCATCAGCCGGCGCGCCTCCTCCCTGCCGTGTTCGGTGAGCGGCACGTCGGTCCACCCGGTATGCCGTCCGGACCGCGACCACTCGGTCTCACCGTGCCGGACGAGAAGGACATCAGCCATACGTCAGAGGCTAAGAGCCCAGCGCTCCAGTTCGGCGAAGTCACGCGCCCGCAGACCGTGCCGCGGGTCCACCGGATGGAGCAGCGCGGGCCCGTCGTGGTGCTCGGCGACATGGCGGACGTCGAGTTCGGTGACCATGTCGTCCACCCACGCGAACGGCCGACCGGCCGCCCACGCCAGGACGGTCCGCGTCTTCCAGTACAGGCCGTCCGGATCCTTCGCGAACAGCTCCGGCCACTCGATGACGGGCAGCTCGGGCAGCCCGACGACCGGCCCGATCATCTCGTTGGCCTGGTGCGTCCACGTGGTGGCCCAGACCGGCTCGTACGGCAGCGCGAGCAGCCGGGCCCCGTGCCCCGGATGCAGCCGCACCCGCAGCCCCCGGCGCAGCGCCCGGGAGCCGGGCCGCCGGCGGGCGGACCAGTTGGCGGGTCGCAGCCTGCGGGTCACGTACCCGCGGTGCGGCAGGAACCGGGCCCGGAAGGGGTTCAGGGGGCCGTCGACGTCAAGGAGGAGCAGAGGCCGTCAGGTCATGGGGACGGCATACCCGGACGGCCCCGGACGACTGCCGCGCGCCTACTGCCGATAGCCGCTCAGGAACCGCCCGATCCGGCCGATCGCCGTCTCCAGGGTCTCCGCGTGGGGCAGGGTGAGGATGCGGAAGTGGTCGGTGGTGGGCCAGTTGAAGCCGGTGCCCTGGACGACCTGGATCTTCTCCTGGAGCAGCAGGTCCAGGACGAACCTCTCGTCGTCGTGGATGGGGTGCACCTTGGGATCGATGCGGGCGAAGGCGTACAGGGCGCCCTTCGGCTTGACGCACGAGACACCGGGGATCTCGTTGAGCTTCTCCCAGGCCACGTTGCGCTGCTCGTACAGCCTGCCGCCGGGGGCGACCAGTTCGCGGACGGACTGGCGGCCGCCGAGCGCGGCCTGGATGGCGTACTGGGCGGGGGCGTTGGCGCACAGCCGCATGGAGGCCAGCATGGTGAGGCCCTCCAGGTAGTCCTTGGCGTGCTGCTTCGGTCCGGTGACGACCATCCAGCCCGAGCGGAAGCCCGCCACGCGGTAGGTCTTGGACAGGCCGCAGAAGGTGAGGACCACGAGGTCGGGGGCGAGCGCCGCGGTGGAGTGGTGGACGGCGTCGTCGTACAGGATCTGGTCGTAGATCTCGTCCGCGAAGACCATCAGGCCGTGCCGGCGGGCCAGGTCGAGGATGCCCTCCAGGATCTCCTTCGGGTACACCGCGCCGGTCGGGTTGTTGGGGTTGATGATGACGACGGCCTTGGTGCGGTCCGTGATCTTCGACTCCAGGTCGGCCAGGTCCGGGTACCAGTCGGCCTGTTCGTCGCAGAGATAGTGCACCGCCTTGCCGCCGGCGAGGGTGGTCACCGCGGTCCAGAGCGGGAAGTCCGGGGCCGGGATGAGGATCTCGTCGCCGTCCTCGACGAGCGCCTGTACGGCCATGGAGACCAGCTCCGAGACGCCGTTGCCGAGGAACACGTCGTCGACGCCGACCTCCAGACCCAGCGTCTGGTAGCGCCCGGCGACCGCCCGGCGGGCGGAGAGGATGCCGCGCGAGTCGGTGTAGCCGTGTGCCTGCGGGAGCATCCGGATCATGTCCTGGAGGATCTCCTCAGGGGCTTCGAACCCGAAGAGCGCCGGGTTGCCGGTGTTCAGGCGCAGCACGCTGTGGCCCGCCTCCTCCAGCGCGTTGGCGTGCTCGATCACCGGTCCGCGGATCTCGTAACAGACCTCGCTGAGCTTGTTGGACTGCCGGAACTCCATTGCGCCCCTCCGGAAACTCGTGTTGCTTGGTTTTACCAAGTGGGAGCTTGGAAAGTCCAACATCTTGTCTAGACTGCGTCGCATGCCACCTCGCCGAAGCTACGACCAGTACTGTTCCGCGGCCCGCGCCCTCGACGTCGTCGGCGACCGCTGGACCCTGCTGATCGTCCGGGAGCTGCTCGCCGGTCCGCGCCGCTACACGGACCTGCACGCGGATCTGCCGGGGGTCAGCACGGACGTCCTCGCCTCCCGGCTGAAGGACATGGAGCGGGACGGGCTCACCACCCGGCGGCGGCTGCCCCCGCCGGGCGCCGCGTACGTCTACGAACTCACCGCCCGCGGACGGGAGTTGCTGCCCGTGTTGCAGGCGCTGGGCCGGTGGGGCGAGCCCGAACTGGGCGAACGCCGGCCCACCGACGCGGTACGCGCCCACTGGTTCGCGCTGCCGTTGCTGCGGGCCCTGACGGGCGAGGGGCTCGTCGAAGTCCGGCTGGGGGAGGGGCACTTCCACCTGCGCGTCGGCGCAGAGGAGGGGCCGGTGTACGGCGACGGCCCGGCACCGGCCGAGCCCGACGCCCGGCTCGTGCTCGACGCCGGGACGGGTGCGGCACTGGCCCGGGGCGAGTCGGGCCTGGCGCAGGCAGTGCGGGACGGGCGGATCACCGTGACGGGGGACGGGCCCTTGGCCAAGGAACTGCGGGAGGCCTGAAACGACGACTGGGCCGCCGCGAACGGGGGCCCAGTCACCGGTCTTCGTGTCGGGTCACATGTCCGGCGGCACTCGCCTCGGCCGTCCCGAGCCCCGGGTCAGCGCGTACCCGCCGATCCCCGCCAGCGCGGCCAGCACGCCGCCTGTTCCGGTCCACACCCAGCGGTCGCTCCACCAGCCGGAGGACCAGCCGTCGTCGGGCTCGATGCTGGACAGCACCGCCGACTTCGTGGACGAGGAGCTGTCGTCGGATGACGAACCGCTCCCGTCCGACGCGGACGTGACCGCGATCCCCGGCACCAGCGGCTGGGCCAGTGAGCCGTCCACCGCCGCCGAGCCGCCGATGTCCTTGGAGTCCACCTTCACCTCGGCGCTCACCGGCTGGCCGAGGTCGGCCGAGGTCAGGTCCACCACCGTCAGCCGGATGTAGTACGTGCCGGGCAGCGGATCGTCGGCCCACGGCTCCGACCAGGCGCGCACGGTACGCATCACGCAGGCCAGCTCCACCGAGGCGGCGCCCTGCGCGGCCGTGCGGGTCTGCGCGCCGTACTGGCAGGCCTGCCGGCGCCGCAGCCCGTCGTACACGTCGAGCTGCCAGGTCTGTCCCGCGTGCGCGTCGGGCAGCTTCACCGTCGCCTTGACGTCGGGGCGCTGGCCGGCGTCGGCCGGGAAGGACCAGTACAGGTAGTCGCCGGTCGACCCGCTGGCCGTCGCCCGCTGCCCCTGGTCGATCTCGGCCGCGGTGCGGAAGGACGTGCCCGCCTGGGTGGGGGCGCCACTGTCCTGCGAGGCGCTGGGGGAGGGGGAGGAGTCCGCGGCCGCCGGACCGGCCGCCAGGCCCACCGCCAGCAGGGCGGCGCTCAACACACGTGTGATCGACATCAGTTGGTCCTCCAGACCGCGACCCGCCACCGCGACACCCAGCCCCACAACAGACCCGCGAGGAAACCGGTCAGCACCAGCGCCCCGAGCAGCCACCAGCCGCGGCCGAGACCGAAGGAGGCGACGTCGCTCGCCTTCGCCGGCCCGTCCACCACGTCGACCGTCAGCTCGACCGGCAGACCGGGGCTGGTCTTCACCCCGGCCGTGGCCGAAAAGGAGTTGGTCACCTGGAGGCAGACGGTCTCCGGGGTGGTGTCCTCGTCGTCGCTTTCGGCCTTCGGATACCGCAGTCCGGTCGAGATGACGTCCGTACGGCCCGTCCCCGAGGCCTCGCCGCGCACGATCTCACGGCCGTGCACGGTCACCGCGCGCAGCAGCACGCCGTAGTCGGGGTTCACGGCCCGGTCGGCCGCGACACTCACCGAAGCGCGCAGCTCCTTGCCCGGCTCGACGTCGACCTTGTACCAGCGCTGCTGCCCGAACTCCTCGCGGTCGGTGTACAGCCCCGACTTCAGCGCGGGCGCGGACGAGCACTGAGCCGCCCCCTCGGTGGCCACCGGCGTGACCACGGGGTCCGCCGCCCGGTCCACCAACTGGCCGACCCGGTCCGTCAGTTCCTCCTTGTGCTGGACGGAGGTGTAGGTGCCGCCGGTCGCGTCCGCGATGCAGCTGAGCTGGTCGCGGGTCTTGGCGTCCGGCACCAGACCGAGGGTGTCGATGGTCAGCCCGACGCCCTTGGCGGCGATCTCGCGGGCCACCTCGCACGGGTCCAGCGGCTGGCAGGTGTCCTCGCCGTCGCTGATCAGGACGATCCGGCGGGTCCCGGCACCGCCCTGGAGGTCGTCGGCCGCCTTGAGCAGCGCGGGGCCGATCGGGGTCCAGCCGGTCGGCGAGAGCGTGGCGACGGCGGTCTTCGCCTCGGTGCGGTCCAGGGTGCCGACCGGGTAGAGCTGCGCGGTGTCCTTGCAGCCCTCCTTGCGGTCGTTGCCGCGGTAGTTGGCACCCAGGGTGCGGATGCCGAGCTGGACCCCCTCGGGTGTCGCGTCCAGCACCTCGTTGAACGCCTGCTTGGCCGCGGCCATGCGCGTCCCGCCGTCGATGTCCGCCGTCCGCATGGAACCGCTGACGTCCAGCACGAGCTCCACCTTGGGAGCGGCCTGTTCGGTCTCGTCGGCGACCGCATGGCCGGGGAACGCGATCCCGGCCGCCAGGGCGGCGAGCAGGGCACAGACTCCTGCCGCCGGCCGATGTGTTCTGATCATCGGCGGATCCTATTGATCAAAGGCGCCGGGCTCCAAAACGGGGTCCGCACCGGTGCATCAGGGTGGCCGGCAGGTCAACGCACGGCGGCGAGCGGGTTCGGCAGGGCCGTCCACTGGTCGCCGGGCACCTGCGGGGAGAGCCGCATCAGGGTCAACGCCTTGGTGGGCAGCGGGCCTTCGCGGAGTGCCGTCAGGTCGGGGGTGGCGGGCAGGTGCCGTACGGCCGCCTCCAGGGCCGTCGCCAGGGCCGGTCCCGAACCCGCCGTGCTCGCGAGGGCGCCCCCGACCAGGGAGCCGAACAGCTTGCGGCGCAGGGCGGTTTCGTCGTCCGTGACCAGGCGGCCCGTCAGATCGGGCGGGGTGATGCCGTGGCGGCGCAGGCGGGCGGGGCTGAGCCGGATGTCGGCCAGGTCGCGGTAGACCAGGCGGAGCGGGGCGCCGGTCCCGGAGAGCACGACCAGGAGGTTCTGGCCGTGCGCCTCCAGGGCCACGCCCAGGTCCAGCAGCCGCAGCCCCACCGTCAGCGCGAGCCGGGTGAACCCGGCCAGCCAGGACGGTGATTCGGGGAGCGTGGTGGTGGCCAGCGCGGCAACCGGGAGGACCCGCTCGCCCGGTGCCGCGTACGCCTGCGGAGACTCGCGCAGCAGCGCCGCCAGGTCGGGGGACCCGGCGGTCACCGCGCCCAGCGTGCGGGTGATGTGCAGGAGCCCGTCCGTGCGGTCCGCCAGGTCGGTGGCGAACGACGACAACGTCACCGCGGCGCCCACCGAATACGTCGAGATGTCCCGCACGGACGAGGTCAGCCGGGCACTGAGCGCGGTCTTCACATGTGTCCCGCCGTCAAGGGCGAGCGTGCGCAGGGACATCAGCGGGTGCGCGTCCCGCCAGGGCCCGGCCGGGCCGCCCTTGAGGACGTGGGCGTGCTGCCAGGGGTGCACGGGAATCAACAGACGCTGTCCATAGCGGAGTTCGGCCGGCCAGTCGCCGGTCAGCAGGCAGTCCCCGGCCGCGGCCGGGACCGTCTCCAGCCGCACGGCCTGCCGGTGCTCCGGCCCGTACGCGAGCTGCTCCGCCGCCGAGAAGCCCGGCCTGGAACGGCAGTTGGGGTGGAAGGGATGGCCGTCGACGACCCGCTGCTCCCACTCCCAGTCCGACCCGGGCCACTCCGGGGAACCGGCCTCCTGACCGGCGCGCGAGAGCGCCAGCGAGGCCGCGCTGTGGCCGAGCTCGGCCGCGAATCCCGTGGAGTGCGGCCAGCCCAGCTCCGTCATCAGCCGCGCCGGATCGTCGTAGGCCTCCCCGTCCAGACGTACGGCGGTCACATACGCTCCCGTCGCGTACGGGTCCGCCCGCGGCCCGTGCAGCGCCCGCCCGTCGGCCAGCCACACGGCGAGGCTGTGCGCCCCGCGCACCCGGCGCGCCACCCACGGCAGCGGCTCGTGCGCCAGCGCCCGCCACAGCCGGGTCAGCACCGCCGCCCGCGCACCGGGCAGCTCGGCCGTGTACCGGTCGACGAGGTCCGGCCGCACCTCGGCCAGCTCCGCGGCCAGCCGGGTCTCGATGGGGGAGGGACGGCGCACGGGAAGGCTCCTCGGGGACGGGTACCACGGACATGATGACCGATGACGGGCGACATACTGATCAGGAACGGACTGTGTGGACGTAGCGAACGAATGGAACGTGTGGACCTCATGCCCCTCAGCGACGCGGTCGGCGAACGCGCCGACGCGTATGCTGCCGCGCCCCTGCTCAACTGCCTGCTGCGGGAGGTGGCCCACCCGCTCCCGGACGCCGGGGAAGGGCCGTGGCGGGTCCACCGGCTGCCCGGCGGCGGACGGCTGCTGCGGGTGCGCGGCGAACGCCGGCCGAGCGCGCCCGAGGTGTACGCGGACGGTACCTGGCACCGTCTCGGCCACGCCGAACTCGTGAAACTCGTCGCCGAGGAGCTGCGCATCCACACCGGGCTCTCCAACGGGGACCTGCCGGCCGAGATGCTCGACAGCCGGGACACGGTCGCCGCGCTGCTCACGGCACGCGCCCGGGCGACGGCGCCCGACGACCCGTACCTGCGTTCGGAGCAGTCCCTCATCACCGGCCATCCCTACCACCCGGCCCCCAAGGCACGCGGCGGCGGCCCGGCCACCGCCTGGCTGCCGTACGCCCCCGAGGCGCACGCCCGGTTCCCGCTGGTGCTGCTCGCGGTCCGCGAGGACGAGGTGGCGGAGGAGGGCGACACGACGGCGCTGGACCGGCTGGCCGCCGTACCGCCCGGCTACCGGCTGCTGCCCGCCCACCCCTGGCAGCTCGACCTGGCCGGCCGCGGCCTCGCCCCCGCCTTCGCGGACGGACGGCTGCTGCGCCTCGGCGAGAGCGACTTCGCCGCCTGGCCGACGGCGGCGATCCGCACGGTGTACGAGCCGGAGCGCGATCTCTTCCTGAAATTCAGCCTGGATGTCCGGATCACCAACGACATCCGCCGCCTCTGGGCGCACGACCTGCGGAAACTGGGCCGTACCAACGCGGCCGTCACCGCCGCGTTCACGGCGATGGGCGGGCCCGCGGGCTGGCTCGGCGACCGCGGCTACCGCACCGCCCGCTTCGCCTTCGAGGAACTCGCGGTCATCGTCAGGGACGGGCTGCACGGACCGCTGCTCCCCGGGGCGACCCCGCTGCTCGCCGCCGGTCTGGTGGAGGGCTTCGACGGCGACCCGCTGGCCGCGGCGGCGGACCCCGGCGCCTGGTGGGAGGCGTATCTGCGGGCGGTCGTCCCCCCGGCCCTGACCGCCTTCGCGGAGCACGGCGTCGTCCTGGAGGCGCATCTGCAGAACACCCTGGTCGCCGTCGACGCCGACGGCATGCCCGTGCAGGCGCTGTACCGGGACGCCGAAGGGGTCAAGCTGCGGGCCGACGTGGACCGGGCCGCCGGGTGGGAGCGGCTGGTGTACTGCCTCGTCGTCAACCACCTGACCGAGGTCGCCGCCGCGCTCGCCGAACACCACCCCGGCTTCGACCCCTGGCCCGCGGCCCGGCGGGAGCTGGCCCGGCATCCGCTCCCGGAGGCGGCCGACCTGCTGGCCTCCCCGACCCTGCCCGGCAAGACCAACCTCCTGCTGCGCTGGACCGGGGCGGACGGCGCCGACGCACGCTATCTGCCGCTGCCGAATCCGCTGGCCTGAAACCGGCGGGGACGAAGGGGCGCCGGCCTACGATCACAGCGCCCGGAGGGCATGGCCGGCGGGATCGAGGAGGCCTACGCGGAGGCGACGCGCCTGGCGCCCGCCGGCCGCCCGGCCGACCCGGCCGAGGTCGCCGAGGCGATCGCCTGGCTCGCTCTCGCCCGCCGCGTCCTTCGTCAACGGCGCGGCCCTCACCGTCGACGGCGGGATCACCGCCCTCGACCCGGGCACCGTGCCGTTCGGATTCCGCGTCGAGAACCGCGAGAGCGGTCACTGAGTTCCGGCGCTGACGGCCGTGCCCCCGTGGGACGGCGGAGAGAGCGAGCGGTGCCGACGGAGACGCCGAACCGTTGCGAGGGTGCCGTGCCGCCACGGGCGCAGCAGGGGCGACCGGGGCGGCCTGGTGTCAGGGGATCTTGCAGCGTCGGTAACCCTGGTGGGTGACGATGAACAGACTTCGGACACCTCTTCCGATGGCACGGGAGCCTCATGCGGTGCGGGCAACGATCCCGTCCCCCGATCAGTCGCCACGCCAAAGAGCTCACCGCGCCGACGATCACCAGGTCGGCGCGCGCCGGTCACGCTGCTGTCGGCTTGCGCGGGGGCGGGCTGTTGTTGATCCACCCCCCCCCACGCGGAAGAAGGCCCCCGCCGAGTGGCGGGGGCCTTCGACCTCTTGGAGACTCCTAGCCTTCCAATGCCGTACGGGTCAGTGCAGTGCGCTGACTTCGGTCGCCGAGAGTGTCCGGGGGTAGACGTGGACGTCGGCGACGGAGCCGGGGAAGGCCAGGTAGGGGGTGGAGGCGGAGGCGCTGTTGACGCAGCCGCCGATGGTCAGGGGCAGGGAGGAGTCGTACTGGGGGCTGAGGTTGGTGGCGGTCCCGACCAGGGTGCCGTTCTGGTAGAGCGCCATGTTGCCGGTGGTGGAGGCTCCGGGGACCGGTGCCCGGAAGGTGGCGACCAGGTGGGTCCAGGTGCCGACCGGGCCGGAGTTGTTGTCTCCTTCGGCGGTGGGGAAGTCGGAGTTCTCGTCGTTGGTGGTGGTGGTCTGGAACATCCAGGCGGCGCTGGGTTTGTCGTAGGAGAGGTAGAAGGACTGGTGCTGGGTGGTGCCCTGGCAGACAGCGGTGGTTCCGAGGGCTGAGTTGATCTTCACCCAGGCGGAGACGGTGTAGTCGCCGAGGGTGTTGACCGCGCTCTGCTTGCTCTTGAGGAAGCCGGTGCTGCCGTCGAAGGCGACACTGCCGGACAGCCCGCTCGGCGCGTCGCTGCCGTAGGTGGCGCCGCCGGTCGCGGTGAGCGGGTTGAGAGAGGCGGTGTCGGCGCCGTTGGCGGCGAGCTTCCAGTCGTCCTCGGGCATGCCGTTCTGCCAGCCGGCGGGCACGATCACGCTGTTCGCGCCGGCGTCACTCGCCGTCATGGCGTAGGGGTAGACCTGGACGTCCGAGACGGACCCCGGGAACGCGTTGTACGGCGAGGTCGCGGCGGGATCGTTGACGCAGCCGCCGACGGTCAGGGGCATGGAGGAGTCGTACTGCGGGGTGAGGTTGACGGCGGTCCCCATGAGGGTGCCGTTCTGGTAGATGGACATCACGCCGCTGTTGCCGTCGCCTTCCACGGGTGCGGTGTAGGTGACCAGGAGGTGGGTCCAGGTGCCCAGGGCCCCGGTGTTGGTGTCTCCTTCCGCGGTGGGGAAGTCGGCGCTGTCGTCGTTGGTGGTCGTGGTCTGGAACATCCAGCCCTTGTTGCCCCGGTCGTAGCCGATGTAGAAGGCCTGGTGCTGGCTGGTTCCCTCGCAGATGGCGGTGGCCGGGTTGTCCGCGGAGTCGAGCTTCACCCAGGCGGAGACGGTGTAGTCGGCGAGGGTGTTGACCGCGGTGTGGTCGCTCTCCAGGAAGCCGGTGCTGCCGTCGAAGGAGATGGCGGTGTCCGGGGCGTTGACCGCGTCGGCGCCGGTCGAGCCGAAGCTCGCACCGCCGACCGCGGTGAACGGGTTGTCCCCGCGTGCGTCGGTGCCGTCGGCGGCCAGCTCCCACTCGTTGTCGGGGGTGTCGCCGCCGGTGGCCTCCGGGACGATCAGGTTCGGCGCGATGCCGACGACCTGGGTGTTGGTGTCGTTGAGGTAGCGGGCGGCGAGGTCGTCGTAGTACGTGTTCGACGGGTTGCCGCTGGAGAGGTCCGCCGCCTTGACGGTCGAGGAGGTGGCCGTGCCGTCCGTGGAGACGGCCGCCGCGAAGTCGATGACCTGGGTCGGGAAGTTGTCGAGCAGGTACTGGTTCACCTGCTCACGCGCTGCCTCCTGGGTCGCCGTGCCCGGGTGCGCGGCGGTGAACGGCGGGACGGTGGTGAGGTAGACGGTGATGTTGGAGTTCTGGGTGACCGGCTGCCCGTTGATGTAGGCCTGTCCGTCGTCGGTGTAGTACGAGCTCAGCTCGCTGTTGAGCGCGGCCAGTCCGGTCTCGACGCCGGTGGCGCAGGCGTCGGCGGTGCCGGTGCAGTTGAGCAGGTCGGCGGCGCCGGTGGAGACGAGCACGGTCCGCACGTTGCCCTGTGCCAGGACGTTGCGGTCCAGCGGGTTGAGCGCGTTGGTCGGGGTGTCGCTCGACGTGCCCTGCGGCAGCAGGTTGTTGCTCAGACTGGTGCTGTTGGTGCCCGCGTTGAGCACGCCGTAGTCCACCGAGGAGTCCCCGTTGGCGTCGCCCACGATGGCGCCGGTGATGGCGTCGCTCAGGTGGTGTTGTCCGTCGCCGCTCGCGGTGTCGCCGTTGACGCTCTGGTCACCGTAGAGGACCAGGGAGCCGGTGGGGGCGGAGGTCGGCGTGGTGACGTCGATGCCGGCCAGGTACGGCAGACCGGTGTACGTGGTCTGCGTGAACTTGGTGGCCGCGGTGTCGCCGGTGCGGTTGGCCGCGTCGCTGACCCAGACCGGGGTCTGGGCCGTGGCGTGGCCGGGCAGGGCGGACACCGAGCCGTGCACCTGGAGGGAGACCAGGACCGTCGCCTGCTGGTCGACGTGCAGGGTCACCGGGTCGCTGGTGACGTCGCCGCCCGCCGGGATCGTGACCGTGGCGGCGCCGCCGAAGGCCAGCGCCACCGGTGCCGCGGCCGCCGCGGCGCCGCCGCCGGCGGTGGTGTCCTGCAGGGCGACGGAGGCCGCGTCGAAGGTCACCGGGCCGCTGCCCATGGCGTTGGACAGGTGGACGCGGACGCCGTTGCCGTCGTCCGTGCCGATGCTGACGTGGGCCGGGACGCGCAGCGTCTGCCCGTTGACGGTGGCGGCGCTGCCGCCGGACTGCGTCACCTTGGCGGTGTCCTGGACGGAGGACCAGGTGCCGACCCAGTGCTGGGCGCCGGCTCCGCTGCCGGTGGCGGTCAGCGGCCGCAGGCCCATGCCCAGGATGTGCAGTGCCGGCTGGCCGGCCTGGACGCCGTTGGTGAACAGCGGCAGGGAGATGCTGCTGATGACCGAGCCGGGGCAGGCCAGCGGGACGCTGACGGCGTAGACCTTCGGGCCGGGGCTAGGGCTGGTCTGGGTGTTGTTGCTGTGGTTCTGGTGGACGAGGGTCAGTGTGGCCCCGGAGGCCGGGCCGCTCAGCCAGTCGGGCACGGTGTCCAGCGTGTACGACTGGTCGGCGGGGGCGCCGTTCGGGTCCAGGCAGTTGTTCTTGGCGTAGGTGACGGTGCCGGTGGCGCCCTTGGCCGCGCCGCCGGTGGCGAAGGCCAGGAAGACCACGGCGCCGCCGGTGTTCACCGTGCCGCTGCTCGGCACGGTGACGGTCTGCCCGGAGGCCAGCATGTTGTCGTAGGTGCCGGTGCCGAACTTCGGCAGCGCGATGCTCGTGCCGTCGACGGTCACCGACTTGCCGCTCTGCCAGCCCGAAGTGCCGGTCAGGTCGGTGGAGTTGATGCTGTTACCGGAGCCGTCGGCGTCGGCTGTGCTGGTGGTGGTGGTGAAGGTGCTGGTCGCGGTGTTGTTCAGGCAGCTGCCCGTGCTGTTGATCGCGCAGGTCAGCGCCGGCGCCAGGCGCAGCACGTCGAGGCCGGCCTGGTAGCCGGCGGAGCTGGGGTTCTTGCCGGTCAGGGTGAGGGTCAGGGTGTGCGCACCCTGCTTGAGGGTGAGCAGCTGGCCGTTCGCGTCCTTGGGGATGCCGAGGTTGACGAACCGGGTGGTGGTGTACGAGCCGTAGGCGTCGAAGCCGCTGAGCAGGGTGGCCTGGGTGGACTTGCCCGCGTCCAGGACCAGGTTGTAGATGCCGTAGTCCTTGGCCTTGGTCAGGTTGGCCCCGAAGCTCCAGGGACCGTCCTTGGGGATGTCGAAGCCGAACGTCGCGGTGTCACCGCTGACCACCTTCGAGGTGGTGCTCTTGTTGGCCAGCATGGCCTGGTAGCCGTCGGCGAACTCGTAACCGCTGAAAGCGGCCTGGCTGATCAGCTGACCGCCCTTGGACGTGGTGGTCGCCTTGGGCACGGCGGTGGTCGTGCCGTCGGTGTTGGTCGCCGTCCAGCCGGTGATCATCTTGTCGCCGTAGGCGTACGTCGGGGTGCTGGTGCCGGCGTAGAAGGCGTAGCTCGTCTGCGTGATGGACGTCGAGCCCGCCTGGTCCACCGCCTTGGCGTACAGCGTGTGCGGTCCCGCCTTGGCGGGCGCGAAGGCGGGGGAGGCGCTGCCGTTGAGGACCGCGGTGCCGGTGCCGGGGCCGTTGTCCGAGGTGGCGTAGTAGACGTGGCCCGGCGCGATCGTCGTGCTGGTGGTCCAGTGGGTGACGGTGCTGCTGTAGACCGTGTTGCCGAGCGTGGCGTCCAGCGCGAAGAGGTAGCCGGTGATGTTGTTGGTGTGGTTGTTGCTGATCGTGAAGGTGCCCTTGTCGCCGTAGGCGGCACCGATCTGCTTGGCCGGGAACTGACTTGAGGTCACCGTGGGCGCGGGAGGCGCGCTGGTGTCCACCGTGAAGGTCTGCGTCTTGGTCCAGATGCCCGATCCGGTGCCCGCCCAGTAGCCGGCCGCGTTCTGTGCGGTGGCCTTCCAGGTGTAGGTGCCGTCCGGCAGACTCGGCGTGGTCCAGTCACTGCCGTTGGTGTTGTACCTGGCGCGCTTCTTCGAGTCCGTGCTGGGTCCGAAGCCCTGGTGGATCAGGGTGCCGGAGGAGTTGTAGACGTTGTACTCGATGCGCACCAGTTCGCTTCCGCCGGCCAGGTCGGGGTCGACCGCGCGCGCGGACAGCGTCGGGGTGTGGGTGGTGGTCATCGTCTTGCCCAGGTTCACCGTGGACGGCTTGATGGCGGGGGTGCCGGTGCCGTTCTTGAGCTTGGGCCGGTAGCTGTAGGTGACCGACATGGTGGCGCCGCCGCCATAAGCGAGCTGCTTCCACTGCGTGGCGTCGTTCATGTCGGGCGACTGGACCATCAGCGTCATGCTCTTCCAGCCACCGGCCGCCGCGCTCTGCGCCCGGGAGGTCACGTCGAACTCCAGTGACGGCGGGCTGACCCAGGAGTTGGCACCGTCGGTGACCGGGCAGGTACCGGCCTCGTGGCTCTTGGGGTTGGTGCCCAGCGAGCCGGTGCGCCCGCCGGGCTCATGACCCCAGTACAGCGACGACGAACTCCACCCGGCGGGGCGGTCGGTGCCGTAGACGGCGGCCGGGGTGTCCGAGCAGGAGGCGGCGGAGAGCTGCTTCACGTACAGCGAGGCGTGTGTGACCACCGCGCCTTTGATGCCGCTCGTGTTCATCTGGTAGTAGGTGCGGGCCCGTTCTCCGTTGCCGGGGGAGGAGTTGTCCCAGCCCTCGCGGGCGTTGGTCGCGCCCGAGGTGGACGTCGAGTTGTAGACGTTCCACCCGTTGTCCGAGATCCGCGCCCAGTCCAGCTGGGAGGGCCTGCCGCTCCACTCGGGGTCGACGTAGACCGGGTAGGTGGTGCTCTTGGCGGTCAGCAACTTCTGGTCCAGGCGCAGCAGTTGCCTGCCGTCGTGCAGGCTCACCCGCACCTGGGCGCGGTGCCTGCCGACCTTGGCGGCTGCCTTCTGTTCGGCACGGGCCGAGGAGACGGTCGCCGTGTGGGCCGTCGGCGCGCCGGAGGACTTCTTGCCGGCGCTGTCCCACATCAGCGCGGTGTCACTGTGGAACACCGTCTCGCCGGTGCGCTTGTCTGTGGCCCGGGTCCCACCGTCACGGGTGGGAGTCACCGCGACATGGGAGGAGGTGGTATTCAACGTGAGGCTCCGCAGGCGCGGATCGGCCGCCGCCTTACGGGACTTGACCACGAGGATTGAGGAGTAACCAGAGGCGTCCGCGGTCAGCTGCAGGTCCACCTGCGGCAGGACGTCGGGGTAGGTGGCGGTGGCGCCGGAGATCACCGGCTCAGGCAGCTTGCCCGGCCAGGAGAAGCCCAGCTGGTCACTGCCGCTGCGCATCGTGACCAGCGCGCCCGAACCGCCGTCGGAGAACGTCACGTCGGTGACGGCTGCCCTGGGCGCCCAGGTTCCGTTCGCCTGCCGCACCAGCTTCGTGTCGATCGGCACCCACTTCCCGTGCTGCAGCGTGCGCTGCGGCATCGAGGAGTCGGTGCGGGTGAAAGTGCCGTTCGGATTGGCCACCACCAGCGTTCCGGTGTCGGTGAGTTGGTCGATCGTCACCGGCTTGCCGGTCGCCTTCGCCCGCGCGGACGCCGCCTCCGTGGCGTTGAGACGCCGGCCGGCGGACTGGGAACGCGGGCTGTGCGATTTCGGGTGCGACGACTGGGCGGCGGCAGGCGCCGCGTGGGCCGTCACCGTGGCGGTCAGCGAGCCGGCGGCCAGGGCCGCGACGACAGCGACGGCGACGGGTCTTGGCACGGGCCGTCTGGACGCGGGCATGCGTGTGCGGAAGGCGGACATTCGAAGTCGGGATCCTTTGCAGGTCTCGGGCGGTCCCCCCGTGGGCCCCGCGCCGAGGTGCATTCTGTGGGGCCGGTGTGAGCCGGGTCCATCGTCGATTGATCGCCTGGTGACCGAACGAGGTCCGTTTTTGACGTATGCAAGTCAAATTGGGTTCAACCCTGGGGGATTCCTTTGCAATCCATGTGCGTGCGCTTTGCAAGCTGTGTTGATCCCAGGATCTAGCGTGAAGCTTCCGTGGGGGCTTGATCAACTGTGTCCCCGCTTTGGCGTGCGCTCAACCGGCCCTGACCGAAGGCCACTTGGGTGCCCACAGCAACACCCGGGGGCGGCTTCGCCGTGCCCTGGGCCGGGAACGGGGGAGGGCTCACCATGACACGAACGGCCGGGTTGGGAAGACGGATACGACGGGGCGTCAGACGGTTCCGTGGCCTCAGCCTCGCGACGACGGGTGTCCTCGTGGTGACCATGCTCGCCCCCGCGGCGGACGCGATGGCCGCGCCGGGTTGGCATCGGCACGTCTCCGCCCCAGCCGTGGCCAAGGACAAGCGGATTCCCTTCACGCACGCGAAGCCGAAGGCGGCAGCGGCGTCGAAGGGGTTCACACGGTTCGATCCCGCGGGGCACGCGTCGTTGCCGGGTGCGGGGAGCTCGACGGTGTCGCTGACCGCTCCGCCCACCGGCGGGCGCTCCGCGCACGCGGCGGCCGGTTCGGCGTCCTCGCAGCGGACGGTATCGCGCGTACGGGCGGGGTCGTCGCCGGTGCTGCTGTCGGCGGTGCGTTCGGGCACCACGGCGCGCCGGGTCCAGGTGACCACGGTCGACCAGAAGACCGCGCGGGCCGCCGGAGTGCACGGCGTGCTGTTCACCCTGCGCAGCATGGGCGGTACCGGCTCCGGCAGCGTCGAGGTCGACGTGGACGACGCGACCTTCCGCAACGCCTTCGGCGGCGACTACGCCTCCCGGTTGCACCTGGTGCGGCTGCCGGCCTGCGTGCTGACGACCCCTCGACTGCCACGGTGCCAGTCGCAGACCCCGTTGCGCACCAAGGCCGGCGCGTCGTTGTCGGCCCAGGTCTCGCTGCCGGCGACGACGACGTCCAAGACCCTTTCCGCACACACCGCCGCGGCCTCCGGCGGCCTGGTGGCGCTGGCCGCGACCTCGGGTACGAGCGGCTCGTCCGGCGACTACACGGCGACCAGTCTGTCGTCCGGTGGCACGTGGTCCACTGCGGGCAACACCGGCGCCTTCACCTACAACTACCCCATCGCCGTGCCCGGAGCCATCGGCGGTTCGGCACCCACGCTGACCCTGAACTACAACTCGGCGACCCAGGACGCGCGTACCGAGGGCACCAACAACCAGTCCTCGTGGCTGGGTGACGGCTGGTCGACCTCGGACAACTACATCGAGCGGACCTACAAGTCCTGCAAGGACGACTCGTCGTCGGACGCGCCCAAGAACGACGGCGACGAGTGCTGGGCCGGCCAGATCCTTACCCTGTCGCTGGACGGGAAGTCCACGCCGATCGTCTACGACGACAGCACCAGGACGTTCCGCCCCGCGCAGGACGACTCCACCACGAAGATCGAGGATCTGACCGGCGCGACCAACGGCACCGACAACGGCGAGTACTTCAAGGTCACCGAGAACGGCATCCAGTACTACTTCGGCTGGAACCGCCTGCCAGGCTGGAGTTCCGGCAAGGAGGAGACCAGGTCGGCCTGGACGATGCCGGTCTACAAGGCGCACGGCGGGGTGTCGGACTGCCCGGCGGGCACCGACTTCGCGTCCAGCTCCTGCACTCTGGGCTACCGGTTCAACCTGGACTACGTCGTGGACCGCCACGGCAACGCGATGGCGTACTACTACGCGCCCGAGACGGGTTACTACGGCCCGGACATGAAGAACACCGCGGTGGCCTACACCCGCGGTGGGACGCTGAAGCGCATCGACTACGGCACGACCTCGTCCACGGTCTACTCGGGTACCGCACCGGAGCAGATCCTGTTCGACGCGACGGCGGAGCGTTGCATCGCGGGCACGCCCGCGGGCAACACGTGCTCGGACTCCCAGTTCACCAAGTCCAACCCGGACTACTGGCCGGATGTGCCGGTCGACCTGAACTGCGCCAAGGACGCGACGGACTGCACCAACCACGGGCCCAGTTTCTGGTCACGCAAGCGTCTGACCTCGATCACCACGCAGGTGCAGGTCGGCGGGGCGACCAAGCAGGTGGACCGCTACGACTTCGCGCAGTCCTTCCCCGACGGCGGGGACCACGCCCCGACCCTGTGGCTGGACAGCATCAAGCACACCGGCCTGGACCTGCTCGGCGGGGCCTCCGCCAGTGCCTCCACCCCGTCGGTCAGCTTCGATCCGCCGTTGCAGCTGGCGAACCGGGTTGGGACGATCCCGCAGATGCCGTTGATGTACCACGACCGGATCCAGACGGTCACCACCGAGACCGGTGCGCAGACCACGGTGGCCTACGACACCCCGGACTGCTCCAGCGCCCCGGCAAGTGATCCGTCCGACCCGGCGGACGCGGCGGCGAAGGGGTTCGCCTCGACGAACAAGCTGCGGTGCTTCCCGTCGTACTGGACGCCGGACGGACAACCCGCGCCGATGCTGGACTGGTTCTATCTGCACCCGGTCAAATCGGTGACCACCATCGACCCGCACAACAACTACCAGGACGGCACCGAGCCGGAGTTGCTGACGGAGTACTCCTACAAGGGGAATCCGGGCTGGCACTACGACGACAACGAGACGGTCAAGAGCAAGAACCGCACCTGGGGCCAGTTCCGCGGCTTCCCGGAAGTGGACGTCACCACCGGTGACCCGAACGTCTTCCACTACACCGACGGGGCCAAGGTCTACGACCGGAAGACCCTCACCAAGACCTATTACTTCCTGGGCATGAACGGCGACACCATGCCGTCGGGGACTCGTAGCGTGCCCCCGCTCACCAGTCAGGACGGCAGCGTCAGCGTCGCCGACGACAACCCGCTGGCCGGGCAGGTCTTCGAGACCGACACCTACACCGGTGTGAACGGCGACATCGACAAGGCCGTCGTCAACGTTCCCAAGATCATCGGCCCCACCGCCACGCGGTCCCGGACCGGAATCGCGGACCTGACGGCGAACATGGTCCGTCCCGCCAGAACGCTGACCCGCCAGGCCGTCTCCTACGGCTGGCGCAAGACCGAGACCGACTCCTTCTACAACACGACACTGGGCCAGACCACCACCGGAATGGCTGTCCAGAGCGACGACCGGGGTGAGGTGGGTGCCACCGGCAACACCGCCAGGTGCACCTTCACCCGCTACCTCGACGGCACCCACGCGACCGTGGTGGTCACCGCCGAGAAGATCGTCACCGACCAGGACTGCAACAGCTCCGGGGCCACCCCCTCTGGAAACCTGGTCTCCGACACCCGCACGTCGTACGACGGGCACGCCTTCGCGTACAACGGCGACGGTCAGGCCAACCCGGACCTGCCGAGCACGGGCGACGCCACGCTCGTCCAGAAGGCGTCGGCGTCCAGCGGGGCGAGTGCCACCAAGTTCGTCGACCAGACCCAGAGCACGTACGACTCCTACGGTCGAGTCGTACTGGCCACCCGGACGCCGCATTCGACCGCCCAGGACGGCAGCAGCCTGGCCCAGACGGTGGCGACCTCGTACACACCGGCCGCCGGCGCGCTGCCGACCAGCACCACCACCGCCACACAGGTCGCCCCGGGCGCGACCTGCACACCGGCCACCGCCTCGTCCAAGGACTGCCAGGTGGCGACCTCCGACCTGGATGCCGCCCGTGGCCTGCCCGTCACCAAGACCGATGTCGCCGGTCTGGTCACCTCGTTGTCCTACGACGCGCTCGGCCGGCTGACCGGTGTCTGGCTGCCCAACGCGAACAAGGCGTCCGGTGCCGCCGCCAGCATGACCTACAACTACGCGCTGTCCGCCACGGCTCCTTCGGTGGTGTCCACCGGCACCTTGCTGGACAACGGCAGCTACAGCGTCAACGAGACGCTGTACGACGCCATGCTGCGCAGCCTGCAGACCCAGGTGACGGCGGAGAACGGCAGCACCACGGTCTCGGACACCCAGTACGACTCGCACGGCTGGACCGTGGTCACCAACAACAGCTACGCCATCTCAGGGAACCCGGGCTCCAGCCTGGTGTCGGTCTCCCAGGTGACCATCCCCGCCACCACCGTCACCGACCACGACGCGATGGGACGCACCACCCGGAGCACCGAGGAGCACGACGGGGCCCAGACCTGGAACACCCGCACCGCCTACACGGGGGACAAGACCACCGTCATCCCGCCCACCGGTGCGGTCGCCACCACCACGGTGACCGATGCTCGCGGTCAGAACACCGAGCTCGACCAGTACACCGCGGCACCGACCGTCAGCGGCAACGCGACCGACGGCTTCACCACCACCGGCGGGACCTCCCAGGCCACGCGCTACGGCTACAACGCGGCCGGCCAGCAGAACAAGGTGACGGGCCCCGACAACGCGGTGTGGTCCTTCGGCTACGACCTGCTGGGCCGCAAGACCTCGCAGGCGGACCCGGACGCCGGCACCAGCCGCTACGGCGTCGACGACGCCGGGAACCTCTTCTCCACCACCGACTCACGCGGCGACGAACTGGACTTCACCTTCGACCTGCTCGGCCGCAAGCTGACCGAGACGGACAAGGCGAAGAACTTCAAGGTCGCCTCCTGGCTGTACGACACCCTGCGGATCGGCCAGCCGACCTCGTCCACCAGCTATGTGCAGGGCGTGACGGGCGGATACACGGTCGCGACGACCGGCTACACCACACTGGGCAAGTCGACCGGCACGAAGATCACGCTGCCCGACAGCGAGGCGCCGCTGCCGACCAGCTACCAGACCACCTACACCTACACCCCCAAGACGCAGTTGCTGGCCTCCCAGGTCGACCCGCGTACCCAGGGCCTGATCGGCGAGACCATCACCTACGGGCACGACGTGCTCGGCAACCCGACCACGACCGCGAGCAGCGCCCAGACCTACGTCGGCGGCACCGTCTACACCAACTACGGCCAGCCCTCGCAGCTCACTCTGGGCGCGTCCAGCAACCCCGCCTGGATCACCTACTCCTACGACGACCAGACCCGCAAACCCACCGAGCGCCTCATCTCGCGCACGCAGGCCCCCGGGCCGCAGGTGGACGACACCACGTACTCCTACGACGCCGCCGGCAACCCGCTGTTTGCCGCCGACCAGCAGTCCGAGACCGGGAACACGGTCACCGACACCCAGTGCTACCGGTACGACGCGCTGGCCCGGCTGTCCCAGGCATGGACGGCGAAGGCCGCCTGCCCGGCGCAGGGCACCGACCCCACCGCCGCGACCGTGGCCGGTACGGCCGGGTCGTACTGGCAGTCGTACAGCTACAACGCCATCGGTGACCGCACCCAGGTGGTCGACCACTCCACCACCGGTGGAGCGGACGACACCACCGGCTACGTCGAAGGATGCACCACCGGTTGCAACGCCACCGGCGCCCAGCCGCACACCCTCACCAAGACCACCGGCGGGAGCAATCCGGCCGACTTCGTCTACGACGCCGCGGGCAACCTGCTCACCCGCACGCCCACCGGCGGCGGCGCCGGCCAGAACCTGACCTGGGACGACGAAGGCCATCTGGCCGAGGTCGACACCACCGGAAGCAGCCCCACCACCACCAAGTACGTCTACGACGCCGACGGCAACCAGCTGATACGCCGCGACCCCGGGAAGACCACGCTGTTCGCGGGCGACACCGAGATCGTCGTCAACACCGGCGTCACTCCGAACGTCCTGCTCGGTGCCGTACGCACCTACGCGCACGGTGGCGCCGGCAGCGCGGTGGCGGTTCGCTCCAGCCTGCCCGGCGGAGGCACCGACTACCTCTTCGACGACCCGCACGGCACCGGCACCATGGCCATGGACACCACCACGCAGAAGGTGTCCCGTCAGCAGTACACGCCCTACGGTCAGCAGCGGGCCAACGCGAACGGCACCGCGTGGCCCGACCCCGCCCACTCGTACCTCGGCAAGTCCCAGGAAGCCGCCACCGGTTACACCGACGTCGGCGTCCGCAAGTACGACCCGGCGCTGGGACGCTTCATCAGCGTCGACCCCAAGTTCGAGGCCACCGACCCGCAGCAGCTCGGCGGCTACGCCTACGCCGGTGACAACCCCGTCACGAACGCCGACCCGAGCGGCCAGATGTACCCGGCTGACATGGGCCCCGGGCCGGACTACCGCCCGCCGACGGACGCGACGGACTGGCTCTTCCGCGGTTCCACGGAGGGTTTCGGCGGTTCGGAGAACATCCAGTCCACCGGCTTCACCCCGACCTCCTCGGACCCCGGTGTCTCCACCCACTTCGCCACCCAGGCCGCGAACGACTACCACGGGCAGGGCGTGCTCCACATCCTGAACCGGCAGGACCTCGTCGACCTGGAGATCGTGGACAACTACTACCAATCGATTCCGCACGAGAGCGAGGTGTGGGTCGGGACGTCCGCCGGCGACATCGCCAAGCGGGCCCGGGTGACGATCCCGGTCGAGCAGGCGCGGAGCATGCTGTCCAAGATGGGGATCGACGTCGATCCGTCCACCAAGCAGCCGGACCTGGACGCCAACCTCATCGCGACCCGCAAGCTGACCCCCGCCCAGATCGAGGAGTTCGCCAAGAACGCTGGGGCCAGTGGCGGTTCCGGCGGCGGTGCCGCCTCGACCGCGAGCAAGCTGGCGGACTCGGCCGGCGGCGACGCGGGCTTCATCACGGTCGGAGGCGCGCTCAAGGGAAGCCTCTTCGTCGGAGCGGTGGCGCTCTCCGCCTACGACGTCGCCAAGGCACCGCCGGCCCAGCGGCTCCACACCGCCACACGGGACGCCGCGGGCCTCGCGGGCGGCCTCGCGGGCGCAGCCTACGGCGCGGAGGTGGGTGCGGCCATAGGCTCGGCCATACCCGGAGCGGGTACCGTCGTGGGCGGTGTCGTCGGGGGTGTCGTCGGAGGCATCATCGGCAGCGGTGTGGCGTCCGATGTGGCCGACAAAGTCATGAATTGGTTCTGACCCTGGATGGAGGCCTCCTCAGCATGAGTAGTACCGAGCCTGTGGGACTACTGCGAGTGGTGATCGTGTACGAGCGGCCCTCGGCGCACAAGGTGGTCTGTCATGCTCGTTGCATCAGTGTGGGGAAGAGCGTTTTCCCTGGCGATTCGGTGCTTCCGGAGGACAGCCCGCCGGATGACCGGACTTCCCCGGCCCGGGTGCTCCGGATGTACCGGGAGCCCGTCGGGGAGTTCACCGAACTGACTCCCGGTTGGAGCGCCGTCGTCGAACTCGAGGGCACGGACCTTTCCTGGGTGCAGCCCATGGCGAGCCTCCGAGTGGTCCCGCCGACGACCGGCACGGAGCAGGGGCAGGCGGGCTGAGGATCTCTCCTCCGAGATCCTCAGCGCGTCGGGCCGCAAGGGCTGGACGAGCCGGGCGGCCGCCGTAGAGCACGGACGGTCGTGTGGTACTCGATGCCAGGCGAGTCGACGGATGTGGGGAGCCCCGTCCGTCGGCGCGCTGGACACCGCGTGTGCTGGTGCCGTCTCGGCCAGTGCCTCGGCGACAGGTCTCGACGCGGGGCATCCGGTCACTGGATGGCCAAGTGCCCGCTCGGAGTTGGATTTTGACGAATTGATGTCAACTTGCGTTCCAGCATGGGTAGTTCCTTTGCCTTTTCTGTGGAGATCCTTTGGGATCGGGGTCGGCCTCGAGTCCTAGCGTGATCTCCCGCGGGGGGACGTGATCGACGCGTGCCTCCGTGCGGTTGTGCACTCAAATCGCCACAGGTGAAGGGGACTTGGGCGATCCGGGACGGGGGAAGGGACGCACAGCATGGTGCGGAGTGCGGGGCGGAGACGCGGTCGGGTGGCCTGGGCCACTCGCAGGGTTCGTCGCACGGCAGCGGTGATGGCCGGTGCCTTGGTGGTGGGCCTGCTGCCCGCCGGCGTGGCCACGGCGGCCTCGTCGGTGAAGGAACATGTGGCGGCTCCCGCCGTTCCGCGCAACAAGCGGGTCCCCGTCATTCATGCCAGGCCCAAGCGGAACTCCACGTCCAAGAGTTTCAAGCACTTCGATCCCAATGGGCATGCGAAGCTTCCCGCAGCGGGCAGTGCCGTGGTCACTCTGCCGATTGCCACCGCCTCCGCGCGGCTGACGTCCAAGGCGACCCAGCTGCGGGCCAAGGGCACGCCGGTCCTGCTGGGAGCCGTGGCAGGAGCCGGGTCCAAGGCGGGCGCCGTCACCGGATCGCAGCGGGTGCGGGTGACCGTGCTGGACCAGAAGGCCGCGCGGGCGGCCGGTGTTCACGGTGTGCTCTTCACTCTCCAGCGCACCAGCCCCGGTGCCGGAAGGGTCGCGCTGCAGGTAGACGACTCGGCGTTCCGCTACGCCTTCGGCGGTGACTTCGCCGCCCGCCTGCACCTGGTCCAGCTGCCCGCCTGCGCCCTGACCACGCCGAAGCTGTTCAAGTGCCAGTCACAGAGCGCCGTGCGCACCGCCGCCGGAACACCGTTGTCCGCCCAGGTCACCGTTCCGGGCCCGGGCGTGGTGTCGTCGGGTGCCGCCGGCGCTGCCCGCTCGGCGACGACGTCGTCCGGTGCGACGGTGGTCATGGCGGCGACCTCGGGCACCTCGGGTGCGTCGGGTGACTACTCGGCGACCAGCCTGTCGCCCGGCGGTTCCTGGTCGACTTCCGGGAACACGGGCGCGTTCACCTACAGCTATCCGATCTCGGTGCCGCCGGCGATCGGCGGCGCGGTCCCGAACGTCGATCTCGCCTACAGCTCCGCCGGCCAGGACGCACGCACCGAGGGGACCAACAACCAGTCCTCGTGGCTGGGTGACGGCTGGACCTCGGCGGAGAACTACGTCGAGCGTACGTACAAGTCCTGCAGGGACGACTCGTCGTCCGGGGCGCCGAAGAACGACGGCGACCAGTGCTGGGCGGGACAGATCCTCACCCTGTCGCTGAACGGCAAGTCCACCGACATCGTCTACGACGACTCGACCAAGACCTTCCGCCCCGCCGACGACAGCTCCACGACCAAGATCGAGGACCTGACCGGCGCCACGAACGGTACGGCGAACGGGGAGTACTTCAAGGTCACCGAAGGTGGCGTGCAGTACTTCTTCGGCCGTAACCGCCTGCCTGGCTGGAGCAGTGGCAAGGACGAGACGAAGTCGGTGTGGACCGAACCGGTCTACCACGCGCACAGCGGCGTGTCCGACTGCCCGGACAGCACCGACTTCGCCGCCACCTCCTGCACGCTGGGCTACCGCTTCAACCTGGACTACGTGGTCGACACCCACAGCAACGCCACCGCCTGGTACTACACGCCGGATACCGGCTACTACGGCGCGGACATGAAGGACACCGCGGTGTCGTACACCCGCAGCGGCACTTTGTCCCGCGTCGACTACGGCATGACCTCCTCGACGATCTACTCGGCCACCGCGCCGGAGCAGATCGTCTTCGACACCGCGGAGCGGTGCATCGCCGGCACTCCGTCGGGCAACACCTGTGCGGACAGCCAGTTCACGCCCGCCAACGCCGCGTACTGGCCGGACGTGCCGATCGACCTGAACTGCACCAAGGACGCCAGCTGCACCAACCACGGCCCGAGCTTCTGGTCCCGTAAGCGCCTGACGTCGATCACCACCCAGATCCAGTCGGGCGGGGCGACCAAGCAGGTCGACAAGTACACGTTCACCCAGTCCTTCCCCGACGGCGGCGACCACGCCCCCACGCTCTGGCTGGACTCCATCCAGCGCACCGGCCTGGACACCCTGGGCGGAGCCTCCGGCAGCACCTCGACTCCGGCGGTGAGCTTCGACCCGCCGCTGCAGCTGCCCAACCGGGTCGGGACGATCCCGCAGATGCCGCTGATGTACCACGACCGGATTCAGGTGGTCACCAGCGAGTCCGGCGCGCAGACAACGGTCAGCTACGACCGACCCAACTGCTCCAGCGCCCCGGCCAGCGACCCGGACGACCCCACGGACGCGGCTGCCCAGGCCTTCGCCTCCACCAACACGCTGTCGTGCTTCCCGGTGTACTGGACCCCTGACGGGCAGCCCGCGCCGTGGATGGACTGGTTCTACAAGTACAAGGTCACCTCGGTCGTCACCGAGGACCCGAACAACTCCTACCAGGACGGCACCCAGCCCAAGCTGGAGACGGACTACGCCTACAAGGGCAACCCCGGCTGGCACCATGACGACAACGAACTCGTCAAGGCGAAGAACCGTACCTGGGGCCAGTTCCGGGGCTTTCCGGAAGTGGACGTCACCACCGGCGACCCCACCGTCTTCCACAAGACGGACGGCGCCGATGTTCACGACCAGAAGACGCTGACGAAGACGTACTACTTCCTGGGCATGAACGGCGACACACTGCCCGGCGGCAAGACCCGCTCGGTACCGGCGCTGACCAGCCAGGACGGCGCCACCTCGGTCGCCGACGACAACGCTCTGGCGGGGCAGACCTTCGAGACCGACACCTACACCAGTGCCGCGGGCAGCCTGGACAAGGCCGTCGTCACGGTTCCCACGATCATCGGTCCCACGGCCACCCGCGGCCGCAGTGGCGTGCCGGATCTGACGGCGCAGATGGTCCGCACCGCCAAGACGCTGACCCGCCAGGCCGTGTCCTACGGCTGGCGCAAGACCGAGACCGACACCTTCTACAACACGGCGTTGGGCAAGTCGACCACGGGCATGTCCGTGCAGGCCGACGACCGCGGTGAGCCCACGGCGGGCGACAACGTCGCCAAGTGCACCTATACCCGCTACCTCACCGGTAGTACGGACACCGTGGTGGTGCCGGCCGAGACAATCACCACGGCGCAGGACTGCTCGACCGCAGGTGCCACCCCCGGCGGCACCCTGATCTCCGACACCCGCACCTCCTACGACACCAACGCCTTCGCCTACGACGGTGACGGGCAGACGAGTCCGGCCCTGCCCAAGACCGGTGACGCCACCCTCGTCCAGGTGGCATCCGCCGCCAGCGGTGCCAGTGCGACCGCCTTCGTCGACCAGACCGCCACCAGGTACGACTCCTACGGCCGCACGGCGAAGGTCACCCGGACCCCGAACTCGACCTCGCCGGACGGCAAGAGCCTCGCCCGGACCGTGTTCACCTCCTACACCCCGGCGAGCGGCGCGCTGCCCACCGGCAGCACGGTCATCACCCAGGTCACGCCCGGCACGGACTGCTCCACGGCCACCGCTTCCTCCAAGGACTGCGAGCTCGCGAGCAACACCCTGGACCCGGCCCGAGCCCTGCCCACCGCCAAGACCGACGCGGCCGGCCTGCTCACCTCACTTACGTACGACGCGCTCGGCCGTCTGATCGGGGTGTGGCTGCCCAACGAGGTCAAGGCCAACAGCGCACCGGCGAACACGACCTACACCTACAGCATGTCCCAGTCGGCACCGTCGGTTGTCGCCGCCAACACGCTGCTCGACAACGGCAGTTACTCGACCAGCGAGACGCTGTACGACGCGATGCTGCGGCCCCTGCAGGTCCAGGCGACGGCGGAGAACTCCAGCACCGCGGTCTCGGACACCCAGTACGACTCCCACGGCTGGACGGTCGTCACCAACAACAACTACAGCGTCTCGGGCAGCCCCCGCAGCACCCTGATCCCGGTCTCCCAGGTGACCGTCCCCGACACCACCGTCACCGACTACGACGGGCAGGGCCGGACCGACCTGGTCACCGAGGAACACAACGGGTCCAAGACCTGGAACACGACCACTGCCTACACCGGAGACAAGACCACCGTCCTGCCGCCCAAGGGCGGGGTGGCCTCCACCAAGGTCGTCGACGCACGCGGCCAGACCACCGAACTCGACCAGTACAGCGCCCCGCCCACCGTGTCCGGGTCCGCGGCCGCCGGCTTCACCGCCACTGGCGGCACCCCCTCGGCCACGACCTACGGATATACGGCCGGGGGCCAGCTGCACCAGGTCACGGGCCCTGACAAGGCGGTGTGGACGTTTGACTACGACCTGTTGGGCCGCAAGAGGAGCCAGTCCGACCCGGATGCGGGAAAGAGTAGCTATGGCTACGACGACGCCGGCAACCTCGTGTCCACCACCGACGAGGCCAAGCAGGTCGAACTCGACTACACCTACGACCTTCTAGGCCGCAAGCTCACCGCCACCGACAAGTCGAAGTCCAACTTCCAGTTCGCCTCATGGGCCTACGACACGCTGCGGATCGGTCTGCCGTCCTCCTCCACCCGCTACGTCCAGGGCACAACCGGCGGCTACACGGTCGCCGCCACCGGCTACACCACCCTCGGCAAGCCGATCGGCACGAAGATCACCCTGCCCGACTCCGAGGCCCCGCTGCCCTCGACCTACACCACGACCTACACCTACACTCCCCGCGACCAGTTGCTCGCCTCGCAGAGCGATCCGCGCACCCAGGGACTCAACAACGAGGTCATCACCTACGCCCACGACGCGCTGGGCAACCCGACCGAATCCAGCAGCAGCGCCACCATCTATGCGGGCTCGACCGTCTACACGGACTTCGGCGCGCTGTCCCAGGTCACCCAGGGCGCCTCGACCAACCCGGCCACGACCACCTACGACTACGACGCCCAGACCCTCCGGCTGACGGACCGTGTGATCAGCCGGACCCAGGCGCCCGGCCCGACGGTCGATGACACCAAGTACGCCTACGACGCCTCCGGCAACCCCACCTCCATCACCGACCAGCAGTCGGAGACCGGCACCACCGTCACCGACCAGCAGTGCTTCACCTACGACGCCCTGGCCCGGCTCACCGACGCCTGGACCGCCAACGACAACTGCACCGCAAAACCGCCCACCAGCACCACCCTCACCACGGCGCCCGGCTCGTACTGGCAGACCTTCAGCTACGACGCCATCGGCAACCGCCACCAGAGCATCGATCACGCCATCGGCACCACCAGCAGCACCGTCACCACCACCTACACCGACGGCTGTACCGCCAACTGCAACTCCACCGGCGCCCAGCCCCACACGCTCACCGCCACGACCGGCGGTACCAACCCCACGGCCTTCGGCTACGACGAGAACGGCAACCTGCACACCCGCACCCCCACCAGCGGCCCAGGCCAGACCCTGACCTGGGACGACGAAGGTCACCTGGCCCAGGTGGACACCACCGGCGCCAGCCCTACGAGCACGAAGTACCTCTACGACGCCGACGGCAACCAGCTCATCCGCCGCGACCCCGGCCAGACCACGCTCTTCGCCGGCGACACCGAGATCGTCGTCAACACCAGCGTCACCCCCAACACCCTGCTCGGGGCCGTCCGCACCTACAGCCATGGCGGCGCAGGCGCCCCCGTGGCCATCCGCTCCAGCCTCGCGGGTGGCGGAGTGAAGTACCTCTTCAACGACCCCCACGGCACCTCGACCCTGTCGATGGACACCACCAGCCAGCAGGTCGCCCGCCAGCAGTACACCCCCTACGGCCAGCCACGCAGCAGCGCCAACACCGTCACCTGGCCCGATCCCACCCACTCATATCTGGGTTCGCCACAGGACAAGAGCACTGGCTACACCGACGTCGGCGCCCGCAAGTACGACCCCACGCTGGGCCGTTTCATCAGCATCGACCCGGTATTGGAGGCCACCGACCCCCAGCAACTCGGCGGCTACACCTACGCCGCCGACAACCCCGTCGCCTCAGCGGACCCGACCGGTCTCGAATCGTGCTACCCGAGCGCCTTTTGCTCCGGCAGCAACGGCACCTACGGGACCTACAAGTCGCACAACGATCCCCAGTCGCCCGACTACGACGGAACCAGCTACGACGCACCCGGAGACGAAGGCACACTGCCGCCGATGAAGCTCATGAAGAGCTTCAACAGCGCGCATCCGGTACCCACCATCAAGATGATGGTGAACTACGGGACGTACCGTTCTGACCTTTCCCCGGCGAGAAACGTCGAACTGTACTTCCGGGAACGGTGCACCGGTGAAGATCTTCTGTGGACCAGTTCGTGCCAGGGATTCCAGCAGTACTACCACACCTGGGCCGACATCAAGGATGTGCCGAGCAACCCTTGCGAGGCTGTGAGTCTGTGCCAGTCCCTCGGTGATCTGGCTGAGGGAATGTTCGCCAAGGGGGGCTTGGCGGAGGAGGCTGCTGAGGAGGGTGTGCCCCTCTGCAGCTTCGATCCGCAGACACCGGTCCTGATGGCGGGCCGGAAGGCAAAAGCCATCGGCAGCATCAAACCCGGTGACCGGGTGGAGAGCGCCGACCCTGTCACCGGTAAGCACCGCGGCTCGCGCAAGGTCACAGCCCGCCTGGTTCACCACGACGACGACCTTGTCGATGTGACGATCCGCGGGGCAGACGGTCACGAAGCGACGCTCCACACCACGTCCCGTCACCCCTTCTGGGACGACACTCTCCATACCTGGATCCCCGCCGGCAAACTCAAGACCGGTCACGTCCTCAACACCGTCACCGACCACCACGTACGCATCGACGCCGTCATTGCCCGCCCCGGTGCCGCGGACATGTACAACCTCAGCGTCCAGCAACTCCACACGTACTATGTGCTGGCGGGGAACATACCGGTTCTGGTTCACAACTCCGGTGGTTGTATTCCGTGGTCGAGCGGAAGCGTTTCCAGAGCGTTCAAATCTCTGGCTGATGGCGCGACGAGCGTCACGGTAAAGAGTCGTGCTGAAGCGGAAGAACTCTTCTTTCGGACGTATCAAGGGGAAGGGTACAGGAACGCATCCGGAATGGACGGCGTCGGAACAAAGCAGTACTTCGGAACCAAGCGCGGCACGTATCACTGGGATGACCAGCTCGGGGAGGACGGCCGAGTCCTTGGGCACGGTGAAGGAAACCGTGACGGGGATCTTCCGCATCTTCAAGTCCATACCTTCGACGGTCCGATCGTTCGAATCTTCTGGGAGCCCTGACATGCAGATTCAGGCGATGAACCGGCTTCTCATGTCCAAATCGGAGATCGCTGCTCGCAGGGCGCCCAGCTCCGCAGAGAGCGAGTCGTGGATCTGGGTTATACCGCTTCGATCCGGAGAATTCAGAGTTCGTGCATTCGAAGTTCTTCGTGACCTGTTGGCCGACGGCAATGACATCTATGACGGGAACATGTCGATCGTCCATGACGAGGTCGTCTCGTCGATCGACGATGTTGACGAGTCGGTCATCCGGGCGGGTGCCGACCCCGAAGAGCTGGATGTTCCATGGAAATGTGATTTTCCGCTTTAGTCGTACGGTCACCCATTTCGTGAAGGCCGAGTGGTGACGTACAAGAGTGGGTCTTTCGGTGGCTGAGCCAAGATATTTCCGAGTGAGGCACCCCGCTCATCGTCGCCCGCGAGGGTGACCGCCGCTGCGAACTCCCGCCGTGTCGGCGGGGCCGACTTCTCCCGCCGGCACCGCTGACACGGCGCTACGGAACACCTGTGCATCGAATGTGCTGGGGGCCTGAAAGTCAGTCGTGAGAGTGCACGGTGGCGATCACCCTCGGTTACTATGTTCACTTCATACCGGAGGCCGGCGCCAAGGGGCGGAAGGCCGTGGACGGACTGCTGGAGAGGCGAGGAGGTCTGCATGCCGGTCGACACTCTCCAGATTCTGCGGGGACTGACGGGGGGCAGTTCTCACCGCTGCGCGCCTCCGGGGCAGGCCATGGATTGCAAGGTCAATGAAGTGGGTGGCCCGTCAGAATGCTGAGAGAGGTCACCGCAACCCGCTATGTCGCGCCCCTGCACACCGGCGGCTCCGTGCCCGGCATCGTCGAGGCCGACGACCTGGGGACGTACGTCGTGAAGTTCACCGGGTCCGCGCAGGGGCGCAAGGCGCTGGTCGCCGAGGTGATCGTGGGGGAGCTGGCGCGGGCGCTCGGGCTGCGGTTCCCTGAGCTGGTCCTGGTGCACTTCGACCCGGTGATCGCCGGGGACGAGCCGCACCAGGAGGTGCGCGACCTGCACGCGGCCAGTGGCGGGGTGAACCTCGGGATGGACTTCCTGCCCGGCGCGGAGGACTTCACCCCCGAGGTCGCCGAGGTCTTCCCGGTGGACCCACTGGAGGCCGGCCGCGTCGTCTGGCTGGACGCCCTCACCGTCAACGTGGACCGTACGGTGCACAGCTCCAACCTCATGGTCTGGCCGACCCTCGGCATCGCACCCCCGCGCCTGTGGCTCATCGACCACGGTGCCGCGCTCGTCTTCCACCACCGCTGGGACACCTCGGCCCCCGGGAAGCCGTACGACTTCCGGCACCACGCCCTCGGGCGGTACGGCCCCGACACCCGGGCCGCCGACGCCGAACTCGCGCCCAGGGTGACCGAGCAGCTGCTCCGGGACGTCCTCGCCGAGGTCCCGGACGCCTGGCTCACCGGCTTCGGGACGCCCGAGGAGATGCGCGAGGCTTACATCGGCTACCTGCTGGCCCGCGTGCGGGCCTCCGCCGAGTGGCTCCCCACCGATTTCCCGGGCCGTGACCAGCTCGCGGCCGAGGAGGCCGCGCGCGCGGCCAGAACCCGGCGGGGCCGCCCGGCCTGGCTGCAACAGGTCCCCGACCTGCACGGCAAGCCGGCGGCCCAACAGGATTGGTCGGTGCACCTCGGATGAATGACAGCCGACGGGTCGAGATCGAGTACTGCACCCAGTGCCGCTGGCTGCCGCGGGCGGCCTGGCTGGCGCAGGAGCTGCTGACCACCTTCGAGACCGAGCTGACGGAGCTGGCGCTGAAGCCGGGCAAGGGCGGCGTCTTCGTCGTACGGGTCGGTGACGAGGTGGTCTGGGACCGGCGCGAACAGGGGTTCCCCGAGCCCACGGCCGTGAAGCAGGCCGTACGCGACCGAGTGGCCCCGGGGAAGTCCCTGGGCCACTCGGACAAGCCGGCGCCGGAGTAGCTCAGCCGCGCAGCTGCTGGTACGCGGGCAGGGTCAGGAAGTCCGCGTAGTTCTCGTCGAGGGCGACGGTGAGCAGCAGGTCGTGGGCCTGCTGCCAGTGGCCGGCCGCGAAGGCCTCGTCGCCGATCTCCGCGCGGACGGCGTCGAGTTCCTCGGCGGCGATCTTGCGGGCCAGCTCCGGCGTGGCCTTCTCGCCGTTCTCGAACTCGACACCCGCGTTGATCCACTGCCAGATCTGCGAGCGCGAGATCTCCGCGGTGGCCGCGTCCTCCATGAGGTTGAAGATGGCCACCGCGCCGAGCCCGCGCAGCCACGCCTCGATGTAACGGATGCCCACCTGGACGGCGTTGACCAGACCGGCGTAGGTCGGCTTCGCCTCCAGCGAGTCGACCGCGATCAGGTCGGCGGCCTCGACGTGGACGTCCTCGCGCAGCCGGTCCTTCTGGTTGGGCCTGTCGCCGAGCACCCGGTCGAAGGACTCCATGGCGATCGGGACCAGGTCGGGGTGGGCGACCCAGGAGCCGTCGAAACCGTCGTTCGCCTCACGGTCCTTGTCGGCGCGGACCTTCTCGAAGGCGACCTTGTTGACCTCGGGGTCGCGACGGGACGGGATGAAGGCCGCCATGCCGCCGATCGCGTGCGCGCCGCGCTTGTGGCAGGTGCGGACGAGGAGTTCGGTGTAGGCCCGCATGAACGGAGCCGTCATGGTGACCGCGTTGCGGTCCGGGAGGACGAACCGGGGCCCGCCGTCACGGAAGTTCTTCACGATGGAGAACAGGTAGTCCCAGCGGCCGGCGTTCAACCCCGAGGCGTGGTCGCGCAGTTCGTAGAGGATCTCCTCCATCTCGTACGCGGCCGTGATCGTCTCGATCAGCACGGTGGCGCGGACGGTGCCCTGCGGGATGCCGACGTAGTCCTGGGCGAAGACGAACACGTCGTTCCAGAGCCGGGCTTCGAGGTGCGACTCGGTTTTCGGGAGGTAGAAGTACGGTCCCTTGCCGAGGTCGAGCAGCCGCTGGGCATTGTGGAAGAAGTAGAGGCCGAAGTCGACGAAGGCGCCGGGCACCTGCTCGCCGTCCACCTCGACGTGCCGCTCGTTCAGGTGCCAGCCGCGCGGCCGCATGACGACCGTCGCCAGCTCCTCGTCCGGGCGCAGGGCGTACGACTTGCCGCTCGCCGGGTCCGTGAAGTCGATGTTCCGGCTGTAGGCGTCGATCAGGTTCAGCTGGCCCAGGACGACGTTCTCCCAGGTCGGGGCGGAGGCGTCCTCGAAGTCGGCGAGCCAGATCCGGGCGCCCGAGTTGAGGGCGTTGATGGTCATCTTGCGGTCGGTGGGACCGGTGATCTCGACCCGGCGGTCGTTCAGCGCCGCGGGGGAGGGGGCCACCCGCCAGGAGTCGTCCGCGCGGACGGCGGCGGTCTCCGGGAGGAAGTCCAGGGTCGAGGTACGGGCGATCTCGGCGCGGCGCTCGGCGCGGCGGGCGAGGAGTTCGGCACGGCGCGGCGAGAACCGCCGGTGCAGCTCGGCCACGAAGGCGAGCGCCGCGTCGGTGAGGACCTCCTCCTGCCGGGGCAGGGGCTCGGCGTCGACGATGGCCGGCGGAGACGGCGCTGGTGCGGACATGAGCTGTCACTTCCTTCAGCGGTGGCACCGGGTGCCAGGCGTTCCGGGTAGAGCGAAGCGCACCCGATCAGGGGACCGGAGCTTCTGATCGGTGGATACTAGTTTCCTCATCGTGGAAGTTCAATGGTTTGTTGACGTCGAGATTCTCCGGGTCGAGCAAAGGTGGCGCTCGGTGCCATCCCCTTCACTCAAGGTGGCCCAGGTCCGCCTCCGTGTCGATGTCGTACGGCTCGGCCACGTCCCCGCACTCGACGAGCGTGATCGCCTCCTCGTGGGCTCCGAGGTAGGCGCGGGCGCCCCGGTCCCCGGTCGCGCTCGCGGCGATCCCCGCCCAGTGGGCCGAGCCGAACAGGACGGGATGGCCGCGCATCCCGTCGTACGCGGCCGACACCAGCGAGTTCCCGTCCCGGTACCCGTCGAGCACCCGCGTCACGGCCGCGCCCCCGATCCCGGGCTGGTCCACCAGGGACACCAGGGCGGCCCGCGCCCCCGTCCCGGCGAGCGACGCCAGCCCCACCCGCAGCGAGGACCCCATGCCCTCGGCCCAGTCCGGGTTCTCCACGACCACGCAGCCGCCGAGCTCGGCCCGCTCCCGCACCTCGTCCGCGCGGGCCCCCAGGACCACGTGCACCGGCCCGCAGCCGCCCGCCCGCAGCACCCCGACCGCGTGCTCCACCAGCGGCCGCCCCCGGTGCGTCAGCAGCGCCTTGGGCCGCCCGCCGAGCCTTCTGCCACCGCCGGCGGCCAGCAACAGCCCGGCGATCTGGTCGTGCGTGTCCGTCATGCGTCCTGCATACCCGACGCCGGAGCGGGCGGCCGGTTCCGAAGGGCTGAAATTCGGTCCGCGCTGTAGCGCTTTCCGTGCGGGAGGGCGTTTACTGACCCGCGTCGCCGGGCGCCCGACCATCGTTCAGGGCACCTGGAGAGGGGGGAGAGCTGTGTTGCGGAGCTTGGGGCAGAGGCCAGTGACCGGCAGCGACGAGGATCCGAGGGTGACGGAACTACGCACGGCGGTCTCCCGGCTGCGCCGTGAACTGGCCGCGCATCCGGCCGAGTTCCCGGACCGCGCGATAGCCGAGGACGAGCTGGCGGCCCTGGCCGCGATGGCCACGGGCGGCATGCCGGAGATCCCCCGCCTGCGCCGCTCCCTGTTACTGATCGCGGGCGCGATCGGCTCGATGAGCGCCCTGTCCCGGGGCCTGACGGAGGTACGCCAGGCGGTGGACCTGTTCGGCGAGACGCCGAGACGCTGAGCGCCCCGTCAGGGGCGCGGGAACCGCGCGACCAGCCACGGCGCACCCGCACCCGCCAGCGGTCGAGCGGCCCCTGCCCCGCAGGCCCCCGCCTCTCAGGCCCCTGAACTCGCCAGCGCCTGAGACAACTCCACGGCCACCTGCTGCAGCACCGGCACGATCTTCGCCGTCGCCGCCTCCGTCACCCGCCCCGCGGGCCCGGAGATCGAAATGGCGGCCGCGGTGGGCGAGTCCGGCACGGACACCGCCAGGCACCGCACCCCCACCTCCTGCTCGTTGTCGTCCACGGCGTAACCGAGCTCCCGCACCTCCGCCAGCGCGGCCAGGAACCCCTCCGGCGTGGTGATCGTCCTCTCGGTCGCGGCCGGCATCCCGGTCCGCCCCAGCAGTGCCCGCACCTCGGCGTCCGGCACGTTCGCCAGCAACGCCTTCCCCACGCCCGTGGAGTGCGGCAGCACCCGACGCCCCACCTCGGTGAACATCCGCATCGAATGCTTCGACGGCACCTGTGCCACGTACACGATCTCGTCCCCGTCGAGCAGCGCCATGTTCGCCGTCTCCCCGGTCTCCTCGACCAGTCGCGCGAGGTACGGCCGAGCCCAGGTGCCGAGCAGCCGGGACGCCGACTCGCCGAGCCGGATCAGCCGGGGGCCGAGCGCGTACCGCCGGTTCGGCTGCTGGCGTACGTAGCCGCAGGCGACCAGCGTCCGCATCAGCCGGTGGATCGTCGGCAGCGGCAGCCCACTGCTCGCGGACAGCTCGCTGAGGCCCACCTCGCCGCCCGCGTCCGCCATCCGCTCCAGCAGATCGAAGGCGCGCTCCAGGGACTGGACGCCGCCAGCGGATTTGGCGGAGTCGGGGGTGCTGGCGCTGGACGTCGGCACGGCGCGGTCCTTTCGGGGCTGGCGGAAGGGCAGAAGCCTACCCGGCAGTCGGTTGACTCCCTGGTTGTGCATAGCTACGTTCTGCTTGCCGGAAGTGTAATTCCGCTTTGTGGAAACGTCCAGAGTGGGCGCCTGTCGACGTCCTGAGATGCAGTGTGCCCTTGACGGCGCGGGAGCGGGAGTGAAGACTCCTTCAACAGAACGTTGAATTCCGTTGCGTGGGTGTAAATCCCGTTTCGCGGAAGTAAATCGGCGGCAGAGAGAGGGGTCCGGGTGTCCGACGCTGAACTGGTGCTGCGCTCGACGCGCGTCATCACCCCGGAGGGGACACGGGCCGCCTCGGTCGCCGTCTCCGCCGGGACGATCACGGCCGTACTGCCCCACGACGCCCCCGTCCCGGAGGGTGCACGCCTGGAGGACCTCGGTGACGACGTCCTGCTGCCCGGCCTGGTCGACACCCACGTCCACGTGAACGACCCCGGCCGTACCGAGTGGGAGGGCTTCTGGACCGCCACCCGCGCGGCGGCGGCCGGCGGCATCACCACCCTGGTCGACATGCCGCTCAACTCCCTGCCGCCGACCACGACCGTCGAGAACCTCGGCGTCAAGCAGCGGGTCGCGGCCGACAAGGCGCACATCGACGTCGGCTTCTGGGGCGGCGCGCTGCCCGGCAACGTCAAGGACCTCCGATCGCTGCACGAGGCCGGCGTCTTCGGCTTCAAGGCGTTCCTGTCGCCGTCCGGCGTGGACGAGTTCCCGCACCTCGACCAGGAGCAGCTGGCCCGCTCCCTGGCGGAGATCGCCTCCTTCGACGGCCTGCTGATCGTGCACGCCGAGGACCCGCGCCACCTGGCCGCCGCCCCGCAGCAGGGCGGCCCGAAGTACGCCGACTTCCTCGCCTCCCGCCCGCGCGACGCGGAGGACACGGCGATCGCGCAGCTGATCGCCCAGGCGAAACGCCTGCACGCGCGCGTGCACGTCCTGCACCTGTCCTCCTCAGACGCGCTGCCGCTGATCGCGGCGGCCAAGGCGGACGGCGTCCGCCTCACCGTCGAGACCTGCCCGCACTACCTCACCCTCACCGCGGAGGAGGTCCCGGACGGCGCCAGCGAGTTCAAGTGCTGCCCGCCCATCCGGGAGGCGGCCAACCAGGACCTGCTCTGGCAGGCGCTGGCCGACGGCACCGTGGACTGCGTGGTCACCGACCACTCGCCCTCCACGGCCGACCTCAAGACGAACGACTTCGCGACCGCCTGGGGCGGCATCTCCGGCCTCCAGCTCAGCCTCGCCGCCGTGTGGACCGAGGCCCGCAGGCGCGGCCACGGCCTCGAGGACGTGGTCCGCTGGATGTCGGCCCGCACCGCCGCGCTCGTCGGCCTCGACGACCGCAAGGGCGCCATCGCGGCAGGCCGCGACGCCGACTTCGCCGTCCTCGCGCCCGACGAGACCTTCACCGTGGACCCGGCGGGCCTGCAGCACCGCAACCGGGTCACCGCCTACGCGGGCAAGACCCTGTACGGCGTCATGCGGTCCACCTGGCTGCGCGGCGAACGCATCGTCGCGGACGGCGAGTTCACGCCCCCGAAGGGCCACCTCCTCACCCGCACCCCCTGACTCCCTTCCGCTCCGCCCGCACCCGCAGCGGCCGACACCGAAAGGAACACCTTTGACGGCGATCCCGACCTTCACCGGCGACGCGCACCCCTACTCCGGCGGCGACCCGTACGCGGACTACCGCACCGCCGACTTCCCCTTCACCCAGTACGCCAACCTCGCCGACCGGCAGCTCGGGGCCGGTGTCATCGCCGCCAACGACGAGTTCTTCGCCCAGCGGGAGAACCTGCTGGTGCCGGGGCGGGCCGAGTTCGACCCCGAGCACTTCGGGCACAAGGGCAAGATCATGGACGGCTGGGAGACACGCCGCCGCCGCGGGGTCTCGGCCGGCCACCCCTGGCCCACCGCCGAGGACCACGACTGGGCCCTGGTCCGGCTCGGCGCCGCCGGCGTCGTCCGCGGGATCGTCGTCGACACGGCCCACTTCCGCGGCAACTACCCGCAGGCGGTGTCGGTCGAGGGCACGTCGGTCGCGGGCTCGCCGTCCCCGGAGGAACTGCTCGGCGACGACGTGAAGTGGACGACCCTCGTCCCCCGCACCCCCGTCGGCGGCCACGCGGCGAACGGCTTCGCCGTCTCCGTCGAACAGCGCTTCACCCACCTCCGCGTCAACCAGCACCCCGACGGCGGCATCGCGCGCCTGCGCGTGTACGGCGAGGTGGTGCCCGACCCCGAGTGGCTCACCGTGCTCGGCACCTTCGACGTGGCCGCCCTGGAGCACGGTGGCCGGGTGGAGGACGCCTCTGACCTCTTCTACTCGCCCGCGACCAACACCATCCAGCCCGGCCGCTCCCGCAAGATGGACGACGGCTGGGAGACGCGCCGCCGCCGCGACCAGGGCAACGACTGGATCCGCTACCGCCTGGTCGCCCAGTCCCAGATCCGGGCGATCGGGATCGACACGGCGTACCTGAAGGGCAACAGCGCGGGCTGGGCGTCCGTGTCGGTACGGGACGGCGAGGACGGCGAGTGGCGCGAGATCCTCCCGCGCACCCGCCTCCAGCCGGACACCGATCACCGCTTCGTCCTGGCCACCCCCGCCGTGGGCACGCACGCGCGCGTGGACATCTTCCCGGACGGCGGAATCTCCCGCCTGCGCCTGTTCGGCACACCGACGAAAGCGGGCGCGGCGGCCCTGACCGCAAGGCACCGCGAACTGTCCTGACCTCTCTGTGTCCCCGTCTCTCGGAAACCTCGGCTCTCATGGGCCGCCGGACCCGGTCTCAGCGGCGGACGGAGGGAACCGCCGGGCCGTCGGCTACGTTCTTCTCTCGTGACCCTTCAGCAAGAAATCGTCGGCAACGCCATGCAGATGGCCGTCGTCAACCTGCTCCCCGGCCAGACCGTGTACTGCGAGGCCGGCAAGTTCCTGTTCAAGACGACGAACGTGACCATGGAGACCCGGCTGAGCGGGCCCAACGGCGGCGGTCAGCAGCAGGGCGGCGGCGGTATGGGCGGCATGCTGCGCCAGGCCATGGGCACCGCCATGCAGGTCGGCCAGCGCATGCTCGCCGGTGAGTCGCTGGCGTTCCAGTACTTCAGCGCGCAGGGCGGGGAAGGCACCGTCGGCTTCGCCGGCGTACTGCCCGGCGAGATGCGCGCCCTGGAGCTCAACGGCACGCGCGCGTGGTTCGCCGAGAAGGACGCCTTCGTGGCGGCCGAGTCCACCGTCGAGTTCGGTATCGCCTTCCAGGGCGGCCGGACCGGCATGAGCGGCGGCGAGGGCTTCATCCTGGAGAAGTTCACCGGCCACGGCACGGTGATCATCGCCGGCGCGGGCAACTTCATCGACCTGAACCCCGCCGACTTCGGCGGCCGCATCGAGGTCGACACGGGCTGCGTCGTCGCCTTCGAGGAGGGCATCCAGTACGGCGTCCAGCGCGTCGGCGGCCTCAACCGCCAGGGCCTCATGAACGCGGTCTTCGGCGGCGAGGGCCTCTCCCTGGCCACCCTGGAGGGCAACGGCCGGGTGATCCTGCAGTCCCTCACCATCGAGAGCCTCGCCAACGCCCTCAAGAAGGCCCAGGGCGGCGACAAGCAGGGCCCGACCGGCGGACTGTTCTCCACACACACGGGGTGAGGGCGCACCGGAGACCGGCCGGACCAAGCTCCACCGTCTGGGCCTCGACGAAATCGGTGCCCGCGGCGAGCTGGACTGGTCGCACTGCGCGATCGACTCGGTGAACATGTACGGCTGAGCGATACCTTGCCGCCATGTGTATCTCGACAGGTGAGGCCGCGTTCTCCGGCACGATCGTGTACTGCGGAAGGCAGCACCACCCGGAGCATGGCCTGATCCACGTCCTGGGCTACCAGAACACCGCCGTCAATCTGGCGGACGGACCGAACGCCATGCTGCTGCACCTGCCCACCAGGCAGCTTTCCCCCAGGCACTTCCTTTCCGCCGGGCGTACCGGCGATGTCCTGCACCGCATGGTCGCCGCTGTGGAACCCGTCGCCGCCGGAGCCGACGACATCGCGTGGATGAGCGCGGAACCGCAGCCCGTCCAGGTCTTCGACCACGACGTCTACACGGTGCTCCTGGCCACCGACCCCACCGCAGTCCCCACCGCGCTGCGGCAAGTACCGCTGCACCGCCGCCCAGAACTCGACCCGGATCTCCTGCGCTTCTACGCCGCCCACTTTCCTGACCACACCATCGCCGTGTGCTGCTTCGACAACGCCGACGCGCAACGCGCCAAGCCCCTGCTGCTGTGGTACCCGCCCCTCGACCCCGACCAGCTGACCGTGCCAGCCCTGGACAGCCACACCGGAGCGGCACCGGACGTCGACGCCGCCGTGCCCGTGGACCACTGGGTCCTGCTCTCCACCGACGAAGCCCCTGCTGACTGGGGCGAACCCGTCGACTACCCCACGAACATGCGCCACAGCCTGCGCGCCTTTCTTCCCGCCGCCGTTGTGGGCCGCTACTACGGCGAAGGGCAGTCCCTACTCAACGGAGACTTCACCATCAGCCACCGGAGCCTTCTCGCCGGCGACCTTGACCGCATCGAGCGCCTGCAACCGACTCGCCGCTGACAAGGCAGGACGACCGGGCTGTCGCACATCGGCCGAACCCGACATCGCCGATTCAAGTTCAGTGTCTACTGGATCAGCCGGGGGTCACGATGAGGCGTCCAGCGTGATTCACGGCTACAAGATCTGGCGCATTCTCATGACCGATATGGTCGGTGCGGACGTCCCTCTGCCCGCCAACACCTGTGCAGGCGTCGAGCTCGCGGGTTTCAGTCCGTGGGTAAGCGTTGCTCTGTCACCGGAACAGGTGGCAGAACCGGCAACGCCATGCGTGTGGTGGCGGGCGTCAAGGCCGGCCGGATCAGCCGTGGGGGGCTTGACCCGACCGGACCCTGTTGTGCCTGACGTACCGTCGGTTCGACGCGATCAGGTCGAGCGTGTCGTACGCCTGCGACGGCAGGTCGCCGCAGCAGATACTGCCGACCGGGCCGGCAGCGGCGTCCGCCGTGACGGCGCGGACGGCGCCGCCCGCGACGAGGGCGGACGCTGGGCGCCCGCAACGCCGGTACGGGTGATTCGTGGGGGGAATCTCACGGGCCCATGATGACGCGCGTAGAGTATGGCATGTCAATGACAAGTTGAAGGAAAGTCCCGTCACGTCCCCTTCGTTTTCGCGAAGTTAACCTGGACCGCCGGTCAGCCGGCGCCGCCACCAGAGGTCGGAACGCCACTGCCGGTCGGCGGCGAACGGATCGGGCGGCGTGCGCTCGGCGGCGTACCCGGCGTCCAGGGCGCGCACCTGGCGTGCCAGCCGGGCGCGGGACCGGGGAGGCAGCTGCCGCAGGACCTCCGCGAGCACGTCGCGTGCGTGCCGTACGTCGTCGAAGGAGCAGCCGCGGCACGAACACTCCGCGTCCTGCGGATACCGGGGCCGTCGTCCGGGAGGCTGCGGAAACGCCCGGTACCGGCGCAGCGCGCGGTCGGTGGCGCCGGGGCGCCTACGCGGCATCGGCCTTTCGGTACGTGGACATGGGCACCGTCATGCCGGACTTCCGGTCCCGGGTGTCGGGGTGCCCGCACATGCCGTCCCGGCTACATCGCCGTCGCCGCCCGGCGTTCCGCCCGGTGAGGGTCCTCCTCCGCGTCACGGTCGACGCACTTCGCCAGACAACGGGTGCGGGAGAGGGTGACGACGCCGTACGAGAGGAGGGCGACCCCGAAAAGGCCTGGCAGGAGCCACATGCCGTGGCGGGGTGACTCCGCGTAGAGGGTGACTCCGAGACAGAAGCTGACCACGGCGTCGCCGAGGGTGAGCGCCGGCTGGGAGGCGATGAGGGGGCCTCCCTGCATGGCGTAGCCCAGCAGGATGATGGAGAACGAGCCGACGAGCGCGAAGCCGTAGGTCTGCCACGCGAGGAAGAACGCGGTGGCCCCCTGCCGGGACAGGATGTGCGTCGCGGACTTCACCAGGGCCGCCGTGAGCGCGTTGCCGACGGCGGCGGCCGCGGCCAGGCAGGCCGCGCGTGCCAGGCCGTGCGGGCGGCGCAGGCCGACGAGGACGAGCGCGGCGGTGACCGCGCCCATGACGGCGATCGTGGGCACCCACCAGAGGCCGGGGACCTGGGCGCGTCCGCCGGAGGGAGCGGCGGAGAAGAGGCTGATGGCCAGCCCCGCGAAGATCGCGGCGACGCACCACCACGCCTTCCGGGAGACCCGGACCCGGAACACGAGGCTGCCGAAGACGAGCGCGAGCGGCAGTTCGAGGATGAAGACCGGCTGGACGGCCGCCAGGGTCCCGAAGTTGAGCGCGAGTGCCTGGAACAGGGCCGAGCCGATCACTCCGAGGATTCCGCCGAGCCAGACGGGGTTGCGCAGCAGGTTCCCGACGAGGGCGAGCGGGGAGCGGGATTCGGGCGTGGCCGTGGCGGCGCGTCGCTGCAGGACCGTGCCCCACGCGTTGCTGGCGGCGGCGAGCACGGCGCAGGTGATCGCGACAATCATGTCGATCGCATCGCTTCCGGAGTGTCGGCCGCGTTCCGCGGGCGTGACGTCACGGCACCGGGGTGCCCCGGGGCCGGCGGTCCGGAAGCGGTTCGCGACGGGGAACGGCGAAAGTGTGAGCGGTGCGCTCACTTCAAGTGTCCGGCCGGAGCGCGGGACGGGCGAACGGTGACGTCTTCGTCGCCGTCGCCGCATCCGAACCGCCGGCGGGCCGGTGTCAGGCCCTGTGGTACTGGACGGGCGCGCCGACGCTGCCGCCGAGCTGGTCCGCGGCGTGCCGGGCCCAGTACGGGTTGCGCAGGAGTTCCCGGCCCAGCAGGACCGCGTCGGCGCTGCCGGAGGCGACGACCTTGTCGGCCTGCGCGGGCTCGGTGATCAGGCCCACGGCGGCGACGGGCATGCCGGTCTCGTTGCGGACGCGGTCCGCGAAGGGGACCTGGTAGCCGGGTCCGCTCGTGATCTTCGCGTCGGGGACGATGCCGCCGGTGGAGATGTCCATCAGGTCGACGCCGTGCGCCAGCAGCTCCCTGGCGAGGCGGACGGTGTCGTCGGCGGTCCAGCCCCTCCGGCCGTCCTCGGGGTTCTCCGACAGCCAGTCGGTCGCGGAGATGCGGAAGAACACCGGCAGCTCCTCGGGCCACACGGCGCGCACGGCGTCGACGACCTCCAGGGCGAAGCGGATCCGGCCCTCGAAGGAACCGCCGTACTCGTCGGTGCGCCGGTTGCTCTGCGGGGAGAGGAACTGGTGGATCAGGTAGCCGTGGGCGCCGTGGATCTCGGCGATCTGGAAACCGGCCGCGTGGGCGCGTACGGCGGCGTCGGCGAACTGCTGGACGATCTCGCGGATGCCGTCCGTGGTCAGCTCCTCGGGCACCGTCGACGTCTCGTCGAAGGCCACCGCGCTGGGACCCACCGGCGTCCAGCCGTGCGGCTCGTCCGGGGCGATCGGACGCCCGCGGTCGACCCAGGTGCGCTCGGTCGACGCCTTGCGCCCGGCGTGCGCCAGCTGGATCCCGGGCACCGTGCCCTGCGACTTCAGGAAGGCGGTGATGCGCCGGAAGGCGGCGACCTGCTCGTCGTTCCAGATGCCGAGGTCGTAGGGGGAGATCCGGCCCTCGGGGCTGACCGCCGCGGCCTCGGTGATGATCAGGCCGGTGCCGCCGGCCGCGCGCGCGGCGAGGTGGGAGAAGTGCCAGTCCGTCGGGACGCCGGCCGCCGCACCGTCCGGCTCCGCGCTGTACTGGCACATCGCCGCCATCCAGATGCGGTTGGGGATCGTCAGCGACTTGAGGTCGAAGGGGGTGAAGAGCGGGTTCAACACACGACTCCTTGGGAGGTCCATCGGTGGGTGCCGGACGGCCGGGCCGTCGGAGACGGTCCGCGCGTGGACACAGGAGTCATAATTGCATGCGCGGGTATTTTATTTCCGCCCACTACCGGCATGCGCATATATCCAGCGCGGCTCATTCGCCACCGGACCTCCGGCTCCCCGCGGCGGCGAACAGCGCGCACGCCAGCACGATCAGCGCGACGCTCGCGTAGACGCCGTAGGGGTCGAGGAAGCCGAGCCGCCGCACGAGTCCCACCCGCCCGTCGGTGACCTCGTGCAGCAACCCCAGCACACCCTGGGCCAGGGCGAGGAATCCGAGCAGTTCCAGCAACCGTTTCACGGTACGACCCTCGCCCCGCGTCCTCCGCCCGCACCATCGGCCGTGGGGCGGGCCGTGCCCGCCGGAAGACCCTCCGCACGCGCGCGCGGCGCACCGAAAGTCCACACGGGCCCAACTTTGGTCGACGATCCCGTGCACGAGTAGGTGCCACGGACCGGTCCTGCGTAGATTTGTCGACCGTGAGCGGTGACATCTCTATACGGACGTTCGAGGGGCGGCGGTGGCTGTTCCCCTCCGCCGTGATCCATGAACTCGACCCCGACGCCGGTCCGGCCGGCCGCCGGCCCCGGCGCACCGCGCGTGACTGGCTCGTCGACTTCAGCTGCTTCCTGCTGGCCGTCCTCCTCGGCGTGGCCGCCGCCAACACCATGCGCCAGGACCCCCACGTCCCGCACGGCCTCGCCGTCGCCGACCAGCTGATCGGCGGTCTGTCCTGCGCCGCGGTCTGGCTGCGCCGCCGCTGGCCGACCGGTCTGGCGATCGCCATGGTCCCGGTCAGCTTCGCCTCCGACACCGCGGGCGGCGCCTCCATGGTCGCGCTGTTCACGCTCGCCGTGCACCGCCCGTTCCGGCACGTCGCCTGGATCACCGCCGCCAACCTCGTGCTGGTCCCGCTCTTCTACTGGCTGCGCCCCGACCCCGACCTGCCGTACCTGGCCGTCGTCATCCTCGTCGTGCTGCTCACCCTCCTCGTGGTCAGCCTCGGCATGTTCGTGCGCTCCAAACGGCAGCTGATGGTCAGCCTGCGCGACCGGGCCCGGCGGGCCGAGACCGAGGCCGGGCTGCGCGCCGAGCGGGCCCAGCGGCTGGCCCGGGAGGCCATCGCCCGCGAGATGCACGACGTCCTCGCCCACCGGCTGACCCTGCTCAGCGTGCACGCCGGGGCGCTGGAGTTCCGGCCCGACGCGCCCCGGGAGGAGATCGCCCGGGCCGCCGGGGTCATCCGGGAGAGCGCCCACGAGGCCCTCCAGGACCTGCGCGAGATCATCGGCGTGCTGCGCGCCGCCGACGGCGACGAGGCGGGCGGCCGGCCGCAGCCGACGCTGGCCGCGCTGGACTCGCTGGTCGCCGAAGTACGGGGGGCCGGCATGAAGGTGGTGCTGGACAACCACGTCGGCGACCCGGCCGCGGTCCCCGCCTCCGTCGGCCGCACCGCCTACCGGATCGCCCAGGAGGGCCTCACCAACGCCCGCAAGCACGCCCCCGGCGCCGAGGTCACCGTCCGCGTCACCGGCGCCCCGGGCGACGGCCTGGACATCACCGTGCACAACCCCGCCCCCGCGACCGAGGCCCCGCACGTCCCCGGCTCCGGGCAGGGCCTGATCGGCCTCACCGAACGCGCCACGCTGGCCGGTGGACGGCTGGAGCACCGGGCCGTCGGCGACGGCGGCTTCGAGGTGCGCGCCTGGCTGCCCTGGGCCGCCGCCTCCCCGGCCGCGTGACGGCCGGGCGACCGGGCACCTGCCGCCGTACCCGCGTGATTACCTAGGAGCCATGACCGCGATCAGACTGCTGCTCGTCGACGACGATCCGCTGGTGCGGGCGGGTCTCGCCCTCATGATGGGCGGGGCCGGGGACATCGAGATCGTCGGGGAGGGCACCGACGGCGACGAGGTCGAGGCGCTCGTGGACCGCACCCGTCCGGACGTCGTGCTGATGGACATCCGGATGCGGTCCGTGGACGGACTCACCGCCACCGAGCGGCTGCGCGCGCGTGCCGACGCCCCCCAGGTCGTCGTCCTGACCACCTTCCACGCCGACGAACAGGTGTTGCACGCGCTGCGCGCGGGAGCCGCCGGGTTCGTCCTCAAGGACACCCCGCCCGCCGAGATCGTCGCCGCGGTACGCCGGGTCGCGTCCGGCGACCCCGTGCTGTCGCCCGCCGTCACCCGGCAGCTGATGGCGCACGCGGCCGGCACCCGCGCCGACACCCGGCAGGCACGCGCGCGTGACCGGCTCGCCGCACTCAACGACCGCGAGCGCGAGGTCGCCGTCGCCGTCGGCCGGGGCCTCGCCAACGCCGAGATCGCCACCGGCCTCTTCATGAGCGTCGCCACCGTCAAGACCCACGTCTCCCGCATCCTGGCCAAGCTCGGCCTCAACAACCGCGTCCAGATCGCCCTGCTGGCCTACGACGCGGGACTCCTGGAGGAGTAGGGCACCTGCGGGGCGGCCCGTGCGTTCTCCGGGTACGGGACGGCCTCGGGGACCTCCTGAAGGGGGAGCAGAGCATGCAGGTGACCGACCTCGGCGAGTACGGCGACGGTCTGCGCACGGACCCGCACACGGTGTACGCACGGCTGCGCGAACGCGGCCCGGTGCACCGGGTGCGCTGGCCCCTTCCCGACCAGTACCACGAGACCTGGCTGGTCGTGGGGTACGAGGAGGCGCGCGCGGCGCTCGCCGACCCCAGGCTGGCCAAGGACACCGAGAAGATCGGCTTCCGGTTCCTCGACGAGGAGCTGATCGGCAAGTACCTGCTGGTCGCCGACCCGCCCCAGCACACCAGGCTGCGCGGCCTGATCACGCGCGCGTTCACCGCCCGCCGGGTGGCCGGTCTCGAACCGAGGATCCAGGAGATCACCGACCGGCTGCTCGACGAGATGCTCCCGCGCGGCCGTGCCGACCTGCTCGACGCGTTCGCCTACCCACTGCCCATCACGGTGATCAGCGAACTGCTCGGCGTCCCGGAGCTGGACCGCGCGCGGTTCCGCAAGCTCTCCAACGAGGTGGTCGCCTCCAGCCGTCCTGGCAGCGAGTACGACGCCTTCGCCTCGCTCGCCGACTACCTGGCGGAGCTGATCGAGGACAAGCGGTGCGCCGGCCCGAGCGGCGACCTGCTCAGCGACCTGATCAGAACCACCGCCGAGGACGGTGACCGGCTCTCCGTCGCGGAGCTGCGCGGCATGGCCTTCGTCCTGCTGATCGCCGGCCACGAGACCACCGTCAACCTCATCGGCAACGGCGTCCTCGCCCTGCTCACCCACCCGGACCAACTGGCCGTCCTGCGCGCCGACATGAGCCTCCTGGACGGCGCGATCGAGGAGACCCTGCGCTGGGAGGGCCCGGTGGAGAACGCCACGTACCGGTACGCCGCCGAGCCCCTGGAGATCGCCGGCACCGCCATCGGCCGGGGCGACCCCGTGATGATCAGCCTCGCCGGCGCCGACCGCGACGGTGACCGCTATCCCGAGCCCGACCGCTTCGACATCCGCCGCGACCACCGCGGGCATCTCGCCTTCGGCCACGGCATCCACTACTGCCTGGGCGCGCCCCTGGCCCGCCTGGAGGGCCGGATCGCCCTGCGCGCCCTCCTGGAGCGTGCCCCGGACCTCGCCCTGGACGGCACGCACGGGCAGTGGCTGCCGGGCACCCTGATGAGAGGGGTGCGCAGCCTCCCCGTGCGCTGGTAGCCGCGGCCGGGGCGGCCGCCGCCGGTCAGGCCGGGCGGTCCGGGATCTCCGCGAGCGCCACCGGTCTGCGTTCGTGCCGGGAGATCTCGCAGGCCTCCGCGATCCGCAGCGCCTGCAGCGCCTCGCGCCCGTCGCAGGGGTTGGCCAGCTGCCCCCGCACCACGTCGACGAAGGCGCACAGCTCGGCCTCGTAGGCGGGCCCGAACCGCTCCAGGAAACCGGGCCACGGCTTGTCCGCGGGCGGCGGCCCGGTCGGTTCGGTCGAGGCCACCGGCGTACGGTCGTCCAGGCCGACCACCACGGTGTCCCGCTCGCCGGACAGCTCCATCCGCACGTCGTACCCGGCGCCGTTCAGCCGGGTCGCGGTCGCCGTGGCCAGCGTGCCGTCGGCCAGGGTGAGCACCGCCGCGCCGGTGTCGACGTCTCCGGCCTCACGGAACATCGCCGGCCCCGCGTCCGAGCCGGTCGCGTACACGTCCACGACCTCGCGGCCGGTCACCCAGCGCAGCACGTCGAAGTCGTGGATCAGCGTGTCCCGGAACAGCCCGCCGGACAGCGGCAGCCACTCCGGCGGGGGCGGGGACTGGTCGGAGGTCAGCGCCCGTACGGTGTGCAGCCGCCCGAGCCGCCCCGAGCGCACCGCCTCGCGCGCACCCACGTACCCCTTGTCGAAGCGCCGCTGGAAGCCCATCTGCAGCACCGTCCCGGCCTTCTCGACCTCCGCCAGCGCCTGCAGCGTGCCCGGCAGGTCGAGGGCGATCGGCTTCTCGCAGAAGACCGGCAGCCCGGAGCGGGCCGCCCGGCCGATCAGGTCGGCGTGGGCCGAGGTCGCGGCGGTGATCACCACGGCGTCCACGCCCCACTTGAAGATCTCGTCCGTCCCGGGCGCCGCCGTCTCCCCGAGCCGGTGCGCCAGATCCTGGGCCCGCTGGGGATCGACGTCCGTGAGGATCAGCGATCCGACCTCGCGATTACGGCTGAGCGTGTTCGCGTGAATGGTGCCGATGCGGCCCGTCCCGATGACCCCGATGCGCATGGGAACAAGGTGCTGGTGCACCCCGCGCGCTGTCAATCCGTATGTCCGGACAATCGAACTACACAACTTCCCGTCAACCCGTCACGGGGATACGCTCGGGCCCGTGCCGAAACCAGATGTGGACCCGACCGTGACGCTCGACCTCGGTGTGGACCGGAGCTCACCCGTCCCGTTGTACTTCCAGCTCGCCCAGCAGCTGGAAGCGGCGATCGAGCACGGCTCGCTCACCCCCGGCAGCCTGCTGGGCAACGAGATCGAGCTTGCCGCACGGCTCGGCCTGTCCCGCCCGACGGTCCGCCAGGCCATCCAGTCCCTCGTGGACAAGGGCCTGCTCGTCCGCCGCCGGGGCGTCGGCACCCAGGTCGTGCACAGCCAGGTCAAGCGCCCGCTGGAACTCAGCAGCCTCTACGACGACCTGGAGTCGGCCGGCCAGCGCCCCGCGACGAAGGTGCTGGTCAACACCGTCGTCCCGGCGTCCGCCGAGGTCGCGGCCGCGCTCGGGGTCGCCGAGGCCGCCGACGTGCACCGCATCGAACGGCTGCGGCTGGCACACGGCGAGCCCATGGCGTACCTGACCAACCACCTGCCCCCCGGCCTGCTCGACCTGGACACCGCCCAGCTGGAGGCGACCGGCCTGTACCGCCTCATGCGGGCCGCGGGGATCACCCTGCACAGCGCCCGCCAGTCCATCGGCGCGCGCGGCGCCACGGCCGCCGAGGCGGACCGGCTCACCGAGCCGGAGGGCGCCCCGCTGCTCACCATGCAGCGCACCACGTACGACGACACCGGCCGCGCCGTCGAGTTCGGCGACCACATCTACCGTCCGACCCGCTACTCCTTCGAGTTCCAGCTGCTGGTGCGGTCCTGAGGACGGCCTGCGTTCTGGTTCTAATGTCCGGACAAGGTGACCATGTCGAGGAAGAGGCGCCGCATCGCCCCTGAAAGGGGCGCGGAGCCGTGACATGCGCGGCTCGGCCGCGTGGGCGCGACCAGCCACGGACGACCCGCACTCGGCGACGGCGCCGCACCCTTTCCTTATCTCCCCCGAACGGCACCGTTTCCCGCGGTGAGGCACAATCAAGCCCGATGAGCACCTACCGCGACCTCACCGCCCCCATCGGCTCCCGTCGGGCCCCGGTCCTGCGCACCGTCGGCACCAGGGAGCGCCGGTCCCACCTGACGGCCCCCCGCGTGCCGACGGTCGGTATCGACATCGGCGGCACCAAGGTCATGGCGGGCGTCGTGGACGCCGACGGCAACATCCTGGAGAAGCTCCGCACGGAGACCCCGGACAAGTCCAAGAGCCCGAAGGTCGTCGAGGACACGATCGTCGAACTGGTCCTGGACCTGTCCGACCGGCACGACGTGCACGCCGTCGGCATCGGCGCGGCCGGCTGGGTCGACGCCGACCGCAACCGCGTGCTGTTCGCCCCCCACCTGTCCTGGCGGAACGAGCCGCTGCGCGACCGCCTCGCCGGCCGGCTCGCCGTGCCCGTCCTGGTCGACAACGACGCCAACGCCGCCGCCTGGGCCGAGTGGCGGTTCGGCGCCGGCCGCGGCGAGGACCACCTGGTCATGATCACGCTGGGCACCGGCATCGGCGGCGCGATCCTGGAGGACGGCCAGGTCAAGCGGGGCAAGTTCGGCGTCGCCGGCGAGTTCGGCCACATGCAGGTGGTGCCCGGTGGCCACCGCTGCCCGTGCGGCAACCGCGGCTGCTGGGAACAGTACAGCTCCGGCAACGCACTGGTCCGCGAGGCCAAGGAGCTGGCCGCCGCCGACTCCCCGGTGGCCTACGGGATCATCGAGCACGTCAAGGGCAACATCGGCGAGATCTCCGGCCCGATGATCACCGAGCTGGCCCGCGAGGGCGACGCGATGTGCGTGGAACTGCTCCAGGACATCGGCCAGTGGCTCGGTGTCGGCATCGCCAACCTCGCCGCCGCCCTCGACCCGTCCTGCTTCGTGATCGGCGGTGGGGTCAGCGCCGCCGACGACCTGCTGATCGGCCCCGCGCGGGACGCCTTCAAGCGCCAGCTGACCGGCCGCGGCTACCGCCCCGAGGCCCGGATCGCCCGCGCCCAGCTCGGCCCCGAGGCCGGCATGGTGGGCGCCGCCGACCTCGCCCGCCTGGTCGCCCGCAGGTTCCGGCGCGCCAAGCGACGCCGGGTCGAGAGGTACGAGCGCTACGAGCGGTTCGCGGAGGCCCGCCGTCCCCGGGACACCGCATGACCGCTTCGCTGCCCCGGCAGGCCGCGTCCCCGGAGGAACCGCGGCGCCCCCCCGAGACCCCGGGGCACAAGGCCAGGCGCCGGGCGCTGACGCTGCTGATCATCGTGCTGCTCATCGGGGTCCCGGCCGGCTATCTGGTGATCTCCGCCGCCCAGAGCCGCAACAGCGGCAAGGACAAGGAGTCCAAGTACTCGGCGACCGGCCTCTCCGAGGGCTGGCCGTCGAAGGTGCAGCGGCGCCTCTACCAGGTGCCGGTCCCGCACCCGGCCGACCGGATCGCGTACTACGAGACGAACAACTGGAAGACCAGCCGCCTCTACGTCCAGTTCCGCACCAACAGCGCCGGCCTGGACAGCTTCCTGGAGGGGATGGGCGTCAACCGGGACGCGCTGAAGAAGGACGACATCAGCATCAGCTCCCGCGACCAGAAGATCAGCGGCTGGAAGTTCACCGTCCCCGGGACCTGGTCGGGCCTGACACACAGGCAGAAGAACCCGGCGCCCACCCAGGACGTGGTCGTGAACACCGCCGACCCGGACTATCCGATGATCTACGTCGTCTCCCGCACCGTCCCGTAGCGGTGCCCGTGCCACCCGGCAGGCCGCCGGGGCCGATTGTCAGACCCCGCCCGTACAGTCGAAGACGTCTGATCCGACAGGCGGGCGGGAGGTGGCAGAACGTATGAGCGGCACGACGGCCGGGGCCGACGCGGAGGTACCGGTGCGCCTGGCGGCGGTCTACCTGCCCGCCGACCTCCCGCGCCAGGGCCGGATGGCCTTCTGGGACCCCGCCGGGGACCCACTGCCCGCCACCGCGACCGAGGAGCTCACGGTCGTACGGCCGCACGGCGCCACCGGGGTCCGCCGCCGGCAGGTGCCCGCGCTCACCCTGCCGCTCGCCACCGCCCTCCCGGTGCTCGTCCGGGCCCGCCGCGACCCGGCCGCCCACCCGGCCACCGCCTGCTGGGGCGCCGCGGCCCTGCACGCCCTTCGGCTCACCGCCCGCGGCCGGCTGCTGCCCGGCCTCACCCCGGCAGGACACGACGCCTGGCGGGCCGGCCCCCTGGACCCCGCCGACATCGCCCACCTGCGCGCGGTGGCCGCCGCCCTGCCCGCCGAGGGCCACGCCGTCCCGCTGCCCGGCCCCGGCCCGCTCCTGCTGCCCGGGCCGGAGGCGCTGGTCCGTTCCTTCCTGGACGCGGTCGCCGACACCCTGCCCCGCACCCCGGCCGCCCCGCACACCGCGGGCCGGCCCTTCGCCGCCCGCGAAGCCCAGCGGCTGCCCGACGCCCAGGAGTGGGCCGCGGAGGTCGCCGCCGGCATGGACGCGGGCGTGCGGATCTCGCTGCGCCTGGACCTGTCGGCCTACGACCTGTTCGACGACGGCGAGGGCGCGCGCCGCGCGGGAGCCGCGATCGTCCAGGTGCACAGCCTGGCCGACCCGACCCTGGTGACCGACGCGGCGGCGCTGTGGTCGGGGGCCTCCGGCGCCGCCTTCGGTCCCCGCGCGCGCGTGGACGCGGCGCTGGCCGTGCGCCGCGCGGCGCGGGTGTGGCCGCCGCTGGCCCGCCTGGCGGAACAGGACGTGCCGGACGTCCTCGCGCTCTCCGAGGAGGAGCTGGGGCAGCTGCTCGGGGTCGCGGCGACCAGGCTCGCGGCGGCCGGGGTCGCCGTGCACTGGCCCCGGGACCTGGCCCAGGACCTGACCGCGGCGGCCGTGGTCCGGCCCGCTCCCGGCTCGGCCACCGACGGCACCGGCTTCTTCGAGAGCGAGGAACTGCTCCAGTTCCGCTGGCAGTTGGCGCTCGGCGGCGACCCGCTCAGCGACGCCGAGATGGACGCCCTCGCCGAGGCACACCGCCCGGTCGTACGGCTGCGGGACCGCTGGGTGCTCGTCGACCCCGCCCTCGTCCGCAAGGCACGCAGGCGCGAATTGGGCGTGCTCGACCCGGTCGACGCGCTCTCCGTGGCGCTCACCGGCGAGGCCGAGGTGGACGGCGAGCGGGTCGAGGCGGTCCCCGTCGGCCTCCTCGCGGCTCTGCGCGACCGCCTCACCGCCGGTGTCCGGCCGGCCGAGCCGCCCGCCGGCCTGCACGCCACCCTGCGCGACTACCAGCTCCGCGGCCTGGCCTGGCTCGACCTGATGACCGGCCTGGGCCTCGGCGGCTGCCTCGCCGACGACATGGGCCTCGGCAAGACGATCACCGTCATCGCCCTGCACCTCAAGCGGGCCCGTACCGAGCCGACCCTGGTGGTCTGCCCGGCCTCGCTGCTCGGCAACTGGCAGCGGGAGATCGCCCGGTTCGCACCCGGCGTCCCGGTCCGCCGCTTCCACGGCCCCGACCGCACCCTCGACGGCCTCGACGGCGGCTTCGTCCTCACCACGTACGGCACCATGCGCGCCACCGCGACCCGGCTCGCCGAACAGCCCTGGGGCATGGTCGTCGCCGACGAGGCACAGCACGTCAAGAACCCCTACTCGGCCACCGCGAAAGCCCTGCGCACCATCCCCACCCCCGCGCGCGTGGCGCTCACCGGCACCCCCGTGGAGAACAACCTCTCCGAGCTGTGGGCCCTGCTCGACTGGACCACCCCCGGACTCCTCGGCCCGCTCAAGTCCTTCCGTGCCCGGCACGCGCGCGCCGTCGAGAACGGCGAGGACGAGGAAGCGGTGGCCCGGCTGGCCCGCCTGGTCCGCCCCTTCCTGCTGCGCCGCAAGAAGTCCGACCCCGGGATCGTGCCCGAACTCCCGCCCAAGACCGAGACCGACCATCCCGTCCCGCTCACCCGCGAACAGGCCGCGCTGTACGAGGCGGTGGTGCGCGAGTCGCTGCTCGCCATCGAGACGGCGGACGGCATCGCGCGCCGCGGCCTGGTGCTCAAGCTCCTCGGCGCCCTGAAACAGATCTGCGACCACCCGGGGCTGTATCTCAAGGAGGAGTCCCGCATCGAGGGCCTGGCCGCCCGCTCCGGCAAACTCGCCCTGCTGGACGAGCTGCTGGACACCGTGCTCGCCGAGGACGGGTCGGCACTCGTCTTCACGCAGTACGTCGGCATGGCCCGGCTGATCACCGCGCACCTCCAGGCCCGCGCGGTCCCGGTCGACCTGCTGCACGGCGGCACCCCGGTGCCGGAGCGGGAGCGCATGGTGGACCGCTTCCAGAGCGGCGCGACCCCGGTCCTCGTCCTCTCCCTCAAGGCCGCGGGCACCGGCCTCAACCTCACCCGGGCCGGCCATGTCGTCCACTTCGACCGCTGGTGGAACCCGGCGGTCGAGGAACAGGCCACCGACCGCGCCTACCGCATCGGCCAGACCCAGCCGGTCCAGGTGCACCGCCTGGTCACCGAGGGCACCGTCGAGGACCGCATCGCCGAGATGCTGCAGGCGAAGCGCGCCCTCGCCGACGCGATCCTCGGCTCCGGCGAGGCCGCCCTGACCGAGTTGACCGACCGTGAGCTGTCCGATCTGGTGTCGTTGCGGAGGACGTCATGAGCGGCGCGGGCGAGGAGCGGCCGGGGGACGCGGCACGCCGTGCGTTGCGGGCTGCGCGGGCACGCGAGACGGAGACCGGGGGCGACGGGGTGGCTCCGGGCGAGGGAGAGGAAGGGCGCGCGGACCGGGCCCGGAGGCCGGGGGACGCCGCGCGCTTGGCGCTGCGGGTGGCCGCCGCCGCGAAGGAGGCGGAGCGGCGGGACGCCGCACCCGAGGCCGAGGCAGCCGAAGACGCCGAGCGGGTCGAGCGGGCCCGGCAGGTCGAGGGGATCGAGCGGGTCGAGCGGGCCCGGCAGGTCGAGGGGGTCGAGCGGGTCGAGCGGGCCCGGCAGGTCGAGCGGGTCGAGCGGGCCCGGCAGGTCGAGGGGATCGAGCGGGTCGAGCGGGCCCGGCAGGTCGAGGGGATCGAGCGGGTCGAGCGGGCCCGGCAGGTCGAGCGGGCCGAGCGGATCGACCAGGCCGACACCGGCGGGTCTGCTGCCGCCCGGCCCGGCGGCCGTCCCGGTGACGTCGCGCGGGAGGCGCTGCGTGCGGCGCGCGCGGAGGCGAGGCGGGCCGAGGAGGCGGCAGCGGCGGCGGCTTCGGAACAGCCCCCGGCCCGCCCGGTACGACGGTCGCCCTCGCCCTCGCAGGCCGCGGCCGCCGGGTCCGCGGCCCCCGGTCGCACCGCCCGTGACCTGAAGCAGTTCCTGACGACCGCGTTCCGGATGCCGAGCGACCAGGCGGAGCCGGAAACCCCCGCGCCCGCGCCCGCGCGCGACTCCGTGGCCGTCACCGGCCCCCCGGAGCCGGATCCCCCGGCTCCTGCCCCCGCCGCCACCTCCCACCTCCCGCGCACCATGGCAACCCCCCACCGCGACAGCGAACTCCGCCGCACCTTCCCGTCCCTCCCGTCCCGTGCCGCTGCCCCCGCCGCCTCCGCCTTCGCCGAGACCTGGTGGGGCAACGCCTGGGTGCGGGCGCTGGAAGAGGGCGCACTGGACGTGAAGCGGCTCGGGCGCGGGCGGAGCTACGCCGAGCGCGGGCACGTGGACGCCATCACGGTGACCCCGGGCCTGGTCCTGGCCTACGTGCAGGGCAGCCGGCCCCGGCCGTACCGCGTGCAGCTGCGGCTGCGGACCTTCGGCGAGGACGAGTGGGAGCGGCTGCTGGAGACCGCCGCCGACCGGCCCGCCGACATCGCCGCGCTGCTCGACAAGGAGCTGCCGCAGACCCTCGCCGACAGCGGGGTTCCACTGCTGCCGGGGCCCGGTGAGCTCGAACCCCGCTGCAGCTGCCCGGACTTCGGTCACCCCTGCAAACACGCGGCCGCACTCTGCTACCAGACCGCGCGGCTGCTGGACGCCGACCCGTTCGTGCTGCTCCTGCTGCGCGGCCGTGGAGAGCGCGAGGTGCTGGACGCGCTGTCCCGGCGCAACGCCGCGCGCGCGGCCCGCGAGCGGCGGCCGGCCGCGCTGCCGGGCGTGCGGGCCACCGAGGCCCTCGTACCGCGTCAGCTCCCGCCGCTGCCGCCTCCGTTGCCGGCACCGGCGCATCCCGAGCAGCCGCCGGTGTATCCGGGGGTGCCCGGCGGCCCGGACCCGTTCGCGCTGGACCAGCTGGCCACCGACGCGGCGGCCCGCGCCCACGCCCTGCTCACCACCGGACACGACCCGGTCGGCGACCTGACCCTCTGGCAGGACGCGGTGCGGCTCGCCGCGGCCCGCCCGGGCTCCGGCCTGACCGCGTCCACCCGCGCCCTCTACGCCACCCTCGCGGACGCCGTCGGCCGTACCCCGGGCGACCTGGCCCGCGCGGTCGCCGCCTGGCGGCAGGGCGGCCCTGAGGGGCTGGCCGTACTGGAGGAGCCCTGGGACCCGCCGGCCGGCCGTTTCGACCGGGCCCGGCCACTGCTGCTCGCCGCCGACCTCCCGGCCTTCCGGCCGTGGCACAACCACCTCACCCACCCCGACGGCCGTCTCCAGCTCCGCTTCGGCCGCGACGGCCTCTGGTACGCGTACGAGTCGGAACCGGGCCACGACGACTGGTGGCCCAGAGGCACCCCCGACCTGGACCCGGTGGGCGCGCTGACCGGTCTGGGCACGGCGGACGACATCTGAGCGTCCCGTGGAGTCGAACGGCAACCCCATGACCGTCGGCCGGTGACAGTCCGCGGCGGCGGCCGTCACACCTCCTCGACCGAGACGGCGACCGGTGTCCCGGCCTCGATCGTGCGGCTGACCGTGCACAGCCGGTCGTGGGAGACGGCGACCGCCCGGGGCAGGATCGCGCGGGCGCGGTCGCCGGCCGCGCCCTCCGGGAAGGCGACGGAGAAGGTGACCGCCAGGTCCGTCATCCGGTTTCCGCCCTCGTCGCTCACCTTGTGGCCGCTGACCGTGACGGTGAACGCGGCCGGCTCCACGTGACGGCTCGTGGCCACGTCGACGTCCGCCGCCGTACAGCCTCCGATCGCGGCGAGCAGCAGTTCGACCGGGGTGAACGCGGCGCCGTCGTCGGTCCCGAAGTCGATCGTGCCGCCGCGGGTGTTCGTGGCGGTGAAACGGCCGGTGCCGGTGCGCTCGACCGTGACGAGGCGCAGGGAGTCTTCGTTCATGGAGCTCATGGGACGAACCTAAAGCACCGGCCGTCAGTGCAGGATGTTGACGGCCCGTGCCACCACCAGGACCACGGTCACCAGGGAGACCGAGGACTGCAGCATCATCAGCATCTTGGCCCAGTGCGACAACGGCATCACGTCGGTCGGGCTGAACGCGGTGGAGTTGGTGAAGGACAGGTACAGGTAGTCGAGAAAGCCCGGCTCCCAGTCCCGCGGTGCGGTCTCCGGACTCTGCATCTGCACGAAGAGCAAGTCCGGGTACTGGTGCAGGCCGAGGACCCGCGCCATCGGCCCGCCGCGGTCCCACTCCCAGTACCAGAGGGCGAACACAATGACGTTCGTCAGCCAGATGCCCCCGCCGGTCAGCAGTAGGGGCCCGGCCTCACGGCCCTCGGTGCCGTTCACGAGCCCCGCCACCAGGCGGACCGCCGCCCAGCCGTTGGCCAGGCTGATCACTCCCGTCAGCACCAGGCCCAGCAGCCGCAGCCACCGGGTGCGGGGCTCGACCCGCCGGGGGTTGCCGGCGACGACGCCTGCCAGCAGCGCCACCTCCAGGGACGGGAGGGCCCAGTACGGCTGGAAGGCGAGATGGTGCGGCAGCATCACCTGCAGGGCGATCGCCACCAGTATCACGGCGGTCACCGCCCACCGCGGCTCGCCCTGGGTGGCTCTGCGCCACGCGGGCACCACGTCGTGCGCGCCGTGCTCCAGCAGCCCCTCGATCCTGGCCAGCCGGTTCTCGGCGTCGGACATCCGGTCGTTCATGCTCCCGATTGTCCCGAGTCCCGCACCGATCCACCGACCGGCCCGGCCGTGGTGCCCGTGGCCGAGCTGCCGCCGGGGACCATCAGGCCGGAGACGGAGGAGAGCGCGCCGGCGCGGAGGCCGGGCCTGCCGGTTCCCGGCCGGGGGTGTGACAGAACATCAGGCGAGGGATGTGGCAAGGCGTCAGGCATGGGATGTGGCAGGGCGTCAGGCGAGGGACAGGGCGGGGCAGCGGGCGAGGGATGTGGCGGGCATCAGCCGGGCGTGCCCGGCGGGGACCATATGCGGCAAGTCCGGTGCCGGCACGCTCGCCATCGCCGTTTCTTGGCGTTTGTGAGGATGCTGTACGCGACGGTGAGGAGGGCTTCCGGCTGTCGGAGCCCCTCCCTACGCTCCGGTTCTCATGACAACAGAACACGCGCAGCAGTCTCAGGGGCACGGCGGGCACAGCCGCAGGCGTTTCCTGGCCGCGGGCGGGGGAGTGGTCGCCGGAGCGGCCGCCGGAACCGTCGGCGCCTTAGGGGCCGCCGGCAGCGCGGTCGCCGCCTCCGGCAAGCGTGTCGCCGTCCTCGGCGGCGGAGTCTCCGGCCTCAGCGCCGCTCACGAACTCGCCGAACGCGGCTACGAGGTCACCGTCTACGAGTACTACGACGCCCTCGGCGGCAAGGCCCGCTCGATGGACGTCCCCGGGACCGGAACGGACGGTCGCAAGCCGCTCCCCGGCGAGCACGGCTTCCGCTTCTTCCCAGGCTTCTACCGGAACCTGCCGGACACCATGCGCCGCATCCCCTTCCCCGGCAGCGCGAACGGCGTCCACGGCAACCTCCGCAACGGTACGGAGGAGTTGTTCGCACGCGACGCGGGCCGCCCGGACCTGCACTTCCCGCTCCGCCGGGTCACCACCCCGCCCGCCCCCGGCGACCTCACCCCGTCCTGGATCCGCGACCAGGTCCTGTCGGTACTGGACCTCGGCACCCACCTGCCCGCCCACGAGGCCGCCTACTTCGCCGACCGACTCCTGGTCCACCTCACCAGTTGCGACGCCCGCCGCGAGGACGAGTGGGAGAAGGTCGCCTGGTGGGACTTCATCCGGGCTGGCGAGATGAGCCGTGAGTACCAGGTGCTCCTCGGCATCGGCCAGACCCGCAACCTCGTCGCCACCCGCGCCGAGGTCGCCTCCACCCGCACCGTCGGCCGCGTCATCATCGAGGCCCTCATCCTGTGGGGCCTGCTCGGCCGCGGCATGGACGTCGACGCGGACGTCGACCGGGTGCTGAACGCCCCCACCAGCGAGGCCTGGATCGATCCCTGGGAGGCCCATCTGCGCTCCCTGGGCGTCGAGTTCGTACTCGGCACCGAGGTCCGGGAGATCGTGTACGACGGCGGCCGGGTGACCGGCGTACGGGTGGCGGACCGCGACGGCAGCAGGCCGCGCACCGTCACCGCCGACCACTACGTCTGCGCCCTCCCGGTCGAGCACGCGCGCGCGACCTGGGGTCCGGCCCTGCGCGCCGCCGACCCGCAGCTCGGGCGGTGCGACGCGCTGCGGACGGACTGGATGACCGGCGTGATGTTCTACCTGCGCACACCGACCCCGGTCGTGCACGGCCACATCAACTGCCTCGACTCGCCCTGGGCGGTCACCGGAATCGGCCAGACGCAGTTCTGGGACGTGCGGGACTTCGCGCGCGACTACGGAGACGGGCAGGCCCACGAGTGCCTGTCCACGATCATCTCCGAGTGGGACAAGCCCGGCATCCTGTACGGCAAGACCGCCCGTGAGTGCACCAAGGACGAGATCGTCGCCGAACTGTGGGCCCAGCTGAAGGACGGGCTGAACGACTCGGGCAAGACGACGCTCAGGGACGAGGACCGGCTCGGCTGGTTCATGGACCCGGCGGTGACCGGCCTCGGCGGGCCCGACCCGCACAACCGCGAACAGCTCCTCATCCACCCCACCGGCACGCTCTACCACCGCCCCTCGGCGAGGACCGCGGTGCCGAACCTCTTCCTCGCGGGCGACTACATCCGCACCGACGTGGACCTCGCGACCATGGAGGGCGCCAACGAGTCCGCCCGGCGCGCCGTCAACGCCCTTCTGGACGCCGACGGCTCGGACGCGGAACGGTGTCACGTCTGGGAGCTGTTCCGGCCACCGGAGCTGGAGCCCCTGAAACGCGTCGACGAGGTGCGCTACCGGCTGGGCCTGCCCAACACCTTCGACCTGGGCTAGAGCCAGGGCCAGGTCCTGTCGTTCTGGATCATTCCGGCGTCGCGGAATGGCGATCATCCCGGCGCTCTCGCCGGCCGGAGCACCGGCCTCGGTCCGCATCACCGATCTCGGCCCGGACCGCCCGACCCGCAAGGTCGGCTATGTCACCACCTCGGAACTGGCCGGGTCCGCCGTCGTGCGAGCTCAGGGGAGGGAGTTGCGGGCCACCGTCCCCGGGGCGTGCACCTGCCCGGCGTCGGCGCGTGAACGGCCGCCGGCGGGTCAGCGTGCGCCGCGCGAGCGTGAGAGCGGGCCGGCAGACCCGATACCGCGCCGCCGCCGGGCTCGCGCACCGGCGGTGATCGCCCGCGAGGGTCACGGGCGACCTCCGGACAGGGTCACGGCCAGGTCCTGGTCCGGTCGCCGGCGTCGTCGGCCGAACGTCGCAGCATCCGGAAGGCCAGCAGGACGGTGACGGGCCACAGCGCGGCAAAGGACCAGAGGGCAGCCGGGGCGGAGGTGAGTATCCCGGTCACCAGCAGAAGCAGCGAGGCACAGGTCAGCGCGGCGACCGACAGGGGCAGCCAGGCCGGCCGTGGGCCCGGGCGGCGCATCCGTCGCGCGAGGCGCCGATCCTGGCGGAGTCCTGCCTCGATACCCCAGAGGGCGAGGCGCTCGTGCGGCGACAGCGCGACGCCTTCGGGGTCGTTTCGGCTTTCCACGGCGAGTACCTCATTCGTCCGGCGCGGGGCACAGGGCTCCGCTCCGGCCGGTGCGGGACTCCTGAGTGCTGATGGCCCGACGAGTTCCCCCCTCGGGCAGACCGACGCCTTCCGGCGTCCGACCAGGTCCCTGGCCGGGCAGGGCGTGGGGAAGTGCGCGGTGCGGGGGGTACTGCGCCGGGCGGCGGCCGCGGAGCCCGGTTCAGGCCACCAGCGTCTGCCGGGTCTGGTCCCCGCTCGCCTCGCGCGGACGGTCCCCGAGGAGACGGTCCGCCGCCGCGAGGGCGTCCTCGACCTCGCATGTCCCCGTGATGACGCACAGCGTGTATGCGATGTCCTGGAGGGCGCGCCGCCTCGCTGCCGTGTCGGCTTCGAGCACCCGTGCACACGCTTCCGCATAGCGCGCCAGCAGCCCACGCAGCACCTGCGGACGGGGAGTGATCATGCGAAGAGGCTCCTTGTCGTCGGGCAACATGTTCTCCGGATGTCCGCCGGCGCACATTTCATGCACGCGTGCGGATCATCTCCGTCTCCGCTCACTTCCGCGGCCGGCGGCGCGGTGCGGCGGCGGCGCGGTGCGCGCACCCTGGGAGAAACGGCCGACCGTAGGTGGAGGAGTGCCGGTATGGCTCGGAGACGGGGTGCGGGCAAGGAGTTGAAAAAGGGCGACGAGGTGACCTGGGAGAGTCACGGCGGACAGGCCGAGGGCGAGGTGGAGAAGAAGATCACCGAGCGCACCGAGGCCGCGGGCCGCACGGTGGACGCGTCACCTGACGAACCGCAGTACCAGGTGCGCAGCGAGAAGTCCGGGCGGTCCGCGGTGCACAAGCCGTCCGCGCTGAAGAAGAAGTGAGCCGGGCACGTCGCCACCGCCCCTGTTCCGGGCCGTGACGGAACAGGTCACTCCGTGGCTTCCTCCAGGCCGGCCCGCACCTTGAGGGCTTTGTCGGCGCCGGTGAGTTCCAGCAGGCGCCGGAGCTGTGCCGACGGCGCGACCACGCGCAGGTCGGTCGCGTGGTGGACGCTGATGAGCAGGTTCAGGAAGGTCGAGTCGGCGAAGCTCACACCGCGGGCGTCGACCACCACCCGGGAGTACGTGTCGGCGGCTGCCCGCAGCGCGTCCGCCAGCGGTGCGATCGAGGCGGCGTCGTAGGCGCCGTGGGCCACGAACACCCGGGCACCGTGCGACTCGTACTGCGTCGTCCCGGGCGGCTCCGGCTGCGCACGCCCCGCACCGGCCGGCCGGTCGTCGTCGCTCACCGGCCCGGGGCTTGTGCCCTCGTCGTCTCTCGCGACCGCGCCCTTGCGGTCGGCCTCGTCCCTGACCAGCAGCGACAGCAGGGAGGCCACCGTGAGGCCCGCCTCGGCGGGATGGCGCAGCACCTTGCTCGGGTCGATCCGGTACTGGTTGGAGCGGCCGCTGCGGGTGTGGGAGAGGTAACCGTCCCGTTCCAGGTCCGAGATGATCTTCTGGACCGCACGCTCGGTGAGCCGGCAACGTGCTGCGATGTCACGGATCCGCGCGCTGTGATTGTCGGCGATGCTGGCCAGCACGCGCGCGTGACTCGTCACGAACGTCCAGCCCGTGTGCGGCTCGGGAACTCCGTCGACTGCCACCATGGCCAAATCGTACGACTGATTTTTCACGCAGGCAAAAACGCGAACTAAAGTTCACGTACACCTTGACGGGTCAGGGTGAGCGTACGAGGCTTGAGGGGGCATATGCAGAGGAGGGGATCATGCCGGAACCGTCCGAGGAAGTGCCGTTCGAGAGCGAGGGCGGCGGCCGTGTGGCCGTCAGCGTGAGCGGCGAGTTCTGTCTCGACAACAGCCACGAGCTCCGGCGCACCCTGCACGACGCCCTTGCGAGGACCGCCGAGGGCGTGGACCTGGATCTCGGCGGGATGACGTTCGCGGACTGCAGTGCGCTGAACGTACTGCTGGCCGCCCGGGCGCAGGCGGTCGCCGCGGGGAAGACGATCACCGTCACCGTCGTCAGCCCCGCCGTGGAGCGTCTGCTGACGTTGACGGACTCCTACGCCCTGTTCTCCGCCGCTCCCGACGGACCGGGCGCGTCCGGCGGCTCCGGTCAGCCCGCGGCGGACGACGGACGTCTCCGGACCGGGGTGGTCCACATCCGCCGTGCGACGCGCACCCGGCCGGACATCGACCTGGCACGCGGGGTCCTCATGGCCACGTTCGGTCTGAGCCGGGACGCGGCGCGGGAGGTGCTGGTCACGACCTCCAGGAAAACCGGCACCCCCCTGCACGACCTCGCCAGGGATGTGCTGACGACCGTGCACGGCGCTTCGTTGCCGGATCCCGTCCGGAGACAGCTCACCGCGGTCGTCGCCACGGCCCGCAGGACCGACGGCCGGCCGCACGGCGCCACCCGCGCGGAACGAGCGGCACGGCCGGCGTGCGCATGACGGCCGGTCCCGTCGGTGTCGGTCAGGCCGGAACCGGGCGGCCGTCGTGGAGACGGGTGCCCGCCTGCTCGACGCGGCGCAGGACGGGAACGGCGTCGATCTGACGCACCGCGTCGAGGGCGCCGACGTTGCTGGTGACGTAGGAGCAGAACCTCCACTGCGGCCGACGGTCGGCTCGGCCTGGCCGCACCCGTCCCATCCGTGCCCTGGCCCCCATCCGTGCCCTGGCCGCGTCCGGCCGGACGCGGCCGGTACGGCCGTCCGCCGCGGCCGCCGTTCGAATTTCGTAATGCCTGTGCGAGGCGTCTCCGCTTGACTCGGTCCTGCGCCTGACGCACATTGGAATCCGTATAGCGGAAATGAAATACCGCTATACGGCAAGAAAGCGTCAAGTAAAGAGTAAGGACAGGGACGATCTCCGCCGCGCGGCGCGGGCCCCACATGACCAGGCGCAGAACGTGACGCCTCTCCCCTGTCCCCAGCAGGTCGCGTCTCGAGCAGCCTGAGCCGGTGACCGGCGAATCACCCGCGTACGGACGGCGGCACGCCGAATCCCAGGCGCTCACGAGATCGACCGCAGGATCACCCATGAGAATCTTTGCTCGCGAGGTCTCAGTGCCCGGCCCTGACAGCCTCCTGCCCACAGGAGGCACCCGAGCGTATCTGGCGCTTCCTCTCCTGTTGATCGCTGCGATCACCCTCGCGGCGTCCTTCGCCCCCCTGGCCATTCATCTCTCACCGCTGCTCGTGGCGGCCCCCGCCTGCACCGCGGCGGTCACCCGGGTGCGATTCACGGTCGCCATGGCACTCACCGCCAGTGCGGCGGTGGTCATCGTCGACGGGCATGACGGTCTGATGCATTCGCCGCTGCTGCCCATACACATCGGCGCTCTGCTGGCGGTCTCGGCGTCCGCCGTCGCCGCTCGCGCGCTGCACGATCGCGACCTGAGGGAGCTCACCCAGGTGCGTGCCGTCTCCGAGGCGGCCCAGCGGGTTCTGCTGCGGCCCCTTCCGCACACAGCGGGTTCTCTGCGCATCGCGTCCATGTACCGGGCGGCGACCGCGCACGCCCTGGTGGGCGGCGACCTGTACGCCGCCGTCCGCTCCGGTCGTACGACCCGCCTTCTCATAGGCGACGTCCGCGGCAAGGGTCTGCCGGCCGTCGAGGACGCCTCCGCCCTGCTGGGTGCCTTCCGCGAGGCGGCCCATGAACACGAGACACTCCCGAAGCTGGCGGCCTCCCTGGAACGCAGCGTCCGCAGGCATCTGGCAGAGATGAGCGAGAGGGACCCCAACAGCGCCGAACGCTTCATCACCGCTCTGCTGGTCGAACTTCCCGACGCGGAAGAGACGGTCAGGGTCGTGAGCTGCGGACACCCTCCGCCGCTGCTCGGGCAGCGCGGCGGGGTGACGCGCCTGCGCGTGGACCGGCCCGCTCCGCCACTCGGACTGGCCGGAAGCACGGCAGAGGCATTCCCCCTCGACACGTTCGCGTTCTCTCCGGGCGACACCCTGTTGCTCTACACCGACGGCCTCGTCGAGGCCCGCGACGCCACCGGGACCTTCTACCCCGTCCTCGAGCGTGCCGCCACGTGGACCTGGTGCTGCCCGCACAGCCTGCTGCAACACATCAGCCGTGATCTCGACAGCTATGCGGGTCAACACCTGGACGACGACCTCGCCATGGTGGCCGTCCACTGCCCTGCCCACCTGCCCCGTTCCCCGCAGGCCGCCGCATGAGCCGGGTCGGAGGCATCCACGTCGGTGGGTTGTCCGGCGCAGACCACAGGGCCCTGCGCCTTGCACCAGAGGCCGACCATGAAGGGACAATGACAAAAATGGCTGCTGTACGACGTCTGCTGTGCCAGCCGAGCTCGCTGCTCGTCATCTATCTGAGCGCCATGTGTGCGGTCCAATTGGGCGTCTCCACCAGTGGCTCGGTCCGCTGGTCCGACTACTCGGTACTGGTCCCCGTCGTGGCCGCCGCTTTGCTCCCCGTTCGCCGGGCCCTCTTCATCGGAGGCGCAACCCTGGTGGCCAGTGTGGCCGTCTACGGCTTGACGATCCACGGTGTCTCCGAAGGAGGCCGTGCAGTCGTGATTTCCGCCGCGGCGCTGTCCTTCGGCCTGAGCCTTGTGATCTGCCGGACCCGCCTGCGACGGCAACGCCTCTGCGCCCCGGCGGAACATCCCCTGGTGAGCGACAGTCCGGCAATCGCCGCAGAGGCGAGGGACACGGCAGACGGTGCACCCGGTGACGCACCTTCGTTCTCGGTGACGCAGAACCAACCGTCCCCGCTGCCGCAGCCCGCGGCGGTGGAGCTTGCCGGTTCCGGGACGGCGGACAACAGCACAGCCGTGCCCAAAGCCCATTGGCTCGACGCCATACCACTGCCAGGCGCCCGGGTCGCGCTGGTCGCAGGGTCCGTCACCGACCACGGGAGTCACACGTCCGGAATGGCCGCCGAACTCCGCGCGGCGACACGCACACTGGCCGACATCGACCTGCAACCGGATGAACTCCTCACCCGCCTGGAGGGCGTACTGACCCGGCTGCGGCCGCAGCACGACGTGGGCGGGCACGACGAGAGCGCAGCCGGGACCACCGCCCATTGCCTGTATGCCGTCTACGACCCCGTCTCCGCGCGCTGCACCCTCGCCAGCGCCGGGTATCCCGCGCCGACCGTGATCGGGCCCGACGGCCTGGCCACCACCGTGGAGATTCCTGTCGGCCTGCCGCTCGGGCTTGCCCGATCGCCCGCGGAGGCCACCGAGATCGAGCTCCCCGAAGGCAGTGTGCTCCTGTTGTACGCGCACACCCCCGCGACACCCGAACTGCCGGCCTGGACCAGTGGGACCGCGCTGCCCGAGGCGGTTGCCGGATCTCAGTGCGGCCTGGACGCCCTCTGCCGCCGGGCCCTCGACGCCCTCGTATCCGGTAGGCGTCATGTCCGCGCCGACGTCCTCGCGGCCCGCACCCATGCCTTCGACGGCAGCCACGTCGGTGCCTGGGAGCTCTCAGCCGATCTCGCGGCCGTCTCGCAGGCGCGTAAGCACATCTCAGGGAAGCTCGCCGCATGGGGACTTGAGGAGGCCGCGCCCGCCATGGAACTCGTCGCGAGCGAGCTCGTCACCAACGCGATCCGCCATGCTCACCCTCCTGTCCGACTGCGCCTGATCCGCCACGGCGCCGGATTGACCTGCGAGGTCTCCGACGGCAGCAGTACCTCCCCGCATCTGCGGCGCGCCCGCACCTTCGACGAGAGCGGCCGGGGGCTGTTCATCGTCGCTCAGCTCACCAGGCGCTGGGGTACACGCCACCATTCCCACGGCAAGACCATCTGGGCGGAAGAAGAACTTCCGGCACCGGGAACCTCGACGCGTTCGGAGACTGAGGATGGAGCTTCTGCAGGAGCTGCACACGCTGATCCTTGAACACGTGGGGGACGGCGGCCGCAGAGCCACGGTTGTCGACGGCGTCGCCGTTGCGGTCGTGAACGAGCCGACCTCCCCGGTCGTCGCTCCCGTGCCCGGGCCCACCCTGGCACTCGTGGCTCAGGGCTCCATGCGCACGGTGTTCAACGGCGAACCGTACGAGTACGGTGCCGGGAAGTACGTGATCGCCTCGCTCGACCTGTCGTCGACCAGCCAGGTCATCCAGGCGGACCGTGACGAACCGCTCGCGATCTTCATCATGGACCTACGGCCGCAGGCCATCGCGTCCTTGCTGCTCGAGACGGACGAGGCGGGGCCGCCCCAGGCCGAGAGGGAATTCTTCGTCACGGACGCCACGCCAAAGCTGCTCGAGCCCGTCGTACGACTGCTGCGAGCCGCCCGCTGCCCCGACGACCTGCGAGTTCTCGGCCCGGCATACCAACGCGAGATCCTCTGGCGGCTGATCACCGGAAGCCAAGGCGGCGTCATACGGCAGATCGGCCTGGCCGACAGCAGCATCGCCCACATCGCCCGGGCCATCGGCTGGATCCGCCAGCACTATCACGAACCGCTGAGCGTCGGCGACCTCGCACGCGTGTCCGGTATGAGTACGTCCTCGTTCCACCGGCACTTCCGCGCGGCGACGTCGGCCACACCGATCCAGTTTCAGAAGACGATACGTCTGCAAACCGCTCGTACACTTCTGCGGGCCCGCACGGGCAGCGTCACGGCGATCGCTCACCGCGTCGGCTACGAAAGCCCGTCCCAGTTCCACCGGGACTACCGCAGAATGTTCGGGAGTTCCCCAGGGCGCGATACACAATGATCTGGCTTTCATTTTTCTTCCGCCGGGCCGCTACCGCGGCCCGGCGGTGACGAGAGACTCGGTCAGCGTTCCTCCGCCAGCGACCGGCAGCGGTGGTCGCAGAGACGCGGCGCCGGGGGGTATGCGGGAGGATGGTGAGCCGGGTCGGCGCCGCCGGTCGGAGACGCGCCATGAGGAAACAGCTGGTTGAAGCGCAGCACTTTGACGACCATCGGGTGATCGGCTAGCAGCGTCAGCCGGCCCCCCGCCTCATGGATGAGGCGGGCGGCGGCGGTCAGGGGACGTGCTCCTGCGCAGTCCAGGAAGGTGACCTGCCTCAGGTCGATGACGACCTCGGGGCGGGCGCCGCCGCTCACGGCGGTGAAGATCGCTTCGGTGTGGGCAGCGGTGGCGACGTCCAATTCACCGGCGGCAGTCACCACAATGGGCCGATTTCCGACGAACACGGTACAGACGGCTGGCACGTACTTTCTCCTCTACGAGTGGGAATTGACGAACACGTCAAAGCTATGGAAAAAGCCGAGCCGCGTCATGGCGGTCAGCATCCATCCACTCCTTCCTGCCAGCATTACCAGACAGGAAGCCGCCACTATCGTGCACGCACGTAGCAGGATCGTTCTTCCCTCTCCCGCGTTCCCTGTGATGGAATTGACGGACGGGTAGCCGGAAGCGCGGCTGCTCACCCGAGAGTTCACTTCCAGGCATCTCCCGGCGGGTGGATGTTGCCCGTGGCTCATGTTCACCGGCCCGGCGGTCCGCGGAGTTCGCGACTGCTCGAAGAGCGGACACCCTAAGGGAGTTTGGATACCTGATGCGTTGCCTCATCGTCGATGACTGTCCCGACTTCCTCCGCGCCGCTCAGTGTCTGCTCACGGGCCAGGGCATAGAAGTCGTGGGTATGGCGTCCGACAGCGCTCAGGCATTGCGGCAGGCCGAGCAACTCAAGCCGGACGTGGCGTTGGTCGACATCGATCTCGGCGGCGAATGCGGACTGGAGCTGGTCGGCCGAATGCGGCTCGAGACCGGCCCGCCCCCGCCGCTGGTCATTTTGGTTTCCGTCCACGCCGAGGAAGAATACACAGGCATGATCGAGGAGAGTGCCGCAGCCGGTTTCCTGGCGAAAACTGCCCTGTCGGGAAATGCCATTCGCGCCCTGCTCGCCGAAGCGAACGAGGATCACCGTGAGAGTTCGATCATCTGGCCTCCAGAAAGGTGATGACCGCCCGCACACGACGGTGGTCGTCCTCGGTCTCCGGAAGGTTCAGCTTCGCCAGGATATTGCGTACATGCTTCTCCACCGTTCCTTCGGTGACCCACAACCGGCGGGCGATGCCGGCATTGGAGCGGCCCTCGGCCATCAACGCGAGCACCTCGCGTTCCCGCGTACTGAGTGCGGCCAGCGGATCCTCCCTACGGCGGGCGGACACCAGTTCCTGCACCAGGGCGGGATCCAGCGCCGACCCGCCCCTGGCGATCCGCTGCATCGCTTCCAGGAAATCCTGGACGTCACTTACACGGCTCTTGAGCAGGTAACCGATGCTGTGCCCGCGGTCCAGGAGTTCCAACGCGCTCTCCACCTCGACATACGCCGAGAGGACCAAAATGCCCATGTCAGGGAATTCCTGCCGGATGGTGCGCGCCGCGTCCAGACCTTCGGTCGCCTGTCCGGGCGGCATCCGGATGTCCAGTATCACCAGGTCCGGCGTGACTCTCCGTACCAGGTCGAGCAACTGGACGGCGTCGGCGGCCTTCCCCAGCACCGTGCAGCCCGCACGCTGCAGCAGGCTGGCCAGACCCTCGCGAAGGAGGACGTCGTCCTCGGCGAGGACGATGCGCAGGTGCGTCATGGCCGGTCCGCCCTCGCTCGGCCGGCCGCCGACGCCGGACCCCGAGCTTCCTGACCTCATGTCCAACATTGTCCTTGAGCCTCGTCCAGCGAGCACGCTGTAGGAGCTTCACGCAGAACCTGTCTCACCGACAGGGAGGTACCCGTGCATCTGCTCGCCTCTCGAACCCGGAGAACTGGCGGGGTCAGAGGCGTCGTACGCCGTTTGATCGTCGCCAGCAGCCTCCTCGTGCTCCCCATCGGCATAGCCTTCGCCATCCTGTTGCACTCGGCTGTCGACCTGCGCGCCGTCCACCAGCTTGCACAGAACTCAGAAGAGGTGCGCATAGTGGCGAACCAGGAAGAGCAACAGGTGCTCGCCTTCGATACGGACTTGCACGGCTATGCCCTGACCGGACAGCCGCAGTACGTCAAGCGCTGGCAGAATTCCGTGGCCGCCTTCCCCAAGGAGGCCGACAAGCTGAAGAGTCTGACCGCACACAGCCCTGGAGAGCTGGCCCGAGCGGAGTGGATCCAGAACATGTGCAGCGCATACATCAAGGATTCCTCCACGTCTTTGGCGAACGCCACGGGGCACGGGCTTTCCCCGAGAGAGCGGTCCGTCCTGAACGGAGAGGACAACCGCCGTTTCCAGGTGATTCTGGACGGGCTTCACGACCTCGTGGCCGGCGAGCAGACCATGGCCAAGGAAAGGGAGGCACATGCCGCGACGCCCACCGACCAGGCTGTCGCCGCCACCATCGCCGGTCTGACGGGATTTGTGGTGACCACCATCGGAGTCGCAGGCTACGTCATCAGGGCCATCGTGCGTCCCGTACGCCGGACTGCCGCCATGGCCGACCAGCTCGCCAACGGGGACCTGACCGCCCGCACACCGGAGACGGCGATCGGCGAGATCGGGCTCCTGGAGCGCAGCTTCAATCGCATGGCCGACTCGCTGGAGCAGGGTCATGCGGAACTGTCCACCTCTCGGGCCAGGATCCTCGCGGCCACCGACCGGGCGCGGCGCAGCATCGAACGTGATCTGCACGACGGCACCCAGCAGCGGCTGGTGGCCCTTCTGCTGGAAATGCAGGTGGCCCAGAGCACGGTCCCCGCGGAACAACAGGAACTGCGGGCCAGGATCTCCCGGGCCGCCGACTCCCTGAAAGGGGTACTGGACGACCTGCACGAGCTCTCCCGCGGCATTCATCCGGCGGTCCTCACCCATGGAGGTCTGGCCGCCGCGCTCAGGGCTCTGGCCCGTCGCTCACCGGTGCCGGTGGAACTCGACGTGGACGTTCCACGAGGGCTGCCCGAGCCCGTCGAGGTGGCGGCCTACTACGTCGTCTCCGAAGCGCTGACCAACACCTCGAAGCATGCCCACGCCTCCTGCGTCCACGTCTGTGCGAGGACCGGCCAAGGCGTCCTGCGCCTGTCCGTTCGCGACGACGGTGTCGGAGGCGCCGACACGGGGACCGGCTCGGGGCTGGTCGGCCTCACCGACCGGGTAAGGGCCCTCGGCGGGATGTTCGACCTGCACAGCCCCAAGGGGAGAGGTACCACTCTGCGAGCGCATCTTCCCCTGGTGGCGCCGGCCACCGTTGCGGGGGAACGCAACCGGGCCCCGCTGTCGTAGACCGGAACCACCGCATCAGTTCGTCGCGAGGTCGCCGCCACCACGGCGGCGACCCGGGACCATCGACGATGTCTCCTTGCGGAGGGGCGGGGAAAGCCGCACCGTGGGCTGTCACGGCTTCCCCCTTAGTTTGTGGCAGGCCCCCTCAGGTACGGGTCCAGCGCTGGTTGTTGCCGTTCGAGCAGGAGTAGAGCTGGATCAGGGTGCCGTTGGCGGTGCCGCCTGAGACGGCGTCGAGGCAGAGCCCGGACTGGACGCCGACGATGGATCCGTCGGAGTTCAGGCGCCATTTCTGGTTGTCGCCGCCCCAGCAGCTGTAGATCTGGACTTTGGAGCCGTTGCCCGTGCCGGCGGCGTCAAGGCATTTGTTGCCGTAGACCCTGAGCTCGCCGGCGTCGGTGTACGTCCACTGCTGGTTGGTGCCGCTGTGGCAGTCCCACAGCTGGAGCTGTGTGCCGTCGGTGGTGCCGGCTCCGGGCACGTCCAGGCAACGGCCCGAACCGACGCCCTTGATCTGTCCGCCATCTGCAGGGGGCGTCGTGGAGCCGCCGCCGTTGAGTGCGTTGAGGACGGCGGTGTAGGCAGGCTTCTTGCTGCCGTCGCCGTTGAACAGCAGCGGCGTGTCCCCCGATCGCCAGGAGTCGGTGTCGCGCACACCCCAGATGGTGATGCCGAGGCAGCGCGGGACGGCCAGGCAGTCGTTGGTCACGTTGGCGTAGGTCGAGGCCGAGGCGCCCTGTATGTCGAGTTCGGTGATGGCCACGTCGACGCCGAGAGCGGCGAAATTCTGCAGGGTGGTGCGGAAGTTGCTGTTGTATGGGCTGCCGCTGTTGAAGTGCGACTGGAACCCGACACAGTCGATCGGCACGCCGCGCTGCTTGAAGTCCCGGACCATGGAGTACACGGCCTGGGTCTTGGCCCAGGTCCAGTTCTCGATGTTGTAGTCGTTGTAGCAGAGCTTGGCCGCCGGGTCGGCGGCGCGCGCGGTGCGGAAGGCGACCTCGATCCAGTCGTTGCCCGTGCGTTGCAGGTTGGAGTCCCGCCGACCTCCCGAATTGCCGTCGGCGAAGGCCTCGTTCACGACGTCCCACTGGGCGATCTTGCCCTTGTAGTGGCCCATGACGCCGTTGATGTGGTCGATCATCGCCTGGCGCAGTGAGCCGCCGCTGAGGCTCTGCATCCAGCCGGGCTGCTGGGCGTACCAGGCCAGTGTGTGGCCACGCACCGACTTGCCGTTCTGCACCGCCCAGTTGTAGACGCGGTCGCCGGCGCTGAAGTCGAACTGGCCCCGCTGTGGTTCGGTGGCGTCGATCTTCATCTCGTTCTCGGCCGTCACCATGGTGAACTCACGGCTTGCGATCGTCGTGTACGCCGAGTCGCCCAGCCTGCCGGAGGCGATGGCGGTGCCGAAGTAGCGGCCGCTCTGTGCCGCTGCGGCGCCGAGCGTGTTCTCGGCGGCGTGTGCGGTCGGCGGTGCGGCCAGCGCGGTGACCGTACCGAGGACGCCGACGACCAGCGCCGGCAGCAGGCCGCGGATCATCCGGCGGGTAACGGATCTGGGAAGGGCATACGAGCCCATGACTGTGCCTCCGAGGTAGAAATCGCTGTCGACTGAAGCGCAGGGGATTGCGTCGTCCGGTCCCGTCGCCGGGGCGGGTCGGAGCCCGGGCAGCACGGAGTCACCGGACACCGCGGTCGTGGGGACCGGGAGGACGCCAACCGGCACGGGCGAAGCCGCACCCGGTCGGCCGTCGGGCGACGTACGGCGCGCGTGTTCCACGTGTCGACACAGGCATGGGACTCCATCGCGGCTCAGCCGGGGGACCGTCACACGGCGTCGCATGCCTCTTCGACTGCGCGAAGAGCCAGGAGCGCTGGTGCGAACCTCACCGGAACGAAACGGGGTGGCGCAGGTGACGTGGTGCGCGGGTCTGCCGTGCGGTTGGCCGCTGATCTGACGTGCGGCATGGATTGCCCTGGCCGACACAGCCCGGAATCTCGAACCAGGGCCGGTTTCTCAGACACGGATGATTGAGGCGTGACCGTGGATCGTCAATACTCTCCGCCGAAGAAATTTCCGATTGCCGAACGAAACTTTCGCTTATCGGGCAATGGACGATGGCCCCGGGTGTCGGCGTCGGTGGCGTGCGAAATTTCGATGTCATGGACGGTAGAGGCAGGTTCGACCGAGCGTCCGCATCATCCGCACATTACTCGGTTCCGGGGTCAAGCCGGGCCTGCGAGCCGACCAGTCGACGCTGTGGAGCGCGCTCGTCGGATGCGATGGCGCGAATGTTTCGGAGTTGTCGGCGATACCTGCGAGAGCTATTGACGCCGTTCACCGGTTCCTTATTATTCAGGCTGCTCGACGCTTCGACCCTTGTTCGACATGACGAACATCCTGAACCGCCCCATCGCACGGCAGGGCCATGTGTGTGCAATGGAAGCAGATGTCATGCACCTGCCATACACCCGCCACTTGCCGCCGCCTACTCAAGGTCTCGGGAGTACCCATGCGCAGAGGAAGTTCCAGCCGCAGGCATCCGGCAGTGGTGCTCGCCGCCGTGGCTGCGGCCCTGGCGGCGCTGGCGGCGATGCTCGTCGCCGCCGCCCCGGCTCAGGCGGTTTCCAGCGGCGCCTTGCGCGGTGTTGGTTCCGGTCGGTGTCTCGACGTGCCGGGCGCCGGCCAGACCGACGGCACGTATCTGCAGATCTACGACTGCTGGGGCGGGACCAACCAGCAGTGGACGTTGACGGACAGCAATCAGCTCACCGTGTACGGCAACAAGTGCCTGGACGTTCCCGGCCACGCCACCGCGGCCGGTACCCGGGTGCAGATCTGGACCTGCTCCGGCGGCGCGAACCAGCAGTGGCGGGTGAACTCCGACGGCACGGTCGTCGGCGTGGAGTCCGGGCTGTGCCTGGAGGTTACGGGCTCCGGTACGGCCAACGGCACGGCGGCGCAGATCTGGACGTGCAACGGGGGCAGCAACCAGAAGTGGACCGGCCTGTCCGGAACGACCGCGCCGGGGGACGGCACGTGTGCTCTGCCGTCGACGTACCGGTGGACGTCGACGGGCGCGTTGGCGCAGCCGGCGAACGGGTGGGTCTCGCTGAAGGACTTCACCGACGTGACGTACAACGGCAAGCACCTCGTCTACGCGTCGAACGTGTCGGGATCGTCGTACGGCTCGATGATGTTCCGCCCCTTCACGAACTGGTCGGACATGGCGTCGGCGGGCCAGACCGGGATGAGCCAGGCCGCGGTGGCGCCCACGCTGTTCTACTTCGCGCCCAAGAACATCTGGGTGCTGGCGTACCAGTGGGGTGCGTGGCCCTTCATCTACCGCACGTCGAGCGACCCCACCAACCCCAATGGCTGGTCCGCGCCGCAGCCGTTGTTCACGGGCAGCATCCCGGGCGCCGCCCCGATCGACCAGACCCTGATCGCCGACGGCCAGAACATGTACCTCTTCTTCGCCGGTGACAACGGCAACATCTACCGGGCGAGCATGCCGATCGGGAACTTCCCGGGCACCTTCGGCTCGTCGTACACGACGGTCATGAGCGACACGGTGAAGAACCTGTTCGAGGCGCCGCAGGTCTACAAGGTCCAGGGCCAGAACCAGTACCTCATGATCGTCGAGGCACGGGGGGCGAACGAGCAGCGCTACTTCCGCTCGTTCACCGCCACCAGTCTGAACGGTTCCTGGACCCCGCAGGCGGCCACTGAGGGCAACCCCTTCGCCGGCAAGGCCAACAGCGGCGCCAGTTGGACCAACGACATCAGCCACGGTGACCTGGTCCGCAACAACCCCGACCAGACCATGACCATCGACCCCTGCAACCTGCAGTTCCTCTACCAGGGCAAGTCCCCCACCGCGAGCGGCCCCTACGACCAACTGCCCTGGCGGCCGGCTGTCCTCACCCTGCAGCGCTGAACCGGCCCGCGTACCTCGCCGACGGCCGGCCTCACCCAGACGGGGCCGGCCGTCGCCTTTGCCGCATCGCGATTTCCCGGTGACCGGGGGACGCGAGCGCTCCCCGATCGGAACGTACGTCGGCTCTCACCGCATCCTCACGCCCCCGAGGCCGTCTCTCGTGGAAACAACCTGTGGTTGATACCCCTCTCGTGGGGAGGGAGACGGGCGCTGAAGCGGCAGGAAAGGGCGCCGGCATCGGTGGTGGTCAGGTGATGCGGAAGGTAGCCATCATTGCCATGTCCTCGTGTTCGAGGTTGTGGCAGTGGAAGACGAAGCGGCCCTTGAGGTCGCTGAACCGGATGGCGAGCAGGACTTTTTCGCCCTTGTTGACGAAGACGGTGTCCTTCCAGCCCTGGTCGTAGGGTCCAGGGGCTCTGCCGTCGCGGGCCATGACCTGGAAGGTCGCGTTGTGGATGTGGAACGGGTGGTGGAAGTCCGAGAGGATCGTCCACAGTTCGGTGCTGCCCGCGGGTACGTCGGCCTGTGAGACGGACGGGTCGAAGGCCTGTTTGTTGATCAGCCATTGGCCCTGATGGCCCCGGGTGAACTTCATGGTGCGCTGGGTCATGGAGCCGGTGGTGGTGATGGCGGCGGTCTTCGACAAGGTGGACGGGATGCTGCTGCCGTCCTCGGTCGCGCGTGCGACGAGGAACCGCATGACGGCGGCGGTGGAGTTGGATCCGAGCCGGTTGGCCAGGGTGATCTCGTCGCCGACCTTGTGTCGGCTGAAGTCGATGACCACGTCGAAGCGCTCGGCCGGGGCGATCACGACCGTGTCCTGGGGGAGTGGTGCCGGCAGCAGTCCGTGGTCGGTCCCGATCTGGGTGAACCGCTGGGTCGTGCCCTGGAGTGCGAGCTGATAGGTGCGGGCGTTGGACGCGTTCAGGATTCTGAAGCGGTAGCGGGCGGTGTCGACTTTCATCACGGGCCACGGAGCTCCGTTGACGAGGATCACGTCTCCCATGACGCCGTTGACCGAGGGCTTGTCGACCCCGGGGGTCGTGCGCATGGTGGGGTCCAGCGCCGGGTACAGGAAGGAGCCGTTTGCGGCGAAGGCGCGGTCGGCGATCATCAGAGGGACGTCGCGGGCGCCTCGCGGAAGTGGCAGGGCCTGTTCCTCGGTGCCGTGCGCCAGGTGGAACCCGGCCAGACCGCGGTAGACGCTGGCGCCGGTGAAGGCCATGCGGTGGTCGTGGTACCACAGCGTTCCGGCCTGGGGTTGCGGCGGATAGGCGTAGTCGCGCCGGATCGTGCTGACGTGGGCGTCGGGGTCGTTCATGGCGGGCATGCCCGGCATGGCGGGCATGGTGGGGAAGGTGCCGTAGGACTCCGCCGGCAGAACGAAGTCGGTCGGGTAGCCGTCGCTGTCGTAGGGGGCCGTACCGCCGTGGAGGTGGACGACGGTGGGCACGGGCAACCCCTCTCGTCAGGCCCTGCGGGCCATAGCCGGGCATACCGTCACTCCTGCCCCTGTCTGGGCCTATCTGCTGGTGGCCGGGGCGGGGCTGGGGCTGGTCTGGAGGCGCCGCCGTCCGCGGGCCGTGCTGGTTGCCTCGCTCGCCGGTGTGCTCGCCTTCAACGCTCTCGGCTATGTCGGTAACGCGGCACTGGTCATACCGCCCATCGCGCTCTACGCCGTGGCCCTGACGGTACCGGTGCGCCAGTCGGTCGCCCTGGGGGCCGTCACACTCCTCACGCTGGGCACGATCACCGTCGTCAGCCCCTTCAACAGCTTCGGGGGCAGCGACACAGCGCTGTGCGCGCTCGTCGTCGTGGCCGTGCTCGGCGGGATAGCGAGCGCAAACCGCCGTGACTACCTCGCCGCGCTCCGAGCCCGCTCGGAGCTGGTCGCGCGCACCCAGGAAGAGGAGATCCGCCGCACCGTCGACGCCGAGCGACTGCGCATCGCCCGCGAGCTCCACGACGTGGTCGCCCACACGATGTCGACCATCAACGTGCAGGCCGGCGTCGCCTCTTATGTCACCAGCGACCTGCCCCCTACCGCGGCCGAGGCGCTGCGGGCCATCAAGACCGCCAGCAAGGACGGCCTGCGCGAGCTGAGAGCGATACTGGCCGTCCTCCGTCAGGCCGACGACCCCGAATCGAATCAGCCCCAGCCGGGACTGGCCCGCCTCGACACCCTGGTCGCCGGGGTCAGCGCGGCCGGGCTGCCGACCAGAGTCGTCTCCACCGGCCACCCCCGCCCCCTGGCGCCCGCCGTCGATCTGGCTGCCTACCGCATCGTCCAGGAATCACTGACCAACGCGATTCGTCACGCCGGACCGGCCACCGCCATCGTCCGCATCTCCTACCACCGCAGCGATGTGCGTCTGTGCATCACGGACACCGGGCGAGGGTCCTCGGCCGTCTCCCCGTCCGCCGGACACGGCCTGATCGGCATGCGTGAGCGGGCGGCAGCGGCTGGAGGGTCGCTCAGCGCCGGTCCGGCCGGTAACGGCGGGTTCGAAGTCAATGTCCTCCTCCCCCTGGAGCCCGGGTCGTGATCCGCGTCCTGCTGGCAGACGACCAGGCACTCATCCGCGCCGGCTTTCGCGCGCTGCTCGAACACACCGACGACATTGCCGTCGTCGGAGAAGCGACCAACGGTGAGCAGGCTGTCAGCCTGGCCGTGACCACCCGCGCCGACGTCGTCCTCATGGACATCCGCATGCCGGAAGTCGACGGACTGGAAGCCACCCGGCGCATCGCCGACAACGAGGATCTGGCTGGAGTGCGCGTACTGATCCTGACCACCTTCGAGTCCGACCACTACGTCTACGAGGCAATCCGCTCAGGCGCCTCCGGTTTCGTCGTCAAGGACACCGAGCCCGAAGAGCTGATCCAGGCCGTGCGGATCGTCGCCCGTGGCGACGCCCTGTTGTCCCCCGGCATCACCCGTCGGCTCATCGCCGACATCGCCGCCAAAGGCCACCCGGAGTCCCACGCGGCGGACTACCGGATCGACCGGCTCACGGAACGAGAGCGTGAAGTCCTGGCCCTGGTCGGCCGCGGCCGGTCCAACGACGAGATCGCCGGCGTCCTCTTCCTCAGTCCGCTCACCGTCAAGACCCACGTCAGCCGCGTCATGACCAAACTCGCCGCACGAGACCGGGCCCAACTCGTGGTCATCGCCTACGAGACCGGACTGGTGACCGTCGGGGGACCGGAGGCTCACGGTCAGGGACCGACTGGCTCGGCGTGAGGGCAACCGGCGGCACATGAGGCTCACCGCGTTTGAACCGCTCCGGGACGGATGGCAGCCGGGCTGTCGCCCAGGGGTAGGACGCCCCTCCCTGGTCAAGGACCGGGTTGCGGTCTCCTTCGCGTCCGGTGAGGCATTCATCGAGAGCCCAGGTGGAGCGTTGGGGGTCTGCCGCCCGTTCCAGGAGTGGCGAGCTGGGCGTGATGTCGGTCAGGGTCACCAGGCGTTCGATCTCCTGGCACCGACGACCGTGGTCGGAGCAGCGGGGACGGCCAGGCCGACGTGGGGCAGGTCGGCGTTGGCGACGGGGAACGGCTGCGGTGGCATCTGCCGCACCGGTGTCGGGGGGGACGAATTCGCGCTCCGCTGCAGGGCGGCGGACCGGGTGTCAGAACGGGCCGTGGAGGCTTCCCAGTCTGTCGGTCAGGCGCAGGTTCTCGGAGTAGTCGACGGGGCAGGCGATCACGGAGACCGTGTCGTCGTCGAGGGCGCGGCGTAGTACGGGCAGCAGTTGGCCGGCGGACTCGACGGCGTAGCCGCGTGCGCCGAAGCTTTCGGCGTAGGCGACCAGGTCCGGGTTGGTGAACCGGGTGTGGCTGTGGCGGCCGAGTTCGAGTTCCATCTTCCAGGTGATCAGGCCGTATTCCTGGTCCACCAGGACGAGGACGACCAGCGGGATGCGCTCACGGACGGCGGTCTCCAGCTCCTGGGAGTTCATCAGGAAGGAGCCGTCGCCCATCATCGCCAGGACGCGCCGGTCCGGCCGGGCGAGCTTGGCGGCGATGGCGCCCGGCAGCGCGAACCCCATGGTGGACAGGCCGTTGGAGACCAGGCAGGTGTCCGGTTCGTAGGTCGGGTACAGACGGGACATCCACATCTTCCCGGCCCCGGTGTCGGCGAGGACGATGTCGTGGCGATCCAGGGCGGTGCGGACATCGGTGACCACGCGCTGCGGCACGACGGGGAACGCATCGTTGTCGCGTCCGTACTGGAGTTCCTCGTCGAGCAGGGTACGGATCTTCTCGCTGCTGCCCGAGTCGTAGGTGAGCCCTTCGGGCAGTGCCGCCACGAGTGCGTCCAGCGCCTGTGACGGGTCCCCTTCGACGCCCACGGCAACCGGGTAGTGGGCGTCCACCTCGGCGGGGAAACGGTGCAGGTGAACGATTCGTTTGTCGCCGTTCGGGTTGATCTTGGCGGGGTCGAACTCCTGGATCTCGTAGCCCACGCAGACCAGCGCGTCGGCCGCGTCGAAACCGAAGTTGCCGTAGTCGTGGCGCATGAAGCCGACCGCACCGAGGGCGTTCGGGTGGTCGTCGGGAAAGACTCCCTTGCCGTGGAACGTGGTCGCTACCGGGATGTTCAGCCGTTCGGCGAACCGTACCAGGGCGGCCGAGGCCCGGGCCCTGGCTGCGCCGTGGCCGGCCAGTACGACGGGGTGGCGGGCTGCGGCAAGCACCTCGGCTGCCCGCGCGATCTGGGTGGGGGAGGGTGCGTCGGCGCGGACCGTGTCGACCTGCAGGGGGGAGAGGGGCTCTGCGGGACGTTCGGCCTCGATGTCCTCCGGCACGGCCAGGAACACAGCACCGGGGCGTTCACTCTGCGCGGTCTTGAACGCCTTGCGGGTCATCTCCGGCACCGCGTCGGGACACGCGACGCAGGCGGCCCACTGGGTGACCGGGGCGAACATCGACACCAGATCGATGACCTGGTGCGACTCCTTGTGGATACGCCGCAGCGACCCCTGCGCAGCCAGGGCCACCAACGGCGCGCTGTTGGTCATGGCGTCCGCGGTGCCGAGCAGCAGATTGATCGCACCGGGTCCCAGCGTGGCCGAGCACACCCCGGCCCGGCCGGTCAGCCGCCCGTAGATCTCCGCCATGAACGAGGCGGCCTGCTCGTGGCGCACCAGGATGTACCGGATCCCGGAGCCGTTCAACGCGTCGACGAAGCGGATGTTCTCCTCGCCGGGGATCCCGAAGACGTACTCCACGCCCTCGGCCCGCAGACAACGCACCAACAGGTGCGCGACGTCCTCCACCACCGCCGTGTTCCGCGGCTCGATCCCGCCTTCTGTGCCCATGAGCCGAACGTAGGCACGCCCGCCTGCCCCGGCCACTCATTCGCCGCCGACCGAGGCGGCGGTGTGGACTCCGGCGCCTCAAGCATGCCGGGGCCATTCGGCGGCGCTGTGGTGGCGGTTGCCGAGGACGGCCCGCAGGCTGGAGCCGGATGTGGACGCGCGCCGCGGATCATCGTGCTGCGCAAAGGGCCCTGGGAGGACTGTGTGACCGATTCGCCCCCCGCCACCGACGCACCGCCGGCTCACTACGACGACCTGCGCGCTCTGGTGATCAACTGCACCCTGAAGCGCTCGCCGGAGACCAGCAATACCCAGGGGCTGATCGACCGCAGCACCGCCATCATGGACGCTCAGGGCGTGCACGTCGACGTCGTCCGGGCCGTGGACCACGACATCGCCACCGGCGTGTGGCCCGACATGCGGGAGCACGGCTGGGAGACGGACGCCTGGCCGGACCTCTACCAGCAGGTCCTTGCGTCCGACATCCTCGTCCTGGCAGGACCCATCTGGCTCGGCGACAACAGCTCCGTGACGAAACAGGTGATCGAACGCCTCTACGCCTGCTCCAGCCTGCTCAACGATGCAGGTCAGTACGCCTACTACGGCCGCGTCGGCGGCTGCCTGATCACCGGGAACGAGGACGGCGTCAAGCACTGCGCCATGAACGTCCTCTACAGCCTGCAGCACCTGGGTTACACCATCCCTCCCCAGGCGGACGCCGGTTGGATCGGCGAGGCGGGCCCCGGCCCCTCGTACCTCGACCCCGGCTCGGGCGGCCCGGAGAACGACTTCACCAACCGCAACACCACCTTCATGACCTGGAACCTGCTGCATCTGGCCCGGGCACTGAAGGACCTCGGCGGCATCCCCGCCTACGGCAACCAGCGCACCGCCTGGGACGCAGGCTGCCGCCGCGACTACGAGAACCCCGAACACCGGTAGGCGCCTTCAGGGTCCAGGTCACGACGACCGGGAGGCTGAGGAAGTCGTTGCCGCGGTAGCCGCGTTCGTCGACGAGTCCCGCGTCCAGCGCGCGCCGATCCGTCGGTCGGTGTCCGCGAAGGTCAAGCGGAGTTCGGGGATGGTGACCGGCCTGTCGTCGTCACCGCCGTCGGCCGGCAGTTGGGCGGCGCCCGCGGCCCGGGAAACGTGCGTCGATTGAGCTCGAGCATCGTGCGGGTTGCCGCTCGGCTGTCTCCGCTTTGCAGCAGGCAGTGTGCCGAGAGCCGGTCGACTGCCCCGGCCTGCGCTCAGGACGTGCGGTTGGCGAAGCTCGACGGTGAAACGGTGGGGAAAGCCGGTGCCGTTGATGAGCCGAACCGGTACCGGTACAACTGGCGTGTGACAGAGCCTTTTGTTCCGCGCGGGACGGACGACCGACGAGCCTCCACGGCGGGACGGTGGACCAAGCAGTCGGCAGGCGCCACCTTCGCTGCCCTTGCGGGATTTCTCATCACTCGCGACGTCACCTTCGGGCTCTACGTGCGGACGCTGCCGGGCCGGGCGTACACGGCCACGGTCCTCACGGGTTTCGCCGTGTCAGCCGTCGTCTACCGCCTCGCTCGCCTGTGGCTCAGGCGACTGCCCTAGCCACACCCACGACATCGTGATCCCCGGTGGCTCCCGCGCGTCACCACGGGCGACGGCTAGCGGACGTCGACGTAGTCGGTGACCCTGGCGCTTCTGAGGTAGTGGTCTCCGGTCTGGCGGCTGACCGCGAGGGCCCAGGTGCCGTCCTGTTTGGCGGTCACCAGGCCCTCGAGGTGGCCCTTCTTGTCGGTGTCCAGCTCGCAGACGTAGTGGTAGGTGCTGGAGCCGCGGGGTTTGAAGTAGAGGCTGGGGGAGCCGCCGTAGAGCGGTTTCCAGGTGGTGCCCTTCTTGTACTGGAGGGTGCCGCCGAACCTGATCGACTGTCCCTTGCGGACCGGGTCGGGGGAGGCGTGGAAGCCGGTGATGCGGGTGGCGTAGCGGTAGAGGTGGACGGGTTTGGTGGTGCTGGTGCCCAGGTCGGGGTTGCCGTCGAAGCGGGCTCGCCAGTAGGCGTCGGTGTTCGGCGCGTTGAGTGTGCGGGCGAACCACTCCTGGAAGAGGGGTTTGTTGTAGCGGATCGGGAGGGGAACGGTGGTGGCGTTCTTCCAGCCGGTCTTGCCGTCCTTGGAGTACTGCAGGGTGACGGTGGGCTTGGCGGGCCATTTCGCGCGCCAGTCTTCGAAGTAGACGTAGCCGTAGGTCGGCATGGACCCGTCGTCTTTGAGGGACGCGGTCAGGTCGATGTGGGTGGTGTAGGCGACGTGGAGGCTGAAGGGTTCGGTGGCGATCTGCTGGAAGGGCATGTTGTCGGTGCCCGCCACGAGTTCGGCGGTCGGGGCGGCGTTGTACGAGGAGACGGGCAGTGTGTAGGCGCCCTTGCTGTCGGTGGTGGTCTCGCCGACCAGGAATTTGGGAAGGCCGTCCGTGTCGAGGCCGTAGAGGGTGATCGCGGTGTGCGGCAGCGGTTGCCAGCCGGAGGTGGTCTCAATCTCCGCGTGGCCGGTGACGGTGCCGGTGGCGCCCTGTTTCAGGTTCAGGGCGTGGGTGCTTGCCGTGAAGCGGACCGGTGCCTGGGTGGTGTGCAGCCACGGGGTGGGGTATGTCGACAGGTCGATCGCTCCCGGGTAGCTGCTGGAGGCCAGGGGCGCGGCGGACACCCGGAACGACTGCTCGGTGGGGACGTAGGCGGCGGTGAATCGGCCGTCGGGGCCGGCGGTCGCGGTCACGGCCGTCCGGCTGAGTCCGGTGTCGGCGACGACGTCGACGGGCGTGCCGGCGGCGGGAGTCGGGGTGTCGGGGGTGCGGGGATCCCGGGCGACGGCGGTGCCGCTGACGGAGACCTGCTGGTGGAGGTAGTCCGGCACACTCGGGGAGGTGGTGAGACCGTTGATCGTGAGGATGGTCCGGTACTTCAGGGGGTCGGGGGAGAGGGCGCCGGTGACGGTGGCGCCGGAGGCGTCCTGGAGGTCGACGGTGACCCGGTAGTCACCGAGGTCCGCCAGGTGGACCGGCGCCCGCCAGGTACCGGACATCGCGTCCTGTCCGGAGTACTGGGTGAAGTCCTCGGTCGATCCGGCCTCTTGGGTTCCGTCCGGTGCGTCCAGCGGATAGAAGTGGGCCGTGATACGGGTGATCGGGCTGTCGGAGTGCGCCGTCACGAAGACCAGACCCGGCTCGTTCCAGCCGTTGGCGTCGACCAGGACGGGGCCGCCGCTCGTGCCGTCCGCCCAGGCCGGGGTGAGGCCCGTGAACAGGCTGGCGGTCAGTGCGGTCGCCGTGGCCGCCGCCAGGAAGGTGCTGCGTCTCATGATGGTCCCCCCAGAGGATCGGTCGACACCGCAAGCGAGAGCGCAAGCATCGGACTGCGGTCCCTCGGCGCTCTTGGATCGGTCAAGTGATCGAGAACTGTAGTGGTGTGCTCTGACGGTTCGGTACGCAGGTCTGCTGCGCGATCGCCCGCGGACTTGGCAGGCGCTCGGCCGAGGCGATTCGGTCGAGCGCCTGAACGTCCCCCAGTGGTCAGTCGAGTTGGCTGATGGCGGGGTTGGCACCGGTAGCGGCGGCCTCGGCGGGAGGCGGGACGGTGTTGTAGACGTGGACGTCGCTGATGCCTGCGTTGGCGTACTCGCCGTAGGCGCCGGAGGAGAGTTCGCGGCCGATCTGGAGGGAGCCGATCGCGTTCCAGGGAGTGTAGGCCCAGTCCCTGGCGGCGGTGAGCTTGCCGTCGACGTAGAGCAATCTGTCCGGCGGGGCCGACGGTCGGCCGGTGAGACCGTGACGGTCACCTCGAGCACTCCGCGATCCTCCCTGAAGACCGTTACCGCCGCCTGTGACCGGCTCCCCGCCGGAGCTGTCCGGATGTCCGCCCGGACTACCGGCCCCTTCTCGCTGTCTTCTCGGAACCTGCTTCCCGTGTAGGGAGTTGACGGCTGGCTATGTGATGTTGACGCCGTGGGCTCGGGCGAGTCCGTCGAGGCCGTCGGCCCGGCCTTGGCCGTCGGCGCGGAGTTTCCAGACCTGTTGGCCGTTGATGGTGTGTCGGTAGAGCTCGGCGATGGTCATGGCGCGGATGCCGGGGTCGGCGGGTGGCTGGAAGGTCCAGGCGGCTCCGGTGACGCAGTCCATGTACAGATGTGCGTGGGTGAGGGCGCCGCAGGTCAGGCCGGTGTCGACGTCCATGTTGACGGCGATGGTGACGCGCTGGATGTGGGCGGGCAGGGCGGCAAGGTGGAGGGCTGCGCGTTCGACGGTGTGCGGGCCCTCGCTCATGCGGCGGCCGGTGTGGCGCTGCAGGGCCCGTCCTTGCGTGTACTCGGCGTTGGCGTGCTCCACGCGGATCTGGCTGGAGGATTGTGCTCGGCGTTCACGCCGCCAGGCGTCGACCGAAGCTCAAGCGGGTGGCGGCGTTGATATCTGATGTGGTGTGCGTCCGGGAAAAATGACCCTCTACGTTTGACTGACTAGCCACTCTCCTACAGACTGTCCTCATGCCCAGGCCGAGGAGTGACGACAAGCGTGCGGCGATCATGGCCGCCGCAACGCGAATCATCGCTGCTCAGGGCCTGGGGGCGGCGACGGCGGCGATCGCGAAGGAGGCCGGCGTCTCGAACGGGTCGCTGTTCACCTACTTCGACACCAAAGCGGATCTGCTGAACCAGCTCTACCTGGAGCTGAAGGGCGAGATGGGGGCAGCTGCACTCGGCGGCCTGCCCGCGGCCGATGCCCGCACCCAGATGCTGCACATGTGGTCACGGTGGATGGACTGGGCAACGGCCAATCCCCTCAAGCGCCGCACTCTGGCCCACCTCCAGGTCTCCGACGAGGTCACGGCGTCCACCCATGAGTCGGCCAACCGGGCCATGACAGGCATCGCGGAGATCCTGGAGCGCAGCAGGGCGAACGGCCCGATGCGCGATACCCCGGCGGCCTTGGTGTTCGCGCTGTCCAATGCCCTGGCCGAGGCCACCATCGACTACATCATCGGCGACCCGGACCGCGCCGACGAGCACAAGCAGTCCGGTTTCGACGCACTCTGGCGCATGATCGGCTGACCCGCCCCGGGCCGCTTCCTCGCACTCTCGCACACCCATTAATGACTGATCAGTCAGACATCTAAGGAGCATCATGCCCGACAAGGTCTACGTCATCACCGGCCCCACCTCAGGCTTCGGCCGCCGCACCGCCCTCGAACTGGCCAAGCACGGCACCGTCGTGCTGGTCGGGCGCAACGCCACGAAGCTCGACGACGTGCGCGGCAGCATCGAAGCCGGCGGCGGAAAGGCCCTGTCCGTCCTCTGCGACCTCTCGGACGTGACGAGCGTGCGACGCGCCGTCGCTCAGATCACCGAGCTCGGCCTTCCGATCACTGGCGTGCTCAACAACGCGGGGATCTTCCCCAACCGTCCCGGCACGAACGCCCTCGGCTGGGACATCGCCTACGCGACCAACCACATCGGGCCTTTCGTGTTCACCGAGGCGCTCGTACCTCACCTCGAAGACGGCACGCAGGTGGTGTTCATCGTCTCGGCCGTGGAGGATCCGGAGCGCAAGGCAGCCACCATGTCCGGTTTCCGCGGCGCCCGGTACATCTCCGCCGAGGCGAGTGCCCGTGGCGAGTGGAAGCCCGGCGGTTCGAAACTGCCCGGCGGAGACGCCTACGCCACGTCCAAGCAGTGCAACCTGGCAACGGTACTCGCCTTCGCCCGCGAAACACCCCGGCTGCGGTTCAACGCCATCGAGCCCGGCTTCGCCCCCGGCACGAATCTCGGCCGTGATGCCGGGCTGTTCCTGCGTCTGTTGTCGAAGTACGTGCTCTCGCCACTGGCCCCGCTCATCAAGTACTGGACCAACCCGGGCACCGCTGCGCGCATGATCACCCGGATACTCACCGACGAATCGGACACCACCGGCGTCTACTACGACGAGAAGGGACAGCCCATGCGGGGTTCCGCACAGGTGCACGACCCGGAGTTCAACGCGCGGGTAGTCGCCGAGACCCGTGCGCTACTGGAGACGGTGCACGTCTGAGGAAGGACCTCCGGCCACGACCGGCGGACCCGGAGTCCGAGTCGACGCGGTGAGCCTCGGGCGAACGGCCCTGTCGGCGCGCCGGCCGCACGGCCTCAGGCCGAGCAGCGAGAGCAGGAGCCCCGCGCCCTCACCACCCCGCCACCTCTGGGCGCCCGCCTCGACGCCGCCGACGCTCCGGCAGGGCTTCGCGAGGCTGTCGTCGACTTTGTCACCGGCGCCCTGCCCGGACACGTCGAGCCCCTGATGGGTGCCCAGCTGGACGCGCTGGCCCACCCCAGCCGTACTCAGTGAGCGTCTGGTTCTTGCTTGCCCGTTTCATTTGGCTGACGGCTGTCCCACTCCCGCAGCCATTGTTCGAACTCGGCGGCGACGAGGCGCTCGTCATGCACGCCGGCTGCGTCGTCGGAGGCCAGCCAGACGATCGGCGGGCCCATCACCGCGGGACTCAGGAACCCGTGGTCCTCGGAGGCGACGTCCTGGGGCAGCATCCCGGTGACCGTCGCGCCGCCGGGCAGCAGCAGGTTGACGGTGACGCCCGTGCCCCGCAGGTCGGCCGCCATGATGCGGGACAGCGCCTCGCTGCCGGCACGCGACGGCCCGTAGGGAACGAAGCCGGCGCGTCGCATGGTCGAGTGGTTCATCGAGATGTTGACGATGCGGCCACCGCCGGATGCCAGCATCCGTGGCGTGATCTCGCGGGCGACCAGGAAGTAGCCGGTCAGGTTGGTGTCGATCACCGCACGGAAGGCGTCGGACGGTACCTCCCAGAAGCCCTGAGGCTGTGTCATGAAGCGCGGGTTGACCGTGCGCATGCCGATGCCGGCGTTGTTCACCAGCATGTCGATGCCGCCGAGCCGCGACCACACTCGGTCGACGGCCCTGGCCACCGAGGACTCGTCGCGCACGTCCATTTCGACGCCGGTCGCCCCCGGCAGTCCCGCCGCGACGGACTCCGCACGCTCGCCGGACCGCCCGGTCAGGGCGACGGAGGCTCCCGTCGCGGCCAGGGCGGAGGCCATGGCAAGTCCGAGTCCGCTCGTCCCGCCGGTCACCAGTACGTTCATCGGATCACCTCTGTCCTGAGAACCGGCCTGGCCGGGTAAACGGTCGCGCTCACCGCCGCGTTCACGGTTCCCGTTCGCGACCGTGGTCCTCGGTGGCAGGGCGTACGCGTGGGCGGAAATCCGTGATCGGAACTCTAGGGATTGGAGCACACTCGAAGTCAAGCCGCGGCGGCTGTCGTGGCCCGTCCGGGTGACATGCCCGAGGTCGTACCGGTGTCGCCGCTCGGGGCCGTCCGGGTGACGTGGCCTGCGTGCGCCTCAGCACGGCCCCGTCGTTCCGTACCCCCAGCACACGCTGGTGCACGCCCTCGGGTTTGCTGCGAGGGCATCCCTTACCCCGGTACGCGGACGCTCGCAAAGCCGAGCCCGCATGGCCGCCGCGCCGCAGACCTGGCCGGCGAAGCGCCAGGCGACGAGGACATGGCGCGACGTTCCGGGTCGGTGCATCACACCATGTCCACGAGGCGGGCGGATGTGACGCGGCGAGGGGCTTCGCGAGCGTTCGCCTCGGAAGGTGGCGTCGCTCGCCGCACATGGTGCACCTGCGCCGGGCTCGTCGACGACAGCCTGAACCACGAGGCCGACGAAGGGGCGGTGCTCCATGCCACCGACGTCACCCTGCGTCTCCTGGCCCGGCGCATCAGGCAGCTCGGCGACGAGGTCCAGGACTTGGAAGGCCGCCTACCCGGCTGATGGAGCGCCACACTCCGCAGCTGCTCGACATCGAGGTGGTGGGCATCGATCCGGACACCGCCGTCACTTTGCTGATCACGATCGGGGACAACCCGGAACGCCTGGGCAGTGAGGCGTCCTTCGTGGCGCTGTGCGGGTCAGCCCAGTCGGGCGTTCCTCGGGCAGTCGGCAGTACCGTCGCCCGAACCGGGGCGGCGACCGGCAGGCGAACCCGGCCCTGCACCGGGTCTTGCAGACCCGCCTGCGCGTTGACCCGCGTACCCAGGAGCACTACCAGCGCCGCAGCAAGGAGGGCAAAACCCGGCGCGAGATTGCCTGAAGCTCGAGCGCCACCTGGCCAGGGAGGTCTTCCACCTGGTCAGACCTGTGCAGTCGCAACCCCCGTCATAGGGGCTGTGTGATACACGGGTGATACGGCGAAGCCCCACCGAGGTCCGTCCCTGGCGGGAGCTCTGCGCGGATGCGTGAGACGGCGAAGCCGCACCGGAGCACTCCGATGCGGCTTTTCCGTGGGATCGAGCGCGATGGCTCGCACGCTGCGGTCGGTGCCTCGTGCGGTCCGTGTGCCTGTGGCTCTCCCGGGTGCTTGATTTGCAGACGCACCCACTCACTCGTCCGTGCGAGGGGTGCCATCCTCTCCCAGCAGCAACGGAGATCGTCGACTTCCGCCTGCCCGCGGGAGGCCGACCCGGTTCTCCGGGACAGCGGGGAGGCAGTGCCGCAGCGTGTGGGCGGCCCGGGGATCGTGCTGCGGTTGCCCGCTGCCCCGGCCGACAGCCCCGTCACGGTGCTCCGGCTGTCGGGCGTGCGGGCATCGTGGCGTTCTTCGAGCTGTCCAGGGGGCGTCTGTGACCGGCGTGTCTTGGGCACGCTGCGTCGACCGCCGGTCGGGATGGTGCGTTGCTGGTACCGGGCCGGCCGGGTGTGTCTCGAACGGGGGCTACGCGACCAGGCGTCGTCACCGCTGTGACCGTCCGCGCGGTCCGGGCCTGGCCGGTGGCGAGGGTGCCACAGGCGCTCGCGACGAGCTGATGAACGGACTCGTGGCAGGGGCCCGCGACGACATCGCCCTGCTCGCCCTGCGACTGCCACAGTCGGACGAGGGCGTCTCGCCCTGAGGCCGAATGCTCGCCGTACGCGATGTAAGTCTGGGGTGGGACGTTTTGGTCAGGTGGGTTCGGGGACGCGTTGGGCGGAGGTCGTGTCGCGTGCGGGTTCGGAAGTGAGCTGGCATTCCATTCGTCCGCCCGCCCTGCCGTCCGGCTCAGATCGCGGGCGGCAGAGCTGTGCTGCGTACAGATGACCGTGCTCTGGCCAGTGCCTTGTTGAGAGCGGTGCGGATCTCGTCCGGCAGCTGTTCGCCGTGTACCCAGTCCACGATCAGTTCGGATACCTGCCGCAGTTTCGTATTGGTGTGCTGTGAGATCTCTCGCAACACTTGGAATCCTTGCTCGGGATGCAGGCCACCAACGGTGATGACCACGCCGATCGCTTGGTCGACCACGGTGTGGGAGACGACGGCCTCCTGCAGCTGACTGATTTCCGTCTGCAACTCGCTGATCTTGTTCAGGGGCGGTGTCCGTCCCGGAACCAAGTGCTCCTCGAGCCGCGTGAGGGTGCCGTTTCGAGAGTTCTCCATCATGATCACATCCCAGACCGCGGGTGTCCCGCCCGGGTCGCCGATGCCGTACGGATTGCGAGTACGACAATTCGACTATTACCCCGGGTTGCTGTCTTCGTGCGGATCGCGGGATGTTCCGTTCGTGGTCGCGGGTGCCCGCGGGCGTGCATGATCCAGGCGAAGGGCTGCTCGACCAGCAGACGCCGGGGCAGACGACCGTGCTTTCGGAGCGCATGAACCGCAGCCGGAAGAAGACGTCTTGACCGCGTCGTCTCAGAGCGTCCCGCCTCCCGGGGGCCTGCGCACGACCGGTCGCGGCTTTGTCCACGAAGGGGAGTGCCTGACGGACTGCAAGGATCCTGCGGGAGCGGATCACGGCTCACATGACCATACGATCGAGCGCCTGCCGTACATCGCGGCAGGGCATTCGGGTGTGGGGGACTCGGGAGGGGGGACCCAGGAGATGGGCCGCGTTCAGCAGCGTATCCATGGGGCTGGCTCGACTCAGGCTCCTCCGGTTCAGCCAACGAGCCGGGGGAGCCGCTGACAGGATCGCAGTGGTGACGACCGACGACGATGCCCATGGCGTCGCCGATGGTGTGGCGGGTGGCGAGGGCCAGTTCCCTCTGGATGTGGGTGGGCGTTCGAGACGGCGACCCCGCATGGGAGGCCGGCCGCAGACTTCTCGTCTCGGCGGGCACCCGTGCACGGTTGCGGTCGAGCGCTTCGCGTTCCACGGGCTGACGAAGCCGGTCGGGCGAGGGCGGCGACCCACTCGCGGGTGCGGGGTACTCGAAGAGGAACCCATCGGGGTGCCGACGTCTCTGTGACCCGCCGGCCCGGGGGCCGCGCACCGCGGTGGGTCCGTGCGGAAAGGACGGCGGCGACGTGGCGGAGGGCCTGAAGTCCGGCGCAGGGCACGAGCGGCGGCTGTCCGCGGAGGAGCCGGCTCTGTGGCAGCAGGTGGTCGAGCAGCTGGGCACGGCCCTTGCCGTGATCGACCCGGCCGGGCGGATCGTCGCTGTAAACCCGGCTGCCGAGCGGCTTCTGCAGCGCGCAGCAGGGTCGGTGTACGGGCGGGATCTGCACGACCTGTGCCATCGCGACCCGGGAGGTGGCCTCGTCCCGCGGGAGCGCTGCCCGCTGCTGTGGGCACTGGCCGAGAGGCGTGCGGCACGCGGGGACGACGACAGGTGCCTGCGTGGTGACGGACGGCTGGTCCCGATCTCCTGGTCGGCCACCCCCCTGGCGGACGACGTCTCCGGCGTCTGCCAGGGCATGGTCGTGTTGATCGTCGAGACCGCGGCGGACCGCCGTGCCGGTAGGGAACGAGCGGAACGCGCCGAGCGGTCGGAACGGGTGGAACAGGCGGAACGAGCGGCTCATACGAGCGCTCTGGAGAGCCTCGCCGAGCGGCTGACACTCGTCGCGGAGATCACCGACGTGCTCGGTCAGACCCTGGAGGTGGACGAGGCCCTCGCCCGGTTGAGCCGCGTCCTTGTCCCCCGCCTCGCCGACTGGGCCGCGGTGGACCTGCGGGTCGGCTCCCGTCAGGTGCACCGAGTGGCCGTGACCGGTCCGGAGGGCCGTGCAGCCGGGCAGGAGGACTGGCGCGGCCATCTGCCCCCGGTCGGGGAGGCGACCTACTCGCCCCTGGTCCAGGTACTGAACGAAGGCACGCCCGTCCTGCAGGAGCGGGTGGACCTGTACGCACCGCCCGACTCACCGCTGGCCGCTGTCCACGACGCGTTCCTCGGAGCAACCGGCGCGGCATCCGCCATCACGGTGCCGCTCGGCAGCAGACGGCAGGTCACTGGTGCCCTGACGCTGGTGCGCACCGACTCGGCACGGCCCTTCGACACCGGCGATCTCGACGTGGTCGGCGACATCGGCCGCCGGGTCGGTGTGGTCATCGACAACGCGCTCCGGTTCGGCCGGCAGCGCGCGGTCGCCGAAGCCATGCAGCGCAACCTCCTTCCCCCGCTGCCCGCGCACGGCCGGTTCCAGCTGGCCGCCCGGTACCAGCCCGCTCCGCCCGGCTCCCAGGTCGGTGGTGACTGGTACGACGCCTTCGCGCTGAGGGACGGCACGCTCGTCCTCGTCATCGGCGACGTCGTCGGGCACGATCTGACCGCCGCGGCCGGCATGGCGCAGTTGCACGGCATCCTGCGCTCCCTCGCCTGGGACCATGCCGAGCCGACCGGTGCCGTCGTGGACCGCCTCGACGACGCCATGCACGCCATCACCATCGTGCGGATGGCCACCCTCGTCCTCGCCCGGGTGGAAGGTCCGGACACCGGCCCCTGGACGCTGCACTGGACCAGTGCGGGGCACCCGCCGCCCTTGCTGCTGACCCCCGACGGGAGCGCGCAGTACCTCGAAGCCGGGCAGGGACTCATCCTCGGAACCGACCCGTGTGCCGGCGATCCGCGCCCGAGTGCCGCCCACGCGCTGCCGCCGCGGTCCACGCTCCTGCTCTACACCGACGGCCTGATCGAAGTCCCCGGCAGCGACTTGACCAGAGGGCTCAGCCGACTGCGTCGCCACGCTCTCGCCCTCGCCCACGAACCTCTGGACATCTTGTGCGACCAGCTGGCGGCCCGGACGCCCCTGGGCAGCACGGACGACGTCGCCCTTCTCGCCCTGCGCCTGCCCGTGCCCTGACCGGGCCGAGGCGTGATCCATGACGGGGCGCGGCTGTTCACGTCCCCGGAGCAAGCGCCAGAATGCGGAACGGACCGGGCGACACGGACTGAAGGCCGTCGTCTCCGGCGTACCGCCAGCCCCAGGACCGCATTGTCTCGACGGTCCTGCCGTCCCGGACGTCCACCAGTGCGGCGCCGAGCGCGGCGCCGTGGTCGGCGAGCAGTCGCCGCTGCAGGCGCCGGGCCAGGTTCCAGACGTGGTCCCGGTACTCCCGGCGCACGCGAGGCGGGACGACGATCCCGGAGACGACGAAGAGCCGCCCGGAGGCGGCGCGGCGGAGCAGACCTCCACGGACGTGCCCGTCGAAGCCCGCCCACCATGGACCCGAGCCGCCTGTGGGGAAGCCATAGGCGTAACCGGTCAGGGCGGTGGTCTCCGCGATCAGCAGCGAGAACCCCGGCCGTCGTGCGTCGGCCGTGAGATGGCCCAGGAAGGGGCCACGTGCCTGGTTCCACGCCCACGGGTCACCACCGGAGGTTTCCGCGTACAGGTCGCCCAGCTCCTGCAGACGGTCCGCGACCTGACCACGCGTCAGCCGATGGATCCGATCTGCAATCTGGGGCGAGGACGTGCGCTCCCTCTGCGGCGGGCCCGGTGCGCGGGTACGCGGCCTGCCCCGTGCCGGCCGGAGAGCGGGGATGGCCAGGGTCGTCGGGGGGAGCACCTGCGCGGTCATTGCCAACCCTGCCTTCGGGCACGGACGAACCCCGCCCCGGCGTCGTCGATCCCCGAGAACGGCACCGGTGCCTGAGGCGGTGCGCGGCGTGCCCTCGGTGTGTCCACCGTACTCCCGGCCGGTCCCGCCCCGGCGACCCGGCGGTCGCCGGCACCGGGAACGGCGCCGACCGTGCACGTGCGGTCGCTGTCCTGCGGCCCAGGCCGGCTCGCGTGGTCACCGGGCTCGGCCGGGCGAATGGCAGGCGGCCGGCCGCCCGGCCGGTCATAAGACGCACGGCCACCCGTACCCGGCATACCCTGCAGAGGGGGCTGCCGTGGAAACGCGACGCAGGCCCCCACACCGTCGCTCGCTTGCGTCGGGCAGCGACCCGAATCGTGGTCCGTACGGTTTCGTACTCGTCTCGCGTCCGGGGCTCCGTGTGGAGCAGCTGCCCCGCCGGTCGCGAAGGAGGGACCCGGCTTCATGTCACCCTCGACACCGCGCACGCCGTGGAACCCGCATGCTCCGGCTCGCGACCAGCAAATCGACAGAGTCCGCGCACGCTCACGCCGACGAGGTCTGACCCGGATCCGCGAGGCCACGAGGATCCGCCGGCGTGTCCGTCGCCCGCGGCCGTGACCCCGGAGAACGACAGCCATGACAAGACTCCGCGAACGCAAGAACAACCGGGAGGCGGTCCTGCGATCCCTCTACGGGGCCGTCGAACGCAATCGCCCCGAGGTCAGCGGATCGGTACTCCGCGCCGAGCTGGGCCTGCCCGACGAGGACCTCTCCGCCGCCTGCGCCTATCTGGCAGACGAGGGACTGATCAGCGTGGACTGGACGTCGCACCGGACCCCCGCGGCCGTCTCGCTGACACATGAGGGCATCTGCCTGATGGAGGAGCTGGAGGAAGAACAAGGGGAATAGGGCAGGGCAGAGAAGACGGAGCCGGACGGCTGGCCCGGCCGCTTCTCCGGGGCTCAGGTGTAGCCTGACGGTACCGAGAGCTTTTCGTGTAGCGCTTCCGGCGGTGCCGTTCCCGGCGAGGGACGAAACGGGCAGTCGTCCTACGGCTCCCGGGACGGGACCGGACCATGGAACCCAGCAGTACGCCGGCCGATGACGCGCCCGGTGCAGACGCGCACACGTACCGCATGCCCCTGCCCCGCCTGACCCTGACCCCGGACGTCAGCCACGGCCCGCTGGACGGTGCCTGGTGGCCGCGCTGCGACGCGCTGGAACTCGAACTTCCCTCGCTCGTCGACTTGTTGGAGCCGGAGCCGGAGGCCGTTATACGGGTCACCGTGGACCCCGCCGGGTGGCCCGACACCCCGCACACAGTCATGGCCCCAGGCCGGGTGATCGCCGTGGAACCGACCGGCCCCGGAAGCGACGCGCACATCATCACCCTGGACTGCGGCACCGTGGGACGCTGGGTGCTCCTGGTCGTCCCGCCCGAGGAGCCCCCCGGAACAGCCGTCCGGCTGCTGGCCGCCGCTGCAGACCCGGAGAACCCACTGACCGCCGCGAGCATGCTGGCGCTCGCCGATGCGGGTCGCCCGGTGGGCGCGGCCGGGGAGGCGGAATGAAGCGCGGGGCCCCTTGGGAGCCCGCGGCAGGGACGACCGGCCGGCCTCGACCACCATCCTCGCGTGAGCCGTTGCCCACTCTGAACGACACTTGTGCGCTCTTCGAGGAGTGCCGCATCGTCCGCACGCATGGCGAACTGGACACGCAATCCGCAACACCACTGGTCCGCGCCCTGGCCGAGGCCCGAGCGGCCCGGCCCGGACGGCTCTTTCGTGGACCTCAGCGAGGTGATCTTCTCCGACTCCAGCATCCTGTCTGCGCTGTGCGAGGCGTGGTCCGACTGCCGCGCCCGGCGCGGCTGGGTACGCATCGTGTACGAAAACCACACGACCGACCTGGTCTTCCGTCACACCGGCCTGCTCGACCGCTTCCCCGCCTACGCGAACGCACAGGACGCCTGGGAGGGACGAAGGCCGACGCCGCACTCCGCCTCCCCGCGAGCGCATCGCCCGCCGCCGAGGCGCGCTGTCCGGCCGAGGGCCACATGCCGCGCCGAACCACCCGACAGGACACCTCATGAGCGACCAGCTGCGGCGCCCGCCACCGGCCCCGCCCCTCCTTCGCCTGTACCTAGCGCCCGAGAGCACCGTGCCACGCCGGATCGACGGGGCCTGGTGGCCGCGAACCTTCGACCTCCTGGCGGAGCTCCCGTCACTGCTCTCCGGCCTGCCCCGCGCCTGGGGCCAGATCGTCAGTGTCCTGGTGAACGGCACCGGGTGGGCGGGGGCCCCGGGCCGCATGCTCGTCTGCAACCAGGTCGTACGGCTGCGCAGGACCACCACGGCGCGCACGCCGAGCACCATCGTCCTGATGGCCCCCGCCCACGGGCGCCGGGATCTGCTGGTCGTGCCACCGGAGGCCACCGAGCAGGCCGCGGAATCGCTCATGTCCGCATTGGGACTGACGCCGGAGCAGGGTCACTTCGCGAGCTGAGTGCGTGGATCCGGCCCGTCCGGCGGCACAGGCAGGCGCAATCGGCGAGGATGCGCTCGGTTCGTGGGTAGACGCCGGCCGGCTGCAAACGAGACTTCTTCCGGAGCAGCCCTGCGCGCGACGCGGTGCGAGGTCTGGGACGGGTACGGCGGCTTACGGCTGTTGACCGGTGGCCCTCGGGGTGTGCGCGGGGCGTTGCGGCGGCCGCGGCGCGGTCATGTCGAGAAGGAGAAGGGCGTCGTGGTCCGGAGTGCCAGACCTTCACCCTCGACCAGGCGCCGGACGCCTACCGGGCCATGGCCGACCGCCAGGTCCTCAAGGCCCTCATCCGCGGCCTGGCGGGTTTCGAGACGCCCCTGAACAAGCTGGGTCTGGACCACCTTGACGTCTACGGCCAGTGGCGCGCCATGGAGGCGCTCAACCGCGAGGGCGTGGCCAAGGCGATCGGCGTCGCCAACTTCTATCCGGACCGGCTGATCGACCTGAACGTGAACAACGAGATCGTGCCGGCGGTCAACCAGATCGAGACCCACCCGTTCTTCCAGCGCGCCGATTACCACGACCTCATGCGGCAGCGGGGTGCAGATCCAGTCCTGGGGCGGCTTCGCCGAAGGCCGGAACGACTTGTTCACCAACCCGCTGCTGGCCGAGATCGGCAAGGAGTACGGCAAGTCGGTCGCGCAGGTCGTGCTGCGCCGGCTGAGCCAGCGCGGCGTCGTCGCCATCCCCAAGTCGGTGCGTCCCGAGCGCATGGCCGAGAACGCCGACGTCTTCGACTTCCAGCTCGGACGCTTGATCCGCTCCCGCCCACCCCTCCCGTGCCACAGCCGCCCAAGGTGCGGCGGGGGCCTGGCGGCGAGGGAAGTCGGGGCGGTCATTGCCGGTCAGGATCAATGCGGGCGAAGCGCCATGATCTAGGTGTAAGACACTAGCCTCGGGCCATGGTGACGCGCACCCGGCTGTATCACGACGGCGCTCTCGTCCTGGAGGACTTTCCCGCCAGCGACGTTTCCGCGCATCTCGCCGATCCTGCGTCGGTCCTGTGGCTGGACCTGTACCGGCCCGGGCCTGCCGAGTTGACCATGCTCGGCCAGGAGTTCGGCATCCACGAACTGGCTCTGGAGGATGCCGTACAGCGCGGGCAGCGGCCGAAGCTCGACCGCTATCGCACCCACGAGTTCCTCAGTGCCTATTCCGTGACCGTGAGCCCGGACGGTGCGGAACTGTCATGCAGTGAGATCGCCGTGTTCCTCACCAGTCAGGCCATGATCACCGTCCGCAAGGACGACGGTCTCGACATCGAGGACGTCGTCGCCCGCTGGGACGAGAGCCCGGACCTGGCCGGCCATGGCGTCGGATTCCTGCTGCACGGTCTGCTCGACCATCTCGTGGACGGCCACTTCGCCGCGGTCCAGCAGCTGGACGACGGCATCGAGGAGCTGGAGGGCCTGCTCTTCGCGGCCGGGCGCCGTGAGATCGAAGCTGTACAGCACCGGGTTTTCGCACTGCGTAAATCGCTGGTCCGGTTGCGCCGCGTCGTGCTCCCGATGCGTGAGGTGGTCAACGGACTCATGCGTCCCGGCCTGCACATGGTCGCCGACCCTCTCGTCCCGTATTACCAGGACGTCTACGACCACGTGCTGCGTGCCACCGAATGGACGGAATCACTGCGGGACCTGGTGGCCTCGGTCATGGAGACGAACCTCTCGGTCCAGGCCAATCGCATGAACCTGATCATGAAGAAGGTGACGAGCTGGGCCGCGATCATCGCCGTACCCACCGCGATCACCGGCTACTACGGCCAGAATCTTCCCTACCCCGGTTTCGGCCGCCAGTCCGGATTCATCACCTCGGCAGCCGTCATCGTGGTCCTGTCCGCAGTGCTGTATCTGACGTGCAAGCGCAAGGACTGGCTCTGACCGGCCCAGTGCCGGGCGCGGGTGACCAGGCCGAAGGCAGGAAATACCTGGTCACCCCCGGCTTCTCGGGCCGGTGAGCGGAGTAGTGTGAAAGCACCGGGAGTTCTTCGCGTACCGGCTCCGCTGCGGGTGCCGTTTCCGGTGATCGACAATGCCGGGCCGCACCCACAAGCCCGGGGACAGGTGCGCGCCATGCCTGTGACCATTGACCGTACGACATCGAGCAGGCGCGCGCCGCCGCGGCCGGCCCGGCTGTCCCTGACGCCCGCACCGGGCGGGCTGGACGGCATGTGGTGGCCGCGTTCCCGTGCCCTCACCCGTGAGCTGCCCACCCTGACGGCCGCGCTGGTCGAACAGTGGGGCCGCATCACAGGCGTCACCGTGCACCCGGCCTACTGGCCCGTCATCCCGCACTGGGTGTCCGTCGCCGGGCGTACCGTGCAGGTGGGCTGGTCCACCGAGACCCAGGATCCGCACAGACTGACTCTCTCCCTACCCGACGGTCGCCGAGACGTGCTGGTGATTCCGCCGGAAACCCGTGCGGAGGCAGCCGCGCAGCTGATGGCGGGCGACGGCACCGAGGCCCCGGCACGGGAGGAAGCAGCAGACAGGACCGACGCCCGGATCAGGGAAGAAGCTTGGGAGACCGACGGCGGAGCCGGTCGGGCCGTCGGCCTGCCCCGGTATATCGGATCGGCAGGCCCTTCGCCCACCGTTCGACGGAGGTGAGAGGACCATGACGGTCATCGCCGCGGCCGCGCTGCTCCTTCTGATCGCCGTCGGAGTCGTTCTGATCCGCCGGCTCAACGGCCAGCACGCCGAACGGATCGCTGCCTTCCACTACAGCGATGTTCTGCCGGGGATCGGGCGTCGGCCCGGGAGGCACCGTCGGTCGGCGGTGGACGCGACCGTTCCGACGCGCCCCACCGCGACGGCGACCGCGGATGACATCGACTTCGGCCCGACGGTGGGCAGTAGAGGAAGGCGCGTGATGGCGATATTGCGAGACCGGAAGACGTATCGCGAGAGGATCATGCAGGCTCTCTACCAAGCCGCCGAGGGCAATCGCCTCCTGGGCGTCGATGGGGCGAAGCTCCGCACGGACCTCGGTATCCCTGAGCAGGACATGGCCGCTGCCTGTATGTACCTGGCAGGTGAAGGCTGGGTCGTCGTGGACTGGGAGAGGGGCAACACGCCCGCGATGATCACGCTGACGCACCAGGGGATCCGGCAGATGGAGACGGAAGAGGAAGGGCGTGGCTGAGCCGCCGCGTCGGCTTCTCGGACCGAAGTGAACCCTCGCAAGGATTGCTTATGGCGGATTAATCCCTTTGACGTAACCTGGAAAGCGGGTCGGAGCACGCTCACGTGCGATGACCCGGAAGGGCGGCTCCGGCGGGTATACGCCGGAGCCGTTGCCTGTTTCCGCAACCGCGCCCTGTGGCGAGGCGCTCGCGCGAGCGTCGTGCGGAGTACGGTGAGGTGGCAGGGTCGTATCGCGGTCGCACGCTCTGCGTCGCACGCTTTTCTACGGACGGGCGGACACCATGGCCGACTCAGACACCCCCGACCACCTCCCCAGGCTCCTGCCGGACGCCGTCCACCGGTCGGTGCACCCCGGGACGGCCCTGCTGCGGCTGGAGACGACACACGCACGCGAGGGAATCCTGGACGGCGCATGGTGGCCGCGGTCCCGGGACATCGGTGCCGAGCTTCCCTCGCTGATCTCCGCGTTGACCGAGCATCTCGGGCCTGTCACCCGGGTCGGTCTGGACGGCAGTGCCTGGGACGGACTGCCAACCCGGGTGGTGGTCGACGGCCGAGTCGTGCACATCGATTCCTTCCCGGTCGGTGACGACACCGTCCTCATCACCCGAGGCGAAGGGGACCTTTTCTCTCTGTTGCTGGTCCCTCCGGACACGTCGCCCGATGCGGCACGCGCCGCGATGGCCAGGGCCGTACGGGCCGAAAACGTCATCGAGGCCAGGCAGATCCTCATCGAAACGGGCAGCGACACGCCACCTACGCCGGCCTGACACGTCCGTCGCAGATCGACTCCCCATCGGCCTGGACGCTAGATGCGGGCGAACTCCTCCGTCTGCTGGGCGAATTCCCGGGCCATGGCGGCGCTGACCGTGGGCTTGGTGTCGCGGATCGTGTCCAGGTAGTCGTCGGTGGTGGGGGTGGTCCGGGTTCCGGTGTCGAAGGTGCGCTCGAACTGGGCCTGGGAGACGGTGCGCGCCGCGTGGGCGATGTCGGCGGGGGTGAACCCCTCGCTGGCGGACGCGAGTACCGCGCTGTCGGCCCGTGCGCCCGCTCGGGCCAGGTAGCTGTCCCACAGCGCGGTCCTGGCGGTGCGGTCGGGAGGGCCGATCGGCAGCACGTAGTCAAAGCGGCCGTGCCGCAGGAACGCGGAGTCGAGCGTGGTCACGTTGTTCGTGGCGCAGACGAGCAGCCGTCCGTCCTGGCTTCGGAACCGGACGATCGCCTTGAGCAGTTCGTTGACGACGCCGACAGCGGTCGCGTCCGCGCCGCCGCGTTCGCCGGCGACCTCCTCGACCTCGTCGATGAAGACGAGGACGTGGTCGAGGCGGGCGATCTCGTCGAAGCGCCGGTTCAGCCCGGTCGCCAGGCCGTACTCGGCGGCCAGACGGGCGGGGAACAGTTCGAGGAAGGGCCATCCCAGGCGGCTGGCGATCGCGTGCGCGAACGTGCTCTTGCCGGTCCCGGGCGGGCCGAACAGCATCACCGCCCGCGGCAGTTCCACTCCGTGCTGCGCGGCCAGTTCGGGACGGGCCAGCGGCAGGACCAGGCGCCGCTCGATGAGCTGCTTCTCCCGTTGCATGCCCGCGACTTTCTGCCAGAGCCCCCCTGGCGGCAGCTCCGCTCCGAGCGAGGACAGCGTGCCGGCCGACTGCGGGGTCACCGGTCCGCGTTTCTCGAAGAAGACCAGCCCGGGGCGGGCGCCGAAGTCGCAGTTGCGCAGGGCGGTGGCACCGGTCTCGCCCTGGGGCAGGGCGGCGTGCACCGCGCGGACGCCGGCGGCGAAGAGCCGTTGCTCAAGGGCGGTGATCAGGGCACTGCCCAGCCCGCGCTGCCGCCAGCCGGGCGCCATGCAGATGCGCAGGATCCATGCCCGTTCGCCCTCCACCCTGCTCACCGCGGCGCCGATCAGCACGTCGTCGGCCGTGGCCACCACGGCCGGGTGGCGGGTCTGGAGGGCCGTCACGGCGTCCGAGAGCGGGAACAGCGGCGGCTCCTCGGTCGTGCCGCTCTGCATGTCGACACGGATCACCGCTTCGAGATCGTCCTGGGTGTAGTCCCTGACCCGCCAACCCGTCATGATCAGCTCCGCGTGTTCGGCCGTACCCCCATCATCAGCCGGTGCCCGGAGGACGCGCGCGACAGGCGACGGTCACGAATCCTCCCTGGTGCCACGGATCGCTCGGGCCGTGGTCCGGCTTCACGCCGCGGTGCCGGGCGCGCTGCCTGCCGGGCTGAGGGACTTGTCGGTGCGGCCGGTGCCGGCCGGTGGCGCTGCCGTGGCGGGTGCGGCGGCAGCGGTTTCCCGGGCGAGGAAGGAGCCGAGCTCGCCGATCGTGCTCATGAGGGGGGCCGGGAAGACGACGGTGGTGTTCTGGTCGACACCGATCTCCACCAGGCTCTGGAGATTGCGCAGTTGAAGCGCAAGGGGGTGGGCCATCATGGTGTCCGAGGCGTCGCCGAGCGCGGCTGCGGCCAGGGACTCGCCCTCCGCGTTGATGATCTTCGCTCGCTTCTCCCGCTCGGCCTCGGCCTGGCGGGCCATGGCGCGCTTCATGGTGTCGGGCAGCTGGATGTCCTTGAGCTCGACCAGCGTGACCTGCACACCCCAGTCGACGGTGGTGACGTCGAGAATCTGGCGGATGTCCAGGTTGATACGGTCCGTCTCCGACAGCGTCTCGTCGAGCGTGTGCCGGCCGACGACCTTCCGCAGGGTGGTCTGGGCGATCTGGTTGATCGCCGCGCTGACGTTCTCCACGGCGACGACCGACTTCACGGCGTCGACGACCCGGAAGTAGGCGACCGCCGACACGTCCACGCTCACGTTGTCCCTGGTGATGATGCCCTGGGACTGGATCGGCATGGTGACGACCCGCAGCGACACTCGGTGCAGGGCGTCGACGAACGGGATGATGAACCGCAGCCCCGGGGAGCGTGTTCCGACGAGTCGGCCGAAGCGGAACAGCACTCCCTTCTCGTACTGCTTGACGACCTTCACGGACAGGGCGAGGGCCAGGACGGCCAGGAGGCCGATCACGACGATGAGAACGATCAGGGCTTGCATGTGCTGCTCCTCGGGACGAGGATCCGCCGGTCGAGGCCCCTGCATGTGCCTGCGCCGGTTCGTGAGGCAGGTCCGAAACCCGGGAAGGCACCGGTTGTGGCGGCCATCTCACATGCCGATGACCAGGCGACTGGCCTCACATGCCGATGACCAGGCGACTGGCGCGATCGGTCCGTGTCGGAACGGCCGCTGAGGCGGGGCCGTCCTCGTACTTCCCTGCCTCGTCCGGTTCGAGTGGCCGGTCGGCGGTGGAGACGGCGTGCCGGGTCTCGTCCGCGGCCATGAGAGCGCTTGCGGTCAGCGGTGGGCCGTCGTAGTCGGACGAGGCCGCCATCAGGCGGGCCGCCGACTTCGTCTCCGTCTCGGGTGGGATGACCAGCAGATCCCAGCGGCCGGAGCCGTAGGAGAGCAGCAGCAGCTTGTGCGGGTCGATCTCCGGGGTGAACCATCCGACCTTGACGACATGACCGCCCACGGCGATCTCGTGCGGGATGACCGGCCAGTACTTGGGGTTGACGGCGATGCGGGTGATGCGGCCCCACAGAGGGTCCAGCACATCGGTCAGTGCGGGCAGCTCGCTCAGCAGATCCCGGGAGCGGGGCCACCAGGCACCGTCGAGGAGGCCGCGCGACGGGCCGTCGGTCTTCAGCGCGAGACGCGCGGCCGGGGCTGCGACGGGCTCATGGTGTGGCAGGGGTTGGTGCAAGGTCGCCGACATGATGCGGACCCGTCTCCGGGCCGCCTCAGCGGCGACCCGGGTTTCGTCTCTCGCCGAGGACGACCCGGCGTGGAAGCCGGTGTGCGAAATGCCCTCGGTGCTGTCCACGGTACTCCGCACACGCCGGGGCGGTTGTGGAGGCGCCGCCGCATTCCGGAAACGGCTGTCGGTACCGGCGGCAGTGGGCCGAGGGGCCCTTCGTATGCCGGCACCCGGACCGGTCTCGCGCCCGACGCCCGCATGCCCCTGGCCCGGCACTCCTTGGCTGTCTTACGTGGGAGCTGTTCCTCGTGTTCCGTTCAGCCCGTCGCTCCCTGTCGCTCCCCGCCGGTCCGCCGGGCATCGGCGAGGAGTATCCTGGTGATTACCGAGAGCATCTCGTGCACCGGCTTCCACGCCGGGTCGTTCTCGGCGATTCATGACAACCGGGCCGGCCGTGACCGGCCCGGGGTTGGGTCCGCGCCATGACCGCGACCATTCCGTTCACACCCGCAGTCGGAGACCGGGCCCCTTCTTCGTCACCGCTCCGACTCACGCTGGCGCCGGCCGGTGCCCCTCCGGCCCTGATCGACGGTGTCTGGTGGCCCCGTTCGCGCAACCTGACGGAGCAGCTCCCGGCGCTCGTCGAATGTCTCGACCCGCTGTGGGGGCGGATTACCCGGATAGCGGTGAGCCGCACGTTCTGGCCAGTCATCCCGGGAGAAGTGCCCGCGCACGGCCACATGGTGCGCGTCGGCTGGTCCAACTCCGGGCAGGACCCGCACAAGCTGTTGCTGCTGTCCTATACGTTCGGCTGCTGGAGCCTGCTGGTGGTCCCACCGGAGACAGGGCCGGCAACCGCGGCCCGGCTCATGGCCACGGCCACCGACCCGTCACGGAGCCTCCCGCCGAGCGGCCTGATCCGTGAGGCCGAACGTCTCCGGGCCGCGGCAGAGGCAGCGGCCGACTCGGACTCGCTCCGGGAGGCGGTCTGGGACTCCGAAGGCGGACACGACGCCCCCCACCCCGCCTCACGTACTCCTGACGGGCCGGTCACCCGTCACGTGCCCACCGCGGCAGCAGGAGTGTGAGAGATCGGCGGTGGGGAAAGGCTGCGTGCTGTCGGCCTTTCCCTGGGGGTGGGAGGCCGGCTCACTCCAGGAGGGCGAGGTCGTCGGTGGCGCTCCCGCGCCATTCGATCAGCAGGAGCGTCGCATCGTCCGTCGTGATCCCGCCCCGCGCCCGTTGCAGCGTGTGGGAGAGGGAGCGCGCCACCGTCCGGATCTGCTGCGCCGCGGGCTCGAGGCGGTTCACCCACCCGATGAGCTGCTCCTCACCGAATTCCTCACCGCCGACATCGTGCTCCTCTGTCAGTCCGTCGGTGAAGCACAGGATCCGGTCGCCGGGCATGAGAGCCACTTCACTGATCCGGGGCTCGTGACCGCCGAAACCGACGGGCAGCGTCGTCGGGCCCTCCAGCCGTCGTACGACACGGTGTCCACCGATCAGCACAGGAGCGGGATGTCCGGCGTTGACCCACTGGAGCCTCCCCGTGGCCGTGTTGAGCCGCATCATCTGAGCGGTCGCGAAGTGGTCGGGGCCGAACTGCTCGGCGACGGCCCGGTCCATGAACGCATAGATCTCCGACAGGCCGACGCTGATGCGCCGGGCGTGCCGGTACGCTCTGATGACCACCGTGGCCATCGTGGCGGCGTCCAGTCCGTGGCCCATCGCGTCGACGATGGCCACATGCAGGACATCGCCGTTGAGGGCGTAGTCGAAGCTGTCGCCGGCCACGTCGTAGGCGGGTTCCAGCATCCCGGCCAGCTCGACCCGGGGCGTGGACATCGCCAGCGGTGGCAGCAGCGACCACTGGATCTCCGCCGCCACACTCATCGGTTCTCTGCGGCGCAGCCGGAAGAACAGATCGGTGTAACCGTGCTTGGTCACCAGCGTGTCGGCCACGAGTGAGGCGAGCCTGCGCAGCAGCCGTCGCTCGTCGTCCTGGAGACGGTCCAGGGTGACGGCCATGACGCCCACCTGGTCGCCACCGTCCAGCAGGGGCAGATAGACCCGCACACCGTCGGCCTGCGAAACCTCGACGGGACGAGCTTCCCGGAAGGCGCGTCCGGCGTCGGAGCCGCCGATCGGCTGCGGTTCCCCGGCCGCCAGCCCGTCACCCGGCAGGGGGACGAGCCGCACCTGGCCGTAGTACTGCAGGAAGATAGAGGTCTCGCGGCCGTCGAGCCTGCCGATCTGCCGTGCGACGAGCGGACCGAGCTGGTGCGGCGGCAACTCGTGCCCCTGGTCCAGCAGGACTCCCAGAAACTCCTCCCCGAAGCACTCCGACCGGGTGGAGCCTTCCGCGGGTCCTTGCCGCTCACCGCCCGCCATCGCCGTGGCCCGGGGGGACGTTCTGGCGGATCTTCACGAAGGCGCTGTGCATACGAACTCCCGACGGAGACTCACGGGCCGACGCGGTGGGGAACTTCCGCCCGGATCGTGGGGGCCGGTCCACCGACTCCCATCGAGTCGGCCGTGCGCTCGTGCGCGCCGCGTCCGAGCCGCGGCGGCTGGTCGGCACCGGCGGCGACCTCTGCCGGATCGACCTCTCCGGCGCCGCGAACGTTTTGAGGGGTCCGCGCCGTCTGCCGCCCTGCCCGCGGCCCGGCTCACTGCCTGCGGGGCAGGATCCCGACTACCAGTAGTGGCGTCGACCGGCGACGGCGTGTCCCATCGCGCCGAGGATCCACAGGATGGCTCCGACGACCAGCAGGATGATTCCGATGGTCCACAGGATGGATATCCCGGCGAGGAAGCCGACGACGAGCAGAATGATGCCCAGGATGATCATGATCTCTCCTTTGGGGAGTAGTGCTGAGTCCCTGCGAACTACGAGGGACTGAAAGCGCGTTGAGGTGGCAATGGTCGATCCCTTCTACTCCACCCGGTGTGGTTTGTGGCGGGCGACCTGCAGGCGGACCTCGGTGGGCATGTCAGCAAGGCCGGTGGACCGCCGGGCGGTGCGGAGCGGGCCTTCACACAGGGCACCGAGAGTGGCGCCGGGCGTGCCCTCGGGAGTGAGGGTGAGCTCGATGCGGGTGCGGTGGCGGCCCGGTCGGCCGGTGATGAGTACGGCCGCATGGCCTACCCCTGGCAGGGCACCGGCTTCGTTCGCGATCGCTTCGCTGAGTGCCCGGTCGCGCAGTTCGACGCCCTCCTGCGGGGGTGTGCCGCCGACGGGCAGTGAGCCGGGGCGACGTCGGCTCAGCTGGGCGAGCAGCCACCACAGGGCGAGCAGGGCGGTGAGGACGAGGGCGGCGATGACCGCGGGCCACCACCACCAGCCCTGGCTGCTCCAGCGGGCCCGGTCGGCGGAGCCGAGCAGGACGTCGGCCGGGGTGGTCAGGGGCCAGCCGGCGGGTGGGGCCAGATCGTACCGCCGGTAAAGGCCGAGCCCGGCGAAGAGGATGAGCAGTCCGCCGCCGAGGAGGACCAGTCCGGCGAGGGCCAGCAGAGTGCGGTTGAGGGCGGATCGCGGCGTCATGGCGGGCTCCGGTGCTGCGGGTCTTGTGTCAGCGGGTGCGTCGCCGCGCCCGTACGGCGATGCGGGGAGGACGGGCGAGGGCGAGCCGGTCGCGCTCCTCGTCGAGGACGGCGGTGAGGTCGTCCTTCACCTGTCGGGGGTCTCGGAAGCGGACGTCCGCGCGGGCTTTGATGCGGTGGCGGCCCACCAGGACGTGCGCCGCGCCGACTCCGGGGACCCGCATGGCGGCGTCGCGCAGCAGGACGGCGGCGCTGTTGCGGTCCACGAAGGCCCGCAATCGCGGGCAGCCGGCGGGTGAGCGCAGGGGCAGCCAGCGTCGCTGACCGGGGGTGAGGGCCAGGACGATCAGCCAGACGCCGACGGCGGCGGCCACGGCGGCCCCCGTCAGCATCCACACGTCGTCCACCGGGCGGGTCGCCAGTTCGTCGGCCAGGTGCCGCCGCCAGGCCGCCGCAGGACGTCCCACCCGTACGGCGACGACGTCGACGAGCGCCGCGACCGCGGCCACGAGGATCACCGCGGCGACCATCGCCGCCGTGATGCGGCGCGCGGACCACTTGCGATGTGTTCGGTGTCCTCCTTCGCGCTCACCGGCTGTGAGGTCCGAGGTGGACACGTCGCGTTCGGGAGGGTCGGGCTCCTTCGTCAGCGGCACCGCGGCACGGTGCGTGGACGGCGCGGAGCCGCGGCCCGGGGGAGGTGGACCGGATGTCATCACGATCGCCCTTCCTGCACGGCGTGCCCGGTGACCCGGGCCGCCCGGCCGCTCACCGGACCCGCCCCCGGCTCGAGTCGGTGGCGGTCACCAGCCGCCGGACGGTGAGGAGGACCTCTCCCACTCGCAGCCCGGTCAGCTGGGCGACCCGTTCGGCGACGTCCCGCTGGATCCGCTCGCAGACACGGGGGATGTCGGTGGGGTAGGGCAGGTCCATGGTCAGATGCAGGCGCACCGATCCGGAACGGACGGCGGCGGAGGCGTGGGGTGCCGCAGGTCCGCCCCGATCGGGCGGTACGGCGGCGCGCCGCGACTGCGCCGCGCGCGCGGCCTGTGCGGCGATACGGGCGACCACCCTGTCCGGGATGACGGTGGCGCCCCGCTCGGCCGGGGGCGGCAGCCCGGCGGCCAGTGCCGGCGGGCCCGACCCCTCGCCGGGGGAACCGGGCCGGGTCTTCACCGCTGCCTCCGTGTCCGGAGGTCCAGGTCGCCCTGTACGACGAGGCCGACGATTAGCCCCGCCGCACCCAGGACCAGCACCAGCAGAAAGGCCCAGAAGCCGCCGAAGTAGCCGGCGAAGCCGAGGGCCATGCCGGCCGCGAGTCCCGTCGTTGCTGTGTTCATCTCGCACTCACCCGTCTCGCGAGCGTCCCTCTTGCCGTGATCATCCGCTCGGGCCCGAGGACACGGCGGTGCTCCTGGCAGCGGTCACCTCACGCGGCCCTCGTTCGGTTCGGTCTGTTCCTCCTCGTCGTCAGGCAGATGGACGTCGTCGACGGCGATGTTCACCTCGACGACCTCCAGGCCCGTCATCCGCTCCACGGCGCTGATGACGTTGGTGCGTACGCCGCCCGCGACGTCGACGATGGAGACGCCGTACTCGACGACGACGTCCAGGTCCACCGCGGCCTGCCGTTCCCCGACCTCGACCTTGACGCCGCGGGTGACCGCTCCGCCTCCGCCTCCGCCTGCGCCGGGGACGCGTTCGCGCATGGCGCCGAAGGCGCGGGCCATCCCCGCGCCCAGGCTGTGGATGCCCGGTACCTCGCGGGCGGCCATGCCCGCGATCTTGGCCACCACACCGTCCGCGATGGTGGTCCTGCCCCGTGTCTCGGCCGGAGCCCCGGCCCCGGTGCGGCCCTTGAGCGCGCTCACGCCCGCTTCGGGCCGGCTGCCCCCGCCGACGCTGGTGATGTTGTCCGTCATGGCGGTCGCCTCGATCGGTCGGCCGGGCACCGGAATGATGCCCGTCGAAAGTTGGACATATCGAGTGGCGGAGTCCTCACGTGCCCTGGTGTGTGACGTGCATCACATCTCTTTTCGAGGGTACACGGTCGTTCCGAGCCTGCGTGGGAGCGCCATGATCGAACGCACTGCTTCCTCACGACTGGGGTGCGGCCTGCCCGACCGTCTGCTGGCGGTGCGGGCGGCCGAGGGAGACGAGGACGCCTTCGCCGTTCTCGTCCAGCGGCACAGCCGCTCCCTCCTGACCCTGGCCCGCTGCATGCTGGGCAACCCCCAGGACGCAGAAGAGGCCGTTCAGGACGCCTTCGTCAGCGCCTGGCGCCACCTGCCGGAATACCGCCACAGGGCGGAGTTCCGCACCTGGATGTACCGGATCACCGTCAACCGCTGCCAGACCATGTGCCACCGCCGGCCGCCGCCCCTCCCCCTGGACACCGTCGCCGAACCCGCGGCGGGCGACGCGTGGAGCCAGCCCGCCCGGGCCGCCGAGCAGGACGCGGCCACGGCCGCCCTGTTCCGCGCACTCGCCGAGCTGGACGCCGGACAGCGGGTCTGCTGGATCCTGCGGGAGGTGCAGGGCCTGCCCTACAAGGAGATAGCGCACGTGACGCGTACCGGCGAGCAGACGGTACGCGGCAGACTGTTCAGGGCACGCCGATCCCTGCAGGAGGCGATGGGCTCATGGCGCTAGACGACCCGCACACGCGGCCTCCCGAACCGCCCGGAGCCGACGGGCCCCGCAACGGCTGGGCCGCCGCCGACGTGCCCCCGATCGCAGGCGATGAGGTACTGCCCTGCGGCCGCCTGCTCAGCCGGGTCTGGGAACAGGCGCGGGAGGCACCGCCGGCCGTGGACCCGCACCCGGCGTCCTGTCCTCACTGCCGAGAGGCGGTCGAGGGACTGGCCACGGTGAACGCGGCCGCCCGGACACTGCGCGACGAGGACCCTCCGGGCCTGCACGCACTCGCCGACCGGGTCATGGACGTCGTCAGGGCAGAGGTCCGGTTCGGGCGGCTGCTGCCCCTGGCCGACCCGGACCGGGACCTGCGGATCGCGGAGAGCGCCGCGGCGAAGGTACTGAGGCGGGCCGCGGACACGGTCCCCGGTGCCAGGGCCGCGACCTGCCGGCTCGTACCCGAGGGCAACGGCACCGACGTGCGGGTGACCATGACCCTGGCCGCCGCCCTCGACCGCCCGCTGCCCGAACGGGTCCACCAGGTGCGCCGATCGGTCCTCCACTCGGCCGGACAGGACCTGGGGCTCACGGTGACAGCCGTCGACATCACCGTGGCCGACGTACTGGAACCGGGACCGACCCTCGGTCCCCGCCTCCCGACGGGCGGTGGCGCATGATGACCGCCACCGGCACCACCGCGCTCCTCGGCGTCGCGGCCGAGGCAGCCCTCGCGGTTCCTGGCGTGGCCGCCCTGCAGCCCCGCCTCGCCCGGCGCCTCGCGGCAGCCGCCGCGCCCACCCGGGCGGACACCACGCCGCCCGAGGCCGGCGTACGCGCCGACCGGGCGCCGGACGGTTCCGGATGGCACATCGAGGTGCGCTGCGTCCTGACGGAGGGTCAGCGGGCGCTGGACATCGCCCGAATCGTCCACGACCGGGTGACAGCCACCCTCGTCACTCACCTCGCCACCCACGGTGCCGCGGAGCCGGTCACCGTCGCGGTCACGGTGACCGGTATCGCCGCCTGGCGCGACGCGGCATGAGCGGCGGCGCGGGCACAGGCCCCACGAACCGTCGTTCGGCAAGCAGCAGGTCGCCGACCGTGGGAGCACGCTGCTCCCCTCCGGAAGTCCTACATGGGCGGTCGCGGCTCAAGCCTCGATGCCGCCGACGATCCGGCTCTCGTGCGGGGTGACCGGCTGTGAGTTACGGGTACGCGGGGAGGCGGCCGACCACGGCAGCGGGAGAGATGAGGGTCGCATGCGTACTGTCCTCGGCAGCCGTCCGCCTGCCGCCATGCGCGACGGCCCACTGCGTGGCCGGGTCGCTATGGTCACGGGGGCGGCGCGCGGCGTCGGCGAGGCACTGGTGCGGCGCCTGTCCGCGGAGGGCATGCGGATCGCTCTGCTCGGTCGTGAGGAGGAGACGCTGTCCCAGGTGGCGGCGTCACTGGCCGTCATGACCGTCTGCATCGAGGCGGACGTGACCGATCAGGTCGCCCTCGACAGGGCTGCGCGGCAGGTCGAGGAGCGGCTCGGACCGGCCGACGTCGTCGTGGCCAACGCCGGCATCGCCGTCGGCGGGCCCTTCACCCGCACCGAGGCCGAGCTGTGGCGACGCGTCGTCGACGTCAACCTGGTCGGGGCGGCGAACACCGCGAGGGCCTTCCTTCCCCAACTCGAGCGGACCGGAGGTTACTTCCTCCAGATCGCCTCGACCGCAGCGTTCGGCTCCGCTCGGATGATGAGCGCCTACTGCGCGTCCAAGGCAGGCGCGGAGTCCTTCGCCCTGGCGCTGCGCGGTGAGGTCGCCCCCCGAGGGGGTCGCGGTCGGCATCGCCTACCTGCACTGGACCGGCACCGACATGATCGCCGGAATGGACGAGCACCCGGTGATGGGAGTCCTCTGCCGACACCAGCCGCCCTTCGCTCGGCGGGTCCACAGTCCCGCACAGGTGGCCGACTGGCCCGCCACCGGCATCACACACCGTGCCCGGAGCATCTACGCGCCCCCGTGGCTGCGCTGGTGCCAGCCCTTGCGGCCGGTCTTCCCGTTCGTGGTCGGCCGCATCACCCGGCGCGAACTGGGGGAGGGGTCGACCGACGAGCTCGGTGCCGATGTCGACGTGCTCGGGGCGGGCGGCCGCGCCGACTGGATGTCGGTCAGGCCCGAGACCTGACCCGTGGCGGGGGCCGAAGGCGTCCAGAGGGTGTCCGACAGGCCGTGCGACGTCCGCGCATGCTGCGATCGCAGAGCTAGAGCCGGCCGGACCGGCCGATCAGAACGCTCGGTAACACGCCGGAAGCAGGAGACTCGGCCCCGGGGAGACCGTAAGGACATGCCCGGGCCCCTGCCGTATACGGACGCGGTGCACTGCCCGGGGAGTGGTTTCCCAGGGTGGAAGCGGCCGTAGAGCCCTCAGGCGGGTAGGTGGTCGCCATGGACGAGGATGACGCGGCCGCGGCGCTGCGAGCGGCGCTCGACCAGCTGGCGTTCGCCACCCGGAGCGCGGCGGCGCTGTCGAGCACGCTGGACGCGGTCGAGGGGCTCAGGCGGGTGTGCCGCGTGCTGGTGCCGGGGCTGGCCGACTGGGCCGCGGCCGATCTGGTGGACGAGGACGGCGCCGTCGAGCGGGTCTGTGTCTCACACCGTGACCCCAACACCGCCCTGACCGGCCTGACGGGACCGTTGCCGCCGGTGCCGGAGACGCCAGGAGGACCGCTGTCCCGGGTGCTTCGCGGCGGCGGCCCCCTGCTGTTGTCGGCCGGGCGGCTGCCGACCGCGCAGGAGGCGTCCGATCCGCTGCACAAGGCAACCATGCAACCGTTCGCCCGACTCGGGGGAGACTCCGTGATCGTGGCACCCCTGCGGGCGCGCCGGCGAGTGCTGGGTGCGCTGACCCTCGTCAGGGGCGAGGGACACCCGCCGTGGGCCGAGGCTGACCTGGAACTGGTCGAGGACCTGACCCACCGCATCGCGCTGGCCCTCGACAACGCCAGGCTCTACGCCGAGACCCAGGCCGTCGCCGTGCGCCTCCAGCGCTCTCTGCTACCGGACCTGCCCGTCGTACCGGGTCTGCGCGTCACCGCCCGCTACTCCCCGGCGCTCGCCACCGCGCAGATCGGCGGTGACTGGTACGACAGCTTCGTCCTGCCGGAAGGCGGTGACACCACTTTGATCATCGGCGACGTCACCGGCCACGATCTGCATGCCGCCGTGACCATGAGCCAGATCCGGAACATGCTGCGTGGCATCGCCTGCGACCGCCGGGAGCCCCCCGGCATGATCCTGCGCCGCTTGGACCTCGCAGTCGACGCCCTCTACAGCCACCGCACCGCCACCTGCGTGTACGCACTGCTCAAGGGCCAGGAAGGAGGGCCGTACCAGCTGGAGTGGGCGAGTGCCGGACATCCACCACCCCTGCTGGTCACTGCGGACGGCGACACCACCTACCTCTGGGAAGCACACGGCCTGCTGCTGGGCGTCGACCCGCACGCCGAACGGCCCAGTGCCTGCCTGCCCCTGCCCGAGGGCAGCACCCTGCTGTTGTACACGGACGGTCTGATCGAACGGCGCGGCGAATCCATGGATCACGGCATGACCCGGCTCCGGCAGCACGCTGCCGCCCTGGTCGACCAGGACATCGACGAGCTGAGCGACGAGCTGATGAACGCACTCGTGGCAGGGGCCCACGACGACATCGCCCTGCTCGCCCTGCGACTGCCACAGTCGGACGAGGGCGTCTCGCCCTGAGGGCGAATCCTCGCCGTACGCGATGATCCTGCGACCGTGACACTAGGTGTGCACGCGCCGGCAAGGAGACAACGCAAGAGCCCGGATCATGTACGGGCGGCCTGCCGAGCAGCGAGGAGGGCGAGGCGGCCACCCGGGGGCCAGGAGATCGACACTCACGTCAGCGCCCGTCCGAGTCCGTCCGGCCAGGCGTCCTGCGGACGCGGTCAACCGCATCGCCGGGCCGGATGAGCGGACCGGCGGCTCGTTTCCCCACCGCGCCCGGGCCGGCGCTCCCCGGCTTCCGGAGCTCCGCCTGTCCGGCAGCACAAGCCCGACGGCTCCGCAGGGCGCGGTCCTCGGCGCGGGACTGCGCCGCGGACGGGAGATCACCGAGACCGCCATGGGCCATGTGCGGCTCGCCGCTGTTCGCGGCACGTGATCCTGCACGTCGGCAGCCGCGCTTGCCACTGCGTCCCGCTGCTCGACGAGCGTGGTGCCTTGCTGGGAGCGATCTCGACGCATCACGCCCGGCCCATCGCCGGATTCACCCGCAGCCAGCTCGCGGCCCTGCGCGAAACCGCCGACGTGGCGGGCAGCTGGCTGGCATGACACCGACGCACCGTCATCCCGGACGCCATGGAGGATCTCCAACGCACAGCGTCCCAGGCGTACGGAGCGGCTGTTCGGCCCGCGCCGGCCTGCCGCCCGGTGCCGGTACGCGGCCTCGGCGGGCACCGGCCCGCGTACATACAGCTTCTCGCTCAGCGCATGACGCAGACGAGAACGGACCGGCTACGACGTTGTCCCGAGCTGCGTTCCGGTTTGGCCCCGGCGCTTCGTAGCGTGCGTGATCAGCGACCGCCGGAGAGTCTGGCGTGCGACGTTTTGGTCAGATGGGTTCGGGGACACGTTGAGCGGAGGTCGCGTCGCGTGCGGGTTCGGAAGTGAGCTGGCATTCCACTCGTCCGCCCGCCCTGCCGTCCGACTCAGAACGCGGGCGGCAGAGCTGTTCTGCGTTCAGATGTATCGTGCGGTGGCCAGTGCCTTGTCCAGGGAGGTGCGGATCTCGTCGGGCAGCTGTTCGCTGTGTACCCACTCCACGATCAGTTCGGAGACCTGCCGCAGTTTCGTATTGGTGTGCTGTGAGACCTCTCGTAGCACTTGGAAGCCCTGCTCGGGATGCAGGCCACCGAGGGTGATGACCACACCGATCGCTTGGTCCACCACGGTGTGGGAGACGACGGCCTCCTGCAGCTGACTGACTTCCGTCTGCAACTCGCTGATTTTGTTCAGGAGCGGTGTCCGTGCCGGAACCAAGTGCCCCTCGAGCCGCATCGGGGTGCCGTTCAGAGAGTCTTCCATCATGATCACATCCCAGACCTCGGGTTTCCCGTCCGGGTCGCCGGTGCCGTACGGAATTGCGAGGACGACAGTTCGACTATTACCCCAGGTTGCCGTTTTCGTGCATCCCGTTCCACGGCGCGCAGCAGCCGGTGGAGCGGAGCTCACTCAGGGTTCAACTCGGCCATGACGGTGGGCCCTGCCCTGCGACGATCTGTACCGCTCGGATCGCGGGATGTGCCGTCCATGGTCGCGGGTGGCTGTCGGCGCGCCCGATCCGGGCGGAGGACTGTTCGCCCATCAGATACCGGGGCAGGATCACGAGGCCGGGTATCGTCCTGGCTCGACCGACCGTGTTCACAGTCGGTTCGCGGGTCTCCGGTGCGGGCGCCGACGGCCGTGCGTTCGGAGTGCATCAACCGCAGCCGGAAGAAGACGTCTTGATCGCGGCGTCCCAGAGCATCCCCTCCTCCCGGGGCCCTGCGCACCGGTCGCGGCTTAGATTGAGCGCCTGTCGCACATCGCGGCAGCCATTTCGGTGTGGGTGGGGGACTCGGGAGGGGGACTCGGAGGCGGGCGGCGTTCAGCAGCGTATCCATGGGGCTGGCTCGACTCAGGCTCCTCCGGTTCAGCCAACGAGCCGGGGTAGCTGCTGACGGGACCGCAGTGGTGGTGCCCATGGCCCCGCCGTTGGTCTGGCGGGTGGTGACGGCGAGTTCCACGCACGACCCTGTGCCATCGCGACCCGGGAGGTGCCCTCATTCCGCGGGAGCGCTGCCCGCTGCTGTGGGCACTGGCCGAGAGGCGTGCGGCACGCGGGGACGACGACAGGTGCCTGCGTGGTGACGGACGGCTGGTCCCGATCTCCTGGTCGGCCACCCCCCTGGCGGACGACGTCTCCGGCGTCTGCCAGGGCATGGTCGTGTTGATCGTCGAGACCGCGGCGGACCGCCGTGCCGGTAGGGAACGAGCGGAACGCGCCGAGCGGTCGGAACGGGTGGAACAGGCGGAACGGGTGGAACAGGCGGAACGAGCGGCTCATACGAGCGCTCTGGAGAGCCTCGCCGAGCGGCTGACACTCGTCGCGGAGATCACCGACGTGCTCGGTCAGACCCTGGAGGTGGACGAGGCCCTCGCCCGGATAAGCCGCAGCCTTGCTCCCCGCCCCGCCGACTGGGCCGCGGTGGACCTGCGGGTCGGCTCCCGTCAGGTGCACCGAGTGGCCGTGACCGGTCCGGAGGGCCGTGCAGCCGGGCAGGAGGACTGGCGCGGCCATCTGCCCCCGGTCGGGGAGGCGACCTACTCGCCCCTGGTCCAGGTACTGATAGGAGGCGCTCCCGTCCTTCAGGAGCGGGTGGACCTGGACGCACCGCCCGACTCCCCGCTGGCCACCGTGCACAGCGCCTTCCTGGGAGCGGCCGGTGCGGCATCCGTCTTCTGCTCGCCGACCACGGCGCCGCGCTCGGCGTCGCCGAGGCTCGCGAGCGGCTGGAACTACTGCGGGTCATCGGTATCGAGGAATGCCCCACGGAACGGGCCCGACGGCACGGTGAAGCGGCCGGCCATGGGACCCGGCTCGGCATTCGGCGGTCAGGTCGGCGGAGTGGCCGCCCCTGAACTGCGGGATTGCGGGCCGGCTGCGTTGCGGGTCCACGTCAGCACGGGACCGGTGGCCGCCAACGTACCGGCCGCGTGGTCGGCAGCGGGCGCGACGCTTGCTGAAACTCCCCACTCCGCTGAACGCCGGACCAAGTGGGGCGACAAGTAGCCCTGGCCGCTTTCCGGGCCCTGTCCGCAGTTTCGTGAATCCCCAGGTCAGCGAGGGGAACGACGGGCACAGCGCTCACGGCGCGGTGAGGTTCTGTTCGGCAAAGAGGCGTTCCGGAGCAGCCCTGGCGCCCTGGAGGCGACCCTGGAGTCGCTCGAAGGCGAGCCTGCTGGATTTCCCGTACGACCAGCTCGCCGTCCAGGGCCGTCGCGTCGGCAGCTGGACCGTGCCCGAAACGAACCTCGGGGAAGGACGGTGCGAGGTTCCTGCCCCTGCGATAGCGCAACACCAAACGCCCGGCATCCAGAGAGAGCAGCGCTCTCCAGCGATCGTTCTCCAGACTCTGGCGTGTCTCCTAAGACATGGGCCCGTCGAGCCGCTTTTGTACAGAGCAGCCGTGGCGGCACCGTCCGCGGGCGAACGCCGGAGCGTGACTGTTCACGGATTGACGCTCACTGCGGTTATTACCAAGCTGGTGGGGGGTTGTGGAAAGGACTGCGGTCGTGAGCGGTGGACAAAGTGGGATCACCCGATTGCTGACAGCAGCGGAGACAGCGGCGCCGGCGGACGCCGTCGACGTGATCGCGGAGGACCTGCGGCGGCGTTTCGAGGCCACTAAGGTCTCTTTCCTCATCGTGGACCTGACGGGGAAGGCGGTGGCTCGGCTGTCCACCGCTCCCACTCAGGGTGGGCGGCAGGCCGAGCGGGTTCCCCTGTTCGGCAGTGTCTACGAGGAGGTGATCCGTACCCAGCGCCCGTATCAGGACGCGACCGGCGAGGGGCAGCGGGTGATCGTGCCCGTCACCAACCGCGGGGATGCGATCGGGCTGCTGGAACTGCTCCTGCCGACCGGCCCTGGCGAGGATGTGCTCGACGCAGTCGGGGAAGCCGCCCACATCCTGGCCTACATCGTGATCGCCAACGGCCGCTTCACCGATCTCTACACCTGGGGCAAACGCTCCAAGCCGGCCACCCTGGCAGCTGAAATCCAGTACCAGCTGCTGCCCCTGTCGCTGTCGTGCGAGGCCGCACAGTTCACCCTGTGCGGGAACCTGGAGCCCTCCGAGGACCTCAGCGGCGACACCTTCGACTACACCGTGGACCGCGACACCTTGCACGTGTCGGTGACCGATCCCATGGGCCACGACATGGATTCCGCCCTGGCCGCCACGATCCTGGTGGGCGCCCTGCGCGGTGCCCGCCGGGCGGGCACCGGCCTGGGCGAACAGGCCCACCGGGCAGACCAGGCACTGATCGAACACGGCCACGGTCATGCCACCGGGCAGCTCCTGCGCATCAATCTCCATACCGGGCGGGCCCGGTTCGTCAACGCCGGTCATCCCTGGCCGCTGTGCATGCGCGACGGGGCTGTGGAGACGATTGCCTGCGAGGTGGACCATCCCTTCGGGCTGTCTGAGCTGACTCCCCACCCGTACCGTGTGCAGGACCTCGACCTGCGGCCCGGTGACCGTCTGCTCATGGTCACCGACGGCATGCTCGAACGTCACGGAGAGAAGGTCGATCTGCCCGCCCTGCTGGGGTGTACCCGGAATCTGCACCCGAGGGAGACCGTGCTGGCGCTGACGTCCGCGGTCCGGGACGCCGCCGACGGCCGGCTCGAAGACGATGCCACCGCCGTCTGCCTGGACTGGCACGGCCCCCAGGAGACCCAGCGGCACGTCAGCAGCGGCGCAGACACCCGGCAAGCCTCAGCCGCACGCACGGAGGACCAGTCGTGACCTGGGTGAACGGTGCCAACGCGAATGAGACATCACGAGGTGTCTGGAGAACCGTCCCACTTCTCCTCGGCGGCCCACCCATCGGGCGGCGCCGGGTCGGTGACGGGGGCCGCGAGCATCGGGTCCGGCAGCGCCCACATGCGCCATGCCTTCCACGCGGGCGCCCCTTCGTGCGGTGCTGCTGTTCCCCGTTACTCGAGTAGACCGAGTTCCCAAGCACTCGCCGGTGCCTTTGCCGAGTTGCTAGGCAGCCTCTTTGGCAGCCCGCCCCATGACTTGCGGACAACCGTGCACCAGAATGAGGGCTCGAAGCCGTTCGTGCGATGGCCGATGGAGGGCGACCGTAAGGCGGCCCAGACGGCTGTCTGTCATTGCCGGTCGCGAGTGGGCGGGGAGTCAACTCATTCTCAGCCTGCTCCGGCCAGGTTGGGCATTGGTTCGGGCGAAGCCATCCGACGCCGTCACTCCCGCCTCGGACAACGCAGTCCCATCGCCTACGAGACGGCACTCGCCACGACAGCAACTACCCTGGCCCAAGCCGCATAGCCCGTGTCCAAGAATCCGGGTTAAGGCCCGTCTGACTCTTGAGGCGATCTCGTACCCCGCGACGCGAACCTGGCGGTTGTTGAAGCCGAGGGGGCGAAGGTCGTTGCGGCCTACTGCTCAGACTCGAACTGGCACCCGCCGGCACCACTCCAGCACTGATCGGCGGCGCCTGGTGGCCCCGCTTCCGCGATCTGAAGGCGGAGCTTCCGGCGCTCATCGAGGTCCTCGACCCGCTGTGGATGACAACGTCACAGTCCGTTTCACCGATCCACGCACACGACGGCATGGCACATGATCGACAAGTCGTGCCCCATGGCAACCTTCGGACCTGACAACACCGTGGATCCGGAGGTACCCCGCGCATGACGGTGATCATCAGCCCCACCGTGAGGAGACGCCGTCTGGGGGCCGAACTGCGCCGGCTCCGCCATGACAGTGGGCTGAAGAGCACGGAAGTGGCTGAGCGGCTCATGGTCTCCCAGCCCAAGATCAGCCATATGGAGAACGGCCGCCGTGCCATCAGCCCCCGCGATGTACGCGACCTTTGCACCATCTACGGGGTGACGGACCACCAGGTCGTCGACTCCCTGATGCGCATGGCCCAGGAGTCGGCACAGCAGGGATGGTGGAGCGCCTACGGAGAGCACCCCCGCAGCGTCCATATCGGCCTCGAGACGGACGCCGCCTCGATCCATGCCTATGAGCCCATGGTGATTCCCAGCCTGCTGCAGACCCCCGCCTACGCCAGTGCCGTCATCGAGGAAACGATTCCCTCGATCACTGCCGAACAGGCCGCCCGGCGCCTCAAGGTGTTGCTACGCCGTCAGCACCGGATCTACGACCCCACCTCACCACTACGTCTGCGGGTCGTCCTGGAGGAATCGGCACTGCGCCGTGTCGTCGGCGGCCCCGACGTCATGCGTGAGCAGCTGGAGCATCTGAACGCACTCGGCGCCGAGCCGCACATCACCGTGCGAGTCCTCCCCCACACGGTGGGCGCCCACCCGGGACTCTCAGGACAGTTCTCCATCCTGCGGTTCGCCGACGGCCTGCAGACAGAGGTGGTGTACCTGGAACGCTTCACCAGCGACCTTTACCTGGAAAGACAATCCGCCGTACAGCAGTACGCCATGATGTACGACCACCTCCGGGCCCGAGCCCTAAGCCCGGAAAGCACGCACGACTTCATCACCGACGCCACCAAGTCACGCATCGACGCGACAAACCGCCCCTGAGTATTCCGACGGCCTCACCGCGGGAGTCGCACCCACCACGCTCTCCAAGCCCTCCTCCGGGGTTCGGTGGGAAACGGGATTTTCTGACCTGGGGCGGAGCGAGCGGTAGCGGCACCATTGAACGGCGCCGGACGGGGGCGAACGAGACCCACCAGGCTCGGGTCCGCCTTCCGCCTCGCCTTCTCCCACACCCTCACTGAAGGCAGCACGGGTGGTTGCTCGTGCCGTGACCTCAGCCGGTGACAGGCGTTATCGGGGATGGCACGCGTGCGCCGGTGTCCTGTGGTTCCGCGGCTGCTTTCCTCGGCCCGTGCCGGGGGACCACGAACGCGTTTGGCCCCGGTGACCGACTGCCATTGGAGACGGCCTCTGGTTTCCCCTCAGAGACCAGGGGCCATGGTTGCGTCTCTGGAAGTGGTGTACCGGTTCCCACCTGATCCGGGTGTTTGTCCCGGCGTCGGAGTGAGGGTCCGGATATGAGAACGGCCACCGGCTGATCTTCGAGATGTCTAGGCTCGAAGGAGATCAGCACGATGACCGCACCAGACAGTCTGCCCCTGCACGCTCTCGCCGAGGACAACCTCGCCGCGGCGAGTCCCGATCTGCTGCGCGCGATGGTCAAGACGTTCGCCGACGCGCTCATGTCCGCGGAGGCCGATGCCCTCTGCAATGCCGAATACGGGCAGGTCAGCGAGGAACGCGTCAATCACCGCAACGGTTATCGCCCGCGCGAGTGGGACACCCGCGCAGGGACCGTCGAACTCGCCGTCCCCAAGCTGCGGCAGGGCAGTTACTTCCCGCACTGGCTCCTGGAACGCCGCCGGCGGGCCGAGCAGGCCCTCGTCTCGGTGGTCGCCACCGCCTACCTGCTCGGTGTGTCCACCCGCCGCGTCGAGAAGCTCGCCGAGTCCCTCGGCGTCACCCAGCTGTCGAAGTCCCAGGTCAGCGCGATGGCCAAGCATCTGGACGATCAGGTCACCGCGTTCCGCAACCGGCCGCTCGATGCCGGGCCCTACACGTTCGTCTGGGTGGACGCGCTGACCCAGAAGGTCCGCGAGGGCGGCCGCATCATCAACGTCCACGCTCTGATCGCAGTCGGCGTCAACGCCGACGGACACCGCGAGATCCTCGGCATCGACGTCGCCACGGCCGAGGACGGTGCGGGCTGGCTCGCCTTCCTGCGCTCCCTGACCGCCCGCGGCCTGTCCGGTGTCCAGCTGGTCGTCTCCGACGCGCACACCGGCCTGGTGAACGCGATCGGCGCGGTCCTGCCCGGCGCATCCTGGCAGCGGTGCCGCACGCATTACGCCCGAAATTTGCTGAGCCAGGTCCCGAAGTCCGCTCAGCCGTGGGTGGCCACCCTGCTGCGGACCGTCTTCGAACAACCCGACACCGACGCTGTCCAGGCCCAGATGCGGCACGTTCTGGATGCCCTGGAAGCCAAGTTCCCCAAGGCAGCAGCCCACTTGGACGCCGCTCAGCACGACCTGCTGGCCTTCACCGCCTTCCCACGCGAGATCTGGCGGCAGATCTGGTCGAACAACCCACAGGAACGGCTGAACAAGGAGATCCGACGTCGCACCGACGTCGTCGGCATCTTCCCCGACCGCACCGCGCTGATCCGCCTGGTCGGCGCCGTGCTGGCCGAGCAGAACGACGAATGGACCGAGGCCCGCCGCTACATGGGACTCGACCTGCTGGCCAAGGCCCGGCTCCACCCGATCGAGTCAGAAACCGACGAGACCGTCCTCCCGACCGAACTCACCGCATAGCCTCAAAACGAGATCACCGAGTGGCCGGCGATACACCACTCCAGCGGACGTGACCGGGGCCATCGAAGTCAGGCAGCAACATCCACTGAGCGCGGGCACCGCCGTCCGGGCTTGCGGCCGGCCAACAGACCGGACGGAAGGCGGGTCTGCGCGCTGGATGGGTGGGGCTGCTGGACCTGGGGCCCAACCACGGTGCTTCTACCCGGTCCGGCAGCCCGGAGCGCGACGCCGAGGGTATCTGCTGGCCCTGACGAGGGCTGAAAGCCGTGATGCGCCGGATGGTCAGCGAGTTGGATGTCCGGTCGTGCAACGGCACCAAGTGTCGGCCTCAGCCGGTATGTTCCGGCTGCGGAGGTACCAGTGCAGCCTCTGCGGTCGGAGTCTGTGCCCCCCTGACGTCGGCCCACGGGACAACTCGCCGCGAGAGCTGTCCCAAGTACCGGTAGAAGCGGTCCGGAAGGAACACGGCGTCCGCGACGATCATCGCGCCGGAGAAGAGCGGCAGGCCCAGGAACACCGCGATACCCACGTGCATGCCCAACAGCGTGGTCAGGACGGGGTACTTGAGCCTGCCGAACAGGACGAACGGGAAGGCCACCTGCAACAGCACCGTCAGGTAGCAGGTGATGGCGATCAGTACGTCGTGTTCGTCCGCCATGGCGGAGAGCGCGGGCCAGGGCTGGAACAGGTCCAGATTCAGGACGTAATGGAGGGCGGTTCCGTTGCCCCAGGAGGCGCCCTGCACCTTGTACAGGCCCGCGGATCCGTAGAGGAAGCAGACCTGGGCGGCGATGACGAGCATGCCGCAGTTGTGCAGCACGGTGATCACTGTCAGGCGCGCGTCGCGGAGGTGGCGTCCCAGTTCGCCGGATGCCCGGTCCAGCGGAAGCAGGACTGTCTTGCCGGCGGATTCTCGGAGCCGGGCCCTGCGCGCGTCGAGGGACCAGCGTCGGCCGCATGCGGTGACGACGAGGTAGAGGGCCATGAGGAGGATGAGGTTGTCCCCTCCGTCCGTCATGAAGATCGCCCTGGCGTGGAACGACGTCACGACGACCGCGAAGAGTACGGACACCGCTCTGGTCCGCCAGCCCAGCATGAACAGTGCGGAGATGACGATGGCTGCCGCGTAGCAGACCTCGAAGTAAGCCCGGCTGTCGGACAGGGTGAGGATGCTGGTCCAGCCGGTCTGGTCGAAGAGCTGCTTGGCCAGTGCCGGCGTCCACGGTGAGCCGGGACCCCAGATCTCGTCGCGGTGGGGAAACTCGCGCAGCAGGAAGGCGAAGTAGAGGAACCCGTACCCGATGCGCAGAACCGCCGCGGCGTACAGGGAGATCGGCTGCTCCAGCAGGAGGGTGAGGAGCGCAGCGACACGGGCCGGCATGTGCCGCGGCGCCTGTGCGCCCGCCCGCTCGGCGCCGTGTCCGGGTCGCGTCGGCGGGGTTGCCGGGGGCGATGTCTGCTCAGCCTGTTGCATGGCGGGCCGCCTTCCACCAGGGCAGGTAACGGGTGTCGGTGGGCCGTGGTGGGGCCGTGCCGGGACCGGGGCCGCCCGCTGCGGGCGGCGCGGTGATGGGCAGGGTGACCACCCGCAGTTGGATGGACTCGAATGCGCTGTGGCGATGTGCGGCGACGCGATCCGCTGCGATGTTGCGCAGGTATTGTTGGATCATCAGAGCGCGTTGTGAGCGCGGATGGTCGTCGCCGCCGTGTGTTTCGACGTAGGAAGTCCAGGCCCGGCGCAGCATGTTCTGTGCTGTGTGGCTCGGGAAGGGATCGTGTTTCACCGCGGCTGTGTCGATGGCGGTGAGGTCGAACCAGCCGCTGACTACGGCGGTGCCGTCCGGGGCGGTGTGCATGGTCCTTGCCGAAATCTGCCGGTTGACCGACTCCGGGTCCGGGGCGAAGAGCCGCCAGTTCTGCTCGAACAACGGGAAGACCCAGGCGTTGACCTGCCGACTGTACTGCCGGGAGACGGGATTCGGCGGTGCCACCTGCAGGAACACCAGGAGCACATGCACCAGGGCCGCCGCCAGGCACAGGACCACGGCGACTTGTACTCCGGCCTTCAGGACGACGGGCGGCTCTGAAGACGCTGGGAACGCAGTCGGTCTCCCGCTCCCTCTCTGTACGGTCGGCCTGGCGCCCGCCTGGTCCGATTCGTCAGCATCTGCTGACGCAATGCCACCCCGGACGGCTCTATCCGGTCTTTCCGTCCCGACTTCTCGCACCTGGTTCTCCTGAGTTTCCGCCTGCGGCGTGCGGCGGAATCGATGACGATCCGCGCCGCACGCCACCCGTCCTAACCCGCGCACGTGGGTGGCTGCCTGCGAGCAGTCACCCACGCTGGAGTGGGTCGCGCATGCTAGGCAGGGTCACAGCCGTAGCTGTCGTCCTGGCCGGGCTTGTCGCCATACTCGTCGCCGTACCCGTTGTGTTCGGGTTTGCAGCCATGGCCGTTCCCACCGGAGGTACCACCGGTGGTGCCGGTGGTGGTACCACCGGTGGTGCCGGTGGTGGTGGCGCCGGTGGTGCCGGTGGTGGTGGCGCCGGTGGTGCCGGTGGTGGTGGCGCCGGTGGTGCCGGTGGTGCCGGTGGTGGTGGCGCCGGTGGTGCCGGTGGTGGTGGCGCCGGTGGTGCCGGTGGTGGTGGCGCCGGTGGTGCCGGTGGTGGTGGCGCCGGTGGTGCCGGTGGTGGTGGCGCCGGTGGTGCCGGTGGTGGTGGCGCCGGTGGTGCCGGTGGTGGTGGCGCCGGTGGTGCCGGTGGTGGTGGCGCCGGTGGTGCCGGTGGTGGTGGCGCCGGTGGTGCCGGTGGTGGTGGCGCCGGTGGTGCCGGTGGTGGTGGCGCCGGTGGTGCCGGTGGTCGTGGCACCGGTGGTGCCGGCCGTCGTGGTGGCACCCGTGGTGCCGGTCGCGCACTGCGGCCGGGTGATCGTGTTGGTGTCCAGCGTCACGGCACCGTTACGGGCCAGCGCCCGTCCCTCGATGGTCGCGCTCGTGGTGGCAGTGATCGAGGTCATGGCCAGGATGTTGCCCACGAAGGCGGTGCTGGTGCCAAGAGTGGCCGAACTACCGACCTTCCAGAACACATTGCACGGCGAGGCGCCGTTGATGAGGGACACGCTGCTGCCGGACGCCGTCGTCAGACCCGAACCGATCTGGAACACCCAGACGGCGTTGGGGTCCCCATGGGCATTCAGGGTGAGGGTACCGGTGAGCCCGAGAGTGGTGGAGGCCGTGTAGACGCCCGGATCCAGTTCCAGGCCACCGGCGTCCGGGGGAAGTGCCCCGTCGGAGGGCTGCCCGGCAGCGTCGTCGTACGCCGTGATCAGGTCGGTCTGGGCGTCCTGGGCCACAGTGTCCGCAGAGTGCTGGGTCCCGTTCACCACGGCGGGCGGCCCGTATCCGGTGATGGACGTGCCCGGAGACACTCCGACGTCCCCGGTGATCACCGAGGGGCCGGTGTTGGTGGTGGCCGAACCGGCCAGTACTGCGAAGCTGTCCGCCCTGCCCAGATCTACAAACGTGGCGAGGGCACTTGCCTGCGTCGGCGACACAGCGACTACGACAGCGGAGATCACCACGGCAAGTACCGCCGCGATCCATACCGACAAAGTGCGCCGCAGAGGCGCGACAGGGAAATGGGGCGTCATCGAAGGGCCAGCTCCTGTGAGGGGATGGAGACGTATTTGGCGGTTCTCCGTCACACTGAATCGCCTGTCTCTTCGCCTGGAATATTACGCAGGCGCATGCCGCAACTTGCAACTCATGCGCATGCTTTCGCCCAGCTTGGCGAGCCGATCACAAATACTCAGAAGATTTTTAATAGGCTGAATGGTCTTTCCTGCGTAGCCGAGACGGGTGACGCGGTGACGCCGCTTCCCAGGTCAGCTCAGGCAGCAAGGAAATTCATGCATCCGTAGCCCCTCGGTCGATGCCGCCCCCATCCGACACCCGGGGCCTCACCGGCGTGTTGAGTAAATGAGCAGCTCCGCGATTCTCTCCGGAGGAGATTCGTATCACTGGCGGAGCGGAAGGAGTACAGCGAGGAGATCATGAAGGCTTTGCGTGAGGCCAGGGAAGGGAACCGACCTCTGCGTGTCACAGGAGCGGTCCTTCCCCGCAATCCCATCTTTCGGTGAGGACCTGGTCGGTTGACCAGGTCACCGGCAAGGATCGCCCTGACCCACCAAGGCCCTCGGCTCATGGAAGCACCGAGGAAAAAGATCACGGCTGACGTTAGTGATATTTGGAAGGGCAGCCCATCCACCGGCAGACTGTGGCGTATGAGATCCACGACGCCGCCCTTGGCCTGCTCGGACAAGGCCAGGTCACGGTGGGCGACATGGTGACCCGGCAGCCCGGGCCCATCGATGGCCCGGACTGTCCCGTGTGCGGTGCCGTGTCTCGTCATGCGCAACGCTCGGCGTCCGGCGTTCCGCGCATGGGGTTGGCGTCATGACGACCGCGGTCGTCGTCGGTGGCGGGCCCAACGGGCTCGCCGCTGCGGCCCTCCTCGCGCGGGACGGCCTGGACGTCACGCTGCTGGAGGCCGCCGACGAGGTCGGCGGCGGCACGCGCAGCCACGAGGCGATCCTGCCCGGCCTGCTGCACGACCACTGTTCGGCCATCCACCCCATGGCCGTCACCTCGCCCGCGCTCCGGGCCCTCGGCCTCGAACGCCACGGGCTGCGCTGGCGGCTGCCGGAGATCGACTGTGTGCACCCGCTGGACGACGGGACGGCCGGGGTCCTGCTGCGCTCCGTCACGGAGACCGCCGCCGGGCTCGGCCCGGACGGCCGCCGCTACCTGGCTCTGGTGGAGCCCTTGGTGCGGCGCTGGGACGCCCTCGCGCACGACGTGATGGGTCCGCTGCTGCGGATCCCGGCGCACCCGCTGCTGCTCGCCCGGTTCGGCCTCCCGGCCGTGCTGCCTCCCGCGATCCTCGCGCGCCTCTTCCGGACCCGGCAGGCCCAGGCTCTGTGGGCCGGGGTGGCGGCGCACGCGTTCCGGCCGTTCTGGGACCCGCTCGTCTCGGCGATCGGGCTAGGCATCCTCACCTCCGGCCACGCCGCCGGGTGGGCCGTCGCCGAGGGCGGCTCGCAGTCCATCGCCCGCAGCATGGCCGCGGCTCTCCTCGCCGCCGGCGGCACGATCGAGACCGGCGTGCCGATCACCGCCCGGCGGCAGATCCCGCCCGCTGACGTGACGCTGCTCGACCTCGACCCCGGTCAGGTGGCCGGCCTCTACGGCGACAGGCTGCCCGCCCGCGTGACGCGCGCGTACCGGCGTTTCCGCCGTGGCCCTGGCGTCTTCAAGGTGGACCTGGCCGTCGAGGGCGGCGTGCCTTGGAGGGACGAGCGGGCGCGACGGGCCGGGACCGTGCACCTCGGCGGCCCGCTCGCCGAAGTGGCCCGGACGGAACGGGACGTGACGCAGGGCCGGATGCCCGAGCGGCCCTTTGTCCTGGTCGGCCAGCAGTACCTTGCCGACCCCTCCCGATCGGTCGGCGACGTCCACCCCGTCTGGACGTACGCCCAGGTCCCGCACGGCTACGACGGCGATGCCACGGAGGCGATCCTCCGACAGCTCGAACGCTTCGCCCCCGGCGTACACGAACGAATCGTGGGCCGACACGTCACCCGCCCCGCCGACTTCGCAGCGGCCAACCCCAACTTCACCGGCGGCGACATCCTCACCGGAGCGAAGACAGTCTCCCAGCTCCTCCTGGGCGCCCGCCCGGCGCTGGACCCGTACGCCACTGGCCTGCCCGGAGTGTTCCTGTGCTCAGCGGCCACCCCACCCGGCCCTGGGGTGCACGGCATGTGCGGCGCCGGGGCGGCGGCATCAGCACTGCGCCACCTGGGGGGCCGCCCGACCTGGCAGGCTCAGGAGCGCTCCCAGGACTCGCGCACGTAGCAGCGCTACTCGCTCGTGCAGCCCAGGCCATTGGAGACCTGCTTGGACCCCAGGTTCCAGCCCACGGCGCCATTGACCTTGCGGCCGAGTTCGATCAGACGGTTGCGCTCCGTCCACGTGTGGCAGGCGCCCCGGCCCTCGACGAGCGAAGCCCCGCCCTCCCAGCGAGCTGAACATCTGCCGCTCGATCCCACAAGGTGGGCCGTCACCTGATGACGGCCCACCTGGATAGCCCGTGCCCGACCCGGCCCACTCCAGTCCGAGGCCGGCCAGTTAACCGAGCATGTCCGCTGTGACCCTCCCACACCGCGCTTTCGTATTCGTCAGGAACACTCCAAGTGTTTTACCTCGATGCCGCCGCAGGTGCCGTCGGGCTCTCGCCGCCGGCCTGCCTGGACGCCGTGGACAGATCTCGGCCTGACCGCCCTGCACTTCGCCACCTCCGAGGACCATCACAACGTGACCGGCAGGCGCCGAGGTCCGGGAGCCTCTTGGAGCCGCTTGTACCTTCGGAGCTGGGTCATGGTCGGATCGCCAGCGGGGGCACCGTTGGTGACTTACACGAAAGTGTCCGGCCCTCCCCAAAGACCCGGCCCACCATAGCCACAGGCCAGAGTGCGTTTGGGGCAGCCGCTTTCGCACAAGCCGCCTAGTAGGACTCCGTTAGGTCTGTCTCGGTCCTGGTGCCGTATATGTCCTGCTGGGTAGGGGCTGTTGGCAGGTGGCGCAGATGCCCGCGCCCGCCGATCTCACCGACCAGGGCGACCTGACGGCCCCGCCGCCCACCTCCGTTGTCGTCGCAGCCGGTCTGTCCGTGGGACTCCCCGGGCTGCCACACGAGACACGGCAAGGTCAGCAGTGTGACTGGTCGCGGATTCGCTTCCTCGTCCCGGGAGCAGTTCATGATTGACCAACCCGTCATCCCGCCATCGGGCATCGGCCGGTGGTTTCGGCGGGCACCGCATCACAAAGATGCGCCGGAGCGGCTGTCCCGAGCGGCAGGAGTACGCTGACAACTGGAGGGCGCGTCGTACGCCGGTGTTCGGACCGGTCTCGTCCTCGTCGCGGCCCCTCAGGAGCGGGGACGTGACTGCACCTCACACTGGGCGCCTCGCGCGCCGGCGGTCCGCTCGGCTCTTGGCTCGACTCCACCGGACCGCCTGCCGACAGCACCCGCCAGGGCGAGACCGCCTGACGGCCCCGCCGCCCACTCTGCACGTCCTAGCCAGTCCAAACCCGCGTAGCTCCCGTATCCACCGTCCGTGCGACTCGCATCCGCTCTCTGCGATGCCGTTGCGCACCCACCGTCCAAGAGGCGCAGCCCAAGACCCCGGCCGCACTGTCGTCACCGAGGTCAAGGACCGCGCATGTCTCTCCATATCCTCCGTTCCCCGTCCGCCGTCCCGCCGGAAGGCGCCCCGCCGTCCCCGGAGTACGACGGGAGGGCGGCCTTCCCGCGCGAGGGACCGGCTGCCGAGCGCACCGGCAGCGAGCGGCTGTCCCTGGCGATCACGGCGTTGATCGTCTTCCTCCCGTTCCTGGCACTCAGCCTGGCCGTATGGCTGCTGTGGGGGCGCCTGATCCATCCCGTCGATGTCCTGCTCGCCGCGGTGCTCTACACCGTCACGGGCCTCGGCGTCACGGTCGGCTTCCACCGTGGCCTGACCCACGGCAGCTATCGGGCCGTCCGGCCGCTGCGCACCGCGCTCGCCGTGGCCGGGTCGATGAGCTTCCAGGGTGACGTGATCGGCTGGGTCGCCATCCATCGCCGCCACCACGCCTTCACCGACCGGCCGGGCGATCCTCACTCTCCGTATCGCTACGGCACTTCTGTATGCGGCCAGTTACGCGGACTAGCGGATGCCCACGTCGGCTGGCTGTTCCGCAACGACCCCACGTCCGCGGCGCGCTACGCTCCCGATCTGCTGGCCGACCGTGACATCCGGGTCGTGTCCCGGGCCTTCCCGGCCCTGTGTGTACTCACTCTCGCGCTGCCCTTCGCCGCGGGGTGGCTGATCGGCGGCAGCTGGGTGTCCGCACTGACCGCCCTGCTGTGGGCGGGACTTGTCCGCATCGCTCTGCTCCACCACGTCACGTGGAGCGTGAACTCCCTCTGCCATGTGATCGGTGAGCGGCCTTTCCGTACCCGTCGTCACGACCGCGCCACCAACCTGTGGCCCCTGGCTCTGCTCTCGTTCGGCGAGAGCTGGCACAACCTGCACCATGCCGACCCCACCTGCGCCAGGCACGGCGTCGACCGCGGCCAGCTCGACCCGTCCGCCGCCGTGATCCGTTTCTTCGAACGCCTCGGCTGGGTCTGGGACGTGCGCTGGCCCACCCCGGACCGTATCGCCGCCCGCCGCGCGTGAACCCGAGCGACCGCATCCCGTTCAGGAGTTCTCATGACACTTGCCCCACCGCCCCCGCTCTCCTCGTTGTCCGCCGTCCGCCTGCGCCTGGTGTCCCAGCCGGCACAGGGCCACATGCCCCGGCGCATCGACGGCGCATGGTGGCCCCGCTCGCCCGATCTGGCGACCGAACTGCCCAGGCTGCTGGCCGGACTGGCGCACGCCTGGGGACAGGTCACCAGCGTCCTCGTGGACGAGACCGTATGGTCCCCGTTCCCGAACCGGCTGCTCGTCGCGAACCAGGTCGTACGCCTGCGCCGGACGACCACCCGGCACTCCCCGTCCGCCGTCTGCCTGCTGGCGCCCGGCCGCGGCAGGTGTGACCTGCTGGTGGTGCCGCCCGCCGCCACGGACGCGGAGGCCGGGCGGCTGATGGAGAGTATGGCCACCGATTTGAAGGACAGTGCGGGGTTGGAAGTCGCAGCTCGTTGACGGTGGCCGCCGGACCACCCCCGGGGTCCGCGGCACCCCGGGTGCGGGCCTGGGGGTGTGTTGTCACCGGACCCGGCCGGGCGGGCTCCACGTGCCCGGTCCTTGGCCGGCTGCGCTGCCCGGACGGGGGAGTCCGCTCGGACCGTCGACGGAGTACGCTGGTGTTACCGAGGGTATTTCGTGCACTGGCTTCCATGTCGTTGTCACTTTCGGCGATTTGACCACGCCGGGCCGGTTCCGGTCGGCCCGGAGCAGGGTTCGCGTCATGACTGCGACCGTTTACCCCACGCCGATCCCCGGAAGTACGCCCTCCTCCAAGCCACTCCGGATCCCCTTCACTCCCCTCGGTTCCTCGCCGACGACCGTGCTCGATCTGCTGTCGGGGCGGATCACCGGGGGCCTGACGAACCAGCCGTACTGGCCGGCCTCCCCGGGTGCGGTGCCCATGAGCGGGCGGGTGCAGCCGACGCCCGTCTCGGCCCGCTGGCTGATGGCCGCCGGCAGAGACTGCCTGCGCACCTCGCACGTGGACCGGCTGATGGTGGAGGCGGCGCGCCTGCGTACAGTGTCGGAGGCCGACCCGGCGGGGCAGACGGCCTGGGACTCCGAAGAAGACCACGAAGTCCGCGATCCGGCAGCACGCCCGCAGATCCCGGCCGTATACGTTCCGCCGACGGCGCGGTGAGAGCCGTGAGAACCCTGGTGGCCAGCACGGCCGCAGCCGGCCGAGGAAGGGCCGGGCGCACCCGTGAGGGAGGGAAAGGAGCCGCCATGGACACCGTCAGGCTCCTTGCGGACACCAGCGGCGAGCCGGTGCTTCCCGGCACACCGGTCCTGCGGATGGAGACGACCAAGAGCACGGGGACGTTCGACGGCGCGTGGTGGCTGCGGAGACGCGACCTCAGGAGCCGGCTGTCGGGTCTCCTCACCGCGCTGACGGCCCGCCTGGGCCCCATCGCCCGCGTGGGCCTCGATGCGAGCGACTGGGACGAGACCCCGGGCCATCTGTTCGTCGACAGGCACATGGTCCGCATCGGCTGGTCCGCCGTGAGGGACAACATCGTGATCGTCACCCGTGGAGACCAGGACCACTTCCTGTTCCAGGTGATCCCGCCGGGGACCGGTCCCGGTCCCGCGTACGCCGCGATGGACATGGCCGTACAGGATGACAACGGCGTCTCGGCCGAGCGGATTCTGGCCGCCACCGGCATCACCCGGCCGACCGGACCGACGCACTGCAGGGTTCTCCCGGCTGAGCCGGGCCGACACACCAGAGTCTCAACAGCAGCCCGAGACCCCGGCCGCACCTCAGACGACAGGCCGGGGTTCTCGCGTGCCGTGTGCTTCCCGGACCGCTCGGGTCCGGGACCGTCATCGACGTAAGGAAAGTGAGAACCATGGGTGTTCTGATCACTGTGCTGCTGGTGTGCGCCGTGGCCGGGCTGGTCCTGCTCGCCCTGAGCTTGCGCAACGTCCAGCAGTACGAGAAGGGCGTGGTGTTCCGCTTCGGGCGGCTGCTGCCGGACATCCGCGGGCCCGGCCTGCGTGTCATCCGGCCGATCGGGGACCGGATGCGGAAGGTGTCCGTCCAGACCGAGGTTCTCGGTATCCCGCCGCAAGGATCCAACACCGCCGACAACGTGACGCTCACCGTCGACGCGGTCGTCTACTTCAAGGTCATCGACCCGGTCAAGGCCCTGGTGAACGTCCGCGACTACCCCAGCGCCGTCTCCCAGATCGCCCAGACCTCGCTGCGTGCGGTCATCGGCAGGGCGGATATGGACACGCTGCTCTCCGACCGTGACCACATCAACGCGGAACTCAAGAAGGTGATGGACGCCCCCACTGAGGAACCCTGGGGACTGCGCAACGAGCGCGTGGAGATCAAGGACATCGCCCTTCCGGAGTCGATGATGCGCTCCATGTCCAAGCAGGCCGAGGCCGAGCGGGAACGCCGGGCCCGGGTCATCGCCGCCGACGGTGAGTTCCAGGCGTCCCAGCGGCTGAGCGACGCCGCGGCGACCATGGCCGACACCCCGGGCGCGCTCCAACTGCGCCTGTTGCAAACCGTGGTGGACGTCTCCGCCGAGAAGAACAGCACCCTCGTGATGCCGTTCCCCGTGGAGATGCTCCGCTTCTTCGAGCACCAGAGCAGGGACAGCGGCGACGAGTCCGACGGACGGCTTGTGCGCCGGAGTGACAGGCACGCCGCGCTCTCCGCGGGGGCCGTGATCCCGGAGCCTGCCATCCCCGCACCGGCCCTCGCACCGTCGGTCTCCCTGCCCGGAGAGCGGGTCGGTAGCCGTGCGGAGGTGGCCCGGGAGCGGCGGCACAACTGGCCGACGCGGCGGGACGCCGAGGAATCCCTGAGCGGTTGACCGTTCCCGGCCTGCCCGGGGTGACGTGATCGTCTCGGTGCGGGGTGGTGCCGCTGCCGGCCCCGTTGACAGCGTGTCACTGGGGTTGCAGCGGTCCGTGGTGGCTGAAGCGGCCGGCCCGGCGTTGGATGCGATGCCGGAGGGTGCGGTGGCGTACCGGTGGAAGCGCGGCCCGCGCGTCGGCGCGGGCGTAGAAGATGTGCTTGGCGCCCTCGATCAGCACCAGGTAGAGCACGACCATCAGGGCCAGGACGAGGACGAGCCCGAGCGGCAGGGACCGGAAACCGAGCGGTCCCGCGAGCGGGGACATCGGCAGCGCGACACCGACGGCGACGACACCCAGGGCGCTGACCAACAGGGGGCGGCTGGGCCGGCTGCGGTAGAACGGCACCCGGCCGGTGCGGATGGCGAGGACGACCAGTGCCTGCGTGGCGAGGGATTCCACGAACCAGCCGGAGCGGAACAGCTCGGCGCCGGTGTGGAAGATCTCGATCATGACCGCGAAGGTGAGGAAGTCGAAGACGGAGCTGACGGGCCCGAAGAAGAGCATGAAGCGACGGATGAAGGCGATGTCCCAGTGCGAGGGCGCGCGCAGTTGCTCCGGGTCGACGTGGTCGGTTGGGATGGTCAACTGCCCTGCGTCGTAGAGGAGGTTGTTGAGCAGGATCTGCGAGGGCAGCATCGGCAGGAAGGACAGCACCAGGGAGGCTCCGGCCGCGCTGAACATGTTGCCGAAGTTGCTGGAGGTGCCCATCAGGACGTACTTGATGGTGTTGGCGAAGATCCGGCGGCCCTCGGCGACCCCGTCGGCGAGGACGCCGAGGTCCTTCTCCAGGAGCAGGACGTCGGCCGCGTCCTTGGCCACGTCGGTCGCGGTGTCCACGGACAGTCCCACGTCGGCGGCGTGCAGGGCCAGCGCGTCGTTCACGCCGTCGCCCAGGAACCCGATGTCCCGGCCCCGGCGCCGCAGTGCCCGTACGACTCGGGCCTTGTCCTGGGGCGAGACGCGGGCGAAGACGGTGGTGGTCTCGGCCGCCCTGGTCAGCTGGTCGTCGTCCAGCGCCCCGATGTCCTGGCCGGTCAGGGCGCGGCCGGGCGGCAGGCCGAGGTCGGCGCAGACCTTCTGGGCGACGAGCGCGTTGTCGCCCGTACAGATCTTGACGGTGATGCCGAGGCCGGCGAGGCGGCGCAGTGAGGCGGCGGCACCGGTCTTGGGCGGGTCGAGGAAGACCAGGAAGCCGGCCAGACGCATCCGGTACTCGTCGGCGGCCGTGAGGGACGTCTGCCCGTGCGTGTCCCGGGTGGCCACGGCGACCACCCGGCTGCCCGCCGCGAAGTGCTCCTGGAGCACCGCCGCGGCCGCCTCAGGTACGTCATCGCAGCGGGCCAGGACCGCTTCGGGTGCGCCCTTGGCGACGAGCAGGCGGCTGCCGTCCGGACGCTCGACGAGCGCGGAGCCCAGCTGCCGGTCGTGGTCGAAGGGCAGCAGCGCGAGCCGGTGGTGTCCGGCCGGGGGCGCATCCGTGGCCTGCCACAGCGCGACGTCCAGCGCGTTTCCGCCCACCTGGTCCAGGTCGCCCTCGGTGGCCAGCAGGCCCAGCTTCAGCACCGTGTCGGAGGGCGTACCGGCCGGGTCGAGGGCCGCCTCGAAACGGATACGGCCCTCGGTGAGCGTGCCGGTCTTGTCGGTGACCAGGACGTCCATGTCGCCCAGGTCCTCGATGCACACCAGCCGTTTGACGAGTACCTTGCGCCGCGCCAGCTGCCGTGAGCCGGTGGCCAGGCTCGTGCTCACCACGGCGGGCAGCAACTGCGGGGTGATACCCACCGCGATGGCCAGCGAGAAGAGCAGGGCGTCGAGCAGCGGGCGGTGGAGCAGGAGGTTGATGACGAAGATCCCCGTGGTGAGGGCGGCGGCGACCTTGAGGAGCAGCATGGAGAAGCGCCGCAGCCCCGCCTGGAAGTCGGTCTCCGGCTGCCGTTCTCCCAGCCCCAGCGCGATCCGCCCGAACTCGGCGCGGCCACCGGTGGCGACGACCACTCCGGTGGCGCTGCCCCCGTGCACCACCGTCCCCATCAGCGCGCAGGAGGTCAGCTCGGCCAGCGCCGCCCCCGCGGCGACCGGTTCCGGGTCCTTGTCGGCGGGGGCGGACTCCCCGGTGAGGACGCTCTCGTCGCAGGCGAACGCGGTGCACTCCAGCAGGCGCAGGTCCGCGGGAACCACCTGCCCCAGTGTCAGACGTACGACATCGCCCGGCACCAGCTCGGTCACGTCGACCTCGCCGGCCGCGCCGCCCCGGATCACGACGGCCGTGTGCCGCACCCGCGAGTGCAGGGCCTGTGCCGCCTTCTCCGCCCGGTACTCGTTGACGAATCCCAGTGCCACGCTCAGCACCAGAATCCCTGCGATGATGATCGCGCCGGTCCGCTCGCCGAAGAAGTACGAGACCCCGGCCGTCACCGCCAGCAGGATCAGCAGGGCGCTGCGCAGCTGCCGCCCGAGGACCGCCAGGACGCGGACGTGGTGCGTGCGTACGGCGTTCGGCCCGACGGCCGCGAGCCGTTCGGCCGCCTCACCCGTCTCGCCCCCCGACAGGCCCTCGGGACTGCTCGCAAGCGTGGACAGCACGGCCTTCGCGTCTTCGGCGGCGGCGTCCCCCACCCGCAGCTCTGCCGCACGGGTGGTCACTGGCTCCAGGTCCATTCGGCCACCTCGGGCAGGTCCACCCCGTGGGCGCGGATCCAGTCGTGATGGCGGTAACGGACGTCGATCATCCGCTGGCGCAGCGCCGCCGCGCGGACCGCGAGACCGGGCACCCGGTCGATGACGTCCATGACCAGCCGGTACCGGTCGAGGTCGTTGCGTACGACCATGTCGAACGGGGTCGTGGTGGTGCCCTCCTCCTTGTAGCCGCGCACGTGCAGGTGCGGGTGGTTGGCGCGGCGGTAGGCAAGCCGGTGGATCAGCCACGGATAGCCGTGGTACGCGAAGACGACGGGCTTGTCGGGGGTGAACAGCGCGTCGTACTCGCTGTCGGGCATGCCGTGCGGGTGTTCCTCCGCGGGCAGCAACCGGGCGATGTCCACCACGTTGACCACCCGTACTGCGAGTTGGGGCAGGTGGCGGCGGAGCAGCGAGGCCGCGGCCAGCACTTCGAGGGTGGGTACGTCGCCCGCGCAGGCGAGCACCACGTCGGGCTCGCCGGGGTCGGACTCGGTGCCGGCCCAGGCCCAGATCCCGGCGCCGCGGGCGCAGTGCGCGCGGGCGGCGTCGAGGTCGAGCCAGTCGAAGCAGGGCTGCTTGCCCGCGACGACGACGTTGACGTAGTCGCGGCTGCGCAGCACGTGATCCGCCACGCACAGCAGGGTGTTGGCGTCCGGGGGGTAGTAGACCCGCACGACCTCCGGCGACTTGTTGAGTACGTGGTCGACGAAACCGGGGTCCTGGTGCGAGAAGCCGTTGTTGTCCTGGCGCCACACGTGCGAGGTGAGCAGGTAGTTGAGGGAGGCGATCGGGCGGCGCCAGGGGAGCCGGCGGGCGACGCGCAGCCACTTGATGTGCTGGTTCGCCATGGAGTCGACGATGTGGACGAAGGCCTCGTAGCAGGAGAACAGGCCGTGCCGCCCGGTGAGGAGATAGCCCTCCAGCCAGCCCTGGCAGGTGTGTTCGGAGAGGATCTCCAGTACCCGGCCGCCGCGCTCCAGGTGCTCGTCCGTGGGCAGAACCTGGGCCTCCCATGCCTTGCCGCTCGCCTCGTAGACGGCCTGGAGGCGGTTGGAGGCCGTCTCGTCCGGGCCGACCAGCCGGAAGTCGCGCCGCTCGCCCGTGTCGGCCATCACCTGCGCCAGCAGGTCGCCGAGGACGCGGGTCGGCTCGTGCGTCGTCGAGCCGGGCTTGTCGACCGGGACGGCGAACCGCTGAAGGGGCGGCAGGGGCAGGTCGCGCAGCAGCAGGCCGCCGTTGGTGTGCGGGTTGGCGCCCAGGCGGTGCGCGCCGTCGGGGACGCAGGCCAGGACCTGTTCCCGGGGGCGTCCGTGCTCGTCGAAGAGCTCCTCGGGTTGGTAGGAGCGCAGCCATCGCTCCAACTGCCGTAGATGGTCGGGGTTTTCGCGTACCGCGGGCAGCGGCACCTGGTGTGCTCGCCAGGTGCCCTCCACCGGGAGGCCGTCGACCTCGGCGGGTCCGGTCCAGCCCTTGGGCGTGCGCAGCACGATCACCGGCCAGCGCGGGCGTTCGGTGATGACGGAACCGGCACGGGCGGCGTACTGGAACGCGGCCATACGGTCCAGAGCTTCGTCCATGGCGCGAGCCATCGTCTGGTGGACGGCGTGCGGGTCATCCCCGGTCACGTGGAGGGGCTCGTGGCCGTATCCCCTGAGCAGGGAGTCGAGTTCGGGCTCAGGTATCCGGGCCAGGACCGTCGGGTTGGCGATCTTGTAGCCGTTGAGGTGCAGGATCGGCAGGACGGCACCGTCCCGTACCGGGTCGAGGAACTTGTTCGAGTGCCAGGAGGCGGCCAGCGGGCCCGTCTCGGCCTCACCGTCGCCGATCACGCAGGCCACCAGGAGCCCCGGATTGTCGAACGCGGCCCCATAGGCGTGCGAGAGGGAGTAACCCAGCTCGCCGCCCTCGTGGATCGATCCGGGGGTCTCGGGTGCGACATGACTGGGGATGCCGCCCGGGAAGGAGAACTGCCGGAAGAGGCGGGTCATGCCGGCCGCGTCCCGGGTGATGTCCGGGTACGTCTCGGTGTAGCTGCCCTCCAGCCAGGAGTTCGCCACCACGGCCGGCCCGCCGTGCCCTGGTCCCCAGACGCAGATCGCGTCCAGTTTCCTCGCCTTGACGACCCTGTTGAGGTGGGTGTGGACCAGGTTCAGACCCGGTGAGGTGCCCCAGTGCCCCAACAGTCGCGGTTTGACGTGCTCAGGCGCCAACGGCTCGGTCAGCAGGGGGTTGGACATGAGGTAGATCTGCCCGGCGGCCAGGTAGTTCGCCGCCCGCCAGTGGGCGTCCAGAGCGCTCAGTTCCTCCTCGTCGAGGCGGTCGGGGGTGCCCGGAGTGCCGAGGTGGGTCCCGGTGGTGGGGCCAAGTGGCATGACGAACCCTTCTCGCAGGGGCTGATCAGGAATTTCCCGGACTGAGACCGGGGAGGTGCTCGGTTTCTTCGATGAAGGCGCGGGCGACGTCCGCCAAGCGGCGGTTGTGGGCGCGGGCGTAGGCGCGCAGCGTCGTGAAGGCCCGCTCCATGTCCGTGTGGCGGCGTTCGGCGAGCTTTCCCTTGGCCTGTTCGATCAGGACGCGGCTGTTGAGGGCGGTCTGCAGCTGTTCGTTGAGGAGGGTGCTGCGCTCGGTGGTGCGTTGTTGCAGCAGGCTGATGGTGGCGACGTCGGCGAGGGCCTGTGCGAAGGGGGTGGCGGCGGGGCTGATGGGCCCCGGGGTGGTGTGGAAGAGGTTGAGGGCGCCGACGACTTCGTCGCGCAGGCGCATGGGCAGCGCCTGGACGGCGGTGAAGCCGATGCGCTGGGCCTGGGCGGTGAACAGGGGCCAGCGCGCGGCTTCGTCGCGCAGGTCGGGAACGGAAACGGTGATCCCGGTGTGGAAGCAGTCCAGGCAGGGGCCTTCGTGGTTCTGGAGCTGGAAGAGTTCCAGGAGGCGCACCCGCTCGTCGGAGGCGGCCATGACGCGCAGCACTCCGTCGCGGTCGGCGAGCAGGACGCCTGCCGCGCTCGCGTCGAGCAGATCGACGCACCGGTCGGTGAGCAGACGCAGGAAGTCCATGAGGTCGAAGTCGGCGACGAGACTGTCCGCCAGCTCGACGAACGTCCGGGCCATCAGCTGTTCCTTCATCGTGCACACCTCTGTTTGTGGGGCGTGAGCATCAGGGCTCCTCGTCGGGCGGTCGCGCATCAGGCGGTTGCGTATCGGCGGGACGCGCATCCGGCGGTCTCACGTCGGACGGTGTCGTCTCCCGGCGGAAGCGGAGCCGGTGGGCGACCACGTCGGCGGCGACCACCGAGATCCGTATCCCCCGGGCGTACGCGTGGGCGCGCAGTCGGATGAATGCCTCCTCGACGCCGACGCCGAGCTGCACCATGAGGATGCCGGTGGCCTGGTCGATCTCGGCCCGGTATCCGCCCAGGTCGTCGAAGGGCGCGTCGTCCGGCCGGTCCGTGCCGGCCACGTCGGTGCCGGACGGGACGCCCGTCTCGCTGATCCCGGCGTCGAGCAGAAGCAACGTGGCAGTGTCGGCGAAGGCCATCGCGTCGGCCACCTCGTCCGCGTCCAGCTCGACCGAGGTGCTGGAGTACAGGTCGAGTACGCCGGGGCTGATGGCCCCGATCCGCAGGGGGAAGGCGAAGACCGCCCTGGCTCCGGCTTCCAGGGCCGCGTCGGCGAACACCGCCCAATGCCGCTGGAGTTCACCGGCCAACAAGTCGGTGCACAGGACCGAGGAGCCGAGGACAAAGGCATCCACGCACGGCCCCTCGCCCAGTGTGAGCTGGAGTTCTTCCAGCTGCCGACTGACGGAGTCGGTGCTGCACAGCGGATGACTCGCCCGCCCGCGGGACATCGCCGACACCCCGGCCCCGCCGACCGGCAGCGCCGTCACCGCCGCCGTACACACGTCGAGGAGGCCGACCTGGGCGCCGCGCAGGGCTGCCTGCTCGGCCACGAGAGCCTGGATCCGCGCCGACCGGCTGCCGGGGATCACGGTGACCACCGGATCAAAGGGGGAGGAGGCGCCCGGAACACGGCACCGTCGGCCGGCCGACGGACGTTTCCGACGTCCTTCCTGCGCCAGGAGCGGAGGGAGGCCACGATCGGCTCGTCGGCCCGGTCCGCCGAGGCGACACCGAGTGATGCCTGGCGCTCGGAGAGGAGCGGTTCCTGCAGCCGTCGGGCCATGTCCCGGTGCCGCACGTGCGGGTGAACCAGGAGCCCGGCGAAGCCGGCGCCGGCGCCGGTGATCCGGCCGACGGCGGGCGGGAGCGCTCCGTCGATTCCCGGCCACCCGAAGTCGTCATCGCCTACGACACGGGAGGCTGAGGTCGCGTGGGGGAGCCGCCGGCGCCGCCATCCCGGGGAAGATCCGAACCCGCAGCCCTCCAGGGTCGCGGTACTCGCGATCACCACGGACAATCCGGACCGCCGTACGGCGACGGCGAGACGTCCTGGTCGGACTTCCGGGCTCGGCTCGCGAGCATCTTCGCGGAACGCCGCTGCACGGGACTCCGCAACGGACCCGCGAGATCCCCGCGGGAACGGGCGGCCTGCCGGCGGCTGAGCCGGCGCGGGCACATTGCTTCCACGGCGGGCTGCTCGCAACCTCCTCCGCTCCACGGCTGACCGTGGGCCGGAGGCATGATCATGGCGCCCCCGCCCGCTGGAAGGGACAAGAGCGGCGCGAGCGCACGCGAGCCCTGCCGGCGGACGGACAGCCGCAGAGTAAGGCATGACACCTCTGTTCCAGTCGTTCAGGTGTTCTCGGGACCGTCACCGGGCACCGCCCGCGAGGCGCCGGGCTTCGTACCCGGTGGGGTGCGACCTAGGTCGGGGCGTACGAGGACGTGAGTGGGTCACCAGGTCGGGGTTCCGCTCCGAGGCTCGGTGCCCGACAGGGATCTCCTCGAAGATGCGACGGGTCCGGACGAGATTCCGCTCCCGTGGCATCGTGGTCAGCAGGCCGTGCGTCCACCGGGGTCCTGGGCGTCCGTTCCCCACCATAGTCCCCGGCCCTGCGTCGCGGTGGGTCGGAGCGGGCCGGAATCTGACGACCGGGCGGCCGTGGAAAGGCGTGGGAGATATCCGGTGGCGAGCCGATCTCGGCGTCCGGTCCAGACAGAGGGTCCGGGCAGGGCGCCTGCGGGGCAGCCTCCTGGCGTCCTGTTTCCGTGTGCACACGAAGTCCGGGGAAAGTGCGTCGGCGAAACGGCGGGCGTGTTCGCGGTAGGCGGTGTGGCTGTCGGGGCGCCAGGCATGGCGCCGGTTGTCGCCCAGGCGGTTGGGGAAGCCGCCGGGTTCGATCAGGCTCACCGCGACGTTGACAGGGGCGAGCTCGAAGTACAGAGTCGTGGCGGGCGAGGCGGAGGAGGGCTTGGGTGTGGGGCTTTCCGCGGGTTCGGCATTTGTCGTGGTCGCTGATCGACTCTGCGCCGTCGGCGGCCTGGACGGTCTAGTCGTCCTCGACTGCGGAAGCGTCGTCGAGTAGGTCACCAAGGAGGAGCTGCTCGCGGTGGACGGTGCCTACGCCGAGCTGTGGCAGCACCAGGCGTGCGGCTTCGTCGGCGCATGCACCGAGCCGGCCCCCGGACGCCCGGTCCCAGGAGCCGGTTCCAGCGGGCTGCCCGGACCGGCCGACCCGGCGCCGGACGGGGACCGCAGGGTGTCGTCGCACGCATCGCGTAGCCGGCACCGGACCGCACGGATGGTCAGAACCGTGACGACGCTTGCTCGGCAAGCCCCCTTTCGAGACACCCGGCCAGCCCGGTACCGGCAAAGCACCCACGCCGATCGGGCGCACGCCTCACTGGCGTCGGGCGTCCTTTCGTTGCTGTACCTCTTGTCCGTCTGCCAGTCCGGTCAGGTGTGAGCAGCTCCGGGCTCCGAGGCCGTGTCTCATCCTCGCTGTTTCAGTACACGTGCCACGCGTGGGAGTTCCTCGTGCAGCAGCCGGCCGGCCAGGGCACCGCCGAAGACGACGACGCCCACACCGACGAGCCAGGACTGGATGACCAGGACGGTTCCGACGGGGCCGTAGGTGACGGCGTTGGACGCGATCAGCGGCGAGTAGACGAGCCGGGAGAAGACCCTGAGACCGAGCAGCCCGACCATGGTGGCCACCGCGCCGGGCAACAGGGCCTGCCAGCGAACCCGCCGGCCCAGCAGTATGTGCTGCGACCACCAGAAGAACAGGACGGCGCTCAGCGCGGCGGCGAACGCGCCGGCCAGGGACTCGGCTCGCAGCGTGGTGGTGGCGGAGGCGAAGAGGTAGCCGATGAGTACGCCGAGCCACACCACATGGCGCCACCTGGCCCACCAGCGGGCCGGGGGCAGATCCCAGACCTTCTCGTAGCCGGACTGCACCGCTGCCCCGAAGGCCAGGCCGAAAGCGGCGAGGACGGCGATTCCGAACGCGGTCGTGGTCCGCAGAGCCTGACTGGGGCGGGTGAACAGCTGCTCCACATGTTCCCTGGAGGTCGTCGACACGCCGAGTCCTTCCCCCAGCCACTGCGCGAATCCCCGCCCATGCTCCGGATCGGCAGAGGAGACGATGATCAGCAGCGGCACCAGCGTGAGGAAACCCAGCGCCGCGAAGCCCAGCGAACGCTGTCCCAACGCCAGGTCGCTGCTCCGCCGCCATCCGCGTCCGACTGGTGAATGGCTGATCACGCGGCCCAGCCGTTCGAAACGAGAGGAACGGCCCGCGGCACCCGGGGTCTTCATCGGCATGCCTGTCGACTACCACGGTGGACACCGGTGCCCCGCGAGGGCGCGACGCAGCTTCCCGAACGGCTCAGAAGGAGGCCACGATCCAGGAAGCCGGTATCCGTGAGTGGCGCAACCACAACGTCGTGGATCCCAGGGGCCACAACATCGCCAAATGGCCCGTGATGATCATGCTCTTCGCCGCGATCATCGCCCTGCTGTACTGGGCGGCACCCAACGTCAAACGTAAGTTCCGGTGGATCAGCCCCGGCAGCCTCATGGCCATCGTTCTCTGGTTCATCGCCTCCGCCGCGTTCGCCTTCTACGTGGCGAACTTGAGCAGCTGCAACAAGACCTACGGCAGCATGGCCGCGATCGTCATCTTCCTGGTCTGGATGTGGATCTCCAACCTTGCCATCCTGCTCGGCCTGGAATTCAACGCCGAACTCGAACGCGCCCGGGCCATCGGCAGCGGCCACCCGCCCGTGGAAAAGCCCTGCGTCGAGCCCCGTGACACCCGCGAACTCTGACAAGCACCCCGGCTGGCGTGCCGGTCTCAGGGATGTGGGTACCCGGCTGCCGCCTCGCTTCCGGCACACCGACGGACGCGGCCCATCAGCCGGGAAGGACACACCGACAGCATGACCACGCATACCCCGCCCCGTCGCCCGCCTCCCCCCGCAGGCGGCAGTGATTTCGCCCGCCTGTCAAGGAAGATCGCCGAGGCCGGCCTGATGAACAGACGCCCCGGCTACTACACCGTCCGCTCCATCGCCGTGGCCGTCGCCTACGCCGGCGGCTGGAGCGCGTTCGTCCTCATCGGCGCCAGCTGGTGGACCCTGGCGCTCGCCGCGTTCCTCGCCGTGATGTTCGGGCAGGTGGCTCTGCTCGCCCACGACGTCGCGCACCGCCAGGTCTTCCGCCGGCGCCGGCCCAGCGAGACGTGCGGCCGCATCGCCGGGGCCGCGATCGGCATGGGCTACGGATGGTGGCAGGACAAACACACCCGCCACCACGCCAACCCCAACCACGAGGACCTCGACCCCGACATCGCCCCCGACCTGCTCGTGTGGTCCCAGGACCAGGCCCGCGCCGCGACCGGACTGCCGAGGCTCCTCGGCCGCCGGCAGGCGTTCCTCTTCTTTCCCCTGCTCCTACTCGAAGGGGTCAACCTTCATGTCTCCAGCGCGCGAGCATTGCGCAACCGCGCCCTGAAGAACCGCGCCCTGGACGGCACGCTGCTCTACGGGCACATCGCCGCCTACCTGACCGCAGTGTTCCTCGTCCTCCCGCCAGGCATGGCCATGGCGTTCCTGGCCGTCAACCAGGGCCTGTTCGGCATCTACCTCGGCTGCCTCTTCGCCCCCAACCACAAAGGCATGCCGATCCTCACCGGCAACGACGGCCCCGACTTCCTGCGCCGACAAGTCCTCACCGCACGCAACGTACGCGGCAGCTGGTTCACGGACCTCGCCCTGGGCGGACTGAACCACCAGATCGAACACCACCTGTTCCCCAGCATGCCCAGCCCCCACCTGCGCAAAGCCCGGTCCATCGTCCGCCACTACTGCCAGGACCTGGGCGTGGACTACCTGGAAACCGGACTGATCACCTCCTACCGGCAAGCACTCGCCAGCCTCCACCGAGCAGGAGCGCCACTGCGGCGAGCCCGTGTCAGCACCGCCCACGTATGACGCTCATCTGCCCCGCTGCCGCCACACTTCAGGCGGGGGTCGGGGTTACCTTCATGGACTCCAGCGGCATCAACCTCTTCATCGCCGCCCACCGCGCTACGACCGAAGCAGGCGGCTGGCTGCGACTGGCCGCACCCACTGCATCAGTGATGCGCACCCTGCAGATCGTCGGCGTCGACACCGTCATCGACTGCCACGCACCCCTCCGCCAAGCCCTCACCAACTGACCTTCGGCCTTTCCAGACCGCCCCTGGCCCAGTTCCGTCGAGTACGGATCGGAGCGTTGCACTGCAAGCTGGTGATGCTGGGGCAGGACTCGGACCAGGACAACGAGAGGCATCTGCCGGAAATGGTCAGATTGATCAGTCCGCCCCCCTTGCGGCGGGCTCGGTCACTGCAGCCTCCCGGCCGGTCCAAGGCGCGAGGTTTGGCAGTCTTTGCAGCGTGACGGGAGGTCGATGACATGCCCGATGACGAGCACGTGACGGGTGACGGTGCGCTGCCGCACGCGTCGGGTGCCTCCTCTCAGATCCCCGGAGGTTTCCGCTCGAACCTGACGCGAGGTGACGACGTCGTCGACGTGGCGACCTGGGCGGGCTCTATTCCGGCGGCCGGCGGGGTCGCTCCGCGGGTGCGCTTGGGCAGCAGGTGGTTCAACCTGCTGTGGCTGCTCCCGATCGGCTTCGTGGGTTTGCTGGGGTGCGTCGCCGCGGCGAAGGGACTGCGGGGCATGCCGTCGGTGCAGCGGTTCATCGCCGAGTATCCCGGCACCGATCCGCGCGCGGACCGCGACGGCGCCTACCTGGGCGTTCCGTCATGGGCACGATGGTCGCACTTTTTCAACCTGTTCTTCATGCTGTTCACCCTGCGGTCGGGCCTGCAGATCCTGGCCGATCACCCGCGCCTGTACTGGACCCGGCACAGCACCCCGGGACGGGAATGGTTCCGGATGCAAAAGCCCGTCTCCGCTGACCCGCTGTGGACCGCGAAGCAGGACTCGATCGGCCTGCCCCGCGGGGTCGGCCTCCCCGGGATCCGGCACTCGATCGGTCTGGCCCGGTGGTGGCACCTGGCGGTGAACACGCTGTGGCTGCTCAACGGTCTCGTCTTCTACGTGCTGCTGTTCGTCACCCCGCAGTGGAAGCGCCTGGTCCCCACCAGCTGGAGCGTCTTCCCCAACGCCGCTTCTGCGGCCATCCAGTACTTGTCGCTCAACTGGCCGCGGGAGAACGGCTGGGTGGCGTACAACGGGCTCCAACTGCTCGCCTACTTCGTCACGGTCTTCGTCGCGGCACCCCTTGCGTTGATCACCGGGCTGGGTATGTCACCGGCGCTGTCGACCCGTTTCAAGCGGCTCAGCCGGGTGCTGAGCATCCAGACCGCCCGGTCCATGCACTTCCTGATCTTCACCTGGTTCGTGCTGTTCATCGTGATCCACGCGAGCCTGGTCTTCACCACCGGCTTGCTCACCAACCTCAACCACATCGGCAGCGGCCGCAACGACAGCAGCTGGCTCGGCTTGTGGATCTTCCTCGGCTGGATGGCGGTGGTCGTCGCCGCCTGGGTCGCGGCCACACCGCTGACCCTGCGCCATCCCCGGGTCGTGCAGCGCCTCGGGTACGCCATCATCGGTGAGGCTCAGCGCCTGTTCGAACACGTCGATGTCTCCCCCGGCGAGTACACCGAGAAAGACATCTCCCCCTACTTCTGGCACAACGGCCGCTACCCCGACTCTGCCGAGTACAAGGCCCTGCAGGCAGGAGGTTTCGCCGACTACCGGCTACGCATCGGCGGCCTGGTCGCCCACCCGGCCGAGCTGTCCCTCGACGACCTGAGGAAACTGCCCGGGCACGAGCAGATCACCCAGCACTTCTGCATCCAGGGCTGGTCCGGTGTCGCCAAATGGGGCGGCGTGTCGATGGCCACGATCCTCGACCTGGTCACGCCCGACCCGCACGCCAAATGGGTGGTGTTCTACTCCCTGGGAGAAGGCTTCGACGGCGGCACCTACTACGACGCCCACCCCATCGACCACATGCGCGGCAAGCTCGCCATGCTCGCCTACGACATGAACGACCAACCGCTGTCATTCGGCCACGGCGCGCCGCTACGGCTGCGCAACGAGCTCGAACTCGGCTTCAAACAAGTCAAATGGATCAAGGAGATCGAGTTCGTCGCCGACTTCTCCGACATCGGCAGCGGCTTTGGCGGGTACAACCAGGACCACGAATTCTTCGGCTACCGGCAGTCCCTGTAACGTCCGGACACTCGGTCTGGCGCGTGAGACCGTCGGCGGGGGCGAGCAGGCCGTCGGCGAGGCGCGCTGGTCCGCTGCGGGCTGCGGCCCGCAGGCGCCGAGCAGGTCCGGACCGGCCTGAGCGGGACTCTCCCGCTCCGGGGAGACGCGGGACCACACCGGTGGGGCGCGTTGTCACGCGGCCCGCCCGGGCCGCCCCGAGTTGCCCTGGCTCATCGAAGCGGGAGACTGGTGGGGTGCAGAGAACCTCCCTGGAAGCGCTGGCCCGTCAACAGCTGGAGCTAGCAGCCGCCGCGGGTGGTGGTCACACCGCTGAGACCGTCTATGGCAGCCACGAGAAGGTTCTGCGTCAGACGGTCATCGGCATGACTGAAGGCGCCAGCCTCGCCGAGCACGAGAACCCGGGCGAGGCGACGGTGCAGGTCTTGCACGGGCACGTGCGACTGTCGGCAGGTGAGGTGTCGTGGGAGGGCCGCACGGGGGACCTGCTCATCGTCCCTGACTCCCGCCACAGCCTCGAGGCGCTCGAGAACTCCGCCATCCTGCTGACGGTGGCCAAGCTGCCCTGACCTGACCTGTATAACGCACCACGGCCACGTCGCCGGCGTACATCCACCGCGCGGCGTGGATCGCCCAGACGGCCCGTGTGTCCGAGCCTGTGAGCAGCGTCGCCTGAAATGCGCGGGTGTTGACGGCCCATCCCTTGACGACGTCTCGCCACCGAGTGCCGGCTTCGCGCTCGACCGTGGCGCTCAAGGCCATGGCGATCTCCGGCTTGATCACGGTGCTGTTTCTCCTGATCCACATGTACGGCGACCTCAACGTCTTCAACGGCCGTGCTGCCTTTGACGACTACGCCCGCTGTCTGTGGACGATGGGTGAACCGTTCCTTCCCTACTCCGGCGCCCTGTGGATCACCTGGGTGGTGCTGCTCGCGAGCGTGTTGGTTCACATCTATGCGGCGGTGACGCTGCGGAAACGCGCCCGCAGGGCGACCGCGGGTCCGCCGAGCTCCGCGAGGCCGCCAGTCGCTTCGTGTCACCTCCGGAGGTCGCACCGCACTCCGCCGGCGCGGCCGTCGACGTGACGCTGATCGACCACCTCGGCCGCGGGCTGGGCCACGTTGAGCGGCGCGCTGTCGGCCGCCGGGTTGATCAACTACGAGACCGAGTGGTGGCATTGGTCGTACGGCAACGGGTACTGGGCACTGCAAACCAAGCAGCTGGCCGCCCTCTACGGCCCCGTCGAACTGCCCTGGCACCGCACCATCACCCACGTCTTTCACGAACGAGAAGCGATCTCAGGATCGGCGTGTGAGGGCTCGTCTCACTCCGTCCGCTCACAAGCCCCTATCGCCGGGGGCTCGCAGGAAGGCGGACTGCATCATGCCACGAGAGCCGGAACGTCCCATGTCATATCGCGTTTCAGGACAGCCTTCGACGCCGGGCGGGCTGTGGCCCCAGGATCCAATCAGGTCAGAGACGCGGTGCGGGCTCCCCGACGAAGCGGGCAAACTCCCCTGCGGCACCGCATGGCAGGCCGGCGACCGCCGTCTCCGGCAATGAGGTGATGACTTTCCGCAGCCGCGCGCTCCGTAGCTGCCGGTCCCTTCCACTCGGGCTCGCGTCACCGGCCCGAACCGACACGCCCACTCAAGAAGCAGGCTGTAGCCGGACGCGGTGGCTGGAAGGGCCGCAGTGCCGAGCACCTCACCGGCCGGGCCATCGAGCACGAGACGCGATTGCGCACCCTGTGTGCGGCGTTGGAAGACGCGGTCACCAAGACCGAACTGCTCAAAGTGTGCCCGGGTCGCCGAGGAGGCCCGAAGGAATGCGAAACTCGAATTCGGGACGGTCCCACTGCACGGCCGGCGGGTTCGCGAACGCGGTCCCGATCCGCACCGCACCCACGCGGTGGTAGAAGTCCTCGGCGGGAGGATGCGACACGACCTTGACACGGTCGAGCCCGGCGGCACGGGCCTCGGACTGCATGTGCGTCACGAGCAGCCGTCCGATACCCCGCCCTTGCGCTTCGCCGACGACGAACAGCAGGTCGAGCTCCGGTGGAGCGAGGACGAGCGAGTAGAACCCGAGGACCCGTCCTCCATGCTCGTCGGCGCCGACGGCCACGAAGGCGCGGTGGGTCTCGATGTAATCGGGACCGACCCGGTAGCCCGCGACTGCGGCTGCGTACCGGCCCTCGTAGGCACCTGAACCACGCACGAGCCGCGTGAGCCGTTTGGCATCCCGCGCGACGGCCCTCCGTATCGTGATCGGCTGACTGACCGGGGAAGTGCGTGAACTCATCGGGAGAGTATTTCGCACCGGGGAGTGCCTTCCTGCGGCAGGTCGGCTGCTCGGGCAGGATTCCTGCACCGCTCCCGGGAACCGCCTGCCCAGGCCCCGGCCGACCAAGTCACTGCCGCCGCATCGGCCGCCCGCCGACAGCAACTGGGACGCCCGAACACTGCGGAGGAGCCGGAGAACGGGGTGGTCAACCGCTGCTTCCCCTGGGCCTGCCGCAGCGAGGGCCAGCCTGCGCAGGACGACTTCAGGCTTGCCTCGTGAGCCGCATCAGGAGACGCTGGACTTTGTGTCAGCAAACGGATGTGCCCTGGTTGATCACCCCAAGCCCCTGGGTCGTGTGTTGCGCATCGGCCGTATAATGCGTGCCGTCGCTGTGTCCTTGCTTCGGGTGGCTCCCAGGTGGACAACCGAGTGCAACGGCGCCCGCGCCGGCGTTGTAACCCACCTGTTCGGAAGCCCCGCCAGGCCGCACCCGCGGGGCTTCTCATCGAGTGCCGCTCTCACAGACGCCCCTATAGCGTGGGGGTGCGGGAAACCTGTCTGACCAGGTTGAAGACCTCTCGGGCGGCATATCGCTTGAGGCATCGGACGATCTCGCGTCGGGTCTTGCCCTCCTGCGTGCGGCGTTCGTAGTACGCCTGGGTGCGTGGGTCGTGGCGCAGGCGGGTGAAGACGATGCGGTGCAGGGCCGCGTTAGCCTGCCGGTCGCCGCCGTGGTTGAGCCGACGCGTGCGCCGCCGGCGGGAGGAGTACTCGATGGGGCTGACCCCGCAAAGGGCAGCAAAGGACACCTCGGTGTTCAGCCGCTCGGGGTTGTCTCCCATGGTGATCAGGAGCGTGATGGCGCTGTCCGGGCCGATGCCGACCGGTACGAGCAGCTGGGGGGCGTGGCGTTCGACGAGCCGGGTCAGGCGCTGGTTCAGCTCATTGATCTGTGCGGTGAGCTGTTCGATGCGCTGGCCGAGCATGCTCAGGGTCGTGTGGGTGGCCTGGGCTACCGCGTCATCGTCTCCTTCATCGTCGAGTAAGCCGAGGCGCGCGCAGGTGCGGAACAGCTCGGCGTTGCCGAGGTTGGACAGTCGTTCCCGAAGGGCGGGGTCGGCGATGACCAGGACGGCTTTGAGCTGGTTGATCGCTTGGGTGCGGGCCTTGACCGCGGAGTCCTTGGCGAGTTTGTAGATCCGGGCGCTGTGCACCGGACCGTCGCCGGACTTGGCCCGGGCACGGGCGCGACCAGGCGTTTGGCCTTCGACCTCAATGCCTCCTCCCGCGCCGGCACCCCGTCCATACCGAACACTGCGGCCCCATCGTGGCCTCGTCGTGGCCGTAGCCCAGCGTCACGATCTCCTCGAACAAGGCGTGGCAGACGTCGAGCAGCGGTGAGGCGACCCCCGTCTTGCGGGCACCTCGCCGATCAGCCGGTTTCAGCACGTCGTGGGCCGGCGCCTGCACCGCGAAGTCGCGGGCGTACAGCTTCGGCACCTTCATGCAGGACAGGTGACAATTCGTACTCGCTGAGCGCGCCTGGGAAGGCTGTGCTGTCGCGGATGTGGTGGACGAACCCGTCGTGGAACAAAATCGCACACGGGCAGCGCAACCATCTCTAACGCATCGGTGTCGTCCGTGCAGTGACAGCTTCTTCTTACTGCTGCCCCTCGTCGGCCCGGTGCGCCGTGCTGAAGCGGCGCTGATAGGCGGCGGGGCTGAGTGACAATTCCCGCGCGAAAACTCTCCGCATACTCTCGTAGTTCGGGAATCCGGCGAGGGATGCCGTCTGCGTCGCGGTATGCCCCTGGTCGAGGAGAGCTTTCGCCATGTCGAACCGGATCATCTCCACGTACCGGGCCGGCGTGGTGGACAGCTCTTCGCGAAAGAGCCGCGTGAGGTGCCGGGGGCTCACATTGAGGTGCTTGGCGAGTTCGCCGAGTGAGTGGTTTCCCCCGGGATTCGCCGTGACCACGTCGGTGATTCTGCGGAGGGCCGGAGATCGGGGCGGCGGTCCCTGCAGTGGTGCGGAGAACTGCGACTGGCCGCCCGAACGCTGCAAATAGACCACCAGCGCGCGGGCGACGTCGCGGGTCAGATCAGGGCCGTGATCCTCCTCGACGAGTGCCAGTGCCAGGTCGATGCCGGCGGTCACGCCCGCCGAGGTGTAGGTGGTGCCGTCACGGACGTAGATCGCGTCGGGTTCGACGCTGCTGGCCCGGCAGCGGGCGGCGAGCTCGTGCGCGACCTTCCAGTGCGTGGTCGCGCGCTTGCCATCCAGGAGGCCGGCGGCGCCGAGGATGAAGGCTCCGGTGCAGATGGACGCGACCCGGCCGGCCCGGCCCGCCAGCGTTCGCGTGGCCTCGATCAGATCACGGGAGACCGGTGTGCGCGGGTAGATGTCGGCGCCGGCCACCAGGAACGTGTCGGGAGCAGGCTCCGTGGCGGCGGCGTCGACCGAGATCCGGATCCCGATGGACGAGGTGACATCGGCACCGGTCGGTGACACCAGAACGATCTTGTAGTCGGCGCCGAGCCGGTTCGCTTCCCCGAACACCTCCGCGGGGCCGACGACGTCCAGGAGTTTGACCCCGTCGTAGACGAGGATCGCGACCCGATGCGTGGTGGAGCCCACAACCCCGCTGCCCGCCTGTCCGGATTCGGGTGACTCATGGCCGGACCGAGGGAGCGCCGGACGCCGGGTGGTCGGCAGGGTGGAAGACGGACGCACCGTCCATTCGTAACACACCGATACCGGAAGGAGCAGAGGTCATGAGCAAGATCATCGCGGGGGTGGAGATTCCCGAAACGGCGGCGGTCGCCGAGGCCACCCGCCTCATGCAGGAGATGACCAGCCCCCTCATCTACCACCACTCCCGGCGCGTTTTCGTCTTCGGCGCCCTGCATGCTCACAGGCTCGGTTTGGAGCCCGACCCGGAGCTTCTCTACCTGTCCGCCATGTTCCACGACACCGGCCTCTTGACGCCGTTTTCCGACGTCGAGCAGCGCTTCGAGGTCGATGGAGCCGACCACGCACGCAAGTTCATGCTCGACCACGGCTTCCCGGCCGCGGCCGCCGACGTGGTGTGGACGGCGATCGCGCTGCACACGACCCCGGGAATTCCCGGCCGGATGGGCCCGGAGATCGCCATCACGTACTCCGGGGTTCTGACGGACGTGCTCGGCTTCGGTCTGGACGAGCTGGATCGCAGCCAGGTGGACGAAATCACCGCCGTCCATCCGCGGGGCGACTTCAAGAACGAGTTCCTGCAGGCCTACGTCGACGGACTCAAGTACCGCCCGGAGACCACGAACGGAACCGTGAATTCGGATGTGCTGGAGCACTTCATTCCCGGCTTCCGTCGCACCACCACGGTCGAGCGCATGCTGGGCGCTCCCTGGCCGAGCTGATCAGGACGCCAGAAGAGGCAACGTGATGAAACGTGCGAGTCGCTCCCGCGACGGGCGTCGTCTCGGACGAGGTCCGGCCTTCGCCGTGCTGGTCTGTGTCACTGTGGTGATGATGGCCACGGCAAGCGCACCGTCACCGATCTACCCGCTGTACCAGGAGCGCTGGGGCCTGTCGGTCACGATGCTGGCGGTGGTCTTCGCGGTGTACGTCGTCGGTCTGCTCGGCGCGTTGCTGACGGTCGGATCGCTGAGCGACCACCTGGGGCGCCGCCCCGTGCTGGTCGCCGCCCTTCTGGTGGCGGCGGCCAGCACGGCGGTCTTCTGGACGGCCGACGGTATCGTCTCCCTCCTGATCGCCCGGGTGGTGCAGGGCATCGCCACGGGGACGGCCACGGGCGGTCTTGCCGCCGGACTGGTCGACCTCTCACCCGAGCGACGTCCGCAGCTGGGGCCGACGATGACAGCGGTGGGCACGAGTACCGGCATGGCCACCGGTGCCGGAGTCGTGGGGTTGCTGCTTCAGTTGACTTCACGTCCCGATGCGTATGTCTTTCCGGTCCTTACGCTGACCTTCGTCGTTCTGGCCGCGGTCATCCTCAGGATCCCTGAGACACTCGCCCCGCGAGCGTTTCGGCTGGCGTCGTTGCGACCGAGAGTCCGGGTTCCTCGGGAGGCCCGGCCGGCGTTCCTCGCCTCGGTTCCCGCCCTCGTCGCGGGGTGGGCCGTCACGGGTCTGTTCCTTTCGCTCACTCCCTCCCTGGTGAGGAACGTCCTGCATGTGCGGTCCGGTGCTGCGGGCGGGCTCAGCATTGCGGCGCTGTTTCTGGCCAACAGTGTGGGCGGGGTGTGGTCAGTTCGGCATACGGCACGGCTCGCCAGCTTGCTGGGGGCGGTTCTCCTGACTCTGGGTGCGTTCGGACTGGCGGTGGCCATCGCTGTTGCGTCGCTGGTCGTATACGTGGGCGGATCGGTCGTAGCGGGGCTGGGCGTCGGCCTGACGTTCAACGGGAGCCTCCGCGCCATCAGCGCGGTCACCACCGCGAAGTCGCGGTCGGAGGTCTTCTCGGCCGTGTACGTGATCAGCTATGCGGCGTTGAGTCTTCCGTCCCTCGCGGCCGGGCTCGCGGCGCCCTCATGGGGACTGGAGACCACGGGCTACCTGTACGTCGGCTTCGTCGGGGCGCTGTCCGTGGCTGCGGCCCTCCACGCCGGACGATCGCGAGCTCACCGGCCGACCGGAGACCCGATGCGGACGGCCGGGGAATGCGAGCCTCGCAGCGAACTGACCCGCTGCTGAGCGTGTCGCATCGAGTCGGTTCCGGTGGGGTTGCCCCCAGGCAGAGTGGCCCCACCATGAAATACCGCCGTACGCCGGCAGGCAGCAGCCCCGGAGCAGCTTGCTCACGACTTACGACCGCCGTGTCAGAGCGCACGTCCTGAAATCGGCTAACTACGCTGGCCCCGCAGGTTGGAGGAGGTTGCGATCCGTATGGGTGATGGGCACGGGCCCGGACGGTCTGGGCAGGAGGACCTGCTCGGAGCCGAATGGGAGAGGCACCGGCCCGCGGTCTTCGGGGTGGCCTACCGGCTGCTGGGGACTGTGGCCGATGCCGAGGATGTCACCCAGGACGTGTGGCTGCGGGCGGCCGGAGCGGAACTGCGGGAAATCGATGATCTGCGGGCCTGGCTGGTGACGGTGGCCGCGCGACGGTCGTACGACATCGTCAAGAGCGCCCGCTTCCGCCGGGAGACCTATGTCGGGCCGTGGCTGCCGGAGCCGCTGCTGACAGGACCGGACGCGTCGCAGCCGGTACTCGTCGACGAGTCCGTCAGCTCGGCGATGCTCCTGATCATGGAAGAGCTGAGCCCGCCGGAGCGGGTGGCCTTCGTCCTGCACGATGTCTTCGGCCTTGAGTTCGGCCGGATCGCCGAAGTGCTGAACGTCTCCGTGCCGGGCGCCCGGCAGCTCGCCTCGCGGGCACGACGGCGGGTGGCCAAGGCGAAGCAGTCCACGCCGCAGGCGTCGAAGGCAGAGCGCGAACGGGTCCTCAAGGTGTTTCGCGCCGCCTACGAGGCCGGGGACCTGGCCGGCCTGGTCAGGCTCCTGCACCCGGACGCGGTCTACGTCACCGACGGCGGCGGCAAGATCTCGGCGGCACGCAAGCTCATCCACGGCGGCGAGCGCGTCGCCGAGGTCATGGTGCGTACGGGGCGTCGGTGGCGACCGGACCGCATCGGCTTCGCGGAGGTCGGCGGCGAGCTGGCCCTCGTGTTCCACCGGGAAGGACGGGTCTACTCCGTCGACACGGTGCAGATCACAGATGGTCTGATCACCGCGTACCGCAGGGTCATAAACCCCGACAAACTGGTGCGCGTCTGAGCTGTCACACACGGAGGGGCTGTCTCGTCTCCCTGCCGAGAACGCATAACGGGCGACGAAGGAATACGCGCGAGCAGGTGAGATCGATCATGCAGAACGGCATACATCCACCTGCAGCCGCCGTGAGCCCCGCGCGCGGGTGCGCTGTGCACTCGGGTCGCCCCTCCCAGTAAGGATCTGTATGCAAGCCATCACTGTGCGAGACCGTGACGCAGGTCTTGCCGGGATGTCCTTGACGGACATTCCCTACCCTCACGCGGCCGAGAACGACGTCATCGTGAGGGTGCACGCCGCCGGCTTCACCCCTGGCGAGCTGGACTGGCCCGCCACGTGGACCGATCGCGCCGGCCGCGACCGGACGCCGAGCGTGCCCGGGCACGAGCTGTCCGGTGTCGTCGTGGAACTGGGGTACGGCACCACCGGCCTGAGCGTCGGACAGCGGGTGTTCGGCCTGGCCGACTGGACCCGCGACGGCACCCTCGCCGAGTACACCGCGGTGGAGGCCCGCAACCTCGCCCCGCTGCCGGCGGACGTCGACCACACCATGGCCGTCGCACTGCCCATCTCGGGGCTGACCGCCTGGCAGGGCCTGTTCGACCACGGCCGCCTCACCACAGGCCAGACCGTCCTGATCCACGGCGCCACGGGCGGCGTCGGATCGATCGCGGTACAGCTCGCCCGCGAAGCCGGCGCCCGCGTCATCGGCACCGGCCGCGCCTCAGGCAGGGACAGGGCACTCGCACTCGGCGTCGACACCTTCATCGACCTTCAGGCCGAGAAGCTGGAGGACGCCGGCGAGGCCGACGTCGTGTTCGACGTGATCGGCGGCGACATCCTCGACCGCTCGGCCGCCCTCGTCCGGGCCGGTGGCACGCTCGTCTCCATCGTCATGCCGCCCAAGGTCCAGCCCAAGGACGGGCGTGCAATCTTCTTCGTCGTCGAACCCGACCGCGCCCGGCTCGCCGACCTGGCCACGCGACTGAGGGACGGCCGGCTCAAACCGGTCGTCGGTGCGGTGCGGCCCCTCGCCGAGGCAGCCGACGCGTTCGCCCCCGGCAAGCGCACCCCCGGCAAGACGATCATCCGCGTCACGGAAGACTGAATAAGGAGACCCATCGTGATCGGAATGCGAATCGCCGCCGGCCTGCTGGCTGCGGCCACGCTGACCGGGACCACGGCCTGCTCGGCCTCCGACCAGCCCGCCCACGCCAAGGCGCAGGCGACGGTCGCAGCATCGACGCGCCCCGTCGAAACCTTCACACCGCTGCTCCAGCAGGCCCTTCCGAATGTGAAGGGTAAGACGTTCACCTCAGCGATCGTCGCCTTCCCGCCCAACGCAAGCGCGCTGCCGCACCGGCACGGCCAGGCGTTCGTCTACGCCTACGTCCTCGAAGGCACCGTGCGCAGCCAGCTCGACGGCAAGCCCGTGACTACCTACCACCAGGGCGAGAACTGGGTCGAGCAGCCGGGCGCCCACCATGTCCTCACCGAGAACACCAGCCGGACCAGGCCGGCAAAGCTCCTGGTCGTCTTCGTCTCCGACACCGGCGCCAAGCTCAAGGTCGACGACCCGAAGTCGTAACCCCCGGGGCATGCAGCGGGGCGGCAACACTCTTCACGAGCCCCGCCCCTGCCGGAGCGCGCCCCCCGCAAGGTCCTCGGTTGGCGGACACCGGCCGAGGTCTTCGAAGAGCAGCTACGCTCGCTGCAACAGCCCGGTGTTGCAACGACTGGTTGAACTCGCCCAGTACACCAGCCGGGCCTTCGCCGACGCCTGCCGCCAGGCCGGCGTCCGCCGGTCCATGAGCGCGATCGGCAGCTCGGCGGACAACGCGCTCGCCGAGTCCTTCAACGCGACGTTCAAACGAGAGACTCTTCAGGGACGAAAGCACTGGTCCAGCGAACGCGAGGCCCATCTCGACGCGTTCCGCTGGCTCAACCGCTACAACACCCGACGCCGTCATTCCCACCTCGGACAACGGAGTCCCATCGCCTACGAGAGAGCACTCGACACAACACCAACCACCCTGGCCCAAGCCGCATAGCCCGTGTCCAAGAATCCGGGTCAAGGCCCATCAGCCGGGCGGCTTGTGCGAGCCGCCCCGGCTCGCACAAGGCGGAGGCATCCGACGACGTACGTACGTCCACGGGGAACGGCCAGGGAGCGGATCGCGCCCCCGCTTGTCCGGGCGGAAGGTGCCGTACGGGTTGACGTTGGGCCTGAACAGGGCGGTCAGACCGCGCCGGTCCTCGTCCGCCGGCTTCTTCGCCACTCTGTCTCGGCCAGAACCTGCTGGAACAGCAGCGGTTTGACGTGCACGTGGCTGGCCTGGCGCAGGTGCAGGTGCAGGGACGGCATCGACGTTTCCGGCTTGCTCCTGGTACCCCGCTGATAGGCCGGAAGTGCCACTTCTCGTACGGCGTCTCCGTCATCACGCGGCTGCTGCACCGCACGGGCTACAGCGTGCAGATGCCCGCCCGGCCAAACCGGGCCTGCCCGCCGGCCTGTGCTGCCGGCTGCGCCGACACGCGGGTTGCAAGGGCGGGCGCCGCGCTCTCACCAAGAGCGACTACATCCCGCCTGGACGACGCCCACCATCTGCTGAAGGCCCTGATCGTGGTGTGGGGCCGACTGGGCACTCACTGTGCTGCGTGGCCTGGCGTCTGTGCCGGGATCGCCCGCGATGCGGCGGCTGACCGTCCAGGGCGACGACCGCCCGCTGCGGGTCACACCCGCTTCCCCGAGGCGCTGGCCGCTCTGGCCCAGCGTGCCGCTCGCCGGCACCGGAACGTGCTCGCCGCGGCGGTGCCCGGTTGTCCTGGGCGGTCGAGTGGACCGCCGAATCGCTGCGAGCCCTGCCGACGACCCTCGCAACCGCAAGTGACGGCGGCGATCTGGGACATGTGCGGACCCGCCGGGGAGCACCACACGGCCGAGCTGACCAACCTCTTGTACCGCGACCGCCGTTCCTATGGTCGTCGACCACACTGCCGGAGGAGTTCGCGCCTGTGGAATCGGGTCAAGGCGGTGTCGCCCGGACCGGTCCGCACGCCGGGCTGGACAGACAACTGCCGACTGGCACACGGCGTGGTCGCCGCGTTCGGCGTCGCACGGGAGCGAGCATGTACTCGCCGAGGGCGTGCCGAAAGCATGGGTGCCGTGCTCGGAGGGATGGCCGAGGCCGACGAGTTCGCCGCAGCCGTCGCATTTCTGCTGGGGCCTGATGCCCGGTGGATCAGCGCAAAAGCGTATTCAGATGAGTTCGAGGCCTCCGTCGATCGTGAGAACCTGGCCCGTCAGCCACGTTGCGGTGGGATCTGCGAAGTGGACGACCCAGGAAGCGACTTCCTCCGGTTCTCCCCTCCTCCCCAGAGGGATCCGGGATGCCTGCTCCTTCTTGACCTTCATCACCTCCTCCTCCGTGAGTCCGCTGACGTACAGAGCCTCGCTCTCGGTCGGACCGGGGGCAATGGCATTCACTCTGATCCCGTCCCTGGACAGCTCGACCGCCCAGGTCCGCGTCAGCTGTTCCAGGGCGGCCTTGGTCGCCCCGTAGTGGGCACCGCCCGGGTGGGGGCGATGGCCGTAGGTGCTGGAGATGTTGATGATCGAGCCCTTGCTGCGACGCAGGTGAGGCAACGCTGCCTGGGCGAGCATGGTGGGTGCGATGACGTTGAGGTCGAACAGGTCGGTGATGCGCGAGCGTGTCACCTCGTCGAACGAGACACGTGCGGTGGCGCCGGCGTTGTTCACCACCACGTCAAGCTGCTTCCACCGGTCGATCGCCGTACCGATGATCAGCTCAGGGGCATGCTCCGAGCGCAGGTCCGTGGCGAGAGTCGCGATGCCGGGGTGCATGGCGGCAGTCTCCTCCAGGGCCACCTGGCGTCGTCCGACACCGAGGACGTGCGCCCCCGCTTCGGCCATCGCGACCGCCGTTGCTCGGCCGATCCCAGTCCCGGCTCCGGTGACGATGACGACGCGGTCATGAAGGGGTCGGGCGTGCTGGTGTTCCATCATGCGTCTTCCTCTTGCTGTACGACTGGCGTCAGGACACGACCGCCCGCCAAACATCGGCACAGTCGGTTGTCCACGATGGGGACGTCCAGGACTTTCATCCGCCATGGACGAGGATCGCACCCGCTGCGTGGCGGAGCCCACAACCCCGCTGCCCGCCTGTCCGGATTCGGGTGACTCATGGCCGGACCGAGGGAGCGCCGGACGCCGGGTGGTCGGCAGTGTGGAAGACGGATGCACTGTCCAACTGATACCGGGAGGAGCAGAGGTCATGAGCGAGATCATCGCGGGGGTGGAGATTCCTGAAACGGCGGCGGTCGCCGAGGCCACCCGCCTTATGCAGGAGATGACCAGCCCGCTCATCTACCACCACTCCCGGCGCGTTTTCGTCTTCGGCGCCATTCATGCTCACAGGCTTGGCGTGGAGCCCGACCCGGAGCTTCTCTACCTGTCCGCCATGTTCCACGACACGGGCCTTTTGACGCCGTTTTCCGACGTGGAGCAGCGCTTCGAGGTCGATGGGGCTGATCACGCATCGAAGCAACGTCTGACGGGTCGAGATCACCGCCGCAGCCGCCGTCGGAGGCGGTGCGAACGGACTGCTGGCCCCCGTGCCTGGTAGCTCGATCACTCCTGCTCTGGATTTGTCCATCCACCAGACAGCCGAGCAGTTGGGGGGACCACATCGCCGGGGGACACAGAAGGGAGAAGCGGTGGGCAGTTCCGCAGCGACAGCAGTCTCCGAGGCTCAGACGGCCATCAAGAGAGTCCGCCCAGCGATAGCTCTCCTGGACGAGCAGGGGACGGTGGTCGGATGGTCACAGGCCGCTCAGCAGCTCGTGGGCTATTCGGCCATGGAGGTGGTGGGGCGGTCCGCCGGTGTCCTGTTGGTGGCCGCTGACGACCGAGCAAGGGCTTCACAAGCCGCACGAGAGAGCACCCTCCGGGGCTGCTGGTCCGACCTTGCGCAGGTGCGCCACCGCGACGGCCGCAGCATCGACGTGTTTCTGTGCGTGTCATCGCTGTCCGGGCATGACGGCCGGGACTGGTGGGTGGTCTGCGCGGCCGACAAGGCTTCGCTTCCCGCGTGGCCGGCCAAGGTCACAGCGGCGGAGCCGCTCCACGCCAGGCTGCCGCTGCCGAGCCGCCTGCCGATCGGCGTCGTCATACGGGACACGCACCTACGCTGCATCCAGGCGAACGACACCCAGGGCTCCAAGGACGGCATTCCTCTCCACAAGCGGCTGGGCCGCAGGCTGACGGAGGCGGCGCCCGGGGCGAAGGCCGAAATGCTGGAGGCAGTGATGCACCAGGTGCTGGAGAGCGGCGACCCGGCGATCGACGTGGACTACCAGGCTTTCCTGCCGGCCAATGTGCGAAGCAATCGGATGTTGACGGCGTCCTACGTCCGCCTCGACGACGCGCAGGGACGCGCGCTGGGCGTGTGCGTCGTGAGCGTGGACGTCACCGACAGCCGGCGGGCGCGAGAGCGTCTGGCAATCCTCGGCGAGGCCAGCAGGCGCATCGGCACCACTTTGGATGTCATGCAGACCGGGCAGGAACTGGCCGACCTAGCCGTGCCGCTCCTCGCGGACTACGCCACCGTCGATCTGGCGGAGTCGGTCCCACTCGGCGAGGAGCCCTTGACCCATCTCAGCCCACAGGGCGGGCGGATCCCCGTCTTCCGCCGTGCGGGCCTGGCCTCGATCCACCCGGGAACGCCGGAGTCTCTGTTCGCTCGCGGAGAGCCGGTCTTCGTCCCGCCCACTTCGCCCTTCACCGGCGTCCTGCGCTCCGGGAAATCCCACTTCGAGCCCCTACTGGACGCATCCCCCGGCACATGGCTGGATCACCACGACGCGGCGCGGGCGCAGAAGCTCCGCGAGCACGCCATGCACTCGTTGATGATCGTTCCGATCAAGGCGCGGGGCGCAATGCTGGGTGTGGCGGTGTTCGTGCGGACGAAGGACGCCAGGCCGTTCGAGGAGGACGACCTGCTCTTGGCAGAAGAACTCGTCAACTGGGCAGCGCTGGCCCTGGACAACGCCCGCCAATACGTGCGCGAACGCTCCGCGGCTCTCGCCCTGCAGCGACTGCTGCTACCCCACCGCCCCACAGGCGGCTCTGCCGCTGATGTGGCCTGGCGCTACCTGCCGGCCGACAGCCACCACGGCATCGGGGGTGACTGGTTCGACGTGATCCCCCTCTCCGGCGCCCGCGTCGCCCTGGTCGTCGGCGACGTGGTCGGACACGGCATCAATGCGGCGGCGAAGATGGGACAACTCCGCACCGCCATGCGCACCCTCGCCGACATGGACATGCCTCCCGACGAAGTACTGTCCCGCCTCGACGAGCAGGTCATCCGCCTCACCGAGGCGGAAGCCGAGCCCCGGCACCAGGCCACCACCGCGATGGCCGCCACGTGCCTGTACGCCGTCTACGACCCGGTCACCCGAACCTGCACCATGGCACGGGCCGGCCACCCTCTGCCCGCGATCATCGATCCTCACGGCCACGTCACCTTCCCCGACCTGCCCACCGGAGCACCGCTCGGCCTCGGACTGGTCCCCTTCGAGTCCGTAACCTGGGAACTCACCGAAGGAAGCGTGCTCGCCCTCTATACCGACGGTCTCGTCGAGGTCCGCGACCAGGACATCAGCGCCGGCATGAACCGCTTGCGCGCGGCCCTCGCGCGGCCCGACCTCACACTGGACGATCTGTGCTCTTCCGCAGTGGACACACTGCGGACCCAGCCGCCGAGCGACGATGTCACTCTGCTCCTCGCACGGACCCGCTCGCTGAACGCAGACCAGGTCGCCTCTTGGCAGTTCCCCAGCGACCCCGCCATAGTCAGCCGTGCCCGAACCCTCGCTACCCGGCAACTCACCCAGTGGGGACTAGAACAGCTGGCCGAGTCCACGGAGCTGATCGTCAGCGAACTGTTCACCAACGCCATCATCCACGGCAGCAGCGACTGCAACGGCGACCGCACGATCGGCCTACGCCTCATCCGACACGAGATGCTGACCTGCGAAGTCTCCGACGCCAGTAACAGCCACCCGAGTGCGCGCCACGCCCGCACCACCGACGAACACGGCCGCGGCCTCTTCCTCGTCAATCAACTGTCCCGCCGATGGGGAACCCGCCACACCTCGGACGGCAAAATCATATGGGCTGATCAGCAACTGCCAACCAGTGCGTGAAACCACCGGGTCTGTACGGTGCAGGCACAAACGAACCCGCCCTCGTTCCTGTCCTCAACCCGGCGACAACGCGCGGGTTCAGCGGTTCGCCCTTTCAAGAATCCGCGAACTAGCACACTTCAGGTCGGGACATCGCGTTGGTCGGGGTGTGTCAACTTAACGGCCCTGTCTCACATTCGGTGGTGGCGGAGCGTGCTGTTATCCGAGGAGGATGCGGTGCCGGAGCAGGGTGAAGCTTGCTCGTCCGTGCATCTGGCGCGCGACCCGTTTGGTCTTGGTGTTGACGCCCTCGGTGGGGCCGTTGCTGTAGGGAAGCGTGAGGGCGGCGATCACGGCGTCGATGTCCCGGTCCAGGCCCCGGGTGAAGGCGTGAAGGTGGGGCAGATCAGCTGTTCGGACCTGGGTGATCCAGCGCGTGAGCGCATCGGGGTTGTCGGTGTGTGGCGTAAGAAGCGGGGCGAAGCCCCTGATGCCCGCGCTCAGTTGGGTCATCTCGGCGCAGGCCGCGGTGAGTTTGGCCAGGAGATCGTGCTGCTCGGCTGTGAGGTTGTCGGGCCTGGTCAGCAGCATCCGGGCGAGTCGGCGTGGGGAGATGTGGCTGCGGTCGGCGTCCGCGCGGCCCTGGTTGATGTACTTGTGCAGGAGGTTCAGACAGCCCGTGAAGCCGAGGGTCTTGATCTCTTCGAAGAGGTGCTGGACCGGGACGCCGGGGTCTTCAGCTCGGCGTTTGCGCAGGTACTCGCGGTAGGGATCGACCAGGCTGGCACGGTACTGAGCGCCTGCCGTCTGGGGTCGTTGCCCCACACGGCCGGGTGACCGCTTGCGGCACCACGTCCAGAACCTGTAGTGGCTGTGCGGCGCCCGCGAGACGAACTCGCCGTCCGCCCCGCTGCCCGCCACTGCCATACCTGAGCGGCTGTTGGCCGCCACCTCTGTGCCGCAGGCCCAAGTCCCGTGCACGGCACCCGATATGCGCGCGCCGCTGCGCTTTCGCGCCGTCCACGTCATCCTGGGCGGCTTCGGGCCGTCCGTCGCACCGGGTTGGGGACTATGCTGCAGTACGGACGTCCCAGACCCCGGCGGCTTGTCGTTGCTCGACACAGATGGCTGCGGGGAGCGGACCTTTCGTCCGTCACCCGGCGCATCCCTGGAGGGAACTGGGTGGGTCCTCTGACCTGTCGCACAGGCTGACGGACCGGCCATTGCTCCACCTCCGCCGAACGTACGCCCCTGCCGACAGCGCACCAAGGGGCCGGGATCCCCGGCGTCACCGCGCGCTGCCGGATGGTCTTCCGAACCGAGGCGTCATGCCCCTCCCACAGCTCACCGTCTACCGTCAAGACCGAAGGCACCGGGCACAGATCACCCTGGCTGGTGAGATCGACCTGGAATCGGCGCCGCTGGTGCGTGCATCACTGCAGCGGTGTCTGCACGACGGCATCCGCACCATCGACGTCGACCTCGCCCTCGTCACCTTCTGCGACTGCAGCGGCCTCAACGCCTTCCTCCACGCTGCACAGCAGACCGCCGAGGAAGGTGGGACGCTGCGCCTGCACTACCCGCCACCGACACTGGGCCTGCTCCTCGACCTCACCGGTTCCAGGTTCCTGCTCCTTGGCGTTCCGTTCGGGCACCTGCCACCTCCTCCCGGGCATGTCCCAGCCCCGACCGCTCCAGACCCGCCACACCGGACTGTTCCTCCGGCGCCCGTCCTCTCGGGCGATGTGAAGTGACGGAGCAGCCCATGTGGAGGCAGCTCCACAAGCCCCATGCAGGCGACTCGTCCGCCGTGGACGCGGTGCGGTTGCGCCGGGTGAACCGCTGGCTGGCGCAGGGCCTGGCCGAAAAGCCGGCGGATCTGTACACGGACTCCCCCGAAGCGTCTGCCCCAGGGGCATACCGCGGCCGCAGCCACCAGGACTTCCTCAACCGTCTCACCGGCGACATCCGTCGGCCGGGCTGCGCCATGGTGATCGTGGAGACCGACAGCCTGGTGGGATGCGCCTTCGGATTTCCGGTGCACAGCGACGGCTTCTGGTGGCTCGATTTCGACGGAGCATTACCACGGAGCATCGAGCAACTCACCGGCTCCGGGGCCGTCTTCGCGATCACCAGCGTCCTGGTCCGCCCGCACCCGCACGACAATGACGTGGCCCCCCAGTTGCAGGAGCCGCTGCTGAGCGACCACCAGGCGTCCCTCGGCGCCACCTTGGTGAATCAGAACGATCGCCCGAACCTCACTGCGCTTCGCTCCTGGAGATGGCTGGGCATCGGAGAGGTTTGGCGGCCGGCGGGGCCCACCATGTTGCGTGCTCTGGTACTCCCCCTCGGGGAACGAACCGCGGTGAGGCTGGAGGGACTTGCCCGCGATGCCTGGACTCGGTGGCCCAGGTGAGGTCCGACAACCGATCGGCCCGCATCCAGACGCTGGTCGCCGAACAGGCGGCCCGACGCGGTGCCCGGGTCGGCGTGGTGGATGTGTGCACCGCGGCCGTGGCCGCGCTGCCGGTCGGTGGGGCGGGGCTGTCGGTGATGTCGAGGGCCGCAGCGAGCCATCCGTTGTGCAGCACCGACGACATCAGCGCCCAGCTGGAGGAGCTTCAGCTCACGCTGGGCGAGGGGGCCTTGCGGGGATGCCTTCACACGGGGCTCGGCCGTCCTGACGCCCGATCTGCTGACCGGAGCACTGCAGGACCCCTGGATCGTGTTCGCCGACGCGGCCCTGAAGGCCGGAGCACGCGCAGTCTTCGCCTTCCCCTTGCAGATAGGGGCGATCAGCCCGGGGGTTCTGGACCTGTACGCCAATGTCCCGACCGTGCTGGACGCGGAGGAGCTGGCCGACGCGCTGACTTTCGCCGATCTCGCGGCGTTGCTCCTGCTCGATGCGCGGATCGACGAGACGGGCGCGCCGACCGACGAACCGTTGCCGGACCGCGGCTTGGAGGACCTGGGCGGATACCGGGCGGAAATCGACCAGGCCACCGGCATCCTCACCGTCCAACTTGGCGTCGGCATCGAAGAAGCCTTCGTCCGGCTCCGCACCTACGCGTATATACAGAGCCGCCGGCTAGCCGATGTGGCCGCCGACGTGGTGGCCCACCGGCTCCGCTTCTCCCCGGAGACGGAGCCGGACCATACCGGCGAGGAAATCTGACGCACCGGTGCCATCCGATGAACGTGCTGCACCACCCGCCCCTTCCCGGCGGGACTAGTCTCAATCGAGGGTGTCACGATGAATCAGCAGCTCCTGGCCAAGACCTTCGTCGAGCTGGCCGACAACCTGGTCGCCGACTTCGACCTGATCGACTTCCTGCGCCTGCTGACCGACCACTGCGTCGGACTACTCGGCGCGAGCGCCGCCGGCGTGCTGCTCGCCGACCGGGACGGCGAGCTGCGCGTGATGGCCGCCTCCGACGAGCAGGTACGCCTGCTTGAGCTCTTCCAGCTCCAAAACGACGAAGCCCCCTGCCTGGAGTGCTTCCGCACCGGCACGCCGGTGATCGTCCCCGACCTGACGCGGGAGGTCGACCGCTGGCCGCGCTTCGCCACGACGGCCCACCGCAGCGGTTTCGGGGCGGTCCAGGCCCTGCCCATGCGCCTGCGGGACGAGGTCGCCGGCGCCCTGAACCTCTTCCGCGCCGCCCCCGGCCCCTTCGACCCGGCCGGCACACTCATCGCCCAGGCTCTGGCCGATGCCGCCACCATCAGCCTGCTGCAACAACGTTCCAGCCAGCGCAGCACGGTCCTCAACGAACAGCTGCAGACTGCGCTGCACAGCCGCGTGCTGATCGAACAGGCCAAGGGCATACTCGCCGAACGCCAGGGCATCGACATGGAATGCTTTCACCGCCCTGCGCGGCTACGCCCGCGCCCACAACCGGCGCCTGTCCGACCTGGCCCGCGCCTTCATCGACGGCTCCGAACCCCTCCCCGGCCTGGCGCCGAGACGGCGAACGCACGTACCGGCGCCAAGGAAGAACCAGACTCACTCCCATTCCGTCGGCACAAGAGCCGCTCTCCGGCGCGCTTGAGCGCAGGGAGCAGGAAAGCACCCGTGGGCTTTGGAACGGGGCCGAGGAAGGCCATGTCGAGGGTGGCGTCGCGGCACAGGGAGCGGAAGAAGCACCATCTCGCCGGCTTCGGCGGACTGGCCGTCCTGTCACTCGACGCACTGGCTCATCGGCGAGATCCCCCGCAAGGGAGCAGCGGCGGATGCAGGCCGGACGGGGCGGGCGGGGTCAGTGGGCCGGACTCTGGAGGTGCAGTACCGATCTCACGGCGAGGTAGAGCACGTCTGCGATGAGGAGCAGCACTCCGGCGGAGAGCAGGTACAGCATGCCTTCGGTGGTCGCTCCGACGATGACCAGCACGATCGCGGCGATCAGCAGGAGGTAGAAGATGGTCATGGCGTGATGCCTCGGTTCGCAGGTGCGCGCGTGCTGGAGGCGCGGCAGGACAGTTGTGACGGCCGCGTGCTGTATGCGTCCTCGGTGTCGGGGGTCGTGCGCGTACGGGTTGTTTCCCAGGCTGGGCAGGGGCGGCTACCAGTAGTGCCGCCGTCCGGCGACCTTGTGTCCGACGGATCCCAGGATCTATAGGGTGATTCCGAGGACGATCATGACGTCCTTCGATCTTGTGGAGTGATGCTAGGCCCCTGTTCTCAGGGTAGACCCGCCCTTCGGGGGTGGCTCCCGAACAGTGCAGTCCCTATTCCGCTCCGCGGGGGTGGCGGTCCAGGTCTGGGATCTGCCCCCGGCCCGCTCGTGGCCAGGTGACGGCACGTGGTGTGGCTCGCCACCCTCATCGGGGTCCTCTCCCTGTCCGCGATCACGCCTGTGTGGCGCGAGTCCCCAGCCCGCGGGCAGCCTCGGGGTCTTCTCCCCGGCTCGTGTTCTTACCGTAGATCGCATCCAGCGCCGTCACCTACTGCCTGCTCGGGACCGGCCTGGTCATCCAGTCTTGGCTCGTCGTCGTGTTCGGCGGTGCGCTGGTTGGCCGTTTTGCTCCACCATGATCCGCTCCGCGTGGCACGTGGTGCCGACTATGGCCGGGCCGGGGCCCTTCGCCAGCCTGTGGCGTCACTGACCGGGCTCCAGTAGTTTCGGCTGCTGTGCCACTGGTTCACCGCGCGCCGACGGGCGAGGAAGCAGCGTAGGCAGACAGCCGTTTTGGAAGAGGGAGTGGTCCGCGTCGCAGGTGCCTGTTCGGGCTCCTGGGTCGGACCAAGAGTGTTCGGTCCGACCTCGAGGCCGCGTGCCATGCAGGTGTCGAGGATGCGGGGCAGAGCGCCGAGGGCCGAGCGCCAGGCGCCGGGGCCGACGTGCAGTCGGAGTCGTGGAGCAGGATGGTGCCGCCGCCGTCCAGGTCGCGGACGACGGTGCGGTGAATGGACTCCGAAGACGGGCTCGCTCGCCCCGCTGGCGTTCACCGGGCTCCCGCAGATGTGCCCGGTCGCGGCCCGAGGGCCACTGGTCTGACAGCGGTCGCATCGCCGACAGCGCGAAGCGATCGCAGTGCGCGGCGCCGGCGAGGACCGGGAGCGCGCCACCGATGGGTGACCGCCGGTACGGGCCCGGTTTCTGTTGCGGCCCTCACCATCGGGCCGAGGTCGGGGAACACCGCTCATAGTGGCGGCGGTGCCTGCTCTCGCCCGCCCGCTGACGGGTCGGCTGCGGGTTCGGCCCCGCGGACCGGGACGAGCATGGTGACACGGCCCCCTGGGGCAGATGAGCGTCATACGTGGGCGGTGCTGACACGGGCTCGCCGCAGTGGCGCTCCTGCTCGGTGGAGGCTGGCGAGTGCTTGCCGGTAGGAGGTGATCAGTCCGGTTTCCAGGTAGTCCACGCCCAGGTCCTGGCAGTAGTGGCGGACGATGGACCGGGCCTTGCGCAGGTGGGGGCTGGGCATGCTGGGGAACAAGTGGTGCTCGATCTGGTGGTTCAGTCCGCCCAGGGCGAGGTCGGTGAACCAGCTGCCGCGTACGTTGCGTGCGGTGAGGACTTGTCGGCGCAGGAAGTCGGGGCGGTCGTTGCCGGTGAGGATCGGCATGCCTTTGTGGTTGGGGGCGAAGAGGCAGCCGAGGTAGATGCCGAACAGTCCCTGGTTGACGGCCAGGAACGCCATGGCCATGCCTGGCGGGAGGACGAGGAACACTGCGGTCAGGTAGGCGGCGATGTGCCCGTAGAGCAGCGTGCCGTCCAGGGCGCGGTTCTTCAGGGCGCGGTTGCGCAATGCTCGCGCGCTGGAGACATGAAGGTTGACCCCTTCGAGTAGGAGCAGGGGAAAGAAGAGGAACGCCTGCCGGCGGCCGAGGAGCCTCGGCAGTCCGGTCGCGGCGCGGGCCTGGTCCTGGGACCACACGAGCAGGTCGGGGGCGATGTCGGGGTCGAGGCCCTCGTGGTTGGGGTTGGCGTGGTGGCGGGTGTGTTTGTCCTGCCACCATCCGTAGCCCATGCCGATCGCGGCCCCGGCGATGCGGCCGCACGTCTCGCTGGGCCGGCGCCGGCGGAAGACCTGGCGGTGCGCGACGTCGTGGGCGAGCAGAGCCACCTGCCCGAACATCACGGCGAGGAACGCGGCGAGCGCCAGGGTCCACCAGCTGGCGCCGATGAGGACGAACGCGCTCCAGCCGCCGGCGTAGGCGACGGCCACGACGATGGACCGGACGGTGTAGTAGCCGGGGCGCCGGTTCATCAGGCCGGCCTCGGTGATCTTCCTTGACAGGCGGGCGAAATCACTGCCGCCTGCGGGGGGAGGCGGGCGACGGGGCGGGGTATGCGTGGTCATGCTGTCGGTGTGTCCTTCCCGGCTGATGGGCCGCGTCCGTCGGTGTGCCGGAAGCGAGGCGGCAGCCGGGTACCCACATCCCTGAGACCGGCAAACCGGCCAGGGGTGCTTGCCAGAGTTTGCGGGTGTCGCGGGGCTCTCGACGCAGGACGTCTCCCCGGACGGGTGGCCGCTGTCGATGGCCCGGGCGCGTTCGAGTTCGGCGTTGAATTCCAGGCCGAGCAGGATGGCAAGGTTGGAGATCCACATCCAGACCAGGAAGATGATGATCGCGGCCAATTCGCCGTAGGTCTTGTGGTAGCTGCTCAAGTGCGCCGCGTAGAAGGCGAACGCGGCGGAGGCGATGAACCAGAGGACGATGGCCATGAGGCTGCCGGGCTGATCCACCGGAACGTGCGTTTGACGTTGGGTGCCGCCCAGTACAGCAGGGCGGTGATCGCGGCGAAGAGCATGATCATCACGGGCCGTTTGGCGATGTTGTGGCCCCTGGGATCCACGATGTTGTGGTTGCGCACTCACGGATACCGGCTTCCTGGATCGGGGCCTCGTCCTGAGCCGTTCGGGCAGCTGCGTCGCGCCCTCGCGGGGCACCGGGGTCGACCGTGGTAGTCGACAGGCATGCCGATGAAGACCCCGGGTGCTGCGGGCCGTTCCTCTCTGTTCGAATGGCTGGGCCGCGTGATCAGCCATTCACCAATTGGACGTGGATGGCGGCGGAGCAGCGACCTGGGCTTGGGGCAGCGTTCGCTGGGCTTCGCGGCGCTGGGGTTCCTCACGCTGGTGCCGCTGCTGATCATTGTCTCTTCGGCCGATCCAAAGCATGGGCGGGGATTCGCGCAGTGGCTGGGGGAAGGACTCGGCGTGTCGACGACCTCCAGGGAACATGTGGAGCAGTTGTTCATTCGTCCCGGTCAGGCTCTGCGGACCACGACCGCGTTCGGAATCGCCGTCCTCGCCGCTTTCGGCCTGGCCTTCGGGGTAGCGGTGCAGTCCGGCTATGAGAAGGTCTGGGATCTGCCCCCGGCCCGCTGGTGGGCCAGGTGGCGCCATGTGGTGTGGCTCGGCGTACTCATCGGCTATCTCTTCGCTTCCGCCACCACCACGCTGCGACCTGAATCCCTGGCCGGCGCGTTCGTTGCATCGCTGAGCGCCGTCCTGTTCTTCTGGTGGTCGCAGCGGATACTGCTGGGCGGGCGGGTTCGCTGGCGCGCTCTGTTGCCCGGCGCGGTGGCCACCATGGTCGGGCTGCTCGGTCTCAGGGTCTTCTCCCGGCTCGTCTACTCGCCGCTGATCGTGTCCAACGCCGTCACCTACGGCCCCGTCGGAACCGTCCTGGTCATCCAGTCCTGGCTAGTCGGTGTGGGCGTCGTCGTCTTCGGCGGTGCCCTGGTAGGCCGGCTGCTGCACGAGGAACTCCCGCGCGTGGCACGTGCCCTGAAACGGCGAGGATGAGACGGGACCTCGGAGCCCGGAGCTGCTCACGCCCGGACGCCCGGACGCCCGGCGCCGGTGAGGCGTGCGCCTGATCAGGGTGCATCAGACCGCATTCTCGCGTGGACGACGGCCATGCACGGCGAGCAGTAGCGTTCGGCCGGCGTGTCATCGAGGACGGGTCTGGCACGCACGGTTTGTGCGACCTCCTGTCCGCACAGTGTGGTGCGGGCATCGCTCTTGGCCCTGAGGTGCCACATGACCCCGGCACCGGTCGTTGCAGGGTCGGCGATCATCTCGTACATCGGCCTCTCCCCTGGTTGAGACCCCGGCGGGCCGTGGGTCGCTTCGTCTGGGGCGAGCCGGGTAGCGCGCTGCTGGCCGGACCGGACCCCACCCCGCTCGTCCATGCAACTGCGCAACACCTGATCGGACCATCGGAAAGGGGCCGATCGGGTGAACCGGAAGGTGTCAACCTGCTCGGACTCAATGTGAGTCACGAGTATTGCGACACTCCGTGAACACGGTCACCGACTCGTCGTCGGCGGCCCGTCCACCCCTGGCCCTTCGGCAGGCTGCCCCAGTGTGGCTGTTGCGGCGGATTGTTGGCGCGCCCTCGTCGTGGGGATGAAGCAGGAACTGGCGGGAGCCCAATCCCCTTCAGTGGGTGTCGGCGGGCACTCACCGCCGGGGCGGGTCGGGGACCGCTCGGCATAAGGGCCTGCGCGGTGTTGTTGGTGGACCGGCGCCTTCCGCTGCCCGCTGGGGCTCGTCGGTCACTGCGGGTCTGGTCCCGGGAACCGGGCCCTCACCTGCGTCTGCTTCGCTGGACTCCGCTGCTGTGCCCGTCGCCGTCCAAGCGGCGCAGTACAGCAGCAGCCTGGCCATGAGGTTGATCCACAGCACGACGGCGACCGGGACGGCGAAGGCGCCGTACATGCTCTTCCCTGCGACGCCCTGGAAATAGCCGGTCAGCAGCAGCTTGAGCAGTTCGAAGCCGACCGCACCGATCAGCCCGGCGACCACGACCGCACGTCGCCCGGGATGCACTCGCGGCAGCCGGGTGAGCAGGTAGACCAGGAGTAGGAAGTCGACGAGCAGGGCGATGGCCAGGCCGGCGAAGTACAGCAGCACCCGTCCCGCGCTGCCCTCGATCCCGACCTTGTCGGCGGCCCAGCCGACCGCGCTGTTCGCGAACACCGAACTGCCCATCGCTACCAGCCCGACCACGCCGAGACCGACCAGTACCCCGGTGTCCTTGAGTCTGAGCAGGATCGGATTCCCCGGGTCCTGCTCCTTTTCCCAGACCGCACGCAGGCAGCCGCGAAGGGCGCCGACCCAGTTGATGCCGATCACGAGCAGCAGCGCGCCTGCGATGAGCCCGACGGTTCCGGCGTTCGCGACGAGGCTGTTCAGGTTCAGCAGGTTGGAGAGGCCCGGTGCCTGGCCGGCGATCTTGTCCTGGAGCTTGCTGAGCTGGTCCTTGCTCAGCAGCTTGGCGCCGATCGCCGCGCCCGCAGTGATCAGAGGAAAGAGTGCGACGAAACTGATGTAGGTGATGGCGGCGGCGAGCCGGGCCCAGTGGGTCTTGGCCAGCCGCTCGTACGCCCGCCACACGTGCGTACGCATCAGCCGTGCGATGCCAGGAAGCCTTGTCAGCCAATCCATGGTGAACACCTGCTCTCAGCGTACCCACGGGGGGAGAGAGAAGCAGCATGTGGCGGCGAAACCCGCTTTCCGCGCTGAGATCGTTCGGCCGCCAGTTCAGGGACAGAGCAGTCGCGGTAACCGACTTGCATGCACTGCGAACCCGCTGGAGGGCCCGGATTGTCGGCGGAAACCTTGATCTCCCGAGCGGCGGAAACGATCACCACCCACTGGCGGACCCCAAAACTCCCCGCAGACAGCGAAAGTCCCCGCTTGTCACGGCTTCCACTCCTAGCGGGACGGCTCAACTGGAACCATCGACCCGTACCGCGCCGGGTCCGGGGCGGAGTGGTCAGTGCTTGAAGACGTCCTTGATCTTCGCCCCGGCCTGCTTGATGTTGCCCTTGACTTGGTCTCCGCGGCCTTCGGCCTGCAGGCGCCGACTGCCGGTGGCGCGGCCGGTCGTCTTCTTGGCGCCACCTTTCATCGCTTCGGCTTTGTGCGCGATCTTCTTCGAGATACTCATGGGTTACCACCCTGGGTGAGTAGTCTGCTGGGGTTCACGGTGGCAGGAAGATCCATGGCGCTGGCCGGTCACCGAGCTGCGCGTGGGGGCGGTCTACCGGGGGCGGATCGGTGCCCGAACAAGTGCAGCCTGCTCCGACGCCCGCCGTCCGGGGCGGGAGCGTGATCACCGTGGGGTGAGTCCCTCTGCGCGTTCGCGTTCTCCGCGCGGGCGGGCTCGCGTTGGTCGCCCAGGTCGTCGCGGCCCCTCCCGGCAAAAGGCGCCTCGCGGCGCGACTCCTTGACTCCGCGGCGCGACGCGCTGCCCCGGCGAGAAGCGCGGCGGCGTGCACCGGTCAAGAGCAGGCTCAGCCCGAACAGGGCCGCCGCTCCGACGACGATGCCGGACAGGAACAGCGTGCCGGTGGAACCGGTCATGCCGTGGCCGAATACCGAGAACCCGCCGGTGAGTTCATGCCCGCTGCCGCGGTTGGTGAGAACACCGGCCACGCCGACGACTACCGCGGCGATCAAGACGATGAGTCCGAGGATGGCGATCATGACCCGCTCCAAGGATCTACCTGCTACACCCACGGTAGAACCGCGCCGTCCATGAAGCCACCGCGGCAGGGACGGCAGGATTCCCTGGGGACTGGCGGCTCACTTCCTGGAGACCATCGACCGCGACAGCGCTCGATCTTCCAGGTGGCCGTAGGCGAGCGAGGGCTTGGTGAGTCAGCGCGGTATTGCCGCTCGAAGAGCACCCCAGCCGGGGCGAGCCTGGTGAACCGGCCAGCGCACTGCTCCCCACTGCCGGTCAGCACCTCCTCGGATGGCATTCCAAAATGCCACATGGTCTCGGCGAACGCCGCTGCGGACCGCCCGGCCCGACGGCTCCGCCGCGACCTTGGCGATCACGACAAAACGGGAATGATTTCGATCCCCGTGATCAGCTTGCACCCCGGCCTCCGGCCAAGAACACCCCACCCATCCACCCGGTTCCACCCCGGAGACCGGCGACCGACACAGCGAAGGCATCTCGCCCGGACGGCCTGAAACATCAGGAGGTCAGCGGGATTTGGAAGCGGTTGCCGTGAGGGGCAGGTGAGCGCCACAGTGGGAGGGAGAGCATTGTGCGAGATCGGAGGACACCGTGATCGCCCTGGGAGTCATTCTGCTCGTCATCGGGTTCCTGGCCAAGATCGCCATTCTGTGGACCATCGGGATCATCCTGCTCGTCATTGGACTGATCTTGTTGCTCCTGGGCGCTGTTGGGCATGGGGTCCGCGGGCGACGGCACTACTGGTAGAGGGCCTCGACACCCGCACGGCGATGAAGTCCCGCGCGTGTAGAGCCGATGGCCGGCGATGTAACGACGGCCGTGTGTGGCACGCGTCGTTGCGTGCTCACCCGTGAGATCAAGATCGTGTGGGGAAGTCCCGATGAGAGTGCGGCGCACCGCGTGCCTGGGCAGTACGTCACCGGTGGCCGTTGAAGCCTGTCGTGCGGGGCGCGCCGAGCTGCATGCGGCTCAGTCGTTTCTGAAACATGGCTGCCGGTCGTGGGCTGTAAGGAGTGGAGGATGCGATGTCGACCATCGTCATCATCGTGGCTGTCGTGGTCATCCTGGCCGTGGTCGCGCTGGTCCTGCGGACCACGATCCGGCGCCAGCGGCTGCGGGAACGTTTCGGGCCGGAATACGAGCGCACGGTCCAGGCGAAGCACAGCCGTGGCGCGGCCGACCGCGACCTGAGGGCGAGGGAGGAGCGGCATGAAACGCTGGAGATCAGGCCACTGCCCTCGACGGTGCGGGACCGGTACGCCCGGGACTGGACCAGCGTGCAGGAACACTTCGTCGACCGTCCCGACCAGGCCGTGGGCGAGGCGGACCGGCTCGTGACCACGCTCATGAGCGAGCGGGGCTACCCGACCGAGGGTTACGAGCAACAAGAGCGGGATCTCTCGGTCGAACACGCCCAAACGCTGCAGCACTACCGCATCGCCCACGAGATCAACGAGCGCGCCGGCAGCAGGGGCACGTCAACCGAAGAACTGCGGAGCGCGATGGTCCACTACCGGGCGTTGTTCGAGGAACTGCTGCACGACGGCGGCACCGCTTCGTCGGACAAGGAACGCCGATAGTGCCCAGCAGCCGGGAGCGTGACCACCGCATGGAGGTGAAGGGACATGCAGAGAGAAGGACCATTCGGGCGCGACGAGTATGCCGAGCCCGGCCAAGAGGGTCTGTCCACCGAGGACATCGCCCGGCCCCGGACAGATGCACCGCAACAACCCCCCGACGATGACCTGACGGCAGCCCCCGCAGCCGACCGGGCTGCGCCCAGGACCAGAATCACGGACGCGGCCGAAGGGGAGCCGGACGCCGCAGCCGGCGGACACGACGCGTCCGCGCAGAAGCCCGATACCGCCCCGCTTCTCGGACCCCAGGAGACAGAGGACCTCCGGACCAGGTGGCAGGAGATCCAGCAGGGATTCGTCGATGACCCGCAGCAGTCGGTGCGTGCGGCAGACGCGCTCGTCGCCGAGGTGATGCAGCTGCTCGCCACCACATTCGCCGACCACAAGCACGGGTTGGAAGGTCAATGGCACCGCGGCGAGGAGGTCGCCACCGAGGACCTGCGCAAAGCCCTGCAGCAGTACCGGTCCTTCTTCGACCGCCTGCTCAGCACCTGACCCTCCGCCGGCCGACTGCGCAAAAGGCCACGCCGTGGCGCAGTCGGCCGTCGCTTATCGAGTTGCCCGCAGCGGAGCGCCGACCGCGTGCGTATGCCGCAGCGCGGACATTGGAGTCGATCAGGCCCGCCTCGGTGTACGGCACGCCGCGTCGGTGGCAGCGCTCGCGCACCACAGGCCGGGTCAGGCGCAGGCTGTGGCGCGGCATGCTCGGAAAGAGGTGATGCTCCACCAGGTAGTTCAGACCGCCCAGGGACCAGTCGGTCACCCGTCCGCCCCGCACATTGCGCGAGGTCAGCACCTGGCAGCGTAGATGCCCCCGCCGTTCGCCGTCCGCCTCAGGCATCGGCATACCCTTGTGGTTCGGCGCGAAGGAGCAGCCCAGGTGCAGCCCGAACAGCGCGTGATGCAGCAGCGCGAAGACCGCGGCGACACCCACCGGCATCGCCGATGACAGCAGGTCCGCGTAACCGATCAGGTGCGCGGCGAGCAGCGCTCCCTCGACAGCCCCCACGTGCTGGCTGCCGCTTGAGGCCCATGATGCTGGCGACCTTCAGCGCGAAGCCCTCCAGCAACGGCATCGGGTAAAAGCCTTGCCTGACGTTTCGTCACAAAAGTGCGAAGCCTTCGCGTTCGACGGCCTGGGCCTGTCTCCACCCCAACGCGCCCACTTCGACGTCCGGATCCTTGCCCACGTGATTGGGAGGGGTGTGGTGCCGGTTGAGACGCGGTTTCCGTGTTCATCCTGTAGATCATGTCGGCACGGCCTGACCCGGCTCCACCGCTGTCACCAGGACGGCGACGGTCACCGGACCGGGGGCGTCCCCTTCCGCTGCCGCGGCCACCGCCGCCCGGACGGCGAGGGAGACATCAAGGGCGCGATGAGTCTCGGCGACCGCCAGATGGATCTGGAGGTGTCTGCCTGGGGGCTCGTCGCTGTCCTCGATCCGGACGGGGCACGCAAGACCTCCCCTGGCCACGGGCCCGGGCACTCCTGGAACGGGGGCGAGGCGGGTCACACCGGGGACAGCCATGACAACGGTGGCCAGCTCCGCTGCCGGGTCCCGCACAGGCACCGGCCCGGGCGACGGGTGCTCGGGCTTAGTGACCGCGACGTGCGAGGCACTGGTTTCTCCCGCTGCACTTTCGCAGGCTTCGGCCGCGGTCGGCTGCTGCGCCGACCGCGGCACCTCCAGCAGGTCCGTCACATGCAGATTGACCTCGGCCACTACCAGCCCGAGACGTTCAACAGCCGCTGCGAACAGCGTATGCCGCAGCTGCTCCGCGACCTGGGGCAGGGGCTGCCGCGCCTGCGCCGAGAAATCCGCCTCGATCCGCAGCGGTCCGGGCGGCAGTGCAGTCCGGGGCGCCGGGACACTTGGCTCCGGCGCTGCTTCCGGGTCGGCCAGGCGAATCCGCAGCGTGCCCGGCCGAATCCCGGATACTCCGGAGGCTGCGCGGCTCAGTACCCCGCCAGCGGCTCGTTCGGTGATCCAGGACCCGTCCTCCGGCCCGCCGAGCGGCAGTAGTCGGCCCAGGCCGAGTTGCTGCCGTACGGCCTGGGGCCATCCGTCATCCGTCATCGGTTCTCACCCCTTCTCTTACCGCGTTCTTCCACTGACCTGCTGTGCCCAGACTGCCGGAACCACCCTGTTGCGGCTGCTCATGCCACCTGTTCGGTGGGGCGGTCCCACGTCTGCCGTATCCCTGGAGCAGTGCCAGCCAAACGGACCTGAGGTGGAAAAGCGGGCGGCTGTCACCTCTTCTGGGAAAGGGACGACCGGCCATGACCGAGAGCGGACAGCAGAACCGCCCCGAGGCATCCGGAGCAGAGTCCATGGGCGAGGGGACCAGGAAGAACGCCGGCGTGAAGCGCGGCGACCCGGGCGCGCGGGGTCAAACCACCATCGCCGAGGGTGTGGTCGAGAAGATCGCCGGGATGGCGGCCCGTGATGTGGCCGGTGTCCATGCGTTGGGCAGCGGCATCTCCCGGTCCTACGGTGCCGCGCGGGAACGCGTGGAAGAGCAGCCGGCGGGCACGGTGCCCGGGGTTTGACCCCGCGCGCCCGCCGTCCAGCACGCGCTGCAACTGCGGCTGGATCTTCTGCCGCCGCCTCCTGCCGGTGTGGGTGGTGGTCTTGCCGACGAGCTGGAAGAGAAAGCCCCGTTCGTCGTCGAGACGGAGCACCCGGGCGAGCGCGTCCAGCACGGGCGCGGACGCCTGCATACGGCCCTGTTCGAGATGCGTGTAGTAGCCGGTGCTGATGCTGGCGTGCTGGGCGACCTCTTCGCGGCGCAGCCCGGCGACCCGGCGGGGGCCGCCGTTGTCGGGCAGGCCCACAGTGCGCGTGCTCAGCTCGGCGCGACGTTTCTTGAGAAATTCTCCCAGCTCGTTGTAGGGGAACATTGCCGGTCATGCCGCTCAGCGTGACACCGAACGCATCAGAGGAAGGAGGGAGGGTTTCCACCCGGGATGTCTCCCTCCCTGGATGCCTGTCTCCGCATTTCGCTCCTGCCCTGGCATGTGGGGCTCGGCATAGAGCAGTGCGCGCGGCGATCCGAGCGCCGTGCAGGCAAGGTCCTTCCCAAGCCCGAGCGAAGCCCCTCCATCGACAAGGACTCACCATGACGACCTTCGCCCTCGTCGGCGCCGGCCTGGGGCTCGCCACCGACCGCCGCTTCGGAACCGCCGGACACCCCCTCGCCCTCACCTCCCTCAGCGCCGGGAAGCTGGACGGGCTGACCGCCGAGCTGGCCGGCGACGGCATCTTCACCGCGACGTCCTCGACATCGAGTCCCTGGACGCGGCCCTGTACGCGGCGGCAGCCACCCCTGGGGTCCATCGAAATCCTGCAGTACAGCCTGGTACCCCGCGCAGACTTCACGAAGCCGGTCGTCGGCAGGACTGCCGACGACCTCGACGCGCCCCTCGCTTCTCCGTCAAGGGCCCCGTCCCCGCGTGCATACCGTCCTGCTCGGCATGCGCGACTCGGCGGCGGCACCCTTCTGTTCAACGGCGGCAGCGCCGCACGCCCCCACCCGGACCGCGCCGGCACCTCGATCGCCTTCGCCGCCGAGAGCGCCTACGCCCGCATGCTGCACGACGCCCTCGCCTCGGAGAACATTCACACCACCCAGTTGATCATCCCGGGAGCCATCCGCCCCGACGCTGAGCACAGCAGCCCTGAGGCGCTGGAACACCGCCTGTACGACATACCTCAAGCGCCACGGCTGCCGCCACTACGCCGAGCCCCTGCCCGACTGACCCGCGGCGCCACGTCGAACGCCAGGCACGCGGGACCGCGAGGGGGAAAGCCGGCCAGGGCGGCATTGCCCGGGTCGCAGGCGTTCCCGTGCTGGGCGAACCAGGCGAACGAGTCCGCCCTCCTCGACGTGCTGGCGGGGACGGCTCACGAGGTGGTGCTTCCTCACTGCGTACTCGCCGGTGTGGACCAGGCGATATGGCGAGCCAAGGGGCAGTCACATCCGCCAGGAGCCGCCTGCGAAGGCGTCTTCCCGCACGGTGCGGATGGTGCGACCGACGAGTTCGCGCAGCACGGGCCACATCTGGGGGAGTGGTTCCGGTTGAGGTGGCGCGGTCGTCGTGCAGGCACTGTGCAGGGCGGTGCGGTACAGGTCCACGCGCCGGCGAGGTTGCTCAGGTCGTACGGGTCATCCCGGATCAGGCCATGTGCAGCGGCAGCTTTACGACCGCATGCGCTGGCCGGGCATGGTGGTCTGTTCCACCCGAGGAGGGGGATGGGCTGGAGGTCATGACGTTCACTTGACGCGTGTTCTGGCAGGGCATCACCCGGCTGGTCGCGCAGGTCATGCCAGGTGAAAGGCGAACCCCCGCAGGCTGTCCTTGCGGGAGTTGAAGGAAAAGCGGCCGGGTTCCGGCGCCGCTGATGGCGGCCGCTGCTCACGGTGGGCCCATGGGCTGTCAGCGGGCGGTGTAGCCGCCGTCGACGGGGAGCGCGACGCCGACGACGAAGCCCGCGCCGGGGCTGCACAGCCACAGGACGGCCTGGGCCATCTCGTCGGCGGTGCCGAGCCGGTTGATCGGTTGGTTGGCTTCGGCCTGGGCGCGGTCGAGTTCTCCCCTGGCGATCATGTCGCTGACCATGGGGGTGTCGATGGTGCCGGGGCAGATGGCGTTGATACGGATGCCGCGGGGCGCGTATTCGAGGGCGGCGCTTGTGGTCAGGCCGATCACGCCGTGCTTGGTGGAGTGGTAGGAGGCGCGGCCGGGGATGCCGACCAGGCCGCCGAGGGAGGAGCAGTTGACGATGGCGCCGCCGCCCTGCGCGCGCATGTGGCGCAGTTCGTGCTTCATGGACGCCCAGACGCCGCGCAGGTTGATGGCGTGGACCTTCTCGAACTGCTCGAGGGACTCGTCGGCGGCGTCGGTGGGCGGGATCTGGATGCCGGCGTTGTTGTAGGCCATGTCGAGGCGGCCGAAGGTGGCCACGGTGCGGTCGACGGCAGCGGCGACCTGGTCCTCGTCGCTGACGTCGCAGACCAGGGCGAGGGCCTGGTGGCCCGCGTCGGTGAGGTCCTTCGCCGCCGCGTTCACGGCCGTCTCGTCGATGTCGGCGAGGGCGACGGCGGCGCCGGAGGCGGCGAAGGCGCGGGCGGTGGCCAGGCCCATGCCGGAGCCGGCGCCGGTGATGAAGGCGACCTGGCCGGTGAAGTCGTAGGTGGGGTTCACGGGGTTCCTCCTGCTGGACGAAGCGAGTGTTGGGCCGGGCGGATTCAGGATCGCGTCGATGTCCTTTCGGCGGCCTGCCGTGGTGCGGGGGGCCGAGTGTCGGGGGTGCTCCGTGCGACGATCCGGTTCGCTCCGGGCTTCGCGTCGGTGACCGGCGCGATCAGCGGTAGCGAGGTATGGCCCGTTAAGGGCGCCCCGACCAGCGCGGGGCCGGTCACGCCGAGGGAGGGGCGAGGGCCTGGCCTGCCGGGGCTGAGCCGGCGTTGTAGGCGGACGTGGTCGGCGTCGAGGTCAGGGTGGGCGCGTCCCCGGCGAAGCGGACCGCGAGGGCGGTGACGACCGGGTTGACCGTGAACCCGGTCAGGGCCATCAGAAGGATCAGGGATCGTCGCGGTCATGGGGCGCCGGCCGCCGATCGCGGTGCCCGCCCAGTGAACCGGTGCCGGAGGCGGCCAGGTCCGGAGCGGCAGGGCTCCCCGGGAGGCTGGCTTGCCCGGCGCAGGAGCAGCGGTGTGGGGCATGACGACTTCCGTGGTCGTGGAAGGGATGGCCAGGTGGAAAGGGTCTTCAGCTGGCGGGCTCGACGGTGATCCGCTCGGCTCTTGCCAGCTGCTCGACGGGGGCGTCGAGGTGGCCGAGGATCAGCAGGTCGGCCGAGGGGGCCGGGCCGTCCTGGTAGAAGACGGCCAGGTTGCCCCACGGCGCGTAGTAGGCCAGATCGCGGGCCTTCGCCGCGGACGGCTGGGGGGCGCCGTCGGTGGTGAGCTTGCGTGGCGGGTAGCCGATCCGCTCCGTGCCGTGGAAGTCCTCCAGCGCGAGGGTGAGCGGGAGCAGGCCGGCCAGGTCGCGGCCGGCGGGGCTGTCGTTCAAGGTGCCGTCGGCCTTGTGGCCGTCGATCGTCAGGCGAATGCGCATGGCGTTGATCCTGTCGGACGGTGCGGACGATGTGCCTCGCGTGGAAGTCGACGGGTGCGAGGACGGCGCAGCAGGCGGCGGGGGATCGTCGCACGCCGTCATGGGCCAGACCAGGATGGCGAGCAGGACAGTGCGAGGAGGGCGCGAAGCACGGGCCTGTTCCTCCCAACTCCGCTGGGGCGAGTGAGCAGCCGCAGCATCCTGAGCGCGGCAGTGCCGAAGGCGAGCGCCGGTCGGATGCGACGGCCCGGTACGAGGTTCAGCTGGTGGCCGGTGCGGCGGCGTACTCCTCGTCGGTGACGGGGGTGAGCCAGTGCACGACGTCGTGGTCGGCGTCGCTCTCGTTGATGGCCAGGTGGACCATCAGCCGGTTCGGCGCGGCGCCGTGCCAGTGCTCTTCGTCGGCCTCGAACAGGACGCGGTCGCCGGGCCGGATGACCTCGATGGGTCCGCCGCGGCGCTGGCACAGGCCGATGCCCTCGGTGACGAAGACGGTCTGGCCGAGCGGGTGGCGGTGCCAGTGGGTGCGGGCGCCGGGCATGAAGTGCACCAGGGCGGCGCTGACCCGTGAGGGCTCGGGTGCGGCGGCGACGGGGTCGATGTAGACGTCGCCGGTGAACCAGTCGGCGGGGCCCTTGACGGTGTCGATCGAGCTGCGGGTGATCTGCACGGTTGCTTGCTCCTTGCTTCCTGTTCGGGAGGACGGAGTGGGTGGGTCAGGGCTTGAGGAGTGCCTTGATGGCGCGGCGCTCGTCCATGGCCCGGTAGCCCTCGGCGACCTGGTCCAGAGGCAGGGTGAGGTCGAAGACCTTGCCCGGGTCGATCGCTCCGGTCAGGATGCGGTCGATCAGGTCGGGCAGGTAGCGGCGCACCGGAGCGGGGCCACCGCGCAGGCCGACGTGGGAGAAGAACAGCTCCTGGCCGTCGATGGCGACCTCGTGGGGGACGCCAACGAAGCCGACGTTGCCGCCGGGGCGTGCCGAGTGCAGGGCCTGCCGCATGGCCTGGGCGGTGCCGACACACTCCAGCACCGCATCGGCGCCGATTCCACCGGTCATGTCCTTGATCCGGGCCACGCCCTCGTCGCCGCGCTCGGTGACGATGTCGGTGGCGCCGAACTCCTCGGCGAGCTTCTGTCGCGTCTCGTGCCGGCTCATGACGATGATGCGCTCGGCACCCATCTCCTTGGCGGCGATCACCGCGCACAGCCCGACCGCGCCGTCGCCGACGACCACGGCGGTGGAGCCGGGCTCGACCTCGGCGGCGTCGGCGGCCCACCAGCCGGTGCCCATCACGTCGGAGACGGCCAGCAGACCCGGCCAGAACCGCTCGTCAGGGATCTCGTCAGTGGCGACCAGGGTGCCCTGGGCGTTGGGGATGCGCACGTAGTCGGCCTGGCAGGTGGACATGAACTCGCGGTGCAGGCAGTTGGACGGGAAGCCGTTCCGGCAGTTCGCGCAGCTGTTGTCCGAGGTGGCGAAGGAGCCGACGACGAACTGGCCCGGCTTGACGGCGGTGACCTCGGACCCGATCTCCTCGACGAAGCCGACGTACTCGTGTCCCATGGGATGCGGGTCGCCGATCGGCTCCGCGCCGCGGTAGGGCCACAGGTCGGAGCCGCATACGCAGGTCACGGCCGTACGGATGATCGCGTCGGTCGAGTGGAGGATCTTCGGGTCGTCCAGGGTCTCGAAACGGACGTCGCCGGGGGCGTGGATCACTGCGCCGCGCATGAGAGGGATTCCTTTGCGTGCCATGGCGTGCGGCCGCCGGATGTCCGGGGCCGCCGCAGAGTGCAGGACCGGGTGCGCTTTCCCCGCCTCGTCCCGCCGGGACGGAGCGGGCGGAAGCACCACGCCATCCAGGTAACCCGCTCCCGGGCCGCGGAGCGAGGCACCCTCAAGGGGCGTACTGGCAGTGCACCCCTACGGCGGCGGGCGGGACGTACCGTCGAAGGCATGGACAACCGTGAGGAGGTCCGCGAGTTCCTCACCTCGCGGCGCGCGAAGATCACTCCCGAGCGGGCGGGCCTGCCATCCGGCATCCGCCGCCGGGTTCCCGGACTGCGCCGCAGCGAGGTCGCCGCCCTGGCCGATGTGAGCGTGGAGTACTACGCCAAGCTCGAGCGCGGCAACCTCGCCGGCGTCTCCCCCGCTGTACTCGAAGCCGTCGCCCGCGCCCTCCAGCTCGACGACGCCGAACGCGCCCACCTGCTCAATCTCGCCCAGGCCGCCGACGGCTCCGACGCCCTCACCCGGCCACGCCGCCGCACCACCCGGGCCTGGACGTCGCACCGCAGCCTGCAATGGGTGCTGGACGCCGTCACCGCGGGGCCCGCGTTCGTCCGCAACGGCCGCATGGACCTGCTCGCCACCAACCAGCTCGCCCGCGCCTTCTACGCCGACGTCTACGCCACGGCCGGCAACCAGGCGAACCTGGCCCGGTTCCAGTTCCTCGACCCCGCCTCGCGCCGCTTCTACCCGGACTGGGACCAGGCCGCCGACATCTCCGTCGCCATCCTGCGCACCGAAGCCGGCCGCAACCCCCACGACAAGGACCTCCACGATCTCGTCGGCGAGCTGTCCACCCGCAGCGACGACTTCCGCACCCGCTGGGGCGCCCACAACGTCCGCCACCACGGCACCGGCACCAAACGCTTCCACCACCACGCCGTCGGCGACCTCACCCTCGCCTACGAGGGCCTGGAGATGGCCGCAGAACCCGGCCTCACCCTCACCATCTACACCGCCGAACCCGGCTCACCCTCCGAAGAAGGACTGCGCCTGCTCTCCGCATGGGCCGCCACTCGGGAAGCCGACCCTGACACGAAACGATCTGCGCCCAGATGACCGTGAGTGCGAGTGGGTGAGGTGATCGGGGCGCCGGGCGGCGGCCGTCACACTTCCCGCCCGGCGCAGCAGAAGACCAGGCCCATGCCGAGGTTGCCGACATCGTCGATTCCGCGGTCGTAGTTGTAGCCGCGGCGCAGGATACGGGAGTCGTCCGTGGCGGCGGTGCGTGGGTTGGCGAGGCGGATATGGGCGTCGAGGGAGATCGGGTTGCCGTGCGAATCCTTGGCGTAGTTGGGGACATCGGTCTCCTTGACGCTGTCGAGCGGGGCGCCGGTGTCCTCGCGGCGGCCGAACATCTTCTCCTGCTCGGTGAGGTAGACAGGTCCAAGAACTCGACGAGCACGCGGATGATCCGTATGACCTGGCAGCTGCCGCCCCTGTCCCAGGCGGGCTCGTCGGCGCCGCCCCCTCCCCATATGGGACGGTTGCTTTCTCGGAACGAGGCGACGTCGGGGTTGGCGATGCCGTCCTTGAAGCCGAGCAGGTTGCGCTGGGCGCCGGTGGAGCCGCAGCTTCCGCAGCCGGTGAGCACCACCTCCTTGCGTGACGTCTCCCTGCCAATACCGGTCAGGAGTGGACGAGAGTCAACGCTTTGTCAGCCCGCTCAGTCAGGTTGAGCATCCGTTCGGCCGAAGTCATCCGGCAGTGATCGAGTCACGCCGCTGTACCGGCATCGATGGGACGGTTGCGCAGTGCCGTCCCGGGCGGGGGTCTGACTCGTGAGATCTATGACCGAAGTGTCCAGTCACGGACCTGTCGGCTGCCGTTGCGGGATGCTGCCTGCCACCGAGCCACAGGGCGTGTCCCAATAGGGGCCTTGCCGCGTTCAGGCGCCATCACGGTCCAGACCGCCCGAGCAGGCCGGTGCCATCCACCCAGCACGTCACCACGCGGGAGGCCGACCATCATGACGACCAGACAGCGCAGCACCTCCTCGAGCACGGATCCGCCCGTTCGGCGCGAGGTCGTCCTGGGCGTGGACACGCACGGCGAGGTGCATGTTGCCGCCGTGATCTCCCCGCTCGGGAAGATCCTGGGAACGGAGTCCTTTCCCGCGACGGCGGCCGGCTATCGGCAGCTGCTCGTGTGGGCCCGCAAGCGGGGGACGGTGCGCCGGGCCGGTGTGGAGGGCACCGGCACCTTCGGCGCGGGCCTGTCCCGCTACCTGCTGGCGCAGCAGGTCGAGGTATACGAAGTGAACCGCCCCGACCGCTCAGCCCGCCGGCTACTGGGGAAGTCGGACCCGCTCGACGCGCAGGCCGCCGCGCGGGCCGTGCTCAGTGGCCGCGCCCGGGCCCGGGCCAAGTCCGGCGACGGTCCGGTGCACAGTGCCCGGTTGTTCAAGCTCGCCAAGGACTCCGCGGTCAAGGCCCGTACCCAGGCGATCAACCAGCTCAAAGCCGTCCTGGTAATCGCCGATCCCGCCCTGCGGGAACGGCTGTCCAGCCTGGGCAACCGCGAGCTGTTCCGCACCTGCGCACGCCTCGGCCTACCCGGCGGTGGGGGAGACGAGGACGCGGTGACCCAGGCCACCCACCTGACGTTGCGCATGCTCGCCGAGCGCGTTGAGCAGCTCACAGGGCAGATCGATGAGCTGAACCAGCGCCTGACCCGGCTCGTCGAGCGCCACGCCCCCCAGCTGCTCGTACCGGTGGGCATCGGCCCGGACAGCGCCGTCACTCTCCTGATCACTATGGGAGACAACCCCGAGCGGCTGAACACCGAGGCGTCCTTTGCTGCCCTTTGCGGAGTCAGCCCTATCGAGTACTCCTCCGGCCGGCGGCGCACGCGCCGCCTCAACCACGGCGGCGACCGGCAGGCGAACGCGGCCCTGCACCGCATCGTGTTCACCCGCCTGCGCCACGACCCGCGCACCCAGGCGTACTACGAACGCCGCACCCAGGAGGGCAAGACCCGACGCGAGATCATCCGATGCCTCAAGCGGTATGCCGCCCGCGAGGTCTTCAACCTGGTCAGACCGGTTTCCCGCGCCCCCGCGTTATAGGGGCGTCCGTGAGACGTGAGAGGGTCTGGGGCGTGAGTGAGACACCACCGAACACCCTGCAATACCGCTTTGACGGGCCAGAAGACGCTCCGGTCCTGATCTTGGGTCCCTCACTGGGTACCACATGGCACATGTGGGACCGGCAGATCCCGGAGCTGGTCCAGCAGTGGCGGGTCTTCCGCTACGACCTGCCGGGACACGGCGGCGCCCCGGCGCACCCGGCCGGTTCCGTGGCCGAGCTGACCACCCGGCTGCTGGCCACGCTGGACTCCTTCGGTGTACAGCGCTTCGGCTACGCGGGCTGCGCGCTGGGCGGAGCCGTCGGCGTCGAGCTGGCGCTGCGGCACCCGGAGCGGATCGCCTCGCTGGCGCTGGTCGCCGCCTCGCCCCGGTTCGGGACGCCGGACGAGTTCCGGCAGCGCGGCGTGATCGTACGGACGAACGGTCTCGACCCGATCGCCCGGACCTCGCCCGAGCGCTGGTTCACCGGCGGGTTCGCCGCCGCCCAGCCCGCGATCACCGAGTGGGCCGTCCAGATGGTCCGCACCACCGATCCCGGCTGCTACATCGCCGCCTGCGAGGCGCTGGCCGGCTTCGACGTACGGCACGAGCTCGCCCGCGTCGGCGTACCGACGCTCGTCCTGGTCGGCTCCGACGACCAGATCACCGGCCCGGCCGAGGCTCGCACCCTGGTCGCCGGGATCCCCGACGCACGGCTCGCGGTCGTGCCCGGCGCCTCCCACCTGGTCCCGGTCGAGCAGCCCGCCGCCGTCACCGACCTGCTGGTACGGCACTTCTCCACCGCCTGGCAGCCGGCCTACGACTCGGCCACCGGACAGATCGCCATCCCGGCCGCGCACGTCAAGCCGGTGCTGGCCGCCGCGCCCCAGGCCGTGCCGCAGGTCGCGCCCCAGGTGGCGCCGATCGCCGAGATCGCCCCGGCCGTCGTGGCGCCGCAGCCGTTCGGGCGGCCCGACCCCTACGAGGCGGGGCTGAAGGTCCGCCGGGAGGTGCTCGGGGACGCGCACGTGGACCGGGCGCTGGCGCAGGCCGACGAGTTCTCCGGGGACTTCCAGGAGTTCGTCACCCGCTACGCGTGGGGCGAGATCTGGGACCGGCCGGGCCTCGACCGGCGCTCGCGCAGCTGCGTCACGCTCACCGCGCTGGTCGCGGGCGGCCATCTGGAGGAACTGGGCTTCCACGTCCGGGCCGCGCTGCGCAACGGCCTCACCCCGGCCGAGATCAAGGAAGTGCTGCTCCAGGCGGCGGTGTACTGCGGGGTGCCGGCCGCGAACAGCGCGTTCCGGGTCGCCCAGCAGGTCATCCGCGAGGAGACCACCCCCGAGGGCTGAGCGGGGCAGGATGGTGACCATGAAGCTCACCAAGAAGTCCCACGCGTGCGTGCGCCTCGAGAAGGACGGGCGCACGCTCGTCCTCGACCCCGGCGGGTTCAGCGAGCAGGACGCGGCCGTCGGCGCCGAGGCGATCCTGATCACCCACGAGCACGCCGACCACTTCGACGAAGGCCGGCTGCGGGCCGCGCTGGACGCGAACCCCGGCGCCGAGATCTGGACCCTGAAGTCCGTCGCCGACCAGCTCGCGGCGGCCTTCCCGGGCCGGGTGCACACGGTCGGCCACGGCGACACCTTCACCGCCGCCGGCTTCGACGTCCAGGTGCACGGCGAGCTGCACGCGGTGATCCACCCGGACATCCCGCGCATCACCAACGTCGGCTACCTGATCGACGGCGGCAGGGTCTTCCACCCCGGTGACGCCCTCACCGTCCCCGGCCACCCCGTCGAGACGCTGATGCTCCCCGTGATGGCGCCCTGGAACAAGATCTCCGAGGTCATCGACTACGTCCGCGAGGTGAAGCCGCAGCGCGCCTACGACATCCACGACGCCCTGCTCACCGACCTCGCCCGGCCGATCTACGACCGTCAGATCGGCGCCCTGGGCGGCGCGGACCACCAGCGGCTGGCGCCGGGGGCCTCGGCGGACGTCTGAGGCCGCAGGAGACGCGAGGCGGGAGCGGACGCGAGGCCGAAGGTTCGGGGCCGGACGGCCGAGGGCCCGTTGTCAGAGGCGCCCGGTAAGTTGTGGAGCATGCGCATCGCGACCTGGAACGTGAACTCGATCACCGCACGCCTGCCGAGGCTCCTCGCCTGGCTGGAGAGCAGCGGCACCGACGTGCTCTGCCTCCAGGAGGCCAAGGTCGCCGAGGCACAGTTCCCGTTCGAGCAGCTGCGCGAGCTGGGCTACGAGGCGGCGGTCCACGCCACCGGCCGGTGGAACGGCGTGGCGGTGCTGTCGAAGGTCGGCCTGGAGGACGTCGTCAAGGGCCTGCCCGGCGACCCGGGCTACGACGGCGCGCCCGAGCCCCGCGCGATCTCGGCGACCTGCGGGCCGGTCCGGGTCTGGTCGGTGTACGTGCCCAACGGGCGCGAGGTGGGCCACCCGCACTACGCCTACAAACTCCAGTGGTTCGAGGCGCTGAAGGCCGCCGTCGCCGGGGACGCGGGCGGCAGCCGCCCCTTCGCGGTACTCGGCGACTACAACGTGGCGCCGACGGACGACGACGTCTTCGACGTGGCCGCCTTCGAGGGACTCACCCACGTCACCCCGGCCGAGCGCGCCGCCCTCACCGCCCTGCGCGAGACCGGCCTGGCCGACGTCGTCCCGCGCCCGCTGAAGTACGACCACCCCTACACCTACTGGGACTACCGCCAGCTCGCCTTCCCCAAGAACCGCGGCATGCGCATCGACCTGGTGTACGGCAACGAAGCATTCGGCAAAGCCGTGAAGGACGCCTACGTCGACCGCGAGGAGCGCAAGGGAAAGGGCGCTTCCGACCATGCTCCGGTGGTGGTGGACCTCGAGGTGTGAGTGTCAACCTGGGTCCATGAACATCCCCTTCCTGGGCAACAGGCACGGCAAGAGCGGTGACGTCCCCCACCACGCCGACCCCGATCTGCTCGCCGAGTGCGAGCTCCTGCGCGCCCAGGCGGCCGAGGAGGGTGTCACGCTCGACGACACCCCGGCCTCGCTGGAGGCCCTCGACCAGTTGCTCCCGCGCTGGCGGGACGACGAGGAGACCCTGACCTGGCTCGGCACCGACGCCGGCCTGTACCTGGGCACCGTCCTGACCCGGACCGTGACCGGCGCGGAGTGGGAGATCCGGGCGGACGGCGAGCCGGTCGTACGGCTGTCGTCCGGGCGGGAGTTCGAGGTCGTCGAGGCCGGCCACGACTGGGCCGCGAGCGGGGTCCCCGAACTCTCCCAGCTCTACGCGGAGGTCGCCGAGACCTGAGCCGCGGCACACCCTGCGACAGGGCGGCAATAAAGATGGCATAAATACGGCTAATGCCCGAAAAGTGCGTGTCGTGCCTTAAGCCCACTCCCGGCTGGATAGTTTGCGGCAACCACGACACAGCTGAGAGCGGGTAGGGCTGCGGATGGCCGTCGATCCTCTGATCGAACTGCGGGACGTCAACAAGTACTACGGCGAGCTCCATGTCCTCCAGGACGTCGATCTCACCGTCGGCAAGGGAGAAGTGGTCGTCGTCATCGGCCCCTCGGGGTCGGGGAAGTCGACGCTGTGCCGGACGATCAACCGCCTGGAGACCATCGAGTCCGGGACCATCACGCTGGACGGCAGGCCGCTGCCCCAGGAGGGCAAGGCCCTCGCGCGGCTCCGTGCCGAGGTCGGCATGGTCTTCCAGTCCTTCAACCTGTTCGCCCACAAGACGGTCCTGCAGAACGTCTCCCTCGCCCAGATCAAGGTCCGCGGGCGCCCGAGGGAACAGGCCGACCGGCACTCGCGCGCACTCCTCGACCGGGTCGGCCTGTCGGCGCACGCCGGGAAGTACCCCGCACAGCTCTCCGGCGGCCAGCAGCAGCGCGTCGCCATCGCCCGCGCCCTCGCTATGGAACCCAAGGCCCTCCTCTTCGACGAACCGACCTCCGCCCTCGACCCCGAGATGATCAACGAGGTCCTTGAGGTCATGCGGCAGCTCGCTCGGGACGGCATGACCATGGTCGTCGTCACCCATGAGATGGGCTTCGCCCGCTCCGCCGCACACCGGGTCGTCTTCATGGCCGACGGCCGCATCGTCGAGGACCGCACCCCGGAGGAGTTCTTCACCGCCCCGCGCAGCGAACGCGCCAGGGACTTCCTGTCCAAGATCCTCAAGCACTGAGCGGGGAGCACCACCCATGGTCCGTACCCCCCGTGTGCCCGCCGCCCTGACCCTGTTCACCGCGCTGATCAGCGGCGCCGGTGCCGCGTTCGGCGTCGCCGGCTGCGGCAAGGAGGGCAGCCCGCCACGGAAGGGCCCCGCGGCCGGCACGCTCCCCGACTACCGGGTCGCGCGGGGCTTCCGGCTGCCGGCCTCACCGACCTGGACCCGGGCGAGGCAGCGCGGCCACCTCGTCGTCGGCGCCAAGGAGGACCAGCCCTACCTCGGCGAGCGAGACCCGGCCACCGGCGTCTACTCGGGCTTCGACGTCGAGATCGCCAGGATGATCTCCGCCTCCCTCGGCCTCGCCCCGAAGACCGTCCGCTTCCGAACCATCGCCTCCGCCAACCGCGAGACAGCCCTGCAGAACGGCCAGATCGACTACTACGTCGGCACCTACACCATCAACGACAAGCGCAAGCGGCTGGTCGGCTTCGCCGGCCCGTACTACATGGCGGGCCAGTCCCTCCTCGTCCGCCACGACGAGAACGACATCCACGGCCCCCAGGACCTCGCCGGCAAGCGCGTCTGCTCGGCGGCCGGGTCGACGCCGTACCAGCGGATCAGGGCCGACTACCCGAAGGCGGTCCTCGTCGCCTACGACACCTACTCCGTCTGCGTCGACAACCTGCTCACCTACCAGGTCGACGCCGTCACCACCGACGACGCCATCCTCATCGGCTACGCGGCGAAGGCCCCCGGCGAACTCAAGGTCGTCGGCAGGCCCTTCTCGAAGGAGCCGTACGGCATCGGCGTCCCCCGCGGCGACACCGCCCTGCGCTTCGCGATGGACGACGCATTGGAGGCACGTGAGAAGAACGGCGACTGGAAGAAGGCGTACGAGGCGACGCTCGGCCTGTCCGGCGTACCCGCCCCGACGCCGCCCCCGATCGACCGCCGTCCGGCGAGCTGAGCGAGGACGGCATGAGCGTACTGACCGACAACTTCCGCACGTACGCCGAGGGTTTCCTCGGCACGCTCGAACTGACCGTCTACTCCTCGGCGCTGGCCCTGCTCCTCGGCTTCGTCATGGCGTCCTTCCGGGTCGCGCCCGTCGGCTCCCTGCGGGCCTTCGGCACGGCCTGGGTCACCGTGCTCCGCAACACCCCGCTCACGCTCCTGTTCTTCGCGGTGCTGCTCGGCCTGCCCCGCTTCGGACTGGTGCTGCCCTTCAAGGTCTTCGCGGTCCTCGCCCTCGGCTGCTACACCTCCGCGTTCATCTGCGAGGCGCTGCGCTCCGGCATCAACACGGTGCCCCGGGGGCAGGGCGAGGCGGCCCGCAGCCTGGGCATGACCTTCGGGCAGACGCTCCGTCTGGTGATCCTGCCCCAGGCGTTCCGGTCGGTGATCCCGCCGGTCGGCTCCACCCTCATCGCACTGGCCAAGAACTCCGCCATCGCGGGCGCCTTCAGCGTCACCGAACTCCTCGGCACCTACCGGACACTGAGCGAACTCGGCTACAACATCGTCTGGATCTTCGTGTGGATCGCCGTCGGCTACCTGATCGTCACCCTCGCCATCAGCGCCCTGTTCCACCTGATGGAGCGCATCTGGGGAGTCGCCCGATGACCGAGGCCACCGCCCTCTACGACATCCCGGGGCCCGTCACCAGAAGGCGGCACGCGGTGTACGGCGTCCTCGCGGCCGCCGTCCTCGTGGCCCTGCTCGCCTGGATCCTCCACCTCCTGCTCGCCGCCGGCCAGTTCACGCCCACCAAGTGGATGCCCTTCGCCTACGAGGGGATCCAGAAGCTCCTCCTGCGCGGTCTCGGCAACACGCTCAAGGCCTTCGCGACGGCGGCCGTCCTCTCCCTGGCGCTGGGCGGCCTGCTGGCCACCGGACGGCTCTCCGAGCACCGGCCGGTGCGTCTGCTCGCCGTCGTCGTCGTGGAGTTCTTTCGCGCCATGCCCGTCCTGGTCATGATCTTCTTCGTCTTCGTGGCGCTGAAGGTCCAGCCCCTGCCCGCCCTGGTCGCCGGACTCACCCTCTACAACGGCTCGGTGCTCGCCGAGGTGTTCCGCTCCGGGGTGAACAGCGTCGAACGCGGCCAGCGGGAGGCGGCTTTCGCGCTCGGCATGCGCAAGACGCAGGTCATGTCGTATGTCCTGGCGCCCCAGGCCGTCCGGGCCATGCTGCCCGCCGTCATCAGCCAGCTCGTGGTGGCCCTGAAGGACACCTCGCTTGGCTATCTCATCACCTACGAGGAGTTCCTCCATGCCGGGAAACTGATCGCGTCCAACCTCGACTACGATTTGCCCTTCATCCCCGTGGTGATGGTGATCTCGCCGATCTACATCGGGATGTGCATGTTGCTCTCGTGGTTCGCCGGCTGGGTGGCCAGGCGGGAGCGGCACAGTCCCAGGACCGGGGCCGCCGAGGTGGCCCCGGCCGAACCAGGGACGCTGCTGCCGTAGGGGCAGCAGCCAAAGGGCCAGGCCCGGCCGGCGGCAGCCGGAGATCACTGCTCGCGCAGCGGAACGGACACGTACGACGGGTCGTCCACCGGCGAGGAGAAGGTCAGCTGCGCGCCGGGCGGGTTGTGCTCGATGTAGAGCGGGTCCACCGTGTCGATCACCAGCGCGAGCCGGTGCCCGGCGGGCACGTCGTAGGCGGTGGAGAACAGGTCCAGGTCCACGTCGAACGCCTTGCCGGGCGTCCGGCCGTGCCAGGTGTATGGCGCGTTGGTGACCAGCTTGCCCAGACCGAGCGGCCCCACGTCGTAGAGGTAGGCGACGAGGGTGCCGCTCTCCGCGGTCGGGGTGAGGGTGGTGTGCAACCGGGCCGTGCCGCGCACCTGTTGGGTGTCGGTGTACCGTCCGGACTGCCAGACCGCGGCCCAGCGGCGGGGGAGCAGCGGGATCGAGGCGACCGGCGGCAGCTGGGCGACCTGGTCGAGGATGCTGGACAGGAAGACGATCCCGCCGTCCGCGCCCGAGTCGACGTTCGCGTGCACGGTGGCCGTGCCCGCGAGGTCGATCTTCCGCCCGGTGGCGCCGACCGACTTCCAGTCCGGATAGCCCTCGTAGCCACCGGTGGAACGGGACTTCAGCTCCACCGGCTGCTCGCGGTCGATCCCGTTGTCCGCGCCCTTGAGGTAGTGGTCGAACCAGCGCTCGGTGTCCGTCCACACGTCGTTGGGCAGCCCGAACAGTCCGGTCAGCTCGGCGGTCGCGTGGTCACCGGGGCGCAGTTCGAGCCGCTTGGGACCGGTCAGCCGGCCGTAGAAGTCGGCGATCTGGTTCGGCGGGAAGACCGTGTCGCCCCAGGCGTTGGCGAGCATGATCGCCGCGCCGTTCTTGTTGATCCGGTCGACATAGGTCGCGGCGGAACGCTGCTTGCCCCAGTCGATCAGTTCCTGTTCGTTGGACAGGTCGGAGGCGAAGAAGTCCTTGAAGACCTGGCTGGTCTCCGCGCTCGGGCGGCCGGTGACCTGGCCGACACCGTCGAGGAGGGCGGTGGCCTCGGAGTGCTCGGTGCGGCCCGAGTAGATCGAGTCGATCAGGTCGGCCCAGCCGCTCAACGAGGCGACCGCCCTGATCCGGTTGTCGTGCGCGGCCGCCAGCAGGCTGATGCCGGCGCCGTACGACACGCCCGCCATGCCGATGTGCCCCGCGTCGGACGGGGTGTTGGCGAGCGCCCAGTCGATCACCTTCGACGCGTCGGCCACGTCGGGCGGCCCCGCCACTTCTATTCCGCCGCCGGACTGCCAGAACCCCCGGACGTTGTAGGCCACCACCACATAGCCGGAGTCGGCGAGCTTCTGGGCCTGGGCCAGGTACTCGAACTGGGGGAAGCCCCAGCTCGTGGGCATGACGAGCAGCGGGTAGCGGTGCGAGCCGTCGGCGCCCGCGGGCGTGACCACGTTCGCCTTGAGCGTCGTGCCGCCGTCCCCGGTGATGTCGACGAACCGGACGCCGTTCCCGGCGGCCTGGGCGGCGGGGGTGAACCCGAGGACGCCGCCGGCGATCAGGGTCGCGGAGACCGCCCCCACGGCGGTCGTGCGCAGGGCCTTGCGATGGGTTCCCACAGGTCACTCCCCGTCTGTGTCAGAGCAAAGTGACCCGACAGTAACCGCGACCCCGTACCGCAAGTAACCCGTCGGTAAGTTACGTACCAGTAAAGGTTGTTGGACCAGGCGGCCGGTCAGGAGGCGCGGTGCGAGGCGCGGGGCGTCTCGGTCGCGTCGGGCGGCAGCGGGGCCTGGGCGGCACGGGTGACGTCCTCGACGAGTTCGACCACGTCAGGGCCGTACGCCTGCGAGTTGACGACCTTGAGGAGCAGCACGAAGGAGTTCCTGCCGTGCTTGCGGGCGAGCCGCTGGTGGTTGCGGGCGAGGTAACGGGTGGCCGCCTGGTTGGTGATCGCGCGCTGACCGCAGAAGAGGAACACCGGTCGGGCGTCCGGGCGTTGGCCTGCGGTGAGACGGGCCAGCAGCACGTACTCCGTGACGCCCGGGTCGAGGCGGTAGCGCTCGGTGCCGATCTGGAAGGCGCCGCGGTCGGGGCCCGGTTCCGGGTCGATGTTGACGCGTACGCCGGGCAGCATCGCGGACATGTGGGCGAGCATGCGGCGATTCGACCCGGGCCCTCCCACGCAGAACTCGGTCCGCTCGCCGAAGCCCTGCTGGACGTTGTCCTGGGTCACCACCTGGAGGTTCGCACGGCAGTCCTTGATGAGCGCGGCCAGTTCCAGGAGTGCGAACACGTCGAAACGGTGGACGGCCGGTTCGGACGTGGCCGGATCGCGGTTGACGACCAGCAGCGACTCGGAGTTCTCCGGCAGCCCGAAGAAGGCCTGCTTGCGGCGCAGGCTCCGGCGCCACAGCGAGGTGCGGGCCAGCCAGCCGAGCGCCGCGCTGATGCCGGCCGCCACGACGCCGAGGATAATGTTGCGCAGGTCGTCATTCATGGGCGCGCATGCTAGCGGTCACAGGTGGCCGGAACGTACCCGTGTTCGAAGTGTGGCGGTCATATGACAGTGCCCTGAATGTGGCTGTCGGGGCCCCGGCCCCGTCGGTACGCTGCGCGGACGTTCCGGAACTGGAGGTGCGGATGCGTCGCCCTGTCGCGCGGAAACTGACGGTCCTGGCGGTCTCGGCCGCCGTGGTGTCGGTGGGGGCGGCGGCGCCTCCCGCCCCCGGCGCCGCCACCACCGCGAAAACCCCGGTGGCCGTCGGCTACGGCGGTGCGGTCTCCAGCGTCGACGCGGACGCCACCGCCGCCGGTATCGAGGTGCTCCGCGAGGGCGGCAACGCCGTCGACGCGGCCGTCGCGACCGCCGCCGCGCTCGGCGTCACCGAGCCCTACTCCTCCGGCATCGGAGGCGGCGGCTACTTCGTCTACTACGACGCCAAGTCCCGTAAGGTGCACACCATCGACGGCCGCGAGACCGCGCCGCTGACCGCCGACTCCAACCTGTTCGTGGAGAACGGCAAGCCGCTCGCCTTCGCCGACGCCGTCAGCAGCGGGCTGAGCGTCGGCACCCCGGGGACGCCCGCCACCTGGCAGACGGCGCTCAGCCAGTGGGGGACCAAGCGGCTCGGCTCCGTGCTGAAACCGGCCGAGCGGATCGCCCGCGACGGGTTCGTCGTCGACGGCACCTTCCAGTCCCAGACCGCCGCGAACGAGACCCGGTTCCGCTACTTCCCCGACACGGCCAGGCTGTTCCTGCCGGGCGGGAAGCCGCCGGCGGTGGGCTCCACCTTCAAGAACCCCGAACTGGCCCGGACCTATGAGGAGCTGGGGAAGAAGGGGATCGGGGCCGTCTACAACGGCGACCTCGGCAAGGACATCGTGTCGACGGTCGACAACCCACCCGTGGACCCGGGTTCGGGGTGGAAGGCGCGGCCGGGCAAGCTGTCCGTGAAGGACCTCGCCGCCTACCGGGCCAAGCTGCAGGCGCCCACCGAGACGGGGTACCGCGGGCTGAAGGTGTACTCGATCGCGCCGTCGTCGTCCGGCGGGACGACGGTCGGGGAGGCCCTCAACATCCTGGAGAACACCGACCTCTCCAAGGCCAGTGAGGTGCAGTACCTGCACCACTTCATCGAGTCGAGCCGGATCTCCTTCGCCGACCGCGGGCGCTGGGTCGGGGACCCCGCGTTCGAGGACGTGCCGACGAAGGGGCTGCTGTCGCAGCGATACGCCGACGAGCGGGCGAAGCTGATCAGCGACGACGCGGTGCTGACCAGCCCGGTCGCACCGGGCGACCCGAACAGCCCCGGGTCGACCGGCACGGCGGCGCCGACCACGTACGAGGGCGAGAACACGACGCACCTCACGGTCGCCGACAAGTGGGGGAACGTCGTCTCCTACACGCTGACCATCGAGCAGACCGGTGGCAGCGCGATCACCGTGCCGGGGCGCGGGTTCCTGCTCAACAACGAGCTGACCGACTTCTCGTTCACCCCGGCGAACCCCGCGGTGCACGACCCGAACCTGCCGGGGCCCGGGAAGCGGCCGCGGTCCTCCATCTCGCCGACCGTCGTGCTGGACAAGGCGAACCGTCCCGTGGTGGCCGTGGGGTCGCCCGGCGGGGCGACCATCATCACGACGGTGCTTCAGGTGCTGACCGAGTTCCTCGACCGGCATCTGCCCTTGGTGGACGCGATCGCCGCGCCCCGGGCCTCGCAGCGGAACGCGGCGAAGACCGAGTTGGAGCCGGCGCTGTACAACGACCCTGTACTGAGGGGGAAGTTGGAGGCGATCGGGCACTCGTTCAGCTTGAATCCGGAGATCGGTGCGGCTACTGGTGTGCAGCGGTTGCCGGGTGGGAAGTGGCTGGCGGCGGCTGAGACCGTGCGGCGGGGTGGGGGATCGGCCCAGGTGGTGGATCCTTCGTCCTAGACGCCGGGTGCGGGTGCGTGGGGGCTGGCCGCGCAGTTCCCCGCGCCCCTATCGGGGCGTCTCAGCCGGCGCCCCTGAAGGGTCCCGCTTCCGAAACACCAGGCTCCCGCCCTCGACATCCACCGTCACCTGACTGCCCTCCGTGATCGTGCCGTCCAGGAGCAGACGCGACAGCTGGTTGTCGACTTCCCGCTGGATGGTGCGGCGCAGCGGGCGGGCGCCGTACTCCGGCTGGTAGCCGTGTTCCGCCAGCCAGTTGACCGCCGCGTCCGTGAAGTGGGCGGTGATGCCCTGGGCGTGCAGCATGCGGCGGGTGTGCTCCAGCAGGAGTTCGGTGATCTGGCGCAGCTGATTGCTCGTGAGCTGGCGGAAGACGACGATCTCGTCGATGCGGTTGAGGAACTCCGGGCGGAAGTGTTCCCGGAGCGGGCGCAGGACCCGCCCGCGCCGGGCCGCCTCCGTGGCCTCGTCGTCGCCGGCGCCGAAGCCGATCCCGGCACCGCGCCGCGTGATCACGTCCGAGCCCAGGTTGCTCGTCATCACGATGACCGTGTTGGTGAAGTCCACCGTGCGGCCCTGGGAGTCGGTCAGGCGGCCGTCGTCCAGGACCTGGAGCAGGATGTTGAAGACGTCGGGGTGCGCCTTCTCGATCTCGTCGAGGAGGAGCAGGGAGTACGGGTGGCGGCGGACGACCTCGGTGAGCTGGCCCGCCTCCTCGTGGCCGACGTAGCCGGGCGGGGCGCCCACCAGGCGCGAGACGGTGTGGCGTTCCTGGTACTCGCTCATGTCCAGGCGGACCATCCGGTCCTCGCTGCCGAACAGCACCTCGGCGAGCGCACGGGCCAGTTCGGTCTTGCCGACGCCGGTCGGGCCGAGGAAGAGGAAGCTGCCGATCGGGCGGTTCGGGCTCGCCAGCCCGGCGCGGGAGCGCATGACCGCTTCGGAGACGGCGGCGACCGCCTCGTCCTGGCCGATGACCCGCTGGTGCAGGTGGGCCTCCAGGCCGAGCAGCCGCTCCTTCTCCTCCTGGGTGAGGCTGCTGACCGGGATGCCGGTCTGGCGTGACACCACCTCGGCGATCGCCTCGGCCGTCACCTCCATGTTCAGCCCCTCGTCCGCCTCGTCCTCACCGGAGAGTTCGGTGATGCGGGTCTTCAGTTCGCCGATGCGGTCCCGGAGCTGGGTGGCGCGCTCGTACTGCTCGTCGGCGACCGCCTGGTCCTTGTCCCGGGTCAGCTGCTCGGTCTCGCGCTCCATGGCGCGGACGTCGGTGCCCTTGGTGCGGGCGCCGAGACGGACCCGGGCGCCGGCCTGGTCGATGAGGTCGATCGCCTTGTCCGGCAGCCTGCGGTCGGTGAGGTAGCGGTCGGACAGCTCGACGGCGGCGACCAGGGCCTCGTCGGTGTAGCGGACCTGGTGGTGCGCCTCGTAGCGGTCGCGCAGGCCGCGCAGGATCTCGATGGTGTCCGGGACCGTCGGCTCGGGCACCAGGATCGGCTGGAAGCGACGGGCCAGCGCCGCGTCCTTCTCGATCTTGCGGAACTCCTCGAGGGTGGTCGCGCCCACGATGTGCAGCTCGCCCCGGGCCAGCGCGGGCTTGAGGATGTTGGCGGCGTCCATCGCGCCGCCCTCGCCGCCGCCCCCGGCGCCGACCACGGTGTGCAGCTCGTCGATGAAGACGATCAGCTGGTCGGAGTGTGCGCGGATCTCGCCCACGATGTTGTTGAGCCGCTCCTCGAAGTCGCCCCGGAACCGGGTGCCGGCGACCACGCCGGTCAGGTCGAGGGCGACCACCCGGCGTCCGGCGAGCCCGTCCGGCACGTCTCCGTCGGCGATCCGCTGGGCCAGGCCCTCGACGATCGCCGTCTTGCCCACACCGGCGTCGCCGATCAGCACGGGGTTGTTCTTGCCGCGCCGGGAGAGCACCTCGATGGTCTGCTCGATCTCGTCGTCGCGGCCGATCACCGGGTCGATCCGGCCCTCCCCGGCCAGCTCGGTCAGGTCACGGCTGTACTTGTCGAGGTTCGGCGTGCTGCTCGTACGGCGCCGGGTGTCCGGACCGGCGAGGGTGCGGTCGGTCTCGGTGGCGTCCGGTGGCAGGCCGGCGGCGGCGAACCGGGCGGCGTTCAGGATGTGCCCGGCGGCCGAGTCCGGGTTGGCGGCCAGCGCGCCCAGCACGTGCTCGGGGCCGATGTACCCGGCCCCGCCGGCCCGGGCCAGGTCATGTGCGTCCAGCAGGGCCCGCTTGACGGCCGGGGTGAGGGAGAGCGAGGTCGGCGGGGGAGCCTCGCCCGGCGGGTGCTGGACCGGTCCCGCGCGGCCGTCGATCTCAGTCGCCAGCGAGTCGGGGTCGGCGCCGGACCTGCTCAGCAGGGACCGGGTGGGCTCCGCGGCGAGTGCGGCGCGCAGCAGGTGCTCGGTGTCGAGGTCCCGGCTGCCGTGCTCGGCGGCGTACTGGGCGGCACCTTTGACCAGCTCCCTGGCCGGCTGGCTCAGCAGCCTGCCGATGTCGATCTGCCGGGGGCCCTGGTGGGCTCCGCCGCCGCCGAAGAAGCGTGCGAGGAACTCTCCGAAGGGATCCTGTCCGAAGTTGTCCGGTCCGGGGTAACCGCTGGTCATGAGCGTTCGTTCCGTTCCGGCGTCCCGGCGCCTGGTGGGACGCGCTCGCTGGTCGACGTGCCGGTCCGTGCGGGTGCCCCTCGCCGGGGCCCGGTCACACCACCTTCGCACGCCCGCCCGAGGGGGGCACGTCCAGCCGTTCGGGCGACGGTCCGGACCGCGCCTTCCCCCTTGCCGCGTGATCGGTCTCCGGGGCGGCCCCTGTCAGTTCTCCGGGTTCCTGGCCGTGAGAACGCGCGGCCCCGACTCCGTGATCGCCACCGTGTGCTCCGCGTGCGCCGCCCGGGAACCGTCGTTCGTCCGCAGCGTCCAGCCGTCCTCGGCCGCGTGGTAGCCGTCCCGGCCGCCGCCGATCAGCATGGGCTCGATCGCGAGGACCATGCCGTGCCGGAGCGGGAGACCGCGGCCGGGACGGCCCTCGTTCGGTACGCCGGGGTCCTCGTGCATACGGCGGCCGATGCCGTGTCCACCGAAGTCCTGCGGGATGCCGTAGCCGGCGTCCCGGCACACCCGGCCGACCGCGTGCGCGATGTCGCCGATGCGGTTGCCGACGACCGCCGCCGCGATCCCCGCCGCGAGCGCCCGCTCGGCCGTCTCGACGAGCCGTACGTTCGCCGGGCGGGGCCTGCCGACCGTGAAACTGATCGCCGAGTCGCCCGCCCAGCCGTCCAGCACCGCGCCGCAGTCGATGGAGACCAGGTCTCCGTCGCGCAGCCGGTAGCCGGTCGGGATGCCGTGCACGATCGCGTCGTTCACGGACGCGCAGATGACGGCCGGGAAGGGGGTGGGCGCGAACGAGGGGCGGTAACCGAGGAAGGGGGAGGAGGCCCCGGCCTCGCGCAGCACCTCCCGCGCCACCTCGTCCAGTTCGAGCAGGGAGACGCCGATGCCGGCCGCCTCGTGTACGGCCGTCAGAGCGCGCCCGACGACCTGGCCCGACGCGTACATGGCGTCGATCGATGTGTCTGTCTTCAGTTCCACCATGCCAATTAATATACCGGCTTTCTCGACCGGGTTAGAATCACGGCTTAGAATGACGGCATGGTACGCACCCCTCTCACTCCGGAAGAGCGCGAACGCGGCGAGCGGCTCGGGCGGTTGCTGCGCGAGGAGCGCGGCGGGCGGAGCATGACGGAGGTGGCGGCCGCGGCGGGCATCTCGGCCGAGACCCTCCGCAAGATCGAGACCGGGCGGGCACCGACCCCCGCCTTCTTCACCGTGGCCGCGCTGGCCCGTGCGCTCGGCCTCTCGATGGACGACCTGGTGGAGCGCTGCGCCCTGGTCGTCGTGTGACATACGACGGTTCGAGACACGCGACGGTGCGTGACGCGCGTCGGCGCCTGCCGCGCACGGGTCAAGATCGGGCAATGAGGGCTCCGCGCACCCGCTGAAAACTCCCCGTAGCAACCGCGTAACACAACTGGTGTTGCCTACGGAACCGGAGTGTTCCGGTCTGGCGGGAGTCGAGCGATGACTGTGGATCAACTCCCGGGCCGAGTGCGGGAGTTCGCGAGCTACCTGAACGGCCTGCTGGCGCGCCTGGACCAGGGCGGCGGCTGGTGCGCGGTCTTCTGGCAGCGCGATCCCGACGGTATGCAGGCCTGCCTCGGCGGGCGCGAGGTGCCGCCCTGGGACGTCGTGGAGGCCCTGCTCCAGGACCTGGCGACCGTCCACGGCACCGAGGCCGCCGCGCGTGAGGCCGAGCGGGCCCGCCGGCTGCACGCGGACGCGCTCGCCGCGTACGACACCCGGCCGGGCGCCCGCGAGCACCTGAGCGACCGCCTCGACGTCACCCTCCGCGAACAGCGCTACGCCGCGGAACGGCTGGCCCAGCTCGGCCGCGCCCTCGACTCCGCGCACTCCCGCGAGCAGGCCGAGGCCCTGCAGATCGACCTCGCGTGGGCCCGCGACGACCACGAGCGGGCCTCCGCCCGGTGCGCCGAGCTCCGGGCCCGCTTGGAAAGGCTGGAACACCGGGCCGAGCCCGCCGGGCCCCCGCGGGCCGAGACCCGCACCGTGGCCCCCGAGCCCGCCCCGGCTCCTGTCCCGGCCCCCGCCCCGGCCAAGCAGCGCAAGCGCCGCCGGGGCAGCGCCCGGTTCGCCGGCCTGGCCGAGGACGAGGCGGCGCCCGGCGCCGTACCGCAGGTCGTACCGCAGACGCCGGAGGCGTCCGTGTCCGAGGCCGCCATCGGCCGCCGTACCCCGCGCGGTGCCCGCTTCGCCGGGGCCGTCGAGGCACCGGTGCGGCCGGAGCCGGTGCCGGCGGAGTCCGACGAGGAGTCGGGACGGGCCGTGGCCGCGGCCGTGGAGATGCTCGAACGGCTCCGGGCGGAGGGCCGCACCGGCGAGGCGCACGCGCTCCTGGCCGAGGTCGCGCACTGGCCCGCGGCCCGGTTCCCGCTGCTCGCGGACGCCCTCCAGCGCGCCGGTCTCGGCGCCGACTGGGCCACGCTGCTGTGGGAGGCGGTCTCGCTGCCGCCCGCCCGGCTCGTCGCGGCCGCCGACGCCCTGACCGCCGCGGGCCGGACCGACGACGGCCGGCAGATCCTGCGCCAGGGCGTCGCCCGCCCCGCCCCGGAGATCGGCGAGGCCGTCCTGGCCCTGGACACGGAGGGCCGCCACCGCGAGGCCCGGGCCCTGCTGGACACATACGTCCAGGTCCGCCCCCCGGAGGAGACGGCCCACAGCGCGGAACCCGATCCCCAGCGCCTGGTCCCCCTGCTCCTCCGCTCGGCCCAGCAGATCTCCGACCAGCGCCACTGGGACCTGCTGCACGCCCTGCGGGTGGCGGGCCTCGCTTCCTGAGGGCGCGCGCCCCGCCAGGGGGGGCGACTACGCGACCAGCCCCCACGCACCCGCGGTCAGGAACGGCGCCCAGCCGAGTCGGCGCGCTTCCGGGACGGCCGCGCATCCGCCAGCCAGGTAAGAAACGCGATCGACTCGGCGGCTTAACGACGATGGTCTTGGCAAGGACTCCGAGGAGGCCTACTTTCGACCCTCTACGGGCGTAGAAGGAGCAGCTCATGGCCAACGTCGTACGCGCCGCTCTGGTCCAGGCCACATGGACCGGCGACACCGAGTCCATGGTGGCGAAACACGAGGAACACGCCCGCGAGGCGGCCCGTCGAGGCGCGAAGATCATCGGATTTCAGGAAGTCTTCAACGCCCCCTACTTCTGCCAGGTCCAGGAACCCGAGCACTACCGCTGGGCCGAGCCGGTCCCGGACGGTCCCACCACGCGTCGTATGCAGGAACTCGCGCGCGAGACCGGCATGGTGATCGTCGTCCCGGTCTTCGAGGTCGAGCAGTCCGGCTTCTACTACAACACGGCCGCGGTGATCGACGCCGACGGCACCGTCCTCGGCAAGTACCGCAAGCACCACATCCCCCAGGTCAAGGGCTTCTGGGAGAAGTACTACTTCAAGCCCGGGAACGCCGGCTGGCCGGTCTTCGACACCGCCGTCGGCAAGGTCGGCGTGTACATCTGCTACGACCGCCACTTCCCCGAGGGATGGCGGCAACTCGGCCTCAACGGCGCCCAGCTGGTCTACAACCCGTCGGCCACCTCGCGCGGCCTGTCGGCCTACCTCTGGCAGCTGGAGCAGCCGGCCGCCGCCGTCGCCAACGAGTACTTCGTCGCCGCCATCAACCGGGTGGGCCAGGAGGAGTACGGGGACAACGATTTCTACGGGACGAGCTACTTCGTCGATCCGCGTGGGCAGTTCGTGGGTGAGGTCGCGAGTGACAAGGGCGAGGAACTCGTCGTCCGCGACCTCGACTTCGACCTGATCGACGAGGTGCGGCAGCAGTGGGCCTTCTACCGCGACCGCCGTCCCGACGCCTACGAAGGGCTGGTACAGCCGTGAACGACCTCTTCGCCCGCCACCGCCAGGTCCTGCCCGACTGGCTGGCTCTCTACTACGACGAGCCCCTGGAGATCACCCACGGCGAGGGCCGGCACGTCTGGGACGCGGCCGGCAACCGCTACCTCGACTTCTTCGGCGGCATCCTCACCACGATGACCGCGCACGCGCTGCCCGAGGTGACGAAGGCGGTGAGCGAGCAGGCCGGCCGGATCATCCACTCCTCCACCCTCTACCTCAACCGCCCGATGGTCGAACTGGCCGAGCGCATCGCCCAGCTGAGCGGCATCCCGGACGCCCGGGTCTTCTTCACCACCTCCGGCACCGAGGCCAACGACACGGCCCTGCTGCTCGCCACGACCTACCGGCGCACCAACACCGTCCTGGCGATGCGCAACAGCTACCACGGCCGCTCCTTCAGCGCGGTCGGCATCACCGGCAACAAGGGCTGGTCCCCGACCTCCCTGTCCCCGCTGCAGACGCTGTACGTGCACGGTGGCGTCCGCACCCGCGGCCCGTTCGCCGAGCTGAACGACCGTGACTTCATCGCGGCCTGCGTCGCCGACCTGCGCGACCTCCTCGGCCACACCCGCCCGCCGGCCGCGCTGATCGCCGAACCCATCCAGGGCGTCGGCGGCTTCACCTCCCCGCCCGACGGGCTGTACGCGGCCTTCCGCAAGGTCCTCCAGGAGCAGGGCATCCTCTGGATCGCCGACGAGGTGCAGACCGGCTGGGGCCGCACCGGTGAACACTTCTGGGGCTGGCAGGCACACGGCCAGAGCGGCCCGCCGGACATCCTCACCTTCGCCAAGGGCATCGGCAACGGCAGCTCCATCGGCGGCGTGGTGGCCCGCTCCGAGATCATGAACTGCCTCGACTCCAACAGCATCTCGACGTTCGGCGGCACCCAGATCACCATGGCCGCGGGCCTCGCCAACCTGTCGTACCTCCTGGACCACGACCTCCAGGGCAACGCCCGCCGTGTCGGCGGCCTCCTCATCGAACGCCTCCGCGCGGTCGCCGCCCAGCTGCCCGGCGTACGCGAGGTCCGGGGCCGCGGCCTGATGATCGGCGTCGAACTGGTCAAGCCCGGCACCGACGAGGCCGACCCCAAGTCCGCCTCCGCCGTCCTGGAAGCGGCCAGGGAGGGCGGCCTCCTGATCGGCAAGGGCGGCGGCCACGACACGAGTGCGCTGCGCATCGCGCCGCCGCTGTCATTGACGGTCGCGGAGGCGGAGGAGGGCGCGGCGATCCTGGAACAGGCGCTGCGGAGTGCCTACTAGGCGACCCGCCGTGTGTCGACCGCGGCGCCGTCGTGGCCGGTCGCGCCGTTCCCCGCACCCCTAAGGGGCGCTGTGCAGCCCCTTGCTTCGGGGGCGCGGGGAACGGCGCGACCAGCCTCACCGGCCCGCGGTCTCCGAACGCACCGAACCCGACCAAGGGATCACGCACGATGACCGCCACCTGGGATCCCCCGCACACCACAGACCCCATACTGTCGGTCCGCCAGATCCTCGCCCTGGAACGGGTCCTGGCCGGCGACCCCGAGGTGGTGGCAGGCGCCGCCCATCTCGACCGCCCCGTCCGCTGGGTGCACGTCGCCGAGGCCCCCGACGTCGGCGTCATGCTCACCGGCGGCGAGATGGTCCTCACCACCGGCGTCCTGCTCGCCGGCGACGAGCACAAACAGGCCGAGTACATCCAGTCCCTGCACCGGGCCGAGGCGGCGGCCGTCGTCCTCGGCCTCGGCCGCGCCTTCCCCGCCCCGCCCGACGCCATGCGCCGCGCGGCGGACCGCTGCGGCCTCCCTCTGGTGGTCCTGCACCGCCCCTTCCCCTTCGCCGAACTGACGGAGGAGGTCCAATCCAGACTGGTCCGGCGGAAATTCGCCGCCGTCAGCCTCTCCGAGTCCGTCCGCACCGCACTCACCGGCCTCATCACGGCCGCTGCCCCCCTCCAGCGCCTCCTCGACGAGGTCGCCGTGCACAGCGCCTGCCCGGTCGTCGTCACCAACCTCGCGCACCGGGTCCTCGCCACCGCAGGGGAGCGGTCGGCCGTGGACGACGTGCTGCGGGACTGGGAACGCATCGCCCGGCAGGCCGGCGGCGGCGCGGCCGACGGCTGGATCCGCGCCGAACTGGGCGGCCGGGGCGAGCGCTGGGGCCAGATCATGCTCTGCGGCTACCGCGGCGACACCGCCACCGGCCGGCTGCTGGCCGAGCGGGGCGCCGAGGCCCTCGTCCTGCACCGCATGCTCGGCGGCGGCTCCGCCCACACCTGGGAGGAGCAGTCCGCGCAGAGCCTGCTGACCGACCTGGTCTCCGGGGTCGTACCGGCCCGCCAGCTGCTGCCCAGGGCCCGGGCGGCCGGCCTCCCGGTCAACCGGCGGACCTTCGTCCCGCTCGTCGTACGGGACGCGCAACCGGCCCAACTGGAGCGGATCCTGCGGCTGCTGGGCCTGCCCGGGCTCGTCGCCGAACTCACCGAGCGCACCACCGCCGTGCTCCTCAGCCTCGCCCGGGACCAGGACGCCGACGCGCTCGCCGCGCACTTCGCCGCCCGGCTGCACGGCGAGTCGGCGGGGGCCCGGGCGGTGGTGGCCGCCGCGGGCGCCCGTACCGTCTGGGACGACGTGCCGGTCGGCCTGCGCGAGGCCCAGCACGTCGCGGACGCGGTCGCCGACACCACCGCCGCCCTCGACCTCCCGGCCGTCGTACGCCTCAAGGACGTCCACCTGCGCGGCCTGATCCGGCTGCTGCGGGACGACCCGCACGTCCAGTCCTTCGCCGAGCGCGAGCTGGACGGCCTGCTGTGCGGGAACGGTACCGACCAGGATCTCCTCGGCGTGCTGCGGACCTATCTCGCCACCGGCCGCAACAAGTCCCGCACCGCCCAGCTCCACCACGTCTCCCGCCCCGCGCTGTACCGCCGCCTGGAGGCGATACAGACCCGGCTCGGCGTCGACCTCGACGACTTCGAGCAGGCGGCCTCGGTGCACATAGCACTCCTCGCGCACGACGCGCAACAGCAGTGAAACATGCGACGACCTGGGAAAACGGCGGTGAAACATGAGCCGACGGCAGCGTGACACGGTGCCACGCCGGGTGCCCGCAGACGTGACACGGTGCAACTCAAAGAGGACTTCGGGGCTTTCTAGCCTTCTCGCACACCGAGCGACCGGAGGTCCCGATGAGCCGAGTGATTCGTGCCGCCCTCTTCCAGACCGCCTGGACCGGCGACAAGGAGTCGATGATCCAGGTCCACGAGCAGGCGGCCCGCGACGCGGCCGCACAGGGCGCGCGGGTCCTGTGCTTCCAGGAGCTGTTCTACGGACCCTACTTCTGCCAGGTCCAGGACAAGGCCTTCTACGAGTACGCCGAGCAGGTCCCGGACGGCCCGGTCGTCCAGCGCTTCCAGGCCCTCGCCCGCGAACTGGGCCTCGTCCTGATCCTGCCGGTGTACGAGGAGGAGCAGCCCGGCGTCCTCTACAACACCGCCGCCGTGATCGACGCCGACGGCTCGTACCTCGGCAAGTACCGCAAGCACCACATCCCGCAGGTCCCCGGCTTCTGGGAGAAGTTCTACTTCCGTCCGGGGAACGCGGGCTGGCCGATCTTCGAGACGGCCGTCGGGAAGATCGGCGTCTACATCTGCTACGACCGGCACTTCCCGGAAGGCTGGCGGGCGCTGGGTCTCGGCGGTGCCGAGATCGTCTTCAACCCCTCCGCCACCTCGCGCGGACTCTCCCGCTACCTGTGGCAGTTGGAGCAGCCGGCGGCGGCCGTGGCCAACGAGTACTTCGTCGGAGCGATCAACCGGGTCGGCGTGGAGGACCTCGGCGACAACGACTTCTACGGGACCTCCTACTTCGTGGACCCGGAGGCCCAGTTCGTCGGCGAGGTGGCCTCCGACAAGGAGACCGAACTCGTCGTCCGCGACCTGGACCTGGCCAAGCTCCGCGAGGTCCGCGACCGCTGGCAGTTCTTCCGCGACCGCCGCCCGGACGCGTACGGCCCGCTGACGGCTCCCTGACCGCGCCCCCGCTGAAAGCGCCCCGTAAGGGGCGCTGGGGGTACCCCCGGCCGAAGGCTGGGGGAGGATCCGCGCGACCAGCCACAGACGACCGGCATTTTCCCGACAACCGAACGGAGCGTGAACCCATGGTCGGCCGCACTCTCATCCGTGGCGGACTCGTCATCACCGCGTCCGACGAGATCCACGCCGACGTCCTGATCGAGGACGGCCGCATCGCCGCCCTCGCGGCGACCGGCACCCCCGCCGCCGAGGCCTTCACCGCAGAGCGCACCATCGACGCCGCCGGCAAGTACGTCATCCCGGGCGGCGTCGACGCCCACACCCACATGGAGCTGCCCTTCGGCGGCACCTTCGCCTCCGACACCTTCGAGACCGGCACCCGGGCCGCGGCCTGGGGCGGTACGACCACCATCGTGGACTTCGCCGTGCAGAGCGTCGGCCACAGCCTGCGCGAGGGCCTCGACGCCTGGCACGCCAAGGCCGAGGGCAACTGCGCCATCGACTACGGCTTCCACATGATCGTCTCCGACGTGAACCAGGACACGCTCAAGGAGATGGACCTCCTCGTCGAGGAAGGCGTCACCTCCTTCAAGCAGTTCATGGCCTACCCCGGCGTCTTCTACTCCGACGACGGCCAGATCCTGCGCGCCATGCAGCGCTCCGCCGAGAACGGCGGCCTGATCATGATGCACGCCGAGAACGGCATCGCCATCGACGTGCTGGTGGAACAGGCGCTGGCCCGCGGTGAGACCGACCCCCGCTACCACGGGGAGGTCCGCAAGGCCCTGCTCGAAGCCGAGGCCACGCACCGCGCCATCAAACTCGCCCAGGTCGCGGGCGCGCCCCTGTACGTCGTGCACGTCTCGGCCATGGAAGCGGTCGCCGAACTGGCCCGCGCCCGCGACGAGGGTCTCCCGGTCTTCGGCGAGACCTGCCCGCAGTACCTCTTCCTCTCCACCGACAACCTCGCCGAGCCCGACTTCGAGGGTTCGAAGTACGTGTGCTCGACACCCCTGCGCCCCAAGGAGCACCAGGCCAAGCTCTGGCAGGGCCTCAGGACCAACGACCTCCAGGTCGTCTCCACCGACCACTGCCCCTTCTGCTTCGTCGGGCAGAAGGAACTCGGCCGCGGCGACTTCTCGAAGATCCCGAACGGCCTGCCCGGCGTCGAGAACCGGATGGACCTGCTCCACCAGGCCGTCGTCGACGGGCACATCACCCGCCGCCGCTGGATCGAGATCGCCTGTGCCACTCCGGCCCGGATGTTCGGCATGTACCCGAAGAAGGGCACCATCACCCCGGGTGCCGACGCCGACGTCGTCATCTACGACCCCCACGCGGAGCAGGTCGTCTCCGCCGAGACCCACCACATGAACGTCGACTACTCGGCGTACGAGGGCAAGCGCCTCACCGGCCGCGTCGAGACGGTCCTCTCGCGCGGCGTGCCCGTCATCACCGAGCGGGAGTACACCGGACACGCCGGGCACGGCGTCTACACCCCGCGCTCCACCTGTCAGTACCTCAACTAGGAGAGGCGCACATGGACTTCGGACTCGTCCTGCAGACCGACCCGCCGGCCTCCCGGGTCGTGAGCCTGATGAAGAGGGCCGAACGCAACGGCTTCCGCTACGGCTGGACCTTCGACTCCGCCGTGCTCTGGCAGGAACCGTTCGTGATCTACAGTCAGATCCTGGCCAACACCAGCAAGCTGACGGTCGGCCCGATGGTCACCAACCCGGGCACCCGCACCTGGGAGGTCACCGCCTCCACCTTCGCCACCCTCAACGACATGTTCGGCAACCGCACGGTCTGCGGCATCGGCCGCGGCGACTCCGCGATGCGGGTGGCCGGCCGCAAGCCCAACACCCTCGCCCGGATCAGCGAGGCCATGAAGGTCATCCGCGCCCTCGGCAGCGGCGGCGAGGCCGACCTCGGCGGGACCGTCATCAGGTTCCCCTGGGTCAAGCCGGGCGCCGAACTCCCCGTCTGGATGGCCGCGTACGGCCCGAAGGCCCTGAAGATGACCGGGGAGGAGGCCGACGGCTTCATCCTCCAGCTCTCCGACCTCTACCTCACCGAGTACATGGTCAAGGCGGTGAAGGACGCGGCCGTGGCCGTCGGACGCGACCCGTCCGAGGTCAGGATCTGTGTCGCGGCTCCCGCCTACGTCACCGAGGACGACTCGCCCGAGGCCCTCGCCCACGCCCGCGACCAGTGCCGCTGGTTCGGCGGCATGGTCGGCAACCACGTCGCCGACCTGGTCGCCAAGTACGGTGAGCACTCCGCCGCCGTGCCCGACGAACTCACCGACTACATCAAGGCCCGCCAGGGCTACGACTACTCGCACCACGGACGCAGCGGCAACCCCGACACCGAGTTCGTGCCCGACGAGATCGTCGACCGCTTCTGCGTCATCGGCCCGGCGGAGAAGCACATCGAGAAGCTGACCGCCCTGCGCGAGCTGGGCGTCGACCAGTTCGCCGTCTACGACATGCACGACGCACAGGAGGCCACCATCGACGCGTACGGGACGAAGGTCATCCCGGCCGTCAACGGCTGACCCCCTCCTGCCAGTTGGTCTCCCCCTTCCCGCCGTCCCGGGAAGGGGGTCAGGGCGCATCCCACGCGTACCCCCCCGCCCCGCCCCGCCCGCACGGCCTCTCTCCCGTCCCGCCTCACCCGATTGGCCTGCCCATGACCGACACCGCTCCCACGGCCATACCGATGTCCGGCCAAGTGACCACCTCCGACGGGCGCGTCGAGCTCGCCCCGGACTCCCCGCCGCCGAGTGGTCCGTACGCCAACGAGGACCTGCTGCCCGTCCCCGTCGTCAAGCGCACCTGGACCACGTACAACTTCTCCGCCCTCTGGGTCGGCATGGCCCACAACACGGCGTCCTGGACCCTGGCCTCCGGGCTCATCGCGGTCGGCATGGACTGGAAACAGGCCGTGTTCACCATCGCCCTCGCCAACCTGATCGTCCTCGTCCCGATGCTGCTCACCGGGCACGCCGGACCCAAGTACGGCATCCCCTTCCCGGTCTTCGCCCGCGCCTCCTTCGGCGTGCGGGGAGCCAACCTCCCCGCCGTCGTACGGGCGTTGGTGGCCTGCGGCTGGTTCGGCATCCAGACCTGGATCGGCGGCGAGGCCATCTACTTCCTGGCCGGCAAGCTGATCGGCGACAGCTGGGCGAACGCCTCGCACATCGGCGGCTACGCCTGGACCATGTGGCTGTCGTTCGCGCTCTTCTGGGTGCTCCAGGTCGCGATCATCTACCGGGGCATGGAGACGATCCGCCGCTTCGAGAACTGGGCCGCGCCCTTCGTCATCGTCGGCGCCGTCGTGATGCTGATCTGGATGAGCAACAAGGCCGGCGGTCTCGGCCCGCTCTTCGACCAGCCCTCCAAGCTCGGCTGGGGCGGCGGCTTCTGGAAGATCTTCTGGCCGTCCCTGATGGGCATGATCGGCTTCTGGTCGACGCTGTCGCTGAACATCCCCGACTTCACCCGGTACGGCAGGAGCCAGAAGGCGCAGACCTGGGGCCAGGCGCTCGGCCTGCCCACCACCATGACCCTCTTCGCCTTCCTCTCCGTCCTGGTGACCTCCGGCTCGCAGGCCGTCTACGGGCAGCCGATCTGGGACCCGGTCCAGCTGGCCGCCAAGACGGACAACGTGGTCGGCCTGCTCTACGCCCTGGTCACCGTCCTCGTCGCGACCCTCTCCGTGAACATCGCGGCCAACCTGGTCTCGCCCGCCTTCGACTTCTCCAACATCGCGCCCAGGAAAATCAGTTTCCGTACCGGCGCGCTGATCACCTCGGTCCTCGCGGTGCTGATCTTCCCGTGGAAGCTGTACTCCGACCCGCAGGGCTACATCTTCACCTGGCTCGGCCTGGTCGGCGGTCTGCTCGGCACGGTGGCCGGCATCCTCGTCGCCGACTACTGGGTCCTGCGCCGCACCCGCCTCGACCTGACCGACCTGTACCGCACGGGCGGCCGGTACTGGTACGACGGCGGCTGGAACTGGCGGGCCGTCGTGGCCTTCCTCGTCGGCGGCGTCCTCGCGATCGGCGGTGCCAGCTTCAAGCCGCTGATCGACGGCCGGCCCGTCCCGGCCCTGTCCTCGCTCGCCGACTACGGCTGGGCGGTCGGCCTCGGCACGTCCCTGGTGCTGTACCTGGGCCTGACCGTGCTGGTGCGGCCCAAGGAGGCGTGAGCAGGCGGCGCGGCGTGCGTGCGAAGGGCGGCCGGTCCGGCTACCGGCTGCCCTTCAGCGCGGTCACCGCGGCCTTCGCCGCCTGGATGGCGCCCTTGTTGATCACGTCCGTGCTGGGCGCCTTCTTGTTCTCGAAGTCGCTGCCGTTGTAGGTGACGACCACCAGCGCGTTGGAGACCTGGGCCATCACCACGCCCTCGCGGGTCTGCTGCTTGTCCTCGGTGGTGAGGTTCACCACCGAGTAGCCGCTGTCGCCGAGCCCCGGCACGGCCCCGCCGCCGCTCTTCTCCGCGACCCGGTCCTTGTACTCCTTCGCCGCCGCCGCGTTCGTGTCCATGATCTCGAAGGAGACGTCGAGCCAGCGGTAGTCGTAGCCCTTGAGCGCGTTCCACGAGCAGGTGCGGCGCAGCTTGGTGTCGGTGGAGGGGATCTCCTTGCCGGCCGTCTTCGCGCCGGGCACCAGCGACTTGACGGTGGCCACCGGGATGCTGCCGCAGGGTGCGGGAGCGGCGGAGAACGCCTTGGTGGCGTCCGTGGAGGCGGCGGACGTCGACGGGGAGTCGCCCGCCGACTGGCCGGCCCCCTGCTGGGCCGAGGTGTCACCTGAGGTGTTCGTGGACGTCGTCGTGTCCGGGCCCGACGCCATCACCCAGCCCGCACAGGCGAGCACGGCGACCGGCGTCAGGCGCGCGGTGAGGGCGAGCGGCAGTGGAAGAGAACGCAAGTCGCACTTCTCGCTGGGGGACGGTGTGCGGAGTGGTCCGCACGGCGGACGGGACGCCAGTTTCACACGAGTCCCTGTGGGGCGGAAGTGGAATCCGTACCTTGCCTGTGGGCCGGGTACGGCGCGCTGTTGACAGCGGCCGTGGGCCGTCCCCCTACATCCGGAATGTCGCGCGTCCGCGGTCCCTGTACATCCGGAATGTGGTGACTGCATCCGGCCCCGAGGGTGACCGGAGTCACCGTCGGGCCCGTCCGGCACTCAGTCGCGCGAGTTGCCGAACAGCAGCCGGTAGCCGACGAGGAGGACCAGGGAGCCGGCGATCGCGGCGCCCCACGTGTAGAGGTCGAAGAAGTGCCTCTCCACCGGGCGGTCGAGGAAGCGGGAGGAGAGCCAGCCGCCCACGAAGGCGCCCGCGATGCCGATGAGGGTGGTGCCGATCAGGCCACCCGGGTCGCGGCCGGGCAGCAGGACCTTGGCGATGGCTCCGGCGAGGAGGCCCAGGACGATCCAGCCGATGATGCCCACGTTCGTTGTCCTCCGGTACGGGTGCTGCCTGACGGGCGCCGCCCCTCCGTGGGGTGCCGCCCCGCAGAGTTGCGTTGTTGCGCAAGCTTAGGAACGGGGGCGGTCGCCGGTATACGCCTGACGCCGAGCCGTCGATGATCTGTCACGCGCCCATGACAATGCGGAGAACACGTGGCGGACATTGCGGGGAGGCGTTGCGGGGTGCCGTGACCGTACGCCTACACTGAGTGGGCACCTGTGCCGAGGCGGTGAGGGGGAGGGATCGGGCCGTGGGGGAGAACAGCGACGGCTACACGGACCCCTCCGACGGGGTGCTGACGGAGGCGGCCGCGGTGTTCGGGCTGCTCGCCTCACCGGCCAGGCTGCACATCATGTGGGCGCTGTCCCAGGGCGAGAGCGACGTGACGCGCCTCGCCGACCGGGTCGGTGGCGCGCTGCCGGCGGTCAGCCAGCACCTGGCCAAACTCCGGCTGGCCGGTCTGGTGCGGTCCCGCCGCGAGGGTCGCAGGCAGGTCTACTACGTGGATGATCCGGACATCGTGACCGTGGTGCGGGTGACCGTCGGGCAGCTGACCGCGCGCTCCCACCAGGCACCGGTGCCGGTGCGGCGGTTGTACGAGGCCGGCGTCTGACGGAGCGGGCCCGGGCCCGGTGCGCGGGGGCGGACGGCAGGTGTGTCCTGGAGGTTTCATGAGATGCCTCACCTGTGAATTCGGGTGGGGTTTGTGCTGTCGGGGCTTTGGGTTTGTTAGATTGCGCAATCACGCAACCCAAATGGGCCCACCTCGCGGCTGCCCTTGACCCGCCGCGGACGCCCGACCCGCCCGACCGTACCCGCAGACGGACCCGACCGTTCATGGGAGTGGAAGATGACCGACCCGTGGGACGGCCCGGGAGGCCAGGCCACACGCAGCCGCACCGACCGGGTGCCCGGACAGCGTGGGGCCCTGCCGGACGGGACGCGGCCGACCGGCGGCCGGGCCGCCGCCCGGCAGGCGGCGAAGACCCGCGGTGGCAGAGGGGGCTCCCGGCGGGCGAAGCCGACGGGGCGCGGCAGGCGGGTGCTGAAGATCCTGGGCCTGTGCACGGCGGTCCTCGTCCTGGTCACGGCCGGCGCGGGCTGGTGGTTCTACGAGCACCTCAACGGCAACATCAACAGCGTCTCCCTCGACGGCAAGGGCGGCACCGAGAAGGCCGACGCGTTCGGCCGAACCCCGATCAACATCCTGGTGATCGGCTCGGACGGCCGGACCAGCTCGGCCGACTGCAAGCTCGGCGGCGGCTGCAGGCACACCGGCGTCCAGACCGGCAACGGCAACGCCGACGTGGAGATGGTCGTCCACATATCCGCCGACCGCTCCAACGCCACGGTCATGAGCATCCCGCGTGACACCATGGTCGACGTCCCCGCCTGCAAGGACAAATCGGGCGGCGAGTCCACCTCCGGCTACTACGGCCAGGTCAACAGCGCCCTCCAGTACGGCGCGGCCTGCCAGGTCGCCACCGTCCACCAGCTCACCGGCGTCCCCATCGACCACTTCGTCAAGCTGGACTTCTCCGGTGTGGTCAAGATGTCCGACGCGGTCGGCGGAGTCTCCGTCTGCGTCAACAACAACGTGTACGACACCTACTCGCACCTGAAGCTGTCCAAGGGCAGCCACACCCTCAAGGGCGAGGCCGCGCTGGAGTTCGTCCGGTCCCGGCACGGCTTCGGCGACGGCAGCGACCTCGGCCGTACCGTCTCCCAGCACATCTTCCTCAGCGCGATGATCCGCAAGTTCAAGAGCGCGGGCACCCTCACCGACCCCACCGCGGTCTACAGCCTCGCCGACGCGGCCACCAAGGCGCTCACCGTCGACGACGAACTCGACAGCGTCAAGAAGCTGATCTCGCTCGCGGCCGACGTGAACAAGGTCCCCACCAAGCGGATGACGTTCACCACCATGCAGACCGCGCCCGACCCGAACAACAGCAACCGGGTGGTGGTCGGCGCGGGAGCCAAGGACCTGTTCGCCACCATGGCCAACGACCAGTCGCTGACCACCAGCTCGGGCAAGAAGTCGTCGGCGGCCTCCGCGGCCGCGAGCGCGAAGCCGACGCCCACCGCGACCGTGCCCGCCTCCCAGATCGCCGTGACCGTCGAGAACGGCACCGACATCACGGGCCGCGCCTCCGCCATCGCGAACTCCCTGATCTCCCAGGGCTTCAGCACCGGCACCAGCACGGCCAACGCCCCGAACTCCGCGAGCGCGACCACCCTGACCTACGGCAGCGGCGACAAGGCCGAGGCCCAGACCGTCGCCAAGGCCCTGGACATCCCCGCCTCGCACATCAAGTCGGGCTCCGGCACCGGCGTGGTCCTGGTGATCGGCAGCGACTGGAGCAGCGGCACGTCCTACCCGGCCAGCTCCGGAGACACCAAGGCGGCCGTCGCCAACGCCAACGCCTCGACCGCCGACGACACCAAGACCTGTGCCAAGGTCAGCCAGTACAAGACGGTCAGCCTCAACGGGATCCCGATGACTCCGTCCCAGGCGTACGCGGCGGCGAGGAACAAGCCCGACTCGGACAAGTGACGGGGAGAGGCGAGCCCCCGGAGGGGGTTCGCCTCGCCACGGCCGTGAAAGCATGTAACCGCCAGACACCTGGCCCGGCCGTGCGCACAGCGAGGTGACAGATGCAGTTCACCACCCGTCCCACCCTCCAGGGCACCTTCGGCATGGTCTCGTCCACGCACTGGCTGGCCTCCCAGTCGGCGATGGCGGTCCTGGAGAACGGCGGGAACGCGTACGACGCGGCCGTCGCCGGCGCCTTCGTCCTGCACGTGGTCGAGCCGCACCTCAACGGGCCGGCCGGCGAGGTGCCGATCCTGCTCGCCCCGGCCGGCGGCGAGGTGCGGGTGCTGTGCGGACAGGGCGTGGCCCCGGCGGGCGCGGACGTCGCCCATTACCGGAGCCTCGGCCTGGACCTGGTCCCCGGCACCGGGCCGCTGGCCGCGGCCGTACCCGGCGCCTTCGACGCCTGGCTGCTCCTGCTGCGCGACCACGGCAGCAAGCCGCTGGACGAGGTCCTGAGGTACGCCATCGGCTACGCCGAGCACGGGCACCCGGCCGTGGAGAACGTCGGCGCCACGGTGGAGAGCGTCCGCAGGCTGTTCGAGACCGAGTGGACGTCGTCGGCGGAGCTCTACCTGCCCGGCGGCCGCGCACCCCGCCCCGGCGAGCTGCTGCGCAACCCCGCCCTCGCCGACACCTGGAAGCGGCTGCTCGCCGAGACCGCGGGCGCCGGGGACCGCGAGGCACGCATCGACGCGGCCCGCGAGGTGTGGCGCACCGGCTTCATCGCCGAGGCGCTGGTGCGGCAGGCCGCCCGCCCCACCATGGACACCAGCGGCACCCGGCACACCGGCACCCTCACCGCCGCCGACCTGGCCGGCTGGTCCGCGGGCTACGAGAGCCCGGTCTCGTACGACTGGAACGGCTGGACCGTGTGCAAGGCCGGCCCCTGGAGCCAGGGCCCGGCCCTGCTCCAGCAGCTCGCCCTGCTGCCGCCCGAACTGCCCGAGTACGGCTCGGCCGACTACGTCCACCTCCTGATCGAGGGCTGCAAGCTCGCCATGGCCGACCGCGAGGCCTGGTACGGGGACGCGGCCGAGGTACCGCTGGCCGAGCTGCTCTCGGACGCCTACAACGCCGGACGGCGGGAGCTGATCGGCGCCAAGGCCTCCGACGAGCTGCGGCCGGGCAGCCCCGGCGGACGCGCGCCCCGGCTGCCCGGGTACGCGCGCGTGGAGGCCGCGAGGAAAACCGCCTTCGACCCGCTCGGTGCCGGTGAGCCGACGGTCGCGCAGGTCGCCGCCGACGGCACCACCCGGGGCGACACCTGCCATCTGGACGTCGTCGACCGATGGGGCAACATGGTCGCGGCCACGCCGAGCGGCGGCTGGCTCCAGTCCAACCCCGTCGTCCCCGAGCTGGGCTTCCCGCTCGGCACCCGGCTCCAGATGGCCTGGCTGGAGGAGGGACTGCCCAACTCCCTCACGCCCGGCAGGCGCCCCCGAACCACCCTCACCCCGTCGCTCGCCCTGCGCGACGGCGTCCCGGTGCTGGCCTTCGGTACGCCCGGCGGAGACCAGCAGGACCAGTGGCAGCTGCACTTCCTCCTCGCTGTCGCGCTGCGCGGCGAGGTCCGCGGCGGCCTCGACCTCCAGGGCGCGATCGACGCCCCGAACTGGCACAACGACAGCTTCCCGAGCTCCTTCTACCCCCGCGGCCGGCGTCCCGGGAGCGTGACCGTCGAGTCCCGCACGGACGACGAGGTCGTGGCGGAGCTGCGGCGGCGCGGCCACGACGTGACGGTCGGGCCGGGCTGGTCGGAGGGCCGCCTGTGCGCGGTGGCCCGGGACCCGGAGAGCGGGGTGCTGTCGGCGGCGGCCAACCCGCGCGGGATGCAGGGCTACGCGGTGGGACGCTGACGCGGGTCCGCCGGCCCGGTGCGTCCGCCGACGGCCCGCCGATCGTCGGCACCGCCTGTTCGTCCGTATTCCATGTGCCGTACATCCGACGCGTGGGGATTGTTGTCAGTGACGCGTGCTCTCATGGAGGCATGATCGAAGCAACGGAGACCATCGACGAGTTCCTCCTCCAGCACGCCGGTGACGTCGAGGACGTCATCCGCAAGGCCGCCCGGACCGAGATCCTGCCCCGCTGGCGCCGGCTCGCCGACCACGAGGTCGACCAGAAGAGCGGCCCGCACGACCTGGTGACCGACGCCGACCGGCTCGCCGAGCGGTACCTCACCGCGGAGCTCGGCGCCCTCCTGCCCGGCTCCGTCGTGGTCGGCGAGGAAGCGGTGCACGCCGACCCGGAGACCTACGACGCGCTCCAGGGCGACGCGCCGGTGTGGATCGTCGACCCGGTCGACGGCACCCGCCAGTTCGTGCGCGGCGAGGACGGCTTCTGCACCCTGATCGCGCTCGCCCACCGGGGCGTCCTGCTCGCCTCCTGGACCTACGCCCCGGCCCGCGAGCAACTCGCCACCGCGGTACGGGGGAAGGGCGCCTTCCTCGACGGCGAGCGGCTGCTCTCCGGCGCCCCCGCGGGGGACCGGGACCTGCGGATCGCCACCTCCCACCCGGACTACACGACCGACGCGCAGAAGCGCGCGCTCTTCCCGCTGTGGACCGACGGCTTCGCCCCGCGTCCCTGCGGCTCCGCGGGCCTGGAGTACCTCGCCGTCGCCCGGGGCGAGTTGGATGCCACCGCGTTCAGTTGGGAGGCGGCCTGGGACCACGCCGCCGGGCTGCTGCTGGTCGAGGAGGCGGGCGGCGCCCACCTCACGATCGCCGGCGAGCCGTTCCGGATCACCGGTGGCAACGCCCTGCCGTTCACCGCGGCCCGCGACGCCGCCACCGCCCACCGGATCGTGGACCTGCTGCTGAACCCGCACTGGTGACCCGAGCGGGGGGAGTGTCAGTCCCCCGGCATATCCTGAACCCGAGTGGCCATCGGCTGACGAAGGGGTCCGAAGGTGCCGTCGATGCTCGATGCGGTCGTGGTGGGGGCGGGGCCTAACGGGCTGACGGCCGCCGTGGAGCTGGCCCGGCGCGGATTCTCCGTGGCGCTCTTCGAGGCGAAGGACACCGTGGGCGGCGGCGCCCGCACCGAGGAGCTCACCCTTCCCGGCTTCCGGCACGACCCGTGCTCCGCGGCCCACCCGCTCGGCATAAATTCGCCCGCGTTCCGCGCCCTGCCCCTGGAGCGCTACGGCCTGACGTGGCTGCACCCGGACCTGCCGATGGCGCACCCCTTCCCGGACGGGAGCGCGGCCGTCCTGGCCCGCTCCGTCGCCGAGACCGCGGCCTCCTTCGGGCCCCGTGACGCCGGCACCTACCGCAGGCTGGTCGAGCCGTTCCTGCCCAGGTGGGACACCCTGGCCCGGGACTTCATGTCCCTGCCGCTGACCGCGCTGCCCCGCGACCCGGTCACCCTCGCCCGGTTCGGCCTCGCCGGGCTGCCGCCCGCGGCCCTGGTGATGCGCCGCTTCCGCGACGACCGGGCCCGCACCCTCTTCGCCGGACTCGTCGCCCACGTCATGGCCCCGCTCAGCGGCTTCGCCACCGGCGCCGTCGGCCTGGTCTTCGCGCTCGCCGCGCACGCCCGCGGCTGGCCGGTGGCCGCCGGCGGCTCCCAGGCCATCTCCGACGCCCTGGCCGCCTACCTGACGGACCTCGGCGGCGCGATCCACACCGACTACGAGGTCAAGCGCCTCGACGACCTGCCGCCCGCCCGGTCGTACATCTTCGACACCTCGCCCACCGCCCTGGCCCGCATCGCGGGCCTCGGTAACTACTACCGGGACTACCGGTACGGACCCGGTGTCTTCAAGATCGACTACGCGCTGGACGGGCCGGTCCCGTGGACGGCACCCGAGGCCCGCCGCGCCGGGACCGTGCAGATCGGCGCGGACAGCGCGGAGATCGGCACCGCCCTGCGCGCCGCCTCCCGCGAAGGCCGCGCTCCCGACCGGCCGTTCATGATCACCGTGCAGCCGAGTGTCGTGGACCCGACCCGCGCCCCCGGGGACCAGCACGTCTTCTGGGCCTACGCCCACGTGCCGAACGGCTGGAGCGGCGACCTCACCGAGGTGATGGAGCGTCAACTGGAGCGCTTCGCCCCGGGGTTCCGCGACCGCGTGCTGGCCCGCGCCACCGCCGGCCCCGCCGAACTCGCCGCCCGCAACGCCAACTACGTCGGCGGCGACATCGGCACCGGCGCGGTCTCCGGCCTGCAGATCATGCTCCGCCCCAAGCTCTCCCTGTTCCCGTACGCCACCCCGCATCCGGCCGTCTTCATCTGCTCGTCGGCCACCCCGCCGGGACCGGGCGTGCACGGCATGTCGGGGCACAACGCGGCGAAGGCCGTGTGGAGGAGGTTGCGACAGTCATGACCCGTATCACCCTCGTCCAGGGCGACATCACCCGGCAGAGCGTCGACGCCATCGTCAACGCGGCCAACTCCTCCCTGCTCGGCGGCGGAGGCGTCGACGGCGCCATCCACCGCCGCGGGGGCCCCGCCATCCTCGAGGACTGCCGCAGGCTGCGCGCCTCGCACTACGGCAAGGGCCTGCCCACCGGCCAGGCCGTCGCCACCACGGCCGGCGACCTGGACGCCCAGTGGGTCATCCACACCGTCGGCCCGGTCCACTCCCCGAGTCTGGACCGCTCCGAGCTGCTGGTCTCCTGCTACCGCGAGTCCCTCCGGCGCGCCGACGAACTCGGCGCCCGCACCGTCGCGTTCCCCGCCATCTCCACGGGGATCTACGGCTGGCCGATGGACGACGGCGCCCGGATCGCCGTCGAGACGGTCCGGGACGCGGACACGACCGTCGAGGAGGTCCGGTTCGTGCTCTTCGACGAGCGGGCCTACGAGGCGTTCGCCCGGCAGCTGCCCTGACGGCACGGCACGGGGTGCCGTCGCACCGCCCGCCCCGCACCCTGGACGGCAGGGAGGCAGCAGGGAGAGGAGCAGGCGATGCCGGCCAGCGGGCGGAGGCCGCACAACGGGTCCGGAACCAGCGGGTCCGGAACCAGCGGGCCCGGCACCAGCGTGCCCGCCGTGTCCCGGTGGCGCTCGCGGACCGCGCGTCTGGTCGGCGCCGCGCAGGCCGCGCACCGGCGGGCGGAGACCCGCTTCCCGGTCGTCACGCACCTCGCCGAACGGCTGGTGTCCGTGAACATCTTCGACACCGCCACCCGCCTGGCCGCGCAGTGCTTCCTGACCGCCGTCCCGCTGCTCTTCGTCTTCGCCGCCTACGCCCCACCGGTCGTCCGGGACCAGCTGCTGCACTCCCTGCGCTCGGCCTTCGGGCTGTCCGGCCCGGTCGACACCGGAGTCCAGCAGCTGCTGCAGCCGCCGAACGAGGAACTGCGGCAGACCACCGGCGTGATCGGCGGCCTCATGGCGCTGATCTCCGCCACGGCCGTCAGCCGGGCCGTGCAGCGGCTGTGCAAACGCGCCTGGCAGATCCCCCGCGGGGGCACCCGGATCGCCCCGTGGCGCTGGGTGGCCTGGCTCGTCCTGTGGATCGGCGCCCTGCTCCTGGAAGGCGCCCTGCACAACGGCTTCGGCCTGGGCGTCTGGCTGGGCGTCCCGGTCACCCTCGTCTGCCAGACCGGCCTGTGGTGGTGGACGCAGCACCTGCTCCTCGGCGGCCGGATCGGCTGGCGGCCGCTGCTGCCCGGCGCCCTGATCACGGCGGCCGCCCTCACCGCGCTGAGCGCGACCGCCCAGCTGTACCTGCCGCGCGCCCTCGACCGCACCGTCGCCGAGTACGGCTCCCTCGGCTCGGTGTTCGTGCTGCTCTCCTGGCTGATCGTGGTCTGCCTGACCGCCACCGTCAGCGTCAGCACCGGCGCGGTCCTCGCCCAGGAGCCCCTCCTCGCCGACCGCCTCGGCAGCCCGCCGCCCCGCCGGGACCCGGAAGCGCCGGCGTCCTGACGCCCTGCGCGCCGGCCGCAACACTGGGATCCTGATCGTGCGGAGCGCCGACCACGGCCGACCGGACACGGGAGGTGATCTCTGTGGCCGCGAGGGACGACAGCGCACGGGGAGCGGCCCTCGGGTACGCCGACCCCCTGGGGGAGCCGTTTCTGCGCACCCGGTTCGCCGTACCGGCCAGACCCGCCACCTTCGTCCGCAGACCCAGGCTGACCGCACACCTCGACCAGGCCCTCGACACCCCGCTGACCATGGTCAACGGCGCGGCCGGCGCCGGAAAGACCCTCCTCGTCGCCGACTGGGCGGCGCGGCTCGGCCGACCGGTGGCCTGGCTCACCAACGAGGCGGGCGACCAGGGCCCCGGCGTGTTCTGGGCCTATGTCCTGCACGGCCTGTACGGCGCCGGAACACCGCCGCCCGCCGGGACCTTCGGCGCTCCCGGAGGCCCGTGCACGGTGGACCACCGGCTGCTGGCCCGCCTCGCCGACGAGCTGAGCGGACGCGACCGGCCCGCGATCCTGGTCCTCGACGAGTTCGACCGGCAGACCGCCCCGGAGACCGCCGAGCAACTGGAGTTCGTCCTGCACCACGCGGGAGCGGGCCTGCGGCTGATCCTCGTCACCCGCACCGAACCCCTGCTGCCCCTGCACCGCTACCGCGCGGCGGCGGCCATCACCGAGATCAGGAACCAGGAGCTGGCCTTCACCCCCGAGGAGGCGGGCGACCTGCTGGCCCGGCACGGCCTGCGGCTGTCCGCCGACGCCGCCCGCGCCCTGGTCGAGCGCACCCGGGGCTGGGCGGCCGGCCTGCGGCTGAGCGCCATGGCCGCACAGCAGAGGGCCGACCCGGAGACGTACCTCAAGGAGTTCGAGGCCGGCCACGGCACCATCGCCGACTTCCTGCTCGCCGAGGTGGTCGGCCGGCAGCCGCCCGAGACGCAGGACCTGCTGCTGCGGGTCAGCGTCCTGGACCGGTTCGGGCCCGAGCTGGCTCAGGCGCTGACCGGCCGCCCCGACGCCGGTCCGCTGCTGGCCGGGCTGTGCCGGCAGAACGCCTTCGTCGAGGACCTCGGACACTCCTGGTACCGGCTGCATCCGCTGTTCGGGGAGATTCTCCGGGTCCATCTGCGGGCCCGCTCCCCAGGGCTCGAACCCGAACTGCACCGGCGCGCCGCGTGGTGGCTGCGGGCCCACGGAGCCGTACCCGAGGCGCTGGCCCACGGCGCGGCGGCGGGCGACTGGGAGTGCGCCGCCGGCACCCTCGTCGACGACCTGGGGATCGGCCGGCTCCTCACCGGCCCGCGCGCGGACGACCTCACCGGGCTGTTCTCCACGCTGGGCACGGAGGCCACCGGGACGGCCGTGGAGCTGGTACGCGCGGCCCGCGGGCTGGCCGAGTACGACCTCGACCGCGCACTGGCCCACCTCGGCCGTGCGGCGGAGAGCCCCGCCACCGGAGCGGCCGCCGCCCCGGCCCGGCTGAGCCTCGCGCTCCTGGAGTCCCTGGCGGCGAGGCTGACGGGCTCGCCGGACAGGGCCGAGCAGGCGATGGCCGCGGCCGCCCGGCTGCGCCACGAGGTGCCCGCCCGCCTCCTCGCCAGGCATCCCGAACTCACCGCCCTCCTCCACACCCACCTGGGCTCGGCGCGCCTCTGGGCCGGGCACTTCGACACGGCGCGGGCCGCCCTGACCGAGGTGGCCGAGCTCCCCGGTGACGCCCTGACCGAACTGCCCCGGGAGGACAGCCTCGGCCATCTGGCGCTGATCGACTACCTCGACGGCCGGCTCGACCGTGCGGAGAGCCGGGCACTGGTCGCGGCCGAGGCGACCCGCAGCTGCGGCGGGCGCCCGTTCCCCGGCGCCGGCCTCGGCCAGCTGGTGCTGGCCGCCGTCGCCGTCGACCGCGACGAGCTGGAGCGGGCCCGGGCCCTGCTGGACGAGGCCGCCGAGTCCGGCCCCGGTCCCGGCGCGCCCGACCCCGTGACCGAGGCCTGCCGCGCCCTCGCCGACGGCCGGCTGCGGCTCGCCCTCGGCGACCGGGCCGCCGCCACGCACGCGGCCGGCCCTGCCCTACGGACGCACGTGGGCTCGCCCTGGGCCCGGGCGAGCACGGCCCTGGCCGCCGCGGCCGTCCTGCTCGCCGAGGGCCGGACCGGCACCGCCGCCGAGGTACTGGACGGGATCGACGGCTTGCCCGGGCCCCTGTGCGCCGCGGAGGCCGCGTGGGTGCGGCTCGCCGCCGGCCACCGCGAGGAAGCCCTGGAGGCGGCCGACCTGCTGTGCGCGGACGCCCGGAGCGGCCCCGGCGTCACCGTCCGGGCCACCCTGGTGCGGGCCCGCGCGGCGGCCGAGGCGGGGGACCCCGGCACCGCCCGCAAGCTGCTCGCCCGCGCCCTCCTGGAGGCACGCCGGGACCGGCTGCGCCGCCCGTTCCTCGACGCCGGGCCGGGGATCCGCCGCCTCCTGGACACCCCGCCGCTGCACGGCCTGGCAGCGGGCTGGCTCCACGGCGACGGCCCCGGCGCCGGTTCCCCGCCGCTGCTCGTCGAGGAGCTGAGCGAACGCGAGCGCGAGGTCCTCGGCCGGCTGGCGCAGATGATGTCCACGCAGGAGATCGCCGCCGACCTGTACGTCTCCGTGAACACGGTGAAGACGCACCTCAAGAGCATCTACCGGAAACTGGGCGTCGGCCGGCGCGGCGACGCGGTGCGCCGGGCCCGCGAGCGCGGACTGCTCTGACCGGTTGCCCGTCCCGGCCCGGTTCACCTGTGCCGGGTGAGGCCGGCCGGTGGCCGCGGGGGCAGGATCACGGAACGGACGGACCGCAGCAGACCCGCGGCGGGAGACGGCTCATGCGCTACGAGATCCGCGTCGAAGGGACCATGTCGGAGACGCTGACCCGGGCCTTCCCGGAGATGGAACACGTGACGATGTCCGGCGAGACGGTCCTGTTCGGTCCCGTCGTCGACGAGGCGCATCTGTACGGCCTGCTCAACCGCTGCCAGTCGCTGGGGCTGCGGGTCGTCGAGATGCGGCGCCTGCCGGAGTGACCGGGCCGCGGTCCTGCCGGCCGCGCACGATCACCCGCACCGGGTGAGGAACCCCGGCGCCCGCCGTGCGCACGCTGGGACGGCAGGGCCCGGCCGACCGGCCGGCGCCGTGGACGGAGGACGTACATGAGCGCGCAGACCTACCTCGCATACGACTATCCGCTGCTGAGCGCCTTCTGGACGATGTTGTGGCTCTTCCTGTGGATCATGTGGCTCGTCCTGCTGTTCCGGGTCATCGTGGACATCTTCCGCGACGACTCGATGGGCGGCTGGGCCAAGGCCGGCTGGCTCGCCCTCTGCATCGTCGTCCCCTTCCTGGGCGTCCTCGTCTACGTGATCGCCCGCGGCAAGGGGATGGGGCAGCGGGAGATCGCCCAGGCCCGGGACCAGCAGAAGGCGTTCGAGTCGTACATCCGGCAGACCGCCAAGAGCGGCCCGGGTCAGAGCAGCAGCGTCGACGAACTGGCCAGGCTCTCCGAGATGAAGTCCCGCGGTGACATCTCGGACGAGGAGTTCCGCAGGGCCAAGGCACTGGTCCTGAGCGACTACGGGCCGGCCGAGCGCTCCGGCTCCGGCTCGGTGCCCACCGCCCACGGGCGCTGAGCATCCCCCTCCGAGAACGAATCGAGGCAGCCCCATGACCGCCACACATCCCGCGCACCACCCGCGCCAGCACACCGCCAAGATGGCGTGGGCCGGCGGACTGACCGCCTTCGCCGCCGTCATGCTCATGATCGCCGGACTGCTCGCGGTGTTCCGGGGCATCATGGCGATCGCCCAGGACGACGTCTTCGTCACGACCCCCAACTACGTGTTCAAGTTCGACCTCACCAGCTGGGGCTGGATCCACCTGGTCCTGGGCGTGATCGCCGTGGTGGTCGGCATCGGCCTCCTCCAGCCGGCCATGTGGGCCCGTGGCGCCGGGGTGGCCATCGCCGCGCTGGTGATCATCGCCAACTTCCTGTCCCTGCCGTACTACCCGGTCTGGTCCGTCGTGATGATCGCGCTCTCCGGGTTCATCATCTGGGCGCTCTGCGTGGCGCGCGGCGACGGCTCCGCGGACACGACGGGCACGGACCTGCGCTGACGGTCCGGCCCATGCCGTCTCCCTCGTGCGGGACTCCGCTCAGGCCGGGTCCCGCACGATGATCCGCGCCGGCACCGGTGCCGGTCCCACCGTGTCCAGCCCCGGCGCGGCCCGCGCGGCCGAAGCCGACCGTGGCGCGCGAGACACCGCCGGCGGCACCACGTCGTTCAGCGTGCCCCTCCCGGATCCGCTCACCGGCCGGCCCCGGCCCCGGCGTGCGGCCGCCCGGTCCCGGTGGCACCGGGCGGGACCAGATGGGCCCGCGCCGCACGGCGGAACGCCGGGCGCAGGGGATGCCGGTCCCCGGTCCGGGCGGCGAGTACCACCTGGAGCGGGACCGCGTCCTCGATCGGCACGGCGACGATGTCCGGCCGCAGGCCGCCGCTGAACCCGGCCGGCGCCAGCGACACCACCTCACCGCTGGCCACCAGCTCCAGCTTGTCCTCCAGGGTCTCCACCAGGGCGCCCAGGTTGGTGTGGCCGGGGGGATTCGCGCCGGTCCGGTCGGCACCGGTGAACCGGGGGAGCGGCTCGTCGGCGAAGTCGGCGAGGGTGACCGAGTCCCGGCCGGCCAGCCGGTGGCCGAGCGGCACCAGGAGGACGCGCGGCTCGTCGTAGAGGACCGTGATGTCCAGGCCGTCGGCGGCGAACAGGAACCGGGTCACCACCACGTCGACCCGGTGGTCGAGGAGCGCGGCGCGCGGTTCGTTCCAGTCCACGTGCAGGGTGCGGACGTCGGCCTCCGGGTGCCGGTGGCGCAGTTCGCGTACGGCCGGGGTGACGATCTGGTGGGTGGTGTAGCCGACGGTGAACGGGCCGTGCCCGGCGGCCGAGCGGGCGCTGGCGGCGGCCCGGGCGGCGGTCCGCAGCAGCTCCCTGGCCTGCGGCAGGAAGGTCTCCCCGGCCTCGGTGAGCCGGGTGCCGCGCGGGGTGCGGTCCAGCAGCCGGACGCCCAACTCCCGCTCCAGCCGCCGGATCTGACGGCTCAGCGACGGCTGCGCGAGATGCAGTGCGTCGGCCGCGCGGCCGAAGTGCAGCTCCTCGGCGACCACGGTGAAGTAGCGCACCAGGCGCAGTTCCAGGTCCACCGGCGGTACGAAGGCATCGGGCACCCCTCGACTCTACTCCCGGCGCTCTTGCTGTCGCCGCGGTGAGCTGCGGTCATGACCGTACGGTCATCACCGGGTACGGAACAGGTCTTGGACCCGGCACCGGGGCCGGACGCAGGCTGAGGTCGTCCCAGCACATCCACTCTCCACGAGGTGATCTGTCATGCGTGTGTTCGTCACCGGCTCCACCGGGTTCATCGGCAGCGCGGTGGTCCGGGAACTGCTCGGCGCCGGCCACCAGGTGCTCGGCCTCGCCCGCTCGGACGCGGCCGAGGCGGCCCTGAAGGAGGCGGGAGCGGAGGCGCACCGCGGCGACCTGAACGACGTCGACGGGCTGCGGGCGGCCGCGGGAGCGGCGGACGGGGTCATCCACACGGGGTACAACCACGACTTCTCCGACATGCCCGGCGCCCTTCGTACCGAACTCGACGCGCTGGAGGCCCTCGGTGACGCGCTCGCCGGGTCCGGCCGGCCCCTGGTCGTCACGTCGGTGACCGGCCTTCTCGCTCCCGGGCGCCTCGGCACCGAGGAGGACGGCCCCGACCCCGCGGGCCCCGGCGCCCACCGGGCGAAGGCGGAACGCTCCGCCCTGGCCCTGGCCGACCGCGGGGTGCGGGTGTCGGCGATCCGGCTCCCGCAGGTGCACGGAGCGGGCGACCACGCCTTCGTCCCGTTCCTGATCGGCATCGCCCGCGACAAGGGTGTCGCCGCCCACCTGGGGGACGGCACCAACCGCTGGTCGGCCGTGCACCGCCTGGACGCCGCCACCCTCTACCGCAAGACCCTGGAGACGGCCCCGGCCGGGGCCGTGCTGCACGCGGTCGCCGACGAGGGGGTCCCGCTGCGCGGCATCACCGAGGTCATCGGCCGCCGCCTCGACGTGCCGGTCGTGTCCCTCGCACCGGAGGAGGCGGCCGGCCACTTCGGCTGGATGGCGGCCTTCGTCGGCAACGACAACCCCACGTCCGGCGCCGCCACCCGCGAGCGGTACGACTGGCGGCCCGTCCAGCCGGGCCTGCTGGCCGACCTCGACCAGGACCACTACTTCGCCTGACGGCCGCAGCGCCTCCCGATCGTCGGGGACCCGGCGGTCAGCGCACCTTCGTGTCGGATTTCCGCCAGCATCGGTCACCCCCGGTGGCCGATGCTGAAGCCATGCAGAAAGGGATGCACCTCGACCGCGAGCACTGCGTACGGGCCGTGCAGTCGAAGGACGCACGGTTCGACGGCTGGTTCTTCACGGCCGTCCTGACCACCCGCATCTACTGCCGGCCCAGCTGCCCGGTGATACCGCCCAAGCCCGAGAACATGACGTTCTACCCGAGCGCGGCCGCCTGCCAGCAGGCCGGGTTCCGGGCCTGCAAGCGCTGCCGGCCCGACACCAGCCCCGGCTCCCCGGAGTGGAACCAGCGCGCCGACCTGGTCGCCCGGGCCACGCGGCTGATCGCCGACGGGGTCGTCGACCGTGAGGGCGTCCCCGGCCTCGCCGCCCGCCTCGGCTACAGTCCCCGGCAGATCGAACGCCAGCTGCTCGCCGAACTCGGCGCCGGCCCGCTGGCCCTGGCCCGCGCCCAACGCGCCCAAACGGCCCGGCTGCTGATCGAGACCACGGCGCTGCCGATGGCGGAGGTCGCCTTCGCGGCCGGGTTCTCCTCGATCCGCACCTTCAACGGCACCGTCCGCGAGGTCTTCGCGCTCTCGCCGACCGAACTGCGCGACCGCCGCCCCAGGTCGGCCCGGCTCGCCCCCGGCACGCTCACCCTCCGGCTGCCCTTCCGCGCCCCCCTCAACCCCGACAACCTCTTCGGCCACCTCGCGGCCACCGCCGTACCCGGCGTCGAGGAGTGGCGGGACGGCGCCTACCGGCGGACCCTGCGGCTGCCGTACGGCCACGGCATCGCCGCCCTGACCCCGAAGCCCGACCACATCGCCTGCCGGCTCACCCTCAGCGACCTGCGGGACCTGCCCGTCGCCATCAGCCGCTGCCGGCGCATGCTCGACCTGGACGCGGACCCGGTCGCCGTCGACGACCAGCTGCGCAGGGACCCCTTCCTCGCCCCGCTGGTCGACAAGGCGCCGGGACGGCGGGTGCCGCGCACGGTCGACGAGGCGGAGTTCGCCGTCCGGGCCGTACTCGGGCAGCAGGTCTCCACGGCCGCCGCCCGCACTCACGCCGCCCGCCTGGTGACCGCACACGGCACCCCGGTGGACGACCCCGAGGGCGGCCTCACCCACCTCTTCCCGTCCCCCGAGGCGCTCGCGGACGTGCCGCCGGACTCCCTGGCGATGCCCCGCACCCGCCGCACCACCTTCACCACCCTCGTCCGCCAACTCGCCGACGGCACCCTCCACCTGGGCGTCGAGAGCGACTGGGCCGAGGCACGGGCCCGGCTCCTCGCGCTCCCCGGCTTCGGCCCCTGGACCGTCGACGTCATCGCCATGCGCGCCCTCGGCGACCCGGACGCCTTCCTCCCCACCGACCTCGGCATCCGGCGCGCCGCCCAGGAGCTGGGCCTGCCCGGCACCCCGGCCGCGCTCACCGCCCGCGCGGCGGCCTGGCGCCCCTGGCGGGCCTACGCCGTCCAGTACCTGTGGGCGACCGACAGCCACCCGATCAACTTCCTGCCCGTGTGAAGGAGTTCAAGGACATCGCCGTGAAGAACCACACCGTGACCGACAGCCCCTACGGCCCCCTCACCCTGGTGGCCGAGGACGGCACCCTCTGCGGCCTCTACATGGAGAACCAGCGCCACCGCCCGCCCGAGGAGACCTTCGGCGCCCGCGACGACGCCCTCTTCACCAAGGCCGAGGAACAGCTGACCGCCTACTTCGCGGGCGAGCTGACCGAGTTCACCGTCGAACTGCGCCTGAACGGGACCCCGTTCCAGCGCAGCGTCTGGGAACAGCTGTGCCTGATCCCCTACGGCGAGACCCGTTCCTACGGCGAACTCGCCGCAGCCCTGGGCAACCCCCAGGCCTCCCGCGCGGTCGGCCTCGCCAACGGCCGCAACCCCGTCAGCATCATCGTCCCCTGCCACCGGGTGATCGGCGCCGGCGGCAGCCTCACCGGCTACGGCGGCGGCCTGCCCCGCAAGCAGCGCCTGCTCGACTTCGAACGGGGAGCAGGCCTCTTCTGACCGGCTCGGGACCGGCGTCTAACCGGCCTGCAGCTCGGCGAGCAGCTGCGGCAGGGCGGTGCCGATCGGCTCCCGGACGATCTCGTCGGCCCGGTCGTCGTACGGCGTCGGCTCGGCGTTGACGATGACCAGCCGGGCGCCGCGGTCGGCGGCGACGCCCGCGAGCCCGGCGGCCGGCTGGACCTGGAGGCTGCTGCCGACGGCGACGAAGACCTGGCACGCCTTGCTGATGGCGAGGGCGTCGCCGAGGACGACCGGGTCGAGCCGCTCGCCGAACATCACGGTCGCCGACTTGAGGATGCCCCCGCACTCCAGGCACGGCGGGTCCTCCTCGCCGGCCTCGACCCGGGCGAGCGCGTCCGCCATCGGCCCCCGGGCACCGCACTTCGTGCACACCACGCTGCGTGCGGAGCCGTGCAGTTCGAGCACCTTGCGGGCGGGCATCCCGGCGAGCTGGTGCAGCCCGTCCACGTTCTGCGTGATCACCCGCACCGGCGTCCCCGACCGCTCCAGCTCGGCGACCGCCCGGTGCGCCGCGTTGGGCTCGGCCATGAGCGCGCGGTTCTGCCGTCGCATCTGCCACGACCGGCGCCGGATCTCCGGGTCGCCCATGTAGTACTCGTACGTCACGAGCTTCTCGGCCTCGGGATCCTTGCGCCAGAGCCCGTTGGGACCGCGATAATCGGGGATCCCAGAATCGGTGGAGATCCCTGCGCCACTCAGGATGGCTACGAGAGGCTTGTTCATGCGCCGAGAGTAGGAGTCATACCCGCTTGGGGCGAACGGATATCCAGCACGCTACGTGGTCATTGACTGCGGGGTGTATCCGCAGATGGATACTTGGCCACAAGTAGGCAACAGCGGCAAGAAGTTGCTGCCGCTGACGGTCAAGAAGGATGCTCCGGCCAGCGGACACGCTCACTGCCGTGAGTGAGGCGTTGCGGCGGATCGTGGAGGCCCTGGGGGACGGCGACGAGGAAGAGGCGGCTGCCGTCCTGCGGGCGCTCGGTGCTCGGAGTGGGCGGCAGGGGATCGTGCGGGAGACGCAGCGAATGCCCCTGCCGCAGCCTGGAGGCTCTTTGGCCGTCCATTGCGAGGTGGAGTGGGCCTGAGGGGCTGGCGTCCCCGAGACGGCCGTCTACGACTGCTCGTACCCTCGGGTGGTTGCTGCCCGGCAGAGGAGGGGAGCGACTTCTACCGGGCTGAGCTGTGCCCCCAGAAGTATCCACGAACGGGGGAGCCTCCTGCCGAACCGGCATCGGGCTGGCGTCGGAAGTAGCGGACAAGTAGTCGACGGCGCGAGCCCTGGTAGTTGGTGAGGGCGAGCCGTGGCACAGCAATTCGTTCGGTGCTATGGCTCGACTCCCCCGCGTAGTCCCCACACATCCAGGCCTGAGTAGATGAGGGCCGTGCGACCCCGGGAAACGAGAAACACTCGGCTTGAAGGCCGGCCCGCCGGTGCACGACGACCTCGTACGGATGTCAGGCCGGACCGACGTGCATGGGGCGCATCATTTCGTTGTCCTCGTGCGTATCCGTCGCTCTCCTCCGTGTTCGCCCCGCCGTGCAGGTGAGTGACGACGGGAACCGGTCCGCCGTACGGCCCGGGTGTCGAGGTGAACGTGGGTCGGGAGTCCCGCCGCTCGACCCCGCCCGGTGGGTTCGCCCAGTGGAGTGCGGGATCGACCGGGAGGAGATGCGGCAGATATCCGCCGTTGGTGTCGACCAGTTGATTGACCCACCTGACCTGGACCGCTCTTCCGTACCGGGCTTCGATGGTGAACGCGGGATAGTGGAACGTTTCGGGATGCCCGGTCGAGCCGTACCCGAACACCGTTGTGGCCGGCATGCCCGGGGGGAGCACCTGCTGCCGGAACTGCCGGATGCCGATCGTGTAGATGTCCCGGCCGGCCCGGCTGTCCAGCGGCATGACGGGCGGTATCACAAGTTCGGCCACGTACTTCCGTATCACCGCCGGATCGAGGACTTCTCCTTCCGCCGACGAAGCGCGTGGCATCACCGTACCGGGAACGGAGAAGAGAGACGTTCCGCCCGCCAGAGTGGCCTGAAGCACGAGCCTCCTGCTGATCACTGGGCTTCTCACCTCGACTCAGGTCACCGGAGCACAGCACCAGTGGCCTCCGGGCCGGGCCCTCGACGGGCGCGGATCCGTTCGCGTTCGGCTGCCGGTTACCGACGATCGTCGCATCGTCCCGGTGCACGCGCATGACGATCACCGGCCGCCACGGAACGCACTGAGCCCCGCGATCACGGCGTTGCCGGCCGGCTGGTCGAGCACACCTGCAGGCCTGGGAAGCCCGTTGGAGGTTTCGATGGGACGTCCTGCTCTGGTCCATGAGGGTGATGCCGCAACCCGGCGTCTCGCTCCGCGCCTCCGGACGCAGTGGGCAGCCCACCCCGGCCAGCGGCTTCTCCTGCAAGCTGACTCGCACGCTGGACGCCCCAGCCGTGAAGGCGTGGCGGGGACGTACCCGGCAAGCCCGCGCCCACGGCCATGACCATGTAGCTCGACGAGCACCCTGGATCACGCAGCAGACCGGAGCACGCCCGGTCCTATCCACGGCCGACCGGCTGAGCAGTTCAATCCGACGAGGTCCACCCCCACACGCGCCGCCTCTGCTCGTCAAGCGGCACGAGCGCGGTGCAGTCCGCCCCGGTCGAGCAGGTCACGCTCGGCACCGTGTCCGGGCCGGTGTGCAGTTCGACGTCGCCGGCGCACCGCAGATGGATACTTGGGTACAAGTAGGCCCGACCGGCGAGAAGTTGCCGCCTCTGACGGTCAAGAACGCTGGTCAGGCGCCTGCTTCGAGTGGTCACGAGCACTGACGTGAGCGAGGCACTTGATCGGGCGGTTGAGGCGCTGGCGGGGGTGAGCAAGGACGAGTTGGCTGCTGCGCTGGCTGCGGTCGGCGCTTCGGTCCCTCGCCCGTCAGCGCCGCTGACGTCCCCTCGGACGCCATTGCCGGGCCCTGGACGTGCCCCGCCCATCGTCTCCGAGGTGGAGTGGGTCTGAGGGGTCCTCTCCAAGTTGTGTTCGACCGTGTGACCCGTTGAGCCCTCTGCCTGTTTGGGAGGGGGCTCATTGGCGTTTTGGGCCGGATTCGCGTACAACCTGCAAGAATTCGCTCGCCTATCCTCCGGCATCCTTCGAAGGGGATGCTTTACCCCGTTTGCGACGATCACCCATCTGATGGGCGGGTTGCCGGCCTAGAGCGCCTGTGCGATGTCGTGATCAATCGGCTGCCTGCAGGAGATCTCCGAGCCAGATCATCGAGGCGCGCGGTTCCAGGCCGGCGAGGTAGCTCTCGGGCGCCTTGTCGAAGCGTGTGGCGATGCCGCGCCAGTCCTTTCGGCAGGGTCCTCGCCGGACCGTAACGACTCACCGCTCCTGGCTCCGACTCTTGACCGGCTGGCGGACCTGGGGCCGCTGCCCGACGACATCACGGTGCACCTCGACGCCGGCTACGACTCGGACAAGACCCGCGCCGAACTCACCGCGCGCGGCCTGCGCGGCCGCATCGCGCACAAGGGCGAGAAGGCACCGATCCGGGCGAGCCGGCGGTGGCACATCGAGCGCACCCGCGCCTGGCAGAACGTCTTCCACCGGCTCGCCCGATGCTACGAACGCCGTGCCGCAGTCATCGACGCCTTCTTCGACCTCGCTGAGACGGTCATCACCGTCCGTAGCTTGCTCCGCAGGGCGCGGACAAGCCACCGCTGTGACAACCTCCCGAACCGACCCCCGTGAGTACGCACCTGTCTGCGCTACTACTAAGGCCAGTTGATAAGGTAGCCTTAGTATATGAGTGATGATCTGAACGCGGACGCAGTCGCCTCAGCCCTGCTGGCGAGTATCAGCGTGCTGGTGCGACGGGTGCGCCACGTGCCGGTCGAAGGCGGGCTGACGATGCCCGAGCGGGCCGCCCTGTCGCAGCTGAAGCGTTCCGGCCCCACCACCTCCTCGGCGCTGGCCCGGGAGGCGCAGATCACCGCACAGGCCATGGGAGCGACGCTCAGTGCGCTGCAAGGCCGGGGCCTGGTCGAACGCCGCCGGGATCCGAACGACGGCAGGCGCGTGGTGCTCACGGTGACCGACGCCGGTCTGCAGGCGCTGAAGGACAAGCGCAACGCGCGGATCGAACTCATCGCCCGGGCCCTGACCGGCGGCACCTTCACTCCGACGGAGCTGGGGCAGCTCGCAGCGGCCGCGCCACTGCTGGAGCGGCTAGCCCGGAACATCTGACGCCGACGGAACCACGAGAAAGCCAAGCTGATGACGGATCCCCCCGAGCCGCACGCCCCGCACCGATCCGCCGATGACGACCGCTACAAGTGGATCGCGCTGACGAACACGACCGCCGCGGTCTTCATGTCCGCGCTGGACGGCTCCATCGTGCTGATCGCCCTGCCGGCGATCTTCCGCGGCGTGCACCTGGACCCGCTGGCTCCCGGAAACATCGGCTATCTGCTGTGGATGATCATGGGGTACCGGTTGGTTCAGGCCGTCCTGGTGGTCACGGTGGGCCGGCTGGGAGACATGTACGGCCGGGTCCGGACCTACAACTTCGGGTTCGCGGTCTTCACCGTTGCCTCGATCCTGTTGTCCTTCGATCCCTTCGACGGCGGCCACGGGGCGATGTGGCTGATTGCCTGGCGACTGGTGCAGGCCGTCGGCGGATCGATGCTGACAGCGAACTCGGCCGCAATCCTGACCGACGCCTTCCCCAAGGAGCAGCGCGGCTTTGCCCTGGGCATCAACCAGGTCGCGGGGCTGGGCGGTATGTTCATCGGTCTGGTCGCCGGTGGTCTGCTGTCGGCCTGGGACTGGCGGGCGGTGTTCTGGGTGAACGTGCCCGTCGGCGTGTTCTTCACGCTGTGGGCCTACCGCACCCTGCGCGAAACCGGCAGGCGTGGCGGCGGGCGGATCGACTGGTGGGGCAACATCACCTTCGCGGTGGGCCTCAGCGCGGTCCTGATCGCGGTCACCTTCGGCCTGCAGCCTTACGGCGGGCACACCATGGGCTGGACCAACCCGCTGGTGGACGCGCTGATAACCGGCGGACTGCTCCTCCTGGCAGCGTTCGTCGCCATCGAGAACCGCGTCTCGGCGCCCATGATCCAACTGGGTCTCTTTCGCCTACGGGCCTTCAATTTTGGCAATCTGGCGGGCCTGGCCATATCGATCGGCCGCGGCGGGATGCAGTTCGTACTGATCATCTGGCTGCAGGGCATCTGGCTTCCGCTGCACGGCTATGACTACAGCGCCACGCCGCTGTGGGCGGGCATCTTCATGCTGCCGCTGACTGCAGGTTTCCTCGCGGCCGGCCCGGTGTCCGGTTATCTGTCCGACCGGATCGGCTCCCGGGGCCTGGCCACCGGCGGCGCGCTGCTGTTCGGCGCCAGCTTCCTGGGCCTGATGCTCCTGCCGATCGACTTCAGCTACTGGATCTTCGCCGTGCTGATCGCCCTCAACGGGATCGCCAGCGGCATGTTCGCCTCCCCCAACTCCTCCTCGATCATGGGCAGCGTGCCCGCACACCTCCGCGGTGTCGCCTCCGGCATGCGTGCCACCTTCCAGAACTCCGGTACCGCCGTCTCGATCGGCGTGTTCTTCTCCCTCATGATCGCCGGACTGGCCGGCAGCCTTCCGCATACCCTCGCTGCCGGCCTGCAACAGCAGGGCGTACCGGCCCGGGTCGCCGCCCAGGTCGGCAGCCTGCCCCCGGTCGCGTCCCTGTTCGCCGCCCAACTGGGCGTCAACCCGACCCAGCACCTGCTCCAACCCAGCGGCGCGCTGGCCCATCTGACCGCGGCGCAGCAACAGGCCCTGACAGGACGCGAGTTCTTCCCCAACCTGATCTCCGGGCCCTTCCACTCCGGCCTGGTCGTCGTGTTCGCCTTCGGCGCCGTCCTCGCCTTCCTTGCCGCGATCGCCTCCCTGCTGCGCGGCAGCGGCACCACCCCCGCCGCCAGGACCCCGGAACCGCAAACTGCCGCCACCGGCGACGCCATCGCCCCTGCGATCGACGGCCGGAACGCGGGCGCCGCCGGCTGAGACCAGCAGCGCCCCGGACCCGGCAACCAGCCGACATCCACAGGAGAAACACCCTTGGCATTGACAACGATCGACCCCACGCCCGCGCTGGTTGTGATCGACCTGCAGAAGGGCATCGTCTCGGCCCGCACCGACAGTCCGGTCACCGCCGCCGTCAAGCAGGCGACCGACCTCGCCACCGAGTTCCGGCGGCACGGCCTGCCCGTGGTCCTGGTCAACGTCACCGGACGCGCGCCGGGGCGCACCGAGGCCGGACGGCGATCCGGGAGCAGCGCCGCACTGCCGCCCGGCTGGGCCGATCTCATCGACGAACTCGACGTCCAGCCGACCGACCATCTGATCACCAAGCGGCGGCGCAGCGCGTTCCACGACACCGGACTCGACACCCTCCTGCGGGACCTGGGCGTCACCCAGGTCGTGCTTGCCGGCATTTCGACCAGCTCAGGCGTTGAGTCGACCGCGCGCTCGGCCTCCGACTACGGCTACCACGTGGTCCTGGCCACCGACGCCATGACCGACCCTGACGCCGACGCCCACCGCCACAGCGTCGAACGCGTCTTCCCCAAACTCGGCGAGACCGCCACCGCCGCCGAGATCACCGACATGCTGGAGACCACGCGATGACCCTGCTGGGCCGACTCCTGAGCAACCGCAGAGCAGGCGAGAACCACCTGGCGTGGAATCTGCCCAGCCTGCAAGGTCCCGAGCTGCTGACCCTCACCAGCCGGAACTTCGACGACGGTGCTGCCGTGCCGCTGGAGCACTGCGCGAAGCACATCGGCGGCGACGACCGGTCCCCCCACCTGGCCTGGACCCCGCCGCCGGCCGACACCGCGCAACTCCTCCTGGTCGTCGAGGACATCGACGTTCCCATGGCCAACCCCGCCGTGCACTGCGCAGCCCTGATCGACCCGTCCTGCGGGCACCTGGAACCCGGTGCCCTCAACGCCCGGCAGCCGGCCGCCGAGGTGCAATTGCTGCGGTCCACCATCGGACGCGGGTACCACGGGCCCGCACCCATCAAAGGCCACGGTCCGCACCGCTACGTCTTCCAGCTGTTCGCCCTCTCCACCCCCGTGGACAGCACCCTTGGCACAACACCAGTGGACCGGGCCCGGCCCCGCACCCTGCTGCCCGCCATCACCGCATCCGTCCTCGACCGCGGCCGCCTGACCGGCACCTTCGAACGCTGAGCCCAGGCCCGGGCCCCACACAGGCAGTGTGCCCCGGGGCTGTCCGCTCTCCGACTCAACCGGAGAACGGGCCCTGTCTCACATTCGGTGGTGACGGAGCGTGCTGTTATCCGAGGAGGATGCGGTGCCGGAGCAGGGTGAAGCCTGCTCGTCCGTGCATCTGGCGCGCGATCCGTTTGGTCTTGGTGTTGACGCCCTCGGTGGGGCCGTTGCTGTACGGAAGCGTGAGCCCGGCGATCACGGCGTTGATGTCCCGGTCCAGGCCCCGGGTGAAGGCGTGTAGGTGGGGCAGGTCGGCTGTTCGGACTTGGGCGATCCAGTGCGTGAGCGCATCGGCGTTGTCGGTGTGTGGCGTAAGGAGCGGGGCGAAGTCTCCGATACATGCCGCCAGTTGGGTCATCTCGGGGCAGGCGGCGGTGAGCTTGGCCAGGAGCTCGTGCTGCTCGGGCTTGAGGTTGTCGGGTCTGGTCAGCAGCATCCGGGCGAGCCGGCGCGGCGAGATGTGGCTGCGGTCGGCGTCCGCGCGGCCTTGGTTGATGTACTTGTGCAGAAGGTTCAGGCAGCCCGTGAAGCCGAGAGCCTTGATCTCTTCGAAGAGGTGCTGGACGGGGACGCCGGGGTCTTCACTTCGGCGTTTGCGAAGGTGCTCGCGGTAGGGGTCGACGAGGCTGGCGCGGTACCTGGGGACGCGGAGCATGCGCTCGGGCCGGTCGGCTCTGGCGTAGCGTTTGACGGTGTTCAGGGCCAGTTGCAGGCGGCGGGCGCATTCGAGCAGGCCCACGCCCTTCTCGAGCAGGCCATGAACCTGATGCCAGCGTTCGAGGGTGGTCTGGGCGCGGGGCCCGTCGTAGATCGGCGCGTCCAGCACGGTGGCCCAGCAGGCACTGTGTGCCTTCACTTCGTTCAGGGCGGCTTCACACAGGTTTTTCCATAAATGCCAGCGATCACCGACTTGCACCGCGTCAGGCAGAGCACGGCGGATGGCCTCGGCATAGGTCGCCGAGCCGTCACGGCACACGACCTCGATGCCCGGATGCCCGCGCAGCCACGCTTCTAGCGTGTCGGCCGTGCGGTCGGGCAGCACGTCGATCCGCTCATGGGTCTCGGCGTCGATCACCACGGTGGCATAACGGTGCCGCCGGCGCAGTGCGAAATCGTCGACGCCGATCACGCGGGGCACGCGCCCGGTGGGTAACGGGATGCGCAGCAGGGTGCGCAGGGCCGTGTGACGGGACAGGCCCACCGCGAGTATCGCCAGCAAGCGTGATCCCGCCCGGCCCGCTAACTCTTTGACCACGGCCTTGACCTGCCTGGTCAGACGAGCGGTACGTCGCTGGTATCGCTCCAGTACCCCGGGCACCTGTTCGCGGAAGGTATGGCGGCAGCCCCGCGTGGGACACACCAGACGCCGCACCCGCACACGGACCACCACCCGTCGCCCGTCGACCGGAACGTCGGCCACAGTCCGCCAGTGATAGCCGTGTACCCGTCCCGACGAGACCCCGCACACCGGGCAGACCGCGGTGTCCAGCGGCGTCCGGGCCCGCACCACGATCCGCTCACCCTGGTCGACCACATCCTCCATGACCAGTGGGAACAGACCCGAAAACACCGTCTGCACAAGCTCGTTGACACCTATCACATGAATGTCAACGACCCTGACAACTCTCCGTCACCACCGAATGTGAGACAGGGCCGGAGAACGGACAGCCCCGGTGCCGCCTGACGCCGAGACGCTGCCCGGCGGACCGAGGCTCCCTTCCCGTCAACGCCGAGGCGGCCAGGCGTGCACTGCGTGTCGTGGTCGCTGGAACGTGATCACTTAGCTTGAAATTAACCTTCAGTGATCGTTTGGTGGTCGAGTCGTTCACCCACATGGGAATCTTCCGGACATGACGACGACCTCCCTTTCACGTTGTGTGATGTGGGATGTGGGATGTGGTACGCGGTACGCGCCGACGGCCCGGGTCAGGTGTTCGCACACGCACGCGCGATGTCAGCAGACGAAAAGTGGGCATGTGCGTATGGGTGAATGTTCGCAATGCCCGGCCGAAACCATCGCGAGCGGAGACCTCGACAGCGTCCTCCGTGCTGTGCAGACCGCCGGTAGCGACGTCACGGCTGTGGTCACACCTGACGTGCGTACCCCGTTTGCTGACCTGATGGTTCCTCGTTTCACCATTGTCTCGCCGTGAAACCTCGGGCCCCTCTCTGACATCGTCGGGTGAGACCGCCTGCTCCTAGGTGCCGTCGTGCTCGTGTGTCCGGTGCGCGTTGGGTTGGTCACCCCAGGCGAGCACTGGTTGATCGCCCGCGAATAGGGGAGTTGGTACGGGCATGGCGGTTGACGCCGCTGTGCGGCGCGAGAGCGACCACGGTCGGAACGATGCCTCCGGCGGGGGTCGGCCTCGGTTTCCCCCGCGCGCGGGTACGTTTCACGTCTGCCCCGTCGCAAGATGAGCTGCGGTCGTGAACCTGACTGCCTAGGCCTCGACGCATTGAAACGAAGCCTTGGGCAATTTCCCTGAGAGTTCGAGCCGCAGATGGATACTTGGCCACAAGTAAGCAACAGCGGCAAGAAGCTGCTGCCGCTGACGGTCAAGAACGCAGCTCAGTCGCCGTCTTCGAGCGGTCACACGCACTGAGGTGGGCGAGGCACTCGCTCGGGTGATGGAGGCGCTGGCGGGGGCGAGTGAGAACGAGGTGGCGGCTGCGGTCGGCGCTTCGGTCTCTCGCTCCTCGGCGCCACCCGCATCCTCGTGGACCCCATTGCCGGACCCTGGAAGTACCCCCGACATCGTTTCTGAGGTGGAGTGGGTCTGACGCTGCTCCAGGCTCTAGGTCGCTAGGGATCTGCTGTCGGCAACGATGCTCGGGTGCTGCGCTCCGCTTTCGGGGAGAATGGCCGGTGAAGTGCACTGCGCACTGTCGGGCGGCCACGATGAGCGAGCACAGTCAACAACGCACGGCGCAGTCGGCGCCCAGACTGCGCCTGGGCGCCGAGCTGGAGCGGATCGCTGAGCAGCTCAAGGCACTGGCTCGGGCCCAGGACGAATTGCACGACCTGTACGAGGCCGTCCTGGGTCGGGAGGTGGAGCTGTCCGTTGTGCTGGAGTTGATCGTTTCCACCGCCATGCAACTGGTCGGTGCGCGCTGTGGTGCGCTCGGCGTGCTGGACGAGCAAGGTGACAGCCTGGCCCTGTTCCTTCCGGTGGGTCTGTCGGAGCAGGAAAGGGCTGGCCTGGCCGGGGTGGAGCTTCCTCGTGGGCGTGGCCTGCTCGGGCATTTGATCAGCCATCCTGTGCCGCTCCGTGTCGACGGCATTACCCTGCATCCGGACTCGGCAGGCTTCCCGCCCGGCCACCCGCCCATGCGGAACCCGCTGGGCGCCCCGATCACGGTCCGCGCGAAGATTTACGGAGATCTGTATCTTTCCGAGCGGATCGACGGACGCCCATTCGACGACCGTGACGAAGGCCTGATCGTCGCCCTGGCCGGCGCTGCCGCCCTGGCCATCGACGATGCCCGTCTGTATGAGAAGACCAGGCACGATGCCGAACGGTTCCAGCGTCTTCTACTGCCATGCCTGCCTGACCGCCTGGAGCCCTTCGACGCTGCCGCGGCTTACCACGCTGCCAGCACCCCCGACCATGTGGGCGGGGACTGGTACGACGCCCTGTTGGTGCCCGACGGAGCTTGCGCCGCCGTCATCGGTGACGTCGTCGGACACGACCTCCAGGCGGTCGCCGCCATGGCTCAGACCCGCAGCATGCTGCGTGCCCTGCTCTACGATCGCCGTACCTCGCCCAGCGCTGTCCTCGCGCACCTCGACCGCACCCTCCAGGCCATCACGGACAGTCCCGTGACCACCGCGTGCCTTGCCCGGATCGAACCCGCGCCGTCGGCCGGTTGGACGTTGCGCTGGAGTACTGCAGGACACCCTCCGCCTTTGGTGATCACCCCCGATCGCCGGGCCGGCCACTTGCTGGCGGATCCTGACCTGCCCCTCGGCGTCGACAGCACTGCACGACGCCACAACCACGCCCATCTCCTTCCCACCGATGCCACAGTCGTCTTCTTCACCGATGGGCTCGTCGAACACCGTCACCACTCACTGGAGGCAGGCTTGCAACGGCTCGCCGACGTCGCTGCCGCCCACGTCGACCTGCCCGTGGCCGACCTCGTCCGCGTCCTGATCGAGGAGCACCCCAGCGACGGACACGACGAGACGGCAGTGCTCGCCCTCCGAGCTCCGCAGGTCCGATCTTCGAGGCCAGACAAGTAACGAGCTGGTGCGTGATAGCGGGTGAGGTGTCGTGCCAGGCAGGTGGCATGATCCCGCTGTGGCGATCACGGTCAATCGGTCGGTGTTGGCGCATCGACTGGTCACGGGGATCTCTCGGCGTCATCTTGCTTGCCTGGTCGAGGAGTTGGCCGTGCCGTGGCAGGCCGGGGTCGAGGGTCGTCGCCATGCCGCGCGAGGTGGGGCCCGGAAGCGGGCTGAAGGGGCCGGCGCCCGCCACCAACTGGTGTTCGTCGACCGGCTGATGGCCACGCTTATCCATTTGCGGCACGACCTGCCGCACTCGGTGCTGGGACTGCTGTTCGGCGTCGACCGTTCCACCGTCACCCGCGCGATCGGAGAGGTGCGCACGCTCCTGGCCGAAGGGGGGTGCGCGGTCCCGGACAGCCCTGGCCTGCGTCTTCGGACACTGCCGGATGTCTTCGCTTATGCCCAGGCCGAGGGCATCGAGCTGTGGCTGGACGCCACCGAGATCCAGGTCCCTCGGCCGCCTGCCAGCCGCGGCGGGCGGCGAGCGTTCGTCTCCGGCAAGAAGAGGCAGAACACGATGAGGGCCACCGTCATCGCCGACCACCTGGGCCGCACTTTATGGGTCGATGCCCTGCGACCTGGGCGGATGCATGACGCGACCGCCGCACGCAACGAAGGTGTCGGGATCTGCTTCCAGCACTCTCCCGATGTCGAGATCCTTCTGGACGACGGCTACCTCGGGCTCCGTCGTGATCACCCAGGACAGGCGGTGACACCGCCCCGGAAAGGCAACAAGATCAGTCCGCCCGAGGTCCTCGAAGCCCGTCGGCGAGCCCGCCACCGACACTCCTCGAAACGCATCACCGTCGAACACGCCCTCGCCGACCACAAACGCTGGAAACAACTGACGCGCTGGACCCACCGACGCGAGACCCTGCCCGCCACCTACCGAGCCATCGCCAGCCTCGTCTCCGACCGCACCACCGGCTGACAACAGCCACGACCGGGAGAAACACACCTCGCCCGCTATCACGCACCAGCTCGTAACTGATCGTTTCAGAATGAGGTCTGGAGGCGGCGGAGGCATATGAGTCTGCAGGCCAGGTCGAGTAACCCCTGCTGGAGGTCGGCCCGGCGTTCGTAGCGGGTGCGGAGCCGTTTGAACTGGTGCAGCCAGGCGAACGCGCGCTCGACCACCCAGCGGACCTTGCCCAGTCCGGGGCCGTGGGCGATGCCCCGTCGGGCGATCATGGGTTTGATGCCACGATTCCACAGCAGGCGGCGGTACTTGTCGAAGTCATAGCCCCGGTCGGCCTACAGGCACCGGGGTTTGCGGCGAGGGCGCCCCCGAGCTCCCCGAATCGGCGGGACCGCGTCGAACAGGGGCAGGAGCTGGGTGACGTCGTGTCGGTTGCCGCCAGTGAGCGTCACGGCGAGTGGGGTTCCGTGGCGGTCGACGATTAGGTGGTGCTTGGAGCCGGGGCGGGCGCGGCCGACGGGTGAGGGGCCGACGCGGTCCCCCCTTTGAGGGCCCGGACGTGTGATCCGTCCACTGAGTAGTCGTCCAGGTCCAGCAGGTCGGCGCGGCGCAGTTCGGTCAGCAGGGCGGCGTGCAGGCGTGACCAGACGCCGGCCTCGGTCCAGTCCCGCAGCCGACGCCAGGCCGTCACGCCGGAACAGCCCACGGTCTCCGCCGGGACATCCCGCCAGGCGACACCGGTCCGCAGCACGAACAGGACGCCGGCGAGTGCTGTCCGGTCAGGAACACGCAACCGCCCGGCATGCCAATGGCGTCGTTCGGGAGGGGGTGGCAGCAACGGGGCCACCCGATCCCGCAGGTCGTCCGGAACAAGATCAGCACGCACCCGGACACCTTGCCGACCGAGATCGTCGAGTACAAGACCCGCGGCACGGTGGGCCGGTCAGCCCGCCCGGTGGCCGTTCTCCAGCTCGGCGGTGCCCGCGCCCTCGGTCAGGACGTCCAGTGCGGTAAGGACGCGGCGGCCCAGCGAGCCCGGCAGATGGGCGGCCAGTTCCTCCCGCGGGACCAGCCGCCAGGACAGCAGCTCCGCCTCCTGCAGCCGGATCGCTCCGAGGTCGGCGTCGGTGACGACCCCGCCGTCGTACAGGTAGGCGACGATCGGCGGACGGCCGGTGCCGTGCACCCAGTCCACCGCCAGCAGCCGGCCCATCTCGCGGTCCAGGCCGATCTCCTCCAGAGTCTCCCGGCGGGCGCCCTGGCGCGGGGTCTCCCCGTCGTCGGACTCGACGGTCCCGCCCGGCAGCGCCCAGCCCTCCCGGTAGTTGGGCTCGACGAGCAGCACCCGTCCCTCGGCGTCCCGGATGAGCGCGGCGGCCCCGGCGAGCACGCGGGGGAGGCTCGCGATGTACGCGGCGTAGGCGTCAGTCGTGGTCACCCGGGAAGCGTAGCCAGTGCGGACTCGGCGCCGGTCCCGGCGAGGCGTACGGTGCGTGCCGCCAGGTCGCTGATGCGGGCCCCGTCGAAGCCGAGGACTGCGCTGCGGACCGTGTCCTCCAGGGGGTCCCGCCACTGGGCCGGTACGGCCGCCGCGCCGGTCAGCACCCCGGCCACCGAGCCCGCCGTCGCCCCGTTGGAGTCGGTGTCCAGGCCGCCGCGGACGGTGAGGGCGATGGTCCGGGTGAAGTCCCCCTCGCCGTACAGCAGGCCGGCGGTGAGCACGGCCGCGTTGGGGACGGTGTGGATCCACCCGAGGCCGGCGGTCTCGGCGGCGACGGTGGTGAGGGTGTCCTCCCAGCTCATCCGGGCCTCGTACAGGGAGACCACCCGGCGCACGGTCCGGGCGAGGCGGCAGCTCGCCGGTACGACGGTGAGCGCGGTGTCGATCGCCTGCCGTACGGTCGGCGCGGTGAACGCCGCGGAGATCAGCGCGGCGGCCCACATCGCGCCGTACACCCCGTTCCCGGAGTGCGAGAGGACCGCGTCCCGGCGGGCCAGGGCGGCGGCCCGGTGCGGGGCGCCCGGGCAGGTCCAGCCGAAGACGTCGGCGCGGATGAGCGCGCCGATCCACTCCTGGAAGGGGTTGTCGTAGGTGGCGGTGAGCGGCGGTTTCAGCCCGTTGACGAGGTTGCGGTAGGCGGCCCGTTCCGCCGTGAAGGTCTGGTGGTACGGCAGCCGTTGCAGCCAGAGCTCGCCGACCTGTTCCGTGCTGAAGCCGAAGCCGTGGGTCTCCAGGAGGTGCAGGCCGAGGATCGCGTAGTCGACGTCGTCGTCGCGGCAGCTGCCGTGGATCCGGCCGCGTACGCACTGCCGCCACTCCGGGCGCAGGGCGAGCGCGTCGCTCTCGTCCGCGGGCTCGGGGAGGTAGTCGGTGAGCGGCAGGGCGCCGGCCCGCCGCAGGTAGCCGTCGATGCGTTCCCGGGTCCACAGGTCGCCCCGCTCCACCGGTTTGCCGAGCATGTTGCCCGCGATCCGGCCGAGCCAGCCGCCGAGCACGCGGTCGGCGACGTCGGGCCCCAGACTGGTCATGGCTGAGGTCTACCCGTTTTCGCAGGCGGTTCCCAGCCCCTTCCCAGGCTTCGGGCGGGGCATGACGGCAAGGGGGTCCTCCGGTTAAGGTCACAGCGGCGCGACTGGCCTTGACGTGCGCGAGGCCCGGAGAGCAAGGGGATACAGGTGACACAGCGTGTGCTCATCGCCGCGGACAAGTTCAAGGGCTCGCTGACGGCCGTGGAGGTCGCCGCGCGGGTCACGGCGGGGCTCAGGCGGGTCGCGCCCGGCGCCGACGTCGAGGCGCTGCCCGTCGCGGACGGCGGGGACGGCACGGTGGCCGCGGCGGTCGCGGCCGGATTCGAACGCCACGAGCGGGAGGTCGCCGGACCGCTGGGGCAGGAGGTCACCGCCGCGTTCGCGCTGCGCGGCGGCACCGCGGTCGTGGAGATGGCCGAGGCGAGCGGTCTGCAGCGGCTGCCCCGCGGTGTCTTCGCGCCCCTGACGGCCTCCACGTACGGCTCCGGGGAGCTGCTGCGGGCCGCGCTGGACGCGGGCGCGCGCACGATCGTCTTCGGGGTCGGCGGCAGTGCCACGACCGACGGCGGGGCCGGGATGCTGTCGGCGCTCGGCGCCCGCCTCCTCGACGCGGACGGCGAACCGGTGCCGCCGGGCGGCGGCGGCCTCGCCGATCTGGCCCGCGCGGACCTGTCGGGTCTTGACCCGCGGCTGTCCGCCGTCGACCTGGTCCTCGCCAGCGACGTCGACAACCCGCTCACCGGGCCGAAGGGCGCGCCGGCCGTCTACGGCCCGCAGAAGGGGGCCTCGCCGGACGACGTGGAACTCCTGGACGCCGCGCTGGCCCACTTCGCGAAGGTCCTGGAGACCGAGGCCGGTCCGCGCGCCGCCGAGTACGCGGTCGCGCCGGGGGCGGGGGCCGCCGGGGGCATCGGGTACGGCGCGCTGCTGCTCGGCGCCCGTTTCCGGCCCGGTATCGAGGTCATGCTCGACGTCCTGGGCTTCGCGCCCGCGCTGGAGCGGGCCACGCTGGTGATCACCGGTGAGGGCTCCCTCGACGAGCAGACCCTGCACGGCAAGGCGCCGGCCGGGGTGGCCGCGGCCGCGCGTGCCGCCGGCAAGGAGGTCGTGGCGGTCTGTGGCCGCCTCGCCCTGCCGCCGGAGGCACTCGGCCGGGCCGGGATCCGCCGTGCTTACCCGCTCACCGAGGTCGAACCGGACGTGGTGAAGTGCATCGCGGACGCCGGGCCGATCCTGGAACGGGTCGCCGAGCAGATCGCACGCGACTTCCTGACCTGAGGGCGCCTAGTCCAGCGGGGTCAGGAGCCCGTCGTCGTCCCGGTAGAAGCTGCCACTCGTCTGGTCCTCCACCCGGTGCTTGTCGAACCACTGCATGGACATGTGCTGGACCACCTTGGCTGGGCGTTCCCAGACCACGGAGTGTCCCGCGTCGGCCAGCTCGAACATCAGCTTCTTCGACCCCGGGATCGCCTTGTACAGGCTAGGGACGGAGAACGTCAGGACATCCGGAAGGGGCGGGGTCGGCGGGGTGTTGGCCGTCCGGTCCATCTCGCCGTAGACGATCATCACGGGCACCCGGTCACCGAGGATGTACGTGCCTGAGGCGTCCTTGAGCGGAACGGTGTGGTTGTTCCAGCCCCACCAGTAGGAGTTCCGGTACCGAAGGACGCCCTCCGCGGTGCCCCCTGGCGGTATCGGTCCCCAGGTGCTACCCAGGGCGTCGTTGGCCATCATCGCGTCCCACACGATGTCTCCCATGTCGGGTTCCCGCTGGAGCGGGCTGGCCTGCTCCTTGTCCCAGCCGATCTTGAAGCCGGTCTTGCTGGCGACGTGCATCGGGAAGCCGAACGTGAGGGCTGGCGTGGACAGGGGCAGTGCCGCGGCTTCCGACGGACGTGCGAACGGATTCATGGCGTCGCCGGACCAGCGGCCCTTGGGCGGGAACATCGGGGCGAGCAGGAAGAGGCTCTTGACGTTCTCGGGGTGCTTGAGAGTGTAGGGGCCCATGACAAGGGCGCCGGCGGACCAGCCGATGAAGTCGATCGGGCCGGTTGTACCGGTCTGGGTCTTGATGAACTTGACCACTGTGTCGACTTCCGCCTCCTCGCTCTCGGAGTTGCCGAGCTGGTACCCGTACGGCGGTGGGCATTTGGCTGAGAGCGGGTTGGGCACGAGGACCGACTCCTGCTGGGCTGGGTTGGCGTTGCAGGGCTGGTCCATCGGCAGCGGCCGTGGTGTCCGCCCGCTGCCCTGGAGGTCCATCAGGAACACGTCGAAGCCGTGCTGGGCCAGCTGCTGTGCCCAGCTGTACCGGATGTCGGAGCCGCCCGAACCGGGAATCACGAGGTCGAAGCCCGCGACCGCAGGCACGCTCCGGCCGTGAAGCATCAGCACGGGAGGCTGCTGCGGACCACCGGTCTTCCGGTACTCGCGCACGAACAGCTGCACCGTTTGGCCCGGATTCGGTGGGATCATCGGGAGCGTCGAGATGTGCGGCACGGAGTGGTCTTTCACCGTGAGTGAGGGCATTGGGGTCCTCCTGTTCGAAAAGAGGGGCCGCCCCCATCCCCCGCATTGGGGCAAACCCCGGTAAAGTTCAGCCCAATTCCACCGTCCTCCCCGGTCTCGCCCTGCGCAACTCGGCCGCAGCCCGGGGTGGTTGACCGGTCAAAGGCCACCTCCGTGTGCCCTTGAAGCCGAAACGGGTGTGGCCCGAGCCTCGAAGGCTCGGGCCACACCCGTTTCACGTTCCGGCGAGCGTCAGGGCAGTTGCGCCGCCCGCGCCTCGCGCCTGTTGTCGCGGAAGTTGTTCACCCGGCGGGCCGTGGCGAACAGCGGGATCACCGCGCCCATCACCAGCTGCAGCGCGCAGCCGGTCTGGAGGAGGAGCTGGCCGCTGGGCGCGTCGAAGGCCCAGGAGACCAGGAGCCCCATCGACAGGACGATCCAGGCCAGCATCGCGACCGCGAGGCGGCCACGGGGCTTCGGGTACTCCACCCGGCTCACCATCAGCCAGGCCGTGCCCAGGATGGCGAGCAGCGTCGCCACGAAGGGGAGCTCCAGCAGGACGATGGAGACGACCGTCAGGGCACCGAAGGGGCTCGGCATGCCCTGGAACATGCCGTTCGGCGGGGTCACGCAGCTGAAGCGCGCCAGCCGCAGCACCACCGCCAGCAGCACCACCACCGCTCCGACCGCGGCCACCTTCTGGTACGCGTCGTCGGCGACCATGCCGTAGACGAGCACGAAGTACGCCGGCGCGAGGCCGAAGCTGATCAGGTCGGAGAGGTTGTCCAGCTCCGCGCCCATGGGGGAGGAGCGCAGCTTGCGCGCCACCAGGCCGTCGAACAGGTCGAAGACCGCCGCGCAGAGCATGAGGATGACCGCGGTGGCGGCGCTGTGGCGCGCCATGCCGGCCGACTGGTCGTCCCCGGTGAGGTGCGGGATCAGGATGCCGGTGGTGGTGAAGTACACCGCCATGAAGCCGCAGGTGGCGTTGCCGAGCGTGAGGGTGTCCGCTATCGAGAGGCGGAGAGAGAGCGGCATCTCCTCCTCGTCGTCGCCGATCTGGTCGGCCTCGGGCACCCAGCCCGCCTGGGTCTCAGGATCAATCACGGTCAATGCGAGTCACCCCAGCCACGGTCTTCTGGCCGACCTCGACCGCGACGTCCACGCCCTCCGGCAGGTAGATGTCGACACGCGAGCCGAAGCGGATCAGACCGATGCGGTCGCCCTGCTCGACCTTCGTGCCCTGCGGGACGTAGGGGACGATACGGCGGGCCACCGCGCCGGCGATCTGGATCATCTCGATGTCGCCGAGTTCGGTGTCGAAATGCCAGACTACGCGCTCGTTGTTCTCGCTCTCCTTGTTGAAGGCGGGAACGAAGCCACCGGGGATGTGCTCCACCGACGTCACCTCGCCCGCGAGGGGCGCGCGGTTGACGTGGACGTTGAGCGGGCTCATGAAGATCGCGACCCGGGTGCGTCCGTCCTTCCACGGCATGATGCTCTGCACCACACCGTCGGCGGGGGAGATGACGCGGCCCTGGGCGATCTCACGCTCGGGGTCGCGGAAGAACCACAGCATGCCCGCCGCGAGCGCGGTGGCGGGCAGGGCGACGGCCTTGGCGGCGCCGGAGCGACGGGCGCGCAGGAGGCTGACGGCTGCGGTGGCGACGGTCGGGAGAAGCCACGGCGATGCTCCGCGCGCGAGGCGTACGCCGGCCAGGCTGTCTCGATGTGCAGAGGTTTGGCTGTGGGGCATGGATGACCTTCGTAGCGGATGATGCCGCGCGGGAATTGGGGACGGCGGCTTTCCGGGATCGTACCGGTCGGGGGCCACAACTGGGCAAGCCAGGAAGCCGAGTCGGCGGCCGAAGACCGTTGACGGGGTGTGATCTTCTTCTCGAAGAAAACACCCCGTACCGGGACAATCAGCCCTGGAATCGATACTCTTCGAGCAGCCTTCGCCCGATGATCATTTTCTGGATCTCGGCGGTACCTTCGCCGATCAGCAACATCGGCGCCTCACGGTAGAGACGTTCGATCTCGTACTCCTTGGAGAAGCCGTAGCCGCCGTGGATCCGGAAGGCATCCTCCACGACCTCCTTGCAGTACTCGGAGGCGAGGTACTTCGCCATCCCGGCCTCAAGGTCGTTTCGTTCCCCGGAGTCCTTTTTGCGTGCCGCGTTGACCATCATGGCATGCGCGGCCTCGACCTTGGTGGCCATCTCCGCCAGCTTGAACTGGATGGCCTGGTGCTGGGCGATCGCCTTGCCGAAAGTGTGACGCTGCTGGGCGTACCGGACGCCCAGCTCGAACGCACGCTGCGCGACACCGCAGCCACGCGCCGCCACGTTGACCCGGCCGACCTCGACGCCGTCCATCATTTGGTAAAATCCTCGGCCGGTGACCCCACCGAGCACCCGATCGGCCGGGATCCGCAGCCCGTCCATGATCAGCTCGGTGGTGTCGACGCCCTTGTAGCCCATCTTGTCGATCTTGCCCGGGATCGTGAGACCGGGGCGCACCTCACCGAAGCCGGGCTCCTTCTCCACCAGGAAGGTCGTCATCGACTTGTGCGGGGCCGTGCCCTCGGGGTGGCCTTCGTCACTCCGCACCAGGACGGCCACGAGGGAGGACGTGCCGCCGTTCGTCAGCCACATCTTCTGGCCGTTCAGGACGTACTCGTCGCCGTCCTTCACCGCCTTCGAGGTGATGGCGGAGACGTCCGAGCCGAGGCCCGGCTCCGACATCGAGAACGCGCCCCTGATGTCGCCGGCCGCCATCCGCGGCAGGAAGTGGTCCTTCTGCTCCTGCGTGCCGTGCTGCTTGAGCATGTACGCCACGATGAAGTGCGTGTTGATGATCCCCGAGACGGACATCCACCCGCGGGCGATCTCCTCGACGCACAGCGCGTACGTCAGGAGGGACTCGCCCAGGCCGCCGTACTCCTCGGGGATCATCAGGCCGAACAGGCCGAGCTCCTTGAGACCGTCGACGATCTGCTGCGGGTACTCGTCGCGGTGCTCCAGCTCGGTGGCGACCGGGATGATCTCCTTGTCCACGAAGTCGCGGACGGTGGAGAGGATCTCCTGCTGGACGTCGGTCAGACCGGCGGTCTGGGCGAGACGGGCCATCGCTTACTTCCCCTGTTCCTTCAGCTCGGGGCGGCCCGGCTGCTCGCCGCCGCGCTCCTTGATGTACGTCTCGGTCGGCACCATCACCTTGCGGCGGAAGATGCACACCAGCGTGCCGTCCTGCTTGTAACCCTTGGTCTCGACGTGGACGATCCCGCGGTCGTCCTTCGACTTCGAGGGCCACTTGTCGAGCACGGTCGTCTGGCCGTAGATCGTGTCGCCGTGGAAGGTCGGCGCCACGTGCTTGAGCGACTCGATCTCCAGGTTGGCGATCGCCTTGCCCGAGATGTCCGGCACGGACATGCCGAGCAGCAGCGAGTAGACGTAGTTCCCGACCACCACGTTCCTGCCGAAATCCGTCGTCCTCTCGGCGTAGTTCGTGTCCATGTGGAGCGGGTGGTGGTTCATGGTGAGGAGACAGAACAGGTGGTCGTCGTACTCCGTGACCGTCTTTCCGGGCCAGTGCTTGTACGTCGCCCCGACCTCGAACTCCTCGTACGTGCGTCCGAACTGCATCGCGCTCACGCCTCCGGGATCTCGAACTTGGACGTGCGCTGCATGCCGGCGGCCCGGCCCTTGCCGGAGATGACCAGGGCCATCTTGCGGCTGGCCTCGTCGATCATCTCGTCGCCGAGCATCGCGGAGCCCTTCTTGCCGCCCGCCTCGGACGTGTAGTAGTCGTACGCGTCCAGGATCAGCTCGGCGTGGTCGTAGTCCTCCTGGGACGGCGAGAAGATCTCGTTGGACGCCTCGACCTGGCCCGGGTGCAGCACCCACTTGCCGTCGAAGCCGAGCGCGGCGGCGCGCTGCGCGACCTCGCGGTAGCCGTCGACGTTGCGGATCTGGAGGTAGGGGCCGTCGATCGCCTGGAGGTTGTTGGCGCGGGCGGCCATCAGGATCTTCATCAGGATGTAGTGGTAGGCGTCCGCCGGGTAGCCGGGCGGCTGCTCGCCCACGACCAGCGTCTTCATGTTGATGGACGCCATGAAGTCGGCCGGGCCGAAGATGATCGTCTCGACGCGCTGGGACGCGGTGGCGATCTCGTTGACGTTGTTGAGGCCCTGCGCGTTCTCGATCTGCGCCTCGATGCCGATCTTGCCGACCTCGAAGCCCATGGTCTTCTCGATCTGGGTCAGCAGGAGGTCGAGCGCGACCACCTGCTGCGCCGTCTGCACCTTCGGCAGCATGATGCAGTCGAGGTTCTGCCCGGCGCCCTCGACCACGGTCACGACGTCACGGTACGTCCACTCGGTCGTCCAGTCGTTGACCCGCACCACGCGCGTCTTGCCGGTCCAGTCGCCCTCGTTGAGGAACTTGACGATGGTGTGCCGCGCCCCGGGCTTGGCGAGCGGCGCGCACGCGTCCTCCAGGTCGAGGAAGACCTGGTCCGCCGGGAGACCCTGGGCCTTCTCCAGGAAGCGGGGGTTCGAGCCGGGCACGGCCAGGCAGGAGCGCCGCGGGCGGAGCCGGTTGACAGAGGGAAGGTGTGCGGCGTAGCCGCTCGTTGGAGGGGTGGTGGCGGGCGACGGGCGGGCGGTCATGCGGGGACCTCCAGGGGGTCGAGCTTGTTCGCTTTCCGGATCTCGTCGACGATGCGGCCGATGATTCCGGTGATGTCGAAGTCCTTCGGGGTGAAGACCGCGGCCACTCCGGCTTCCCTGAGCTGCTCGGCATCACCGTTCGGGATGATGCCACCGGCGATCACCGGTATATCTGTGGCACCGGCCACACGGAGTCGTTCCAGGACGTCCGGGACCAGCTGGGCGTGCGACCCGGACAGGATCGACAGGCCGACCGCGTGCACGTCCTCGGCCAGGGCCGCGTCCACGATCTGCTCGGGGGTGAGGCGGATGCCCTGGTAGACCACCTCGAAGCCGGCGTCCCGGGCGCGCACCGCGATCTGCTCGGCGCCGTTGGAGTGACCGTCGAGACCCGGCTTGCCGACCAGGAAGCGGAGCTTGCCGCTGCCCAGGTCGCGCGCGGTGGCGTCCACCCTGGCCCGCACCTCGGCCAGCGCCGAGCCCGGCTCGACGGGGACCGCGATCGGAGCCGAGGAGACCCCGGTGGGTGCCCGGAACTCGCCGAACACCTCCCGCAGCGCGCCCGCCCACTCGCCGGTCGTCACGCCCGCACGGGCGCACTCCAGGGTGGCCTCCATGAGGTTGCCGGTGCCCTTGGCGGCCTCCTTCAGCCGCTCCAGGGCCTTGCAGGGCCGGGGGTGGTTGAACGGCGGCTGGTAGCGGGTGTCGCGCCAGCGCCCGATCGCCTCGACGACCCGCGCCTCGACCGCCGGGTCCACCGTCTGGATCGCGGTGTCCAGGTCGGCGGTGAGCGGGTTCGGCTCGGTGGTCTCGAAGATGTTGACGCCGACGATCTTCTCCTGGCCGGACTCGATCCGGCCCCGCCGCTCGGCGTGCGACGCCACCAGCTGCGACTTCAGATAGCCCGACTCGACGGCCGCCATCGCGCCGCCCATCTCCTGGATCCGCTCCATCTCCGCGAGCGAGTCCTCGACCAGCTGGGCGACCTTCGCCTCGATGACGTGCGAGCCCTCGAAGATGTCGTCGTACTCCAGCAGGTCGCTCTCGTGGGCGAGCACCTGCTGGATGCGCAGCGACCACTGCTGGTCCCAGGGCCGGGGCAGGCCGAGCGCCTCGTTCCAGGCGGGGAGCTGCACGGCACGCGCGCGTGCGTCCTTCGACAGCGTCACCGCCAGCATCTCCAGGACGATCCGCTGGACGTTGTTCTCCGGCTGTGCCTCGGTCAGCCCGAGGGAGTTGACCTGGACGCCGTACCGGAACCGGCGCTGCTTGGGGTCCTCGATGCCGTACCGCTCGCGGGTGACCTGGTCCCAGATGCGGCCGAACGCGCGCATCTTGCACATCTCCTCGACGAACCGGACGCCGGCGTTCACGAAGAAGGAGATGCGGGCGACGACGTCGCCCATGCGCTCCCGCGGCACCTGGCCGCTGTCGCGCACCGCGTCGAGGACGGCGATCGCGGTGGACATCGCGTACGCGATCTCCTGGACCGGCGTGGCGCCCGCCTCCTGCAGGTGGTAGCTGCAGATGTTGATCGGGTTCCACTTCGGGAGGTGGGAGACCGTGTACGCGATCATGTCCGTCGTCAGGCGGAGCGAAGGCCCCGGCGGGAAGACGTGCGTCCCCCGGGACAGGTACTCCTTGACGATGTCGTTCTGCGTCGTCCCCTGCAGCTTGGTGACGTCCGCGCCCTGCTCCTCCGCGACGACCTGGTAGAGCGCCAGCAGCCACATGGCGGTGGCGTTGATCGTCATCGAGGTGTTCATCTGCTCCAGCGGGATGTCCTGGAACAGCCGGCGCATGTCACCGAGGTGCGAGACGGGCACGCCCACCCGGCCGACCTCGCCGCGGGCGAGGATGTGGTCGGGGTCGTAGCCGGTCTGCGTCGGCAGGTCGAACGCCACCGACAGACCCGTCTGGCCCTTGGCGAGGTTGCGCCGGTACAGCTCGTTGGACGCCTCGGCCGTGGAGTGCCCGGCGTACGTGCGCATGAGCCACGGCCGGTCCTTCACACGTGCCCCGTCGGCGATCTGACGCTCAGTCATCTATGACCTCGGGTGTCTCAGATGTTGCGGAAGCGGTTGATGGCGTCGAGGTGCTTGGCGCGCATCTCCTTGTCGCGCACGCCGAGGCCCTCCTCGGGGGCGAGGCACAGGACGCCGACCTTGCCCTGGTGCAGGTTGCGGTGCACGTCGTAGGCGGCCTGGCCGGTCTCCTCCAGGGAGTAGACCTTCGACAGGGTCGGGTGGATCTTGCCCTTCGCGATCAGCCGGTTGGCCTCCCAGGCCTCGCGGTAGTTGGCGAAGTGCGAGCCGATGATCCGCTTCAGGGACATCCACAGGTAGCGGTTGTCGTACTCGTGCATGTAGCCCGAGGTGGAGGCGCAGGTGGTGATGGTGCCGCCCTTGCGGGTGACGAAGACGGAGGCGCCGAAGGTCTCGCGGCCGGGGTGCTCGAAGACGATGTCGATGTCCTCGCCGCCGGTGAGCTCCCGGATGCGCTTGCCGAAGCGCTTCCACTCGCGCGGGTCCTGTTCCTGCTCGTTCTTCCAGAACTTGTAGTCCTCTGCGTTGCGGTCGATGATCGCCTCGGCGCCCATCGCCCGGCAGATGTCCGCCTTCTGCGGCGAGGACACGACACAGATGGGGTTGGCGCCGCCGGCCAGCGCGAACTGGGTGGCGTACGAGCCGAGCCCGCCGCTCGCGCCCCAGATCAGGACGTTGTCGCCCTGCTTCATGCCGGCGCCGTTGCGGGAGACCAGCTGGCGGTAGGCGGTGGAGTTGACCAGGCCCGGGGCCGCGGCCTCCTCCCAGCTGAGGTGGTCCGGCTTGGGCATCAGCTGGTTGGACTTGACGAGCGCGATCTCGGCGAGGCCGCCGAAGTTGGTCTCGAAGCCCCAGATCCGCTGCTCGGGGTCGAGCATCGTGTCGTTGTGCCCGTCGCTGGACTCCAGCTCCACGCTCAGGCAGTGCGCGACGACCTCGTCACCGGGCTTCCAGGCGTTGACGCCGGGGCCGGTACGCAGGACGACGCCCGCGAGGTCGGAGCCGATGATGTGGTACGGCAGGTCGTGCCGCTTGGCCAGCTCGTTCGTACGGCCGTAGCGCTCCAGGAAGCCGAAGGTCGACAGCGGCTCGAAGATCGAGGTCCACACCGAGTTGTAGTTGACACTCGATGCCATGACGGCGACCAGGGCCTCGCCCGGGCCCAGCTCGGGCAGGGGGACCTCGTCGAGGTGGATCGACTTGCGCGGGTCCTTGTCGCGGGTCTCCAGGCCCGCGAACAGGTCCGTCTCGTCCTTGTGCACGGTGATCGCACGGTACGACTCGGGAAGCGGCAGGGCGGCGAAGTCGGCCGGCGTCGATTCCGGCGACTGGATCGCGTCCAGAATGGCCTGAGTGGTCACGGTGTTGCCTCCGGCGGTACGCGCCCCCGAGGGAAGGGGCGCTGAGGGTTACGTCGGTGCTGCTGAGGGTTTCCAGAGAGGTGCCGTCGGTTCGGCGGGGGTGGTGCTTCGGCAGCGCTTTGTGGCGCGGGAGGTTGCCTGTGACGCAGGCGTCCGACGGGTGGGCCGATCGGCTCACCGGGACAGGCCGGACCCCTTGAAGGTATGACACCGCGTGTCAGGTCGCAAGGCACTGAGTGCCAGGAATCGCTCTCAGATGAAATCTTTACGTAACAAATGAGCGATGATCGATCAAACCTACTGGCGAGTAGGGGAAAATGGGCCGTCTTGTGGGAGACGTCCGGATGTCAGGGGCGGGCCGCGAGGCGTGGCTCACAGAGGCTGCGTGACGCATGCGTCAGGGCGCGGCCGACGAGGATTCAGCCCGTCCGGCGTTCGAGGACGCGCGGCGGAGCCGCGGTTCTGTGACCACGGCTCACCATCGGCGTCGCGTTACGACCGCTCCTTCAGCGCCTGCTCGATCGTGCGCATCACTTCGTCGAGCGGCGCATCGGTCCTGGCCACCGTCACCAGCACCTCCCCCTGCGAGGCGACCGAGGCCGGCGCGGCCGGGCGGGGCGCAGCCTCTCTGCCGGCCCCGATCCCGTTCCCGAACGTCTTCCGGACGATCGCGAAGGCGTGGTCCAGCTGCAGTTCGACGTCCCCCTGCCCGCCCGCCCGCAGCCAGCGCCGCAGCACGTGGTTGTGGGCGGTGACCACCGCGGACGCCGCGACCTCGGCCAGCAGCGGGTCGTCGTTCGCGTCGTCCGCGTGGGCGTGCTCGTCGAAGTGGCCCAGGAGATAGCGGGTGAAGAGACGCTCGTAGCGGGCCACCGACGCGATCTCGGCCTCGCGGAGGGTGGGTACCTCGCGGGTGAGCTTGTAGCGGGCGACCGAGATGTCCGGCCGGGCCGCGTACATCCTCATGACTTCCTTGATGCCGCGGCACACCGTGTCGAGCGGGTGCTCGTGGGCCGGGGCCGCGTTCAGCACGGCCTCGGCGCGGATCAGGGTGTCGTCGTGGTCCGGGAAGATCGCCTCTTCCTTGGAGCGGAAGTGGCGGAAGAAGGTGCGGCGGGCCACCCCGGCCGCGGCCGCGATCTCGTCGACGGTGGTCGCCTCGTACCCCTTCGTCGCGAAGAGCTCCATCGCGGCGGCCGCCAGCTCCCGGCGCATCTTGAGCCGCTGGGCCGCCGCGCGGCTGCCCGCGGCGCTCTCCGGCGCGTCGGGCGTGGCGGGGGTACGTGAGGACTTGGCGGGCTGGGACATGACCCGAACGTACTGCATGTGCGCAGCTTGATGCGCAGGTCCGGGGTTTCCCCCGCCCGCGACGGGCGGGGGACCGCAGGGCCGGGCGGGCGGGGGACGGCCGCCCGGGTCGAGCAGTCCGCCCCAGTCCTGCTCGTCCCGGAACCAGTCGCCGACGCCGTCAGCGGCGGGCATATTCGCGGAAGCCACGGCCGGTCTTGCGGCCGAGGCAGCCCGCGGCCACCAGGTGCTCCAGGAGCGGCGCGGGTGCGAGGCCCGGGTCGCGGAACTCCCGGTGCAGCACCTTCTCGATGGCGAGCGAGACGTCCAGGCCGACCACGTCCAGGAGCTCGAACGGCCCCATCGGGTAGCCGCCGCCGAGCTTCATCGCCGCGTCGATGTCGTCGAGGGAGGCGTAGTGCTCCTCGACCATCTTGATCGCGTTGTTCAGGTACGGGAACAGCAGCGCGTTCACGATGAACCCGGCCCGGTCCCCGCAGTCGACGGCGTGCTTCCGGATGCGGCCGCAGACCTCGCGGACCGTGGCGTGGACGTCCTCGGCGGTGAGCACGGTGCGGACGACCTCGACCAGCTTCATGGCCGGCGCCGGGTTGAAGAAGTGCATGCCGATCACGTCCTGCGGCCGCGAGGTGGCACGGGCGCAGGCGACGACCGGCAGCGAGGAGGTGGTGGTGGCGAGCACCGCGCCCGGCTTGCAGACCTTGTCCAGGGCCTGGAACAGCTGCCGCTTGACCTCCAGGTCCTCGGCGACCGCCTCGACGGCCAGGTCGACGTCCGCGAAGGCGTCGTACGAACCGGCCGGGGTGATCAGGTCCAGGGTCTGCGCGGCCGCCTCGGCGGTCATCCGGCCCTTGCCGACGGAGCGGTCCAGGGACTTGCCGATGCGGGCCTTGGCGGCCTGCGCCTTCTCCTCGCTGCGGGCGGCGAGGACGACCTCGTACCCGGCCTTGGCGAAGACCTCGGCGATCCCGGAGGCCATGGTGCCGGAGCCGGCGACGCCGACCGAGCGGACCGTGCGCCCCGGGGTGGGCGCGGCGCCGTCCAGCGGGGTCAGCGCGTCCCGGACCACGGCGGGGCTGCCAGGGGCCTCGTAGGAGTAGAAGCCGCGGCCCGACTTGCGGCCGGTCAGGCCCGCCTCGCTGAGCTGTTTGAGGATCGGGGCGGGGGCGTGCAGGCGGTCGCGGGACTCGGCGTACATGGCCTCCAGGACCGTACGGGCCGTGTCGATGCCGATCAGGTCCAGCAGGGCGAGGGGGCCCATCGGCAGGCCGCAGCCGAGCCGCATCGCCGCGTCGATGTCCTCGCGGGAGGCGTACTTCGCCTCGTACATCGCGGCCGCCTGGTTGAGGTAGCCGAACAGCAGGCCGTCGGCGACGAAGCCGGGGCGGTCGCCGACCGCGACCGGCTCCTTGCCCAGTTCGATCGCCAGGTCGGTGACGGCGGCGACGGCGCCGGGCGCGGTGAGCACCGAGGAGACCACCTCGACCAGCTTCATCGCCGGGGCCGGGTTGAAGAAGTGCAGGCCGAGGACGCGCTCGGGGCGGGCCGAGTCGGCGGCCAGCCGGGTCACGGAGAGCGCGTTGGTGCCGGTGGCGAGGATCGTCTCGGGGCGCACGATGCCGTCCAGCTCCCGCAGGACCTGGTGCTTGATCTCGTACGACTCCGGGACCACCTCGATGACGAGGTCGGCGTCGGCGGCGGCCGTCAGGTCGGTGCCGACGCGGATCCGGGCGAGGGTGTCGGAGCGCTCCTGCTCGGTCAGCCTGCCGCGCGCCACGGCGCGCGCGGTGGCGGCCTCCAGGGCGGCGAGGGACCTGCCGGCCTGCGCCTCGCTGATGTCGATGCCGATCACCTCGCGGCCGGCCGTCGCCAGGACCTCGGTGATACCGGTGCCCATGGTGCCGAGGCCGACGACGGCGATCGTCCTGAGCGGGGACAGGGAAGGGTCGGACTGGGGAGTGGCCATCGCGGGACTCCAGGAATGAGGGTGACGACTGGAAACGCGCCCGGGTGCGCCGAGGGGCGCACCGGGTGCGGAGAGGGCTGCGTGAATGCGGGTGGTGCCGGGCTGCGAGCGCACACGCCCGGTGCTGCCGCCACGGGCGCGCACACGCCCGGCGGCGGCGGATTCCGACCGGCCCTGTCCCGGAGCCGGGTCGTACTGCGGTACGAGGTACCGAACCGACCTGCTTACTCACGACGGCTGCGTCACCAAACCGGCGTGAGCGTTACTGCGAGTGGGTGACTCGCTCGATTGAGCTTAACCGGCGGGTAACGAGCGCGCCAGCCCTCCGAGTTTGTGATGTACGTCCCTCGCCTGCCGCAACCCCTCTACGCTGGGCTTCGTGGACGAAGAGTTGCGATCACTCACGGAGCGTTTGCGGCAGGAGTCGCAGGGGACGGCTGCCTTCGACCGGCTCCTGGCCACCGAGGACCACGGCGAACTGGCGGAGGTGCTCACCGCGGCGGGACAGCCTCTGTGGGCCAGGGAGCTGGCCGCGTTCCGGCTGGGGACGGCCGGTGACCCGCGGGCCTTCGAGACCCTGGTCCTCCTGCTCAACCACCGCGACCCGCCCCGCTGCGTCTCCGCCGCCCACGCCCTCGCCCGCCTCCGGGACCCGCGCACCGCCCGCGCGGCCGCCGCCCTCGCCACCAACGAACTCCGCGTCGCCTACGCCCTGCAGCCCGTCCGGCTGCTGGTCGAACTCCGCGCGCCCGAGTCCGTGCCGGCCCTGATCACCACCCTGGAACGCCGGCTGCGCCCGTACGACCCCTACCGCAGGGTCGCCCTGGCCTGTGTGGACGGCCTCGGCACCCTCGGCGACACCCGCGCCCGCCGCGTCCTGACCGAGGCCCTGGCCCACCCCACCCTCGCCGAGGCGGCGGTCCAGGCCCTCGCCCGCATCCCTAGGCAGAGGTGACGCCCGGCTCCCTGACGTACCGCACCTCGGGCACCGGCACCCCGTCGACCTCGTACGGCTCCTCGACCCCGTCGGCCGTGAAGCCCGCGAGCTCGTAGAACCGCCGGGCGCGCGCGTTCTCCCTGAGCACCCACAGGTACACCCGCGGGTGCCCGGCGCACTGCTCCAGGACCGTCGCGAGCAGCGCCCGCCCGGCGCCGGTGCCGAGGTGCGCGGCGTCCACGTAGAGGGCGTACAACTCGGCGTCCCCGGTGCGCACTTCACCGTCCCGGTACGGCCCGTGCGCCGCCCACCCGACGATCGTGCCGCCCCGCTCGGCCACCAGCTCGGTCACCCCGTCCCGGCCGTCCAGGAACCGGGCCCTGCGCCGCTCGGCGTCCCGCTCGACGCTGAGCCCGTCGAGGAACGGCTGCGGCATGAGGCCCCGGTAGGCGTACTGCCAGCCCCGGACGCGTATCTCGGAGACCCGGTCGCAGTCGGCGAGGGCCATCGGGCGGATACGGAGGGAGCGGCCGTGCGGCGAGTCGTCGGTCATGACGGCACCCTAGGCCCGGGGAGCGGACGGCCCCGCCCGCCCGGGATTCGGTGTCAGGCCGCCACCACCGCCGGCGCCTCGAACTCCGTCAGGAACTGCGGGCCGACGGGACGTCAGGACCGGCTCAGCCGCGGAAGCCCAGCAGACCGTGCAGGGTCGAGCCGCGGGACGACGTCGAGGCCGCCTTGGCAGTGAGGGGCTTCGGGTCGGGCGTCTTCGCGCAGACCGCGTCGACGGAGCCGGCGCCGTGCGGGACCGTGCCGTCGGCCAGGTAGGCGGCGAGGTGGCCGTCCAGGCAGGTGTTGCCGCTGAGCGTGATGCCGTGGTTGCCGCCGCCCTGCTCCACCACCAGGCGGGAGCCGGCCAGCAGACGGTGGACGGTGACGCCGCCCTGGTAGGGAGTGGCCGCGTCGTCCGTCGCCTGGAAGAGGAGGACCGGCGGGAGCCCGGCATTGGCGATGTCCGTCGGCCGTAGCGCCTTCGTCGGCCAGTAGGCGCAGGACGCGTTGTACCAGGCGTTGTTCCAGACCATGAACGGCGCCTTCGCGTACGCCGCCCAGTTGTCCTTGCGCCACTGGTTCCAGTCCCGCGGCCAGGAGGAGTCCCGGCACTGGACGGCCGCGTACACGCTGTAGCCGTTGTCGCCGGACGCGTCGACGGCGGCGAAGTTCTGGTACGCCTCGACCAGGGCGGCCGTCTTCCTGCCGTTGACGTAGGCGGAGAACGCGTCGGCCAGGTAGGGCCAGTAGCCGTTGTAGTAGCCGCCGGGGATGAAGGTGTCCTCCAGCTCCGAGGCGCCCACCTTGCCGCCGGCCGGCTTCTTCGCCAGTGCGGCCCGCATGGCGTACCACTTGGCCTCGACCTTCTCCGGGTCGGTGCCGAGCTTGTACGTCGAGTCGTACTTGGCGATCCACGCCATCAGGGCGCGCTGGCGGTCGTTGAACGCGTAGTCCTGGCTCAGGTTGTCGTCGTACCAGACACCCGTGGGGTCGACGATCGAGTCCAGGACCAGGCGGTGGATCCGGTCCGGGTGCAGTTTCGCGTAGACCGCGCCCAGGTAGGTGCCGTAGGAGTAGCCGAAGTAGCTGACCTGCCGGGCGCCGAGGGCCTGGCGGATCGAGTCGAGGTCCTGTGCGGCGTCGACCGTGTCGAGGTACGGCAGCAGGCGCTCGTACTTCTTGCCGCAGGCCGCCGCGAAGGACCGCACCCGCTCGAGGTTCGCCTGTTCGAGGGCGGGGGTGGCCGGGACCGAGTCGGGGCGCACCGGGTCGAAGTAGCCGGGGGCGCAGTCGATCGCCGGGGTGCTCTTCCCGACGCCGCGCGGGTCGAAGCCGATGACGTCGTACCGGGCGGCCACCTTCTTGGGCAGCGTGGACGCCACGAAGCCGGCGAGGGCCAGCCCGCTGCCGCCGGGGCCGCCGGGGTTGACCAGCAGCGGCCCCTGAGAGGCCGGCGCGGTGTGCGGGACGCGCGAGAGGGCGAGCGTGATCTGCCGCCCGCGCGGGTTGCGGTGGTCGAGGGGCACCTTGACCGAGCCGCACTGCAGCGTCGGGTAGTCGGTGGTGCCGCACTTCTTCCAGGTCACCGGGGAGGCCTGGACGGGGGCTCGGGTGGCGGCGGTCGCGGGCGGGACGGTGAACGAACCGGCGACGACGGCGGCGACGGCGCACAGCACGGCTGCGCGTGTTCGCATGGGTCCTCCCAGGACGGAGGGGAGCGGACCGCACGTGCCACGGTCCTCGCCGCATCGTCCCGGAAACGGGGCCCGGAAGAACGCATTCTGACGATGAATGACCCAATTGGTCCGAGGGTTGCGCCCGAACGCCCCCGGCCCGCGACCCGGTCAGAGCAGGGTGAGCTGGGTCGGCTCCGGCAGCGCGGGCTCCTCCTCCGCCGGCGGGACCGGTATCCGGCGGGCGGTGCCCGCGCGGTTCGGCCCGATGCCGTACTCCTCGGCCAGCTCGTGCACCTGACGGGTGATCCGGCGCTGGTACCACTTGGGCGCGTAGGCGCCCTCCGCGTACAGCCGCTCGTAGCGCCGGACCAGGTGCGGGTGGTGGGCCGCGAGCCAGCTCATGAACCACTCGCGGGCGCCCGGCCGCAGATGCAGCACCAGGGGCGTCACCGAGGTGGCCCCGGCCGCCGCGATCGCCCGCACGGTGGCCCGGAGCTGGGCCGGGTGGTCGCCGAGGAACGGGATCACGGGTGCCATCAGGACCCCGCAGCCGATGCCCGCCTCCGCGAGGGCGCGGACCACGTGGAGCCGGCGCTCGGGGGCCGGGGTGCCCGGCTCCACGGTGCGCCACAGCTCGGGGTCGACGAAGCCGACCGAGACCGAGATGCCGACGTCCGTGACGTCCGCCGCCCGGCGCAGCAGGTCCAGGTCGCGCAGGATCAGGGTGCCCTTGGTCAGGATCGAGAACGGGTTGGCGTGCTCGGTGAGGGCGGAGATGATCCCCGGCATCAGCCCGTAGCGGCCCTCGGCGCGCTGGTAGCAGTCGACGTTGGTGCCCATCGCGATGTGGTCGCCGAGCCAGCGGCGCGAGCCCAGCTGGCGGCGGAGCAGCTCCGGGGCGTTGACCTTGACCACGATCTGGGTGTCGAAGCCGATCCCGGTGTCCAGGTCCAGGTAGCTGTGGGTCTTGCGGGCGAAGCAGTACACGCACGCGTGCGTGCAGCCCCGGTACGGGTTCACCGTCCACTCGAACGGCATCCGCGAGGCGCCCGGCACCCGGTTGATGATCGACCGCGCCCGCACCTCGTGGAACGTGATCCCCCGGAACTCGGGCGTGTCGAAGGTCCGGGTGGTGACCGCGTCCGCGCCGAACAGCGCGGTGCCGGCCCGGCCGTGATCGGCCTCCTCGGTGAGGTTCTCCCAGCGCATGACGCCTCCTCGGTAGCACTGCCCACAGAATAGAACATCTGTTCCCATGATCGTGCGAACGATCTGTGGAGACCGCGCGAACGCCGTTTCCGATCACGTTTCCGATCGCTTGGGCACCCCGATTTGGGCGGCCGGGCGCCGGGGTGGTTGGCTTGGGGCAACCCCGAGAACTCAGGTGCTGGAGGAAAGCGATGGCGCAGGTCGAGGCCACCACGGAGCGGATCGTCGGCGCGGACGCGGAGACGGTGTTCGACGCGATCGCCGACTACAGCGGCACGCGCGCGAAGCTGCTCCCCGAGCACTTCAGCGAGTACGAGGTGCGCGAGGGCGGCGACGGCGAGGGCACCCTCGTCCACTGGAAGCTGCAGGCCACCAGCAAGCGGGTCCGGGACTGCCTCCTGGAGGTCAGCGAGCCCACCGACGGCGAGCTGGTCGAGAAGGACCGCAACTCCTCCATGGTCACCACCTGGCGGGTCACCCCGGCCGGCGAGGGGAAGTCCCGGGTCGTCGTGCACACCACCTGGCAGGGCGCCGGCGGCATCGGCGGCTTCTTCGAGAAGACCTTCGCGCCCAAGGGCCTCGGCCGGATCTACGACCAGGTGCTCGACAAGCTCGCCACCGAGGTCGAGAAGTAGTACCGGTTCACGTACCGGTTCACACGGAGGTGAGCAACCTCCCGATGAACAGCGGGTGTTGGCTCCCTCACCGGTTCGGGTGGATCTCCGGATCGGCCGGTCTCGTGCCGTAACTCGTCGCGCTTGCTCACAGTTGTCGCCCTACGGGAAATAAGGCGGCAATTGTGCGCAGGCGCGACGAGGGGAGCGGTACGTGGGCGGAACGACGCTGGTGCAGTACGAGGAGCCGGCCGTGGTGCCCGCGGACGTCCCCGTGCCGGAACCCGCCCCGGTCTCCGGACTCGGGCCGCGCCGCACCCGGCTGGTCTTCTGCGGGCTGATGCTCGCCCTGCTCCTCGCCGCGCTGGACCAGATGATCGTCGCCACCGCGCTGCCGAAGATCGTCGGCGAGCTGCACGGCCTCGACCGGATGTCCTGGGCGATCACCGCCTACCTGCTCACCTCCACCGTCGGCCTCCCCGTCTACGGCAAACTCGGCGACCTCATCGGCCGCAAGGGTGTCTTCCAGTTCGCGATCCTCGTCTTCGCCGTCGGCTCGGCGCTGGCCGGGCGGGCGCAGAACATGGACCAGCTGATCGCCTTCCGCGCCCTCCAGGGCGTCGGCGCGGGCGGGTTGATGATCGGCGTGCAGGCGATCATCGCCGACATCGTGCCGCCCCGGCAGCGCGGCCGCTTCATGGGCCTGATCGGCGCCGCCTTCGGCCTCGCCTCGGTCGCCGGGCCGCTGCTCGGCGGCTACTTCACCGACCACCTCTCCTGGCGCTGGTGCTTCTACGTCAACGTGCCCTTCGGGCTGGTCACGCTCGCCGTCGTCACCGTCGTGCTCAAACTGCCGAAGCCGAAGGTCCGGGGCCGGTTCGACGTGGTGGGCACGCTGCTGCTCGCCGCCGCCTCCACCTGCCTTGTGCTGCTGACCAGTTGGGGTGGGACGGAGTACGACTGGGGCTCGCGCGTCATCCTCGGTCTTGGCGCGGGCGCGCTGGTCGCCGGAGTGCTGTTCGCCGTCGCCGAGCACTACGCCGCCGAACCCCTCATCCCGCTGCGGCTGTTCCGGGACTCCGTCTTCAACGTCACCGGCCTGGTCGGACTGGTCGTCGGGGTCGCCCTGTTCGGCGCCGCCAGCTACCTGCCGACCTTCCTGCAGATGGTCGACGGCGCCTCGGCGACCGAGTCCGGGCTCCTGATGCTGCCCATGATGGGCGGGATCGTCGGCGCCTCGATCGTCGCGGGACAGCTCATCAGCCTCACCGGCCACTACCGGATCTACCCGGTGCTCGGCGGCGCCGTGTCCGCCGCGGGCATGTGGCTGCTGTCCCGCCTCGAAGTCGACACCCCGCGCTGGCAGTACAGCATCTGGATGGCAGTCCTCGGCGCCGGGATCGGCATGGTGATGCCGGTGCTCGTCCTCGCCGTGCAGAACTCCGTCCGGCCCGCCGACCTCGGCACCGCCACCAGCGCCAACAACTACTTCCGGCAGATCGGCGGCAGCGTCGGCGCCGCCGTCTTCGGGACCCTCTTCGCCGACCGGCTCACCGACGCCCTGCACAGGCGTCTCCCCGTCCGGGCGGGCGCGCGCCTGCCCGACCCCGAGTCCCTCACCCCGCAACTCGTCCACGCGCTGCCCCCGGCGCTGCGCGACGCCTACATCCGCGCCTACGCCGACGCGATGCCCAGGATCTTCCTCTACCTGGTCCCGGTGCTCGTCCTCGGCCTGCTCGTCGCCTGCTTCCTCAAGGAGAAACCGCTGGTGTCCCATCCCACCGCCGAAACGTCACCGGCAGCCGCCGGCACCCCGATCCCGCAGGCCCGGTCGCCCCACACCGGCGCCGGGATCCCCGTCTGCGGCACGGTGCAGCACCCCGACGGGACCGTGGTGCCGCGCGCCGCGCTCACCCTCATCGACGCCGTCGGCCGGCAGATCGGCCGCGGCGCCAGCGCCGAGGACGGCCGGTACGCGCTGGCCACCCCGGGCTCCGGGTCGTACGTCCTGATCGCCGCCGCCGGCGGCCACCAGCCGCAGGCCGTCACCGTGACGGTCGGCGAGCGGCCCGTCGAGCTGGACGTCGTCCTCGGCGGCGCCGGACGGCTCGCGGGCAGCGTGCTCACCGCCGACGGCACCCCGGTGCGGGACGCCACCGTCACCCTCACCAACGTGCACGGCGAGGTCGTCGCCAGCGTCCGCAGCGGCCGTGAGGGCGGCTATGTGATCAGCGAGCTGGTGGCCGGCGAGTACACCCTCGCCGGCAGCGCCCCCGCCTTCCGCCCGGCCGCCCTCCCGGTCACCGTCCAGGCCGCCCGGGAGACCCGGCAGAACGTCGAACTCGCGGGCGGCGCCGTGCTGAAGGGCACCGTGCGGGCCGGCGGCGGACGGCCCGTGGAGGACGCGCGGGTGACCCTGCTCGACGCCGCCGGGAACGTCGTCGACACCCTCACCACCGGCGCCGACGGAACGTTCCGGTTCGTGGACCTGTCCTCGGGCGAGTACACGGTCATCGCCGCCGGCTACCCGCCGGTCGCCACCGTCCTCCAGGTCGCGGGCGGCGGGCGCACCGAACGCGATCTCCAGCTCGGCCACGAGGACTGAGGGCGCGGAGCGGCCAGGGCACGGTGGACGCGGTTCGCGCGCCGCACGGGGGCGCGGACCTGCGCGCCGGTGCGATCAGGTGAAACCAATTCCAGGATTGCCACACATCGCAACGGGGGCCCACCGTACGGTAGTGACGGGCGGCACAGATCTTTTGCGGAGCCGTGGGGAGAGAGGGCCTGGGCCATGGACCAAGGCAGCGAGCGGGACACGCATCCCGGCCTCGGTGCTGGGGACGGTGTGTCCGGCCGCATCCCCCTGGCCGTGGTCGTCGTCGACCGCGACGGCGACGTCTCGCACTGGAGCACCGGCGCCCGGCGGCTCTTCGGCGCCGCCAAGGAGGACGCCATCGGCCGCTCCGTCCTCGACCTGCTGCCCGTCTCCGGCGCCCTCCCCGAGGACGACGAGATCACCCCGTACGGCGCCTACGCGGCCTACGACGGACTCGGCCCCGACCTGGAGTCCTCCCTCGACGGACGGCTCAACTTCCCGGCCGCCGGACGCGCCCGGCTCACCGTCTCCGACCGCGACCGCGCCGACGTGCTCTGGTGGGCGTACCCGCTGGTCGGCCCGGGCAACGAGCGACTGCTGGTGCTCGCCGCCGACGCCGAGCGGCTGCGCCGGGCCGAGCGGGACGAGGGGATCGCCTTCGAGCGCATCGCGCCCGGCTTCGCCCTGCACACCGACTTCCCCGGCGCGGAGGAGCTCGCCCGCAGGCTGCCCGAGATCCTGCCCAGCATGAGCGTCGACGAGAGCGCCCGGATCGTCGCCCAGGTCCTCGAACTCGGCTACCCGATCCTGGAGTTCAGCCAGAACGACCGGGTGCCCGTCACCCCCGACTGGGGCGTGGCCCGGCGCACCGAGCGGATGGCCCGCCGCGAGCGCGCGGCGCATGTCGCCGCGCAGGGCCTCCCGGTGCCCGCCGAACTCGCCGACGACGAGGGCGAGGACCTGGAGTACGCGGCCGTCCGCGAGCGCCTCGAGTTCCTCACCGAGGTCAGCGGGAAGATCGGCACCTCGCTCGACCTGTCCCGCACCATCGTCGAGGTCAGCAGAGCCGTCGTCCCCCGCTTCACCGACGTCGCCGGCACCTACCTGCGCGAACAGGTCGTCGCCGGCGAGGGGTTCCCGGACGGTGTGCCCGACACCACCACCATGTGGCACCGGGTCGCCCTGGAGCACACCGACGAACCTGGCCGCTGGGACGACGTCGTCCCGGTCGGCGAGGCCATGCCCTTTCCGGCGCACACCCCGTTCTTCCAGTGCATGACCACCGGCGAACCGGTCCTGGTGCCGCGGATCAGCGTGGAGATGGGCCACGCCATCGCCTCCCAGTTCGAGAAGCGCGACATCCGGCCGCTGATCACCGGCCGCTCGATGCTGGTCGTGCCGCTGAAGGCGCGCGACGTCGTGCTCGGCTTCATGATCCTGCTGCGCCACCCCGAGCGCGAGATGTTCAACGACATGGACCGCGTCACCGGAGCCGAACTGGCGGCCCGCGCCGGGCTCGTGCTCGACAACGCGCGCATGTACACCTACCAGGAGAGCGTCGCCGAGACCCTCCAGGACAGCATGCTGCCGCACATCCCGCCGCGCATGGCGGGCTGCGACATCGCCACCCGCTACCTCCCGGGCACCCTGCTCGGCCGGGTCGGCGGCGACTGGTTCGACTCCGTGAAACTCCCCGGTGCCCGCACCGCCCTGGTGGTCGGCGACGTGATGGGCCACGGCCTCAACTCGGCCGCGATGATGGGCCAGTTGCGGACCGCCGTCCAGACCATGGCGGCCATGGACCTGCCGCCCGCCCAACTCCTGCGCAATCTCGACGACCTGGCCCAGCGGCTCGGCGACGGCTACCTCGCCACCTGCCTCTACGCCGTCTACGACCCGATCGGGAGCGAACTGCACCTCGCCAACGCGGGCCACATCCCTCCCGTACTGGTCCGCGCGGTCGACGGGCGCAGCGAACTCCTGGACCTGCCCACCGGCGCGCCCATCGGCGTCGGCGGGGTCGCCTTCGAGTCGCTGCGGGTGCGCGTCGAACCCGGCGACCGGCTGGTCATGTGCACCGACGGACTGGTCGAGATGCGCGGTGAGGACATCGGCGTCGGCCTCGCCACCCTCTGCGAGTCCGCCGCCCACCCGGCCGCCTCCATGGACGACGCCTGCGACACCATCATCCGTGCCCTGAACACCCGGGGCGGCCGCAAGGACGACGTCGCCCTGCTGATGGCCCGGCTCAACGGGATCGAGCCCGAGGACGTCGCCGAATGGGGGCTCGCCCTCGACCCGGCCGAGGTCCGCCGGGCCCGCGCCGTCGTCCGCGAGCAACTGCACGACTGGGGCCTCGCCCGGCTCGCCGACCCGGCCGAACTCATGGTCAGCGAACTCGTGACCAACGCCGTACGGCACTCCCACAGCCGTCCGGTCCAGCTCCGGCTGATCCGCGGCGAGACCCTGCTGTGCGAGGTCGACGACGACGATCACACCCTGCCGACCCTGCTCGGCGTCGACCCCGCCGCCGAGACCGGACGCGGACTGCGGGTGGTCTCCACGCTGGCCCGGGAGTGGGGAACCAGCCGTACGGCCGCCGGGAAGACCGTCTGGTTCGAACTCACCGCACCCCGCCGCTGACCCGGGCACCCACCGCAGACCAGGGGGCGCACGTACGTCGAACGAGGAGTGAAGGAACGCGCCAGGTGCTTGTGGCCGAAACCCACGCACGGTAGACCGTACTGGCCCGTCACTTACGGCGGGTCATATACGGCTGCATCCTGGGGAGTTGGGCCATGGGCGTGACGAGTCGGTACCGCAGTGCCTGGGAGGGCTTCTGGCGCGAGGCGTCCGAAGAACCGGGGGCGGTGTTCTGGGACGCCGAACCAGCCGTCACCGCGGCCCTCCACGTCGCCCTCTTCGAGCCCCACCTCACCGACCCCGGTCTGCCCCTGGTCGACCTGGGCTGCGGCAACGGCACTCAGACCCGCTTCCTCGCCGACCGCTTCCCGCGCGTCCTCGGCACCGACATCTCCGAGGCCGCCCTGGACCACGCCCGGCACGCCGACCCCGGCGGACAGGCCGGCTACCGGTCGCTCGACGCGGCCGAGAAGAGCGAGGCCCAGGCCCTGCACGCGGAGCTCGGCGACGCCAACGTCTACATGAGGGGCGTCCTGCACCAGTGCGAACCCGACGACCGGCAGCCGGTGATCGACACCATCGCCACCCTCGTCGGCAGCCGCGGCCGGGCCTTCCTCGTCGAGCTCTCCGAGGCCGCCCGGCCCGTCCTCGGCGGCCTCGCCCAGAGCCCGTCGGGACCGCCGCCCAAGCTCGCCCCGGTCTTCCGGCACGGCATCGCCCCCGGCGAGGTCGCCGACGCCGCGGTCCCGGAGTACCTGCGCAACTCCGGCCTCACCGTCCTCGCGAGCGGCGAACTCCCGCTGACGACCACCGAGACCACGCCGGACGGCGAGCGGATCGTCCTGCCGTCCAAGTGGGTGCTGGCCGGGCGCCAGAACTGAGGGAGCGGACCGGACGGCGGCCGACCCGCCGTCCGCACCGTGGCCCCGGCCACCTCCGGCGCGTAACGTGACGGTCCATGAAGATCCTCATCAGCGCCGACATGGAGGGCGCCACCGGGGTGACCTGGCCCGGCGACGTGCTGCCCGGCGCGCCGCAGTGGGAGCGGTGCCGGCCGATGTTCACCTCCGACGTCAACGCCGCCGTCCTCGGGTTCTACGACGGCGGCGCCGACGAGGTCCTCATCAACGAGGCCCACTGGAGCATGCGCAACCTGCTCCTGGAGCAGCTCGACGAGCGTGCCCAGATGATCACCGGCCGCCACAAGACGCTGTCCATGGTCGAGGGCGTCCAGCACGGTGACGTCGACGGCATCGCCTTCATCGGCTACCACACCGGCGCCGGCATGGAGGGTGTCCTCGCCCACACCTACCTGCCCAACTCCGTCACCGGGGTCTGGCTCAACGACGTCCGCGCCAGCGAGGGCCTGCTCAACGCGCACGTCGTCGCCGAGTACGGCGTCCCGGTCATCCTGGTCACCGGCGACGACCTGGCCTGCGAGGACGCTCTCGGCTACGCGCCCGAGGCCCGCAAGGTCGCCGTCAAGGACCACGTGTCCAGGTACGCGGCCGTGTGCCGGACACCCGCCCGCACCGCCGCCGACATCCGTGCCGCCGCCAAGGAGGCGGCCGCGCTCGCGGTGCGCCACGAACCCGTGACCGGCGGACCGTTCACCGTCGCCCTGGAGTTCGACGCCGAGCACCTCGCTCTCGCCGCCACTGTCGTCCCCGGCGTGGACCAGGTCGGCGAGCGGAAGGTCGCGTACACCGAGGGGACCATGTACGACGGCATCCGTACCTTCAAGGCGGTCACCACGATCGTCTCGGCCGCGGTGGAGGAGCAGTATGGCTGACCAGCAGGCACTCGACGAGGTCGTCCGGTTCACCTCCGAGCTGATCCGGATCGACACCAGCAACTTCGGCGGCGGCGACTGCCGGGAGCGGCCCGCCGCCGAGTACGCGGCCGAGCGGCTCTCGGAGGCCGGCCTGGAGCCGATCCTCCTCGAGCGGACCGCGGGGCGCACCAACGTCGTCGCCCGCGTCGAGGGCACCGACCCCGCCGCCGACGCGCTGCTCGTCCACGGCCACCTCGACGTCGTCCCCGCGCAGGCCGCCGACTGGAGCGTCGACCCCTTCTCCGGGGAGATCCGCGACGGGGTCGTGTGGGGGCGGGGCGCCGTCGACATGAAGAACATGGACGCGATGATCCTGGCCGTGGTCAGGGCCTGGGCGCGAGAAGGGGTACGGCCGCGGCGGGACATCGTCGTCGCGTTCACCGCCGACGAGGAGGCCAGCGCCGAGGACGGCTCCGGGTTCCTCGCCGACCACCACCCCGAGCTGTTCGAGGGCTGCACCGAGGGCGTCGGCGAGTCCGGAGCCTTCACCTTCCACGACGGCACCGGACGGCACCTCTACCCCGTCGCCGCCGGGGAGCGCGGCACGGCCTGGCTCAAGCTCACCGCGCGCGGCCGGGCCGGACACGGCTCCAAGGTGAACACGGAGAACGCGGTCACCCGCCTCGCGGCCGCCGTCACCCGCATCGGCGAGCACCGGTGGCCGCTCCGGCTCACCCCGACGGTCTCCGCCGCCCTCACCGAACTCGCCGCCCTCTACGGCATCGAACCCGACCTCACCCAGGTCGACCTGCTCCTCGACAAGCTCGGCCCGGCCGCCCGGCTGGTCGAGTCCACCATCCGCAACAGCGCCAACCCGACCATGCTGAACGCCGGTTACAAGGTCAACGTCATCCCCGGCGAGGCCGTCGCCTTCGTCGACGGACGCTACCTGTACGGCACCGAGGACGAGTTCCGCGCCACCCTCGACCGCCTCACCGGCCCCGACGTCGACTGGGAGTTCCACCACCGCGAGGTCGCCCTCCAGGCACCGCTGGACTCGCCGACGTACGCCCGGATGCGGGCCGCCGTCGAGGAGTTCGCCCCCCAAGGGCACGTGGTGCCGTACTGCATGTCGGGCGGCACCGACGCCAAGCAGTTCTCCCGGCTCGGCATCACCGGCTACGGTTTCGCCCCGCTCGAGCTCCCCGAGGACCTGGACTACCAGGCCCTGTTCCACGGCGTCGACGAACGCGTCCCCGTCGAGGCCCTGCACTTCGGCGTGCGGGTCCTTGACCGCTTCCTGCGCACGGCATAGCACGGCACAGTCGAGGAGGAGAGAACGTGGAGACGAAGGCGTACGGTTCGTGGCCCTCACCCGTCGACGCGGCCCTGGCGGCGGCGCACGACGGCTTCGCCGAGTGGGTGGGCTTCGTCGGCGACGAGCCCTGGTGGACCGAGCCCCGGCCGGCCGAGAAAGGCCGCCGGACCCTGGTCCGCGGCTCCACCGGTGAGTCCGTGCTGCCCGCGCCGTGGAACGTGCGCAGCCGGGTCATCGAGTACGGCGGACGGCCCTGGGCCGGTGCCGTACCCGACGGCGACGGGCAACCGTTGCTGGTCTTCGTCCACTTCGACGACCAGCGGCTGTACCTCTACCGGCCAGGCGAGGCACCCCGTCCGCTGACTCCGCCCGGACCCCGCTGGGCCGACCCGCAGTTGCTGCTCGACCGGGGCGAAGTCTGGTGCGTTCTGGAGGAGTTCACCGGAGACGCGCCCACCGACGTGCGCCGGGTGCTCGCCGCCGTGCCGCTGGACGGCTCGGCCGCCGGCGACCGGGCCGCGGTACGCGAACTCTCCGACGGACGGCACCGGTTCGTCACCGGCCCGCGCCTCTCGCACGACGGACGCCGGGCCGCCTGGCTCGCCTGGGACCACCCGCGGATGCCGTGGGACGGCACGGAGCTGCTGGTCGGCGAGGTCGGCGCGGACGGAACCCTGGACGCGGTGCGCACCGTGGCCGGCGGTCCCACCGAGGCCGTGGCCCAGGTGGAGTGGTCCGCGGACGACCGGCTGCTGTACACGAGCGACCGCACCGGCTGGTGGAACCTGTACCGCGACGACGAACCGCTGTGCCCGCGCGAGGAGGAGTTCGCGGGACCGCTGTGGCGGCTCGGCCAGAACTGGTTCGCCCCGCTGGACAACGGGATGATCGCCGTCCTGCACGGCCGTGGGGCGATGACCCTCGGCATACTCGATCCGGAGACCGGCGAGATCGCCGACGCGGCCGGGCCGTGGACCGAGTTCTCCGCCACCCTCGCCGTGCACGGCACCCGCGTGCTCGCGGTCGGCGCCGGCCCGCGCACCGCCCACGAGGTCGTCGGACTCGACACCGCCTCCGGGCGCGCCCGGGTCGTCGGCACCCCGCACCGGGACGCGGTCGACCCCGCCTACTACCCCGAACCGCAGGTCCGCACCTTCGCGGGACCCGGCGGCCGCGAGGTGCACGCCCACATCCACCCGCCCCACCACCCCGGGCACACCGCCCCCGAGGGCGAGCTGCCGCCCTTCGTCGTCTGGGCGCACGGCGGCCCCACCAGCAGGACACCGCTCGTCCTCGACCTCGCGATCACCTACTTCACCTCCCGGGGCATCGGGGTCGCCGAGGTCAACTACGGCGGCTCCACCGGGTACGGGAGGGCGTACCGGGAGCGGCTGCGCGAGCAGTGGGGCGTGGTCGACGTCGAGGACTGCGCGGCCGTCGCGCTCGCCCTCGCCGAGGAGGGCACCGCCGACCGCGCCCGGCTCGCGATCCGCGGCGGCAGCGCCGGCGGCTGGACCACCGCCGCCTCCCTGACCGGCACCGACGTCTACGCCTGCGGCACCATCTCCTACCCCGTCCTCGACCTCACCAGCTGGGGCGCGGGGGAGACCCACGACTTCGAGTCCCAGTACCTGGAATCCCTGATCGGCCCGCTCGCCGAGGTACCCGAGCGGTACGTCGAACGGTCGCCCAGCGAGCACGCCGACCGGCTCACCGCGCCCTTCCTGCTGCTCCAGGGGCTGGACGACGTGATCTGCCCGCCCGCGCAGTGCGAACGTTTCCTCGCCCGGCTCGACGGCCGCCCGGTGCCGCACGCCTACCTCACCTTCGCGGGCGAGGGCCACGGCTTCCGGCGCGCGGAGACCCTGGTCCGCGCGCTGGAGGCGGAGCTCGCCCTCTACGCTCAGGTGTTCGGGCTGGACGTGCCCGGAATTCCCGAGCTGGAGCTGGTGAAGTGACCGAAGTGGCCGAAGTGACCGCACTGACGAGGCCGGCCAGGCTCTCCGCCGGAGCCCGCGTCGCCGTCGTGGCGCCGAGCGGGCCGGTGCTGGAGGACCGGCTCCAGGCCGGCCTCGACATCCTCCGCGGCTGGGACCTCGACCCGGTGGCGGCACCCCACGTGCTCGCCACGGACGGCGAGCTGGAGTACCTCGCGGGCGCCGACGCCGAGCGCGCGGCCGACCTCCAGCGGGCCTGGTGCGACCCGTCCGTCGCCGCCGTCCTCTGCGCGCGCGGCGGCTTCGGCGCCCAGCGCCTCGTCGACCTGCTCGACTGGGAGGCGATGCGCGCGGCCGGCCCGAAGGCCTTCGTCGGCTTCAGCGACGCGACCGTGCTGCACGAGGCGTTCGCGACCCGGCTCGGCCTGGCCACCCTGTACGGGCCGGTGGCCGCCGGCGCCGACTTCGTCAAGAGCACCGAGGCGCAGGAACACCTGCGGGCCACCCTCTTCGCCCCGGAGACGGTCCGCACCATCCGCTCCCGGGGCGCGGCGCTGGTCGGCGGCCGGGCCACGGGGGTCACCGTAGGCGGCTGCCTGCGGCTGCTCGCCACGGGCGTGGGCACCCCGCACACCCACACCGGTCTGCGGGGCGGCCTGCTCCTGCTGGAGGACGTCGGGGAGGCGCCGTACAGCCTCGACCGCAGCATCACGCAGCTGCTGCGGTCCGGCCTGCTCGACGGCGTCGCCGGGATCCTGCTCGGCTCCTGGGACCGGTGCGGACCGTACGAGCGGGTACGGCCGATGCTCCTCGACCGGCTCGGCGGCCTGGGTGTGCCGGTGCTGGAGGAGTTCGGGTTCGGGCACTGCGAGGCGGCCCTGACCGTCCCGCTCGGTGTGACCGCCGAGCTCGACGCGGACGCGGGCACGCTGACCCTGCGGGAGCCGGCCCTGCGCTGAGCCCACCCGCCCCGGAGGCCGCTGCGCGTAGGGTGTCGGGATGCCGCACACCGCTTCCCGCTATCTCGCCGCGGGCCCCCGCGTGGGGATCCGCCCGTACACCTACGAGGACGGCGCCGAGTTCATCGCCCGCGCCCGGGAGAGCAAGGACCTCCACCAGCCCTGGCTGTTCCCGCCCACCACCGACGCGGCCTACGCCGGCTACGCGGGACGGCTGATCGAGGACCGCAGCAAGGCGGGATTCCTGGTGTGCGAGAAGCAGGGCGGGGAGCGCGACGGGTCGATCGCCGGGTTCATCAACATCAACAACATCGTCGAGGGCGGCTTCCAGTGCGGTGCCCTCGGCTACGGCGTGTTCGCGCACGCGGCCGGGCGCGGGCTGATGCGGGAGGCGATGGGCCTGGTCGTGGACCACGCCTTCGGGCCGATGCGGCTGCACCGGCTGGAGATCAACGTGCAGCCCGGCAACGCCGGGTCCATCGCCCTCGCCCGCGGTGCCGGGTTCCGGCTGGAGGGCTTCTCGCCGAACATGATCTACATCGACGGGGCCTGGCGGGACCACGAACGCTGGGCGATCACGGCGGAGATGCGGGCCGGCCGCTGACCTCCGCGGCGGCCTTTGCGCAATCCTGACCGGCAGCTCCCCTGGTCAGCTCACCCGGTGCCGGGTTCCATGGTGATCGTGACGAGGATCCGACGTGAGGTACTGACCCTGCCCGCGGCGGAGCTCGGCCCGGACAACCCGCTGCCGCCGCTCCGCCTCCTCGATGAGACGCACCGCGTCGACGAGCGTGACCGGGAGGATCTGCCCCGGGACATGGCCCGGCAGCTCGGCCACGAACCGCTGCGCAGCCTCCTCCCGGTACGGCTGCGCGACGGCTACGGCAGAACCCGCACACCTCGCGAGTTCGACGCCCTGGTGATCGAGAACGACCGCCTGCGCGCCACCGTCCTGCCCGGCCTCGGCGGCCGGGTCGCCTCCCTCGTCCACCTGCCCACCGGCCGCGAACTCCTGTACCGCAACCCGGTGTTCCAGTCGGCCAACCTCGCCCTCAACGGCGCCTGGTTCGCCGGCGGCATCGAGTGGAACATCGGCGCCACCGGCCACACCACACTGTCCTGCACCCCGCTGCACGCGGCCCGCGTCCCCGCCCCCGACGGTGGCGAGATGCTCCGCCTGTGGGAGTGGGAACGGCTGCGCGACCTGCCCTTCCAGGTCGACCTCTGGCTGCCGGACGGCTCCGACTTCCTGTACGCCGGCGTCCGCGTCCGCAACCCGCACGGACACCCGGTGCCCGGCTACTGGTGGTCCAACACGGCCGTACCGCAGGACCGCCGGATCGTCGTCCCGGCCGAGGAGGCCTGGGAGTTCGGGCCCGAACGCCGACTGCACCGGGTGCCCGTTCCGGAACACGGCGCCCAACCCCTTTACCCGGCCGACTGGTTCTACGACATCACGGACGGCCGGCGCCGCTGGATCGCCGCGCTGGACGACGACGGCCACGGCCTGGTGCAGACCTCCACCGACGAACTGCGCGGCCGGAAGCAGTTCGTCTGGGGATCGGGCCCCGGTGGCCGGCGCTGGCAGGAATGGCTCGGCCCACCCGGCACCGGCGGCTACCGCGAGATCCAGGCCGGACTGGCCCGCACCCAGCTGGAGCACGTCCGCCTCGACCCGGAGAGCGAGGTGTCCTGGCTGGAGGCGTACGGTCCGCTGTCCGCTCCATCGCCGAAGAGCGTCGAGGAGCGGCTCGAACGCGCCCTGCCGCGCGCCGAGCTGGACGCCGCCCACGCCGCGTGGAAGCCGTACGCCGACACCGAACCAGGCGAACTCCTCGCCACCGGCTCCGGCTGGGGCGCCCTCGAAGTGCTGCGCGCCGACTGGAAGCTGCCCGGTACGCCGTTCCCCGAGTCGACGCTCACCGAGGAACAGGCGCCCTGGCGGGAGCTGTTGCGCACCGGCACCCTGCCCGAACCCCGCCGGGTGCGGCCGCCGGGACCGACCCTGGTCGCCCCGCACTGGCGGGACATGCTGGAGACGGCCCCCGCCACCCCGCACACCGAGTACCACCTGGGCGTCGCCCAGTGGCACGCCGGCGACCGCGCCCAGGCCGTCCGCAGCTGGGAGCGGGCGCTGCCGCTCGCCCCGTCGCTCTGGCCGCTGCTGCGCTGCCTGGCCGTCGCCGACCAGGAGCACGGGCAGTACGAGCGGGCCGCGGAACGCTACGCCGACGCCTTCGACGACCTGTGCCGGGAACGCCGCGACGACGGCGAGACCTGGACGGCGGCCTGCGCGGCACTCGGCCGCGAGGCCGTCGAGGCGCTGCTGCGGGTACGGCGGGCCGCGGACGCCCGCGCCGTCTGGGAGGCGCTGCTGCCCGCGGTCCGGGAGCGCGGCCGGTTCCGGCTCCTGGAGGCGGAGCTGCTGCTCGCGGAGGGGCGGCCGGCCGCGGCCCGGGCCGTCTTCGACGCCGGGTTCGAGGTGGCCGACCTGCGGGAGGGGTCGGACGCGCTCGGCCGGCTGTGGGCGCGGCTCGGGGACGAACCGCTGCCCGCCCGGTACGACTTCCGGATGCGGCCGCCGGGCCTGTGACCGGTACCGGTCCGGTCCCGGTTCAGCTCCGCTGCTGGTCCACGTACTCGAACAGCGAGCCGTCCGGGTGCATCGCGAGCAGGTTGCGGCCGGCGGGCGTGGCCACCGGCCCCGCGAGGATGCGGGCGCCGAGGTCGTCCAGCAGCCGGTGGGCCGCGTCGACGTCCCGCACCGCGATCGTCGCGGCCACCTTGCGCAGCACCTCCAGCTCCGCCTCCGGCCCGCTCATCAGAAGGAACGAGCCGACCGCGGCGACCTGGACACCACCGCGTTCGAACCGCTGGGCTCTGCCGCCGGAGAGGCGTTCGTAGAACGGGATCGCGGTATCGAGGTCGTCGACGCAGATGCGCAGAGAGGCGCCCAGAATCTCCATGGCCACGAGCCTAGTTGCCGCGCGCCGGGATGGTGTCGCCTCCGGTGGTCCCCTGTTACGGCACTTGCGGTCCGGGTACCCGCACTCCATGGAACACCTGGATCATCTCGAACATCTGGACAAGGATCTCGTTGACGAGCTGGCACAGGTCGCGCGCGAGACCGTACGGGACGAACTGCGTGAACAGGGCCGCAAGCGGCGGCGGGCCGCCGTGCTGTACGGCGCGTCCGGCGCGGTCGCCCTGTACGCCGGGGCCGCCGTGGCGCTGGCCGTGGGGCTGGCGTGGGCGATCCTGCTGCCGGCGTGGGCCGCGGCGCTGGTCACCGCGGTGATCCTGGGCGCGATGGCCTATGCGCTGCGGGAGGCGGGGCGGCCGAAGAGGCCGCACGCACCCCACCGGGTGATCGGAGGGACGGCGCCCGGGGCACCGCCCAGTGGGCTGGGGCTGCCGTATCCGCCGATTCCGGCGGAGCCGCCGCATGTGCGGGGTATGCCGGCTGCGGATCCGGAGCCGCCGCACCACCGGAGCTGACGGGGGAGTGCCGTATGCGTCCCCGCACGGGGCCGGTGCGGCCCGGCGGGGGCGGGTCGCGCAGTTCGTGCCCCTGACGGCGCGCTTTCGGCAGGCGGCGTTTCAGAGTCTTGCCTACGGTTACGTGGGTGGCCTTGGACCTCGTCGTATCCCCGGAGGCGCACCGTGAGCCGTCGACCCCGGATCGTGATCGTCGGCGCCGGCCTCGCGGGGTGTCGCGCGGCCCGTACGCCGGCGCGACCGGCCAGGGGGCGTGCCGAGATCACCCTGGTTGACCCCACCGACTACTTCCCGTACCTGCCCCCGCTGCCCCAGGTCGCCGCCGGGATCCTCGCCCCCCGGGGGACCGCCGGCCCGCTGTCCGGTGCCCTCCACGGGGTGCGGACCGTGCTGGGCGAGGCCGGCCGGATCGACCTCGACGGGCAGACCGTGCACCGGACCGACCCGGAGGGCGCCGCCGGCAGCCCCGGCTACGAACGGCTGCTGCTGACCGTCGGCAGTGTCGACAAGAAGTCGCCCGTCCCCGGCGTGGCCGAGCACGCGTACGGCTTCCGGGGGCTGCCCGGGGCGCTCTACCTCCGGGACCATGTGATCCGGCAGATCGAGCCGGCCGCCGTCGCCCCCGACGCCGACCTGGGTGCCGCGCGCTGCACCTTCGTCGTAGCCGGTGCCGGGTACACCGGGACCGAGCTCGCCGCCCAGATGCGGATGCTCACCGTCGACCTGGCCCGCCGCAACCGGCTGCCGCACGGCGTGCGGCAGCGCCGGCTGCTGCTGGACGTGGCGCCCCGGGTACTGCCCGGGATGGACGAGAAGCTGTCCCGCACCGCCGACCGGGTGCTGCGCCGGCGCGGGGTCGCGTCCACGCCGATGGCCGCGCAGGGTCGCGCCGACCTGCTGCTCGACGCCGTACTGCCGCGCCAGGGCGTCCAGCCGGGCCTCGTGCGGTCCTGGTCGATGCCGCTGGACACGGCGTCGCCCGAACTGTCGACGGCCCCCGAACCCGTCACCGACCATCCTCCGGAAGGAGCCTCATGAACACCGCCGAACTCGTCGAACTCGCCCAGCAGTTGCGCGTGGACAGCGTGCGGGCGGCCGCCGCGGCCGAGTCCGGGCACCCGACCTCGTCGATGTCCGCCGCCGACCTGATGGCGGTCCTGCTCGCCCACCACCTGCGCTACGACTTCGAGCGGCCCGACCACCCCGGCAACGACCACTTCATCCTTTCCAAGGGCCACGCCTCGCCGCTGCTGTACGCCGCCTACAAGGCGGCCGGTGCCATCGACGACGCCGAACTGCTCACCTTCCGCAAGCTGGGCAGCCACCTGGAGGGGCACCCGACCCCGCGCCGGCTGCCGTGGGTGGAGACCGCCACCGGCTCCCTCGGCCAGGGCCTGCCGGTCGGGGTCGGCATCGCGCTGTCCGGGAAGCGGCTGGAGCACGCCCGCTACCGGGTCTGGGTGCTGTGCGGCGACAGCGAGCTGGCCGAGGGCTCCGTGTGGGAGGCCGCCGAGCACGCCGGGTACGAGCACCTCGACAACCTCACCGCGATCGTGGACGTCAACCGGCTCGGCCAGCGCGGCCCCACCCGGCACGGCCACGACCTCGACGCCTACGCCCGCCGCTTCCAGGCCTTCGGCTGGCACACCGTGGAGATCGACGGCCATGACGTGGACGCCATCGACCGGGCGTACGGGGAGGCCGCGTCCACCGCCGGACAGCCCACCGTGATCCTCGCCCGCACCCGCAAGGGCCGCGGTGTCGCGGCCGTCGAGGACCGCGAGGGCATGCACGGCAAGCCGCTGCCGGACGCCGAGGAGGCCGTCGCCGAACTCGGCGGGACACGCGATCTCCACGTCCACGTGACCGAGCCGCCGGCGGCCCGCGCGCTGCACTCGGTGCCCACGGGCGCGCTCGAACTCCCGCGCTACGAGCGGGGAGAAGAGGTCGCCACCCGGGACGCCTTCGGCAAGGCGCTCGTCGCGCTGGGCCACGCCCGCGCCGACGTGGTCGCGCTGGACGCCGAGGTCGGCGACTCCACCCGCACCGAGCTCTTCGGCAAGGAACACCCCGACCGCTACTTCGAGTTCTACATCGCCGAACAGCAACTCGTGGCCGGCGCCGTCGGCATGGCCGCCCGCGGCTGGGTGCCGTACGCCTCGACCTTCGCCGCCTTCCTCAGCAGGGCCTACGACTTCGTCCGGATGGCCTCCGTCAGCGGCAGCGGGATCAACCTGGTCGGCTCGCACGCGGGCGTCTCCATCGGACAGGACGGGCCCTCCCAGATGGGCCTGGAGGACCTGGCGATGTTCCGCTCGGTGTACGACTCGACCGTGCTCTACCCGTGCGACGCCAACCAGACCGCCAAGCTCGTCGCCACCATGGCCGGGCTCGACGGCATCCGGTACCTGCGCACCTCGCGCGGGGCGAGCCCGGTGATCTACGGCCCGGACGAGGAGTTCCCGGTCGGCGGCAGCAAGGTACTGCGCTCCTCCGAGGAGGACCGGCTGACCGTGGTCGCCGCCGGGGTCACCCTGCACGAGGCGCTGAAGGCCGCCGACGCGCTCGCCGAGGACGGCATCCGGATCAGGGTCGTCGACCTCTACTCCGTGAAGCCCCTCGACCGGCAGACGCTGCGCATCGCCGCCGAGGAGACCGGCTGCCTGCTCACCGTCGAGGACCACCACGAGGAGGGCGGGCTCGGCGACGCGGTCGCGGAGGCGTTCGCCGACGGCAGGCCGGTGCCGCGGCTGGTGCGGCTCGCCGTGCGCACCATGCCGGGTTCGGCCGCCCCCGACCAGCAGCTGCACGCCGCGGGGATCGACGCCGACGCCATCGCGGCGGCCGGGCGCCTGCTGGTCGGGGAGGCGGTCGTGCGATGACCCCGGACGAGGTGCGGCCGGTACGGGTGGGCCGCCGGACGGTGCCCACGCACCGGCCCGACAAGGTGCTCTTCCCCGGCGACGGGGGCGGCGACGGCGCCGCGAAGGAGTACACCAAGGCCGACCTCGTCGACTACTACAAGTCCGTCGCGCCGTACCTGCTCCCGCACCTGCGCGCGCGGCCGCTGATGCTGGAGCGGTACCCCGACGGTCTGGACGGCCCCCGGTTCATGCAGAAGAACACCCCGGACCACTACCCGGACTGGATCGGGCGGGCCGAGGTCGCCAAGGAGGACGGGACCGTGACCCATGTGGTCTGCGGCGACACCGCCACTCTCGTCTACCTCGCGGACCAGGCCTGCCTCACCCTGCACCGCTGGCTCTCCCGCACCACCGCCCCCGACCGTCCCGACCGGCTCGTCCTCGACCTGGACCCGCCTGGTGACGACTTCGCCGCGGTGCGGGAGGCCGCCGGCTGGGCCGGTGAGCTGCTCGACCGGCTCGGACTGCCGGCGGCGCCCATGACCACCGGGTCACGGGGCCTCCACCTCGTCGTACCGCTGAACGGCCGGCACGACTTCGACGAGGTCCGCGGCTTCGCCCGGGACCTGACCGACCTGCTCGCCGCCGAGCACCCCGACCGGCTCACCACGGCCGTCCGGAAGGCCGACCGCGGCGACCGGCTCTTCCTGGACATGGGGCGCAACGCCTACGCCCAGACCGCGGTGGCCCCCTACACCGTGCGGGCCAGGCCCGGCGCCCCCGTCGCCGTGCCGATCACCTGGGACCAGCTCGCCGACCCCGCCCTGGACGCCCGTCGCTGGACCATCGCCGAAGCCGTCGACCAGGCCCGTACCAGGCCCTGGGCCGGCATCCCCGCCCGGGGCCGGGCGCTCGGGTCGGCCCGGCGGCGGCTCGACGCGTTGCGCGACGCATCCGGCCGACCGCACCGCGTCAACGGCCGGTTGTGAAGGTTTGACCCTGGAACCTCCGGCCACTCGGACCAGGAGGTGGTCATGACGAACACAAACGACACGTCTCAGACGCAGGATTCACGCAAAGAACGCAAGCGTGACGACGGACCCGACACGGCACCGGACCTGCCGAGCCCCATTGAGGTGCTGCGCCGGGCACGCGCCCAGCTCGCGGAGCTCACCGGTATGGCCGCCGAGTCCGTGTCGTCCTTCGAACAGACCGAGGACGGCTGGGAGTTGGCGGTCGAAGTCCTGGAACTGCCCAAGGTGCCCGACACCATGAGCCTGATGGCGAGCTATCAGGTCGAACTCGACCCGCAGGGACAGCTCACCGGCTACCGGCGCGTGAGCCGCTACGAACGCGGACGCGCCGACGCGCATAGGCCCGGCGGCCGCTAGGCCGCCGGCCGGTGCCCGCGGACAGGTCCCACGACATGGAAGAGGTTTGACTGGCATGACCGTTGTACCGGCACAGCAGACCGGCGGAGGTGGCAGCAGTGGCCTCTACGACGTGCTCGAACTCGTGCTCGACAGGGGGCTGGTCATCGACGCGTTCGTGCGGGTCTCCCTGGTCGGCATCGAGATCCTGAAAATCGACATACGGATCGTCGTCGCAAGCGTCGACACCTATCTGCGCTTCGCGGAGGCCTGCAACCGGCTCGACCTGGAGTCGGGCCCCCACAAGGACCCCGGCCTGCCCGACATCGTCGGCCAGGTCACCGAGTCCGGCGCCCGCGGCAAGTCGAAAGGCGCGCTCTCCGGCGCCGCCGAGACGATCTCGGACGCCTTCAAGCAGGCCCGCGAGGAGCACTCGGACTCGGGCGAGACCGAGTCCCGGCCGCGCACCCGTAAGGCCGCCCCGGCGCGTCGCAGGGAGAGGGAGGAACAGGAGTGAGTACGTACGTCTACGGCATCACGGCCGCCGCGCACCCCGCTCTGCCCGACGGCATGGAGGGAGTCGGGGACCCGCCGCGCCGCGTGCGCGTGCTCACGGAGGGTGAACTGGCCGCCATCGTCAGTGACGCGCCCGAAGGGCTCCGGCCCAAGCGCCGCGACCTGCTCGCCCACCAGAACGTGCTGGCGGAGGCCGGAGGCGGCGGTTGCGTGCTGCCCATGCGGTTCGGCAGCGTCGGCCCGGACGACGACACCGTCACCGGGGTCCTCGCCGAACGCGCCGACCACTACCTGGAGCGGCTGCGCACCCTCGAGGGCAAGGTCGAGTACAACGTCAAGGCCAGCCACGTCGAAGAGGCCGTGCTGCACCGCGTGATGTCGGAGAACCCCGAGCTGCGCGCCCTGGCCGAGGCCAACCGGAAGGCGGGCGGCGGGACCTACGAGAGCCGGCTGCAGCTCGGTGAGATGGTGGCGGGCGCCGTCAAGGTCCGGGAGGCCGAGGACGCGGGCGAGGTGCGGCAGGCACTGGAACCCGAGGCGGCCGCCGTCAGCGTGGGGCCGGAATCCACCGGCTGGCTCGTCAACCTGTCATTCCTCCTGGACCGGCACTCTGTCGAGACCTTCCTGGCAGGCCTCGAGCGGCTGCGCAGGACCCATCCGCATCTCGACCTGAGCGTCAACGGACCGCTCCCGCCGTACAGCTTCGTCGAACCAGGGCCCGCCGAACCGGCGGACAGCGCGGCCGGCGCGGCCGAGAAGTAGGACACCGAAGGAGCGCACCCATGGGATTGATCAAGGAGTTGCTGCTACTGCCCTTCGCGCCCGTGCGCGGCAGCGCCTGGGTCGTCGAGCAGGTGGTGCAGGAGGCGGAGCGGATCTACTACGACCCCGCCACCGTCCGGGCCGATCTGGCCCGGCTGGAAGAGCGACTGGAAGCCGGCGAGATCGACGAGGAGGAGTTCGACCGGGCCGAGGACGAGCTTCTCGACCGGCTGGAGATCGCCCTGCGTAAAGGCGCGGGGCACGGCAACGGGATGCATACATGAACCGCATCGGACTGGGCCTCGCGATCGGGGCCGGATACGTGCTGGGCCGCACCAAGAAGCTGAAACTGGCCGTCGCCGTCGGGTCGTTGGTGGCCGGTAAGAAGCTGAACCTGACCCCGAAGGGGGTGCTCGACCTGGCCAACCAGCAACTGCGCGACAATCCGCAGTTCAAGGAGATCGGCGACCAGCTGCGCAAGGATCTGCGCGGGGTCGGCAAGGCCGCCTCCGGCGCCATGGTCGATCGGCAGCTCGGCGCTCTCGCCGACCGGCTGCACGGCCGTACCGCCGAGGTGCGTGACCAGCTGGCGGGCGTCGTGCCCGACACCGGCGGCGGCCGGGACGACGAGGAGCCGGAGGAGGACCAGGAGCCGGAGGAGGACCAGGAGCCGGAGGAGGACCAGGAGCCGGAGGAGAGGGCCGGGAGCGACAAGGCAGGAAGCGACACGGCCGAGGACGACCGCGAGGAGGGGTCCGACCGGAAGGCGCCGGCCCGCAAGGCCCCCGCGAAGAAGGCCCCCGAGAAGCCACCGGCGAAGAAGGCGTCCGCCAAGTCGCCTGCCAGGAAGGCGCCGGCGAAGAAGGCGGCGCAGGGCCGGGCGCCTGTCAAGAAGACGGCCGGCCGGGCCCGGCCGAAGGGAGGCGGTGACCGATGAACAGCGGACCGCTCACGGACGCGGCTCACTCCGAGGCCGCGGAACGCCTGAAGGCGGAGGTACAGGAGTACCTCGCTGCCCAGACCGAACGCTTGCTGGCGGGCGCCGGGCGCAAGCTCGGCGACGCCACGGGGAAACTCACCGACATCGCCGAGGGCAACAGCCCCGGCTTCGGCAAGCTCGCACTCGACGCAGGCCGCAAGGTCGCGGAAGGCAAGGGTCCGGTGCGCTCCGCACTGGAGCTCGGCCTGACCCACGCCAAGGACACCGTCATGGACAAGGTGAAGAACCTGGGGGGCGGCAAGGGGAAGGGCAAGGGCAGCGGGCAGAAGCCGACCGTCATCATCGAGTCGGTCGACGTCGGCGTGCCGGTGCGCACGGCCTACGACCAGTGGACCCGCTACCAGGACTTCAGCACCTTCGCCAAGGGCGTGAAGAGCGCCAGCCGTGCCGACGACACCTCGTCGGACTGGCAGGGCAAGATCTGGTGGTCCAGCCGGAGCTGGAAGGGCAAGACGGTCGAACAGATCCCGGACTACCGCATCCAGTGGTCGGCGCAGGGAGCCAAGGGCAGCCACAAGGGCGTCGTCACCTTCCACCGGCTCGACGACAACCTCACCCGGGTGCTCCTGGTGATCGAGTACTACCCGAGCGGTTTCTTCGAGAAGACCGCCAACGTCTGGCGCGCCTCGGGCCGCCGGACCCGTCTCGACCTCAAGCACTACGCCCGCCACATCTCCGTCAAGGGAGAGGTCGACGACGGCTGGCGGGGCGAGATCCGCGACGGCGAGGTCGTCCAGAGCCACGAGGACGCGGTGGCCGAGGAGGAGGAGAAAGAGGCCGAGGAGCAGAACGAGGACGAGAACGCCCCCGAGGACGAGGCGGAGGACGAGAACGCCCCCGAGGACGAGGAGTCGTACGAGGACGAGGACGAGGAGCCCTACGACGAGGCGGAGGACGCCGAGCAGGGGGAGGATGAGGAGTACGAGGCCGAGGGCGAGGAGGAGCCCGAGGGCGAGTACGAGGACACCGACACCGAGGAGACCGAGGACGAGGAAGAACCGGAGGACGAGGAAGCGTACGCCGGTTCCCGGAGCCGTCGATGACGATGGCCGGCCGGCTGCCCGAGCCCTACGGACGGGACGGCGGGGGCTCCAACCTCGCCGACATCCTGGAGCGCGTCCTGGACAAGGGCATCGTCATCGCTGGTGACATCAGGATCAACCTGCTCGACATCGAACTGCTCACCATCAAACTCCGCCTGATCGTCGCCTCCGTCGACCGGGCGAAGGAGATGGGCATCGACTGGTGGGAGCACGATCCCGAGCTGTCCACCCGCGCCCGGCGCGATCAGCTCACCCGGGAGAACCATGAGCTGCGGGAGCGGCTGGCCGCCCTGGAGGCACTTGAGGCCGGCCGCGGGCAGCGCCAGGAGGAGGACAGATGACCGCACAGGGCGGGCTCCGGTACGTGTACGCCGTCTGCCGTCCGTTCGAGGCGGCTCTCCAGGCCCAGCTCAGCGGTGTGGGCGGGAGCCCGCCGGGGTTGCTCAGGCACCACGGTCTGGTCGCCGTCGTCAGCACGGTCCCGGAGGGCGACTTCGCCGAGGGGCCGCTGCGGGACCATCTGGAGGACCTGGACTGGCTGGCCGCGACCGCCCGTGCCCACCAGGGTGTGATCGACGCGCTCACCACGGTCACCACGCCGCTGCCGCTCAGGCTGGCCACGGTCTTCCGGGACGACAGCGGCGTGCGGACCATGATGGAGGACCGCGAAGCCGACTTCCTGCACATCCTCGACCGGCTGGAAGGGCGGGTCGAGTGGGGCGTGAAGCTGTACGCCGACCCGCCCGAGCAGGCGCCCGCGCCCGTCGGCCGGCCCGCCAGTGGGCGGGACTACCTGCGGCAGCGGCGGATGAGCACGCGTGCGCACGAGGAGAAGTGGCGGGCCGCCGAGGAATTCGCGCACACCCTGCACGAGCGGCTGTCCCGGCGTGCCGAGGATTCCCGGCTGCACCCTCCGCAGAATGCGGCCCTTTCCGGGGTGTCCGGGCGGAACCTGCTCAATGCCGCCTATCTGGTGTCCCGAGCGGATTCCGAGGAATTCGTGGAACTGGTCGACCGTACGAAGGACGAGGCGCCGGAAATTCGGGTGGAACTCACGGGGCCCTGGGCGGCCTATTCCTTCACCGAGCCGACCACCGAGCCCACGAAGCCGGCGGAAGCGGGGGAGCAGCGGTGACCGTCGTCGAACGCCGTCAGGTCGCCCTGGTGGACCTGCTCGACCGGCTGCTGGCCGGCGGGGTCGTCATCACCGGTGACGTCACCCTGCGCATCGCGGACGTCGACCTGGTGCGCATCGATCTGAACGCGCTGATCAGCTCGGTCAACGCTCAAGTGCCGGCACCCTGGGGGGAGGAGACGTGAGCGAACATCGCAACCGGCTGGACCTCGAACCGGACACGGTGGAGCGCGACCTGGTGAAACTGGTGCTGACCGTGGTGGAGCTGCTGCGCCAGCTCATGGAACGGCAGGCACTGCGCCGCTTCGACACCGGCGACCTCACCGAACAGCAGGAGGAGCGCATCGGGCTCACCCTGATGCTCCTGGAGGACCGGATGGCCGAGCTGCGCGACCGCTACGGACTGCGGCCCGAGGACCTGAACCTGGACCTCGGGCCGCTGGGACCGCTGCTGCCGCGGGACTGACTCCGTCACCGGCGGGGGGCGTCACCACCTGTACCAGCGACCCCTGCCGCCTGTGCCGGTCGTGCCCCGGACCAGGAATCCGAGAAGCCAGATCACCAGTACGGCGAGCGCGATCCACCAGAGTATTTTCACTGCAAATCCGGCCCCGAAGAGAATCAGGATCAGAAGCAGCACCAGCAGGATGGGAACCATGATGTGAACCTCCTGTGCAGCGAGTTTCCCCGAACCCGCGGAACAGGCTCACTTACGGCAGAGAATTTCTCCGTGCAGTACGGCGAACCAGCCGTCCTCCCGGCCCGCCCACTCCCGCCAGGCCGCCGAGACCGCCGCCAGCTGCTCCGTGGTCGCGTGACCGCCCTCCGTGGCCCGCTCGGCGTAGGCGGAGGCGACCGTGCGGTCCGCCCACAGCCCGCCCCACCAGGCCCGCTCCTCGTCCGTGCTGTACGTCCAGGTCCCGGAGCCGGCCGTGATGTCGCTCAGCCCCGCCGCCAGCGCCCAGGACCGCAGCCGCCGTCCGGCGTCCGGCTCGCCCCCGTTGGCGCGGGCCACCCGCCGGTACAGGTCCGACCAGTCGTCCAGTCCCGGCACCGCCGGGTACCAGGTCATCGCCGCGTAGTCCGAGTCGCGTACGGCGATGAAACCGCCCGGCTTGGCGACCCGGCGCATCTCGCGCAGCGCCTGCACCGGATCGCCCACGTGCTGGAGCACCTGGTGGGCGTGGACCACGCAGAAGGTGTCGTCCGGGTAGTCCAGCGCGTGCACGTCGGCGACCGCGAAGTCCACGTTCGTCAGCCCGCGCCCGGCGGCCGTCGCGCGGGCCTGCTCCAGGATGCCCGGCGCGTGGTCGACGCCGGTCACGTGGCCGTCGGGGACCAGCGCGGCCAGGTCGGCGGTGATGGTTCCCGGTCCGCAGCCGATGTCCAGGATCCGCATGTGCGGCTTGAGTGAACCGAGCATATAGGCGGCGGAGTTGGCGGCGGTGCGCCAGGTGTGGGAACGCAGCACCGACTCGTGGTGACCGTGCGTGTAGACGGCGGTCTCCTGTGGTTTCGACATGGCCCAGCCCCTTCGCTCACACCGGCGGACGGGGCCGGACCGCCCCGTCCCGCGGTATCCGCAACGCTACGCCCGCATGTCGAATGATGAGACCCGTGTTTTACGATGTGGACTGACGAGCCGTCAGTGCGGCCGGTAGACGGTCAGCGCCGCCGGCAGCTTGTCCACCCGCACCTCGCCCTTCACGTCGATGACCTCACCGTCGTACGCCAGCGGGGTACCGGTCTTGAGGCCGGTGAGCCGCAGCCGGCGCACCCGCACCTCCGCGTGCGCGGGGGAGCGGCTCAGCGCGCCCGCGACGGCCGCCGACAGCAGCCGCAGCGCCGGATGCCGGCCGCCGTGCACCACCCGCACGTCCAGCAGCCCGTCCGCCAGGTCGGTGCGGCGGCCCGGGGTCACGCCCATCCGGTGGTAGACGCAGTTGCCGACGAACAGCAGCCACAACGGGTGCGCCGAGCCGCCGAGTTCGACCTCCTGCGGATGCTGGTCGGTGCGCAGCACGCGCACCGCCGCCAGCACCTCGGCGGCCCGGCCGCCGAGGCGGTGCGCCCAGCGTTCCCGCTCGCGCACCAGCTCCGGATACACGCCGAGACTCAGCGTGTTGAGGAAGATGCCCTCCCGGTCGTCGCTGGTGAAGCGGCCCACGTCCACCCGGACCGCCTCGCCCTCGCGCACCGCGCGGCCCAGGCCCCGGCCGTCCTCCACGCTCAGGTCGTAGGCGAAGTGGTTGAGGGTGCCGCCGGGCAGCACCGCGAGCGGCAGGTCGTGGTGCAACGCGGTCCGCGCGGCCACGTTCACGGTGCCGTCGCCGCCGCACACACCGAGCGCCCGCGCGCGCAGCGCGGCCTTCTCCAGCTCGGCGGTCACCTCCTCCGGTTCGCACTCCACCAGTTCGGCCTTCGGCAACTCGTCGCGCAGTGCCCGGACCCGGTCCGAACTGCCCGAAGCCCGGTTGGCCACCACCACGAGGCCCTCCCCGTCGGGCAGCGCCGGCGCGTCGGCACGGGGCTTGGGCGGCGGACCGATCTGCGCCCGGGTCGGCACCAGCCGCCGTACGACGAACGCGGCACCCAAGCCCAGGGCCGCGCCCGCCACCACGTCGCTCGGGAAGTGGACACCCGTGTAGACCCGGGACATCGCCACGGAGAACGCCACCGGCGCCACCACCGCGCCCCACCCCGGGGACTCCAGGGCCACGCCGGCCGCGAACGCCGCTGCCGACGCGGCGTGACCGGACGGGAAGGAGGTCGTGATCGGCTGCCGCTTGAGGTGCCGTACGGCCGGCACCGGGTCCAGGGCCGGGCGGGTCCTGCGCACCGACCGCTTGCCGAGGGTGTTGATGGTCAGGGAGGCGAGGGTCAGCGAGGCCAGGCCGCGGGCGGCGGCCCGGCGGGCGCGGGGCGTGCGGGACGCGGCCACCGCGGCCGCCGTCGCGAACCACAGCACCCCGTGGTTGGCGCTGCGGCTCAGCCGGGGCAGCACCGGCTCGGCGAACGGCCAGTTCCGGTGGGCGGCCGCCTCGAACAGCTTCAGGTCCAGCGAGAGCAGCCGGTCGCGCAGCGCGTGCCGGCCCGGCTTGAGGACGGTCAGGTCAACATCAGGGCTCATGCCGGTCCGGTTACCCTGAAGTGGCTGTTTCCTGCCGTTTCCCGGTGCGGTCGAGTGAGAGGAACCTCCCGGATGCGCCTGCTCCTCGTACGTCACGGGCAGACCCCGACCAACGTCGACTTCCTGCTCGACACCGGCGTACCGGGCCCCGGTCTGACCGCGCTCGGCCGGCGGCAGGCGGCGGCCCTGCCCGCGGCCCTCGCCGACGAGGACATCGAACGCCTCTACGTCTCCACGCTGACCCGCACCCAGCTCACCGCCGCGCCGCTGGCCGCCGCCCGCGGCCTCACCCCGATCGTCCGCGACGGCATCCGCGAGGTCTTCGCCGGCGACCTGGAGCTGCTGCCCGGGCACACCGACCGCGGCCAGGAGTACATGCGGACCGTGTTCGCGTGGGCGGCCGGCGACACCGCGCTGCGCATGCCCGGCGGCGACACCGGGGCCGAGACGCTGGACCGCTACGAGGCGGTGATCGCCGAGGCCGCCGCGAGCGGCGCCGGGACGGTCGCCATGGTCAGCCACGGCGCCGTGATCCGCCTGTGGACCGCGGCCCGCGCCGACAACGTCGACGTCGCCTACGCCGCGGCCCGCCCCCTCGACAACACCGGCGTCGTCGTCCTGGAGGGCTCCCCGTCCGACGGCTGGAAGGCGCTGTCCTGGGAGGGCGCTCTCGTGGAGCCGGCGGGGGCGAGCGGGCCTGCGGGGGAGCCGGTGGAGTAGGGGCCGGCGAGGAGTTCCGGGTGCGGCCCGGTGGGGGCTGGTCGCGCAGTTCCCCGCGCTCCTTACGGGGCGCTCACCGCAGCGCCCCTTACTTTTGGGGGCGCGGGGAACTGCGCGAGCAACCACGACGCACCCGCGGCCGAGGACATCGGGCAGATAACGGTTTGCCCCAGGTCGCAGGCGCCCCGCAGAATCCTTCACCATGGGACATCTGGAAGCCGCGCATCTCGAGTACTACCTCCCCGACGGGAGGGCCCTGCTCGGCGACGTGTCCTTCCGGGTCGGCGAGGGCGCCGCCGTCGCCCTCGTCGGGCCCAACGGCGCCGGCAAGACCACCCTGCTGCGGCTGATCTCCGGCGAGCTGAAGCCGCACGGCGGCACCGTCACCGTGAGTGGCGGTCTGGGCGTGATGCGCCAGTTCGTGGGCTCCGTACGGGACGAGACGACCGTACGCGATCTCCTCGTGTCCGTCGCGCCGCCCGGCATCCGCACGGCCGCCCAGGCCGTCGACAAGGCCGAGCACGCCATCATGACCGTCGACGACGAGGCGGCCCAGCTGAAGTACGCCCAGGCCCTCGCCGACTGGGCCGAGGTGCGCGGCTACGAGCACGAGACCCTGTGGGACATGTGCACCATGGCCGCGCTCGGGGTGCCGTACGAGAAGGCCCAGTGGCGGCAGGTGCGCACCCTCTCCGGCGGCGAGCAGAAGCGGCTGGTCCTCGAGGCGCTGTTCCGGGGCACCGACGAGGTGCTGCTGCTCGACGAGCCGGACAACTACCTCGACGTGCCCGGCAAGCGCTGGCTGGAGCAGCAGCTGAAGGAGACCCGCAAGACGGTCCTGTTCGTCTCCCACGACCGTGAACTCCTCGCCCGCGCCGCCGAGAAGATCGTCTCCGTGGAGCCCTCGCCGACCGGTGCCGACGCCTGGGTACACGGCGGCGGCTTCGCCACCTACCACGAGGCCCGCCGCGAACGCTTCGCCCGCTTCGAGGAGCTGCGCCGGCGCTGGGACGAGAAGCACGCCCAGCTCAAGAAGCTGGTGCTGAGCCTGCGTCAGGCCGCCTCCATCTCGCACGAGTTGGCGTCCCGGTACGCGGCCGCCCAGACCCGCCTGCGCAAGTTCGAGGAGGCCGGGCCGCCGCCGGAGCCGCCGCGCGAGCAGGACATCAGGATGCGCATCAAGGGCGGCCGTACCGGCGTACGGGCCGTGACCTGCGCACAGCTCGAACTCACCGGCCTGATGAAACCCTTCGACCTGGAGGTCTTCTACGGCGAACGGGTCGCCGTCCTCGGCTCCAACGGCTCCGGCAAGTCGCACTTCCTGCGCCTGCTGGCCGGCGAGGAGGTGGCACACGAGGGGCAGTGGAAGCTGGGCGCGCGCGTGGTCCCGGGGCACTTCGCGCAGACCCACGCCCACCCCGAGCTGGAGGGCCGGACCCTGCTGGACATCCTGTGGACGGAACACTCCCAGGACCGCGGCGCGGCGATGTCCCGCCTGCGCCGCTACGAACTCACCCAGCAGGCCGAACAGAACTTCGATCGGCTGTCGGGCGGCCAGCAGGCCCGGTTCCAGATCCTGTTGCTGGAGCTGCAGGGCGTGACGGCACTGCTCCTGGACGAGCCGACCGACAACCTGGACCTGGAGTCCGCCGAGGCCCTCCAGGAGGGTCTTGAGGCGTTCGACGGCACGGTGCTCGCCGTCACCCACGACCGCTGGTTCGCCCGCTCCTTCGACCGCTACCTGGTCTTCGGCAGCGACGGCCGGGTCCGCGAGACCGCGGAGCCGGTGTGGGACGAGCGCCGGGTGGAGCGGGTGCGGTAGGGCCGGGCGGCGGGCCGGCCCCCAGGGAGGCCCGCGCGGCCGGATGTTCGTACAGTGGAGGCAGGAATCCGGACCGCCGGGACCCACACGACGAGCGGGGTACCACCATGACCGGAGTCGACCCCAGCCGGCTGGACGACCAGCAGCTCATGAAGGAGCTGGAGACCATCCACCGGACGCGCCACGACACCCTGCTGTACGGCTCGAACGACGCGCTGCGCGCCCACAACGAGCGCATGGCCCAGCTGGAGGGCGAGTACCTGCGGCGTAACCCGCGCCGTGTGGTCGCCGCCGGCCGGACCCGGGAGGGTGCCCGGGAGCGGAACTGCGCCGAGACGGCGACGCCGGGCGCCGCGGCCGGCTGAGGCCACGGCGCCCTGGTTCCGGCCTACCGGATCGCGGGCTACTCGGCGAGGACGTCTAGGAAGGCCTCGCAGAACGCCTTGAGATCGTCCGGCTTACGGCTGGTGACCAGCTTGTTCGGGCCGCTGTCGCAGACCTTGACCTGCTCGTCGACCCAGGTGCCGCCCGCATTGCGGATGTCGGTCCGCAGACTCGGCCAGGAGGTCAGCGTCCGGCCGCGCAGCACGTCCGCCTCGACCAGGGTCCACGGCGCGTGGCAGATCGCCGCGACCGGCCGGCCGCCGTCGAAGAAGTCCTTCACGAACGCCACGGCCTTGTCGTCCGTCCGCAGGAAGTCCGGGTTCGCCACCCCGCCGGGCAGCACGAGCGCCCCGAACGAGTCCGCCGACGTCTCGCCGACCACCTCGTCCACCGGGAACGTCTCCGCCTTGTCCAGGTGGTCGAAGGCCTGGATCCGCCCCGACTCCGTCGACACCAGCACCGGCTCGTGCCCGGCGTCGGAGACCGCCTTCCACGGCTCGGTCAGCTCCACCTGCTCGACGCCCTCGGGCGCGGACAGAAAAGCGACACGCATGATGCTTACTCCCTTCCGAGGCGCACCGGCGGGTGGGGGCCCGCCGGTGCGCGCCTTGGTCCATTCTCCGGGCCCGGCTCACTTCCCGCCGGTCACCGCCTCGGCCAGCGCCAGCAGGCTGCCGTAGGTTGCCGAGCGCGGCAGCCGGGAAACCCGCTCGACCAGGATGTCGGGGGCGTTCCTGCGCCCCAGCACGCCGGCCAGCTCGCGCGCCGCCGCCGGGAAGTCGTGCCGGGTCAGGTACCTGGACAACTCCAGACGTACGCTCTCCGGCGCCGGCTGCTCACCGGTCCCCGGCATCAGCGCACCGCGGTACACCTCCGGATCGTCCTCGGCCGGCGGCTCGGGGTCGTTCCAGTCCTCGGTGCGCGTCGGATGCCCGGACCGGAGCAGGCCCTGGAGCTCGTGTTTCATCTCTTCGTCCCGGTGCACGTTCAGCCGGGCACTGCCTCGCTGCATGTTCTCCCTCCAGGTACGTCAGGGGGTGCGCACCGCGTACCCGGGGACAGGTGACCGACACGGGGATCTGCCCGGCCGTTTCCGACCCGCCGCGACGGGGCCGTGACGTCACCCGAAAGGGGAGGCGTGTCCCGCGAATGGGTCCGGCCGCGCGCGGCCCCGCGCGGGCCGGGCTGTGATGGCTGCGGGGGTACGGGCCCCGTGCCTCCGAGTCGTCCGTGCAAGGAGCTCCTCCCATGCGCCGCAGCGTTCGCACCCTGTCCGTCGCCGTCCTGGCGGGTGCCGCGTTCGGCGCCACCGGCACGGCCGCCGCGGCCGCCGGCCACGCCGCGGAGACCGGCTCCGGCGGCACCCGGCCCGGCGCCGTCGTCACCGTCCCGGCGACCTGCGCGACGGCCGCCGACGGCCGGGCCGGCGGGCAGGCGCCCGCGCAGACCGCCTCCGGCGACCGGCCGGCGACCTACACGGAGGGTGACGCGGCCGCGGGCGGCGTCGCCGGGGACAGGGCGGGTGCCGGGCCGGACGGCACCCGCACCGTCGACGGGACCTGCCCGACGGCGAGCGGGCAGCAGGGACAGGCCGCAAACGCGCGGTCGGCCGTGACGCCGGACGGCGGCGGTACGGCTTCCGCTGGAGACGGCGGCCCGTTCCTCCAGAGCGGAGGCGGGTCCCCGCCGGAGGCAGGCGGCGGGGCTGTGCCGGAGGTCGGCGGCGGGGCCGTACCGGAGACCGGGGGCGGGGCCGTGCCGGAGACCGGGGGCGGAACCGTGCCGCGGATCGACGATGGCGCGGTGCCCCCGGTGGACGGCGGGACCGTCACCGGCGGGGACGTCGGCACGGCCCCGCGCGTGGACGACGGAACCGCCCCTCGCGGGGACGACGGCATGTCGGCCCGCGACGACGAGGGCGGCGGCGTCCGTGGGGACGTCGGCACGGCCCCTCCCGGTGATCGTGGGGACGACGGCACGGCCCTCCACGGTGACCGTGGTGAAGGTGATGCGGCCGCCCGCGGTGACGTCGGCGCCGCGGACCCCCGTGGAGATGAGGGCGGCGTCCCGCACGGGAGCGGCGAGCGACCCTGTTCCGGCGGGCAGCAGTCGTGCGGAGGCGGCGGGGGCGTTGACGGGCAGGAGTGCGGCGCGGCCCGGGACGGTGACGGCGCCTGCGCCGCGACGGGTGTGCAGCACGGGGTGGCGGCCGGGGACGGGGGCGCCTACAACACGTCCGTACCGGCGCTGGTGGCGGGCGGGATGCTGATCGCGGCCGCCTGCTGCGGCGCCGCGTACCGACTGTGGGGCGGGCGGGCGTACCGGCTGTGGGCCGGGAGGTCCGGCGCGGACGGGTGACCGGGTCGCCGCCGGGTACCCGGAGCGACCGCTCCGGCACCGTACGCACGACCCGGACCGGACAGCACACGGCACCACGGACTGCGCGGAGGCGGAGATGCGGCGGACGGATCCCGGGGCCCACGGACCGGCGGACGGCGGCTCCGCGCGGGAGCGCGGACCGGTGTCACCGGAAGGCCACGGACCCGTCCGCTACGGCCCGCCCCTGCCCGACGACGGGCTGCCCGTCCTGCCCGAGCTCGCCGCCGTCCTGGCCGCCGCCGCGAACCTGGGCGCGGAGGAGCCCGTCGGCGGCGGACCGGCGCTGCTGGACGCGGCCCGCGGCTACTGGGAACGCCGCGGGCTGTCCGCGCCGCCAGGCCGGGTGACCGCGGGCCCCGGCGCCCCCGCCCTGCTCCTCGCGCTCACCGCCGCGCTCGGCGGCGACGTCCTCGTGCCGCGTCCCTGCGCCGCCTGGTGGGCGCCGTACGCCCGCCTCCTCGGCCGGCCCGTCTTCCACGTGGCCACCCCGGCCGAGTCCGGCGGCGCCCCCGACCCGTACGCGCTGCTGGAGACCGTGCGCCGGGTCCGGGACGAGGGCGGCGACCCCCGGCTGCTCGTGCTCTCCGTCGCCGACGACCCCACCGCCACCGTCGCCCCGCCCGAACTGCTGCACGAGACCGTGGAGGCCGCGACCGGCGCGGGACTGCACCTGGTCAGTGACGAGACCTGGCGCGACACCCTGCACGCCCCGGACGCCACGGTGCTGCTCAGCCCCGCCGAGATGCTCCCGGACCGGGTCACCGTCGTCACCGACCTGGCCGGTGCCCTGCTGCCGGCCGGCTGGCCCGCCGCCGTCGCCCGGTTCCCGGAGGGCGCCACCGGCAGGGCCCTGCACGCGCGCGTGCTCGACATCCTCACGGCGCTGGGCGCCCGCCTCGCCGGACCGGTCGCGGTCGCCGCGAGGTACGCGCTCGACGAGCCCGGGCCCGTCACCGCGCGCCGGGAGGCCGTCGTACGGCTGCACGCGCGCGTGGCCGCCGCCGTGCACGTCTCGGTCGTCGCCGGCGGCGCCCTGGCCCGGCCCCCGCAGGCCGGCCGTCACCTGTACGCCGACCTGGAACCGCTGCGCGCCGCGCTCGACGCCCACGGAGTCGGCGACGCACAGGAGTTGGAGGACTTCCTCACCGCCCGCCTCGGCATGCCCGCGCCCGGCGGCCACCGCTTCGGCGACGACCTCGGCGCGCTGCGCGTCCGGCTCGCCACCGGCCCGCTGCTGGGCGGCACCGACGCGGAACGCCTGGAATGCCTCACGTCACCCGCACCGTTGGAACTGCCGCACGTGCAACGCGCGTTGATGTCCTTGGGGTCGGTACTCGACGATCTCCGCGACGACGCTCAGCGATGGGAGCCTCCTCGATGACGCAGCAGACGCATGAGCCAGGGTCCACGACGACTGCCACCACGACGCCCGTCACCACGACGACTGCCACGACCACCGGCGAAGCCGCTACCGCCACCCGCACGCCGCCGTTCCCGCCGCTCGCCGAACCCCGCCCGCTGGGCGAACTCCGAGTCTGGCCGCGGACCTTCCACGACCGGCTGACCGCCCCGCTGCCCGGCCTCAAGGCCATGGCCCGGTTCGCCCGCGAGGGCTCCGTCCGCCCCGGCCGGGAGGGCCTCGCCGACGTCGGCCGGCTGCCCTGCGAACCGGGCCCGCTGCCCGGCGCGGACGTCGACACCGTCGCCGTTACCTGGGCGGGACACGCCAGTTGGGTGGTCCGGACCGGCGGTCTGACCGTCCTCACCGACCCGGTCTGGTCCCGCCGCATCCTCGGCACCCCGGCCCGCGTCACCCCGGTCGGTGTCCCCTGGGAGACCCTGCCGCGCGTCGACGCGGTCGTCATCAGCCACAACCACTACGACCACCTGGACGCCCCCACCCTGCGCCGCCTCCCGCGCGACACCCCGGTGTTCGTGCCGGCCGGTCTCGGCCGCTGGTTCCGGCGCCGCCGCTTCACCACCGTCACCGAGCTGGACTGGTGGGAGGCGGCCGAACTGTCCGGGGTCCGCTTCGACTTCGTCCCCGCCCACCACTGGTCCAAGCGCACCCTCATCGACACCTGCCACAGCCTGTGGGGCGGCTGGGTCCTCACCGCCCCCGACGGCGGCCGCGTCTACTTCGCCGGCGACACCGGCTACGGCCACTGGTTCTCCCGCATCGGCCGCCGCTACCCCGGCATCGACCTCGCCCTCATGCCCATCGGCGCCTACGACCCCCGCTGGTGGCTCAGCGACGTCCACCTGGACCCCGAGGAGGCGGTACAGGCGACGCAGGACCTCGGAGCGAGGCGGATGGCCCCCATGCACTGGGGCACCTTCATCCTCTCGGCGGAGCCGGTCCTGGAGCCGCTGACCCGGGTGCGGGCGGCCTGGGAGAAGGCGGAGCTGGCCCGGGAGGACCTGTGGGACCTGCCGGTGGGCGGGTCGAGGGTCCTGGAACGGACCTCACTTCGGAGCGCCGCCGACTAGAGCGCCCTCCTGGGGGCGCGGGGAACCGCGCGGCCGGCCCCCACCCGCCCGCGGCTACGCACGCACCGCACCACCCCGAACCCGCCGCCACACACCGGGCGCCACACTGATGACGACGGTCAGCCCCACCGCCGCCACCACCCCTTCCCACGGCTCCGGAAACAGCGACCCGCCCAGAATCCCGATCACCTGATACGTCACCGCCCACGCCAGGCACGCCGCCACGTTCCCCCGCGCGAACCGCCGCAACGGCCACTCCGCCAGCAGACACGCCAGCATCACGGGTATCCGGCCGGCCGGCACCAGCCGGGACAGCACCAGCACGGCGACCCCGTGCTCGGCCAGCTTCCCCTGCGCCTGTTCCAGCCGTTCCTCCGGCGCCCGCGCCCGTAGCGCCTCCAGCCACCGCGACCCGTTCTTCGACCGCAGCCCCCGCCGTCCCAGCCAGTACAGCGCCGCGTCCCCCAGGAAGGCCGCCAGCGACGCCGTCACGAACACCAGCACCAGCGCGAACGGCGCCGTCTGATGGAACGCCACCACCGCCGCCGAGCTCACCAGCGCCCCCGTCGGTATCACCGGCACCAACGCCCCGATGAGCACCAGCAGGAACAGCGTCGGATACCCGATCGCCTGCTGCGCGGACTCGGTCGACGACGAGGTCGCCGCGGTGGAGCCGGCGGCGGCCGCCATGACCACCAGCAGTCTCACCGCGCGACCTCCAGCCGCACGCTCTCCCCGTGGCCGAGCCGGTGCACCGCCACGTGCGGCGCGTACTCGGCCGCGAGGCGCACGAACTCGTCGCCGGGCGTGTGGAACTCGTGCGGGCGCACCCCGTCCATGCCGATCGGCCAGTACGTCCCGTAGTGCACCGGCACCGCGCTGCGCGGCGCCAGCCGCGCCAGCGCGCGTGCCGCCCGCCCGGCGTCCAGGTGGCCCTCCCCGAGGTACGGGCCCCAGCCGCCGACCGGCAGCAGGGCCACGTCCACCGGCCCGACCGCCGCGGCCATCTCGTCGAACAGCCCGGTGTCCCCGGCGAAGTACGTCCGCGCCGCGCCCTCGACGACGTACCCGAGGGCGGGCGAGCGGTGCGGTCCGAGGGGCAGCCGGCGGCCGTCGTGCAGCGCGGGGACGGCCCGTACGAGGAGGGGGCCGACGCGTATCTCGTCCCCGACGCCCACCTCGGTGATCCGCAGCTGACGGAGGCGTCGGAGCGCGGGGACCGCCCGTGGTGCGCCCCGGGGCACGAGCAGGCGCGTGCCCGGGGCGAGCCCGGCGAGCGAGGGGACGTGCAGATGGTCCGCGTGCAGGTGGGAGACGAGCGCGAGGTCCGCGCGGCGGGCCGCGGGCGGCGGCGGGGCGCCCCGGCGGCGGCGCAGGTGGGCGAGCCGGCGCGCGAACAGAGGATCGGTGAGCAGGCGTACGCCCGAATCCTCGATCGTGCAGGTGGCGTGACCCCACCAGGTGATCTCCACCGGCACCTCTTTGCCTCCTTCGCGCGACTCCCCGAAGCCTACGTGCAGGAGTAGGGTCGGCGGCGAAACCCGGAGGTGAGGGGGACGCCATGGGACAGGTACGGGGTGCCTCCGGCGGGCTCGCGCCGGTGCGGGTGACCGCGATCGCGAGTCTGACGCCCTTGGAGGACCTGGAGATCGACCCCTTCCTGGTCGACTCCCGCAGCCAGCACGCGATGTGCGCGCGCTGGGCCGTGGAGCACGGCTACGTCATCGCCCGCGAACTCCTCGTCCGCGGCCTGCGCCCCGACCACAGCGCCCTGTGGGCCGGCGTCCGGCCCGGTCTGGACGTCTTCGTCGCCCCGAGCAGACGGGTCCTGGAGAGCGCGCTGTCGTCGGTCGAGGACTTCATGGCGGAGTGCGCGAGACGCGGTGTCCGGGTGGAGACGGTGGGGCGGGCCGAGCCCTGCTACGACGCCCAGATGAAGGCCCGCGTCCACCGCAGGCTCTCCATGCCGACGGCGGGTTACGACGGCCGGTAGGGCCGGAACCGCCGAGCGGCGGAGCCGCGCCGCGCCCTGCCGGCCGGGCAGCCGTGGCCACGGCGCCGCCGGCCCCCGCCGGCGTGGCTGAGCACCGCCGCGGCGGATGCGGAGTGCCGACACCGCACGGCCTTGTCGAGCGCATCGGGTCGCCTGCGTGCGCCGTGACGGTGCGCGGCCTCCGTGGGGGGTTCGGGGGGAGGGGGGCCGAGACCGCGCTGGATTGTCCAGAGCGTCGGGGTGCCCGCGTCCGCCGCGAGGGTACCGCCCCCCACCGGGGCGGCTGGTGCTGCCCAACGCACCCTGGTCGACCGCTTCCGGGCCGCCCCCGTGTGACAGTGTTGACGCGAGCAGACCCGCATCCGGCGGGGGCGCGGACGTGAGGTCGGTGGGGCGTGCGGTGGCGGGGCGTGCGGTGGCGGCGGGTCGTCAGTCAGGTCGGGCGGAGCGTCACGGTGTGGGCGGTGTCCACCGTCACCATGCTGGTCCTCGCCGGTCTCCTGCCCGACTTCCAGCTCCAGTCACCCGACGGTGACAGCGCGACCCGCATCGCGATGACCGCGGCCTTCGGCGCCGGTGCCTTCGGTGTGCTCTCGGCCGTCGTCTGGCCCCTTCTTGTACGGCTCCTGCTGCTGGTCCCCGCCCTCGTCCTCGGCCTGCTGGTCTTCTTCCTCAACGGCTCCCTGCTCCTCCTCGCCCTGCGCATCAACCCCTCCGGGCAGAGCGAGGCCGCACCGGAGACCGCCGTGATCGTGGCCGCCGTGATGTCCGCCGTCGCCTCCGCCACCGGCGGTGCCCTCGCCGTCCGCGACGACGACGCCTACCGCCGCCGGCTCTCCCGGCTCGCCACCCGCCGCCGCAGATCCCACCCGCCCTGCCGGGCCACCCCCGGCACCGTCTTCCTGCAGCTCGACGGCGTCGGCCACGACGTCCTGACCGCCGCCGTCGCCAAGGGCCTGATGCCGACCGTGGCCGGCTGGCTGGGCGCGGGCGGGGCACCACCCACCCACCGGCTCACCCCCTGGCGCACCGACTGGTCCAGCCAGACCGGTGCCAGCCAGCTCGGCATCCTGCACGGCTCCACCTTCGACGTCCCCGCCTTCCGCTGGTACGAGAAGGACAGCAGCGAGGTGATGGTCTGCAACCGGCCGACCAGCGCCGCCGAACTCCAGCGCCGGGCCACCGAGCGCACCGCCGACGGGGGACTGCTCTCCCTGGACGGCGCCAGCCGTGGCAACCTCTTCGGCGGCGGCGCCGACGAACAGGCCCTCGTCCTGTCCATAGCCACCCGCCGCCGCGGCCGGGAGAACCGTTCCCGCGCCGGTTACTTCGCGTACTTCGCCGACCCGGCCAACGCCGTGCGCACCGCGCTCTCCTTCTTCGCCGAGGTCGGCCGCGAGATCGGCCAGTCCACCGCGGCCCGGCTCCGCAAGCAGCGCCCGCGCGTCAAACGGGGCGGCCTCTACCCCTTCGTCCGCGCCTTCGCGACCGTCGTCGAACGGGACGTCGTCGTCGCCGCGGTCATGGGAGACCTGCTCGTCGGCCGCACCGCCGTCTACGCCGACCTGGTCGCCTACGACGAGGTCGCCCACCACTCGGGACCGCACAGCCGGGACGCCGAGAAGGTGCTGCAACGCCTGGACCGCGCCCTCGCCCTGATCGAGAAGGCCGCGGAACACGCCCCCCGCCCGTACCGGATCGTCGTCCTCTCCGACCACGGTCAGAGCCCCGGCGAGACCTTCCACACCCGCTACGGACTCAGCCTCGGCGACCTGGTCCGGGCCGGCTGCGGACTGCACGTGCCGCGCAGGGCCGAGCGCACCCACAGCGGCACGGAGGCACGGGCCGCCGTCCGCGCGGCGCTGCGCAGGCCGGTCGAGGAGGGCGGCGAGAAGCACCGGCCGACCCGGCACTCGGAGCCGGTCGTGCTCGCCTCCGGCAACCTCGGCCTGGTCTCCTTCCCTGACGTGCCGCACCGCATGACCAAGGAGGAGCTGGACGCCCGCCACCCCGCGCTGCTCACCACTCTCGCCAACCATCCCGGCGTCGGGTTCCTGCTGGTGCGCAGCGAGGTGCACGGCGGGGTGGTGCTCGGCGCGTACGGCGCGGAGATCCCGCTCGACCGGCTGGACGGCCACGCGGGGCCGCTGGCCGTGTTCGGGGCGGGCGCCGCCGACGCGGTGCGGCGGACGCACTCCTTTCCGCACACCGCCGACATCATGGTCAACTCCTGGTACGACCCGGAGAGCGGCGAAGTCCTCGCGTTCGAGGAGCAGATCGGGTCGCACGGGGGGTTGGGGGGCGCGCAGGGGCGGCCGTTCCTGTTGTCGCCGGTCCGTGTCTCCGAGCCGGCAGGGGACGGAGAAGAGCTCGTGGGGGCCGAGGCCGTGCATCGAGTGCTGCGGCGGTGGCTTCAAGAGGCGGACGGGCCGCAGGTTCCCTTGTCCGCGGAGGGGGAGAGGGCCGCGTAGCCGGTCGGGTGCGGATGGGTGGGGGCTGGTCGCGCAGTTCCTCCCCAGCCTTCGGCCGGTGGTACCCCCGGCGCCCCTGTCGGAGCGCGTCCTCACCGGCGAATAATCGGCTGCGTTCCTTCCGCTCCCGGCTCACACTGTTCGAGTCGCACCTCTCTCGGACTTCCCCAAGGAGCAGCCTCTTGCAGGCAGCCGTGACCGTCACGCCCTCTCGCATTCCCGAGCTTCTTCTCGGTCTCGCCACCGTCCGGCCCGTGTTCATCTGGGGGGCGCCCGGCATCGGGAAGTCCTCCCTGGTGCGGGAGTTCGCCGAGTCGCTCGGGCTGGAGTGCGTGAGCCTGCTGGGCACGCAGCTCGCGCCCGAGGACCTCATCGGGGTCCCGCAGATCCGGGACGGGCGGTCCGTGTTCTGTCCGCCCGAAGCGATCGCCCGGGACGAGCCCTACTGTCTCTTCCTCGACGAGTTGAACGCGGCCACGCCCGACGTGCAGAAGGCGTTCTACTCGCTGATCCTCGACCGGCGCATCGGGAACTACGAACTGCCCAAGGGCTCGATCGTCATCGGCGCCGGCAACCGGGCCACCGACAACGCCCTCGCCCGGCCCATCGCCTCCGCGCTCGTCAACCGGCTGACCCACGTCCACCTGGAGGCCTCCGCGCACGACTGGCTCGCCTGGGCCGGGGCGGCCGGCATCCACCCGTGGATCCTGGACCACCTCACCGACCGGCCCGACCACCTGTGGTCCAAGCCGCCGAAGACCGAGGAGCCGTTCTCCACCCCGCGCTCCTGGCACATGCTCTCCGACGCCCTGCACTCCTTCGGCCGTGACCTGGACGAGGAGACGCTCAAGGTACTGGCGCACGGCACGCTGACCCCCGCGCACGCCACCGCCTTCTGCGGATACGTCAAGATCGTGCGCAGCCGGTTCGGGATCGAGGCCATCCTGAAGGGGGACGCGGGCTGGCCGCCCCGGATCGAGGACCGCGACCTGCTCTACTACCTCGCCGAGTCGTTCCGGGGGCGGCTGGTCAAGGAACTGCCCGTCGACAAGGAGCACATGTCGGCGAACGGCCGGCAGACCGCCTACCGGGCCAAGTCGCTGCTGGTGCAGCTGGCCGAGATCTCCGTCGAGGTCGCCCAGACCGTCATCGCCTCCGACGCCGACGGCAACCCCGTCCTGCCGGCCTGGTTCCTGATCGAGGCGGCCCGGGACATGCCCCGGCTGGTGGAGGCCCGGCGATGAGCCGGGCCGCCGCCGCGCGCAAGAAGAAGGACCCCGCCGCCGAGAACTTCGCGGCTGGTGTGGAGCTGCTGCGGGCCAATCCAGCCCTGCGGGCCGTGGAGTTCACGATCTGCCGGCACGAGAAGTGCGAACTCGCCCCCCAGCAGGGGCTGGTGCGCGCGGACTCCGACGGCGTGCTGCACGCGCACGCCACCCGGCTGGCCGAACCCGCCGAATGGGCCTGGGCGCTGGCGCACTGCACCATTCATCTGGGCTTCGGGCACCTCCCGGCCGCCACCGGGCCGCGTGACCAGCCCGACCGTTACGATCTCGCCGCCCGCTGCACCGTCGTCAACCGCTTCCTGGAGACCTTCCCGGTCGGCGAGGCCCCCGACCACCTGCCCGCCTCCTACCCGGAGGGCGACGAGGAGCGGCTCGCCGCCGGCTGGCGCCGGACCGGTGGCATCCCGGCAGCGTACGAGCGCGGGGGGACGAACGGCGGCGAGCCTGACCAGCTCCTCCTCTCCTGGAACAAGTGGGCCGGGCAGGTGCCCGACTGGCAGGTGGGGTTCGCGCACGCGCTGACCCGCACCATGTCCCGGGCGATGGACCTGGCCGGCGGCCGCCGCACCTCCATGTCCGGCCCGCCCACTCCGCTGCGCCCCTGGGAACAGGCGCTGAGCTGGTTCGTCTCCTCCTACCCGCTGCTCGGCGGCATCGCGGCCGGCATCAGGCTCGTCGCCGACGCCGAACTGGCCCGCGCCCACGACATCGCCGTCGCCGCCGTCAACCCCGAGGCCGGCGAGATCTACGTCAACCCGCTGCGGACCATGAGCGACGAGGAGTGGCGGTTCGTCCTCGCCCACGAGATGCTGCACGCCGCCCTGCGCCACGGCGACCGCCTCGGCGTCCGCGACCACTACCTCTTCAACATCGCCTGCGACTACGTCATCAACGGCTGGCTGGTCGAGATGCGCGTCGGCACCATGCCCGAAGGGCTGCTGTACGACGCCGGGTTGAAGGGGCTGTCGGCCGAGGAGGTGTACGACCGGATCGCCGTCGACCTGAGGCGGATGCGGCGGCTCGCCACCCTGCGCGGCAAGGGACGCGGTGACGTGCTGGGCGCGCCGCTCGGGCAGCCCGGCGCCTACGTCGACCTCGACGAGTTCTACCGGCGCGGACTGTGCCAGGGGCTCGACCTGCACCAGACGCAGGACCGGGGGCTGCTGCCCGGCGGGCTGGTCGAGGAGATCCGCGCCCTCAGCCATCCGCCGCTGCCCTGGGACGCCCGGCTCGCCCGCTGGTTCGACGAGTACGTGCCGCGCCCGGAGGCCGTACGGTCGTACGCCCGCCCCTCGCGCCGGCAGTCGTCCACCCCGGACATCCCGCGCGCCGGCCGGTACTTCCCGCCCGAGGAGGTCGCCCGCTGCACCTTCGGCGTGGTCCTCGACACCTCCGGCTCCATGGACCGCACCCTGCTCGGCAAGGCCCTCGGCGCGATCGCCTCCTACGCCGAGGCCCGTGACGTACCCGCCGCGCGTGTCGTCTTCTGCGACGCGGCCCCGCACGACGCCGGCTACCTCCCGACCACCGACATCGCCGGCCGGGTCCGGGTGCACGGCCGCGGCGGTACGGTCCTGCAGCCCGGCATCGACCTGCTCCAGCGCGCCGACGACTTCCCGCCCGCCGCGCCGGTCCTGGTGATCACCGACGGCTGGTGCGACGTCCTGCGGGTGCGCCGTGAGCACGCCTATCTGATCCCGGACGGACGTCGCCTGCCGTTCACCCCCCGTGGGCCGGTCTTCCGGGTGCGGTGAGCCCTGATGTGATCGGATGGGGGCGAGCGAACCGGTTCATTCGCCTTCATCGCCGAAAGGAACAACCGTGGCTACCACGCGCACCGCACACACCGTCTGGGAAGGCAGCCTGACCGAGGGCAACGGTGTCATCACCTTCGACTCCTCCGGTATCGGCGAGCAGCCCGTCACGTGGGCCTCGCGCTCCCAGGAGGCGAACGGCAAGACCAGCCCCGAGGAGCTGATCGCGGCCGCCCACTCCAGCTGCTTCTCCATGGCGCTCTCGCACGCCCTGACCGGGGCCGGGACCCCGCCCACCAAGCTGGTCACCAACGCCGACGTCACCTTCCAGCCGGGCACCGGCATCACCGGCATCCACCTGACCGTCGAGGGCACCGTCCCCGGCCTGGACGCGGACGGCTTCGTCGCCGCCGCCGAGGACGCCAAGAAGAACTGCCCGGTCAGCCAGGCCCTGACCGGGACCACGATCACCCTGGACGCGAAGCTCGCCTGACCGTCCCGCCCGCCGCGCTGCCGCGCCCCCTCGTCCGAGGGGGCGCGGCAGCGTCGTTCCCGGGGTCCCCGGCATTGACAACGGCTCGCTCAAGTTTTGTGCTGGAGTCGGGGAAGCGCCCGGGCGGAAAGGGGACGGACATGGCACGTGCGGTCGGTATCGACCTCGGTACGACGAACTCGGTGGTGGCCCTGCTGGAGGGCGGTGAGCCCACCGTCGTCGCCAACGCCGAGGGGGCGCGCACCACGCCGTCGGTGGTGGCCTTCGCGAAGAACGGCGACGTGCTGGTCGGCGAGGTCGCCAAGCGGCAGGCGGTGACCAACGTGGACCGCACCGCCCGCTCGGTCAAGCGGCACATGGGCGACGCCGCCTGGCGGTTCCCGGAGAGCGGGAGCGTCGACGGCACCCGGTTCCGGGCCCAGGAACTGTCGGCGCGGGTGCTGCAGAAGCTCAAGCGGGACACCGAGGCCTACCTCGGCGAGGACGTCACCGACGCGGTGATCACCGTCCCCGCCTACTTCGACGACGCCCAGCGGCAGGCCACCAAGGAGGCCGGGGAGATCGCCGGCCTGAAGGTGCTGCGGATCATCAACGAGCCGACGGCCGCCGCGCTGGCCTACGGCCTGGACCGGGGCGAGGAGCAGACGGTCCTCGTCTTCGACCTCGGCGGCGGCACCTTCGACGTGTCGCTCCTGGACATCGGCGACGGCGTGATCGAGGTCAAGGCCACCAACGGCGACACGCACCTGGGCGGCGACGACTGGGACCAGCGGGTCGTCGAGCACCTCGTGAAGCGGTTCAAGGGGCAGTACGGGATCGACCTGAGCAACGACAAGATGGCCGTGCAGCGGCTGCGCGAGAGCGCCGAGAAGGCGAAGATCGAGCTGTCGTCGTCGACGGAGACGTCGATCAACCTGCCGTACATCACGGCCTCCGCGGAGGGGCCGCTGCATCTGGAGGAGAAGCTGACGCGGGCCCAGTTCCAGGAGCTGACCGCCGACTTGCTGGACCGCTGCAAGAAACCCTTCCACCAGGCCGTCAAGGACGCGGGCGTGCAGGTGTCGGCCATCGACCACGTCATCCTGGTCGGCGGGTCCACCCGGATGCCCGCCGTCACCGACCTGGTCCGTGAACTCACCGGCAAGGACCCGCACAAGGGGGTCAACCCGGACGAGGTGGTCGCCGTCGGCGCGGCCCTCCAGGCGGGAGTCATCCGCGGTGACGTGAAGGACGTGCTGCTGCTCGACGTCACCCCGCTGTCCCTGGGGATCGAGACCAAGGGCGGCATCATGACCCGACTCATCGAGCGCAACACCACCATCCCGACCCGGCGTTCGGAGATCTTCACGACCGCGGCCGACAACCAGCCCTCGGTGGGCATCCAGGTCTACCAGGGCGAACGTGAGATCGCCGCGTACAACAAGAAGCTGGGCGTCTTCGACCTCACCGGCCTGCCGCCCGCACCGCGCGGGGTGCCGCAGATCGAGGTGGCCTTCGACATCGACGCGAACGGGATCATGCACGTCTCGGCGAAGGACCTGGCGACCGGCCGGGAGCAGAAGATGACCGTGACCGGCGGCTCCGCCCTCCCCAAGGACGACATCGACCGCATGATGCGGGAGGCCGAGCAGTACGCCGAGGAGGACCGCAAACGCCGCGAGGCCGCGGAGACCCGGAACCAGGCCGAGCAACTCGTCTACCAGACAGAGAAGTTCCTCCGGGAGAACGAGGAGCGGGTGCCCGGCGGCACGAAGTCCGAGGTGGAGGCGGCGATCACCGAGCTGAAGGCGCTGCTCGAACGGGACGCCGACACCGGGGAGCTGCGGCAGGGAGTGGAGAAGCTGGCGACCGTGAGCCAGCAGATGGGGCAGGCCATGTACGCCGGTGCCTCCGGCGGTTCGGCCGAGGAACAGCGGGTGCCGGAGGGCGAGGAGGAGGGGGTGGTGGACGCCGAGATCGTGGACGACGAGAGGGACCGGGGTGCGGCCGGGTGAGGCACCGCCGGGCTGCGCCGTCGTGGCTGAGCGCCGGTGCGGCGGGAAGGGTGGTGTGGTTCGGGGCGGGGGCTCGGTTGTCTCGGTTCCCGCGACCGGTACACCGGGTACGGGCGGAACAGGTACTGCACCGGGGCGCTGAACGTGTGCACCAGGCGGGTGCAGGGGACCAGGCCGATGGGGAGGGCGCAGGCGACGTACGGCAGGGCGCCCCACAGGAAGGCGGTCACGGGCGCACTCCGCCGGGCGGGGCCGGCAGGGCGGCGCAGACCGCGTCCAGGACACACGCGTAGGGGGTGCCGAAGTCGGTCAGCCTGCCGCGGAGTTGCGTCAGGCAGTCGCGGTGCTCGGTGAGGAGGTCGGTGTTGCCGGTGCGGGCCGTGAACTCCAGGACGGCGGGGAGGAAGTCCGGCAGCTCCTCGCCGGTGAACTCCATGCCGTACGCCTTGTAGAGGTCCTGGAACCGGACCAGGGACATGCCCCGGCGGCTGGTGTCGCCGTCCCGCCACCAGCTGAGGTAGAGGGTGTGCCGGTTCTTGAAGTCGAAGACCTGCACGTAGTGCGCGGCCAGCTCCTGCGGTGGGGTCACCGTCGCGTGGTCGGTGAACTCCCGCAGTTGCGGGGCGGCTTCGCGCAGCAGCGGCAGCCGGGCGACGAAGTCGTCGTCCGGGTAGGTCAGACAGAGCGCCGCCGCCTGGTAGAACACCGCGTCCGAGGGCATCAGTCCTCCTTCGCCTCGTCGGGAGTGCCGGCGGTCTGCCGTCCGCGCAGACCGTGGAAGTTCCGCACCGACACCACAGGGAGCAGTTTCCGCCCCGAGTCCTGGCCGTAGGGGCCGTCGCCGCCCATGCCCGGGCCGCCGTCGAAGTCGAGGCTGCACCCGTCGGGCAGCGCCGACTCCTCCAGGCGGCGGGCGTCGCCGACGGCCGCCGTCGGGATCACGTACCGGTCCTCGTCCCTGGCGATCGCCAGCAGCCGGTACATCGTCTCGATCTCCTCCGGCCGCATCCCGACCGCGGAGCCGATCGCCGGGTCCGGGTCCTCGCCCAGGTTGAGCGCCCGCATGTGGGAGCGCATCGCCGCGAGCTTCTCCAGGCAGGCGCGGACCGGGGCGGGGTCGCCCGCGCTGAACAGCTCGGCCAGGTAGCCGAGGGGGATGCGCAGGGTGTCGATCGCGGCGAACAGGTTGCCGGCGTCCTCGCCGTCGTGACCGGTCTCGGCGAGCGCGTCCACGACGGGGGACAGCGGCGGGATGTACCAGACCATGGGCAGCGTGCGGTACTCCGGATGCAGCGGCAGCGCCACCCGGTACCTGCTGATCAGCGCGTGGACGGGGGAGCGGCGGGCCGCCTGCGTCCAGTCGTCCGGGATGCCCGCCGCCGCGCAGGCCCGCCGCACGGCCGGGTCCTCCGGGTCGAGGAAGACGCCCAGCTGGGCCTCGTACAGCGCCTTCTCGTCCTCGGTCTCGGCGGCCGCCGTCACCTTGTCGGCGTCGTAGAGGACCACTCCGAGGTAGCGCAGCCGGCCCACGCAGGTCTGCGAGCAGACCGTCGGCAGGCCGGCCTCGATCCGCGGGTGGCACAGCGTGCACTTCTCGGCCTTGCCGGTGGCGTGGTTGAAGTAGACCTTCTTGTACGGGCAGCCGGTCACGCACGCCCGCCGGCCCCGGCACCGGTCCTGGTCGACCAGCACGATGCCGTCCTCGGTCCGCTTGTACATCGCCCCGGATGGACAGGAGGCCACGCAGGACGGGTTCAGGCAGTGCTCGCAGATGCGGGGGAGGTAGAACATGAAGGTCTGTTCGAACTCGAACCGCACCTTGTCCGAGGCGTGCTGACGGGCGCGCTCGACCATCGGGTCCGGGTCGCCGTGGGCGGGGGCACCGGCCGGGCCGTCGTCCCGGTTCGAGGACCACCCGGTCTTCGTGGGCTTGCCGTCGAGCCGGGAGACCGGGCGGGCCGCCGGGCGGTCGTCGCCGAGCGGGGCGTCGGTGAGGTTGCGGTACTCGTACGTCCAGGGCTCGTAGTAGTCCTTGATCTCCGGGAGCGCGGGGTGGGCGAAGATCCCGGCCAGCTTGTGCAGCCGGCCGCCCGCCTTGAGCTTGAGCGCGCCCCGCCGGTTCAGCTCCCAGCCGCCGCGCCACCGCTCCTGGTCCTCGTAGCGGCGCGGATAGCCCTGGCCGGGGCGGGTCTCGACGTTGTTGAACCAGACGTACTCCATGCCCCGCCGGTTGGTCCATGCCTGCTTGCAGCTGACCGAACAGGTGTGACAGCCGATGCACTTGTCGAGGTTCATGACCATCGCGATCTGGGCCATCGGGCGCATCAGTACTCGACCTCCTGGGCACGGCGCCGGATCACCGTCACCTCGTCGCGCTGGTCACCCGTCGGGCCCACGTAGTCGAAGGCCCAGGACAGCTGGGCGTAGCCGCCGATCAGATGCGAGGGCTTGAGGACCGGTCGGGTCGGCGCGTTGTGGATGCCGCCGCGCATGCCGGTGGCCTCCGTCTTCGGGACGGCCACCGTGCGCTCCTGGGCGTGGCGCACGTACACCGTGCCGGCCGGCATCCGGTGCGAGACGACCGCGCGGGCCACCACCACACCGTTCCGGTTGACCGCCTCCACCCAGTCGTCGTCCCCGACCCCGATCGCGTCCGCGTCCTGCGGGGACATCCAGATGTTCTGGCCGCTCCCGGAGAGGGCCGGCACGAACAGGTTGTCCTGATACTCGGAGTGGATCGACCACTTGCCGTGCGGGGTGAGATGACGCACCGTCACCTCTCGCTGCCCGTCGGGACCGATACGCGGCTCGTCGAACAGCTTGTGCACGTCCAGCGGCGGCCGGTACACGGGCAGCGCCTCGCCGAGCTCGTGGATCCAGTCGTGGTCGAGGAAGAAGTGCTGGCGGCCGGTGAGCGTGTGCCAGGGCTTGAGGTGCTCGGTGCTGAGGGTGTACGCCGTGTACCTGCGGCCGCCGGACGCGCTGCCGGACCACTCCGGCGAGGTGATCACCTGGACCGGCGCGGCCCGCGTGTCCGCATACGTGACCCGCTTGCCCTCGTGCTCGGCGGTCAGGTGGGCCGTCTCCTGCCCGGTGCGTTGCTCCAGGGTGCGGAAACCCTGCGTGGCGAGACGGCCGTTGGTGGTGCCGGAGAGCGCGAGGACCGCGTCGGCCGCCTTCACCGCCGTGTCGAGCGAGGGACGGCCCTGGAAGCCGACCCCGTGCGACTCCCGCAACCGCGCGACCTCCTGGTCCGGCCTGAGGACGATCCCCTTGGCGGGCAGCCCCAGCTCCTCCACCAGCGGGCCGAGCGCCGCGAACTTGCCGCCGATCGCCGTGTAGTCCCGCTCCACCACGCTCAGGTTCGCCATGGTCTCGCCGGGCACCGGCTCGCACTCCCCGCGCTTCCAGTCCCGCACCACCCCGCCGGGCTGGGCGGTCTCGCCCGGGGTGTCGTGCTGCAGCGGCACGGCCACCAGGTCCCTGCGCATCCCTAGATGCCGCACGGCCAGCCCGCTCAGCCGCTCCGCGAGCGCCTTGAAGATGTCGAAGTCGGTGCGCGCCTGCCAGGGCGGGTCCACGGCCGGGGTGAGGGCGTGCACGTGGGGATGCGTGTCGGTGGACGACAGGTCGTGCTTCTCGTCCCAGGTGGCGGCCGGCAGCACGACGTCGGAGAGCAGGGTGGAGGAGGTCTGCCGGAAGTCGAGGGAGAGCAGCAGGTCGAGCTTGCCCTCGGGTGCCTCGTCCCGCCAGGTCACGTCCCGAGGGCGCCGCTGCGGGGCCGCCTCCTCGGCACGCAGGGAGGAGTGCGTGCCGAGGAGGTGCTTGGTGAAGTACGCGGCGCCCTCCGCCGAGGAGCCGAGGAGGTCGGCCCGCCAGAGGGTCAGGACGCGCGGCCAGTTCTCCGGGGCGTCCGGGTCCTCGCACGCGAACTTCAGGGTCCCCGCCTTGAGTCCGGCCACCGCCCCGGCCACCGGGTCACCGGACACCTCGCCCAGTTCGAGCGGATTGCGGTCGAAGGTCGGGTACGACGGCGTCCACCCCGCACGGACCGACAGCGCCAGGCAGTCGGCGCCGGTCATCCCGGCGAACCTGCCCGCACCCAGCGGCGAGGCCAGGAGGTCGGCGCCGAACCGGTCGTAGCGCCACTGGTCTGCGTTCAGGAACCAGTAGGCCGTGCCGATCATCCGGCGTGGCGGCCGGGACCAGTCGTCGGCGGTGGCCAGGCAGGCCCAGCCGGTGACCGGACGGCACTTCTCCTGGCCGGCGTGGTGCGCCCAGCCGCCGCCGTTGCGGCCCTGGCAGCCGGTGAGCTGGAGCAGGGCGAGGAAGGCGCGGTAGATGGTCTCGGAGTGGAACCAGTGGTCGGTGCCGGCGCCCATCAGGATCATGCAGCGGCCCTTGGAGCGCTCGGCGGTCCGCGCGAACTCCCTGGCGATCTCGACGCACTTGGCGGCCGGGACCGAGGTGTGCCGCTCCTGCCAGGCGGGAGTGCCCGGGGCGTCGGCATCCTCGTAGTGGGTGGGCCAGCCGCCCGGCAGCCCGTGCCGCCACACGCCGTACTGGGCGAGCAGCAGGTCGTGGACGGTCGTCACCAGCGGGCCGTGCGCGCCGCCGAGGCGGGTCGCCGGCACCCCGCGCCGCAGGACGCCCCCGCTGCCCCGGCCGTGCCCGCCGCCGGCGGTGTCGAAGCGGGGGAGCAGCACCTCCACCCCGGCCGCGACCTCACTGCCGTACAGGGTCAACTGCGGTTCGATCGCGCCGAGTTCGAGGTTCCAGCGCCCCTTGCCCGAGTCCGTCCAGCGGAAGCCGAGGGAGCCGTTCGGGACGACCGCGCGGCCGGAGGCGGCGTCCAGGACGACCGTCTTCCACTCGGCGCCCTCGCCCTGCTGCCCGAGGTCGGTGGCGCGCAGGAACTTGCCCGGCACGTACGCGCCGTCCCGCTCGGTGAGGGTCACCAGGAACGGCAGGTCGGTGAACTTCCGTACGTAGTCCGCGAAGAACGGCGTCTCGCGGTCGACGAAGAACTCCTTGAGGATCACGTGGCCCATCGCGAGGGCCAGCGCGCCGTCGGTGCCGGGGTGCGGGTGCAGCCACTCGTCGGCGAACCTCGCGTCGCCCGCGCGGTCCGGGGAGACCGCCACCACCTTCTGGCCGCGGTAGCGGGCCTCCGCCAGCCAGTGCGCGTCCGGGGTGCGGGTCACCGGGACGTTCGAGCCCCACATCATCAGATAGGCCGCGTCCCACCAGTCACCCGACTCCGGCCCGTCCGTCCGGTCGCCGAAGACCTGCGGCGAGGCCAGGTCCGCGTACCCGTCGTGGAACGACAGCATCGCAGCGCCGATCAGGGAGTGGTAGCGGGCGCCGGCCGCGTGCGACACGATCGACATCGCGGGGACGGGGGAGAGACCCGCGATCCGGTCCGGGCCGTACGTCTTGATCGTGTGCACCTGCGCGGCGGCCACGATCTCCAGCGCCTCGTCCCAACTCGCCCGCACCAGGCCGCCGCTGCCGCGCGCCCGCTGGTAACGGCGGCGGCGCTCCGGGTCGTTCTGGAGGTCCGCCCAGGCCAGCACCGGGTCCCGCAGCCGCCGCCTGGCCTCCCGGTACATCTCCAGGAGCACGCCCCGGACGTAGGGGTGGCGCACCCGGGTCGGCGAGTACGTGTACCAGGAGAACGCGGCCCCCCGCGGGCAGCCGCGGAACTCGTACCCGGGACGGTCGGAGCCGGCCGACGGGTGGTCCGTCTCCTGGGTCTCCCAGGTGATGCTCCCGTCTCTGACGTACGCCTCCCAGCGGCACGAGCCGGTGCAGGTCACCCCGTGGGAGGAGCGGACCACCTCGTCGTGGCTCCAGCGGTCCCGGGAGAAGGCGTCCGTCTCCCGGCCGCCGGTCGGGGTCACGCTGTGCGGACCGGGCGCGGGCGTGCCCGGCCGGAAGAACCGGGCGGCGCTCAGCAGCGCCGCGCCCGGCTCCTTCGGCGGTGTCCGCGTGTCGGTCACGTCCGCTCCCTCGCTCACCCGTCGCTTCGACGCTAGGGGCGGGCCCGGGAACGCACCTGTTCAGGGCGCCCGGACGGGTCAGACCTTGCGGGCGACCGGCCGTACACCGGCACGGCGCCCTCCGCCTGGACGGCCACGTCCGCCGGCTCCGGACGCCGGCCGGAGACCGGGATCACCCCCGGGCCGAGCAGCTCCAGGCCGTCGAAGAAGCGGTGGAACGCGGGCAGCGAGCGCGGGTGGAAGGGCGTGCCGCTGCGCCGGAAGTTCACGGCCGCCCGCTCGACCGCCTCCGGGCTGAGGTCCGGGGTGACCGGTCGTGCACCCGCGCCGGACGCGGCCGGCTCGTGCCGATCGAGGTCGGGGCGGGCTCGGCTGCGCTCACAGCCTGTGCTCCTCGGATCAGGGGCTGTCGGTCGCGGTACTCCCGCTCAGCTTGCCGTTTAACCATTTGTAGTGGTTCGTCGGGGCTTGGTGCCCTTCTTGTGGTGGGCGGGCCGGTCGTACGCCTCGCCGGTGGTCAGGACTCTGCCCACTTCGTAGCGGGCGGCGGGCCGCTGATTCCTGCGGCCGGGCGGCCGGCCAGGACCGGGGTGGGTGGGTTTCGGCGCTTGCGCTGGTGAGGGTGTCTTCGTGTGCAGGTTCCGGAACCCGCGCCGGACGCGGGCGGGGGTGAGCTTGCTCGGTTCCGCCGGCTTCTCCCAGGGATGGCGGAGATCGGCGACGAGCGGGCGGGCAAGGCGGAGCTGGGTGTGGGCGGCGATCACCAGCCAGGTCCAGCGGTCGGCCGCCGCCGAGTCGCGCAGGCGGGGCCGGGTCCAGCCGAGGGTCTGCTTGAGCAGACGGAAGGTGTGCTCCACGTCGAAGCGGCGGAGGAACGCCTGCCAGCAGCGGTCGACGTCGGCCGGGCTGGCACCGGTACGCGACCACCACAGCCAGACCGGCCGGTTCGCCCCGCCGCTGGGCAGCTTCTCGACGGCGAGCCGGATCACCGTGCCTTCGAGGAGCGGCAGCTCGCCGTCGTGTTCCAGCCATGCCGCCCGGCGGGTCAGCCGGGGGTGAAGCCGGTCCCAGGCCCGGGCCGTAGCGGTGCCGTAGCGGCGGGTCGCGGTGGTGGTGACCGCCTGTTCGGTGCCCCAAGTGGCGGGGTCGCCGAACACGAACTCGCCGACGTGCTTGGGCGGCCGGCCCCCGGCCGGATTCGCGGCGGCGAACTCCGCGCGGCTGGGCGCCGGGCGGCGCATCACCCGGTCCGAACGGAGCCGGCCGAGAACCTGCACCGGCAGGTCGCTGAGCAGGTGTGCGATCCGCGGGGCGTCGTAGCCAGCGTCCATCACCACGAGCACCTCCGGATCGCCCGACGTCCACTGCCCCGCGCCGATCAACCGGGTCACTACGTCGCGGAGTTGGGCAGCGGTGGTAGCCGCGACGTCGGCGCCGGGTTCCAGCCGCACCGCGTCCAGCACCGCCGTCCACGACGTTCGCCCGGTCTCCAGCGCGACCACGAACGAGTACGGCCAGCCCGGGATCATCTGGTGCTTGGCGTCGCCGCGGCCGAAGGTGTGGCAGAACGAGCGGTCCGGGCAGGTCCCGGCGTCCGGCCGCAGCCACGGCGAGACGTCCACCGCCAACACCAGGCGGCCGTCGGCGGCCCGCGGCAGCGGCAGGCCGGCGAGCTCCGACCGCAGCCGATCGACGTCCACCCGGCCCCGGTTCAGCGCGCCGTACAGGGCACCGTGCCCGCGCCGGTGCTCAGGTGCGAGCGCCAGGCCGACCAGGGTCTTCACCGGCCCGTCGCTGCACAGCACCGCGTCCGTCAGCTCGAACAGCGCGTCGCGTCGCCCGAGCAGGCAGTCGTAGAAGACCCCCCGGAAGCGTGACAGTTCCGCCAACGGCTCGCCCCGCACACCCTGCTGCACCACACTCATCACTGCGGCCTTCGCATCAAGTCCTGTACCTCTCAGACCGAGTTCAGGATCACGCGAAGGCCATGCCCACGTCCCGGAGACACCCGAACGAGTGATCACCGGGTCCGCCGAACGTAGGTCAGGGTCTGCTCGCGCCGTCAGCGTCGCGAGCCCACGGGTCGTCGTACTCCATCGGATCAGGCTGTTCCGGGTGGAGCATCCTACGCAGGCAGCGCTGCAGCCCCGTCTCGCCGGATCCGCCAACGGCGGCCATCCAGGGCAGGGCGTCCATGGTGCGGGCGCGCTCGTCGGTGGCGAGACCGTCGAGGGCTACGCGCAGGTCTTCGGGAGCGGCTTCGTCGGTGAGGCAGAGCCATCCGATCGCGGCGGCCAGCCGGACTTCGGGGGCTCGGGTGTGGTCCTGCCAGTACTCGCGCAGCAGGACGGTGGTCGGCGAGTGGGGGCGGGCACGGGTGATTTCGGCGGTGGCGAGGAGCAGTGCGGCACAGACGTCCGGGGCCGGCTCGGCGGCGAACCGGGCGCGGAGGGCGGTGCGGACCGTGCCGTGGAGGTCGGTGACGGTGGCCAGGGCGTAGGCGGCACGGATCCGGGTCGTCGGGGCAGGGTCGTGCAGCAAAGGCAGGAGGAGGGCGGCGTCGGCGGTAATGGCGGCCCGGGCTGCGGCGACCGACCAGCCCGCCGGGTACCCGGTCACCTCGGAGCCGTAGTCGTCGTAGTCGTCCTGCCGGGGTCCAGTGCGGTGGAGCAGCAATTCGGCGCGGGAGGCGACTCCGAAGTAACGGGCGCGGGCCGGGGCGGGCACCTCGGCGAGCGCGACGGTGCGGTGAGGGTGGTGTAGGTCGGCGGCGATCCGGATCAGGAACGCAACGGCGAGTGCGGCAGCCGCCCGCATGTCGTTGGCGCACATGCCGCTCACCACACCCACGCCGGCGGGGACGGGCGGCCCACCGGCGCGGAGCAGGCGGACGGCCTCCCGGACCTGGTCCCCCTGCGGGAAGTTCTCCCAGGGGACTTCGTCCAGTAGGAATCTGTCCTTGGCTTCGGGGCGGACCGCAGCCGCCACCGCGCGCACGTCGAACGGCCCGTCCGCGAACGAGGACAGCTCTGCCCCGTTCACCAAGGCCCGGCACATCGCGTACGTCGGGTCAGTCCGCCAGTCGCTCATGCCCTGTCTTCCGCCGTCGAGTCCGATCGGAGCAGATCATGCCCGAAGGGACCGACATCGATGGCGGGGCACTTCCCTGACTCTGTTCGGGAACGCGCTGCTGCCCCGGACAGACCGCGCGAACGCGTAATCGTCAGGCTCACCTGTTCGCAGCTGGACGTTAAACGGCAAGCTCAGAGCTTGTCGCGGTACTCCCGCAGCAGCTCCTCGGTCCGCTGTGCCGAGGCCGCGCGGGCCGTCATGTGGTCCAGGACCTCCAGGTGCGCCCCGACCTCGTCGCGGGAGTCCAGGTACAGGGCGCCGGTCAGGTACTCGGTGAAGACCATGTCGGGCAGCTCGGGCTCGGCGAACCGGAACAGCGTGAACGGCGCGTACGTGCCGGGGTGCGGACCGCTCGCGAACTCGGCGAGCTGCAGGGTTATCCGGTCCCGCTCGACGTAGGCGAGGAGCTTGTCGACCTGGTCGCGCATCACCTCGGCGTCGCCGGCCGGGCGCCGCAGCACCGTCTCGTCCATGATCACCCACAGGTGGGGCGGATCGTCCTGCTCCAGCAGCCGCTGCCGGGTCATGCGCAGCGCCACGTGCCGTTCCACGGCCGTGGGATCGCTGTGGCCGATCGTCCCGGACTCCATCACGGCCCGCGCGTACGCCTCGGTCTGCAACAGGCCGGGGAGGAAGTGCGGCTCGTAGGAGCGGACGACCCGGGCGGCGCCCTCCAGGCTCACGTACAGGCTGAACCAGTCCGGCAGCACGTCGTGGAACCGCTGCCACCAGCCCGGCTGGTTGGCCTCCTCGGCCAGCCGTATGAACGCGGCCTGCTCCTCCTCGGCCACCCCGTACGTGTCCAGGAGCACCTGGATGTACGGGATCTTCAGCGCGACCTCGGCCATCTCCATCCGCCGCACGGTCGCCTGGGCCACCCGCAGGACCCGCGCCGCCTCGTCGCGGCCCAGGCCGGCCGCCTCGCGCAGTTCCTGCAGCCGCTTGCCGAGCACGACCTGCCCCACTGTGGGCGCAGCACGCCGTTCACTCACGCCACGCCTCCCCAACGTGCCCAAGTACGGGGAGCAGTGTGTCACGCGATGCCGCGTCGCACACCTGGTCGAGGGAACTGCTTCCGTCAACTTGCCAACGAGTGCAGGTACTTGGTGGTGGCCGGGTCCGCGGGCAGGAACGTCTCGATGGCCAGTTCGGCGACCGTCACGTCCATCGGCGTGTTGAACGTCGAGATCGACGACACGAACGACAGCACCTGCCCCGCGTGCTCGATCCGCAGCGGCAGCGCGAAGTACGCGACGGGCCGGCCGGGTCCGCCGGGTTCCGCGTCGTCCACGTGGGCCGGCACCGGATAGGCGGCGACCTCTTCGTACAGCTCCCGCAGCGCGTCGGAGCGGTGCAGCGCGATCTGGCGTTCCATCTGTTCCAGCAGGTGCCCGCGCCATTCCCGGAGGTTGCGGATGCGCGGCGCCAGCCCCTCCGGGTGCAGGGTCAGCCGCATCGCGTTCGGGGCGGGCGCGAGCAGCGACTCCGGGACGCCCTCCAGGAGCATGGCGATACCCCGGTTGGCGGCGACCACCGTGTACATGGCGTCCACGACCAGCGCCGGATACGGCTCGTAGCCGCGGATCAGCCGCTCCATGCCGTCGCGCAGCGCGTCCAGCGCCGGGTCGTCCAGCGGGGTCTCCGGGTAGTGCGGCGCGTAACCGGCCGCCAGCAGCAGCGCGTTGCGCTCCCGCACCGGTACGTCCAGGTGCTCGGCCAGGCGCAGCACCATCTCCTCGCTCGGCCGCGACCGGCCCGTCTCGACGAAGCTGATGTGCCGGGCCGAGGAGTCGGCACGCAGTGCCAGCTCCAGCTGGCTCACCCGCCGCCGCTCCCGCCACGCGCGCAGCAGCGGGCCGACGCCCTGGCCGTCGGGGGCGTTGGTGCGGGAGGGGACGGGGCCGGAGGCGACAAGGGTCATGCCGACGACCGTAGCCGACGGCGATGACCGACGGCCGTGACCGAGGATCGTGACCGAGGACCGTGGTCGACGACCGGACACGCGACCGCGCGGCGCGGCCCCGGCGGCCCGTCCGTGGCAGGCTGAACGCAGCCACGCCCACGTCACTCGACGAAGGTCCCCGGGAAGGAAGCCGCACCATGGCCGTCGCACCGCTGTCGCAGCAGGAGACCGAGGACCGGCTGGCCGAGCTGCCCGGCTGGTCGTTGGACGGCGACCGGCTCGCCCGCGCCTACCGCCTCGACTCGCACTTCGCCGCCGTCGCGCTGGTCGTGCACATCGCCCGCATCCAGGACGAACTCGACCACCACTCCGACCTCACCCTCGGCTACCACACCGTCAGCCTCACCGTGAACACGCACAGCGTGGGCGGCGCCGTCACCGCCAAGGACTTCGAACTCGCCCACAGGGTGGAGGACATCGCCCCAGGCCACGGCGCACACTGAGCCGTGTGCTCGACTACGACAAGGAAGCCGGGGCCTACGACGCGACACGCGGCGGCGAGGCCCGCGCGGCGGCTGCCGCGGCGGCCGTTCTCACCCTGATCCCCGAAAATCTCGGCAGCGCCGCCCGCCCCGCCCGGCTCCTCGACCTCGCCTGCGGCACCGGCATCGTCACGCGCCGGCTCGCCGCCGCCCGCCCGGCGCTCCAGGTCACCGGAGCCGACCGCGCACCCGGCATGGCCCGGATGGCGGCGGCCCGGCTGCCGGGATCGGTCCTGCTCGCCGACAGCCGCCGACTGCCCTTCCCCGACGGCACGTTCGACGCCGTCACGACCGTCTGGCTGCTCCACCTCGTAGCGGACGGCACCGAGGTCCGCGGGATCGTCGCCGAGTGCGCGCGGGTGCTGCGGCCGGGCGGGGTGTACGTCACCACCGTCGACAAGGCCGCCGCGCACGACGTCGGCAGCGACATCGACGCCGTCCTCGCCGACCGCCCGCGCCGCCCGGCGTCCGACGCCTGCGCGGACGTCGCCGCGCACGCCCGCGCGAGCGGCCTGCTGCCCGCAGGGCAGGCCGCCTTCACGGGCGTCGGCCAGGGCCGCAGCCCCCGCTCCACCCTCGCCGACCTGCGGCGCGGCTGGTTCACGATGCTCCCGCCCGACGACCCCCGCGCCGAGGGCTTCGCCGACCGGCTGGCGGCCCTGCCCGACCAGGACCGCCGCCGCCCCGACCCCCGCTTCGCCGTGCGGGCGTTCAGGAAACCGGCGGCCTGCTGAAGTCCGTCGTCCAGCTGGTAGCCCAGGTCTCCCCGCCGTCCACCACGAACGCCCGCTCCCAGCGCGGGCCGCCGGGGGAGACCCCCGATCACACGAACCGCACCCGGACCACCCTTCCCTCGTGTGTGCCGTCACCGTTGAATTCCCCGCGGCCGCCGTCGAACCGCCCGACGACCGGCGGGAACAGAGACAGTCCGGTGCGCTGCCGAACGCGCCGCTGTCGGGGCACTGGTTCTCCGCCCGGTTCCAGCGGCTGACGGCCGACGCCTATCCGCCGTCGTCGTGATGATCGGCTGAGCCGGGTTCGACGCTGCCCGCCGTAGGTGGCTGGTCGCGCAGTTCCTCCCCCAGCCTTCGGCCGGGGGGACCCTCAGCGCCCCTTCGAGGGCGCGGGGGTCAGGCCCCGGCGGATCGCGTGCTCCACCGCCGAGTAGGCCCCGTCCGGCCGCTCCAGCTCGTAGGGAGCGGCCGGCATCAACGGCGGCTGTGCCATGAAGCGGGGGCGGGTGCCGTGGTGCGGCTGGGCCGCGTGGACCAGGAAGGGGTGGCAGAGGTAGACGTCACCGGGACGGCCGGTGGCGTACGCGAGGGGGCGGTGCGCGGAGGCCTCGACGACCTCCGGGGCGATGTCCAGCATCGAGACGCCCTCCTCGCCGTACGGCTCCAGGACCGCCGGGATGTCGAGATGCGAGCCGACGCGGATCCGGGTGGGCGCGTCCTGCTCGGTCACCTCGGAGAAGAGGAACAGCATCAGCAGGGCGCGGTCACGGGAGCGCAGGTTCGTGTGGTACCAGCGGGTCTCCACGCCGTCCGGGAGGTAGCTGCCCTCTATGTGCCAGCCGGCGTCGTCGGGCTCCTCCGGGTGCGGGAACCGCAGCGGGAAGCTCCCCAGCGAGTACCGGGGGACCCAGCGGCCCTCGCCGACCAGCAGATCGAACGCCCGGTGCAGTGCGCCGGAGTTGGCGGCCGCCGCGAACGGGCCCTGCGCCATGCCGCCCACCCACACCACGGGGTCCTTCCAGGTGCCCGGATCCTCCGGGTCGTACCCTGTCTCCCGCCACAGCAGCCGGGCGCAGTCCTCGGCGACACGCGGTGGGAACGCGCCCTCGATCTTCACGAAACCGTCGGTCAGGAAGCGGTCCACCAGCTCGTCGTCCACCCGGCCATCCTGGACCGTCCGCCTTGCCGTCCGCATCCGGATTTTTGCCGTACCGGCAACAGCACTGGCCTGCTGGCGGTGTGCCGTCGCATCCTGGCGGCACGCGGACGAGAGGCTGACCCCATGGCGCACCACCACCACACCACGGACACCCACCGGCACACCCGCACCCACGACCACGGTCACGCCCACTCCGGCACCGACCTCGACTGGGCCGAGATGGCCGGACACCTGGAGTCGCAGGCGGAGCTCTTCGCCCCCCTCTACGAGAGCGCGCTGGGCTGGCTCGGCAAGGAGGTCACCGAGCCGGGGCTGATCGTCGACGTCGGCAGCGGGCCGGGGGTGGTGTCGTGCCTGTTCGCCGAGGTGTTCCCGGGCGCGCGGGTGCTGGCCGTGGACGGCAGCGAGCCCCTCCTGGACCGGGCCCGTGCCCGTGCCGAGCGGCTGGGCGTGGCCGACCGCTTCGGCGTGCTCGCCGGTGAACTCCCTGGTGTGCTGGACGAGTTGGACTATCCGGCCGACCTGCTGTGGGCCGGGCACAGCCTCCACCACCTCGGCGACCAGCGGGCCGCGCTCACCGCCTTCGCCGAGCGGCTGGCGCCCGGCGGCACGCTGGCGATCCTCGAAGGCGGCCTGCCCGGCCGCTTCCTGCCCCGCGACATCGGCATCGGCCGCCCCGGGCTCCAGGCCCGCCTGGACGCGCTGCAGGAGGAGTGGTTCGCGCGGATGCGCGCCGAGCTGCCGGGCTCGGTCGCCGAGACCGAGGACTGGCCCACGCTGCTCTCCTCCGCCGGCCTGAAGTACGCGCGTACCCGCAGCTTCCTGATCGACCTGCCCGCACCCGCCTCCGACCGGGCCCGCACCTACGCCGTCGAGATCTTCGCCCGCTTCCGCGACACCCTCTCCGACGACCTCCACGCCGAGGACCGCGCCACCCTGGACCGCCTCCTCGACCCCGCCGACCCGGCGAGCCTGCACCGCAGGCCCGACCTGTTCGTCCTCGGCGCCCGCACGGTGCACACGGCGGTACGGCCCGTCTGAAACTGTCCCGCACTCGACACCCGGGGCGGCCCGGCCGGGCTCAGGAGCCGTCGGAGCGGGAGGCGTGATCGGCCGCTGCCCGTACGGCCGGGATCAGGTCCGCGACCCGTTCGAGCTGGTCGCGCTGGGCGGGCAGGCCCAGGGCGCCGAGGCGTACGACGAGGTGCCGGACGCCGGCGGCGACGTACTGTCCGAGACGCTCGCGCACCTGCCCGGCGGAGCCTGCGACGACTGCCTGGATCTTCTCCAGTTCCTCCAGCGGCATGCCGTACGTGGCCCGTGCGTAGCCGTCCAGTGCTCGGCGGCCGGTCTCGATGTCGTCGTCGATCCGTACCGAGACGAACAGTGCGGGGGTGATGTCCGCGGCGGAGCGTCCGGCGTCGGCCGCTGCGCGGTGGATGCCGCGGAGGCCGGACGCGTAGTCGGCGGGTTCGGGCGGGTAGGGCAGCCATCCGTCGTACATCCGGCCGGTACGCGCCAGCGCCGCGGGGGTGGCGCCGCCGAGCCAGACGGGCGGGCCGCCGGGTCGGAACGGCCTGGTCATGGGCGGGATGTCGGCGAATCTGAGGATCTCGCCGTGAAAGGCACCGGCACCGTCCCACAGGGCCCGCCACAGGGCGACGGTCTCGTCCAGGCGGGCGAAGCGTCTGCCCCACGGCAGCTCGGACAGGGCGTAGAGGGGCCGTCCGAAGCGGCCGGGGAAGCCGGCGCCGACGGCCACGGTGAGTCGGCCACCGGACAGCAGGTCGATCGAGGCGAGGGCCTGCGCTGCCTGGACGGGACGGCGGAGGAAGGGCATCAGTGCGGCCGTCCCCAGCGTCACGTTCTCGGTCGCGGGAGCGAGCGCGGCCAGCATCGTGAGCGCCTCGATGCGCGGGCTGACGAGGGAGTCGTTGACGAAGAGCGAGGAGAAGCCCAGGCGTTCGGCCCGGCGGCCGAGGGCGACCAGCTCGCGAGGGTCGTCGGCCGGGCCCCACTGGGCGGTTCCGGTCGGAAGCAGCACACCGATGTCCATGGCGGCGATGTTCACGGGCGCTGTGAACGGGGGCAATTCCCTGCGGGGAATGGTCTCGGCGCTCCGCCGCCGTTAGAACAGGCGCGTGGACTTCTCCCGTGCGCTCCGCGAACGCCGTACCCGCCGTCATCTCAGCCAACTCGACCTGGCGCTCCGGGCGGGCACCACCCAGCGGCACCTCAGCTTCATCGAGTCCGGCAGGTCCGTCCCCGGCCGGAACATGGTCGTGCGCCTGGCCGAGTCACTGGAACTGCCGCTGCGGGAGCGCAACGAACTGCTGCTGGCCGCGGGATACGCACCCGCCTACCCCGAGAGCGCGTTCGACGACCCGGCGCTGGCTCCCGCACGCACGGCGATCCGCCACATCCTGCGCGGGCATCTGCCGTATCCGGCGCTGGTGGTGGACCGGGGCGGTGACCTGATCGCCGCGAACACCGCGTTCGACCTGCTCACCGAGGGAGCGGCGCCCCGCCTGGTGGGCGAGGGCACGAACGTCTACCGCCTCGCCCTGCACCCCGACGGCCTGGCTCCCCGCATCGTCAACCTCGCCGAATGGGCACGCCACATCCTGGCCGGCCTCGGGCACCTGGAGGAGCTGCGCGCCGAACTCGCCGGTTACGTTCCCGACCTGGAGCCGTCCGCCGGGGCTCTGGGCTTCGCGGTGCCGCTCCGCCTGCGGTCGCCGTACGGCGAACTGCGCCTGATGACGACCGTGACGACCTTCGCGACGGCCGTCGACGTGACACTCGCCGAACTGAAGCTGGAGGCGTTCCTGCCGGCCGACCCGGCGACAGCCGAGGCGCTCCTGGCAGCCACCGGACCCACGGCTCCCTCCGCTGCCGCGGGTCAGGCCCCCGGGAAGGGGTAGTCCGCCCCGACGGCCCGGCACCGCGCGGTACCGGGCCGTCCGCCCTCCCCGGGCCGGTGGCAGAGCGGGAGCGTCCCGGTCAGTTGTTGGCCAGGAACTGCTTGGCCAGCTGGTCGCCGAGGGTCACCGCGGCGCTGTGGCTCTCTATGGGGGACACCTTGGAGTTCTTGAACAGGATGTAGGTCACGCCGGAGTCGGCGCCGCCGGTCGCCGGGTCGGGGTCGATCCCGAGCGCCTTGGCGGTGGCGTAGGAGGCCTCGCCGATGATCTTCGTGGGGCCGGTGTCGCCGACCACCGCGTACTCGACCTTGTTGTTGTAGATCACGGCGACCACACCGCCGCCCTTGATGCCGGCACTGGAGTAGTTCCAGATGCTGCTGGAGCTGGGGACCACGATGTAGGGCAGCGACTCGGCCTTCAGCGGCTTGCCGTCGGACTGGTGGAACGCGGTGTCGTCCTGGTACCAGGGGTCGCGGTTCTCGTTGCAGTTGGTGGTGCGCTGCCCGTCGCAGTCGATGTCCATGTCGGCCTTCCAGAAGACCGCGCCGTTCTTGCCGCAGACGGGAATCGTCGCCGACGTCTCGTCGTCGGTCTTGTACTTGCCGTTGGAGATCTGGGAACAGGACGTCACCTTGGCGAGCAGGTCGGCCGCGCTGACCGAGCCCTCCTGGGCGGACTTCGGGACGGCGCCGGACGCGCTCGCGGGCAGCACTCCGGCGGCCAGCAGTGCGGCCCCGGAGGCCGCGGCAAGGGTCAGTGTTCGGATGCGCACTGTGGGGGGTCCCCTTCTGTTAGGAAAGTTTCCTGACCGGGTCGCGTACAAGGTGGACCCGGCTGCATGTCCGCGTCAAGCCCTGGAGGTCAACTCGGTGATTTCTCGCGCATTGCGGTGATATGGCCGCAAGGGAAGACTGATGGGGCAAGACATTCTGGATATCTGTTCAGGAGCCGTGCGGACGTTCGGCAGTGGCTCCGGTGGCTCCTGGAAGGCGAGGGGTCATGTTCGTACGCGCGGTGTACGTCACCGGCGATCCGGCGAAACTCGAGGCGGCCGTCAGGGCGCTGAACAGCGAGGGGCGCGAACTGCTCGAAGAGCGTCCCGAGTACCGGGGCGCCGGCGTCTTCATCGACCGGGAGCTGGGCAAACTGCTCGCGGTGAGCTGGTGGGGCACCGAGGCGGCCCGGCGCAACAGCGACCAGGTGATGCGCGAGCGGCGCAGGCCGATGCTGGAACCGTTCGCGGGCACCGTCGCCGTCGAGAACTTCGAGGTCGCCGTCCACCACACCGTGCGGCCGCCGAGAACCGGCGGTGGTCTGCGTTCCACCCGGGTGGAGTTCGACCCCGCCGACACGGACCTGTTCGCCGAGACCTTCCGCTCCTCGGCGGTACCCCGGCTGGAGGGACTGCCCGGCTTCGCCCAGTGCTCCCTGTTCGTCGACCGGGAGCGGGGCCGGGGCATGGCCGGCTCGCTGTTCGTGGACCGCGCCGCGATGGCCGCCTCGCGCGCCGGACAGGCCGAGGCGCGGCGCGCGGACGCCGCCAAGGCGCGCGTGACCGTGGTCGGCCTGGAGGAGTTCGAGGTCCTGCACGCGGAGGTCCGCGCCGACTGACGTGCCCCGCACGGGAGTCCGGGAACGCGAACGGCCGTCCCGCCCCGGGCGGGGCGGAACGGCCGTTCGCGGGACGGGCTCCGGTTCAGCCCACGTCGAAGGTGGCCGGGTCCGGACCGATGCGCCGGTCCTCGTTGAGCGCGCTGATCGCCGCGAGGTCCTCGGTGTCCAGGCTGAAGTCGAACACCTGGATGTTCTCCTTGATCCGGGACGGGGTCACGGACTTCGGGATCACGACGTTGCCGAGCTGGATGTGCCAGCGCAGCACCACCTGGGCCGGGGTGCGGTTGTGCTTCTGCGCGATCGCGACGATCGCCGGCACCTCCAGCAGACCCTTGCCCGAGCCGAGCGGCGACCATGCCTCGGTGGCGATGCCCTGCTCGTCGTGGTATTCGCGGGCCGCGTGCTGCTGCAGGTGCGGGTGCAGCTCGATCTGGTTGACCGCCGGGATGACCGAGGTCTCCGCGATCAGCCTCTCCAGGTGCTCCGGGAGGAAGTTGGAGACGCCGATCGCCTTGACGCGGCCGTCCGCGTACAGCTTCTCGAACGCCTTGTACGAGTCGATGTACTTGCCCCGCGCCGGCAGCGGCCAGTGGATCAGGTACAGGTCCAGGTAGTCCAGACCCAGCTTCGCCAGCGACGCGTCGAAGGCGCGCAGCGTGGCGTCGTACCCGTGGTCGGCGTTCCAGAGCTTGGTGGTGACGAAGATGTCCGCACGCGGTACGCCGGACGCGGCGATCGCCTTGCCCGTGCCCTCTTCGTTGCCGTAGATCGCCGCTGTGTCGATGCTGCGGTACCCGGCCTCCAGTGCCGTGGCGACGGCCCGCTCGGCCTCGTCGTCCGGCACCTGCCACACGCCGAAGCCCAGCTGGGGCATCTCGACACCGTTGTTGAGGATTTTCGGGGGGACCTTGCTGCTCACGAGCTCTCGATCCTTAGGTTGTCGACAGGTGGTTCCCCCATCGTCAACGATCACCGGCCCGGACGCATTCCTGACCGCGGAATCCGCCGGAACTGACCGGTGGGTCTGCCGCCGCCGACGGAGATTGGCCGGAAATGCATCCGACGTTATGGGTCCGGACCATTGACCGGGGCCGTATCTGCCGGGACTCTGGTGCGCATCATCGGACGTATCGATGAACTCAGTCCAGGGATGTGAACATCTCTGTGGGTTTCCCGATCGATCCCTGTGAACGAGAAACCTCTCTCTGCGCTCTGAGACCCCCCAACCTCAGGAAAGCAGGTACCCACCCCATGAACGAGACGACCTCCGAGGACCGGCAGTCGACCCCCGCCGCTCCGCAGACATCGGATGAAAAGCTCTGGCGAAGCCCTGGCTACCACGTCGTGGAGACCGCCCTGGAAGTGACCGGCTACGCCCTCGGCGACCGCTGATCCGCCCCGGGCGGGCCACCATGACCGTCACCGCTGCCACCACCGTCCACCCCGCGACGGACCCCGGACCCTGGCCGGTCGCGGAGTTCACCGAACGGCTGCGCGCCGTCACCGCCGACCGCTACCACGACCACCACCCCTTCAACCAGCGTATGCACCGAGGCGAGTTGACTCCGGCCGAACTGCGCCGCTGGATCACCAACCGGTTCCACTACCAGCGGCACATCCCCGTCAAGGACGCCCTGATCCTCGCCAAGCTCGACCGGCCCGAGCTGCGCCGTCCGTGGCTGCGCCGCATCCGCGACCACGACGGCACCGCCGACGGTGAGGGCGGCATCGAGCGCTGGCTGGGCCTCGGTGAGGCGGCCGGCCTCCCCCGCGAACAGCTGTGGGACGGGTCCCGGGTGCTGCCCGGGGTCCGCTTCGCGGTCGAGGGGTACGTCACCTTCTGCCGCCTGCGCCCCGCCCTCGACGCGGTCGCCGCCTCCCTGACCGAACTGTCCGCGCCCGGCCTGATGCGCACCCGCATCACCGCCTTCGAACGCCACTACCCGTGGATCGACCCGGCCGGTCTCGGCTACTTCCGCACCCGCGTCGACCAGGGCGCCCGGGACGGCGCGGAGGCCCTCGCGCTGGTCCTGTCCTGGGCCCGCACCCGCGAGGAGCAGCACCGCGCCGTCGCCGCGCTCGCCTACAAGTGCGAGGTGCTCTGGGCGCTGCTCGACGCCGTGGACCGGGGGGACACCGGGGGCCGGGCCGACGCTCCGGACGGCGGCGGGCCATGACCTGGCGCCCCGTCCTCGCCCGCACGGCCGTGTTGCGCCACGACCGGGCCCGCGGCACCGACCTGTTGCTGCTGCCCGAGCGCGTGGTCGTGCTGCACGGCCGGGCGGGCGGTGTGCTCCGGCTGTGCGACGGCAGCCGGGCGGTGCCCGAGATCGTCGCCGAACTGTCCGAGGCGTTCCCGGGCGCCCCGGTCGCGGCCGAGGTCCCGGAGTTTCTGACCGCGCTACGGAAGGAGGGATGGCTGCGATGACGACCGCGGAGCCGGGCGGCCCCGAGCCGCCCTGGGCACTGCTCGCTGAGCTGACCCACGCCTGCCCGCTCCACTGCGGCTATTGCTCGAACCCCGTCCGACTGATCGGTCGGTCAGTGGAGCTGTCGACCGCGCAGTGGACGGAGGTGTTCCGGCAGGCCGGTGAGCTGGGCGTCGTCCAGACCCACCTGTCCGGCGGCGAGCCGCTGCTCAGGCGCGATCTGCCCGAGCTGGTCGGCGCCGCCGACTCCGCCGGCCTGCACACCCAGCTCGTCACCAGCGGGCTCGGGCTGACCGAGCGGCGGCTGGCAGGGCTGGTCGGGGCCGGGCTGCGCGCGGTGCAGCTGTCCGTGCAGCACGCGCAGCCGACGGCCGCCGAACGCATCGCCGGCGCCCGTTCGTTCACGGCCAAGGAACGTGCGGCCCGGCTGATCCGCGCGGCGGGCCTGCCCTTCGGCCTGAACGTCGTCCTGCACCGGGGCAACCTGGACGCCGTCGAAGACCTCATCGCACTCGGCGTGGCCTGGGGCGCGGACCGGATCGAGCTGGCCAACACCCAGTACCACGGCTGGGCCGCCCGCAACCGCGCGGCCCTGCTGCCACTGCCGGGACAGGTCGAGCGGGCCCGCGAGACGGTCCTGCACTGGCGGCGGCGCCTGGACGAACCGGAGCTGGTCTGGGTCGCCCCCGACCTCCTCACCGGCACGGCGAAACCCTGCATGGGCGGCTGGGGCCGGGTCTCGCTCACCGTCACCCCCGACGGAACCGTCCTGCCGTGCCCGGCCGCCGCCACCCTGCCGGGCCTCGACCCGCCCAGCGTCAGGAACCGTCGGCTCGCCTGGATCTGGCGGGAGTCGAGGGCTTTCAACGTTTACCGGGGCGAGTCCTGGATGCGCGAGCCCTGCCGCGGCTGCGCCCTGCGCACCGCCGACTTCGGCGGCTGCCGCTGCCAGGCGTACGCACTCACCGGAGACGCCCGCAACACCGACCCGGCCTGCCGCCACGCCCCCGACCACCGCCTGACACCCCTGCGGCGCACCTCCGCCGCCGCGGTCCCCGGACAAGCCCCCAGGCAAGCCCCGCGAGAGGCCCCGGTGGATCTCCCGACCGAAGCCGCCGGCGGAGCTCCTGCAGAAGAAGGAGGACCATGAACCGCCTGCGAGCCGCCCTCGTGGCCGTCGCGCTCACCACCGCCATCCCGGCCGTGCTCCCCGCGGCCGTACCGCCCGCCGTCGCTGCCGCACCCGCGCCCGCCGCCCTCGCCGCGGCCGCGACCAGGCCCGCCGCCGCCACCGACTGGTCCACCGCGGTCGTCGACTCCACCATGGCCCGCTACACCCCGAGCACGATCGGCGGCTGGTCCTACCCCGTCGGTCTCTACCTCTACGGCCAGTACCTCACCTACAAACGCACCCACGACCCCCGCTACCTCACCTACATCAAGAACTACGTCGACCGGTTCGTGAAGAGCGACGGGTCCATCAACCAGTCCTTCAACAGCCTGGACAGCATGCAGGCGGGCCGGCTCCTGGTGATCCTGCACCACGAGACCGGCCAGGACCGCTACCGCAAGGCGGCCCAGAAGATCCGCGACCGGCTGAACACCTACCCGCGCACGAGCGACGGCGGCTTCTGGCACGCCGACACCAGCAGCCGCGCCCATCAACTCTGGGCGGACGGCGTCTACATGGTGAACCCGTTCCTGGTCGAGTACGGCAGGGAGTTCGGCGACAGCGCGTACACCGACGCCGAGGCGGCCAGGCAGCTCGCCGTCTACGGCGGTCACCTCCAGGTCGCGAGCGGCCTGCTCAAGCACGCCTACGACGAGTCGAAGAGCGCGAATTGGGCGGATCCGCAGACCGGGCTCGCCCCGGAGCACTGGTGCCGCGCCGTCGGCTGGTACGCGATGGCCGTCGTCAACGTGCTGGACGCGATTCCGGCGAACCAGTCACGCCGCCCGCAACTGCTCGGCATCTTCCAGAGGTTGGCGGCCGGCCTGGAGAAGTACCAGGACCCGGCGACCGGCCGCTGGTTCCAGGTGATCGACAAGGGCGGCCGGAGCGACAACTGGACCGAGACCTCCTGCTCCAGCATGTTCACCTACGCCCTCTCACGCGGCGCCCAGCAGCACTACCTCGACCCGCACTACGCGGACGTCGCCCGCCGCGGCTACCAGGGCGTGCTCGCCGAGCTGTCGGTCGGCGCGGACGGCCGTACCGAGCTCGCCGGTATCTCGATCGGCACCAACGTCGGTGACTACGCGTACTACGTCGCCCGTACCCGGGCCGTGAACGACTTCCACGGCCTCGGGGCCTTCCTGATCATGAACGAGCAACTGCGAGGTGCATGAATGTCATGAGCGCTACATCCAGAAGGGCGGTCCTCGGAGCCGCGCTGGCCGGAGCCGCCACGGCCGCCGTGGGCCTGCCCGCGACCACCGCACACGCCGCGTCCTGGCAGCTCAAGTGGCAGCCGTCGGCGAGCGGTGACGGCCTCGGCGCCTTCGAGACCGTCGAGGACGACCGCGCCGACTCCCACCCCGCCGGGCACCCGCACATCTACGCCACGGGGAACAACTGGCGCTTCAACATGCACACGGTCGACCGCGACACCTCGACCGACCGCCAGCGGCAGGAGGTCACCGGACTGCGCACGGGTGCCGGCAGCTATCTCAAGTGGACCCAGGGCCAGACCTGGCGGGTCACCTACTCGATGTACATCCCGAGCTCGCTGAAGGCGACCACCACCTTCACCCACATCATGCAGATGAAGCAGCCCGGCACCGGCACCTCGCCGATCGTCGTGCAGTCCCTGCGCCGGGTGAACGGCAAGCAGACCATCGAGCTGAACCTCGCCACCGACGGCATCATCGTCGGCCGCGCCGACCTCGACCCGCTGCACGACTCCTGGACCGACGTCGATTTCCAGATCAAGGTCGGCAACGGCTCGGCGGGTTCGGTCCGCTGGATCCTCAAGTCCGGCGGCGCCACCGTGATCGACGCCTCGAAGACCGGCGTGGACACCTTCCTGGCCGACCGGGTCCGCCCGAAGTGGGGCATCTACCGCTCCCTCGGCGACACCTCGGGCTCGCTCCAGGACACCTATCTCCTGCTCACCAACCTCCGTGGCTACCAACAGGTGTGAGGAACCGTCACCATGAAACCCCCACCCGCTGAACGGCACCGTGCCGCCGCGATCGTCCTCTTCGTCCTCGCCGTCGTCCTCGGCCTCTCCCATCCGGCGGCCCTCGCCGCCCAGCACACCGCCGCACCACACGCCGGCGCCGTCTACGACGTGCGCGACTACGGCGCCAAGGGCGACGGCTCCACCAATGACAGCCCGGCCGTCGACAAGGCGATCACGGCCGCGAACTCCGCGGGCGGCGGCATCGTCCGCTTCACCGCCGGCACCTACAAGTCCAAGAACACCCTCCACATGAAGAGCCATGTGACGCTCCAGCTCGACAAGGGCGCCACCCTCCAGGGATCCAGCGCGGACACCTACGACAAGGCCGAGTCCAACCCGTACGACGCCTACCAGGACTACGGGCACAGCCACTTCCACGACGCGATGATCTACGGCGACAGGCTCACCGACATCGGCTTCGTCGGCCAGGGCGTCATCGACGGTGCGGGCAACCTGATCACCGGCAACCCGAAGACCGGCGAGGCCGACAAGATCATCTCGCTGACCCGGTGCGACGGCCTCCGGATCGGCGACGGGCTCACCCTGCGCCGGGGCGGCCACTTCGCGGCCCTCATCAACGGCTGCACCAACGTGACGTCCGACCACCTGACCATCGACACCGCGAGCGACCGCGACGGCTGGAACGTCATCTCCACGACGAACGCCACGATCACCAACGCCACCATCCACGCCAACGACGACGCCCTGGTCTTCAAGAGCGACTACGCGCTCGGCGCCAAACTGCCCAACGGACACGTTCGGGTGAGCGGTTCGACCCTGGGCGCCAAGTGCTGCAACGCCCTGATGTTCGGCTCCGAGACCTGCGGCGACTTCTCGGACTACCAGTTCGAGAACATCCGCATCGACGGTGCCGACAAGTCCGGCCTCGGCATGGTCTCCATGGACGGCGCGAAGATCTCCGACGTCCACTACCGCGACATCACGATGACGAACGTGCACTCGCCGATCATGGAGAAGATCGGGACGCGGAAGCGCTGCGGGAACAGCCCCGGCGTCGGATCGATCAGCGATGTCACGTACGACGACATCACCGCCACCGGCAACAGCCCCTCCTTCAGCCCGACCCTGTGGGGCGAGAGCGGCCACCGCATCAGCGGAGTGACCTTCAACAACGTCGACATCACCGTCCCCGGCGGCAACGGCACCATGTCCACCGGCGTGCCCGGCAACGACCCGAACGACTACAACCCCAAGGCCATCGGCACCCGGCCCGCCTACGGCTGGTACCTGCACAACGCCGACCACGTCCAGTTCACCGACAGCAGCGTGAAGTTCGCCGCGAACGACGGGAGGCCCGCGGTCATCGCCAACGCGGCGAGCGATCTGCGCCTCACCCGCTTCACCGCCCAGAAGGGCAGCGCCTCCCCGTACGACGTGGGCCTCCAGGACGTCGCCGGCGCCTGCGTGACGGACAGTCACACCACCTCGGGCGGCGCGCTCCGCGTCTCCGGCAGTCAGGACTGCACCGCGGCCGCGCGGCCGCTCGACCTGGAGAACCCGCGCCAGGACTTCCTCCGCGCCTCCGTCGGCGGCCTCTTCCTGCACTGGGGCCTGCGCACCGCGCCCGCCCACACCAGCTGCACCGCCTGGGAGAACGACGTCACGAACGGCGGCTGGACCCCGGACTACTGGGTGAACGAGGCCCAGAAGCTGCACACCCAGTACCTGGTCCTCGCCACCTTCCACAGCCGGCTCGGCTACGCCCGCCCCTGGCCCTCCAAGATCCCCGGCTCCTGTTCCACCAAGCGGGACTTCCTCGGCGAGCTGATCACCGCAGCCAAGGCCAAGGGCATGAAGGTCATCCTCTACATGACCAACGACCCCCAGTGGCACGACGAGGGCGGCCACGAGTGGCTCGACTCCGCCGCGTACTCCGCCTACAAGGGCAAGAACGTCGACCTCACCACCAACGACGGCTTCGGGCAGTTCAGTTACGACAACTTCTTCGAGGTCATGGACCGCTACCCCGACCTCGGGGGCTTCTGGATCGACAACGACAACTCCTACTGGGAGAGCCACAACCTCTACCAGCAGATCTACGACAAGCGCCCGAACTACACGCTCAGCAACAACAACGAAGACACGCCGATCATGGACATGATCAGCAATGAGCAGAAGACGGGCATGACCCCGGCCTACGACTATCCGCAGGCCGTCTACACCGCTCAGCCCCGCCTGACCGAGGCCGACTTCAAGCTGCCCTCGACAGGTGCCTGGTGGTACGACGGCTCCAACCCCTCCGTCGACCGCGCGCTCACCCTCGGCCGCCTCATCACCAACGCAGGCTCCTCGGTGAAGGCCCTGATGGCCGAGACGGCCCAGGTCAACGGCAAGTTCCCGTCGAACCAGGCATCCTTCAACACCTTCGCCGACTCCTACCTCGACCCCATCTGGGAGTCCCTGCAGGGCACCGAGGGCGGCGGCTACATGTACGGCGGCCTCAAGCCCGGCGCCTGGAACGACGGCGCGTACGGGGTGACGACCATCGCCAAGGACGACGCGAACCGGCAGTACATCCACGTCCTGACCCCGCCCAGCACCGGCACTCTGCGCGTGCGCGACAACGGCTACCGCATCGCCTCCGTCACCAACCTCCGCACGGGAGCGGCCGTTTCGTGGTCGCAGTCCGGCGGCGTGCTCACCCTGAGCGGGCTCGGCAACTGGGACCCGTACGACACGGTCTTCAAGGTCACGGCGGCCGGCCGCCAGGGCATCCTCACCGGCGTCAAGGTCAGCGCGAGCGCCTCCGCGAGCGGGCACGCCGCGTCGGCGGCCGGTGACGGCGACTACCTCACCTACTGGGACAACAACAAGACGCTCCCCGTGAACCTCACCTTCGACCTCGGCTCGGCCAAGAAGGTGCAGTACATCGGGCTCAACCAGCGAGAGGACTCCGTGGCCTACGCCCGCTCGGACACCGAGCAGTCCGCGCGGATCAAGGACTACAAGGTGTACGTCAGCAACGACGGCACCAACTGGGGGAGCGCGGTCAAGACCGGCCAGCTGCCCAGTCGCCGCGGCATCCAGGGCATCGACCTGACCGCGGCCAACGCCCGCTACGTCCGGCTAGAGGTCGACACGACCTGGGCCGCCTCCAGCGACACCACCCGCTACAAGCGACTGCGGGTCGACGAGGCGTGGATCGGCACGTCGTACGCCACACCCGCGAACGGGGGACAGTCATGACCCGGGTCAGATCGCTCACGGTCGCGGCGGCGGGCCTGCTGCTCGCCGCGGCGGTGCCGCTCCTGGGCACCGCCCACCAGGCGGCCGCCTCCGACAACGGCCAGTCCGCACGGCCCGCCATGGGCTGGTCCAGCTGGAGCTTCGTGCGGCGCACACCGACCGAGGCGAAGATCAAGGCACAGGCCGACGCGCTGGTCTCCAGCGGTCTGAAGGACCACGGCTTCGTCTACGTCAACCTCGACGACTTCTGGCAGAAGTGCGATTCCAACGGCTTCACCGTGGACGGCTACGGTCGCTGGGCCGTCGACACTGCCAAGTTCCCGGACGGCATCAAGGGGGTGGCCGACTACATCCACTCCAAGGGCCTGAAGTTCGGCTTCTACGTCACGCCCGGCATCGCGAAGAACGCCGTCACCAAGAACACGCCGATCGAGGGGACCTCGTACCACGCGAAGGACATCGCGGACACGTCCAGGACCGAGAAGAACTACAACTGCAAGAACATGTACTACATCGACTACTCCAAGCCGGGCGCGCAGGAGTTCGTCGACTCCTGGGCCAAGCAGTTCGCGTCCTGGGGTGTCGACTACCTGAAGATCGACGGGGTGGGCAGCGCCGACATCCCCGACGTCCAGGCCTGGGACAAGGCGCTGCGGGCCGGCGGACGGCCCATCAACTTCGCCCTGTCCAACAACCTGCCGATCGCGGATGCCGCCACCTGGCGGAAACTGGCGAACAGCTGGCGCACCCAGGGTGACGTCGAGTGCTACTGCGGGCCGGGGAGCAACGGCAGCGGCTATCCGCTGACCGACTGGTCCCACGTCTCCAAACGGTTCGACTCGGCCGCCTCCTGGCAGCAGTACGCCGGCCCCGGCGGCTGGAACGACCTGGACTCGCTGGAGATCGGCAACGGCGACCAGGTGGGCCTGACGGCCGACCAGCGCCGCTCGCACTTCACGCTGTGGTCGATGGCGGCGGCCCCGCTGCTGCTCGGCACCGACCTCACCCAACTCGACCCCGTCGACAAGGCGATGCTGACCAACGACCGGCTGATCGGCGTCGACCAGGACGGGGTCGCCGCGAAGCGGATCGTGAGCAGCGGTGTCAAACAGGTCTGGAGCAAGAAGGAGAGCGACGGACAGTACGTCGTGGCCCTGTTCAACACCGGGACCTCGGGCAACGCGACGGTGAGCGTGGACTGGTCGCAGGCCGGCTTCAGCGGCTCGGGTGACGTCACCGACCTCTGGTCCGGATCCCACAAGGGCGTGATCGCCGACTCCTACAGCGCGACCCTGCGTCCGGGCGAGACCCGGCTCATCCGGGTCAAGCCCGTCAACTCCGCGAAGGCGGCGGCCGCTTCGCCCGGGTTCGCCGTGGCCCCCTACGAGTACCTCGGCTGGGGCAGCCCCCAAAGCCCCACGTCGGTGATGTCCGCGACCGGCGTCAAGTGGTTCACCCTCGCCTTCGTCCTCTCCGACGGCACCTGCAACCCGAAGTGGGACGGCTCCCGCCCGCTGACCGGAGGCAGCGACCAGTCCACGATCAACGCGATCAGAGGCGCGGGCGGTGACGTCGTCGTCTCCGTCGGCGGCTGGAGCGGGAACAAGCTCGGCGAGAAGTGCTCCAGCGCCTCCGCGCTCGCCGGCGCCTACCAGAAGGTGATCAACGCCTACCGGCTGAAGGCGCTCGACATCGACATCGAGAACACCGAGTGGTCCAACGCGACCGTGCGGCAGCGGGTGGTCGACGCGCTGAAGACGGTGAAGGCGAACAACCCGGGCCTCAAGACCGTCATCACCTTCGGCACCACCTCCGGCGGCCCCGACTCCACCGGCGTCGACATGATCAAGCGGGCCGCCGACTCCGGTCTGGCGAACGACGTCTGGTGCATCATGCCGTTCGACTTCGGCGGCGGCACCACGAACATGGGCAGCCTCACCACCAAGGCCATGGAAGGACTCAAGGCCCGGGTGAAGTCGGCGTACGGCTACAGCGACGCCACCGCCTACACCCACATCGGGCTGTCGTCGATGAACGGCAGGACCGACGACTCCGGTGAGCGCGTGCGGGTGGCCGACTTCAAGACCATGCTCGCCTACGCCCAGCAGCACCACATCGGACGGCTCACCTACTGGGCCGTCAACCGCGACCGGGCCTGCGGCTCGGGCACCGACGGCGACGCCTGCAGCGGCGTGACGCAGCAGCCGTACGACTACCTCAAGGTCTTCACCCAGTACACGGGCTGAGGGGGAACATCCGTGAACATCAGAAGAGTTCTGCCGTACGGCGTCGCGGCGGCCCTGGCGCTGCCGCTCGCCGGACTCGGCCAGGGCACCGCCCTGGCCGCCACCGACTACCAGGCCGAGGACGCCCAGATCTCGCAGGGCACCGTGGCCACCAACCACACCGGTTACACCGGAACCGGCTTCGTCGACTACACCAACGTCAAGGGCTCCTACGTGGAGTTCACGGTGAGCGCGGCCTCCGCCGGCACCTCCGCCCTCACCCTGCGCTACGCCAACGGGACCTCCACCGACCGGCCGATGGACATCTCCGTGGGCGGCACGGTCGTCGCCTCCGCGGTGTCCTTCCCGGCCACCGCCGACTGGAACACCTGGGTCACCAAGACCGTCAACGTCCCGCTGACCGCGGGCACCGACAAGATCCGGGCGACCGCCACCACCGCCAACGGGGGCCCCAACCTCGACCGGGTCAGCCTCGACGCGGCCGCCGACACCCAGGCCCCGACCCGTCCCGGACAGCCCAGCTGCTCGGACATCGGCGAGGACTCCCTCACCCTGGCCTGGGGGGCGGCCACGGACAACGTGGGGGTGAGCGCGTACGACATCTACGAGCACGGCAACAAGATCAGTGAGGCGCCGGGGAGTTCGACCTCCAAGGCGCTGACCGGGCTCACCCCGAACACCGACTACAACCTCACGGTGATCGCCCGCGACGCGGCGGGCAACACCTCGCCCGCCAGCCCGGTCGTCGACTGCACCACCAGGCCCAGCTCCGACACCACCCCGCCGAGCAAGCCGGGCACGCTGTCCGCGAGCAATGTCACCGCCAACAGCGCCGACCTCAAGTGGGGTGCCTCGACCGACGACAAGGCGGTCGTCGCCTACGACGTCCGCAGCGACACCACCGTCTACGACACGGTCACCAGCGGCACGTCGACCACGCTCACCGGGCTCGCCTGCAACAGCCCCTACAGCCTGAACGTCGTGGCCCGGGACGCGGCCGGCAACGTCTCCGAGGCCGGCAACACCGTCACCTTCACCACGAAGGCGTGCGCGACCGACGGCGGCGTCCCGTCCTCCATCGCGACGCTCTCCAGCGGCTGGACCATCCCCTGGGGCACCTACTGGATGCCCGACGGCAAGACCGCCCTGGTCACCGAGCGGGACGACTTCAAGGTCTGGAAGGTGACCAAGGACGGCACGAGGACGCAGGTCGGCACCGTCCCGAACGCCGTCACCACCAACGGGGAGGGCGGACTGCTCGGCGTCGCCGTCGACCCCAAGTGGGACACCAACCACTACGTCTACTTCATGCACACCGCGGACGAGGGCAACCGGGTCGTGCGCATGACCTACGACGGCACCAGGCTCAGCGACTACAAGATCCTCCTCCAGGGCATCAAGAAGAACCGCTACCACAACGGCGGACGGCTCCTCTTCGGCCCCGACGGCTACCTCTACGTCTCCACCGGGGAGGCCCAGACACCCGACCTCGCCCAGGACAAGAACTCCCTCAACGGCAAGATCCTGCGCATGACGACCGACGGGAAACCGGCCCCCGGCAACCCCTTCGGCAACTACGTCTACAGCCTCGGCCACCGCAACCCGCAGGGCCTCGCCTTCGACCGCAACGGGCGGCTGTGGGAGGCCGAGTTCGGCAACAGCTCCAAGGACGAGCTCAACCTCATCAAGCCGGGCGCCAACTACGGCTGGCCGACCTGTGAGGGCACCTGCTCGGTCGCCGGGATGACCAACCCCAAGGCCACCTGGAACGTCTCCGAGGCATCCCCGAGCGGCATCGCCATCGTCCGCAACGTCGTCTACATGGCGTCCCTGCGCGGCGAACGGCTGTGGCGGATCCCGATCAACGGCGACAACGAGAGCGTGGGCACGCCGACCGCGTACTACGTGGGAACCTACGGCCGGCTGCGGACCGTGACCAAGGTGCCGGGCGCCGACCAGCTGTGGCTGTCCACCACCAACTGCGACAACAACGGCAACGAGCCGGACGGATCCGACAAGATCTTCCGGGTCAGCATCAGCTGACAGGCCGTCAGGCCCGGTACAGGGCCTCGACCTCGTTGGCGTAGGCGTTCTCGATCGCCTTGCGCTTGAGCTTCAACGACGGGGTCAGCAAGCCGTGTTCCTCGGTGAACGGCTGGGCGAGGATACGGAACGTACGGATCGACTCGGCCTGCGAGACCAGGGTGTTGGCGGCCACCACCGCGCGCCGCACCTCGGTCTCCAGGTCGGCGTCCCGCACCAGCTGGGCCGCGGACATCTGGGGCTTGCCGCGCATCTGCAGCCAGTGCTCGACCGCCTCGGTGTCCAGGGTGACCAGGGCGGCGATGTAGGGGCGGTCGTTGCCGACGACGATGCACTGGTTGATCAGCGGATGGTCGCGGACCCGCTCCTCCAGGACGCCGGGGGAGACGCTCTTGCCGCCGGAGGTCACCAGGATCTCCTTCTTGCGGCCGGTGATCGTCAGGTAGCCGTCCTCGTCCAGGGAGCCCAGGTCGCCGGTGGCCAGCCAGCCGTCGTGCAGGGTGGCGTCGGTGGCCTTCTGGTTGTTCAGGTAGCCCTGGAAGACATGGCCGCCGTGCAGCCAGACCTCCCCGTCGTCCGCGATGTGCACGGTAGAGCCCGGGACGGCCTGCCCGACCGTGCCGTACCGGGTGCGCTCGGGCGGGTTGGCGGTGGCGGCCGCCGTCGACTCCGTCAGGCCGTAGCCCTCGTAGATCTGCACACCCGCGCCGGCGAAGAACAGGCCGAGCCGGCGGTCCATCGCCGAGCCGCCGGACATGGCGTTGCGGATCCTGCCGCCCATCGCCGCCCGCACCTTGCCGTAGACGAGCTTGTCGAAGATCTGGTGCTGCATGCGCAGCGACGCCGACGGGCCGGGCCCGGTGCCCCAGGCCTTCGCCTCGACGGCGTCCGCGTACTTCACCGCGACCTCGACCGCCTTCTCGAACGGCCCGCCCTTGCCCTCCTTCTCCGCCTTGCGCCGCGCCGCGTTGAACACCTTCTCGAAGATGTACGGCACGGCCAGGATGAACGTAGGCCGGAACGCGGCCAGGTCGGGCAGCAGCGCCGCCGCGTGCAGCTGCGGCTGATGGCCGAAGCGGACCCCGTGCCGGATCGCCGCCACCTCCACCATGCGCCCGAAGACGTGCGCGAGCGGCAGGAAGAGCAGGGTGGAGACCTCCTCGCCCTTCTTCGCGCGGAACACCGACTCCCAGCGGGCCACGACCGTGTCCGCCTCGTACATGAAGTTGCCGTGCGACAGGACACAGCCCTTCGGGCGGCCCGTGGTGCCCGAGGTGTAGATGATCGTGGCCACCGATTCGGGCGTCACCGCCTGCCGGTGCCGGTGCACCACCTCGTCGTCCAGGTGCGCGCCGGCGTCATACAGCTCCTGCACCGCGCCCTCGTCGAGCTGCCACAGCTGGCGCAGTTGCGGCAGCCGGTCGATGACGGTGGCGATCGTCATCGCGTGGTCCTCGTGCTCCACGATCGCCGCCGTGCACTCGGCGTCGTACAGCATCCAGAAGCACTGCTCCGCCGACGAGGTCGGGTAGACCGGCACCACCTGGGCGCCGATGGTCCACAGCGCGAAGTCGAACAGCGTCCACTCGTAGCGGGTGCGGGACATGATCGCGACCCGGTCGCCGAACCGGATGCCCCGGGCGAGGAGTCCCTTGGCGAGGGCGAGGACCTCGTCGCGGAACTCGGCGGCGGTCACGTCGCGCCACTGGCCGAGCTCGTCCTTGCGGCCCAGCGCGATGTGCAGCGGGTCCGTCCGGGCATGCTCGAACACGCTGTCGGCCAGACCGCCGACCGGCGGCGCCGACACCAGCGGCGGGTTGGTGAACTCGCGCAAACCCCGCTCCCCGCTCCTCGCTCCACAGTGACGGTAGTAGTGACGCTCCGGACAGCGCCGTGAAAGCTACCCCACCGGAAGACCGATCGGGAGGGGGTGCGAAAACGAGCATTGCTCTCGTATGACCACGCTCACGTCCGGAAAATACGCCCACATGGGGAAGGGCCGGACAGAATCCTTACGGTTCAGTAAGTTCCGGCACCGTAATCTCCACGGAATCTGTACGACCCGATTACGGCCCCCGGCCGGTTACCCGCCGGTCAGGGGCGGGGCGCCGCAGCTTCCTCTCTGGACTGCGCCGACAGGGCCGATTCCGTCACTCCCCCCGGCTAGGGGCGTCGCAGGCGGGCTCCGCTGGTCAGGATCGCTGCTGCCAGCGCGTCTGCCGCCGACTGGGCCGGTGAACGTCTCGGGCCGTGTACGAGGACGAAGTCGACCCTGCCCAGTTCCGGGAGGCCCGCGCGGTCCGGGACGCGGAACAGGCCCGGGGGGATGAGGCCCTTCGAATGGGCCATCACGCCCAGACCGGCCTGGGCCGCCGCGAGCAGGCCGTTGAGGCTGCCGCTCGTGCAGACGATGCGCCAGTCGCGGCCCTGGCGCTCCAGTGCCTCCAGGGCCAGCGCGCGGGTGATGCCCGGCGGGGGATAGACGATCAGCGGGACCGGGCGCGCGGGGTCCAGGCGGAGCCGTTCCGCGCCGATCCACACCAGGTCGTCGTGCCAGACCAGCTCGCCCAGCGGGTCCTCGGAGCGCCGCTTGGCCAGCACCAGGTCCAGCTTCCCTGCGGCCAGCCGCTCGTGCAGGGTGCCCGAGAGCTCCACCGTCAGTTCGAGGTCCACCTCGGGGTGGTCATGGCGGAAGCCCTCCAGGATCTCCGGCAGCCGGGTCAGGACGAAGTCCTCCGACGCGCCGAAGCGGAGCCGGCCGCGGACCCGGGTACCCGTGAAGAAGGCCGCCGCCTGCTCGTGCACCTCCAGGATCCGGCGGGCGAACCCGAGCATCGCCTCGCCGTCCTCGGTCAGCTCCACGGAGTGCGTGTCCCGGGAGAACAGCTGGCGGCCGGCCGCGTCCTCCAGACGGCGCACGTGCTGGCTCACCGTGGACTGGCGCAGCCCGAGCCGCCGGGCGGCCTGGGTGAAGCTGAGCGTCTGGGCCACCGCAAGGAAGGTGCGCAGCTGCGAGGGGTCGTACACTCCGACATGTTATCGCGGAACGCGATGGCAGTCAGAGTGGTATGCCGGATTCCCGATCAAGTGGTGGAGGAGGACGATGGAGGGGGCCCTTCCGGGCCCGGCGAGAGACCGGCCGCATCCGCGGCTACGGCACCCTGACCGACCCGCAAGTGGAGCACCGTGAAACGCCTCAGCTGGCCCAGTTGGATGCCGATCGACCCGTACGTCCTGCTGTTGCTCGGGACGGTGTGCCTCGCCGCGCTCCTTCCGGCCCGGGACACGGCCGCCGACGTGGCCTCAGGCGCCTCCACGGCCGCGATCGCCTTTCTCTTCTTCCTCTACGGGGCCCGCCTGTCCACCCGCGAGGCCGTCGACGGGCTGCGGCACTGGCGGCTCCACGTCACGGTCCTGGTCTGTACCTTCGTGATCTTCCCGGTGCTCGGCATGGCGGCCCGCGGGCTCGTGCCGGTCCTGCTCACCCATCCGCTCTACCAGGGCTTCCTCTTCCTGACCCTGGTGCCCTCCACCATCCAGTCGTCCATCGCCTTCACCTCCATCGCCCGCGGCAACGTGCCCGCCGCGATCTGCGCGGGGTCCTTCTCCTCGCTGATCGGCATCGTCCTCACACCGTTGCTCGCCGCCGCGCTGCTCGGCAACAGCGGGGGCGGGTTCTCCGCCGACTCGATCGTGAAGATCGTGCTCCAGCTGCTGGTGCCGTTCGTCGCCGGGCAGCTGCTGCGCCGGTGGATCGGGGCCTTCATCGCCCGGCACAAGAGGATCCTCGGCCTCGTCGACCGGGGCTCCATCCTGCTCGTCGTCTACACCGCGTTCAGCGAAGGCATGGTCCGGGGCATCTGGCACCAGGTCAGCGTGGTCCGGCTGGCCGGGCTCCTCGCCGTCGAGGCCGTGCTGCTCGCCGTGATGCTCCTGCTGACCTGGTACGGCGCCAGGGCGCTCGGCTTCGGGCGCGGGGACCGCATCGCCATCCAGTTCGCCGGGTCGAAGAAGTCCCTCGCCTCCGGGCTGCCCATGGCCAGCGTCCTGTTCGGCGCGCACGCCTCGCTGGCCGTGCTGCCGCTGATGCTCTTCCACCAGATGCAGCTCATGGTCTGCGCGGTCATCGCCAAGCGCCGTGCCCACGACCCCGAGGCCCAGGAGGAGGCCGAGACCCCGGCCGCCCCGGCGGCGGAGTCGCGGCCCGCGGTCGGCACGGGCCCGCTCCGCCGCTGAGCCGCGGCCGTGGCCGGGGTGCCGCACACTCCGCCGTCGGCTGCCGAACGCGACCGGTTCACGGGCCTGTTGATCCGGATTTCCGGTACGGACGGCTCATGACGGCTAACGTTCCGTCATGACCGCACCCCTGGCGCTCGATCCGGCGCGCACGGCCCTCGTCCTCGTCGACCTGATGGACCGCATCGTCGCGCTGCCCCTGGAGCCCCGCAAGGGCACCGACGTCCTGCACACCGCCGAGGAACTGGCCCACACCTTCCGCGCCGCAGGCGCGCCCGTGGTGCTGATCCGCGTAGAACGGCCCTCGCTCGCCGAGCAGCCGCCGGGCAGCGGACTCGTCGCCGGGCTGAGGAAGGAAGGGGACCTGGAGATCGTCAAGCGGACGATCGGCGGCTTCCAGGGCACGGAACTCGACGCCCGGCTCCGCGCGCTCGGCGTCACCCGGCTGGTGTTCGGCGGCATCGCCACCAACCTCGGCGTCGAGTCCACCGCCCGCGCCGCCGCCGACCTCGGCTACGACCTGGTCTTCGTCGAGGACGCCATGGCCGCGCTCACCGGCCCCGAGCACGAGGCGTCCGTCCGGCTCGACTTCCCGCGCCTCGGCACGGTCGTCACCGCCGCCGACCTCGGCCTCACGCCCTCCTGACCGCCCGGTCGGTCAGACCAGCGTCCCGCCCCCGTCCACGACCACCACCGACCCGGTGCTGTACCCCCCACGCATCAGGTACAGGTACGCCTCCGCCACATCCGCCGGCTCGCCCATCCGCCCCACCGGCAGCGACTCGGCGGACGACCGGAACAGCTCCTCCCGGACCGCCTCCGGCAGCTCCCGCCACAGCTCGGTCCGCACCACCCCCGGCGAGACCACGTTGACCCGCACCGGCGCCAGCTCCACGGCCAGCGCCCGGGTCAGCGACTCCATCGCCCCGCACAGTGCCGACGCGACGCTCGATCCGGACAGCGGCCGCTGCCCCGCGGTCCCCGTGGTCAGCACCACGGACCCGCCCGGCCGGATCGACCCGCTGCCGTGCTTCACCGCCGCGTAGGCACCCCACAGCCGGGTGTCCAGAAAGCCCCGGGCCGTCGCGATGTCCGTCCCGGCCATCGGCTCCAGCAGGATCGAGTCACCGGCCGTGTACACCAGGTGGTCGTACGCCCCGATCCGCGTGAAGAAGGCGCGCACGGCGTCCTCGTCCGTGGCGTCGAGGACCTGCCCCTCGGCGCCCTCCGGCAGCACCTTCAGCGTCGCATCGACACTCTCCTGCCGCCGCGAGGCGACGACCACCCGCGCGCCCTCCCGTGCCGCGCCCTCGGCGACCGCGCGGCCGATGCCCGACGTACCCCCGATGACGACGACACGCTGTCCCTGCAGACCCATGGCTGATCCCTTTCCAGGCGTTCTTCAGTCCCGTTCGGACATCCCCAGGCTGCGGTCCGGTGGCATCGGCCGTCCAAGACCTCTTTCGGTGGTGGCGATACCCTGAAGACATCGCCACCCGGGAAGGAGCCGCGGTCATGGACCTGGATCTGCGCAAGGTCCGCTACTTCGCGGCGGTCGCCGAACTCCTCCACTTCGGCCGGGCGGCGGAGCGGCTGCACATCGCCCAGCCCGTGCTGAGCCGTCAGATCCGCGCCCTGGAGAAGGACTTGGGGGCCGAGCTGTTCGTACGGGACAGCCACGGTGTGACCCTGACCGACGCGGGGCGCCAACTCCTGGAAGACGCACGGCAGCTGCTGGCCGTCGCCGACGGAACCCGGCGCCGGGTCGCGCAGGCCGCGCGGGGCCGGCGCCGCCTCGTCGTCGGCTTCCGGGCCGGTGTCGTGGTCACCGAGGCACTGCGGGCCTTCACCGCGCACCACCCGGACGTCGAGGTGCGCGCCCTCCGGGTCGAATGGGACGACCAGGAGCAGCTGATCCTCGACGGCACCGTCGACATCGCCTACGTACGGCTCCCGGTCCGGGGGGAGGGTCTCGACGTGCGGGCCCTGTACAGCGAGCCCCGCGTCGCCATGCTCCCGGACCGGCACCGGCTCGCCGGGAAGCAGGAGATCTCCCTCTCCGACCTCGACGGCGAGCAGTGGCTGCGCTACAACGACCCCCGGCCCGGCGACCTGCCGCTGCGCACCATCGAGGAGAAGTTCGAGTGCGTGGCCGCCGGCACCGCCATCACGATGGTGCCGCGCTCGGCCGCCGAGCAGTACTCCCGCCCGGACATCGTCTACGTCCCGGTCGTCGACGCCGAACCCGACCGGGTGCTGCTGGCCTGGGCGGCCGGCCGCCGCTCGGCGCTGGTCGCCGCCTTCGCCGAGGCAGCGGCGGACGTCGGGGCGCCCCGCTCCGGCTGAGGCGGGGCGTTGCGGCGCGGGGGACACGGGACTGAGGCGGGGCCCCTGCGGCGCAGGGGGCGCTCCCCGCCGGCCGGGGCCCCGCCGCCGTGCCGCGGGGAACCGTCAGCCCTGGGCGGCCGCGGCCCGCAGGGCGATGCGGTCCTCGCCCGCGTACACGTTCATGTTGCTGCCGCGCAGGAAACCGACCAGGGTCAGCCCGGTCTCCAATGCCAGGTCCACCGCCAGCGAGGACGGCGCCGAGACGGCCGCGAGCATCGGGATGCCCGCCATCACGGCCTTCTGCGCCAGCTCGAAGGAGGCCCGCCCGGAGACGAGCAGGATCGCCCGGGACAGCGGCAGGCCGCCGTTCTGCAGGGCCCGGCCGACCAGCTTGTCCACCGCGTTGTGCCGGCCCACGTCCTCACGGATGTCCAGCAGCTCGCCGTCCTCCGCGAACAGGGCCGCCGCGTGCAGCCCCCCGGTCCGGTCGAAGACCCGTTGCGACGCGCGGAGCCGGTCGGGGAGGCTCGCGAGCAGCTCGGGCTCCACCCGGACCGGGGGAGTGTCGGCGATCGGCCAGCGGGCCGTCGTACGCACCGCGTCCAGGCTGGCCTTGCCGCACAGCCCGCAGGACGAGGACGTGTAGACGTTCCGTTCCAGGGTGAAGTCGGGGAGCCGGACGCCCGGCGTGGTCCGGACGTCGACGACGTTGTAGGTGTTGGAACCGTCCACCGTGGCGCCCGCGCAGTACACGATGTTCTGCAGGTCGGCGGCGGCCGCCAGTACCCCCTCGCTCACCAGGAACCCGGCCGCCAGCGCGAAGTCGTCGCCGGGCGTGCGCATGGTGATGGCGAGCGGTTTCCCGTTGAGTCTGATCTCCAGCGGTTCCTCGGCGACGAGCGTGTCCGGCCGGGCGGAGACCGCTCCGTCGCGGATGCGGATGACCTTGCGTCGTTCCGTGACTCGTCCCATGGTCTGATCAGCCCCGGTTCTGTACGTGCTGGTAGCCGAAACGGCCCTTGATGCAGAGATTGCCGTGGGTCACCGGGTTGTCGTGCGGTGAGGTGACCTTGACTATCTCATTGTCCTGCACGTGGAGCGTGAGGTTGCAGCCCACACCGCAGTACGCGCACACCGTGGTCGTCTCCGTCTGCTTCGACTCGTCCCAGGTACCCGCCGCCCGCATGTCGAACTCCGACTTGAACGACAGCGCCCCCGTGGGACACACCTCCACGCAGTTCCCGCAGTAGACGCAGGCCGAGTCGGTCAGCGGGGCGTCGTGCTCGACGGCGATCCGGGCGTCGAAGCCGCGCCCGGCGACGGAGATCGCGAAGCTGTTCTGCCACTGGTCGCCGCAGGCGTCGACGCACTTGTAGCAGAGGATGCACTTGCCGTAGTCGCGCACGTACAGATCGTTGTCGACCCTCGGTTCCTCGTTCAGGCGGGCCGCGTCGGGGCCGAAGCGGTCCGGTTTCGCCTCGTACTCCTTGATCCACTCGGCTGCGCGGGGGGTCGTCGACAGGTCCACCGAGGAGGCCAGCAGCTCCAGGACGATCCTGCGGCTGTGCCGGACGCGTTCGCCGCCGGTGCGGACGACCATCCCCGGCTCGGCCTTCCGGGAGCAGGCGGGCACGAGGGTCCGCGCCCCCTCCACCTCCACCACGCACACCCGGCAGGCGTTCTTCGGGCGCAGCGTGTCGCCCTCGCACAGGGTCGGCACGTCCTTGCCTGCCGCCCGGCAGGCGTCCAGGATCGTCGAGCCCTCCGGGACCCGCGCCTCCTCGCCGTCGATGGTGAACTCCAGCAGCCGGCGCGGGATCCCCAGCGGTGTCACGGTCATTCGTACGCCCCCAGACGGTCGATGGCGGATTCCACGGCGTTCCACGCGGTCTGCCCGAGACCGCAGATCGAGGCGTCCCGCATCGCCCGGCCGACCTCGCGCAGCAGCGCGACGTCCCCGGCCGCGCCGGCGCCGGTGCGCTCGACGATCCGGTGCAGCGCCTCCTCCTGCCGGACCGTGCCGACCCGGCAGGGCACGCACTGCCCGCAGGACTCGTCCCGGAAGAACTGGGCGATCCGGAGCAGGAGCCGCGGCAGCGGCACGGTGTCGTCGAAGGCCATGACCACACCGGAGCCGAGCGTGGTGCCGGCCTCCCGGGTCCCTTCGAAGGTGAGCGGGATGCCGAGTTCGTCCGGCCGTACGAAGCCGCCCGCGGCGCCACCGAGCAGGACCGCCCGCAGGCCGTCGCGCACTCCGGCCAGGTGGAGGAGTTCGCCGAGCGTGGCGCCGAAGGGGAGTTCGAAGATGCCGGGGCGGGCCACGCTCCCGGACACGCAGAAGAGCTTCGGGCCGGTGGACCTGGCGGTGCCGATCGCCGCGTACGCCGGGGCGCCCATGGTCAGGATCGGCAGGACGTTGACCAGCGTCTCCACGTTGTTCTCGACCGTCGGCTTCCCGAACAGCCCTTTCTCCACCGGGAACGGCGGCTTCGAGCGCGGCTCGCCCCGGTACCCCTCGATGGAGTTGAACAGGGCCGTCTCCTCGCCGCAGATGTACGCCCCGGCGCCGCGCCGGATCTCGATGTCGAAGGCGAAGCCCTGCCCGAGCACGTCCTCGCCGAGGAAGCCCCGGGCGCGGGCCTGGTCGATCGCGTGCCGGAGACGCCGGGTCGCCCGCGGGTACTCGCCGCGGAGGTAGACGAAGCCCCGGCGGGCGCCGATCGCGTACCCCGCGATCGTCATCGCCTCCACCAGGGAGTACGGATCGCCCTCCATGAGCACGCGGTCCTTGAAGGTGCCCGGCTCCGATTCGTCGGCGTTGCAGACCAGGTAGTGCGGGTGGTCGGGCTGGGAAGCGGTGGCCTGCCACTTGCGGCCGGTGGGGAAGGCGGCGCCGCCGCGCCCGACCAGCCCCGAGTCGGTGACCTCGCGGATGACCCCGGCGGGGCCGAGCGCGAAGGCGTGCCGCAGGGCGGTGTAGCCGCCGTTCGCCCGGTAGTCGTCGAGCGAGGCGGGGTCGACCACGCCCACCCGCTGCAGCAGGGTCAGGCCCTCCTGTCCCGCCTGGGGTACGGCCGCCCCGGCCGGCGGCTCCTCCTGTGCCGAGTCGGGCGCGGTGGCCGCGAGCACGGCCGCCTCGACCGTCGCCGGGGCCGCCACCGCCGTACGCACCGGGCTCCCGGCCCGGATCGCCAGGGCCGCCGGGGCCCGCTCGCACAGGCCCAGACAGGGGCTGCGCTCGACGTGCACGCCGGGGCCGAGGCCCGCCTCCACCCCGGCGCACAGTGCGGACGCCCCGGCCGCCGTGCACGCCAGGTCCGTGCAGACGTGCAGGACGGTCGCCGGGCGGGGCCTGACGGAGAACATCGCGTAGAAGGTGGCGACTCCGTACGCCTCGGCCGGGGGGACGGTCAGGCGGCGGCAGAGGTAGCCGAGGGCGCCCTCGCTGATCCAGCCGACCCGGTCGTTGATCGCGTGCAGCCCCGGCAGCAGCAGGTCGCGGCGGTCCCGGGCCTCCCGGCCGCCGCGCGCCCAGCGCAGGTCCGCGTCGGAGCGGTCGGCGCCCTCCCAGGAGGACTCCGGAGGGCCCAGCAGGGCGTCGACGGCGGCGCGTTCGTCGTCCGTCGGTTTGCTGTCGCCGAAGTGCAGGTCCACTTACGTCACCTCACGATGGTCGCGACCGGGAGCTTCTCGATACGGATCGCGGACGCCTTGAACTCCGCAGTCCCCGCGATCGGGCAGTTCGCCTCGATCGTCAGCTGGTTGGTGTCCACCTCGTCGGGAAAGTGCATGGTCATGAAGGCGAGCCCGGGGCGCAGCGCCGGGTCGACCCAGACCGGCGCCACCACCGCGCCCCGCCGGGAGGACACCTGGACCTCCTCGCCGACGGTCACCCCGTACCGCTCGGCGTCCTCCGGGCACAGCTCGATGTACTCGCCGCGCCGCAGCGGGGAGGCGTAGCCGCCGCTCTGCACACCGGTGTTGTAGGAGTCGAGACGGCGCCCGGTGGTGAGCCGGATCGGGTACTCCTCGTCGGTGAGATCGACCGGGGGATCGTGCCGGACCAGCCCGAACGGTGCCGGTGTCCCGCGCCTGTCCGGGTCCGTCTCCCACAACCGGCCGTGCAGGTACGTCGGTTCGAGCCGCTCGGTGCTCGGGCACGGCCACTGGATGCCCTGGTGCTCGACGAGCCGGTCGTACGTCATGCCGTAGTGGTCGGGGGAGACGGAGCGGAGCTCGTTCCAGACGGCCTCCGCGTCGGCGTACTTCCAGTCGTGGCCCAGGAGCCCCGCCAGCTCGCAGATGATGTCGATGTCCTCACGGGCCTCGCCGGGCGGGGCGACCGCACGGCGCACCCGCTGCACCCGGCGCTCGCTGTTGGTCGTGGTGCCCTCGGTCTCCGCCCAGCCGGCGGTCGCGGGCAGCACCACGTCCGCCAGTTCCGCCGTCTTCGTGAGGAAGATGTCCTGGACGACCAGGAAGTCGAGGGCCCGCAGCCGCCGCACCGCCTGCTCGCTGTCGGCCTCCGACTGGGCCGGGTTCTCACCGATGCAGTAGACCGCCCTGAGCGAGCCCTCCTCCATCGCCTCGAACATCTCGGTGAGGGTCAGCCCGTAGTGCGGCGGGATGACCGTGTCCCAGGCCGACTCGAACTTCAGCCGGGCGTCCGGGTCGAGGATGTCCTGGAAGCCGGGCAGGCGGTTGGGGATCGCGCCCATGTCGCCGCCGCCCTGCACGTTGTTCTGCCCGCGCAGCGGCTGCAACCCGGCGCCCCAGCGTCCCACCTGACCGGTGAGCAGGGAGAGGTTGATCAGGGCGCGGACGTTGTCGGTGCCGTTGTGGTGCTCGGTGATGCCGAGGGTCCAGCACAGCTGGGCGCGCTCGGCGCGGGCGTAGGCGTGCGCCAACTCCCGTATCGCGCGGGCCGGTACGCCCGTCACCTTCTCTGTGAGGGACAGCGTCCACGGCTCGACGAGGGCCTTGTACTCCTCGAAGCCGGTGGTGGCCCGCTCGACGAACGCCTCGTTGACCAGCCCCGCGTGGATGATCTCCCGGCCGATCGCGTGCGCCATCGGGATGTCGGTGCCGACGTTCAGCCCGAGCCAGCTCTCCGCCCACTCCGCGGTGGAGGTGCGCCGCGGGTCGACGGCGTACATCCGGGCGCCGTTCCTGATCCCCTTCAGCACGTGCTGGAAGAAGATCGGGTGCGCGAAGCGGGCGTTGGAACCCCACATCACGATGACGTCGGTGTGCTCGATCTCCTCGTACGACGAGGTGCCGCCGCCGGACCCGAAGGCCGCCGAGAGACCGGCCACGCTCGGGGCGTGACAGGTCCGGTTGCAGGAGTCGACGTTGTTGGTGCCCATCACCACCCGGGCGAACTTCTGCGCCACGTAGTTCATCTCGTTGGTCGCGCGGGCGCAGGAGAACATCCCGAACGCCTCGCGGTTGCGCTCCAGGCCGCGGGCCGCGCGGTCCAGCGCCTCCTCCCAGCTCGCCTGCCGGAACGGCTCGTCGCGGGAGTCCCTGACCAGCGGGTGGGTGAGACGGGTGTAGGTCTTCGGTTCGCGCTTCCGGGTGCGCTTCGTGCCTGTCGTGCTCCTCATGCGGCGCTCCTCAGGGCGAGCAGGTCCGAGATGGCGTGCACGGTGCGGAGGGTGGGCACCTGCACGCCGGTGATCTCCGCCAGCTCCACGACGGCCGCGAGCAGCACGTCGAGTTCCAGCGGCTTGCCGCGCTCCAGGTCCTGGAGCGTGGAGGTGCGGTGGTCGCCGACCTTCTCGGCGCCCGCCAGCCGGCGTTCGATGGAGATCCCGACCTCGCAGCCGAGCGCCTCGGCGACGTCGAGCGTCTCGCGCATCATGATCTCGATGACCCGCCGGGTGCCGCCGTGCAGGCACATCTGCCGCATCGTGGCGCGGGCCAGCGCGCTGATCGGGTTGAAGGAGATGTTGCCGAGCAGCTTGAGCCAGATGTCGTTGCGCAGGTCGGGCTCGACCGGGCACTTCAGGCCGCCGGTCTGCATGGCCTCGCTGAACCGCAGACACCGTTCGGACACGCTGCGGTCGGGCTCGCCGACCGAGAACCTGGTGCCCTCCAGGTGCCGTACCACGCCGGGGGCTTCGAGCTCGGTGGCCGCGTACACCACGCAGCCGACGGCGCGTTCGGGGGCGAGTACGGCGCTGACGGTGCCGTCCGGGTCGACGCTCTCGACGCGGTGGCCGTCGTAGGGGCCGCCGTGCCGGTGGAAGTACCACCAGGGGATGCCGTTCTGGGCGGCGACCACCGCAGTGCGCTCGTGCAGCAGCGGCTCGACCAGCGGCCCGCACGCCGCGTACGAGTTGGCCTTCAGGCCCAGGAAGACGTAGTCGACCGGGCCGACCTCGGCCGGGTCGTCGGTGGCGTGGGCGTGCGCGGTGAAGTCGCCGCGCGGGCTGAGCACCCGTACTCCGTACTGCCTCATGGCCGCCAGATGGGGTCCACGGGCGATGAGATGCACATCGGCGCCCGCGCGGTGGAGCGCGGCACCGACGTAGGCGCCGATCGCACCGGCGCCGAGGACTGCGACTTTCACGGAACGCTCCGTTCGGTTTGAGGGATACCGCGGAGGTGGCCTCGGACTCGGCCGCGGAGTCGGCCTTCGCGAGGCATGTCGACGAAATATTGTCTACAGTATGGAGTCCGGGTCGACAAGGGTCCGGACAGCGACCGTTCGGCGCATTCTGGATACCGTTCAACGCATACGATCGAACTCGCGGGTTCTCAACCACCCTTGCGGGGCCATAGCGTCCGGGATTCATGAGCAGCCCCCCTGTTGCGCCTCCGGGCTGGAGCCGCTGGCTCGTCCCGCCCGCCGCCCTCTCCGTCCATCTCGCCATCGGCCAGGCCTACGCCTGGAGCGTGTTCAAGCCGCCACTCGAATCCGCCCTGAACCTGAGCGGCACCCAGAGCGCGCTGCCCTTCCAGCTCGCGATCGTGATGCTCGGCCTGTCGGCCGCGTTCGGCGGCACCCTCGTCGAACGCAACGGACCGCGCTGGGCCATGACCGTGGCCCTGATCTGCTTCTCCTCCGGCTTCCTGATCTCCGCGCTCGGCGCCGAGACCAAGCAGTACTGGCTGATCGTCCTCGGCTACGGCTTCGTCGGCGGTATCGGCCTCGGCATCGGCTACATATCGCCCGTCTCCACCCTGATCAAGTGGTTCCCGGACCGGCCCGGCATGGCCACCGGCATCGCCATCATGGGCTTCGGCGGCGGCGCGCTGATCGCCTCACCGTGGTCGGCGCAGATGCTCTCGTCCTTCGGCAGTGACAACGATGGCATCGCCCTCGCCTTCCTGGTGCACGGGCTGTCGTACGCCGTCTTCATGACCCTCGGGGTCCTGCTCATCCGTGTCCCGCGCACCGAGAAGCCGGTCGCGGCGGCGCCGAGCGCCTTCGAGGGTGTGCAGGTCTCCGCGAACAGCGCGATCCGCACTCCGCAGTTCTGGTGCCTGTGGGTCGTGCTCTGCATGAACGTGACCGCCGGCATCGGCATCCTGGAGAAGGCCGCCCCGATGATCACGGACTTCTTCGCCGACAGCTCCACCCCGGTGTCGGCGTCCGCGGCGGCCGGCTTCGTCGCCCTGCTGTCCGCCGCCAACATGGCGGGCCGGATCGGCTGGTCGTCCACCTCCGACCTGATCGGCCGCAAGAACATCTACCGCGTCTATCTGGGCGTGGGCGCCGTGATGTACCTGCTCATCGCCCTGTTCGGGGACTCGTCCAAACCCCTGTTCATCCTCTGCGCCCTGGTGATCCTCTCCTTCTACGGCGGCGGCTTCGCGACCGTCCCCGCCTACCTGAAGGACCTCTTCGGCACCTACCAGGTCGGTGCCATCCACGGCCGGCTGCTCACCGCCTGGTCCCTGGCAGGTGTGCTCGGCCCGCTGATCGTCAACTGGATCGCCGACCACCAGAAGGGCGCCGGCAAGCACGGCGCCGACCTCTACACCCTGTCCTTCGGCATCATGATCGGCCTGCTCGTCGTCGGTTTCGTCGCCAACGAGCTGGTCCGGCCCGTCCATGCCCGCCACCACATCCCCGCCCCGAGGGAGGCCGTCGATGTCGAACGAGAGCAGCCGGCCTGAGCCGGACCGCCGCTGGCTGATCGCCGTCGCCTGGGTCTGGGTCGGCGCGCCCTTCGCCTACGGGGTGTACGAACTCGTACAGAAAGCGACACAGCTGTTCAACGGGTGACCGGTGGGGATAGCCGGGCGTCCGAGGGTCTGCAAGAAGCCGACAACTCGGGCGCCCGTTTCCTGTGGCCTCACATGCCGTCGTACCCGTGAGTCACTGAACAGACTGGTGGACCCACACCGAGGCAACGAGGGGGCTCCACCACCCATGATCGGATCGCGCATCGCCGCCGTCGGCCACTATCAGCCCGCCAGGATACTCACCAACGAGGACCTGGCGGGCATGGTCGACACCAGTGACGAGTGGATCCGCAGCCGGGTGGGCATCAACACCCGGCACATCGCGGGCCCCGACGAACCCGTCGACGAACTGGCCGCGCACGCCGCCGCCAAGGCCCTCGCCACGGCCGGCCTCACCCCCGCGGACATCGACCTGGTCCTGGTCGCCACCTCCACCGCGATCGACCGCTCGCCGAACATGGCCGCGCGCGTCGCCGCCCGGCTCGGCATCCCGCGGCCCGCCGCGATGGACGTCAACGTCGTGTGCGCCGGTTTCACCCACGCGCTCGCCACCGCCGACCACACCGTGCGGGCCGGCGCCGCCGCCCGGGCGCTCGTCATCGGCGCCGACAAGATGTCCGAGGTGACGGACTGGACCGACCGTACGACCTGCGTCCTGGTCGGCGACGGGGCGGGCGCGGCCGTGGTCGAGGCCTGCGGGCCCGGCGAGGAGCCCGGGATCGGACCGGTCCTGTGGGGCTCCGTCCCCGAGATGAGCCACGCGGTACGCATCGAGGGCACCCCGCCCCGGTTCGCGCAGGAGGGGCAGAGCGTCTACCGCTGGGCCACCACCCAGCTGCCGCCCATCGCCCGGCGCGCCTGTGAGAAGGCCGGGGTGGCACCCGCCGACCTCGCGGCCGTCGTGCTGCACCAGGCCAACCTGCGGATCATCGAGCCGCTCGCGGCGAAGATCGGCGCGGTCAACGCGGTCGTCGCCCGTGACGTCACCGAATCGGGGAACACGTCGGCGGCGAGCATCCCGCTCGCCCTCTCCAAGCTGGTCGAACAGGGCCGGGTGTCCAGCGGCGACCCGATCCTGCTGTTCGGCTTCGGCGGCAACCTGTCGTACGCGGGGCAGGTCGTGCGCTGTCCCTGAGAGCGGGGTGCGGGGTGCGGGGTGCGGGGTGCGGGGTGCGATGTGACCGACCCCCGCTTCCTCTGGCGGCTGTGCGCCGTAGACTGTAGACGAAAGACAATCGATACTGAGTGTCCGCTCGTAACGGGAGTCTGCCGAAGGGGGACCCGATGTTGTCAGCCGGACTGCCGCAGGGCGCGGTGCCCAGACTCGAACGCCCCGGACCGCTCCGCGACCGCGTCTACGAGGCGCTGCTGGAACTCATCACCACCCGCGCCCTCCAGCCCGGCCAGCACCTCGTCGAGAGCGAACTCGCCGGGCACCTCGGCGTCTCCCGGCAGCCGGTCCGTGAGGCGCTCCAGCGGCTGAACACCGAGGGCTGGGTGGACCTGCGGCCCGCACAGGGCGCGTTCGTGCACGAGCCGACGGAGGCGGAGGCCGATCAACTCCTCACCGTCCGCACCCTGTTGGAAGCCGAGGCGGCACGGCTCGCGGCGGCCAACGCGGGCAGCGCCGGCGTGGCCGCCCTCGAATCCCTCTGCGCCGAGGGCGAGAAGGCGGTCGCCGCGGACGACGTGGACGGAGCCGTCGCGCTGAACGCCGCGTTCCACGCCAAGATCATGGACCTGGCCGGCAACGCGGTCCTCGCCGAACTCGCCGCCCAGGTCGACCGGCGGGTCCGCTGGTACTACACGCCGGTGGCCCGGCAGCGCGGCCACCAGTCCTGGGTCGAGCACCGCGCACTGATAGCGGCGATCACGGCCCGGGACGAGCAACTGGCCACCACGCTGATGCGCGAACACACGGAGCACACACGGCGGTCGTACCACGAGCGGGCGACGTCCTGACCCGAGTGACGGCGCGGGCCGTGTCCGTCCCGGCCGGGCGGTTCACGGCAGCGTGATGAGAGCGATGCCCTCCGCCGTCGCGACGGCCAGCCGGGTGCCGTCGGGGTGGAGGGCGGCGACGGGGGTGGGAACACGCCGGTAGCCGAAGCAGGTCGGTTTGACGGGCACGGCGACCTCCGGCCACTCCGCCACGATGCGCCCGGTGACCGGGTCGAGCAGCCGCGGGTGGCCGAAGAACGAGAGCACCTGGTCGCCACGGGGCACCAACAGCACCCCCGGCTCGGCATCGCCGACGGGACTGCGGTGGAGCCAGCGCCCCTCGGACACGGACCACACCCCGACGTGGCGCGGCGGCAGCCCGGCCGTCTCCTCCTCGTAGCACTCCTCAGCTCCCGTCGCCAGCACCAGCCGGTCGGCGTCGAGCCAGCAGCCCGCCGTCACCTCGGCGGTCATGACCGCCGATATCGGCAACAGACCGTCGCCATCCAGGGTGCCGGGGTCGCTGAGCGCGAGCGCGGTGTCGTAGACCAGGGCCATGCCGAAGGGCTGCCAGACCCAGCCGACCGAGAGCAGGTACCGGCCGTCCGGGCTCAGACTCAGCCTGGAGTGGAAGACGTCCTCCGGCTCCCGCCCGCCGGCGGTCAGCCGCTCGCCGCTCGCGGCATCCTCGATCTGCAGGACGTTGTACTCGTCGGGGCAGTGCACGACGACCTCGCGACCGTCGCCCAACGCGCCCAGGGCGAGCGGATAGTCGTAGTCCGGCGCGTGGTAGTAGCTGCGGTTCAGCTCCCGCACGGTCCGTTCGCCTCCGACCAGCACCGCCTTGGTGCCACGCTCCTGGTACACCGCGGAGTAGTGCCCCGAGGCCGAGGCGGTCCCGGCGTCGAACGGGAAGCTCCACGTGAAGGACGCCGTGTGCTCCACCCCGTCACGGTCCCAGCGCCGACCGCCCCCGACCGCGGAGACCAGTTCGTCGCCCTCCCACATCAGCGACTTCGGCGCCGACTTCACCGGTATCGACTTCACGGTCATGGATGCCCCCAACCCGGAGCACCTCGGGCGGGCCTCCGCCGGGAATCTACGGGACGCCGCGCACTCAGCGCGTACGAATTTCGCGGCTCCATTCCTGTTCCTACCCGTCGTCCCGGCACAGGCAGAAGGGATGACCGGCGGGATCGAACAGCACCCGTACGTGGTCCTGTGGTTGATCCGGCGCGAACCGCGCCCCCAGGGCGACGGCCTCGCCCACCGCCGCGTCCAGGTCGGCCACCTGGAAGTCGAGATGCGTCATCTCGCGCTGCTCACCGACGGCCGGCGGCCAGGTGGGCGGCCGGTAACCGGAGGCCTCCTGGAAGACGATGTACACGGCTTCCTGGGGTGGGGCGACGACAGCCGCCCCGGACTCCTCGTGCACGACCGGCCAATCCAGCAGCTCGGAGTAGAAGCGGGCCAGGAGCGCGGGGCCGATGCCTCGACGGCGGTTCCCCACCACATGTCGATTGTTCGGGATCGGCGCCGGGGTCCTGCGTCGAACAGACCGACGAGCCGATCTACCGCCTTCCGGACCGGGAGCAGCATTGTCCGGGCCGGCGGCGAAGGCCGTATCCGGAAGCGGCTGAGTCCCGGACCCGGGTCCGGGACTCAGCCGTCGGGAACACCTCGCCCCGAGGTTCGGCGGAACCCGTCAGGTAGCCGTCTGCGGCTGCATCACCCCCGCCATGGTGGCCGCACCCCGCCCCGGCTGCCGCAGCAGCAGTGCCACCCCCGCCGCCAGCATCGAGATGCCGCCGGCCAGGGCGTAGGCGCCGTTGTAGCCCCAGGCGCCGACGACCATGGAGCCGAGGCCGCCGCCGAAGAGGCCGCTGATGAGTTTGCCGCTGTAGACGAGGCCGTAGTTGGTGGCGTTGTAGTTCTCGCCGAAGTAGTCCGGGGTGAGGGCGGCGAAGAGCGGGTAGAAGGCGCCGCCGCCGAAGCCGGAGAGGAAGGCGAAGAACAGGAACAGCCACTCGCTCTTGATGTCACCGGCCCAGATCACGCCGAACTGGGCGAGGCCGAGGACGACGATGACGAAGACGAGGGTCGGTTTGCGGCCCAGGCGGTCGGAGAGCCAGCCGACCACGCCGCGGCCGATGCCGTTGATGACCGCCATCACGCCCATCGAGGAGGCCGCCACCAGCGGGCCGAAGCCCACGTCCTTCGCGAAGTCCACCTGGAAGGAGATGCCGAAGATCGAGACGCCGGCCGTCATGACGATGGAGATCCACATCAGGGGGAGCATTCCCGTGCGGATCGCCTCCTTCGGCGTGAACTGGCGTACCGCGGGCGGGTTCTTGGTGAGGGCCGCACCGGTCCTGGTGTCGGTCGCGTGCGTGAGCGGGTCCACGTCGGCAGGCCACCAGTTCTTCGGCGGGTCCTTGAAGAAGAACGCGGTGACCAGGACGACGACCATCACGTAGGCGCCGATCAGGTCCAGGACCCGGTGGTAGTTGGCCGTGTCGAAGGCGTAGTTGAAGATGAAGATGAAGGGCAGCGAGCCGTACGCGAAGCCGCCGTTCACGAACCCCGTGCGGGCGCCCCGGCGTTCGGGGAACCACTTGCCGACCATGTTGATGCAGGTCGCGTAGACCAGGCCGGAGCCCAGGCCGCCGATCACGCCGAAGCCGATGATCGCCAGCCAGATCTCGCTGATGTGGGAGAGGGCCAGGAAGCCGATCAGACACATCCCGGAGCCGGTGTACATGGCGCGCCGTGCGGTGAGGACGCCCTTCTCGCGCAGCCAGCCCGCCGGGAAGGCGATGCCGGCCTGGAAGAACACCCAGACGCTCAGGATCCAGAAGGTGTTGGACTGCGTCCAGCCGTGCGCGTGGGACAGCGTGTCCTCCGCGGAGCCGTACGCGTACTCGAAGACGCTGATGGCCATCATGGCTGTCCAGGGGAGGTACACCATGATGTTGCGGGAGTGGCCGAGGATGTCCCGGTCGGTCTCGCCGATCCGGTAGACGCGGCCGCGGGCGTCCGTGACCTCGCGGTACGGGCGGCTTCCGGCGTCCGTGCTGTTCGTGGCTACAGGGTCTGCCGTCATGTCACGCCATCTCCTCGCCGAGCGGCTGCGGGTTGGGGACGATGCGCCGGGCGCTGGGCCTGCCCGGTGCCTTGAGGAAGAGGGCCAGCACTGCGGAGGCCAGGCCGACGGAGCCCGCGAGCACGAACGCGCCGTGGTAGTCCCACTCACCGACGACGACCGCGCCCAGACCGGAGCCCACCAGGCCGGAGATCAGCTTGGAGCTGTAGACCATTCCGTAGTTGGTGGCGTTGTTGTTCTCGCCGAAGTAGTCCGCCGTCATGGCCGCGAAGAGCGGGAAGATCGCCCCGCCGCCGAACCCGGAGACCATGGAGCAGAACAGGAAGAACGGCATGCTGTGCATCTGGCCGGAGACCAGCACGCCGAACTGCGCGGTGCCGAGCACGATGCACACGATGATGAGCGTGTTGCGGCGGCCGTAGCGGTCCGATATCCAGCCGATGACGCCGCGCCCGGTGCCGTTGACGATCGCCTTCAGGGACATGGCCGTGGCGACGATCCCGCCCGCGAACCCCATGTCCTTGCCGAACGGCACCTGGAAGGCGATGCCGAAGATGTTGATCCCGGCCGTGCAGAGCAGACAGAACCACATCATCCACAGGACGGGCGTACGGGCGGCCTCCTTGGGTGTGTACTGCTTGACGGCCGGCGGGTTCTTCTCCAACGCCCGCCGTATCCTGGGATCCTGAGTGGCCTTCAGCGGGTCGACGTGCGGCGGCCACCAGTTCTTCGGCGGGTCCTTGAAGAACCAGCCGGCCGACGCCACCACCAGGCACAGCCCGACCCCGACCGCGGTGAGCACGACCCTGTAGTTGCTCAGGTCGAGGACCGAGGTGAAGAGGAACACGAACGGCACGGACCCGTAGGCGAAACCGCCGTTCACGAAGCCCGTCTTGCCGCCCTTGCGCTCCGGATACCACTTGCCGACCATGTTCACGCAGGTCGCGTAGACGAGACCGGCGCCGATGCCGCTGCACATGCCGAAGCCGAGATAGGCGACGACCACGTTCGGCGCGAACGCCAGCGACACATAGCCAAGGAGCGTGCCGACCGCGCCGATCAGCATGGCCGTACGGGCGGGAAGCCGTCCGCTCTCCCGCAGTTGCCCGGCCGGGAAGGCCACGGCCGCCTGGAAGAACACCCAGACGCCCATCAGCCAGAAGATGTGCCCGCTGCTCCACAGATGCGCCTCGTGCAGCGTGTCCTCCGCCGACGTGAACGCGTACTCGGCGGAGCTGATGCCCATCATGCCCACCCAGGGCAGGATGACCATCCACTTGCGTGTCCGGCCCATCAGATCGACGTCTGTCTCGCCGATCCGGTACCTGCGGCCGTTGCGGTCCGTCACCTCCCTGTAGGGGACGGACGCCGTGAGATCGATGGATGACATGTTCGTTCAGCACCCCTTGCGTCGAAAGTTCTGGCCAGCGCCCCCTGTCCAATGCCTTTCGTGCGCGCTCGGGTCCCGGGGCCGGCCGACGCGCACCGTCGGCCGGCTCCCTCCCGCACCTACGTCATGAGCCGCCCCCCAACAGTCCGGCCGCCCGCGCCCAGCGGTACTTGGCGCCGAGCACGGCCACCGGCCGCTCGGTCGTGTACGGGTACGCCACGACCCCCCGCTCGTACAGGTACTGGCAGGCCTCCTCGACCTCGACGTCCCCCGCGAGCGAGGCGACGACCGGCTTCTCGATGCCCCGCTCCCGGAACTCCGCGACCACCCGCGCGGTCAGCTCCGCGAACACCATCGGCGGCGTGACGATGGTGTGCCAGTAGCCGAGGACGAGCGCGTGGATCCGCGGGTCCTCAAGACCCAGCCGGATCGTCGCCTCGTACGTCGACGGCGGCTCGCCGCCCGTGATGTCCACCGGGTTGCCGGCGGCCCCGAACGGCGGGATGAAGCGGCGGAACGCCTCGTCCAGGTCGGGCGGGATCTCCATCAGGGTCAGGCCGTTGTCGGTGATCGCGTCGGACAGCAGGACGCCGCTGCCGCCCGCGCCGGTGATGATCACGACGTTGTCGCCCTGCGGGGGCGGCAGCACCGGCAGGCCGCGCGCGTACTCCAGCATGTCGTTGAGGCCCGGTGCCCGGATGACGCCCGCCTGCCGCAGGATGTCGTCGTACACCGCGTCGTCGCCCGCGAGCGCGCCCGTGTGCGAACCGGCCGCCTTGGCACCGGCCGCCGTACGGCCCGCCTTGAGGACGACGACGGGCTTCTTCGGTACGGTCGCCCGCGCCGCCTCGACGAACGCGCGGCCGTCCTTCAGGTCCTCCAGGTGCATCGCGATGCACTCGGTGTGCGGGTCCTCGCCGAACCAGGTCAGCAGGTCGTCCTCGTCCAGGTCCGACTTGTTGCCGAGGCCGACGATCGCCGACACACCCGTCTTGGTGGTGCGCGCGAAGCCCAGGATCGCCATGCCGATGCCGCCCGACTGGGACGTCAGCGCCACGCCGCCCTTCACGTCGTACGGCGTGCAGAACGTGGCGCACAGGTCCTGCCAGGTGGAGTAGTAGCCGTAGATGTTCGGGCCGAGGAGGCGGATGCCGTGGCGCTCGCCGATCGCGACGATCTCCTCCTGGAGTTCGTGCTCGCCGGTCTCCGCGAAGCCGGACGGGATCAGGACGGCGTTGGGGATCTTCTTCCGGCCCACCTCCTCCAGCGCCGCTGCCACGAACTTGGCGGGAATGGCGAAGACGGCCACATCCACCTCACCGGGAACGTCCGTGACACTCTTGTACGCCTTGCGGCCCAGAATGTCATCGGCCTTGGGGTTCACCGGATGGATCTCCCCGGCGAAGCCGCCGTCGACGAGGTTGCGCATCACCGAGTTGCCGATCTTGCCCTGCTCGTTGGAGGCGCCGATCACGGCGACCGAGCGGGGCTGCATCAGCCGGCGCATGCTCTCCAGGATCTCCTCGCGGGAGTACTTCCTGCGCGGCGCGGGCTGGTGCTCGGCCAGGATGATCCGGATGTCGGCGGCGACCGCGCCCTGCGGCGTGGCGATCACCGGGTTGAGGTCCACCTCGGCGATCTCCGGGAAGTCCGCGACCAGTTGGGAGACCCGGCGGATCTGCTCGGCGACCGCCCACCGGTCCACCCCGGCCTGCCCGCGCACCCCGCGCAGCACCTCGGCCGCCGCGATGGAGTCCAGCATCGACAGCGCCTCGTCGGCGGAGACGGGCGCGAGCCGGAAGGTCACGTCCTTCAGCACCTCGACCAGCACCCCGCCGAGCCCGAAGGCGACGACCTTCCCGAAGGTCGGGTCGGTGACCGCGCCGACGATCACCTCCGTGCCCTTCGGCAGCAACTCCTGGACCTGGACGCCCTCGATGCGTGCGTCGGCGTCGTAGGCACGAGCGTTCTCGACGATCCGGTGGAAGGCCGCCCGCACGTCCGCCGCGCCCTCCACCCCGACGACGACTCCGCCCGCGTCGGTCTTGTGCAGGATGTCCGGCGACACGATCTTCATGACCACCGGTCCGCCGAAGCGCGCCGCGTACGCCACGGCCTCGTCGACGTCGGTGGCCAGTTCCTCGCCCGGTACGGCGATCCCGTACGCGTCGGCGACCACCTTGCCCTCCGGCGCGGTGAGTGCCGTACGGCCCTGCGCGCGCACCGAGTCGAGGAGTTCCCGGACCCGCAGCTCCCGGTCCTCTGCCATCACGTCAGATCACTCCGTTCGACTTGAGCAGGCGCAGCTCCTCGTCGCCGAGGCCGAGTTCACCGATGTAGACCGCCTCGTTGTGCTCGCCGAGCAGCGGTGAACTGGTGACGTCCACGGGGGAGTCGGAGAGTTTGAGTGGGCTGCCGACGGTGACGAACTCACCGCGCTCGGGGTGCGGGACGGTGACCACCATCTCGTTGGCGACCAGCGACTCGTCCTCGATGATCTCCTTGGTGGAGAGGATCGGCCCGCACGGGATGCTGTGGGCGTTGAGCTGCTCCAGCACCTCCCACTTGGGGAGCGTCGAGGACCACTCCTCGATCAGCTGGAACATCTTGTTGAGCTTGGGCAGCCGGGACTCCGGGGTCGCCCACTCGGGGTCGTCCGCGAGCTCCGGCCGGCCGATCAGCCGGGTGATCGGCTGCCAGCCGACCGGCTGCACGATGACGTACACGTAGTCGTTCGGGCCGCCCGGCGCGCACCTGACCGCCCAGCCGGGCTGGCCGCCGCCGGAGGCGTTGCCGGAGCGGGGCACCTCGTCGCCGAAGTCCTCGTTGGGGTACTCGGCGAGCCGGCCGTGCGCGAGCCGCTGCTGGTCGCGCAGCTTGACCCGGCACAGGTTCAGTACGGCGTGCTGCATGGCGACGTTGACGCGCTGGCCGCGGCCGGTGTGCTCCCGCTGGAAGAGTGCCGCCAGTATCCCGGCCACCGTATGCACTCCGGTGCCCGAGTCACCGATCTGCGCGCCGGTGGCCAGCGGCGGGCCGTCCTCGAAGCCGGTGGTGGCCATCGACCCGCCCATCGCCTGGGCGACCACCTCGTACGCCTTGAAGTTGGTGTACGGGCCGTCCCCGAACCCCTTGATGGACGCGTACACGATCCGCGGGTTGATCTCCTTGATGCGGTCCCAGGTGAACCCCATCCGGTCGACCGCGCCGGGGCCGAAGTTCTCCACCATCACATCGGAGCGGCGGATCAGCTCGGTCAGCAGCTCCTTGCCGCGCTCGGTCTTGGTGTTGAGGGTGATGCTCCGCTTGTTGCAGTTGAGCATCGTGAAGTAGAGGGAGTCGACGTCCGGGAGGTCGCGCAGCTGCTTGCGCGTGATGTCACCGGTCGGCGCCTCCAGCTTGACGACGTCGGCGCCGAGCCAGGCGAGCAGCTGGGTGGCGGAGGGGCCCGACTGGACGTGGGTCATGTCGAGGACGCGAATGCCCTCAAGTGCCTTGGCGGTCATGGGCGTTCCACCTCACTTGTACATGGTCTGGTTCATGGTTCCGGGGGCGTACGCGTCCGGGTCGACCCAGACGTTGATCAGCGACGGCTTGCCCGACTCCCGGGCCCGGCGCAGGGCGGGGCCGATGTCGGCGGGGTCGCGGACCTCCTCGCCGTAACCGCCCAGCATCTGGGCGAACTTGTCGTAGTGGACGTCCCCGAGGGTGTTGCCGACCCGCTCGCGCTCGATGCCGTACTTGGCCGCCTGGCCGTAACGGATCTGGTTCATCGAGGAGTTGTTGCCGACGATCCCGACGAAGGGCAGGTCGTAGCGGACCAGGGTCTCGAAGTCCCAGCCGGTGAGCGAGAAGGCGCCGTCGCCGAAGAGGGCGACCACCTCCTTGTCGGGGCGGGCCTGCTTGGCGGCGAGCACGAAGGGGACGCCGACGCCGAGGGTGCCGAGCGGGCCGGGGTCCATCCAGTGGCCGGGCGACTTGGGCTGCACGACCTGCCCGGAGAAGGTGACGATGTCGCCGCCGTCGCCGATGTAGATCGAGTCCTCGGTGAGGAAGTCGTTGATCTCGCTGACCAGGCGGTACGGGTGGATGGGCGAGGCGTCCGACCTCAGGCTCGGCAGCCGCTTCTCCAGCGCGGTCTGCTCGGCGGCGCGCAGCTCGTCGAGCCACTCCTTGCGCCTGGAGGCACCCGCGTCGACACGCCCCGAGGCGGCCTCGGTCACCGACTTCAGGACCAGCCCCGCGTCTCCGACGATCCCGAGGTCGATGTCCCGGTTCTTGCCGACCGTGCGGTAGTCGAGGTCGATCTGGACGACGGTCGCGGCGGGAGAGAGACGCTTGCCGTAGCCCATGCGGAAGTCGAAGGGCGTGCCGACGATCACGATGACGTCGGCGTTGGAGAACGCGTACCGGCGGGAGAGCTGGAAGTGGTGCGGGTCGCCGGGCGGCAGGGTGCCGCGCCCCGCGCCGTTCATGTACGCCGGGATGTTGAGGGTGCGCACCAGCTCGATGGCGTCCGCGGTACCGCGGGTCGTCCAGACCTGGCTGCCGAGCAGGATGGCCGGCTTCTCGGCGTGCACGAGCAGGTCGGCGAGCTTCTCGATCGCCTCGGGGTCGCCGGCCGAACGGGTCGAGGCGCGGTAGGCGCCCGCCCTGGGCACCCGCGCCTTCTCCGCGGGGACCTTGGCGTCGAGGACGTCGCGGGGGATCTCCAGGAAGGAGGGGCCCGGCGCGCCGTGGTAGCACTCGCGGAACGCCATGGAGACCATGTCGGCGGCGCGGGCGGTGTCCGGGACGGTCGCCGCGAACTTGGTGATCGGCGTCATCATGTCGACGTGCGGCAGGTCCTGCAGGGAGCCCATCTTGTGCTGGGTGAGCGCCCCCTGGCCGCCGATCAGCAGCATCGGGGACTCCGCGCGGAAGGCGTTGGCGACCCCGGTGACGGCGTCGGTCGTACCCGGACCGGCCGTGACGACCGCGCAGCCCGGCCTGCCGGTGAGGCGCGCGTAGCCGTCGGCGGCGTGCGCGGCCACCTGCTCGTGGCGGACGTCGACGACTTCTATGCCCTCGTCGACGCAGCCGTCGTAGATGTCGATGATGTGGCCGCCGCACAAGGTGTAGATGCGGTCGACCCCCTCGGCCTTCAGCGCCTTGGCAACGAGATGACCACCGGAAATCACGTCCTGGGTGTCGTCGGGCATGGCGAAGTCCTGTCCCTTCGTAGGGGGTTGGAACGCTCTCGCGGTACATTGCATACAGTCGACGAATACTGTATGAACCTTGTTATCCCGCATCCGGTGGGTGGTGTCCAGGGGGCGTGCGGCACTTTTCAGTCGTCGGAGTTCGGCCTCGTTCGGCCTCTCGACGGCTTCTCGACGGACTTCGCAGACAGGAGCCGGAATGGACCTGTACGAACACCAGGCAAGGGAACTCTTCGAAGACCACGGCATCGTGGTGCCGAGGGCCGAGGTCACCGACTCGCCCAAGGAGGCCCGGGAGATCGCCCGCCGACTCGGCGGCAGGGTCGTCGTGAAGGCGCAGGTCAAGACCGGTGGCCGGGGCAAGGCGGGCGGCGTGAAGCTCGCCGCCGACCCGGCCGCGGCGGAACTCACGGCACGGCAGATCCTCGGCATGGACATCAGGGGCCACACGGTCGGCAAGGTGATGCTGGCCCAACCCGTCGACATCGACAGCGAGTTCTACGTCTCCTACGTCCTCGACCGGGCGGCCGGCGGCTTCCTCGCGATCGCCTCCGCCGAGGGCGGCACGGAGATCGAGGAGGTGGCCGCGACCCGCCCGGAGGCGGTGGCCCGGATCCCCGTCGACCCCGCGGCCGGCGTCACCTCCGCCAAGGCCCAGGAGATCGCCGACGCCGCCGGACTGCCGCCGCAGACCGTCGACGTCCTGGTACGGCTCTGGCAGGTACTGGTCCGCGAGGACGCGCTGCTCGTCGAGGTGAACCCGCTCGTCCGCACCCGAGAGGGCCGGATCCTGGCCCTCGACGGCAAGGTCACCCTTGACGGCAACGCCCGTTTCCGGCAGTCCCGCTGGGGCGCCGACGACGGTGAGCACCACGACCCGCTGGAGGCGGCGGCCGCCGCGAAGGGACTCAACTACGTCAAGCTCGACGGAGAGGTCGGCATCATCGGCAACGGCGCCGGCCTGGTGATGTCCACCCTGGACGTGGTGGCCGGCTGCGGTGCGCGGCCCGCCAACTTCCTCGACATCGGCGGCGGGGCCTCCGCCCGGATCATGGCCGACGGACTCTCGGTGATCCTCTCCGACCCGTCCGTGAAGTCGGTCTTCGTCAACGTCTTCGGCGGGATCACCGCGTGCGACGCAGTCGCCGACGGGATCGTGCAGGCCCTGGAGACCGTCCGGCTGACCAGGCCGCTGGTGGTCCGGCTCGACGGCAACAACGCGGCCCGCGGCCGGGCGATCCTCGACGGCCGCGCGCACCCCCTGGTCGAACAGGCCACCACCATGGACGGCGCCGCCCGCCGCGCCGCCGAACTCGCCACCACCGCCTGAGGAGTCCTGTCATGGCGATCTATCTCACCAAGGAGAGCAAGGTCCTCGTCCAGGGCATGACCGGCGGCGAGGGCATGAAGCACACCCGCCGGATGCTCGCCGCCGGAACCGACGTCGTCGGCGGGGTCAACCCGCGCAAGGCCGGCCGGACCGTCGACTTCGACGTCCCCCAGTGCCCGAACGGCCTGGGCGGTGCCCCCACGGCCGTCCCGGTCTTCGGCACGGTCGCCGAGGGCATGGCGGCGACCGGCGCCGACGTCACCGTCGTCTTCGTGCCGCCCGCCTTCGCCAAGGCGGCGGTCCTGGAGGCGGCCGACGCCGGCATCGGCCTCGCGGTGGTGATCACCGAAGGCATCCCGGTCCACGACTCGGTGGCCTTCACGTCGTACGCCAGGCGGAACGGCACCCGGATCATCGGGCCCAACTGCCCCGGCCTGATCACGCCCGGCCAGTCCAACGCCGGCATCATCCCCGCCGACATCGCCGAGCCCGGCCGCATCGGCCTCGTCTCCAAGTCGGGCACGCTGACCTACCAGCTCATGTACGAGCTGCGGGACGTCGGCTTCTCCACCTGCGTGGGCATCGGCGGCGACCCGGTCGTCGGGACCAGCCACATCGACTGCCTGGCCGCCTTCGAGGACGACCCCGACACCGAACTCGTCGTCCTCATCGGGGAGATCGGCGGCGACGCGGAGGAACGGGCCGCCGCCTACATCCGGGAGCACGTCACCAAGCCGGTCGTCGGCTACATCGCCGGGTTCACCGCGCCCGAGGGCCGCACCATGGGCCACGCGGGCGCCATCGTCTCCGGCGCGGCCGGCACCGCCCGGGCCAAGCAGGAGGCGCTGGAGGCGGTCGGGGTGCGGGTGGGGAGCACGCCCACCGAGACCGCCCGGCTCGTGCTGGAGCTCCTGAAAGCGGGGAGTTGACCATGGTCCTCGTCCGCAAGCCCGGCACCGGCTGGGACGACGCCTGGGCACGCTGCCTCTCCCTCGCCCCCGAGGCCTTCCGGGACGACCGCGTCCTCAACCTCTGGGCCGGCGCCTGGCAGCCCGACGGCGGTCCGCTCCCCGCGACCAGCCCCGTCGACGGCAGCCCGATCGCCGGCGCCCCGCGCCTCGACCACACCACCGCGCACCGGGCCGTCCGCGCCTGCCTCGACCAGCACCGCGCCTGGCGGCACGTCCCGCTGGAGGAGCGCCGGGCCAGGGTGGCCGCCACCCTGGACGCCCTCACCGAACACCGCGAACTTCTCGCCCTGCTGCTCGTCTGGGAGATCGGCAAGCCCTGGCGGCTGGCCCAGGCGGACGTCGACCGCGCGATCGACGGGGTGCGCTGGTACGTCGACGGCATCGGACCGATGCTCGCCGGACGGGCCCCGCTGGACGGGCCGGTGTCCAACATCGCCAGCTGGAACTACCCGATGAGCGTGCTGGTCCACGCGGTACTGGTCCAGGCCCTGGCGGGCAACGCGGTGGTCGCGAAGACCCCGACCGACGGCGGGGTCGCCTGCCTCACCCTGGCCTGCGCACTGGCCGCCCGGGAGGGCCTGCCGGTGACGCTGGTCAGCGGCAGCGGGCGCGAACTGTCGGAGGCGCTGGTGCGGGCGCCCGAGATCGGCTGCGTCTCCTTCGTCGGCGGCCGGGACACCGGAGCGGCAGTGGCCACGGCCGTCACCGACCTCGGCAAGCGGCACGTACTGGAACAGGAGGGACTCAACACCTGGGGCATCTGGAACTTCACCGACTGGGCCGCGTTCACCGCCGTCGTCCCCAAGCTCTTCGACTACGGCAAGCAGCGCTGCACCGCCTACCCGCGCTTCGTCGTCCAGCGCGAGCTGTTCGACGAGTTCCTCACGGCCTACCTCCCGGCGGTGCGCCGGCTCCGGGTCGGCCACCCGCTGGCGGTCGCCGACCCCGCCGACCCGCTCCCGGAGCTGGACTTCGGGCCGTTGATCAACGCGGCCAAGGCCAAGGACCTGACCGACCAGGTGGCCGAGGCGGTCGACCGCGGTGCCGTCCCGCTGCACCGCGGCAGTGCGGCCGACGCCCGCTTCCTGCCCGGCCAGGACACGTCGTCGTACGTCCACCCGGTCACCCTCCTCAACCCGCCGCCCTCCTCACCCCTGCACCACGCGGAGCCCTTCGGCCCGGTCGACACGATCGTCCTGGTCGACACCGAGGCCGAACTGCTGGCCGCCATGAATGCCTCCAACGGCGCGCTGGTCGCCACGCTCTCCACCGACGACGAGGCCACCTTCGCGCGCCTGGCCCCGCAGATCCGCGCCTTCAAGATCGGCCACGGCACGCCACGCTCCCGCGGCGACCGCGACGAGCTCTTCGGCGGCTTCGGCGCGTCCTGGCGGGGCGCCTTCGTCGGCGGGGAACTGCTGGTGCGGGCGGTGACCCGGGGGCCGGTGGGGGAGCGGCTGCCGGGGAACTTCCCGGAGTACCAGCTGATGCCCTGACCGCGCGCCCCCTCGCGCCGTGGCGCGCCCGCCACCCGGGCGCGCCCGCCACCCGGGCGCGCCCGGGTGCCGGTGCGCCCCCCCGGCCCCGTCACGTTCCGGACGTCCGCGTGCCCGGCGACCGCCCCCGGCGGACCGCCGGGCGCCGCTTCCGCCCGCCGCCGCCCACCCGGTGACGGACCCGCCACGCCCCGTGACCCGCCCCCCACCTGCACCGGAGCCGACGGAAACGCAGGTGAAAGGCACTCCGAAAGCTTGGTATTGTTGTCCATGTCGCCGCGGGGAACACCCCCGGTCGCGCGACAGACACCTAGTCCGGGTGGCGGAATGGCAGACGCGCTAGCTTGAGGTGCTAGTGCCCTTTATCGGGCGTGGGGGTTCAAGTCCCCCCTCGGACACAACCACTGACGATACGGTGATGAGGGCCTCGACCTTACGGTCGCGGTCCTCTTTGCGTGTTCGTAGCTGATGGTGATGCCCAGGCCTTCATAGAGCGAGCCTTTCTTGTGGACGTCGGCCGTACGGATGCGCTGTGCGATGCCTCCAAGACTGTCAGTGATCTCGCGGATCTGCTGGGCGTTGAGTGGGGGTTGCTTCTTCCGGGCGAGGGCGGGGAGCGCGTCAAGTTTCTTCTGGGCCGCCTCTTTGTCTTGCTGTGCTGCGTTGATCCACTGGGTGACGACGGCTGGGTCCGCTCCGGCTTCGAGTGCTGCCTGGTAGCGGGCGGCGTCGTGGGCGGAGGGGCAGGGGATGCCGTCGCGGGTGAGCTGGGCGGCGATGGCTTCGTCGCTCATGCCGTCGATGTACAAGCGGAAGATCCGCTGCACGACGGGTGCGGCGGCGGGGTCGGGTTCGAGTTTGTGGATGCGCTGGCCGACGGCGGCTTTGGAGGGGTTGGGGTGGGGTCCGGCGTCAGTGATCCGGTAGCCGTAGGGAGGTCGTCCGCCGAGGTAGCGGCCCTTGAGCTGGGCCTGGGAGCTCATGGCGGTCCGGACTCGGATCTTGATGCGGTTGCGTTCGCCCCTGCTCATGCCGCCGAAGACGGACATGACGAGATCGTGGGCCTCGTTGTCCGGGTCGATGGGGCCGCCGATCTCCGGGACCCACAGGGGGATGCGGAAGTGGACGAAGACGGGGAAGGTGTTGCCGAACTGGTTGCCGTAGAAGGTGCGCTGTGGCTCCCCGATCACGACTGCGTCGAATCCGCGGTTGGGGTTGCGGAGGGCCTGGAGGAGTTCGTTGGCGCGGGGGCGGCGCTGCCAGGGCATGCCGCTCAGCGCCCCAGGATGCCCGGAGGCGCCGAAAAACGAGGCCGAGGCCGCCCGCGCCCTTACGCTGCGGCGGGCCCGGGCGGAGCGGGATGCCCGGCGCAGGCACGTCGGACGTAGCGCCAATGTGCGTCGATATGTGCACGCCGCTTGCGGACTGGAGCTGGACCTCGTCATCGAACACGGTCTCGGAGCACGCCTAATCCACGCCGTCAACCACGTCCCGGGCAACGGGCTGCACAGCATCGCGGAACCGTACGACGCCGACAGCGAGCGGTGCGCACTGGGTGCGTAGGATACCCAGCCGACAGATCATGCGGGAGGGGACAACATGAGAAGACGTATACGGGCGGCCGCAGTTGTAGTCGCCGCGATAATGGGGTGGGTGCCGATAAACGAGGGCGCAGCGTCCGCGGCACCGTCCGACATGCACGTGTCCACGCCTCACCAGATCGGGACATTGAAGGAGTGGGCCAGCGGAATCCCGAAGTCCCTGCACCGAGGCGGCACGATCGACCTCACTATGTCCTACGCGCAGAAGTCCCGAGACGTTCTGGCCCCGGGCAGCTTTGCGCTGTCCTTGTGGAACTTCGCTGCCCCGGGCGAAAAGCAACTGCGGGGCATCTCCGGCACGTGGTGGAATCCGGTGCACCGCCGCTGGGAGAAGGCCAGCTACTACGATTCGAACGGGTTGATCGGTTTCGATCTTCCTGGGTCTTCACCCACGATAAAGGTCGCCTCCGGCAAGGTCGGCCACATCTATGTGCGAGTCACCTTCGGCAAGACCGCCTACACGGGCACGTGGCACTTCGAGCCGATGGTGGACTCGTACCAGCTGCTCACCTCGAAGGGCACCTACGACCCCAACTTCCTCGGCGACGACAGGAGCCGGTACACCTCCACTCTGCGCCCGTAAAAGGTCGCATTCTCGCGACGTTTCTTCGTGGACTGAGTGTTTCGACCTGGGGCCTCGGGCGGCCGATTCCGGAGCGCCGTCTCGTGCGGCATCAGGATCGGAGGCCTGGGGGAGGAGCACCGTCCGTGCATCTGCCAATCGAGCGACCAGGTTCTCCTCCCCTCCTGCTCCACCTCGGCGCTCCGCGCCCGGACCGCGGCATCTGCGGCCAGTGCGGCGGGCAGCCGAGTGTTCTGCCAAGATCGGGCAGCCGGCAGTTGAGCGAACTGGGCTCGCCGGCCTGGGCGGGAACGAGACGTCAAGCGAGGCCGGCCGCCCCGGCTCGCCTTCTCCGACAACGCCGCACCGAACTCCACGACGCCCTCGTCTCCCTCGCTTGCGGACTCATCTGCGCGGTGCAAATGGTCGAGAACTCCAGCTTGTTGCCAGCGGCCCAGACGCCGCCAGCAGGTCTGCCTGGAGCCGAATCCCAGCTCCGGTGGCAGGAGTTGCCAGGCTATGTCCTGTGTGCCTTGAGCAGTGTCCTGATCTTCAGCAGGGTGCGGTGCATGGCAGTCCGACTGCTGTCGAACAGCATGGCGCGGCGTCGTTGCGGTTCGCGGAGAACGTGCCGTTCACCGCGGCGCACGCGGTGAATGCGATGGAGTGGGCGCGCGTGGACAGGCCGGTGGCGCATGCGTCGGGGATCGCCTGGCAGGCCGTGAAGGCGGGAGACCCGCTCACGGTCCTGTCACTGGAACCCGAACTGTATTCAGGCACCGGCATCACTCCGCTGAACCCCACCTGGCCTGGCCTGAAGGCCGTTCCACCTCGGGTTCGAGCCCTGAGCGGAGACTCCGGCAGCATGATCAGGACAACGTGTTAATGATCTGCAAGCCCTTAGCGGCTGAGCGCGTGCCGGAGAGCGGATCTGATCGTCAGTCGGTCCGCGAAACGGCCTCGACCACGTTGATCTGATGGATCTTGCGCCGACGCGGGCTGCAGTGGACATCGACGACGTCCCCTACCCGGAACCGGTCCTTGAGCTCCGGGTTCGCTGCGCGTGAGAACATCGGCCGTCTCCACTGGTCGACCTCGAAGGACCAGGCTCTCCGCGTCGCGGGGTCCTCGATGGAGCAGCAGTAGTGCGTGACATCCGTGTGCGGGTCGTCGTGGTGAGTGTCGTAGTCCCAGCGTGAGATGACGGCACCGCGAAAGCTCGACTCGTCGGGAACCGCCAGGACCCTCCGGCGGGCCGGCAGCCACAGGCCCCACAGCAGTACGCCGGTGAGCACCGGAGCGGTGTCCCATTCCCAGCCGAACGGCGGGCACGCGGTCAGGGTCACCACGACCACGGCGACGAAGGCGGCGCACACGGTCACGGCCAGCACCACGAACTGCCACAGGTGTCCCCAGCGCGGGGTATCCAGCGGCCCGGCGTCCACGACGTGCCACGATCTGCCGTACGAGGACCAGATCCGCTGCGGCTTGCGTACGGGAAGCGCCGATTCGGGCCCAGCCGCTCCCACCTGGCGTTTGGGCAGCCGATGCTCTCCAGCGTGGTCGTGGGTCCGCCACTCGCGCGCGGCCTGCCGTCCGGCGGCCGTCAACCTGGGCCCGGATTCGAGCGGGACGTCTGACAGCCACACCAGCCCCAACAGGCTGAGCACGAGGACCACTTTGAGAATGATCCGCATCCACTCGGGACTGAACGAAACGCCCGCCCACAGGGCGCCGAACCAGGCCGCGAGGGCCGCACCCCGATACAGCAGCGTCACGTACTTGTTCCGGGCCGGCCGTATGAGGCCAAGAGCAGTCGCCTCGTTGCGGATACTGTTCTGAAAGCCGCGCCACCATACCCAGAACTCGTCGCCGTCGCCCGGCCCGAGGGCGCCTATCGGCACGCGGTCGACACCGCTTCGGCAGCGCCGGCGGATCCGTTCGACCACCAGTTCCTCGACGGGCCGCAGCGGTGCCGAGTCGGCGGTCTGCGGGACGATCCGTACGGTCACCGTACCGTCGGCTTTCTCTTCACCCTGGAGTCGGCCCGTGCGGACCATTTCCAGGGCGGTGGTCTCGATGCCCTTCGGAGTTGTCTCCCCTTCTCCCATAAGCAGGTTCACCACACCCGCGGTCAGCATTCGATATTTCATACGCCCCCCAGAAATGTGACCGAGACGACTGTAGATGCTCTTGGGGATCACCGCATCGGGGAAATCACGCAGCCGAGGCATCGTCGAAGCTGATGTCCGAGCTGAGAGGTGTTAAGTCACCACGATCCTCCACGGCCAGGCCGCCCGCCCCGCGACCGAGATCACCTCAGGCCGATCGGACAGGGCTGCGCGGAACCCGGCGCGAGGCAGCCGACGCCTGCGTCCGCTACCTCACGGCCACCTCGACCACCTCCGCTACGACACCACGCTCACCGCGGGCTGGCCCATCGCCACCGGTCCGATCGAAGGCGCCTGCCGCCACTTGATCGGCGTCCGCCTCCACATCACCGGCAGCCGCTGGGGCCTGGACGGCGCCGAAGCCGTCCTCCAACTCCGCGCTCTCATCGACAACGGCGACTTCGACGCCTACCGGCGATACCACCTCGCACGCGAGCACGAACCCCTCCACCCACCCCCGAAGTAGCCGACACTCCCGCCCCACCTGCAGATCTCCCGAGGCACTTCCGCCTGCGGGCGCACCTTCAGACGGGCCTGCCAGGCCGATAGCGTGTGGTCGTGACGGACCATTCCTATGACGCGGCCGACATCGAGGTACTCGAGTTCGATGCCGCCGTGCGCAGACGCCCGGGTATGTACTTCGGGGTGGGATCCGGAAATCCGAAGCTGCCGGCCAACTTGCTCTGCGCGGTGGGCCGCCATGTGCTTCATCCAGCGGCAAACGTTGCCCGGGAGCACACACTGCGTGGTCTTCTCGAGATCACCAGCGACAGCAGCTTCACGATATCCATGGACCAGCCGCACGCCTGGCATGACCCCGGTGCTCCCGTCCTCGGATACTTCGGCTCCCTCCTTGGGCCCGAGTGGTGGCTATTGGCCGCTGCTGCCACGCTGTCCGGGCAGATGACTGTTGAGATGTGGTGCGCAGGGCGCGGGTTGCGCCAAGTCCACACCGGCATCCGGCCTCGCACCGCCCCCCAAGCGTTTCATCCACCACAAGGCAGCGGCACGAGCGTGAGCTTCGCCTTCGACCCGGCATATGTCGGGCCGCATTTCGTTCTCCCCGCGGGACTTGAGGACCTTGACCTGCACGGTCCGCACTGCTCGGAGCCAGCGGGCCCGGGCCACGTCCTGTTGAGGGACGTCCGCCGCGGACGAGCAGTACAGGAGGAAGTCTTGCACCGCTGACTTGATCGCCTGATCAGGGACGTCCCTCAAGGGGAACTACACCCGTCTCCAGGCGCTGTCCGGGCGCGGCGGCTGGCGGCGTTGGGACCGCATCCAGGAGTGCCTGGTGGCGCACCACGAGATGTTCACCGCTGCCCTGTTGAAATAGCGGGCTCAGCGGGTGCGTGGATCTCTGCGGCGATTCAGCTGCGCGGGCGCGCTGTCGCCCTCCTGCGCACCAACGGGACCAGCGTCTCGGCCAGGCCACCGGCGAGACTCCGTCAGGTCGGGGCCCCGTTGCTGTTGAACCGCCTGCGCAGGTGCGCAGTTGAGGGGCTTCGCCGAGGGGGCACCAGGCATGTCAGAGGGGTTGGCCCAGTGGGGGCCAGAGCTCTTCATGACGCGGGAACGGGAGCTACGTCGCGGCCTGGCACCGGAGAACGACGTGGGAGGGACATCGCGCACGGGGGGGTGCCTCTATGTCTTTCGTCAAGGCACTCAGGTTCGGTTTGGGGTGGTTTGGCTTGTGGGGGTCATGCGGCGAGTTCGATGTCCTCAGCAGTGCGTGGTTCGTAGAAGGTGCCGTCTCGGAGCATGGCGAACAGGACGCTGATGCGTTGGCGGGCCAGGCGGAGGAGGGCCTGGGTGTGGGTTTTGCCGCGGGCTCGTTGCTTGTCGTAGTAGGTGCGGGAGACGGGATCGGCGTTCATGCAGGCGAAGGCGGAGAGGAACATTGCCCGTTTGAGCTGCCGGTTTCCGCTTCGGGGTGCGTGTTCGCCGTGGATCGAGGTCCCGGACGACTTCGTGGCCGGGGCCAGGCCGGCGTAGGAGGCGAGGTGGGCGGCGGTGGGGAAGCTGGTGCCGTCGCCGACGGTGACCAGCAGGACGGCGGCGGTCCTGACGCCGACGCCGGGCATCGACGTCAGGACCGGGGAAAGAGGGTGGGCCTCCAGCAGGGCGTTGATCTGGGCTTCCAGGGCCCGGCGCTGGGTGTGGACGGCGGCGAGCGAGGCGGCCAGGGAGGGCACGACGATGTCGAGGGTGCCGGTGCCGGGCACGACGACGGTCTGTTCGTCGAGCGCGTCGAAGACGTCGTCGATCAGCCGCTGGGCCATGCGCGGCGCCTTGGGCCGGATCAGGTCCACGAGTCTGCGGCGTCCGGCCTTTCGCAAGGCGGCCGGGGAGCCGTAGCGCTCCAGGAGCCAGGTGACGGCCTGGTGGTCGAGACGAGGGCCGAGGACGCGTTCGAGGCTGGGGTGGAACTGGGTGAGCAGGCCGCGTATCCGGTTGGACGTGCGGGTGGCCTCGGCGGCGAGGTCCTGGTCGAAGCCGACGAGGACGGTGAGTTCGGCGGTGATCTCGTCGGTCAGTTCCAGCGAGCGCAGGGTGTGGGGCATCGTCCGGGCAGCGTCGGCGATGACCGCCGCGTCCTTCGCGTCGGTCTTGGCCTCACCCGGGTAGAGATCGGCGATCCGGCGCATGGCGAGTCCGGGCAGGTAGGCGACCTGGCAGCCTGCGTCGCGGGCAACGGTCAGCGGGAGGGCGCCGATGGAGGCGGGCTGGTCCACGATCACCAGCACGGTGCCGAACTTCGAGGTCAGCTTGTCGAAGACGGCCCGCAGTTTTGGCTCGCTGTTGGGCAGCTGCTTGTCGAAGACCTTCTTCCCGGCCGGGGTCAGCCCGTGACCGTGATGGCTGCTCTTGCCGACGTCCAGGCCGAGGAACACGCCCACGTCTTCGGTGTCGAACATCGCGCCTTTCCCAGGGTGTTGACGGTGCCGGCCTCGGCTTCGGTGTCGTACGCGCGCATCCACGTTATGCAGACCTGCCGCTCGCGAGTTGTCCGGCATTGCGCCGAACCGGGCGGTGGCCGGACCTCTCATCAGCGTCTCCGACGGCACCTCCCGGGCCCGGTGACACCACCCCCCAGGTCATCCGTTCGACAGGGGGACACAGTCATGCCGGGCCCGGAGGCCAGCGGCCCCGTTGCGGAACCGCGGAAAACATAACGGGGGGGGGCGAGCCCTGCCTGCTGACCCTTCTGCGGCTGTCGGTGCGCAGGCACTCGAGCACCGGTCTCACCAGTGGGTGGTTCCCGAGGGCGCTTGCCCGCCCGCACCGGCCACCTCGTCCGCGCGGCTGAGCTGGCGTACACGATCAGTGACGACCTCAAGCAGGGTACGGAACTACTGGAGCTGGTGCAGGCCGCGGCGGGCGCGGGAGACCTGGGCAGCGCTCAGGCGCTGGCCGAGTCGATTCCCCTCCGGCAGGTGCGGGACCAGGCACTGGTCGCCCTCGTGCCGACGTGGGCCCGTGCCGGTGAGCATGACCGGGCCGTCTCTCTGGCGGAGAGGATCCGCTACCCGCACAACTGTGGGTGGGTCTGGGCCCTGTTGGCGAAGGCTGTGACGGACAGCGGCGACATCGATGAGGCGCTCAGGTTCGCCGCTCGCGCCGACGACGTGGTGAGTTCTTACGCCGACGGGACGGAACAGGTGCCCGCCCTCCTGGTGGAGGTGGCCGTCGCCAGCGGCGACCATGACCGGGCCGCCGCACTTGCCGACCGCGTGGAGGACCTCACCCGCGCCCCCAACTCGACAGGGTGGTCCGAGCCTGTTGACACAGCAGCAGTGCATCGCGCAACTCGGCTTCGCCGCCGTTCTTCAAGGCGAGCGCACTCGCTCCGTCCCCCTGCTCGAACAGGCCCTGGCGACGTCCGAGGCCCAAGGAAACTCGTGGCACCAGTGCTACCTGCTTTGGGCCCTTGCCGTCGACCAAGGTGAAGCCGGGGCGCCCGAGACCGCCCTGCGGCTCCTCCACCGTGCGCTCCGGCACACCAGGAAGATCGACGAGTACCTGGGAGAAGCAATACTCAGCGAAACTCTGGCCTGGCTGCTCTCCTCCTATGGCGACGCACGCTCGGCAGCGGTCCTGCTGGGAACCGTGGGCCGCGTGTGCGCCCGTCCGGCACTCCTCGGCTCTTCGGGTTCGCCCTCCTGACCGCCCACCGGGAACGCGGTCTCGAAAATGCCCGTAGCTCACTCGGCGACATCGAGTACACCCGTGCGTACCAGGAAGGCCAACGCCTCGGTCTGCGCCAGGTCCTGGAGAAGACACTCCGGGAAAACGAGTTTTTCCGCCAAGGCGCTTTCCCAGCGACGGCACATGGCGATGACTCCAGAACAGAACAGGACGCACAAGAGTGAGCTGGCGGTTACGCCCCCTGAGGGACGATGGCGCCCGTCCGCCTGAGCCAGACGTCGCCCGTTCGGTTGACGTGTCTTGGAGTGCCGAAAGCGCGGACCGAGGCGGAAGCGGCTGAGGCCCGGGTTCCCAGTCATTCCCGCCGCCAGTTACGTTACTGAGGTTGAACTCGTGATGTCGCCGGGTTGCTCGGGTGAGTCTGGTTGTCGGGCCGGTCTTGGCGAGGCAGCCGCTTATGACCAGAACGCCGGCCGCCGCCGATTACCGGGTGCGCTCAGTGCGGCAGTCGTACTCTTCGCGGGCGGTGATGACTTCTTCGATGTGCAGCACGGACCATTCCGTGAGCGCCTTCAGCGGTTCCCGCAGCGTCTGGCCGAGCGGGGTCAGCTCATACTCCACGTGCGGCGGCACCTCTGGGTAGACGGTCCGGCTGACCAGCCCGTCGCGTTCGAGGGTGCGCAGCGTCTGGGTGAGCATCTTCTCGCTCACGCCCGCCAGCGCCTGCCGGAGCTGGCCGAACCGGGAGGTCCCGTTCCGGCCGAGTTCGCCCAGCACGAGGACCGCCCACTTGCTGCCGATCTGGTCGAGCAGGTCCCTCGACGGGCAGCCGCGCTCGTACGGATCGAATGACGGTGTGGGCTCGGTCATGTTTTCGACAGCGGCCATAGGGCTCACCTCATTGCTATCGGTCCGGTAAGTACCCTACCAAGAAGTGGCTACTACCCAGCAGAGAGTGTCCAGGTCAGTGTGTGTTCCATCCGGCCGCGGACGGACCGCGGCAGGCGTGCGAGGCACGCCCGGAAGGAAGGGCTGACCATCATGTCGATCGTCGTCACCGGAGCCACCGGCCAGCTGGGCAGGCTCACCGTCGAGGCACTGCTGCGGCACGGGACCCCGGCCGCGGACATCATCGCGACCGGCCGGGACATCGCGAGGATCAAGGACCTGGCCGACCGGGGCATCACGGTACGCCGCGCCGACTTCGCGGACACCGACGGCCTGGCCGAGGCATTCGCGGGGGCGGACAGGCTGCTGCTGGTCTCGGCCTCGGTCCCCGTGGGCGAGCGGGTCGCCAACCACCGCCGCGTGATCGACGCCGCAGTGTCAGCAGGCGTGTCGCTGGTGGCGTACACGAGCACGACGCACGCGAACACGGCCACCACCGTCATCGGCGCCACGCACGGCGAGACGGAGGAGTATCTGCGGGACCGCGGAATCCCCAGCGTGCTGCTGCGCAACAGCTGGTACTTGGAGAACTACACCAGCCAACTGCCGCAGATCCTGCAGAACGGCGCCGTCGTCGGCGCCGCTGGCGAGGGGCGGATCAGCGCCGCGTCCCGCGCCGACTACGCCGAGGCCGCAGCGGTCGTCCTCACCACCGAAGGCCACACCGGCGCCGTGTACGAGCTCGGCGGCGACGAATCCTTCACCCTCACCGAGCTCGCCTCCGCGATCTCCGCTGCGGCCGGAAAGCAGGTTACCTACGCTGACCTCCCGGAGACCGACTTCGCCCAGGCACTGGCCGCCGCGGGCCTGCCCGCCGAGCTGGCGGAGGTTCTCGCCGACGCTGACCGCGGCATGACCCGCGGCGAGATGTACACCGACTCTGGCGACTTGCGCCGCCTGATGGGCCGTCCGCCCGTGACCCTGGCCGAGGCACTCGCGGTCGCCCTGCATTAATGAGGTTGAAATCGTGATGTGGCCGGGTTGGTCAGCTGGGTCTGATTGGCAGGCCGGTCTCGGCGAGGCAGCCGTCTATGAGTTCGCTGCGGTACTGGATGTGCCGGAGGCCGCGCCGGATGCGCTGGACGAGGAGTTCGGGGGTGCTGAAGGCGACGTTGGAGAGCCAGCCGCGTCGCAGGAGAGACCAGGTCGGCGGGCAGGCCGTCCATGCCGGTGTCGGGGCAGTGGTGGCGAATCAGCAGCCGGCCTGCGGCTCCGGGTGTGCCGACGGGCCGCGGAGCCACCGCAAGTATGCCGCCGATGGCGTCTTTTCAGGGCCTGCTGTCAGGTCGCGGCGTCAGGGTGCCCGACGTTCGCGTCCTCCTGATGCTGTTGGTAGACGACCCCGGCGGCCTACGACCGGGCCGCTTCGGCCGCGGTGTCTGCCAACTCCTTGCGCACCTGCTCGGCGTGTTCTTCCCGCACCCCACGGCGCTCTGTCAGCCACACCATCAGGTTCTGGGCCGTGCCCCCTCCTTTCGCGGGCCCATCGTCACGGCCCTGCATGCACGGTAGGGAGTCCGGTGCGCAGCGTGCAGGAGATCCGAGGAGGAACGCCCTCAGGCGGGGACGCGCGGCGGCCGGCTGCAGAGCGGACCTGCTCGACGGACCAGTGCGGGTGATCGGCACGGAGGCACATCGTGCAGGGGCGGACACGTGGTGGAATGCGGGGGGTGGTGGCCCCGGTTCCGACGGGGCCACCACCCCCTGTTCTGCTCTGTCCGGTCAGGCCGGTTCGGCCAGGGTCAGCGGTAGCAGGTGGTCACGAGGACCGTGTCACCCGGGTGGACGACCGTCGGGGCATGCGGCGACAGCGCGACCACCGCGTCCTCCTGCTTCTTGCAGTCGGACATCCGGACCCGGGTGAACTCGGGCGTGAGGCGGAAATGGACAAGCGCCACCCTGGCCCTCGCCGCGCTCACGCCGGCCAGCTGCTCCCTGGCGGTCGTGCCGTCGCTGGTGCGGACAAGCAAGGTGGTGCTGTCGGCGGTGGTGCTGTCGGCGGCGGTCTGCGCCGAGGTGTGCGAACCGCTGCCGGCGACGCCGGCGGCCAGGGCGGTGCCTGCGCCGCAGGCCACGACCAGGGCGGTGGCGATGCCCGCGATGGCGGTGGCTCGCCTGCGGCGAGCCCCACGCTCGATGACGGCCGTGTCGAAGTGCGGCGTCTCGGCGGTGTTCACGAAGTCGTTCATAGCGTTCACCAGTTCCTGCTCGAAGAGTGTGCAGCCGGAAGGCTGCGAATCGCGTGATCTCATCGGGTTCCTTCCGTGGGCTGCCGTGGTGAAGGGCTGGAGAGTGCGGGGAACTGGCCTCTGAGCTTGTCGATGCCGCGAGCGAGCTGGGACCGCACGGTGCCTGGTGAGATCTTCAGGTCGGCCGCGATCTCGTCATCCGACAGGTCGTGGAAGTACCGCAGTACCACGACCGTCCGCATGCGAATCGGCAGACCCTGGAGAGCCCGGACCAGTTGGTCCCTCGTGTCCACCTGCCCGTACTGGTCCCCGGGGGCGGCACGGTCGCCGCCGTCCTGGTGCGGGACCGTGCGGCGGAACCTCCGCCACCGGTCGTTGACCAGGTTCACCATGATCCGCCGCACGTAGGCCTCCGGAGCGTCCTTGGCGGCGATGGTGCGCCACTTGCGGCAGGCCCGCTCCAGGGTCTCCTGGACCAGGTCCTCCGCGGTCTCGCGGTTTCCCGTCAAGACGAGGGCCCCGCGGAACAGTACGGCCGACCGGGCGACGACGAAGTCGTGGAAGTCGTACTCCGACTCCGACTCCGCCGGTCCGGGCCCACTGATTCCGATACGGACATCGCGCTCGGTTGCCAGGTCCACATCCCCATCCCTTCCTGTCACCCCTCCTCGACGGGAAAGCGGTCCCGTGTGCTGCACGCATATCGTGAGACCTGGGTCACAGCGCCGGACCGCCAGAAGGAACGGGCCCGGCCGGGCGACCGCTGCGGACCATGTTCGAGGCGGAAATGGACGCCGCCCGTGTCCCGCTTGCGGGCTCGCCCGGCCCGTCGTGGGGGAGTGTCCATTCAACGGCCCTGGCTCACATCCGGTGGTGACGTTAAGTAGCCGTCATGGCTGACAGTAAGCACCGCCAGTCCAGCATGGGTGAAGCGACTGTCGGCACCGTTCACGCCTAGCTCGACGACGCGTCTGCGACTGCTCTCCCCGGAGCTCGGATCGGACCTGGCGCACTAACGGTGACGCTCTGTCACCACCGAATGTGAGACAGGGCCCACTCAACGGCGCGCGCCGTTGAATGGACACACTGAGGTTCCTCTGCTGTGCGGGGGTGGCTGACTAGCTGGTCAGGGCAGGTTGAGGTGGTTTCTCAGCGGACCGCCAGATGACCTCCCTGGCACGATCACGCTCGTGACATGCGCGAGCAGCCCGACCGCCCGTCACGCCAGAGCCGTTGACCTGCGCGAAGCGCGATGGAACGTCCTCAATGGCGGCGGGGTGTCCCTGCGCCAGTGGCTTACAGACATCCGGGACATCGCCATTCATCGAGATCCGCGCAGCTGAGCCCAAACCGCCTCTGTGACGTGCGCGGTCTGCCGATTCGAGGGTGCGGCGGGCTTACCGTTGCTCGACAGCCGGCGGCGGTGCGTCGAGTTCGTGGCGCCGCGTGCGCCGATACGGCGTCAGAGGCCGAGCCTCCCTTGCGCGACCACGACCGTATCGTCAGTGGTCGACTCGCCCCTCGGACACATCATTGCCCCCTGGGTCCCGTTTCACGGGCGGGGCAGACCGACACCCGCCTCCGGCTTCCGGCCGGGCGCGGGTGTTCTGTCGTCTCGGCAGGCCTTTGGCTTCCCGCCTTATGCGCTTGCGTGTGCCGCTGCGGCGCCGGTCGGCCGATGGCGATCCTTTCTCCTCTCTCCTCGTGGGGTGTCTGCGGTCAGGGTCCGGGAGGTCGGGTCGAAGATCGTGCTGGAACGCCAACTCGGCAAGGCGAGAGCACGGTTCGCCCCGGGCGACCGGGCGTTCCTGGCCGCGCTGCTGGGCCGTCTCCCGCGTGGCGTGCAGCGCCGGGTGCGGCTGCTGGTGCGCCCCGATACGGTGCGGCGGTGGCACTCGACGGCAGCCAGGCCAGTTACAGCGGCTGTCATCGCGGCGGCCGTGGCAGCACCGCCGTACCACCGGTCGATCCCGTCCGCGCACCGCGGTCAGAGGGCGTCGACGCCGCTCACCTTCCAACCGTCGGAGGTGCGGGTGAGCGTCATACGCACCCGGTTCAGGTCCAGCCGGGGCTCCGGGACCTGGGTGCTGCTGGTGACCTGGTTGACGAAGAGCAGGACGACGGCCCGGTCCGGTGTGGCCGACACGACGGAGACCGCCGGGGCGCCGCCGTCGGCGGGTGTGGCGACGGTCGCCTTCACCACGCCGTGGTACTTCGTCGCGGTCGGGGCGACCACCGCCTTCGTGGTCTTGCCGTACTGGTCGCGGAAGTGCCCGGTCAGCAGGGCGCGGGCCCGGGAGAAGTCCGGGTCCAGGTGCCGGTAGTCGTACGACAGCACGACCGGCGCCGCCTGCCGAGCGGCCGCGAGGGCCTCGCCGCGGGCCTGTTCCGCCTGCCGCCCCTGCCGGTACTGCCACCCGAGTACGGCGGCCGCGACCAGGGCCGCCACGAGGACGACGCCCAGCACCGCGGTGAGCACGCTCCGCCCGGCCTTGCGCGGGGGCGCGCCGTCCTCCGGCTGCTCCCCCTCGGACGGCTCGGACGACTCGGGCGCCTCGGGCTCCGGCGGGTCCTCCCAGCCGTTCGCCGGGGGCTCGACGAGCAGGGTGCGCCCGGAGGACGGCTGTTCTTCCTGGCCGGCACCGTGCTCGGGGCGCGCGGGCCGTCCGGCGCGCTTGGCTGCCGCGCGGGCGGCCGCGGTCATGGTGCGGCGGGCCGGTGAGCCGGTGCGGGAGGTCGGGTTCGCCATGGTGTCTCTTCTCATCGATGGCCTCACGGGCGGGTCAGCCCACGAACGCGACGTCGGAGGTCAGCCAGCGGCCGTCCACGCGCGCGAGGTCGAGCTGGAGCCGGTAGGTGCGCGCCTGCCCCTCGGGCGCGGCGCTGTTGGTCACCTTGCTGTCGGCCACGACCAGGACCCGGGCCGAGCGCGCGTCGGACCGCACGATGCCCGCGTCCAGGACCTGTCCCTCGGACACCGACTTGTTCTGCGCAACCAGTTTCGTCAGCTGTGCGGTCTGCGCGGCGAACTCCTTCTTGAACTGGCCGGTGGCGCCCTTCAGCACATTGCCGCTGTCCCGGTCGTAGTGCCGGTAGTCGAGCGAGGTGAAGTTCAGCGCCGACTGGCGGGCCGCCGCCAGGATGTCCTGACGGCGCTGTTCCGCCGCGCGCTGGTCGGACAGCTTCAGGCCCAGCCAGACACACAGCACGGTCGTCAGCACGGTCGCGGCGACGAGCCCCGCCGACAGCAGCCTCATGCGTCCGCCTCTCATGCCATCGGTCCCACGAGCAGCCATTGCCACGACTCCTTTCCGAACACGGTCTGTTCCCCGCCCGTCGAGCCGATCTCGAAGGGCGATCCGTCCGGGCCGGTCACGGTGCCGGTCTCCGGGTCGTACGGGGCCACGAACGCGCTCTGGCCGGCGCCGTACCGGCCCGTCGTCGCGCCGGGCGCGTTCTGCGCTCCGCGCACCGAGGTCCTGCCGCCGCGCGGCACCGTGCAGCGCGCGTCGGTGTTCGCCGGGCGCTTGCCGGTGTCGGCGGGGTCGCGCCGCTGGGTGCCGTAGCCCTGGGTGCATGCGGGAGGGTCGTCGGCGTTCACGGTCATCCCGAAGTGGGTGGTGCCGTCGCCGGGGATGACCGTGTAGCTGCCCGCGACCGTGAGCGGGAGTGTGACCAGGGCCTGTTCGACGCCGGGGAGCCGGGCCAGGGTGATCTGGCCGCCGCTGATGAGGTTGGCCAGCAGGACCGGCACCTGCGGCCGGGTGGACTTCAGCAGGGAGTCCAACTGCTGGGCGGCGGGCGCGGTGTTGTCGATGAGCCTGCGCAGATCGCCGTCGCTCGACTTCAGCTGCTCGGTGAGCGTGGCCAGGTCGCGGGAGAACGACTTGATGGCCGAGCCCTGGTCGGCCTGGGTCTTGAGCACCTTCCGCGAGTCCTCGATCAGCGAGACCGTCTGGGGGAGCGACTCGGACGCCGACTCCACCAGCGCGTTGCCGGAGTCCACCAGCCGGCTCAGGTTCGGTCCGGTGCCGGCGAAGGCCTTGCCCAACTCGTCCACGGTGACCCGCAGATCGTCCTTGCCGACCGAGTTGACCAGCCGGTCGAGGCTGAGGACCAGGTCGGTGACCGGCAGCGGGGTCCGGGTGCGGCTGCGCGGGATCGGGCTGCCGTCCATGAGGTACGGCCCGCCCGACCGCCGTGGCTGGAGGTCGACGTACTGCTCGCCCACCGCCGAACGGTCGGCGACCACCGCGAGTGTGTCGGCGGGGATCCTCGGGGCGCCGTCCTCGATCTTCAGCGCCACCGAGACCCCGGACCCGGTCAGCCGCAGTTCGCCCACGCGGCCCACCGGCACGCCCCGGTAGGTGACCTCGGCGCCGGGGAAGACGCCCCCGGACTCGGCGAAGTCGGCGCGCACGGTGTAGCCGCGGTGCAGGACGTCGTCCACCAGGCCCGTGTACCGGGCGCCGACGTAGGACACCCCGAGGGCGGTGACGGTGGCGAAGGCGAGCAACTGGGCCCTGACCGTACGTGTGATCACGGCAGTATCCCCTTCAGCATCAGCTCGGCGAGGCCGAGATCGACCCCCGGCGGGAGGCGACGCGAGCCGTCCCCGGTGCCGTACGCGGCCGTGCACACCGGCGGGCACAGCAGGGTGCTGCCGTCGGAGGGCACGGCGGGCACGGAGGGCGCGGGGGGCACGGGGGGCACGGACGGGATGCCCGGCAGGGACGGGACGGACGGGAGAGGGGTGGGAGTGGGGACAACGGGAAGATGCGGTGTCCCGGGGGCCGGGGACTTCCCGCCGTTGCCCGGCTTGCCGGTGACGTTGCCGTACAGGTCCGCCAGGTCGAGGTCGGCGGTGATCCCGAGGTTGACGTAGTCGCCCTTGACGGCGTCCGTCGCGTTGCGCGGGAACGGGTAAGTGGTCAGGAGCTCAAGGGAGTCGGGCAGGTCGTCGCCCGCCTTGTTCAGCTGCTGCAGGATGGGCTGGAGCTTCTTCAGGTTGGCGACGGTGTCGTCGTGGGAGGCGTTCACCACCCTGGTGCCGGTCTTGCCGAGTGCCGAGAGGGCGGTGAGCATCTTCGTCAGGTCCTTGCGCTGGTCGGCGAGGGCCTTCAGGGCGGGCGGAATGGTGTCGACGGCCAGCGCGATCGTCTTCTTCTCGTCCTTCAGCCGCTTCGCCAGCCGGTCGACGCCCTTGAGCGCGCGCACGATCTCCGCCCGCTGGTCGTCGAGGCCGCCGAGGAACGTGTCGAGTTGCTTCAGCAGGGACCTGACCCGGTCCTCGCGGCCGTTGAGGGCCTTGTTCAGCTCGACGGTGATCGTCTTCAGCTGGGCCACCCCGCCGCCGTTGAGCAGCGCGGACAGGGCCGACAGCACCTCCTCGACCTCCGGGTTGCGGCCGCTGCGGGACAGCGGGATGCGGTCGCCGTCGTGGAGCCGTCCGACGGGCCGCGTGCCGGTCGGCGCGGACAGGGCGACGTACTTCTCGCCGAGCATGCTGGTCTGCCTCAGATCGGCGACGGCGTTGCCGGGCAGCTTCACCGAGTCGGCGATGCGCAGCCGTACCCGCGCGTGCCAGTCGTCCAGTTCCACCCTCTCCACCGCGCCGACGGTGACGTTGTTGACCTTGACCGCCGACTGCGGCACCAGATCCAGGACGTCCCGGAAGTCGACGGTGACGTGGTAGGCGTGACCGTCCGAGGCGGCGCCGCCGGGGAGCGGAACGTCGTACCAGCCGTTGAACTCGCAGCCGGTCAGCAGCAGCGACCCGACCGCCGCCCAGGCGGCCACCCGCCCCTTGCGCTGCACGCTCATGCCGGTGCCCCCAGAATCCCGCCGAGGGTCTTGTCGACCGTGCCCGTCGACGCCGGGGCCGACGGAACCTCGGGCAGGGAGTCGAAGAGCTTCTTCAGCCCGGCACAGTTGTCGTGGTCGTCGCCGGTCGTCTTCAGGATCGAGCAGAGAACGGAGGACGGATCCTGCGAGGTCTGCGCGTTGTTGCGGGTGTCGAGGGTGCCGGCGGCGGGGTCGTAGGCGTTCTGCAGGTTCGACAGGCCCGTGGGGGCGACGGTCAACAGCTCCTCCAGAGCGTCCCGTTGGGTGACGAGGACCTTGGTGACCTTGGCCAGGCCCTGCACGTCCGAGGTCAGCGCCTTCTTGTTGCCCTTCACGAAGCCGGACACGTCGCCGAGTGCGGCGGCCAGGTACTTCAGCGCGGCCGCGAGATCCCTGCGCTCCCCGGCGAGTTGCCCGGCCACGTCCGCGAGGTCGGTGTCGAACGACCGCACGCTGGTGTCGTCCGCCGCCAGTGCGGCCGTGAACACCTGAAGGTTCCGCACGGTCCCGAACAGGTCTCCCCGGCCGTCGGACAGCGTGGTGACCGCCTGGGACAGGTCCTCCACCGTCTGGTTGAGGTTCTCGCCCTGCCCTTGGAGGTTGTCCGCGCTCACCCCGAGCAGCCGGGACAGCGCCCCCTTCTTGTTGGCACCGTTCGGGCCGAGTGCCTCGGCGGTGGTGTGCAGACTGTCGAAGATCCGGTCCAGCTCGACGGGGACGGCCGTACGGGACTCGGGGATGACGCCTCCGTCCCGCAGCACCGCGCCCTTGCGGTACACCGGCAGCAGCTGCACGTAACGGTCGCTGACCACCGAGGAGTTGATGATGGCGGCCTGTGCGTCGGCGGGGACCTTGCGGCTCCGGTCGTATTCCAGTTCCACCCGTACCCGGTCGCCCTCCGGCGTGATCTTCTTGACCTCGCCGATGCGGACGCCGAGGACGCGGACGTCGGAGCCGGGGTAGATGCCGACGGTGCGCGGGAAGTACGCCGTGACGCGGACGGGGGCGGGGCCCGGCCAGAGGACGACGGCGAGGCCGATGACGATCGCGAGCGCGGTGAACAGGGCCAGGAGTCTGCGGGTCATCGGGTGCCTCCCGTCCGTGGCGTGACCGGGGCGGCGACCAGGTTCTGGATGTAGGAGTCGAACCATCGGCCGTTGCCGAGGGTGTTGGTGAAGAGCCGTACGTAGGGGGCGAGGAGCTGGAGGCTGCGGTCGAGGCTTGCCTGGTTGCGTTCGAGCATCGTCACGAAGGTGTTGAGGTTCTTCAGCGCGGGCCCGATCTCCTTGCCGTTGTCGTCGACCAGGCCGGACAGCTCGATGCCGAGCAGCGCGGAGCTCTTGAGCAGCTTGTGGATCGCCGCACGCCGCTCGTCGATCTCCTTGAACAGAGCGTCACCGTCCTTCACCAGCGCGGAGAAGTCCTTCGTGTGACCGGCCAGCACCTTGGTGACTCCGTTCGCATGGTCGAGGAGCCCCCGCAGCGCCTGGTCACGGGCGGCGACGGTCCGGGAGATCCGCGACAGCCCCTTGATCGACGCCCGCACCTCCTCGGGGGAGTCCTGGAAGGTGACGGAGATCGTGTCCAGTGCCTTCGCGAGCCGGTCCGTGTCGATCTCCTCGGTGGTGGTCGTCAGGTCACTGAAGGCCTGGACGACGTCGTACGCCGACACGGTCCGCCGGATCGGGATCTCCCGGCCCGGCCTCAACTGGCCGGGCCCCTTCGGGTACAGGGCCAGGTACTTCGCGCCGAGGATCGTCTTGACACGGATCGACGCACCCGTGTCGGTACCGAATGCCGGACGACCCTTCACTTTGAAGGTCACCCTGACGTGATCGCCCTCCAGGTCGACGCCCTCGACCTTGCCGACCTTGACCCCGGCGATCCGTACCTCGTCGCCCGGCTTGAGCCCGCCGGCCTCGGAGAAGGCCGCGCTGTAGGTGTCGCCGCCGCCGATCAGCGGCAGGCTGTCGGCGTTGAAGGCGGCAACGGTGAGCAGCGCGAGGACGGTGAGGCCGACGGCACCCACGACAACCGGGTTCTGCTCGCGGAACGGCTTGAGGCGTGGGCGCCTGAGCCGGATCCTGGGCAGCTTGGGCGGCAGGACGCGGACTTTCACGAGGGGTTCGGGGCGGGGTTTGCGCTTGGGCAGCAGTCTGGGGAGTCTCGGCAGCCTGGGCGGCAGGACGCGGACTTTCACGAGGGGTTCGGGGCGGGGTTTGCGTTTCGGCAGCAGTCTGCGGAGTCTCGGCAGCCTGGGCGGCAGGACGCGTACCTTCACCAGCGGCTCGGGGCGGCGGACCTTGCGCCGCCTGATGCGCATGCTCATCCGCCGCACCTCGCCTGCGCCACGTGCAGCTCCGGGCTGATCACCTGCTTGGTCCTCGGCAGCACGATCCGGCCGTCGAAGTCGCAGAGGTAGAAGTTGAACCACGAGCCGTACGAGGCGGTCCCCGTCAGCTTGTCGAGCTTGTTCGGCAGCCGCTTCAGGACGCCCTCCACGGTGTTCTCGTTCTTGTTCAGCGTTCCGGCGAGATCGCCGAGCCCGGCGATGTCGTCCTTCAGTGGTGGACGCGCGTCCTTCAGCAGCCCCGACGTGACGTCCGTGAGGTCGCCGATGCTCACCAGCGACTCCCCGATGGGCTTGCGGTCGGCGGACAGCCCCGAGACCACCCGGCGCAGCTGCGTGAGCAGCCCGGAGAAGCGGGAGCCGCGCTTGTCGAGCGTCTCCAGGACGGTGTTGAGGTTGTCGATCACCGATCCGATCAGCTTGTCGCGGTCGGCGAGGGTGCTGGTGAGCGAGGCGGTGTGCGCGAGCAGGCTGTTCACCGTGCCGCCCTCGCCCTGGAGGGTCTGGACGATCTCGGTGGCCAGCTGGTTGACGTCGCTCGGGCTGAGCGCGGCGAACAGCGGCTTGAAGCCGTTCAGCAGGGCGTTGAGGTCCAGCGCCGGCTGGGTCCGGGACAACGGGATCGTGCCGCCCGGCCGCAGCCGCGCGGTGACGTCCCCCGCGCCCTCGGTGAGCGCGATGTACCGCTGCCCGACCAGGTTGCGGTAGCGGACGACCGCACGGGTCCCGGCGAGCAGCGGCCGGTCCGCGCTGACGGTGAACGTGACCTCCGCCAGGGTCCGGTCCTTGATCCGGATGCCGTCGACCTCCCCCACCCGCACTCCGGCCACCCGGATGTCGTCGCCGGTCTCCAGCCCGGTGACGTCGGTGAACACCGCGTGATAGGTGTCCTTGGGGGTGAAGGAGACGTTGACGATGGTGGCGGCGAGCAGCGCCGTCGCCGCGATCGTGACCAGCGCGAAGAGGCTGAACTTGACCAGCGGGGCGGCGGTCTGCCGGGCTCCTGACCTGCTCATGCGACACTCACCGCCGTTCCGCGCGCGAGCGGCCCGAACAGCAGGGTCGCGACGGGCGGCACCTGGTCCGCGGGGACGCCCATGACGGGGGCCACGAGCGAGCCGACGGCCCGCTGCTCGGCCCGGGTGGCGGACACGCCGACATCTCCGGGGAGGGCGCCGGCGCCGGAACCTCCGGCCGACGTACCGTCGTCGAGGTGCGGCTTCGGCCCGGGTACCCGCGGATGCGGCAGGCCGCGGCAGTTCGGACCGGACCGCTCGCCGTACACCGGCTCCTCACCGGGCCGGTACGCCCCCTGCGGCCGGACGACCTCAAGGGTGATCCGCATCTCGCCGCCCCGGAAGGCGTCCTCCGACGCCTTCTCCTGCCGGACCAGGCCCTGGAACAGGCACGGGTACTCGGGGGAGTAGTGGGCGAACAGCTCCAGCGTGGGGCGGGAGACCCGGCCCAGGGTGATCAGCCGGTCGCCGTTCTCGGACAGGAAGTCGTTCGCCGTGCCCGCCACGGAGGCGGTCGCGCGCAGAGCCGAGGCCAACCGGTCCCTCTTCTCGACGATCGTCCGGCTGGTGGTGACCGTGTTGCGCAGGATCCGCATCAGGTCGGGGGCGGCGTCGCCGTACACCTCGGCGACGTCCGCGAACCGTGTGATGTCCTCCTTGAGGGAGGGCATGTGCGGGTTGAGGCGGCGCAGATAGCCCTCGACCCGGACGAGGTTGTCGCCGATCCGGTCGCCGCGGCCCTCCAGAGCGGTGGCGAACGCCGAGAGCGTGGCGTTGAGTTCGCCCGGCTGGACCGTCCGCAGCAGCGGCAGCAGGTCGTTCATCAGCTGCTGTACCTCGATGCCGACCGTGGTGCGGTCCTGAGTGATGACGTCCCCGGCGCGGATGGGCCGGGCCGCCGACCCGGCGAGCGGCACGAGATCGACGTACTTCTCGCCGAAGAGTGTCTTGGGCAGCAGCCGCGCGTGTACGTCCGAGGGGATGTACGCGACGTACTCCGGCTTGAGCGCGATGTCGAGCGTGGCCTTCGTCCCGTCCGCGTGCGCCGCCCGGACCTCGCCGACGAGCAGCCCGCGCAGCTTGACGTCGGCGCGGGGCTCCAGCTGGTTGCCGAGCGCGTCGGCCTGCAGCGTGATGTGCACGACCGGCGTGAACGCCTGCTCGTAGACGGCCACGGCGAGCGACAGCAGCAGCGCGAGCACGGCGATGAACGCGACGCCGTACAACCTGAGTCTCCGTGCTCTCATCGGCCTCACCCCGCGATCCGTACGGTCGTGTTGGCGCCCCAGATCGCGAAGCTCAGGAAGAAGTCCAGGACGTTGATGGCGACGATCGAGGTCCGCACCGCACGGCCGACCGCGACGCCGACGCCCGCCGGGCCGCCGCTCGCGTGGTAGCCGTAGTAGCAGTGCACCAGGATGATCAGGACGGCGAAGACGATCACCTTGCCGAAGGACCAGAAGACGTCTACCGGCGGCAGGTACTGGTGGAAGTAGTGGTCGTAGGTGCCCGTCGACTGCCCGTAGTAACCGGTCGTGACGGTGCGGGCGGCGAGGTACGAGGACAACAGCCCGATCACGTACAGCGGGATCACCGCGACGAAGCCGGCGATCATTCGCGTCGTCACCAGGAACGGCAGCGACGGGACGCCCATCACCTCCAGCGCGTCGGTCTCCTCGCTGATCCGCATCGCACCGAGCTGCGCGGTGAACCCGGCGCCGACCGTCGCGGACAGGGCGAGTCCGGCCACCAGCGGGGCGATCTCCCGGGTGTTGAAGTACGCCGACAGGAACGCGACGAAGTTGGAGGTGCCGAGCTGGTTGAGGGCCGCGTAGCCCTGGAGGCCGACCTCGGTTCCGGTGAAGAAGGAGAGGAAGGCGATCACGCCGACCGTGCCGCCGACGACGGCGAGGGCGCCCCGGCCGAAGCTCACCTCGGCGAGCAGCCGCAGGATCTCCTTCTTGTAGCGGCGGACGGTGCGGCCCGTCCAGGCCAGTGAGCGCCCGTAGAAGGAGAGCTGGGATCCGAGCTCTTCGAGAGCGTCCAGTGGACGGCTGAGAAGTCGCATTGGCTAACCCCTCTGCGGGACGACCTGGAAGTACACCGCGGTCATCACGAAGTTGGTCACGAACAGCAACATGAAGGTGATCACGACCGACTGGTTGACCGCGTCGCCCACGCCCTTCGGGCCGCCCTGCGCGGTCAGCCCCTTGTAGGAGGCGACGATCGCGGCGATCGCCCCGAACACCAGCGCCTTCAGCTCGGCCGCCCACAGGTCGTCCAGCTGGGCGAGGGTGGTGAAGGAGGCCAGGTAGGCGCCGGGTGTGCCGTTCTGCAGGATGACGTTGAAGAAATAGCCGCCCGCGACGCCGACGACCGACACCAGACCGTTGAGCAGCACGGCCACCACCATCGAGGCCAGCACGCGCGGCACCACCAGCCGGTGGATCGGGTCGATGCCGAGCACCTGCATCGCGTCGATCTCGTCCCGGATCTTGCGCGCCCCGAGGTCCGCGCAGATCGCCGTGCCTCCCGCGCCCGCGATCAGCAGCGCCGTGACGATCGGCGAGGCCTCGCGCAGCACCGCGAGGACGGACGCGGCCCCGGAGAACGACTGGGCACCGAGCTGCCGGGTCAGGCTGCCGATCTGGAGCGCGATGACCGCGCCGAAGGGGATGGACACGAGGGCGGTGGGCAGGATCGTGACACTCGCGACGAACCACGCCTGCTGGATGAACTCCCTTGCCTGGAAAGGCCGTCTGGGCAGGGTCCGGACGACGTCCAGGGCCATCGCGAACAGGTTGCCCGAGTGCCGCAGCGCACCGGTGGGGGACAGGCTCATGCGTCGGCCACCTCCTTGCGCTGCAGCTCGGCCTCCCGTGTCGCGATCGCCTCCCAGCGGGGCGGTCGGGTGATGCCGGGGCCCGGCAGCAGGCGGGGGGTCAGGGGCCTGCTGCCGGGAGGACCGGTGGGTTCCTGGACCTGGGCGAGTTCCTGTTCGACCTGGGCCGCGTCCTTCTCCTCCGCCATGCCGATCGGCCCCTGCATCCGGCCGTTCAGGAACTGGCGGACGACGGGCTCGTCGCTGGTCAGCAGCTGTTCGCGGGGCCCGAACATCACCAGCTCGCGCCGGAACAACAGCCCGATGTTGTCGGGGACCTGGCGGGCGGAGGCGATGTCGTGGGTGACGATGAGGAAGGTCGCGTCGATCTGCGCGTTGAGGTCGACGATGAGCTGGTTGAGGTAGGCCACGCGCACCGGGTCGAGGCCGGAGTCCGGCTCGTCGAAGAGGATGATCTCCGGGTCCAGGACCAGCGCCCGGGCGAGCCCGGCGCGTTTGCGCATACCGCCGGAGATCTCGCCGGGCAGCTTGGCCTCGGCACCGAGCAGCCCGACCAGCTCCATCTTCTCGAGCACGATCCGGCGGATCTCGCTCTCCGACTTGCGGGTGTGCTCGTGCAGGGGGAAGGCGATGTTGTCGTACAGGTTCATCGAGCCGAACAGCGCGCCGTCCTGGAACAGCACGCCGAACAACTTCCGCACCTCGTACAGATCGTGCTCACGCAGTGTGGTGATGTCCCGCCCGGCCACCGTGACCGAGCCGCGGTCCGGCTTGAGCAGGCCGACGAGCGTCTTGAGGAACACCGACTTGCCCGTCCCGGACGGGCCGAGCATGACCGAGACCTCCCCGGCGGGCAGCGTCAGTGAGACGTCCTGCCAGATGACCTGGTGACCGAAGGACTTGGTCAGCCCTTCCACACAGATCTCGACACCCATCCGGTCCCGCCCTTCGCCCGTGCCCTCGCCCGTGAACAGCTCCGACGACTGCTCTACGGGGAGGGGCGGGGCGTCCGTCGCGGCGGACCCGGATTTTTTTCGGACTGGTTTCGCGGGCCCTACGGCAGCTGCACGGGAGGCGTACTCGCGGTGGGCACGACGCGCGGGGCGGACGGCACGGCGTCAGGGGCCGGGACCGGCGCGACCGACGGCGGCGAGGGGACGGCCGACGCAACCGGAAGGTCCGGAACCCGCGGGACCGCGGGAGCCGACAGGCTCGGAAGCGAGGCCGCCGGGACGGCAGGCAGGGCCGGCACGGATGGCAGGGATGTCTTCGCCGACGACCCGTCGGCAGTGGACGCGGCCGGCCGGTGCACGCGGCCCGCCGGCCTGCGCGCGCCTTCGGGCGTCCCGGGGATCCGCACCCGGGCCGTGCTGTCCGACCGGATCGCCCCGGCACCGGCGGACACCGCCGGCCGGGGCGCCGGCCCCTGCCCGCCCCCGCCCAGCGCGTACGGCAGCGCGAAGCCCGCCACCACCAGCGTCGCCGCCGTCGAGGCCATGGCCACCGCCTGCGCCTTGCCGCCCGCGTGCGGCCGGCCGCGTCCCAGCAGGAACAGCACGAGCCCGAGCGTCCCGGCCAGCGAGGCGCGCAGCGTTCGCCGGGCGCGGGCCAGCAGGGACTCGACGGTCCGGTAGCTCAGCCCCATACGCACGGCGACCTGGCCGACGTCCAGGTCCTCCGACTTCAGCCGCAGCGCCTCCGCCTGCCGGGCGGGCAGCTCGCCGCTGCGCACGGCGAGCCACTTCGCCTCGGCCCGGTCGCACACCGCATCCTCGACGGGTACCGGGCCCGGCGCGACGAGTGTGGGGCGGCTGCCCACCTCGGCCTCGCGGTTGACCTGCCGGTGCCGGTCGACGCACAGCCGCATCGTCACCGTCGTCAGCCAGGCGCCGAGCCGTTCGTCGTCGAGGTCCGGGCGCTCCGCGGCCCGCAGCATCGCCTCGTGAACGGCGTCCTCGGCGTCCTCCTGGCTCACGGACCGCCGCCTGGCCACCCTGAGCAGCTGCTCGCGTTGGCTCCACATGCGCAGCCAACGCTCGTCGGCGGCCGCTGTGTCCGCAGGCATGTCCGTCGCCATGAGGGCCCCTTCGCACTCACCCGCCGGTCCTGTGCTTCCGGCGGGTCGCGACATTACCCCCGAGTAGTGGCAGTTGTGGAGGGGGAGACGTCCATCGTGTTCCAGCCGTTGCCGGTGGTCAGCGGCCCCGCGTCGGGCAGCACACCGCCGCCGGGCAGCGTGAGGGTCGGTTCGGGGACGGGAACCAGCGGCGGCCCGGACTCCGTGGGGACGCCGGCCTTGGGGGACGGGCTGGGGGTGAGCGAGGCGGGCGGGGCCGACGGCGTGTGCGAAGGATCAGGGCCCGGCTTCCGGTCGTCCGACGGCTTCGGCCTCCTCGGGTTCTCCCGGCGGGAGGGCTTCGGCCGGTCCGACCGGGATCCGCCGGACGCGTCCGGCACCACGCGGTGTCCGGTCAGGTAGTACGCGTACCACGCCTTGACGGTGCGCAGATAGGCGTCGGAGTGGTTGTAGCCCAGGATCGCCCGGTCCAGGTCGGCGGGGTTCGACAGGTCCCGGCCGCCCGCGCACAGGTAGCGGCCGGCGGCGAGCGCCGCGTCGTAGACGTTGTTCGGGTCGGTCCGTCCGTCGCCGTTGCCGTCCGCTCCCCAGCGGGCCCAGGTGGACGGGATGAACTGCATCGGGCCGACCGCGCGGTCGTACATCCTGTCCCCGTCGTACGCGCCGCCGTCGGTGTCAGCCACGACGGCGAAGGCGCCGCCGGTCAGCCGCGGGCCGAGAATGGGCGTCACGGTCGTCCCGTCCGGGGTCACCCGGCCGCCCCTTGCCTGCCCGGACTCCACCTGGCCGATCGCGGCCAGCAGCTGCCAGCGCAGTCCGCAGCGCGGCGCGCTGCGCGCCAGCTCCTCCTCGGCACGCCGGTACGCGGCGAACACGCTCGCGGGCAGGGCACCGCCGCCCGTCACTCCCCGTGCCGAGCCCTTCTTCCGCGTCCGCAGCGGAGGAAGGCCGGGGCGGTACGGGGTGTCGCCGGACACGCTGAGGCCGTGCCCGGCGGGAGCCGCCGCACGCGCGGGCTCCACGGCCTCGGCCGAGACCGCCCTCGGCGCCTGCGACGCGGTCAGCACGGCCATCGCGGCCGCCGCGATCGCCGTACCCCTGGCACCCCTCAGTGCCCCCTTGAGTGCACGCGCTGTCACTGTGCAGTCCCCTCCATCCTCTCCGTGGCGAATCCGTCGTCTGCTCTACGCGGCCGGAGGGCGCGTCCGTCGCGCGAAACCGGGGGCACGGGAGGCGCATGCCGATCGACCCACAGGGGGATGCGGAAGCGGACGAAGGCGGGGAAGGTGTTGTCGAACTGGTTGCCGTAGAAGGTGCGCTGCGGTTCGCCGGTCACGACGGCGTGGAATGCGCGGTGGGGGTTGCGGAGGGCTGGGAGGAGTTCGTTGGCGCGGGGGCGGCGCTGCCAGGGCAGTTCGGGCATCAGCCCCATCCCGGCCACGTCGGACCGATGACGAGAACGCCGGAGTCCTGGCGCAACGGCTCCGTCTCCTCCCACCGGCCCGCACTGACACTGCTGTGAGAGTCGGGACGAGGTCCTGCCCTCACGGCAGTGTCCTTCAAGTCAGACCTTCAGCGGCTGTCTGCCGGACGAGTTCGGTGGCTTGTTCCAGTCCGGGGAGACGGCGAACAGCCACAGGCCGTTCTGCTTGAAGACGGTGAAGTTCTGCTGCTGTCCGGTGCGGCGGAAGCAGATCGTGCCGCCTCGGACGTCGTAGGGATCCTCTTCGGTCATGTTGATCGAGACCGGTCCTGCGGCGCCCCTGCCGTAGCTGCGGATGAACCAGCGGGCGCCGGCTGCCTCGCTGCGGCGGGCGAACCAGGAGTGCCTGGACAGATCCTCCAGGCCGTCCGTGTCACCGTCACGCACTCGCTCTATGAAGAGCTGCATGTAGAGCTTGAGGGTGTCGGGGGCGGTCTTGTCGCCGGTGAAGGTCACCGCGGGCAACCCCGCCCGGCTCGCCTGGCGGTAGTCCCACTGGTCGCGCGGCGCGCCCCAGGCGGCTGTGCCTGCGGCCAGCAGGACAACCAGGGCCGGCGGGGCCCACAGCACATAGCTGCGTTTCATCTTTACCTCAGTACCAGTGCGGGGTGATGTGGGCGATGTGGACCGTGACGCCCTTGCGGTGCTTCATGATCACGGAAAGGGTTGTCTTCCTGTACTTGCTGGAGTGCTGGCAGACCAGCACGGAGCCGGTTGTGGAACCGGCGTAGTAGATCACGCCCGCGTGGTCGAGGTTGGAACTCGTGCCCGCGTAGTCCAGCAGCATGATGTCGCCAGGCACGATGCAGGTCCGGGCGGATGCAGCTGCGCCGGTGCGTGCTGCCTGAGGCACCGATCTTCAAAGTGGCTGCTGCGGAGCCGGTGCTCGACCGGCAGCTGCACTGCCTTCTCGTCGTCCCAGTACATATCCGGGATCTTCAGTCCGATCACCGCGAAGCCCCCCAAGTCGCCTTGCCGCCGGTGGCGCGCGCGGTGCACGGTGCACACACCAGCTCGGACCCTCTGCGTGCCCGACAGCGACGACGGCGGTTCGGCCAGCGGGCCAACTGCGCGGCGAGCCCCGGCTGGTGGGTGGTCCGCGAGCACGGCATGCTCGTCAGCGGGTGTCTCAGCCCCAAGGTGTCTCAGCCCCAAGGTGTCTCAGCCCCAAAGTGCCTCAGCGCCAAGGTGTCTCAGGCGGCGCATCTCCCATAGGCGGGACGTGACGGGCGTCCCGGCCACGTGCCGCAGTGGCCGCTCAGAGGTGGTCGTCCAGGAACTTCCGTACCTCGGTGATGGTCATGGGCCCCGTGCCGTGCGCCACCGCCTCTCCCTCCTTCAGCAGGACGTAGGACGGGGCTCCGGTGATCCCGTATCGCTCGGTCGCGGCCGGACAACGCGTGATGTCGGCGCGGACGGCCGTCAGGCGGCCCGTGTAGTCGTCGGCGATGCCACCGATGACGAGGTCCATCACCCGGCAGGGCTCGATTGCCTTGGGCCATGTCCCGGTGAAGTAGGCGAGGACCGGAACTCCGCTCATCCCGAGGATGAAATTGAACTCCGCGTCCTCACGGGGTCGGTGAACCCGCTTCGTCATGGAGGCTCCTGACCTCACGTTCCGTCATTGCACCCCCATCATCCCTCGCGCGGTGTGCCCGGCCGGCCCGGTCGGTCGTCCGGTTGACCTGCCGGAAGGGAGGCACGGGGCCGTCGCGGAACCACGGTGGTCCCCGGCACGAGCGGCCAGGCCCCAGGCTCCGGGCCCCCGGCCGGCCCCTGGTGACCCGGCCTGGCCGCCCCCGCGTCAGCTGACCTGGAGACCGACCGCCAGCGTCAGTTCGAGGACCCGGTGCGGCGATGCGAGATCCGGAAACAGCTCCCGCAGCTGCGACATCCGGTACCGGACCGTCTGGGGATGGACGAACAGCGCCGCCGCCACCTCGTCCCGCCTGCCCTGGTGCAGCAGCCACGCCCGCAACGTCTCCTCCAGCCGCCGTGCGGTCGTGACAGGCAGGGTCCGCAACGGTGCGAGGGCTCGGGCGCGCAGGTCCGCGAACGCGTCCACGTCGGCGCTCAGCACCAGCTCGGGCAGGTGGTCCTCGGTGTCGCGAATATCGGAGGAGAGGGAGCGCGCGCGTAGGGCTCGTGCGTACGAGGCGGACGCGCGAGTCCATGGCCGGGCCGGCCCGACCACGGCGGTGCGGTCGGTCAGCTGCCGCAAGAGATGTGACCGGTCGGCGTCGGGGACGAGCAGCACACCGGTGGCGTCCGGCAGATCGTCGAGGACGAGGGTGCTGGGGTCGAACGCGCGGTAGGCGGGCCGGGCCTGGGCGTTGGGCAGCAGGACCGCGGTCAGCGAAACCGGAGGCTGCCACCCGGCCCGTTGAGCAGAGGCCAGCAGCACGTCCGGGCTCGCTCCGGCGAGGAGGTCGCGGGCCAGGTGCTCCAGGTGACGCTCGTGATCCCTGCCCCGGGCGGCCAGTTCGTCGGCGTGGCCCGCGGCGCTCGCCGCGGAGAGCTCGTCGATGTAGGCGAAGGTCAGCTCAGCGAACTTGGCGACCTCGGCGGCGGGCAGACCTGCGGGTACGGCCCCCGCTGCCAGGCATCGCCAGGCCACGCGGGCACCGACGCGGTAGGCGCTGAGCAGGGCGTCCATCGAACGGCCGTCGCGCACCTCGCCGCGGCCGAGCTCGTAGGCCGCGTCACCGCCGTCGCCGCCCGTGGCGTTCCCGCTCGCGAGGTCCAGATAGTGCCCCAGGGCGGTGCGGACGGCTCGGCGGATGGTGGCGCCCATGTGGCCCGTAAGGGCGTTGGCGTAGGGAGGGACCTCGTCGATGATCGCCTGGACGACCTCGTCGGCGGTGGCCTTCAGCCCCGCCCGAAGTACGGCGACCGTCGTCTCATCCAGGGCCAGTTCACTGGCCCTCCGGATCACGTGGTTCACGTTTTATTCCCTGCGAACAATTCTGCCGTCCAGATTTACGTCCTGCGGTTAGGACCTTACGCCCTGAGGCACAGCAAGCTGGAGCCATGACGAGTACAGCCCTCCGCACCAGGGCGTGGAAACTGCTGGAGATGGCCACGACGCCGCTCCTGCCGTCGGACTACCTCGACCTGGTCAGTCCGCTGCGTGCGGGCGCCGACCTGCGCGGGCGCATCGAGGCCGTGCACCCCGAGACGGGTGACGCCGCGACCATCGTGATCAGACCGGGACGGGGATGGCGCGGCCACACAGCCGGTCAGTACGTGCGGGTCGGGGTTGACGTCGACGGGGTGCGCCTGTGGCGCGCCTACTCCATCACCTCGCCGACGAACCGCCGGGACGGCCGCCTCACGATCACCGTGAAGGCGATCCCGGACGGCAAGGTCAGCAACCACCTGGTCCGCAGGGCGACTCCGGGCACGCTGATCCAGCTCGACCAGGCGACCGGTGACTTCGTGCTGCCACAGGCCACGCCCGCCAAGGTGCTCTACCTGACGGCCGGCAGCGGCATCACGCCCGTGATGGGCATGCTGCGCGACACCGAGTTCGACGACGTCGTCATGGTCCACTGCGCGCCACAGCCGCAAGACGTGATCTTCCGCAACGAACTGCACGACCTGGTCGCGGACAAGAAGCTGCGGCTCACCGAGGTGCACACCGACACGGACGGCATGCTCGACATCGCCCGTCTCGACGAACTCGTGCCCGACTGGGCCGAGCGCGAGACCTGGGCTTGCGGGCCCGCGGGCCTGCTCGACGCCGCCGAAGAGCACTGGACCGAGCACGGAGTCCAAGAGCGCCTGCACACCGAACGCTTCCGCCCGACCATCGTCGCCGCCGGCGACGGCGGCGAGGTCACGTTCAGCGCCACCGGCAAGACGGTCGACGCGGACGGCGCCACGCCGTTGCTGGACGTCGGCGAGGAGGCCGGCGTGCTCATGCCCTCCGGGTGCCGCATGGGCATCTGCTTCGGCTGCGTCACGCCGCTCAAGGCGGGCGCCGTCCGCGACCTGCGCACCGGTGAGATCACCGAGGCCGAGCCGGGCGTCCTCATCCAGACCTGCGTGTCCGCCGCGGCGGGCCCCTGCGACATCGAACGGTAGGAGCACCTTGACCGCCATCGACCCCACCGCCCACCTGACCGCGGAGCAGATCGAGGAGCTCGGCCGCGAGCTGGACGCGATCCGCGACGAGGTGATCGCCGGCCGCGGCGAGAAGGACGCCGCCTACATCCGCAAGGTGATCTCGGCGCAGCGCAAGCTCGAGCTGGCCAGCAGGGCTGTGCTGCTGTTCTCGATCTTCCCGCCCGCGTGGCTGCTCGGCACCGCCGGGCTGTCCGTGGCGAAGATCATGGACAACATGGAGATCGGCCACAACATCCTGCACGGGCAGTGGGACTGGATGCGGGACCCGAAGATCCACTCCACCACCTGGGAATGGGACCACGTCTCGCCGGCCGACCAGTGGAAGCACTCGCACAACGAGCTGCACCACACGTACACCAACGTGATCGGCAAGGACAACGACCTCGGCTACGGCATCATGCGCGTCGACGAGGACCAGAAGTGGCACCCGTTCCACCTCGGCCAGCCGCTGTGGAACTTCCTCAACGCCTGCTTCTTCGAGTACGGCATCGCGGCGTACGACCTGGAACTCGGCAAGAACCTGAACAAGCGCCGCCGCAAGAACCCCGAGTTCCGCGCGCGGGCCAGGGCCGTGGGCCGCAAGATCCGCAAGCAGGTGCTCAAGGACTACGTGATCCACCCGCTGCTGTCGGGCCCGTCGTTCCTCCCCACGCTCGCCGCCACGTTCACCGCGAACCTGGTCCGCAACCTCTGGTCCCACTCGGTGATCATGTGCGGGCACTTCCCCGAGGGCGTGCAGGTCTTCGAGCGCCGGTCGATCAAGGGCGAGACGCGCGGCCAGTGGTACCTGCGCCAGATGATGGGCTCGGCGAACATCAGCGGCAGCAGGGCCATGCACTTCATGACCGGCAACCTGTCGCACCAGATCGAGCACCACCTGTTCCCGGACCTGCCGAGCAACCGGTACGCCGAGGTCGCGGTGAAGGTGCGCGCGCTGTTCGAGAAGTACGAGCTGGAGTACGTCACCGGGCCGCTGCCCAAGCAGGTGTACTCCGCGTGGCGCAAGGTCTTCCGGCTCTCGCTGCCGAACAAGAAGCCCGTAGTCAGGACGCCGGACCGCGAACAGGAGCTCGTCGCGGCCTGATTCCGGTACTGGTTCAGATCTCTCAGCCGGTTGGACAACTTTGCAAAGGGGAGGCAGGGGCCTGTTCGGGATATGCCTGATGAGCAGACCATGTGCGACGCCTTCAAACGCTGGGGTGCCGGCGCAGGGCAGCTCCCGGCGCGAGGTCCAAAGATCCCTGAGATGTGTCGACTTGAGGATGGCACCGTAATCCAGTGGAGAACGGCGTCGGCATCGGGCGGTGCGACGACAGAAATACCCGTACGGGGGGCGTCCGTCGAGGTAGCGGTCTTGGGGCTGGACCTGGGAGTTCATGGCGGTCCGGACACGGATCTTGATGCGGTTGCGTTCCGCCTTGCTCATGCCGCCGAAGACGGACATGACGAGGTCGTGGGCCTCGTTGTCCGGGTCGCTCGGGCCGCCGGTCGCCGGGACCCACAGGGGATGCGGAACTGGACGAAGACGGGGACGGTGCTGCCGAACTGGTTGCCGTAGCTGCTCTCCGGTGCGCAGGTTGGTGCCCTCGGCGGGACGCTCGGGGCATGGGGGCAGGTGGAACCGGGCGCGCGGCTCGAGAGGCTCACAGTGCGGCTGCGCTGCGCACCGGTAGTCCTCATCTCCCGCCCCCACCCGACCAGACCCTGACCGTCCTGGCGCAGGACGGTCCGACCAGACCCTGACTGTCCTGGCGCAGGACGGTCCACCGGCGGCGCTGCCTCTGGTGGGGACAGGTTCCTGCCGGTCGGGAGGCGCGCTAGTGTACGGCGGCGCTTTGCCTGCCCACCCGGAGTCTCCGCTGCCGAATCGCTTCGAGCAGAGGAATCCACCGGACATACGCGTGCAGAACGCCGGAGTGGGGGGCTGAAGGGGTGTCCGGAAGAGTGAGTCCACGGGGCTGGATCGGAGGCGGGGATGACCGCAGCGAAGGGCGCCGGCGTGCCGGCGCGCCGACCTGACCTCGGCGTACCCCGTCTGGTCGGCCGCGGCCGCGACCTCTCACTGCTCGACCACGCCCTCGACGAGAGGGCGGGTCTCGTCGTGATCGCGGGTGAGGCGGGGATCGGGAAGACCCGGTTGGTCCACGAACTCCTCCGGCGACGTCCGGAGACGGCGGTGGTCGCGGTGTGCCCGCCGTTCCGGGAGCCGTACACGCTCGGCCCGGTCGTCGACGCCGTACGTCGGTTGGCCGACCGTGTCGCCGGTCTGCAGCTCACCGGGCTGGCGGGAGCGCTGCGGCCGCTCTTCCCGGAGTGGGCCGAACAACTGCCGCCTGCGCCCGAGCCGCTACCCGACGCCGCGGCCGCCCGGCACCGTCTGCTCCGCGCGCTCGTCGAACTCGTCGACGCCCTCGGCATCGGGCTGTTCGTGGTGGAGGACGCCCACTGGGCCGACGAGACCACGCTCGAACTCCTGCTGTTCCTGCGGTCCCGGCGGGAGCGGAGCCCGCGCCTCGTCCTCACCTACCGGCCCGAGGACGTCCGCCGGGAGTCGCTGCTGCGCCGACTGGTCGCCCAGACCGGCGTCACCCGCCTGGAACCCGGGCCCCTGGACACGGCTGGGACGGCGGACCTGGTGTCCTCGATGCTCGGCGGGGAGCCGGTCTCGGCGGAGTTCGCCGAGTTCCTCCGCGCCCATACCGACGGGCTGCCGCTCGCGATCGAGGAGTCCGTCCGTCTGCTCCACGACCGTGCGGACCTGGTCTGTGAGGACGGCGCCTGGCTGCGGCGCGACGTCGCGGAGCTCGACGTCCCGCCCAGCATCCGCGACGCCGTGCTCGAGCGGACCTCCCATCTGGCGCCAGCGGCCGGCGCGGCGCTGGCCGCGCTCGCCGTACTTGAGGGGGAGCGGGCACCGGGGCTGGTCGCTGAGGTCGCCGGTATACCCCTGTCCGAGGCGGAGAACGGTCTGGTCGAGGCGCTTGCCGGCGGTCTGCTGCACGAGGACCGCGACGCCCGGGTGGGGTTCCGTCATGTGCTGGCCGCGCGCAGCGTCTACCACGCCCTCGGCGCCATGGAGCGCGGTCGCCTCCACCGCCGCGCCGGAGAGGCCCTTGAGCGGGAGCCGATACGCAGCGTCGCCGAGCTGGCCCGGCACTTCCGGGAGGCGGGCGACCCGGGCCGCTGGGCTGCGTACGCCGAGCAGGCGGCGGACCACGCGATCTCGTCGGGCGACCCGCGTACGGCGTTCGGGCTGCTTCTCGACCTCCTCACCGGCGGTGCCGTCCGCGGCGCGGCGGTGTCTCGTCTGGTTCGGCGCATGCCGCTGTACGCCGCACCCGGTAACGGGCCACTGCGCGACATCGTGACAGTGCTACGTGAGACCGCCGCCGGCGAACTCACGCCGGAGGAGCGGACCGAGGCGACCTGGCAGCTGGCCCGGCTGATGTTCCACGTCGGTGACGTGGAGGGTGCCTCGGCCGAGATGGAGCGGGCCGTGCCGGGGCTGGTCCAGGACCGGCCGGTCGCCGCGGTCCACGCGATGATGATGCTCGCCCGCCCGCTGGGTACCGCGCACCCGGCGGCGTATCACCGTGCCTGGCTGGAGCGCGCCGGGCGTCTCATCGAGGCCGGGCCGGGCCCGTCGTCCGAGGAGCGGCTCGCCTTTTTCATGGACCGTGCCGCCACGCTCCTGGTACTCGGCGACCCTGCCGGCTGGGCGGCGGCGCGCGATCTGCCGGCCGGCGGGGAGACCCCCGGCGAGGTGCTGCAGCGCGCCCGTGGGTACGCCAACCTCGGTGAGGCGGCGATGCTGTGGGGCCGCTACGACGACGCCCGGCGTCGGCTCGACGCGGCCGCTGCCCTGGCCGAGCAGCACCGATATCTGCGCCTGCGCGACCTCGTCGGGGCCACCCTCGTTCATCTCGACTGGCTCACCGGCGGGTGGAAGGGCCCCATGAAGTGGCAGGCCTCGGCCCTTGACGCCGACGAACCCGTGCTGCGTGCCGACGCGTTGCTGCTGGCCGGTCTGCTCGACGCGGCCCGCGGCGACCACCGTCGGGCCCAGGAGCAGGTCCGCGCCGCGATCGCGGTCGGGCGTCCGCGCGGCCCCGCCGACGGGTCCCGCGATCCGTCCGCCGCGCTCGCACGACTGGCGATCTCCGCCGGCCGCCCCGAGGAGGCCCTGGCCGCCACCGACGCCGCCTGGCGGCTCGTCGAGGCCAAGGGACTCTGGCTCTGGGCCGCCGAGATCGCCCCGCTCCGGATCCGCGCCCTGCTCGAAGACGGGCGCGTCGGGGAGGCCGTCCGCGCGGCCGAGGCCTTCGCGGCGGGTACCCGCGACCTGGATGCGCCGGTGGCCACGGCAGCCCGCCGGCTGACCGAGGCCCTGCTCGCCCGCGCCGGCGGTGACCTCACCGGAGCTGCCGGGCTCTTCGAGGAGGCGGGCGCTGCCTGGACCGCCCTTCCGAGGCCGTACGACGCCCTGCTGGCCCGCGAGGCGGCGGCCGACTGTCACCTCGCCGTCGGCGAGCGGGACCGGGCCGTCGCCCTGCTCCGCGAGGCCTTCGACCACCTCACCGCCCTCGGCGCGACCGAGGACGCGGACCGGGTGCGGCGCACCCTCGCGGACGAGGGGGTCCGGACGGGAGCACGGTCGGGTCGCCCCGGCTACGGCGACCAGCTCTCGCCGCGCGAACTCGATGTGGTGCGCCTGCTCGTCGAGGGTCGGACCAGCGCACAGATCGCCCGGGTTCTCGGGCTCTCGCCCCGCACCGTCGAGAAGCACGTCCACTCCGCGATGCGCAAACGGCAAGCGCCCTCGCGGACCGCGCTCGCCGTCGCCGCGGTGGAGTCCGGTGACGTACCGCTGCCGGGGAGCATGCCGCAGCCGTCGGCATAGACGGAGTAGCCGCCGATAACCGTACGGGGGTTTCCCGGGTAGTTCTGCGCATTGCCGCCTGATCACTGTGCGGCGTTCACTGCTGGCTCTGGGACAGAACGGAGCAGCCACGATGGCTTCTGGCAACGGCGTCGAACGGTCTGGCGAGGAGATCACGGTCGGCCCCGTCGACGGATCCCTCGAGGGTTCCACCGAGGACCCCGACAAGGACTCCAACGACGGCGAGGACATAACCGTCGATCCGGCCCCGGCGGCGAGCGCGGACCGACCGCGTGAGTACCGACGCAAGGCCGGCGTGGTGTACCGGCCGGTCTGACCAGCACCCACTCGAGTCGGCCCGGCCGACGCACCCTCCCGAGAAGAGCGATGCACAAACCAATACGCATATGGGCCGCCGGGATGGCGGTCGCCTGCGCGGTGGCGTCCGGCCTGATGGCCGTCGCCCCGGCGCAGGCGGCGCCCACCCTGGCCGGCGGTACCCCGCAGAGCACGGCGACCTACAAGCCCGCCGGGTGCGCCGTCCCCCTACCCGCCTCCGAGCGGAAGGGGGACGCGCCCTACGCCACCTGCGACCTCATGGGCGTGACCGACAGTCACGGCGCCCTGGCCGCCGGCTTGTCGACCCCGCCCGCCACCGCCCTCGCCCCGAATGACCTCAGGACCGCGTACGACCTGCCCCCGGGCGGCTCGGGCGAGACGGTCGCCATCGTCGATGCCGGCGGCTATGCGACCGCCGAGGCCGACCTGGCCGTCTTCCGCAGCACCTACGGGCTTCCCGCGTGCACGACGGCGAACGGCTGCTTCACCAAGCTCGACCAGGGCGGCGGCCACAACTACCCGCCGGAGGACGGCGACTGGTCCATGGAGACCGCGCTCGACCTCGACGCTGTCTCTGCCGCCTGTCCGGCGTGCCGCATCCTGCTGGTCCAGGCCGACTCGGCCGGCATCGACGACCTCGGCCAGGCCGAGGACACCGCTGCCGCCCACCACCCCGCTGCCATCTCCAACTCCTACGGCATCCCCCGCGAGGGTGGCGGCTTCCCCGCGGCGTACGACCACTACTACGACCACCCCGGTATCGCGGTCACCGCATCCACCGGCGACTACGGCAACATCGTGAACTGGCCCGCGTCGAACGGGAACGTCGTTGCCGTCGGCGGGACGACGCTGACCCGCGACGACACCACCGCCCGTGGCTGGACCGAGGCGGCCTGGGCATCGGGCGGCTCGGGCTGCTCGGGATTCGAACCGAAACCGGCGTACCAGCAGGGCATCGACACCGGCTGCGACAACCGTGCCATCGCCGACGTCTCCGCGGACGCCGACCCGGCCACCGGTCTCGGCATCTACAACTCGACCCCGGCGGTCGGTGGCTGGCTCCAGGTCGGCGGCACTTCGCTCTCGTCGCCGCTCGTCGCCGCGATGTACGCCCTCGCGGGCACTCCGACGCCCGGTACCTACCCGGTGACCTACCCGTACGCCGACACCCACGCCGGCGACCTCACCGACGTCACCGCCGGCTCTGACGGCTTCTGCGGCAACCAGCTCTGCGACGCCCGCCAGGGCTGGGACGGCCCGACCGGGCTCGGTACGCCCGTCGGCGTCGGCGCGTTCCGCCAGGGTCCGCACGGTCTGGTGGCCGGCACCGTGCGCGGCGCCGGCTCGACAACGGCCAACGGGCCGGTTCCGGGTGCCGCGGTCACCGCCACCGACGCGGACGGCCGTAGCTACAGCGCCACCACCGATGCGTCGGGCGGCTTCGACCTCGCCCCGGTACCGGGCACCTACAACCTGACCGTCGCGCAGTTCGGCTATGCGACGACCACCGCCACGGTGAAGGTCACCGAGGGGAGCACGGCGAAAAAGTCCATCACCCTGCACGCCCTGCCCACCCACGTCGTCTCCGGCACCGTCACCGACGCCTCGGGCCACGGCTGGCCGCTCGCCGCGGCGATCACCGTCGACGGCTACCCCGGCGGCGTGGTCGACACGGACCCGCTCACCGGCCGATACGCCGTCCGGCTGCCGGACGACGGGCACTACAAGCTGCACGTCTCGGCGACCCTGCCGGGCTACAAGACGGCGGACGACACCCTTGCCGTCGGCTCCGGCGACGTACGCCATGACGTGTGGCTGCCCGTGGACGCCGGCGCCTGCACCGCGCTCGGCTACCACTTCGGGTACAAGGGGACCACGACCCGCTTCGAGGGCTGGCCCGGCGGAAAACCGCAGGACGGCTGGACGGTCACCGACGACAGCGGCTCCGGGGTCACCTGGCGCTTCGACGACCCGGGTCACTACGGCAACGACACCGGCGGCACCGGCCAGTTCGCCGAGGTCGACTCCCGCTCCGGCGACATCGGCAGCCGCGTGACGAGCAGCCTGGTCTCGCCGCTGCTCGACCTGAGCGGCGACGCCACGCCGATCGTCTCCTTCGACAACTCCTTCTTCAGGGGGGTTCACACCCCGGCCAACGCATCCGTGGAGGTGAGCGTCGACCGCGGACAGACCTGGACCTCGGTCCGGAACTTCACGCTCCCCTCCATCGGACCCGAGGCCGTCGCGATTCCCCAGGCCGCCGGCAAGAGCGACGTACAGGTGCGGTTCCGGTACGACGCGGCCCACTCGTACTTCTGGAAGGTCGACAACGTCTTCATCGGCAACCGCTCCTGCGATGCCACCGCCGGCGGGCTCGTGGCCGGCACCGTCGACGACGCCAACACGGACAAGGCACTCTCGGGTGCGACCGTCAGCGTGGCCGGCACCCCGACGGCCTCAACGACCGACGGCGCCTACGAGCTCTTCGCGTCCGCTTCGGCCGCCGGCAGCTCCGGCCGGACCACGCTGGGGGTCGTCGACGGCGCGTACACCGGTTCGACCGCGCAGGTCACTGTCGCCCGCGATCAGGTGACCCGTAAGAACTGGCGCCTGGGCGCCGGCCGGATCAGGGTCTTTGGCGACTCACTGCGGGTCGCCCAGCCGCTGGGCCGTTCGACGACCCGGACCGTGACGCTTCGCAACACCGGCACCGCCCCCGTCCACGTCGTCCTCAACCCGCAGGATGGCTCGTACACGCCCAACTCCCGCCCGGGCGGCCCGAGTCAGTCTCGCAGTGGGGCACCGGTCCGGCACGTCGGCGGCACCTTCACCCCACGGCCGCTGGTCGCCGACGAGACGCACAGGGTCGCGGCACCGACGGGCTCGACTGACGCGACCGCTGTGGCGAGTGCCACCGCCTGGACGACCGCCGACGATCTGCCGACGCCGGTGATGGACAGCGGCTCGGTGACGCTCGACGGGAAGGTTTACGTCTTCGGCGGGACCGACGGGGCGAACCTGCTGTTCAAGTCCTACGTCCACGACCCGGCCACCGGCGGGTGGCAGCGGCTGGCGAACATGCCGGAGGGGCTGGAGAAGCCCGGCGTGGAGGCGGTCGACGGCGAGATCTACGTCGTCGGCGGCTGGAACAGCACTCGCAACGCCTCGGCAACGGTGTACCGCTACGACCCGAAGCACGACTCGTGGTCCTCGGTGGCGTCGCTCCCCGCGGGCGTCGCCGCCGGCGGCACGGCGGTCCTCGGCGGCCGGCTCTACGTGGTCGCCGGCTGCGGCGGCGACTGCTTCCCGGCCTCGCAGGCGACCTACGTCTACGATCCACAGGCCGACGCCTGGAGCCAGGTGGCGAACTACCCGATCACGGAGCAGTGGCTCTCCTGCGCCGGCATCGACGGCCAGGTCGTCTGCGCCGGCGGGTACGATCCGCTCAGCGGCGAGGACACGACGGCTACGTACGCCTTTGACCCGGTCAGCGGCAAGTGGACCGCGCGGGCCGACCTGCCGTACCCGAACTGGGCGATGGCCTCCGCGTCCTCCGGCGGTCGGCTGCAACTGGTCGGCGGAGTCAGCGGCGGACAGCTGACCAACCAGGCCGAGGAGTACGACCCGGCCACCGACTCCTGGTCGGCTCTGCCGGCGGCCGACGCGCTGGTCTACCGCGGCAGCGGCGCCTGCGGACTGTACGTCGTCGGCGGCTCGGACGCCAACCACGCGGTCACCGGCGTCGAGCAGCTCCCGGGCTACGGCGACTGCGGCACCTCGGGCGCCGCCACCTGGCTGTCGGCACCGCATACCGTCACCGTCGACCCGGGCGTCACGGTGAAGGTGCGGGTCACCCTGAACGCGGGCGCGGTCGACCAGGACGGCACCTACACGAGCGGGCTCACCGTCGACACCGACTCGCCGTACGCCGTCCCGGCGCTCGCCGCCACGATGAAGGTGGTCGGCACACAGTGACCGCGGACGGCTGACTGCCCACGGGCGGCCGAATGGGCACGACCTGACGGGGTTCCCGGGAACCTGGACCCGGGAGCCCCGTCCCGCGACAGTACCGCGCCCGAGGGCATCGCCGTCTCCCTCATGGTGGGGACCCGTGCCCACAGCCGGAGAGCTTCGGCAGCGCGCCGTGGCAGCAGCGGGGTCGGCACCATCGGGGAGGGCCTGCCGTGGTTCAGGTCGATCCGGCCGAGTACGAGCCGGCCCCGCTCGGGCTCGCGGCGGACTCCGATCCCGTGGTCGCTGCGGGCAACGTTTTCCCGCTGCTTGCTGCCGGCACTGGGGTGACGGTGGTCAAGCGCCCGGTTGCGGACCTACGCCCGGGCGGTCCGATGGTCGCGGGTTTCGGCCTGGACGAGGCCCACTTGCCGGTGCCGCCCGGCATCACCCTGCCGGAGTATGACGAGTGTTGCGTCGCAGCCGGCCTTACCCTGGTGGACCGCTTCGCCTCCTGGGACGCGGTCCTTACGTCGGCGGCGGCTGCGCCGTCAGCCTCCACCGTCGGTGGGGCTTGGCGCCCATTACCTTGACCACCGTGCCGACCGGGCGGCCAGGGGCTTCTCCGAGCAGTCCGGCGAGCAGTTCTCTTGGGTGTGGATCCGGCGACAGCCCCACGAGGAAATCTCGTGGCGTTGCAGAACGAGCAGTTGGTGCCGCAGGGCAAGGATCTCGATGTCTTCGTCCCGGTCGCTCATCGGCGGTAGACGCAGGGGCGACACCAGGGTGTTGGTCGCGGCGAGGGAGGCCAGGCGCGGCAGCACGGTAGATCATGGTGCCGTCCGCGTCTGTCCACGTGAAGACATCGGAGTTGTCGGCGACGCGGCCTGAGTGGTCGATCGAGGCATCCACCTGGGAGGATGACGTATCGGCACCCGCATGGTCACCGAGAACCGCGATCTTCTCAGCGGCCCTGCGAGCGCGCTCGCGGGCGCGTCCCCATGAGAGTGTGGACAGGAAGCAGCGGGTGGGGATCCGCTGTCGCGTCGGATCGAGGAGAAGCACCATGTCGAAGCCCCCGCTCACCCCCGAAGCGGTCGCCATGATGAAGAAGGCGAACCCGGCGGTCATCGCCACGCTCCGATCGGACGGTCAGCCGGTTTCGACCGCCACCTGGTATCTGTGGGAGGACGACGGCCGCATCCTGGTCAACATGGACGAGGGCCGCCGGCGCCTGGAGCACCTGCGCAACGATCCGCGGGTCACCCTCACGGTGCTGGACGAGGCCGACTGGTACAACCACATCAGCATCATCGGCCGAGTCGCCGAGATCCGAGAGGACAAGGATCTCACCGGCATCGACCGGCTCAGCATGCAGTACACCGGTAAGCCCTACCCGCAACGGGACCGGGCGAGGTTCAGCGCCTGGATCGAGGTCGAGCGCTGGCACGGCTGGGGCACCCACAAGGACAGCAACCAGGCGGGGTGACGGAGGCGTCGCTCGCGCTGCGGCAGCGGCGGCTCCGGGCGGTCTCACGGCTCGGCCGACACAATCCGGGGCCCCTGATGACGACGCCCGGTACTCGTGAACACCCTCGCAGGCCGGGGGCGAGCGGGGCGACGACGCCTGGCCCCCGTGGGCCCTCATGGTCGACACCGTCGCCGGGGACCGGGGAGGGTGCGCTTTTTCCGGCGCTGTCACCGGTTCGCGGCCCGCCTGCCGTCCAGCATTCCGTGCAGGTGCGCGGCGGCGTTCTCGATGTCCGCGTATTTCTGCTGTCCGGCGCGCACCTCGGCGGAGAGCACACCGCAGCGGTGGACGCGCTCGAAGTCGCCGTAGGGGAACTTGTACCGGCCTTTGGTCTCCTCTCCCATCTCGTCATCGATGCCCAGGTACCACCTGGCGTACTCGTCGAACCCGTGCTCCTCGAGGTAGGCGTTCTCGTCCGCTGCCGAAGGCCGGTGCTCGCTCCACTCGTCCCGGTCGTCCAGGACGATGCGGTCCTCTTCGGTCAGTTTCTTTGCGTGGTTGAACGCCCTCGCGTTCAGTTTCACCGTCATGCCGTTCACCGCCCTCTCGACAGTCGTGGTCAGATGTCGGCTGCCGCCGCCCGGACATCCTGTCGAGCCTGCTCCATCAGCTCGCTCAAGTCGCCGACCTCAGGGCTGAGTTCCCGCGCGCGCGGCGCGATCTGCTGCAGCCATGCCGCGGTGGCCAGGGCCAGTTCGACGGCCTCCCGGGTCCGCTCCTCGCCCAGCAGTTTCTCGACCTTGAAAGCAATGCTCGCGAGCGTGTCGTCACCGGTGGCAGGGACCAAGTAGGGCTCCAGGCCCGGCGGATACGGTGTCCGCTCCCGGTACTCACGCATCGCGGTCACGACCGGGGGCACCGCGCTGTACCTGTCGAGGAGGCCTATGAAGACGTACAGGCGGGCCACCAGCCGTGGCAGGCCGGGGTGCCGGTCCAGCCAGGACATCAGCTCACGCTGATCACCGACGTGGGCCATGAGCTGCGACATCTCCTCCGCGACCCGGTTGGGCCAGGTCCAGTGGAAGGGCAGCAGCCGCGCCACCTGATGGGCGAGCGCCGCCTCGCCCTCCGCGTCCAGCGTGCCGGCGACGAATGCGGCGACCTGCTCGTGGTCCAGTCCGTAGTCGGGCGGCGCCGCCCGGTCCTGTGAGCTCTGTGACGAGTCGTGGCGCAGGCGCAACAGCTCTTTGCCGATCTTGCTCAACGTCCGGTTCCGCATTGTTCCTCCCAGCTCGCGATGTGTTCTCGGGCGGCGCGGCGCGGGAAGCCGTCGCCGACACTGGGCAGCGCGGCGTCCGGGACGCACACGGCGACTGAGCGCGATGTACCCGTCCCCGGGCGGTCCGGCCCGGGGACGGATCAGGATGGCGGCACTGGTCAGGAGGCCGGTGCGGTTCCGCCGCCGGCCTCGCTGATCTTGATGCGGACCACCACGTCTGCCGCCTCTTCCAGGCTGTGGTCGAGGTTGTTGAGGAACCGCTCGTCGTCGGTGCGGATGCCCCGGAGCATGTCGGTGTCGAGGCTGTCGCCGATCTCATCGGCGAAACGCTCTGCCGCGCGGGCGGCCGCCGCCGCCTTGGCCGCGACGGCGAACTCCTCCTCGATGTCCTTCAGGAGGCGTTGCGGAGTGTGACCATCGTGCCCGCTCCGCACGGCTGACGGCAGCTCCGACACCTGCCGCAACAGCACGCGGCCGGTGCTCACGGCCTGACCACCCAGGGTGATGAAGGCCTTGCCCAACGGTCCTCGGTTGCTCAGCTGCTCCAGTCGGCGATTGAGCTCGTGGATGTGGTCATCGACTTCCTGGATGTGGTCCTCCAGGGTCTGCCGGTGGTCCCTCGCGGGTTCGGCGGCCAGATCCGCCCGCAACTGGCCGACGACCGCCTCCTCGGCATCGCGGACGTCGCGCAGCAGCGGGATGACCGCCTCAACGGTGACTGCCATCAGAACTCCTCACATGGCGGTGGACAAAGGTGGCCGGAGGGCCGCCTGCCTGGGTGCCGCGGGGGCAGCGGGCCGGCGCCCGGCCTGGGGACCGGAGGTCAGTCCCCCTTCTTGATCTCCACGGACGCCTTTGCGCTCGCGATCCTTGATGTCTCCGGAGATCGCCGGTTCCCGGTCGTTGATCTCCATGTCGATGTCCTCGCTCCTGACGCCGGGAAGCCGGGCGGCGGCGAATGTGTTCGACGCGCTGTCCATGGGGCGTTCCGATGTCCGCATGGCGTGCGAGGCGGATCGCTTGGCCCTACTCGGTGTCTTGTGGCAAAGGGAGTCCCTGTTCTTGTGGAGGGAGCTGTACCCTCCCTGCTGCTTCGCCGCATCGGCGGAGGCGATGGCAGACTGGGAAAGCGACCTGGAGTTCCAGTATCCGAGCCATGAGGCGACGATGCACTTCCAGCACCCGCCGGCCAAGCGCGGCGGGCTTCGGGCGGGACGCGAGGTGTCCCGCCCGTCCGGCCTCTCCGTGCTGCGGGAAGCCGCCACGACACCTGTGCACCTCGCCGAACCGCCGGCACCCTCAAGTCCTGGCGGCTCCTACATACACCCGGCTGCTCGACCACCCGCATCACAAGTCTCGTTCAGGCTGTCCTCACCCTGCATCCGACCAGTTCAGAGGGAGGACGGATACGGCTCACTCTCACGACCCGGAAGGGCGGAAAGCCCTGCCCGTCAGGAGAGGTGAGGAATGTTGTCTAGACCTCTGTGGGATTGGGGTCGAACGCGCCACGTCTTCGCCGCAACAGTCGGTCGCGGTGGGGCACCGCGACCTGCTTCGCCGCCGCAACGCCGAGGCCTCCCGACCCGAACGTCCCAGGTGGCCGCGCGCCGTACGTTCCGTCAGTGGGTTCGGCGTGCTTGGCAGCACGGTCGCCGCATCCCCTGTGTGGAACATCCTCGAGGAGCACGGCATCGGCACCGCACCCGAGCGCACCTGCACAACCGGCGCTGCATTCCCACGCCGTCAAGCACAGGCCATCCGCGCCGTCGATTTCTTCGCGGCCAAGACCTTTGCCGGGGCGACCTCGTATGTCCTCGCGACGGTCTAGCACGCCACCCGGCGTGTGCGGATCACCGGTGCGAGCGCGCACCGGACCGCGGCATGGGTCAGCCGACTCGCGCGGAATACGCTCATGGACCCTCAGGACACGGACGCCGGCGTGGCACCCTCGATGAGCAGGGCAGGGACCTTGCCTGCCTGCTAGTTGCCGGTCGTGCGACGCAGGACGCCGGCGTCGTCGAACTCCGGCCTCGGCAGCCGTAGCGTCACGTCGGCGCGGTCGGCCAGAGCCACGTCGGCCTTCTTGAACATCTCGTCGAGCTGTGTCCCGGCTCACACGCCGGACGGGCAGATCGAAGCGAGGATAAGGACAACGGTTCGATCTCTGTGCCTGTCAGAGGCTGGACACCGGAGTCCAGGTGCGCGGTAACGTGCCCGCTCGGCCTGATCATCGTACTGTCCAGGGACTGTTATGCCCGATCCTTTCACGCCGCCGGACGACCGGCCGGCAGCGCCCGTGACCGCCCGTGTGACGGCCGAGTCGCGAGCCGGATCCTTGAGGCGGCGTCAGTTGCTGTGGTCCGTGCTGCCGCCGGGCGTGGTCGCCGTGGTCGGTGCGGTGGCCACCGCGCTGGTCAGTGATGGCCACCTGGACCGGGCGGACCAGGTGGCGATGTCCGGCGGTGTGGTCCTCATCGGCGCCGTGGCGGCAGGAATCGCGGGTGCGAGGGCTTCGGCGGAGGCGCGAGCGGTCACCAAGCGCTGGACGGAGCTGTCCCGTGCGGCCGACCGGGACCGTGCCGAGCTGGCCGAGCTGATCCGTGTCACAGCCGAGGGCAGAGCCGAACTGGAGTCACTGTTCCATCGGCTGAGGGCCGGGGAGCCCCCGGTGCGGCGTCGGCCGGAACTGCCCCCGCAGACCGGCCCGGACGAACTCTCCCGCCTCGGATTCGAGATCGCCGCGGCCCGGCACGAGGCGGAGGCAGCCCTGCTGGAGACCGCCGTTGGTGCGCTCGGCGCGGAACACACCGCCCGGCTCGAGCAGTTCGAGGTGTTCGCCAACCTGGCGCGTCGACTCGAGTCACTGGTGCACCGCGAGATCGGACTGCTGGACAGCCTGGAGAACGAGGTCGAGGACCCCGACCTGCTCAAGGGGCTGTTCCGGGTGGACCATCTGTCCACCCGGATCCGCCGCTACGCCGAGAACCTGGCCGTGCTCGGCGGCGCGAACACCCACCGCCAGTGGACCCGTCCCGTCGGCCTGACCGACGTGCTGCGTTCCGCCGTCGCCGAGATCGACCAGTACGCCCGGGTCAGGCTGGTCCCGCCCATCGAAGGAACGGTCAGCGGCCACGCCGTGGTCGACGTCGTCCATCTGCTGGCCGAGCTGCTGGAGAACGCGACGGTCTTCTCACCGCCCCAGACCACCGTGCACGTGCGGGTCGAACCCGTCGCTGCCGGGGTGGCGATCGAGGTCGAGGACCGAGGCCTGGGCGTGTCGGCAGCCGAGCGCAACCAAATGAACACGGTGTTGGGCGCACCCGACAAGGTCGCCCTCGGCGAGCTGCTGCAGGACGGCCGGATCGGCCTGTACGTGGTCTCGGTCCTGGCCCAGCGGCATGACATCGCCGTGCAGTTGCAGAGCAACGTCTACGGCGGCACGCAGGCCGTCATGGTGTTGCCCACGGCACTGCTCGGCCCGCAGCCGGCAGCTCCCGCGCCCGAGCACCCCGCTGTCGCGACCCCTGACGCGGTGCCGCACGACCCAGGGGAACCCGAGGCGACGGACCCCCCGGCGACAGTGCCGACCGTCGTCGCGGATCCGCGCGTGTCCGATTCCGAACCCCCGCCCGCCCCGGTGCCCTCCGACGGCGAGGACGACCGTCCGCGGCTGCCTCAGCGCCGCCGCCAGGACCACGCCGCCGAACAGCCGCACCCGGTCCCCGGCACCGGTGCCGCCGAGGACATCGCACACGACCCGGGCCTGATGGCCGCGTTCCAGACCGGACTGCGCAGAGCCGAGGAAGCGGAGACGCACTGACAGCCGAGCCGCCCTGAAGGCCTCCGGGCCCCGTCCAGCAAGCCGTTTCCTTCCGTCGAAGAGGAGTACACGATCGTGGCGAGCGAAGACCTTTCCTGGCTGTTGACGGGTCTGGTGAACCGGGTGCCACACACCCGAAGTGCCTTGTTGCTGTCCTCGGACGGACTGGTGAAGGCAGCGGAGGGGCTCGACGGCGACGCCGCGGACCAGTTGGCCGCCCTTGCCAGCGGGCTGTACTCGTTGGCGCGCAGCGCGGGCCGGCACTTCGACGACGGCGGTGACGTGCGACAGATCGTGACGGAACTCAGCTCCTCGCTGCTGTTCGTCTCGTCCGCCGGGCACGGCGCGGTGCTGGCGGTGCTGGCCGGACGCGAGGCGGACGCAGCGGTACTGGGCTACGAGATGGGGATGATGGTGAAGAGCGTGCGCCCGCACCTGGCCACACCGCCCCGGCACCCGGTGGGATAACCGATGACGCCGGTCCTCCCCGACGGACCGCTGATCGACGAAGCGGTCGGGCGGCTGGTCCGTCCCTACACCGTGAGCGACGGCCGGACCAGGGCCACGTCCCACTTCACGCTCGTGACCGTGGTGCGGGCCACCGGCGCCCAGACGCAGGGCGCCTTCGGCCTGGACCACGCGCAGGTGCTGGCGCTGTGCGAGCGGCCGGTGAGCGTAGCCGAGGTCGCGGCCCGGATGCAGGTGCCCGCCGCCGTGGTCAAGGTGCTGCTGTCCGATCTGGCCGAGGGCGGCGCGGTGGTCGCCGGTGATGCGCCCCCGCCTGCCCCGGGCCACTCCGCACGACCTGATCGAGACCTCCTGGAAGCGGTACGCGATGGCCTCCTCAAACGACTGTGATCCGCTGCCCGCCAATGTCCTGCCGGTGGGCATCAAGGTGCTCGTCGCCGGCGGGTTCGGCGTGGGAAAGACGACCTTCGTCAACGCGCTCAGCGAGATCGAGCCGCTGAGCACCGAGGAGCTGCTGACCGCGGTCAGCGCGGCCACGGACCGGCTGGACGGGGTGGAGAACAAGGCCACCACCACGGTGGCCCTGGACTTCGGCCGGATCACGCTCAGTCCGTCCCATGTCCTGTACTTGTTCGGCACGCCGGGACAGGAACGCTTCTGGTTCATGTGGGACGAGCTCTCCGAGGGAGCGCTCGGGGCGGTGGTCCTCGCCGACACCCGCAGGCTGGAGCACTCCTTCGCGGCGGTGGACTTCTTCGAGCGGCGCGGCATCCCCTTCGTCGTCGCCGTCAACGAGTTCGACGGCGCCCACCGCTACCGCGCGGAGGAGGTGCGGACCGCTCTCGACCTCAGGCAGGAGGTGCCGGTGGTGCTGTGCGACGCCCGCGTCCAGAGCGCGGGCATCCGCGTGCTGCTCGACCTGATTCAGTATCTGCTCACGACAAGGAGTTCCCATGGCAGCGACACCGACCAACTCCTCCGGGCCTGAGTCCGGGATCGCCCTGCGACACCTGCTCCTCCCCCCGGAGGACCCACAGGTGCGTACCCGAACCGAGCGGCTGCGCGAGCTGGGCATCGAAGCCCGCCCGGATACGGAACTCGACGCCTTCGCGCGGAAGCTGGCACACCGTATCGGTGGCTGCTACGCCGGGGTCAACTTCTTCCTCGACGCCGACCGCCAGTACTTCGCGGGGTTGTACAGCGTCGCACAGGACACCACGGTCCACGTGGGACCGCCGTTGCTGGAGGACCCGGTGCCCGGCCGCGTCATGCCCCGCGACATCGACATGGGTATCTGCCCGCACGTGGTCAAGCGCCGCCGGGCGCTGGTGCTGGAAGACATCCGGGACTTCCCGCGGTTCGCCGGTAACCCCGTGGTCGACGCGATCGGCGTCCACTCCTACCTGGGCGCACCGCTGATAGACAGCACCGGCGTGGTGCTCGGCACGATCTGCGTGGTCGACCAGGACCCGCACCCATGGGGGCGTACGGGGCTGGAAACCATCAAGGCCATGGCGGCGGAACTGGTCGAACGGCTCGAGGAGTCGGCGCGCCGTCGCGGCTGACCGGCGGCCAGTGAGCGGCTCCGACCGTCGGGAGGGCGCCGGGCGCGTGGACGGGCGAGCCGGCCCGGCGGAGCCGGCGGACAGCCAACTCCTTTTGGACACGCAGCGTTTACATGCGTTCGACCCGTCGACCGGCGGGACTTGTTATGGTGTTACTCATTGGTAGCAAGTTGAGTGGGGGGCGCGGGGAGACCTGCGGCCATTTCGCCGCCGGGCTGGTGGCGAGGCGGATGACCTGGCAAGGGGGCCCGGTCAACAGCTTCTGCGCGTGCGCATCACGCGCCCGTCGAGCTCCGGTTCCCTCACCCGCTGACCCGGACAGGTGGAACTCGACGCATGGCTCGTTCCCTGGTCGAATTACTGACCGTACACGCCCAGCAACAGCCCGACCGCACCGCCTACCGGTACCTCCTCACCGGCGACTGCGACGGGGACACCCAGGAGATCTCGTACGGACAGCTGGCCCGCCGCTCCCGGGCCGTCGCCGCCTGGCTCCAGGACCGTGGCCTGGCCGGCTCGCGTGCCCTCCTGCTCCATCCGCCCGGCCTGGAGTTCGTCTCCGCCTTTCTGGGCTGCCTCGCCGCCGGCGTGGTCGCCGTGCCGGGGGTGCCCCCGAAGGGACGGTCGCAGAACCACCGCGCTCTCATCCGGATGAAGCGTCTGATGGCCGACTCCGACGCCAAGGTGATCCTCGGAAGCCGTGAAGTCATCCGCGCCTCGCGCACCTGGACCGAGCACCTGCCCGACCTGGACGCGGTCACCTGCGTCGCCACCGAGGACATCCCCGACGACGCGGCCGGCTCCTGGCACGCCCCGGACCTCACCGCCGACTCGGTGGCCTTCCTGCAGTACACCTCCGGCTCCACCTCCGCTCCGCGCGGTGTGGCGGTCACCCACGGCAACCTGCTGGACAATGAGCGGATCATCACCGAGCGGATGGGGCACACCCCGGACGTTCTCGCGGAGCACGACGGCGAATTGATCCTCAGCTGGCTCCCCGTGTACCACGACATGGGTCTCATGGGCCCGGTGCTGAACACGCTGTACCTGGGCGCCACGGCCACGCTCTTCTCGCCGCTGCACTTCCTGCAGAGCCCCGATCGCTGGCTGACCGCGATCAGCCGCTACCGGCCGCACACCAGCGGCGGCCCGAACTTCGCCTACGAGCTGTGTCTGAAGCACGCCACCGCCGACCTGGTCGACAGCCTCGACCTGAGCGCGTGGAAGGTCGCCTTCAACGGCGCCGAACCGGTGCGCGCGGCCACGCTGCGACGATTCAGCCAGGCCTTCCGCGCGGCCGGCTTCCGCCATCAGGCGTTCTACCCCTGCTACGGCCTGGCCGAGGCCACCTTGATGGTCACCGGCGGTGCGGTGGACGCCCCGCCCACCCTGCTGGAGGCCGCCGAGACCGGCCCGCACGCCGGCGAGGCGGACGCGGCCGCCGTGGGCTGCGGCCGGCCCGGGGCCGGGATCACCGTGGTGATCGCCGACCCCGACCGGCAGGAGGAACTGCCCGAGGGCGAGGTCGGCGAGATCCGGGTCGCCGGCGCGAGTGTGGCCAAGGGTTACTGGCGCAACACCCTTGCCACCCGCGAGACCTTCCGCGCCACCCTGTCCGGCCGCGAGGGCCGCTTCCTGCGCACGGGCGACCTCGGCTTCCTGCGGGACGGCGAACTGTTCGTCACCGGCCGCCTGAAGGACCTCGTCGTCATCGACGGGCGTAACCACTACCCGCAGGACCTGGAGCTGTCCGCGGAGTTGTCCCACCCGGCACTGCGGCCCGGCTGCACCGCGGCGTTCTCCGTGGACGCCGGCGGCGTGGAGAGCGAACAGGTCGTCGTGGTGGCCGAGGTGGCGCCCGAGGCGGCCGGCGAGGCCGAGAAGATCACCGACCTGGTGCGCAGCGCGATCGGTCAGGCCCATGGCCTGTCGGTGAGGGACGTGGTGCTGGTCCGCCCCGGCACCATCCCGAAGACGTCCAGCGGGAAGATCCAGCGCCACGCCTCCCGGGCGGCCTACCTCGACGGCACCCTCGCCTCGGTGGACGTGCCCGTCACGGGATGACCCCACCAGCCGCCGGCGCGCCCGCCCGCGCCGGCCGCACGTCCGTCGACTTCGGCCGTACATCACCCGATCTCAGCCGTACGCCGCTGCCGCACGCGGTCGTGCGGAATCCGCCCGCGTCACCGCTGCCTGAGGACACCTGCCCAGATGCCTGCGAACGAGCCCCGGAAGCAGTCCACCATCATGCCGCTCACCACTGCCGAGGACGTACGGGCCTGGCTGGGGTCGGCCGTCGCCGAGGCCGCCGGGCTCGACCCGCGAGCCGTCGACCCGGACCGGCCGATCGCGGAATTCGGGCTGGGGTCACGCCGGTTGGTGACGCTGGCCGCGGAACTCTCCGCACGGACCGGCCGACCACTGGAGCCGTCGCTCGTCTTCGACCACCCCACGATCGCCGCGCTGGCCGAGGCGGTCCTCGGCGGGCCGCCCGCTCCGACGGCCGGCCCGGTCTCCGCCGGGGCTCCGCCGCGGGCGGCGGACGGCGACATCGCCATCGTCTCCATGGCCTGCCGCTTCCCCGGTGGCGCCGACGATCCCGAAGGGCTGTGGCGACTGCTCGCCGCCGCCGAGGACGCCATCTGTGAGGTACCGGCGAGCCGTTGGGACACCCAGAACCTCTACGACCCCGACCCCGAGGCCACCGGCAAGGCGTACACACTGCGCGGCGGCTTCCTCGACGGCATCGACCGCTTCGACGCCGCCTTCTTCGGGATCTCGCCACGAGAGGCCGACGCCATGGACCCGCAGCAGCGGCTGCTGCTGCAGACCAGCTGGGAGGCGATCGAGCGGGCCGGGATCGTCCCCGCGACGCTGCACGGCAGCCTCACGGGCGTCTACATCGGCCTGTACGACAGCGGATACCTCGCCGCCGCCTCGCTGGCCCAGCTCGACGGGCACGTCGGCACGGGCTCGGCACCCAGCGTGGCCTCCGGGCGCATCGCCTACACCCTCGGTCTGCAGGGGCCGGCGGTCACCGTCGACACCGCCTGCTCCTCCTCCCTCGTCGCCCTGCACCTGGCGGCCCGCGCGCTGGCGGCAGGTGAGTGCGACCTCGCCCTGGCGGGCGGCGCGAGCCTGCTGGTGACCCCGCGGGGACACGTGGAGTTCAGCAGGCTGCGCGGGCTGTCGCCGTCCGGGCGGTGCAGCCCCTTCTCGGCCGACGCGGACGGCGTGGTGTGGGCGGAGGGCTGCGGTGTGGTGCTGCTCAAGCGGCTGGCCGACGCTCGCCGCGACGGCGACCGGGTGCTCGCCGTGGTCAAGGGCTCGGCCGTCAACCAGGACGGCCGCAGCCAGGGGCTGAGCGCCCCCAACGGCCCGGCGCAGGAACGGGTGCTGCGCGCCGCCCTCGACGCCGCCGGACTCGCACCGGACGACGTGGACCACGTCGAGGCGCACGGCACCGGCACCCGGCTCGGCGACCCCATCGAGGGTCGCGCACTGGCCGCCGTGTTCGGACCGGGCCGCCCCGCCGACCGGCCTCTCGGCCTCGGCTCGCTGAAGTCCAACATCGGTCACACCCAGGCCGCCGCGGGCATCGGCGGCGTGATCAAGACGGTGCTCGCGCTCGGGCACGAGCTCATGCCACCGTCCCTGCACGCCGAGCCCCTCACGGAGCACGTCGACTGGGCCGGCAGCGGCCTGGCCGTGCACGGCAGCGCCCGGGCGTGGCCGCGCGACGCCGCCCGCGTGCGGCGGGCCGGGGTGAGCGCGTTCGGCATCAGCGGCACCAACGCGCACGTCGTGCTGGAGGAAGCACCACAGGACGTCGTCCCACCGGCCGGGGCGGAGGCGGAGTCGCGCGGCCCGACCCTCTTCCCGCTCTCCGCCCGCACGCTCCCCGCGCTCCAGAGCCAGGCCGGCCGACTTCACGCACGACTCGTCGCGCGGCCGGAGCTGCCGCTGGCCGCCGTGGCCGCGACGCTGGCCCACCACCGCACCCACTTCGAGCACCGTGCCGTCGTCCGGGCGGCCGGCCGGGACGAACTGCTCAGCGCGCTGCGGGCCCTCGCGGAGGGCCGGCCCGATCCCGACCTGACCGCCGGCCCCAGGCGGACGCTGCCCGCGGGCAAGGTGGCCTTCGTCTTCCCCGGTCAGGGCGCCCAGTGGGCCGGCATGGCCCGTGACCTGCTCGAACGCGATCCCGTGTTCGCCGACGAACTCGACCGCTGCGACGCCGCCCTGCGACCGTTCACCGTCTGGTCCGCGGCTGCGGCCCTGCGCGGTGAGGCGGGAGCCCCGTCCCTGGACCGTGTGGATGTCGTCCAGCCGGTGCTCTTCGCGGTGATGGTGTCCCTGGCCGCGGTGTGGCGGGCCCGCGGCGTCCGGCCGGACGCCGTGATCGGGCACAGCCAGGGCGAAGTGGCCGCGGCCTGCGTCGCCGGCGCGCTCAGCCTCAACGACGCGGCCGCGGTGGTCGCCCTGCGCAGCCGGGCCCTGACCGAGCTGTCCGGCACCGGCGCCATGGCCGTCGTCGGCCTGCCGCACACCGAGGTCGTCACCCGTCTCGAGGGTCTCGGTGGCCGGGTCTCGGTCGCCGCCGTGAACAGCGGCCGGGCGACCGTGATCGCCGGTGACGTGGAGCCGCTGGAGGGCCTGCTCGCCGACCTCGACCGGGAACAGGTCTTCGTCCGTCGCCTCGACGTCGACTACGCCTCCCACAGCGCCCGGGTCGAGCAGGTGCGCGCGACGATCCTCGACGAGCTCGACGGCGTGACCACGTACCCCACGTCGGTCGTCTGGTACTCCACCGTCACCGGTGAGCCGGTCACCGAGGAGCTGGAGGCCGACTACTGGTACACCAACCTGCGCGAGCCCGTCCGCTTCGCGCCTGCGGTGGAGCGCATGGCGGCGGACGGCTACCGCCACTTCGTCGAACTCAGCCCGCATCCGTCCCTGCTCACCGCGATGCACACGAGCGGCGAGGACCTGGGCCACGAACTGGTCGTCGTCGGCTCCCTCCGCCGCGACGAGGACGGACCCGCCTGTCTGGACCGCGCCGCCGCCGAACTGCACGTCCACGGAAAGCGCTTGGACTTGCGGCGCATGGTCGCCGACACCGCGTGGGCGGACCTGCCGACCTACGCCTGGGACACCCGGCGCCACTGGATCGCACCCGAGTCCGCTTCGGGTGGTCCGGGCCTGTTCGACCGTGCCGCGCACCCGTTGCTCGGCGTCCAGTTGCAGTCGGCCGACGAGACCCGCTGGACCTTCCGCAACGAGTGGTCCCCGGCCACCGCCGACTGGCTGTCCGACCACACCGTGTTCGGCCGGACCGTGATGTCCGGCACGACCCTGCTGGAGCTGTGCCGGGCCGCCCTCGCCGTGGCCCGCCCGGACGAGCCGGCCGACGTGACCGACCTGCTGTTGCTCGCACCCCTCGTGCTGCCCGCATCCGGCACGGTGGAGGTGTCCGTCGAGGTGGTCACCGCCGGCCCGGCACCCGAGCTCACCGTGCACAGCCGCCCGCGCGGCCAGGAGGCCACCTGGACCCAGCACGCCACCGCCTCGGCGGCCGGGACGACCCCGGTGGCGGGGCGGCCGCCGGTGTGGCCTCAGGCGGCGGAGCCCGCCTGGAGCCCGGACACGTACGAGCGGCTGACCGGGCTCGGCCTCGGTTACGGTCCGGCCTTCCAGGGCGTACGGGAGGCGGTGGTGACCGGCGCCGGCGAGCTGCTGGCCCGGCTGTCGCTGCCGTCCGTGGCCCACGACCTGGCCGACCCCTACCCGGTCCACCCCGCGCTGCTGGATGCGGCGCTGCACGTGGCCGCGGCTCTCGAAGGAGGCGCCGCCCCCGATGGCCGGGTGCTCCTTCCGGTCGCGGTGGGCCGCGCAGCGCTGTCGCACCGCGGCGCCGACGACCTCACCGTGCTCGTGCGGCGCACCGGCGTCACCGAAACGGATCTCACGCTGGACGTGACGCTGTGGGACGCCGACGGCTTCCCCGTGGGCCGGCTGGAGGGGGTACGGCTGCGGGCCGCGAGCCCGGCGGATCTCGTCGGCGGTTCGGGCAACGGGCGGCACCTGTACGAGGTGGCCTGGACGGCCGCGCCCGAACCGAGCGTCCGGCAACCGGCCGGTGACTGGACGGTCGTCGGCGATCCGTCCGACCCGGACGTCGTCGCGGCCCTGCGCGGCCTCCAGGCCGCGGGGATCCCATGTCGTGACACGGGTGGCGACGTGCTCGTACGGTTCTGGCCACCACCGGCCGAGGACGCCGAGACGGCCGCCGCCGCACGGCAGGTGACGGAAGCCGCGCTGGCCGAACTGCAGACACTCGCCGCACAGGAGAAGGCACCCACCCGGACCGTCTGGGTGACCCGCGGCGCGGTCGCGGCCGACGACCGGGACACCGTGCCGGGCCTCGCCCAGTCGGCGCTGTGGGGCCTGGCCCGCAGCGCCCGTGCCGAGCATCCGGACCTCGGGCTGACGCTGCTCGACCTCGAGGACACCGATCCCGCGGCTGCCCTGCTCGCCGCCGTCGCGCACCGGGACGAGCCCGAACTCGCCGGACGCGCGGGCAGCTTGCTCGTGCCCCGGCTCGTGCGCGCCCGCGCCGCCGACACGGACCGTGCACGGACACCCGTCGACGGCACCGTACTGATCACCGGAGGCCTCGGCGCAGTCGGACGCCACATCGCCCGGCTCCTCGCCGAACGGGGCGTGCCCCGCCTGCTGCTGACGTCCCGGCGCGGAGCCGACGACCCGCGCGCGGCGGAGGTCGTCGCGGAACTGGCGGCGCTCGGCGCCGCGGTCGAGGTGGCGGCCTGCGACGTCGCCGATGCCGCGGCCTTGGCCGACATCGTCAATCCGGTCGCCGGCGAACTCCGCGGCGTCGTGCACTGCGCCGGCGTCCTGGACGACGGAGTGGTCGCCGAGCTGACCCCCGAACGCCTCACGCGGGTGCTCAGCCCCAAGGTGGACGGCGCCACCCACCTGCACCGGCTCACCGCGGACGCGCAGCTCGACCTGTTCCTGCTGGTCTCCTCCGCCGCCGGTGTCGTCGGCAACGCGGGCCAGGCCAACTACGCCGCCGCCAACGCCTTCCTCGACCAACTCGCCCACCACCGGCGCGCCTCGGGGCTGCCCGCGGTGTCGATTTCCTTCGGCGCCTGGGCGGGCGAGGGTCTCGCCGCCGAACACGCCGACCTGGAGCGGATGGCCCGCCTCGGCCACCGCGCCCTGCCCCCGGAACAGGGCCGCGACCTCGTCGAACTCGCGCTGCGCCGGGACGCCCCGCACCTGGTCGCCTGGGCGCTCGACCTGCCCCGCCTGCGTGAGACCACGGCCGGTGCGGCCGCGCTGTGGCGCTCCCTGCTGCCCGCGCCCCGCACCGGGCAGGACGGCGCGGACGGCCTGGCGGACCGGCTTTCGCGGCTGCCGGAGGCCGAGCGCGCCGACCGCGTCCTGGCCCTGGTCCGCGAGGAGGCCTCCCGCGCCCTCGGTCTGCGCTCGGCGGAGTCCGTCCGCGCCGACCGGCCGCTGCGCGACCTCGGCATGGACTCGGTGACGGCGGTGGAGCTCCGTAACCGCATCGGCGCCCGCCTCGGCTCCCGGCTCCCGGCCACCCTGCTGTTCGACCACCCCACCCCCGCCCGCCTCGCCGAACACCTGCTGGCCACCGTGATCGCGACGAGCGGCCCCACGGCCCGCCGCCCCGCCGCCGCGCCGCACCCCCGCACCGCGGCGCACGACGAGCCGGTCGCCCTGGTGGCCATGGCCTGCCGCCTGCCGGGCGGCGCGGGTGACCCGGAGGAGCTGTGGCAGCTGGTCGCCGAGGGCCGTGACGCGGTCGGCCCGTTCCCGGCCGGGCGCTGGGACGTCGAGTCGCTGTACGACCCCGACCCGGAGGCGCCGGGCAAGTCGTACGCCCGGGAGGGCGGCTTCCTGGACGACATCGAGTCCTTCGACGCGGGCTTCTTCGGCATCACCCCGAAGGAGGCGGCCGCGATGGACCCGCAGCAGCGGCTGTTGCTGGAGACCGCGTGGGAGGCGCTGGAGCGCGCCGGGATCGTGCCCGCCGAACTGGCGGGCAGCACCGCCGGCGTGTACGTCGGCATGTTCGGCAGCGACTACCTTTCGGGCTCGCGGCTGGACCAGCTGGACGGGTACGTCGGCACCGGGTCGGCGCTCAGCGTGGCCTCGGGCCGGCTGGCGTACGCGCTCGGGCTGCACGGCCCGGCGCTGACGGTGGACACGGCGTGCTCGTCGTCGCTCGTCGCGGTGCACCTGGCGGCGCAGGCGCTGCGGTCGGGCGACTGCGACCTGGCGCTGGCCGGCGGTGTGACGCTCATGGTGACCCCGCAGACCTTCGTGGAGTTCAGCCGGCTGCGGGGCCTGTCCCCGACCGGCCGCTGCCGTTCCTTCTCCGACGACGCCGACGGCGCCGTCTGGGCGGAGGGCGCCGGCATGCTCGTACTGAAGCGGCTGAGCGACGCGCGGCGGGACGGCGACGAGGTGCTTGCGGTGCTGCGCGGCACGGCCGTCAACCAGGACGGTCGCAGCCAGGGCCTGTCCGCGCCCAACGGCCCGGCGCAGGAACAGGTGATCCGGCGGGCCCTTGAGCTGTCCGGCCTCGAACCCGCCGACATCGACTACGTGGAGGCGCACGGCACGGGCACCACGCTGGGCGACCCGATCGAGGCGAACGCCCTGGCGCAGGTCTTCGGTGCCTCCCGCCCCCGGCACCGCCCGCTGTACCTGGGCTCGCTCAAGTCCAACCTCGGGCACACGCAGGCCGCCTCGGGCATCGCAGGGCTGATCAAGGTGGTGCAGTCGCTGCGCTACGGGATACTGCCGGCCACCCTGCACGCCGGCACACCGAGCCGGCACGTCGAGTGGTCCGACAGCGGCCTGCGGCTGCTGCAGGAAGCCGTGCCGTGGCCGGCGGAGAAGGCGCGCGTCCGGCGGGCCGGCGTCAGCGCCTTCGGGATCAGCGGGACCAACAGCCATGTGATCGTGGAGGAGGCCCCGTCGTCCGCGCCGGAGCCCGGTCTCGCGGGTGAACCGCCGCCCGGCAAGCGGCTGTTCACCCTGTCCGGGCGGAGCGAGGCCGCGCTGCGCGGACAGGCCGCCCGGCTGGCCCGGCACCTGACCGGGGACACGCCGCTGCCGGACGTCGCCTACACCCTGGCCCGGCACCGCAGCCACTTCCCCTGGCGGGCGGCCGTCACGGCGGGCGACGTGGACGAACTGCGCGCCGCACTCGACGCGTTGAGCGGCGGACGGGCGCAACCGGTCACGCCGCGGGAGGAGGAGACGGGCAGGGTGGCCTTCGTCTTCGCCGGGCACGGCGGCCAATGGCCCGGCATGGGCATGGAGTTGCTGGCCGGGTCGGCGGCGTTCCGCGAGGAGCTGACCCGGATCGACGAGGCGGTGCGGCGGCACGTCGGCTGGTCGGTGCTCAACGCGCTGCGGGCACCGGAGGAGTTCTCCCCGCTGCATCGGACCGAGTGCCTGCAACCGGTGCTGTTCGCGGTCGACGCGGCGCTGGCCGTCGCGTGGCGGGCCCTCGGCGTGGTCCCGGACGCCGTGGTCGGGCACAGCCTGGGCGAGATCGCCGCCGCGTACAGCGCGGGCGCCCTCGGCCTGGACGACGCCGTGGCTGTGGTGACCGGTCGGGCCGAGGCCGTCGTCCCGCTGGTCGGGCAGGGTGGCATGGTCGCGGTGGAACTGCCGCGGGCGCGGGTCGAGGAACTGCTCGCCCCCTACGCGGGCCGGCTGTTCGTCGCCGCGGTCAACAGCGCGGGCTCCACGGCCGTCTCCGGCGCCGCCGACGCGCTGGCCGAGCTGCGCCGCGGGCTCGAGGAGCGTGGGATCGCCGTACGACGGCTGTCGACGCCGTTTGCCTCGCACACCCCGCTGATGGAGCCCCTGTGCGAGGAGCTGCTCGACCGCTTCTCCGGCATCCGGGGGGCGCGGGCGTCGACCCCGCTGTACTCGACGGTGCTGGCCGAACCCGTCTCCGGCGACCGGCTGGACGCCGGGTACTGGTACGCCAACCTCAGGCAGCCCGTCCGGTTCGCCGACACCGTCCGACGGATGCTGGACGACGGCTACCGCTACTTCGTCGAGCTCAGCCCGCACCCGTCGCTGCTGTCGTCCATCGAGGCGGTTGCGGCCGAAGCCGGCATCGACGTGGCCGGCGTCGGCTCGCTGCGCCGTCAGCAGGACGGACCCGGCATGCTGCTGCGCGGGGCCGGCGAGCTGTACGTCGCGGGCCACACGCCCGACTGGCCCGCGCTGTTCCCGCAAGGCCGTCGCGTCGGTCTGCCGACGTACGCCTTCGCCCGCGAACGCCACTGGCTCACGCCCGCCCCGGCCACGACCACGGGCTCCTCACCGCTCCTCGGCACCCACCTCGAGTCCAGTGACGAGCCCGACCGGCACCTGTTCCAGAGCGACATCGACCTGCGGGACAGCCGCTTCGCCTATCTGAGTGACCACCGGGTGGACGGCGAGGTCTGGCTGCCCGGCGCCGTCTTCCTCGACATGGTGCTGGAGGCGGCCTCCGCGGTGCAGGACGGGCGCCAAGTCCAGCTGAGCGAGATCGAGTTCGTGCAGCCGTTGCGGATGGATCCCGAACGGCCCGTACGGGTGCAGCTGGTGCTGCGGCCCGCCCGGGACGGCTTCCGGTCCTTCACCGTCGCCTCCGCGGGCGCCGGCGAGCGGAGCCCGCGGTGGGTGCGGCACGTCGGCGGACGCGTCGCGGTGACCGGCGAGCAGCCCCCGCCCGACGCACGGCTCGACGACTTGCGGCTCAGCACCGTGCGTGAGCAGTGCACGCAGGAGGCGGACCTGCCGGCGGTGTACGCCGGGCTGAGCGCCCTCGGCATCGACCACGGCCCCGCCTTCCGGGGCCTGGAGCAGGGCCGCCGCGGCCACTCGGCGGCCCTGGGCAGGCTGGCCGCCAGGCCCCCCGCGGGTCATCTGCTGCATCCCGCGGTCCTCGACTCCGCCTTCCACACGGCCGCCCTGCCTCAGGACGCGCCCGAGGGCCGGGCGTTCGTGCCCGCCGGGGCGGGGCGGCTGCGGTTCACCGGCCGGCGCACCACGCCTGCCTGGGCCGGCTGCGCACTGCGTTCCGTGTCCGGCGACACCGCCACCCTGGACATCAGGATCTGGGACGAGGACGAACAACTCGTCCTGGAGATCGAGGAGTTCCGGCTGGCCGCGCTCTCGCCGCCGGACGGCGCCCTCTTCGAGACCCGCTGGCACCCGCGCCCGGTGGCGCAGGAACCGCCGGTGAAGGGAAGCTGGCTGATCCTGGCCGACGACACCGGGGTGGCGGATGCGCTCGGCGAGCGGTTCGGCTCCTCGGTGCCGCACGTCGTCGCCCGCCGGGGCACCGCCTTCGCCATCGAGGGACCGGGACGCTACGTCCTCGATCCGGCCGACCCCGGCCACCTGGCCCGGCTGCTGGAGGAGGCCTTCGCGGGCGGACCGCCCGAGCAGGTGGTGCAGCTGACCGCCCTCGACGCCCCGGCGATCGCCGACGCCGGATCGGCCGAGCAGGCGGCGCGACTGTGCTGCCTGAGCACCCTGCACCTGGTGCGCGCCCTCGTCGGCCGTCCGCAGGGCCGGGCTCCGCGCCTGTTCGTGGTCGTACGCGGCAGTCAGGCAGCCGGCGACAGCACCGGGGTGACCAACCCGCAGCAGGCGCTCGCCTGGGGCTTCGGGCTCACGGTGGCGCAGGAGTACCCGGAGCTGTCGACCACGCTGATCGACCTGCCGCCCACCGACGGCGTCGACGCCCTGTGGACCCAGCTCAGGCACGCCGACGACGAACGGCTCGTCGCGCTGCGCGGCACCGGCCGCCTGGTACCGCGCCTGGCCCACACCCGCCCGGACGACGGCCACCAAGGCGAGACCTCAGTGGACGGTGTGCACCTGATCACCGGCGGTCTGGGCGGCCTCGGCCGCGTCGTCGCCGAGCGGCTGGTCCGCCGCGGCGCCCGCCGACTGGCTCTCCTGAGCCGGGGCACACCCGACGCGGAGGCCGGCAACTGGATCACGGGTCTGGAAGAGCGAGGCGTCACCGTGCACCTGGCCCGCGCCGACGTCGCCGACCGGGAGAGTCTCACGGCCGCCCTGGACGCCGTACGGCACGCCTGCGGCCCGGTCGCCACGGTCGTGCACACCGCTGGTGTGCTCGACGACGCCACGGTGGCGAACCTGACCGACGAACGCGTCCTGCGCGTCCTCGCCCCGAAGGTCCTGGGCACCGCTCTCCTCACCGAGCTGATCCCGGAGGCCCGGAACCTGGTCCTGTTCGCCTCCGCGGCAGGACTCCTCGGGTCGGCCGGGCAGAGCCCGTACTCGGCGGCGAACGCCTTCCTCGACGCCTGGGCACACCACCTTTCCCACGCGAACCGCCGGGCGCTGAGCCTGGACTGGGGTGCCTGGGCCGGTGTCGGCATGGTCGGCGAGTCCGGCGTCCGGGCCGCCGAGACCAGCCGCTCGGGCCTGGTCGCGTTCTCGCCGCAGGAGGGCGGCGAGCTGTTCGAGCGGGTCCTGGCCACCGCCCGCCGCCAGCTCGCGCCGATCGCCCTGGACCGGGAGGTGCTGACGCTCGTCCCCGACGCCGTGCGCACCCGCCCGATCCTGGGCGACCTGGTCACCGTCCCGGCGGGCACGGCCGCCTCGGACGACCTCGTCACGAAGGTGTTCGCGGCGACGACCGACCAGGACCGGGCCACCTGGCTGGAGGCGTACGTCCGGGCCCGGGTCGGCGAGGTCTCCGGAGGAGCGGTCGACGCGTCGGCGAGCACGGCCCTGAAGGAACTGGGCCTGGACTCCCTGATGCTGGTGCGGTTGCGCAACGCCTTCGTCCGCGAACTGGGCGTGGACCCGTCGGCCGCGGACGTGTTCGCGGCGTCCGACATCCGCGGCCTCGCCCGGGCTCTGGCCGAGGGCCTTCCGGAGCGGGGCGCCGTGGCGCGGCAGGACTCCGGCGACCCCGCCCGGGAGGTCCCGGAGACCGAACTGCGGCCCGCGACGCGCGACGTCGTACGACTGCTGCGCAGCGCCCGGCCGGGCATGCCGGACGCGGCGCACGGCATCGGCCTCGCCGTACGGCTGATCGCGCCGACCACACCGGAGACGCTCACCGGCATCCTCACGCGGCTCGTCGCGCGACACGCGGCCCTGCGCACCGCGATCATCACCGGGGAGGACGGCGTCCGGCAGCTGCGCGTGGACCGGGAGCCGGCGGAGCCGGTGCTGCGCTGCACGGCCGTCGAAGGCCCACTCGACGGCGCCGAGCGCCTGCGCGCCCTGATGGAGCCGCCGTTCGACCTGGCGACGACACCGCTGTGGCGGTTCGAGCTGGTGGACGGCGGCACACACGGCCAGATCCTGGTGTTCGGCGCGCACCACGCGGTCAGCGACCTGCAGTCGCTGCTGCTCGTGGCCGGGGAGATCGACGCGGAACTGTCCGGCACCCCCCTCGACGCCGCTGTCACCAACCGCGACATCGCCCTGCTCATCGAGGCCCAGCAGGGCGGCGAGGGGGCGGGCGCCGAGTGGCGCGAGCACTTCCACGGCAGCGAGCGGCTCGACCTGGAGCTGGACCGCTCGACCCCGGCGACCCGGTCCTACCGGGCCGGCAGCGTGACCGCGACGATTCCCGACGGGCTGATGGAACGGGTCGCGGCGGCCGCGAGCAGGCTGGCCGTCACTCCCGCCGCCTTCTGCCTCGGCACCCTGACGGTGCTGCTGGCCAGGAAGCGGGAACGGGAGCGGTTCGTGCTCGCCGTGCCCGTGGACACCCGCATCCACGCCGACGCGTACGACGCGGTGGGCTTCTTCGGCGTGCCGGTGCCGTTCCCGGCCGAGGCCCGCGCGGGCGAACAGGTGGCCGAGGTGCTGCGCCGCACCGACGCGCGCCTGCAGCGCCTCCTGGCCAAGGGCGCCATGTTCACCGACGTCCTGGCCACCCTGGCCCGGCAGGGCCTGCACCGGGAGAACGCGCCGCTCGTCGAGGTCTACTTCAACTACGTACAGTCCTCGCGCCACCTCACCCGGCTGGAGGTGCTGCCGGCCGGCACCGGCTACTCCGACCTCGACCTGATGATCACCATGACCCCGAACGCGGCACGCGTCCGGCTCGACCACAACGTGGACATCCTGGACGCCGCGGCCACCGCCGAGCTGGGGGAGGAGTTCCTGCGGTTGCTGGGGGAGGCCGCTGAGGACCCTGCGGCACCGGCGCGGGCCGGCACCTCGGCTCCCGCGGGTACGGCGCCCGCACCTCGCCGGTCCCTGGCCCTCGCCGCCACCTTCGCCCTCGGCAACCTCCCGCTGATGTGCGAGGCAGCTGTCGAGAACGGGGCCGGGGCCGGCGGACCGGCGATCACCGAGGCGCCGTACCACCACGTCCTCGCGAGTCTCCAGGACCCCTCGGGCGTCTTCGCCGACCCCGCGACCGCGGTGGGTGCGGTGCTGCTGCGGGCGGTGGACCTGGAGCGCTTCGGCCCGGTCGACGACGCGCTGCTCGCCGAGCTGCGCACCGCCTACCCGACCGCGCTGAAGGCCCTGTCGGCACGCACCCGCAAGCCGCTGATCGTCGGCTTCCTGCCCGCCGCCCGTCAGGAGGACCGACTGACGCGGTGGGAGCGCGAGGTCGCCGCCGACCTGGCCGGGCTGCCCGGCATCGCGGTGCTCGGCCCCGACGACTGGACCCGGCACCACCCGGGCGGGGAGCGCTTCGACGAGCGGACCGAGCGGCTGGCCCACCTGCCCTTCACACCGCCCTTCCAGGCGGCCGTGGCGCTACGGCTCGGCGAGGTCGTACGGGCGGTGCTGCGCCCCGCGCCCAAGGTGATCGCGGTGGACGGCGACGAGACCCTGTGGGGCGGGGTCGCCGGCGAGATCGGCCCCGAGGCCGTCGACCTGTCCGGCCCGCGTGCCCTGCTCGCGCGCAGGCTGCTGCAGTGGCGCGAGACGGGCGCGCTGCTGGCGCTCGTCAGCAACAACGACGAGGTCACGGTCCGCGCCGTCCTGGAGCGCCCGGACAGCCTGCTGAGGGCGGAGCACTTCAGCGTGCTGTCGGCCGCCTGGGAGCCGAAGCCGGGCCGCCTGGCCGAGGCCGCACGCACGCTCGGCCTCGGCCTGGACAGCTTCCTGTTCCTGGACGACAACCCCGCCGAGATCGCCAAGGCGCGCTCCGCGCTGCCGCAGATGCTGTCGGTGACCTGCCCGGCCGCGGACGAACTGGAGGAGTTCCTGGGCCGGTTGTGGCCGCTGGTCCCGGCGGCGGCGACCGCCGAGGACGCGCTGCGGGCCGGGTTCTACGCGCAGGAGCGGGAGCGGGAGACCGTCCGCGAAGCGGCCGGCTTCGAGGAGTTCCTCGCGCAGCTGGAGCTGGAGGTCGACGTCCGGGCGCTGTCCGAGGCCGACGTACGGCGGGCCGAGCAACTCGTCCGCCGCACCAACCAGTTCGCGCTCCACTCCCGGTCGGCCGACGGCGGCGACGTCGCCCGGTGGCGGGAGCGGGGCGAGGTGTGGACGGCGGCGGCCCGGGACCGGTTCGGTGACTACGGGCAGATCGCCCTCCTCGCCCTGTGCGCGGACCGCGGCCAACTCGAGGTCATGGGCTGGCTGATGAGCTGCCGGGCGCTCGGCCGAGGGGTCGAGGAACGCCTGTTGCAGTGGCTGGCCGACCGTGCCGAGGAACTGGGCTGCACGAAAGTCCGGCTGACGGCGGAGCGCACGGAGCGCAACGTACCGGCACGGCGACTGGTGGCCGCGCTCGGCGGCGGTGACCAGGACGACGAGCGCCTGGAGGCCGTGGTCGCACCGGACCACCTGAGGGCGTTCCGGTCCTGGGAGCAGCCGTGAGGACGTGCCCCAGCAAGCAGGCGAGGACTTCCTCGGATGTCGGAAGCAAAGGATGAGGACGCGCACATCGTGAAGGGCTCTCATGCGTGACATGACCGAGGAATCCGGGCAGCGGGCCACCGCCGAGGCGATCGAGCGCGGTGGTGGCGGGCTCGGCGTGGACGACCTGCTGGCCAGGGTGATGCAGGCCGCCACCGGTGCGGACTCCGGTGCCGCCCCCGCCCCGCTCCGGGACGTGGACGGCGTGGCCGCGGCCATCGCCGCCGCGGCGGGCCGCCATCTGCCCGCGGGACACCTGGCGCCCGACGCCGACTTCTTCGACGCGGGGGGCACGTCCGTGCACGCCGTGGAACTCGTCGCGGAGCTGGAGGGCGAGCTGGGCATCGAGTTCGACCTGGACGAGGTGTTCGCCGACGCCCGTCCGGTCAGTCTCGCCCGGCGCTGGCTGCGGGCGACCGGGGCCGAAGCGTCGAGCGACGCCACCCCGCGGGCCGTGCACGCGGGCACCCCGGCGCCCACCGCCCAGGGCACGCCGCCGGCTCCGGTCGCCGGTGCGCGGCCGGCTGCCGGCGCAGGTGCTGTCGCGGCTCCGGCACCTGGCACGCTGCCGCTCCCGGCAGCGGGCGCCCGTCCGGCTCTCGCCCCGCGCACCCTTCCGACGCCGACTCCGCGCACCTCACCGGCGCCTCGCCCCCGTGCCGGCAGTGGCGACGAACGGTACAGCAGGGCGCGCCCCGAGGACCTTGAGCAGATCCTCGCCGATCTGAGCCTCGCCGACCGACTGCCGTTCGCCGACGTGCCCGAGCCGCTGCCGCCCCGCCGGATCCTGCTGACCGGCGCCACCGGCTTTCTCGGCAGTCACATGCTGCTCGACCTGCTCCGGCACAGTGACGCGCACGTCCATTGCCTGGTCCGTGCGGCCGACGAGGAGACGGCCGTCGCCCGGCTCGGCGAGGCGCTGAAGAGTCACCGACTGCCCTGGTCGTCGGAGGTGCGGCGCCGGGTGACCGTGCTGCCCGGCGACATCCGGCGGCCGCGGCTCGGCCTGTCCGACGAACTGTGGCACACGCTCGCCCACGCACTGGACAGCGTCGTGAGTGTGGCCGCGGCCGTGGACTTCCTGCGCGGCTACCAGTCGCTGCGGGCGAGCAACGTCCTCGGCGCGCTCACCCTCGCCGAACTCGCGGCCACCGGGCGGCCCAAGCCGCTGCACCACATCTCCTCGATCGCCGTCTTCAACGAGGTCGGCATCACCTCCATGGGCGAGGACGACCCACTCGCCCACGTCGACCGGCTCGTCTCGGGCTACGACCAGTCGAAGTGGGCCGCCGAGGTCGCCCTGCGCCGTGCCCGCGACCACGGCCTGGTCGTCACCGCGCTGCGCCCCGGCGGCATCGGCGGCCACACGAAGACCGGCGCCTGCAACCCGCAGGACCTCAGCAGCGGCCTCGTCTCGGCCTTCGGCCGCTTCCGCACCGTACCCGCCTTCCGCTACCTGAACGCGGCCCCGGTGGACTGGGTGAGCCGGGTCGCCGTCGCCGCGATCTGCGAGCCCGACGCCTGGGGCTACGACTACAACCTCACCGGTGTGCCGAACACCCTCGACGACGTCGTCCGTGACATGGCGCTCGGAGGTATGCACGTGCGCGTCCAGGACTGGGACGAGTGGCGCACCGACGCTCTGGCCCGCCTGGAGGCCGAGCCGGTCCCCGAACTCGCCTTCCTTTCCAGGGTGTTGCAGAGCCCTACCGCTCTCAAGCTGTGTGAGGCGACCCTGAAGGGCCCGGCGGCCGGAGGCGCACGCACCGCCGCGCTGGTCGCGGCGCTGGGGCTGCCGCCCGCAACCCGCTACGACGCGCAGGCCCAGCTCAGCACCTTCGAGCGGCTCGCCCAGGACGGCCTCGCCAGGCTGCCGCACAAGGACGACCAGCCCTACTTGTGGTTCTCGGAGACGACGGAGGGCAGCGTGGGACCGGTCGGCGCCCCCGCCGACACCCCCTGCTCCATGGCGCTCACCCTCTCCATCGCCGGCATGTACCAGCTGGTGAAGGAGCGCCGGGTGGACGTGACCGGCGAGGTCGTCTGCACCGCCGTACATCCCGAGCCGCTGACCGTCGAGCGCGGCGACGTCTGGATCCGCCCCGAGGAGGGGATCCCGCAGCAGCACGGACTCAGGCACCAACTCCTGCGCTACCGGCTGCGGTTGCGCGACGCCGACGGCGGCCACTGGTGGCTGGAGGGGCACAAGTACGCCCGGGCCCGCCGCGACCTGTGGCGGCAGACCCGCGCGCTGACCGTGCGGATCGGCCGCGAGGGCGAGGCGGCGAGCCTGGCGGGCGAGGTCGTCGTGCCCGCGGACTCCTACGTCCGCGACCAGATCGACGGAATCAAGGTCGACCCGCGTCTGACCAGTCAGGAGAAGCGGGCGGCCAAGCTGACCTGGCTCGCCTGGTTCGGCCTGGAGATGGGCCGCGGCCTGCTCGGCCCCTTCGCCCGCGCCGCCGCGGACCTGCTCGACCTGCGCCGCACCCCGACCCTCACGGAGCGCCACCGATGATCTTCAGGACGACCACCTCCCGCGCCGGCGGGTCGGCGCTGCCCCGGGTCAGGACCACCGCGGCCCTGCGCCCGCTGCACCACCGCCTCGACCCGGCCCGCGTCGAGGAGATCCCCTTCCGGGCGGGCGACGGCGTCCGGCTCGGCCTGACCCGCGTACACACCGGCGCCGCGGACCGCCCCGCCGTGCTGCTCCTGCACGGACACACCGCGTCCGCCGACATGTTCCTGCTGCCGGAGACCCGCAATCTGGTCGACGTTCTCCTCGACGACGGCTACGAGCCCTGGCTGCTGGACTGGCGGGGCAGCTGCCGGCTGCCGTACAACGAGACCGGCCAGAGGTACACGTACGACGACGTGGCCCTGTACGACATCCCCGCGGCCGTCCACCACGTCCGCGAGCGCGTGGGCGACCGTCCGGTGTTCGTGGTCGCCCACTGCATCGGCTCGCTCACGCTGTCCCTGAGCATGGCGGCGGGCCTGGTGCCGGGCCTCGCCGGCGTGGTGTCCCAGGGTGTGTTCCTGACGCCGAAACTGGCCGGCCGGACATCGCTGCGGATGTCACTGGCGGGGGAGCTGCTGAAGACGCGGATCGACCACGTCCCGGTCGACTTCCGCAAGGTGGGCCTGTGGTCGAAGTACACCCCGTTGTTCGCGCTGGCCTCACGGAAGGCGAGCTGCCCGGACCCGACCTGCCAGATCCTGCACAATTCCGCCTGGGGCACGGGCGCCTCGCTCTTCGTGCACGAGAACCTGTCCGAGGCCACCCACGACCGCCTCGCCGACCTCCTCGGCCCCGCGCCGCTGTGGATCCTGCCCCACCTGCGCCGCATCGAGCTGGCCCGCAGCGTGGTCCGCTGGCACGAAACCGACCACCGCTACCGTCAGCTGCCGCCCAATGCGCTGGACGCGGCCGGCCGGATCGACACCCCCGTGCTGCTGCTCGCCGGCAGCGACAACGGGCTGTGGCTGGACTCCCAGCGGCTTTGCCACGACGTACTCGCCGAGCGCCAGCCCCAGTTGGACGTGTCCTACACCGAGATCCCCGGTTACGGCCACCTGGACACGTTCCTCGGCCGGGGCGCCGCCCTGGACGTCTTCGGTCACATCCTCGATTTTCTCGGCGGACGGCGGTGACGGCCGGCTGGCCTGCCGAGGACAACCAGGACACCGTGTTTTCGTGGTGCGTCGGTCAGCCGGCGGGATCGAGCACGACCGGGAGCTCCGCGAGGCCGCGGAAGGCCGGGAAGGGGACCTCCAGCCAGCGTGCTTGGGCGCGAGGGTCGGCCAGGGCCATCCTCGGGAACCGGTCGGACAGGGCGGTGAGCGCCAGTTGCGTCACCAGCCGGGCCAGCGGGGCTCCCAGGCAGTAGTGGCTGCCGTGCCCGAACCCCAGATGCGCGTCCTGCGCGTTGCCCGGGCGCGTCACGTTCAGTTCGTCCGGGGCGTCGAACTTCAGCGGATCGCGGTTGGCCGAACTGATCGCGATCTGGACCAGGGCGCCCTTGGGGATCCGGGTCCCGCCGTACTCCACGTCCTCGGTCGCGTAACGGAACGTCGCGGTCTCCACGGAGCCGTCGTAGCGCACCAGTTCCTCGACCGCGGCACGCATCAGCTCCCCGTTCTCCCGCACCGCGCGCAGTTGTCCGGGATGGGACAGGAGGTGGTGCACGGCGTTGCCGATCTGGTACGCGGTGGTCTTGTGACCCGCGAACATCAGCAGGAACGCCGTGGAGACCAGCTCGTTCCCGGTCAGGCCGCCGTCGTCGTCCCGGACCGCGGTGAGCGCGCTCAGGAGATCGTCACCCGGACGCCTCCGCTTGGCGGCGATGAGATCGGAGAAGTACGCGTGCAGGTCCTCCTCCGCCTTCTGCTGGGCCCGCTTGGCCTCCTCGTAGAAGCCGCTCTGGGCCACCGCGGAGGACAGGTTCTGCATCCGCGCCCGCTCCTGGGGCGGTACACCGAGCAGATCGCAGATCACGATGATCGGCAGCGGGAACGCGAAGGCCGGCAACAGGTCGAACGGCTCCCGGACCGGGCACTCGTCGAGCAGGCCCCGGACGACGTCCTGGATCTTCGGCCGCAGAGCCTCCACCCGCCGTGCGGTGAACGCGGAACTGACCAGTCGGCGCAGCCGCGTGTGCTTGGGCGCGTCGGAGTTGAGCATGTTGTCGTCCAGTGCGACGGACGAGTCACCGAAGATCCTCCGGTAGGCGTCCATGGCCCCGTACATGTCCTTGCTCAACCGCGGATCCGACAGGGCGGCCCGCGCGTCCTCGTACCGGGTGATCAGGTAGGTCTCGTTGCCGTGCGGCGGTCTCATGGGGCAGACCGGGGCCGCGTCGCGGAGGCGTGCGTAGACCGTGTGGGGGTCCCGCCGGAACTCAGGGGTGCAGCGTTCGGCCGCGGCGACGGCCTCTTGCGTGGTGGTCACGGACGACTCCTGAGGTCGAAGAGAACCTCGGCGTTGCCACCGAGGACGAGCTGCTGCGACGCCCTGTCGACCGGCAGCTTCTCGATCATGCGGATCTGCTCCTCCAGCGGCACGGCCAGCGGCGGTGAGTCGGTGCCGAACAGCATCCGCTCGGGCCCCAGCACCTCCGCGTTCAGGCTCAGATGCGCCGAACTGAACGGGCTCGTGTCCACGTACATGCGCCGCAGGGCCGCGGCCGGGTCGACCGCCGGCCCCCCGGCCGCCGACGGGCCCGGGGCCGCCCCGGGCCGGCCGGAGGGCGGCGCGCCCTGGGCCCAGTGCCGGGGGCGCGCCGCCGTCTGCAGGCGCTCCGGCAGCAGCGCCATCGCGCCGCCGCCGGTCGCGCCGATCAGCCGCAGCTCCGGGTACTTGTCCAGCCACCCCGCGAAGGCGATCATGGCCATGCCCATGGTGACGTCGCCGAACCGGCCGATCTGCTCGACGAAGCCGATCTCGTCCACCCGTTCCGTGCCGACCGGTTCGGCCGGGGCGTGTACCAGGACGGGTACGCCCGCCTCCGCGGCCAGCGCGAAGAAGGAGTCGGCGCGCGGGGAGCCGAGCAGCTCCCCGTGGACACTGGACGTGGTGATCAGGCCGACGAAGGCCGGGTCCTCCAGGGTCTCCCGCACCCCTTCGAGGTGATCGTCGTCACCGAACGGGTTGGCGTACACGTAGCCGCGCAACCGGTCGGGGAACCTGCGGATCAGCCCCGACATCCAGGCGTGGAAGCCGCGCAGCCGGTCTCGTGGTTGCGCGTAGTTGTCCACGCCCGGTACCCGTGCCATCGCTCCGGCGCCGACGGGGCTGCCGATGATGGTGAGGTCGATGCCGGCCTCGGCGCGAGCGGCGAGCATGCCGTCGACGTCGGTCAGGCTGGGAGGCATGGGGAAGCGTTTGGCCGCTTCCGGCGGGGAGAGGTGCCCGTGGATGTCGATGATCACGTGTCGCTGCCCGGTTTCGGTGTGAGTGCGCGGGTGACCGCGGCACAGTCCTGGTCGCCCAGTCCCTGCTCGGTGGCACGGACGTGGGTCTCGGCTGCGGCGGTCGCCAGCGGCAGACTCAGACCGGCCGCCGCCGCCTGCTTGGTAGCGAGCATGAGGTCTTTCGCCATCAGCCGCAGCCGGAAGTCCGGCTCCTCGAAGCGGCCGGAACCCAGGCGCCTCGACTTGAACGCCATGACCGGAGAGGCGAAACCGCTGCCCGCGATCGTCTTGAGGACCGCCTGCCGGTCGAGGCCGCAGGCGGTCGCCAGTTCGGTGACCTCGGCCAGGGCCTGCACCTCGATGCCCATCAGGAGGTTGAGGCACAGTTTCATCCGCATGCCGGAACCGAGTGCGCCCAGATGGACGACCTCCTTGCCCAGCGCCTCCAGCAGCGGGCGGCAGGCGTCGAAGGCCTGCTCCTCGCCGCCGACGAAGAGCCGGAGCTCACCGTCACGGGCGTGGTCGCGGTTGCCGAGCATGCCCACGTCCACGACGGAGGGGATGTCGCCGGCGATCTGGACGACCTCTTCGGGGGAGACGGTGCTGGCGCAGACGAGGACACCGGGGTAGGAGCCCTTGGACAGGACGCCGTCGGGTCCGCGCAGCACGGAGCCGAGGGCCTCGCCGTCGGCGACGACGCAGACGGCGGCACTCGTGCCCGCGACGGCGTCGGCGGGGTGCGCGGCGACGAAGGCGCCTGCTTCGGCAAGCGGTTTTGCCCGCTCGGGGGTGCGGTTCCAGACCCGGACCCGCATTCCCCGGTCGAGGAGGCGGGCGGCCAGGCCGGAGCCCATCGTGCCGAGCCCGAGTACGGCGACGGTGCCGGTGGAGGCGCGCGTCATGACGTCACCCCCGTCGTCTCCTTCACGACTCGGAACCGCAGCGACTGCGTCGAGTCGACCCACTGGCGCAGCGGAGCCACCAGCGCGCGGTGCTCCTCGCTCTGCTGCCAGGCGAAGAAGTGCTCGGCCGTCTGCCACTCGCTGGTGATGACCCACTGCCGGGAGCCGTCCACGGGCGCTCCCAGCCTCTCGACGATGTGACCGGGGGTCCGGGCGACCGACCTGCGGAGCTGGTCGTACACGTCCAGGAACCCCTCCTCGCCGCCCTCGATCACGCGGACGGTGAAGACGACGCTCAGCCTGTCGGCCGGTCGGCCGTTGTTCCTCGTGCCCATGTCTCCTCCTGAGGGTGAGATCCGGCGGGACACGACATCCACGGCCTCATGTCCCCCATGCGGACGCAACTCCGAATGGGGGACATGCCAAGGGGGACAAGGGGATGACGGAGTGTGATTACTCTGTCCGGGTGAGTGACGAGGCGCTGCGTGGCGCGGCTCACCGGGCGCGGACGACCGCGCCCGAGCGGGGGTCCGCACCCCCGATGCGTGCCGGGGGGATCGGTCAGCGCCGATGCGTGCCGGGGGGGATCGGTCAGCCGGTCGTGCCGCCCGAGACCCACTCGGCCCACGGCATGTTCCAGTCGCTGAGGCCGTTGTCCGGGGCCGGCGCGGCCTTGTCCGCGGAGTTCTTGACGACCACGACGTCACCGATCATCGAATTGTCGAAGAACCATGCGGCGGGCTGCCTGCCGTCGCGGCCGCCCTCGACGTCGTTGAGGCCCACGCAGCCATGGCTGGTGTTGGCCCTGCCGAAGATCGAGTCGGCACCCCAGTAGTTGCCGTGGATGAACGTGCCCGAAGCGGTCAGGCGCATGGCGTGCGGTACGTCGTCGATGTCGTACGCGGCCTTGCCGTCCTTCATCAGGCCGACGGTCGCACCGTTCATGTGGGTCTGCGAAAACTTCTCGGAGATGACCATCGGGCCGTTGTACGTCGGGTGCTCGGCGCTGCCGGACGAGACCGGGATGGTCCTGATCGTCTTGCCGTCCCGTACGACGGTCATCTGCTTGGTTTCGGCGTCCACGGTGCTGATCTGACTCCGGCCGACGTGGAACGTGACCGTCTTCCGGACGCCGTCACGGGTGAGCTTGACGGTGACGGTGGAGCCGGGCTTCCAGTAGGTCTCGGGACGGAAGTCCAGGCGGGCGTCGTTGAGCCAGTGACCGACGACCCGCTGCCCGCTGCTGGAGCTGACCTGGATCTCGGACTCCACGGCGGCCTTGTCGCCGACCGCCTTGCCGAAGGTGACCGACACCGGCATGCCCACGCCGACGGTCGAGCCGTCCTCGGGGGAGACGTGCCCGACGAAGTCGTTGGCCGGGGAGACCGTGGTGATCGTGGCGTTACCGGTGGCGGAGCGGCCCTCGGCGTCCGAGGCCTCTGCGGCGACCTGGTACCTGGTGGCGCGCTCCAGGGGGCCGTTCGGCTTCCAGGACGTGCCGTCCGCGGACACGGTGCCCGGAATCTCGGTACCGGTCGCGACGGCTGTCATGATCACCTTGGTGAGCTGCCCGTTGCGGACGGTGACCTCGACGGGGCCGTTGACTCCGACGCCGTAGGCACCTTGCCCGGGCGTGATCTTTATTCGGGCGTCGGAAGCGTCCTGGGCGTTCGCCTGCTGTGTCTGCGCCTGCGAAGTCGGGTGAGTTCCGGGGCCGTTGTCGCTGGTGGCGGCGTAGCCGGTGCCGCCGAGAGCGGTGAGCGTGAGGATGCCGCCCACAACGCCGGCCGTAGCCATCAGTCCGGTGGTTCGCTTACGTGCCGTGATCAAACGCTTCTCCCGTGACGCAGGTCGTCGAATTCCTGGAGCCGGTTACGGCAGAGTGCAGCCAGCCGTAAAGAACTACTTTTATAGGCTCATCTGTCCGAAAGATAGGAATTGTGGCCAATTCCACGCGCTGCGAGAGCGCTGCGGAGGCGGGAGACCACCCGTCGCCGGCCGCCGGATCTCTCCCGTGCGCAGGGTGACCGTGGCCCGTGGATGCATCGGCCCATGGCGCCTGCGAGAGAGAAGAACGAGTTCCCCGGACTGCCGCGTCATGGCGTCGAGCCGGCCGGCACAGTCGGTGGTGACCCGACCCAGATCCCGGGTCCGGCCCCTCTGCACTCACTCGCCGCCACCAGTCAGGTGCGATGTGCGACGGAACCGGCGCGAGCCGAGACGATTGGCCTCGTCAGGATCGATGATCGCGGATCGGCAGGGCAACTGGTTCCAGCTCAAGGTCGCCGACGGGGCGAGCGCCGCGGCCGTCGGGATCCTCGCCGGTGACGGCCGCACACGGCGCATACGCAATACCGCCAGAGCCGGCCTCAATGCCGGCCTCAGGCAGCAGAGTGGGCGCTGAACGCAGTCCACTCACAGACAAGGGTGGTGAAAGATGATCACGCTGGAGGCTGCGACGGCGGCTGCACGGGAATTCGCGTCCGGCACGCTTCCCGAAAGAGAGGGGGTGCAGTGGGGATTGCGCTTTCGAGGAATGTCGAGGTCCCGTCTCTACCTGTTCCAGATCACCGTCAGCCCACCGGATCCGCGGGGAAGGCCAAGGTTCGGCGGTGGTCCAGGAGTTGTCGTCGACTCCCGGAGCGGGGATTGCCGGTGCGTACGAGGGCACTCGGAGTACCGAGACCTGTTGCGTGCGACGGCGGACGGCGCCCCGTGACGTCGGGGGCGCGGTGGTGACGCCGTTGCCGGCCCTGTTGTCGCCTGGCACCGGTTCGCGTGGCTGGCCCATACGGATGATTCACCGGCGCCGCAGGGTGAACGACGGCGGGCTGTGCCCCGACTCGGCGGTCGGCGGCCCCTCGCGGCCCTACGTTGACCCGTGTGCCGCTGAGTTATGCCTTTGTGAACCTGAAGCCCGGGGTGGGAAAGACGACCAGCGCGGTCTGGCTGGCGCACGCACTTCACGAGTCGGGCATCCCCCCGTTGCTGGTCGACAGCGACCCCGCCTCCTCCGCGCTGCGGTGGAGCGAACTGGCGGGAGGCTTCCCGTTTCCCGTGGTCGCCCTACCGGTGGGTGACGTGCACCGGCGGGTGAACGACTTCCTGGGCGAGCGGCAGGCCGTCGTCTTCGACGCCCCGCAGATGGAGGACCACGCGCACATCGCCCGCAGCATCATGAGATACGCGAGCGAGTGGATCGTGCCGGTCACTCCGGCCCCCATCGAACTGGACCGCATGGCGCCCATCGGCGGCGAGATGGGCGACGTTCAGTCCCTGCGCGCCCAGCCGGCCCACGCCGCCGTGCTGCTCAACCGGACCAACCGCGCCGACGCCACGCGCACGGGGCCCGACGCCGACGCCCGCGAAGCTCTCACCGAGCGGGGCTTCGACGTGCTGTCCACCCACATTCCACGGCTCGACCTGTACGCGCAGTCCTTCGGAGGTCCGGTGGAGGCCAAGGGCTCGGCGTACATGGACCTCGCGGACGAACTCGTCAAACGACAGGACAGGGCATGAACCAGCGCAAGGACACCTACCGGGCCGCACTGCAGCGCGGACCGGAGGCGGTCGTACCGCGTCCCGTCAAGGTCAACCGGCTGCACACCCGCTACGTGCGGGTGACCGTCGAGCTGGACACCGGACTGCCGCGCGACCTCGTGCAATGGGCGAGGTCACCCGTGTCCGCGATGATGCGGGCAGGCGCCGCCGCCCTGCGGCCCCCGGGCAGCACCCGGTAACCCCGTTGCGCGTGCCGCCGGGCGGATGATGGGCTGACACCGTGTCCTACGACGACGAGGCGGTGGACGTCCGGCTGCTGGCGCTGGCCTGGGTGGGCCGGCATCTGGCGCGCGGTGAACGGGTCGTCGCCACCGAGACACTGCACGGCGGCATCACCGCCGAGATGCGGCGGCTGACCGTCGGCGCGCCGGACGGGGCCACCCGTCACCTGGTGCTGCGGACCTTCGCCGACCCGTTCTTCGCGGCGCAGGCCGGAGAGCTCCTGAACCGCGAGGCCGGCGTCCTCGCCCTGCTCGCGGGGACGGGTGTGCCGGCTCCCGTACCGGTCGCGGTCGATCCGGCCGCCGCGCACTGCGAGTACCCGTCGCTCCTGATGACGCATCTGCCGGGCCGGACGGTCCTCGAGGACCGGGGACTGGAGGCGCGCGTCCCGCTGCTGGCCCGTCAGCTCGTCGCGATCCACGCGGTGCGCCCCGCCGAGCGGCCCCGGCCGTACACGGCGTGGACGACCGCCGACGCCGTCGTCCCGCCGGACGGCGCCGACGCGGTGGCGTGGGCCGCGGCGGCAGACGTGATCCGCAAGCCCGCGCCCCCCTACGAAGGACGCTTCCTGCACCGGGACTTCCACCCCGGCAACGTGCTGTTCGACGTGACACCGCCCGGCCAGGCAGGCCCGCCCGGCCCGGCCGGTCTCCGGATCACCGGGGTCGTCGACTGGGTGGAGACCTCCTGGGGGCCGGCCGACCTCGATGTGGCGCACTGCTCCAGCAATCTCGCGATGCTGCACGGACCGGAGTGGGGTCTGCGGTTCGCCGAGGCGTACGAGGAGGCCGGCGGGGTGCCGGCCACGGCCGCGGGCGACCGGCTGTACTGGCGGCTGCTGGATGCCCTGGCGTTCTCGACCGAGGTGCGGTCGGTGGTACGGCCGTGGCAGGAGGCCGGCCGGACGGAGCTGACCACGCGGACGGTGGAGGGGCGCCTGGACGCCTACGTCACCGCCCTGCTGGACACCCTGGGCTGAGCGAGCCGACGGGGCACCCTCCTGCTGCAGTGGGACGACGCAGGCAACCCCCGGCAGCGCGCCCTGGACCTGTGCGACGCCTTCGGCGGCAAGGAGAGGACGCTGCACGCCCGTCTCGGCGGCCACGCCGGTACCCCGTGGTTCGAGGTGGACGACGGGGACCGGTTGACTGAGGCCGGCTGCCGCCGCAAGCGAGACCGGGTGCCGCCGCCCCGCCTGTCGCGCCCGCCCCGGTCTCAGGACGCCCCGCGCCCGCGCCGGATGGGTTCGCCCACCCGGTGCAGGTGGGTGAGGGCCTCGCGGTAGGACCGCAGCAGCCCGGTCTCGTGGTACGGCACACCGATCTCCGCGCAGTACGCGCGCACGATCACCTGGGCGCGCCGCAGATGAGGCGTGGGCATGCTCGGGAAGAGGTGGTGCTCGATCTGGTAGTTGAGGCCGCCGAGCAGCACGTCCGTGCACCGGCCGCCCCGCACGTTGCGGGAGGTGAGCACCTGGCGCCGCAGGAAGTCGGGCCGCTCGTCGCCGGTGAAGGTGGGCATGCCCTTGTGGTTCGGGGCGAAGGTGCAGCCGAGGTAGACGCCGAAGAGGCACTGGTGCACGGCGAGGAACGCCACGGCCTTGCCGGGGGAGAGGACCAGGAACAGCGCGGACAGGTAGGCGGCGAAGTGCAGGAGGAGCAGCGCGCCCTCCGCGACCGGGTTCTTCATGGCCGGCGAGCGCAGTGCCCGCACGCTCGACACGTGCAGGTTGAAGCCCTCCAGCGTCAGCAGCGGGAGGAACAGGAACGCCTGGTGGCCGCCGACGAGCCGGGCCAGGCCGCTGCTGCCGCGTGCCTGGTCGGTGGACCACACCAGGATGTCCGGTGCGACGTCGGGGTCGAGTTCCTCGTGGTTGGGGTTGGCGTGGTGACGGGTGTGCTTGTTCATCCACCACCCGTAGCTCATGCCGATGGCGAGGTTGCCGAAGAGGCGGCCCCAGATCTCGCTCGGGCGGCGTCGACGGAAGACCTGACGGTGGGCCAGATCGTGTGCCACGAGCGCCACTTGGCCGAAGACGAGGGCCATGGCGGCGGCGACGGCCAGCTGCCACCAGGTGTCGCCGAGCGCGAGGAAGGCCGCCGTGCCGCCCAGCAGGGCCGCGATCACCAGGCCGAGCCGCACGGTGTAGTAGCCAGGGCGCCGGTCCAGCAGGCCCGCGTCGGCGATGCGCCGGGAGAGCCTCGCGAAATCGCTGCCGAGGCCGGAGGCCCGCGCCGGTTCGGTGGCCGTCGCGGCCGCGGCGGGAGCGTCGATGGAGAACGTCATGCCGCCGAGTCTGGGCACGGCCGGACCGCGCCGACAGCGGGCCAGCCACCGGATCCGCAGGGGGAGTTCCGCCTAAATCCCGGGGGGTTATCACCACTTCCGATCCGCTGACCTGCGCCTTTGGCGGGTTCCGGCCGTACCGGCGGCCGGGCGCCGCCCCGGGCGGACAGACCGGCCGCGGCGTGCGGACCGTCCGCCCGGGACGACGGACCGGTCAGCGCAGTCCGGCGAAGAGGTCGTTCTCGGGTACGGCCGCGCCGGTGGAGTCCTGGACACGGACGAAGGTCTCCATGCCCATCAGCTCGGTGAACCGCTCCCGGCCCATCCTGAGGAAGAAGATGTTCTCGCCCTGACTGGCGTGCGCGGCCAGCGCGTCGAACTTCTGGCCGCCGAACGCAGTGGTGTCCACCCAGGTGGTGATCTCCTCGTCGGGGAGCCCGATCTCCGCGATCGCGGCGGCCTCAGCGGGGTCCGGCTCCGGCAGGTCTTCCCCGAACTCGCGCATCACCTCCCCGAACCGCTGCATCATCGAGCGCGGCGCCGTCGTCCAGTACACCTTCGGGGTCGGTTCGGTCAGCTCCAGCGCTGCCATCGTGATGCGGTGGGCCTGGATGTGGTCGGGGTGCCCGTAGAAGCCGTTCTCGTCGTAGGTGACGACCACGTCGGGCCGGTAGCGCCGCATGAGCTCCGCGAGCCGGGCGGCGCCTTCCGCCACGGGCGTGCGCCAGAAGGAGCCGGGGGCGTCGTTGGCCGGCCAGCCCATCATTCCGGAGTCGGCGTAGTCCAGCGTCTCCAGGTGGCTGATCTTCAGGATGTCGCAGCTCGCCTCCAGCTCCTGGCGCCGCATCGCGGCGACGGCCGCCGGATCGTGCCCGGGCTCGCCCGGCTTGACACCCCCCGGTCCGTCACCGCAGCCGCCGTCGGTACACGTCACGAGGACCGTGCGCACGCCCTCGGCCGCGTACCGCGCGAGGACGCCTCCGGTTCCGGTGGCCTCGTCGTCGGGGTGGGCGTGTACCGCCATGAGCGTCAAGGGCCGGTCGTTCATGAAAACAGTCCTCCTGTGTGGCAAGCCTCGGTCCGAGTCCGCGGCGGGTACCTGAGCGGGCGTCCCTGGATAGCAGATCACCGGGTGTACCGCGGACCGGAGGGTGCCGCATCACGCGGGGGTGGAGAACCTCTGGTCCGTGCCGTCCCCTCCCACGCGGTGCCGCTCCCTCGGCCGGTGCAACAGCGTCGGCCGGACAGGCTGTTCCCGCCGCATGAGGTGGCCTTCGCCGCATCCGCGCCCGCGGCGAGGCCGAGAGCCCAGGAATCCGAGATTTGCGTAGAGCAGCGAAAAACTTGCAAGAATTTGCGCGGTTCATTCTTTACTTCGTCGGAATCTAGCGGCGTGCGGGGTGGCTCTGTACGGTCGGGGCGCCGGATTCCCCCCATCCCCGAAGGAGCATCACATGCTGACGATCCCCAGACCCCGGCGACTGGCGGCGGCCGCCGTCGCCGCGGTCGGCGCCCTGTGCGTGTCCGTCCTACCGGCCGCCGCGGCGCAGGAGGCAGCGCACTCCAGGGCGGTCCGCGCCGACATGCCGGCCCCCGCTCCCCGGCAGGCGCAGGCGGCGGCCGGGGCCACCACGCCGTTCTCGGTCTACGAGGCCGAGGCGGGAACACCGGGCGGCGGCGCGGCCGTCCTGTCGCTGACCGGGGCGCCGACGACCGAGTACTCGAGCGCCGCCCTGGAGGCGTCCGGCCACTCCTACGTCCACCTGGACGGCACGGGCCAGTCCGTGCAGTGGACGAACACCACCGGGCAGCCGATCTCCTTCCTCAACGTCCGTGCCAGCGTCCCGGACTCGACGTCCGGCGGGGGTGTCACGGGGACCCTGAACCTGTACGTCAACGGGGTGTTCCGGCAGTCGCTGAGCCTCAACTCGCGGCAGAGCTGGGTGTACGAGGGCAACGGCAACTACAACACGAGCGACGACCAGAACCCGGCCGACGGCGACCCCAGGGTCTTCTGGGACGAGTCGCACACCTTCGTCACCGGGGTCCCGATCCCCGCGGGTGCCACGTTCTCGCTGCGCAAGGACCCCGGGAACACCGCGTCCTTCTACGACGTGGACTCCGTGGACGTGGAGAACCCGCCGGCGCCGCGCACCCAGCCGGCGAACTCCCTGTCCATCACGAGCTGCGGCGCGGTGCCGGACGACACGCCCACCAACGGCGCGGCCGACAGCCGGGCGACGGACAGCAGGGCCGCCATCCAGAACTGCATCGACCAGGCCCAGGCGCAGGGCAGGACCCTGTGGATCCCGCAGGGCACCTTCTACGTGAAGGGCACCACGGGACTGCACGCGCAGGGCATCACCATCGCGGGGGCCGGCCTGTGGTACAGCACGGTCTACCGTGACGTCCCGGTCCCCAACAGCACACCGCTGGCCGCCCTGTTCGACCTGACCTCCTGCACCGTGCGTGACTTCCACATCGACGCCAACGCGGTCAGCCGGAGCACCGTCGGCGGCGACGGCGGCGCGATGGACACCACCGGCACCGGCTGGCTGGCCGACGGCATCTGGACCCAGCACACCATGTCGGGCTTCTGGGCCTCCGGCACCGGCGGCACGGTGCGGAACAGCAGGCTGACGTCGGTCTGGGCGGACGGGATCAACGTCAACAACGTGTCACTGGGCGCGGACACCGGGAACGACCTGACGGTCACGAACAACTTCGTCCGCGGCACCGGGGACGACGCCATCGCCATCAACTCGGTGAACTACAACACCAACAGCGACGGTTCGAAGACGTACTACAACCCGATGACCAATGTCACCGTCAGTGACAACACCTCGATCGCGCCATGGGGCGGCAAGGGCGTCGGGATCTACGGGGGCAGCGGCCACCGGGTCGAGAACAATTACGTCAGCGACACGGCCCGCTACATCGGTCTGGGTGCCGGACGCTTCGGGGTCAACGGCAGCGACCTGCTGTCCGCGACGGTGACGGGCAACACCGTGGTCCGCTCCGGCGGCAACGCCTACAGCCAGGGCCAGCCCGCCCTGCACGTCGGCAACGGCGGTGACGGACAGAACACCGGGACCGTCGACAAGGTCACGGTGACCGGCAACACCGTCAGCGACTCCCTGTACGACGGGATCGGCTTCTCCACCTCGACCAACACCCTGCTCGAGGACAACACGGTCAGCGACCCCGGCCGCAACGGCATCGCGATCTCGCCGCCGTTCTACCCCGCGCCCACGGGTTCCGCGACCGTCACCGGCAACACGGTCACCGGGCTCGCCGCGGGTTCCTCGGCCTTCGTCGACAACTCCACCGGGTTCGTCGCCACGCTGAGTGACAACCACTGGCCGCCGCCCGCTCCCGAAGGCCCCTACGGCGGCACCCCGGCAGCGGTGCCCGGCACGGTGCAGGCGGAGGACTACGACACCGGCGGCCAGGGTGTGGCCTACAACGTCACCTCCGTCAACGGCAACGCCAACGGCTACCGCGCCGACGGGGTGGACCTGGACAACACCTCGGACACCGGCGGCGGTTACAACCTGGGCTGGACCGGCGGCGGACAGTGGTTCCGGTACACCGTGGACGTCGCCACCGCCGGCACCTACACCCTCGGCCTGCGGGTCGCGGCCCCGTCCGCGGTGGCGGGCGCGCTGCACCTGTCGGACGCCGCCGGCACGAACCTCACCGGCGCCGTCGACCTGCCCGCCACCGGCGACTGGCAGACCTGGGCCACCGTGACCACGCACGTGACCCTGCCCGCGGGCCGGCAGGTCCTGACCCTGGACCAGGACAGCGGCGGCTGGAACATCAACCGCCTCGACCTCACCGCGGGCACCGGCACCCCCGGCACGAACCTCGCCGCGGGCAGGCCCACCAGCGAGTCGAGCCACACCGACGTCTACCCGTCGCCGAACGTGACGGACGGCAACCAGGGCACCTACTGGGAGAGCGCCGACAACACGTTCCCGCAGTGGGTCCAGGTCGACCTGGGCTCGGCCCGCAGCGCCTCGCGCGTGGTGCTGCAACTGCCCGCCGGCTGGGGCGCCCGCACCCAGACCCTGTCCCTCGGTGGCAGCACCGACGGCACCACCTTCACCACCCTGAAGCCCGCGGCGGCCTGCACCTTCGATCCGGGCACGAAGAACACCGTCACGCTCACCTTCTCCGCGGTCACCCAGCGCTACTTCCGCATCACCGTCACCGCCAACGACGGCTGGCCCGCGGGCCAGGTGTCCGAGTTCCAGATCTGGACCACCTGACCGCCGCCCGCCCCACGGTGCCGCCGGACGCCACGTCCGGCGGCACCGTCGTGCGGGCGGCCGCGTACCGGAGGCGGGCCGCGCGGCCATGCATTAGATCTTGCATGTCAAATTTTTATTGTTGCAATGCTCTGTCTAGTTATTGCGCGCTGATGTCGACGACATTACGGTCCCCCGTGCGTCATCACCATCCTCCGTCTCCCCTCCCGCCCCGGGCGGTGCCAGCGGAACAGTCCGGGCATTCCGTGATGAAAGGAGTGGTAAGTGATCCATTCCATCCGAGATCTGAGACGAGCGCTCGTCTGGGCGGTCAGCACCGCGATGCTGACGGTCGCCGGCGTCTTCGCGCTGGCCGTCCAGCCTGCGGCGGCCGCGGCCGCCGCCACCGGCGGCAGCGGCGCGAGCCTGCCGTACGTCGAGGTGCAGGCGGAGAACTCCGCCACCAACGGCACCACCATCGGACCGAGTTACACCCAGGGCCAGCTGGCCGACGAGGCGTCGTACCGCAAGGCGACGACCCTCCAGGGCACCGGCCAGTACGTCACGTTCACCACCCCGGTGGCGACCAACTCGATCAACTTCCGGTACAGCATCCCGGACACCTCGGGCGGCTCGGACTACACCGCCGCGCTGTCCCTGTACATCAACGGCGTCAAGCAGCCCGACTTCACCCTGACCAACGCCTACAGCTGGTACTACGGCAGCTACCCCTTCACCAACACGCCGGGCAGCAACCCGCACCACTTCTACGACGAGGCCCACCGCCTGTTCTCCACCACCTATCCGGCGGGCACGACCTTCAAGCTGCAGGTCGACTCCGGTGACACCGCCTCCTCGTACACGATCGACTTCGCCGACTTCGAGCAGGTCGGCGCCGCCCTGAGCGCACCCTCGGGGTCGGTGTCGGTGACGAGCAAGGGCGCCGACTCGACCGGTGCGACCGACGCGACCAGCGCGTTCAACGCCGCGATCAGCGCGGCGGGCCCCGGCGGCACCGTGTGGATCCCGCCGGGCACCTACAACATCCCGGGCCACATCAGCGTCAACAACGTCACCATCGCCGGCGCCGGCATGTGGTACTCGACCGTCACCGGCACGGCCCCCGGCTTCTACGGCAACTCCGCGCCCTCGCCCAGCACCGGCGTGCACCTGCAGAACTTCGCGATCTTCGGCAACGTGCAGGAGCGCGACGACAGCGCCCAGGTCAACGGCATCGGCGGCGCGATGAGCAACTCGACGGTGTCCAGCCTCTGGATCGACCACATGAAGGTCGGCGCCTGGATGGACGGCCCGATGGACGGACTGACGTTCAGCGGCATGCGCATCCGCGACACCACCGCCGACGGCATCAACTTCCACGGCGGCGTCACCAACTCGAAGGTCACCAACAGCGACATCCGCAACACCGGCGACGACGGCATCGCCACCTGGGCGGACTCCGGCATCGGCGCCGACGCCAACGACACCATCTCCAACAACACCGTATCCCTGCAGATCCTCGCCAACGGCATCGCGATCTACGGCGGTCACGACAACACCGTCAGCGGCAACCGCGTGGTGGACTCCGGCATCGCCCAGGGCGGCGGCATCCACGTGGGGCAGCGCTTCTCGTCCACGCCGGTCGGCACCACCACCATCTCCGACAACACCATGGTCCGGGACGGCAGCCTCGACCCGAACTGGCAGTTCGGCGTGGGCGCCCTGTGGTTCGACGGCAGCCAGGGCGCGATCACCGGCCCGGTCAACGTGACCAACGCGCTGATCCAGCAGAGCCCGTACGAGGCGATCCAATGGGTCGAGGGCACCATCAGCGGCGTCAACCTCAACAACGTGACCATCGCCGGCACCGGAACCTTCGCCCTCCAGGAACAGACCGGCGGCGCCGCCAAGTTCACCAACGTGACGGCCACCGGCGTCGGCTACTCCTCACCGGTGTACAGCTGCTCGGGCGGCAACTTCGTCGTCACCGACGGCGGTGGCAACTCCGGCATCAGCGGCACGCCGTACTGCGGAGGGTGGCCGGCCCCGGTCTACCCGCCCTACCCGTCCGAAGGCGTGACGGCCACCCCGGGCGCGCTCAACTTCGGCTCGGTTCCCACCGGTTCGACCAGTGACCCGCAGACCGTGACCGTGTCCAACCCGACCGGCACCGCCGCGTCCGTCTCCTCCATCTCCACCAGCGGCGACTACTCCCAGACCAACACCTGCGGCTCGTCGATCGCCGCGAACGGCTCGTGCACCGTCAGCGTGAAGTTCGCGCCGACGGCCACCGGCAGCCGCGGCGGCACGCTGACGGTCAACGCCGGCGGGGTCACCAACACCGTCACCCTCTCCGGCACCGGCACCGCGCCCGGCCCGGTGCTGAACACCGACCCGGCGAGCCTCGCCTTCGCCGCCACGGTGGTCGGCTCCTCGGCCGACACGCAGACGGTGAAGGTGACCAACTCGGGCACCACCTCGGCGACCGTCTCGGGCGTCTCGGCGACCGGCGACTTCAGCCAGACCAACAACTGCTCCACCCTCGCGGTCGGCGCCTCCTGCACGGTGACCGTCGGCTTCAAGCCCACCACGGGCGGCTCGCGCACCGGCAGCCTGACCGTCACCAGCAACGCCAACAACAGCCCCACCGTCGTCACCCTGACCGGCAGCGGCATCGACAGCACCACCAACATCGCGGCCGGGCGCCCGGCGACGGCGAGTTCGAGCAGCAGTCCCTACGTCGCCTCGAACCTCACCGACCCGGACGCGTCGACGTACTGGGAGGGCGCGAGCGGCTCGTTCCCGCAGTGGGCGCAGGTCGACCTCGGCCAGAACTACAGCGTCGGCAAGGTCGTGCTCAAGCTCCCGCCGGCGACCGCGTGGTCGGCCCGCACCCAGACCCTGTCGGTGCAGGGATCCACGGACGGCTCCAGCTTCTCCACCATCAAGGCATCGGCCGGGTACACCTTCGACCCGAACTCCAACAACAACACGGTGACCATCACGTTCAGCGCCGCCACGGCGCGCTACGTGCGGGTGAACATCACCGCCAACACGGGCTGGAACGCGGCCCAGTTGTCGGACTTCGAGGTGTTCCCGAGCGGCGGCGGCTCCTCGCCGGCCACCCTCTCGGCCAGCCCGGCGTCGCTCACGTATCCCACCCAGGCGCTCAACACCGCCAGCAGCGCGAAGACGGTCACGGTCACCAACTCCGGTACCGCGGCGGCGACTGTCTCCGGCATCACGGTCACCGGTGACTTCTCGCAGACCAACACCTGCGGGACGTCGATCGCGGCAGGGGCCTCCTGCACGGTGGCCGTCACCTTCACGCCCACCGCGTCCGGCACCCGCACCGGCGATCTCAGCATCGCCAGCAACGCGTCCAACGGCACGACCACGGTCGCGCTGACTGGCACCGGAGCCGGCACGGTCAGCAAGAACCTGGCGGCCGGCGCGGCCACCACCGAGTCCAGCCACACCGACGTCTACCCGTCGTCGAACGTGACGGACGGCAACCAGGGAACCTACTGGGAGAGCGCCAACAACGCCTTCCCGCAGTGGGTGCAGGTCGACCTCGGTTCCGCGCAGAGCGCGAGCCGCGTCGTCCTCCAGCTCCCCGCGACCTGGGGCGCCCGGACCCAGACGCTGTCCCTGTCGGGCAGCACCGACGGCTCCTCCTTCTCCACGATCAAGTCGTCGGCCACTTACACCTTCGACCCCGCCACCAGCAACACGGTCACCATCACGTTCACCGCGACCACCCAGCGCTACTTCCGGGTGAACATCACGGCGAACAACGGCTGGCCGGCCGGCCAGATCTCCGAGTTCCAGGTCTGGAACACCTGATCCACCCCGTCGGTGCCGCCGGGCGCGCCCGCCCGGCGGCACCGCCGACCGAAAGGCCACTCGACCACTCGACCAGAGGAATGCCAGATGGGCGTCACACGCAGAGTCTTCTTGAGGGCCGCGGTCGCGGCCGGTGCGGTGGGAACCGTGGGGGCCACGGGGACCGACCTCGCCCCGGCCGCGTCGGCGGCCAGTGCGCCGGGCGACGTGGTCGGCAAGATCACCGTCGGCTACCAGGGCTGGTTCGCCTGCGCCGGCGACGGCGCGCCCATCAACGACTGGTGGCACTGGAGCCAGGACTGGGGCCGGCCGCCGTCCCCGACCAACACCAACATCAAGTGCTGGCCCGACACGCGTGACTACACCAGCACGTACCAGACGTCGTACGCCGCCCTCGGCAACGGCCGGCCCGCCAGGCTGTTCTCCTCGTACGACCAGCAGACGGTCGACACCCACTTCCTCTGGATGCAGCAGAACGGCATCGACACGGCAGCCCTGCAGCGCTTCGACCCCACCGGTGGTGAGGGCCCCACCCGCGACGCCATGGCGACCAAGGTACGCAGCGCCGCCGAGACGTACGGGCGGAAGTTCTACATCATGTACGACGTCTCCAACTGGACGAACATGCAGTCCGAGATCAAGACGGACTGGACGAACAAGATGTCCGCCCACACCGCGAGTTCCGCCTACGCGAGGCAGAACGGCAAGCCGGTGGTGTGCATCTGGGGCTTCGGCTTCAACGACCCCAACCACCCCTTCACCGCCGCCGCCTGCCTCGACGTCGTCAACTGGTTCAAGAGCCAGGGCTGTTACGTCATCGGCGGGGTACCGCGCGAATGGCGGACGGGGACCGGCGGTTCGCAGTCCGGCTTCTCGGGGGTCTACCACGCCTTCAACATGATCTCGCCGTGGATGGTCGGCGCCATCGGGAACGTGGCCGAAGCCGACAACGCGTACACCACGTACACGGTCCCCGACCAGGCCGACTGCAACGCCAACGGCATCGACTTCCAGCCCTGCGTGCTGCCGGGCGACGTCTCCGCCCGGCAGCGGGCGCACGGCGACTTCATGTGGCGGCAGTTCTACAACATGGTGCGGGCCGGGGTGCAGGGCATCTACATCTCCATGTTCGACGAGTACAACGAGGGCAACCAGATCGCCAAGACCGCCGAGACCCAGGCGTGGGTGCCCACCGACTCCGGATTCCTCGCCCTCGACGAGGACGGCACCGCCTGCTCCGCCGACTACTACCTGCGCCTGACCGGCGACGGCGGCCGCATGCTCAAGGGCCAGATCGCGCTGACCGCCACCCGCCCCACCCAGCCGGTCCTCCCCACCGGCGACACCACTCCGCCGGCCGCGCCGGGCGGCCTGACGGTCACCGGGCACACCGGCGGCTCCGTCTCGCTGGCCTGGAACGCGTCGACCGACAACGTCGGCGTGACCGGCTACCGCATCCTCCGGGTGTCCGGCTCGACCAGCACCCAGGCCGGCACCACCGGCGCCACCCCGTTCACCGTCACCGGACTCGCCGCGTCCACCGCGTACACCTTCGCGGTCGTCGCCCTCGACGCGGCGGGAAACGTGTCGCAGCCCTCCAACCAGGTCACCGTCACCACCGAGCCCCCGTCCGGCACCACCAACCTCGCCCTCCGTCGCCCCACCTCGGAGAGCAGCCACACCCAGGTCTACGGCTCGTCCAACGCGACCGACGGCGACACCGGCACCTACTGGGAGTCCGCCAACAACGCCTTCCCGCAGTGGATACAGGTCGATCTGGGCGCCGGCACCGGGGTCAAGCGGATCGTCCTCGCCCTTCCCCCCTCGGCCGCCTGGGCCACCCGCACCCAGACCATCTCCATCCAGGGCAGCACGGACGGCGGCACCTTCACCCAGCTGCTCGCCCCGGCGGGCTGCACCTTCGACCCGGCGACCGGGAACACCGCGACCCTCACCCTCCCCGCCACGGCCACCACCCGCTACCTGCGGCTCACCTTCACCGCCAACAACGGCTGGCCGGCCGGGCAGGTCTCGGAGTTCCAGGTCTTCGGCGCCTGATGCCCGGCCCACCTCGGCCTATAGTTCCTCGCATGAGTCGCTGGGACGAACTGACCGGGGGCACGTCCGGGAAGGACTACGCCGCACGGTTCGCCGCCCTGGCCCGCAGCGGCAAGGACATGCACGGTGAGGCGCGGTTCTGCACGGCGCTGGTGCCCGCCGGAGCGCGCGTGCTGGACGCCGGGTGCGGCACCGGACGGGTCATGATCCGGCTCGCGGAGCTCGGGTACGACTGCGTCGGCGTGGATCTCGACGCGTCGATGCTGGCGGTGGCGCGGGAACACGCGCCGGACCTGCCCTGGTTCCAGGCCGACCTGGCCGAGTTCGAGCCCCGCGGGCTCGGCGTCGCGGCGGACTTCGACCTCGTGGTCGCCGCAGGCAACATCTTCCCGTTGCTCGCCGCCGGCACCGAGGCCGCCGTCACCGGACGCCTGGCCGCGGTCCTGCGCCCCGGCGGCCTGCTGGTCGCCGGGTTCGGCCTGGACGAGGCCCATCTGCCCGTGCCGCCCGGCATCACCCTGTCCGAGTACGACGGCCACTGCGCCGCGGCCGGCCTCACCCTCGTCGACCGCTTCGCCACCTGGGACGCCGACCCCTATGACGGTGGCGGGTACGCCGTCAGCGTCCACCGCCGCTGAACCCCCGGAACGGCGGCGGCCCCGGATCCGGTGGGGGAAGGGCCGGATCCGGGGACGTGGTGCGGTGGTGGTCAGGCGATCTGCCGCAACCGCGGGACGATCACGTCGCGGACGTGGTCCTGAACGGTCTGCAGGGGGATGCGCTGCGCTTCGAGGACCACGGTGCCGTGCGGAGCGGCGTGCCGGCGCACGGGAGGACGGGACTCCCACTCGACGCCGCTGCCGACCAGGACGGCGATGAACCGGCCGGTGTCCAGCAGGGAGAGGGCCTCCGCGTCACGGGTCACGCCGACCGCGGTGAAGCCGTTGGCCTCGATGATGTCGGTGGAGGCGTCGACCAGGTGCCGCTCGCGGCCGAGGACCAGGACGTTCTTCTCGTTGCTCATGCCGTCACCTCGGTGGGTTCGGTGCTCACGGCGGTCGCGTCGGCGGGCCGCGAGTGCTTGGGCAGGGTCAGGAAGCCGGCGGCGGCGATCACCAGGATGCCGGCGTCCAGCAGCAGGACGGTTCGGAAGCCCGACGAGTAGCTGACCGAGTCGGCGCGGGCGACGGCCCGGCCGAACGCGGCGGCGGTCTTCGGGTCGCTCTCGACGCAGCTGGCCGGAACCTTGCTCGGATCGACCGAGTCGGCGCGCTGCCGCACGCAGGTGCGGAAGTCGTCGAGGAGCCGGTCCTGGGAGGTGATGCCGGCCCCGCTGAGGGCGGACTTCAGTGCGGGGGTGGCCTCGTCGGTGGCGTGGCCGCCCGCGTTGCCGACCTGGGCGAAGAAGACCACGCCCGTCAGGGCGACGCCGAGGGCCATGCCGAGCTGCTGGACGGTGTTCAGCAGGCCGGAGGCGTTGCCCGCCTGCTCGCCGGGGACCTGGCCGAGCAGCAGATCCAGGGTCGGCGCGACGATCAGGCCGAAGCCGATGCCGGAGACGATGTGCACCGGGATGATCTGCCAGGACGCCAGGCTGTGGCCGTAGTGGGCGACCAGGACGGCGAAGGCGATGAAGCCGATCGCGTTGACGAGGCCGCCGGCCACCAGCACGTTGCGGCCGAACTTGGGGACCAGCTTGTCGGGGGCGTTGCCGGCTCCGATGCCGACACCGATGGCGAAGGTGGCCGCGGTCAGGCCGGCGTGCATCGGCGTCCAGCCGAGGCCCTGCTGCAGGAAGAGCGTCCAGACGAAGAAGAACCCGCCCACCGCGATCCAGAACAGGAACCACACCGCCATGCCCACCGAGAACGACCGGGAGCGGAACACGCCGAACTCGACCAGCGCGGAGCCGACCTTGGCGAACCGGCGCCGCTCGTAGGCGAGGAAGACCGCGAGCAGCACCAGGGCGCCGGCCAGCATGCCGTAGGTCCAGGCGGGCCAGCCCAGGCGGCGGCCCTCGGTGAGCGGGTAGACCAGCAGCACCACGGCGGCGAGCGCCAGGGGCATGCCGAGCAGGTCGAGTTTGGGGCGCCGCGGGGCGCGGGACTCGCGGATCACCAGGGCGCCGGCGATCAGCGCGGCGATCCCGACCGGGACGTTGACCAGGAAGATCGGGCGCCACTGCCAGCCGAAGAGGTTCCACTGCACGAGCAGGCCGCCGAGGGCGAGGCCGAAGACCGCGGAGGAGCCGGTGACCGCGCCGAAGACGGCGACCGCCTTGCCGCGTTCGGCCGGCGGGAAGACCACGTGCAGGATCGCCAGGATCTGGGTGACCATCAGGCCGGCCGCGGCGCCCTGGAGGAACCGGGAGACGATCAGCATCTCGGGGTTGACCGCGACGCCGCACAGCAGCGAGGCGACGGTGAAGCCGGCCATGCCGATGAGGAAGACGCGTTTGCGTCCGAAGATGTCGCCGAGCCGTCCGCTGAGGATCAGCAGCGCGGCGAAGGAGAGCACGTACGCCGCGATCACCCACTCGATCTGCGCGTAGTCGGCGTGCAGGTCGCGCTGGATGCTCGGGACGGTGACGTTGACGACCGTGGTGTCGACCAGGTCCATGAAACCTGCGATCAGGACGACCGCGAAGGCCAGCCGGCGCTTCGGGTCGGGTGCGGCGCCACCCGGGGATTCCTGCGGCGGGGCGCCTGGCGTGGTTGCGGAGATGTCTTGAGTCACGGAGTCAGTATGCACTTCTGGTGACTATCCCTCAAGGTGATAATTCCGTGGGGGTATCATGATGCCGTGAGTACTCAACTGCTGTTCGACCACCCCGCCTGCGTGATGACCCACCTCAGCGCCCACGTGCAGGAGCAGCTCGTCGACGTGCTCGCACCGCTGGGCATCCACCCCCGCCAGTTCGGCCTGCTCAACCTGCTGACCGAGGAGGACGGCCGCAGCCAGCACCAGCTCGCCGGACCGCTGAACGTGCACCGCAACGTGATGGTCGGCCTGGTCGACGAGCTGGAGCGGCGCGGACTGGTGGAGCGCCGCCGCCATCCCACCGACCGCCGGGCGCACGCCGTCCACCTGCTCCCGGCCGGCCGCAGCCTGCACGCCGAGGCCGAGGCCCTGGTCAGCGGCTTCGAGGACCGGCTGCTCGGCGGGCTGGAGCCGGACGAGGCGCGGACCTTCGTCACCCTGCTCAAGCGGGTCTTCGTGCACGCCGGACTCGACCACGACCTGCACCCCGGACTGCTCGCGTCCGGAGCGGCATTCACCGAGCGCCGCTGACGTCGGCGCGTTCCGGGCCCGATGGTGCCCGGCGGGCTCCGGGCCCGATGGTGCCCGGCGGGACGCGACGGGCCTGCCCGGCCGGTCGCCGGGCAGGCCCTTCACCGCGGTCAGGCGCGGCCTGCCAGCCGGTCCGCGACCAGGTCGGCGGTGCGCAGGGTGTAGGAATTGATCAGGTTGAGGCTGGTGTGCGCCTCCCTGGGGTGCACCTCGAGCGTGTGCCGGCCCGACCACGCCCGGTCGAGGTCGTACAGTCCCTCGACCGGGAAGATGTCGTCCAGCGCGCCGGACACACTCAGCACCTCGGTGGCCGGCGCCGGGCCGGGCTCGATCGCCAGCTCGTCGAAGCGCGGCTGCAGGTCCTCGCCCGGCCCCGCGTCGAAGGCGAACCGGAAGTTGTCCTTCAGTCGCCGCGGGAGGCCGTCGAACTTGGCGATCGCGGGGCCGCCGCCGAAGTTGACGACGCACCGGAAGTGCTCGCCGAGTTCCCGGGCCACCCGCAGCGCCAGGTAGCCGCCGAAGCTGATACCGGCGAAGGCCAGCCGGTCGGCGGCGATCCCCGGTTCGCGGCGCAGCCCCTCCAGCAGTTCGGCGACCACCCGCTCCATCTCGACCAGCACCGGGGTACGGCCCAGCCGTGACCCCTGGCCGGGTCCCTCGAAGAGCACGGCGGCGATGCCGCGTTCCAGGTAGGCCTCGGCCAGCGCCACCATCTCGACCTCGGTGGCCGAGTCCAGGCCGTTGGAGAGCACCACCGCGGGCAGCGGCTCGCCCGACGCACGCATCGCCCCGGTGCGCAGCACCCAGTAGCCCGCGCCGGTGCCGGGCAGCGACCCCTCGGTGACCTCGAGGTCGGTGCCCGCCAGACTGTCCAGGAAGCACTCCCGGACGCGCTGCCGCAACCGCTGCTTGACGGCCCGGTCGTCGAAGTACTGGAACTCCGCCCAGTGGTAGGCCGCGGCGGCGCCACGCAGTGCGCGGCCGCGCCCGGCCGTCGTGCCGGACCCCTCGGCGAGGACGGTGCAGTCCTCGGCCCGGGCGGTCCAGCGCTCGCGCCAGAGGTTCCAGAACCCGGCGGAGGCCAGGTCCAGGTCGTCGGCCGGGAAGCCGTCCAGGGCCGCCGCGATGTCGCCCCAGTGCACCTGCGGGGCGTAGCGCGCGTTCAGGAACATCAGCCGCGGGAAGAGGTAGCCGAGCGCCCGGTACACGTGCTCGGGCACCCGCAGCCGCTCCGTCGTCTCAGCCATCGGAGCCGCCCTTCAGCAGCACCACCCGGGCCGGGTCGACGCCGGCGGCCACCTCGCCGCGCATGATCTTCCCGTTGGCGCTGCGGGCGAACGGCTCGGGGGTGGCCCACACCCGGTCCGGCCACTTCTCCGGGGCCAGCGAGCCGCGCAGTTCGGCGGTGACGAGCGCGCGCAGCTCCTCGGCGCCGTGCAGACCGATCGGACCGCACAGGCAGGCGACCGGCAGCTCGTGCGGGCCGTCGGGGTTCGGCAGGCCCGCCAGCACCACCTCGTCCGTTCCCGGGGTGCCGGCCAGCACCGCCTCGACCTCCTCGGGATAGATCCGGTGGCCGTTCTCGCTGAGCAGCACCCCGGCCAGCCGCCCCTTGAGCACCAGGTCGCCGTCGGGGCTCCACTCGGCGAGGTCGCCGGTGCGCAGCCATGCGCCGACCGGCTCGACCACACCGGTGGCGACGTCCACGTAGCCCTCCATCACCGGCTCACCGCGGACCAGGATCTCGCCGACGCCGTCCGGGTGGCCGGCCACCGGCTCCAGCCGCACCTCCAGGGAGTCGTCGGGCCTGCCGATGCAGTAGACGTGCTTGAGGTGGCGCGCCTCGGCGTGCCCCTGCTCGCCCAGGAAGCAGAACGGGCCGTAGGTCTCGGTCAGTCCGTAGCCCTGGATCCAGTCGCAGCGCGCCAGCTCGCGGCCCTGTTCGAGCACCGCCCGGGGAACGGCGGCCCCGCCGTAGGAGACCACCCGCAGGCTGGACAGGTCGTCCCCGCCCGTGCTCGCCGCGGACACGAACTGCTTGAGCGCCACCGGGCGCAGCGCCAGGTGCGTCGCCCGGTGGCGGGCCACCTGGGCCGGCCACCGGCCGGGGTCCGGGGTCTCCGGGAAGACCACGGTGCCGTCGTGCAGCAGCGCACCGAAGGAGTTGATGACACCGGTGGTGTTGTTCATCAGGCCGGTCATGAAGATCCGGGCGGTCGGGCCGTAGCCCATGGTGCGGGTGACCCAGCCGATCCGGGCACAGATGTGCGCCTCGCCGATGCTGATCGCCTTCGGTTTGCCGGTGGTACCGCTGGTGAACAGCACCAGGAAGTGGTCCACCGGCTCGGGGCGGAGCACCTGCGCCTCCGCCTCGGGCGCCTCGCCGGCCGGGAACGGCAGCTCCACCACGGTGGCGCAGCGCTCGCGCAGCACGTCCAGGCCTGCCCGGTCCCGTTTGAAGTGCACCACCGCGTCGGGCCCCGCGGCGTCCGCGATGGACAGCCACTCCGGCAGCGCCGCCGCCTGCAGTCCGTAGGGCATCAGCAGGTGCAGACCGAGCGAGCTGGCCGCGGCGAGGAAGAACACCGCCTCCGGCCCGTGGTCCAGCAGCGCCAGCACCCGCCGGCCCGGGACCAGGCCGCGTTCGAGGAGTTCCCGCTGGGCCCGGGCCACCTCGTTGCGGACCTGGCGCCGGGTCAGCGAGCGTTCGCCCGCGACCATGCACACCCGGTCGGCGTCGGCGCCCGGCGAGAGGGCGAGGCCGGCCAGCTTCCGCGTGGGATTCATGGGCGCCGCACCACCGATGCCGCGTACGCGCACGCCGCCTCCATGGTGGCCCTGCTGTTGGCGCCCAGGGTGTCGCGGACGTGCGCGCACGCCTGCTCGAAGGTGGCGCCCGCGCCGAGCGTCCGCGCCACCGCGGCCGGGTCGACCGCCACGGTGTGGTGCGAGACGATCGCGGTGCCGCCGCCCGACCTCTCGAACTCCCACAGACCACTGTGCCCGGACAGCAGGGCGGGCAGCACGGTCTGCTTGTAGGAGATCCGCTCGCCGGGCACGCACAGCCGGACCGAGGCGGTGGTGTGGCTGCGGCCGTCGGAGGTGAGGGTGTCCATCGCCATCACCTGCACGCCCGCCGGGTCCTCGGTGAGGTCGACCCGGCCGACGTGCGGAAGCCGCTCGGGCCACAGGTCGCAGCGGTACACGAAGTCGTACACGTCGGCCGGGTCCGCGCCGGGCGCCACCACCCGGTCGTGGAACGAGAAGACCAACTGCTCCAGGGGATACGGGCGTTCGGCGAAGTCGCCGAGCGCGGCCAGTTCCTCGACGCTGTTGCGGTCCACCGCCCGGGCGATCCACTCCAGTGCCTGGGGATCGTCGTCCACGGCGGTGAAGGCATGGGTCAGTACGATCCGGGTGCGGCCCTCGCCGGCCGGACGGAACGACCACTCGCCGGACATGGCGGCGACCGGCGCGGTGGACCGGTCCTGGCGGAAGGAGATCCGCAGGGCCCGGGGGTCCAGGGAGCGGCGGGAGGTCCAGGTCGCCATCGTGCCGTTGGTCCGCGCCCACAGCTCGATCCGCTCGTCGGCGCCGTCCCGCTCGATCTGCCTGGCCCGTACGCACGGACCCAGCAGCACCGGCCAGCGGCTGACGTCCGCGACCAGTGCGTACAGCCGGTCGGCGGGAGCGTGAACCTCCCTGCTGTGCTCCGTCTCTCGGGTGCGGGGGCTCATGCGGCCGCGGCCTCCTTCGCGGAGCGCACCAGTTCGGCCAGCTCACGAGGCGTGCGGGCGTTGAAGAGCAGCTCGTCCGGTATCAGCACGCCGAACTCGCTCTCGATCGCGGTGGCGGTCTCCATCAGGGCCAGCGACTCGTAGCCGAGCGCGTCGAAGGTGGTGTCGGCGAAGTCGGCGTCGGAGACCCCGGATTCGGAGGCGCCGGCGCTGGCGACGATGACACGGCGGATCTCGTCCACGGTGATGTTCACAACTGTCTCCTCAAGAAGGGTCGTTGGCGGCGTCGGAGTCCCAGGCGCGGACCACGACAGCCGAGTTGAAGCCCCGCAGGCCGCGGGCGACCACGAGCACGGTGCGCACGGCCGCCTCCCGGGCCCGGTCGCGGACCAGGTCGATGCCGTACTCGGCGGGCACCTCGCGGGTGCCGGGGGTGGGCGGGATCACGCCGTCACGGATCGCCAGCAGCGCGACGGCGGTGTCCAGCGCGCCGCCGCCCGCGTAGGTGCGGCCGGACCCGGCCTTCGGCGCGGTCACCGGCACCGCGCCCGGCCCGAACACCTCGCGCAGCGCGGCCGCCTCCGCCCGGTCCAGGCCGGGCACCCCGACCGCGTCGGCGAGGACCAGGTCGACCTGGCCGGCCGTCACCCCGGCGTCGGCGAGTGCCGCCTCGACGGTGCGGCGCAGCGCCGGGGGACGGCCGGAGCCCGGCGCGGGGTCGAAACCGCTGGCGTAGCCGGCGATCTCGCCGAGGATGTCCGGGGCGCCGCGGCGCAGCGCCGCCTCGGCGTCCTCCAGCACCAGCAGCGCGCCGCCCTCGCCGGGGACGTAACCGTGGGCGTCCCGGTCGAAGGGCAGGTAGGCGCGGCCAGGATCGGTGCTGGTGGAGAGCCGGTCGCCGGCGATCTGCGCAGCCCATCCCCAGGGGTCGAGCGCGGAGTCGACACCGCCCGCGACCACCAGCGGGGTGCCGCGGCGCACGGTCCGCCGGGCGTGGCCGATCGCGTCCAGGCCGCCCGCCTGCTCGGTGACCAGCGCGCTGGACGGGCCGCGCATGCCGTGCCGGATGGAGATCTGCCCGGTGTTCACCGCGTAGAACCAGGCGAAGGACTCGTAGACGCTGACCGTCTGCGGGCCCCGGGTCCACAGTTTGTGGAACTCCCGGTGGGTGAACTCGAAGCCGCCGAGGGCGTTGGCGGTGACCACGCCCATGTCGTAGTCGACCAGGCTGGCCGGGTCGACCTTCGCGTCCTCCAACGCCCAGCCGGCCGCGACCAGCGCGTACCGGGTGGACACGTCGGTCTGCGGGAGCAGCCGGTCGGGCAGGTGGTCGGCCACGTCGAACCCGCGGATCTCGCCGGCCAGCTTGGCCGGGTACTTCGCCACGTCGAACCGGGTGAGCTCGCCGAGGCCGTGCCGGCCCTCCCGGGCGGCGGCCCAGAAGTCCTGGGTGCCCAGCCCGTTGGCGGCGAGCGCGCCGATCCCGGTGACTACGGTCCTGGTCATTCCTTCTCCCCGGTCGGGCGCCGCAGCACCATCGCGGTCTGGAAGCCGCCGAAGCCGCTGCCGACCGTGAGCACGGTCCGCACGTCCAGTTCGCGCGCGGTCAGCGGCACGTAGTCGAGGTCGCACTCGGGGTCGGCCTCGTGCAGGTTGGCGGTGGGCGGCACCACGCCGTTCTTGATGGCGAGCGCGCAGGCGGCGATCTCCACCGAACCGATGGCGCCCAGCGAGTGACCGACCATCGACTTGATCGAGCTGACCGGCGTGCGGTAGGCGTGATCGCCGAGGGCGCGTTTGACCGCGGCGGTCTCGTGCCGGTCGTTCTGCTTGGTGCCGGAGCCGTGGGCGTTGATGTAGTCCACGTCGGTCGGGTCGACGCGGGCCTGGTCCAGGGCGACCCGGATCGCCTCGGCCATCTCCCGGCCGTCCGGCTTGAGGCCGGTCATGTGGTACGCGTTGCAGCGGGTGCCGTAGCCGCTGACCTCGGCGTAGACCGGGGCGCCGCGGCGCCGCGCCGACTCCAGGGTCTCCAGGACGAACATCGCGGCGCCCTCGGCGAGCACGAAGCCGGTGCGGGAGCGGTCGAACGGGCGGGAGGCGGTCTCCGGTTCGTCGTTCCGTGCGGTGGTCGCCTTGATCGCGTCGAAGCAGGCCACCACGATCGGTGTGATCGGGGTGTCGGTGGCGCCCGCCACGATGACGTCGGCCGATCCCTCCTGGATCAGCTGCAGGGCGTGTCCGACCGCGTCCAGGCCGGAGGTGCAGCCGTTGGAGACCAGCGACACCGGCCCTTCCGCGCCGACCTTCCACGCCACCTCGGCCGGCATCACGCTCGGTGCCAGGTAGTCGAACATGTGCGGCGACAGCCACTCCTCGCTGTCCACCAGCCAGTCGCGGCCGGAGTCGGACAGCACCAGGTACTCGCGCTCCAGGCTGGTGGCCGCGGCCACCGCGCTGCCCAGGGTGACCCCGATCCGCGCCGGGTCGACGCCCGCGAAGTCCAGGCCGCTGTCGCGCACGGCCTCCTGGGCGCAGACCACGGCGAACTGGGTGGCCCGGTCCATGCGGCGGATCTCCCGCTGGCTCAGCCCCTCCCACACCGGCTCGAAGTCCGCCTCGCCGGCGATCTGCGACCGGTACGACGACGGGTCGAAGAAACTGATCCGCCGGGTCGCGGTACGGCCCGCGGTGAGCAGGTCCCAGAACTCCTTGGTGCCCCGGCCGCCCGGGGCGCGTACGCCGATGCCGGTGATGACCACTCGTCGGCTCATCACAACCACCTCTCTCAGAAACCGTCGTGGTCGACGAGCCGCTCCTGGTTGCGCAGCCGTCCGTCCTCGCGGACCAGGACGTCGCGCACCACGCAACTGCGGACCAGCTCCGGACCGTCGCCCGGCCGGGTGGTCAGCACCAGCGCGTAGCAGGTGCTGCGGAGCCTGCCGTCGCCCAGTCGCTCGACGTCGACCATCGTGAACATGTGGCGCCGCTGCTGCGGATCGACGGTGAACCGCTCGCGCACCTGGTAAAGGTCGGACAGGATGCCGGCCCGAGTGCGCGCCGGCTCCCGGCCGGGCGTGTGGCCGAACACCGCGTCCTCGGTGAAGGTGGCGGCGTACTCCTCCACCTTGCCCGCGTCCAGCGCCTGCATCTGACGCGCGTAGTACTGAAGAACCTCTGCGTACAACTCGGCGCTGACGCCGGTCGACTCCATCTCCTCGGACTCCTTCACGCGGTCGTTGATTGCGCTCAGTCTTCAATCGCGTCCAAGAGCCCCGGTCGAGGCGGGCTCGACGGCCGCGCCGCGGGGCTGGAGCGGGGCTCGACCGGGGCGCGAGCCGCCGCGGCGACGGTGGTGTGCATGAACGCATCCACTTCCACCGACAGCGAGCGGCCGGTCGCGCTGGTCACCGGCGCCACCAGCGGCATCGGCCACGAGATCGCCCGTACGCTGGCCCGCCAGGGCCACGCGGTCTACCTGTGTGCCCGGACCGCCAAGACCCTCGAGGACACCCTCACCGAGCTGCGCGCCGAGGGCCTGGACGTCGACGGCAGCACCTGCGACGTCACCTCGCCCGAGCAGGTGCGGGCGCTGGTCGAGGCCACCGTCGAGCGCTACGGGCGGCTCGACGTGCTGGTCAACAACGCCGGCCGGCCGGGCGGCGGCGCCACCGCCGAGGTCCCCGACGAACTGTGGTTCGACGTGATCAACACCAACCTGAACAGCGTCTTCCTGGTCACCAAGGCGGCGCTGACCAGCGGCGGCATGCTGGAGCGCGGCACCGGACGGATCGTCAACATCGCCTCCACCGGCGGCAAGCAGGGCGTGGTGCACGCGGCGCCCTACACCGCCTCCAAGCACGGCGTGGTCGGCTTCTCCAAGTCCCTGGGCCTGGAGCTGGCCAGGACCGGGATCACCGTCAACGCGGTCTGCCCGGGATTCGTGGAGACCCCGATGGCCGAGCGGGTGCGTGAGCACTACGCCGGGATCTGGGGCGTGGACGAGCAGGAGGCGCACAGCAGGATCACCACCCGGGTGCCGCTCGGCCGCTACGTGGAGCCGAGCGAGGTGGCCGCGATGGTCTCCTACCTGGTCTCCCCGGGCGCCGCGGCGGTCACCGCCCAGGCGCTGAACGTCTGCGGCGGCCTGGGCAACTACTGATCCCCGCTGACCCTCACTGCTCGCCACCGATCGCCACGACGTCAGGGCGCCGGGACCTCCACCGAGGTCCCGGCGCCCTGACGTCGTACGGGCGGCCCGGTTCAGGCCTTGAGCACCTGGTCGACCCAGCCGCGGGCGGCCGGCTCGAACTGCAGCGCCACATGGGTGGAGATGGCGGTGACGTCCCGCCACAGCCGCTGCATCGAACCGGAGACCGCCTGCCCGCGGGTGCCGGACTGGCGGAACAGCCGGTCGACCGCGGTCACCGACAGGTCGACGGCCAGGGCGCAGTCCCGCAGGTTGCGGGTGGTGTCCAGCGGGTGGGTGGCGGCGCCCTCGTCGGCGAGCCGGGCGGCCCGCTCCAGCAGCAGCCGGGCCGCGTCCACCTCGCCGGCCGAGCGGGCCAGTGCCTGCTCGGCGGAGCCCCGCACGCCCTGCACGCCGGTGGTGCCGGGCAGCTGCGGGGCGTGGCCGGCCTTCTCGGCGAAGTACACCGAGAAGGTGCGGACCATGCCGAGCGCGGCGCCGACCGCAGGCGCGGCGAACATCAGCCCGTTGACCGCCTGGAGCGGGGCGCGGTGGCAGGCCGCCGCGACCCCGCCCCGGGCCTCACCGGTGCGTCCGGCGAACAGGTCGGCCCGGTCGAAGGAGAGGTGCTCGGGCACGAACACCTCGTCGAGGACCAGGGTGTTGCTGCCGGTGGCGGCCATGCCGACGCTGTGCCAGGTGTCCTCGATCCGGTACGCGGAGCGCGGCAGGGCGAACAGCCGCGCCTCGCTGCCCGTCCCGGACTCCACCAGGCCGCACATCAGCGCCCAGTCCGAGTGGGCGACACCGCTGATGTACGGCCAGCGGCCGGCGACCAGCCAGCCCCCGGCGGCCGGCCGGGCGGTGCCGAACGGCGTCACGGACCCGACCAGCACCGTGTCCGGGCCGGCCGCCCAGATCCTCGCCTGGCCCTCCTCGGGCAGGAACGCCCCCGCCATCCGGGCGATCGAGGCGATCAGCGAGGCACACCAGGAACTGGCCGGGCACTCCTCGGCGATCACCTGGACGGCCTCCACCAGCTCGGTGAAGGAACCGGCGGTTCCGCCGACCGCCGCGGGGACGAAGTGCCGGGCGAAACCCGCCCGGACGATCTCCTCCAGCACGGCGGGATCGAGTTCGCGGGCCCGCTCGGCGGCCTCGGCACGGCGGCCGGCGGTCGCGGCGACCGCGGTCGCGGCGGTGCACAACCCGGCGGTGGGCATCTGTCGTCTCCTCACTCCTCGGGTACTGCTCGGGAACGGCGCGGATCTGGTCAGGAGGCGGCCGGCAGCCGGTGGAAGGCGTTGCGGAAGAAGGTCAGCGGCCCCTCCTCGCGCTGCACGGCCAGGTCGATCACCTCGCCGATGACGATCACGTGGTCCCCGCCGTCCACCTCGCGGTCGATCCGGCACTCCAGATAGGCCAGCGCGTCCGGCAGCACGGGCACGCCGGTGATGCCCGGCCGGGTGGCGGCCTGCGCGGTGTGCCGGGTGTGCCGGCTGGCGAAGGTGCGGCACAGCTCCTCCTGGTCGGCGGCCAGGATGTTCACCGCGAAGGCACCGGTCCGCCGCAGGACCGGCAGTTCGTTCGAGTCGTTGTGGATGCAGACCAGGATCAGGGCCGGGTCGAGCGAGACCGAGGTGAAGGAGTTCACCGTCAGGCCCGCGGTCCGCCCGGTGCTGCCACTGGTGATCACGGTGACGCCGGTGGCCCAGTGGGCGCAGACGCTGCGCAGCGCCTGCGGGTCCACCAGGGCAGGGTCCGGCGGCAGCAGGCCCGCCGCGTGGCGCTCGCTCATGCCGCACCGTCGAGCAGTGGATCGGCGAACAGGCCCTGGCTGCCCTCGGAGATCTCCTCCGCCTGGGCCAGCGTCAGCAGGACCGGCCCGGTGTGCAGGCCGTCGCGCTGCCAGTCGTCGGGACGCAGGCTGATCGCGTACGGGTTGACGGGCACCTCCGGATCCGGGGTGACGCCGAGTCCGCGGGCGGCCCGGTGGAAGACGGCGACCGCCAGCGCTTCGGCGACCCTGACGTCACGGGAGATCTCGGCGGCCAGTTCGTCGTCGGTGTAGTCGACCACCAGGGTGGCGTGGCTGTCCTTGATCGCCTTGGCCGGCACATAGGCGTTGGCCGGGCCGTCGGTGACCACCTTCTCCAGCTCGTTCCAGTCGCGGAAGACCTGCTGGACCCGGTCGTTGACCGCGTACAGCTTCTCGAGGTCGCCGCGCACCCGCTGCATGAACGCGTAGTCCAGGAAGCGGTTCTTGACGAAGACCAGCACCACGCCGACGTGGTTGAGCATGGCGTCCCAGCACAGCTTCGGCACCATCACCGCCGGGTTCCCGAAGGCCGGGTAGTGGTCCTCGACCTTGGAGAGCACGAACCGGAAGGTACGCAGGTGGAAGTCGTTGTAGAACTCCAGCCGCTCGGCGATCTCCTCGCCGGCGAAGTCCCGGACGACCAGGTCGGTGGTGACGCTGTTGCCGTAGCCGATCATGTCCGAGCCGGGCGAGTAGAAGGCGTCCACGAAGGCACCGGCCTCGCCGACCAGCATCCAGCGGTCCGGCGAGTACACCCGGTCGGTGCTGAAGGCGAAGTCCTTCAGGGTGATGAAGTCCGCGATGTCACCGGTGCGGCCGTCGACCACCTCGGCGAGCTGCGGCTCGTTCGCGCGCAGCCACTCCTGGACCTTCTCGAAGGTCCGGATCTCGTCGTACGGGTGGATCCGCGGGTCCGCGCAGACGCCGACCGAGATGTGGTCCGAGCCCAGCGGGATCAGCCACACCCAGTAACCCTCGCCCATGAGGTGGTTGGTGGAGAACTTGCGGATGCCGGCGCGGTTCATCCGCTCCATCCACGTGGGGTCGTCCCTGCCCCACTCCTCCAGGTCGATGCCGCCGGTGAGGCGGAACCAGGAGGCGTTGATGGTGTGGGACACCTCGCGGGACAGGCCCAGCTTGCGCTTGACGAAGTGGGCGCGGCCGGCCGCGTCGACCAGCCAGCGGGCGTCGATGGTGCGCGGTTCGCCGCCCTGTGTGTAGGACACCGTGTGGTCCGCGTCGCCCTCGCGCAGTTCCACGTCGGTGATCGAGGCGCCCTGGCGCAGGTCCACACCGGCGTCCAGTGCCATCCGGGTCAGCTCGTTCTCGAACCGGCCGCGGTCGATCTGGTAGTTGTTGTGCGCCGGGAACTCCCGCGGGCCGAGCTCGATCCGCTTGGTGAGGTCCCGGTTGCCGCCCGCGGGCTGGAAGAACCGCAGGCCGTTCTTCTTCAGGTGGAACTTCTCCAAGTGCTCCTTCATCGCGACGATCTCGGCGAAGTAGTGCGCGCCCGCCGGCACCGTCGACTCGCCGACCTTGAACGCCGCCTCCGGCGCCAGGCCCTCCCGCTTGTCGAGGATCACCACGTCCGTCTCCGGACGGGCGTTCTTGAGCTGGACCGCGAGCGTGAGACCCGCGAGCCCGCCGCCGAGGATCACCACATCGGTCGTAGCCTGATCCACCATCGCTCCTCCTGCTGGTAACAAGTCGTCAAGAAGTCTGTGGGGGCGCTCTCGCGGCCCGCTCAAGCCCGCGTGGAAGCGGGCCGGCCGAGGGTCAGAGCACCTCGGCGACCACCTCGAACAGGCCCGGATTGGCCGTGGCGTACGGCGGGTTGACGGCCTTTCGGGCCTGGAACTCCGGGTCGGCCTGCAACGCCTTCCACACCTCGACACTGGCGTAGTGCGCGACGTTCACCAGCGGCAGCGAGGCGTCGGAGACGGCCCGGTGCATGCGGAAGTCGACGAAGCCCGGTGACTCACTGGCCCGCTGCGCCCGGGGCCGCCAGGCACCGAGGAACTCCTCGACCCGCTCGTTCGGCAGCTCGAAGAGGTTGATCATGGTCACGCCGGCGCCGTCCGGCCGCTCCGCGGACGCGGCTTCGGCGATCATCCGGTACACCCCCCGGTGGACGGTCTTGGCGTACTTCTCCGCGCCCGGCCCCTCCTGCTCGCCGGCCGCCGCGGCGGCCAGGTCCGCGGCGTCCGCCCAGTCGGCGACCGCGACCAGCTGGAAGCGGTGCTCGGCGCGCAGCGCCCGGTGCAGGCGGGCGCCGCGGAAGCCGGGTGCGGTGCGCAGCCGTTCCAGGTGCGCGCGCCAGCCCTCGATGAACTCCCCGGTGTTCTCGACCGGCGCTTCGAGTACCGCGATCAGGGTGACCGGGCCGCTCTCGTGCTCCGTGCTCACGTGTCCGTCCTCTCCCCGCGGGGCGTCCCGTGGGAGTCGTCGTGTCAGTCATCGGTCGTCAGCCGTCAGCCGTCAGCCGTCAGCCGTCAGCCGTCAGCCGTCAGCCGTCAGCCGTCAGCCGTCAGGCGTCAGGCGTCAGGCGTCAGTCGGTCGTGTGTCGTCAGGCGTGGCAGGCGGGAAAGCCGCCGTGCAGCTCCGCCATGCCGCGGACCATCTCGTCGACGCCCGCGAAGTCCTCCGGGCGTCCGCCGCGCAGTTCGCCGTAGGCGCGGTACAGGTTGGGCACCAGCCGCTCGGAGTCCAGGAAAGCGGCGAACTCGCCGAGGTCGGCGGCGCGGGCCACCGTCAGCGGGTCCAGCCCCTCGGCGAGGCCGGCCTCGGCCAGGTCCAGCAGCCGGGCCAGGTAGCGCTCGGTGGTCTCCAGCAGCTCCGGGCCGCCGACCGGGCCGTGCCCGGGCACCACGGTGACCGGTTCGAGCGCCCGCAGCCCGGCCACCGCCTCGCGCAGGCCGCCGACCGAGCCGGTCAGCACGAACGGGGTGACCGCGTTCATCACCAGGTCGCCGGCGAACAGCACCCGGCTGTCCGGCAGCCACACCACCGTGTCGCAGGAGCTGTGCGCCGGGCCGAAGGCGCGCAGCCGTGCCTCCCGCGCGCCGACGCGGAGCGTGAGTTCCTCGGCGAAGGTGATCTGGGGCGAGGCCGGTTCGACCGCGCCCCAGTCCACGTCGGGCCACAGGGTGGTCAGATGCAGTCCGGTGCGGACCGCCTCCTGCCGGGTCCGCTCGGCCGTCACCACCACCGCTTCGGGGAACAGGTGGTTGCCGAAGGTGTGGTCGCCGTGTGCGTGGGTGTTGACCAGGAGCCGCGGGGGCCGCGGCGCGGTGTCCGCGACCAGCTCGCGCAGCCGCCCGGCCCGGACCTCGGTGGCGGCGGTGTCGATCAGCAGCGCGGTGCCGGCGTCGACCACCAGCCCCGCGTTGTTGAGGCACCATCCGCCGTCGGGCTGCAGGAAGGCGTGGACCCCTTCGGCGATCTCTTCGAGTCTCGGTGCACCGGTGAAAGCTGCCATACGGCCACTGTCGTCCGGGGCGCTCGACGGCCGCTCGAAGCGGCCCCGGTCACCGGGCGGGACGGCCCTGGAGTCCGCCCGGCCCACCTCGCGCGGGCGCGGGCGGCGCGCCGGAGGATCCCGCCCCGGTTCTCAGGGCTGACGGGCCGCGGCCGTCTCCTGGGCCTGGGCGGGGACTTCGGCGGGGGACAGGCCGCCGCCCGGGGTCGCCGAGAGCCGGTCGAGCCGCAGCAGACGCAGCAGCGGATCGGTCGCCACGGTGGTCACGAGGGTCATCACCACCAGCACCGCGAACAGCCGGGAGTCGATCACTCCGAGGGACAGACCGACATTGAGCACCACCAGCTCCGTCAGGCCCCGGCAGTTCATCATCACGCCGAGCCCCAGCGCCTCCCGGTTGCCCTCACCGGCCAGCCGGGCCGCCGCGAAGGTGCCGCCGATCTTGCCGGCCACCGCCACCAGCAGCACGAGCGCCAGCACGCCGAGCGCGGACAGCGAGAAGACCGACTGCAGCCGGGTCTGCAGGCCCACCGCCGCGAAGAAGAACGGCAGCAGCAGCCACAGCGCCAGGCCCTCGGTCCGGTGCGCGAAGTCCCTCACCGTCCGGGAGGACCGTGGCATCACCACGCCCGCCAGGAAGGCCCCGAAGATCGCGTGCACACCGAGCACATTGGTGGTCACCGCGCAGATCAGCACGAAGAAGGTGATCAGCATGCCGATCGGCAGCACTCCGCCGCGTCGGCTCTCCAGCACCCGCAGCACGTGCGCCAGCGCCGGACGCACCACGAACCACAGGACCGCGGTGAAGGTCACCACCTCGGCCACGGCGACCAGGACGCCCAGTGGCGAGTCGTTGCGCACCTCGGCGACCACCACGCCCAGCGCGCACCAGGCGGTGACGTCGCCGACACCGGCCATCGCCAGGCCCATCGCGCCCAGCCGGGTGCCGATCAGCTCGCGGTCGGACAGGATCCGGGCCAGCACCGGGAACGCGGTGACCGACACCGACAGCGCCACGAACAGCAGGAACGGCGCGGTGCGCACACCGTCGGGCTGGTAGTCGCCGCGCAGCCGCAGGGCGACGAACATGCCCAGCAGGAAGGGCACCGCGAGCGCCGCGTGCCCGGCGGAGAGCACCTTGCCGCCGAGTCTGCGCAGCATGGTCAGGGGCATCTCCAGCCCGACCAGGAACATGAAGAAGACGACGCCGAGCTGGGCCAGGGTGTTCATGACCGGCGTCACCGTGGCGGGGAACACCTCCTTGGAGACACCGGGGGCCAGCGCCCCGAACACCGACGGACCGAGCAGCAGGCCGGCGAGGATCTCGCCGACCACCGGCGACTGGCCGGCCGCGCGGGCCGCCAGGCCCAGCAGCCCGGCCGCCGCGACCACCACGGCCCCGGCCACCAGCACGTGGCCGGCCAGGTCGGCGGGCTCGGCCGGCTTCGGTGCTCCAGCGGTCTCCAGCGCCGGGTGACCGACGCCGTGTCTCAGCATCAGAAGCGCCAGCGCCATCGGCAGCAGGACCAGCAGGCCGTAACCGGCCACGGCACGCGCCGTGCCGCGGGAGCGGGGCGGGCCGCTCTCCGGTTCTCCCGCGCCGGACATGGATGGATCGTGCGCCATTGCCAGGTTCTCCTCGCAGGACGATGGTCCGGGACGGAGCGGTCGCTCCGTCCCGGATCTGTCGGGTGGGTGACGGCGGGTCAGCCGGTACGGAGCAGGGCGGTCACCGAGCCGCCGTGCACACCGTTGAGCACCTCGGCCTGCAGCCGCTGCACCTCCGGCGTCGGCTCCAGGCCCAGCTCGGTCCTGAGCACCCTGCGCAGGTCCTGGTACGCCCGCAGCGCTTCGGCGCGGTAGCCCGCGGCGCGCAGCGAGTCGATGAGCTGGGCGTGCAGCCGCTCGTTGAGCCTGTGCTCGGCGACCAGCGACCGGAGTTCGGGGATCAGCTCCTGGTGCCGGCCGAGCCGTGCGTCCGCCTGGATGCGCAGTTCCAGCACGCGCAGCCGCAGCTCGCACAGGTGGGCCTTGTGCATGGTCAGCTCCGGCCCGAGGTTGATGTCGGCCAGCGCCTCGCCGCGCCACAGACCGAGCGCCTGCCGCAGCCGTTCGGCGGCCTCGGCGACGTGGCCCTGGCGCCACAGGCAGCGCCCCTGTTCCGACAGGGCGAGGAAGCGCTCGGCGTCGGTCCGCCCGGTGCGCAGTTCGTAGCCCGGCGCCTTGGTGACGATCTCGCAGCGCCGCTCACCCCGCGGCACGGAGTCCAGGATCCGGCGCAGTTGGTAGACGTAGGTCTGCAGGGTGGTGGCCGCACTGCGGGGCGGCCGGTCGTCCCACAGTTCGGCGAACAACGTGTCGGTGCTGACCACCCGGTTCGCGTTGAGCGCCAGCAGCGCCAGCACCGCCTTCACCCGCGGCGCGGTCGGTGCCAGGTCGCGCGCGCCGGCGGTGACCTCCAATTGACCGAGCACATGGAATGTGATCACGATCTTTTCCCCCGTTCACAGTTTTCTCGTTCACCTCGATGCGGAATCGATTCACTTTCAACCAACTTGCCTGCCGAGCCCGCGGGGACAACAATGCCCTTTTGGCGGGCGGCGCACCACAATCTCCCAAGGCCCCCTCGAGCCCTGCTTGAGTCCCGGGAACACCGAAAGGAGCAGGGTGAATACTCCTTTGGATACCGCGGTCGCGGAACTCCGCCATGGGCAGGTAAAATCAGATGTGCTAATTGTGAATTTCACATTACCCGCCCGGTCCCTTGCCGGGAAAGTCAGCCCAAGTAGTCATCTGAGCTGAAATGTCTGCATTGTGGTGAGAGTTCGCCTATGGGGTACTCCCGGTCCGGCGTCGGCGGGCGGCCGTGTTTCTTTGGGGGCAGCGTTCGGGCGGCCGTGGCGGCTGAGGCGGCTCACTGGCCGCGCCGCGCCGCCGGGGGCTGGATGACCAGGGCGTTGATCGCCTTGTTGACCGCGTCGATGCGCGAGGTCGCGCCCAGCTTGCTGAAGATGTTGCGCAGGTGGCGCTTGACCGTGGCCTCGGTGATGTCCATCCTGGCCGCGACCTGACGGTTGGTCAGCGCCTCGGCCACCAGGGTCAGCACTGCCAGCTCCCGCGCCGACAGCACGTCGGAGGAGGACGCGTCCGGGGCCGGATCCGCGGTCGGCTGCGGCACCGCGGCCGCCGGCCGCGCGGCGCCCGAGGGCACGGTGATGGTGACCGTCTGCTGCCTGCTGCCGGCGATGTCCCGCACGGTCGACAGCAGCAGGCTCTGACTGACGCTCTTGTGCAGGTAGGCGCGCACGCCCAGGCCCAGCAGCCGCTGCATCAGCGACAGGTCGCTCTGCGTGTGCAGCACGACGATGCCCACCGGGTGGCCGCAGCCCAGCAGTTCACTCACCGTCGACGTCGGGTCCCGGCCGGGCGTCCCGATGTCCAGCAGTACGACGTCCGGCCTCCGCTCGGCGACCGCCCGCACCGCGGACGGCCCGGCGTCGACGCCGTGTGCCTCCAGGTCGGGCTGGGAGTCCAGGACATGACAGAGGGCTTCGCGTGGCAGGCGATGGTCGTCGACGACGACTATGCGCACGGGTTCCGGAGTCACCTAGCCTCCGAAGACGTCCCAGGTGAACCGGTGAGTGCCCGAAATCCGCGCCGGTCCGGACGCCCGGAGAAACGGAAAGGTGAATTCCACCTAGTAGGGCGATTGCCCGTCCTGCCACTGATTTTCACGTCTCCCCCTGGATCCCCGTAATCCGGGTTCCCAAGTCTACTGCAGTGGCAATTCAGGAAGCTTGCAGGCGCGAGCGGGAGAACCTGCGGTCCGCGCAGTGGCTCGGTCAGCCGACGAGCGTCACGAACGGTTCCCGGATCCGGTGACGAAACGGCGGGACCGGCCCGTTCGGCGGGGGGCCGGCCCGCGCGCGTCCATCGGACGGATCCCGGCGCCCCGGCAGCCGACCGCCCTACGCGCCGCTCGCGGTGTCGAAGCGCAGAGCGGTGTGACTCGCCGCGCAGTGCACGTCACGCCAGATGCGCTGGAGCGGGTCGTCCTGCGCCTGCGCGCCGCAGCCGGCCGCCCGGAACAGCCGTTCCACCGCGTCGACCAACTGGTCCGCGGCCAGCGCGCAGTCCCGCCGCGCACGGGCCGGTTCACCCTCGCCGCCGGGCCCGCCGTCGCCGGCCAGCGCCACACGGCGCAGCAGCAGCGCCGCGCTCTCGATCTCGCGCTCGGCCCGTGCCAGTACGCTCCGCGCCCGCGGGTCGTCCCCGGGCGCGAACGGCCCCCCGACGGTTCGACCCCCCGACCGCGCCGACCAGGCCCGTACGGCCGCACGCGCCGCTCCGAGCGCGGGGGCGGCGAACAACGTGCCGCTGATCGTGCGCAGCCTGGCGGTGTGGCACGGGGCGCCGGAGCCGACGGCCAGGCCCTGGCGGACGGCCCCGCGCGCGACGGACCGGTGCCCGGGGACGAACGCCCCCTCCACGATGAGGGTGTTGCTGCCCGTGGCCCGCAGGCCGACGTTGAACCACGTGTCCACGACCCGGTAGTCCCGGCACGGCACGGCGAAGAACCTGGCCACCGTCCGCTCCCCCCGGGGCACCAGCGCGCACACCAGAGTCCAGTCGGCGAAGTCCACACCGCTGACCGTCGGCCACTCACCGGTGAGCCGCCAGCCACCGGCCTCGGGGGTGGCGCGTCCGCCCGGGTTGAGCGCGCCCGCGATCACGGTCTCGGCGCCGGTGGCCCACAGCTCGCGCTGCCCCTCCTCCGGGAGGTACACACCCATCCGGGCGGCGCCGGCGATCACCGCGGCGATCCAGGCGGCGGAGGTACAGCCCTCGCCCACCGTGCACACCGCGTCCAGGAGTTCGCCGAAGCCGCCCGCCCGTCCGCCCCAGCGGACCGGCACGAAGTGCCGGGAGAAGCCGGCCGCGACCAGCGCGGCCACGACCTCGCCGGGCAGCCGCCGGGCGCGGTCCGCGGACCCGGCGTGCCGGGCGGCCAGTGCGGCGGCCACCCGCACCCGGTCGGCCGTGTCGGTGGGGGTGAGTACGAAGCCGGACATGGGTGGTGCCTCCTCGCTACTGGGCGTCGGCGTACCGCCCCAACCTCGCCGGACGCGCTGGAGGACGCCTGGGGAACCCTTGGAGCGGTTCGGCCGCAGTGGGCCCGGACGGGTCCCGCGTCCGTCGCCCGCTCACTCCGGCCCCCGGACGGACAGCTGACGGTACGTGAGGTCGAAGATGCTCCCCAGGAGGTCGGCCAGAGTGTGCTCACCCAGGTCCGGCCCGACGGGCGCCTGCGCGGGCTCCTGGTCCGGGAGAAGCTCGCCGCCGCCGTGGCCACCGCGCGGGCCCTCGGCGGGGAGGGGGACCTCGGCCCCGGCACCGCCCGGTCCGGCTCCGTGAGCCTGACGCCGGACCGGCACCGCACGGGGTGGGAGCCGACGGGAGCGGTCCCCGGAAGCCTCGTCGGCGCGAACAGGCCTCTCGCCGGCCCGGTGGCGTTCCCAGGACGGCTGCATCCCCGCGCCGCCCGGCCGGTCCGCCGTACCCGGGGCGCCCGGCACACTCCGCTTCACGCGCGCACCGCCGGCCCGCCGGTGCCGGCCGGGGCGTTGCGCACTTCGCGCGGGTGGAGCAGCGGCGGCCGGGCCGGTTCCGGCCGGCCGCCGGACGGCCGGCCGAAGCCCCGCGGCTTCCCGTCCCCGCGGGTCGTCGTCACCGCCGTCACGCCGGTCGGTACCGGTCCGAAGATCACCTCGAGCGCCGTCACGTCCATCGGCATGCACCTCCGCAGGCACCGCGTCCGATTCCCGGGCCACCCCCGGCAGCCTCAGATACTCGTCCCGGGTGCTGGAGAGCGGCTGGATCTGCGGTCGACCCCGCCCTGCGGCCTGCCGGCGTCTCGTCCCGGACCCGCTCCCGGAGCTGCCGAAGGGGCTCCCTTCCGGGCGCCGGCCGGCGCGGCGGCGGGTGCGCCCGGCGTCCGCCGGTGCCGAACCGTCCGTTCGCCGTGCACCATCCGTGGAAACTCCGTGGAAGTGCTGTCGGTGGTGGCCCTTATGCTGCACCCGATGATCACGCGGATCTTGGGGAGGGCGCGGCATGTTCGGCAAGCTGTTCGGCAGAGGCGGGGAGAGACCGGCGGCGGATCCGCACGCGCTTCCCGTGCCGCGCAGGCAGAACGGGGTCTACAAGCTGCAGTCCCTGGGGGACACCCGGGTCATGGCGCTGCTCGTCGCCGCGGAGTCGGGTGACTGGGACGCGCTCAGGATGGCCCTGGCCCACTTCGACCTCGGCCGCGACCACCAGGTGCTGGGCGAACTGTCCGACGTGGACGGTCTGCAGGACTGGATCGGCCGGGTCGTCGAGGAGGACGAGGAGCACCGGGCGACGGCCCTGCTGATATCCGGGGCACGGCACGTCAACTGGGGCTGGGAGGCCCGTACCTCCGCGCGTGCCACGGACGTCTCGCGGGAGCAGTGGCGCGTCTTCTACGACCGGCTGCAGATCGCCGAGGAGCACCTGCTGGAAGCCGCCGAGCTGCGGCCGGAGTGGATCACCCCGTGGCGGCGCCTGCTCACCTCGGGCCGCGGCATGTCGGTCGGCACCGCCGTCAACGAGGCCCGGCTCGACGCCGCCCTGCGCCGCGACCCGCTGGACCTGGCGACCCACATCGAGTGGGTGTCCCACCTCCAGCCCCGGTGGCACGGCGGGTCGGGCCAGGCCCTGGAGTTCGCCCGCAAGTCGTTCGCCGGCGCTCCCGACGGCCACCGCCTCGGCTGCGTCGTCGCCATGGCCCATATCGAGGACTGGGTGGAGTCGGACGACAAGGACTGCCTCGACACCCCCGAGATCCAGGGCGAGTTGAGGGACGCGGCCAGGCGCAGCATCCTGCACCCCGGCTACGAGCGGCGCCCGGGCTGGCAGGAGGACTTCAACATCTTCGCCATGGCCCTGTCGCTGTCGGCCGAGAGCGTCGTGGCCCCGCGCGTCTACCACGAGCTGGACGGCGCCTGGACCCGGTGGCCCTGGACCTACATGGCGCAGCCGGAGAAGACGTACGCCAGGTTCCGGCGCCGCGCCTGAACCGGCCGCCGGCGCCGGCGCCCGCCGCGCCGCCCGGCGCACCTTCCGTCCGCCACCCCTCGAACACCCCACCCCGGACTCTGTGATGACTCTGCCCCACACCCCCGCGAGCCCGGCCGCCGCCGACCGCACCTTCCAGGTGGATCTGCGCGGCCTCGTCGACCTCCTCTCCCACCACCTCTACTCCAGCCCCCGCGTCTACCTGCGCGAGCTCCTGCAGAACGCGGTGGACGCGCTCACCGCCCGGCACGGCCTCGAACCGGGCGCCCCGGCCGGCGCGTTCGGCATCCGCCTGTACGCCGACGGTTCGGTGGTCCGGGTGGAGGACGACGGGGTCGGCCTCACCGAGGCCGACGTGCACACCTTCCTCGCCACCATCGGCCGCAGCAGCAAGCGTGCCGAGCAGGTGGCCGAGCAACGCGCCGACTTCATCGGCCAGTTCGGCATCGGCCTGCTCTCCTGCTTCCTGGTCGCCGACGAGATCCACGTCGTCAGCCGGTCCGCCCGCACGCCCGACGCCCCCGCCGTGGAGTGGCGCGGCCGCGGCGACGGCAGCTACACCGTCCGCACCCTGCCCGCCGCCGCCCGCCCCCGGCCCGGCACCACCGTCACCCTCACCCCCCGCGCGGACGCGGGGGAGTGGACCGGGCCGGTCGAGGTGCAGGCCCTGGCACGGCACTTCGGCTCCCTGCTGCGCCACCCCGTGACCTTCGACGACGGCGCCGGCGGCCCGGCCGCACCCGTCAACCCCGAGCCCGCACCCTGGGCGCGCTCCTACCCCACTCCGGGCGCACGCTCCCGCGCGCTGGCCGCCTACGGCGAGGAGGTCTTCGGCTTCACGCCGCTGGACACCGTCGACCTGGACCTGCCGGCCGTGGGTCTGAAGGGCATCGCGTGCGTGCTCCCCGAGGCGGTGCCGGCCGGGCGCCGCCACGGCCACCGCGTGCACGTCAAGGGCATGCTCCTGTCCGAGCAGGCCGAGGAGATCCTGCCCGAGTGGGCGTTCTTCGTCCGCTGCGTCCTCGACGCCGAGAGCCTGCGCCCGACCGCGTCCCGCGAGTCCCTCTACGAGGACGACACCCTCGCCGCGGTCCGGGACGCCCTCGCCGAACGGCTGCGCGCCTGGATCTCCCGGACCGCCGCCAGCGACCCCGAACTCCTCGGCCGTTTCCTGCAGACCCACCACCTGGCCGTCAAGTCGCTGGCCGTGCACGACGACGAGATCCTGCGGATGCTGCTGCCGTGGCTGCCGTTCGAGACCACCGACGGACACGCCACCCTCGACGAGTTCGCGCGCACCCACCGCACCGTGCTCGTCACCTCGAGCGTCGAGGAGTTCCGGCAGGTGGCGGCGATCGCCGGGGCCGCCGGGCTCGGCGTCGTCAACGGTGGCTACACCTACGACCGCGAACTCGTCCACCGGCTGCCGGAGATCAGGCCCGAGGTCGCCGTCGCCGACCTCGACCCGGGCACCCTCACCGCCCACCTGGACCCCGTCGACCGGGAGACGGAACTCGCCGCAGCGGCCTACCTCGCACAGGCCCGCGACGCCCTCGCCGTCTTCGACTGCGACGTCGCCCTGCGCACCTTCCAGCCCGCCTCCGCCCCCGCCCTCCTCCTCGACAGCCGAGAGGCCCGGCACGAGCGCACCCGTTCCCAGCTCGCCCGCGAACAGCAGGGCGGCGTGTGGGGCGACATCCTCGGCCACCTGCGCCAGGAGGCCCCGCGCGCCCAGCTGATCCTCAACCAGCTCAACCCGCTGGTCCGCACCGCGGTCACCATCGACGAGCCCGAACTGGCCCGCACCAGCGCCGAGGCCCTCTACGGGCAGGCCGCGATGCTGTCCCGGCGCCCGCTCAGGCCCGCCGAGTCGAGCCTCATCAACCGCTCCTTCCTCGATCTCCTCGCCCACGCCCTCCGCAAGGACAGCTGACGATGCCCACCGCACCCCATCCCCAGAACACGGACGAGCTGTACCAGGCGCTGCAGGAGAACGACCGGCGCCCCTACGGCCGTACCCGCACCGTCACGGCCGAGGAACTGGCGGAGGCCGCCGAGCAGTTCGCGGAACCCCGCCCGCTCGTCCACGCGCTCCTCGAACTGCAGGAGGCCTACACCTACGGCTCCGAACCGCGTAAGTCGCCCGTCGTCTTCGCCCGCCTGCTCACGCTCTTCGACGAGCAGCCCGACGTCTTCGACGAGCGGCTGCGGCACACGCTGTTCTGGCGGTTCAAGTGGGTGGCCAACGCGCTGATCGCGCTGCCCGAGATCCCGCTGGCGAGCCTGCGCCAGTGGCTGACCGAGATGCGCGACCGCTACGAGAAGGCCGGTCTCGAGCTCCAGCCCTGCTACGCACAGGCCTACCGGCTCGCGGCCCACGTCGGCGAGGACACCCACCTCGCCTACGAACTGTGGGCGGGACGCACTCGTACCCGGCTCAGCGACTGCGAGGCCTGCGAGATCTGCGAGCGCGCCCTGTACCACCTGGACGCGGACGACGACGAGCGGGCGTTGCGCACCTGGCAGCCCGTCCTGGACGGGAAGGAGTCCTGCCAGGAGGAGCCCGCCCGCTCCGTGTCGTACGCGCTGCTTCCCCTGCTGCGCACCGGTGCGGCCGACCGGGCCCGCGCCCTTCACCTGAGCGGCTACCGCGCCTGCCGCCGCAACCCCTCGATGTCCGGCGAGGTCGGCCGGCACCTGGAGTTCTGCGCGCTCACCGGCAACGAGGCACGCGGCCTGGAACTCCTCGCGGAGAACCGGAACCTGTTCGACGAGGTCGACTCGCCGCTGGACCTGCTCGGCTTCCTCACCGGCGTCGAGGTCCTCCTCCAGCGCGTCGAGACCCTCGGCCACGGCGAGCTGCCCGCCGCCGGATACGCGGGCCGGACCTGGACGGTGGCCGGACTGCGCGCCGAGGTGTGCGGCCGCGCCGACGATCTCGCCGCCCGCTTCGACGCCCGCAACGGCACCACGGCCCACGCCGACCGGCGCCGGGCCCGCCTGGACCGCGCTCCCCTCCTCGACGCACTCGAACTGACCCTGCGCACCCGCGGCCTGGACGACGTGGCCCCGGCGGCCGCTCCTGCCGTCGCCGCCCGTACGGCCGCCGCCGTCCCCGAGTCGCTGCCCGAACTCGTCGTCCGGGCACGGCAGCTGGACGCGGAGGGCCACCCGGACGCGGTGGCCTGCTGGGAACGGCTGCGCACGCTCGTCGCCGCCCCCGGCTACGCCCACCCCGACGACCCCGCCGTGGGACCACCGGCACGGCTGCGCGCGGACCTGCTGGAGGACGAGGCGGGCCGGGCGGCCGAGCGGGAGCAGTTCGACGCGGCGGCCGCCCTGTACGAGGAGGCCGCGGGCCGGTACGACGAGGCCGGGGCGGCGGGCCACGCGGCACTCGCCCGCGCCTGCGCGCTGCTGCCCGGGGGCGGCCTTCCCGGGAAGCACGGCGACGGGGCCGAGGAGCAGGCCGCCGCGCTGACCGCCGCCCACGCGGCCCTCGTCCGGCTGCACGAGGAGGCGGCCGGCCTCGCCCCCTACCAGGAGGCGCGGCTGCTGCGGCTGCGGGCGACCGCGCTCGGCATGCGGCTGCAGGCGTCGAGGGACGAGGAGCACGTCGCGCCGGTCCTCGCCGAGGTGGACCTGCTCCTCGCCTTCGCCACCCGGCACGACATCGCCGGACAGGTCTCCGGCGCCCGGCTGCTGCGGGCCAGCACGTACGCCGTCTCCGGCGACCTGCCCGCCGCGATCACGGAGCTCGACGCCCTCCTCGACGAGCTGAAGGCCCACGGCCCCGCCTGGCACCTGCCCCGCACACTCGGCCTGCGCGGCCGGGTCCGGTTCGGTCTCAAGGACGCGCGGGCCGCGTACGCGGACCTGAGCGAGAGCCTGCGACTGGCCGCCGACTGGCCGTCCAACGCGGCCGGCACCGCCCGGCTGCACGCCGATCTGGCCCAGGTCTGCATGCGCCTGGACCGCCCCGATGAGGCACTTCGGCACCTGACCCGCTCCGCGGAGCTGGAGCTGCGCCACGGCAGCCGGTTCGACGCGTTCTGCACCTACAGCAACGCGGCCCAGCTCAGCCTCGACCTCGGCCGCGTCGAGGACTGCATCGCGCTGCTCGACTCCGTGCTGGCCGAACCGGACGTCGCCGCGGGGGAACTGGACGACCGGCTCGTCGCACAGCTGCGTCTGGCCCGCGCCCGCGCGCTGCACGCGGGGGAGGACCGCAAGGCCGCCACGGCCGAGTACGCCGCCCTCGCGGCCGAGTCGGCCGACTGGGACGACGACCCCGGCAGCCACGCCATGATCGCCGCCGAGACCGCCGTGCTCCTCGCCGAGTCCGGCGAGTACGGCCCGGCCCGCGAGGCAGCCGACCAGGCCCTCGCCGCGCACGCCCGGGAACCGCGCTACGAGCAGCTCAGCAGCTGCCTGCGCGAACTCGCCCGCCTCCAGGCCCAGCACCAGGGAGCCGAGGGCCTGCCCGACGCCCTCGCCCTGCTCGCCGACGCGGGCCGGATCGCCGACGAGGCCCGCGCCACGGGGTACCGGGCCAGGGGCCGCGACCTGGACAGCGCGCTCGCCTACGAGCACGGCCGGGTCAACGCCTACGCCTGCGAGTACGAGGCCGCCCTGACCGCGCTGGAGAAGGCCCTCGCCCTGCTCGGCGAACCCGAACCCGAGTCCCACGACAGGGAGCAGGTCGGCGAGTGGGCCGAGTGCGTCCGGCTGGCGGCCGTGGTGGAGGGCCGCTACCTGGAGCGCTCCGCGCCCGCCCTCGCCCGGATCGACGGGGCGGTCTCCCGGCTCACCGCCCTGGGCCACGCCGAGGAGACGGAGTCCCTGACCGCCCTGGCGGCCAGGCTGCGCGACGAGGGGTGACCCGGCGGGCGCGGACGCGGCCCGGCCCCACGGCCGGCCCGCGGCCACGCCCCTGTCCGGGCGGTGCCCTCACCAGGTCACGGGCAGCTCGCGGACCCCGCCGGTGAGGGTGGTGCGCAGGGCGAGGTCGTCGACGTCCTTGGCGAGCCGCTGACCGGGCAGCCGTTCGGCCAGGGCGGCGAAGACGATGCGCAGCTCCGTCCGGGCCAGGCTCGCCCCGATGCAGAAGTGCGGGCCGTGGCCGAATCCGAGGTGGTTGCGTTCCGGACGGTCGGGATCGAACGTCTCGGCGTCGGTGTAGACGGACGCGTCCCGGTTGGCCGAGTTGATGGAGAGGATCACGGCGTCGCCGGTACGGATGGTGACCCCGGCGACGTCGACGTCGGTGTGGGCGTAGCGCAGCAGACCGAGGTCACCGGGCGCGCCCAGGCGCATGATCTCCTCGACGGTGGCGTTGACGCGGCCGGGCGGGTCGGCGGTCAGCGCCCGCCACTGGCCGGGACGGGTGAGCAGGAAGAGCGTGCCGAGGCCGATGCGGTTGACGGTCGTCTCGTGCCCGGCGAACAGCAGCCCGACGCAGAGCCGGATCATCTCCGAGTAGTCGAAGTCCGCGTCGGCGCTCTGGGCGCGCACCAGGTCGGAGATGACGTCCTCGCCCGGCCGGGCGCGTTTGGCCTCGGCGAGCGTGATCATGTAGTCGTTGAACTCGTCCCGGGCCCGTTCGGCCTCGTCGCCGATGGCGTAGTCGGCCATGCGCTCCGACAGCGAGGCGAAGTGCTCGCGGTCGGTCTCGGGCACGCCGAGCAGCCGGCAGATGACCGCGACGGGCACCGGGAAGGCCAGCCCCGCGTGCAGGTCGACCACCCCGTCGGGCGCGGCGGCCCGCTCGGCGAGCAGCCGGTCGATGCAGCCGTCCACCAGCTGCCGTACGTGATCGGAGAGCATCACCATGCGCCGGGCGGAGAAGGCCGGGGTCAGGAGCCGGCGCATCCGGGTGTGGTCGGCCTCCTCGGTGGCGTAGGTGCCCGAGGGACCTTCCTGTACCGCAGCGCTCGTGATGCGGGACGCCCGTTCCGGCTCGGGATGGGAGCGGCCGAGCCGCCTGTCGCCGAGGAGGTCGCGGACCTCCTCGAACCGGGTGACCAGCCAGGCCGGATCCCCGGCGGGCGTGGTGACCGGCGTGATCGGCGCCTCCCGGCGCAGCACCTCGTACAGGGGTGCGAGATCGAGCACGTTCGGCCGTGCGAAGGGAAGTCGGGAACGCTCGGCGGCACCGTTCATGGTCCTCCTCCTGGACCTCGGAACGCGATCTTCCGGCACTTCGACCGTAACACTTTATTGTCAGTCACTGCCAATAATGTTTTCGGCCAGTCGCCCCGCGGTTCCGGCGTGGTTGGATCGCCCGATGGAGGACGTGACGGTGGACAGCGGCCCGATGACGCCGCGCCGGGGACGGCCCCCGGTCAGCGACCGGCAACGGCAGCGGCAGCGCCTGGACATCTCCCGGCACGCGGTCCGGCTGTTCGCCGCACAAGGCGTGGCCGCCACCTCCGGCGAGCAGATCGCGCGGGCGGCCGGCGTCTCGGAGCGCACGCTGTGGCGCCAATTCCCCCGCAAGGAGAGCTGCGTGGAGCCGCTGCACGCCCAGTCGATCGCGGCCTTCCAGGCGGTCCTGCGCGCCTGGCCGCCCGGCGTCGACCTCACCGAGCACCTGCGCACCGCGTACCGGCCCGCACTCGACGCGTCGTCCGGCGGGGACGCCGAGGCGGTGCTCACCGTGGTCCGGCTCACCCACGACGAGCCCGCGCTGCGGGCCGTCTACCTGGTGCTCCGGGAGCGTGCGGAGGACACGTTCGCCGACGTGCTCACCGAACGCGCGGGCGGGGCCGCCGGCCTGCTCGACGTGCGGCTGCGGGCCGCCACCATGAGCGCCGTCCTCAAGGTGACCACCGACGGCCTCGCCCGCGCCGTGGCCGCGGAGGGCGTCACCCCCGAGGCGCTGCGGCGGCACCGCGAACAGCTCGCCGAGGCGCTCGGCCCGGTCACCCGGGGGCTGTAGGGGCGGTTGCCGGGGCGTCGTGACCCGCCTTGCCGGGGCGCCGTAACTCCCGCAAGTGATACCGGCATCGAGCCTGGCGCACGCCCCGTGGCGAACTTCGCACCCAGAAAGTCCTGTTGGCCTCGTTGACATGCCGCAAGCACAGGCGTTTCACTCAACTCTCGTGCATGGCAACGTTGTCAGGCCGCCGTGGGGGCGACCGGGCTCGTTGCCTGTCGCCGGCATTCCGGTGTTTCTCGGCGCGCCGACACCTGATGTGCGAAGCACGAACTGCTGCGGAGGCAACCGATGGTGAGACCCCGACGTTCAACCGCACCACCCTCCACCCGAGCGGGACTGCGCAGGCACCTCGCCGTGGCCTGCGTCCTGGGCATGGCGGCTCTGCCGCTCACGGCGACGGGAAACGCCGTGGCCGCGAGTGGCAAGGCGCCCGCCCTCGTGACGGACCCCGCGTCCCTCGTCAACCCCCTCATCGGCACCTCCGGTGCGGTGGACACCTTCCCCGGCCCCGACATGCCGGCCGGCATGGTGCAGTGGGGGCCCGACACGACGCCGAACCGTCCCGACGGCGGCGGCTACGAGTACGCCGACAAGAAGATCTCCGGCTTCAGCCTCACCCACGTCTCGGGACCGGGCTGCCCGGTCGCCGGCGACCTGCCCGTGCTGCCGCTGACCGGCGCGCTCTCGGGCGACCTCGGCAGCACCTCCGTCGGCTTCAGCCACGCCGACGAGCAGGCCGCCGTCGGGTCGTACAAGGTCACCGACGCGGGCGGCGTGAAGACCGAGCTGACCGACACCACCCGCGCCGGGCTCGGCACCTTCACCTTCCCGGCGGGACAGCAGGCCAACCTGCTGTTCAAGCTCAGCGGGGGCGCCACCCAGGTGGACGGGACCCGCGTCCAGGTGGTGAACAGCAAGGAGATCAGCGGCGCGATCGACAGCGGCCACTTCTGCGGCGCGAGCAACCGGTACACGCTGCACTTCGACATCAAGTTCGACCGGCCGTTCGCGGCGAGCGGCACCTGGGTCGGCTCCACCATCACCCCCGACGCGACGTCGCTGAAGGCGGGCAAGGTCGCCCAGGCCCCGCAGAAGTCCACGTCGAAGCCGTTGAAGGAGAAGCACTTCACCGTCCCGGCGAAGCCGGCCCCGACGGTCCACGGGAGCGCTGCCAAGGCCTCCGCCAAGACCTCGGGCACGCCCTCCGCACCACCGAGCGCCGGTACGGCGTCCCGGCTGTCGAAGGCCGCCCAGGCCGCCCAGCCGCCCACGACCGGCGCCAACGGCATGTACCTGACCTTCGACACCTCCGCGAACACGACGGTCACGGCGAAGGTCGGCATCTCGTACACGAGCGACGCCAACGCGGCGGCCAACCTCGCCACCGAGATCAAGAACTGGAACGTCGGCGCCGTCGAGAAGGCCAACCACGACGCCTGGAACGCGGTGCTGAAGAAGACAGATGTGGGCGGCGGATCCACCGACCAGCAGACGCAGTTCTACACCGCGCTCTACCACGCCCTGCTGCACCCCAACGTCTTCTCCGACGCCAACGGCCAGTACATGGGCATGGACAACCAGGTCCACAAGCTGGCCAAGGGGCAGCAGGCCCAGTACGCCAACTACTCGGGCTGGGACACCTACCGCTCCCAGACCCAGCTGATGGCGTTGGTCGAGCCCAAGGTCGCCAGTGACGTCGTCACCTCGATGCTCAACGGCTACGACCAGACGGGCCTGCTGCCCAAGTGGGCCTCGAACAACGGCGAGAGCTACGTGATGGTCGGCGACCCGGCGGCCGGCATCATCGCCGACGCGTACGCCTTCGGCGCCACGGACTTCGACACGGCCAAGGCGCTGGCCGCGCTCCAGCACGAGGCCACGGTCCCGAACAACGACCGCCCCGGCGAGTCCGTGCGGGACGCCAAGGGCTACCTCCCGCTGGACGAGAACGACTACAACTGCTGCAACTTCTACGGCCCGGTCTCCACCCAGCTGGAGTACGACTCCGCCGACTACGCCCTCGCCGCCTTCGCCAAGTCGCTCGGCAGGACGGACGTCTACACGAAGTTCGCCACCCGTGCCCAGGACTGGATGAACGTCTTCAACCCGCAGACCGGCTACATGCAGGCGAAGAACAAGGACGGCCAGTTCGCGGGCGGCTTCACCCCGGGCACCTCCAACGGCTTCGTGGAGGGCACCTCCGCCCAGTACACCCCCATGGTCCCCTTCAACCTGCAACAGCTCATCCAGGCCCGCGGCGGCACCAAGGCGTACTCGTCCTACCTGGACAGCCTCCTCGACGACATCACCAGCCCCGGCGGCACCGACGCCGACCTGAGCAACGAGCCCAGCGTCGAGATCCCCTGGGAGTACAACTACACGGGGCAGCCCTGGAAGACCCAGGCGGCCGTCCGCGCGGCCCAGCAGGGCCTGTACTTCAACGCGCCGGTCGGCTCCTTCGGCAACGACGACCTCGGAGCCATGAGCTCCTGGTACGTCTGGTCCGAGCTCGGCATGTACCCGGAGACCCCGGGTACGGACACCCTGGTGCTCGGCAGCCCCGCCTTCCCGGTCGCCCAGGTGACCCTCGGCAACGGCAAGACGGTGCGGATCAACGCGCCGCAGGCCGCGCCCGACGCGCCCTACGTGCAGTCCCTGAACGTCAAGGGAAAGGCCTGGAACGCCTCCTGGCTGACCTACCAGCAGTTCAAGGGCGCCGGCACGCTCGACTACACGCTCGGCACCCAGCCGAACACCTCCTGGGCGTCCGGCCCGTCGGCGGTGCCGCCGTCGGACACCACGGGCGGCGGCCGGGTGCTCGCGGCGACCGGTCCCAGCAACGGCCTGGTCCTCCAGCCGGGCACGGGCGACGACGCCACCCTCGACCTCACCAACCTCGGCAGCAAGGCCGTCACGGTCGACTGGACGGCGACCGCGCCCTCCGGCGTCACCCTGGACACGGCCTCCGGCTCGCTGACCGTGCCCGCCTCGGGCAGCGCCGAGGCCAAGGTCCACGTCACGGCCGGCGCGACCGAGGGAACCTACCCGGTCACCTTCGCCCTGACCGACCACGGCACGGGTACGGCACTGTCCGGGGCGAGCCTGCGGGTGGCCGTGGCCAAGGCCGGCGCGCTGTGGCCCTACAACACCAACGAGGGGATCTACCCCGACGGCGCCACCTACTCGGGCGGGTTCGACGGCGGCGGCTGGGCCTACTCGCAGAACGCGCTGTCGGCGGCCGGCGTCACCAGCGGCTCCACCCTCACGGTGGACGGCATCTCCTACACCTGGCCGACGGTGACGTCCGGCCGGCTCGACAACCTGGAGATGGCCGGGCAGACGATCTCGATGCCGGCCGGCACCTCGGGATCGTCGCTGGGCCTGCTGGGCGCCGCGGTCAACGCCCCGACCGACGGCAGCGGGGTCTCGGGCACCCTGACCGTCACCTACACCGACGGCACCACCTCGCAGGCGACGGTCGGCTTCTCCGACTGGACGCTCAACGGCGGCCCGAGCAAGCCGCTGCCGGGTGACACGACGGCCGTGACCACCGCCTACCGGAACACCGGGAGCGGCGGCCGCGACGGCGTGAAGACCTACGTCTTCGCGACGAAGGTCACCCTGGACCCGGCCAAGCAGGTGGCGTCGGTGACGCTGCCGGTGACCGGCCAGACCGGCACCGACCACCTGTTCGCCTACGGCTTCGGCCAGTAGGACGTACGGCGGCACGGACGAGGGGGCCGGTTCCCCGGGCGGATGCCCGGGGAACCGGCCCCCGCACCGTGGTGCCCGCGCTCAGCGCAGGGTGAAGTCGTCCGCGGCGACACTGGACTGGCCGTACCAGCCGTGCACGTAGACGGTGACCGCCCCGCTGCCGCCGGTGGTGAAGCTGACCGTGAGCTGGTTCCAGCTGCCGCTGTTGGACCAGGTGCTCGCGGTGGCGCCGCCGCTGACCCCGATGTAGGCGTACGGGCCCTGCACCCAGGCGGTGAGGGTGTAGGTGTGGTTGGCGGACAGGGTCACGCTCTGGTCGCACTCGCCGGTGCTGCTGGAGCTCGGCGTGACCTGCAGGCTGTGGCTGCCGCTGTGGACCGGGCCGGAGACCACCGCGCTGCCGCCCGTGCAGGTCCAGGGGCTCGGACTGCCGGTCTCGAAGCCCGCGTTGACCAGTGAGCCGCCGCCACCGCCCCCGCCGGAGGAGGTGACCGTGAGCGAGTAGGTCGCGCTGTGGCTGCCGCTCGCGGCCGTGCCGGTGACGGTGATCGGGTAGGTGCCCGCGGCCACGGACGAGCCGACCGTCGCCGTCAGCGTCGAACTGCCGCCGGACGTCACGGAGGCGGGGCTGAAGGAGAGGCCGACGCCGGAGGGCGCGCCGGAGGCGGAGAGGCTGACGGACTCGGCGCTGCCGGAGGTGACGGCCGTGCCGACGGTCGCGGTCGCCGAACCGCCCTGGGCGACCGAGGCCGAACCCGGCGACAGGGACAGCGAGAAGTCGGTGGTGGTGCCTCCTCCGCCACCACCCGTGCTGCCCTCGTAGGGCACGAACGCGTCGGTGAAGGCGAGCGTGTTCTGGCTGATCTCACTGCACGTGGAGAGCGAGTTGGCGCTGCCGCTGCACGGCTGGTCCCGGTTGGCCGACCAGAACGACAGCCGTCCGACGCCGTTCTGCGCGGCGAAGGACTCCACCGTCTGGGCGTCCGCGAGCGTGAAGGTGGAGCCGTCGTCGTTCTTGCCGATCATCGGCGTGATGCCGAGGTTGGCGTAGGTGTAACCGGAGTCCACGGACTGCATCTGCGCGAGCGTGGCCCTGGCCGCGGAGACCGCGCCCTGGCCCATCTCGGTGCCGGTGCCCGCGTAGTAGTCCATGGCCATGATGTTGACCACGTCGATCTTGATGCCCGCGGTCTTCGCGGCCTTGAGGATGTTGACGCCGTCGTTGGTCAGCCCGCTCGTCAGCACCGGCAGGGTCATGGAGAACCGGAGGTTCGGGTTGGACGCCTTGAGGTCCTTCATCGCCTGCATCTGACGGGCCGCGGCCGCGGTGTCCGCGATGGCGGCGCCCTCGACGTCGAAGTCGAGCTGGGTGACGCCGTAGTCGTTGATGATGGCCTGGTACCCGGCGTCGATGCTGCTCTGGGTCGAGCACGTCCAGGCGAGCGGCTCACCGCTCGCCCCGCCGGAGGAGATGATGACGGAGGCGCCCTCGGACTTCGCCCTGGCGATCTCGGGGTCGGTGTAGGAGTCGTTGCCGATGGGGAGCGTGTCGCCCCAGATCTGGGTGCAGCCCTCGCCGAGGACGAAGGCCGCCGTGTAGGCCTTGAGCCCGTGTCCCGTGATGGCGGTGTCGAGCAGTCCTTCCTGACCGTTCGACATGTCGACGTAGGGAGCGACGGAGTAGACGCTGCTCCCCGCGGCGCTGCCGGCCGGGGCCAGCGCGACGGTGACGCCGGTGGCCGCGAGTGCGAGCGCACACGCGGAGGCCGCGAATCTTGCCAGGTGCATGACAGTGGCCCTTTCGGGATGCCCATCGAGGGCGGGGTGGTGGGGGATGGGCCGAGATTTGGTACATACCAAACCGCCGCCGAGGCCTGTCAGTCAAGAGGACTAGACCAACTCCATACCATTCGCGAGCGGTATCGCCCGGACCCGCCTCTACGGGGCGTCGTCTCGATGGGACATGGGGCCGCCTGGCCCGTGCCGATGGCTCAAACGCGACGACGCCACCCAGCGGCGCTCCTGGCCGGCCGGCCGCGAGGTGACGGCCGAAGAGCGCGCGGCTGTCCGGGACTTGAGGGATCGGGACGGCCGGTGGAAAACCGGGTGCCGTGCCCCGCACCCCCTGCCTACACTCCTCCACTGTCACGCACCGTAGCCGCGACCGGCGGCTGCGGTGTTCTGCCGTGACGAGTCCGGACGAACGAGAGGAGAGGGCCATGCGGGACCGCACCGCCGTCGCCCCCTCCCTTCCCCGGTACGACGTGATCCTCGTGTCCCCGTCCCTCCGGTGCCCGCCGCGCGGCCGGCGCCGGACTCCGTGACGAGCGAACGGATCAGTCAACCACCGTCACACGCACCTCTTCTGATGTGCGGTCATACGTGACCGGTGGCCTTCGCCGCACGGGACATCGCGCCGCCCCTTCCGGCAACCGTCATCCGAGAGGCACCGGGCCATGCGCACCGAACTCCGCACGAACCCCGCCAACCCCCTTGCCGCCGTCCGCAACCTGGGCATCCTCGCCCACGTCGACGCCGGGAAGACCACCGTCACCGAACGTATCCTCTTCGCCACCGGCACCATCCACAGACGCGGCGAGGTCCACGACGGCACCACCGTCACCGACTTCGACCCGCAGGAACGCGACCGCGGCATCACCATCTTCGCCGCGGCCGTCAGCTGCGCCTGGGACGGTCACCGCGTCAACCTCATCGACACCCCCGGCCACGTCGACTTCGCCGACGAGGTCGAACGCTCCCTGCGCGTCCTCGACGGCGCGATCGCCGTGTTCGACGCGGTCGCCGGCGTCGAGCCGCAGAGCGAGTCGGTGTGGCGGCAGGCCGACCGGCACGGCGTTCCCAGGATCGCCTTCGTCAACAAGCTCGACCGCGCCGGCGCCGACCTCGACCGCGCCGTCGAGTCGATCCGCACCCGTCTGCACCCGGCCCCGCTCGTCGTCCAGTTGCCCATCGGCACGGAGGACGGCTTCACCGGCGTCGTCGACCTCGTGCGCAGGCGCGCGCTGGTCTGGGCGGACGACGGCGGTACGGCGACGGTGGGCCCCGTCCCGCGCGAACTGCGGGAGCCGGCGGACCGGCGCCGGCACGCGCTGGAGGAGGCGGTGGCCGCGCTGCACCCGGGCGCGCTGGACGAGTTCTGCGCGCCGCCCGGCGGGCTGTCCGACGCCACCCTGGCCGGTGCCCTGCGCGACCTCACCCTGAGCGGCGAGGGCGTCGTGGTGCTGTGCGGCTCCGCCTACCGCAACCGCGGCATCGAACCGCTCCTGGACGCGGCCGTGGCCTACCTGCCCGCGCCGTCCGAGGTCCCCGCCGTGCGCGGTACCCACCAGGGCACCGAGCAGCGGCGGCCCGCCGACCCCGAGGGGCCGTTCGCGGCGCTCGCGTTCAAGGTGACCGCGACCGCCACCGGACGCCTCACCCACGTCCGGGTCTACTCCGGCACGATCGAGAAGGGAGACACCGTGTGGGACCCGGCGACGCGCCGCACCGAACGCGTGGCGCGCATCCTCCGCGTCATGGCCGACCGGCACGAACCCCTGGACCGGGCGGTGGCCGGTGACATCGTCGCCGTCGTCGGGCTGCGGTCGGCCCGCCCCGGCGCCACGCTGTGCGCCCCGGACGCCCCGCTGCTCCTGGAACCGCCGGCCGCCGCGGAACCGGTGGTCTCGGTCGCCGTCGAGGCCCGCCGCCGTACCGACACCGGCCGGCTGGCGCAGGCGCTGGCCCGGCTGGCCGAGGAGGACCCCTCGCTGGCGGTGCGCACCGACACCGAGACCGGGCAGACCGTGCTGTCCGGGATGGGCGAACTGCACCTGGAGGTCGCGGTGGAGAAGATCCGCCGGGACGGCGGCCCCGAGGTGACGGTGGGCCGGCCGCGGGTCGCCCTGCGGGAGACCGTGGCCCGCGGGGTGACCGGCTTCGTTTACCGGCACGTCCACCAGACCGGCGGGGCGGGCCAGTTCGCGCACGTCGTCCTGGACGTCGAGGCGCTCGGGCACGAAGGCGAGTACGCGGCGGGCTTCGAGTTCCGGTCGGCGGTCACCGGCGGGCGGGTGCCGCAGGAGTACGTCCGCGCGGTCGAGGCCGGCTGCCGGGACGCCCTCGCCGAGGGGCCGCTCGGCGGGCATCCGGTCACCGGACTGCGGGTCACCCTGACCGACGGCTCGACGCACGTGAAGGACTCCTCCGACACGGCGTTCCGTACGGCGGGGCGGCTCGGTCTCCGGGAGGCCCTGCGGGCCTGCGCGATGACGCTGCTCGAGCCGGTCGCCGAGGTCACGGTCACCGTGCCCGAGGACGCGGTGGGCGGCGTGCTCGGCGACCTGGCCGCCCGGCGCGGCCGGGTCACCGGTTCCGCGGCGCGGGGCGGCGTGGCGGTGCTCACCGCCACCGTGCCGCTGGCCGAACTCTTCGGTTACGCGACCCGGCTGCGCGGCCGCACCCGGGGCCGCGGCACCTTCACCGCCCGCCCGTCGGGCCACGCACCGGCCCCGCCGGCCCGGTGACACCCGGGCGGGGGCGGGGAAGAACTCCCCGCCCCCGCCCCCGCCCCCGCCTCCGCCTCCGGTGCCGTGCTCCGGCTCTCGTCTCCGGCGGCGTCGTGCTCCACCCCGTCTCCGGCGTCGTGCTCCGCCCCCCGCCCCCTGCGTCGTGCTCCGTCCCCCCGCCTCCGCCACCCGCCGCCGCCGTCGAAACACAACCGTTGTGGAACGGCGTCCGGCCGCTCCCGGCGCAGGTCATCCGGCTTCGGCCCAGGTCACGCCGCCAGGGGTGGGCGTAGCATCGCTCCGGAACCGGCTCTTCCCCGGCCCGCCTGCACAGATGCCCGTGCCGGATGCCTTGACGAGCCAGCCTTCGGGGGATTAACTCACGTCCTAAATTAAGCCATGAGGGGCTTCGGCAGCCGAACGTCGGTCCAGGTGTCCGCAATCGCGGGCGCCGGCCTTCGCGAAGCCCTCTCGGGGTTCTCGACTCCCGGAAAGGCACAGCTGGAGCCATGCGCAGCATCCGAGCCGCGGCCGTAGGCGCCGTCACCATGTCTCTCGCCCTCGCGGCCACGGCCTGCGGTGGCGGTTCGTCCACCGGCGGCGGGTCCAACGACTCCCCGAAGACGCTCACCTACTGGGCCTCCAACCAGGGTGCCAGCATCGAGATCGACAAGAAGGTGCTCCAGCCGGAGCTCGACAAGTTCCAGAAGCAGACCGGCATCAAGGTCAAGCTGGAGGTCGTGCCCTGGTCGGACCTGCTCAACCGGATCCTGACCGCGACCACCTCGGGCCAGGGCCCCGACGTGCTGAACATCGGCAACACCTGGAGCGCCTCGCTGCAGGCGACCGGCGCGCTGCTGCCCTGGGACGCCAAGAACTTCGACAAGATCGGCGGCAAGGACCGCTTCGTCGACTCCGCGCTCGGCTCCACGGGCGCCGAGGGCAAGGACCCGGCCGCCGTGCCGCTGTACTCCATGGCGTACGCGCTCTACTACAACAAGAAGATCTTCGCCGACGCCGGCATCGCCAAGCCCCCGGCCACCTGGGACGAACTGATCGCCGACGGCAAGAAGATATCGGCGAAGGGCAAGTCGGTCCTCGGCGCCGAGGGCGGCAACGTCTCGGAGAACATCCACCACGTCTTCGTCTTCGCCAAGCAGCACGGCGCCGACTTCTTCACCGCCGACGGCAAGCCCAACTTCACCGACGACAACGTCGTGGCCGCGGTCAAGCAGTACGTCGACCTGATGGCCAAGGACAAGGTCATCCCGACCGGTGACGCCGAGTACGCGCAGAACCAGTCCGTCAGCGACTTCGCCAAGGGCAAGCAGGCCATGCTGCTGTGGCAGTCGGCCTCCTCCAACCTCAAGTCGCAGGGCATGAGCGACAGCGACTACGGTATCGCCCCGGTGCCCGTGCAGTCCGGCACCCCCGGCACCGGCACCCAGGTCAACTCGGCGGTCATGGGCATCAACATGGCCGTCTTCAAGAACACCAAGAACCTCGACGGCGCCACCAAGTTCGTGAAGTTCATGACCAGCGACGCCGAACAGAAGATCCTCAACACCGCCTACACCTCCATCCCGCCGGTCAAGTCCGTCCAGGCGGAAGCGACCTTCAGCACCCCGGCCAACGCCGTCCTGAAGGACACCCTCGCCACCAGCGCCGCGGCGCTGCCCCAGGTGGCGGCGGAGTCGCAGTTCGAGACCACCGTCGGTACGGCCGTGAAGAACCTGTTCGCCGACGCCGCCGCCGGCCGCACCATCACCACCGACACCGTCAAGGCCGAGCTGGAGAAGGCCCAGCAGCAGATGCCGGCGGCCTGAGCACCATGACGACCACCACCACCGCTGTGCAAGAACCGGCGCGGGTGAACTCCCCCGGGGCGGCGGGCGGCTCGGGCCGCCGCCCCGGGCGGATCCGCCGCATCGGACTGCCCTACCTGCTGCTCCTGCCCGCCCTGCTCCTCGAACTCCTCGTCCACCTCATCCCGATGGTCATCGGCGTCGTGATGAGCTTCAAGGAGCTCACCCAGTTCTACATCCGCGACTGGACCACCGCCCCTTGGGCCGGATTCGACAACTACAAGCTGTCGGTCGAGTTCAACGCCCCCATCGGCAAGGCCCTGCTGCACTCGTTCTTCGTCACCGTCGCCTTCACCCTGCTCTCCGTCGGCCTGTGCTGGCTGATCGGCACCGCGGCCGCGGTGTTCATGCAGGACACCTTCAAGGGCCGCGGCCTGCTGCGCGCCCTGTTCCTGGTGCCGTACGCGCTGCCCGTCTACGCGGCCGTCATCACCTGGGTGTTCATGTTCCAGCACGACAACGGCCTGGTGAACCACGTCCTGCACGACCAGCTGCACCTCACCGACCAGCCGTCCTTCTGGCTGATCGGCGACAACAGCTTCTACGCGCTGCTGATCGTGTCGGTGTGGAAGGGCTGGCCGTTCGCCTTCCTGATCGTGATGGCCGGCCTGCAGAACATCCCGCGCGAGCTGTACGAGGCGGCCGCCCTGGACGGCGCCGGCCTGTGGCAGCAGATCCGCCGCATCACCCTGCCGTCACTGCGCCCGGTCAACCAGGTGCTGGTCCTGGTCCTGTTCCTGTGGACGTTCAACGACTTCAACACGCCGTACGTGCTGTTCGGGAAGTCCGCGCCGGAGGCCGCCGACCTCATCTCGGTCCACATCTACCAGGCCTCCTTCGTCACCTGGAACTTCGGCACCGGCTCGGCGATGTCCGTGCTCCTGCTGCTATTCCTGCTGGTGGTGACCGGCGTGTACCTGGTGTTCACCTCGCGCGGACGGAGGACCTCGGATGTCTAGCTCGCCCATGGCCCCGCCGCGGTCCTTCCTCTGGTCCCGGCGGATCTTCCTCACGCTGCTCACCGGGTTCGTGCTGATCCCCGTGTACGTGATGATCTCCAGCTCGCTCAAGCCGCTCTCGGACGTCACCGGCAAGTTCCGCTGGCTGCCGAGCGGGCTGACGATCCGCCCGTACATCGACATCTGGTCGACGATCCCGCTCGCCCGGTACTTCGTGAACTCGCTGATCGTGTCGGTCGCGGCCACCGTCTGCTCGGTCGTCGTCGCGGTGTTCGCCGCCTACGCGGTGAGCCGTTACGAGTTCCGCGGCAAGCGCGTCTTCACGGTCACCGTGCTGTCCACGCAGATGTTCCCGGGCATCCTCTTCCTGCTGCCCCTGTTCCTGCTGTACGTCAACATCGGCAACGCCACCGGCATCGCCCTGTTCGGCTCCCGCGGCGGCCTGATCCTCACCTACCTGACGTTCTCGCTGCCGTTCTCGATCTGGATGCTGATCGGGTACTTCGACTCGGTCCCGCGGGACCTGGACGAGGCGGCCCTGGTGGACGGCTGCGGGCCGCTCGGCGCGCTGCTGCGGATCGTCGTACCCGCGGCGGTCCCCGGCATCGTCGCGGTCGCCGTCTACGCCTTCATGACCGCCTGGGGCGAGGTGCTGTTCGCGTCGGTGATGACCAACGACACCACCCGCACCCTGGCCGTCGGCCTCCAGGGCTACTCCACGCTCAACAACGTGTACTGGAACCAGATCATGGCCGCCTCGCTCGTGGTGAGCGTCCCCGTCGTGGCCGGCTTCCTGCTCCTCCAGCGCTACCTCGTCGCCGGGCTGACCGCGGGCGCCGTCAAGTGAACCCCCCTCATGACAAGGCCAGTTCCGAAGGGAATTTCGTGACCATCGACCTCGCCGCCCTCCCGCACGACTTCCTGTGGGGCACGGCAACCGCGGCGTACCAGATCGAGGGAGCCGTCGCCGAGGACGGCCGTGCACCCTCCATCTGGGACACCTTCTCGCACACCCCGGGGAAGATCGACAACGACGACAACGGCGACGTCGCGTGCGACCACTACCACCGCTGGCGCGAGGACATCGACCTGATGCGGCAACTGGGCGCCAACGCCTACCGGCTGTCGGTCGCCTGGCCGCGCGTGCGGCCCGGCGGCGACGGCCCGGTCAACGCCAAGGGCCTCGACTTCTACGACGAGCTGATCGACGCCCTGCTGGCGGCCGGCATCACCCCGTCGGTCACCCTCTACCACTGGGACCTGCCGCAGGCCCTCCAGGACCGGGGCGGCTGGCCCGAGCGGGCGACCGCCGAGCACTTCGCCGCGTACGCCTCCGTGGTCGCCGAACGCCTCGGTGACCGGGTCAAGCACTGGACCACCCTCAACGAGCCGTCCTGCTCCGCCTGGATCGGTCATCTGGAGGGCAAGATGGCCCCCGGCTGGACCGACCTCACGGCCGCCGTCCGGGCCTCCTACCACCTGCTCCTCGGCCACGGCCTGGCCGCCCAGGCGATCCGGGCCGCCGCGCCCGGCGCCGAGGTCGGCATCGTGAACAACCTCTCCACCGTGTTCGCCGCCTCGGACCGCCCCGAGGACGCGGCCGCCGTCCGCCGCCACGACGGGCACGTCAACCGCTGGTGGCTGGACCCGGTGCACGGCCGCGGCTTCCCGGCCGACATGGTCGAGACCTACGGCGTCGAACTCCCCGAGCGCCCCGGCGACCTGGCGACCATCGCCACCCCGCTCGACTGGCTGGGCCTGAACTACTACTTCCCGGCCTACATCGAGAACGACCCGGACGGCCCCGCGCCCTACGCCCGTTCGGTCTACCGTCCCGGCGTCCCGCGCACCGGCATGGACTGGGAGATCGACGCGAGCGGCATCGAGACGCTGCTGCTGCGCCTCACCGAGGAGTACGGCGCCCGCAAGATCTACGTGACCGAGAACGGCTCGGCCTACCCGGACGTGGTCCGCCCCGACGGCACGATCGACGACCCGGAGCGCCAGGAGTACCTGGTCGGCCACCTGGCGGCCTGCGCCTCGGCGGCCCGCAAGGGTGCCCCGCTGGCCGGCTACTTCGCCTGGTCGCTGCTGGACAACTTCGAGTGGGCGTACGGCTACGACAAGCGCTTCGGCCTGGTCCACGTCGACTACAAGACCCAGGTCCGCACCATCAAGGGCAGCGGCCACCGGTACGCGGACATCATCCGCGACCACCGGGGACAGGCCCGCCGGGCGGCCTGACACCCACCGCGGTGGGCGCGGACCAGGGGAGTGCCGCGCCCACCGCCCATACGACCCTCATGCGCACGAACAACAGGCACGGAGCTTGATCTGTCATGCCCACGACACAACCGAAGGAACCGTCAAGGCTCAGGAGACCCACATGCCGACCCGCATCCCCCGTACCGTCCTGGCCGCCCTCGCGGCAGCCGCCCTGCTGACCTCGGGCACGATCCTGGCCGCCCCGGCCTCCTCGGCCGCCACCGCCGTGACCTGGGACACCGACCGCGCGAACACCGCCTACGCCGCCAACCCGAACGCCGTCACCGCCTCCGGCTACGAGAACGCGGGCACCACCCCGGCCATGGCCTTCGACGGCAACGGCGCGACCCGCTGGTCCAGCAACTTCGCCGACACCGCGTGGATCGAGATCGACCTCGGCACCACGATCCGGATCGACAGCGTGGTCCTCGACTGGGAGGCCGCGTACGGCAAGAGGTACGTCCTGGAGGCCTCGAAGAACGGCACGGACTGGACGCCCTTCTACACCGAGACCGCGGGCACCGGCGGCTCGGTCACCGCGCACACCTACCCGCAGGAGGTCACCGGCCGCTACGTCCGGATGCGCGGCATCGAGCGCGCGACCCCCTACGGCTACTCGCTCTGGAACTTCAAGGTCTACGGCGGCGAACCGGCCCCCGCCTCCTCGACCGTCACCAACCTCGCCCTGAACCACCCCGCGTACTCCAACCTCTACCAGCACGCGGGCAACTCACCGGCGTTCGCCACCGACGGCGGCTGGCCTGCGGACCTGAAGGGCGACTCCACCCGCTGGTCCAGCGACTGGAACGCCGACCGCTGGATCTCCGTCGACCTGGGCGCCCGGTCCACGATCTCCTCCGTGGATCTCTACTGGGAGTCGGCGTACGCCGTCGACTACCTCCTCCAGGTCTCCGACGACAACACCAACTGGCGCACGGTGTACGAGCCGTCGGCCGCGGCCATCGCCTCCCGCCGCGCGAACGTCGCCGCTCCCGGGGACGCGGTGGGCCTGCACGACACCGTCACCCTCTCCTCGCCGGCCACCGGGCGCTACGTCCGCATGCTCGGCAAGGAGCGCCGCAGCTTCTACAACCCGGCTCCCTACACCGCGCAGTTCGGCTACTCCCTCTACGAGTTCCAGGTCTGGGGCACCGGCGGCAGCGCCTCGGCCGCCTATCCGGCCCTTCCCGGCGACCAGTCCGGCACCTACCAGACGACGTTCTTCGACGACTTCACCGGCTCCGCGCTCGACCGCTCCAAGTGGCGGGTCGTGCGCACCGGCACCGAGATGGGCTCGGTCAACGGCGAGGCCCAGGCGTACGTCGACTCGCCCGACAACATCCGGACCCAGAACGGCGAGCTGGTCCTCAAGGCGAAGTACTGCAAGGGCTGCACCCAGGCGGGTGGCGGCACCTACGACTTCACCTCGGGCCGCATCGACACCAACACCCACTTCGACTTCACCTACGGCAAGGTCAGCGCCCGCATGAAGCTCCCGGTGGGCGACGGCTTCTGGCCCGCCTTCTGGCTGCTCGGCAGCAACGTCGACGACCCGTCCGTCTCCTGGCCCGCCTCCGGCGAGACCGACATCATGGAGAACATCGGCTACCCGACTTGGACCAGCACCGCCCTGCACGGCCCCGGCTACTCCGCCGACGGCAACATCGGTGCCCGCCAGACCTTCCCCAACGGCGGCACCGTCGACCAGTGGCACACCTACGCGGTCGAGTGGACGCCGACGGCGATGCGCTTCTACGTCGATGACACCCTGGTCCAGGAGACGACCCGCAACGTCCTGGAGTCGACCCGCGGGCAGTGGGTCTACGACCACAACCAGTACGTCATCCTCAACCTCGCCCTCGGCGGCGCCTACCCCGCCGGCTGGAACCAGGCCACCACGCCCTACTGGGGCCTCCCGCAGTCCAGCGTGGACAAGATCGCGGCCGGCGGAGTGCAGGCGGAGGTGGACTGGGTGCGGGTGGAGCAGAAGAGGTAGCCGGCATTATGTGCGCTGCCGCCTAACGGTTGTCACCTGTAGCGCGGCGGCAGTCACCGGTTGTGGACATTGTGTGCGCGGGAGAACACCAGCAATTGGGGGACTGCATGGGCCTGTCGTCCAAGCCGCCAAGTCGACGCACCAGCCCCTCTGTCTCCTGGACGGCCGGCAGAGGCAGACGTCCCTCACATGGGTGTACGAACCGAAGTCCAAGGCCGGTGGCCGCCTCATTGATCCGCGCTTCGACGTGCGTACGGAGGAGTCCGGCAATCCGAACTTCGGTGCATGGATGCAGTGTCTGCCGCCAACCCCCGCGCGAGCAGCAGCATGCCGATGTCACGGCGCAGTTCGACGGCGTCCTCGCTCATGTCGCCGTCGGCGGACCGTATGACGTCGAGGACGCCGTGCAGCCCGGCCGGCGCCTCGGTCACCTGGCCGAGCTCACCCCGGCAACGGGCCGCTTGGGCCCGGCTGTCCCAATCGTCCTCGTCGCCGGGGCCGCCGACCCGTGCGTAGGCGGCGGCGAGCGCCTCGAACTCCGGCAGCGCGGCCCGGTGGTCCCAGGCTGGCCGCCGGCTTACGACAAGGCCGAGTCCAACCCGTACGACGCCTACCAGGACGCGGCTGCGGGTTCCGTGCGTCCGGCCGGGCCCGGGGCACCGGCCTGCAGACGCGCCAACTCGTCGCGCGGGACGCCCTGTTATTGGTGCAGACTTATTGACGCTGCTTACCGGCGATGATTCACTCCGTGGCTGAGAGCGCTCTCTCGCGGTTGGGGACCAGCCGCGTCCCGTTTGCCCACCACTTTCAGGGAGAGCCGTGTCCGTGATTCCCTCTCGCCGTGCCGTGCTCCGTGGGGCCGCGGCCGCTGCCGCAGCGGTGCCGCTGGCCGGCGCAACCGCAGGATCCGCCTTCGCGTCGTCCTCCGCCTCCGCCGGGGCGGGCGGCCACGGCGACGCCGGCCACGGTACGGCCGGTCTGGGACCCAACGTCCTGGTCTTCGACACCTCGATGGGCGACGCGGCGATCCAGGCGCAGATCGACGCCGTGTTCGCCGTCCAGCAGTCCAACCAGTTCGGCACCGAGCGGTACGCCCTGGCGTTCCAGCCGGGCACGTACAACGTCGAGATCAACGTCGGCTTCTACACCCACGTACTGGGGCTCGGCGCCAGCCCCGAGGACGTCGTCATCAACGGCCATGTCACCGTCGACGCCCAGTGGTTCGGCGGCAACGGCACCCAGGACTTCTGGCGGGCCGCCGAGAACCTGACCATCGTCCCGCCGGACGGGCTGGAGCGCTGGGCCGTCGCCCAGGCCGGCCCGATGCGCCGCGTCCACGTCAAGGGCAACATGATCCTCATGCCGAGCCCGCCCGGCAACGGCTGGTCCAGCGGCGGCTTCCTGGCCGACAGCGTGGTGGACGGCCAGATCAACTCCGGCTCGCAGCAGCAGTGGCTGTCCCGCAACGACACCATCGGCAGCTGGACCGGCGCCAACTGGAACATGGTCTTCGTCGGCGTCCAGGGCGCACCCGCCACGTCCTTCCCGACGCCGCCGTACACGACCGTCGACCGCACCCCGGTGGTCCGGGAGAAGCCGTTCCTGACCGTCGACCGACGCGGGGCCTACCACGTCTTCGTGCCCGCGCTGCGCCGCGACAGCACCGGCACCTCCTGGGCCGCCGGGCCGGCCGCCGGCCACAGCATCCCGCTGACCGAGTTCCACGTCGCCCGGCCGGGAGACTCCGCCGCGAGCATCAACGCGGCGCTCGCCCGTGGCAAGCACCTCCTGCTCACCCCGGGCATCTACCCGCTGTCCGCACCACTGCGGATCTCCCGGCCCGGCACCGTCGTGCTCGGCCTCGGCCTGCCCACCCTCCAGGCCGTCAAGGGCAACTCGCTCATCGAGGTCGCCGACATCGGTGACGTCTCCGTGGCCGGCGTGATCCTCGAGGCCGCCTCCGCCGATTCCCCCGTGCTGCTGCGCGTAGGCGACGGCCACAGCCGCAGGAACCACGCGCACCGCCCCACCGCGCTCTTCGACGTCTTCCCGCGCATCGGCGGCGCCGTCCCCGGCGGCACCCGGGTCAGCATCCAGATCGACAGCAACGACGTGATCGTCGACCACGTCTGGGCCTGGCGCGCCGACCACGGCCTCGACGGCACGGTGGGCTGGTCGGTCAACCCCGCGGGCGTCGGCTTCCTCGTCAACGGCGACCGGGTCACCACCTACGGTCTGTTCGTCGAGCACCACCAGAACTACGAGGTGCTCTGGAACGGCAACCACGGCCGCACCTACTTCTTCCAGAACGAGCACCCCTACGACGTCCCGACGCAGTCGGCCTGGAGACACGGCAACACCAACGGCTTCGCCGCCTACAAGGTCGGCGACCACGTCACCGAGCACCACGCCTGGGGCCTGGGCAGCTACGCCTACTTCGACCTCAACGCGAACATCTACACCGACCGCGCCTACGAAGTCCCCGACACCCCGGGCGTCGTCTTCACCTCGCTGATGACCGTCTGCCTCAACGGGGCGGGCGGCGGCGGCATCCTGCACTGCGTCAACAACGCCGGCGACCCCGTGGAGAACGGCTTCGGAACCTACAACATGAAGTCCTACTCGAACGGCGTCGGCCTGGTCTGACCTGCCCCGGAGGCAGTGACGCTCACAGGGCGCACTCCGCCCACACCGTCTTGCCGGGACCGCCGTCGGCACGGGGACTCCAGCCTCAGGGGTGGGCCAGGGCCTCGACGAGCAGGGGGCCGCGCCCGCGGTGACGTGTCCGTGGCGCACGGCGTTGGCACACAGCTCGGCCGCGACGAGCGTGACGACGTCGTGCGCGTCGCTGCCGTACGGGATGCCCCAGGTGTCGAGCCCCCCCGCACAGCAGGCCGAGGCCGTCGCACAGCAAAATCCGGGTCATGAGTGAACGGGGCGTCCATGTGCCCCGTACCACCCCACCGTGGGAGGATCGCTCACGATGAGTGCGTCGCCGGCGGTACGGAGCCTGCGGGCCGCGGTGTTCGCCGCGGTGTGCGTGCTGCTGGCTGCCGCCGGGCACGGCCTCGCCATGGGCGACCTGCCGCCGCTGTGGGCCGACGCGGCCGCCTTCGTGGCCGTGTTCACGCTCGGCCGGCCTCTCGCGGGGCGGGAGCGCGGACTGCCGGAGATCGGCGTCGGCATGCTGCTCACCCAGGCCGGTCTGCACTTCGGCTTCGACGCGGCCCGCGCTGTCACCCCGGCTGCTCCCACGACCGCCACGGCCATGTCCCCCATGAGCATGCACGGCCATGCCATGGCAGGTATGGCCGGCATGGCCGGCATGGCGGGCATGACCGGTACGGCCGGTGGGCGTGCGGTGGTGCAGCATCCGCACGTCCCCGTCCTGACCGCCCACGCCACCCTCGCCCACGTCGTCGCCGCGCTCGTCGCCTCCTGGTGGCTGTGGCGCGGCGAGGCCGCGCTGTGGTCGCTGCTGCGGCGGACCGCCGCGCTCGTCCCCGGTCTGACCGCATGGTGGCACGACGCCCCGCTGCCCGCCCCGGCCGGCGGCCCCCGCCTGGCCGCGGCCCGCCCGATACGGCCCCGCCCGCTGCTCGCGCTGCGGCACGCGGTGAGCCGCCGCGGGCCCCCGATCTCGATCCCGTACCCGGTCCGACACCCGTAAGACCCTCGAACAGACCTCACTCGTACGGAGATCGACTCACTCATGTCCAGCACCCGGCTCACCCTCCGCCGCGCCGCCACCGTCACCGCGCTGACCGCCGCCTCGGTCCTGGCCGCCGCCGGTATCGCCGCCGCGCACGTCACCGTCCACCCCGAGAGCTACGCCAAGGGCGCCACCGACGGCGTGCTGACCTTCCGCGTGCCCAACGAGGAGGACACCGCCTCCACCACCAAGGTCCAGGTCTACCTGCCCACCGACCACCCGGTCCTGGGCGTCCTCGTCACCCCGCACGACGGCTGGACCGCCAAGGTGACCACCACCAAGCTCAAGACGCCGGTGAAGACCGACGACGGCACCATCACCGAGGCCGCCTCGGAGATCACCTGGACCGGCGGCAAGATCGGCGCCGGCCAGTTCGAGGACTTCGACGTCGCCTTCGGGCAACTGCCCGAGGACACCGACCAGCTGGCCTTCAAGACCCTGCAGACGTACTCCGACGGCAAGGTCGTGCGCTGGATCGAGGAGGCGCAGAGCGGCGACGACGAGCCGGAGAACCCGGCGCCGACGCTCAAGCTCACCGCGGCGGGCGACGACTCCGCGGGCGACGACTCCGCCGCGTCGGCCGCACCGGCCGCCAAGACCGGCGGCACGGCGACCACCACGGCCGCTGACTCCAGCGACTCCACCGCCCGCGGCCTCGGCATCGCGGGCCTGATCGTCGGCGTCCTGGGCCTGGCGGCGGCCGCGTTCGCCGTCGTACGGACGCGGGGCGCGAAGTCGTAGGCCGACGCCCGCGGGCGGACGCGGAAGGGGCCCGGACCGGTGAACGGTCCGGGCCCCTTCCGCGTGCTGGGTTCAGCGCACCGCCAGTTCCAGGAGCTCCAGCTCCTCGGCGGAGTCCGGCACCCGCTCCGCCGCGGCCGCGGGCACCGCCATCAGGGAAGCCGGCCGCGCGTTGCGCCACAGCCACCGCACGTCCCGGCCGAAGGACCACACCAGGGAGCCGAGCGCCAGCAGCACCACGCCCAGGTCGGCCAGGTACGGCAGCAGGTCCGCGCCGGCAAGCAGCAGGCAGATGCCCTGCATCGCGGCGACCGTCTTGCGGGCCATGGAGTGCGGCAGCGGGGCGTTCAGCCAGGGCGCGAGCTTCGCCGCCGCGACGAACGCGTAGCGCATCCCGCCGATCAGCAGAACCCAGGGCCCGAGCCGCGTGGACACGTACACGCTCAGCACCAGGATCAGGAACGCGTCGACCTCCATGTCGAAGCGGGCGCCCAGCGCGGTCGACGTACCCGTCCTCCGGGCCACCTTGCCGTCCACGCCGTCGAGGATCAGGGCCACGGCCGTCAGGCCGACCAGCAGGGTGACCGGCGGGGAGCTCTCGAAGGAGTCGGCGACCAGGGCCGTCACGCCGCCGACCAGGATCGCGCGGCCGAGGGTCACCCGGTTGGCGGGGCCGAAGGAGCGCGGCCGGGTGCGGTGCAGGGCCCGGGAGAGCACCGCCCAGGTGGCTATCGCGAACGCGAGACCCGTAAGCCAGCCGGCCGGCCCCATGCCGATCGCCGTCCCGAGCAGGGCCAGCAACAGGACCTGTACGCCCGCTCCCACAGCGGTCTCCTGCTGGACCAGCCTGGCTTCGTAAGTGTTGTTCAGGGCCACCGCACGTCCTCCGGCCGAGTGACAGAGTCGATCAACGCCGCGTACTGTGCGCGGCCTGTGCACTTCTCGCTGTGCACAACTCCGTACGTGAACCACTTCCCGATCGTTCAGGAGGATGCCGATGAACTCCTCGGCCCGCGCGTTCTGGCTCCGCTCCCCGGGCCACGGAGAGCTGCGTGACGTCACCCTCGCGGAGCCCGGCGAGGGCGAGGTGCTGGTGCGCGCGCTGTACTCGGGAGTCAGCCGGGGCACGGAGACACTGGTGTTCCGTGGCGGGGTGCCGGAGAGCCAGCACGACGTGATGCGGGCGCCCTTCCAGGAGGGCGACTTCCCCGGCCCGGTGAAGTACGGCTACCTCAGCGTCGGCGTCGTGGAGCGGGGCCCCGGTGGGCTGGTCGGGCGTACGGTCTTCTGCCTGTATCCGCATCAGACGCGTTACGTCGTTCCGGTGAGCGCGGTGACGGTGGTACCGGAGCGGGTCCCCCCGGCACGCGCGGTCCTCGCGGGCACGGTCGAGACCGCCGTGAACGCCCTCTGGGACGCGGCGCCGCTGCTCGGGGACCGGATCGCGGTCATCGGCGGCGGCATGGTCGGCTGCTCGGTCGCCGCCCTGCTCGCCCGCTTCCCCGGCGTGCGGCTCCAGCTGGTCGACGCCGACCCGGCACGGGCCAAGACCGCCGAGGCCCTCGGCGTGGACTTCGCGGCCCCCGAGGACGCCCTCGGGGAGTGCGACCTGGTCGTGCACGCCAGCGCCACCGAGCAGGGCCTCACCCGCGCCCTGGAACTCCTCGCCCGGGAGGGCACGGTCCTCGACCTGAGCTGGTACGGCGACCGGCGGATCGCCCTTCCGCTCGGCGAGGCCTTCCACTCCCGCCGGCTCACCGTGCGCAGCAGCCAGGTCGGCACCGTCTCCCCGGCCGCCCGGGCCGGCCGCACCTACGCCGACCGGCTCACCCTGGCCCTGGACCTGCTGGCCGATCCGGCGCTGGACGCCCTCATCACGGGGGAAAGCGCGTTCGAGGAGTTGCCGGAGGTGCTTCCGAGGCTCGCCTCCGGGGAGCTTCCGGCCCTCTGTCACCGGGTCCGCTACGGCGACAACGGCTGACGGAGAGTCCAATAACGGCCGGTGCGGGCCGCCAAGAGGTCCTGACCTGAGAAAAGAGTGAGAGTGGACTGAACACGGGGAAGCCGAGAGCCGTACTAAGGGCATCCCCCCGGCAGGGATCAGCCGGGGGACCAGACGCGCCGCACCTGGAGGGTCGTCCGTTGTTCAGCATCACCGTCCGCGATCACATCATGATCGCCCACAGCTTCCGCGGCGAGGTGTTCGGGCCCGCGCAGCGACTGCACGGCGCCACGTTCCTGGTGGACGCCACCTTCCGCCGTGAGCAGCTGGACGACGACAACATCGTCGTCGACATCGGTCTTGCCACCCAGGAACTCGGCGCCGTGGTCAGCGAGCTGAACTACAGAAACCTGGACAACGAGCCCGACTTCGCCGGGATCAACACCTCCACGGAGTTCCTCGCGAAGGTCATCGCCGACCGGCTCGCCGAGCGCATCGAGAAGGGCGCGCTCGGCGAGGGCGCCCGGGGCCTCGCCGGACTGACCGTCACCCTCCACGAGTCGCACGTCGCCTGGGCGAGTTACGAGCGTGCCCTGTGACTGACATGGCCATCGGCCGCCCGTCGGCCCTCACCTACGTGCCCGCGCAGCGCGCAGGCACCACCGACAGCAAGGCTCCGGCGAGCATCGGGATCCTCCCCATGTCCCTGCGCAACGTGCACTTCGTCATGCCCGGCGGCGTCGACGACCAGGCCAACCCGAGCGGCGGCAACGCCTACGACCGGCGGGTCTGCCTCGACCTCCCCGGCTTCGGCTGGCAGGTCACCAGGCACGCGGTGCCCGGCTCCTGGCCGCGCCCCGGCACCGCCGACCGCGACGCGCTCGCGCGCACCCTGCGGGAACTGCCCGACGGCACGGTCGTCCTCCTGGACGGCCTGGTCGCCTGCGGGGTCCCGGAGGTCGTCGTACCCGAGACGGAACGGCTGCGGCTCGCCGTCCTCGTGCACCTCCCGCTCGGCGCCGAGACCGGGCTCGACGCGGCCGTCGCCGCCGACCTGGACGCCCGCGAGCGGACGGTGCTGCGCGCCGTACCGGCCGTGATCGCGACCAGCGACTGGGCGGTGCGGCGGCTGGTCTCGCACCACGGCCTGCCACCCGAACGGGTGCACGTGGCAGCACCGGGTGCCGACATCGCCCCGCTGGCCGGCGGCACCGACGGCGTCTCGCACCTGCTGTGCGTCGCCGCCGTCACCCCGCGCAAGGGCCAGCACCGGCTCATCGAGGCGCTCGCGGCCGTCCGGGACCTGCCGTGGACCTGCACCTGCGTCGGCGGTCTCGACACCGCTCCCGAGTACGTCGCCCACCTGCGGTCGCTGATCGCCGAGCACGGGCTGACGGACCGCCTGCACCTCGCGGGCCCGCGGGCCGGCGCCGACCTGGACGCCAGTTACGCGGCCGCCGACCTGATGGTGCTCACCTCGTACGCCGAGACCTACGGCATGGCCGTCACCGAGGCCCTCGCCCGTGGCATCCCGGTGCTCGCGACCGACGTCGGCGGCCTGCCGGAAGCGGTCGGCCGGGCCCCCGACGGCGGGGTACCCGGCATCCTCGTGCCGCCGGAGGACCCCGCCGCGCTCGCCGCCGAACTGCGCGGCTGGTTCGGCGAGGCGGACGTACGCCGCCGTCTCAAGGCCGCCGCCCGCGGCCGTCGGGCGGCGCTCGACGGCTGGGCGACCACCGCCCGCAGCCTCGCCGGAGTCCTGCTGCGGCTCCCTGACGAACCCCGGAGGGCGGCATGACCAGCGAGACCACGACCACTGCTCCGGTCGGCGCGATACCCGCGCAGCCGGGACCGACGGATGTTACGGATGCAGGTGTGGGACGAGAACGCGAACAGACGCCGTCCGAGGTGATACCCGGCGCCGGCCCCGCCGCCCGGCCGGGCGAGCGGGCCACCGTACGGCTGCGCGAGACCGGGCCCGAGGAACCGCCGCGGTACGCGCCCGAGTGGCTGGAGCTGCGGGAGAGCGCGGACGCGGCCGCCCGGGCGGACGACCTGCTGGACCCGCTGCGGATCCGGCTGGCCAACCTGCCCGGCAAGGCGGGCGGGATCGTCGTGCACGACCTGGGCTGCGGCACCGGCTCGATGGGCCGCTGGCTCGCCCCCCGCCTCGACGGCCCCCAGCACTGGATCCTGCACGACCGCGACCCCTACCTGCTGCACTTCGCCGCCGTCGCCTCGCCCCGCGCGGCCGCCGACGGCAGCCGGGTCACCGTGGAGACCCGGCGCGGCGACATCGGCCGGCTCACCCCCGACGCGCTGATCGGCGCCTCCCTGGTGACCGCCTCCGCGCTCCTCGACGTCCTCACCCGGGAGGAGGTCGACATCCTCGCCGAGGCCTGCACCGGGGCCGGCTGCCCCGCGCTGCTCACCCTCTCGGTCGCCGGGCGGGTCGAACTGGCCCCCGCCCACCCGCTGGACGCCGAGCTCGCCGACGCCTTCAACGCCCACCAGCGGCGCGGCGGCCTGCTCGGCCCGGACGCGGTCACCGCCGCCTGTGAGGCGTTCTCCGACCGGGGCGCCACCGTGAAGCTGCACCCCAGCGCGTGGCGGCTCGGTCCCGACGCGAAGGCGCTCACCGAGCAGTGGCTGCGCGGCTGGGTCGGCGCCGCGGTCGAGGAACGCCCCGAGCTGGCCGCGCGCGCCGACGCCTACCTGGCCGAGCGGCTCGCCGCCAACGCGGCCGGCGAACTGCGGGTCGTCGTGCACCACAGTGACCTGCTCGCGCTCGCCCGGCCGATCGGAGGCACCTCATGAGCACCCCGACCCTGGTCCGGGAGACCGCGCCCGTCGCCCCGCTCGCCGTGCCCCGGCGCCTCAACCTCCGCGCCGTCCGCACCCACCTGGGCACCGCCGCCGGAGCCGCCATCATCGCCGTGCTGCTGTGGCGGCTGGGCACCGGGGTCTTCCTCGAGGGACTGCGCCGGATCGACACCCCGACCCTGGTCGCCGGCCTGGTGATCGGCGCGGTCACGACCGTACTGAGCGCCTGGCGCTGGCAGTTGGTCGCCCGCAGCCTCGGCCTGCGGCTGCCGCTCGGCCCCGCCGTCGGCGACTACTACCGGGCCCTGTTCCTGAACGCGGCCCTGCCCGGCGGAGTCCTCGGCGACGTGCACCGGGCCGTCCGGCACGGGCAGAGCGAGGGCGACATCGGCCGCGGGGTGCGCGCCGTCGTCCTCGAACGCGCCGCCGGACAGATCGCGTTGACGGCGTTCGGCGCGACGGCGCTGCTGATCCTGCCCTCGCCGGTCCGCGACGAGGTGCGCAGCTTCGCCCCGCTGGCGGCGGCCGGGCTGGTCGGCGCCTGCGCGATCGTGCTCGCCGTCCGCATGAACAAGGCTCCGGGCAAGCGCGCCGGCGCCCTGCGGGCCACCCTCGGCGAGGCCCGCCGCGCGCTGCTGTCGCGGCGGAACGCGCCGGGCGTCGCGCTGTCCTCGGCGGTCATCCTCGCCGGGCACGTCGGGATGTTCGTGGTGGCCGCCCGGGTCGCCGGCTCGGCGGCCTCCGTGGCGGTCCTCGTCCCGATCTCCGTCCTCGCCCTGGTCGCGATGGGCCTGCCGCTGAACGTCGGCGGCTGGGGCCCCCGGGAGGGCGTCACCGCCTGGGCGTTCGCCGCGGCCGGCCTCGGCGCGGACAGCGGGCTCGCCACCGCCGTGGTCTACGGCGTCCTCAGCTTCGTGGCGGCCCTGCCCGGTCTGCTGGTCCTCGTCGTCCGCTGGTACGCCGGACTGCGCTACTCCCGCCCGGCGGTGAGCAGTTCGAAAAGCGTGCCGAAGGAATCCGCGAGGCTCGACAGGAGTTCCTTCCCCTTTTCCGCCGACCCCAGGGAAGGGCGGCCGATGACGCCCGACTCGGTATAGGCGGACATTCCCAGGGTGAGGAGATGACGACGGTCGTCAGCAGTGAAATCGGCAGACTCGTAACCAGGGCGGACCAATTCGGGATGAGCATGCAGCAGAATGGAGGTCTCGATTTCTCCGGCATGCATGTCGGAGAGCGCCGAGGTCTCCACCCGCGCCCGTGTGAGCGCCGTCTCCCAGTCCTCCACGGCCGGGTACAGCGCCAGCCGCTCGCCCCGCGCGGACGCCTCCTGCACGACGTTGCCCAGCACGTAGTTGCCGCCGTGGCCGTTGACCACGACCAGCGCCTCGACGCCCGAGCGGCGCAGCGAGCCGGCGATGTCGTTCACCACCGCGTGCAGGGTCACCGCGGAGATGCTGACGGTCCCCGGCCAGGCCGCGTGCTCGTGCGAGCAGGAGACCGTCACCGGTGGGAGGAGGTGCACCGGGTGCACGGCGGCGATCTCCCGGGCGACGGCACAGGCGACGAGGGTGTCCGTAGCGAGCGGAAGGTAGGGGCCGTGCTGTTCGAAGCTCCCCACCGGAAGGACGGCGACCTGTGTTGAAACGCCCGCCCCCCTGGTCCGTACCTCTTCCGTAGTGTCCGCCGGCAACAAGCCGTATGCCGCCGTACGCGCGCCCGAACCACTCATCTCTACACGGCCTTTCGTCTCTGCTTAGGAATCAGATCATGACAGAAAACATCGGCGTCCTCGGCAAGAAGTCCCCACGGCGTTCGGGCGTGGAACGCGTCGTGAATGCACCGCTGCCCACCGTCTACGGCAAATTCCAGGCGATCGGCTACCTGGACCACGACCGCGGCGACGAGCAAGTCGCCCTGGTCTACGGGGACATCGGCAGCGACCGGGTGCTGACCCGGCTGCACTCCGAGTGCCTGACCGGGGACGCGTTCGGCTCCCAGCACTGCGAGTGCGGCGACCAGCTGGCCGCCGCGCTGCGCGCGGTCGTCGCCGAAGGCAGCGGCATCGTCGTCTACTTGCGCGGCCACGAGGGCCGCGGCATCGGCCTGCTCGCCAAGCTGCGCGCGATGGCCCTCCAGGCGGAGGGCCTCGACACGGTCGAGGCGAACCTCGCGCTCGGTCTGCCCGTGGACGCACGCGACTACGGGGTCGCCGCCGGCATCCTGAGCGACCTCGGGGTGCGTTCGGTGCGTCTGATGTCCAACAACCCGCGCAAGCGCGAGTCCCTGGTGCGGCACGGCGTCGAGGTCGCCGAAACGGTCCCGCTGCTGATCGAGCCGTGCGAGAACAACATCACCTACCTGCGGACGAAGCGCGAGCGGCTCGACCACGTGCTGCCCCACCTGGACGCGGTGGCTCACTGGTCCTGAGGTACCGCGCGGCCTCCCGGGGAAGGATCGGGGGAGACCGACAGGAGGTACACGCGTGAATCTTCGGGCCCAGGTCGTGATCATCGGCGGCGGGGTGATGGGGACCAGCATCGCCTGCCACCTCGCGAGGGCGGGCGTCCGCGACGTCGTCCTCGTCGAACGTGACGAACTCGCCGCCGGATCCACCTCGAAGGCCGCGGGCGGGGTGCGCGCCCAGTTCTCCGACGAGCTCAACATCCAACTGGGTGCGCGCAGTTTGGAAGCCTTCGCCCGCTTCGGCGCGGAGACCGGGTACGACATCGGGCTGCACCGCGTCGGGTACCTCTTCCTCCTCTCCACCCCCGAGGAGGTCGCCTCCTTCGAGGCGGGCGTCCGGCTGCAGAACCACCTCGGGGTGCCCAGCCGGATGCTGACCCCGAAGGAGGCGGCCCGGCTCTCCCCGCTGATCACCACCGACGGACTGCTGGCCGCCGCCTACTCCCCGGACGACGGCCACTGCACCCCCGAGTCCGTCGTGCACGGCTACGCGGCCACCGCCCGCGCCCACGGCGCCCGCGTCCTGCGCCACACCGAGGTCACCGGCATCGAACGGGACGGCGCGCGCGTCACCGCCGTGCACACCAGCCTCGGCCGGATCGCCACCGAGACGGTGATCTGCGCGGCCGGTGCCTGGTCGCGGGCGGTCGGCGCGATGGCCGGCGTCGACTTACCGGTGCAGCCGCTGCGCCGCCAGATCGCGGTCACCGAGCCCGTCCGGGCGCTGCCGTCGACGCTCCCCATGACCATCGACTTCACCACCAGCCTGTACTTCCACGCCGAGGGCCCGGGACTGCTGCTCGGCATGTCCGACCCCGACGAGCGGCCGGGCTTCGCCACCGACACCCACGACCGCTGGATCCCGCGCCTGTACGCGGCGATGGAACGCCGCGCCCCGGCCCTGCTCGACCTGCGCCGCACCGGCGGCTGGGCGGGCCTGTACGAGAACACCCCGGACCACAACGCCCTGATCGGCGAGGCGCCCACGGTCTCCCGGTTCCTGTACGCCACCGGGTTCTCCGGTCACGGCTTCCTCCAGGCACCGGCCGTCGGCGAGGTGGTCCGCGACCTGTACCTGGGCCGCGCGCCCCTCGTGGACGTCGGCCCGCTCGGCGCGGGCCGGTTCGCGGCCGATGCCCCGCGCCCGGAGTCGAACCTCGTGTGAGCGGCACTCAGTCCTGGATCGCCTCATGGACCAGCCGGCGCAGGTCCGGGAAGATCTTCAGCGTCTTCGGCCGGACCTGCGTGTGGAACTGCACGGTCAGGTCGTGGGTGGGGTCGACCCAGAACGCGGTGGTGGCCGCGCCGGTCCAGCCGTAGGCGCCGGGGCTGCTCGGGGAGAGGGTGCGGTCCGGGGCGATCACCACGGAGACGCCGAGACCGAAGCCGAGCCCGTCGTTGCCGGGTTCCTGGTGGACCGGGGCGCCGTAGGTCCGCAGATCGGCCCCGCCGGGCAGGTGGTTGCTGGAGAGCAGCCCGACCGAGGCGGGGGAGAGCAGTCGGACGCCGTCCAGTTCGCCGCGCCGGCGCAGCATCTCCATGAACCGGTGGTAGTCGTACGCCGTCGCCGCGAGGCCGCCGCTGCCGGACAGGAAGCGGGGGCGGCCGCGCAACGGCAGTCCCGGGATCGCCTCGATGCCGCCGCCCTCGGTCTCGCCGTACAACTCCGAGAGCCGGTCGGCCTGTTCGGGCACGATGTGCAGGCCCGCGTCCGGCATGCCGAGCGGACGGAAGATCCGGTCCGCGAAAAACTCGTCGAGCCGTTGCCCGGAGGCCACCTCGACGACCCTGCTGAGCACGTTGAAGCCGACGGAGTAGTTCCACTGGGTGCCCGGCTCGAACTGGAGCGGCATCCGGGCGTACACCGCCATCGCCTCGGCGAGGTTTGCGCCCGACGGCACCGAGAACTCCAGGCCCGCCTCGCGGTAGCAGGCGTCCACGGGGTGGGTGTGGTAGAAGGCGAAGGTCAACCCGGCGGTGTGGGTGAGCAGATGGCGGATCCGGATCGGGCCGCCGGCCGGCCGGGTCACCATGTCGTCGCCCGAACCGGAGACATGGACCCGCGGGGCGGCGAACTCCGGCAGGAACCGGTCGACCGGGTCGTCCAGCGACAGCAGCCCGTCCTCCACCAGCAGCAGCACGGCGACCGCGGTGACCGGCTTGGTCATGGAGTAGATCCGCCAGATGGTGTCCGGCTCGACCGGCAGCCCGGCCGCGAGGTCGCGGTGGCCCTGGGCGGTGAGGTGGGCCACCCGGCCGCCGCGCGCCACGGCCACCAGGTAACCGGGCAGCCGCCCTTCGTCGACGTAGTGGGCGAAGTGCTGGTCGAGGCGGTCGAGCGCCTTCACGTCCAGCCCCACCTCACCGGGGTCGACTTCCTGTCGCAGCTGTGCCATCGCTCTCCTTGGGTCGTGTCGTCCGCGGTGCGGTCCGACCTCGCACCTCATCGTCGCGCAGGAACAGGGGAACGGTCCCGCTCATCCGCGTGTGGTGTGACGGACGCTATAGAAGAGGCATCGGGGAGCGGACGCGCCACCGCCACGCCGAGCGCCCCTGCCGCCCGTGCCGAAACCCGCGCCCGTCGGCCCGAACCCGTCGTACGGCGCGGCCGCGGCCGGGGCCGGAGTCGTACGGCGGGTGATGGCGGCTCATCAGTTCCAGTCTGCCCGCGAAGGCCCCCGTCGACTCCGGGCACACCCGGTCCGGCGCGGCGACTTGTCCGCCCGGCGCGGCCGCGACGGGGTCGGGCGGCCACCCTCCGCGCACGGCCGGCCGGGGGAGCCCCGGCGCGCGACCTGCCGGTGCGGGAATGCGCGACGGGCGCCGGTGGGTTCCACCTGACATGACCCAGGACGCTCTTCTGAAGCTGCTCGCCGAAGGACACGACGGGGTGCTGGTCACCCTCAAGAGCGACGGACGCCCCCAGCTGTCCAACGTCAACCACGCCTACTACCCCGACGAGCGGACCGTGCGCGTGTCGATCACCGACGACCGCGCCAAGACCCGCAACCTGCGCCGCGACCCCCGTGCCTCGTACCACGTCACCAGCCCCGACCGCTGGGCCTACACGGTCGCCGAGGGCACCGCGGAGCTGTCGCCGGTGGCCGAGGACCCGTACGACGCGACCGTCGAGGAGCTGATCCGCCTCTACCGCGACGTCCGCGGCGAACACCCCGACTGGGACGACTACCGGGCCGCGATGGTCCGGGACAGGCGGCTGGTACTGCGGCTGCGGGTGGAGCGGGCGTACGGGGTGCCGCGCGCCTGACGGGCCTAGGACCTGTGACGCGGGGCGTAGGGCCCGCGGCCCAGGGCGATCGGCCGATGTCGCGCGAGCGGCGGACACCTAGGCTGCCGAAGAGGAAACCGGCAGCTCAGGAAGAGGTCACGATGCCCGTCAACGGCCGTAGTCACATCCGGATCGCCCGGCCCTCCCGGGACCTGGCGGCGGCCGAGCGGTTCTGGGTGGGCGGGCTCGGGCTCGGTGTGGTGTGGCGGGCCGAGGGCGGTCCCGACCCCGGCGAGCACGACCTGCTGATGATGGGCCGGCCGGACGCCGGCTGGCATCTGGAGCTGGTGCACGAGCCCGCCCGGCCCGTGGCGCCCCGGCCCACCGAGGAGGACCTGCTCGTGATCTACGTCGACGGGCCGGTGCCGGAGGACCTGGTGGCCCGGCTGGAGGAGCACGGCGGCAAGCGGGTGTCTTCGCCGAACCCGTACTGGAACCGGTGGGGGGTCACCGTCGAGGACCCCGACGGATACCGGCTGGTGCTCTGCGAGCGGGGCTGGTCCAACGCGTGACGTGAGGTCCTTGCCGCCAGGCCCTCCCGGGACTAGCCTCCGCGCGTGATCAATGGCGCACATGTGGTGATCTACACGCGGGACGCCGAGGCGGACCGGGCCTTCCTCCGGGACGTGCTGGGCTGGCCGCACGTCGACGCCGGGCACGGCTGGCTGCTCTTCCGGCTGCCGCCGGCCGAGGTGGCGTGCCATCCGGCCGACGGCGAACCGTCGCACGAACTGATGCTGATGTGCGACGACCTGGACGAGACGGTCACCGAACTGACCGGCAAGGGAGTCGAGTTCAGCCGACCCGTCCAGGTCGCGGCCTGGGGCCGGGTGACGGGCTTCCGGCTGCCGGGCGGAGGCGAGGTCGCCTTGTACGAGCCGCGCCACCCGCGCGCCCAGGACCGGACTCCTCCCGGACCCAGGCCTCCAGCCACTGCGTGAACTCGGCCGCCTTGTCGGGCCAGTTGAAGTGGGTGAGGGCCGCCTCGCGGCCACGCAGGGCCGCGGTGTGACGCAGGACCGCGTCGGCGCTGAGTCTGCGGATCGCCTCCGCCGCCGCCCGCGGATCCTCGTACGGGACGACGATCCCGCAGCCGTGCCGCTCCACCATGTCCGCGGCCAGCGGGGTGGGCGTGGTGATCACGGGCACGCCGTGGGCCATGTACTCGACGACCTTGGTGGGCCGGGAATGGCGGTAGTTGGGCTGGTCGTGCAGGAGCGAGAGCCCGGCCAGGGCGCCCGGGAACAGGGCGAGGGCGCGGTCGTTGGGCAGGAAGCCGTGCCAGCGCAGGACGCCGTCCCGGTCGGCGGCCGCGAGCGCGTCGCGGACGTCGGGATCGGCCGCCCCGGCCACCTCGACGCGCAGGCCGGGGCCCAGGTGCCGGGCCGTCGCTATCAGGTCCAGCGCGCCGCGCGCCCGTGACAGGTGGCCGACGTAGACCACCCGTTCGGTGCCCGGCGGCTCCGGTGCCTCGACCGGGGCGGTGGTGAAGTTCGGCACCACCGGGTGGGTGCGGTGGAACCGCTCCTGGTAGGCGTCCTCGGCGAGCAGCAGCCGCAGATGGCGCTCCGCCAGCCGTTCGGCCGCGCGGACGCCGAACCGCAGCGGCGGCCGCAGTGGCCTCGGCACCCAGCGCTTCATGGTGAGCGCGGCCGCGGTGTCCTCGTGCACGTCCCAGACGACCACCGGACCGGTGCCGGACCGCCGCCAGCGGCGCAGGGTGCCGGGCAGGGCGAGCAGCAGTTCCGGGTCGTGGAGCAGGATCAGGTCCGCCTCGTGGCCGCGCCGGGCCAGCAGCTTCCGCGCCGAGCCGACGGCCGTGCGGCGGCTGCGGCCCACGGCCCGCGGCAGGTCGATGCCTTCGAGGTCCGGGCGGGGCCGTACCTCGCGGGCCGAGAACGGCGCCGCGTAGACGACATGGTGTCCGCGGTCCCGCAACGCGCTGATCTGCCGGTGCAGGATGCGCGCGTCCTCGGGGTGGTGGACGACGGTGACGACGAGTATCCGCATCTGAGCGCCTTTCGACTCCGCGGCCCGGAGCCCTTCGACTCCGTGCCGCGGAAGGGGAGTTGCCACACAGGCCGGCTACAGCACCTCGACGCCGGGCCGGAAGATCCGCCCCCGGGTGTCGAAGAGCAGGCGGGCCTCGTCGCCGAGGGCCGGGAGGTCGTACGCGGAGTGGTCCTGGAGCAGGATCGTCAGGTCGTGCGAGCGCACCGCGGCCATGACGTCGGTGACGCGTGGCACGGCCTCCCCGTCCACGAACCAGGCGGGTACGAACGGGTCGTGGAAGGCGATCTCGGCCTCCCGCTCCCGCAGCAGCCGGGCCACCGGCACCGCGGGCGCCTCGCGCTGGTCGGCGACGTCCGGCTTGTAGGTGACGCCGAGGAGCAGCACCCGGGAGCCGTGCAGGGCGCGGCCCTCATGGTTGAGCAGGTCCTGGGCGCGCCGGACGACGTACTCCGGCATGTGCGCGTTGATCTCCCGGGCGAGTTCCACGAACCGGAACTCGTAGCCGATCGAACGCACCTTGTAGGACAGGTAGTTCGGGTCGATCGGGATGCAGTGCCCGCCCACCCCGGCGCTCGGCCGGAAGGGCTGGAAACCGAACGGCTTGGTGCCCGCGCAGCGGATCGCGTCCCACACGTCGACGTGCAGCTCGCGGCAGAGGATGGCCAGTTCGTTGACCAGCGCGATGTTGACGTGCCGGTAGGTGTTCTCGAGCAGTTTGGCCATCTCGGCTTCCCGGGTGCCCTTGGCCTGCACGACGGTGTCGACGAGCTTGCCGTAGAAGGCGGCGGCCTTCGCCGCGCACGCCGGCGTGCAGCCGCCGACCACCTTGGGTGTCTCGCGCAGCCCGTGGGTGGTGTTGCCGGGGTCGATGCGCTCCGGTGAGAAGGCCAGCGCGAAGTCCTCGCCGGCCCGCAGCCCCGACTCCTCCAGGATGGGTCTGACGATCTCCTCGGTGGTGCCGGGATAGGTGGTCGACTCCAGGACGACGAGCCGTCCGGGGCGCAGCCGGCCCGCCACCGCCCGCGCGGCGGAGGTCACCGCGCTCAGATCGGGGCCACCGTCCTCGCTGAGCGGGGTCGGCACGCAGATCACGACGGTCTGCGCCCGGGCCAGCCACTTGTCGTCGGTGTACGCGGTGAACCCGGCCGCCCGCATCCGCGCGACGTCCTCGTCGGAGACGTCGTCGACATGGGAATGGCCGGCGTTGAGGCCCTCCACGACCCGTGGGTCGAGGTCGAGCCCGGCCACTCTCAGGCCGACCAGTGACGCCTCCCGCGCGAGCGGGAGCCCCACGTAGCCGAGCCCGATGACGGCCAGTTCGTAACTGTCGGTCTGTTCCTCATCCCCGAGCGATGCGCTCGATTCCCCGAGCGGTACGGCCTTTTCGACCTGCATAGGGATTCACTCCGCCCTCGACGGCAGCAACGGCAGATGCCGTACGGATCCGAAGGGCCCGGAAGGTGAGCGGTTCCGGGCGCGGGGTCTCAGACACATCCAAGAGCGCGGTACGCCTCTCGGGTCGTGGCAGCGACCCTTTTCCAGGTGCGTTCACGCGCCACCAGCGCGCGGGCGGATGCTCCCCATTCATGCCGCCTTTTTCGACTGTAAAGCAATACTTCGAGAGCTTCTGCCCAAGCCTGCGGAGATTCAGGCGGGATCAGCCGCCCGTTGACTTCGTCTTTCACCAGTTCCCGTAGGGCTGTGAGATCACTGGCCGCCACGGGGACACCGCTCGCCATCGCTTCGACCGGCTTGAGCGGGGTGACCAGACGGCAGACCCGTTCGTCGGTGCGCGGTACCGCGAAGACGTCCAGAACCGCGTGGTAGGCGCGCACTTGGCGGTGCGGCACGCGGCCGGTGAACAGGGCCGTGCCGTCGCCGAGACCGAGCCGCCGGGCCAGCGCCTGGAGGCTGCTGCGCTCGGGCCCGTCGCCGACGATCAGCAGCCGTAGCGGGACCCCCCGGCGGCGCAGTTCGGCACCCGCATGGAGCAATGTGCCGATTCCCTCGTGTGGAGTAAGGCTGCTCACGGTGCCCACCACGAAGTCGTCCGCGGCGATGCCGAGCCGGGTGCGCAGTTCCGCCCCGTCCGGCGGCGGGGCGAGGAAGGCGTCGTCCACCGCGTTGGGCACGATCAGGACCCGCTCCCCGGGCACCCCACGGGCCACGATCTCGGCCTTCATCGCCGCGCCCAGCGTGAGCACCAGGTCGGCCCCGCGCATGCAGTACGTCTCCAGAGCGCGCCGGGCCCGGTACGAGGGGTCGTCCGCACTGCGGCCGGGCGCCTGGGTCAGCCAGGTCTCCTCCAGGAATCCCCGCACCTCGTACACCACCGGCAGCCCGTAGGTCTCCCGCAGGGCCAGCGCCACCCGCCCGTTGCCGTGGTCGGTGGCCGCGTGCAGCACGGCGGGCCGCAGCCGCTCCACCAGCCGCCCGGCCAGCTCGGCGTTGCGGGCGAGGACCGCGCCCTGGCCGTAGGGCAGCCCGTACGGCAGCAGCCGGTGCTGCGGCACCCCGTTCACGGTCTGCGACGGACGGGCGTCCAGGACGCCCTGCGCCACCGGGAACCCGATCCGGGTCACCACGTGCGGGTCGAGCCCGGCGGCCCGCTGGGCCTCGGCGAGCGCCTGGGTGCGCACGGTGTAACCGGCGTGCTTGAACGGCAGCCCGTTGGTGACCAGATGGAGTACCCGGCCCGGCTCGGGCCGTACCGGCCGCCCGGCGGGCGCCGGCACCCGGGCGGCGGACGGGACGGCGGTGGGCCCGGCCGTACGGGCCCGGCCGGCGAGCTGCTTCTCGACGGGCCCGAGCCCGCGCCGCAGCCGCCCCGGCAGCAGCCGTACGCCGAGCAGCGCCGCCCGGGCGGGGTCGTGCCGCAACTCGCCCCAGGCGACGGATGCGGCCAAGCTGAGTGCACGGGGGAAGCGATGAACACCACGCGGCAGGTGCCGGGACGGACGTTGGGCCATGTCGCCAAGGTAGGCCGACAGAGCGGAGAACGTACGACATGAACGGCCGCGTACTCCATGTCGTAGGGACCAGGCCGAACTTCGTGAAGGCCGCGCCCGTGGTCGCCGCCCTGCGCGCGACCGGGCACGACCAGGTCCTGGTGCACACCGGTCAGCACTACGACGAACGGATGTCGCACATCTTCTTCCGGGAGCTGGGCCTGCCCGCCCCGGACACCGACCTGGGCGTCGGCTCCGGCAGCCACGCCCGGCAGACCGCCGACCTGCTGGTGGCCCTGGAGGGCGAGCTGCTCGCCCGCGCCCCGGCGCTGGTCGTCGTCTACGGGGACGTGAACTCCACCCTGGCCGCGGCCCTGGCCGCCGCCAAGCTCGGCATCCCCGTCGCCCATGTCGAGGCGGGGCTGCGCAGCTTCGACATGGCGATGCCGGAGGAGGTCAACCGGCGCCTGGTCGACCAGCTGGCCGAGCTGCTCTTCGTCACCAGCCCGGAGGCCGTCGGCCACCTCGCCCGCGAGGGCGTCGACCCGGGCCGGGTGCACCTCGTCGGCAACCCCATGATCGACACCCTGCTCACCCATCTGGAGCATTTCGACCCGGCCGCCGCCCGCACCGCCCACGCGCTGCCCGAGCGGTACGGCGTGGTCACCCTGCACCGCCCGGCCAACGTCGACGACCCCGAGGCCGCCGCGGCCGCCGCGCGCGCCCTCACCGAGGCCGCCGGCCATCTCGACCTCGCCGTGCCCCTGCACCCGCGCGGCCGGGAGGCGCTGCGCAGGGCCGGTCTCGCCGACGCGCCCGGCATCCACCTCCTCGAACCGCTCGGCTACGTCGAGTTCATGGGCCTGGTCCGCGGCGCCGCCGTGGTGATCACCGACTCGGGCGGTGTCCAGGAGGAGACCACCGTGCTCGGCGTGCCCTGCCTGACGCTGCGCACCACGACCGAACGCCCGGTCACCGTCACCCACGGCACCAACCGCCTGGTCCGGCACGGCGAACTGGTGCCCGCCCTGCGCAAGGTCCTCGACGGGCAGACGGCGGCCGACCCCGAGGGACCACCGCTGTGGGACGGCAAGGCAGGACCCCGGATCGCCCGCGTGCTCACCGGGTGGCTGGAACGCCATGACCACCGAGTGGCTGGAGCGCCATGACCGACGCCACCCGCACCTACACCGAAGCCCCTCTCACCTACTGGGACGCCCGGCACCGCGAACGCGACGACCTCGCCTCCGGCGGCCACATCGGCCTGGACCGGCCCGGCAACGAGATCTTCTACGCGATCCGGCTCGGCCAGCTCCTCACCCTGATCGGCGACCTGTCCAGTCCCGCCTCCCCGCTGTTCGTCCTCGACGCGGGCTGCGGCAAGGGGCACTTCGCCCGCTCGCTGGCCCGCTGCGGCCACCACGTCGACGCCTTCGACGCCAGCGAGGCGGCCGTCACGCACGCCCGTGCCGAGGGCAGCGGCCCCCGCTATGCCGTCGCGGGACTCGACGAGTGGCGCAGCCCGTGGCTCTACGACGTGGTGCTGTGCGTGGACGTCCTCTTCCACCTCCTGGACGACGCCCAGTGGGCGGCCGGACTGCGCAACCTCGCCTCACTCGTCCGGATCACCGGCCGGTTGATCGTCACCGACGAGAACACCGACGAACCCGTCCCGCGCGGCGACTACATCGTGCACCGGCCGCTCGCCGCCTACCGCGAGGAACTCGATCCCCTGGGCCTGAGCCACACCCTCTTCCGGCCCTACGGCTTCCGCGAGAACCGGGTCGGCTTCCACGTCTTCACGAGGACCCGCTGATGCGCCCGACCGATGCCTTCCCAAGGACCCGCTGATGCGCCTGACCGATCTGCTCCACCCGCACCTGGACGACGTGACCTCGGTCGTGGACGCGACGAGCGGCGGCCTGCGTCTGGACCCCTATCTGCACCTGCCGCCCGGCGTGGGGCTGCGGCGGCACCAGGAACCCGTCGGCGAGGGGGAGCTGATGCTCCTCTGCTACGGCCCCGACCTCGCCCTGCACGGTGCCGAGGCGGACTGCCTCGCCGCACTGGAACGGATGCGGCCCGGCGGCCGCGGCCTGATCGTCTTCGGCCACCCCGGCACCGACCTGCCCTATCACCGGCTCCTCGACTCCCTGGTGGCACACCGCTGCCAGGTGCTGCACGCGGCCTCGCTCGGCTACACCCACCTGCACTCCGGTGCGGTGTTCGCGTGCACCCAGGAACTCCTTCCGCCGCACGACTGGTTCGGGCACCCGCTGCCCGCCGACGGCTTCGCCACCGCCCTCAGGATCGCCGACGAGTACGTCCTCGCCGACTTCGTCTCCCGCTCCCAGCGGGCCCGCCTGATCGACCTGGAGCGCGCCGCCGAGGAGACCGCCCGCGCCCTGGCGGCCGCCCGCGAGGACGGCCTCGCCGAACGGTTCGCCGCCGCCGTCCGGGACAAGGACCAGCTCTCCACCGCGCTGCGCCGGGCCCGCGAGCGGACCGGCGTGCTGGAGGCGCGGGTGGCCATGCTGGAGGGCTCCACCGCGCTGCGGGTCGGCAAGGCCCTGGTGTCGGCGGCCCGGTCGCCGAAGCGCCGCGCGGCCCGGCTGCCGGGCGAGCTGTACGGGCTCTGGCGGCAGCGGAAGGCCAGGGGCGGCGGTTCCGCCGGCCCGCGGACCTCGGCCGTCGCCGCGGCGTCGGAGCAGCAGGCCGACGACCGCTTCCACCTCGCCCACCGCGCCCTGTCCGTGGCACCCCGCGACCGGCTGGTGATCACCGGCGTGCTCACCGACGGCACCGCCCGGGACTTCGCGGCGGACGCCGTGGTCAGCCGGGTGCTGCCGCACGACGGACGGCTGCTGGTCGAGCGCACCGAACCGGACGTCTTCCTCGTCCAGCTGAGCGCGTGCGCCGCCAACGAAGGTCCCTGGTCGCTCACCGGCACCGGACTCGCCCCCGACCTGGACCGGGGCCTCGCCGAACTGGTGTCCCAGGCCAGGGGGCTGGGCCGCACCGCGGTGCTGTGGCGGGACGGCCCGGCATCCTCCGCCCCCGGCCTGTCGCTGCTGCCCTGGGACACCGTCCTCGACGGCGACACCGGGACGGCACTGTGCCGACTCGACCCGGTCACCGACGGCCGGGACCGGCTCCGGGACGTCTTCCTCCAGGACAGCACCCGCGTCCGGCTGGCCCGGCTCGCCGCCCTCACCGGCGGCCCCGACCCGCTCGCCGAACGCCGGATCGCCGTCCTCGCCGCCCCTCGGGACGCCACCGACGTGGCCCGGCTGGTCGCCCAGACGCTCGGCCAGCTGCACCGGCCGGCCGAGGTGGTCGTCGCCGACCCGGCGGGCCTCGCCCTCGACGAACTCACCGCCGCCTCGGTCGCCGTGCACGCCGGGCCACCCACCGCACCCTGGGTCGCCGACTGGACGGACCTCACCGAGGACCGCCCTGACACCCTCCTCCTCGACCTGCTCTGCGCCCAGGAGTTCTCGGGCGCCGACGCGGTGGGCCACACGCCCGCCGCCGACGACTACGCCTTCGTACCGGCCCTGAAGCCGCTGCTCGTGCGCCGGTCCCTCCTCGACACCGGCACCCCGCCGGACACCTGGTCGCGGGCCGGGCACCGACTGTTCGCCGTGCGTGGAAAGGAACCGTCATGACCCGCACCCTGAGGGCGCTCGTCTACGGCGACGTGGACCTCAACCTCATCGACGGCTCCGCCGTCTGGGCCCAGTCGACGGTCCAGGCCCTGTCCCGCGCGGGCTGCCGGACCCGCCTCGTCCTCAAGTCCCCGGTCGAGACCGGCCGGCTGACCGACCCCCTCGCGGGCCTGCCCGGGGTCACCGTGGTCCGGCCGTACGAGGAACACCTGGTCCCCGGCCAGGGCGCGCACCCGCTCTCGCCCTTCCAGGCCTCGCAGCTGCTCGCCCGGCTGGACGCCGAGGAGCCCTGCGACCTGCTGGTGCTGCGGGGCCGGCGGCTGGTGAAGCAGATCGTCGGCGACGGCGCCTTCGACGGCCGGATCTGGGCCTACCTCACCGACATCCCGCAGTCCCCGGCCGACATGACCGAGGAGGCCCGCGCCGACCTCGCCCGCATCGCCGTCGCCTCCGCGCAACTCCTGTGCCAGACAGAGGAGTTGCGCTGCTTCCTGGAGGCCTGGGTACCGGAGGCCTGCGGCCGGTCCGTGCTCTGCCCGCCCGCGGTGCCCGAGTCCGGCTCCCCGGTCCCGGCCCGGGGCGGCCTGCACGATCCCGTACGCCTCGTCTACACCGGCAAGTTCGCGCCCCGCTGGAACACCCTGCCCATGACGCGGCTGCCCGCCATGCTCGCCGAACGCGGCATCAGGACCGAACTGCACGCCGTCGGCGACAAGATCCACAAGGATCCGGGCCATCCCGGCTTCGACACCGCCATGGCCGAGGCGCTGCGCACCACGCCCGAGGTCGTCCACCACGGCGGCGTACCGCGCGAGGAGGCGATGCGCCTGGCCGCCGACTGCGACCTCGGCCTCGGCTGGCGCGACGCCTCCCTCGACGCCAGCCTCGAACTCTCCACCAAGGTGCTGGAGTTCGGCTCCCTCGGCCTGCCCGTCGTACTCAACCGCACCCCCGCCCACGAGGCCCTGCTCGGCGCCGACTACCCCCTGTTCGTACCGGGCACGGCCACCCTCGCGGACGCGGCGGACGCCGTCTCCCTCGCCGTACGCGACACCGCCGCCCGGCACCTCGCCGCCGACCGGTGCGCCGCGGCCGCCCGGGAGTACACCATGGAGGCCGCGGCGGCCCGCTGGCGCGGCCACCTAGACCGTGCCTTCCCGGCCGCACCCGCCGCCGTCGCCGGCCGGGCCCGTCCGCTGCGGGTCGGCGTCGCCGGCCACGACCTGAAGTTCCTCACCCGCCTCCTCGACCACCTCGACGCGCTGCCCGGCATCGACGTGCGGATCGACGCCTGGCCCGCGCTCGCCCAGCACGACGCTGCCGCCAGCCGCGAACTCGCCGCCTGGGCCGACGTGGTGGTCGTCGAGTGGTGCGGCCCGGCGGCCGTCTGGTACAGCCGCCACAAACGGCGCGGCAGCCGGCTCGTCGTGCGCCTGCACCGTTTCGAACTCGACGCCGGATACCCGCGCCAGGTCGACATCGACGCCGTCGACCGGGTGGTGTGCGTCAGCCCCTACTACGCCCGCGCCACCCGGGAGCGCACCGGCTGGCCCGCCGCGAAGATCACCACGATCGGCAACTGGGTCGACGTCGACCAGCTCGACCGGCCCAAGGCACCCGGTGCCCGCCACCGCCTCGGCATGATCGGCATCGCGCCCAGCCGCAAACGCCTCGACCTCGGCCTCGACGTCCTCGAAGCGCTCCGGGCCCGCGACCGGCGCTGGCACCTCTCGGTCAAGTCCAAGCCGCCGTGGGAGTACTGGTGGATCTGGAACAAGCCCGAGGAACGCGCGCACTACGACGCGATCCTGCGCCGCATGCAGACCTCACCGCTCCTCGAAGGAGCCGTCGTCTTCGACCAGTTCGGCCCCGATGTCCCCAACTGGCTGCGCCGTATCGGCCATGTGCTCTCCACCAGCGACGACGAGAGCTTCCACCTCGCCCCGGCCGAGGGCATGGCCTCCGGCGCCGTACCCGCACTGCTGCCGTGGCCGGGCGCGGACGAGATCTACGACCGCCGCTGGATCCACGACACCCCGCAGACGATGGCCGACGCGATCGCCGGCCTCGCCGACCGGGACACCTGGCAGTCCGCCGGCGCGGCGGCCCGCGACCAGGTGCGGGAGGGGTTCTCGCTGGCGCGGGTGGCCGAGGAATGGACGGAGTTGCTGGTGTCCGGGTGACAGACGCGTCGGCCGAGGGCGTCAGGCCGCCGACTCCCGCGGGGACGGCGACGGTCCGCCCGGGCGAGGTCGGCCCGGACGGACGCGTGCCGGCTGCCGCGCCGGGGGCTCAGGCCGTCACGGTCTCCGGCCGGGACGCCTCGCGCAGGGTGCGGGACCCGAGGTCCTCCGTGGCCACCGCGTGGGTCTCGCGGGCGGACAGCGCGGCGATCACCGGCGGCACGCACAGCGCGGCCGTGAACAGCGCCACCGCCGACCAGTCGTCGCCGCCCGGTCCCGCGATCCGCGCCGCGAAGGTCACCGCGAAACCGGCCACCGCGAACCCGATCTGGGTGCCGATCGCCATGCCCGACAGCCGCACCCGGGTCGAGAACATCTCGCCGTAGAAGGACGGCCAGACACCGTTCGCCGCGCTGTAGACGACACCGAAGGCGACGATCCCGAGAAGCATGACCAGCGGGTACGAGCCGGTGGAGACCGCCCACAGGTAGCCGAACATCGCCACCGCGCTGCCCACCGCGCCGGCCAGGTACACGGGCCGCCGGCCGATCCGGTCCGACAGCGCGGCCCACGCCGGGATCGCGCCCAGCGCCACCAGGTTCGCGACCGCGCCCACCCACAGCATCGACGTCTTCGACATCCCGACCGAGTCGCTCGTCGCGTACGCCAGCGCCCACACCGTGAAGATCGTGCTCACCGAGGCGATCAGCGCACCCCCGATCACCCGCAGCACGTCCGCCCAGTGGTACCGCAGCAGCGTCACCAGCGGCAGCCGTACGACACCCTCGGCCGCCGCCTGTTCGGCGAAGGCCGGGGTCTCCTGGAGCCTGCGCCGGATGAACCAGCCGACCACGGCCACCAGGACACTCAGCCAGAACGGCACCCGCCAGCCCCACGACATCAGCTGGTGCTCGGGCAGTTGCGAGACCGCGATGAAGACCAGGGTGGCGATCAGCTGACCGCCCTGGGTGCCGCCGAGCGTGAAACTGGTGAAGAAGCCCCGCCGGTCCGGCGGCGCGTGTTCGAGGCTCATGGAACTGGCGCTGGCCTGCTCTCCGGCCGCCGATATGCCCTGCAGCACCCGGCACAGCACCAGCAGCACCGGCGCAAGCCCGCCCACCTGGGCGCGGGTCGGCAGGCAGCCGATCAGGAACGTCGACAGGCCCATCAGCAGCAGCGTGAAGACCATGATCTTCTTGCGGCCGATCCGGTCCCCGAAGTGCCCGAGGAACAGCGCGCCGACCGGGCGGGCCGCGTACGCCACCCCGAACGTGGCCAGCGACAGCAGGGTGGCGTCGGCCGGGTCCGACTCGTCGAAGAAGACCTTGGGGAAGATCAGCGCGGCCGCGCTGCCGTAGATGAAGAAGTCGTAGTACTCCAGGGCGCTGCCGATCCAGGCGGCCAGGGCGGCCTTCCTCGGCTGGCCACCGGGTGGTACGGCGGTGGCGGCGGGCTGGGCGGGGACGGACACGGCGGTGCTCCTTCGGGGAACTCCAACGCAGGCGGAGTGAGCGGCGGGGGAGAAGGCCGGTTCCCAGGGATGACGGGGGTCGGCGGGCCAGGGGCCGGGTGCTAATTAACCCACTGGATAGTTAGTCGCGATGGGTACGGATGTTGCGCTCGCGTTACCCCGGTGTCAAGAGGTCGCGCCGGTCCCGTACGGTCCCGCCCGGGTCCGCGTCGGGTGTCCGCCGCCCGGCGCGGTCAGTCCGCCGCGCGCTCCGCGGTCAGGTAGGCGATCACCATGTCGCCGAGCATGGCCCGGTAGTGCGCGCGCTGCGCCGGGTCCACCAGGTCGCGGCCGAAGAGGGCGCCGAAGGTCGCCCGGTTGGCCACCCGGAAGAAGCAGAACGAGCTGATCATCGCGTGCAGGTCGACGGCGTCCACGTCGGCGGTGAAAAGGCCGGACTCCTGCCCGGCGGCCAGGATCCGGCGGATCACCTCCAGGGCCGGCGAGCCGATCCTGCCGAGCTTCTCGGAGGCCGCGATGTGCTCGGCGCCATGGATGTTCTCGATGCTGACCAGGCGGATGAAGTCCGGGTGCTGCTCGTGGTGGTCGAAGGTCAGCTCGGCGAGCCGGCGGATCGCCGCGACCGGGTCCAGGTGCTCGACGTCAAGCTGCTGCTCGGCCTCGCGGATCACGCCGTACGCGCGCTCCAGGACCGCCGTGAACAGCTGCTCCTTGCCGCCGAAGTAGTAGTAGATCATCCGTTTCGTGGTGCGGGTGCGGGCCGCGATCTCGTCGACGCGGGCCCCGTCGTAGCCGGCCCGGGCGAACTCCTGGGTGGCCACGTCGAGGATCTCGGCCCGGGTGCGGACGGCGTCACGGAGCCGCCCGTTGGTCTGTGCCGGTTCGTCGACGCTGGTCATCGGGTTCCCTCGGGTTCCTGTCGGGCTCCTTCGCGGGGGGAGGCCGGTGCGGAGATTGTAGAAGCCCGGGACGGAGGCGGTGCCCCCGAGGTCTTCCCCCGCCGGGTTCTCCGGTGTTATAGCTAACGTACTAGTTCGTACATTAGCGTTCGCGATGCCGCTCTGGAGGGCCACGTGGCCAAGGACTCGTATCTCGTCGGACTGATCGGTTCCGGCATCGGCCCGTCGCTCAGCCCCGCCCTGCACCAGCGCGAGGCCGACCGGCAGGGACTGCGGTACCTGTACCGGCTGATCGACATCGACGTGGCCGGTGTTCCGCCGGAGGCCGTCGGGCGGCTGGTGCGGGCGGCCCGCGATCTCGGCTTCGACGGGCTGAACATCACGCACCCCTGCAAGCAGCTGGTCATCGAGCACCTGGACGCACTCTCCCCGCAGGCCGAGGCGCTCGGTGCCGTCAACACGGTGGTCTTCGAGGACGGCGGGCGGGCCGTCGGCCACAACACGGACGTGACCGGGTTCGCGGCGTCGTTCGCACGCGGCCTGCGGGACGCTCCGCTGGAGAGGGTCGTACAGCTCGGTGCCGGGGGCGCCGGGGCCGCCGTCGCGCATGCGACGCTCACGCTGGGGGCCGGGCGGGTCACGGTCGTGGACGCGGTGGCCGACCGGGCGGCAGGGCTGGCCCAGCAGCTGTGCGGGCAGTTCGGGGCGGGCCGCGCGGTGGCCGCGGGTCTGGAGCGGCTGCCGGAATTGCTGGCCGGCGCGGACGGGCTCGTCCACGCGACGCCCACCGGGATGGCTGCGCATCCGGGGCTGCCGGTGCCCACGGAGTTGCTGCGTCCCGGGTTGTGGGTGGCCGAGGTGGTGTACCGGCCGCTGGACACGGAGCTGCTGCGGACCGCTCGGGCGCTGGGGTGTGCGGTGCTGGACGGGGGCGGTATGGCTGCGTTCCAGGCGGCGGACGCGTTTCGGTTGTTCACGGGGCGGGAGCCGGACAGCGGTCGGATGCTCGCCGACATCGCGGAGCTGGGCGAGCGGCCGGCGGGGCAGGTTGTGTGACCGGCGCGGGCCGATTGCGGCTGGTCGCGCGGTTCCTCCCCCAGCCTTCGGCCGGGGGTACCCCCAGCGCCCCCGGGAGCGGGGGCGCTGCACATCCCCGAGGAAAAGGGTCATGCGTACTTCCATCGCTACTGTCTCACTCAGTGGGTCACTCACCGAAAAGCTCACCGCCGCCTCCCGGGCCGGGTTCGACGGCGTGGAGATCTTCGAGAACGATCTGCTGGCCAGTCCGCTGTCTCCCCGCGAGATACGGGCCCGGTGCGCCGATCTCGGACTGACCGTCGATCTCTACCAGCCCGTGCGGGACATCGAAGCCGTCCCCGACGGCGAGTTCGCACGCAATCTGCGCCGCGCCCGGCACAAGTTCGAGCTCATGCGGGAACTGGGCGCCGACACCGTCCTCGTCTGCTCCTCCGTCTCGCCGCTCACGATCGACGACGACGATCTCGCCGCCTCCCAGCTGGCTCGACTCGCCGACCTGGCACAGGACTTCGGCATCCGCGTCGCCTACGAGGCGCTCGCCTGGGGGCGGCACGTCAGCACGTACGACCACGCCTGGCGGATCGTCGAGGCGGCCGGCCACCCCGCCCTCGGCACCTGCCTCGACAGCTTCCACATCCTGTCCCGCGGATCCGATCCCCAGGGCATCGAGGACATCCCCGGTGCGAAGATCTTCTTCCTCCAGCTGGCCGATGCCCCGATGCTCGCGATGGACGTGCTCCAGTGGAGCCGGCACTACCGGTGCTTCCCCGGGCAGGGCGGGTTCGACGTCGCCGGGCTCGTGCGGCACGTGCTGCGCGCCGGGTACGACGGGCCGCTCTCCCTCGAAGTCTTCAACGACGTCTTCCGGCAGGCCAAGGCCGGGCCGGCCGCCGTCGACGCGCACCGTTCGCTGCTGGTGCTGCACGAGGCACTCGGGGTAGGGGAGTTGCCCGCGCCGGTCGTACCGACGGGGGTCGCCTTCGCCGAACTCGTCACGCCGGACGCCGAACCCGTCTCGGCGTTGCTCGGGGCTCTGGGCTTCGCCCGCACCGCACGTCATCGGAGCAAGCCCGTCGACCTCTGGGAGCAGGGCGAGGCCCGGATCCTGGTCAACACCGGTCCCGCCGCCCTCCCCCACTCTCGGCTTCGCTCGAGCGGGGGGACCCCCATCGACGGCACCGGCCTCGCCGCGATCGGCCTGGAGTCACCGGACCCGCGGGCCGCCGCCCGACGGGCCGAGGCCCTGCTCGCCCCCGTGCTGCCCCGCCGCCGCGCCCCCGAGGACGCCCCGCTCGACGCGGTCGCCGCACCCGACGGCACCGAGCTGTTCTTCTGCGCCACTGGCCACGACCCCGAACTCCCGCACTGGCGGGACGACTTCGCCGCGGTGCCGCACGGGCCGGGGTCGGCCGGGGCGCGCATCGACCACCTCGCGCTCACCCAGCCCTGGCACCAGTACGACGAGGCGGTCCTCTTCCACCGCGGCGTCCTCGGCCTGCACCCCCAGGAGAGCGTCGACGTCGCCGACCCCTACGGACTGCTGCGCTCCCGCGCCGTCAGCAACGCCGACGGCAGCGTCCGGATCGTCCTCGGGGTCGGCGCGGCCCCGGCCGACGACACCCTGCACGCCCAGCACATCGCCCTGGCCGTCCCGGACGTGGTCGCCGCCGCCCGTGCCTTCCGGGCGGCCGGCGGCGGTCTGCTGCCCATCCCCGCCAACTACCACGACGACCTCGCCGCCCGGTACGACCTCTCCGACGCCGAGCTGGACACGTACCGCGACCTCGGCATCCTCTACGACCGGGACGCGGGCGGCGTCTTCCGGCACTGCTACACGCGGACGGTCGGCCGGGTGTTCTTCGAACTGGTCGAGCGGGATCCCGGATACCGCGGATACGGCGCCCGGAACGCCCCGGTGCGCCTCGCCGCCCAGCACGCCGACCGATGAGAGACGGGCGCGGTTCGGGATTCTTACAGCCTCCATGACCGATACTCACGAACATCCTGGATGTTCCTTGACAACCCGGACGTGACGTTCGCCGGAGTCCGGTCGTCCTACAGGCCGTAGCACTCCGGGGCGTTCTGGAAGTCCTGGATACCGGGAGTCCTGGAGGCCGTCCGCGATGCCGAGCCCTGTCAGTGCCGAGCCGCTCGACCGTGTCGAGGAGCCGCCACCCCCTGCGCGCAGCCCTACCCGGCGCTACGAACGGCCGGTCCTCGCGGGCATCGCCGCCGTCGCCGCGCTGCTCGACTTCTGGGGCATCTGGCACAGCGCGTACCACACCTTCTACGCGAGCGCGGTCCGCAGCATGACCGACAACCCGGTCGCCTTCCTCTACGGCTCCTTCGACCCGGGCAACTCCATCACCCTGGACAAGCTGCCCGGCTTCCTGTGGCCGCAGGCCCTGTCGGCGCTGGTCCTCGGCTTCCACCCGTGGTCCCTGGTGGTCCCGCAGGCCCTGGAGGGCGTGGCCTCGGTGGTCCTGCTCCACACGGTGGTACGGCGCTGGGCCGGCGTACCGGCGGGGCTGCTGGCCGCCGCCTTCCTCACGCTCACCCCGGTGACCGTCGGCCTCGGCCGCTCGGTCACCGAGGACGCGCCCTTCGTCCTGCTGTTGCTGCTGGCCGCCGAGGCCACCCAGCGGGCCACCGTCCGGGCGTGGCTGCGCTCCCTCGTCCTGGCGGGTGTCTGGGTCGGGGCGGCCTTCCAGTGCAAGATGCTGGAGGCCTGGGCGGTGCTGCCCGCGCTGGCCGTGACCTATCTGGTGGCCGCCCCGACCACGCTGCGCCGCCGGATCCGGGACCTCGCCGTGTCCGGCGCGGCCATGCTGGCGGTGTCCCTGTCCTGGATGCTGGCCGCCGGCCTCACCCCGGCCGCCGCCCGCCCCTACCTGGACGGCACGACCGACAACTCGCCGGTCGCCCTGGTCGTCGGCTACAACTTCCTGAACCGCTTCCAGGCGCTGGGCGTCGACGCGGCCGGCACCGGGAGCGTCGTCGCCGGCCGGGCGCACGGCACGGCTTCTGTGGGGATGGGGGACAGCGTCTGGAAGATGTTCAGCCCCGGACTGGCCAGCCAGACGGGCTGGCTGTACCCGCTGGCGGCGCTGGGCCTGGCAGCCGGGCTGTACGGCCTGTGGCGCCGCCGCCCACCGCGCACCGATCCCTTCCTGGCCGGGTACCTGCTGTGGGGCGGCTGGCTGGTGACGTTCTTCCTGGTCTTCAGCTTCGGCAGCGTGACCGGGCACACCTACTACATGGGCGTGGTGGCGGTGGGGCTGTCGGCCCTGGCCGCGACGGCGGTGACCCGGGTGCGGCACCGGAGCGTGCTGTGCGCGGTCCTCGCCGTCAACGTCGGCTGGTGCGCGGCCCTCACCCTGTACTATCCGCGCTTCTTCCCCTGGTCGGTCGGTGCCGCCGCGGTCCTCGGCCTGCCGGCGCTCGTCCTCTTCGCCGTCGGCGGGTCACGCCCGCGCCGGACCGCCCTGGCCGTCGCCCTCGCCGCGGTCCTGGTCGTCCCCACGGTCTGGTCCGTGTCCGCGACCTCGCTGCGCTACAACCAGCCCGGCGGGTTCGGCCGGATCGGCCCCGGCAGCATCGCCACCCGCAACGGCGCCGCCGCCCTGGACCCGGCCCAGCGGCGCGTCCTCGCCTACCTCACCGCCCACCGAGACGGCGCCCGCTACCTGGCCGCCGTGCCCCGCTGGCAGATGGCGGCGCCGTACATCCTCTCGGACAACGCCGCCGTCCTCCCGCTCGGCGGCTTCACCGCCCACGTGCCCTACCCGGCACCCGGCACCTTCCACCACCTGATCGACACCGGACGGCTCCGCTACGTCCTGCTCTCCGCGGACGACCTCAGCCACCGCGCCCGGGGCGCGCGGACCCCGGGCCGGGCCCTGGTCCGCTGGGCCATCGGCCACTGCGCGCCGGTGCGCGTCGCGGCCTACACCCTGTACCGCTGCGGACCGGGCCACGGAGGGTGACCGCGCGCCGGATCAGCCGATGTCCGAGAACACGAAGGAGAACTCGGCAGGTTTGGCGTGAAGCCGGTACTGCGGCAGGACACCCGGCCCGCAGGACTGCGAGCCGATGCCGTGCTGGCCGTGGTCCAGGTTGACCCACACGGTGTCGCCGGGGGTGAGGTCGCTGCGGTGAGCGGCCGCGTCCAGCTCTTCGGTGGTCCAGCGGCGCGCCGTGAACCAGAACTCCGGGTCGCCCTCGACGCGCAGTCCGCCGAGCTCCGCCCAACGGACGTCCGCGCGGGCCCCGTTCTCCTGCGGACGCAGATACGGCGTCTGCATCTCGTCCACCGTCGACTGCCAACGGCCCACCGCCGAGGCCGCCCTGGTGTCCGGATACGCCTCGCCCGGGCCGCCGCCGAACCACCGCACCCGGTCCGCCGCCGCCAGCCCGAAGCGGACACCGAGCCGGGGCAGCGGCACCGTCCAGTCGCCGTCGGGGGTCACGGAGACGGTGAGCCGGAGGCGGCTGCCGTCGGTGCTCCAGCGGTACACGGTCCCCAGCCCGAACTCCCAGGCGGCGGGCGCCACCCGGGTGCGCACGGTCAGGGCGCCGGCGGACGGCTCCACCGCGTCCAGGCGGTGCCGCATCCGGTGCAGGCCGAACTTCCGCCACAGCGCGCCGTAGCGGATGTCGCTCCGCCAGGCGGCACCGTCGTCGTTGTCGGTCGTCGCCCGCCACACGTCCAGCCGCAGTCCGGTCACCGCCACCGAGCCGATGCTCCGCAACGCCCCGCTGCGGGCGTCGAAGACAGCCGGGCCGAGGCTGATCGACCCGTCGCCGGACACCACAGGTCCCGCGGAGGCGACGAACGACGGCGACTGCCGCCCCGAGACCGGGAACTGGCCCCAGGCGACCACGTGCCCCCGCGGCCCCCAGCCGGTGTCCGCCGCCAGCACCGCCCGCACCGTCCACCGCGTCTCGCCGCTCCCGGCGGCGACCGGCCGCTCCGGCAGCTTCACCTCCGCCGACTCACCGGCCGCCAGCGCCGGTACGGCCAACGAGCCCGACGCCACGCTCTCCCCGCCGACCTGGTACGACCACTCGAAGTCCAGCGCGGACAGATCGGCGAAGTCGTACCTGTTGGTGACGCGTACGGTCCCGCCCGCGCCGTCGCCCTCGAACCGGACGGGCTCGATCACCTTCTTGTACTCCACCAGCCCGGGAGAGGGCTCCCGGTCCGGGAAGACCAGTCCGTCGCAGACGAAGTTCCCGTCGTGCAGCTCCTCGCCGAAGTCGCCACCGTAGGCGTAGCCGTACCGCTCGTCCTCGACGCCGTGGTCGATCCACTCCCAGACGAAGCCGCCCTGGAGCCGGTCGTACGACTCGAAGATCCGCTGGTAGTCGGCGAGGCCACCGGGACCGTTGCCCATGGCGTGCCCGTACTCGCAGAGGATGAAGGGCAGTTGACGACGCCGACGGGTGCCGCCGTCCAGTTTGCGGCCGATCCGCTCGACCTCGCCGTGGTCGGCGTACATCCGTGAGTAGACGTCCGTGTCACGGCAGTCGATGTCACCCTCGTAGTGCACGAGCCGCGACGCGTCCCGGCCGTGGATCCACTCGGCCATCGCGGTCAGGCCCCGACCGGTGCCGGCCTCGTTGCCCAGGGACCAGATCACCACCGAGGGGTGGTTCTTGTCGCGCTCGACCGTCCGGGCCGCCCGGTCCAGCAGTGCCGGGGTCCAGCGGTCGTCGTCGACCGGGTTGTCCCGCCAGGCCTGCTCGGTGAAGCCGTGAGTCTCCAGGTCGCACTCGTCGATCACCCACAGGCCGTACTCGTCGCACAGGTCGAGGAAGGCCGGGTGCGGCGGGTAGTGGGAGGTGCGGACGGCGTTGATGTTGTGCCGCTTCATCAGCAGCACGTCCGCACGCATGGTCTCCAGGTCGAGGGCGCGGCCCGTCCGGGGGTGCCACTCGTGCCGGTTGACGCCCTTGAAGAGGACCGGCCTGCCGTTGACCTTGATCAGCCCGTCGGCGAGCCCGACCGTCCGGAAACCGATCCGCAGCGGCACCCGCTCGCCCTCGGTGGCCAGCACCCCGTCGTACAGCCGCGGGGTCTCGGCCGTCCACGCCTCGACCGGGACGGTGACCGGCTCGCCGGTGGCCACGTCGACGCCCAGCTCCGGGACGGTGACCCTGCCGGGCACCTCGGAGTCGACGCGCAGCGTGCCCGCGCCGCCGACGTGGTCGTAGGAGGCGTGCACGAAGAAGTCGCGGACGCCGCCCGCCGGGCGGTGCAGGAGGGTCACGTCCCGGAAGATGCCGGGCAGCCACCACTGGTCCTGGTCCTCCAGGTAGGAGCCCGCGGACCACTGGTGCACGCGGACGGCCAGCACGTTGCCGGCCGGCCTGAGCAGATGGCCGACCGCGAACTCGTGCGGCAGCCGGGAGCCCTTGAACTCGCCGATGCCGGTGCCGTTCAGCCACACCCGGGCGCAGGACTCGACGCCGTCGAAGCGCAGCACCGTCCCGCCGTCCGCCGGGTCCCAGTCGGCGGGCAGGTCGAAGAACCGCAGGTGGTCACCGGTGGGGTTCTCGGTCGGCACCCTCGGCGGGTCGACCGGGAACGGGTAGAGGTGGTTCGTGTAGATCGGCGCGCCGTGCCCCTGGAGCACCCAGTGGCCCGGGACCGACACCTCAGCCCAGCCGCCGGCGTCGTACCCCGGTGCGGCGAACGTGTCGTCCTCCGCGTCCGCCGTCGGCGACAGCCGGAAACGCCAACTGCCGTTCAGGGAGAGGGACGCGGCGTCCGACGTGGGGTACCAGGCGCGGGGCGGCAGGGCCCCGGAGCCCGGCGAGACGTCCTCGACGTAGCCGACAGCCGTGGCGGAGCGGAAAGACATCGGTCTCCAGGTCTTTCGAGGGTGTGTACGAGGTGTGGTTCCAGGGGTGGTTCGGGCCGGCTCAGCCCTTGATGCCGGTCTGCGCGATCCCCTGCACCAGCCAGCGCTGGAGGAAGAGGAAGACGAACACCAGGGGGAGGATGGAGACGGCGGTGGCCATGAAGATCAGGTGGAAGTTGACGGTCTGGTTGGTCATGAAGGAGGAGAGCGCGATCTGCACGGTCCAGGAGCTGGGGTCCTGACCGATGACCAGTGGCCACAGGAAGGAGTTCCAGGCGCTGATGAACGTGATCGTGGCGATCGCCGCGAAGAAGTTCAGCGAGTTGGGTACGACGATCCGCCAGTACGCGCCCCAGTAGCCGAGCCCGTCCACGCGTGCCGCCTCCTCCAGCTCCTTCGGGAATCCGAGGAAGTACTGCCGGAACAGGAAGCAGGTGAAACCACTGAACAGGCCCGGGATGATCAGACCGCGGTAGGTGTCCACCCAGCCGAGGGACGAGACCAGCACGAAGCTGGGCACGAAGGTGACGGCCGTGGGGACCATCAGGGTGGCCAGGACCGCGTAGAAGACCTTGTTGGCGTGCCGGTACGGGATGCGGGCCAGGCCGTAGCCGGCCAGCGAGCACACCAGGAGCGTGCCGGCCGTGGTCAGGACGGCGACGACCAGCGAGTTCACCATGGAACGGCCGAACTCGACCGTGGGATCGTCGAACAGCTCGGAGATGTTGCCCCACTGGAAGGAGGGCAGCAGCTTCCAGTTCTCGCCGGTGATCTCCAGGTCCGTGGAGAGGGCGTTGCGGACGATCAGGTAGAAGGGGATCAGAAAGAGCAGAGCGGCGATGCCGACGGCGACGTACAGCCCGGTGTTGCCGAGGACGCCCCCGCCTCTCCTGCGCCGCTTGCCGGCCTGCGGTGCGGTGGTGGTCACGTGGACTCGTCCCCCCTTCCGAATCCCATGAACTTGCCCTGGATCAGGGTGACGAGGCAGATGAGCAGCGACAGGACGACCGCGCCGGCGCTGCCCGCGCCGTAGTCCTGGCTGGTGCCGAGGGCGGTCTTGTAGAGCTCCATGAGCGGTGTCTGGGCCCAGGTCGCCTTCTGCCCGACGATGTTGAAGAACTCGTCGAACGCCTGGTAGGCGGCGATGAGCAGCAGCAGGATCACCGCGGTCGAGGTGGCGCGCAGCTGGGGCAGCGTGATGTACCGGAAGGTCTGCAGGCCCCGCTTGGCACCGTCGATGGCGGCGGCCTCGTAGAGCTCGGCCGGGATGTTCTGCAGCGCCGCCAGGAACAGGATCATGTAGAAGCCCGCCTGGATCCACAGCCGCAGCGTCACGATGACCAGCCAGTACCAGGGCGGCGTGGGGTTGGACATCCAGGCGACGGTGTCGACGCCGAACCACCCGATGACCGTGTTCGCGAGCCCGAAGCGGACACCGCTGAAGATGGACATCTTCCAGATCAGGGCGGCGGCCACGTACGAGACGGCGGTCGGCAGGAAGAACACCGACCGGAAGAACGCCCGCATGAACCGCAGCTGGTTCACGAGCAGGGCCAGCCCCAGGGAGAGCGCCCAGGTGGTCGGCACGATGAACGCGGCGAACACGGTGAACGTCAGCAGCGAGTCGGGGAAGCCGCTGTTGGTCAGGATCTGCTTGTAGTTGTCGAAGCCGATGAAATGGCTCGGCGTGACGGTGTAGCGGGCGTCGAAGAAGCTGAGCCAGACGCTCCAGCCGATCGGCACGACGACGAAGATCGCCAGGCCGAGGAGGAAGGGCCCGGTGAAGAGCCAGAAGTTCACGGTCGGGTTGCCCCGCAGGCCTCGCCGTGGCCGGGCCGCGGCGGCCTTGGCCGGGGCGGGCTGGGCGACCCCGCGTGTGGTGGTGGTCGACATGTCGTGGTCTTCCCGGAGGCCTATCCGAACAGCTTCTTGAGCTCGACGTCGACCTTCTTGTCACAGGCGTCGAGCGCCGCCTCCGGGTCGCCGTCCTTGCGGACGGAGGACGCGATCACGTCGGCGAACGCGGTCTGCATGGTCTGGTCGTAGGCGATGTTGTCGAAGTGGCCGTAGTCGGTGAAGAGCTTCACGCCCTCGGCGGCCAGGCCGGACTTGAGCTTGGTGGCCCCGCCGGCGATCGAGGTGCGCGGTGGGATGTGGAAGCCGTACGAGGTGGCCCAGTCCTCCTGGTACTGCTTCTGGTCGATCCACAGCCACTTGACGTACTCCTTGGCCGCGTCGACGTTCCTGCCCTTGGCGTTGACGAAGATCGACCAGCCGCCGTTGTAGACGGACAGCTTGCCCGCGCTGCCGATCTTCGGGAACGGGAAGATGCCGAGGTCGTCACCGAGGGCCTGCTGCATGGCGGGCATGGACCACATGCCGCCCCACTGGATCGCGCACAGACCCTGGTTGAGCGAGGACGGGTCCCAGAAGTCGGTCGGGGCGTCCAGGAGCACGTTGCCGCTGGTGAACAGCTTGCGAAGCTGCTTGAGGCCGCCGACGACGCCGTCCGTGTGGTAGGCGATCTCGTGCTTGTCGTTGATGGTGTCGGCGCCGGCGGACCAGATGATGGGGTTCTGGATCGCGCTGAAGTCGTTGCCGAGGAAGACGCCCTTGACCTTGCTGGTGGTCAGCTTGGCGGCGGCCTCTATCAGCTCCTCGAGGGTGGTCGGGACCTCCACCTTCGCCTTCTCCAGCATCGACTTGCGGTAGTAGAAGAACTGCGGGTCGTCGATCATCCGGATCCCGTAGATCTTCCCGTCGACCGTGTGGGAGTTGATGTCGTTCGGGTTGAAGTCGTCCTTGACCGGGTCGATGATGTCGCTCAGGTCCGCCACCTGGCCGCTCTTGACGAGTTGCAGCTGCGGGTGGAACTCGAAGACGTCGGGCGCCTTCTTGGTGAGCAGGGCCGCGAACAGCGCGGACTCGAAGTTGTTGCCCGTGATCCAGTTGGTGCTCACGTCGGCCTTCTTGTACGCCGCCGCGTAGCGCTTGAGGGCCTGCTCCGTCCCCGCCTCGCCGTAGGCGTGGAAGTACTGGGTGAGCTGCGTGCCCGACCCGCTCCCCCCGCCTCTGCCGTTGTTGCCGCCGCACGCGGCCAGCGTGCCGGCGGCGGCCATGCCCGCCGCCGCGCGGAAGAGGGACCGGCGGGACCAGTTGCTGTTGCTGAGTGCCGACATGCTGACGTCCTTGTCTGTCGAGTGCGGCGGTGCCCCTACGGCCCGTGGGACCTCGGAAACCAGATGGCTGAAAATGCGTCGCGGAGCGGGACGTTAACCTTCGGCTAATACTTCGGCAAGAGGTTGGACGAAGTCTGCGTGAAACGTTGCACCCGGTTCGGGATGACGAACAGGGCCGGATGATGGGCGAGTTGAGGGCCGCGGATCAGGGAGAAGTGCTGGAGGTCTGTGCACATCAGGGGTCCGGCCACGGCCAGGGCGGCCGCGGCCGTCAGGAGGGCCGATCTCTTGCGGTGCGGGTGTGACCCGCGCATCCCTTCCGTCGTCATGAAGGTGGTGTGGTACGGCTTCTTGCGGGATCGGCGGTGCGCTTCGGGGTCCGCCGTGGCGACCGTGGCGACGCCCAGCCCGGTGGCGGTCGCCAGTGTCTGCCGGGGGGTGGGGAGCGGGCGATGATCTGGCGCAGCACCTCGTAGCGGTTCGCGGTGCGGATGTCGCGCGATGTGCGCTTCACGCGGCTGCCCCTCCCGTGCCGTGACGGCCGGGCCGTGGCGTACGGCGGCGCCGGTGCGGCGACAGGCTATGGGCTTCGCGAAACTTTCAACAAGGAGTTAGGAAAGGGGCCGTAGAAACAAGGGGCCGTAGAAACAAGGGGCCGTAGAAGCAGGCGCACGGCTACCGGTGGCCAATACGCCGAAACGGCCCGTCGGTTGTCACTGACGGGCCGTCGCGAAAGGTCCTACGGCTGCTTGTTCCACTCGGTGATCACGGGCCACCCGTGCTCGGTGGAGAGCCGGCTGACCGTCCCGGTCGCCAGCTGGAACAGCCGGCCCTCGGCGGGCGGCAGCCCCAGGCGGCGGGCGGTCAGCACCCGCAGGAAGTGGGCGTGGGCCACCAGGACCACGTCACCCGTGCCGCTGTCGAGCGCAGTCTCGATCTTCCTGAGCACCCGGTCGGCCCGCTCGCCGACCTGCTCCGGGGACTCGCCGGGGCGGCCTTCCGGGCCCGGCGGGACGCCGTCGGTCCACAGGTACCAGTCGGGACGGGTCCGGTGGATCTCCGCCGTGGTGACGCCCTCGTAGCCGCCGTAGTCCCATTCGTGCAGGTCGGGGTCTGGTACGACCCCGGTCAGGCCGGCCAGTTCGGCCGTGCGTATCGCGCGGTCCAGCGGGCTGGACAGCACCCGTGCGTAGGTACGCCCGGCGAGAAGCGGGGCGAGGGACTTGGCCTGTTCCTCGCCGTGCTGGGTGAGGGGCAGGTCGGTCCAGCTGGTGTGCTGGCCCGACACGCTCCACTCCGTCTCACCGTGGCGGACCAGGAGGAGGTCCCCCACGGCACACCTACTTCGACTCGACGGCGTGGCCGCCGAACTGGTTGCGCAGCGCCGCGACCATCTTCATCTGCGGGGAGTCGTCCTGGCGGGACGCGAACCGGGCGAAGAGGGAGGCCGTGATCGCCGGCAGCGGCACCGCGTTGTCGATCGCCGCCTCGACGGTCCAGCGGCCCTCGCCGGAGTCCTGCGCGAAGCCCTTCAGCTTGTCCAGGTGCTCGTCGTCGTCCAGCGCGTTGACCGCGAGGTCGAGCAGCCAGGAGCGGATGACGGTGCCCTCCTGCCAGGAGCGGAAGACCTCGCGGACGTTGTCCACGGACTTCACCTTCTCCAGGAGCTCCCAGCCCTCGGCGTACGCCTGCATCATGGCGTACTCGATGCCGTTGTGGACCATCTTGGAGAAGTGCCCGGCGCCGACCTTGCCGGCGTGGACGTAGCCGTAGGGGCCCTCCGGCTTGAGCGCCTCGAAGATCGGGTGGAGGCGTTCGACGTACTGCTTGTCGCCGCCGACCATCAGGGCGTAGCCGTTCTGCAGGCCCCACACGCCGCCGGAGACGCCGGCGTCGACGAAGCCGATGCCCTTGATGCCGAGTTCGGCGGCGTGCTTCTCGTCGTCCGTCCAGCGGGAGTTGCCGCCGTCGACCACCGTGTCACCCTCGGACAGCAGGTCCTTGAGCTCGTCGACGACGGACTGGGTGGCGTGGCCGGCCGGGACCATCACCCACACCGTGCGCGGGGCGTCGAGCTTCTCGACCAGTTCTTCGAGGGACTTGACGTCGGAGACGTCCGGGTTGCGGTCGTAGCCGATGACGGTGTGGCCGGCGCGGCGGATCCGCTCGCGCATGTTGCCGCCCATCTTGCCGAGGCCGATCAGTCCGAGCTGCATGTCATTCACTTCCTAAGCGTTCGGTACGTCGAGACGAGGGCGGTGGTGGACGGGTCGAGGCCGGGGACGTCCGCGCCCTCCGTCAGGGCGGGCTCGATGCGCTTGGCGAGCACCTTGCCCAGCTCCACGCCCCACTGGTCGAAGGAGTCGATGTTCCAGATCGCGCCCTGCACGAAGACCTTGTGCTCGTAGAGGGCGACGAGCTGGCCGAGGACCGACGGGGTCAGTTCGCGGGCCAGGATCGTGGTGGTCGGGTGGTTGCCCTTGAAGGTGCGGTGCGCCACCTGCTCCTCGGCCACGCCCTCGGCGCGGACCTCGTCGGCCGTCTTGCCGAAGGCCAGCGCCTGGGTCTGGGCGAAGAAGTTCGCCATCAGCAGGTCGTGCTGGGCCCTGAGTTCACCGCTCAGCTCGGCGACCGGCTCGGCGAAGCCGATGAAGTCCGCCGGGATCAGCTTGGTGCCCTGGTGGATCAACTGGTAGTACGCGTGCTGCCCGTTGGTGCCCGGCGTGCCCCACACCACCGGACCGGTCTGCCACTGCACCGGCCGGCCGTCGCGGTCCACCGACTTGCCGTTGGACTCCATGTCGAGCTGCTGGAGGTAGGCGGTGAACTTGGAGAGGTAGTGGCTGTACGGCAGCACCGCGTGCGACTGGGCGTCGTGGAAGTTGCCGTACCAGATGCCCAACAGGCCAAGAAGCAAAGGTGCGTTGGCCTCGGCGGGGGCGGTGCGGAAGTGCTCGTCGACCAGGTGGAAGCCGTCCAGCATCTCGCGGAAGCGGTCCGGGCCGATGGCGATCATCAGCGAGAGGCCGATCGCCGAGTCGAAGGAGTAGCGGCCGCCGACCCAGTCCCAGAACTCGAACATGTTGTCCGGGTCGATGCCGAACTCCGTCACCTTGCCGGCGTTCGTCGACAGGGCCACGAAGTGCCTGGCCACCGCCTTCTCGTCGCCGCCCAGTCCGTCGAGGAGCCAGGCGCGGGCCGAGGTCGCGTTGGTGATCGTCTCGATCGTGGTGAACGTCTTCGAGGCGACGATGAAGAGCGTCTCCGCCGGGTCCAGGTCGCGGGTCGCCTCGTGCAGGTCGGCGCCGTCGACGTTGGACACGAAACGGAACGTCAACTCGCGTGCGGTGAAGGCTCGCAGCGCCTCGTAGGCCATCGCGGGGCCCAGGTCCGAGCCGCCGATGCCGATGTTGACCACGTTGCGGATGCGCTTTCCGGTGTGGCCGGTCCACTCGCCCGAGCGGACCCGCTCGGCGAAGCCGCTCATCTTGTCGAGCACCGCGTGCACGCCGGGGACGACGTTCACCCCGTCCACCTCGACCGCCGCGTCACGCGGAGCGCGCAGCGCGGTGTGCAGGACCGCCCGCCGCTCGGTGATGTTGATCTTCTCACCGCGGAACATGGCGTCCCGCAGCCCGAACACGTCGGTGGCGGCGGCCAGTTCCTGGAGCAGGGCGAGGGTCTCGTCCGTGATCAGGTGCTTGCTGTAGTCGATGTACAGGTCGCCGACCCGTACGACGTACCGCTCGGCGCGCGCCGGGTCGGCCGCGAACAGCTCACGCAGGACGGGCTGTCCCTCGGCCCGGTGGTCCTCCAGGGCGGCCCACTCGGGCCGCCGGGTGAGCTCGGGGGTGTCAGGCATGGGAGACGGTCTCCTTGGTGCCCTCGCCCCGCAGGGCGACGGCGTACATCTCGTCGGCGTCGAGGCGGCGGAGCTCCTCGGCGATCAGTTCGGAGGTGGGGCGGACCTTCAGGGCGAGGGTCCGCGGCGGCTGGCCCGGCAGGGTCAGGCTCGCCAGGGGGCCCTCGGGGCGGTCGATGACGATCTCGCCCGCGGCGGTGCCGAGCCGTACCTTCGTGACGACCGGGCCGGGGGAGACCACGCGGTCCACCTTGACCTTGAGGCGCGCCTCCAGCCAGCGGGCGAGGAGTTCGGCGCTGGGGTTGTCCGCCTCGGCCTCGACGGCCGCCGAGGTCACGTCGACCCGGGCCTGGTCGAGGGCGGCGGCCAGCATGGACCGCCACAGGGTGAGCCGGGTCCAGGCGAGGTCGGTGTCGCCGGGCGCGTAGTTGCGGGCGCGGGTCTCCAGGACCTGCATCGGCCGCTCGACCGCGTACATGTCGGTGATCCGGCGCTGGGCGAGCGCGCCGAGAGGGTCCTTGGACGGCGTGTCCGGGGCCTCCACCGGCCACCACACGACCACCGGGGCGTCCGGCAGCAGCAGCGGCAGCACCACCGAGTCGGCGTGGTCGGAGACCTCGCCGTACGTCCGCAGCACCACGGTCTCACCGGTGCCGGCCTCGGAGCCGACCCGGACCTCCGCGTCCAGCCGGGAGGCGGTGCGGTCGCGCAGGGTGCGGGCGTGCCGCTTGATGACGACCAGGGTGCGCGAGGGGTGCTCGTGCGAGGCCTCCTCGGCCGCCTTGATCGAGTCGTAGGCGTTCTCCTCGTCCGTGACGATCACCATCGTCAGGACCATGCCCACGGCGGGCGTGCCGATGGCGCGGCGGCCTTGCACCAGCGCCTTGTTGATCTTGCTTGCCGTGGTGTCGGTCAGGTCGATCTTCATGGCCTGCGCCAGCTCCGTCCGTCTCGTGCGAGCATCTCGTCGGCTTCCTTCGGTCCCCAGCTGCCCGACGGGTACTGTGCGGGCTTACCATGCTTTGCCCAGTACGTCTCGATCGGGTCGAGGATCTTCCAGGACTCTTCCACTTCCTGGTGACGGGGGAACAGATTGGCGTCGCCGAGCAGCACGTCCAGGATGAGCCGCTCGTACGCCTCGGGGCTGGACTCCGTGAACGACTCGCCGTACGCGAAGTCCATCGTCACGTCCCGGATCTCCATCGAGGTGCCCGGCACCTTGGAGCCGAACCGGACGGTCATGCCCTCGTCGGGCTGGACGCGGATGACGATCGCGTTCGCGCCGAGCTCCTCGGTGGCCGTGGAGTCGAAGGGGGAGTGCGGGGCCCGCTTGAACACCACCGCGATCTCGGTGACCCGGCGGCCCAGCCGCTTGCCGGTGCGCAGGTAGAAGGGGACGCCCGCCCAGCGGCGGTTGTCGATGCCCAGCTTGACGGCCGCGTAGGTGTCGGTCTTCGAGTTCGGGTCGATCCCCTCCTCCTGGAGGTAGCCGATCACCTTCTCGCCGCCCTGCCAGCCCTCGGCGTACTGCCCGCGCACGGTGTGCAGCCCCAGGTCCTCCGGCAGCCGCACCGACTTCAGGACCTTCAGCTTCTCGGTGAGCAGCGCGTCCGCGTCGAACGCGATCGGCTCCTCCATCGTGGTGAGGGCCATCAGCTGGAGCAGGTGGTTCTGGATGACGTCACGGGCCGAGCCGATGCCGTCGTAGTACCCCGCTCGGCCGCCGATGCCGATGTCCTCGGCCATGGTGATCTGCACGTGGTCGACGTACGACCGGTTCCAGATCGGCTCGTACATCTGGTTGGCGAAGCGCAGCGCCAGGATGTTCTGGACGGTCTCCTTGCCCAGGTAGTGGTCGATGCGGAACACCTGGTCCGGATCGAACACGTCGTGCACCACCGCGTTCAGCTCCTGCGCCGACGCCAGGTCGTGGCCGAACGGCTTCTCGATGACCGCCCGCCGCCAGGACCCGGCCGGCGGGGTCGCCAGGCCGACCTTCTTCAGCTGCCGCACGACCTTCGGGAAGAACTTCGGCGGCACGGAGAGGTAGAACGCGAAGTTGCCGCCGGTGCCCCGGGAGCCGTCCAGCTCGTCGACGGCCGCCTTCAGCTGCTTGAACGCCGTGTCGTCGTCGAAGTCACCGGGGATGAACCGCATGCCCTCGGCCAGCTGCTGCCAGACCTCCTCTTGGAACGGGGTCCGGGCGTGCTCGCGCACCGCGTCGTGGACGACCTGGGCGAAGTCCTGGTCCTCCCAGTCCCGGCGGGCGAAGCCGACGAGCGAGAAGCCCGGCGGCAGCAGTCCGCGGTTGGCCAGGTCGTAGACGGCCGGCATCAGCTTCTTGCGGGACAGGTCGCCGGTCACCCCGAAGATGACCAGGCCCGACGGGCCCGCGACCCTGGGCAGTCGCCGGTCGCGCGGGTCGCGCAACGGGTTGTCCCAGTCGGCGGCGGGCACCACCGGCACCCGCACCTCCTTGGCGGTCTCGCTCATTACGCCTCAACTCCCTTGTTGTCCAGGGACTTCGTGACGGCGTCCAGCAGCTCCTGCCAGGCCACCTCGAACTTGGCGACGCCCTCGTCCTCCAGCTTGCCCACCACCTCGTCGTAGGAGATGCCGAGCCGCTCCACCGCTTCCAGGTCGGCACGGGCCTGCGCATAGCCGCCGGTCACCGAGTCGCCGTGGATGTCACCGTGGTCGGCGGTCGCGTTCAGCGTCGCCTCCGGCATGGTGTTGACGGTGCCGGGGGCCACCAGCTCGTCGACGTAGAGGGTGTCCTTGTACGCCGGGTCCTTGACACCGGTGGAGGCCCACAGGGGGCGCTGCTTGTGGGCACCCGCCGCCGACAGGGCCGCCCATCGCTCGCCGGCGAAGACCTGCTCGTACGCCTCGTAGGCGAGCCGCGCGTTGGCCAGCGCCGCCCGTCCCTTCAGCGCGAGCGCCTCTTCGGTGCCGATGACCGTCAGCCGCTTGTCGATCTCGCTGTCGACGCGGGAGACGAAGAAGGAGGCCACGGAGTGGATCGTGGAGAGGTCCAGGCCCTTGGCCGCGGCCTGCTCCAGGCCGGCCAGGTAGGCGGCCATGACCTCGCGGTAGCGCTCCAGGGAGAAGATCAGCGTGACGTTGACGCTGATGCCCTCCGCGACGACCGCGGTGATCGCCGGGAGACCGGCCTTCGTCGCCGGGATCTTGATCATCACGTTGGGGCGGTCGACCAGCCAGAAGAGCTGCTTGGCCTCGGCGACGGTGGCGGCGGTGCGGTGGGCGAGGCGGGGGTCGACCTCGATGGAGACCCGGCCGTCGGCGCCATGTGACACGTCGTACGCAGAACGCAGGATGTCGGCCGCGGCCCGCACGTCCTGCGTCGTCATCATCCGCACGGCCTCCTCGACCGTGACGCCGCGCACGGCCAGGTCGGCCAGCTGCTCCTCGTACCCCTCGCCTGAGCCGATGGCGGCCTGGAAGATCGACGGGTTCGTGGTCACGCCCACGACGTTCTTCTCCGCGACGAGCTCGGCGAGGTTGCCGGTACTGATCCGCTTGCGCGACAGGTCGTCCAGCCAGATCGAGACGCCCTCGTCGGTCAGGCGCTTGAGTGCTCCCGCGGTGGCGGTTGCTTCGGTCACAGTGATCATCTTCCTCTACTGAACGGTTTCTGGCTGGCGGATCAGGCGGTACGGGCGGCGGCGAGCGACTCGCGGGCCGCGGCCGCCACGTTCTCGGGGGTGAAGCCGAACTCGGCGAACAGGGTCTTGGCGTCGGCGGAGGCGCCGAAGTGCTCCAGGGAGACGATCCGGCCGGCGTCGCCCACGAAGCGGTACCAGGTCAGGCCGATCCCGGCCTCCACGGCGACCCGTGCCTTCACGGCCGGCGGCAGGACGCTCTCGCGGTACTCGCGGGGCTGCTCCTCGAACCACTCCACGGACGGCATCGACACGACGCGGGTGCCGGTCCCCTCGGCCTCCAGGAGGTCGCGGGCCTCGACGGCGAGGTGTACCTCGGAACCGGTGGCGATCAGGACCACCTCCGGGGTCTCGGTCGACGACTCGCGCAGCACGTAGCCGCCCTTGGCCGCGTCCGGGTTCGGCGCGTACGTCGGCACGCCCTGGCGGGTCAGCGCGAGCCCGTGCGGGGCCGGGTGCGTGGCGTGCCTCTTCAGGATCTCGGCCCAGGCCGCCGCGGTCTCGTTGGCGTCCGCCGGGCGGACGACGTTCAGGCCCGGGATGGCGCGCAGCGCGGCCAGGTGCTCGACCGGCTGGTGGGTCGGGCCGTCCTCGCCGAGGCCGATGGAGTCGTGTGTCCAGACGTACGTCACCGGGAGCTGCATGAGCGCCGACATGCGGACGGCGTTGCGCATGTAGTCGGAGAACACCAGGAAGGTGCCGCCGTAGATGCGGGTGTTGCCGTGCAGGGCGATGCCGTTCATCTCGGCGGCCATCGAGAACTCGCGGATGCCGAAGTGGACCGTACGGCCGTACGGGTCGGCCTCGGGCAGCGGGTTGCCCTTCGGCAGGAAGGAGGACGCCTTGTCGATGGTGGTGTTGTTCGAGCCCGCGAGGTCGGCCGAGCCGCCCCACAGCTCGGGCAGGACCGGGCCGAGCGCCTGGAGGACCTTGCCGGAGGCGGCGCGGGTGGCGACCGCCTTGCCCTCCTCGAAGACGGGGAGCTCGGACTCCCAGCCCTCGGGGAGCCGGCCGGCCACGACCCGGTCGAAGAGCCGCGCGTGCTCCGCGTTCCCCGACCGCCACTCGGCGATGCGCTTGTCCCAGGCCGCGTGGGCCTCGGCGCCCCGGTCCAGGGCGCGGTGGGTGTGGGCCAGGACGTCGGCGTCGACCTGGAAGCTCCGCTCCGGGTCGAAGCCGAGGACGCGCTTGGTGGCGGCGACCTCGTCGGCGCCGAGCGCGGAGCCGTGGGCGGCCTCGGTGTTGCGGGCGTTCGGGGCCGGCCACGCGATGATCGTGCGCATGGCGATGATGGACGGCCGCCCGGTCTCGGCCTGGGCCGCCTTCAGGGCCGCGTACAGGGCGTGCACGTCGACGTCGCCCTCGTCGGTCGGCTCGATGCGCTGGGTGTGCCAGCCGTAGGCCTCGTACCGCTTGAGGACGTCCTCGGAGAACGCGGTCGCGGTGTCGCCCTCGATGGAGATGTGGTTGTCGTCGTAGACGAAGACCAGGTTGCCGAGCCTCTGGTGGCCGGCCATCGAGGAGGCCTCGGCGGAGACGCCCTCCTGCAGGTCGCCGTCGGAGACGATCGCCCAGATGGTGTGGTCGAAGGGGGAGGTGCCCTCGGCGGCCTCGGGGTCGAACAGACCGCGCTCGTAGCGGGCGGCCATCGCCATGCCGACGGCGTTGGCGACGCCCTGGCCGAGCGGGCCGGTGGTGGTCTCGACGCCGGCCGTGTGGCCGTACTCCGGGTGACCCGGCGTCTTCGAACCGTGGGTCCGGAAGGCCTTCAGGTCCTCCAGTTCGACCTCGTACCCGGCGAGGAAGAGCTGGGTGTAGAGGGTGAGCGAGGTGTGCCCGGGGGAGAGGACGAACCGGTCCCGGCCGGTCCACTCCGGGTCGGCCGGGTCGTGGCGCATCACCTTCTGAAAGAGCGTGTACGCGGCCGGGGCCAGGCTCATCGCGGTGCCGGGGTGCCCGTTGCCGACCTGCTGCACCGCGTCGGCCGCGAGGAGGCGTGCCGTGTCCACGGCACGCCGGTCGAGGTCGGTCCACTCGAAGCCGTCGTCGACGCCCACCGATGTCTGCGTGCTCATCTTCAAGAAGTCCTCGTTAGAAGCGTTCTGGCTGGCCTGACGCGTTCAAAAGTAAAAGTCTGACTTTTGGGAGGGAAGGTCGGGGTGTGTCAGCCTGTGGTGAAAGTGGGACACGGATCTTCGACAGGGACGGCACGAGAAGGACATGGCGGACAGAACGCCCAATGGGGCAGGCGACGGTGACGGAATCAGAACCTTCCCCTTCCCGGTGGATCTGAGTGTCGGCGGCGTCGGCATCCAGGTCGGCCCGATGGGGACCGAACGCCTGTGGCACGCCGACGCCCCGCTGGAGCGCGTCCACCGCATCGACTTCCACGTGGTCATGCTCTTCACCGAGGGCCCGGTCCGCCACATGATCGACTTCGCGGAGTACGAGGCCCGGGCCGGCGACCTGCTCTGGATCCGCCCCGGCCAGGTACACCGTTTCTCGCGGACCTGCGAGTACCGCGGAACCGTCCTGACCATGCAGCCCGGATTCCTGCCGCGGGCCACCGTCGAGGCGACCGGCCTCTACCGCTACGACCTGCCGCCCCTGCTCCGCCCCGACGCCCCGCAGCTCGCCGCGCTCCAGGCGTCGCTCGCCCACCTGCAACGCGAGTACGAGGACACCGAAACCCTCCCCCTGAGCCTGCACACCTCGGTGCTACGGCACTCCCTGACGGCGTTTCTCCTGCGCCTCGCCCATCTCGCGGCCACCTCGGCGGAGGCGGCCCGCAGCCAGGCCGACACGACCTTCACCCTGTTCAGGGACGCGGTGGAGAAGGACTTCGCCACCAACCACAGTGTCAGCGCCTACGCCGACGCACTCGGTTACTCCCGCCGCACCCTGGTCCGCGCGGTCCGCGCCGCGACGGGGGAGACCCCCAAGGGCTTCATCGACAAGCGGGTCGTCCTGGAGGCCAAGCGCCTCCTCGCCCACACCGACCTCCCGATCGGCCGGGTCGGCGCGGCGGTCGGCTTCCCGGACGCGGCGAACTTCTCCAAGTTCTTCCACCTGCACACCGGGCAGACACCGGTGGCGTTCCGGGCGGAGCTGCGCTGACACGGCGACGGCGCCGGAGGGAGGCCCCTCCGGCGCCGTGTGGACCGGCAGGTCGTCAGTGCCCGAAGTCGAACCAGTTCACGTTCACGAAGTCCGCCGACTGGCCGCTGCTGAAGGTCAGATAGACGTCGTGGGTGCCCGTCACCGAGCTGATGTTGGCCGGGACGGTCGTCCAGGTCTGCCAGCCGCCGGTGTTGGCGACCGAGAAGCTGCCGATGGGGGAGTTGGAGGGGCTGTCGAGCCGGACCTGGACCTGGCCGCTCACCCCGGCGGCCGCGCCGCTCGCCACCCGCGCGTAGAACTGGGTGGCGGCCGTGGAACCGAAGGTGACGCCCTTGTACAGTGCCCAGTCGCCGTTGGCGACGTACCCGATGTCCTGGCCGCCGCCGGTGTCGGTGGTGGTCTCCGTGCTGACGCCGGACTGGCTGTCGTACGACTCGGCCTGGATGGCGCTGTAGGCGTCACGGTTGCCGGTCGGCGGTGTCGTGGTACCGCTCCCGCCGGCCGACAGCACCTGGACGTAGTCCACGAGCATCGGGTGGCCGGACTCGGTGGCGGAGGTCGGGCCGCCGCCGAACGCGGCCGGGAAGCCACCGCCCATCGCCACGTTCAGGATGACGAAGAAGCCGTGGTTCGTGGCGTTGGCCCAGGTGGTGGCGTCCACCTGGTTCGCCGTCACGGTCTGGTAGTTGACGCCGTCGACGTAGAAGCGGATCGCCTCGGGGCTGACCGAGCGGTCCCACTCCATCGTGTAGGTGTGGAAGCCGGACTGGCAGGTGGTGTTGGGGCACGCGGTCGAATTGCCGAGCCCCGTCGTCTCGTTGCACGGGCCGCCCGAGCCCGTGCCGCAGTGCATGGTCGCCCATGTCTTGTTGATGCCGTTGACGTTCTCCATGATGTCCAGCTCGCCGACGCTCGGCCAGTTCTGGTAGTTGCCCCGGTAGGGGGCGCCCAGCATCCAGAAGGCCGGCCAGTAGCCGAGGGCCGCGTTGCCCGTGACGTTCGGCATCTGGATGCGCGCCTCGACGCGCAGCTTGCCGCCGGCCGGCGGCTGGAAGTCGGTGCGGTTGGTCTCGATGCGGCCCGATGTCCAGTTGCCGGCCGAGTCGCGCAGTGGGGTGATCTTCAGGTCGCCGTTGCCGTCGAGGGCGACGTTGCTGGTGCTGTTGGTCATCGTCTCGACCTCGCCGGTGCCCCAGTTGGCGGCACCGCCGGGATACGAGGTCCCGGTGTCGTACTGCCAGTTGGCGGTGTTGACGCCGGTACCGGCGGTGCCGTTGAAGTCGTCGAGGAAGACCTGGCTCCAGCCGGACGGGACGGAGGGGGCCGAGGCGCTGGCGGGCAGGGTGGCGGTCGTCGCGGCCGCTACCGCCAGGCCCATGGTGGCGAGCGCGGCGAGGAGGCCGCGCCGGAACGAGCGTCGCCGTCTGTGGTCCGCGGGGGGTATGCCGGAGGTTTCGCTCATGGGGGTGCCTCTCGGGTACGGAGGGGGTGCGCGGGTGTGGCTTCGAGAGCGCCGGAGTGGCTGAGACGTGGTTGAGAGCGCTCTCAAAGTGGGCCCAATGTGCTCTCCGCGCCTGCGGCCGTCAAGAGTTAAAACAAAGAATCTCCTTGTTTCACACGGGAGTTCACGCTGTGAAGTCAGCGACTCGCTAGTGCCGCGGCAGGCAACGTTTGCCCGTCAAGGAGCGGCGTCCGGTGCGTGCTCTCGGCGTGCCGGCCGGAAGTCCTCGTACTGGATGTACTTGGGCTTCCGTCCGGTGCGGCGAGAGTGCGTGCCGGGCGTCGTGACGGGGCGAACGTTGCCTGTTGCGGCACTAGACCGCGCTGCCGGCCTTCCAGTCCGCCCAGGACAGGTTCCAGCCGTTCAGGCCGTTGGAGGCCTCGACCGTCTTCTCGCCGGAGTTCTTGACGATCACCACGTCCCCGAGGATCGAGCTCTCGTAGAACTTGTAGCCGTCCACCGAGGAGTCGCTCGCCCCCTTGGCGTCGTGCAGGCCGACACAGCCGTGGCTGGTGTTCTCGTGGCCGAAGACCGAATTGGACGCCCAGTAGTTGCCGTGCACGAAGGTGCCGGAGGTGGTCAGGCGCTGGGCGTGCGGGACGTCTGAGATGTCGTACTCGTCGCCGAGGCCGACCGTGGAGGACTCCATTCGCGTCTGCTTGAACCGCTCACTGATCACCATGATCCCGGACCAGGTGGTGTGCTGGGAGTCGCCGCCGGAGACGGGGTAGGCGGCCAGGGTGGCGCCGTCCCGCTTCACGACCATCTGCTTGGCCGACAGGTCGACGGTGCTGATCTGCTCGCGGCCGATGTGGAAGGTGACGTCCTTCGACTGCACGCCGTAGACGCCGTCCGAGCCCGCCACGTCCTTCAGCCTCAGCCTCAGCGTGATCCTGGTGCCCTTCGCCCAGTACGTCTCCGGGCGGAAGTCGAGCCGTGTGTCGCTGAACCAGTGCCCGACGATCTCCACCTCCGGCTCGGCGGTCACGGTGATCGCCCTCTGCACCGCCGCCCGGTCCGCGACCGCGTGCGTGAAGCTGATCGACACCGGCATGCCGACCCCCGACGTGGAGCCGGCCTCCGGCGTGAAGTAGCCGACGAACGTCTCGCCGGGGGACCTGGTGGTGAAGGTGGCCACCGTCTCGTCGGACGCGCCCCGCGCCTTCGCCGTCACCGTGTACTTCGTGCCGGAGTACGGGTTCTTCGCCGACGTCCATTTCGTCCTCGCGTCGTCGAAGGTCCCCGGCAGCGTCGACCCGTCGTTGCCCGCGACGGTCACGGAGGCCAGCGTGCCGTCGGTCACCGTGACCTCGACCGGGGTCGTGAAGTCGGCCTTCCTGGTGCCGGAGACGGGCGTGACCGTGATCGTCGCCTTCTTGGCCGCGGACTTCCCGGAGGCCGTGGCGCCCTTGCCGTCGGTGGTGGCCGAGGCGTCCGCGGAGGAACTGCATCCGGCCAGCGCCGCCCCCGCGGGCACCGCGCCGAGAGCTGCGAGGATCCCGCGCCGGGACCATGTCCCCGGCTGCGGTCCGGACCCGTTCGATATGTGCTGGACGCCCACGACACGCCTTCCTGACCTGTCCACCTGTGTCAGGGCATCCTGCGTCGTCTGTATGGGTGGTTCCTTTGAATCACGGGGGTGCCCGCTGAGATTCCGATGAGGAGCGCAGAGGCCACCCCGCGCGGTCACGGTCAATCCGCGGCGGACCGGGGCGAGTCGGCCGGAACCCGGGTTGTCCCGGTCCGCCGGTCGTGAACAGAGTAGGAACGCCCGACCGGCGGCCTGAGTTTCCGGTGAGATCACCCTCCCGGCCTGGCTTCCCCACCTACCCGATCGGAAGAGTGAAGAAGCAGCAGGCCGACCCCGCCGGAGGTATTCCGTGACCGACGTCCGCAAGCGGCACACCGTGGCCGTCGTGGGAGCAGGCGCGGCGGGCACCCTCACCGCCGTCCAGCTCTGCGAGACGGCGCACCGCCGCCGGACTCCGCTCGACCTCGTCCTGATCGACCCGGCCCCGGAGGCGGGCCGCGGCACCGCCTACGCCACCCGCGACCCCCGGCACCGGCTCAACGTGCCCGCAGGCAACATGAGCGCCTACCCGGACGACCCCGGGCACTTCGTCCGCTGGCTCTGCCGGCACGGCGAACCCGCCGTCACCGGCGCCGACTTCGCCACCCGCTACCGCTTCGGCGCCTACCTCGCCGACACCCTCGGCCAAGCCGTCGTCCGCGCCCACGGCACGGTCGCCGTACGCCGGCTGCGCACCCTCGCGGAGAGCTGTACCGGCACCCCCGACGGCCGGGTGGAACTCCGCCTCGCCGACGGGGGACTCCTGGCAGCGGACAGCGTGGTCCTGGCCACCGGCCCCGCCGGAGCGGGCGCCGGCTGGGCCCCGCCCGCCCTGCGCACCTCGCCCCGCTTCGTCGGCACCCCGTGGGCACCGGAAGCCCTGGACCCGGTACGGGACAGCCCCGAGGACGTCCTCCTGGTGGGCACCGGCCTGACCGCCGTCGACCTCGCCCTCACCCTCGACCGCCCCGGCCGCACCGTGCACGCGCTCTCCCGCAACGGGCTGCTGCCCCAGCCGCACGCCCTCGGCCCGGCCGGCACCATGCCCGCCCCCGACGGCCTCGACGACACCTCGCTCGGCCGGCTCCGGCGCGCCGTCTACCGTCACGTGAGCCGCTCGGTGCGCACCCACGGCGACTGGCGCCCCGGCCTGGACAGCCTCCGCCCGCACACCGCCCGGCTGTGGCGCAGCCTCACCCCCGAGGAGCGCGAGGAGTTCCTGGCCCACGAGGGCGCCCTGTGGAACACCCACCGCCACCGCATGGCCCCCGCCACCGCCGAACACGTCTCCCGCGCCCGCACCGCGCGGCGCCTGCACGTCCACACCGGCACGGTGCTGCGCGCCACCGGGGCCGAAGACGGCTCCCTCACCGTCGAGTTGTCCAACGGGCAGATGCTGCGGGTCGGTTGGGTGGTCGACTGCACCGGGCCGGGCCGCCGCCTCGACACCCCTCTGTGGCAGGCCCTGTTCGCGGCCGGCCTGGCCGTCCCCGGCCCGCTGGGCATGGGCGCGGCCACCCAGGACGGACGGCTCGCCGCCGCCCGGGGCCGCGTCGCCGGGCCTCTGTTCACCCTCGGTGCCCCGCGCCGGGGCGAGATGTGGGAGACCACGGCGATCCCCGAGATCCGCGTCCAGGCGGCCGAGCTGGCCCAGCGGCTGCTGCCGCTCCCGGTCCGCCGGCCGGGCTCGCGGCGGCCGGTGGACGGTCAGGGGCTGCCGCTGTCCACGCACGCCGGGGCGGCCGCCGCCTACCGCAGCGGCCTGGACCGGGTCCTCAAGGTGCGCTCGGGCGCCGAGGACGCCTTCGCCCGCGCGGTCGCCCTCGACCCCGGATTCGCGCTCGGCCACGCGGCCCTCGCCCTGCTCGGCCACGAGTGCGCCGCCGCCGTCGACGTGCCGCGTGCCCTCGCCGACGCCCAGCGCAGCGCCCGCGAACGCGCGGACGAGCGCGAGCGGTCCTTCGTGGACGTGATCACTCGCCGGGTGACCGGTGACGACGGGGACGAGGCGCTCGTACGGCATCTGCGCGCGCACCGGGGCGACGCGCTGGCGCTCGCGGCGGCGGTGCCGACCATCGCGTTCTCCGGGGTCAGCGACCTCCAGGACGACGACGCCCTGCGGCTGCTCGACCTGACCTCGCCCGCGTACGACGGGCACTGGTTCCACACCTCGCTGCTGGCCTTCCTGCGTCAGGAGCAGGGGCGGCTGCACGAGGCGGGCGAGCTGGCCCACCGTGCGCTGGCCGCCGAGCCGGCCTCCGGGCACGCGGTGCACGCCCTGGCGCACGTCCACTACGAGTCCGGGGCGCACGAGGCGGGCCGGGACTGGCTGGACGGCTGGGTGACCGGGCGCGGCCGGGGGGCGGTGCACCGGGCGCACTTCTCCTGGCACATCGCCCTGCACGAACTCGCCCTCGACGACGCGGACGCCGTCCGCAGGCGGTGGTTCGCACAGCTCGCGCCGGGCCGGGTGGTGAGCGGGGTACGGGCCCTGGTCGACTCCGGATCGCTGCTGTGGCGGGCCCGGGTGAGCGACAGCTGGCAGGGCGACTTCCCGGTCGCGGGGGTGCTGGAGGCGGTGGAGCGCGACGTGCTGGAGCGCCCGCAGACCGCGTTCACCGCCCTGCACGCGGCCGTCGCCCTCACCGCCGCCGGGGACCTGGCCGCGCTGCGCCGGCTGCGCGATCACGCCGCCGGCGCCGACGCGGTGCAGCGCGAGGTGGTCGCCCCGCTGTGCGAGGCGTTCGCGGCGCTCGTCGAGGAACGTTTCCAGGAGGCGGCCCGGGGCCTCGACGCGCTGCTGCCGGTGCTGCGCCGGGTCGGCGGCAGCGCGGCCCAGCGTGAGGTGGTGGAGGAGACCCTGCTCTACGCCCTGGTGTCGGACGGGCGTTGCGAGGCGGCACGGCGGCTCCTGGACGCGCGCCTGGACCGCACCCACGCCCCGCGCGACCGGCGGCTGCGGGCGGGGCTGGCCTCCTGAGCGGCCGGGGCCCCCGGGGTGTCGGCCGCGCGGGGCGTGGGGCGTCGCCGCAGATCGGTGGCGACGCCCCGCGCCCCGCTCGGCGCCTCCTCAGCGCTCCGCGCCCTGTGTCTCCTGCAGCCGGGCCTCGACCGTGCGGGTGCCCTGGACGGCGTCGAGGGGCTCCGGGGTGCTCCGGGGCCGGTCGGCGAGCTTGAGCCACACCACCCCGACGATGACGACGCCCAGCCACAGGGCCTGGACCGCGGTGAGCGACTCGTCGAAGAAGACGGGGCTCAGCAGTGCCGCGCCGGCCGAGCCGATGCCGGCCCGGACGGCGTAGCCGATACCGACGTCGATGGTGCGCAGCGCGACGCTGAGGGCCCAGAGGGTCAGCAGGAGGAACACGACGGCGACCAGCGACCACGTCAGGCGGGTGAAACCGTGGCTGCCGTCGGCGGAGAGCGGGTAGCCGACCTCGAACCCTCCGGCGAGAAGGAGTACGAGCCAGGCACTGGCTGCGGAGCGGCCGGTGTTGCGCACGGGAGTGCGTCCTTTCACGGAAATGAGGGTCGGGCGACGGCGGGACTGCTCAGGCGCCACGGTGGGCGTCATCGACGCCCTCGAACAGGAACTCGGCTTCGCGGTCCTGACCGCCGACCAGGTCCTGTTCTGGCACGCCCTGCACCTGGCCGGAGCGGCCGGGGCGGCCCACGGGATCACCGGGTACGGCCGGCTGTCCGCCGCCGAGCCGCCGGGCGTGCCGCCCGACGGGCACGTGGCCCTGTTCGTCACCGACGAGGGGGACGCCCGCCGGGACCCGCTCGTCCGCCGGCGCGACGACGGCACCTCCGTGCACGGCATGGTCCTCTACCGGGGCGCCCCGCGCCGGGTGCCGAACGCGTCCCCTGCTTCCGGCGCTACGCCCACCCCCTGGAGGACGACATGCCCGCACCGCGTACGGGGGCACCCGAACCGGCACCCCATGTGACCGGGCTCCGCGCCCGTCAGTGATCATTTCGACGTCGTGGAGGGGGAACTCCGGGACCGGAATTCCCTCTCACGTACACGGCGACGGCGCCGGTCAGCCGACCAGGGTCGGCCGCTCACCGCGCAGTCGCGCCGGCACCGCCCACCACTGGTCCGGACGGTCCACGACCGGTGCGTCCGGGCCGGTGTCCAGGTAGCGGGCGAGGCGCAGCAGGTAGGCCGCGATGCCGGCCGCACCCTGCATCCACGACGTGCCCGGCGGCAGCAGCGGGGACTCGATGCGGTACTCCACGAAGCGCCAGCGGGCACCCGCCGCGTCCCTGACCGCCCGCTCCACGAGCGCGTCGCCCATCCGCACCGCGCCCTTCGCCAGAGCGTCCGCCCCCGGCGTCCCCGCACAGTCCTGCGCCGCGTCGAGGAGGACGTCCCCGACACCGGCCGTCCCGCAGCAGCGGCCGTCGTTGTCCCAGAACCCGGGGCGCAGCCGCTCCGGCAGCCCCGAGGCGAGGATCGAGGTCAGACAGCGCTGCCGCAGCTCCCCGACGGCATGCCCCGCCACCTCGTCGACGCCCGCGTGGGCGAGCGCGGTGAACAGGTGCGACGTGCCCGCCGGGCCGTGGCACCAGGTGTACGTGACCGGTTCCACCTCCCGCCTCGACGGCGGGATCGTGTGCGGCACGACGAAGCCGCCGTCCGCGAGCGAGCCCACCGACAGGACGTGGCGGGCCGCGTCCACGGCGGCCTCGACGAAGTCCTCGCGGTGCGCCGCCGCCCCCGCCACGGCCAGGGCGGCGCCCACCCCGGCGGCGCCGTGCGAGTAGTTCGGGGACCGGGACTCGCTGCCCGGCGAGATCCCCCAGTCCAGGCCCGCCGCCGTGCGGTCCGCCATCCGCAGCAGCGCCTCGCCACCGGTCGTCGCGATCCGCTCTGCGTACTCGCCGCCCGCCCAGACCGCCGTCATGACCACGCCCGCGACACCCATGATGACGTCGGTCAGGGGCGCGTCGGAGCCCGGTACGAACGCGGTGGTGGTCCGCCAGCCCCCCGGGGTGGCGAGCTCGTCGAGCCGCCGCAGCACGGTCGCCTCGCTGCCCGGCGCGAGGAGCCGCAGCGCCGTGGCGTGGCCCGCCAGGCCGAGGTAGAGCGAGGGTTCGGTCACCTCGGGCGCCCGCGCGGCCAGACGGTTCACGATCCCGGCGGCCAGGACCCGTTCCGGCCCGGTCAGCGGCCGGTACCGAGCGATCTCCGCCAGCACCGGGGCGAGTCCGGCGATCCCGGCGTACAGCGAGTCCCGGTCCTCGTCGGGCGCCGGGTCCGCGGTGTCCTCCTGTGACACCGTCTCCGGCAGCCACGGGCCCTCGTCCTCCCGCACCTGCCGCAGCACCCACGTCCAGGCGGCCTCGCCCAGCTCCCGGTACACCTCGCTCGTCGTCACCGGGACACGCTACACGGCCGGGCCCGCCGTCCGGTCCGGCTGCCAGCCCAGCGCCCGGGAGATCCCGCGGGCCGCCAGCCGCACCGCCGGGGCCAGCACCGGCACCTGGGCGGCCGCCTCGGGCACCACCACCGAGACGGCCGCGACCACCTGTCCCGTCGCCCCGCGCACCGGAGCCGCCACCGACAGCGCGTCGTCGGTGACCTGCCGGCTGCTCACCGCGGCACCCGTACGCCGGACCTCGGCCAGCGAGCGGCGCAACCGGTCCGGATCGGTGACCGTGTACGGCGTGAAGGACGTCAACGGGCCCGCGCAGTAGTCCTGCTGGAAGCCGGGCGTCTCGTGCGCGAGCAGGGCGAGCCCCACCCCGGTCGCGTGCAGCGGCCAGCGGGCGCCCACCCGGATGTGCACGCCGACCGCCGAACGCCCCGACAGCCACTCGATGTAGACGACGTCCGACCCGTCCCGCACCGCCAGCTGCACGTTCTCGTGCGTCGCCTCGTACAGGTCCTCCAGGTAGGGCAGCGCCACCTGCCGCAGCGCGAGGCCGCGCGGCGCCAGCGCGGCCAGTTCCCACAGCCGCAGCCCCACGTGGTAGAAGCCGTCCGTGTCCCGCTCCAGCGCGCCCCACGCGGTGAGCGCGCCGACCAGGCGGTGCGCGGTGGTGAGGGTGAGCCCGGCCCGGCGGCTGATGTCCGTCAGGCTGAGCGCCGGATGCCCGTGGTCGAAAGCGGCCAGCACCGCGAGCAGCCGGTCGGGCGCGGAGCGGGCGGCCGCGGTCACGGCCGGTCGGCGACGCGCAGCAGCAGCGCGTGCAGCGTGGCCCGCTCGGCGGGATCGAGCGGGCCCAGTAGCTCGTTCGTCACCCGCTGGCCGGCCTCGTCGGTGTCCCGCAGGAACGCCCGCCCGGCCCCGGTGAGCACCACGATCCGGCTGCGCCGGTCGTCGGGGGAGGGGCGCCGCTCGGCGAAGCCCAGCTTCTCCAGGTCGTCGACCAGGCCGACGATCGCGCTCGGGTCGTAGCCGAGCCGGGCGCTCAGCTCCCGCTGGAGGGAGCCCGCCGAGCCGGCGAGGAACCGCAGCACCGCGTAGTGGCGCAGCCTGAGACCCGACTCCTGGAGGAACGAGTTGAAGACCTGGCCCGAGCGCAGACCCAGGCGGTACAGCAGGTAGCCCGTGTCGGCGTGCAGCTCCCGCATCCACGGCTCGTCCGCGTCGATCGAGGTCGGGTTCTCGGCGTGCTGTCGGGTGATGGCGGTCTCCCTGGTCCGGGCCCCGGGCGGCGGGGCGGTCTGTCGCACAGATTCCAGCATGGGACACCCGTGGGTCGACAACAACTATTGACGACAACAATTATTGCTCTTAGCTTCGATCTCGGAAGCCGCAGGTGGCCGCGGGGCCGCCGTCGTCGTCTGTGAAGGGACCGACCGTGCCCACCATCGATCTCACCGGCAAGGCCGCCGTCGTCACCGGCAGCGGCCGGGGCCTCGGCCTCGCCTATGCCCACGCCCTCGCCGCCCACGGCGCCTCGGTGGTCGTCAACGACGTGGACGAGGCCGTCGCCGAGCAGGCCGTGAAGTCCATCGCCGAGGCCGGCGGCACCGCCGTCGCCGAGGTGGTCGCGGTCGGCACCGCCGAGGCCGCGGACCGCCTCGTCAACCGGGCGGTCCAGGAGTTCGGGCGCCTCGACGTCCTGGTCACCAACGCGGGCATCCTGCGCGACAAGGTGCTGTGGAAGATGACCGACGACGATTTCGACGCCGTCGTCACCACCCACCTCAGGGGCACCTTCACCTGCGCCCGCGCCGCCGCCGTCCGGATGCGCGAGCAGGGCGAGGGCGGCACCCTGGTCCTGGTCGGCTCCCCGGCGGGACAGCGCGGCAACTTCGGCCAGACCAACTACGCCGCCGCCAAGGCCGGCATCGCCGCCATGGCCCGCACCTGGTCGATGGAGCTGGGCCGGGCGGGCATCACCGTCAACGCGATCGTCCCGGTGGCCGCCACCGCCATGACCGAGACCATCCCCGCCTTCGCGCCGTACATCGAGGCCATGCGCAACGGCGAGCCGCTCCCGGGCTTCCTGCGCAAGGGCGAGGGCTTCGGCACCCCCGAGGACTGCGCGGCCCTCGTCCCCTTCCTGGCCTCGGACGCCGCCCGCCGGATCACCGGCCAGGCCATCGGCATCGGCGGCGACAAGGTGGCACTCTGGTCGCACCCGCAGGAGATCAGGGCGGCCTACGCCGACGGCGGCTGGACCCCGGACACCCTGGCCGACGCCTTCCCCACCTCGGTCGGCGCCGAACTCCAGACGGTCGGCATCCCGGCGCCCGAGCTCCCGGAGGCGTGATGGACATCGAGGCTCTCACCGCGATCGACGTGCACACGCACGCCGAGGTCTCCTCCCGGGGGCACTCCTCCCTCGACGACGACCTGCACGACGCCTCCGCCGCCTACTTCAAGGTCGAGGGCAAGCGGAAGCCGAGCATCGAGGAGACCGCCGCCTACTACCGGGAACGGAACATGGCCGCCGTGATCTTCACGGTGGACGCCGAGTCCGCCACCGGCACCCCTCCCGTCCCCAACGAGGAGGTCGCCGAGGCCGCGGCCGCCAACCCCGACGTTTTGATCCCCTTCGCCTCCGTCGACCCCTTCCGTGGCAGGGCGGGAGTGCGTCAGGCCCGCCGCCTGGTCGAGGAGTACGGGGTGAAGGGCTTCAAGTTCCACCCCAGCATCCAGGGCTTCTTCCCAAACGACCGCGCGGTGGCCTACGGCCTGTACGAGGTGATCGAGGAGACCGGCACCATCGCCCTCTTCCACACCGGCCAGACCGGGATCGGCGCCGGCGTCCCGGGCGGCGGCGGGATCCGGCTGAAGTACAGCAACCCGCTGCACGTGGACGACGTGGCCGCCGACTTCCCGCACCTGAAGATCATCCTGGCGCACCCGTCCTTCCCCTGGCAGGACGAGGCCCTCGCCGTCGCCACCCACAAGCCCGGCGTGCACATCGACCTCTCCGGCTGGTCGCCGAAGTACTTCCCGCCGCAGCTGGTGCAGTACGCCAACACGCTGCTCAAGGACAAGGTGCTGTTCGGCTCCGACTTCCCCGTCCTCACCCCCGACCGGTGGCTCGCCGACTTCGAGAAGCTGCCGATCAAGGACGAGGTCCGGCCGAAGATCCTCAAGGAGAACGCCGCCCGCCTGCTCGGGCTGACCACGTCGTAAGGGGCCGCAGATGCGCAACGAGGGACTGGGGTCGTGGCCCGCACGCCGGGCCCGCAAGACCCCGCACCGCACGGCACTGGTGTGCGGCGGGCGGCCGACCGACTACCGCACCCTGCACGCACGCACCACCCGCCTCGCCCACGCCCTGCGCGCCCGGGGCATCCGCCGCGGCGACCGCATCGCCTACCTCGGCCCCAACCACCCCGCCTACCTGGAGACCCTGTTCGCGGCCGGCGTGCTCGGCGCGGTGTTCGTCCCCCTCAACACCCGACTGGCCGCCCCCGAGATCGCTTACCAACTCGGCGACTCCGGCGCCAAGGCCCTCCTCCACGGCCCCTCGCACGCGGCTCTGGTCGCCGGCCTGCCCGGCACCACCGACGTCCGGACGTACGTGGAAGTGGGCCCGGAGTACGAGGAACTGCTGGCGGCGGCGGCCGACGACCCGATCGACGAACCGGTCGCCCCCGACGACACCTGCATCATCATGTACACCTCGGGGACGACCGGCCGCCCCAAGGGCGCGATGCTCACGCACGCCAACCTGACCTGGAACGCGTTCAACGTCCTGGTCGACATCGACCTGGTCGCCGATGAACGCGCCCTGGTGTCGGCCCCGCTGTTCCACACCGCGGGCCTCAACATGCTCGCCCTGCCGGTCCTCCTCAAGGGCGGCACCTGCGTCCTGGTGGAGTCCTTCGACCCGGATGCCACCTTCGACCTGATCGAACAGCACCGGATCACCTTCATGTTCGGGGTCCCGACCATGTTCGACCAGATGGCCCGCCATCCCCGCTGGCCGGACGCCGACCTGTCCTCCCTGCGCATCCTCATCTGCGGTGGCTCCCCGGTCCCGACCCCGCTGATCGCCGCCTACCAGGAACGGGGGCTGACCTTCCTGCAGGGCTACGGCATGACCGAGGCCGCACCCGGCGTCCTCTTCCTCGACGCCGAGCACGCGATCAGCAAGGCGGGCTCGGCCGGCGTGCCGCACTTCTTCAGCGACGTACGGGTCGTACGGCCCGACCTGACCCCGGTCGACGTCGGCGAGCCCGGCGAGGTCATGGTCCGCGGCCCCCATGTCATGCCCGGCTACTGGGGGCTGCCGGAGGAGACCGCGGCCTCCTTCGCCGACGGCTGGTTCCGCAGCGGGGACGCGGCCACGGTCGACGAGGACGGTTACGTCTTCGTCGTCGACCGGCTCAAGGACATGATCATCTCCGGGGGCGAGAACATCTACCCCGCCGAGATCGAGGACCTGCTCCTCGCCCACCCCGGCATCGCGGAGTGCGCGGTGATCGGCGTACCGGACGACACGTGGGGCGAGGTGCCGCGCGCGGTGGTCGTGCCCTGTGAGGGCACCGTCCTCGACCTCGACGAGGTGCTCGCCTCGCTGGCCGGGCGGCTCGCCAAGTACAAGCTCCCCAAATCGGTGGTGCTCGCCGACGAACTCCCGCGCACCGCCTCCGGAAAGCTCCTCAAGGCCCGCGTGCGCAAGCACTACGGCTCTCCCGACTCCCAGCCAAGGAACGCCACATGACCGTCACCGTCAACGGCCTCGCCGAACTGAAGAAGCTCGCGGGCAGCGACCTGGGCAGCAGCGACTGGATCGAGGTCACCCAGGACCGCATCGACACCTTCGCCGACGCCACCGGCGACCACCAGTGGATCCACGTCGACCCGGAGCGGGCGGCCGCCGGCCCCTTCGGCGCCCCGATCGCCCACGGCTACCTCACCCTGTCGCTGTTCATCCCCCTGTTCACCGAGCTGCTGGACGTCCGGGGCGTCACGACGAAGGTCAACTACGGCCTGAACAAGGTGCGTTTCCCGTCCCCGGTGAAGGCCGGCTCCCGCATCCGCCTGACCGCCCGCCTGACGGAGGTCGAGGACGTACCGGGCGGCGTGCAGATCGCCGTCGACGGGACGATCGAGATCGAGGGCGGCGCCAAGCCGGCCGCGGTGCTGCAGAGCCTGTCGCGGTTCTACGCCTGAAGGGGGTGCCCGCGCGGTTTCCCGGTGGGAGGGCCCCGGCGAACCCATCGGTCGGCAAAGGAGATTGGAGTGTGGCACGGTTTCCTCCTGACACCCCGTCCGACCCGGGCCTGTTCTCGTACTCGCCGCGGACCGAGCCGGCCCCGCGCCGGCCGGGGATCGCGGCACCCTGGGCGCGGGGCGCGCCCTCACGGGGTCAGTGGGTCATGAAGGAGGAGACGGGCAGGGCCCGGGAGACGATCCGGACGTCGCCGAGGCGGCCGTAGAGGATCTGGTCGATCCTGTCGGCGTACTCGTAGCCGCCGAGCAGCCAGGGCTTGCCGGACGAGGCGATGCCGACCGCGGCGGCGTGCGGGTTGCGGGCCACCGGGCAGCCCTGCACGTACATCGTGGTGTGTCTGCCGTCGTTGACGACGGCGACGTGCCACCAGATCTCCGGGTCGGTCTCGTCACCCCAGTTGGTGGCCAGCTGCTGCTGGTTGAGCGGGTGGACGGCCCACTGCGGGCCGGGGCCGTCGGAGAGGGAGAGCGTGGCGAGCGGCTCGTCCGGGTCGTCGGTGACGGTGCCGGCCGAGCCGTTGCGGCCGCTGCGGCCGACCAGCCCGGACCACGCGTTGTGCGAGGAGTTCCAGTCGGCGGGCAGCCGGTAGAACGCCTCGATGGTGTAACCGTCCCCGAAGGTCGCCGAGTTGATCGGTGCCCCGTCGACGGTGCGCAGGTAGGCGCCCTTCAGCGGCGACTTGAAGCCGGTGAACTCCAGGCTTCCGTGCCCTGGTTGGTCCGGGTGGTGGTCCGCCGACCAGCCGAGGGTGCCGCCGCCCACCGAGACCACGGTGAGGTCGTTGCCGTTGCCGGACAGGTCGCGGACCGTGCCGGAGACCGCCGAGTCGAACCGCCAGTAGGCGGCGGTGCCCCGGACCAGCAGTTGCGCGGCGGGCCGCGCCGGGCGGACCGGCACCGGGTCGAAGCCCTCGAAGCGGGCCGCGAAGTCGATGTCGACGGAGAAGCGGTCCTCGTCGCCGCTCAGCTCCATCTCCTGCCGCTCCAGCTCGTTCAGGCCCTTCTTGGCCCGGCCGAGGATCCACGGCGAAACCGTCTCCACGTCGATGACGTCGCGGTCCAGGTCGAAGTGGTAGAGGCGGATCATCGCCGCGCCGCCGAAGTAGCGATTCTGGTAGTTCGTCAGGTGCAGGTGCACGTCGTTGCCGGCCGCGTTCTTGCGTATCGCGCGGCGGGCCGGCCAGTAGTGGCCGTTGAGGGTGAGGAAGATCTGGTCGTGCTCGTCGATCAGCCGGTCCCACAGCTGCTGCCCGTACGACGACAGCTCGTCGTCGTCCACGACCAGTTCGTGGGTGGTGAGGATGACCGGCGCCTTCGGGTGCGCGGCGATGACGTCCTTCGCCCAGGCGTACCCCTTGGCCGACAGCCGCCAGTCCAGGGCCAGCACGAGCCACTCGCGTCCGGCCGCCCGGAACAGGTGGTAGGTGTGGTAGCCGTCCGCGGAGGACCCGCCGAAGGTCGGCTTGTCCTTGAAGCGCTGCGGGCCGAAGGCGTCCAGGTACGGCGTGGCGCCGCGCTGATCGTCCGTGGACGACCTGATGTCGTGGTTGCCGGCCAGCACGCTGTATCCGACCCCGTGCCGGTCGAGGATCTCGAACGCCTTGCCGATCGCGGCGAACTCCTCCGCCGCCCCGTTCTGGGTGAGGTCGCCGAGGTGGGACAGGAAGACGATGTTGTCGTCGGATTCGCCGCCGTGCTCGAGGAGGTAGCGCAGCGAGGCCTCGATGGGCGCCGGGTTGATGCTCGGCCCGTCGAACAGGTACTGGGTGTCGGGCATCACCGCGAGGGTGAAGCGCCGGCTCTCCGGGTCGGGCCGCCGGCCGGAACCGGAGGACGACGCCTCGGCGACGGCGGGCAGTGCGGCCCCGGCGGTGGCGGCGGCGCCGAGCAGCGCGGTGGCCCGCAGGAAGTTGCGGCGGCCGGCTCCGGCCTGCGCGGCCTCGCCCTGAGGGTGGTCATGCGAAGTACACACGTGTGCTCCGTGGGTAAGCGGAAGTGACGGCGAAGGGCGTGGGGGGCTCGGCAATTCGGGTCTCGGCAGTACGGGTCTCGGCAGTACGGGTCTCGGCCCCGTACGGATCTCAGAGGACGCGCAGGGTCCAGCTCCAGCGGTGGAGGCCCGGTGCGACGAGGTAGGAGGGGAAGGTGTCGGGGCCGCACGACGCCGTACCGAGGCCCCGGTGCGCGGCGTCGACGTGGACCACGCAGCCCGCCCGCGGCACGAGTTCGTCATGGTGCGCCACGGCGGTGAGGTCCTCGGCGCGGTAGCGGCTGACGGAGACCTGGCGGGGTTCGTCCAGCTCCACCGCGAGCCCGGTGGCGTCCGGCGCCGACAGCGTGAACCGCCGTACGCCGTGCCGGCCGCCGCTCTCCTGGGGCCGCAGATACGGGGTGAACAAGTCGTCCACGGGCAGCGAGTGGTGGCCGACCGGGGCTCCGGCGGCGCGGTCGGGGTACGACTCCCAGGGACCCTGACCGAACCACTCCAGCAGGTCGAGCCCGGCCACCGTCTCGAAGACCGAGCCGACCCGGGCCACGTCCGCGAACTCCTCGGGCAGCTCGGCCGACTCGTCCACCCGGATCCCGCCCGCGACCGGCGTGAACTCCTGCCGGTGCCGTACGACACCGACCGTGCCGGCGTACTCCGCGAGCACGGTCACCCGATCGCCGGCCCGGCGGACCGAGACCACCTTGCGCACCAGCCGGTCCAGGCCCCAGGCGCGCCAGCGCGGCGCCATCCCGCCCAGCTCGTCGTTGTCGGTGGGCGCCCGCCACAGCGACAGCGCCGGGGCGGCGGTCAGCAGCGGGTGCACCAGCAGCCCCTCGCCGTCCACCTCGACGGCGGGGCCCGCCGGCACCGGCGGCCCGAGCGGGTCCGCCGCCCGGAGCCGGATCTGCGGCGCGCAGACCTCCGTACCGGCCGGTGCCCACCCCTGGTCCTCGGCGACCGTCACCCGCAGCGTCAGCCAGGCCTCACCGCCGTCGGCCGGCACCTCGAACGGCAGCGGTACGGCCGCCGTCTCGCCGGGGCACAGCTCGGGCAGTTCGGCCGGGCCGGTCAGCGTACGGCCGTCGGCCAGCGCCAGTTCCCAGGTGCCGGTCAGCCAGTCGAGGCCACGGAAGTGCTGGTGGTTGGCGAGGACGATGCCCTCGTGCCGGAAGCACCGGATGCGCACCGGTGCCGCGATCTCCCGGTGCTCGTACATGGCGGGCTTGGGGGTGCGGTCGGGGAAGACGATCCCGTCCGCGACGAACGCCCCGTCGTGCACGGCCTCGCCGAAGTCGCCGCCGTACGCCCAGCGATGGCCGGGCGCGGCGACACCGCTGTCGTACAGTCCGGCGCCCGCGCGCCCGACCGGTCTTCCGTCGCTCACCCGCTGGAGAATTCCGTGGTCCCAGAACTCCCAGATGAACCCGCCCTGAAGCCCCGGAGTGGACTCGATGGCGGCCCAGTGGTCGGCCAGCGTGCCGTTGCTGTTGCCCATGGCGTGCGAGTACTCGCACTGGATCAGGGGCTTGGTCTGCTCCCCGGACAGGGCGTGGGCGACGCAGTCCTCCAGCGGCGCGTACATCGGGCAGGCGATGTCGGAGGCCACGTCCGGGTCGGCCCAGCCGCGCTTGGCGGCCCCCTCGTACTGGATCGGCCGGGTCGGGTCGTGCCGCCGCACCCAGCCGGCCGCGGCGTCGTGGTTGGCCCCGTAGTCGGACTCGTTGCCCAGCGACCAGATGATGACCGACGGGTGGTTCTTGTCGCGGAGCACCATCCGCGAGATCCGGTCCACGAAGGCGTTCAGGTAGCGCGGGTCGTCGGCGATCTCGTGGGCGTGGTCGTGGGACTCGACGTCCGCCTCGTCGACGACGTAGAAGCCGAGTTCGTCGGCGAGGTCGTAGAGGGCCGGGTCGTTCGGGTAGTGCGAGGTGCGGATCGCGTTGAACCCGAACCGCTTCAGCACCACCAGGTCGGCGCGCATGTCGTCGTACGACACCGTCCGCCCGGTGAGCGGGTGGAAGTCGTGCCGGTTGACACCCCTGATGAACACCCGCTCGCCGTTGACGAGCAGGTCCCGGCCGACGATCTCGACGTCCCGGAAGCCGACGCGGTGGTACGAGGTGTCGGCGACCGTGCCGTCGGCGCGGTGCAGCCGGACGGTCAGCCCGTACAGCTCGGGCTGCTCCGCGTTCCAGGTGCGCACGTCGGGCACGACGGCGTGGATGCGGGCCTCGCCGAGGAAGTCGGAGACCCGGTCGTCCTCGGTGTTGAGCCGGTCGAACTCGGCGTCCTGTGCGAGCGGTTCGCCGTCGAGGTCCCCGGTGACGTACCAGCCGGCGGGCAGTGCCCGGTCGCCGGCCGCGTTGCGCACCTGGCAGTCCACGCGCAGCTCGCCGCCCCGCCGCGCCCGCACGGTCACGTCCGCCAGATGGAAGGGGCCGGTCGTGTGGAGCAGCACCGAGCGGGTGATCCCGGCGTGCCACCAGTGGTCCTGGTCCTCGACGTGCGAGGCGTCGGACCATTTGACGACGGTGAGCCTGAGCACCGAACGCGTGCCGGGGCGGACGGCGTCGGTCAGGTCGAACTCGGCCGCCAGGTGCGAGTCCTTGGAGACGCCCACCGGCCGCCCGTCGACGTGCACGAGGAGCACGCTCTCGGCGGCGCCGACCTGGAGCACGATCCGGCGCCCGGCCCACTCGGCGGGCACGTCCAGCTCACGCTCGTAGACACCTGTCGGGTTGGCGGCGGGGGAGTCCGGCGGGAACGCGCGGAACGGCATGGTGACGTTCGTGTACTGCGGCAGGTCGCCGGTGTCCTGCACGGTCCAGGCGCCGGGGACGTGTGCCGTGGACCAGGAGCCGCCGACCGCCGCGTCCGGAGCCGGCAGCAACTGGAAGCGCCAGTCGCCGTCCAGGGGGAGCGCTCCGGTGCGCCGGTCGACGGCGTTCATGGGGAGCCGTCCCCAGGAGGTCACCTCGGGTGCCTCCCAGGGGCGGAGGGCGATCAGGGGATCGGCGGACCGGGGCCCGGGGATCGACGGACCGTTCATCGGCGGGTGGCTCACTTCTCTGGTGGCGTGGGTGAGGTGGCGGGCCGGGGCAGGACGCGTCCTGCCCAGCCCCAGGCGGGGTCGACGGGGATGCCGAGCCGGTCCAGGACGGTGGGGGCGATGTCGATGAGGCGGGGCGAGTCGAGCAGGGTGCCGCCGGGAGTGCCGGGCTCGGCGAGGATCACGAAGACCTCCCGTTCGGCACGGGTGTCGCCGCCGTGGCCGCCGGTGTCGAGGTGTCCGTGGTCGGTGGTGACCAGTACGGTCCACCGCTCGCCGGGGCGCCGGGCGTCGATCGCCGCCAGCAGCCGCCCGAGGTGGGTGTCCTGGGCGAGCAGGGCGTGGTCGTAGGCGGGGGAGAGCGGGCCGGTGGCGTGGCCGGCCTCGTCGGTGGCGCCGAAGTACACGAACAACAGGTCCGGGTCGTGCTCGGTGAGCCGGCGGACGGCGGTGCGGGCGACGAGCTCGTCCGCGGTCGCGTAGCCCTCGGTCTCGCCGTCGTGGAGCACCCGCCGGCCGATGGCGGGGCCCAGGGTGCCGCGGTGGACCAGCTCCGGCCAGGAGACCACGGCGGCGGTGCGCAGGCCGGGGCGGGCGGCGGCCGCGCGGGTGAGGAAGTCGGGGTGGCGGCCGTAGTCGGCGCCGCGGAAGTCGTTCCCGGTCACCCCGTGCCGGTCCGGCCACACCCCGGTCAGCACGCTCGACCAGCCGGGGCCGGAATCGGTGTAGGCCATGCTGGTCGTCGGCCCGTCCGCGGCCTGGCCGTCCGCCTCGCCGTACGGCAGCAGGCTGGTGCCGTGGGCGCCCGCGGCCATGAGGCCGTGCAGGACGGGCGCCTGGGCACCGGGCCGGGTCAGCCGGTCGTGGCGCAGCCCGTCCATGCCCACCACGAGCACCCTGCCGTCCCGGCCGATGTCCCTCACCGGATCCCTCCTCTGTCTCGCGGGCGCGCCTTGCGGGTGCCGCGCGGGCCGGGGCGGCCCGCGCGGGTCAGGTGCCCTGCACCGCGCCCTCGGTGGCGCCCGCGATGAAGCCGCGGGCGAAGACGGCGAAGACCAGCACCAGCGGCAGGGAGGCCATCAGCACCCCGGCCATGACCATGCTGTAGTCGGTGGTGTGGCCGACGTTGAGCTGGGCGAGCTCCACCTGGAGCGTCACGTGGTCGGGGTTGGTGAGCACGATGAGCGGCCAGACGTAGTCGTTCCAGGCGCCGACGAAGGCGTAGATGGCGAGGAAGGACAGCGCGGGCCTGATCATCGGCAGCGCGATGTTCCAGTACTGGCGGAAGAACCCGGCGCCGTCGATGCGGGCGGCGTCGAGGAGTTCGTCGGGCACGCCGTTCTCGATGTACTGGCGCAGCCAGAAGATGCCGAAGGCGTTGGCCAGGGCGGGCGGGATCAGCGCCTTGAGCATGCCGACCCAGCCGATGTTCGACATGAGGATGAACTGCGGCAGGATCGCCAGCTGCAGCGGCAGCATCATGAACAGCAGCAGCGTGCCGAAGAGCACCTTGCGGCCGGGGAAGTCGAACTTGGCGAAGGTGAAGGCCGCGAGCGAGTCGATGAACAGCACCAGGACGGTGGTGACGGTCGCGACGACGATCGTGTTGAGCATCGACCCGAAGAAGTCGATGGTGTTCAGCACGTGCCGGATGTTCTCCAGCAGGTGGGAGCCGAAGGTGAACTTCGGCGGGCTCTTGTAGATGTCCTGGGTGGTGTTGGTCGCCATGACGATCGTCCACAGGAACGGGAAGACCGAGATCAGGACGGCCGCCATGAGGACGATGTGCGCGGTCAGGCCCTTGGGGCGGCGCAGCCGCCGCGCGCGTGGGGCCGGCCGCGTCGGGTCGGCGGTCGGTTCGACGGTCGGGTCGGCGGTCGGGTCGGCTGTGGTCACGGCTTCCTCCCTCGTTGGGTGATGCGCCAGTTGACGGCGACGAGGACGATGATCAGCAGGAAGAAGGCCCACACGATGGCCGCGCCGTAGCCGTAGTCGTTGTTGAGGAAGGCCGACTGGTAGAAGTACAGCAGCGTGGTCAGACCGGCCTGTCCGGGGCCGCCGAGGTTCGCGTTCGCGGCGTTGCTGGCGAACAGGACCTGGGGTTCGCTGAAGCTCTGCAGGCCGTTGATGGTCGAGATGATGACGGTGAAGAGGATGATCGGCCGCATGATCGGAACGGTGATCTGGAAGAACGTGCGGACCGGGCCGGCCCCGTCGACCTTGGCCGCCTCGTAGATCGAGGCCGGGATCGCCTGGAGACCGGCCAGGTAGATGATCATGTTGTAGCCGGTCCACATCCAGGTCATCAGCAGCGAGATGACCACCTTGATCAGCCACGGGTTGCTCAGCCACGGGACCGGTGAGATGCCGACCGTGCCCAGGATCGCGTTGACCAGGCCGAAGTTGTTGCTGAACACCGCGCCGAAGAAGATCGCCACCGCGACGATCGAGGTGACGTTCGGCAGGTAGAGGGCGATCCGGTAGAAGCCCTTGAAGCGGCGCACCGAGTGCAGCAGCGTCGCCAGCACCAGGGCGCCCAGGAGGGTGGGCACGGTCGACAGCACCCAGATCACCAGGGTGTTGCGGATCGACAGCCAGAAGACCGGGTCCGACCACAGGAACCTGAACTGCTGCAGACCCACGAACTGCATGTCGCCGAGGCCGTCCCAGCGCTGGAAGGCCAGGTACAGCGAGTAGAAGACCGGGAAGAAGGAGAACGCGGCGAAGACCAGGTAGAAGGGCGAGATCGCGAGGTACTGACGCCAGTACGACAGCGGTCCGCGCCGCCGGGGCCGTGCGGTGGTGCCCGCGGGCGTGGCGCGCCGCGGGCGGAACCGGGCCGGGCCCGGCCCGCCGCGGTGCTCGGGCACCGCGGCGGGACCGGTGACCGGAGGTGACGTCACCTCAGTTCACCCCCTGCCGCCGGGCGATCTGCTTGGCCTGGCTGACCGCGTCGTTCCAGGCGTCGTCGGGCTTCTTGCCCTTGGCCTCGATGTTGGTCAGCTCCGTCAGGTACGGGGCCATGACGGCCGCGTCGGCCGGCGCCTCGTAGCTGTCCGGTATCGCCTTGGCGGCCGGCCCGAAGACCTCGATGATCTTCTGGCCGCCGAAGAAGGCGTCGGGGCCGGTCATGGCCGGCATGGCGTACGCGGCCGGGGCGGCCGGGAAGATCGCGGCGTCGGTGAAGCCGCGGCCGTCGTTCGTGGGGCTGAGGATCCAGCTGATGATCTTGAAGGCTTCCTCGGGGTTCCGGCACTGCCTGGGCAGCGCGAGGTAGGAGCCGCCCTGGTTGGCCGGTCCCACCGGGTTGGCGCAGACCCGCCACTTGCCCTTCGTCTGCGGTGCGGCCTGCTCGATGTCCAGCGCGTGCCATGCCGCGCCGAGTTCGGTGAGGAGGTTCTTGCCGACGGCGGCGTTCCAGCTGTTGTCGTTGATCTTGGCGTCGATGCCCAGGGTGTAGGGGCGGACGGCCGTGGTCCACGCGCTGCGGATGTGGTCCTGGTCGCCGATGAAGTGGTTGTTCTTGTCGATGAACCGCTGGGTGCCCTGGCCGACCGCGATGTTGAAGACGGAGCTGATGTTGTTGACCAGGAAGGTGCCCGGGTTCTTCTTCTGCAGTTCGGTGCCGAGCGCGAAGTAGTCGTCCCAGGTCTTGACCAGGTCGGCGACCTTGGCGGGGTCGGTGGCCACGCCGGCCTTGGCGAACAGGTCCTCGCGGTAGAAGAGCGCGGTGGGGCCGATGTCGATCGGGAAGCCGATCTGCTTGCCGTCGGTGGTCTGGGCGAGCTTAGTCTTCCAGCCCAGGTACTGCGAGGAGAGCTTCTTGAAGCCCAGGTCGTTCAGGTCGAGGAAGCGGGAGGCGTTGGGCAGGAAGGACGCCATGTCCTCGCCCTTGATGCCGGTGATGTCGGGCACGGAGGAGCCGCCCGCGGCGAGGGTGGTGGTGAGCTTCTGCTTGAAGTCGCCGCCGATGGAGGAGGCGGTCAGTCTGACCGTGCCGCTGAAGTGGGCCTTCGCCTCCGCGACCACCTTGTCGCTGAGCGCACCGCCCCAGTACCACAGGGTGAGGTTCTTGCCGTTCTTGGTACCGCCCGATCCGGAGCCGCCGCATGCGACGGTCAGGCCGGACGCGGCCGCGGTGAGTGCGGCGGCCTGGAGGAAGCCTCTACGTGAAAGGTCCACGGGTCACTCCTGTTGTTCCTGTTCGTGGTACTGAGGGGCGTTGGTGCTGTGGATCGGGGGGCTGTGGGGCGTCGAGCCGGGGCGTGGGCGGGTCAGAGGTGCCGGGCGGGCGGGGTGACCGGGGCGTGGTGCACCGGGGGGCCCGCGTCCGCCGGCAGCCGGTCGGCGAGGAAGCCGTAGGTCTTCTTCAGGTCGGGGTCGGTCAGCGAGCGCCACCAGCGGTCGACGCCGTACCAGCCGGGGGCCGCGAGGGCGCCGCCGTGGTGCTGTACGGAGAGGCCGGCCGCGAGGACGGCGAACCGCAGCCGCTCGGCCAGCGGCCAGCCGCCGAGGGAGGCCGCGACGAAGCTCGCCCCGAACACGTCCCCGGCGCCCGTGGCGTCCAGCACGTCGACGTCCAGGGCCGGGACCTCGGCGTACTCGCCGGTGGTCTGGTCGACGGCGACCGCGCCGTCCCCGCCCCGGGTGACGACCGCCACCGGCACCAGCTCCGCGAGCGTCCCGAGGGCCGCGACCGCGCTGTCGGTGCGGGTGTAGGCCATCGCCTCGGTCTCGTTCGGGAGGAAGGCGTGGCACAGGGTGAGCTGGTCGAGGAGGTCGCGGGACCACTCCTGGGTGGGGTCCCAGCCGACGTCGGCGTAGACGTGGGTGCCGTTCGCCGCCGCCTTGGCGATCCACGCGCTCGGCTCGGCCTCGATGTGCACGAGCGCGGTGCGCGCCTCGGGCGGGTCGCCCATCAGCGTGTCCTGCGAGTACGGGGGTTCCTGGCCGTGGGTGACGAGGGCCCGGTCGTGTCCGGCGGCGAGCGAGACGGTGACGGGGGTGGGCCAGCCGTCCGCGGTGCGGGAGAGCGAGAGGTCGATGTCCTCCTGGTCGCACAGGACGTCCCGGCAGTACTCGCCGTAGAAGTCGTCACCGAAGACCGTGGCCAGCGAGGTGCGCAGGCCGAAGCGGGACGCGGCCACCGCCAGGTTCGCGATGCCGCCGGGGCCGCAGCCCATGCCGGCCGTCCAGATCTCCTCGCCCGGTGTCGGCGGCTTGCCCAGCCCCGTGAGGACGAGGTCGTAGAAGAGCAGTCCGGTCAGCAGCACATCGGGCCTGTCGTCGTCCACGTGCGCAGCCTCTCGTCAAAACTCGTCATTTTCGATGACCGGAATCGTGCGCCGCTCGGAGAGATTGGTCAATACCCGAGCAGAACTGAGCATGGATTTGATTGAAGATGACGAGTAGTGTTCGCCGCGTGCTGGCAGAACGACGACACCAACTCATCCTGCGGGCCCTGCGCGCCGGGGGCCCCGCCTCTGTGACCGACCTCTCCGAGCAGCTGAGCGTGAGTCCGGCCACCATCCGGCGCGACCTGGTCAAGCTGGAGGAGGACGGGCTGCTCACCCGTGTCCACGGCGGCGCCGTCGTCGACGAGGGCGACCAGCCCTTCGCCGAGGTCGCCGAGGTGCGGGTGGCCGAGAAGGACGCGATAGCCACACGCGCGGCGGCGCTGGTCGAGGACGGCCAGTCGGTGCTGCTCGACATCGGCACCACCGCCTTCCGGCTCGCCCGCCACCTGCACGGCCGCCGCCTCACCGTCATCACCAGCAACCTGGTGGTCTACGAGGAGCTCGCCGACGACGAGGGCATCGAACTGGTGCTGCTCGGCGGCATGCTGCGCCGCGAGTACCGCTCCCTGGTCGGGTTCCTCACCGAGGACAACCTGCGCCAGCTGCACGCCGACTGGCTGTTCCTCGGCACCAGCGGGGTGCGGCCGGGCGGGCAGGTGATGGACACGACGGTCGTGGAGGTGCCGGTCAAGCGCGCCATGATCGCGGCGAGCGACAGAGTCGTGCTGCTCGCCGATGCCGCCAAGTTCCCGGGCACGGGCATGGCGAAGGTCTGCGGTCCCGGGGACCTGGACATGGTGGTGACCAACGCGCCGGTGGACCCGGCGACCCGAGCCGCCCTGGAGGAGGCCGGTGTCGAGGTGGTCCTGGCAGGAAAGGCTGAAGCGTGAAACTGACGATTCTGGGCGGCGGCGGGTTCCGCGTGCCGCTGGTGTACGGCGCACTGCTCACGGACCGGGCGGAGGGGCGGGTCACCGAGGTCGTGCTGCACGACCTCGACGCCGGCCGGCTCTCCGCGGTCGCCCGGGTCCTGGCCGAACAGGCGGCCGGCATCCCCGACGCCCCCGCCGTGACCGCCACGACCGATCTGGACGAGGCGCTCACCGGCGCCGACTTCGTCTTCTCGGCGATCCGGGTCGGCGGCCTGGAGGGCAGGGCGAACGACGAACGGGTGGCCCTCGCCGAGGGCGTCCTCGGCCAGGAGACGGTCGGTGCCGGCGGCATCGCCTACGGCCTGCGGACCGTGCCGGTCGCCGTCGACATCGCGCGCCGGGTCGCCCGGCTCGCCCCCGACGCCTGGGTCATCAACTTCACCAACCCCGCGGGCCTGGTCACCGAGGCCATGTCCCGGCACCTCGGCGACCGCGTCATCGGCATCTGCGACTCCCCGGTAGGGCTCGGCCGCCGGATCGCCCGGGTGCTCGGCGGGAACCCGAAGGAGGCCTGGATCGACTACGTCGGCCTCAACCACCTCGGCTGGGTCCGCGGCCTGCACATCGCGGGCCGCGACGAACTCCCGCGCCTGCTCGCCGACCCCGACCTGCTCGGCTCCTTCGAGGAGGGCAAGCTCTTCGGCGTCGACTGGCTCCAGTCCCTCGGCGCCATCCCCAACGAGTACCTGCACTACTACTACTTCAACCGCGAGGCCGTCCGCGCCTACCAGCAGGCCGAGCGGACCCGCGGCGCCTTCCTCCGCGACCAGCAGGCGCACTTCTACGAGGCGGTCGCCGAGCCGGGCGTGAAGGCCCTGGACGTCTGGGACCGTACCCGCGCCGAGCGCGAGGCCACCTACATGTCGGAGAACCGGGAGACGGCCGGCGCCGGCGAACGCGACGCCGACGACCTCTCCGGCGGCTACGAGAAGGTCGCCCTCGCCCTGATGCGGGCCATCGCCCGCGACGAGCGCACCACCCTGATCCTGAACGTCCGCAACCGCTCCACCCTCTCGGTCCTGGACGGCGAGGCCGTCATCGAGGTGCCCTGCCTGGTCGACGCCAACGGTGCCCACCCGGTCGCCGTCGCCCCGCTCCCCGACCACGCCACCGGTCTTGTCTGCGCGGTCAAGGCGGTCGAGCGCGAGGTGCTCGCCGCGGCCGGGTCCGGCTCCCGTACGACGGCCGTGAAGGCGTTCGCGCTGCACCCGCTGGTCGACTCCGTGAACGTCGCCCGCCGGCTGGTCGAGGGGTACACCGAGGTCCACCCGGGCCTCGCGTATCTTAGGTAGCCAGCCGCTCGGTAAGCGCTTTCCATCCTTCTTCTGGAGACTTCCATGCACGACGAACGCCGCCGGATCGAGGAGCGCGTAGAGCGCCTCCACAACCAGCGCATCAAGCCCGCGGTCTACGCGGCCACCGTCCCCTTCGAGGTGTCGGCCTGGCAGGCCCCCGGGGAGCCGGTGCCCTTCGAGGAGGCCGCGGCCGCCGTCTACGAGCCGTTCGCCATGGGCACCCCGTGGGGCCCGCCCTGGGGCACCACCTGGTTCCGGATGCGCGGCCGGGTGCCCGAGGAGTTCGCGGGCCGCCGTGTCGAGGCCGTCATCGACCTCGGTTTCGTGGGCGACTGGCCGGGCAACCAGGCCGAGGCCCTGGTCCACCTCGCCGACGGGACCCCGCTGAAGGCGGTCAACCCGCTCAACCAGTACGTGCGGATCGCCAACCCGGCGACCGGCGGCGAGGTGATCGACTACCTGGTCGAGGCGGCCTCCAACCCCGACATCCTCGCCAACGACTTCGCGGCCCCGACCCCGCTCGGCGACGTGCTGACCGCCGGCGACAAGCCGCTGTACACCTTCAAGCGCGCCGACATCGCCGTCCTCGACGAGGACGTCTGGCACCTCGACCTGGACGTCCAGGTGCTGAAGGAGCTGATGCTGGAGCTGGGCGAGCACGACCCGCGCCGGCACGAGATCGCGCACGCCCTCGACCACGCGATGGACCTGCTCGACCTGGACGACGTCTCCGGCTCGGCCGCCGCCGTCCGCGAGGCCCTCAAGCCCGCCCTCGCCAAGCCCGCGCACGCCAGCGCCCACCGCATCTCCGGCGTCGGCCACGCCCACATCGACTCGGCCTGGCTCTGGCCGATCCGCGAGACCAAGCGCAAGACCTCCCGCACCTTCTCCAACGTCACCTCCCTCGCCGAGGAGTACGAGGAGTTCGTCTTCGCCTGCTCGCAGGCCCAGCAGTACGAGTGGGTGCGCGACAACTACCCGCAGGTCTGGGCCCGGATCCAGGAGTCCGTGAAGAAGGGCCAGTGGGCGCCGGTCGGCGGCATGTGGGTGGAGTCCGACGGCAACCTGCCCGGCGGCGAGGCGGTCGCCCGCCAGTTCGTCCACGGCAAGCGGTTCTTCATGGAGCACTTCGGGGTCGAGACCAAGGGCGTGTGGCTGCCGGACTCCTTCGGCTACAACGCGGCCTACCCGCAGATCGCCAAGCTCGCCGGCAACGAGTGGTTCCTCACCCAGAAGATCTCCTGGAACCAGACCAACAAGTTCCCCCACCACACCTTCTGGTGGGAGGGCATCGACGGCACCCGGATCTTCACGCACTTCCCGCCCGTCGACACCTACAACGCCCGCTTCAGCGGCGAGGAGATGTCCCGCGCGGTCCGCAACTACGCCGAGAAGGGCGGCGCGACGCGCTCGCTGGCCCCGTTCGGCTGGGGTGACGGCGGCGGCGGCCCCACCCGCGAGATCATGGAGCGGGCCCGCCGACTGAAGGACCTGGAGGGCTCCCCGCGCGTCGAGGTCGAGCACCCGGACGCGTTCTTCGCCAAGGCCCGCGCCGAGTACGAGGACGCCCCGGTCTGGGTCGGCGAGCTCTACCTGGAGCTGCACCGCGCCACCTACACCTCCCAGGCCCGCACCAAGCAGGGCAACCGGCGCAGCGAGCACAAGCTCCGCGAGGCCGAGCTGTGGGCGACGACGGCCGCGCTGCACGCGCCCGGCTACGCCTACCCGCACGACAAGCTCGACCGGCTCTGGAAGACGGTCCTGCTCCACCAGTTCCACGACATCCTGCCCGGCTCCTCGATCGCCTGGGTGCACCGCGAGGCCGAGGCGGAGTACGCCCGGGTCGCCGCGGAGCTGGAGGCACTCACCACGGAGGCGGTCACCGCCCTGGGCGGCGGCACCGCTCGCGTCTTCAACACCAGCCCCTACGGCCGCGCAGAGGTCGTCCGGGACGCCGCGGGCACTCCGGTGTACGTCGAGGTCCCCGCGGGCGGCAGCGCGCCGCTCACGGCCGCCGCCGAGGCCCCGCGGCCGGTGACGGTCGACGGCCGGGTCCTCGACAACGGACTCGTCCGGGTGGAGATCGCCGAGGACGGCACCCTGTCGTCCGTCCTCGACCACCGCGCGCACCGCGAGGTCCTGGCCGGCCAGGGCAACCTGCTCCGCCTGCACACCGACCTCCCCAACTACTGGGACGCCTGGGACGTCGACAAGCACTACAAGAACCGCTACACGGACCTCCTGGAGCCGTCGGAGATCACCGTCGTCGACGCGGACCCGCTGCTCGGCTCGATCCGGATCACGCGCCCGTTCGGCAACGGCTCGACGATCACCCAGACGGTCACCGTCCGCGCCGGCAGCCCCCGGATCGACTTCGAGACGGACATCGACTGGCACGAGGCCGAGAAGTTCCTCAAGGCCGGCTTCCCGGTGGACATCCGTGCCGCGCACTCCTCCGCCGAGATCCAGTTCGGGCACGTCCAGCGGCCCACCCACACCAACACCAGCTGGGAGGCGGCCCGCTTCGAGGTCTCCGGCCACCGCTGGGTGCACATCGGGGAGCCCGGTTACGGCGTCGCCGTCATCAACGACTCGACGTACGGCCACGACGTCTCCCGCACAGTCCGCGAGGACGGCGGGACGACCACCACGGTCCGGCTCTCCCTGGTGCGCGCCCCGCGCGTCCCGGACCCGGGCGCCGACCAGGGCCGGCACCGCATCACCTACTCCCTGCTGCCCGGCGCCACCGTCGGGGACGCCGTCGCCGAGGGCTACGCCCTCAACCTCCCGCTGCGGGTGGCCGACGCGGCGGGCGAGCCGCGGCCGGTCGTCTCCGTGGACGGCGAGGGCGTCACCGTCGAGGCGGTCAAGCTCGCCGACGACGCCTCCGGCGATGTCGTGGTCCGCCTCTACGAGTCCCGCGGCGGCCGTGCCCAGGGCGTCCTGCGCACCGGCTTCCCGCTGGCCGGCGCCCAGGTGACCGACCTCCTCGAACGCCCCCTGGAGGACGCCGCCACCGACGGTGACAGTGTCTCCGTCGCGCTGCGCCCCTTCCAGATCCTCACCCTCCGGCTGCAGAGGAGCTGACCGGATGGCCATGCAACCCTGGTTCACCGACGCCAAACTGGGGATCTTCGTCCACTGGGGCATCTACGCCGTCGACGGGGTCCAGGAGTCCTGGTCCTTCTACGACGACATCGTGCCGCACGACCAGTACATGTCTCAGCTGCCCCGCTTCACCGGCGCCCGCTACGACCCGAAGGCGTGGGCGGACCTGTTCGCCCGCGCCGGCGCGAAGTACGCCGTGCTCACCAGCCGCCACCACGACGGCGTCGCCCTCTGGGACACGGCGTACGGCGACCTCAACCTCGGCAAGGACTACCTCGGCCCCTACGCGGAAGCCCTCCGCGAGAAGGGCCTCAAGGTCGGCCTCTACTACTCGCACTCCGACTGGAACCACCCCGACTACGCCTCCACGCGCAAGCCGGGCCGCCCGCCGGAACTGGAGGACAACCGGTATTCGGAGGTGGCGGCCGAGGACGAGGACCTGGCCGCCTGGGAACGCTTCATCGCCTACAGGGACGGCCAGATAACGGAGCTGGCCTCCCGGTTCCGGCCGGACCTGATGTGGTTCGACGGGGAGTGGGACCGCAGCGAGGAGCAGTGGCGGATCCCCGAACTCGCCGCGCTGATCCGGTCGTACGTCCCGCACGTCGTCTTCAACGCGCGGATGCTCGGCGAGGGCGACTACGCGACCCCCGAGCAGGGCGCCCCCGTCGTGCCGCCGGACGGGCCGTGGGAGCTGTGCCTGACGATCAACGATTCGTGGGGGTACCAGCACCACGACCACAACCACAAGTCGCTCGCCCAGCTGATCCGTTACTTCACCGAGACCATCGGGGGCGGCGGCAACCTGCTGCTCGACGTCGGCCCCATGGAGGACGGCACCATCCCCCAGCCGCAGGTCGAGCGCCTGGAGGGGCTGGGGGAGTGGATCCGCAGGCACGCGGAGGCGGTGTACGGGACCGGGCGCGGCCTGCCGGCCGGGCACCACTACGGCCCGAGCACCCTCTCCGCCGACCGGCGCACCCTCTACCTCACCCTGTTCGACGTCCCGCGCGCCGAGATCGGCGTCCGGGGCCTGGCGACGGCGGTCCGCAGGGTCACCGTCCTGGGCACCGGCACCGAGCTCGGCCACCGGGTGACCGGTGGGCTGCACGAGGCGGTCGGCGTGCTGTGGATCGACCCGCCGGCCGCGGCCGACCTCGACCCGTACGCCACCGTGCTCGCCGTCGAACTGGACGGGGAACTGGAGCTGTACCGCGGATCCGGACGGTTCTGACCCGACCGCAGGCCGGAAGCCGGCCTCACGGCGCAGGCGGTGAGCGTGCCGCGCAAGACCCCGGAAGCCATTCGGACGCAGCGCCGGAGGGGGTACCCGCGGCCCGTGCCGGTACCTCGGCGTTTCTCCGGTCCAGGCTCGCGGAGATGGCGAAGGCGTGGGGATGCCCGGTCCAGGGCAACCCCACGCCACCGCCTCCGGTGCTCAGCCGGTGAAGCCGGCCGTGATCGAGGTGAACTGCCAGTCGCTCTGGCTGATGCCGGAGCAGTTGCTCACCACGCCGCCGCCGGCACAGCCGCGGTCCCGGTTCGCCGCCCAGAAGGCGAGCCGGGCGATGTGGTGCGAGTTCCCCCAGTCGCGGATCTGCGTCCAGATCGCCGGGGTGGTGTTCTCCTGCTGGTCGGACAGCCCGTTCATGCCGGAGATCCCGATGTGCGCGTAGGCCGTCGCGTCGTCCCAGCCGAACGTGGACTTCAGCTTGGTCTTCAGCCCCTCGGCCGCGGCCACCGTGTTGCCGTACATGTCGGAGCCGCCGCCGAAGTCGAACGGCATGATCGTGAAGACGTCGATGTCGGCGCCGATCGACTGGGCCTGCTCGATGAGCCGGTTGCCGTAGTACGTCGGACCGGTGGTGGACGTCCCGAAGGTGACGATCGTCTTCAGGCCGGCGTTGTTGGCCTTGACCGTCTTGAGGGCGGTCAGGATCTTCGCCTGCACGGCCTCGTTCTCGAACTCGTCCGTGTTCTCGATGTCCATGTCGACGGACTTGAGACCGTAGGCGTTGATCACCTTCTGGATCGCCCCCGCCAGCGCACTCGCGGACGAGCAGTTGGCGCCGAGCTTGCTGCCCTGCCAGCCGCCGAACGACGGGGTGACGTCACCGCCGGCCGCGCGGATCTGGTTGATCGCGGTCTGGTCGGCGCCGCCGGTGAGCGCCCGGCTGCCGTCCCAGGCCGGGGTGCAGCCGCCCGAGTCGAGGACGAAGGCCATGGTGAAGTTCTTGATGCCGGTCGCGTTCATCACGGTCGTCGGGTTCGGCGGGTCGCCCCAGCCCTCGTACAGGTAGGGCGCGGCCTGCTTGAACCCGGTCCCGCCGCCGCTGCCCGCGCTCGTCGTCACGGAGACGGAGTTGGAGGCGGCCGACACGTTCCCGGCCGCGTCCCGCGCCTTGACCGTGAACGTGTACGCCGTACTGGCCGCAAGGCCGCTCACCGTGGCGGAGGTCCCGGAGACGCTCGTCGCCAGGGTCGACCCGCGGTAGACGTCGTACGCCGCCACCCCGACGTTGTCCGTCGCGGCCGACCACGACAGGGACACGCTCGACGAGGTCTTCCCGGTGGAGGTGAGGTTCGTGGGCGCGGTCGGCGCCTGGGTGTCGGAACTGCCGCCGGGCCCGTCGAGGCTGATGTCGTCGGCGTAGTACGTCCCCTGGGCGTACCACCCGTGGACGTAGATCTGGGCGCTGGTCTGCGAGGCCCCGGTGGTGAAGGACACCGTCAGCTGGCTGTACTGGGACGCCGAGGTCGTCCAGGTGGACGCCCCGCCGGTCACCCCGAGATAGACGTAAGAGCCGCGGACCCAGCCGCTGAGCGAGTACGTCGTGTTGGGCTGCACGGCGACGGTCTGCGTGCACTGGGCGTTGTCACTGGCGCTCGCGGCGCCCGCGAGCGCCTTCGAGCCGCCGTGCACGGGCGAGGACACGACGGAGCCGAGGTTCCCGGAGCAGGACCACGGCGACAGACTTCCCGACTCGAAGCCGGGGTTGGACAGCACGTTGGCCGCCTGCGCGGTACCGGGCAGCGCGATGGCCCCGGCGAGCGCGAGAGCGGTGGACCCGAGCAGGGCGAGTATCCGACGTCTGGAACGTCTGAGCGAGTTGCGCACGCGATCTCCCTGAGGGAATGGGGGTGTTCGGGAGTTGCACAAAGGTGCAAGGGGGTGCGCAACCAAGTTGGTATGGACCAATCCGCCTGTCAAGAAGACGGGCGTGAATTGGTCCATACCGGTGAGGTGACGTGCGTGGGGGTGGGGGGAACGGCGCGGGCAACCACGACGGCGCCGCACCCGCCCGACGATCTAGAGCGGCAAAGCCTCCGCCGCCTCCACCGACCCAACGGCGACAGGCGCGGGCACCGCCGCCTGCAGCACCACTTCCTCCGCCTCTTCCCGCTGCACGGGAACCGACGGGAGGACGGGCTTCGGTCCCGACACCACCGCGTAGTCCTGCCCCAGGAACGGCGGCTCGATCACCCCGGGGTCTTCGCCGAGCGCCAACTGCACAGCCGCCCAGGGCGCGTTGACCCCGCAGAGCGACAGCTGGTGCAGCCCGCCCGCCGGCCGCGTGTTGACGTCGAGCAGCACCGGCTGGTCGCCGTACATCCGGAACTGGATGTTGGACAGGTAGTGCAGCCCGAAGCCCTCGGCGATGATCCGCGCCGGCTTCAGCCACTGCTCGTCGAGGGTGAACCCGCGCCTGCGCCCCTTCTTGGTGCGGCCCACGGCCAGCCGGATCCGGTTGTCGGGCCCGGTGAGGCAGTCGACGGACACCTCCGGCTCCTCGAGGCGCGGCATCACCAGCCAGTCCACCGGCTGGTCCGCGTGGCGCAGCGCGTCCACGACCAGGTCGAGCTGGACGTACGGCCCGGGGAACCCGTTGAGGTGAACGAGCGAGAAGGGGGCGCGCGTGATCACCCGGAAACCCACGCCACCCGCACCGGCGGCCGGCTTGAAGCAAGCCTTGTGCCCGCCGGCCTCCAGCTCCTCCACCGCGGCGACCAGTTCGTCCGCCGTGCGGACCCGCGACCACGGCGGCACCGGGACGCCCACCGAGCTCACCGCCTCGTACGCGGTCGCCTTGTCCTCGAAGACGGCGGTCGCCTCCGGCGTCGGCGCCAGCAGGGCCGTACCGATCGCCTGGAAGTCGGCCCGGTGCGCCACGATCGCCGACTGGTGCAGCCGGGGCACGAAGACATCGATGCCACGGCGCTGGCACTGGTCCAGGGCGTACTCGACGTAGCCGGCCGGGGACAGGCCCTCCGGCTCCAGGTCGGCGGTGTCGGCGGCGGCCAGCACGGGGGAGTCGGCGTCACCGTGCGTCGCATGGATCTCGACCGCCCGGTCGCTGGGATTTCTCCGCAGCTGATCCATGAAGAACACGTTCTCCGCGTACGTGCGGTTGAGCCAGACGCGTACGCGAGAGCGCATTAAAGCCGCCTTTCGGGGTTTTCGGGCAGGGGTCAGCGGGCCCGCGCCCGGGCAGGGTGGTTGGAGGGTCACCAAACCGCCCTGGACGAAGGGAAGTTCGTGGCGGTGGTGTTGGGGGGATCATACGGCTTTCAAGGTGCCCCGCGTGCAACGCCAGTGTTACGGATTTCCCCGTACTGTCCACGCGCGTTTCCTGCACCGTCCACGCCGGTTTCCTCGACGGCCCCGACCGCCGCCCCGAGCCCGGCCCCGCGCCCGGCGGGGTGCCCTTGTTCCCGGCCCCCGAAGTGTGCTGTGGTGGGTGCCGACGACATGATCGGAAGGGGTACGGGGTGGAGTCCACGGCCGGTGCCGGGCAGCTCCTGGCCATCAGCGACCTGCACATCTCGTACCCGGAGAACCGCGAACTCGTCGAGAAGATGCGGCCGGAGTCGGACGAGGACTGGCTGATCGTGGCCGGTGACGTCGCGGAGACCGTCGCGGACATCCGCTGGGTGCTCGAGACCTTCGCCGGCCGCTTCCGCAAGGTGCTGTGGGCGCCCGGCAACCACGACCTGTGGACCCACCCCAAGGATCCGGTCACGCTGCGCGGGGTGGCCCGCTACGAGCACCTCGTCGGCCTCTGCCGGGAGCTGGGCGTGCTCACCCCCGAGGACCCGTACCCCGTCTGGGAGGGCCCCGGCGGCCCGGCCGTCGTGGCACCGCTCTTCCTGCTGTACGACTACTCCTTCCTGCCGGCCGGCTGTGCCACCAAGGAGGAGGGCCTCGCCTACGCGCACGGCACCGGCATCGTCTGCAACGACGAGTACCTGCTGCACCCCGACCCCTACCCGACCCGCGAGGACTGGTGCCGGGCCCGGGTCGAGGAGACCGAACGCCGGCTCGCCGAGCTGCCGGAGGACCTGCCGACCGTGCTGGCCGGCCACTATCCGCTCGACCGGCACCCCACCGACGTGCTCTGGTACCCGGAGTTCGCCATGTGGTGCGGCACCACCCGCACCGCCGACTGGCACCGCCGGTTCCGCGTCGCCACCATGGTCTACGGTCATCTGCACATCCCCCGGACCACCTGGCTCGACGGCGTCCGCTTCGAAGAGGTCTCCGTGGGTTACCCCCGCGAGTGGCGCAAGCGTTCCGGAGACCCGGGCCGGCTGCGCCGCATTCTGCCGATGGAGGTCGGAACCGGTGATCGAGGAGCTGCTCCCGGAGTCGGCGGTGGCCGTGGAGATGCTCGGTGACGAGGCGATCCGCGAGGCCCCGCTCTACCCCGAGGAGGCGGCGCTGGTCGCCCGGGCCGTGCCCAAGCGCCGCCGCGAGTTCGCCGCCGTGCGCGCCTGCGCCCGCGACGCCATGGAGAAGCTGGGAGTCCCGCCGCAGCCCGTCGTGAGCGGCGAGCGGGGCGCTCCGCGCTGGCCGGACGGGCTGGTCGGCAGCATGACCCACTGCGAGGGGTACTGCGCCGCCGCGCTGGTCCGCGCCACCGACCTGGCCTCCCTCGGCATCGACGCCGAACCGCACGCGGCGCTCCCCGAGGGCGTCGCCGAGGCCGTGCTGCTGCCGGCCGAGCGGCAGCGGCTCGCCGTGCTCGCGGCCGAGCGGCCCGGCGTGCACTGGGACCGGCTGCTGTTCAGCGCCAAGGAATCCGTCTACAAGGCGTGGTTCCCCCTCACCGGGAAGTGGCTGGACTTCACGGAGGCCGACATAGAGCTCGTCCCGGAGCCCGGTGAACGGCCGCACGGCACCCTGCGCGCCCGCCTCCTCGTCCCCGGCCCGGAGGTCGGCGGGCGGCGGCTCGAGGTGTTCGCCGGCCGCTGGAGCGTGGGGCACGGCGTGCTGACCTCGGCCGTGGTCGTGCCGCACCGTTCCTGAGGACCGAGCGGGAGCGCGTCCTGTCGCCAGGGCTCGTGCTCAGCTGAACGCCCCGGACGGTGGCGGGCGTTCAGGTCGACCGCGTGCGCTCCGCGTCCGGCGCCGACGGATCGTGTCCGTGGTCCGGGGGATGCGGGGCGGTTTCCCTCACGCGCCGGGGCACCCAGTCTGGCCTGGACGGTCCGAGGCCCGCATCCACCGCTCCGGTGTGGCCCTTGAGCCGGGTGGGGACGGAGACCCCCGAGGGGCCGGGCATGAGGGTCAACCATGCGACGCGGGAACGCTCGTTCCCCGCGCAGGAACGGGCCGGACCCTGCCGGGAGGTCCACTCGCGCGCGTAAGAACGCGCTCAGGCGTCGTCAGCCGCCACCTGCTCCCAACCCCTGACGCGCCGTCGGCTCAGGTGGGTGGGCACCAGTCGTGCAGCAGCCGGAAGAACGCCTCCTCGTTGCCCGCCAGTCCGGCACCGGCCAGGGCATCCTCGGCCTCGGCGAGCACGGCGGGTGGCACCACGAAGGGGCGGGGGGCGTCGGGCGGTCCGTCGAAGGCCGCGCGCACGGTGTGCAGCAGCCGCAGATAGGCCTTGACGGCGGCGCGTTCGCGGTCGGTCAGTACGGCGGTGTGCATCGGTCGGCTCTCCCCGTCGGTCGTCGTGGTCACGCGCCCGGACGGCGCGGGCACACCCGGAGTGCGGTGCGCACCCCCCAGCTTGCCGGTCACCACTGACAACGCCCCCGTGGTCGGCCTCGGTTCGCTCGCTTAGCCGAGGTGAAACCTCACCGAAACTCCCCGGGGAAAAGTCTTCCTACCCTGGAAGGAGACGCATCCGGCCGGGTCGCAGCGGGCCCGGGACAGCGGGGGAGGCCGACCGTGTCAGAAGCGGAGCCCAGCCGTCCGCAGCGCACCGCGCACCTGCGCCCGGTGGGTGACGGCGAACTGGAGACGCGTCACCGGGTCGTGCACGGCTACCGGCGCGCCTACCGCATCGCCGGCGACGGGCCCGCCCTGGTCCTCCTCCACGGCATCGGGGACTCCTCGGCGACCTGGGCACGGCTCATCCCCGTCCTCGCCCGCACCCACACCGTGATCGCCCCCGACCTGCTCGGCCACGGCGAGTCGGACAAACCGCGGGCCGACTACTCGGTCGCCGCCTACGCCAACGGGGTGCGGGACCTGCTGACCACCCTGGGCATCGAGTCCGCGACCCTCGTCGGGCACTCGCTCGGCGGGGGAGTCGCGATGCAGTTCGCCTACCAGTTCCCCGAGCGCACCGAGCGGCTCATCCTGGTCAGCGCGGGCGGGGTGGGACGCGAGGTCAACCCGGCGCTCCGGCTCGTCTCGCTCCCCGGCGCCCACCTGCTGCTGTCGGCGCTCCGGCTGCCCGGTATGCGCCTTCAAGTGGGCTTGGCCGTACGCCTGCTGAGGCTCCTGGACACCGACCTCGGCCAGGACGCCCCGGAACTGCTCACCCTGGTCGACGCGCTCCCCGACGAGACCTCCCGCAACGCCTTCGTCCGCACGCTGCGCGCGGTCGTCGACTGGCGCGGCCAGGTCGTCACCATGCTGGACCGCTGCTACCTCACCGAGGGGATGCCGACCATGCTCCTGTGGGGCGACCGCGACAGCGTGGTCCCGGTCCGGCACGCCCACCGCGCCCGCGAGGCGATGCCCGGCGCCCGGCTGGAGATCTTCGAGGGCGCCGGGCACTTCCCGTTCCACACCGACCCGGCCCGGTTCGTCGCCCTGGTCCGGGATTTCACCGCCACCACCGCCCCGGCGGACTGGAGCCGCGAGCACTGGCGCAGCCTGCTCCTCGACGGCCGCCCCGACCCCGGGTCCGGCCCGGCCGCGCAGCAAGACCTGCGCGAGGCCAGCGAGCGCAGCGCCACCTGAGTCCGCGCCGTGCCGGTCGTGGCCCCGGGATCCCCGCCGCCGTGACGGAACGGCGGGACGACGACCGGCCGTGCCCGGCACCCGTCCCGGGCGCGCGGACATGGTTCCGCCTCCGGGGGTGGGTCACTTCCCCAGGTAGCCCAGCGACGTCTCGATGCGCCCCGCCACGTCGTGCCGTCGCGCCGGCCCGCGCAGGGCCGAACCCGCCAGCCAGGTGCGGCACTTGCTGGCCAGCAGCAGCCCGAAGGTCTCCGCGTCCCGTTCCTCGGCCCGGTCGAAGCGGGTGCGGGCGACCACCCGCTGGACGGCGGCCTGGAGGGCGTCCCGGTCGGCCTCGGTGCCCGCGTCGGAGCCGCTGCCGGTGACCGCGCCGAGCAGCCGCGCGGCCACCCCAACCCCCTCCACGTCATGGCCGCAGTGCTCGGCGTGCATGTGCCACAGCTCGTGACCGAGGATCACCAACTGGTGGTCGGGAACGGTGCGTTCCTCGACGACGACCAGGTCGCGGTCGGCCAGGTCCAGCCACAGCCCGCTGGCCGTGCCGGGCGGGAAGACGGCCGTACGGAACTGGACGGGGCGGCCGCGGCGGCGGCCCAGCGCGTCGCACAGCGCCCGGTACAGCTCCTGCGGCGGCGCGGGCGTGGGCAGGGTGAGTCCCCCGACCAGCTCACCGCTCAGCCGGCGCATGTCCCTGCCGATGCCCACTTTCCTCCCTCGGGTCACGACTCTCGGCTCACGGCTCTCGGCTCACGACTCGGGCCGTTTGACGCTCTCCAGGAGCATGTCCAGCCATTCCGCGACCTTGTCCCGGTGCTGGTCGGTGGGCAGCTGGGCGGCCCGCCAGGCGATGCCGCGCACCCCGTGGTCCTGCAGCAGCCGCTCCAGCGGGTCCTCGGCCGCCTCGGCCGCGGCCCGCTCCCGGTCGGCGAGCTTCTGCAACAGCTCCTGCTCGACGCGCTGCAGGGCACCGGCGAGGGCCTCGGGGTCCTCGGCCGTGAGGAACCCCGCGTGCACACGGAAGAAGCGCTGGAGGGCGTCGCAGTGCTCCATGGTCGGCCGCCGGTCACCGTTGATGAGGGCGCCTGCCTGCTGCCGGGACATGCCGGCGCCGTCGGCGATCTCCTGCTGGGTGTGCCTGCGGCCGTTCGGCTTGAGCCGGGTGCGGCGCAGCAGGTCGAGGCGCTGCAGGAAGCGGGCCTGGACGTCGGGCTCGCCCGCCGGGCGGCCGGTCAGCAGGGCCCGGACGACGGGCTCGGGGACACCGCAGGCGTGCGAGAGCCGTCCGACGTGGAGGACCTCGGCGTGCGGGACGCCGAGCCGGTCGGCGAGCGCGGTGACGCGGGCGACGGCGGCCGGCAGCTGGGCGGTCGCCGTGGCGCCCGGATCCTCGTAGCCATCCGTCACCGACAGAACTCCTACGTCTCTCAGGGGAATCAGGGGCTTCTCACAAGCTCGCCGCAATCGTCCCGGCACCCGCACGACCCCCCGGAGATTAGCGGGTCATTCGAACTCACATCCAGGTCTCGCCACAACTGTGGCCAATTTCGGACGTCAACGGGCATGAAATGCCACGATAGTTGACATGACTCAGGGTGGGGCAGCAGGATCACATCGCCGCGAGAAGGCCGCATAGGCAAGAGGGGTGACCTCCCGATGGCATATCAGGCAGGTGGGCGGCGGCCGGCGCCGCGGCCCGTCCCCGAGAGCCTTGAGGCCCAGGCGTACCTCCAGGACTACGCGCTACTGCTGGACGCCGTTCCCTTCCCGTCGCTCGTGGTGGACCACCGCTGGGACGTGGTGCTCGCCAACGGCGCGTTCGAGACACTTTTCCGGGCGGTCGCCCCGCATCCCACCGCGATGCCCGGCGACAACTTCCTGCGTTTCGTCCTGTTCCACCCGGATGCCGGAACCATTCTCGGCGCCCACGAGGCGGGCTGGTGCCTGCCGCTGCTGGCCCAGTTCAAGACCACCCTGGAGCGGTACGGTCACGACCACGAACTCCAGGCGATCCGCCGGGAGATCGCGCAGGACCCCATCATGGAGGCCGCCTTCCGGCAGGGCCTGCCGCACTGGCTGCGCGCGGTCGGCGAGGACGGCGCACAGCTCGACGGAGCCGTCCGGCAGCTGTTGCACCCCGACCCGCTGCTGGGCGCCACCGAGTGCCGGGTCGTCGGCGAAATCCCCAAGACACTCCAGGACATGGGCTACGCGCGTTACACCCTGGTGCTGCGCGCCGTCCCCCGCCCCGTCGCCCCGCGCCGGTCCCGCCGGCCGGGCGGGCTCGGTGCCCATCTCACCGTCGTCCCGGCCCCCGAAGGCTGACCCGGCACCGTCGGCGTTCAGGTCGCCGACGGCGCCGGGCCGGACGCTGGCGAGGCCCCGCCTCGGCTCCGTCTCATCCGCTCGCCACCACCAGGACCAGCGGCACGCCCCGGCACGGCACCAGCCGCAGCCCGCCGAACGCGCCCGGCCGCCCGCTCTCCAGGACCGCCCCGAAGTCGGGCCCCCTGTCCAGCGAACCGGCCAGCTGGGCCGGGTCCGCCGAAGCCGCCACCCGGCCGCGGGCGTTGACCAGCCGCGCGGGACCGGGCAGCTCGCGCAGCAGCGGCAGCGCGGCGGTCTCGAAGTGCCGCAGGTACACGTCGGCCGCGGCCACGCCCAGGAACCGGCCGCCCACCTCCACCGGCGCGGACAGCGTGAGGCTGCACTCGTCCGAGCAGAGGTAGTCCACGTACGGCCCCGCCACCGCCCGCTGCCCGGTCTCCCGGGGCAGTGCGAACCAGTCCCAGTGCGTGTAGTCGGAGTAGGCCGAGGTGCGCGGGTCCAGGTCGAGCAGGAGCGGCCGTACGTCCCCGGAGGCGTCGCTCTGCCACCACTCCAGCCACGCCGGGACGTCGGCCAGCACCCCGGGCGCGGCCACGAACCCGACACCGGAGACCAGCTCCTGCCGGGCGAGCCGCAGATGAAGGCCGGGCCGCAGGGCGGCGAGGTCGGCGGTCACCGGCCGGCGGCCCTCGTCGGCCACCCGGGCCAGCAGCGCGGCCGTGTCGGCGCGGGTGGCCGCCACGGCGTCGAACACCGCCTCCAGGGCATGGCCGACCCGCGCGGCCACGTACTCCTCGGCGGCGTCGAGCGTGGCCGCCGCCGGACCGCAGGGGACGGTGGGGCGGCTCATGGTGCCCTCCGGCGGACGGGGGAGCGGGCCGCGGCGCCGCTACAGGGCCAGCCGCAGGGCGATCAGCCGTGCCGTCGAGTCCCGTACGCACCGCTCGGCCAGCTCCCTGGCCGATGTGTGCGCCCCATCCTGCACGGCCGAGATCACGGACCGGTGACGGTCCGCCACCTCTTCACGATATTCGTCGTCCCCGAGCACAAGGCAGAGCAGCGCCCCGATCTCCGTCTGCAGCGCGACCTGTTCGCGGGTGAGCCGGGCCGACTGGGCGGCGGCGGCCAGCTCCACGTGGAAGCGGACGTACACCCGGCTGCGCGCCGCCGCGTCCGGCGCCCCGCGCAACTCCTCGGTGGTCCGGCGCAGCTGGTCGAGGTCGTGGTCCTCGGTGCGCCGCGCGGCGAGGTCGGCGGCGGTGCCGGACAGGGCCGCCCAGTGGTCGCCGAGGTCGCGCAGCTCCTCGGGGCTCCAGCCGCGCAGCCGCGCCACGAGCCGCTCCCGGTCGGGCACTTCGGGGGAGGAGACGAAGCTGCCGCCGCCCCGGCCCCGGCGGGTGACCACCAGACCCTGCTGGCGCAGCGCCATCAGCGCCTCCCGCAGGGTCACCGTGGACACCCCGAGCTGTCCGGCCAGGTCGGTCTCGCCGGGCAGTTGCTCCCCGTCGGAGAGCAGGCCGAGCTCGATGGCGTCGCCGATCCGGCGGACCACGGCGGCGACCCGGGCTCCGCTGTCCACGGGGGCGAAGACGGCCTTTCGGGCGCCGCCCGCCGTTTGGTGCTGTCTCACGGCCCACCACCCTATGCGTTGACCCAACCTTTACCTCGGAAGGGACTTGAGCTGTGAACTATGGCTTCATATCTTTCCGATCACCAGATGCAACGCACGAGAACGGCAGAGAGGTTCCCGCCCATGGAGGCCAGCGCGATCCGGTTGCGGGATCTGCGGAAGTCGTTCGGCGAGACCAGCGCCGTCGCCGGGGTCGACCTGGAGATCCGGGACGGCGAGTTCTTCTCCATGCTCGGCCCCTCCGGCTCCGGCAAGACCACCGTGCTGCGCCTGATCGCCGGCTTCGAGACCCCCACCTCCGGCACCATCGAACTCGCCGGGCAGGACGTCACCCGCCGCGCCCCCTTCGAACGCGACGTGCACACCGTCTTCCAGGACTACGCCCTGTTCCCGCACATGAGCGTCGAGCAGAACGTCGCCTACTCCCTCAAGGTCCGCGGGGTCGCCAGGGCCGAACGCCTGGTCCGCGCCCGCAAGGCCCTCGCCGAGGTCCGCCTCGACGGCTACGGCACCCGCCGCCCCTCCCAGCTCTCCGGCGGCCAGCGCCAGCGCGTCGCCCTCGCCCGCGCCCTCGTCGGACGCCCCCGCGTCCTGCTCCTCGACGAGCCGCTCGGCGCCCTCGACCTGAAACTCCGCGAGCAGATGCAGATCGAACTCAAGGCCCTGCAGCGCGAGGTCGGCATCACCTTCGTCTTCGTCACCCACGACCAGGAGGAGGCCCTGACGATGAGCGACCGCGTCGCCGTCTTCCACGAGGGCCGCATCGAACAGGTCGGCACCCCCGCCGAGATCTACGAACGCCCCGAGACCCCGTTCGTCGCCTCTTTCGTCGGCACCTCCAACCTGCTCACCGGCGAGACCGCCCTGCGCGTGCTCGGCGAGCACGGCACGCACAGCGTCCGCCCGGAGAAGATCCGGGTCCTCGACGAGAACGCCGCCGACCCGGACACGGAAGGGCACGTCACCGCCCTCGGCACCGTCGCCGAAGTGGTCTACCTCGGCGACGCCACCCGCTTCCTCGTCGACCTGGACGGCGGCGGCCGGCTCACCGCGCTCCAGCAGAACCTCGACACCTCCGCCGAGGACGTCACCGCCTACCGCGGCACCCGCGTCCGGCTCCGCTGGCGGCGCCGGCACACCGTCCACGTCCCCGACCGCCCCGCCGTCCCGCACAGCGACTGACCCGCCGTCCCGCACAGCGACCGACCTGCCGTCCCCTCGCGTCCGGATCCGCCGTCCCTCACGTATGGAGTACGTCGTGCGCCTCACCCGCCCCCTCACCACGGCCGCCTGCGCCGCGCTGCTGCTGGCCGCCACCGCCTGCGGCTCCTCCGGCTCCGGCTCCTCGGCCGGCCTCAACCCGCCCGACCTCAAACCCCTCGCCAAGCTCGGCAAGTCCGAGGGCCAGGTCAACCTGATCGCCTGGGCCGGCTACGTCGAGGACGGCTCCGACGATCCCAAGGTGGACTGGGTCACCGACTTCGAGAAGCAGACCGGCTGCCAGGTCAACTCCAAGGTCGCCGCCAGCTCCGACGAGATGGTCAAGCTGATGAAGACCGGCCAGTACGACGCCGTCTCCGCCTCCGGCGACGCCTCCCTGCGCCTGATCGCCTCCGGCGACGCGGCCCCCGTCAACACCAAGCTCGTACCGAACTACAAGGACGTCTTCAGCGGCCTGAAGAACGGCGCCTGGAACTCCGTCAAGGGCCAGATGTACGGCATCCCGCACGGCCGCGGCGCCAACCTGCTGATGTACAACACCCAGAAGGTCAGCCCCGCGCCCACCTCCTGGTCCGCCGTCTTCGACGACGCCGGGAAGTACAAGGGCCACGTCACCGCCTACGACTCGCCGATCTACATCGCCGACGCGGCCCTGTACCTCAAGGCCACCAAACCCGAGTTGAAGATCAAGGACCCTTACGCGCTCGACCAGAAGCAGTTCGACGCGGCCGTCGCCCTGCTCAAGCAGCAGAACGCGGACATCGGCGAGTACTGGAGCGACTACCTGAAGGAGATCTCCGCCTTCAAGAGCGGCGACTCCGTCGTCGGCACCAGCTGGCAGGTCATCGCCAACCTGGCCGCCGACGAGGGCGCCAAGGTCAAGGCCTTCGTGCCCAAGGAGGGCTCCACCGGCTGGTCCGACACCTGGATGGTCTCCGCCAAGGCCAAGCACCCCAACTGCGCCTACCAGTGGCTGAACTGGATCGTCTCCCCGAAGGTCAACGCCGAGGTCGCCGAGTACTTCGGCGAGGCTCCCGCCAACGCCAAGGCCTGTGCCCTGACCAGCGACAAGAGCTTCTGCACCGTCTACCACGCGGCCGACGAGAGCTACTGGAAGAACATCGCCTTCTGGAACACGCCCATCGAGCAGTGCCTGGACGGCCGCACCGACGTCAAGTGCGTGCCGTACGCCAAGTGGGTGCAGGCCTGGACCGAGATCAAGGGCTGACCCATGGCCCTGCTCACCCGGACCGCGGGGGCGCTGCACCGGCGCCCCCGGCTCCGCCTCGCCCTGCTGCTGACCGCCCCGCTGCTGTGGCTGGCCGTCCTCTATCTCGGCTCACTGGCCGTGCTGTTCGTCTCCGCGTTCTGGACGACGGACTCCTTCACCTCCGAGGTCGTCAAGGTCTGGTCGACCGACAACTTCCACGAGCTGTTCACGACGCCGGTGTTCCGGCAGGTGATCCTGCGCAGCGTCGGCGTGGCCCTCGCGGTGACCGCCCTGTGCGCGGTGCTGGCCTTCCCGGTCGCCTTCTACACCGCTCGCATCGCCAGGCCGAGCCGGCGCCCGCTGCTCGTGGTCGGCATCCTCACGCCGCTGTGGGCGAGTTACCTGGTCAAGGTGTACGCCTGGCGGCTGATCCTGTCCGAGGGCGGGCTCGCCGACTGGCTGCTCAAGCCCTTCGGGCTGAGCGGGCCGGGCTTCGGACTGCCGGCCACCGTGCTCACCCTGACCTACCTGTGGCTGCCGTACATGATCCTGCCGATCCACACGGCGCTGGAGCAGCTGCCCGACAACCTCCTCGACGCGTCGGCCGACCTGGGCGCCCGAGCCGGGCGGACCTTCCGGTCGGTGGTGCTGCCGATGGTGCTGCCGTCCGTCGCCGCCGGATCGGTCTTCACCTTCTCGCTCAGCCTCGGCGACTACATCACCGTGCAGATCGTCGGCGGCAAGACCCAGCTCATCGGCAACCTCGTCTACGCCAACATCGAACTCAACCTGCCCATGGCCGCCGCCCTCGCCACCGTGCCCGTCGTCGTGATCGTGCTCTATCTGCTCGCGATGCGTCGTACGGGTGCGCTGAGCAGTCTGTAGAGGAGCCCGCCGTGCAACTCTCCCGTTCCGCGCGGATCGCCCTGCGCCTCGCCGCAGGGCTGGGCTTCGCCGTGATCTACGTGCCGTTGCTGCTGGTCCTCGTCAACTCCCTCAACCCCGACCGCAGCGCCGGCTGGCCCCCGCCCGGCCTGACCACCCGCTGGTGGTCGGCCGCCTGGCGCAGCTCCGGCGCCCGCGAGGCCCTGTGGACCTCGGTGAAGGCCGGGCTCGGCGCCACCGCGATCGCCCTGGTGCTCGGCACGCTGATCGCCTTCGCGGTCGCCCGGTACCGCTTCTTCGGCCGGGACGCGCTCTCCTTCGTGGTCGTGCTGCCGATCGCGCTGCCCGGCATCGTCACCGGCATCGCCCTCAACTCGGCCTTCAGCACGGTCCTGGAGCCGCTCGGCGTCGGGCTCGGCCTGTTCACCGTGGTCGTCGGACACGCCACCTTCTGCGTGGTGATCGTCTTCAACAACGTCGTCGCCCGGCTGCGCCGCACCTCCGGCAGCTACGAGGAGGCGGCAGCCGACCTGGGCGCCGACACCTTCCGCGCGTTCGTCGACGTCACCTTCCCGCTGGTGCGTTCGGCGCTGCTCGCGGGCGGCCTGCTCGCCTTCGCGCTCTCCTTCGACGAGATCGTGGTCACCACCTTCACCGCCGGTCCTGGCGTCCAGACCCTGCCCCTGTGGATCTTCGACAACATGACCCGCCCACAGCAGGCTCCGGTGGTGAACGTGGTGGCGGCGGTCCTCGTCCTGCTATCCGTCCTCCCGATCTACGTCGCGCAACGCCTTTCGGCGGACACGGCGACCGGCAGCCGGGTCTGAGAGGGTACTGAGCGAGACTTCTCCCTTTTCGTTCCTGACCGCCCGCGCCAAGGTGCTCCACCTGTGCGCGTACCGTGCACGGCGCGAGGCCGCGCGGCCTTCCGACCTCGGCGAGCGCGATGCCGGCCGAGCGGCGGACACCCTCGGCCAGAGGCACGAGCGCTGCCGGTCAGTGCCGGTCGCCGACGAGAGTGAGGGCGCGCGTCTCGGGGACTCCCAGCATCAGCAGGCTCGTGATCGTCGCCGCTCGGGCGCCGGGGGCCCCGCCCGACAGGTCGCTGTCCGCGATGGCGAACACGACGCCGTAGGCGACCTGGCTCAGGATGCCCGCCGGCAGGTGCCGTGCGAACACCTCGGTGTCCTGGCCCCGTCTCACCAGGTCGGCGAGGAGCTCGTCGACCGGCCCGAGCAGGCCGTGGATCGCCTCGCCGTACTCGCCACGGCGCAGCGCCAGCAGCACTCGGTACCGGTGCGCCACCGGCCAGAGGCGGGCGATGAATGCGACCCATGCCGCGTCCGCTTCCGTGCCGGAGGCGTCGACTTCGGTGAGCACGGCTGTCATCTCGGTGACGGCCCGTTCCGTGAGTGTGCGGATCAGGTCGAGGCGCGAGGGGAAGTGGTCGTAGACCGTGCGACGGACGACGCCCGCAGCGGAGGCGATGTCGCCCATTCCGGCGTCGGGGTTGTCTCCCAGCACATTGAGGGCGACGTCGAGGATGCGATCGCGCGTCTCCATCATCGAGCGCACGCGGGAGGACTCGGTGGGCACGGCACCAGTATTGCACACCGGTGTACAGTGAGATTGGCTGTACAGCAGTGTGCAGTGGAGATGTGTGCTGCGCTTCGAAGCCCAGGAGACGAGAAGAAGGCAATGACCGCACCGACGCCGCAGGCCGCGGCCCTCGTTCGCCCGTTCACCGTCTCGATCCCGGAATCGGAGATCGACGACGTCAAGCAGCGACTGGCCAGAACCCGATGGCCGGATCCGGAAACGGTGGGCGACTGGTCCCAAGGGGTTCGCGTGGAGAACGCCAGGTCTCTGGCCGAGTACTGGGAGCGCGGCTACGACTGGCGGCGCTTCGAGTCCGACCTCAATCGTTTCCCCCAGTTCCTGACCGAGATTGACGGGCTGGACATCCATTTCATCCATGTCAGGTCCAAGAACCCCCACGCGATGCCGCTGATACTCACGCATGGATGGCCGGGCTCGATCGTCGAGTTCCTGAAGCTGATCGGCCCGCTGACCGATCCGGTCGCGTTCGGAGGGGATGCCGCCGATTCGTTCGACGTCGTCGTCCCGTCGCTCCCCGGGTTCGGGTTCTCGCAGAAGCCCACGGAGACCGGCTGGACCGTGTCGCGCATCGCAAGCGCGTGGGCGGAGCTGATGAAGCGTCTCGGCTACACCAGATGGGCCGCGCAGGGCGGCGACTGGGGTGCCGTCGTCACCACCGCCCTCGGGGCCATGCAACCTGAGGGGCTTCTTGGAATTCATCTGAACACCCAGTACGCCTTTCCCGCACAGATACCCGGCACCTTGTCTCCCGAAGAGCGCTACGCCGTGGAGACCCTCGCCCTCTACACCGGCGACCTCGGTGGGTCCAACCACCTTCAGGGCACGAAACCGGAGACGGTCGGATTCGCCCTGGCGGACTCTCCCGCCGGCCAGGCGGCCTGGATCTACGAGAAGTTCCAGTCCAAGACCGACAACCACGGGCTCGCCGAGGACGCTCTCGGCATCGACGACATGCTCGACGCGATATCCCTCTACTGGTTCACCAACAGTGCGGCGTCGTCGGCCCGCATCTACTGGGAGAACAGGTCGCTCACTTTCGCCGGCCCGAAGGTGACGCTTCCGGTCGCGGTGACCGTCTTCCCGAAGGACATCCCACGCGTGCCACGCAGCTGGATCGAAGACACCTACAGCAACCTGATCCACTACGGCGAGGCCGACAAGGGCGGGCACTTCGCGGCCCTGGAGCAGCCCGAGATCCTTGTCAGCGAAATCCGCACCGGCCTGCGCACCCTTCGTTCCTGACACCACGTGCGAGTTCGGCGGACAATGAGCGAGTCAGTGGGTGCTTGAGCCAGTGGGTGCTTGAGCCGTGGTCGCCCAGCGCCGTGCGGACGTGCCCGCGTCCGCAGCGACGAGGGGGCGTCCGCCGGCGTGGACGTCCCCTGCCGCCGTGGCCTGAACGACCGGTGACCCTGTGCGGTCGGAGCGTCTAGAGCTGCGAAGCCCCTCCGTCGACAGGGAACTCCGTTCCCGTCGAGAAGGTCGCACCGAACGCCAGGTAGGCGACCGCGGCGGCCACTTCCCCGGACATCCCGAGCCGCTGCATGGGGATGGTGCTCCGGTAGGTGTCCTTCATCGCCTCGGCGACGTCGGCGGGCACGGAGCGGTCCAGGATGCCGGTGTCGATCGGGCCGGGGCTCACGGCATTGACACGCACCCTGCGCGGCAGCAACTCGCGGGCCAGGGTGCGTGTCAGCGACCGCAGGGCCGCCTTGCTCGCCGAGTAGACGCTGAGCGCGTCGAGGCCCAGGACGTTCACCACCGACGTGGTGAGGACCACGCCGCTTCCCTCGCGCAAAAGCGGCGCCAACGCCTGCACCGTGAAGTAGGGGCCCTTGGTGTTGATGGCGAACAGCGTGTCGTACATCTCCTCCGTCGTCGAGTCGAACGGCGCGGACGCGGTGACACCGGCGTTGACGAACAGCGCGTCCACCTCGCCGAAGCAGTCCCGGACCGTGCCGGCCAGCGCCTCGATGTCCTTCAGGTTCGCGGTGTCGCTGCGGACGGCGACCGCCTGGTCCCCCAACTGCTCCACCGCGGCGTCCAGGGTGGACCGGGTGCGGCCGGTGATCAGTACGCGCGCCCCGCCCTCCACGAACAACCGGGCCGTGGTCAGGCCGATCCCGCTGCTCCCACCCGTGATCACGATCTTCTTGCCTTCATAAGTGCTCATGCCGCCAACCCAAATGCCCGCCCGCACTGCCTGTCCAAGACCTGTTCCGTATGCCGCCATGCCCCGGGCGCATGACGACACGCGACGTACCCTGGGCGAATGGACGTCGATCTGCGGCTCGTGCGCTACTTCACGGTCGTGGCGGAGTACGGCAACTTCGGCCGGGCCGCCGCCAGGCTGCACCTGGCACAGCCGTCGCTGAGCCGTCAGATCCAGCGACTGGAGGCGGAGCTCGGAGTCCGGCTGTTCGACCGCTCGCCGCAGGGCAGCAGCCTCACCGAGGCCGGTCAGGCGTTCCTGCCCAGGGCCCGGACGCTGCTCCAGGAGGCCGAGCAGGCCGCTCGCACGGCCAGAGCAGCCGCCCGGCCCCGCACGCTCACCGTCGGTTACGTCGAAGGACTGGTCATCACCGCCTGTGTGCAGGAGCTGCGCCGCCGGCACCCGGAGGGCCAGGTCCGCACCCGGCACCTCGACTGGCGGGACACGCGCGCCCTCGCCGAGGGGCGGGTCGACGCCCTCGTCGCGTACCGGCCACTGCCCTTCCCCGTGGACGGCCTCCGGGTGACCGGGCTCCACGAGGAGTCGCGGGTTCTCGTCACGTCGGCCGGACATCGTCTGGCGAAGGAGAACGCTGTCAGCCCGCGGGCTCTGTCGGCCGAGGAACTGGTGGCCTGTGCCGGCACTCCGGTTGTCTGGAGCACGCCCAAGCCGGTCGGCGACCGCCCGGCACCACCCCCGCCCGCGATCGACGACAGCTTCGAGGACAAGCTGGAACTCATCGCCACCGGCCACTGCGTCGCGATCTTCCCTGCCGGCGACCGACGCGCCGCCGTGCGCGAGGACCTCGCCCTGGTGCCGGTCGTCGACATCGATCCCTGCGAGGTCGTACTCGTCACGCGCGCCGACGACCACAATCCGCTGCTCGGAACCCTGGAAGACGTTGCACGTGCACTCCTCGGTGCCGCCTCCCGGCGGGAGGGCGGCGAACTGCCGGTCAACTGAACCCCGTGGCCTCCAGGAGGTGTTCCACCTGGCTGTCACCGTGCCGCACGGTCAGGGGGCCGTCGGCCGCTCGCCGGGTGGCTCGAACTCCACCCGGTACGCGATCGCCGTGGCATGAGCGACGTGCCTCGGCCCACGCCGGAGTCCGGACCTCCCCGCTGCGGCAGGATGTGTGCCACTGCTCTCCACCCCATTACGCAAGAAGCTTGCGTTGCTTGCGCTACTCTTGCGTGCATGACGCGACGACTTGCGGAAGTAGCCAAGAAGGTCGGGGTCAGCGAGGCCACGGTCAGCCGGGTGCTCAACGGCAAGCCGGGGGTCTCCGAGGCGACCCGGCAGGCGGTGCTCTCGGCCCTCGACGTGCTCGGGTACGAGCGCCCCACCCAACTGCGCGGTGAACGCGCCCGGCTCGTCGGTCTGGTCCTGCCCGAGCTGCAGAACCCCATCTTCCCGGCGTTCGCCGAAGTGATCGGCGGCGCCCTGGCCCAGCTCGGCCTCACGCCCGTGCTGTGCACCCAGACCAAGGGCGGGGTCTCCGAGGCGGACTACGTGGAGCTGCTGCTGCAACAGCAGGTCTCCGGCGTGGTGTTCGCCGGCGGGCTCTACGCCCAGGCCGAGGCGCCGCACGACCACTACCGGCTGCTCGCCGACCGCAACATCCCGGTGGTACTGGTCAACGCGGCCATCGAGCACCTCGGCTTCCCGAGCGTGTCCTGCGACGACGCGGTGGCGGTGGAGCAGGCCTGGCGGCACCTCGCCTCCCTGGGGCACGAGCGCATCGGCCTGGTCCTCGGCCCCGGCGACCACGTCCCCTCGGCCCGCAAACTGGCCGCCGCGCGGGCGATCGGCGACGTGCCGGACGAGTTCGTGGCCCGCGCGATCTTCTCCATCGAGGGCGGTCACGCGGCCGCGTCCCGGCTCATCGACCGGGGCGTCACGGGCATCATCTGCGCCAGCGACCCCCTCGCCCTGGGCGCCGTGCGCGCGGCCCGCCGCAAGGGGCACGAGGTGCCCTCCCGGGTCTCGGTGGTCGGCTACGACGACTCGGCGTTCATGAACTGCACCGAGCCCCCGCTCACCACCGTCCGGCAGCCCATCGAGGCCATGGGCAGGGCGGCCGTCGAACTCCTGAACGCGCAGATCGGCGGGACGGTGGTGCCGGCGGAGGAGCTGCTGTTCGAGCCCGAGCTGGTCGTCAGGGGGTCGACCGCGCAAGCGCCGAAAGCCTGAGGCTCAACAGATCCCATCCTCTGTCGAATAATTACAGATTCTGCGTGACATCTTGCGCGGCGGTGCTGCCGGTGCTTGAGTGTGCGGCGCCCACCGATCCCGGTGCGGCGCCCAACTGCTCCTGTTCTGGGGGGTCCACCGATGTCCAGCACCGGGTTCCGCCGTGCTCTCGTCGCGTTCGGCGTCTGTTCCTCGCTCGCGCTCTCGGCCACGGCCTGCGGGTCGAGCAACGACGACGCGGGCAGCGGCAAGACGCGCATCACCGTCAACTGCGAGCCGCCGAAGAGCGCCAAGGTCGACCGGTCGTTCTTCGAGCAGGACGTCGCCGACTTCGAGAAGAAGAACCCGGACATCGACGTCGTCACGCACGACGCGTTCCCCTGCCAGGACCCGAAGACCTTCGACGCCAAGCTCGCCGGCGGCCAGATGGAGGACGTGTTCTACACGTACTTCACCGACGCCAAGCACGTCGTGGACATCAACCAGGCGGCCGACCTCACGCCGTACCTCAAGGAACTGAAGAGCTACGACACCATCCAGAAGCAGCTGCGGGACATCTACACCGTCGACGGCAAGGTCTACGGCATCCCGCGCACCGGCTACTCGATGGGTCTGATCTACAACCGCAAGCTCTTCCAGCAGGCCGGCCTCGACCCCGACAAGCCGCCGACGACCTGGGAAGAGGTCCGCGCGGACGCCAAGAAGATCGCCGCGCTCGGCAACGGCGTGGTCGGTTACGCCGACTACAGCGCGCAGAACCAGGGCGGCTGGCACTTCACGGCGGAGATGTACTCGCAGGGCGGCGACGTGGTGTCGGCCGACGGCAAGTCGGCGACCGTCGACACCCCCCAGGGGCACGCGGTCCTGCAGAACCTGCACGACATGCGGTGGACCGACAACTCGATGGGCAGCAAGCAGCTCCTCATCATCAACGACGTCCAGCAGATGATGGGTTCGGGCAAGCTCGGCATGTACCTCTCCGCGCCGGACAACATCCCGATCCTGGTGAAGGAGAAGGGCGGCAACTACAAGGACCTCGCCCTCGGCCCGATGCCCGGCGGCCAGGGCACCCTCATCGGCGGCGACGGCTACATGTTCAACAAGAAGGACACCCCCGCCCAGATCCGCGCCGGCCTCAAGTGGCTCGACTCCATGTTCCTCACCCCCGGTGACGGCTTCCTCGGCGACTACGCCCGCGCCAAGAAGAACAACGCGCCGGTCGGCCTGCCCGAGCCGCGCCTGTTCACCGGCGCCGCCGACGCCAAGGACCAGGCGGTCAAGAAGGCCAACGCCAACGTGCCGGTGGAGAACTACCAGGCGTTCCTGGACGGCAACCAGTCCCTGCAGATGAAGATCGAGCCGCCGGACGCCCAGCAGATCTACTCCGTCCTCGACGGCACCGTCTCCGCCGTCCTCACCAAGAAGGACGCCGACATCGACCAGCTCCTCAAGGACGCCAACGACAAGATCAACGGCATCCTGGCCCGAGGCTGACCGCGATGACCAAGACGGCCGAGCACCGACCCGCCCCGGCGGCGGTCGGTGCCCGACAGACCCCGGCGCCGCCCCCGGCAGGGGACCGGAGGCGGCGCCGGATCACCGACCAGGTCCGCGCCTACGGCTTCCTGCTCGGCGGACTGATCTGCTTCGCGCTGTTCTCCTGGTACCCGGCGATCCGCGCCGTGGTGATCTCCTTCCAGAAGTACACGCCGGGCTCGTCCGCCGAGTGGGTCGGCACCGCCAACTTCACCCGGGTCCTGCACGACCCGGAGTTCTCGGCGGCCTGGCGCAACACCGCCACCTTCACGCTGCTGGCCCTGCTGATCGGCTTCGCGATCCCGTTCGTCCTCGCCCTGGTGCTCAATGAACTGCGGCACGCCAAGGCGTTCTTCCGGGTCGTGGTCTACCTCCCGGTGATGATCCCGCCGGTGGTCAGCGCGCTGCTGTGGAAGTGGTTCTACGACCCAGGGGCCGGCCTCGCCAACGAGACGCTGCGCTTCCTGCACCTGCCCACCTCGAACTGGACCAACGGCACCGGCACCGCGCTGGTCTCCCTGGTGATCGTGGCCACCTGGGCCAACATGGGCGGCACCGTCCTGATCTACCTGGCCGCCCTCCAGTCCATCCCCGGCGAGCTCTACGAGGCCGCGGAACTGGACGGCGCGAACCTCCTGCAGCGCGTTCGGCACGTGACGATCCCGCAGACCCGCTTCGTCATCCTCATGCTGATGCTGCTTCAGATCATCGCCACCATGCAGGTGTTCACCGAGCCGTTCGTCATCACGGGCGGCGGCCCGGAGAACGCCACGGTCACCGTGCTCTACCTGATCTACAAGTACGCCTTCCTCTACAACGACTTCGGCGGCGCCTGCGCGCTCAGCGTGATGCTCCTGGTGCTGCTCGGCATCTTCTCCGCCGTGTACCTGCGGCTGACCCGGTCCGGGGAGGACGGATGAGCAGCGCCACCCGCACCCTGATCTCGCCGGCGACCCTGGCCCGTCCGCGCGGGAAGGCGGCCTACTGGACCGTCTTCACCGGTGTCGTCCTCCTCTTCGCGCTCGCCTTCCTGTTCCCCGTGTACTGGATGGTCACCGGCGCGATGAAGTCGCCGGACGAGATCGCCCAGACCCCGCCCACCGTCATCCCCAAGCACTGGCACCTGTCCGGCTACACCGACGCCTGGGACCTGATGCAGCTCCCGGAGCACCTGTGGAACACGGTGGTGCAGGCCGCCGGTGCCTGGGCCTTCCAGCTGGTGTTCTGCACGGCCGCCGCCTACGCCCTGTCGAAGCTGAAGCCGGCCTTCGGCAAGGTGATCCTCGGCGGCATCCTGGCCACCCTGATGGTGCCGGCCCAGGCCCTGGTCGTGCCCAAGTACCTGACCGTCGCCGACCTGCCGTTCATCCACACCAGCCTGCTGAACGACCCGCTCGGCATCTGGCTGCCGGCCGTCGCCAACGCCTTCAACCTCTATCTCCTCAAGCGGTTCTTCGACCAGCTGCCGCGCGACGTGCTGGAGGCCGCCGAGATCGACGGCGCCGGGAAGCTGCGCATCCTCTGGTCCGTGGTCCTGCCCATGTCCCGTCCGGTCCTCGGGGTCGTCTCGATCTTCGCCCTGGTGGCGGTCTGGCAGGACTTCCTGTGGCCGCTGATGGTCTTCTCCGACACGGACAAGCAGCCCATCAGCGTGGCCCTGGTCCAGCTGTCGCAGAACATCCAGCTCACCGTGCTCATCGCCGCGATGGTGATCGCCAGCATCCCGATGGTCGCGCTGTTCCTCGTCTTCCAGCGGCACATCATCGCCGGGATCAGCGCGGGCAGCACCAAGGGCTGACGGCCCTTCCTCCGACAGAAAGGTTCGCCCAGTGGGACAGCCCAGCCATGCCCCGAAGGACCAGGACTGGTGGCGTTCGGCCGTCATCTACCAGGTGTACGTCCGCAGCTTCGCCGACAGCGACGGAGACGGCACCGGCGACCTCGCGGGCGTCCGCGCGAAGCTGCCGTACCTCGCCGCACTCGGCGTGGACGCGCTGTGGTTCAGCCCCTGGTACCCGTCGCCCATGAAGGACGGCGGCTACGACGTCGCCGACTACCGGGCCATCGACCCGGCGTTCGGCACCCTCGCCGAGGCCGAGAAGCTCATTTCCGAGGCGCGGGAGCTGGGCATCCGGACGATCGTCGACATCGTCCCGAACCACGTCTCCGACCGGCACCCGTGGTTCCAGGCGGCGCTGGCCGCCGGGCCGGGCAGCCCGGAGCGCGAGCTGTTCCACTTCCGCCCCGGCCGCGGCCCGAACGGCGACCTGCCGCCCAACGACTGGCCGTCGCAGTTCGTCGGCTCCACCGAACCGGTCTGGACGCGGCTGCCCGACGGCGAGTGGTACCTCCACCTCTTCACCCCGGAACAGCCCGACCTCAACTGGGCCCACCCGGCGGTCCACCAGGAGCACGAGGACATCCTGCGCTTCTGGTTCGAGCGGGGCGTCGCGGGCGTCCGCATCGACTCGGCCGCGCTGCTCGCCAAGGACCCGGACCTGCCCGACCTGGCCTCGCAGCCGCACCCGCACCCCTTCGTCGACCGAGACGAGCTCCACGACATCTACCGTGCCTGGCGCGCGGTCGCCGACGTCTACGACGGGGTCTTCGTCGGCGAGGTCTGGCTCCCGGACGCCGAACGCTTCGCCCGCTACCTGCGCCCCGACGAACTCCACACCGCCTTCAACTTCTCCTTCCTGTCCTGCCCCTGGGACGCGGGCCGGCTGCGGACCTCGATCGACACCACCCTCGCCGAGCACGCACCGGTCGGCGCCCCCGCCACCTGGGTGCTGTGCAACCACGACGTGACCCGTACGGCCACCCGGTACGGCCGCGAGGACACCGCCTTCGACTTCGCGGCCAAGGCCTTCGGTGTCCCGACCGACCTGGAGCTGGGGACGCGCAGGGCCCGTGCGGCGGCGCTGCTCTCCCTGGCCCTGCCCGGCGCGGTCTACATCTACCAGGGCGAGGAGCTGGGGCTGCCCGAGGCCGACATCCCGGTCGACCGCATCCAGGACCCGATGTACTTCAGGTCCGGCGGCACCGACCCCGGCCGGGACGGCTGCCGGGTGCCGCTGCCCTGGGCGGCCGGGGCGCCGCACGCGGGCTTCGGCTCGGGGGAGGAGCCGTGGCTGCCGCAGCCGGCCGGCTGGGCGTCGTACGCGGTCGACCTGCAGCAGGACGACCCCGGCTCCATGCTGGCGCTGTACCGGCGCGCCGTCGCCCTGCGCCCGCGCTTCGGTGCGGGCCCGCTGACCTGGCTGCCCGCCCCCGAGGGCGTCCTCGCCTTCAGCCGCGCCGACGATGTGACCTGCGTGGTCAACCTGGGCGCGACCCCCGCCGAACTCCCGGCCCACTCCGAACTCCTGCTCAGCAGCGGCCCGCTGGACGACGCGGGCCGGCTGCCGCAGGACACGGCGGCCTGGCTGACGAACTGAGCCGCCGGTACCGCTCGCGCTGTCCCCGTCCCCCGCCCCGAAGGGATCAGCACGTGCAGCGCAGCATAACCGTCCATGTCAGGAGCATGTCAGCCGTAGCGGCGCCGTGGCGCTCGCCGCGGGCATGCTCGCTGCCCTCGCCCTCGCCCTCGCGCCCGCCGCCCACGCGGCCGCGGGGGCCGGCCTCCCCTTCACCTCGGTGGAGGTGTATCCGACCCCCTGACCGGGCCCTCCCCCCGGGGAACCCCGCGCTTCGCCGCCTGGATCTGCTCGTAGACGTGGGTCCGCAGCTCGGCGAAGCGCGGGGCGATCCGCGTGTGCAACTGGTCGCGCTCGTCCGGCAGATCGACCTTCAGCTGGTCCTGGACGACGGTGGGGGAGGCGGAGAGGACGACCACCCGCTGCCCAGATAGACCGCCTCGTCGATGTCGTGGGTGACGAACAGGATCGTGATCCCGCGTTCCCGCCACAGCCTTCGGACCAGGTCCTCCAGATCGGCCCGGGTCTGGGCGTCGACGGCGGCGAACGGCTCGTCCATGAGCAGCACCCGCGGTTCGTAGGCCAGGGCGCGCGCGATCGCCACCCGCTGCTGCATGCCGCCCGACAGCTGCCACAGACAGGCGCCGGCGGCGTCCGCGAGACCGACCGAGCCGAGCGCGTCGGCGACCAGCCCCCTGCGCCGCTCGCGCGGCAACCGCTTCTGCTTCAGCGGGAGTTCCATGTTCTGGGCGACCCGCATCCAGGGGAACAGGCTGCGGCCGTACTCCTGGAACACGAACGCCATCCCGGGCGGCGGGCCGGTCACCCTCCGCCCCTCCAGGAGGACCTCACCGCCGGTCGGGGAGAGCAGGCCACCCACGCACTTCAGCAAGGTGGTCTTGCCGCACCCCGACGGGCCCACGAGGCAGGCGAGTTCGCCCGCCGCGACGGTGAAGGTGAGGTCCCGCACCGCCTCGACGCGCGAGGCGGCCGTGTGCGTCGCCCAGGTGCCGGCCCGGCGGGTCATGGCGGCGGCCGTCGCGGTGGGCTCGCGCTTCCCGGCGCGCGGTACGGCGGTGGGCCGCGCGATGCCGGCCGGCGCGCCGGAAGCCGAACGAGCCGGACGTGCCGCGCCCGCCGGGGAGCACGTGCTGCTCGACGGCGACCCCGAGGACGGCGTGACGACACTGGCCGCCCCGGTCCGGGACCGGAGCGGCCGGGTGGTGGCCGGGGTGAGCCTCGCGGTGCACTCCGGGCGGATGTCCGCCACGGCGGCCGCCGCGACCTGCTGCCGGGGCTGCGGGTGGCCGTGGCGGCGATCGAGGCGGACCTGTGGATCACAGATCCAGCACCAGGCGCGCCCCCCGGCACCGCGACACGCAGATGAGCATGGTCTCCCCGGCCGCCCGTTCCTCCTCGGTGAGCACCGAGTCCCGGTGGTCCGGGTCGCCTTCGAGGACATCCGTCTCACACGTCCCGCAGGTGCCCTCGGTGCACGAGTAGAGCACCTCGACCCCGGCCGCGCGGACCGTGTCGAGCACGGAGACACCGGGCGCGACGGTGAGGGTACGTCCGCTCTGCGCGAGGACGACTTCGAACTCCCGCTCCCCGTCCGCCTCCCGGGCCTTCGGCTGGAACCGTTCGACCCGCAGCACGCCGGCCGGACAGCGCTCCTCCACCGCGTCCAGCAGGGGCCCCGGACCGCAGCAGTACACGAGGGTGCCGTCCGGGACGTCGTCGAGTACCGCGGCCAGGTCCAGCAGCCCGGCCTCGTCCTGCGGGACGACGGTGACGCGCTCGCCCCCGTACCGCGCCAACTCACCCGTGAACGCCATGGACCGCCGGGTCCGGCCGCCGTACAGCAGCGTCCACTCGGCGCCCGCGGCCTCGGCGGCGGCGAGCATGGGCAGGATCGGGGTGATGCCGATGCCGCCCGCGACGAACCGGTAGCGGGACGCGGGTTCGAGCCGGAAGTGGTTCCGCGGCCCGCGCACCCGAACCGTGTCGCCGACGCCCACCTGCTCGTGGACGTACGCGGATCCGCCCCGCCCGGCCGGCTCCCTCAGCACCGCGACCCGCCAGCCGGACCGGTCGCCGGGATCCCCGCAGAGCGAGAACTGCCGCTCAAACCCGGGTCCGAGCAGGACATCGACGTGCGCCCCTGGCTCCCAGCCGGGGAGTTGCTCGCCGAGGGGGTGCCGAAGGGACAGGGCGACCACACCGTCGGCGACCGTCTGCCTTTCGCTCACGACCAGTTCGGCTTCGTACAGGCTCATGCGGTGCGCTCCGGTGGCTGGTGGCCTTCGGGGTGGCCGAGCATCCACTCCCACATCTCGACCGGGTCCTGGGCGGTGTGCTCGGCGCCGCAGTGACAGGTGCCGTGCAGGACGTCGGTGCCCGGCAGCCAGTCGACGCGGTAGACCTCCCCGGTCGAACGGGTCTCACTCGCCGGTGCGGTCACAGGACCTTCTCCACGGGCTTGTCGCCCTGCTCCACCAGCCGGGCGAGGATACGGCGGGCGGCCAGGCCGCCGGTGTCGATGTTGATGCTCAGTTCCTGGTAGCCGGTCCGCTCCGAACCCAGCGTCCGCTGCAGGAGGTTGAGGGCGTCCACGTCCTGCATGACCACCGTGTGGTTGTTGCTCCGCAGGAACTCGGTGACCTCGGCGTCGTCGGTCGCCCAGTCCCGGGAGACCATCCAGAAGTCGTACACCTTGCCGTCCGAGGACGGGGTGATCGCGTAGGTGATCTCGGTGTGGAAGCCGTTCGGATCGCTGCCGTCCGCTTCAGGCACCACCCCGGCCGGCGCGATCCGGCTGTGCAGCAGATACAGGCACGGCGCGTGGTACTCGATGTCCTGCCAGCGCGTGATCCGGCCCTCGATGCCGGTGGAACGGGCGTAGAACGGCGGGCACTCGGCGTCGTCCATGTGCCGGCTGACCCGCACGATCCCGGCGCCCTCGTCGACCTCGGTGGTGATGGGCGTCTCGGCGACCTCGGGGGTGCCTATGTAGCCGCCGTGCAGATAGGTCTCGTGGGAGAGGTCGAGGAGGTTGTCGACGAGGAGACCGTAGTCGGCGTCGATGGGCTCCATGCCGCGCACGGTCAGCCAGCCGGGGGAGTCGAGGTGCCGGGCGCGCGGGACGGTGCCCGCGTCGGCGAGCGCCGGGTCGCCGACCCACACCCACACCAGCGAGTCCTGCTCGACCACCGGGTAGGAGGCGACCCGTGCGGTGCGCGGGATGCGTTTCTGCCCCGGCACGTACACGCAGGCGCCGGTCCGGTCGTAGGTGAACCCGTGGTATCCGCACACGATCCGGTCGCCGTCGAGCCCGCTCTCCGACAGCGGGTAACGACGGTGCACACAGCGGTCGCTGAGGGCGACGGGCGTGCCGTCCTCCTCCGCCCGGTAGAAGACGAGGGGTTCCCCGAGAATCGTCCGCCCGAGCAACTCGCGCCCGACCTCGTGACTGTAGGCGGCGACGTACCACTGGTTCCTGGCGAACGCGGTGATGTGCGGCATGGCTGCGGCTCCCGTCGATGGGTGGTGGCGTCATCGTCGATACCGGCCGCACGGGGGCGCAATACGGCTTCCGTGTCACGGAAGAGTGCTTGGATACTCCCTGGTGGGAGCGCTGATGCTAGGCACTGTGCCGCTGCGCGTCGGCAAGGGTGTCAGCAACCATGCCGTCTGCCCGCGGTTTCGGGCGTGTTCATCGGTGACCACCTGGTTGAGATATGTGTCCGCTTTCTCGCTTCTCCGGCACTTCTTTGGCGGCATGCGGCTGGTACAGCGGCAGATTCCGCATAACTGCAGATCAGGCTGGATCGCCGTCGTGGGGGCGGAGGTCGGGGGGCGAATCCGGGTCGAATTCGCCATCCAGTCGCCGTGTGCGGTGGATTCTTGCAGGTCGGCGGTATGGCTAGAGGGCGTGACGCATGGTTGCGTCAGCGGCTGTCGAGCCCGAGGGGGGTGACCGGTCCTTGGCCTGCAGGCGAAAGTCCACCGATGCGGGGCGAATATCGGCCGGAAGCGATGAATGCAACCATTTAGCGGCTCGAAGAATCCTGGCGGTCACCTGCTGGTGGTCGTCCCACACCACGTCCTTGGCAAAGCCCCGGACAAGTGTCAGCCGCAGGATCGCCCGGACAGGTCCTGGCGAGCCCCCTCGCGATGTGCACGGGTGGTGACGCGGATCACGGCCGCCGGCCGCCGTGTGGCATGACGTAGGTCACAGCTGCAGGTTTTGGCGCTCTCTGGTGTAAGAAACGGGCCGCCTCCCGCATTGCTTGGTGTGAGAGCCGAGACGGAGGGAGGGCGCGTGACACCTGTTGAGCGCTTTCGGGGTGTCTACGAGGAGTGCCATCCGCGTGTCCTCGCCTATGCCACGAGTCTGGTCGGACGTGAGGTGGGGGAGGACGTCACCAGTGAGACGTTCACGGTCGCCTGGCGGCGGATGGGCGACATGCCTCACCCGGCGCTGCCGTGGCTGCTCGGCGTGGCCCGCAACCTGGTGCGCGAACTGCGCGCCGCCGGGACGCGCACCAGTACCTCCTCGCGACCGAGGAGGCACAGCGCATCAGCAGCGGCGCCGAGGCCCACGTCGGTGACGTCGCGGCCGAGGTCACCGACCGGCACATCGCGCTGCAGGCGCTCGCGAGCCTGCCGGAGGTCGACCGGGAGCTGCTGACCCTGCTCGCCTGGCACGGCCTGAGCGCCAAGGAGGCCGCCCGGGTTCTGGGCTGCACCACCGCGACGCTGACCGTCCGCCTGTACCGGGCCCGCCGCCGTCTGGAGAAGGCCCTGGAGACGGCGCAGGCGTCGGGGACGGCGTCGGCCGCTTCCCCGGAGACCGCCCTTCCCACCACCCACCACCAAGGAGCCCCCGCGTGAAGGACACCACCAAGCGGTCCCAGCGGCCCGACGTCATCAAGGTGCTCGCGCAGGCGCGGCCCGACGACCTGAATCCGTCCTTGCTGGCGGACTCGGCGCGGCAGCGGCAGGATTTCGCGCGCATCGTCGCCGAGTCGACGGACATCCACGCGGCGAACCTCACCGAAGCGCGCCGCAGGAGCGGTTTCCGCCCGCTGGGGGCGGTGGCCCTGACCGCCGTGGCGGCATCCGCGGTGGTGATCGTGGGCGCGGTCGACCGGCAGGGGCCGGCCGACCGGCCGGCCGCCCAGGCGCGGTCGTCGGCTCCGTCACGGACGCCCGCCCCAGGGGCGGACATCCGTGTCGACGGCCACATCGAACTGCTCAGCGCGGCCACGCACGCGGAAGCGTCGCCCGCCGGGGGGACGTACTGGCAGACCACCACGCGGTCGCGGCACGTGGACGTCGCCGAGGCGAACGGGCGGCTCATCGCCGTGAGCAGAACAGGGACCGACCAGTGGTCGGTGGGCGTACGGCCCGGCACGAACAGCCTGATGGTCACCGGGGAGAACTCCGTGACCGAGCCCATGACAGCGGCGGACAGGGAACGCTGGAAGGCCGCCGGCTCACCCCGCACGGTCGTAGCCGAGATCGGGATCACCTCCGGGACGGCCAAGATCGCGTACACCGTCGGGCCCGGGCACCCGACGCTCATGCGGACGAGCGTCGACGACAAGATCTACGCCGTCGGCCCGAACAACGTCTCCTACCAGGACCTGCGTGCGCTGCCCTCCACCACCGCCGGGCTGCGCCGCCACCTGGAGACGCTGTACGCGCAGGACAGCGGGGCCGAGGGCGGTGCGGCGGGCCGCAGCGCCTGGATGCTGCGTCAGGCGGGCAACCTCATCACGATGCCCGTGAAGCCCGCTGTACGGGCGGCGGCCTACCGTGTGATGGCCGGCCTGCCCGGGGTCCGGGTGGTCGGGCACGTCACCGACCCACTGGGCCGCGAAGGCGTCGCGGTCGAGTTCCCCAAGGCCTACCCGACACCACTGGGGACCACCAGGGAGCGGCTGGTCGTCGACCCGTCCACCGGCTCGATGCTCAGTGACCAGACGCTGCTGCTCGAACCCTCCGCCCGGGCCGAGAAGGCAGGTCTCAAGGCCGGTACGACGGTCGGCGACGAGGCGACGACGCGGATGGGCTGGGGCGAGCAGCAGATCACCGTGCCGAAGAACGCCCGGAGCTGAGCCGGAACCGACCGAACAGCCCGACCGGGAGCACGCCGTGGGCAGACCGGCCCGCCCACGGCGCATCCCGCACCACGGCGCATCCCGCACCACCGACGCGCGCCCGGCCGCCTGTGTGACACGGCAGCCGGCCGGGGCACAGCCATGCCCCGGCCAACCCGTTGCCCCGCGACGAACGGCCTCGGTCTGGTCGTAGGCGGCCCGGAGCGCCGTCCGAACCGCGTTGAAGCCTGCCGGGCCATCCGGCTGCCGAACCGTCTCCGCGGTCGAGATTCTGCGACACGTTCTCCCATCCTCTTGAGGAAGCCCGCACTTATGTATCTGCCCAGAACTGCCCTCTCGGTGACCGCAGTGGCCATCGTCTCCACGCTGGGCATCACTGCGTATCAGCACATAACCGATGAAAGCCCTACCCTGAACTCCGGCAAGGCCTCAGTCGCCCACGGCGCCGCAGCCAAGCCGCCGGTGCCCACTCCCGCCACACCACGGGCGACGGTTCAGCCGCGACCGGAGTTCCCCGCCCAACTGCCCGGACTCGGCCCCAAGACCTCGGCCCAAGTCCCGCGGAACACGCGGCAGGTACTTCTCGTCACGGGAACGGGGAAGACCTCAGCGTCCGCGAAGGTCGTACTCTGGCAACGTGTCGACGGCGGGTGGCGTCCCGGGGCGGTGTGGGCCGCGCACAACGGCTACAAGGGCTGGACCGACGAACACTACGCGGGTGATCTGCACAGCCCCATAGGGGTGTTCGGTCTCACCGACGCCGGCGGCCGCCTCGCCGACCCCGGCAGCAAACTGCCGTATCACCAGTCGGGCGCCTTCTACACCAACGACGTCGGCCTGGAGGGCGAGTCACTCCACGGAGTCTTCGACTACGTCATCGCCATCAACTACAACCGCCTGCCCGGCACATCACCGATGGACGGCACCGAGCCCCTGGGCGAGAACCGGGGCGGGGGCATCTGGATCCACGTCGACCACGGCGGCCCCACACACGCCTGCGTCAGCATCTCCAAGGCCCACATGAAGCAACTGCTGCGCACGCTGGATCCCGTCGACCACCCTGTCGTGGTCATGGGTGACGCGGCCTCCCTCGCACGATGACGATCCCCAGGTCCACAGGAGCAATCGTGTCCTCCCTCTCCCGTCTCACCGTGATCACTCTCGTGGCAGCCGGGGCGTCGGTCCTCGGCGCTTGTGCGGGTCCGGACTCCGGTACCGCGCCCACAGCGCAGGGAACACCGCATTCCGGGCAGCGGGCCGCAACCGCCTTCCGGCTCACCACCGGCGCTGCCGACGGCGAGCAGCACGCGTCTTCCGGCAGCGCGGGCGACGTCGAAGTCGTCGGCGGGAAGATCTCGTCGGTCACCCTCACCACCGGCCAGGGACAACCCGTACGGGGAACCGTGACCGCCGACCACCGCCACTGGTCTCCCGATGCCGATCTCGCGCACGGCACCACGTACCGTCTGGTGGTGCGAGCCTCGGACGACGCGGGCCGTACCCGGACGAGACAGCTGTCCTTCACCACACTCGCGAAGGACCAGCGCCTGATCGGTGTGTTCACCCCCGAGGACGGATCGACCGTCGGTGTCGGCATGCCCGTGTCGGTGTCCTTCAACAGACCGGTCGCCGACAAGAAGGCCGTCGAACGCGGCATACGCGTCACCGACGACAGCGGTCAGCCCGTTGTCGGCCACTGGTTCGGCGACCAGCGCCTGGACCTGCGCCCGCAGACGTTCTGGAAGGCGCACACCCGCGTCACCCTGAGCCTGCACCTCAACGGCGTGAAGGGCGCCGCAGACGCATACGGCACCCAGGACAAGACCGTCCGTTTCACCATCGGCCGGCGGCAGGTCTCCACCGTCGACGCCGCCTCGCACACGATGCGCGTCGTCCGTGACGGCCGGACGGTCCGTACCGTCCCGATCACCTCCGGAGCGCCCGGCCGCACCACCTACAACGGGCAGATGGTGATATCCGAGAAGCTCAGATCCACGCGGATGGACGGCGCGACCGTGGGATACGCCGGAGAATACGACATACCGGATGTCCCGCATGCCATGCGCCTGTCCACCTCCGGCACCTTCATCCACGGCAACTACTGGGCCCCCGATTCCGTCTTCGGGCACTCCGACGTGAGTCACGGCTGCGTGGGCCTGAACGACGTCCGCGGCGGCGGCGACCCCACCCAGGACGCCGCCTGGTTCTACGACAACTCGCTCATCGGCGACGTGGTCGTCGTCGAGCACTCCCACGACCACACCATCGCTCCCGACAATGGCCTCAACGGCTGGAACATGTCATGGCGACAGTGGGAGGCCGGGTCGGCGCTCGGGTAGATCCCATCCCCGAACGAGCGCCCGCACACACCGGCCGGGGGCGTGTGTCAGGCCCCGGTCTCGTGGAACCATTCGCGCAGGCGTTGCAGAAGCCTCTCCGGCTGCTCCTCGGCCATCCAGTGGCCCGAATCCTCGACGGGCCTGACGGTGACGTGCTCGGCGACCTCCGAGAGCATTTTCTCGGCGATGGGCAGGAAGAAGCTGGCGGTCCCGCCGAGTCCGAGGACGGGCATCTTGAGCTTGCCCTTTTCCGCCAGGACGCGCCGGTTGTCTTCCGCGTCCTTCTCGAAGGCCCTGAACAGTTCGAGGCCCGCCCGCATGGCTCCCGGCTGGGTGTAGTCGGCGACGTAGCGTTCGGCATCGGCGCCGGATGACGCGCTTGACCAGCGGAAGCGCCGCCCGCAGCCGTTTGTTGTAGCCGGACTGCTGGGGCAGATACGGGAACATGTCGGCCAGGTGCCTGCGAGCGAAGCGTAGCCACCGGGCCTCGGAGCGGTGGCCCAGCAGGGCCTGGGCGACCGCCAGGCAGACCAGTTCGGAGTCGCTGAGCAACGGCGGGCGCCCCAACCACCGTATTCCTCCGATCTCGTCGTCGACCTTCACGTAGAGTGCGGTCAAGAGGGTCTCGAGGTCTGTCGTCACAAACAGATCAACGAGACCCTCGGTCTTTCCCCAGGCCCGACATAGGACTTACTCGTCGAGAGGTCATGGAGCCGGTGGGGGAGTCGAACCGGAGCAGCCGCGCAGGGCAACTCTCCGTACACCCGCAAGGCTCTCAGTCGGCCGAAGGCGCCGGCCCATCACGTGGGCGCGCGACACGTGGCTGCTGTAGTGCATTTCGACTTGGGTGCCCGCTCATAGCCAAGTGCAGACAACGTGTCTGCCTCTCTGGGGCTCCATGCGTGGGGCCGCGGGCTGTCAGGAGGCGGCAGTGCTGTCCGGCCCGCCCGCTCAGGGCGTTCCGGCGGGCGAGGTGCCGGTGGTGTGGCGGTGGAGGTTGGCCGTCAGCCGCCGGACGAGATCCTGGGTATGGGTGATCTCGGCGGGGGTGAGCCCGATGGCGTCGCCGATGACGGGCGGGATGCTCGCGATGTGCCGGTGCATGGCGCTGCCCTGCGGGGTGAGGGCGACTTCGACGACGCGTTCGTCGTCGGTGCGGCGTGTGCGGGCGAGCAGGCCGTTCGTCTCGAGGCGTTTGATCAGCGGGGTGACGGTGCCGTAGTCCAGCTGCAAGGTGGCGACCAGGTCTTTCACCGTCATGGCGCCGTGTTCCCCGAGGGCGACCAGGGTCAGGTACTGCGGGTAGGTCAGGCCGAGGGGGTCCAGGAGCGGCCGGTAGGCCCCGGTGATCGCGCGGGAAGCCGCGTACAGCGAGAAGCACAGATGGTCGTCCAGCAATGGCGGTGGGAGAACCGGCTCCGGCTGGGGCGTGTCCTGGTCGTCCCTCATGGTCCGTTCCTCTCACTTCGCGGTCGGTCGGCGTGTGCACGTGGAGGGCACCCGTACCACTCTCCCATCACCAGGCGAAGCAAAAGGATTGTGCACAACTAACTTGTGCACAATAGAAGTGTTCGCTAGGTTTCTCCGTGTCGGCAAGGACGGCAACGCCCGAAGCGGCCGGCCGACCGGAATCAGCGCATACCTGAAGGGGAATCGCCATGAAGCTCACGACCGCCCTCCGCCCCACCCGCAAGCGTGTCGCCGTCCTCGGCGCCGCCGCCGCAGCGGCGGCCCTGGCCCTGGCGGTCACCGCCCCTGCGGACGCCACCGGCGCACACCACACGCCGGACACGAAGCCCACGGTGGTCCTGGTCCACGGCGCGTTCGCCGACTCCTCCAGCTGGAACGGCGTCGTCAAGCGCCTCCAGCACGACGGCTACCGCGTGGTCGCCCCCGCCAACCCGCTGCGCGGCCTGGCGAGCGACGCCGACTACCTCAACAGCTACCTCAAGAGCGTCAAGGGCCCGATCGTGCTGGCCGGCCACTCCTACGGCGGCGCCGTGATCACCCAGGCCGCCGCCGGCAACCCCAACGTCAAGGCCCTCGTCTACATAGCGGCCTTCGCCCCCGACAAGGGCGAGAGCGCACTGGAGCTGTCCAACAAGTACCCCGGCAGCACCCTCGGCCCGACCCTCGACGCCGTGCCCTTCCCGCTCCCCGGCGGCGGCACCGGAACCGACCTCTACATCAAGGCCGACAAGTTCCACGACCAGTTCGCCGCCGACGTCCCCACCCCCGTCACCGACCTGATGGCCGCCACCCAGCGCCCCGTCGCCTCCTCCGCCCTGGAGGAAAAGGCCACCGAGACCGCCTGGAAGACCATCCCCTCCTGGGACCTGATCACCACTAACGACAAGAACATCCCGCCCGCCGCTCAGCGCTTCATGGCCAAGCGCGCCCACTCCCACACCACCGAGATCGCCGCGTCCCACGCTGTCTCGGTCTCGCGCCCCGGCACCGTCACCCGCGTCATCGAACAGGCTGCCCGCACCGCCACGCGCTGAACCGCCGCCCCGCATCCCCGGGAAGTCGGCCGCTGCACACAGACACCCTCGGGCCCCTCGTGACTCAGTCGTACCCCCGCACCGCAGAAGAAGGAGAACCACCGTGGCCAACTACACCGCTTCCGTGAACGTCACCGGCGAAGGTCGCAACGGCGGCCGCGTCCAGTCCGACGACGGCCTCCTGACCGCCACCCTCGCCCTGCCCAAGGAACTCGGTGGCGCCGGCGACGCCACCAACCCCGAGCAGCTGTTCGCCGCCGGCTGGGGCTCCTGCTTCCTCGGGGCTCTTCGCCTCGCCGCCACCCAGCGCAAGATCCGACTCACCAGCACCGCCATCGACACCAAGATCACCCTCGCTCACGGCGACGACGGCTTCAGTCTCGCTGCCGTCCTCGACCTCGAGATCGGCGGCGTCGACCAGGACACCGCCACCGACCTCGCCGAGGCCGCCCACCAGATCTGCCCCTACTCCAAGGCCACCCGCGGCAACATCCCCGTCACCATCAACGCCACCGCGGTCTGACCTCCTTCACGCACCGCCACCCACCACGGCCGCCGTCTCCTGCCGGAGACGGCGGCCGGGCCGTGTTCACAAGCAGACGCGGTGATTCAGGGCGACGTCTCTGCTCGGTGGGCACCGGACCGTGACCGGAGGATTCCCCGTCCGGCCCAGGACGGTCAATCAGTCGGCGCGCGCCCTCCGGGGCCGACGAGCGTCATCTGCAACGCCTGCCCATGCAACGCCTGCCCACCACTACTGCTGAGCGGCCTTCGGTTGATTTCGATCATCGGCAGCAGGGTCGCGGCGGCGGGAAGGTCGATCCGTCGCGGGGTGGGCCCGCTGGTGTGGGGGCGTCGGTGACGGTGGTGTCGGCGGGCGGGTTCACCGCGAACGTGCCATGCCGCGAGACGCCCGGCGCTGTGGCGCATGCCGAGTCGTGCGCCATGGGTTGACGCACTCACAGCTACTGCATACCTTGCCTTTTGCAGAATCTGAATGAAACGTTTCAAATGGGATTCGAACCGTCACTCATCCCTCTTGGCCTGCGCGTTCTTCGCTGAGCGCCGCTGACCTGAGAGCCGCCAAGGCAGCATTCGAACCTCGGAGTTTCAATGATCATTTCCGGCAGAAGACGTCCGCCCCGCAGACGCGGTTGGGCCGGTGCGACGTTCGCTCTGGGCCTTGCCCTCATCGTGGCCGCGCTCACCCAGCCCGTGGCCGTGTCCGCCGCGGAACACACCACTCAGACCAGGACGCCCCAGGTCACGACCGACTGGCGGCAGTACGTCCAGACCCCGAAGCACTCCGACGTCTGCCCGGTTTCCGTGGTCAGCACGACAGGGCCGGTCGAAGGCGCCCGGAACCTTCTGTGCGGCGGCACCGGCAGCACGACGCTGACCTACACCGCCGAGGGAGAAGCGCCCACCATCCTTCTCGACTACGGCCAGGAGACGGGCGGCCTACCCTACTTCACCGTCTCCGCCAAGTCCGGTTCCCCGACTCTGAAGGCCGCGTACAGCGAGGGCCGGGAGTACATGAGCCCGTCGGGTGACGGGGCGGCACCGTGGGCAGACGGCGACAGTTCACGGTTCGACACCTACCCGGTCTCCGGACCGGCCACGATCACCAACCGCTACGCGCAAGGAGGCGAGCGGTACGAGCAGATAACGCTCTCCGACCCAGGCCGCGTCACGCTCAGCAAGGTCGGAATCAAGTACATCGCCGACCGAACTCAGGCGAGCGGATACCAAGGTCACTTCCTGTCGAGTTCGGACGAGCTGAACAAGATCTGGTACGCCGGGGCCTACACCTTGCAGACCGATCTCGTCCCGGCCAACTCGCTTCCCGGGAGCTGGTCGATCCAGGACGGCGCGTTGAGTGCCGGCGGTTCGAGAGTGAACGACGGTGCCGGCGTCCTGAATCGCGGCTCGTCCTGGAGTGACTACACGGCGACTTTCCGGACCAGGATTCTCCACGACCAGGCCGGGTGGATGGCCCGCGCGCAGAACTCGCAGAACGGCTACCTGTTCATCCTCGATGACAGCACCGACACCGGCGGCGCCCCGAACACCCTGCAGGAACTCAGCGTCCACGACGGCGCCTACACAAGCATCGGCTCCGTGGCTCTGCCGTCGCCCTTGGCCGAGGGCACCTGGCACACGGTGGCCACCACGGTGTCCGGAACCGGCATCTCGATCCTGCTGGACGGCCAGCCGATCGATCATGTCGACACTTCGGCACTGCCCGCCGGCGCCGTGGCCTTTCCAAGCGGAACCATCGGCTTTCGTGAGTTCGGCGACGAGGAGGCGTCCTTCAAGGACCTCACTGTCGTCAGCGGCAACGGCAAGACGCTCTACAGCAATCCGCTGACCGCGTCCGCCTCCCTCCCCGACTTCACTCCGCCCGGATCCAACGCGGTGGCATCGGTTCTCGACGGCGCGCGGCGCGACCGCGCGATCTGGAGCGGTGACATCCTGGTGGAGGGCCTCACGGACTACTACTCCGTGAACAATCCGGAGTACATCAAACAGTCGCTGGACCTGCTGGGCAGCCGACAGCTCTCCAGTGGATTCGTACCCGGCGCTCTCCACCCGGCGAGCGTGGCGCACCTCGGCCCCCTCACCCCGGGCGAGACGGCCAGCTACTCCGCCACGTATTCCATGTACTTCGTTGCGGATCTGGCGAGTTACTACCTCCACACCGGCGACAAGGACTTCGTCACCAAGGAATGGCCCGTCGTCCAGCGTGAACTCGCGTGGAACGCGACCAGGCTGGACGGGAACGGCCTGCTCTCGACCCGCGCCGGTGTCGACGGTGCGGACTGGGACTTCTACGACACCGACAAGGGCGGCGAGGTCTCGGCCTACAACATCCTCTACTACAAGGCACTGCTGGACGGCGCGGCACTGGCCACAGCGGCCGGAGACACCTCACAAGCCGCTGCCTACCAGGCCGATGCCGGGGCGTTGCAGAAGCGGATCAACGAACGTCTCTACGACCCGACGAGCGGCCTCTACAAGATCAGCGACACCCAGTCCGGCGTCGCGCAGGACGCCAACGCTCTGGCGGTCCTGTACGGAGTTGCCCCGGCCGCGAAGCAGGCGGAGATCCTGTCCGAGCTCAAGTCTTCGCTGTGGAGCACCCCTTACGGACCGCATCCCTTCTCTTCCGACGCCGGCAACAAGGACCTGGTCAGTCCCTTCGTCAGCGGGTTCGAACTCCAGGCCCGTCTGGCGGCCGGGGATACCGCCAACGCACAAGAGCTCCTGCACGACGTGTGGGGTCACATGATCGCTCCCGGCCCGAACCAGACCGGGACCATGTGGGAGAACATCTCCGGCCAGGACGGCACACCGGGCCTCGGGTCGGGAGCGAGCTTGTCCCACGGTTGGTCCACGGCCCCGACGTCCGCACTGTCCGGCTACGTCCTGGGCGTTCGTCCGGACACGGCGGGCTACCGCACCTGGACGGTGCAGCCCCATCCCGGAGACCTCACCTGGACCCGGGGAAATGTTCCCACCCCGCACGGAGACCTCAGCGTCAACTGGACCGCGGACAAGGGCAAGAACCAGTTCAGCCTGACCGTCAACACCCCCGAGGGGACGAGCGGCACCATCGCCATCCCGGTCTCCGGCCGGACCGGAACCGTTGTGGTCAACGGTGACGTGGTCTGGCGCCACGGATCCTTCGCCGCTGCGGCGGGAGTCACCCAAGGGCAGTTCGAATCCGGCTATGTCCACCTGAAGGTGAAGGGCAACGGCACCTTCAAGGTGACCTCACACTAGGGCCACGCAGCCGGCGCCACCCAGCGACATGTCGAGCCCGGGGATGTGTGGAGCCTGGGAGCGTGTGACCTGCACCGGCTGACGGTGCAGGTCACAACTGGGCTTGATCTGCTGTGCCGGACGTTGGAGATCAGGGGTTCTGTCCCGGAGGGATGTCCGTCATGGAGAGCATGGGGAAGAAGAGGCCTCGGCCTCGCCGTTCGTTCACGCCGCGTGACGGGCGGACCGGCAGCGAACGCCAGGAGTTGGCCGCACAGCGGCGGGAGAACCGTCGGCTGCGGGAGGGCGTGGAGATTTTCAGGCGGGCCACGGTTTTCTTCGCGAAGGAGACCCGGTGACGGCGCACCCGTTCATCGAGGCGGGGAAGCGAGACGGTCACAATGCCAGGCGCGCGTGTGAACCGGGCCGGCGGGCGGGCAGGCGGACAGCCGGTCGGTCGGGAGGTTGCGGCGCGGAACTGGCGGACCTGTCCAGTGGCACGGTGCCCCATGGCGGCCGTGGGCCGAGACGCCTTCCTATCCGTTGTCCGGACCTGGCCGGTCGGTGCCGGCGGAGGGCGTGCCGGGTTTCGTGTGCAGGATCTCGCGGGCCTGTTCCGCCGCGCGGGCAAGGCTCTCGCTGACGAAGTCGAGGAAGCGGGCGACGTTCTCCAGGCGGTTGGCGGCCGGGGTGCCGGGGACGAGGACGTCGACGCCCTGCCGTGCGATCTCGACGACCCGGGCGTTGGCCCGGACGCTTGCCATCATCGACTGGTACCAGATGTCGTCGTCGACGATGTAGCGCTCACGGCGGCCTCCGCCCTGTTCCCGGCGGGCGAGGCTCTGGCTCTCCAGGAACGCGATCGCCTTGGAGACGGACGCGGGGCTGACCTCGAGGCGCTCGACGAGTTCGGATGCCGTGAGGCTGCCGGTGTCGGTGAGGGTGATGGAGGCCATCACCCGGGCCGGCATCGCGGTCATGCCCGAAGCCATCATGACGGCGGTCAGCGTCTCCTCGTACTCCCGCACGGCCTCGGGATCGCGCCCGTAGGCCGGCACGGGTGTCCCGGTCCCTCGGCGCGTGGTCTGCCTGCGCCGGTGTGCGCGGCGTTCGGTGGCGCGGTGGGCCAGGTCGGCGCGGTAGGCGGTGGGGCCGCCGTTGCGCATCACCTCACGGGTGACCGTCGAGGTCGGACGGTCGAGGCGGCGGGCGATCTCGGCGTAGGCGAGGTCGTCGGCCAGTCCCAGTGCGATCTGCTGGCGTTCCTGCTGGGTGAGCCTGCCTCCCGGCATCGCGGTCTCCTTCGTGCCCCTCGGTGGTCCCTGCCGTCCCCAGAGTAGCGTTCACTCTCAGTCCATTGCAATGGATGACATCTTCGTTGCGTTAACCTCAACGGTCAGTGCGACACTATCTCTCGATCTACCTGCATAAATAAAGAGTACGTGCAACCAATGCGTTGCTGAATTCCTGAACGCAACGTAGCTTTCGTTCATCGGAAACAGTGAGTCATGGGAGACAGTGATGCAGAAGTTCGCCCCCCCCCGCCCCGATCACCGCCGTCGTGGATATCCCCGCCGGACGCGTCCAGCTCTTCGCCGCGGACCGCGCCGACACCACTGTCGAGGTCCTGCCTGCCAACCCTGCCAAGAACCGCGACACCAAGGCGGTCGAGCAGACCACCGTCACCTACGCCGACGGCGTGCTGCGGATCACGACGTCGGCCCCCGGCAACCAGCTCTTCGGCGCCTCCGGCTCCCTTCAGGTGACCGTCCAGCTGCCCGCCGGCTCGCGCGTCGAGGGCAAGGCCGCCGGCGCGGAGCTGCGCGGCGTCGGGCGCCTGGGCGACGTCGCCTTCGAAGGCGCATACCGCGAGATCAAGATCGACGAGGCCGCGAGTGTCCGCCTCGTCGCGTCGGACGGCGATGTCGAGGTCGGCCGGCTGGGTGGCTCCGCGGAGATCAGCACCGCACGGGGCGACATCCGGATCAACGAAGCCGGTCGCGGCACGGTGGTCCTGCGCACCCAGGACGGCGACATCTCGGTCGCCGCGGCCGCCGGTGTCTCGGCCGCCCTGGACGCCGGTACCGACTACGGCCGCGTCAGCAACGCCCTCAAGAACGACGGCAGCACCGAGCTGGACATCCGCGCCACCACCTCCCGCGGCGACATCACCGCCCGAAGCCTCTGACGAAGCGGCACCGGAACCGCCCCGGCCGGGCCCGCCGCGAGCCATGTGCAGGGCCCGGCCCGTAGGAGTCGTACCCGACAGCGCACACGATCAGGGGGAACAACGACGTGACGAAGAACAGCACTTCCTCGAACGGCTCGGCGTGGACGGGCCTGGTGCCGGTCGACGACACGGCCCTGGCGGTCACCGACACCGGCGGTGCCGGCACCCCGGTGGTCTACCTCAACGGCCAGTTCGCCACGCAGGGGTACTGGCGGCGGGTCATCGCCGAACTGGGCACCGGGTGGCGGCACATCACCTACGACGAGCGGGCCCGCGGCACGAAGTCGAAGCGCTCGGCCGACTATTCCTTCGAGGCCGTCGTCCGGGACGTCGACGCCGTCCTCGCGGCCCGGGGTGTCGACCGGGCGCTGGTGGTGGGCTGGTCGTACGGCGCGTTCGTCGGGGCGCACTGGGCCCACCGGAACCCGGAGCGTTGCCTGGGTGCGGTCCTCGTCGACGGCGCACAGCCGTACGACTGGCTGGACGCGGCCATGGAGCAGCGGATCCGGACGATGTTCCGGCGGATGGGCTGGTTCCTGCCGCTGCTGCGTCCGACGGGCCTGACCCCTCGGATGACCCCCGCGCAGATGGCGGACTGCAACATCGAGCTGGGCAGGATCTCCCGGGAACGCGCACTGGGTCCCGTGCTGGACGGCATCACCGTTCCGGTGCGGTACGTGCTGGCCTCCGGGGCGTCCCTCGGAAGCAAGGGCGGCGAGCAGGAACGCATCCGCGCCGGCCTCGACGAGGTGTTCGGGCGAAACCCGAACCTCCGGCTCGGCGCGAAGGTCGCCAGCAACCACGACGCGATCCTGAAGAAGGACTTCACGGCCGTCGCCAGGGCCGTACGCGAGGTGGCCGCCCCCGATCGCGGGCAGCGCTGAAGACGACCGGCGGATGAGCTGTCTGAGCGCGCCCGCGGCCTCGGGGCGGGCCCGCACGGCTCTCCTCGGCTGTCGGGCGCGGCCGTGACGGTACTGCGGTCGCATCGGGGGTCCTGGCCGCGCGCAGGAGCCGGTAGTTCGCGGCAATCCGTCGGGAGGGACATGCCGGTGCGGCGGAGGCCGGGCCTGCGGTGTGCCGGTGCGCCGGCCGCCGGTGCCGGGATCACGCGCCGGGCGGCCTGCTTCCGGTCGAGGACGCGTGCTCGATGCCGTCCAGCAGCCGGTGCCGCCCGTGGGCGTAGGTGAAGTCGGGGACGGTGTGTGTCCCCTCCCGCAGGTCGCGGGCCAGGTTCGTGTACAGCGCCGCGACGTTCCGGGGCGGTCCGACGAGGCCCGGGGGAATGTCGGCGGAGTACTCGGCAGGTACCTCGATCGGCGATACCGACGTGTCGGTGCCGAAGCCGCCGTGCAGTGTGAGGTCCGCGACCTGGAGGTTCCCCCAGTCCGCCGTCAGCACCAGGTCCCCGTCGGTGCCGTTGATCTCCCAGCGGAAGTTCTCGCCGCGAGAAGTGCCGCCGCGGTAGAAGACGGACGCGGCAGCGCCGCTGTCCAGGGTGCCGATGACGGAGATCTGGTCTGCGGCGGTCACCGGGACGACGGCGTTGCCGTCGTCGGTCACCGTGACCTCCGTGCGGCCGAGGACGAGATTCGCCGACAGGTGGGCGAACTCCCCGAGGGTGACGTTCAGCGCGTCGATGGTGTGGAGTGCCGCGCCGGTCAGGGGAGTGGCGCCCTGGGTGCGGTCGTACCAGTACGCGTGGGCGCGGGTGGTCTGTCCGCCCCAGACCATGCCCGAGCCCACCAGAGTGGTGCCGAGGACGCGGCCGATCCGCCCGTCCTCGATCAGCTTGCGGGCGTAACGCAGTTCGGGGTGGTAACGACCCTGCAGCCCTACGGCGGTGCGCACACCGGCGGCCTCGGCGCGCAGGGTCAGCTCGGACGCCTCCGCCGTGTTCAGGGCGAGCGGCCACTCGGCGTAGACCGTCTTGCCGGCGTCGATCGCCGCGGAGATCAGCTCCCGGTGGTGCGGGACCTTGACGGCCACGACCACGACGTCGACGCCCGGGTGGGCGAGGAGGCCGGAGTGGTGGCCGAAGGCGGCTTCGACTTCGAACGCCCTGGCCGCCGCCCGGGCGGACTCCGGGCGGGAGGTGCTGATGGCGCGCAGTTCGAAGTCCGGATGCGCTTTGAGGGCGGGCACGTGGCTGAGGGAGGCCCAACCTGCCTGGCCGGCACCGATGATGCCGACACCGATGGGGTTCTTCATGTCATGGCTCCTATGAGGTCGTGGGGTCGCTTCTTCGGCGCGGCGGCCGGGGGAAGTCCAGGTGGGGACGGTGTCGTGCCGCGCGAAGCCGGGTGCCGAGGGCCGTACGGCGTACGGCGCGGTCGTGGGGGTGCGCGGGTCCGGACTCCGTGGCCGGAAAGGTCCGGTGCGGCAGAGTCAAGCTTATGTGGAACGAAGAGTCAAAAAATTCTTCGGAAATCCGAAGGTGGCGTGGGTCACGGACGGAAAATGGACCGATCGTTCCTGATAGGTGTAGGGTCCCGCCCATGGCGCGCGTCAGGGAGTTCGACACCGACAGGGCGGTGGAGGCGGCGATGAACGCCTTCCGCCGCAAGGGCTTCGAGGGCACGTCGGTGCAGGACCTGGTCGACGCGACCGGAGTGGGCCGCGGTTCGCTGTACGCGGCCTTCGGCAGCAAGGAGGGCCTCTACCTCGCGGCCATGGACCGCTACCGGGAGCGCCACGCGCTGCCCTTGGTGGAGGTGCTGCGTCAGGGTGCCCCGGGGCGCGAGCTGCTGCGAGAGGCCCTGGTCGCGGCGGTGGACGAGATCGCTCGGGACGGCAGCCGCCGGGCCTGCCTGATCGTCGGTGCCGCCATGGAGCGGATCGCGCACGACCCGCAGGTGGCCGCCCATGTGCGGTCGACGACGGAGTTGCTGGAGGACGCGCTGGCCGAGGTCGTCGCGGAGGCGCAGGCGGCCGGGCAGCTCTCCGGCAAGCGCGGCGCGCGTGATCTCGCCCGCTACCTGGTCGTGACCCTGCACGGTCTGCGGGTCATGGGTGCCATCGCCCCCGACCGGGACGCGCTGATGGCCGTCGTCGATGTCGCCCTGGATGCCCTCGACTGAACGCAGGAATGATCAGTCAAGAAAATTTGCGGTTTCCCGTGGATGCGCGCTTCGCACCGCCCCCGCCGAGCGCCCGGCCGCGATCACGGGAGACCTGCTGAGGCCGCCGATCCCGGAGGGGATCCTCCCCGCGGTCGGCGGCGGCGCCATGAGCGATGCCGTCCGCACTCACGGGGTGCGTGCTCTCGGCGGGACCGGTCGGCCTCCGTGGCGAGACCGCGGCCGGGCGAACTCAGTGCCGGTCGAGCCAGAGGACGATGCCGGTCACGCCGGTGAGCACCGCCGCGGCTCCGGCGCGGATCGCCGCCGCGCAGCGGGTGGCGGTGAACGTCGTGGCGTCGTACGTGGAGGACATGCCGAGGCCCTCGCCGCGGAAGGACGCGCCGGACCAGTCGACGGCGGTGACGTTGCCCGTGGGTTCGGCCAGTTCCGCCCCCACGACGAGGAACTGCTGTGAGAGGTGGTTCGGGGTGACCGTCGCGAGGGGGTCGACGAGGTCGTTGCCCACGCTGACGACGAGATCGGGGTGCAGGTCGAGCGCGTCGGTGATGCTCGGGATGAGGCGTGCGGGGTGGGTGGCGGTCACGGTGCGCAGGTCGACGTGCTCGTCCTCGGCCCAGTCCTCGACCGCCTTCACCAGCGTCTTGGTGGGGCGGTCGTCGCCCGTGGTGAGCAGGACGACGCGGTAGCCGTCGGGAGGGTGGACCCCGGTCCAGGAGCCGGGCCGTGGGGTGGCGGTCGCCTCCGGGGCGGGCGGGTCGGCGGGGTCGACGAATCCGGGGCCCGGGGCGCCGACGGCGGTGGGTTCCGGGTGCGGTCGTGACCAGTCGTCGCCGGAGGTGCATCCGGTCAACGGCAGAGCGAGCACGACGGCTGTGGTCAGCGCGGCGACGGCCCGAAGCGGGGGGTGCAAGGCGATCGTTCTCCGAGTGAGGGCGGGTGGTGCGCCCTCATCTTCATCTCCCGGCGTCCGCTGTCTCCACGCGGAAGGCGCCGTTGTCGAACTTGTTTTCGCACGGTTCGTCAAAGCGCCCGTTCCGGTTCATTCGAGGCTTGCACGGTTCACGGGCAACCTTGGAGGAACCACATGTCACATCGAGTCCGTCGCGCCCTCGTCGGGCTCACGGCAACGGTGATCGCCTTCCTGTGCGCAGGGCAGCGGTCCGCTCTTGCGCACGGGTTCACCTCGACCGTGTACGCCCACCTTGCCCCGTCCGAGGGAGGCCGACTGCGGACGACGCTGGAGTTGGAGTACGACCTGTTCGTCGTGTCCGCCGCCGACTCCGAGCACGACGAATCCCTCTTCCGTGAAGGAACGAGCGCCTTTGAGTCCGGTGACGCCGGCGAGCAGGCCGCGGCGCTGGAGGCCCACACGAGGTCGGCCGTGTCGTACGTGACCGAGCGCTTCTCGGTCACCGCCGCCGGCAAGGCCTGCACGCCTTCGCAGGCAGGGGGTTTCAGGACGGGGGAGCGGGAGGGCGTTCCGTACGTGACGCTCCCGCTCGACTGGGCCTGTCCCGGTGGGGCTGGTGAGCAGTCGGTGCGCAGCGAACTGTTTCCGGACGCCGAGGGCTACGTCAAGGGTGTCAAGACGATCGTCACCTACGGGATCGACGGTCGCTCCGGCAGCGCGGCCCTCGACGCCGTGCATCCGTCGTTCTCCCTCGCGCAGGCCTGGTACGAGCGGTTCTGGGAGTTCTTCCGACTGGGTGCCGAGCACCTGCTCACGGGGATCGACCACATCCTGTTCCTGCTCGCGCTCATCGCGGGTTCCCGGCGCCCGCGGGAGATCGTGCTCGCGGCCACGAGCTTCACCCTGGCGCACTCCGTGACGTTCATGCTGGCCGCACTGGGCCTGGTCGACGTGCCCCGGGAGATCGTGGAGCCGGTCATCGCGTTGTCCATCGCCGTGGTCGCCGGCTGGTACCTGTGGCGGATCTGCCGCCGAGGTGACCACGCGATGGACCTGGCGCCTGCGGGGCGGCGCCACTTCGACCTGGACCGGGCGGGCTGGATGCGGCTGGGCGTCGTGTTCTGCTTCGGGCTCGTGCACGGCCTGGGCTTCGCGGGCGCGTTGGGGATCGAGGCGGCGTGGTCGTGGACGCTGCTGTGGTCGCTGCTGGTGTTCAACACGGGTATCGAGGCGGTCCAGCTGGCGATCATCGCCGTGGTCTTCCCGCTCCTCCTCCGGCTGCGACGCCGTTCGCGCAGGGCCGGCCTGTGGGTCACAGGGGCGATATCTGTCGGTGTTTCCGTCATGGGCCTGGTGTGGTTTGTGCAACGGCTGTCCGGATTCTGAGATCCGCGCAGACCTTGCACCAAGGTCAACTGTCCCGTGACCTCACCTTTGCTTGCACTTTACTTTGCGACCCGAGTGTCAAGTTCTCCGTTCACGCACATCGCAAGTGGACCAGAGGAATAGAGAACGACACACATGAGATCGAGCAACTCCTCGCAGGCCTCGGGGCCTGCGCGGCGCCGTGTGGCCGTAGGCGCCACGGCGGCACTTCTCGGCTTGACCGTGGCCCTCGGCGGCACCCTGGCAACCCCCGCCGGTGCCGCAGACGGCGCCACGCTCAGCGGCATCGTCCTCGGTGTGGGCTCGAACGAGTCCCAGCGCACCGTGACTTGGTACTCCGCCACGGACACGGCCCAGAAGGTCCAGGTCGTCCCGACCGCACAGCTCGTCAACGGCGAGTTCCCGGCCGGCGCGGCCACCTTCGACGCCCTGGGCGCGGCGAACATCGCCTCCAGCGGCGGTTTCAACCGCCACGCGACGATCACCGGCCTGAAGGAGAACACGGCCTACTCCTACCGTGTGGGCAGCGAGGGCAACTGGTCCTCGGCATACTCCTTCAAGACGCAGGACTTCGAGGGCGACTACGACTTCCTGTTCTACGGCGACCCGCAGATCGGTTCGTCCGGCGACCTCGCCCAGGACCAGGCCGGCTGGCAGGACACGGTCGACGTCTCGCTGAAGGCCAACCCCGACGCCGAACTCCTGGTGTCGGGTGGCGACCAGGTCGAAAGCGCCAACAACGAGTCCCAGTGGAACGCCTTCCTCGCGCCCGACGGCCTGCGCCAGTACCCGTGGGCCGCCACCATCGGCAACCACGACGTGGGCGGCAAGGCCTACGAACAGCACTTCGCCACGCCGAACACCGACAACTCGGCGCTCTACTACAAGGACGGGGCGACGTCCACCACGTCCGGCGGTGACTACTGGTACATCTACAAGGATGTCCTGTTCATCGACCTCAACAGCAACAGCTACGACGAGGCGAAGGGCGGCGGCGACGCGGCCCACACCGCCTACGTCACCGACGTCATCAACAAGCACGGCAACGAGGCCAAGTGGAAGGTCCTCGTCTACCACCACGCGATCTACTCGCCGGCCAGCCACGCCAAGGACAGCGACAACAAGAAGCGGCGCGTCGACTTCCCGACAACGTTTTCCAAGCTCGGCGTCGACCTGGTGCTCCAGGGCCACGACCACAGCTATTCCCGTAGCTACCTGATCAAGAACGGCGAGAAGGCGAACCCGGCCGAGCAGCCCGGCGCCGCCGACGTCTACCCCGGTCCCGGCGGTGTCCTCTACGTGACGGGCAACTCGGCCTCGGGCTCGAAGTACTACGACATCACCACGCCGGACAACAGCGGGACGACCGGTGCGGGCAACGGTGCCGACCCGCTCAACCCGAAGAACTACTGGTACAACTCGGTCCAGAACCAGGAGCACGTCCGCTCCTACGTGAAGGTCCAGGTGCGGAACGACAAGCTCGTCGTCGAGAACCTCCGCAGCGGTACCTGCGCGGCCCCCAACTCGGATGCCGCGCCGTGCAACAACAGCCCCGCCGGCCAGCCCGTGGGCTCGGTCGTCGACAAGGTGACGGTGCACCCTTACCACGGTGACAAGCAGGACCTCCAGGTCAACGTTCCCAACCCGGCTCCCGGCGAGTTCGGCTGGACGATCGACGGCTACAACGGCCTGGTGGACCTCGGCACCGCCGTGGAGAAGAACGGCGACCACTTCGAGGCCGGCGGCAAGATCAATCCGATCCTGGTGTCGGACACCCGCCGTTCGCTCGCCCCGTGGTCGGTCTCGGCCAACGTGAGCGACTTCCGGGACGCCGACAAGACGTTCTCCGGTTCCTACCTCGGCTGGACGCCGTACGTCCTCGACGGCGGCGCGGGTGCCAAGGCCGGCGACCCCGTGGCCTCCGGCTACGACGGCAACGGCGCGGGTCTGTCCGTCTCGCGCGGCATCGGCTCGGCGGTCCAGGGCCACGCCCGTGGCACCGCCAAGCTCGGTGCCGACCTGGACCTGAAGATCCCGGACACCGTCACCAAGGGCGGTTACCGCGCCACCCTGACGATCACCGCTCTCAGCAGCTGATCGCACCGTTTCACCCGGCGGGGCGGGCACCGTCCGGTGCCCGCCCCGCCCCCGCGCCAGGAGAACCCCGAAATGCACGCACCCGTAAACCGTCGGAAGGCCACCGTCAGCGCGCTCGTCCGTGCTCTCGCCCTGGCCCTGCTCCTCGCCTACGCGATATCCGGCGTGGGCGTCGGACCCGCGCGCGCCGCGGACGGCGACGTCACCTGGACGGTCAGAACGGCCGCGAACGGGTACGGCGACGACCGGTCCAGCTACAGCTACAACGTGAACCCCGGCGGCCAGGTCAAGGACGCCATGGTCGTCGTCAACCGCAGCAAGACCCCGCTACGCCTGGCGCTCTACGCCGCCGACGGCTACACCACAGCCACGGGCCAGCTCGACCTGCTCACCAAGGACAAGAAGTCCGTCGGTATCGGCGCCTGGGTCCACGCCGACCGCAGCAGCGTCGTGATCAAGCCCGGCAAGTCCGCGCAGATACCCTTCATCGTCGCCGTACCGGCCAACGCGACGCCCGGCGACCACGTGGGAGGCATCCTCACCTCGCTGAAGCAGGCCGACGACGCCGCCGGCATCAACGTGGACCGCCGCCTCGGCATCCGGGTCAAGCTGCGGGTCAGCGGCGCACTCGAACCGAAGCTCGCGATCGAGAACCTGCAGGTCGACTACTCCGGCTCGCTCAATCCGATCGCCAAAGGCGACGCCATCGTCACCTACACCATCCACAACACCGGCAACGCCACCCTGTCGGCCCGCCAGACCGTCTCCGTCACGGGTCCGTTCGGCTGGCCGCGCACGAACGCCGACGACAGCACCGCCCTGCCGGAACTGCTCCCCGGTGAACGCCGGCAGGTGAAACTGCCCGTCCACGATGTCGCCCCCGCCGTGCACCTGGCCGCGACCGCGACCCTCACCCCCCTCCTCACCGATGCGGCGGGCTCGACCACCTCACTGGGCCCGGTCAAGGCCACGGCCCACGGCTGGGCCGTCCCGTGGACGCTCCTCGTATTCCTGGTCATGGTGATCGCGGCCGTCGTCGGCGGTCTTCTCCTCGCCCGCCGCGCCCGCGCGCGCCGGACGCAGCGTGAGGACGCTCGCGTGGCGAGCGCCGTCGAACAGGCACTCCGCGAGGACGGCACACGGAACGCACCGCCCGGGACGAGGGACTGACGACCAGCGCCGCGGCTCGGCAGGGCGGCCTCCGCCGGACGCGGGAGCTGCCACGAAGATGCCGTCAAGGCCGGGCGAAGTCCCGACAGTCACTGTGGGAACGCCTGCGCGGGTGCCGGCCGGGGGGAGCTTCACCGGAGGGACCGGGGACGCCGTGGCCTCGTGGTCCCTACGTCGCCGGGTGGCCCCCGTTCTCCGGCTGTTCGAGGTGGGTGGCGAGGACGGCGGCCTGGACGCGGCGCTGGACGCCGAGTTTGGCGAGGAGGCGGGAGATGTGGTTCTTGACGGTCTTCTCGGAGAGGTAGAGCTTCTTGCCGATCTCGCGGTTGGTGAGGCCGTCGCCGATGAGGGCGAGGATGTCGCGTTCGCGGGGGGAGAGGCCGGCCAGTTCGGGTGGCGTGGACGGGGTCTCGGCGGGGTCGGCGCGCAGGGAGCGCATGAGGCGGGCGGTGGTGGCGGGGTCGAGCATGGACTGGCCGGAGGCGACGGTGCGGACCGCGGAGACCAGGTCGGAGCCCTTGATCTGTTTGAGGACGTAGCCGGAGGCGCCGGCCATGATCGCGTCGAGGAGGGCTTCCTCGTCGTCGAAGGAGGTGAGCATGAGGCAGGCGAGGCCGGGCATCTTGTCGCGTAGTTCCCGGCAGACGGTGATGCCGTCGCCGTCGGGCAGGCGGACGTCGAGGACGGCGACGTGCGGGCGCAGGGCGGGGCCGCGGGCGAGGGCGTGCTGGACGGTGCCGGCGTCGCCGACGACCGTGATGTCGGGTTCCGCGTCGAGCAGGTCGGTGATGCCGCGCCGGACGACCTCGTGGTCGTCCAGCAGGAACACGCGGATCGGGTCCTGCTCCGAGAAGGTGCGCGGCTCTGCCATGTCGTCCCCTTGTCCCCGGCATCCCGGCCTGTCCTGGACGGCGGGCAGACCACGAGCCGTCCAGGAGGATCATCGTCCGCCGGGGCCGGTCGCACCAGGGCCGACCGGCCCCACTTGCCCCACCGGCGGTGCACGCCGGCAGTGGACGGTGTCAGACGCCCGCGCCGGCGCCGTACGGGGCGTAGAGGTCCAGCAGCCGTTTGCGGGCCGCGCGCAGGCGGTGCGCGAGCACCTGGCCCACCCACTGGCTGACCGCGTTGCCCAGGGCCGGATCCTCCCGGCACAGGGCCAGGACGGTCGCGGCGTCGAACTCGTAGGCGCGCACCGGCGTGGTGGCCTCGGCGCCCAGGTGCCACACGGGGGGTGCGAACAGCCAGGACCAGCCGACGAGCTCGTTGTGCCCGAGGCTCTCTATGACGGCCGCGCGGCGGCCCGGGACGTGCATGTCGAGTTCGACGCGGCCGGTACGGATGATCCAGAACCGGTCGGCGTGGCCACCCTCCTCGAAGAGCCGTGTGCCCTGCGGGAAGGTCACCTTCCGGGCGTGGCGCATCAGCTGCTGCTGCCGGTCGGCGGGCAGGACGCGCGGCATGCTGAGGGTCGACGGGGTGTTCATGGCCTGCCTCCCGGGGCGGGACGTCGGTACGGGCTGCCACTGCCAGCGTGCGGTGCCGGGGCCCGGCCCGCCATGGGCCGAGCGGACCCTCCGGCCCGGGACCTTCGGTACGGCCATGGTCCGGACGGCCGTTCCCCGCACTGCCGTACCCGCCTCCGTCTCACCCGTCCGGCTGTGCCGCCAGCCACGCGCGGTAGGCCGTCACCGCCGTCGGCAGCGTCGGGAAGATGCGGTCGTGGCCGACCGTGTCGGCGAGGCCGTACGCCTCCAGGCTCTCCAGCAGGTCCTGCTTCACCCGGGCGAGTGCGAAGACGACACCGCGCGCGGTCAGTTCGCGGCGCAGGGTGTCCACCGCGTCCAGGGCGGTGATGTCGACCTCCACGTTGGCCTCGGTGTTCAGGAGGAACCAGCGGACCGGCTTGGTCTGCTCGTCGACGGCGGCCAGGGCCCGGCGGTGGAAGTTCTCCGCGTTGGCGAAGAACAGGGGCGAGTCGTAGCGGTAGACCAGGAGACCGGGGATCGTGCGGGCGGTGGGGTAGTCGTCGACGTCGTGCATGCCGGCCACGCCGGGTACCAGGCCCTCGACCGCGTCGTGCGGGCGGGCCACCCGGGTCAGCAGCTCGGCCACCGACAGGCCGACGGCGACCAGCACGCCGTACAGGATGTCCAGGGCGAGGACCCCGGCCAGGCAGCCGAGCGCGAGAAGCAGTTCGCGGCGGCGGAAGGCGGCCAGTCGGCGGAAGCCGGCCAGGTCGGTCATGCGGGTCGCCGCGTAGACGACCAGGGCGCCGAGCACCGCCGCGGGCGTCCGGGTCAGGAGGGGACTGAGGAAGAGCAGGACCGCGAGCACGAGGGCGCCGGCGACCAGGGAGTGCGCCTGGCTGCGGGCGCCCGCCGAGGTGGCCAGGGCGGTGCGGCTGGCACTGCTGCTCACCGGGAAGCCGTGCACGACGCTCGCGCCGAGGTTGGCCGCGCCGAGCGCCAGGAACTCCTGGTCGGCGTCGAGCCCGGGACCCTCCTCGGGGCCGCGGCCGGCGAAGGCACGGGCGGTGAGGATGAAGTCCGTGTACGCCACCAGGAGGACGCCGAGCGCGGGGAGCACCAGGCCGGGCAGCTCGGCCGGGTCGGGCACGGCGAGATCGGGCAGACCCGCCGGGACGGTCCCGATGACCCTGATGCCGTAACGGTCGTCGAGGTCGAACGCCACCACGGCCGCCGTGCCCAGGACCACGGCCAGCAGCGGGCCGGGGAGCACCCGGAAGTACCGCCTGACGACGAGGAGGAAGAGCAGCGTCGTCGCGGAGAAGACCACGGTCGCCGCGTGGGCTTCGCCCAGGTGGGTGAAGAACGACCAGAGCTGGGGGAAGAACTCGGTCCCTGCGCCCGGTACCCCGGTGAGTTTGGGCAACTGGTCCACGACCATGATCAGGGCGACACCGGCCAGGTAGCCGATCAGGACCGGGCGGGAGAGCAGGTCCGCCAGGAACCCCAGGCGGACGGCCCGCGCGACCAGGCAGAGCAGGCCGACCGTGGCGGCGAGGCCAGCCGCCAGGACGGCGTACCGGCCGGGGTCGCCGGCGGCGAGCGGGGCGACCACGGTGGCCGTCATCAGAGCGGTCGTCGACTCCGGTCCGACCGACAGCAGCCGCGAGGAGCCGAACACCGTGTACAGGGCCGACGCGGGCAGGATCGCCCACAGACCGGCGACCGGGGGCAGCCCGGCCACCCCGGCGTACGCCATGACCTGCGGCACCAGGTAGGCGGCGACGGTCACCCCGGCCAGCAGGTCCCCCTTCAGCCAGGCGCGCCGGTAGCCGAACAGCGAGACGAGTCCGGGCACGAGCCGGTGCCACCCCGGGTGTCCGCCACTGCCGTGGGTCATGCGCCGCCTTCCGTCCGGTGATCCCGGAATCCGTGATCCGTCGGTACCTGTCCTCGGACACCGGTGTCCGGGGCAGCCCCGCTGCGGTCGGTTGGCCGGCCCGCCCGGCTCCGGGCATGGGCCGAGCGGCCCCGGTCCGGGACCAGTGGCCCCTGCCCGCCGGACCTCCCCAACCCGATGCTGAAACCGGATCCGCCGAAGGAGCCCCGCGCGGTCCCTCGGACCAGGAGACCAGGAGCCCACGAGCCCAGGAGGTGAAGGTCATGCTTCGCACCGCCACCGAGGCACCCGCCGGTCCGGCCGGGGCCGGCCCGGCGGTACCGTCCCGCGACCCGCTCGGTCAGAGGCCCGCCGCGTGGTCGGGGACGTAGGTCTGCAGATCCCTCGGCGGCCGCTCGTAGCCGGTCGACGGCGGCCGCTTCGGGAGTTCCAGCACCGGCGGCGGCACGTCGTGGTACGGCACGGTCGACAGCAGGTGGGCCATCATGTTCAGCCGGGCCCGGCGCTTGTCGTCGCTCTCCACGAGGTACCAGGGCGCGTCCGAGACGTCCGTGTGGACCAGCATCTCGTCCTTCGCCCGGGAGTACGCCTCCCAGTGGGTGATCGACTCCAGGTCCATCGGCGACAGCTTCCAGCGCCGCAGCGGATCCTCGAGGCGCTTGCGGAACCGGTCCTGCTGCTCGGTGTCGCTCACCGAGAACCAGTACTTGCGCAGCAGGATCCCGGACTCGACCAGCATCCGCTCGAAGATCGGGCAGTGCCGCAGGAAGAGCTGGTACTCCTCCTTCGTACAGAAACCCATGACGCGTTCGACGCCGGCCCGGTTGTACCAGGACCGGTCGAACAGCACGATCTCCCCGGCCGCCGGGAGATGCTCCACGTACCGCTGGAAGTACCACTGGGTGCGCTCGCGCTCGGTGGGCTTCGGCAGCGCCGCGATCCGGGCGATCCGCGGATTGAGGTGCTCTGTCACCCGTTTGATCGTCCCGCCTTTACCGGCCGCGTCCCGTCCCTCGAAGATCACTACAAGACGTGCACCCGTGGCCCGCACCCATTCCTGCAGTTTCACCAACTCGGTCTGCAACCGGAGCAGTTCCGCCTCGTACACCTTGCGCGGCAGCTCCGCCGCCTGCTTGCCGGCCATGCCGCCTCCACCGCCCGATGACCTACCCATGGAGTCATTCCGATGTCCAAGGTCGAACACCAGGCCGCCACCGTACTGTCCGACGACGAAGTGCGCACCCTGGACGCGCACTGGCGTGCCGCCAACTACCTGGCGGCGGGCCAGATCTATCTGATGTCCAACCCGCTGCTGACCGAGCCGCTGCGCCCCGAGCACATCAAGCCCCGGCTGCTCGGCCACTGGGGCACCTCGCCCGGCCTGAACCTCGTGTACACCCACCTCAACCGGGTGATCCGGGCCCGCGGCCTGGACGCGCTGTGCGTGTGGGGGCCGGGTCACGGGGGTCCGTCCGTGCTGGCCAACTCCTGGCTGGAGGGCAGCTACAGCGAGACCTACCCCGACGTGTCCCGTGACGCGGCGGGGATGGGCCTGCTGTTCCGTCAGTTCTCCTTCCCGGGCGGGGTGCCCAGCCACGTGGCCCCCGAGACGCCGGGCTCGATCCACGAGGGCGGCGAGCTCGGCTACTCCCTCTCCCACGCCTACGGCGCGGCGCTCGACAACCCGGACCTGCTGGTGGCCTGTGTGATCGGGGACGGCGAGGCGGAGACCGGGCCGCTGGCCGCCTCCTGGCATTCGAACAAGTTCCTCGACCCGGTCCGTGACGGCGCCGTCCTGCCGATCCTGCACCTGAACGGCTACAAGATCGCGAACCCGACCGTGCTGGCCCGCCTGCCCGAGTCCGAACTGGACGAACTGCTGCGCGGCTACGGCCACGAGCCGATCCACGTCACGGGCGACGACCCGCACGAGGTCCACCGGGCCATGGCGGCGGCGATGGACGACGCGCTGGACAGGATCGCCGTGATGCAGCGCTCGGCGCGTGAGGAGGGGATCAGCGAGCGCGTGCACTGGCCGGTGATCGTGCTGCGGACGCCGAAGGGCTGGACGGGGCCGGCCGAGGTGGACGGTGTCCCCGTCGAGGGCACCTGGCGGGCCCACCAGGTTCCGCTGGCCGGCGTCCGCGAGAACCCCGAGCACCTGCGGCAGCTGGAGGCGTGGCTGCGGTCCTACCGGCCCGAGGAGCTCTTCGGGCCCGACGGGCGGCCGGTCGCCGACGTGCTGGCCTGCGTCCCCGAGGGAGAGCGGCGTCTGGGCGCGTCGCCCCACGCCAACGGCGGGCTGCTCGTCCGCGACCTGCCCCTGGCCGACCTCGACGAGTTCGCCGTCCCCGTCGACAAGCCCGGTACGGCCCTGCACGAACCCACCCGGGTCCTCGGCGACCTGCTGGAGCAGGTCATGAAGGACACCGGGGCGCGCCGGGACTTCCGCCTGGTGGGCCCGGACGAGACCGCCTCCAACCGGCTCCAGGCCGTCTACGGCGCCAGTGGGAAGGCCTGGCAGGCCGAACTGCTGCCGGTGGACGAGCACCTGGACCGGCACGGCCGGGTGATGGAGATCCTCTCCGAACACACCTGCCAGGGCTGGCTGGAGGGCTATCTCCTCACCGGCCGGCACGGGCTGTTCTCCTGCTACGAGGCGTTCGTGCACATCGTCGACTCGATGGTCAACCAGCACATCAAGTGGCTCAAGACGTCCAGGCAGTTGTCCTGGCGGGCGCCCATCGCCTCCCTCAACTACCTGCTCACGTCCCATGTCTGGCGCCAGGACCACAACGGGTTCTCGCACCAGGACCCCGGGTTCGTCGACCACGTCCTCAACAAGAGCCCGGAGGTCGTCCGCGTCTACCTGCCGCCGGACGCCAACACCCTGCTCTCGGTGGCGGACCACGCGCTGCGCAGCCGGGACTACGTCAACGTGATCGTGGCCGGCAAGCAGCCCTGCTTCGACTGGCTCTCCATGGACGAGGCCCGCGTGCACTGCGCGCGCGGTGCCGGGATCTGGGAGTGGGCCGGAACCGGGGACGGCACCCGCGAGCCCGACGTGGTGCTGGCCTGCGCCGGTGACGTGCCCACCCAGGAGGTGCTCGCCGCCGCCCAGCTGCTGCGCCGGCAGCTGCCGCAGCTGGTCGTGCGGGTGGTGAACGTCGTCGACATGACGAGGCTGCTCCCGAAGGACGAGCACCCGCACGGGATGAGCGACTTCGAGTACGACGGCCTGTTCACCGCCGACAAGCCGGTGATCTTCGCCTACCACGGCTACCCCTGGCTGATCCACCGTCTCACCTACCGCCGCACCGGGCACCAGCACCTGCACGTGCGCGGTTACAAGGAGTCGGGGACCACCACCACGCCGTTCGACATGGTCGTCCGCAACGACCTGGACCGCTACCGGCTGGTCATGGACGTCATCGACCGGGTGCCCGGCCTCGCGGTCCGGGCCGCCGCCGTCCGCCAGCAGATGGCCGACGCCCGCACCCGCCACCGGGCCTGGATCCGCGAGCACGGCACCGACCTGCCCGAGGTCGCCGACTGGACCTGGAACGGCTGAACGGCACCGGCCCCGTCCCGGTCAGGCGACCGGGACGGAGGCGTCCCCGCCGGCGAGGGCCTCGGGGAGGCCGGGATACAGCTCGAACGCGTCACCCAGCCCCGTGCGGCGCAGCAGGCTGCGGAAGTCGTCGTCCGGCGTGACCAGGCGCAGTCTGCCGACGCGGTACCGGACCCGGTTGCGGGCCCGGCACAGGAGGCCGAGGCCGGAGCAGTCGATGAACGAGACGGGACCCAGGTCGAGCACCAGATCGGGCTCCGCACCGGACGTCAGGTCGTCCAGGGCCACGGAGAGGACCGGAACCGCCAGCAGGTCGAGGTCGCCGTGCAGGGTCACGACGGTGGGCCCCCCGTCGGTACGGGTCGTGCGGTACGTCGCGGACCTCGTGTGGTTGTCGGCCATGAGAAGAGCGAAGTCCAGCCGGCGGGTCGCGTGGAAGGGCCGTTCGGCCCCCTCGGCGCCCCGGACGGCCCGTCCTGAGGTATGCCGGACGGCCCGTCCCGAGGTATGCCGGAGGGCCCGTCTCCTGCGGTGCCGGGCGGTCCGTCCTGCGGCGCTCCGGCACGGAAGGGACCGTCCGGCGACCGGCGGGGGCCGACCGGCCCAAGCGGACCCCGCCGGGCCGGGACAGGCTGGAGCTGCAGAGCCACACCGACGGAGTCCCGGCGGCGTCGTACGCGGAGCCGCCGCCGTGCGAGAGGTGTCGTGGGAGAGCTGCCGTGAGAGAGCTGTCGTGCCAGAAGTAGGAGACGGGACGGCCGATGTACGCCAACGACGGATTCCGTGAACTCGACCGGGAGGAGTGCCTGCGGCTGCTCGGCGCGGTGCCGGTCGGCCGCATCGTCCACACGCGCGGGGCGCTGCCGGCCGTGCTGCCCGTCAACTTCCGCCTGGACCGGGACGGGGCGGTGGTCCTGCGCACGTCGGAGGCCTCGGAGCTGGTGCGGGCCGTCGACGGTTCGATCGTCGCCTTCGAGGCCGACGAGGTCGACGCCGTCGCGCAGGCCGGCTGGAGCGTCGTCGTGACCGGCCGTGCGGCCGTGGTCAGGGACCCCGGCGAACACGCGAGGCTCGTCCTGGACGGCCCGCGGTCCTGGGTTCCGTCACCGCGGGAGGTCTTCGTCCGCATCTTGCCGGAACTCGTCACCGGAAGGGAACTGACCGGCGGCCGCACCCGGTACGGTCTGGACCCCATCCCGTGACCCCCGCCGCGCTCGCGCGGTACTCCCCGTGGCCGAGGCGGCGCGGAGCGACACCGCGGGGGACCGGTGCCGCTCCTGAGCCCAGTCTCCTCCCGGCCCGTGCCCGGTGGCAGGTGCCGATGGCCATCCGTTCGGGACCGGTCGGCCCTTGCGCCCCGGGCGGCGCACCCGTTGCGGAGCCTCCCTTCCGGTGCTGTCCGCCGCGCCGCGCGGACGCCCGCCCGACTTGCCCGATCCGGATGTCCACGCCGGTCGGCTCGCATTACGGTGGGCGTTGACCGGGCCTGCCGGTGTGTGGGTGGACGGGGTCGGGAGGAGTGCGGTGGAGGGTGATGAGGCGGCCCGGGTGCGGTTGCCGCAGCTCAGGCTGGATGAGTTGCTGGGGGAGTTGCAGGCGCGGCTGGATGCGGCGCGTGGTACTCGGGATCGGGTGCACAGTCTGCTGGAGGCGGTGCTCTCGGTGGGCCGGGAGTTGGATCTGGAGCAGGTGCTGCGGAGCATCGTGGAGGCGGCGGCGGTGCTGGTGGATGCCGAGTACGGGGCGTTGGGTGTGATCGGGCCGGACGGCAGGCGGTTGTCGGCGTTTCACACGGTGGGGGTGAGTGAGGAGGAGATCGCCCGGATCGGTTCTTTTCCGGAGGGTCATGGGATTCTCGGTGAGTTGATCCGTGAGCCGGAGCCGTTGCGGCTGGCGAAGTTGTCCGGGCATCCGGCTTCGTATGGTTTCCCGCCGAATCATCCGCCGATGAACTCTTTCCTTGGGGTTCCGATCCGGGTGCGTGAGCAGGTTTTCGGCAATCTGTATCTGACGGAGAAGCGGGGTGGGGGTCAGTTCGACGAGGAGGATGTGTCGGTGACGTCGACGCTGGCGGTGGCGGCGGGGGTGGCGATCGACAATGCCCGGTTGTATGAGGAGTCGCGGCTGCGTGAGCGTTGGTTGCGGGCGAGTGCGGAGATCACGAACAGTCTGATGTCGGGTGGTCCGGGTGCTGGGGCTCTCGGGTTGATCGCCGAGCAGGCGAGGGAGATCACGGGTTCGGCGTTGGCCGCGGTCGCGGTCCCGGTGGCGGAGACGGACTCGCTCACGGTGGTGGTCGCGGTGGGTGTGGATGCGGAGGCGCATCGGGGGTTGGTGCTTTCGCCGGATCGGACGTTGATGGGGTTGGCGTTCGGGCGGGGTGCGTTGGTGACGAGTGTGGATGTGGTGCGTGACGAGCGGGTTTCGCCGGAGCCGGCGCGGTTTGCCGGGCTGGGGCCGGCGGTGGCCAGTCCGATCGGTACCGGTGAGGCGGGGGTGCGGGGTGTGGTGTTGCTGGCGCGTGAGGCGGGTGGGCCGTTGTTCACGGTGAAGGAGACCGAGCCGCTTGAGGTGTTCGCGGCGCAGGCGGCTTTGGCGATGGAGTTGGCGGAGCGGCGGCGGGACGCGGAGGAGATCGCGGTGCTGAAGGATCGTGATCGGATCGCGCGTGATCTGCATGATCTGGCGATTCAGCGGTTGTTCGCGACGGGGATGACGTTGCAGAGTGCGGGGCGTTTCATCGAGCATTCGGAGGCTGCGGAGCGGGTGTTGCGGGCGGTGGATGATCTGGACGAGACCATCAAGATCATCAGGTCGACGATTTTCGGGTTGCGGGCGCGGGAGGGTGGTGTGGGCAGTGGGTTGCGGGCGCGTGCGGTGCGGGTGGCCGGTGAGGCGGCTTCGGCGCTGGGGTTCGCGCCGAGCGTGCGGATGGAGGGGCTGCTGGACACGGATGTGTCCGGGGAGGTCGCTGACCATGCGGTGGCGGTTTTGTCCGAGGCGCTGACGAACGTGGCCCGGCATGCGCGCGCCGGCCGTGTGGAGGTGGTCGTGGAGACCGACGGGCGGGAGTTGGTGCTGACGGTGAGGGACGACGGGGTGGGTATCCCGCCGGGGGGCCGGCGCAGCGGGTTGCGGAACATGGCGGAACGCGCGGCGGAACTCGGCGGCCGGCTGGACTGGGACTGTCCCGGGGAGCCCGGGGGCGGGGGAACGACGCTGGTGTGGCGGGTGCCGGTCGTGAAGGAGCCGGGGCAGCCGTAGGCGGGCGGCCCCCCCGCCGCACCCCGCGACCGTCCGCCGACCCGGCCCGCGGTCCTGGTGCGCGGCGGCCGCCCATCTGTGCGGCGCCTTCCCGAAGCCCGGTGTCTCCTCCCGCGCGGGCCTGCGCGACGGCCTCACCGGCCGGACTCCGGACGGGCGGTACCGAGCGGCGCCGTGCTCCGTGGGGGTCACCGCGCGGCGGACGCCTCCTGGGCGATCTGCTCGAACCGGGCGCCCATCGCCTCGGACAGCGCCTGCGCGGCCGACAGCGGGCGCACCATCACCGTGAACTCGTCGATCTTCCCGTCCTCGTCGAAGTGCAGGAAATCGCAGCCCTGGAGCTGCTTGCCGGCGACCGTGGCCGTGAACACGAAGGCGTGGTCGCGGCCGTCCGGGTTCGCGATCTCCCGTACGTAGGTGAAGTCCTCGAACACCTGCGACACCGCGCGCAGGATCGCGGCCGTGACCGGCTTGCCCTGATACGGCTTGAAGGCGACCGGGCTGGTGAAGACGACGTCGTCGGCGAGCTGGGCGGCCACGGCGGCCATGTCGCCGTTCTCGACGGCCTTGCGGAAGGGGTGCACGGGGTGCGCGGAATGCATGGGTCCACCTCACCTAGTCAAAAAGTTGAGTAGGCGCATGCTAGCGTGCTCCCATGGCTCTGCGGAACGCGCTGATGGCCGCCCTCCTGGAGGGCGAGGCCTCCGGGTACGACCTCGCGAAGCAGTTCGACGCGACGGTCGCCAACTTCTGGACGGCGACGCCCCAGCAGCTCTACCGCGAACTGGAGCGCATGGAGGCGGACGGGCTGGTCGCCGCCCGCGTCGTCGAGCAGGAACGCAGGCCCAACAAGCGGCTGTTCTCGCTGACGGACGCCGGCCGCGAGGCGGTACGCGCCTACACCTCCGCACCCCCCGGGCGCCCCGCGGTGGTCCGCGACGAGCTGCTGGTCAAGGTGCAGTGCGCGGACGCCGGTGACATCGAGGCGGTCCGGACCGCCGTCGCCGGGCGCATGGAGTGGGCCGCCGCCAAACTCGCCCGCTACGAGCGGATCCGGCAGCGCCTGCTCGCCGGCCGCTCCGAGGAGGCGTACTTCGCCGAGGCCGAGCGCGTCGGCCCCTACCTCACCCTGCTGCGCGGGATGTCCTTCGAGCGGGAGAACCTCCAGTGGGGGGACCTGGCCCTGCGGAGGCTGGCGCAGCGGGCGGCTCGGCATACACAACAAAGTGAATAGGCGGCCCATGGGGTGCCCGCCTCGGCGGGCCCCCCGCAGCCGGGTCCGGATCAGCAGGTCGCGACCCCCGGCAGCCAGGCCGGGCCCTCGATGTAGATGTTCGTCATCCACGCGCCGTTGGTCAGCTTGGACCACGCGTCGTTGGTGTACCCCTCGGCGGTGACCTTCTCGGCGTGCGCCTGGCAGACCACGTTGACCGTCGTCGGCTGCGGGAAGTAGTCGACGACATCGGCGTTCACGTGCGGCTCGCTGTGCGTGCGCACGCCCGTGCTCCAGGTGAGGAACGCCGTGCTGCCCCCGCTCGGCGGCGGCGGGTTGTCGCCGCCGCAGTCCGGGATGCCGGGCAGCTCCGCCGGGCCCTTGAGGTAGATGTTGGTCATCCAGGACCCGTCGGCCAGCTTGGCCCAGATGTCGTTGGTGTAGCCCTCGGCGCTCACCTCCTCCGCGTGCTCCTGGCACTGGACGGAGACCTGCGTGGGGCCGGCGAAGGTGTCGACGACCGAGGCGTGCACGCTCGGCGTGGAGTGCGTGTGCACCCCCGTGCCCCAGGTCTGGAAGGTCGACCCGCCGTTCGCGGGCGGGGGAATCGGCGTGCCGGACGGGTTGACGCGGATCGCGCCCGCGTAGTCGCCGCCCGTGCGGACCGGCGTCACCCGGATGTGGGTGCCCGATTCGTACGCCTCGACCATCTGCCCCGCGCCCAGGTACATGGCGACATGGTGGATGTACCCGCTGCCCCAGAACATCAGGTCACCCGGCACCAGCGGGGCGGTGCCCTGGCCGGCCGAGAAGCGGGCCGCGGCCTGCGGGCTGTGGAACTGGTCGTCGGCGGTGCCGTCGAGAAGGTCGGAGCCGGTCGCCCGGTAGTACGCGTACCGCATCAGGCCCGAACAGTCGAAGCCCATGCGCTCGTCGTCGTGCAGGCTGTCCGGGTCGGAGCCGTCGTAGTAGCCGTACGTGGCACCGGGCGTGGCACCGTGCCCTCCGCCCCAGCTGTACCAGACGCCGACCTGGGAACAGGCCGCCTGGACGGCGGCCTGCGCGGTGGCCGAGGCGCCGGAGGCCAGCACCCCGCACGAGGTGTCCTGGGCCGCGGCCTGCGCGGTGACGGGCAGCAGCGGGGCCATGGCCAGGGCCGCGACCACCGTGAGCGTCCTGACGGACGTGATGAGGTTCAAGGTGTCCATCCTTCGTCGACGTGGAACCGGGTACGGGGGACCGGGCGGATCCACCGGGTGCCGCGCCCCACCCCCGTGAGGGCACGGCACCCGGAGCTCAGCCGGCCAGCGCCGCGCGCATCTTGGCCAGCGCCCGCATCCGGTTGCGCTGGACGGTGCCCCGATGGGCGCCGAGCCGTTCCCCGGCCGTGTCGTGGGTGAACCCCTCCAGGTCGACGAGGATCACCGCGGCCGCCTCCTTCGGCGAGAGCACGCTCAGCAGCGCGAGCGCCGTGGCCGAGGCCTCGTACGTGCCGAGTCCGCCGTCCCAGCCGGCCTCGGGCAGCCGGTCGGTGGCGCGTTCCCGGCGGGAAGGGTGCAGCCAGGAGTCGCGCAGCAGGTTCAGCGCGACCGTGCATGCGTAGGCGTACGGATGCTGCTGGGGCGTCAGGTTCCGGGCGCGGGCCCGCCGGGAGAGCCGCAGGTACGTCTCCTGGAGGAGGTCGTCGGCGTCGTACGGATTGCCGGTCAGGGCGAGCAGCCGTCTGCGCAGTCTGGGCATGTCGGCGGTGAAACGGGCGTCGAACTCGCCCGGGCTCATGGACTCCACGACGCCGTCCACGTCGTCGCGCGGGTCCTGCGTACACGTGCCGCCACGGATTTCCACGGTCGTCCCCCGTCGGTCGTCGGTGGTGAGAGAGGTGTCCGGTCCGCCGGTCAAGCGGGCCGGACGGGTGCGGCGGCGGGCCCGTAACGGGCGGCCGGTGCCCCGCTCAGCAGGGCCCAGTACCGGTCGCCGTAGGACCAGTGCCACCACTCGGTGGGGTAGTTGACGAAGCCGGCCGTGGTCAGCGCCCGGCTCATGGACGCGCGGTTCGCGCGCGCCTCGGCGTCCACGTTCGGTGCCCCGGTACGGCACGCGCCCGCGCTCTCCTCCGGGGTGGCGTTCACCTCCGTGCCCAGCGGCAGTTCGGTGCCGTCGGCGGTGCACAGGGTCAGGTCCACCGCCCCGCCGCTCACGTGCGGGGCCACCTCCGGCGGAGAGATGTAGGCGCTGGCCAGCTCGCGGATCCGGTCCGGACCGGCGTCGGGGTGGGCCGCGCGCAGGGCCGCCGCGTACTGCTCGAAATAGCGGCGCTGCAGGTCGGGTGGCCGGTACCCCTCGACCACCAGGAACCGGATCCCGGCGGGCAGCAGCGCCTGCGCCTGGAGCAGCCGGCGCAGCGCCCCGACGCGCAGGCGCGCGTAGCTGCCGTCGGGGTCGGCCTGCCGGAGGTCGATCCGCAGGCCGGGTGTCCCCCGCAGGTCCACCAGCGGTTCACCGCACTCCTGCTCGATGACCTCGGCGACCCGGGAGTCGGAGAGCGTGATGATGTCCGTCACGCAGGACAGCGTGCCCGGGGCCCCTGCAATTGCTCTGCAGCTTCCCTGCAAGCGCGTCACCAGCCCTTCCGCAGCAGGCCTTCGGCAGCCGCGGCCCGGCTACGGCGTCCCGCCTCCCGCGCGCTCCCCCGCCTCCCGCGCGCCCACCGACCGGAACACCTCCAGCGCCTCGGCCCGCGCCGCCCGCGCCCGTTCGGTCTCGCCGTCCGCGGACCACACCCCGGCCAGGTCCCACACCGTGCGGGCCCGCCACAGCGGCAGCCCCAACTCCGCCCAGAGTGCCGCCGCCACCTCCAGCGGCTCCCGGGCCGCGCCGGTGTCCCCGGCCGCCAGCCGCAGCTCCCCGAGCGTGCGCAGCACCAGCGCCTCGCCGAACCGGTCCTGGCGCTCCTGCGCGACGGCCAGGCAGCGCAGCAGCCGGCGCCCCGCCTCCGCCGGCCGGCCGGTGCGCAACTCCACCTTGGCCAGAGCCTGTTCGGTGTACATCACGCCGAAGGTGTCGTGCAGACCGGTGAAGATCCGCAGCGCGTCGAGGAAGAGCCGCTCGGCATCCGCGTACCGTCCCTCGGCCCGGTCGCACAGGGCCAGCGAGCGCAGGGTGAGCCCCTCGCCGTGCCGGTCGCCCGCCGCCCGGTACAGCTCGAGCGCCCCGGACAGTGCCGCCCGGGCCCGCGGGCCGCGCCCCTGCTCGCGGTGCACGTAGCCGATGCCGTACAGCACGCCCGCCCGGCCCCCGGCGTCGCCCGCGTCGCCGTACCGCTCCAGCGCGGCCTCCAGCAGCTCCAGCGCCTCGGCGTAGCGGGCCTGTTCGCGGCGGGCGGTGCCCATCCCGGCGAGCGCCACGGCCGCACCGTCCGGCAGCTTCTCCCCGAACAGCCGCAGCGCGTCCGCGAAATAGGCGTAGGAGTCCTCGAACCGGTCCTGTTCGTAGCGGAGCCGGCCGAGGCCGGTGAGGAGCCAGGCCTCGCCCTCCACGTCGCCGCCGCGCCGCACCGCAGCCATCGCCGCCGTGTGCGCGCGGGACCAGGCGTCGAACTGGTTGTACAGCGCGGCGGAACTCGCGATCAGCGCCCCGGCGAGGTCACGGGCGGTGCGGGCCATGCCGTGGTCGGCGCAGTGCGTCACGGCGGCCAGCAGCCCGGCCTGCTCGGCGGCGAACCAGGCCGCGGGCCGGGCCAGGACGGCCTCCTCGGTCACCGGGTCCAGCGGGCGGACGGCGGCCGGTTCGGGGAAGTGGCGGGTCGCGCCGCCGGGGCCGCGGGCGGCGGCCTTCCGGGCGAGGTCCAGCCAGCTCGCCGCCAGCCGCAGTACCGCGGCCGTGCGGTCCTCGGTGCTCTCCTCGACGAGGCAGCGCTCACGGGCGTGTTCACGGGCCAGGTCGTGGATGCGGTAGCGGGCGAGGCCGGTGCCGTCCACGCCGACCACGTCGATGAAGTGGCAGTCCACCAGCCGCTCGACGGCCTCCTCGGCCTCCTCCGTCCCTGTGTCCAGCAGGGGAGCGGCGATCCACGCCGCGAAGTCGGGCAGGTCCAGCAGGGCGAGGCGGCGCAGCGCCCGGCGTTCCGGTGGATCGAGGTCCGCGTAGCCGAGTTCCAGGCTGGCTCGTAACTCCAGGTCCCCGGCACTGAGTTCGTTGAGGCGGCGGCGCTCGTCGCGCAGCCGGCCGACGAGCCGGCCGGGTGCCCAGTGCGGGCGGGCGGCCAGGCGGGCACCGGCGATCCGCACCGCGAGCGGCAGCCGCCCGCACAGGGCGACGATCTCGGCGGCCTGCTCCGGCTCCGCCCAGGAACGCCCCGCACCGGCCACCCGGCGGAGCAGATCGAGGGCCTCGGCCTCGTCCGGGGCGGTGAGGTCCAGATGGGCGGCGCCCTCCAGCGCCACCAGCCGGCGGCGGCTGGTGATCAGCACCGCGGCACCCGGGCCGGGCGGCAGCAGGGGCCGCAGGTGCGCCTCCCCGGCCGCGTTGTCCAGGACGATCAGGGTCCGCCGGTGCCCGATGTGGGTGCGATACAGGCCGGTCAGCTCCTCGAGGCCGGAGGGCAGCGTGTCGGTGTCGACGCCCATCGCCCGCAGCAGCCGGGCCAGCGCGTCGGCGGGCTCCAGCGGGGTGGCGTCGGCGGCCCGCAGGTCCACGAAGAGGCGGCCGTCCGGGAAGAGGTCGGCGGTGCGGTGGCCGACGTGCACCGCGAGGGCCGTCTTGCCGATGCCGGAGCGCCCGGAGATCACCCCGATCGGCGGTGCGGTCCGGCCGGGGTCGCCGACGCCCCGCACCAGTCCGGTCGCCCACTCGACCTGCTCCGCCCGGCCCACGAAGTCGGCTATGTCGGGCGGGAGATGGGAGGGCGCGGGGCGGGGCCGCCCGCTCCGTGGAGCCGGGACCGGCCGGGTGGCCCGCCCGCCTCCCAGCACGCCGGTGTCATGGGTGAGGACGGCCTGGTGCACCGCCCGCAGCTCCGGTCCCGGGTCGATGCCCAGCTCGTCGCGGAGCAGCGACCGGCCCTCCTGGTAGATGCGCAGGGCGTCGGAGACCCGGCCGGTGCGGAACAGGGCGGTCATCAGCTGGCCGCGCGGCCGCTCCCGCAGCGGATGCGCGGCCACATGGGCGAGCAGCGGCGCGATGGCGCCGTCCGCGCGGTCCAGTTCCAGGGCCAGAGCGAAGGAGTCCTCCTGGGCCACCAGCCGCAGCTCGCCGAGCCGGGCCGCCTCGATCCGGGCGAACGACTGGCCGAGCCCCTCCAGGGCCTCCGGACCCCGCCACAGCCCCAGCGCCTCGGTGAGCACGTCCGCCGCTTCCTCGGTACGGCCCAGCGACCGCCCGGCCGCGAGGAGTTCCTCGAACCGGCGGGCGTCGACCCGGTCCGGGGCGAGGCCGGCGACATAGCCCGGGGGCCGGGTACGGACCAGCTCGGCGGTGCCGACCCGGGCCAGGGCCCGGCGCACGGCGGAGACGTGAGTGGCGACCAGGGCGCCCGCTGTGGCCGGCGCCTCCTCGTCCCAGACGAGGTCCACCAGGCGCTCGGTGGAGATCACCTCGCCGAGGTGGACGACGAGCGCGGCGAGGACGGCCAGCGGCCGGGAGCCGCCGAGCGGGGCCCGTCTGCCCCCTTCCCAGACCTCCACCGGACCGAGCAGACGTACTTCGAACATCGGTCCCCGATCGCCGCCCCGCGGATGCCGACAACGATATCGGCGGCCTCTGTCGGGGCAGGCCGACGGCCGGGCCGTCGTGTCCGGAACCGTTCCGTCCCACCGGCCGGGGGGAGCCGCCGCGACGCCCGGTGTGCCGAACCGGGACGGGCCCCGCCGGCGCTGCGGAAGCCGTACTCCCTTCCGCCCGCAGTTGGCTGGTTTCTGTGGGCGGGCACAGTGCTCCCTGTGCAGGGGACGGCCGGCGGCCCGCCCACGTATGACCGGGCGACGGAATCAGAGGCGAAATCCGCGGCGCCGGTGGCTCCTTGCGGCCGCATGTCATACGAACAACCCGCCGGCGGGGTCTGCGGCCCGTGCGCACCGAGCCGTCCGCCGCACGCCCAGGAAGCAGTCCCGCGAAGCGCACCGCCTTCCGCCGAAGGTCCGGGCGACTGAGCGCCGGTGCCGCCGTGGCGGTGCTCGCCCTCACCGGCTGGGGTGACGAAGAGCGCCTGCGCCGCGGGACTCTTCATCGGCTGAGGCCGGCCGTCCGGCCGCGGCCACCGCCCCGCGGCCGCGGCCGGGTCCGTCTCCTTACCGATCGCCTACCTCACGTACAGCCGAGTTTCACATCCGCGCCACCGGACCCTTCCCTGACGTTCGATGCCCTTGGAACACTCGCACCCGCGCACAATCCGCCCTGTTCCGGCAAACCCGTGCGTCAGTATGAGAGGTCGCTCACCCATGCCCGAAGTAAACCGGCGCAGATTCCTCCAACTCGCGGGCGCCACCACGGCGTTCACGGCGCTGTCCAGCAGCGTCGAGCGCGCCGTCGCGCTGCCCGCGAACCACCGCACCGGATCGATCGAGGACGTCGAGCACATCGTCGTCCTGATGCAGGAGAACCGGTCGTTCGACCACTACTTCGGCACCCTCAGAGGCGTCCGCGGCTTCGGAGACCCCCGCCCGGTCACCCAGAACAACAAGTCCGTATGGAAGCAGTCGAACGGCACGAAGGACATCCTGCCCTTCCACCCGGACGCCGACGACCTGGGCCTCGCCTTCATCCAGGACCTCCCGCACGGCTGGAACGACACGCACACCGCGGTCAACGGCGGTAAGTACGACAAGTGGGTGCCGGCCAAGGGCACCACGACGATGGCGTACCTGAACCGCGACGACATACCGTTCCACTACGCGCTCGCCGACGCCTTCACCATCTGCGACGCCTACCACTGCTCGTTCATGGGCTCCACCGACCCGAACCGCTACTACATGTGGACGGGTTACACGGGCAACGACGGCCAGGGCGGCGGCCCGGTCCTCGGCAACGACGAGGCCGGCTACAGCTGGACCACGTACCCGGAGCGCCTGGAGAAGGCCGGTGTCTCCTGGAAGATCTACCAGGACGTCGGCGACGGCCTGGACGCGGCCGGCGGGTGGGGCTGGATCCAGGACGCCTACCGCGGCAACTACGGCGACAACTCGCTGCTCTACTTCAAGCAGTACCAGAACGCCCAGCCCGGCGACCCGCTGTACGACAAGGCCCGCACCGGCACCGACGCCACCAAGGGCGAGGGCTTCTTCGACCGGCTGAAGGCCGACGTCAAGGCCGGCGAGCTGCCGCAGATCTCCTGGGTCGTCGCCCCCGAGGCCTTCACCGAGCACCCCAACTGGCCAGCGAACTACGGCGCCTGGTACGTCTCCCAGGTCCTCGACGCGCTCACCGCCGACCCCGCGGTGTGGGCGAAGACGGCCGTGTTCATCACGTACGACGAGAACGACGGCTTCTTCGACCACATCGTCCCGCCGTTCCCGCCCTCCTCGGCCGCGCAGGGCAAGTCCACGGTCGATCCGGCCCTGGACCTCTTCGCGGGCAACGCGAGCCACCCCGCCGGCGCCTACGGCCTCGGCCAGCGCGTGCCGATGCTCGTCGTCTCCCCGTGGAGCAAGGGCGGCTTCGTCTGCTCCGAGACACTCGACCACACCTCGATCATCCGGTTCATGGAGGCCCGCTTCGGCGTCCACGAGCCCAACATCTCGCCCTGGCGGCGTGCCGTCACCGGCGACCTGACCGCGGCGTTCGACTTCTCCCGCAAGGACACCAAGCCGGTCGCGCTGCCCGCCACGGACGGCTACCGGCCGCCGGACGGCAACCGCCACCCCGACTACGTGCCCACCCCGCCGGCCAACCCTGCGCTGCCGAAGCAGGAGCGCGGCTCCCGGCCCACCCGGCCGCTGAAGTACGCCCCGCTGGTGGACGGCGCGCTGGACGCGGCGACCGGCAGGTTCACGCTCACCTTCGCGTCGGGCGCGCAGGCCGGTGCCGCCTTCCTGGTGACCTCCGACAACCGCTCCGACGGTCCCTGGAGCTACACCACGGAGGCCGGCAAGTCCGTCTCCGACACCTGGAACTCGGCGTACTCGGGCGGCTCGTACGACCTGACCGTGCACGGCCCGAACGGCTTCCTGCGCGGCTTCCGGGGCCCCGGCAAGGTGGCGGGACCCGAGGTCACCGCGCGGCCGCACGGCGACGACATCGAGCTGACCTTCACCAACAGGGGCGGCGGCACGGTGAAGCTGGCGGTGGCCGACGGGTACGGCGGCCGGGGGCGGACGTTCACGGTGCGGGCCGGGGCGGTCGTGACGCACATCGTGCACCTCAACCACAGCGAGCGGTGGTACGACCTGACGGTCACGTCCGAGTCCGACGCGAGCTATGTGCGGCGGTTCGCCGGGCATGTCGAGAACGGGGAGCCGGGGGTCAGCGACCCGGCGATCATCACGGTGTGAGCGTGCGCCCGAGGGGCGTGGGGGACTGCCGTGCGGCGGCCGCGGGTGGTTCGTGGCCGGTCGCGCGGTTCCCTGCGCCCCTTCGGGGGGCGCGTCGCCCCTTCAGCGGCGCGGGGAACCGCGCGACCGGCCCCCACCCAGCCGCACAAGGCCGACGAGGCTTGCCCCGGCACTAGAGAGACGTGAGTTTCCTCGGTTCCGGTGATTGCCGGGGGAGCAGGGTCGGGTCCAGGGCCAGGACTGCTGCGACGGGGTGTTCGTCGTCCGGTTCGACGACCGGTGCCGGTGTCACGCGGGTCAGGAGCACCACGCCCCAGGAGGCGAGGCCCGCGCCCGTCAGCGCGAGCAGGACGCCCCAGACGCCGTCCTGGAGGCCCTGGCCCAGCAGGGCCAGGCCGATGACCGCCGCGGCCACCGGGTTCGACAGGGTGACGACCGCGAGCGGGGCGCCGAGGCCGCCGCGGTAGGCCGTCTGGGAGAGCAGCAGGCCGCCCACCGCGAACGCGGCGACCAGCAGGGCGACCACGATCACCTCGGCACTCAGGGCCGGACCCGGGCGGTCCGTCGCCGCCACCGTCACCGTCTGGGTGAGAGCCGAGGCGACGCCCGAGGCGAAGCCGGACGCGGTTGCGTGCCGCAGGCCCGGGCGGGCGCCGGGGCGGGACAGGACGCCGATCAGGGCGGCCGTCGTACCGGCGACGGCGAGGGCCTCGGTGAGGCTCAGCACCTGGTGGGGTGCGGGCCCTGAGGCCGTGATCAGGAGGGCGCCGAGGCCCAGCAGGGTCAGGGCGGTGCCCCGCCACTCGGTGGCGGTGACCCGGCGGCCGGCCGCCCGGGCGCCCATCGGCACCGCCGCCACGAGGGTGAGTGCACCCAGTGGTTGTACGAGGGTCAGCGGGCCGTACTTCAGGGCGACGACGTGCAGCAGGGCGGCGCCGGCGTTCAGGCCCACCGCCGCCCACCAGGCACCGGAGCCGAGCAGCCGCAGCAGGCCGGTGCCGGCGGTCTTCGCGGCGAGGCGCTCCTGGGCCACGGCGGCGGCCGCGTAGGCGACGGCCGAGACCAGGGAGAGGGCGACGGCGACCAGGGCCGCGGCGCTCATCGGCCGGCCCCCACCAGTACGGGCTCCTCGGAGACGAGGCGCCGGTTGCCGCGCCCGGCTGTCGTGGCCGTGCGGTGCGGCGGGTGGATCAGGGCGAGGGCGGCGCCGAGCATCGCGGTGGCGATGATCGCGTCCAGCCAGTAGTGGTTCGCGGTGCCGACGATCACGAGGAGGGTGATCGCCGGGTGCAGCAGCCACAGCCAGCGCCACCGGGAGCGGGTGGCGACGATCAGGCCGATCGCGACCATCAGGGCCCAGCCGAAGTGCAGCGAGGGCATCGCCGCGAACTGGTTGGAGAGGTGGTCGCTGCTCGGCGGGCCGTACACCGAGGGGCCGTAGATCCGGGCGGTGTCTATCAGGCCGCTCGCGGCCAGCATCCGGGGCGGGGCCAGCGGGAAGGTGAAGGGCAGTACCAGGGCGGCCGCGGTCACCACGGCGAGGACCCGGCGGGCCCACACGTAGTGCGCGGGGCGCTTCAGGTAGAGCCAGACCAGGAAGGCCAGCGTGGCCGGGAAATGAATGGTGGCGTAGTAGGTGTTGGCCAGATGGACGGGGGTGTCGCCGTGCAGCAGTGCGGACTGCACGTCGACCTCCGAGGGCAGGTGCAGTGTCCGTTCCAGGTCCCAGATCCGGTGGGCGTTGTGCAGGGCCTCGGCGGTATGGCCGGTGGCCAGCTGCCGCCCGGACTTGTAGACGAGGAAGAGCCCCGCGACGAGCAGGAACTCACGGACGAGCGGCGGCCGGGCTATCGCGCCCGGCTCCGCTGCTGCCGGCTCGGACTGGGATCTCATCCCAGGCCCCCTCACTGACGGTGGTGCTGTGCGAGTCCCGGACGGTGGCCCGAACTCTTCGATACGGAAGCGTACCGATACGCCACTGTACCGATACGGTCGAGTACCGGTACAGTGGCGTATCGATAGACGTAGGCCACACTGGTTGTAGGTTTCCGCGCCGGCCGAACGGCGGGCGGGGCGGAAGCGATCCACACGTGATGAACGAGTGAGGAGCAGGGCACATGACGTCGCAGGCCGCGGACGGACCGGACATGGTCGCTGCCTCGCGCCGCTCCAAGATCACGCCGGAGCGTGAGCGGGAGTTCTTCGACGCCGTGCTCGAACAGATCCGCGAGTGCGGCTACGACTCCGTCTCCATGGAGGGCGTCGCCGCGAGCACCCGCTGCAGCAAGTCGACGCTCTACCGGCAGTGGAAGACCAAGCCGCAGTTCGTCGCGGCCGCGCTGCGGGCCAGCCGTGAGGTGCGCTTCGCCGGCGTCGACACCGGGTCACTCGCCCAGGACCTGCGCGAGGTCGCGCGGGCCGCGGGCGACTGGTCGCGCAAGGACACCAGGCTGCTCTCCGCGCTGGGGCACGCCGTGCACTCGGACGAGGCGCTGGCGCAGGCGCTGCGCGAGGCGCTCGTGGAACCCGAGATCGCGGCGCTCCAGCAGATCCTGCGCCGCGGGGTCGAGCGGGGCGAGGTGCCCCAGGGGCATCCCGCGCTGGACTACGTGCCCGCCATGATGTTCGGCGTGCTGCGGGTGCGGCCCGTGCTCACCGGCGAGTACGCCGACGCCGACTATCTCGTCCGTTTCGTGGAGGCCGTCGCGCTGCCCGCACTCGGACTGACCTAGGACCCAGGCCGCCGTCCACGGGATGACTGGACGGCGACCTGCTCGCGCCGCACCGTGGGGACGGGGGCGGCGCGCACCCCCCGGCCGGGTGGGGTGCCCCTTTGAGCGGAGGGGCGCTCCACCCGGCCGACTGCTGTTCCGGGGCGGGAGGGTCAGACGTTCGAACCGTTGCCGCTGCCCGAGGACACCTTGATGCCGGTGGTGATCGTGTCGATGATCGACTCCTTCTGTCCGACGTCGACGCCGAACCGGACCACCACGATCTGCTGGGCGTTCGCGGGCGACGGGAAGGCCAGCGACTCGACGTAGCCGTCGGCGCCCTTGCTGGTGATCGCCTTCCAGCGGACCAGGTACCCCTTCTGCCCGGCCACCGTGACCGCCTTGGAGGCCAGCACCTCGTGCGAGGTGATCGCGCCGTAGGTCTTGCCGCCGTACGACTCCTTGGCGTTGGCCGCGATGTCCGCCTTGGCGACCTCCTCGGCGGTGTCCCCCTTGGTGCCCAGCACCACCGCGGGCGCCGAGTAGGCACCGCCGGCGGTGCAGGTCTGCGAGGTGTCGCCCGGGCACTTGTAGGAGTCGTCGGAGCTGACATTGGCGCCGTATTCGATGGACTGCCCGGTCCAGCCGTCCGGCACCGGGATGCTGATGGCGTTGATCGAGTCCGACACCGTGCCGCCGCCCTTGACCTTCGGCGCCTCGGACTGGCCCGGCGACGGCGAGGCGCCCCCGTCGGCGCCGCCGGACCCCGACCCGCCGCCCGACCCGCCGAACGGGAAGCCCTGGCCGCCGTTCTGCCCCTCGGGGCCGCCCTGGCCGAACCCGCCCTGACCGCCCGGGCCCTGCTGCGAGGCCTGCCGGCCGTCGCCGCTGCCGTTGCCGGTCAGCGCCCACGCGGCGACCCCGATCGCGGCGAGGACCGCCACGGCGACGCCGACCGCGATGCCGGTACGCAGCCCACGCCTGACGGGGGCGGGCGGCTGCGCCGGGTACCCCGGATAGCCCGGGTACGCGGGGTAGCCCTCGCCGGCCGGATACGCCGGGTAGGCCGGCTGCGCCCCGTCGGCCGGCGGCTGCGGCGGGGGACCCCAGCCGGCGGCCGACCCGGCGGGCCGGGTCTGCTCCGTCCAGGCCTTGCCGTCCCACCAGCGTTCGGTGGCCGGACCGTCACTTGTCTGCCCGGGATCGGGATACCACCCGGGGGGAGTCACCTGCGTCATGCTCCTACCGTATGAGGCGTCGGTGAAAGTCGGATGAGAGGATCCGGCGATGTTCGGACGAGGCGGATCGGCACACCCCGGTCGAGCGGATCCGCACCTCTCGTTCGAGCGGACCGGCACAGCTCATTCGAGCTGCAGTCGGACCGGTGGCGCCGGTGCCGGCGGCGGCAGACGCAGGCCGTTCCGTCCCGGGGTGAGCGAGCCCAGGACGCTCGGGTGGCGGGCGCCGGTGGCGGCCGGGGCCGTTCCGGCGAGGCCGTGTGCGGTGAGGAAGCCGAGGACCGCGAAGGCGTACGCCTCCTTCGCCGCCGCGGGCAGCCCGAGTTCGTCCGAGACGCGCACCGGGATCTCCGGGAGCAGGCCGCGCAGCGTCCGCATCAGCACCGGGTTGCGGGTGCCGCCGCCCGACGCGACCACCTCCGTCGCCGCCACGCCGCGCACCGCGTCCGCCACCGTCCGGGCGGTCAGGTGGGTGAGGGTCGCCAGCGCGTCCTCGGCCGACAGGCCCTCGGGCGCCCGCCAGTACCCGGCGTGGAACAGCTCCTTGCCGGTCGTCTTCGGCGCGGGCAGCGCGTAGTACGGCTCCGTCAGCAGCTCTTCGAGCAGCGGCCCGTGCGGACGGCCGCGCGCCGCCAGCGCCCCGTCCACGTCGTACGCCAGCCGGCCGCCGGTGAACTCCCGGACCGCCGCGTCCAGCAGCGCGCATCCGGGCCCGGTGTCGAAGGCCGTGCCGTCGGGCGCCGTGAGGTTGGCGATCCCGCCCAGGTTCAGCGCCACCGGCGTCCCCGGCCGTCCGCGCAGCCACAGCAGGTCGACCAGGCTGACCAGCGGAGCACCCTGCCCCCCGGCCGCCACGTCCCGCGACCGCAGGTCGGCGACGACCGGCAGCCCCGTCGCCTCCGCGATCCACGCCGGCTGCCCGAGCTGCAACGTGCCGTGCACCCGGCCGCCGTCCACCCAGTGGTAGACCGTCTGCCCGTGCGAGGACACCAACTCGGCACGCCCGCCGCACAGTTCACGATCGGCCCGGACCGCGGCCGCCGCGAACGCCTGCCCGATCCGGGTGTCGAGCAGACACACCCGCGCCAGCGGCACGGCGGCCGGCGGCAGCGCCCCAGCGAGCGCCTCCCGCAGCTCCTCGTCGTACGGCGTGCTCACCATCCCCAGCGGCTTCAGCAGCAACGTGCCGTCCAGCAGCCGCAGCTCGGCCGCAGCCGCGTCCACCGCGTCGTACGACGTCCCGGACATCAGGCCGATCACCAGCATGGTCCCAACCCGCCTCTCAACCCGCCTTCGTGCGCCGCGGTCCGAGCAGCGCGAGCACGCTGACCGCGCAGGTCGCCGCCGCGTAGTAGCCGGGAACGTCGAGGTTCCCGGTCCGCCCCACCGCCTCCGTGATGATGAGGCCCGCACAGCCCGAGAACACGGCATTGGACAAGGCGTAGGCGAGTCCCAGGCCCGTGCAGCGGGCCCGGGCCGGGAACATCTCGGCCAGCAGCGCGGGCCCCGGCCCCGCCATCAGCCCCACCACCGCGCCCGCTCCGCACAGCGCCGCGCCCTTCACGGCGGCCGGGGTCCCCGGGTCCCGGAGGAGGTGGAGCAGGGGCAGCGCCAGCAGCACCACGAGCCCGGCGCCCGCCAGCATCACCGGCCGCCGCCCCACCCGGTCGCTGAACAGCCCCGCCGGCAGGATCGCCGCAGCGAACCCCAGGTTCGCCACCACGGTCGCCAGCAGCGCCGTGCGGAAGCCGGTGTGCAGGGCCGCCTGGAGGTACGAAGGCAGCACCACCAGGAAGGTGTATCCGGCGGCCGACCAGCCCATCACCCGGGCGACGGCCCGCCCGACCGCCCCGACCGGCACCGGCACGGCACGGGCCGCCTCCACGGCCGGCTCGCGGAACTCCGGCGTCTCGTCGAGACCGATCCGCAGCCACAGCGCCAGCGCGCCCAGCGGCAGCGCCAGCAGGAACGGCAACCGCCACCCCCAGGAGCCGAACTGATCGGCCGTCAGTACCACGGACAGGCCTACCGCCATACCCGCCCCGCCCAGCAGCCCCAGCGCCACGGTGAACGACTGCCACGCCCCGTACAGCCCCCGCCGTCCCGGCGGCGCGAACTCGGTCAGCATCGCCACCGCCCCACCGAACTCCCCGCCTGCCGAGAGCCCCTGAACGACCCTCAGGAACGTCAGCAGCCACGGCGCGAGCGCACCGGCCCGCGCGTACGTCGGCAGCACGCCGATCAGCGCCGTCGCGCCCGTCATCAGCGCCACCACCAGGATCAGCACCGGCCGCCGGCCCAGCCGGTCCGCCAGCCGGCCGAACAGGGCGGCCCCCAGCGGACGGAAGAAGAACGCCAGCCCGAACGAGGCGTAGGTGCGCACCAGCCCTTCGGCCGCGCTGCCGCCCGCCGGGGTGAAGAACCGCTCGGCGACGACGGTCGCGACATAGCCGTAGACACCGAACTCGTACCACTCGATGAAGTTCCCCACCGAGCCCGCCGCCAGCGCCCGGAGGGGCCGGTTCCGCTCGCGCACTGCACGGTCTTCGAAAGTCAGCCTCATGTTCCTGCCCGTTGACGGTCCGTTCGCTGCACAGCGGCAGGTCGGGGCCGTACCGCGTCGTCGGGCCGCACCCGCTTTCACCCGTCGCGGCCACAGCTGCCCGGACCCGCCTCCGGACAGCCAACAGGACGGCTACGCTCGTGGTCTGTACGTCGTTCGGGCGACTTGGGGAGGTAGCAGGATGACGGAGGAGCAGGCCCCGGGAGGCGCCCCGGCTCCCCTCTGGGAGCGCGAGGAGGAGATCGCCGCCGTCACCGAGGCCCTCGATGTCCTGTGCGCCGACCGTTCCACCGCCGGCAACCTGCTGGTGATCCGCGGCGAGGCCGGGCTCGGCAAGACCGCGCTGCTGGCCGAGACCCGCCGCATCGCCGAACGCCGCGGCTGCACCGTCTGGTCCACCCGTGGCGTGGAGACGCTGCGCAGCGTCCCCTTCCACGTGGTACGGCAGCTCCTCCAGCCCGCCCTGGTCTCCCTGCTGCCCGAGGAGGCCCGGGAGTACCTGGGCGACTGGTACGAGATCGCCGGCCCCGCCCTCGGCATCACCGACCCAGGAGACCGCCAGGCCGACCCGCAGGGCGTCTGCGACGGCCTGGTCGCCGCCGTCCGCCGGCTCGCCAAACGCGACTGGCCACTGGTCCTGCTGATCGACGACGCGCACTGGGCCGACCAGGAGACGCTGGCCTGGCTGGCCGCCTTCGTCGAACGCCTCGACGACCTGTCCGTCCTGGTCCTGGTGGCCCGGCGGCCCGGCGAGGTCAGCGGTGACAGCGCCCGCCACCTCGACGCCGTGGCCGCCGCGGCGGGCCGCCCCGTGCGCACCGTCAGCGCCCTCACCCCGGACGCCACCGCCGGCCTCACCCGCGCCACCCTCGGCGAGCACGCCGACGCCCCCTTCTGCCGCGAGGTCTGGGCCGTCACCGGCGGCAACCCCTACGAGACCGTGGAACTCCTCGCCAAGGTCCAGGACAGCGAGCTCGAACCCGTCGAGGCCCAGGCCGGCGAACTGCGCGCCCTCAACCGGTCGGCCAGGGGCGGCGGACTCGTCACCCGCCTCGAAGGCCTCGGTGTCGACGCCACCCGGTTCGCCTGGGCCGCCGCCATCCTCGGCACCGGCATCTCCGTCGACCTCGTCGCCCAGCTCGCCAGCATGGCCGTGGACGACGCCGAGCGCTGCGCCGAACTCCTGCGCACCGCCCGTATCCTCACCGCGCCCGACCCGGCCGGCTCCCGGCCCCGCACCGGTGACCTGGAGTTCGTCCACCCGCTGATCGCCACCGCCGTCTACAACTCCATCCCGCCCGCGATGTGCACCGCCATGCACGGCATCGCCGCCCAGATCGTCCTGGACGACGGCCGCGGCATCGCCGAGGCCTCCCGCCACCTGCTGAAGGTGCACCCGGACGACGACGAGGAACTCGTCGAGCAGCTGCGGGACGCGGCCAAGGAACACCTCGCCGTCGGCGCCCCGGACGCGGCCCGCCGCTGCCTCGAACGAGCCCTGCGCGAACCGCCGCTCCCCGAGGTCCACGCGCGCGTGCTCTACGAGCTGGGCTGCGCGACCCTGCTCACCAACCCCGCCGTCACCATCGGCCATCTGCGGAGCGCTCTCGGCATGCCCGGCCTCTCCGGTCCCGAACGCGTCGACGCCGTCTTCCGGCTCTCCCAGGCCCTCCTGCACAACGACCAGCTGGAGGAGGCCGTCCGCACGGTCGAGGCGGAGGCCGCCCGGCACGAAGAAGGGCCCGCCAGACTCCGGCTCCAGGCCGTCCAGTTCATGTGGGAGGGCATCGCCGGCGAGGCCGTCTCCGCACGCCGCTCCGAACGGCTCGCCGACCTCGCAGCCACCTGCACAGGACGCGACAACTCCGAGCGCGCCCTGCTGATGCTGCGCGGCTTCGACCTGCTGATACAGGGCGAGAGCGCCGAGGAGGTCGTCGAGCTGTGCGACCGTTCCCTCGTCAACGGCCGGCTCGCGCCCGGGCTCGGCTGGACCGACACCGAGTGGGGCATCGAACTCCTGCTGATGCTCGCCAACTCCTACGTCTACACCGACCGGCTCGACCGCGCGGAGAGCCTGTACAACGAGGCCCTGCGCGCCTACGAGTCCTCCGGCTGGAGCGGCGGCCACCTCGCCCTCGCCCATGCCTACGTCGGCCTCGGCCACCGCAGGCGCGGGCGGCTCCGGGACGCGGAGACCTCGCTGCGGGAGTCCCTGCGGATCGCCGAACGGGTCGGCCGCGGGCTGCCCCTGTACTGGACCGCCACCTGCAACCTCGTCGACACGCTGCTCGCCCGCGGCCACGTCCAGCAGGCCTGGGAGACCGCCGAACAGTACGGCTTCGCGCCCCCGTATCCCTCCACCATCGTCATGCCGGACCCGAGGTCGGTGCGCGGCCGGCTGCTGCTCGCCGTCGGGCGCACGGAGGAGGCCGTGAACGAACTGGAGGCGGCGGAGAAGGCGGCCGCCGCGCGCGGTCACTTCAACCCGGTGGTCGTGCCGTGGGCGCTCGACCTCGCCCGGGCCCTCGCGAACGAGGACCCGGCGCGGGCGGCGCGCCTGGCGAGCGACGCGCGGCGGCAGGCCGAGCGGTTCGGCACGGACACGGCGATCGGCGAGGCGCTGCGGTGCGCTGCCGCGCTGGAGACCGGACAGCGGCAGGTACGGCTGGCCTCGCAGGCCGTTGCCTATCTGGAGGCGTCGCCCTGCCAGTACGAGCACGCGGCGGCACGGGTGGAGTACGGGATCGCCGCGCGGTCGGTGGCCGAGTTGAACCGGGGGCTGGCGCTGGCTCGATCCTGTGGGGCGGACGGGTTGGCCGCTCAGGCTCGGGAGGTGCTGGACACGGGTCGGGGGCTGCGGTGAGAGGTGTGGCCCCGGAAAGGAACGGGCGCTACAGCGCCAGCAGTTGATCAGTCACCGCTGACAGGCGTTTCTGTACTTCTCGGGCGTACGTCGCCTCGTGGGCCCTGGCCGGGCGCGTGCCGTCGAAGTAGGCGCCCGTGCCCAGGTCCTGAGTCGCCAGGGCCAGGACGCCCGGGGCGCCGTCCGCCACCGTGCTCCAGGGCGCCACTCCGCCCTCCCGCACCATCGCGGTGTCCATGAAGGTCGCCGGATGCAGGACGTTCACCGCGACGCCCGTGTCCGCCAGCTCCTCCGCCAGGGCGAAGGTGTGGGCCGCCAGGGCGAACTTGGACCGGCAGTACGCCGCGAAACCCTGGTAGCCGCGGGTGAATTCGGGGTCGTCGAAGTCCAGTAGCTCCTGGCCCGCCGAGCCGACGTTCACGATCCGGGCCGGGGTGTTCGCGCGCAGGACGGGGAGGAGGGCGCGGGTGAGGGCCACCGGGGCCAGGTAGTTGACGGCGAGACGCAGTTCGTGGCCGTCGGCGCTCAGCTCGCGGCCCGAGCCGGGCGTGCCGGCACCGACGCCCGCGTTGTTGATCAGCACGTCCAGGTCGGGGTGCGCGTCGGCGACCCGCGCGCCCAGCTCGCGGACCTGCGCCAGAGAGGCTAGGTCCGCGACGAACGCCTCGGCCTCGCCCTCGGTGCGCAGTTCCGCGACAAGCCGCTCGGTACGGCCGGGATCGCGGCCGTGCGCGAGGACGACATGGCCCGAGCGGACCAGCTCGAAGGCGACGTAGCGGCCGAGTCCGGAGGTGGCACCCGTGATCAGGATGGTCGACATGTCCTCACCGTAGGCACAGCACCCGTTCCTGTGCCTGTCCCCGGCAGTGTCACCCTTCCTCTTCCGCCAGCACCCGCTGGGCCGTCGCGAACGCCGAGTTGGCCGCCGGGACCCCGCAGTACACGGCGGTCTGCAGCAGCACCGCGCCGATCTCCTCCGGGGTCAGACCGTTGCGCCGGGCCGCCCGCACGTGCATGGCCAGCTCGTCGTAGTGGCCGTGGGCGACCAGCGCGGTGAGCGTGATCATGCTGCGTTCGCGGCGGGAGAGCGTGGGGTCGGTCCAGATCTCGCCCCACGCGTAGCGCGAGATGAAGTCCTGGAAGCGGGCCGTGAAGGGGGTCTGCCTGGACTGGGCGCCGTCCACGTGGGCGTCGCCCAGCACCTCGCGGCGCACCGCCATGCCGCGCCTGGCGCCCCCGTCGAGGTGGGAGCGGAGCGCGGTCAGGACGGCCTCGGGGCACTGCGCGGGCGCCAGATGAGCTGCGCCCGGCAGCTCGACCAGCGTGGCCGCGGAGACCGCGTCCGCGATCTCCCGCAGGTGCGGCGGCGGGGTAGCGGCGTCCTGACGGCCGGCGATCAGCAGGGTGCGCACGGCGATGTCGCCGAGCCGGTCCCGCAGGTCGAAGGCGGCCAGCGCGTCGCAGCAGGCGGCGTACGCCTCCGGGTCGGCCGTCCGCTGGTCCTCGACCAGCCGGGGCACGGTGAAGCCGGGGGTGAACCAGCGGCCGGGGGCGTTCTCCGCCAGCCACGCGACGCCCTCCCGGCGCACCCGTCCGGCCCGCTCCTCCCAGGACCTGGAGCCGCCGAAGTGGGCCGAGGAGCAGATCACCGCCAGGTTCTCCAGCCGGTCCGGGTGGTGGACGGCCAGGTGCAGCCCGACGGCACCGCCCAGCGACACCCCCGCGTACGCGAACCGCCCGACGCCGAGCGAGTCGGCCAGCGCGAGCACCAGGTCGGCGAGGTCGCCCACGGTCGCCCCCGCCTTGATCAGGCCGGGCGCCGAACCGCCGTGGCCCGGCAGATCCCAGCGCACCACCCGGTGAGCGGTGGACAGTTCGGGCGCCACGGCGTCCCACAGGGCGTACGAGGTGCCGAGCGAGGGGCCGAGGAGCAGCGGGGGAGCCGAGGCCGGGCCCTCGACGCGGTGGTTGAGGAGAGTCTCGGTCAACGTCGCTCCAGAGCACGGTCGGTGAGCACACCGGCGGACCCGGTGTAGTGGGCGGGATCGGTCAGGTCGTCGAGGTCGACGTCCGTCAAGTCCGGTTCCTCGGCCAGGAGTTCGCGCAGTGTCCGGTGCTCGCTGTGGGTACGGCCGGCGAGTTCGGTGAGCAGCTCCTTGGCGCGGGCCCGGCCGAGCACGGGGGCCAGTTCGGCGGAGAGCCGCTCCGAGACGATCAGCCCGCCGGTGAGGCCGAGGTTCCGGCGCATCGCCTCCGGGTGCACCCGCAGGCCCTCCGCCAGCTCCGCCGCGTCCCGCGCCGCGCCTCCGACGGTCCGCAGCAGGTCTCGCAGCGGCTCCCACTCGGCGTGCCAGGCACCGGCCGGCCGCTCGTCCTCCGCTGCCATCGAGCCGTACAGGACGGCCGCCAGCTGCGGGGCCCGCCGCGCGGCCGCCGCGATCAGCGTCGACCGCACGGGGTTGGCCTTGTGCGGCATCGCCGAGGAACCGCCCCCGCTGCCCTCGGAGACCTCGCCGATCTCGGTACGGGACAGGATCAGCACGTCCGCGGCGATCTTCCCCAGCGCCCCGGCCGTGAAGGCGAGGCACCCGGCGAGGTCGGCGACCGGCGTGCGCAGGGTGTGCCACGGCAACAGGGGGGCAGCAAGGCCCAGTTCACGGGCGTACGCGGCCGGCAGCTCCTCGGCGTGCGCCGCGCCGTACGCCCGGAAGGCGGCCAGCGTGCCCGCCGCTCCGCCCAGTTGGGCGGGCAGCGTCTCCCGGACCCGGGTCACGCGGTCCCGGGCGTCGAGGACCAGCGAACGCCAGCCGGCCGCCTTCAGCCCGAACGTCGTCGGTACGGCGTGCTGGGTGAGCGTCCGGCCCGGCATCGGCGTGTCGCGGTGCTCGGCGGCCGACCGGGCCAGGGCCAGTGCGGTCCGGTCGAGGTCGGCGAGCACGAGGTCCAGGGTGCGGGCGGCGACCAGCATGGCCGCCGTGTCCATGATGTCCTGGCTGGTCGCTCCCCGGTGCACGTACGGCCCGTACTCGGCGCCGGCCGCCTTCGTCAGGTCGGCGACCAGGGGGATCACCGGGTTGCCGCCGGCGCGGGCCCGCTCCGCGAGGGTGTCGACGTCGTATCGGCCGGGGTCGGCCGCCTCGGTCACGGCCGTCGCGGCCCCGGCCGGGACCAGGCCCAGAGCGGCCTGGGCGCGGGCGAGGGCCGCCTCCGCGTCGAGCAGCGCCCGCAGAAAGGCGCCGTCGCCCGTCGCGGCCGCGGCGGCCGAACCGGACCACCCGGGACCGAGCAGCCCGGCGTCACCGCCGCCGTGATCCACTGAACTCACTGGAACTCCAGGAAGACCGTCTCGCCCTCGCCCTGAAGGCGGATGTCGAAACGGTAGGCCCCCCGGCCCTCGTCGGCGGCGATCAGCGTGTCGCGTCGCTCGCCCACCCGGGTGAGCAGCGGGTCGGCGGCGAGCGCCGCGTCGTCGCCCGGCAGGTAGATCCGGGTGTACAGGTGCACCAGCAGTCCGCGCGCGAACACGCACACGCTGAGGTAGGGCGCGCTGCCGCCGCGGGCGCCGGGCCGCAGCGTCCGCGCGTACCAGTGGCCGTTGGTGTCCGTCTGGATCCGGCCCCAGCCGGTGAACTCCACGCCGTTGCGGCCGAGGTAGCCACCGGTCGCCGGGTCGCGGCGGATCGAACCGTCGGTCGTGGACACGTTCCCGTCCGGGTCGGCGCCCCACAGCTCGACAAGCGCGTCGGGCAGCGGGGTGCCCTCCCCGTCGTAGACGTACCCGTGGACCGTGACTGTGTCCGGGTGCCCGAGGGGTGCGATCTCCTCACCGCCGCGGAACGGCAGCGCGTAGCCGTAGAACGGGCCGACCGTGTGCGACGGGGTGGGCAGCACGTTCCCCGGGCTGCTCGTGTCGATCTTCGTCATGGCAGGTCAGCGTCCTTCTTCGATCCAGGTGGCGTGCGGCCCGTCCAGCACGATGTCCCAGTGGTAGCCCATCGAGAACTCGGGCACGGACAGGCTGTGGTCGTACGTCGCGACCAGGCGCCCGCGGGCCGAGTCGTCCGTCACCGACTGGATGATCGGGTCGTACGGGAACAGCGGGTCGCTCGGGAAGTACATCTGCGTCACCAGCCGCTGCGTGAACGCCGTGCCGAACATCGAGAAGTGGATGTGGGCCGGGCGCCACGCGTTGAGGTGGTTGCGCCAGGGGTAGGGGCCCGGCTGGATCGTGGTGAAGTGGTAGCCGCCGTCGGCGTCGGTGATCGTACGGCCGACACCCGTGAAGTTCGGGTCCAGCGGGGCGTCGTGCTGCTCGCGCTGGTGGGCGTAGCGGCCCGCCGAGTTGGCCTGCCAGATCTCGATCAGCTGCCCCCGCACCGGCCGGCCGTCCCGGTCCAGGAGCCGTCCGGAGACGGTGATCCGCTCACCGACGGGCTCCCCGCTGTGCTGCCGGGTCAGGTCGTTGTCTATCCCGGTGATGTCCCGCTCCCCGAACGCGGGGGAGCACAGCTCCACCAGTTCGGGGTCCTTGGCCGTGTCGATCCCGACCAGCGGCTGCTTCGGGTGCCGCAGCACGGAGGACCGGTAGGGGGCGTAGTCCCGGCGCGGGTGATGCTCGACTGGAGCGCCTTCGGCGACACCCTTCTCGTAGTCGGCGTGTCTGGCGGCGATTTCGAGGTCGATGTCGGCCTGCGTGAGTGTCATGGAAGTCCTAGGGGCGGGCGCCCCCGTCAGGGGCGCGGGGAACTGCGCGACCAGCCACAACGCACCCGCAGGTGCCCTGGGACCTATCGCTCGAGAACGAGCGCGAGCCCTTGCCCGACGCCGATGCACAGGCTCGCGACGCCGGTGCCGGAGCCGCGGCGCGCGAGCTGGTGCGCGACCGTACCGGCGAGCCGGGCGCCGGAGGCGCCGAGCGGGTGACCGAGCGCGATCGCCCCGCCCTGCGGGTTGAGGATCGCCGGGTCGAACTCGGGCCATTCGGCGAGGCAGCCGAGGACCTGCGCGGCGAAGGCCTCGTTGAGTTCGAGGACGTCGAGGTCGGCGAAGGTCTTGCCCGCCTTGCCCAGCGCCCGCGTCACCGCCTCGACGGGGGCGAGGCCGAAGTAGTCGGGGTCGATCCCGGACACCCCGGTCGTGCTGACGCGGGCCAGTGGTTCCCGCCCGAGCGTCTTCAGCCCCTCCTCGTCGGTCAGCAGCAGCGCGGCCGCACCGTCGTTGAGGGGGGAGGAGTTGGCCGCGGTCACGGTGCCGCCCTCCGTACGGAAGGACGGCTTGAGCTTGGCCATCGCGGCGAGGGAGGTATCGGGCCGTACGCTCTCGTCGGCGGTGAAGGGGACCGGGTCGCCCTTGCGCTGCGGGACGGGGACGGGCGTCAGCTCGGCATCGAACAGGCCCTGTTCCTGGGCGGCGGCGGCCTTCCGGTGGGAGGCGAGGGCGAACTCGTCCTGCTGCTCGCGACTGATCTTGTGCTTGTCGGCGATGCGCTCGGCCGACTCGCCCAGCGGAATGGTCCACTGCGGCGGCATCTTCGGGTTGACCATGCGCCAGCCGAGCGTGGTCGAGTACAGCTCCGCGTGTCCGGCGGGGAAGGGCCGGTCGTTCTTGGGCAGCACGTACGGAGCCCGGGTCATCGACTCGACGCCGCCGGCCACGGCGATGGAGGCGTCGCCGACGGCGATGGCGCGGGCGGCCTGGATGACCGCTTCGAGTCCGGAGCCGCACAGCCGGTTGACGGTGACGCCCGGCACGGACGTGGGCAGGCCGGCGAGGAGGGCGGCCATCCGGCCGACGTCGCGGTTCTCCTCGCCCGCGCCGTTGGCGTTGCCGAAGTAGACGTCCTCGATCCGGGCCGGGTCGAGGTCCGGCGTACGGGCGAGGAGCTCACGGATGACGTGGGCGGCCAGGTCGTCCGGGCGTACCCCGGCCAGCCCGCTGTTGTAGCGGCCGATCGGTGTCCGGACCGCGTCGACGATGTACACCTTGTTCACAGCAGGCCCTCCGGGACAGTGAGTTTCGCGTCGGTCTTGGCGGTGATCTCCTCGACGCCGACCCCGGGCGCGGTCTCGACGAGGACGAGCCCCTCGTCGGTGACGTCCAGGACGCCGAGGTCGGTGATGATCCGGTCCACGCACGCCTTCCCGGTCAGCGGCAGCGCGCACTCGGTGAGGATCTTCGCCGAGCCGTCCTTGGCGGTGTGTGTCATGACGACGATCACCCTGCGGGCCCCGTGGACCAGGTCCATCGCCCCGCCGATCCCGGTCACCAGCTTCCCCGGAACGGCCCAGTTCGCCAGGTCGCCCTTCTGCGACACCTGCATCGCTCCGAGCACGGCGACGTCGATGTGCCCGCCCCGGATCATGGAGAACGACAGCGCCGAGTCGAAGAACGACGCCCCGGGCAGGACCGTCACCGTCTCCTTCCCGGCGTTGATCAGGTCCGGGTCGACCTGGTCCTCGGTGGGGTAGGGGCCGGTGCCCAGGATGCCGTTCTCCGACTCCAGGACCACCTCCACCCCCTCGGGCAGGTGGTTCGGGATCAGCGTGGGCAGCCCGATCCCGAGGTTGACGTACTGCCCGTCCTCCAGCTCGCGCGCCGCCCGCGCGGCCATCTCCTGGCGCGTCCAGGCCATCAGCTGCTCACCGTCCGCTGCTCGATCTTCTTGTCCGCCGCCTGCTCGGGGGTCAGGGCCACCACCCGCTGGACGAAGATCCCCGGCAGGTGCACCGCGTCCGGATCGATCTCCCCGGGCTCCACGAGTTCTTCGACCTCGGCGACCGTGACCTTCCCGGCCATCGCCGCGAGCGGGTTGAAGTTGCGGGCGGACTTGCTGAAGACGAGGTTCCCGTGCCGGTCGCCCTTCGCCGCCCGGACCAGCGCGAAGTCGGTGCGGATCCCGCGTTCCAGCACGTACTCGGTGCCGTCGAAGTCCCGCACCTCCTTCGCCGGCGAGGCCAGCGCCACCGCGCCCGAGCCGTCGTAACGCCACGGCAGCCCGCCCTGCGCGACCTGCGTCCCCACCCCCGCGGGCGTGTAGAACGCGGGGATCCCCGCACCGCCGGCGCGCAGCCGTTCGGCGAGCGTGCCCTGCGGGATCAGCTCCACCTCCAGCTCACCGGCCAGGTACTGCCGGGCGAACTCCTTGTTCGCCCCGATGTACGACCCCGTCACCCGCGCGATCCGCCCGGCCGCCAGCAGCACCGCCAGACCCGACTCCATCGCCCCGCAGTTGTTCGAGACCACACTCAGGTCACTCACACCCCGCTCGTACAGCGCCCCGATCAGCACGTTCGGCACACCGCTCAGACCGAACCCACCCACCGCCAACGACGCGCCCCCCGGCACATCAGCCACCGCCTCCGCGGCCGTGGCGACCACCTTGTCCATCCGTGAAGCCTCATCTCTCAGCGGATTAATCAGGGCACTGAGTATTTCAGCGAGATGGCTGACACGGTGCCACTGACATCGAAACCCGTCAAGACCTCGGCCGATGGCGGTCGGCTGTACAGACAGGACGGGTGGTCGCGGGTATCGTTCAGTGCGCCAACGAATTCGGACCACGGGAGCGCATATGGCCGCGGTGGACCTCACCACCCACCCCGGGCACCTGGCCCGGCGGCTCCAGCAGGCCCACTACCTGCTGTGGAACACGATGGTCTCGGAGGAGATCACCTCGCCGCAGTTCGCCGTGCTGAACGCGCTCGTCGCCGAGCCGGGACTGGACCAGCGGACCGTGGGGGAGCGGGTGGGCCTGGACCGGTCGACCATCGCCGAGGTCATCAGCCGGCTGGACCGGCGCGGGCTCCTCGACAAGGTGCGCGACCCGCAGGACGGCCGCCGCTTCCTGCTGCGCCTCACCGACGAGGGAGTGCGGGCCCACCGCAAGCTGAGCGTGCGCACCGCCCGGATGAACCAGGTCTTCCTTGCCCCGCTCTCGGCAGAGGAGCAGAACCATTTCTTCGACCTGATCCAGCGGGTCTCCGACGCGGCGGAGGGCCTGCGCAATCCGGCGGAGCCGGTCGCCTCCCGGGCGTGAGCAGCGCCGTGGTGAACGACCGGCCTGACCGGCGAAGCGCTCAGGCTTTCAGGAACACCACCCACACCTGACCGTCGGCGAAGTTCACCGGGCTGCCGTCCGCGGTCGTGAACGTCGTTCCGCCGCCGGCCTCCGGCCGCGACCAGGTGGCTTCGAACGACCGCCCGTCCCGCAGTACCTCCGCCCTCCCCGAGCCCACCGTCTCGGTGAACGGTGTGTTGTTGCCGAGGACGTCGTGGTACTCCGACGGCCGGACCCGCACGTGCTGCACCACGACCGTCGCCGGTGCCGGCCGGTCGCCCGCCGTCGTCCTCACCGGGGTGCCGTCCATCGACACCAGCCAGCGGCTTCGGTCGCCGGACCAGGTGAAGGTGAAGCGGGCCGCCGGGTACCGCACGGTCCGCGACGCGGTGACCGTGCCGCCGGCCGGGGCCGCCCCGTGGCGGAAGCCGGTGGTGAGCGCCGCCCTGCCGGGCGCCCCGTCCGGCATCACCCGGGCCGGACGCAGGTACAGGTTGTGCGGGGCCGGCCGGCCGCTGCCCCGGTAGTAGGCGCCGGACGCCTCCGCGGGCGACTTCGGCCGCAACGGCGCCCGGCCGATCAGGGGGAGCAGTTTCTTCTGGGCGCCGGAGAAGGCGAGCGTCGGCCGGGTGAACTGGCGCAGCAGCTCCAGGTCGGACTCGCGGGCGCTGCGGACCGGGCCGATGGCCTCGGGGAGCCTGGTGGCGTACACCGCCATCAGCCGGCTGAGGCCGCCCTCCACCTGCTCCACGTACACCACGTCCGCCGAGTCCAGCCCGGTCTGCGGGCGGGCCGCGGCCACGTTGTCGATCTTCACGGCGAGGACGGATCCGGTGGCAGGCCGTTTGCCCGGTGCCGGGGTGCTCTCGCTCGGTGCCGGGGTGGCCTGCGGTGCGCGGCCGTCGTCCGTCGTGCCGTGCCGGGTACAGCCCGCCGTGACGGAGGCGGCCGCCGCGGCCGCCGCCAGCGCTGCCGTCAGCACCGTCCGGCGCGTCGGCGCCTCGTGTCGTCGCCTGTCCACCGCTGCCCCCCGCTCGTCCCACCCCGTTCACGCTCTTGACTGATTGTGTGCTCAACAGGTCAGCGGGGGCCATACCTGCTCGAAACAGATCCGGGACGGTCAGGATCCAAGGATCTCCGTGAGGTCGTAGCGCACCGGCTCCTCCAGCTGGGCGTAGGTGCAGCTCTCCGGCGTGCGGTCCGGGCGCCAGCGGCGGAACCGGGCCGTGTGCCGGAAGCGGGCCCCGTTCTCCATGTGGTCGTACGCCACCTCGGCCACCCGCTCCGGCCGCACCGGCACCCAGGACAGGTCCTTCTTGCCCGACCAGCGGCTCGGCGCGCCCGGCAGCCGGGCCGACTCGTGCGCCGCCTCCTCCGCCCAGGCCGCCCACGGGTGCCCGGAGACGTCGGCCATGCGCAGCGGCTCCAGCTCCTCGACCAGCTCGGCCCGCCGCTTCATCGGGAACGCGGCCGACACACCCACGTGCTGAAGGGCGCCCCGGTCGTCGTACAGACCCAGCAGCAGCGAGCCCACCACGGGGCCGCTCTTGTGGAAGCGGTATCCGGCCACCACGACGTCGGCCGTCCGCTCGTGCTTGACCTTGAACATGGCACGCTCGTCCTGGCGGTAGCGCAGGGTGAGCGGCTTGGCGACGACCCCGTCGAGGCCGGCCCCCTCGTACTGCTCGAACCACTGCCGGGCCACCTCGACATCGGTGGTGGCCGGCGCCAGGTGCACCGGCGGGGTCACGCCGGCCAGGGCCCTGGTGAGCAGGGCGCGGCGGTCGGTCAACGGGACGTCGAGGAGGGACTCGTCGGCCAGCGCCAGCAGGTCGAAGGCGACGAACGAGGCAGGCGTCCGCTCGGCCAGCGTGCGCACCCTGGAGTCCGCCGGGTGGATCCGCTCGGTCAGCGCGTCGAAGTCCAGCCGGCCCTCCCGCGCGATCACGATCTCCCCGTCCAGCACGCACCGCTCGGGCACCCGCTCCCGCAGCGCCGCCACCAGCTCGGGGAAGTACCTGGTCAGCGGCTTCCCGGTACGGCTGCCCAGCTCCACCTCGGCGCCGTCCCGGAACACGATCGCCCGGAAGCCGTCCCACTTCGCCTCGTACTGCATGTCCGCCGGGATCGTCGCCACCGACTTGGCGAGCATCGGCTTCACGGGCGGCATCACCGGCAGATCCATGCCACGACTGTACGAGCGCTCCCGGGCGTCCGCTCGTCACGCGGCACGCTTCGGTACGGACTCTGGGACCGCGTCGAGCCGATATGCGCGGTAGGGGTGGTGCGCCTACCGTGGCCGCATGGGCGATGCGGTGCAACTGGAGGTGGCCGGCCGGACCGTACGGCTGTCCAGCCCGGACAAGGTGTTCTTCCCGGAGCGCGGTTTCACCAAGCTGGACGTCGCCCGCTACTACGCGGCCGTCGCCCCCGGCATCCTGCGCGCCCTGCGCGACCGCCCCACCACCCTGCAGCGCTACCCGGACGGCATCGAGGGCGAGTGGTTCTACCAGAAGCGCGCTCCCAAGGGCATGCCCGACTGGATCCCCACCGCCCACATCACCTTCCCCAGCGGCCGCACCGCCGACGAGATGTGCCCCACCGAGGAGGCGGCCGTGGTGTGGGCCGCGCAGTACGGCACGCTCACCTTCCACCCCTGGCCGGTACGGCGCGATGACGTCGACCGTCCCGACGAACTCCGTATCGACCTCGACCCGCAGCCCGGCACCGACTTCGCCGACGCGGTCCGCGCCGCCCACGAACTGCGCGCCGTCCTGGACGAGTTCGGCGGACTGCGGGGCTGGCCCAAGACCTCCGGCGGCCGCGGGCTGCACGTCTTCGTGCCCATCGAACCCCGCTGGACCTTCACCCAGGTACGGCGCGCCGCCATCGCCGTGGGCCGCGAGCTGGAACGCCGGATGCCGGACCGGGTGACCACCAAGTGGTGGAAGGAGGAACGCGGCGAGCGCATCTTCGTCGACTACAACCAGACCGCCCGCGACCGCACCATCGCCTCCGCCTACTCCCTGCGGCCCCGCCCGAACGCCCCCGTCTCGGCGCCGCTGCGCTGGGAGGAGGTCGACGACGTGCGGCCCGCGGACTTCGACCTGGTCACGATGCCCGCCCGGTTCGCCGAACTCGGCGACGTGCACGCCGGCATGGACGACCACGCGTACTCCCTCGACGCCCTCCTGGAACTCGCCCGCCGCGACGAGGACGAGCACGGCCTCGGCGACCTGCCCTATCCGCCGGAGTACCCGAAGATGGCGGGCGAGCCCAAGCGCGTCCAGCCGAGCCGGGCACGGCCCGAACAGGCCTCCTGACGACGGGAGCCGGCACCGTCCCGGCCGCGGCCGGCGGAATGCGGCGCCCGGTGCGGGCGATCCGGCCGCCTCCCCGGATCCCGGGACTATGCTGATCGCCAGCCGCCGAGGAGGAGGGCCGAGGTGTCCGAGGCAGTGTCGCGCCCCACGCTGGAGGCCGTGGCCGCGCGGGCCGGGGTGTCGCGGGCCACCGTGTCCCGGGTCGTCAACGGCGGGGACGGCGTGCGCGAGCCGCTCGTCGAACGGGTGCGGCGGGCGGTCGAGGAACTCGGCTACGTCCCCAACCAGGCAGCCCGCAGCCTCGTCACCAGACGGCACGACGCGGTCGCCGTCGTCATCGCCGAACCCGAGACCCGGATCTTCGCCGACCCCTTCTTCGCCCTCCAGTTGCGCGGCATCAGCAAGGAACTGACCGCCCACGACAACCAGCTCGTCCTGCTGCTCACCGAGGGACGGGACGACCACGCCCGGGTGGCCCGCTATCTCGCCGGCGGCCATGTCGACGGCGCGCTGGTCTTCTCGCTCCACCTCGACGACCCGCTGCCCGGACTGATCGAGGGCGCCGGCGTCCCCACCGTGTTCGGCGGCCGGCCCGGCTGGAACGACGGCACGGACAGCGTCGTGTACGTCGACTGCGACAACCGGGGCGGCGCCGAGGACGCGGTGCGCCATCTCGTCAGCCTGGGCCGGACCCGGATCGCGCACATCACCGGGCCGCTGGACCAGACGTCGGCGGCCGACCGGCTGCAGGGATACCGGGACGTGATGGGGGAGACCGATCCCCGGCTGGTCGTCGCCAGCGACTTCACCCCGTCCGGCGGTGAGCGGGCCATGGGCGAACTCCTCGACCGCTGCCCGGACGTGGACGCCGTGTTCGCCGCCAACGACCTCACCGCGCTCGGTGCCCTGCGCGTCCTGCGCGAGCGCGGCCGCCGGGTGCCCGAGGACGTCGCCGTGATCGGCTTCGACGACGTGCTGCCGGTCGCCGGACAGACCGAGCCGCAGCTGACGACGGTCCGTCAGGACATCGAGGAGATGGGCCGGTTGATGGCCCGCCTGCTGCTGTCCACCCTGACCCGCGGCGGGCCGTCCACCGGCGCGCCGTCCAGCGTCGTCCTGCCCACGACGCTGATACGGCGCGCGACCGCGTGACGGGCCCCGGCTCCGGCCTCAGGTCTGCTGCGGTTCGCTCCTGATCACCGCGAAGCGGGCGCCGTACGGGTCGGCCAGCTTCGCCATCCGGCCCACTCCCTCCAGCGTGGTCGCAGGCATCCGCACCCGGCCGCCCGTCTGCTGGGCCTTCTCGACCACCGCGTCCGGGTCCTCGACCTCGAAGTACGGCAGCCAGTACGCGCCGGCCTGCGCCTCGGCCGGGTCCTCGGCCAGCGGCACCATCCCGCCGAACACCGACGCGTCGTCGCCGCCCGCCGGGTTGACACAGGTGTAGGTGCCGCCGGGGAACGGCACGCCGGAGGTCTCCAGGCCGAGCACCTTGTGGTAGTAGGCCGCGGCGGCCGCGATGTCCGGGGTGTACAGCTCGACCCAGCACAGCGAACCCGGATCCCCCGCCACGTCGAATCCCTTGGTCAGCGCCGGCTGCCAGATGCCGAACGGCACCCCCGCCTGGTCGGTGAGGACCGCCAGGTGGCCCTGGCCCAGCACGTCCATCGGCTGCGCGAGGACACTGCCGTGCGCCTGCTCGGCCGCCTTCGCGGTGGCCTGCGCGTCCTCGCTCTGGAAGTACACCGTCCAGGACGGCGGGCCCTGCTCCGGGCCGGTCTGCATACCGCCGGCGACGGTCCGGCCGTCCAGCTGGAAGAAACCGTAGCCGCCGGCGTCGGGACCCGCCGACCGGAACTGCCAGCCGAAGAGACCGTTGTAGAAGGAGACGGCGCCGTCGATCTCGGGCGTGCCGAGGTCGATCCAGTTGGGAGCGCCGTTGACGAAACGGGTGGTGAGCATCATCGCCCTCCTCGCAAGGGTCCTGTTCTCTGCTGCGCCGAGTCTTCCACCGCCCACTGACAATCGCTGCCCGCCCACGCCCATCCCGGCCCGGTTACCGTGGGTCACCCGACGCAATCGCCGAGTTTCGGATCCGTTCCGCGCGCCGCCGTGCGCGGGCGTGGCGCGCGGGAGCATGATCGAGGCTGAAGTGCTCCGTCGCCGGGCGTTGAGCGGGCGTTGATCGAACGTTTTTCGCCGCCCGGCACGATCCTGGCCATGCACTTCGACACCGTCATCCCGCCCCGCACGCCCGTCCCGGCCTGGCAGGCGCAGGCGTTGTGCGCGCAGACCGGGGCGGACTTCTTCTTTCCCGAGCCCGGCAGCTCGGTACGCGAGGCCAAGCGCATCTGCGGCATGTGCGAGATGCGCGCGGCCTGCCTGGAGTACGCCCTCGACAACGACGAACGCTTCGGCGTCTGGGGCGGCCTGTCCGAGAAGGAACGCCTGGATCTGCGCCGCGCCTCCCGCTGAACCCGTGCCCGCCGGGAAATCCGGTACGACCGCGCACCCCTGCCCGGATATCATCCGGGCAAGCGGGCCGGACGTAGCGCAGAGGCAGACGCATCGCCTTGCCAAGGCGAACACGCCGGTTCGAATCCGGTCGTCCGGGCCGCGTGACGAGGTCCTGTAGAGCAGAGGCAGACTCGCCGTCATGGCATGACGGATACGCCGGTTCGAATCCGGCCGGGACCACGCTACGGCGGACACGGGGCGGGGCGGATGACCGAGGCGATCACCGAGGCGGAACTGTCCGCCTTCCACGAGGTCGTGGGGAAGCTGCGGGCGCTGCCCGTCGACGACCCGGTGCGGCTGCGGGCCGAGCAGGTCGCCGCCTCCTTCGCCCGTGACGGACGGCTGCGCCGTCGCAGGACGCGCGGCACCGAGACGTCGCGGGCCGACGCCGCCGTGATGGCGGCGACCGCCACCGGTGCCCCGGACCGCCGCGAGGACGCGCCGCTGGCCGTGCCCGGCGCCGGCGGCGTCTTCCGCAAGCCACGCACCTGCTACGTCTGCAAGTCGCCCTATCGACAGGTCGACACCTTCTACCACCGGCTCTGCCCCGACTGCGCCGCCGACAACACCGCGCGCCGTGCCCTGACCACGGACCTCGGCGGACGCCGCGCGCTGCTCACCGGCGGCAGGGTGAAGATCGGCTTCCAGCTGGCCCTGATGATGCTCCGCGACGGCGCCGAGGTCCTGGTCACCTCGCGTTTCCCGCAGGACACCGTGCGCCGCTTCGAGGCCGCCCCCGGCAGCGCGAAGTGGCTGGACCGACTCACCGTCCTCGCCGTCGACCTGCGCGACCCGCGCCAGGTGCTCGGCCTGTGCGAGGAGTTGCGGCAGGAGGGCGAGCCGCTCGACATCCTCGTCAACAACGCGGCCCAGACCGTGCGCAGACCGCCCGAGTCGTACGCCCTGCTGGCCGCCGGAGAACCCGACGCGCTGCCCCCGGGGGCCCGGCAGGCTCCCGGATTCACCCCGATGCGCAGACTGGCGGGCTCGGCCGCGGCCCTGCCCGTCGCCCTGCGCGAGGCCGACGAGGCCGGGCTGCTGCCCGACCCGTCGCCCGAGAACTCCTGGTCGGCCCGGCTCGGTGCCCTCGACCCGGCCGAGGTCCTGGAGACCCAGCTCGTCAACGCCCTTGCCCCGGCGCTGCTGTGCGACCGGCTGCTGCCGCTGCTGCTGGCCTCGCCCCGGCCGCGCCGCTACGTGGTGAACGTGACCGCGGTCGAGGGCCGGTTCGCCGTCCGCAACAAGACGGCCGGCCATCCGCACACCAACATGGCCAAGGCCGCCCTCAACATGCTCACCCGCACCAGCGCCGCCGACCTCGCGGAGCGGGGCGTCCACATGTGCGCCGTCGACACCGGCTGGATCACCGACGAGAACCCGGCTCCGAAGAAGGCCCGGATCGCCGGCTCCGGCTTTCGCACGCCTCTGGACGTCGTCGACGGCGCGGCCCGCGTCTACGACCCGATCGTGCGCGGCGAGGCCGGGGACCCGGTGTCCGGGGTGTTCCTGAAGGACTACCGGGAGGCGGAGTGGTGACCGAGGACCCCGGGGACCGGCCGCAGACCTTCGCCGGTGTCCCGCCCGTGGTGCCGCGCCCGGCCGCCGAACTCGCCCCGCTGCTCGACTGGCTGCGGGCCGGCCGCCCGGCGGGGGAGCGGCTGGACTTCACCGCCGGCACCGCGCTGCCCGACGGCCGCCTCGACCTGTGCAAGCAGGACGTCGGCCCGGCGGGCGCCGCCCTGATCGCCGAGGCCCTCGGCGAAGGGCCCACCCCGGTACGGCACCTGCTGCTCGGCACGGACGCCCTCGGTGACGCGGGCGCCGAAGCCGTGGCCGGTTCCGGCGCCGAGGTGGAGACGCTCTACCTGGGCTGCAACGGCATCACGGCGAGCGGCGCCTGCCGGATCGCCGACCAGCTGCGGGCCTCGCCGCAGGTCGTCACCGGGGTGTGGCTCAAACGCAACCCGCTGGGCGGCGGAGGCGGCCGGGCCGCCGCCGAACTGATCGCATCCGCCCGCTCCTTGCGCACCCTCGACCTGGTCCAGACCGGACTCGACCCGGACGCAGCGGCGGTGCTCGCCGACGCGCTGCTCGCCGCGGCAGGCAACGGACGCCGGATCGAACGTCTCTTCGCCGGCGGCAACCCGCTGGGCGCGGCCGGGGCACGGGCCCTGGCCGCCGTCGTCGCCGGGGGTGGGCTCGGCGAACTGTACGTGTCCGCTGCCCGGCTGGGGGACGCGGGCGCCCTGGAGCTGGCCGCCGCCCTGGACCGTGCGCCGTACGGTCGGCTGACCCGGCTCGCGGTCGCCAGCAACGGCATCGGACCGGCGGCCGCGGCCCGCCTGGTGACGGCGGCGGCCGGCGCCGGGGTGACCCTGCTCGACCTGGGGCGGGTACGTGCGGCGGCCGTCCTGGCCGCGGGCGACAACCGGATCGACCTGGCGGCCGCCGACACGATCGGCCGGGCCCTGTCCCGCTCCGAACACCGTCTCGCCCATCTGGTGCTGACCCACACCGGGATGCGCAGCCGGGAGGCCCACCGGCTCCTCGACCACGCGGCCGGGGCCGGCACGGCCACCCGCTACCGCCTCGGCGCCGGTGTCGCCGCAAGCGTCAAGCGCCGCCTGGCCGGCCTCAGCGCCCACCTCCCGGCACCCACGGTCCCGGCCGACGTGGCCGCCGTACGCAGCGTGCACCGGACCGCGTCGCCGCAGACCTGACCGTCAGCTCCGGCGCAGACGCCGGCGGCTCGGCGTAGTCGTCGCGCAGGACCGGATCGACCTCCACCGCGAGCAGTCGCCCCGGGGCGAAGGGCACGCCGTCCAGGATCGCCCGCCGCAGTGCCGTGTCCCGGTCGGTGAGCAGCCGCCAGACGACGGCGTTGAGATCCGGGTCGTCCTCCTGGAGCATCCACAGCACCACCGAGGACGGCAGCGCCGGCAGCCCCCAGGGGATCCGGCGCCGGGTCTCCCGGAGATCCTCCGGCACCGGGCGGGGCAACCCGACCCGCGTGCGTACCCGGTCGGCGTCCGCCGGGTCGATCAGGTCCAGCAGGAAGCCGACCGCCCGGCCGGAAGTGGTGTCGTCACGCATGCGCGCATGATGCCGCAGGCCACCGACAGGGCGCACCGGGGAATCCGGGCGCCCGTCCGTCGTCGGGTCAGGCGCCGGCGCGGGTCGCCATCCGGGCCTTGCGCGCGGCCAGCTTCTCGTCGAACTTCGTGGCCTCCGCGTTCAGTCCGCCCATGAACAGGCCGAGTTCCTCCTGCGCCTGCAGGCCCTCCGGACCGAGGCCGTCGATCTCCAGGACCTTCAGGTGGCGCAGCACCGGCTGGAGCACGTCGTCGTGGTGGATGCGCAGGTTGTAGACCTCGCCGATCGCCATCTGGGCGGCGGCCCGCTCGAAGCCGGGGATGCCGTGGCCGGGCATGCGGAAGTCGACGACGACGTCCCGCACCGCCTGCATGGTCAGGTCGGGTGCGAGTTCGAACGCGGCCTTCAGGAGGTTGCGGTAGAAGACCATGTGCAGGTTCTCGTCGGTCGCGATGCGGGCCAGCATGCGGTCGCAGACCGGGTCGCCGGACTGGTGGCCGGTGTTGCGGTGCGAGATGCGGGTCGCGAGCTCCTGGAAGGCGACGTAGGCGATGGAGTGCAGCATCGAGTGCCGGTTGTCCGACTCGAAGCCCTCGCTCATGTGCGACATCCGGAACTGCTCCAGCTTGTCCGGGTCCACCGCGCGCGAGGCGAGCAGGTAGTCGCGCATCACGATGCCGTGCCGGCCCTCCTCGGCGGTCCAGCGGTGCACCCAGGTGCCCCAGGCGCCGTCCCGGCCGAACAGTGAGGCGATCTCGTGGTGGTAGCTGGGCAGGTTGTCCTCGGTGAGCAGGTTCACCACCAGCGCGATCCGGCCGATCTCGGTGACCTTCGACTGCTCCTTGCGCCAGGCCTCGCCGTCCTCGAAGAGGCCGGGGAAGTTACGGGCGTCCGTCCACGGCACGTACTCGTGCGGCATCCAGTCCTTGGCGACCTTCAGATGCCGGTCCAGCTCCTTCTCGACCACTTCCTCCAGGGCGTACAGCAGCCGCGCGTCGGTCCACACGGACGGGCTGCCGAGAGGGGGAGAAGTGATCGTCACGAGAACTCCAGGGGGACGCCGAACAAGAGCGGATGAACGGGAGAGGACCGGCGAGCGGGGCCGGAAACCTACGTGATCGTAGGCTACGAATCCGTAGGTTACGAAGCCGTAGGTTAAGTGCGCTGTAAATGCCGCTGATCAGGCCCGGTGCGCAAGGCGAATCGGGACATGCCAAGCAGCTCCGGGACGCGCAGGTCCCAGAGCCGAAGAGGTGAAAGGATCACCCGTCAGGCGTACAACTCCCGCAGTCGCACCGAGAGGCACGTCACACATCCCTCGAGTTTCTCGAACTCGGAAATGTCCACCGTGCCCACCTCGTGGCCGAGATCGGCCAGTAGCTCCGCGGTCTTCGGGGCGCTCGCCGACATCAGCAGCTTGCCGCCGCCCAGCAGCACCACATGGGCGCCCGCCTCCTCGGGCACCGCCAGGAAGCCCGGGAACAGCGACGGCCGGTCCACGTTCGGGATGTGCCCCAGAACCGTGCCGTCGGGCAGCGCGGTCACCGCCGACTTCAGGTGCAGCACCTTGCTCACGGGTACCGCGACCACGCGCGCCCCCAGCGGCTCGAACGCGGCCCGCAGTTGCTGCACCCCGGCCGCGTTGGTCCGCCCACCGCGGCCGACGTAGACGGTGTCGCCCACCTTGAGGACGTCACCGCCGTCCAGGGTGCCGGGCTCCCAGATCCAGTTCACCGAGCAGCCCAGCCGGGCCACCGCCTCCTCGACGCCGGCCGTCTCCGCACGCCGGGACTCGGCGCCGGGCCGGGTGATCAGCGCGACGTTCTTGTACATGACGACCGTGTCCTCGACGAACACCGAGTCAGGGCAGTCGTCCTCCGGGTCCACCTCGACGGTCTCCCAGCCGTGCGCGCGCAGCGTCTCCGCGTACGCCTCCCACTGGTCCTGCGCGAGCTCGAGGTCGACCTTCTCCCGCTCGATGTGCGTCACCAGGCCTTCGGCAAGGCGGGGGCTGGGGCGGCGGACGAGGGCCTTCTTGCTGGGCACGGCGGGTCTCCGGGGTCGGTGATGGTCCGGCGCCCATTGTGGGGGCGCCGGACCGCCATCATGCAGGGCCGATCGGTGTCGACAAAACCCCCGTTGTCAGGCTGTGCCCTCACCGAGACGCGCCACCTCGTCCGGAGTTGTGCCGGTCAGCTCCCCGTCCGCCATCAGCAGCCACCGCGTGATCCCGATCGACTCCAGGAACGGCAGGTCGTGACTGGCGACGATCAGGGCGCCCGCGTACGACTCCAGGGCCGTGGTGAGCTGCCGGACGCTCGCCATGTCGAGGTTGTTCGTCGGCTCGTCCAGCATCAGCAGCTGCGGCGCGGGCTCGGCCAGCAGCAGCGCGGCCAGCGCCGCCCGGAAGCGCTCGCCGCCGGAGAGCGTGCCCGCCTGCTGGTCGGCGCGGGCGCCCCGGAACAGGAAGCGGGCCAGCCGCGCCCGGATCCGGTTGTTGCCGGCGTCCGGTGCGAACCGGGCCACGTTCTCGGCGACGGTCAGCCCGTCGTCGAGGACGTCCAGCCGCTGCGGCAGGAAACGCAGCGGCACGTGCACGTGCGCCTCGCCCGCGACCGGCGCCAGCCCCCCGGCGATCGTCCGCAGCAGCGTCGTCTTGCCCGCGCCGTTGCGTCCGATCAGGGCGATCCGCTCGGGCCCGCGCAGGTCGAGGATCCCCTTCACCCGCGAGCCGTGCGCGAGCTCCAGGTTCTCCAGCGTCAGCACGTTCCGGCCCGGCGGTACTGCCGTGTACGGCAGTTCGACGCGGATCTCGTCGTCGTCCCGTACCGCCTCCACCGCCTCGTCCAGCCGCTCCTTCGCCTCGTTGAGCCGCTCCTCGTGCATGATGCGGTGCTTGCCCGCGGCCTCCTGCGCCGCCCGCTTGCGCGCCCCCATGACGATCTTCGGCTCGCGCTTCTGCTCGTACATCTTCTGGCCGTAGCGCTTGCGGCGGGCCAGTTTGACCTGGGCGTCGGACAGTTCGCGCTTCTGCTTGCGGACGTCGGCCTCGGCGACCCGCACCATGCGCTCGGCCGCCTCCTGTTCGACGGCGAGGGCCTCCTCGTACGCCGAGAAGTTGCCGCCGTACCAGGTGACCTCACCGCCCCGCAGGTCGGCGATCTGGTCGACCAGGTCGAGGAGTTCGCGGTCGTGGCTGACCACGATCAGCACGCCCGGCCAGGAGGCGACGGCCGCGTACAGCCGCTTGCGGGCGTACAGGTCGAGGTTGTTGGTGGGTTCGTCGAGCAGCAGCACGTCAGGCCGGCGCAGGAGCAGCGCGGCCAGCCGCAGCAGCACCGACTCGCCGCCGGACACCTCGCCGACGGTCCGGTCCAGGCCGATGTGGCCAAGGCCGAGTTCGCCGAGGGTGGCCAGGGCGCGCTCCTCGACGTCCCAGTCGTCGCCGAGCGCCTCGAAGTGCCGCTCGGACGCGTCACCCGCCTCGATGGCGTGCAGGGCGGCCCGCCGCGTGGCGATGCCGAGCACCTCCTCGACGCGCAGCGTGGTGTCGAGCGTGACGTTCTGCGGGAGGTGGCCGACCTCACCGGCCACCTTCACCGAGCCTTCGGCCGGGGTGAGTTCACCGGCGACGAGCTTCAGCAGCGTCGACTTCCCCGAGCCGTTGACACCGACCAGGCCGGTGCGGCCGGGGCCGAAGGAGATGTCCAGGCCGTCGAAGACGGGGGAGCCGTCGGGCCAGGCGAAGGAGAGGGACGTGATGGTCAGGGATGCTGACATGGGCGCCTCGCGGTTGCTTGCGGTGTCGGGGGACAGACGCGTGTCGAGACACCGCGAGGCAGAAGCCGAGAGGGCCAGGGAGAGAATCCTGCGCCGGGAGGACGGCTCACACGCCGAGGTCGAACGCCACAGACACACCTCACGGGTGTGACGCGGTGTCTCAGGACCTCAGACGAGCAACGTCCTTCTCCAATCGGCGGCAACAGGACCGCGATACACGTTAGGAGGGGCCACCAGGAGTGTCAACGCAATTAATCACCGCCGGGAAACGCCCGGTCAGCAGGCGTCCCGCATCAGCTCGGCCAGGTCGTGGTCCAGGTCCAGCTGAAGGTGTTCGAGACCGGCGGGCACCAGGTCGCCGGTGGCCTCCAGGAACCGGCGTATCTCGCCGGAGCGCACGTGGACGACGGCGGTGCCCTCGGGAGCGTGGAACTCCAGCACGGTCCGGTCGTAGCCGTACGGCCGCACCCGGACGTCCCCGTCGCCCTCCGGCGCGTGCAGTCCGGCGGCCAGCAGCTCGCGGGAGAACGTCCAGCAGACGTCGACCCCCTCCAGGGTGGCCGGGGCCGGGAAGGTCATGCGCACGGCGAAGGGGTCCTCGCGGTCGTAGCGCAAGGTGGCGGGAATGCTCGGCATACGCGGTGACGCGGCGACCAAGCGGGCCTCTACGGGCTGCTCGATGACGGTGGACAACGCCTTGCTCCCTCGTGACGGTGGTACGAATTCCCGGGTGTGTGAGACCTGGCACTGGAAGAGACGAAGGAGGCGGCCGATCCGTGCACAGGAAGGGCGAGTGACCTCTGTCACCGCCCCAGTCCACACCCGGGCCTCCCTCTCGCCAGGGGCGGCCGGGCCCTCTGGACGGCGGCGCGGTGGTCGGCTAGCTTCGCGCGCCATGAGGCGCTTGGGGAGCACGCGACGCACTGGACGAGCCCGACGCACCGGCCGAGCGGTCGCGGTGGGGGTGGCGTGCACCGCGGCGCTGGCCGCGCTGACAGCCGGTCCCGCACAGGCCGGCACCCGGGCACCGCACTGGGCACTCAAGGACACCGGCACCCCGGACGTGCGGTTCCGGGGCCTGGCCGCCGTCGACCGGCACACCGCCTGGCTGGCCGGAACCGGCGGCACCGTGCTGCGCACCACGGACGGGGGGACCAGCTGGCGGAACGTCTCGCCACCGGACGCGGGCGACCTCCAGTTCCGGGACGTCGAGGCGTTCGACGCGCACCGCGCGGTGGTGCTGGCCATCGGCGAGGGCGAGGCGTCCCGGGTCTACCGCACCGACGACGGCGGCCGGACCTGGACGGAGTCCTTCCGCAACACCGATCCCGCCGCCTTCTACGACTGCATGGCCTTCTTCGACCGCCGCCACGGCCTCGCCATGAGCGACCCGGTCGACGGGAAGTTCCGCATCCTGTCGACGAGCGACGGCGGCCGGTCCTGGCGCGTGCTGCCGGACGACGGCATGCCGGTCGCCCTGGCGGGCGAGGCGGGCTTCGCGGCGAGCGGCCAGTGCCTGGTCACCTCCGGCCCGAAGGACGCCTGGCTGGCCACCGGCGGCGGCGCGCACGCGCGCGTGCTGCACTCCGCCGACCGCGGTCTGACCTGGACCGCCGCCGACACGCCGATCCCGGCGGGCGACCCGGCCAAGGGCGTCTTCGCCCTCGCCTTCCGGGACCGCGGCCACGGCCTCGCGGTCGGCGGCGACTACCGCCCCGACCAGGCCTCGCCGCAGGCGGCCGCGGTCACCCCGGACGGCGGCCGCGGCTGGCTGGCCGCCGCCACCCCGCCGCCCGCCTACCGCTCGGGTGTCGCCTGGCTCCCGCACAGCCGCACCTCGGCCCTCGCCGTCGGCCCCACCGGCACCGACCTGACCACCGACGGCGGCCGCACCTGGCGCACCGTCGACACCGGCTCGTACGACACCGTGGCCTGCACACCGGACCTGAGCTGCTGGGCGGCCGGGGAGCAGGGCCGGGCGGCACGCCTGGAGAACTGAGCCGGGGGTACCCGTTCCTCGCCCACCGGAAAGGAGCGGTCATGCCACGCGGATCCAGCCCCAAGCGGGAACGTCAGTACGAGCACATCAAGGAGAGCGCTCTCGACCGCGGCGAGAGCCAGGACCGGGCCGAGGAGATCGCCGCACGGACCGTCAACAAGGAGCGCGCCCGGTCCGGCGAGTCCAAGACCGCCAGCCGTACGTCCACCCAGGACATGTCGTCCGGCCGGCGCGGCGGGAAGCGGTCCCACAGCGGCGCCCAGGGCCCGACCTACGACCAGCTCTACGAGGAGGCCAGGCAGCGCGGCATCGAGGGCCGCTCGGACATGAACAAGGCGCAGCTGCAACGGGCTCTGAACGCCAAGAAGAGCTGAGCCCGCCGGACGCCGGGTTCGGTCCGGGCCACGCCGGGTTCTGTCCGAGCCGTCACCGCACGCGCGCGTGGCACCCCGTACGCTCGTGCCCACCATGACGACGACCGTACGGGTGCCCGCGGGCTGGCCCGCGACCGAGGAACAGGCCCTGGCCGTACAGGACGAGCTGCGCGGGCGGGTGGTCCTCGACGAGCCGGGCCCGGCGCCCGGCGCCGGGCTGGTCACCGGCGTCGACGTGGCCTACGACGACGAGCGCGACCTGGTCGCCGCGGCGGCCGTCGTGCTGGACGCGGCGACCCTGGAGGTCGTCGCCGAGGCGACCGCCGTCGGCCGGGTCTCCTTCCCGTATGTGCCGGGACTGCTCGCCTTCCGCGAGATCCCGGCCGTTCGGGCCGCCCTCGACGCCCTGCCCTGCCCGCCGGGCCTGGTCGTCTGCGACGGCTACGGACTCGCCCACCCGCGCCGCTTCGGCCTCGCCAGCCACCTGGGCGTCCTCACCGGCCTGCCCACCATCGGTGTCGCCAAGAACCCGTTCACCTTCGCGCACGCTGACCCGGACGCCCCGCGCGGCAGCCACGCCCCGCTCCTGGCCGGCGCCGAGGAGGTCGGCCGCGCGCTGCGCACCCGGGACGCGGTCAAGCCGGTGTTCGTCTCCGTCGGACACCGCGTCAGCCTCGACAACGCCTGCGCCCACACGCTCGCGCTCACCCCGAAGTACCGCCTGCCGGAGACCACCCGCCGCGCGGACGCGCTGTGCCGCGGCGCGCTGCGTGAAGCTCAGGCCTGAGTAGCGATTCTGAGTACGAGTACGGACGCCGCCGTTACAGTCCGGCGGCAGGCTGGCCGCATGACCACACACCGCGCCCCCGAGTCCGTTGCCGCCTCCGCCCGGCCCGTCGAGCGCACGGTGACGGTCGCGCTGGTGCTCGCCGTGGTGGTGGGGTTCGGGTGGATGGCCGGGATGCTCTACACCGTGATCCAGTGGCAGTCCTAGGGGTTCAGCGGGTCGCCGCCACCCGGAAGCCGATTCCGGCCGCCCGCAGCCGCTCGGTCAGCGCGTCGCCCATCGCCTGCGCGGTGGTGACCTGGCCGGCCGTCGGCGGCAGTTCGTCGAAGGCGAGCGAGAGGGCGGCCTCCGCGAACATCTTCGCCGTCTCGCCGTAGCCGGGGTCCCCGCCCGAGACCTCCGTGAACACCCGTCGCCCGCCGCCCTCGCCGACGAACCGGACCGTGAACCAGCTGCGCGCCCGCTTCTCCGCGTCCGGCCCGTCCCCGGGCCTGAGCCGGTCCGACAGCCAGCGCCGGGCGGCCGGCAGCTGGGCCGCCGCGGCGACCGCGCCGACGACCGCGACCCCGCCGAGCGCCACGGGCAGGTGGCGGACGGCCGCGTAGTGCCGGTAGCGGAAGTCGGGGCCGTAGCGGTCCAGGGCCTTCGCCGAGCGGCGCACGATCTGGGTGTCGATCGTGGGCAGCGGCAGCGCCCAGGCGCCGACCTCGGGCGCGAACCGGGGGGCACCCGTCGGCGCGCTTGTCCGGCGGTCCAGCAGCCGGGGCTCGTGCCGGGCGCGGTCCCGGGCGGCGGCGAGCATCTGCCGGGGGCGTGCGAACTGGTCCAGCACGGAGGCGAAGGTGCCGCCGGAGAAGGTGGCGTCCGCGGTGACGAACCCGTCCACGGTCAGCGGCACGCCCTCCGGCAGTTGCCGGACCGTGAAGTACGCGCCCAGGTCGTGCGGGACCGAGTCGAAACCGCAGGCGTGCACCAGGCGCGCGCCCGTCTCCCGCGCACGTGCGTCGTGCCGGACGTACGTCAGGTCCACGAACTCCGGCTCGCCGCACAGGTCCAGGTAGTCGGCGCCGGTGTCCGCGCAGGCCGCGACCAGGTCCTCGCCGTAACGGCCGTACGGGCCGACCGTCGTGGCCACCACGCGCGCGTGCTCGGCGAGGGCCCGGACGGTGGCGGGCTCCGCGACGTCGGCGCGCAGCACGCCGACCGCCTTGCCGCCCGGCAGCCGCTCGCGCAGGGCCTCCAGTCTGCGCTCGTCCCGGGCGGCGAGCGCCCAGCGCAGTCCTTCGGGCGCGTGCGCGGCGAGGTACTCGGCGGTGAGCTCGCCGACGAAGCCGGTGGCTCCGAAGAGCACGAGGTCGTAGGGACGGTCCGTCGTCTTCAGCCTGCTCATGACACCTCTCGGTCGTGCAACCCGTGCCGTTGTCGGTGGCTGAGGCTAGCGTGAGGAGTGCGGACGCACCCCCACGGGGTATCTTGACTAAGCGCTTGCTCGTCCGCTCTTGTGCCCAGTGGAACCTGTTCTTAGCATCATCGGTGTTACATCAGTTGTGTCACATGACTGGGGGCATGACCATGGCAGGGACGCCAGGACACGGCCCGCTCTCCGGCGTGCGCGTGGTCGAGCTGGCCGGTATCGGGCCGGGCCCGTTCGCCGCCATGCTCCTCGCCGACCTGGGCGCCGACGTGGTCCGCGTCGACCGGCCCGGCGGTCCCGGGCTCGCGATCGACCCGGCGTACGACGTCACCAACCGCAACAAGCGCTCGGTGCTCGTCGACCTGAAGTCCCCGGACGGCCCCGCCCGCGTCCTCGACCTCGCCGCACGCGCCGACATCCTGATCGAGGGCTACCGCCCCGGCGTCGCCGAGCGGCTCGGCGTCGGCCCCGGAGACTGCCACGCCCGCAACCCCCGCCTGGTCTACGGCCGGATGACCGGCTGGGGCCAGGAGGGACCCCTCGCGCACCGCGCGGGCCACGACATCGCCTACATCGCCCTCACCGGCACCCTCGGCATGATCGGCCGCCCCGACGAGCCCCCGGCCGTCCCCGCCAACCTGCTCGGCGACTACGCCGGCGGCTCCCTCTACCTCGTCGTCGGCGTCCTGGCCGCCCTGCACCACGCGCGCGGGACCGGCACCGGCCAGGTCGTGGACGCCGCCATCGTGGACGGCACCGCGCACCTCACCGCGATGATCCACGGCATGGTGGCCGCGGGCGGCTGGCAGGACCGGCGCGGGGCCAACCTGCTGGACGGCGGCTGCCCGTACTACGGCACCTACGAGACCGCCGACGGCGGCCACATGGCGGTCGGCGCCCTGGAACCCCAGTTCTACGCCGAGTTCCTCCGGCTGCTCGGCGGACTGGACGACCTGGCCGACGCCCGCAAGGACTGGACCCGGTGGGGCGAACTGCGCGAGCGCGTCGCGGCCCGCTTCAAGGCGCGCACCCGCGACGAGTGGACGGCCCTCTTCGAGGGCTCCGACGCCTGCGTGGCACCCGTCCTCTCCCTCCGCGAGGCCCCGCACCACCCCCATCTGGCCGCCCGCGGCACCTTCGCCGACCACGGCGGCATCACCCAGCCGGCCCCCGCCCCGCGCTTCTCCGCGACCCCCACGGCCGTGCGTACCCCGCCCGCCCGGCCCGGCGCCGACACCGCCGCGGTGGCCGGCGACTGGGACGTAGCGGCGCTCCTCGACGGCCCCGACGACGACCGCGACCACCACGACAAGGACGCCACCTGATGGAGCTCTCGACCTTCCTGGACTACGCGGGCGACCCGCGTACCGCCGCGGACCAGGCGGCCGCGCTGGAGTCGGCGGGCCTCGACGCGGTCTGGGTCGCGGAGGCCTACGGCTTCGACTCGCCCACGATCATGGGCTACCTGGCCGCCCGCACCGAACGGATGAAGATCGGCTCCGCGATCCTCAACGTGTACTCCCGCACTCCCGCCCTCATCGCCCAGACGGCCGCGGGCCTGGACGCGATCTCCGGTGGCCGCGCGATCATCGGACTCGGCGCCTCCGGCCCGCAGGTCGTCGAGGGCTGGCACGGGAAGGCGTACGACAAGCCCCTCGGCCGTACCCGCGAGACGATCGAGCTGACCCGGCGGATCCTGCGCCGCGAGGTCATCGACCACCACGGCATCACCGACATGCCCCGGCCCGGCGGCCTCGGCAAACCCCTGAAGATCCTCACCAGGCCGGTCCGCCCCGCCGTCCCGCTCTACGTCGCCTCGCTGGGCCCCGCCAACGTCCGGATGACCGCCGAGGTCGCCGACGGCTGGCTGCCCACCCTGTTCATCCCCGAGAAGGCGCACCAGGTGTGGGGCACGCCGCTGGCGGAGGGCGCCGCCCGCCGGGACCCGGCCCTCGGAACGCTCCAGATCGTCGCCGGCGGGCTGCTCGCCATCGGCGAGGACGCGGCCGCCGTGCGCGACCAGGTCCGCCCGCGGATCGCCCTCTACGTCGGTGGCATGGGCGCACCCGGCAAGAACTTCTACAACGACCTCGCCGTCGCCTACGGCTACGAGAAGGAGGCCCGGCTCATCCAGGAGCTGTACCTCGAAGGCCGGCCGCGGGACGCCGCCGCGGCCGTACCGGACGAGTTCTGCGAGCTCATATCGCTGTGCGGCCCGCAGGGCTACGTCCGGGACCGCATCGAGGCCTTCCGCGAGGCGGGCGTGACCATGCTGGACGTCACCCCCGTCGGCCCGGACCCGGCCCGTCTGGTCGAGACCGTCAAGAACTGGCTCTGAGCCTCCGTCTTCCGAACCCTCTTGAAAAACCCTCGTTGAAAGGCTTGTCAGTGAGCACCGAAGCGTACGTGTACGACGCGATCCGCACCCCGCGCGGCCGCGGCAAGGCGAACGGCGCCCTGCACGGCACGAAGCCCATCGACCTGGTCGTCGGACTCATCCACGAGATCCGCGACCGCTTCCCGGACCTCGACCCGGCCGCCGTCGACGACGTCGTGCTCGGTGTCGTCGGCCCGGTCGGCGACCAGGGCTCCGACATCGCGCGGATCGCCGCGATCGCCGCCGGGCTGCCGGACACGGTCGCCGGCGTGCAGGAGAACCGCTTCTGCGCGTCCGGCCTGGAAGCCGTCAACATGGCCGCCGCCAAGGTCCGCTCGGGCTTCGAGGACCTCGTCCTCGCGGGCGGCGTGGAGTCGATGTCCCGGGTGCCGATGGCCTCGGACGGCGGCGCCTGGTTCAACGACCCGATGACCAACCTGGCCGTCAACTTCGTGCCGCAGGGCATCGGCGCCGACCTGATCGCCACCATCGAGGGCTTCTCCCGCAGGGACGTGGACGAGTACGCGGCGCTCTCCCAGGAGCGCGCGGCGACGGCCGTCAAGGAGGGCCGCTTCGACCGCTCCGTCGTCCCCGTGCGGGACCGCGCGGGCCTCGTCGTCCTCGACCACGACGAGCACCTGCGGCCCGGCACCACCGCCGACTCCCTCGCCAAGCTGAAGCCGTCCTTCGCCGACATCGGCGAACTGGGCGGTTTCGACGCGGTCGCCCTGCAGAAGTACCACTGGGTCGAGAAGATCGACCACGTCCACCACGCGGGCAACTCCTCCGGCATCGTCGACGGCGCCTCCCTGGTCGCCATCGGCACCAGGGAGATCGGCGAGCGCTACGGCCTCACCCCGCGCGCGCGGATCGTCTCGGCCGCCGTCTCCGGCTCCGAGCCGACCATCATGCTCACCGGTCCCGCCCCCGCCACCCGCAAGGCCCTCGCCAAGGCCGGCCTCACCATCGACGACATCGACCTGGTCGAGATCAACGAGGCGTTCGCGGCGGTCGTCCTGCGCTTCGTGAAGGACATGGGCCTGTCCCTGGACAAGGTCAACGTCAACGGCGGCGCCATCGCGCTGGGCCACCCCCTCGGCGCGACCGGCGCGATGATCCTCGGCTCGCTCGTCGACGAACTGGAGCGCCAGGACAAGCGCTACGGCCTCGCCACCCTGTGCGTGGGCGGCGGCATGGGCATCGCCACCATCGTCGAGCGCGTCTGAAATCCCCGCGGAACCAAGAGACTTCACGGAGACACGAGCCATGACCGAGAGCACCACCATCCGCTGGGAACAGGACGACACCGGCGTCGTCACCCTCGTGCTGGACGACCCCAACCAGTCCGCCAACACCATGAACGCGGCCTTCGCCGAGTCCCTCGCCGCGGTCACCGACCGCCTGGAGGCCGAGCAGGACTCGATCCGGGGCGTCATCTTCACCTCCGCCAAGAAGACCTTCTTCGCCGGCGGCGACCTGCGCGACCTCATCCGGATCACCCCCGAGACCGCCCAGGACCTCTTCGACGGCGGCCTCGCCGTCAAGCGCAACCTGCGCCGCATCGAGACCCTGGGCAAGCCGGTGGTCGCCGCCATCAACGGCGCGGCCCTCGGCGGCGGCTTCGAACTCACCCTCGCCTGCCACCACCGCGTCGCCCTCGACACCCCCGGCACCAAGATCGGCTGTCCCGAGGTCACCCTCGGCCTGCTTCCGGGCGGCGGCGGGGTCGTCCGCACCGTCCGTCTCCTCGGCATCGCCGACGCCCTGCTGAAGGTCCTCCTACAGGGCACCCAGTACAACGCCACGCGCGCGCTGCAGAACGGGCTCGTGCACGAGGTGGCCGAGTCGCCGGAGGACCTGCTGGCCAAGGCCCGCGCGTTCATCGACGCCAACCCCGAGTCGCAGCAGCCCTGGGACAAGCCCGGCTACCGGATCCCCGGCGGCACGCCCGCCAACCCCAAGTTCGCCGCCAACCTGCCGGCCTTCCCGGCGAGCCTGCGCAAGCAGACCAACAACGCCCCCTACCCGGCGCCGCGCCGCATCCTCGCCGCCGCCGTCGAGGGCAGCCAGGTCGACTTCGAGACCGCCCAGGTCATCGAGGCCCGCTACTTCGTGGAGCTGGCCGCGGGACAGACCTCGAAGAACATGATCCAGGCGTTCTTCTTCGACCTCCAGGCCGTCAACTCCGGCGCCAACCGGCCCAAGGGCATCGAGCCCCGCAAGGTCACCAAGGTCGCCGTCCTCGGCGCGGGCATGATGGGCGCCGGCATCGCCTACTCGTGCGCCCGCGCGGGCATCGACGTCGTCCTCAAGGACGTCTCGGCCGAGGCCGCCGCCAAGGGCAAGGCCTACTCCGAGAAGCTCTGCGCCAAGGCCGTCGCCAAGGGCCGCACCAGCCAGGAGAAGGCGGACGCGCTGCTCGCCCGGATCACGCCCACCGCGGACCCGCAGGACCTGGCCGGCTGCGACGCGGTCATCGAGGCGGTCTTCGAGGACACCGCCCTCAAGCACAAGGTCTTCCAGGAGATCGAGTCCGTCGTCGCCCCCGACGCCCTGCTCTGCTCCAACACCTCCACGCTCCCCATCACCGCCCTCGCCGAGGGCGTCGAGCGCCAGGCCGACTTCATCGGCCTGCACTTCTTCTCGCCCGTCGACAAGATGCCGCTCGTCGAGATCATCAAGGGCGAGCGCACCGGCGACGAGGCACTGGCCCGCGCCTTCGACCTGGTCCGGCAGATCAACAAGACGCCGATCGTCGTCAACGACTCGCGCGGCTTCTTCACCTCCCGGGTGATCGGCCACTTCATCAACGAGGGCGTCGCCATGGTCGGCGAGGGCATCGAGCCCGCCTCCGTCGAGCAGGCGGCGGCCCAGGCCGGCTACCCGGCCAAGGTGCTCTCCCTCATGGACGAGCTCACTCTCACCCTGCCGCAGAAGATCCGCCGCGAGTCCCGGCTGGCCGTCGAGGAGACCGGCGGCACCTGGACCGCGCACCCCGCCGAGGCGGTCATCGACCGCATGGTCGACGAGTTCGGCCGCCCCGGGCGCAGCGGGGGAGCGGGCTTCTACGACTACGCCGAGGACGGCAGCCGCGCCGCCCTCTGGCCCGGCCTGCGCGAGCACTTCACGAAGCCCGGCCACCAGATCCCGTTCCGGGACATGCAGGAGCGGATGCTCTTCTCCGAGGCCCTCGACACCGTCCGCCTCGTCGAGGAGGGCGTCCTCACCTCGGTCGCCGACGCCAACATCGGCTCGCTCTTCGGCATCGGCTTCCCCGGCTGGACCGGCGGCGTCCTGCAGTACATCAACGGCTACGAGGGAGGCCTGCCCGGCTTCGTGGCACGCGCGCGTGAACTCGCCGAGACCTACGGCGAGCGGTTCACCCCGCCCGCGCTGCTGGTCGAGAAGGCGGAGAAGGGGGAGACCTTCACGGACGGCCGCTGAGCCGACGCCGAGCCGGGTGCGCGGAGCGGACCCTCCTCAGGAGCCGTCTGCCGAGACGGCTCCTGAGCCGCCGAGCCACTGGTGCACCTCCGCGCTGAGCGACCGCTGGAAGGCGGTCAGGAGCGCCTGGACCACCAGCGGCTGCATGTGCGAGGACAGGGACTTCACGTCCGCCTCGGTCCGCTCCGCCACCTCGGCCCGGAACAGCAGGGACAGCTCGCGCGCGGCCGCCCGCGCGTGCTCGGTCAGGACGGTGCGCGCGGCCAGGATCGCCTTCTCGGACAGCGGTACGTCGAGGAGCCGCACGGCGAGCCGGAGCAGGCCGGGGTCGATGCGGTAGCCGTCCCCGTCGGGTCGTACGACGTCCATGGCGACGAGCCGTTCCACGTCCTCCGTGTCCAGCGGCCGTCCGGCCCGCCGCCGCAGCTCGGCGGCCGTCACGGTCACCTCGGTGTCCGGCGCCCAGGAGGCGACCACGGCCCGATGGATGGCCAGGTCGTGGTGGCTCAGGCCGGGCGGCAGCTGCCGTAGGTAGCGTTCGATCGCCGCCAGTGTCATGCCCTGGTGCTGCAGCTCCTCGATCAGAGCCAGCCGGGCCAGATGGTCCCGGCCGTAGTGGCCCACCCGGCGCGGACCGATCACCGGAGGCGGCAGCAGCCCCTTGGTGCCGTAGAAGCGGACCGTGCGGACCGTGGTGCCGGCCCGCGCGGCCAGCTCGTCGATCGTGAGTGCCGGGTCCGTGGAACCGCCGTCGGTGTCGGTCGTCATGTGCAGCAGTATCGCTGTCACACCGGCACTGTGACACCGGACGGTGACCCAGATGTGTTCAACTGATGTTCATCTTCACGCCAACATCGTGACCTTGTGAGAAGTCCCGCTCTGTGATCTGCACCATCGCATACGCCCTGGTGTCCGGGGGAAAGTGGGCCTTGGTCTGTGCCCACCACCAAGCGCGCCGACCGCCTACATCCGGACACCCGAGCGTGACCCGTTCGGGCGCACCAGAGAGTGGAACCCCCCTGTGAGCAAGGACTCCGTGGACACGGCACAGGCTGCCGCCACCCGGACCGACGCGGCCCAGGCGCCCGCGGACGCGGGCGACGCCGGCTACAGCAAGGACCTCAAGGCCCGCCACGTCAACATGATCGCCGTCGGCGGCGCGATCGGCACCGGCCTCTTCCTGGGCGCCGGCGGCCGCCTTCACAACGCGGGCCCGGCCCTCGCCCTCGCCTACCTGGTCTGCGGCGTCTTCGCCTTCTTCGTGGTCCGCGCCCTCGGCGAGCTGGTCCTCTACCGTCCCTCCTCCGGTTCCTTCGTCTCGTACGCGCGTGAGTTCCTCGGCGAGAAGGGCGCGTACGTCGCCGGCTGGATGTACTTCCTGAACTGGTCGACCACCGGCATAGCCGACATCACGGCGATCGCGCTCTACACCCACTACTGGAGCATGTTCACGAGCATCCCCCAGTGGACGCTCGCGCTGATCGCCCTAGCCGTCGTCCTGGCGGTGAACCTGATCTCGGTGAAGATCTTCGGCGAGATGGAGTTCTGGTTCGCGATCATCAAGGTCGCGACCCTCGTCGGCTTCATGCTGATCGGCATCTTCCTGCTCGCCACCCAGCACAAGGTCGACGGCCGGACCCCCGGCGTGAGCGTCATCAGCGACCACGGCGGTGTCCTCCCGCACGGCCTGATGCCGGTCGTCCTGGTCATGCAGGGCGTGATCTTCGCGTACGCGGCCCTGGAACTGGTCGGCGTCGCGGCGGGCGAGACCGCCGCGCCCGAGAAGGTCGTCCCGCGCGCGGTGAACTCGATCATGTGGCGCGTCGGCCTCTTCTACGTGGGCTCGGTCGTCCTCCTGGCCCTCCTCCTCCCCGGCTCGGTCTACTCGGCCGACGAGAGCCCCTTCGTCACGGTCCTCTCCAAGATCGGCGTCTCGGGCGCCGGCGACGTGATGAACCTGGTGGTCCTCACCGCGGCGATGTCCTCGCTCAACTCCGGCCTGTACTCCACGGGCCGCATCCTGCGTTCCATGGCGGTGGCCGGTTCGGCCCCGAAGTTCACCGCGCGCATGAACCGCAGCCAGGTGCCCTACGGCGGCATCCTGCTGACCTGCGCGGTCTGCGTGCTCGGCGTCGGCCTGAACTACCTGGTGCCCAGCCAGGCCTTCGAGATCGTGCTGAACGTCGCCTCCCTCGGCATCATCAGCACCTGGGTGATCATCATGCTCTGCCACCTGATCTTCGTCCGCCGCGCGAAGGCCGGCCTGGTCGAGCGCCCCGCGTTCCGCCTCCGCCTCAGCCCGGTGACCGAGCTCACCACCATCGCCTTCCTGCTGGTCTGCCTCGGCATGATGGGGAACGACGCCGAGGTCGGCCGCAAGACCCTCCTGCTCATCCCGGTGATCGCCGTCCTCCTGGTGGCCGGCTGGTTCGGCGTCCGCCGCCGGGTCTCCCAGACGGCCGACAGGGAGCTGACCCAGCTCTCGGAGTAGCGGCCCGGCGCCGTTGTCAGAGGCATCGCCTAGGGTGGCGTCGTGGGGGAGATCACATACGTCCGAGGCGACGCCACCACACCGTCGGGCAAGGGCGTCAAGGTCATCGCTCACGTCTGCAACGACCTGGGCGGCTGGGGAAAGGGCTTCGTGCTGGCCCTCTCCCGCCGCTGGCCCGAGCCCGAGAAGGCATACCGGGCCTGGCACCGCGACCGCGCGAACAACGACTTCGGCCTGGGCGCCGTCCAGCTGGTCCAGGTCGAGCGCTACATCTGGGTGGCCAACATGATCGGCCAGCGGGGGACCAGGACCGGCAGCAAGGGCGTACCGGTCCGGTACGAGGCGATAGACACGGCGCTGGCCGAGCTCGCCGACGAGGTGCTCGATCGCGGCGCGTCCGTGCACATGCCCCGCATCGGCTGCGGCCTGGCGGGCGGCAAGTGGTCCCGGATCGAACCGGTGATAAACGAGCGGCTGGTGGCCCGCCGAATCCCGGTCACCGTGTACGACCACGGCGACGAAGCGCCCCGTTAGCCTGCTGGAGAGGCTGCGGACGGGCGCCCCTTCAGGGGCGCTGGGGGTCCCCCCGGCCACAGGCCGGGGGAGGAACTGCGCGACCGGCCCCCACCGGCCCGCAGCCCCCCACTCGGCGCACCCGGCACCGGCCCCTGCTCAGTGCAGGTCGTTCGTCGCCTCGATCCGCTTCCACGACTTCGGCCGGACCGGGGCCACCGCCGCCCTGAACGCGGGAGCCGCCGGCTTCGTCGGCTGGAACAGCCACGCGTCGAACAACCCGGACAGCGACTTCCCCGACACCTTCTCGGCGTACTCCTCGAAGTCCCCCACCGAAGCGTTCCCGTACGCGTGCTCCTTCGGCCACCCCTTCAGGATCGCGAAGAACGCGTCGTCCCCGACCGCGTTCCGCAGCGCCTGCACGGCCAGCGCCCCCCGGTCGTAGACAGCGATGTCGAACTGGTCGTCGGGACCGGGATCCCCCGGCTTCACCGTCCAGAACGCGTCGTCGGCCGGATGCGACGCGTACACGTAGTCGGCGAGCTCCTGCGTCGTGCCCTCGCCCTCGTGCTCCGACCACAGCCACTGCGCGTACCGGGCGAAGCCCTCGTTGAGCCAGATGTCCTTCCAGCCCTTGAGGGAGACGTCGTCGCCGTACCACTGGTGGGCCAGCTCGTGCACGACCACCGAGGTGTTGGAACCGTTCGCGAACTGCTTCGGGCTGTAGTAGACGCGGGTCTGCGTCTCCAGCGCGTACCCGGTGGTGGTGTTCGGCACGTACCCGCCGGCCGAACTGAAGGGATACGGCCCGAAGTAGCCGGAGAGCCAGTCGACGAGCTCCCCGGTGCGCTCCACGCTCGCCCGGGCCGCCCCGTCGTTGTCGCCGAGGTCCTTGCTGTAGGCGTTGACGACCGGCACCCCGCCCTCGGAGGTGCTCGTCGTGATGTCGAACTTCCCGACGGCCAGGGTGGTCAGGTAGGTCGCCTGCGGCTTGTTCTGCCGCCAGTTGTACCGGGTCCAGCCGAGCTTCGAACTCGTCGACTGGAGCAGGCCGTTGGAGATGACCTGGGTGCCGTCGGGGACCGCCACCGACACGTCGTAGGTCGCCTTGTCCAGCGGGTGGTCGTTGCTCGGGTACCACCACCACGCGGCCTCGGGCTCGTCCGCCGCGACCGCCCCGTCCGGGGTGCGGTGCCACGTGTTGAAGCCGTACGCGCTCTTGGTCGACGGCACCCCGCTGTAGCGGACCACGACGGTGACCTGCGTGCCCTTCGCCAGCGGCGACTTCGGGGTGACGACCAGTTCGTGCTGACCGGACGTGGCGAAGTCCGCCTTCACCCCGTTCACCCGCACCTCGCTGACGTCCAGCAGGAAGTCCAGGTCGAAGCTGGACAGGTCCTGCGTGGTCCGCGCCAGGATCGTTGCCGTACCGGCCAGTTCGTCGGTGGCCGGCTGGTACTGCAGGCGGAGGTCGTAGTGGGAGACGTCGTAACCGCCGTTGCCGTAGTACGGGTAGTAGGGGTCGCCGATGCCCGGCGCGCCGGGGCTGTAGCTCGCGGCCGATGCCGGGATCGCCAGCAGCAGGGAGGCCGCCGCGAGGGCGCCCGGCGCGAGGATTCTGCGGTGCAAGAGAACTCCAGGTCGGTAGGGGGCCGAGGCGCACCCGCCACACCGGGGCGGGCCGCGCCAAGTCGATGGAGCACGAAACTGTTCGGAGCCTATTCAGTCCCTGTGTCCCCTGGCCTGTCCATGGCACCTCCTGTCACACGATCGCCATTCGGCCGCAATCCGGCCTGACGGTCCCCCAGATGCCCCCTTCTGCACAGGAGTTGACCGGGGTAACGTCCGCCGCATGCCGAAACGCACGCGCTTCACGATCTGGAGACCGCTCGCCGTCGCGGCCGTCGCCGCCCTGATCGCCGCCTTCCTCACCCCGGTCGCGGCCCAGGCTTCCGGCGCCCCTCGCGAGAGCCGGCCCGTCTACTCGTACGCGAACGCCATCCGCGAGGCCGTCTGGGTGGACACCGGTCTCGACTCCGACGGCGACGGGAAGACCGACCGGGTCGCCGCCGACGTCGTCCGGCCCGCCGAACCCGCCGCGCAGGGCCGCAAGGTGCCGGTCATCATGGACGCCAGCCCCTACTACTCCTGCTGCGGCCGCGGCAACGAGAGCCAGTTGAAGACGTACGACGCCCACGGGAACGTCGTCCAGATGCCGCTCTTCTACGACAACTACTTCGTGCCCCGCGGCTACGCCGTCGTCGGCGTCGACCTGGCCGGCACCAACCGCTCCGACGGCTGTGTCGACGTCGGCGGCCGCTCCGACATCCAGTCCGCGAAGGCCGTCGTCGACTGGCTGAACGGCCGCGCGAAGGCGTACAGCAGCCGCACCGGCACCACCACCGTCAAGGCGAGCTGGACCAATGGCAGGACCGGAATGATCGGCAAGAGCTGGGACGGCACCATCGCCAACGGCGTGGCCGCCACCGGCGTCAAGGGGCTCAAGACGATCGTCCCGATCAGCGCCATCTCCTCCTGGTACGACTACTACTTCGCCCAGGGCGCCCCGCTCTACGACTCGGGCCCCGACTGGCTGGCGGGCGCGGTGGAGAGCGACGACGCCCAGGCCAAGTGCGGTGCCGTCCAGCAGAAACTGGTCGACGGCGCCCCGCGCAGCGGCGACTGGACCGGCCTGTGGACCGAACGCGACTACGTCAAGGACGCCTCCAAGGTGAAGGCGAGCGTCTTCCTCGTCCACGGCATGCAGGACCTCAACGTCCGCACCAAGCACTTCGGCCAGTGGTGGGACGCCCTCGCCAGGAACGGCGTCGAGCGCAAGATCTGGCTCTCCCAGACCGGACACGTCGACCCGTTCGACTACCGGCGGGGCGCCTGGGTCGACACCCTGCACCGCTGGTTCGACCACGAACTCCTCGGTTACGACAACGGCGTCGACCGCGAGCCCATGGCCGACATCGAGCGCCACCCCGACCAGTGGGTGACCTCCTCGGTCTGGCCGCCGCGCGGCACGCAGACCACCACCCTGCGCCCCGCCACCGGCACCCGGGCCGGCGTCGGCACCCTCGGCCTGCACAAGGGCTCCGGAACCGAGACGTTCACCGACGACCCGCAGCAGAGCGAGACCGACTGGGCGGCCCAGCTCGCCACCCCCACCTCGGAGAAGGCCGGCTTCCTCACCGCGCCGCTCACCCGGGACCTGCGGCTGTCCGGCTCGTCGAAGGTGACCGTCACCGCCACCCCGACCACCTCGACGGCCCACCTGACCGCCGTCCTGGTCGACCTCGGCCCGGACACCGTCCGCGACTACGCCGATGCCGCCGAGGGCATCACCACCCTCACCGACCGCACCTGCTGGGGCGAGAGCACGGCGGGCGACAGCGCCTGCTTCCGGAAGACGGCGGCGAAGACCAAGGCCGTCGACTTCACCGTCTTCAGCCGCGGCTGGGCCGACCTCGGCACCTACGCCGACCCCGGCAAGGGCGTCCCGCTCACCCCGGGCAAGGCCTACACGATCACGCTCGACCTGGCGGCCACCGACCACGTCGTGCCCAAGGGCCACCGCCTGGCGCTGATCGTCGCCGGCACGGACAAGGACCTCATCGACCCGCCGTCCACCACCCCGACGCTCACCGTGGACCTGTCCCGTACGACGGCCAGGGTCCCGCTGGTCGGCGGCGCGGCCGCGTTCACCCGCGCCACTTCCGCCCGGTGGACCGCCCCCGAGCCGAGGGCCCTGCACGGCCTGCGCACCCCGCGCACCGTCCAGCGCGTCCCCGCGGGCTGACCGTTCAGGCGGCCGGGCCGGTGTCCACCAGCCCGGCCGCCTCTCGCGCACAGCCCCAGGCGACGGTGACCCCGGCCCCGCCGTGCCCGTAGTTGTGGACCAGCACTCGGCCCTCCGGCCGGAGTTCGTGCTCCAGGCGGACCGCCGACCGGTACGGCCGCAGCCCCACCCGGTGCGCCAGCACCCGCGCCCCGCCGATCTCCGGCCGGACCGCCGCACAGCGCGCCACGATCCCGGCCGCGACCTCGGGATCCGGCTCCAGCGACCAGGCGTCCTCCTCCGCCGTCCCCCCGAGCAGCAGCCCGCCGGGCTGCGGGAAGAAGTAGGCGGACGCGCCCCCGGCCACCTCGTCGGACGTGTACCAGGTGGTGATGCCCGGGTTCTCCACCACGACCAGCTGCCCGCGCACCGGACGCACCGCCGGATCCGGGACCAGCGAACGGGCCCCGAGCCCGGTGCAGTTGACCACGACCCGCGCGGGCACCTCGTCCAGCGCGCCCACCGTCCGCTCCTCGACCGTCCCGCCCGCGCGCTCCAACCGCTCCCGCAGCCACGCCAGATGGACCGGCATGTCGATCAACGGCAGCCGGGCCGCCACACCTTCCGCGGTCTCGGTCAGCCCCGGCACCTCGGCCGCCCACGAACCCAGCCCGTCCAGCCGCAGGCCGTCGTGTACGCCCTCGACCAGGCGTACGCCCGTCTCCTCCGGCCGCGCCGCCAGCGCCTCGTACACGACGAGGGAGGCGAGCGACCACTGCCCGACCAGCGTCTCCGGCTCGATGCGGTACGGCCACCACAGCGCGCCGGCGACCGCCGAGGTCGTACGCCCGCCGGTCTCCCGGGCCCACACCCGCACCCGGCGCCCGCTCTCGGCCAGCACCACCGCCGTGGTCAGTCCGGCCACCCCGCCGCCGACCACGATCACTTCGTCACTCAGCTCAGGCTGCACACGGCGACGTTAGCGGAATATGTCATGCCGCGCTCAGATCGTCCCGCTCTGGGGATACTCACAGCATGTCTGCCGCATACGCGACCTTCGGCCTGGCCCCGGCGATGCGCGCCGGCGGTGTCCGCGCCGACGGCGGCTACCAGCTCCACCGGGACTTCGTGGACTTCGTCGTCGACGGTCACCCGCTGCTGTTCCAGCTCTCCGACCTGGACGCCGTCTCCCCGCTCGCCTCCGACGTCCCGCCCGCGATCTTCACCGCCCAGGTCCGCAGTCTCTTACTGGAGTCCGAGCCCCCGCTGCCCGACGGCCGGTACGTCGTCTACGGCTGCCCCGAGTGCCAGGACCTGGCCTGCGGCGCGGTCACCGCGGTCATCGAGCACGACGGCGACGACTACATCTGGCGGGACTTCGCCTGGCAGACCTCCGAACACGTGGACCTGGAGCTCAACGGCTATCACGGCATCGGCCCGTTCCGCTTCCGCGGCCCCGAGTACCGCGAGGCCCTCGGCGCGCTCCTGGCCGACTCCGGCCCGCCGCCCGGCCGCCGGGTGCTGCTGATCGGCGCCCGTGTCGCCCTCCTCGCCAAACTGGCCGCCGCCCTGCGCACCATCGGCATCGGCGCCGACATCACCCGCGACGCGGACGGCGTGCCCGCCGAGGAGCTCCGCGGCTACGCGGCCGTCGTCTTCGGCCCCGCGGCCGGCCAGTCCGAGCGGACCGCCGTACGTCAGGCGTTCGAACGGGCGGGTGTGCCTGTCGCCTACGTCGACGGACTCGCCCCGATCGTCCCGCTCCTCGTCGCCCAGATCGAACACGTCCTCGACCGCAGCCCGATCCCGCAGCGCCGGCTGGCCGGCCTGGCCGCCGCCGACGGCACCGTCGGCTTCGAGGTCACCTCACCCTGCCGGGTCCGGCTCACGTCGTACCGCCTCGACCGCCTCTCCCGCCCCCGCGCCCACGAACTCTTCGACGGCGTCCTGGAACCCGGCCGCCACCGCATCCCGCTGGACGGCAGGGCGGCCAAGGACGGCTCCTACGTCGTGGCCCGCAGCTCCGGGAGCGTACTGGTGGCGGCCCTGGAGCGCTGACCGGGGGAGACGGGGCTGAGGGCGGGCCGGCCGGGCCCATTAGGATCGGCGTCCTGATGACTGCCACCCTCGTCGCCAAGAACCTCGCCGCCGGGCACGGCGACCGCTCGCTCTTCTCCGGGCTCGACCTCGTCGTCGCGCCCGGTGACGTGATCGGTCTGGTCGGTGCCAACGGCGCGGGCAAGTCCACCCTGCTCCGGCTGCTCGCCGGGCTCACCGCCCCCGAGCACGGCGAACTGCGTCTGTCCCCGCCGACGGCGAGCGTCGGCCACCTGCCCCAGGAGCCGGAGCGGCGGCCCGGCGAGACCGTCCGGGCCTTCCTCGCCCGGCGCACCGGGGTCGCCGAGGCACAGCGGGTGATGGACGAGGCGACCCAGGCCCTGGTCGACGGCGCACCGGGCGCCGACGACGCCTACGCCGTCGGCCTGGAGCGCTGGCTCGACCTCGGCGGCGCCGACCTGGACGAGCGCGCCGAGGAAATCGCCGACTCCCTCGGCCTGGCCGTCGACCTCGACCAGCCGATGACCGCCCTCTCCGGCGGCCAGGCCGCCCGCGCCGGCCTCGCCTCCCTGCTCCTCTCCCGCTACGACGTCTTCCTCCTCGACGAGCCCACCAACGACCTCGACCTGGACGGCCTGGAACGCCTCGAACGGTTCGTGACCGGCCTGCGCGCCGGCACGGTCGTCGTCAGCCACGACCGCGAGTTCCTCACCCGCACGGTCACCAAGGTCCTCGAACTCGACCTCGCCCAGCAGCAGATCCGCCTCTACGGCGGTGGTTACGACGCCTACCTGGACGAACGCGACGTGGCCCGCCGGCACGCCCGCGAGGACTACGAGGAGTACGCCGACAAGAGGTCCGCCCTCCAGGACCGGGCCCAGATGCAGCGTTCCTGGATGGACAAGGGCGTCAAGAACGCCCGGCGCAAGGCGTCCAACGACAACGACAAGATCGGCCGCAAGTTCCGCAGCGAGGCCAGCGAGAAGCAGGCCGCCAAGGCCCGCCAGACCCAGCGCATGATCGAACGCCTGGAGGTCGTCGAGGAGCCCCGCAAGGAGTGGGAACTGCGCATGGAGATCGCGACGGCCCCGCGCTCCGGCGCCGTCGTCGCCACCCTGCGGGACGCGGAGGTACGGCGCGGCGACTTCACCTTCGGCCCGGTCTCCCTCCAGATCGACTGGGCGGACCGGGTCGCGGTCACCGGCGCCAACGGCGCGGGCAAGTCGACGCTGCTCGCCGCGCTGCTCGGCCGGGTGCCCCTGGACGCCGGGCACGCGGCCCTCGGCTCGGGCGTGCTGGTCGGCGAGGTCGACCAGGCCCGCAAGCTGTTCCACGGCACCGAGTCCCTGCTGGACGCCTTCAGCGCGGCGGTCCCGGACACCGAACCGGTCGAAGTCCGCACCCTGCTGGCCAAGTTCGGCCTCAAACACGACCACGTGCTCCGATCGGCGGTCACCCTCTCCCCGGGCGAACGCACCCGCGCCGCCCTGGCACTGCTGCAGGGCCGGGGCGTCAACCTGCTGATCCTGGACGAGCCGACGAACCATCTCGACCTCCCCGCGATCGAGCAGCTGGAGTCCGCCCTCGACACCTACGAGGGCACCCTCCTCCTGGTCACCCACGACCGCCGCATGCTCGACGCGGTCCGCGTCACCCGCCGCCTGGAGGTCGCGGCGGGCAAGGTGACGGAACGCTGACCGCTGGGGGAGGAACCGCGCGGGCAACCACAACGCACCCGCGGCCGCCCGACAACCCGACCCGGCCCCCTACACCCGGCAGGAGACAGGCCATGAGCACATCGCCGAAACGGTCGGCCCCGCGGATCGTGAACGAACAGGACGTTCTCGCCCAGCTGCGCGGCACCCAGGACCGCATCGCCGACGCGATCACCGCCTTCGCCGGCACCATGACGTTCGTCTACCTGCACGCCCTGTGGTTCGCGGTCTGGATCGTCTGCAACGAGGGCGTGCTCGGCAAGGGCGCGATCTGGGACCCGTTCCCCTTCGGCCTGCTCACCATGATCGTCAGCCTGGAGGCGATCTTCCTGTCCACGTTCGTGATGGTGAGCCAGAACCGCCAGGCCGCCCGCGAGAACGTCCGTGCCGACCTGGACTTCGAGACCAACGTGCGCTCGGAGGTGTGGTCCATCCACATAGGTCGCGCCCTCGGCGTCGACCCACTGGAGGTCGAGAAGCGCGTCCAGGACCTGCTCACGGAGAACCGCGCCCGGATGAACGGCACCGCCCAGCCGCCGAAGGAGACATGATCCGTCAGGCGGTGGCGCCGAAGGCGGTGACGTCGAGCCAGTCGTCGCAGGCGCACAGATGTGACGCCGATTTGACATGCCCCTTTCGCCTCGGGTTCACCGGCCGCGCCGCCCCGCCTCCCCGGCCGCCCGCTCCACGCGGTCCCGGTGCTCGGCCCAGGCCTCCGCGTCGCCGGGCGCCATGTTGGCACCGTTCACCCGCTGCCCCGTCGCCCCGTCGACGAGCTCGCGCACGATGTCGGCGTGACCGGCGTGCCGCTGGGTCTCGGCGACCATGTGGGTGAGGACGCGGTGGAGGGTGATCTCCTTCGGCGGGTCGACGGGCAGGCGGCCGACCGCGTCCAGGGGAAGGGCGGCGATCGTCTCGTCCGAGTGGGTCCGGATCCGCTGGTAGACCCCGACCAGCTCTTCGCGCGTCTCGTCGGCCCGCGCCCACAGATCTCCGTTGGGTTCCGTGTCGCCGGTGAACCACAGCCTCGGTGCTCCGTCGAAGGGACGCCCGAACGCCGCTCCGAAGTACCAGGCCTCGGCACCGGCGAGATGCTTGACCAAGCCCAGCAGATTCGTGCCGGTGGGAGTCAGCGGACGCCGGATGTCGTACTCGGACAGCCCCTCCAGCTTCCACACCAGCACGTCACGGGCGTCCTGGAGGTACGTATGGAGATCGGCCTTGAAGTCAGCTCCGGTCATGGGGCCAGTCTGCGCATCAGGAGATCTTTGTCCAGGGAATTGGCCGGCGCGCGACGGTGCCCGGCGAGGGCAACGCATCCCGTCAGGGGCGCCGGAACACCCCTGGCAGAAGGCCGGGGGAGGAACTGCGCGACCGGCCACGACGGACCCGCAGCTCCCCAGCACCCCCGGAAGGCGCCGTCAAGGCCCGGTCAGCGCTTCCCGTCCTTGCCGCCCAGCAGCCCGGCCCGGCGCAGAGCATCGGCCATCGCGCTGTTCGCCGGAGCGGGCGCGGACGCCTGACGAGCTCCGCCGCCCTGCCGCTGCTGCTGTTGCCGCTGCTGCGGCGGACGGCCGCCCCGCTGGCGCCGTTCGCCGCCGTCGCCCTGTCGGCCGCCCTGCTGCGGAGCTGCTTCGTCGTCCAGCCGCAGCGTCAGCGAGATCCGCTTGCGCGGGATGTCCACGTCGAGGACCTTCACCTTGACGATGTCACCCGGCTTCACCACGTCCCGCGGGTCCTTGACGAAGGTCTTGGACAGCGCGGAGACGTGCGCCAGACCGTCCTGGTGCACGCCGACGTCGATGAACGCGCCGAATGCCGCCACGTTCGTCACCACGCCCTCCAGGACCATCCCGGAGGACAGGTCGGAGATCTTCTCGACGCCCTCCTTGAAGGTGGCCGTCCTGAACGCCGGACGCGGGTCGCGCCCGGGCTTCTCCAGCTCCTTGAGGATGTCGGTGACGGTCGGCAGACCGAACGTCTCGTCCACGAAGTCCGACGGCCGCAGCGAGCGCAGCACACCCGTGTTGCCGATGAGCGCGGCCACCTCCTGGCCCGACGTCTTCACCATCCGCCGGACGACGGGGTACGCCTCCGGGTGGACGCTCGACGCGTCCAGCGGGTCGTCGCCGCCGCGGATGCGCAGGAAGCCCGCGCACTGCTCGTACGCCTTCGGGCCGAGCCGGGCCACGTTCTTCAGCTGGCTGCGGGAGGTGAACGGGCCGTTGGCGTCGCGGTGGGCGACGATGTTCTCGGCGAGTCCGGAGGTGATGCCGGAGACCCGGGCGAGGAGCGGGGCCGACGCCGTGTTGACGTCCACGCCCACGCCGTTCACACAGTCCTCGACCACCGCGTCCAGCGAGCGGGACAGCTTCACCTCGGACAGGTCGTGCTGGTACTGGCCGACGCCGATCGACTTGGGGTCGATCTTCACCAGCTCGGCCAGCGGGTCCTGGAGCCGGCGGGCGATGGAGACGGCGCCGCGCAGCGACACGTCCATGTCGGGCAGCTCCTGGGAGGCGAAGGCGGAGGCCGAGTACACGGACGCGCCGGCCTCGGACACCATCACCTTGGTGAGCTTCAGGTCCGGGTGCCTGGTGATGAGCTCACCGGCGAGCTTGTCGGTCTCGCGGGACGCCGTGCCGTTGCCGATCGCGACCAGGTCGACCGCGTGCTCCTTGGCGAGCCGGGCCAGCTTGGCGATCGCCTCGTCCCATTTGTTGGCCGGGACGTGCGGGTAGATGACGTCGGTGGCGACCACCTTGCCGGTGGCGTCGACGACGGCGACCTTCACACCGGTCCGGAAACCGGGGTCCAGGCCCAGCGTCGCGCGCGTGCCGGCCGGGGCGGCGAGCAGCAGGTCGCGCAGGTTCGCCGCGAACACGTTGACCGCCTCGTCCTCGGCGGCCGTGCGCAGCCGCAGCCGCAGGTCGATGCCGAGGTGGACGAGGAGCCGGGTGCGCCAGGCCCAGCGGACCGTGTCCGTCAGCCACTTGTCGGCCGGCCGGCCCCGGTCGGCGATCCCGAACCTGTGGGCGACGATCCCCTCGAACGAGGACGGGCCCTCGGTCGGCTCCTCCGGCTCCAGGACGAGGTCGAGGACCTCCTCCTTCTCGCCGCGCAGCATCGCCAGGATGCGGTGCGAGGGCAGGTCGGTGAAGGGCTCGGTGAAGTCGAAGTAGTCGGCGAACTTCGCGCCCGCCTCCTCCTTGCCGTCCCGCACCTTCGCGGCGAGCCGGCCGCGCACCCACATGCGCTCGCGCAGCTCACCGATGAGGTCGGCGTCCTCCGAGAAACGCTCGGTGAGGATCGCGCGGGCACCGTCCAGGGCGGCCTGCGGATCGGCGACGCCCTTGTCGGCGTCGACGAAGGCGGCGGCGGCCGCCAGTGGCTCCACGCCCGGGTCCCCGAGCAGCCCCTCGGCCAGCGGCTCGAGGCCGGCCTCCCGCGCGATCTGCGCCTTGGTCCGCCGCTTCGGCTTGTACGGCAGGTAGATGTCCTCCAGCCGCGCCTTGGTCTCGGCGCCCCGGATCTGCGCCTCCAGCTCGGCGGTGAGCTTGCCCTGCTCGCGCACCGACTCCAGGATCGCGGTCCGCCGCTCCTCCAGCTCCCGCAGGTAGCGCAGCCGCTCCTCGATCGTGCGCAGCTGCGCGTCGTCGAGCATCTCGGTCGCTTCCTTGCGGTAGCGGGCGATGAAGGGCACCGTCGAACCGCCGTCGAGCAGCTCCACGGCAGCCTTGACCTGCCGCTCCCGTACGCCGAGCTCCTCGGCGATCCTGCCTTCGATGGACCCTGGAACCAGGGACCCGGGTGTCGTCACGATCCCGTACCGCCTTCTCCACTGAGGTTGCGCCGCAATTGTGGCAGGTGACACCGACAACCGGGCCTCAGGGCGCCGTTCCACGACACGGACACACCACGAATCCCCCGCACGCCCGACGATCCATTCGCACACCCAAACGAACCAGACAAACAAACCGCCCCCAACCCGACGGCCCTCTCCCGGCGACCCGTCCGCTTCGGGCGATCCGCCGGCCTCCCACAATCCGCCGCGACGGCGCTCAGCCACCACGACACGGTCCGGCGGTGCCGAACCCTGTCGGGCGAGGGGACAGGCCCGCCCAGATGGCCCGCTGCCGACAACCGTCCGCTCCCGGAAACCCGTCCGCTCCCGGAGCTCCACCCGCCTCCCACAATCCGCCGCGACGGCGCTCAGCCACCAGGGCGTGGTCCGGCGGTGCCGAACCCTGTCGGGCGAGGGGACAGGCCCGCCCAGACGGCCCGCTGCCGACAACCCGTCCGCTCCCGGAAACCCGTGCGCTCCCGGCGATCCAACCGCCTCCCACATTCCGCCGCGACGGCGCTCAGCCGCGACGGTGCGGTCCGGTGGCGCCGGGCCGGCCGGGCACCGGCCCGCGTCCCCGCCGCGTCACCCCTTGCCGAGGAGGTCCGCGGGGAACGCCCCCGCGGCCACCGCCGCCCGCGCGAAGTCCGCCGCGAGTTCGGTTAGGCGGGCGACGCCGTCGGTTCCCAGGTGCTCGTAGGGTGCCTGGTCCAGGCGGTCCGTCTCCGTCTCGATCTCCGCCCGCAGGGCCACCCCCGCCTCGGTCAGCTCCCCCGCCGCGTCGAGGAGGCCGCGGTCCCGCAGCCGTTCCGCCGCCGCGTCCCAGTCGTCCTGGTTCCAGCCGCGCGTGGCGAAGACCCACTTCGGGGCCATGCCCTTGCCCGTCGCCGTGTGCGTCACCACCGCCTCGAGACCGTCGAGACCGGCCGCCAGCAGCACCGCGAGGTGACCGTCGCCGCGATGCTCGCGCAGCAGCGTGCTCGCGTACCAGTAGGCGAGGTGGGGCTCCTGAGGCACCGGCAGGTCGGCATGGGCCGCGTACAGCGGGCGGCCGGAGCGCGCGCAGGCCTCGGTGGCGCGCAGCGCGAGCCGCGCGGCCTCGGCCATCCGGTCGGAGGCCACCGCGTCCGCGCCGAGCAGCCGCCGCATCGACCCGTCGACGGCACGCGCGCGTGCGGCGAGGACGTCCTTCGGGGACGCGGTCTCCCAGACGGCCGGCACGTGCCGGGCCACCAGCTCGTACTTGTAGTTGTAGAACGTCGCCGTCACCGTGCCGGCCCCGACCGGCCCCAACGCGGCCGCCCGCACCGCGAAGTTGACGGCCCGCGGATGGGTGACCCCGAGCGCGGCCAGTTCCTCGGCCAGCTCGGGGCTGAAGAAGTGGGTCGCGTGCAGGGAGTTGAGCAGGGTGTGGCAGCGGCGGCCGGCGCGCGGCTCCAGGACGGCGGTTGTCATGGCGGCACGCTACTTACTGGTTGGTACGGACTTCCAGTGCCCGGACCGGGGCCGGCGCCGTACGCCGTGCGGGATGGCAGGAAAGGTGGGCTGCTCGTCATTGCGGCCATCGCCGTACCGGCCAATAATCGACGACATGGCGCAGCGAACCGTTCTCGTCGTTCTCTTCGACGGAGTCCAGAGCCTCGACGTCACCGGCCCGGTGGAGGTCTTCACGGGTGCCGACACCCAGACCCCGGGCAGCTACCGGATCCGTACCGCCTCCCTGGACGGCGCTCCCGTGCGCACCTCCAGCGGGCTGACGGTCGTACCGGACCAGACCCTGGCCGGCGCGTCCGACCCGCACACCCTGCTCGTCCCGGGCGGGCAGGGCACCCGGCGGCCCGACCCGGAACTGGTGGCGTGGCTGCGGGCGCACGGGCCGCTGGCCGCGCGGCTGGTCTCCGTCTGCACCGGCGCCGTCCTGCTCGCCGCCGCCGGGCTCCTGGACGGGCACCGGGCGACCACCCACTGGGCGTACTGCGACAGGCTGGCGCGGGATCACCCCGCCGTCGAGGTCGACCCCGACCCGATCTACGTCCGGGACGGCCACGTCGCCACCTCGGCCGGCGTCACCTCCGGCATCGACCTCGCGCTCGCGCTGGTCGAGGAGGACCTCGGCCGGGACGTCGCGCTCACCGTCGCCCGGCACTTGGTGGTGTTCCTGCGCAGACCCGGCAACCAGGCCCAGTTCAGCGCCCAGCTCGCCGCCCAGACCGCGCAGCGCGCACCGCTGCGCGAGGTTCAGCAGTGGATCACCGAGCACCCGGACGACGACCTGAGCGTCGAGGCCCTGGCCGCCCGCGCGGCGCTCTCGCCCCGCCACTTCGCCCGCGCCTTCCAGGCCGAGACCGGGACGACACCCGGCCGCTACGTCGACCGGGTCCGGCTGGAACACGCCCGGCGGCTGCTTGAGGACACCGGCGACGGCGTCGAGGAGGTCTCCCGCGCCAGCGGCTACGGCACGCCCGAGGCGATGCGCCGCGCCTTCCTCCGGACCCTCGGCGCGACCCCCGCCGAATACCGGCGCCGGTTCAGCCCGGCACCCGTCGGCCCACCCCGTTAGGAGAGCCATGCAGATCGCGATCGCCCTCTACGACCGCTTCACCGCCCTCGACGCCGTGGGCCCCTACGAGACCCTGGGCCGGATCCCGGACGCCGAGATCGTCTTCGCGGCCGAGCAGGCCGGCCCCGTCCGCACCGACAACGGGCAGCTCGCCCTGACCGCGGCGAAGACCTTCGGCGAGGTGCCGCACCCCGATGTCGTGGTCGTCCCGGGCGGCCCCGGCCAGACCGCCCAGATGACGAACCCGGCCCTCCTCGACTGGATCCGCGCCGCCGACGCCACCAGCACCTGGACGACCTCCGTGTGCACCGGCTCCCTGCTGCTGGCCGCCGCGGGCCTCCTCGGCGGACGGCGGGCCACCTCGCACTGGCTGGCCCTCGACGAGCTGCGCGGGTTCGGCGTCGAACCGACGGGGGAACGGGTCGTCCTCGACGGCAAGTACGTCACCGCGGCCGGTGTCTCCGCGGGCATCGACATGGGCCTGACCCTGATCGGCAGGATCTCCGGGGACGCGGTCGCGCAGGCGGTGCAGCTCGGGATCGAGTACGACCCGCAGCCGCCCTACGACGCGGGTTCCCCGCAGAAGGCGCCCGCCGAGGTCGTCGGCCTGCTCCGCTCGAGGAGCCGGTTCATCCTCGGGGCGGAGCTGCCCACGTGAACCGCGGCTGACGGCGCTCCAGGAAGGCGGCGACCCCTTCGGCGGTGTCGCCGCTGCCGCGCGCCTGCTCCGCCCAGTGCGCGTCCCGGTCCGTACGGCCGTCGGCGAACTCCTTCGCGGCGGCCTGCGTCAGCTGCGAGCGGGCGGCCAGGATCGGGGTGAACTCGGCCACCCGCTTGTCCAGTCCGCCCTCCGGCAGCACCTCGTCGACCAGACCGGTGCGCAGCGCCCGCTCCGCGTCGATCAGCTCGCCGGAGAAGAGCAGGTACTTGGTGGCGGCCGGGCCGACGAGGGAGACCAGGCGGCGGGTGGAGGCGGCCGGGTAGACGATGCCGAGTTTGGCCGGTGTCACCCCGAACAGCGCGCCCTCCTCGGCGAACCGCAGGTCGCAGGCGGCGGCGAGCTGCGAGCCGCCGCCGACACAGTGGCCGCGCACGGCGGCGAGGGTCGGCTTGGGGAACGCGGCGAGGGCCTCCTCGGCGGCGACGGCGAGGGACTGTGCCTCGGCGGGGGAACCCCGGAGGGTGGAGATGTCGGCGCCGGCGCAGAAGGTGCCGCCCTCGCCGGTGAGCACCAGGGCCCGCACTGCGGGGTCGGCCGCGAGGCCGTCGAGGAGCGGCGGGAGGGTGCGCCACATCTCCGCGGTCATCGCGTTGCGTTTGGCCGGGTTGCCGATGACTACCGTGGCGACGGCTTCTTCGACCTGGTGGGTGAGGCGGGGCTCCATGGCCGGGATGCTATAGGCGCGGGCCGGCCGTGCCCCTGGCGGCCGCCGTCGCATCTCCCGGAAAGTTCTCATACCCGTACAACACGAATAGTTCGCGAAGTCGGCATTGAGGGGGGCAAGAGTCGTTCCACAACTGACCTTGTCATACGCCAACGGTCAGATCCGCTCGATATTCGCTGACTTGTGTTCAGTTCTCCGGGGCGGAGCGGGTCGTTGCCAACACTCGACGTGTGGTGACAATCGAGCGCGAGGGTGGCGACCGGACGATGGAGAACCACGGGCGCGGGCACGACCCGCGTCCAGAGGGAGGCGGCCCGCCGCCGGATCCGCTGCCGTACGAAGGAGTCTGGCGGTTCACCGCCCCCGCCGTGGACGCCTCGGTCCCGCAGGCGCGGCGCGCCGTACGGGACCTGCTCCAGCGCCAGGGCGTCCCGGTCTCGGAGGACCTGGTGTACGGGCTGTTGCTGATCGTCTCCGAGCTGGTCACCAACGCGGTCAAGCACGCGGCGCTGCTGTCGCCGGTGCTCGCCGTGGAGGTCGCCGTCGGCGCCGAGTGGGTGCGGGTGTCGGTGGAGGACAACCATCCCTACCGCCCGACCGCGCTGGAGGCCGACCACGGCCAGACCGGCGGCCGGGGGCTGCTGCTGGTGCGGGAGGTGGCCCGGGAGGCGGGCGGGGTCGTGGACGTGGAGCACACGTCGAGCGGCGGCAAGGTGATCTGGGCCGCCCTGCCGCTCAAACCCGCGACGCTGCCCTGAGCGGCCGGTTCACCAGCCCGCGGACGGGCCCGTCAGCTCCCGGATCGCCGGGCGGGCCGCGTCCAGCACGGTCATGAACCAGGACGAGAAGGGGTCCTTCGCGTGCCGCTCGGCCAGCTCGGCGGCCGTCACGAAGACGGTCGCCTCGACCTCCTCCGGGTCCGGCGCGAGCGTCGCCTGCACCATGCCGACGAACAGGTGGTTGAACTCCTGCTCCACCAGGCCGGAGGCCGGGTCCGGATGGTTGTAGCGGACCGTGCCCGCCTCGGCGAGCAGCGAAGGGGAGACGCCCAGCTCCTCGAAGGTCCGCCGGGCCGCCGCCGCGAAGGGCGCCTCGCCGGGGTAGGGGTGGCCACAGCAGGTGTTGGACCACACTCCGGGGGAGTGGTACTTGCCCAGGGCCCGCTGCTGGAGCAGCAGCCTGCCGTGTTCGTCGAAGAGGAAGACGGAGAACGCCCGGTGCAGCTGCCCGGGCGGCTGGTGCGCGGCCAGCTTCTCCGCGGTGCCGATGGTCACACCCTTCTCGTCGACGAGTTCAAGGAAAATCGCGTCTGCGGTCCCTTCCGACGTGCTGTGCGTCGCGGTGGCAGGTGTGATCGGCATACCCATCCTTCGCCTCGGTCTTCGCACCAAGTCTGCCGTACGAATCCGACACTCCCGGCACTTCCCGGCACGGGCACGCCGGAAGAGGGACCCGGTACTTGATCGTGCCCTACGGGTGCGAGAGGGAACCGCCCGGGGGTCTCGAACACAAGGACGCCGGGGGAGTGCGGAGCGCTGCGTTCCGGGGCTGCGGGCCCGGCGGGGTCAGTCGCAGAGCCGGGCCTCGTGCTCCGCGTGCCCGCCCGGCTCCAGCTGGAAGGTGCAGTGCTCCACGTCGAAGTGGTGGCCCAGGCAGCCCTGCAGCTCGTGCAGCATCTTCTCGTGGCCGATGGCGCTCAGCGCGTCCGAGCGGACCACCACGTGCGCCGAGAGCACCGGCATCCCCGAGGTGATCGTCCAGGCGTGCAGGTCGTGGACGTCCTCCACGCCGTCGAGCGCCAGGATGTGCGACCGTACCTCCGCCATGTCGACGTCCCGCGGCGCCGCCTCCAGCAGGACGTCCAGGGTCTCGCGCAGCAGTTTCAGCGTCCTCGGCACGATCATCAGGCCGATCACCAGCGAGGCGATCGGGTCGGCCGCCTGCCAGCCGGTGGTGAGGATCACCACCGCCGAGATCAGCACGGCCAGCGAGCCCAGCGCGTCGGCCGCCACCTCCAGGAAGGCACCGCGCACGTTCAGACTCTCCTGCTGGCCGCGCACCAGCAGCGTGAGCGAGATCATGTTGGCGACCAGACCGATCAGGCCGAACACGATCATCTGGCCGCCGTGCGTGTCCGCGGGCGTGAGGAACCGCTGGACCGCCTCGTACAGCACGTAGCCACCGACCACGAGCAGCAGCAGGCAGTTCGCCAGGGCGGCGAGGATCTCGGCGCGGGCGAGGCCGAAGGTGCGGTTGGTGCTCGGCGGGCGGTTGGCGAAGTGGATCGCCAGCAGGGCCATGCCCAGGCCCAGCGCGTCGGTCGCCATGTGGGCCGCGTCCGCGATCAGCGCGAGCGAGTCGGCCACCAGGCCGCCGGCGATCTCGACCACCATCACCCCGAGGGTGATGGCAAGCGCCACCCGGAGCCGGCCGCGGTACGCCGCCGCGGCCGTACCGGTGGGCGGCGCGTGGCTGTGGCTGTGACCGTGGTCGTGCCCTGCCCCCATGGGATAAGCCTCCTGTGTTCGCCCGGGATCACAGTGAACTACGGGTGGGGGGTATCCGGCAACGCGGCACTGAACACCGTTGTCATGTGCCCTGACCTGCGGAAACGAATCCCAGGTCGGGGAAGCCTCAGTTGCCTCCGGGCCCGGGCGGGGCAGCGCGGGCGACCGGCCGGGGGCCCGCGGACCCGTGTCCCCAATGCCCGTTCTGCGAGCGCCATTTGTGGGCCGGGGCCCGGATCGCGGATGATGATCTCGGCAAAGGCAGGGGCAGAGCGGGCCGACCGTGCCGTGAACGGCCGGTGAACAAGCAGTCCTCACCATCCGATAACCTCTGCCGAATGCCGTCCGGGGGCCACAGGCACACCCCGCCCCACCACGCAGCAGACCGGCGCCCGGACGCCGGCACCCAGGGAGTGAGTTCGGTTGTCGACCGCCATCGTCACCGGTCCGCCGGTGCCCGGATCGTCACTGGAGAGCGATCTGCGGGCGCTCGGCTTCGAGGTGCGGACGGCGTCGGACACCACCGAGGCCGAAGCCCTGCTGACGGCCGTACCCGCCGACCGGCGCGTCGCCGTCGTCGACGCCCGCTTCGTCGGTCATGTGCACGCCCTGCGCCTCGGCCTCACCGACCCCCGCTTCCCGCTCGCCGCGATCCCCGGCGCCGTCACCGCCCAGCCCGCCGCCCGGCCGGCCCTGGCCCGGGCGCTGGCCCGGGAGGCCGCCGCCGGCGGCGCCACCGCCCTCGCCGTGGACGGCCTGGTCACCGCCCTGGACGCCGACGTCCACCACCCCGAGCTGGGCAGCCTGGTCGCCGCCGTCCCCACCGACCCGCAGGCCCGCAACGAGGCCCGGCAGGCCGTCGCCGCCGTGGACGACGAGGCGATACGTCTCAAGTCGGCCGTGAAGTCCCGGGACGGCTTCTTCACCACCTTCTTCGTCAGCCCGTACTCGCGGTACATCGCCCGCTGGTGCGCCCGGCGCGGACTGACCCCCAACCAGGTCACCACCGCCTCGCTGCTCACCGCCCTGATCGCCGCGGGCTGCGCGGCCACCGGCACCCGGGCCGGCTTCGTCGCCGCGGGCGCCCTGCTGGTCTTCTCGTTCGTCCTGGACTGCACCGACGGCCAGCTCGCCCGCTACTCCCTGCAGTACTCCACCCTCGGCGCCTGGCTGGACGCCACCTTCGACCGGGCCAAGGAGTACGCCTACTACGCGGGCCTCGCCCTGGGCGCCGCCCGCGGTGGCGACGACGTGTGGGCCCTCGCCCTCGGCGCGATGATCCTGCAGACCTGCCGGCACGTGGTCGACTTCTCCTTCAACGAGGCCAACCACGACGCCACCGCCAACACCAGCCCCACCGCCGCCCTCTCCGGGAGGCTCGACAGCGTCGGCTGGACGGTCTGGGTGCGCCGGATGATAGTCCTGCCCATCGGCGAACGATGGGCACTGATAGCCGTCCTCACGGCCGCCACCACCCCGCGGATCACGTTCTACGTGCTGCTGATCGGCTGCGCCTTCGCCGCCACCTACACCACGGCCGGACGGGTGCTGCGGTCGCTGACCCGGAAGGCCAGGCGGACGGACCGGGCGGCGCGGGCCCTCTCGGACCTGGCGGACAACGGTCCGCTCGCCGGGTTCGTGTCCCGCACCCTGCACGCCCCGCTCGGCTCCCCCTTCCTGGTGGCCCTGGCCGGCGTGGCGATTCTCACCGTCTCCCTCTTCTCCGGCGTGACGTGGGCCCCGGTCGCGGGCGCCGTCGTCTACGCCCTGGCCGCCGGCCAGGCCCTGGCCCGGCCCCTCAAGGGCGCTCTCGACTGGCTGGTCCCGCCCCTCTTCAGGGCCGCCGAGTACGGCACGGTGCTCGTCCTCGCGAGCAAATCCGGGGTGAACGGAACCCTTCCCGCGGCTTTCGGTCTGGTGGCCGCCGTCGCCTACCATCACTACGACACGGTGTACCGCATCCGCGGCGACGCCGGGGCGCCGCCGGCCTGGCTGGTACGTGCCGTCGGGGGGCAGGAGGGGCGGACGCTGCTCGTCACCGTCCTGGCCGCGGTGCTCACCGCCGCGCAGTTCAAGGCCGCACTCACGGTCCTCGCCGTGGTCGTGGCCGGGCTGGTGCTCGTCGAGAGCATCCGCTTCTGGGTGTCCGCAGGGGCGCCCGCCGTTCACGACGAAGGAGAACCCGCATGATCGGCCTCGTGCTGGCGGCCGGCGCCGGACGGCGTCTGCGCCCCTACACCGACAGCCTGCCCAAGGCGCTGGTGCCGGTGGGGCCCGCCGGGATAGAGGACTCGATCACGGTGCTCGACCTGACCCTCGGCAACTTCGCCGAGATCGGCCTGACCGAGGTCGCGATCATCGTCGGCTACCGCAAGGAGGCCGTCTACGAACGCAAGGCGGCCCTGGAGGCCAAGTACGGGCTCAAGCTCACCCTCATCGACAACGACAAGGCCGAGGAGTGGAACAACGCCTACTCCCTGTGGTGCGGCCGTGACGCCCTCAAGGACGGTGTGATCCTCGCCAACGGCGACACCGTGCACCCCGTCTCCGTCGAGAAGACGCTGCTCGCCGCCCGCGGCGACGGCCGGCGGATCATCCTCGCCCTGGACACCGTGAAGTCCCTCGCGGACGAGGAGATGAAGGTCGTCGTCGACGCCGACAAGGGCATGACGAAGATCACCAAGCTGATGGACCCGGCCGAGGCCACCGGCGAGTACATCGGCGTCACCCTCATCGAGGGCGACGCCGCGCCCGAGCTGGCCGAGGCGCTGAAGGCGGTCTGGGAGACCGACCCGCAGCAGTTCTACGAGCACGGCTACCAGGAACTGGTCAACCGCGGCTTCCGCATCGACGTCGCGCCGATCGGCGACGTCCGCTGGGTCGAGATCGACAACCACGACGACCTCGCCCGGGGACGGGAGATCGCGTGCCAGTACTGACCCGGCTGATCCCCTCACCGGTCGTCGTCGACATCCGCCCGGGTGCCCTCGACGACCTCGCGGGGGTGCTCGCCGACGAACGCATCTCGCACTCCGGCCGGCTCGCCGTCGCCGTCAGCGGCGGCTCCGGCGCGCAGCTGCGCGAGCGCGTCTCGCCGAGCCTGCCGGGCGCCACCTGGTACGAGGTCGGCGGCGGCACCCTCGACGACGCCATCCGGCTGGCCGGGGAGATCAAGGCCGGCCGCTACGACGCGGTCGTCGGCCTCGGCGGCGGCAAGATCATCGACTGCGCCAAGTTCGCGGCGGCGCGGGTCGGCCTGCCGCTGGTCGCCGTGCCGACGAACCTCGCGCACGACGGCCTGTGCTCGCCCGTCGCCACCCTCGACAACGACGCGGGCCGCGGTTCGTACGGCGTGCCGAACCCGATCGCGGTCGTCATCGACCTCGACGTCGTCCGGGAGGCCCCGGCCCGCTTCGTGCGCTCCGGGATCGGCGACGCCGTCTCCAACATCTCGGCGATCGCGGACTGGGAGCTGTCCCACCGCGTCACCGGCGAGAAGATCGACGGTCTGGCGGCCGCCATGGCCCGCCAGGCCGGCGAGGCGGTGCTGCGCCACCCCGGCGGCATCGGCGAGAACGACTTCCTGCAGGTCCTCGCCGAGGCGCTGGTGCTCAGCGGGATCGCCATGTCGGTGTCGGGCGACTCCCGTCCGTCCTCCGGCGCCTGCCACGAGATCAACCACGCCTTCGACCTGCTCTTCCCGAGGCGTGCAGCCAGCCACGGCGAGCAGTGCGGGCTCGGCGCGGCCTTCGCGATGTACCTGCGCGGAGCCCACGAGGAGTCCGCGTTCATGGCCGATGTGCTGCGCCGGCACGGACTGCCGGTGCTGCCTGAGGAGATCGGCTTCACCGTGGACGAGTTCGTCCGGGTCGTCGAGTTCGCCCCGGAGACCCGGCCCGGCCGCTACACCATCCTCGAACACCTCGACCTCAAGACCCACCAGATCAAGGACTTCTACGTCGACTATGTCAAGGCCATCGGTAGCTGAACTCCGTCCGGTCGTGCACCCCGTTGGGGTCAAGGACCGGCGCAGCGGTGAGCACTGGATGGGGCGCCTCTACATGCGTGAGGTGTCCCTGCGGGTCGACCGCTACCTGGTGAACACCAGGGTCACGCCCAACCAGCTCACGTATCTGATGACCGTCTTCGGCGTCCTCGCCTGCCCGGCCCTGCTGGTGCCGGGCGTCTGGGGCGCGGTGCTCGGCGTGGTCTGCGTCCAGATGTACCTGCTGCTCGACTGCGTCGACGGCGAGGTGGCCCGCTGGAAGCAGCAGTACTCGCTGGGCGGCGTCTACCTGGACCGGGTCGGTGCCTACCTCACCGACGCCGCCGTCCTGGTCGGGCTCGGGCTGCGGGCCGCCGACCTGTTCGGCAGCGGCCGTATCGACTGGCTGTGGGCCTTCCTGGGCACCCTGGCCGCGCTCGGCGCCATCCTGATCAAGGCCGAGACCGACCTCGTCGGCGTGGCCCGCCACCAGGCCGGCCTGCCGGTGGTCAAGGAGGCCGCCGCCGAGATGCGCTCCTCCGGGATGGCGCTGGCCCGCCGGGCCGCCGCCCTGTTCCGGTTCCACCGGCTGATCCTCGGCATCGAGGCCTCGCTGCTGATCCTGCTGCTCGCCGTCGCCGACCACTTCCACGGCGACCTCTTCTGGACCCGGCTCGGCACGGCCGTGCTGGCCGGCATCGCGCTGCTGCAGACCCTGCTGCACCTGGTCTCGGTCCTCGCGTCGAGCAGGCTGCGGTGAGCGCCGGGCTGAAGGTCGGCGCGGTGGTCATCACCATGGGCAACCGCCCCGACGAACTGCGCGCCCTCCTCGACTCGGTCGCCAAGCAGGACGGCGACCGGGTCGAGGTCGTCGTCGTCGGCAACGGCTCGCCCGTCCCGGACGTCCCGGACGGCGTCCGCACCCTGGAGCTGCCCGAGAACCTCGGGATCCCCGGCGGCCGCAACGTCGGCATAGAGGCCTTCGGCCCCAGCGGCCGCGATGTCGACATACTGCTCTTCCTCGACGACGACGGCCTGCTCGCCGAGCACGACACCGCCGAGCTGTGCCGCCAGGCGTTCGCCGCCGACCAGCGGCTCGGCATCATCAGCTTCCGCATCGCCGACCCGGACACCGGGCAGACCCAGCGCCGGCACGTGCCGAGGCTCCGGGCCTCCGACCCGATGCGCTCCTCCCGGGTCACCACCTTCCTCGGCGGCGCCAACGCCGTCCGCACCCAGGTCCTCGCCGAGGTCGGCGGCCTGCCGGACGAGTTCTTCTACGCCCACGAGGAGACCGACCTGGCCTGGCGGGCCCTGGACGCCGGCTGGATGATCGACTACCGCGCCGACATGGTCCTCAACCACCCCACCACGGCCCCCTCCCGGCACGCGGTCTACCACCGGATGGTCGCCCGCAACCGGGTCTGGCTGGCCCGCCGCAACCTGCCCGCCCCCCTGGTGCCGGTCTACCTCGGGGTGTGGATGCTGCTGACCCTGGTGCGCCGCCCCTCCCGCCCGGCCCTGCACGCCTGGTTCGCCGGCTTCCGCGAGGGCTGGACCACCCCGTGCGGACCCCGCCGCCCGATGCGCTGGCGGACTGTGTGGAAGCTCACGCGACTGGGCCGTCCCCCGGTGATCTGACAAGCTCGGAGGTGCGGGTCCGCGCGTACGGCGTGCGGACCCGCCCCGGGAACGGCCGTACACGGTGCGCGGACGCCCCCGGGAATGTGTCTGATGGCGGAGACGTGTCGCCCCCAGTAGCACAATCCCGTAAGACGAACGTAAGAAGCATCGGTCGCCGGATTCGAAGGCGAAACCGGCGACCGACGCGAAGACGGATCCGAAGACGAAGGCTTCCACCCTTGAGTGAGACAACGCATGACGGCGGGATCGCGGTGACCGCGCCGCCGTCCCCCGACGAGGGCCTCACGGCGACGCAGCTGGCCGCCAGGTACGGGCTCGCGGTGAGCGGCGCACGCCCTCCGCTGGCCGAGTACGTACGCCGGCTCTGGGGGCGGCGCCACTTCATCCTGGCCTTCTCGCAGGCGAAGCTCACGGCCCAGTACAGCCAGGCAAAGCTCGGCCAGCTCTGGCAGGTGGCCACGCCGCTGCTGAACGCGGCGGTGTACTACTTCATCTTCGGCGTGATCCTGCACGCGAGCCGGGGCATGTCGCAGGACGTCTACATTCCGTTCCTGGTCACCGGCGTGTTCACCTTCACGTTCACCCAGAGCTCGATCATGACGGGCGTGCGGGCGATCTCGGGCAACCTCGGTCTGGTGCGTGCGCTGCACTTCCCGCGAGCCTCGCTGCCGATCTCCTTCGCGCTCCAGCAGCTCCAGCAGCTGCTGTTCTCGATGATCGTCATGGTCGCCGTGGTGGTCGGGTTCGGCAACCGGCCGGGCCTGTCCTGGGTGCTGGTCGTACCGACCCTGTTCCTGCTGTTCCTCTTCAACACGGGACTGGCCCTGATCGTGGCCCGGATGGGCGCCAAGACGCCGGACCTCGCCCAGCTGCTGCCGTTCATTCTGCGCACCTGGATGTACATGTCCGGCGTGATGTTCTCGATCACCAAGATGATGGAGGGCCGGCCGGAGTGGGCGCGCACGCTGCTCCAGGTCAACCCCGCCACCGTCTTCATGGACCTGATGCGCTTCGCCCTCATCGACGGCTACGGCGCCTCGAACCTGCCGCCGCACGTCTGGGTCGTCGCGCTGTCCTGGGCCGTGGTCGTGTTCGCCGGCGGTTTCGTGTACTTCTGGAAGGCTGAGGAGCGGTACGGCCGTGGCTGAGCAGAGCACAGGGGAGCGGATCCCCACCGTCATCGCGGAGGACGTGCACATCGTCTACCGCGTCAACGGCGCCAAGACCGGCAAGGGCAGCGCGACGGCCGCCCTCAGCCGCATCTTCCGGCGCGGCGACGACCGGGGCGTCCGCAAGGTGCACGCGGTCCGCGGTGTCTCCTTCGTCGCCTACCGCGGCGAGGCCATCGGCCTGATCGGCTCCAACGGCTCCGGCAAGTCCACCCTGCTGCGCGCCATAGCCGGCCTGCTGCCCGCCGAGAAGGGCAGGGTCTACACCAACGGCCAGCCCTCGCTGCTCGGCGTCAACGCGGCCCTGATGAACGACCTCACGGGCGAGCGCAACGTCATCCTGGGCGGTCTGGCCATGGGCATGTCCCGCGAGGACATCCGGGCCCGCTACCAGGAGATCGTCGAGTTCTCCGGCATCAACGACAAGGGCGACTTCATCACCCTGCCGATGCGCACCTACTCGTCCGGCATGGCGGCCCGCCTCCGCTTCTCCATCGCGGCCGCCAAGGACCACGACGTCCTCATGATCGACGAGGCGCTGGCCACCGGTGACGCGGCCTTCCGCAAGCGTTCCGAGGACCGGATCCGGGAACTGCGCGAGCACGCCGGCACGGTGTTTCTGGTCAGTCACAACAACAAGTCGATCCGCGACACCTGCGACCGCGTCCTGTGGCTGGAGCGCGGTGAGCTGCGCATGGACGGCCCGACCGAAGAGGTGCTCAAGGAGTACGAGAAGTTCACGGGCAAGTAGCCCCGTCCGGACCAGGCCCCGCCGGAACCTCTCCGGCGGGGCCCGCGTCTGCAAAGGAAACGTCAACTCGGGCTCGCCTTAGGAATCTTGACGCCAATCGGTGTGTTGTTGTGATCTGCGGGACACCCCGACGAACCTCGATGCGTTGTACAACGTAAGCTGTACCGGTCCCGGAAAGCGGCAAGAGGGGCGATAATGCGCGACACCCTCCGCCGGGCCGCCCCGCGGGCCGCTGGGCGGCGTGTCCGAAATAGTGTGTATTGGGTCGGCAGTGTAGAACGGGAGATGTGACGGCAATGGCTACGGAAACTCCCCAGCTCAACGCAGGCCGCGCCGTCCCCGCCCCGGGCAGCGAACGGTGACGGCAGCCGGCCCGGTGCGCACCGGAGACCCGGAGCGCGGCACCCTGGACAAGGCCGCGGACGAGAACTTCCCCGTGGCCCCCTTCTTCCTGCCGAAAGCCTGGCGCGACGACCTGATGGCGGTGTACGGCTTCGCCCGTCTCGTCGACGACATCGGCGACGGCGACCTCGCCCCCGGCGGTGCCGACGCCCGCCTCCTCGGGGTCTCCCCGGAGCAGGCCGAGGACCGCCTGGTCCTGCTCGACGCCTTCGAGGCCGACCTGCGCCGCGTCTTCGACGCCGTCCCGCGCCACCCCCTGCTGCGCCGCCTGCAGCCCACGGTCCGGCGCCGCGCGCTGACCCCGGAGCCCTTCCTCGGACTGGTCGCCGCCAACCGCCAGGACCAGCTCGTCAAGCGCTACGAGACCTACGACGACCTCCTCGCCTACTGCGAGCTGTCCGCCAACCCCGTCGGCCGCCTGGTCCTCGCCGTCACCGGTACCTCGACCCCCGAGCGCGTCCGGCTCTCCGACTCGATCTGCACCGCACTCCAGATCGTCGAACACCTCCAGGACGTGGCCGAGGACCTCGGCCGCGACCGGATCTATCTGCCCGCCGAGGACATGAAGCGCTTTCACGTCCAGGAGGCGGATCTCGCCAGGAAAATCACAGGCGCATCGGTGCGTGCACTGGTTGCATACGAAGCACAACGCGCCCGCGATCTCCTGAATGAAGGCGCCCCCCTTGTGGGTAGCGTCCACGGCAGGTTGAAGCTGCTGCTTGCGGGGTTCGTGGCGGGGGGAAGGGCGGCGGTCCACGCGATCGCCGCCGCCGAGTACGACGTACTTCCCGGCCCGCCCAAGCCCGGCAAGGGCCGGTTGCTGCGTGAGGTGGGCGTGACTCTGCGAGGAGAGGGGTGATCCGGACCGTGGACTCTCCCACACACGTGTCCGCACCGGTACTCGCCGCCTACAGCTACTGCGAGACGGTCACCGGACAGCAGGCACGGAACTTCGCCTACGGCATCCGGCTGCTCCCGGCGCCCAAGCGGCGCGCCATGTCGGCGCTCTACGCCTTCTCCCGGCGTGTCGACGACATCGGCGACGGCGAGCTGGCGAGCGACGTGAAGGCGGCCCGTCTGGAGGACACCCGGGCACTGCTGGCCCGGGTCCAGGACGGCGCGGTCGCCGAGGACGACACCGACCCGGTCGCGGTCGCCCTCGCCCACGCCGCCCAGGCCTTCCCGATCCCGCTGGGCGGCCTGGACGAGCTGATCGACGGCGTCCTGATGGACGTGCGCGGCGAGACCTACGAGACCTGGGACGACCTCAAGGTCTACTGCCGGTGTGTGGCCGGTGCCATCGGCCGGCTCTCGCTCGGCGTGTTCGGTACGGAACCGGGGGCGCGTGGCGCCGAGCGCGCGCCGGAGTATGCCGACACGCTCGGGCTCGCGCTTCAGCTCACCAACGTCCTCAGAGACGTCCGCGAGGACGCCGGCAACGGCCGTACCTACCTGCCCTCCGACGACCTCGCCAAGTTCGGCTGCTCGGCGGGGTTCCACGGACCCACCCCGCCGGAGGGCTCCGACTTCGCCGGTCTGGTGCACTTCGAAGTGCGGCGCGCCCGTGCCCTCTTCACCGAGGGCTACCGGCTGCTGCCCATGCTCGACCGGCGCAGCGGCGCCTGTGTCGCCGCCATGGCCGGCATCTACCGCCGCCTGCTCGACCGCATCGAGCGCGAACCGGAGGCGGTGCTGCGCGGCCGGGTCTCGCTGCCCGGACGCGAGAAGGCGTACGTCGCCGTGCGCGGCCTGTCCGGGCTCGACACCCGGCGCCACACCTCCCGCCTGACCGTCAGGAGGCGCGCCTGATGGACACAGTGGGCCAAGGCGACTCCACCGGAGAAAAACGGCAGGCAACCCTCCGGCACGGCGTGGCGTCCCTGACTGCGACGGCCCGACCTGCCCCGTTCCACCGGCACGGCGGGCGGGCAGGGGAGGACGCACGATGACCGACGGCACGCGATCCGAGCGGACGCACGACGACATCCCGTCCGGGCGCTCCGCGGTCGTGATCGGCGGCGGCCTCGCGGGCATCACCGCCGCGCTCGCGCTCGCCGACGCGGGGGTGCGCGTCACCCTGCTCGAAGGCAGGCCGAGGCTCGGCGGGCTCGCCTTCTCCTTCCAGCGCGGCGACCTGACCGTGGACAACGGCCAGCACGTGTACCTGCGCTGCTGCACCGCCTACCGCTGGTTCCTCGACCGCATCGAGGGCACGGCGCTGGCACCGCTGCAGGACCGCCTCGACGTACCCGTCCTCGACCTCGCCAAGCCGGAGGGGCGGCGCCTGGGCAGGCTCCGGCGCGACCCGCTGCCCGTCCCCCTGCACCTGGGACGCAGCCTGGCCGCCTATCCGCACCTCTCGCTCGCCGAACGGGCCAGGGTCGGGCGTGCCGCGCTCGCGCTCAAGGGGCTCGACCTCGCCGATCCGAGCCTGGACACACAGGACTTCGGCAGCTGGCTGGCCGCCCACGGCCAGTCGGCGCGTGCCGTCGAGGCCCTGTGGGACCTGGTCGGGGTCGCCACCCTCAACGCGGTCGCGGGCGACGCCTCGCTGGGGCTCGCCGCGATGGTGTTCAAGACCGGTCTGCTGTCCGACCCGGGCGCGGCCGACATCGGCTGGGCCCATGTGCCGCTGGGCGAACTGCACGACCGGCAGGCCCGCAAGGCGCTCGACTCCGCGGGCGTGCGTACCGAAGTCCGTACACGCGTCACCTCCGTCTCCACTAACGAGAACGGAACCTGGAGCGTTCAGGTTCCCGGCGAGACGCTCACCGCCGACGCCGTCGTGCTCGCCGTCGCCCAGCGCGAGGCCTACGACCTGCTCCCGGCCGGTGCCCTCGACGCCCCGGAGAACCTGCTGGAGATCGGCACCGCGCCGATCCTCAACGTCCACGTGGTCTACGACCGCACGGTGCTCACCAAGCCGTTCTTCGCGGCCCTCGGCACCCCGGTCCAGTGGGTGTTCGACCGCACCCACGCCTCCGGGCTGCGCGCGGGCCAGTACCTCGCGCTGTCCCAGTCGGCCGCCCAGGACGAGATCGACACCCCCGTGGCCGACCTGCGCGAGCGCTATCTGCCCGAGCTGGAACGGCTGTTGCCCGCGGCGCGCGGCGCCGGGGTGCAGGACTTCTTCGTGACCCGGGAGCGCACGGCGACGTTCGCCCCCACCCCCGGCGTCGGGCGGCTGCGGCCCGGCGCCCGCACCAAGGCACCCGGCCTCTACCTGGCCGGAGCGTGGACCGCCACCGGGTGGCCCGCGACCATGGAGAGTGCGGTCCGCAGCGGTGTCAGTGCGGCCGATGCCGCGCTCAGCACCCTGGGCCGGCCCCGCCCCCGTCGCCTCTTCGAGTTCGAGGAGGCGGCGTGACGCTCGACCAGCAGGCGGCAGGCCTCCGCACCCCCGGTACCGCAACAAGAGGAGAAACTGTGCCCACTGTGCCCCCGGCCTCGAAGGGCGCTCGCGAGACCGCAGTGGACGTGACCGCGCTCCTGGAGCGCGGCCGGACCCTTGCCACACCGGTACTGCGGGCGGCCGTCGACCGCCTGGCCTCTCCCATGGACACCGTGGCCGCCTACCACTTCGGCTGGATCGACGCCGAGGGCAACCCCGCCGACGGCGACGGCGGCAAGGCCGTACGCCCCGCGCTCGCCGTGCTCTCCGCCGAGGTCACCGGCGCCGCCCCCGAGGTCGGCATCCCCGGCGCGGTCGCCGTCGAGCTCGTCCACAACTTCTCCCTGCTGCACGACGACCTGATGGACGGCGACGAACAGCGCCGGCACCGCGACACCGTCTGGAAGGTGCACGGCCCCGCCCAGGCCATCCTGGTCGGCGACGCCCTGTTCGCCCTCGCCAACGAGATCCTGCTGGAACTCGGCACCGTCGAGGCAGGCCGCGCCACCCGCCGGATCACCACCGCCACCCGCGCCCTGATCGACGGCCAGGCCCAGGACATCTCCTACGAGCACCGCGACCGGGTCAGCGTCGAGGAGTGCCTGGAGATGGAGGGCAACAAGACCGGCGCCCTGCTCGCCGCCTCCAGCTCGATCGGCGCGGTGCTCGGCGGCGCCGACGACCGCACCGCCGACACCCTGGAGAAGTACGGCTACCACCTCGGCCTCGCCTTCCAGGCCGTCGACGACCTGCTCGGCATCTGGGGCGACCCGGAGGCCACCGGCAAGCAGACCTGGAGCGACCTGCGCCAGCGCAAGAAGTCCCTGCCGGTCGTCGCCGCGCTCGCCGCGGGCGGCCCCGCCTCCGAGCGGCTCGGCGAGATCCTCGCCGCCGACGCCAAGAGCAGCGACTTCGAGAACTTCTCGGAGGAGGAGTTCGCCGCCCGTGCCGCTCTCATCGAGGAGGCCGGCGGCCGGGAGTGGACCGCCGAGGAGGCGCGTCGCCAGCACACCATCGCCATCGAAGCCCTCCACGCCGTCGACATGCCCGACCTGGTCCGGGCGCAGTTCACGGCGCTCGCGGACTTCGTCGTCGTACGAAAGAGATGATCATTATCGGTCGAATAGTCCTCGCGTAGTCGCCGGCCGGTGCGAACGCGCAGCCAGCACCGGCCGACGGCGGACCCACAGCAGAACGATTTCGCACGACTGCACGAAGGGGAAGCCATGACAGCGACGACCGACGGAAGCACCGGGGCCACCCTGCCGCCCCGGGCCGACTCGGCCAGCACCGAACTCACCACCCCCGTGGCGGCCGGGGTACAAGAAGCCGCCGAACGCGCCGTACGGCGTGCCACCGACCATCTGCTCGCCCAGCAGGACGCGCAGGGCTGGTGGAAAGGTGACCTGGAGACCAACGTCACCATGGACGCCGAGGACCTGCTGCTCCGTCAGTTCCTCGGCATCCGCGACGAGGCCACGACCTCAGCCGCCGCGCTCTTCATCCGCGGCGAGCAGCGTGAGGACGGCACCTGGGCCACCTTCTACGGCGGCCCCGGCGAACTCTCCACCACCATTGAGGCGTACGTCGCCTTGCGGCTGGCCGGCGACGCGCCGGACGCCCCCCACATGGCGAAGGCGTCGGCCTGGGTCCGCGAGCGTGGCGGGATCGCCGCCGCCCGGGTCTTCACCCGGATCTGGCTGGCCCTGTTCGGCTGGTGGAAATGGGAGGACCTGCCGGAACTCCCGCCGGAACTCCTGTACTTCCCCAAGTGGTTCCCGCTCAGCATCTACAACTTCGGCCAGTGGGCCCGCCAGACCATCGTGCCGCTCACCGTGGTCTCGGCCAAGCGCCCGGTGCGCCCGGCCCCCTTCCCGCTGGACGAGCTCCACACCGACCCGGCCAACCCGAACCCGCCCCAGCCGCTCGCCCCGGTGGCCAGCTGGGAGGGCGTGTTCCAGCGGCTCGACAAGGTTGTCCGCGGCTACCGCAGGGTCGCGCTGGGCCGGCTGCGCGGCTCCGCTCTGAAGTCCGCCGCCCGCTGGATCGTCGAGCGCCAGGAGAACGACGGCGCCTGGGGCGGCATCCAGCCCCCGGCCGTCTACTCGGTGATCGCCCTGTACCTGCTCGGCTACGACCTCGAACACCCCGTGATGCGCGCGGGTCTCGAGTCGCTGGATCGTTACGCCGTGTGGCGCGAGGACGGCGCCCGGATGATCGAGGCCTGTCAGTCCCCGGTGTGGGACACCTGTCTGGCGACCATCGCCCTGGCCGACGCCGGACTCCCCGCCGACCACCCGCAGCTCGTCAAGGCCGCCGACTGGATGCTCGGCGAGCAGATCGTCCGCCCCGGCGACTGGGCGGTCAAACGGCCCCAGCTCCCGCCCGGTGGCTGGGCGTTCGAGTTCCACAACGACAACTACCCCGACATCGACGACACCGCCGAGGTCGTCCTCGCGCTGCGCCGGGTCAGGCACCACGACCCGGAGCGGATGGAGAAGGCCATCGGGCGCGGGGTGCGCTGGAACCTCGGCATGCAGTCGAAGAACGGCGCCTGGGGCGCGTTCGACGTCGACAACACCAGCCCGTTCCCCAACCGGCTGCCGTTCTGCGACTTCGGTGAGGTCATCGACCCGCCGTCGGCCGACGTCACCGCGCACGTCGTGGAGATGCTCGCCTTCGAGGGCATGTCCCACGACCCGCGCACCCGGCGCGGCATCGAGTGGCTGCTCGCCGAACAGGAGCCGAACGGCGCCTGGTTCGGGCGCTGGGGCGTCAACTACGTCTACGGCACCGGGTCCGTGGTACCCGCGCTCACCGCCGCCGGACTGCCCGTCTCGCACCCGGCGATCCGGCGCGCGGTGACCTGGCTGGAGCAGGTCCAGAACGAGGACGGAGGATGGGGCGAGGACCTGCGCTCCTACAAGTACGCCGACGACTGGAGCGGGCGCGGCGCCTCGACCGCCTCCCAGACCGCCTGGGCGCTGATGGCGCTGCTCGCGGCGGGGGAGAAGGACTCCAAGGCCGTCGAGCGGGGCGTCCGGTGGCTCGCCGAGACCCAGCACGAGGACGGCTCCTGGGACGAGCCGTACTTCACCGGCACCGGCTTCCCCTGGGACTTCTCCATCAACTACCACCTCTACCGGCAGGTCTTCCCGCTCACCGCGCTCGGCCGCTACGTCCACGGTGAGCCCACCCCCGAGGCAGAGGGGGACTGATGAGCGCCACGCCCGCGCCGGCCCCGCTGCTGATCGCCTGCGCACTCGGCATCGAGCACCTCGCCCTGCGCGCCGGCGAAAGGGGCGGCTCGGGCGGACCCGTCACCGTGCTGCGCACCGGCATGGGCCCCAGGGCGGCGGAACGGTCCGTCACCCGGGTCCTGGCCGACCCCGCGCTCGCCGGTGCCGCCGTCCTGGCGACGGGCTTCTGCGCGGGGCTCGCCCCCGGCATGCACCCCGGCGACCTCGTCGTCGCCGAGGAGACCCGGGACCCCCGCGGCAGCGTCCCGTGCGTGGGCACCGAACTCCTGGTGAAGGAACTCGTACGGACCCTGCCCGGCCGCACCGTCCACACCGGACCGGTCACCGGCTCCGATCATGTCGTCCGCGGTCACGAGCGGTCGGATCTGCTCGCGACCGGCGCAATCGCGGTCGACATGGAATCGGCGGCCACGCTCCTGAGCGCCGTGCAGGCGGGCGAGCGCCCCGTTGCGGCCGTCAGGGTGGTCGTGGACGCTCCTGAACATGAACTCGTCCGGATCGGCACGGTGCGCGGTGGAATATCCGCTTTCCGTGTTCTTCGATCCGTTCTTCCAGCTTTCTTTGAATGGCACCGTTCTTTGCTGCTCCCCCGGAGGTGAGCCAGATGGCCATGCCGCTGCGTCAGTCGATCAAGGTCGCTACTTACTTGGCCGAACAGAAGCTCCGCAAGCGGGACAAGTTCCCGTTGATCGTGGAGCTGGAACCCCTCTTCGCGTGCAACCTGAAATGTGAGGGCTGCGGCAAGATCCAGCATCCGGCGGGGGTGTTGAAGCAGCGCATGCCGGTCGCGCAGGCGGTCGGAGCGGTGCTGGAGTCCGGTGCTCCGATGGTGTCCATCGCGGGCGGCGAGCCCCTGATGCATCCTCAGATCGACGAGATCGTGCGGCAGCTGGTGGCGAAGCGGAAGTACGTCTTCCTGTGCACCAACGCGATGCTGCTGCGCAAGAAGATGGACAAGTTCACCCCCTCGCCGTACTTCGCCTTCGCGGTGCACATCGACGGGCTGCGCGAGCGGCACGACGAGTCCGTTGCGAAGGAGGGCGTGTTCGACGAGGCGGTGGAGGCGATCAAGGAGGCCAAGCGGCGCGGCTTCCGGGTGACCACCAACTCGACCTTCTTCAACACGGACACCCCGCAGACCATCATCGAGGTGCTCAACTTCCTCAACGACGACCTCAAGGTCGACGAGATGATGATCTCGCCCGCCTACGCCTACGAGAAGGCCCCCGACCAGGAGCACTTCCTCGGCGTCGAGCAGACCCGCGAGCTCTTCAAGAAGGCCTTCGCGGGCGGCAACCGCAAGAAGTGGCGGCTCAACCACTCCCCGCTCTTCCTGGACTTCCTGGAGGGCAAGGTCGACTTCCCGTGCACGGCCTGGGCGATCCCGAACTACTCGCTCTTCGGCTGGCAGCGCCCCTGCTACCTGATGAGCGACGGGTACGTGCCCACGTACCGCGAACTCATCGAGGAGACCGACTGGGACAAGTACGGCCGCGGCAAGGACCCGCGCTGCGCCAACTGCATGGCGCACTGCGGCTACGAGCCCACCGCCGTCCTCGCCACCATGGGGTCGCTCAAGGAGTCGCTGCGCGCGATGCGCGAGACGGTCTCCGGGAACCGGGAGTAACGGCATGACCGCGGTTTCCCTGGGCCTCCCGGAGGTCCCGGCCCGGCCGGTCGCCGAGCGGCGCGTGTCCCGGCAGATCCATGTCGGGCCCGTGGCGGTCGGCGGCGGCGCCCCGGTGTCGGTGCAGTCGATGACCACGACCCGCACCTCCGACATCGGCGCCACCCTCCAGCAGATCGCCGAACTCACCGCGTCCGGCTGCCAGATCGTCCGCGTCGCCTGTCCCACGCAGGACGACGCGGACGCCCTGGCGACGATCGCCAAGAAGTCGCAGATCCCGGTGATCGCGGACATCCACTTCCAGCCGAAGTACGTGTTCGCGGCCATCGAGGCCGGGTGCGCGGCGGTCCGCGTGAACCCCGGCAACATCAAGAAGTTCGACGACCAGGTGCGGGAGATCGCACGGGCCGCCAAGGACCACGGGACCCCGATCCGCATCGGGGTCAACGCGGGATCGCTCGACCGCCGGCTCCTGGAGAAGTACGGCAGGGCGACCCCGGAGGCACTCGTGGAGAGCGCTCTGTGGGAGGCCTCGCTCTTCGAGGAGCACGACTTCCGGGACATCAAGATCTCGGTCAAGCACAACGACCCGGTCGTGATGATCGAGGCGTACCGGCAGCTCGCCGCCCAGTGCGACTACCCGCTGCACCTCGGGGTCACCGAGGCGGGCCCGGCGTTCCAGGGCACGATCAAGTCGGCGGTCGCCTTCGGGGCATTGCTGTCCCAGGGCATCGGTGACACGATCCGCGTCTCGCTGTCCGCCCCGCCCGCCGAGGAGGTCAAGGTCGGCATCCAGATCCTGGAGTCGCTGAACCTCAGGCAGCGGCGTCTTGAGATCGTCTCCTGCCCGTCCTGCGGGCGCGCCCAGGTCGACGTCTACAAGCTGGCGGACGAGGTGACGGCGGGCCTCGAGGGTATGGAGGTGCCGCTGCGCGTCGCCGTCATGGGATGCGTGGTCAACGGCCCCGGCGAGGCACGGGAGGCCGACCTGGGGGTCGCCTCCGGCAACGGCAAGGGGCAGATCTTCGTCAAGGGCGAGGTCGTCAAGACCGTGCCCGAGTCGAAGATCGTGGAGACCCTCATCGAGGAAGCGATGAAGATCGCCGAGCAGATGGAGCAGGACGGCGCCGGGTCCGGAGCACCCGCCGTCACGGTGAGCTGAACAGCACGGACCGAGAGGGGGCCGAGCGTGACGATTCTGGAGACCATCCGGGGACCACGCGACCTGAAGGCGCTGTCCGAGGCGGAACTCGGCGAACTGTCCGAAGAAATACGCGAGTTCCTGGTGCACGCGGTCGCCAGGACCGGCGGCCATCTCGGGCCCAACCTGGGCGTCGTGGAGCTGACCGTCGCGCTGCACCGGGTCTTCGAGTCCCCGGCCGACCGCATCCTGTGGGACACAGGCCACCAGAGTTACGTCCACAAGATGCTGACCGGCCGTCAGGACTTCTCCAAGCTCCGCGGCAAGGGCGGCCTGTCCGGATACCCCTCGCGCGAGGAGTCCGAGCACGACGTCATCGAGAACAGCCACGCCTCCACCGCGCTCGGCTGGGCCGACGGCCTCGCCAAGGCCCGCCAGGTGCAGGGGGAGAAGGGCCACGTCGTCGCGGTCATCGGCGACGGCGCGCTGACCGGGGGGATGGCCTGGGAGGCGCTCAACAACATCGCGGCCGCCAAGGACCGGCCACTGATCATCGTCGTCAACGACAACGAGCGGTCGTACGCCCCGACCATCGGCGGCCTCGCCAACCACCTGGCCACGCTGCGCACGACCGACAGCTACGAGAGAGTGCTGGCCTGGGGCAAGGACGTGCTCCTGCGCACCCCGGTCGTGGGCGACACCATCTACGAGGCCCTGCACGGCGCGAAGAAGGGCTTCAAGGACGCCTTCGCCCCGCAGGGCATGTTCGAGGACCTGGGCCTCAAGTACGTCGGCCCGATCGACGGCCACGACATCAAGGCCGTCGAGTCGGCGCTCCGGCGCGCGAAACGTTTCCACGGGCCGGTGCTCGTGCACTGCCTCACGGAGAAGGGGCGCGGCTACGAGCCGGCCCTCGCCCACGAGGAGGACCACTTCCACACCGTCGGCGTGATGGACCCGCTCACCTGCGAGCCGCTCGCGCCGTCCAACGGACCCTCCTGGACCTCGGTGTTCGGCGACGAGATCGTCCGCATCGGCGAGGAGCGGGACGACGTCGTGGCGATCACCGCGGCCATGCTGCACCCGGTCGGCCTCGGCAAGTTCGCCGAGCGCTTCCCCGGCCGGGTCTGGGACGTCGGCATCGCCGAACAGCACGCGGCCGTCTCGGCGGCCGGCCTCGCGACCGGCGGACTGCACCCGGTCGTCGCGGTCTACGCCACGTTCCTGAACCGTGCCTTCGACCAGTTGCTGATGGACGTGGCGCTGCACCGCTGCGGGGTGACGTTCGTCCTGGACCGGGCGGGCGTGACCGGGGTCGACGGCGCCTCGCACAACGGCATGTGGGACATGTCCGTCCTCCAGGTGGTGCCGGGCCTCAGGATCGCCGCCCCGCGCGACGCCGAACAGCTGCGGCTCCAGCTGCGCGAGGCGGTCGCCGTGGACGACGCGCCCACCCTGGTGCGGTTCCCGAAGGAGTCGGTGGGGCCGGAGATCCCGGCGGTCGACCGGGTCGGCGGGATCGACGTCCTGCACCGCGGGGCGGACGCGCGGGTGCTGCTGGTGGCGGTCGGCGTGATGGCACCGGTGTGCCTCCAAGCCGCGGACCTGCTGGCCGCCCGGGGCATCGCCTGCACGGTCGTTGACCCTCGTTGGGTCAAGCCGGTGGATCCCGCGCTGCCGGGTCTGGCGGCCGAGCACGAACTGGTGGCCGTCGTCGAGGACAACAGCAGGGCGGCCGGGGTTGGCGCGGCGGTGGCGCTCGCGCTGGGCGACGCGGACGTGGACGTGCCGGTGCGCAGGTTCGGGATTCCGGAGCAGTTCCTGGCGCATGCGAAGCGGGGGGAGGTGCTGGCCGACATCGGGCTGACGCCGGTGGAGATCGCGGGGCGGATCGGGTCCAGCCTCGCGGGTCGGGGGGACGACCGTGCCGAGGGGGGTGCCGCGAGGGGCCGTGTGGCGGGTGCGGCCCCGTCCGGGCTGGTCGCGCAGTTCCCCGCGCCCCTGAGGGGCGCCTCAGTGGAGGGCGCTGTCATGGACGGCGCTTACGAGGAGAAAGAATGAGCAAGGAGTTCGACCTCGGTGCGCTGCTGGCCGAGCGTGGTGGTGAGCGGTACGAGCTGCACGGGAAGTACCTGAACCACCAGCTCCCGCGCATGCTGCACACCATCGGTTTCGACAAGGTCTACGAGCGGGCCGAGGGCGCGCACTTCTGGGACGCGGACGGCAACGACTACCTGGACATGCTCGCCGGGTTCGGGGTGATGGGGCTGGGCCGCCACCACCCCGTCGTCCGCAAGGCCCTGCACGACGTGCTGGACGCCCAGCTGGCCGACCTCACCCGCTTCGACTGCCAGCCGCTGCCCGGGCTGCTCGCCGAGCGGCTCCTCGCGCACAGCCCGCACCTGGACCGGGCCTTCTTCGGCAACAGCGGCACCGAGTCGGTGGAGACGGCCCTGAAGTTCGCCCGGTTCGCCACCGGCAGACCCCGCGTCCTCTACTGCGACCACGCCTTCCATGGCCTGACCACCGGCTCGCTGTCGGTCAACGGCGAGGACGGCTTCCGGGACGGCTTCGCCCCGCTGCTGCCCGACACCGCCGTCCCCCTCGGCGACCTCGACGCGCTCGCCCGGGAACTGAAGAAGGGCGACGTGGCCGCCCTGATCGTCGAGCCGATCCAGGGCAAGGGCGTGCACGAGGCCCCGCCCGGCTACCTGCGGGCCGCCCAGGAGCTGCTGCACAAGCACAAGGCCCTGCTCATCGCCGACGAGGTGCAGACCGGCCTCGGCCGCACCGGCGACTTCTACGCCTACCAGCACGAGGAGGGCGTCGAGCCGGACCTGGTGTGCGTGGCCAAGGCGCTGTCCGGCGGGTACGTCCCGGTCGGCGCCACCCTCGGCAAGGACTGGATCTTCAAGAAGGTCTACTCCTCCATGGACCGCGTGCTGGTCCACTCGGCCAGCTTCGGCGCCAACGCCCAGGCCATGGCGGCCGGGCTGGCCGTCCTGTCGGTCATGGAGAACGACCAGGTCGTCGCCCATTCCCGGGCCGTGGGGGAGCAGCTCAAGTCCCGGCTCGCCGCCCTGACCGACAAGTACGAGCTGCTCGCCGAGGTACGCGGCCGGGGCCTGATGATCGGCATCGAGTTCGGCCGGCCCAGCTCGCTGAAGCTGCGCAGCCGCTGGACCATGCTGCAGGCCGCCCGCAAGGGCCTGTTCGCCCAGATGGTCGTCGTACCGCTGCTGCAACGGCACCGGATCCTCACCCAGGTGTCCGGCGACCACCTGGAGGTGATCAAGCTCATCCCGCCGCTGGTCGTCGACGAGTCCGACGTGGACCGCTTCGTGGACGCCTTCACGGACGTCATGGACGACGCCCACAGCGGCGGCGGTCTGATGTGGGACTTCGGCAAGACGCTGATCAGGCAGGCCGTGGCCAACCGCTAGCTCTTTGCCTCTGAGGCAAGAAAATTGCCTCCCAGGCAAAGTTGCGGCTGAATGGAGGCATGAGCCCCTCCGACAACGAGCGGGCGGGCGGGCCGGTCGACGACCTGCCCGCCGTCGCCCCGCAGCTGCGCTCCCTGCGCCGCCGCGCCGGTCTCACCCTGGAGGCCGCCGCCCGCGACGCCGGGCTGTCGCCCGCGCACCTGTCCCGGCTGGAGACCGGTCAGCGGCAGCCCTCGTTGCCGATGCTGCTCGCGCTCGCACGTGTCTACGGTACGACGGTATCGGATCTGCTGGGGGAGACCGTCGCCGACCGGGACGCGATCGTGCGCGCCGGCGACATGGAACCGACCCGCGCCGGTGGCTGGACCTACTGGCAGGCCGGGGCGTCCGGCCGGGGGATGCAGGCGCTGCGCGTCCGGGTCCCGCACGGCTCCCAGGGCGACATCGTGCGGGTGCATCCCGGTGAGGAGTGGCTGCACGTTCTGCGCGGCCGGCTGCGGCTGCGCCTCGGTGACACCATCCATGTGCTCGCGCCGGGCGACAGCGCGCACTTCGACTCGCTGACCCCGCACCGGCTCGCCGCCGAGGACCAGGACGGGGTCGAGCTCCTGTTCGTCCATACCCTGCTGCAGAGTCCCACCGCCGCGCTGTGCCTGGGACCGATCACTGGAGAGCTGCCGTGAGCAATATCGAGGAGAAGTTTCCCCGGTCCCTGTGGATCCGGCTGGTCATCTACCTGGCCGTCGGGCACGTCCTGGCCGGTTTCCTCTACCTGCTGTTCGCCCTCGGCGGCAAGGGCTGAGCCGCGGCCCTCCGCCCGGTCTCAGTCGAGCAGGCGTTCGCGCAGCCGCTCCCGCGTCTCCGGAGCGAGCTTCAGGCCCTGCTCCAGGTACGCGTCGACGTCGCCCCACGTCTCCTCGATGCTCTCGAAGGCCGCCGCCAGGTACTCCGCGCGGGCGTCGAAGAGCGGGCTGAGCAGCTCCATCACCTCGGGGCTGTAGGCGCTGTCCCCGCCGCCGCTGCGGCGCACCTTGTAACGGCGGTGCTTGGCGTTGGACTCAAGGTAGTCGGCGGTGATCGCGTCGCGCTCCACACCCACCGCGAGCAGCGTCACGGCTATGGAGATGCCCGCCCGGTCCTTGCCGGCCGCGCAGTGCATCAGCGCCGGGACGCTGTCCTCGGCGAGCGCGTGCAGCACGCGCGAGTGCTCGTCGGTGCGGTCCTTGACGATCGTGCGGTACGAGCTGACCATCCGGGCCGCGGCCTTGCCGTCGCCCAGGAGCCCGCGCAGCTGGTCGATCTCGCCCTCACGGACCATCTTCCAGAAGTCGGCGCCGTGCGCCGGGTCGGTCAGCGGCAGGTTCAGGTTCCGTACGCCGGGCAGCTCGACGTCCGGGCCCTCCAGCTTCTGGTCGGCCGCGTTGCGGAAGTCGAAGATCGTGTGCAGGCCGAGCGAGGCGAGGAACTCCGCGTCCTGTTCCGTCGCGTGCGCCAGATGGCCGCTGCGATACAGCACGCCCGACCGCACCCGGCGCCCGTCCACGGTCGGCAGGCCGCCCACGTCACGGAAGTTGCGCACACCCGCCAGCTCGGGCTCGGTCGACGGGACCTGCTGCGTCACGGGGGCTCCTCCCGGTCGGCCCCGTCGGCGCTGCTCGTCGACGGGCACTGGACCGACCATACGACATCGGTTTCCACGGGCAATGAGTTGTCCACAGGCTCGCCTCCGCGGCCCGGGACCCTTGCCTCCGGGGCCCGCGGCCATTGATGATGTTGGGGCTTGAGCGGATCTGTTGGCCCCTGTGTGAGGTTTCTCGATGGTGGACATCGCCGAAAACGGTCGTACCTGGCTGCTGTCAGGCCCCGGCAGCAGCTACGCGCTGCATCTGACGGAGTCCGACGAACTGCTCCACCTGCACTGGGGGCCCCGGATCGGGCTCGCCGACGCCGAGGAGCTCAGCACCCGGGTGCTGCCCGGCTACTGGCCCTTCGAGTCGCCGCTGGACGGCCGCGAGGAGTACCCCGTCGAGGGCGGCCCCCGCTTCGTCCGCCCCGCACTGTCCGTGCGGACCGAGGAGCGCCGGGGCACCGAGTGGTCCTTCGACACGTACGAGGTCGAGGACGACGAGCTCCGGCTGCGCTTCACGGACGACGGCATCGTCATCACCCTGCACTACCGGATGCGCGGCGACGTCGTCGAGCGCTGGGTGACCGTCGACAACGAGGCACACACGCGTGTGGAGCTGCTGCGCGCCGACCCCGCCACCTGGACGCTCCCCGACCGCGAGGGCTGGCGGCTCTCCCAGCTGCACGGCCGCTGGGCCGCCGAGTCCCGGCTCGCCAGCGCCCCGGTCACCTACGGCGAGAAGGTCATCGGCAGCCGCCGCGGCCACACCGGGCACCAGCACCTGCCCTGGGTCGCCCTCGACACCGACGCCACCGAGGAGCGCGGCGAGGTCTGGGGCTGCGCCCTCGGCTGGTCCGGCTCCTGGCGGATCGCGGTCGCCCAGCTCCCCGACGCGCGCGTGCAGATCACCGGCGGCGCCGGCTACGACGACTCGGGGCTGCTGATGCTGGCCGAGGGCGAGTCGTACACCAGCCCCGTCTTCGCGGGCCTGTGGACCGACGGGGGCTTCGGCGGAGCCAGCCGTGCCTGGCACGCCTACCAGCGGGCGTACATCATTCCGGACGCCGACCAGGACCGGCCGGTGCTGTTCAACTCCTGGGAGGCCACCACCTTCGACATCTCCGAGGAGCAGCAGGCCACCCTCGCCCGCCGGGCCGCCGCGATCGGCGTCGAGCTGTTCGTGGTGGACGACGGCTGGTTCGGCGCCCGCACCAACGACCGCGCCGGCCTCGGTGACTGGACGCCCAACCCCGACCGCTTCCCCAAGGGCCTCAAGCCCCTCGCCGACTACGTGCACGCCCTCGGCATGCAGTTCGGCATCTGGGTCGAGCCCGAGATGGTCAACCCGGACAGCGACCTGTACCGCGCCCACCCCGACTGGGTCCAGTACCAGCAGGGACGAAAGCGGACGGAGTTCCGCAACCAGCTCATCCTCAACCTCGCCCGCGAGGACGTCCAGGAGTACCTCTGGGAGCAGCTCGACACCCTGCTGTCCAGCGCCCCGATCGACTACGTCAAGTGGGACTTCAACCGCTGCTTCACGGACGCGGGCTGGCCCGGCGAGCCCTACCCGCAGCGCCTGTGGGTCGACCACGTGCGCGGGCTGTACGCCCTGCTCGACCGGATCCGCGCGGCCCACCCGAACGTCGCCATCGAGTCCTGCTCGGGCGGCGGCGGGCGGATCGACCTCGGGATCATGAGCCGTACCGACGAGGTGTGGACCTCCGACAACACCGACCCGCTGGACCGCCTCGCCATCCAGCACGGCTTCAGCCAGATCCACCCCGCCCGGGTGATGTCGGCCTGGGTCACCGACAGCCCGAACCACCAGCTCAACGGCCGGGTCAGCAGCCTGCGTTTCCGGTTCGTCAGCTCCATGGCCGGGGCGCTCGGGGTCGGCGGCGACCTCTCGCGGTGGACCGAGGAGGAGCTGGCCGAGGCTGGGCACTGGGTGGAGCTCTACAAGGAGATCCGGCCCCAGGTGCAGCGTGGCGACCAGTTCCGGCTGCGGCCGCCGGCCGGCGGGCTCAGCGCGGTGCAGTACACGCTCGGCGACGAGACCGTGGTCCTGGCCTGGCTGCAGGCGCAGAGCTACGGCGAGCCGGCCCCGGCGGTGCGGCTGCAGGGGCTCGACTCGACCGCTGCGTACGAATGCCGCGAAACGGGCGAAGTGCATCGAGGTGCCGTGCTCTTGCACCACGGACTGCGTACCGGGCTGAAGGGTGACCTGGATGCGGCAGTCTTCCGGTTCCGCCGGATCTGACATATATGCCCGACTTGGTGCCTTCGTCATTACTTGCTCTGGAATAAGTGGACGTGGTGTGACGTGCGTGAGGAGCGTCATATGCGTGACCGTCCGTCGCGCGTCATGCTCACGTAATCCCGAGATTTCGCAGGTGAATTGGAAATCCGCAGGGGGCCGGAATTCACGGAGGGTGACCGGAATTTCCCTTTATGGATCAAGTCGGAACCGGACGGCCGGAACCGGGTGCTTGTCCATGTCCGTCCTACTCGCTTACGTTCGCCGCACATCCGGTCGGAACGCCGAATCCTGCCGCCGCCCGGAGTCCCCACACACACTCACCCGTGCCCGGCAGGAGCGGGGGACCCACCAGGTATGACCGCCTGTTCCGGTTCCCGGGACGGCTAGGGGTGTAGCCACGTCCTCCGGTGTGGCCGGGCAGCTCCAGCCCGAACCCGACAGCTCACCTCGCAGGCGCAGGAGAGGAATGCGCCATGCCCGCGAAGGGTAAGCACCGCCGTCCCAAGTCCCAGCGTCTCACCCGCTCGATGGCCGTCGCCGGAACCGGTGGCGCCGCGCTGGCTCTGCCGCTCATGGGGGCCACCGGCGCCCACGCGGCCACCACGCAGTCCCTTTCCGAAAAGACCACCCAGTCGCTTCCCGTGGTCGAGAGGGCCGCGGTGAGGGAGGCCCCCGCAGGGAATTCCGGCGCCGTGCATTCCGCGCGGCGGATCTACACGGTGGTGCCCGGCGACTGTCTCTCGAAGATCGCCCGCGACCAGAACGTCCGCGGTGGCTGGCACCGGCTCTACGCCGACAACCGGCAGGCGGTCGGCGGCAATCCCTCGCTGATCCATCCCGGCCTCAAGCTCACCCTCGGCGGCCGGCACGCCGCGCCGACGGACTCCGGCGCCCGCCCCGAGGCGCAGTCGAACCCGGGGTCGTCCACCTCGTCCTCGGCTTCGTCCTCAGACGCCTCGCACACCTCGAACAACTCGGGCGGTTCGGTCACGACCGCCTTTGGCTTCACCCTCCCGGTCACCGGTGGCACCATCGGCACCGGCTACCACGTGGCCGGCAGCATGTGGTCCAGCGGCTACCACACGGGCGTCGACTTCGTCGTCCCGACCGGTACCCCGGTCAAGGCCGTCGGCACCGGCACCGTCGTCACGGCCGGCTGGGGCGGCGCCTACGGCAACCAGGTCGTCATCCGCCTGGCCGACGGCTACTACGCGCAGTACGGCCACCTCTCCGCCCTGTCCGTCTCGGTCGGTCAGACCGTGACCGCGGGCCAGCAGGTCGGCCTCTCCGGCGCGACCGGCAACGTGACCGGCCCGCACCTCCACTTCGAGATCCGCACCACCCCCGACTACGGCTCGGACGTGAACCCGGTCGCCTACCTCCGCTCCAAGGGCGTCACCGTCGGCTGACCCGAGCGCATATCCCGGTGTCGACGGGGCCGCCCCACACGCGGCCCCGTTCGGGATCGACACGTCAACGCCGCTGGTCAGGGACTTATTCCAAGATTGGCAAAGTATTTAAGGGTGTCTTATCTCACCGAGCGTCAACCCCTTATTACGGTCGCGTAGGTCACAGCCGAAGGTGAATCATGGCCCGACGTGGGAGACGATTCGAAGAGTGACAATGCATCAGTGATCGGGTCGTACGCGGCGGTGGGGGACAGCTTCACCGAGGGCGTGGGAGACCCCGGCCCGGACGGGGCGTTCGTCGGCTGGGCCGACCGGTTCGCGGTACTGCTGTCCGACCGGCGCCCCGAGGGCGACTTCAGCTACACCAACCTCGCCGTACGCGGGAAACTGCTCGACCAGATCGTGGCGGACCAGGTGCCGCAGGCCCTGGAACTCGCCCCGGACCTGGTCTCCTTCTGCGCGGGCGGCAACGACATCATCCGCCCCGGAACCGACCCCGACGAGGTGGCCGAGCGGTTCGAGCGGGCCGTGGCCCGGCTGACCGAGGCCGTCGGCACGGTGCTCGTGACCACCGGGTTCGACACCCGGGGCGTGCCCGTCCTCAAGCACCTGCGCGGCAAGATCGCCACGTACAACGGACATGTCCGGGCCATCGCCGACCGGTACGGCTGCCCGGTCCTCGACCTGTGGTCCCTCAAGACCGTGCAGGACCGGCGGGCCTGGGACGGCGACCGCCTGCACCTGTCTCCCGAGGGGCACACGCGCGTGGCGCTGCGCGCGGGTCAGGTGCTCGGCATCGAGGTGCCGGCCGACCCCGACCAGCCGTGGCCCCCGCTGCCGCCCCGCGGCACCCTGGAGGTCCGCCGCGACGACGTGCACTGGGCCCGCGAGTACCTGGTCCCCTGGATCGGGCGCCGGCTGCGCGGCGAGTCGTCCGGCGACCACGTGACGGCCAAGGGGGCGCTCTCCCCGGACGACATCAAGATGCGGATCGCCTCCGTGGCCTGAGGCGGAACCGGCGGGTAAGGGGTGGCCGCACTGCGGGCCGCCCCTTACTACTGCTCGGGCAGCCCCAGTTCGCGCGCCAGCGCCTCGTCGGCCCACGCCCGGGCCCGGGCCCGGGGCACCGCGCCGGGGTACGAGGTCAGCTGGACGGCGAGCCCGTCGAGCAGCGCGGTCAGCCGCAGCGCCGCCGCGGTGGGGTCGGGGCACCGGAACTCACCGGCCGCCACCCCCTCGGCGATGACCTCGGCGAGGGCCGCCTTCCACTGCTGGTCCAGCTCCTTGGTGACGTCCCGCAGCGCGGGCTCCCGCAACGCCACCGCCCAGCCCTCGATCCACAGCCGCCAGCCCTTGGCCTGTCCGGTCGGCGCGTACCAGCGCACCGCGGCCCGCAGCCGGCGCAGCGCCGACGTGCGGCGGCCCAGCAACTTGCGCAGATGCGCCAGGTCGTCCTCGGCGGCATAGGTGAAGGCGGCGGCGACCAGCTTCTCCTTCGTCGAGAAGTGGTACAGCACCAGCGCGTTGCTCACCCCGAGGGCCGAGGCGACATCGGCGATCCGCACCGCCGCCACGCCCCGCGCCTCGATCTGCTCGATGGCGGCCCGCAGCAGTTCCTCCCGCCGCTCGGCCACGCTCAACCGCACTCTCGCCACGCGGTCACCCTAATCGGTCGTCCCGCCACCCGCGTTGCCGTCTCAGGCCAGCGGCAGCCGCATGATCGTCAGGTTCAGCCAACGGCCGAACTTGGTGCCCACCTCGCGGACCGTGCCGACGTGCTCGAAGCCGAACCGGTCGTGCAGCCGGACCGACGCGGCGTTCCCGGCCTCGATGCCGGCGATCATCACATGGTGGCCGGCCTCGCGCGCCGAGGCGATGAGCGGGCCGAGCAGCGCGGAGCCGATGCCGAGCCCGTGGCTGCCCTCGCGCACGTAGACGGAGTTCTCCACCGTGTGCCGGTAGCCGTCCAGGGCGCGCCACGGGCCGTAGACCGCGAACCCGGCCACCTCGCCCGGCGCGTCGGCCGGCTCGGCCACGAGCGCCGAGCCGCGTTCCAGGTGGGCGGCGAACCAGGCCGCGCCCTCCGCGGGGGACTGCGGGGTCTCGGTCCACAGGGCCGTCGAGTGCTCGATCGCGTGATTGCGGATCGCGCGGACGGCCTCCTCGTCGGCGCGCCGGGCCGGGCGCACCACCACCAGGCCTCTCTCGTATATTGGATTCATGTCCAACATAGTAGAACCATCTGCCGACCCCTTGGTTCGGCAGATCGCCGCCCGGGTCCGCACCGAGCGGGAGCGCCGCCGCTGGACGCTGGCGCAGCTCGCGGACGCCTCCGGGGTCTCCCCGGCGATGATCAGCCGGATCGAGCGCGGTGAGAGCAGCCCCACCGCGGTCGTCCTCGGCAAGCTGTCCGCCGCCTTCCAGATCGGCGTCGCCGCGCTGCTGGCCCTCGCCGAAGGCGCCCACGGCGCGCAGGAGTCCGTGGCCGACACTCCAGGGGTACGGCGCGCGGCCGACGCCGCCGAGTGGCGCGACCCCGGCACCGGCTACCGGCGCCGCCAGATCACCGGCCCGCGCTTTCCGGCGGAGATCGCCGAGATCCGGCTGCCCGCCGGAGCCCGGGTGCCCTACCCGGCAGCGGCCTTCGCCTTCGTACGACAGCTCGTCTGGGTCCTCGACGGCCGCCTCACCTTCCACGACGGAGACACGGTCCACGAGCTGGACGCCGGCGACACCGTCGAACTCGGCGCACCGGCCGCGCGCGTCTTCGCGAACACCACCGAGGCCGAGTGCCGTTACGCCGTCGTCCTCACCCGCGACGCCCAGCCGTGAGCCGTCCGCTGCCCCGCGGCGGCACCCGTCTCCTGGCCGCCACGGCCGTCGCCGCCCCCGTGCTCGACGCGCTCGGCCGGCAGGCCACCAGCCTCACGGCCACGGGCGCGCTGCTGCTCGCCGCCCTGCTCGGGCGCCGCTGAGGACGCGCCCCGTCACCGGTACCAGCCGAACCGCTCCGCGATCACCGGCAGCCGGTCGGTCACCAGGGCATGGGCCGCGGCCCGCGGTGTGGTGCCGTCGGCCGCCGCACGGTCCAGCATCAGCTCCACCAGGGCCCGCATCGAGCGGCGGATGTGGGCGAACGCCTCGTCGGCGTCGGGACCGATGTCGCCGAACAGCGTCCACCACCACCAGGCGTTGGTCCCCGAGTTGACCACCACGTCCGGCAGCACCGTCACCCCGCGCGCGGTGAGCCGCTCCTCCGCCTCCGGGAGCACGGGCATGTTGGCCGCCTCCACGATCCAGCGCGCGGTGACCAGGTGCTCGTTGGCCGCGTCGACCACGTACGACACCGCCGCCGGCACCAGTACCTCCGCTTCCGCGGACAGCCAGGCGTCACCCGGAAGTTCCACGTCACCGGGGCGCAGCACCGCGCGGTCGACGGTGCCGTACGCGTCCCGCGCGCGCAGCAGCGCCTCGACGTCGAGACCCGCCGGGTTGGCGATCGTCCCCTTGACGTCGGCGACCGCCACGATCGTGAGCCCCGCGCGGGCGAGGAACCGCGCCGTGGCGCCGCCCATCGTGCCGAGCCCCTGGACGGCGACCCGCGTCCCCGCGTACGGCACCCCGGCCCGGTCCAGCGCCGCCAGCGCCGACTCGGCGACACCGCAGCCGCCGGCCAGCTCGTCGAGGCCGATTCCGTCCACCTCGACGGCGAAGGCCTCCGCCAGCCTCCGCCGGGCCGCCGCCTCGTCGTCCAGCAGCGGGTACACGGCCTGGATCGAGGAGACCAGCCCCGCCTCGGCCGCCGCCCGGTCCACCAGGTCCTGGGTGAGCCCCAGGTCCTCGCCGGTGGTCCAGAAACCCTCCACGTACGGCCGCATGGCACGCAGGTAGCGGACCAGCAGGGCGTACGCCCCCGGGTCCTGCGGATCGCAGTCGATGCCGCCCTTGGCGCCGCCCAGCGGGATGTAGCGGCCCGCGGGGTTGTAGTGCAGGGCCTCCTTCATCGTCATGCCGCGCGCGAGCCCGGTCACCTCTTCCAGGGTGCAGCCGGGACGCATCCGCAGGCCGCCGCTGGCCACGCCCCGCACCAGCCGGTCGACGACCAGGAAGCCCCGGCGGCCGGTGACGTGGTCGGTCCACACGAGGGACATCAGGGGAGCGGTCACGGGGGCTCCTCGGGAGCGGTGTGAAGGAACGGTGTTACTGAACAGTCAGTCAGTATCGGGAGGCGGGCGGTGCGGTGTCAACGCCGACTGTCACAAGGGCCGACCATAATGGGGATCTCGGCGACACCTCTGGAGGTACCGTGACCGGTTTGCGTTCCCTGAGCCCCGGGCTCCGCGTGCTGCGGCCCACGGCCTTCGGCGCGGACCCCGGCGGCGAGCGCATGGCCCGCATCCAGCGCTCCCCGCACTTCAAGGACGGCGTCTTCCAGAACCCCGGCGGCACCGCCCGGATGCGGCCCTCGGGCTCGATGCTGGAGTTCGCCAGGACCTACTTCGAGAAGGAGCAGCGGGCCCGCAGAGCTCCCCGGGGCACCGTTCCGGTGCACCCCACCACCGTCGCCGACCTCGCCCGGCCCGCCGCCGGCGGTCTGCGGGTGACGTGGATGGGCCACTCCAGCGTCCTCGCCGAGATCGACGGACACCGCGTGCTCTTCGACCCCGTCTGGGGCGAGCGCTGCTCACCGTTCCCGTTCGCCGGGCCCAAGCGGCTGCACCCGGTGCCGCTGCCGCTCGCCGCGCTCGGCCCCGTCGACGTCGTTGTCATCTCCCACGACCACTACGACCACCTCGACCTGCCCACCATCAAGGCGCTGGCCGGCACGGACACCGTGTTCGCCGTACCACTCGGCGTGGGCGCCCACCTGGAACGGTGGGGTGTGCCCGCCGGCCGGCTGCGCGAGCTGGACTGGCACGAGGAGACCCGGGTCGGCGGCCTCACCCTGACCGCCACCCCGGCCCGGCACTTCTGCGGCCGCGGGCTGCGCAACACCCAGCACACCCTGTGGGCGTCCTGGGTCATCGCCGGCGAGGAGCACCGGATCTACCACAGCGGCGACACCGGCTACTTCGACGGTTTCAAGGACATCGGCGCCGACCACGGGCCGTTCGACGTGACGATGATCCAGATCGGTGCGTACAGCGAGTTCTGGCCCGACATACACATGACGCCCGAGGAGGGCCTGCGCGCCCACCTCGACCTCCAGGGCGGGCAGCCGCACGGCGTGCTGCTGCCGATCCACTGGGGCACCTTCAACCTCGCCCCGCACGCCTGGGCCGAGCCGGGGGAGTGGACCAAGGACGCCGGTGACGAGGCGGGCCAGGCGGTCGCGCTGCCGTGTCCCGGCGAACCTTTCGAGCCGTCCGGGAAGCTGCCCGCGGATCCCTGGTGGCGTGCGGTGTCGGCGCCGGTCGACCGGCCGTGGCAGCGCGAGAAGCGGGCCGAGGGCGCCCCCGAGCAGGGAGACCTCGGCCTCGCGGGCGAACGGTGACGACGCCCCTTTGGCGCGGAAGGTGACGAGGCACCGGTGACTCCCGCACCGCTGTGGCGGTGCCGTGAAAGTGCATGTGAAGACGGCGCCCGCGGTGGCCTCCGCGGAGAGCTGGGCGGGCAGCGCGAGCGCCGCTGCGGGGAGGCAGGCGACGAACGGGGGTCCACCGTCGAGGCCGCACTCCTGGTCCGCGACCTCATCCGGCGCTGCCTGCTGAGGGACCGGCGCTGCCCGCCGAAGGACCCGGACATACGGGAGCTGCGCAGGGCCGGCGCGGTGGACCAGTTCGTCGGCAGCGCGGAGGTCCTGAGCCGACCGGACCTGGCGCGGGCCGCGGCCGACGCCGTGACGGGCATCGCGCCCACGGCGGCCCGCCCCGCGCCCCGGTGAAGGACCGCCGGATCCAGATAGATCACAGTGGGTGACGCTCTGGGGGGTGCTGTGAGGGGCGCGGGCGGTCTCACGGCCGCCCTGCCGAGGCGGCCGAGGCCCTCCGGGCGGAGGGGAGGCGCGCGCGGCGGAGTGCCGGAGGCCCAGGCTCACGTCTTCTGCGTGTGACCGTTTCTGAGCAGGTCGGATCATTGATTGATTGTTCGAGGATGGAGCGCCGAGGGGGTTATCGGTCTTTCGTACGACGGCTCATACCAGAGCGGGACCATCTCCGGGGGACTTTGTCAACTGCCCACCGCACATGATGCGTCGGCGACTACTGTGAGTGTCCGTCGGACGACACGGGGCCGAATTCTTTTGCGGTCCCCTCGCCCGGCACCGCGATGGCGCATGCCCGACTCGCGCGCCCCGCGCGAGAAACCAGGCCCGACGGACCAGTACGAGGACGCAGATGTCTCACCTCCGTGCACCGGCCGCCCGCGCCGACCGCCGTGAGGGCGGCCGGCACGGACGACCGGTCGCCAGACCCGTTCCCGCGCTGCCCGAGACCCACATACGGCCTCAGCTCATGCGGCTGGCGGTTCTGCCACCGGTCGCGGTGGCACTCAGCGGCTGCGCCGCCGTCCTGTTCACCGTCCGCTCCACCGGCGCCCGGCCCAGCCTCACCCTGCTGGCCGTGCTCGCCGGAGCGGTCTCGGTGACCGCCGCGGGCATCGTGATCGCCGCCGTGGCCGCGGGCCGCGCCGCCCGCTCGGTCAGCGACCGCGTCGGCATCCTGCGCCGCAACACCGCCCGCGGCGAGGCCGACCTGCTCGCCCTCGTCGACGCGCTGCGGCGCGGCGAGACCCCGCCCCAGCGCAAGCCGCGCGGCGGGCCGCCCGCGGACGCGGACGACTTCGAACTGCTCGCGGCCGACCTGTCCCGCGCGCACGACGGCGCCGTCACCGCCGTCGTCCAGGCGGCCCAGCTCTCCAGCCAGGCCGGCAGCGAACAGAAGCTGGAGGTGTTCGTCAACCTGGCGCGGCGGCTTCAGTCCCTCGTGCACCGGGAGATCTCGATCCTCGACGAACTTGAGAACGAGATCGAGGACCCGGACCTCCTCAAGGGCCTCTTCCACGTCGACCACCTCGCCACCCGGATCCGGCGGCACGCCGAGAACCTCGCCGTCCTCGGCGGCGCCGTGTCCCGGCGGCAGTGGAGCAACCCCGTCTCCATGACCGAGGTGCTGCGCTCCGCCATCGCCGAGGTCGAGCAGTACTCCCGCGTCAAACTCGTCCCGCCGATCGACGGCGAACTGCGCGGGCACGCCGTCGCCGACGTCATCCACCTCCTCGCCGAACTCGTCGAGAACGCCACGGTGTTCTCCGCCCCGCACACCCAGGTGCTGCTCCGCGCCAACCTGGTCACCTCCGGACTCGCGGTCGAGGTCGAGGACCGCGGACTCGGCATGCCGGTCGGCGAACAGTCCAAGATGAACGCCCTGCTCGCCGACCCCGACCAGGTCAACGTCGCCAGCCTGCTGGCCGACGGCCGCATCGGGCTCTTCGTCGTCTCCCAGCTCGCCCGCCGGCACGGCATCAACGTCCGCCTCCAGACCAACATCTACGGCGGTGTCCAGGCCGTCCTCGTCGTCCCGCAGGGCCTGCTGGGCACGGCACGGGGCGTACCCGGCGCACCCGGTTCGGTGCTGCCGCCCCTCGACCCGGCGAACGGGGGCGGCGCACCGGGAGCGCAGATCGGTGCGCCCGGCACCGGGGGAGCCCGCGCGACCGACGGCACCGGGTCGCCGGCAGGTGTCCGCGGCACCGCCGGGCCGGACACGGGAGCCCGAAGCAGGACCGCCGCGGTCGGACCGCCGGCCGGCCGAGGCCCCGGACAGCAGCCGAGCCCCGCCACGGCCGCCACCGGCGGGCGGCGCCGACACGCGCAGCACGAGGGCACGCCCGCGCCGCTGCCGGTGCGCGGTGCCCAGGAGACCCGCCCGAACCCCGCCGAGGCAATGCCCGGCATCCGCCCCGAGGACCGGCCGGTGGTCGCCGAGCACGCGGGTGCCCCGCCCGTACCGCGGGTCGGCGCCGTGCGCGGCACGATGGGCAAACCCCAACTGCCGCGCCGCCGCGCCCAGGAGCACATCGTTCCCCAGCTGCGCGGCGGCCCGGCCCCCCGCCCGGAGAACGAGAACCCGGTCGGACACGACCCCGGCCTGATGGCCGCCTTCCAGCGCGGCATCGGTCTCGCCGAGGCCCAGCAGCACCTGGAGGCCGCCGAGACGGAGCCGAGCGCCGCCGAGCCGGTGGGCGGGGCACATGGCGCTTCGCCACACGACGGCTTCACCACCATGGGGTTCGCCGACATGGCAGCCCACGACACCTTCGGCGGTCGACCGACCAACACGTCGCATGCCACGCACTTGGACGCGACGCACATGGACGCGACGCACATGGATGTCACGGGTATGGACGCGACGCGCACGGACGCGACGCACCTGAATGCCGTGCGTACGGAGGCGGCACATGTAGAGACGGCACACATAGCGCCAGACCCCATGGCGCCAGACCCCCTGGCCCCGGACCGCATGGTCTCGGAACACACGGCCTCGGACCACATGACCAAGGGCCACCCGGACACGGACCACATGGCCCCCGCACACACCAGCCGGCCCCACCGGGACTCCGCCGAGAGCGAGTCGGCATCCCGGCCCCAGTCGTACTCCCAGGCCCTGCGCCCGGTGCACACCTCCGAATTCACCTCCCGGCCCGACGGGAGCGCACCTGCCGGATGACCAGCACTCTTTCCACCCCCACCCCCACCCCCGCCACCCCCGCCCCGACCCCCACCCCCAGCGCTCCCGCTGATCTTCGTACCCCAAGGAGTCGATCCACCATGGCGAGCGATGCGCCGACCGCCCAGGTATCCGACCTCGACTGGCTGATGAGCGGCCTGGTGCAGCGGGTGCCGCACACCACCAGCGCGGTGCTCCTGTCCTGCGACGGGCTGGTGAAGTCCGTCCACGGCCTGGACCCGGACAGCGCCGACCACATGGCGGCGCTCGCCTCCGGCCTGTACTCGCTCGGCCGCAGCGCGGGCGTCCGGTTCGGCGACGGCGGGGACGTCCGCCAGGTCGTCGTCGAACTCGACTCGACGCTGCTGTTCGTCACCACCGCCGGCTCCGGCACCTGCCTCGCCGTGCTGGCGGGCCGGGAGGCCGACGCCGCGGTCCTCGGCTACGAGATGGCGATGCTGGTCAAGAGCGTCCGCCCGTACCTCGTCACCGCGCCCCGGCAGCACGCCGTCGAATCCACGGCGACGAGGCCTTGAGGGTGGCGGCAGCCGGCGACGGGCCCTGGCTCGACGACGCGGCCGGACGCCTCGTGCGCCCGTTCACGGTCAGCAACGGCAGGACCGAGCCCAGCATCGCCCTCGACCTCATGTCGCAGGTGATGGCGACCGGGTCCACACCCCTCGGCTACCTCGGCCCCGAACACGCACAGGCCCTCGACCTGTGCCGCGCCCCCGTCTCGGTCGCCGAGATCGCCGCGCACCTCAAACTGCCCGCCGTGGTCACCAAGGTGCTGCTCTCCGACCTCGTCGACTGCGGGGTGCTGACCGCCAAGCCCCCGGTGTTCCACCACAACCCCACTGACCGGTCCCTCCTGGAGGCAGTGCTCGATGGACTACGACGACAGCTCTGATCCCTTCCCCACCGCACTGAAAATCCTGGTGGCCGGTGGGTTCGGGGTCGGCAAGACCACCTTCGTGGGTGCGGTCAGCGAGATCGCGCCGCTGTCCACGGAGGAACTCCTCACCACGGTCAGCGCCGCGACCGACAGTCTCGACGGGATCGAGAACAAGGTCGAGACGACCGTGGCCATGGACTTCGGCCGCATCACCCTGGACCCGGAGCACGTGCTCTACCTGTTCGGCACGCCCGGACAGGAGCGGTTCTGGTTCATGTGGGACGAACTGTCCGAAGGCGCGCTCGGCGCGGTCATCCTCGCCGACACCCGGCGCCTGGAGGACTGCTTCGCGGCCGTCGACTTCTTCGAGGAGCGCGGCCTGGGCTTCATCGTCGCCGTCAACGAGTTCGACGGTTCCTACCGCTACGACCCCGAGGAGGTGCGCGCCGCCATCGACCTCGACCCGGAGGTCCCGGTCATCCGTTGCGACGCCCGGATCTCCAGCTCCGGGGTGCAGACCCTGCTCACCCTCGTCCGCCATCTCATCGCCCACGCTCCGGTCTCCGCGCCGAGCCACGGCGCCCACATGTGAACCCCATATCCCGCTCACGGAGCCCGTATATGACCCACGTCCACTGCGACGGAGCCCGCGCATGAGGTACGACCCGCCGCGTCCGGCCGGCCGGCTGCTGCTCACGCCGGAGGACAAGGAGGCCCCCGAACGTACCCGGCGCCTCGGCCAACTGCGCCTGGGCGAAGACCCGGACCCCGCCCTCGACGCCTACGCGGACCGGCTCGCCGGGGTCACCGGAGCGCCGTACGCCATGGTCAACTTCATCGACGTGAACCGGCAGTTCTTCGCGGGCCTGCACCTGCCGGACGTGGCACCGCCCGTCGTACGGCCGGACGGCAGCACCCCGGTACTGGGCCGTGAGCTGCCCCGCGACCACGGTTTCTGCCCCCATGTGGTGGTCCGGCGCAAGGCGCTGGTCCTGGAGGACGTCTGCGACTACCCGCGGTTCGCGGGCAACCCGGTCGTCGACGAGTTCGGCATCCGTTCCTACCTGGGCGCCCCGCTGATCGACAGCACGGGAACGGTGCTCGGCACGGTGTGCGTGGTCGACGTGGAGCCACGTCCCTGGGGCCGACCCGGTCTGGAGACCATCAAGTCGTCGGCGTCGGAATTGGTGGCCCGCATCGAGCGTCGCGAGGCAGACGGGCTGCCGCTGTTGTGACGGCGGGAACAGCACGGGCCCGGCCCCTCCAATAGCCGACCGGTCCAATACCTCCGTATCCAAGGCAGCCGGCCGGCGTAGTTGACGGTGGCCAGGTTCGCCCCGGCTCCGGCGGACAGGCCGGCCTGGTCGTGCATCAGGGGCAGGATCGGGGTGGAGACGAAACGGCCCACCCCCATGCCCCCGGCGAGCGCTGCGGCGGCCCTGGCGACATGTGCCAGGGAGAGCCCGAGGCGGCGCCGGACACGGAGCCGGAGCCGGAGGCGGCAGCTGACGTGGAGGCAAGGGTCATCGGGTGCCCTCGGCCCGGCCCGGGTCGTTGGGGTGGGACTCCAGCGGGGTGACGGTGACCGTCATCCACGGGCGCAGCGGCAGCGTGCCGAGCACCTTCTCGTGGAGTTCCGCCTCGTCGGAGGCGCGCCAGACGCCGATGCTGCGCAATTCGCCCACGGGGCGCCACAACCGGGCCAGGTGACCGGTCGCGGCCAGTTCACGCGCCCGGACGGCCTCCGCGGCCCGGCGCCGGTCGACCTCGTCCTGGCCCGTGCCCTCGGGTATGTCGGTGGTGATCTCGACCAGGAACTCGCGCACGATGTTCTCCCTCCTCCGTCGGTACCTCCATCGTCCGCCGCCACCGGAACCACCGCCACGACAGGTCGGCTCACTGCTGGGAGGCGCAGCCTCCCAGCGCGCGTAGCATGACGCGCGTGGAACTGCGCCAGCTCCGGTACTTCGTCGCCGTCGCCGAGGAACTGAACTTCGGCCGGGCCGCCGAGCGGCTGCTCATCGCAGGCCCGTCCCTCTCCCAGCAGATCAAGGCGCTCGAACGGGACCTGGGTGTCCGGCTGTTCGACCGGGACCGCCGCTCGGTCTCCCTCACCCCCGCCGGTGCCGCGCTGCTTCCGCACACCCGGGACCTGCTGGAGCGGGCCGACGACCTCAGGCGCCGGGCGGGCCGCCTCTCGGGCTCCGAGTCGGTACGGCTCGGTTACGTCAACTGGCTGCCGCCGGACCTGGGTTCACGGACGGCCGCGGTGGCCCGGGTCCATGTGGACGCGTGGGTCGCGCCCTCCCACACCCAGGCCGCCCGGGTCGCCGACGGCAGCCTGGACCTGGCCGTCTGCTGGGTGCGCACCGAGGACCTCGAACGGCACGGGCTGCGCGCCCGGCTGATCGGCGCGGACCGGCTGTACGCCGTCGCCAAGGGCACCGACACGAGCGACCTGCCTGCCCGGGACACCGACATCCTGATCGACGACGACGTCACCTCGTGGGCCTCCTGGAACGCGTACGCCGAGGAGCTCACGCGGGCTGTCGGCGCCCGCCCGGTCCGCATCTCCGACGGTGCTGTCACCGGCCCCGCCTACTTCGACCACGTCCGGCGCTGCACCAGGCCCGTCCTCAACTCGCCGAAGGGCCAGACCGCTCCGCTCCCGCCCGACCTGGTCCGCCGCGAGATCGTCACCCCGAAGGTGTACTGGACCTGGTCCCTGGTCTGGCGCGCGAGCGAGGACCGGGCCGGCGTCCTGGCCGTCGTCGACGCCCTGTGCGACGGCGTCGGCGACCTCGGGATCCACGCCCCCGACGCCTGGTTGCCCGCGGACGACCCCCACGCTCTTCGCGGCTGAGCCGCGCTGGGAGGCCACGCCTCCCAGACGGGAGGAAACCGATCCTGGCGCGCCCGGCGGACCCGGCCTACGGTCAAATAGTCGACCGGTCGGCTAGCGGCCGGTCAGCCACTACTGAGAAGGTCAGCATGAGCACCCAGCAGCAGAAGGTCGCGATCGTCACCGGTGCCTCGCAGGGCATCGGCGCCGCCCTCGTCGAGGGCTACCGCAAGCTCGGCTTCGCGGTCGTCGCCACCTCCCGCACGATCGCCCCCGCCGACGACGCCGGCGTCCTGACCGTCCAGGGGGACATCGCGGACCCGGCGACCGCCGAGCGGGTCGTGGCCGCCGCGGTCGAGCGGTTCGGCCGGATCGACACCGTGGTCAACAACGCCGGCATCTTCGTCGCGAAGCCCTTCACCGAGTACACCGCCGCCGACTACGCGGCCGTGACCGGCATCAACGTCGCCGGCTTCTTCCACCTCACCCAGCAGGCGGTCCCGCACCTGCTCGCGCAGGGCGGTGGGCACGTCGTCAGCGTCACCACCAGCCTCGTCGACAGCGCGGACGCCCGGGTCCCCTCCGTCCTGGCCTCGCTGACCAAGGGCGGCCTGCAGTCCGCGACCAAGTCCCTCGCGATCGAGTACGCCACCCGGGGCATCCGCGTCAACGCGGTGTCGCCCGGCACCATCAAGACCCCCATGCACCCGGCGGAGACCCACGAGTTCCTCGCCGCCCTGCACCCGGTCGGCCGGATGGGTGAAGTGGGCGACATCGTCGACGCGGTGCTCTACCTGGAGACCGCGCCGTTCGTCACCGGCGAGATCCTGCACGTCGACGGCGGTATGAGCGCCGGCCACTGACGGCACGGCCCGGCACTCACCGAGGACCTACCGAGGACCTATCGAGGATCCACCGAGGATCCACCGAGGAGAAGAAGGAGCGGACATGACCAGCACGACGGAGGACACGGCGGTCCTGAGCGCGGTGCTCGACCGGTGGAAGGCGGCCGTCGACGCACACCAACCCGAGCGCGTCGCGGCCCAGTTCACCGAGGACGCCGTCTTCCAGGGACTGCACCCCTACAGCGTCGGACGGCAGGGCGTCGCCGCGTACTACGACTCCCAGCCCCTCGGGATGAAGGCGGCGTACCGCGTCCTGGAGACCCGGCGGCCCGCCGACGGCGTCGTCCTCGGCTACCTGGGCGTCGAGTTCTCCTTCACGGACCGGCCCCCGCTGGACGTGAAGCTCTCGGTCCTCGTCACCCGGACGGGCGAGGACTGGCACATCGCCCACTACCAGGTCTCCCGCCTCGACTAGCCGTCCCCTGCCGGGTGTTCCGCGGGCGTGAAGCCGAGCTGTGGCGGCGCTTAAGAAATCCTCGATGGACCGATGCGCCAGGGTGCGGCAGATTGCTGTGAGATTCCACCCCCTCCCCGGCCGCGGAGCGCTTCGGCGTCCCCGCGGCCGGGACCTCACGCACAGGAGCCGTAGCGTTGAAGGCGCTGGTCAAGGAGAAGGCGGAGCCAGGGCTGTGGCTCACGGACGTCCCGGAGCCCACGGTCGGGCCCGGTGACGTACTGATCAAGGTCCTGCGGACCGGCATCTGCGGCACCGACCTGCACATCCGGGCCTGGGACGGCTGGGCCCGGCAGGCGATCACCACCCCGCTCGTGGTCGGCCACGAGTTCGTCGGCGAGGTCGTGGCGACCGGCCGGGACGTCACCGACATCAAGGCGGGCGACCGCGTCAGCGGCGAGGGGCACCTCGTGTGCGGCAAGTGCCGCAACTGCCAGGCCGGCCGGCGCCACCTGTGCCGGGCCACGGTCGGCCTCGGTGTCGGCCGGGACGGGGCGTTCGCCGAGTACGTCGCGCTGCCCGCGGGCAACGTCTGGGTGCACCGCGTCCCCGTCGACCTCGACGTGGCCGCGATCTTCGACCCGTTCGGCAACGCCGTGCACACCGCCCTCTCCTTCCCGCTGGTCGGCGAGGACGTCCTCATCACCGGCGCGGGGCCGATCGGCCTCATGGCCGCCGCCGTGGCCCGCCACGCGGGCGCCCGCCACGTCGTGATCACCGACGTCAGCGAGGAGCGCCTCGACCTCGCCCGCAAGATCGGCGTGAGCCTCGCCCTGAACGTGTCACGGGCCGGGATCGCCGACGGGCAGCGGGAGCTGGGGCTGCGTGAGGGCTTCGACGTCGGCCTGGAGATGTCCGGCAGGCCCGAGGCCATGCGCGACATGATCGCCAACATGACGCACGGCGGCCGTATCGCCGTGCTCGGCCTGCCCGCCGAGGAGTTCCCCGTGGACTGGGCCCGGATCGTCACCTCGATGATCACCATCAAGGGCATCTACGGCCGTGAGATGTTCGAGACCTGGTACGCGATGTCGGTCCTCCTGGAAGGCGGACTCGACCTCGCCCCCGTCATCACCGGCCGCTACGGCTACCGCGACTTCGAGGCGGCCTTCGCCGACGCGGCGAGCGGCCGCGGCGGCAAGGTCATCCTCGACTGGACCGCGTAGTCCGTCGCACACATCCGCGCGTCAAACCCCTGGGAGCTTCTGGAATGTTCGACTCCGTGCGCGACGACCTGCGCGCCACCCTCGACGAGATCCGCGCCGCCGGCCTGCACAAGCCCGAGCGCGTGATCGGCACCCCGCAGTCCGCGACCGTGTCCGTCACCGCGGGCGGCCGCCCCGGCGAGGTCCTCAACTTCTGTGCCAACAACTACCTCGGCCTCGCCGACCACCCCGACGTGATCGCCGCCGCCCACCAGGCCCTGGACCGCTGGGGCTACGGCATGGCCTCGGTCCGCTTCATCTGCGGCACGCAGGAGGTCCACAAGGAGCTGGAGGCCCGCCTGTCGGCGTTCCTCGGCCAGGAGGACACGATCCTCTACTCCTCCTGCTTCGACGCCAACGGCGGTGTCTTCGAGACCCTCCTCGGCGAGGAGGACGCGGTGATCTCCGACGCCCTCAACCACGCCTCGATCATCGACGGCATCCGCCTCTCCAAGGCCCGCCGGCTGCGCTACGCCAACCGTGACCTGGCCGACCTGGAACGGCAGCTGAAGGAGGCGCAGGGCGCCCGGCGCCGGCTCGTCGTCACCGACGGCGTGTTCTCCATGGACGGCTACGTGGCCCCGCTGCGCGAGATCTGCGACCTCGCCGACCGCTACGACGCGATGGTCATGGTCGACGACTCGCACGCCGTCGGCTTCGTCGGCCCGTCCGGCCGCGGCACCCCCGAGCTGCACGGCGTGATGGACCGCGTCGACATCATCACCGGCACCCTCGGCAAGGCCCTCGGCGGCGCCTCCGGCGGCTACGTCGCGGCCCGCGCCGAGATCGTCGCCCTGCTCCGGCAGCGCTCCCGCCCCTACCTCTTCTCCAACACGCTCGCCCCGGTGATCGCGGCGGCCTCCCTGAAGGTCCTCGACCTGCTGGAGGCCGCGGACGACCTGCGGGTCCGGCTCGCCGAGAACACCGCCCTGTTCCGCCGCCGGATGACCGAGGAGGGCTTCGACGTCCTCCCCGGCGACCACGCCATCGCCCCCGTGATGATCGGTGACGCGGCAGAGGCGGGCCGGATGGCCGAGCTGCTCCTCGAACGGGGCGTGTACGTGATCGGCTTCTCCTACCCGGTGGTCCCGCAGGGCCAGGCCCGGATCCGGGTCCAGTTGTCCGCGGCCCACTCGACGCAGGACGTCGACCGTGCGGTGGACGCCTTCGTGGCGGCCCGTGCGGAGCTGGCGGGCTGATCCGCACTGGTGGGGCCGATCGGTACTGATGGGCTGATCGGTACCGATGAGGTGATCGGCACAGGTGGGCCGATCGGTACCGGCGGCCCGAGCAGCTCAGACATATTGCGATAATCAACCTCATGATCGAGGCGCGGCGGCTCCACATCCTCCGTGCGGTGGCCGACCACCGCACGGTGACGGCGGCTGCCGCCGCGCTCTATCTGACCCCCTCGGCCGTTTCCCAGCAGCTGACGGCCCTCGAACAGGAGACCGGCCACCGCCTGGTCGAGCGCGGCGCCAAGGGCGTACGGCTCACCGCGGCCGGCGAGATCCTGCTCGCCCACACCAACGCGGTCCTCGCCCAGCTGGAGCGGGCCGAGGCCGAGCTGGCCGCGTACGGCTCCGGCGAGGCCGGCACGGTCACCGTCGCCGCCTTCGCCACCGGCATCGCCCAGGTGGTCGCCCCGGCCGTGGCCCGCCTCGCCGGCACCGCCCCCGGCATCCGCATCCGCGTCCAGGACGCCGAGGGCGACGCCAGCCTCCCGATGGTCCTGGACCGGCAGGTCGACGTCGCGGTCGCCGTCGAGTACCGCGGGGCCCCGCCCGCCGACGACCCCCGGCTCACCCACGTGTCGCTGTACGCCGAGCCGTTCGACGCCGTCGTCCCGCTCCACCACCGGCTGGCCGGTACCTCCGAGGTTCCCCTCGCCGAGCTGGCCAAGGACGCCTGGATCGGGCCGTACCCCGGCAACCCCTGCCACGACGTCGCCGTCCTGGCCTGCGAGAGCGCCGGCTTCCAGCCCCGCTTCGAGCACTCCTCCGACGACTTCCGGGCCGTGGTGGCGCTGGCCGCGGCCGACGCGGGCGTGGCCCTCGTCCCGCGTTCCGCGCTGCGCGGCATGGACCTGACCGGCGTGGTCGTACGCCCCGTCGACGGTGTCGCCCCGACCCGCCGCGTCTTCGCGGCCGTGCGGCGCGGAGCCGAGGCCCACCCGCTGATCCGCCCGGTGCTCGACGCCCTGGGCGAGGCGGCACGGCTGTGAGCCTTCCTTAACACCGCCGTTTCACATCAGGGATATCGTCCCGGATGTGAAACGGACTGAGACGGTCTCCCCGGACCCCGTCGACCCCGACCCCGTCGACGCCCGCCTCGGCGGTCGCCTCGCCCAGCTGCGGGCCGAACACGGCTGGTCCCTGGGTGAGTTGGCAGAGCGCAGCGGAATCAGCAAGTCCACCCTGTCCCGTGCCGAACGGGCCGAGACGAGCCCCACGGCAGCCCTCCTCAACCGCCTCTGCAACGTCTACGGCCGGACCATGTCCCAGCTGCTCAGCGAGGTCGAGGCGGCACCCGCGCCGGTGCTGCGCGCCGCCGAGCAGCAGGTGTGGGAGGACCGCGCCTCCGGCTTCGTGCGCCGGTCGGTGTCGCCGCCGCACGGCGGGCTGCGCGGCGAACTCGTCGAGGGCCGGCTCGCGGCGGGCGCGGACCTCGCCTACGACCGCCCGCCGGTGCCCGGCCTGGAGCAGCACATCTGGGTGCTCGACGGGAGGCTGGCCGTGACGGCCGAGGGAACCGAGCACCTGCTGGACGCCGGGGACTGCCTGCGGCTGCGGGTGTGGGGGCCGACCCGCTTCCGGTGCCCGGGCCCGGCACCGACGCGGTACGTGCTGGCGGTGGTGCGGCCGTGAGGACACTGCGCCTGGACGCCGACCAACTGCCGCAGCGGGCGGGGGAGCTGGCCGAGCTGCTGGCCGACACGGTGAACGGCGGGGCGTCCGTCGGTTTCCTCGCTCCCCTCGGACGGGAGCGGGCCGTCGCCTGGTGGCGGGAGCGGGCGGCCGCCGTGGCCGCCGGGCAGCTCGCCGTCTGGGCCGCGCTGGACGACGCCGGCCGGACCGTCGGCACGGTCGGCCTCGCCTTCGCCCACCCCGGCAAACCCAACGGCCCGCACCGCGCCGAGCTGGTGAAGCTGATGGTCCACCGCGACGCCCGGGGCCAGGGCATCGGACGCGGCCTGCTGACCGTCGCCGAGGAGGCCGCGGCCGCCGCCGGGATCACCCTGCTCCATCTGGACACCGAGACGGACAGCCCCGCGGAGCGCCTCTACCGCTCGGCCGGCTGGACCCGCGCGGGCGTCATCCCCGACTACGCTCTCGACCCCGCCGGCGTACTGCGCGCGACGACCCTCTACTACAAGCGGGTGGGCACTCCGGGCGGGTGAGTGTCAGTGCCGGCCGCTACGGTTCGGGGCATGCCGGACGCCGAAGACGTACGCCGAGTCGCCCTGTCCCTGCCGGACACCGGCGAGAAGATCGCCTGGAGCATGCCCACGTTCCGGGTCGCAGGGAAGATGTTCGCCACGCTCCCCGAGGACGAGACCTCCATCGCCGTGCGCTGTCCCAAGGATGAGCGTGACGAACTGGTGCTCGCCGAGCCCGGCAAGTTCTGGATCGCCGATCACGAGGCGCAGTTCGCCTGGGTCCGGGTGCGGCTCGCCGCGCTGGAGGACGAGGGCGAGCTGCGCGACATCCTCGCCGACTCCTGGCGGCAGGCGGCCCCGCCCCGGCTCCTGGACTCCTACCCGGAGCTGGGGCTGCCCGGCGCGGCAGACTGATCCCCGCGGGCCGCTGCCCGGACACAGGCGGGGCCGGGCCCGGCCGATCCGGCCCGGCGGAAACGCGTGCGCGACCACCGACCCGAGTGCGGTATTGTTTCCCTGCACGTTTCGACCGGGGAAACCCCAGGTCAGGCGGGCACCGGGACGTGGCGCAGCTTGGTAGCGCACTTGACTGGGGGTCAAGGGGTCGCAGGTTCAAATCCTGTCGTCCCGACGGTGCGAAGGGTCTTCGCAGGCGAGAGCCTGCGAGGGCCCTTTTTCGCGCGTCCGTCGCCCGTCGGCGCTGGTGCGCGGGAGGAGTCGTTCGCGGTGCTTGCTTATGCCGTACGGACATCCGGCCGGAGTACTCTGACGGCCGATGGTTTGAGCTTTCAAACAATAGCCTCGGAGAACGTCATGCGCGTCGCCATCACCGGATCCACCGGACTCATCGGTTCCGCCCTCACCCGTTCCCTCCTCGCCGACGGTCACCGTGTGCTGCGTCTGACCCGTGGCCGGACCGCGGCCCGGACGGCGGACGGCAGCGAGTCCGTGACCTGGGAGCCCGGCGCCCGGCTGGACCCGGCCGTCCTGGACGGAGTCGACGCCGTGGTCCACCTCGCCGGAGCCGGGGTCGGCGACCGGCGCTGGAGCGCGGCGTACAAGCAGGAGATCAGGCTCAGCCGCCTGCAGGGGACGCGGACCGTCGCCGAGGCGTGTGCCGAGGCCGCCGTGCGGCCCCGGGTGCTGATCTCGGCCTCGGCCACCGGCTACTACGGCGACACCGGCGACCGTGTCGTCACGGAGTCCGATCCGGCCGGCGGCGACTTCCTGGCCTTCGTCTGCGTCGGCTGGGAGGCCGCCGCCGCGCCGGCCGAGCGAGCCGGCGTCCGGGTCGTGCACCCGCGTACCGGCCTCGTGGTCTCCGCCGGCGGCGGCGCCTGGGGCAGGCTGTTCCCGCTCTTCCGGTACGGCCTCGGCGGCCGGCTCGGCTCCGGCGACCAGTACTGGCCGTTCATCTCGCTGCCCGACCACATCGCCGCCCTGCGCCACGCGATCGACCACGAGGACGTCGCAGGTCCCGTCAACTTCACGGCCCCCGAGCCGCTCACCAACCGCGAGATCACCCGTGCGACCGGCCGGATCCTGCACCGGCCCACCCTCGCCGCCGTCCCCGCCTTCGCGCTGCGGATCGTCCTCGGCGAGTTCGCGGAAGGCATCACGGGCAGCTGCCGGGCGGTCCCGGACAGACTGCTGAAGGCGGGGTTCACCTTCCGGCAGCCCGGCATCGACGAGGCGCTGCGCGCCGCGCTGGACCAGGGCTAGCGGGCGGCCGGCGTCGGACGACCAGGCCCGCGCGGTCCTCGCCGAGCGGGAGCGGCCGGCCGGGACCTGCCACGAGCGGCTCGCGGAGCTCAGAGCCGAACTGGAGCGGGACGAGGAGGCGTTGACCACCAACGGCCGGATCGCCCCGGAACACGGCCTGCGCCGGGCCGAGATGGGGCGGGACTGGACCCGCTGGGCCGCCGGACAGCTCGGCTGAACGCCGTCGGCGGCACCCCGGCCGGACACCCCGGAGAGCTCCCTAGCTCACGAACCCCACGTGGGCCAGCGCCTGCTTCAGCAACACCCCGTGACCGCCCGGCATCTCGCTCTGCACGGCCTCCAGCATGGCCTCCTGCGGACTGAACCACACCAGGTCCAGCGCGTCCTGCCGGGGCCGGCAGTCACCGGTGACCGGCACGATGTAGGCCAGCGACACCGCGTGCTGACGGGGGTCGTGATACGGCGTGACGCCCAGCGTCGGGAAGTACTCGGCCACCGTGAACGGCTGCAGGGAGGCTGGCACCCGGGGCAGCGCCACCGGGCCGAGGTCCTTCTCCAGATGGCGCAGCAGGGCGTCACGGACCCGCTCGTGGTGCAGGACACGGCCGGAGACGAGGGCCCGGCTGACCGTTCCGTCCGGGCCGATGCGGAGCAGCAGGCCGATGCTGGTGACTTCGCCGCTGTCGTCGACGCGCACGGGCACGGCCTCCACGTACAGGATCGGCATGCGGGCGCGTGCCATCTCCAGCTCGTCGGAGGACAGCCAACCGGGCGTGGTTTCGGTCATGTCAGACATTGCTTGATCATACTTTCCGGACAGGGCGCGCGGTCAGTCGCGGCCGGGGTCGGATGCGGGAAGTCCGTACAGACGACGGGCGTTGTCGCGTCCCGTCCAGGCGGCGATCCGCACCGCGTCGGTCGGGCTCAGTTCGTCCGCGTCCACCCGGGCCTGCAGCATTCCGGCCAGCCCCTGCCGGAAGGACAGCGCGCCGAGGTGGTGGAACTCGGCCACACCATAGGCGTCCGAGCTGTACAGCAGTTTGCGGAACGGGGTGATCTCCATCGCCTCCGCCAGCACCGCCCCGGCCCGCGCCGGGCCCACGTGGTGCAGGGCGAGCCCGACGTCGAGGTGCACGTGCTCGAAGACCGCGGCGAGGTAGGCGGCCTGGCGGTGGTAGGGCCAGCAGTGCAGCAGGAGCACCGGGACGGTGCCGGCGGTCAGCCGCAGCCAGTCGGTGAGCAGGGCCGGATCCGCGCGGTGCAGCCGCAGGTCCGAGTCCCCGAAACCGGCGTGGAGCTGGAGCGGCAGCCCGAGCCCGACGGCGGTCCACAGCAGATGACGCATCAGCACCGGGTCCGTGAGCCTGCCGCCCGCGGCGAACCACAGCGCGGCCGCCCGGGTCACCTCCGCGTACGTCGGCCGTGCCGGGTCCAGGGCGAAGCCGGTGCGGTAGGCGGCCACCGACTTGACCGCGACCACACCCGGCCGCCGTACCGCCTCCTCGGCCGCGGCCCGGAAGGCGCCCGCGTACTCGGCCGCGGCGATGCCCTGTGCGGCCACCGCCTCGGCGACGCGCTCCAGGCGCACGACCTCGTAGGCACGCGCGCCGGCCGCCGCCGCGAGTTCGGCGGGGGAGGTGACCGGGTGCGGGGCGTACCCGGTGTCCACGCAGAACGCCTCCGTGTGCGCGGCCGTCAGGAACCGGCGGTTGACCTCCTGCCAGCCCAGTTCGGCCCGGCGCGCCAGGTAGTCGGCCACCGGCGCGTGCCGGTCCAGGCCGAGCAGGGGAGCGCAGTGCCGTCGCACGGCGATGCCGGCCGGGGTGTCGAACGGCGAGACGCCCGGCCAGGCCTCGCCCTCGGTCAGCAGCGACTCGAACTCGGGCTCGGTGAGGTCGGCGGTGACCGCGCCGTGGCAGTGGTGGTCGACGAGCGGGAGCGCGTCGAGGGCTTCCCGGACCGGTCCCGGCATCAGTACTTCCACCGGTAGGCCGCCGCCACCCCGGCCTCGTCCAGGCCGGCGACGGCCGCCGTCTCGCCCTCGCGTACGGCGACCACCGCGTCCGCGAGGACCGGGCCGAGCGCGGTGCGCAGCACCTCGTCCTCGCGGAATTCGTCGACGGCCTGCGCGAGCGAGGTCGGCAGCCGGCGCACGCCCCGGGCCACCGCCTCGTCCGGGACCAGCCGGCCCGGGTCGTCTCTGACCTCCTTGGGCAGCGGCGCGGCCGAGGCGAGCCCGTCCAGTCCGGCGACGATCACGCAGCCCAGGGCCAGGTACGGGTTGGCGGCCAGGTCGACCGGCTTGACCTCCAGGTTGGCCTCATGGCTCTGGTGGCCCACCGTGCCGGTGACGACCCGGATCCCGGTCTCGCGGGTCTCCCGGCCCCAGGCCGTGTACACCCCCGCCCACTGGGCGGGCCTGAGCCGCAGATAGCTGGCCGGGCTGGGCGCGGTCACCGCCGTCAGCGCGGGCAGGTGGGCCAGCAGCCCGGCGATGAACGACTCCGCCGCGGCCGTCATGCCGTACCGGCCCTGGCTGCCGGCGTGCAGGTTGATCCCGCGGCGCCACAGGGAGAGATGCAGGTGGCCGCCGTTGCCGACACCCCGCTCGGTGACGGCCGGGGCGAAGGAGGCGCGCAGGCCGTACTTCTGCGACACGGCACGGATGGTCTGCCGGACCAGCACGCTCTGGTCGGCCGCGGCCACCGGGTCCAGGGCGTCGGTGGAGAGCTCGAACTGGCCGGGCGCGTACTCGGGGTGGAGCTGGGCGACCGCCACCTCCTGCTTCTCGAAGGCCGCGAGCAGGTCGGCGGTGTAGTCGCTCAGCTCGGTCTGCCGGGCGGCGCTGTACGCGGGACCCGAGGTGGCCGGTGCGAACTCGTCAGCCGGTGCGGCGGCCCGGCCGAGCGCCCACTCGATCTCGATCCCCGCCTTGAAGGTGATGCTGTGCCGGTCCTCGGCGTCGGCGACGACCCGGCGCAGGAAGGTGCGGCTGCACCCCGGATGCCGTTCACCCTCCTGGGTGACCCGGTCGACCGGCGCCCAGGCCCAGCCGGGCTGCCCGGCGAGCACCACCAGCCGGTCCAGGTCCGGCACGAGGCGCAGATCGCCGTCGGGCGAACCGAGGACGTCGGTGCGCACGATCGCGTCGTTCGCCAGGAAGGTGTCGAACACCGGGGACATGCCGACACCCCAGGCCACCGCAGGCTGCAGCCCCTGCCAGGGAACGGTCTTCACCCTGCAGATCCCGGCGGTGTCCACGAAGGCCAGCATGATCCCGCGCACGCCCTGCGCGGACAGCTCGTGGGCGAGGGCGTGGGCCCGGGCCAGATCGCCGGGGTTCCCGCCGGGTACGGGGTCGACCAGGGGTGGCATACGACGTCCTCCTCGACGGGCTCGGATGCACGCGTCCCGGCCAGGGTTTCACGCCGACCGCGCCGAACTGCGCTACCGGCGCCGGGGAGTCGGCCCCGGCGGCGCGTCCGGATCCCGGCGGCCCGGAGCTCAGGGCTCAGGCGGCGAGGAGTTCCTCCGACAGGTCCCGCAGCCGGCGCGCGTTGTCCGGGTCGACGGCGTAGCGCGCCACCCCGGAGAGCCTGCCGGTGCGGCGGTCGACGACCTCGCTCTCGTTGCAGTCGTCGAAGAGGCCGCCCTCGACGCGGGCGCGCGTTCCGGGCAGCCGGGCGACCTCGGCGGCGGCGTCCGTCACCCGTTCCGGGTCGCGTCCGGTGAGCAGGACCAGGTCGTCCGGGGCCAGCCGGGCGGCGAGGCCTTCCGCGAGGGCGCGGCCGAGTCCCTGGTTGGCGCCGGTGACGAGAGCGATGCGGGAAGCGTTCATGCATCCACGCTAGGAACCGCGTGTCCATGAGTCCAACGAGAGTTACGCACGGCTAGTATGCGTTAATGTAATGGACTTCAACGATGTGTCACTGACCGCGCTGCGGGTCTTCCGCGCGGTCGCCGAACAGGGCACCTTCACCGCCGCCGCGGCCTCGCTGGGCTACACCCAGTCCGCGGTGTCCCGGCAGATCGCCGCGATCGAGCGCGCGGCGGGCGCGGAACTCCTCGAGCGGCGCCGCGACGGGGTACGGCTCACCGCGGCCGGCCGCATCGTCATGCGGCGCGCGACGACCGTGCTCGACGAGATCGAGGCGACGGCGAGGGAGCTGTCCGGGCTGCCTGGACAGGGTGGGACGGTCCGCCTCGGCTGGTTCCCCACCGCGGGTGCCGTGCTGGTCCCGCTCGCCCTGACCGCGCTGCGCCGGACGGACCCTGGCCTCCAGGTCATCGGCCGCGAGGGCACCACCCCCGCGCTGGTGCGCGCCCTGCGCGCCGGCAGCATCGACCTGGCCCTGCTCGCCTCGGCGCCGCCGTTCCGGGCGCCGGACGCCGAATCGCCCCCGCTGGTGCTCCAGACCCTCACCGAGCGCGCCCTGTGCCTCGCGCTGCCGGCCGGCCATCCGCTGGCCCGCGGCGACTTCGTCGACGTGGCCGACCTGCGCGGGCAGCGCTGGATCGCCGGTTCCGCCTCGGGCGAGGACCGGCTGATGGGGGTGTGGCCCGGCCTTGACGAGCGGCCGGAGATCGCCCACGTCGCCCGGGACTGGCTGGCCAAGCTCCATCTCGTCGCCGCAGGCTGCGGGCTGACCACCGTGCCGGCGGCGCTGGCCCCGGCGGCGCCGGCCGGTGTCCGGATCCTGCCGGTCCGCGGCGGGCCGCAGGAGCAGCGCCGCCAGCTGCTGGCCCGGCTGCCGCACCCGCCGGCCGAGGCGGTCACAAGAGTGGCGGCCGCCCTGCGGGCGGCGGCGCTCGACGCGGGCGCGCCGGACAGAGCGGGCTGACCTGAGCGAGCGGACTGCCCTGAGGCAGGCGGGCTGACCTGAGGCAGGCGGGCCGACCTGAGCAAGCGGGCCGACCTCAGCAAGCGGGCCGGGCGGCTGGACCGAACCGAGCGGTTCGACCGGGGCGGATCGACCCGCTCGGTCCGGAGTGGGCAGCCGGACCGGGTCGAGGGGCTCGTCCTGAGCGGGCAGCCCGGCCGGGTCGAGCGGCTCGTCCTGAGCGGTCCGAGTGAGTCCTCGGCGGGCTCGGCTTTTCTCAGCGGGCTCAGTTGTTCTCGGCGGCGAACATCCAGCGCTGCTTCTCCAGGTCCGCGGTGATCGAGATCAGCAGGTCCTGGGTGACCGGGTCGGGCTCGTCGGTCGCGGCGATCCGCTCGCGCAGCCGCCCGATCGCCGCCTCCAGGGTCCGCACCATCAGGTCGACGACCTCGTCGTCGCGCAGCCAGCCGTCCTTGGGGCCGGGCAGTGAGAACGCCGCGGCGACGGTCTCCGGGCGGCCGTCCGGCGGCACGCCCAGGGCGGCGGCGCGCTCCGCGACGGTGTCCGAGTAGGCGCGCGCGGTGGCGACCACCTCGTCGAGCTGGAGATGGATCGAGCGGAACCGCGGGCCCACGATGTTCCAGTGTGCCTGCTTCCCCATCAGCGACAGTCCGAGCAGGTCCACCAGGGTCTCCTGGAGGGCGCCCCCGGTGACCCGGAGCGCCTGGTCGGGCAGCGTGCTCTTCACCACGGACATGGTGGGCGTCTCCCTTCTGAGCTGTGCCTTCGTCGCAGCGCGAGTGCCCTGGCGCAACGGCCGCAAACGCAGCCGACCAGCGAGACGGTACTTACGCCCTCCGGTTGTCCGGACATAACATCGGTCCCCGCATGAACACGATGACGCTCTGGCACATATCCGGCTGGGAGTTCGCCGCCCTGGCATTCGCCGCCCTGCTCGTCGGCTTCTCGAAGACCGCCGTCAGCGGGGCCAACACCGTCAGTCTCGCCGTCTTCGCCGCCGTCCTCCCGGCCCGCGCCTCCACCGGTGTCCTGCTGCCGCTGCTCATCGCGGGGGACGTGCTGGCCGTGGCGACCTACCGGAGGCACGCCCACTGGCCCACACTGTGGCGGCTGTTCCCGGCGGTCGCGGCCGGCGTGGTGATCGGCACGCTGTTCCTGGTCTGGGCCGACGACGGCGTCGTACGGACCTCGATCGGGGCGATCCTGCTGCTGATGGCCGGGGTCACGCTGTGGCGGCGCCGTACGGCCGACCGCCCCGACGACCCGGACCAGGTCACCACCCGTGCGGGCCGGGCGAAGGCGGGTTCGTACGGCGTGCTCGGCGGCTTCACCACGATGGTCGCCAACGCGGGCGGCCCGGTGATGTCGATGTACCTGCTGTCGGCCGGCTTTCGCAAACTCGGCTTCCTCGGCACCTCGGCGTTCTTCTTCCTGATCGTGAACCTGTCCAAGTTGCCCTTCAGTGCCGGCCTCGGCCTGATCGACGGCAGCTCGCTGCTGCTGGACGCCGCGCTCGTGGTGTTCGTCGTGCCGGGCGCGCTCATCGGCCGGTGGGCGGTGCACCGGATCAACCAGCGGCTGTTCGAGCAGCTGGTCATCGCGGCGACGATCCTGGGCGGCCTGCAGCTCCTGCTGCGCTGAGCGGTCTGCCGGCGGGTCCCTTGGCGGGTCCCTGGGCGGGTCCTCCGGCCCGTCCGGTGGCCCCGGGAATGCGACAGGGGGAGGTGTTGTTGCAGAGATCGTGAATGACATGCCCGGATCAAGAACCTCGGGTGTGAGCGAAGGGAGAACCTCATGGCACGCAGCACCGCGCGTCCCGTCGTCAGGCTGAAGTCGACGGCCGGGACCGGAGTCACCTACGTGACCCGCAAGAACCGCCGGAACAACCCTGACCGGCTGGTCCTGCGCAAGTACGACCCGGTGGCCGGCGCCCACGTCGACTTCCGCGAAGAACGCTGAAGCCGGCCGTAAGCACACCGGCAGCCCAGAGAGGAAACCCCATGAAGGCCCGCATTCATCCCGCGTCCCGACTCGTGGTCTTCCGGGACCGCGCCGCGGACACCGCGTTCCTGACGCGGTCCACCGCCGACTCGTCCAGGACGATCGAGTGGGAGGACGGCAACACCTACCCGCTCATCGACGTGGAGATCTCGTCCGCGTCGCACCCCTTCTACACCGGCAGGGCGCGGGTCATGGACAGCGCCGGCCGCGTGGAGCGCTTCGAGCGCCGTTACGGCCGCACCGCCGCCGCCCGCGGCTGACCCACGCGGCGACCGACCCGAGGAGAAGAGAACCATGAAGGTACGCAATTCCCTGCGCTCACTGAAGGCCAAGCCCGGCGCCCAGGTGGTCCGCCGACGTGGCGTGGTCTACGTGATCAACAAGAAGGACCCCCGGTTCAAGGCCCGTCAGGGCTGACCGGGGTGGGCCTCCACGACGGCCGCCCGGCGCACCCCGCCGGGCGGCCGTCGTGCGTCACGGCGTCGGCCGGCCGAGCTGCCCCACGGCGCCGTCCCCCGCGCAGGCCCCGTGCGTCACGGCGTCGGCCGGCCGAGCTGCCCCACGGCGCCGTCCCTGCGCAGGCCCCGTACGCTCGCCCCATGTCTCCGCACGTCCTGATCCTCGGCGGCACCGCCGAGGCCCGCCGTCTCGCCACCGAGTTGTCGGGGCGCCCCGGAGTCCGTGTCACCACCTCGCTCGCCGGCCGGGTCACGCGGCCGGGCACGCTCGCCGGCGAGGTGCGGATCGGCGGGTTCGGCGGCGCGGCGGGCCTCGGCGACTGGCTGCGCGAACACCACGTGGACGCGCTGGTGGACGCCACCCACCCGTTCGCCGGGACGATCACCGCGAACGCGGCCCGCGCCGCCCGGGCGACCGGGATCCCCTCCGTCGTCCTGCGCCGCCCCGGCTGGCAGCCGAGCCCCGGCGACGACTGGCACCCGGTTGCGTCCCTGCCCGCGGCGGCGGCCGCCCTGCCCCGCTTCGGCCCCCGCGTCCTCCTCACCACCGGCCGCCTCGGCCTGTCCGCCTTCGCCCACCTGACGGACCGGCACTTCGTCGTACGGTCCGTGGAACCCCCCGAGCCGCCCCTGCCCCGGCACACCGAGGTGCTGCTGGCGCGCGGCCCGTTCACCGTCGCCGACGAGACCGCGCTGCTCACCGGGAACCTGATCGACGTCCTGGTCACGAAGGACAGCGGGGGAGAGGCCACGGCCGCCAAACTCACGGCCGCACGGGAACTCGGGCTGCCCGTGGTCGTCGTACGTCGGCCCCCGTTGCCGGACGGCGTGACGGCGGTGCCGGACGTCGCCGGCGTACTGGAACGGCTCGGGCTGGCCCCGGCGTGACCACTTCCGACGTCCGGGGTCCTGGCGTCCGAGGTGTCCGGACGCAGGCCGTCCTGACGGCGGGCGCCGGCTCCGCCGACCGCTCGGACAGGCCGACGCCTCGGGCAGGACGGCATCCTCGGTCGCTGTCACGATGTGACCTTCACGCCGGTGGGCCACCGTCGCATACCGGCAGGGGCCACCCGCATACCGCTCAGCCCTCCTTCGGGACCTCCGGGTGGCGGCGCAGCAGATACGTGTCCATGATCCAGCCCTTGCGCTCGCGTGCCTCGGCCCGCAGCCGCTCGATGCGCGGGCCGGCCTCGGCGATCGGACCGGAGACCAGGATCTCGTCCGGGGTGCCGAGGTACGCGCCCCAGTAGATGTCGATGTCCTCGTCCGCGTACCGGCGGAAGGCCTGGTGCGCGTCGAGCATCACGACCACGTCGTCCACCCCGTCCGGCAGCCCCTCGGCGAGCCGCCGCCCGGTGGTGATCTGCACCGGGCGGGCCACCCGGTTCAGTCCCGTGCGGTGCCGGGCCGCCAGCGCCGAGACACTGCTGATCCCGGGCACCACGTCGTACCCGAACCGCACCGTGCCCCGGGCGAGCACCTCCTCCAGGATCGCCAACGTGCTGTCGTACAGCGACGGGTCGCCCCACACCAGGAACGCGCCCGTCTGCTCCTCGCCCAACTCGTCGCGGATCAGCCGCTCGTAGATGTCCGCGCGGGCGGAGCGCCAGTCGCCGACGGCCGGCGAGTACGCCCCGCCGCCCGCGGCCCGGTCCCGCTCCGGGTCCCGCGCCTCGACCACCCGGTAACCGCCGTCCGGTATGTGCGTGTCGAGCATGTCCAGGCGCAGCTGTGTCAGGTCGCTCTTGACCTCCCCCTTGTCGAGGAGGAAGAACACGTCCGTGCTCTTCAGCGCCCGGACCGCCTGGAGGGTGAGCTGGTCGGGGTCGCCCGCGCCGATACCGATGACATGAATCTCTCGCACGTTCCCGAGTCTGCCGCATGCCACTGACAACGGGTCACCCCGGTGCTACCCGGGGCCGCACAGCCGGGGCGCCTCGCCCTTCGCGTCGACGCTCCCGGCGCCGCCCTCCACACGCCCGGCCAGCTCCCGCGCCCAGCGTGCGAGCCCGTCGACATCGATCCCGTGAGGCCGTGGCTCCTCGCCCCCTCTCGCCCACTCCTCCACCGCGCCCGCACCGCGCCGCAGCAGCCGCGCCCCGCCGGTCACGTTCCCGCGAGCCGCGTGCGTGAGCCCCACGGCCAGCTGGGCGAGCCCACGCCACAGGGTCCGTTCCGCCTCGGGCCCCGACTTCCAGGCGTCCTCGAACACCTCGTGCGCGTGGAACGGCTTCCCGGCGTCGAGCAGCGACTGCGCCTCGGCGACCGTCGCCCGCGGGGTCCGTACGACGCCCTCGGGCTGCCGCTCGACGCCCGGCGCGCCGTACGGCAGCGGCCGCCCCAGCCCGTCCCGCGGCCGGGCACTGCGCGCCCGTCCCTCGGCGTCCCGGTCCCGTCCGCCACTTCCCACGTCTTCCATACGACCGATTGTCTCCCCACCGTCCCCCGCCCTCTTTCTGCCCGCCCGGGTACGTGGGGTAAGGTGCTGTTCACGCGATCACGCGGGTCACCGCGCATGAACGCATCGGGACGTGGCGCAGCTTGGTAGCGCACTTGACTGGGGGTCAAGGGGTCGCAGGTTCAAATCCTGTCGTCCCGACTGGAGACAGTCGCAGGTCAGGGGCCGATTTCGGAGGTGTCCGAAATCGGCCCCTGATCATTCGTGGGGACCCGTTGGGGCTCGGCAGTGAGCGAGGTGCGCACAGCACACTGAGGTGTGCGGAGAGCGTCGCCCCGGCGGCCGTGATCTCGTGTACGCCGGGGTGCGGGTAGCGCTGGGTGGTGGTCAGGGAGCCGTGGCCGGCGATCCTGCGCAGGACGTGCACGTCGCGGGGCGGGTCCCGGCCGGGCACGCCGGTGACTTGGTCGTCCCGGGCGTACCGGGTGCGCTGTTCCTTGCTGTCAGGTCAGTTGTCGGGCACGAGCCATCCGATGCCCAGTTCCTCCGCCCCCGGGCGTAACGTCCTTATGAGTTCGGCGCGTTCGGGGTCGTCTTCGGGAAGGTTGTCGGCGAGGAGGGCCTGCGCGGCGACGGTCTGCGGCCGGGCGCCGAGCGCGGCGCGCAGGTGGAGTGAGCGGCGCAGCGTCGCGATCCGCTCGGCGGGCTCCCTGTGCGGTGCCAGGTGCCGGATGATGTAGGACTCGAAGTAGCCGTCGCCGGTCCTCGTGGCGATGTCGAGGGCGGTCTCGTAACGCGGGAGGGCACCGGCGGGGTCCTCGCCGATGTTGTCCAGCAGGACGGCCCAGTGGTATTCGGCCCAACCGCGCACCTTCTCGTCGTCACCGAGGAGACCCGGATCGGAGCACCGGCCGCAGCCGTGGCGAACGAGCGCCCGCACCCCATGATCAACCGTCACCAGGCCTGGCTGGGCGGCCTGGTCCGCGCCGCCGCCGAGTGGTGCGGTCCACCCGGCGGCGCACGGCAACGGGGAGCACTGCTCACCCCGCGTTACGCTCAAGAACTGTGAGTGACGCACCGCGCGAGCAAGCGACAGAGGTCCCCGGGGAACCGCCGGCGGAGCCGGGGACCCACCTGCGCGTCGCCGTCGTGCTGCTGGTCGCGGCCTCCGGGGCGGTGGAGACCATCTCCTTCACCGCGCTGGACCACGTCTTCGCCGGGGTCATGACCAGCAACCTGGCCCTGCTCGGGATGGCGGTCGGCCGCGCCCAGGCCACCGGCGTGACCGCGGCGGTGCTGGCGCTGGCCGGATTCGGGCTGGGCGCGGCCGTCGCCGCCCGGTGCACCCGCCGGCACGAGGGCACCGCCACGCACTGGTCGCGGCCGGTGCTGCTCTGTCTCGCCGGCGAGGCGCTCCTGCTGGCCGCGGGCGCCGTGGTCTGGGCCGTCCTCGGCGGAGCGCCGGGGCGGGCGGCCCGGGACGTCCTGCAGTTCGGGGCCGCGCTGACGATGGGCATCCAGTCGGGAGCCATGGTGGCGGCCGGCCGGGCCGCGGCACCGACCACGTACCTGACCGGCACCCTGGCCACCTACATCGTCAAGGGAGTGGGAGCGGGCCGCCCGAACCGCTGGGTGCCGCTCCGGCTGGCGGCCCTCATCGCGGGCGCGGCGGCCTGCATGGCGCTCCTGCGGACGGCTCCGGGCTGGGCCGGTCTGCTCCCGCCGGTGCTCGTGGGATGCGCCCTCCTCGGCGCGGGCGTGCCCGCGCTCCGTTCCCGCCGCGCCGCACCCGGCGGGGAGTGAGACGCGAGCGGTCTCGGGGGCCGGCCAGGCGGACTGCCGGGCTCGTCTCACCCGCGCTTCTACTAAATTAGTAATTAATCTTGACACGGTTTCGGCCACAGGCCACAGTCGTCGCCGTGACCTCGCGGGCCCGCTCCGGCAGGACGGCCCGCGTCTCGTTCTCCTGCTTCCCAACCCCCGGGAGAGGCACGTGACTTCGCACCCGCCCGCAGCCGGACCCCGGCACCACCGGATCACCCGGGCCGCCCTGGTGGCCGCCGTCGCGGTGGTCCTGGCCGCCACCGTGACCCCCGACGCCGTCGCGCGGACGACCGTCGACCAAGGCGCACCCGCCGGCTACGACAGCGGCCTCGCGCCCACGCCCTACATGGGCTGGAACACCTACTACGGGCTCGGCGCACCCACCGAGAAGGAGGTGCGCGCCGTCGCGGACAAGCTGGTCAGCAGCGGTCTGCGGGACGCCGGCTACGACATCGTCTGGCTGGACGGCGGCTGGCAGGCCGACAACCCCCGGGACGCCCAGGGCCGGTTGACGGCCAACCCGGACCGTTTCCCCTCCGGAATCCCGGCCCTCGTCTCCTACCTGCACCAGCGCGGACTGCGGGCCGGCATCTACACCGACGCCGGCACCTACGACGGCGGCAAGAGCTGCGGTCTCGGCAGCCGTGGGTACTACGACCAGGACGCACGGCAGTTCGCGAGCTGGAAGATCGACGCCGTCAAGGTCGACTTCCTCTGCGGGATCGGCGCGAAACTCGACCCGGGCCCCGCCTACAAGGAGTTCAGCGACGCGGTCGCCAAGTCCGGCCGCCCGATGCTGCTGAACCTCTGCAACCCGCTCACCGACGACTGGGGCCTGCCGCACACCCCCGAGCAGGACGCCCACAACACCTACGTCTACGCCCCGGCGATCGCCGACTCCTGGCGCACCGGCACCGACATCGCCTGGGGCACCCCCAGTCCGGGCGAGTGGCCGAACATCCTGCGCAACATGGACGCCAACGCCTGGCACCCCGAGGCGCAGGGCCCCGGCCATTACAACGACCCCGACTACCTCATCCCCATGCGGAAGATGACCGACGGGACGTACGAACTCACCCAGGAGGAGTCCACCACCCAGTTCGTGATGTGGGCCGAGATGGGCTCACCGCTGATGCTGGGCTCCGACCCGCGCACCCTGTCCGACTCGATGCTCACCACGCTCCGCAACCCCGAGATCATCGCCGTCGACCAGGACCCCCTCGCGGTCCAGGGCGTACGCGTGGCGACCGACTCGGCCGGCGACGTCTACAGCAAGGTCCTGCAGGGACACGGGCAGCGCGCGGTCGTCCTGCTCAACCGCTCCGACCAACCGGCCGAACGCACCGTGCAGTTCGCCGACACCGGCCTCGGCGGCCCGGTGCGCGTCCGTGACCTGCGGGCCCGCGCCGACCGGGGCACGCACACCGGGTCGTACACCGTCGAGGTCCCCGCGCACGGCACCGCCTTCCTGAAGCTGACCGGCGCCGACGCCCTGCCGGGGACGGACCTGGGCGTGACGGCCACGGCGAGCCCGGCCGTGGCGGGCGACGGCTCCACCTTCTTCCGGGGGCCGCACGGCTCGCTCGTCGAGCGGACCGCCGGGAGCACGAAGGACCTCGGCGGTCCCGCGCAGGGGAAGATCCTCGGCCAGCCCGCCGTGTACGCCTCCGCCGGCGGCCGGATCGACGTCTTCGTGCGCGGCGCCGACTCACGGGCCTACCGGCGGGTCTACGCCGACGGCCGCTGGGGGCGGTGGCAGTCCCTGGGCGGCAGCCTGACCGACGCGCCGTCCGTCGCCTTCACCGATCCCGCCCACTGGACACTTTTCGCCCGTGGCGCCGACGGCACGGTGGTGCAGCGCGGCCCGGCGACCGACTGGTCCTCGCTCGGCGCGCCCGCCGGACTGCAGGTCTCCGGCCGGCCGTCCGCCGCCGTCGACGCGCAGGGACGCGTCCACGTCGCCGTCCGCAGCACCGCCGACGACGTGTGGACGCGGACCCGGGACACGTCGGGGGAGTGGTCCGACTGGACCTCGCTCGGCGGCACCGTCAGCGGCAGCCCGACGCTCGTCACCGCCGGGGACGCGGTGCTGCTGTACGCGCGGGCCGCCGACTACACCCTCTGGCAGCAGCGGTACGCCGACGGCGCCTGGCAGGGCTGGAGCAAACGGCAGGAGTTCCCGAGCGCCGCGTTCGACGGCGCGCTCGGCGCGGCCGCCGCCCCGGACGGAGCCGTGGACGCGGTCTTCCGCGGAGTCGACGGCCACGTGTACCGGACCCGATTCAACTGAACGAGGACATCACCATGGCCAACCCCCAGACCAGCAGACGGCGTTTCCTCGCCGGACTCGGTGCCACCGGGACCGCGGCACTGCTCAGCGGCTGCGTCACCTCCACCTCCTCCGGGAAGACCTCCTCGAAGGGCCCGGCGACCCTCCAGTCCAACCTCTCCGCCCCGCAGGCCAAGGCCGCGATGGAGGACCTGGTCGCGGCCTACGCGAAGAAGGGGTCCGGCAAGGCGAGCCTGAACACGGTCGCCGCCGAGACCTTCCGCACCCAGCTGCCGACCTACCTCACCTCCGCCAACCCGCCGGACGTCTACACCTGGTACCCCGGCTCGGTCGCGGACGCCTACGCCAAGAAGAACCTGCTGCTCGACCTCGACGAGGTGTGGAACTCCTCGCCCGACCTCAAGCGGTACACCAAGGCGCTGGACTCGCTGTGCACCGCGAGCTCGGGCAAGAAGGTCTTCGTGCCCAACACCTACTACTGGTGGGGCATGTTCTACCGGAAGTCCAACTTCGCCAAGTGGGGCGTGAGCGAGCCCAAGAGCTGGGACGAGTTCCTCGACCTGTGCGACAAGCTCAAGTCCAAGGGCGTCGCCCCGATCGGGCTCGGAGCAGGCGGCAACACCCCCTGGGTGGCGTCGGCCTGGTTCGACTACCTCGACATCCGGATCAACGGCGCCCAGTACCACCGCGAACTTCTCGCCGGGAAGCACCGGTTCGACGACCCCGAGGTCCGCAAGGTCTTCGACCGCTGGCAGGAGGTACTGCCGTACTTCGACCCGAACGGCACCGCCCTCGCCTTCCAGGACGCGACGACCGCGCTGCTCAACGGCAAGACCGGCATGATGCTCATCGGCACCTTCTTCGCCGACTCGGCGCCCAAGAGCGCCCTGGACGACATCGACTTCTTCCGCTTCCCCGTCATCGACGCCAAGATCCCGCTCGCCGAGGAGGCGCCGGTCGACGGCTACTTCGCCAGCGCCCGCACCGGCCGCCGCGACCAGGTCTTCGACCTGCTGACGTACCTCGCCACCGCCGAGGCCCAGGAGATATACATCAAGGGCTCCTCCGGGACCGTCCTGCCCTGCAACCCGGACGCCAAGGACGCCGGCACCGCGCTGGTGAAGAAGGGCCGTGCGCACGTCGCGGAGGCCGCCGAGATCACCCAGTTCTTCAACCGGGACTCCAGCGACGCCCTCCAGCCCACCGCCGACACCGCCCTGACCAAGTTCCTGGCCAAGCCGAAGCAGATCAGCGGCATTCTGACCGACTGGCAGCGCGACGCCCAGAAGATCTGGAACGCCTGACGTGGCCGTGCTCACCGCCACCGACCGGAAGACCCCGGCCCCCCTGCCGCTCAGCGGCAGGCGGGCCCGGGGCCCCCGGCGCACCCCGCCGATGGTCCTCGCCTTCGTCCTGGTCCCGCTGCTCGCCGAGGCCGTGTGGGTGTTCTGGCCCGCCCTGCAGGGCTTCTACCTCGCCCTCACCAAGTGGGACGGCGTCTCCCCGCCGCAGTTCGTCGGCCTGGACAACTTCCGGGAGATGGCCCACGACGAGGTCTTCCGCAGCGCCCTCGGCCACACCGTCCTGTGGCTGCTCCTCTTCGGCGGCCTGTCCGCCGTCCTGGGCCTGGCCGCCGCACTCCTGCTCCAGCAGGAGCGGCGCGGCGTCGGCTTCTACCGGGCCGCCCTGTTCCTGCCGGTCGTCTTCTCGCTGGTGGCCACCGCCCTCGTCTGGCAGGCGATCTACCAGCCCGACGGCGTCCTCAACCGGGTACTGGAAGGGGTGGGCCTCGGCAGCCTCCAGCACGCCTGGCTCGCCGACCAGGACACCGCCCTGTACGCCGTGATCGTGCCCGCCCTGTGGCGCCAGATCGGCTACGTCATGGTGCTGTACCTGGCCGGCCTCAAGGGCATCGACCCGGCGCTCTACGAGGCCGCCAAGGTCGACGGCGCCAGTGCCTGGCAGCGGTTCCGGCACGTCACCCTGCCCCAGCTGCGCAGCGTCAACGCCGTCGTGCTGTCGGTCATCATCATCGACTCGCTGCGGTCCTTCGACGTCGTCTGGTCCCTCACCCGCGGCGGTCCCTACCACTCCTCCGAACTGCTCAGCACCTACATGTACTCCACCGCCTTCCAGTCCCTGCGCCTCGGCTACGGCTCCGCCCTGGCCGTCGTCATCTTCGTCCTCGCCTTCGGGGTCATCGCCTCCTACCTCGTCCGCGCCTTCCGGGAGGCCGACTGATGTCCACCGACGCCACGGCCAACTCCACCGCGCTGCGCCGCAGAAGGACGGCCACCGCCGGATTCCACCTCGGTGCCGGCGCCCTGGCGATCCTGTGGCTGCTGCCCATCGCCCTGGTCCTGGTGACCAGCCTGCGCTCCTTCGACGACATCGCCGCCCACGGCCTGGGCAGTTGGCCGCACTCCTTCACCCTGGGCAACTTCGGCCAGGCCTGGACCGACGGCGGCCAGCAGCAGGCCCTGATCAACAGCCTGCTCGTCACGATCCCGTGCGTCCTGGTGACCCTGACCCTCGCCGCGATGGCCGCGTTCGCCCTCAGCCGCTACGAACTCCCGTTCCGGCGCGCCCTGCTGCTGCTCATGCTCGGCGGCAACCTGCTGCCCCCGCAGATCCTGCTCATCCCCGTCTCCAAGCTCAGCGAGGTGATGGGCGTCTACGACACCCTGCCCGCGCTGATCGGCGTGCAGATCGGCTTCGGCGTCGGCTTCTACGTCTTCGTCCTGCACGGGTTCATGCGGTCGATCCCGGCGGAGATCCAGCAGGCTGCGGTCGTGGACGGCGCCGGGCCCTGGCAGATCTTCTGGCGGATCATCCTCCCGCTGACCCGCCCCGCCCTGGCCGCCCTCAGCGCCCTGTCCTTCACCTGGATCTTCAACGACCTGCTCTGGGCGATCACCGTCCTGCGCAGCGACACCAAGATGCCGATCACCGCCGCCCTCATCGGGCTCCAGGGCCAGTACGTGTCGGAGTGGAACGTGATCGCCGCCGGGTCGGTCATCGCCGCCGCGCCCACGGTCGCCGTCTTCCTGCGCTTCCAGCGGCACTTCGTGGCCGGCCTCAACCTCGGAGCGGTCAAGTGACCTACCAGCGCTGGACCTTGCGGACGGAGCACACCAGCTACACCGTCCGCCTCTCCCCGGACGGCCCCTGGGCCGAGCTCGACGCCTGGGGCCCGCTCGGCGTCGAGGACGGGCCGTCCGCCCTGGACTGGTCCCACCGCACCCACTTCATCACGCCCGCCGACGCGGCCCCGGCCGAGTACCTGCCGTACGGGCTACGGCCGTTCACCGGGTCCGAGCTGGTGGTGGGAGGTCCGGGCGCGGACCGGGGCGTGTGGTGGGAGTTCGACGGCGCCGAGGAGGCGGAGGGATCCCTCCGGCTCGCCTTCGTGGACGGGCGGACCGGGCTGCGCACGGTCCTCTGCTACCAGACCGTCCCCGGCACCGACGTGATCCTCCGCTGGGCCGAGTTCACCGCTGCCAGCGAACTCCGCCTGGAGCGGCTCGACTCGGCCGCTGTCAACGTCCCCGTCAGGGGCACGGCCCGGCTGACGTATCTCTCCGGTCAGTGGTCGCAGGAGTTCCAGCACACCCGACTCGACCTGACCAGAGGCACGTTCACCATCGGCAGCACGCAGGGTGCGCCCGGCCACGCGTACGCGCCCTGGCTCGCCGTGCAGGACGAGGAGGCCGCGTACGGCGTCGCGCTCGAATGGCCGGGCAACTGGCACATCACGGCGGAGGCCGAGCCGGGCGGTGCCGTACGGGTCCGCGCCGGACGGGTCCCGCACGAAGGCGCCGTGCACATGGCCGCGGGCGAAAACCTTGCCACTCCCCGCCTCGCCTGCGCGTTCAGCCCGGACGGCCTCGACGGCCTGTCCCGGGTCTGGCACCGCTACGAACGCCGCCTCTCCGGCGACCGGCTGCGGCGCACCCGCAAGGTCCTCTACAACTCCTGGGAGGCCACCGGCTTCGACGTCGACGCCGCCGGGCAGCTGGAGCTGGCGAAGGCCGCCGCCGACATCGGAGCCGAGCTGTTCGTCGTGGACGACGGCTGGTTCACCGGCCGCGCCGACGACACCGGGGGGCTCGGCGACTGGTACCCGGACCCCGAGGCGTTCCCGCGGGGCTTCGGCCCGTTCGTCGAGGAAATCCGCGCGCTCGGCATGGACTTCGGCCTGTGGGTGGAGCCGGAGGCGGTCAGCCCCGGCAGCCGGCTGCACGCCGAACACCCCGAGTGGGTCTACCGCGTCGACGGCCGCCCGGCCCGGCTCGTCCGCAACCAGCTGCTCCTCGACCTCGGCAGGACCGACGTCCAGGACTTCGTGATCGGCACGCTCGACCGGCTGCTCGGCACCTACGGCATCGGCTACCTGAAGTGGGACATGAACCGCCCGCCCACCGAACGCGGCCGCCCCGGCGCGGGTCCCGCCGACCTCGTCGACCTGGACGCCGAGCACGTCGCCGGATACCTGCGGGTCCTCGACCACCTGCGCACCGCACACCCCGACGTCACCGTCGAGGGCTGCGCCGGCGGCGGCGGACGGATCGAGCACGCCACCATCGCCCGCACCGACGTCGTCTGGCCCAGCGACAACACCGCGCCGATGGACCGGCTGCGCATCCAGCACGGCTTCCTGCACGCCCACGCGCCGCACGTCATGAGCTCCTGGGTCACCGACGCGCCCGGCATCTTCGACCCGCGCCCGCGCAGCCTCGCCTTCCGCTTCGTCAACGCCATGTGCGGAGTCCTCGGCATCGGCGCCGACCTGCGCGCCTGGACCCCGGAGCAGCGCGCCGAGGCCGCCCGCTGGACCGCCCGGTACAAGGAGGTGCGGGACGTGGTCCACCACGGTGAGGCCCGGCTGCTCGGGACGCCGGACGACCCCACCTGCGGGGTGCAGTACGACGCCGGCGACATGACCGTCGTCGCCGCGCTCTCCACCGGCCGCCTCGACGGGGCGCCGCTGTTGCCAGGCCGCCCCGACCGGCTCCGGCTGCGCGGCCTTGACCCGGCGGCCCGCTACCGGGACACGGCCACCGGAACGTCGTACGGCGGGGCTCATCTGCTCCACCACGGCCTGCCGTTCGCGTGGAGTGCCGAACACGATGCCGACCTGGTGGTGCTGAGCCGCCTGTAGGCCGCATATGTTTCCAGCAGCTCACCCTCTAAGGAGCCCGATGGACCAGTCCGTACGACGGTACGGTGCCCGCTTCACCGGCCGCACCGCCGTGGTGACCGGCGCCGCCTCCGGCATCGGCGCCGCCACCGCCGCACGCCTCGCCGGGGAGGGCGCCGCCGTCGTGCTCGCCGACATCGCCGACGAACGCGGCCAGGCCGTGGTGGACGGGATCGAGAAGGACGGCGGCCGGGCCCGGTACGTGCACGCGGACGTCGCCGCCGAGGACGACTGGGCGCGGATCGTCACCGCCGCCCACGCCTTCGGCCCGGTCGACGTGCTCGTCAGCAACGCCTACACCGTCGAGGTCCGCCCGGCCGGCGAGATGAGCCTGGCGTCCTGGCAGCGGCAGCTCGCCGTCAACCTCACCGGCGGCTTCCTCGGCGTCAAGGCGGTCCTGCCCGACCTGCGCGCCGGCCGCGGCGCCGTCGTCCTCACCTCGTCCGTGCACGCCCACGCGGGCATCCCCGGCCACCCCGCCTACGCCGCGGCCAAGGGCGGCCTGCTGTCCCTGTGCGGACAGCTCGCCGTCGAGTACGGGCCCGAGGTCCGCGTCAACGCGGTACTCCCCGGCCCCATCCTGACCGGGGCCTGGGACCGCGTGGAGCCCGCGGAACGGGAACGCAGCATCGCCCAAACGGCCGCCCGCCGCTTCGGCACCCCCGAGGAGGTGGCCGCCGCGATCGCGTTCCTCTGCGCCGACGAGGCCTCCTACATCACCGGGTCGAGTCTCGTCGTGGACGGCGGCTGGAGCGTCGTGAAGGCCTCCGCATGATGCCCCTGGACCGGAACGTGGAAGAGAAAGGCTGTACGACATGACGCCCTACGCCCGCCGCGGTGTGCACGGCCAGACCGTGGAGGCCCTGGCGCGCCGCATCCTGGGCGGCGAGATCCCTGAAGGGGCCACGCTCGACCTGGTGGCGCTGCAGAGCGAACTCGACGTCAGCCTCACCGCCCTGCGCGAGTCCCTCAAGGTGCTCGCCGCCAAGGGCATGGTCGACGCCCGCCAGAAGCGCGGCACGTTCGTGCGGGCCCGCGCGGACTGGAACCTGCTCGACGCCGACGTGCTGCGCTGGCAGTTCGAGGGCGGGGGGACGACCGGCGCGGAATGGTCGCTGCTGCGCAACCTCGCCGAGGTACGCGCCATCATCGAGCCGGCCGCCGTCCGGCTCGCCGCCGAACGCCGCACCGAGGCCGACCTGCTGCTGCTGGAGACGGCCGTGCAGGCCATGGGGCGGGAGGAGGCCGACCCGGGCCATGCCGTCGACGCCGACCTCGCCTTCCACCGCGCCCTGCTCGCCGCCACCCACAACGAACTGCTCGAACGCATGGAGATGGTCATCGAGTCGGGACTCGCCCACCGCGATCGGATCGTGCACAGCTCCCCGCACAGCGAGGACCCCGTCCCCGCCCACCGCGCCGTCCTGGACGCGGTGCGCGACCGCGACCCGCAGGCCGCCGAGACGGCCATGCGGGCCCTGCTCGACCAGGCGGGCCGCGACCTGGCACGGCTGGACAGCCCCGAAGAGGGGACCGGAAGCAACGACACGGAAGGCAGCGACGGCCGGTGAAGATCGAGCGGATAGAGACCTTCCTCGTCCCGCCGCGCTGGCTGTTCTGCCGCGTCGAGACCGACGACGGCGTGGTCGGCTGGGGCGAGCCCGTCGTCGAGGGGCGCGCCGAGGTCGTCCGCGCGGCCGTGAACGTCCTCGCCGAGTACCTGGTGGGGCAGGACCCGCTGCGCATCCAGGACCACTGGCAGGTGCTCACCAAGGGCGGCTTCTACCGGGGCGGTCCGGTGCTGTCGAGCGCCGTCGCGGGCCTCGACCAGGCCCTGTGGGACATCGCGGGCAAGACCTACGGCGCGCCCGTGCACGCCCTGCTGGGCGGTCCGGTGCGCGACCGGGTGCGGGTCTACGCCTGGGTCGGCGGCGACGAACCCGCCCAGCTGACCGAGCAGATAGCCGCCCAGGTCGAAGCGGGGTTCACCGCGGTGAAGATGAACGCCGCCGGGGCCACCTCGCCGCTGGCGACGGCCGCGGAGACGGCGGCCGTGGTGGCCCGGGTGGGCGCCGCCCGGGACGCCCTCGGCCCGGACCGGGACGTCGCCGTCGACTTCCACGGCCGCTTCACCGCCGCCAGCGCGCGCCGCGTCCTCACCGAACTCGCCCCGCTCCACCCGCTGTTCGTGGAGGAACCGGTCGTCCCCGAACAGGGCCACCTGCTGCCCGGCCTGGTCACCGCGAGCCCGGTGCCGCTGGCCACCGGCGAACGGCTGTACTCGCGCGCCGAGTTCCTGCCCGTCCTCGCCGCCGGCGTCGCGGTCGCCCAGCCGGACCTCTCGCACGCCGGCGGCATCTCCGAGGTGCACCGCATCGCCTCGCTCGCCGAGACCTACGGCGCCCAACTCGCACCGCACTGCCCGCTCGGGCCCATCGCCCTCGCGGCCAGCCTCCAAGTCGCCTTCGCCACACCGAACTTCCTCATCCAGGAGCAGAGCCGGGGCATCCACTACAACAAGGACGCCGACCTCCTCTCCTACCTCGTCGACCCCGAACCCTTCCGGTTCGTCGACGGGCACGCGCACCGCGGTGACGCCCCCGGCCTCGGCATCACCCTGGACGAGGCGGCCGTCCGCGCGGCCGACCGCGCCGGGCACCAGTGGCGCAACCCGGTGTGGCGGCACGCCGACGGCTCCTTCGCGGAGTGGTGACCGTGCCGCTCGACGTCGTGACCGACCTCGCGCACGGCGGCCGCTGGACCTCGCTGCGGCACGGCGGCCGGGAATGGCTGTGGCGGCGCGAGAGCCCCGAACGCGACGGGGTCGCACCGGGCGACGCGTTCGTGGACGCGGGAGGGCTGGAGGAGTGCGTCCCGACCGTGCGCGGCACCCCCGACCACGGGGAGGCGTGGTCCCGGCCCTGGACGCGCGACGGGGACGGGGAGACGGTGCGCTGCGAGCGCTTCGCCCTCACGCGCACACTGCGCGCCACGGACGACGGTGTCGAGGCCGCCTACGTGCTCACGGCGGAGCCCGGATTCCGCTTCCTCTGGGCCGCCCACGCGCTCCTCGACCTCTCCGCGGAGGCCGTCGTGCGGATCCGGGAGGGGGCGCCCACCCGGCTCTTCCCGGAGGCGGCGCCCCTGCTGGACCGTCCCTGGCCGGCCGGTGCCCCCTGGGTGGAGGGCGACTGGCCGGCGCCCGGGGGGCTGCGGCTCGACCGGTTCGGGCCGGACGACGGTACGGCGGTCGGGGCCGTGGTGGCCGGCGGCCGGTGCTGTGTGCACGACGGCGCGGACCGGCTCGGCTTCGCCGTCGAGGCGGCGGGCCAGCCGGTCTCGGTCGCCCTGTGGCGCAACCTCGGCGGCTTCCCCGCAGGCCGGCCCTATCGCAGTACGGGCGTGGAGCCGATGCTCGGCCGCGTCTTCGACCTGGCCGACGCGGGCCCCGACGACGCCGCCCGCGTCCCCGCCTCGGGCGAGGTCCGCTGGCGGCTCACCGTCGGCGCGTCCTGCCCGTGCCCCCGCTGACCATGGAAGGAGCCCCGCTCGTGGATCTGCGAGCCGCCCTCGCCGCCCGCCGCCTGCTCGCCGTCGTGCGCGGCGGCGACCCGGACGCCGCCCTGCGCACCGTGCTGGCCCTGGCCGAGGAGGGCATCGAACTGATCGAGGTGTCGCTCAGCGGCGCCGACGCCCTCACCGTCATCGCGCGGGCCCACCAGGAACTGGGCCCCGGCCACCCGTTGGGCGCCGGCACGGTGCTGACCGCCGCCGACGCGCACGCCGCCCACCGCGCCGGCGCCGCCTTCGCCGTCACCCCCGGTCTCGGCGCCGGTGCCGACACCGCGCGGGAACTCGGCCTGCCGGTCCTGGCGGGCGTGCTGACCCCCACCGACGTGATCGCGGCGCAGGCCCGTGACGCGGCCGCCCTGAAGCTCTTCCCGGCCGCCGAGGCCGGGGGAGCGGCCTACCTGAAGGCGCTGCGCGGGCCGTTCCCCGACGCGGCGTTCGTCCCGGTCGGCGGCGTCGACGTGGCGGCCGCACGGGCCTACCTGGCCGCCGGGGCCACCGCGGTCGGCGTCGGCTCGCCCCTCGTCGGGGACGCGGCGGACGGCGGCAGCATCGGCGCGCTGCGCGACCGGGCCCGCGCGTTCCGCGCCGTCGTAGGGGAGGAGGGGGGCGCGTGACGGCTGCCTGGCGTCCGGCTCCGGGACCCGTCGTCTGCCTCGGCGAGACCATGGCCGCCCTCGTCCCCGACCCGCCGCTGCCGCTGGCGGAGGCCGGGCAGCTGCGGCTGTCCGTCGCGGGAGCCGAGTCGAACGTGGCCATGTACCTCGCGGACCACGGCGTTCCGGTCCACTGGCTCTCGGCCGTCGGCGACGACCCGCTGGGCCGCCGGGTGTGCGCCGTGGTCGCCGCCGCCGGGGTCGACGTGACGCGGGTGCGCACCGACCCGCACCGGCCCACCGGCCTCCTCCTCAAGAACCCGGGACCGGCCGGGACCGGCGTCCACTACTACCGCGCCGGTTCGGCGGCCTCGGCCCTCGGCCCCGGCCTGCTCGACGGCGAACCGGTGCGCTCGGCCGCCCTCCTGCACCTCACCGGTATCACCCCCGCCCTCTCCGCCTCCTGCCGCGCCCTGGTGACGCGGGCCCTGGACACCCCCGCCGGCGAACGGCCGTACGCCGTCAGCTTCGACGTCAACCACCGGGCCGCGCTGTGGCCGGACGGCACCGCGCCGACGGTGCTGCGCGCCCTCGCCGACCGGGCCGACATCGTCTTCGTGGGCCTGGACGAGGCGCAGCGGCTGTGGGGCGCGGACCTGACCGTCACGGGCCTGCGGGACCTGCTGCCGGGCCCGCGGATCCTCGTCGTCAAGGACGGTGCCCGGGCCGCGACCGCCCTGTCCGGGGAGGGGGCCTGCACGGTGCCCGCGCTGCGGACGACCGTGGTGGAACCGGTCGGGGCGGGCGACGCCTTCGCGGCGGGCTTCCTGGCCGGGCTGCTGCGCGCGGAGCCGCTGCCCCGCGCCCTCCGGCTCGGTCACCTCACCGCCGTGTCCGCGCTCGGGGTGACGGGGGATCACGGGCCGCTGCCCGAGGCCACGGACATCGCCCGGCTCCTCGCACTCCCGGAACCGGACTGGCAGCGGTACCGGGCGCCGACGGGAAGCTAGTGCCGCAACAGGCAACGTTCGCCCCGTCACGACGCCCGGCACGCACTCTCGCCGCACCGGACGGAAGCCCAAGTACATCCAGTACGAGGACTTCCGGCCGGCACGCCGAGAGCACGCACCGGACGCCGCTCCTTGACGGGCAAACGTTGCCTGCCGCGGCACTAGTCGATCAGGGCGATGCGCCCCTCGGTGAGCCGTCGCCGGACCCGCCGGCGACGGCCTTTGCGGTCCGTCCGGGACGGCCGCCCCGGCGCGTTCGGTCCTCCGCCACCCGGATGATCGTCCGGCCGGGCGTGCGCCTGTCCGGGGTGAACGCGGCGATCGCCAGGCTGTGCGCGGCCGGTCTCCACGCGGTAACTCCCCACCGCAAGCCGTGACGTCGACCCCTCGATCGGATCCACTGCCCGCGCCGGAACACGCCCGTGTGGACGCGGCCGCCGGCTGGGGCGTGGACCCGCCCGAGCTGCCCGGCTGGGCCGCAACCCGCAACCCGCAACCCGCCGCCCGCCGCCCGCCGCCCGCCGCCCGCAACCCGCCGCGCGGCCGGCCCGGCGAGCGACCGGCCGGCACCGGCGGGGCCGTACCGGAGCGTCCGGCCACGGCTCACGATCGGTCGAGAGCGTGTTCGCTCCGTAGCCGTCGGTGAAAAAACACGTGGACCGAGGGACCGCGGTCGCGGGACACTTTCCTTTCCTGACCTGCCGATTCCAGGCCGCCGCGGACCGTGCGGCGGCCGACTCGGCATGCCGCGCGACGACTACACAGGGTTGAGATGACATCCTCTGTCGATTTACCTGCGACGGGACCGCGCAAGGGCGCCGTGCTGCTCGCGCTTCGCTACTACGGACGGGAGCTGGCCCGGCTCAAGTGGCTCACGCTGCCCGGGATGCTGCTGCCGGCGCTCGGAAACATCGGAATCAACTACCTGGCCCCGCTGGTCGTGGCCAAGCTGATCGGCCGGATCGCCGACAGCCACGGCCTGGGCCTCGGCGCCACACTGCCGTACGTCCTCGGCTTCGCCGGTGTCCTGCTGCTGGCGGAGACGTTCTGGCGGGTCGGTCTGCACTGCCTGAACCGTCTGGACGCCCTCGGTATCGAGCACCTGTACGTCATCGGCATGGACGAACTGTTCGCGAAGGACGCCGCGTTCTTCCACGACAACTTCGCGGGCTCGCTCACCAAACGGGTGCTGAGCTTCGCCACCCGCTTCGAGGAGTTCGCCGACACGCTGACCTTCAACATCGTCGGCAGCTTCGTGCCGCTGGCGTTCGGCGCGGTGATCCTGTGGCGCTACCAGCCGCTGCTCGTCGTCGCGCTCCTCGCGATGATCGCGGTGACGGCGGTGTGCGTGTTCCCGCTGATCCGCCGCCGCCAGCGGCTCGTCGACCAGCGCGAGGAGGCGATCGCCAGGGTGTCCGGGCATGTCGCCGACAGCCTGATGAACATGGACACCGTCCGGGCGTTCGCCGCCGAGCGGCGGGAGGCCGCCGAACACCGGTCGCGGGTCGCCGAGTCGCGGCGGCGCACCCTGCGCTCCTGGGACTACGGCAATCTGCGCATCGACACCTTCGTCGCGCCGATGTCCGTGGCGACCAACGCGGTGGGCCTGCTGCTCGCGGTGGCGCTGGCGGGCGGCGGGCACAGCGTGGAGGCGGTCGTGGTCGCCTTCACCTACTACACCAACGCGACCCGGATCATGTTCGAGTTCAACCAGATCTACCGGCGCGTGGAGAGCTCCATGACGGAGGCGGCCCAGTTCACCGAACTGCTCCTCGAACCGCCGACCGTCACCGACCCCCAGCACCCGGAGCCGCTCGCGCCCCGGGCCGCCGACGTCCGCTTCGAGAAGGTCTCCTTCACCCACGCGGGCGCCAAACCCCTGTTCGAGGGACTGGAGCTGGACGTGCCCAGCGGGTCGAAGTTCGGGTTCGTCGGCCGGTCCGGCGGCGGCAAGACCACGCTGACCCGGCTGCTGCTGCGGATGACCGACATCGACGCCGGCCGGATCACGATCGGCGGCCAGGACATCAGCCGGCTGCGCCAGGCCGACCTGCGCAGCCAGATCGCCTACGTCCCGCAGGACCCGGCGATGTTCCACCGCACCCTGCGGGAGAACATCGCCTTCGCCCGGCCGGACGCCACCGACGCCGAGATCCGGCTGGCCGCCGAGGCCGCGCACGTCACGGAGTTCGCCGAGGCGCTGCCCGACGGGTTCGACACGATGGTGGGGGAGCGCGGCGTCAAGCTCTCCGGCGGCCAGCGCCAGCGGGTCGCCCTGGCCCGGGCGATCCTCAGGGACGCCCCGATCCTGCTCCTGGACGAGGCGACCAGCGCGCTGGACTCCGAGAGCGAGATCCTCGTCCAGGAGGCGCTGTGGCGGCTCATGGAGGGCCGCACGGCACTGGTGGTGGCGCACAGGCTGAGCACGGTCGCCTCGATGGACCGGCTGGTGGTCCTGGACCGCGGCCGGATCGTCGAGCAGGGCACGCACCACGAACTGCTCGACGCGCAGGGCGCCTACGCCAAGTTGTGGCAGCACCAGTCGGGCGGGTTCCTTGACGAGGGGCCCAGGCCCGCCGAAGTGCACTAGGCACCGCCCTGGAGGGGACCGGGGTGCGTCGTCGGGCGGCTGCGGGCTTGTTGTGGCTGGCCGCGCAGTTCCTTCCCCGGCCTTCGGCCGGGGGTACCCCCGGCGCCCCTTACGGGGCGCTCCCGCGGGCGGGTGGTAGACAGGTGACCATGAGCCACCTGAACGCCCTCGCCCGCGCGGCGGGACCGCGATGACCGCCGGGATCGACACCCCCGACCGCCGGGGCCGTACCGGTCTCGACCGGACCGGTCTGGATCTGACCGGCAACCCGCGTGTGAAGGTCCGGGACGTGAAACTGCTGTCCAGTCACTGGTACGTCGAGCGGGCCACCACCTTCGACCTCCAGCACGCCGACGGCACCTGGCACACCGAGGAGCGCGAGACCCACGACCGGGGCAACGGCGTCACGCTCCTCCTGTACGACACCGAGCGGGAGACCGTCCTGCTCACCCGCCAGTTCCGGTTCCCGGTGTACGTCAACGGCCACCCCGACGGCATGCTCATCGAGACCCCGGCGGGGCTCCTGGACGACGAGGCCGAGCACCCGGAGCAGGCGGTGCGCCGCGAGGTCGTCGAGGAGACCGGTCACACCGTCGGCGAGGTCGAACACGTCTTCGACGTCTACATGAGCCCGGGTTCGGTGACCGAACGGATCTCCTTCTACGCGGCCGCCTACGGCCCCTCGACCCGCACCCACGAGGGCGGCGGCCTGGACGAGGAGGGCGAGGACATCGAGATCCTCGAACTCCCCTTCCGGCGCGCCCTGGAGATGATCCGCACCGGCGAGATCGTCGACGCCAAGACCATCATGCTGCTGCAGTGGGCGGCCCTGGACGGCCCGTTCGCCCGCGACTGACACCGGCCCCGCGCCCCTCAAGGGGCGCGGGGCCGGTGTCGACCTGCGGCTCCGCCGCGTGGGCGCGACCGGCCACCACGGACCCGCAGCCGCCGGACGGCCGCACCGCCCCGGCGGCTAGGCGTCCCGCCGCGGCTCCCGCACGACGGCCACCTCACCCGGCGCCACGGTGACCGTCCCGTCGGCCGCCTTCCCGGACAACAGCTCCACCGACCCCGCGGCGACCGGGACCTCGGCCCCCTCGCCGGTGTGGTCGATCACGAACACGTAGTCCGCGTCCGCCCCGCGCCGCACGGCGACCTCCACACCGGCCGGGGCGGTGCGGCCCGCGGCCACCCCCGCCTCGGCGCGGATCCGGCCCAGCAGCCCCGCCAGGGTGTCCGCGTCGGGGAGTGTGGCCAGGTACCAGGCGGTGCCCGGGCCGTACCCGTGCCGGGTCACCGCCGGGACACCGGCCAGCGGACCGTCGGCGAACGACGTCACCGCGGCCGCGCCCGCGAGCCGCACCCGCTCCGACCAGAGCGAGCCCGTGCCGCCCTCGCTCAGCGTCACCCGCTCCTCGGGCAGCAGCGGGAACAGCTCGTCCGTGGACACGCCCAGCAGGTCCCGGAAGGCGCCCGGGTAACCGCCGAGCCGGACATGGCAGTTCTCGTCCACCGCGCCGCTGTGGAAGCCGACGGCGAGGGTGCCGCCGGCCTCCGCGAAGGCGGTCAGGTTCGCCGCGCCCGTGTCGTCCACCAGGTACAGGCTCGGGGCCAGCACCACCTTGTACGCCGACAGGTCCCCGTCCGGGCGGACGAAGTCCACCGCCACGCCGGCCCGCCACAGCGGCTCGTACCAGGCGCGGACGACGTCCAGGTAGCGCAGCCGCTCGCTCGGCTGCGAGGGCAGCTCCACGGCCCACCGGGCGTCCCAGTCCCAGACGACGGCCAGCTCGGCGGTGCCGGTGCTGTCGCGCACCTCGGCGAGCGCCTGGAGGTCGGCGCCCAGCCGGACCACGTCCCGCCAGATCTGGCTGTCGGTCCCGGCGTGCGGCAGCATCGCCGAGTGCCACTGCTCGGCACCCGCCTTCGCCGCCCGCCACTGGAAGTAGCAGATGCCGTCGGCCCCGTGCGCCACGTGCGCGAGCGCGTTGCGGCGCAACTCACCGGCGGTCTTCGCCCGGTTGACGGGCTGCCAGTTCACCGCGCCCGTCGAGTGCTCCATCAGCAGCCACGGACCGCCCGCCAGCGACCGCATCAGATCGCCGCTGAGGGCGATGTCGATCTGCGACTCCGGGTCGGTGGACCGCAGGTAGTGGTCGTTGGCCACCACGTCCAGCTCCGGTGCCCAGCGCCAGTAGTCGAGGGCGTCGAAGTTGAACATCACCATGAAGTTGGTGGTGGCGGGGATCGCCGGGGCCGCCTCCCGCAGCACGTCGCGTTCCGCCGTGTACAGGGAGAGGAGTTCGTCGGAGCAGAACCGCCGCCAGTCCAGCTGGTGCGTCGGGTTGGGCACGGCGCCGGTCGCGCGGGGCGGCAGGACCTCGTCCCAGTCGTAGTACCACTGGCTCCAGAAGGTGGTGCCCCAGGCGTCGTTGAGGGCCGCCAGGTCGTCGCCGTACCGGGCCCGCAGCCAGCGGCGGAAGGAGGCCGCGCTGGTGTCGCAGTAGCAGGCGGCGTTGTGGCAGCCGTACTCGTTGTGGACGTGCCACATCTTTACGGCCGGGTGGCTCGCGTACCGGTTCGCGAGCGCACCCGCGATGCGCAGCGCGGCCTCGCGGTAGGCGGGGCTGCTCGGGCAGAACGTCTGACGGCTGCCGTAGGACAGGGTGCGGCCGTCGTGGTCCACCGGGAGCGCCTCGGGGTGGGCGCGGAAGAACCAGGCCGGCGGGGCGGCCGTCGGGGTGGCGAGGTCGGCGGCGATGCCGTTCTCGTGGAGGAGGCCGAGGACCTTGTCCATGCGGGAGAAGTCGTAGACGCCCTCGGAGGGCTCCAGCAGGGCCCACGAGAAGATGCCGACGCTGACCATGTTCACACCCGCCTCGCGCATCAGGCGGACGTCCTCGGCCCATACCTCCTCGGGCCACTGCTCGGGGTTGTAGTCGCCGCCGTAGGCGATGCCGGGGACGGAGAGGGTGCGGTCGTTCATCGGTTGGCTCCGGTGGCTGCGGTGAGAAGGCGGCGGGTCGTCGCCACGCCCCACTGGTCGAGGGAGAGCAGCCGGTCGCTGGAGGCGACCAGGCCGCCGACGGCCTCCACGTGCGCCGCCCAGCGGGCACGGGTCTCCACGGCGGGGCGGGCCATCAGGCAGTCGGGGTCGTTGACCCAGAGGCGGCCGTGCTGCCACTGGCGGGCGACGCCGGTGAACTCGGCCGGATCCTGGCCCGGTTGGCTGTAGTCGTCGGCCTCGGGGCGGCGGTGCGGTGCCGTGTCCGGGCTGACCCGCATCGCGTCGAACAGGCCGATGGAGGGCAGCATCGGCGCGCCGCAGCCCAGCAGGTAGGCGTCCGCGCCGATCGCCTCCCGGATCAGGCCGACGCCCAGCCGGTACGCGGTGAGCGCGTCCGCGCCCGAGTGCCGTACCCCCTCCATCGCGCCCGCGTAGAGGAAGTCGGCCTTGAAGTAGTCGTAGCCCTCGGCGCGCAGCGTCGCGAAGACGTCGGTGAGGTAGGCCGCGGCGGCCGGGTGGGTCGTGTCGAGGACGTAGAGCACGTGCCCCCAGTTGCGGCCCGCGCGCAGCGGCCGGCCGTCGGGGTCGCGGACCAGCCAGTCCGGGTACGTCTCGGCGAGGTCGCTCGCCGGGTCGACCAGGAAGGGCGCCGTCCAGATGCCCGCCCGGCGGCCGTGGGCGCGGATGGCGTCCGCGATGCCCCGCCGGGAGCGGAAGCGGCCGGAGAGGGTCAGCCAGTCGCCCAGGGCGCTCTGGTGGCCGTCGTCGATCTGCACCACGTCGATCGGCAGGTCGAGGGTGTCCATCGCCCGCAGGTTCTCGTGGATGTCGTCCTCGGTGACGGCCGTGAAGTACTCGTACCAGGAGCACCAGACGGTGGGCGCCGGGCGGGGCGCCGGCCCGGCCAGGGCGTCGGCCCACTCGCCCAGCACGGACTGGATGCCCGCGCCGGTCCACTCCTTGACCGGGCCGTCGGCCTCGACCTCGGCGACCCCGCCCGCCACGGTCAGCCGGACCGACGGCACCTCGTGCAGCGGGTCGGCCGCCGCCCAGAGCCGGACCGGGGAGCCGTCGCCCGGGTCGAGCGCCAGCAGGCCCTCGCCCTGGAAGGCCCCGGCGGGGACAGCGCGGCCGGGGCGGTAGCACACGGTCGCCCAGTTGGCGTTCGCCGGGCGGTACGGGGCCGTGCCGAGGGCGTAGGCGCCGCTGGGCGACCAGGACTGCCAGCCCTCCTCGTGGACACGGGCGGTACGCGTGTCCACGGGCACCGAGGCGACCGGGGTGAACGGGTTGTGCACGAGGTTCTCTTTCAAAGGGGGCCGATCAGCCCTTGGCGGAGCCCAGGGTCAGACCGCTGACGAACTGCTTCTGGAGCGCGAAGTACACGATCAGCGTCGGGATCGCGGTCAGCAGGGAACCGGCGGCGACCAGGTTCGGGTCGGTGAAGTACTGGCCGGAGAGGTTGTTCAGCGCCGACGTGATCGGCATGTTCTCACCGGTCGAGATCAGCACCAGGGCCCAGAAGAAGTCGTTGTAGATCCAGATCGACAACAGGGTCGCCAGGGCCGCCATCGCCGGCTTGCACAGCGGCAGCGTGATCTGCCAGTACAGCCGCCACACCGAGGCGCCGTCCACCAGCGCGGCCTCGGTCAGCTCGTGCGGCAGCGAACGCATGTAGTTCGACAGCACGAACGCGCAGAAGCCGGACTGGAACGCGACGTGGATCAGCACCAGGCCGAGCGCCGAGTCGTACAGCTTGCCGCTCTGCGTGATCCCCGGCAGGTTCGTCAGCAGGTACATCCGGTACAGCGGGGTGATGATGACCTGCTGCGGCAGCAGGTTGCCGGCCGTGAACACCAGCAGCAGGAACAGGTTGACCCGGAAGTCGAACCGGGCGACGTAGAACGCGACCATCGACGACAGGAACAGCGTGAGCAGCACGGCCGGGACCGCGATGACCAGCGTGTTCATGAAGTAGTGCGTCATGTCCGACTGCTCGAACGCGTTCTTGAAGTTGTCGAAGTTCAGCGTGTGCGGCCAGGACACGTAGCCGCGGTTGCTGGTCTCGCTGTACGGGCGCAGCGCCGAGAAGATCGCCCACAGCAGCGGCGCGAGCCACGCCAGGGCCGTGACGGCCAGGAACGCGTGCAGCAGCACGCGGGCCGGGCGGATCGGGTTGCGCTGCTTGGGCAGCGCGCTGCTCACGGTGCTCATGCGCGGCGCTCCTTCCGGAAGGTCGCGATCAGGTAGGGAATGATCACGATCAGCGAGATGAACAGCAGCACCACCGCGATCGCCGAGCCGTAACCGATGCGGCTGGACTCGCCGATGATGTTGTTGGTCACCAGGATGGAGAGCAACTCGGTGCCCTGGGCGCCCTTGTTGAAGACGAAGACCAGGTCGAAGGCGCGCAGTGCCTCGATGATGGTCACGACCAGGACGATGGTGTTGGTCGGCCGCAGCGTCGGGAAGATGACGTTCTTGAACGTCTGCCACTCGTTGGCGCCGTCGAGGGCCGAGGCCTCCCGCAGCGACGGGTCGACGCTCTTCAGGCCGGCCAGGTACAGGATCATCATGTAGCCGGTGTGCCGCCAGGACGCGGCGACCAGGACCGCCCACAGGTTGAGGTTCGGGTCACCGATCCAGTCGATGTAGTGGCCCGGCTTGTTGGCGCCGATGATGCTGTTGATCAGGCCCGTGTCCGGGTTGTAGATCAGCTGCCAGACGAACCCGATGCAGGCCAGCGAGATGACCACCGGAAGGAAGAACGCCGTCTGGTAGACCCGGCTGAACCGGATCTTCTTGTCCAGTTGCACGGCCAGGAACAGGCCGAACGGCGTCGGGATCAGGATGAGCACCACGAACCAGATGACGTTGTGCTCGACGGCCGGCCAGAACTGCGGGTTGTCGGCGAAGAGTTGGTGGAAGTTGTCGAACCCGACCCACTTGATGGAGTCGAAGCCGATGCCGTCCCAGGAGGTGAAGGCCAGCAGGATCGAGGCCAGGGCGGTCACCCAGACCAGGAGGACATGGAGGATCGTCGGCACGCCCGCCATGAAGGCGAGGACGATCCGGTCACGGCGGGTCAGCAGGCGCTTGTGGCCCTGCTGGACCCGCTTCTTCTCGGACGCGCGCCCAGGAGGCGGCACGGCGGCCGCCTCCTGGGACTTCGTGGGGGTGTCGGTCGACATTCGGGAACTCACTGGGACGCGAAGATCGTCTTCTTCTGGCGCTCGATGGACGAGAGCAGATTGTCGATGTCCTTCGGGTTCTGCAGGAACTTCTGCAGGCCGGGCTGCATCACGGTGGAGGTGAAGTCCGGGCGCGAGTCGCGGTCCATGAACTGGGTGAGGTTCTTGGCGCCGCTGATCATCGTGTACGCCTTCTTCTGCAGCGCGGTGTACGACGAGGTGTCGGCCTTGCTGGAGGCGGCCACCACGCTGGAGTCGGCCTTGAGGTAGATCTGCTCGGCCTCGGGGGTGCCCAGGTACTCCATGAGCTTGACGACGCCGTCGTGGTTCTTGGGGGACTTGCTGACCATGAAGCCGTCGGTGGGCGCCTCGACGGTGTCCTGGCCGTACGCCGAGTTGATCTCCGGGAAGGCGAAGAAGTCGAGGTCGTCCAGGTCCGCCTTGTTGGTGAACTGCTGGGCCACGAAGGAGCCGAGGACGTACATGCCGGCCTTCTTTGACACCAGGGTCTGTGCGGCGTCCTGCCAGGTGCGGCCCATGAAGCCGTCCTGGTGGTAGGGGAGGATCTCGGCCCAGTGGTCGAAGACGGCCTTGACCTTGGGGTCGGTCCACGCCTCCTTGCCCGCCATCAGGGACTTGTGGAAGTCGTAGCCGTTGAGGCGGAAGTTGATCTGGTCGAAGGTACCCATCGCCGGCCAGGCGTCCTTGTCGCCGAACGCGATCGGGACCAGGCCGTCGTTCTTCATCTTCTTGCACAGGGCGACGAACGCGTCCCAGGTGGTGGGGACTTCGTAGCCCTTGGCCTGGAAGACGCTCTTGCGGTAGAAGATCGCCCAGGGGTACGTGTACAGCGGCACGAAGTAGTACTTGCCGTCCTCGCCCTTGCTGAGCTGCTTCATCGCGTCGGGGAAGTTGTCCCCGATCTTGGCCCACACGTCGTCGATCGGCGAGGCCAGGTTCTTGGCCGCGAAGAACTGCATGCGGTAACCGGCGAACCAGGTGAACACGTCGTCCGGCGTACCCTGCAGGTAGGAGTTGATCTGCTCCTGGAAGGTGTTGTGGTCCTTCGTGTTGACGTTGACCTTGATGCCGGACTGCTTGGTGAAGGCGGCGTAGATCTCCGCGAAGGCCTTCTTCGGCACGGCGTCGGACGAGTTGGAGCCGAGGCTGACGGTCTTCGGGTCGGAGGAGGACCCGCTGCCGCCGCAGGCGGAGAGCAGGGGTATACCGGCGCCCGCGAGGAGGGCGGCCGAACCGGCACCGCGCAGGACGTTACGGCGGCTCGGACCCGGCACGTGAAGACCGGACGGGGAGATGCGCATGGCGGCTCCTGTAGTAACAGGGTTCGGCAAGGGGAAGAGTTGATCTTCGAAAGGTCCCGAAACCGATCAGAAACCAACTCGGCCGAACATCGTGGGCGCAATAACAGCCGGTTGTCCGCTCATGCGTCAATAGCCTGCGGCTCTCTCGCCCGTCTCTTGCCCGAAACGTAATCGACATGGTTGCCTGCCGGTTTGTTGAACAAACCGGTACGACGGAGCCCCCACGGGACAAACTCCATGGGGGCTCGTGTGCGGGCGTGTTGGTTTCGGCTGTCGGGACCAGCGCCTAAACCCGCAGCAACCGGCCCGGCCCCGCATGTTCTATGGCCGTACCAGCAGTTGGAAGTCGAAGGCGTACCGGGACGCCCGGTAGACGTGGCTGCCGTACTCCACCGGCCGCCCGGTGTCGTCGTACGCGGTCCGCTGCATGGTCAGCAGGGCGGCGCCCTCCTGCTCGTCGAGCCGCACGGCCTCCTCGGCGGTGGCGCTGCGGGCGCCCACCGTCTGCCGGGCGCTGTGCAGGGTGATGCCGGCCGTCCGCATCATCCGGTACAGACCGGTCGACTCCAGCCGCTCCGTGTCGAGTTCGAGCAGGGCGGCGGGCAGGTAGTTGCACAGGAACGCCACCGGCTGGCCGTGCGTGCAGCGCAGCCGCTCCAGGACGACCACCTCCGCGCCCTCCGCGATGCCGAGCGCGGCGGCCACCTCGGCACTCGCCGGGATGCGCTCGTTGCGCAGCACCCGGGTGGTCGGGCCCTGCCCGGCCGACTCCAGGTCGTCGTAGAGGCTGCTCAGCTCCAGCGGCCGCTTGACCTGACTGTGCACCACCTGGGTGCCCACGCCCCGGCGGCGCACCAACAGCCCCTTGTCGACGAGGGACTGGATGGCCTGGCGGACCGTGGGCCGGGACAGCCCGAGCCGCACCGACAGGTCGATCTCGTTGCCCAGAAGGTTGCCCGGGGCGAGCACCCCGTGCTCTATGGCCTCCTCCAGCTGCTGGGCGAGCTGGTAGTAGAGCGGAACCGGACTGCCGCGGTCCAGGGCGAAGTCCAGGGTGTCGAGCGCCGAGACGGTCGCGCTGCGGGCGGAACCACCGGTACGGGCCATCGGGACACCTCCTTCCGGGGTTCGGGGGGTCACAGGTGCCGGCGGCGGTCGGCGACCTGCCGGTCGTACTCCTCGCGGGCGTGCACCGCGGCCTCGCGGGCGGCGGTCTCGGCGACCGGCACGTCCCACCAGGCCTCGGCCCCGGGCGCGGTCGGCGCCGGGTCCGTCTCCACGTACACGCATGTCGGCCGGTCGCTCGCGCGGGCCGCGGCAAGGGCTTCGCGCAGCTCCCGCACGGTCTTGGCGCGCAGCACCTCCATGCCGAGGCTGGCCGCGTTGGCGGCGAGGTCCACCGGCAGCGGGGCGCCGCCGAAGGTCCCGTCGGCGGAGCGGAAGCGGTAGGCGGTGCCGAACCGCTCGCCGCCGACGGTCTCGGAGAGGCCGCCGATGGAGGCGTACCCGTGGTTCTGGATCAGGACCAGGTTGACCGGCAGCCCCTCCTGGACGGCGGTGACGATCTCGGTCGGCATCATCAGATAGGTGCCGTCGCCCACCAGCGACCAGACCACCGCGTCCGGGGCCGCCTGCTGGACGCCGATGCCGGCCGGGATCTCGTAGCCCATGCAGGAGTAGCCGTACTCCAGGTGGTACTGGCGCGGCGAGCGGGCCCGCCACAGCTTGTGCAGGTCGCCCGGGAGCGAGCCGGCCGCGTTGATGACAACGTCGTCATCGCCCACGACGGCGTCGAGGGCTCCGAGCACCTGGGTCTGGGTGGGCACGGCGTCCTCGTCGTCGGCGCGGTAGGCGGCCTCGACGACCGCGTCCCAGCGCTCCTTGCCGGCCCGGTACTCGGCCTCGTACGCGCCGTCCACGCGGTACCCGGACAGTGCCCCCGCGAGCGCCTCCAGGGCCGTCCGCGCGTCCGCCACGACCGTGCGCGCGGCCAGCTTGTGGGCGTCGAAGCCGGTGATGTTCAGGTTCAGGAAGCGGACGTCCGGGTTCTGGAAGAGGGTGCCGGAGGCCGTGGTGAAGTCGGTGTACCGGGTACCGACGCCGATGACGAGGTCGGCGGTGCGGGCCAGGTCGTCGGCGACGGCGGTCCCGGTGTGCCCGATCCCGCCCAGGTCGGCCGGGTGGTCGTGGCGCAGCGAACCCTTGCCCGCCTGGGTGGAGGCGACGGGGATGCCCGTGGCCTCCACAAGGGCCCTCAGGGCGTCTTCCGCGCGGCTGTGGTGGACTCCGCCGCCCGCGACGATCAACGGCCGCTGAGCGGCCCGTACGGCGCTCACGGCGTCCGCCAGCTCCACGGGGTCGGGGGCCGGCCGCCGGACCCGCCACACGCGCTCGGCGAAGAACTCCTGGGGCCAGTCGTACGCCTCCGCCTGGACGTCCTGCGGGAGGGCCAGGGTGACCGCGCCGGTCTCGGCCGGGTCGGCGAGCACCCGCATGGCGTTCAGCGCGGAGGGGATCAGCGCCTCCGGGCGGGTGATCCGGTCGAAGTAGCGGGAGACCGGGCGCAGGGTGTCGTTGACGGAGACGTCGAACTCCGTCGGGTGCTCCAGCTGCTGCAGCAGAGGGTCCGGCGCGTGGCTTGCGAAGTAGTCGCCGGGGAGGAGGAGGACCGGCAGCCGGTTGATGGTGGCGAGGGCGGCGCCGGTCACCAGGTTGGTGGCGCCCGGTCCGATGGACGTGGTGACCGCCTGCGCCGAGAGCCGGTCCAGCTGGCGGGCGTGGCCGACCGCCGCGTGCACCATCGCCTGCTCGTTGCGGCCCTGGTGGTACGGCATGACGTCGCTGTACTCCAGGAGCGCCTGGCCGATCCCCGCCACGTTGCCGTGGCCGAAGATGCCCCAGGTGCCGGCGATCAGCCGGTGCCGGACACCGTCGCGCTCGGTGTACTGGGCGGACAGGAACCGCACCAGCGCCTGGGCGACGGTCAGGCGGGTGGTCGGCTGGCTCATGGGGACCTCATTCGGACGGGGCCGTGTCGTGCGGCGGGCGGGCGTCGGCGGACCGGGTCAGGGGTACGTCCGGTGGGAGCGGGTAGGGACGTGGGCGGATGCCCCTCAGGTGTAGATCGGGGCGGGTCGCGCTGTCAATGGTTTGTACTTACATTCGGACCTGCATGTGAAATGATGTCTTAACAAAGTATTGACAGCGGGCCTCACAGGGACTTGTATCCCGTCCCAGCGCACAGCAGTGACCCGGACCGCCTCCGTCGGCCCGGGCCAGGGGATCCGCCGGATCCCCTCCTTCTCCGGTCGCACAGTGAGGTGCAGGATGGACCGCTCTTCCCACTCCCGTTCGCGCAGGCTGGCCCCGATCGTGGCCGTCGCCGCGGCGGCAGCCCTGACCCTCGCAGGCTGCTCCAGCAGCTCCGGCGGAAAGAAGTCCGAAGAGGGAGGAGCGGCGGCCTCCGCGGGCAAGGCGTCCACCCCCCGCATGACGGTCGCGCTGGTCACCCACCAGGCGCCGGGCGACACCTTCTGGGACATCGTCCGCAAGGGAGCCCAGGCAGCCGCCGACAAGGACAACGTCAAGCTCGTCTACTCCGCCGACCCGAACGCGGGCAACCAGGCCAACCTGGTGCAGAACGCGATCGACCAGAAGGTCGACGGGATCGCCGTCACCCTCGCCAAGCCGGACGCCATGAAGGCCGTCGTCGCCAAGGCCACCGCCGCGAAGATCCCGGTCGTCGGCCTCAACTCCGGCCTGAGCGACTGGAAGAAGCTCGGGCTGCTGGAGTTCTTCGGCCAGGACGAGACGGTCGCGGGCGAGGCGCTCGGCAACCGGCTGAACTCCGAGGGCGCGAAGAAGGTCGTCTGTGTCATCCAGGAGCAGGGCAACGTAGGCCTCACCCAGCGCTGCGACGGCGTGAAGAAGACGTTCTCGGGGACGACCGAGACCCTGTACGTCGACGGCACCTCGCCGACCGCGGTCAAGTCGACGATCACCGCCAAGCTCACGCAGGACAAGGCCATCGACCACGTGGTCACGCTCGGTGCCCCGATCGCGCTGATCGCCGTCCAGTCGGTGTCCGACGCGGGCAGCCAGGCGAAGGTCGCCACCTTCGACCTCAACAAGGACCTGACCACGGCCATCAGCAAGGGGACCATCGAGTTCGCGGTGGACCAGCAGCCCTACCTCCAGGGCTACCTGGCGGTCGACTCGCTGTGGCTCTACAAGAACAACGGCAACTACAGCGGCGGCGGTGAGCAGCCCGTGCTGACCGGGCCGGCCTTCGTCGACAAGTCCAACGTCGACAAGGTCGCCGAGTTCGCCGCGAAGGGTACGCGGTGATCGGTATGAGTCAGCAGGCACAGCCGGCGGTGGCGACGCCGCCGGCTCCCGGCCCGAGGGAGAAGGACGGGCGGACCGCACAGCGTCCCCTGGCGCTGCGGATCCTGGCCCGGCCGGACGTCGGTGTCTTCCTCGGCGCGGTCGCGGTCTACGTCTTCTTCCTGGTCGCGGCACCGCCGGTGCGCGAGGCCAGTTCGATGGCGAACATCCTCTACCAGTCGTCGACCATCGGCATCATGGCGCTGCCGGTCGCCCTCCTGATGATCGGCGGCGAGTTCGACCTCTCCGCCGGCGTCGCGGTCGTCAGTTCCGCGCTCACCGCCGCCATGCTGAGTTACCAGCTGACCCTCAACGTGTGGGCGGGCGTGATCGTCGCGCTCATCGTGTCGCTGGGCATCGGCTTCCTCAACGGCTGGCTGGTCGTCAAGACCGGACTGCCCAGCTTCCTCATCACCCTGGGCAGCTTCCTGATCCTCCAGGGCGTGAACCTCGCGGTGACCAAGCTGGTCACCGGGAACGTCGCCACCGACGACATCAGCAACATGGACGGCTTCGACCAGGTCAAGGCGATCTTCGCGTCCTCCTTCGACATCGGCGGCGTGCAGGTGAAGATCACCATCTTCTGGTGGCTGCTCTTCGCCGCCATCGCCACCTGGGTGCTGCTGCGCACGAAGTACGGCAACTGGATCTTCGCGGTCGGCGGCAACAAGGAGAGCGCCCGCGCGGTCGGCGTCCCGGTCAACTTCACCAAGATCTCGCTGTTCATGCTGGTCGGCTTCGGCGCCTGGTTCGTCGGCATGCACCAGCTGTTCTCCTTCAACACCGTGCAGTCCGGCGAGGGCGTGGGCCAGGAGCTGATCTACATCTCCGCCGCGGTCATCGGCGGCTGCCTCCTGACCGGCGGCGCCGGTTCGGCCATCGGCCCGGTCTTCGGCGCCTTCATGTTCGGCATGGTCCAGCAGGGCATCGTCTACGCGGGCTGGAACCCCGACTGGTTCAAGGCCTTCCTCGGCGTCATGCTCCTGGGCGCCGTGATGATCAACCTGTGGGTCCAGCGGACCGCGACCAGGAGGTGACCCGATGACAGACAACACCACCGGAACCCACGGCGCCGTCCTCCAGGACGAGCCGCCCGCCGACGGCGCCGCGATCGTCGAACTGCGCGGCGCCGGCAAGTCCTACGGCAACATCCGCGCCCTGCACGGCGTCGACCTCAGGGTCTTCCCCCACCAGGTGACCTGCGTGCTCGGCGACAACGGCGCCGGCAAGTCCACCCTCATCAAGATCATCTCGGGGCTGCACCAGCACACCGAGGGCGACTTCCTCGTCGACGGCGCCCCGGTCCGCTTCTCCACCCCGCGCGAGGCCCTCGACAAGGGCATCGCCACCGTCTACCAGGACCTCGCCACCGTCCCCCTGATGCCGGTGTGGCGGAACTTCTTCCTCGGCTCCGAGATGACCAAGGGCCCCTGGCCCGTGCGCCGGCTCGACATCGCGAAGATGAAGGAGACCGCCGACCGCGAACTGCGCAACATGGGCATCGTCCTGGACGACCTGGACCAGCCCATCGGCACCCTCTCCGGCGGCCAGCGCCAGTGCGTGGCCATCGCCCGCGCCGTCTACTTCGGCGCCCGGGTCCTGATCCTGGACGAGCCGACGGCCGCCCTCGGCGTCAAGCAGTCCGGCGTGGTCCTGAAGTACATCGCCGCCGCCCGCGAACGCGGCCTCGGCGTCATCTTCATCACCCACAACCCGCACCACGCCTACATGGTCGGCGACCACTTCAGCGTCCTGCGCCTCGGCACCCTCGAACTCTCCGCCGAGCGCAGCGACATCACCCTGGAGGAACTCACCAACCACATGGCCGGCGGCGCCGAACTCGCCGCCCTCAAGCACGAGCTCTCCCAGGTCCGCGGTGTCGACACCGAGGAGCTCCCCGAAGAGGATGACCTCACCGCACCCGCCGCGACCGGTCCGGAAGGGAAGTCGTGACCCCATGACCGACGCTCTCGACCGCATCCGGGTCGGCTCGGCCCCCGACTCCTGGGGCGTCTGGTTCCCGGACGACCCCCGGCAGGTCCCCTGGGAACGCTTCCTCGACGAGGTCGCCGAGGCCGGCTACTCCTGGATCGAGCTCGGCCCCTACGGCTACCTCCCCACCGACCCGGCCCGCCTCACCGACGAGATCGCGAAGCGGGATCTGAAGGTCTCGGCCGGCACCGTCTTCACCGGCCTGCACCGCGGCCCCGCGGTCTGGGAGTCCACCTGGGAGCACGTCAGCCAGGTCGCCGCGCTCACCCAGGCCATGGGGGCGAAGCACCTGGTGGTCATCCCGTCCTTCTGGCGCGACGACAGGACCGCCGAGATCCTGGAGCCGCCGGAGCTGACCGGCGAGCAGTGGGCCCACCTCACCAAGGGCATGGAACGGCTCGGCCACGAGGTGAAGGAGGCGTACGGCCTGGACATCGTGGTCCACCCGCACGCCGACACCCACATCGACACCGAGGACCACGTCGAGCACTTCCTCGACTCGACCGACACCGAGCTTGTCAACCTCTGCCTGGACACCGGCCACTACGCCTACTGCGGCGGCGACAGCGTCAAGCTGATCGAGACCTACGGCGAGCGGATCGGCTACCTGCACCTCAAGCAGGTGGACCCGGAGATCCTGGCCGACGTCCGGGCCAAGGGCACCCCGTTCGGGCCCGCCGTGGCGCAGGGCGTGATGTGCGAACCGCCCACCGGCGTGCCGGAGCTGGGCCCGGTGCTGGCGGCGGCGCAGCGGCTGGGGGTCGACCTGTTCGCGATCGTCGAGCAGGACATGTACCCCTGCGAGCCGGACAGGCCGCTGCCCGTCGCGGTGCGCACCCGGAGGTTCCTGCGGTCCTGCGGCGCCTGACCGCCGCTTCCCGGGGCCCGTGGACCTGTCCGCGGGCCCCCGCGCGCCCTGGCGGGTCCGGGAACACCCGCCAGGGCGCGCGCGTTCGCCTGGTGACGGGTGACGCCCGGTACGACGGGGAGGACGAAGATGAGCCACGAGGAGACCGCGGCCGAGGCCGTGACGCGCAAGGAGCGGTTCGGGGCGCTGCCCGAGCGGATCCGCCCGGAGGACATGGTGGAGACCAGGCCCGCGGTCCAGCACGACCCGGACCGGGACGCCTACGACCCGGACGAGTTCGCAGTGCGCTACGGCCTCTGAGCCGCCGCTGCCGGGAGCCGGACCGCGCCGTGGCCGAGCATGCGCCCGGCGCGGTCCGGCGCGGTCCGGCGCGGTCCGGCGCGGTCTGCCGGGCCGGGCGCGGCTGCCGGCCCCACAGCCGCGCCGCCCTCTCGGTGGTGTGCCGGTTGCGTCGGCCCAGCGCCGGGGTGATCTCGCGCGGACGGGGGTCTTTCCCGGAAGCGGGCCGCGAGGCGCACGGCGACGTCGGGCGGCCGGGGGGAGAGAGACCTGCCGGCCGCGCTCGCCGAGGCCGTCCCGCAGCGCCCGCGCCACCTCCGCCAAGCCACACGAACTCGCCGGTACCGAGGAAGCCTTCCCCCGCCGCGCCCGGTGAGGTCGTCGCCCTGAGGTGAAGGTCGACCAGGTCCCAAACGTCCACCACGTCGAGCCCGCCACCGACGCGCACGTCGAGCCCGGCATCGACCCGGACGACGTGCTCCTCCAGCCCGGCGTCCTGCGGCGGATCGGCCCGGCGCGCGGCGACGGCGAGGCGCGGGTGGCGCCTCGCCGTCGTACGGAGGCCCGCGGGTGTCAGGCCCCGCGGACCTCCGCGATCGTCACCGGCCGGTGCTCGTGCAGGGACAGCGTGCAGGCGTCGGCGATCCAGCCGGCCTCCAGGGCGTCCTCGACCGTGCACGGGGAGGGCCGGGTGCCGGCCACGACCTCGGTGAACGCGGTGAGCTCGGCACGGTAGGCCGCGGTGAACCGGTCCATGAAGAAGTCGTGCGGGGTGCCCGCGGGGAAGGTCACGCCGGGCTCCACCGAGCGCAGCGGGAGCTTGTCCTCCAGACCGACGGCGATGGAGTCGGCGAAACCGTGCAGCTCCATGCGGACGTCATAACCCCGGGCGTTGTGCCGGGAGTTGGAGACCACCGCGATGGTGCCGTCGTCGAGGGTGAGGATCGCGCCGGTGGTGTCGGCGTCGCCGGCCTCCTTGATGTAGTCGGCGCCCCGGTTGCCGCCGACCGCGTACACCTCGGTGACCTCACGGCCGGTGACCCAGCGGATGATGTCGAAGTCGTGCACGGAGCAGTCCCGGAAGATCCCGCCGGACGCGGCGATGTACGCGGCCGGCGGCGGGGCCGGGTCCAGGGTGGTGGAGCGCACGGTGTGCAGCTTGCCGAGCTCGCCCGCCTGCACGGCGGCCCGCGCGGCGACGAAGCCCGCGTCGAAGCGGCGGTTGTAGCCGATCTGGATCGGCACCCCGCTGCCCTGGACGGCCTTGAGGACCTCGACGCCCTCGGCCATCGTCTTCGCGACCGGCTTCTCGCAGAAGACCGGCACACCCGCCTCGACACCGGCCAGGATCAGGGCCGGGTGGGCGTCGGTGGCGGCGGCCACGACGATGCCGTCCACGCCGGCGGCCAGCAGCGCCTCGGGAGAGTCCACGACCTCGGCACCGAACCTCTCCGCGGCGGCCTTGGCCGCGTCCGCGAACGGATCGGTGAAGACGAGCGACTCGACGACGTCGAGCCCGGAGAGGGTCTCGGCATGAAAAGCACCGATACGGCCGAGACCGAGGATTCCGATACGCATTGAGTATTGCTCCTTGATGTTGATGGAGGGGCCGTCGGCAGGCGCCCCGTAAGGGGCGCTGGGGGTACCCCCGGCCGAAGGTTGGGGGAGGAACTGCGCGACCAGCCACGACGGCGCCGCACACGGCACACGGCCCGTCGGCTTCAGCTCTCCCGCCGCACCGCGGCGTGCCGCAACCCGTCCCGCAGCACCCGAGGCGCCCACCCCTCCCGCAACGCCCGCCGCACGAGGTCCGCCTGCGAGGGCGGGGCCATGCCGTCGACCGGCGGATCGCTGTCGAGGTTGGTCGGGAACGGGTAGCCCTCGGCGCTCGCGGCGATGACGCGCTCCAGCCACGCCTCGCCCGCCCCCTCCGACCGGCGCCGGCGCAGCACCGGGTAGACCGCGTTGGCCACGGCCTCCCGGTCCACGCTCTCCATGGCCCGGCCGAACGCCGAGGACACCTGGAGCAGGTTGGCCGTCCGGCGCACGTCGAGGGTCCGGTTGGTGCCGGCCGCGTGGAACACCGCCGGGTTGAAGAACACCGCGTCGCCCTTCGCGAGCGGCAGCTGCACGTGGCGGGCCCTGAAGTACTCCTGGAACTCCGGCCGCCGCCAGGCCAGGTAGCCGGGCTCGTAGGTCTGCGAGTACGGCAGGTACATCGTCGGCCCCGACTCCACCGGCATGTCGCAGTGCGCGACGGCGCCCTGGAGGGTGAGCACGGGGGAGAGGCGGTGCACATGCGCCGGGTAGGCCTCGGCCTGCTCGTCGGAGAGGAAGCCGAGGTGGTAGTCGCGGTGCGCGGTCTGTGCCGCGCCCCCCGGGTTGACCACGTTGACCTGCGAGGTGATCTGGTAGCCGGGGCCCAGCCAGGCCCGGGAGACCAGGGCCACGACGTCGTTGGCGTAGTAGTCGGCGAACGCCTCCGGGTCGTAGAGCGCCGCCTTCTCCAGGGCGTTCCACACCCGCTCGTTGGCCCCGGGCGTCGCGAAGTGGTCACCGGCCCCCGCGCCGGACTCGCGCTGCTCCGAGATGAGCGCCTCGAACACCGCGGTGGCCCGGTCGACCACCGCCGGGTCGGGGAACGCGCCCCTGAAGACGACGACGCCGGGACCGTCGGCCAGGGCGCGCACGAGTTCGGTCCGCACCTCGTGGGCCGCACCGGTGGTGCGCAGTCGCGCGCTGTCGTAGACGAGGACGTTCTCCTCGACGGCCGAGGCGTGCGGGTAGGCGGTCCGGTCGGTGGTCCGCTCGACCAGGGCACGGAAGGCGTCGAGGTCGCGGTCCTGCGGCGAGAGCCAGGCACGGCCCTGTTCGGCGGCGAGGGACATCGATGTCCTGCTTTCGGTCTCGGCCGCGGTCTCGGCCACGGCGGGGCTCTGCCATTCTTGTCAGCACAAACCCGTCGAACAACCAGCAGCGACCCGTCAAAAACCCGTCAAGGAGGCAGCCCGTGGGCCACCCCTTCCCCATCCGTGAGATCGCCCGGCAGGCAGGGCTCAGCGAGGCGACCGTGGACCGGGTCCTGAACGGCAGGGGCGGTGTCCGGGAGAGCACCGCCCGCGAGGTGGAGCGGGCCATCGCCGATCTGGACCGGCAGCGTACCCAGGTCCGGCTGGTGGGCCGCACCTTCATGGTCGACATCGTGATGCAGGCGCCGGAGCGGTTCACCACGGCCGTGCGGGGCGCGCTGGAGGCCGAGCTGCCGGCCCTGCACCCGGCGGTGGTGCGCTCCCGGTTCCACTTCCGGGAGACCGGACCGGTCGCGGAACTGGTGCGGACGCTGGACCGGATAGCCCGCCGCGGCTCGCAGGGCGTGATCCTCAAGGCACCGGACGTCCCCGAGATCACCGCCGCCGTCGGGCGGCTCAGGTCGGCGGACATCCCGGTCGTCACCCTCGTCACCGACCTGCCCGCCAGCGGCCGGCTGGCCTACGTCGGCAGCGACAACCGGGCCGCAGGCGCCACCGCGGCCTACCTGATGGGCCAGTGGCTCGGTGACCGGCCCGGCAACGTCCTCACCAGCCTGAGCAGCGGCTTCTTCCGCAACGAGGAGGAGCGCGAGATGGGTTTCCGCAGCGCCATGCGGGCCCGGTACCCCGAGCGCACCCTGGTGGAGATCGCCGAGGGACAGGGGCTGGACGCCACCCAGTACGACCTGGTCCGCGCCGCCCTGGAACGCGACCCGGAGATCCGCGCCGTCTACTCGATCGGCGGCGGGAACATCGCCACCCTGCGCGCCTTCGCCGACCTGGACCGCGAGTGCGCCGTGTTCATCGCCCACGACCTGGACCACGACAACACCCGGTTGCTGCGCGAGCAGCGGCTGTCCGCCGTCCTCCACCACGACCTGCGCCAGGACATGCGCGAGGCCTGCCACCTGGTGATGCGCGCCCAGGGCGCACTGCCCCCGGCCGGCCCGACCCTGCCGTCGGCGATCCAGGTGGTCACGCCCTACAACATGCCGGCGGCCACGAACCGCTGAGCGCGCCCACGCCGGCCGTGCTCACAGAGTGATCGCGTACGCCTTGCGCAGCGTCTCGTGCACCGTCCAGGTGGTGCGGTCGCCCGCGCGCAGGACGGCCATGTCGCCGGGGCCCACGGTGAACGTCGCCCCGCCCTCGACCTCGATGGTCGCCGAGCCGCTGACCACCACGAACAGCTCGTCGGCCTCGGTGTCGGTGACCACCCCCGGGGTGATCTGCCAGATCCCGCGGAGCTGCTTGCCGTCGGCCGACTCCCAGACCACCTTCCCGGTGACCTCGGGCGTGCCGGAGACGATCTGCGCCGGGTCGAGCGGGTCGGGTTCGAGTTCGGCGTCGGGGATGTGCAGGGCGAAGCTGTGCGTCGTCATACGGCGACCCTAGCGAGCCCGCCGGTGCCCCGGGCGTGGACAGGATGTGCGGCATCCGGGCTGGTGGGAGGACACTTCGTCGTGCCGCGCCCGGTGGCGGCCGGGTCCGGCCCGGGTGATCGTGGAGGACATGGCTGACTCCACGGCGGCCGGGCCGGAGCCGCGTGCGCACGACACCCGAGAGGCCGTCCTGTTCGGCGGGGTCTACGGCGCCGTGCTGGCCTGCTCGATGGTGGCCGCGCTCAGCCAGTACGGCCACACCTCCGAGGCCGGCCGGCGCTACGACGCCCTCTGGCTGCTGGTCACCGCCTGCGCCTCCGCCCTGGCGCACGGCTACGCCCACTACATCGCCGAGCGGGCCCCGCACCGGCGCTGGGACGCGCTGCACACCCTGGCCGACGAATGGCCGCTGGTCACCGCCGTGCTGCCCACGGTCTTCCTGCTCGCGGGCGCCGGCTGGGGCTGGTGGCCGCCGAAGGGCGTCGAGTACCCGGCGTTCGTCCTGAACATCGCCATCCTGTTCGGCCTCGGACTCGTCACCGCCCGCTGGTCGCACCGGAGTTGGCCGGCCGCCGCGCTGATCGGCACGCTGGACGCGCTGCTCGGGGTGATCGTGGTGGTGGCCAACGCGCTCATCAAGTAGACGCGGGCGGACGCGCGCGTGGGTGCGGTTCATTGAACGGTTAACGGGATTACGATCACTCAAGGTCACTGTTCCTCCGGGCAAGGAGCCGGCATGACAACCGACGACGCAGTCACCGCGGAGGCCGTGGACAGCCTGCGAGGCACCGACGACCCCCGGCTGCGCGAGCTGCTCGCCGCGCTGATCCGCCATCTGCACGCCTTCACGCGCGAGACCCGGCTGACCCGGCGCGAGTGGGAGGCGGCGATCGCGTTCCTCACCGAGACCGGGCAGACCTGCACGGACACCCGGCAGGAGTTCATCCTGCTCTCCGACGTCCTGGGCCTGTCGATGCTGGTCGAGAGGGTCAACGGGCACAGCGACCCCGGCGGCACCGAGTCGACCGTCCTCGGCCCCTTCCACATGACCGAGTCCCCGGTCCGGGAACTCGGCGCCGACATCGACCTGGTGGGCGGCGGTGCACCGTGCGTGGTCAGCGGCGTCGTCCGCTCCGCCGACGGCACCCCGCTGCCGGGCGCGGTCCTGGACGTGTGGCAGGCCGACCCGCGCGGCTTCTACGACGTGCAGCAGCCCGACGTCCAGCCGCCGGGCAACGGCCGCGGCCTGTTCACCGCCGACGGCGAGGGCCGCTTCCGGTTCCGCACCTGTGTGCCGAGCGCCTACCCGATCCCGTCCGACGGCCCGGTGGGCGCCCTCCTGAAGGCCACCGGACGGCACCCCTACCGCCCCGCCCACATTCACTTCATCGTCTCCGCCGCGGGGCACGCGCCGGTCACCACGCACATCTTCGTCGCCGGCGGGGAGTACCTGGACTCCGACGCGGTGTTCGCCGTCAAGGAGAGCCTCGTCAAGGACTTCACCCCGACCGACGACCCCGCCCTGGCCGCGGAGTTCGGCGTGCCGAACCCGTTCCGGCATGCCCGCTTCGACCTCGTCCTGGAGCGCTCGTGACCCCCTTGGACTTCGTGTACGAGACCCGTCCCTGCCGAGTGGTGTTCCGGCCCGGGGCCGCGTTCACCGCCCCCGCCGAGGAGGCCCGGCACCTCGGTCTGCGCCGGCTCCTCGTGCTCAGCGGCGAACGGGGCGCGGCGACGGCGCGGGCGGTCGCCGACTCGCTGGGGGACGCCTGCGCGGGCCTGCACACGGGGGCCCGGATGCACGTCCCCGTGGAGGTCGCCGACCGGGGTGTCGAGGCGGCCCGGGCCGCGTGCGCCGACGGTTGCGTGGCCGTCGGCGGCGGCTCGGCCATCGGCCTCGGCAAGGCCGTCGCGCTGCGCACGGGGCTCCCGCTGATCGCCGTGCCCTCCACCTACGCGGGCTCCGAGATGACCCCGGTCTGGGGTCTGACCGAGCACGGGGTCAAACGCACCGGCCGGGATCCCGTCGTGCTGCCGCGCAGCGTCGTCTACGACCCCGAACTCACCCTCTCCCTGCCCGTCCCGCTCTCGGTGACCAGCGGGATCAACGCCCTCGCGCACGCCGTCGAGGCGCTCTACGCCCCCGACGGCTCGCCGCTCGTCGCGCTCATGGCCGAGGAGGGCGTACGGGCGCTGGCGGGCGCGCTGCCGGAGATCGCCGCGGCCCCGGACGCCGTACCGGCCCGCTCCCGCGCCCTGTACGGCGCCTGGCTGTGCGGGGCCTGCCTGGGCGCCACCACCATGGGCCTGCACCACAAGCTGTGCCATGTCCTCGGCGGCAGCTTCGGCCTGCCGCACGCCGAGACGCACACCGTCGTCCTGCCGTACGCCCTCGCCTTCAACGCGCCCGCCGCCCCGGACGCGGCCGCCGCCGTCGCCCGGGCTCTCGGCGCGGATGACGCCCCGGCGGCCCTCAGGGAACTCGCGGCCCGGCTGGGCGCACCCGGCTCCCTCGCCGAACTCGGCCTGAAGGAAGCGGACTTGGCGGTCGCCGCCGCCCAGGTCGCCGGGCAGCCGTACGCCAACCCGAGGCCGGTCACGACCGACGAGGCGCTCGCCGTGCTGCGGGCGGCGTACGAGGGCGGCGCCCCGGCCCAGGCGTGACGGCGGCTCCTCGGAGCCGGGGACGCCGGTCAGCCGCGGCTGCTCGTGGACATCGGGGGAGCGGACGCGTCGGCCTGGCGCAGTTCGGCGAGGAGGACGTTCTGCCCGTCGAGGAGCTCGGTGAGGATACGGCGGGCCGCGCGCAGGAGTTCGGCGACGTCCCCGCCGGCCAGTGCGTAGCGGACGGTGGAGCCCTCCCGGGTGGAGACCACGATGCCGGAGCGGCGCAGGACGGCCAGTTGCTGGGAGAGGCTGGACGGCTCGATCTCGATGTCGGCGAGCAGATCCCGTACCGGTACGGGCCCGTGCTGGAGCAGTTCCAGGACCCTGATCCGCACCGGGTGCCCGAGCATGCGGAAGAAGTCCGCCTTGGCCTGGTAGAGGGGGACTTGCATGACCGCTCGCTCTCTGCCGGGACGGGTGGGGGCGCCGAGGTGCGGCGGCGCCTTGCGACACCGCCGCACTGGCCCTGTGCGGCCGATCCTTGCCGTCCGGGGCCGTGCGCAGACATGAGTTGGGATCATGCTGATGTGGTCACTTGAAGAAGTTTTCACATCATGGGCGCACGAAGTCCCGGAACCCGGGAATCGCTAGACCTCGAGTTCTTCCTCGACCCGCTTCAGCTGGTGACGGGCCATGGCGAGGTTCGAGCGCCCCTTGTCGAGCACCAGGTAGAGGAACAGGCCGTTCCCGCTGCGGCCGGTGATCAGACGGATCAGGTGATACTGCTTCTCCAGTGTGATCAGGATGTCCTCGATCCGGCTCTTGAGGCCCAGCTCGCTCATCGTGCGCACCTTGGCCCGGATGACATCCGTGTTCCCGGCCGCCGCGACGGTCAGATCGAGGTCCTTGCCTCCGCCCAGTGTCCCCAGGGCCATGCCGCTGGTGTAGTCGACGACCGCGGCTCCCAGCGCCCCCTCCACCCCGGCCATCATTTCCTTCAGCGACACTTCCACGCTCGCCATACTGGCGCCTCCCCTTCGCATGCGGATGGCGACGGACCAGCGGTCGCCGGCCCGCCCGATGCAGGGACCGTAGGTCGGCGCAAGCGGCGCCGGGACGACGTTCTCCGGGTCTGGCGCATCCTGGCCGATCAGCCGCCCCGCCAGATCGTTTGAGCGACGGAAATTGGTTCGGTGAAGGGCGAAGTTGACTCCGCGCCCCATGCGGCGGTTGCGGTAACGGCGCTTACGGGACTCGCGCGTTGGGCAGAGGTGCCACGGTGAGCGCCGAGACGATCCCGGTCCGGTCCGGGCCCCGGACGCGGGGACGGCTGCGCGCGACGTCCGGTGCGGCCCCGGCCGGGGCCGTCCTCGGCGTGCACTTCTCGTGCCGGCAGAAGTGTGAAGATCCCTTCCCGGGTGCCGTCGTCCGCCTGCCCCGCAGCCCGCGGACCGGTGCTCAACCGACGGGAATCCGCCGAACGGCCCACGAATGCAGGCCAGTTGCCAGGGCAGGGGCGCTGCGGGTTTTCCGATGGTGCCGGTGTCCGGAGAACTCCCGTCGTCGCAGGTCACGCGGAACATCGCCGGTCGCGGAGGCACCCGTGGTCAGTCGCCCGTCCGTTGACCCGTCTTCAAATAGCCAGCACAAATTCCACACAGCCCTCTCTTCAGACGGGCGTAGATGGTCTAGATTGACCCTGCTTCGCATGCTGGGACACGGGGCGACAAATGATGATCCATGGGTCAGACGTTGCGGGCGGCCAGTGGCCGCGTCCGCGCCGTCGGGGCCGGGATGATCAACTCGGGGAAATCGGAAGGGACTTCGGGTGCGGGGAGCACCTGCGGTCTCGACGGATTCCCACGCACCTGGAGAGCTTTGCGGAGCAGGCGACTCCGCCGCTGCACGGGCGGGTTGTCCGAGCAGCGCTGAAGTAGCCGGGATGTCAGACGCGGAGGGCGGGGGCCGTCCGTCGGAGGAACAGCGCGGCGCGGGGAGCCGGGGGGCCTCCCGGGGGCGGAAGCGTACGGGAGGCGGGGGCCTCCCAGGGGAGGAACGGTGTCAGGGCACCATGTCGAACCACTGGGGACCGGGGGGTTTCTGTGCGGCAGGGGGGACTAGTCGGCCCTTTTCCGCCGGCGCACGGGCGTCTGGCGCACGGGGGAACCAACAGGCCGGCGATCGAATGGGAACAGCGGTACCGGCGTACCGTGATCATCAGTGACACCGTCGCCACGGCCATCGTGGTGGCGGGCATCGGAGAGTTCTTCGGGGGCCGCGACGCGGCCAACTGGCATGAGAAGTGGGGGATCCTCGCGTTCGGCACCGAACTGCTGGTGCTGTCCGCGCTCGTGGTCGGCCGCTCGTGGGCACCGGCCGTGCTCGGCCAGGGCGCCGAGGAATTCCGCCGGCTCGGACGCTCGCTGTTCGCGGCGACCGTCGTCCTCGCGCTCGGCGGGATCGCCCTCACCTCACGCAACATCAAACTCTGGATCTTCGTCGCGATCCCCGCGATCGGGCTCGTCACCATGACCGCGCGGTACCTGCTCCGCCTCGATCTGCACAGACGGCGCAAGGACGGGCGGTGCCTGAGACCGGTGCTCGCCGCCGGGAGCCCGGCCACCTTGGGCGACCTGATCACCCGGACCCGCAAGTTCCCGCACATCGGCTGGCGGGTGGAGGCGGTCTGCACGACGGACGGCCGCGGGCTCGACGGTGACGAACTGGACGGCGTGCCGGTCGTCGGCGGACTGACGGACGTCGCCAAGCACGTCCGCCACGACGGCTACCGCGTCGTGGCGGTCACCCCGGACCCGCACTGGACGCCGGACCGGTTGCAGCGGCTGGCCTGGAACCTCGAAGGCAGCGACGCCGAGATGGTCGTGGCCCCCGTGCTGATGGAGGTGGCCGGCCCGCGGCTGCACGTCGACGCGGTGCTCGGGATCCCGCTGCTGCGGGTCAGCCTGCCGACCTTCACCGGGGGCCGCCGGGCCATCAAGGAAGTCGTCGACCGGGTGGGCGCGACGCTCCTGCTGGTGCTGTTCGCGCCGCTGATGGCGTTCGTCGCACTGCTCGTGCTGGCCGACAGCCGGGGCGGGGCCTTCTACCGCCAGCGCCGGGTCGGCAAGGACGGCCGGGAGTTCACGATTCTCAAGTTCCGCACCATGGTCGACGGCGCGCACCGGGCCCGCGCCGAGCTCGCCGACCGCGACGAGGGCGCGGGACTGCTGTTCAAGGTCCGCCGGGACCCGCGGGTGACCAGGGTCGGAGCCGTGCTGCGCCGGTACTCGATCGACGAACTCCCGCAGCTCTTCAACGTGCTCACCGGAGCGATGTCACTCGTCGGCCCGCGGCCCCCGCTGCCGGAGGAGTGCGCCGCGTACGACCCGGACATCCGTCGGCGGCTGCTGGTCAAGCCCGGACTCACCGGTCTGTGGCAGATCAGCGGGCGCAGCGACCTGCCGTGGGAGGAGGCGGTCCGCCTCGACCTGCGGTACGTGGAGGACTGGTCGCTCGCCCTCGACACAGTGATCTTGTGGAAGACGATGCGCGCGGTGCTCCACGGGCAGGGGGCCTACTGATGCGCGGGGGGCGCCGTCCGGCCGACGTGCGGACCGCAGGCCACCAGGGCCTGCCTGGGGGAGGGACCAGTCATGAGAGTCAGCGTTTTCGGGCTCGGCTACGTGGGCTGCGTATCAGCCGCGTGCCTGGCCAGCATGGGCCACGAGGTCATCGGGGTGGACGTCAACCAGGTGAAGGTCGACCTGGTCAACGACGGCAAGGCTCCGGTGGTGGAGGAACGTATCGGCGAACTCCTCGCCGAGGTCGTGCGGACGGGGGCCCTGCGCGCCACCGGCGACGTCCGCGAGGCGATCATGAACAGCGACGTGTCGCTGGTCTGCGTGGGCACGCCCTCGGAGCCCAACGGCAGCCTGTGCACGACGTTCCTGGAGCGGGTCACCGAGCAGATCGGTGCCGCGCTGGCCGAGCGGGGCGGGTGGCAGACCGTCGTCTTCCGCAGCACCATGCTCCCGGGCACCTGCCTGAACCTGCTGGTGCCGATCCTGGAGAAGAACACCGGCGGCACCGCCGGGGTCGACTTCGGGGTCGCGGTCAACCCGGAGTTCCTGCGCGAGGGCACGAGCGTGCGGGACTTCTTCGACCCGCCCAAGACCGTCGTCGGCGAACTCGACCCGGCCAGCGGCGACGCGGTACTGGCGCTGTACGAGGGCCTGCCCGGCGAGGTGTTCCGGGTGCCGGTGCCGACGGCCGAGGCGATCAAGTACGCGGACAACGCGTTCCACGGCCTCAAGATCGGCTTCGCCAACGAACTGGGCGCGGTCTGCCAGGCGCTCGGGGTGGACTCGCACCAGGTGATGGACGTGTTCCTGGCCGACCGCAAGCTGAACATCAGCCCCGCCTACCTGCGCCCCGGCTTCGCCTTCGGCGGCTCCTGCCTGCCCAAGGACCTGCGCAGCCTGGTCCACGCGGCCCGGCGGGCCGACGTCTCGGTACCCATCCTCGCCCACGTGCTGACCTCCAACTCCGATCACCTGCAGCGCGCGGTGGACCTGGTCGAACGCACCGGGAAACGCCGGGTGGGGATGTTCGGGCTGTCCTTCAAACCCGGCACCGACGACCTGCGCGAGAGCCCGCTCGTCGAGCTGGCGGAGCGGCTCTTCGGCAAGGGCTACGACATCAAGATCTACGACGCCAACGTGAGCCTCTCCCGGCTGATCGGCGCGAACCGCGAGTACATCGAGACCCGGCTGCCGCACCTCGCGCAGCTGCTCGCGGACTCCGTCGAGGAGGTGCTCGACCACGCCGAGGTGTGTCTGGTCGGGACCAGGGAGCCCGCCGTGACGGCGGCGCTGCCGCACGGCGAAGGACCCGTGATCGTCGACCTCGTCCGCCTTCCCGACGCCGAGACGCGCCGGACCGAACCGGGGTACGTGGGCCTTGCCTGGTGACGTTACGGGCGGCGCCGGCTCCGGCCGGCGCGCGCTGATCCTCGTGGAGAACCTGTCGGTGCCGTTCGACCGCCGGGTGTGGCAGGAGTGCACGACGCTGCGCGACGCGGGCTGGACGGTGCACGTCATCTGTCCGCAGGGCACCAAGCGCGACACCGAGCCGGAGGCGGTGATCGACGGGGTGTCGATCCACCGCTACCCGCTGCGCGCCGCCACCGGGGGCCCGGCCGGCTACCTGAAGGAGTACGGGTCGGCGCTCTGGCACACGGCGCGGCTGGCCCGCAAGGTCGGCCCGGTCGACGTCGTCCACGCCTGCAACCCGCCCGACCTGCTGTTCCTGCCCGCGCTGTGGCTCAAGAGGCGCGGCGCGCGGTTCGTCTTCGACCAGCACGACCTGGTACCCGAGCTGTACCTCTCCCGGTTCGACCGCGGCAAGGACCTGCTCTACCGCGCCGTCTGCGCGCTGGAACGGTGGACCTACCGGGCCGCGGACATCGTCCTCGCCACCAACGAGAGCTACCGCGACGTCGCGATCCGCCGCGGCGGCCGGCGCCCCGAGGACGTCTTCGTGGTGCGCAGCGCACCCGCCGTCGAGCGGTTCCAGCCGGTGCCGCCCGAGCCGGAGCTGAAGCGCGGCAAGCCTCATCTGCTCTGCTACCTCGGCGTCATGGGCCCCCAGGACGGCGTGGACTACGCCCTGCGGGCCCTCGCGAAGCTCCGCGACGACCTCGGCCGGACCGACTGGCACGCGGTGTTCGTCGGCTCCGGCGACGCCTACGACGCGATGGTGGAGCTGTCCCGGCGGCTCGGGCTCGACGACCAGGTGCAGTTCACCGGACGCATCCCGGACGCCGACCTGGTGCGCTACCTCTCCACCGCGGACGTCTGCCTGTCGCCCGACCCGTGCAACCCGCTCAACGACGTGTCGACCATGAACAAGGTCCTGGAGTACATGGCGATGGGCCGGCCGATCGTCTCGTTCGACCTGAAGGAAGCCCGCGTCTCCGCCGGGGAGGCCGCCGTCTACGCGGCCGCCGACGACGAGACCGAGTTCGCCGCGCTCGTCGCGAAGCTCCTCGACGACCCGGACCAGCGGGCCCGGATGGGCAGGATCGGCCAGGAGCGGGTCAGCGGGCCGCTCTCCTGGCGCAACTCGCAAGCGTCGCTGCTTGCTGCCTACACCGCCGCCTGCCGTGACCACACTCCGGTGCCGGCGGCCGATCGGGTTCGAACAAGAAAGAAGAGGCAGCGCAGTTGAGCGAGGAATCGATACGTCTGGTCACCATCGGGCGGATATTCCGCCGGCGCTGGCGGTTTCTCGCCGTCATCGCCGCCGTGGGCGCGCTCGTCGGCTACGGCGCCTCGGTGGTGTTCCCGCCGCGGTACACGACCTCGGCGTCGGTGCTGCTGCCGGGACAGTGGGAAGAGCGCGAGCTGCTGACCCAGGTGGACATCGCGACCAGTTCGACGGTGGTCGACCGCGCGGCCGCCGCACTGAACTGGCGGGACGTCAGCGCCGCCGAACTGCGGGGCCGGGTGACCGCCTCGGCCGCCGACGGGAACATCATCAAGATCTCCGGCACGGCCGACACCCCCCGGCGCGCGCAGCAGCTCTCCGACCAGGTGGCCGCGCAGTTCGTCAAGTTCGCCGCGCGGGTCGCCGGCGGCGGCACCGACTCCGCGGCGGCCACCGAGGCCGAGGCGCTGCGCAAGCAGGTCGAGGAGACCAACCGCCGTATCACCGAACTGGCCGACGCGTCCGATCCCGGGCAGACCGTCGAGGGGGTGCAGGCCCGGACCGAGCTGGAGAAGCTGAGCACCTCGCTGGAGGAGGCCATGACCAAGCTGGACGAGGCCGACCCGGCGTCCAACAAGGCCGGGATGGTCGTCATGGGCCCGGCGGCCCGGCCGACCGGCGAGGCGCCTCCGACGCGCGTGCAGTTCATCGGCGCGGGAGCGCTGCTGTTCTTCCTGTTCGCGGTCGTCGGCCACCTCGCCGCCGCCCGGACGAACCGCCGGCTGCGCACCGAACCGGAGCTCACCGCGGCGCTGGGCGCGGCACTCCTCGGCACCGTGGAGGTGCCCGAGTCAGGCCGCGGCGCGCACCGGCCGGAGAAGGGCGCCCGGCGCGGCTGGATCCACCGCCTCCTCGGCACCGGCACCCGGTGGGACCTGCCGACCCCGCCAAGGTCCGACGACGAGGCTGCCCGACGGATCCGCTATCGCCGGGTCTGCTCCCGCCTCCGGGAGCAACTGCCCGCCCCCAGGCGGCTGCTGGTGGTCGTACCGGACGGCGACGGCCTCGCCCGCAGCGCCGCCGGACGGCTCGCCGCCGAGGCCAAGAGCGATCCGCAGCTGCGGATCGTGGAGGTCTCGGTGGACCGGCCGATCGTGCCGGACCGCGACACCGAGTCCGGCGCGCTCGTCGTCCTGAGCGCCGGCAACTGGACCGCGGAGGAACTCGCCGGCATCGCCGAGGCATGCGCGGACGGCCGGCACGAGGTCCTCGGCATCGTCGTCGCCGACCCCGTCCGCGCCCGTGAGACCCGGCCAGCCGGCCTGCCTCCGGACGACGCCACTCTCGCACTCGCGGTTCGCGGCCAGGCCACAGGAGGTTCAGCGTGACGACCAGCACGACCGCGGAGTCGTCGGCCGCCACTCCGCTTCTCGACCTGCAGGCCCTGGTGGTGGCGGTGCGCAGGCGCCGCCGCCTCTGGTACGCCACGGCGCTCCTCGGCCTGGTCGCGGGCTCCGGCCTGGCGGTCGCCCTGCCGCCGGCGCCGACCGCGGTGACCGAGGTGCTGGTCGCGCACGAAGCGGACCAGCCGAACGACACCGGAACACTGATCCGCACCGACGTCCAGCTGCTGCAGACCACGCAGATCGCCGACAAGGCCCTGCGGTCCCTCAGGTCCACGGCGAAACCCGAGGACTTCCTGAAGGACTACCGGGGCACCGGCCTGACCAACAACCTGCTGCAGATCACCGTGACCGGCGACACCGACGCCCAGGCGGTGGCGCGCGCCAAGGCGCTGGCCGACGCGTTCGTCGCGGACCACGTGCAGCGGATGCTGAGGACCGCGCAGGCCGAGTCCCAGGCCCTGATCGACCAGCGCGACCGCATGCGCGACGAACTCGCCCAGGTCAACAAGGAGATCGGCAACCAGTCGGCGGGCAGCGACCCGAAGGCGTCGGCGACCCTCGAGTCGCTCTTCGCCCGCCGCGCCGAACTCAACTCGCGCATCTCCGACTTCGACGAGCGCGCCGCGGACGCGCGGACCGGCGCACCCCAGGTCGTCGCCGGCACGCAGATCGTGGACACCCCGCGCGCGCTGCATCACTCCCTGCCCAAGGCCGCCGCCACCGACGGCGCGATCGGCCTCGTCCTCGGGCTCTTCCTCGGACTCGCGGGGGCCGCGGTCGGCACGGTGGTGGCGGACCGCCCCGTGCTGCGCCGGGACATCGCGGCGAACCTGGGCGCCTCGGTCGTCGCGGAACTGCCCCGCCGGCCGGGCAGGCCCTGGCAGCGCCGCCGGACCCGGCTGGCCCGCGAACGGCTCACCGCCTCCCTGGCCCGCGCCCTGCGCGGCTCCACGGAACCTGTGTCGCTGCTGGAACTGGGCTGCGCGCGTGCGACGGGCGTGATCGCCCTGGACCTCGCCAGGAACCTGGCGGCGGAGGGGCCGGTGACCGTCGTCGACGCACTGCCCCGCCAGCAGCTGGCCGGCCGCCACCAAAGGCCCGGCGACCCGACCGTGGTCGGCGCCGAGCACGCCGCGACCGTGGCTCCCCAGGAGCGCACCATCGGCGTCGGCTCGGTGGCGCCGGGCACGGCGTGGACCGACCTGCAGTACCTCGGCGCCCAGACCGTGCTCGTGGTACGGGCCGGACACGCCGGCGCCGCCTGGCTGCACACCGTGGCCCGGCAGCTCGCGGACCAGCGCATCCCGGTGATCGGCGTGGTGCTGATCGACCCAGATCCGCGGGACCGGACCGACGGCACCCTGTGGGACGGGCTGCAGACCGCGCTGCGCGGCCGGAGCGAGCGCCCGGCTCCGCAGTCGGGGACCGGCCGGCGGCGGGCGGAGCGGCAGCCGGTGTGGGCCGTCCGCGGCCCGGACAACGACCAGGAGGCGCGGTAGCACATGTGCGGCATCGCAGGTACCTACCGCTGGCCGGACGGAAAGATCGTCACCGACCGGCTCACCGACACCCTCGCCCACCGCGGCCCGGACGGGTCGGGCCGCTACAGCCACCTCGTGGGCGACGGCGAGGTCCACCTCGGGCACCGCAGGCTCGCCATCATCGACCTGTCCGACACCGGCGCCCAGCCGATGGCCTCGGACGGCCTCGTCCTGACGTACAACGGCGAGCTCTACAACGCGCCGGAACTCCGGGCCGAGCTGGAAGCCGGCGGAGTGCGCTTCCGCGGCACCTCCGACACCGAGGTGCTCCTCGAAGCATGGCGGCGCTGGGGCACGGACTGCCTGCCCCGGCTGCGCGGCATGTTCGCCTTCGGGATCTTCGACGAGCGCACCGGCGACCTGGTGCTCGCCCGCGACCAGCTCGGCATCAAGCCGCTGTTCCTGCTCCGGCGCGGCGGCGGCCTGGTGTTCGCCTCCGAGCTCAAGGCGCTCTCCGTCGCCACCGGCAGGACGCTGCAGGTGGACGACGCGGCGCTGGTGGCCTCGCTCCTGTACTACTGGGTGCCGGACTCGCGGTGCGCGTTCCGCGAGGCCGAGAAGCTGCAGCCGGGGAGCTGGCTGCGGTGCCGGCCCGACGGCCGGGTGGAGCGCGGCCGGTTCTGGAACCTGAAGGACGTCGCGGCCGAGGGCCGGGCGCGGGCCCTGGCCGGCGAGCGGCCGGACCTGGCCGCGATCGTCGAGGAGTCGACCCGGCGCCATCTGCTCTCCGACGTCCCCGTGGCGACCTTCCTCTCCGGCGGCCTCGACTCCAGCTACCTGACCGCGCTGGCGGCCCGTCACCAGCCGGGGATCTCCGCCTACACGATCGGGTTCCGCGCCGAGGACGCCAGGTTCGAGGCGATGCCGGACGACCTGCGCTACGCCCGGCAGGTGGCCGAGAGGTTCGGCGTCGACCTGCACGAGATCGAGATCGCGCCGGACGTGCTCGACCTGCTGCCCCGGATGACCTACCACCTGGACGAGCCGATCGGCGACCCCGCCGCGATCAACACCTACCTGATCTGCAGGGCCGCACGCGAGGCCGGGGTGAAGGTGATGCTCTCGGGAATGGGCGCGGACGAACTGTTCGCCGGCTACCGCAAGCACCTGGCCAACCTGATCGCGCTGCGCTACCAGCGGGTCCCGCGGCCGCTGCGGCGCGGGGTGTCCGCGGCCGTGGACCGGCTGCCGGTCGCGACGAGCCGCCGCGGGTACCGGTCGGTGCGCTTCGCCAAGCGGTTCCTCTCCTTCGCCGACCTGCCGGAGGAGACCGCCTTCCGGCGCAGCTACACCATGTACGACCGGGACGAGCTGCTCGCCCTCCTCGATCCCGACCTGGCCGGGACGGTCGAGGACGTGCTGACCGAGCACGCGGACGTCTACGCGGACAACGACCTCGACGACTTCGTCAACCGCATGTGCCTCACCGACGCCCGGATGTTCCTGCCGGGCCTGAACCTCACGTACACCGACCGCTCCAGCATGGCCGCCTCCACCGAGGTGCGCGTGCCGTACGTGGACGTCGAGGTGGTCAAGGCCGCGTTCACCGTGCCCGGCGACCGCAAGATCGTCGGACGGCAGGGCAAGGCCGTCCTCAAGGAGGCGGCCACCTCCGTGCTGCCCCGGGAGATCGTGTACCGGCCCAAGGGCCTGTTCAGCGCCCCGCTGCGGGCCTGGATGAGCCGGGACCTGGCACCGCTGGTGCGCGAGGTGGTCGACGACGGCGAACTCGTCCGCTCGGGGTTCCTGCGCCGGGAGGCACTGCAGCGGCTGGTCGCCGAGGACGCCGCCGGGCAGCGGGACAACTCGAAACATCTGTGGCACGTACTGACCCTCGAGTACTGGTATCGCGACGCGACCTCCGGGTCCGGCCAGCGCACTCGGCTGACGGCTTAGGAATCAGGGGACTTCGGTGAAACAGGTCGTACAGAACTACAAGAGCGGCGAGCTGGCGGTGCTCGACGTTCCGGTCCCGGGATGCAAGCCGGGCGGGGTGCTGGTCCGCAGCGCCTACTCGCTGATCTCCACCGGCACCGAGCTCATGAAGGTCTCCGAGGCCGGCATGTCGATGCTCGGCAAGGCCCGCTCCCGCCCCGACCAGGTGGCCAAGGTCATGCAGAGCGTGGCCACCAACGGACTGCCCGCCACCTACCGCAAGGTGATGGGCAAGCTGGACTCCTACACGCCGCTCGGCTACTCGCTGTGCGGGGTGGTCGAGCAGGTCGGCGCCGGCGTCGACGACGTGAAGGCCGGCGACCTGGTGGCCTGCGCCGGCAACGAGCACGCGCTGCACGCCGAGCTGAACTGGGTGCCGAAGAACCTCTACACCCCGGTGCCCGACGGCCTCGCGCCGCGCCATGCCGCCTTCGGCACCGTCGGGTCGATCGCGATGCAGGGCGTCCGCCAGGGCGAGCCGCGGCTCGGCGAGGTGGCCCTGGTCATCGGCCTCGGCCTGATCGGCCAGCTGGTGGCACAGCTCCTCACCGCCTCCGGGGTCCGCGTCGTCGGCGCCGACCCCGACCCGGCACGCTGCGAACTCGCCGAGCGGCTGGGCGCCGTGGCCTGCGGCGACCCCGCGTCCGCGGCCCTGGAGGCCGCCGTCGCCGAACTCACCGACGGGCACGGCGTGGACCAGGTGTACCTGGCCGCCGGCGGTGGCAGCAACCAGCCCGTCGAGCTGGCCGCCAGGCTCTGCCGGGACCGCGGCCGGGTCGTCGACATCGGCAAGTGCCGCCTGGACCTGCCGTGGAACGCGTACTACGAGAAGGAGCTCGACGTCCGGTTCTCACGGTCGTACGGCCCCGGGCGCTACGACCCGGAGTACGAACTGGAGGGGCGCGACTACCCGATCGGCTACGTGCGCTGGACCGAGCGCCGCAACCTCGCGTGCTTCCTCGACCTCGTCGCCCGCGGCCGGGTCGACGTGGAGCCGCTGGTCTCCCACGTCGCCGACTTCGAGGACGCGGTCGAGACGTACCGGCGCCTGAAGGACGGCGAGTTGAAGGCCGTGGCCGTGCTGTTCCGCTACCCCGGACAGCCGGACGAGGCGCCGGAGGGGGAGACGGCCCAGGCGCCGTCGGTGGCCGTGCCCGCGGTGCGCCGCAGCGGGACCGCACCCGCCCCGGCCCGGTCCGCCACCTCACCGGTGCGCCTCGCGTTCGTCGGCGCGGGGAACTACGCGACGTCGATGCTGCTGCCGCACCTGGCCCGGCGCGAGGGCGTCGAGCTGTCGACGGTCGTCACCACGACGGCGCTCTCCGCGGCCAACGCACAGCGCAAGTTCGGCTTCGCCGAGGCGACCACCGACCTCGACGCCGTGCTCGGCGACAAGTCGATCGACGCGGTGTTCGTGGTCACCCGGCACAGCTCGCACGCCGAGCTCACCCGCCAGGCGCTGCTGGCCGGCAAGACGGTGTTCGTGGAAAAGCCCCTGGCCCTCACCGAGGACGAACTGGCAGGCGTGCTCGCGGCGGTGGAGGAGTCCGGCAACGACCGCGTCCAGGTGGGCTTCAACCGCCGGTTCGCACCGCTGCTGACGGAGGCCAAGCGGCGCTTCGGTGCCCGGACCGGTCCGGCGAGCCTGCGCTACCTGGTCAACGCGGGCCGGTTGCAGCAGGGCAGTTGGTATCTCCGTCAGGGCACCGAGGGCTCCCGGTTCGAGGGCGAGGGCGGCCACTTCGTCGACACGGCGAGCTGGCTGCTCGACGCCGACCCGGTCTCGGTCTACGCCGTCGCCCCGTCCGGCAACGAGGACCTGCAGGTCGTACTCCGCTACCCGGACGGCTCCACCGCCACCATCAGCTACGTCACCACCGGCGCGCCGGGCTTCCCCAAGGAGAGCCTGGACCTTCTCGCCGACGGCAAGGTGCTCAAGCTCGACGACTTCGTGCGTGCCTCGGTGTACGGCCGCAGCCGCTGGCAGAGTTCGCGGCTGCCCAGGGCCCGGGACAAGGGGCAGAACGCCGAACTGGCCGCGTTCGTCAAGGCCGTGCGGACCGGCGGGCCGATGCCGGTGCCGCTGGAGTCGCTGGTCGCGACCACGGCGGCCACCCTCGCCGTGCGCAGCGCCCTGGCCTCCGGCGCGCCCGTGGAGTTGGAGCGGGCCCGATGAGCATGAGCGCGGGCTGGTACCTGCGACGGCTGTCCCGGATGGGGCCGGGGGAGGTCGCGGGCCGGGTGGGCGACACGGTGCGCAGACGGCGGTGGCGGTCCGTACGGCCGGACTGCCCGGCCGTGACCGGCGCCCGGTTCACCGCGGTCCTGCCCGCGGGGACGCTCGCCGAGGTGTCACCGGACGCCGCCAAGCGCCTCGTCGCGGAGGCCGACCGGCTGATGTCCGGGCACGCCGAGTTCTTCGGGGTGGTCCGCGACGACCTCACCGACCCCGACTGGTGGTACGACCCGAAGACCGGGCGCCGGGCTCCCTGGGGCTACGCCTTCGACGTGCCGTACCGCGACGAGGACGCGGTCGGGGACATCAAGCAGATCTGGGAGCCGTCGCGGCACCAGTACCTCACCGTGCTCGCCGCGGCCTACGCGGTCACCGGGAACGAGCGGTATGCCGAGCGCGTGGCCGAGCACCTGCGGTCCTGGTGGACGGTCAACCCCCCGTTGCACGGCGTGCACTGGGTCAGCGGCATCGAGCTGGGCATCCGGCTGCTGTCCTGGGTGTGGATCCGCCGGCTGCTCGACGACTGGCCGGGCGCGGCCGGGCTGTTCGAGGAGAACCCGGTGGCGCTGAACCAGATCTGGCACCACCAGCGCTGGCTGGCCGCCTTCCCCAGCCGGGGGTCCTCGGCGAACAACCACGTCGTCGCCGAGGCCGCCGGGCAGTTCGCCGCGGCCTGCGCGTTCGGCTGGTTCCCCGCCTCGGCGCGTTGGCGGGCCGACGCGCTGCGGTCGCTGGAGCGGCACCTGCGGAGCAACACCTTCGTCTCCGGCCTCAACCGCGAGCTGGCCACCGAGTACCACGGACTCGTCCTGGAGCTCGGCCTGGCCGCGGTGGCCGAGGCGGACGCCGCGGGCGTGCCGGTCCCCGCCTCCGTCCGGCTGGTGCTGCTGCGGATGACCGACGCTCTCGCGGCCGTCGTGGACAACCGGCTGCGGCCGCCGCGCCAGGGCGACGCGGACGACGGGCACGGCCTGGTCGTGGACGGCGCGGGCACCGACCGCTGGGCCTCGCTCCTCGCCACCGGCGACGCCGTGTTCGGCCGGCTCGGCTGGTGGCCCGAGGTGACCGGCACCGACGTCCGCACCCCGCTGCTGGCCGCGCTCGTCAAGCCCACCGAACCGTCGGTGGACCGTCCGGCGGACCGGCCCGCGCACTTCGCCGACGCGGGCATGACGATCCTGCGCGGTCCGGGAGAGATCTGGTGCCGCTGCGACGGCGGTCCGCACGGCTTCCTGTCCATCGCCGCGCACGCCCACGCGGACGCGCTGTCCGTGGAGGTCCGGCACGACGGCGTCGACGTGCTCGCCGACCCGGGGACGTACTGCTACCACGGGCAGCCGGCATGGCGGCAGTACTTCCGCTCGACCCTCGGCCACAACACGCTGCAGCTGGACGGCGCCGACCAGTCCGTCTCCGGCGGCCCCTTCCTGTGGACCCGGCAGGCCCGCACTCGCGTGCTGGCCGTGGACACCTCCGGCGAGGGAGCGGCCGACTGGTGTGCCGAGCATGACGGCTACCAGGGCTCCGTGCACCGCCGCCGGGTGGAGCTGACGGCCGCGCGCCAGGAGCTGAAGCTCGTCGACGAGGTGCGCGGCCCGCACCGGACCGTGCGGCTGGCGTTCCACCTCGGCCCGGAGATCGCCGCGGACCTGGTCGGGAACCGGGCGGTGCTCACCTGGATCCGGGACGGCGAGGGGCGTTCCGCGGTGGTCGACCTGCCCGGGGAGCTGACCTGGCGGGCACACCGCGGCGAGACCGGCCCACCGCTGGGCTGGTACTCCGCGGGCTTCGGGCGCAAGGAACCCACCACGACGCTGATCGGCACCGGCACCAGCCCCGCCGGCGGCGCGGGCGGGTTCACCACCGTGCTCAGGTTCGGCGGCTAGGGGGCACGTGGTGATCAAGAGGCGGCACTGGGCGCCGACGGTGGCACCGCTGGCGCTGGCGCTGGCCCTGCTGCTGACGGCGACCGGCTGCGACAGCACGTCGGGCGCCGGGACGGCGGAGCCGACCGCCGCGCCGTCCACGGCCACGTCCGCGGCCCGCGCCGTGGCCCGGGTGTGCGCCAACCCCGCGGCCGGCCCGGCGAAGGCGCCGGCGGGCGCGGTCACGGTCGACCCCGCGGTCGTCGGGGACCTGACGGCGAAGACGAGGAACAGCCCGCCGCACACCACTTTCTGGCTCCGGCCGGGCAGGCACCGGCTCGACCCGGACCGCTACGCCCAGGTGATCCCCAAGACCGGGGACCGCTACCTCGGTGCGCCGGGCGCGGTGCTCGACGGCGGGAAGAAGAACCAGTACGCGTTCGCGGGCACCGCCCGCGACGTCACCATCCGCTACCTGACCGTGCAGCACTTCGTCGCGCCGCAGAACGAGGGCGTGGTCAACCACGACTCGGCCGACGGCTGGGTGATCGAGCACGCGACGATCCAGGACAACTCCGGGGCGGGGCTGATGGCCGGGGCCCGCCAGCAGGTCCGCGCCAGCTGCCTGCGCGACAACGGGCAGTACGGAATGAACGCGTACAAGGGCGGCGGCGGGATCCGCGGCCTGGTGGTCGAGGACAACGAGATCGTGGGCAACAACACCGACGACTGGGAACGGCGGCAGCAGGGCTGCGGCTGCACCGGAGGCATCAAGTTCTGGGCCGTCGACCGCGCGGACATCCGCGGCAACTGGGTGCACGGCAACCACGGGGCCGGGCTGTGGGCCGACACCGACAACAACGACTTCCTCATCGAGGACAACGTGCTCGACGCGAACGACGGTGCCGCGCTGATCTACGAGACCAGCTACAACGCGGTCATCAGGAACAACACGATCCGGCGGAACAACTGGGCCGACGGCCGCAGGTACGCCGACCGCGGGGACAACTTCCCCTACGCGGCCGTCTACCTGTCCGAGTCCGGCGGCGAACCACGGGTCCGGGCCCGCACCGCCAAGATCGACATCTACCGGAACGTGCTGGAGGACAACTGGTCCGGGATCACCCTGTGGGAGAACGCCGACCGGTTCTGCAACAGCCCGGCCAACACCTCGTCCGGTGACTGCACGCTGCTGGTGAAGAACACCCACCGCTGCACGCAGCCGGCCATCGACAAGGCGCCGCTCTACGCCGACTGCCGCTGGAAGACCCAGCGGGTGGACATCCACGGCAACCGTTTCGTGCTCGACAAGTCCGTGGTCCAGTGCACCGATATGTGCGACCGCATGGCGGTGCTGTCCAACTACGGAACCTATCCGGACTGGTCGCCCTACAAGGGCGAGAAGGTGGCCGAGGCGATCACTCTCAAACAGGACAACCACTGGCACGACAACGTCTACCTCGGACCGTGGCAGTTCGTCGTCCACGACCCGAGCCGGGTGCTCGACTTCGACGAGTGGCAGGGCACGGACTACCGGCAGGACGCGGACAGCACCCTCGACGCAGGGGCCGGTGGCTGAGATGGACACACGGACGGACACACAGACCGCCGCGGAACCGGCCACGGCCGGCACCCCGCGCATCGTCGGGGTCGTCTGGGGACTGCTGGTCCTCAACACGCTCGGCTCCGCCGGGGCCAAGACCATCGTCCCGCTGCCCCGCTCCCTCATCCAGATGGTCACCATGGGCGCCCTGGTCGCCGCGTTCGCGCTGGCGCTCGCGGTCAACCTCCGGCTGCGCATCCGGCCCAGCGCCTACCTGCTCCTGCTCAGCCTGCTGCTGGTGACGAGCGTGATCTCCAGCGCCCACCTGGAGTCGGGGTTCGGCGCGCTGTTCCGGTGCTTCCGGCTGGCTCTCTTCGTCGGCACCCTGTGGCTGCTCAGCCGCTGGTGGGACGGGAGCCTGACGTTCGTCCGGTACCACATCCGGGCGTACTTCGCGGTGCTCGGCTCGGTCGCCGCCGGTCTGGCCGTCTCACCGGGCGCGGCCCTGCCCGACCTCTACGGCGGCCGCCTGGTCGGCGCGCTGTGGCCGCTCACCCCGCCGCAGATCGGACAGTACGCGGCGGTGATCATCGGACTCACCGTACTGCTCCTCATGGGCCGCCGGACCGACCGGACGAGCGCGGCGGTGGTCATCGTGCCCTCCTTCGTGCTGCTCGCGCTGACCCACACCCGCACGGCCACGCTCGGCCTGCTCCTCGGGCTGGCCCTGGGGATCGGCTCGCTCATCCTGACCAGCGCGGCCGCCCGCCGCTTCTTCAGCTGGGCGGTGCTGGTCGGCGCGGTGGCCGCGGTCGGGTTCGCCGGCGCCCTGCAGACGTGGTTCCTGCGCGGGCAGACCAAGGAGAACTTCTCCAGCCTCACCGGCCGGGCCAAGGTGTGGGACGCCCTCCTCGCCGCGCCCCGGACGACCTCGGAGCAGCTCCTCGGCGTGGGCCTGGGCGACAAGTCGTTCGGCGGGCTGCCGATCGACAACAGCTGGCTGGCCGTCTACAACGAGCAGGGCCTGTTCGGCATCGGCCTCGTCGCGGTGATCATCGTCGTGCTGGGCGGGGTCGCGCTGCTGCGGCCGCCCTCGCTGCAGCGGGCCTGCGCGATCTTCCTGATCAGCTACTGCGCCATCGCCTCGTACACCGAGGCCGGTCTCGGCGACGCCTCGCCGTACCTGCTGCACCTGGCCCTGGCCGCCTCGCTGCTGGCGGCGCCCGCCGCGACGGCACCCCGCTCGACACCCGAACTCGCCGACCGGCCGGAGGTGACCTGAGCATGCACGTCCTCGTGGTGCACAACCGCTACGGCTCCGCACAGCCGAGCGGGGAGAACAAGGTCGTCGACCAGGAGGTGGAGCTGCTGCGCGCGGCCGGCCACCGGGTCGGGGTGTTCGAGCGGCGCAGCGACGACATCGCCGCCCGGTCCCTCCTCGGGAAGGTCGCGGTGCCGCTCCTGGTGCCGTGGAACCCGGGGGTGCGTTCGGAACTCGCCGCCCGGCTGCGCGACGAACGGCCGGACGTGGTGCACGTCCACAACGTCTTCCCGCTCCTGTCGCCCGCGGTCCTAGCCGCGTGCGCCGACGCCGGGGTGCCCGCCGTCGCCACGCTGCACAACTACACCCAGGTCTGCCCGCCCGGCACACTCCAGCGGGACGGCCGGCCGTGCGCCGAGTGCGTCGGCACCGCACCCGTGCCCGCCGTCCGGCACGGCTGCTACCGCGACTCCCGGCTAGCGACGGTGCCGCTGGCGGTCAGCCTGTCGGTCAACCGGCGCCGGTGGTGGACCGGTGTGGAGCGGTTCCTCTGCATCTCCGCGGCCCAGCGCGACGTCCTGGTGCGCTCCGGCATGCCGGCCGAGCGCCTGACGGTGAAGCACAACTTCGTGCCAGACCCCGGTAGTTGCCGCGAAGGCGAGGGAGAGCACCTGCTCTACCTCGGCCGGCTCGCGGAGGCCAAGGGCGTACGGCTGCTGATGGCCGCGTGGGACGAGATCGCGGCCGGCGGCGGGGTGGGCGTACCCCTCGTGATCGCCGGCACGGGGCCGCTGGAGCGAGAGGTGACCGCCTGGGCGGCGGGCCGGGACGACGTCCGCTACGCCGGCCTGCTGGACACGGCGGAGTGCCGCAAGGCAATCGCGCGGTCGGTCGCCGTGGTGGCTCCCTCGACGTGGCTGGAGGCGTTCGGCCTGGTGGTCGTGGAGGCGATGGCGGCCGGGGTGCCGACGGTCGCCGCCGGCCACGGCGCCTTCGTCGAACTCGTCGACGACGGGGTCACCGGGCTGCTGCACCGGCCCGGCGACGCGGGCTCGCTCGCGTCCCGCATACGCCGGATCGCGGCCGACCCGGACCGCAACCGGGAGCTGGGCCGGGCGGCCCGGCGCCGCTACGAGCAGGGATTCAGCCCGGCCGTCGGCCTGGAGCGCCTGCTGGAGGAGTACCGCACCGCGATCGCGGGGCGGTCGGCACAGGCTCGCGGCGGGGAGTCCCGCGCGAGCAGGGGGGATGGGGACAGCACATGACACGATGCCGACTCTGCGGCTCGGAAGCGATGGCGAGCGTCGTCGACCTGGGGGCGACGCCGCCGTGCGAGAGCTTCCTCGCCGCGGACCAACTGGACGATCCGGAGCCCGCGTACCCGCTGCACCTGCGGGTCTGCACCGACTGCTGGCTCGCGCAGATCCCGCCGCTGATCACGCCGGAGGAGACGTTCAAGGAGTACGCCTACTTCTCGTCGTACTCGACGTCCTGGGTGGAGCACGCGCGCACCTTCGTCGCCGGCGCCGCGGAGCGGCTGGCGCTCGGTCCCGGCGCCTTCGTGGTCGAGGTGGCGAGCAACGACGGGTACCTGCTCAAGCACGTGGTGGACCGGGGGATCCGCTGCCTCGGCATCGAGCCGTCGGTGAACGTCGGCGCCGCGGCACGCGAGGCGGGCGTGCCCACGCTGACCGAGTTCCTCTCCCCGGAGACCGGCGCCGCCGTCCGCGCCGAGCACGGTCCGGCGGACCTGGTCGTGGCCAACAACGTGTACGCGCACATCCCCGACGTGGTCGGCTTCACCCAGGGGCTGCGCGCCCTGGTCGCGGACGACGGCTGGGTCTCCGTCGAGGTGCAGCACCTGCTGACCCTGATCGAGGAGAACCAGTACGACACCATCTACCACGAGCACTTCCAGTACTACACCGTGGCTTCGGCCATCCGAGCCCTGGCCAGCGGCGGACTCGCCCTCGTGGACGTCGAGTTGCTGCCCACGCACGGCGGTTCCATCCGGCTGTGGGCCCGCCCCGCCGAGGCGGCCGGCGAGCCGACGCGGCGGGTGGCCGACGTCCTGGCCCGGGAGAAGGCCGCCGGGCTCCAGGAGCTGTCCGGGTACGCCGAGTTCTCCGCCCGGGTGGCCAAGGTGCGCCGGGACCTGCTGCGGTTCCTCATCGACGCGGCCGAGCGCGGCGAGACGGTCGTCGGCTACGGCGCCCCGGGCAAGGGCAACACCCTGCTCAACCACTGCGGCATCCGCCCCGACCTGCTCGCCTACACCGTCGACCGCAACCCCTACAAGCACGGCAGGTTCACCCCGGGCACCCGCATCCCGATCCTGGCGCCCGAGCAGATCGCCGCCGACAAGCCGGACTACGTCCTCGTCCTCCCGTGGAACCTGCGGGCCGAACTCGCCGAGCAGCTGTCCTTCGTCCACGAGTGGGGCGGCCGGCTCGTCTTTCCCATCCCGGAACTGAGCATCGTCGAGGCCGCGAAAGAGGTCACAGCATGAAGGTCGTCCTGTTCTGCGGCGGTTACGGGATGCGGATGCGCAACGGCACCTCCGACGACGTGCCCAAACCGATGGCGATGGTCGGCCCGAGACCGCTGATCTGGCACGTCATGCGCTACTACGCGTACTTCGGGCACAAGGAGTTCATCCTGTGCCTCGGGTACGGGGCCCACCACATCAAGAACTTCTTCCTCAACTACGAGGAGACCACGTCCAACGACTTCGTCCTGCGCGGCGGGAAGACCGAGCTGCTCTCCACCGACATCGCCGACTGGACGATCACGTTCGCGCAGACGGGCATCGAGTCGCCCATCGGGGAGCGGCTGCGCCGGGTACGGCACCACCTGGACGGCGACGAGATGTTCCTCGCCAACTACGCGGACGTGCTCACCGACGCCCCGCTGCCGGAGATGATCGACAAGTTCGCCGCGCGCGACGCCGGGGCGTCGATGATGGTGGTGCCGCCGCAGTCGTCGTTCCACTGCGTGGAGCTCGGCGAGGACGGCCTGGTGGGCGGCATCACCGCGGTGAGCGAACTGCCGCTGTGGGAGAACGGCGGCTACTTCGTGCTCCGCCAGGAGGTCTTCGACCACATACCGGAGAACGGGGACCTGGTCGCCGACGGCTGCTCCCAACTGGCCAAGCAGGGACGGCTGGTGGCCCACCAGCACCGCGGCTTCTGGAAGCCGACCGACACCGTGAAGGAACGGGCCGCGCTGGACGCCGCCTACGCCCGGGGCGACCGGCCGTGGGCCGTGTGGGAGCGGGACACCGCCGGGGTCGGAGCGTGATCCGGCTCGGGGCCGGCCCCCTGGACCGGATCGTCGCGGTGGGCGCGCACTGCGACGACATCGCCATCGGCGCCGGCGGCACACTGCTGACGCTGTGCCGGGCGAGGCCGGGCGTCCGGGTCGACGCGCTGGTCCTCACCGGCGGCGGCAGCGAGCGCGAGCAGGAGGAGCAGGCCGCGCTCGCCGCCTTCTGCCCGGGCGCCGACCTGCGGCTGACCGTGCACAAGCTGCCCGACGGCCGCTTCCCCGCGCACTGGGAGGAGGCCAAGTCCGCGGTCGAGGAACTGCGCGGGCAGACCGACCCGGACCTGGTGCTCGCGCCGCGCACCGACGACGCCCACCAGGACCACCGCGGCCTGGCCAGGCTGATGACGACCGCGTTCCGCGACCACCTCGTGCTCGGCTACGAGATCGTCAAGTGGGACGGCGACCTCGGCCGGCCGGCGGCCTACCAGCCGCTGGCGCCCGAGACCGCCGAGGAGAAGGTGCGGCTGCTGCAGGAGCACTACCCCTCGCAGCGGCACCGGCCCTGGTACGACCGGGAGGCCTTCCTCGGCCTCGCCCGGATCCGCGGCATCGAATGCCACGCGCGCTACGCCGAGGCGTTCGCCGTCACCAAACTCACGCTCAACCTGGGGGGTTGAACAACCTTGCGCGTACTACTGACCGGACACCAGGGCTACCTGGGCACCGTGATGGCCCCGGTCCTCAAGGCCGCCGGGCACGACGTCGTCGGCCTCGACTCCGGCCTGTTCGCCGACTGCGTCCTCGGCCCGCGGCCCGAGGACCCGCCGGGGCACCGGGTGGACCTGCGCGACGTCACCGCCGAGCACGTGGCCGGGGTGGACGCCGTCATCCACCTGGCCGCGCTCTCCAACGACCCGCTCGGCTCCCTGGCACCGGAACTCACCTACGACATCAACCACCACGCGTCCGTGCACCTGGCCCGGCTGGCCCGCGAGGCCGGGGTGCGGCGCTTCCTGTACGCGTCGACGTGCTCGGTCTACGGCGCCGCCGGCGGCGACGACCTGGTGACCGAGGACGCCCCGCTGCGCCCGGTGACGCCGTACGCGGAGTCGAAGGTGCGGGTGGAGGACGACCTGCACGCACTGGCCGACGACGACTTCACCCCGGTGTTCATGCGCAACGCCACCGCCTTCGGCTTCTCGCCCCGGCTGCGGGCCGACATCGTGCTCAACAACCTGGTCGGGCACGCCCTGTTGTCCGGCGAGGTCCTGGTGCTCTCCGACGGCACCCCCTGGCGCCCACTGGTGCACGCCGCAGACATCGCGCGGGCCTTCACGGCCGCGCTCACCGCACCCCGCGAGGCGGTGCACGACCGGGCGTTCAACATCGGCAGCGAGGTCAACAACGTCACGGTCGCCGAGATCGCCGATCAGGTCGCCGAGGCGGTCACCGGCTCCAAGGTGGTGATCACCGGGGAGACGGGTGCCGACCCGCGGTCGTACCGGGTGGACTTCTCCCGGTTCCGCGCCGCGATCCCCGGCTTCGACTGCGAGTGGACGGTGAAGCGGGGCGCACTGGAACTCGCCGACGCCTACCGGAAGTTCGACCTCACCCGGGAGGACTTCGAGCAGCGCCACACCCGGCTCGCCGTACTGCGCGCGGCGTCCGACGCCGGCACCGTCGACGACACCCTCAGGTGGCGCCGGTGACCGACGTGAGCGAGGAGATGTACGCCCTGGTGGAGCGGATGTACCCGCTCTGCCGGAGCATCACCGGCGACGGTGTGCGCGCCACCCTGGACATCGTCGGGGAGTACATCCCGCTGCAGGTGCACGAGGTGCCGACCGGGACGCAGGTGCTCGACTGGACGGTGCCGCAGGAGTGGAACATCCGCGACGCCTACATCGCCGACGGCAGCGGCCGGCGGGTCGTCGACTTCGCCGCGTCCAGCCTGCACGTGCTCGGCTACAGCGTCCCGGTGTCGGCGACCATGCCCCTCGCCGAGCTGCGCCCGCACCTGCACACGCTGCCCGAGCACCCGTCGTGGGTGCCGTACCGCACCAGCTACTACAAGCCGGACTGGGGCTTCTGCCTGGCCCAGGAGACCCTGGACGCCCTGCCCGACGGCGACTACGAGGTCCGCATCGACTCCACGATCGCCGACGGCCACCTCACCTACGCCGAGTACGTGGTCCCCGGACAGGTACCCGACGAGGTCATCGTCTCCTGCCACGTCTGCCACCCGTCGCTGGCCAACGACAACCTGGCCGGCATCGCCGTGGCGACGTACCTGGCCCGCGCCCTCGCCGAGCAACCGACCCACTACACCTACCGGTTCCTGTTCGCGCCGGGCACCATCGGCGCGATCACCTGGCTGGCGCGCAACGCGGAGCGGGTCGACCGGGTCAAGCACGGCCTCGTGCTCGCCTGCGCCGGGGACCCGGGGCAGCTGACGTACAAGCAGAGCAGGCGCGGCGACGCGGAGATCGACCGGGTGCTCCAGCACGTCCTGACCGCGTCGGAACGCCCGCACCGCGTCACCGAGTTCACCCCTTACGGCTACGACGAGCGGCAGTTCTGCTCGCCCGGGTTCAACCTGGGCGTGGGATCGCTCACCCGGACCCCGTACGCCGGCTACCCCGAGTACCACACCTCGGCGGACAACCTGGACTTCGTCTCCCCGGCGGCGATGGCGGACACCCTCGCCGTCTGCCGCGAGGCGTTCGCCGTCCTCGACCGCAACCGGCGGTACGTGAACCTCAGCCCCTACGGCGAACCGCAGCTGGGCCGGCGCGGGCTGTACGACGCGCTCGGCGGCCGCAGCGACACCAAGCAGGCCCAGATGGCCATGCTCTGGGTGCTCAGCCTCTCCGACGGCGAGCACAGTCTGCTGGACGTCGCCGAGCGGTCCGGGCTGCCGTTCGACACCGTGGCCGCAGCAGCGGACGCCTTGCGCGGCGCCGACCTGGTCAAGGAATGACGCCCGTGACCAGCCAGGGGGAGAAGACGACAGCACCGGCCGGGTCCGCCAGACGGGCCCTGGTCGGGCGGCTGTCCTGGGGCCTTGCCGACCAGGCGGCCTCCAGCATCAGCAACTTCGCGGTGGGCCTCTACGTGGCCCGCTCGCTCGGCGTGACCGCGTTCGGCGTCTTCAGCCTGGCCTGGGTGACCTATGGCGTGGTCCTCAACGTCTCCCGGGGTCTGGCCACCGACCCGCTCACGGTCCGCTTCAGCGGGGTGCCGGAGGCGGCCTGGCGCGGGGCGGTGGCCCGGTCGACGGGCACCGCGCTCGGCGTCGGCTCGGCCCTCGGCGTGGTGTGCCTGGCGGCCGGGCTCGGCCTCGGCGGCCGGGTGGGGCCCGCGTTCGCCGCCCTCGGCGTCCTGCTGCCGGGGCTGCTGCTCCAGGACGCCTGGCGGTTCGCGTTCTTCGCCTTCGGCGAGGGGCGGAAGGCGTTCGTCAACGACGTCGTGTGGGGCGTCGCGCTCGTCCCCGCCATGGTGGTCGCGGCCCACGTGGACACCGTGGCCGCCTTCGTACTCGCCTGGGGCGCGTCCGCCACGGTGGCCGCCGGCTACGGCTACCTCCAGTCCGGCATCCGTCCCCGGACCGCCGAGGCCCGCGGCTGGCTGCGCGAGCAACGCGACCTCGGCTACCGCTACCTGGTCGAGAACGTCAGCCTCAGCGGCGCCAGCCAGGTGCGGGCGTACGGGCTCGGCGTGATCGTCGGTGTCGGCGCGGTGGGCGCGGTGCGCGGCGCGGAACTCCTGATGGGGCCGTTCCTCGCCGTCCTGATGGGGCTCTCGCTGGTCACCGTCCCGGAGGCGGCCCGGGTGCTGCGGCGGGCCCCGCACCAACTGGGCAGGTTCTGCCTGTTGTTGGGCGGGGGACAGGCCGCCGGGGCACTGCTGTGGGGGTCGGCGCTGCTGCTGATGCCGGACCGGCTCGGCGACCTGGCGCTCGGCGACGTCTGGCACTCCTCCTCGCACCTCCTCGTGCAGATCACCCTCAGCGTCGCGGGAGCGGGCCTCGGCACCGGCGCGGCGGCCGGACTGCGCGCGCTCGGCGCGGCCCGGCGCAGCCTGCGCTGCCAGTTGTTCGCCTCCGCCTGCTACGTCGGCGGCGGCCTCGGCGGCGCGGCCGTCGCCGGGACGTCCGGCTCGGCCTGGGGCGTCGCCGCCGCGACCCTCAGCGGCTCGGCCGTGTGGTGGCTGCAACTGCGGTCCGCCCTGCGCGAGCGGCACCGCAATCCCATCCCCGAAGTGAGGACCGCATGACCGACCGACCCAGGCTGAGCATCGGCCTGCCCGTGTACAACGGCGAGGAGTACCTGGCCGAGTCGTTCGACGCCCTGCTCGGCCAGACCTACGAGGACTTCGAACTGGTCGTCTCCGACAACGCCTCGACCGACGGGACCGAGGACATCTGCCGCAAGTACGCCGCGCAGGACTCCCGCATCCAGTACCACCGGCTGCCCCGCAACATCGGCGCCACCCCGAACCACAACCACGTGTTCGCCGAGTCCCGCGGCGAACTGTTCAAGTGGGCCTCGCACGACGACCTCTACGGCCGCGACCTGCTGCAACGCTGCGTCCAGGCGCTGGACGAGCGTCCCGACGTGATCCTCGCCCACACCGACCAGGCCGTCATCGACGGCGACGGCCAGGTGACCGTCCCCTACGAGTACACCCTCGCCACCGGCTCGCCGCACGCCCCGGAGCGCTTCCGCAGCCTGCTGTTCGAGCCGGGCGGCGACGACTTCTACGGGGTGATCCGCGCCGACGTGCTGCGCCGGGTGAAGCCGATGGACAGCTACCACCACGCGGACCGCACGTTCGTCGCCGAGATCACCCTGCACGGGCGCTTCCACCAGGTGCCGGAACTGCTGTACTTCCGCCGCGACCACCCCACCCGCGCCGAGCGGGCGAACCCGTCCAAGCGCTCCCGGTGCGTCAACCTGGACCCGCGCCGGGCGGGTCTGCTGCACCCGACGCCGCGGCTGCTCGCCGAGTACGTCTGGGGTTTCGCCTCGGCGGTCCGGCGGGCGCCGCTGTCGCCGGCCGACCGGCGGGAGTGCTACCGCCACCTGGCCGCCTGGATGACCAGCCGGGTCCGGCCGAACGCCGGCGAACGGGTCGAGGACCGCGCCCCGGTCGACCCGGCCCAGCTCACGGTCTCCGTCGACGCCCTCGTCGCCGGCCGCGAGGGGAGGAGGCAGGCATGAGGTCCGCGGACGGAACCCCGGTGCGCGTCGGGGTGTTCGGCCTGCTCGGCTCCGGCAACCTCGGCAACGACGGCTCGCTCGAAGCCGTCCTCGGCTACCTCCGCGCCGAACACCCGGACGCGGTCGTGGACGCGCTGTGCGGCGGACCCGAGGCCGTGACGGCCCGGTTCGGGATCCCTGCCACGCGCCTGCACTGGAACCGCGCGGAGTACCGGACCGCGTCCCGTGCGAACGCGATCGCCTCGAAGGGGCTCGGCAAGCTCGTGGACGTCTTCCGCACCGCCGCCTGGGTGCGCCGGCACGACGTGGTGATCGTGCCGGGCATGGGCGTCCTGGAGGCCACCCTGCCGCTGCGGCCCTGGGGCTTCCCGTACTCCCTGTTCCTGCTCTGCGCGAGCGGCCGGCTGGTCGGCACCCGGGTGGCGCTGGTCAGCGTCGGCGCCGCCGAGATCCGCAACCGGCCCACCCGGGCCCTGGTGCGCTGGTCGGCGCGGCTGGCCGCGTACCGGTCCTACCGGGACGGTCAGTCCCGGGACGCGATGCGGGCGATGGGCGTGGACACCAGCCGCGACGAGGTCTACCCCGACCTCGCGTTCTCCCTCCCGGCACCACGGGCGGGCACGCCCACCGGCACGCCGGGTCCCGTCTGCCTCGGCGTCATGGACTTCCACGGCGGCAACGACGACCGCGCCCGGGCCGAGGAGATCCACCGGCGCTATCTCGACGGGACGATCGGGTTCGTCCGCACGCTGGTCGACGAGGGCAGGCCCGTCCGGCTCCTCACCGGCGACCAGTGCGATCTGTCGGTGGTCGCCGCCGTCCTCGACGCGGTCGGCTCACCGCTGGTCACCGCCGCCGAACCGGCCTCCCTGGCCGACCTGATGAACGAGATGACGGCCGCCGACACCGTGGTGGCGGTCCGCTACCACAACCTGATCTGCGCGCTGAAGACCGGAACGCCCGTGCTCGCCCTCTGCTACGCGGCGAAGAGCGAAGCGCTCATGGAACGGATGGGCCTGGGCGCGTACTGTCACCCGGCCCGGGAGGTCGACGCCGACCGGCTCCTCGAACAGTTCCGGGACCTGGAGAAGCACACGGCGGAGCTACGGCAGACCCTCGCCGAGCGGAACCGGGTCGCCGCACGGCAACTCGCCCAGCAGTTCACCGCCTTGACCACGACCCTGTTCCCGGCGAACGACCACGCCCACCCCCCACGGAAGGCTTCATGAAAGCGACCGAAGTCCCGGAGATCGCCGGCGCGTTCCTCTTCGAGCCCACCCCGTACGCCGACGAACGCGGCTTCTTCTGCCGCACCTTCGACGCCGAGGTGGTCCGCTCGGTGGGCCTGGACCCGGACGCCTTCGTCCAGGACAGCGTGTCCCGCTCGGTCCGCGGCGTGCTGCGCGGCCTGCACCTGCGCTCCGGCGCCGGCGAGGCCAAACTGGTGCGGTGCTCGTACGGGCAGATCTTCGACGTCGTCGTGGACCTGCGGCCGGACTCGCCGACCTACCTGAACCGGGCCTTCTTCGAGCTGTCCGGCGAGACGCAGAAGACCGTGTACATCCCGGCGGGATGCGCGCACGGCTTCCAGGCTCTTACCGAATTCACGGATACCTCTTACCGTATTGACCGTCAGCACGATCCGTCCGAAGACGTGACGATCGCCTTCGACGACCCGGAGCTCGCCATTCCCTGGCCGCTGCCGGTCACGTCGATGTCCCAGCGGGACCGGGAGGCGCCGAGCCTCGCCGAGGTCCTGAAGCACCGAGAAAGATGAGGTCGGCGTGCACACCCAAGACACCGAGGGGCTCCTCCTGTCCCGGTCGCGGCAGGCCAACGAGCGGCTGCACGCCCTGATCCCGGGAGGCGCGCACACCTACGCCAAGGGTGACGACCAGTACCCCGAGAACCTGGCCCCGGTCATCAGCCACGGCAGCGGTGCCCACGTGTGGGACGTCGACGGCAACCGCTACATCGAGTACGGCTCCGGCCTGCGGTCGGTCAGCCTCGGTCACGCCCACCCGCGCGTGACCGAGGCGGTACGGCGGGAGATCGACCGCGGCAGCAACTTCGTCCGGCCGTCCATCGTCGAGGTCGAGGCCGCCGAACGCTTTCTGGCCACCGTGCCGACCGCCGACATGGTGAAGTTCGCGAAGAACGGCTCCGACGCCACCACCGCCGCGGTGCGCCTCGCCCGCGCCGTCACCGGGCGCCCGCGGGTGGCCCTCTGCGCGGACCACCCGTTCTTCTCCGTCGACGACTGGTTCATCGGCACCACACCGATGAACGCCGGCATCCCGGCGGCGACCAACGAGCTCACCGTGTCCTTCCCCTACGGCGACCTGGCCGCCACGGAGGAACTGCTCACCCGGTACCAGGACGAGATCGCCTGCCTGATCCTCGAACCCGCCACCCAGACCGAGCCGCCGCCCGGCTACCTCGCCGGCCTGCGCGACCTGGCCGACCGGCACGGCTGCGTCCTGGTCTTCGACGAGATGATCACCGGCTTCCGCTGGTCCGAGGCCGGCGCCCAGGGCCTCTACGGCGTCGTCCCCGACCTGTCCACGTTCGGCAAGGCGCTCGGCAACGGGTTCGCCGTCTCCGCGCTGGCCGGGCGCCGCGAGCTGATGGAGCGCGGCGGACTGCGCGACTCCGGCGACCGGGTGTTCCTGCTGTCCACCACGCACGGCGCGGAGACCCACTCGCTGGCGGCCGCGATGGCCGTGCAGGCCACCTACGTCGAGGAGGGCGTCACCGCGCGCCTGCACACCCTCGGCGAGCGGCTGGCCGCCGGTGTCCGCGACGCCGCGGCCGCCATGGGCCTCGGCGACCACGTCGTCGTCCGGGGCCGGGCCAGCAACCTGGTCTTCGCCACGCTCGACGAGGACCTGCGGCCCTCGCAGCAGTACCGCACGCTGTTCCTGCGCCGGCTCCTCGCCGGCGGAGTGCTCGCCCCGTCGTTCGTGGTGAGCAGCGCGCTCGAGGACGCGGACATCGACCGCACCGTCGACGTGGTGGCCGAGGCCTGTGCGGTGTACCGGAAGGCGCTGGACACCGGCAACCCCGCCGCCTGGCTGGGCGGGCGACCGGTGAAGCCGGTGTTCCGCCGCCTGGCGTGACGTGACGTCAGAGTGCGGTGCCGGGCCTGCGCGCGGCGCTCCGGTCGACCGTCCGGTCGACCAGCCACGCGGTCGCCGGTGTCACCACCAGCGCGGTGCACCAGCCGCCGAGGGCGTCGGTCGGGTAGTGGGCGCCCAGGCCGACCTCGGCCCAGCCCATGGTGGCGCCGGCGGCCAGCGCCGCGGCGAGCACGAGTGACAGGCCGGCCGCCCTGCCGAGGCCGAGCCGGCCTGCCGCGGGCAGCGCCACCATGAGGGCGAGCGCGGTGAAGAAGGCCGTGTGCCCGCTCGGGTAGGACAGGTTGCCCGGACCGTGGATGGTGCGTCCCACCACGTGCTTGAGCAGCGTGGTCGTCCCCACGGTCAGGCCGGAGCCGACGGCGACGAGCACCGCGGCGCGGGGCCGCCGCACCAGCAGGCAGCCCGCCACCCCGGCCACGATCACCAGCGCCGACCCCACGGGTTCCCCCAGGAAGTCCAGGGCCAGGGCGACCTGTCGCCACGGCCCCCGCACGCTGTCCGCCGTCGGCCGGACCAGCCACCGGTCCACCCCGCCCGGCTCGCTGTGCCCGGCGTACCGCACCCCGAGGACGACGACCACCAGGGCGGCGGCCGCCGAAATCGGCCCCAGCCACACGCGCAGCGACCGGGGCACCAGCGCGCGCGACGCGGACCCGGCCGGACCGATCTCCAGCTCCGCTCCTGCCGGCCGATCCAACGTGAGCCCCCCGTCATGTCCGAACGCCCCCTCAGCGACCATAGCCGCCCGGCGCCGAACCGGTGGCCGGACCGGGGGCACGGTTCAAGCCGGTCGGGTCCGAGGCACGGCCGCCGGCGTCGGCCGTCCCGATCACGGTGCCGCCGCACCCGCCGGTGGCGAGGTCCAGCGCGCCGCCCCGGACCCAGTACAGCGCCGCCGGCCGGGCCGGTTCGCGTCGAGCCGCACCCATGCGTCGCCGAACCTCGGCAGCCTGCGCGGCCCCGTGCCCCCACTCCCCATGTGCGGCCTCCGCGCCGGCACGTTCGGGCGTCCGGCGGGGCGCCCGCCACCCGACCGACGCCGCCCGGCTCTCCGCCGGGCCGCGCCGACAGCCTTATGCCCAGCAGCCGTTGACCGTGGCCGCCAGGCCGTCGAGGGCGTCCTTGGTGGCGGCCGGGTCGGCGGTGGAGTTGTTCTCGATGAAGGAGAAGACCTTCCAGCGGCCGTCCTCGGCCTTGGTCAGCCCGCTCAGCGCGATCGCGCCGGTGAGCGTGCCCGTCTTCGCCCGGACCTTGCCGACGGCGCACCGCGAGTCCGCGGTGTCGAAGCGTCCCCATTCGGGCCCCAGGGTGGAGCCCGCCTCTCCGGCGACGGGCAGGCCCTCGATGATGTACGCGAGGGTCCGGGCGTTGCGCGCGTCGTCGGCGACATCGAGGATGGCGGCGACGGCCTGTGCCGGGATGCGGTTGGCGCGGGACAGACCGCTGCCGTCGTGGATCTCGTAGTTGTCCAGCGAGATGCCGTACCCGCGGAGCACCTCGCGTACGACCGCGGTGCCGTCCTCGAAGGTCGGCTGTCGGCCGGCACCGATCGCGGTCATCCGCAGCAGGGTCTCGGCGATGTCGTTGTCACTCACCTTGAGCATGTGCTCCACGATGGCGGACAGGCGGTCGGACCGGTGCTGGGCGACCGGCACGTCGCCCGGGCCGGCCGTGCCGCGGGTGACACCGCCCGTGACGGTGACGCCTTGCTGGGCGAGGAACCCGGCGAAGACCCGGCCCGCGTCCAGGGACGTGTCCGTGACCTGGTGTCCGTCGACCACCAGTGCCCGTACCGGTGCCACGGAGTCCGGGTAGTAGCCGTCGTTCCAGCCGGTCGCGAGCGTGGGCTCGGGGAAGAGGCTGTCGTCGACCCGGACCTTGACCGAGGTGAGACCCGCGCTCCTGAGTCCCGCGACGGCGGTCGTCGCCAGCGCCTGGAGGTCGGCGCCGGTCAGGGTGCGGTCGCCGCCGCCGACGAGGGTGAGCGTGCCGGCGCCGTAGACGGCTCTGGTGGTGAACCGGTGGTCGGGGCCGAGCACCGTCAGCGCGGCGGTGGCGGTGCCGAGTTTGGTGTTGGACGCGGGCATCAGCGCGGTGGTCGCGTCGTGGCCCCAGACGGTCTTGTCGGACGTGGCGTCGATGACGACGCCGCTCAGCGTGGAGCCGAGACGGCTGTCCTGGACACGGGTGCCGAGATTGTCCGCGATCTTCTGTTCGGCGGGGTCGAGTGCCGTGGCCGTGGCCGGGGAGACGGTCTCGTCGGCGGCGAAGGCGCTCGTGCCGAAGAGGAGCGTCCCGGCGATGGGCGCGGTCACGGCGACGACGGCGACCCGGCGGAGCACGGCGTGGCGGGTTCCGGCCCTGCCGCGACAGTCGGCCGGGAGGGCGGAGAATGGGGGGTTGGACATGCGGACCTCGTTGAAGTGCTTGCGGAACAAGGGGAGTTGGCAGAAGTCTTCGGAGTTCTCAGAAGAGAAAGCTACAGCCGTGATCCGGTTCCTCCGCCGCAACACGAAGGGCACCCCGCCTCGTGGCGAGACGGGGTGCCCTTCGTCCTCCCGCTTGAACGGCGCACCTGGCCGGCGATCCCGGCCGGCCGTCAGGGACAGTCGTACGAGAAGCGGGCGGCGGTCACCCGGTGACCGGGAGACAGGATGCGCAGTTCCGCCCGTGCCGCACGGTGGCCCGGTCCCTGGTAGGTCCATCGAAGGTGCAGGCGCGCGTGTCGCTCTCCCCGGGCCAGCACTTCGTGCAGGACGCCGGACGCGGTGCCGTCGCTTCGGACCCATCGGTAGGAGAGGGTGCCGGGACGGCCGTTGGTGGTGACCAGACCGACGATGTCCGCGGTGCCGTCGCAACCCAGCGCCGTCGGCCTCGCCGTGACGGCAACCTGGGTGACCGCCACGGGCTGCCCGAACCGCTGCCAGGCCAGGAGGACGAGGACGGCCACCACCAGCAGCGCCGGCAGAGCGTTCTTGCGCAGCCGCCGCCGACCGGAGGGGGCGGGAGCCGACGACGTGGCGGCAAGTGCCGGGACGGTGCGGTGCGCGACGGCGGCCGTGACACCGGGTCCGAAACGCAGCACGCTGCCCTCGACACGGTCGGGCCGGGTCGGGGAAGCGCTCGCCGGGACCGGTTCGACGAGAGTGTGGTCCGTTTCGGGTCGCTGGATCCAGTGGCTGTCCAGCACGGTGGCGCTGTACTCGCTGTCGGGGCCGGCGGTCCGGTCGTCGGGGACGTGGCCTTCGGTGGGTCCCGGACGGAGTGTGGGGCTGTGCGCGTCGGCGGGTGCGAGCGCCCGCGTGGGCTCCTCGTCCTTCGCCGACGGCGTGGGCGTGTTGTCGCTCTGAGCGGTCATCCGATCTCACACTGCCTGGTCAGGATCTGCTGCGAGGCGTCGCCGGAAGCCGGCGCCGGAGTGGTCGTGGCCCGGACCGTCCAGTAGCAGCCGTCGTTCTGGACGGTGTGGTCGACGGTGAGCGTGTACTGGGTGGCTCCGCTGCGCTCGAAGGTCTGGGACGCACCGTCGGGGGAGCCGGCCACTCCGCCCGTCGTGCCCGTGAACCACGAGACGGTGACGGAGATCGGCCCGCTGCCGTCCGTGGTGACGGTGATGGTCGCGCTGGAGGTCGTGGGGCCCGTCTGCCGGAAGGCCGATACCGCGACGTTCTTGACGGCGGGAGCGACAGGCGGGGTGGAAGAGGCGGCCGTCGGTGTGGCCGACGTGGAGGAGGCCGGCTCGCTGGGCGTCGCCGACTGCGTGGGTGAGCCGGTGGCGGAGGCGGAAGGCTGGGCGGTCGGGGTGGCAGACGGGCCCGAGGGGGAGACACCGGGTGCCGGGGAGACTCCGGGGGTCGGCGACACGTCACCTGACGGGGTGGGCGCCGTGGGCGGGGAGGTGGGCGGCGCCGCCTCGGCGCCGGCCCGGGCCGTGGTGGTGGCCACGGCCTCGGCGGTCCGCTCCGCGGCGCCCGCCGAGGCGTGCCGCATTCCGTAGGTGAGCAGGAGGCCCAGGAGTACGGCGGCGGCCGCGACGAGCATGCCGGGCCGGCCGGGTCGCCATGACCGGGCCCAGCCGTGGCGTGGTGCCTGGCCGAGGACCGTACGTGCGGTGTCCGTGGTGGAGGACCGGGAGGAGCGGGCCGAGGGCAGCAGCAGCGCCAGAAGGGCCACCAGGGCGGCGAGCCGGGCGCGGCCGCGTTCCTCCCAGTCGGCCCCGTAGGCGGCGCCGGCGATCGCCTCCAGTTCCGTCACGAACGCCTCGGCCTGTGCCGGCCGCCGGTCCGGTTCCTTGGCCAGACCGCGACGGACCAGCTCGCGCACCGCCGCGGGGACCTCCTCCACGGGGACGGGGGCGTCGACGTGCTGCAGGGCCAGTTCGGCGATGTTGTCGCCCGAGTACGGCTTGTGCCCCGTCAGGCACTCGAAGAAGGTGGCCGTGGCCGCGTACACGTCCGCGGCGCAGGAGGCGGGGGCGCCGGTCCACTGCTCGGGGGCCATGTAGGACGGGGTCCCGGCCACACCCGCGCTGGTGCCGGCGTCCACCGCGATGCCGAAGTCGACGAGCTTGGACGAGCCGTCCGTCTCGACCAGGACGTTCTCCGGCTTGTAGTCGCGGTGGACGACGCCGACGCGGTGTGCGTCGGCGAGACCGAGCAGCGATCCCTTGAGAAGGACGAGCGCGGCCTCGGGACCGAGCGGTCCCTGACGGCTCAGCAGCGTCCGCAACGAGACACCGTCCACCAGTTCCATGACGATGGCGGCGCCCTGCGGGCTCTCCACGTACTCGTACAGGCCGGCCACGTACAGGCTCCGCAGTCCGCCGAGCAGGCGCGCCTCCGCCCGGAAGTCGTGCACGAAACCAGGCCGCGTGCGCAGGGAATCGCTGAGGTACTTCACCGCGACCCGTACGCCGGTGTCCGCGTGCACGGCCAGCACGACGCGACCGCTCGCACCCGCCCCGAGCTCCAGAGACTCGGTGTATCCGGGCACCACCCATGTGCTCACGTCATCCCCCCAGACGCCGTGCCGCCGTACCTGACCAACTCCAGAAGCGGCTGGACCACGCGTTGAGAGACACATTTTCAGCCGCGGCGGTTGCGGGACAGGACGATGCCGGCCACCCGTCGCCGGCGTGAGCGTTCCAGTCTGCCGATGGCGACAGCGCGGTCATACCGAGGGCGCTCGCCACTCGTCCCCATTGATGACCCGTACCGCTTCGCCGACCGGACGACCCGCACCGCATCGCCGACCTGACGACCCGTACCGCTCGCCGACCCTTGTCGCGCATCGCATCGGCCAACCCAGCCCCCCACCACCACGAAAGAGGCCTGCATGCTCCGCATCCACTTCACGCCGCAGGACTTACAGAGCATCCGCGTGGCCCGGCGTCCCGATCCGCTGTGGGAACTCGTCTGCGCCGCCTGCCGGCTGGGCACCCGTCAGGGGCCGCTCGAGTTCGGGGCATGGCGCCGCGGCGTCCTCGAGCGGACGGCACAGGACCTGGAGGCGCGCCGTGCGCTGCGCCTGCTGGGGACGCTCGTCCCGCCCGTCGGCTACATCCCCGACTTCCTCACCCCGTCCGTTTTGGACGGGGGCCTGCCCGCCGGGCTCGCACAGGTACGCGCGACGCCCCGCGGCCGTCTGCAGCGGGAGTTGGGCGTCCTCGCCCAGGCCCGCCCTCTCCCGGCGTGGACGACGGCGCTCGGCAGGCCGGGAGACCGCGGAATGGGATCGCTGGTCAGGGCGTTGGAGATCTCCTCCCGAACTCTGCTCGAACCGCGGTGGGGGCAGATTCGCAGGGCCGTGCAGGACGAGGTCGACCTGCGCGCCCGCACCCTCCTGGACGGCGGTGTCCGCGCTCTGCTGGAGAGCCTGCCGTTCGCCCGCTGGCATGCCCCGGTGCTGGAGGTGGACTACCCCGTCGATCGGGACCTGCACCTGGAGGGCCGGGGTCTGCTGCTCCTGCCCTCCTACTTCTGCTGGCGCAGGCCCACCGCGCTCGCCGACCCCGCCCTCGGGCCGGTCCTCGTCCATCCGGTCACCGCACGGCCGTTGGAGACGGCGGTCCCCGAGGGCGGCGGACTGGAGCGGTTACTGGGCCGTACCCGGGCCACCGTGCTGGTCCAGGTGGCACGTGGCCGTACCCGCACCACGTCCGAAGTCGCGCAGGCCGTGGGCATCGCCCTGCCCAGTGCCAGCTACCAGCTCGCCGTCCTGCGGGACGGAGGACTGGTGGCGAGCCACCGGGAGGGCCAGTTCGTACGGCACTCGGTGACGTCCACGGGCCACCGGCTGCTGGGCGCGGACACCGGACGGCGGACGGAGACCGATCCGGCCTGTCGTCCCTGAGCCCCGCTCTGTGCGCTGGGCCGCGGAGGCCGTCCGGCTCGGCAGCCGGCCGTCCGGCTCAGCAGTTGCGGATCGAGTACACCGGCGACCAGTTGACGGCGTAGACCGCGTTGTCGGCCGGGACGGTCTGCAGCAGACCGCCTCCGGAGCCGTAGAGACTCGCGACGGCACCTCCGGTCTGGCTGTTCTGGGCCTCGGCCCAGTCGATCCAGTTCGAGAGGGTGTAGCGGGTGCAGGAGTAGAAGAAGAAGATCTTGAACTTGCCGGCCGTCGGATCCCAGACGGAGGCGCAGAAGTAGCCGCTCTGGCAGTACACGCCCCCGCCGGCACCGGCGTAGGCCGTACGGACGGCCGGAGAGGTGGAGGGGGCCACGGCCAGGAGCGGCGCGGGGCGGGCCGCCTTCGGCGCCGCGGGCATGGTCATGACGTGTCCGTGGCGGGTGCCGGGCGAGGCCGGGACGGCCTGCGCGGTTCCGGTGCTGAGGAGGGCGGCCCCCATCGCGAGAGCGGCGCACAGTCCGACAAGTGAGCGCTTGACAGGCACGGTTCGGTAGTCTCCCGTCCGGCATGGCGGTGTCCGCGCATGCTCGTGTCATGGTTGTCCCCGGTCCGACGGCCGTGTGCGGGTCGCGCACGGCCACCATGTGTGGCTGGACCACGGTGGCGTCCGGTACGGGCGACGTCAACGACGCCCATGGGCCGTAGCGATGCCGTCCAGTGGGCCTGTCGCGCCCTCAACGGGCTTGCGACCTGCGACAGTCGGCCGTCCGTGGACGTGATGCGGCCGTGCCCGGGGGCAGCGGCCTTTCGAGGACGTTCGAAAGGCTTCTGCCGGGCCCGCGCGATCGGCGATCGTCGCCGTCAGGGCACGTTCCGTGCCGCTGTCCCAGCTGTCCCGCTGCCGTCTCGACGGAGGTCTCATCCATGCGCGCGAAGCGCTCGCTGCTCGGCATCATCGGCGTGGTGGTCTGCCTGCTGATGGCCGCCCTCGCCACCGGTCCGGCACAGGCGGCAACCGCCTCCGGCCCTCGTACCAGTGCCTCTGCACAGGTCGCGGCCGCCGTCTCCCCGACGATCTCTCCCGCCACCACCGTCAGCTACCGCACGGACGACCAGACGTTCACCTGTGGGGCGGGGAACCTCTGCCTCGAGGTGCGGGATCCGACCGTGTCCAAGTGGAAGATCTTCTACCTCTACAACTGCAACCGCTACTACCTGTCCAACTGGTACGGCAACGGCTACTACCTCAACAAGCAGACCGGGTCGGTCACTTCCTACCTCTACGACGCCAACGGGAACGTGCTGCGCGCCTTCTCCCCGCCGCAGGTGGGCGACCAGGACTGGAACCCCGTCTGGTCCGTCCGCAACTGCTGACACACATGCCGGGGCCGGCCCCTCCGACGGTGGCCGGCCCCGACTCGTGCCTCTTCGGCTCCGTCCGAACCGACGGACGTGTCCCTCGTGCAGCCCCGCTCGCCGTCGCCGGCTTCCCCGTGTGCCCTCGGCGGCCGTCTACCAGCAGGCCGGCAGCGTGTTGGTCTCGCTGCTGATGGCGGTGTCCTTCATCCAGCCCCACTGGCCGTTGTCGGCCTCGGTCCACTCCCAGCGGTATGGGTGTGGTCCACCCACATACTCCTCGGGCAGACCGCCGTCGTAGCGGAAGTCGAACCAGCTGGGGTTGGAGTACATGTACCCGACGATGCGGCTGGAGTCGGGGTAGAGGCGGGCGAGGTCCTTGTAGCCGTAGACCGGCGCTCCCACGCGGTTGTTGCACCACCAGTGGCTGCCGCTGTACCAGCAGCCTGATGCCGCCGAGGCGCCGGGCGCGGTGGTGGTACCGAGCCCCAGCACCAGTGCCGTGGCGCCGAACAGGGCAGCAAGGGTGTTCCGTGTACGCATGTGACGGGGCTCCAGGGTGCGTTGCAGGAGTGGACCATGGAAAAGCAGCCGGTGGCGCCGCGCGGCCGTCCCCGATCACCCGTAGCAGTCGGGGAGCGGGTCCGTCTCGCTGGAGATCGCGGTGTCCTTCATGAAGCCGAGCCGGCCGTTGTCCGCGACCGTCATCTCCCAGCGTGTGGAATGCGGCCCGCCCACCCACGCCTGGTCGTCCTCCTTGCACCAGAACCAGCTCGGGTTGGAGTACATGTAGCCGACGACGGTGTTCGGGTCCGGGTAGATGTGGTTGTCCCCGACCGTGCCGTACACCCGGGCGCCGGAGACGTTGTTGCACCACCACTTGGTGGAGCCGTCGTTCCAACACGGGCTGGCGGCAGCCGCGGAGGGCGCGGTCGCCACCGCGACTCCCACGGTGAGCGCCGTGGCCGCCAGCAGAGCGCCCACCCTCGTGGCCTTCATGCCCCTGCCCGGCCGGTTTTCCTTGCGCATGTGCTCCCCCTCGGTTTCACAGGCTGAGTCCGTTCGTCCGAGTCTGGAGCGGTCACCGCACTCCGGTCACACCTTTCGAACACGGTCGAAAGGCTCGCCGGGCACCATCACGGCGGGCGGCGCGCAGTCAAGGACCCCCGCCCGGTTCCCGCGCTGCCCGAACAATGGCCGAAAACGCCGCCTGACGGGAGACTCCCCAGCTCAGGCCCTTCTCGGCGCCTCCGCAAGCGAGGGCACGGACCGGGGGCGCCTTGGGACGGAGGTTCTCGGGCACGGCGCACTTCTGCCCGGCGACTTATGCCATGTGGTAGCCTCACGTGTTTGCGCGGTCGTCGCGGTGGGCAATTCTGCCTGTTCCGGTCGTCCTGTGCGCGGGCTGTTCACACCTGCCGGGCCTTCCTCGGTACGTCCCCCTGCGGAAGGCTGTTCATGAAGCATCCCGATGACTCCGGCATCGCTCACGGCGGTCCCGCCCAGCCCGAGGCAACGGCCCCGGCGCTGCTCCCGGCCGTCACCTTCGCCGGTCTGGAACTGCCGACGGCGGTGCTGCGGACACTGAGCGAACTCGGGGTGCGCGATCCCTTTCCGATCCAGGCCGCCACACTGCCCGATGCCCTGAAGGGGCGCGACATCCTGGGACGCGGGCGCACCGGATCAGGCAAGACGCTCGCCTTCGGCCTGCCGCTGCTGACACGTACAGCCGGGCGGCGCGCCGAACCGAAGCAACCCCTCGCTCTGATCCTTGTGCCCACCCGGGAGCTGGCCCAGCAGGTCACCGAGGCGCTGGCGCCGTACGCCGAGGCACTGCGGTTGCGGATCGCCACGGTCGTCGGCGGAACGTCGATCGGCCGGCAGATCGCCGCGCTGCGCCAGGGAGCCGAGGTGGTCATCGCCACCCCCGGACGCCTGCACGACCTGATCGAGCGCAACGCCTGTCGCCTGGGACGGGTGCGAATCACCGTGCTGGACGAGGCCGACCAGATGTGCGACCTGGGGTTCCTGCCGCAGGTCACCGACGTGCTCGACCAGGTGCATCCGGACGGTCAGCGGATGCTCTTCTCGGCCACTCTCGATCGCGACGTCGATCAACTGGTCCGCCGCTACCTCCACGACCCCGTCGTCCACTCGGTCGACCCGGCCGCGGGCACGGTCACGACGATGGAGCACCACCTTCTGGTCGTCCACGGCCCTGACCGCTACGCCGTCACCACGGAAATCGCCGCCCGCGACGGCCGCGTACTGCTGTTCCTCGACACCAAGCACGCCGTCGACCTGCTCACCCGGCATCTGCGGGCCAGCGGGGTGCAGGCCGGGGCCCTGCACAGCGGCAAGTCCCAGCCACAGCGCACCCGGACCCTGGCGCAGTTCAAGAACAGCCAGATCACCGTTCTGGTGGCGACCAATGTCGCGGCCCGTGGCCTGCACGTCGACGACCTCGATCTCGTGGTCAACGTCGACCCGCCCACCGACGCCAAGGACTATGTGCACCGGGCGGGCCGCACCGCCCGCGCCGGTGAGTCCGGCAGCGTGGTCACGCTCGTGCTGGCGGGCCAGCGCCGCGAGACGAGCCGCATGCTGGCCGGGGCCGGCATCGAGCCGACCGTCACCAAGGTGCGCTCGGGCGAGGCGGAGCTGAGCCGGATCACCGGCGCCAAGACTCCCTCCGGGATCCCGCTCGACGGCGGGCCCGCCGTCCCCCGACCCAAGAACACCAACGCTCCCTTCCGCGGCCTCGGCACCAGCAAGGGCACCTCCCGCGGCGCCGGCGGCAAGTCTCCGAAGGCCGCCGAGGCCCGCAAGCTCGCCGAGGCCCGCAGGGCCGCCCTCGTGCGTCGCAACGGCTGAGAGCCGTTGCCCCGGCAGCCTGGCCACGGGATCGACAACCCCCGGCCCGGCCGAAGAGGGATACCCGCCGAAACGGAGCGGGATGACGTTGCCGGCGCCTCGCACTGCGCCCGGCATGACAAGCTGTGCTTGCCCACCCCCGAACCCAGGAGGTCACCATGACCGCAGAGCCCGCATCGACGGAAGGTTCGGAGCCGGCTGCCCCCGAGACACCCCCTCTGGAGCCGGACAGCGAAGGCAACTACGACCTCAAGCGCAAGTTCCGCGAAGCCCTGGCGCGCAAGCGCGGTGCGCAGGCGGACGCCGCTGATGTTGCCGCCAAGTCCGATGCGTCGAAGGTACGTTCGGCGCACGGCCCGGCCGCGAGCCAGCGGTCGTTCAGGCGCAAGAGCGGCGGCTGAGTCGAGGAGTCCCGCGATCTGACCGCTTCACCGGCCCGCGCGCCATCCACGCGCGCGTCCTGTGCAGTGGCCCGCGACGTGCGCGCGCCTGTGCGCGCGTCGCGGGCGGGGCGTAGCCGGCGGACTCGCCCGGGGGAATGGCCCAGATGCGGTTGGCTCGGGGCGGTGGCGCCGTCGAACCGGCATTCCGGGATGAGAGCACCGCCTTGTCCAAGGGCGCGCGGCCCGTGTTGCGCGCCTTGCTCCCTCGCGGACCTGCCGGCCGCCCACGGCGAGGCGATCCGCCTCGCCGTGGGCGGCGGCTTCGCCGCCGTCCGGTCCGGGCGTGCCGGAGCTCGATGCTCGCGGGGCCGCCACCGGAACCGGGACCGTGCCGCCCGGCCGTGGCTCAGGCGTCGATGATCACGGGGATGATGAGGGGCTTGCGGCGATAGGTGCGGAACGCCCAGTTCGCGACGGCGCGGGCGAGGAGCTGTTCGAGTTGACGCGCGTCCCCGACGCCCTCCTCGGCCGCGGTGGCCAGGGTCTTCTCGATGACCGGGATGACCGGCTCGAAGGTGGCGTCGTCGTGGACGAAGCCGCGGGCCAGGAAGTCGGGGGCCTCCGCGAGGGCGCCGGTGTCCGCGTCGACGATCGCCACCACCGTGACCACGCCTTCGGCGGCGAGGGTGAGGCGGTCCTTGAGGGACGCTTCGGTGGCGCCGCCGACTTCCATGCCGTCGACGTAGACGTTGCCGGCGGGGACCTTGCCGGTGATGGACGCGCGCCCGTCGACCAGGTCGACGACTACGCCGTCCTCGGCGATGACGACCCGTTCGGGGTCGACACCGGTGCGGATGGCGAGGTCGGCGTTGGCCCGCAGGTGGCGCCATTCGCCGTGCACGGGCATGACGTTGCGGGGTTTGACGATGTTGTAGCAGTAGACGAGTTCGCCGGCGCTGGCGTGCCCGGAGACGTGCACCTTGGCGTTGCCCTTGTGGACCACGTGGGCGCCCCACCGGGTGAGTCCGTTGATCACCCGGTAGATGGCGTTCTCGTTGCCGGGGATGAGGGAGCTGGCGAGCAGGACGGTGTCGTCCTTGCCGATGCGGATCATGTGGTCGCGGTTGGCCATCCGTGACAGCGCGGCCATCGGTTCGCCCTGGGAGCCGGTGCACACCAGTGTGATCTTGTGGTCCGGGAGCTTCTCCAGTTCCTTCGTGCTCACGACCAGACCGGAGGGGACTTTCAGATAGCCCAGGTCACGGGCGATGCCCATGTTGCGGACCATCGACCGGCCGACGAAGGCGACCTTGCGGCCGTGCTGGTGGGCGGCGTCCAGGACCTGCTGGATGCGGTGCACGTGGCTGGCGAAGCTGGAGACGATGACGCGGCGCGGCGCGGTGCGCATCACCTGCTCGATCGCCGGGTTCAGCTCTCGCTCGGAGGTGGTGAAGCCGGGCACCTCGGCGTTGGTGGAGTCGGTGAGGAACAGGTCCACGCCCTCCTCGCCGAGGCGGGCGAAGGCGCGCAGATCGGTGATGCGGTCGTCGAGAGGGAACTGGTCCATCTTGAAGTCGCCGGTGTGCAGCACCATCCCGGCCCGGGTGCGGATCGCGACCGCGAGGCTGTCGGGGATGGAGTGGTTGACCGCCACGAACTCGCAGTCGAAGGGCCCGAAACCGCGCCGGTCGCCCTCCCGCACCCGCACCGTGCGCGGCCGGATGCCGTGTTCCTTGAGCTTGGCCTCCAGGAACGCCAGGGTCAGCTTGGAGCCGACGACGGGAATGTCGGACCGCTCCCGCAGCAGGTACGGCACGCCGCCGATGTGGTCCTCGTGGCCGTGGGTGAGGACAACGGCCACGATGTCGTCCAGCCGGTCCCGGATCGAGGTGAAGTCCGGCAGGATCACGTCCACGCCTGGCTGGGTCTCCTCGGGGAACAGTACGCCGCAGTCGACGACGAGCAGCTTGCCCGCGTGCTCGAAGACGGTCATGTTGCGGCCGATCTCACCCAGGCCGCCCAGGGCGATGACCCGCAGCCCTCCTTCGGGAAGGGGCGGCGCGGCTTTCAGCTCGGGGTGTGGATGACTCATACCCTGACGGTACCCGGAGATCGGGACGGGATGATCCATTGCCTGTGGGATCTCCGCTTCCCGACGGAGCGGAATACCCGCAGCGGGTGCCTCGGCACGATCGCGTCACGCCGACGGCCGGAACAGGCGGGGGGTGAAAGCGGTGCCCACCTTCCGGTGGCTCGTGGCGTGATGTCGTTCGGCGCCGTTCGTTCCACGACTGCTCCGGGCGAGACTCCCTTGGGCGTCGGAAAGCAGCGCGAAGGCTCGATCGTCGACCAGCGAAAATTGACCCGATCGAAGCGGGGACCGGCCAGCCGAAGGGCCCGGAAGCGGTCCGGATCTTGATCGAGAGCCGGCGCCTACGGATGCACTCGTCCCGGCCGCATCCGACGTCCTGGGAGTTCGTGCCTACCACGTGGGAGGAGACGAGCCCCGGCCCAGGCGGTCGGGGGCTTTGACTCCCATTGCTCGGCCACGTACGTTTCATGACAAGTCGACCGGTCGCTTAGTCGGTCGCGGTGCCCTCGGCGCGAAGGCGGAACACGCCGGGCGCAGCACTACTCCGGGCGCCGTGACGACGCCTCCCTTCCGCCTCCGTCGCCCGCCGTCGCCGCCCGTCTGCCCGGCTCCGGTCGGTTCCTCCGACGGCACCATGAGAGGGGAACAACGCAACATGAGCACGTTCACCGGGATCGCCCACATCGCCATCGTGGTGCGCTCCATGGACACCAGCGTCGACTGGTACGAGCGCGTACTGGGATTCGAGCCCGTCGGCGGGGTGCGGCCCGGGCCTGCCGAGGCAGGACATCCCCGGCAGCTCATGCGGCACGCCGACAGTGGGCTCGCCCTGGCCGTCCACGAACCCCTGCGACGCAGTGGCGACATGTTCGATCCTTCCCGCACCGGACTCGACCACTTCTCGCTCGCCGTCACCGACCGGACCGCCCTGGACGACTGGGCCCGACGCCTGGACGACCTCGGAGTATCCCGTTCGCGTGTACGGGACGCCGGCTACGCGGAGTTCATCTCCGTGACCGACCCCGACGGCATCGCCTGGGAGCTGTGGGCCCCGAGACATGTGCAAGGCGCCGCCTCTCAGCAGTGAGAAAACAGGTCGTAGGTGTGCGGTCGCCTGTCATGACAACGTTCACGCGAGGTGCACGGGGGGCGAGCCCGTCGAAGTGCGTGCCTGGGGCGGGCTTCAGGGTGCGCGCCGGTAACACGTGGAAATGCGCGGGGGAATTGACGAATTGACGACCGCACAGATCTCCGGCTGCTCCGACCTGTTCGACGTCAAGGACGGTCCGGAATCGCTGCAGGAGCTCAAGAGTCTGTTCGCCGAGACGCCGCTGTTCCAGTGAGGGCACGGTGGAGTCCCGCTGCTTCGTCATGCTAGCCGAGCGGCACGGACAGGTGGTGGGCGACCGTACGCGATGCGGATCTCCCCGACGTCCTCCACGGCACCGCCCGCGAGGCCGGTCGCCGACCGAGCGCCGCGGCGTCGGCGGTCTGGCTGCCGGACGAGCGCCGGGGCGATCTCCGCCTCGCACTGGCGGGTGGACACCCGCCGTCGATCTTCATGTTCCCCGGGTGGACGGCTCTGGACGGCCCGTCGGCCTCGGCACGAGCGCTGAGATCGACGGGTCCGGCTTTCCTGGTGGATCCTGACCCCGCAGCTCCCGGCCAGACCTGCGCGCTGCGTTGTCCGTGAACCGCCTGCTCGGGCCTCGCCATCGCCAGGGACCGGCGTTTCGGCGCCCACAGCCTGCCGCGGGCTGGAGATCGACGGCAGGTCCTCGACCACCGAGTGGTCGGCGCGGAAGGACATCGGGGAGCGCCCGTGTCCCATGAGTCCCAGAACCCTGGTCGGCCCCCGTTCTCCGATACCAGCACCACGGCTCTGCCGCCCAGCCGGGACCTGATGCCCCCGGAACCGGTCCGGGAACGCGGTGTCCAGCCACCGGCCGCTGCATGCCCGGGCGCCGGTAGCGGCCCGTTCACCGAGCAGTTCGCCGTACGAGCAGGCCGCCCGCGACTCGCCCGAGCGGGCTGCTTCCCCGGCGTGTTGCGCTGCCTGCCGTCAGCTCCGGCCGGCCGTGCGGCGCCCGCGCGCGACGGACACCGCGCAAGTGGCCACGTACGCACCGCCCGACGCGGCGATCACGTTCTCATGCACGGCCACCCTCCGCACCGGGGCGCTGCTTCTGGGCGTCGACGACAGCTCGCTCCAGCACGGCGGTGGATTCGGTGACCGTGCCGGGCTCGACGCCGTCTGCCTGCTCCACCTGGACGGCACGACTGCCGAGGTAGGCGTACGTCTCGGGGTCGAAGATCCACTCGGTGCGCTCGCCGGTCTTCTGGTCGACGTGGGCCAGGGCGATGCCCTCGCGTCCCGCGGCGTCCTTGGCATGCTTCACCACGACTACCCCGGGGATCCTGCCCGCGGCCCGGTACAGCGCCGCGTTCAGCTTCGCCGGTGCGAGCTGTTCGTCGAGGAGGTCGCCGACCGTGGAAAACGCCTGCTGGTCCGGGGAGTTCCCCTGGCCCCTGGTCTCCTTGTAGATCTTCTTCAGCAGGGCGTCCGGGTCGGTGGGCAGGGTCTTGAGGTAGTCGTAGGAGGGAGCGGTCAAGCTGTTCTCGACGGCGCTGTCGATGGTGGTGCCGCCCTTGGCCTGGTAGCCGGGCTCGTCCAGCCAGCCGTGCTTGCCGTCGGGGGATTTCCAGACCTCGCGGATGTGCAGGGGCTGGACCCAGGCCTTGGAGTCGTCCGTGTCGGTGTGGGAGACGGTCAGGTAGGAGACCTCGCTCTTCACGTAGACGTACTGGCCCGGCCCGGGTTCGGGCATCGTGCGGGCCGTCGCGGCGGCCGCGATGTGCTCGACGGTGGAGGCGAGCTGGGCCGTGCTGCCGGGCTCGACGCGGACGACCGGCGCCGCGACCGGGGGCGGGGTGGCCGCGGCCGGATCACCGCCCCCGGAGTTGGTCAGCGCGGTGAACGCGAACGCGCCGGCCAGGGTGGCCGCGGTGGCCGGGACACCGATCACCAGGACACGGCGTGCGGGGCGGCGGGAGGGCGCCGGGACGGCCGCGGTGGGCTGGATCTCGTTCATCAGGTGCTCCTCGAGAAGCAGATGACGGTCGAGCGACAGGTGTGGGTCTCCCGGTGCCGGCAGCAAACGGGCCAGCTCCGCGTAGTCCAGCGGCCCCTCGGGCCGTGACTTCTTGCGGATCATTCGGACCTCTCCTCGTACGACTCGTGTGACCGGGCCGCGGAACCGCGGCCGCCCTGTACTTGTCCGTTGCGCGGCGGCGGTTCCCTGCGTCTCCTCAGCTCCTCCTCGGCCAGCCTGCTCAGCCGTCTGCGAGCCCGGGACAGGCGCGAGCGCACGGTGCCGACCGGGACGCCGAGCGCGGCCGCAGCTTCCGCGTAGCCGAGTCCGGACCACACACAGAGCGTGAAGACCTCGCGCTCACTCCGGTTCATCTTCCTCAGCGCGCGCTGGGCTGCGGCCAGTTCGTCGGCATCGGCCATACGGCCGACGAGTGCGTCGGCGAAGTCCGGGACCGTTTCCCTGGCCGGCAGGCGCTGCAGGGCCCGCTGATGGCGGCGCGCGGCGCGGGTGGTGTTGCGCAGTACGTTCACGGCGATGCCCATCAACCAGGGGCGCGGGCTGTCGCCCTCGTCCCGCAGTTTGGCGCGCAGTCGCCATGCCTCCAAGAAGGTCAGCGAGACGATGTCCTCGGCGCCGCTCCAGTCCCCGGTCACGCGTACCGCGTGCCGGTGAACCAGTCGGGCGTGGTCACGGAAGAGCTCGCGGAACGCCTCGGGGTCGCCAGCCCGTATCCGGGTGTGCAATGAGTAGTCCACGTGAGGCTTTGTCCAATCGGCGGGGCAGGTTCCCATGGCGTGCGTCACACGGAGGGGGGACGTGCGTCTTCGTGGCCGGCTCGCCCATCGCCGTTCCGGCCCGGCCTCCCCACCCGGTTCCGGTGCGTCCCCCATAGTCCTGGGAGCGTCTCGCCGGTCGTGCCGCGGTGGGGTGGGTGCGCTGACCGATGTGTGCCACGGGGTGTGGTGAACGTCGCACGACGCGGTGACCTCGGAGTCGTTTCATCCGTGCCGTGCGTTCACCTTTCACACGTACGAGAAAAACGTGACGGTGCCACGTTTTCGGTGACGACTTGGTTCCCCGCCTTCTTGCGGTGTGATGCGAACGCAATCGTCACCGCCTTGACTGGTGACGCACTCGGGTGCAGCCTTGTGGTCACCGGGCCGCGCGAAGCGGTTCGACGTGACGAGAGCGAGGACACCGTGGCAAACGACTCAGCGACGGACGCGGCAGCGGCGGCGCGGCTCGCCAGGTTCGGCAAGCTGCCGGAACGTGTCCGGTTCCAGGAGATGGTCGAGGAGAAGAAGGCCGCACCGAGCGGCGCGGAGATCGTCTCCTACAACGCCGAGGGCTCCTGGAACCACTTCTCCTGCCTGGCGTTGGATCTCGGGTTGTGACGAGACGGACGGCGGGAGCCGTCCGCTCGGCCGCTGTCGGTATGGAATCACACCATGCACGTTCCGTGGAAGTGTGACCAGAACGACTACGGCGGTGGTCGAGCGCTCCAGACTTCACCCTAAGGATGAGAGAAACCGCAGGTGGCGGCCGGTGTGCAGGGTTGTCGGACCGGGCGGGGGCCACCGTGCCAACCAGTCGGTCGGCATGGAGTGTGTGACCGTGCCGTTAAACTTGCGGCGTCAATCAACTTGGTCGACAGTCGACAGGGGCAGCACTGCTTGCTCGCCGTCCGCGGCCGCTCCGGTGACGAGACCGTCATGTCGGCGGCGGCGCCGCGAAGCGCCCCGCAGGACCGGGAACGGTGCCAGGTCATGTGAGGGCGGCATCGTTGTCCCCCGGACGTCGGCCGAACACCCCCAGATGGAGCGTCTACACCATGGGAACGACTGCCACGGACCTCGCCGCGGGACTCTTCAAAGTGCTTGAGACAGGGGATCCCGCGCTGGCCGTCCGAGTAGTGCACGAGGAATTCCACAACCGCGAGGCGTCCGTGGCCCCCGCGGCGTGCCGCATCGCCGGCCCCGCGGGTGTGCTGGCATCGAGCGCGTGGATGCGGTCCGCGTTCGAGGAACTGCGGCTGCCCTTCCTGGAGACGATCCACAATGACGACCAGGTGTGGGTCCGGCTGCGGATGCAGGGCCGTCACAGCGGCGCCTTCGTCCTGTTCAAGGACGGTGCGGTGGACCAGGTGGTGCCGCCCACCGGCCGGGAGATCGACTTCGAGCAGATTCATGTCCTCGACCTGCGGGACGGCAAGGTCATCCGGCACGAGGCGGTACGCGACGACATCGCGATGCTCGGTCAGCTGGGGGTCTTTCCCCCCACACCGGCGGCGGGGATGAGCATGCTCGCCTGGAAGGTCACGGGGCGGGCCTCCCGGGCGGCCGCGGAAGTGACGACCAAGGCGGCTCAGGCGGCTCAGGCGGCCGCCACGACGGCGACCGTGCCGACTGCGTGAGATCGCACCGCCGGTTGACCGCCGCCGCATGTCGGGCGGCGCTCGCACACACGCACACGCGGGGGGGGGTCCGCGCCCTACGCGTGTAACGAGCCAATCGAAACAGTCGCCCTCGTGGTGATGCCGCCTCGGCGGTACGCCGCGGGCAGCGGGCCGGCGCGCTCCCGCGGGTCGGCCAGTGGCCGGGTCGGCCTGGGGCGACGCCGAGTCAGGAAGTCCCCACCGTGCGCATTCTCTTCTTCAGCACCCCTCTCCGCAGACGTCTCCTGCCGATGTTGCCGCTGGCCCGAGAGCTGATCCGGCAAGGTCACGAGGTCGCCTTCTCGACTGCCGCGGAGGCGGCCCCCTGGCTTGAACCGGAGGGCTTCGAGGTGATGTCCCTCGGGCCGGGTTCAGATGAGTTGACCGCCGAGGTCGCCCGACGGCTCGGCGCCGACATCCTGTTCAGCTCGGACAGGGAGCTCACGGTGGAGCTCTTCGCCGGAGCGCGGGTGGATCTCATGGCGGACGAGGCGGTGGATCGGGCGCATGGCTGGGCGCCCGACCTGATCATCTGCGAAGACCGCGACTTCGTGGGCCCGTTGGTCGCGAGCGTGCTCGGCGTGCTGTGCGCGGTGGCGGTCACGGGTCCTGTGCCGGACCCGGAAGAACTCGACGCCCTCACGGCAGCGGTACGCCCGCGCTATGCCGATCGCGGTCTTCGACCGCCCTCCCGGGTGCCCGCCGGGCACCGGTTGCTGGATCTGTGCCCGCCGAGCCTGCAGCGCGAGGGGTGGCAGCATCCCCCTGACCGCATCGCGCTGAGACCCGAACCCGCCCTGAGGCCGGCCGGGAGCCCGCTGAAGCACCCACGCGCCGCCACCGGACGGCCACTGGTGCTGGTCGGCCTCGGTGCGGAGGCCGAGACGTCGCTGGAACTCGGTTCGGTGGTCCGTTCGTTGCGCACGCTGCAGGTCGACCTGGCGGTGGTCGCGGGGGACAGGCGGGCCGAGGAGCTCGGTGCGGAACACGGCCGGATACGGCTGTGCGGCGGCTTCCCGGCCGACGACGACTGGGAGGCCGTCCGCGCGGTGGTCCACGACGGCGGCCCGGAGATCACGCTGGCCGCTGTTGCCCGCGGTATCCCCGCTGTCGTCGTCGCGGAGTCGCCCGAGCAGCGGGAGCGGGCGGCGCGCCTCGCTTCGGCCGGGGCGGGGATCGTGTTCCCGGCCCGGACCGCGGACCCCGCGATGATCGCGTCGGGGATCGAGCTGCTGCTGTCCGAACCACGGTTCGCCGCCGCGGCGGCCCGCATCCAGGACGACATCGTTGTCATGCCGTCGGCGGCAGAGGTGGCCCGACAGCTGGTGGCGTGGGTACACGGGGAACGCGAGCGCCGGGCGCGGACGAGTGTGACGGACCGAGCCTCGTGAGTCTTCCGGCATACCCGAGAGGCTCCGTCGGCGTGCTGACCGTCAGCTGGGCGCTATGCGGTCCAGGACCTTGGCGGCAGCGGCGACGTCACAGCCTTCCAAGCGTGAGAAGACGTGACGTCGTACGCTCGCGAGGTTGGTGGGCCATGCCTGCTTCAACTGCGTCCATCCGGCATCGGTCAGGACGGCCAGCCACGCCCTGCCGTCGTCCGGCGCCTTGCGCCGGGTCACCAGCGACTGCGACTCCAGCCGGGTCACCACCCTGGTCATACCGCTCAGTGACAGTCCGCACATGCCGGCGAGCTCACTCATCCGCATCTGGTTGTGCGGCGCCTCCGAGAGGTGCACCAGAACCATATACTCGGTACCGGTGACCGAATGTTCTGCGAGCATGTCCGCGTCGACTACGCGGGGCAGGAGCGTCATCACTCTGCCCAGGGCTCGCAGGAACGCCTCCTCGTCACTGTTGAGGGGTTCGATGGTCGTCACGTCTGCCATGAGCACAGCCTAAATGGCGCACGCACGTTACAGCCGCCGTGTGTACGGCTTGAGTGACGCCGAAGGGATTCCCGCATTGAGTCGTTACATGGTTGCAGGGCGAACTTGGTGCTGGTGCGTGCTGATGTGCCCCGCACGCGTTCTGCCCGCCGACCGCATGATCTGACCTGGTGCGTCGGTCCGCCCGGTCAGCCGGCGTCCGCGCCGGTCCCGGAGGCGACGCGCTCTTCGGGCTCGCGAGGGGTGTACAACACCGAGCGCTTCTGGCGGTGCCGACGGACGCGTCCTTTTGCCACCAGTGACTCGAGGGTGTTCCGCACCACCTGGGGTGTCGGAGACCGGTCCGGGTGTTTCTCCAGGAGCTCGTCCCGCAGCTCTTTGGCCAGGCGTGGTTCGTCATGGCCACGCAGCAGGTCCATGAGGATGTCTCCGAGCAAGGGGTGACGCGACTTCTCCTCCGTGCCGGACCCGGTCGCGCCCACGGCCTTCCGCCTGCCGGCTGACCCGGACATCCGCTCCGGTGCCCCGCCTGGCGCACCGGGGACGGCGCCGCTCACATGCCTTCCCTGGCCGGGCACCGACTCGCTCTGTGTCTCCTCGGGCGGTCGCGACGAGTCCGACAGGCCTTCGTATCGTTCGGCGAGAGACAGGATGTCCATCAGCAGGGCCTCTTCCTGCTGCAACGCCGTGATTTTCTCGGTCAATTCCCGTTGCCGTCGGCGATTTTCCGCAAGATCCGACACGGCCTGGTCGACATATCGCGACCGGAGCGTGGCGGCCGATTGGCTCGTCACAACCGTTCACTCCCTCTCATCGATGACGCTGCGCATGCTACCTACAGCTGTGGGTGGCGGCATACCGAGCGGTCGGCCGATCATGCCCGTGACGACGGCGATCGTCGAGGTGCTCGTGTGTGGGCCGGAAGACACCTCCAGTGTCGGCCGTCCTTCCCGACGGCGGGAGGCGTCTTCCGCCGCCGACCCCGAGGAGTATGCTCCTTCCGCTCCGGCGGTCTTGGCCGCGAGACCGGCGGACCCGCACGGGTCCGGCGGGCGCGTCGAGATGCACACGTGTCTCAGGACGCCCGGCTGACACGTCCCGTGCGCGACCGCTGCTCGGCGGCCGGACATGTCTTCGGCAGAGGTCGCCACCACCCGCCCGCGGCGCGGGTTCCGACAGCACAGAGTTTGGGGAGAGTTCTGGTGTTCAGCATTACCGTCCGTGACCACATGATGATCGCCCACAGCTTCCGGGGCGAGGTCTTCGGGCCTGCCCAGCGGCTGCACGGGGCGACGTTCGTCGTGGACGCCACATTTCGCCGCCCTGAACTGGACGACGACAACATCGTCGTCGACATGGGCCTGGCCGGAGCGGAGCTCCGGGCGGTGATAGGTGATCTCAACTACCGCAACCTCGACGACCAGGCGGAGTTCAAGGGGATCAACACGTCCACGGAGTACCTGGCGGCGCTGATCGCCGACCGTCTCGTCGACCGGATCCACGCGGGCGCGCTGGGCAGGAGTGCGCTCGGCATCTCCCAGGTCGCGGTGACCCTCCACGAGTCGCACGTGGCCTGGGCCTGCTACGAGCGCCCCGTGTGACGGGGTGCCGACGTCCATGGAGGTCGGCACCCCTCGGCATGCCGATGCCCGCCGTGCGGGGGCCGGCCCGATCGGCGATTCACAAGCTCACCTTCTACCGGTTAGCGTCATACGTGTGCCGAGCTGGAGACCGGCGCCGATGCCCTGGGAGGCACCGGCGATGACGGCGGCCTTCTTCGAGGGGGTGCTCGCGATGATTCTCCAGACGGTGAGCGTCACACGTGTGAGCTGTGCTGGGAACCGGTGAGTCTCAGCCTGGAGCGGTTCGGACCTCCCGGCCTGCCGAGCGCGAAGGGCGGGGCAGGTGTCCCGGTAGGAGAGAAGCCCCCAGGGGACGCATTTCGAGTGCTCGCCTTTTGACACGTGACGACCGGCCGCCTAACGTAGGCGACCGGTCGTCTACTTCGCGGCTCCTGGCCGGCCTGGGCCGCCGCGTGACGGGCGGCCATGTGTCGGCCGGTGTTCGCGCGGAGCGCCCCCGGCACCCGAGACGGCTCGCCGTCCGGTGACGACGAGCCGACCATGCAGGTCCCCGGGCCGGAACCAGCCGCGGGGCATGGCGACGGATTCCGGGCCCGGCTGAAGCCCTCGCCCCGGGACCGGTCCGAGAGGAGACGAGGTCATGAAGGAATTCCTGGTCGAGATCACCACCACGGTGCCCGAGGGCACCGATCAATCCGAGGTCGACCGGATCCGGGCCGCCGAGGCGGTGCGGGCGAAGGAACTCGCAGCCCAGGGGCACCTGTACCGGTTGTGGCGCCCGGTCGGAGAACTGCGGAGCATCGGGGTGTGGTGCGCCGACGACGAGGCGGAGCTGCGGGAGAAGGTCCTCGGAAGCCTGCCCCTGTGGTCCTGGATGACCGCGGTGGTCACCCCCCTGCAGCCCCACCCCAACGACCCGGGCCGCGCGAGCTGATGCCCTGGTCGGCTGTCCGGGTCGGTCCTACGTGGGCCACGGGGCGTCGGCTGCCATGGGCGACGGCCGGTGCGGGCCACTGCCGCCGTGCGTGCGGCCGCCGTTCAGCCGGCGGCGGCCCGCGGCGAGGTCTTCTTGCGGGCACGGTACGCGGCGGCCTTGAACTTGTTGCCGCAGGACTCCATGCCGCACCACTGGCGGCGCATCCCCCGGGAGCGGTCGATGTAGACACGGGTGCACTCGGGGTTTTCGCACTCCTTCATCAGGGGGACGTCCGGCCCGCCGAGCAGTTCCACGGCATGCCGCGCGACCGTGGACAGCGCTTGTTCGGCGGTCGCCTCGGTACGGCGCCCGGTGCGGGTGAGCTGCGGTGTCGCCGGAGGCATGCCGGCGGCCCGGTTGAGCCTGCGCAGCATTCCCTCGTCGTACTTCTGCCCGAGGTGGCGGGCGGTCACGAGGGCGTAGATCGCCTCCCGCACCTCTTTGGCCTGTTCGACGTCGGCCTCGTCGGCGGGCGCGATCTCGTCGACGAGCCCGGACTCGAGGAACCAGGCGTCCAGCCGGTCCGGGGTGGCGAACATCTCGTACCGCACCGTGCGCCGGGCACGCAGAGTCGCGGCGAAGTCGAGGGCCGGGTTGCCGCAGACGAAAGCATGCTCGTAATTCACGTCACCATTTTGACAGGTGATTGTTGGTGGGAGCAAGCGCCGCAGCTCATGCGGGGCCCGGCATGGCGGACCCACCCTCGCCCCGCGGTCGATGCGCGCCGTCGACACGTTGACACCCTTCGCGAAGCCGTGCCACTATCGTCACCACTTAAGCCGGTGACGAATTGACACCCGGGGGTCGAGAGGCCCAGCCGGCCGGTCCGATCCGAGGTTGCACACCCCCGGTGCGCACTTCAGGACCCCCGTGCGACGAAACCCCGCCACGTCCTGCCATGCGGCGGCGCGGCGACGCCTCGGAAGGCGACGGACGGCCCCTCCGCGGTCCGTGCTCGACCGTCACCGATGAGATGTGCCGGCCGAGTGGCCGGCCACCGTGACGAAGGACTGAACATGGCGGGACAGCCGAGACGGAACGCCGACGGCGCACCGGTGGGACGACGTGCGCTGCTGGGCATGCTGGCCACGGGCGCGGTCGGCCTCGCCGCCGCCCCCTATCTGCAACGCGGCTGGCAGAGCGCCCTGGACGCCGCCTCCCGGGTCGACGCGACGGGGCTGACCGGTCTGCTCCCCAACCCCGGCGGCTTCCGCTACTACAGCGTCGTCGGTTCGGTGCCGCGCAAGACCGAGTCCGACTACGAGCTGAGGATCGACGGGCTGGTCGACCGACCGAAGACCTACACGCTGCCCGAGCTGCGTGCCCTGCCCCAGACGCGTGTCGTGCACGACGTGCTCTGCACGGACGGGTGGCGGGTGGACGACACGCCCTTCGAGGGCGTGCGGCTGGCGGACCTGCTCGACGCGGCCGGTGTGCGTTCCGAGGGCGCGGCCCTCCGGTTCACCTGCTTCGACGGCGCCTACACCGAGAGCCTCACTCTCGGGCAGGCGCGACGCTCGGACGTCTTGGTGGCACTCACCATGCAGGACAAGCCGATCACCCACGAGCACGGGGGACCGGTGCGCCTCTACGTGGCTCCCATGTACTTCTACAAGTCGGCCAAGTGGCTGTCCGGCATCACGGTGACCGACAAGGTCGTCCCCGGTTTCTGGGAGGAGCGCGGTTATGCGGTCGACGGCTGGCTCGACGGTGCGGACCGGAGCGATGGAGCGGCGTGACCCGTCCGGGCAGGTCCGCCGGTTCAGCCGGGCGGAACGGTTGGTCCACCGGGCGACCGGCTGGCTCATGCTGCTGTGCCTGGCGACCGCGGCCTGCCTGTACTTCGGCCCGCTGGCCGAGCTGGTCGGCCGCCGCCACCTCGTGGCCGCCGTCCACGAGTGGTCGGGCATCTGCCTGCCGGGCCCGTTCCTGCTGGGACTGCTCTCCGCGGACTTCCGCGCGGACCTGCGCAGGCTGAACCGCTTCGCGGTCTACGACCGGCAGTGGCTGAGGGCCGTCCGCAGGCGGCGGACACAGCCGCAGGCGCGACCTGCCGGGAAGTTCAACGCGGGGCAGAAGGTCTATGCGGGATGGATCGCCGGCGCGGTGCTGGTGATGATGTTCACCGGCCTGCTCATGTGGTTCCTCGGCTTCCTGCCGTTCATCTCGCGCACCAGCGCCATCTTCGTGCACGACTGCCTCGCCTGGACGATCGCCGCCGTCGTGCTCGGGCACCTGCGCATGGCGTACCGGGACCCCGAGGCCAGGCGTGGGATGCGAACGGGATACGTGAGCAGGTCCTGGGCCGCGCGGCACCACTCCCGGTGGCGGCCGGCATCGGGTCGAAGGACCCCGGGGGCTTGATCTCAGAAGTGGTCCACGTCGACGACCGCCTGGGAGAAGGCGGTGGGGGCCTCCTGCGGCAGGTTGTGGCCGATGCCGGTCAGCGTGCGATGGGCGTACGCACCCGTGAACCGGTCCCGGTACGCCGCCCCGTTGCCGGGCGCGGTGAACGGGTCGCGCTCGGGGTCCAGAGTGATGGTGGGCACCTCGATGACGGGCCGGGTGGCGAGTTGCCTCTCATAGCGGTCGTAGCGGCGTTCGCCGTCGGCGAGCCCAAGGCGCCAGCGGTAGTTGTGGATCACGATGGCCGGGTAGTCGGGGTTCTCGAACGCGGTCGCCGTCCGCTCGAAGGTGGCGTCGTCGAAGTGCCAGGTGGGGGAGACGGTGTCCCAGACGAGCCGGCACAGATCGTGCCGGTCCGTCTTGTCCTCCATGGCGAGACGGCCCCGCTCGGTGCTGAAGTAGTACTGGTACCACCAGGCGTATTCGGCCTTCGGGGGCAGCGGCTTCTTCTGTGCCTCGACGTTGGTGATGAGGTACCCGCTCACGGAGACCAACCCCTTGACGCGTTCGGGCCACAGGGCCGCGATGATGTCGGCGGTGCGGGAGCCCCAGTCGAAGCCGGCGAGCAGCGCCTTGTCGATCTTGAGGACGTCCATGAGGGCAATGATGTCCAGGGCGACCGCCGACTGCTGGGCGTTGCGGAACGTCCGGGAGGAGAGGAACCGCGTCGTGCCGTGGCCGCGGAGGTACGGGACGATGACCCGGTAGCCCTGCGCGGCGAGCAGTGGGGCGACGTCGACGTAGCTGTGGATGTCGTAGGGCCAGCCGTGCAGGCAGATGACGACCGGGCCGTGCCTGGGGCCGTCCTCGGCGTAGCCGACGTCCAGCGCACCGGCCCTGACCTGCTTCAGCCGGGCGAAAGAGGTGTGCGTACCGGGGGTCACCGTGGGCACAGTCGGCGTCGGGGCGTCCAGCCGCCGACGGCGACCGGGCGAGGCCTCCGCGTCTGTCCGGAACCCGGCCAGTGAGGCCGCGGCCGCTCCTGTGCCGATGCCCGCGGCCTTGCTGAAGGTACGTCTGTTGATCATGAGGGGCCTCCGTCATACGTACATACGTAGTGAGCGCGGGATGACTGTTCCACGGTATCCGTCACCGGTCAAGCAGGTGACGTATGGAGATCGGTGCACCGCTGGACGGAGTGGGCGCGAGGATGAGGTGACGTCAGCTGTCGACACACATGTCGGCGGAGGCGCGACCGGGCGCCCGACACGTGTCGACCACCGGCCGTCCCGGTCGTTCGGGAGGACGTCGGTCAACCGGGCGGCGCGTGCGGTCCGGCCCTGCTCGTCGGGTCACGGCGACATGTGCGACGGGCGACTGCCGGAGCCCGCGGCGAGGGACAGGTGCTGGTAAGGGCGCCGTGGTCGGGCGTGGGCCGCGGCGATCCGGCCCTGGACGCCCTGATCGCCGGTGAGAGTGTCTGCGAGGTCGGCCGGAACACCGGCGCGGCCTGTCACAGCCCAGCCGTGGGCACCGTCGTGCACGACGGTGCGCCGGTGCCCACGGCCGGGTCAGGCGTGCGCCGGAACCTGCTGATCCTGTACGCCCAGCAGGGCGCGGCAGTTCGGCCAGAGCGTGCCGAGCTGAGCGGGGTCGTTGTGCAGCTTGGCGAAGAGCACCTGGCCCTCGGTCAGGGCGACCATGGAGCGGGCGACGGCGTGCGCGTCGGCCACGGTCACCTCGCCCCGCTGCTGGGCCTCGACGACGACCGAAGCGACCAGTTCCACCTGGGTCTCGAAGATCTCCTGCAGGCGTCGGCGCACGGCCTCGGCGTGATTGCTCATCTCCAGGGAGAGATTCCCGAACATGCACCCGAGGACCGATCCGCAGCCGTCCTGCCCGGCCTGCTGCTGCGTCTCCATGGACTCGAAGAGCCGCCGCAGCCGCTGCAGGGGCTCGGCGTCGCCGTCCAGCGCGCACTCCCACTCGCGCTGCTCGTCGGCCCAGTGCTGGTCGATCACGGCGAGGGCCAGGGTTTCCTTGGAGTCGAAGAAGTAGTAGAAACTGCCCTTGGGTACGTCAGCAGTCTTGCAGATCTCGGCGACGCCCAGCGCTGAGTAGCCCCGCTGCTCCATCAGTGACCGAGCGGCGGTAAGGATCTTGTTCCTGGCATCACTCGTCCGTCCCATGCCAGAAGTATACGACCGATCGACTACTTCTCCCGGCCGGTCGGCAGCAACCGTTCGGCCCGCGTGCGCGCCGGTCACGAGGCCGCCCCGGCCGGTGGGAGACCGAGGTTCGCAGCAGCGAGGAAACAGGTCGTGGATTTCGCCGGACCGCCGTGCACACGCTGTCCCCATGGCAAGTAGGCGAAACACCGGCTCCACGGTTCCCGGCACCGGCCGCGAACCGGTCACCGTAGCCCTGCGCGACACGTCCTCCGCCGCGAGGGACGTGCCGCGGTCACCGTGGCCCCACGTCCTGCAGGCCGCGGCCGCGCTGGCGACGGGAATGGGCGTCGGCCGCTTCGTGTACACCCCCATCCTTCCGCTGATGCACGCCCAGGCGGGACTGTCGACCGGTGCCGGAGCGAACCTGGCGACCGCGAACTACGTGGGCTACCTGCTCGGGGCACTGGCGGGCACCCTCGCCCCCCGGCTGATGCGCTCTGCCGCGGTACTGCGCGGCAGTCTGCTGGCACTGGTGGCCACGCTGGCCGGGATGGCGCTCACACACAGCACCACCGTCTGGCTGCTCCTGCGGCTCGGCGCGGGCGTCTTCAGCGCGATGGTCTTCGTGATCGCCGCCGGCTCCCTGCTCAGCCATCTGCGGGAGCACCCGGCCCACCTGCCAGGCTGGGCCTTCGGCGGAGTCGGGGCGGGCATCGCGCTGTCCGGCGCGCTCGTCCTCGTGCTGCGCACGGTCGGCAACTGGCAGGCCGCGTGGTGGGCCTCGGCAGCACTGGCCGCGGTGCTCACCCTCGGTGCGTGGGGCCTGCGCCCCGAGCCCGCTCCCCGGCCGGCTCCCTCGGCACCGGCTGCCCGGGCCGGGGCGACGGGGCCGCGGACCCACCGCTGGTTCGGTGCCCTGTTCGCGTCCTACACGCTGGAGGGAATCGGCTACATCATCGCCGGCACCTTCCTGGTCGCAGCCATCAACCAGAGATCGCCCGGCTGGATCGGCAGCGGCGCGTGGGTGCTGGTGGGGCTGGCGGCCATCCCCTCCGCCGCCCTCTGGGCCGGTCTGGGACGCCGCTGGTCGCGGCCGGACCTGCTGCTCGCCGCGCTCGGAGTCCAGGCCGTGGGCATCGCCCTGCCCGCGCTGGTGGGGGGAGTCGCGCCCGCGCTGATCTCCGCGGTGCTGTTCGGCGCCACCTTCATCGGCGTGAGCACCCTGGCCCTGGGGGCGGGGGCACATCTGCGGTTCCCGCGTGCCGTCGCCCTGCTGACCGCCGGGTACTCGGTGGGTCAGATCCTCGGCCCACTGGTGGCGGCGCCGCTCCTGCACGACGGCTACCACCGCGCCCTGCTCCTGGCCGCCGGCATCGTCCTGGCCGCGGCGCTGGCCGCCCTGGCGCTGCGCGTCAGGTTCCCGCACGCCATGCCGACACCGAACGCTGTGCCGCGCACCGGACCCACATCCGGCCACGAGCAACTCCCGGTCACGGCGGAGGCGGCTTCCGAGGCCTGAAGCGACCTTCCCGGAGGGCACCTGTGCGTCGCGGGGTGCTGTCCGACCCGGCGTCCGAGTTCGCCTCGCCCGGTAGGCATACATACTTGAGTGTGCAATAAGAGAGGCATTGCGCCGCCTTGCGTATTCTTATGGTCGTGATGCCGGGAATGCCCGGCCAGGCGCGTCAGGCCGCTCGTCCCCAGGCGGCGGGAGCCGGACTGGCGCTCCCCGCGGGGGAGCAGGGGCCGGAATCGGTCATCTCCGCCGTCGGCAGGCTGCTGACCGAGCCTGCCTTTACCGCCGCCGCGCGTCGCCCGCGCGACGAGATAGCCGCCATGCCGTCTGCCACGGAGGTGGCGGCGCGGCCGGTCGCCTCGACCGGCGCGCAGACGACGAGGGAGGCACCCGCCCGCGGGCGGCCGTCCGGAGCCGCGCCTACCCTGTAGGGCGTTGCGACCGGATATCGGGCCGAGGCTCGCACTTCCGCACACGACGGGCACAGGACGGTGCGACCCCGGTCGGGTGGAGAGTACGGAGACGAGCAATGCCTCACTCTGCCGATCCCTACGACGCGCTGCCCCCGGTGCCGGCATTCACGCTGTGCAGCGACGACATCGCCGACGGGAAGACCCTGGACGTGGCGCAGCGCAGCGCCATCTTCGGCCGTCCTGGCGGGGACCGCTCCCCGCATCTGGAGTGGAGCGGGTATCCGTCCGGCACGAGGAGCTTCGCCGTCACATGTTTCGACTCGGACGCGCTGACGGTCAGTGGTTTCTGGCACTGGGCCGTGCACGACATCCCCGCGTCGGTGCACGGACTTGCCGCCGGTGCGGGAGACGTCGACGGAGCGAGCCTGCCCGCCGGGGCGCGGGCGCTGACCAACGACGCCGGCCGGCGCGGGTTCCTCGGCGCCGCACCTGCGCCGGGGGAAGAGCCTCACCGGTACATGTTCGTCGTTCACGCGCTCGACGTGCCCGCTCTCGACGACGTGACGACGACGGCGAGCCCCGCCTGGCTCGGCTTCCGACTCGTGGCCCACGGTCTGGCGCGGGCGAGGCTCACACCGGTGTACGGCATCCCCGGCGGGTCGGGCTGATGACGTCGGGGGGGTGTGAGCGCGGCCATCCGGCGACTTCAGCCGTCACCGGAAGCCGTGGGGCACGCGCGTCAGCTGAAGTCGGGACCGCCGGTGCGCGTGCGCTTGATCTCGTAGAAGCTGGGCGCGGAGGCCACGGCGAGCACGCCGTCCCAGAGCCGGGCCGCGTCCTCGCCCTTGGGGGCGGGGTTCACGACGGGTCCGAAGAAGGCGACCGGATCGCCGACCGGGTCGGTGCCCGGCACGGCGATGATCGGGCTGCCGACGTCCTGGCCGACGAGGGTGATTCCGTTGGCGTGCGAAGCGCGCAGCTCCTCGTCGTAACGGTCCGTGTCGCCGGCGCCCGCCAGTTCGGCTGGCAGCCCCGCGTCCCGCAGGGCCGCTTCGAGCGTGGCCCGGTTCTTCGGCTGCTGCTCCAGGTGGTACCGGGCGCCCAGGGCGGTGTACAGCGGTTCCAGCACCTCGGATCCGTGGTGGAGGCGGGCGGCGGTCAGCACACGTACCGGCGCCCAGGCATCGCCCATGAGCACGCGGATGCGCTCGGGCAGTTCGTCCAGCCGGTTCTCGTTCAGGATGGAGAGGCTCATGACGTGCCAGGACACCTGCAGAGGGCGCCGGGCGGCGACATCGAGGAGCCAACGGGACGTCAGCCAGGTCCACGGGCAGACGGGGTCGAACCAGAAGTCCACGGGGGTCGGGGATTCGGGGGAGGCGGGCGCGGTCATGGGAACTCCTCTTGCCGATGCCGGGGGTGTTGTTGTGGGCGCAGGGAGAGTCGGTCGTCGGCGCGGAAGCCGGTGGCGGCCAACAGCTCGGTCCGGGCGGCCGGTTGCCGCTGCCTCTGCTCCACCGGACGCACGGTGTCACTGCCGAGTACGAGACGGTCGGCGACCTGTCGGTCGAAATATTAGACCGGTCGACTATTACGTTATGTGACCACTTCACCAGTGTCAAAGGTGAGTGCACGCCCGATGGTGCGCGGCGCGTCACCTCCGGCGGTCGCCCCTTTCGCGTGTCGCGTCCGCTGGGCGGGGTCCGCGGTGGGAGGCGGGGCGGTACGCGGCAGGGCCCGGGTCGCCGCCGAGTTGCCCGGCCCTGGGGCCGGACGTGCAATGAGAGAACCGGCTCGCATGCCTGGTCGGGCATGAGCCCCGAGCTGAATCCCACGCATCCTCCGGCTCGTTCGAGCAGTTCCGAGGATTAGGAGGTCAGGTGCCATGGCGAGAGTCCTCTTCATAGTGAGTGGGGCGACGTACTGGGTGCTCAAGGACGGCACCAGGTATGCGACGGGGTACTGGGCGGAAGAGTTCGCGATGCCCTACAAGGCGATCACGGAAGCCGGCCATGATGTCGTGGTCGCGACGCCCGGCGGTGTGGTCCCGAACGTCGACATGATGAGCCTGCGGCCTTCGATGGCCGGTGGTGAGGAGGGGGCCCTGGAGCTTGAGGCCATCATCCGCTCCGCCGAGGTGATGCGGCGGCCGCTCAAGCTGTCGGACGTGCGCCTGGAGGACTACGACGCGGTGTACCTGCCCGGCGGTCACGGTCCGATGTCCGACCTGGCCTTCGACGCCGACGCCGGCCGGCTGCTGACGGCACAGTTGGCCTCGGGCAGGCCACTCGCCATCGTGTGCCACGCCCCGGCCGCGATGCTGGCCACCAGGATCCACGGCGAGTCCCCGTTCAAGGGCTACCGGGTCACGTGCTTCACGGACGAGGAGGAAGAGGGTGTCGGCCTGGCCTCACGGGCGCCGTGGCTGCTGGAGACCGACCTGAAGGCGAAGGTCGGCGTCGACTTCAGCCGGGGCCCGATCTGGGAGCCGTACATGGTGGAGGACCGCAACCTCATCACCGGGCAGAACCCTCACTCGGCGGCCGTCCTCGCCGACCGGCTCCTCGGGGTCCTCAAGTGACCGTGTAGCTCAACCGTGCAGCGGGAAGCGGGGGTGGGTCGGTGGGTACCCCGAGGTTAGTAGACGTCCGGTCGTCTATTATGGCTGACCGGTCGGCTGTCCTGCCTGTCAGGTGGTCGACGCATCACAAACGGCCAACGGACGACGGGATATGTCGAACATGCGTGTCGAAATATGGACTGACATCGCCTGCCCCTGGTGCTACGTCGCAACGGCGCGCTTCGATCGGGGTCTTGCCGCCTTCGCTCACCGTGACCAGGTGGAGGTGGTGCACCGGTCGTTCGAGCTGAACCCGCGGGCGGAGAACGGCTCGGTGCCGATCATCGACGCGGTCGCCGCGCAGTACGGGCGCACCCGTGAGCAGCAGGTCGCCAGAGAAGAGCAGGCTGCGGCCCTGGCCCGGGAAGTCGGTCTGGCATTCCGCGTCGGTGGGCGCGTCTTCGGGAACACCTTCGACCTGCACCGGCTCATTCACCTCGCCAAGTCCCGTGGCAGGCAGGCCGAGCTCATGGGCCTCGCCTTCCAGGCGAACTTCGCGGAAGAGCGTTCGGTCTACGACCGGGAGACCCAGGTCGCTCTCGCCGTCGAAGCGGGGCTGGACGCGGATGAGGCGCGCGCGGTGCTCGACGACCCTGACGCGTTCGCCGCCGAGGTGCGGGCCGACGAGCGACGGGCGGCCGACCTCGGCGTCACCGGCGTGCCCTTCTTCGTGCTGAACCGGCGGTACGGGGTGGGCGGTGTGCAGTCGCCGGACGCGTTCACGCAGGCGCTGGACCAGGCCTGGGCGGACCGGTGAATCGTCGGCGGACGTGCTCGGCGGACAGGTGCCGTCGTCAGTTCGCCGACCCACGACCCCGGCAGGTGCCGGACCGGCCGGCCCGTCGTCCCCGGCGGCGACGCCGCTCGTGCCCTGGCGGGCGTCCGCGTTCCGTCCACCACCGGCACTCGGCCTCGTCGGCGGTGTACCGCGCCGGCCTGACCGGGCAGTGCGCGCACCTCGGCAGGTCCGGTCAGCGCCGTCCCGGTTCGCGGCGCTGGTCAGGAGAGGGCATGTCGACACGGTCGACGGACTCGGGGGCGTGCTGGGTGCCGAGCATGTCGAGCAGGAGCATCGCGTCGTGGTCGGGTGTCGCGGGGTCGGCGTAGTAGGCGACGAGACGGTGCCCCGGGGTGCCTTCGAGCTGCATGGTCTGGTAGCCCAGGGTGAGGTCGCCGACCTGGGGGTGGCGGAAGTGCTTGGTGCCGGGGCGGTGCGGACGGACGTCGTAACGCTCCCACAGACGGGCGAAGTCCCCGCTCTTGAGGAGGAGTTCGCCGACGAACTGGGCGAGGTCGGGGCGTCGGGGTCGGTGCCGGCGTAGAGGTGCAGGCCGCCGGGGTTGGCGGCGAGTTTGTCGAGGGTGCGGCTGAGGGCGTAGGCGGGGCTCGGCCGCGGGTGCTCCAGCAGCAGGCGGACGCCCGGCCGCACGGTGCGGCCGGGGCGGCGGTCCGGGCGGCCAGATTGCGCAGATGCTCGTGCTCCTCCTCCTGCAACCGCAGTGCGCGGGCGAGGGAGTCGACGACCGAGGACTGGGCCGCGTTTCCCTGCCGCGTTCGAGGCGGGCGTAGTAGTCGATGCTGACCCAAGGGGGTGACGAGTTCCGTCAAGGTGTAACCGTCCACGACCCACCGCAGGCCGGTCATGCCGCCGCCGACCCCACGCCCGATGGCAGAGTCACGTTGACGATCAGCGCGTCCAGCGTCATTACGAACGTGCCCAGCAGAGCGGCAGCCATGGCCGCTCGCGACCCTCCAGGCGTGGTGGTGGCATCGTCCGGCGCCACAGCGGAGCGGACGGGAGTGAAACCGGGCACGGCGGATCTCCTGGGAACGGAACTCCAGGGAGTCGCGTTCCGGGGAACGACAGGGCCCCTCACTCACGCGGGCCGCCCCAGCCCGTCGCCCGCCGGTCCAGGGGGTTGGTCCGGCTGTCAGGCATCGGTCTCTCGATCCGAATAAATTGCAGGATCAAGTATATTTGTCGGTGTGACCAGCGTCCGAACCTGTCAGGAACCCGGGACGACAGGGGGACGTGGCCTGCTCGCAGCGCACGCAACCAAGGAGGACCCGAGTGCCCGGCAACCCGCGCAGCCCCTACGGCTTCTGGTACCGGCTGGCAGCCGCCATCGTGAAACCGGTGCTGGCCTTGTTCGTCAAACACCATTGGCGCGGGCACGAACACATACCGGCGGAGGGCGGCTTCATCACTGTGGTCAACCACATCTCGTACTTCGATCCGCTCACCTACGGGCACTTCCAGTACGACAGCGGCCGGCCGCCACGGTTGCTCGCGAAAGCCTCGCTGTTCACCATTCCCTTCGTCGGCATGATGCTGCGCAGGACGGGCCAGATCCCGGTCCACCGCGGAACCGCCGACGCCGCGCTCGCGCTCCGCGCCGCGGTGGACGCCGTCAACAACGGGGACTGCGTCGCCGTCTACCCCGAGGGCACCGTCACCCGGGACCCCCGGATGTGGCCGATGACCGGCAGGTCCGGTGCGGCACGGATCGCTCTGGCGACCGGTGCGCCCGTCATCCCGGTCGCCCAGTGGGGTGCCCACCGGATCGCCCCGCCCTATGCGCGGGGCGGCCGTGGCGACCGGCGACTGCGGCCGGTCCTCCGTCAGCCCGTCCATGTGGTGGCCGGACCGCCCGTCGACCTGAGCCGGTATGCGGGCAAGGCTCTCACTTCTGATGTGCTCAAAGACGCCACCGAAGACATCATGGCCGCCATCACCGCACTCCTCGCCGACATCCGCGACGAACAACCCCCCGCGGAACGCCACACCGTGCGCCGCCCCGCACGCGAACGGACCCGGTGAGCTCCGTACCGGCCGTCAGCGGCGGGTGGTGGGCTCCCGTGCTGTGACGGCGGGTCCCGCGTGCGGTGTGGTCATGATGAGCGTGCCCCTGTTCTCTCCGGGTGCAAGGGTCGTCTCGGTGCACCCCGTCAGCGGTGCGGACCCTCGCCCGCACCACTGACGGGGGAGCGGCCGCCGCCGTCCTGCTCAACCGTGGCCGGGACTCGGCGAAACGGGGGAGCGGTCCCGTCGCCGTGGATGTGGTCGGTACCCCTTCGCCGCGTCCCGATGCGCCGACCCGGAGGCGCGGGCCGCCCAGTCACTCATCCCATGTGTCACGTGTTTGACCGGTGACTCATCGACTGTCATCATCTCACCGGTTAGACCGGTGACGCCGTGACGGTAGGCGTCCGTCCGCGGAAGAGAGAAGGCACAGATGGATCTGAAACTCGAAGTAGTCGTGCTTCCCGTCTCCGATGTCGACCGGGCCAAGGCCTTCTACGAGAAGGCCGGATTCCGGCTGGACGTGGACCATGTCGCCGACGACGGCTACCGGGTGGTGCATCTGACGCCCCCCGGCTCGCAGTGCTCGATTCTCTTCGGTACCGGGGTCACCACGGCGGCACCGGGTTCAGTGCAGGGCCTGCACCTCATCGTCTCCGACATCGAGGCGGCCCGCGCCGAACTCGTCGGCCGTGGCGTCGAGGTGGGCGAGATCTTCCACGACGCCGGCGGGGTCTTCCACCGCGGCACGCAGGAGGGACGGCTCAACGGCCCGGATCCGAAGCGCACCAGCTACGGCTCGTTCGCGGCTTTCCACGACCCGGACGGCAACGGGTGGGCCCTGCAGGAGGTCACGACCCGCCTTCCCGGCCGGTGACCAGGTCCCAGCGCAGTGGCAGTCCTCCGCACAGCTCGACGATCTCCTCGGCGGCGGCGCATTCGGCCCCAACCCGCGCCGTGCCCAGTCGGCGTCCGAGGATCCGGAGCCCCTCCCGCCTGGTCATCGGGTTCAGTGTGACGACGCAGGAGCCGGGCCAGTTCATCGAGGGTGTCAAGAGTCAGGCGCCACGTCTTCCGGTGCCGACCTCCTGAGGCATCCAGGTCTTCTTCCGCCACTACGCGAAGTTCCTGGTCCGGACCAGATGCGAGGCGCTGGCGTACCGGCGGGAAAATCTGGAGCAAAGTATCTTTTCGCTTTGCTGATTGAACAGTTGTGGAGAAGGGCGCCTGATGGGGAGTTTCCCAGTTCAGGCGCCCTTTTTCGTGCCTCTAGAAGAAGCCCAGCTTCTTCGGCGAGTACGACACCAGAAGATTCTTGGTCTGCTGGTGGTATAGCGCTTGCGAGCCCCTGAACTGCAGTGATGGTGTAGGAGGTGGCCGTTGCGGCTCGGTTGGTCCGCCTATGGTCCGGATCTTTCCTGTCTCGTGGCTTCGTGTGCGGTACTACATGGCACAGGTTGTAAAGACCGTCTTCGGGCGTCCACGTCAGTCCAGGGCGGGTGCGTAGTCGCAGGTCAGGCATCGCAGTCCGGGGGAGTCGGCGTAGTTGGTGACAGACGTGTGACAACGCCTGTGAGAGAGGCGTTCGACGGCAAGCCCCTGCAGACGCGGTCGGAGGGTGCTTCCGAGCGGGTGTGCTGCAGTTCCGGCGGTGGCACCGCACCCCCTGGGTTCTCCTCCAGCGAGCACTTGACGCGAGGGCGTAGTGATGACATACGCCTGCGGTAGATGCGGCCCGGGGCCCTTGCGACCAACAGGTCGTAGCCTTCGCGTCTGCAAATTCGAATGCCCTTGGAGGGTCTGAGGCGATGCCTGCCCCCACCAAGGGGCGCACGGGCTTCTCGTCTGCGGGCTGTTCATGGTCGCGTAAGCCTGCCAACATCTCTTTGTTCCGGTGCGGAGATTGGGGGTCTCGCGTGGTGTCGGTGCAGAGCAATGATCAGCGGCTGCTGGAGCGCATCTTGGAGGACCAGCATCGTAAGCTCGCGCCGGACAAGAGCCGGGACGACTTCTTCACGTTCTTCGCCGCGGACAAGGCGCTGCAGGACTGGGACCTGGACAACGACGAGATCACGGACGGCATCGTCGACGGTGCGCACGACTGCGGAATTGACGGTATCTGGACGTTCGTGGACGAGCGCTACATCACCGCCGACGCGCATCAGTTCCTTCTGCCACGTGCTGGCAAGATCGAGCTGGTCATCCTGCAGGCGAAGAACTCGTCGGGTTACCAGGAGTCTGTGATCGAGAAGCTTCACTTCCATCTGCCGGCTCTGCTGGATATGGGCCGGGAGGAGGAGGATCTGGTTCCGCACACCAATGCCAAACTGCTTGAGCGTACGCGCCGCTTCCTGTACATCCTCGAGGAACTGGCGTCTTCGTTCCCGCAGGTTCACATCAAGGTGATCTATGCGAACAAGTCGGCAGAGACGCCGCACCCCAACGTAAAGGCCAAGGGTGACCGGCTCAGGCGGGAACTTGCGAAGATCACGTCCGATACGCGTGCTGACTTGGAGTACCTCAACGCTGCTGACTTGCGCGAGCGGACTGCCCGTGGAGCAAAAGCCGTCGCACAACTGGTGTTCACCGAAACGCCGATGAGCACGTCGCTCGGCGAGGGATACGTATGTCTGGCGCGGCTGGATGAGTACTACCGCTTCATCACGTCCGACAACCAGGCGTTGCGCCTGGAGTTGTTCGAGTCAAACGTGCGCGACTACGCGGGATCCACCGCCGTCAACAACGCCATCGGTGAGACCCTGAGGTCCGGTACCGGCGAGGACTTCTGGTGGTTTAACAACGGCGTCACCGTCGTCGCGGACGCCGCCCAGATCGCCGGCAAGAAGATCGTGGTCAGGGAGCCTCAGATCGTCAACGGGCTACAGACCAGCCACGAGATCTACAGCTAATTCCAGAACGGCGGCCAGCACCGCGATCGGTCCCTCCTGGTGAAGATCGTGGTCGCTCCTGAGAACGGCACGGCTCGCGACCGCATCATCCGGGCGACCAACAGCCAGACCCAACTGCCCGCCGGCGCATTGCGCGCCACAGAGTCCATCCAGAAGGACATCGAGGAGAGCCTCGGCCACGCGGGCGGCTACTACTACGAGCGCCGGGCCAGCTACTACCGCAACCTCGGGTTCCCACTGGACCGGGTCGTCAGCATGGCCCGGCTCGCCCGCGAGTTCACCGCCTTCATACTGCGCGAACCGCACACCGCGCTGCGGCACTCCGACGCGCTGCTGCTCGACGACCAGCACTAGTAGGGCTTGGTCAGGTTCATTTGTGGATGGCGTGTCCGTTGGTCGGTGGGTGTCGTTGAGGTGGTGTGACACCTGAGGAGATGGTCGGGGTCCGGGAGGCCCTGGAGGCGTTCACGGCGGAGTTGTTCGACGGCTTCTTCCGTGCTGACCAGCGGCGATGGGGACAGGTTTATGTGCGGGGACTGTTGCTGAACGGTCGGCGCAAGTCGGTGGAGCCGATGGCGGCCCGCCTCGGCGAGGACGGCAACCGGCAGGCACTGGCCCACTTCGTGACGACCAGCCCGTGGAATCCGGCGCACGTGCAGGCCCGCCTGGCCTGGAAGATGCAGGACGCGATCCGGCCGGAAGCGCTGATCGTCGACGACACCGGGTTCCTCAAGGACGGGGACGCCTCGGCGTGCGTGTCCCGGCAGTACACCGGAACCGCGGGCAAGGTCACCAACTGCCAGGTGGGAGTGTCGCTGCACCTGGCCACCGACCGTGCCTCGGCCGCGATCGACTGGCGGCTGTTCATGCCGGCCGGCTGGGACCCGGCCTCGCCCGAGGCAGATGCGGCCAAGGTCGCCCGCCGCACCCGCTGCGGCATCCCCGCCCAGACGGGACACGTGGAGAAGTGGCAGCTGGCCCTGGACATGATCGACGAAGCACGGTCGTGGGGCATCGACGTTCCCCTCGTCGTCGCGGACGCCGGATACGGCGACGCCGCCGCCTTCCGCAGCGGCCTGGAAGAACGCAATCTGCCCTATGCGGTGGGCATCTCCGGCCGCCACACCGCTCACCCTGCCGATGCCCGGCCCGTCCAGCCCGCCTACGCGGGCACCGGCCGGCCGTCGAAGATGCAGTACCCCGACCCGCCGCAGAGCGTGAAGGACCTGGTCATCGCGGCCGGCCGGACGGCCGCTCGGCCGGTGTCCTGGCGAGAGGGATCCCGGCCGGGCAACAGCCGAAGCGGCTTCAGGCGCATGTACTCGCGGTTCGTCGCCCTGCGCATCCGTCCCGCCGGACGCGGCATCCGCAAGCCGGCCGACGAACCGGAACTGCCCGAGCGCTGGCTGCTTGCCGAATGGCCAGCCGACGAGAGCGAACCGGTGCAGTTCTGGCTGTCCAGCCTGCCCTCCGGCATGCCTTTGGCCACCCTGGTGCGGCTGGCCAAGCTCCGCTGGCGCATCGAGCACGACTACCGCGAGATGAAACAAGCCCTGGGACTGGCCCACTTCGAGGGCCGCACCTGGAACGGCTGGCACCACCACGTCACCCTCGTCTCCGCCGCCCACGCCTTCTGCACACTCCAACGGCTGGCACGAGACCCAAAAGACACGGCGCAGGACTGAGCCTCTACCAGACCGTCCGCGAGCTGCAAACACTCCTCGCCCTCTGGACCGGCGCCTGCCCCACCTGCCACCACGACATACCCACCCCAATACGAACCTGACCAAGCCCTACTAGGCCCAGATCTTCTCGCCGCGGCACGATCTGGACATCTACCGGCTGTGTCTCGACGTGCACACCAGGCTGCGCATGTTCCTCACTCGGTACGCCGAAGACCGTCCCTTGCTGGGGGATTCGCTCGAGAACTGGCTGTACCCGCTGGCGGCCATGTCCGCCTACACCCTCACACGGCTACGGCAGCCGTCGCCGCGGGACCTCCTCAACATCGATCTTGACCATCTCAGCGACGACTTGATGTTCCGAATGACAGGAACGCTGGAGCAGAACTTCAAGAGCGTCCTGCGTCGTAACAAGGCCGGCGGCGTCGACCGGATCGCCCGTACGGCCGACTTCACCACCAAGATCCGCCAAGCCGTCGTGTCTCAGAGCCGCTATCACATCGAGGGCTGAGCGTTCCGGCGATCCCCCCGCCCGCCGGTCATGATCCGAGCCGCGCATCTCGCACCTGTGCCCCCGGCGGAGGCCAAACCGGCCGGTGGGCTTCCTCGGGGACATGATGCCGTAGCTGAAGTCGTTGTCCTTGCCGATCACTGTTTCTGACGGAGCGTGGAGTGGTCGTCCTGGATCAGGTAGCGCGGGTCGATCGGCTTGTCGGGCTCAACCCGTTGAGCAGCGGGTCGGGGCTGTTTTTGGGCTCGGGCTATACGGCGACAGGTCTCGGGTTGACGTGTGCTGATTGCGCTGGCTTCGTTACCCTGTGTCGTGGGGAGTGTCGAGGTATGCGGGGGACAGGGATGACCACGGGGGATGCGGTGCGTCGAACAGATGCAGTGGAGCGGGGAATTGCGTCCGCCGATGCGCTCTTCTCCATGGAGGGCATCCCAGAAGGAGCCGTCGTACCGGAGCCGGAGGGTGAGGCGGCGACTGAGGCGGCGGTCGAGCGACTCGGCAGCCGGTTCGCGCGACTGGACGGTCAAGTACGGCACGCGCTGAGACGTACCCGAGACCACGCGGGGAATCTGTCGAGCGACCGTCTCCAGGGACTCTCGGAGATCGTGCAGAACGCCGAGGACCTCGGCGCCACGGACGTACGCATTCTGACGAGGGAACAGGAACTCATCGTCGCCCACAACGGCAGTCCCGTACGGTTGCCGGACGTTCTGGCCCTGGCGATGCCCTGGCTGACGAGCAAGGCAGAGCAGGCGGAATCCACCGGTAGGTTCGGGATCGGCCTGATGACCCTACAGTCCCTCTCCCCGCATCTGGAGGTTCACTGCGGGCATTACCGGTTCCGGGTCGGCGATCCTGACATCGCCGTGGCCAGGCCGTTCCCGTTGCCTGACTGGTTCGCGGGCGACGCCTGGACGGTTCTACGGGTTCCTCTGGAGCCGGGCGTGCTCGGCGCGGGCGAGGTGGACGCGTGGCTTGCCGAGTGGGGGGACAGCGCGCTGCTTTTCCTCGGCAGTGTCGGCAGCGTCACGCACCTGGACGAACAAGGTCGTGTCCGGCACCGGCTGGCGCTCGACCGTGAGACCGGCGAGCCGTTCAAGGCCGTGGTGGGCGGTCAGAGCGCCGACGTGGAGACCGGCGAGGCACGCGCCGGCGATGGGTCCCGGTGGCTGATCTGCCGTACGACCGTTCCCAGCCCCTCCGGGATCACCCGGTCTCACAAGGCGGTGGGGTCCACCACCGCAATCGCTGTGGCTCTTCCTCTCGGACCCGATGACGCCGGGCGGATCTACGCCGGTCTTCCGGTCGCGGACACCGCTCTGTCCCTCTGTATCAGCGCCCAGTTCGATCCGATCGCCAGCCGTCAGGCGCTCGACGACACCCCGTGGAACCGCGCACTGAATGAACTGGTGGGTGACCTGTGGACGGCCGCCGCCCTGTGGCAGTTCCGGTGGGATCCGGCACGGGCCTGGCGCGCCGTGCCGCTCCCCGACGACATGCGCGACTCCCGCGACCCGGTCGCCGCGCTGGAGCGACTACTCCTCGACCGTGCCAGGGCGGGCGTGTCCCACGGTCTCGTCCTGGACGTCCCGGGCTACGGGCCGCTCGGCCTGGATGATCTCGCGGTGGAGGACGAGACGCTGGTGGGCGTGGTCACCGAAGAAGAGATCTCCCGCGTCGCCGAGCGGACCGCCGTGCTGCCCAAGGTGGCGCGGGACGAGGACGGTCGATGGCGCGAGGTGCTGGCGGACTGGGAGAACCACGACAGTGCGGTTCCCGCGACGGTGGACCTTTACGACGCGCTACGCCTCCTCGACGACGAAACCCGGTCGCCGCAGGCGAACATCCGCCTCGCCGCGGTGGGACTTGCCTCGAATATCTACTCCTCCTTGCTGTCGAGCCGCTGGCTCGTGGACAGCTCAGGGAGCCGTCACCGTGTGCCCCGGCCCGCGGAGCCAGCGGTGTTCACCGACGCCCCGCGGGGCCTCGGCGCCAGTCTCGGATTCTCCCGGGAAATCCATCCGGCATTCCTCGCCGACACCGACGAGGCGCGGTCGGTGAGGACATGGCTCCGTACGCGGGAGGCGCTGCTGACCGACGCGGACGCGGTGGCCGTGATCCGGCGCCTCGCGGCCATCGGCGCGGCGGGGAGCAGCGGCCCGAACGTACTGCGGCTGACAGATGACCAGCTCATCGAACTGCGCGACGGATTCGCACGCGTGCCGGACCACGAGCGTGAGACCTTGGGGCGCGACGTGGGCCACGCAATCTGGCTGCAGGGGCATCGCTACGACCGCGCCGGAAAGCGTGAAGACATCGACGTCGCTCCCGCCCGGGCGTACCTACCCGCCCGACTGGACAGTTCGGAACGCGAGGAGAGCTTCGCCTTCGCCGCCGGTCGCACGGCCGGGCTGGTGTGGCTGCGGCCTCGGTACGCCGAGGTCCTGCAGCGCGGCGGCGCCGGGATGGGCGCCCGTAAGTTCCTGAGGCTCCTGGGCGCGGAGACCGCGCCCAGGTTGCGCAGGCACCCGGGGGCGCGGGAACGCTTCACGCAGAGCCCGAAGGGGCTGCCGGCGGAAGTCATTTCGGGACCTCGAGCACGCACTGATGCCCTGCGCGTTCTGGAAGCGACCTTCACGCTCGACGACTACGAAAGCCCCGACCTACGTGCCGTCGCCTCTGGCATAGCGGCGGAGCAGGACCCGCAGCTCCGCAGGCGCAGGGCGGCAGCGCTGTTTCACGTCCTCGGGCGGGCATGGAGCCGCTTCTCCGACCACGACGAGGTGGATGCCGTCTACGACTACTACGCATGGCAGAATCGAGGCAGAACCGCAGCTTTCTGGCTCTGGCAGTTGCGCGACACACCATGGCTGGACGCCGGTAACGGCGCACTGTCTGCCCCGGCTCGACTCCGCATGCGGACCACCGGCACGGTCGCGGTGTACGGGGCGGACGACGAGCGATTCCTCCATCCCGAGATCCAGCAACTGGTCGGCAGACGCAGTGATGTGCTGCGCGCCCTGGGCATTTCTGCAGAGGCCCGCACGGAGGACCTCGTGGAATGTCTGCGGCGCCTGCGCCGACGGGAGGAAGAGGGCGGCGACAGGGATGTGCCCGCGGCGCTGATCCTCTACCAAGCCCTGGCAGAGCGCGTCTTTGGCCGTGGCGAGAGAGCCTCGGGGGAGATGTCCCTGGGCTCGGTCCTTCGGGCATTCGGCGATGGGAGCGGCCTCGTCCTCACGGACTCCGGCTGGCGCCGGCCGAGCCAGTGCCTGCGCGGAGCGCCGCTCTTCGGTCCGCTCCGTGCGTTCGCTCCCACGTTTCCAGGCAGCGAGGAGTTCTGGCAGCGGCTCGCAGTGCGCCTGCCGACTGTGGACGACGCCACGGCCGTGATCAAGGAGCTGGCACAGCAGGACCGGAAGCAGGGTCGGGACGATCCGGACGGGACGACCCAGTCCATCGTCCTGGAGACCTTGAAGATGCTCGCCGCTCTGGGCCGTACTCATCCCGGCGCGTTGACGGCCAAGCGCCTGGGACGCCTCCCTCTTTGGACGAGCCAGGGCTGGCGAAGCAAGCGGCCCGTGTACGCCGTCGAAGACCCGGTTGTAGCCGAGGCGCTGGGCCGGGAACGTGCGGTGTGGTGCCCGGGAGCCGAATTGGAGCAGTTCCGGCCGTTGATCGGAGCCCTGCGCGTGAGCGAGCTCGCCGCAGAGCATGTCACCGTGTACAGCCCTGGCCCGGCCCTGGCGGACCCGGACGCCACAGCGCTGGTCCGGTCAGCCGTCACCCACCTCCGCGAGGACCTGCAGCGCAACGCCGCGAGCGTTGCGCAGTCCCTGGACTGCTCGTGGGACCAGCTGGCTGACCTGACTGTATGCATCGCCCCTCACCTGGCCTGCTGCCTCGATCTTCCGGACACGGGCGAGACGGTGCACGTGCCCGTGGACGCCGGGATCGACTGGTCCTCGGGCACGTTGTACGTGCGTGACACTGCCGCTCTGACACGCACATCCGGGGTGGGCCGGTCGATCGCCGCCCGGTTTCCGGGCAGCCGCCGCGAGGTGGCCCTCGCCTGGGGAGCAGCGTGTGACCAGGCCGAGAAGGGCCGTACGGCCGTACAACTGAGCCTTGCCGACGATCAGGTGCGGCGCGACCGGGAAGCGGCGGAGGCCGAACGCGAACGACGGCTCCGGGAACTCGGAAGCGAGGTGGACCAACGGCGTACCGCAACCAAGGCGCAGGCCGGCACGGCAGCCGGTACCTCACGCACGGCGGTGATCCTCCCGCTTGTCCCCGGCGGACCGCCGCCCGCGACGGGGCCGTCAGCCCCGCCTGCGGCTCCCGCCGCTCCACCGCGCAAGCTCGTCGACCCCGGCAGACTCCGGCTCGTCGACCCGAGCGGCATCATCACGCCACCGAGGTCCTCGGCCGCGGACGCGCCCACCGCACGGCCGAGCGGGTACACATCGGGAACGTCCGGCCTGCCGCAGCCCCGCGCCGGATCAGCGATCCCCCAACAGCACACGCCACCGCGCGCTTACACGAGCCTGGAGCAGGAAAAGGTGGCTCTGGACGTGGTGCGCAAGGCACTCGCCGCCGACGATGACTGGCTGCGCGACCTACGAGCCCAGCGTGGCCTCGGCGCCGACGCGGTGGACGCACTGTCGAGGTTCTACGAACTAAAGGCATACAAAGACACCGAGCCGGACACGGTGCTGCTGACGCCCGCGGAATTCCAGCGAGCAGTGGAGAGTGACGACTTCTTCCTCGTCGTCGTCTCCGGACTGGAGTCCGGGGCCGGCCCCGTCTCTGTACGCATCATCCCGCAGCCGCTCCAGCAGCTGACTTGCCGTCCGAGCAGCAGTGTGACGGTTACGGGCGTCAGAGGGGCGCACAGCCGGGTGTACCAACTCGAGGAGGATAGATAGGCAGCCAGCCGTGGTGCTCCTAGATGGGGCGCCGGAGGCGATCACATCCGCCAAGAGCCGCGTGTGCAGCCCGGCGACGGCTTGCGATCTGGTGTGTCGGCGCCCAGCCCTTGAATCGGAGATGGTGCTGTTGAACAGGGATTGACGGGCGATGGTTGCGAGCCCGGCGGACAGCCTGTTGCCCTTCGGACGAGCTAGCTCTCTGACGCCGTGGGCATTCAGTTTCTGTACTCTCGTCGCACGCCTCTAAGCCCACCACTCCGTAGGCATCTCCCGCACGAGGTAGCTCCACGGATCGTTCCGAAGAGCCGGTGGTGGGTTTTCCTCGTACAGCAGGCGAGAGACCTCCTGGCAGACGAACTGCGTGAGGCCACGGAGGGTCACCCGCAGGTGCTCCCAGCCATGCGTGTCCTCGACGACTTTCACGAACCGTTCTGGACGACGCGCATCGTCCGTGACGTGTGACAGGGCGTTCCGGCGCGCCCCGAAGCGGCTGAAGTGGTTGTTGAGCTGGGAGAAGACTGGCTGCGAGAGCAACGGCCGCGATTCCGCTAGCAGTTCCAGGAGTGCTCGGCCGCCATCCCCGGCCCCCGGTTTCAGTGCCTCTGCGATCCCGTAACCGCGCCAGTAAGTGGACGTCTGCATCATCTCGGGCCACGGCTCGGCCATGCCCTCCAGCGCAAGGACGTGGTTGACGAGCCCGAGGTACGCCGCGACGAGGTTATCGTCGTCAGGCATGCTCGCCGGAGCGACGGGTTCGACTGGGACGTCAGTCGAACTCAGGCTGACGACTGCGCCGAGAGTCCACCCGTATATGACCGGGTTGAGGACCGATGGCAGAGGCATTCTTAGATCTGGGATCTCGCTGACCGCACGCCTATGGACGTTCGCCCTGAGCGCCGAACTCAGCGTGTTGTCGTCGCCTGTGTTGCGAAGGCCGGCCAGTACCCAGGTAGCCAGGAGGGCATGCTCGGCACTCCCGACCGAGATGTTCCCGACGCCTTCCGCACCGGCCAGTTCCAGCTGCATCGCCCAGTACTCGTCGTAGGCGTCGGCAGCGGTACTCAGCCACGCGGGGGCGTACCCGATCTCGCTCAGCCGCTCTTCGATGTCGTCGTACCGCTGCTTGTCCGCGGCAAGCAACCGGTACAGCTCGGCGTAGACGAGGGGCGAAAGCGTGCAGCTCATGCGGTCCACAAGACGTGCTCCAATTGGTCCGCCAACCCCACGTCCGGCTCGACGTTTCCTTCGAACTCGAGGGCTTCTGCTGGGATCGGGAATCTCTCGATATCCGTCCTCCGCAAGGACGGAACCGTCACGCCCCGCAAGAACATGCGCCTCCTGGTCTGCCCCTCGCGCCCGTTCAGGAAGTGCGCGAGCGCAGGTCCTTGTGACTGGTCATGCAGCCGGAGGACGAAGACGCCCGGATCCGCGACGGCCGGGCGTTGCGCGACGGTGGCGTACGAGTACTCGCCCACGCGGGCGATGAGGAGGTCGCCCGGGGCGATGAGGGTGACGGTGGTGGACTGCGGCGCGGCCCATCGCCGGGTCGGACGGCCCCCGAGGACACTCACGTCCACGACCGGAAGCGTGCCCGGCAGTTCCGTCGGCACGTCGAAGCCGCGGGTTGAGCGGGACGGCTTCATCTCCCGTACGAAGGAACCGAGCGGTTCGCCGTCCTCCAGGAGCTCGGGACGAGGAGTGGCGAGCATGATCCCCCAGTCGTCCCGGAGCCGAAGGTCAGCCGTGACCCACCACGTCGACTCCGACGGCTCCTCCTCGCGATGCGTTCCCGCCTCGATCGAAGCCAGCACTCTGTCGAGCCGCTGGACCTCCACAAGGGGCGGCAGGGGCACGCCCATCTCCAGCAGATCCGGCGTCTTCACGGACGCCATAGTGGTACCTGTGGCCAGCGACGCCCGACGGGCCTGTCCCGCCCGCGAGTTCAACACGGCCCAGATCCACCGGGAAAACACCGGATCGAGAGGCCGGAGGGCTGTGAACCGGGATGAGAGGAGCGCACCGTTCAGCCGGTCGTCGACAAGAACGGCCGGCCCGGACGGCGAGGGCGGCACCAGGACATCACCACGCCGAAGGCCGCGCGTTCCGACGGTGAATGCCTTGCCCTGGTACTTGGTGCTCCGCCGCCGAATCGCCCCGGTCCGCGCCACCAGGGCGGCGGGCGTGATGACTGGGGAACCAGCGGTCGCGACACTCCCCGGTCGGACACTGGTAACGAGTGCACGCAATGGGACCACCGGCGCCGCTGTCGGCCAAGCGAAGGTGGAACCAACCAGGCGTCCTGGATCCCAGTCGGCCTCGCCCCGCAGATCAACTGTCAAGAAGCTGCTCATGACCGTCCTGCGGTACGTGGCCGGTCGTCTTCTGCGTCGACGAACTCCAGGACGGCATTCAGCCCGGGACCTTCCGGGCCGAGTTGCGTCTCCCAGTCCTCACCGAGATGGGCGACCAGCGTCTCCGCGGGCTCAGTGCGGTCGATGACGACGAGAACGGAACGGACACCGGTGCCTGTGATCGCTCCTGCCGGAAGACCGATAAGAGCGGCTACGTGGAAGTTCTCGGCCAGGAACCTCCTGTACGCCGCGTACCGGTCCGCGAAGGTGAACGAGTGAGCGATATGCAGGACAGCGCGTCCTCCGGGCTTCAGCGCCCGCACACACTTGTCCAGCGCTGCGACATTGCCGTCGGACGTGGTCGATCCGTCCAGGAGAAGGTGGCGGTCGGCCAGGGAGAGACCGACAGGCGGCGCCGTGACAACGACGTCGGCATCCGCGAGGTCCCTCTGGAAGGAGTCGCCCTTCTCGATCACCACGTGCCTCGGCGCGTCCCGACCGATCCCTGCCGCGAGTTCGGCGAGCTGTGCGTCGAACTCGTAGCCGATGAACTCCGCCGCGACGCCTTGCTCCGCAGCACGGTCCAAGGCCGTCCAGAGGAACGATCCGGTTCCGCAGAACGGATCCAAGACGGTGCCAGCCAGATGCTTCTCAACCAGCGCCGAAACGGCGGAGGCAACCACTCGGGGTGAGCTGAACTCTCGGTGCCTGCCACGAGAGGCGAACTCGGTCAACGCGTCCCGCTTCGCGCGCCAGAGTACGTCTGCCCGAACCGGCACGAACCCACCGTCGGGCAGTTCGATACCCGGCCTCCCATTTCGGGAAGACGTCAGGACGTCCCCGGAAGGAAAGTACCGGTCGGCTGAGACCCCGGAGTTGCGGAGACGGTCCGCCTCGAACCACAGACGTTGCACCAGGAGGGATGTAGCCAGCGACCTGTCGGTGACCAAGCCTTGCGAGCCGTGCTCGGGCGGAGTTGGGCCGTCGACCGGCTGCAAGGACCGGACACCACGGTCGGCCTTGAACCACTGCCCATTGATCACCGCGTAGTGCTCGAGCGTACCCAGCAGGTCCCGGCTGCCCGCCAGGGAGGGAAGGACGAGCTCGGGCTGCCGGAGCTTCTTGGTCTTGCACTCGACAACGGCCCACGGCACGAGTTCCCCGTCGGCATTCGACGCCCACGCCAATACATCCGGCCGAAAGTTCGACAAGTTTTCAAGCCGCGGCTCGACCTGCAGAATCGTGTAGCCGACGGCACGCATCGCGGCACGAACCTCGGCGATGTCGGACCTGTGATTCGGCATGGGGCTCCCCTCCCTTCTGCCGCCTTCCGCAACAAGGCAGCCCGGCAGGCTATCGCGTCTGATCACGCCCTGCCAACAGAGGCGCGACGTGTACGGAGGCCGGTCCGCGCCTTCGACTCGGGCACCAGTGTCGAGGTTGGGGCGCGATTGGACCGTGCGGCCCCGGAGACACGAGGTGACACTGGCGTTCGACCTGCACTCTTCCGGCCGGTACATGATTCACGCGGTGGAACTCGTCTGGACGGTCCGGTCAGGGTGGTGTGCTCAGTAGGTCGACCGTCCGCTTCAGTCGCTGGCAGAAGAGGGCGTCGATCGCCAAGCCGCTTCGGACCTTTTCAAGCGTCAAACGAGAGCAGGCGGCGGCCGTGCCCGCTTGCTCGAAACGGCCTCAGGCAGCGGAGGGGTGGCGCGCGATCAGTGCCCGCGCGAGATGTTCGGCGACTTCATCGGCTCCGGCCTGCAGGGCCGCCAGGGTGACGGACTCGTCGGGTTCGGTACGCAGGGCGAATGGCCGGCCGAAGCCAGCGAGACTGGCTGTGCGCCGTGACTGACGTGGGTCGAAGGTATCGATGCTGGTCATAGCGGGCTCCGACACGCCGGCAGCCACCACGATGCGGTCCTGCCTGATGATGTCCAACGAGCCAGTGAACTTGAGCAGTTCGGCGATCTGCTTGGGCAGGGCATTGGGATCGAGGATCGGCCCCATACTGTCCTGGGGAAGCAGGGCCCGGGTGGAGAGCTGGCCCGTCTTGTACAGGCGGACCTCTACGAGCTGGCCCGGACGGGGCGTGTCCCACGAACGGGGGCGGCTGGCCGGGACGGAGACGGCCATATGGTCCTGCGGTCGGGAAGAGCTGAGGGGGACATCGTCCTCGACCATACCGGTGAGGCGCACACGGCCCGGCAGCGAGTGGCCGAGCGCCTCCAGTTCCCTGGCCGAGTAGCCAGCAGAGTCCAGTGGTAGGACGTGCAGTTCCAGAAGGGTGGTCACGCCAGCGGTCTGCAGGCCGCCTGTACCCTCCTCGAGGGTCCAGTGCAGGGCGGGTGGCTGGGTCAGCTTGGCGAAGGCCAGGGGGGACGGGCCCGACTCCAGCTCCCGGATCTTCCCGGCGACCTTAGGGAGCAGGTCTGCGGCCGTGCGGAAGCTGTCGCGGAATACTCCGGTGGCGTACGCCTCCACTACGCGTACGAACTCGTGCTGACTGGGCTCGAAGGTCACGTTCAGCTTGCGATAGACGAGGCGGGGCAGACCTGCTTGCTGGGCTGCTACCCACTCGTCATGGGTGGCTGACTGCCCTGTCTCGGGGAACACGTGGCCGTAGTTCGGGCCTAGGAGGAAGAGGCACGCGTCGGCGGTCGACAGAGCTTTCAGGCAGGCTTCCCGGCTCGGCGTGGTCTGAGCTGAGAAGTCCTCGAACCGGACCGGGGTGTGACCGAGAGCGCGGACCAGCCCGTCAAGGGCGTCGCGCTCCTCCTCCAGACCCTTGCGGGCACTGCTGATGAAGATCCTCACGTTACGGTGTCTCCACTGCTGAGGGTTCTGCTGTGAGGTGAACCGGGTGGCTGGTGCCAGCATTCAACTGGGGGTTTGATGGCCGAGACATCGGAAGAGGCGATACGCGCCTATTGGAAGGAGCACCGCGAGCAACTGCGGCAGTGTGAGACCCAGCGCTCCACATTGACGAACCTCCTGCTCATCGTCACGGCAGCCCTGAGCGGTCTGATCGTCCAGCAGAAGTTCACGCTGAACGTCCTGCCTTTGTGCCTCTTCGTCGCGACGACTGGAGTCTACGGGGCTGTGGCGGTGGCCAAGTACTACGAGCGGGCCTCCTACCACCTCGCCCAGGCGCGGGCGTTGACCCAAGACCTGGCGGCCCGGGGCGTGCTGGGGTCCGATGAGGGGCTCGCCCGGGCACGCGCGGCGCACTACCGCGAGTTTCCCCGGCTGCACCGCATTCGGCTTCACCGCCTGTGGGTAGGGCTGCACCTCGCGATAGCCCTGTATGGGCTATCCCTCCTTCTCGTCTGTGTGATCGTCGCCTGACGACTCAGGGAGAAGGAGCACAACACACGTGCGGCGCTCTGGTGCGGTCATTTGCCGCCTGAACAGAGGCTGTCGCCCTGCCTGCCTGGATCCTGTGGTCCGCTCCGCTCCTTCGCGGCACCGCCAGGTTGTCTGCACAGCACTCCCTTGCTCTGAATCAGGGACCGCTCGCTAGTGCGGCCATCAGCCGCCGCCCCTCCGCGGCGCTTAGACTCTCACCGTGGTAGGAGAGGACGCCCACTTAGACACCGTTTCCTTTGGTGCTGCTGGGTCGTTGGGTGATTTGTGACAGACCTGGTTGAGCGGCTGGTTCCGGATGACTTGTGGGTGCTGTTCCGGCGAGTGGTGCCACCCATGGAGATCAAGCGTCCGCAGGGCGGTGGACGGCGTCGGGCGGGTGACCGCGAAACGCTGGCCGCCATCATCTTCGTAGCCAATTCAGGCTGTACGTGGCGGCAACTGCCGCCGGTCTTCGGCCCTGCATGGCCTACCGTCTACCGTCGCTTTGCCCAATGGAGTCGGGGGCGCGTCTGGGCCCGACTGCATCGCGTCCTCCTCGACGAGCTCGGTGCCCGAGGCGACCTGGACTGGTCGCGGTGCGCGATCGACTCCGTCAGCCTGAGGGCGTCAAAAGGGGGCTACTGACTGGACCGAATCCGACCGACCGTGGCAAGAGCGGATCGAAAATCCACCTGATCACCGACCGCAACGGCCTGCCCCTGTCGCTGGGCATCTCCGCCGCCAACACCCACGACAGCCTTGGACTCAAGCCGCTCGTGTGTGGCATCCCGCCGATTCGCTCCCGGCGCGGACCACGTCGACGACGGCCGGCGAAACTGCATGCCGACAAGGGATACGACTACGACCACCTGCGCAAATGGCTCCGACAGCGGGGCATTCGTCACCGCATCGCCCGCAAAGGGATTGAGTCCTCACACAGGCTCGGTCGACACCGCTGGGTGGTCGAGCGCACGGTGTCCTGGCTGGCCGGATGCCGCCGCCTACACCGTCGCTACGAGCGCAAGGCCGAGCACTTCCTGGCCTTCGTAGGCATCGCCGCTGCCTTGATCAGCCACCGCAGGCTGGCACGCTCGCCGGCCGCCTAGGCGAGGGCTCTGGCCAGACGGCGATAGCCCAGCTCCTGCGCGCCCAGAACCTGACGAAGCCTATCAAGGCCGCCAGCCTCCAACTCTCGCTGAGCGTCGATCTGACAGGCCCGTTCGTAGGACATCAGGCTGCCGCCAGGGTCAATCTCAAGGCCGATCGAACCCGGCCACAGGGCTGCGGTGCTTCGAGCAAGGGAGTGGATCTCTGGCAAACCGTAATGCTCATCAGGTTGCTCAAGCGCCTGCAAGATTCGCCCCATCAGCATGAAGCCGGCCTGGGTGAATGGTGCGGCACGGTCCACCGAGTAGCTGCTCTGAGCAGCATCCAGGCCGGACCGAGCATGTTGCAGTACATCCTGATCGAGCGTCCGACCTGGTGCGCCCCGCAGACCGGCCCGTAGACCTGCATCGGCAAGGTAGTACGGGTCAGCGAGTCCAGCCCGCTCAGCGAGGATGTACAGGGCCCCTCCGATCCGCAGTCCAGTCGAGCATGCCAGCGCCCGCGCCGACGTGCTGTCCAAGTCTCCGTGCATGATCGGACCAACCTCGCAGACATAGTGGATCAGGGCGGCCCCACCGTACTGCCACCATGAACCCGCACCCTGGCGTGACTACGGCCAAAGGAAACGGTGTCTTAAAGGGAATCTCGGGAGCGAAGAGAGCCAAGCTCTACCTCGAGGGCACGATGCGGATTTGTGGGGCCTTCGCGAACACGGACTCGGACGCCTGGGCGAGGAAACTGACACTCGCCTGGCCGGAGGGCGGACAGACCTTCTCCTTCGACCTGGGCGGGTCGATGCGGGGCGCCCCGTACCATGGCGACCAGTTCTGCGCGGAGGTCAAGCACTATCAGGGGCCGGCGGACCAGGGCACTCACTTCGTCGAGTTCCTCGCCAAGTGCTACGTCGCGCACCAGGAGAAGTACCTCTTCGGTGATCACTACATGTGGATCACCTGGGCCCCCTTCAATGTGAACAGTTGGTCGCAACTACACGAGCCGCAAAGGATCGAGTCCGCTGTCGTCCAACACCGGCAACGCATCTTCGGTGACGTCTCCGAGGACGAGGCCAGGAAGAGGATCGACGCGAACGCGGTCCAGAGCGTGTCCGAGCGTGTGTGGCGGATCGTCCTGTCAGAGAAGCAGGAGGGTTTGCTGCCCCTCACCGAGTGGCGGGCCATCCTGGCGCACGAGCTGACCCTAAAGGGGGAGTGGTGAACGCCGTCGCATCGTCGATCGCGGAGGCACTCGAGGCGGACGACCCGTACCGCTCGTTCGCCGAAATCAAACGAGTCCTCGAACAGCACCTTCGGCAGATCAATCCGCAGATCCGGACCAGGCGCACCGGATATTACAACCACACCCACATGCCGGACCTGGTCATGCGATGGCCGCACGACGACGACCTCAGCGACCGATACGTCTACCTGCGCAGCACGACGGACGCGGACGAGCTCGGGTTCGACATCAGGCGCCTTGCTCGCCAGGACCGGCCCATTATTCTGGCGCTCGGCGCTCTCCGCCCGTCCTTCGATGCCCGCGCCCTGGATTCGCTCGCGATCGACCACCACACCCTGGTCTTGGACTTGGCGGCTTTCGCGGAGCTGACCGCTGGCGAGTCGGCCGACGCTGCGTTGAGGCGTCTGATCGCGAACACCGTCATTGAAGGGGGCCAGGGCCTCCTTGACGAGCGCTCCGTGTCCCGGCTGGCCCGTGCCATGACGACCGGCGCGCAGGCAGCCCGCCGCGGTGAGCGTGAGGGGACTGAGGACGCGCTGGCGTTTGCCTCGGACACGCTGTCCCCACCGATCGCGCGCCGCCTGACGGCCTTCTTGGGTACCTTATGGCGCGCTAGTGGTGCAACGGTAGCCGCACTCGAACGCGTGCCCAAATATCCGCAGCAACTGGACGAGTCGTCGCTCGATTACCTCCTCGAAGGCCAGGAGATCCCTGATGGGAACTTCTGGAGCCGTATCGCCCGTGAGATCACTCTGACCGATCTGCTGCGACACGGCAGGATCACCGCCACCGACAATCTCCAGCACCTTATGCGCGCCGCGCTGAGCACATGGAACGCCCGGGTTTGCGGCGTAGCCCCTTCCTCTGTCGCCGCTCGCCGTGGCGCAGCCCCCCTGCACTGGACTACGGGCGAGGGAGTCCTGAGCTTCGACGCGCCCGGCTTCGTTCTCACGCTCGCACAGAAGGTCGAGCACCTGACATCGTCGGCGGCACGAGCGGCGTACGAACTGCCGGCCCTCGACGAGGTCGGCAATCGTCTGCCGCTCCTAGGGTTGAGCCTCAAGGCCATCACACTGGTCAACGGTGGTGGGAAGGTGGCGTACGAAGGAGAGGTGGGCGCTTTGCATGGGGACCGGCTCCGCCACCTCAGCGAATCCCTCGGACCAGGAACCCTGGTCAAGAATCTCGAAGCCCTACCGCCAAGTGGCGTACCGGTGAGGTACAACTTCTCCACCCGGACCGCCTCGGTGAAGCCGCCTCGCGGCAGTGTCCCCCTGCTGGAGCTCGTGAACACGTCCATCCGACTCTTCACGGATCTATCCCGCGCGGAGGAGGAACGCCTCGTCGAGGTGATCCCATCGGGCGGCCGCACCCTGCATGCCGGAATCGAGCACGACATGCCGGAGGCAGAGTCACCCGCCGACTGACCCGCGGTGGGTCCACTCCAGAGGACCAGCCTCAGTCCTACTGGGATTCCTCGGAACCGTCTTCGCTCGCTCCAGCGATCTTGCCGCCGACGAATACCACGCCCAGCCCGAGGGCGGCTGCACCGGCGGCTGCCACCACCTTCATCCCCGCCCCCAGAAACTGCTTGCTCTCGCTGTCCTTCTCGCCTACCCGCTGCACGTTTTGGTCGAGGCGGTCGTGAAGGGCCTCCCGTTGCGCCCAGCTGAGGTCGTCCCGACCGAGGTCGGACTGCAGAGCGTCCCGCTGGTCCTGCGAAGCCTTGTAGAAGTGGTTCTGACTGTTCTCGTTGGCTGCGAGAGTGGACTTGTGTGCCTCTGTGACCGCATCGATGTCGGCCTTGCCCAAGTCCTTGAAGGCGGGGAACTGCTCGATGAGCTTGAGCCGCACCTCGGTGGCCATCTCGGGCATCGCTGCCGCGAACTTGAGCACCTTGGCCTTGGACAGGCTCCGCCAGTTCGGGATACCCAACTTCCGCTTGAGCGCTGCTTCGTTCACGTAGCCCATTCCCTGACTCCGTCCGTCGTCCCGTGAGGCATCCTGGATAGTAGCGGTGCCCACCGACAAGCCCCTCTTCGACGTCCTCGGCCTGTTCGCCATGTCTCTGTGAGCCGTATTCGGGGGGCAGGTGCACCCACTGCGTCAGTCAACGGCACGACCTGACCGACGGTCGCATGGTCGGGACGGCACGACCGCAGGAATCAGCTCATCTCCGATGGCCGGTCAAGGTCGAGCACCGGGGCCGGCCCCAGGTCGAATCCGCAGATCTTCATCCCGGCGAACGAGGCATGATCCCCGTCCAAATGAAGCCACACGCGAGGCTCCTCGTCGTCGAGAATGACCTAGGCGGCGCCCGTTGCGCGGCCAGCTCCTCCATGACCGTCCACGGGACGGCGACGCCTTGCGCCCCGTTGCCTGTATGGGCTTGAGCAGGTCGACGCTGCCGTTGTCAGGGGAGACACCCCACAGCATGTTCGTGTCCAGGATGATCAAAATAGGCGGCTCCGTCCCCGGGTGGCGTGCAACAGGCGGGACAAGCCTCCCCGGTCCGGAGCGGCCCGTCAGCGAACTTCGATCACACTGCCCCTTCGACGGCGGGCCTCTCGTACGCACTGGGCGCGCCGACGCGACTCTAACGGCGTGAGCCTCCGTACCGGTGGAGTCGCTGCGTACTACGGGAAGCCATGATGTGCCAGAGTTCCGGTGCCGAACCGACGTAGGGCCGTGACGCTCATTTGACGCTCCGGGCTCCCGGCGGCCCTCATCCGGGACCCAAAATCATCTCTGACCTGCTGCTTTCCTGCCTGCGTCCAGGCCGACATCTTCCGATGACCCACCAGGTCGGTGTGCCGCGATTGAACCGGTCGCGAAGAGCTCCTGAACCGCGGTTGTGGGCGCACCATGCGCGGTGCGGGCGTTCAGTAGGTGGGACCGTAAGGGCTCCAGTGTCCGAGGAAGGGTTTCAGGTCGTCGGCTTGTGGCTTGGGAATGTCGGGCAGCCGGGGCGGTGTGTTCAATGGGTCGAGGCGCTCAACGGTGGCCGCTGCCCAGCTGATCCATTCCTCGGCGTCGGTTCTGGCCTGGCCCGGAGGCATGGCCTCGACTCGCGTGCGTACGGTGCTCACGTATTGGGTCAGTTGGGTGGCGTGGCGCCATGCCGATTCCTGGGCTTCTAGGTGCCTGACGCGGTACGCCTCGGCGTAGCGGATGCGGGCTTGTTCCATGGCGGCTTCCCAGCGGATGCGCTTCTGGCGTGCCGCTTCGGCCTCGTCCTGGCGTCTGCGTTCGGCGGCTTCGCCGCGGAGGGTGACCTCCTGTGCGATCTCGGCGAGCTGCTCTTCGAGGGCGCGGCCGGGAGCGTCGGCCCATTCGCTCGCCCGGTGTGGCTGGCCGCCGCTGAGGATGATACGGAGGCGTTCGGATGAGGTGTAGTCGAAGCGGGGGATTCTGACCCAGGAGTGCTTCTTGGCGTCGGCGAGTTCCTTCTCGGTGGCGACGTGCTCGGTCCGGTCCTGTTCCTGGAGTACGAGAAACCCCACGGGCTGGCCCTGTGCGGTGATGGTGAAGTGAGGATGTGCCCTGCGGCGGCGATGAGACGGGGGTGCGTAGCCGGTCTGCCCGGCTGAGCAGGTGTGTCCTTCGGCCTCGGCAGTGGTGATCAGTGCCTGGATGAGTCGGAGAGCGCGTCCTTGGACGGGCTTGGTCAGGCCGAGCGGCTGGCGTTCGTTCTGCATGGCCTGGACAACGGTGTGCGGCCGAGTGAGCCGCGAGGGCACGGGGACGGGGTCGAGGACTGCAAGGCGCCAGGCGGGGATGTCGACGAGCTTGATCTCGTACCCGTCGCGGCACCAGTTTCCGTACAGCTCCTTCGTCTCCGGGATCCTTCCGGATCTGCGTGCGGCGGCGACGCGGGACGGCCACTTCTCCAAGTCGGGACCGCTGCCGCTCTTGACGATCTTGCCGCCGGCCTCCGCGAGCTCCTGTAACAGCTGCTCCGTGAGCGTCACACGAGGATGTGAGGGAGGGCTTGGCTTCCGCTCGGTGGCCGGAGTTTCCTGCGCTCTGGTGGACTTAGGTCGTGGACCGGCGGCCTGGGTCTTCCGCGGGCGTGATCCGCGGGGAGGGTACGTGCCGTGCGCCAGGTAGTGCCGACCGACGCTTGTCAGGGCGACGCTCCACTGCCCGGCCTTCCGGGAGACCGTGACCAGGCCACGGTTGTGCAGTGCCTGGCAGGTGGTCTTGTAGGAGCTGGTCTCCCATACGCCGGCAGGGCACCCGGCTCCCACCCACTGCAACACCGACAGCTGCCGCTCACTGACCCGCCGTTCCAATGGCCCGCCTTCTACTCGAAGTGACGCACGACGGCGGCATGGTGCCAGTTCTTGGGGTAGGCGGCCGGCGCTTCGAGTCAATTCGCTCGGACGAGCGGGCTGACGTGGCTGCAAGCCAGTCAGACGGAGAAGAGTAGGTGGGCGCTTTCCTACGCAGGGGGTCTGACTCCTGAGATCTCTGACCGGGGTGTCCTGATCACACTGTGTCGACCGCCGACCCGGGGATAGTGCGTTTGCTGGTCTCGGGCTGACCGGGCGTGTCTCGATAGGGGCTTGCCGGACAGGCGTCATCACGATTCTGACCGTCCGCACGGCCCGGTGCCGGCTACGGGACAAGCCGTCGGCCTGGAAGGGGAACGAGCATGACCGGCACGTCCTCCGCTTCGCGTCCTCGTCGGCGCCGGCCAGCGGCGGAGGTGGTCCTGGGAGTGGACACGCACCGGGATGCCCATGTGGCCGCTTTGCTGTCCCTGGTGGGGGAGGTGATCGGCACCGACGAGTTTCCGGCCACCGCGGCTGGATACCGAGACCTGCTGGGGTGGGCCAGGGCGTCGGGTACGGTGCGCCGGGCCGGAGTGGAAGGGACCGGTTCCTTCGGGGCGGCCCTGTCCCGCTACCTGCTGGCCCAGGGCGTGGACGTTTTCGATGTGAACCGGTTCGACCGGGCCGACCGCCGACGGCGAGGCAAGTCCGACCCGCTCGATGCCGAGAACGCGGCCCGTGCAGTGCTGAGCGGACGGGCGCGCGCCCAGGCCAAGACTGGCGACGGGCCAGTGGAGATCGCCCGGATGTACAAACTGGCCAAGGACTCGGCGGTCAAGGCCCGCACCCAGGCGATCAACCAGCTCAAGGTCGTCCTCATCCGTGCCGATCCGCAGCTGAGAGAGGAACTTGCCGGGCTGGGCAATGCAGAACTCTTCCGCACCTGCGCACGGCTCGTCGACGACAGCCTGAACCACGAGGCCGACGAAGGGGCGGTGCTCCACGCTACGCACATCACCCTGTGCCTGCTGGCCAGGCGCATCAGTCAGCTCAGCGAAGAGATCCAGGACCTGGAAGGCCGCCTGACCCGGCTGGTGGAACGCCACGCTCCGCAGTTGCTCGCGGTGGTGGGCATCGGTCCGGATACGGCCGTCACTTTGCTGATCACGATCGGAGACAACCCGGAACGCCTGGGCAGTGAAGCGTCGTTTGCAGCGCGGTGCGAGGTCAGCCCCGTCGAGCGTTCCTCGGGCAGTCGGCAGTACCGTCGCCTCAACCGCGGCGGCGACCGGCAAGCCAACGCGGCCCTGCACCGGATCGTGCAGACCCGCCTGCGCGTCGACCCGCGCACCCAGGAGTACTACGAGCGCCGCAGCAAGGAGGGCAAGACCCGGCGCGAGATAGTCCGAAGCCTCAAGCGCTACGCGGCCCGGGAGGTCTTCCACCTGGTCAGACCAGTGCAGTCGTCACCTCCGTTATAGGGGCAGTGTGATAGGCGAGTGATACGGTGAGGCCCCGCCGGGGTCCGTCCTGACGGGACTTTGAGCCGAGCCGTGAGACGACGAAGTGCATCAGAGCGCTCCGGTGCGGCTTCGTCAGAGACCGGCTGCGCTGGCGCGCACGATGCGGTTGGCGCTTCATGCGGTCCGTGTTCCTGTGACGCTTCTAGGGTTCGCCCACTTTGCGATTGCACTCGTTGGGAGAGGAGTCCATGTATTCCGGGCGTGTGTTGTCAGTGCCCCCTTGTACCGTCCGGATGTGCCACGCAACCAGCGCTCCTTGAGCGACCAACAAGCCCAGTGGGTACTCCAGTCCATGGCCGGCGGCCACACCACCAGGGCGGAGGCTGCAGACGAACTGGGTGTATCGCGTGCTGTGATCGACGGCATCGTCGGGGGCCGGAGCTACCGTCACCTCCCCCGGCCTACGTCCCTGCCGCTACCACGACCGCGCACCTACCGCGGCAGCGCAGAAACGCCAGGGCGCAGAGCCTTGCGGGAGGCACAGTTCTGGACATCAGTGGACACGTCACCGGGCGAGACTGAATGCTGGCCCTTCCTCGGCGCGCTCAACATCGACGGCTACGGCCAGTACTACGCCGGACGGACTCTGATCGGTACCGTCAGTGCTCATCGGGTTGCGTATGTGCTGGCTCATGGCCTGGCCTCGAACCTTCCCGCACACAGGCTCGTTCGGCATCTATGCGCCAATCCCCCCTGCTGCAATCCGGCACACCTGACGGTTGGCTCGCAGCGAGACAACATGACGGACCGCTTTCGCCTTCATCGGGACCGGCCTGGCCCCCACGCGGTGCGAACCTTGATCCCACCGCCTCCCGGCGGGCGGAGGGTGACGAGCGGCGACCTGAAAGAGCTGGCACGAAAGGCACTCGAGGCGGAGTTCTGGCGGAAGATAGACCGCAGCGGCGGCGACGCCGTGTGCTGGCCCTGGATGGCGGCGAGTCGGCATGACTTCGGATACGGCTTCGTGTATTGGGAAGGTCGCCACACGCAGGCTGCCCGGGTCGCTTATGTCCTGCACCACGGTCTGACCCTGGCGTGTATCGACAGTGATCTTGTTGTTCGGCATCTGTGTCCTGGGGGCAGTAATCCGGGCTGCTGCAACCCGCGCCATCTCAAGCTGGGGACACAAAAGCAGAACATGCATGATCGTCTGGCGCAGGGCAAGTATGACCGGGGAGATGACCACTTCGCGACCAAGGTGTCCAACCGGGAGGTCAGGGCATTGCGGGAGGAGTACTGGAACGCTCCTCATGGGAAGCGGCCTAAGCTCGAAGTCCTTGCCCAGCGGCATGGCGTGTACTGGGGGACCATTCACCGTTGGTTGCGCGGGGCCGGCCGCCAAGAAGCAGGCGGCCCCACCGGCGAGCTGGAGCCCGAGGCGGAGGCACGGACAAACCATGCACGCGGCGAAGCCCACCGCATGGTGAAGATTTCCGACGCTCGGGTGCGCGAACTGCGCGAGACATACTGGAGCATGCCCACGAAGCAGCGGCCGTCCACCGTGTCGCTAGCCGCACGGCTGGGCACCGACTCCAAGACCGTGTGGAACTGGCTGCACGGAAAGTCGCGGCTATCGGCGGGCGGCCCCACCAGCTCCTCTGAGAACAGCGGGCAGCAATCCGGGAAAGAGCCCATACCTGATCGGCAGTCGTGACGAGCTGTACCGGTGTCAGCGGGATCCCTCGGGTTCGATCACCGCCGTTCGGCTCGGAACAGTCAATGGGTTGGTAGTAAGTCGTCGGCCAATCACTCACCAGCCGGTCACTGGGCCTGCGAAAGCCCACGCGCGGGCGGGTCGGGGCAGGCATGTCTCCGAGCAGCAGCTGACGGCACGCGCAATCCGAGTGCGGCGCGGGCAGGTGGTTGCGTCTCTGGAAGTGGTGTACCGGTTCCCACCTGATCCGGGTGTTTGTCCCGGCGTCGGAGTGAGGGTCCGGATATGAGAACGGCCACCGGCTGATCTTCGAGATGTCTAGGCTCGAAGGAGATCAGCACGATGACCGCACCAGACAGTCTGCCCCTGCACGCTCTCGCCGAGGACAACCTCGCCGCGGCGAGTCCCGATCTGCTGCGCGCGATGGTCAAGACGTTCGCCGACGCGCTCATGTCCGCGGAGGCCGATGCCCTCTGCAATGCCGAATACGGGCAGGTCAGCGAGGAACGCGTCAATCACCGCAACGGTTATCGCCCGCGCGAGTGGGACACCCGCGCAGGGACCGTCGAACTCGCCGTCCCCAAGCTGCGGCAGGGCAGTTACTTCCCGCACTGGCTCCTGGAACGCCGCCGGCGGGCCGAGCAGGCCCTCGTCTCGGTGGTCGCCACCGCCTACCTGCTCGGTGTGTCCACCCGCCGCGTCGAGAAGCTCGCCGAGTCCCTCGGCGTCACCCAGCTGTCGAAGTCCCAGGTCAGCGCGATGGCCAAGCATCTGGACGATCAGGTCACCGCGTTCCGCAACCGGCCGCTCGATGCCGGGCCCTACACGTTCGTCTGGGTGGACGCGCTGACCCAGAAGGTCCGCGAGGGCGGCCGCATCATCAACGTCCACGCTCTGATCGCAGTCGGCGTCAACGCCGACGGACACCGCGAGATCCTCGGCATCGACGTCGCCACGGCCGAGGACGGTGCGGGCTGGCTCGCCTTCCTGCGCTCCCTGACCGCCCGCGGCCTGTCCGGTGTCCAGCTGGTCGTCTCCGACGCGCACACCGGCCTGGTGAACGCGATCGGCGCGGTCCTGCCCGGCGCATCCTGGCAGCGGTGCCGCACGCATTACGCCCGAAATTTGCTGAGCCAGGTCCCGAAGTCCGCTCAGCCGTGGGTGGCCACCCTGCTGCGGACCGTCTTCGAACAACCCGACACCGACGCTGTCCAGGCCCAGATGCGGCACGTTCTGGATGCCCTGGAAGCCAAGTTCCCCAAGGCAGCAGCCCACTTGGACGCCGCTCAGCACGACCTGCTGGCCTTCACCGCCTTCCCACGCGAGATCTGGCGGCAGATCTGGTCGAACAACCCACAGGAACGGCTGAACAAGGAGATCCGACGTCGCACCGACGTCGTCGGCATCTTCCCCGACCGCACCGCGCTGATCCGCCTGGTCGGCGCCGTGCTGGCCGAGCAGAACGACGAATGGACCGAGGCCCGCCGCTACATGGGACTCGACCTGCTGGCCAAGGCCCGGCTCCACCCGATCGAGTCAGAAACCGACGAGACCGTCCTCCCGACCGAACTCACCGCATAGCCTCAAAACGAGATCACCGAGTGGCCGGCGATACACCACTCCAGCGGACGTGACCGGGCAGGTAAGCGAACAACAACCGTCGTACGGCGCCGGAACCCTCTGGCCTACCTCAAATCAGCACGGCCGACCGGTGCGGTCTCACACAGTGGGCTCATGACAACGGTCCGCACCGTGCGCACCTACGGGCAACTCGCGCTGCTTCCCCTCGGGTTCGCGAGCATCATGTACGGCGACCTGCTCTTCCGGGACGGCCAGCGGGGGCTCGGCAAGTTCCTCTTCATCAGCGGATGGGTGGTGGCGCTTTCCGGGATGCCAGCCCTGAACCGCTACCTGAAGGCGAACCATCTCCGTGAAGGCATCCTCAAAATCTTCGTGATCCTGTTCATCGTCGGGAGCTTCGCGGTCCCCGGCCCGATCGTCAGTCTGGTCAAGGTCTTCGACGGCACGGCGCAGCCGGTCAACTACCGGCAGGCCGCGCTCTCGCTGGCACTGATCTACATCGCGCTGACGATCACGTCTCGGATCGCCGAGCCGAAGGACCACGTCCTGGAGCGGCTCGCGAGCCGTATCCAGCGAGCGGCTGTCTTCCGGGCGCTGGCGAACGTGACCGGCATCTTCGCCGTGGTGGCCTTCCTGGGGGCACGGTTCGTCGCCACACACCCGGTGCCTCTGATTTCCACTGGCCTGACGCTCGTGGTGGCCGCCGCGGTGGTCACCCACAAGACATTCGCCCGGGCGCGGAAGCTGTGCACGCAGATCCACGCCGACACGCAGACCCTGCTGAGAGACCTCGACGAGCTCGACCAGGCACGCAGCCGCAGCACGACGAGCACGGCGAAGCCCTGGATCCGGCGGCTGCGCGGCGAGCGGCAGGCGGGCGGCGGCCACGCCGACGAGCAGAAGGCGGCGCTGCGGGCCTGGGACGCCGTCAAGCTCGGCCTGTCCACGCCCGTGGACACCGGCTACCGCCGCATCGGCCTGCCGTTCCTCACCGACGAGGTGGTGGCTGAGATTGAGGCGAAGGTGCGGACAGCCGTCCACGGCGGAAGCGCCGGCCCTGCGCGGGCGGACCTGCAGGCCATTCAGCGGGCGTGCTCGGGGCGCGTCGACGTCCTGGCCTAGACCAGTAGTTCCGTATGTGGGGGAGGGCGTCCAGCATCGGGTCGTGACGACCGAGCTAGACACCCTCTTGACCGCACTGTTGTCGTCCGAGAATGCTGGGCTCTGCATGACCTGAGAGGCGCGCAGGGTGGAGCGGCGGTGGACGACGGTCACGGAGCGGGCGAAGCGGGTGCGGAAAGTGGCTTCCTCCATGGTGGTGTCGCCCCCGCCGACGTTCTGACCGCGACGCCGTGAATGGTCCACTCAGAGGCGCGGGCCGATGAAGCACCGGTCGTAGCCGTCACGGAAGGCCACGGTCCGGGCGGGACTACGTGTCGTCACCGTCCTCGAGGACGTCGACGCTGATACTCGCGAGATTCGCCTCTCGGTGCTTCGCACCGAAGCCGTCCTCGGGGATCAGGTACTTGTCCGGTGGGAAGCCCCAGGGCAGGCACCAGGTCATGGCCTTGCCGCGCATCCCGTTGTCGCGCGTGATGACGGTGATCTGACGCGGTGCGATGGCCTGCTGCAGGTGGGCCGCGCGGGCCACGGCTTCGTCGTCGTTGTTCGGCAGGCGTCGGTGCCCAAGCTCGTCGCGTAGGACCTGGACCTCCGTGCCGTCGTGCAGTTCGAAGCGACCTTCGGTGGACAGCCCCTTGAGGACGTCGCCCAGCAGCTCGTAGACCCCGCGCGCCCGTTTCCTGATCTTTTCGCTGCCCTCGGAGTAGGACTTGGTGTCGATCTCTTCCACCACCACGTGCGGGATCACCAGCGTTGCCGGGCCCTTCCCGCACACCCGAGACCACGGGATTTTGTCGAAGCGCTGACAGTGCAGCAGGGTGTTCGCGTCCACGACCAGCACACGCTGCCGGTAGCTGCGGTACTCCTCCACGGTCTGCCGCATCTGGTTCTGCAGTTCCATGAAGTACGTCGCCAGCTCGTCCAACTCCCAGTGCAGCAGCAGCGCGGTTCGGTAGGGCGTCAGGGGGCTGTGCACGATGTGGCTGTAGTGCTCGCCGCGCAGCCGCGCTGGCACCGCCGGGTCGGCGAAGACATCCGCCAGTTGCCGGGCGGTCGTCGCGGTCCACTCGGTGTACTGCCGTAGCGTCACCACCAGGTCGGGCCCGGCCAGCTTCGAGGGTTCCACGCCCGCCAGCATCGGCTGGGCGAAGTTCGGGACGGAGTTGCGGACGTCGTTGAGGCCGCCCTGGACCAGGTCGTCCAGGAACCTGATCGCCTTCTCGCAGGTGACCCCGGGCCGCAGCAACATGGACGACTCCCTTGCTTCTCGGGCTGCCGCACCGTTGCGGGCGACTTCGCCAGCCACATCGTGGCAGCCGATCCCGGCAGGCGGCCACCGAGATCCGCGAGCCTTGAGAGCGATCAGGGCTGAGTTGGTTCGCTGGCCGAGCCTCTAGCCCCTCGCGCACCAAGGCTCTGCAGCGTAATGTCCTCTGCTGGCGTGGTGTGAGTGCCAGTGAGGTCTTCGACTACGGCGAAGTCGAGTTCGGCGGCACGCTCCCACATGTACATCTGCTGCTCAGGGGTCAGTCCCAGCGCCTCGTCAGAAGCGATGAGTTGAAGGGCGGCGGCGGCTAGTCCTGGCGCAGCCGCAGCCACGGCCTGGCGCATGGCCTCGTCGGCGGCATCGGCCGCAGGCAGGTCATCGGCGTAGCGCGCGGCCATCCCGTGGACCTCGACCGCCCGAGCGCTGATCCGCTCCAGGGCGGCGTTCGCGCAGGCATCGCCTTGGTCGGCGCGCAGCACGGGGTCCACCCGGTGGTGGCCCGTGGTCGCGGCGGCCGGTCGCGGCGGTACGTGCTCGGGACCGGATTCCTGGGCGGGCTCGGGGCGGGTGGCTGCAGCGACCCTCGGTGAGCGGCTGCGCAGCTTGTCCACGCGTTGGCGCACCCAGGCGTTGACGCGAGGGCGGGCGGTGGCGAAGCCGCGGGCCGCCGCGTCATATGCGAGGTCCCCCAACCACTGGACCACCTCGCGGGCGAGCAGGTCCCCGAGGTAACGGAGGAACTCGTCGTCGTGGGACCGGTGGTCGTAGCCGTCCTGGTAGCCAGCGGCGTACCGGTCGGGGACGTCGAAGAGTTCGGCCTGGCCGATGAGCGAGTTGTCCCGGTCGTCGCGTACGTTGCCGCGCATCCCGTTGGAGGAGACGCGGGAGTGGTCGAGGTGGGTGCCGGCGGGATACACGGCCTCAACAAGCCTGCGGTTGGGCGGCCGTTCGTTGTCAGACATGGAAGCACTGTAGGAGGCGGCACTGACAGCACGGGGGTGAAGCCACCATCGCGTGAGTGACGCCGAAGGCACCCTTGGCGGGGAGCCCCGGCTGGACACGGGGAGGCGGGCGACTCCGCCACCTCAGAACGCTGCCGTCTTCCGATCGGGAGCAAGAGCTGGGCAGGCCAAGCCAGAAGTCCGAGATCATTCACGAAATCGCGACCAGAACCAAATTCGAATAAGCCCATCAACCCGAACCGGGCAGGCGCCGGTCGCGCAGTCCTCGTCCGTGGAGTCTTCGATCGAGGTCAGCTCGTAGGCCGCGAACTCTTCGGCGGAGATCCGCTCGTACGGCGCCGGGAGTCGGGTGCCGTCGACCATGATCGTGGTGCCCTTCAGGTTACCGGCGCGCCGCCGGCTCGGTCAGCGCTCCTCGGTGGCCCGCTCGGTATGGAGTCCTCGTGGGCGGGCGCCCAGTCGAGCAGACTGGACGCCCGTTCCAGCAATGGCTTGGGTTCGGGCGACCGTCAGCAGCAGAACCTGCGGGTCGTGGCCCGGGGTTCGACGTCCGTGTAAGGCTTGAACCACTCGTCCCACAGGTCTTCTTCGGCCACGTCTGCTTCCAGGAAGTCGTGCGCCCTGTCGCTGACGTCGAGCAGCCCGCTCTCATTAGCGAGGAACTCCCAGTCATAGTCGAACCGAGAGGTCGGAAGGGTCTGATAGACCTCGTCCGCGTGGACGGACTCGATACTGAACCCGCCGATGCCATCCACGGCGTAGCCGAATAGCACGCTCTCGGCCAGACAGCGCGGCTCCGGGATACCGCCGGCAAGTAGATCGGCCGCGAGGTCGTCGTACGCGCGAGCGCAGTGAAGAAGGAACCAGTCCGACTGAGTCCCCGCGCTGACCGGAACGCTGTGCTCCCAGAAGTCGGGGTCATAAGCGGCACGGTACGTCTTGTCCGCAAGGTCCCTCAGCTGCCGATGGAGAACGAATGCGGTCCTGGGCGTTACCCCAACGCCGCCGCAGTCCCCACAGCCGCGGCCCCGGGGGGACGAGCCGCAGACGGCGCACTTCGCGCAGTCCTCGGCAACATTGCAGCCGCAGCTTAGACACCGTTTCCTTTGGCCGTAGTCACGCCAGGGTGCGGGTTCATGGTGGCAGTACGGTGGGGCCGCCCTGATCCACTATGTCTGCGAGGTTGGTCCGATCATGCACGGAGACTTGGACAGCACGTCGGCGCGGGCGCTGGCATGCTCGACTGGACTGCGGATCGGAGGGGCCCTGTACATCCTCGCTGAGCGGGCTGGACTCGCTGACCCGTACTACCTTGCCGATGCAGGTCTACGGGCCGGTCTGCGGGGCGCACCAGGTCGGACGCTCGATCAGGATGTACTGCAACATGCTCGGTCCGGCCTGGATGCTGCTCAGAGCAGCTACTCGGTGGACCGTGCCGCACCATTCACCCAGGCCGGCTTCATGCTGATGGGGCGAATCTTGCAGGCGCTTGAGCAACCTGATGAGCATTACGGTTTGCCAGAGATCCACTCCCTTGCTCGAAGCACCGCAGCCCTGTGGCCGGGTTCGATCGGCCTTGAGATTGACCCTGGCGGCAGCCTGATGTCCTACGAACGGGCCTGTCAGATCGACGCTCAGCGAGAGTTGGAGGCTGGCGGCCTTGATAGGCTTCGTCAGGTTCTGGGCGCGCAGGAGCTGGGCTATCGCCGTCTGGCCAGAGCCCTCGCCTAGGCGGCCGGCGAGCGTGCCAGCCTGCGGTGGCTGATCAAGGCAGCGGCGATGCCTACGAAGGCCAGGAAGTGCTCGGCCTTGCGCTCGTAGCGACGGTGTAGGCGGCGGCATCCGGCCAGCCAGGACACCGTGCGCTCGACCACCCAGCGGTGTCGACCGAGCCTGTGTGAGGACTCAATCCCTTTGCGGGCGATGCGGTGACGAATGCCCCGCTGTCGGAGCCATTTGCGCAGGTGGTCGTAGTCGTATCCCTTGTCGGCATGCAGTTTCGCCGGCCGTCGTCGACGTGGTCCGCGCCGGGAGCGAATCGGCGGGATGCCACACACGAGCGGCTTGAGTCCAAGGCTGTCGTGGGTGTTGGCGGCGGAGATGCCCAGCGACAGGGGCAGGCCGTTGCGGTCGGTGATCAGGTGGATTTTCGATCCGCTCTTGCCACGGTCGGTCGGATTCGGTCCAGTCAGTAGCCCCCTTTTGACGCCCTCAGGCTGACGGAGTCGATCGCGCACCGCGACCAGTCCAGGTCGCCTCGGGCACCGAGCTCGTCGAGGAGGACGCGATGCAGTCGGGCCCAGACGCGCCCCCGACTCCATTGGGCAAAGCGACGGTAGACGGTAGGCCATGCAGGGCCGAAGACCGGCGGCAGTTGCCGCCACGTACAGCCTGAATTGGCTACGAAGATGATGGCGGCCAGCGTTTCGCGGTCACCCGCCCGACGCCGTCCACCGCCCTGCGGACGCTTGATCTCCATGGGTGGCACCACTCGCCGGAACAGCACCCACAAGTCATCCGGAACCAGCCGCTCAACCAGGTCTGTCACAAATCACCCAACGACCCAGCAGCACCAAAGGAAACGGTGTCTTAGGGGGGGCACAGAGCCGCGGGCACACCCGAGTGCGTGACCTGTGAACGTCGACCGCACGACGGCCCGTCCGCTACTGATGGACTTCAATCGGGTCCCCGTCGTGCCGTCGGAGTGGGATCTTGACTCTATGGCCGCGGAGATGACGACGGCCGACGCGCCCACCGAGACCGAGTACGCCCAGTTTCGCGAGACGTACGGCACGGACGTCACCGAGGTGCGAAGGATACGAGTTCCTCCTCGCGAGTTGCGCATGGCAACCTACAAAGCCCCGTATGACGCCACGCGACCGAGTGGCAAGCAGAGGCTCAGTACCGTGTCGACTGCCTGCATGGCCGTGCAGCGCCGTGACCCTGGAACTGGAGAGGGATCCATGTAACCCTCACGAACACTCCGACACTCAGGTGTTGTAGCTCTTCAGTTTCACTTCGCTCCCCAATTGCCTGCGCCCTCCACTGGTATGTCTGCAGCGTAGCCGGTGACCTCCGCCGCCTTCTTTTCGGAGGTTGTCGGCCGCTCGTCCGGGCTGGTCCCTGGCATCGTGCACATCGACATCACGGTGCGACCGAGTCAGGTGAAGGAGGAGCACGCCTTGCCCTTCTTCTCCGACGGAACGCCCCCTGCGTCTTTCGGTTGGCCTTCCCGCGGCTCGGCATTCGCCCACGGCAGACGAGAAATAGCCCCGAAGGACTGGAACCTCCTCTGGGAATATGTCAACGTACAACGTCCCGGAAAATACCAGGTCAGTGGCGGGATTCAGGATTCCAGGCCGACCTGCATGTCGGCCATGACGACATCCGACACCTCGCGCTGCTCGGCCTCATCGCGGAGGCCCCGACCCAAGGAGCACCCCTGTCGAATGCCGCTCTCCGATCGGTCCGATTCAACGCCCCCATCTGCTCGACACTTGGCGCCCTGAACGTATGGACCACATCGGAGCGAGAGGATTGCGCCGCTCCTCCCCGGCGCTGTGCCTCTGTGTTTGTGCGACCGCGTTGACAACGGACTCGGGGCGTTCGTGACGGACGGCGCGGCCTCGTTCTCCGATCGCGCCGACTGGCCCCCTGTGTTTCGTTCGTTGCAGTCGTCCGTGAGTTGCCCTGCGGGGCGCAACATAGACCACGATCGCCGGTTGGCCAAACCGGCGATCGTGACGACCATTGAGGTGTTCTCAGCGGCTGTGCTTGGCGGTGGAGCCGTTCGGACACCATGGCCCTTCATGTCGGCGACCAGTAGTCCCCGTAACTGACAGAGTTTGCACATCAGTTGCGGCGGAGCGGTGCAAGTCGAGCACTGCTGCTTGGGCCGCCGACATATCTGGAACATCTGAGGAAACATCAATGGCTCGTCCACCTGCGCTCAAGCTCGCCGAGGTCCTAGCGGAAATCAGGATGAGCCCGTCGGCTTTCTATCGCCTGCGCGCTCGCGGTCAGGCACCCCGAATGATCAAGCTGCCCAATGGTGAACTGCGCTGCCGCCGCGCCGATCTGGATGCGTGGTGGGATGCGTGTGAAAGGGATACGCCTGGATGGCGATGAGTTATAACGTCCGCTTCTGGGAGATACGTGAGCGCCCCGACCGGCGCAAGCCTTTCCAGATTCGGTGGACGGTTAACGGGCGAGAGAAGTCTGAGTCCTTCATCGCGTTCGCGCTTGCTGACAGCCGGCGTGCGAAGCTGATGACAGCCGCGCGCGAGGGTGAGCCGTTTGACGAGCACACAGGTCTGCCAGCATCCGAGTTGCGGGCCATCAAGCAGCGCACTACGTGGTACGACCTGGTGCACGAATACATCGAGCAGAGATGGGAGCGCACGCCAGGGAACACCCGCCGCACCCTGGCTGATGCCTTCGCTACGGTCACGCCCGCCCTGGTACGCCCCGGCGCAGCGTATTCCGATCCGCGGGTACTGCGGCGTGCCCTGTACTCGTGGGCATTCAACAAGAAAGCCTGGGAGTGCGAGCCCACCGAGGAGTGGCTCCACGCGCTGGACTGGATGAAGCGTAACTCGCTGCCGGTCAGCGCCCTCGCGGAAGCCGACGTTCTGAGGCGGGCCCTCGATGCGATGTGCCGCAAGCTGGACGGCAAGGCGGCTGCGGCTAAAACAGCCCGACGCAAGAGGGCTGCGTTCAACGAAGCTCTCAACACTGCAGTGGAAAAAGGGGTACTTCGCAGAGAATCCCCTCAAGGGGCTCCGGTGGCAGGCGCCGGCAGTCAATGAGGAGGTGGATCCCGCCGCCGTTCCCAATCCGGCCCAGGTGCTTCGGCTGCTCGAGGCCGTTGCTCGCCAGCGGGGGCGGGGTCCTCATCTTGAAGCATTCTTCGGTTGCATGTACTTCGCGGCTATGCGGCCAGCTGAGGTCATCCACCTTCGGATCGAGCAATGCCACTTGCCAAAGACGGGATGGGGGATGTTGAACCTCTCGGGCGGGGTCGTCACGTCTGGCAAGGAGTGGACCGACGACGGTGAGGTGCATGAGGTGCACTCGCTCAAGCGTCGCGCGGCAAGCGCGACGCGGCCTGTTCCCATCCCGCCGCAGTTCGTACGCGTGCTGCGTGCCCGTGTGAATCGGTTCGACGTGGCACCTGACGGTCGACTTTTCCGGAACCAGGCTGGCAACTACGTGGACGCTGCCGCCTACGGCATCACATGGGCGCGGGCCCGGGAATACGCCCTGACCCGTACTGAGCGCACTTCTCGCCTGGCCAAGCGGCCTTACGATCTCCGTCACGCCGGGATCTCGTTCTGGCTCTACTCCGGAGTGGACCCGGCCGAGTGCGCCCGCCGCGCCGGCCAGAGCATCGAGGTTCTCTTTCGCCACTACGCCAAGTTCCTTGACGGCCTTCGAGAGCAGGCAAACCGTCTCATCGAGCAGTCCATGAACGAGTGGCAGCGCGTCAGTCAAGCTGACGTTCCCGAGGGCTGAACCGGGGGTTTGGTCCGTGACTGGTCCGGAAGCACTGGTCAGGAGGGGTGCAGTCGTGGGAGGAATTGGGAGTTAGTACGCAAGTCGGGCCCGGTCGAGAGTGGGTTGCACGAAGGGCGCCTGACGGGTGAAACCCCAGGTCAGGCGCCTTTCCTCGTGCCTCTAGAAGAAGCCGAGCTTCTTCGGCGAGTATGACACCAGCAGATTCTTGGTCTGCTGGTAGTGCTCCAGCATCATCTTGTGCGTCTCGCGGCCGATCCCCGACTGCTTGTAGCCGCCGAACGCGGCATGTGCCGGGTACGCGTGGTAGCAGTTGGTCCACACCCGGCCGGCCTGGATCGAACGGCCCGCGCGGTAGGCGGTGTTGATGTCGCGGGTCCAGACACCCGCGCCGAGGCCGTACAGGGTGTCGTTGGCCATTTTGATCGCGTCGTCGAAGTCGTCGAAGGACGTCACCGAGACGACCGGGCCGAAGATCTCCTCCTGGAAGATCCGCATCCGGTTGTCGCCCTCGAAGATGGTCGGCTGGACGTAGTAGCCGCCCTTCAGCTCGCCGTCGTGCTCGATGCGTTCGCCGCCGGTGAGGATCTTCGCGCCCTCCTGCCGGCCGATGTCGAGGTAGGAGAGGATCTTCTCCAGCTGGTCGTTGGAGGCCTGGGCGCCGATCATCGTGTCGGTGTCGAGCGGGTGCCCCGGCTTGATGAGGCGGGTGCGGGCGACCGCCGCCTCCATGAACTCGGCGTAGTGGCCGCGCTGGACGAGGGCGCGGGACGGGCAGGTGCAGACCTCGCCCTGGTTGAGCGCGAACATCGTGAACCCTTCGAGGGCCTTGTCGCGGAAGTCGTCGTCGTGCGCCCAGACGTCGTCGAAGAAGATGTTCGGGGACTTGCCGCCGAGTTCGAGCGTGACCGGTTTGATGTTCTCCGAGGCGTACTGCATGATCAGCCGCCCGGTGGTGGTCTCGCCGGTGAAGGCGACCTTCGCCACCCGCGGGCTGGACGCCAGCGGCTTGCCCGCCTCCACACCGAAGCCGTTGACGATGTTCACCACGCCCGGCGGCAGCAGGTCCGCGATCAGGCTCATCCAGTAGTGGATGGAGGCCGGGGTCTGCTCGGCGGGCTTGATGACGACCGCGTTCCCGGCGGCGAGGGCCGGTGCGAGCTTCCAGGTGGCCATCAGGATCGGGAAGTTCCACGGGATGATCTGCGCGACGACTCCGAGCGGCTCGTGGAAGTGGTAGGCCACCGTGTCGTCGTCGACCTCGCCCAGCGAACCCTCCTGCGCGCGGATCGCCCCCGCGAAGTACCGGAAGTGGTCGATCGCCAGGGGGATGTCGGCGGCCAGCGTCTCTCGCACCGGCTTCCCGTTCTCCCAGCTCTCGGCGACCGCGAGCGGTTCGAGGTGGGCCTCCATCCGGTCGGCGATCTTCAGGAGGATGTCGGAGCGCTCCGTCACCGACGTACGGCCCCAGCCCGGCGCGGCCGCGTGCGCCGCGTCCAGCGCCCGCTCCACGTCCTCGGCGGTGCCTCGCGCCACCTCGGTGAACGGCTGCCCGTTCACCGGCGACGGGTTCTCGAAGTACTGCCCCCGGGTCGGCGGCACCCACTCGCCGCCGATGAAGTGGTCGTAGCGCGCCTGGTAGGAGACGATCGCGCCTTCGGTGCCGGGCGCCGCGAAACGGGTCATGGTGGCCTGCCTCCTTGCAGATGCGCTGCCCGCCGTCGGGCAGCTCCCGGCGCGGAGGCTAGGGGAGCGGACGTTGCGAACACGTTGCGCCGCAGACCCGGGTCAGCCGGCCGGTGCCGTCAGCTCCGCCTCCAGGGCCGCCAGCCGGGACCGTACGACCGCCGTCGGCCGCACCGCGGCCAGCGCCCGCCACACCTCGACGTCGTCCTCGCCCCACGGGGCGTGCGCCCACTCCGCCAGCAGGTCGGGGTCCTGACATCCGATCAGCGCGGCCCGCAGCCCGTCCGCCAGCCGCTGTCTGAGCCGCACGACCGCGGGTGCCTGCGAACCCGGCAGCAACGGACCGGTGTACGCCCCTACGGCGGCCGTCACCGCGCCCGCCTCCAGCCGCCGCTGCACCACACCGGCGTCCGACTCGACCGGCGCGGCCAGCCGGTACGGACGGGAGGCGAGCAGCCCCGGCCCCAGCAGCCGGCGCAGCCGGACCAGTTCCGCCCGCAGCGTCACCGGCGTCACCGACTCGTCCTCGTACAGCGCGCACAGCAGTTCGGCGCCGGTCAGTCCCTCCGGGTGACGGGACAGCAGCACCAGCAGCTCGCTGTGCCGGCGGCCGAGCCGGATCCGGCCGCCGTCCAGCCGGAGCTCGGCCTCGTCCCGGCCGAGCGCCGTCAGCGCGGGCGCCTCGTCGGCCGGCGCCGGCGGATCGAGCAGCGCCAGCTGCGCCTCGGCGGCCCGCGCCACCGCCTGCACGAAGCCCAGGCTGTGCGGATGGGCCAGCCGGTCGCCGCCGGTGATGTCGACCGCGCCCAGCACCCGCCCGGTGCGCGGATCGTGCACCGGGGCCGCCGCGCACGTCCACGGCTGCACCCGGCGGATGAAGTGCTCCGCCGCGAACACCTGCACCGGCCGGTCCACGGCCACCGCCGTCCCCGGCGCGTTGGTCCCGACCGCGGTCTCCGACCAGCGCGCGCCCGGCACGAAGTTCATCCGGTCCGCCCGCCGCCGGGTCGCCGGATGCCCCTCGACCCACAGCAGCGTGCTGTCCGCGTCGCACACCGCGAGCAGATGCTCGCCGTCCGCCGCGAACGTGCCCATCAGCTCCCGGAACAGCGGCATCACCCGGGCCAGGGGATGCTCCGCCCGGTACGCCCCGAGGTCACCGTCCGTCAGCTCCACGCGCGCCGCGCCGTCCGGCCCCACCCCGGCCCGCGCGGAACGCCGCCACGACTCGGCGACCACGGACCGCACCGGGCGCGGCACGGTACCGGCCGTGGTGAACGTCTCGTGCGCCCGGCGCAGCACCCGGGCGCGCTCGGCAGGGTCGGACCCCGGCTCCAGGGCCACCCAGGGATCGGTCAACTCGGCCTCCCGACGGCGATGCGGCTGGGGACATCGTCATGCGGGGTGTTCGCGCCGACAACCGTTTCGACCGGCCTCCCTCCGCGGACCGAGCCCGCCGGCCTCACCCGGCCTGTCCCACCAGCCTCAGGTAGCGGACCCAGTCCCAGTGCCTGCCCGGATCGGTGTGGTCGGTTCCCGGCACCTCGACATGCCCGATGACGTGCTCCCGGTCCTTCGGGATGCCGTACCTCTCGCAGATCGACGCGGTCAGCCGCGCCGACTCGCGGTAGAGGGCGTCGGTGAAGTACTCCGGTCTGTCCACCCAGCCCTCGTGCTCGATGCCGATGCTCCGCGTGTTGTAGTCCCAGTTCCCCGCGTGCCAGGCCACGTCGGTCTCCCGCACGCACTGCGCGACATGCCCGTCGGCCGAGCGGACCAGGTAGTGCGCGGACACCCGCTTCTTCGGGTTCTGGAAGATGGACAGCGTGCCGGCGTACGCCTGCTGAGTGACATGGATGATCACCCGGTCGATCGTGTACTCGTCGGGGCGCAGGGCCGGTGTCCGGTTCTCGCTGCTCGCCGCCTGCCACTCGGCCGACGGATAGTCGACGACCCCGGTCTGCGCGCCCGCCCGGCCCGCGGGGAGCAGCGCGTACGGGACGGCGGCGAGGGCCGCGCCCTTCAGGAGCCGTCGCCTGCTGGGGAGCGGTCGTGCCCGGTCCATGGCTGGGGTGCCTTTCGGAAGCGTGCTCGAAGCACGGGGGAGTCGAGGGCGGTCAGCGGCGCAGGGCCGCCGCCGTCTCGCGCAGTCGCGCATGCAGTCCGCGGTAAGTCTCGCGCGCGGGCAGCCACTCCTTGCGGAGCTTGGCCACACACGTGTAGTTGGTGTCGCACACGTTGGCCAACGGCGATTCCACCGTCTGGGTTGCGTACTGGTACGCGTCGAGTTCGCCGAACCCGTAGTCGCGCACCAGCCACTGCACCAGGTCGAGCTGCGAAATCCGGAAGGCGTCCTCCAGCGGACGTGCCGATCCCGTCGAGACGATGTGGGTGTCCGACTCCAGCCGGGGCCACGGCGTCGCGATCCCCTTCAGCAGCTCCACGATCACGACGGTGTTCATCGCGCACTCCACGGCCACCCCGCAGGTCTCGCCCTCGCCCTGCCGGGCGTGGCCGTCGCCCAGGCTGAGCAGCGCGCCCTCGACGTTGACCCCGAGGTAGCAGGTGACGCCGGCCCGCATCTCGGGCGTGTCCATGTTCCCGCCGTGCGCGTCCGGCACCAGGGCCGAGCGCACCTCCAGGTTCGCGGGGGCCACCCCGACGGTGCCGTGCATCGGGTCCATCGGCAGCTCCAGCTCGATGCCGCCCTCGTGGGCCCGGAACAGGGCCGTGCGCCGGGCGCGGTCCAGCTGCCAGATCCAGACCGTCTCCGGCAGCGGCGGCTGGAGCGTGGCGGTGGTGTGCGTCGAGGTGAGCGCCCCGAACAGGGGGACGGTCGTGGAAGCCGCCCAGTCCCGGGCCGGTTCGATCGACACGAAGTGCACGGCGACGGTGTCCCCGGGCTCCGCGCCCTCGATGTGGAAGGGGCCGGTCTGCGGGTTGAGGAACGGGAACTCGCAGACCTCGGACACCAGGTCCTTCTCCGACCGCACCCGGCCGGCGAAGCAGTCCTCCGTGTAGAGGTCGAGGACCGTGCCGGGCGCGATCCGCGCCACCGGCGGCGCCCCGCCGAACGTCCAGGCGTAGTCGTCCGGTCCGGGCCGGACGGTGAGGATCCGGGGGTCGCTCATCGCGGTCGTGCTCCGTTCTGTGCGGTGACGATGTCAGGGGCGTCGTCTTCGAGGTGGACCCTCGCAGTCTCGGCTATGCGATCGGGGTGACGCCGGACCAGCACCAGCAGGACGACCACTCCGGTCGCCATCCACACCGCGACCACCGGACCGGCGTACGACACCGGGGCGGTCAGCTTCGTCACGAAGTCGAAGACGGGCAGCCCGGCCGCGGTGAGCAGGGCGGGGACGAACGCCACGATGCCCAGCAGCGGGAGGAGCAGGTGCCGTACCGGCTTGAGGGACGGGCGGCCGCGGCGCAGGAAGTAGCCTGCGCAGGCGAGGTTGACGACCATGTAGACGCCGATGACGACCGTGACGATCACCGTGGCCAGCAGCAGGAACGCGGTCACCGGGTCGTAGCCGAAGCCCAGCCCCAGCACCGCGCCGACCGCCACGGCCGTCTGGACCGCGATGCCGGCCGCGGGGGAGCGGTACCGAGGGTGGAGTGTGGCCAGGACACGCGGCAGGACCCGGATGCGGGCCAGTGCGAAGGCCGTCCGCGTGGAGACGGTGGCGCAGGCGTTGGCGTTGGCGATCGTCGAGTTGACGACGGCGAGGAACACCAGCACCCAGAAGAGCCCGAAGGAGGCCCGGGCGACGCCCTGCCAGGACGCCTCGCCCGCCGCCCCGAAGGAGGCGAACCGGCCGGGGCCGAAGTACACGGTCATGGCGTAGGTGGTCACCACGTAGAACAGGCCGATCCCCAAGGCCGCGCCGAGCACCGCGCGGTGCATGGTGCGGCGCGGGTCGCGGGTCTCCTCGGCGAGTGGCGCGGCCGCCTCGAAACCGGCGAACGCCAGCACGGTGTAGACGGAACCGGCGAAGACCCCGCTGACCCCTCCATAGCCGTCCGCCGTGTGCGAAGTCCCGAAGACGGAGAGGGTGTTGTGGCCGCCGGCCCGGATGATCAGCCAGCCGGCGAAGACGAGGAACACCGCGATCTCGAAGACCCCGAGCACGGTCCCGAAGCGGGCTGACGCGCGCACCCCCAGATACCCGGCGACGGCGATGACGGCGGCCCCGGCCAGCGCCCACGGCCACCACAGGCCGGCCGGGTACGAGGCCCACTCGTCGTGCAGGGTCCCCGCCGCGGTGAACCCGAGCTGGAGCAGCAGCAACGGCGGCACCAGCGCCTCCACGAACACGTACCCCCAGCCGACCAGGAACCCCACGGCCGGGTGCAGCCCCTGCGCCGCGTACGTGGCCACGGACCCGGCGGCGGGCAACTCGCGCGCCAGCTCCGCCACGCACGACGCGGTGAACAGACAGGCCACCAGAGCGATCAGCACCGCCAACGGCAGGCTGCCACCGGCGAACGCCGCCCCCGCCGGAATGGACGCGGCGACAGCGGCGGCAGGCGCCATCGCCGTGACGCTCTGGAACAGCACCTCCCGCAACCCCACCGCGTCCCGCCGCAGTCCCGCGGCCGCCTCTCCCGACATACGTCCCCCCTGACGTGCGTGTTGCCCTCGCTCCGGCGGATGCCTCGCGTGAATCACGGTACGGCGCTTGCGGGTTGGGCAGAAGAGCCCCGGGTGATCCGTGGACGGAGCGGCGACTGTGGACAACCGGGCCACCCGGGCAGGTGAATGGAGCGGGAGCCTCACCGGGCCGCAGCGGGCGCGACCCTCACGCGGGCTCGGTCAGACCCGCTCGGCCACGGTCGCCGGATCGTCCAGGACGGCACGGATCACCGAGTGGGCCGCGCCGAGGAGGGGGCCTTCCGAGCCCAGGCGGGAGACGGAGACCGGGCAGGCCGGGCCCGTGGTGCGGTCGGCCAGTTCGGCCTGCAGGGACGGGAGGAGCCACGGGGCGAGACCGGCAAGGGCCCCGCCCAGGACCACGGACTCGGGGTCGAGGAGGTTGACGGCGCCGGTCAGGGCGATGCCCAGGGCCGTACCGGCGTCCTCCAGAGCACGCCGGACGCCCTCGTGGTCGGCGCCCGCCTGCTGTGCGAGCAGTCCTACCGCGTCCTCGCGGGATTCGAGCCCGGCCGCGCGCAGCACCGCCTCCTCGCCGGCGTACTGCTCCAGGCACCCGCGTCCGCCGCAGGCGCAGGGCGGCCCGTCGGGGTGGACCGGCACATGGCCGAGCTCGCCCGCGAAACCGCGTCTGCCGCGCAGCAGCTGTCCGTCCACGACGACGGCGGCGCCGATGCCGATCTCCGCCGACACGTGCAGGAAGTCCTGGGGTGTCGCGTCCCCGAGCCACAGCTCGGCCAGGGCGCCGAAGTTGGCCTCGTTGTCCACCGTCAGCGGGAGGCCGGCGGGCAGCAGCGCGGCGAGGTCGGTGGCGTGCCAGTCGAGGTTCGGGGCGTGGACGACCGTGTGTCCGTCACGGGCCACCAGGCCGGGGACGGCGACCGCGAGACCGGCGGGCCACAGCCCGTGCCGCTCGGCGTCCTCCGCGACCCGCCGGACCAGGCCGGTCAGCTCCGCGAGCACCGGGCGCGGATCCCCGCCCCGGTTCGCACCGTGCCGCACGGCCCGCGCGCGTACCTCGCCGCGCAGGTCCACCGCACACACGGCGAGATGGTCGACCCCGACCTCCGCCCCGAGACCGGCCGGACCGTGCCCGCTCACCGCGAGCGCCGAGCCGGGCCGCCCGACCCGGTTGGGCCGCTCCGGTCCCAGTTCCTCCAGGAGCCCCCAGCGGATCAGCTCGTCGACGAGGGTCGACACGGCCGCTCTGGTGAGGCCGATGCGGGAGGCGACCGCGGCCCGCGACAGCGAGCCCTCCGCACTGACCGCGTGCATCACGCGCGCCAGGTTGCGCCGGCGCATGCCCTGCTGGGTGTCCGGCAGGGCACGGCCGTTCGCCGTCGGGCGGGCCTCGTGCAGCGGTGCGGTCATGCCTCCCTCAATCCTCTGGGACCCTATGGAATCCTCCCGGCAGTCCCCCCGCCGGTCAGCCGTTCTCCGGCGCCCGCTCCAGCAGCGGGGCCGCGTCGGAGAGTACCCCGGAGATCCTGGACAGCGTCGCCGCGTCCCGCTCCACCGCGTCCAGCACGGGCCCCGCGGCCGTGTTCCAGCGGCGCGCCACCGCCGCCGGGTCCTCGCCGGTGAGCAGCCCGGCCGCCTGCGCGGCGGCGCCGAGGGCGACCAGTTCCTTCGCCTCGGGTACCTGCACCGGCCGCCCGGACAGCCGCCGTACCGTCTCCTGCCAGGCCCGGCCCCGGGCGCCGCCGCCGATCAGCAGCAACGGGCTGGTCCGGTCGGCGTCCTCGTCGAGCACCAGGTCCAGGGCGCCCAGCAGGGCGTGCACGGCGCCGTCGTAGGCGGCCTGGAGGAGCTGGCCGGCCGTGGTGTCGTGGCGCAGGCCGTGCAGCAGTCCGGAGGCGTTGGGCAGGTTCGGGGTGCGCTCGCCGTCCAGGTAGGGCAGGAGGGTCACCGAGGTGCCGGGCTCGACGGCCTCGCGGTCCAGGCCGAGCAGTGCCGCGACGCGGTCGACCGCGAGCGTGCAGTTCAGGGTGCAGGCGAGCGGCAGCCAGTCGCCGTGCGCGTCGGCGAAGCCCGCCACCGTGCCGGTCGGGTCCGCGGGGCGGTGCCTGGAGACCGCGTACACCGTGCCGGAGGTGCCGAGGCTCAGCACGGGGGTGCCCGGAAGCAGCCCGAGCCCCAGCGCGGCCGCCGCGTTGTCACCGGTGCCGGGCGCCACCAGGGTGCCCTTGGAGAACGGCAGGTCGTGGCTGTCCCGGACGGTGCCGGCCACCTCGCCGGGCCGGACCACCCGGGGCAGGAGCGCCGGGTCCAGGCCCACGTGGGCGAGGGTCTCCGGGTCGTACGCCTCGGTCGCCGACGCCCACCAGCCGGTGCCGGAGGCGTCACCCCGGTCGGTCGTGCCCAGCCCGGTCAGCCGCTCGGTGAGGTAGTCGTGGGGGAGCCGGACCGCCCTGGTCGCCCGGACCGCCTCCGGCTCGTGCTCGGCCAGCCAGGCCCACTTGGTGACCGTGAACGAGGCGCCCGGCACACTGCCGGTGCGCTCCGCCCAGGCCTTCGGGCCGCCCAGCTCCTCGACGAGCCGCTGCGCCTGCGGCGCCGAGCGGACGTCGTTCCAGAGCAGCGCGGGCCGCACCGGCTCCCCGTGCTCGTCCAGGGTGACCAGACCGTGCTGCTGCCCGCCGATCGACACGGCCGCCGCCTCGTGCGCGGCGTCCCCGCACTGGCGCAGCGCCTCGCACAGCGCGTCCCACCACTGGCGCGGATCGCTCTCCCGGCCCGCACCGGTGGTCACGGTGTGCGGTGCCTGGCCGCTCGCCACGACCTCGCCGGTGGACGCGTCGACGACCAGCGCCTTGGTGGACTGGGTGGACGTGTCCACGCCGACGACGAGCGGACCCTCGGCTGCTGACATCGGGTTCTCCCTTTTTCCGCGGCTCGCGGTGTGTCTGACCTGCAGTTTTTCCGGTTCGTCGGGGTGTCGCGACCCGGTTTTCGTCCTTCGGGGACAGGGTGACCCTTCCCAGGGACGCGTTGGCATACTAATTTGTAAACCGCGATGACGAAATAGTCGGCACGACAGTCATCCACCGGTCATCCACCGCAGTCATCGAGCACAACCCCCGAGCAAGGAGCCGCGGCAATGAGCTTCCAGCCCACCCCCGAAGACAGGTTCACCTTCGGCCTGTGGACCGTCGGCTGGCAGGGAAGGGACCCGTTCGGCGACGCCACCCGCCGCGCCCTCGACCCCGTCGAGACGGTCCAGCGCCTGTCCGAAATGGGCGCCCACGGTGTGACGTTCCACGACGACGACCTGATCCCCTTCGGGTCCTCCGACACCGAGCGCGAGTCGCACATCAAGCGCTTCCGCCAGGCCCTCGACGCCACCGGCATGAAGGTGCCGATGGCCACCACCAACCTCTTCACCCACCCGGTCTTCAAGGACGGCGCGTTCACCGCGAACGACCGTGACGTACGCCGTTACGCGCTGCGCAAGACCATCCGCAACATCGACCTGGCCGTCGAACTGGGCGCCGAGACGTACGTCGCCTGGGGCGGCCGCGAGGGCGCCGAGTCCGGCGCCGCCAAGGACGTGCGGGTCGCCCTCGACCGCATGAAGGAGGCCTTCGACCTCCTCGGTGAGTACGTCACCGCCCAGGGCTACGACCTGCGCTTCGCCATCGAGCCCAAGCCGAACGAGCCGCGCGGCGACATCCTGCTCCCCACCGTCGGTCACGCCCTCGCCTTCATCGAGCGCCTGGAGCGTCCCGAGCTGTACGGCGTCAACCCCGAGGTGGGCCACGAGCAGATGGCGGGCCTGAACTTCCCGCACGGCATCGCGCAGGCCCTGTGGGCGGGCAAGCTCTTCCACATCGACCTCAACGGCCAGTCCGGCATCAAGTACGACCAGGACCTGCGCTTCGGCGCCGGTGACCTGCGCGCCGCGTTCTGGCTGGTCGACCTCCTGGAGAGCGCCGGCTACGCGGGCCCGAAGCACTTCGACTTCAAGCCGCCGCGGACCGAGGACCTCGACGGCGTGTGGGCGTCGGCCGCCGGCTGCATGCGCAACTACCTGATCCTCAAGGAGCGCGCCGCCGCCTTCCGTGCCGACCCGGAGGTCCAGGAGGCCCTGCGCGCCTCCCGTCTGGACGAACTGGCCCAGCCGACCGCCGCGGACGGCCTTCAGGCGCTCCTCGCCGACCGTGCGGCCTTCGAGGAGTTCGACGTGGAGGCGACCGCCGCGCGCGGGATGGCCTTCGAGCGGCTCGACCAGCTGGCGATGGACCACCTGCTGGGCGCCCGGGGCTGAGCACGCACGCGCGCGTGAGGGCCGCTTCCGCAGCGGTGCCCTCACGCGCGCGTGTCGTCTTCGATGCCCGGATCCGGTGCCCGCACGTCCGGTTCGCACCGGAAATGCTCCGGAATCGTGCGGTCCGTGGCATGAGTCCGTGTCAACTCCCGAGCCGGGCTCGCGCGGCGACCGGGACGCGGTGACTCTTGGCGGTATGGCCATGCCGCCCGTACCGCCACGACCGCCCGGCCCGCCGAACGGCTCTCCGCCGCCCGGCGGGGGCTACGACCCGCCCCCGTACGGGGGTTACGACCCGCCACCGGACGAAGGTTTCGCACCGCAGCCGCACGCCGGCTTCGGCGCTCCCCCCGGCGACCAGGAGCCGCCCACCGCCGTCGGATGGATGCCACCACTTCCACCGGAACCGCCCCGCCGGCGCAGGGGCCCGTTGATCGCCGTTCTGGCCCTGCTGGTGGCCGCGGCGGCCGTCGCCGCCGTCGTCCTGATGGTGTCCGGCGGCGACGGCTCGACCGACGGGAAACCCGGTGCGAGCAGCCCGAGCCCCTCCGGTCCGGCCCGGCCTTCGATCGGCCTCCCGAGCGGGCTGCCCAGCAGCCTGCCGTCCGGCCTGCCGAGCGAACTCCCTTCGCAGTGGCCCTCGGGACTGTCCAGTGACCTGCCCAGCGGTCTGCCGAGCGAGCTGCCGAGTGGTCTGGACTCCCTGCTGCCCTCCCTGCTGGGGTAGCCGCCCGCTCGGGTGCGCCTACCGAAGCGTCCGGAACCATCGGACCACGGCGGCGGTTCCCGCCTGCTGGGAACCGAGATGGCGGGAGCCGCGGTAGTCCGGGGTACCGAGATCGACCACCGGGGCGTCGACGCCGTGGGCGCGCAAGGCGGCGTGGCAGTGGGCCGTGTTCGTGTTGACGGCCTGCTCGTCCCCCTCGGCGTAGTAGAGCCTGACCGGAGCCCGCGGCACCCAGTCGGTGCACACGCTGTCCGTGGTCCGAAGGGCCGCCGCCAGCCGTCCGGTGGGGTGGGCCAGCATCGCCCGGCCGCGGGCGGTGAGCAGCGCGTCGAGGGAGCCCGGGGTGCCGGCCACGACCTCCTGACCGGTGTGCGTGCCGTCCAGCAGACTCTCGATCGTGCGGTCGTACGGCGCCCGGAACACCTGGGCCGGTGTGTCGTACAGGTGGTGCAGGCGGTTGAAGGCGACCAGGAACAGCGCCGTGTAGATCACGCTCGCCTTCGGGTCTGTCCGCCCGGCCAGGAGCGCCGGCAGCGCCGCGTCGCGGAACGCGTAGGCGCCGCTGACGGGTGCGACGGCGCGGATCCGGAACCGGTGGTCGGCTCCCTCCTGGAGCGACCGCGCCAGTCCCAGGGCCGCCGAGGCGCCCTGGGAGAAGCCGGTGGCCAGGACCCCGCGTCGCAATTCCCGGCCCCGCAGTGCCGCGACCGTACGGGATGCCCGCAGCATGTCCAGGGCGGCCGTCGTCTCCGAGGGCACGTCCATCCAGGCCTGGAGTCCGGGCCCCAGGCCCATGCCGAGGTAGTCGGGGAGCACCGCGGCGAACCCGGCGGACGCGTAGGTCAGGGCGGGTGCCTGGTCCCACACCTCGGCCGAGACCGAGGCGACGTCGCCCCTGAACAGTTCGGTGCCGTGCGTGAACGACACCGCCCGCAGCCGTCGTTCACCGCTGCGTGGCAGGGCCAGCAGCCCGCTGGCGGTGGTCGACCTGCCGTGCGGGTCCACCGTGCGGTACACGATCCGGAAGGTGTCCAGGCCGTAGCGCACGGCGCCGGTGTCCCAGGATCCGTCCTCGTCGCCCGCCAGCTCGGCCGCGGCCTGCCGGGCGGTCAGCGTCCGCAGGTGCTCGACGGACACCACCGTGCCCCGCGACGCGTGCGCCCCCGTCGAGGCGGAGGCGGCAGCCGTCGGTGCACCGGATCCCTGCCCGACCGCGGCCGTCGCGCCGCCGGCCGCCAAGGCCACCGAAACCGCCGAAACCACCAGTAATCTGCTGATCCGCTTCATGTTCGTTTGCTTCATGCCGTGACCGTACGAACCGCCGCAGCCACCGGCCATCCGGCCAACCGGCCTGTGCGGGTGGGGTTTTCCGCAGGGCCGGGTCGTGCCGGGCCGCTCCCGGACGTCCGGCACGGCGGCCGGGCGGGACGGTTACCCTGGGAGCGGAGCCGCTTCACAACCTGTTCGAGTCGCCGCTCGGGGCCAGTAGGGGTGGCTCGTCAGGGATGTCTCAGGGTCGTGGTCCGGAACCGCGGGAGGCGCGGGCCCGTTCTCACACCAGAGAGCGGCAAGGGCCGCGAAGGAGGCGACGCTGATGTCGAAGAACGCGAAGATCGCCGCAGGAGGTGTGGCGGTCGGGCTCATCCTGCTGATATGGCTGCCCTGGTGGGTGACGCTCCTGATCGTGGTGGGCGTCCCGGTGGCCGCGTACCTGACCCTGGATCCCTCGCAGCGGCGCAGGCTGCGCCGGGTCGGCCGCAGGGAGATCGGCCGCTGAGCCACCTGCCCGGGACCGCGCCCCACCCCTGACCTGCGCCCGGCGGCGGGATGCGGCCCGGCGGGCTCACAGGGGCCGTACGGCCATCTTGTCGAGGGCTTCCAGGAGGCCGGGGAGTTCGGGACCCCGGCCGACCGGCAGGACCTCGCCGGGTTCCTCGTCGAGGAGCACGAAGGCGATGTCGTCGGTCCGGGCCACCAGTGACCAGCCGGGCCCGTCGGCGCGCAGCGTACGTGCGTCGCCCGGGGCGAACGAGGAGCGCACCCGGCCCAGCGGCGGAGGCGCGTCCACGTAGGCCCACGCCTCGGCCAGGACCCGCCGCACTCCGGCATGACCCGCCGGGGCCTCCGGGGCCGCCTCGGCGTCCTGTGGAGCCTTCTCGGGGGCTTCCGCGGTCGCGTCGGCCGCCGCCGGGAAGTGGTCGTCGCTGATCTGCTCCCGCCAGATCGCCCACTGGAGGGCGATCTCGTCCGCGCCCAGCCGCCGCTGTGCCGGACCCCAGGTGCTGGTGTCCGGCGGGGTCAGCGGAGCCTGGTCCGCCACCTCCGGACCGGGGTCGTGCGGCGCGGGCACGTTGGGAGCCGCCACGGCGACCGCCAGCGGCCAGCCGGGCAGGGCGGCGACCACCGTGCGCTCGTCCGGCGACAGGTCGTACTCCATGCCGCAGTCCCAGGACGCGATCGCGACGGCGACCAGCGAGACGTCGTCGATCACGACCGTCCAGCGTGCCCCTTCGCCGTCCTGGCCGAGCACCAGGCCGTACCCGTCGGCGCGCGGTGCCAGTTCCAGCGCCGCGCACGCCTCCGGATAGTCGTCGCCCAGCACGCTCGGAAACTTCGCCGGCGTCAGCAGCACCGCCGTGAGCACGTACAGCGCCTCGTCCGTGGCGACGGCCTCCTCGTCGGTCCCGGCCATCCCTGCCTCCAGTGGTTCGTCCAACGGCGCGCACCCTAGTGCGACGGGAAGGCCGTTGTCACGACCGGTCTCCACACCCGAGCTGCAGGTTTGCACCGGGACGGGACGAAACGACCTCGCGGGCACGGAAGACCCACAACCTCGGCGGTGCCGGAGGGTCACGCCACCGGCAGCCCGAGAAGGTCGCGCGCCACCGCAGCCGGCGACTCGTCGCGCTCCCGGGCCAGGGCGACCACGGCCCGGCACGCCAGCTCGCTCACCCCGAACGACAGCGCCTCCGGCGACACCCAGCCCGCCGCCTCCTCGATCCGGTCCTGGTCGTCACCGGCCCGGGCCGCGACGTAGGCGGCCGCGGCCTCGAACAAGTTGTGCGCGCGCCGCTCACGGCTCGCTCGCGGTTCCGGCACCGCTCCGCCCTCGGTGCCACGCCGTCTGCCTGCGTACCTGCGGATCCGGTCGAACACGCGGGCCTCCTTCCTCCTGCCGGCTTTCGCCTGCGAACATCTGCCTTCCTCCGTCGAACGTAGGGTTGAAGCCCCGGCAACAGAAGAGGGCGTGGCGCAGAGGGGCCGGCCCCGGCGCCTTCGCCGCGGCGGTCGCCGGCTAACGTCCGCGGACCGCCAGCGCCAGGAATCGGGAGTCCTCGTCCGCGTACGACGTCATGCGCCATCCCGAGCCGGCCAGCAGCCGGCCCAGATTGCCCTCCGCGCGCAGGTCGTCCGGCGTGATCTGCCGTCCCTGGCGCGCCGCCAGGGCGGACCGGCCGATCGGGTGGAACAGGGCGAGGATGCCGCCGGGGCGTACCACACGCGCCAACTCCCGCAGGTTCTCGGCCGGACGGGGCAGATGGGCGATCAGGCCCGCGGCGAACACGGCGTCGAGGGACTCCGAACGCACCGGCAGCGCGGCGACGTCGGCGAGCAGCAGCTGCCCGTCACGGTCCCGCCCGGCCCGCCGCGCGGCCTGGAGCATCGCGGGCGTGAGGTCCATTCCGAGGACCGTGCCGGTGGGCCCCACGGCCCGGCGGAGTGGCGGCAGGGCGCGCCCGGTGCCGCACCCCGCGTCGAGGACCCGGTCGCCCGCACGCAGCCCCAGACCGGCGACGGCGGCCGCGTACGCGGGACCGTCGTCGGGAAACCTGCTGTCCCAGTCGGCCGCCCGTGCGGTGAAGAACTCCTGGACGTGTGTGTGGTCATCGCTCATGGTCCGCATGATTCCTCACCGTCACGGAGGACGATCCAGCGCGCACGTTCGAACGGGACGCGATCGTTCCGGCACATCTCTGAGTCATATTGCAACACCTTTCGAAATGCGCCCCCTTCGTGCGCCCGTGCCCTCCTAGCGTCCCTGGGCCATGGGACACCTGCACCATGCCACCTTCGGCTGGCTGACCCCCGTGCTGTCGTACGCCATGGCCTGCATAGGCGCCGCACTGGGGCTGCGCTGCACGGTTCGCGCGCTCGCCAGCACCGGCCGCTCGCGCCGCAACTGGCTGCTCACCGCGGCCTCCGCGCTCGGCACCGGCATCTGGACCATGCACTTCGTGGCCATGCTCGGCTTCAGCGTCAGCGGCACCGACATCCGCTACGACGTACCCCTGACCGTCCTCAGCCTGCTCGTCGCCGTGGCCGTCGTCAGCGCCGGCGTCTTCGCGGTCGGCTACAGCCGCGACCGCAACCGGGCACTCCTGCTCGGCGGACTCACCACCGGACTCGGCGTCGCCAGCATGCACTACCTCGGCATGGCGGCCGTCCGGCTGCACGGCGCCGTGCGCTACGACCCGATGCTCGTCGGGCTCTCCGTCCTCATCGCCGTGGTCGCCGCGACCGCGGCCCTGTGGGCGGCGCTCAACATCAGGTCGCCCGTCGCCGTCACCGTCGCCTCCCTGGTGATGGGAGCCGCCGTCAGCAGCATGCACTACACCGGCATGTTCGCGGTCAGCGTGCACGTCACGCCCTCCGGCAGCCCCCTGCCCGGGGCCACGGCGATGCAGTTCATCTTCCCCCTCGCCGTAGGCCTCGGGTCCTATCTCTTCCTCACCTCGGCCTTCGTCGCGCTCTCACCCACGGCCGGGGAACGCGAGGCGTCCGCCTCGGCCCAGCGGCCCGTCGCGGGCGCCGCGCGCTGAACCGGCGCCCGGACCCAACCTTTCCCGAGCGAGGAGGCCATGCGTACACCCCGTAGGACCCCGACAGCAGGCCCGGAGACACCGTCACCGCGGCCGCCGCGCGGCCGCCGCGCGCACGCCGGACCGCCCGCCGACGAACCCGTCGACGACGTCGTCGGCATCGCATCCGACAACGCGGCCACCCGGCCCGGCGGCTGGCGGATCCGCCCGCGGACCGTGCGGGCCAAGGTCGTCTGCCTGCTCATGGTGCCGGTGATGTCCCTGCTCGCCCTGTGGGCGTACGCCACGGTCAGCACGGCCCAGGACGTCGCCCGGCTGCGTCAGTCCCAGCGCGTCGACGCCTCGCTGCGCACCCCGGTCGCCACCGCCGTCGCCGCGCTCCAGGCCGAGCGGGCCGCCGCGGTCCGGTACGCGACCGACCCCGCCGCCGAACAGACCGCGGACCTCAGGAGACTGGGGGCCGGCACCGATCAGGCCGTGGCCGCGCTGCGGCTCGGCAAGGACAGCACCGTCGCCGACGGCGAGGAGCTGCCCTCGGGTGTCGCCCAGCGCCTGCGGGCCTTCGTCACCGGCGCCGAGCAACTGCGCGCCCTGCGTAGGGAAGTGCAGAACCGCGGCGCCGGCTGGGACGCGGCCTACGGGCAGTACACGCAGGTCATCGCCTCGGCCTTCGCCGTGGACGGCGCCCTCACCGGTGTCCAGGCCGACGACATGGGTTCCGACGCGCGCGTGCTGCTCGAATTCTCCCGGGCGGGCGAGGCGCTCGCCCAGGAGGACGCGGTCCTCGGCGGCGCCCGGCTGGCCGGCGGCTTCGACGGCGAGCGGCTGCGGCTGTTCACCGGCGCCGCCGACACCCGCCGCGTCCTCACCGACGTGGCCGTCGCCGACCTGCCCGGTGCCCAGCGCAGCGCCTGGCACAGCCTCGCCGACGGCGACGACTACGCCGCGCTGGGCGCCGCCGAGGACCGGATCCTGGCGAGCTCACCCGGCGCAAAGGCAATCGGCGCGGCCCCGGAAGCCACCTGGAACGCCGCGCACACGCGCGTGCAGGACGGCATGCGGACCATCCAGGCCGGCACGGCCCACGCGGTGGCCGGCCGGGCCGACCCGTTCGCCCGCGGCCTGCTCACCCCGGCCGGCGCCGCCGTCCTGTTCGGTCTCCTCGCCGTGGTCGCCTCGCTCGTCATCTCCGTGCGCATCGGACGCGCCCTCGTGGTCGAGCTGGTGAGCCTGCGCAACAGCGCCCTGGAGATCGCGCGCCGCAAACTGCCCGAGGCGATGCGCAGGCTGCGGGCCGGCGAGGAGATCGACGTCCGTGCCGAGGCACCCCCGGGGCCACCCGCGGAGGACGAGACCGGACAGGTCGCCGAGGCCCTCGCCACCGTGCACCGGGCCGCCCTGCGCGCCGCCGTGGAACGCGCCGAACTCGCCAGCGGCATCTCGGGCGTCTTCGTCAACCTGGCCCGCCGCAGCCAGATCCTGGTCCACCGCCAGCTGAGCCTGCTGGACAGCATGGAACGCCGCTCCGACGACCCCGGCGAACTGAGCGACCTCTTCCGCCTCGACCACCTCACCACCCGCATGCGCCGCCACGCGGAGAGCCTGATCATCCTCTCCGGAGCGGCCCCCGGCCGGGCCTGGCGGATGCCCGTGTCCCTGACCAACGTCGTGCGGGCCGCCGTGTCCGAGGTGGAGGACTACGCGCGCGTGGAGGTACGCCAGCTCCCCGAGGCAGCCGTCGCCGGTGCCGCCGTCGCCGACCTCACGCACCTGCTCGCCGAGGTCGTGGAGAACGCCGCCCAGTTCTCGCCGCCGCACACGCGCGTGCGCGTCACCGGCGAACCCGTCGGCAACGGATACGCCCTGGAGGTCGAGGACCGCGGGCTCGGCATGGGCCCGGAGACCCTCGCCGAGGCCAACCGGCGCATCGAGCAGTCCGAGGCACTCGACCTGTTCGACAGCGACCGGCTCGGCCTCTTCGTGGTCAGCAGGCTCGCGGCCCGCCACGGCATCAAGGTGCACCTGCGCACCTCGCCGTACGGCGGCACCACCGCGGTGGTGCTGCTGCCCAAGGCCCTGCTCCACGGCGGCCCGGCGGAACGCCCCGTCCGCTCGGCCGCCGACACCGGGCAGGCACCGGCACACGCCCACGCGCGCGTGCCCGGCGCCGCCCTCCCGGAACCCGCCTCCGCCGGTCGGCCCGCCCTCGCCGTCACCCACACCGCCCCGCGCCCCGCGCCCGAACCGCCGCCCCCCGGAGTCACCAGCTTGAGGCCGCATCGCCCACCGAACGACTCCGAGCCCCCCGACGAAGACCTGCCACGCCGGGTGCGGCAGGCGAGCCTCGCCCCCCAACTGCGCGATCCCCGTGCCGAGGAGCCCGCGCCCGCCCGCGGCCGGGACGAGCGCACCCCCGAACTCGTCCGCGACCGCATGACCGCCTACCGCGACGGCTGGGCGCGCGGCGGCGGCAGACGTCCAGGCCGCGGAGCCGCCCCGGAACCCGAAGACGGCACCGACCGCACCGAAGGAGACCGCCCATGATCCAGGACCCGACCCCGAGGACGGACCGGCGCTCCGGCGAACTGGACTGGCTCCTCGACGACATGGTGCTGCGCGTCACCGAGGTACGGCACGCCGTCGTGCTCTCCAACGACGGCCTCGCCGTCGGCGCCTCGACCGGCCTCAAACGCGAGGACGCCGAGCACCTCGCCGCCGTCGCCTCCGGTTTCAACAGCCTCGCCAAGGGCGCCGGACGGCACTTCGGGGCGGGCGGGGTGCGCCAGACCATGGTCGAGATGGACGACGCCTTCCTCTTCGTGGCCGCCGCGGGCGACGGCTCCTGCCTCGCCCTGCTCACCGACGTGACCGCCGACATCGGCCTGGTCGCCTACGAGATGGCCCGCCTGGTCAAGCGCGTAGGCGAGCACCTCTACACCGCACCGCGCGTCGCCGCCCGGCCACCCGCCGCCGGCTGAGCCGGAAGACCGCCACCGATGACCGAGTACACGACCGGCACCCCGCACGAACCGGGCAGCCAGTGGTACGACAGCGAGGCCGGGCCGCTGGTCCGCCCCTACGCCATGACCGGAGGCCGCACCGAACCCGGCCCCACCGGCGTGAAGTTCGACCTGATCGCCCTGGTCACGCTCGACCCGGGCAGGTCCGGCAGCGACGACGACGCCCCGCTCGGCCCCGAGCACCGCGCGCTGGTCGACCTGTGCCGGGTGGAGACGCAGTCCGTCGCTGAACTCGCCGCCGGCGCGGATCTCCCCGTCGGCGTGGTCCGGGTGCTCCTGGGCGACCTGCTGGAACTGGGCCGCGTGACGGTGAGCCGCCCGGTGCCACCGGCGCAGCTGCCCGACGAACGGATTCTGCGCGAGGTCATCGCCGGATTGCGGGCCCTGTAGATGACCATCCGGAAACAACCGGGCCCGAGCCGGTCAGAACCGACGCGTCCCGGCCCGAGAGAGAAGTGATCATGGTCTCCGAGCTCCCCGAGTCCACCGCCGACGACACGTCGGCCATGGCGCTCAAGATTCTGGTCGCCGGCGGCTTCGGCGTCGGGAAGACGACCCTGGTCGGCGCCGTCAGCGAGATCCGGCCGTTGCGCACCGAGGAGATGCTCAGCGAGGCGGGCCAGCTGGTGGACGACACGGACGGCGTGGACCAGAAGGTCACCACCACCGTCGCCATGGACTTCGGACGGATCACCATCCGCTCAGGTCTCTCCCTGTACCTCTTCGGCACCCCGGGCCAGGACCGCTTCTGGTTCCTCTGGGACGAACTGTCGCAGGGAGCCCTCGGCGCCGTCGTCCTCGCCGACACCCGCCGCCTGGAGGACTGCTTCCCGGCGGTCGACTACTTCGAACACCGGCAGATCCCGTTCGTCGTCGCCGTCAACTGCTTCGCCGGTGCCCGCTCCTACGGTGCCGCCGACGTGTCCCGCGCCCTCGACCTGGACCGGGGCACGCCCGTGGTCCTGTGCGACGCCCGGGACCGGGACTCCGGCAAGGAGGTACTGATCCGGCTCGTCGAGTACGCCGGGCGGATGCACACCGCCCGGCTCCTCGACTCGGTGGGCTGAGCCGAGCCTCAGCCCGTCAGGTCCTTGAGCGCCACGACCTTCTCCACGGTGACCCGGACCAGCAGCTCGCCCGGGACGCCGTTGCGGGTGCCGAACTCCTCCGCGCGCTCCGCCCCCATGTAGCGAGCCGCGATCCGGGTGGCCGAGTCACGCAGTTCGTCCAGGTCCTCCGACAGCCGGGCGCGCCCGTTGAGCACCACGAAGTGGAAAGGGGGCCGGTCGTCGTCCACACAGAGGGCGACACGCCCGTCACGGGCGAGATTGCGCCCTTTCACGGTGTCCTTGCCGGTGTTGAAGATCAGCTCGTCGCCGTCCAGCAGGAACCAGACCGGGGCCACATGGGGGCTGCCGTCTGCGCTGACGGTGGACAGTTTGCCGGTGCGGGTGCCGTGCGAGACGAACGCCCGCCATTCCTCGTCGGTCATCTTCTCTGCCATGCCCCCCATCCTCCTTGCCCGGACGCCGGTGGTGGGGAAGGCTGGCGGGGAGATCCTCCCGCCAGGGGGAGACGGCACACGGGGAGACGCTGACGACATGGCGCAGAACCAGGGACTCGGCTGGCTGCTCGACGACCTGACCGAACGCGTGGAGCACGTACGGCACGCGCTGGTCCTGTCGAACGACGGGCTGGTCACGGGAGCGAGCACCGGCCTTCGCCGGGAGGACGCGGAGCATCTGGCCGCCGTCGCCTCCGGGCTGCACAGCCTCGCCAAGGGCTCGGGACGGCACTTCGGGGCGGGCCAGGTGCGGCAGACGATGATCGAGTACGACGAGGCGGTCCTGTTCGTGACCGCGGCCGGAGCCGGCAGCTGCCTGTGCGTGCTCAGCGGAGCGGAGGCCGACATCGGCCAGATCGCCTACGAGATGACCCTGCTGGTCAACCGTGTCGGCGAACACCTCGCAGTGGATGCCCGGCAACCTGAGAGCTCCTCCGCGATAGACCTCTGACCTGCGAACTCATCCCTGTGGCGGAGTTATCCACAGGCCCGCCACGGGTCTCGCCGGACCGGCTACGGTTTTTTCCACGGCGAGCGCACCCGGCGCGAGCCACCCGCTCCACGGGGGAGAACGGCCATGTCCGGCACCACCCTTGTCCAGAACCGTCCGAACACCTGCGCACCGAGCCGCGCCGCCCGCGAACTGGGCCTCAGGCGGGGTGAGTTCGACCTCGCGGTACACCTCGGACGGATCCGTACCGTGCCCGACGAGGGAGGCGGTGGAGGCCGCCGTGTCCCACGGACCGAGATCGACCGGCTCCGGGGCCGGTCCGAGTCCCTCAGCGAGAGCGTGCGGGTCGTGGGGACGACCGAGGCTGCGGCCCTGATGGGGATCCCGTCGGGCAGGTTCACCCGCGTCGCGAAACTCGGCCTGGTGACTCCGGTCAGGTGGTACCCGAATCGCTATCGTGCCGTGGTCTGGCTCTACCTGGCGGAGGAGCTACGGCGGTTCGCGGCCGACGAGACGAACACGTGGCTGCTCACCGGCCGTACGCCCGCGGAACTGAGCGACCGGCTGCGGGCCGGCGCGGACCAGCGGGCCCGGAACTGGCGCGGACGCCACTGCGGCTTCCTGCTCAGGCAGGCGGACGGACCGTGGGAGCGGGCCGGGGTGGTGGCCGGCTTCCTGGACCCCGGCGAGATCGACGAGGTGCTCACCGACCCGCACGAGCGCGCCCGCGTGACGGCCCTGCGGCCGGCTCCGCCCGCCCACGGCGCGCCGGGTTCGGCGGCCGCACGGCTCGCCGAGGAGCTCATGACGGCGGCCGATCCGGACGAGATCGACTGGTTCAGGCACGACCTGGCCCGGGAGGTGGCGCAGGCCCGAGCACACCGGCCGGTGCCCCGTACCACCGCGCCGTCCCAACTCGCCGCGCCCGGCCGGGCGGCACTCGCGCGAGGCCTGCGCGGCTGGCTGCTGCGCAGAAACCCGAAGCCCGCCGCCCACTGACGGCCCCACCGACCGGCGGCCCGGACCGCGAGCGTCGGCAGCCGCGCCCGCGTGGGCATACGCAGGGCGCCAGCGTACGCACCGCGCCGGCATGCGCGCCCGCTAGAGCGCGCGGAACAGCCCCTCCTGGACGACCGATACCAGTAGCCGTCCCTCGAGGTCGTAGACCCGCCCGCGGGCCAGACCGAGGCCGCCCGTGGCGACGGGGGACTCCTGCTCGTACAGGAACCACTCGTCGGCGCGGAACGGCCGGTGGAACCACATGGCGTGGTCCAGCGAGGCGATGTCGAAGTTCCGCGGCCCCCAGAGCGGTTCGACGGGGACCCGGACCGCGTCCAGGAGCGTCATGTCGCTGGCGTAGGTCAGCGCGCAGGTGTGCACCAGCGGATCGTCACCCAGCGGACCGACCGCGCGCATCCACACGGCGCTGCGCGGCTCGGCGCCGGTTATCTCCTCGGGATGCCAGCGCAGCCGGTCGACGTAGCGGATGTCGAAGGGCTGGCGGCGCGCCATCCGCTCCAGCTGCTCGGGCAGCTCGCCCAGATGTTTGCGGATCTCCTCCGCGAGCGTCGGCAGCGACTCCGGGTGCGGCACCTCGCGGGGTTGCGGCAGCTGGTGCTCGAAGGCTCCCACCTCAGGCTTGTGGAAGGAGGCGGTCAGATTGAAGATCGTGCGGCCCTGCTGCACGGCGGTGACCCGGCGGGTCGTGAACGACCGTCCGTCGCGGATCCGTTCGACCTGGTACACGATCGGCACGCCCGGCCGGCCCGGGCGCAGGAAGTACGCGTGCAGCGAGTGCACGGGACGGTCGCCCTCCACGGTGCGGCTGGCGGCGACCAGTGCCTGGCCCGCCACCTGGCCGCCGAAAACCCGCTGGAGGGACTCCTGCGGGCTGCGGCCACGGAAGATGTTGACCTCGATCTGCTCCAGGTCGAGCAGGTCGGCCAGTCTCTCGGCCGGGTTGGTCATCGGTTGGATTCTCCTGTGCTGGGACGTGTGCGCGGGCCTGCGATCGAACCTCTGCTCGGCCCTGTTCCGGGGTTCTTGCTCAGAGCTGACCGACCCCGGTGACGCGGACGACCGCGCGGCCCTCGGCGTCGGAGGCCGTCAGGTCGACCTCCGCGCTGATGCCCCAGTCGTGGTCGTCGTTCGGGTCGTCGAAGATCTGCCGGACCCGCCACAGCCCGTTCTTCGGCTCCTCCTGGATCACGAGCAGCTTGGGACCGCGGGCGTCGGGGCCGGTGCCCAGGTCCTCGTACTCGTCCCAGTACTTGTCCATCGCCTCGCCCCAGGCGTCGGCGTCCCAGCCGGAGTCCGCGTCCATCTCGCCCAGTTCGTCGACCCTGTCGAGGGCGGCGAGCTCCACCCGCCGGAACATCGCGTTGCGCACCAGGACCCGGAAGGCGCGCGCGTTGGCGGTGACCGGCTTGACCTCGTCGGCCTTCTCCTGGGCCTCCTCGGCGGTCATCTCCTCCGGGTTGGCGAGCTGCTCCCACTCGTCCAGCAGGCTGGAGTCGACCTGGCGGACCATCTCGCCCAGCCACTCGATCAGGTCCTGCAGGTCCTCGGACTTCAGGTCGTCCGGGATGTTGTGGTCGAGTGCCTTGTAGGCGCTCGCGAGGTAGCGGAGCACGATGCCCTCGGTGCGGGCCAGCTCGTAGACCGACACCAACTCCGTGAAGGTCAGCGCCCGTTCGTACATGTCCCGGATGACCGACTTCGGCGACAGCGGGTGGTCGCCGACCCAGGGGTGGCTCGTGCGGTACGTGTTGTAGGCGTGGAAGAGCAGCTCCTCCAGGGGCTTCGGGTAGGTGACGTCCTGGAGGCGCTCCATGCGCTCCTCGTACTCGACGCCGTCCGCCTTCATGGCGGCCACGGCCTCGCCCTTCGCCTTGTTCATCTGGGCGGCCAGGATCTGGCGCGGGTCGTCCAGCGTGGACTCGACCACGGACACCATGTCGAGGGCGTAGGACGGCGATTCGGGGTCGAGGAGTTCGAACGCGGCCAGGGCGAAGGTCGACAGCGGCTGGTTGAGCGCGAAGTCCTGCTGAAGGTCGACCGTGAGGCGGACGATACGGCCGGTGGCGTCGGGCTCGTCGAGCTTCTCGACGATGCCGCCGTCGAGCAGCGAGCGGTAGATGGCGATCGCCCGGCGGATGTGCCGCAGCTGCTGCTTGCGCGGCTCGTGGTTGTCCTCCAGCAGGTGGCGCATCGCGTCGAAGGCATTGCCCGGCCGGGCGATCACCGACAGCAGCATCGTGTGCGTCACCCGGAACCGCGACGTCAGCGGCTCCGGATCGGACGCGATCAGCTTCTCGAAGGTGTTCTCCGTCCAGCCGACGAAGCCCTCCGGCGCCTTCTTGCGCACCACCTTGCGCCGCTTCTTCGGATCGTCGCCCGCCTTGGCGAGGGCCTTCTCGTTCTCGATGACGTGCTCGGGCGCCTGCGCGACCACGAGGCCGGCGGTGTCGAAGCCCGCGCGCCCCGCACGGCCGGCGATCTGGTGGAACTCACGGGCGCGCAGCGTGCGCACCCGATTGCCGTCGTACTTGGTCAGGGCGGTGAACAGCACCGTGCGGATGGGCACGTTGACGCCCACGCCCAGGGTGTCGGTGCCACAGATGACCTTCAGCAGACCGGCCTGGGCGAGCTTCTCCACCAGGCGCCGGTACTTGGGGAGCATGCCCGCGTGGTGCACGCCGATGCCGTGCCGGACGTACCGGGACAGGTTCTGGCCGAACTTGGTGGTGAAGCGGAAGTTGCCGATCAGCTCGGCGATCTGCTCCTTCTCCTCCTTCGAGCACATGTTGATGCTCATCAGCGCCTGCGCCCGCTCCACCGCCTGTGCCTGCGTGAAGTGCACGATGTACACCGGCGCCTGCCTGCTCTCCAGGAGCTCGGTGAGCGTCTCGGTCATCGGGGTGAGCTGGTACTCGTAGGAGAGCGGCACCGGGCGGGTCGCCGAGCGGACCACCGCGGTGGGCCGGCCGGTGCGGCGGGTGAGGTCCTTCTCGAAGAAGGAGACGTCGCCGAGGGTGGCCGACATGAGGATGAACTGCGCCTGGGGCAGTTCGAGGAGCGGGATCTGCCAGGCCCAGCCGCGGTCGCCCTCGGCGTAGAAGTGGAACTCGTCCATGACGACCTGGCCGACGTCCGCCTGCTTGCCGTCGCGCAGCGCGATGGAGGCGAGGACCTCGGCGGTGCAGCAGATCACGGGCGCGTCGGAGTTCACGGAGGCGTCGCCGGTGAGCATGCCGACGTTCTCGGTGCCGAAGAGCTTGCACAGCTCGAAGAACTTCTCCGAAACGAGCGCCTTGATCGGCGCTGTGTAGAAGGTGACCTCGTCCCGGGCCAGCGCGGCGAAGTGCGCGCCCGCGGCGATCATGCTCTTGCCGGAGCCGGTCGGCGTCGACACGATCACGTTCGCCCCGGAGACCGCCTCGATCAGCGCCTCCTCCTGGTGGGGGTAGAGCGTGAGACCGCGCTCCTGCGCCCAGGCCTCGAAGGCTTCGTACAGGGCGTCGGGGTCGGCGGTCGGCGGCAGCTGATCGATGAGGGTCACGCCCCCATCTTGCCTGGCCCACCCGCCGAGGGGGGAATCGGCTTCGAGCACGAAGATCATGACCGCTACGCTGTGTCGCCGACGGAGCGTCATCGCACCCGGTCAACTGGACAGCGGCATACGAGGAATGGGGCGGGCAACGGCCATGATGGGACCAGCACACTCACTGTCGGGGGCGGCCGCCTGGCTCGGCGTAGGAGCCGCGGCGGCGGCGACCGGGCATACGATGCCCTGGCCGGTGCTGCTGGTGGGAGCGCTGATCTGTGCAGGCGCCGCGCTCGCCCCGGACCTCGACCACAAGGCGGCGACCATCTCCCGCGCCTTCGGACCGCTGTCGCGCTGGATCTGCGAGATCGTCGACAAGCTGTCCTACGCCGTCTACAAGGCGACCCGGAAGCCGGGCGACCCGCGCCGTTCCGGCGGCCACCGCACCCTGACCCACACCTGGCTGTGGGCGGTGCTGATCGGCGGGGGCTGTTCGGCCGCGGCGATCTTCGGCGGCCGGTGGGCGGTGCTGGCGATCCTGTTCGCGCACATGGTGCTGGCGATCGAGGGCCTGCTGTGGCGGGCGGCGCGCGGCTCCAGCAGCGACGTCCTGGTGTGGCTGCTGGCGGCGACCAGCGCCTGGATCCTGGCCGGCATCCTGGACAAGCCGGGCAACGGCTCGGACTGGCTGTTCACCCAGCCCGGCCAGGAGTACCTGTGGCTGGGCCTGCCGGTGGTGCTGGGGGCGCTGGTGCACGACATCGGGGACGCACTGACCGTCTCCGGCTGCCCGATCCTGTGGCCCATCCCGATCGGCCGCAAGCGCTGGTACCCGCTGGGCCCCCCGAAGGTGATGCGGTTCCGCGCGGGCAGCTGGGTCGAGCTGAGGGTGCTCATGCCGGTGTTCATGATGCTCGGCGGCATAGGCTGCGCGGCCGCCCTGAACGTGATCTGAACCGGCGGTCGGGGCCTTCGGCGTCCTCGGAGGCTTTCGGGGGGCCTTGCGGGCCTTCGAGGACCACGAGGGCTTCGAGGGTCAGCCCGCCGTCCCCGAGCCGCCCCCGTAGCGGCGCTCGAACGCGGCGACGCGGCCCTCCGTGTCCACCGTGCGGGCCTTCCCGGTGTAGAAGGGGTGGCTCTCGGACGAGATCTCCACGTCGACCACCGGATAGGTCTGGCCGTCGTCCCATTCGATGGTCTGGTCGCTGGTCGCGGTGGACCGGGTCAGGAAGGCGTATCCGGCGGCGCGGTCGCGGAAGACCACCGGGTGGTAGTCGGGGTGCTTGTCCTGCTGCATGGCGGCTCCTCCAAGGACGGGACGGTAGGGCAGGGGAGGGGAGGGCGTGGTCAGCCGTAGGCGGTGTCCTCGTCGACGATGTGCATGGCGGCCTCCTCCGCGGACGCCCCGGCGCCGTCGATGCCGATGTCGGTCGCGACGAGGCCGCTCTCGTCGTCCTCGTGCACCCCCTCGTTCGGGGCCACGAGCCGGCCGGAGCGCAGGTCGCCGACCTCGTTGTCCAGGAGTTCGCCGTCGCTGCCCTGGCAGTCGCCGATGCCGTCGCCGTCGGGGGCGGCCGGTTCGGGCAGCTCCTCGGCGAGCCGCTGCTCCAGCGTCTCGCCCCGGTGGCGCTCCGCCGCGGTCACCCCGGTGTGCTCCACCGCCCACGGCCGCTCGGGCGGGGACCAGCCACGGTCCAGGGGCTCGCTGACGCCGTCGGACTCGAGCGTGTCCTCCACGTCGAGCAGCCCCGTGTCCTCACGGATCTCGGATCCGTCGGGCTGGTAGACGTCGTCCCCCCATCCGTCGGCGGTGGTCACGGCTACCTCCAGGGGGTGAGGACGCGGTCCGTAGGGCGGGCCGCCGGCATCCGGGCCAGGGGGCGCGTGCGCCGAGAGAACCGGACGGTTCCCGGCAGGCCCACGAACCGGTGCCGTTCTCCAGCCTTCCACCCCTGCTCGCACCCGCGCAACGGCACGCGGACGCCGCGGGCGCGGCCAGCGGATTCGGACCGGCCGTCCGGGGAGAGCGGGCAGACCTGTGCGGGGCGCGCATCCGGTGCCGTCACCTCCGTCCGCCGGCGGGGAGACCGACGGCTGTGGCTGTGGCTGTGGCTGTGGTCCGGGGGCCGGGTACCCGACGGACTCCGCCGGGTACAAACCTGCTGGAGCCATGAGGGAAAGGGCGGACGTATGAGGCGGGTGTTGCGCCCGGGCTCGCGGGGCGCCCGGTTGCGTTTCGACGGCTGGATCGCGGGCCTCGGCACCGTGTCCGGCACGCGTGTCGTGCTGGGCCACTGGCCCCGGTCGCCGTTCGGCCCGTTCAGCGACGTGATGCTGGAACGAGGCGACGGGGATCGGCTGCTGCTCGCTCCGACCCGGCGGACGGCCGAATTCGTCAGCGGCACGTACGGCTTCGACGCGGTGCACGTCGTACCGGTCGACGTGACTGTCCTCGCGGACACCTGGACCGTCACGGCCGGACCGCTCCGCCTGCGCTTCGCCACCGGGCGCCGCACGCTCCTCGGCCATCTGCTGCGTGCCGTCCCCGGCCCGCTCGCCGGCCGCCCGGCGTGGTCCGCGATCACCGACGGGGTCGCCCGCGTGCTGCTGCCAGGCGTGCGGACCCGCGGCACCGCGGGCAACGGCCGCAGGGAGTGGTACGGCGCGCGGGACCTGCTCGCCATCCGCGAAGTGTCGGGCACCTACGACGGCGCGGACCTGGGCGCGCTCGCGCCGGTCGAACCTCCCGTGCGGTTCGGGTTCGGCTCGGTCCCGCGCCGCCCCGCCCTCACCCGGGTCACCACGACGGTCGAGGTCGAGCGCTCCCTTCCCCTCGCCGGGGCGTCCGGGGCGGCGGTGTTTCGCGGGCCGCCCGGGTCACCCGGTGCGGTCCGAGAGGACCTCTCCGGCCCGTCGTAGCGCCTCCTGGTGGCCGAAGAGCCCGGGGAGTCCTCCGGTGTGGACGAAGACGGTGCGGTCACCCGGCCGGATGTCCCCCTCGCGCACGGCCGCGACGAGACCGGCCATGGCCCGCCCGGTGTAGACGGGATCCAGGACGAGCCCCTCGGTCCTGGCGGCGAGCAGGAGCGCCTCGGTCACCGGTTCGGTGAGGCTCGAGTACCCGGCCCCGACCTGGTCGAGCCGCAGCCGTGGCCGCCGCGGGGCGGGGGCGGGCGCGTACAGGTCCGTCAGAAGCAGGTCGAGTGTGTGTCCCGGATCCGCGACGGCGCCGCAGTGCACGCCCAGGACACGGTCCTCGCCCAGGGCACGCACCAGCCCGGCCATCGTGCCACCGCTGCCCAGCGCGACCACGGCCGTGGTCAGGTCGGGAGCCTGCGCGAGGAGCTCGCGCCCGCCGTCGACGTAGCCGAGGGCGCCGACGGGACTCGATCCGCCGAAGGGGATGAGCGCCGGAGCCGCGTTGCGCTCGCGCAGTTCCGCGACGACACGGTCGAGGACGGCGGCGAGTCCGGCCTCGTCCACCGCGCCGGCCCACACGATCCGGGCGCCGAGGAGGCCGTCGAGCGCCAGGTTGCCCGCGGCCGTGCCCGTGGGCTCGCCCGCGAGGACGAGCACCACGTCCATGCCGAGCCGGGCCCCGGCCGCCGCGGTGAGCCGGGCGTGGTTGCTCTGCGGCGCCCCGCTGGTGACCAGGGTTCGCGCACCCTCGGCGAGGGCCTGTCCGCAGGTCCACTCGAGCTTGCGGACCTTGTTCCCGCCGCCGCCGAGCCCGATCAGGTCGTCACGCTTGATCCACAGGTCGTCCGGCCCCAGTCCCAGTGCCTGCGCGAGCCGAGGGGCGGGTTCGAGCGGTGTCGGCCAGGAGGCCAGAGTGACCTTGCGGTGCTCCTCGCGCATCGTGCCCATCCGACAACCCCTTCGTCTCCGTGCCCGCGTGCCGGTCCCGGTGCATCCCATGCTCTCGCGGGGAAGCACCGGGACCGGCACAGGCCTTGCGCCGCCTCGTCCGGCGTCGGCCATGCGCCGCCCCGCCCCGGGGCGCCCCGCAGACCCGTCACCCGTGCCAGGACCGCCACAGCGCGGCGTAGGCGCCGTCGGCCGCCACCAGCGCGTCGTGGCTGCCGAGTTCGCTGATCCGGCCGTTCTCGACCACGGCGATGACGTCCGCGTCATGGGCGGTGTGCAGGCGGTGCGCGATGGCGACCACCGTGCGGCCGTCCAGGACCCGGGCCAGCGACCGCTCCAGGTGCCGGGCCGCGCGCGGGTCCAGGAGCGAGGTCGCCTCGTCCAGGACCAGCGTGTGTGGGTCGGCCAGCACCAGCCGGGCCAGCGCGATCTGCTGCGCCTGCGCCGGGGTCAGGCCGAGCCCGCCGGAGCCGACCTCGGTGTCCAGGCCCTCCTCCAGGGCCCGCGCCCAGCCGTCCGCGTCGACCGCCCCGAGCGCCGCCCACAGCTCGGCGTCCGCCGCGCCGGTCCGGGCCAGCAGCAGGTTGTCGCGCAGGGAGCCCACGAAGACGTGGTGCTCCTGGTTCACGAGGGCGACATGGGCACGGACCCGCTCGGCGGTCATCCGGGACAGCTCCGCGCCGCCCAGGGTGATCCGGCCGCCTCGCGGCGCGTAGATCCCGGCGAGCAGCCGGCCGAGGGTGGACTTGCCCGCGCCCGAGGGGCCGACCAGGGCCAGCCGGGTGCCGGGCGCCACCTCCAGGGAGACCTTCCGCAGCACGTCGACGCCCTGCAGGTAGCCGAAGCGGACGTCGTCCGCGTGCACCTCGCGGCCGGCCGGGGCCAGCGTGGCGTCCCCGGCGTCCGGCTCGATGTCCCGGACGCCGACCAGCCGGGCCAACGACACCTGCGCGACCTGGACCTCGTCGTACCAGCGCAGGATCAGGTTCACCGGCTCGACGAGCATCTGGGCGATGAGCGCGCCCGTCGTCAGCTGGCCGACGTCGATCCAGCCCTTGAGGACGAAGACGCCGCCGATCATCAGCACCGAGCCGAGGACCGTGGTGTGGGTGGCGTTGACGGCCGGGAACAGCACCGACCGCAGCCACAGGGTGTAGCGCTCCCACGCCGTCCACTCCTTGACCCGGCGTTCGGACAGGGCGATCCGGCGGGCGGCGAGCCGGTGCGCCTCGATGGTGTGCCCGGCATCCACGGACTCCGCGAGGGCGGCGGCCACGGACGCGTACCCGGCGGCCTCGGAGCGGTAGCCCGAGGGCGCCCGCCGGAAGTACCAGCGGCACACGACCACGAGGAGCGGCAGGGCGAGCAGCACGGTGGCGGCCAGCGGCGGAGCCGTGACCACGAGCCCGCCGATCAGCAGCACGACCCACACCACGCCGATCGACAGCTGCGGCACCGCCTCCCGCATCGCGTTGGCGAGCCGGTCGATGTCCGTGGTGATCCGGGACAGCAGGTCGCCCGTGCCCGCCCGCTCCAGGACGCCCGGCGGCAGTCCGACCGACCGGACCAGGAAGTCCTCGCGCAGATCGGCCAGCATCCGCTCGCCGAGCACGGCACCCCGCAACCGCACCTCCCGCACGAAGACGGACTGGATGGCGAGCGCGAGCACGAACAGGCCGATGGTCAGGCCCAGATGGAGTTCGCGGGCGCCGTCGGACACCCGCTCGACGAGCCCGCCCAGCAGGTAGGGGCCGGCCATGGAGGCGACCACGGCCACCGTGTTGACCGCGACGAGGACGATGAAGGCACGGCGGTGCCGGCGGAACAGTTCGGCCACGTAGGCCCGCACGGTCGCGGTGGCGCCGACCGGCAGGGTGGTGGCCGTCGTCGGGGCCGCCGGGTCGTACGCCGGCGGTGCGACGCCGATCATGCGCTCTCCTCGATCTCTTCCAGCGCCCTGCGGCCCCGCAGCGCGGCTTCGGTCTCGTCCGCCCTGCCGCGCAGCGCGGCTTCGTTCTCGTCCGCCCCGCCACGCAGCACGGTTTCGGTCTCGCCGGTCCCGCCCCGCAGTGCGGCATCGGTCTCGCCGGTCCTCGCGCGCAGGGGGGAGTCGTTCTCTTCGGGCGCCGCGCCCCGCAGCGCCGCCTCCTCGTCCGTCTCACGTGTCACCACCGCCCGGTACCGCCGCTCGGTGCGCACCAGTTCGCGGTGCAGGCCGACCGCCGCGACCTCGCCCTCGTGGACGAGGACCACCCGGTCGGCCCGGTCGAGGAGCAGCGGCGAGGACGTGAACACCACGGTCGTACGGCCGGACCGCAGCGCGCGGACGCCCTCCGCGATCCGCGCCTCGGTGTGCGAGTCGACGGCGGAGGTCGGTTCGTCGAGGACCAGCACGCCGGGGTCGGTGATCAGCGACCGGGCCAGCGCGAGCCGCTGGCGCTGCCCGCCGGACAGGGACCGGCCCCGCTCGGTGATCCGCGCGTCCATCGGGTCGGCGACGTCCAGCGAGCTCTGGACCAGGGCTTCCAGGACGTCACCGCACTGGGCGGCGGCCAGCGCGTCCTCGGCCCGCACGGCCCCGGAGGCCGGTACGTCGAGCAGCTCCCGCAGCGAACCGGAGAGCAGCACCGGGTCCTTGTCCTGGACGAGCACCGCGGTACGGGCGGCCTCCAGGGGCAGTTCGTCGAGCGGTACGCCGCCGAGCAGCACCGAGGTGCCGGCGTCGGCGGGGTGGCCGCCGAGCCGTTCGGCGAGGAGTCCGGCCGCGTCGGGGTCGCCGCAGACCACGGCGGTCAGCCGGCCCGCGGGGGCGAGCAGGCCGGTGGCCGGGTCGTACAGGTCGCCCTCCGGCACGGCGTCCGCCCGTGAACCGCCGGTGTCCGTGGCCCGTTCCAGGGAGAGCACCCGGGCCGCCCGTTTCGCCGACGGGCGGGAGAACGAGTAGGCCATGGCGATCTCCGTGAAGTGCTGCAAAGGGTAGTTGAGGATCATGACCGCGCTGTAGACGGTGACCAGTTCGCCGACGGTGACGCGGCCCTGCCGGGCCAGGTGGACGCCGTGCCAGACGACCGCGATCAGCATCAGCCCGGGCAGCAGCACCTGGATCGCCGAGATCAGCGACCACATCCGGGCGCTGCGCACGGCGGCGTGCCGTACCTCCTGGGAGGCGCGGCGGTAGCGGTCGAGGAAGAGGTCCTCGCCGCCGATGCCGCGCAGCACGCGCAGTCCCGCGACGGTGTCCGAGGCCAGTTCGGTGGCCCGGCCGGCCTTGGTGCGCTGGAAATCGGCCCGCCGGGTGGCCCGCGGCAGCAGCGGCAGCACGGACAGCGCGACCAGGGGCAGCCCGGCGGCGACGACCCAGCCGAGGGCCGGCTGGTAGAAGACCAGGGCGACGCCGACCACGACGACCGTCAGCGCGGCGGCGGTGAAGCGGGAGACCGCCTCCACGAACCAGCCGATCTTCTCCACGTCGCCGGTGGAGACGGCCACCACCTCACCGGCCGCCACCCGGCGGGTCAGCGCGGAGCCCAGCAGGGCGGCCTTGCGGGCGAGCAGTTGCTGGACCCGGGCGGCCGCGGTGATCCAGTTGGTGACGGCGGACCGGTGCAGGAAGGTGTCACCGACCGCGATCGCCGTGCCGCACAGCACCAGCAGACCACCCGTCAGGGCCAGCCGGGTGCCGGAGCGGTCGACGACGGCCTGGACGGCGAGGCCGACGCAGAACGGGAGCGCGGAGACGGACACGAAGTGCAGCAGACCCCAGGCCAGTGCCTTGAGCTGACCGCCCAGCTGATTCCGTCCCAGCCACCACAGGAACCGGGGGCCCGAACGCGCGTCCGGCACGCCTGGATCGGAATACGGAAGATCTTGAATCTGCATGGCGTCCCAGCGGTTCGGGTCGGGGGGAGGTGGCGACGAGCCGTGAAAGGTTCGCGTCGGAGCGTCGTCGAAATCAAACGGTTTTCCGTGCCGACCGTGGAAATCCGCCGCCTTCACGCCAGGGCTTGCCTCCCCGAACGCGCTGAATGACGTGAAATTCAGTCAAATGACCCATATGTGGTGCCAGGATGACCGGGTGCAGATCAAGAGTGTCCGGCGGACGACCGTTGCGGCGGCGGTGGTGATCGGGGCCGTCCTGGTGACCCTGAGCGCCTGCGAGGCGTCACCGGGCGGTGGCGCGAAGAACGGCCTGCCGGGGCCGCACACCAGGGCCCCGAGAGTTCCGCCGGCCCCGCGGCCCGCCGCGGCGGGCCCGGGCTGGCAGCAGCCGGACCGGTCCCTGCCCGTCGGGGATCCGGGCCGGCTGCCGGGAGTCGGCGGGCTGCTGCAGGCGGAGATCCCCGCGGACAGCAGACAGGTCGTCGCCGTGTACGGCGAGGGGGTGGACTCGGCCGACTCCACGGTCGTGCTGTACACCCGGGAGGACCGCGGCTGGCGACCGGTGGGCAGCTGGCCGGCCCACAACGGACGGTCGGGCTGGACCTCCGACCACCACGCGGGTGACGGACGCAGCCCGGTCGGCGTGTTCACCGTGACCGACGCCGGCGGTGTGCTCCCGAACCCGGGCACCCGGCTCTCCTACGCCCAGGGCCGGGACCTCTACACACCCCCGCCCTACTGGAGGCCGGCCTACCGGCACGACTTCGACTACGTCATCGCCATCGACTACAACCGCCTGCGGGGCACACCGCCGCACGACACCACGCGTCCCCTGGGCGCCGCCCGGGGCGGCGCCATCTGGCTGCACCTCGATCACGGCAGCGGCACCTCGGCCTGCATCGGCCTGCCCAGGGAGGCCATGGCGTACCTGCTGCGCACCCTCGACCCGGCCCGCGACCCCGTCGTGGTGATGGGAGACAGGCCGGCCCTGCTGTCCTGAGCCGGTCCGGTGACATCCATGGTCCGGCAGTGGTCACGGCCGTCCGAAATGGCCGGTGGTCGCGGCCGTCCGGAATGGCCGGTGGTCGCGGCCGTCCGGAATGGCCGGTGGTCGCGGCCGTCCGGGATGGCCGGTGGTCATTGGCCGTCCGGGACGGCCTCGCTCCCGGCCGCGCCCGTCGTACCGTCGGCGTGCGTGTCCAGCACGTCCACGTCGTCCGCCCTGACGTAGGCGAGCCGGTGACCGAACTGGATCTCGTAGTACCGATCCTGACCCACCACCACGGGCTGGGGGGTGGCGGAGATGGTCGACCGTTCGACGTAGGAGCCGCCCAGCTCGGACTGTGTCACGTACCGCTGGCCCGCCCGCAGGGTGTACGGCAGCGGAGCCTCGTCCTCCTCCTCCATCCCCTCCGGGTAGGCATCCTCCTCCGGCAGGGCCCGCCCGAACACCGGGATCTCGTCCAGGCCCTCCTTCGGTGTCACCATGCGGCCGCTCGCACCGACGGCCGTCGGGTGCACCGCGGGGTTCTTGAACCACGCCTTGTTGCCCTGGTACCAGATCGCCGTCCACTCGCCCCTGCGGTCGGCCACGGCGAAGGTCTGGCCGGTGGAGGCCCGCGACCCCAGGTCGCTCACGTCCTCCGTGGACGGGTCGCCGTCCGGCCTGCGGCCCGGGTCCTGGATCAGCGGAGCCTTCTCGTCCGGCCGGGTGTACAGGCGCACCGCGCTGGAGCCGTGCGGCAGGCACCGCGACCCGTCGCCCTCGCACCCCGTGTACCGCGGTTTGTGGGTGGCGTAGTCCGGCAGGATCATCACCATGGGGCTGTCCGGTCCGGCCGTGGCCTTCAGCGGTGCGCCGAGGAGGTCGAAGTAGTGCCGCCAGTCCCAGAACGGCCCCGGGTCCTCGTGCATGTCGGGGATGCTGTCGCCGGTCGGGGACGGCACGTTGTCATGGCCGAAGATGTGCTGCCGGTCCATCGGGACGTCGTACTTCTTGGCCAGGTAGCGCACCAGCCGGGCTGAGGAACGGTACATCTGCTCCGTGTACCAGGTCCCGGGGTGGGCGAGGAAACCCTCGTGCTCGATGCCGATCGAGCGGGCGTTCACGAACTGGCTGCCGGAGTGCCAGGCCTCGTCCTTGGTCCTGACGTGCTGGGTGATGTGGCCGTCGCTGGAGCGGATCGAGTAGTGCCAGGACGCCTCGGTCGGGTCCTGAACGGTCTTGAACATGTTCGGCAGCGTCGACTCGGTGTCGTGGATGACGATGTACTCGATCCGCTGGTCCCGGGGCCGGTCGGCGAGGTCGTGGTTGCCGTAGTCGCCGTCCTCGTCGATCTTCTCGTAGGGCGCGGCGAGCCAGTCGCAGGCCAGGTCGGTCGGGCACTCGACCTCCTTCGGCCGTTTGGGGGCCTGCGGGCCGGGGTGCGGGCTGATGCCGGGGGTGGCGGGCAGGTCGACCTCCTGACCTTCGGCGGTGGTCCGGTGGGCGCCCCGGCGGATCAGGCCGAAGACGTCGTTGGCGTACGTCGTTGCCGACGTGATGTCACGGGTACCGGGGAAACGTTCCACCGCCTGCCACCAGTCCTCCGGGTCGGTGCTGAGCGGCTTGCCGAGGTGCCGTTGGGTGGCGGCCAGCAGCGCCGCCCCGCCGCGTACGTTGGCGACGGCGTCCGTCCGCAGCTGTTTGGCGGGGACCTTGATCAGGCGTGCGGCGCGTTCCAGGTCGGCGGGCCGCACGGCGTGGCCGCCCGCGGCGAACGCCGTTCCGGTGAGCGGGTCGGGCTGGCCGCCGTCCGGCACCGGCGGGCCCGGTGCGGGTGACCGGTCCGGGGTGCGGGCAAGGGTGCTGTCCACCAGATGCATCGGGCCGTAGCCCCCCGCGATGCTCGGGGCACCCGGGTGGGTGTCCCAGCGTGACTGCATGTAGGACACGCCCATGAGCACACTGCGCGGTACGTGGAACTCGCGAGCGGCGTTCGTGAAGGCGTTCTGCAGGCGCTGGTCCTCCGAGTCGTCGGTACCGGACGCCGGGAGGATCAGCAGCGGTGGCAGCAGCGCGGCCGTCGCGATCAGGCAGGCCGTCAGGGTGCACGTCCGGAGGGCACTGGGCACACGTTCAGCGACAGTTCTTCTCATACCAGAGGGTCTCCAACCGCTTGCTGAGGGTCTCCAAGCACGCTCGTCGCAACCAGGGCGAGGGAGTTGCCCTTCACGTCACCCCTCGTACGTTTCCGTGCCCGGCGCGACACGGCGCGCCGAGCGTCGACCGGGTGGCCCAGCGCTCCGGCAGAGGCCACCCGGTCGGCGGGCAACGGCCCGGCGGCCGCGGGCCGGCCGCGTGGCGCGCGGCTCAGTCCTCGACGGGGTCCACCTGCCAGTCGGGATGCCCCGGCATCGGCGGCGTGTGGGACCCGTACAGCCAAGGCGTCAGAAACGGCGTCAGATCCTCGCCCGCGACCCGGGAGGCGAGCGCGACGAAGTCCTTCGTACCGGCCGCGCGCCCTCGGTACCGGGTCACCCAGGTGCGTTCGATGCGGTCGAACGTCGCGTCACCGACCTTCTCCCGCAGGGCATACAGCACCAGCGCCGAGCCGTCGTAGCGCATCACCTTGAACAGCGTCGGCGCCGTGGGCTCCGCCGGGGCGCCGTCGTCGTGGCGCCACTGGTCGTGCTGCTCGTACGCCGCCCGCATGGCGTCCTCCATGCTGACGCCGCCGTGCTCGGCGGAGTACAGCCGTTCGTAGAAACGGGCATGACCCTCGCTCAGCCACAGGTCGGACCAGCGTCTGACGGCGACGCTGTCGCCCGTCCAATGGTGTGTCAGCTCGTGCACGAGATTGCGTTCGGCGTCGACCCGGTCGCCGAGGAGGTCGCCCTTCGGTACGAGGGACAACGACTGCGTCTCCAGCGCCACCGGCAGGTCGGTGTCGCCGACGAGGATGCCGTAGCGGCTGAACGGGAACGGGCCGAGGTGCTGTTCCAGCCAGGCGAGGTGCTGCGGAGTGAGCGAGCGTTCGGCCTCGGTGTCCGTGACCAGGTCGTCCGGCACCACGTCCCGCACGGCCGGCCCGCCCTGCCCCCGGCCGGCGACGAACGTGAACTTCCCGATCGCCAGCTGGACCAGCTGGGCCGCGATGGGCTCCTCGGAGTCGTACGTCCACTGCACTCGCCCGCCGGGCTGCCGGACGCGTTCGACGAGCCGGCCGTTGGCCACCGCGCTGAGATCCTGCGGGGTGGTGATCCGGAACGTCATGGGGGCCCGCAGGCTGGGGTGGTCGTCGGCCGGGAAGACCATCTTGGCGCCGTCCGGCTGAGCACAGATCAGCGTGCCGTCGGGGGTGGGCACCCAGCCGTACGTGCGGATCGCGTCGCTCCGCTGCCGTCGCTGGGTCGGGTCGGCCGTGTAGGCGACGTGGACGGTGAACGTCCTGCCGCGCGGGATCGGCCGCGCGGGTGTGACGACGAGTTCGTCGCCGTCGCGCACGGCGCCGGCCGGCGCGCCGTCGACGGTGACCCGGTGCAGCGTGTTGCCCGCGAAGTCCAGGTCGAAGCGGGACAGGGCCTGGGTGGCGGTGGCGCTGATGGTGGTACCGGCCGGGAACGGCGTCTCGGGGGCCCGCCAGTCGAGGTCGAGCGTGTAACGGCGGACCGTGTAGCCGCCGTTGCCGTCCAACGGCATGAGCGGGTCGCCGATGCCGGGTGCGCCGGGGGCGGGGGCGCCGCCGGACGAGGCCGCGGAGGCGCCGGGGGCGGCGGATCCGTGGCCCCGGTGCGGGACACCGCCCGAACAGCCGGTGCCGGTGAGCGCGACGGCGCCGGTGAGGGCGAGGGCGGTGCGCAGGGCGCGAGCGGTCGTGATCTTCATGGCAGCACTGTGGCAGCGTTATCCGCTTATAGCACCATTTGCGCTCATCGTGGGCGCCCGTCCGGGCCTGGTGGCCGAACGCCCCGCCGTCCCCCCTCTCGCCGTTGCGGCGGGCGGCCAACTCCCCGTAGAACACCGGCCATGAGAAGACGGATCGTCATGTCCATGCTCGCCGGAGCGGCCCTCCTGGCGAGCACGCTCCTCGGTACGGGGGCGCCCGCCGCCCGTGCCGCCGACGTGCCGGCCGAGTTCGGCACCGACTGGCACGACCCGGTGACCGCGGCCCCGCCGGTCTCCGTGCCCAAGGGTGCCAGGTCCTGCCAAGTCATTCTGGCCGAGGCCCAGTTCCGTGACTTCACGCCGTACCGGGGAACGTACACGCCCCCGCGCGACTGCGGCGACCGCTGGAGCAAGGTCGTGCTGCGGCTGGACGGCAAGGTGAAGGGCCGTCAGTACGACCGCCTGGGCTACCTGCACGTCGGCGGGGTCGAGGTGCTGCGCACCTCCACCCCGGAGCCCTCGCCGGACGGCGTCGAGTGGCACGTGGAGAAGGACGTCACCCGCTACAGCGACACCTTCCGCTCCGCGCAGGACGTCGAGATGCTCATCGGCAACGTCGTCGACGACACCTACACCGGCGTCATCGACGTCAGGGCCACGCTCACCTTCTACGCGGGGCGCCCCGAGGCCCCGGTGCCCGACAAGGTGCTCACCCTGGCCGGTGACGGCACCACCCTCACCACCCCGCGCAACAGTGAACGCGTCGTTGCCGAGGTGTACGCCACCGGGTCCGGCGGCGGCTGCGAGGAGTTCTGGTACCTGACAGTGGCCGACCCGGCGCCGTACTCCTGCAAGGCGGACAAGGGTCCCTACCGGGAGGTGCAGATCAGGGTCGACGGCCGGACGGCAGGCATCGCCGCGCCGTTCCCGAACGTGTGGACGGGCGGCTGGTCCAACCCGTTCCTCTGGTACGTCGTGCCGGGCCCGCGCGCCTTCGACGTGAAGCCGATCGAGTACGACCTGACGCCGTTCGCGGGGATCCTCGACGACGGCCGCCCGCACCGGGTCGAGGTCTCCGTCGCCGGCGTGCCCGCGGGGCAGGAGGGCTGGAGCGCCCCCGTGAACGTGCTGGTCTGGCAGGACGCGCACCGGGCCCGGGTCGCCGGCGCACTCACCGGGGCCACGGCCACCGATCCCGTCAACTCCTCCGTGTACACCCCGGGTTCGGGGGAGTACCGGGTCGACACCGACGCCGGGCACCGGCTCACCGTCTCCGGATACGTCGACACCTCGCACGGCCGGGTGACCACCACCGTCAGCCGCACGCTGGTCAACAGCTCCGTGCACCGCTGGAACGACGGTGAGACGACGGACGCCCTCGACGCCACCTGGACGGACGACCAGAGCGTCACGGTCCGGGCGGGCGGTGCACCCCGGACGACCCGCACCCACCGCACGTACACCATGGACGGCGCCACCACCATCGGCTCCGACGACCGGCTGCGCACCGAACTCACCCTCGGCGACCGGGCGGCGGTCCGGCGGTCCGACGGCGGCTGGTCACGGTTCGACGACACCTACAGCGGGGACGCGACCTTCACCCTGAACGTGCCGCGTGACCAGCGGCACGCGGTCGGCACGTCGAGCGAGCGCTACCGGCTGTACGGCCCGGACGGCTGCTACGACCGCTCGCTGGCCACCGAACAGGGGGTGCTGACGGTCGACCGGAGCCGCTGCTGAGCGGCAGCCGTCGAGCGTGTCGGGTGCGGCGGGTCACCCGGCACGTTGTCTGCACGGCTGTGGCACCGCGCTCTCGAACGCGATCAGGAACGACTCCAGAGTGATCGCCACGGAACTCGCCTTCCACATCGCAGAAGTCCCGCCCGGCTTCGGCGAGTCGCTCCCCCCACGAGGAGTGCCCCTGCCGCTGTCCGCCTCGTCCGCGCCGCGTCGCGTCGCACGCGTACCGCGGACCTTTCTGTGCTCGGCATCGTCGTCGGGCGGCTGTGGCCCGGGTTCGCCTGTGAACCTCCAGCCGCTCGGCGACGTTTCACCCGGCTCAGCAAGACGATCATCCCGCCCCGCGATCAGCAGTGCTTCGCCGCCACCGGACCGTCGACCAGCGTGTCCAGGAGCCCGGCCAGCAGCTCCCGCTGTTCCGGGGAAAGCGGGGCCAGGATCTCCGCGGCCGCCGAGCGTCGCGCCGCCCGCAGCTCGCGCAGGGTCTCGTGCCCCTCGTCCGTGATCTCGATCCGGGTCACCCGGCGGTTCGTCGGATCCGGCACCCGGCACACCTTTCCGCTCGCCTCCAGGCCGTCGACCAGCGTCGTCACCGCGCGCGGGACCACTTCCAGGCGCTCGGCGAGGTCGGCCATGCGTGGGGGCGCCTCGTAGTGCGCGAGGGTGCGCAGCAGCCGAGACTGGGCGGGGGTGACGCCCAGATCGCGCGCCGCCAGATGGCGCTTCTGGATCCGCCACACCCGGCGGGTGAGGCGCAGCAACTGCTCGGCGAGCGGGCCGTCGGGGTCGGGGGTGCTCATGCGGGAATAATAACAGGACCATGTTCATTGTGAGCTTAGGTAACAGTGAGCTATGCTCCGTGAGTCCGTAGACACCACACCCATCCGTAGGAGCCATGCCCCGAGACGAGATCAACTGGACCCCTGACGGCACCTCGGCCGGTCAACCCCGCCAGGTGCGCCGCATCCTCAGGCTCTTCCGCCCCTACCGCGGCCGGCTCGCGGTCGTCGGCCTGCTGGTCGGCGCCGCGTCGCTGGTCTCGGTCGCCACCCCCTTCCTGCTGAAGGCGACCCTCGACACCGCGATCCCGCAGGGCCGCACCGGACTGCTCAGCCTGCTCGCGCTGGGCATGATCCTCAGCGCCGTCCTCAACAGCGTCTTCGGCGTCCTGCAGACGCTGATATCCACCACCGTCGGCCAGCGCGTCATGCACGACCTGCGCACCGCCGTCTACGGCCGGCTGCAGCGCATGTCGCTCGCCTTCTTCACCCGCACCCGCACCGGCGAGGTGCAGTCCCGCATCGCCAACGACATCGGCGGCATGCAGGCCACCGTCACCTCGACGGCCACCTCCCTGGTCTCCAACCTGACCAGCGTCGTCGCCACCATCGTCGCGATGATCGCCCTCGACTGGCGGCTCACCATCGTCTCGATGGTCCTGCTCCCGCTCTTCGTGTGGATCAGCCGCAGGGTCGGCAACGAGCGCAAGAAGATCACCACCGAGCGCCAGAAGCAGATGGCCGCGATGGCCGCGACGGTCACCGAGTCGCTCTCCGTCAGCGGCATCCTGCTCGGCCGCACCATGGGCCGCGCCGACTCGCTGACCGCCTCCTTCGCCGACGAGTCCGAGCAACTGGTCGACCTGGAAGTTAGGTCGAACATGGCAGGGCGCTGGCGGATGGCCGTGATCACCATCGTGATGGCCGCGATGCCCGCCGTCATCTACTGGACCGCCGGCATGGCCCTCCGGCTGGGCGGCCCGCAGATCTCGCTCGGCACCATCGTCGCCTTCGTCTCCCTCCAGCAGGGCCTGTTCCGCCCCGCCGTGAGCCTGCTGGCGACCGGTGTCCAGATCCAGACCTCTCTCGCCCTCTTCCAGCGCATCTTCGAGTACCTCGACCTGCCCATCGACATCACCGAGCGCGACGAGCCGGTCCACCTGGACCAGGTGAAGGGCGAGGTGCGCTTCGAGAAGGTCGAGTTCCGGTACGACGACAAGGGCGGCCCGGTCCTCGACGGCGTCGACATCACCGTCCCGGCCGGCAACAGCCTCGCCGTCGTCGGCCCCACCGGCGCCGGCAAGTCCACGCTGGGCTACCTGGTTCCCCGGCTCTACGACGTCACCGGCGGCCGCGTCACCCTGGACGGCGTCGACGTCCGCGACCTCGACTTCGACACCCTCGCCCGCGCGGTCGGCGTCGTCTCCCAGGAGACGTACCTCTTCCACGCCTCGGTCGCCGACAACCTGCGCTTCGCCAAGCCGGACGCCACCGACGAGGAACTGCACGCGGCGGCCCGCGCGGCCCAGATACACGATCACATCGCCGGGCTGTCCGACGGCTACGACACCGTCGTCGGCGAACGCGGGCACCGCTTCTCGGGCGGCGAGAAGCAGCGGCTGGCCATCGCCCGCACCATCCTGCGCGACCCGCCGGTCCTCATCCTCGACGAGGCGACCAGCGCCCTGGACACCCGCACCGAACACGCGGTCCAGGACGCCATCGACGCCCTGTCGGCCAACCGGACGACCATCACCATCGCCCACCGGCTCTCCACGATCCAGGGTGCCGACCAGATCGTCGTCCTCGACTCCGGACGGGTGGCCGAACGCGGCACGCACGAGGAACTGCTGGAACTCGACGGCCGCTACGCGGCGCTGGTGCGCCGGGACGCCCGGCTGGAGACGACGGGGGAACAGCCGGCACCGGAGCGGCCCGGAACCGGTGAGCCGGCCCAGCGGGAGACGGCCCTGCGGTCGGTCCGCAGGAGGGGCGACCGGGGACGCAGGCACGTGACGCCGCCGACCGGCTGAAGCCGACGGAGGGCGCCGACCGGCCATGGCTGTCCCTCGCGCCCCGTCGGTTGCCTGACGACGGCCGGCCCACCTCCGTCGGCCCGCCTGAGCCGACAAATCGCGGCCGACAAGCTGAAGATATGCCGGGTTTGTGGCGTTCTGCGGGCTAACGTGCCCGCATGCAGATGAACACTCCGTCACGGACCCGGGGCCGGCGGGCGTCCGCCGGCCGTGGCGCCTCGACGCGCGGCAAGTCGGTCCGGCTGACCCGTCGGGGCAGGCTCGCCCTCGTCGTGGCCGGCGCCGTCGTCGCCGGTGCCGCCGTGGCGGTGCCGCTGCTGTCCCTGGCCGGCGCCACGGCCGGACCCGCCACCCTGGTCATCCCGGAGGGCTGGCGCGCGTCCCAGGTCTACGACGCCGTCGACAAGGCGCTCGCCCTCCCGGCCGGAAGCACCAGGAACTCGGTCGGATCCGCGGGTCTGAAACTCCCCGGCGAGGCCGGGGGCAACCCGGAGGGCTACCTCTTCCCGGCCACCTATCCCCTGGACAAGGACGCGACCCCGCAGTCGGTGCTGCGGTTCATGGTCGACACCGCCAACCAGCGGTTCGGCTGGGCCCCCGTCGCGGCCGGTGCGCAGCGCGACGCGATGAACGTCTACCAGGCGGTGACCATCGCCAGCATCGTCCAGGCCGAGGCCGCCGACAAGGCCGACATGGGAAAGGTGGCGCGCGTCGTCCTCAACCGGCTGCAGCGGGGCATGCCCCTCCAGATGGACTCCACCCTCAACTACGCCCTCAACCGCAGCACCCTCAACACCACGGTGAACGACACCCGCGTCGAGAACCCGTACAACTCCTACCAGCGCATGGGCCTGCCGCCCACCCCGATCGACAACCCGGGCACCGACGCGATGCGTGCCGCGCTGAACCCGCCGCCGGGCAACTGGCTCTACTTCGTCACGGTCAAACCGGGGGACACGCGGTTCACCGCCGACTTCGCCGAACACCAGCGCAACGTCGCCGACTTCAACGCCGCGCAGAAGGCCAGGAGCCAGCGGTCGCCGCAGGTCTCGCTGCCGCCGCGGTGAGCGGCCGGCGCGTCACGCGGCGACCGGCTCCCCGGCCAGCAGCCGCCTGATGTCCCGTACGGCCTCGCGCCCCGCGCGGTTGGCGCCGATGGTGCTGGCGGACGGGCCGTAGCCGACGAGGTGGACACGCGGGTCGGCGACCGCGCGGGTCCCCTCGACCCTGATCCCGCCGCCCGGCTCGCGCAGCCGCAGCGGGGTCAGATGATCCAGGGCCGCCCGGAAACCGGTGGCCCAGAGGATGACGTCCGCGTCGACGTGCCGCCCGTCGTCCCAGGCCACACCGTCGGGCGTGACGCGGTCGAACATCGGCTGCCGGTCCAGGACCCCGTCCTTCAGGCCCTGCCGGATCGCGTCGTTGAGCGGAAGCCCGGTGACCGAGACCACGCTGCGCGGCGGCAGCCCCTGCCGTACCCGCTCCTCCACCAGCGCCACCGCCGCCCGGCCCGCGCCCTCGTCGAAGGGGCCCTCGCGGAAGACCGGTGGGCGCCGGGTGACCCAGGTCGTGGCGGCCGCGTACGGGGCGAGTTCCAGCAGGTGCTGGGTGCCGGAGGCGCCGCCGCCGACGACCACGACCCGTTTCCCGGCGAACTCCTCGGGCCCGGCGTACTGCGCGGTGTGCAACTGCCGGCCCCGGAAGGTCTCCTGGCCCGGATAGCGCGGCCAGAACGGCCGGTCCCAGGTGCCGGTGGCGTTGATCAGCGCCCGCGTCGACCAGTCGCCCTGGTCGGTCTCCACGAGCAGCCGCCCGCCCGTGCCCTCGCGCACCGCACGGACGTCGACCGGCCGGTGCACCCGCAGGCCGAAGGTGCGCTCGTACTCCGCGAAGTACTCCCCGATGACCTCGGCGGACGGCCGTGCCGGGTCCGCCCCGGTCAGCTCCATGCCCGGGAGCGCGTGCATCCCGTGCACCCTGCCGTAGGTCAGCGACGGCCACCGGAACTGCCAGGCGCCGCCGGGCGCGGGGGAGTGGTCGAGCACGACGAAGTCGCGGTCCGGCTCGAAACCGGTGCGCCGCAGGTGATAGGCGCTGGACAGACCGGCCTGACCAGCGCCGATGACGACTACCTCGACCTCTTGGGCCGCACGCGCGTTGTTCACGCCTGTGCCAACAGCGGAGACGGCCGCGGATCTTCCCGGCCCGGCCGTTGCGCCGGCCCCGTCGCGCATGGGACAGGATGGAGGCATGTCGGATGCCTTCACCACACGAGAACTCGACGTCGCCACCGGCAGCCGGGAGCGGGTCGTCGACCTGACCGCGGACTGCGAGGACTTCCTCCGTGAGGCCGCGGCCGGCCGCGACGGACTGCTGAACATCTTCGTCCCGCACGCGACGGCCGGTGTCGCGGTCCTGGAGACCGGCGCCGGCAGCGACGACGACCTGCTGGCCACCCTGCACACCCTGCTCCCCGCCGACGACCGCTGGCAGCACCGGCACGGCAGCCCCGGACACGGCCGCGACCACGTCCTCCCGGCGATCGTCCCCCCGCACGCGACCCTCCCGGTCATCGACGGCCGCCTGGCGCTGGGCACCTGGCAGTCGGTATGCCTGGTCGACACGAACCGGGACAATCCACAGCGAAAGGTGCGACTTACGTTCCTCGGCGGCTCCTGACCGGGTCGGGGCCGGTCAGGGCGCCGCGTCCAGGAGATCGACGGCACTCTGCTGGCGGGCGGCGTCCACCTGGTCGAGCGGCCCGTACCAGCGCAGGCCGTACTGGTCGAGGGCGTTGCGGTCGCTCGCGTGGGCGCGGTCGGCCTGCCGTTCGAGGTAGGCGGTGTAGGGGTGGTCCGGCAGGACCGAGTTGAGCTTGCCGAGGCCGCGCACGTCGGCGCCCTTGAAGGACGGGCCGTCGGCTCCGCAGTCGCCGCCCTCGCACGGATCGCGCAGGATGCCGTCGGAGGTGTGGAGCAGCGGGGTCGTGGTGGCGGCGTCGGCGATCTGCCGTGCGCTGGTGAGGAGCCGGCCGTCGCCCGTGGCCCGGTACAGCTCGGCGAGTGCGCCGAGGAGCACGCCCTGGTTGTACGACCAGACGGCCTGCCCGTTGTTGCCGCAGGTGGACAGGTCGATGCCGTCGTTGACCAGGTGCGCGCCATTGACCATGCCGGTGCCCTGGAACCAGGTCCAGCCGGCCCGGGCCCGCCCCAGGTACGTCGTGTCGCCCTGGACCCGGTTGTGGAGAGCCGCGTTGAGCTGGATGTAGAGGGAGTTGGCGATCGCGTTCTTGTAGGTCCGCGCCGTGCTCCACCACACTCCGCCGCCGCAGGTGGAGTCCCAGTAGGCGGCCATGTGGTCGGCGTCCGCGCGGGCCGTGGCCAGGTACCGGCTGTCGCCGGTCAGGTCGTAGGCGGCGACCCAGGCGAGGCCCCACCAGCCGGTGTCGTCGATGTAGTCGTTGCGGAACTGGCCGCCCTGCGCGTTGATGTTGAGGTCGTAGGTGCGGGCGACGGCGTACCGGTAACTGCCCATGCCCGTCACGCGGATGTTGTCGATGACCGCGGTCAGGGCGTTGGCCGAGTTCCACCAGCCGGTGGTGTCGAACAGGCCGGTTCGGTAGTCGTAGAAGGCCATCAGGCCGGTGGCCGCGGCGGTGCGCGGCTCGCCCGCGTTCCAGGTGGTGCGGGCCCAGGGGGTGCACGCGATCTCGGCGCGGTCCCCGGCCTTTCCGCAGGCGCGCAGCGCGCCGACGCCGAGGTTGTTCCAGTCGTCGACGTTGTACATGAGTGTGCGCCAGCCGCGCTGACCGCTGGGCACGGTGGTGTCGCCGAGCTTGCTGCCCGAACTCCAGGTGCGGCCGCCGTCGAAGGAGCGGTCGAGCCACACCTCGTCACCCGGGTTGCCGTTGTCGACGGAGGCCCAGCCCATCGCGTCGGTGTCGTCGAAGTGCAGGACGATCGACCGTGCGTAGATGCTCGCCGTGACCGGGGTGCGGTCGCCCGGGGCGAGCGCCGGGTCCCGGGCGTCGCAGTACTTGTTGCATACGGCCGCCGCCGCGCCCGTGTCGGCCGCGGCCGCCGGGGGCGTGAGGGGGACGAGGGCGGTGAACAGTGCCGGAGCGAGTGCCGCCGCCAGTCGGCGAAGGCGGCGGCTGCCCGGTCTGCGCACGGAGGGCATGGGGACCTCCCTGCTTCGGGGACGGATGTGAGAGCGCTCTCGGAACGTAGAAAAGAGAAGGGAAGGCGTCAACGTCGCGCGCGGGTACGGATGTTGCGTTCGAGTCCGTACCAACCTGCACTCAGGTCTGCACTAAAGGGCACCCGCCAGCACCTCGGCGGCGGCCACCCCGGAGGCGGCCGTGGCGCCGTGCGTGAAGATCTGGGCGGCCGAGGGGGCGACGGTGCCCGGCAGGCCCATCTCCACGACGATCGCGTCGGGCCGGGCGGCGACCAGCTCCGTGAGGGCCTGTGCCATCCACGTGTGCCGGGCGGCGTCGCGCACCACCACGACCAGGGGCCGTCCCGCGGCGGGGGCGAGCGCCCGCGTCTCCAGCGTGCCGGTGCGGGACAGCAGCTCCTCGCGGCCCACCCGGACGGAGGTCGTCCCCGGCAGCCGCTCGCCCAGCGGCGCGGCCACTCCCCACGGGGTCTCCTTGCCGATGGCCAGGTTGGTGGTGGGCGCCAGTTCCACCACGTGCGGCGCGTTGACCAGGGGCAGGGCATGCCGGACGGCTCCGGTCAGCCGGATGGCACGGCGGGCCGCCGTGAAGCCGATGCCCTCGGCGTCCCAGAGGGCGGCGCCGGCCGGGTTCAGCCCCGCCGCCCAGGCCGCGAACTCGCGGACGCGAAGACTCGCCTCGGCGAGCCGCTCCTCCGGCAGGCCGCCCGCGAGGACGGCTTCCACGAGCGCGTTGACGAGCTGGAGGGCGGTGCCCTCGTCGGCGTTCTCGCCGCCGACACAGACGGCGTCGGCACCGGCGGCGACGGCCCGGACCGTGGCTCCGCCGATCCCGTACCGGCCGGTCACGGCGCCCATCTCGATGGCGTCGGTGACGATGATGCCGTCGAACCCGAGTTCCTGGCGCAGCAGTTCCTCCAGGATGCGGCGGCTCAGCGTGGCGGGCAGGTCGGGGTCGTAGGCGGGGACCAGCAGATGGCCGCTCATCACCGCGCGGACGCCGGCGTCGAGGGCGGCCCGGAACGGCGGCAGGGCCTGCTCGGCGATCCGTTCCCGGTCGGCCTCGTAGACGGGCAGGCCGTGGTGGGAGTCGACCGCCACGTCGCCGTGGCCGGGGAAGTGCTTGGCGCAGGCGGCGACACCGGCCGACTGGAGTCCGCGGATCCAGGCGCCGGTGTGCCGCGCGACCACCTTGGCGTCGACGCCGAAGGATCTGACCCCGATGATCGGGTTGTCGGGGTTGGAGTTCACGTCCGCGCTCGGCGCGTAGTCGAGGCTCACCCCGGCCGTGCGCAGCTGACGGCCCAGGTCGGCGGCGACGGCCTCGGTGAGTTCGGTGTCGTCGACGGTTCCGAGCGCGAAGTTGCCCGGCCGGGTGGAGCCGGTCGCCGACTCGATCCGGGTGACGTCACCGGCCTCCTCGTCGATCGCGATGATCAACTCAGGGTTTTCCGCGCGTAGTTGCCCGGTCAGCCGGGCGACCTGCTCGGGCGTGACGATGTTGCGGGAGAAGAGCACGACCGATGCCAGCCCGTCCCCGATCTCGCGCAGCACCCAGTCGGGGGCCTCGGTGCCCACGAACCCCGGCTGCAGGACGGAGCGCGCCAGTCGTCGCAACTCCTGGCTGTGCTTGCTGGAGACCATAGCGTGCGCCCTCCTGTTGGTACAGACCAATGCGTCTCCGTCAGGCTAACGGCACGTGTCAAGAGGGCCCGGGGGGCGCCCTGTTGGTGCAACCCGCCCTCAACTGGGGTGTTTGACAGGATGAGTTGGTCTAGTCCAAGTTGGAGGCACGCGAGTTCGAAGAGGGGCTGGTGTGGCCCGTGGTGCAGTGACCCTGCAGGCACGGTCCCCGCCCCTCCCGCCGCGCAGTTGGCGACCCGGACGGGCCGCCGGTACCTGATATCGAGGTGTGGAGCACCGCATGCCCACGACTGACCGTTATCTCCATCGAGCCCCCTCGGACATCCCCTACTTCAGCTCGGACGGCGAGACCTACCTCGCCCAGACACCCCTGCGGGACCTGACCAAGACCCGCCCGCTGCGAGTCCTCTCCGAGGAGGACCTCGCCCACTGGCAGACGTACGGCTACGTAGTGGTGAAGCAGGCCATTCCCACCGCCGCGGCCCGCGAACTGCTCGACTTCGCCTGGGAGTTCGAGGGGCTGGACCCCGAGCGCCCGGAGACCTGGTACGAGGAGCGCGAGTACCGCTCCGACCTCGACCGGGACCTGCACGTCTACGGCTTCGTCGAGGCCTACCACCACCAGCTCATCTGGGAGAGCCGGCAGAACCGCCGCGTCTACGACGCCTTCGTCGACGTCTGGGACTGCGAAGAGCTCTGGGTGACCCTCGACCGGCTCAACCTGAACCCGCCCAACATCAGGAACCGCGACCGGGCCCTGATCCCGGGCACCGCCGAGGGCTTCGACATCGAACTGCACTGGGATGTCGACACCACGCTCGGCGTGCTGCCGCAGCGGGTCCAGGGGATCATCGCCCTCACCGACACCAGGCCCGAAGTGGGCGGCTTCCAGTGCTGCCCCGAGCTGTTCAAACGCTTCGACCAGTGGAAGGCGTTCCAGCCGGCGGACCGCGACCCGATCCGGCCCAGGATCGACCGCGCCGAGTTCCCCGTGGTGCGCCCGCAGCTCGAAGCCGGCGACCTGTTGATCTTCAACGGCCTGCTGGCCCACGGTGTCGCGCCGAACACCTCCGAACGGACGGTGCGCGCGGTCCAGTACCTGTCGATGATGCCGGCGCTGGAGTCCCACGACACGCTCAGGCGCTCCCGGGTCGAGTCCTGGCGCACCCTCGCCACGCCCGACTGGAACCCGACCCTGCTGGGCGACGCCAGGCGCCACGAGTCCCTGCGGTACGGCAGGGCCACGCTCGACGACCTCGGCGCCAAGCTGCTGGGCCTCAGGTCCTGGACCGGTGCGGACCTCGACGGTACGGACCTCGACGGCACGGACCTCGACGGTACGGAGCGGCCGGCCGGAGATGAGACATGCGCCGAATCTGCCTGACCCTGCCGACCAACAGGCCCTGCGCGGCGACCATCACGGCCCTGGCCGAGGAAGCGGCCTACGCCGTCCGGCACTTCGACGCCGAGGTGCACCTCCTGATCCTGGACTCCTGCGCGGCACCGGCCTTCGCCGAACACGCCGAGGCCGTGCGCCGGACCCCCGACCACCCGCGGATCGTCGTCCACCATCTCGACGAGGCACGGCAGCGGGACTTCCTGCGGCGCGCGATCGACCGGTCCGCGGCCACGAAGCCCGACCTCCTGCTGGACCTGATGCTTCCCGCCGGCGTCTCCTACGGCGCCTGCACCAACCGCGCCTTCCTGCTCGCCGCCGCACTCGGCTGCGAGTCCGTGCACCGCAGGGACTCCGACAGCCGGTACCAGGTCGTGGACGGCGAGCCCGTCTTCCCCGTCCACCACGAACTGCTGTCGCTCGGCAGGCGCGCGGCCGACGCCGCCCGCCACGTCACCGGGGCCGCACTCGCCGCCGACCGCATGGACCGGCGGGTGGCGATGGTCGGCAGCTCCTTCGTGGGCGAACTTTCCGTGGACATAAGCGAGATACTCCGGATCGACCCGGACGTGTACCACGACATGGTCGGCCTGTGGGCGCCCGCGCACTGGACGGCCGAGCAGAAGCGGGAACTCGCCGAGGAGTCCTTCCGGGGCGCCGGCACGGACGCCTTCACCGCGGACCACTCCATCCTGACCGTGGTCGACCCCATGCGCGTGGACATGTGCAACATCGCCTTCCACGGCGTGCACGAACACGTGCCGCTGCCGCCGGCCATCGACACGATCGGCAGCGACTACTTCCTGATCCACCTGGTCCACGACGCCGCACTGCCCGGCGTCCTGCACAACCGGAACATCGTCAACTTCTACACCGGCGAACGCCGGACCGACTCCGGCTTCGTCGCGTACCAGCTGCGTTTCGTCAAGTTCCTGCTGTCGATGCTCTACTTCAACTTCGTCTACGACCGGATGGGGCTGGCCGGCGAGTCGCTGCTCGACGGGCAGGGGCAGGTGCGCGCCTCCGTCGTGGCCCGGCTGGCCAGGGAGAGCGCGGGCCTCGACCGGGGCGAGAACGTGCACCGGCTGGACGTCCTCGACACCGCGTACCGCAGACTCGGGGGCCGGTACGCGCGGTTCGCCGACCTGCTGGCCGGACGCCGCGACCGCCTGCTGGACGAAGCACGCGGCGACATCGAGGACTTCGCCCTGCTCACGGAGGCGTGGGAGCCCCTGGTCGACGCGGCCCGCGGCACTTCCGTACCCCGGACGCCCGGGCCGCAGCGGTGACGGCGGCCATGGCCCACGTCTCCCCGCTGCGTGCCGCGCTGACGGACGCCACCGAGGACGGGATCTTCTTCGACCTGGCCGGAATCCGCCGCAGCTACCACACCCTGCGACGCGAACTGCCGGGCGTCGACGTCCGGTTCGCCCTGAAGTCCTGCCCGGTGGACGAGGTGCTCGGCTGTCTCGCGGACGAGGGCGCCGGGGTCGACGGGGCGAGCCCGCGCGAACTGGAGCAGGCGCTGCGCGCGGGTGTGCCGGCCGGCCGGACGCACTACGGCAACACCGTCAAGTCCGACCGGGACATCGCCGAAGCCCACCGGCTCGGCGTCCGGGACTTCGCGACCGACAGCATCGAGGACCTGGCCGCCATCGCGACCCACGCCCCGGGAGCCCGTGTGTTCTGCCGGCTGGCGACGAGCGGCGACGGCGCACTGTGGGGACTGAGCAACAAGTTCGGCTGCTCGCCCGCCGACGCGGTGCGCATCCTGACGGCGGCCCGGGGGATGGGTCTGACACCCTCCGGACTGTCGGTGCACGTCGGCTCCCAGCAGATGACGGCCGACGCCTGGCACAACGCCGTCGACTGTCTCGCGGACGTCCTGACCGTCCTGGGCCGGCGCGGGATCGTCCTCGACCACGTCAACCTCGGCGGCGGACTGCCGGCCCTGGGCTACCTCGACCGGCACGGCCTCCCCCTGGAACCGCCCCTGGACAAGATCTTCGCCGTCATCCGGGAGGGAATGCGGCACCTCAGGAAGGTCCACGGCGACCACCTCGCGTTCGTCATGGAGCCGGGGCGCCACCTCGTCGCCGACCACGGGGCCGTCCGCGCCCACGTCGCCCGCCTGTCCGAGCGGCGGCGGCCGGACGGCGAGCGGCAGTACTGGCTCTACCTGAGCTGCGGCAAGTTCAACGGTCTCTACGAGATGGACGCGCTCCAGTACCCGCTCGTCTTCCCGAGCCATCCCGACGCCGGCTCCGGGTACGTCCCCGCCGTCCTGGCGGGGCCCACCTGCGACAGCGACGACGCCTACCCCCAGGGACACGCCCTCGTCCGCGTCCCCCGGGACCTGGCCTCCGGCGACCCCGTCTGGGTGCTCTCCAGCGGCGCCTACGCGATCAGCTACACCACCCAGGGCTTCAACGGCTTCGCCCCGCTCCCGTACACCTGCGTCGGCGGAGGGCACCGGTGAGCGGCGACAGTGTACGCATACGCCACGTCGCCGACGCCGACTGGGACGCCATCAGCGCGATGGAGGCCCGGGCCTACGCGGAACTCGGCCTGTCCGAGGGACAGGCCGCCCTGCGGTCCAGGGCGGACGCCTCGCCGGAGACCTGCTTCGTCCTCGACGTCGGCTCCCGGCCGGCCGGATACGTGCTGGCACTGCCCTATCCCGTGTTCCGGTACCCGGACCTCGAACGGGCGGAGGAGCCCGCCGCCGGCCCCCCGCCCCGGCCACGCAACCTGCATCTGCACGACATGGTCGTGGCGGAACGGCAGCGCGGCAGGGGACTGGGCCGGCGTCTCCTGACCCATCTCACCCAGGCCGCCGGTGCCCGCGGGTTCGAACGGATCTCGCTGATCGCCGTCGGCCGCAGCGAGCCCTTCTGGTCGACCCGCGGGTTCACCGCGTACCCGGGGATCGCCCCCGGCGGATACGGCGCGAACGCCGTCTACATGTCCCGCCCGAACGCCCCGGGCGCGCACGTCCAGGACGTCCATGTCCCGGGCGACGGCCGAGCCGACGAAGCGAGTTGATGCGTGTGTTCCCTGTCCGTGACCCCTTCCAGCGCAGCCAGGTGGCGATCGCCGCGCTGTTCTGCGCCCTCGGCTTCCAGTACGCCACCTGGGCCTCCAGGATCCCCGCCATCAAGGCGGACCTCGGGCTGACCGCGGCCGAGGTGGGGGTGCTGCTGATGGCGGCCGGTATCGGAGCCGTCGCGTCGTTCCCCCTGGTGCCGGCGCTCATGAAACGGCTGGGCTCGGCACGGCTGGCCCTGCTGTCGGCCCTCTGCCTGACCCTGCTGCTCCTGGCCCTCGCGCTCGCCCCGGAATATCCGGTCGCCCTGCTGGTCATGGTCGCCGACGGCGTGTTCGTCGGGTGCCTGAACGTGGCCATGAACGCGCAGGGAACCGCTCTGGAGACCCGGTACACCCGCAACACCATGGCCCGGCTGCACGCGACGTTCAGCGCGGGCTCCCTGCTCGCCGCGCTGCTCGCCTCCGGCATGAACGCGACCACCTCCTCCGTCGCCGCGCACTTCGGGGTGGCCGCGGTGGTCCTCGTCCTCCTGGCGGCTCTGGCACGTCCCGGCCTGCTCCAGGACGAGGCTCCCGCGGCGGAGAAGGACACGGAGGGGGAGAAGGAGCGCAGGAGCCGTGCCGGATGGAGCCTGCCGTCCCGGGTCACGCTCTGGATGTGCTGCGCCATGGCGTTCGGCACGGTGACCGAGGGCGCCATGAACGACTGGTCCGCCCTCTACCTGCGAGAAGTCGCCAAGGCGACCGCCGAGTTGGCGCCGATGGGCATCGCCGTGTTCTCCGGCATGATGGTCCTGGCCCGCATCTTCGCGGACGGCTGGCGCAGCCGCTGGGGCGACGGCCGTGTCGTGCTGTTGGGCAGCGCCCTGGCCGCCGCCGGGCTCGCCTTCGCCCTGCTGACCGGGGGAGTGGCGGCGGCGCTCATCGGGTTCGCCTGCGTCGGACTGGGCTGCGCCGCCGTGACCCCCTGCGTCTACGTCGCCGCGGCCAAGCAGGGTTCGCAGGCGCTGGCCCTGGTCGCGGCCATGGGCACGACGGGCCTGCTGGCCGGGCCGCCGCTCATCGGTTTCGTCGCGGGTTCGAGCAGCCTGGTGTGGGGCCTCGGAGTCGTCGCCGCGGCGGCCGTCGTGGTCTCCCTGTGCAGTACGCGCATCCAGTGGACACCGGTGAGCGGCTGAGCGCGGGGCGGGGGGCCGGGCCGGTCACTCCGGTTTGCGCCACACCGAGATGTGCTTCGCGGCGTCCTGGGTGAACGGCGAGCCGTCCCAGTCGGCCACCCGGCGCTCCAGCGCGAGGCCCGCGATCCGGGCCATCAGGTCCAGCTCCGCGGGCCACGCGTACCGGTGCCGGGAGGCGTCGCGGCGGTAGCGGCCGTCCTCGCCGTCACGGGTGAGGTGGTGCGAGACGAGGATCTGCTCGACCAGGTCGAAGGTGTCGAAGCCGAGGTGCCCGGCTGAGACGTCGAACGGCACCGCGACCTGGCCGGGCGGCAGCAGCCGCAGCGGCGGCACCCCCAGTTCGATCACGAACCGGCCCCCGGGCCGCAGGTGCCGGGCCGCGTTGCGGAAGCACTCGACCTGCTCGTCCTGGGTGAGCAGGTTCGAGATCGTGTTGTAGACGAGATAGACCAGGGCGAACTCGCCGGGCACGGTGGTTGTGGCCATGTCCCCGATCACGACCGGCAGGGTCTGCTCGTCGGCCTTCCGCCGCAGGACCGCCGCCATGTGCTCGGAGAACTCGATGCCCGCCACCGGCACCCCGCGCTCCCGCAGCGGGACGGCGACCCGACCGGTGCCGACGGCGAACTCCAGCGCCCGGCCGTCCCCGGCGAGTTCGGCGAGGAAGTCGACGGTCGGCCCGAGCACCGCGGCCGAGGACATCTCGGTCTCCTCGCCGTCGTAGCGGTCGGCCTCGGCCCTGCCCCACAGCTCACTGGTCGTCACGGGCGGCCACTGTGCCGGGCGGACGACGGCGCTGTCCACCGGATTTCCCGGCCGCCGGCCGCCTTCCGGACCGGGCCGGACCGAGCGCCGGAACCAGCCCCAGCCGCTGGGCGTGCAGGACGGTGGCGAGGCGGTCGCGGGTGCCGAGCTTGCGGTAGATGTTCTCGACGTGCTTGTGCACCGTGCGCGCCGAGATGCCGAGCCGACGGCCGATCGCGTCGGCGGTCAGGGCGTCGGTGAGCAGGAGGAGGACGGTGAGCTCCCGGGGCGTCAGCGCGCACTCCGCCGCGCTCTCCTCCGCCGCACCGGCCGGCGCCGACGACCGGCGCCACTGTTCCAGGAGCCGGCGCTGCTGCTCGACGGCGGCCAGCACCGGCTGGGCGCGCTCGGCGATCCGCAGGTGGTCGTCGGTGAAGTCCGCGCCGGAGCGGTAGACCAGGCAGCCAGTGATCGGCGCGACGGTACCGGGCAGCGGGAGCGCCAGGACCTGGTTCAGGTCCAGGCCGTCGCCGAGCACTCGCGCGGTCTCGCTCACCGGCCAGGCCCGCCCCGCCAGCCGACGGGCCGTCACCGGCGCACGGCCGGGGCCGGCCGCGTAGTGGCGGGCGAAGGGGTAGCCGGAGCGCAGCACCCCCAGCGCCTCGTCGCCGAGCCGGTCCAACGCGTAGGTGGCGGCGGGCGACATGCCGAGCGTGCCCTCGCCCTCGCTCCAGTCGTCCAGCTTGTAGATCAGCGTCTCTCCGTCGCACAGGCCGGTCACGGCGTCGGCCAGCAGCGGCCAGAGCCGCTCGGGCTCGCGTTCGTTGAGCGCGGCGACGGCCAGTCCGGTGAGGCGTTCGTAGGCCCTGTCCAGCCCGTGTACCACGTGTTCCTCTCCGCTCGTGCCCCTACGCAGTTCTACGCATACCCAGGCGACGGCCGGGTGCCGCATGCTTCAACCGGGCACCGGCACCGGATGCGACGACTCCGGTCACGCGGGCCGCCGGCACGGGGGAGCGGCGGCCCGCATCCGGTCGTCGCCGTGCCCGGTCAGCCGCCCCAGGCGGCCGCACAGAGTACCCGGTCGACCTCGTCCGTGTAGCGCGCCGCGGTCAGCCAGGCCCGGGCGAAGCGGCCGGTGTCCGCCGGAAGGAGACGGCCGAAGGCGTCGCGCGAGCGTTCCGCGGCCGCGGCGAGCAACCCGTCGAGGATATCGCCGGCCGTACCCAGACCGTGCCGGCGCAGCCGGCGCGCGTCGGCCGCGGAGTCACCCGGGAAGGCCAGTACGCGCCGGCCGCCCGAAGCCGCCTGCTCGATCCGGCGGCGCAGCAGATGCAGGGGCGCCTCGTCGGGAGTGCGCTCCGCGTGGACCGGTACGGCCGATGCCACCGGTGCGGCGGACGGCGACGCCGGAGCCGGCAGGTCCGCGTGCTGGAGCCGGTCGAGCCCCACGTCGACACGGCTCCCGGCACTCATGGGGTGCTCCGTCGCGAGGAGCTGGGCACGGGCGTGCGGGGCCGCGACGAGGCGTGCGATCACCCGCAGCCGGCTGCCCCGCGCGGCGGCCAGCAGCCGCAGGTTGTCGCGGTGCGGGAGCGCCGGATGGTCGTGCGCCGCCGTCAGCCGCAACGGCAGCCCGCCGCAGTCGGCCAGCAGACAGTCGCCCGCCGCCTCGCGCACCGCGCCGACCGGCGTCACTTCCAGGAAGAGCAGCTCGTGGCCGCCGCCCAGGGCCCGTCCGACCTGCTCGGCCACCGGCACCGCCCACAACCGGTCCAGCGGCTCGGCCCGCCACCCGGCCCCGGACGCGCGCACCGCCCGAACCCCCGCGCCGGCGCCCAGCCGCCCGGTCGGCGACACCGTCGCCCCCGACACCGCGAGTCCCGCCCGTGCCAGCTCGCGGTGGGTGAGCGCCGTGTCCCCGATGCGTACGGCCCGGTCGGCGGCGCCCACCGCCCGGCCCGCACCGCCCGGCGCCACGTCCGAGACCGTGTACAGCCGCCCCTCGGCGTCGGCGGTCCAGGTGACGGCCCCCGCGTAGCCGCTCGCGGTGAGCACCGGCTCCGAGAACAGGCCGTACAGCCGCAGCGAACCTTCCGGCGTGTACGGCTGCCGTACCGTGCCGCGCAGCCCGGCCGGCTCGGCACCGGTGGCATGCGGCAGCCGATGGGCCACGAACAGGGCCTCCGACATGGCGCCGACGAGTTCGGCGAGCCGGAACGCCGGGTCGGCCGCGCGGGCCGCGCGCACCGCGGTGACCACGGAGACCGCGGCCGCGGCCGCCCGGGGCAGACCCGCCAGGCGCGCGGTGTGCGCCGCCCGCAGCAACTCGGCCTGGAGCACGGCACCGGAGCCGTCCGTACCGGCGTCGAGCACGGCGGCCACGGCGTCGAAAACGGCGTGGGCCGCGGCGAGTTGCGGGGGCGTCGCGGACTCGTCGAGGACGGGGACCGCACGGGCACCCGAGAGGGGCGCCGGCTGCTCGGTGGCCGCGGTGGCTCCCACGCCCGCCGTCCGGTCCGCGCCTCGTGCGCTCGCCGTGTCCGCGGAGACGTCCGCCACCGGTGCGGCCGAGGCCGCCGCCGCGCGGTGCAGGCAGTCCGGGGCCAGCAGGCAGCCGCATCGGATGGCTGCCGCGTCGGCCACGACGCCCTCCGGGGCGTGCAGTTCGAGCTCGGAGCCCTCGTCGTCGACGGCGATCCGCACGGTGTCGCCGTCGCGCACGACCGGCCGGTCCGCCAGCTTGGCGACGCCCGCGTCCAGCCGCTTGCGCAACCGGGGGGAGAGGGCCGCGACCAGCTCGGCCGTCACGGCCGGGGCGACGGCGGGCAGCTCCCGTTCCGTACTCGTGCTCATGCGATCTTCTCCCCGACCCAGCGGGCGAGTTCGAGCGGGCTGAGGGCGGCGACCGGCATCCCGGCGCCGACCAGCTGCCCGGCGACACCGGTGGAGTAGCGGGGCCGTCCCGAGTCGTCGAGGCTCGCGCAGCCCAGGACCTGGCAGCCCGCCCCGACCAGCGCCCTGACCTCGGCCAGCAGCCCGCCGACCGGATAGCCCTCCTCGAAGTCGCTCACCACGACCACGAGCGTGCGGGACGGCACCGTGACCAGCTCGCGCGCGTGCCGCAGCCCGGCCGCGATATGGGTGCCGCCGCCGACGCTCACCTCGAGGAGCAGCGACAACGGATCGTCGACGTGCCCGGTGAGGTCGACGACCTCGGTGGAGAACGCGAGGAAGTGCGTGGACAGGGTCGGCACCCCGGCCAGCACCGAGGCGGTCAGCGCCGCCCAGATCGTCGACGCCTCCATGGACCCGGACACGTCCGTGACCAGGATCAGCCGCCAGTCGGCGGCGCGCCGGGCCCGGGCCCGGAAGACCGGGCGCTCCGGGATCACCCGGACGGTGCCATCGGCCGCCCGGCGGGCGGTGGCCAGGTTGGCCCGCAGCGTGCGCGGCAGATCCAGGCCGCCGCCCGGGCGCCGGCTCGGCCGGGGCAGGACGCTTCCGTGCAGCGCGGGACGCAGCCGGGTCGCCAGCTCCCGGGTCAGCGCGTCCACCAGACGCCGGACCAGCGGGCGCAGCGCGGCGAGCCGTGCCTCGGGCAGCCCGCCCGCGTGCCGTAGCACCGACCGCAGCAGGTCCACGGAGGGCCGTACGCCGTCCGGGTCCAGCTCGGCCAGCACGTCCTGCCGTCCCGTCGCGGCGGCCGCTGCCAGCACCTCCTCCCGGATGCCCGGACCGAACAGCGCCGCCAGCTCCTCCGACCACTCCCGCACCCCGGGGTACGACGCCTCGCGCCCGCCGCCCGTGCCGTCGACGTCGCGTCGGCTGCCCTCGCCGTGTCCGCGGCCGTACAGCTCGTCGAGCGCGGTGGCCAAGGCGCGTGCCGACGTCGGGAGCCGGTCGGCGCGGCGGCCGAGCAGCAGACGCCAGCGGTCGGCGGGGGCCAGCCGGCGCTCCGGCCGGACCGCCACGGGCCGGACCTGTTCGGTCTCCCGATCCGTGCGCGGCGGCGGCAGCAGGCCGAGCACGCGCAGGGAAGCGCGAGCGGCCAGGTCCGCTCGGGTCCAGGCGGCCAGCGCGGCCGGGTCGACGGCTCCGGTGTCGGCCACCCGGTCGACGGCGAGCCGCTCCTCGACCGCGGACAGCAGCCGCTCGCGGTCGGCCGGGCTCAGCGTGTCGAAACCACCGCGCAGGGCCGGCAGCCGGTCCAGGAAGTCCTGGTCGGACAGCTCCGACACCCGCTCGACCAGGGGCTCCAACGCCGGTACGGCCGCCGCCAGCAACCGTCCGGCCGCCGTCAGCAACCCCGTCAGCCGAGCGGTGAGCGCGGACCGCGACTCGGCGTCGACCGCCCCGTCCACCCAGGAGGCCACCCGGTCGCCAAGCGCCCCCGGATCCTCCTGGCCGAGCAGCACGCGGACGGCTCCGGCGGCGCCCCGCATCAACGGGGAGCCGCCGGCGGCCAGCCGGGCCAGGGCGTCGGCGAGCCGGATGCCGCCCGACAGGTCGGCGCGGTGCGCGAGTTCGAGCAGGGCGCGGGCGTCGGCCGGGTCCTCGGAACCGGTCAGGCCGTCGACCTGGCGCACCGCGGCCGCCGTCAGCAGCTCCGCCACGGCGACGGACCTGGCGATACGGTCCCCGTCCGCGTCAGGACCGGCGATGTGCCCGCTCCGCAGCCGGTCCAGCAGGGCCAGCCCCGCGAGGAGTTCGGGCAGCGTACCGGCGTCCGGGAGCACCTCGGCGGTGTCGCCGAGCCGCTCGTCGACGAGGCCGGGCAGGCCGCAGAGCGCCGCCTGTTCCAGGCCGTCGAGCACCTGCGCCGCGGTCGGCCCGCCCGCATCCCGCTCCTTGCGGCTCCGCTCGCGCAGCAGGCCCTCGGCCGCCTGGGCGAGGGTGACCCCGCGGACCCCGGCCGCCGTCAGCATCGCGGCCGTCGCCGGGGTCCAGCGCACCTCCCAGCGCGAGGTGAGCGCGTCGGCCCCGCCGGTCCCGGTCACCGGCCTGGGCTCGGCGTACGGCACGGAGCACAACGCCAGGCGGCGCAGCAGCAGTTCGCGGCGCCGGTCGAGGTCCGAGCGGAGAGGGTCGAGCCGGAGGTCCCTGACGGCGGACCCGGTGTCCGCCGGACCGGGCAGGCCGAGCGTCGTGAGCTCGGTCTCGACGGCGGGGGCGAGACCGCTGCGGGGCGCCTCCGGCGCGGGCCGGCCGACGCGGGTGCCGACCAGGACGGTCTCCATCGCCCTCGCCACCGCCCGGCCCCGGCCGTGGGGCTCGCCCTGTGCCAGCACGGTCTGCGTCGCCTCGACCAACTCGCCGCGGCCCGCGGCGGGCAGGCCGCGGAGGCGGGCGAGGTCTCCGGCGAGGCGGGTGATCTCGCGGGCGTCGGCGGGGCCGGAGGGGTGGCCGAGGCCGCGGAGTTCGGCGCAGATGCGGACGGCCGTGCGCGTCAGCACGTCCGTCAGCGCGCCGGGTTCACCGGCTGCTTCAAGGACCATGTGCTGCCATTCGGGGTCCCGGATTCCGGCCGGGTAGCCGGAGCGCTCGTCCAGGAGGGCGTAGGTGTAGGGGATGAGGGAGGTCGTCCACTCGGGTGCGGGCGGGTGGGGGCTCGGCGCGCGGTTCCCCGCGCCCCTGAAGGGGCGCATCAGTGCCGGAGCGTGGAAGGCACCGACCACTGCGGCCGCCCGCTCACCGTTCCCCGTGGCCTCGGCCAGCCGGGAGCGCATCCACTCCTCCCGCCGCAGATCCACCTCCGACACGGCCGACTCCTCGCGCAGCGCCCAGCCCGTCAGCAGTGCGGCCCGCCGTAGTGCCTCCGGTGGCGAACCGGGCGCGACCGCTTCGACCAGGCGGTCCCAGAGGTCGTCACCGGGGCGGCCGGTGAGCCGGGAACGCAGCGCGTCCGACAGCCGGCCCGGCCCCTGGGCGGCACGCTCTCCTTCCCGCCGGCCCCGGTCCGCCATCGGCAGATCGCAGGCGACCACCGGCACCCCGCCGCGCCCGGCCCACCGCACGGCCGCCAGTTCGGGGGAGAAGTCCGCGAACGGATAGAACGCCGGGCCGCCGCTGCCGTCGGCCGGTGCCGCGGCGAGGGCGACCGGGGCCCGGGTCTCCTCGTGGGCCAGCCACGGCAGCCACTCCTGCAGCTCCGCGGGCAGCTCGACGAGGAGCACGTCCGGTTGCGCCGCGTCCAGCAGAGCCGGTACGGCGGCGGCCAGCGAGGGCGCGTGGTGCCGTACGCCGATCAGGTAGGGACCCGCCGGATCGGTGAGCGCGGCCAGCGCCGTCTCGGGGGAGTCGGGCACGACGTCACGCCTCCAGGACCGTGCGCAGGTCCCACAGCGTGCGCCAGGTCGCCGAGCCCTGCTCCGCGCGCCGCCGCACCGGACCGTCCCAGTAGCCGCGCAACCGGGCCGCGTCGGCGGGGTCGTCCTTGCGTACGACGCCGAGCAGATGGCCGGGGAGCAGGCCGAGGACGTCGCGGTCACCGGGGAAGTAGGCCGCCGCCAGGGCCAGCGCGCCCGCCACCGACACCGCCTCCGCGGTGCTCATCACCGTGGACGGGCGCTCCACCTCCCAGCCCTCCGCCGACCGTCCCTCGCGCAGGTCACGGAACGCGGTGACCAGGGCCTCCAGGACCGCGTCGTCGACCTGGAAGGGCGCCCCGGCCCGCTCCACCGACGCCCGGGCCTGGCCGCGGACCAGCGCGGTCTCGGCGTCGAGGTCCGGAATCGGGCCCACGGTCTCGAAGTTGAAGCGCCGCTTGAGCGCCGCGGACATCTCGGAGACGCCCCTGTCCCGCAGGTTGGCCGTGGCGATCAGGGTGAACCCGGGCGCGGCATGCGCCAACGCGTCCTCCGTGCCCGCCAGTTCGGGCACCGCGATGCGTCGCTCGGACAGCAGCGAGACCAGGGAGTCCTGCACCTCGGGGAGGCAGCGGGTGACCTCCTCCACGCGGGCGACGGCACCCCGGGACATCGCGGTGAGGACCGGCGAGGGCACGAGGGCCTGGCGGCTCGGGCCCTGGGCGAGCAACAGGGCGTAGTTCCAGCCGTACTTGAGCTGGTCCTCCGTCGTCCCCGCGGTGCCCTGCACGACCAGGCCGCTGGTGCCGCACACCGCGGCCGACAGCAGCTCCGACAGCATCGACTTGGCGGTGCCGGGCTCGCCGACCAGCAGCAGTCCCCGCTCACCGGCGAGGGTCACCACACAGCGTTCGACGAGGGCCCGGTCGCCGACGAACTTGCCCTCCACGACGAGTCGCCGCGGCACGCCGTCCGGTACCTCGGCGTCGTCGGGCAGCCGCAGCGCCAGGCCGCCACTGCCCATCACGAAGGTGACGACGGCCCGGGGCGTCAGCCGCCAGGCGGGCGGGCGCGGACCGGCGTCGTACGCGGCGAGGAAGGCCAGCTCGGTGGCGTACCTGTCCTCCGGCGGGACGATCTGACGCAGGGGCGCGGTGCTGACGGTCATCGGCGGTGGTCCTCCGGCGGTGCGGGCGGTGGTGCGGATCGTGGTCATCGGCGGCGGCCGCCACGGGTGGCCCGCGTGGTCAGCTGTTCGTACGCGGGGGCATCCCCGGTGCGCACGCGCTCCCAGGCACGGGCGAACAGCTCCGGCACCGGGACCAGCGGGACGGTCCGGCGACCGTCGGAGACGGGATAGAGGGCTTCCTTCCAGGTCTCCGTCGGCAGGGCCGGAGCCCTGAGGTCGCGCCACCCGCCGGGCAGGAAAAGGGTGCGGCCGGCCCGCGGGCGCTTCGCCTCGACGAGGAGGCCGGTCGCCGCCAGTTCGGCGCGCGTCTTCTTGATCCGGGCGGGCTTCCAGCCGGTCCAGCGTGCGCAGTTGCGGTCGGTGGGGTCCGGCAGCGCCAGCACCTGGAGGTAGAGCGCCGCCGCATCCGCGCCGAGACCGTGCGCCTCGGCGACCTCCGCGACCAGCGCGGGGACGGAGGCCGTGGGGTCCTGGGCGTGACCGGCCGGACCGTCGGCCGCGAGGGCACGGGCCAGGTCGTCGCCGAGGAGCGTGCGGACGGCCCGCAGCCGGGACGCCCGCCCCTCGCCGAGCAGGCCCTCCAGGAGCCCGAAGACGGGGTCGTCGGCTCCGCTCAGCGCGGCCGGCCGGAGCAGCACGTGTTCCGCGGCCTCGTACCAGGGGCGCAGCACCAGCGTGTCCCCGGCCCTCGTCAGCCCGTGCGCGTCGCCGCCGGTCTCGGGCAGGCCGAAGATCTTGCGCAACTGCACGGAGGTCGGTCCGCCCTTCTCCGTCCACTCCAGGTCGAGGTCGAGCAGCAGCTCCGGATCGGCCAGCCGCCGGCGCACCGCACCGAGCCCGTCCGGCAGCCCGGCCCGCAGCGGATGCCCGTAGGGCAGCACGTAGGCCAGCGCGGCCAGGCTCTCCACGGCCCCCGCCAGGGTGTACGAGCCGGGCACCGCGGACGGGTCGGCCGGTGCGAAGTCGCCGTCCTTGCCGGGCCGGAACACCGTCGTGCGGGCGAGCCAGGGGGTGCGCGCGGGGTTGAGCACTGCCTCGGCGTGACCGGCCGCCACGCCGGCGAGATCGGTGCTGAGGTCCTCCGGCAGACGTACCAGGGTGCCGAGGCGCTCGGCCCACAGCCGGCCCGCGGCCGCCGTGTCGGGGCCGGCCGTCCACAGCTCGGCCGGGTCGTCCGGCAGCAGCGCGCCGAGCAGTGCCCGCTGCTCGTCCTGGCCCAGCGAGGTCAGCAGCTGTGCGCCGAAGGTCCGCTGCCCGGGCTTCAGCCCGACGGCCGCGAGCCCTTCCGTGGCGGGAGCGTTCGGGTGACCGGCCAGCAGTACGGCGGCCTGGAGGGGGCCGAGCCCGCCGTTCGTCGCGGCGGCCAGCGCCTCGGGGGCCCCTGGCCGCCAGGGGGCGGCGCCCTTCTCCCGGACCAGCCGGGTCAGTTCGGCCAGCCGGTCCGCGGGAATGCCGGTGGTGTACCGCGTCTCCCGGACCAGCGTGAAGTGCCCGACGGCACCGAACGCCCCGGACGGGTCGTGGTCGAGCGCCAGCCACTCGACCGCCCCCGACCGGACGTCGACGCTCTGGCAGCCGAGCACCACCACCGTGCGCCCGTCCCGGCGGAGCACCTGGCCCACCCGCTGGTGCTTGTCGTGCGGTTCGCTCAGCAGGACTTCGCGCAGCGTGGTCCCGAGCCCGGGCAGCGGGCCCTCGGCCAGCGCCTCGAACAGCAGCAGCAGCGGCTCGCGCTGGACGTCGGTCAGGGCCGGCGAGGCGGCACGGTAGGCGAGCGGCCGCAGGGCGCCCAGGACGGGCGGCCACACCGCCCCGATGGTGGGAACGGTGTGCTCGTCGCTCTGCCAGCCGTCGCCGACGGCGGCCGACTGCTCCCGTTCCGGCAGTGGTTTCCCGTCGGCGGGCCGACCGGAGAGCACGTGGTTGACCGCGCGGATCTGGCGCAGCGTGGCCCAGCCGCCGTGCCACGCGTTCTGCAGGGACACGACTCCCGCCGTGGCGTCGTGCAGCGTCCGGTCCCCGCCGTGGGCCGGGGAGTAGTCGGCGAACATGCCCTCGGTCCGCTGCCGGGGCTGACGTGGCCGCTCCTGTGCGGGCCTGGCCAGGGACGCGGCCGTCTCGGCGATGCGCAGTGCCGCGAGGACGAGGGAGGCGACACCGGCCAGCAGCCGCCGGTCGGACAGTCCGGGCAGTGCCCGTGCCACCGCGGCCGCGGCGACCTCGTCCGTGCCCGGCACCGCGGCCCTGGCCCGTTCGTCCTTCCCGGCTTCGGCGAGCGCCTGCCGCCGTTCGTCCAGCGCGGTCGCCGTGGCCCGCATCAGCGCACCGGCCGAGTCGTCGGTCAGGGCGCGCAGTCCGGCCGACCCGTGTTCGTCACGCGGGCGCAGCGCGTGCCAGAACGCGACCGGCGGCACCAGCCGGGTACCGGCCGCGTACGCCCCGCCGGTCTCGCCGAAGGACACCCGCCCGAGCTCGGTGCCGTCGCCCGTGTGCAGGGCGACGCTCTGGTACGTCTGAACGGCGATCGGCTCGGCGCCGCCCGGCAGCCGCAGGGCGCCCAGCGGCACCCCCGGCACCCGGCCGTTGCGGGCCGCCCGCAGGGTCGCCGCCCGCCCGTCGGGCGTGCCCGCGGTCGTCCGCGCCTCGGCTCCCTCGCCCTCGGTGCGCACCCAGCGCCCGAGGACCGTACCGTCGGTGCCGAACGGGCTGCGCTCAAGGCCGGGTTGCAGCGGCAGCACCTCGCAGGAGCCGTGCAGCAGCGAGGCGCCCTCGCGGACGGCCGACGCCAGCAGCGCGGGCAGCGAGGCCCGCCCGTGCTCGCCGGTCGCCGGGTCGTACTCCAGCCACAGCGACTGCCGGCCCTGCCTGCCCTGACGCCAGTACGTGATGCCGTCGCCCAGGACCGGGCGGCTCGGCGGCAGGACGGTGTCACCGGCGTGCAGAGTGCGACCGCCCGTGGCCCGGCCGCCGGCGGGCAAGGGGATCGAGGCGTGGGCCGCGTCCATGGCGGACCACCAGTGGGGGATCTGCTCGCCGCCGAGCGGGAACACCTCCGACGGGCGGTTCGACCAGTAGCCGTGCTGCTTCGACCCGTCCCGCCACATCACCAGCAACTCGCCGTCGGCGTACCGGAACCGCGGGCGCCGCCAGCGGTCCAGGGCGGCGGGCAGCCGCAGGTCGTGGGTGAGCAGGATCCCGTCGGGGCCGACGACGACCGCCTTGTGACCGCGCACCAGGATCAGCGCGGGCCACGCCTCGGTCACCACCAGGGAGTTGTCCCGGTCCTTGCGCACCTCTCCGTCGAGCAGCTCCAGCGCCTCGTCCAGCGCGGGCCAGCCCAGTTCGTCCAGGATCCCGGCGCGCAGCGTACGGCCGAGGACCGGCACGATGTCGTACCCGGTGAGCCGGCGCACCGCCTGCGCGCTCTCCTGCACCACCGCCCGGAAGGGCCGCAGCCGCTCCAGCCTCGCGTCGGCGCCCGGCAGTCCGGCGACGGCGGCGAACTCCGCGGTGGTCTCCTGCAGCCATTCACGCAGCACGTCGCCGAGCACCGGATGCGCGGCCACCGTGGGCAGCACCGCGGGCCCCTGCCCCCGGCCGAGGCCCTCGACGGCCTCGAACAACAGCGAGCGGTAACGGGGCTCGGCGGCGACGGCCTTCAGGTCCCGCTGTCCGGGCCGCTCGTCGCGCAGCCAGAGGGCCAGCGGCAGATGCACCTGCGTGTCCGAGCCGGGTACGGCCAGTGCGATGCCCTCGGCCACGCACAGGTCCAGCAGGTCGAGATCGGCCCCCGCCTGCCAGCGCCCGGTGAACAGGTCGACGGGCCGTCCGCCCGCCCGCAGCCGGGGAGCCATCCGCTCGGCCAGCGCCAGCGTCGCGGGGGAGCGGTGCGAGTACGCCGCCCCGTGCTTGCGGTGCCGGGCCCACCGGCCGAGCCAGTCCGCCGCGTCGACCTCCTCGCCGCCGTCCTCGGTGAGCAGCAGATCGGCCCCGCACTCAGCCAGCAGGGCCAGCCAGAACTCGTCGTCCTCCACCTCCCGGCCGAGACCGGCCGGCATGATCTCCAGCAGCCGTACCCGGATCCCGGGCCGCCGCTCGGCGAGGACCGGCAGCACGCTCCGGTAGGCGTTCCAGAAGGAGGCGGGCGCCCGCACGGCGGCCGGGGACGCGAGCAGGTCGGCGACCAGCGCGCACTCCTCGGTGACCCGGTCGAGCCCGGCCGCCTTGATCAGCCCGCGCGCGTCCTGCGGCAGCGAGGCGTAGGGCGGCATGCCGGCCGCGCACCGCTCCACCGTCAGCTGCCGGAACTGCGCCCAGGCGGTGGCCGGTTCGAGCCGGCGCGCGAGGTCCTTCACGTACTCCTTGAGCGCCTTGACGGTGAGCGCGCCGGCGAAGGCGAACTCCAGGAACACCGCCCGCTGCCGCTCCTCGTCCACGGCCAGCGCGTGCACCCGCTCGGCCTCGCGCGCCTTGCCGAAGAAGGCGGCCGCGTAGGTCGTGTTCTCGTGCTGGAGGAAGATCCGGGCGGCCTGCTCGTAGAAGGTCGGCAGGAAGTGCGGGACCGCGCGGCCCAGCCGCTCGCCGAGTGCCTCGAAGCCGTCCTTCGCGTTGCCCGGCTTGGACTTGGCCTGCCGGCCCAGCCGCTCGACGTCCTTGACCAGGGCGAGGGCGTGATGGCCGTTGGCCGGGTCGTTCACCAGTGCCCAGGCCGGGAAGCCCAGGGTCTCCCGGCGCACCTGGCCGACCTCGGGCGCTTCCGGCTCCCGGACCAGACCGAGGAACTCGAGGGCCAGGTCCTCGGCCTCGCCGAGGGTGCCCGGTACCAGCCGCACCACCGTCCGCCCGTCCAGGGCGGGGTGCGTGTACGTGCGTGCGGTCAGCACGTCGGCGTCCTCCCGCGCGGTCGTGCCCGCGGGCAGGATCGCGCCGGCGTCCAGCAGCGCGGCCGTGGCGGTGTCGTCGTACGTGCTCATGCCGCCCGCTCCTCGTCCTCGATGTCTCGCCCCGCGTACAGCGCCGCCGCCATCCGCATCCCCTCCGACCAGGCGACCGGGCCGACCTGACCCAGCCTCAGCGTGCGGCCCGCCGGATCGGTCCATGCCAGCGGGCCGGTCTCGGTCTCGAAGTAGCTGTCGTAGTCGCCGATCCAGACCCGGGCCTCGACCCCGCGGCCTTCCTCCAGCACCGAGCACACCGCGTATCCGCCGCGCACGCGGTATCCCAACTGCGAGGCCCTGCCGTGCAGGAACCGCAGCTCCTTGAAGACCCCGCCCGCGTACTCCTCGACCTGGGTGCCCTCGGCGTCCAGTGCGGCCGGGCGGTGCCAGACCTCGCGGAACAGCTGCTGGGCCTTCTGCTCGACGCCGAGTTCGACGGCGAACTCCCGCAGCTCCTCCAGGTCTTCGAGGAGGACCGGGTGCGGCAGCCGGACCAGTTCGGGGGCGATGCGCACGGTGTCGCCGTCGAGATCGACCAGGCCGAGCCCGCGTTCGGCATCGGCGTCCCGCAGGAATCCGGCGACCTCGCCGTCGGCGCCGGTGACCACCAGGTCCCGCAGGGCCGCCTGCCAGGCGGGGTCGGGCCAGACCCGCGCGAGAACGGCGAGGGGCACGGGAAGCGAGCGGGTCATCCACCGTTCCACGTCGGCCAGGCACCGCCGTTCGTGCCGCTCCAGCCACTCGGCGAGCTGCCGCAGCCCCAGCACGGCCGGATCGTCCGCCAGCTTCGCGGGCACGGACTTCAGCCGTCGCCCCGCCGCGTTGCGGCAGACCACCTTCCCGTCGTCCAGGGCCACCTCGTAGTCCCCGGCCGTCACCCACCCCATGCGTGCCTCCCCGCACCGCAGTGATCAAGTGATGGCGACTGTAGGGGAGACCACTGACAACGCCTGCCGCCGTCTGTGCACGGAGAGGGAAATCGCAGCTCAGCGAAGGTTGCAGGCGGGCTGTGAGGAAGCGGGACGAGGCGGAGGCGGGCGCCGGTCGAGGGGGTTTCCGGGGGGGAGCCGGCAGGCTACGACGGGGTGGGGGACGAGGAAGCGCCGGACCGCGGACACGGCGCAGGGGCGCGGTCGGTACGGCAACGGCCCCGGGATCCGGGCGGCGGGCGCCTGGACCGGAGCCGTGGAGAATCGCGGCGGGGAGTGGCCTCAGCCCTGCCCCGACTCCTTCTCCCGCTTCAGGTTCTTCAGCCGCACGGTCTCCTTGCGGACCTCGGCCTGCGTGGCGCGCTCCTTGGCCAGCCACTCGGGCAGCTCGCGCTTGAGTTCCTCGATCTGCTCGGTGGTGAGCGGTTCCGTCACGCCGCCGCGCGCCAGCCCCGCGATGGACACGCCGAGCCTGGCCGCGACCACCGGACGCGGGTGCGGTCCGTTGGCCTGCAGCTCGCGCAGCCACTCGGGCGGATTCGCCAGGAGCTCGGTCAGCTCGGCGCGCGAGACGACGCCCTCCTGGAAGGCGGCCGGCGTGGCGGGCAGGTACACGCCCAGCTTCTTCGCCGCGGTCGCGGGCTTCATCGTCTGGGCGGTCTGGTGCGAACTCATGAGGTCAAGGGTATCGGCCGGGCGCCCGAGCCCCGACCACGGCCGATGCCGGGGACCTTCCGCGGCCGCTGCCGGACGGCCGTCCCCGGCCGGTGCCCGCCGGCCGGCCGCGGCCCGTTAACCTGGGCTGATGACAGGCTCGGAGGAAACACCGTCGTTCCGGCTCGCGTACGTCCCCGGCGTAACGCCCGCCAAGTGGGTCCGGATCTGGAACGAGCGTCGGCCCGGCGTCCCGCTCACCCTCCTCCAGGTCCCCGCCGCAGAGGCGTCCGACGTGCTGCGCGCGGGCGACGCGGACGCCGGTCTCGTACGGCTCCCGGTCGACCGCACGTTCTTCAGCGCGATCCCCCTCTACACCGAGACCACGGTGGTCGTCGTGCCCAGGGACCACGTGATCACGGCGGCCGAGGAGGTCACCCTCGCCGACCTCGCCGACGAGGTCCTCTGCCACCCCCTCGACGACGTCTTCGACTGGGACGCCCCGCCCGGCGAGCCCGCCTTCGAGCGCCCCGCGACCACCGAGGACGCGGTGGAACTGGTCGCCGCCGGTGTCGGTCTCCTGGTCGTCCCGCAGTCCCTGGCCCGCCTGTACCACCGCCGGGACCTCACCTACCGGCCGCTCACCGACGGCCCGGAGTCTGCCGTCGCCCTGTCCTGGCCCGAGGAGGCCACCACCGACCTGGTCGACGACTTCATCGGCATCGTCCGCGGCCGCACGGTCAACAGCACCCGCGGCCGGCAGGCCGCACCGGCGCCGAAGACGGCGAAGGCCGCGCCGGAGAAGGCCGGCCGGGCGCAGAAGCCGGCCGCCGCGGCCAAGGCGACGCCGGGCGCCCGCACCGCACGCGGGCGGGCGCCCGGCGCGAAGCCCGCGAAGCGCGGCAAGCCCCGCCGCCGCTCGTAGCGGCGGCGGCCACGGCCGGGGCCCCGGGTCAGGATGTCAGGCTCTCGGCCTCCGGCATCCCCTGCGCCTCCGGTGCCTCCGGTGCCTTCGCCCGTTCTCCCAGGTCGGCGACCGCCAGGCCCAGCGCCACCAGGATGAACCCCATGGAGGTGAGCAGGCCCAGCTGGAGCGCCTCGGGAGCCGGGCCGTGGTGCGCGAGGTGGGCGAAGTAGACCGAGCCCACCACCGCGATACCGGCCGCCGAGCCGACGCGCTGGCCGGTCTGCAGCACCCCGCCGGCCGCGCCTGCCCGCTTCACCGGCACCCGGGTCAGGGTGAGCGTGGTGTTGGGGGAGACCGTGATGCCGGAGCCGATGCCGCCGAGGAGCATCGGCAGCGCCGCGGCCCACCCGAAGCTCTCCAGCGGAACCAGCCGCACCACCGCGATGGTGCCGAGCAGCCCGAGCGTCACCCCGGTGAGGCCCATGACGACCACCTTCCGCCCCTGGCTCACCACCAGGCGGCCGCCGAGGGCGGCGCCGACCGCCGAGCCGATCGCGAACGGCAGCACCGCGACGCCGGCTGCCAGGGCGCTGTACCCCGCCGCGTTCTGCAGGAAGAGGGCGAGGACGAAGAAGACCGTGGTGAAGCCGGCGAAGTAGGACAGGCTGATCAGCGCGCCGAGGGTGAAGGACCGCATCGAGAACAGGTTCAGGTCGAGCAGCGGCGCCCGTCCCAGCCTGCCCTGCCGCCGTTCCCACACCCAGAACAGGCCGAGCAGCACCGCGCCCGCCGGCAGCAGCGCCCACTTGTCCCGTCCGGTCCACTGCTGCTCCTGCACCAGCGGCAGCATCAGCGCGAGCACGCCGCAGCCGAGGAGCAGCACCCCGAGCGGGTCGAACCGCTCCCGCCGGTCCGCCGACGCGGGACAGCGGGGCAGCAGCCGCAGGCCCGCGACGAACGCGGCGACACCGATGGGCAGGTTGACGAAGAACACCCAGCGCCAGCCGTCCCCGGTGCCCACGGCGTCGATGATCACACCGCCGGCCAGCGGGCCGACCGCCGTCGAGATCCCGATGACGCTGCCGAGCAGCCCGAAGGCCTTGGCGCGTTCGGAGCCCCGGAACATCTGCTGGATCAGGCCGGAGGTCTGCGGCGCGACCATGCCCGCCGCCGCGCCCTGGATCAGCCGGAACACCACCAGCCGGTCGGGGCTCGCCGCGAGCCCGCAGGCCGCCGAGGCCACCGTGAACACGGCGAGGCCGATCAGGAAGGCCTGGCGCATTCCGCGCATGTCGCCGAGCCGGCCCGCGGGGACGAGCGCCAGCCCGAAGGTCAGCGCGTACCCGGAGACCACCCAGGCCTGGGCGGCCTCCGTGGCGCCCAGACCGCGCTCCATCGAGGGCAGCGCCACGTTGACGATCGAGGTGTCGAGCAGCGAGATGAAGCCGGCCGCGAGACAGACCCCGAGCGCCTTCCACCGTCGGTTGTCGGTGGCCGGCTGCTGCGGCTTTGAGCAGGTCGTGGTCATGCGGCCACGCTATGCAGGCATTCCGGGCATCGCACGACCGGCGGAGCGAACGGATGGCCGAACTGCTCCGTCCGTGTGACGGCTCGGCGGTCCGGCGCCGCGGAGGGTGCCGGGAGACCGCCGGGAGGACACCGGGAGGTGGCCGGAGGCCGCCGTTCAGGACGACGTGAGCCAGTCGTAGGCCGCGCGTGCCGTGAACTCCGCCTGGCCGCCGGGCAGCAGGAGGCCGGCCGTGCTGAACAGGTCGGCCCGAGCGGTCGCACTCGGGACCGCGATGCAGCGCATCCCGGCCGCGTGCGCCGCCGCGACGCCAGGAGCGGCGTCCTCCAGCACCACGCAGTCGGCCGGTGCGGCACCGAGCCGGTGGGCCGCCTCCAGGAAGACGTCCGGCGCCGGTTTGCCGCGCGGCACCTCGTCCGCCGAGACCGTCGTACGCAGATGGGCGCCGAGGCCGGTGCCGGCCAGGACCGCGTCGATCGCCTCGGGAGAGGAGCCGGAGGCCACCGCCGTCGGGACGCCCTCGGCCGCGAGCAGCTCCACGAACTTCCGCATCTCGGGGTACACGCGCGTGCCGGTCCGGGCCAGCTCCAGATACCGCCGGTTCGTCTCCGCGAGCAACTCGGCCACCGGGGTCCGCAGTCGGTGTCGGTCACGCAGCAGGGCGACCGTCTCCAGCGTGCTGATGCCGACGAGACGCTCGTGCGCCGCCCAGGTGTAGTCCGTGACGCCGTGCCGGGCCAGTAGCCGCCGCGTCGCCTCGTAGTAGTTCGGCTCGCTGTCCACGAGTGTGCCGTCGAGATCGAAGATGACCGCGAGGCCGCCGAGATCGCTCATGCGACCAGGATGCCGTCATCCGCGTGCGGCCCGGCCGACGGACTCCACCAGCGGCAGCAGCCGGTGCGGGACGCGTTCGCGCAGCGCCACCTCGGTACGGGTGCGTACCACGCCCGGCAGGCTGATCAGCTTCTGGATCACGTCCTCCAGGTGCGCGTTGTCCCGCGCCACCACCCGGGTCAGCAGATCCCCGCCGCCGGTGATCGAGAAGGCCTCCACGATCTCCGGAACTGCGGCCAGCGCGTCCCCGACGTCGTCGAGATGTCCCTGGGTGACCTCGATGTGCACGAAGGCCAGCACCGGGTGGCCGAGCGCGGCGGGGGAGAGGAAGGGGCCGGTACCCGTGATCACGCCGTCGCGCTCCAGCCGGTCGAGGCGGGCCTGGAGCGTGCCCCGGGCGACCCCGAGGATCCGGGCGTACTCGCGCACGCTGGTGCGCGGCTGCTCCAGCAGCAGCCGCAGGATGCGGGTGTCGAGCTCGTCCACGGTCATGACGCACGACTGTACCAATGGCCCATCGGTGATCCTGGCTGACCTGGTCCATTGGCGATTCGACCGTCGGGCTACAGCGCTTCCTGCTGGACCATTGGCGCAGCAGAATCGACACCACTTGAGCCAGGTGCCCCTCCGGTGCTCTCATGGGTGTGTCGATGGCGCTGCGGATCCCCCGCGGCGCCTTTTGTGTGCCGTCCGCGGGAGGGGAAGCAGTGCTGAAGAGGGTGTTCGTGGCTCCGGACCCGGGGCGGGTTCGGCTGCGCTTCGCCGCGCGCGCCGTGCTGGGCATCGGCCTAGCCGTAGTGGTCTGCGCGCCGGCCGTGCACTCCGTCACGGGCGCCGTCACCGGCGGTCTCGCCGCACTGCTCGCGCTGTTCACCGTCGCGGACGCCACCGTGCGCGGGCAGGCCGTCACCACCGCGCTGCTGCCCGCCGTCGGCCTGCCCGTGCTCGCCGCCGCGGCCGAACTGCACGACGTCCCGGTCGCCCGCGACCTGGTCTTCCTCGCCGTGGTCGGCGCGGGCGTCTACGCACGTCGCTGGGGTCCGCGCGGCCACAGCCTGGGCGTGTTCGCCTTCATGACCTTCTTCGTCGCCCAGTTCCTGCACGCCACCCCCGGACAGCTGCCCGCGCTCTTCGCCGCCGTCCTGCTCTCCGTGGGCAGCGCCGCGGCCGTCCGCTTCGGCCTCTGGTGCTACGAGCGCCGCCTGCCCCCGCCGCCGGTACCCGCCCCGTCCACCGGCACCGGCCTGGCCCGGGTGACCACCCGGCAGGCGGTCCAGGCGACCGCCGGCGCGGGTTTCGCGCTGGTCGCCGGCCAACTGGTGTCCGGCCAGCGCTGGTACTGGGCGGTCGGTGCCACCTGGTGGATCTTCGTCAACACCGCCTCGCGCGGCGAGACCCTGGTGCGCGGCTTCCGCCGGGTCCTCGGCACCCTCATCGGCATCGCGCTGGGCCCGCTGGTGGCCGCCCCCGTGCACGGCGCCCCGGTCCCCACCGCCGTCCTGGTCGCGGTCGCCGTCTTCGGCATCTTCTACACGGCCGCCGTCTCCTACACCTGGATGATGCTCTGGGTGACCTTCCTCGCCGAACTGCTCTACGGCCTGCTCGGCGTCCTCACCCCCGGCCTGCTGGCGCTGCGGCTGGCCGAGACCGCGGTGGGCGCCCTGGGCGCCGTCCTCGCCGTGCTGTTCGTGCTTCCGGTCACCACCCATCTCACCACCGACGCCTGGATCCAGCGCGCCCTGCGCTGCGTGCACGCCTGCACGGCCGAGGCCGCCGCCCGGCTCGCCGGCTCCGCCGCCGACCCGGTACCCCGGGTGGCCGAACTGGAACAGCTCCTCGGCCGGGTACGGCTCTCGGTCGCCCCGCTCGTGCACCCGCTCAACCCGATCCGCGGCCGCAGGCGCCGCGCCCGCCGCGTCCTCGGCCTGCTGGACGACTGCGCCCGCGAGATCCGCGGCCTGGTCGTGGTCGCCGCCGACCCGGAGGCCTCGCACGACGCGCGGCTGGCCGCCGCCTGCTGGCGGGTCGAGGCCGCCGTCGAGGCGCTCACCAGGGGCTCGGAGCACATCACCGCCCCCACCGAGCCGCCCGCCGAACCCGCCCTCGCCCATCTGCACGGCCTGGAGCGGGCCCTGGCCGAGCTCGCCGAGCCGTTGCGGGCCCCCTCGGGCTCACCCCTGGTCGGCGCCTGAGACGCGCCGCGCACATCCTGGTCTAGACCGCCAGCTGCTACCGTCGGCCCCGGGCGGGCTCGAACCGACCCGTTCCGACACGTACCGGCTCGTGGTGGCTCGCGGCGATAGGGGACAGCGGTGGCAGACGGCGGCAGACGGCGCAGGGCCTTCATCGGGTCGTTCACGGCCGCGGGCGGCCCCGGGGTCGTGACGGCGGCGGTCCGACCGGACAGCGGTGCCCTGGCACTCCTGGAGAGCGTCGACGGCGTCCCCGACCCGTCCTATCTCGCGCTCGCGCCCGGCGGACGCACCCTGTACGCGGTCAGCGAGACCGCCGACGGCGCGGTGGCCGCGTACCACGTCCACGACGACAAGCCGCGCCTCGCCGGGCCGCCGGTCCCGGTCGACGCCAGCGGCCCCACCCACCTCAGCGTCTTCGACGGCCATGTCCTGACCGCCAACTACGGCTCGGGCAGCGTCACCGCCGTCCCCGTCCGCCCCGACGGCACGCTCGCCCCCGCCCCGTCCGGACTGCTCCAGCACAGCGGCTCGGGCCCGCACGAGCGGCGCCAGCGCGGGCCGCACGCCCACCAGGTGCAGCCCGACCCCAGTGGCCGCTGGGCGGTCAGCGTCGACCTGGGCACCGACTCGGTCCGCGTCTGCACCCTGGACCGGGGCTCCCCGGCCCTGCACCGCGAGTTCGCCCTGCGCCCCGGCTCCGGCCCCCGTCACCTTTCCTTCCACCCGGACGGCCGGTACGCCTACGTCGTCAACGAACTCACGCCCACCGTGACCGTCTGCCGCTGGGACGCCGCCACCGGCACCCTGAAGCCGCTGACCGAGACGCCGGTGCTGCCCGGCGCCCCGGCCGGCGACGCCTACCCGTCCGGCATCGCCGTCTCGCCGGACGGCCGCTTCGTCTGGACGGCGACCAGGGGCGAGGACGTCCTGTCCACGTTCACGGTCGACGGCGACCAGCTCCACCTCACGGCGACGGTCCCCTGCGGAGGCCACTGGCCCCGTGCGATCACCGAGTCGGGCGGCTTCCTCTACGCCGCCAACGAACGCTCGGGCAACATCACCTGGTTCACCCTCGACCACCGCACGGGCCAGCCCCGCTACGACGGCTCGGTCGAGATCCCGGCCCCTTCCTGCATCGTCTTCGACTGAAGCGCCACGCCTTCAGCGCCCCGTCCTTCAGCGCCCCGCAAGGGGCGCGGGGACTGCGCGCCCAGCCGCCCACCGCCCCGCAGCCGAACACCGACCGCGCGACCCCATGAAAAAGGGACCCGCTCCCCTCAAGGAACGGGCCCTCGACTCACGGCCGCCGCGCGAAGCGCATCACCGCACCGGCGTACCCTGCGGCTGCTGCGGAGCGATCCCCAGCGCCGTCGTGTACTTGGCCAGCGCCAGCTTCCCGATCGCCGGGTACGCCCCCAGCGGCTCGGCGGTGGCGCAGCCGGCCTCCTCCGCGGCCGCGGCCAGCAGCGCCGCGTCGATCTCCGGCCCTATCAGGTACGGAGCCAGCGCCAGCTGCTGCGACCCCGAACCCCGCAGCTGCTCCGCGATGGAGGCGATCGAGCCCTCCTGGTCCAGCGCGGCGGCCATCACCGGTACGGCCAGGCGCGCGGCGAGCAGCATGCCGGTGATCCCGGCGGCCTGCACGGCCTCGTCGCCGCCCACGGACGCGAGGACGATGCCGTCCGCGGCCGTCGCCACGGTGAACAGCCGGGCACGGTCGGCGCGGGCCAGACCCGCTTCGGAGAGGCGCACGTGCAGCGCCTCGGCGAGCAGCGGGTGCGGGCCGAGGACGTCGGTCAGGTCGGCCGCGATCCGGCTCTCCATGACCGCGTGGCGGACCTGGCGCAGCAGCGCGCTGTCCGGACCGGCCAGCAGCGGCACGACGACGGCGACCGGGCCGTCAGGGGCCTTGATCCCCTCGACGCCGGCGGCGACGGCCTGCTCGTAGCGGGCGGTGCGCTCCTCGGCGGCACGGGCCAGCACGGACTGGAGGGTGGGGAACTCCGCGTCGTCCCCGTCCAGGTACCCGATGCGGGCGTCCAGGCCGGGCAGCTCGGAGCGGGCGATGCTGACGACCTCCTCGGCGAGACTGCGCGTCGCCGCGCTGGGCGTACCCGGCACCGCGAGGACGAGCGCGGGCGCGTCCTCGGGAGCCACCAGCGGCTCGGGGCGGCGGTGCCGTCCGGGCTGGCGGGGGCGCGGCATTCGTACAGGCAGGCCGGCGGGCCCAGTGGGGGAGCTCATGGCGCCGCATGTTACTGGCTATCTGGGCTCCCTTGTTCGGGGAGGGTGCAGGTGAGCGGTATCCGTCCGCTTTTGTCTGATGAGTTACGCATGATTTGGAGGTGATCCCGCCACCTGTCGGACACTTCGTGCCCCAGTGGGATCAATCCCCTTTTGTATGTACAAGTTTTGTGTGTACAACGGACAGCAGTTTCTCATCACCCGGCAGGGTGAGCCGCCCGGTGACCAGGTCACTCGCGACGCGTACCGCTCCGTGCAGCGGATCGCCCTCCGCCGGCACCTGCCGCGCCTGGGGGAGCAGCCGCGCCAATTCCCCGGCCAGCGGTACGAGAAGCGGGTCGCCCAGCTTGAACAGGCCGCCGGTGCGGGCGACCAGGGGTTCGCCGTCCGCGGGGCAGACGGCGGCGGCCGACTCGGCCATGTGCCGGGCGGCGGTGCGCAGGATCGCGGTCGCGACCGGGTCGCCCGCACCGGCGCGGTCCGCGACGCACGGGGCGAAGGAGGCCAGTACGGCGGGCCGGTCGGTGCGCGGGTAGAGCTGTCCCGGTAGCCCGGGCAGCGGCCCGAACCGGTCCTCGGCGGCGGCCCGCAGCGCGGCCGAGCCGCCGTCCCGCCCGTCGAAGGCGCGCAGCGCCGCCTCCAGTCCGGCCCGGCCGATCCAGGCGCCGCCGCCGCAGTCGCCGAGCAGGTGCCCCCAGCCGTCCGCCCGCCGCCACCGGGTGAGATCGGTACCGGTCGCGATCAGCCCGGTCCCGGCGGCGACCACCGCGCCGGGGTGCGGGCCGAGGGCGCCGACGTAGGCGGTCACGGCATCGGCGGCCAGCGCGACCGTCCGAACGCCGAGTTCGCGGGCCAGCGCGCCCGGCAGCTCGGCGCGCAGCGCGTCGCCGAGACTGGCCAGTCCGGCGGCGCCGACGACGGCTGTCGTCACCTGCCCCAGCCCGTACGAGCCGGCCAGCGCCCGTGCCATGGGCAGGAGTTGTTCCAGCAGGTGCCCGGGGTCGATGCCCCGTTCCCCGGTCCGCACCGGCTTCCGGGACTCCAGGGGTGCCGACGGCTCGCGCCCCGGCACGCCCACGACGGCCCGTAACCCGGAGCCGCCGGAGTCGACGGCGAGGAAGCCCGCCTGCCGGGGCCCGCCGCCTCCGTCGCTCACGGCAGACGCCAGTCCACCGGCTGTCCCCCCTGCTGGATCAGCAGGTCGTTGGCGCGGCTGAACGGGCGGGAGCCGAAGAAGCCACGGTCCGCCGACATGGGCGAGGGATGCGCGGACTCCACCGCCGGCAACTGGCCGAGCAGCGGGCGGAGATTGCGGGCGTCGCGGCCCCACAGGACGGACACCAGTGGCTTGCCGCGGCCGGCCAGCGCCCGGATCGCCTGCTCGGTGACCTCCTCCCAGCCCTTGCCCCGGTGCGCGGCCGGGGTGCGCGGGGCCGTGGTGAGCGCCCTGTTGAGCAGCAGCACGCCCTGCTGGGTCCATGGGGTGAGGTCGCCGTTGGACGGCTGGGGCAGACCCAGGTCGGTGCCGAGCTCCCGGTAGATGTTGATCAGGCTGCCCGGCAGCGGGCGCACCTCGGGCGCCACCGAGAACGACAGCCCCACCGCGTGTCCCGGGGTCGGGTACGGGTCCTGGCCGACGATCAGGACGCGGACGTCGTCGAAGGGCTGCTGGAAGGCCCGCAGGACGTTCGGGCCGGCCGGGAGGTAGGTGCGTCCCGCGGCGATCTCCGCGCGCAGGAAGTCGCCCATCGCGGCGATCCTCCCGGCCACTGGTTCCAGGGCCTTCGCCCAGCCCGGTTCGACGATCTCATGCAAGGGTCGTGGTGCCACGGCGTCACCCTACTGCCGTACACGGGTCGGCGATCAATCCGAGGCGATCGTGGCCGCGGGACGACCGGGGACGACCGGACCGGGTCCCCGGACGACAGAAACCGTCCTGCTTCCGGGGACCTGGCGTCAGGCGACGACCGCCGCCCGCACGCACAGCACGTCCGGCAGGTGGGCGGCCAACTGGCGCCAGCTGTCGCCGTCGTCGGCCGAGGCGAACACCTCGCCGTTGCGATTGCCGAAGTACACGCCGGCCGGATCCGCGTCGTCCGTGCAGAGCGCGTCGCGCAGCACCGTGCCGTAGTGGTCCTCCGGCGGCAGTCCCGCCGACAGCGGCTCCCAGGTCCGGCCCGCGTCGGCCGTGCGGAAGACCCGGCAGCGGTGCCGGGCGGGCACCCGGTCGGCGTCCGCGTTGATCGGGAAGACGTAGGCCGTGTCCCCGCGGTGCGGATGGGCGGCCGCCGCGAAACCGAACGTGGACGGCAGCCCCGCGCCGATGTCGGTCCAGTGCGCCCCCGCGTCGTCGCTCCGGTACACGCCCCAGTGGTTCTGCAGGTACAGCCGGTCCGGATCCCCGGCGTCCTGCGCGATCTTGTGCACGCACTGGCCGAACTCCGGGTCGGGATCCGGCAGGAAGACCGCGGAGACACCGGAGTTGGACGGCGTCCAGCTCGCGCCGCCGTCGCCGGTGCGGAACACGCCGGCCGTCGAGACGGCGACCGTCACCGCCTTCGGGTCGCGCCGGTCGGTGAGCACGGTGTGCAGGCCCTCACCGCCGCCGCCCGGCACCCACCTGTCGCGGGTCGGGTGCTCCCACAGCGGCCGGACCAGCTCGAAGCTCTCCCCGCGGTCCTCGGACCGGTACAGCGCCGCCGGTTCGGTGCCCGCGTAGACCACGTCCGGCTCGGCGGCGGCCGGGTGGAGCTGCCAGACCCGCTCCAGTGAGGCACCGGTGTCCTTGGGGAACTTCACGGCGGGCCGGGCCGGTTCGGTCCAGGTGCGGCCCAGGTCGTCGGAGTGGAAGACGGAGGGGCCCCAGTGCGCGCTGTCGCCGCCCGCCAGGAGCCGGGGCCGCGCGCCCCGGGTGTCGATGGCGACCGAATAGATCGCCTGCGCGTTGAAGCAGGGACGCTCGTCGAACTCCCAGGCGCCACCTCGCCGCCTACCGAGGAAGAGCCCCTTGCGGGTCCCTACGGCGAGCAGTACCTCGGTCATGCCGATCACCTCCATGACGTCCTTGTCACAGTCCTGGTCGCAGTCCGGTTCGCCCGCCGGTGCACAGTTCCCGCCACCGCCGGCACTCGGACATCGGCCAGTCTGCACCCCACCACTGACAGTCACCCGGGAGCCGGCGTCGGCGCAGGTCGGAGCCGCCGTGTCGGCCGGCCGGACAAGACGGCGGAACGCGTTCCGAAAGACGCCTGCGCGAGCGGGGTCAGTCGTGCGACCGTCGACTCGGAGTTCGCCCGTGAGCAACAGGGCGGCCGCTCCCGTATGGGAGGGCGGTCCGGGCTGTCCGTGCGCGCGTGAGGAGGATGCCTTTGAAGGCGTTCCGTGGTCCGAAGGTCTGGCTGTGGCGCTGGCGGCGCAACCCGCTGAAGCGTCGTGCCGACACGATGGAGGCCTGGGTGCTGCTCGGCGCCTGGCTTCTGACCCTGCTGGCCGGGGTGTTCGCCGGGCTCGCGGCGGCCCGGTCGGTCGAGGACGGCCTGGCCCGCGAGCGCGTCGAGTGGCACCCGGTCGTGGCCCATGTCCTTGACAAGGCCCCCGGCTCAGCGGTGTCGAAGTCCGGCTCCTCGGCGTCCTCCGAGTCCTCCGACTCGTCGAACGGCGAACGAGTGTGGGCGCGCGTGGGCTGGACCGTGGCCGACGGTTCCGCGCACTCCGGTCAGGCGCGGGTACCGGCCGGCAGCAAGGTCGGCACGCCGGTCACCGTCTGGACGGACCTTCAGGGGCACCTCGTCACCCGGCCCGCCGGCGCCTCCGAGACCCACGTGCGCTCCGCGCTGATCGGCGGCCTGGTCGGGCTGAGCGCGGCCGCCGTCCCGTTCGTCGCCGGTCTGGTGGCGCGCGGCCGGCTGGAGCGGCGGCGGATGGACCGCTGGGACGCGGAATGGGCCCGGCTCGGGCCGCAGTGGGGCCGGACGGCCGGCTGACCCCGGAGCCCGGCGGCGTCGGCGCCCGTGTCCCGGCCGCCGGTCACCGGGCCTGCCCGTCCAGTGCCCGGCGGCAGTCGGCGAGCAGCCGTTCGTCCTGGGCGATGTCGTGGCTGCCGTACCCGCCGGGCCGCGCCGTGTGCCGCCGCGGGCAGGCGAGTTCGGCCGCCACCAGGTCGCGCAGCGGGGCGCCCGCCGGGCCCATCTCGGCCAGGCATCCGGCGATCGCGCCCCGGGTGTAGGGGTTCTCCGACCAGGCGGCCCGGAACACCGGGAGCACGGGTTCCGGATCCCCGTCGATCCGCCACAACGCCTCGGCCGCCGCCGCCCGTTCCCAGACCCTGCCGGACCGGGCCAGCCGGCGCAGCGCGGGCAGCGCGCCGCGGGCGGCCGGCCCCAGCCGGCCCAGCTGCTCGGCGGCCGCTCGCGCGCTGCGGCTGCGGCCGTGCGACAGCTCCCGCAGCAGTACGGGAAGTACGGCCGTCGCGTCCCCCTCCGCCGACCACAGCGCCCCCGCCGCCGGCGCCGCGTGCCGGGTGTCCAGGAGCCCGCGCAGGACCGGCGCCGCCGCCCGGGCCGCCGTACCCAGGACGTCGAGCGCCCGCACCGCCTGCCCGACGAGTGCTTCCCTGGCCCCCAGCCCGTCCGGTGCCCCGCGCAGCAGCCGCAGCACCTCGGGCACCGCCGCGCGGTCCTTGAGGGCGGTGACCGCCGCCAGCAGCGGCGCGGCCAGTTCGGCGGCCTCGGGCGAATCCGGGTCGACCTGGCCGAGCCGGCGCCGCAGTGCGGGCGCGAGCGGGGCGGCCGCCGGGCCCAGATGCGCGATCTCGAAGCCCAGCCCGCCGGGCACCACCGGTCTCGCCAGCAGCTGGGACAGGGCCGGCACCGCGCGCGGATCGCCACTTCTGGCCAGCGCCTTCAGCGGACCGCCGAGCGAGGGCCTGCCGCGCTCCCAGGTGTGCACCCACAGGTCGGGCCGCACGGTCACCAGCGCGTGCAGCTCGTCGGCGGCCGGCGTGGCCAGCCCGAACAGCTCCACCAGCACGGAGACCGCCGCGTCCCGCAACTGATCCTGTTCACGGCCCAGTTGCCTGCCTATCAGGGAGACCGGCGACGCGAAGTCCGCCCGCCAGCCACGGAACAGACCGGCCGACATCCACACCGCGTTGCACCGGTCCATCGGGTCCGGGCTGCCCAACTGGCCGACGAGCAGCGCGATCCGGTCCGCCACACGGTCGTCCAGCGCCCGGTGCAGGGTGCGCAGCAGGTACCCGCCCTCCTCGTCCGAGGGCCGCAGCCGCCGTATCCGCCCGACCAGGGTGTCCGCGTCCACCGGGTCCGGACCGGCCGCCCGTCGCTCCGACCGCTCCCTGAGCAGCCGGACCGCGGTCGGCACCAGGTCGGCGGGCAGCCGCTCCGGCGCGCCGAGGCCCAACTGCCCGAGGGCGGCCAGCCGGGCCGCCGGCGCGTGCGGCGGCCCGCTCTGCGCGGTCAGCAACTCAAGTGCCCCCGACGCCCGTTCGGGACGGCACCGGACGAACAGCCCGAGGGCCTCGGTCAGGGCGAGCAGTACCTGCTCGTCGCGTTCGACCGTGCTCCGCCGCCGTAACAGCGCCAGTACCCGGTCCGGTTCGTCGAGGAAGCGGACCAGGGCACCGGGCACCGCACGGCGCACCCCGGGGCACGCGTCGTCGGCCAGCGGGACGAGCGCCTCGGCGCCGGCGCGGACGGCGGCACCGGCCCGGGGACCGGCGCTCTCCGCGCCGATGCTGACCAGCAGTTCGACTATGGCGCCCCGGTCCCGCACCTCCGGGCGGGAGGCGAGCGCGAAGAGGAACGGGACGCAGGCGAGTGTCGCGTCGTACACGTTGCCCTGGTGGTGCACCGAGCCGTACATCCCGTCGAGCGCGGCCTGCCGCTCGGCCGCGTCCGCCGAGGCCAGTCCGCGCAGCAGTCCGGGCACGTCCGCCGCGCTGCCGTACGCGTGCCGCAGCGAGGTCCAGTCGACCTCGTCGATCCCCGTGAACACCGTTGTCCTCCCCGGACGAGTACCACCTGTTCCGGAGTCTGCACCACCGCACTGACAACGATGCGGAATCGGACGGCAACTGTGTGCGATCCGTCGACGGTCGGCTGCCGTCGGCGGATCGCACAGGGATCAGTTCCGGCCAGGAAGGGCCCGCTCCAGGATCGCGTCGAACCCGGTGCCGGCCGGCAGGGTGCCGAAGGCGTGCCCCCAGTCGCCGCCGAGCCGGGTCGCGCAGAAGGCGTCCGCGACGGCGGCCGGAGCGTACCGGACCAGCAGCGAGGCCTGGAGCGCGAGCGCCATCCGCTCGACCAGCCGGCGCGCGCCCACCTGATCGGTCTCGGCCAATTCGTTCTGCAGCCGGGTCACGGTCGCGTCCAGCCGGGCGTCCGCCCCGCGCGCGAGCGCGAGTTCGCCGAACAGGGCGTCGGCGGCGCCGGGTTCGCGGGACAGCGCGCGCAGCACGTCGAGCGCGTTGACGTTTCCCGAGCCCTCCCAGATCGACAGCAGCGGCGCCTCGCGGTAGTGCCGGGGCATGCCGGAGTCCTCGACGTAGCCGTTGCCGCCCAGGCACTCCAGGGCCTCCGCGGTGAAGGCCGGGCCGCGCTTGGTGACCCAGTACTTGCCGACGGCGGTCGCGATCCGCCGGAAGGCCCGCTCCTGCTCGTCCCCGCGCACCGCCCGGTCCGCCGCCCCCGCGAGCCGCAGGGTCAGCGTGGTCGCGGCCTCCGACTCCACCGCCAGGTCGGCCAGCACGTTGCGCATCAGCGGCTGGTCGACGAGCCGGGCCCCGAACGCGCTGCGGTGGCGCGCATGATGGCCCGCCTCGACGAGCGTCCTGCGCATCAGGGTCGCCGAGTTCATCACGCAGTCGAGCCGGGTGCAGTTGACCATCTCGATGATGGTCTTCACCCCCCGCCCCTCGGGCCCGACCAGCCAGGCCACGGTGCCGTCGAACTCCGGCTCCGAGGACGCGTTGGATCGGTTGCCGAGCTTGTCCTTCAGCCGCTGGATGCGGAACGCGTTGCGGCTGCCGTCCGGGAGCACGCGCGGCACGAGGAAGCAGGACAGACCGCCCGGTGCCTGGGCCAGCACCAGGAAGACGTCGCACATCGGCGCCGAGGTGAACCACTTGTGCCCGCGCAGGGTGTAGACGCCCGGCTCGGCGGTGGGCGTGGCGGCCGTCGTGTTCGTCCGTACGTCCGAACCGCCCTGCTTCTCGGTCATGCCCATCCCGGCGAGCAGCCCCGGCTTCTCCGTCGGCACGCGCAGCCCCGGTTCGTACTCCCGGCTGGTCAGCAGCGGTTCGTACACCTTGGCCAGCTCGGGCTGGGCGCGCAGCGCCGGAACGGCGGCGTACGTCATGGACGTCGGGCACCCGTGGCCGGATTCGGTGTGCCCCCACACCAGTCCGCCCGCCGTCCGCGCGACATGGGCCCCGGCCCGGTCGTCCGCCCAGGCCGCTCCGGCCAGGCCCTCCTCCACCGCCGCCCGCATCAGGTGGTGCCAGCTGGGGTGGAAGTCGACCTCGTCGATCCGGTTGCCGTACCGGTCGTGGGTGCGCAGCTCCGGCTCGTGCCGGTTGGCCAGCTCACCCCACTCCTGCGCCTCCGCGCTCCCGGCCCGCGCCCCGAGTCGCCGGATCCCCGCCTCGGCCCACTCCGCCCCTTCCCGGCGCAGCCCCTCGATCAGGGCCGGGTCGTCGGAGGCGTCGTACGGGGCGAGCGGGGGCGGCTGGTTGGTGACGTCGTGGGTGGCGTACTGCGGCTGCGGGTGCGCGGCGGTCGAGTCCATGGCTGCCATGTTGCAGTAATCCTGCGGCCGCAGCAATAGTGCAACAAGGCGCCGCACGTACAGTACGTGACCATGCGCATGAAGGACGTGTCCGCCGAGCCCGCCGACGTCGGCCTGCCGCCCCTGTCCGCCAGGTCGGTCGTGCTGAGCCTGCTCCTGGGCACGCATCCGCCGGAGCTGCCGGTGAAGGACCTGATCCGGTTCGTCGAGCCCTTCGGGGTCGGCGGCTCCACGCTCCGCGCCGCGCTCAGCCGTATGACGGCCGCCGGTGATCTGCGCCGCACCGGTGACGCCGTCTACGGCCTCAGCGACCGGCTGCTGGCCCGCCAGCGCCGCCAGGACGAGGCGGTGCGGCCCCGCACGCGCGCGTGGCACGGCGAGTGGGAGATGCTGGTCGTCACGGCCACGGGCCGCGACCCCGCCGCACGCGCCGACCTGCGCTCCCGCCTGACCTCCCTGCGCCTGGCCGAACTCCGCGAGGGCGTCTGGCTCCGCCCGGCGAACCTGGCGAGACCGGTTCCCGCCGACCTCGCGGCGACCACCCAGACCTACACGGCCCGCCCCGACCGCCCCGCCCCCGAGCTGGCCGCCGACCTCTGGCCGTTGACCACCTGGTCGGCCACCGCCCGCGCCCTCCTGGCCCGGGCGTCCGCGTCCCGCCTCCCGGCCGACCGCTTCACGGTCTTCGCGGCGGCGGTACGCCACCTGCTGACCGACCCCGTGCTGCCCCCGGAGCTCCTGCCCGCCCACTGGCCGGGCGACGAACTGCGCGCCGCGTACGCGCGGTACCGGGCGGAACTGAGCGGGCCGGCCGCAAACCCGGCCGACTGATCCCGGCTGCCCTATCCGGCGAGGCGCCTCGACCTTGCCCTCGGGGGCAGGGTTCAGCGTTCGTCGAGGTGAGAGACATGCGGATCAGTGAGCTCGCCCGCCGGGCGGGTGTGCCGGTCCGGCCGGGGCGGGCCGACCGGGCCCGGGAGGAGGCGGAGCCGCTCCAGCCGCTGTGGGACCTCTTCGCCCGGCACGGATCGCTGCGGGTCATCGCGGCAGTGGCCGCCGAACCCGGCCTCGCGCCGCACGCCAGCCTGCCCCGCCCGCTGCGCGGCCTGCCGGGCGACGGCCACCGGCAGGCCGCCGACGTACTGCGGCGGCCGCGGCCCGACGTGTGAGACCTGGCGGAGACCGGGCGCAGACCGGTGGCCCCGAGCCCCCGCCGCGCGGACGTGCTCGCGCCGGGGGAGCGGTGTACGGTCGATCTACCGTGTGCATGCGCTTCGCAGCCGACCTCAGGCCAGTGGCCCAGATGCTCCGGGAGTGCCCATGGCTCAGCAGACGAACATCGCCGCGCAGACCGCTTTCGGAGAGGCCGTCGTCGCCGGCGACCTCGATGCCCTCGACGGGATCGTCGCGGCCGACGCGACCGACCACGATCCCGCCCCGGGGCAGGGGCCCGGGCCCGGCGGGTACAAGACCATGTTCGGCGAACTGCGGACGGCCTTCCCCGACTTGAGCCTCCAGGTGGAGCATCTGGTCGCCACCGACGACGAGTTGGCCTTCGCCTATGTCATCTCCGGAACGCACCTGGGACCGCTGCTGGGGCATCCGGCGACCGGCCGGAAGGTCAGCTACCGGGGCATGCAGATCAGCCGCTTCGACCGCGACGGCAAACTCGTCGAACGGTGGGGCAGCAGCGACGAACTCGGCATGCTGCGCCAGCTCGGCCTCGTCGAGGTGTGAGGACGGGAGCGGGCCGGTGGGACCGGCGGTGAGCTAGTGCCGCAACAGGCAACGTTCGCCCCGTCACGACGCCCGGCACGCACTCTCGCCGCACCGGACGGAAGCCCAAGTACATCCAGTACGAGGACTTCCGGCCGGCACGCCGAGAGCACGCACCGGACGCCGCTCCTTGACGGGCAAACGTTGCCTGCCGCGGCACTAGGCGGACTCGGCTCCGGTGGGGACCGTTCCCGGAGCCGAATCCGCCCGCGACGGCAGGTGGTTGAAGAGCAGGTTCAGGACGAGCGCCGTCAGGCAGCCCGCGCTGATGCCGCTGTTCATCACCGTCTGGAACCAGTCGGGGAACTTCGCGTAGACCGCCGGCACGCCCACCGGCAGCACGCCGACCGCCACCGAGACGGCGACCACCGTCAGATTGTTGTTGCCGTGGAAGTCGACGGCCGCAAGGGTGCGCAGGCCGCTCGCCGCGACCGTGCCGAACATCACCAGGCCCGCGCCGCCCAGCACCGGGGCCGGAATCGCCGCGACCACCGCGCCCAGCTTGGGCAGCAGGCCGAGCAGCACCAGGATGCCCCCGGCCGCGGCGACCACCCAGCGGCTGCGCACCCGGGTCATGCCGACCAGGCCCACGTTCTGCGCGAACGCCGTGTACGGGAAGGTGTTGAAGACTCCGCCGAGGACGGTCGAGAGGCCGTCGGCGCGCAGCCCGTCGGCGAGGGAGCGCGGCTCCACGCGGCGGCCGGTCAGCTCGCCGACCGCGAGCAGGTCACCGGTCGTCTCGGTCATCGTGACCAGGGCCACCACCAGCATGGAGACGATCGCCGAGGCCCGGAACGTCGGCGCCCCGAAGTGGAACGGCGTGCTGATGCCCAGCCAGTCGGCGTCCCCGACCCCGCTGAAGTCCGTGAACCCGAAGGGCACCGCCACCGCCAGGCCCACCGCGATGCCGATCAAAACCGCGATCCGGGCGAGGTAGGCGGGCGCGAACCGCTGCACGCCGAGCACCACCGCGAGCACGAAGGCCGCCAGCGCCAGGTTCTTCGGCTCCCCGAAGTCCTTCGCACCGGCGCCGCCCGCCGCCCAGTTGCCGGCCACCGGCAGCAGCGAGACCCCGATGATCAGGATCACCGTGCCGGTGACCAGGGGCGGGAAGAAGCGCAGCAGCCTGCCGAAGACGGGCGCAAGGAGCATGATCGCCAGGCCCGCGACGATCACCGAGCCGTAGATCGCGGGAAGTCCGCCGCCCGTCGTGCCGATGAGGACCATCGGCGAGACCGCCGCGAACGTGCAGCCCTGCATGATCGGCAGCCGGACGCCAAAGCGCCAGAAGCCGACGCACTGGATGAGCGTGGCGATGCCGCACACCAGCAGGTCGGCGGTGATCAGGTACGCCAGGTCGGCGGGCGACAGCTTCATCGCGCCGCCCACGATCAGCGGGACGGCGACCGCGCCCGCGTACATCGCGAGCACGTGCTGGAGACCGAACGCGGTCAACTGCCGTACGGGTGGGACCTCGTCGACGGGATGGACGGAGGTGCTGGTGGTGACCATGAGGACTCCAGAGCGGGGACGACATCCGGACAGCACGAGACCGTAAGCGGCTTGAACAGTTTGTTGATTTCCGGTCTGTTGCCGATACGTGTCATGCCCACCTGGACGCGGACGGATCCCGTTCCGCTACGACCCGGTCCGCGCCGCCGCCAGCAGGGAGTTCCAGTCGGCCAGCTTGACCACGCTCCGGCCGAGCCGGGCGCCCAGCGCCGCCTCGGCCCGCTCGATCGCCTGCCATCCCGTCCACGGGACCGGCTCGATGCCGGCCGAGCGGAGCGCGTCGACCGGATCCTCCGGCACCGTCCTGCGCAGCAGCGCCGGCGCGTCCTCCAGGAGAGAGGTCACCGTCTCCTTGGCGTCGGGCCGGTTGGTGCCGATGACGCCGGTCGGACCGCGTTTGATCCACCCGGCCACGTAGTCGCCGGGCACGCCGAAGCAGCTGTCCAGGACCCGGCCGGCCTCGTGCGGCACGGTGCCGCTCTCCTCGTCGAACGGGAGCCCGTCCAGCGGCACTCCGCGGTAGCCGACCGACCGCAGCACCAGCTGCGCCTCGACCGTCTCGTACCGCCCGGTGCCGCGCACCCCGCCGCTGCCGTCCGGCTCGGTGCGTTCGAAGAGCACCGCGCCCACCCGGCCGCCGTCGTCGAGCAGTTCGACCGGGCGCAGGAAGAAGCGCAACCGGATGGCGCGGTCCGTGCCCCGGGCGCCGGCCTCGGCCCAGCCGCGCAGCACCTCCACGTTGCGACGCTGGGCGGCGGGCAGCGCGGACGGGTCGGCGCAGGCCGGATCCAGGGCCAGGTCCTCCGCCTCCACCCGGACGGCGGTCTCCGGCAGCCCGGCCAGCTCGCGCAGCTCCTTCGTGGTGAACCGCGCCTGCGAGGGTCCCCGCCGGCCCACCACGTGGACCTCTCTTATCCGGCTCGCCGCCAGTGCCGTCAGGGCCGCCTGCGGCATGTCGGTGGGGCTCAGCTCCGCCACGCCCCGGACCAGCATCCGCGCCACGTCCACCGCGACGTTGCCGACCCCGATGACCACCGCCGACCGGGCGTCGCGCACGAACCCGGCGTCGACGGCGTCCGGGTGCGCGCTGTACCAGGAGACGAACTCGGTCGCCGACCAGCTGCCCGGCAGCTCCTCGCCGGGAATCCCGAGCCGCCGGTCGGTCGCGGCGCCCACGCAGTACACCACCGCGTGGTACAGCTCCCGCAGCCGCTCCACCGGCAGCCCGCCCGCGCCCCCGACCCTGACCCCGCCGAGGAACCGCACCCGTTCGTGCTCCAGCACGGTGCGCAGGTTCCCCTGCAGCGACTTGATCTTCTCGTGGTCCGGGGCGACGCCGTACCGCACCAGTCCGTACGGGCACGGCAACCGGTCCAGGACGTCCACGCGGACCGTGGGGTCGAGCTGGACGAGGTTCTGGGCGGTGTAGCACCCGCTCGGCCCGGAGCCGACGACGGCGACACGCAACACGGGGAACTCCTTGCCCGAGGGGCTGGTGGTTCCAGCATCCCACCGGCCCGGCCGCCTGGGCAGGAGCCGCTGGGGTGACGTGCAGGCGTGTCAGGATGTCAGGAGTGTGATCATGCGATCGCGGCGCGTAGCCGCGAGTGGCGCCTTCTGCGGAAGTTCCGGAAGCCGGGAGCGGCCTAGCCGGCCTCGGGTCCGGGTTCCGATCCGGGCTCGGACCGGTCCTCGGTGGCGAAGAACCGGGACAGGTCCCGCCGTTCGGCCGCCGGATCGGACTCCCGGGGCAGGCCCAGCTCCCGGTCCAGCCCGTAGCGCTCGAACAGCTCCCCCCGCAGCGCCGGGACCGGCATCGGCACACCCGGCACCAGCGCCGCGTACACCGCGCCCATCAGCATGGCACGCAGCATGGGGTAGTCGGCCTCGACGTGGTGCGAGCCGTAGCGGGCGACGGTGTCGCCCAGCAGCTCCGCGAGCCGCCGCTGCTCGGGGCACTGCACGAAGCCCTCGGCCTGGAGCAGGCCCGCCATGTGCTGGCGCATCAGCACCGGCCGGTCCTGCGCGAGTCCCAGGATCGCGTCGATGGCCCGGGCCAGCCGCTCCCGCCCGTCCTCGGTGTGCGGCTCGTGCTCCAGTGCCTCCTCCAGGGTGCGGTGCATCAGCCGGTGCACGGCGGACTGGACCAGCTGGCGCTTGCCGGGGAAGTAGTACGACACCAGCCCGCGCGCCGAGCCCGCCCGGTCCGCGATCGCGCCCAGTGTGGTCGCCTCGTACCCGTGCTCGTCGACCAGCTCCACCGCGGCCTGCAGCAGCCGCTCACGCGAACGCCTGCGCAATTCTTCATTGACCGAGCGGCTGCGGGGGGACATCCTGGAACTCCTGCGTTGACTGGCTGCCAGCCAACTATAATCGACGCGGTGGGCACCGCCCTGTGCGGGGCCTGTTCAGGGCTGCCGTCCGTCCGGGGCGACACGGGGGAGCGTCTCGGGCGGACGGCGCCACAGATCAGGCCTGGGTGGGCGTGACCGGTCGGCGGGCCGCGCCCACCAGGTCCAGGACCGCGAGCAGCGCGTCCGGGCGTTCGGCCACCGGGAGGTGGTCCACGAAGTGCACGCGGCAGCCGAGCGCCGCCGCCCCGCCGTCGGCCGGCCTGCTGTCCCCGACCATCAGCGTCTCCGCCGCCCCGGCGCCCAGCGCCTCCAGCGCGACCGTGAAGAGCCTGGGGTCCGGCTTCTGGACGCCGTGCTCGTACGACAGGACGTACGTGTCCACGTAGGCGTCGAGCCCGTGCGCGCGGAAGACCGGGCGCAGGTCCCAGCCGATGTTGCTGACCACGCCGACTCCGATGCCGTGCTCGCGCAGCGTCCGCAGGACCCGCGCCGCGTCCGGGTACGGCGACCAGGCCCGCGGGTCCATGTGCCGCTCGTACAGTGCGTCGTGCAGGGCAGGGTCGGGCAGCGCCACCCGGCGGGAGAGACCGGTGTAGGCGGCCCGGTGCAGTTCCGCGCTCTCGTCGCGCACCGCCCACACGTCGCACAGTTCCGCCGGCAGCTCGGCGGGGAAGGCCCCGCCGGGCTGTGCCCCGGCCGTCTCGAGCGCTCGCGCCGCCTCGGCCAACTCGTCCTCGGAGAGCGGTATCTGGGCATCGGCGAGCACCGCCCGCAGCCAGGATTCGGTGGACTCGATGCGGAAGAGGGTCCCGGAGAAGTCGAAGAGCACGGCAGTCATGTGCCGGACTCTACCGAGCGCCGGTGCGGCACGGGCCGCGGCGGGGCTACCGGCGGGGGCGTCCCCGGCCGTCGCGCTCCCCCTCGTACGCCAGCACCGCCAGCGCCACCACCAGGGCGCCCAGCAGCCAGCCGCCGAGCACGTCCGAGGGCCAGTGGACGCCCAGCCACACCCGGGTCAGGCCGACGCCCACGACCGAGATCCCGGCCGCGGCCAGGGCCGTGCGCCGTATGGCGCGACCGGCGCCGCAGCGGTGCAGCAGCCACAGCAGCAGACCGCAGACCACCGTCGCCGTCATGGCGTGCCCGGACGGGAAGGCCGCGTACCGGGCGGAGTCGACCGGATTCGGCCACACCGGACGCGGGCGGCCCACGGCAGCCTTCAGGGACTGCTGGGCGACCGTGCCGAACACACAGGTCAGGGTCAGCCACAGCGCGGTCCGCCATGCCGAGTGCCGCCACACCAGCCACACCGCGACCGCCGCGCACAGCAGGCGCATGGTCAGCGGGTCCCAGACCCGGTCCGCCAGGACCCGCAGCACCCGTGTGGTGCCGTGGTCGGCCACGGCCCAGCGGTGGGCGGCCTCGGCGATGCCCTCGTCCACCGCGACCAGGGGAGGCCACTCGCCGGCGACGAGGGCCAGCAGCAGCGCCGACGACAAGGCGAGGACGGCAGTCGTGAGAAGGGGAGCCGGGCGGTCGCCGGATCGGGGAAGCATGCCGTGATCTTTGCCGAATCATTGCCCACGGGGCAATTCCCTTGACGGATGCGGATCTACCCGAGGGCGCGCAGGCTCGGTACGAGTGCCACCAGTACCGGGACGACCGGGACCAGGGCGGCCGTCGCGGTCAGCCGCAGCCGGTGCCGGGCGGGGAGGCGGTCCGGGGCGGTGAGCAACCGGTCGACCCGCTGCGGGACATGGGCGTGCGGGGCCGGTCCGGGGCCGAACACCCCCCGGTCCTCGTTGAGTTCGACCAGGGCGAGGGCCGTGGTGAGGCGGCCGTGGCGCCGCGAGGCCACGTCGTCGGCGGCCAGTTCGACCAGTCGGTGCATCTCCTCGCGGAACGCGGCGAACACCGGGATCTGCGGGAACCCGCCCGCCAGCGCCGCCGAGCAGTGCAGCAGCCAGTCGTGCCGGGCCTGTGCGTGGCCCTGCTCGTGCGCGAGCACCGCGTCCAGCTGACGCCCCTTCAGGCGACGCAACGCGGCCGTGGTCACGACGAGTTGGGGTGCCGTTCCGGGCAGCCACCAGGCGTCCGGGCGCTCGCCCTCGAGGACGACGAGCCGGCCGCCGGCCGGTTCCTCGCCGGGCAACAGCGGTGACCGGACCAGCAGTTCGGCGTGTTGCCGGTTGCGTCTGGTCCTGGCCCGGGCGATCTCCCGTACCAGCATCGCCCCGCTCCACAGCCCGGCGCAGGCGAGGGCCACCGCGGTCACCGCCGCCCACGGGCCGGTCGTGCCGAGCGCGTAGGCGTCCACCACCCCGCTCGGGGCGGTCGCGAACACGTGTCCGCGCACCGCCTGCCAGGCCGCCGCCGCGCTCAGCGTCATCGACAGCGCGCAGCACAGCAGAACGGCCGCCACCACGCACTGCCACACCCACAGCGCGACCACCGGCTCCCGGTCCGTCCAGTCGGCCCGGGCGAGCCGCCGGGGGCCGGCCACGGCGGTCAGGGCGCCGAGCAGCAGCAGTGCCACGGGGACCATCATGGCCAGCACCCTATGAGCGGGGGACCGTTCACGGGTACAGGCCATGACGCCAAAGTGACGCAAGCAACGTCCGTGCCGTGCGTGCCGTCAGGTCCTCACAGGGCGAGCAGCATCGCGACCATGCCGATCCCCATCGACAGCCGGCACGCCCGCGCCAACTCCGGCCGGTCGCCCCACCGGAGGGCCCCCGTCCCGGCGGCCACCGCGACCGGGACGAGCCGCGCACCGGACAGCAGCACATAGCCGGTGAAGTAGAGCAGCAGCAGTCCGGTCACCAGCGGGACTCCGGCACCGCCGTGATGGTGGGCGCCGGGGGCGGCCGCCATCGCCGCCGCCATGTAGACCATCGCCGCCGTTCCGACCAGATGGTGCAGATGGTGCGGGCTGCTGCGGGAGCTCCACAGGGCGCGCAGCGCGGCCGCGCCGAACACCGTCGCGTACAGCGGCCAGGCCCACACGGGCGGGGTGAACACCGTCGCGGGCACGGCCATGACGGCCATGCCGAACCCCATCAGCGCCTCGCCGCCCGCGGCGCGCCGCTGTTCCAGGACACTGCTGCGCATCCGCAGCAGGCAGTAGGCCCCGGTCGCCGCGCACAGCGCGACCAGCAGCCAGCCGGGCGAAGCCGTTCCGTGCACGGGCGCACCTCCCCCCTCGACGTCGCGTCGTGGATGCGATGCCCCGGCCGTACGGCGCGCACGCGAGCGCAAGGGTGTATACGGGGAGCATTCGCCGGAGCACAGCCGGTGACCAGGACCGTTCGGGAATGTTTTACAGGTAAAACACATGCTAAATTGATGGGTATGAGCACCGCGCCCCCCACGACCACCCCCCGTCTGCCCCTCGCCGGGACGCTGCGCCTCGGCCGGCCCTCCGACATCTGGTTCAAACCAGCCTGCAGCGTGGTCGCCGCGGTCGCCGCGCCCAACCTGGTCCTGCTGGCCCTGGGCCGCCTCGACCTGGCGATGTACACGATGGCCGGCTCGCTGTGCGCCCTCTACGGCCACAACTGCCCCTACCCCGCCCGCGCCCGGACCCTGGCGTGGGTGATCCTCGGCATGGTCGGCGGCCTCGCCGTCGCCCTGACCGCCGCCTCGCTCACCACCGACGCCGTCGTCCTGGTCACCGTCGGCGCGCTCATGGCCGCGGTGCAGAAGGTCCTCTGCGACGCCACCCGCGTCGGGCCGCCGGGGAACGTGGTCCTCACCTTCATCAGCTCCGCCTCCCTGTTCGCCCCGCAGACCCTCGGCCAGGTCCCCGGACACGTCGGCCTCGCCCTCACGGCGGGCGCCTGGGCCTGGCTGGTCGGCATGGCCCCCGGACTGCTGCGCCCGCACGGCCCCGAGCGCCGGGCCACCGCCCGTGCCCTGAACGCCACCGCCGCCTACGCCGACACCCGCCGCACCGGCACCGGCACTGCCACCGGCAGCGGCGACGGCCACGACCGGGCCCGCGCCACCGCGGCCACCGCCGTGCAGGCCGCCTGGCAGTCCCTGCTCGTCACCGGCGCCCGCACCGACCGCACCCGCCGCGCCCTCGAACACCTCGTCGTCCGCGCCGAGGTCGCCCTCGCCGCCCCGGCCGACGCCGACCCGGCGCTGCTGCGCGGCTGGGCCCGCGCCCTGCGCGGCACCGGACGCGTGCCGCGCGTCGCCGGCGCCGACGACGACCTGCTCGGCATCGACGCCGAGCTCTCCGTCCCGCGCCGCCCGTTGTGGCGCCGACTCGGCCCGCTCGCCCCCTTCGCCGTCCGCACCGCGCTCGGCTGCGCCCTGGCCGGCTACGCCTCCCTCGCCCTGGGTGTCGGCCGCCCCTACTGGGCGCTGGTCACCGCCGCCTCCCTCTACCAGGCCAACGTCACCCTCACCTGGAGCCGGGGCGTCCAGCGCGTCGTCGGCAACCTCCTCGGCGTCTTCGTCTTCGCCGCCGTCGTCCCGCTCGCCCACCTCCATCCGGTCGCCCTGGTGCTGTGCTGCCTCGCCTTCAACTTCGGCGCCGAGGCACTGATCGGCCGCAACTACTGGCTCGGGAGTGTCTGCGTCACCCCGATGGCCCTGCTCGTCACCGAGTTCGCCCGCACCCAGGACGCGGGACAGCTGATCACCGAGCGGGTCGTGGACACCCTGGTCGGCGCCCTCGTCGGCTTCGCCACCGCCGTCGTCGTCACCAACCGGCGGGCCGGCGACCGCATCGGACACGCTCTGACCGCCGTCGAACAGGCCCGCGAACAGGCCGCCCGCCTGCTCGCCGGGCCGCAGCCGGCCCCGCGCGCCCTGGAGACCGCCCGGCGCGCCCTGTCCGCGGCCCTGGCCGACCTGCGCGCCGCCGCCGACGCCGCGTCCGGGGAGTGGTGGCAGGGCGCGCTGCCCCAGGAGCGGGTCGTGCTCGCCGAGCAGTCCGGACACCGTACGCTCGCCGCGACGGTACGACGCCAGGAAGCGCACTCCTGGGACGGCGCGAGGACAACGGAGGACGTACGGCCATGACGGCGACCAACGGACGGCCGGCGGCCGGGAGCGACGCGGACAGGGGCGCGGAAGACTTCGTGAGCAACGGTGCGGGCGGCGCCGCCGCCCGGGACGACACGGTCGCGGCCGTGGTCGGGCAGTGGCGGAGCGTCCATCCCGCGCTGGACACGGGTCCCATGGAGGTCATCGGCCGGATCAACCGCTGCGCCGCCCTCCTCCAGCAGGCCGAGGACGCCCCGCTGCGCCGGGCCGGCCTCAGCCGCCCCGAGTTCGACCTGCTCGGCGCGCTCCGCCGCACCGGCCACGAGCTGACCCCGAGCGAACTCGCCAAGGAGACCTTCTCCTCCGGCGCCGCCGTCACCAAACGCCTCAAGCAGCTCACCGAGCGCGGCCTGGTCGAGCGGCGCGGCGACGCCCGTGACCGCAGGGTCGCCCACCTCCGCCTCACCGACGCGGGCCGCGAACTCGTCGACGGCATCCTGCCCGAGCAGCTCGCCTACGAGAGCGCCGTGCTGTCCGTCGTCGCCCCCGAGGGGCAGGGCGAACTGGCCGGGCTCCTCGCGCAGTTGCTGGGCCGACTGGAGGGGCGGACGGGGGCGCTGCGGGTCTGATCCGGCCGGTGCGGCAGCGTCCCGAACAGGCGCCGGGGGTACCCCGGCCGAAGGCTGGGGGAGGAACCGAGCGACCAGCCACGACGGCGCCGTGGACGACCTGCGGCATGGCGCGGCACTGCCGTCGGGCCGCTCAGATCCCCGGCCGGTACCGCAGCGGATGGTCGGCCGGAACCTCCACCAGCGCGATCCGGGTCCCGTCCGGATCGGCGATCCACATCTCGACCAGGCCCCACGGCTCCTTCACGGGCGGGCGCACGATCGCGACGCCCTTCGCCACCAGCTCCTCGTGCGCCGCCGCGGCGTCCGCGACCTGCAGCCACAGCTGCACGGCCGGCGAGGGCGGCGTGTCCGACCGGCCGGAGACCTCCAGGAAGCCGCCGCCGAGGAAGTAGACCGTGCCGCGCTCCGGACCCTCACCGAACTCGCGGTAGACGGCGAGCCCGAGCCGCTCACCGTAGAAGGCCCGGGACCGCTCGGGGTCGGTGGGGTGGATCAGCGTACGGCTGCTCAGTACATGCACCATGCGACCGGAGCGTAGTGGCAGGCCACGGCGGGAGCCGGGTGGCACGGGCGCCGGGAAGGGGGGCGGGGGAGCGGGGATAGGCTCGGGGCCGGCTCAGTAGCGCTCGAGAACGGAGAACCCGCTCATGGAGAACGTCGCCGCCGGACCGACCTTCCGCGACGCCACCGACACCGACGTGGCCGTCCTGGTCGCGTTGATCGAGTCGGCCTACCGGGGCGACGACAGCCGCGTCGGCTGGACCACCGAGGCGGACATCCTGAAGGGGCAGCGCACCGACCCGGAGGGCGTCCTCGACGTGATCAAGGCGCCGGACGGCAAGCTCCTCGTCGGCGAGCGGGACGGCCGAGTCGTCGCCTGCTGCCAGCTCGAACACCGCGGCGACCACGCCTACTTCGGCATGTTCGCGGTGAGCCCCGCCCTCCAGGGCGCCGGCCTCGGCAAGGTCGTCATCGCCGAGGCGGAGCGCCGGGTGCGCGAGGACTGGGGCGTGACCGAGATGCACATGACGGTGATCTCGGTGCGCGAGGACCTCATCGCCTGGTACGAGCGGCGCGGCTACCGCCGTACGGGAAAGACGACGCCGTTCCCGTACGGCGAGGAGCGCTTCGGCATTCCGCTCCGTGACGACCTGGAGTTCGAGCTGCTGGTCAAGCCGCTGGTGTGAGGCGCGGGCGGCTGGTCAGGCCGTGAAGCGGGCGGTGCGCTTGATCTCCGGGTAGTCGGTCGTCGCGCCGTCCAGCTGGAGCGCGCGCACCAGCCGCAGGTCGTCCTGGGTGTTCACCACCCAGCCGATGACCCGCAGGTCCGCCTTGCGGGCGTGCTCCACGACCTCCAGGGTCAGCCTGCGGATGTTCAGGCAGAGGGTGGCCGCCCCCGCCTCCTGGGCCCGTTCTACGACATCGGTGCCGTAGCGGCTGGCGATCAGCGCGGTGCGCACCCCCGGCACCAGCCGGGCGATCTCGGCGACCGCCTCGTCATGGAACGAGGACACCTCGACCCGGGACACCAGGTCCCGCCGCTGCATGACCTCGGCCAGCGCCCGGGCCGCGGCCACGTCCTTGATCTCGGCCTGCAACGGCGTGCGCACCGCGTCCAGGACCTCCTCGAACACCGGCACCCGCTCGCCCCGGCCCGCGTCCAGCGCGCGCAGTTCCTCCAGGGTCTTGTCGGCGATCGGTCCGGTGCCGTCGGTCGTGCGGTCCACCTCCGCGTCGTGCATGACGACGAGGGCGCCGTCCTTGCTGAGGTGAAGATCGAGTTCGATCAGGTCGAGGCCGGCCTGCTGGGCGGCGACGAAGGAACGGAGGGTGTTCTCGGGCTCGACGCCCATGACTCCGCGGTGACCGATGGTGAGGAAGTTCAAGATTCAACTCGCTTCCGTCGACGGCGGCGGTGGGGGGCAGACGTGCGGACCGTACGACGGACGTCGCTGTCCACGCTGCTGGGCGCAGCCTAATGGCCGCCCGTCGCGATGAACCCGTACGTACGCGGGGGATTGGTGTGCCGGGCGCGCGGCGCCTGGCCCGTGCCCCGGTCGGCGGTCACCCGGTGGTGGGCGCGTCCCCCCGCTCATTGACCGGCCGGATCCGTGCGGTCCGCCGGAGCTGACGCCTCGTCACGGGCCGTAGTGAATGTGAGCGCCTTCACGGTTTCGCACAGGAAAAAGCGCGGTGAAGGAGGGATGCCACAGGATAATTTCCCGAGAGCCCCCTTGCTGGGAGAAACCCCGTACGCATACGGTGTGCTTACGGAAGCTTCTCCCGTGGAGGATGGGTCATGACGGAAATTCTTGTGCAGGCGGGTTCGGAGGGACAGGTCTCTCCCGTGACCAGGGTGGTCGAGCACCCGGCGTGGCCCGTGCTCAAGGATGCCGTGGAACGGATCCGGCCATGGCAGTCGAAGGACGGATCGATCGACTTCGAGGCCGAGGGCGCGCCCGCACGGGCCGAGGCCGACGCGGCCGTAGGGCGTGTCGTCGAAGCCGTGGAAGAGCTGTCCCCGCTGCTCCCGCACGACGCCGGCTACCACCAGGCGCTGGTGACGGACCTGCGGCGCTGGGCCGTCGGCGGCTTCCAGGTGCCCGACTTCCTCGACTCGCTGCTCGCCTTCCAGCCCGCCGCGGGCCGCGCGGACGGCCTCCAGCACCTGGTCGTCTTCCCGATGTACACGCAGAACGGCAACCCGGACCGCAACCTGGAGGCGGTCGTGCTCCGCATGGTCTGGCCGGACTGGCTGGCCGAGCTGGAGCGCACCCGGTACGACAACCCGCTCTTCTGCGGCATCAAGTTCGAGGACTTCACGGCCGGCTACGACACCAACTCCGCCGTCCTCTTCCCCGAGACCATCGCCGTACGCGAAGCGCCGGAACGATTCTCCTGGGGCGGCATCTTCTGCGACCGCGAGGCCGCCCGCTTCCGCCGGGTCACCGACGCCGCCGTCGGCATCCTGGGCCTCGAGCTCCCCGAGGACATCGCCGCGATGGTCCACGACCAGAAGCGCTGCGAGGAGGCCTTCGTCCTGTGGGACATGGTCCACGACCGCACCCACAGCCACGGGGACCTGCCGTTCGACCCGTTCATGATCAAGCAGCGCCAGCCGTTCTGGATGTACGGCCTGGAGGAACTGCGCTGCGACCTCACCGCCTTCAAGGAGGCCGTGAAGCTGGCGGCCGACGGCGTCCCGCAGGCCCGGGACGTGCAGTACGCGGTGCTCTTCGACCGCATGTTCCGTTTCCCGGTCACCGGCGACCGGGTCCGCAACTACGACGGGCTCGGCGGCCAGCTGCTCTTCGCCTACCTGCACAAGCACGACGTGGTCCGCTGGACCGACAACAAGCTCGCCATCGACTGGGAGCGCGCCCCGCAGGTCACCAACCAGCTGTGCGCCGAGATCGAGAAGCTGTACAAGGACGGCATCGACCGTCCGAAGCTCGTCCACTGGTTCGCCGGCTACGAGCTGGTCGCCACCTACCTCGCGCCGCACCCGGGCTCCAAGTGGGCCAAGGGCCCGGACGCCCTGGACCTGACCCTGCCGCCGCGCAAGCTCGTGGACGACGTGCTTCCCGACGAGTTTCCGCTGAGCATGTTCTACGAGGCCCTGTCCAAGAAGCTGAAGAACGTGATCGCCGAGACCAAGGGCATCACCGCGGACAGCGCCGAGCCGGTCGCCGCGTGAGCGACCTGCTGCGGAACACTGTTCAGGATCTGCGGAACACTGCTCAAGAGGGGAAGCACATGGCGGGCAACGGGTCTCTCAGTGGTGCGGTGATCGCGGTGGCCGGGGCGGGCGGACCCGCCGGGCACGCGACGCTGGTCAGGCTGGCGGAGGCGGGCGCGACCGTCGTCGGCGCCGACAACAGCCCCGAGCGGCTCGCGGAGGCCGTGGACGCGGCGCGCTACGCGGGCGGCGGCGCCGTGGTCACCGGCGAGACGGTCGACCTGCTCGACCTGGAATCGACCCGGGCCTGGGCCGACCGCATCGAGAAGGACCACGGCCGGATCGACGGCCTGGTCCACCTGGTCGGCGGCTGGCGCGGCAGCGCCACCTTCGCCGAGACCGACCTCGCCGACTGGGACCTGCTGGAGAAGCTGCTGATCCGCACCGTCCAGCACACCTCCCTGGCCTTCTACGACGGCCTGCAGCGCAGCGAGCGCGGCCGGTACGTGCTGATCAGCGCCGCCGGCGCGGCGAAGCCCACCGCCGGCAACGCCGCCTACTCCGCGGCCAAGGCGGCCGCCGAGGCCTGGACGCTCGCCATGGCCGACGGCTTCCGCAAGGCCGGGGGCGAGGCGGGCCCCACCTCCGCTGCTGCCATCCTGGTGGTGAAGGCGTTGGTGCACGACGCGATGCGCGCCGAGCGTCCCAACGCGAAGTTCGCGGGCTTCACGGACGTCAAGGACCTCGCCGAGGCCGTCGAGGGCGTCTGGAGCAGGTCCGCCGCCGAAGTGAACGGAAACCGTCTGTGGCTGACCGAGAAGCCGTGAACCCTCCCAGGACCGACGCGCGTCGCCACCACGACCCGCAGGTCCGCGGTTTCGCCAGTGACAACTACGCCGGAGCCCACCCCGAGGTACTGGCCGCCCTGGCCCTCGCCAACGGCGGCCACCAGGTGGCGTACGGCGAGGACGAGTACACGGAGAACCTCCAGCGGATCGTCCGCAGCCACTTCGGGGCCACGGCGGAGGCCTTCCCGGTCTTCAACGGCACCGGCGCCAACGTCGTCGCGCTCCAGGCGGTCACCGACCGCTGGGGCGCGGTGATCTGCGCCGAGAGCGCGCACATCAACGTCGACGAGGGCGGCGCCCCCGAGCGCATGGGCGGCCTCAAGCTGCTCACCGTGCCCACCCCCGACGGCAAGCTCACCCCGGACCTCATCGACCGGCAGGCGTACGGCTGGGACGACGAGCACCGCGCCATGCCCCAGGTGGTGTCCATCACCCAGAGCACCGAGCTGGGCACCCTGTACACGCCCGACGAGATCCGCGCGATCTGCGAGCACGCCCACGCGCACGGCATGAAGGTGCACCTGGACGGCTCCCGGATAGCCAACGCGGCGGCCTCCCTTGACGTCCCGATGCGTACGTTCACCAACGCCGTCGGCGTGGACATCCTCTCCCTGGGCGGCACCAAGAACGGCGCGATCTTCGGCGAGGCCGTCGTGGTGATCAACCAGGACGCCGTCAGCCACATGAAGCACCTGCGCAAGCTGTCCATGCAGCTCGCCTCCAAGATGCGCTTCGTGTCGGTCCAGTTGGAGGCCCTGCTCGCCAAGGACCTGTGGCTGCGCAACGCCCGGCACGCCAACGAGATGGCCCAGCGGCTCGCCGAGGGCGTACGGGCCGTGCACGGCGTGGAGATCCTCCACCCGGTGCAGGCCAACGGCGTCTTCGCGCGGCTCCCGCACGACGTGAGCCTGCGGCTCCAGAAGCGTTTCCGGTTCTACTTCTGGGACGAGGCGGCCGGGGACGTGCGCTGGATGTGCGCGTTCGACACGACCGAGGAGGACGTGGACGCGTTCGTGGCGGCGCTCAAGGAGGAGATGGCGCGCTGAGGGCTCCGCCGGGGTGACGTGATCTTCCGGCTGCGGCGCCGTCGTGGCTGGTCGCGGCCACGCGGCGGAGCCGCATGTCGACACAGCCCCGCGCCCTTGACGGGGCATCACAGACCCGCTCGCTGCATAGCTATGCGATCACCTGAAAATTCATTGACTCTCGGGTGATCGCATTCCTATGCTCTGCGGGCATGGAGCCGATCCAGAAGTCCGCCGACCTGTCCGCCTACTTGGCCGCTGACGAGGCCATCGACCATCGCCATCCGCTGGTCCTGGATACGGCCGCCCGGCTGGCTGCGGGAGTCGACGACTCGTATGGCTATGCACGCGCCGCATACGAGTTCGTGCGGGACGCCATCCCGCACTCGCAGGACACCGGAGACCTGCGTGTGACCTGGCGGGCCTCGGACGTGCTGGAGCGGCGCACGGGTATCTGTCACGCCAAGGCCCATGCGCTGGCGGCGCTGCTGCGCGCCGAGGACATTCCCACGGCCCTGTGCTACCAGCGCCTCGCGCACGACGATGACGCCGGCGGTCACGTCGTGCACGGTCTGGTCGCCGTCCGCTTCCACGGTGCCTGGCACCGGCAGGACCCGCGCGGCAACACGTCGGGCGTGGACGCGCAGTTCTCCCTCGCCGGCGAACGGCTGGCCTGGGTCCCCGACCCGCAGTCCAATGAGATGGACTATCCGGTCCTGTACGCTGAACCTCACCCGGCCGTGCTCGGCGCGCTCAAGGCGGCGCCCGACCGTCCGTATCTCTGGAAGACGCTCCCCACCGCACTCTGAGGCAACGCCCATGACTCTCACGCTCACCGTGTCCGACGAGGTGCGCGCTCTCGCGCCCGGCTTCACGCACGTCGTCATCGAGGCTCACGGCCTGGTCAACGGGCCCAGCACGGAGGCGAGTTCGGCGCTCCTCGACGACGCGGCCCGTCGGCTGGCCGGACGCCTCGACGGACGTGCCCCGCACGAGGACCCGCACATGGTGGCCTGGCGGGCCGCCTACACGGCCTTCGGCTCCAAGCCGTCCCGCACCCGCAACTCGGCCGAGGCGCTGGCCAAGCGGGCCCTCGCGGACGGCGGCCTGCCCCGGATCAACCTGCTCGTGGACCTCTACAACGCCATCAGCGTCGCCCACCTGATCCCGGTCGGCGGTGAGGACCTCGACCTCGTGCAGGGTGGGATGCGGCTGGTGCGCGCCACGGGCGAGGAGGACTTCGTCACCGTGACCGGGGGCGAGGAGACCGTCGAGCACCCCGATGCCGGCGAGGTCGTGTGGTGCGACGACGCGGGAGTCACCTGCCGCCGGTGGAACTGGCGCCAGGGCCCGCGCACCCGCCTCACGGAGCGGACCACCTCGGCGGTCTTTCTACTGGAGAGCCTCGCCCCGATGCCGGTGCCGGAGGTGGTGGCGGCGGGCGCCGAACTCGCCGAACTGCTGGCGAAGTTCAGCCCGGGCGCCCGTGTCGAGGTGCGCGCGCCGGAGCCGGCGGGCTGAGACTCAGACGGCCTCGGCGGCCTTCAGCTGGTCCAGCGTCGGAGCCGTGCCGCCCAGGTGGGCCGGGAGCCACCAGCTGTCGGACGCGTCCTTCGGGCGGCCGGGGTAGGCACGCTGGGCGGCGTCGAGGAGCTCCTGGACGCGCTCGCGCAGCCGGCGGGTGATGGCGCCCGCGTACTGGTCCCGGGGCGCGTCGACCGGCTCGCCGACCCGGACGGTGATGGGCAGGTGGTCGCGCTTGAAGTTGCGCGGCTGGCCCTTGGTCCAGATGCGCTGGGTGCCCCACAGGGCCATCGGCACGAGCGGGACACCGGCCTCCTGCGCGAGGCGCGCGGCACCCGACTTGAAGCTCTTCAGCGTGAAGGACTGGGAGATCGTGGCCTCCGGGAAGACCCCCACGATCTCACCGGACTTCAGCGAGTCCAGCGCGTGCTGGTAGGCGGCCTCGCCCTGCTTGCGGTCCACCGGGATGTGCTTCATCCCGCGCATCAGCGGGCCGGAGATCCGGTGCCGGAACACCGACTCCTTCGCCATGAACCGCACCAGGCGCTTCTGCGGCAGCGCCGCCAGGCCGTCGAAGACGAAGTCCAGGTAGCTGATGTGATTGCTCACCAGCACGGCGCCGCCCGAGCGCGGGATGTTCTCCGAACCCTGGCAGTCGATCTTGAGGTCCCAGACCTTGAACAGCGTCTTGGCGAAACCGATGACGGGACGGTAGACCAGCTCTGCCATGGGCGGGGCGGACCCTTTCTGCTCTGCCTGGGAAAGGGGCTCCCGGCGGGAAGTTACGGAGCCGTAGGTTTACGGCGTCTCGCAGATCGTGCCCGAAGAACGGACGGGTAGCCAGCCCTGGTGCCCGGGCGTGGCGAGATCCTCGTCACGTTGGGCCCCTTGATCCACCTCGCGCTTTTAACGCTCCTTTACTCCGGGCGGGCCGTCAACCGCCGCATGAGCAGGAACATCTCGCACCCCAGGCAGTACCCGAACGCCGCATTGAGGAAGGCCGCGGCGAGCGCGAGCCCGGTCGCCGCGAGGCCCAACCACGCCGGGCCGAGCGCGAATCCGACCAGACCGAGCCCCGCGAAGACCAGTCCGACCGCCTGTGCGAACCGCGGGGGCTCCGGCGGTTCGAACTCGCTCGGGGCGCCGAGGCGCGGTCGTACGAGCGTCCGGAACGCCCAGCCGTAAGGTGATTTGGTCACTCCGCCGGCCGCGCCGAGCGCGAACGCCAGCGTCTGCCAGGCGAGGATCCAGGGGCTTCGGGTGATGAGGGCGGCGGCCAGTACGACCGTCGTCACGGTCGCCGCGAACCGCGGCCCACGTGCGTCAATGTCCATGAACCAAGGATTCCGCCCCGCGGGCCGGCAGGGGAGTCGGGAATCTTTGCAGTCTCGTGAACGCTTTTCCCTTCGGTGAGCCGTCTCGTGGATCCTTGTCCGGTGATGACCGGACTGGTGGTGTGCGTGGCGGTGCTCGCGGCGGCGAGTGTGTACGGAGTGCTGCACAGGCGGCGGAGCGGGAGGGTACGGGTGCGCGGGCGCGACGACGGCAAACGGCTCGGGGCGGCCGAACTCGGCGGCGAACTGGGCGAACGGGCCACGCTGGTGCAGTTCTCCAGTGCCTTCTGCGCCCCCTGCCGGGCCACCCGGCGGGTGCTGGGCGAGGTCGCCGGGATGGTCCCCGGCGTCACCCACGTCGAGATCGACGCCGAGGCCCGCCTGGACCTCGTACGCGAGCTGGAGATCCTCAAGACCCCCACCGTGCTGGTGCTCGACGCGACCGGCCGGGTGGTGCGCCGGGCCACCGGACAGCCCCGCAAGGCGGACGTCATCGCCGCGCTGGGCGAGGCGGTCTGACGGCCATGACGATGACGGTGAGGCACCTCCCATATCGCGGAACGTACTTGACTGGGCGCACCACCTATCGTCAGCCTGACCGTATGCCTCAGGAACTCCTTCTCTTCGGACGGGTCCACGTGGACCTGGCCCGCACCGCGAGCGCGCGCTGTCCGGGCTGTTGAGCAGCCCCGGACCCGACGATCGCCTCCCGCAGAAGGACAACTCCATGACGGCCATACCCGACCTCGGCGCCCTCCGGCTCGCCTCTCCCGACCTGCTCCGCTCCGCCTTCAGGCGGCACGCGGCCGGTGTGGCGGTGATCACCGCACGCGGCGCCCACGGCCCGGTCGGCTTCACCGCCACCTCCCTCACCTCCGTCTCCGCCGAGCCCCCGATGCTCTCCTTCGGCGTCGGTACGGGCGCCTCCAGCTGGCCCGCGATATCCACCGCCGAGCACATCGGCGTCCACATCCTCGGCGAGCACCAGGCGGAGCTCGCGGCCACCTTCGCGCGCAGCGGCGCCGACCGGTTCGGGTCGCCCACCAGCTGGCGGGACGGCCACGAGGGCGTCCCGGTCCTCGACGACGTGCTGGTGTGGCTGGTGTGCCGGGTCGTGGCGCGGGTGCCGGCCGGTGACCACCGGATCGTGCTCGCCGAGGTGCTCGTAGGCGATCCCTCCCGCGCCGGCCGGCCGCTCCTGTATCACCAGGGCGCCTTCAACGGGCTGCGGGACTGATCACGCGCCACCGGTTCCGCGGATCACGTGCCGCTCGTTCTGCGAACGCGTCGAGTTCCGGTTACGCTGCGTTGCGAAGGTCACAGTTCAAAGCGCTTGCTTAGCGGGAACGAACTGGGTGTACTGATGAGTAATATTTCGTTCGGAGCGCGCGGCCGCCCCGACCGGGATGAGCCGCTTGGGGCGCCTATGCTGCCTGCAAGAGGCAGCCCAGAAAAGACGATGCAGTAGGAGAGCCGGCGTGAGCCTGAGGATCGTTGTCACTGTGAAGTACGTGCCCGACGCCACTGGCGACCGGCACTTCGCCGATGACCTGACCGTCGACCGTGACGACGTGGACGGTCTCCTCTCCGAGCTGGACGAGTACGCGGTCGAGCAGGCGCTGCAGATCGCGGAGAACTCGGACGACGACGTCGAGGTCACCGTGCTGACCGTGGGTCCCGAGGACGCCAAGGACGCGCTCCGCAAGGCGCTGTCCATGGGCGCGGACAAGGCGATCCACGTCGAGGACGACGACCTGCACGGCACCGACGCCATCGGCACCTCGCTGGTGCTGGCCAAGGCGATCGAGAAGGCCGGCTTCGACCTGGTGGTCTCCGGCATGGCCTCCACCGACGGCACCGCCGGCATCGTGCCGGCCCTGCTCGCCGAGCGCCTCGGCGTCCCGCAGGTCACCCTGCTCTCCGAGGTCTCGGTCGAGGACGGCACGGTCAAGGGCCGCCGCGACGGCGACGCCGCGAGCGAGCAGCTGGAGGCCTCCCTGCCGGCGGTCGTGTCCGTCACCGACCAGTCGGGTGAGGCGCGTTACCCGTCCTTCAAGGGCATCATGGCCGCCAAGAAGAAGCCGGTTCAGTCCTGGGACCTGTCCGACCTCGACCTCGAGGCGGAGGAGGTCGGCCTGGAGGGTGCCTGGACCGCGGTCCAGGACGCCACCGCGCGTCCGGCCCGCACCGCGGGCACGATCGTCAAGGACGAGGGCGAGGGCGGCAAGCAGCTCGCCGAGTTCCTCGCGGGCCAGAAGTTCATCTGAGCCCCGCACGCGCCGACCGTCCCTCAACTGATCCAAGCAGGAGAGCATTCCCATGGCTGAAGTCCTCGTCTACGTCGACCACGTGGACGGTGCCGTCCGCAAGCCCACCCTGGAGCTGCTGACCCTCGCCCGCCGCATCGGCGAGCCCGTCGCCGTCGCGCTCGGCAACGGCGCCGCCGACACCGCCGCCGCGCTGGCCGAGCACGGCGCGGTCAAGGTCCTCACTCACGACGCGTCCGAGTACGCCGACTACCTGGTCGTCCCGAAGGTCGACGCCCTGCAGGCCGCCGTCGAGGTCGTCTCCCCGGCCGCCGTGCTGGTGCCGTCCTCCGCGGAGGGCAAGGAGATCGCCGCCCGCCTCGCGCTGCGCATCGGCTCCGGCATCATCACCGACGCCGTCGACCTGGAGGCCGGTGACGAGGGTCCGGTGGCCACCCAGTCGGTGTTCGCCGCGTCCTTCACCACCAAGTCCCGCGTCTCCAAGGGCACCCCGGTCATCACGGTCAAGCCCAACAGCGCCGCCGTCGAGGCCGCCCCGGCCGCCGGCGCGGTCGAGGCCCTCGCGGTGACCTTCTCGGACAAGGCGACCGGCACCAAGGTGACCGGCCGTACCCCGCGCGAGTCGACCGGGCGTCCGGAGCTGACCGAGGCCGCGATCGTGGTCTCCGGCGGCCGCGGCGTCAACGGCGCCGAGAACTTCGCGATCATCGAGGCCCTCGCCGACTCCCTCGGCGCGGCCGTCGGTGCCTCGCGTGCCGCCGTCGACGCCGGCTGGTACCCGCACACCAACCAGGTCGGCCAGACCGGCAAGTCCGTCTCCCCGCAGCTGTACATCGCCAACGGCATCTCCGGCGCGATCCAGCACCGCGCGGGCATGCAGACCTCGAAGACCATCGTCGCCGTCAACAAGGACGCCGAGGCCCCGATCTTCGAGCTGGTCGACTTCGGCGTGGTCGGCGACCTCTTCGACGTCGTCCCGCAGCTGACCGAGGAGGTCAAGGCCCGCAAGGGCTGATCACCGCCGCAGGGCAGTCGAGGCCCCCGCGACCGGCACCGGTCGCGGGGGCCTCGTCGTGCGCGAGCGGCCCCGGTTCAGCGCAGGCTCAGCGAGACCTGCACGGGCAGGTGGTCGCTCGGGAACTGGCCGTGCATCGAGAAGGTGTCCATCGTCGCCCGGTGCGTGGTCACGCCCGGCGAGGTCAGGACCCAGTCGATCCGCTCGCCGTCGGGCTTGAGGCGGTGGTAGCCGTGGAAGGTCGCGTACTGCGGGCCGCGGTGCTCCGCCGCGTCCCAGGTGTCGAGGAGCCCCGAGTCCACCAGGGTGTCGTAGGCCCGGTTCTTGTGGGCGTAGGCGTTGAAGTCGCCGGTCACCACCACGGGCAGCCTCCGGTCGAACTCCGCGATCCGCCTGACCAGGAGCGTGGCGCTGCGCTCGCGGGCGTACTGGCTCTTCTGGTCGAAGTGGGTGTTGGCGACGTAGAACTCCCGCCCGTCGTCGGCCAGGTCGCGGAAGCGGACCCAGGTGACGATGCGGGGGAAGGCGGCGCCCCAGGTGTTGGAGCGGATGACCTCCGGGGTGTCGGAGAGCCAGAAGGTGTAGTGCTCCAGCGGTTCCAGGCGCCGCAGGTCGTAGTAGACGGCCGACGACTCGTCGCGGCTGCCGCCCTCGCGGCCGGTGCCGACCCAGTCGTAGTGCGGTCCGAGGTCGCTGTCGATGTTGCGCAGCTGCTGGTAGAGGCCCTCCTGGGTGCCCATGACCTGGGGCTGTGCGCGGCGCAGGAGTTCGGCCATCACCGGGCGGCGGTCGGCCCAGCTGTTGGGCTCGGCGGTGCCGGCGTACCGCAGGTTGAAGGTCATGACGTCGAGCCGGGGGGCCGGCCGCGCCGGTGCCGCGAGGGTGGCGGCCCGGCGGGCCCGCGAGCCGACGGAGGAGGCGGAGGAGGCGGACGAGGCGGACGAGGTGGTGATCGCGGCGCTGGAGAGGGGCACGGTGACCGCTGCGGCCAACAGGGTCTGCAGTCCCAGCCGGCGGGTGACTCGACGCTGGTTCGGCACGACGGCTCCTTCAGGGAGGCACAAGCCGGACGGGCGGGCGTTGAGCAGTGTGATACCCACGGGTGTGACGAGCGTGAACGTGCCCAGACGGGGGCGTGTCGCCCCGTGGACACGGTGTTGACCGCCCGCGAGACGCCCGGATACCTTCATTCAACGGATTGTTGATTCCGTACAGTGGAAAACAGGAGGGTGTGGGATGGGTCAGGGCCGGCAGGAGAAGGTGGAGACGAGCCTCGCGGGCGCCGTCAGTGAGGAGATCAGCGCCTCCCTCGCACCCGTCGACGCCGAACTGGAGCGCCGCTATCCGGGTGATCCGGGGACCCGTCAGCCCGTCCACACCGTGTACGTCCCCGGCGACGCCTTCACGGCCGGCACGATCCGCTCCTGGGGCGACCGGGCCCTCGCCGCCCTCGACGAACACGCCCCCGACGCCGCCGCCTTCGCCGCCGTCCTCGGCCTGCCCGAAGAGCTCGCCGAGCCCGTCCACTCCCGGGTCCGCGCCAAACTGGAGCGGGAGCCGGTGGAAGACCTGCGCGTCGACTTCGAGGACGGCTACGGCCCCCGCCCCGACGCCGAGGAGGACGAGACCGCCGCCCGCGCCGCCCGGCTCATCGCCGAGGCGTACGCCGAGGGCACCGCGGCGCCGTACATGGGCATCCGGATGAAGTGCATGGAGGCACCGGTGCGCGACCGGGGCATCCGCACCCTCGACATCTTCCTCACCGGGCTGATCGCGGCCGGGGGACTGCCCGCCGGGCTCGTGCTCACCCTGCCCAAGGTGACCTACCCCGAACAGGTCACCGCGATGGCCCGGATCCTGGAGGCCTTCGAGAAGATCCACGGGCTGGAGTCCGGCCGGATCGGGTTCGAGATCCAGATCGAGACCAGCCAGTCCATCCTCGCCACCGACGGCACCGCCACCGTCGCCCGGATGATCCAGGCCGCCGAAGGCCGCGCCACCGGGCTCCACTACGGCACCTTCGACTACAGCGCCTGCCTCGGGGTCTCCGCCGCCCACCAGGCGAGCGACCACCCGGCCGCCGACCACGCCAAGGCGGTCATGCAGGTCGCCGCCGCCGGTACGGGCGTACGCGTCTCGGACGGCTCCACCAACGTCCTGCCGGTCGGCCCGACGGCCCGGGTGCACGACGCCTGGCGGCTGCACTACGGCCTCACCCGGCGCGCCCTCGCCCGCGCCTACTACCAGGGCTGGGACATGCACCCCGGACATCTGCCGACCCGGTACGCGGCCGTGTTCGCCTTCTACCGCGAGGGCCTGGAGCAGGCGGCCGCCCGGCTCGCCCGGTACGTCAACCGCGCCGGGGGCGACGTCATGGACGAGCCCGCCACCGCCAAGGCCCTCAGCGGCTACCTGCTGCGCGGCCTGGACTGCGGCGCCCTCGACAACGGCGAGGTGGCCCGGCTGACCGGCCTGACCCGGGCCGACCTGGAGGCCTTCGCGATGCCCAGGCGCGGCGGTCTGACGGCCTCCGGGAAGTAGCGCGTACCGGTCAAGTCACAGCTTTTCCAGCCGACTTGAACTGACCCTGTCACCGACCCGTACTCTGGTGCGCCATTCACGGACGTTCAGGAACGGGGCTGCGGTGTCGGGTTCGTACGGACAGGCTGACGGGACCGGTCGCCTGCTGGCAGGGCGGTACCGGGTCGTGGCCAGGCTCGGGCGCGGTGGCATGGGTGTGGTGTGGCGCGCCGTCGACGAGGTCCTCGGCCGCGAGGTCGCCGTGAAGGAACTGCGCGCCTACACCGACAGCGCCGCACCCGAACTCGCCGACCTGCGGCTGCGAATGCAGCGCGAGGCGCGGGCCGCCGCCCGGGTACGCCACCCCGGGGTGGTCGTCGTGCACGACATAGCCGAGGTCGACGGCCGCCCGCTCATCGTCATGGAACTGGTCGACGGACCCTCCCTGGACGACCTGCTGCGCGAGCGCGGCACGCTCGGGGCGCAGGAGGCCGCCCGCGTCGGCACCGAGGTCATGGACGCCCTGGCCGCGGCCCACCGGGTCGGCGTCCTGCACCGCGACGTCAAGCCCGGCAACATCCTCCTCGACCGCTCGGGCCGGGTCGTCCTCACCGACTTCGGCATCGCCACCATGGCGGATCCCGGCGACGGCTCGGCCACCCAGCTGACCGGCAGCGGCGAACTCGTGGGTTCCCTGGACTATTTGGCGCCCGAGCGGGCCAAGGGCGCGTCCCCCGGCCCGGCCTCCGACATCTGGGCCCTCGGCGCCGCCCTGTACGCGGCCGTGGAGGGCGCCTCGCCGTTCGGCCGTACGTCCACCTTCTCGACGCTCACCGCGATCGTCGACGAGCCCCTCCCGGAGCCCCGCAGGGCCGGCCCGCTCGCGCCCGTGCTCCGGCGCCTGATGGACAAGGTTCCCGATGCCCGCCCGGACGCCGAGGAGGCCTGCGCGCTGCTCCGGGCGGTGGCGCGGGAAACGGTCCCGGACACGCCGACGACGGCCCTGCGGGAGCGCGCGCCCGAGCGGCCGGAGACCGGCGCCGGGTCGGCGGTACCGCCGGAGGAGGGGCCTGACCCGGGAACCGGGCGGGAGGCCGGTGCGGGGGCCGGCGACGGGCGGGTCCGGAAGTCCGCGGAGGGGCCCCTCCCGGAGCACGCCGGACAGCTCGCCCCGGTGCCCGCCGCCGGACTCGCCACGGGAGCCGGCACCCCGGGCGCCGGGCTGGTGCCCGCCCGAGGATTAGCGCCCGCGCCCCTGACCGGCGCCCCGGACGCACCGACGAGACCCGTCCGGCCGGGCCCCACCCGCCGCCGGGCCCGGGTGCTCGTCGTGGTGGCCGTCGCCGTCGTCCTCACGGCGACCGGGCTCACGGTCGCGTTACGGAACGACAGGGGGCAGTCGGCGAGGACGGACGCCGGGCCGTCCGCCCCGGCGCCGGCCGGCGCCTCCAAGAGCGCCCGCGGCACCGGTGCCAGGCACCCGGACGGCGCCGACCCCCTGGGACAGGGCGCGGAGACGGGCGCCGTACCGGCCGGCAGCGCCACGCACGCCGCCGGGGGCGCACCGACCGGACCGGCGGACGGCGCCTCCGCCACACCCTCCGGAGCACAGACCTCCGGCCCCAGCCCCTCCGACACCGCCTCCGCCACCGCGACGGCCACCGCCCCCGCCACCCCCGTCCCGGTCTGCGCGTCCGCGGGAGACGGCACGTACACCTGCCAGGTGAGCAGCGGCGGCGCCAAGGCCTACACCGCCGACGGCGCCAAGGCCGGCAAGGTCCGCCAGGGCGTCCACGCGTTCTCCTGCCAGACCGACCTGGGCCGCCGGGAGACCCATGGCCGGCGGACCAACGTCTGGTGGGCCCGTACCGACGACGACAAGGGCAACACCGGCGTGTACATCAGCGACGTCTACATCGAGGGCGGCACGAACGACGAGCCGCTCCCCGGACTTCCCGTCTGCTGAGCACGCACGTACCGCTCCAGCCCCGACGCGACCGCCCACTTCCGTTCCGCGAACAGCCGGGTGCCCCGCCCGCACAGCGCCGCGTCGGCTCGCGCCCGCGCGCAGAACTGCTCGGGCGTGCCACCGAACAGCTCTCTCAACTCGGCCGACTCCGCCAGGAGTTCGGTGAGCAGGGCGTGCTCGCCTGGGTGACGGCGGGGCGCGCCGGTGCCGTCGTGCAGCACGCCGTGCCGGTTGACGTACGCGTGCACACCGGGGAGCGTCGTGCCGTCCGCGAGGGTGGCGCGGACGGCCGGGGCGGGCAGCCAGGCCCGCCTGAAGTTCCCGTTCGGCAGCGGTACGCCCTCGCTCGCGTCGATCACCTCCAGCTGCCTCCCGTCCAGCCAGAGGACGAACAACTCCCTTACCGCCGAAGGGGACGCGACCGGGGACGCGGAGACGTAGCCGAGGCGGCTGACGTGCGCGGAGACGCCGACGTCGAGGCCGCACACCCGGGCGCGCACCATGGGAATGGCCCCGGTGACACCGAACTCGGCCATCTTGTGCTGGAGCTGGGCGGGTGAGGCGTTGGAGCCGACCGCGAGCACCGGTACCCGGTCCTCGTCGTGCACCAGACGTCCGAGCGGCAGCAGCCGGTCGCCGTCGAGAAGCCCGGAGTCGGCCGGCCAGGCACCGGGGTAGGTCAGCGGACGGTCCCGGGGTGCCTCGTCGAGACCCAGCTCCGCGAGCGTGCGGCCGGTCACGGGCGGCTCGCACCGGCGTGCGGGCGGCAGTCCGTCGTGCGGCTCGGCGCGGCCGGCCTCCGTCCGGTCGCCGGGCGGCTCGGCGCCGCCTGCGTCCGGCCGGTCTTCCCGCGGCTCGCCTCGGTGAAATCCCGGTCGGGGGCCGTGCGGTGGCGCGGTTCCGTGCGCGTCCGGTCCGTCATGCGCGGCTCAGTCCGCCGGGGCCAGTTCGCCCGAGCCGCGCATGATCAGTCTGGTCGGCAGCTCGATGCGCTCGGGTGCCATGAGGGTGCCGTCCAGCTGACGGAAGAGCCGTTCGGCGGCCGTGCGGCCGAGCAGGGCCGCGTCCTGGGCGACGACCGTGAGGCCCGGGTGCAGCAGTTCGGCGAGTTCGATGTCGTCGAAGCCGACGAGCGCGACCGGGCGGGCCTGCTCGGCGAGGACGCGGATCACGGTGACGGTGACCCGGTTGTTGCCGGCGAAGATCGCCGTGATCGGCTCCGGCCCCGAGAGCATCTCCTCGGCGGCCCGGCGCACCCGCTCCGGGTCCGTCACGCCGAGGGAGGTCCACGCGGCCTCGACGGCTATCCCGGCGTCCTCCATCGCCGCCTGGTAGCCGCGCAACCGCTCGGCCGCCGTGTGGATGTGGGGCATGTCGCCGATGAACCCGATCCGGCGGTGGCCGTGCGCGATCAGGTGGGCGACCCCGTCCCGGGCGCCGCCGTAGCTGTCGGAGAGCACCACGTCGGCCTCGATCCTCCCGGCCGGGCGGTCCACGAACACCGTCGCCACGCCCGCCCTGATCTCGGGCTCCAGGTAGCGGTGGTCGTCCCCGGCCGGGATCACCACCAGGCCGTCCACCCGCCGCGCGCACAGCGCGAGCGCCAGCTCCTGCTCCCGCTCCGGGTCCTCGGCGCTGGAGCCGTTGATGAGCAACGCCCCGTGCGCGCGGGCCACTTCCTCCACCGCGCGGCTGAGCGGGCCGTAGAACGGGTCGGCGAGATCCTCCAGGACCAGGCCGATGCTCGCGGTACGGCCCTTGCGCAGCACCCGCGCGCTGTCGTTGCGGCGGAAGCCCAGCGCGTCGATCGCCTCCTGGACCCGGCGCTCGGTGTCCGGGGTCACCCCGGGCTCGCCGTTGACCACCCGGGACACCGTCTTGAGGCCCACACCGGCCCGCGCCGCCACGTCCTTCATCGTCGGCCGGGTCCCGTAACGGGAGCCGGGGAGACGGTCTGCGCGGCGGGAGGTCTCGGGCACGATGCGGCGTCCTGTCCTGTCGTCCACGGGATGCATGGGCTCACGGATTGTGTCTGGGCTCCTGGGTTTGTATCAGGGATACACAGACTCGTGGGTTTGTATGAGGATGTGGCGTCGAGCATAGAGCCTGGACAACGTTGTCAGATGCAAGGGAGACTGTCCACCGCAATCTCCGGCCTGCGTCCCCACCGCTTGACCGGCCTGTTGTGTCACTCGGCTACTCATGGTTGACGGGGAGAACTGACTCTGATGCACACCGACCTCGTGGCGGCCCTCGACATCGGCGGCACCAAGATCGCCGGCGCGCTGGTGGACGGTCACGGACGGATCCAGGCGCGCGCCCAGCGCGCGACGCCCGCCCAGCAGGACGGCGAGACGGTCATGGGGGCCGTCGAGGAGGTGGTCGGCGAACTCGCCGGTTCACCGCTGTGGGGGCGCGCCCGCTCGCTCGGGATCGGCAGCGCGGGCCCGGTGGACGCCTCCGCCGGCACCGTGAGCCCGGTCAACGTGCCCGGCTGGCGGGATTATCCGCTCGTCGAGCGGGTGCGGGCGGCCGCCGGCGGGCTGCCGGTCGAGCTGATCGGCGACGGCGTCGCCATCACGGCCGCCGAGCACTGGCAGGGCGCGGCCCGCGGCCACGACAACGCGCTGTGCATGGTGGTCTCGACGGGCGTCGGCGGCGGCCTGGTGCTCGGCGGCAGGCTGCACCCCGGCCCGACCGGCAACGCCGGCCACATCGGCCACATCAGCGTCGACCTCGACGGGGACCCCTGCCCCTGCGGGTCGCGCGGCTGTGTCGAGCGCATCGCGAGCGGCCCCAACATCGCCCGGCGCGCGCTGGAGGGCGGCTGGCTGCCCGGTCCGGACGGCGACACCTCGGCGGCGGCGGTGGCGGCCGCGGCCCGGGCCGGCGACCCCGTCGCGGTGGCCTCCTTCGAGCGGGCCGCGCAGGCGCTCGCGGCGGGGATCGCGGCCACCGCGACCCTGGTCGAGATCGACATCGCGGTGATCGGCGGGGGCGTCGGCAAGGCGGGGGACATCCTCTTGACGCCCCTGCGCAAGGCCCTCACCGACTACGCGACGCTCTCCTTCGTCCAGCGCCTCACGGTCGTACCGGCCCAGATGGGCACGGACGCGGGCCTGGTGGGTGCCGCCGCGGCCGCGCTGGCCGCGAGGCCGGACGCGGAGGCGGCGGGGGTCTGACGGCGGTCCGACGGCTTTCGTCGGGCCCTGCAGGAACGTTCAGGTCCGGTCGGCCGGGGTTCAGGCCCGGCCGACCGGACCGGGGACGGACGCGCGGGCACTCAGCAGGTGATGCGCGCGTTCGCCCAGTCCCCGTGGTCGGAGGTGATGCCGTCACCGCCGTCGGTGACGACGAGACGGACCACCTCGGCGCCGGTCACGTCCGCGGTGAGCGGCTGGGCGGCCATGTCGGTGGTGAGCACGCCGGTCGAGGCGACCTCGGTGCCGTCCGCCCAGACCTCGAAGGAGACGGTGCCGTTGGCCGCTTCCTCGTCGTCCACCCCGACGTCCGCGGTGACCTTCTCGCACGCCTTCCCGGTGTAGTAGTCGACCTCGCTCTGCGCGTGGGTGCCGAGCCCCTTGGCGTACACCACCCCGCCGACGGTGATCGGATGTCCGTCGCCCGCGGCGGTCTCCCCGTTGCTCATGTCGCGCTCCACCGGTCCCCAGCCGTTGCTCGTCGACAGCCAGGGCAGGTCGCTGAGGTAGGAGCTTCCGGCCGGCGGTGGGTCCGCGACGGTCAGCGTGAGCGTCGCCGCGCTCTCGGCCCGCGTTCCCGTCGGCGACCGGTAACTCGCCTTCAGGGTGAGGTCGTACGCCCCCCTCGGTGTCCCTTCGGGTGCGCTCACCTTCCAACTGGTGCGCAGGGCACGGCCGGTCGTCAGCGCGGGGGCCTTCGTCGGCGAGGTCGCCCGGACGGTCCAGCCCGCGGGGCCGGTGAGGGACACCGAGACCTTCCCGGCCGCGGTACGGCCGAGGTCGGTGACCGACGTGGTGAGCGCGGACGTGCTGCCCGGCTCGGTGAACGGGCTGCCGTCCAGACCCAGTTCGACGGCCGGCGGGTTGGCTGCCCAGTGCCGGTCGGCCGCGACCCGCACCAGGACCGTGCCGTGCGCCGGGACCAGTGCGGAGATGGTGCCCGCGGTGTTGTAGCTCCGGTGCTGCCACAGGTCGCGCAGGGTGTAGGCGGGGGCCTTCGGCAGGCCGACGGCCCCCGCCGAGGTCGCGATGCGCCGGGGTGAGCCGGACTCGTTGAACAGGGCGACCGCGCGGCTGCCGTCCGCCATCTCCTTGGCGACGACCCAACGCCCGTCCTCCGTGGAGACCACCGTGCCCTGCTTGCCGAGCGGGTCCTGGTCGACGGCGATGACCTCCTTGTTGTCCAGGATGTCGAAGGTCGCAGGAGACGCCTTGCGCAGGTCGGTCCCGATGAGCAGCGGGGCGGCCATGACCGACCACATCGAGAAGTGCGAGCGGTACTCGGTGTCGGTCATCCCGCCGTTGCCGACCTCCAGCATGTCCGGGTCGTTCCAGTGCCCGGGGCCCGCGTACGGCGCGAGCGGCAGGTTCTGCTTCAGGATCGACACCATCGAGCCCCAGCTGTCGCTGATGTCCCCGGTGGTCCGCCACAGCTGGCCGACGTCGGCGGCCCACTCCCAGGGCTTGTTCTCGCCCCATTCACAGATGCTGAGGACGATGGGGCGGCCGGTCGCCCGGAGCGCGTCGCGCATGGTGGTGTACCGCTGTCTTGCGTCCACACCCTGGTTGTTGCAGTTGTCGTACTTGAGGTAGTCGACGCCCCAGTCGGCGAACTGCTGCGCGTCGCTGTACTCGTGCCCGAGGCCGCCCGGGAAGCCGGCCTCGTTGCAGGTCTTGGTGCCGGCGCTGGTGTAGATGCCGAGCTTGAGGCCTTTGCCGTGCACGTAGTCGGCCACGGCCTTGATGCCGTCCGGGAACCGGGCGGGGTCCGGGACCAGCTTGCCGTCGGCGTCCCGTTCGGGCAGCGCCCAGCAGTCGTCGAGGTTGACGTACCGGTAGCCGGCGGCCTTGAGGCCCTTCGCCACGAAGAGGTCGGCGATGCCCTTCACCATGGCCTCGTCGAAGTCCGCGCCGCAGTGCGTGGAGTTCCAGTTGTTGAAACCCATCGGCGGGGTGAGCGCGAGGCCGTCGGCCGGGGCGGGAGAGGTGGGCTTCGGGGCGGCGACGGCGGGTGCGGCGAGGCCCGCCGTACACAGCAGGGCCGCGGCCAGTGCTCCGATCACTTTTCGGCGGGTCGTGCGGGTGTGAGGGTGACGCGTCATTACGTTCCTCCGACTCGCGCATGGTGCGATGACGCCATGTACGCGTCATTGCTCTGTGCGATTACGTTAGAACCCGTCTGACTGTGTTGGAAAGGGAGCGGTGATGATGATTCGATGTTTCGTCGGGAGCCGGCTCGGCCCGGACCTGCTCGGCCCGGATGGTCCGATGTCCAGCCGGTGACCGCCGGGGCTTACCGCTTGCTCCCCTCGCGGGTAAGCCCGTGACCCCCGGCCGTCGGCGCAGTTGAGACGGGCATGAAGAAGCGCAGCATGCTCGCCATCGCCAGCCTGGCCACCGGATTCGTCGTGGCCGCCATCACCCCGTCCCACGCGGCCGACGACGGCCCGCTCGGCGACCTGTACGTGTCGGATGCCCTGGACCACGTCGGCCATGTCGTCGGCGAGGACAGCTTCCAGACCGACCCGGACTTCCTGGGTCAGGAGTAGCCCGGCGAAGACCGAGGGGACGGCAGTGCCGGTGTTCCGGGCGACGGACACCGGCACCGTCGCTTGCGCGCCCTCAACGGGAACTGGTTTCCGTGGCAGTGTGGAGCGGGCAAGCCACAGGGGCCAACAGAAGAGGGGGAGTCCGTGATCGTCTGGGTCAACGGCGCGTTCGGTGCGGGTAAGACCACCGCCGCACGTGAACTGATCGAACTGATCCCGAACAGCACGCTCTTCGACCCCGAGCTCATCGGCGGGGCGCTGACACACCTGCTGCCGGCCAAGCATCTCGCGGAGGTCGGGGACTTCCAGGATCTGCCGATCTGGCGCCGGCTGGTGATCGACACCGCGGCCGCGCTGCTCGCGGAGCTGGGCGGAACCCTGGTGGTACCGATGACGCTGCTGCGCCAGGAGTATCGCGACGAGATCTTCGGTGGCCTCGCCGCCCGCCGGATCCCGGTCCGGCACCTGTGCCTCACCCCGGCGGAAACGATCCTGCGCGAGCGGATAGCCGGCCGGGCGATCCCGTCCGACCTGCCCGACGGGGAGATGCGGATCCGCCAGTGGTCGTACGACCAGATCGAGCCCTACCGCACCGCCCTCGCCTCCTGGATCAGTGCCGACGCGCATCTCGTCGACAGCAGCGCGCTCAGCCCGTACGAGACGGCGGTGCGGGTGGCGGAGGCGGTGGGCAGTGGCGAAGCCGCGGTATGTGACATAGTGCAAACCCCCGAACCCACCGCCGAGACCGTCGCCGCCGGCGTCCTCCTCTTCGACGAGCACAACCGGTTCCTCCTCGTGGACCCCACCTACAAGGCCGGCTGGGAGTTCCCGGGCGGTGTCGTCGAGCCCGGTGAGGCCCCCGCCCGGGCGGGCGTGCGGGAGGTCGAGGAGGAGACCGGGATACGGCTGGAGGAGCTGCCGGGGCTGCTCGTCGTCGACTGGGAGCAGCCCGCGCCGCCCCGCTACGGCGGCCTGCGCCTGCTCTTCGACGGCGGCCGGCTCGACTCCGCCGAGGCGCGGCGGCTGGTGCTGCCGGGGCCGGAGCTGCGGGACTGGCGGTTCGTCACCGAGCAGGAGGCCGCCGACCTGCTGCCCCCGGTGCGTTACGAGCGGCTGCGCTGGGCTCTGCGGGCCCGCGAACGCGGAGCCGCGTTCTATCTGGAGGCCGGTGTCCCGGTCGGTTGACATTCCCTGAGAGTCCGTCAAGTTGCTGCCGCACCAGTGAGGTTGGCGGGGACTTTGGCATTTCGGGGGCGTGTGTAGGGGATTTTGCGCGGGGGGGAAGGTTCCTGGGGGGAAACGAGGGTGAATTGTCGCCGTCCCGGTATGAACAAGAACGTGATGCAGGTACACAGACGTTCTACCGTCGGTGCGCAGCTCAACTTCCTCGCGGCCGCTGGCCGCCGTGCACAAGCCGGCCAACGACCGGCTGAAGGAGGGACATGCGCGCGCACTCTTCGGCCCTCACGAGGGGCCTCGCACTGACCGCCGGGCTCGTCCTGGCGCTCGCCGCCTGCAGCAGCGGAGGAGGCGGCGGTCGCAGCGGCGGGAAGGGCACCTCCGCCGACCTCACCTCCTGCGCCACCCAGGGCAAGGCCGACACCTGCAACTCCGGCGCCACCAAGGCCGGCGGCACGTTCACCTACGTCATCGAGAAGAACATCCAGCAGTGGAATGTGCAGGACACCAACGGGAACACCTTCGAGAACGCCGAAGCGCTGACCCCCGTGCTGCCCCAGATCTACGTCCCGCAGCCGGACTTCGGCGTCAAGCTCAATACCGACCTGGTCACCTCGGCGACCCAGACGAGCGCCGGCCCGCAGACGCTCGTCTACAAGATCAACCCCAAGGCGTCCTGGAACGACGGGACCCCCATCACCGCCGACGACTTCGTCTACTACTGGCGCACCAACGACGGCAAGGACTGCCCGCCGCCGCCCGCCAGCGACTCCACCCAGACCAAGGGCTGCCTCCCGGAGAGCACCGCCGGCTACGACCGCATCAAGTCGGTCACCGGCTCCGACAACGGCAAGACCGTCACCGTGGTGATGGCCAAGCCCTACGCCGACTGGAAGTCCCTGTTCGGCGCGGGCTACCCGTTCTACCCGGCGCACGTCGCCGAGAAGGTCTCCGGCGCCAAGGCGGGGGACGCGGCCCACATGACGGCCGCCCAGATGACCCAGGGCTGGCAGTACTTCCAGAAGAACCCGCCCACCAAGTACGCGACCGCGGGCCCCTACAGGATGACCGAGTGGGTGGACAACGACCACGCCACCTACGAGCCCGACCCGAAGTGGACGGGCAGGAAGGCCACCCTGCAACGGCTGATCTTCAAGGTGATCTCGGACGCCACCCAGGAGCCGATCGCGCTGCGCAACAACGAGGTCCAGGGCATCTACCCGCAGCCCGAGGTCGACCTCGTCAACCAGGTCAAGGCCATCCCCAACGTCACCTACACCATAGGCAGCGGACTGACCTGGGAGCACTTCGACCTCAACCTGCACAACCCGGTGATCGGCAAGTACCTGGCCCTCAGGCAGGCGATGTTCACGGCCATCAGCGTCAAGGACATCATGGCCAAGACGGTCGCCCAGTTCGATCCCGGCGTGAAGCAGCTCTACAACCACAACTTCGTCCCGGGAACGGCCGGTTACAAGGACGTGGTCAGCGCCAGCGGGCAGGGCTCGGGTGACCTCACCAAGGCCAAGAAGTACCTGACCGACGCCAGGTTCACCGGAGTCGGCACCGCACTGAAGACCCCGGACGGCAAGACGGTCGGACCCTTCAGCTGCCGCTACACCACCGGCAACCAGATCCGGCAGAGCGAGTGCCAGATCCTGCAGAGCGACCTCGCCAACCTGGGGATCAAGGTCACGATCAAGCCGATCGGCGCCGCTGACCTCGGCACGGTCCTCGCCGGCCACCAGTACGACATCGTCGTCTTCGCCTGGGTCGCCTCGCCGTTCGCGATCAGCGGTGCCCAGCAGCTGTGGACGACCGGAGCCGGCGGCAACTACGGCGGCTACAGCAACAAGCAGGTCGACTCCCTGATCAGCACGGCCATCGGCGAGACGGACCAGGCCAAGGCCGCCGCCCTGCTCAACCAGGCCGACCAGATCATGGTCAACGACGCCTACGTGCTGCCGCTCTACCAGAAGCCCACCTTCCTCGCGGTGCAGACCCGGTTCGTCAACATGCGCAACAACTCCACCAACGTCGGACCGCCGTACAACGTCGGCGAATGGGGCCTCAAGAAGTAACCCCAGCGACCACTCGGATCCGCATCCGGCCCCGGAGACCCCGGGGCCGGGCCTCCGCGAGAGAAGACCGCATGCTCGCCTACACCGTGCGCCGCATCCTCGTCTCCGTACCCGTCCTGATCGTCTCGACGTTCATCGTCTTCCTGGTCGTCGTCAACTCCGGCGACCCCGTCGCCAATTTCGCCACCTCCCGGCAGCCGCCGCCCAGCAAGGCCGCCGTGACCGCCTTCGCCCGCCACATCCACGCCGACCAGCCGGTCGTGGAACGCTACTGGAACTGGATCACCGGCGTCCTGCACGGCGACTGGGGCCCCTCCGTCCAGTCCAACCTGGACATCGGCCACGACCTGTTCACCCGCTTCCGGGTCACCGTCACCCTGGTCGCCGCCGCCATGCTGCTCGCCCTCGTGATGGCGATCGTCTTCGGCGTGTTCAGCGCGATCCGCCAGTACAGCGTCGCCGACTACACCATCACCTTCCTCGGCTTCCTGTTCCTCGCCATGCCCGTGTTCTGGTTCGCGGTCCTGCTCAAGCAGGCCGGGATCTGGTTCAACCAGGAGACCGGCAGCCAGTTCCTCGGCACCATCGGCGAGAAGTCCCCGTACCTCGAGGTCGACACCACCTGGAACGAGTTCACCGACCGCGTCGGCCACCTCATCCTGCCCACCATCACCCTGGCCCTGGTCTCCTTCGCCTCCTGGACCCGCTACACCCGCGCCGCCATGCTCGAGGTCCTGGACAGCGACTACGTGCGGCTCGCCCGCGCCAAGGGACTGCGCCGCGGCCGGGTGCTCACCCGGCACGCCCTGCGCACCGCGCTGATCCCGCTCGCCACCGTCACCGCCCTCGACATCGCGATCATCCTCGGCGGCGCGGTCATCACCGAGACGATCTTCCAGTGGCACGGCATGGGCGAGATGCTCGTCCAGGCCGCCACCACCCTCGACGTCTACCGGACCATGGCCTGGCTGCTGCTGTCCGCCGTCGTCGTCATCGTCTTCAACCTGTTCGCCGACCTGCTCTACGCCGTACTCGACCCGAGGATCCGCTATGACTGACGTCGGAGCAGTCGGGCCGGCGGCTACCCGCACGCCGGGCGACGACCACGAGTTCACCGTCGTGCAGCGCAGCCAGACACAACTCGTCCTGCGCCGCTTCCTGCGCCACCGGGCCGCCATGATCAGCCTGGTCGTGTTCGTGCTGATCGTGCTGTGGGCGTTCGTCGGCCCGCACTTCTGGCACTACTCGTACGCCAAGTTCACGCCCGACAACTCCCAACCACCCTCCTGGAAGCACCCGTTCGGCACCGACTCCTCGGGGTACGACGCCTACGCCCAAGTGATGCGCGGCACCCAGACCTCCCTGAAGATCGCCATCCTCATCGCCCTCGGCTCCACCCTGGTCGGCGCCGTGTGGGGAGCAGTGGCCGGCTTCTACCGCGGATTCGTCGACGCGTTGATGATGCGCATCGCCGACCTGGTGCTGACGCTCCCGCTGTTCGCGATCGCGCTGGTCATCTCCTCGCGCAGCGGCGGCTCCTGGTACTGGATCGCCGTGGTGATCGCCGGACTGACCTGGGCGTACGTGTCGAGGGTGGTGCGCTCGACCGTACTGTCGCTGCGCGAGAAGGAGTTCGTGGAGGCCGCCCGGGCGCTCGGCGCCTCCGACACCCGGATCATCTTCCGGCACCTGCTGCCCAACGCGCTCGGCCCGATCATCGTGAACGCCACGATCCTGGTCGCCACCGGCATCCTCACCGAGACCGCCCTGTCCTTCCTCGGCTTCGGCGTCCAGCCGCCCGACACCTCCCTCGGACTGCTGGTCGCCCAGGCACAGACCGCGGTCGACACCCGGCCCTGGCTCTTCTACATCCCCGGCGCCTTCATCATCGCCATCGCCCTGACCATCAACTTCATCGGCGACGGCCTGCGCGACGCCTTCGACCCCCGGCAGCAAAGGGTGCGACAGTGACCGACACCGGCAACGGCAAGGGCGGCATCGACAGGGTCGTGGCGAAGGGCGAGGAGTCCGGCGCGGTGCTCGAGGTCGAGGACCTGAACGTGGAGTTCCCGACCGAGGACGGTGCCGTACGCGCGGTGCGCGGCGTCGGCTACCGGCTGGAGCGCGGCGAGGCGCTGGGCATCGTCGGCGAGTCGGGGTCGGGCAAGTCGGTCACCGCCCTCGCCGTGATGGGGCTGCTGCCCGGCTCGGCCCGGGTGCGCGGCTCGGTCCGGTTCGAGGGCACCGAACTGCTCGGCATGTCCGACGCCCGGCTCTCGGACATACGGGGCAGCGGCATCGCCATGGTCTTCCAGGACCCGATGACCTCCCTCAACCCCGTCTACACGGTCGGCTACCAGATTGCCGAGACCCTCCTCAGGCACGACCCGAGGCTCGGCAAGCGCCCGGCCCGCGCCCGCGCCGTCGAACTCCTCGGCACGGTCGGCATCCCGAGCCCCGAACGGCGCGTCGACAGCTATCCGCACGAACTCTCCGGCGGCATGCGCCAGCGGGTCGTCATCGCCATCGCGATCGCCAACGACCCCGACGTGATCATCGCCGACGAGCCCACCACCGCCCTCGACGTCACCGTCCAGGCGCAGATCCTGGAGGCGTTGGAGGCCGCCCGTGCCGAGACCGGCGCCGCGCTCGTCCTGATCACCCACGACCTGGGGGTGGTCGCGGGACACACCGACCGGGTCGCCGTCATGTACGCCGGGCGGATCGTGGAGACCGGCACGGTCGAGGACATCTTCTACGCCCCGCGCATGCCCTACACCCTGGGCCTGCTCGGCTCCCTGCCCCGCCTCGACCGCGAGGAGGACCGCCTGACCCCCATCACCGGCTCCCCGCCCTCGCTGCTCAACCTGCCCCCGGGCTGCCCCTTCGCGCCCCGCTGCCCGATGCGCCGGGAGCCCTGCGACACCACCGAACCCGCCCTGCGCCCGGCCGGCGTCGGCGCGCACCACAGCGCCTGCCACTTCGCCGACGAACTCGTGGACACGGCGGCCGGCGAGGTCTTCGACGCCGTCGGCGCCGACACCGAGGCCCTGGCCCGGTTCGCCGACCTGGAGGACGATGCCCGATGACCGATCCGCTGCCCCCGCTGCCCGGTCACGGCGGCACCGGCGCCCCCGTCCTCCAGGTCCGGGACCTCGTCAAACACTTCCCGGTGATGTCGCGGGGCGTGGTCCGCCGCCGGGTCGGCGACGTGCACGCCGTCTGCGGGGTCTCCTTCGACCTGCACGAGAACGAGACGCTCGGCCTGGTCGGCGAGTCCGGCTCCGGCAAGACGACCGTCTCCCGGACCCTGCTCAACCTGGAGACCGCCACCTCGGGCACGGTGCACTACCAGGGCCGACTGCTGACCGACCTGAGCAGACGTCAGATGCGCCCGCTGCGGCGCGAGTTGCAGATCGTCTTCCAGGACCCCTACGCCTCCCTGGACCCCAGGATCTCCGTCCACGAGATCGTCGCCGAACCCCTGCGCATCCACGGCCGCTACGGGCCGGGCGGCGCCGACGAGGTACGCGAACTGCTGCGCCTGGTCGGCCTCAACCCCGAGCACGGCAACCGCTTCGCGCACGAGTTCTCCGGCGGCCAGCGCCAACGCATCGGCATCGCACGGGCGCTGGCGCTGCGCCCCAAGGTGATCGTGCTGGACGAGCCGGTCTCCGCGCTGGACGTGTCGATCCAGGCGGGCGTCCTCAACCTGCTGATGGACCTGCAGAGCGAACTGGGCCTGTCCTTCCTGTTCGTGGCGCACGACCTCTCCGTGATGCGGCACGTCGCGGGGCGGGTCGCGGTGATGTACCTGGGCCGCCTGGTGGAGATCGCCCCGGCCCGGCAGCTCTTCGCCCGCCCCGCCCACCCCTACACCCAGGCCCTGGTCTCGGCGATCCCGCTGCCTGACCCGCGCAAGGAGCGCGCCCGGAAACGGATCACCGTCCAGGGCGACGTCCCGAGCCCGGTCCGCCCGCCCAGCGGCTGCCGCTTCCGCACCCGCTGCCCCAAGTTCGCGAACCAGCTCACCGACAGCGAGCGCACTGCCTGCGTCGAGCAGGCGCCGGACCTGGTCGACCGGGGCGGCGGCAACCCGGTCGCCTGCCACTACGCGGAGAGCGTGCAGCTGCTGTGACCGTCCGGGTACGGGAACGGCGTCAGCCGGCTCTCCCGCTCCAGCCGCCGGCAGAAGACCTCCATGCCGGCGGCGAGCGGCGCGTGCCGCACCAGCAGGCCGGCGGCGGCCTGCGGGATGCCCTCGGGCCGCGTCCCGCCGGCACAGGCCCGCACGAACTCCGCGCGCTCCTCGCCCCGGTACCCGTACAGGGCGGTGACCAGCCAGATCACCAGGTGGTAGACCGTGTAGGCGCGGTCGTAGTGCCGGTGCCGGCCGAAGAACTCCCGCTCGGCCTGGTCCAGCCGGAAGCGGGAGCTGAGGGAGAGCCCGAAGTCGGTGAGGTACAGCCGCCTGCCGTCGGTGAGGATGTTGCGGAAGTGGGCGTCGAGATGCAGGAGACCGCCGCCCGAGAGGAACGCGGTGAGGTCCTCCAGCCCGCGGGCCGCGAAGGCGCAGGCCGCATCCGCGCGTTCGGTGCGCAGCTCGGCGTCCAGCCAGTCGTGCAGGGTGTGCGGGACGTGCTCCAGGAAGAGGGTGAGGCTCGCGGAGGCGTCCCGCAGGCCCTCGATGCGTGCCCGTAGGCCCGCGGATCCGCCCCAGTAGGCCACCGCCCCGTCGACGTCGGCGAGTTCGCCGGGCAGCGGGGCGGGTGGCTCGGGCAGCACCCGCCAGTGGTGCAGCAGCGGGAGACCGGGGAACCGGCCCGCCAGCACCCAACCCGTCGTCTCCTCGTGCGCGGTCAGCTCCCGCCAGGCCCCGAACCCCGGGGAGCCGATCGCGCCGATGCCGTAGTGGCAGTACGGCGGCAGGCCGAAGAGGTTCTCGGTGGAGCGGGCGTGCCGCGGTTCCCGTTCCCGGTCGGTCAGCGGGATCCGCTTCACGAACACCGGCCTGCCGTCCACCGTGAGCCGCACCGCTCTGCCGCCGATCCCGGTGCCGAGCGGTTCGCCGGCCGCGACCAGCTCGGCCAGTTCGCCGTCGCTCAGCAGGGCCAGGGAGGTCGCGATCCCGGTGTGGGCGGCGATGCGGTGCGCGGTGTCGGTCATCCCTCCATGGTCACCGCGGCGGCCCGTACCTGTCCGCGGATTCCCGCGGCGTCCGTGCCGCGTCCACGGCCACCGGATCCCCGTGGCCGAAGCACACCGTCGCCGCCTCCAGGGCGAGGTCTCTCCGCTGTGGGGGGAGCCGATTCGGCCCGCAGCGGAGGGCGGCGGACCGTGGACGTCCGCCGCCCGGGGCGCGTCAGCCCGCCGCGTAGTTCCGCAGGAACAGCGCCTCCGCCACCGACAGCCGCTCCAGCTCCTCGGGGGACACGCTCTCGTCGACGGCGTGGATCTGCGCCTCCGGCTCGCTCAGGCCGATCAGCAGGATCTCGGCCTGCGGGTAGAGGCCCGCGAGGGTGTTGCACAGCGGGATGGAGCCGCCCTGGCCGGCGTACTGCATCGTCTCGTCCGGGTAGGCGACCGCCATCGCGTCGGCCATCGCCCGGTACGCCGGGCTGGTGGCGTCCGCGCGGAACGGCTGGCCCTGGCCGACCACCTCCGTCCGCACCCGGGCGCCCCACGGCGTGTGCGCCTCCAGGTGGGCCTGCAGCAGCTTGCCGGCCTCGGCCGCGTCCACACCCGGCGGCACCCGGAGGCTGACCAGGGCGCGGGCGGCGGCCTGCACCGACGGGGTGGCGCCGACCACCGGCGGGCAGTCGATGCCCAGCACCGTGACCGCCGGACGGGCCCAGATGCGGTCCGCGACCGAACCGTCACCGATCAGCCCGACACCGTCCAGCACCTTGGCGTCCGCGCGGAACTGCTCCTCGTCGTACTCCAGACCCTCCCACCGCGACTCCGGCCCGAACCCGTCGACCGTCGTGGAACCGTCCTCGGCGCGCAACGAGTCCAGGACGCGGATCAGCGCGGCCAGGGCGTCGGGGGCGGCGCCGCCGAACTGGCCCGAGTGCAGATTGCCCCGCAGCGTGTCGATCTGGATGCGGACCATGGCCATGCCCCGCAGCGTCGTGGTCACCGTCGGCAGCCCCACCCGGAAGTTGCCCGTGTCACCGATGACGATCGCGTCCGCCGTCAGCAGTTCGGGGTGCTGCTCGGCGTACCGCTCCAGGCCGCCGGTGCCCATCTCCTCCGAGCCCTCGGCGATCACCTTGACGTTGACCGGGACGCCGCCGTTCGCCCTGAGCGCGCGCAGCGCCAGCAGGTGCATGATCACGCCGCCCTTGCAGTCGGCGGCACCGCGCCCGTACCAGCGGCCGTCCCGCTCGGTCAGCTCGAAGGGCGGGGTGGTCCAGGCGGCCTCGTCCAGCGGCGGCTGCACGTCGTAGTGCGCGTACAGCAGGACCGTTTTGGCACCCTCCGGGCCCGGCAGATAGCCGTACACCGACTGCGTGCCGTCCGGGGTGTCCAGTACGGCGACGTCCGTGAAGTCCTCGGCGCGCAGTGCGTCGGCCACCCAGTTCGCGGCGCCTTCGCTCTCGCTCTTCGGGAACTGGGCGAAGTCCGCCACCGACTTGAAGGCCACCAGCTCGGCGAGCTCCGCCTTGGCCCTGGGCAGCAGGGCGGCGACGGTCTCGGCGACCGGATTGGAGGACATGGGCACGCTCCTCGTGGGTGCGACGTTGAACTGGTGAGTGGACCGATCCTCCCACAGTGGCCTGCGGCGATCTCCGCCGTAGGATGCGGGGGGACAGGTGAGGGGCGTCGGCCCACGGGCGGACGGATCCTGACCCACGGCTTTACAGGGCCTCCACACAGGGCCTCCACGGCTTGAAACGGCCTCTACGGCTTGATATGGCTTCTACGGCTTGATCGGAGCAGCGGACCATCGTGAGCGGCGAGAATTCTTCGGCGGACGACGTGCAGGCGGACGACGCGCAGCGGGTGTGGGACGTCGTCGTGGTGGGCGCGGGACCCGCGGGTGCCTCGGCCGCCTACGCGGCGGCGGTCGCCGGACGGCGCGTGCTGTTGCTGGAGAAGGCCGAGCTGCCCCGCTACAAGACCTGCGGCGGCGGCATCATCGGCCCCTCGCGGGACGCGCTGCCGCCCGGCTTCGAGCTGCCCCTCAAGGACCGGGTGCACGCCGTCACCTTCTCCAACAACGGACGGTTCACCCGCACCCGCCGCTCCAAGCAGATGATGTTCGGGCTCATCAACCGGCCCGAGTTCGACCAGCAGCTGGTCGAGCACGCCCAGAAGGCGGGCGCCGAGCTGCGCACCGGCGCCGCCGTGCAGCGCGTCGAGCAGCACGGCTCGGCGGTCCCGGACCGACGGACGGTCGCGGTCGTGCTCCAGGGCGGCGAGACCCTGCTGGCCCGCGCGGTGGTCGGCGCCGACGGCAGCGCCAGCCGCATAGGCGCCCACGTCGGGGTGAAGGTCGACCAGGTCGATCTCGGCCTGGAGGCGGAGATCCCGGTGCCCGAGACGGTCGCCGAGGACTGGAAGGGCCGGGTCCTCATCGACTGGGGCCCGATGCCCGGCAGTTACGGCTGGGTCTTCCCCAAGGGCGACACGCTGACCGTCGGCGTCATCTCGGCCCGTGGCGAAGGCGCCGCCACCAAGCGGTACTTGGAGGACTTCATCTCCCGGCTCGGCCTCGCCGGCTTCGAGCCGAGCATCTCCTCCGGCCACCTGACCCGCTGCCGCGCCGACGACTCCCCGCTGTCCCGGGGCCGGGTGCTGGTCTGCGGCGACGCGGCGGGCCTGCTCGAACCGTGGACCCGCGAGGGCATCTCCTTCGCGCTGCGCTCGGGCCGGCTCGCGGGGGATTGGGCGGTACGGATCGCCGAGGCCCACGACGCCGTCGACACCCGCCGCCAGGCGCTCAACTACGCCTTCGCCGTCAAGGCGGGCCTCGGCGTCGAGATGAGCGTCGGCAAGCGGATGCTCGCGGTGTTCGAGCGCCGCCCCGGCCTGTTCCACGCGGCGCTGACCGGGTTCCGTCCGGCCTGGCGGGCGTTCAAGGAGATCACCCAGGGCCGCACCTCCCTCGGCGAGCTCATCCGCTCCCACCCGCTCGCCCAGCGCGCCCTCACCGCCTTCGGCCCGGAGCCTGCGGCGAAGAAGGACGCGCCCACGGAGGAGGGCGCGGCCGACGAGGAAGCCGTCACTTCGTGACCGGGGAAGCCGTCACTTCCTGACGGTGATCCGGAAGACGGGGTGGTCGGCGCCGGCCGCGAGGAGCTCGTCGTCGCAGGACCCGGCCGTCACTCCGGGGAAGTACTGCTTGACCTCCCAGCCCCACCTTTCCAGGTAGGCCCGCAGCACCGGGAGCTTCTCGGCGTCGGGAAGCTCCACCACGGTGAACTCCCGCACCTTCCGCCCCACCCGCAGCTCCCCGCCGCCGGCCGCCCGCATGTTCCGCACCCACTGGGAGTTGCCGCGCGCCGAGACCAGGTACTGGATGCCGTCGTACGTGTGCGGGTTGACCGGGACGCGCTGCATCCTGCCGCTCTTGCGGCCGCGCACGGACAGCTCGGCGCTGCCCGCGAGGCTGATCCCGTGTCGGGCGAGCCAGCCGACGAGGCTGTTCACGCGGACGGCCACCGGGTTGGCCTCGGCGTAGTACGGCTTCGGTCGCGGTTGTGCCTGCTGCTGTGGTTGCGGTTGTGGCTGCGGTTGTGACGAGGACATGGTGACCCCCACTTGGTTTGGCCCGCTTGGGAGAGCGGTGCTCTCCCTCGAGGAACAGTGTGGGCAGATCGGTGATCCAAAGCAAGAGCGGTGCTCTCTTTTTTGAGCGGTGCACTTGCATGTGAGCACCGCTCTGGTACGAGACCAGTGATCCCAAGCGTGTGCGCTGCTCCATAACGTGTGCACTGCTCCGCAGCCGTGACAGACTGCGCCCCATGACCACTCCGCAGGGCGCCCGCGCGCGAGCCAGGATGGAAGTCACCAGCGCCATCAAGGACGAGGCGCGCAGACAGCTCGCGGCCGAGGGTGCGGCCAAGCTGTCGCTGCGGGCGGTGGCGCGCGAGCTCGGCATGGTCTCCTCGGCGCTCTACCGCTACTTCCCCAGCCGCGACGACCTGCTGACCGCGTTGATCATCGACGCATACGACTCCCTCGGCGAGGCCGCCGAGTCCGCCCATGCCGCTGCCGCTGCCGCAGACACCGCGCCCGCGCACCGGTGGGTCGCCGTGTGCGAGGCGGTGCGCGGGTGGGCGCTGGCCCATCCGCACGAGTACGCGCTGATCTACGGCTCGCCGGTGCCCGGCTACTCGGCGCCGGAGACGACCATTCCGCCGGCCGCCCGGGTCGCCCTCGTCCTCGTCGGGATCCTGCGTGAGGCGTTCGAGGGGCGCGGTCTGGCCCGTACCCCCGTGCCCGCGGAACTCGCCCCCGAGGCCCGCCGGATGGCCGACGCGCTGGTGCCCGGCCTGCCGCCGGAGGTGGCGGTGGCCATGGCCGCGGCGTGGGCCCAGCTGTTCGGGCTGGTCGGGTTCGAACTGTTCGGCCAGTTCCAGGGGGTCGTGGAGGAAGCGGAACGGGAACGGTTCTTCCGGCATGCGGCCGCACGGCTCGCCCACGGCGTCGGGCTGGTCTTCCCCTGACCGCGCCAGGTCGGCCGGTCGGCGGGGCGGCCGGTCAGACCGTCACCGGGGTCATGCGGTCATCCGGTCATCGGCCATTGCTGATCGGTCATCCGGCCATCGGTCATCCGGTCACCTTCTCCAGGAACGCGGTGAGGTTTCCGACCGTCCGCCGTACCTTCTCCTCCAGCGTGAGTGACTCCGGCATCCGGCCCCCCACGCCCGCGTCCCGCTTCCCCCGCACGTACAGCGAACAGGCGAGGTCGCTGCAGAGGTAGGCGCCCACGGAGTTGCCCTGCTGCCCGGCCTTCCCCGCCTTGGCGGCGACCATCAGGGAGACGCCTCCGGTGTGCGTGGTCAGGCAGATCGAGCACATGCTGCGCCGGGTCTGCCAGGAGGTGGCGCTCGGGCAGCGCAGCGCCACCGCCCGCGGGTGACCGTCGTCCAGTTCGGTCACCAGGTAGGCGCGGTCGGGTGCCTGGGGATCGCGCCAGCCGAAGTAGTCCAGGTCGGCCCACGGGCGCTCGTCCAGGTCGTGCGGGATGTTCAGGCGTTTCGCCGCGCCCTTGGTGCAGTTCACGAAGGCGGCGCGGATCTCCTGCTCGGTCAGTTGTCGCATGTGGCGCACGCTAATTTGCCTAAAGCTTTTAGGCAAATGCATAATCGCTTCTCGATGACAGTTGAGAAGTGAAGGTGGAGGAGTGGGCGTGGCGCGAGCGGGACTGAGCACGGAGCGGCTGGTCCGGGCCGGAGCCGAGCTGGCCGACGAGGCCGGCTTCGACCAGGTGACCGTCTCGGCCCTGGCCAGACGGTTCGACGTGAAGGTCGCCAGCCTCTACTCGCACGTCAAGAGCTCCCAGGACCTGAAGACGAGGATCGCGCTGCTGGCGCTGGAGGAGCTCGCCGACCGGGCCGCCGACGCGCTGGCCGGCCGGGCCGGCAAGGACGCTCTCGTCGCGTTCGCCGAGGTCTACCGCGACTACGCCCGCACCCACCCCGGCCGCTACACAGCGGCCCGGCTGCGCCTCGACCCGGAGACGGCCGCGGCCAGTGCCGGCGTCCGGCACTCACAGATGACCCGGGCGATCCTGCGCGGCTACGACCTGGCCGAGCCCGACGAGACCCATGCCGTCCGGATGCTCGGCAGCGTCTTCCACGGCTTCGTCGACCTGGAACTGAGCGGCAGCTTCAGCCACAGTGCCCCCGACAGCCAGCAGTCCTGGACCCGCGTACTCGACGCCCTCGACACGCTCCTGCGCAACTGGCCCACACCGGCCTGACCCCCCGGATCCGGCCCCCCTCGTACGGAACGCAAGACGGAACGCAGAGGCGATGAACACCGACTCCCGCTGGATCACCACGCCGATCACCGCCGACCTCCTGCGCGGTGCCCTCGATCTGGAGCGCACGGAACACGGCGTCCTGCCGCACCGGCTCCCGGCCCGGGCCCGCGCCCAGTGCGGCGACCCGCAGCTCGCCATGGTCGAGTCCCAGCCCTCCGGCGTACGACTGGTGTTCCGCACCCGTGCCACCGCCGTCGAACTGGACACCCTCCCCACCAAGCGGCTCTACGTCGGCGCGCCGCCCCGGCCGGACGGCGTGTACGACCTGCTCGTCGACGGCACCCTGGCCGGCCAGGGCAGCGTGTCCGGCGGCACGGTCCAGGTCGTCGACATGACCACCGGGACCATGGAGCTGCGCCCCGGACCGGTCGGCACCCTCAGGTTCACCGGTCTGCCCGGGCGGGAGAAGACCGTCGAGATCTGGCTCCCGCACAACGAGACCACCGAACTGGTCGCGCTGCGCACCGACGCCCCGCTCACCGCCGCGCCCGGCGCCGGCCGCAAGGTCTGGCTGCACCACGGCAGTTCGATCAGCCACGGCTCCGACGCCGCGAGCCCCACCGCCATCTGGCCCGCGCTCGCGGCCGCGCTCGCCGGCGTGGAACTGGTCAACCTGGGGCTGGGCGGCAGTGCCCTGCTCGACCCGTTCACGGCCCGCGCCGTCCGGGACACCCCCGCCGACCTGATCAGCCTCAAGATCGGCATCAACGTCGTCAACGCGGATCTGATGCGGCTGCGCGCCTTCGGCCCCGCCGTGCACGGCTTCCTCGACACCGTCCGGGAGGGGCACCCCACCACCCCGCTGCTGGTCGTCTCGCCGATCCTGTGTCCCATGCACGAGGACACGCCGGGTCCCACCGCGATGGACCTGAGCGCCCTCGGCGCCGGCCGGCTCGCCTTCGTCGCCACCGGCGACCCGGCCGAGCGCGCGAGCGGCAAGCTCACCCTGAACGTCGTCCGGGACGAGCTGTCCCGGATCGTCGCCCAGCGCGCGGCCGAGGACCCGCACCTGCACTACCTCGACGGCCGTGCCCTCTACGGCGAGGCCGACGCCGCCGAACTCCCGCTGCCCGACGGGCTCCACCCGGACGCGGCCACCCACCGCCGGATCGGCGAACGCTTCGCCGGGCTGGCCTTCGCGGACGGCGGCGCCTTCACCGGGAGCGGTGGCGACCGCCGAGCGGGCGAAGGCCGAGCAGCCGGTCGCTGAGTCGGCGGTCGCTGAGCCGTCGGCCTCTGAGCTGGCGGTCTCTGAGTCGGCGGTTTCTGAGCCGTCGGTCGCTGAGTGGGGGTCCCTGAGTCGGCGGTCGCCGAGCGGGAGACCGCTGGGCGGCCGAGGGCGGACCCGGCGGCCGCCCGGTCTGCGGTCCTCATCGCGCCGAGTCGGCCGATGCCCCGTCTCCGGTGTCCGGGACCAGGATCACCTTTCCCGCGACGGTCCCCGACTCGGCAAGCCGCAGGGCCTCGGCGGCCTGGGTCAGGGGCAACCGGGCGGCGATGCGCGCGGTGACCTCGCCACGCTGGAAGGCCTGGAACACCTGGGTGAGGTCGGCGCGCAGCCGGGCCCGGAAGCGGTCCTTGCCGAGGGCGCGGCCCTCCCAGACGTTGAAGAAGCAGGCGTGCCGACCGTTGGGCAGCGCGTTCCACAGCCATACCCGGCCGAGGACCTTCAGCACGGGGAGCTGCTTGGAGCCGGAGTCGTCCCTGGTGGTGGCGCTGCCGTAGGCGACGAGGGTGCCGCCCGGGGCGAGGAGCCGCCAGGAGGCGACGACGCTGCGGCCGCCGAGGTGGTCGAAGACGGCGTCGACACCGCCGGGGGCCAGTTCCCGGACCCGGGCCGACACGTCCTCGGTGCGGTAGTCGACCGGGGTCACGCCCAGTTCCCGCAGTGCGGCGTGGTGACGGGCGGAGGCCGTGCCGATCACCCGAAGGCCGGCTGCCCTGGCGAGCTGGACGAGCACCGTGCCGACGCCGCCGTTGGCGCCGTGCACCAGGATCGTGCCGCCGGTGCGCACCCTGGCCTTGCGGTGCAGCATCTGCCAGGCCGTGATCCCGTTGACGACCAGCGTCTCCGCCTCCGCGGCGCCGACACCGGCGGGTACCTGCACGGCGTCGGCCGCGTCGAGCACGACGTGACTGGCCCAGCCGCCGACCTTCACCAGCGACGCCACCCGCTTGCCGACGAGCTCCGGCGCCACGCCCTCCCCGGCCGTCTGCACAGTGCCGACCAGGTCGTAGCCGGGGACGAAGGGGAACGGCGGCTGGTCGTAGTAGCGGCCGCGGCGCATCTGCTGCTCCGCGAAGGAGACGCCGGTCGCTTCCACACGGACGACGATCTGGCCGGCTGCGGGGGCCGGGATCTCCCGGCGCTCGACGCGAAGGCCGTCCGGCTCCACGACGCCCGGCAGGACGACCTCGACGAGCTGGGTGCTCCTGGCGCCGGTGCTCCCGGTGCTCCCGGTGCTCCCGGCGGTTCCTGCGGTCTCTGCGATTCCCATGACGACGGCCTCCGCGTACAGACAGTGTGGTGTGTAGATGGACTCGCAATCAAGATGCTCTCTCGCTTGCGTTAGAAGCTATAACAAACATGACTGGCCCTAGCTGAAGTGTCAAGGCGTTACTACGAATGGAGTGTTCGTCAGCGTTAGAGCCACTCTCGAAAGTGATAGGTTGAAACGAGGAAGTGCGAGAGGAGCGTGAACGGCCATGGCGGCGGACACGGACGCGACGAGCCCCCGCGAGCGGTACCGGAGCCAGGTGCGGGCGGACATCAAGGCGCGTGCCTGGGAGCAGATCGCCAGGTCGGGCGCGACGGGACTGTCCCTCAACGCGATCGCCAAGGAAGTGGGCATGAGCGGTCCGGCCCTCTACCGCTACTTCGGCAGCCGCGACGAGTTGATCACCGAGCTGATCCGGGACGCCTACCGCAGCCTGGCCGACACCTTCGGTGCCGCTGCCGCAGCCGACGCCGGTATCGACGGCCTCGCCCACGCCCTGCGCCGCTGGGCGCTCGACGACCCCCAGCGCTACTTCCTCGTCTACGGCACGCCGGTCCCCGGCTACCGAGCCCCGGACGACACCACCGGTATCGCCCGGGAGATCATGGCGGCGCTGCTCGACGTCTGTGCGGCGGCCGAGCCCGCGGCGCCCCCGCCGGCCTCCGCCGGGTTCACCGCGCACCTCTCCCAGCACCGCGAGTGGGCCGGTGACCATCCCGCGCCGCCGGGAGTACTGCGCCGGGCGCTGGCCTTCTGGACCCGGATGCACGGGGTGCTCTCCCTCGAACTCGCCGGCCACTTCACGGGCACGGGCTTCGACCCGGCCCGGCTGTTCGACGCCGAGGTGGCCGAGCTGACGGCGGTTCGCTGACACCAGGCCGCCGCCCGCCGCGCGCCACTGCCTACTACGCGGGGAGTACGCGTGATCACCTCGCCGGGCTGACGCTCGCGCGGGGCGACGGCGTCTAGCGTGGCGGTCATGGACGAGCAGCGGGTACGGGAGCGCGGCCCCGCCCGGTGGTGGCACCCGGGCCCCCCGTGGTGGAGCCACCCGGACGCCATCGGCACCAGCACCGGCACCAGCGCTGGCTCCGACACCGGCCCCGGCCCCGGCGCGGGGATTCGACGTCCCCGCCTGCCCTGGCGCTCCACGCTGCTGCTCACCGTCCTCGTGCTGGTGGGCTCGAACTTCGCCGCCCACACCCAGCCCCACCGCGAGCACCTCGACGCCTACGCCCGCCTGCTGCTCCTCGCCACCTGCGCCCTGCTGCTGTGGCGGCACCGGCAGCCGGTGACCGTGGCGTTCGGCACGGCCGGGCTCGCCCTGGCCTACCTCGCGGCGGGCTACCCGTACGGACCGGTCTTCGCGGCGGTCGCCGTGGCCTGCTTCAGCGCCGTCGTCGCCGGGCACCGCCGGGCCGCCTGGGCGGCGCTCGGGATGCTGTGGGCCGGGCATCTGCTGATCTCGCTCTGGCTGTACCGGTGGCTGCCGCCGCCGGGCGACGGGGGTGCCGGCCTCGGCCAGGAGTTGATCATCGCCACCTGGGTGCTGATCATCGTCTCGCTGGCCGAGCTGGTCCGGCTGCGGCGCGAGCAGTGGGCACGGGAACGGGCCGACCGCGCGCAGGCGGCCCGGCGGCGCGCGGACGAGGAACGGCTGCGGATCGCCCGGGAGTTGCATGACGTCCTTGCGCACAGCATCTCGGTCATCAACGTCCAGGCCGGCATGGGGCTCGCGCTCCTCGACTCCGACCCCGAGCAGGCCAGGTCGGCACTCACCACCATCAAGGCGGCCAGCAAGGAGGCACTCGGCGAGGTGCGCCAGGTGCTCGACACCCTGCGCGCCCCGGGAGACGTGCCACGGGCGCCCGCGCCCGGTCTCGGGCGGTTGCCGGAACTGGTGGAACAGGCGGCGAGCGCCGGACTCGCCGTGGACGTGACAGGGAAGCCGCCGCGCCTGGCAGCGGGCGCCGACCTGGCCGCGTTCCGCATCGTCCAGGAGGCCCTCACCAATGTCGTACGGCATTCGGGTTCGCGGCACGCGCGCGTGCGGCTCGAACACGGGGGCGGGGAGCTGCGGTTGCGGATCGACGACGACGGTCCCGCGACCGGTGCGGTCGCGGGCGGCAGCGGGAACGGGCTGGCCGGGATGCGGGAGCGGGCGGCGGCGCTGGGCGGCACGATCGAGGCGGGGCCGCGCGCCGACGGGGGCTTCCGGGTGCTCGCCGTACTCCCCTTCGGCGACCGGGACGCGAGGGGTGCCGGGGATACCGCGGGTGCCAGGGACGACACAGACGACAGGGACGAGAGGGAGGACCGATGATCCGGGTGCTGCTCGCCGACGACCAGTCGCTGGTGCGGGCCGGTTTCCGGGCGTTGCTCGACGCGCAGCCGGACATCGAGGTGACCGGTGAGGCGGCGGACGGTGAGGAGGCGCTGCGCAAGGTGCGTGAACTGCGCCCCGACGTCGTCCTGATGGACATCCGCATGCCGCGTCTGGACGGCCTCGCGGCGACCCGGCGGGTCACCGGCGAACCGGAGCTGGCGGACGTCAAGGTGGTCATGCTGACGACGTTCGAGCTCGACGAGTACGTCTTCGAGGCGATCCGGTCCGGTGCATCCGGCTTCCTGGTCAAGGACACCGAGCCGGACGAACTGGTGCGGGCCGTCAGGGCGGTGGTGGCCGGGGACGCGCTGCTCTCGCCGGGGGTGACGCGGCGGCTGATCGCGGAGTTCGCGGCCCGTTCCAAGCAGCCGGCCGCCGCCGACGTCCTCGCCCGGCTCACCGAGCGGGAGCGGGAGGTGATGGCCCTGGTCGGCATCGGCCTGTCCAACGAGGAGATCGCCCGGCGCCTGGTCGTCAGCCCCCTGACCGCCAAGACCCACGTGAGCCGTACGATGGTCAAGCTGGGCGCCCGCGACCGCGCCCAACTGGTCGTCCTGGCCTACGAGTCGGGGCTGGTACGGCCGGGCTGGCTGGGCTGAGCCGAGTTCTGGAGACGGACCAGCACGCTGACGACCCGGGCGAGGAACGGCACGGACGCGAACACCGCGCTGCAGAGCGCGTATCCGATCTCGACGGTGATCGCGTCCCGTTCGGCCTGACCGCGCCGTCCCCCGTACCTCGTCATCCCCGCAGTCCCGCTGCCGTGTGCCCGGCGGGGCAACAGGGCCCCGCCGGGCACACGTTCGGAGGAGTTCCCGTTCAGTCGCGTGCGGACACGGGCTCCGCCTCCAGGGCGGTCTCCGGAGTGGTGGACTTGGCGATCACGACCGTCTGCTGCGCGCGCCGGGTGCGCAGTCCCGTGAGGGTGATCAGCAGCCCGGCGAGGGCCACGAACGCGACCACCAGGAAGCCGGGACGGTAGCTGTCGAGCACCGCCTGCGGAGTCGCGTGGGCGGGCGCGCCCGCGGTGACCACGGCCGTGACGACCGCCAGGAGGATGGCGCCCCCCACCTGCACGGAGGTGTTGAGCAGCCCGGAGACCATGCCCTGCTCGTGGTCGTCGACGCCGTTGGTGGCCTGGATGTTGAGGGAGGGGAAGACCAGGGCGCAGGCCGCGCCGATCAGGAGCATCGACGGCAGGATCGCCGCCGCGTAGGCCGGGCTCAGGTCGACGCGGAGGAACAGGGCGTATCCGACGACCATGAAGGCGAAGCCCGCCGCGATCAGCCGCGGGGTGCCGAAGCGGTCCACGATCGCGCCGACCTTGGTCGACGACACCGCGACCAGCGCGCCCGCCGGCAGGAAGGCCAGGGCGGTGTGCAGCGCGGACCAGCCGAGCAGGGACTGCATGTAGAGGGTGGTCAGGAACTGGAAGCCGACGTACGAGCCGAAGAAGGCGATCGCGCCGAGCTGGGCGCGGAGCTGGTTGCCCGAGCGCAGCACGCCGAGGCGGATGAGCGGTCCGGGGGAACGGCGTTCGACCTGGACGAAGACGGTCAGCAGGACGGCGACCGCGAGGCAGGAGAGCAGGGTGCGGGCCGATGCCCAGCCCACCTGCGGCGCCTCCACCACGGTGAACACCAGGAGCAGCATGGAGGCGGTGCCGAGGATCGCGCCGGGGATGTCGTAGCCGTTGTGGTCGCGTTCGCGGGAGCTGCGCGGCAGCAGTTTGAGGCCGACGAGGAGCGCGATCAGGGCGATGGGCGCGGGCAGCAGCATGGTGAAGCGCCAGCTGGCCTCGGTGAGCAGGCCGGACAGCACCAGGCCCATGGAGAAGCCGGTGGCCGCGCAGGTGGTGTAGATGGAGAGCGCCCGGTTGCGCAGCGGGCCCTCCGGGAACGTGGTCGTGATGATCGAGAGGCCGGCCGGCGCGGTGAAGGCCGCGCTCAGGCCCTTGATGAAGCGGCTGGCGATCAGCAGCGGGCCCGAGTCGACGAGGCCGCCGAGCAGCGAGGCGACCGCGAAGACACCGAGGGCCACGAGGAACACCTGGCGCCGGCCGAGCAGGTCCGCGGTGCGGCCGCCGAGCAGCAGCAGGCCGCCGTATCCGAGGATGTAGCCGCTGACGATCCATTGCAGCGTCGAGGTGGACAGGTGCAGGTCGGAGCCGATCGACGGCAGGGCGACGCCGACCATGGACACGTCCAGCGCGTCCAGGAACATGGCGGCGCAGAGCACCAGGAGCGTGCCCCAGAGCCGGGGAGTCCAGCGTCCCTCGGCGGCGGGGGCGGTGAGCGGAGAGGTCATGGACCCAGACACTACATGCACATGCATCGAATGCAAACGCATTTAATTACGATGCAACAATCCTGGTTCTCTGCTACGGTGCCCGGATGGCGGCGAAGAAGCCCGAACAGGCACTCGTGGAGCAATGGCGGGACATCCTGGCCCTGCACGCCCGCACCCAGTGCGAGCTGGACCGCGCCCTGCACGGACACGGCCTGTGCGGCAGCGACTTCGAGGTCCTCGACCTGCTCTCGGACGGCCCGGCGGCGGACGGCGTCTGCAGCTTCCGGGTGCAGGAGATCGCCGAGCGGGTGCACCTCAGCCAGAGCGCGCTGTCCCGGCTGATCGCCCGCCTGGAGAAGGACGGCCTGGTCGAGCGGGCCATGTGCCCGGAGGACCGGCGGGGCGTGCGGGTGGCGCTCACCGGCAAGGGGCGTGCGCTGCACGGCGAGGTGCTGCCGGTGCAGCGCGCGGTGCTCACCCGGATGCTGGCCGCCGAGCCGAACTGAGCCCGGCGGGCCGAGTCAGATTCCGGAGTCCGTCCGCCACAGATCGGCCAGTTCCGGGTCGCCGGTCACCTTCGGCACCGGTACCCGGTTCCACAGGGCCAGGTACAACTGGTCGGCGGGACCGGCGAGTTCGGCCGTCGCGTCCGGAGGTGCACCGAGTTCCGTGACCGGCGGCCGCTCCGACAGCAGCACGCTCCAGGCCGCGTCCGCGTCCATCGTGCGCACCCCCAGCACTCGCGGGTGCTCGCTGCGTACCCGGCTTCGGGTGCGGGCGTGGAAGCCGCGCAGCAGTTCGTCGATGCCGTCGACCGCGAAGGCCGTGCCGACCGTGGTCGCCGGGCCGCCGCGTGCCGCCTCGGCGTCGTAGCGGTGGACGGTCGTCTCATGGGCCTGCCGGCGGAGCCAGAAGGCCAGCGGTGAGGGGACGGGGGCAGGGTGGAAGGTCCAGTACGTCACGTCCCGCGGTGCGCCGTCGAGGGTGTCGACGAGCCGGCGGTGGCCGTCCCGGTACCAGGCTGTCAGTTCCGCGCCGTCGATGTCCGGGGGGCCGGGGACAGGCCGGGGCGAGGTCTCCGCGTCGGCGACGATCCCGGCGGCCCACCGGTGGATGGTGCCGGTGTGCCGCAGCAGGTCGCGCACCCGCCAGTCCGGGCAGGTGGGCACCGGGGCGTCGAGCCCCGCGTCCGTGGCGGCCGCGGCCAGCAACCGGCCCTCCCGGTCGAGGATTTCGAGGAACTCAGCAGTCTCCATGCGGCGAGTCTGCCGGATGTGCGGCTGTACCCGCCGCCAAGCGCTCCGCTGGAGCCGGCGCACTGCACCGTTCACCGGCCGCGGCGTCCCCCAGCCTTCAGCCGGGGTGCCCCCAGCGCCCCTCGGGGGGGCGGACCCGCTCAGCGCAGCAGGAACCCCACCGCGTAGCCGAGTGCGTTGACGGCCCAGTGCAGGGCCATCGGTGCCAGCAGGGAGCCGCTGCGGTCGCGCACCCAGCACAGCAGACAGCCCGCCACGGCCGTGAACAGCACGGCGCCGACGTCCACCAGGACCGCCCCGGCGACCGAGTGCCCGAACAGCGAACCCAGGAGCGGCTTGTCCTTGTTGAGGTTCAGGGACGGGAGGATGTGCCAGAGACCGAAGAGCACGGAGGAGAGGACGGCGGCCGTGGTGGCCGTGCGCAGTCGGCACAGCAGCGCGAACAGCACCCCCCGGAACGCGGTCTCCTCCAGCAGGACCGTACCCACCGGCACCGCGACCAGCGCCTTGAAGGTGATCTCCGAACCGCTCAGCGCGTTCGTCCGCTGGTCCGCGAACAGGCCGCGGGTGACCGGGAGCAGGGCCGCGCACAGATAGACCGCGGCGACGATCCCGATCAGGGCCGCTCCCCAGCGCGCCCCGTTCGCGGCGGTGCACCGTCCGAGTCCCAGCTCGGGCCAGCCGCCCCCGGACCAGAACAGCAGCCCCACCAGGACGGCCGAGGTGAGCACCGCGGTGAGCAGGATCCAGGACCCGGCCCAGCGGTTGTCCAGCAGGTTCGCGAGCACCAGCACGGACACCACCGCGGCCACGGCGGTACGGGTGGGGAGCCGGGGAATCCGGGGGAGCGGCATGGCGGGCGGGGTGTCAGAACCCGGCCGTGGCGTGGAGCGGGCGGGCCGCGAGGCGTCCGCCGCCGCGCCCCCGGTCCCGCACGGCACCGACCCCGCTACCCGTCCTCCGCAGCGGGGTGGCGTGCTCGGTGGTCCGGGCCAGGGCCATGCCCACCACGATGGGACACCTCGTGCGGCTTCGCACCTTTTCCCGATCTTCCGGATGCGCGGGCGGGTGCGGTGACCGATCGTGGTCCCGAGGTGGCGAAGTGAGTGGAGCAGGCAGGGCTCTGAAACGTACGAAGGACTGGACCCGGCGGACGGCGGAGCGGGTGCGCCGGCACCTGGGCTCCGACCGGGTGGTCCGGCGGCGGTCGTGCTGGAGCGGGATCGCGGTGGCGGTCCTGTGCTACTGCCTGTCCCTCACCCCGTCCCTGCTCCCGCGGGCCTGGTGGCTGCAGGGGCTCGCGGCCGGCGTCTCGGCGGCCGTCGGCTACGCCGTCGGGGCCGTCCTGGAGGCCCTCGCCCGGCTGCTGCTCCGCTGGGCCGGCGTCCGCATCCGCCGGCGGGTCCGCCGTGCCCTGTGGATCGCCCTGGCCGTGCTCGGCGCCGCCGCCGTGGTCACGGCCACCGCCTGGAGCGTGCGGTGGGAGGGCCAGGTCCGCCGGGCGGTGACCCTGTCCCCGCATCTCGTCTGGTGGCAGTGGGCGCTCGTCCCGGTCGTGGCCGCACTCGTCGCCACGGTGCTGCTCCTGGCCGCCCGGACGGTACGGCTCGGCACCCGCGTCGTCGCCCACGCGTTCGGCACTCTCGTCCCGCGACCCGTCGCCTACGCCACCGGGTCCGTCCTCGCCGCGTTCGTGATCGTCGGAGTCGTCCAGGGCTTCCTGCTGCGTGCCGCACTGGACGCGATCGAGAGCGCCGCGTCCCTCGCCGACCAGGGCACCACCGAGGGCGTCCACCGGCCGGGGCTGCCCACCCTCTCCGGCAGCCCCCGGTCCGCCGCCCGCTGGGACACCCTGGGCGCCAAGGGCCGTGACTTCGTCGGCACCGCCACGCCCCGCGCCGACATCGCCGCCTTCACCGGCCGCCCGGCCGAGGACCCGGTACGGGTCTACGTCGGCCTGCGCTCCGCCGACACCGTCGACGAACGCGCCGCCCTCGCCGTACGCGAACTCGAACGCACCGGCGGTTTCTCGCGCAGGATCCTGGCCGTCATGGGCACCACCGGCACCGGCTGGATCAACGAGCAGGGGAGCAGACCGCTGGAGTACATGTGGGGCGGTGACACCGCCATGGTCGCCATGCAGTACTCCTACCTGCCCAGCTGGGTCTCCGCGCTCACCGAGGACGAGGCCGCCGCCACCGGACGGGCCCTCTTCGACGCCGTCTACGCCAAGTGGCGCACCCTCCCCGCCGATTCCCGCCCCCGGCTGCTCGTCTACGGCGAGAGCCTCGGCTCCTTCTCCATGGAGTCCGCACTGGACGGTTCCCTGCCCACGCTCGTCGCGGAGACCGGGGGCGCACTGTTCGTCGGGCCGACCTACGACAACCCGCTGTGGAAGTCGGTCACCGCGGAACGGCAGCCGGGCAGCCCCGCGTGGCGGCCGGTGGTCGCCGACGGCGCACACGTGCGCTTCGCGCAGGTACCGGCGGACTACGGCATCCCGGACGCGCCCTGGGGCGAGCCCCGCGCGGTCTACCTCCAGAACGGCTCCGACCCCGTCGTCTGGTGGTCGCCCGACCTCGCCTTCCACCGGCCGGACTGGCTGGACCGGCCTCGCGCCCGGGACGTCTCACCTGCGATGCAGTGGTATCCGCTGCTGACGTTCTGGCAGGTGGCCTGCGACCTGGCCGGCGCCGACAGCGTCCCGGACGGCTTCGGCCACCGGTACGGCACCCTGCCGACGAGCGCGTGGGCCGAGATCACGACCCCACCGGACTGGACGTCCGCCGACACGGCGAGACTGGCCGGGACGCTGGAGTCGGTGCGGGAACCGGGACTGCTGGACTGAGACGAGCCGCGACCCGTTGTCGAGGGCGTGGACCAGAATCCGGCCGGCGGCCAGACGTCCGAGAACGTGACGTCGTCCGGTCCTGTGACCTCTTCCGCGGAGAAGCGCGTAGAGGTCGGGCACCGTTCTCCGAGACCCGCGCACGAGCACCGCGAACCGGGCGGTGGCGTCGGTCAGTGCCCCGCCGTGCGCCGGGTCAGGAGGGCGATGGCCGCGGCGGTGGCGGCGAGGGCGGCGACCGTGGTGAGGGCGGTGGGGAGGGAGAGCCAGTCCGCCGTGAAGCCGATGGCGGGCGGTCCCAGGAGCATGCCGCCGTAGCCGAAGGTGGAGGCGATGGCGACGCCGTCGGGGCCGGCCAGTCTGCCCGCGCGTTCGACGGCGACGGGGAAGAGGTTGGCGAGGCCGAGACCGGTGATCGCGAACCCGAGGAGGGCCGCCCACAGGGCCGGGGCGAGTGCGCCGAGCAGCATGCCGGCGGCGGCGGTCGTGCCGCCGAACACCAGCGTGCGCGTCTGGCCCAGGGCCTCGAGCAGCCTCGTCCCGCTGAGCCGGCCGACGGTCATGGCGAGCGCGAAGCAGGAGAAGCCGATGGCGGCCGTGCCGGGTGCGGTGCCCAGGTCCTGCTCCAGGTGAAGGGCGCTCCAGTCGGCCATGGCTCCCTCGCCGTAGGCCGTGCACAGGGCGATCAGACCGAACGTGACGACCAGCAGCCGGGTGCGGGGTGCCAGTCGGCGCGGTGCGGATGTGCCCTGGGGCGCGTCGTCCCCGGGGGTGGCCGGCGGCGGGGTGCGAAGCAGGATGCGGCCCGCGGCAAGGGTGATCAGGAGGCCGACGGCGGTGAGGCTGAGCAGGTGCTGCGTGGGGGTCAGCACGCCGGCGATCAGCGAGCCCAGACCGGAGCCGAGCATGCCGCCCAGGCTGAAGGCGGCGTGGAAACTGGGCATGATGGGGCGCCGCAGGGCTCGTACCAGGTCGACCGCGGCGCTGTTGAACGCGACGTTGATACCGCCGTAGGCGCTGCCGAAGACGAGCAGTACGGCGCCGAGGGCCGGGACCGAGTGAGTGAGCGGGGGCAGGGCGACGCTGAGGCAGAGCAGGACGGCGCAGACGACGGTCACCGGATGGGAGCCGTAGCGGCGGCACAGTCTTCCGGTGAACATCATCGTGATCACGGCCCCGGCCGAGACACCGAGCAGGGCGAGCCCCAGGGCGCCGGCCGAGGCGCCGGTCTGTTCCTTGATGGCGGGGATGCGGACGACCCATCCGGCGAAGATGAAGCCGTCCATGGCGAAGAAGACGGTCAGGGCGACACGGAGTCGGGTGAGGGAGTCCCCGGGCACGGCGTTGTGCGTCCGGGTTTTGTTTATTAGCGGCACAAAATCAGGCTAGGCGAGGGCGAAGGCAGGGACAAGGGCGGGCGGTGGACGGGCACGGCCCCCGGTCACCGGCGGGCGGCCCGGGCCGGGCGTGGTACCCGTCAGGGCGAGCGGGCGGGCCGGGCCGGGCGTGGTACCCGTCAGGGCGAGCGGGTGGCGCGGAGACCGGCGAGGAGCTCGGCCGCGGCGGCGAGCCGGGACTGCGGGTGCCAGACGGGGAGTCGTACGAAGGTGCGGTGCCCGCCGTGCGGAGAGAAGGCCGGACCGGCGGTGAGCCGGATGCCGCGGGCCAGCGCCTGCTGGGCGAGGGCCACGGCGTCCTGACCGGTGTCGGCCCACAGGCCCGAACCGCCGACGGGCGTGCGCCACCGCCAGTGCGGCAGCACCGTGCGCAGCACCTGCTCGGTCACCGCGAACTGCCGGGCCAGGAACTCACGGCGGAGCGCGCGCTGCCGGTCCGCCCGGGGCAGCAGGAGGAGCGCCGCCAGCTGGTCGGCGACCGGCCCGCCGAGGTCGATGCCGCCGCGCAGCGCCGCGAGCCGTCCGACGACCTCCCGGGGCCCGCGCACCCACCCGACCCGGAGCCCGCCCCAGAACAGCTTGGACAGCGTGCCCACGATCAGCAGGCGCTCCGGGTCGGCCGTCCGCTCCAGTCCCGGCAGCGGGTCCGACCGGAACCAGCCCAGCTCGGCCTGCGACTGGTCGTCGACCACGAAGGTGCGGTGCCGGGCCAGGAGGTCCGCGAGGGCCCTGCGCTGCGGCTCCGGCATGTGGACGCCGGTCGGGTTGTGCAGCGCGGTCTGCACGTAGAGGAGGTCCGCGTCGGCGACGGCGGCTTCGAGAAGGTTCAGGTCCACGCCGGCCGGGGTGCAGGGGACGCCCCGCACCCGGCCGCCCGCCCCCGCGAAGGCTTCCAGGGCGCCCCGGTAGCTGGGGTCCTCGACGAGCGTCACGGTGCCCGGCCCGGCGAGGGCGGTCGCGATCAGCCAGACGGCCTGCTGGGAACCAGCGGTCACCAGGATCTGGTCCGCCCGTGTGGGCAGACCCCGCGCCGTGATGCGGGCGGCGAGCGCGGCTCGCAGCTCCGGCAGTCCCGCGGGGTGGTAGCCCGTGCCCAGGAGATGGTGCCTGCGCAGCTGCCGGCCGACCTCAGGCATGACCTCCGCGACCAGCTCGGAGCCGGGCAGCGCCCCGGAGGAGAGGTCGACGACCACCTGGCCGCCGCCGAACGACGTCAGCCGCCCCTCGTCCGGGCGGACGAGGCCGACGGCGCCCCGGACGTACGTGCCCGACCCTCGCGCCGCGGCCAGCCGGCCGCTCGCCATGAGCTCGGCGTACGCCCGCGCGACCGTGCCCCGGGCCACGCCAAGGGCGGCCGCCAGCGCGCGCTGGCCGGGCATGCGCCATCCGGCGGGCAGGTACGAGCCGTCGATCAGCTCGGCGAGAGCGTCCCGGAGTGGGACGCTCACCGACGCCTCACCGCGCCATACCCCGAGCAGCCGCACCACCCGCTCGGCGTCCTCGTCCGTCCGCATCGACCGCTCACCTCCCGGGCCCGGTCCACTCAACCTTGCCGACGCCTGCTCGGTCCTGCTTGGTCCACTCGGCCCCAAGTGGACCAGTGACCAGGCTGCCACCCCGCCACAATTCCTGGCACAGCGCTCGAGGAAGAGCAGGAGGCACGCACGATGGCCACGGTCGTTCTCATCGGCACGATGGACACCAAGGGCGAGGAGTACGCCTGGATCGCGGACCGGGTGCGCGCCCACGGGGCGCACACCGTCACCGTCGACGTCGGCGTGTTCTCGGACCACCCCGCGGACGTCACCGCCGCGGCGGTCGCCCGGACGGGCGACGCCGATCTCACCGCGCTGCGGGAGAGCGGCGACCGGGGGGCGGCGATGACGGCGATGGCCGCCGGCGCCGCTTCGGTGGTCCTCGCCCTGTACGCGGAGGACCGGCTGGACGGTGTGCTCGCCGTCGGCGGTTCCGGCGGTTCGTCGGTCGCGTCCCGGGCGATGCGCGCCCTGCCTGTCGGGGTGCCGAAGCTGCTGGTCTCCACGATGGCCTCGGGCGACGTCTCGCCGTACGTCGGCGAGAGCGACGTGACGCTCATGCACTCGGTCGTGGACGTCGCCGGGATCAACTCCGTCTCCGGACAGGTCTTCGGCAACGCCGCCGCCGCGATCGCCGCGATGGCCGCCGCGCAGGAGGCCCGCCGCACCGCGCCCGCCGCCGAGCGGCGGCCCCTGGTCGGCGTCTCGATGTTCGGCCTGACCACCCCCGCCGCCGACGAGGCACGGGCGGAGCTCACCGGACTCGGCTACGAACCGCTCGTCTTCCACGCCACCGGCGCCGGCGGCCGAGCCCTGGAGAAGCTCGCCCGCGACGGCCGGCTCGCCGGAGTGCTGGACCTCACCACCACGGAACTCGCCGACGACCTGGTGGGCGGGGTGCTGAGCGCGGGCCCGCACCGGCTGGAGGCGGCCGGGGAGCGGGGCATCCCGCAGGTCGTCTCGGTCGGCGCACTCGACATGGTCAACTTCGGGCCGCGGGAGACCGTACCCGCCGGGTTCGACGACCGGAGCTTCCTGGTCCACAACCCGACGGTCACGCTGATGCGCACCACCCCGGAGGAGAACGCCGAACTCGGGCGGCGGATCGGCACGAAGCTGTCCCGTGCCCGCGGGCCGGTCGCGGTGGTCCTGCCGCTGCGCGGGGTGAGCGGCATCGACAAGGAGGACGGCCCGTTCCGCGACGCGGCCGCGGACGCGGAGCTCTTCGCGGCGCTGCACGACGCGCTCACCGGGACGCCCGCCGAGATCATCGAGGTGGACCGGCACATCAACGACCCCGGGTTCGGGCGCGAGGCCGCCCGGCAGCTGCACCGGCTGATCACCTCCGGCCGGTGAGGACCCGACCCGCACCCGCGGGCAGACGACAGGGAAGGAACGCGACCATGGACCGGAGCACGGCGCTCGAACGGCTGCGGAGGACCGTGGCGGCAGGACAGCCGGTCATCGGCGGCGGTGCCGGAACCGGCCTCTCCGCGAAGTCCGCCGAAGCGGGCGGCATCGACCTGCTCATCATCTACAACTCGGGGCGGTACCGGATGGCCGGCCGGGGATCCCTCGCGGGCCTGCTGGCCTACGGCGACGCGAACGCCATCGTCATGGAGATGGCCGACGAGGTGCTCCCCGTGGTCAGGGACACCCCCGTGCTCGCGGGGGTCAACGGCACCGACCCGTTCCGGGTGATGGGCCGCTTCCTCGACCAGGTCCAGGCGGCCGGGTTCACCGGAGTGCAGAACTTCCCCACCGTGGGGCTCATCGACGGGGTCTTCCGCCAGAACCTGGAGGAGACCGGGATGGGCTTCGCGCTGGAGGTCGAGATGATCGCGGCCGCACACGAACGCGGCCTGCTGACCGCGCCGTACGTGTTCGACACCGGCCAGGCCACCGCCATGGCCGAGGCAGGCGCCGACGTCCTCGTCCCGCACATGGGCCTCACCACCAAGGGCACCATCGGCGCACACACCGCGCTCACCCTCGACGAGTGCGTGGAGCGGGTCCAGGCGATGCGGGACGCCGCGGTCGCCGTCAACCCCGGCATCCTCGTGCTCTGTCACGGCGGGCCCATCGCCGAACCCGCGGACGCCCAGTACGTCCTCGCCCGGACGGACGGGGTCGTGGGCTTCTTCGGCGCGAGTTCGATCGAACGCCTGCCCACCGAGACCGGTATCCGCCGGCAGACCGAGGACTTCAAGTCCATCAGCTTCCGATGACCGTTCAGACCGTCAGGACAGTCAGGTTCGTCAAGACCAGTCAAGACCGTCAGGACAGTCAAGGCCGCGACGACTTCCGTGCCGTCGCGCTGCCGACGACTCCGGCGAGGAGAGGAACCGTGAGCGAACTCGAGCCGAGGACCCGTACCGTGCCCGCCGAACTGCCTACCGAGGTCTTCGACTGGGGAAGCATCAAGTGGGGAGTGAGCGCCGGCCTGTTCCCCGGGGCGCCGCTCACCGCGGGCGAGGTGGTCATCAACCCCACGAAGGGGCACGACCTGCACACGCACCCGAACTCCGACGAGGTGCTGTACTTCGTCGACGGCGAGGGCGTCCAGACCGTCGGTGACTCGGGGGAGTTCCCGGTGACGGCGGGGGACTTCGTCTACGTGCCCAGGGGCACGCTGCACTCCACCTTCAACACCGGCTGGCGGCAACTGCGCGTCATCGCGGTCTACACGCCGGGCGGCGCCGAGCAGGCCCTGCGCCAACTGCCGGACTTCACGGCGCTGACCCCGGGCGTCCAGCCGGTCTGGGAACGGGCCCGCTGAGCGGAGCGTCACCCACCGCACCACCTTCCTGCCACCCTTCCTGCCGCCCGTCCCGCCGCCCGTGCCTTCCGGCGAGGGCCGTGAGGTAGCCGCGCAGCATCACCTTCGCCTCGTCGAGGAGGGCGGCGTCGCCCTCGGTGTCGCGGCGGAAGGCCTCCTGGGCGAGCGCGTCGGCGGCGAGGACGGCGGCATGGCAGGCGTGGCCGAGCCCCTCCGTGTCGCCGGCGATGCCGAGCGCGACCAGGACCCGGCGCACCCCGTCGGCCATCCGGCGCTTGTGCTCCCGGTCCGCCGCCCGGGTCCGGTCGGTCAGACCGCTGCCGAACCACAGGGCCCGGAAACCCTGTTCGGTGCGGTAGAGCCCGGCGTAGGTGTCGATCAGCACGCCGACCGGGTCGGCCCAGCGCTCGGTCGCCGCGCTGCGCACGAACTCCTCCATCACCCCTTCGAGCTGGGCGAAGTAGGTGGCGGCCAACGCGTCGATGATCGCGTCCCGGTCGGGCAGGTACTGGTACAGCGAGCCGACCGAGACCCCGGCCTCAGCCGCGACCCGGGTGGTGGTCAGGGCCGGCACGCCCTCCGCGATCAGCACACGCTCGGCCGCCTTGAGAACTCGCGCCAACCGGGCCTTGCTGCGCGCCTGTTGGGGAGTGCGGCGCAGCACGGCCCCGGTCTCCTCGGCCGACGGCCCGCTCACGCGACCACCCCTGAATCTGAACGTGACTTTGTTTCAGGTTTACGTTAGCGTCGCGGCCATGACGGACTCAAGCTCCGCTCTGGTTCAGGAACGGGCCGCGGTGGCGGACGTCTGCCGTCGTCTGGGAGCGGCGGGCCTGCTCATCGGCACGGCGGGAAACGTGAGCGTGTGGGTGGGGGACCGGGTCGCCGTCACCGCGACCGGCGCCGTCCTCGCCCAACTCACGGCGGGCCAGGTGACGGTGGTCGACCTGGACGGCGAGGTCGTCGCCGGGACCCTGCAGCCGACCTCCGAACTCGACCTGCATCTCGGGGTCTACCGGCGCCACGGCGCCGGCGCGGTCGTCCACACCCACGCTCCGATGGCCACTGCCCTCTCCTGCGTCCTCGACGAACTTCCTTGCTTTCACTATCAGTTGCTCGCCATCGGCGGCACCGTGCGGGTGGCGCCGTACGCCACCTTCGGCACCCCGGAACTCGCCGAGTCGGTACTCACCGCGCTCGACGGCCGCAGCGCCGCGCTGATGGCCAACCACGGCTCGGTCGCCGTCGGCCCGACCCTCGACAAGGCCTTCGAGAACGCCCTGCTGCTCGAGTGGGCCTGCGGCGTCTACCAGCACGCGGCGGCTCTCGGAACCCCGCGCGTCCTGGACGAGCGGCAGCAGCTCGCGGTGATCGAGGCCGCGATCGCCCGGAACTACGGCACCACCCGATCGCTTCAGGAGGGCAGGCTATGAGAGTCGTCACGATGGGCGTGCACGTGCTGGACGTGCTGGTCCGGCCGGTGGACGCGATACCCGAGGGGCAGGGCGCCACCCTGGTCGAGGACATCAGGATGACCGCGGCCGGGACCGCCGGCGGGACCGCGCTGAGCCTCGCCAAGCTCGGCGCCACCGTGTTCAGCGCCGGGGCCGTCGGCACCGACGCGACCGGCGACATGTTGGTGCAGCTGCTCGGCAGGGCCGGGATCGACACCGGCTTCCTCGTCCGCCGTACCGACACCGCCACCTCGGCGAGCGTGCTGCCCGTCCGCCCCAACGGCGACCGGCCCTCCCTGCACCTGCTCGGCGCCAACATCACCTACGGCGTCGACGACGTGCCCTGGGACGCCCTCGCCGAGGCCGACCATCTCCACCTCGGCGGCCCGGAGTTGATCGGCGTCGACGCCGCCGCCCGCATCCTGCACTTCGCCAGGGAGCACGGCGTGACGACCTCCGTGGACCTGCTCGCCCCCGGTGTCCTCGGCAGCTTCGAGCAGATCGCGGCCGCGCTGCCGTACGTCGACCACCTGCTTCCCAACGACGACCAGGTCCTGGGTTTCTCCGGCGAGAACGACCTGGTGGCGGGCGCGAAGAAGCTGGTCGGCGCCGGGGCCGGGCTGCTCGCGGTCACCCGGGGCGGCGACGGCGCACTCCTGGTCACCGCCGAGGGCGCCGAGCCGGTGCCCGCCTTCGAGATCGACGTCGTGGACACCACCGGCTGCGGCGACGCCTTCTCGGCCGGATTCGTCTACGGCATCGGCCTGGGCCGCACCCCGCACGCTGCCGCCGTCCTCGGCAACGCCGTGGCGGCCCTGGTCGCCCAGGGCCTCGGCAGCGACCACGGGGACTTCGACCTCGCCGCTGCCGACGCGTTCGCGGTGACGGGTGCCAGGCGCGCGTAGCCCGGGTGCCGGACCCGCAGGGAGCATGACCGTCGGACACGGTCGTCCCCCGCCGCCCCACGGGCACCCTCCGTCCCCCGAACCGCTGAATTCCTACGGATATTCACTCGTCCCGGGCGTCCGTGTTCGGACAGTCCGGCAACAGCTCGGTTAATAACTGCTCGCCGGTTGGTTACCGGAGAGTGAGCGGGCCATGATGGCCCCATGACGTTGGCCTTGCGCGCTCTGGCGCAACTGGCGACCTGGCCCGACCTGGTCCAGGCCGTACCGAGCTGCGGTCTGGGCCAGGCCGTGAGTTCGGCGCAGGGCGAGATCGCGCACTTTCACTCCGACCGCGATGTGGACCTGCGTCTCACCACCCATGCCATCCGGCACTTCGCCAAGGACCTGAAGAGCACGGGAGCGATCCGGATCGTGCCGGGCTCGCAGTGGGTGACCATACGACTCGACGCGGCGAGCGACGTCGACCTGCTGCTCACCCTGGTGAGCGTCGCCCTCCAGGCCCGGCAGAGCTGGCCCGACCCGGCCGACCGGCCCGTCTTCGGCTGCAACGACCAGCGGGGCGCGGGATTCGTCAGCGCGGACACCAGCGGGATGTGACAGCGGATCCCGGTCGCCGGGCCGCACCGGGCCGTGCTCACACGGTCAGGACCCGGATCCCCGCCTCCTCGAACGGGCGTACCGTCTCCGGCTCCGCCGCCGTGTCCGTGACCAGGACGTGCACAAGCTCCGCCGCGCAGATCCGGGCGAACGCCCGCCCGCCCAGCTTGCTGGAGTCCGCGGCGACCACCACGCGGGCCGCCCGCTCGCAGAGCAGCCTGTTGACCGCGGCCTCCCCCTCGTCATGGGCCGCGGCCCCGTGGACGACGTCGAAGGCGACCACTCCGAGCACCGCCACATCGAGGGTGATCTGCCCCAGTACCCCGTCCGCGAGCGGCCCGATGAGCTCGTACGACTGCGGGCGCGCCACCCCGCCCGTCACCACGATCTTGAACTGGGGCCGCACCGCGAGTTCGTTCGCGATGTTGAGCGCGTTCGTGACGACCGTCAGTGCCGGCGTACCGGTGGTGAGGTCTCCGCGTACGGCCAGGGCACGGGCCACCTCGGTGGTGGTCGTACCGCCCGTGAGTCCCACCGTCTCGCCCGGCTCGACGAGGTCCGCCACCGCCTTGGCGATCCGCTGCTTCTCCGAGGCCTGCCGCGCCGTCTTGTAGCGCAACGGCAGCTCGTACGACACCCCGTGCACCACCGCGCCGCCCCGGGTGCGCACCAGCATCTGCTGCTCGGCGAGCTGGTCCAGGTCCCGGCGGATGGTGGCCGCCGAGACCGCCAGCTCGGCCGCCGCCTCCTCGACCTCGAGGCGGCCACGCTCGACCAGCAATTCGAGCAGCGCCTTCCAGCGGGCGTCGCGCGACATCCGCCGCCTCCGTTCCTCGGGCCTTCCGGTGGCTCCCGGTGACCTTAGCGCACCTGAATTCGTGCGGGATGCGTGGTTGTGCTTGGAGGGTGGCTCTATCGTGCACAAACAATCATCCGCTCGATCGGCATCCCCACCCTGGCCACGGCGACCTGGACGTTCGGCCCCGCGCCGGCCGGACTCTCCCGACAGGTCACCGCCACCGGCACACTCCTGGGCCGGCCGCCGAAGTCCGGTCCGCCGTCGCCGCGTTCCACGTCATCACCCGGGGACACGTGGTGGCCGTCATCGCCGGCGCCGAGGCGGCCGGTTCACCCGTCGTCCTCCAAGTCGGCGAGAACGCCGTCAAGTTCCGCCTCGGAAGCCTCCTCCCACCGGCTCGCGCCGCCACCGCGGCCGCCGAACGCGAGGTGACCCGGATCATCGCCGCGCTCACCGGCGGGACTACCCGCGCCTGACCGCCTTCAGCACCACGAACTTCGGGTCGCTCGCGACCAGTTGACTGTTGCCGAACAGGCGGCGCAGCGTCACGTGGTAGCCCAGGTGCCGGTTGCCGACCACCCACAGCTCGCCGCCCGGCCGCAGCGCCCGCTTCGCCCCGCTGAACATCCGCCACGCCGTCGCGTCGGTGGTCGCCTGGTGGGAGTGGAACGGCGGGTTGTTCAGCACCACGTCCACGCTGCCGGCCGCGACCCCGGCCAGCCCGTCGCCGACCCGGAACTCGGCGTGCCCGGGCACCCCGTTCGCCTTGTAGGTGGCCTCCGCCGAGGCCACCGCCTGGAACGACTCGTCCACGAACAGCACCTCCGCCGTGGGGTCGGCCAACGCCACCGCCGTGCCCACGACCCCGTTCCCGCACCCCAGGTCCACGATCCGGCGGCCGCGCCCGGGCAGATGCGCCAGGAAGAACCGCGTCCCGATGTCGAGCCGGTCGGCGCAGAAGACCCCCGCGTGGTTGACGACCGTTCGACCGGAGACGGCGCCGATGCCGGCGGGGAGCGCGTAGCTGTACGGCCACGGGTTCTCCGGGCGCTCCAGCGACGGATCCGGCGTGCAGTGGATCAGCCGGGCCTTCTGCTCGGCCAGCGAGGTCCGGGTCGGCCCGAGGATCCGCTCGAACAACCGGAGCGTCGACGTGTGGATCTCCTTGACCATGCCGGTCCCGATCACGACCGTCCCCGCGTGCACGGCGGGCGCCAGTCGCAGCAGCTGGTCCTCGAGCAGCGCCAGGCTCTTCGGCACCCGTACCAGCAGCACGTCCACCCGGTCCGGCGGCGGATCCTGGGTGGTCAGCAGCTGCACCGCGCCCGGCTCGACACCCGCGCGCGCCAGGTTCGCGCGGGTCGCCTCCTGGCTCAGGTACGAGTCGGTGATCTGCGCCGGCCGGTGCGCCGCCAGCGCCGTGACCAGCGCGCCCCAGCGGTCGCCGAGCACCACGACCGTGCCCGAAAGGTCGGTCCGCTCCTGGTCGAGATGGCGCAGCAGGTACGCGTCGGAGGCGTCCCAGGCACGCAGCCGGTCGCGCGGATCCTCCGGGAAGCGGGACAGCTCGTACTCGCCCCAGGCAGTCGTCATACGGTCGCTCATCGTGCGTCCAGGCTAGCGGAACCGCAGCTCAGGCCCGGTCGGGCAGGATGGGGGCATGGAGGATGAACTGTTCCCGAGGGCGCGCGCCCGCATCGCACCGGGCGCCGTGCACGTCCCCGACTGGCTGGACCCGGACCGGCAGCGCGCGCTGCTCGCCGCCTGCCGCGACTGGGCCCGGCCACCGGCGGGCCTGCGCACGGTCCGCACGCCCGGCGGCGGCACGATGACCGCCCGCCAGGTCTGCCTGGGCTGGCACTGGCATCCGTACGCCTACGCCCGCACGGTCGTCGACGGCGACGGCGGCCCCGTCAAGCCGTTCCCGGCCTGGCTCGGCGACCTGGGCCGCCGCGCGGTGACCGACGCCCTGGGACCGGCGGCGGCCGGCGGATTGTCGTACGACATCGCACTGATCAACTTCTACGACGCCGACGCCCGCATGGGCATGCACCGTGACGCCGACGAGAAGTCGGACGCACCGGTGGTGTCGCTGAGCCTCGGGGACACCTGCGTCTTCCGCTTCGGCAACACGGAGACACGGACGAAGCCGTACCAGGACGTCGAACTGCGATCCGGGGACCTCTTCGTGTTCGGGGACGAGTCGCGGCTCGCCTACCACGGGGTGCCGAGGGTCTACCCGGGGACGGCACCCCCGGAGCTGGGCCTGACCGGCCGTCTGAACGTCACGCTGAGAGTGAGTGGCCTGTGAAATGCCCGAGCCCGAGCGCCTCGTAGCGGGCGTGGGGAACCGGGAACCGGCCACAACGCACCGGCGCCTTTCAGGACTGCGGATCATGGCAGACTCCCTCTCATGAGCGGAAAGGCGGCCCCCGGCCCGACGGGGAACGGAACCTCGAAACCCCGGCTGGACCGAGGACGTGGCGCACTCGGGCCCGCCCTGGAACTCGTCCACACCGGCCGCGCCCCCACCCGCGCGGTGCTCACCGCGGAACTCGGCGTCACCCGGGCCACGGCCGGCGCCGTCGCCGCCGAACTGGAGGCGCTCGGCCTGATCAGGGTCGACGCCCACCCGGGCGCCGCCGCCGGTTCGCAGGGCCGCCCCTCGCACCGCCTGGAGGTCGCCGAGAACGGCCCGGTCGCACTCGCCGCGCAGGTCCACGCCGACGGCTTCCGGGCGGCGCTGGTCGGCCTGGGCGGCCGGATCGTCGCGACCGCGCCGGGCTGCGAGACCGTCGACGCCGACCCGGCGAAGGTGCTCGGCTCGGTGGTCGAGGCGGGCGCCGAACTGCTGCACAGCACCGGCCTCCGCTGCGTCGGCGCGGGTCTCGCCGTGCCGTCCGCCGTCGCCGAACCGGAGGGCCTCGCCCTCAACCCCCTCCACCTGGCCTGGCCGGCGGGAGCGCCGGTACGCCGGATCTTCGCGGAGTGCGTGCGCGCGGCCGGCATCACCGGCCCGGCGTTCGCGGGCAACGACGTGAACCTGGCCGCGCTGGCCGAGCACCGGCACGGCGCGGGCCGGGGCGCCCGCGACCTGCTCTGCGTGGCCACCGGGCACCGGGGCGTCGGCGGTGCACTGGTCCTGGACGGCCGCCTGCACACGGGGAGTTCGGGTCTGGCCCTGGAGGTCGGCCACGTCGCCGTGAACCCGGACGGCCGCCCCTGCCACTGCGGCAGCCGGGGCTGCCTGGACGTGGAGGCCGATCCCCTGGCGCTGCTGATCGAGGCGGGCCGCGCACCCGGCCCCGAGGTGTCGCTGCTGCGGCAGGCCGAGGACCTGATCCGCGACCACTACGCCGACCCGACCGTCCGCGGGGCCACCGAGGCGCTGATCGACCGCCTCGGCCTCGGGCTTGCGGGCCTGGTCAACATCCTCAACCCCGACCGCATCATCCTCGGCGGCCTGCACCGCACCCTCCTGGACGCCGACCCGGAGCGGCTGCGCGCCGTCGTCGCCGACCGCAGCCTGTGGGGCCAGAGCGGCAGCGTGCCCATCCTGCCGTGCACGCTGAGCCACAACAGCCTGGTGGGAGCGGCCGAGCTGGCCTGGCAGCCGGTACTGGACGACCCGCTCGGGGCACTTCGGTAACGGCCCACCGCGGCCCGGTCACCACCGTGCCGGCAGGCTCCACGACGGCGCCACCAGCGGCCGCCCGAGGCCGGACCGGCGCACGCGGCCACGACGGCGCCGCAGTCGGCACCCGGCAGGCCGCGGCGCTTCCCGCGGAGCGCTCAGCGCCAGTCGACGGCGAAGGCCCGAGCGGGGTTGTCCACGAGGATCCGGTCGACGGCCTCCGCGCCCGACTCGGCCTCCAGCCGCGCCCGCACCCGCCACAGCAGGTACGGCATCCCGGGTCCGCCGTCCACCGACCTTGCCTCCGCCACCACGGTGTCACCGCCCAGCAGCAGCCGTCCCCGAACCCCGCCTCGGCCAGGGCCCGTACGGCCTCGGGCATCCGCCAGTCGGTGGCGTGGTCGGCCCGGGACGGCCCGTCGAAGGCCAGCCAGCAGCCGGAGGCGGCGGCCTGCCGCTGGACGGTGAGGTCGGGGGAGCGGTTCAGGTGGCCGAGGATCACCCGGTCGGCGGGGACGCCCAACTCCCCGCAGAGCAGGTCGAGTACGTCGAGGGCGCCGGTGCCCAGCTCCAGGTGGACGGCGACCGGCGCGCCCGTCGCGTGGTGGGCCTCGGCCGCCGCGGTCATCGTCCAGCGGGCGTGCGCGTCGAGGTGGTGGAAGCCGCCCGCCACCTTGACCAGACCGGCGCGTACCCCGGACGTACCGATGCCCTCGGTCAGTTCGGAGACGAACACCTCGGCGAGCCGTCCGCGCAGGCCGTCGAGCGACTCCGGTGCGTAGTGCGCCGCCTGGTGGAGTCCTGTCGCGCAGACCACGTGTACCCCTGTGGACCGGGACAGCAGGGGAAGGTCGGCGGCCCGCCGCCCCATACCGGACGGCGTCCACTGCACGACGGCCGCGCCGCCCGCCGCGCGGAACGCCGCCAGTTCGGCCCGGGCGGCGCCGGCGTCGTCCAGTTCCTGTCCCGGCAACCGGGGGCTGCGGAGGAAGAGGTGGTCGTGCGCGTCGCAGACCCCCAGCTCGGCGGGCCGGATGTCACCGAGGACCGTGCGGACAGCGCTCACCACTGCCGCCCTCGCGGCAGCGCACCGCGCCCCGGCTCGGACAGATGCAGTACCTGGAAGACATCGCCCTCGGCCTTGGGCGCAGCGTGCTCCCAGAGCGAGAAGTGGACCAGCTCCCAGGCGTCCGTGTCCACGGCGCACGCCGCCAGCACGGCACCGTCCTCGGCCGCCAGCCTCCCTGTCTCGTCCGCCGCGTCGGCCATGAAGGCGGCCAACTCCACACCGTCCGGCACCGGTCGGCGCCGCCGCACGGCGAACGCGGCGGGGGAGCCGGCGGCGCTGCCCTCCTCGAAGGCCAGGCCCGTCCACTGCCGCACGTGCGGCCGGCCGAAGTCGTCGACGGGGCCCTGGAAGGGGCCTCCCCACAGGAAGCCGTTCATGCCCCGCACGGTGTTCCAGAGGTAGAACGGGCCGTACTGGTTGACCGGCGAGCCGTGCCGGCCCCGCTCGCGCATGAGGTAGGTCTTGACGCCGAGGCCGTCCCAGTCGTCCAGCAGATGCCCGACGCGCGCGACACGGGCGCGGACGACGTCCATGTCGTAGTCCGCGGGCAGGGTGAACTCGTACTGCATGGCGTGCATGGCGCTGGTCCCTCCTCAGGCCGGGTAGTCCGTCACGTGTTCGTGCCACTCGGTGGTCGTGCCGTCCTCGGCGGCCTCCACGACCGCGAGATGCGTCATGAAGGTGCGTGGCCCGGCGCCGTGCCAGTGCCGTTCGCCCGGCTCGATCCACACCGTGTCGCCCGCGCGGACCGCCTCCGGCTCGCCGCCCCGCGCTGCACCAGCCCCTCGCCCGCCAGGACGGGCAGCACCTGACCGTGCGGATGCCGGTGCCAGGCGGTGTGGGCGCCGGGCGGGAAGTGGACGCTGAACACGCGCAGCCGGGACGGGGCGGCGGGTGCCGCGATCCCGTCCAGCCACACCGTGCCCGTGAAGTTCTCCGCCGGGCCCCGCCGGGTGTCCGGGCGCTCTCTGGGGATGTGCACGTACGTCAACTCCTCAGCAGGGACAGCAGTCCGCGCACCCCGGCGTCGAACGCGGCGGGGGAACCCGACGCCCGGGCGAGCACATAGCCGCCCTGCACGGTCGCGAGCACGGTCGCGGCGATCTCCTCGCCGTCCACCTGGGACCCGAACTGTCCTAGTTCCTTGCCTTCCTCGACGATCCCGGCGATCAGTTCCAGGATCCGGTCGAGTGTCTCGTCGACCGGCGCGCGCAGTTCGTCGCTCGCGACGATGTCCGGGTCCATGGTCAGCCGGCCGACCGGGCAGCCGCGCAGCACGTCGCGCTCACGCCGCAGATACGCCTCGATCCGCTCGTACGGGGTGCCCGGTCCGGTGAGCACGGCCTCGGCGGTGGCCAGCAGTTCCTCGGCGGTCCGCCGGATCGCGGCCAGCGCCAGGTCCGGTTTTCCCTTGAAGTGGTGGTACATGCTGCCCTGGCCGGCGCCCGCGCGCTCCAGGATCGCCTTGGGGCTCGTGCCGACGTAGCCGCGATCCCACAGCAACTCGCGGGTGGACTCGATCAACCGCTCCGACGTGCTCACACCGCGACTGTACATACTAGTAGTTACAGAATGCCAGTCCTTTCGGGAGCAGGGATGGCACCGCCGCGTACTCCCCGGGAGGTACGTGCGGTGCCGTCGGTCGCACGACGACGCCGGGCCCTCCCAGCGGTCAGTCTCGGTACATCACACCGAGACCCTGGGGAGTTGACCGGCATGGAGACCCTGGCGAACTGGAACGGCGGGCCCGGCCCGTGGATCCTGTTCTTCCCGCTGATCTGGGCGGCCGTCGTGATCGGCGTCGGCGCGTTCCTGCGTCGCGCCGTGTGGCGTGGCCGCGGCGGGCCCTGGCGCCCGATGGACGCCGGCCGGCCGGCCGGTGACTCGCCGCTCGCGGTCCTCGGCCGCCGCTTCGCCTCCGGCGAGATCGACGAGGACGAGTACTGGCGCAGGCTGTCCGTCCTGGAGGAGCAGTTCGGCCGCGTCGGCAAGGGCGGCGCGGTATGACGGACCGGTGAGGCCGGGGTGAGACTCGGCGAGGAGGCTCACCGCCCGCTCAACTGGCGACAGCCGAGCGGGCGGGAGTGTGTGCGGCACCGGGGACCGCGGCGACCGCGTGGGCGGGCGCGGGGGCGGCGGCGCCGACGGGGGCGGACGCGACGGCGGGTGCGGGGGAGGCCGCGGGTTCCGGCTCGACGATCCGGTGGGGTGCCGGTTCGGCGGCGCGGTGCTGCGGGCGGGCGGCGGCCCTCGGGGTGGCCGTCGGTGCCGGCAGGGTGAACCACACGACCTTGCCGTCGTCGTGCGGGCGTACCCCCCAGCTCTCACTGACCGCGGCCACCATCGCGAGGCCTCGCCCGCAGGTGGCCATCGGCGCGATCTCCGTGCCGTCCTCGACCACCGGAAGGCGCGGATCGTGGTCGCGGACCGAGACCGTGAGGCGGTCGAGCTGGAGCTCGATCTCCACGGTGCAGTTCTTGTCGGTCCGGGCGTGCCGGTGGACGTTGGTGAGCAACTCCGTCACACCGAGCGCGGCCCGGTCGATCAACGGGTCCAGATGCCAGTAGCGCAACTGTGCAGATACGATTCTGCGGACCTGACCGATCCGCGACGGCAAGGCTTGGAGCTCCACCGAGCAGTGTCTGCTTGGGTGTTTGATCACGACTGCGACTCCCCGACGTGAGGTCCGGAAGAACACGGAGAACGGATCCAGCAGCGCGCCGCCGTCCATGGGGCCGCCTGCTGTCGTGGCCGGCGGACTGCTTCGAAGCGTTATCGCCGGTAAACCCAGAGTGACGTGAGACAAGCGTGACCCAGTGCGTTCGGTCCCGCAACTCGCCGTGGTCCGGCGGTCACGCCCGCAGGTCGGTGCGGTTCAGTGATCACGCCCCGCGGCCCGCCGTACCGCCTCGATGAAGCGGCGCGCGGCCGGCGGTCCCGGCTCGCCCGGCGCCGGGTCGTGGTCACCGAGGGTGAGTGAGTAGCGCTGGCCGTTGAGGTCGGCCAGGGCCCGGTCCTCCGACGCGAACCACGGCTTCGAGGCCCGTACCGCCTGGACGGGCGCGCTGTCGATCTCGCTGCCGTAGCTCGTGAGCAACTGCAGCCTGCCGTCCCTTATCCGGACCTGCCCGGCCCGGGTGAGCGAACGCAGCCGCTTGTCGATCCGCACGCCCGTCGCCGTGAACTCCGGCTCCGCCATCCTGCCCCGCCCCTTTTCGAGTACGTCGGCCGCCGTCCGCAGGCTTGTGGCCCCGGTCCGGCGCGCTCCGGCTCGTTTCGTGGTCCAGTGTGCGCCCCCGTTCGGGACGTTCGTCCCGTCCGGTGGCAGTCTGCCCGCCTCCGGCGTGGAGCACCAGTGCGCACGGGGCACCGGACGGGGGGCGCTCGGAGCATTCGCCGCCGTGCGCCCCCGAAGGGTTCGCGCCACTGTCCGGCGCTGTCCCCCAGGGGTGCCTTTGAGGCGCTCAAAGATGCGTTTATGCAGGTGAGGGGCGTGCGGAAGGTGTCTATGATCGGTGCGTCGGCTGCGTTCGGGCGCCGTCGGCGCGAAGCGTAAGGAGTCCCGCCGTGAGCACCACCCCGCAGATCCGGCCCGGCGCCACCCTCGACGTCGACCGCAGCGACGCCGTCTACCGCGACTGGCTCAAAGAGGCCGTCCGCAAGGTCCAGGCGGACGCGAACCGCTCGGCGGACACGCACCTGCTGCGCTTCCCGCTGCCCGAGGCCTGGGGCATCGACCTCTACCTCAAGGACGAGTCGACGCACCCGACGGGAAGTCTCAAGCACCGGCTGGCCCGCTCGCTCTTCCTGTACGGCGTGTGCAATGGCTGGATCCGGCCGGACCGCCCGGTGATCGAGGCGTCCAGCGGCTCGACGGCCGTCTCCGAGGCGTATTTCGCCAAGCTCATCGGCGTGCCCTTCATCGCCGTCATGCCGCGCACCACCAGCGCCGAGAAGTGCCGGCTCATCGAATTCCACGGCGGCCAGTGCCACTTCGTGGACGACTCCCGGAAGATGTACGAGGAGTCCGCGCGCCTGGCGGTGGAGACCGGCGGCCACTACATGGACCAGTTCACCTACGCCGAACGGGCCACGGACTGGCGCGGCAACAACAACATCGCCGAATCCATCTTCCGCCAGCTGGAGTTGGAGCGGTTCCCGGAACCGGCCTGGATCGTCGCCACGGCGGGCACCGGGGGCACGTCCGCGACGCTCGCGCGCTACGTCCACTACACCCAGCGCGACACCCGGATCTGTGTCGCCGACCCCGAAAACTCCTGCTTCTTCGACGGCTGGACCACCGGCGATCCGGACGTCACCTGCGACTGTGGGTCCCGCATCGAGGGCATCGGGCGCCCACGGATGGAGCCGAGCTTCGTACCGGGGGCCGTCGACCGCATGATGAAGGTGCCGGACGCGGCGAGCGTGGCCGCGGTGCGGGCCCTGGAGCGCGCGATCGGGCGGAAGGCCGGCGGGTCGACCGGGACCGGGCTGTGGAGTGCGCTGAAGATCGTCGCCGAATTGGTGGCCGAGGGACGGCAGGGCAGCGTGGTTACCCTGCTGTGCGACCCGGGGGACCGGTACCTCGACAAGTACTACTCGGACGCCTGGCTCGCCGAACAGGGCCTGGACGTCGCGCCGTACGCGGCGGCGATCGACTCGCTGCTGGAGACGGGGGTCTGGCCCGGCTGAGGCACTACCCGGACAGGCGCCGGTCCAGTTCGACGACCGCGCCCCGGAACGCCCGGCCGAGCCCGGCACGTGCCGCCCTGACCACGAGACGGAACGGTGCCGTGCCGTCCACGGCGAAGGTCCACTGCACGCGGGTGCCGCCGCCGGACGGGACGAGCCGCCACTCCTCCGCGATGGCGTGCGCGCCGGGCGCGTTGGTCAGGTCCACCCGGTAGGCGTACACCTCCGCCTCCTTGGCCGCGATGACCGTCTCCCGGAACCGCCCGCCGCCCTTGAGCCGGATGTCGCGCCCGGCACCGTCGTCGACCGACTCGGCGTGGGTCACCGCGTCGAACCACTCCGCCCAGCCCGGTACGTCGTCGTTGAGCGCGTGAAAGACCCGCCCGGGCGGTGCGGACATCTCCTGCGCGAAGACCAGGCGTACGGGCGCGGTCTCGACGAAGTCGAGCCCCACGGGGCGCAGACGGCGTGCCATGGAAGAGAACCCCCTTGACCGGAAAGGCGGTTGACCGGCTCGGCCACGATAACTGGCGGGCCGTCAGATGTCTGTACCGCCGGCGCGATCAGGCCTCCGCCTCGCCCGCCACCACCAGCCGGCGCAGATGCTCCGAGATCTCCGCACGCGCGTCGGAGGGCAGCCCCGCGTCCGTGACCAGCGTGTCGACCTGCTCCAGCTTGGCGAACGAACTCAGGCCCACCGTGCCCCACTTGGTGTGGTCGGCGACCACCACGACCCGCCGGGCCGACTGCACCAGGCGGCGGTTGGTCTCCGCCTCCGCGAGGTTCGGTGTGGAGAGGCCGGCCTCGGTCGATATGCCGTGCACGCCGAGGAAGAGCAGGTCGAAGTGGAGCGCCGCGATCGCCTGGTCGGCCACCGGTCCCACGAGGGAGTCGGACGGGGTGCGCACCCCGCCGGTCAGGACCACCGTCGCCGCGCCCTGGCGCTGCCCGGCGACGCGCTGGGCGGCGTGGAAGACGTCCGCGACCCGCACCGAGTTCGTCACCACGGTCAGGTCGGGGACCTCCAGGAGGTGATGCGCCAGCGCGTACGTCGTCGTACCGCCGGACAGGGCGATCGCCGCACCCGGCACGACCAGTTCGGCGGCGGCCCGGGCGATGTCCTCCTTGGCGGTCAGCTCCAGCCCCGACTTGGCCTCGAAACCCGGCTCGTGCGTGCTCGCCTCGACCACCGGCACCGCACCGCCGTGCACCTTCTCCAGCACACCCTGGCGGGCCAGCGCGTCCAGGTCCCGGCGGACCGTCATGTCCGACACACCGAGCTTGCGGGTCAGTTCGTTGACGCGTACGCCGCCCCGGCGCCGGACCTCGTCCAGGATCAGGGCGCGGCGCTGCTCCGCGAGGAGGTTCTGGTTCTCACTCACGTACGCTCCGGTCCTCTCGCCTCAAGCCGTCCGACACGCCCCGCGTACCGGCCCCGACCAGGACATTCCGTCCGGCTCCGGTGCACGGGCGCCCCATCCTTTCACGGGACCGCGCAGGTTGCGCCACTCCCTGTGTCCGCGCACACATGTCATGTGGACACCATGTGTCGCACTGGGCGTCACGCACCACGGGGAGATTCCGTGACGAGTGGTGTGCGTCACACCGGAATCGGCGATCCTGGGACCCGCACGGACACAGACCATCGGTGCGTCACGGGGGAAGTGCGAGAAGAGTGGAACGCGCGCAGGACATCGCCACCGGCGGCGACCCCGCCGGGCGGCCCACGACCGCGAAGCCCGGCCCGGCCGGCCCGCCGGCCGCACCGGAGATCGACCTGGAGCTCCTGGTCCACGGGGTCGGCGGCACCACGCCCGGGAAGATGCTCGACGACCCGCGCACGGTGCGGATCACCGGCGACGACACCGCCGCCGTCTTCCGGCGCGCCGAGGACGTCGACGCCGAGTCCCGGCCCGGCGACTACCGCGACCGCACCGTGCCCGAGGCGTACGTCTGGTGCAACCTCACCTCGGGCAACGCCTCCCGCGCACTGTGGCTGCTGCTTCTGCCGTTCATGGTGGTCAACCTCGCCCACTGGATGCGCCCCGCCGCCGAGGACCGGCCGCGCACCGTGCGCTTCTACGGCCTGGTGGTCCGGCTCGCCGGGCTCACCCTCACGGTGTTACTGACGGCCGCCGCCTGCGAGGTCGCCCTGGACCTCGCCGCCTGACAGTGCGCGGGCGTCACGGCCTGCGCCCGCCGGCACACCTGGCTCGGTTTCCTGTCACCGGCCGGCTCCGACGGCGGCTGGTGGAGCGCCCCCGGACGCAGGCTCGCCCTGGCGGCCCTGGTCCCCACCGCCCTGACCGGCCTGCTCTGGTACCTCTCCCACCGCACCTGGAGCGCCTACGAGTCCACCCGGCCCATGGCCAACGACCCGGAGCCCGGCCACACTTCCCTCGGCAGCCCCGGCTTCTGGTACGGGCGCCGACTGGTCGCCCGGCTGCGTGCCGCGCACACCGCGGCGGGCCTGCTCACCGTCGCCGCCGCGGTCCTCGCACCGGCGGCGGCCTTCGACCGCGGGCCGGGCGGGGCCGCCGTACTGGACACGACCGGGTGGCTGCTGACCGGTGCGCTCGTCGCCGGGGCCTTCGCCGTGGTGTGGGTGGTGTGCCGCCGGGGCCGCAGCGAGAACCTCGTCGACCAGGAACTCGACCGGCACCTCGTACGACGCCTGCCGCTCGGCGCGCTCGCCCTGCTGGTGCTCGCGGCGCTGTACGCCGGCTGGTCCCGGCCGGGGTGGCACTCCGCGGGGCGGCTCGCCGGGGACACCGCCTTCGGCGGTCTGGCCCTGTCCCAGGGCGCGCTGGTGATCGTCCTCGCCGCCGTCGCCCACGACCTGCACCGCCGGCTGCCCGACGCGCGCGCCGCGATGCGCGGCCTCGGCGGGCCCGCGGTCGCGCTGCTCGCCTGTGCGCTCGGCGGGGTGATCTCGGGCGGGGTCGCCCAGCGGTTCTCCGACTGGCTGGACGGCACCGGCACTTCCATTCCCGGACCGCCGGTACTGCTGACCTGGCAGGCGTCGGTGATCCCGCCGGTACTCGTGGTGCTGCTCGCCGCGGTCGCCCGGCTGTCCTGGCACACCTCGCGGCTCGGCCGCACGGAGCGTGCCGCCGTCGCCCTCGGACACCCCGGGGAGCCGGAGGACTCGGCCCGCAGCCGCCGTATCGCCCGGGTCCGGGCCAGGGCCGGGCTCACCGACCGGGCGCCGTACGTGATGACCGTGCTGTGCGCCGCCACGCTGGTGCTGGGCGCCGGGGCGCTGGTGGGCGCACTGGCCACCGGAAAGACCCCGGACACGGCGGCCGACCGGACGTACCCCCTGGTGCACGGCGCGGCCCAGACCTCGCAGGCGCTCGGCTCCTGGCTGGTCGGGCTCGGCTTCATACTCTTCGTCACCTGGGGCCGGCGCGCCTACAAGGACGCCTCCGCGCGGCGCACCATCGGCATCCTCTGGGACGTCGGCACCTTCTGGCCGCGCGCCGCCCACCCCTTCGCCCCACCCTGCTACGCCGAGCGTGCCGTCCCCGACCTGACCTGGCGGATGGCCACCTGGACCCGCCGCACCGGCGGCCGGCTGGTCATCTCCGGGCACTCCCAGGGCAGCGTCCTCGCCGCCGCGGCCGCCTGGCAACTGACCCCGTCGGTCCGCGGCCGGGTCGCCCTGCTGACGTACGGCTCACCGCTGGAGCGGCTGTACGGCCGCTGGTTCCCGGCCCACTTCGGCCCCGCCGAACTCGGCTCCCTGCACCGCGAGGTCGCCTGCTGGCGCAACCTCTACCGTCTCACCGACCCGATCGGCGGCCCGGTCCGGATCCCCGAGGCCGACGGCCCCGAGGTCGACCACCCGCCCCTGAAGGACCCCCTCGCCTACGGCCGCACCCCCGGGTACCCGCTCCCGGCGCCGATCCTGGGCCACTCCGACTACCAGGCGGACCCGGCCTTCGCCGAGGAACGGCGGCGGCTGCTGGCCCGGCTGCGCCCGGAGCTGCCCGAACAGCGGGCGCAACCGGGCCGCTGATCAGCCGAGTTCGGGCAGGTCCTCCGGGTACAGCAGCGTGAGGTCGTCGGTGGTCGGGTCGGCGAGCTGGGCGACCCGGCTCGCGTGCCGCTCCACCATCGCCTCGAAGGTCTGCCGGGCGGTACGGCCGTTGCCGAAGGCGGGGCCCTTCGGGAGCACCGTGAAGTACTTCAGCAACGCGTCCGAGGCACCCGGAGCCAGCCGGTACTCGTGCTCGTCGGCCTGCTGCTCCACGATCCGCAGCAACTCGTCCGGGCCGTAGTCGCTGAAGGTGATGGTCCGGGAGAAACGCGACGCCACACCGGGGTTGACCGAAAGGAAGCGCTCCATCTCCTCGGTGTAACCCGCGACGATCACCACCACGGCGTCCCGGTGGTCCTCCATCAGCTTCACCAGCGTGTCGATGGCCTCCTTGCCGAAGTCCCGCCCCGCGTCCTCCGGCGACAGCGCGTACGCCTCGTCGATGAACAGCACCCCGCCGTGGGCCCGCTGGAACGCCTCCTGGGTGCGGATCGCCGTGGAGCCGATGTGCTCGCCGACCAGGTCGACGCGGGACACCTCGACCAGATGGCCCTTCTCCAGCACCCCGAGGGAGGCGAGGATCTCCCCGTAGAGGCGGGCGACCGTCGTCTTGCCGGTACCGGGGGAGCCCGTGAACACCAGGTGCCGCTTGACCGAGGCGGCCTTCAGCCCGGCCCGCTGGCGGCGCCGGCCGACCTCGATCATGTCGGTCAGCGCACGCACCTCGCGCTTGACGCTGTCCAGGCCCACCAGCGCGTCGAGCTCACCGAGCACGGCCTTCGAGGTCCGGGCCGGCTCCTGGGCCGCGGCGGGGGCGAGGAGCGGTTCCTGCTCGGTGCTGCGCTGGCCGGGGATCGCGCCCAGCAGGCCGGTCGACTGGTGCGAGGTCTGCACGACCGTCTCGCGCGCCGCGGGCGGGCGCAGGCCGCCGCTCTCGTCGCTGGTGCAGTCCTCCACCAGCGGGCCGCCGCCCGACCCGGCGTCCGGACCGCCGTCCGCGAACTCGTAGCCCCCGCGCGCGCACCGCTCCGTACGGCACCTGCGCAGCGTCGTACGGCAGCCGTCGATCACGTGGAAGCCGTAGCCGCCGCTGCCGGTGACCCGGCAGTTCTGGAAGGTGCCGCGACCGCCCGCCGACACGTAGAAACCCGCCTCGGCCGGGGAGTCGACCGTGCAGCGCTCGATGGTGGGGTCGGCGCCCTTGGTGACGATCACGCCGGTCTGGGTGCCGTCCACCGTGCAGTTGCTGAGGGTGCCGCCGCTGCCGTGGTCGCGGAACCAGGCGCCGGTGGCCGCGTCCCGGATCCGGCAGTCGTCGAGCTGCGCGATGGCGCCGTCGCTCACCGACACCGCCGTGTTGCGCACCTGGGAGAGGTCGCTGTCGACGACGTCCGCGCGGGAGCCGCGGTCCAGCACGAACAGGGCGTCCGGCACGTCGTGCACCCGGCAGGAGTCCAGGACCACGGTGGCGCCGTCGCTGACCCACACCGCCGGATAGTCGCCCGTGCTGTCGAAGATCTCGCACTGGTTCGCGTCCACGCGGGTGCCCGGGTCCCACACCGACAGCCCGTTGCGCCCGAACTGACGCACGGTCGTCCGGGTCAGCGTCAGCACCGACCGCGAGCGCAGGTCGACCGCGTTCTCCGGGATGTCGTGGATGCGGCAGTCGGCGAGGGTGAGCACCGCGTCCGTGTCGAGGGTGACCCCGTCGGCGGTGGTGCGGTGCACATCGCAGTCGGTGAGGTGCGCCGTCGCCCGCGCGGTGACCTGCACGCCGGAGCCTCGCACCTCGTAGATCTCGCAACCCACCGCTTCCAGCGCGGAGTTCTCTCCGGTCGCGGTCAGGCCGGCGCCCGAGGCGTGGTGCACCCGGCAGCGGTCGAGCCGCGGGCGGCCGCCGCCGCGGACCGCCACACCCGCCTGGCCCGCCGCCACGATCTCGCACTCCTCGAACACCCCGCCGCCGCCGTCGAGTACGGCGATGCCGATGCCCGCCGGGTTGTCCACGGTGCACCGCCGAACCGTCGGCCGGGCGCCGCCGCGCACCTCGATCCCGGCGGCGGACCGGGTGACGATCCGCACGTCCAGCAGTTCGGGGGTGCCCTCCTCGACCAGCAGCGCGGGCGCGGCGGCGTCCTGACCCTCGACATGCAGGTCCTGGACGACCGCCGAGGCGCGCACGGTGAGCGGGACCCCGTCCACGGGGGCGATGCGCACCGAACCGGGCGAGCCCTCGGGCCCGCGCAGTGTCACCGCCCGCTGGACGACGAGGTTCTCCCGGTAGGTGCCGGGCGCGACCGTGAGGACGTCGCCGTCGGCGGCGGCCTCCAGGGCGGCGGCGAGCGACGCGTACTCACCCGTGCGGCGCCGCCACCGCGATGTGCCGGTGTGCGTCACCTGGACCGTGCCCTGTGCCATGGCGTTGCCGTGCCCCCACCTCGTCGTACAGATCGCTCGCTCGCCCTGCGGGCCGCACCGCGGACGGTGCCCGGCCCCTGCGGTCCGCTCGCGCGCGGGTCGATGCCGAATGCGCTTCGGCCGGTCCACCGTAGCGTGCGCCGGGGTGGTGGGTTGACCAGAGACGGAAAGGCCGTCAGCTGCCCGTCCCGGCCTTGCCCCAGTCCGGGCCGGCCCGGTCCCAGGCCTGGTCCCACCGTGCGTACCTGCGACGGACCATACGCCAGACGATCATCCGTCTGATGCCGTCGACCAGCCCCGCGGTCAGCAGGGCCGCGCCGAACCCGGCCAGCACGGCGTGCGTCGTCGCCGTCACGGCGTCCAGCGGGCGGGCGGTGATGACCCCCTGCTGGTCGGTCCAGACGTCGAAGTGGTCGCCCCTGTGCGGGGATTTGAGGGTCGTCAGGACCGGGCCGTGCTGCCGGGTGCCGTCCGGCGCGGTCCAGTCGGCGAGGACGCGGCTGCGGGGGTCGTGGGCGCTGGTGGCGTCGGGGTCGGGTTCCACCGGGGCGCCGCCCAGCTTGCGCACCACCGTGGCCAGGACGAGGTGCCGGTCGTGCTGCTGCTGCCGGACCGACCGCTGGAGGCTGGACTGGGCGGCGGCCCCGACGAACGAGCCGAGCACCGGCGCGGCCACCACGATCAGCACCAGTGCCGCCAGGGCCACCCATGCCTCGGCGAGGTCGGTCGTCCGGCGCAGCGGATTGTGCCGCCAGCGCCACAGGCCGCGGATCGCTCGCACCGACCACCACCCCCTTCCCGCTCCGTGATAACCCCCGTCCGGTCCGTTCACCCGGGCCCCTGGCCGAAGAGAGAGCGAAGTCACCCCCGGCAGGGACTCTCATGAACTTCTCACGACCTCCAACGACCGGGCCGTGGCCCCGGGTTCCCGCCGGGAGACGGAGATCGCCCGGTGGAGGGGACGAGGACGGAGCACGGTCAAGGTGGTGCGGTCGGACCGGCGGACGGTCGAATGCGGCGCGCGGGTGGCCCGGGCCGCGGACGTCCGCCGCCAGGACCAAAAGTCAGCCGAGGACCCGGACCGGGTCCCCCACCCGGATCGTGCCGGGGGAGCGCGGTACCAGGTTCTGGCCGAAGACCAGCCGGCTGCCGAAACGGCGGTGGCGTGCCAGCGTCCGCAGTGGCTCCCGGCCGCGCTCGGCGGTGACCTGGTCGGTGGTGGTCACGACGCACCGTCCGCACATCTTGGCTACCCGGAACTCGACCTCGCCGATGGCGATCCGGTTCCAGTCGTCCTCCGCCCAGGCCTGGGCGGACCGCACGACCACGTTCGGCCGGAACCGGTTCATGGGCAGCGGGCCCTCGTCGGGGTACTCGCCCCGCGCGATCAGGGAGTTGAGGGCGTCCAGCGAGGCCTGCGTGGTGAGCAGCAGGGGATAGCCGTCGGCGAAGCTGACGGTCTCGCCCGGCAGCGCGTGGTCCGGGTCGATCGGGCGGCGGCTCGCGGGGTCGTCCATGTGGGCGAGGCGGACGTCGGCCTCCAGGTACGCGCCGCACCACGCGTGGGCGGCCTTCGCCGCGAGGACCGCCTCCACCCGCGTGCCGAAGATGTCCACCGGCACCGTGCCTCCCGGCTCCGGGACCGGCACGGTCAGGGGCGGGAGTCCGGGCGCGGACAGGCGTACGCCGCCGCCGGGCAACGGCTCGGCAGCGGCGAGCGCGAGGCGCGGCTGTACGCGCTGGGTGACGACCTTTCCCCCGTCGTCGATCAGAACCCAGCGTCGGTCACCGGCCAGCCCCCAGGGCTCCACGACGGCCTCCCGGGGCGAGAAGCCCCGGAGCGACTTGACCGGGTGAACGTGGATCGACTGCAGTTCCGCCATCCCCATGACGCCATCGTGCCAGGTGGCACGGACATTAGGGGATGCCGGTCAGTAGCCGCGGTACTGCTGCTGTTGCTGGTTGTTGTACGGGTCCTGGTACGGAGCCGGCTGCGGAGGGCGCGGCGCCGCCGGGCGCATCGCCTCGTAACCCGTGCCGCCCATCATCGGACGGGGCGGCTGCGGCTGCTGCGCGGGGTAGCCGCGCGGTCCCGTCGCCTGCTGGGGGATGTACGCCGTGGGCGCCTGCTGCAGCGGAGCGGGCTGCTGCATCTGCTGCGGGTAGCCGTAACCCGGGGCCGGCTGGGAGGGACCGGCCGGAAGGGCGGGCAGTGCCGACGGCAGCGCGGGCAGGTTGCTGAAGCTGCTGGGCGCGTCGTAGGCGGGAGGAACCCGGATCGGGGCGATCTGAGGGGTGCCCCGTTCGGCCACCAGCGAGTCGTAGATCGGAGTGTCCGGGAAGGAGGCGGAGTAGTAGCCGCCGCCATAGGTGGAGCGGGGGGAGGTCATGGCACATAAGTTAAGCCCACGATGTGCTGGTTGGGGAGACCGATAAGAGGGTTGTTTTCCGTGTCGGCAGTGACGCTGGATCCCCAATCCGAGCGAACTCGGCAAAAAAGGACGGCAATCAGCGTTTGGATCGTGTAATGGCCGAGTTCCGAGCCGGTTACCGGCGGTTGGACAGGGGGTCTTCCTGTGCCGCTCATGGGAGATCCCTGCCCCCGGGAATAGGTTGTGAGGGTAGGGATGACCTGGGGCGGCCGGGGCGTGCCCGGCGGGCCGACACATGATGGGGGCGGACATGTCAATGTCGAAAGGATCGAATACGCCGGTGCCGACCACGGCACTGCGGGTCGAAATGGGCTGGCGCTCCGGCCCGGGTGTCCCCGACGCTGACGCCTCGGCGCTGCTGCTGGTCGCAGGAAAAGTGCGCTTCGACGGTGACTTCGTCTTCTACAACCAGCCCGCGCACGCCTCGGGCGCGGTCCGGCACGAGGGCAAGCGGCGCTCCGGCGACCTGGTCACCGACACCCTTCTCGTCGACCTCGCGCGCGTGGAGACCCCGGTCGAGCGGATCGTCCTCGCGGCCTCGGCCGACGGCGGAACGTTTGGGCAGGTCCCCGGCCTCTACGTCGAGGTCCGGAACGCGGCCGACGGAAGTGTGGCCGCCCGGTTCGACAGCACGGGTGCCACGGTGGAAACCGCTTTCGTGCTCGGTGAGTTGTACCGCCGCCAGGGCGGCTGGAAGTTCCGTGCGGTGGGGCAGGGATACAGCAGCGGGCTCGAGGGGCTCGCCACCGACTTCGGGATCACGGTGGACGAGCCGCAGCACCCGGCGCAGCCGCCCGTGCCGCAGGGGGCGCCGCCGGCCTCGCCTCCGGTCGCCCCGCCGGCCCCAGCCCCGGCCCCAGCCCCGCCGGCCCCGGTCGCCCCGCCGACCGCACCGGTACGGCTGTCCAAGGTGACGCTCACCAAGGCGGCCCCCTCCGTGTCGCTGGCCAAGCAGGGCGGCACCTCGGGCGCGCTGCGGGTCAACCTCAACTGGCAGGTCCGCAAACAGCTCCCGGGCTGGGGCGGCCGGCACGGCGGGGCGGGCGACCTCGACCTCGACCTGTGCGCCCTGTACGAGCTCGCCGACGGCCGCAAGGGCGTCGTCCAGGCGCTGGGGAACGCCTTCGGCTCCGTGAACCGGCCCCCGTACATCCACCTGGACGGCGACGACCGCACCGGCGCCCTGTCCAGCGGCGAGAACCTCACCGTCAACCTCGATCACAGACAGGACTTCCGCCGCATCCTGGTCTTCGTGACGATCTACCAGGGCGCCACGTCCTTCGCCGACCTGCACGCCACGGTCACCCTCCAGCCCCAGCACGGCGCCCCGGTCGACTTCTCCCTGGACGAGTGCACGGTTCCCTCGACCGTGTGCGCGCTCGCGCTGCTCACCAACACCGGCGGCGACCTCGTCGTGCAGCGCGAGGCCCGCTACCTGGTCCCGGAGCGGGGGGTGAGCCCGCAGCGCACCGTCGACCGCGCCTACGGCTGGGGCATGAACTGGACGCCCGGCCGCAAGTGACCCGCGGGCGGTCAGCCCTTGTCGGTGACGGCGTCGGGGCGCGCGTACGTGCGGCCCTTCCAGGACGCCCCGCGACCCCGGTAGTGCTGCACCGCCGAGTCGACCGTCATGAGGAGATAGAGGAACGCGGTGAACGGCAGCAGCGGAGCGAGCCACGGCGGCTGCCGGTAGTAACGGAGCATCGGCAGGTACGTCGCGGTCATCACCAGCCAGGCCGTGGCGCCGGCGAGCACCGTCGGCGTGCTGCCGGTGGCCGCCCCCGCCAGTACCGCCGCCGGCGGCACCAGGTAGACCAGCGCGAGACCGGCGACCGTACCGAGGAGCAGCAGCGGATTGTGGCGAAGCTGCGCGTACGCGCTGCGGGAGACCATCCGCCACAGGTCGTGCAGGCGCGGATAGGGGCGCACGCTGTCCACCCGGTCCGTGAGCCCCAGCCAGACGTGCCCTCCGACGCCCTTCACCGCGCGGGCGAGCGCCACGTCGTCGATCACGGCGTGCCGGATGGTGTCGGGGATGCGCGCCCGCTCCGCGGTGTCGGCGCGCAGCAGGACGCAGCCGCCCGCCGCTGCCGCCGTGCGCGACGCCTTCCGGCCGATCCGGCGGAACGGGTAGAGCTGCGCGAAGAAGTAGACGAAGGCGGGCACCACGAGCCGTTCCCACAGACTCGCCACCCGCAGCCGGGCCATCTGCGAGACGACGTCGAAGCCGCCGGTGCGGGCGGCCGCCACCAGCAGCCGCAGGCTGTCCTGCTCGTGCGCGATGTCGGCGTCCGTCAGCAGCAGGTACTCGGGGCCACGCGCGCGTGCCAGCGTGATGCCGTGCCGGACCGCCCACAGCTTGCCCGTCCAGCCCGCCGGCGGCTCACCGGGCGAGGTCACCGTCAGCGGCAGCCCGCCGTGGTGCGCGGCCAGCTCCCGGGCGAGTTCCCCGGTTCCGTCCGTACTGCCGTCGTCGACCAGGAACACCTCCGCCCGCCCCGGATAGTCCTGCGCCAGCAGTGACGGCAGACTCAGGGGCAGTACGGCGGCCTCGTCCCGGGCCGGGACGACCACGCACACGTCCGGCCACTCGGCGGGTTCCCGCCGGGGCGGCAGCCGGACGTCGGTGCGCCAGAAGAAGCCCTGGCAGAGCAGCAGCCACAGCCAGGCGGCCAGGGACACGGCGGCGGTCCACGTGAAGACGCTCACGCGCGCAGTCTGCCCCATCCGGCCTGCCCCCAACGGCCCATCGTCTATCGTGGCCGGGTGAAGATCGCGCTCATCGACTCCGGAATCGGCCTGCTGGCGGCCGCCGCAGCGGTACGGCGGCTGCGCCCCGACGCCGATCTCGTCCTCTCCTTCGACCCGGCGGGCATGCCCTGGGGCCCCCGTACCCCCGAAGGTGTCACCGAGCGCGCCATGGCCGTCGCCGAGGCCGCCGCCGCCCGCCGGCCCGACGCGCTGATCATCGGCTGCAACACGGCGACCGTGCACTCCCTGCCCGCGCTGCGCGCGCGTCTGGAGCCCGGCATCCCGGTCATCGGCACGGTCCCCGCGATCAAGCCGGCCGCCGCCGGCGGCGGTCACGTCGCGATCTGGGCGACCCCCGCCACCACGGGCAGCGCGTACCAGCGGGGCCTCATCGAGGACTTCGCGGGCGGCGTACCGGTCACCGAGGTGCCCTGCTGGGGACTGGCCGAGGCCGTGGAGCACGCCGACCATGCCGCCATCGACGCCGCCGTGGCCGCGGCGGCCCGGCTCACCCCCGACGACGTCACGACCGTCGTCCTGGGCTGCACCCATTACGAACTCCTGGCGGAACGTATCCGCGCCGCCGTCCAGCGCCCCGGCGCCGCCCCCCTCGTCCTGCACGGCTCCGCGGGCGCCGTGGCCGCCCAGGCGCTGCGCCGGATCGGTGCGCAGCCGACCCCCGGCGCACCGGCCACCGGCACGGTGACCGTGCTGCTCAACGGCCGGGAGGGCGAACTGCCCGAGGACGCGCTCGGCTACACCGAGGCCCGCGTGCTCCGCACGGCCAGTCCCGCCGCGTCCCAGTGAACCCTTCGCAGCCGGGCATACCCCCGATGTGAGCAGTCACCCTCCGCGACGCGGTGCCCGCGCAGCGAAACCTGAGTAATCTCGTAGACATGAGGGACCACCCCCGCGACCACTCCCCGGACGAGGACGCCTCACGCCCGGATGTCTGGACCGGGCGCGCCACGAACCGGGTCCAGTGGCTGCTGGCGCTGGTCGGCGCGGCCTGCATGGCGCTCGGTATCGAACTGGCCGTGGACTCCGCCTGGAACTCGGGCGTCACCGCGCTGGTGATGGCCGTCGTGGGCTGTATCGCCGTCGGACTGCTGGTCCTCTTCGGCACCCTCGCCTTCGTGCACGTCGACCTGAGGCTCGACAGGGAGTGTCTCGAGATCCGCTGCGGTCATATAGGAGTACCGCGCCGTCGTATTCCGCTCTCCCATGTGGCCGGCGCCGACTTCTCCGCGCAGATCACCCCGCGCCACTGGGGCGGCTGGGGCTACCGCTGGCGCCCCGAGAAGGGCACGGCCGTGGTCGTCCGCCGTGGCGAGGGCATCGTCCTGCGGCTGTGGGACGGCCACACCTTCACGATCACCGTGGACAACGCCGAGTCCGCGGTCCGTGTCATCCGGGAGCGCCTGCGGACGATCACCCCGGGCACGGCCCACTGAGGCAGCAGGCTCAGCTGTCGGGTGCCCCCGCCATCCAGGGGCGTGCCGTCGCCAGGCCCGCCAGCAGACCCGCGCCCACCGACACCGTCGTGAAGCTCAGCGCGTTGCCGACCGTGGCGATCACGGCCAGGGCGGTGAGTGCCGCGCCCGCCGTGAGGACGACCGGGGTCGGGCGGGGGGACCGCCACAGGGCGTAGAGGATCCAGCAGAACGCGGTGGCCAGCAGCAGGACGCCGACCAGGCCCTGTTCGGCGGCCAGCTGCAGCGGCGCGGAGTGCGGCTTGCCGTCCGGCAGCAGGGCCTCGGACGCGGTGCCGCCGAACTCGCCGAAACGCCCGGGGCCGACGCCCACGGCGGTGTTCCGGTGCGCGAGCCCCAGGGCGTCCCGCCAGAGCCGCACGCGGTGCTCCGTGAGCGGACCCGCGAGGGCGGAGGCGAGGCCCGCCGGCAGGACGTCCGCGGCGACCGCCCAGACCGTGCCCGTCACCAGTGCGGCCGCCAGCGCCAGCCCGGCCACGGCCGGACCCCGCCGCGGCATCCGGCCGGCGGCGAGCGAGCACACCAGGACGACGGCACTGGCCGCGCAGCCGGCCGCCGAGCCCACGGCCGCCCCGGTCACCACGATCCCGGCGGCCAGCGCCCGCAGCCCGAACCGCAGCGCCGGAACCGGCGACGCCCACGCGGCGCAGCACGCGCCGCCCGTCGCGAGCACCAGCAACGCCGCGACCGCGCCGGCCTGGCCGAGCGGAGTCGTGAGCTGGGGGCCCTGCGCCGGCCGGGGCATCACCACCGCGCAGGCCAGCCCGGCCAGCGCGCCCGCACCCGGCGCGGCCACCGGCAGCAGCGCCCCGGACATCCGCCCCGCGGCATAACCGGCGGCCACCGCGAGCACCGCCAGCAGCACACCCTCGGGCCGTCCGTCCCGGCCGGTCGCCGCGATCAGCGGCCACGCGGCGCACGCCCCGAGCACCACGACGCCCACCACGTCAGAAACGTTTCGTCTGTCAGTGTCGTCGCCCGCGACCCTGTCGGCAGCGGACGTCGTCCCGGTCGACCCCACCGTCGCCCCCCCCGTACCCCGGTCCCCCGACCTGCGGCGGGCCCCGCCGCCCGCCTCGGCACACCGTAACCGGTGATGCCCGCTTTGTGGACGACTTGCGCGGGAGCGGTGTGATTCCTGCCCGCCGGGACCGTGCTGTCGGCCGCAAGGTCAACCGCCGTACACTCCCGGAGTGACCGTCACCGCAACTTCCGTGGGCCAGTCGGACCAGCTCACGCCGCGTCCCGCGCCCCGCGCCCGCGCGCTCCGGCTGCTCCGCCGCCTGGTCCCGGCCGCCGTCTCCGCGCTCAGCGGAGTGCTGCTGTACGTCAGCTTCCCGCCGCGCACCCTGTGGTGGCTGGCGCTGCCCGCCTTCGCCGGATTCGGGTGGGTGCTGCGCGGCCGCTCCTGGAAGGCGGCCTTCGGCCTCGGCTACGTCTTCGGGCTCGCTTTCCTGCTGCCCCTGCTGGTGTGGACCGGTGTCGAGGTCGGCCCCGGGCCGTGGCTCGCGCTGGTGGCCATCGAGGCGATCTTCGTCGCGCTGGTGGGGGTGGGAGTGGCCGCGGTCTCCAAGCTGCCGGCCTGGCCCCTGTGGGCGGCCGCCATATGGATCGCGGGCGAGGCGGCACGCGCGCGTGTCCCCTTCCGCGGCTTCCCCTGGGGCAAGATCGCCTTCGGTCAGGCGGACGGCGTCTTCCTGCCGCTGGCCGCGGTGGGCGGCACCCCCGTGCTGGGTTTCGCCGTCGTCCTGTGCGGCTTCGGTCTGTACGAGGCGGGGCGGCTGGCCGTCGAGGGCCGACGCACCCGTGAGGTCCGGCGCGGGGCGGCGGCCGTGGCCCTGCTGAGCGTGGCCGTGCCCGTGGTGGGCGCGGTCGCGGCGCGCGGGCTGGTGAGCGACAAGGCCGAGGACGGTTCGGTCACCGTCGCCGTCATCCAGGGCAACGTCCCGCGGGCCGGCCTGGACTTCGCCTCGCAGCGGCAGGCCGTGCTCGACTACCACGTGAAGGAGACGCTCAAGCTGGCCGCCGACGTCAAGGCGGGCAAGGTCGCCAAGCCGGACTTCGTGCTGTGGCCGGAGAACTCCTCCGACGTCGACCCGTTCGCCGACGCCGACGCGGCCGCCGTGATCGACGGGGCGGCCAAGGCGATGGGCGTGCCCATCTCGGTCGGCGGGGTCGTCGAGCGGGGCGGCAAGCTGCTCAACGAGCAGATCCTGTGGGACCCGGTCAAGGGCCCGACCTCGACGTACGACAAGCGTCAGATCCAGCCCTTCGGCGAGTACCTCCCGCTGCGCGGACTGGTCGGCGCGATCAACAAGGACTGGACCAGCATGGTCCGGCAGGACTTCAGCCGGGGCACCAAGCCCGGTGTGTTCGACATCGACGGCACCAAGGTCGGCCTCGCCACCTGCTACGAGGCCGCCTTCGACTGGGACGTGCGGGACACCGTCACGCACGGCGCGGAGATGATCTCAGTGCCGAGCAACAACGCCACCTTCGACCGCAGCGAGATGACCTACCAGCAGCTCGCCATGTCCCGGATCCGCGCGGTCGAGCACAGCCGGACCGTCACCGTGCCGGTGACCAGCGGCGTCAGCGCGATCATCATGCCGGACGGGAGGATCACCCAGAAGACCGGCATGTTCGTGCCCGCCTACCTGGTGCAGAAGGTGCCGCTGCGCACCTCCGAGACGCCCGCGACCAAGCTGGGCATCCTCCCCGAGATCGCGTTGGTGCTGGTCGCGGCGGGCGGGGTCGGCTGGGCGATCGGGGCCGGGATGCGCGGCCGGCGCGCCGGTGACGCGTAGCCGTACACCCGCTGTACGCCCCGTTGCTCCGGCCGGTGCGCGGAACCCGGCCGTTAGGGTCGGTCCATGGCTACTCCTGACTTCATCCGCACGATCCGGGCCACCGCCGGGCACCAGCTCCTGTGGCTGCCCGGGATCACCGCCATCGTCTTCGACGACACGGGCAGAGTGCTGCTCGGCCGCCGCACCGACACCCGCAGGTGGTCCGTGATCGGCGGCATCCCGGAGCCGGGGGAGCAGCCCGCGGCCTGCGCCGTGCGGGAGGTCTTCGAGGAGACGGCGGTGCGCTGCGTCGCGGAGCGGGTGGTCCTGGTCCAGGCCCTGAACCCGGTCACCTACCCGAACGGCGACGTCTGCCAGTACATGGACATCACCTTCCGCTGCCGGGCCGTCGGCGGCGAGGCCCGCGTGAACGACGACGAGTCGCTTGAGGTGGCCTGGTTCGACGTGGACGCCCTGCCGGAGCTGAACGAGTTCGGGGTGTTCCGGATCAAGCAGGCCATGTCGGATGCACCCACATGGTTCGACGCTACGACTATCGGCTGAAGTATGTGTGCTGACGCCACGTGGGGGTGGGGGGTCGCCACCTAGGGTCGACCCATGAGTTCGCCCAGCACCCGCTCCGCCGCCCTCCCCGGCCCCGCACCCGTCCCGGACCTGCGCGGCCGCACCGCCCTCGTCACCGGTGCCGCCGGGGGCATCGGCCGCGCCTGCACCCTGCGTCTCGCGGCCGCCGGCGCCCGGGTCAGAGCCGTCGACCGGGACGAGCCGGGACTGGCCGAACTGGTGGACTCGGCCGCACGGGGCCTTGACCCGGCGGGCGGCGGGGCCGTCGAACCGTACGTCCTCGACCTCACCGACCTGGACGCGGCCGAACGCGCGGCGGCCGGCACCGACGTCCTCGTCAACAACGCGGGCATCCAACTGGTACGCCCCATCGAGGAGTTTCCGCCGGACGTCTTCCACACCGTACTGACCGTGATGCTGGAGGCGCCGTTCCGGCTCATCAGGGGCGCACTGCCGCACATGTACGGGCAGGGCTGGGGGCGGATCGTGAACGTGTCCTCCATCCACGGGCTCCGCGCCTCCCCCTACAAGTCCGCCTATGTGGCCGCCAAACACGGGCTGGAGGGACTGTCGAAGACGGCCGCCCTGGAGGGCGGGCCGCATGGGGTGACCTCCAACTGTGTGAACCCGGGCTATGTGCGCACCCCGCTGGTCGAGAAGCAGCTCGCCGACCAGGCACGGGCGCACGGCATCCTCGAGGAACGGGTGCTGTCCGAGATCCTCCTGACCGACAGCGCCGTCAAGCGGCTCGCCGAACCGGAAGAGGTCGCCGAGGCCGTGGCCTATCTCTGCGGCCCCCGGGCATCCTTCGTCACGGGTACCTCGCTGGTGCTCGACGGCGGCTGGTCGGCCCACTGAAGGTGCGGCACGTGTCGGCCGGGCGAGTTTTCCACAGGCCCGACGGGCCCCAGCGGTGATGCGGAATCCTGTGACCATGTCTCGCGATCACGTGCAGTCCGCCCGGCGGCCGGTCCCGGCCCCGGCGGCCGGTGTCCCCGACCTGGGCGGCGAAGCGCCCTGGGATGCCGAACCGGCGTACCTCGAACTGCTGGCCAGGGGTGCCTCGGCGGAGGCGTACGAGCAGCCGGTGCTGCTCGCCCGCGCCGAGAACCGGCCGCCGGAGCGGATCGCCGCCGTGGAGCGGGCCAAGCTCCTCGCGCTGCGCGTCCGCACCGAGCTGGAGGGCAGACGCCGACGCGAGGCCGAGCTGTCCGCCCTGTTCGAGACCGCGCACGACCTGGCAGGCCTGCGGGACGTGGACGCCGTGCTCCAGGCCATCGTCCAGCGTGCCCGCTCCCTGCTCGGCACCGACGTCGCCTATCTGAGCCTGAACGACCCGGAGCGCGGCGACACCTACATGCGGGTGACCGAGGGGTCGGTCGCGGCCCGCTTCCAGCAGTTGCGCCTGGGCATGGGGGAGGGGCTCGGCGGGCTCGTCGCGCAGACCGCGCGGCCGTACGTCACCGACGACTACTTCAAGGACGACCGCTTCGAGCACACGCTCACCATCGACGCCGGGGTGCGCGACGAGGGCCTGGTCGCCATCGTCGGTGTCCCGCTCATGCTCGGGCCGCACGTCATCGGGGTGCTGTTCGCGGCGGACCGGCGGGCCCGCGTCTTCGAGCGGGAGCAGATCGCGCTGCTCGGCTCCTTCGCCGCGCTCGCCGCGTCCGCCATCGACACGGCGAACCTTCTCACCGAGACCCGTTCGGCCATGGCCGGACTGGAGCGGGCCAACGAGATCATCAAGGACCACAGCGCGGCCATCGAACGTGCCTCGGACATCCACGACCGGCTCGCCGAACTCGTGCTGCGCGGCGGCCAGGTCCACGACGTGGCCGCCGCCGTCTCTCAGGTCCTCGGCGGCACGGTCGAGTTCACCGACACCGCCGACCCGCGGTCGCTGGAGACGTCGCGCACGGAGGGGCACGCGGTACGGCACGGCGGCGACTGGATCGCCGCGGTCGCCGCGGGCGGCGAACTCCTCGGCGCGCTGGTGCTGCGCGACCGTCCCGGTCTCGACCCCGTCGACCAGCGCACCCTGGAGCGCGCCGCGATGGTCACCTCGCTGCTCCTGCTGGCCGGCCGCTCCGCCGCCGAGGCCGAACAGCGGGTGCGGGGCGAGCTGCTGGACGACCTCCTCGACGCCCGTGACCGCGAACCGCGCCACCTGCGGGAGCGCGCCGCCCGGTTGCACGCCGACCTCGACGCCACCCACGTCGTGCTCGCCGCCCGCCCGGAAGGACCGGCCGCGGACGCCGAGGAGGCGGCGGCAGCGCGCCGTCGGCTGTGGTCGGCCGCCTCCCGCCTCGCCACCGCCCGGCACGGCCTGGCCGCCGCCCGCGACGGCGGCACCGTCCTGCTGCTGCCCCTCGCACCTGGTGACACCGCCGCCGACGTGGCCCGGCGCACCGCCCGGCACCTCGGCGCCGCCGTCCGCCGGCCGGTGACCGTCGGCGCCTCCGCCCCCGTCGCCGGCCTCGCCAGCCGCCCCGACACCGTGGCCGGCGCCTACGCCGAGGGACGCCGGTGTCTGGACGCGCTGGACCTCCTGGGCCGGGGCGGCGACGGCGCCGCGGCAGAGGACTTCGGCTTCCTCGGCCTGCTGCTCGCCGGGGAACGGGACGTCAACGGGTTCGTCACCCGCACCATCGGCCCGGTCGTCGCCTACGACAGGCGGCGCGGCACGGAACTGGTACGTACCCTCGACGCGTACTTCGCCTGCGGGACGAGCCCGGCCCGCACGAAGGACGAGCTGCACGTCCACGTGAACACCGTGGCCCAGCGGCTGGAGCGGGTGGCCCGTCTCCTCGGCGACGACTGGCAGAGCCCCGCCCGGGCGCTGGAGATCCAGCTGGCGCTGCGCCTGCACCGGTTGGGGGCGCCGCCGGAGCGCCGCTGATCCCCGGGGACAGGGGACCAGCGGCGCGGACTCAACGGGCGGGTACGTCTTCGCCGCGCGCCGGGACGGGCGTGGCGCCGTCGTCGGCCAGGTCGCGCCGCCGGGTCTCCTTGGCCACGCCCACGGCGATCAGGGTGAGCACGGACGCCGCGATCACGTACAGGGTGATCGGGGTGGAACTGCCGTAGTCGGCGAGCAGTGCGGTGGCGACGAGCGGGGCGGGGGCGCCCGCGGCGACGGAGGCGAACTGGGCGCCGACGGAGGCGCCCGAGTAACGCATCCGGGTCGCGAACATCTCGGCGAAGAACGCCGCCTGCGGCGCGTACATGGCGCCGTGCAGCACCAGACCGACGGTCACCGCCAGTACCAGGTACCCGAACCGCCCGGTGTCGGCGAGGGCGAAGAACGGGAACATCCACAGTCCGATCCCGGCCGCGCCCAGCAGATAGACGGGCCGCCGTCCGACCCGGTCCGAGAGCGCGCCCCACGCGGGGATGACGGCGAAGTGCACGGCGAGCCGATGAGTACGGCGTTCAGCGCCGTCTGCTTGGAGACACCGGCGGAGGTGGTGGCGTAGACGAGGACGAAGGCGGTGATGACGTAGTAGCTGATGTTCTCCGCCATGCGCGCGCCCATCGCGACGAGCACGTCACGCCAGTGATGCCGCAACACGGAGACGCGCGGCGGCTGTTCGGGCCTCTCAGCGCTGCGCCGGGCCTCGGACCGGGCCAACGCCGCACGGGCCACGGGCGATTCGTCGACGGAGAGCCGAATCCACAGACCGACGACGACGAGCACTCCGGAGAGCAGGAACGGGATCCTCCAGCCCCAGCTCGCGAAGGCGCCGTCCGACAGGACGGTGGTGAGCAGCGACAGCACGCCGGTCGCCGGCAACTGGCCGGCAGGCGCCCCGGTCTGCGGCCACGACGCCCAGAAACCCCGCCGGCGCGCCTCCCCGTGCTCGGAGACGAGCAGGACGGCTCCGCCCCACTCACCGCCCAGCGCGAACCCCTGGACGAGCCGCAGGAGGGTCAGCAGGACGGGCGCCGCAGCGCCGACCGTCGCATGCGTGGGCAGCAGTCCGATCGCGAACGTCGCCCCGCCCATCAGCAGCAGACTCGCTCGACGGCGTTCCCGGTCGCCGCCCGTTGTCGATGTCGTCCTGCCGCAACCACTTCGACAACGTGACGGGATGGATGCCGAGCTCCATCGCCGTCTGTCTGGCCTGCTTGCCGGCGCGGACCTGCGCGATGGCACGTGCCCGGAACTCCGGAGGACAGGGACGAGGCATGACTGCCAGCCTTCCGTGAAGGGCTGTCAGTTAGCCACCAGAACTGGAACCTGAGAGGTGGGGCAGGTCACCCTGTCACCCGAACGTGCAGCAGACCCGAAGCACCATGGCCTGGCTCGCTGGATGCCGTCGCCTCCGTCGTCGCTACGAGCGCAAAGCCGAGCACTTCCTCGCCTTCACCAGCATCGCTTGCACCCTCATCTGCTACCGCAGACTTGCCAAATGAGATGACCTCTAAGGTCACCGTGGCCAGTCTCGTGGCCACGGATGGCAGGGCGCGTCCCAGGCGGTGCTTGCGGAGGTGCATATGTGACGGGTATCACACCGGGCGAAAAACCTGCCGTTTGGGCCGGGCGTCTAGCAGGCGTGAGACCAGTCAGGGTGACAGCGCTGCACAAGCTGGACGAGGAGCGTCTCGTCCGGTTGGTGGCCAGGGGCGACCGTGCCGCGTTCGAGGAGCTGTACCGGCGTACGTCGCCGTGGTTGGCGGTGCGGCTGCGCCGCCGCTGTGCGGACGAACAGATCGTCACCGAGGTCATGCAGGAGACGTATCTGGCCGTGTGGCGCGCGGCGGGCTCGTTCGCCGGAGCCGCCGCCGGAGGGACGGCTGTCGGATGGCTGTGGACGATCGCAGCGCGTCGCTTGGTCGACGCGTTCCGGCGCAGGGCTCACCACGCGAAGCCGCCGCCCGCGGCCGCCTTGCGGCCCGTGGCGCCCGCCGCCGAGGAGGAGGTGCTCGCGGCGACCGTGGACGGGGACGTCGGGGACGCGCTGCGGCGCCTCGCGCCGGAACTCAGGCACGTACTGCAGGCCATGGTGCTCGACGGGTTGTCCGTCCGGGAGACCGCCGTCCTGCTCGGGCTGCCCGAGGGCACGGTCAAGACCCGTGCCCGCCGGGCACGGATCGCTATGCGAAAGGCGCTGGCATGAGCGTGGAACACGCCTCGATGCGGATCATCCACGGTTACGCGCGCGGCGACACGGAACTCGCCGCCGACCAGGTATGGGCACTGGAAGCCCACCTGGAGGCGTGCGAGGTGTGCCGTGACCGGCTGTCGGCCGCCGTCACGGCCGAGGCGCCCGCCGTGGCCGCGCTGGTCGAGACCCTGTGGTCCGGCCTCCAGGCCCAGCTGACCGCCGGCCCTTTGCGGCGCCGGCGGCGCTGGGCGGCGCGGCTGTCGGGGTGGCTGACGCCCACGATGGTGCCGTGGCTGGCCATGGTCGGGAGCGTGACGCTGATCGCGCTGCTGCTGGACCTGGTCGGCCCCGGCTCTGGTGAGGTGTCGCTGGTGCTGCTGTTCTCCCCGGTGCTGCCCGTGCTCTGCGTCGCGGCGTCGTGGTCGCAGGGTCTGGACCCGTCATACGAGCTGACGGCCTCCGTACCGAGGGCCGGGCTCTATCTGGTGCTGCGACGCACCGCGTCCGCACTCGTCGTGGTCATTCCCGCGCTGCTGGTGGGCGGATGGGCGACGGGGCTGATGACGGCCCAGTGGCTGCTGCCCTGTCTGGCCTTCACGGCGACGACGCTGGCGCTCGGCAGTGTCTTCGGTGTGACCCGCGCCGCCGTCGTGCTGGCCGCCGTGTGGGCCGCCGTGATCGTGGCGCCGACCCTGGCCACCAGCCGTACGAGCTTCGCCCTGCAGACGGACGGTCTGCCCGTATGGGGGCTGATCCTCGTGCTCAGCATTGGTGTCGTGATCGCCCGCAGAGGCGCGTACTCCGTGCTGGGAGCCCATCAATGACCATCAGAAAGGGACACCACATGACATCCGCGGTGAACGCGGCCGACATCGCACCGACGGCCTACGCCTGGGAGATCCAGGCAACCGGGCTGAAGGTCAGGGTCGGCAGGAACCGGATGGCAGTCGACGGCCTCGACCTGTCGCTGGGAACCGGCGTACACGGTCTCCTCGGCCCCAACGGGGCAGGCAAGACCACCCTCATCCGGGTGCTGGCCACCGTACTGCGCCCCACCGAGGGCACCCTGGAGCTGCTCGGCGAGTCCGTGGGCGGCCTGGGCGAGCACCGTGCGCTGCGCCGCCGGATCGGTTACCTGCCGCAGGAGTTCGGCTACTACAAGCGCTTCACGGTGCGCGAGTTCGTCGAGTACATGGCGTGGCTGAAGGAGGTACCGAAAGCGGACATCCCCGCGGCTGTCCAGCGGGCCGTGGAGCGGGTCGGTCTGGCCGACCGCGCCGACGAGCGGATGAAGGCCCTGTCGGGGGGCATGGTGCGGCGGGTCGGCATCGCCCAGGCCATCGTCAACGACCCGGCGATCCTGCTGCTGGACGAGCCGACGGTCGGCCTGGACCCGGCACAGCGACTGCGTTTTCGCGAGTTGCTGCAGGAGTTGGGAATGGACACCTGCGTGCTCGTCTCGACTCATCTGGTGGAGGACGTCGCCGCCGCCTGCACCGACGTTGTGGTCTTCGCCGAGGGGCGACTGGTCTTCCAGGGTTCTCCGGACGAGCTGGCCTCGATGGGCGGCTCGGAGCACGTGGGTGACAGTCCGCTGGAGCGCGGCTACTCGGCGCTGCTGCTCAACCCCGAGCAGGGAAGGGGAACTTGGTGAACATCCGTGTCCTGGGCATCGAGCTGAGGCGCTCTGTCGCCCTTTGGGCGGGCCCCGTGGTCCTGGCGCCGGCGCTGGCGTTCCTGTACCTGATTCCCGGATCGTGGTGGTCGGGCACCACGGCGTGGACGGCCCAGTGGACGTCGATGGCCCTGTGGACCCGCTCCGTGTTGTTCTATCTGTGGCCGCTTGCCGTGGGGCTCGGGGCGCTGCAGGGCCTGCGTGACCAGCGCTCGAAGATGTCCGAGCTGCTGACGACCACGTCGCGGCCCGCCCGGCACCGCGCTGCCATGCTGGCGGGCGCGACGGGGATCACGCTGGCCTCGGCCTTCGCGCTTCTCGTCCTCGTGGGTGGGGTCCAGGTGCTCGCCAACACCGAGTACATGCACCTCGGGTGGTTGCCGATCTCGCTGGTGGGGGCGTTCTCTCTCGTCGCGGGGGCCGTGCTGGGCATGGGGGCCGGGCGGGCTCTGCCGTCCGTGCTCACCCCGCCCGCGCTGGCCATGGGCGCCTTCGTGTTCACAGCCCTCATGTACATGTCGCTGGGCCGGACGGAGACGATCACGGCGGCGGGGGCCCCGGTCACGGAGCCGAACCGGGTCTCGCTGCTGTCACCGACGGTGGAAGACGCACGCGAGGCGTTCGTCACGCTCTCCGCCTCCGTGCACGTCGGGCAGACGATCTGGCTGCTCGGTATGGCCGCGACCGGCTTCGCGCTGCTGGTCGCCGCGACTCCGCGCGCCCGGCTGCTGGCCCTGACGCCCGTCCTGGCGGGCGCGGTGATCGCCCTCCTCATCCTCCCTTCCGATCCGCGCCGGATCTATGTCGTCGACAAGGCCGCCGCGGTGCAGGTGTGCGACGGCCCGGTGTGCGTGACGAAGACGCAGCGGGCACGACTCGCCGACGTGGCCGGTCCCGGTAAGGAGGCACTGCGGCTGCTGCACGGCGCCCTGGGCAGCCAGGCGCCGGTCTCGGTCCGGGAGAACACCGCCATACTGCCGGAGGGCTCCACTCCGCGGTGGTCCCGTAAGACCGTGCTCTTCGACTTCGACGACGACATCATCGCCGCCGCCGCGAAGGGCAAGGAGCTGACCTGGGCCCTGATCGCCAAAGGCATGGTGCCAGGATGCACCCCCACCGGCTGGAGCAGCTTTGGACCAGATGAATTCGCGCAGACCGTCGCCATAGGCTGGGTCCTCGGGGACCTCAAGCCGCTTCCCGGCACGTTGTCAGCAGGTTTGCGCCGCGAGATCGACGCCGAGACCCGCCCAGTGTGGAAGGAACTCAAGGCGCTTCCGCGGGCCGAGCAGCTCTCGCGGATCAATGCGATGCGCGCCGCAGCACTCTCCTGCAAGGGCGACACGTTCGACGCGCTGAAAGGCGGTGCGTCCCGGTGAGATGGCTGACGCTGTATGCGCGCTCGCGTCAGGTACCCGCGTCGCTCGCAGCGGTGGTGATCGGCGCGGTGACGGTGTGGTCACTCGCCCGGGACGGGAGCTCGGGGCCCGGTAATCCGAAGCTGCCCGTGCTCATCCTCACCACGGGGGTGATGGCGGTCTCGGTCGGGCTCGGCGGGCAGGACCTCGCACTGGACCGGACGGCCGCGATCCGCTGGATACCTCGCAGGGCGGCGCATGTGCTGCTCGCCGGCGCGGCCGTCGCCGGTGTGCTGCTGACAGTGCAGACCGTGGGGGTGTCCATGGCCACCACTGCGTTCGTCGTCCGGAACAGCGCGGGCCTGATGGGACTGGTCGCCCTCGGCGCTGCGCTCTCAGGCAGCCAGTACGCCTGGACGCTGCCGTTCGCTTGGCTCTCGTTCGTGTTCTTCGCCCCGCCCCCGACGAGTGTGCCGATGCAGGCGGTGATGTGGATGCTGCTGCCACCCGGCACGACAGCGGCCACCTGGACGGCCCTCGTCCTCGCGGTCGCTGGCACCACGGCCTACGCCGTCGCGGGTCCCAGGCGGTAGCCGGGCCGGGGCACGCCGCGCAGCTCGGCGACCCGACGACGCTACTCGGCTTCATCCACGCCACCTTCAACCTGGCCACCATGTAGCCGAAGTGACGGCCTGGACCTACCCAGTAATCGACTCAGCCGACGTTGGCGTTCGGACCCCATCTTGAGCAGGCCCCGGAAACGCCAAGATCCAGCCCGATTAATGCGATCGGACGGGATCTCATCAACCAGCCACACCTGGCGTCGTGAACGGTCCTGGCGGTGTGCCGACGTCGACTCCGGGGGCGACGTCGATCACGTACTGCCTCCCTTGGCGCCGGATGCGCCACCGTAGGTTGTCGCTCGGGCCGGCGGGCGGCCGCGGTTCGCCGGACGGCTGCCCGGAGGGTGGAGCATGGCTCGTCTTCGAGGACGAGGCCGGTTTTTCCATGATGTCGCCGCACGCGCGAACGTGGTCGCAGCGAGGACGTACCCCGTGGTGCGGGCCCGCGGCCCCTCCGGCAGGCGCGTCTGCATCGCCGCGCTGACCTGCTACTAACCCCGCTGCGGGTCGTGTCTGATCTGCCGGCCCGCCGTGACTGCGGCAACCGCGGCGGCCGCCGGAGCTCCGCCGGGCGCAGCCGAAGGGTTTGTGGTCGAGCCGGTGAGGAAAGGCTGTGCGTGATCTCCCGCGGCCGGCTCGACATCACCCGGGGATCGGCTCGCTCTGTTCGTCCATGAGCCGCCAACCTGGACGCTTTTGCCCTCTTTGTGGGGTATAGGGGTTGGCGTAAAGGTGACTTGACGCCTGGTGGACAGGGCAAAATGCTGACCTCGGCACTTGACGGCACCACGCTGTCCTCCCATGAGAGACATGAACAACAGGTGGCGCCGGGGGATCCGCCCTCCCCGCCCTCGGCATACGGTGGCAGCCGCCGCCCTCGTGGCGCTCGTGGCCGGACTGACCGCCGCCCCCGGCGCCGCTCAGGACCTCGGCCCGGGCACCGGGCGAACGGAAGCCGCCGCGCAGGCCGGAGCGGCCCGGTCGCCGATCATCTCCCGGCATCAGCTCACACTGATCACCGGCGACCGCGTCACGCTGGAGACGGACAGCTCGGGCAAGCAGAGTGTGTCGGTCGAGCCCGCCAAGGGCCGCGAACGAGTGGCGTTCATCAAGCGCCAGACCGGTCGCGACTGGACCGTCATACCCGCCGACACGCTCCCGCTGCTCGCGACGGGCCGCCTCGACAAGGCGCTGTTCAACGTCTCCGCCCTGGTCCGGGGCAAGTACGCGCAGCGGTCGAGCCTGCCGCTGATCGTCGAGTACGCCGGCGACGCGGGCACCGCCCGGCGACAGCTCACCGCCGCCGGTGCCGACGCCGTCCGCCCCATCGGCGGGACCCCCTTCGCGACCCTCGGCGAACACCGCGCGGACGCCGCCGGGTTCTGGAAGGGCATCGCCCTCGGCCGGGCGGGCGCCACGTCCTTCGGCGCGGGTGTGCGCCGGGTCTGGCTGGACGGCCACTCCAGGATCCAGCTCGACAGCACGGTGCCGCGCATCGGCGCCCCGCACGCCTGGGAGGAGGGCTACACCGGCACCGGCGTGAAGGTCGCCGTCCTCGACACCGGGTACGACCCCCATCACCCGGACCTCAAGGGCGTCGTCACCGAGTCCGCGAACTTCACCACCGAGCCGAACACCGACGACCTGAACGGCCACGGCACCCACGTGACCTCCACGGTCGCCGGTTCCGGTGCGGCCTCGGACGGCAAGTACAAGGGTGTGGCACCCGGCGTCCAGATCCTGTCCGGCAAGGTGTGCACCGCGGACGGCAACTGCGACAACGCGAACATCGTCGAGGGCCTGGCCTGGGCCGCCCAGCACGGCGCCAGGGTGATCAACCTCAGCCTGGGCGACACGGACACGCCGGAGACCGACGCCGTCGAGGCCATGGTCGACACCGTGTCCCGCGACTACGGCACGCTGGTCGTGGCCGCGGCCGGCAACAGCGGTCCCGACAAGGTCTCCTCACCCGCCTCCGACGACCGGGCGCTCGCCGTCGGCGCGGCCGACGAGAACGACGACCTCGCCGGCTTCAGCTCGGTCGGCCCGCGGGTGGGCGACTCCGGCCTCAAGCCGGACATCATCGCCCCCGGCCTCAACGTCGTCGCCGCACAGGCAGGCGGCACCACCGCCGACGACGGCTACGTCGCGATGAGCGGCACCTCCATGGCCACGCCCCACGTGACCGGAGCCGCCGCCATCCTGTTCCAGCAGCACCCCGACTGGACGGCCGAGCAGGTCAAGCGCCAGCTGATGCAGTCGGCGACCGGCGCCAAGGAGCACGGCGCCTACTTCCAGGGCGCCGGACGCGTCGACGTCGCCCGGGCGGTCGACCAGGACGTCACCGCCGACACCACCGCACTGGACTTCGGGCAGATCCGCTGGACGGACGGCAAGCGGCCGCCGGTGACCAAGACCATCACCTACCGCAACCCCGGCGCCGCCCCGGTCACCCTCCAGCTGAAGGACAACCCGAGCAGCGGCAAGAAGGACGTGCCGGCACCGGCCGGCGTGTTCCGGCTCAGCGCCGACTCGGTCACCGTGCCCGCGCACGGAACAGCGGACGTCACCCTCACCGCGACGCCGGAGGCCACGACCACGTACGCCGCCTACAGCGGCGTGGTGAGCGCGACCTCGGCGGACGGCCAGGTCTCGGTGCGCGTCCCGTTCGGCATGGACGTCGAGCAGCCCTCCTACGACCTGCGCATCGACATGAAGAGCCGCACGGGCGCCGCCCCCGACAACGCCTACCTGCTGGTCAACTCGGCCGACGGCAAGGCGTACGACGTCGAGGCGCTCGGCAAGAGCAGCACGGTGGTGCGACTGCCGAAGGACACCTACTCGGTGAGCGGCTTCTACTTCGACGCCGCCTTCACCGAGAGCACCATCGTCGGTGTGCCGAAGGTCGTGATGACCGCCGACCGGCAGGTGACCATCGACGCCCGGAAGGCGAAGCCCGTCACGGTGTCGGCACCGAGCAGCTCCGCGCGCATCATGTCGGCCGAGATCGGCACGATCAGCATGGCCGACCAGCTCCTCTCGGTCACCATGTACAACGCGATCGGCACGGACCACATCGACGGCGTGTACGCGCTGCCGACGGCCCGGGACAAGGAATCGAAGTTCACCTACCTCGTCAGCAGTGTCTGGGGCGACCCGGCCGGCCCCGACGGGAATCCGTCCTCGGTCTACTACCTCACGCGACCGGTGCACGGCGCGATCCCGGCGGACCCCGCCTATCACCCCCGCAAGTCGGAGCTGGCCCGGGTGAACACCACGTTCGCCGCGACCGCGCCCGGCACCACGGCCACGCGCATCGTGTGGACGTACGTCGACAACGTCCGCTTCAGCGGACGGGCGATGGAGGGGGTCCCGGTCCCGACGCGACGCGTCGACTACTTCTCGGCGGCCGACGGCCTGCGCTGGCAGACAGCCTTCGACCAGAACAGCTTCCTCGACCCGAACGCGCACGGGCAGAGCTACCTGAGCGACCTGCACGGCTACAAGGCCGGCTCCCAGGTCGAGGAGCGCTGGAACGGCGGGATCCAGGCCGTGGGTCTCTCGGACCAGATGGCCGCCTTCCGCGAGGGTGACACGATGTACCGGCCCTTCCAGTCGGCCGCCAACGGCAACCTCGACCTGGTGGCCGACACCACGGCCGGGCTGCCCAAGGTGGAGCTGCGACGCAACGGCGAGCTGGTCTCCCAGGACTGGAGCATGAGCGACGTCCCGGCCGACGCCACCCCCGCCGACTACCGTCTGACGGTCGAGCACAACCGTGACCTGGCTCCCAGCTCCGTCTCCACGAGTGTCCGGGCGGAATGGCGGTTCCGGTCGCAGACCACGACGACCCGGCAGGCGCTGCCGCTGTACGCGGTCCGTATGTCGCCGAAGCTGGACGAGTGGAACCGGGCCGAGGCCGGCCGCAGGCTCGACATCCCGGTCCTGATCCAGCGGACGGCCGGCGCCCCGGCCTCGCCCGTCCGGGTCTTCACCACCGAGGTCTCCTTCGACGAGGGGAAGACCTGGCAGTCGGTGCGGATCAAGGGCTCCGGCATGGAGCGCACCGTGACCGTGGAGCACCCGCGCAGCGCCGCGGGCGGCTCGGTCAGCCTGCGCGTCTACGTCGAGGACGCGGCGGGCAACTCCTTCAAGGAGACCGTCATCAAGGGCTACCTGCTCAAGTAGCCGCCTTCGCGGAGCAGCCGCTTCCTCGAGCAACGCTTCCGCGAGCAGTGCAGCCCGGCCGCAGCGGCCGGACGGTCGAGGACAGGGCCCGCCGGACACATCCGGTGGGCCCTGTTCGTGTGCGGTGCGGCGTCCGCCGTACTCAGAGCCAGTCGCGGCGGGCCGCGTGCCAGCCCAGCTGCATACGGGTCACGACGCCCGCCAGGCTCATCAGGCCCTGGATGCGCCGCTGGACGGTGCGCTTGCTGACCCGCAGCTGTCCGGCAATCGCCTCGTCCGTCATGCCGGCGACCATCAGGGAGAGCAGGTGCCGGTCCTCCCCGACCGGCGAGGCGGTATCCGTGGTGCCGGCGCCGCCGATCTGGCCCTCCTCCGTCACCCGGAGCGGGGCACCGACCTCCCAGTGGTGTTCGAACAGGGCGATGAGCGCGTCCAGCAGGCTGCTCTCCCGCACCACCGCGGCCCGCAGTTCCCGGGGATTGCGGGATGTGCCCGAGGCGGCCAGCGGCAGGATGGCCACCGAGCGGTCGGCGATCGCCATCCGCAGCGGCAGCAGAGGCACCGCCCGGGCGACCTCTCCCGCGCGCACGCCCTTGACGACGCAGTCCACCGCGTCGGGGTAGTCGAAGTACGCCTGCTCGTACAGGGCCCGGTAGAGCACGCCCCGGTCCAGCGCGTCGAACTCCTCCTGGTTGCTCTCCGGCGACATGGCCACGTACTGGGCCTTCACGAACCACATCATCTCGCGGTCGGTGCCGTGCTGGAGCTGGCGCAGATGCTGGCGCAGCGCCGCCGCGCCGGTGATGATCTCGACGGCCTCGCACGTGCTCCGGGCCCATACGCTGCGGCGGTGTGTCTCCGCCAGTTCGTAGACGGCGGCCCGGGTCTGTTCCAGGGCGTCGAAGTGGCGTTGGAGCCGGGGCATGAGGGCCACCTGCGGCGGCACGACCGTGAACCATTCGGGACTGTCCTCGGCCGCCGACGCCAGGCCCTTGTGCTCCAGCGCGCGCAGCAGCAGCCGCGCGGTCACGACGTCGAGGTCCGAGCGGCCGGATATGTCCTGAGCGGACGCAGTCCCGGTGGCGACCAGAAGGCGGTACACCTCACTCTCGTCGGCCGTCAGGCCCACCGTCTCCAGCATGTCGCCACCTCTCTCAGATCCGGGCCGCCTCCGCCCCGGTTTCCACGGGGGAACGCGTTCGGCCCGGCGGATGATTCCGCCGGGCCCTGTGACCAGGCACCGCGTCGGTTGTCGCCGGCGATCTGGTTCACCGTGACGGGGAGGTGCCGTCGCCATCCGGCGGACCCCGGGCGGGGCCGCTCGAGTACCACAGACTGTGGGTCATCGGGTGGCGAGGTGCGTACGGCGGCGGTTCGGCGCCACTGGGCGGACGCACCGCCGTCAGCCTGTCCCAGCGCTGCTCGCTGACCGACACATCGGACAGAACTCGTGCTGGGGGGCGTCCTCGGCGGGGTGTACGGCGATCTCTGCCGCGGGGCGGCTCGAAGATCAGCCACCCGCCGCCCGCGTCGACAGCCGGGAAGGCGACGACGTCGCGGATGAAGGCGCGGTCGGCCGCCGCGTCCTGGCTGTAGAGGATGAGGTGGGTGCCGTGGATCATGCGGGGCCACAGGCGGTCCACGAGCACTCGCCTGCCGTTCCGCGACGAGGTGTCCTCATGGATCCTCCGGCACCTGGGAACGCCGCGTGGGCGGGGCCGCCGGCTGCGGTCCCGCCCACGCGGTGCTGTCCCGGGTGGTCTCCCGGGGGTGACGTCAGCGCAGGCCGAAGGCCCGGGTGATCGTCTGCGAGACGGTGTTGCCCGCGCTGTCCCGGGCGCCGACCCGGAGGGTGACGAAGTCGGCGGACCGCGGCGCGCGCAGGCTGGTGCGCCACCCGTCGTCGCACCGGCTGAGGTCGGTCCGCTGCCAGGTCGCACCGTCGTCGTACGACACCTCGACGGTCGGCTTCCCGATGGCGGCCGTGGTGCCCGGCAGGTGCGAGGCACTCACCGTCAGACCGGCGTGCCGGTCGGCACGGCCGGACTTGTCGGTGTCCACGCCATAGTCGAGCTGGATGAGCGGCAGGGACGCCGCCGCGTCGCTGCCCGTGACCGCGGAGGTGAAGTCCCACTCGGTCAGCGTGTGCGTCGAGTACGGGTCGGCCCAGGTGCCGCGGTCGTTGTCGACGACCAGCCGGTAGGGCAGCGGCTCGGCGCCGAGGCCGGGAACCTGCAGGTACTCGGCGTTGCCCCAGTCGAGCTGCTGGTCGCCCTGGTAGAGCGACATCCAGTCCTTGACGTCGAAGTTCGCGCCGGCCTCGCCGACGTGGCCGGATCCCGAGTCACCCCAGCCGGGCGCGGTGATGTACATGGTGTCGAGGTAGCGCACCGGCTGGTAGTTGACCGGTCCCATGCGGGGCCGCTGGATCGGGCCGAACCAGCTGACCTTGCCGGTCTTGCGCGCCGGGTAGGTCAGCGGCTCGATCGAGTGCTGCCCGGTCTCGCCCTGGATGAAGGCGTCGTCCAGCCACGTGGTGCCGGCGGTGACCCAGTCGGTGCGCTCGCCCTGGGCGGGCGCGGTGAGCTGGTTGCCGACGGCCCAGCCGCGCCAGACGTCCGGGCGGAACTCCATCGCCTTGCCCTGCCGGTAGTTCCGGAAGGACACGTTCACCCGGCCGAGGTCCTTGGACTCCTCACGCCAGGTCGGGTCCGCCGGAACGGCGCCCGTCCAGTGGTGCACGACGTCGTAGACGTAGTCGGTCGTGGGGTGCGAGGTGACCTTCAGCGAGACCGCGCCGTGCCGAAGCCGGCCGAGCAGGTCGGCGCCCTGGTCGGCGTTGAGCGTCGCCACCGTCACCGGGGCCGGGCTCTCCGGACTCCAGGGGTTCTCGTCCCAGGGCTGCAGCCGGCCGACGCCGTCGTTGACGACCAGCAGCAGCCGGGCGCCGGCGGCCGCGGCGGCCTCCGCCTGGGCCTTGATCCCTGCCGTGCCGGCGCCGCGCACCACGACGGCCTTGCCGCGCACGTTCTGCCGCGCGAGCTCCTCGGCCGTGCCGTCACCGGCGAAGACCGCCGTCAGGTTCCGGGTACCGGCGGGCAGCGGCGTGGCAGCGCGCTTGACCAGCGGGTCGTTGTAGGTGGTCGACTTCGTGCTCAGGGTCAGCGCAGGCTGTTCGAGGCGGAAGCGGGCGCCGGTCTCGAACTCGCCGTCGGTGACCTTCTTGCCGGTCGGGAGCGCCCAGATGCTGTCGTACGACGGGTCCGGCAGCATCGACGTCTCCACCAGGCTGTCGCTGAAGGACCGGTGGGCATCCAGGCGCGGCGCGACGGCGGTGGTCTGCTGCGGCACGCGCGCCAGGATCCGGCGTGCCTGGCGGCCGTCCAGGGTGACGGTACGGTCCTGGTCCAGCTTCACGTCGTTGAAGGCGAGCAGCACCATGCCGCGCGAGTGCGGGCCTTCGGCGCCCTGCACGTCACCGGTGAGCCAGCCGCTGTAGCTGCCGACGGGCAGCCGTGCCGTGCCGGTGCCGGACGCGTCGAGGTCCAGCACCGTGAAGAGGTGCTCGGCGGTCAGGACGACCCGGCCCGCCAGCGGCTTGCCCGAACGGTCCTTGGCGACCACGGTCAGATTCTGCCGCTGGCCCTCGCGGGCCGCGCCGATCAGGGTCCTGGCGCGGACCGTCCCGGCGCCGTCCGTACCGGTGATCATGGCACTGACCGACTGGTCGCCCGCCAGCTTGTCCAGAGCCGCGGTCAGCGTGACCGCGGCGGTGCCGTGCGCGGGCACGGTGACATGGTCCTCGGAGAGGCTGAACAACCCGGCCGGGACGGTGCCGTTGACCGCCAGGCCGAGGCTGACCGGGGCGTCGCCGACGTTGGTGTACGTCACCGTCTGGACGTCGGTCTCCCCGGGCTTCGGGGGCCACGTGTGGAAGCCCGAGTAGGCGGTCGTGGTCGCGAAGACCGTGGCGTGCACGGCCGCCAGCGCGTCGAGCCGGCCGGCGCCCGCCTGGTACGGGGTGTACGCCGGGGTTGCCTTGGCGCTGCTGACCAGAGCTTCCTTGAGCTGGGTGCCCGTCCAGTCGGGGTGCTCGGAGGCGAGGAGCGCGGCGGCACCGGCGACGTGCGGCGTCGCCATCGACGTGCCGCTCATCGTGGTGTAGTAACCGGAGCCGCGCTTGTAGTGCGAGCGCGCCGCGACGATGTCGACGCCGGGCGCGGTGATCTCCGGCTTCAGCCCGCCGTCGCCGTCACGCGGGCCCTGGCTGGAGAAGTCGGCGAGCGTGTCGGTGGAGTCGACGGCGCCGACGGTCAGCGCGGAGTCCGCGGCACCGGGGCTGCTGATGGAGTGCGGGCCGCCGTTGCCCGCCGCGATCACGAACAACGCGCCCGTCTCGTGGCTGAGTTCGTCGACGGCCTGGCTCATCGGGTCGGTCTTGTCACCGTCGCCGCCCAGACTCATGCTGATGATCCTGGCCTTCTGGTCGCGGGCGGCCCACTCCATGCCCGCGATGATCCAGGACTCCTGACCGCTGCCCTCGGAGTTGAGCACCTTGCCGACGGCCAGCCGGGCGCCGGAGGCGACACCCCGCTCCTTGCCGTCGGAGGCACTGCCCGTGCCGACGATGGTCGAGGCGACGTGCGTGCCGTGGCCGTTGTAGTCGGCGATGTCGTCCTCGTCGGGGACGAAGCTGGCGCTGTCGGACACCTGCCCGACCAGGTCCGGGTGTTCGGTGTCCGCGCCGCTGTCGAGCATCGCGACCTTCACGCCCTGGCCGGTGTCGCCCTCCGCCCATACCTTCTGCGCGCCGATCTGGGCGGTGGAGTCGGCCAGGTCGGCCTTTACCTTGCCGTCGAGCCACACGTGGGCGACGCCGCCCGCGAAGGACGGCTTCGCGGACCGGGCCGCCGCGCCGGAACCGCCGGTGAGCGAGGACCAGAACTCCGGTGCCTGCTTGTGGTTCTGGGCGAGGGCCGCGCCCTGGATGCTGTCCAGGCGGCGGACGTCGGCCGAGCCGGCCACCTTCGTCCGGGTGCGGGCCTTGGCGGCGGCCCCGGTGTAGCGCACGATCAGCGGCAGCCGGGAGCTGTGCGCGTCGTCATAGCCCTCGGCGATCAGCCGCGTCACGTTGAAGAGCTGCCTGTCGAGTTTGCCGGCGCTCACGTACGGCAGGGCGGCGTCGGGGTAGACATAGGTGGCGCCGTCCACGACAACGCGGTGGAAGCCGGTGGTGGCTCCGCTCGCGGCCTGGAAGGAGCGCACGACGGTGCCGTCGGCGGCGGTCCCGATGGTGACCTTGTCACCCGTGATCAGGGTGACGGTGTGCGTGCCGATACCGCCGGGGATCGTGTGTCCGGCGTCGTTGTGCGACACCTCACCGGCGGAGTACGCGGACACAGCGGCGGTCGCCGGTATGACGCCGAGTGCGAGCGCGGCCGCCACGGCGAGGGCGATCGGCCCGGGCCGGGGGATGGGAACCTTGGGCAAAGAAGACTCCTGAGACGCGGCGAAGAGCGAAAAGATCACTGGATCCTCTGGCCTCCCCCGCCGTCGTTCAAGGGGTAGCCCATGTCGCTCTTGCGCCATGGCTCAGTTGCGCCGCGAGCAGGCGGCAGCCACCCGAAGTTGACCGGCACGCCGCTGCGGACGGTGGGCACCAAGGGCCGCGACGGCTTCGCGTCGGCGCGCGTGCCGGCGTGGCCCCTGGCCGCTCAGCTCTTCGGGGTGAGGTCGAAAGCGGGGTAGGACGGCGTGGGCGGCCCGAAGCCGGACGACGGGTAGCCGGACGGTGCGTGGGATGCCGTCGTCGTCGCAGAGCTGGGGCGCGGACGGCGCGAACACGTGGTGATCGACCACGCGCTCGGCCGGGAAGGTGACGTCGTCGCCGACGACCGTGTCGCCCGTGCTGATCTTGGTCGGCAGTTCGCGGTGCTTGAGCGGTGCGCCGACGTAGATCGCCTCCAGGAAGCCGTCGCCGGGGCCGGCCTTGGCCGGGGCGAAGCCCTTCGGCGGCTTCACGTCGTGGACCTTGCGGCCGTCGATGTGCGGTTCGGTGCGCTTGAGGGGCTGCCTTGAGGAGCCGCAGGGCGTAGTCGTAGTTCACCGCTTCCAGCCGGCCGGCGGTGGTACACACCGCCGCCGGCCCTCCGTAGCAGACGGGCAATGCGCCCTGCACTGGTTCTGACACCCGGACGACGTGTCAGTTCCCACCGCGGGGACGCCGGGAGAGCGCTACGGCCGTGCCACCGGCCAGCAGCAGCGCGCCGGCCGCCCAGGCGATCCAGCCGCCGCCGAATCCGGTGTCGGCCAGCAGCCCGGACCCTGCGGAAGGGCCGCCCGAAACGGAGCCGGACGTTCCGGCCGCGGGGCCGCCCTGCGCCAGCCGCAGGGTCAGCGCCGCGCTGTCGTTGGAGGCGTCGGGGTCGAGCCCCTTCATGACCTCCAGCGTGCGGACCTGGCCCGCGGAGACGGCCGGGGTACGGGGGCCGATGGCGACGGTGAACGACAGGACGTGTCTGTCCCCCGGGGCGGGGTCGCCGAAGTAGCACTGGTAGGAGGACCGGCCCATCCGGGGGCCGGGGTCCGACCCGTCGTCCGTGGGCGGCGGCTGGCAGTTGTCCGGGATCCTCGTGGCCTTCGTGCCCGGCGGCAGCTTGACGAGGACCGGGAGGAAGGCGTCGTCGTCGAGGAGGTCCTGCACCACCGCCGGCCCCCGGTCGACCACCGTGGCGTGCAGCGTGGCGTGACCGCCGCGCCGCCCGCTGACGGTGTCCCCGGTGACGGCGAAGTCGGCGTGGTTGACGCTGTTGACGTAGGTGGTGAAGTACGGGTCGATGTTCCCGTCGGACGGCATCACGCCCTTCGGGACCAGGGTCAGTGGGGCCCCGGGGCCGTTCGCCGGGGCGGCACTCGTCAGCGGGGTGAACTCGTAGAAGATCTTGTCACGCAGGGCCTCGTCGCCGACCTTGACGGACAGCGGCGACGACAACGCGTACTGCCGGCCGGGCTCCACCGGGGTGGGGAAGTCGCACAGGGTCTCCCGCACGACGTGCCCCCCGCGGTCGCTCGCCGGCACGTCGCGGCAGTTGGCCCAGGAGCCCTGGAGGTGCAGCCCGGCGGTGGTGTCGATCCGCAGCTCCACCCCCTTGGCCGCCGGGAGTTGGCCGTTGTTCCACACGTGGAGCGGAAAGGTCAGCGTGTCGCCCGGCACCTGGTGCAGCTGCTCGGCGGACGCGCTCACCTTCAGCTGCGTCGCGCCGTTGGTCAGGGTGAGGCGGTCGCCGGTGACGGTGGCGTCCGACGCCGTGCCGGAGACGGTCACGGTGCCGCTGCTGCCGACGACCGCACCGGGCTTCGGCACCAGCGTGATGGCGTGGAAGTCCGAGGTGGCGGACGCCAGGTCCAGCGTGCAGAGGTTGCCCTTGCAGTGCTCCGACGGTGCCGGCTCGGCGAAGTCGGCCACTCCGGACAGGTCGACGGTCAGGTGGACGTGGTGCGCCGTGCCCCCGCCGGCCACCTTCCACCGGTAGGACAGGTCCACGCTCGGCGGCTCCGTGCCGATGAAGAGCTCGTGCTCGGCGAACTGGACCGTCATCCTCTGTGCGGCGTCCGCGTCGGCGCGGGCCGGACCCGTGCCGAACACCCCCGCCAGCAGCGCCACCGCGCCCGCCGCCGCCGTCGCGACCGCGCGTACCCGTGATCGTCTCGCCATCCGCCGGAAACCTTCCCCCGCGCGCCGGGAGGGTCCCGGCCCGCCGTGCTTCACAGGTTTGACCCGCGAGACGCGGAAATGGTTGCGGCCGGCCGGGCTCAGGTGTCCGCGCTGCCGGGCACGCCGGGTCCAGGAGGCAGGACACGGACGATCACCTGACGGACCGGGAGTACCTCCGGCGGGCCACTCGGGTGAGCATGACTGGGTGACGGCATGGACGTCCCGGGCGACCTTTCACCTTGCGTGTGGCCCAGGCAGCCTCGTGTCGTCCCACGCCGAACGCGGCCTGGCCGACTGGCCGCGCTCACCGTCGATGCGCTGGAGACGCTGACGCGCAACCGACTCACGTGCCTTCAGGCCCGTCGTCCTCGACGGTTTCGTCGCGGAGACCGGCCTGTCCCTCCACCTGCTACCGCCATGACGTCGCGAAACGCCGCCGCCGGGAACTCGTTCGCCGCGGTCGTCCGCCACGCAGGCACTTCCCTTGAGGCGGGCTCGGGTGGTCACGCGGGCCATGTCCTTGCGTCGCTTAATCGAACGTACTAGTCTGTTTGATTAAGGAGGTGGGGTCATGGTGACGCAGGTCAGGAAGACGAAGTCCGAGGAGAGGATCCTCGCTGCGGCGGCCGAGCTGTTCTACGCGAACGGGCTGCGCGGCGTCGGGATAGAACAGGTCATCGCGGCGTCGGGCGTCGCGAAATCGACGCTGTACGTGCACTTCCGCACCAAGGACGAGCTGGTCGCGGCCTACCTGCGACGGACGGACGAATCCTGGCTGGCCCAGCTGCAGGGCGCCGCCGCACGCGCGGGGGACGACCCTCGTGAGCAGCTCGTCGGGATGTTCGACGCGCTGACGGACGCCTTCGACCGGCACGGCTTCTTCGGATGCCCGTTCGTGAGTGCGGCGGTCGAGGCCGACCTGGACTCGGAGGCCCGGGCCATCACCGTGCAGCACACGCGACGCCGTCAGGCATGGCTGACCGAGCTGAGCGGGAAGGCCGGCGCCGGTGCCCCCGAGACGCTGGCCCGGCACATCGGACTCCTGGTGGACGGCGCCCTGGCCGCCGGGCGTCTGCTCCAGGACCGCACGGTCGTGGACGAGGCGAAATCCGCGGCGCGCCTGCTGGTCGCCGGTCACGTGTGATCGCGTGCAGACGCACCCGAGACAGGAAAGAGGCGCACTCATGCGCGCAGTGGTTCTGCAGGAGTTCGGCACCCCGCTGATCCTGAGTGAGATCGAGAAGCCCACCGCCGGCCCCGGCCAGGTGCTGGTCAGGGTACGGGCCAGCGGCGTCAACCCGCTGGACACCAAGATCCGGGCCGGCCGGGCCCCTCACGCCCGACGCACGCTGCCCGCCGTGCTCGGCCTGGACCTTGCCGGCGTGGTCGAGGAAGTCGGCGCGGGCGTCACGGACCTCGCACCCGGCGACGAGGTCTACGGCATGACCGGTGGCGTCGGTGACCTGCAGGGATCGCTCGCCGAGTACGCCTCCGTCGACGCCCGCCTGCTCGCCCGCAAGCCGGGCTCGCTCACCGTGCGCGAGGCCGCCGCCCTGCCTCTGGTCGTCATCACGGCCTGGGAGGGCCTGGTCGACCGGGCACAGGTCCACCAGGGGCAGAAGGTCCTCGTCCACGGCGGTGCCGGCGGAATCGGCCACGTGGCCGTTCAGATCGCCCGGGCCCGCGGCGCCGAGGTCTTCGCCACCGCCTCGCCCGCGCGGCTGGAGGTCGTCAGGAGCCTGGGGGCGACGCCGATCGACCACACCACCACGGACGTGGACGAGTACGTCGCCAAGTACACCGGGGGAGAGGGCTTCGACGTCGTCTTCGACACCGTCGGCGGTCCCGTGCTCGACGCGTCCTTCACGGCGGTACGCACCTACACCGGCCACGTCCTGAGCGCACTGGGCTGGGGCACCCACAGCATCGCGCCACTCTCCTTCCGCGCGGCCACGTACTCCGGCGTCTTCACCCTGCTGCCCCTGCTGACCGGCCGTGGGCGAGAGCACCACGGAGAGATCATGCGCGAGGCGGCCGCCCTCGCCGACGCGGGGGCACTCAGGCCCTTGCTCGATCCGCGGCGCTTCACACTCGCCACCGTCGCCGACGCCCACGCGGCCGTGGAGAGCGGCACCGCCCAAGGCAAGATCGTGATTGACGTCGACTGACACTCGTGGCCGAACTCCTCCAGGATCACGGCCCCCGCCCGCACCGCGCTCGCGGCCCGGCTGCTCGCGTCCCCGACCCCGGGGACGGGCCAGTACGCCGTCTCCGCCCGGGTTCAGCCGCCGTGGCCCGCGGCGCCGCCACGCACATCGTCGACCGCGTGATCGGCGATCCCCACGTCCCGCTCGGCACGCGGGGGCGCTGAGCCGCGAGCCCTGTGCCTTGCCTGCCCGGGGAGACGGGGGCACGCTGGTGGCATGAGCGTTCACGAGCCCACGCTCATCACGTCGGTGCAGCGAGCCTTCCGTCTGCTGGAGTCGGTGAGCGCGCACGAGAACGGCGCGCCCGCGAAGCAGCTGGCCCGGGAGACGGGCCTGCCGCTGGCCACCGCCTATCACCTGTTGCGCACGATGGTCCACGACGGCTACCTGCGGAAACTGGCCGACGGCGGCTTCGTCCTCGGCGACAAGCTGGGCACGCTGCACACCACGGGGCAGTGCCAGGCGCTGCTCAGCCGGGTCCGGCCGGCACTGGCCGCGCTCCGTGACGAGCTGGGCACCGCCACCTACCTCACGTTCTACGAGGAAGGCGAGATCAGCGTGGCCGAGATCGTCGACGGCCCCCGCACCCCCCGGGCCGACCTCTGGGTGGGGTTCGAGGACGCCGGGCACGCCACCGCGCTGGGCAAGTCCGTGCTGCGCGAACTGGACGAGGAGGCCCGCCGCGAGTACCTCTCCCGGCACGACCTCGCCGACCTGACGCCGCGGACCATCACCACCCTCCCGGAGCTGATCCGCAACATCGACGCCTCCCCCATGGCACCAGCCGTCACCGACCTCGAGGAGTACGCGCTGGGCACGGTGTGCGTCGCCGTGCCCGTCTACCGCGGCGACGTCCTCGGCTCGCTCGGCGTCTCCCTCCCGGCGGAACGGCTCTCCCGCCTGCAGGAGGTCCGGGCCCGGCTGCTCCCGACCGCGGCCCGCGTCACCCGGGGCCTCTCGCTCACTATCTGAAATCCCACTCCTTGTGGCTCGCTGACCGAACCTCTTTCCTGGATGAAACGGATAAGTCGGTCTTAACGGCCACGTGGGTGAGGATTACGGGCAGAGACATGAGGCAGGCGCGAGACCATGGTGGCAACCACTGGCCGTTCCGGCCGCTCAGGAAAACGGGGACCGGTCCTGGGACGCCGGTCACCAGGCGTGCCTTCTCCCAGCTGGCCGCCGGAATGCCCGTGGCACCGGTTCTGATCGTCCTGGGCATCGCGCTCGTCGACGTCGTCGGCGGGTCGGGGATGTTCTGGCTGCCCCTGCTGGCGGCCGGACCGGCACTTGCCGCCAGCACCAACGGACACCGGGGCGTCCTGTGCGTCGGAGTCCTGGCCGTGGCGCTGGGCGCGACCCTGGGGTCCCGGGAGGCGGGTTCGGGGCGCGAGCTGGCGGCCGTGCTCTCCGCGCTCGTGGCCGTCACCCTGGCCAGTGCTCTGGCCAGCGCGCTGCGCGGCCGCCGGGAACGGGTGCTCGCCGCCGTCCGCTCGGTCGCGGAGGCCGCCCAGCACGCCGTCCTCAAGCCCATCCCGAAGACCGTCGGCCCGTTCCGGGTGGCGGTCCGCTACAGCGCGGCGGCGGCGGAGGCCCGCATCGGCGGTGATCTCTACGCCCTGGTGCAGACCCCGCACGGGGTGCGGCTGATCGTCGGCGACGTACGCGGCAAGGGGCTGCCGGCCGTGGAGGTCGCCGCGCTCGTCCTCGGTGTCTTCCGCGAGGCCGCATACGACGAGCCCGATCTCCTCGCCGTCGTCGGCAGGATCGAGCGGAGCCTGGCGCGCAACCTCGGCCCCGACGACTTCGTCACCGCGATCGTCGTGGGACACCCGCGGGCCGGCCAGCTCGAAGTGGTCAACTGCGGACACGCGTCGCCCCTGCTGATCACCGCTTCGGGGGGCGTCACCGCGGTCGAGGCCACCCGCCCGGCTCCGCCGCTCGGCCTGCGCGTGCTCGTCGACGAGCCGCCCTGCCTGGAGATCCTGCCCTTCGCCGAGGGCGACCAGCTGCTGCTCTACACCGACGGGGTCATCGAGGCCCGCGACCCGGCTCGCGAGTTCTATCCGCTGGCCGAGCGGGTGGCCCGCCACGTGTCCGGCGACCCGGAGCACATCCTCTCCGCGGTCCACGACGAACTGCTCGCGCACGTGGGCGGACGGCTGCACGACGACGCGGCGCTGCTCCTGCTGCGCATGCAGGACGGGACGGAACCGGTTCCGTCCGCGTCGGAGGACGAGGAAAAGGGTGCGGCGGCCGTCCGGGGACCGGAGGGGCGTGGCGACCACGAGTCCGTCCCGGTGGCGTCACGCACCCGGCCCGTCGCGTTTGACGCGGACGGGGGAAGGCGGTTCGCCGGCGCGTTCTCGTCGGGGGCCGGCCGCTGACGGCAGGGGGTGCGAGTCGTCCGTCGCCGGCGACGCCGTCGTGGTCGGTCGCGCAGTTCCCCGCGCGCCTCCGGGGCGCTCACACCGCGACGAGGTCGGCCCATCGGGTGACTGCGCCCGGGTGGGTGTGGATGCCGTAACGGGTCGCCAGGGCGTGGACGATCTCCTCGCCCCGGCCGTGCTCGTCGGGGTCTATCCCCTCGGGCGGCTCTCCCGCCGTACGCGCGGGACCCGAGTCGGTGACCTCGACGCGCAGCGTGCCGAGACCGGCGTCGCGCGTCCAGGACAGCCGCAGCACCGCCGGGGGCAGTGCGTGGACGATCGCGTTGGTCAGCAGTTCCGACACCACCAGCAGCGCGTCCTCGATGACGTCCGGGGACACCTTCCAGGCGGCCAGAACCGCGCCGGCCCGGCGGCGCACGTCCGGAACGGCACCGGCGACGGGCGCCATCGGGCAGACGTATTCGCTTGCCCCCCGCACCCGCGTGTTGAGCTGTACCGCCATCTCGTGTCTCCATGGGTCAGTGCCACAGGCCCCACGTCACGCACCTCGGTGCGTTGCCAGGCCTCTCAGCACGCTAAAGAGCCGCGCCGGGTCGGTCAATGAACGTGGGTCGGCATTACCGAACGCGGCCCCTGCTGCGGTGCCGCGAGGGCCCTCTGTACGCACGGCAGACGCTCCCGGACGGTAATAAGCTCGGTTCATGACCGGTCCGGTCCAGTCGATCGAACGGGCGGCCGCGATCCTGCGTCTGCTCGCCGGCGGGCCCCGCCGGCTCGGACTCGGAGAGGTGGCGGCCTCCCTCGGGCTGGCCAAGGGCACCGCCCACGGCATCCTGCGCACGCTCCAGCACGTCGACTTCGTGGAGCAGGACGCGACGACCGGCAAGTACCAGCTGGGGGCCGCCCTGCTGCATCTGGGCACGAGCTATCTCGACGTCAACGAGCTGCGGTCCCGGTCCATCAACTGGGCCGACGCCCTGGCAGCCCGCAGCGGTGAGGCGGTGCGCCTGGGCACCCCCCTGGAGGGCAGGGTCCTGGTCGTCCACCACGTGTTCCGGCCGGACGACACCCTCCAGACCCTGGACGTGGGCGCGCTGCTGCCCCTGCACGCCTCCTCCCTGGGCAAGGTGCTGCTGGCCTACGGCACCGCGACCGTCGACTCCGCCGTGGAATCGGGGCTGGACGCGTACACCCGGCACACCCTGGTCACCCAGGAGCAGCTCACCCGGGCGCTCGCCGAGGTCCGGGAAGCGGGCTGGGCCGCCGAGGTGCAGGAGATGAGCATGGGCGAGGCGGGGCTCGCCGTGCCGATCCGGGGGCACGGCGGCCTTGTCGTGGGCGCCATCGGGCTGTCCGGCCCCGTCGAGCGGATCTGCGACAGCCAGGGCCGGCCCCGGCCCAGCCTGCTCACGCTGATCCGGGAGGCCGCGAGAGCGATCTCCCGGGACCTGGGAGCCGCCCGCTGGTAACTCCCTCCGCACCCCCGCCCCCACCCCACGACCCATCGGAAGGCAGACCCGATCATGGTGGAGCGTTATGTGATGTCCATCGATCAGGGCACCAATTCCACGCGATGCATCCTGTTCGACCGGGGCGGGCGGCTGGTGTCGGTCGCGCAGCGGGAGCACCAGCAGCACTTCCCCCGGCCGGGCTGGGTCGAGCACGACGCCGTCGAGATCTGGCACAACTTGCGGCGGGTGATGACCGAGGTCCTCACGGGCGCGGGTACGGCCGTCGACGCGAGCCAGGTCGCCGCCATCGGCCTGGCCAACCAGCGCGAGACGACCGTGCTCTGGGACCGCCGCACCGGTACCCCGCTGGGCCGGGCACTCGTCTGGCAGGACACCCGCACCGCGCCGCTGGTCGAGGAACTCAGGGTCCGGCCCGGCGAGGAGTTCTTCCTCGACCGGTGCGGTCTGCCGCCCTCCACCTACTTCTCCGCGCTGCGCATCCGCTGGCTGTTCGACCACGTCAAAGGCCTGGAACAGCGCGCCAGGGATGGTGAGGTGCTGTTCGGCACGATGGAGAGCTGGCTGATCTGGAACCTCACCGGCGGTGCCGACGGCGGTCTGCACATGACCGACGCCACCAACGCCAGCCGCACCATGCTGATGAACATCCACACGCTCACCTGGGACGAGGAACTCCTGGCCTTCTTCGGGGTCCCCCGCCCGATGCTGCCGGAGATCAGGTCCTCCGCGGAGACCTACGGCGAGGCCCGCGCGCAGCTCCCCGGCGTTCCCATCACCGCCGCGCTCGGCGACCAGCAGGCGGCGCTCTTCGGCCAGACGTGCTTCTCCCCGGGCGAGGCCAAGTGCACGTACGGAACGGGCAGCTTTCTGCTGCTCAACACCGGCACCGATGTCGTGCGGTCCCGGCACGGGCTGCTCACGACGGTCGCCTACAAGATCGGGGACCGGCAGCCCGTCTACGCGCTGGAAGGGTCGATAGCCGTCACCGGCGCGCTGGTCCAGTGGTTCCGTGACCGGCTGGGGCTGATCAACAGCGCGCCGGAGATCGAGACACTCGCCCGGACCGTCAAGGACAACGGCGGCTGCTACATCGTCCCCGCCTTCTCCGGCCTGTTCGCCCCGCGCTGGCGCAGCGACGCGCGGGGCGTCATCGTCGGCCTCACCTCCTACATCACCAGCGGGCACCTGGCCCGGGCCGTCCTGGAGGCCACGGGCTGGCAGACGCGCGAGGTCGTGGACGCCATGAACGCCGACTCCTCGGTGACGCTGAAGGAGCTGAAGGTGGACGGGGGCATGACGGCGGACAACCTGCTCATGCAGTTCGTCGCCGACGTGCTCGACGTGCCCGTCGTACGGCCCATGGTCTCCGAGACGGTCTCCCTGGGGGCGGGCTACGCCGCCGGGCTCGCCGCGGGCTACTGGCCGGACCTGGAGGTCCTGCGCCGCAACTGGCACCCGGCCGCCAGGTGGCTGCCGGGAATGGACCCCGGCCACCGGGAGGCGGAGTACGACAACTGGCAGCGGGCCGTCGAACGGTCGCTGGGCTGGATCCGGTCGCCCGGGTCTCCGTGAGCGCGTTCTCCTGCCCGCCTGGTTTCCGCCGGACGGTTTCCGGGCCTTCTTTCCGTGTCCTTTCCGCCTCCCTGCGGTCTTGTGCTGCCGTGGTGGAAGCCGGCCGGGACGGCGCCTGACGTTCTTTCACGGGCGCTTTCGTGCAGGAGGAGCGAGCGAAGAGCGAAGGGGGAGCGTGTCCGTTCTTCCGTCCACCGAAATGGCCGTCAAGGTCTTCAGCAGTCTGTTCACCGTATTGCCGGAGGACGAGGATTTCGTGGCCCGGGCCCGGTGGGAGGGGCCGTCCGTCCGGCCCGTCCACACGAAGCCCGACTGCGAGATCTTCGTGTCCCCGCAGCGCGGCGTCCGCGTCCGCGAGGACCAGGCGGGGCCGGCGGCCATCACCCTCCGGCCCTCACTGTGTTGAGGTACGCATCGACTTCTCCTTTCGAGTGGCTGGAATAATGCAAGGTCCTGCTGGTTCGGTTCCTCCTGCGGCATTACTGCCTCGCCATGCAGGGTGTCCGAGTGTCGCGGCAGCACGTGCATGTGCGAGGGCACCGTCGGGTGATCTGCATAAAATAGGACAGGTGATGGGCTGTTAATCGCGCTAATGGTCCTTTGCGTGGTCTCCCGGACCTGCCCCGACCTCGTGAAGAGGGGGTGAGGCGCCGGGCCGTGCCGGGCGAGTAGATTTCTCCGGGCAGGCGTGCCGACGAAAAGGCTGATGTTCTTGGGATCCGGGAAAGGCATGAAAAGGGCCGAAGAAATTCTCACCTCCAGGGAATTACTGAGCGCCATCATGGCGCTGGTGACGACCGGGCTCCCTCCGGCGTCCTGGGAGACACCGGACACCGGTCTCCTCCGCGAGCACGGCCTCGTCGACGACCTGCCTGATGGCCCGCGCGCCGGACACCAGGTTTCCCGAGTCGTCCTGCGGCACGTCGCCGAAGGAGTCGAGACCGAGGGCGAGGTCGGACTCGGGGACTGGGTCGGGCATGACGGGACTCCTTCGATTAGTTGACGCATCAATCATTGCTCCCGTATGATTGACATGTCAACAAGAGGGGCGGCGGCACGATGACAGCACGACGGAAGGAACTCCCCACCGCCGAGGAGCTGCGGATCTGGCGGGACTTCATCGAGACGACGGAGACGTTGCGCGCCGGGCTCGCGTCCCGGCTGCAGCGCGAGAGCTCCCTGTCGCCCGGCGACTACGCCGTGCTCCTCGCCCTGCGCGAGGCGGACGGGCGGCGGCTGCGCTCCTCCGACCTCTCGGCCCGCGTCGGCTGGGAACGCAGCCGCCTCTCGCACCAGATCGGCCGCATGGAGCGGCGCGGGCTGATCCGGCGCGAGGAGTGCGTCACCGACAGCCGGGGCGCCGACGTGGTCCTCACGCCGGAGGGCGCGGAGGCGTTCCGCGACGCGTCCCTGCCGCATCTGCGCGCCGTACGGGAGCTGTTCGTGGCCGCCCTCACACCGGACCAGCTCGCCGCGGCGGAGGAGATCAGCACGGCGCTGCGGAACCACCTGGCTGCCGTTGAGCAGCGCCCCCCAAGGGGCGCGGGGAACCGTGCGACCAGCCACGACGGCGCCGCGGCCGACTGACGGCACATCGGGGCCCTTCCGGCGGAGCGCTCAGCGAACGTCCGCGCCCAGCTCCGCCGCCCGCCGCACGAACGCCTCGTACAGGTCCCGGGCGGCCTGCGATACCGACTCGGCCCGCCGGCGCTGGAGCATCAGCACGACCTCGGTGGCGTCCCCGGCCAGCGGCCGGCACACGATCGTCCCGCCGCGCTCCAGCGGGTCCCCGACCACGCTGAAGTCCGGCAGCACCGTCGCGCCCAGCCCCTCCGCGACCATCAGCTTGCCCATCTCGGCCCCGTCCGTCGAGTACGAGAAGACGGGCGTGCGGTCCGCCAGCAGCCGGTGCACGTAGCGGTGCATCACATACCCGGTGCGCATGGCGATCAACGGCACCGTGAGCAGGTCGTCGGCCGACACCTCGGCCCGCCCGGCGAGCGGACTGTCCGGCCGTACGCACACCACCGGCCGCCCGCGCAGCAGTTCGGTGGCCTCGAAACCCGCCGGCACGTCGTCGCCGTCGAGATGGTTCACCAGCCCCAGGTCGAAACCGCCCTCGGCGAGCCCCCGGTGGATCTCCGTCTGCTGGGCGCCCACCACCTCGACCTGGGTGACCGGATGGGTGGCCCGGAAGTCCCGCAGCACCGGGACGAGCAGCGGCACGGTCGCCGTGTTGACCGTGCCGACCCGCACCATCCGGCTGATCCGGTGCTGCTCGCCCGCCGCCACCCGCAGCCGGTCCACCGCCTCCAGCACCTGGACGATGTGCGGCATCAGCTCCTGCCCCGCCGCGCTCATCGTCGCCCCGGTCCGCTTGCGCTCCAGCAGGTCGATGCCCAGCTCCCGCTCCAGGTTCCGCACGGTCTCGCTCAACGCGGGCTGCGACAGGCGCAGTTCGTCGGCCGCCCGGCGCAGCGAGCCGAGCCGGGTCACGGCCGCTATGTATTCCAGCTGTTCGGTCCGCACCCCGGCAGAATGCGTCGCCATTCCGGGCGCGTTCAAGGGTTTCCCTGTCACACGTTCGTGAAATTCAATGGTCCGCGATGCGAGAACGGTCGGGTTTTCCTTGACGGTCCTCGACACCGACTGCGACCATCGACGGCATGAAGATGCGACTGGACCTCACGCGGCGACGCCACGTCGACCTCGCGCGCGTCTCCAGCGCCTCCTGTTGCGCCGCGGCCTGATCACCACCCCGGCAAGATCCGCCGCGCCCTCTTCACCCTCTCCTTTTCCCGCCTGAATTCACCGTGCCGTAGCCGCGCCGGACCCGTGAATTCTCGCGTCCCCGAAGACCCGCAACAGGAGTTCCGCATGCCCGCCGCGCCCGTGAAATTCGCCTACTGGGTCCCCAACGTCAGCGGAGGACTCGTCACCAGCAGGATCGAGCAGCGCACCGACTGGGGATACGACTACAACCGCGAACTCGCCGTCCTCGCCGAGAACAACGGCTTCGATTACGCGCTCAGCCAGGTCCGCTACATGGCCAGCTACGGCGCCGAGTTCCAGCACGAGTCGACCAGCTTCAGCCTCGCGCTGCTGCTCGCCACCCAGCGCCTCAAGGTGATCGCCGCCGTCCACCCCGGTCTGTGGCACCCCGGTGTCCTCGCCAAGCTCGGCGCCACCGCCGACCACCTCTCGAACGGCCGGTTCGCCGTGAACGTCGTCTCCGGCTGGTTCAAGGGCGAGTTCACCGCGCTCGGCGAGCCCTGGCTGGAGCACGACGAACGCTACCGCCGCGCCGAGGAGTTCATCCGGGCGCTGCGCCAGATCTGGACCGAGGACCACACCGAACTCGCCGGTGACTTCTACCGGTTGCGGGACTTCTCCCTCAAGCCCAAGCCGCTCAACACGCCCGAGCGCCCGCACCCCGAGATCTTCCAGGGCGGCAACTCCACCGCGGCCCGCGCCATGGCGGGCCGCGTCTCCGACTGGTACTTCTCCAACGGCAAGGACTTCGACGGGGTCGTCGAGCAACTCGCCGACGTCCGCAAGTCCGCCGCAGAAGCGGGGCGTACGCCACCGAAGTTCGGCCTCAACGGCTTCCTCATCGCCCGCGACACCGAGGCCGAGGCTCGCGACACCCTCCGCGAGATCATCGCCAAGGCGGACAGCGAGGCCGTCGAGGGCTTCGGTGCCGCCGTCAGGCAGGCCGGCCGGTCCGCCGCCGACGGCAAGGGCATGTGGCAGGACTCCACCTTCGAGGACCTCGTCCAGTACAACGACGGCTTCCGCACCGGCCTGATCGGCACCCCGGAACAGATCGCGGAACGGATCGTCGCCTACCGGAAGCTCGGCGTCGACCTCCTCCTGCTCGGCTTCCTGCACTACCACGAGGAGGTCCAGTACTTCGGGAGGCGGGTGCTGCCGCTGGTCCGCGAACTGGAGGCGCAGCTCCCCGACCCGGAGCCTAGGTCCGCCCGGTCCCGCGCCTGACCCTCCCGCCCCGCGAAGCCACGAAAGAGGCAGCCCCATGGCCACCGTCCTGTCCGTCTCCGGCAGTCCCTCCGCCTCCTCCCGCACCGGCCGCCTGCTGCGCCACCTGGACCAGCGGCTGACCGCCCAGGGCCACGAGGTGATCCCGCTCGACGTCCGCACCATCCCCGCCGAGGCCCTGCTCGGCGCCGACTTCCGGCACCCGGCGATCGTCGAGGCGACCGGGCTGTTCGCCCGCGCCGACGGGGTGGTGGTCGGCACCCCCGTCTACAAGGCCTCGTACTCCGGAGTCCTCAAGGCCCTGCTCGACCTGCTCCCGCAGTACGCGCTCACCGGCAAGACCGTGCTGCCGCTGGCCACCGGCGGCTCCGTCGCACACGTCCTCGCCATCGACTACGCGCTGCGCCCGGTCCTCAGCTCCATGGGCGCCGCCCACATAGTCCAGGGCTGGTTCACCCTCGACAAGGACATCTCCGTGGGGGAGGACGGCACCCTGGTCCTGGCACCGGCCGCCATCGAGGCGCTCGCCCCGGTCGTCGACCGGTTCTCGGCCGCGCTCCCCGGCCGCACCCCCGTCCTCGCCGCGGCGAGCTGACCCGATGGCCGCCCACGTCATCGCGGATGCCGCCGAGGCCCTCGCCGTGGCGGCGGCCCTGGCCGACGAGTTCCGGGCCGGGGCCGCCGAACGGGACGCCGCACGCAGGCTGCCCCGAACCGAGCTGGCGCGTCTGTCGGCCTCCGGTCTGCTGGGTGTCACGGTGCCCGCCGAGTACGGCGGCGCCGACGTCGACGCCCTGACCCTCGCGGAGATCTTCCGGCTCCTCGGCTCGGCCGACGGCAGCCTCGCCCAGATCCCGCAGAGCCACTTCGTGTACGTCAACGTGATCCGGCGTCAGGGCACCGAGGACCAGCGGAAGTTCTTCTTCGCCGAGCTGCTCGCCGGCAGCCGCTTCGGCAACGCCCAGTCCGAGGCCGGCACCAAACACGTCCAGGACATCCGCACCCGCCTGGAGCGCCAGGGCGACGGCACCCTGCTGCTGACGGGGGTCAAGCACTACTCCACCGGCGCCCTCTTCGCCCACTGGATCCCCGTCCTCGCCCGCGCCGAGGACGGCAACCTGCACGTGGCGTACGTCCCCCGGGACGCGCCCGGCCTCACCGTCGTCGACGACTGGGACGGCATGGGGCAGCGCACGACCGCCAGCGGGACCGTCCGGCTGGACGGGGTGGCCGTACCCGCCGACCGCGTGCTGCCCCACCACCTCACCTTCCAGGGGCCCCAACTCCATGGCGCCGTCGCCCAGTTGCTGCACGCCGCCATCGACGTGGGGCTCGCCGGGGGAGCGCTGGCCGAGGCCGTGGAGTTCGTACGGACCAAGAGCCGTCCCTGGTTCGAGAGCGGGGTCGAGTCCGCCGCCGAGGACCCGCTGCTGATCCAGCGGTTCGGTGAACTCGCCGTCAGGACGCGGGCGTCCGAGGCCCTGCTGCGGGAGGCCGCCCGCGCGGTCGACGCGGCCGGCGCCGACCTCACCGACGCGTCGGCCGCCGAGGCGTCCGTCGCCGTGGCCGCCGCGAAGGTGCAGGCGGCCGAGACGGCCGTGATCGTCGCCGGGGCGCTCTTCGAGGTGTCCGGCACCCGCTCGGCCCTCGACTCCCTCAATCTGCACCGGCACTGGCGGGACGCCCGGACCCACACCCTGCACGATCCGGCCCGCTGGAAGATCCAGCACATCGGCCGGTACGTCCTCAACGGCACCCGGCCGCCCCGCCACGGCCTCCTGTGACCCCACGCCCCCCTTTCGATCGGAGACCCCCGTGTCCCTCACCTTCCACTGGTTCCTGCCCACCAACGGGGACAGCCGGCACGTCGTCGGCGGCGGCCACGGCACCCCGGCGACGGCCTCCGGACGGGACCGGCCGCCCACGGTCGCCTATCTGAGCCAGATCGCCAAGGCCGCGGAGGACCTCGGCTTCGAGGGGGCGCTCACCCCGACCGGCGCCTGGTGCGAGGACGCCTGGCTGACCACGGCGATGGTCAGCCAGCACACCGAGCGGCTGAAGTTCCTGGTCGCCTTCCGGCCGGGCTTCGTCTCACCCACGCTGGCCGCGCAGATGGCGTCCACCTTCCAGCGGCAGACCGGCGGACGGCTGCTGCTCAACGTGGTGACCGGCGGCGAGAGCCACGAACAGCGGGCCTACGGGGACTTCCTCGACAAGGACGCCCGGTACCGCCGGACCGGGGAGTTCCTGGAGATCGTACGGGGACTGTGGGAGGGCAAGGCGGTCGACCTGGACGGGGAGTACCTGCGGGTCGAGGACGCCAGGCTCGCCCGGGTGCCCGAACCGGTGCCCGAGGTGTACTTCGGGGGGTCCTCGCCGGTCGCGGGCGAGGTCGCGGCCCGCTTCGTCGACGTGTACCTGACCTGGGGGGAGCCGCCGGCCCAGGTCGCCGCCAAGATCGCCTGGATCCGGGGGCTCGCGGCGGAGCAGGGGCGCACCCTGCGGTTCGGCATCCGGCTGCACGTCATCACCCGGGACACCTCCGAGCAGGCGTGGGCCGAGGCCGGCCGGCTCCTCGACGGGTTCGACCCGGAGACCGTGCGGTCCGTGCAGTCGGGGCTCGCCCGCAGCGAGTCCGAGGGGCAGCGGCGGATGCTGGCGCTGCACGGCGGCCGGCGGGACGCGCTGGAGATCCACCCCAACCTCTGGGCGGGCATCGGCCTGGTCCGGGGCGGCGCCGGGACCGCTTTGGTCGGCTCCCACGACGAGGTCGCCGAGCGGATCAGGGAGTACGCGGCGCTGGGCATCGACGAGTTCGTGCTGTCCGGGTACCCGCATCTGGAGGAGGCGTACTGGTTCGGCGAAGGGGTGCTGCCCCGGCTGGCCGGGCAGGGCGTGTGGCGGCACCCTGCCGGGACGGGCGAAGTGGCCTCTGCGCAGGTGCCGTTCGCGTCCTGAGGGCGGGGCACCGGCTCGGTCACCCGAAGAGAGCAGCAGAACGTGCGTCACTCGTCCGGCGGGCCTGGCGTGCAGTCGGCCGGCGCGGCCGGGAGCCTAGGATCCATCACCGGACGTACGGGGCATCTGCGGCCTTGTCGGCATGGTCGGGTCCACCTCACGACCGAAGGAGACGGGATGTCGCACCGCGGCGGAAGAACCCGCTGGAGGCGCTTCGCGGTGGTCCTGGTGCCCGGTGTCGCCGCCTGTGCCGCCGTGGGCGTCGCCATGGCGCAGGGGGCGCTCGCCGCCTCGTTCTTCATCTCCGGACAGCGGTTCCAGGTCTCCGCCGACAGACTGACGGCCCGCGGGTTCAGCCTCTACGGCATGGTGGACGTCACGAGGAAGCACGAACTCGTGCCCGTCGTGGTCTCCGGGTTCCGGCACGCCACGGTCGACGGGCTGTGCCAGTCCGTCGTCGTCGACGTCCCCGTGCTGGGCACCCAGACGCTGCGGCTCACCGGTGGCGGCGGCCGGCCGGCCGAGGCCTCGAACCTGTTCATCGACGCGACGAGCGAGTCGGTCGCCGAGGCGAACTTCGGCAGCCTCGACATCGGCGTCGCACAGGGGGCCGTCACCAAGGGCCCGATCAGGCCGGGCGACCGGGACTCGCGCTTCTTCGATCCCGACGGCGTCGCACAACAGGCGCTGACGACCACCCTCGACGACGTACGGGTGACCGCGGCCGCGGTCTCCGCCGGCACCTTCAACATTCCCGGTCTGCGATTGCGGGTCGAGCACGGCAACCACCCATGCTTCTGACCCGGGCGGCCGCCGTGCACGGGGACCGTACGTTCCGGCGCACCGCCTTCCCGCGGCACCGTATCCGCACTCATCAGGACAGGACGCGTGATCACCAACCCTTTCGGCAGAGGACGTGAACTGCTCGCCAGAGCGCCGGAGTTCCGGCCGAGGTTCCGCAACTGGCGTGGCGAACGCCCCTTCTGGGCTGGGCTGTTCACCTTCGCCGCCGGCCTGCCCATCCTCTACTGGCCCTACGCGAACCTGAACCCGGGCGGGATTCCGCTCGCCCTGTCGACCACCTCCGGCGCCGGTTCCCTGCTGATCGGAACGCTGCTCCTGACCCTGGGCATCTCGCTCTGCTGGCGCCCCCATCTCCGGGTGTTCGCCGGAATCGCCACCCTCCTGCTCGCCGTCGTCTCCTTCCCCGTCGCGAACTTCGGCGGCCTCTTCCTCGGCGTGGCCCTCGGCCTGGTCGGCGGCTCCCTGGCCTGTGCCTGGCTGCCGCCCCCGGCCGGCGAACCGCAGGCGGCACCGGACGACCGGCCCGCGCCGACGGCCGCGGCGGGGGAGGAGCGCGGTGCCACCTGACCCGCGCGTTCTCACGCCCGGCCGCGTGCTCGGTCGTGCGGCCCGGCCCCTGGCGGCCGCGCTGGCCGTGGTCGCCGTGACCGTGCTCCCGCGCGTCGACGTCCCGCACGTGTCCGCCGGCGGCGCGCGGCTCGGTTCGTCGCCTCCGGTCCGTCCCGCGAAGGGCCCGTGCGTGCTCCGCGCCGACCGGCTCGTACTCCGCGGCGCACGCTTCCGCGGGGTGGTCTCGCTGCGCACCGGGACCGGAAGCGTCCGGGCCCTGAAGTTCACGGTACGGTCGCTGGACGCCGTCAACCTCGATCTCACCGCGGGCCGGGGCCGCGCGGCGATGCGCCTGCGGGCGAGGCCGGCGACCACCTCCACGCTGAAGGGACCGGGCACCGGCGGGGTGGCGACCTTCTACGTCCGCAGACTGACCGGCAGGGTCACGGGCCTCGGCGGCAGTCCCCTCCCGGCCGACCGCACCGTCTCCGTCACTCCCGACGCCGTACCCCGCTGGCTCTCGCACCCGGCCACCCGAACCCGCACCATCACGCTCGCCGCCGCCACCGCCTCCCAGATCACCCAGTCCGGCGGCCGGCTGTCCGTCAGGGGCCTGCAACTGCGGACCACGGCGCGGGTCCCGCACGGTGCGTGACGCCGGGCGGAGGCCGGGCGGGGATCGGGCGTCCTGGCCGGGTTCCGTCGGCCGGCCTTCGGGCGCAGGTTCACGGCCGCGTTCCGCCACGGTGCGCGGCACCGCCCTGAAGGCGGCGTACCCCCGCCGTCCGCGGCACCGTCGCGGCCGGTCGCGCAGTTGCTCCACCGGCCTTCGGCCGGGGCTACCCCCGGCGCCACTTGGGGGCCCCTCGCGTCACGCCGTTCGCAGAACGGCGTGGGCGATGCCCGTGAGGTTGCCCTGGACGACGAGGAGCTCGTGGCGGTCCGATCCGTCGAGGGCGGCCGTGTAGACCGATCCGCCCAGGTCGGTCACGTACATGCGGTCACCGTCCGGGTCGAGGGCGATGCCGATGCCCTCCATGAGGTGGGTCATGAGGATCTCGGACGTCCAGCGGCCGTCCGGCGGGTCCAGCGGGGCCCGGTTGACGCTGTTGCCCCGCGGCGGGTCCCCGCGGTCCGTCCAGTACAACATCCTCGCCTTGAGGTCGAGTTCGAGGTCGATCGGTTCCGGCAGTCCGCCGAACAGCACCTCGACGTCGTCGCGCAGGTCCGGTGCCTGCCCGGCGGGCAGGGCGATGCCGGCCCGCAGGATCCGGCCGGCCCCCGCGTCGCTCGGGCCCTTCTGGGACCAGTACAGGTGTCCGCCGACGGGGTCGACGGCGACGCCCACGCACCATCGGGTCTCGTCTCGGCGGTCCTCGTCGCCCTCGCCGGTCCGGACGAGGGTCTCGACGTCCGAACCGTCCAGGCCGCAGCGCATCACGCGCATGCCCTCGCGGTCACCCCAGTACAGCTTTCGGTCGGTGGCTTCGAGATGCAGCTGCTTCGGCGTGTGCGTGGTGCCCTCGGCGACGATCGTCGTCCGGTGGGCGCCGTCCAGGTCCACGCGCTCGACAGAGCCGTCGTTCTCCGCCGGGACCCCCATGTTCGTCCAGTACACGTGCCCGGCGCCGGCGTCCACGGCGATGCCGTCGGGGATCCGGCACCCGGTGACGAGGACCGTCTTGCCGGAGCCGTCGGGCCGCACCGAGAACAGGCGGCCACCGCCACTGGCCTCCAGCACGAACAGTCTCTCCCGGCCCGCCATCACGGCCCCTTCTCCGCGTCCGGCCCGCTCGCGGCCGCGGCCCCGGCCGGGTCGTGCCGCACGCGCACGGCCAGCAGGGCCGCGAGCATGGCGTCACGGCGGGCGGACAGCTCGTCGACCGAGTGCCCGTCCGCCTCCTTGAGGACACCGTCCACGATCGTGTCCCTGAGCTCGGGCGTGAACTGAGGGGAGCGCAACTGGTCCCAGGACGCGACCATGCGCGGCATGAGGGTCTCCATGAAGTGCTGGATACCGCCCTCGCCGCCACCCAGGTGCCACAGCAGGGACGGGCCCATGACGCCCCAGCGCAGCCCCGGCCCCCAGGACACCGCGTCGTCGGCGTCGGCCACGTCGAGCACGCCCTCCTGGATCAGGTACACGACCTCGCGGTACAGCGCGGCCTGGATGCGGTTGGCGACGTGCCCGGGGAGCTCCTTCTTCAGGTGGATAGGCCGCTTGCCGATCGCCGCGTAGAACGACATGGCGTCCCGTACCGTCTCCGGGGCGGTCCCGGTGCCGCCGACCACCTCCACCAGGGGGATGACGTGCGGCGGGTTGAACGGGTGGCCGATGACGGTCCGCTCCGGGTGCCGGCAGCCGGCCTGGATGGCGCTCATCGTGATGCCCGACGAACTCGACGCGATGATCGCGTCCGGTGGCGTGGCCTCGTCGAGGTCGGCGAACAGTTCGACCTTGAGCTCCGGCCGTTCGGGCGCGTTCTCCTGCACGAAGTCGGCGTCCCCGACGGCCTGCCGCGGGTCCGGGGTGAAACCGAGACGGTCGGGTGAGGCGCCGGGGGCGAGCCCGATCGCGGCGGCCGCGTCCCAGGCACCCGCCACGTACGAGCGCAGGGCCGCCTCGGCGGCGGGCGCGGGGTCGGTGGCCGTGACGTCGAAGCCACGGACGAGATAGTGCGTCGCCCAGCTTGCACCGATGGTGCCGGTCCCGACGATCGCCACGCGGTGGACGGGCCTGTGCGATGTCATGGCTGATCACTGCTCCCGATCGTTGGCCGCGGGGGTCTGTGGAGGTGCCGTGCGGCGTCCACGCGACCACCCTCGGACCGGGGACGGGCCGGCGCATCGGGCTGCGCGCCCAGGAGCCGGGCGGGTTCTCGGTCCCGTGGTGCAGCACCCTCCGGCCATGGTCGGAGGCCTCCGAGCCCCGGTGCCTCGGCGACGACGTGGTCCCCGATGTCGCGGCCGGCCTCCAGGAGAGGTGACCCTGCGTTCTCCGCGACCACGGACAGCTGTCCCGCCGCCTCTGGATGCTCCGCAGCCATGTCTCAAAACTAACCGCAGAGGGGTGCGGCGGCACCAATTCGGGCTCCGGGGCCGTACGGGAGCCCCGTGATTTCGCCGCGTTCCGGGTCTGGTCGCGTTCATGCTGCCGAACATTTCGGAGTACGCCGTCGTCTGCCACGGCGTACTTCGGGCCGGCGTCGTCGTCGTGCCGACGAACCACCTGCCCGAGTCCGGTGAGGTCCGGTACCACCTCGGCGACCCCGGGGCCCGGACGCGGAGGCGGACGTCGTCCGTCCCGGTGCCCTCACGGCGGGCGGCCGGTCGCTCCGCACGCGCGACGCGTGAACCGGCCGGTCGCCGCGGGCCGTCAGCCCTCGATCCAGCCGTGGTTCTTCGCGAACTGGGCGAGCGCGCCCCGGACCCGCACGATCTCCTCGGCGGTGAGCGTGGGCGCCGACGCCAGCAGCGTCTCGGTGACCTCGCGGGTGAACTCGTCCGCGCTGAGCAGGTCGCACAGCGAGTCGTCGTCCGGACCGAGCGTGCGGACGTCGGCGCCGCGGGCGAGCCGGACACCGGACGCCTTCGGGCCGCGCTCGCCGGCCTCGATCTCGAACTCCACCGCCACGCCCGGGCGGACGTACGCCTCCGACATCTGCATGTCGTTCACGTGCAGGAAGACGTCGTCGCCACCGCCGTCCGGAGCGATGAACCCGTACCCGCGCGAGCTGTCGAACCGCACCACACGACCACTGACCATGAGAAACCCCCAACCAAACCGGGCCACCTGCCCGGACACCTGGGCCCGATGGTAGTCAGGTCCGGCCCGGCCGTGCGACCCGGCCCGCCCGGTGCGGTCGCCGAGGGCGGAACTCGGTGCGCCGACAAAGAAGTTGATGTGGAAAGCTGTCGCCAGCCGTCGGTGAGCCAAGGGGGGCCGGGACGGTCGTTGAGAGGAGCGCACGTGACGCAGGACGGCACCGGGTCCGTGGAGATCGACACCAGCAAGCCGCATCCCGCGCGGATCTACGACTACCTGCTGGGCGGCAAGGACAACTACGAGGTGGACCGCAAGGCCGGTGACCAGCTCGCCTCCGTCGCGCCCGAGGTGTGGATATCCGTCCGGGCCAACCGCGGCTTCCTGCAGCGCGCGGTCCGGTACGTCATCGACAGCGGCGTCCGCCAGATCCTCGACATCGGCACCGGGCTGCCCACCTCGCCGAACGTGCACGAGGTGGCCCAGGCGCTGGCGCCGGACGTCCGGGTCGCCTACGTCGACAACGACCCGATCGTGAAGGCCCACGGCGACGCGCTGCTCAGCAGGGCCGGCACCACCAGCATCGTCCTCGCCGACCTGCGCGACCCGCAGGCCGTCGTCGAGCACCCCGAGGTCCGCCGGATCATCGACTTCGGCGAGCCCGTCGCCCTGTTCCTCGTCGCCATCCTCCACTTCGTCCGCGACGAGGAGGAGCCCGAGCGGATCGTGGCCGCCCTGCGCGACGCGCTCCCGGCCGGCAGCTTCCTGGTGCTCTCGCACGCCACCGACGACTTCGCCGAGCGCAGCGAGGCCAAGGCCGTCTACAACAACGCGACCGCCTCCATGAACCTGCGCCCCCGGGCCCGGATCGAGCGCTTCTTCGACGGGTTCGAACTGGTCGAACCCGGCGTCACCCAGGTCCCGTTCTGGCGCCCGGAGACCACCCCGCCGGCCGGCTCGGAGGAGATCGGCTTCTACGGCGGAGTGGCCCTCAAGAAGGCCTGAACCGGCGTCAGGGCACTCCGAGTTCGAACAGGGCGTAGCCCGCGTACGAGCCGGAGGCCAGCGCCGCGATGCCCAGCACGAGGCACAGGCAGGGCAGGCTCACGCGGCGCAGTGCGACCGCCAGGGGGAGGAACAGGGGAAAGGCGGGCAGCAGATAGCGCGAGACGTTCGCGAAGTACTGCTGGCTGCCCAGCACCAGGGCGACGGTGAGCACCGTGTGGACGACCAGCACCACCGGCGGCCGCAACCGGCACAGCAGCGGCAGCAGGGCCAGGTCCAGCAGGACCACCCCGACCCCGATGACGTCGGCGAAGGGGAGCGCGAAGAGGTAGCCGAAGTGGCCCACGGGGACGGAGGTCAGAACGTCCAGGGTCTGGCTGCCGTAGTCGAACTCGTGCCCCCACGCGCCCGACTGGAGCGCGAAGTAACCGCCGTAGTCACCCATGCGGTGGCCCACCCAGCCGAGATAGCCGAGCAGGCCCAGCGGGGCCACGAGCATCGCGGTCAGCGGCCGGGCGACGCCGTCCTCGCGGCGGCGCAGCGCCAGGACCGCGGCCAGGGCGAGCGCGGCGACCAGGGCCGCGGCGGTGGGCCGGTTGAGACCGGCCGCGAAGGCCAGCACCCCGGCCGTCAGCCAGCGCCGGGTGAGCACGGCGTACAGGGCCCAGGCGGCCAGGGCCACGTACAGCGAGTCCGAGTAGACCGCCCACTCCACGCCGGAGCCCGGCCACACGGCCCACAGCCCGGCCGCCGCCAGCCCCGCCCGGCGGCCGCCGAACCGGGCGGCGACGGCGAAGATCCCCAGCGCCGCGGCGAACGACGCCACGACCGACACCAGCAGCCCGGCTCCGAACGGGCCGAGACCGGTGACCTCCATCGCCACCCGCATCAGCGCCGGGTAGAGCGGGAAGAACGCGGCCGAATTGCCCTGGAGGGTGATCAGTCCGGTGGCGCCGGGCACCGGGACCAGCGCGGGGTGGTAGCCGTGCAGGGCGATCTGCTGGTACCACCAGCCGTCCCAGGTGCCCAGCACGTCCCAGACGTGCGCACCGCCGCCGAACCGCGGATGCTTCCTGCGGAAGTCGCCCGCCGAGTCAAGCAGATACATGAAGGAGCCGAAGCCGACGAGCTTGAGGACGCCGTACATCGCGAGGACCGGGCCGTAGCGGGTTGCGGTGTCGCGCAGGCGCCGTCCGGGGCCCGGCGCGGTGGTCCCGCAGGCGGCGGGCGGGGGCGGGGCGGTGCTTCTCAGGGGCGTGGTCATGAGGCCGCGGACCCCGTCCGGCACCGCCGTCCGCCCCGGGCCGACCGGGCGACGGCGACGGGCAGGGCGAGGGACAGATGGGCGGCGGCGAGCACGGCGAGTTCCGCGCGGAGCCCGGCGCCGGGGGCCGCGTGCCGCAGGAGGGCGAGCGACCCCGCGGTGACGGCCAGCCGGGCGGCCAGGGCGGGCAGGGCGGGCGGCGCAGGCAGCGGGGGCCGCCCGAGGACCGGTTGCGCGAGGACCCAACAGGCCATCAGGGAAAGCGCGTTGACCGCCTGCGCGGCGGCGGCCGGGCGCAGCGCCGCGTACAGGAGCAGGTGGGCGAGGGCCATGACGGTGACGGGGACCGCGTACGAGCGTGACGGCCGCCCCGACGGCAGCGCGCCCCGGGCCAGCGCCAGGCCGACCCTCGCGATGCCGCGCAGATCGGCGAGGGCCGTGGGCAGCAGGTCGACCCGGCTGTCCGGGTCGTCCACCCAGTCGACCGGCACCTCGTGGATCCGCAGCCCGGCCCGCTCCGCGATCACCAGCAACTCGGTGTCGAAGAACCATCCCGTGTCCCGCACCAGCGGCAGCAGCCGCGCGGCGGCGTCCCGTCGTACGGCCTTGAACCCGCACTGCGCGTCCGAGAACCCCACCGACAGGGTGCAGCGCAGCAGGACGTTGTAGCAGCGGGAGACGGCCTCCCGCTTCGGGCCGCGCACCACCCGGGCGCCGGGCGCCAGCCGGGTGCCGATGGCCAGGTCGGAGTGGCCCGAGAGCAGCGGGGCGACGAGCGGCAGCAGCGCCGTGAGCCCGGTCGACAGGTCCACGTCGAGGTAGCCGACCACCGGCGCCGACGACGCCGACCAGGCGGCCCGCAACGCGCGGCCGCGGCCCTTCTCGGCCAGCCGTATCCACTCCACCTCGGGCAGTTCGGCGGCGAGCCGGGCCGCGATCAGCGGGGTGGCGTCGGTGCTGGCGTTGTCGGCGACGGTGATCCGGAAGGGGTAGGGGAACGTCTCCCGCAGATGGGCGTGGAGCCGCCGCACGCTCGGCTCCAGGTCCGCCTCCTCGTTGAACACCGGTACGGCCAGGTCGAGGACCGGCTCGGCGCGGTGCGCCGGAGGCGGCGGCGCCGGGACCGGCAAGATGACTGGTAGACGATTCATGATGTTTTTTCGCATTCGTACTCGATTTCGAGGCGTGCCGAAGCCACGCCGGTGGGGGAGGGGAACGGCCGACGGGCCGCGGTCTACGTGCCGTTCGACGGGTCGGGGGTGTCGGTCACGGGCGCCGACGGCGGGTGGGCGGTGGCGGTGGAACTCCCGGCCGAGCTCTCCGCGGCGCTCCGGGTCGTGCCCGCGTCCGGGGTGGAGCTCGCCGTCGAGGACGAGGCCGAGGTCGGGGTCGACGAGGGGGACCCCCCGCTCGTCGGCGTCGGGGTGTTCCCGGGCGCGGTCGTGCTCTCGGGCGGCGGCGCCGAGGTCGTGGCGCCGGAGGCCGGCGCATTGGGCGTCAGGCTCCGCGTCGGTGCCGGAGCGTTGGTGGGGCTGGTCGCGGGCCAGGGGTGCGGCGCACCGGGTTCGTCACGGACGTCGGAGTGGGGCCACAGGAACAGGCACAGGCCGAACCCCGCGGCCGTCAGGACGGCGCCCGCCGCCCGCCGGGCCGCCCGGACCCGCCGCCGCGCCTGCACACCGGCCCGCAGCCGCTCCCGGTGCCGGGTCTCGAACGCCGTGGGCTCCCGCTCGTCGTGCATCAACTGCGTCAACTGCCGCTCGAAGTGATCCATGGCCTCTCCCTCACCCCACCGGCTCGATGGCGTCCGCCAGCAGCTCCCGCAGCCGGGCCACCCCGCGCGCCGCGTGCGACCGGGCGGTGCCCACCGGGCAGCCCAGCACCTCGGCGACCTGCCGGTCGGGCAGATCCTGGTAGTAGCGCAGGACGACCGCGGCCCGCTGGCGCGGGGTCAGCAGCGCCAGCGCGGCCTCCAGCCGGGAACGCTCGGCGACGACCGCCGACATGTCACCGGCCGCCGCGACCTCGGGCAGCTCCTCGACGGGGCGCTCACCCCACCACCGGCGCCGCGCCGAGCGGGCCGCGGCGCGGGCCAGGACCTTGCGGACGTACGCCTCCGGCGCCTCGTCGGCGACCTTCGGCCAGACGAACCACAGCCGGACCAGGGACTCCTGCAACAGATCCTCGGCCCGATGCCGATCGCCACCGGTGAGCAGACGGGCCAGGTGGCACAGGCCCGACCAGCGGGCCGCCACGAACTCGTCGTACTCACCGGCCCGAGCCTGCTCCATTCCCACGGTCCCCGCTCTCGCCGACTGCCTACACCTGGGAAAAGGCGCTGGGGGCGGCAGAACGCTGCACCCCGCGGGAGTGATCCGCGTCACGTGCGAGCCGGGTCCGAAATCGCCTGGCCGATCCGGGCGGAGCCGTCGTATGCTCCCGGTGATGACCACTCACTCTGCTGTCAGATTGGGGGTCCCGTCCACGTCAGGTGAGTGCTGATGGCCACTCACCTCACGGACGGGGACACCCGCCTCTCCCTGTGGCGGCGCGTGCGCGAGTACGCCGTGCCGCTCGCCATGATCGAGACCGCGACCGCCCGCCGCACCGCTGGGGACTGGGCGGGGGCCTGTGCCGCCGCCGGTTTCGACGTCGACCTCGACCTGCGCGAACTGGCCCGCGCGCGGGGCCGGGACGTCCGGGAACGGCTCCGCGCCGACCTGCGCCGGCTGGCGCCCGACCTGCTGCGCTGGCATCTGCCGAGAGTCGCCCCCGACGGGTTGCTGCGACCGGGCCTGACGATGCCGCTCGCCCGTTACGACACCGGGGAGGGCCCCCTGTGCCTCGTGGTCCGGACGCCGCCCGCCTGGGCGGACGCCGGACAGCGGATCGGCCTCGCGCTGTGGGACGGCACACCGGGCGGGCCCGCCGCCCGGGGGCATCCGCATCCGCACCCCAGCCGGCGGTTCCGCTTCGACCTGCACCGCCATCTGTGGGACGCGGGTGCCGCGGGCGAGCTGCGCACCCGGTCGGGCGCCGACCTGGCGGCGGGCGGCGAACGGTGCACGTTCTCCAGCCGACTACCGCTCCTCGAACGGTCGTTGTGCGCCGTGGACCGATGGGCGGACGAGGCGCGGATCGTGCTGGGCGCCGCGGGGCGGGACCGCGGGGCCGTCGTCGTACGCCTGGGCGGCCGGCAGCGGTTCGCGGTGCACCTCGCGGCCGACGGGACCGCGACCGCCGGCCCGGACACCGACGCCCGCGCTCCCGGCAGCGGTGCGCGACCCGTCCTGCCCGACGCCGCGACCTGGGTCCTCCCCGATCTGGAACTGCTGCGCGCCGGGCTGGTCGACGCCGGCCGGCTGCATCCGCTGGTCGCCGAGGCGCTCGTCCCCGGGCACCCGCCGGCCCCCCGGGACCCGTACGCCGGACCGGCCCGGCAGCCGGGCCTGGTGGAGTGCCGGGGCGCCCGGCACCGGATCGGCCTGGTCGACGGCGTGCTGTCCCCGCTGGACCACTCATCGGACGAACTGCGGCGCGAGGAACTCCTGGTGGCGCTCGGCGGGCCGCCGCTGCCCTGCCTGCGCGTCATCGACGAGGCGCACCGCCGCCCCGACTGCCTCACCGGCGTCCGCGAACGCCTCGACCACGGGGACCTCGCCGGCGCGCTGGCCGTCGTCGAAGGACTGCTGGGGCCCGAAGCCGTGCTGCGCGACGGGCCGTTGAAGGACGAACTGGAGGCGGCCGCGCAACGCCGGATCGCGTACGGCCTCTACCGGGCGGGCCTCGCCGGATCCCGCGGCGGGCCCGTCCGGGCGCGCCGCCTCCGGTCCGTCCACGACCCGCGCCTGGGCCCGCGTCCCGCCAACCGGCGCTGACACCGCTGACTTGCCATCCACTTGCCCTCTCACACCCCTCAGGTGATCCCTCATGGCCACTCATGCCCCCGACCAACTCGCCGTCGCGGACACCCTGTCGGCGCTGCTCGGCGACTCCACCACCGAACTCCGGCCCGACCCCCAGCTGGAGGCGCTCACCCTGGCCGTCGCCGCCGACCTGCCCGTCCTGCTGTGGGGGGAACCCGGCATCGGCAAGACCGCCGCCCTGAACCGGCTGGCCGAGTCGCTCGGCCTGCCGCTGACCACGGTGATCGCCAGCGTCCACGAGCCGTCCGACTTCTCCGGCCTGCCCGTCGTGGGCGACGACCCCGCCGTCCAGGGCGTCCCGATGGCCCCGCCGGACTGGGCGGTACGGCTGGTGCAGGCCGGCCGGGGCCTGCTGTTCCTGGACGAGCTGTCCACCGCGCCCCCCGCCGTGCAGGCCGCCCTGCTCCGGCTGGTCCTGGAGCGCCGGGTGGGCGCGCTCCGGCTCCCGCCCGGCGTACGGATCGTCGCCGCCGCCAACCCGAGGTCCTCGGCCGCCGACGGCTGGGAGCTGAGCCCGCCGCTGGCCAACCGGTTCGTGCACCTCCAGTGGGCGCACGACCACGAGGTCGTCGTCCGCGGCCTCGGCGGCACCTGGCCCCGTGCCACCCTGCCCCGGCTCGACCCGGACCGGCTGCCCGCCGCCGTGGACTTCGCGCGCCGCGCGGTGTGCGGCCTGCTCGCCACCCGCCCCACGCTGGTCCACCGGCTGCCGAACGGCGAGATGCGGCGGGGCGGCGCCTGGCCGTCGCCCCGCAGCTGGGACATGACCCTGCGCCTGGTCGCCTTCGCACACGCCGCCGGCTCCTCCCGGGACGTGCTCTCCCTCCTGGTCAGGGGAACGGTCGGGGACGGTCCCGGGCTCGAACTGCTGGCGAGCGTCGACCGGATGGAACTCCCGGACCCCGAGACGCTGCTCGCCGACCCGGCCGCGGCCGACCTGCCCGAGCGTGGTGACCTGCGCCAGGCCGTGCTCGACGGCGTGGTCGCCGCGGTCCGCGAACGGCCGGACCGGGCCCGCTGGGACGCGGCCTGGGCCCTGCTGGTGCGCGCCCTGGACACCGGGGCGCCCGACCTCGTGGTCGTCCCCGCCACCACCCTGGCCTCGCTGCGCCGGGACGACTGGGACGTCCCGGCGGCGATCGAACGGCTCGCCGGTGCGGTGTCCGTGTCCAGGCGCGCCGACCGGGCCGCCGAACGCGTCGCGGCCAAGGTGCGCCCATGAGCGCCGGTCCGGGCATCGAAGCGACCGGGGCGCTGGACCTGGACAAGCTCTACGCCGCCCGGCTCCAGGCCGCCCGGGCCCGGCCCTACCTCGCGACGGCCCTGTTCGCCCTGCACGTCGTGGCGGACCGGCGGGTGCCGACCATGGCCGTCGACAAGCACTGGCGGTGCTACGTCTCGCCCGCGTTCGTGGACCTGATGCCGGAGGAGGACCTGGCCGGGGTGTGGGTGCACGAGGTGTCGCACCTGCTGCGCGACCACCACGCGCGCAGCGACCGGGTCGCGAGGGAACGCGGGCTGACCGGGGCCGGCGAGCGGCTGCGGATGAACATCGCGGCGGACCTGGAGATCAACGACGACGCGTACGGCGACGGGCTGGCGCAGCCCCGCGGCGCCGTCCGGCCGTACATGCTGCGCCTGGACGAAGGCCAGTTGATGGAGGACTACCTGCGGCAGTTCCGGCTCGGGCCGCTGACGCAGGACCTGACCTGGCTGGACTGCGGAAGCGGGGCCGACGGCCGCGACCGGGAGTGGGACCAGGGGCCGGACGGCGCGCACGGCCTCAGCGAGCAGGAACGGGACGGCGTCCGGTTCCGGGTGGCACAGGCCATCACCGGCCGCCCGGGCAGCACCCCGGACGGCTGGCGGCGCTGGGCCGAGGACGCCTTTCATCCGCCCCAGCCCTGGCGGGAGCTGCTGGGCGCCGCGGTCCGCTCGGCGGCCTCGGCCGCGGGCGCCGGCGACGACTACAGCTACGGCCGCCCGTCGCGCCGCTCGGCCGGGCTGCCCGGCGTCGTCCTGCCGAGCCTGCGCCGGCGCCCGCCCCGGGTCTCGGTCGTCATCGACACCTCGGGCTCGGTCAGCGACGCCGAACTGGGCAGTGCCCTGCTGGAGGTGGCCGCGATCGCCCGCGCCGTCGGCGGTCGCCGGGACCTGGTCTCCGTGCTGTCCTGCGACGCGGCCGCCCGCACCGTGCAGCCGCTGTGCCGGGCGGAGGGCATCGCGCTGGTCGGCGGCGGGGGTACCGACCTGCGCGCGGGCTTCGCCAGGGCGCTGCGGGCGCGGCCGGCCCCGGACGTCGTGGTGGCCCTCACCGACGGGCAGACACCGTGGCCGGCGACCCGGCCCGCCTGCCGGACGGTGGTGGGCCTGTTCCCCCGGCAGTACGGCGGCACGGGGTGGCGGGAGGACGACTCCGACTACGTGCCGGAGGCACCGCCCGCCTGGGCGCGGGTGGTCGAGATCGGGTGAGTGCGCGGCTGGAAGGGCCGCGGTGTGCCGTGAGCCGTGAGCCGTGAGCCGTGAGCCGTGAGCCGTGAGCCGTGAGCCGTGAGCCGTGAGCCGTCAGTCGTCAGTCGTGAGCCGTCATCCGTCAGTCGTCAGTCGTCAGTCATCTGCGGCGCCGTCGTGGCCGGGCGCGCGGTTCCCCGCGGCGCTTCGGGGGCGGTTCGTGCCGCGGCCAGGTAGTTGTAGGCGGAGGCGCGGGAGATGCCGAGGCGTGCGGCGATCTGCTGGACCGCGCCGCGCACCGCGAAGACGCCCTGCCGGTCCAGGTCCCGGAACAGCTCCAGCCGTTCCTCGCGGCTGAGCTGGGGCCACGGCTCGGGCCGGCGGAGCCGACCGGCGTCGACGATCGCGTCCAGGACGGCGGTGATGTCGTCGCCGAACGTGGTGGTCGGCGGCGCCTCAGGGGCGGCGGCGACCCCGGCGAGGCCGCCGACCAGCGCGTGCACCTGGTGCACGGCCGTGACGTCGAGGTTCACGCACAGCGCCCCGAACGCCGTACCGCCCGAGTCGCGCAGCACCATCGTGGACGACTTGACCAGCTTCCCGTCCCGGGTGCGGGTCAGGTAGTTCAGCTCGTCGCGCGCCTCGTCGCCGGCCGCCAGCAGCTTCATGCCGATCTCGCTCATCGCCCCGCCGACACCGCGGCCGGTGACCGATCCCGCGAGGGCCACCACGGAGCGCTCCGGGCGGCGGAAGTCGTGGACGACGACCTCGCAGAAGGAGCCGAAGGTCGCCGCGATCCCGTCCACGACCGGGGACAGCGCCGCGATGATCGCGTCCTGCTCGGCCCGCGCCGCGTCCGTGCCGCTCGCCGCTGCCGGTCCGTCTGTCATCGGTGCCCCCGCCTGGATCGGGTCTGGACTTCCAGTCCAGATGATAGACAATAAATCCAGACCGTCGACGCTCATCCGGCGTCCGGCGGCGCCCGGAACGGAGGACGAACATGCCCGACACCCCGCCCGTCACTCTTGAGGACGTGTACGACGCGGCGGCGCGGATCAAGGGAGTGGCTCACCGCACCCCCGTGCTGCGCTCGCGCACCCTGGACGAGCTGGTCGGTGCCGAGGTCTTCCTGAAGTGCGAGAACCTCCAGCGCATCGGCGCGTTCAAGTTCCGGGGCGCCTACAACGCCGCGTCCCGGCTGTCGCCCGCGCAGCTCGCCCAGGGCATCGCCGCCTACTCCTCCGGCAACCACGCCCAGGCCGTCGCCCTCGCCGCCCGCGAACTCGGCACCACCGCCGTCATCGTGATGCCCGAGGACACCCCGCGGGCCAAGCTGGAGGCGACCGCCGGATACGGCGCGGAGATCGTGACCTACGACCGCTACACGGGCGACCGGGTCGCGATCGGCGAGGCCCTCGCCGTCGAGCGCGGGCTCGCGCTCATCCCGCCGTACGAGCACCCGCACGTCATCGCGGGGCAGGGCACGGCCGCTCTCGAACTCATCGAGGAAGTCGGCGAGTTGGATGCCCTGGTGGTGCCCGTCGGAGGCGGCGGCCTGATCGCGGGCAGCGCCACCGCGGCCAAGGGGCTGCTGCCCGGGATCCGGGTCGTCGGGGTCGAGCCCGAGGCCGGCGACGACACCCGGCGGTCCCTCGCGGCCGGGCACCGGGTGTCGATCCCGGTGCCCCGCACCATCGCCGACGGCCAGGCGGCCGACATCCCCGGCGAGCTGACCTTCTCCGTCAACCAGCGTCTGGTGGACGACATCTCGCTGGTCTCCGACGACCAGATCCGGGATGCGATGCGGTTCGCCTTCGAACGGCTGAAGACCGTCGTGGAGCCGAGCGGCGCCAGCGGCCTGGCCGCGCTGCTCGCCCACCGGGTGGCGCCGCTGCCCCGCCGGATCGGGGTGGTCCTGTCCGGGGGCAACGTCGGCGCGGAGCGGTTCGCGGAGATCATCGCCGGCTGACCTGGAATCGGGGGCAGCCCTGTTCGTCCTCCGTCGGCTTCGGCCGTCGCGGGACGCCGGCGCGCACAGGGCGCCGAAGAAGACCACCGCGACGCCGACCCGGAAGGGTGTTCAGGACGGCGACGCCGAGCGCGCCGTGGATCTCGCGGACCGGGGTGCCGGCGTGTGCCGGTCCGCCGAAGGCCTGCACGGCGCACACCGCACCGACGGCGCCGTGCCGGAAGGCTCGCTGTCGAAGGTGCGCCGGGAGGGGCGCACCTTCGTGCGCGGCCCGCTCACCGAGGACCGCGGCGGCCTCGGGAGGCCGGTGCGCGCCCCCGCGGTGCCGTGGTCGCCGCCGCGGGAGCGTTCGGCCCGGTCGAGACCGGCCGGCCGCTCGGACTCGCCCCGCAGGTCCGAGCGGCCGGCCGGTCTCCCGGAGCCTGCGGGCCGACCTGGAACTCAGCAGTCGCGGAACTCCGGCGACTGGTTGAGGATCTGGGCGCGCGTCGAGGTGAAGCGGGTGTGCGTCTCGCCGCCCCGCGCCTGAGGCGGGAACACCGCGACCCGGTGGCAGTTCTGGAAGGCGAGGGCGACCCCGAAGTGCCGTTCCAGGCTGCCCCGGATCGCGTCGGAGGACAGCGCCCGCAGCAGCTGCCCGCGCTCCCGCTCCGAGGGCGGCGGGGTCTGGTTGTCGGCGAACTCCGCGCTTCCGCCGTGCAGTTCGGCCGAGAGGCGGGCGACGAGGTCGTACGCGTACGGCAGCGAGGTGCGGACGGTTTCCACGAAGTCCTCCTCCCGCACCGCGCCGTTCTCGGCTTCGGCGAGCAGCTGCGGGGAGACGTCGAGCGACATGTGACGGTGTCCTGTTCTTCTCAAAGCGGTTACGGAAAAGGGGTGTTCGAAGGCGGAACGGGCCGCAGGGGAGGGCGCCGGCTCTCAGGCGAAGGCGGGCAGCGCCGCCGGCCCGTGCCGGAAGTCCGGGTCGACCTGGGCGGCCAGGTCCCTACCCGTCGCCGCGTCGGCCCAGGCGGCGGCATTGCGCAGATGGAACTCCACGGCATGTCGCTGGAAGGCCTCCCAGTCCTTGCCCCGCGCGTCCACCGCGGCCCGCAGCCGGTCCAGGGCCCGGGAGTTGGGCCGCTCCAGCGCGCCGCCGCCGCGCCCCTGTTCCTGGGCGCGGACGTACGGGGAGAGCCCGCAGTGGGCCAGCAGGTCGTCGCCCACCCGCTCGCGCAGGAAGGCGAGATCGTCCGCTCCGGTCACCTTGTTGCCGACCACGGCGACCGGGATCCCGAACTCGGCGGCGTGGTCCCGGTACTGGCGGTACACGGAAAGGCTCTTCCGGGTCGGCTCGACCACCAGGAAGGTCATGTCGAAACGGGTGAACAGACCGGACGCGAAGGCGTCCGCGCCCGCCGTCATGTCGACGACCACGTACTCGCCGGGACCGTCCACCAGGTGGTTGAGGTACAGCTCCACCGCACCGAGCTTGGAGTGGTAGCAGGCCACCCCGAGGTCGCTCCCGGCGAAGGCGCCGGTGACCATCAGCGGTACCCCGCCGACCTCCTGGACGTGCCGGGAGTGCACCTCGTCGTCGCCCAGCAGCCGCAGCAGCCGGGAGCCGCGCCCCGGAGGGGTCGTCTTGACCATGGCCTCCCGGGACGGGATGCGGGGGTTGGTGCCGCGCAGGTAGTCCATGATCTCACCGGTCCGCGCGCTCAGCGGCGGCGCCGCGAAGGGTTCGTCCTCGTCGAGGCCGAGGGCGTGCGCCAGGTGCTGGTTGATGTCACCGTCGATGGCGACGACCGGCGCGCCGGACCGTGCCAGGTGGCGGGTGAAGAGGGCCGACAGCGTGGTCTTGCCGCTGCCGCCCTTGCCGACGAAAGCCACACGCATCGCTAGCGCTCACCCCCATTGTTGAAAATGGATTTCATGAGCACAGATTGGAGGGGGTGGACCGCGGTGTCAAATCGAGGTCGCCCAACCGGGTCGCGGGCCCGCGCCGTTGACGGAGCCGCAGGTCCGGAGGGCCCTTGACCCCCGTCACCGGGCCGACCTAGCCTCCGGTCAACACACCCGGACGGATGGGCCGACGATGGCGGACGCACGGGCACCCGGCAGACAGCTCCGGGTCGAGACGCACGGGCTCGACGTGATCGGCGACGCCGACCGCAAGGGCACCCCGCGCACCCTGTTCTGGCCCTGGTTCGGCGCGAACGTCTCCGTCCTCGGGATCAGCTACGGAGCCTTCGCGCTCGGCTTCGGCATCTCCTTCCGGCAGGCGCTGGCCGCAGGCGTCCTCGGCATCCTGGCCTCGTTCCTGCTCTGCGGCCTCGTCGCGGTCGCGGGGAAGCGGGGCTCGGCCCCCACCATGGTGCTCAGCCGGGCCGCGTACGGCGTCCGGGGCAACCGGCTCCCGTCGGTGGTCTCCTGGGTGCTCACCGTCGGCTGGGAGACCGTCCTGGTCGCCCTCGCCACCATGGCCACCGCGACCGTCTTCGCCCGGCTCGGGCGGGGCGGCGGCACCGGGACCGAGGTGGCCGCGCTGATCGCGGTCTGCGTGCTCACCGTGGTCGGCGGTGTGGCGGGCTTCGACCTGATCATGCGGCTGCAGACCGTGATCACGGTGGTGACCGGCGTCCTCACCGTCGGCTACGTGGTCCTCGTCGCCGGCCACATCCACTGGGCGACGGTGCGCGCCATCCCGTCCGGCTCCGCCCAGCAGTTCATCGGCGCGCTGGTCTTCGTGATGACCGGCTTCGGACTCGGCTGGGTCAACGCGGCCGCGGACTACTCCCGTTACCTGCCGCGCGCCGCCTCGAGCCGGGGCGTGATCGGCTGGACCGCCGTCGGCGGCTCCGTCGCCCCGCTTCTCCTGCTGGTCTTCGGCCTGCTGCTCGCGGGCTCCTCCGCGTCTCTGGACAAGGCGATCGCCGCCGACCCCATCGGCGCGCTGACGACCATCCTCCCCACCTGGTTCCTGATCCCCTTCGCCGTCGTCGCCGTCCTCGGCCTGGTCGGCGGCGCGGTCCTGGACATCTACTCCTCCGGACTGGCCCTGCTCTCCGCGGGCCTGCCCGTGCCCCGCTACCTCGCCGCCCTCGCGGACGGCGTCCTGATGACCGCCGGCGCGGTCTACATCGTCTTCTTCGCCGACGACTTCCTCGGCGAGTTCACGGGCTTCCTGACCACCCTCGGCGTACCGATCGCCGCCTGGTGCGGGATCATGCTCGCCGACCTGGCGCTGCGCCGCCGCGACTACGACGAGGCGGACCTCTACCGCCCCGCCGGCCGCTACGGTGACGTCCCCCTCCTGCCGCTGCTCCTCACGCTCGCGGCCACGGCCTTCGGCTGGGGCCTGGTCACCAACACCGCCGCGAGCTGGCTGACCTGGCAGGGCTACCTGCTGGCCCCGCTCGGCCTCGGCGGCAGGTCCGGCGCCTGGGCGTACGCCAACCTGGGCGTCCTGGCCGCCCTGGTGCTCGGCTTCCTCGGCACCGTCGCCCTCGGCCGCGCCCGGGTCCGGAGCCAGGAGAACCCGCCCGCGCGCGCCCCCTAGTCCCGGCGCGACACCTCCACGTTCTCCAGGATGCCGAGGGCGTCCGGGACCAGAACGGCGGCCGAGGAGTAGGCGGTGACCAGGCAGGAGGTGACCGCCTGTTCAACGGGAACTGCCCCCACACCACCCCCCACACCACCCCGCACTCCGCGCGAACACCCCGGCCGCCGGTCTTCCGGGGCGAGGGACAGCCCCCGGGGTCGCGGGTGCATGCCCTGGCCCCGACCGGGTACGCGGGCCGTGGCCGCCCGGCGACCTGCCGGACCCGCGGCCCGTACCACCACCGCTACCTGGGGATCTGCCATGGAGACACCCGCACACGACGACTTCCCGACGCCGGCCCAGCGGGCGCTCGACACGCTGGCCGTGAACGCCGAGGACACCACCGCCCTGGACACGCTCGCACACAGCGACGTGCTGGTCCCGGTGCCGGACGACGCCGCGGAGTCCGCCGACCCCGCGATGATCGCCCTGCCCGTCCTGGAACGCCCCGACGGCGACCCCGTCGTCCCCGTGTTCACCTCGGAGGGGGAGCTGACCGGCCTGCTGCCGACGGTCTCCCGCTACCGCGTGGTGCCGCTCGGCGCGCTCGCCTCGCAGTGGCCCGAGGACAACCTCTCGCTCGCCATAGACGGCAGCTCCGCACACGCCCTGACCCTCACCTCCGAGGGCGTGCGCACCCTGCTGGCCCGCCCGGCGGGCTGAACGGACCGCTCCGGTCACCGGGAGGGCGGCGCCCGGGCCAGAATGGCGCCATGGAATGGATCTCCGGGGTGGCCGGAGGACTGGTACTGATCCTGGTCCTGCGCAGCATCCTGCGCACGCTCGTGGTCCCCCGGGGCCTGTACTCCGTGCTGGTGTACCGGCTGTGGTGGGGCCTGCGCCGGGTGCTGTGCTTCAGCGCGCACCGCGGCGGTTACCGCGCGATCGACCGCGCCCAGACCTGGCTCGCCCCGCTCATGCTGGTCGGCATGCTCGCCGCCTGGCTCGGCGGGGCGTTCCTCGGCTTCGGGATGCTGCTGTACGCGTTCTCCCCGCTGTCCTGGAGCACCGCGTTCCGGGAGGCGGGCTCCAGCCTGTTCACCCTCGGGTTCGCCAGCGGCGCCCGGCTGCGGCTGTCCGCGCTGGACTTCGTCGCCGCCGCCACCGGCCCGGTCTTCATCGCGCTGCAGATCTCCTACCTGCCCACGCTGTACGCCGCCTACAACCGCCGCGAACTGGAGGTCACGCTCCTCCAGTCCCGGGCCGGCGAGCCCGCCTGGGGACCGGAGATCCTCGCCCGGCAGTGGCTGGTCGACACCGAGACCGCCCTGCCCGAGCTGTACCGCTCCTGGGAGCGGCTGGCCGCGGACATGGGGGAGAGCCACGCCACCTACCCGGTGCTGCTGGCCTTCCGCTCGCCGCGCCCCTACCGCAGCTGGCTGGTCGGCCTGATCGCCGTGATGGACGCGGCGGCCATGCAGCTCGCGCTCGCCCCGCGCTCCGCCCCGCCGGAGGCCCGCCTGGTGCTGCGCGCCGGGTTCACCGCGCTGCGGGACATCGCCGCCTCGGTGCGGGCGAGCTTCGACACCGACCCGGCCCCGGACGCCCCCATCGAGCTGACCTACGCCGAGTTCGAGGAAGCCGTGACCATGCTGGAGAAGACGGGGTTCCACGCCGAACGCGGCACCGCGGAGGCCTGGCCGCACTTCCACGGCTGGCGGGTCAACTACGAGGCGGTCGCCTACGAGCTGTGCCGCCGCTGCGACGCCGTACCCGCGCTGTGGACCGGCGGACGCGACTTCGCGTCGGAGCCGATCCCGCCGCGCCGCCCGGTGGACCGGCGACCGCCCGAAGGACGGCCGGAAGTTCCGCCCGAGTGCGGGTAGCACGGCGCATCCTGAGGGAAGATCCCAGCAGGGGACGGGGAGACCGAGAGGGGCGGATCGTCGTGAGGGTCGTCCTGCTGGGCACCGCCGCCGGGGGCGGGTTCCCACAGTGGAACTGCGCCTGCGCGCTGTGCGCCGCCGCCCGGGACGGCAAGCTGCCCTCCCGCACCCAGGAGTGCGTCGCGCTGACCGGCAACGGCCGGGACTGGTGGCTGCTCAACGCCTCCCCGGACATCCGCGTCCAGCTGACCGCCACGGCCGCGCTGTGGCCGGGACCCGGCCCCCGGGACACCCCGGTGCGCGGCGTGCTGCTCACCGACGCGGAGGCCGACCACGTCACCGGCCTGACCGTGCTGCGCGGCGCACCGGGACTCAAGGTGTACGCGGCCCCGCCGGTACGGACGGTGCTGGCCCCCGCCCGGGGCGCCCTGGACCGCTACGCGCCCTGGGAGTGGGCCGACAGCCTCGCGGACGGCGGCTTCGTGCTGGCCGGCGGTCTGGTCGTCACCGCCCACCCGGTCGGCGCCAAGGTCCCGGCGTACGTCCCGGAAGCGCTCGCCGAGGCCGACGGCCGCTGGGTCACGGCGTACCGCGTCGAGGACCTGGCCACCGGGGGAGTGCTGCTCTACGCCCCCTGCGTCGGCTCCTGGAGCGAGGCCCTGGACGACCTGTGCGCCGAGGCCGACTGCGTCCTGCTGGACGGCACCTTCTACACCGCCGGCGAGATGGGCACCAAGGTCCGCTCCGGCCCCCGGCAGGCCAGGATGGGCCACCTACCGGTCTCCGGCGCCCGCGGCAGCCTCGCCGCCCTGGCCCGCCACCCCCACACCCGCCGGATCTACACCCACCTCAACAACACCAACCCGCTGGTCGACCCCTCCTCCAGGGCCCGCGCCCAGGTGGCCGCGGAGGGCGTCGAGGTCCTCCCGGACGGCATCGCGTTCGCGCTCTGAGCGGGCAGCGCAACGGAGGGGCGCCGGCGGAGGAACTGCGCGACCGGCCACGACGTCGGGGCGGACCGGGGGCGGCCCGTCGCGGCCATTCCGGCGGAGCGCCCGTTGCCGCGCAGGACGACGAAATCCGCCCTGTCGTGCGCGCGGGTCGCCGGCAGCCCACGGCGGCTCACCTCCCTGCCGCTCTAGCCGTCCGCTCCTTCGAGCATCCGTCCCAGCACCGCCCGCTGCAGCGGGCGTACCTCGGCGTGCAGGGCGCGGCCCTTCGCGGTGAGCGCGACCCAGACGCCGCGGCGGTCCTCGGCGCAGACCGAACGTTCCACCAGGCCGTCCTTCTCCAGCCGTCCGATCAGCCGGGAGAGCGCGCTCTGACTGAGGTGGACCCGGCCCACCAGGTTCTGCACCCGGCAGTGGTCGCCCTCGGCCGGGGTCTCCGCGGCGAGCAGGTCGAGCACCTCGAAGTCGCTCGCGCCCAGTCCGTGCGGATGCAGCGCCCGGTCGATCTCGCACATGGTGCGCGCGTGCACCGACAGGATGTCCCGCCACTGTTCTTCGAGCCGGGCCTCGGCCGTCTTCACTGCCATACCCGCACCGTAACACCGATCAAGCCGATTGTTGAGTGCGCAACTAGTGCGGGTGCAAGCAGTCGGATCGGGCCGCCCTCAGCCCACCGGGTCCTGGAGCAGGCCCACCATGTTGCCGTCGGCGTCCTTCACCGAGGCGACCAGCCGGCCGTTGCCGACGTCCCGCGCGTCCTGGACCAGCTCGGCGCCCGCCGCCAGCAGCGCCGCGAGGCGCTCCCGCAGATCGGTGACGTGCCAGAACGGCGTCGGCCCTGTCAGGCCCTGGGCGTGCCCGTTGGGGTCGAGGCCGACGTCCTGCCCGGCGGCCTTGAACCCGACGTAGTACGGCTCGTCGGCATACGGCTCGACGCCCAGCAGCGCGCCGAACAGCGCCTTCGCCCGGGCCGCGTCCTTGACGGGGTAGATGATCGTCTGCACGCCTTCGCTCATGGCGCTCGCACTCCTCGCGATAAGGGAACCGGCGCTTTCCGGCCGGTGATCCCACGCTAGGACGCCCGAGCCCACCCCGGCTTCTCCGATCCTGACCGGTTGGCGCCCCGAAGGCCGGGGGAGGAACTGCACGACCGGCCCCCGCCCGGCCGCAGCCGCCCGACGCGGCGCCCCGGCAGCCCCGACCTGCGCACGGCTCACGCGGACCCGTGTCGCACCACTTCCGTAGGCAGATCACCGCCGCCGGGTCCTCGCCCCCTATCGGGGCGAGCGGCATCCGGACCTCTCGGTGCTGATCCGGTCCCAGGGCTGCCGGACGGGGGTGAGCCGCGGGGTCACCGCGGTGGCCGCCCGGTAGTCGTCGAAACCGGCGACCGCGATGTCGTCCGGCACCCGCCGGCCGGCCCTCCGCAGTACCGCCGGCACGCCCTGCGCCATCAGGTCGGAGGCCACGAACACGGCGTCCAGGTCCGGCGCCCGGGCGAGAGTGGCGCCCCAGCGAGGGCCACGACCCGCGAGAGCGCGCCGACGCCTTCCACGACCACCACCTCACCGTCGACTTCGCCCACCCCGAAAGCGACTTGTCGTCCTATCCCCTCATCGTCGAGGCCGTCCCGAACGGCCGCGGCTCCCCTCATCGTCGAGGCCGTCCCGAACGGCCGCGGCTCCCCTCATCGTCGAGGCCGTCCCGAACGGCCGCCCCCTCGGCGTCTTCTACTGGGAGGTGACCCGGACCGCCGTCACCGGCAACGGCTGGGACCCGACCGATGCCACGTTCGCCAACGGCTGGGAGAACCAGGCCCAGTTCGGCTACGTCGACAAGGCGCTCTCCTCCATGGGATGGTTCAGCCACCGCTGACCCACCACTGACGGGGCCCGGCCACAAGCGGACGGCCGGGCCCCTCCGCCGCGTCCCGCAATTGCTCCGCGGGCAAGGCGCCGACCGGCCGAACTCGTAGGGCCGTTCGGTCTCGGACATCGCGCCGCGACTCCCTCACGTGAGGGCTTCGTCCTGCGCGACAGTGGGAACAGACACTGCGAGGAGGCAGGGGACGGGAGGCCGGTCGGATGCTGAGGAACGCCGCGAGCGCAAGCCGCCTGGAGATTCTGGACTGGCTCAAGGACCCGGTGGCCCACTTCCCGCCCCAGCGCCACGCGGACCTCGCCGAGGACGGCGTCACCGCCCGGGCCGTCGCCGCCAAGCTCGGGGTCTCCCGCAGGGTCGCCGGCACCCACCTGACGCTGCTGGCCCGCCTCGGCCTGCTCCGCACCAAGCGCATCCGGCACCGCGTCCACTACCGGCGCGACGAGGTCCGGATCGCCGAAGTGGCCCGGATGTTCGAGAAGGGCTGGTGAGAGCGGTTACTCCTGCCACCATGGGTCTCATGGACCGACCCACGCGCCTCGTCCCCCTCCACTACGTCGCCGTCGGCGGCCGGGGCCCGGAGGATGTGGTGACGGATCCCGACGGCGGCGTCCTGACCGGCGTCGAGGACGGCCGCATCCTGCGCCTGGACGACCTCGGCGACCCGGACACCGCCCGGGTCCGGACGCTGGCCCGGACCGGCGGCCGCCCGCTCGGGCTCGACCTCCTCCCCGACGGCGACCTGCTGGTCTGCGACGCGGAACGCGGCCTGCTGCGCGTCGATCTCGCCGACGGCACCGTCCGCGTCCTCGCCGACACGGTCGAGGGAGAGCCCCTGCGGTTCGCGAGCAACGTGGTCGCCCTGCCCGACGGCACCGTGTACTTCACCGCCTCCAGCCGCCGGTTCCCCCTCGGCCAGTGGATCGGCGACATCGTCGAGCACAGCGGCACCGGCCGCCTGCTGCGCCTCGCGCCGGGTGCGCGCACGGCCGAAGTGGCCTGGGAGGGCCTCCAGTTCGCCAACGGGCTGACCGTGAGCGGCGACGGCACCTTCCTGATCGTCGCCGAGACCGGCGGGTACCGCCTCATCCGATACTGGCTCACCGGCCCGCGCGCCGGCCGCGCCGAGTTCTTCGCCGAGCTCCCCGGCATGCCCGACAACATCTGGCGCGACGGCGACCTGGTCTGGGTCGCCTTGGCAGGCCCGCGCAACCCCCCGCTCGACGCCTTCCACCACAGCCCCCTCGCCGTCCGCCGGGCGGCCGCCCGCGCCGCCGTGCACGCCCCCTACCGCCCGGTCGGCACCATCGCCGTCCTCGCCCTGGACGACCAAGGCCAGGTCGTCCACCACCTGTCCCGCCGCAACTCCGGCTTCCGCATGGTCACCAGCGTCTGCCGGACCGGCCGGCACCTCGTCCTCGGCAGCGTCTGGGAGCCCGGCGTCGCGGTCTGCGCGGCCCCCACCGCGAAGTGACCGCCGGGTACGCCCGGCGGTACCCTGAGGCACCCGTCAGGGGCGGTGCCGAACAGGAGACGTACGACCATGACAGCCCCGGAAGCCGAGAGCCTCCGCGTCCAGCCGACCCCCCGGCGGCGGTCCGAGTGGCGTGCCCAGGCCCCGGTCGTCGTGGTGGTCGCCGCCGGCGGCGCGCTCGGCGCCGTGGCCCGGTACGCCCTCGCCCTGGCCCTGCCCACGGCCGCCGGGGGATTCCCCTGGGCGACCTTCTGGACGAACGTCAGCGGCTGCGCCGTGATCGGCGCGTTCCTGGTCCTGATCACCGAAGGACTCCCCGCGCACCGCCTGGTGCGCCCGTTCTTCGGCACCGGCGTCCTCGGCGGCTTCACCACCTTCTCGACCTACGCCGTCGACATCCAGAAACTGGTCGACCACGGCCGGCCCGCGGTCGGGCTGGCCTATCTCGCCGCGACCCTGTGCGCGGCCCTCGCGGCGGTGTGGTGCGCGGCCACCGTGACCCGCCGTGTCCTCACCCGGAGGCAGCGATGACGAGACTGACCGGCCGCGCCCTGCGCCTGACCGTCTACACCGGCGAGGACGACATCTGGCACCACAAGCCCCTCTACACGGAGATCGTGCACCGCGCCCACGCGGCCGGACTCGCGGGCGCCAGCGTCTTCCGGGGCATCGAGGGCTTCGGCGCCTCCTCCCGTATCCACACCTCCCGGCTGCTGTCGCTGAGCGAGGACCTGCCGGTGGCGGTCGTCGTCGTGGACACGGAGGAGCGGATCCGGGCGTTCCTGCCGCAGCTCGACGAACTGGTGACCGAGGGACTCGTGACCCTGGACGACTGTGAGGTCATCAGGTACGTCGGCCGCACCGACGGCGCGGGCACAACGGATGTGAAGGGTAAGAAGTCGTTGTGAACTGGCTGTTGGTGGTCCTCGGCGCCATGGTCGGTGCTCCGCTCCGCTATCTCGCCGACCGCGCCGTCCAGGCCAGGCACGACTCCGTCTTCCCCTGGGGCACTTTCGTGGTGAACGTCACCGGATGCCTGATCCTGGGCCTGCTGACCGGCGCGGCGACGGCGGGTGCGGCGAGTCCGCATCTGCAGCTGCTCCTCGGCACCGGGCTGTGCGGGGCGCTGACGACGTACTCGACGTTCTCCTACGAGACCCTCCGGCTGACCGAGACCGGCGCCGGGCTCTACGCTGCCGCCAACGTCGTCGCGAGCCTCGCGGCGGGGCTCGGGGCCGCCTTCGCCGGGGTCGCGATCTCCCAAGCCGTCTGGGCGTAGGACTTGCTTATCAACTACGCCTGTAAGACTGTCTACAGCACTGTCGACCAAACTCTGCAGAACTGGATCTCATGAGCGCCATCTCCGTCGGCCAGGCCGCCATCCTCGGGGTAGTCGAGGGGGTGACCGAGTTCCTCCCGGTGTCCTCCACCGGCCACCTCAAGATCACCGAGGGGCTCATGCACATCCCCGTCGACGACCAGTCCGTCGTCGGGTTCTCCGCCGTCATCCAGGTCGGCGCCATCGCCGCCGTGCTGGTGTACTTCTTCAAGGACATCAAGCGGATCGTCTCCGCCTGGGGCCGGGGGCTGACCAACAAGAACGAGCGCTACCACCACGACTACAAGTTCGCCTGGTGGGTCATCTACGCGACCATCCCGATCGTCCTCGTCGGCCTCGCCGCCAAGCGGCTGATCGACGGCCCGCTCGCCTCCCTCTGGGTGGTGGCCGGCTCGCTGATCGTCGGCTCCGGCGTGATGTGGTGCGCGGACCAGATGGGCCGCCACAAGCGCGGTGAGGACGACACCTCCTTCAAGGACGCGATGCTGGTCGGCTGCTCGCAGATCCTCGCCCTGCTCTTCCCCGGCTTCTCCCGCTCCGGTGCCACCATGTCCACCGCGCTCATCCTGGACCTGGACCGGGTCGCCGCCACCCGTCTCTCCTTCTTCCTCGGTATCCCGGCCCTCACCGGCGCCGGTATCTACGAGCTCAAGGACGCCCTCGGCGCGGGCGTGGGTGCCGCCCCGCTGGCGGTCGGCACCATCGTCTCGTTCGTGGTCGCCTACGCCTCCATCGCCTGGCTGCTGAAGTTCGTCGCCAAGCACTCCTTCAACGCGTTCGTGATCTACCGGATCGTGATCGGCCTGGCGGTCTTCGGCCTCCTCGCCACGGGCACCGTCAACGCCTGACCGGCCGCGTCCACGGGTCACCGCTCCGCCACGGGGTGTGATGCCTGCATTCAGGCGTCGCACCCCGCGATTGTTTCCTTTCTCGAAATCTTGACAGCCTCGTCCCGCACCCCGGAACATCTCATCCGTGAACCTGTCAGACAGCCCGACAGCCGGACAGCCCCTGCGACGCGTGAGCGCCATGGAGGCGGTACTGGCGCACCTGCGCGGCGCCATCGAGCGCGGCGAGTACGCCGTGGGCGACAAGCTCCCCTCCGAGGCGGAGCTCTGCCGCACCCTGGAGATCAGCAGGCCCGTCCTGCGCGAGGCCCTGCGGGCCCTGCAGACGATGGGCCTGACCGTCTCTAAGACCGGCAAGGGCACCTTCGTGGTCGCCAGCGCCGTCGAGGACCCCACCTTCGGCGACTACGCGGCCAGCGACCTGCTGGAGGTTCGGCGCCACATCGAGATCCCGGTCGCCGGGTACGCGGCGCTGCGCCGCACCCCGGAGAACCTGGACCACCTGGCCCACCTGCTCGACCGCATGGAGCGGGAGACGGACACCACCGCGTGGGTCGCGATGGACACCCTCTTCCACCTCGCCGTGGCCGAGGCCGCCCAGAACCCGGTCTTCCGCCGGGTCATCGAGGAGATCCGCGACGCACTGGCGCGTCAGTCGGCCTTCCTCAACGAGCTGGGCGGCCGCCGGGAGCAGTCCAACCGGGAGCACCGGGCCATCGTCGAGGCCCTGGTCGACGGTTCCGAACCCGACGCCGTGGACGCCATGAGCCACCACCTCGACCGCGTCGAGACCACCCTCACCCACATCGTGCGCCCCGCGCGCACGGACCAGCGCCAGGAAGGCGGAACCGAGGCGTGAGCGAACAGCACCTCAAAGACGAGACACGCCCCTCGTCCCGTCACGTCGACGCCGGGGACCACGGCTACAGCAAGTCGCTGAAGCACCGGCACGTCAACATGATCGCCATCGGCGGCGCCATCGGCACCGGCCTCTTCCTCGGCGCCGGCGGCCGCCTCGCGCGCCCGTCCACCGGAACCGACGCGTGACCCGCGAACCGGTCCCTCCCTCCTCACCCGAGACCAGGCAGTGATGTACAGCAGTTCCCCCGCGGCCGCCCCCGTCGTCCGCGAACCCCTCCACGCCCCCGTCGCCCACCTCGTCCGCGGCGGGGTCGTCGAGGGCATCCACTACGGCTCCGTCGTCGTCCTCGGCGCCGACGGGCAGGTCCAGTTCCAGCTCGGCGACATCGAGGCCGCGTTCTACCCGCGCTCGGCCCTCAAGCCCGTCCAGGCCGTCGCCATGCTGCGGGCCGGGCTGCCCCTCGACGGCGACCTGCTCTCGCTGGCCGCCGCCAGCCACTCCGGCGAGGAGCGGCACCTCGCCGGGACCGGGCGCATCCTCGACCTCGCCGGACTGACCGAGGCCGACCTGCGCAACGTGCCCGACATGCCGTACGGCTCCGCCGTGCGCGACGAGTGGATCCGGGCCGGCCGGCAGCCGTCGCGCCTCGCCCAGAACTGCTCCGGCAAGCACGCGGCGATGCTGTGGACGGCGAAGCTCAACGGGTGGTCCCTCGACGACTACCTCGATCCGGCGCACCCGCTGCAGCAGGCCATCGCCGAGATCGTCGAGGACCTGACCGGGCAGCGGGTCGCGGCGACGACCGTGGACGGCTGCGGGGCACCGCTGTTCTCCGTCTCCCTGCACGGGCTCGCGCGCGCGGTGTCGCGGATCGTGTCCGCTCCGCCGGGCACGCCGGAGGCCAGGGTCGCCGACGCGATGCGGGAGCACGCCGAGATGGCGTCCGGGGCCGGGCGTGACGTGGCCGCGCTGATGGCGGCCGTGCCGGGGCTGCTGGCCAAGGACGGCTTCGAGGGCGTCGAGGTGGCCGCGCTGCCGGACGGCCGCGCCGTCGCCGTGAAGATCTCCGACGGGGCGGACCGGGCGCGGGTGCCGGTCGCCGCGGCCGCTCTGGCCAGGGCCGGCGTTGATCCGGAGCTGCTTGCCGGGTTCGCCGGTGAGGCGTTGCTCGGGGGCGGGCGAGAGGTCGGGCGGGTGCGGCCCGTTCGATCGCTGGAGCCGGTGGAGGCGGCTGTGTGCGCCTAGTGGGGCGGGCCGACCCGCCGGTCGGCGGCTGCGCGGCCGTTGTGGCGGGTCGCGCAGTTCCTCCCCCAGCCTGCGGCCGGGGGTGCCCCCAGCTCCCCTTTCGGGGCGCCTCAGTCACGGTCCTGACATATCACTCCCTCCGACAGAGGAATCACCGCCCTCATGACCACCCGAAGCGAACACGACCTGCTCGGCGACCGTGACGTGCCCGCCGACGCCTACTGGGGTGTGCACACCCTGCGGGCCACGGAGAACTTCCCCATCACCGGCATGACGATCTCCGCCCACCCGCATCTGATCGACGCGCTCGCCGCCGTCAAGGAGGCCGCCGCGCTGGCCAACGAGGAACTGGGGCTGCTGGCGCCGGAGAAGGCCGCCGCGATCGTGGCCGCCTGCCGGGAGATACGGGCCGGGAAGCTGCACGACCAGTTCGTCGTCGACGTCATCCAGGGTGGTGCCGGGACATCGACGAACATGAACGCCAACGAGGTCGTGGCGAACCGGGCGCTGGAGCTGATGGGGCACCGCAAGGGGGAGTACCGGTACCTACACCCCAACGAGGACGTCAACCTCGGTCAGTCCACCAACGACGTCTACCCGACCGCCGTCAAGATCGCGACGGTGTTCGCGGTGCGCGGGCTGCTCGGGGCGATGGCGGTGCTTCAGGACTCCTTCGCGCGCAAGGCCGTCGAGTTCCGTGACGTGCTGAAGATGGGCCGTACGCAGTTGCAGGACGCGGTGCCCATGACGCTCGGGCAGGAGTTCTCCGCCTTCGCCGTGATGCTCGACGAGGACCGCAGCCGGCTCGCCGAGGCCGTCGAGCTGATCCACGAGATCAACCTCGGCGCCACCGCGATCGGGACCGGCCTCAACGCGCCCGCCGGGTACGCCGAGTCGGCGCGCCGGCACCTCGCGCAGATCACCGGGCTGCCCCTGGTCACCGCCGCCAACCTGGTGGAGGCGACCCAGGACTGCGGGGCGTTCGTGCAGATGTCCGGCGTGCTCAAGCGGATCGCGGTCAAGCTCTCCAAGAGCTGCAGCGACCTGCGGCTGCTGTCGTCCGGGCCGCGGGCCGGGCTCGGCGAGATCAACCTGCCGCCCGTGCAGGCCGGTTCGTCGATCATGCCGGGCAAGGTCAACCCGGTGATCCCCGAGGTCGTCAACCAGGTCGCCTTCGAGGTCATCGGCAACGACGTCGCCGTCACCATGGCCGCCGAGGCCGGGCAGCTGCAGCTGAACGCCTTCGAGCCGGTCATCCTGCACTCCCTGTCGGAGAGCATCACCCACCTGCGCAACGCCTGCCGCACGCTGGCGGAGCGGTGCGTCGACGGCATCACCGCCAACACCGAGGTGCTGCGGGCGACGGTCGAGAACTCCATCGGCCTGGTCACCGCCCTCAACCCGTACATCGGGTACACGGCGGCCACCGACATCGCCAGGGAAGCCCTCGTCACCGGCCGGGGTGTCGCCGAACTCGTCCTGGAGAAGGGCCTGTTGCCCGCCGAGCGACTCGCCGGCCTGCTGCGTCCCGAGGTCGTCGCCGGCACGGGCTCACCCCTCGCCTGACCTGCGGCTGCGCGCCAGGACCGGTCCGGCGGCACAATGGTGATCATGACAATGACGTCGTCCCAAGCCTTCCTGCCGGTCCTGGAGCGGATCGCCGAGGAGATAGGCCGTACGCCGGGCCGCGGCCGTCCCGCCGACTACATCCCGGCGCTCGCCGCCTGCGACCCCCGCAGCTTCGGCATGGCCGTGGCCGAGCTGGACGGCACGGTCTACGGCGTCGGCGACTGGCGGCAGCCGTTCTCCACGCAGTCCATCACCAAGGTCTTCACCCTCGCCCTCGACCTGGCCCGCGAGGGCGACGAACTCTGGGAGCACGTCGGCCGCGAACCCTCCGGCAACCCCTTCAACTCCCTGGTCCAGCTGGAGTACGAGAACGGCATCCCGCGCAACCCGTTCATCAACGCGGGCGCGCTCGTCGTCACCGACCGCCTCCAGACCCGTACCGGCGACGCGGCCGGCGAGCTCCTGGCCTTCCTGCGCGCCGAGAGCGGCAACCCGTCCCTGGACTTCGACAAGGAAGTGGCCGCCTCGGAGTCCCAGCACGGCGACCGCAACGCCGCGCTGGCCCACTTCATGGCCTCCTACGGCAACATCGACAACGACATCCCGGTCCTCCTCGACCAGTACTTCCGCCAGTGCTCCGTCGCCGCCTCCTGTGCCGACCTGGCCCTTGCGACCACGTTCCTGGCCCGCCACGGCATCCGCGCCGACGGCACCCGCCTGCTCACCAGAAGCCAGGCGAAGCAGGTCAACGCCGTCATGCTGACCTGCGGGACGTACGACGCGGCGGGCGACTTCGCCTACCGGGTGGGCCTGCCGGGCAAGAGCGGGGTCGGCGGCGGGATCATCGCCGTGGTACCGGGCCGGTGCACACTGTGCGTGTGGAGCCCCGGTCTGGACGAGCGGGGGAACTCGGTGGCGGGGGTGGCGGCGCTCGACCGCTTTACGACGTTGACCGGCCTGTCGGTGTTCTAGTGCCGCAACAGGCAACGTTCGCCCCGTCACGACGCCCGGCACGCACTCTCGCCGCACCGGCCGAAAGCCCAAGTACATCCAGTACGAGGACTTCCGGCCGGCACGCCGAGAGCACGCACCGGACGCCGCTCCTTGACGGGCAAACGTTGCCTGCCGCGGCACTAGGAACGGCCCTGGTGCGCCCTTCAGGAGCGCCGGGGGTACCCCGGGCCGAAGGCCGGGGGAGGAACCGCGCGGCCAGCCCCCACCGGACCCGCAGCCGCCCACGACCCACTGGTCGGTCACAGCCAGGTCTCTCGCAGGAAAACACCCCGTCGCTTTCCGGCCACCCGCAATGGACACGCTGACCCAGTGTTGGCCATGGCTTTCCCCGTCGATCTACGCCGCTGCCAGGTGCTTGGCCTGGCCGGCACCGCCTTCCTGGCCCTGGGAGGTGAGACAGCCGGCGCCCTGCCCGTGGCGGATCTGCTCGCACCCAGCTCCGCGCAGGCGGCGTTCGGCCTGGTCGGCGTCTACTTCGGCGTCGTGCTGCTGATCGCGGCATGGCTGCTGCTGGGCCGCCTCGTGCGCGGATCCGAACCGCCCACCCCGCGACAGCTGCTGCTGGTCCTCGCCGTCTGGGCGGCGCCGCTGCTGCTGGCACCCCCGTTGTTCAGCCGGGACGTGTACAGCTACCTCGCGCAGGGCGCGATGGTCGACGCGCACATGGACGTCTACACGTCGGGGCCCGCCCAGCTCGGCGGCCCGCTGGCCGACGAGGTCGCCCCGGTGTGGCAGAACACCGCCGCACCCTACGGCCCCGCGTTCATGGGCGTGGCCTCGCTGCTGTCGGGGCTGACCCGCGGTGAACTCCCGGCCGGGCTCTTCGGGATGCGGCTGGTCGCCCTGCTCGGCGTCGGCCTGATGGCGGCCGCGCTGCCCCGGCTCGCCCGGCACAGCGGCGCCGACCCGGCCGCCGCGCTCTGGCTCGGCGCCCTCAACCCGCTGGTGCTGCTCCACTTGGTCGCCGGCGCCCACAACGACGCCATCATGCTCGGCCTGCTCGGCCTCGGCCTGGTCGCGGCGCTCGGCCGCTGGCCGGTCCTGGGAGCCGTGCTCGTCACCCTCGCGGCGCTGGTCAAGGCGCCCGCCGCCCTAGGCCTGCTCGCGGTGGTCGTCGTGCAGGTGCGCAAGGGCCACAGTCCTGTGCGGGCCACCCTGACGACGGCGCTCGCCTCCGGGGCGACGACGGTGGTCGCGACCGCCGTCGCCGGGACGGGGTACGGGTGGATAAGGGCGCTCGACACGCCCGTCTCCCCGCACAACTGGGCGCTCAGCAGTCTGCTCGGCCGGGCCACGGGCCGGGTCCTCGAACACTTCGGCAGCGATCTCGCGCCGCTCGCCGTACCGGCCTGGCACCTGCTCGGGCTGGCGCTCACCACGGTGACCGTGCTGCTGATATGGGTCCGGCTGCGGCCTCGCCCGGTCTACGCCCTCGGCCTGAGCCTGGCCGCCGTCGCCGCCTTCGGTCCTGCGATCCGCCCCTGGTACGCCCTCTGGGGCCTGTTCCTGATAGCGGCCGCGGCGCCCAGCACCTCGGTACGGCACCGGGTGGCGGCGGTCACCGGCGTGCTCGCCCTCGCCGTACTGCCCAGCGGCGGCCCCGCCGACATCGGCCAGCTGGTCCTCGCCGTCTCCGGCGGGGTGCTCGGCGTGGTCGTGCTCTGGCAGGCCCACCAGGCCGCGCAGGCCCCGGCCGTGGGGCGTACGGCATGAGGGGGCCGACGAGACCGACGACCGGCCGGGGGCGGCTGCTGCTCGTCCTGCTCCTCGTCGCCGCCGTGACCGTGTTCACGGCCACCGTGCCGCTGCTGCGCGACTGGTTCGACCTGCGCGTGTACTACGGCACCGTGCACACCTGGGTGCACCACGGCGGGCGGATCTACGACTACCGGGTGCCCGGCACGGAGTACGGGTTCACGTATCCGCCGTTCGCCGCCGTCGGCATGCTGCCCATGGCGCTGGTGGGACTGCACCTGGCCATCGCGGCCTCGCTGCTGCTGAACCTGGCCGCGCTGGCGTTCGTGCTGCGCATCCTGGCCGGGCCCGGCTGGCGGCGCTGGGGCTGGTACCGGTGGGCGCTCGCGCTGTGCGGGCTGGCGCTGTTCGAGCCGTTGCGGGACACCTTCAGCTTCGGCCAGGTGAACCTGATCCTGCTCGCCCTGGTGCTCGCCGACTGCTGCCTGCTGCGCAGCGGGCGGGGCCGCTGGGCCGGGATCGGGACCGGGCTCGCCGCCGCCGTCAAGCTCACGCCGGCCCTGTTCATCCTCATGCTGCTGATCGGCCGCAGGTGGCGGGCGGCCGGTGTCGCCACGGCCGTGGCGCTGGCCGCGACCGGGCTGGCGGCCTGGGCCGACCCGAGGGCGTCCCGCTTCTACTGGACCCAGGCGCTCTGGGACACCGGCAGGGTCGGCCGGCTCGACTACGTCTCGAACCAGTCGCTGCAGGGCGTGCTGGCCCGGCTGGGCCATCCGGACAAGCCGCTGTGGGCGATCCTGGTGCTGCTCACCCTGGCCGTGTGGGCGTGGCGGACGCGGAAGGCAGTCGCGGCCGGCGACTGGACGGCCGCCTTCGCGCTCACCGGCCTCGCCGCCTGCCTGGTCAGCCCGATCACCTGGGTGCACCACCTGGTGTGGGTGCTGCCGTCGTTCGTGCTGCTGGCGCGCGCCGGGCACCCGCGGATCGCGGGCACCCTCTACGCGGTGATGTGCACCAGCGTGGTGTGGCTGTGGTTCGACGACGCGTCCGGCATCGACGGGTTCCTCGGCAGCAACATCTACACCTGGATCACGCTCGGCCTGCTCCTTGGCCTGCCGGTGGGTCAGTCCCGGTCGGCGCGTTCGCCCCTGAGCCGTACCGCCAGGGTGAGGGCGCCCGCGCCGAGCACCGCGAACCCGGTGACGAGGGCGGTCTCCCACCAGTCGGCGTCGTCCCCGGGGGCCGTGGCCGCCACCATCGGTACGGTGCTCGGGCCCGGCCGGGGCCGCGGCTTGGGCCGCAGGCCGTCCAGCGAGCCGACCGGGTCGACTCGTCCGGCCGCCTCGAAACCCCAGTCGAGCAGCTGACGGGCCTCGTCGTACACGCCGCCGTCCTGAGGGTTCATCACCGTCACGAGGAGGGTGCGCCCGCCGCGCCGGGCGGCGGCGACGAGGGTGTTGCCGGCGTTGGTGGTGTAGCCGTTCTTGATGCCGATCAGGCCGGGGTACCGCCCCACACCGTCCGCGCCGGTCAGCAGCCGGTTGGTGTTCTCGATGCCGAACGACCAGCCGGCGCCGTCCGGGAATCGCGCCTCGGCGGTGGAGCAGTACCGCGCGAAGTCGGGGTTGTGCAGCCCCTCCCTGCCGAACACCGCGAGGTCGAAGGCGGAGGAGACCTGCCCCGGTGCGTCGTAGCCGTCGGGGGACCTGACCTGCGTGTCGAGGGCGCCCAGGGCGCGGGCGTTGGCCTGCATCCGGGCGGTGGTGCGCTGCCAGCCGCCGTCGAGCGCGGCCAGCACGTGCACGGCGTCGTTCCCGGAGCTGAGGAAGACCCCGCGCCACAGGTCGGACACCTGGTAGGTGTGGCCCGCCTCGACGCCGACCACGCTGCTGTCCTCGGGGACGTCCGCCAGTTCCCGGGACGTCACGCGGTGCGGGAGGTCGGCGGGCAGGACCGGCAGCACGGTGAGCGCGAACAGGGTCTTGAGGGTGCTGGCCGGCGGAAGCTGGCGGTGTGCGTGGCTGGCCGCCAGCACCTGGCCGGTGTCCGCGTCGGCGACCAGCCAGGAGAGCGCGGAGAGGTCCGGGAGCTCCGGGGCACCGGGGTGCGGGCGCACCTGCGTGCCGGAGTGGTAGAGCAGCGACGGTCCGGGCACCACCGCCCGCGGGGGCGGGGCCGGGTCGAGCACCGCGGCGCTGGCGGCGGCCGTGCCGGGCGCCAGCGCCAGCAGACCCGCCAGGCAGAGGGAGCAGGTGGTCACCGCCGCTCGCCGCGGGAATCGGTCAGGGAATCCGATCGTCATATGATCAACGTAGGAATGGGGGCGGTGTCCGGCGCGCTGCCAGGGCCGGTCGGAGGCAGTGAGCAACCCGGATGCCGCATGCCGGGCCCCGCGTGCGCCTCCCGGCAGGGGTGCCCGGGTGTCAGCCCGCCGGCAGGGTCGGCTGCACGCGCCGCAGGAAGGTCGCGTTGTCCGGGGTCTCCCGCAGCCGCTCCAGAAGCGTCTCCAGGCCGCCCGGGGCGCCCTCCCGGCTCTGCAGGGCCCGGCGCAGTCCACGGAGGGCGGTCAACTCGCCCGGGGTGAGCAGGAGTTCCTCGCGGCGGGTGCCGGAGGGGGCGATGTCGACGGCCGGGAAGACCCGGCGGGAGGCCAGCTCGCGGTCCAGGCGCAGCTCCATGTTGCCGGTGCTCTTCAGCTCCTCGAAGAAGTAGCCGTCGGCCCGGGAGCCGGTGTCCACCAGGACGGTGGCGAGGATGGTGAGCGAGCCGCCCTCCTCGGCCGTGCGGGCGGCGCCGAAGAACCGCTTCGGGCCGAGCAGCGCGCCGGCGTCGACACCGCCGCTGAGGGTACGGCCGTTGGAGGCGGCCGCGTTGTTGTGCGCCCGGCACAGCCGGGTCAGGGAGTCGAGAAGGATGACGACGTCCTTGCCCTCTTCGACGAGCCGTTTGGCGCGCTCGACGACGAGTTCGGCGAGGGCGGTGTGCTCCTTGGCCGGCCGGTCGAAGGTGGAGGCGTACACCTCGCCGCGCACGGAGCGCCGCATGTCGGTGACCTCCTCCGGCCGCTCGTCGAGCAGCAGCACCATGAGGTGGCACTCCGGGTGGTTGCCGGCGACGGCGGCCGCGAACTGCTGGAGCAGCACGGTCTTGCCGGTCTTCGGCGGGGCCACGATCAGCCCGCGCTGCCCCTTGCCGACGGGCGCGAACAGGTCGGTGACCCGTCCGGCGAGCCCGGCGGCGGGGTGTTCCAGGCGGATCCGCTCGTGCGGGTGCAGCGGGGTCAGGTCGCGGAAGTGGCGGCGGCCGCGCAGTTCGTCGGGCGTCCGGCCGTTGACGCGCGTGACCTCGGTCAGCGTGCGCCGGTCGCCGCGGACGCCCTCGACGAGGTCGCCCTTGCGCAGGCCGTGCCGGCGGATCAGCGCCGGCGAGACCTGCGGGTCGGCGGGGGAGGGCAGGCAGCTCGGGGCCCGCAGCTGCCCCTTCCCGCCCGCGTCGATGTCGAGGACACCGGTGACGGGCCGGGTGACCGGCCGGTCCTGCTGCTGTACCGGGGGTTCGAGTGTGGTGGTCATGGGAGGTGGTCCTTTCGAGGACGGAAGACAGGGGTGAAGGGGGAGTGGGCCGCGAGCGGGAGGGCGTGTGCGCAGGCCTCCGTGCGGCGGGGAACGGCACCTCGGGAACGGCGGGATCACCCTGGTCACGAGGTGGTGCTGAGAAGCCGACGGGCCGGTCGGAGAGCGACGGGCGATGCGGCTGGAGGAGTGGAACCGGCACTCGGCGCCCGATGGAAGGGCGCTCACACGCGCTGATCGCACTATACCCGGGGTTCCGCCACCGTCAACACGGCACCGGGCGCCGGTATTCCCGCCGCCTGCTTCGCGCCGCCTGCTTCGCGCCGCCTGCTTCGCGTCGCCCGCTGTCTGTGGCGCGCTGTCTGCGGCCGCCCGCTCCGTGCCGGGCCGCACTGGGCGGGAAAAGCTCCTTCCCGCAGGCCCGCGGGCGCCTACGATCGGCGGTGCCCGTGTCGTACCGCTGTCAGGAGCCGCTGGTGGAGATCCCGCCCGTGCCGTATCGCCCGGACCCCGCCGGCGGCTGCCCGCACGCCGACAACGCCCGGCTGCTGGCGCGCGGTGCCGTCGCCCCGGTCGTGCTGCCCGGCGGCGTCGAGGGCATGGCCGTGCTCGGGCACGAAGCGCTCAGGGAGTTCCTTCAGCATCCCGGAGTCGCCAAGGACGCCCGGCACTTCACGCAACTCCGGGAAGGCCGCGTCCCCGCCGGCTGGCCGTTGCTGACCTTCGCCACCGTGCGGGGCATGACCACCGCCGACGGTACCGACCACCGCAGACTGCGCGGACTGGTCAGCCGGGCTTTCACCCCGCGCCGGGTCGAGGAACTCCGGCCCCGGATCGAGGTGTTGACCGAGACCCTCCTCGACGGCCTCGAGCGGGCCGCCGCCGACGGTGACGGTGTCGCCGATCTGCGCCGGTACTTCGCGCTGCCCTTGCCCCTGGGCGTCATCGGTGAACTCCTCGGCGTGGAAGCAGAGTTCCGCGACAAGCTGCACCACCTGACCAACCAGGTCGTGGCCACCGACATCGGACCGGACGAGGCCGTCGCCGCCAACCGTGAACTGGTCGGCGTCCTCGCCGCCGTCGCCGCCGCCCGCGCCGAACACCCCGGCGACGACCTCACGAGCGCCCTGATCGCCGCCCGCGACGAGGACGGCGACCGGCTCGGCCAGGAGGAGCTGATCGGCACCCTGGTGCTGATGATCATCGCCGGGCACGAGACCACCCTGAACCTGATCACCAACGCGGTGCGCGCCCTGTGCGGCCACCGCGACCAGCTCGAACTCGTCCGCAGGGGCGACGCGAGCTGGGCGGACGTGGTGGAGGAGACGCTGCGCTGGGACGCGCCGGTCAGCTACTTCCCCTTTCGCTACCCGGTGCGGGACCTCACCGTCGACGGGACGGTGATCCCCGCGGGCACCCCGGTGCTGGCCGGCTACTCGGCCGCCGGCCGCGACCCGGCCGCGCACGGCGCGGACGCCGACCGGTTCGACGTCACCCGGCCCGGCCGCCCTGACGCCGTCCGCCACCTCTCCCTCGGTCACGGCGCCCACTACTGCCTGGGCGCCCCGCTGGCCCGCCTGGAGGCCACGGTCGCCCTGCAGCGGCTCTTCGACCGCTTCCCGGCCCTGGACCTGGCCGTCCCCGAGGGCCGGCTCGCCCGGCAGGCCAGCTTCGTCGGCAACAGCGTGCGCGCCCTCCCGGTACGGCCGCGCCCGCGGCCCCGCGGCTGAGCCGCATACCGGCCGGCACGGCGAGCGGCGCGACCAGCCTGGTCCGCGAGGTCGGCCAGGGCCTCGGCCCGGCCGTGACCAGCACCGTCGCGATGAGCACGGCGTCCCCCGCGCTGGTCGGCAAGCCGTCCGGCGCCGACGCCGGGACGGAGGCCGCGGCCGGTCCGCTCGCGGTGGTCAACGCGGGCAGTGGCAGCGCCAGGGCCGCCGCGCAGGACGCCCTCGTGCAGCCGGCGTCGGCCTGACCGCCGACGTACCGGGAAGGCCGGGGCCGCTGCCCCGGCCAACCCGTCGCTACCGCCCAACTGGCTTGTAGAAAAGGGTGTTTGGCGGGTAACGGTTGTTCCCGGACCATAACGATCCCTGTCCTGACGGGGACTTGACGTCCGGTTATGCCGTATCTTCACGACATGTCCACGCCACCGCAGCAGCCGCCGTCCTCCTCGGAGCCGCCGCCGTCGTCGTCGGCCGCGCAGCAGTCCCCACCGCCCCCGCCACAGCCGGACCAGCCCCCGGCGGCACCGCCGCCGCCCCAGCACACCCAGCCGACCGCGTACCCGTACCCGAGCCCGCAGTCGCCGCCCGCGCAGAACCCCTACGCCCAGCCCACCACCGCGGGCCAGTCCGTCCCGCCGCCGGAGGCCAACCCCTATGCGGTGCCGCCCGGTTACGGCTACCCGCCGCCGGCCGCACCGCCCGCGACGGGCGGCAACGCGGCCGGAAGAGCCGTGCTGTGGGCCCTCGTGGGCGCGGTCGTCGCCTCCGCTGCCTGGGCGGGCGGACTCCTCCTGACCGGAGCCTTCGGGAGCAGTGCGGACCTGCGCGGCTACCGGGCGCCCGCGAACCTCTGCTCCAGCGCGGACTACTCGTCGTTCAAGGACGAGTACCCCGTGGACGACTCGTCCCCGACGAAGAACGTGATGAAGGACCCCGCGCTGGACCAGAGTTACTGCAGCCTCAGCCTCAAGAAGACCGGCTCCAGCTACGGGGACGCCTACCTCTCCCTGGAGATGGACCTGCACCGGAAGACCGACCCGGCACCCGAGTTCACGGCCACCTGGAAGAACTACGGCGACAGCCACAGCGACTACGACGTGACGCCGGTCCAGGGCATCGGCGACGAGGCCTACCTGGTCACCCAGGACACCAGCAACGGCTCCACCACCAGCGGCTCGCGGTACGCCACGCTCGCGGTGCGGGACGGGTGGATGACGTTCACCATGTACTACAGCGCGTACTTCTCCTCGTACGACAGCGACACCGACCCGCCGACCCTCGACGACGTGACCGGCTGGCTGAAGACCGACACCAAGTCCACGCTGGAGCAGCTCAAGGACTGAGGCTCAGTCCTGGCCGAGGGCGTCGGTGATCGCCTTGACCGGTCCGTGCGCCGCGTGTCCGCCGGCGACGGTGATCTCCGCGCCGTCGACGTACCAGGCCTCGTCGGAGAGCAGACGGACGACCAGCGGCGCCACCTCGTCGACCGTGCCCGGGCGGCCCTGGGGGACATGGCGAGGTGGGCGGCGACGAACACGGGGTTGGGCGGGGGACCGACGGGCCCCCGCCCGCGCCGTGTGCTCCCGTAAGCTGGCAGGATGTTCAGCCCCGAAGGCCCGAGCCTGCGTGAACTCGCCGTCCAGGCCCTGTCCTCGGTCGAGCGCGGCTACGACCTGCTGGCCCCGAAGTTCGACCACACCCCGTTCCGGACGCCCGACTCGGTGCTCGAGGCGGTCGCGAAGGCGCTCACCCCGCTCGGCCCCTTCGAGGACGGCCTCGACCTGTGCTGCGGGACGGGCGCGGGCACCGCAGTCCTGGCCCAGGTGTGCCGGCACGGCGTCACCGGCGTCGACTTCAGCGCCGGCATGCTGGAGATCGCCCGCCGGCAGCCCTCGCCCGAGGGCCCGGACGTCACCTACGTGCGCGGCGACGCCCGGGCCCTGCCGTTCCGGCCCGCCTTCGACCTGGTCGTCAGCTTCGGGGCGTTCGGCCACTTCCTGCCCTGGGAGCTGCCCGGCCTCTTCGGCCAGGTCCACGCGGTGCTGCGGCCGGGCGGCGCCTTCGCCTTCCCGGTGCTCGCGCCGCCGCGGCCCAGCAGCCCCGGATACTGGATGCTGCTGGGCTTCGACGCCGTGATGCGGGTCCGCAACGCCCTGTGGCGGCCTCCGTTCGTCATGTACTACCGGGCCTTCCGGCTCGGTGCCGTGCTGGCGGAACTGGCGCGGGCGGGCTTCTCCGTGGAACTGTCCGCGCTGCCCGAGTTCGGCGAGCGCGGCGACGGCAGCCCGCGCGCCCGGCTGGTGGTGGCCCGGCGCGGTCAGCCCGCGGCGGGCACCGTGAACTCGTAGACCAGCGCGTCCTGCTGGGCGTCCACCACCAGGTCGGTGATCTCCAGCGGGCGGGCGTACTGGTCGTGCACCCGGCGGGTCACCCGCACCGACGACGCGTCCGCGACCTGGGTGATGGAGTCCCGGTGGTGCAGGGTGAGGCCCGCCTTGCGCATCCAGTCGTAGGTCCGGCGCAGCTGCGCGGCGGCAGAGCCGTCGGCCCGGTCCCGGTAGCGGCCCAGTTCCTCGACCTCGGTCAGGGCCACGACCGAGAACGACGTCACGGCGGTCCGCAGGGCGTGACCGTCGGGGGAGGCGGACTCGTAGCGGTGCACCAGGGTCGGCCGGTGCGGGGCCAGCCCCAGCGCCGCCGCGTGCTCCGGAGGCGGCTCCTCCCAGGTCACCGTGGCCCGGTCGACCGCACCGTGCTCCGTGGGCCCGGCGCCCACCGGGAAGGCCAGGGAGACCGGGCTCTCCACCGGACGGCCGTGCAGCGTGGCGTGGCTGCCCCGCCGGTCGGTGGCCACCAGTCCGCTGTGCCGCAGCACCTCCAGCGCCTGCCGGACGGTCTCCCGGCTGACCCCGAAGTGCCGAGCCAACTGCCGTTCCGCCGGGAGCCGTTCTCCCGGCGGTAGGGTGCCGTCGCGCAGTTCGCCGAGGAGTTGTGTCGCGATCTGCCAGTAGAGGGGCTGTCCTTCGCTCTCGGAGTGGTCGTGGGGGGTGGTGCGGGCCATGCCGCGCCTCCTGAGGGTGACAGGGCTTGGTCACCGGGCCCGGCGGCGAGCAGGCTGGGGCTCGCCGCCGAGCCGTGATGACAAGACGTAGCCGTGCGGGTTCGTTCCGCGACCACATCTAGCATTGGTCTAAACCATCAGGGAAGAGCGGACGGCGGGTTCGGCCGAAACCGTGCGGGCCTCACAGACACGCGTAAACGGCGTTGACCAGGGCCGTCTTCCGCGGATCGTCCGCGATCCGCGGCCCCATGCGGTTCATGACATAGCCGAGGGAGACCCCCGCTTCCGGGTCGGCCAACCCGCAGGAGCCACCGAAGCCGTCATGCCCGAAGGCTCGCGGGTTCGGCCCGTACGAGCCGTTCGCCCCGCTCAGCCAGAGCCCCAGCCCGATCTCGGTCTCGTGCTCGAAGCCCGCCCCCAGCACCAGGTCACGGCAACTGCCCTGGCCCTCCCGCACCCGCTCGGCGGCCTCCGGCGACAGCACCCGCAGGCCGCCGTACTCGCCCAGGCCCGCGAACACCCCGTACAGCGCCGCGACCGCCCGGGCCGTGCCGTGCCCGTTGGCGGCCGGGATCTCGGCCGCCCGCCACCCGGGGGTGTTCGCCGCGCTCGCACCCACCCCCGGATTGGCCAGGGCGGCGACCGCGGCGGGCGCCAACTGGCTGAAGATCGCGGCCTGTTCGCTGTCCGACACGACCCGGGGATGCACCAGCTCGGCCGCCCGGCCCGCCTCCTTCTCCGGCAGCCCGACCGTGAAGTCGATGCCCAGCGGCCCGGTGACCTCCCGCTCCAGGAACGCCCCCGGCAGCAGCCCCGACACCCGCCGCACCACCTCGCCGACCAGGAAGCCGTAGGTCAGCGCGTGATAGCCGGACCTGCTCCCCGGCTCCCACCAGGGCTCCGTCGCGGCCAGCCGCGCCGTCGTCAGCTCCCAGTCGTACAGGTCGTCGAGCGAGTGCGGCTCGCGCAGCCCGGACAGCCCGGCCCGGTGCGAGAGCAGGTGGCGGACCAGGACCCGCTCCTTGCCTGCCGCCGCGAACTCGGGCCAGTAGTCGGCCACCGGCGCGTCGAGATCGAGCAGCCCCCGGTCGGCGAGGACGTGCGCACACAGGGCCACCGGGCCCTTGGTGGTGGACCAGACGTTGACCACGGTGTCCCGCTCCCACGGCCGGCTGCGCGCCGGATCCGCCCAGCCGCCCCACAGGTCCACCACCGTCTCGCCGCCGGCCGTCACCGCGACGGCGGCACCCAGCTCCTCCCTGTCCCGGAAGTTCTCCTCGAACGCCTCCCGCACCGCCGCGAAACGCGGATCGCAGTGGCCGTGGACCTGGACTTGGGGCTGGGGCTGGGGCTGGGCCTGGGACCGGGGCTGTGACTGCGGCTGTGGCTCGTGCTGGGACATGCGCCCTCCGTGGTACGCCGGAAAACCCGGACCGCGACGCTGCCGCCCGGGCACTCCGAACGTACCGACTGGTCGGACTGGGGGGAAGGTCAGAGCAGGAAGAGCCGCCCGGCCGGCTCCTGGTGCCCGTCCGCGGTGTGCCAGTAGTCCCGGCTCTCCACCGCGAGCCCTCGCCCGTCGAAGCGCACGAACACGCACCCCGCCAGCGTGGCCGCCGCACCCCTCTCCTCGGACCGCACCCGGAACTCCGCCGCCGCACCCCTCTCCTCGGACCGCACCCGGAACTCCGCCGCCGCACCCCTCTCCTCGGACCGCACCCGGAACTCCGCCGCCGCGACCCCGTCCGGGCCCACCAGCGGCGCCGAGAACCTGACGTCCGTCACCCGCTCCGCCTCGAACGACCAGCGCAGATAGGCCGCGAGTTCGTCCCGGCCCCGGTGCGGGGCGCGGAACGGCATCGAACGATGCACACAGTCCTCGGCGTACAGGGCGAGCAGCGCGTCCACGTCGTGCGCGGCCCAGCCCCGCGCCCAGACCCGGACGAAGCGCTCCGCGGCCTCCCACGTGTCCAATTCCAGCGCCTCCTCAGACGTACGAGCGCAGCCAGCGGGCCTTCGCTGCCTCGTGGTACGGGCCGCCGCCCTCGTGGTCGTTGAAGTCGTACACCTCGATGGTCTTGTCGTCGTGTGCCCAGGAGTTGAAGGCTGCGAAGACGGTGGAGGGCGGACAGGTCTGGTCCTCCAGGGCCGCCGAGAACAGCGCCGGGGCCCGGCCGCGCGCCGCGAAGTGCACCCCGTCGAAGTAGGACAGGGTGCGCCGCACGTCCGCGGAGCGGCCGCGGTGCGTCTTCAGGAACAGGGCGATCTCCCGGTACGGGTGACGGTCGGTCAGCGTGGTGGCGCGCGGGAAGTCGCACAGGAACGGCACGTCGGGCGCGACCGCGACCAGGTCGGGCACCAGACCGCCGACGGCGATGGTGATCCCGCCGCCCTGGCTGGCGCCGAGCGCCACGGTCCGCGTCGCGTCGGCCAGCGGATGCGAGCGGGCCGCCTCAACCGCCCGGACCGCGTCCGTGAACACCCGGCGGTAGTAGTAGTTCTCGGGTGCGTCGATGCCCCGGGTCATGAACCCGGGGTACGCCGGGCCGCCGCCCACCGGGTCCGCGGTGCCGCCCCCGCCGCCCCAGGCGCTGCCCTGCCCGCGGGTGTCCATCGTGAAGTGCGCCCGTCCCGTCGACGCCCAGAGCAGGTTCTCGTGCGCCAGCCCGCGTCCGCCGCCGTACCCGACGAACTCCACGACCAGCGGCAGCGGTTCGCTGGTGCCGGCCGGCAGCCGCAGCCAGCCCTTGACCGGGTGGCCGCCGAACCCGGCGAACGTCACGTCGTAGACGTCGACCGTGGACAGCCCGGCGTCGACCGGCTCGAAACGGGCGTCGAGATCGTGTGCGCGGGCTTCCTGGAGCGTCTTGGACCAGAAGGCGTCGAAGTCGTCGGGCGCCACCGACGTGCTGCGGTGCTCGCGGAGCTCGTCGAGAGGGAGGTCGAACAGGGCCATCATCAACCGCCTTGGAGAAGAGGAGGCGCGGATGATCACACCGTACGTGGGTGATCCGATGAATCGCCAGGCCTCTGCCCCGTCCGAAAACTGCCGAACCGTCCAGCCGTCGGCTGTGGAGCCGCTGGTCAGTGGTGCCCGGTCGGCGAACGGGGACGACGGGCGGATGAGCCCTGGGCCGCCGACTGGTGGGGGCGGGTGGTCGGGTCACCTCGGCCGCGGGTGCGGGCGCAGAGTCCGCGGCCCGGGTGCGGACGAGGGCGGGACAGGGGACGGGCGGTGCCATCGGCACAAGGGCGTGCGGTCGGTACAAGGGGGTGCGGCCGGCACAAGAGGGTGCGGTCGGTACAAGGGGTGCGGCCGGCACAAGAGGGTGCGGTCGGCGCGGGCGGGCGTCTCAGGCGCGGCCGCGGGTCCAGTCCGGTCCGGTGCGCGCCCACTCCTGCTCCCACTCGGCGAGCCGGTGGCGCAGCGCCACCCGGCGCACGATGCCGTGCCCGAGCAGCACCACGGCCGCCGCGGCGCTCGCCCCGCACAGGCCCACGGTGACGGTGTGCTGCCAGACGGCGACGTCGTCGGGCGGCGGGGCGACCGCGTGCTGCTGCCGGTCGAACCACACGTCCACCGCGTCACCGGTCCTGGTGCCCGCGGGCACCCGGGCCAGGGCGGTCTGCGTGCCCTTGCCTGGCACGGTCCAGCGGACATTCGTCTGGTAGGCGTGCGCCTGGTCCCCGCCCTGCACCGACGGCAGCTGCTCCGGGGTGCCGCCGACGACCACGGCCCGGACCATGTGCCGCTCGGCGCGCTGCACCGCCGCCACCGACCGCGCCTGATCATGGGCCCAGAGCCCCGCCATCGCACCGACCAGCGGCGCACCCGCGCACAACAGGACCGCGACGGCCAGCGCGATCCACGCTTCCACCACGTCTGACCTGCGCCGCAGCGGGTTGTACCGCCAGCGCCAGCCACGCACCCGGGTACGCATGTCGACCTCCTCGCCGCCACAAGAGCTGGAGGGCCGGACAGCCGGTCCGCAGCTCCCAGCGTGCCCCCGCTCACGTGCGAGCGTCCACACGGGGACTGGTACCCCGTCCGGAGTACCTCGCCCACCGTCCGGAGGGACGGATGCGGCACCGGCTGAAGCACAGGTTCCGGCGCGCGCCGCCCAACGGGTCCCGGCGCCCGGGGCCCGCCGCACACGCGCGCCCCGGACCACGCGCCGCGGCGCCGAACCCACCCGCTGCGCACCCCGCGCCGGCCGCCCTCGCCGCACACCACGCCGGACGCCCGGGGCGCCGCCGGTCAGCCGAAGCGCTCGATGCGGATCCGCTCCACCGGCTGCCCGGCCGCCACGAGCAGCCGGGAGGCATGCTCCGCGAACCCGTTGGAGCCGCACACATAGGCCTCCCACCCACCCGCGGGCTGTTCGGCCAGGAGCGGGGCCACATGTGCGGCGGACATACGTCCCACCGGCACACCCTGGGGTGCGGCGCGGGTGAACACGGTCGTGGTCTCGGCGCCCAGCTCCCGCGCGTAGATCAGCTCCGCGGGGGAGCGTGCCGACACCACCATGCGCAGCGGCACGTCCAGGGTCAGGTTCCGGTGGTGCCGGACCATCGACATCAGCGGTACGACCCCGGAACCGGCGCCGAACAGGAGTGCGGGCCGGTCGCCGGGCCAGGCGAAGAAGCCGCTCAGCGGGCCGCGCACCTCGACGGTGTCGCCGGGCCGGGCCACCGTGTGGAACCAGCCGGAGACCTCGCCGCCCGGTACGTGGTCCAGCGTCAGCTCGATGTGCCCGGAGCCGTCCGGCGCGGAGGCGAGGGAGTAGTGGCGCTGGGCCGTGTAGCCGTCGGCGGCGGTCAGCCGCAGCATCAGGTGCTGCCCCGGCAGATGCCCCGCCCAGGCCGGCACCGCGAACCGGAAGGTCGCCGCGTGCGGGGTCTCACGCCGTATCCCGGTGATCGTGGCCCGCTGCCACACCGCCGCGGCCTGGCCGCCGACCTCGATGCGGCCGGGGACCGCGAAGCGCGTCGGGGGAGCGAAGGCGGTCCCGGTCGTCGTCTCAGTCACCGGCGTACCTCTGCTCCTGCCACGGGTTGCCCCGCGCGTGGTAGCCGTTGCGCTCCCAGAACCCGGGCTCGTCGTGGTCGAGGAGGGTGAGGCCGGCGATCCACTTGGCGCTCTTCCAGAAGTACAGATGGGGCACCAGCAGCCGCGCCGGGCCGCCGTGCTCGGCGGGCAGCGGTTCGCCCTCGTAGTCGAAGGCGATCCACGCCCGGCCGCCGGTGAGGTCCGCGAGTGGCAGGTTGGCGGTGTACCCCGTGTGCGAGTAGGCGACGGCATGTGTGGCGGACCCATGGGGGCGCACCACATCGAAGAACGCGTCGAGCGAGACGCCGCCGAACCGCACCCCGAACTTCGACCAACTGGTCACGCAGTGGATGTCACCCTCGTAGGCCGACGCGGGGAGCGCCTGCGCCGCGTCCCAGTCCCAGGTGCGGGGCTCGGCCACCAGGCCGTCGACGCGGAACGACCAGTCGGCGGGCGCGAGTTCCGGTGTCACCTCGGCGGAGAGCACCGGCCAGTCCTCGCCCGCGTCGTACTGGCCGGGCGGCAGTCCGGCGTTGTGGACTCGGGGGCGGCCGACGAAGCCTCGGGTGACGTTCATGCGTCCACCGTACGGTGTCCGGTCGGGTGCTCCCGCCCAGGTCAGGCCGCCGATCATTGCGGCCGTATGAACGATCCGCGGATGCGGGAATAGCCGCCGAGCGCTGATCCTTGCCGCTGAGTGCCGCTGCCGGGACACCGGCGACAGCACCAGAGAGCGAGGAAAACGATGCCCAAGGCGTACGTCTACACCAGGCACGGCGGGCCCGAGACCGAGGCATTCGCCGAGCTGGACCGGCCCGTTCCCGGCCCCGGTGAACTGCTGATCGCGGTCCGCGCGGCGGGGGTCAACCCCGTCGACTGGAAGCTGCGGGGCGGCTTCCGCCGCCCCGGCGAGGGGGAGGCACGCTTCCCGGTCGTCCTCGGCAGCGAGGCCGCGGGTGTGGTCGAGGCGATCGGTGAGGGTGTCACCGGCTTCGCGGTCGGCGACGAGGTCTTCGGCAACACCTCCGGCGGCGCGTTCGCCGAGTACGCCCTGCTGGCGGCGTCCGTGACGGCGCACAAGCCCGCCTCACTGTCCTTCGCCGACGCCGCCACCCTGCCGGTCGCAGGGGCCACCGCCTACGACGGCGTGCGCCAGCTCGACCTGCCCGAGGGCGCGACCCTGCTGGTCACCGGCGCGGGCGGCGGGGTCGGCGCGGCGGTCCTGCAGATCGCGCACGCCCGGGGCCTGCGGGTGGTCGGTGTGGCGAGCGAGGCCAAGAAGGACCTCGTCGAGTCGCTGGGCGCCCTGCACGTGGCCTCCGGCCCCGGCCTGGCCGAGCGGGTGCGGGCCGTCGTGCCCGGCGGCGTGGACGGCGTCTACGACCTGGTCGGCGGCGAGGTGCTCGCGGAGGCGGCCGGCCTGCTCGCCGACCGCACCAAGCTGATCACCGCGGGTGCCGCGCCGGACGCGGTGGCCGCCCTGGGCGGGGCCCGGGTGGCACGCGCGCGCACCGCCGCCGTCCTGGACGAGGTGGCCGAGCTCGTCGTGGCCGGCGAACTCGACCCGCATGTCTCGCGGACCTTCCCGCTGGACAGGGCCGACGAGGCGCTGCGCGCCGTCGAGGAGGGACACGCCCTCGGCAAGATCGTGATCGAGGTCGGCATATGAGCGTCCCGCAGGGCCGCGAGGGCGCTCCGCACGTCCTGGACAATCCGGCCCGCGCCTCGCTCACCGGCCCGCACGCCCGGTTCGCCGAGCGGCGCGGCCGGATCCTGCGCTATCCGGTCGACGTCTCCCCATGGCTGGCGCTGCCCGACGATCCCGGCGCCGACGACTGGGCGGACCTCGCCGCCCTGGCCGGCCCCGGCACGGAGGTCCCGCTGCCCGGCTACCGCGGTGCACTCCCGGAGGGCTGGGAGCTCACGATGAACATCGCGGGGGTGCAACTGGTGGACGAGGGCATGGACGCCGTCCCGGAACCGTCCGCGGTCCGGCTCGGACCGGCCGACGTACCCGAGATCCTCGACCTGATCGAGCGCACCCGCCCCGGCCCGTTCCTGCCCCGCACCATCGAGCTCGGCACCTACCTGGGCATCCGCCGGGACGGCAGGCTGATCGCGATGGCAGGGGAGCGGCTGCACCCGCCGGGCTGGACCGAGATCAGCGCGGTCTGCACCGACCCCGCCCACCGCGGCGAGGGCCTCGCGACCCGGCTGATCCGCGCGGTCGCGCACGGCATCCGGGAACGCGGCGAGACGCCCTTCCTGCACACCGGCGCCGAGAACACCACCGCGATCCGGCTGTACGAGTCGCTCGGCTTCCGCCTGCGCCGCCGTACCGCCTTCATCGCGGCCAGGGTGCCGGAGCCGCTCGGTCAGTCGTCGGCGGAACCGGCCGGGGTGCCGGCGTTGTAGCGCTCCAGGTATGCGGCGAACCTGATCAGGTCCGCCTCCGGCCAGTCCGCCAGCCGCTCCTGGAAGGCGGCCCGGCGGCTGCGCGTGACCTGGGCCAGGATCTCCTCTCCCGCATCCGTCAGGTGCAGTACCTGGACCCGGTGGTCCTCCGGGTCCAGGCGCCGCTCGATCAGCCCCGCCCGCTCCAGTGCCGCCACCTGCCGGCTGACCGTCGACTTGTCCAGCGCGTAGTGCGCGGCCAGGTCGGTGGCCCGGCAGCCGCCGCGCTCCTCCAGGTGCCCGAGCAGCGTGTACGACACCAGCGACAGTTCGGGGTGCATGCGCCCGGCCGACGCCCGGGCCCGGCGCGCGAACGCCGTCATCTCGCGCTGGATGGTCTCCACCGCCGTCTCCGCCGTCGTCACGGGAACACCTTCGACGGCCGCGCCCTCCACAGCAACGCCCTCACGGGGATACCTCCTCCGACGATCTAGTTGTATAGTACAACTTGACTGTGAGTTGTATAAGCCAACTAATTTGGCCGGAAGGTTCTGGAGGTCGTACGCGATGAGGTCGCCGGCGCTGCGCCATGTACTCACGCACCTGATCACCCCGCTGCTGATGTGCCTGGGCATGGGGCTCGCCTACATGGGCGCGTTCGTCCACCCGGAGCCGAACCACATGCCGGTGGCCGTCGTCGGTGCCGGACCGCGAGCGAAGGTGTTGGCGCAGACCATCAAGGACACCGCAGGCGACAAGCTCGACGTCCGAACCGTGCCCACCCGCGCGGCGGCCGTCGGCCTGCTGAGGTCCCGTACCGTGACCGGCGCCTACGTGCCGAGCGCCAAGGCCCCGGAGCTGATCGTCGCGATCGCCGCCTCGGACACCGGCGCCACGGCCGTCGAGCAGGTCTTCACCACGGTCGCCGCCAAGGAGGGCGTCGCCCTCAAGGTCACCGACGTCGCCAGGCCGGTCGCCGACGACCCCACAGGACAGGGCCTCTTCTTCCTGCTCATCGCCGTGAGCATCGGCTCCTACGCCTCCGTCGCCGCCCTCGGCGCGGCCGGCGCGGCGCTCCCCATGCGGATACGCGCGCTGCTCGCGCTCGGCGTCTCGGCCGTCGTCGGCGGCATCGGCACGTTCCTCGCCGGACCGGTCTTCCACCTCGCCCAGCACGACCTGGCCGAGGTCTGGGGCATGGCCTGGCTCTACTCCGCCGGCATCCTCCTCGTCGGCGTCGGCCTGCACACCTTCCTCAAGCGGTGGACCACGCTGACCATGATGGTGCTCTTCGTGATGCTCAACTTCACCAGCTCCGGCGGGTTGTTCCGCCCCGAGCTGCAGAACGGCTTCTTCGGCACCCTGCACGCCTTCTGGAACGGCGCCGGCTTCGTCGAGGGCGTCCGCAGCCTGCTCTACTTCGGCAGCGACGGCCTGAGCCGCAACGTGTGGACCCTCGCGGTCTGGCTGCTGGCCGGCCTCACGGTCACGGCGATCGCGGCGGTCCACGAGCGGGCCAAGGCGGCGCCGGACGCCGCCGTCGTCGTACCGCAGTTTCCCGCCGGACTGGCCGACGAGATGGCGGCAGCCGAGGAGGAGGCCGAGGAGACGGTCGGCGTCTGACCGGCAGGCCGCCCGGCCGGCGGACCGTCGGCAGGGCGGCCCACCGGCCAGGCGGTAAAGCGTCTGACCGATGCGCCCGGCCCCGGATAGGCTCCCCGGTGATGACCTCACTCTCCGATTCCGACACCACCGCCGCCGTCGTCTCCGCGCTGCGCACCGCCGGCTGCGTCTTCGCCGAGGACGAGGCGGAGCTGATCCTCGCCACCGCCCGCACCCCGGACGAGCTGGCCGCCATGGTGGACCGGCGAGCCGCCGGACAGCCCCTCGAACACGTCCTCGGCTGGGCGGAGTTCCACGGGCTGCGCATCCTGGTGGAGCCCGGCGTGTTCGTGCCCCGTCGCCGTACCGAGTTCCTCGTCGACCAGGCCCTCGCCCAGGCGCCCGGCGCGTCCGTCGTCGTCGACCTGTGCTGCGGCTCCGGCGCGGTCGGCGCGGCCCTCGCCGCCGCGCTCCGGGACGCCGAACTGCACGCCGCCGACATCGACCCGGCCGCGGTCGCCTGCGCCCGCCGCAACATCGCCCCCTACGGAGGCCACGCCCACACCGGCGACCTGTTCGAGGCCCTGCCCGCGGCTCTGCGAGGGCGGACCGGCATCCTCGCCGCCAACGTGCCCTATGTCCCCAGCGGCGAGGTGGGACTGCTGCCCGCCGAGGCCCGTGAGCACGAGCCGCTGGTCGCCCTCGACGGCGGCGGCGACGGACTCGACGTACTGCGCAGGGTCGCCGCGGGAGCCCGCGAGTGGCTGGCGCCCGGCGGTTGCGTCCTGGTGGAGACGAGCGAGCACCAGGCCGATGACGCCGTCCGCACCTTCCGGCGCGCCGGACTCGCCACCCGGCTCGCGGTCTCCGACGAGCTGTACGCGAACGTCGTGATCGGCGTGCGCGCCGACTAGACGCTGCGCCGGGTGCCGCGATCTGCTCGAAGGGCCTTGATCTGCGGTCTGCGGTCTGCGGTCTGCGGTCTGCCGTCTGTCGTCTGTCGTCTGCGGTCTCCGGTCTGCCGTGTGCGGCGCCGTCGTGGCTGGTCGCGCAGTTCCCCGCGCCCCTTAGGGGCGCGGGCCGGCCGCAGGGGACGAGGAGGGGCCGCTACGCAGCCGTGGCGGCCCAGGGGGCGCGGCCCGGCCGTGGCGGCCCAGGGGGCGCTGCCCGGCTGTAGCGGTTCAGGGGGCGCTGCCCGACGGTAGCGGCTCAGGTGGTGGCTCCGTTCCCCGACGCGTTCGGTGACGGTGTGCGGTCGCCGGGGCGGTGGTGCCACGGGCCGCCGTGGTCGTGCATGCCGCCGCGGGGGCCCATGCCGGCGAAGTCGCCCGAGAACGCGCCGGACGCGGTCCGCTTGCCGTCGGCGCCGTGGGTGCCGATCAGGAAGGCTTTCGCGTCCTTCTTCAGCGTGTCGGAATCGCCCCGCACCTTGACGTTCGAGCCCACGGTCCACGTCCAGGCCGTGCCGTCGTCGCTCTGCACCGTGACCTGGTCACCGTCCACGTTCTCGACCGTGCCCCGCTGCCAGATCCGCACGACGTACTTGCCGGTGTGCGGGTCCTTGACGGTCGCTTCGCCGTGCACACCCATGCCGCCCATGCCGCAGCCGTGCCCGGGTCCGCGCCCGTCCGGCGCGGAGGGCGCCGACGATGCGCCGGAGACGGCCGGGGACACGGCGGGGCCGCCGCCGGAGCCCGCGGCGAACGCCACGGTGCCGCCCAGGGCGAGCGCCCCGGCGACGAGCGCCACGGTCACCGCGCGCACGCGGAAGGACTGGCGGCGCCACCGGTCGCGCAGTGGCGCGCCCGGCTCCCGGTCCTGTCTCGGCCCCGACAGGACGTCCGGCGGGGCGCCCCACTCCGGGGCGGCGGCCTGCGGGGGGTGGTCGGGCATCGGCGGGATCGGCGGTTTGGTTCCGTCGACGTCACGGCGGTTTTCCTGCTCCGGTTCGTGCGTCACGGCTCGCTCCCATCGGCGAACGGCGGCACGCGGCATCGCGCTACGCGTGCCTCTCTGTCAATTGTGGGTGGTCGCCGGTAAGAACCCGGTAATCAGTTCCTGTGAATTCGATGCGTCCGCACCGGGGCAGGGGGCCGCATCCGGCGCGTCCCCGGCTACGGCAGTTCCCGGGCCCGCGCGATGAGCAGTGCCACGTCGTCGTGGTTGTCGGGGTGGTGCAGTTCCCGCAGCAGCAGGTCGCAGACCTCCTCCAGCGGGCGGGCCGGGCCGTCCAGCAGGGCCAGCAGTTCGTCGAGGCGTTCGTCCAGGGAGTGCGTGCGCGTCTCCACCAGGCCGTCGGTGTAGAACACCAGCTCGTCGCCGGGCTCGAAGTCGACGGACGTGGTGGCGAAGGCGACCCCGCCGACGCCCAGCGGGACCCCGGTGGGCAGGTCGAGGAGTTCCGGCGGGCGGCCGGGGCGGACCCGGGCCGGGGGCAGGTGGCCGGCGTTGGCGATCCGGCACCGGCGCTGTTGCGGGTCGTACACGGCGTAGACGCAGGTCGCGATGGAGTGGTCGAGGCCCGACGTGGTCTTGTCCAGGTGTTCGAGGAGGACCGCCGGGTCGAGGCCCAGTGCGGCCAGGGTGGTGGTCGCGGTGCGCAGCCGGCCCATCGTCGCGGCAGCGTTGATGCCGCTGCCCATCACGTCGCCCACCACGAGAGCGGTTCGCCCGCCGTCCAGCGGAATGACGTCGAACCAGTCGCCGCCCACCTCGACCGTGGCGCCCGCCGGCTGGTAGCGGGAGGAGACCTCCAGGCCGGGGGTGAGCCGGGGGTGTGCGGGCAGCAGGCTGCGCTGGAGGGTCAGGGCGGTGGTGCGGGCGTTCTCGTACCAGCGGGCGTTGTCGATCTGGACGGCCGCGCGCGCCGCCAGTTCCCGGGCCAGCAGCAGATCGTCGTCGTCGAAGGACGCCGGATTGCGGGTGCGCTTGAGGTCGAGGGCACCCAGCACCTCACCGCGCGCGATGAGCGGCACGGCCAGATACGAGTGCACCCCGGCCCGGTCCAGCAGCACCGCGGCCTCGGGGGAGGGGGCGATCCGCGCCAGGTGCTCGCCCTTGGCCCGCGGGACGACGACCGACTCCCCGGTGCGTACGCACGCCGTGACCAGCCGGTCCGGCGCGTACCTGGCCACCGCCCCCGGCGCGTCTGCGGCCTGGACCGCGTCCGCCTTCTCCTCCGCGCGCACGGCGAGGGTCCGCAGCACGGCGGGCTCGGCCGGCCCGAGGGTGCCGCTGCGGCCCTCGACCACCGCGTCCAGCAGCTGAACGGCCGCCACGTCGGCCAGCTCCGGCACGGCGACGTCGGCCAGCTCCCGGGCGGTGCGCTCCAGGTCCAGGGTGGTGCCGATACGGGTGGAGGCATCGGCGATCACGGCCAGCCGGCGGCGCGCGTTCTCGGCCTCGACACCGGCCCGGTACGGCTCGGTGATGTCCACCACCGAGGTGGCCACCCCCAGCACGTTCTCCAGCGCGTCGTCCAGCCGGTAGACCGACACGGACCAGATGTGCTCCACGTCCGGATCGGCCGGTGTTCGGCCCACCGCGGACTGGTCGATGACCGGCTCACCGGTCTGCAGCACCCGCAGGTAGGCCGACTCCAGCGCGTCGGCGTCCAGCGCGGGCAGTACCTCGCGGATCGTCCGTCCGACGTGCTCCTCGGCCGGGACCCCGTTCATCCGCTCCATCGCCGGGTTGACCGACATGAAGCGCAGGTCGGTGTCGAAGACGGCAAGACCGATCGGCGACTGCTGCACGATCCGTTCGGACAGCGCGACGTCCTGCTCCAGCCGGCGCACCGTCGACTGGTCGGCCGCCAGACCCAGCGCGAACACGTCGCCGTTGTCGTCCATGAGCCGCATGTTGCGGAACTCGACCACATGGGTGGAGCCGTCCTTGTGGCGGATCGGGAAGCCGCCGGCCCAGCTCCGCCCGGTGCTCATCACGTCCGCGAACAGCTTGCCGACCAGCTCGATGTGGCGCTCGTGCACCATCAGCCGGGCCGCGTACTGGCCGAGCGCCTCCTGCGCCGAATAGCCGAACAGCTCCTCGGCCTGCGGGCTCCACAGCACGATCCGTCCCTTGGCGTCCAGCACGACCGAGGCCACGTTCAGGACGTCCAGCAGCCCGCCCGGGCGCACGGGTCCGCGCACGGGCTCCCGGCCCTCCGGCACCGAGGCCTCGGCTGGACTCATCGCACGCACCGCCTTCGGACTTCCGCACGGCACGCCGTCCCCCGTGCGGACTCCCCTTGTTCTATCGCGCTCACACCCGACTCTCCGACGTCACCGCCGACTTTTCCACCATCTCTCAACACGACGGCTTCCGTACCGCGAAGCGACCTCAGGTGCGGCAGGGGCGTGAGTTCACCTTCCCGGCCTTCCGTTGGTATGTACATGTCCATCGGATCCGCGCGAGACTGACCGGCGCACGCGCGTCCCACCCCCCGATACCGAGGAGTAGGCTTCCATGCCCGCGTTCACCCGGCAACGTTGTCACGCAGGCCTGACCGCCCTGGTCGCCCTCGCCGCCACCCTGGTCCTCGCGACCGCCGCCCCGGCCTCCGCGGCCGACACCTGGACCGAGACCGGCTCGGACCACGCCGATGCGCTCAGTGAGAGCCAGGGCCTGACCTCGGTCGAGGTCCCGGCCGGCAGCCCCAACCGCTACACCGGCGTCGGCACCATCCCGCTCGACGTCCACTCCCGCGGCTGGAACCACGTCGGCGACCCCGACGAGTCCTACGACGGTTACTACGTCGAGCCGTACCAGGCGGACTCCGGCACCTACAAGATGTACCGGGTGCAGGCCCCCGACGGCACCTGGTCGGAGTACGTCCACACGCTGGTCTCCGGCGAGGCCCTCAACAACTCCTGGTCCGCCATCACGCCGGACAGCCAGTACATGCTCTCCGGCGAGTACGGCACGATGACCCGCTTCCTGGTCTTCCCGACGCCGGGCGCCAACAAGAGCACCTCGCCGTCCGCGAACCTCCCGCTGGCCTCCGTCGTCAACCTGGACCACGCCGTGCGCGACGTGCAGGGCTGCGACTTCTCCGGCGCCACCACGCTGCTGTGCTCGTCGGACGACCCGGACGGCAGCCTCTTCGGCCACACCAAGCCGCTGCTGCAGATCGACCTGTCCGCCCGGCCCGGCACCACGAACGTCACCGGGCACGTCACGGCGCTGCGCCAGCTCCCGCTGCGCAGCTCCTGCTCGGGCACCTTCGAGGCCGAGGGCATCGACTACGACCGGCGCACCGGCATCCTGCGGGTCATCGTGATGTCGCCCGGCTTCTGCGTCCTCACGGACAGCATGACCTACAAGTTCACCCGGAGCTGAGCCCGCGGCCGCCCTCGACGGGTGGTGCAGGGCTTGGAGATCGGTGCTTTTCTGTTGGCATGGCGCGGTTCGCGGGGGAACCCGTGACACCGCGCCATCGCCATGAGAGGAGCCAGCACCATGGACCGTGTTCCCACGCACGAGGAACCCGTCTCGCTCGAGATCAGTGGATGCAACAAGGAGGACGCCCGGATCGTGTTCGACGCGTTGCGCCAGTGCTTCGAGTCCGACCGGGCCGCCGACGACGTGCCGCAGCAGCTCCACGAGACCCGCCCGATGGTGTGGCTCGGCACGTTCGACGTCACCGCCACCCACGAGTGCACCCCGCCGCCCCGGCTCTCGGCCACGGTCGAGGCCGACGCCCAGGGCGGCTACTGGGCGATCAGCCGGCTGCACCGGACCCTCGACTCCCTTTTCACCGTGCGGGACCTGTCCTCCGCGTCCGGGGACCAGGAGAAGGAACTGCACGTCCTGCTCGAAAGCCGGTGACAGGTGATCTGGCACACGTAACCCCGAGGGTGTTGTGCAACTAGTTGCACAATCCGTGCGCGGTCCTCTACAACTACGGAGACGACACCGCGCACGGAGGCCCCCATGAGCCGTTACCCGAACCTGCTGAAACCCCTCGACCTCGGTTTCACCACACTCCCCAACCGGGTGGTCATGGGCTCCATGCACGTGGGCCTGGAGGAGGCCGAGCGCGGCTTCGAGCGGATGGCGGAGTTCTACGCGGCCCGGGCCCGCGGGGGCGTGGGCCTGATCGTCACCGGCGGCATCGCGCCCAACGACGAGGGCAGGCCGTACGAGGGCGGCGCCCGGCTCACCACCGACGAGGAGGCCGCGCAGCACCGGGCCGTCACCGAGGCCGTACACCGCGCGGGCGGCCGGATCGCGATGCAGATCCTGCACTTCGGCCGGTACGCCTACCACCGCGACCTGGTCGCCCCGAGCCCTCTCCAGGCCCCGATCAGCCCCTTCGCGCCCCGCGAGCTGACCGACGCCGACGTCGAGCGCACCATCGGCGACTACGCCCGCGCCGCCCGTCTGGCCCGGCAGGCCGGTTACGACGGCGTCGAGATCATGGGCTCCGAGGGCTACCTGATCAACGAGTTCATCGCCGCGCAGACCAACCACCGCACCGACCGCTGGGGCGGCTCGTACGAGAACCGGATGCGCTTCCCCGTCGAGATCGTCCGCCGGGTGCGCGAGGCCGTCGGCGACGACTTCATCATCGTCTACCGGCTGTCCATGCTGGACCTGGTCCCGGGCGGCTCCTCCCTCGACGAGGTGATCACCCTCGCCCGGGCCGTGGAGGCCGCCGGGGTGACCATCATCAACACCGGCATCGGCTGGCACGAGGCCCGCATCCCCACCATCGCCACCTCGGTCCCGCGCGGCGCCTACGCCTGGGTCACCAGGAAGCTGATGGGCGCGGTGTCCGTGCCGCTGGTCACCACCAACCGCATCAACACCCCGGAGGTCGCCGAGGAGCTGCTCGCCGGGGGCTTCGCCGACATGGTCTCCATGGCGCGCCCGATGCTCGCCGACCCGGACTTCGTCAACAAGGCCGCGGCCGGCACGCCCGAGGCCATCAACACCTGCATCGGCTGCAACCAGGCCTGCCTCGACCACACCTTCGGCGGGAAGATCACCTCCTGCCTGGTCAACCCGCGCGCCTGCCACGAGACCGAACTGGTCCTCGCCCCGACCCGGCTGAGGAAGCGCGTCGCGGTCGTCGGCGCCGGACCGGCCGGCCTCGCCTGCGCGGTGTCCGCCGCCGAACGCGGCCACGAGGTCACCTTGTTCGACGCGGCGGCCGAGATCGGCGGCCAGCTGAACGTGGCCCGCAAGGTCCCCGGCAAGCAGGAGTTCGACGAGACCCTGCGCTACTTCCGCCACCAGCTCGACGCGCACGGCGTGGACGTACGCCTGAACACCACCGTCGAACCGGGCGACGTCACCGGCTACGACGAGGTCGTGGTCGCCACCGGCGTCACCCCGCGCACCCCCGACATCCCCGGCGTCGACCATCCCCGCGTGCTCGGCTACCTCGACGTGCTGCGCGACGACGCGCCCGTCGGTGACCGGGTCGCGATCCTCGGCGCCGGCGGCATCGGCTTCGACGTCGCCGAATACCTCACCGACGGCGGCGACAAGGCGAGCGAGGACCCGGAGACGTACTTCAGGCAGTGGGGCGTCGACATGGAGTACCAGGGGCCCGGGGGCCTGGCGGCCCCGGAGCGCCCGGCGCCGCCGCGGATCGTGCACCTGCTCCAGCGCAAGGCGAGCAAGGTCGGCGCGGGCCTCGGCAAGACCACCGGCTGGATCCACCGCACCGAACTCAAGCACCGGGGCGTCATCATGGTCCCGGGGGTGCGGTACGACCTGATCGACGACGCCGGGCTGCACGTCACCGTCGACGGCGAGAGCACGGTCCTGGAGGTCGACACCGTCGTGCTGTGCACCGGGCAGGAACCGCGCCGGGGCCTGTACGAGGAGCTGGTCGCCGCCGGCTGCAGCGCGCACCTCATCGGCGGTGCCGACGTCGCCGCCGAGCTGGACGCCAAGCGGGCCATCAAACAGGGCACCGAGCTGGCGGCCGCCCTGTAGCGCCCGTCCCTAGGATGAGCCCATGTCACTCCCGCACGCGATCCTCACCGCCCTGCTCGAACGGCCGTCGTCGGGGCTTGAGCTGACCCGCAGGTTCGACAGGTCGATCGGTTACTTCTGGTCGGCCACGCACCAGCAGATCTATCGCGAGCTCGGACGGCTGGAGGCCGAGGGCTACATCCGCACCCTGCCGGCCGAGCAGCCGGCCCGTGGGCAGAAGAAGAGCTACGAGGTCCTGCCCGCGGGCCGCGCAGAACTGGCCCGCTGGACCGCCGTCTCCCAGGATCCCAAGCCGCAGCGGGACGTGCTGCTGCTGCGGCTGCGCGCGGCCGCCGTCGTCGGCACCGCCGGCATCGAGGCCGACCTGCGCCGCCATCTGGAGCTGCACCGGCGGCAGTTGGCCGAGTACGAGGAGATCCAGCGCCGCGACTTCCCGCCGGGCAAGGACGCCCCCGAGGACCGGCTGCGGCACCTGGTGCTGCGGGCCGGCATCGACCTGGAGACGTTCTGGACGCGGTGGCTCGGTCATGCCCTGGAGGAGTTCGGCGAACCGCCCGGCCCGTCGGCGTCCTAGAGCCGGTAGGGCTTCGAGCGCTTGCGCAGGTACCAGCCGGTGGCGATGACGCCCGAGCCGACCAGCGCGGCGCCGATGCCCAGGGTGAGCGGCCCGTAGTCGCGGGCGGCGCCGCCCAGGCCGCCCATCACGCCCCGGGCGGGCGCGGGCACGGCCGGCTTGGTGGCCGAGTTGACGGTCGAGTTGGCGGTCGAGTTGGCGGTCGAGTTGGCGGTGGGGTAGGTCGTCGGCGCGGCGGGGGCGGACGAGACGATCACCGACTGCGTGCCCGCCGTACCGCCGTTGGAGCAGACGACGACCACCGTGTAGGTGCCCGGTGACACCCCCGACCAGGCGGCGGACTGGCTCACCGAGGTGCCCGCCAGGGCCACCTGCCGCCCCTGGGCGAAGGCGGTCTGGCCGCTGTTGAGCAGCGAGGCGTTGCCCCAGCTGCCGTTGGACTGGGTGCAGGCGCTGGTGACCACCGACACCGTGCTGCCGATGGTGCTCACCGAGATGCCCGAGAGTGCGGCGGACGGGCCGGCGAGCCAGGTCGGGACAGCGGCGGCGGCCGCCAGGGTCAGGCCGGAGCGGAGGAGGAGTCGGGTAGTGCGCATGGTCTGCCCTCCGGCGGCACGGTGGCGGAACGTCCCGTGCGCCGCCGAGGGTGGGGAAACGTCCGTGCCGCCTCAGGTTCAGCGAAAGGGTCCCCGGCGGGTCCCGCACCCGGAGGGCGACCGGCCAGGTGACTTCTTCCTCCGCCCGGCCCAGGCCGGGACGCGCGCCCGCTCTCGTCAGGCCCCGGTCGCCACGGTCCGCTCCGCCGACCAGCCGCCCCAGGTGCCGTCCGGCAGCCGCGCCCGGAGCCGCACCTGGTGCCGGACCCCATGGTCCCGGCCCACATAGAAGCTGTAGGTCGACCGTCCCTTCGGCGGAGTGCCGCCCCACACCAGGGAGGTGGTCGTCCCGGAGTCCAGCTGGATCTGGTATTCGGTGACCACACCGTCCACCTGTGGCGGGTCCCACGCCAGATCGAGGTACCAGGCCCCGCTCTCCTCGTGGGTCCGCGCCGTGAACGCGGTCGGCTCGGTGTCCCGGCCGTCACCGCTGCCGGGCGTGCTGAGGCGTACCGCCGCGCTCGCGGGCGAGAGGTTGTCGGCCGCGTCCCGGGCCCGGACGGTGAAGACGTAACGGGTGCCCGGCCGCAGCCCCATGACCACGGCCGCGGTCTGGTTCCCGCCCACACTGTGGATCTTGGCGCCGCCCTGCCAGATGTCGTACGACACCACGGCCCGGTCGTCCGTCGAGGCGTCCCAGGACAGCTGTACGGCACGGCTGCCCACCGCCCGGCCCACCGGCCGCGCGGGCCGGGTCGGCGCCGCTCGGTCGGCCGCGACCATCGCGGGGGTGGTCGCCCGCACCGCACGGCTGCGCGGCCCGAGGCTGCCGTCCCCGCTCCGGGCCCGCACGGTGAACACGTACGCCGTGGACGGCCTGAGCCTGGTGACGTCCACCATGTGCTGGGAGCCGGGCACTTCCTCGACCTTCGTGGTGCCGCGATACACCTCGTAGCCACGGATCCCGGAGCCCTCCGGCAGCCCGTTCCACATGACGTGCACGCTGGTGGCGCTCCCGGCGGCCGCGGTCACCCCTGTCGGGGCACCGGGCAGCCGGCCGCTGTCGCCGTCGGCGGCCCGCCCCCGGCCGCAGGACGTCACGCACAGCAGGGCGCAGACCACGACGGCAACTCGGCGCACGGTTCCGCCTCCCCTGGGACGGCAGCACGGCAATGGTCCGGACCAATATGGACCGCCCGGGATGCGGACATCAAGAGGGCCGTATTGCGGACGCCGGGGGAGGGTTACGTATGCTGAGGATCCTGCGGTCGAACTCCCCGGAAGGACAGGGGAGTTCGCGCTTGCGGCGCGGAACGCTGTCGTCGCTGATCCCGCGCCGGCACGGGCGGCCGGGGCAGTCCGGGCCGATACCGGCCCGGCGCCCCGGTCCTCGGCGGCCGCTCACGAAGTGTCAGTTTCGTTGCGCCGAACGGCCCTGTACAGCCTCCATGTGCTGGCCCGGCCGCCGGACCCGCACCATCTTGTTCCGGGTGACTCCATGTCCCCCACGAAAAGGGTCCCTCATCGTGCGTGTCCAGTCGCTGACGCTGGCCGCGGCCGGCGCCGCCCTGCTCGCCCCGGCCACACTGCCCACCCCCGCCGCCTCCTACGCGGTCCCCGGTGTCCGGCACCGTATCTCCGCCGCCGACCTGCTGGCCCGGGTGCGGGAGTGCACCCAGGTCTCCAGGGGCCGCTACCGCTCCGATGCCGACACCGCCGCCACCGTCCCCGTGTGCGGCACCCGGCAGGCCGTCTTCTGGAAGGCCGACCTCGACATCGACTGCGACGGCCAGCGGACCGCCCACTGCAACCGCGCCGCCGACCCGGCGTTCACCGCCGCCACCGCCTACCAGCAGTCCAACGGCCGCCAGCTCAACGCCGAGAAACTGCCCTACGTCGTCGTACCCGGCCCCAGCCGGCGCTGGAACCACCGGAAGTCCGGCGTCCGGGGCGGCGCGATCGCCGCGGTCATCTACAAGGGCCGGGTCCAGTACGCCGTCGTCGGCGACACCGGACCGCGCGACATCATCGGCGAGGCCTCCTACGCCACCGCGAAGGCGCTCGGCGTGAACCCCGACCCGCGCGTCGGCGGGGTGCCGTCCGGCGTCACCTACATCGTCTTCAAGCACTCGGCGATCCGGCCCATCCAGGACCGTGAGGCGGCGGAGGCGGAGGGGGAGCGGCTGGCGGAACAGTTCATCGAGGGCGGCTGATCGGGGCCGGCCGCCCCGGCGGTGCGGCTCGGACGGCCGTCCAGCCGTTGTCCACCGGCAGGACGGCGCCGTTGATGTCACTCGCCGCGTCCGAGGCCAGGAACACGGTCGCCGCCTGCTCCTCGGGCTCGGAGACCTGACCCACGTCGCCGACGCACGGGCCGGGCGCGGCCGGCTCGTGCGCACCGTCCTCCGGGTCGACCTGGACGGGAGTGACATGAAGTCGCGGCCTGAATTTCCGTCACCCCGCCGCCTCGGGGACAATCCCGGTGCAGCAGCCACCGGCACGGGAGGGACAGATGGCCGCAGGGGGACGCACGGGACGCCCACCCCTGACCGAGGAACGCAAGGCCGAGACCAGGCTGGAGATCGCCCGCGCCGCGGTGGACCTGTTCGTCGCCCAGGGGGTGTCCGCGACCACCGGCGAGCAGATCGGGCAGGCGGTCGGCGTCTCGGCACGCACGGTCTGGCGCTACTTCCCGAGCAAGGAGGCCTGCGTGCGGCCGCTGTTCGCGGCCGGTATCGAGGCAATCGCCGACTGCCTGCGCGCCTGGCGCCCCGGCCGGCCGCTGGAGGAGGCCTTCGCGGACGCCGTGCCGACCGACAGCCGGCTGGCGCGCAGCCCGGACCGCGCCACCATGGGCGCCCTGGTCCGGCTGACCCGCGACGAACCGGGACTACGCGCCGAGTGGCTGCAGTCCTACGACGAGGCCGAACCGGCGTTCGCCCGCGCCCTCGCCGAACGCTCCGGGCTGCCCGCCGACGGCCTGCGGCCCACCATCCAGGCGGCCATGTTCAACGCGGCCCTGCGCGCGGCCGTCGAGCACTACGCCTGGCGCGTCGCCGACGAGAGCTCGGACCCCGCCACGGCGGAGGCCGAGCTCACGGCGACCATGCGCTCGGCCCTCGCGGTGGCGGCGGAGGGGCTCGCCTAGGGACGGCTGTTGTACGCCGCCGCCCGCAGCGCCGGACGGCCCGCGGGAAGGGCCCGCGACGGCCAGGACACACTCACCGTCTGTGCTTCTCCGGGCAGCAGCCACAGGTAGTTGTGGCTGTAGAGCGTCGGCAGCACGCGGTCACCGGTCGCCTCGTCCACCAGGGACAGCCGGACCATGGCGGCGACGGCCGTGCCGCGGTTGCGGACGGTGGCCGTCAGCGTGCGCCGGTCTCCGGAGCGGGACGGCTGCCCGGCCGAGACGGACACGTTCACCCGCGGGGCCTTGCCGAGTGCCCGGAGGTCGGCGGGGTCACGGTGGCGCCAGTACGTGTTGCGGGACAGCTCCCTGCCGTCCGCGTCCGCCAGGGTCAGCCGCAGCAGGTGCAGGCCGGGCAGGTCGTCGGTCCATCCCGCGGTGAACGCCTCGGCGGTGGCGGCCCGTGCCACGTCCACCGTCGCGGTCCGGGCGCTGCCGAGCTGCCGGCCGGACAGGTCGTACAGCCGGGCGGTGACGGTGGCCCCGTGCAGGTCCGCGCGGGTGTGGTTGACCGCGAGGACCCGCCACTGCACCGGATCGGCCTGGACGTGCAGCGGCTCGCAGGCCGAACGGGCTCCGTAGTACGTGCCGTTGACGTCGAAGTCGTAGTCGTAGGTCTGCCAGACGGTGCTGTGCCAGGCCGGGTGGGACATCCACAGCATCAGGCCGGTTGCGTTGTCCCAGAGGTTGGCGTTCCAGGCCTCGAACATGGCGCGTGTGTTCTCGAAGTTGACGAACTGTGCCTTGCGCGCGAAGTCGTCCAGGCCGGTGGCCGCGCCGAGGCGGGTCTCGACGGCCGCCTTGTAGTTCTGCGGCGCCTGGTTCCCGTGCTCGCTCCAGTCGTGGTAGTACCAGGCGCCGCCGATGGGCCACTCCGGCTCGTCGCCCGTCAGGTTGCGCAGGCTCGCCGCGGTGGAGACGACCGGCATGCCGATCTCGGTGTGGAAGCCGAAGTCCTTGCTGCCGTAGGTGGCCGGGTCGAAGTACTTCTCCGGCTCCACCCAGCCGTAGGGACCGCCGCCCGTGACGATGCCGCCCGCGGAGTTGTTCTGGTAGAGCAGCCCCGGCACCTGCTGCTCGACGGCCTCGCGCATGCCCTGGTCGATCGCCGCCGGCGGATTGCCCTCGTTGGCCCCGCACCAGACGGCGACGCAGGGGTGGATGCGGTACCGCAGCACGGTGTCCCGGGCGACCGAGTTGAAGGCGTCGTGGTCCGGCGGGTCCATGCCCCAGGCGTTCGGGAAGTCGTTCCAGACGAGGATGCCGTACCGGTCGCAGGCGGCGAAGAACTCCTCCCGGTCGCTGCTGCCGACCCAGTTGCGGATCATCGTGAAGTTCATGTCGCGGTGCATCCGCACCGCCGCGTCCATCCGCTCGGGCGGCATCCGGCGCAGCAGCTCGTCCCAGCCCCAGTTGCCGCCGCGGGCCAGCACCGGCACGCCGTTGACCGTGATCCGCAGCGGATCGGGGGCGTTCGACACGGACTTGACGTCGGTCCACCGCTCGCCGTCGTCGGACACCCGGATGACGTACGTCTTCGGGTACGCCGTCTCCCAGACGATCGCCACCCGGTCGAAGTCCCGCGCGGAGCCCAGATCCACCTGGATCCACTGGTTGTCCTCGTACGCCGAGGACCAGCGGGTGCCCGGGTCGCCGTCGGTGGCGTGGGCGGCGGGATGGTCGGACTCCTCCGTGGAGGCCGTCGCCGTACGGTGCAGGGCGAGGTCGGTGCCGGGGTCGGCGCTGTCGATGACACCGAGCGACCACAGCGAGTTGCCCCAACTGGTGTTGCGCAGCCCGCAGTCGATACGGACGTAGCGGGCGGTCTGCCGGTCGAGGTCCTCGACCTGGAGGCTGGCGTTGCCGTCGTTGAACGGCAGCGGCACGGCCGAGTTGTCCACCGCCCGCACGTCGGTCCACTCGGCGCCGTCGGCGGAGACCTGCACCACGAAGGTCCTCGCGTACGCCCGCTCCCAGGTGAGGTCGACCCGGTCGAAGGACTGCGCCGAGCCCAGGTCGACGCTGATCCACTGGTCGTCCTCGTACGCCGAGGACCAGCGGGTGCCCGGGTCGCCGTCCGTCACGTTGGCCGGGCCGTGGTCGTCGCCGTCCGTGCTGGAGGCGTCGGCGGGTGCGTGCAGGGCCAGATCGGTGGTCTGCCGGGTGCTGTCGCGTACGGCCAGGGTCCACAGTGAGCTGCCCCAGGAAGTGGCCCGGGTACGGCAGCTGATGCGGACGTGCCGGGCCTGCTGCCGGTCGAAGCTCACGGTCTGGGTGTACGCGTCGCCGGTCGCGGTGAACGGCAGCGGGACCCGGTACTCATAGCCGAACTGGCGGACGCCGAACCGGGTGGTGCGCCGGTCGCTCTCGGTGCCGTCGGCCGACACGGTGAGCGTGAGGTCGTACAGGTCCGGCTCGCCCACGCCGTTCGGCCACCACAGCCGGGGGTTGTGCAGCCGCAGCTGCGCGAAGGCGTCCGGGGCGAAGACGACGTCGACGCCGCCACCGGCCGGCACGGTGACCGCCCTGGAGACCCGGACGTCGCCGAACGCCGCGGTCACCGTGGCCGTGTGGTCCTTGGTGTCGGCGTTGCGGACCGGGACGACTACGGTCAGCTCGGCGACGGAGACGTCCGGCAGGTTCGGCAGGTTCGTGTCCACGCGCGGGTCGCCGATGACGATCTGCCCGGTGGATCTGAGCCGGACGTGGTTCCAGATGCCCGCCGCGCGGTCGCGGACGGCCGGCATCCAGTCCCAGCCCGAAGAGGCCAGGTAGGTGGGGGAGTTGAGGTTCATCTGTCCGGCGCCCGCGTCCACCCACGACTCGCCGAGGGGGCCCTTGTCACCGGGGCTGCCCGGCACGGGCATCGGGGTGATCCGCACGGCCAGCGCGTTCGCGCCGTCCGTGGCGAGCAGCCGGGTCACGTCGTGCGAGGAGCGGGCGAACGGGTAGGTCAGACCGCCGACCTGCTCGCCGTTCAGCCAGATGTCGGCCTTGTGGTTGACGCCGTCGAACTCCAGCCAGATCCGGCGGCCGGAGCCCGTGCGCAGGCCCCGCGGCAGCTCGAAGTCCCGCTTGTACCACCAGGAGTGCCGGGACAGCGCCTCGGGGATGCGCAGGTTGTTCAGGCCGGACACCGGGTCGGGCAGCATGCCCTGGTCCACGAGGGAGCCCAGCACCGTGCCGGGGACGACGGCGGGCAGCCAGCCGCTCGTGTCGACGCCGGTCCTCGACAGACCGGCGCCGTCGCCGCCCGCCCAGTCGTCCAGGGTGAGCCGCCAGCCGGACTCCACCGGCACGGTGCCGTCGTCGGCCACGGTCAGCGCGGGCGCCGCGTCGTGCCGGGTGCCCCAGTCGGTCCAGCCCGTCGCCGTGGGGCGGTGCCCCCGGGGGGTGCCGTACACCTCGAAGCCGTTGAGGCCGAGCGGCAGGGGACTGGAACGCCTGCGGCACGTCATCCGCACCCAGCGCGCCGTGACCGGACGGGGCAGCTGGACGTCCACCAGGCCGCCGGTGCCGGCGGTCGTGCGGTACACGCTCGTCCAGGACTTCTCGTCGAGGGACGTCTCGACCACGAAGTCGAGCGCGTAGCTCGACAGGATCTCCTTGCCGGTGGTGCCGTCGGCCGGATTCCCCGTGGCGGGGGGAGTGAACACCGGGTCGGCAGCGTCGGCTTCGAAGGTCAGCCGGATCCGGGTGACCTCGCATGCTGCCTGCAGGTCCACGGCGATCCACTGCGGGTCGCCGTCCCCGGCGCGCCACCCGCTGCCCCGCACGCCGGGTGCGGTGAGGCTGTCGACGGCGAAGGACCCCGGGGTGGCGGCGTAGGCGGTCGAGGAGACCGAGACCGGCCGGTAGAGGGCGAGTTCGCGAGGCGCGGCGGGCCGGGCCGGGGCGCCGGCGGGGGCGGCCGCGGCGGGCACCGGGAGCACCGGGCCGAGTCCGAACCCGGCGAGCAGGGTGGAGCCCGTGGCGACTATGGAACGCCGCGACGGACTGCGCGACGGAACCGGCTGATCGGTCATGATTCTGACGTCCCATCAGAAAGCGGCGCAGCGGGCCGGATCGGCTCCGGACGCGCCGTGTCGAGCACAATGACAACGTTGCCAAAGGCTGTGTCGCCGAGGGCTTCCTGTCAAGACCTGAGGCGTGGATCGACAGCCGTCCCGGAGGTGCACGGTCCGGGCCGCCGCGAGTGGCGGGTGTGGCCGGGACATTCGCGAACGTGAAGCTGGCATCGGGCGGAGGAACACGGCCGGACCTCCGGCGGGCCGTGCGCGGCCCGGCCCGGACGTCGCGGCTGGTCGTCCGATGGGGTGGCGGTCACGGATATGACGGAGCGGCAGCCCGCGAAACGGGTAGAGCAAGCCGGAGCGACGGACTTCGTGCAACCCGGCGGTGGTCGAGGTGATGACAGTTACAGACGTGAACGAGCACGGCCGTAGGATGTCTGGTGCGTCGCGGCTTCCACATGCCGAAGGAAGGCTCGCGCCGTGACGGACACGCTGGACGTGCTCGCGCGGTACCTGGCCGCGGCCGGCGATCCGCCGCAGCTCCTCCCCGCCCGCCAGCAGATGGCCTTCACCCTCGGGTTCCACATCATCCTGGTGCCCTTCGGTGTCGCGCTCACCACGCTGATGCTGGTCGCCAACCACCGCGGCCTGCGCAGAGGGGACGCCGAGGCCCTGCTGCTGGCGCGGCGCTGGTCCAAGGTCGCCGCCGTGCTGTTCGCCGTCGGCGCCATCACCGGCACCGTCCTCTCCTTCGAACTGGGCATCCTCTGGCCCGGCCTGATGGGCCGGTTCGGCGCGGCCTTCGGCTTCCCGTTCGCGATCGAGGGGCTGTTCTTCTTCCTCGAAGCGATCTTCGTGTCGATCTACATCTACGGCTGGGACCGGCTGCCGCCGTGGGCGCACTTCTGGACCGGGGTCCCGGTGGCGCTGTCCAGCATCGGAGGCGCGGCCGCCGTCATCGCCGCCAACAGCTGGATGAACCAGCCCGGCGGATTCACGCTGCGCGGCGGCCGGATCGTCGCCGTACGGCCCGCCCAGGTCTTCTTCAACGGGGCCTTCTGGTGGGAGTTCCTCCACATGCTGCTGGCCGCCTACATCGTCGCGGGCTTCGTGGTGGCGAGCGTCTACGCGGTGGGCATGCTGCGGGGCCGGACGTCCCGCTACCACCGCACCGGCTTCCTCATCGCGTTCGTCACCGCCGCCGTGGCGCTGCCCCTCCAGATCATCGTGGGGGACACCATCGCCCGGTACGTCTTCCAGTCCGAGCCCGCCAAGTTCGCGGCCGTCGAACTGCTGCCGGCCACCGGCGCCCACGTTTCCGAGACCCTGGGCGGCGTCCTCGTCGACGGCCGCGTCCGGTACGGGATCCCCGTGCCCGACATGGCATCGCTGCTCGCCGGGTTCCGGCCCTCCACCCGCATCCTCGGGCTCGACGCGATCCCGGCCCGGGTACGCCCCTCCGACCAGGCCGTCAGCACCGTCCACCTCGCCTTCGACGTCATGGTGGGGCTGTCCTTCGCCCTGCTCGCGCTGGCCGTGTGGTTCCTCTGGCTGTGGTGGCGGCGGCACCCGCTCGTACGGCAGCGCTGGTTCCTGCGCTGCTGCGCGGTCAGCGGCCTCGCCGCGCTGGCGTGCCTGGAGACCGGCTGGATCGTCACCGAGGTCGGCCGCCAGCCCTGGACGGTCGTCGGCTACCTCCTGACCCGGGACGCGGCGACCACCCAGGGCAACCTGTGGTTCCTCTTCGCGGCGGTCCTCGTCATCTACCTGGCCGTGGGGGCCGGCGCCGTCACCGTGCTCCTGTCGATGAAACGCCGGTGGGAGGCAGAGGGCGACGACAGTGTGGCCGTCCCCTACGGACCCGGCTCCGATCCGGCCGGCCTGCCCGCGGGAGCCGGGAAGTGATCGCGGACCTCGTCGCCGTCTTCCTGTTCATCGGCGTCATCGCCTACAGCCTGCTGGGCGGCGCCGACTTCGGCGCGGGCTTCTGGGACCTGACGGCGGGCGGAGCCGAGCGGGGCCGGCGGCCGAGGCATCTGATCGACACCTCGCTCGGCCCGGTGTGGGAGGCCAACCACACCTGGCTGGTCTACTGCCTGGTGTTCCTGTGGACGGGCTTCCCCACCGCGTTCACCGCCATCACCACGACGCTGTACCTGCCCCTCGGGATCGCCGCCCTGGGCATCGTCCTGCGCGGCGCCGGCTTCGCCTTCCGCAAGGCCACGCTGCGCACCCGTGAGCAACGCGTGTACGGCGCGGCGTTCGCGGCGTCCTCCGTGCTGACGCCCTACTGCTTCGGCTCCATCGCCGGTGCGATCGCCTCCGGACGGGTGCCCACGGGGGGCGACGGAGACGCCGTCGGCAGCTGGCTGAACCCGACGTCCGCGCTCGGCGGCGTGCTGGCCGTCCTGGTCTGCGCCTACCTCGCCGCCGTGTACCTGAACGCCGCCGCCAGGCAGCAGGGCGCCCCGGCTCTGGAGCGCTGGTTCCGCGACCGGGCGCTGCTCGCCTCGGTGCTGACCGGGGTCGTCAGCGTCGCGGGCATCTTCGTTCTGCGGCAGGACGCCCCTCGCCTGTTCCACCAGCTCAGCCACCGCGCGCTGGCCCTGGTCGTGCTCGCGGCGCTCTGCGGCCTCGCCACCGTGCTCCTGCTGCTCCGCGACCGCAGGACGGGGCTGCGTGTGCTCGCCACCGCGGCGGTCGCCCTGGTCGTCCTCGGCTGGGGCGTCGCCCAGTACCCCTACCTTCTCGGCACCCACCTGCGGATCGACGCGGCGGCCTCACCGGACGCCACCCTGAAGGTCACCATCGGCGTGGCGATCGTCGCGGGGCTCCTCATCTTCCCCTCCGTCGGGCTCCTTCTCCTGCTCGCCGGACGGGGACGGCTCCGACCGGGAGCGCAGGAGGACCTCCCCGGCCCGTCTCCCCGCGACTCCTGAACCCGGCGCGGCGTCACCCCCGCGGTCTGCGGCATCCCGCCCTGACCAGGGTGTTCTCAGACCTTCCGGTAGGTGTACGCCTCGGCTGCCGCCGCCTCCACGGCGTCGAGGCCGGCCCCGGTGCTGGCCGTGACGACCGCGGCGACCGCGCCCTCGACGAACGGGGCGTCCACCAGGCGGGTGCCGTCCGGGAGTTCGTCGCCCTCGGCCAGCAGCGCCTTCACGGTGAGCACCGCGCTGCCCAGGTCGGTGAGGACGGCGACCCCCGCCCCCCGGTCCACGGACGCGGCAGCGGCGGCGATCAGCTCGGCGCTGGTGCCGAGCCCGCCCCCCTCGGTACCGCCGGCCGGGGCGACCGGCACCGCCGTGGCACCGCCCGCCAGCCCCTTGGCCAGCTCCGCGACCGACGCCGCGACCTCCGCGCTGTGCGACACCAGTACGATCCCGACCAGCTCGCCGTCACTCATCGGCTGCCTCCGCGAGTCCCGCGACGAGCAGTGCCGACGAGGTGGCCCCCGGGTCCTGGTGGCCGATGCTGCGCTCGCCGAGATAGCTCGCCCGGCCCTTGCGGGCCTGCAACGGGATCGTCGCCTCGGCGCCCTGCTCGGCGGCGGCCCGCGCCGCGCCGAAGCCGTCGCCGAGCGCGTCGACCGCCGGCACCAGGGCGTCGATCATCGTCTTGTCCCCGGGCGCGGCCCCGCCGAGCGCCATGACCTTGTCCACCCCGGCCCGCAACGCCTCGGCCAGCTGGGCCTCACTGACCTCGGCCGCGTCGCCGAGCGTCTTGCCGGTACTGCGCAGCAGCGTGCCGTACAGCGGCCCGGAGGCGCCGCCCACCGTGGAGATCAGCTGCCGTCCGGCGAGCGTCAGCACGGCACCCGGGGTGGCGGGCGCCTCCTTCTCCAGCGCGGCGGTCACCGCCTTGAACCCGCGCTGCAGGTTGCTGCCGTGGTCGGCGTCCCCGATGGGCGAGTCGAGGGCGGTGAGCCGCTCCGCCTCGCGGTCGACGGAGGCGGCGGTCGCCGCCATCCAGCGGCGGAAGAAATCGGCGTCGAGCACTGGATCTCCTTGCGTAGCGGTACGGGCGCGGGTCGGTGCCGGTCGGTGTCGTCCCTTCCTCACATGCCCCAGCGCAGCGCCGGCGTCCGCACCGGCGCGTCCCACAGCCGCAGCAGTTCCTCGTCGACCTGACAGAGCGTGACCGAGGCACCGGCCATGTCCAGGGAGGTGACGTAGTTGCCGACCAGTGTGCGGGCAACGCTCACTCCGCGCTCGGCGAGCACCCGCTGGACCTCGGCGTTGAACCCGTACAGCTCCAGGAGCGGGGTCGCGCCCATGCCGTTGACCAGGACGAGGACCGGGTTGTGCGGGGGCATGTCCTCCAGGACGGCGTTGACCGCGAAGTCGGCGATCTCGCCGGACGTCATCATGGCCCGCCGCTCCCGGCCCGGCTCGCCGTGGATGCCGATGCCCAACTCCAGCTCGCCCGACGGCAGATCGAAGGTCGGGCTGCCCTTGGCCGGGGTGGTGACGGCGCTCAGCGCGACACCGAAGCTGCGGGAGTTCTCGTTCACCTGGCGCCCGACGGCCTCCACCCGCTCCAGTGGCCGCCCCTCGGCGGCGGCCGCGCCGGCGATCTTCTCGACGAAGAGGGTGGCGCCGGTGCCGCGCCGGCCCGCGGTGTAGAGACTGTCGGTGACGGCCACGTCGTCGTCGACGAGCACCTTCGCCACCTGGATGCCCTCGTCCTCGGCGAGCTCGGCGGCCATGTCGAAGTTGAGCACGTCACCGGTGTAGTTCTTCACGATGAACAGCACACCGGCGCCGCTGTCCACCGCCGCGGCGGCCCGGACCATCTGGTCGGGGACGGGGGACGTGAACACCTCGCCCGGACAGGCCGCCGACAGCATCCCGGGGCCCACGAATCCACCGTGCAGCGGCTCGTGCCCGGAACCGCCGCCCGAGACCAGGGCGACCTGGCCCGCGACGGGGGCGTCCCGCCGTACGATCACCCGGTTCTCCACGTCCACGGTGAGGTCGGGATGTGCCGCCGCCATGCCCCGCAGCGCGTCCGCCACCACGGTCTCCGGGACGTTGATCAACATCCTCATGCGGTCCTCCAGGTAACGTTACCAGAATAGTCTCTGACCTGCTTCTTTGCAGTTCGGAGCGGGCTTCACCGGTCTCGATCCGGGCGCCCCGTGGTGGTCCGGAGCGGGTGTCGGTGAGGCTGACGCCGACTCAACGCCGGGTGGGTGACTGTTCGTCAGGTGCGGGTGGGGGCCGTGACCGCAAGCGGCGAAGTGCTCATGAGCGCATTATCAGCCTTGCGTGCGCGAAGGTCACCTGGTCGGACTCGGGAAGCGCGCCCGAGAGGTCGGCCACCTGCTCTGTTCCCGGTGTCGCGATTTCCTCGGCATCTGCGGCGGCTCCCGTGCCCGTGCTGCGTCGCCGGTCGAGCGGTCGCCGGGCGACCGCGCCTCCCGCGAACACCGGGCCGCCGAGGGCGGCCGTCGCAGTGGCGGCGAGGAAGCCCGATTCGATCGCGGCTTCGGTGGGGTCCGGTGGTGCCGAGGTGAGACGGCCACGGCCGTCCTGCCGGACCGTGACCTTGGAACCCGCCTGGAGGCCCGTGTCCACCAAGGTCCGGCCGGGGTGCGTCGAACCGTCGGACGTGGTCCAGCCCACCGCCGCCGTCCGGCGATCGGTCGTCGTGCCGATCGCCGGTGTGGCGCGCGGGACGTCGTCGAGGAGTACCGCTCGGACGGACCGCCGTTCGGCTCGCTGCTGCGCGAGCACCGCGTCCGCGGCGTGCGCCGTCACCAGTGCGGTGGCGGCACCTCCCGCGGCGAGGCCCACACGGCCAGGACGATCCAGGACTCCACAATGTCGTCGTGACGCCGCAGCGGGTTGCTCCGCCGGTGCCACAGCCACCTCCTCCCGTACTCGCCACTGGGCGTCGGCCCGCACCTCCTCCTTGTCGTCGCCGTGGTGACCTTCACGAAGGTGACAGCCGGTGCCCTGGTGGCGCATGAGCCGACCAGGCGCCGTCGCACGGCCACTCGGCACCGACTCCACTCATGGGGGGTGCTGTTCGGCCCCGGTCCAGCCGCACCGTGTGTCCCTGACTGGTCCTCGGCGACCGAACGGCCCTTGACGCAAGGGCCGTTCGGCGGTCGCTGGGGCTCGACCGGCATCTGACCGGGGTGACGGCGCACGAGGAGCATCGTCCGAGGAATCCGCCGTGCGGTGCCGAGCGGCGCTGCCACCGCACGGCCGGCCGAGGGAAGGAGAGGTACGACCATGACCCTGCAACACATCGTCGTCGGAGTCGACGGCTCCCTGACCTCTGTTCGGGCTCTGGACTGGGCCGGGGCAGAGGCCGTACGCCATGGCAGCGCGCTGCGCGTGCTGTACGCGGTTCCCGACCGGGACGAGGCCACACCGGTTCTGGCCTACGCCGTCTCGCGCACACGGGAGCGGTACCCGGGGCTGCTCGTCGAGACCGTCGCGGCCGAGGGAGGCGTGGTGCACGCCCTGGCGCGCGAGAGCGAGCGCGCGGTCCTCACCGTGGTGGGGACACGCGGTCTTGGCACGGTGACGGGTTCGGTGCTGGGCTCGGTGAGCCTGCGACTGGCCGCTGTCGCGCAGGGACCGCTCCTTGTCGTCCGGGGGGACCACCGCTGCGGGGAGGGCCGGCCCGTGTTACTCGGCTTTGCCGACGACTCGGACCTGCCAGCGGCGGAGTACGCCTTCCAGGAGGCCGAGCGGCGCCGGGTGAGCCTCCGTGTCCTGCACTCCTGGAGCCACCGGCACATCACCCCCGAACTGCCCTCCCTCACCGGGGCGCGCAGTCCCGGGCAGGAACGGACGGTCAGGGAGAGCCTGTCCGAGGAGGCCGTGGCGCACTTCGCCCTCAGCCGTCTGGAGGACCGCCATCCCGATGTCGTCGTGGAGTCGCACACGGTCCGTTCCGCACCGGCTCCCGCACTGCTGAAGGCGTCCCAGGACGTCGCAGTAGCGGTCGTCGGCGCTCATCGTCGTGCAGGTGTGTTCGCACACCGCCTGGGTCCGGTCGCCCATACGCTGCTGCACCGGTCGCACTGCCCCCTGGTCGTCATACCGGAGAGGTGAGGCCGCACGCGCCACGACCGACTCGTTCACCACGCGAGGTTTCCGGTCGGGATCTCGGTGCGTGCGGAGGACCCGTGGGTCCGGACGGCTGCCCGGCCGGCCGGACCACACCGCCGGATGCGTGAGCCGGACAGCACGGATCCACCCGGCCGACCCAAGAGACGTCAGAAGCGGCCTAGTCGGAGGGGGCACCGGAGGAGCGGGTGCTCCCGACACCGAGGGCGCCATCGGTGCCGAAGGTCAGGTCGTTGACGACGCCGACCACTCCGTCCACCCGGTACGTCATCCGGATCGCGGTCGGAATGTCGCCGTGGCGCGGTACGGCTCCGGTCAGGGTGACCATGCCGTCCCGGACCGAGACGGCCACGCTGTCGGGCGCGAGCCCGAGCGTGAGGTCCAGTACCTCGTCGCGGACTTCCCGCCCGATCTCGTCGTCCGTGCGCAGGAAGACCCGCAGCAGGTCACGGCGGGTGGCGATGCCGATCAGGCGGTCCTCCTCGTCCACGACGGGCAGGCGCTCGACGCCGTGCCGCTCCATCACCCGTGCGGCGTCGGCTATCCGCTGTTCCGGATGCACGGTGATCGCGGGCGTCGACATCAGGTCCCGGGCCGTCACGGTGCCGGCGGCGGCACTGGGCCGAGGGCGCTTGAGGCGGCCCGGCGAGTGGCGCCGCGACCGTGGAGACCGGCCGTCGGACGGCCGGGCCGCCTGGCGACGGACCAGGTCCGTCTGCGAGACCACGCCGACGACCTTGTCGTCGTGGTCCACGACGGGCAGGCCGCTGATCCGGTGCCGGTCCAGCAGGCGTACGACGTCCTTGAACGTCGTCTCCGGGTGCGCCTCGACGACGTCGGAGGTCATCACCTCACCGACGATGCGGGCCATGGCGGCCACCTCCTTTCCGTTCGGGCCCGGGCTCGGGAACGCGAGCCCGGGCCCTGTTCTCACCTGCTGTCGCTCGATCCTGTCCAGGACAGTTCGGCCCGCCCGGCCTCCAGGCGGGCCACCGGGACGCGGAAGGGCGAGCAGGAGACGTAGTCCAGTCCGGCCGCGTGGAAGAAGTGGACGGAGTCGGGGTCGCCGCCGTGCTCGCCGCACACGCCGATCTTCAGGTCGGGGCGTGCGGCGCGGCCCTCGTCGACGGCGATCCGGACCAGCCGGCCCACGCCGTCACGGTCGAGGGTCTCGAAGGGCGAGGCGGCGAAGATGCCCTTGTCGAGATAGGCGGAGAAGAACGCCGCCTCTACGTCGTCTCGCGAGAAGCCCCAGGTGGTCTGGGTCAGGTCGTTCGTGCCGAAGGAGAAGAACTCCGCCTCCTCGGCGATCTTGCCCGCGGTGAGCGCGGCCCTCGGCAGCTCGATCATGGTGCCGACGGGGCAGTGCACGGGGACGCCGGTCTCCTCGGAGACCTCGGCCAGGACCCGTTCCACTTCGGTCCGCTCGATGCGCAGTTCCTCGACGGCGCCGACCAGCGGCACCATGATCTCCGCCTCGGGGGAGCCCCCGCACCTCGTGCGCGCCACGACCGCCTCGGCGACGGCCCGTACCTGCATGGCGACCAGACCGGGCACGACCAGGCCCAGACGTACGCCCCGCAGCCCGAGCATCGGGTTCTCCTCGTGCATCCGGTTGACCGCGTCGAGGAGTTCGGTGTCATGCGGGTCCGCGTGTTCGCCCCGGGCCTCGGCGGCGGCGATCCGCACGGCGAGGTCGGTGCGGTCGGGCAGGAACTCGTGCAGGGGCGGGTCGATGAGGCGGACGGTGACGGGCAGACCGTCCATCGCCTCCAAAATGCCGATGAAGTCCTGGCGCTGGAGCGGCAGCAGCGCGCTGAGCGCCTCCTTCCGCTCGGCCTCGTCACGGGCCAGGATCATCGCCTCGACCAGCTTGCGCCGCTCGCCCAGGAACATGTGCTCGGTACGGCACAGCCCGATACCCCGGGCGCCGAACCGCCGGGCGCGGGCGGCGTCCTCCGGGGTGTCCGCGTTGGCACGCACCTCCAGCCGGGCTGTGCGGTCGGCCTGTTCCATGGCGTCGGCCACGGCCTCGACCAGCCCGGCCGGCCGCTCACCCGTCTCGAAGTACCGCATGACCGCGGAGTCGACCAGCGGAGCGGCGCCCGGGTACACGGCCCCTTCGAAACCGTCGACCGAGATCACCGTGCCCTCTTCGACGACGGTCTCACCGACGGTGAAGCGGCGCCCTGTTGCGTCCACGGTGAGCTCCTCCGCGCCGCAGACGCACACCGTGCCCATGCCGCGGGCGACCACGGCGGCGTGACTTGTCTTGCCGCCGCGGCTGGTCAGCACCGCCTGCGCGGCGATCATGCCCGGGAGGTCGTCGGGGGTGGTCTCCTGGCGGACGAGCACGACCTGCTCACCCGCGGCGGCCCGGCGGACGGCCTCGGCGGAGTCGAACACCGCGGCGCCCACGGCCGCGCCCGGCGAGGCGGGAAGACCGTGCGCGAGCGCCTCGCCGACCGCGGAGGTGTCGAAGCGGGGGAACATCAGCCGCGCGAGCCCCTCCCCCGTGACCCGGCCCAGCGCCTCGGCGGGGCTGATCAGACCCTCGTCCACCAGTTCGGAGGCGATGGCGAACGCTGCCTCGGCGGTCCGCTTGCCGACCCGGGTCTGCAGCATCCAGAGCCGGCCGCGCTCGATGGTGAACTCGATGTCGCACAGATCCCGGTAGTGCGCTTCCAGGGTCTCCATGTGATCGCGCAGCTGAGCGTAGGAGACAGGGTCGAGCTCTTCCAGGTCGGCCAGCGGCACGGTGTTGCGGATGCCGGCCACGACGTCCTCGCCCTGGGCGTTCGGCAGGTAATCGCCGTACAGGCCGGGGCGTCCGGTGGCGGGGTCGCGTGTGAAGGCGACGCCGCTGCCCGAGTCGGAGCCGAGGTTGCCGAAGACCATGGTCTGTACGGTCACCGCGGTGCCGAGATCGTCGGAAATGCGTTCACGGTGGCGGTAGATCCGGGCCCGCTCGCCGTTCCAGGACTCGAAGACGGCCAGGACGGCCCGGCGCAGCTGCTCGTGCGGGGACTGCGGGAATTCCTCGCCCGTTTCCCGGCGGATCAGGGCCTTGTACGTCTCGACGAGCTCGGCCAGGTCGGCGGCTTCCAGGCCCAGATCGTCGGCCGCGCCCCGGGAACGTTTGAGGTCGGCGAGGGCGTTCTCGAACACCCCGCTGTCGACGCCCATGACCGTGCTGCCGAACATCTGCACCAGGCGGCGGTAGGAATCCCAGGCGAAGCGCTCGTTCCCCGACACCTTCGCCAAACCGAGCACGGAGTCGTCGCCGAGGCCGATGTCGAGGATCGTCTCCATCATGCCGGGCATGGAGAAGCGTGCCCCGGAGCGGACGGACAGCAGCAGTGGGTCGTCGGACTGCTCCAGCCTGCGGCCGGCCGAGTTCTCCACAGCCGCCAGATGCTCGGAGATCTCCTCGGCCAGCCCGTGCGGCTCGGCGCCGGTGCCGAGAAACGTCCGGCAGGCCTCGGTCGTCACGGTGAAACCCGGCGGCACCGGCAGTCCCAGCCGGGTCATCTCGGCCAGGTTCGCCCCCTTGCCGCCGAGCAGTCCGGCCAGGTCACGGCTGCCCTCCGCGAAGTCGTACACGTAACGGACCATGATGTCGGTCTCCTCCGTCGGCCTTCGGCTGGATGCTCTCTCCAGCGTCTGTCCGCCGGTGTCGGAGGGGGCAGGTGCTTGTCGGTCCCCTCCGGTGGGCCGGTCGGCCCAGGCTGATCCGGCGCTGCCGCCGGGGCGTGCCGCAGCCGGTGTACGGAGAGGTGCCGGCGCCTCGATGACGGCCCATCGCCGGAGGACCAGGGCACAGGCGTCCACGAGCCATCGCGACCGGCTCGTCGGCGCGTCCGGTTCGCGGACCAGGTGGGCAGTGCCACGTTCAGGACGGTGTTGTCCAGCGTCACGATCAGCAGCGACACACAGGGCACGAGCAGCGCGGCCCAGCGGTTGGCCGGACCGTGGTTCCCCGGTACGGAGGCCTGTTCGGGTACGTCTCGTACATTCGTCATGGGTCCGTGCAAGGCCGCGCACCGGGTGGCGGGGCACATACCGAACGTCCCCGGGACGGCCCGAGCGGCCCTCCCGGGGAGGTGCCTCAACGGCGGTGCATGGTCTCCATGGCCGCGGCCAGGACGTGGGGATCGTGGTGGCCCTTGTAGACGGCCGGCGGCCGCGTGTCGAGGTGGAGCAGCCGGGACACCGCCGTCCACGCCGTGCGCACGGAGTACTCGACCGTGAAGACGACGTCGTCCGGTACCTCCGCGAACTGCCCGATGAAGGCGAGGTTGACCGAGCCCTCGGGCACGACATCGGGCCGGTCGTCACGGCGGCGGTTCAGGAACTGGCTGGTGATGTAGGGCATCACGCACGGGATGACCGTGGACGTTTCGAGGACGCGGGCGCTGGTGCGGTCGTCGAAGTGCAGGTGGTGCAGGACCTCTTCGAGGATCTCCCGGCCCGAGCACATGGTCATCGGCTTGGGCGTGCTGTTCCCGGCACGGCCGGGGAAGAGGCCGTAGCCCCACCAGACCGAGACGTCCTCAGGCTGGTCGCGGTAGACGGGCTGGCGGTTGGCGACGATGGTGAGCAGCCAGTTGGAGTCCGTGAACGTCATCAGCCCGCCCCTGCCGGTCTCCCGGCCGCTCAACTCGGCCAGGGCGTCGAGGAAGGCGGGGTCCTTGGCGGTGACGGTGAACGACTCCCAGCGCGACTCCCTCACGTGCTTGTCGAAGGTGTCGGGGTTCCCGAAGTTCTCGCGCCCGCGGGCCAGTCGGTGCCACAGCAGCCAGGCGTCCGAGCGCTGGGGAGGCGGCGGCGGGGGAGAGGTGTGCGTGCCGCGGCTGGAGGCGTCGGTCATGGAGCCGTTGGTCACCAGGACCAGGTCCTCGGGGGCCACGGCGATCCGCTCCTCGCGGTCGGCCCGGCACAGGCGGACGGCTGCCACCGTCCTGCCGTCCCTTTCCGGGGCGAACTCCAGGTCGGTGACCGTGCATCCGGGGTGGATGGTCACGCCGCGTTCGCGCAGCCAGGCGCTCAGGGGGCGCACGATCGAGTCGTACTGGTTGTAGCGGGTCCGGTGGATGCCGGACATGGAGCCGAACTCCGGGAACAGGTGGATGAAGCGGCGCAGGTAGCGGCGGAACTCGATCGCGCTGTGCCAGGGCTGGAAGGCGAACGTGGTGCACCACATGAACCAGAAGTTCGTGGTGAAGAAGTGCTCGCCGAAGCAGTCGGTGATCCGCTTGTCGTCCAGGTGGCCCTCGGGAGCGGCCAGACAACGGACCAGGTCCAGCCGGTCGCGCTCCGAGAACCCCATCGAGCGGGTGTCGACGATCTTCCCGTCCCCGTCGACCAGCCGCGCGATGTCGTCCCAGGCGAACTCCTCGTGTCCGGCGAGGATCTCCTGCGTCACGGACACCGAGGCATCGTCCAGCGTGGGAATGCCGGACAGCAGGTCGTACGTGCAGCGGAACTCGGCCTCGAACATGCGGCCGCCGCGCATGGTGTAGCCGGCCTCGGGGGTGCCGCCCGCGTCCAGGCTGCCCCCGATGCCCATCTGTTCCTCGAAGAGGTGGACGTCCGGGCCCGCGAAACCGCCGTCGCGGATCAGGAACGCCGCCGCGGCGAGCGCCGCGATCCCGCTGCCCACCAGATACGCCTTCGCCATCGGAACACTCCTCGTCGCTCGCGCCCGTGATCGGGAACCGCATCTCCTACGGTGTCCCGCGCGAGCGGCGCGGTCAGTGGGCCGTTCGTCACCGGCGGGGTCCGGACGGCCCCGGTGGACCGGCGGGCATCACTTCAGGAAGCGTGCCTCGGGGTCGGGACGGGCAGACGCGGAGACGGAGGTCCGTCCTGGCCGTGTCCGGCACGTATCACCATCTGTGCGTGGCGAGGCCGTCCGTTCGTCGGCGGGATCAGCCGGTCACGCAGATCAGGCCATTCCAGCGCCTGGTGGAGCAGCGAGGTGCGCACGCCGTGCGCGGTGGCCACCAGCAGGACGTGTTCGAGAGCCTGCCCCGCGCGCAGCCAGTCGGCCCGGCGGTCGTGGTCGGTCGACAGGACGAAGAGGTGCGGATGACGTTCGAAGGGCACGGCGGTCAGGGCGCTCGGATGCCGATGAGCGCCGAAGTCCCGCATCGGGACGTGCTCCAGGAAGTCCTGGGGGCCGAGGACCTCGGGCGTCAGTCCGTCGGTCGCACGAGCGGTCGCGCGGACCCAGCGGCGGCTTTCCACCGCTCGGTCGGTGTCGGCGATGTTGCGGCGTTCCGCCTGGCCGATCAGCCCGAGCAGGGGGTCGACGTCAGAGGGCGACACGAGGTCGAGGTGCGCGCCGTCGGCACGGGCGGCGTCGCGGAGTTCCGTCACCACGGTGGTCGGCAGCGCGCGGTCCGAGAAGGGGAAACGGCTGCTGTGGCGCCGCCATACCGCTTCGTACAAGGCTGGGAAGACCGATGACCTGGTCGCACCGGCCAGCCGCACCGTGGCCAGCAGATCCGGTTGCTCCGGGCGCGGCAGGAGCCGGGGCACCGGCTCCCAGCCGAAGTGCGCGGCCGCGACCCTGAGGTTGAAGAGGGCACAGCCGACCGAGACGTGCAGGGCCCGGCCCATGGGGTCGGTGTGGCGCAGGGCACGGTCGGTGGCGGCGCGTATCTGGAGGGTGAGCGTGCCGAGGTCCAGGCGGAAGCGCCAGGGCTGCGTGTTGTGGATCGACGGCGCGGCAACGGCGGCGGCGACCAGCTGCTCCAGGGTCGACGCGTTCAGAACCGTGGCGGACATGGTGACTCCTTCCCCCGACCGGGACGCACCGTGGCGGCGCGGCTGCTTCGAGCCTTCCCGGCGGCGATGAGCGACGGCAGGGGCCGTTCGGCCTCACCAGGCCCTCCGCACGGCTCACCGCACCGGGTGGCCCCCGTTCTCCGGCTGTTCGAGGTGGGTGGCGAGGACGGCGGCCTGGACGCGGCGCTGGACGCCGAGTTTGGCGAGGAGGCGGGAGATGTGGTTCTTGACGGTCTTCTCGGAGAGGTAGAGCTTCTTGCCGATCTCGCGGTTGGTGAGGCCGTCGCCGATGAGGGCGAGGATGTCGCGTTCGCGGGGGGAGAGGCCGGCCAGTTCGGGTGGCGTGGACGGGGTCTCGGCGGGGTCGGCGCGCAGGGAGCGCATGAGGCGGGCGGTGGTGGCGGGGTCGAGCATGGACTGGCCGGAGGCGACGGTGCGGACCGCGGAGACCAGGTCGGAGCCCTTGATCTGTTTGAGGACGTAGCCGGAGGCGCCGGCCATGATCGCGTCGAGGAGGGCTTCCTCGTCGTCGAAGGAGGTGAGCATGAGGCAGGCGAGGCCGGGCATCTTGTCGCGTAGTTCCCGGCAGACGGTGATGCCGTCGCCGTCGGGCAGGCGGACGTCGAGGACGGCGACCTGCGGGCGCAGGGCGGGGCCGCGGGCGAGGGCGTGCTGGACGGTGCCGGCGTCGCCGACGACCGTGATGTCGGGTTCCGCGTCGAGCAGGTCGGTGATGCCGCGCCGGACGACCTCGTGGTCGTCCAGCAGGAACACGCGGATCGGGTCCTGCTCCGAGAAGGTGCGCGGCTCTGCCATGTCGTCCCCTGATATCCCGGATGAAGGGCAGACTGCGCGTGCTGCCCGGAACGACCATTGCCCGCCCGGGCCGGTCGGGCTAGGGCCTACCGGCCCCACTTGGCTCTTCCGGGCGGCCGGACGTCAGCTCGAACTGCACGTCCACCACCCCTTCGACGGCCCGGACCAGCCGCGCCGCCACGGGGACGAGGGCCGTGTCCAGGATCCGGCCGACGAGCGTCACCACTCCCTCCCGCACGTCGACGCGCAGCACGGAGCCGGGCGGCGGGAAGAGGTGGGAGACGACCTCGCGCCGTACCTCCTCGGCGATCTCCTCGTCGCCGCGCAGGAAGACCCTGAGCAGGTCGGCGCGGCTGACCACGCCCTGGAGCAGACCCAGCTCGTCCACCACGGGGAGCCGCTTGACCTTGGACCGTGCCATGGTGCGGGCGGCCTGCGCGAGGGTGGCATCGGTGCGTGTGGTGAGTGCCGGTGAGGTCATCAACTGTTCCGCTGTCAGCGCGCCGGCCTTCGTCAGGTCGGTGGTCCCGTGCAGCTGGGCGTACCGGTCGGGGTCGCCGTCCCGGACCTCCTCCTTGTGCAGGAGGTCCGCCTCGGAGACGACACCGACGACCCGGCCCTCGCCCTCGACGACCGGCAGGGCGCTGACCCGCCAGTCCCGCATCAGCCGGACGAGTTCCTTGAAGGACGCCTGGCGTCCGACGCTGATGACGGTCTGCGTCATGACGTCGCTCACGATGTGTGGCGTGCCGTGCATGGTCACTCCCAGGAGAGCCGAAGGGGCCGGGGCGGGTCGTCAGACACCGGCGCCGGCCCCGTACGGGGCGTACAGGTCCAGCAGCCGGGTACGGGCGGCGCGCAGGCGGTGGGCGAGCACCTGGCCCACCCACTGGCTGACGGTGTTCCCCAGTACCGGGTCGTCCCGGCACATGGAGCGGACCGCGACGGCGTCGAACTCGTAGGCCCGGACCGGCGTGGTGGTCTCGGCGCCCAGGTGCCGTGCGTGGGGTGCGAACAACCAGGACCAGCCGATCAGTTCGTCGTGCCCGAGGTCCTCGACGACGGCGGCCCGACGGCCCGGAACGTGCATGTCCAGGGCGACGCGGCCGGAGCGGATGATCCAGAACCGGTCGGCGTGAGCGCCTTCCTCGAAGATCCGGGTTCCCTGCGGGAAGGAGACCTCGCGGGCGAACCTCATCAGCCGTTCCCGGTGCTCGTGGGGAAGGGCGCGCAGCATGGTGGGGGTCGGTGCGGTGCTCATGGCGTACCTCCCGGGCAGGCGTACTGACTGCTCCTCCCAGCGTGCGGCGAACGCCCACGAGGAGGCATGGGCCGAACGGTCCCGGCCGTCCCCGCGGCCGGCGCACGGGGCCGGACGGCAAGGGCCGGCGCCGCGTCGTGCCCTCCCCGTCCCCGCAGGGCATCGTCGAGATCGAGACGCTCGGCGAACTTCTCAACGCCGGCACGCTGGTGATCTGCGCCGGCGGCGGAGGCATCCCCGTCACCGCCGAACGGGACCGCAGGGCCCTCACCGGCGTCGAGGCGGTCGTCGACAAGGACCTCACGGCCGCCCTGCTCGCCGAGGAGCTGAAGTCCGACTTCCGGCTCATCCTCACCGACGTGCCCTGCGTGTACGAGGGCTACGGCACCCCGGGCCAGCACCCCGTGCCGGACGCCACCCCGGCCCGCCTGCGCGGCGCCGGCTACTCCTCGCCGACACCGACCTGGTCCTCCTGGACATCAAGTCCTTCGACGTCCCCACCTACCGCGCCCTCACCGGCGGCGAACTCACCCCCACCCTGAACTTCGCGACCCGCCTCGACCACCTCGGCGTCCCCATGTGGATCCGCTACGTCCTGGTCCCCGGCTGGACCGACACCCCGGAACCCGTCGAGGGCCTCGCCCGCTTCGTCTCCGAGCTTCCTGCGGTCCGGCGGGTCGATGTCCTCCCCTTCCACAAGCTGGGCGCGTCGAAGTACCCGGCGCTCGGCATTCCCTTCGCGTTGCGGCAGACGCCCGTTCCCTCGGAGGAGCTCGTCGAGCGGGTGCGCGGGCAGTTCCGCGGACACGGAGTGGAAGCCTACTGACGTACTGCGCGTCCGGGCACGAAACGGCGCCGCGGACCGAAGCGTCAACCGGCGGTGCCGATCCGTGGGGATGGCAGCCGGGGCCCGAGCCGTTCGGCCTCGGGTTGAACCGATCCTGGAGCCTACGGCTCAGCGGCAGTTCGTGCTGAGTCGGGAACCCGCGCCTCCTGGCGTCCCGTTCTGGTGAGGTCCCGGGGCGTATCAAGGCGCTTCGGCGTGTTCCGTCGGCCACTGACGGAACGCGACCTCCATGGCGGCCAGGATCGCCCGCAGGCCGACGACCGTAGGCAGCCCGGCCACGCCGGTTGGCGACCGCCCTTGCAGGTCTGGTGAGGGCCTCCGCCTGCTGCCCCCGGCATCCGGTGGACGGACCGGGCCGGGCTACGAGACGGACGTCGTGTGCATGCCCAACAGGCCTCGCGGACAGGGCCGTTCAGCCCAACGGGTGCGGACCTTCGGCATCGGGTGCGGGAGTTGGCATCCCGCGAGAGTGAAGGCGTCAGACAACCAAGGACCGTCCCCCGACTCCCTGAAGGGATCACCACCATGGCCGTGCACGAGCACCCTCACCGTAGCTCCGGCTTCCACCTGCCCTCCTTCCGCCGGACCGGGGCCGCCTCCCGCTCCGGCTCCGCGGTGGTGGCGACCGACACGCACATCGCACGGGCCTACGTCCTCGCCTCCCTGCGTCTGCTCACCGGGTTCGTCTTCCTGTGGGCGTTCCTCGACAAGACCTTCGGCTTCGGCTACGCCACCCCCTCCGGCAAGGGCTGGATCGACGGAGGCTCACCTACCAAGGGCTTCCTGAGTTCCGTCGCCGCGGGACCGATGGAGTCCACCTTCCACACCTGGGCCGGCGACACCTGGGCCGACTGGCTGTTCATGCTCGGGCTCCTCGGCGTCGGCCTGGCCCTGACCGCCGGCGTCGCGCTGCGCCTGGCCGCCGTCGCGGGCACCGCGATGATGGCGCTGATGTGGATGGCCGAGTGGCCGCCCGCCAAGCACCTCTCGGACGGCTCCGTGAGCATGTCCACCAACCCCTTCGCCGACTACCACCTCATCTACGCCGTGGTCCTGATCGCCCTGGCCGTCGTGGCCGCCGGGGACACTCTCGGCCTCGGGCGGCTCTGGGCCCGACTGCCCTTCGTCCGCACCAACGGGTGGCTGCGCTGATCGTCCGCCGGGCGGCGGACCCCCGTCGGGTCCGCCACCCGGAGCCGGGCACAGGGGCGAACGGCCCCTGTCCGGGACTTGTGACCCCTGCCCCCGGAAGCTCTCGAACACGACGCTGGAACCGGATCCGCCCGGAGCAGCACGGCGGGATCCCTCGCGCCAGGAGGTGCACATCATGACCCGCACTGTCACCGTAGGTCTCGACGGCTCGGCCGAGAGCCGGGCGGCAGCGGAATGGGCGGCCCGCGAGGCGGAACTGCGCGGTCTGCCCCTGAAGATCGTCCACGTCTGGGAACCCGTCCCCGACCCCATGGCACAGGCCCCGCTGCTCGGCCCCGAGACCCACCAGCACTGGACCGAGCGCATTCCGCGGGAAGCCGCAGAGGGCCTGCGGACGAGGCACCCCGGCGTCGAGGTGGCCGGCGAGCAGCTTTCCGGCCATGCCGGCGAGGTCCTCGTCGAGGCGTCGAAGACGTCGGCCCTCCTCGTCCTCGGCTCCCGGGCCCTCGGCGGTGTCGGAGGCCTCCTGGTCGGTTCCGTGAGCCTGAGCGTGGTGGCTCACGCCGCATGCCCCACGGTGCTGGTGAGGGCGGGGGAACAGGCCGCCGACGAGCACGAGGCCGACCCGGCGGGCATTCCGTCCGCCGCCACGGCCTTCCGGCCCGTCGTTCTCGGTCTCGACACCGACCACCCGGACGAGACGTTGATCGAGTTCGCCTTCGACGCCGCCCTGCGCCGTGCCACCTCACTGCGGGTCGTGCACGCCTGGTTCCCGCCCCCGTACTACGCGTACGGGATGCCGGTGAAGCCGCCCCTGCAGGAGGCACTGGCCCTGGAACAGTCCCGGGCCCTCGCCGAGGTACTGAGCCCCTGGCGGCAGAAGTACCCGGACGTGCGGACCGTCGAGGAGTCCCGCTACGGCAGCGCCGCGGAGGACCTCGTCGAAGCGTCCCGGGAGGCCTCGCTGGTCGTCGTCGGCCGGCGGATCCGCCGCGCTGCCCTGGGCGCCCACATCGGTCATGTCACCCACGCCGTCCTGCACCACTCCACCGCCCCCGTCGCCGTCGTGGCCCACGGCTGACCCACCTCCGAGGAGAGGACAGATCATGAAGGCAGCGGTCGTACGAGCCTTCGGCGAGCCCCTGGTCATCGAGGACCGCCCCGACCCCGAGCCCGGCCCCGGCCAGGTCCGCATCCGCGTCGAGGCATCCGGGCTCTGCCACACCGACATCCACGCCGCCCACGGCGACTGGCCCGTCAAGCCGAACCCGCCGTTCGTCCCCGGACACGAGGGTGTCGGCATCGTCGAGGAACTCGGCGACGGCGTCACCCACCTGAGCGTCGGTCAGCGGGTCGCCGTGCCCTGGCTGGGCAAGGCGTGCGGGCGGTGCGAGCACTGCCTGTCCGGCTGGGAGACCCTGTGCGAGCAGCAGGTCAACACCGGCTACGGCTGCGACGGGGGCTACGCCGAGAAGATGCTGGCCTGGGCCGACTTCGCCCAGCCGGTCCCGCCGGGCGTCACCCCCTTCGACGCCGCCCCGCTGACCTGCGCCGGTGTCACCACCTACAAGGCTCTCAAGGTCGCCGGCGTACGACCCGCCCAACTCGTCGCGATCTCCGGAGTCGGCGGACTCGGCCACCTCGCCCTGCAGTACGCGAAGATAGCCGGTGCCCAGGTCGCCGCCATCGACGTCACCGACGACAAACTCGAACTCGCAGCCGAACTCGGCGCCGACCTCGTCATCGACGCCCGCAAGGACGACGTCGGCGAGGTGCTCGAGCGGCACGGCGGCGCGCACGCGGCGATCGCCCTCGCCGTGGACGACGCCGCCTTCGAGGCTGCCAACTCCGGCCTGCGGCGCGGCGGCAAGCTGGTGATGGTCGCGCTGCCCGCGCACGGCACGGTCCGGGTCCCGATCTTCGACACCGTCCTGAACGGCACCAGCGTGATCGGTTCGATCGTCGGCACCCGGCAGGACCTCGCCGAGGTGTTCCAGCTGCACGCGGCCGGCCGGACCAGGGTCGTCTACGAGACCCGTCCGCTGGCCACCGTCAACGAGTCGATCACGGACGTGCTGCGCGGCCAGGTCAAGGCCCGGATCGTGTTCGACATGGGCGTGGGGCGGTGAGCGCCGTGGACCTGCCCGTCGTGGTCGGCGTCGACGGCTCCGAGTCCAGCCTGCGGGCCGTCGACTGGGCGGCCGACGAGGCCGTCCTGCGCGGGGCGCCGCTCCGGCTGGTGTTCGCCTCCCTGTGGGAGCGGTACGAGGGTGAGTCGCTCGCCGAGGACCTGGTCGCCAAGCCGTCCGAGCAGCTGATGGCCGAGGATGTCGTGGCCATCGCCGCCGGGCGTGCCCACCGTCGGCACCCCGGTCTGAAAGTCACCACCGACGTCGTGCCGGAGGAGCCGGAGTACGCGCTGGTGCACGAGAGCCGGGAGGCCGCCGTACTCGTGCTGGGCTCCCGGGGACGCAGCGGCTTCGTGGAGACGCTGCTCGGCTCGGTCGGCCTGGCCGTCGCCGCGCACGCCCACTGCCCGGTGATCGTCCTCCGGGGCAGCCACGACAACCAGGTCCGGGCGGGGGGCGGCCGGATCGTGCTCGGCGTCGGGGGGAAGGAAGCCGTGCGCTTCGCCGCCCGGGAAGCCGGACTGCGGGGTGCCGAGGTGGACGCGGTACGGGCCTGGCGGGCCCCGGCCCGTGAGACCACCGACCACCCGTTGCTGTCGGGAGAACCCGCCCGGCTGCACGAGCAGGAGGCCGCGGACACCCTGGAGAAGGCGCTTCGCGACGTACCGGAGCCGGTGCGCGTGCATCGCCAGACCGTCGAGGGCCCGGCCCGCCAGGTGCTGTTGGCCGCCTCCCACACCGCCGACCTGCTGGTCGTCGGTGCCCGGCGCAACACCGGGCACCTCGGGCTCCAGCTCGGCCGGGTGGCCCACGGAGTCCTGCACCACGCCGCATGCCCGGTCGCCGTCGTACCCGAACGGACGTGACTGCGGTGGCCTGCCGGGCACAGGCCGCCTGTCCACCGCCGACAAGCCGGTGATCTTCGCCTGCCACGGCTGCCCCTGGCTGATCCACCGTCTCGCCTACCGCCGCACCGGGCACCAGCACCTGCACGTGCGCGGTCACAAGGAGTCGGGGACCACGACCACGCCGTTCGACATGGTCGTCCGCGACGACCTGGACCGCTACCGGCTGGTCATGGACGTCATCGACCGGGTGCCCGGCCTCGCGGTCCGCGCCGCCGCCGTCCGCCGGCCGACGGCCGACGCCCGCACCCGCCACCGGGCCTGGATCCGCGAGCACGGCACCGACCTGCCCGAGGTCGCCGACCGGACCTGGAACGCCTGAACCCATCCGCTCCCGAGAGGAGTCCGTCACCATGACCGTACGCGTGGGCATCAACGGATTCGGCCGGATCGGCCGTACCTACCTGCGGGCCGCCCTCGACCGCGCCGAGGCGGGCACGCAGGACGTGGAGGTGGTCGCGGTCAACGACATCACCTCGCCCGCGACGCTCGCCCATCTCCTCGAGTACGACTCGACGTTCGGGCACATCGGACGGGACGTCGCCCACGACGACAGCTCGATCACCGTCGACGGGCGCCGCATCGCCGTCTCCGCGGAACGCGACCCGGCGGCCCTCCACTGGTCCGACCACGGCGCCGACATCGTCATCGAGTCCACCGGCCGCTTCCGGGACCGCGACGCGGCCGCCCTGCACCTGAAGGCCGGCGCCCACACGGTGCTGCTCTCGGCGCCGGGCAGGAACGCGGACGCCACCATCGTGATGGGCGTCAACGACCGGGTCTACGACCGGCACCAGCACCGGATCGTCTCCGCCGCCTCCTGCACCACCAACTGTGTCGCCCCCATGGTGAAGGTGCTGCACGAGACCTTCGGCTTCGAACGCGGCGTGATGACCACCGTCCACGGCTACACCAACGACCAGTCCCTGCTGGACGGCCCGCACAAGGACCTGCGCCGGGCCCGCTCGGCCGCGTCGAGCATCATCCCGACCAGCACGGGCGCCGCCCGCGCGGTCGGTCTGGTGGTGCCGGAACTCGCCGGGGCCCTGGACGGGATCGCGGTGCGGGTGCCGGTGGAGGACGGCTCGCTCACCGACCTCGCCGTGGTGCTGGGCCGCGAGGCGACTGTGGACGACATCAACGCCGCCTTCGAGGCGGCCGCCGAGGGACCGCTCAACGGCATCCTGCGGGTGTCGAAGGCCCCGATCGTCTCCCGTGACGTCATCGGCGACCCCTCCTCCTGCGTCTTCGACCCGGCCCTGACCCAGGCCAACGGCACCCTGGTCAAGGTCTTCGGCTGGTACGACAACGAGTGGGGCTACACCAACCGGCTCCTGGACCTCACGGCCCTGGTGGCCGACGGCTGACCACATGCCGCGGAAGGGGCCGGTGCCGCCGATCACCGGCCCCTTCCGTGTGCCCGGGACCCCGGGCGACCAGCGCAGAACGTTGGGCCGACCGGCCCTCGGCGGACCCCGGACAGCCCATGGGGCCCGAGCCCGCCACGCCGGATGCTCGAAGTGCCGACCGGTTTGGAGGAGAACCGCGATGACCGAATTCCTGCTCGAACGATCCCCCGCCCACGCGTTGCTCGCGGACGGGACCACCGTCTGCATCCGGCCCGTCACCCCGGGCGACCGCGACCGGCTGAAGGGGTTCTACGACGAGATGTCCTCTGAGAACCTCCGCCTGAGGTTCTTCTCGGCGAGCCGGCGCTCGGGCGCGACGGCCGCCGACCGGGCCTGTGCCCCGGCTCGCCCCGGCTACCGGGCACTGCTGGCCGAGGCGCAGGGCCGGGTGCTCGGCCTCGCGGAGTACGAGACCGGAGACGACAAGGAATCGGCGGAGATCTCCATCGCCGTGGCCGACGGACTGCATCACCGCGGGGTCGGCACCCTCCTCGTCGAGCACCTGGTCTCGGTGGCCCGTGCCGACGGAGTCACCGTCTTCACGGCCGACGCGCTGAGCGAGAACCGCGAGGTGCTCCGGCTCTTCGCCGACCTGGGCCTGCGTACCTCCCGCCGCTTCGAGGGCCCGGAGACGCGGTGCACCATCCACCTCGACGAGGACGACGCCTACCTCTCGGCCGTCGAGTCCCGGGGCCGCTCCGCCGATGTGGCGAGCCTCGTGCCGCTGCTCCGCCCGGACGTGGTCGCCGTCGTCGGCGCCGGACGTACACCGGGCTCGGTCGGCCGGGCGATCCTCCACCACCTGCACTCCGGCGGCTACACCCGCCGCCTGTTCGCGGTGAACCCGAACGTGACGTCGGTGCTCGGCGTGCCGTCGTACCCGAGCGTGCGCGCCCTGCCGAAGACCCCGGACCTCGTGATCATCGCGGTGTCCGCCGCCGGAGTGCCTGCCTGCGCCGAGGAGTGCGGCAAGGCCGGCGTCCGCGCACTCGTCGTCGTCACGGCGGGCCTCGACGCGGCCCAGTCGAGGGCGCTCCTGGCGGCCTGCCGCACCTACGGCATGCGCATGGTCGGCCCCAACTGCCTCGGCGTCTCCGATACGGACCCGCAGCTGCGGCTCGACGCCACGTTCGCCGCCGACCATCCGCGTCCCGGCAGCGCCGGGGTGGCCGTGCAGTCCGGCGGTGTCGGGATCGCCCTGCTCGACGGCCTGTCCCGGCTCGGCATCGGTGTGTCGTCCTTCGTCTCGCTCGGCGACAAGTACGACGTCAGCGGCAACGACATGCTCCAGTGGTGGGAGGCCGACGGCCGTACCGACCTCGCACTGCTGCACCTGGAGTCCTTCGGCAACCCCCGCGCCTTCTCCCGTACCGCCCGCCGGGTCGCCCGCCGGATGCCCGTGCTGACCGTGGACGCAGGACGCTCGCAGGAGGGCCGCAGGGCCGCCGCCTCGCACACGGCAGCGGCCGCCACTCCCACCATGACCCGGCAGGCGCTGTTCGACCAGGCCGGTGTCACCGCGACCCGATCGGTCGGTGAACTCCTCGAAACGGCAGCGCTGTTGTATTCACAGGTACTGCCCGAAGGCACGCGCACAGCGATCGTCACCAACGCGGGCGGAGCGGGCGTCCTGGCCGCCGACGCATGTGCCGAAGCCGGCCTCACTCTGCCGCAGTTCACGCCCGGCGCCGTCGACGAGCTGGCCGTGGTCCTGCCCGACGGTGCGTCCTTCGGCAACCCCCTCGACGTGACGGCCGCCGTGAGCGAGGAAGAACTCCGGCGGTGCGTCGACCGGCTCATCCAGAACCCCGGGGTCGACGCCGTCCTGGTGGTCCTCGTCCCGACCGCGGTTGCCACCGCCACCGGCGACGATCTGATCCGCGCCCTCACCTGGGCACCGGGCCGCCGGACGAAGCCCGTCGCCGCCGTGCGCCTGGAGCAGGACCTGCCGGTCAAACTGCTGCCCGCACTCGACGACGGCACGATCCCGAGCTACGCCGAACCCCAGGCGGCCGCCCGTGCGCTGGCCCACGCTGCCCGTCGTGCGGCGTGGCTGGCCAGGCCCGCCGGCACCGTGCCGGCCCTCGACGACGTCGACACCCTACGGGCTCGGGCACTGTCGGACGCCTACCTGACCGCCCACCCGGACGGCGGCTGGCTCGATCCGCGCACCTGCGCCGAACTCCTCGCCTGCTACCGCATTCCGCAGATCCGCTGGGCCTGGGCCGAGACCGAGGACGAGGCTGTACACGCCGCCGAACGGCTGCGCGGCGCCGACGGCCGGGTCGTCATGAAGGCCCACTGGCCCGGCCTCCTCCACAAGAGCGAGGAGCACGCAGTCCACCTCGACCTGCGCGGCGAACAGCAGGTCCGGGCCGCCTTCCGCGACCTGGAGACCCGCTTCGGCGGTCTGATGACCGGCGCGGTCGTCCAACCGCTCGCCGACCGTGGGACCGAACTGTTCGCGGGAGTCGTCCAGGACGAGGTCTTCGGCCCGCTGGTCCTGTTCGGGCTCGGCGGTACCGCCACCGAGGTGCTCGCCGACCACGCGGCACGAATCGCTCCGCTCACCGACCGCGACGTGCACGACCTGATCACCGCTCCGCGCTGTGCGCCCCTGCTGTTCGGCACGCACGGCAACGGACCGGTCGACCTGGAACGTCTGGAGCAGCTGCTGTTGCGGCTGTCCCGGATGGCGGCGGACCTGCCGCAGCTCGCCGAGGCCGACTTCAACCCCGTCCTGGCCGCACCCGGCGGCGTCACCGTGCTCGACGCACGGCTCCGCCTGCTCCCGCGCCACTCCCAGGACCCCTATCTGCGCCGGCTCCGCTGACAGCGGGGGAGGGAACCGAGATGAGGCACAACAAAGTGGGGTCCGTGATGACCACGGACGTCGTCCACGCCGGTTACGGCACGCCCTTCAAGGAGGTCGCCCGACTCCTCTCCGACCACCGGATCAGCGGACTGCCGGTCCTCGACGACGACAAGGTCGTCGGGGTCGTCTCCGAGACCGGCCTGATGGTGCGCCGGGCCGCCGTCCCCGACCTGCACGGGGGAAGGCGCCGCACGCCGCCGGCCCAACTCACCGGTCACACGGAGTGCAAGGCCGAGACCGAGATCGCCGTCGCCATGACCCGTCGGATCGACGGGGTGGTCGACGTCGTCGACAAGTTGACCTACCGCCTGGACGACGCCCGCGTCCGCGAGGAGCAGGCACTGCGCGGCGCAGCCGACGACCGGCTGCGCGGACTGTGAGAGGAGGGCCATCCCATGACCGGCACCGTGTTGGTCACCTACGGCACCAAGAACGGATCGACGGCGCACATCGCCGAGTCGATCGCCGACGCCCTGCGGGAGAAGGGGCTGACCGTCGAGACGATGCGGGCCGGTTCCGTGCCCTTCGTGGACCGGTACGACGCGGTCGTGGTCGGCGGTGGACTGTACGCCGGCCGCTGGCACAAGGACGCCCGGTCCTTCGTCCGCCGGCACCGCAAGGACCTCGCCGGGCGGCCCGTGTGGTTCTTCAGCAGTGGCCCGCTCGACACCTCCGCCTCCGAGCGGGACATCCCGCCCGTGCGCGGAGTGCGCCGCGCGATCCAGGACCTGCACGCCCGCGGCCACGCCACCTTCGGCGGCTGCCTGGACGACGACGCGGACGGCTGGCCGGCACGCTGGATCCTCCGTTCCGGGAACGGCGGGGACTTCCGTGACTTCGAGGCCGTGACGGCGTGGGCGTCCGGGATCGCCGGGGAGCTGAAAGGCTGACGAGAACTCGCCACGCCCCGGCCTCGCCCGAAGCCGCGGGCCACGCGTTCGGCACGAGTGGGCCTCACCAGGACGCCCTGGTGAGGCCCACTCCGCGAACCCGCCTACTCCTCCGCCGGCGTGATGCGGCGGCCCGTGAGACTTCTCGGCCGGATCGACACCCACACCGTGCGCTCGCCGCCTGCCCAGGGAGTGCCGTGGGCGCTCTCCACGAGCCGGCGCACCGCCGCGGGTTCCGTCACGATGCTCGCCCGCCCGAGGGCGAGCACGCTCCACCCCACGCTCATCTCCTCGTCCAGGCGGTCGACCTCGAAGGCGACCTCCTCGTCGACCACCGCCGCGGTGACGGAGCCCGGCATGCTCCTGAACACGATGGCACCGTCGACCACGTCGTAGTTGACCGGGACGACGGCCGGGTGCCCCTCCGGCGTCGAGACCGTGACCCGCCCGACCCCGTGCGTGGAGAGCAGGGTCCGGCACTCCTCCGGTGCGAGGTCCCGCAGCCGTGGGTGGAGCAGGGCGCGTCCCTGGCCGGGCGGGAGATCCGCACCGGCACCGTACAACGCGTTCACACCGGTACCCAGTGCGGCCGCCAGTCTCGTGACCGTCCCCAGGGCCGGGGCCGTGCTGCGCTGTTCCAGCCGCGCGAGGTATTCGGGGGCCATACGGGCCCGGGCGGCCGTCGTTTCGAGGCTGAGGCCCCGTCGTCGTCGTTCAGCGGCCACCCACCGGCCGAAGTCTCCGCTGCCGGCGGCCGGGCCCGATGACGAGGGCACGGACCGGTTCCCGGCCGCATCCGCGGTCCCCGGCGACTCGATCGGGGACCCGGGACCTGCGTGCGGGGAAGGGTGGACGTGCGCGTCGGGTCCGGGAAAGACGAGCGTGACCTCGCCCGAATCCGACCAGCGCACGTCATAGGGGGGTGTGCCGTCCTCGTGGTGGAGACCGATGATCTCCCCGTCGCGCCTGGCGGCGCCTGTGGCCGGGCTTTCGATGACGAGCTGGTCGCCGAGGTGAGCTCGCATGGTTGCCGCCCTCTCCTCAGAGTGGTGCTGTGTTCACCCTGCCACGCGGGACCGCACGGGCGGGGTGGCGTTCGGGGGTGCCTCAGAGGAGCCACCCGCTCGTCCGAGTGCTGCCCGGACGGTCCGCCCCGACGCCCTGGACGTCCCGCTCGGCGATGTTCAGAAGCTGCCGTCCCAGGTCGTTCATGGCCCGGCCTGCCGCCAGCTCGTCGCCGATCTCCGGCACGTTGCTGTCCGCGGGATGGCAGTGCGCGGATCCGTGGGCGGTGAGTGACGTGGTACCGGTCTTCAGCACCACGCGGGCCTTGGTCGTTCCGTCGTTCTCCTCGAAGAGGTGGAGATCCACCTTCCACTGCGCCGTGTGCATCACTGTCCTCCTCACTCCGGCCTGTCGCTCGAGGACTGCTCCCTCCCACCGTCGAACGAGGCCGGACCGCGTTCACAGGGCCGAAGGTCCCTGCTGGAGAGGCGAACGGCCCCAGGCCGTATGCGTCCTCCGTAACGTCAGGCGAAGGGGTCGGTGAACTGCGCGGCCAGGCGCCGTCAGACGTGTCCCCGGCCCACGGCGGCGAAGACCTCGGGGCCGGCGCGGGGACGGAGATGGCGGGCGGTCCCCGTTCTGCGGCCGGGAACAGTCCGTTTCCGGCGCGCACGGCAGCGCCGGGCGGGTCGTCCTCGCGCAGTGCGGTCGTCCCCGGTCGACCCGGTTCAGGCTGCATGCCGACCACCTCTGGCCGAGGGCGGTCCGGGCGGCTCCTGGAGCACGCTCCACGCCACGGGGCCGAGCAGATCGGCCAGTTGCCGGAAGACGTCCAGGAACAGGTCGTCGATCGTCAGCACCCCGACCAGCCGGCCCCGGTCGAGGACCGGCAACCGGCGTACGCCCGCGCGGCCGAAGGTGCGATACGCGGACCGGAGGTCGTCATCGGCGTCGACGGTGACGACGTCGGCGGACATCACCGCGTCCACGGTCGAGTCCGGCGCCAGGCCGCCGCCGAGGCCGCGCAGCGCGAGGTCGCGGTCGGTCACGATGCCGCACAGCTCCCCGTCCCTGACGACGAGGACGGAGCCCACGCCGCGCTCGGCCATCCAGTCGGTCACCTCCTTCAGGGAGACGTCGGGGTCGACGTGCACGGGAGGCGCGGTCATCACCTCGGACACCTTCATGCGGCTGCTCCTTGTCGTCGAGTGGTGCTGCGAGGGTCTGTGCGGGGCGAGTCGGCGGGTCTCACATGACGTCGAGCACGTCGCCCAAGGACCGCCGGGGGCTCGGCTGCCCTTCGGGCCCGTGACCGAGCCTGAGCACCATCTGCACGTGGCCCATGGCGGAGAGGGGGTCGCGGGCCGCCCACCGGAGGTCCGGCCATTCGAGCGGCTGGGAGGTCACGGAGGCGACCAGTCCGTCCGCGGTGGCCCGCAGCAGGACCCGTTCCAGCGCCTGCCCGGCGCGCAGCCAGTCCACGGGACGGTCATCGGTCGTGCCGAGCAGGGCGATGTTCGGCGTCTTCTCGAACGACGCGCGGGGACGGTCCGGCATCGGGCGTCCGGCGGCGAAGTCGCGCACGGGAGCACCGCCGCCACGGCGTACCGGGCCGAACGCCTCTGCGGGGATGCCGTCGGTCGGCCCTTCGTCCCCCGACGGTTCCGCGTGGGCCCACAGCGCGGTCTCGCCGCGCACCCCCGCGTCCAGCGCCTCCCACTCCTCGGCGTCCCGCACCAGTTCCAGCACCGACTGCACGTGCCACCCACCGGGGAACAGCAACTGTGCGCCTTCGGCGTCTGCCGCCTCGCACAGGCCCTCGCGTAGCGCCGCCGGGATCTCCTCGTCCTGGAACGGGTAGCGGCTGGAGTGACGGCGGCCGACCGCGGGACGCAGCAGAGCCAGCGCGGTGTCCGGCGGTCCGCTGCCGCACAGGTGCACCTCGGCGAGCAGATCCGGGTAGTCCGGTTCCGGGAGCAGCCGGACGACCGGCGCCAGCGCCTCCGCGGCGGCGGCCACCCGCAGGTTGAGCAGTGCGGCTCCGCAGCTCAGGTGCAGACCGCGGTGCTGCGGATCGGTGCGCGGCAGGGTGCGCGCGAGGTCGGCGTACAGGCGCAGGACACCGATGTCGCGGAGGTAACGGAACTTCCACGGCTGTGCGTTGTGCTGCGAGGGCGCGGCAACGGCGTCCGCCACGAGCGTCGCGACGGTGCGCGCGTCGACGGGTTGTGCGGTCATGGTGGGTTCCCTTCGCTTCGTCCGTGGGATCACCGGGGCCCGGACGGCACGGCGATGACCGGGCACCGCGCGTGATGCAGCACTCCCTGGCTGACCGAGCCGAGCAGCATGCCGGTGAACCCGCCCCGGCCCCGGGTGCCCACCACCAGACCCAGCGCGTGGGCCGAGGCGTCGGTGAGCACCTGCACGGGGTGTCCGGCGACCAGTTCGTGGCGCAGGTCCACCTGCGGGTAGCGGGCGCCGCGGCCGGCCACGATCTCGGAGAGCAGCCGCCGGGCCTCCTGCTGCGGTTCGTACTCGTCGAAGATCCTCAGCGGTCCCGGCTCCCAGACGCACACGGCCCGGACTCCGGCGCCGCGCAGTGCGGCCTCCTCGAACGCCAGGTCCACGGCGGCCGCCGAGTGCGGGCTGCCGTCGACGCCGACGACGTAGTACGCCGGGTCCTGGGTGACGTGTTCGGGTTCGGGTACGACGACCACCGGACAGCGGGCGTGCGCCATGAGGGGCACGGCGACCGACGCGGAGCCGAACACCTCCTGGGCCCGGCTCAGATGCCGCGAGCCCAGCACGACGGCCGTGGCGCCACGGCTCTGCTCCCGCAGCACCCACGCCGGATCGCCCTCGGCGAGCAAGGGGTCCACCCGGAGCCCCGGGTGGTGCTGCGCGACGAACTCCGTGACCTCGTCCAGCACTTGTCGACCCGCCTTGTGCAGCGCCTCGTTCCACTCCTCCCAGGACGCCGGGATCCGGCCCCTCCCGTAGCCACGGGTCGGCACGCCCTCGGCGAGGACCGGACGCAGCGGCAACCGGCGCCGGGCCGCCTCGTCCGCCGCCCAGGCCAGTGCCATCCGGTGAGCCGGGTCCGGATCGACGCCGACCACGATCGGCAGGTGATCACCGGGCCCGGTCATGACGGCCTCTGCTCCGCGGGTTCCCGGGTGCGGGGGGCCGCGGCCGTCAGATGCCGGACGCGGGAGTCGGGCCCCGGGAAGTACACGGTCACCCGTCCGCTGTCGGCCCACCGCACGTCGTAGGGCGGGCTGCCGTCGGGATGGTGGAGCCCGACGACCTCGCCGTCCCGTGCGGCGACTCCGGCCCTGGTACCGCGTACGACGATCTCGTCGCCGATGGCGGCGTGCGTCGAGGCGCCGGTCGCCCCGGACCAGGTGTCCGCCGTGGCCCGGTCGGTCTGCTTCGCTGATGCGGGAGCGGACATCGCCCTCGCCTCCTCCCTGCGGCGGCGCCGGGGAGTGCCGCCGCCGATTCCCCTTCCATTGCAGGTGGCGGTGCGGGCGACGGACCAGGGGCCATTGGTCCCTGTGCCGGGTCCGATGATCCCGCGGGGAGCCGGGCACCGAAGCCCGTGCGCAGCGGGGCGGCCACCTCACGACTGCAACAGCTGCCCCTTCCGGGTCAGCACGCAGTCGACGTCCACCACCCCCTCGACGGCTCGCAGGAGGCGAGCGGCCACGGGTACGAGGGACGTGTCGCCGGTCTCGCCCCTGAGCGTGACGACGCCGTCGTGCACGTCCACGCAGACGTCCGAGTCCCGCGACGGGAAGAGAAGCGGGACGATGTCACGCCGAATTTCGCCGGCGATGTCGTCGTCCTCGCGCAGGAAGACCTTGAGCAGGTCACCGCGGCTGACCACACCTGTCAGCAGACCGTGCTCGTCCACCACGGGCAGTCGCTTGACCTTCTTCCGGGCCATGACGCGCGCGGCCTCGGCCAGGGTGGCGTTCGGCCGGACCGTGATCGCGGGCGAGGTCATCAGGTCTCCCGCGGTCACCGCACCGGCCTTGACCACGTCGGCGGGCGGCAGCAGCGCATAGCCCGCCTCCGGGCTGTCCCGCAGTTCCTCGGTGGGCAGCAGGTCGGCCTCGGAGACGACGCCGACGACCCGTCCCGCGCCCGCCAGCACCGGCAGGGCGCTGACCCCCCGGTCGTGCATCAGGTCGACCACGTCCTTGAACGAGGCCCAGCGGCCCACGGAGGCGACCGGGGAGGTCATGATGTCGCCGACGAGATGAGGGGTCCCGTACATGATGACTCCGCAGGGTCCGGGACAAAACGGAATGACTACTTCAAGCATGCGCCGACAGCCGGCGGTGCGGCGGCCCGCTGCCCCGTCGACGCGCGGGTGGGCCGGTCGGTCCTGCCGGGGGACGGACGGCCCTTACCGTCCCGGGAGCGTGCCGTCACGCTGGTAGGGAACGGTCGCCGGAGGTGGAGATCATGTCCCGAACCGTCACTGTGGGACTCGACGGGTCGCCCGAGAGCCGGGCCGCCGCCGAGTGGGCGGCGCGCGAAGCCCTGCTGCGCGGCCTGCCGCTGAAGCTCGTGCATGTCGCGGAGCCCGCCCCGGCACTCGTGTCGCAGGCTCCGCTGGTGGGTCCCGAGACCCGTCAGCACTGGACGCGGCGGATGCCGGGCGAGGCCGCAGAGGGTCTTCGCCTGCGGCACCCCGGCCTCGAGGTGCTCACCGAACAACTGACGGGTCCCGTGCCCGACGCCCTCTGCGAGGCCGCGGACTCCGCCGAGCTGCTCGCGCTGGGCTCGCGGGGTTTCGGCGGCATCGGCGGCTTCGTGGTCGGCTCGGTGAGCCTGGCCGTCGTGGCCCGGGTGGCACGGCCCGTGGTGCTGGTGCGTGAGGGCGAGCAGGCCGCCGACGAGCACCGGATGGATCCGGCGGGCGTGCCGTCCGCCGCCACCCCGTTCCGGCCGGTGGTGCTCGCCCTCGACGCCGATCACCCCAGCGACACGCTGCTGGAGTTCGCCTTCGATGCCGTCGCCCGCCGGGAGACACCGCTGCGCGTGGTGTCCGCCTGGCCGGAGACGGCCACGACCTACTACCGCTTCCCTGGCGACGCGGAACTCCAGGACGACCTCGAACGCAGCCACCGCACCGCTCTGGCCGAGGCGCTGCGCCCCTGGCGGCAGAAGTTCCCGGGCGTCGACGTCATCGAGGCGAGCCGCTGCGGCAGCGCCGCGCAGGTCGTCGTCGGCGCGGCCCGCGACGCGTCCCTGGTAGTCGTCGGCCGGCGCATCCGTACCGGTTCCCTCGGCGCCCACATCGGTCATGTCACCCATGCCGCCCTGCATCACGTCAGTGCGCCCGTCGCCGTCGTGGCCCACCGTTGATCTGGCAGCGCGAGGCCTGAGCGACCGGGGAGGGGGGCGTACCCGGAGCAGGTGAACGGCGCGCCTCGGCCGCCGTCAGGAGTCCGCCGCGGTGAGGCGGCAGTCCACGCCCACCACGCCCTCGACGCCGCGGACCAGGCGCACCGCGAGCGGGATACGGGTGCCGTCGGTGACTCGTCCGGTCAGGGTGGCGACGCCTTCGGTGACCATGATGTGCACCGGCTCGACGGGGGCGGGGAAGAGGGGGTCGACGACGTCGCGCCGGATCTCGTCGGCGAGGTCGTTGTCGGGCCGCAGGAACACCTTGAGCAGATCGCCACGGCTGACGACCCCTTCCAGCACGCCCTCGGCGTTCACGACGGGCAGCCGTTTCACGTGCCGTATCGCCATGATCCGGGCGGCCTCCGGCAGCGTGGCGTCGGCGTGGACGGTGACGGCCGGGGTGCTCATCAGCTCTTCCGCGTGCACCGCCCCGGCCTTGGCCAGGTCGGACAGCCGGCGCAGCTGCGTGAACCGGTCCGGATCGCCGTCCCGGAACTCCTCCTTGGGCAGCAGATCGGCCTCGGACACGACCCCGACCACCCGTCCGTCGCCCTCCAGCACTGGCAGGGCGCTGATTCTCCCGCCGTCCATGCGGCCGACGATGTCCTTGAACAGGGCCTCGCGGCCCACGGCGACGACGGCACGCGTCATCACGTCGCCTACCTGGTGCGGGCCGCCGGTCATGGTGTTCTCCTCACAGTTGCCGGGAGCCAGGGCTCGAAGGAGACCTCTCGGGTCCTGCTACCAGCGTGAACGTGTTCACGCTCCCGCACTACCGGTCGGCCGGCTGCGGCAGGGGCCCCGGCTCACGACGGTACGACGGCCACGGCGCACGTGGCGCGTCGCAGCAGGGCCCGAGCGGCCGCCTCCCAGACGGTGGCCCCTGAATCGCACGGGACCACGACCAGTGCGGCCCGCTCGGAGCAGCGCAGCAACGCCTCCACGGGGCCGAGCAGCCGGACGTCCTCCAGCACCCGCACGTCGGGGAACTTCTCGCGCCATGGGCGCAGGGCGTCGGCCAGCAACTGGACCTCGTGGTCCTCCCAGGTGGCGCGGTCCCTCTCCGGGACGCCGAAGGGCCGCTCGACGGCGCCCGCGGGCAGCCCCCAGACATGCACGACATGCAGAGGCACGCCCCGGAGCCGGGCGCTCTCGAAGGCGAAGCCGAGGCCCGCGCCGGAGGGATCACGCGCGTCCACGCCGAGCGTGACTCCAGTCCGCCGGCGGGAGGCCGCGAGCCGGTCGGGGACGAGGACGACCGGGGCGTGAGCGGCGCCGACGAGCGTGGCCGACAGGGAGCCGGACCGCAACGGCGGCGCGCCGTCGTCCCCGGCCACGCCGCAGACGATCACCGAAGCCCGGCCGGGCTCCCGCAGCGGGTTGCGCGGCACGCGCAGCACCACACCTCGCATCTCGGCCTCGCGGGCTGCCCAGTCGACCGCGGCCCGGCAGGGCTTCGACGCGTCACTGCGGGCAAGGATCACGGGTTCCATCGCCGTTCGCCTTCCGAGTAGGTGCGGATTAGAGGGGGTGCTCGACTTCAGCCGGTCTTGTGACCCCAGCGAGGCCCGACGGTCGTCCACTCGCGGTCCCAAAGACCGAGCCGCTGCTGCTCCAGCCGCCACCGGACGACCGCTCCGGCCCCGAAGACGGCTCCGGCCAGCGCGCAGCCGGCCGCGGCCCCCAGGACACCCGCCTCGACGGCGGCCGCGCCGGCGCTCGGCGGCCTGGTGACCAGACGGCCCTGGCGGTCCTGCCAGACCACGACGGGGGAACCGGCCTTGGTACCGGTGTCCACGAGGGTCCTGCCGGTGCGCCTGGAGCCGTCGGACGCGGTCCAGGCCACGGTGGCCGGCGTACGCTCGCTCTCCGTGCCGATGCCCGAAGTGCTCGTCGGGACATCGACGAGCAGCACTGCCCGCACGGGCTCCCGCTCCTCCCGCTGGTGCGCTAGGACCTCGTCCGCGGCCCCGGCGGCGACCAGTCCGGCGACCGTTCCTCCCACCACGACGAGCGCCCATACGGCCAGGACCACCCAGGCCTCGACGACATCGACGCGGCGTCGCAGCGGGTTGCTCCGCCACCGCCACAGGGGCTTCTTCACACGCCGGGTCCTGCGCATCCGTCCGCACCTCCTCCTTGTCGCGGCTCCTTGCCGTGGTGACACTGCCGAAGGTGTCAGCCGGCCCCGCGCCGGGACATGGGCCGACCAGGGACCGCCGTAGGGCTGCTCGGGGTCAACTCCACCGGGCAGATGGGCCGTTCAGCCCTCACCGGGACTGGCTCAGGCGGCCGCGGAGGAGACCGGTCCAGGGGTCGGGGAGGCCGGGATGCAGCTCGAAGGCGTCGCGCAAGCCCGTGCAGCGCGGCAACCGAGGGAAGCCGCGGCCCGGCGTGACCAGGCGCAGTCTGCCGAAACGTCAGCGGAGCCGGTTGCGGGCCCGGCACAGCAGCCCCAGGCCGGAGCAGTCGATGAAGGAGACGGGGCTCAGGCCGAGCTCCGGATCGGGCTCCGCACCGGACGTCAGATCGGCGAGGGCCGGAGAGTACCGGAACCGCCAGGGCCGTTCGGTCCCTCCTGGACTCGTGCCGGCGGGCTCGAACGACCCATGTCCGGTTGTCCCGGGGGAGCGGCCGCCCGGCAGGCGATGAGGGCCGGACGGCCCAAGCGGACCCGCACGGGAGAGGACAAGCTGGAAGTGCGGGGCAACACCGGCGATACCCCGGCATCCGCAGACCCGGGCCCCGCAGCGGACCAAGGACGGTGAGCGACCCCATGAAGGCCTTCGTCTTCCACGGCCCCGGGCAGTCCGCCTGGGAAGAGGCCCCCGATCCGGCCATCAAGGAGCCCACCGACGCCGTCGTGCGCGTGGACGCCGTCACGATCTGCGGGACCGACCTGCACATCCTGAAGGGCGACGTCCCCGAGGTGCAGCTCGGCACGATCCTCGGTCACGAGGCCGTCGGCGAGATCGTCGAGGTCGGCAGTGACGTCCGGACCGTACGGCCGGGAGACCGCGTGCTGGTCTCCTGCATCAGCTCCTGCGGGCGCTGCTCCTACTGCCGGGAAGGGATGTACGGCCAGTGCCGCGGCGGCGGAGGCTGGATCCTCGGCCACCTGATCGACGGCACCCAGGCCGAGTACGTCCGTGTCCCCTTCGCGGACCTGTCCGTCCACGCGCTGCCCAGCACGGTCGACAGCAGGGACGCCGTGCTCCTCGCCGACATCTTCCCGACCTCCTACGAGGTCGGCGTCCTCAACGGCCGGGTGCACCCAGGCGACACCGTCGCCATCGTCGGCGCGGGCCCGATCGGCCTCGCGGCGATCACCACAGCCCGGTTGTTCTCCCCCGAGCGGATCGTCGCCGTGGACCTGGCCCCCGCCCGGCTGGAGGCCGCCAAGCGCCTCGGCGCGGACGCGGTGGCCGACGCCAGGGAAGCGCCGGAGCAGTTGATCGCCGACCTCACCGACGGACTCGGCGCGGATGTCGTCATGGAGGCCGTCGGCGTCCCGGAGACCTTCGAGCTGTGCACGCGCATGGTCCGGCCCGGCGGCCGCGTCGCCAACATCGGCGTGCACGGCAAGCCGGCCACGCTGCACCTCGAAGACCTGTGGATCAAGAACGTGACCATCACCACGGGCCTGGTGGACACCCGGTCCACCCCCACCCTGCTGCGGATGGCCGCCGCCGGCCGGCTGCCCACGGCACAACTGGTCACCCACACCTTCCCCCTCGATCACATGGCCGAGGCGTACGACGTCTTCGCCCGCGCCGCCCACACCGGTGCGCTCAAGGTCGTGCTCGGCGGGGAGCAGCACGAGGTCGCCGTCCGCGGGACCTGACCGACGAGAGGACGTGACCCGTCATGACCGAACAGGTACGGCCGCACACGGCAGAAGGACCGGCGCTGGGCGACCTGGGGCGCCGCGTGGCGGCCCGCCGCAACGAACTCGGCCTCACCCGCGAGCAGACGGCCGAACGGTGCGGCATCGATGCCGGCTATCTGGGGTACCTGGAGGAACACCCCGAGGCCGCGCCGGGCACGGGCGTCCTGCTCAGGCTCGCCGACGTCCTGCACACCACCATGTCGCACCTCAGCGGAGGCGACATCGACACCCCGCCCGGACCCGGCCGGGCGGGATACCGCCCCGAGTTCACCGAACTGAACCCGGCCGAGTGCAGGACCTTGCTCGGCTCGCACGGCGTCGGACGCCTCGGCGTCGACACCGCCTCCGGCCCGGTCATCCTCCCGGTCAACTACAGCGTCGTCGACGGCGCGGTCGTCTTCAGGACCGCGGACGAGACCACACCGTCCATGGCGGCGGGCCGTCAGGTGGCCTTCGAGGTCGACCGCATCGACGACGCCTTCGGCGAGGGCTGGAGCGTCCTGGTACGCGGACCGGCCAGCCGGGTGAACGAGGCGGAGGAGGTGCGCCGGCTCACCTTCTCGGCCTACAGCACCCCGTGGGCGGGCGGCGATCGCGATCTGTGGGTGCGGATCGAGCCCCGCTCCGTGACCGGGCGCCGCATCACGGTCGGAGCCGGGCCGGGCCGGGCGACGGAATAGCCACGCATCCACACAGGGCGAAACGGCGGACGGACGAGACCACGGTCGTACCGCATGACTGACCGGTGAACGAGCGGAGCGACACCGGGGAGGGGAGTCCGTGCTGATTCCGTCGTCACGAGAGTCCGAGTTCCCGTGCCGACGCAGGTGTTGCCCGTTCGCCCAGCACGAGCGTGCGGCTCCGTAGCACATGCCGACTACTTGACCCGATCCGGATGTCCACGCCGGTCGGCTCGCATTACGGTGGGCGTTGACCGGGCCTGCCGGTGTGTGGGTGGACGGGGTCGGGAGGAGTGCGGTGGAGGGTGATGAGGCGGCCCGGGTGCGGTTGCCGCAGCTCAGGCTGGATGAGTTGCTGGGGGAGTTGCAGGCGCGGCTGGATGCGGCGCGTGGTACTCGGGATCGGGTGCACAGTCTGCTGGAGGCGGTGCTCTCGGTGGGCCGGGAGTTGGATCTGGAGCAGGTGCTGCGGAGCATCGTGGAGGCGGCGGCGGTGCTGGTGGATGCCGAGTACGGGGCGTTGGGTGTGATCGGGCCGGACGGCAGGCGGTTGTCGGCGTTTCACACGGTGGGGGTGAGTGAGGAGGAGATCGCCCGGATCGGTTCTTTTCCGGAGGGTCATGGGATTCTCGGTGAGTTGATCCGTGAGCCGGAGCCGTTGCGGCTGGCGAAGTTGTCCGGGCATCCGGCTTCGTATGGTTTCCCGCCGAATCATCCGCCGATGAACTCTTTCCTTGGGGTTCCGATCCGGGTGCGTGAGCAGGTTTTCGGCAATCTGTATCTGACGGAGAAGCGGGGTGGGGGTCAGTTCGACGAGGAGGATGTGTCGGTGACGTCGACGCTGGCGGTGGCGGCGGGGGTGGCGATCGACAATGCCCGGTTGTATGAGGAGTCGCGGCTGCGTGAGCGTTGGTTGCGGGCGAGTGCGGAGATCACGAACAGTCTGATGTCGGGTGGTCCGGGTGCTGGGGCTCTCGGGTTGATCGCCGAGCAGGCGAGGGAGATCACGGGTTCGGCGTTGGCCGCGGTCGCGGTCCCGGTGGCGGAGACGGACTCGCTCACGGTGGTGGTCGCGGTGGGTGTGGATGCGGAGGCGCATCGGGGGTTGGTGCTTTCGCCGGATCGGACGTTGATGGGGTTGGCGTTCGGGCGGGGTGCGTTGGTGACGAGTGTGGATGTGGTGCGTGACGAGCGGGTTTCGCCGGAGCCGGCGCGGTTTGCCGGGCTGGGGCCGGCGGTGGCCAGTCCGATCGGTACCGGTGAGGCGGGGGTGCGGGGTGTGGTGTTGCTGGCGCGTGAGGCGGGTGGGCCGTTGTTCACGGTGAAGGAGACCGAGCCGCTTGAGGTGTTCGCGGCGCAGGCGGCTTTGGCGATGGAGTTGGCGGAGCGGCGGCGGGACGCGGAGGAGATCGCGGTGCTGAAGGATCGTGATCGGATCGCGCGTGATCTGCATGATCTGGCGATTCAGCGGTTGTTCGCGACGGGGATGACGTTGCAGAGTGCGGGGCGTTTCATCGAGCATTCGGAGGCTGCGGAGCGGGTGTTGCGGGCGGTGGATGATCTGGACGAGACCATCAAGATCATCAGGTCGACGATTTTCGGGTTGCGGGCGCGGGAGGGTGGTGTGGGCAGTGGGTTGCGGGCGCGTGCGGTGCGGGTGGCCGGTGAGGCGGCTTCGGCGCTGGGGTTCGCGCCGAGCGTGCGGATGGAGGGGCTGCTGGACACGGATGTGTCCGGGGAGGTCGCTGACCATGCGGTGGCGGTTTTGTCCGAGGCGCTGACGAACGTGGCCCGGCATGCGCGCGCCGGCCGTGTGGAGGTGGTCGTGGAGACCGATGGGCGGGAGTTGGTGCTGACGGTGAGGGACGACGGGGTGGGTATCCCGCCGGGGGGCCGGCGCAGTGGGTTGCGGAACATGGCGGAACGCGCGGCGGAACTCGGCGGCCGGCTGGACTGGGACTGTCCCGGGGAGCCCGGGGGCGGGGGAACGACGCTGGTATGGCGGGTGCCGGTCGTGAAGGAACCGTAGCAACGGGCTGAGCCTGCCCTCGTGTCCCAGCCAGGGAATTCCGGGACCGGGAAGAGGACCGTTCGGCTCATGCCTTCCGAGGGCGGATGGCCGATCCTGGGGGTGTCGGACCACGGCTGCCGAACCCTGGAGGTCGCCATGACCGGCACTCCGCACGTCGTGAGCGACGTGATGACCCAGACCGTCCTCGCGCTGCGGCACGGGGCGGCCTTCAAGGACATAGTGAAGGCCCTGCAGCGGTGGCAGGTGAGCGCGGCCCCCGTCCTGGACGACGACGGACGCGTCGTCGGCGTCGTCTCGGAGGCCGACCTCCTGCACAAGGAGGAAGCCCGCACCGCAGCTCCGGCCGGTTACGGCCAGGGCAGGTCAGGGCCGGATTCCCCCGAGTCCGCATCCGTGACCGCTGCCGCGCTGATGACCACGCCGGCCATCACCGTCCGCCCCGAGGCCCCGCTGCCCGAGGCCGCGCGCACGATGGCCCGGCACGGAGTGAAACGGCTTCCGGTGGTCGACGCGGACGGCCTGCTCCAGGGGGTCGTCAGCCGAGCCGACCTGCTGAAGGTGTTCCTGAGGGGGGACGAGGACATCGCCGAGGAGATCCGGCGCCAGATCCTCCCCCACCTCTTCCCCGACTCGGCCGAACCGGTACGCGTCCTGGTCCGCGACGGCGTCGTCACCCTCACCGGCCGCGTCCCGGACACCGCGCTGATCCCCGTGGCCGTCGGGTGGGTGCGGGGCGTCGACGGCGTGGTCGCCGTGGAGTGCGCGCTGGCGGGTCCGCCCCGCCGCCCGGACCTCGACCCCGATCTTCCCGACGCCGGGCGCGTCCCGCCCCACCGGGGCCGTGCGCACCGGCTCCCGGAAGGAAGCGGTGGATCATGACCGGAGCGAATCCCGGCCGCATGACCTGCGGACCGTTCTGGCACTGGCGGCGGAACCCGCTGCGGCGCCACAGTGACGTGGTCGAGGCCTGGATCGTGCTCGCCGTCTGGACCGTGACCGTCGTCGGCGGGCTGCTCGCCGGATGGTGGGCCGGCGCGACCGTGGACCACGCGTTCGCCGAGCGGCGTGCCGCCCTTCACGTGGTGTCCGCCGAACTGACCGAGAACGCGAAGAACGGCACACCCGTGGTGGTCGGCTACGACGCGGGGAAAGTGTGGGTCACGGTGCGCTGGACGGCCCTGGACGGTTCCGCGCACACCGGCCTGGCGAAGGCCGTTCCCACAGCCACCGCCGGCAGTCGGCTACCGGTCTGGGTGGATCGCGGTGAACGGGTGGCCGCTCCACCGACGAGCGGGAGCGAGACGGCCCTCGACTCCGTCGCAGCCGCCGCCCTCGTGGCACCGCTCGCAGCCACCGCGGTGTGGGGCGCCGGACGGGTCCTGCGCAGCCGTCTGATGCGCCGGCGCCTTGCCGAATGGGACGCGGAATGGCAGCGGATCGGGCCCCAGTGGCGGAACTTCAGCGGGGGCAAGGGATGACCTCAGGAGGGAGAGGGCCGACCGGAGCCAGGACAGGGCCGGTCGGCCCACGGCTGTCGCAACGCCCTTGCGTCAGGCTGGACATGAGAACCCGACAGGAGGAAGCACCGTACCGAATTCCGCTACGGCACCTTCGCCCGGTCCGTCCGGCTGCCCGCCGGAGCGAGGGGCGACGAGGCGGCCGCGGATGACAAGACGACGGCGCGGTGACCGTCACGGTCCCGGTCCCGGTCCCGGAGGAGAAGCCGGGGACCAGGACCATTCCGGTGCGGACCGGCTGACCCGCAGGGGGAGGCGGCCGATCCCACACCAGGTGTGCGTGGCCGGTGTGACCACCGGCCACGCACACCGCCGTGTCCCGCCCTCGACGGACCGGACACGGCGGTGATCCTGTCCGCCCGGACTCCTCAGCGCGGGTCGCTCCGGGCGGAAGCGGGGACCAGGCAGCAGTGGACGTCGACCACGCCCTCGATCGCACGTGCCAGCCGCTCGGCCACGGCGGCAAGGCCGTTGTCCTCGACCCACCCGGTGAGGGTGACGACGCCTTCGGCGACCTCGGCCTGGATGTGGTCGGCGGACAGCGGGAAGAGACGGTCGACGACCTCGTGCCGTACCTCCTCGGCGAGCTCCTCGTCGCCGCGCAGGAAGACCTTCAGCAGATCGGAGCGGCTGACGACGCCTTCGAGCAGGCTCTCCTCGTTGACCACGGGAAGTCGTTTTACCTTGCGCTGGGCCATGATGCGTGCCGCCTGGGAGAGCGTGGCGCTCGGGTGCACGGTCACGGCGGGCGTGCTCATCAGCTCCCCGGCGGTCACCGCACCGGCCTTCGCCAGGTCGTCGAGGCGCTGCCGCTGGGTGAACCGGTCCGGGTCGGTGTCCCTGAACTCCTCCTTCGGCAGCAGATCGGCCTCGGAGACGACACCGATCACCCGGCCATCGCCCTCCAGCACCGGCAGGGCGCTGACCTTCCACTCCTCCATCAGGGTGACGACGTCCTTGAACGGCGCGTCGCGGCCGATCGCGGCGACGGTACGCGTCATCACGTCGCTCACGGTGTGCGGTTTGCCGGGCATGGTCTCCTCCTCGGAAGGACGGACGGGCCCGAGGGGCCCTGATCCCAGGGTGGGCGCGGGCGGACCCGGCCGCCACGGGCCGCCCGGACCCGGCAAGGGGTCGTTCGGCCCCGGGCGTGTTCCATGCCCGGGGCCGACGGCCCCGGGCGCCGCGGCCTCCACGGCAAGGTGGCCCAGGGCCGTGCCCAGGGCCGTCCGGCTCATGCCTCGCGAGGGGCGTCGGAGTTTGCTGGGAGTACGGGAACGACCCCGATCAGGGAGGGCGATGACAGTGGGCACGAGCCTCACACCGGAGTTCTGGGAGCACTTCTCCGTCCTGCTGGTGCTGGCGCTGGCGACGACGGCGATCCTCACCGCGGTGTTCACCACGGCGTTCGACGCGCTGACCGCCCGGCTGCGCAACCGTCGGCGGCACAGCACGGCCTCGCGAGAACCGCGCCGGCCGTCGACACCGTCCGGTCACCGGACCTCAGTGCACTGCTGAACAGCTGGACGTGGGTCTGGCGCCGTCCCCGCGGGGACGGCGCCAGACCCACGTCCAGCTTCGCCGTCAGAGCTTGCGGAACCAGTCGTCGGCCACCCCGTGCAGTTTCTGCTCGGTAGGCCGCAGGTGCTTGTCGTCGATCCGGTAGGAGAGGCGGTCCACGACATCGACGACACCGTCCAGCCGGCGCGTCATGCCGACGGCGACCGGGACCTCACTGCGCCGTTCCAGCCGGCCGGTGAGGGTGACCACGCCGTCCTGCGCTGTGACCTCGACGGTGTAGGGGGCCAGCCAGAGGGTGTTGCCGAGAACCTCTTCCCGGACCTCCCGCACGATGTCGTCGTCGGAACGCAGGAAGACCCGGAGCAGGTCCCCACGGGTGACGATGCCGACCAGCCGGTCCTCCGCGTCGACCACGGGCAGGCGTTCGACACGGTGGGCGGCCATCAGCCGGGCCGCCTGGGTGACCGTGGCATCGGATCGGACGGTGACGGCGGGCGCCGACATGACACCGGCCGCCGTGGTCGCGTTGGTCTTGACCGCCGTACGCCGGGCGCCGCGGCCCATGACGTGCGTGTGGTCGTGCTCGGGGTCGCGGGTCTGGTGCAGCATGAGGTCGGTCGCGGAGACCACGCCGACCACCTTGTCGTCCTCGTCGACCACCGGAAGGCCGCTGATGCGGTGCTCCTCCAGGAGCCGCACCAACTCCTTGAACGGCGTGCCGTACCCAGCGGTGACGACGTCGGCGACCATGACCGCGCCGACCTTCGTGGGCTTCATGTCCGAGCCTCCTTCCAGGCCATGATCCGTGCGGAGACGGGTCTTACCAGGAGCCCTCCCCTCCGGTGGGCCCGGGCCCAGCGTCCGGTGCGTGGCTCCGCGCCGACAGGGGCTGACCGGGCATCCGAACGGGCCGAGTGGCCCCTGCAACCCGTCGCCGGAAGGTGGCACGGTGACATCGGAGCCCCCTGCTGCACGACGTGGCAGTCCGACGAAAGGCGGTGGGGACGATGACACTTCCCCTCGTCGTAGGCGTCGACGGATCGGACGGAAGCCTGCTCGCCCTCGACTGGGCGGCGGACGAGGCCGCCCGCCAAGACCTTCCGCTGCGGCTGGTCTATGCCTCCCGCTGGGAGCGCTACGAGGCCGGAGTGCCGTCGGAAGGCACGGAACGCCCCTCGGAACGCGTGCTGGCCGAACACATCGTCGCCTCCGCGGCCGAGCGGATCGCACAGCGCTGCCCCGACGTGAAGGTCACCACCGACATCTTCCCCGACGACGCGGTGTACGCCCTCCTGCGTGAGGGCGACAACGCGCATGTCCTGGTCACCGGGTCCCGCGGCCGGGGTGAGCTGACGGGCCTGCTCCTCGGGTCGGTCGGCCTCGCCGTGGCGGCCAGGGCACACTGCCCGGTGATCGTGGTGCGGGGCGACACGGCCGGCCTGGCCGGCGGTCACGAGCGGATCCTGCTGGGCGCGGGGGAGCCCGACACCGCAGAGGAGGCCGTACGGTTCGCCTTCCACGAGGCCGAGGCCCGCGCCTGCGTCCTGTACGTCGTCCGGGCCTGGCGTTGCCCGGCCCACGAGGTGGGGAACCAGGTGGCGCTCGGGGAGCTCACCCGTCAGCACGAGGCGAAGGCGTCGGCGCTGCTCGACACGCTGCTCGGCGAAGCCATGGCCGCCCATCCGAAGGTCACGGTCCGCAGCGTGACGGCCGAGGGGCCGGCCCATCGGATCCTCGTGGACCGCTCGGCCGCCGCCGACCTCGTGGTCGTGGGAGCGAGGCGTCGGAACGGCCACGTCGGTCTGCAGCTGGGCCGGGTGGCCCACGCACTGCTTCACCACGCGAAGTGCCCTGTGGCGGTTGTGCCGCAGTCGGTGTGATCGTTGCACCTGTCGACAGACGCCGAGGCGGGCGACCCGCTCAGCCGGTTCCCCTGGCGGAGGGAGCGCCGTATGGCCGTTCGGCCCCACCACGCGCCGCGGAACGCGGCCCTGGCCGGGTGGCCCGCCGGCTCTCCACGGCGGGCACTTGCGGACAGGGAGCCGAAGTGAGCGGCTGGACGTGGGAGTACGAGGGTTACCTGCCCGCCGACGAGCGATTGCGGGAGTCGCTGTGCACGCTGGGCAACGGCTACTTCGCCACCCGCGGCGCCCTGCCCGAGTGCACCGCCGACGACGTGCACTACCCCGGGACCTACGCGGCCGGCTGCTACAACCGGCTCACCTCGGACGTGGCGGGACGCCGGATCGAGAACGAGGACATGGCCAACCTCCCGAACTGGCTGCCGCTCCGGTTCCGTCTCCCCGGTGGGGACTGGCTCACCCCGGACACCGCCACGGTGCTCGACCACCGCCAGGTCCTGCACCTTGCCACCGGCCTCCTGGAGCGCCGGACCCGCTTCGCCCTCGGGGACGGCGGTGTGCTCTCCGTCCGCCAGGTGCGCGTCGTCCACATGGACGACGCGCACCTGGCCGCCCTGCGCACCGAGTTCACCACCGAGGGCTACGCCGGGGAGCTGGAGGTCGAGGCCGCCCTCGACGGGAGCGTCACCAACGCCGGGGTGCCGCGCTACCGCGACCTCGACGGCTGCCATCTGACCGATGTGCAGGGCGGAGTCGCCGCCCCGGACACGGTGTGGCTGCGCTGCCGCACCAGCACCTCCGGCATCCGCATCGGCGTCGCGGCCCGGCTGGTGTCCGACGCGCGGATCACCGGCGCGACGCCCGAGCCGCTGCGAGCCGTGCAGCGACTCCGGCTCGGGCTCACGCCCGGACGTACCGTCGCCGTCGACAAGATCGCGGCCGTCCACACCTCGCGTGACTCCGCGATCGGCGACCCCCTGCGGGCCGCCGTCGACCGTGTCGGAGCCGCTCCCTGTTTCGAAGCTCTCCTCGACTCGCACCGGACGGCGTGGGAACACCTCTGGTGGCGAGCCGAGCTGGACGTCCCCGGCCGGGCCGGACAAATTCTGCGGCTGCACCTCTTCCACGTTCTCCAGACCTTGTCCCCGCACACGGCGGACCTGGACGTGGGCGTGCCGGCCCGCGGGCTGCACGGGGAGGCGTACCGGGGGCACGTCTTCTGGGACGAACTGTTCGTGCTGCCCTTCCTCAACCTGCACTTCCCTGAGGTCTCCCGCGCCCTGCTCCGCTACCGGTACCGGCGCCTGGAGCAGGCCTGCGCGGCCGCTCGTGCGCAGGGCCGGCGCGGTGCGCTGTACCCGTGGCAGAGCGGCAGCGACGGGCGCGAGGAGTCCCAGGAACTGCACCTCAACCCCCGCTCGGGACGTTGGCTCCCGGACCACTCGCGGCTCCAGTGGCACATCGGATCGGCCGTCGCTTACAACGTGTGGCAGTACTGCGAGGCCAGCGGCGACACCGGCTTCCGGGACGGCGAGGGCGCCGAGACCCTCCTGCAGATCGCCCGCTTCTGGGCGGACTCGGCCACCTGGAACGACCGCCTCGGCCGGCACCGCATCCAGGGCGTGATGGGCCCCGACGAATACCACGACGCCTACCCGGACGCCCCGCACCCCGGCCTCGACGACAACGCCTACACCAACGTCACCGCCGCCTGGGTCCTCACCCGCGCCCTGGAACTGCTGCGCACGCTGCCCGAGCCGCGCCGCCGTGAACTCACCGGCCGGATCGGCCTCGACGACAGCGAGTTCGCACACTGGGAGGACGTGTCCCGTACCCTCCACGTCCCCTTCCACGACGGCGTCGTCAGCCAGTTCGACGGCTACGGCGACCTCGCCGAACTCGACTGGGACGGCTACCGCAAGCGATACGGCGACATCCGCCGCCTCGACCGGATCCTGGAGGCGGAGGGCGACACCGTCAACCGCTACAAAGCGTCCAAGCAGGCCGATGTCCTGATGCTCGGTTACCTCTTCTCACCGGCCGAACTCCGCGCACTCTTCGAGCAGTTGGGCTACCCACTGGACGACGGGATCTGGCCGCGCACCGTCGACTACTACCTCAGCCGCACCAGCCACGGCTCCACCCTCAGCGGCCTGGTCCACGGCTGGGTGCTGGCCCGCGCCCGGCGCGCGGACGCGTGGAGGTTCGTCCAGGAGGCACTGCGGGGCGACATCGCCGACGTCCAGGGCGGCACCACCGGAGAGGGGATCCACCTCGGCGCGATGGCGGGCACCCTGGACCTCGTCCAGCGTGGGCTCACCGGGCTGGAGACCCGCGACGGAGCGCTCTGGCTCGACCCGGTGCCACTGCCGGAGCTGTCGACGTACGCGGTGTCCCTCCGCTACCGGGGGCACTGGGGTGTACGGCTGCGCCTGGCGCGAGGACGGCTGGAGATACTGGTGCCCGCCTCCGACCGTTCGCCCATCGACATCCGGCTACCGGACCGCGCGGTGCTCGTGGCGCCGGGGGACACCTGTCGGCTGGTGCTCCCGGACCGTGGCCGCACGGCGGCGCCGTAGCCGTCGCAGACTCCCGGACGCCGCTTCCAGCCACGCTGTCCGTCGGCGACGGGGTCACGGCTTCGACGGAGCGCGGTACGGGAAGCGCAACACCGTCGAACGAGCGATCAACAGAGTCATGGAACCGAGCCGCGGCCACCGACCGTGACAAGCGCGGGCCCAGTCCGCCCGCCTGGTCCGCTGCCCGAGCGCGACCGCTTCCGCGCGACCGGTTCCCGTCTCTGCGCTGACCGCTGGTCCGCCCTCCCGAACCGGCCGGCGCCGCCCTGGAGTTCAGGGCCGCGAGGTGGTGAGTGCCGTCAGGAGGCCGTCGGCCAGGGGTCCCGGCCGGGGCGCGTCGGCCGCCGCCGCGGCGCGCAGGACGGCCCTGAGCTGTGCTTCGGGGAACGTGTCGGCGTAGGCCCGGGCGTCGTCGGCCGCGTACGCCGTCGCGAGCGCCGCGCCGACGGCCTGCGCGTGGGCCTCGGCACAGGCGCGGGCGTTCGCCTCGGTGGCGAGACGGGCGTACGCGTGACCGTACGCGTCGGCCTCGTCCGCCGGGTACCCGTTGGCCAGGGCGTGGTCACGGGCGCCCCCGAGGGCCTGCGCGTAGGCGGAGGAACGGTCGTAGGCGGCGTCGTGCAGCCGCAGCAGGAGCGGGCCGAGAGCGGACCGCCAGGTGGTCCGGCCGGCCGGTGTGCCCCGGGCCGCCGCGCGGTGCAGGGCCGTCGGCGCGGCCGTGTCCGCCGTGCCCGCGAGCAGCGGCAGCACGGTGTCCGCCTGCCAGACGTGCACGGCACGCAGCCCGGCCGGAGGCGTCGCGGAGCCGAGCAGCGCGTGCAGACGGGTCGCCCAGGCGTCCGCGGCGGGCGGCGGCAGTGCGCCGTGGAGGGTGCCGGCGAGCCGCCACAGCCAGGCCGGCCAGCCGGCCCCGGGCGGCTCGGCGGCCCCGGTCCGCAGGGCGTCGAGGAATGCCGCCGGGGCGGCCGTGGTCGTGGCCATGTGCGGTCTCCCTGCGGCGGCGGGTCAGGCGGTCAGGGACGTGCCGTCGATCGCCACGCGGCGGCCCTCCCTGGTGTGCGGGAAGTAGTCCCACACCGCGTGGTGCTGCACACTGCGGTTGTCCCAGAACACCAGCGTGCGCTCCTGCCAGCGGACCCGGCAGTGCAGCAGCGGGGTGCGGGCGATGTGCGCGTACAGCATCCCCAGCAGGGCGTCGCTCTCGGCGCGCGACAGCTGGGTGATGTGCGAGGTGTAGGGGGCGTTGACGAACAGCAGCTTGCGGCCGTTCTCCGGATGGCGGACCACGACCGGCTGTTCGGTGCGCGGCACGTCGTACTCCGGCGGCGGGGTCAGCCCGGCGTCCGTCCAGGGCTTGGCGCCGTCGTGGAGGGCGGTCAGACCGTCCAGGAAGCCGCGCAGGGCGGGCGAGAGCAGGTCGTAGGCGAGGTGCATGTTGGCGAACAGGGTGTCGCCGCCGCTGCCGCCCTCGGGGATCGTGGTGATGTACAGCATGGAGCCGAGGGAGGGCGCGGGGTCGGCGGTGCCGTCGGAGTGCCAGCCGTTCCCGGCGACGGCCTTGGAGTCCTTGTCCGCCTTGATCTCCAGGATGTGCGGGTCCGACCCCTCGGCGGCGAGGGCGACGGGGTGCAGTTCGCCGAAGACGCCCGCGAACCGCTTGTGTTCCCCGGGGGTGAGGTCCTGGTCCCGGAAGACCAGCACGTGGTGGGTGTGGAACGCGTGCCTGAGCTCCTTCTCCTGCTGCGGCGTCAGCTCGCGGGACAGGTCGAGCCCGGTCACCTCGGCGCCCAGCACGGGGGTGATGGGGGCGACGGAGAGGGTGTCGTAGGGCTCGGCGGGGCGGGTGGTGAGCCGTTCCACGGCGCGCAGTGCGTAGTCCTCCATGGGGACCTCCTTGGGCTGGACGGGCTGGACGGGCTGGACGGATGCGTCGGAGAGGGAGCCGGGTCAGAGCCCGGCGTCGAGGAGTTCGGCGACCACCAGGCGGCCGAAGGCGAGGTTGCCGTGGATCGTGTCGTCGGGCTGGCAGAAGACCGGTCGCTGGTATCCCGAGCCGTCGGTGACGCGGGCCCGCAGATCAATCAACTCCACGCCGCGGTCGCTGAGTGCGGCTCCGATCACGTCCTGGGCGGCGAAGAAGACGGCCGGGTCGGACATGCCGGGCACCCGCTGCGGGGGCATGACGGCCAGCACTCGCAGTCCGAGGGCGGCCGTGCGGCCGTAGAAGGCGAGCGCGCCGCGGACACTCGCCCGGACCAGGTCGGCGAACAGGCCGCTGCGCAGGAACCGTTCGGGCACCGCGCCGTGCCGGTCGCGGTGCAGGTCCCAGTTCTGCCGCGTGGCCACGGTGTGGGCGCTCAGCCCGAACGTGCACACGAGCGGCACCTCGAGCCCCGCGAACCCGCACCCGCCGAGCTGCTCCAGGAACTCCCCGACCAGCCGCCCGACCGCCGCGTCCCGGAAGACCGGGCCACCGTCACCCGCACCGTCGCCGGTGCCGAGGAACGGTCCGAGGAAATCCCGCCCCGAGCCGACCGGGCCCCCCACGAACGGCAGGTGCGCCTGCCGTGCGGCCCGTCCGACACAGCCGGCGTGGGAGTCACCGAGCAGGAGGAACCGGGCGGGACCGGGGGGCGTAGTAGTCGAGCACGGCGTCGTCACACCAGTGGTCCTCTCCGCCGGCGACGGGGGTGGTCTGCGCGGACGCGGCGGGCGCCGGGTCCGCACCGGGCCGAAGGGCCCGGAAGAAGTGCCGCATCACGAAGGCCACACCGTCGGGTGTGACCGTGCGCAGGTTCGGTCCGTAGAACGCCGCCCGGTACGGGAAGCCCGTGACGATCTCGTACGACGGGAAGTAGTCGACGTCGTCCGACGCGTCCGCGAGCTGGCCGGCCGCCGCGCGGAGCACCGACTTGGAGTACGTGGTGGCGACCAGCGCGTGCCGGCCGGTGGCGGTCGCCGTCAGCGGGACCGGGGAGACCGTGAGGACCGTGCGCAGCCGGGAGTTGACGCCGCGTGCCATCGCGAGCACGTCGGTGAGGTCCCGGTGGACCCGGTCGGCGGTGTGGTTGCGCAGGACGTGCCGGGCGGGGTCGTACCGGCCGCGCACGGTACCCGGACACACCGGCAGGACGGTGCCGGTACGGACGTCGTGCCAGGCCTCGGTCAGGCCGAGGGTGAACACCAGGACGTCGGCCGTGGTGAGGGCGGTGCGGATGGCGTCCAGCGTGACCGCGCGGGCGCGCAGCACGTCGTCCGGCGAGCGATGGCCGTCGGGCTCCACCGCGGGCCGGTACGGGTCGTGGAAGGCCCCGTCCTCCCCCCACACCTCCTCCGGCGGCTTCTCCTCCGCCAGCGCCCAGGCGACCCACTGGCGCAGCGCGGCCGCCGTGTAGATGTTGCCGGTGCGGAAGGAGAAGCGGCGGTAGCCGCGCGCCGCCTGCTCGGCCGCCGTCAGCCCCGGCGGCGGGAGTTCGGCGTCGTACCAGTGCATGCCCTCCGCCAGGAGGGCCCGCCCGATGTGCGCGGCGAAGCACGAGCCGGCGGTCACCACGGGATCGTCCTGGCCGATCGCGAACTTCGGCGTCCACAGGCCGTCGATGTCCGCGGGCTCGCGCTCGGCGACCGCGGTGCGCCAGAACGACCGCGCGGGCAGGCCGGTGTAGGGATGCTGCACGGGTGGTCTCCTCAGGTCCGTCCGGCGGGCTGTGGCCGGGCGCCGGACGGCGACGCGGTCTCGGCGAGGGCGGCGGCCATCTCCCGGACGTGCGGCTCGGCGACGATCCGGTAGTGGTCGGCGTCGACGTGGTGCAGCCGGTACGACGACGGCAGGTGCGCGTCCCATGCGCCGGGGGCGGTCGGCTCGGGCGCGAGCACGGCCTCGTCCACGGGCAGCGTCGCCAGCCATACGGCGGTGGGCGTCCGGCGCAGCCGCGGCAGCCGGTGCCCGGCCATGGCCGCCAGGTTGGCCCGGCAACAGCGCGCGAGCCGCTCGGCGTAGAGGCGACCGGGCTCCGCGAGCGGGGCGGCGGAGGTGTCCGGACCGGGTCCGGGGCCGGGCTGGGCTCCTGCCGTCGTCCGTCCCCCTCCGATGGCGCTCAACTCGCGGGCGAAGACCGCCTGTATCTGCTCCTCGTCGTAGCCGGCGAGGCGCTGCCCGGCTCCAGGCGGCGGCGGGTCGAGAAGGTGGAGGGCGGTCACGGGCCGGTCCCGGGCCTCGGCGAGCGCGGCCATCGACAGCGCGGTCCACGCCCCGAACGACCAGCCGGCGACGGTCAGCCGGTGTCCGGGTTCCGGGAACTCCCGTCGCACGGCGGCCAGGTACCGCGCGGCACGCTCGTCGATGGAGTCGATGGAGTCGACGGAGTCGGTGGCGCGGCCGTCCGGCGGTCCGGAGGCGCGCAGAGCGGGGTCGGCGATCAGGCAGACGGTGAGGTGGGCGGGCAGGGCGGAGACCAGGGGCCGGTAGGCCTGGACGTCCCCGCCCACCGGATGCACCAGGCACAGCACGTCCGGCCCCGGGCCGTGCTGCCACACCTCGACGTCCACCGTGCCGTGCGGGCGCTTCCCGCCGCCGAGGTGACCGAGGATCTCGTCGAGGCTCACCCGGTGGCTGAGCCGGGACAGCTCGATGTCGGTGCCGTGCCGGCGCTTGATCTCGTCGAGGAGCTCCAGCAGGGTCAGCGAGTCGGCACCCAGGTCGTACAGGGCGGCCCGCGGGTCGACGGTGTCCAGGCCGAGCAGGCCCAGGAGGATCCCGGTGATCTCGGCGTCCGTGTCTTCCCGCACGGCAGCCGCGGGAGCCGCGGGAGCCGGGGGCGCGGCGGTGGCGGCCGGTTCGTAGAAGTCCCGTGCGGCCGTCAGGTCCGTGGTGCCGATCAGGAGAGACGGCAGCTGGAGATGGAGCGCCCGCTCGAAGACGGCGGTGCCCTCCTCGGGGGTGAGTGCCACGCTCAGGTGGTCCCGGTGCCGGGCGTCCGCGCGGGCGGCGTGCCGCTGGGCCATGCCGACGTCCCGCCACGCGTCCCAGCCGACGCTCGTGCGTACGGTGGCGTCGCCGCCGGGCGGTACGTGGTGGGCGTAGGCGTCGAGACACGCGTTGGCGGCCGCGTAGTCGAACTGGCCGACGCCGCCGAACCGGGCCGCCATCGAGGAGCAGTACAGGACGTGGTCGGGGGCGTGCTCGGCGACGAGCAGTTCGACGAGCAGGGCGCCGCGCAGCTTGGCCGCCGTCACGTCACGGGCGGCGGCCGGCTCGCGCCGGGCCAGCAGGCCGCCCCCGGCGGCGCCGGCGGCGTGCACGATGCCGGCCAGACCGTCGAGCAGCGGGGTCAGCCGGTCCGCGACGGCCGCCGGGTCCTCCGCCGCCAGGTCGGCCGTGACCAGGGTGACGCGCTCGCCGAACGCCCGCAGTTCGGAGGGCACTTCGGTGCCGCGGGCCACCAGGACGACGCGGTTGCCCGGGTGCCGCAGGAGGGCCGCGGCCAGGGTGGTGCCGATGCCGCCCGTGCCGCCCAGGACCAGATGGGTGCCCGGTGGGGCGGCGCGCCGGGGTGCCTCGCCTGCGGGTACCGGGACGGTGGTGCGGTGCCACCAGAAGCCGTCCCGCAGGGCCGTCGCCCCGTCCGCGCCGGTGCCGGTGGCGGCGTCGTCGAGGAGCAGGTCGGGCAGGTGGGCGGCCCAGCCCGCCGGACGGGGACCGGGCAGGTCGGCCCAGCGCAGGGTGACGCCCAGCTCCTGCCGGGGAACCTCCAGGGCGGCGGCGAGCAGAGCGGCCTCCGGCGTGTGCACGGTCCCGGTGACCGGCTGCGCCCGCTGGGACAGCAGCCAGGCCCGGGGCCGCTCCGGCTCCGGGCGGGCGGCGAGGGCCAGGGCGAGGGCGGCGACCGTGTCCAGGCAGGCCCACTCGGCCGTCTCCAGGGCGGACACGGCCGCAGTGCCGTCCAGGGCGAGCGGCAGCGCGTGCAGCCAGTCGACGGCCGGCCCGTCCGCGCCGGTCAGGCGGCCGAGCAGGGCTTCGAGCTGCGCGGCGTCGGCGACATCGGCCTCGTAGCGGTCGTCACCGAGCCGGGTCAGGCCCTGTCCGGCGCGCACGTTCACCACCCGTGCGTAGTGGCGTTCGAGGAACCGCCAGTCCGCGCCGTCCTGGCCGGGCCCGGTCACCACCACGGCGGTACGACGGGACGCCGGGGCGTCGGTGCGGGCCCGCCGGGAGCGGGTCCACAGGGGCTGGTGCAGCCACTCGGCGGCATCCAGCCGGGCGGCACCGGTCCGCTTCTCCGGGGCGCGCGCGAAGTCGTACTCGGCGGTGTCGAAGGCGGGCGGCGGGAAGTCCCAGGGCGCGGGTGCCGGACCGGCCGGCCAGGCGACGGCCCGGCCTGCCGTCCACGCCTCGGCGAGCGCGTGCGGGCCGAGCTCCTCGATCGCCGGAGCGTCCTGCGCCGGGGGCGCGGTGACGGTGGGCAGAGCGCGCAGCCAGGCGACGGCCGTGGCGGCGTCGGGGCAGACGGCCGCCGCCCGGTGGGCGAGGGCGGGGCGGCCGCTCTGGAGGTGCCGCAACACCTGCCGGTACCTGTCGGGCCGGGCCGTGAGGTAGTCGGCGATCCGGAGCCCGTCCGCGCGGACCGCGGCCTCCGAGGCGCCGGACAGCACCAGGCACGGCAGCGGCTCGGTGGGCTCCGGGGCGGGCACCGGCTCCGGTTCCTCCAGCAGCACATGGGCGTTGGTGCCCCCGATGCCGAAGCTGCTCACCCCCGCCACCCTGCGCGGACCCGCGGGCCAGGGCTCGGCGGCGACCGGGATCCGGAACGGGCCGTCGGCGATCTCCGGGTTGAGCCGGTCGAAGTCCGCCGTCGGCGGCACGGTCCCGTGGTGCACGGCGAGCACCGCCCGCGCCAGGCCGACGACGCCCGCCGCCGCGCCCAGGTGCCCGATCTGGCTCTTCACGGACGACAGCGCCACCCGCGCGTCCTGCGCCAGCCCGTACGCCTGCCGCAGCGCGGCCGCCTCGACCGGGTCGCCCAGCCGGGTGCCGGTGCCGTGCGCCTCGACATAGCCGACCTCGTCACCACGCCGGCCGCTGCGGTCCAGCGCCGCGCGGATCGCGGCCCGCTGCCCGGGCAGCGACGGGGCGCTGTAACCGAGCTTGCCGGAGCCGTCGTTGTTCAGCCCCGAGCCGGTGACGACCGCGTACACGGTGTCGCCGTCCCGGCGGGCGGCGGCCAGCGGTTTGAGGACGACCACGGCGCTGCCGCTCGCCCCCACGGTGCCCTCGGCGTCGGCGCTGAAGGGCCGGCAGTGCCCGTCGGGGGAGAAGATGTGCTGCGGCCGGTAGGTGTAGCCGTCCGTCAGCTCCGGGTCGACGAGGACCCCGCCGACGAGCATCACGTCGGCGTCGCCCTGCCGCAGCATCCCGGCGGCGACGTGGACGCCCGCGAGCGAACTGGAGCAGGCGGACTGGAGCGTGAACGCCGGTCCGGTCAGCCCGAGATGGTAGGCGGCCTTGGTGGCGAGGAAGTCCTTCTCGTGGTGCAGGGCGAGCCGGAACGAGTCGGGCAGCAGGTCCGGGTCGCCGTCGCGGAGCATGCGCTGGAAGTACGTGTTCTCGCCGCACGAGGCGACCAGACCGGCCCGCAGCCGCGCCGGGTCGCCGATGCCGGCGTGCGCGAGGGCTTCGGCGCAGTTCATCAGCAGGTGACGCTGCTGGGGGTCCATCAGCCGTGCCTCGTGCGGGCTGATGGTGAACCGTCCGGGGTCGAACGCCAGCAGTCCCGCCGGCTGCGCGCGGGCGCCGACCCGGCCGTCCCCGGCCGTGGGGAAGTGCTCGATGCCGCGCCGGCCGGAGACGACCAGGTCCCAGAACGCGGCCAGGTCGGGCGCGCCGGGCAGCCGGACGGCCATGCCGACGACAGCGACCGGCTCGTCGGCCCGCCGAGCGTCGTCGGCCGCCGCGGGCCGCCTGGGCGGGTTGTCGCGGACGGCGCCGGCGCCGGCGTCCGTCACCAGCCGGGCCAGGGCGCGCAGCGTGACGTGCTCGAACAAGTCCGGTACGGAGAACGGGAGATCACCCTCGCCCGCGCATCTGAGCTGGAAGCGCATCAGGTCCAGGCTGGTGGCACCGGCGTCGAAGAACCGCTCGTCCACGCCCACGGCCCGCCCGGTCGCCGCCCGGAACAGCCCGGCCAGCCGCTGTACGAGCGGGGGGAGGCCGGCGTCCGCGCGGTCGTCCGCCGGCCGCCCGAGGTCCGTCCGGCCGTCCGGCCGCAGTTCGCGCCCCGGCGCGTCGAGCGCCGCCCGGCGGTCCAGCTTGCCGCTGGGTGTGCGCGGCAGGTCCGGCACCCTGCGGTAGGCGGCGACCCGGACGTAGGCGGGCAGCTGCCGCGCGAGCCGCCGGCTGAGGTCCGCAGGGTCGGGGTCCTCGCCCCGGCACTGGAGGACGGCGACCAGCCGGCCCTCCAGTACTCCCGCGACCGCGCCGACCACGCCGGGGCATTCGAGCAGCGCGGCCTCCACCTGGCCCAGCTCCAGCCGGTGACCGCCCAGTTTGACCTGGCCGTCGTCGCGCCCCGCGTAGTGCAGCAGGCCGTGCTCGTCGAAGCGGGCGCGGTCCCCGGTGCGGTAGAGGACGCCCAGTTCGGGGTCGTCGGCGAACCGGTCCCGGTGCGCGGCGGGGCCGCCCAGGTAGCACCGGCCCACCATGGGGCCGCCGATGAGGAGGTCGCCCGTCACGCCCGGCGGCACGGGCAGGCCGCCTTCGTCGACCACCCGCAGCACGGCCCCCGCCACCGGGCGCCCGATCGCGGGGCGGGCCGGCCAGGCGGCCGGGTCGCCGTCCAGGCACAGGGCGCTGACGACATGGGTCTCGGTCGGGCCGTAGTGGTTGAAGAGGCGGACGCCGTCCGGCAGCCCGGCGAACCAGCGCCGGATCGCGTCCGTGCACACCAACTGCTCGCCCGCGGTGACGACCTCACGCAGCCGGGAGGGGAACACCCCCGCGCGCACGCCGTGCTCGGCCAGCAGCTGCAACGCCACGTAGGGCAGGAAGATCCGCTCCGCCCCGCCCGTCTCCAACTGCCGCAGCAGCGTGGGCATGTCCTGCCGCCAGATCGGTCTCACCAGGCGCAGTTCGCCGCCGGAGCAGAGCGTGGTCAGGATCTCCTGGAAGGAGACGTCGAAGGAGAGCATGGAGAACTGCTGGGTGACGGCGGGCCGTTCGAGCCCGCCTGCCACCCGCTGCCAGGTGATCAGGTCGCACAGTGTCCGGTCGGGGACCTGAACGCCCTTGGGGGTACCGGTGGAGCCCGACGTGAACAGGGTGTAGAGCGGCCGGAGCCCGCGGTGCCGGTACGGCACGGGCGGCGCGGTGGGCGTGCGGGTGAGGGTGACGACGTGCCGCGGCAGGTCCGGCGGGGCGATCGTGCCCAGGACGTCGAGGTCCTGGGCACCGGTCAGCACGCACAGCGGGTCCGCCTGGTCCAGCACATGGCGCAGCAGGGCCGGCGGGTAGGCGGGGTCGAGGGGGACGACGGTGAGGTTGCGGCGGGCCGCCGCAAGGAGGGCGACCACGTGCTCGACGGACGGCTGGAGGTAGAGGGCCACGGCCGCCGGGGCGGCGGGATCCTCGGGCGCGCTCAGGAGTGACGCCAACTCGTTTGCCTGGGCGTCGAGTTCGGCGTACGTGAGAGTGGTGTGGCCGAGGGTGACGGCGGGCGCGTCCGGAGTGCGGGCCGCCTGCCGGGCGAAGCCCTCGGCCACCGTCCCGAAGTCCGCCTCGACGGGCGTACCGTGGGCCGTCGCCGCCGTGCGGTGCGGGGCGACGAGGTCGCGCAGGGTGAGGTCACCGTCGCCGGTCAGCCGGTCCAGGGCCCGCCGGAACAACCGGGCCGCCGCCTGCGCCCGCTCGGCACCGAAGTCGTCCCGGTACTCCCACAGACAGCCCAGCCCCGACTCGTCCTCCAGCACCGACAGCGTCAGCGCGCACTTGGCCTGCGCGGGCTCGGGCCAGCGGGGCTCGACCGCGCAGCCCGTCAGACGCAGCGCGGAGAACTCCGTGTTCTCCAGCACGAACATGTAGTCGAAGAGCGGGGAGCGTTCCCGGAACGCCGGTTCGGTGAGCAGGTCGGCCAGGAGGACCTCCTGCCCTTCCAGCACCCGGCGCACGGTCTCGGCGTGCGCGGTGAGGTGGGTGCGCAGGGAGTCGCCGGGCCGTACGGCCAGGTCGAGGAGGACGGTGTTCGCGAACATGCCGACGGACTCGGCGAACTCGGGGCGCGGCCGGTTCGCCACCGGAGCGGCGACCAGCGGGCGGGCCTGGCCGGTCACGCCGTACAGGCACGCGGCGAACGCCGAGACCAGCAACTGGAACCGGGTCAGGCCGAGTTCGGCGGCACGCCGGTCCAGTGCCGTGCGGCCGGCCAGGTCGAGGGAGGTGCGCAGCAGGCGCGCCCGCGGCCGGGCCGGGGACCCGGGCACGGGCAGGGCCGGTGACGGCTCCGGCGCGGCGGCGTAGTGCTCGCGCAGGCGGGCGCGGTGGCGGTCGTAGGCGGGCGCCGCGCGCCAGTCGCGCTGCCAGCGGGCGAGGTCGGGCGGCCCGGCGGCCGGGGCCGGGCGCTCCGTCTCGCCCGCGTAGGCGTCGGTGAGGTCGCGGAACATGAGGTTGAGCGACCACCCGTCCACGGCCGCGTGGTGCAGGTGCAGAAGCAGCAGACCGCCGTCGGCCCGCTCCGCCCAGGCGGCCCGCAGCATACGGGGTCCGGTGAGGTCGAAGCGGTGGGCGAAGAAGCGCTCGGCGGTCTCCTGCCAGGGCTCCCCCTCGCGCTTGTCCAGCGGCTCCCAGGGGTCGTACGGCGCCTCGGCCCGCTGGCACAGGCCGTCCGGTGCGGGCACCAGGCGGGTGCGCAGGGCGGGGTGCCGCTCCACCAGGGAGCGCAGTGCGCGGCGCAGCGCCCGCGGGTCGACGGTGCCCCGGACGCGGAAGGCGAGCGGCACGTCGTAGGAGCGGTCCTCGGGGTCGCGCCGGTGCAGGAGCCAGAGGCGTTCCTGTTCGCTGGTGGCGGGCGCGGTAGCGGTGCCCGGGGCGGCCGGCACCGGCGGACGGCTGTCCGCGTCGGCGGTGTGCACGGCGTCCGCGAGGGCGGCGAAGTCGGCCCGCAGTACGAGGCCCTGGGGGAGGTCGACGCCGTACCGCTCCAGGATCTCGAAGCGGAACCGCAGCGCCTTCAACGAGTCGCCGCCGCTCGCGATCCAGCCGTCGTCGGGCCGCAGTCCGCCGACGGCGAGGATCTCCTCGGCGATCTCCAGCACGGGACGCTGCGCCGCGCTGACGGCCACGGCCTCCGCACGGGTGCCGCGCCACGGCGTGGCCGCGTCCCGTACCAGCGCGGCCTGGTCGACCTTGCCGTTGGCGGTCAGCGGGAGTTCCGTGACGAGGTGGGTGTGGTGGGGGCGCATGTACGGCGGCAGGGTGGCGCCGAGGTGCCGTTCGTAGTCGGCGAAGGAGAGGGCGTCGCCGAGGACGAGGAAGGCCAGCAGTTCGTGGCGGTCCGCGGCGTCCCGCCGGGTGCAGACGTGGGCGCGGCGCACGGCGGGCAGGGCCAGGATCCGCTGCTCCACCTCGCCCGGCTCGATGCGGAAGCCGCGCACCTTGACCTGCCGGTCGGCGCGTCCGACGTAGACCACGCGCCCGTCGGTGTCCCGGCGCACCAGGTCACCGGTCCGGTACCAGCGGCGCGGGGTGCCGTCCTCGTCCGCCAGCCGGACGAAGCAACGTTCGGTCTGTTCCGGCTGGTTGCGGTAACCGCGCGCCAATGCCGGTCCGGACAGCAGGAGTTCGGCGACCTCGCCGTCCTCCGCGAGGCGCCCGTCCAGGGTGCGCAGCAGCAGCCCGGTCCCCGGCAGCGCGGTGCCGATCGGGACCGAGTCGCCCTCGAAGTCACGGGGGATCGGGTGGTGGAGGGCGAACGTCGTGGCCTCCGTCGGCCCGTACACGTTGTGCAGGACGGTCGCGGAGTCCGGATTGGCGTCGTACCAGCTGCGGATCACCCGCGGGTCGAGCCGTTCACCGCCGACCAGGACCTGGTCGGCGCCGGCGAAGCAGTTCGGGACCGTGTCGACGACGGTGTTGAAGAGCGCGACCGTGATGAACACGGTGTCGGCCCGGCGTTCGCGCAGTACGGCCGCGAGCCGGTGCGGGCTGTGCACCTCGGAGTCGTCCACCACGACGCAGACGCCGCCGGTGAGCAGCGGGGCCCACACCTCGAAACTGAGCGCGTCGAACGCCGGGTTGGACAGGCAGGCGATACGGGCGCCGGGCCGCGGGTCGAGCCAGCCCGGGCCGGCCAGCCGCAGCACACCCGCGTCGGTGACCTCGACGCCCTTGGGGCGGCCGGTGCTGCCGGAGGTGTAGAAGACGAAGGCCGTGCCGCCGTCCCCGCCGTCCCCGGTGGGAGCGGAGGGAGCGGCCGGGGTGGCAGGGGGTGCGGCAGGGCCGAGGAGCAGGCCGGCGTCGATTCCGTGATCGTGCGAGGTCGTACCGTCGTGGACGACCGCGACGGCGCCGGAGTCGGCGAGGACGTGCCGCTGCCGGTCGGGCGGGCTGAGCCGGTCGAGCGGGACGACGGTGGCGCCCGCCCGGCGGATGCCGAGCATGACACAGACCAGCTGCCAGGACCGGGGCAGGCAGACGGCGACGGACTGCCCGGCGACCACCCCCCGTTCCCGCAGCCGCGCGGCGACCCGGCCGCTGAGCAGGTCGAGTTCGGCGTAGTCGAGCAGGCGCCCGCCGTCCTCGACAGCCACGGCGGAGGGCGTGCGGCGCGCCTGGGCGAGCACGGCCGCGGCGAGCACGGTCCCGGTCGGTTCGCCGGGTGCGGTGATGTCGGTCATCGGGCTTCTCCCGCCGGTACGGCGACGGCGCGCACGGCGGGGGCCGGCCGCCCCTCGTGATGGGCGAGTTCGGCGGCGAGCAGCGCGCCGACCCGCGCGGTCTCGGCGCCCTCCAGGATCTCCCAGTGGTCGCAGGCCATCGTCTCGACCCGGAACCCGCCCTGCGCGCGCCGCCGCCAGAAGGCACGGACCTCGGCGTGGAAGGCGGTGTCGGCGCCGTCCGGGACCGCCTCGGCGAGGACCAGCCGGGCCGGGGAGGGGGCCGGGACGTGTGCGCGGGCGGTGAGCCGGTTGTGGTTGTAGATCCGGAAGTAGCGGTCCACCTGGGCGTCGTCGATCCCGGGGTACATCCCGTTGAACCGCACGAGCTTGTCGCGGAACTCGGCCGCGTCGACGGCGGTGATCGCCGCGCGGGCCTCGACGTCGTCGGTCGCCTGCGTGTCGAGGAGGACCACGCTCACGTCACTCCGTCCGGCGGCGCCGAGCAGGCGGCCCATCTCGTGGGCGACGAGCCCCCCGTAGGAGAGCCCGGTCAGGACGAGCGGACCCGCGTCGAGGGGTTCGAGCAGGCGCAGATACGCCTCGGCCATGGCCTCCACGCCGGGCAGCAGGTCCTCTCCCGGGTTCACCCCGGGGGACTGGATGCCGTACAGGCCGACGTGGTGGGGCAGGTGGGCGGCGAGGGGCAGATAGCAGAACGCGGTGCCGCCGGCCGGGTGGACGCACACCACCCGGGGGCCGGTGCCCCGGCGGAACTCGATCAGGCTGCCCGGCGCCCGGTGCGTGCCGTCCTCGCGCAGCAGCGCCGCCAGGGCCTCGATCGTCGGGCGCACCATGACCTCGGCGACCGGCAGCCGGCGGCCGAAGGTCTCGCCGACCTCGTGGGCCATCTTGATGGCGGACAGCGACGTACCGCCGATGTCGAAGAAGTTGTCGCCGACGCCGATCGAGGGGTGCAGCAGGACGCCCTGCCAGATGCGGAACAGCGCGTGCTCGACGTGGTCGCGCGGGCTGGCGGTGTTGACCTGGTCGTTGGTCTGCTCGTGGACCTGGCGGAGCAGGGCGGCGCGGTCGAGTTTCCCGCTGCGGCCGAGCGGCAGGGTCTCCAGGTCGAGGACGACGGCGGGCACCATGTAGTCCGGCAGGCTGCGGGCGAGTGCCGTGCGCCAGTCGGCGCTGGTGCGGGCCGCGGCGGTGCCCCGGCCGACGGCGGCCACCAGCCGGGGCCGGCCCACCGGGTCCCGGTCGGCGAGGACGACGGCCTCGCGGACGCCGGGCAGCCGCGTCAACGCCGCGGCTATCTCGCCCGGTTCGATGCGGAAGCCGCGCAGCTTCACCTGGTCGTCGGCACGCCCCGCGTAGTGCAGCAGGCCGTCCTCGCCCCACCGGGCGAGGTCGCCGGTGCGGTAGACGCGGGCGCCGGGCACGAACGGGTCCGGCAGGAAACGCTCCTCGGTGAGGTCGGGGCGGCCCAGATAGCCGCGGGCGAGGCCGGCCCCGCCGAGGTGGATCTCCCCGACGACACCGGGCGGCACCGGCTGCATACGGGCGTCCAGGACGTAGCAGCGGGTGCCGGGCAGCGGACGGCCGATGGGGCACGGGCGGTCCAGCGGACGGGGGTCGTAGTGGGCGGTGCTGTAGAGGGTCGCCTCGGTGGGGCCGTAGCCGAAGCAGACCCGCAGGCCGGGCAGCCGTTCGGTCATGCGGTGCAGCGCGGCCTCGGTCAGCGACTCGACCCCGGTCAGCAGCCTGCGCAGGCGCAGACCGCGCAGCCGTCCGTCCGGGTCCTCGTCGGCCCACCTGACGTAGGCGGGCGGCAGGAACGCCTGCACGATCTCGTGGTCACGCAGCCAGCCGAAGAACTCCTCCGGGTCGCCGCGCAGTTCCTCGGGGACGATGTGCAGCACACCGCCGGTGGTGAGGGGCAGCAGGAGTTCGTGGACCGAGGCGTCGAAGCCGATGCTGGACCAGGCCGAGCCCGCCTCGCCGGGCGCGGTGCCCATCCGCTCGTGCCAGACCGCGAAGAGGTTGAGGACGCTGCGGTGCTCGACGGCGACGCCCTTGGGCCGTCCCGTGGACCCGGACGTGAAGATCACGTACGCCAGCCGGTCCGGGGCCTCGGGGATCCCGGCCGGCGGCCGGTCGTCGGCCGTTCCCTCGGCCTCGACCGCGGTGAGGCCGAGCCAGTCCGGCGGCCGGTCCGCCCCGCGGTGGTCGCTGAGCACCACGGGGCACGAGGCGTCCTCGACCATGGCGGCGAGGCGTTCCCCGGGCTGCCCGGGGTCGAGCGGGAGATAGGCGGCACCCGCCTTGATGATGCCGAGGACGCCGACCGCCAGGTCACGGGTGCGGCGCGCGTGCAGCCCGACGACGTCGCCCGGCCGGACACCGCGGGCGACGAGGGCGTGCGCGAGCCGGTTGGCACGCCGGTCGAGCGTCGCGTAGTCCAGGGCGTGGCCGCGGTCGGTGACGGCGACGGCGGTGGGGTGCGCACGGGCCCGGGCCTCGAAGAGTTCGGTGAGACCGGACGCCGTGCGCAGGGCGGCCGCGGTCGCGTCGGCGGGAGTGCGGGCCCCGGCCGGCCCGCGTGTGGCGTCGCCGGCGCCGATCAGCGCCAGGCGCTCGTCCGGGTCCATCAGCTCCAGGGTGTCGACGGTGCGGTCCGGGTGCCGGGCCATGTCGGTGAGCAGCCGCCGGAGGTGACCGGCCCAGCGTTCGGCGGTGGCGGTGTCCACCAGCGCGGTCGCGTGGTCGAGGTGCCCGGTGACCCGGCCCCGCGACTCGGTCGCCGACAGGGCGAGGTCGAACTTGGCCGGGGCGTGGGCGATCGGCAGCGGCACGGTCTCGACCCCGGGCAGCTCCAGCAGGTCGTGCCGGTCCGGGACCCAGGCCAGCATGGTCTGGAACAACGGGGTGTGGGCCGCGCTGCGGGGCGGGTTCACCACCTCGACGATCCGCTCGAACGGCAGGTCCTGGTGGGCCAGGGCGGCACGGACCACCGCCCGGGTGCGGGCCAGCGCCTCGGCCGCGGTCGGGGCACCGGACAGGTCGACGCGCAGCGGCAACGAGTTGACGAGGAAGCCGATGAGCCCGGCGGTCCCCGGCCCGCGGCGGCCCGCGATCGGGCTGCCGACAACGATGTCCTGCTGCCCGGACAGCCGGGACAGCAGCACGGCCCAGCCCGTCAGCACCGCCACGAACAGAGTGGCCCCGTGGTCCCGGGCCAGGCGGCGCAGTGCGGCCGTGACCTCCGCGTCCAGCTCGAACCCGACGCGGCCGCCGGCGTAGCCCTGTTCCGCGGGCCGTGGTCCCGGCAGCGGCAGTTCGAGCACGGGCGGGGCGCCGGCCAGCACGTCCTTCCAGTAGGCCTCCTGGGCGGCGAGCGCACCGCCGAGCACGGACTCCCGCTGGGCGTCCGCGTAGTCCGCGTACTGCAGCCGCAGCTCTGGCAGCCCGTCCGGGGCGCCGGCCGCCAACGCCGTGTAGAGCAGCCCGACTTCCCTCATCATCACGTTCATCGAGGCACCGTCGTAGACGCTGTGATGGAACGTCAGCAGCAGCGCGTGCCGTGCGTCGCCGAGGGCGAGCAGCCGGCCGCGCCAGAGCGGACCGGCGGCCAGGTCGAACTCCCGCTCCGCCTCCTCCTGTTGACACTCGGCGAGGCGGCCCTCGGCATCGGCCGCGGCGCTGAGGTCCTCGACGAACAGGGGAGCGCCCGCACCCGGCGGGTCGATGTGCTGGCACACTCCGCCGGCCTCCGCCACCAGCCGGGTCCGCAGCGTCTCGTGCCGGTCGGTCAGGGCGTCGAAGGCGGCGGCCAGGACGACGCGGTCGAGCGGGCCGGTGAGGAGGAAGGCGAGGGTCTCGTTGTAGGCGGTGCTGCTGCCCGGGAGCTGGGCCAGGAACCACAGCCGCTGCTGGGCGAAGGACGCAGGCCGGATGGTGGGGGCGGGGCTGGGAGTGTTCTGCACCGGCAAGGCCTGGCCTTCCTGTCGGGGGACGGGACCGGGGGGCGGAACAGGGGCGCGGAACAGAGGCGCGGCGAACGACGGCATCGCGCGAAGTGCCGTAAGGATGAAGGGAGATGGGGGAGGGGAAGGCGTAGGTATCGGCGGGTGGGGGAGGACCGACGGGGGATACGCGTGGTGCAGCTGCGCACGCTGAGGCGTCAGCTGTGCGGAGGTTCTGAAGGGACTCCGTGACGTAGTTGTGATCATCAGTCACGTGCTGAGGGCATGTCAACACTTGACTTTTTCGGACCGAGTCGACCCGTCCCGACGGGCTCCTCCCGAGGTGACCGCCTCGTGCGGGCGGGACCGCCGGTGCCGGCTGGTGGTGAAGCGCGCTGGGCCATGGACCCGGGAGCGGGCTTCCTCGTGCCGGGGAGCGGGCGCCGGGATCGTGGATGCGGGAGATCGGCCGAGGTCACAACGGATCCGCCGATCGGGCCGGCCCGCCGCGGCCATCTGCCCAAGGACAGTTCCCGGTACCCGCTCGCCCGGGTGAAGGCGTTCGTCCCCGATCCGCTGCCGTGGTCCTGCCTCGCCGGCGGACGGGCCGCGAGCTCGGCCTCCGGCGCGGTCCTCGACGGCACCGGGAGGGGCATCGCCATCTGTGCCGGTCGGCGTTTCGCTCCTGACGGGCGCGCCCGTCGCGGAGTGAAGGGGGTCATGGGCGCCGCGTTCATGGGCCCGGTGTCGCTGGGCGCCGCCTGCGGCGTGCTCGCGAGCCGCCGCAGGCCGAAGCCGGCCAGGCCCCGGACGGCCGACCAGCCGTGGTCCTGAGCACCGCGAACCCCTCCGGCGCCGTCCGCTCGGCGAGGGTGTTGTCCGCGCTGCGAGGGCGACGTCCGCTCGGCGAGGGCGCCGTCCGCTCGGCGAGGGCGCCGAAGGGGCTCGCTGCCGAACGGCCCTCTCACCGAACGGCCCGCTCACACCTGTGGCGCGTGGGTCAGGTGGGCGAGGGCGGCCGGCGCCTTGCGGTGACTGCTGTCGCCCCGGCGGCAGGCCGGCGAAAGGAAACCGGGGACTTCGCTCGAGTCACGCAAGTTTCTGCGGATGATCCCGTGCGGGCCGCTGGCCGGGGTTGACCTCAAGTCCGGTTGAGCTTCTAGGTTTGGCCGTATCGAAGCCGACCCGGCTGGAGAGGAAACAACCATGAGGACACTGGTGCTCGGACGGACGCCCGCGAGGGTGACGGCGGTCCTGGCCACGCTGCACACGGACGGCTTCGACGCGGAAGGGGTGAGCACCGACGAGGAGGCGCTGGAACTCCTGGCGACCGAGGAGTTCGGAGTACTGATCATCGGCGGGGGCGTGGGGCCCGGGTCCCGGGCCGCGATCAAGGAGTTCGCGGCGGAGCACCGGGTGCGGCACGTGATCGACGGCGCCCTGTCGGAGCCGTTCGACGTCTACGTGCGGCATGAGTTCGAGCCGCTGATCCGTAAGGCCGCCGCCGAGAGGTGACGGCCTCGCGCCTCGCGCCCCGGACAGCCCCTAGACCGCCCGGACCTGCTGCGCCTGCGGACCCTTGGTCCCCTGGCCGATCTCGAACTCGACGCGCTGGCCCTCGTCCAGGCTCCGGAAGCCGCTGCCCTGGACCTCCGAATAGTGCACGAACACGTCAGGGCCGCCGCTGTCCTGCGCGATGAACCCGAACCCCTTCTCCGCGTTGAACCACTTGACGCTGCCCTGAGCCATGCCTGTTTCCCTCGTCTCGTTGCCACGGCCCGGAACGTCGCGGACCCCGACGATCCTCCCCGCACACCGCGCCGGGAAACGCCGTCGGACGGCAACCACCCGGATGGGCCAGGCCCGCCCGGGCCGGAAACGGTGGAGCGGACTGCACCCCGCCCGCATCCGGGCGCGCTCCCTCTTTACCGGGGGCGGCCGGCGGAATCGTGGTCGGTACAGACCGCCGGAGCGCCGAGCACCCGCCGCCAGAAGGGACCGCCCCCATGGCCGCCGACCGTCGACGCACCACGGGCCGACGCCGTCACGGACAGCATCAGGGCCGTCCTCCGCGGAGACACCGATCCCGACCCCGGGAGGAGCGACGCCGCGGCGGACCGGCTGAAGGGCCTCTGCCCGCCGTGACATGACCTGCGGACGTCCTTCAGCGCCCCTCAGCGCTTTCCGGCCAGCTTCTGGGTGCCCAGCACCGAGATCAGCTCGAGCTTCTCGGCGGCCTCGGTGCCCGGCTCGGCCGAGTACACGAGGATGCGCAGATCGTGCTCCTCGACCCGGAGATGGTCGCAGTCCAGCGTGAGAACGCCCACCTGCGGATGCTCGACCGTCTTCCGCGACGCCTCAAGGCGGTGCACCACCCCCGCGTCCCACAGCTCGGCGAAGCGCCCACTCTCCGCCCGCAGCTCGGCGATCATCCGCCGCAGCTGCCGGTCGGCCGGATAGCGGGCGGCCGTCGAGCGGAGCTCGGCGACCATGCCGGCCTCGAAGGCCCGCCGCTCCTCGGGGGTGTGCCGCACCCGGGTCGGCCGGCCGAGGAAGTTGCGCCACACTCCGTTGCGCTCGAAGCCGCGCAGCCCGGACGGATCGCCCATCAGCGCCGCGTACATCGGGTTGGTCACCAGCAGGGTCAAGGCCGCGTCGGACACCGCGACGGGCGTACCCGCCAGCCGGTCGAGGAGCCGCTGGACACTGGGGGTGAGGTAGGCCGGCACCACGTCGGGACCCGGCGGCACCAGTCCCGCCAGCCCGAACAGGTACGTCCGCTCGTCCGTGGACAGCCGCAGCGCCCGTGCCAGTGCTTCGACCACCTGCACGGACGGGTTGCTCGCCCGGCCCTGTTCGAGGCGGGTGACGTAGTCCACCGAGATCCCGGCCAGCAGCGCCAGCTCCTCGCGCCGCAGCCCCGCCGCGCGCCGTTGACCCCCCGCCGGCAGCCCGGCCGCGTCCGGCGCGACACGATCGCGCCAGCGCCGCAGCGCCCGTCCGAGTTCCGTAGCCGTCATACCCCCAGTCAACACGGCCGGCCCCGGCTGTGCCTGGTACCAGTAGTCATAGGCTGTCGGATCCGCCACACCACCTTTGCGTGGCCGACCATGAGGTGCTCCGGTCGCCGCGACCAGGGCGCGTATCGAGTGGTGATCGATCTGCGGGATTCGCCTCGCAACACAGGCTGATCCCGTGGCCGGCGGGCGATCGCACTGGAGGCTCGTGCCAGTCAGCCTGTGGGCAGGCCGATCTGATGTCGTTCGAGCACGGAGCGGAGCTCCGAAAGGACCTGTGCGGCGGCCAGTCCTGCGGGGCCGGCGAGGGCGCCTGCGGTCAGCTCGGCCAGCGTTTCGGTGAAGGTCGCCTCCGCCGCGACGACGAGTCGCAGGCCGTCGTCGGTCAGGTCCAGCAGTGACGAGCGGCGATCCGATGGATTGGTTCGCCGTATGACCCATGCCTGCTTCTCCAGACGGTCGATGCCCTTGCTGGTCGCACCGATCCCGATGGCGAACTCGGCGGCCAGGTCCGCCACCCGGGACCCAGGGTGGTCGCGCAGGAAGCTCAGGAACTCGAACTGCGAGGTGACGATCCCGTGCCGCTCGCGCAGACGGTCGTTCAGCGCGTTGTAGAGGCGCGTCTCACAGCGAACGAGGTCGGCGAAGAAGCCCGGGAGGTCGACCCGGCCACCGCTTGACTTAGATGCCATGGCATATATCTTAGCATCCATACAGATGCCGTGGCATATAGTTCCTCGGCATGCACTTGCGGTGGAGGCGACATGAGCAGGCAACAGCGCGCGGAGATCGACGCGATGGTCCGGCAGCCCCGGCCTGAGGGCCCTCGGCCGGTGGAGGATCTCCGCGCCGGGTTCAGGGCGATGATGGCCGAAATGATCGTCCCGGCCGGGATCCGCACCCGGACCGCGACGCTCGGCGACCGGCCCGCGGTGCTCGTCGAACCGGCCGGCACTCCGACGGCCGGGACAATCCTCTACTTCCACGGCGGCTCCTACGTGGTCGGTTCACCGGAGACGGCGATGGCGCTGACGGGGAACCTGGTGACCAGGACAGGATTCAGGGCGTTCTCGCTGGATTACCGGCTTGCCCCTGAGCACCCGTCCCCGGCCGCGATCGAGGACGGGTTGAGCGCCTACCGCGCACTTCTCGACAGCGGTGAAGACCCTTCGGCGATCGCGTTCGCCGGAGACTCCGCAGGTGGCGGCCTCACTGCCGCCACCTGCCTCGCCGCTCGCGGCGCGGGCCTGCCGATGCCCGCCGCGATCGTGGCGTTCTCCCCTGGACTCGACATGACCCGGACAGGCGGAAGCATGGACAGCAAGGCGGGCATCGATCCGTTCTTCACGCGTGAGGGCATGGAACACACCGGAGCCATGTACCTTGCGGGACAGGACCCGCACCAGCCCCTGCTCAGCCCCGCCATCTGCGCCGACCTGACCGGATTCCCCCCGATCCTGCTGCAGGCGGGCACCAACGAAATGCTCCTGGACGACTCCACACGCATGGCCACCCGCGCGAGGGAAGCCGGAGTGGACGTCGTCCTGGACGTCACTGCGGACGTTCCCCATGTCTTCCAGGCTTTCGCCGGCGTCCTGGACGAAGCCGACGAGGCACTGGAGCGCGCCGCTCTCTTTCTCCGTCAGCGCATCCGCGGCAAGGGCACGGCACACACGCCGGCAAGCTGAAGGCGGCGTACGCAGCGGCCCGCACCGACGGCGAGTCCACGATGGCGGCCGTCGGGTCCGGCAAGCGGCGCGCCTTCTGCCGGACGTGGTCGCGCAGCCGGTCGTTGGGGTTCGGCGAGCGGCCCTTCGTCTGCCCGCCCCGCCCTTCCAACCAGGCCGGCACCGGCGGCGACCGGCGCATTTCCTGCCACACGGCCTCCGTCATGTCCGAGCCGTAGCGCGGGGTGCGGCCCCGATGACCGGCCGCGTTTCCGAACCGGCGGCCACGGCAATCGCGCGACGACACAGCCGAGTTGGACTCTGCGGACGGAGACGCGTACAACGACGACAACGGGACCTCCCGGTGCTCAGCTGACCCGCATCGCCGAGCTACCAGGAGGTCCCGTCTTCATGCGTCGGCCCCGGTGCGATCACGCGATCAGCAACCCGCGTTCGAACCGACAGCCTCGCAAGCGGATAACTTCTCGGATGGCGGTAGAGAGTCTGGTCTTCCAGGCAGCTTGGTGGATGGCGATGTCCGTGGGGGCGGTGGGATTACATGCCCCGATCCTGCCCGCTCCACGGCTGTGGTCTGTCGTCCGCGGTCATCGGGAGCCGGCACAGCTGGACCGGGCCGGGGTGGAAGGCGGCGGTGTTGAGTCCAGCCATGTCTTCGCCGATGAGATAGCGGTAGAGCCACTCGGCAAAGCTCATGTCGTAACGTGCCCAGCAACCTTCGCCGTCTTCGACCAGGAGCCAGGGGCAGTGCCGTGCGCGGCGGCGAGGAAGAGGGTTTCGCCTCGATCGGCGCCGGCGATCGGCCACAGCCCGTCGCGGGTGCCGAAAGTCAACTCCGCGAGCCCGAACAGCAGGCGAGGGTCCTCGTCCGGGTCGAGGTCGTCCCAGCACACACCGGACCATGCACGAACCTTGTCACGTATGCGCTGGCCTGGATTCCAGCGTTTCGGTCAGGATCAGTCGGCGCAGTTTGCCCCATGCCCTGGCTCGACTCCACTCGGTGAAAGCAGCGAGGTGCGGTCTGACCAGACGGGCCGAGGCGCGACGGCAACTTCCACCATGGCCATCACGGCGTTCAGCCTAGTGATCAAGCCAGTTGACTCGACCTCATAGCCGGCACCGACGGCAACCTCATCGCGACGCAGGGCTGCACCAGGCACTCGCGGACAGAGTCGCGGACCTGTTTCGGGGGCCCGAAGAACGGGCCGGAGCGCGGTGTGAACGCACCTTCGAACTCGTACCCGGTGCTGAACGCTGCTCGGAGATCGTCCGGGTGTTCCGCCGTAGAGCCTCGTGTGCCTGGCTCATCCGCACGGGCATCCGGTCTGTCTTCGGGCTCTCCGCAGGCGTGCGCTTAGAGGCGGATCGTCAGGCCCTGAATAACGCGGTCCACTTCCGCGACAGTTGAACCGACGACCTGACTTCTAGGAGTGGACCCATGTCACGCACACCCATCGACATCACCATCCCCGACCTGTCGGGAAAACTCGCCGTCGTAACCGGCGCCAGCGACGGCATGGGTCTGGGGATCGCCGCACGCCTCGCGCAGGCAGGTGCAGAAGTGATCATGCCCGTGCGCAATCCGCGCAAGGGTGAGACCGCGATCAAGGCGATCCGGGATTCCGTGCCCGCTGCCAACGTCTCACTGCGAGACCTCGACCTGTCGTCGCTCACGTCCGTTGCCGCACTCGGTGACACGTTGCGCGACGAGGGGCGACCGATTCACCTCCTGATCAACAACGCGGGCGTCATGACCCCACCGGAACGACAGACCACGGCCGACGGTTTCGAGCTGCAGTTCGGCACGAACCACCTGGGCCACTTCGCGCTCGTTGCGCATTTGATGCCCCTGCTGCGGGCCGGCCGCGCGCGGGTGACCTCGCAACTGAGCATCGCCGCCAATCAGGGCTCCATCAACTGGGACGACCTGAACTGGGAACACAGCTACGACGGGATGCGCGCCTACAGTCAGTCGAAGATCGCCTTCGGTCTGTTCGGTCTGGAACTCGACCGACGCAGCCGCGCGGGCGGATGGGGTATCACCAGCAACCTCTCTCATCCGGGACTCTCTCCGACGAACCTGCTCGCGTCGCGCCCCGAACTGGGCCGCGACAAGGAGGTGGCAGGCCGAAAGATGATCCGCCTCCTGTCCGGGATGGGCATCCTGGTCGGGACGGTCGAGACAGCAAAGCTGCCCGCGCTCATGGCCGCCACGGACCCCAACGCCAAGCCCGGAGGTTTCTACGGTCCGCGGTGGCCTGGACGCGTCGGGGGGCCTCCCGCCGAGCAGGAGCTCTACTCGCGACTGCGCAGCACGGACGAGGCCGCACGCGTCTGGGAAGTCTCCGAGCAGCTGACGAGGACGACTATCGGTGCCGTCTGAGGGGACCGGGACCCTCACCCTCGCCGGCGTGTGGGCGGAAGAGCAGTCCTGCAGTATCGAGACCCGGCCGCACCGGCGTCGAGGTCAGTCCGTTCGTGCTCGGCGCGATGATGTTCGCCTCTCAGACGGGCAATGACCCGGACGAATCGGTCCGGGTTGTCCTCAAAGGGTTGGACGCGCCGGTCAACCAGGCAGGGCTGTCGGTGCCCATCTCGCCATGGCGTTCGCGATCGCGCACCCCGGATTCACCAGTGCGCTGCTCGACCCTCGCACCATGGAGCAACGCGACGGCCTTCCCGCGGGACTGAACACGTCTTGTCCGACGACCTTCTGGACCAGATCGACCAGGTTGTCCTGCCCGGAACCGGCGCCGGCACTCTCGACCAGGCATACGTGCCGCCGTCGACCGAACGTACCGAACTGCTCCACTGCCCGATCGGCGAGCGGTTGATCGCGTGAAACCGAGCGCTACCAGTTACCAGCCGTGCCCGGGAGCAAGGATGACAGGGGCGGAGTCGACCATCCGCCCCTGCCCTGCGGTCTGAGCACGTCATGACGAAAGGGGCCACCGACATGGCCGATACCAGTGCGACGGACCTGCCGGACAACTGGGGGCCGATGGGGAGCGGACGACGAACTCGGCACCCTCAACCTGATCACCGACCAGGTACGCGCCAGGGCCGCCGCAGAGGCACGGACCGGCCAGTGGGTGTCACTGGCACAGCCGATCACGCCGAGCGCGATGTTCTTCAGCCCATTCTCGCCCGAGACGGTAGACGTATCGCCGGTGCAGCAGATGGTGTCCCACACTGGTGGACCAGTGGCAGCCGATCTGGCGGTGGTCCACAACCACCACTGGAAGTCGACGCACCTCGACGCGCTCGCCCACTGGTCGACCGACGGCCAGGTCTATCCGGGCCGGCCGAGGGAGCAGGTCGTCACCCCCGTCGGGATCACGCACGCATCGACGGCTGCTTTCGCCGCCGGGATAGCCCCCCGTGGGGTCCTGCTCGATCTGGCCGTCGAAGGACCACTTCCCCCCGGCTACGCGGTGACGTCACACGACTTCGAACAGGCCGAGAAGCGGCAGGGAGCCCAGGTGGGCTCCGGGGACGCGCTGGTGGTCCGACTCGGCTGGACCGGACGCGCGCCTCACGACCCACCGAGCCCGGGAATCAGCATGGACGCGGTGCGGTGGATGCACCGCCGAGGGGTTGCCATCGTCGCCCCGGACAGGGGTGACGCACACCCACCCCTGAACCCGGCCGAACCCTCCCCGCTGCACGGGGTGGCGCTCGGCCGGATGGCGATGCCTCTGATCGACGTGCCCCAATTGGATGACCTCGCGGTGTTGTGCGCGCGGCTGAAGCGCTACAGCTTCCTGCTCACGGTCGCCCCGCCCCGCATCCACGGCCTGACCGGAGTACCGGTCAACCCCATCGCGATGTTCTGAGGCGCGGTCGGGTCCAGTCTCGATGACCTCCCTCTACCAGGTCGTCGCGACATCGCATCAGCGGTCCGTTATGGAACGACGCAGATCACCGGTTCTGGCCCAGCTTGCCTCTCACCCTGCCCCGGCACGTTTTCAAGCCCCCGGGGCAGGGTCAGCCGTCCACCGGTGACGGTGCACAACGCGTGCGGCGGCGTGCCGCGTTCAGCGGCGGTCGCCGAACTCTTCGACGAACAGGTAAGAAGTCCGCGATCCACGTCGCGGACTTCAGCCGGGCCTGGGCCCGACCTTCCGGCGGTTCCTGCCCGGAGTCAGGCGTTGTGGAGACAGGCGGCCTGATTCTGCAGGGCTGTCACCGTCGCCTGATCCTGGCGGAAGGGCGTGGCCGGGTCACGGCGACAGTAGCGCGTCCGGGCCAGGAGCTGTCGGTGACGTCCACGGCTCGTACATCCTTCGGCGGGGCTGGTGTGACGGCCAGTCACGTTTCCGTGGACGGGCGGGTGAGTCGGCCTCGGGCGGCGCGCCGGACCAGGCCCACGATGAGGGTGGTCAGAGCAGCCGCGGCGGGGGCGGCGAGGAGGGCGTGGTCGATGCCGGGCGAGTACAGGAAGTGGGCGAGCACCAGGGAGTCCCTTGCGGCGAGTCCGTGCGTCCCGTTGCGATAGAGCGCGATCGCGGCCGCCAGGACAGCGCCGTAGAGGGCGCTCCCGGCGAGATACGTGGCCCAGGTGCGCAGGAACACCAGGGGCAGCGGGCTGTGGCGGGCGCGTAGGCCGGGGAGGGTGCGCAGCAGGTAGGCGACGATCACCGCCACGCAGAAACAGGCCAGGTATGCATAGGCGCGGATCAGGGGGAAGACGCTCCAGAGCGCGGTCGCAGCCGCGTCGCCGCGGTCCGGCAGGCCGGCGAGGGCGATGTAGGCGATACGGGCGGTGCAGTCGGACGGGACGTGGGCACCGGCGCACCAGGGCGTGGCCGGCAGGCGGACCGCGTCCCGCACCGGCTGCGAGTCGAAGAACGTGATCAGGAGACAGCACAGGAGCCCGGCCGCCACGGCCATGCCGATCCTGCGCGCCAGCGTGGGGGCGGGACCTCGCAGCTGGGCCGCGGCATACCGCAGCAGACGGCGAGGGGACGTGTTCGGTGTGCCGGGCCCCCGGGCGGCCAGGGAGCCCGCCACCGCCGCGGTGAGCCCGCCGGCCAGCCCCAGCAGCAGGGCGTGCTGGGTTCCTTCACGGCCTTGCTGGATGGTCTGCGCGAGGGCCTCCCCACCGGTGGTGTAGGCGGCGAGCCGGGGGATTCCCGTCAGCAGCAGCGCGATCAGGTGGGCCATCGGCGCCAGCGTGGGAAGGACCCAGACACTCAGCAGGGGAACCGTGCGCGGTGTGCCCAGCCTGCGCAGGAACAGAGCCGAGCCCAGGCAGAGTTGGGCCAGGAACAGCGTCAGCCACAGTGCCTCCTGGGCCATCGCCTCCACACCCGTCTCCGCTCGCTCCAACCACACCGGCGAGACGGTGATCAGCCGCAGCGCGTCGAGGACGCCGTCGGGGTGGCCGCCTACGCCGTACCGGGCGGCCCAGTCGGTCTGCACGGGCAGGGTTCCGCAGACGTGGACGAGGACGACCGCCGCACAGGCCGGCAGCAGGAGACGGCGAATGCGGGGTGCGGCAGCGGGGGTGGTCCGGGACGCGGTGGGCGCCGAGGCGGTCACCGGGCTTCCGCCGTCACACGGAAGTCGCCGCTGTGGTCGCCGACGGTGGTCCGGTGCTGCTTGTCGCCGTCCCACCAGGTGAGGGTCGCCCGCCAGGAGCAGTCGTAGCGGTCGGTGAGGCCGACGACGTAGAACGTGTAGTAGTCCTGGGTGGGCAGGGTGGCGGGGAGATCCAGTGGTTGGCCGTAGTGGAGTGCGGCGGTCCTGGCCTCCCGCTGCCGGGGGCTGGCCTTCAGGGTGTCGAGCGACACGGTGCGGCCGACGGCGATCGCATCCAGGTTCACGGCCACGGCACCGGGTGGCTCCGGGCCGCCGGCACCACAGCCGCCGGGAGGCACCATCTTCACACCGTGTACCGGGGCGGCGCGGCGGGTGACCGTGAACGATACGTCCTGGAGCCGAACCGGGCGATCTCCCGCTCCGAACAGCGTGACTCTGGCGACCGCACGGTCCAGGCGCACGATTCGGCCCTCGCGGATCCAGCGGACGAGCTGGTCGTCGGCGGCCGTCTGGAGACGCGGTTCCAGTTCTCTGCTCCCGTCGCTGACCATCCAACTGTCGTTGCAGACGTCGTTCACGGGAGTGATCTGCAGGGACAGCTCGTCGCCCCGGGACATGGCCTGTGCCAGCTGTATGACGAGGGGAACTGCGAGGCCGACGAGGCTGATCAGCACCCCCGCGAACGCGATCTTGTTCTCGGCGCTGAGGGTACGCAGGCGCCGCAACAGGGATGGGCGAGGTGGCGATCCCCCCGGCTCTGGCTCGGGCGGCCGAGGCTCCGGCGAGTCGGGTTGTGTCGGAGCCGGATCAGTTCCCGAGTCCGGTGCGGGTTCCGGTGTTGCTCTCGTCACGCCGTCCATCGTCCGTTCCCCCGAAGAGCCGACGGTGTCCGGGCTCAGTGTAGACGCCAAGTAGCGTTGGACAGGGATCGAGTTGGACAGGCACACAACATCCCCATCACTGACCTTCTCCGAACTGACCGCCGATCACGTGACGGTCCATGAAGCGCAACGGGCGAGGCCGCCGGGCCGTTGATCGACATGTCTGACGTCCCGACCATGCTGCTCGGGGGCCTCGTTGGTCATCTATCCCGGTGTTTGTTCTGGCGCCGCACGGCGGCCGCGCGGGTAGCCCGGCAAACGACCGTGGCCGAACGCGCGGACCGGATACGCAAGGTTCACCAGAACTCCGACGGCACCTACGGTGCCCCGAGGATCACCGCGGAACTCCGCGCGGACGGCGGCCTGGTGGTCAATCGCCCAAGTCCGCAGGTCGGCAGGGGTGCGACAGAGTATGGGCGGACTCGGGTCCGGCGCGGACCATGGCGCCGCCGGCTCGTTCAACGCCAGCTTCAAGAGAGGCGCGTGAGGCCCGGATTGACGCCTTGTGCCTGGCTGACCCGGTACAACACCAGACGCCGACACTCCCGCCTCGGGCGGCGATCACCGATCGCTTGTGCGAACGCTTTCCAAACGGCATCAACTCCCCTGGCCCGAGCCGCATAGGCGTGTTCAAGATCCGGGGTAAAGGCTCTGCGCCAGGTCTCCCAAGGGGTCACACAGGTTCGCTTCCCCGACGGCTGACGTGAGCCGGTGGCCCGCAGGGCGCGTCGGCAACGCCTGCTCCGCCGCGCGCGGGAAGGCCCGTCGACCGTGCCCTGACACGACGACGCGCGTCGTAAAGGGGGATCGACAGGCCGTGGATACGCCCATGCACGGACGATAGAAGTGAAGCAGCACGGAGAAGCCGGCAACTCTCGGAAAGGGGAGCGTCATGATCGATCGCCCAGGGCTGGCCGGCTTTCTCCGCAACCGTCGCGAGGCACTACAGCCGGAGGACGTCGGCATGCCTCGGGGACGGCGCCGCAGAACCAGCGGGCTACGGCGCGAGGAGGTCGCGGCGCTGTGCAACATGTCAGCCGACTACTACGCCCGTCTGGAGCGCGAGCGTGGTCCGCAGCCCTCACCGCAGATGCTCGCCTCGATCGCCCAGGGACTCCACCTTTCCGTAGACGAGCGTGACCACCTGTTCCGGCTGGCCGGGCACAACCCGCCGCCCCGTGGCAGCTCCAGTGAGCACATCAGTCCCGGGCTGCTGCGTGTTCTGGACCGACTGCAGGACACGCCCGCGGAGATCGTCACCGAGCTCGGCGAGACCTTGCGGCAGACACCGATGGGCGTCGCCCTCACCGGCGACACGACGCAGTACACCGGTCCTGCTCGCAGCTCTGGCTACCGGTGGTTCACCGACCCGAGCGCCCGAGACCTGTACGCTCCGGAGCAGCACGCGTTCATGACCCGGATGTACGCCGCAGGCCTGCGCGGGATCGTCACCCTCCGGGGTCCCGACTCCCGAGCCGCATATCTGGCGGATCTGCTCCTGGACTCCAGCGAAGAGTTCCGGCGGGTGTGGGACGACCACGAGATCGGGATCCGCCCGCGCGAGGTCAAGCACTTCGTTCACCCCGAGGTCGGTGCCCTGGAGCTGAACTGCCAGCACCTGATCGATCCGGACCAGGCCCACTCCCTGATGGTCTACACCGCCGTCCCCGGCACGGAGAGCTACGAGAAGCTGCAGGTTCTGTCCGTGATCGGCGCACAGACGCTGCACTGAACCGACGCTCCGAAGACCTACTCAGCCGGATGCCGTCATGACGACGTCCCACGTCGGCATGGACTCGATCTTCGACCGTCCGGCGTTCCTGGGTCCGGCAGCAGGGCGGCGGCCGGCATGCCTACACGAAATCACAGCCGTTTCAGCCTCAGTAGGCCCAGGCCGGAGAGGTGCGTCGGTGGTACCCGCAGTCCCAGGAAGAAGGGTCTTCTGGCTGCTCCCGTGGCCCGGGAGCAGTCTTGAGGCATGACGACAACACTGATCACCGGAGCCAACAAGGGCATCGGACACGAAACCGCCCGCCAGCTCATCGCCGCAGGTCACACCGTGTACATCGGAGCCCGGGACGCCGAGCGCGGACGCCGGGCCGCCGAGGAACTGGGCGCCCGGTTCGTCCTGCTCGACGTCACCGACGACGCCTCGGTCGAGGCCGCGGCCCAGCGGATCGAGGCCGACGGCGGCCTCGACGTCCTGGTGAACAACGCCGGGATCGAGACCCGGAACGCGGACAACAGCGTCCCCACGGCCAGGACCGTGACCGCCGACCAGATGCGCAACACCTTCGAGACCAACGTCTTCGGTGTGGTCCGCGTCCTGCACGCCTTCCTGCCCCTGCTGGAGCGCTCGGCGGCACCGGTCGTGGTCAACGTCAGCAGCGGCCTCGCCTCACTGACGGCACTCTCCGACCCCGACCACCCCGCGCACTTCTACCCGGGCATCGCCTACCCGACGTCCAAGACCGCGGTCAACATGCTCACCGTGCAGTTCGCCAAGGCGTTCCCGGCCCTGCGGATCAACTCCGTCGAGCCCGGCTTCACCAAGACGGACCTGAACGGCAACACGGGCACCCAGACCGTGGAACAGGGCGCCGAGATCATCGTCAGGATGGCGCAGATCGGTCCGGACGGACCGACCGGCGGCTACTTCGACGTCAACGGCCGGCTCCCCTGGTGAGTCACGGCTGAACCGGCCGGGGCGCGCTCCCCTTCACGGACGGCAGCGCCCCGCCGCCGGTCAGCCGAGGCAGATCACCAGCAGGCAGAGGTGCGACGGCGAGGTCGGGGTCGGTGCGGGGGCGGCCGACGGTGCCGAGGTGCCTGTACCGGTGCTGGTGCCAGCGCCAGTGCCGGTGGACGTGCTGGCGATGGCGGTGGGTGTGGCCGTCGGCTCGGCCGCCGTGCCGGTGGTGGTCCCGGAGAGCGCGGCGGCGGAGTACGGCTGGGCGGCGGCCGAGGCCGCCGTGCGGGCCGGCGAGGTGGCGGCGTCCTGACCGGGCGTCGCCGTGGCGTGAGGCAGGCCGGTGCTCTGCTCCCGTGGGGCGTTCGCGAGCGCCGTGCGGGCGGAGGACGTGCCGTCCGGGGCCCGGTGGCGCCCGGTCGGCACCGACGCCGCCTGGCCGGTGTCGGTGGCCGGCTCGTCGACGAGGCCCATGGGCCGGTTGTCGGGGGCCGTGGCCGCCTGGGCCCGGTCGCCGCCCTGCCGGTCCATGGAGGCGACGGTCAGCCCGCCGCCGACCAGGGCGACCGCGGTGGCCACCACGGCACGTCGCTGGTTCTTCTTCCAGCGGGCCCGCTGACGGCGCCGGGCCGCCCGGCCCTGTGGTGCGGGCGGTACCGCGTCGGGGCCGTCGTACGGGCCCTCGGGCCCGTCGTACCGGTCCTCCGCGTCCTCTTCGGCGTACTCGTCCGGGCCGGACAGCGCGGTGTCGTCGGACCAACCGGTGCCGTCGGACCACGCGGTGCCGACCGGGGCCGCCTGCCAGGCCGCTGCGTCGGTCGGCACCGGTGCCGGTGCCGGGACGGCGCGCGCGACGATGTCCGGGGCGTAGGCGCCACAACCGGGGCACGCCAAGGCGCCGTTGAGGTGCCGACGGCACGAGGAGCAGTAGTCCATCCGCGTCTTCCTGATCTGACTGCGCCGGCGGCATCCTGCGCCGTGGCCTGAACTCGATCGCACGTGGGATCGAACGGCCAGAACGGTAGCGAGCCTTTGGCCAGGCGGTGTGCAGCCTGTGTGTCGCTTCTGCGCAGATGCCGTCCGCGTTCGCGCACAGCCCGGTTCGGACGGCGCCGGGGGCTCCGCCCGGGAGACCGGACCGCGGGGCGGAAGGCCCCGGTGAATTCGGTTGCCCGGTCGCCGGACGGCCGTGGAAGCTTGCGCGGTGAGATCCGTGCTGTGGCCGTTCGACCTGTCCTGGGACGAGGTGGACCCCGCCCGTCATCCGTTCGACCACACGGCGGCGGCGCAGGAGGTGCGCTCGCTGGGTCCGGCGCGATGTGTCCCGAGCCCTCCTGACGTGTCGCGGGTGGATCCGGCGATGAGCACCTGGAGCCACGGCGAGGGCGATCTCTGGGCGAGTTCCATGTCGTACGCCCTGATGGAGCGTTACGGCCGCTGGGCCGTGGGCTGGCGTTGGGCGCATGACGAAGGGGACCTCGACGGCGGGCCCGTCGGGAGCTGGTGCTGCCCCCGGGACTCGATCACCACCCCCGAGGAGACACTCGACCGCGTCGTCGCCGCGCTGTGCGAGTGGCGGGAGTGGCTGGAGAGTCTCGCCGGGCGGTTCGACGCGTACCCGCTGGATCCGGCAGGCATCGAGGACCAGCGGATCCTGTGGGAACGCGCCGCCCGGAACCTGATCCTCCAGGTCGTCGACCGCACCGGCTGCGGCAGCGGCTGGTACGGGCACTGCGCGCAGGTGCTCGGCTGGTTCCTCGACCGCTGGGGATTCGCACCGGACCACGCCCGCGATCTCGTGGACGAGGCGGTCGGCGGCCGGTTCCGCAGCTGGACCAGTCTCGACAACGTGCTGGTCGACGACATAGCCGAGCGGCTCGCACGGTCGCTGCCGCAGTCCCGCGGACCGCGGCAGGCCGCCGGTCCGGGCATCGACCACCTGGCACGGTGGCTCGCGGTACGCGAGACCGTGCCCTGGCAGGAAGCCTCCGACCGCGGCGGGGAAGGACCGGTGACTCCGGTGCGCGACGGCGCGGCCGAGGACATCCGCGTCTTCGACCACGCCCTGGATCCCGCCCGCGCCGGGGGACTGCTCACCGCGCTCGAACGGCTCAGGGCCGACGCGGCACACGGCGCGCCCCTCGACTTCGCGCTGCTCCAGAGCTGGCAGCAGCACGTCCTGGGCACCGCACGACCGCCCGCGTTCCGCACCCTGCCCGCCTTCGCCAAACAGGGCCGGGAACGCTACGGCATCGCCCCGGACACCCGGGCCCGCCTCGACGCCTGCCTGGCGGAAAGCGCCGGGAGTACGGGGAACGGCGGAAGTGCCGGGAGCGCCGAGCGTGCCGGGAGCGCCGAGGACGCCGGTGCGTCGCTTCGGCTGGCGGCCCGTGCCGCCCGCGCGTTCCTCGACGTCTGCTTCTTCCACCCCTTCGACGACGGGAACGCCCGCGCCGCCTTCCTCGCCCTGGTCTTCGTCCTCGCCCGCGAGGGCGTCGCGCTCGACGGCGTCAGCCTGCTCCGCCGGTTCACCTTCCAGGCCGATCAGCCTCGGGACGCCCTGACGCTCACCAACTACGTCGACCTCCACCTCGCGGAGACCCGGCGCGGGGCCGCCGGCCCGGCCTCCTGACCGGGTCGCCCCCGATCAGGGGGCGCCCTCGCCGGCCTTCCAGCCCCAGGCGGTGAGCAGGCCGGCCGACAGCGCGGCACACTCCTCGGCGTCCAGGTACCGGATCGCCGCGTCCACGGCCGCGTCGTCCGCCAGGCCGGTGCCGAGCATCGCCGCCCGGCTCCGCTCCCAGGTGTCCGCCCAGAAGCGGTTGACGGGGCTGCCCGGCAGCAACGGCGGCACGTGGATCTCGGCGGCCACGGACCCGAGCCCCGCCCCGCGCAGCAGCTGCGGATACGACGGTACCCACGACACGTCCGTGCCGATGGTGGCCCGCAGCCCCTGCCACATCGCCCGCATCGCCGTGGTGTACGGCGTGTCGGGGGTTCGGTCGCTCGTCAGGTCGACGGCGTCGCCGAGCACCAGCACACCGCCGGGCGCGACGAGTTCGGCGAGCGCCGAGATCACCCGCTCGTGCTCGGGCAGGTGCATCAGCACGAAGCGCGCGTGGACGAGCTCGAACCGGCCGGGGACGAGGGCCGGGGCGGTGAGGCCCGCGGTGATGTCGGTCTCCAGCACGTCGAGACCGGGCCGCTCGGCGAGGAACCGTACGTCGCGGTCCACGGCGAGCACGCTCCGCACCCCGGCCTCGTCGAGCAGCCGGCCGGAGACGGTGCCCGTGCCGGCCCCCACGTCGAGGCAACGCCACCCCGGCCCGACGCCGAGCGCCCGCAGCCGTGCCATGGTGATGTCGTCGTAGACGAGGGCGCCGAGGTCGATGCGCCGGTCCTCGCCGGCCTGGTCGGGACGGAAGACGGCCTCGCCGTAGCGGCCGCCGCCCGGCGCGGCGGTCACACCGCCACCCGGCGGACGCCGGGACCGCCGTCGGACCGGGACAGCGGGAACAGCGGGGCGTCGAAGAGTCTCATCGCCGGGCCTTCGCAGGTGGTGGAGGGGGTGGGGGCACAACGGCCCGCTCCCGGGCGGTGCGCCCCCACCGATCCTGCACCGCCGACCGCCCGCACGGCCGAGGCGCGCCGTGCGAGCGGCCGAAGGGGCGAGCACCTGGTCCGCGGCCCGCCGGACGTCCTGACCGGTCGGCCCCCCTCCGCCGGATCTCCGGCAGATCGACGGCTGATACAACTGACTTCGCCGCACACGAGCACACGAGTCGTGCCGGGGGTGACCGTCACAGCGGAACACGGTCGGGGTAGCCCACGGGTCAAGAGGATCAGGGTCGCCATGCCGCACATCACCGTCGACTACTCCCCGCGGCTCGCCGACTCCCTCGACCTGCGGGTCTTCGCGGCCGAGCTGCAGCCGGCGGTTCTGGAGGGGAGCGGTTCGGCGGGCACCTGCAAGATGCTGTTCCGGCAGGCGGCCGGGGCCCGGGTGGCGGACCGGCAGGGCGACGCGGCGGCGTTCGTGCACGTGGAGGTGGGCTTGCTCCCCGGGCGGCCCGACACGGTCAGGGCCCAGTTGTCCGAGGACGTGCTCGCCCTGCTGGAGAAGCACCTGGGGGTGGGCGCGACCCCTCCCGTGGTCTGCTCCGTGGAGGTGCGTGAGCTGGACGGCTCGTACCGCCTCCGGACCTTCTGAGCCGCGCTCGACGTGCCCCCGGACGCCGGACGCCGCGCGTCCGGCGGAGTGACGTCAGCTGGTGTGGAGGGCCGTGTGCAGGGCGCGTACGGCGAGGTCGATGGCGGCTTCGGCGGCGTGGGTCTCGCGCAGGGCGTTGAGCATGACGAAGTCGTGGATGATGCCCTGGAAGCGGACGGCGGTGACGGGGACGCCGGCTTCGCGGAGCTTGTTGGCGTAGGCCTCGCCCTCGTCGCGCAGGACGTCGGCCTCGCCGGTGATGACGAGGGCCGGGGGCAGGCCGGTGAGCTGTTCGGTGGTGGCGCGCAGCGGGGAGGCGGTGATCTGGGCGCGTTCGGCCTGGTCGGTCGTGTACTGGTCCCAGAACCACTGCATGCCGTCGCGGCGCAGGAAGTAGCCGGTGGCGAACTGGTGGTAGGAGGCGGTGTCGAAGTTCGCGTCGGTGACCGGGTAGAAGAGGACCTGCTGGAGCAGGGGGAGGCCGCCGCGTTCCTTGGCCATCAGGGTGAGGGCGGCGCTCATGTTGCCGCCGACGGAGTCGCCGGCGACCGCGATGCGGGTGGCGTCGAGGTTCTTGGTGGCGCCGTGGGTGACGACCCACTGTGCGACGGCCCAGTTCTGCTCGATGGCGACGGGGTAGCGGTGCTCGGGGGAGAGGTCGTACTCGGGGAAGACGACGGCGGCGTTGGCGCCGGTGGCGAGTTCGCGGACGAGGCGGTCGTGGGTGTGGGCGTTGCCGAAGACCCAGCCGGCGCCGTGGATGTAGAGGATGACGGGCAGCGTGGCGGTGGTGCCGGCGGGCTTGACGATGCGGGCGCGGACGCTGCCGGTGGGGCCGCCCTCCACGGTGATCCACTCCTCGTCGACGGCGGGCTTGGCGATGTCGCCGGACTGGACCTCGTCGACGGCCTTGCGGCCCTCGGCGGGAGCGAGGTCGAAGAGGTAGGGCGGGTTGGCGGTGGCCTCGACGAAGGCCTGCGCGGCGGGTTCGAGGACGGGGCGGACGGGCGTGGCGTCGGTCATGACGGCCTCCTCGGTTCGGGTGCCGCATGCGAAAGGCCGGTGGCGATCACCGGGGCGGCGGCACGAGAAAGAGAGTAGCGTGCGATTAAGTCGTGCGCTACTTGTTTTCGGTCGATCTGCTGGTGCCCGATGTCATCGGATGCGACGAGCTCGGGCTCCATGGGATCGAGGGGACCGGAAGCTAAGGTGGTGCGAGGCCATGAATGCCGCAGGAACCAGGAGCCGCCCCGTGGACCGCACCGCCGCCGAGCCGGCCGAGGGCTCGCTGCTCCTCGACGACCAGCTCTGCTTCGCGCTGTACGCCGCCTCCCGTGCGGTGACCGCGCGCTACCGGCCGCTCCTGGACGAGCTGGGGCTGACCTATCCGCAGTACCTGGTGATGCTCGTCCTCTGGGACCAGGACTCGGTGTCCGTGCGCGAACTCGGCGCCGCGCTGCAACTGGAGTCGAGCACGCTCTCCCCGCTGCTGAAGCGCCTGGAGGCGAGCGGCCTGGTCACCCGGGAACGGCGTCCCGACGACGAGCGGTCCGTCGCCATCCGGCTGACCGCGGACGGCGCCCGGCTCCGGGACCGGGCCCGCTCCGTCCCGGTCGCCATCGGCGACGCCATGGGTCTGACGCCCGAACAGGACGCCACGGCCAAGCAGTTGCTGCGCCTGCTCACCGCGAACGTCTCCGGCCCCGTCGCCGACCGCTGACGGCACCCGCAACCGGCGCCGCACGGTGCCGGTGATCCGCACCCACCGCACGGGGACCAGGAGTTGTCACGATGACGCAAGCGACCGGCAGCGCCGGTGCCCCGGTGTACGGCTTCGTCGGGCTCGGGGTGATGGGGCAGCCCATGGCGCTCAACCTCGCCCGGGCCGGCACCCCGCTCGTCGTGTGGAACCGGACGCCGGAGCGGGCGGAGCCGCTGCGGGCGGCCGGGGCGCGGGTGGCGGCGACCGTCGCGGAGGTCTTCGCCCGCGCCCGTGTCGTGTTCGTCATGCTCGTCGACGGGACGGTGACGGACGCCGTCCTGGGCCGGCGCGGACCGGATTTCGCCAAGCTGGTCGCCGGCCGGGTGGTCGTGTCGACGGGCTCGACGGCACCCGAGTACGCGCGCTCACTCGCCGCCGACGTCGAGGCCGCCGGGGGCCGCTTCGTCGAGGCGCCCGTCTCCGGGTCGCGCAAGCCGGCCGAGGCGGGCGAGTTGGTCGCGATGCTCGGCGGCGACCCGGACACGGTGGCGGAGGTACGGCCGCTGCTCGCCCCGATGTGCCGGGAGACCGTCCACTGCGGCCCGGCCGGTTCCGGCGTCCTCATGAAACTGGCCGTCAACCTCTACCTGGACACCACGCTCGCGGCACTGGCCGAGGCCGTCCACTTCGCCCAGCGGCAGGGCCTGGATCTCGAGACCTTCCGCGCCGTCATCGACTCCGGCCAGCTGGGCAGCGGCATCACCCGGGTCAAGGTCCCGATGCTCGCGGCCCACGACTTCACCGTCCAGGCCGCCACCGCCGACGCCTACGCCAACACCCGGCTCATCGCCGACGCGGCCCGCGCGGCCGGGATCGCCACCCCCATGCTCGACCTCAGCAGCGAGCTCTACGGCGAGAGCGTACGGCTGGGCAACGCCCGCCTCGACATGTCCTCGGTCCTCACCGCGATCGAGGCCCGCACGGACACCGCGCCGCCGCCGGTCACCGGCTAGGCTCCGGGGCATGCGGATCTCCGTCTCCTCCGACATGGACGAACCCGTCGCCCGTCTCCTCGTCGAGGAGCTGCGCCGCCGCGGTCACGACGTGCGCGCGTACGGCGCGCTGGCGCCCGGGGCGGACGCGCAGTGGGCCGTCTGCTCGGAGGCGGCTGCCCGCGACGTCGCCGACGGCACCGCCGACCAGGCCGTGGTGTGCTGCTGGACCGGCACCGGCGCCTCGATCGCCGCCAACAAGGTGCCCGGTGTCCGCGCCGCCCTGTGCGCCGACGCCTACACGGCGGACGGCGCCCGCCGCTGGAACGACGCCAACGTCCTCGCCGTCGGGCTCCGGCTGACCTCGCAGCCGGTGCTCAAGGAAATCCTCGACGCCTGGTTCGCGGCCACGCCGAGCCAGGACGCCGAGGACCTCGGGAACGTGGCCCACGTCGGTCGCCTCGACGCGGGCCGCGGGACGGTCTAGGGACTGTCGGGTGTCAGTGGGCGCCGAGCCCGCCGCCGCCGAACGAGCCGCTGGAGCCCTTGCTCCAGCGCGGCCGGTCCTTCGACGCGCTCGGCCTGGTCTGCTGGTTGCTGAGTTCGTACGGGGTGAGCGGACGGCCGCCCTTGGGCATCACCGGGATCTCCTCCGACTCGCGGTTCTCCCGGATCTCGTGCACAGCACCCTCCGGTGGCAGCTTCGGCTGCTCCTCGGGACGCGGCCGGGGCGACTCGCGGTACTTGACCCGGTTGCCCAGCCAGAAGCCCCCGGCGAGCATCGCCAGCACGGCCACGGCCACCACGAAGAGCGCGAGACTCAGTAGGCCGCTGGGAGCGGCAAGCTGCATCGGTTCCGTACTCATAGCGAAGAGATACCCCGCCCAGAACGGCACGAACCGGACGTAATCGGTAGCCGGCCGTGCACTGTGGGTGACGGCATGACGGCGCCGGGGCCGGGTGCCATAGGGCCAGGGGGCTGTCAGAGGGTCATAGGGCCAGAGGGCGAGTCTGCCTGTCGTCAGTGCGGATCGTCGCGTACCGAGACCGGGCAGAGGTGGCAGTGGACGTCGACCACGCCTTCCACGGCGCGGGTCAGCCGTTCGGCGACCGGTGCCGGTTCCGGGCTGTCGATCCAGCCCGTCAGGGTGACCACGCCCTCGGCGACCTCGACCCTGATGTGGTCGGCGGAGAGCGGGAACAGGCGGTCGACGACCTCCCGGCGCACCTCCTCGGTCAGTTCCTCGTCCGCACGCAGGAACACCTTCAGCAGGTCCGCACGACTGACGATGCCGGTCAGGACGCCCGTACCGTCGACGACGGGCAGCCGCTTGACCCCGCGCCGGGCCATGACCCGGGCCGCCTCCGCCACGGTGGCGTCGGCGTGCACGGTCACCGCCGGCGCGTTCATCAGTTCCCCGGCGGTCACCGCGCGGGCCCTGGCCAGGTCGGCCTCGGACACGACGCCGACCACCCGGCCGCCGCCCTCCAGCACGGGCAGGGTGCTCACCTTCCACCGGTCCATCAGCGAGACGACGTCCTTGAACGGGGCGTCGCGGTCCACGGCCACAGGGTCGGGGGTCATCACGTCGCCGACGGTGTGCGGGCTGTCGTGCATGGTCGCCTCCTGGGATCCCGCCGACCACGAGAGGGCGGGAAGGACGCCATCCGCTTCTCGCGGATCCTGATTGCGCGGTGCGCGGCCGTGGCCGGCCGCTTCCCCGCGCCACTGGGGGTCCTTCCCGTCACCTCCAGCACACCACGGGAACGTCCACGCCACCAGGGCTCACCGGTCCGAATTCACCGCCCCCGCACCCGCACGGCGGCGAACGGACCGCGTCATGCCGCCGGCCGCACTTCTCTGGCGGGGCGGCCGTCCGTCGCGGAGCGTGGAGGAAGGGCCTGCCGGACGCCCGACGAGAGCCCGAGGAGAGGTGGAGCGCATGGACGGGGATGTCACCGAGCGGCGGGTCGTGGTCGGCGTCGACGGATCGCCGTCCTCGTACGCGGCCCTGCGCTGGGCGTTGCGGTACGCCGGCTTCGTCGGCGGTGTCGTCGAGGCGGTCGCCGTGTGGGAGCTGCCGGGACTGTACGGGTGGTCGGCACCCGCCGTGGACATGGAGCTAGAAGCGGAAGAGGCCCGGGACCGGATGCGGCAGGAGCTGACCGACGTGCTCGGCGCGGACGCGGCGGGCTCGGTCCGCACCCACCTGGTGCACGGCAACACCACCGACGTCCTGCTGCGGGCCGCGGAGGGCGCCGAGGCACTCGTCGTCGGAAGCCGCGGCCGCGGCGGGTTCGCCCGCGCGCTGCTCGGCTCCGTCAGCCAGCAGGTGTCCCAGCACGCCACCTGCCCGGTCGTGATCGTCCGCGCGGGTCGCGACTGAGCGGCGGCCGGTGGCCCGCGGCGTTTGCCCGCGCCGCGTGCTGGTTACCCGGGCCGCATGACTTGGACGTCTTCTCAGCAGGACCTGTACCGGTTCCTGGAAGACCGGTTCGCGTGCGCGCAGGCCTGCACGGAGTGTGCCCGGATGTGCGCGCTGCGTGCGGGAGTACTGGGTCCCGGCGGGACCGCCGACGCCGAGGCGGACCGGTTGCGCCGCACCGGCATCATGTGCGCCGAGGTGTGCGACGCCACCTGCCGGGCACTGACCGAGGAGACCGGCCGGGACGAGGACGGTGTGCGCGTCCAGCTGGAGTGGTGCCGCTCGGTCTGCCTCGACTGCGCGGGGGCCTTCGACGCCCGGCCGGGTGCCGAGGCGAGCGCGGCCGCCTGCCGGGCGTGCGCCGTGGCCTGCACGGACTTCCTGGCGGCGCTCGGCTGACGGGTTCCGGAGAGGGCGGCACCGGCACCTGGGTGGCGTCCGGCGGCAGGCAACCAAGGACCCGCCGGTCGGCTCCTTGGACATGCTCCGCTCGGGCGGGGCCGGGCCGGCGCGCCCCGCCGGCCACGGCCGCCGCCATTCCCAATTTCTGAAACACGTTCTACGGTGTGCGCCGTCAGGACCGCCCTTGGGGAGCCTGGAGGCGCCGTGCACCTCGACCACACGCCCGAGCAGCAGCGGCTGCGCACCGAACTGCGCGCCTACTTCGCCGGCCTGGTGCCGGAGAACGCGTACGCCCGCTACGCCGACCCGGCCGCGCAGAAACGCTTCTACCGGGAGACCGTCCGCCGCCTGGGCACCGACGGCTGGCTCGGCGTGGGCTGGCCGAAGGAGTACGGCGGCCGCGGCCTGACCGCGATGGAGCAGTTCATCTTCTTCGACGAGGCCGCCCAGGCCGGCGTACCGCTCCCGCTCATGGCGCTGAACACCGTCGGCCCGACGATCATGCAGTACGGCACCGACGAGCAGAAGTCGTACTTCCTGCCCCGCATCCTCTCCGGCGAGATCGACTTCGCCATCGGCTACAGCGAACCCGACGCCGGCACCGACCTGGCCGCCCTGAAGACCCGGGCCGTCCGCGACGGCGACGAGTACGTCGTCAACGGGCAGAAGATCTGGACCACCAACGGCGACACCGCCGACTGGGTCTGGCTCGCCACCCGCACGGACCCCGGAGCCCCGCCGCACAAGGGCATCACCATGCTCCTGGTGCCGACCACCGACCCCGGCTACTCCTGCACCGTCATCAACACGCTCGCCTCGCACGACACCACGGCCAGCTACTACGAGAACATCCGCGTCCCCGTCTCCCGCCGGGTGGGCGAGGAGAACCGCGGCTGGCGGCTGATCACCAACCAGCTCAACCACGAGCGCGTCACCCTCGCGGCCCACGGCACCATGGCCATCCGCGCCCTGCACGACGTTCAGCGCTGGGCCATGGAGACCAAGCTCGCCGACGGCCGCCGCGTCGTCGACCTGCACTGGGTGCGGCGCAACCTCGCCCGCACCCACACCCGCCTGGACGCCATGAAGCTCCTCAACTGGCAGATGGTGAGCGCCGTCCAGGAAGGCACCCTCACCCCGCACGACGCCTCCGCCGTCAAGGTCTACGGATCCGAGGCCCGGCGCGACGCCTACGCCTGGCTGATGGAGGTGGCCGGCGCGGCAGGTCCGCTCAAGGAGGGCTCGGCGGGCGCGGTCCTCCACGGCGACCTGGAACGCGGCTACCGCTCGGCGGTCATCTTCACCTTCGGCGGCGGCAACAACGAGATCCAGCGGGAGATCATCTCCTGGATCGGACTGGGGATGCCACGGGTACGGCGTTAGCCTCTGCGACCGCTGACGCCGGTCCTCACGTCACCGGGGGCGGCCGGGACCGACCGCCGCGATGCGCCTTCGCGCGAACCGTCATGCCGGTGGCAGCCCCCGCCCCTCGCGTATCGCCACGAGCCTGGCCATCTGCTCGCCCATGCCGCGCGCGCCGGCCAACGGCGTGCGGGCGTGCGGCCAGACGGCGCGCACGAGGCCGGCATGCCGTGCACCGCCGAGGGCCACCACGGGGTCGAGGCCCACGATGTCACGCGCGGTCGCCTGCTCCAGCAGGACCCGGGCGGTCACCGCGTCGGCCGCGCCATGAGGTGTGTCGTACGGCTCGATGACGTCATCGAGGTCGAGGAGACCGTGGCGTGCGGAGAGGATGAGCAGCAGGCCGGGGCGGAGAGTGTCGGCGGCCTTGCGGCATGCCCGGTGGTAGGTGCCCGTGTACATGTCCGCCGCGGGCGCGGGCGAGCCCAGTTTGCGGCTGCCGCAGGGAATGACGACGAGTTGTGGTTCGACGTGGTCGGGACGGCCGTTCGCGGTCATGTCTGTCGTCCTGTCTGTGGCTGCGATGTGATCGGTACCGGTGGGTGCGCCCGTTCCCGCGGGCGCCGCGCGGGCGGTGGGGTCAGCACGTCGCAGTCCTCCGCCTGCGGGGCCCCGGGTGCGGCCGGTAGGGGCTGACGCTCGGCTCGCCCAGCACCCAGAAACGCCAGGGGTACCAGGCGGCAGGACCGCCCACCCCCGTCCGCGGCCCGCGGCCGATCCGCGCGGACGGAACACCGCCGGCGGGCTCCGCGAGGAACAGCTCCGCCGTCCCGTCGCACGCCGGCCGCCCGTCATGACGCAGATCGGCGATGCCCAGCGCCCGGGCGAGGTTGGCCGGGCCGCGGGCCAGATCGCGCGCCCGCACCCCGGGCCCACGGCGTTCTCGGGCGGCGTCCGCTCCCTCCACCACCGTGCCGGCGCGGAGCAGCACCGAGGCGGGACGCCCGCCGGGCCCGCAGACGGCGTTCAAACACCGGTGCACCGCGTGCGTCCGGTACACGTAGAAGGTGCCCGGGGCTCCGAACTCCGCTCGGTTGGTCCGGTTCGGGCCGCCGAACGCGTGCGAGGCAGGATCGTCCGGGCCCTCGTACGCCTCCACCTCGGTGACACGCACCGCCGTCACACCGCGCTGCGAACGCGAGATCACCAGAGCCCCCAGCAGTTCGGGAGCCACCTCGACGGCGGGCCGGTCGAAGAAGCGCTCGGGCAGGGCCGACCGGCCGGCCGGCGCGGCCTCCGGTTCGTCGAACGCCCGCAGCTGCTCGTGATCGGTCCCGGCTGTGTCCGGGACCGTCCAATACTGCGTCAAACCGCTGCCTCCTGTCGGGATTCCGGGGCGGCCGGACACGGCCGCCCCCATCTCCCCAGCGCTCTCCTCGCCTCGCTCCATGGCCGCGGAAGCGGCCGCGGGACACTCGGATACGGACATGCCAACGGGGCAACCGGCGCGCCGCCGGAGGCGCCGGCCGCGGACGATCACGGACCGACGCGGCGGGCGTCCGGGCGGCGCTTCCCCGCCTTGCGTACGCGGTGGGCGTCAGGGAGTGCGTGCGCCGCCGGCCGGCCGGCCGTGGAGCGGATGCTGGGGCGGACCGTCGAAGTGGCCTGGCCGGCCTCGGCCGGCCCGGCCGGCGTGCCGGATCCCGGCGGTGTCCCGTGCGCGCCGGGCACCTCCGGGTCGTCAGGAGCGGGTGCCGTCGCCCGCGGTGTGGGTGGTCCGGAAGCGTGCCCGGTAGACCCCCGGCGTGACGCCCAGGTGGCGCGTGAAGGCGCGGCGCAGCGACTCGGGTGACCCGAAGCCGGTGCGCCGGGCCACCGTGGCCATCGGGTCGTCACCCTCCTCCAGCATCGCGCGGGCGGCTTCCAGGCGGACCTGCTCGACGTAGCGGGCGGGGGTCGTGCTCATCTCCTCGTGGAACAGGCGTGACATGTGGCGGGCGCTCACGCCGGCCCGGCGCGCCATGGCGGCAAGGGTGTGCGGGGCGGACGGGTCCTCGGCGACCGTGTCCAGGACCCGGCGCAGCATTTCCTGCCTCGCACGCGGCGTGTGGGTGCGGACACTGAACTGGGACTGGCCGCCCGGCCGCTGCATGAACACGACCATGTCCTTGGCCACGGCGCGGGCGACGTCGGCGCCGAGGTGCTCCTCGACCAGGGCGAGCGAGAGGTCGATGCCCGCGCTGACGCCGGCCGAGGTCATGATGTGGCCGTCGCGCACGAACAGGGCGTCCGCCTCCACGGTCACCCGCGGATAGCGCAGGGCCAGCTGGTCGGCGAAGCGCCAGTGCGTGGTCGCCCTGCGTCCGTCGAGCAGTCCGGCCGCGGCGAGGAGGAAGGCTCCGGTGCAGATGGACGCGGTGCGGCAGCCGAGTGCGTCCAGCGCCCTGATGGCGTCGAGCAGGGCGTCGTCCTTGACGAGGGAGGGCCACTCGGGTCCACCGGGGACGACCACCACGTCGCTCGCCTCCTGCACCCGCGCGGCAGCCAGGTCGACGTGCAGTCCGGTGCCGGACGCGGTGACCACGTCGGCGCCGTCGGGGGAGACCGTGCGCACGCGGTACCGGCCGCCGAAGTCGTTGGCCGTCGTGAACACCTCGATCGGGCCGGTGACGTCGAGCAGCCGTACGCCGGGGAAGACCAGCACGGTCACCAGGAGCGGTTTCCTGCCCGACGGCCTGTCCTTCATCGTGTGCCTCCCGGACGGACTGGGACCCACATCGGAAGACACCATCATCCGCCCGGCGAAGCCCCGTCCGCGCCCGTAGCGGGCGTCGTCGGCGTCCGTGCGGGACGATGCCGCGTCCCGTCGTGTGCCGAGGTGCCGGGTGCCGGCGCCTCACCCGCTCTCAGCAGCCGCCCGCCGTGACGTCATGGCCGCACCGATGGCCACGACACGCTCGGATCAGGACATCGGGGCGTCCGGCCGGTGGGCCGCACGGCCTGCCCGGTGCCCGATGTCCTGGTGTGAGGGCGTCGTGGCGCGTGCGGTGGTGTGGCCGGAGCCGCGTTCGTCCGTAGCGTCGGGGCGCCAACAGGCCGCCGGTCTCCGTGGCGGCCCGAGGGCTGTCGGCTGCGATCCGGCCGGTCTGCGTCGCCGGCCGAGGGCGGCGACGCATCCGACACGAGAAGAGAAGGCGTTCCGAGCCGTGACACCGCCCCACAGTCCCAGTCAAGCAGTCCCCTCCCGGATCGGGCCGGCCCCGGGATCGTCCGCGCAGGTACGTGACCAGCCGCACGAGGCGGACGACCGGCAGCGGGGCGGACTCGGTCCCGGCTGGTTCGCGGCGGTCATGGGCAGCGGGATCGTCGCGGTCGCGGCCGCCACCCTGCCGCGCGGTTTCCCCGGGCTCGACGCCGCCGCCACGGTGGTCTGGGCCGGGACCGCGCTGCTGCTGATCGTGCTCGTCGGCGTCTATGCCGGGCAGCGGAGGCTGCGGGCGCATGCCGGAGATCCGGCGCTGGCGCAGTTCTTCGGTGCGCCGCCGATGGCGCTGCTCGTCGTCGGGGCCGGGACGCTGCTGCTCGGCCGGCGGCTGGTCGGAGAGCGTGCGGCGGTCGACGCGGACTGGGTGCTGTGGTCGGCCGGTACGGTGCTGGGCCTGGCCACCGCCTGCACGGTTCCGTACCTGATGGTCACGCGGCACCGTTTCACGCCGGACGCGGCGTTCGGTGGCTGGCTGCTGCCGGTGGTGCCGCCGTTGGTCTCCGCCGCGACGGGTGCGCTGCTCGTCCCGCGGGCGGCGGCCGGCCAGGTGCGGCTGGCCCTGCTGCTGGGCTGCTACGCGATGCTCGGACTCGGACTGGTCGCGGTCCTGCTGGTGCTGGCCATGGTCTACAGCCGCCTGGTGCACCACGAAGCGCCCGTTGGTGCGGTGGTGCCCACGGTGTGGATCGGCGTGGGGGCGCTGGACCAGGCGGTGACGGCACTGTCGTCGCTGGCCACCGCGGCGCCGAGCGCACTGCCCGCCCCGTACGCGCGCGGGAGCGCGGTCGCGGCGCTGCTGGGCGGCCTCGGGATCTGGGGCTTCGCCCTGCTGTGGCTGGTGCTGGCCACGGCGCTGACCGTACGGGAGATCCGCAGAGGGCTGCCCTTCGCGCCGACCTGGTGGTCCTTCATCTTCCCCCTCGGTGCCTGCGTCACCGGCACCAGCGCCCTCGCCGCCCGCACCGGCTCGCAGTTGTTCGTCTGCGTCGCCGTCGTCCTGTACGCCCTGCTCGTCGCCGCCTGGGCGGTGGTCGCCTGGCACTCCCTGCGCCACGCCGTCGGGCAGCGTGACCGGCGCCCACCGATGACAGGAGCCGGCCACCGCTCCGCGCGGCACGGACGCAGCGGGCACCCGTGCCTACGGCCGCGCTTCGGGCGTCGCCGGGGCCGTGCGCCGCGGCGGGCCGGTCCGGCCCGTACCCGCGGATCCGCGTGTGGCCATGGGGCGGGCCCGGAGCCTGGCGACGACCATGGCGGCGAACACGACGGCCCAGAACACGGCGGCGATCCAGACCTCCCAACGGCCCGCGCCGGTCAGCCACGGGGTCCCGGTGGCGCGTCCGAGCTCGTGCGTGGTGACCGCGTACATGCCGACCGGGAAGACGAGGTTCCACCAGCCGAGCTCGTACCGCAGCGGGACACGGCGCAGTCCGTGCCGCCAGACACCCAGTGCCAGTAGGAGCGGGATCAGCCAGCTGGAGAAGGCCCACAGGACGACGGCCGTCCCGGTGACGAACGGGCGCGACAGCATGGTGCTGCCGGGCGGCAGGGCGATCAGCCGGACTCCGGCGAGCACGGCGATCGCCGCCGCGCCCATGAAGATCCACACGGACGTCATGAGGCCTTCCGGCTGCACCGGCCGGACCAGCAGCCGGGCCAGGACCAGCCCGGCGGTCAGCAGGTACTGCACCAGGCCGACGGCCCAGCACACCACCGCCAGGACGGCCAGTGCGTGTCCCGGGGTCACCCGGGCCAGCGAGGCCGCCGCGACCGCGACCGACTCCGACCCCACCGCCCACAGGAACCACGTGCCGTTCACCTGGTCGAGCGAGGGGCCCCGCCTCAGGGAGGTGACGAGCGCGAGCGGGACGCCGTAGTCCAGCACCACCCACCCCAGCGTCCCGAACGCCAGGAACGCCCCGGCGACCGCCGTGTGGCCGTCCGGCACGAAGCGTGCGGCCAGCACGTTCGCTGAGATCGAGAGGGTGAGGAACGCGAAGGCACGCGGTCCGAGGAGATCGGCGACGAACCGCTCGCGCCGGCGCAGCAGCCGCCAGCCGTACGCGGGCACCAGGAGCACGAAACCCGCCAGGGCCACCCACAGCAGTACGGCGGAGAAGGCGCCGGCGCCGTTGACGTACAGGGCCGTGGAGACGATGCCGGTGCCCATGACGAACGCGAGCGCGCCCGGGTTGAGGCCGGCCACCGCGTCGGACAGGGGGGCGCGGTGCCGGGGCGGCGGCGGACCGGGAGTGGTTGGGGCGGGCGGGGCAGGGTCGGCAGCCGGACGCGGCTCGTCGGGAGGGCCGGGCCGGGTGAGCCATTCGGCCAGGACCGAGCCATGACCGTGCTCCACGTCCCGGCTTGCGGTCACCAGGGTGAGGCTGTGGCGTTCGGCCAGGTCCCGGAGCCGGGCGGCCGCGTACCGGTGGCGCTGATCGCCCAGCTCGGTGAGGTAGCGGCGGCGGAACTCCCCGAACTGCCCGGGGTTGTGGCCGTACCAGCGCTGCAGTTCGACGGAGGGTGCGACCTCCCGCAGCCACTCGTCGAACGGCGCGACCTGCCGGCGCACGCCCTCCGGCCAGACCCGGTCGACCAGCACGCGCTCGCCGACCTCGCCGTCCGCGTCCGGCGGCTGCTCGTCGATCCTGCGGCAGGTGATCCTGGCCATGATCCGTCCTCCGGCCGCTCTCGCGGCAGCAGCATTTTACTGGGATGCGAATGTCGTTGCCTTTCGGCCGCCGAGGGTGGCCGGCGGCCGGGAAGCCGGGAGCGGCTGGGGCGCCTGTGCGGACTGCGATCAGCAGGACGCCGACGACGGGGCCCGGGCCGTCGTCACCTCCGGCGGCCCGGGCCCCGCACCGTGCCTGCGGCCGGTCACCGGAAGGCCGACGTCACGAGGGTCTTCTGCTCCACGGCGTGCCGGCGGGCCGAGCCGACCGCGGGCGCGGGGGCTTCGGGCCGGGCCACGCACTCCACGGGGCGCCGGGTCAGCCGGTGCAGACGCGGCGCGACGAACGACCACGCGCCCTGGTTCTCCGGCTCCTCCTGCACCCACCGCACCTCCGCGGCCGCGGGGAAGCGGGCGAGTTCCGCGCTGAGCTCCTCGTCGGGGAACGGGTAGAGGCGCTCCACGCGGACGATCGCCGTGTCGGCCGAGCCCGCGGTGTGCCGGTGCGAGTCGAGGTCGTAGAAGACCTTGCCCGAGCACAGCAGCACGCGCCTGACCAGGGCCGGGTCCGTCGTGGCGTCCGGCAGGACCGGACGGAAGCCGCCCTGGGTGAACTCGGGCAGGGCGGAGACGGCCGCCTTCGAGCGCAGCATCGACTTCGGGGTGAAGACCACCAGCGGCCTGCGGCCGTCCAGCGCCTGCCGCCTGAGCAGATGGAAGTAGTTGCCGGGCAGGGAGGGCATGGCCACGGTCATGTTGTCCTGGGCGCACAGTTGCAGGAACCGTTCGACCCGGGCGGAGGAGTGGTCCGGGCCCTGGCCCTCCAGCCCGTGGGGCAGCAGCAGCGTCACCGCGGACCGCTGGCCCCACTTCTGCTCGGACGACGCGATGTACTCGTCGACGACCGTCTGCGCGCCGTTGGCGAAGTCGCCGAACTGGGCCTCCCACAGCACCAGGGCTTCGGGACGGGCCTGCGCGTAGCCGTACTCGAAAGCAAGCGCCGCCAGTTCGGACAGCATCGAGTCGTACGGTGAGAAGCTCGCCGCCTGCGGGCCGAGGGAGCCCAGCGGGGTGTGCTCCGCGCCGGTGCGCCGGTCGGTCAGAACGGCGTGGCGCTGGCCGAAGGTGCCGCGCCGCGAGTCCTGCCCGGCCAGCCGCACCGGGACGCCCTCCAGCAGCAGGGAACCGATCGCCAGGGTCTCCGCGGTGGCCCAGTCGACCGTGCCGGTGTCGAGCATCTCCGCACGCCGGCGCAGCTGCGGCAGGACCCGCGGGTGCACGGTGAAGCCCGGGGGCAGGCCGGTCTGCGAGGCGATCACCCGCCGGGCCGTCGCCTCCTCGATCGCGGTCCCCGTGCCCAGGACGGCCGCCGGTCCGGCTCCGGTGCCGGGAAGGTCCCCGGCCGGTGCGGGAGCGGGCAGCGCCCGGGTCTCGGCGAAGGCCCGGTCCAGGTGATCCCGGTAGTTGCGGCGGGCGCCCTCCACCTGCCGTTCGCCGATGTCCCCGCGGCGGACCAGGGTCTCGGCGTACAGCGTGCGCACCGAGGCCCTGGCGTCGATGCGGTCGTACATCACGGGCTGGGTGATGGACGGGTCGTCGACCTCGCTGTGCCCGTGGCGCCGGTAGCAGATCAGATCGACCACGACGTCCTTGTGGAACGTCCGGCGGTAGTCGAAGGCCAGCCGTGCGACGCGGTCGACGGCCTCCGGGTCGTCGCCGTTGACGTGGAGGATCGGCGCCTCGACCATCCGTGCCACATCGGTGGCGTAGGTGCCCGAGCGGCCGTTGGCGGGCAGCGTGGTGAAGCCGACCTGGTTGTTGACGACCACGTGGACCGTCCCGCCCGTGCGGTAGCCCGGCAGTTGCGACATGTTCAGGGTCTCGGCGACCACGCCCTGGCCGGCGAAGGCCGCGTCGCCGTGGACGGCGACCGGCAGCACGGGGAAGGGACCGTCCTGGTCCGCGGCCCTGTCCTGCTTGGCGCGCACCACCCCCTGGGCCACCGGTCCCACGATCTCCAGGTGCGAGGGGTTCGCCACGACCGAGACGGCGATCGTGCCGCCGTCGAGGGCCTGGTAGGTGCCCTCCGCACCCAGGTGGTACTTCACGTCCCCCGATCCCTGCACCGACCGGATGTCCACGGCGTCCTCGAACTCGTGGAAGAGCTGCGCGTAGGACTTGCCGACGATGTTGGCCAGCACGTTGAGCCGGCCGCGGTGCGCCATACCGATGACGGCTTCCCGCACGCCGTCCTTGATCGCGCGCCGCAGCAGGGCGTCGAGCAGCACGATCGCCGACTCGCCGCCCTCCAGCGAATAGCGCTTGTGGCCCACGTACTTGGTCTGCAGGAACGTCTCGAAGGCCTCCGCCGCCCCCAGCCGGTAGAGGATCTGCAGTTGTTCGGCCCGGTCCGGCCGGTGCTGTGGGCTTTCGGCCCGCTGCTGGATCCAGCGGCGTTCGCGGGCGTCCTGGATGTGCATGTACTCGAAGCCGACCATGCGGCAGTAGGACTCCCGCAGGGCGTCCAGCACGTCCCCCAGGCGCATCGTGGCGTGCCCGGCGAATCCGTCGACGGCGAACTCCTCGGCCAGGTCCTCGTCGCGCAGCCCGAATGCCGCGATGTCCAGCTCCGGATGCCCGGCGGCCGGCCGTGGCGTGAGCGGGTCGGTGTCGGCCACCAGGTGGCCGCGTACCCGGTACGCGTGGATGAGCGCCGCGACCCGCACCGCCCTGACCGCCGCCTCGTCCCCGTCGTCGGGGCGGTGCGCCGTGGCGGTGCGTACCTGCTGGGCCGGCAGGGTGGCCGGGGCGGCGAAGAAATCCCGCCACGTCTGATCCACCGAGGCGGGGTCGTGCAGGTACTGCCGCCACTGTTCGTCCACGACCCATGCGTTGAGCCCGAATTCCAGGACCTGGGGCACCGGTCGGCCGGTGCGTGACATCGACTCCACAGCGAAGAACGCCTTCTTTCCTCATTCGGAGTTGACCTGGCCGACCGGATCCGATCTGGAACGATCTCCTCGGCCACGTCGCACCGGCAACGCTAGGACGCCGGGAAGGTCGTGACAGAGGGGCTGATATGACGCAACTGCCTCATGTTCGGACATCGGTCCGCAGGGTCCCGGCGGTCCCGGCGCCTACGGCGTGGTCGTCCCGGTGCGGTAGAACTCGGCCGCGGTGACGCCGGCGGCCAGCCCGCGCTCGGCGGCGACCGCGGCGATCGCCTCGTCGCCGACGGTGAGGTCGGCCTGGCCGTCCGTGGTGAAGTACGGCGCGATGAACGTGTCGTAGTGGGCCCGGGCCTCCTGCGCGGTCTGTCCGCCGAGGAACGTCTGCATGTGCCGCACCGTGGTGTCGGGGTCGTCGTGGATCACCCGGAGGGCGCGCCGGTGGGCGCGTACGACGGCCTGGACCGCGGGGGCGTCCGGTGAGATGAAGGTCGGGTCGACGGCCACGCCCACGGTGGGGATCCGGAAGTGGTCGCCGACCCAGGCCAGCACGTTCCAGCCGTGCTCTGCGGCCACCGCCTCCGGTGCCATGGTGCTGCCGACGTAGGCGGCGTCGATGCTGCCGTCGGCGAGGTGGCGCAGGTCCATGCCGTAGTCGCCGGGAGAGCGGACGACCGTCTGCAGGTCACGGTCCGGGTCGAGGCCGGCCTTTTGCAGCACGATCCGGGCGAACACGCCGGGCGCGGTGTGCGGGGCGTGGACGGCCAGCCGTCGGCCGGCGAGGTCGGACAGGGACGTCAGGCCGGGACGGGCCAGGAACCAGAACAGCGGGCGATGGGTGTTGACGCTGAGCGCGACCCACGGGGTGCCGTTGGCCAGCCGTGACAGCAGTGCCCGGCCCAGTCCGATGGTGGCGCAGCGGCGCAGCCGCTCGTCGTCCCAGGTGCAGCCGTCGCGCAGCGCGACGTGGACGCCTTCGTCGGTGTAGAAGTCCTGCTGGTCGGCGATGTAGGCCGCCAGCTCCTCGTGCAGGCCTCGTCCGACGTAGGCAAGGTCGATCGTGTGCATGAACGTTTTTCCTTGATCGTTTAAGGGTGTGGCCGTGGGGACGACGGTCGGCGGGGGCCTCAGTACATGGCCATACCGCCGTTGACCGCGGCCGTGGTGCCGGTCATGAAGGAGTTCTCCTCGGCGGCGTAGAAGGCGACCGCCTGGGCGACGTCGGCCGGGTGGGCGAGGCGGCCCAGGGGGGTGGCGGCCACCTGCCGCTGCCTCGTCGCGTCGTCGAGGACGGCGTCGGCCGTGCGGGACTCCACCGGGCCGGGTGAGACGACGTTGACCGTGATGCCCTGCGGGCCGAGTTCCTGGGCGAGGTACCGGGCGAACTGTTCCATGGCGGCCTTGGAGACGCCCAGCGCGATCATGCCCGCCCGCGGTCGGCGGCTGAGTCCGGTGCCGATGTAGACGAGGCGTCCGCCACCGCGCCCGGTCATGACCGGCAGGACGGCCTTGGTGACGGCGAACGCCGCGTGCATCTCGGCGTCGAGCTTGCCGCCCAGCTCCTCCCAGGTCATGTCCTCGAACGACTTGACCGCGTACGGGATGAGCGCGTTGTGCACGAGCACGTCGACGCCGTCCCAAGCCGCTCGGACCTGTCCCACCATCCGCTCGACGGCCGCCTCCTCGCGCACGTCGGCCTGCACGGCCATGGCCTGCCCGCCCGCGGCCTCGATGTCGGCCACGACCTCCTCGGCCGCCTTGTCGTTGCTGAGGTAGTTGACCGCCACGCGCATGCCGCGCGCGGCCAGAACCCGCGCCGTCGCCGCGCCGATCCCGCTGCTGGCCCCGGTCACCAACGCCACCCTGCCGGTCGTCCCGGTCATGGGGTCACCTCCTGATCGTCGTCGCGGGCCGTCGGGATGACGGCCCGGGGTTGTTCGTCGTCGGCGCCCCGGGCTTCGGGGCGGATCGCTCCGTGCAGCACGGTGTCGACGGTCACCCGCAGCAGATCGGCGGCGGTCCAGTCCAGTTCGTGCGGCAACCGTGAGGTGAGCAGACGCTCCAGCGCACCGCGGGTGATCTCGCTCAGCAGTTCGGGCGGCGCATGCAGCAGGCCCTGCCGGTGCCCCTCCAGGAACAGGTCGTCGAGCCGCCGGTAGACCACCGCGTCCACCCGCTGCTCCACGTACTGGCGCAGCATCGCGTCGCCGCCCCGCCCCGTCGCCAGCTGAGGTGCACCGATCCGCCCGAGCTCGCTGCCCGCCGCGATCAGGAACCGCTGCACCCGCACAGCGAACGGCTGCCCTGCTGCGTCCTCGGTCGCCGCCACCAGCGTGCGGTCCACCGCGGCGAACTGGCGGTCCAGCACCGTGGCCAGCAGGCTGCGCTTGTCGGGGAAGTGACGGTAGATCGTCTTCTTGCTCATCCCGAGCTCACGAGCGAGATCGTCCATGCTCGCCCGCGCGAAACCCGCCCCGAAGAACAGCCGGCCGGCCGCCTCCACGATCACGTCCGCACGCCGCTCGTCACTGGCGGAAACTTGAGAAACTGGATTAGTTTCCATAGTTCCCATCGTTGCCCTCCGTCTCTTGGGCTGTCAAGGCATGCCGTACGTCCCAAGTGCCTGCCGGCGAGGTCTGGCCGGGGGCGCTACCCGGCGGTGGCGAGCCCGATGAGCAGCAGGGCGATGTCGTCCGTCCGGGGCGCGGTCTGCCGTGCGTGGTCGATCAGGGCCGTGGCGAGCCGGTCCATGGGCTGGGTCGAGGCCCGGGCGAGCTGGGTGGCGAGCCCGGACATGGCGTCGTCCATGTCGACCCCGGGAGTCTCGACGAGGCCGTCGGTGTACAGGGCGAGGAGGGTGCCGGGGGTCAGCGGGATCTCGGTGGGGGGGTAGTCCGCGTCGGGGTCGATGCCGAGTAGCACGCCGGGTCGGAGCGGAAGGACCTCGGCGTGGCCGTCCGGGTGACGCACAACGGGCGGAGGATGACCGGCGGTGGCGAGGACGGCCCGGTGGCGGGCGAGGTCGAGGTGGGCGTAGAGGCAACTGACGAAGCGGCCCGGGTCCATGGCGACCAGCTGGCGGTTGGCCTGCGCGAGGGCCTGTGACGGCGTGGCCCCCGAGGCGGCGTGGGAGCGGATGGCGGGGCGCACCCGGCCCATGAGCGCGGCGGCGGTGACGTTGTGGCCCTGGACGTCGCCGATGACCGCGGCTGCGGTGGTGTCGTCGACCCGGACCAGGTCGTAGAAGTCGCCGCCGATGTCCATGCCGCGGACGCTGGGCAGATAGCGGGCCGCCACATCCAGTCCAGGAAGGTCGGGCAGCGAGTCGGGGAGCAGGGCCGCCTGCAGGGTCTTGGCGAGTTCGTTGCTGGTGTCGTACAGGCGGGCCCGTTCCAGCGCCTGCGCGATCAGTCCCGCGAGCGCGATGAAGACGACCCGCTGCTGGTCGGGAAAGGGGTGGGGCTGGTCGAAGGCGAACACGCACGAGCCCACCGGACGCCCGGAGGCGATCAGCGGCAGAAACGCCCAGGCATGCAGACCCTTCTGGTGCGGGGCGGGCGGGTAGGCCCGGGACAGCTCGTCGAAGGAGGCGAAGAAGCTGGGCACGCCGGTGGCGAGGACCTGGACCGCGGGTGCCGGGTGGGTCAGCGGCACGCCGTCGAAGTGTTCGAGCAGCGAGGGGTTGTAGCCGCTGCGGCCGATGACCCGCATTCTGCCGTCCTCGGCCGCGAGCAGGGCGACGGTCCGGGCTCCGAACGCCGGCAGCATCTCCTCGGTGACCAGATCGACCACGTCTGAGACGCCCACGGTTTCCGACAGGGCGGCGGCCAGGTGCAGCACCCGGTAGATCTCGCCCAAGCGGATCGGCTCGCCCTGGAACGTCTCCGTCATGGTGGGCCCCGGCTGCGAGTCCCCGCCCGGACCGGTCGGCGATATGCGGACGCTCACCCCCGAGCCGTCGGGATAGAGCTCGAACGCGAGCCACTGGTCCGGCGGGTGCATGGCGGTGTAGTAGCCGGGCTTCCGGCTGACCACGGTGGCGCGGAAGTGGTCCTCGAAGGCCGGGTCGGCGCACCAGGGCAAGGACTGCCACGGACGCGTGCCGATCAGATCGTCGGGGCTGCTCGCGCCCAGGAGGGCGGCGGCGGTGGCGCTGACGTAGGTGAACCTGCCCTGGAGGTCGAGGGAGCAACTGCCCCAGGGCAGCCGCTCGACGAGGTCGGCCGCGGCGAGCGCCTCGGCCGGCCCTCGCTTGCCGGCGGGCGGCTGCACCAGGGTGCGGGGTGTGGGTCCCGGGCCGACGGCGTGGCCGGTGTCGGCGGCGTCGCGCAGGAACCGCGCCAGACGCCGACCGGAGGCACGGACCCGTTCAGGGCTCGGGCCGTCGGTACTGGTGGCGCCGGCGCCGGGCCAGAACAGCAGCAGTGCGCCCCAGACCGTGGTTCCGGTGAGGAGCGGTGCCGCGGCCACCGCATGGTGGTAGGGCAGGGCGATCGCCGTGCGGGGATAGCGACGGGCGAGCTCTTCCGGGTCGCCGAGCCAGACGAGCCGCCGCTCGCGCACCGCGTCGGTCACGGGAAAGCGGCTCGCCAGCGGGACCCCGAACCAGGGCGCGAGATACTCCGCCGGGATGCCTGCGGTCACCTCCAGCCGCAGGGTCTGCCCGTCGGACGCCGGCAGGAAGACCGCTCCCGCGTGCACGCCCGTGTCGCGCACGGCGAGCTCCAGCAGCCGGTCCAGCTCGGCCCGGCGCAGTGACCCGGCGGTGGGTGAAGGGGAGCGGTGCCCGTCGGGCTGCGCCGCGCCGCCTTCCCGCATGGCGCACATACCAGTACCGTACGTCCGCACCCGCCGACCCCGCGCGGAGGCCGCTGCCGATTCCCGTCCCGGAGGCTGTTCCCCCTGGCGATCTGCTCGCCCCGCTCGTGTCAGCGTTCGAGGACGAGGGCGAGGCCCTGGCCCACGCCGATGCAGAGGGTGGCGACGCCCGTGCCGGAGCCGCGGCGGGCGAGCTGGTGGGCGACGGTGCCGGCGAGGCGGGCGCCGGAGGCGCCGAGGGGGTGGCCGAGCGCGATGGCGCCGCCCTGCGGGTTGAGGATCGCCGGGTCGAACTCCGGCCATTCGGCGAGGCAGCCGAGGACCTGGGCAGCGAAGGCCTCGTTCAGCTCCAGTACGTCGAGGTCGGCGAAGGTCCGGGCGGCCTTGGCCAGGGCCCGGTCGACGGCCTCGACGGGGGCGAGGCCGAAGTAGTCGGGGTCGATCGCGGAGACTCCGGTCGCGCAGACGCGTGCCAGCGGCTCGCGGCCGATGGCCTTCACACCCTCCGCGTCGGCCAGCAGCAGGGCGGCGGCGCCGTCGTTGAGGGGGGAGGCGTTGCCCGCGGTGACCGTGCCCTGCTCGGTACGGAAGGACGGCTTGAGCCTTGCCATCGCCGCGAGGGAGGCGTTCGGGCGTACGCACTCGTCGGCCGCGAACAGCTGGGGGTCGCCGGTGCGCTGCGGGACCGGGACGGGCACCAACTCGGAGTCGAACAGGCCCTGCTCCTGGGCGGCTGCGGCCTTCTGGTGGCTGTGCAGGGCGAACTCGTCCTGCTGCTCACGGCCGATCTTGTGCTTCTCGGCGATCAGCTCGGCCGACTCCCCGAGAGGGATGGTCCATTGCGGGTTCATCGCCGGGTTCACCATGCGCCAGCCCAGCGTGGTGGAGTACAGCTCGGCGTGGGGCGCCGGGAACGGCCTGTCGTTCTTGGGCAGGACGTAGGGGGCGCGGGTCATGGACTCCACGCCGCCGGCGATGGTGACGGAGGCGTCGCCGACAGCGATGGCGCGGGCGGCCTGGATGACGGCTTCGAGTCCGGAGGCGCACAGCCGGTTGACCGTCGCCCCGGGCACGCTGGTGGGCAGGCCGGCGAGCAGGGCGGCCATGCGGGCCACGTCGCGGTTCTCCTCGCCGGCGCCGTTGGCGTTGCCGAGGTACACGTCCTCGATGCGCGCAGGGTCCAACTGGGGTATGCGGGAGAGGAGTTCGCGGATGGCGTGGGCAGCCAGGTCGTCGGGGCGCACCGAGGCCAGGCCGCCGTTGTAGCGCCCGATCGGCGTGCGCACGGCGTCGACGATGTAGACGGGGTTCACAGCAGGCCCTCCGTGACGGTCAGCTTGGCGTCGGTCTTGGCGGTGATCTCCTCGACGTCGACGGAAGGTGCGCACTCGACCAGCACAAGCCCCTCGTCGGTGACGTCGAGGACACCGAGATCAGTGATGATCCGGTTCACGCAGTGCTTCCCGGTCAGCGGCAGCGTGCACTCGGTGCGGATCTTCGGCGAGCCGTCCTTGGCAGTGTGCGTCATGACGACGATGACCGTGCGGGCGCCGTGGACCAGGTCCATCGCACCGCCGATCCCCGTGATCATCTTTCCGGGGATCGCCCAGTTCGCCAGGTCCCCCTGCTCGGAGACCTGCATGGCACCCAGCACCGCGACGTCGATGTGGCCGCCGCGGATCATCGCGAAGGACAGTGCGGAGTCGAAGAAGGAGGCGCCGGGCAGGACCGTGACGGTCTCCTTGCCGGCGTTGATCAGGTCCGGGTCGACCTCGTCCGCACCCGGGTAGGGGCCGGTGCCCAGGATGCCGTTCTCCGACTCGAGGATCACCTCCACCCCTGGCGGCAGGTAGGTCGGGATCAGCGTGGGCAGGCCGATGCCGAGATTGACGTACTGGCCGTCGCGCAGCTCACGCGCGGAGCGGGCGGCCATCTCCTCACGAGTCCAGGCCATCAGCTGGTCACCGTCCGCCGCTCGATCTTCTTGTCCGCCGCCTGCTGCGGGGTGAGGGCCAACACCCGCTGGACGAAGATGCCGGGCAGGTGCACGGCGTCCGGATCGATCTCGCCGGGCTCGACCAGCTCCTCCACCTCCGCGATCGTGAGCCTGCCGGCCATGGCCGCGAGGGGGTTGAAGTTGCGGGCGGACTTGCTGAACACCAGGTTTCCGTGCCGGTCGCCCTGCGCTGCCCGCACCAGCGCGAAGTCGGTGCGGATGCCGCGCTCGAGCACGTACTCGGTGCCGTCGAAGACCCGCACCTCCTTGGCCGGAGAGGCCAGTGCGACCCCGCCGGAGCCGTCGTAGCGCCAGGGCAGCCCGCCCTCGGCGACCTGCGTGCCCACCCCCGCCGGGGTGTAAAAGGCGGGGATGCCCGCGCCGCCGGCGCGCAGCCGTTCGGCGAGCGTGCCCTGTGGGATCAGCTCCACCTCCAGCTCACCGGCCAGGTACTGCCGCGCGAACTCCTTGTTGGCCCCGACGTACGATCCTGTCACCCGTCCGATCCGGCCCGCCGAGAGCAGTACCGCCAGGCCCGAATCCATTGCCCCGCAGTTGTTCGAGACGACAGACAGCCCGCCGACCCCCCGCTCGAACAGGGCCTGGATCAGCACGTTCGGCACACCACTCAATCCGAACCCGCCCACGGCCAACGATGCTCCATCCGGCACATCCGTCACGGCCTCCAGGGCCGTACTGACCAATTTCCCCATGCTTTTCGGATCTCCAGATACTCGCGTGAATTCTGTGGCGTAGTGTTTTACGCCGCCGACATGTCCGCCCGATGTGCATTCAGCCTGCCGGGCCGTCCACTGAGACCTGGTTCCACGGTCCGATGCCACGGCGCGCTCGGCCATCCCGCAGATCGGCGATATTGGCAGCGATTCAAGTGCTGTGCTGTCGGCCGCTCTCGCCTGAATCGGGTATTTCACGTTCCTGCGAGAACGAGATGCCGAGGTGACAGACGGGCGACTCCGTACGCCACCAGCGCGAGCCCGAACACCTGGAGGGTCAGCCACCAGCCACCACGCAGCCTTTCCCCGTAGAGGGTGACGCCGAGCGCCACACTCACCGGTGTGTCCCCGAGGGTCAGGGCAGGCTGGGAGGCGACCAGCGGTCCGGGTTGCATGGCGTTCTCCAGCAGGAAGGCACCCATATCCCGGCGGCCGAGGGCGGCGGTCGAGGACTTCGTGAGCGCGGCAGTGAGGGAGTAGGAGACGGCGGCGGCCAGGCCCATGCACGCGGCGCGCGCCGCGCCGTCGGTCAGCCTGACCGCGACGCTGCACAGCACCACCACGGCGAGCAGGCAGCAGGTCAGCGCCGCTGTCCACCGAGCCGCGGGGATCCCGGGAGTGCCACCGGTCGGCGCGGCCGCGAACAACGCCAGGCCCAGGCCGCCCCCGATGCTGCCGACGGGCACCCAGCCGGCCCGGGGCGACGGGCGCCCGAAGACGATGCTCGCGAGCAGCAGCACGAATGGCAACTGCATCATGAAGAGCGGCTGTACGACCGCCAGGGCGCCGGTGGCCAGCGCGGCGCCCTGGAAGATCGCCGAGAGGGTGACCCCACCTGTGCCGAGCAGTCAGACCGGTGTGCGCAGCAGGTCCCACATCAGGCCGGTGCGCAGACCGCTGGACTGCGGGACAACGGTGGCGGCCCGGCGCTGCATCACGGTCCCCAGTGCGTTGGTTGCCGCCGCGAGCAGAGCGAAGATCGGCGACAGCACGGTCAACAGCGTGGGCTCCTGTCCCGTGATCGCTGCGATCGATGATCGATCGATCGATCGTGGGTGTGGGTCAGTGCTCGGCGAGAAGACGCATCAGTTGGGCATCCAGGTCGACATGTACGTCCTCGGTGCCGGGTGACACCACCCCATCGGTGCGTTGCAGGAACTCCGTCACGACCGGCCAGGGGAACATGAGGTCCGCCGTCCCGCGGGTGGCTTTGGTCACGGGAACGGGCAGCACTTGTTCACCGAATCGGGAGGCACCCTGGCCGTGAGGTGTTCGATGTTCACGAGAATCGACAGCGCGCAGCCCGGTCAGTGCTTGCCGAAGAAAATCTCCTTCACCTCGCGGATCGCGTAGTACACGAGGACGTAGCCGGCGAGCGGGTCCGCCCACCACCAGCCGGCAAGTGAGTTGAGGGCGAGGCCGGCCAGGACGGCAGCTGCGAGCAAGCCATCGATCAGGGTGACCCGGCCCTCGGCCCTCAGCACTGGGTTGTCCAACGCGGCCCCGGTGCGGGCCTTGCCCGCCGCGAGGGTGAACATCAACGCTGCGGTGATGGCGGTCCAGGCGATACCCAGGGGCGAGTGGTGCGGGCGGAAGCCGGCGGCCAGCACCCACGTCGACTGGACCAGGAGATAGGCGGCGAGGAGGGCGAAGCCGATCCCGATCAGCTTCAGCGCCCGCCTCTGCCGGCCCTCACCGCTTCCTGACAGCTCCCAGATGACCGCGGTGGAGGCCCCGATCTCGATCAGGGAGTCGAGGCCGAACCCGGCCAGGGCCACCGACCTGGCCGTGATCGCGGCTACGGCGAGCACCACGATGCCGATCACATTCCAGGCGAGGGTGGCGTACTCCAGGGCAAAGCCGCGGCAGAGCAGGGTCTGGCGGGCGACATCATCGGTGGTGGTCACGGCACGAGTCTCCCTGAGCCCTCCGCAGCTGCCGATGGCGAGGCGCTCCGTGTGCTGCTGACCCTTGTATTCCCGGTTCGGCACCCCTTGGCCTGAACCCTCGTCGCTCGTGAGTGCGGACCCGTCGGACGCCGTTCCGGTGACCTCGACCGGCACATCCGCCTGACAGAGGTCCGGATCCACGGTCCAGCCCGTGGACACCCACCGCATCGCGCAGACGAGTGATGTCCGTCGAGAGCCGGAGGCCCCGGGCGCGGAGCCAGTCCCACGAACAAGGTATTTCACCGCCGGCACCGGTTATCCCCAGCGGATTCCGTTGACCCCGGTCGTCCGGGCCGCCGAGAGTCTTGCTTCCACGCAGACGGCGGGACTGGGGAAATTCATGAAGACATTCGTGCATCGGGGGCAGATCACCAAGGTGGTCTTCGGCAGCGGTACGCGCAGCCGTATCCCCGAGGAGGCCGACGCTCTCGGATGCCGTCGGGTGCTCGTCCTGAGCGCACCCGGTCAGGTGGGCCAGGCGGCGGAGGTGCACGACGTCCTGGGCGGGGCCGCGGTGGGCACCTTCACGGAAGCCGCTCCGCACACTCCCGTCGAGGTCACGGAGAACGCGGTCGCCTATGCCCGGACGGTGGGAGCGGACTCGGTCCTCGCCGTCGGCGGTGGCTCGACCATCGGCCTCGGCAAGGCGATCGCCCTGCGGACCGGGATGCCGCAGCTGGCGCTGCCCACCACCTACGCCGGCTCGGAGATGACACCGATCCTCGGCGAGACCGAGGGGCACCGGAAGACGACCCGCCGGCTGCCGCAAGTGCTGCCGAGGACCGTGGTCTACGACGTCGACCTGACGCTCACGTTTCCCGCGGCGGCGTCGGTGGTCAGCGGCATCAACGCGATGGCGCACGCCGTGGAGGCCCTCTACGCACAGGACCGGGATCCGCTCGCCTTCCTGATGGCCGGTGAGGCGCTCGAATCCCTCACCCGGTCCCTCCCGGTCGTCGCGCAGCGTCCGGACGACGGCGAGGCGCGGGCCGATGCCCTGTACGGGGCGTGGCTGGCGGGCACGTGCCTGGGCACGGTGGGCATGGCCCTGCACCACAAGGTGTGCCATGTGCTGGGCGGCACGTTCGGGCTCGCGCACGCCGAGACCCACGCGGTCGTCCTGCCGCACGTGGTCGCCCACAACGCGGCGGCGGCCCCCGAGGCCATGGCACGCATCGCGGGTGCGCTGTCGGCGCCCGACGCGGCGAGCGGTCTCTTCGACTTCGCGCGACGGCTCGGCGCCCCCGGGGCACTGCGGGACCTCGGCATGCCGGAGTCGGGCATCGAGCAGGCGGCCGAACTCATCGTGCGCGACGGCTACTGGAACCCGCGGCCGGTCGAACGGGCCTCGGTGCACGCCCTCCTGACCGATGCCTGGGCAGGGCGGCGGCCGCGCACCCCACCCGGCGACGGACCTCGCCCGAGCGAGTCCGCGACCCACAACTCAACCATCACGGGAGCGCGTCATGCGTGATCTGACCAGCGACACCATCACCGAGGCCGTGATCTCGGCCATGCGGGAGACCAAGGACCCCCGCGTGGCCGAGATCCTGGAGTCAGTGGTGCGGCACCTGCACGCTTTCGTCCGCGACGTCGGCCTGACGGAGGACGAGTGGGCCCGGGCAGTGGACTTCCTGACGCGCACCGGGCAGACGTGCACCCCAACACGGCAGGAGTTCATCCTGCTGTCCGACGTGCTAGGCGTCACCATGCTGGTCGACAACCTGACCAACCGACGCTCCGGCGAGGCCACGGAGAACAGCGTGCTGGGCCCGTACTTCAGGGAGGACAGGCCCCAGCAGGCCGCATCCGCCGACATCTCCGGCGGGCTGCCCGGTACCCCGCTGTTCTTCGAGGGACTGGTCGTGGACCACGACGGGGCACCGGTGGCCGACGCGGCGGTGGACGTCTGGCACAGCGACTCGGACGGCCACTACGACATGGAGGTACCCGGTCTGGACGAGCCGGCCATGCGCGCGCTGTTCCGTACCGACGACGCCGGGCACTTCGGCTTCCGTTCCATCCGCCCGTCCAGCTACCCGATACCCGGCGACGGCCCGGTCGGCGAACTCATGAGTGCGACCGGCAGGTCGCTGATGCGTCCCGCCCATGTGCACCTGCTGATCGAGGCTCCGGGGTTCCAGCGCGTGACCACCATGCTGTTCCCCTCGGACGACCCCTACCTCGACACCGATCCGGTCTTCGGCGTCAGGGAGTCCCTGGTCGAGCGCTACGACACGTACGCGGCCGGCACCGGCCCCCGCGGCGGAGCGACCGAGGCGCCGTACACCCTGCTGCGCCGCACCTTCGTCCTCGAACCCCACGTCACGGGCTGACCCCCACCGCGCCACCACGACGAGAGCCGCTCGTCCGTGCGGACGACCGGCGTCGAACACTTCATCACACCGCGGGGTCCGGCCCCGCCCTCACGGAGGTCCTCAGATGAGTGAAACCGTTGATGTCGTCTTCGGGTTCCGAGCCACGATGAGCCGGCTCGCCACGGGAGTCAGCGTGATCACCACATGCGCGGGCAGCACGCCCATCGGCATGACGGCGAGCGCCGTCGCCGCGCTGTCCCTTGAGCCGCTCCAGCTGATCGTGTGCATCGGCAACCAGCTGTACACGCGGACCGCGATCGCCGAGCACGGCCGCTTCGCCGTCAACGTCCTGGGCGAGGACAGCGAACACCTCGCACGGAACTTCGCCGTCTCCAAGGCGGACAAGTTCGCGGGCGTGGAGACCATCGACGACCACGGCGTGCCGGTGCTGAGGGAGGCCATCGCGGCTGTCGTGTGTGACGTCTCCGCCGCGCTGCCCGGTGGCGACCACACCATATTCGTGGGCGACGTCCGCCACTTCGAACACCGCGTGGAAGGCCGTCCGCTGCTCCACTTCGGCGGAGACTTCGGCGCGCTCAGGCCCCACTGCTGACGCCGGCGGCCCGGCGAAGGCTGCCGTGACCCCCGGCCCACCACGGCTCCCGGCCCCCGGCGTCCGGCTCGTGCAGGCGAGCCGGACGCCGGGGCCGCACTCGTTCCGACGACCCCATCGAAGGTGCCATGACCAGCTCCGTGCCGGCCTTCAAGCTGCGCCCCGCCGACCAGCCCCCGCACCTGCTGACCCGGCCCCGGCTGCTGCGCCGGCTGGACGCGTCGACCGAGCCCGTCGTGGTGGTCTCCGCGCCCGCCGGCGCCGGGAAGACGGTGCTCCTGAGCGAGTGGGCGCAGCGCCCCGCAGCCCGCGGCGGGTGCGCCTGGCTCAGCCTGGACGCGTACGACAACGCCCCGGGCCGGCTCTGGGCGGGCATCCTGCGGGCGCTGCGGCACGTACGGCCGGAACTGCCCGTCCACCCACACAGCGGCGCGTGGACGCTCGATGCGTGGCCCGAGGAGATCCTGCCGGACCTCGTGAGCGGACTGCACGGCCAGGGACCCCTCACGCTGATCCTCGACGGGGTGGAATCGATCACGGACGCCGACGCGGTCCGCAGCCTGTCGGACTTCCTGACCAGGCTTCCGCATGGCTTCCGTGTCGTCCTGTCGACGCGTCACGTTCCGGGCGGGCCGGTACCCGCCCTGCGCGCCCGGGGCGCGGTCGCCGAACTGGATTGGGAGGACCTGGCCTTCACTCCGGAGGAGGCCGAGGCCGTGCTCACCGAACTGCTCGGGGCCGCTCCGGACGCGGAGACGTCGAGCGCGGTGTACCGGACCACGGAGGGGTGGGCGGCGGCGCTGTGCGTCATGGGCCGTACCCTCGCTCGCCCGTCGGGCATCGCCGGTACGGCCGCCGACCTGGCCCGCGGCGGGCGAGCGGTCACCGAGTACCTGGCCACCGAGGTGCTGTACCGGCTCACCACCGAGCAGCGCGAGTTCCTCCTGCGCACCAGTGTGCTCGACGAACTGAGTGCCGGGCCGTGCCGGGCCCTCGCCGGGGACCGGGCGGGCGTACTGCTGCGCGAGCTCGCGCGGACCGTCCAGCTGCTGGTCCCGGTGGCCGCCGAACCCTCGGCGTACCGGCGCCATCCCGCACTGTCCGCGCTGCTCTTCGACCTGCTCGGAGCCGAGGGGCGGGAGACCGTCGCGTCGATGCACCGGACGGCGGCCCGGTGGTACGCACAGCACGGCGGCACGACCGCGGCCGTCCGGCACTGGGTGCGGGGCGGCGACGAGGCCGCCGCCGTAGGGTCGGTACTCCGCGACTGGGAGAAGGCGATCTCGGCGGGCCGCAGCGGTGAGGTCGCGCAGTGGCTGGAGCTCCTGCCGCGCCGCACGGTCGCCGCGGACGCGAGACTGTGCGTCGTGGCGGCGATGGCGGCCCTCTCGGAGGGCGCTCCGGAGACGGCCCGGCGCTGGCTCGACGTGGTCCGGCTCAGGGAGCCGGGAGCGCAGACCTTCGGGGAGGGAAGCACGGTGTCCGACGCGGCAGCCGTCGCCCGGGCGGTGGCCTGCTGGCTGCAGGGGCAGATCCTGACCGGCGACCGGCTCGCCGAAACCGCCTTCGCCGGCACCGTCCCGCTGACGTCCTGGCGCGCTCTGGCCTGTACGGCCCGCGGTACCGCTCTGCTGTGGACCTCTCGGTACGAGGAGGCCGAGGCGCTGCTCGGCGAGGCGACCCGTGACGCACATGCCGCCGGGCACGGCCTGACGCTCGTCCGCGCGCTGGGGCTGCGGGCGCTGTGCGCCCTGCTGACCGGACGCCAGGAGCCGGCGCGCATGTTGAGCGACGCGGCCCTGGCCGCGGCCGGGACGGCCGGGCTGGAGCGGCACTTCGTCGCCGCGCCCGCCTACATCGGCCGGGCCGGCCTGCTCCTCGACGAGGGGCGGGCCGACGAGGCCGAGCGGACCCTGGCCGAGGCGGGAGCGGCGCTGGCCGACTCGTCCAGGACCGGCGGCGAACCCCAGATGCACGCCTGGTACCACGTCACACGGGCACGGCTTGCCGCTGCGCGGCACGACACGGCCGCCGCACGGGAGGCCCGCGAGACGGCCGAGCGGGCGGCGGCCCGGTGCGAGTCACCGGGAGTGCTCACCGAACTCCTCGGACGGGTCGTGCAGGACACCGTCGTGGGGCTCGTCGGGTCCGGGTCCCGGGAGCTGTCGCTGCGGGAACGCCGGGTGCTCCGCGCCCTGTGCGGTCCGCTGACACTGCGTGAGATCGCCTCCGAGTTCTACGTGTCCCACAACACCGTCAAGACACAGGTACGGGCGATCTTCCGCAAACTCGACGCGCACGACCGGAGCGAGGCGGTCGCCAGGGCCCGGGAGCGCGGCATGCTCTGACCCGGGCCCCGGCGTCCGGCTACCGGGCGTTCCGGCGCGTGCCGTCCTGTCGCCGGGCGTAGTCCGCCTGGGCCAGGTACGCGGTCTCCGGTTCCCCGTCGCCGGTCACGCTCTCGATGCCGCAGACCTTGCGGGCGAGGTCCGCCATGGTCCCGGTGGGAGACATCTCGGCACGCTTCATCGTGAGGCTCCGGATGGCCAGCAGGGGCGTGCCGTTGAAGTTCTCGAAGGTGCTGATGCGGTCGCCCCAGTCGGACAGGAACATGTCGCGGATCACCCGGCTGATCTTCAGCCGGTCGTGCGGCCTGCCGACCGGCCCGGTCTGCAGCGCCGCCAGCCACGGCCGCAGCTCGGGGCGCTCCCACTGCCCCTCGGTGGGGTAGATGAGCGCGGCGCGTCCGGACAGGTCGACGAGTTCGTGCGTCAGGTCGGTGATGTGCTCGATGTAGTAGGCCCGCCCGAAGTCGAACATCAGGACGTTCGGCTTGTAGATGCCGCCGGGAGTGAAGAACCCGTCGTCCTCCGAGGCGATCACGTGCGCCTTCAGCGTCTGGAGGAAGCCGGCGAACCGGGCGATCCTGGCCTGGACCGGAGGCAGTTGGTAGGTGCCGATGTGCTCGGTGATCAGCAGGGCCAGGCCGAGCATCAGCTCCGCCTTCACCATGGCACGCACCAGGGAGTGGTAGTGCAGCCAGTCGAAGACGCGCTGCGGGTACAGCGAGGCGTGCTCGGGGTTGCCGATGTGGAAGACCCGGTTCCAGGGGATGAGCACGTCCTCGAACACGATGATGCTGTCCAGCTCGTCACCCTGCGAGGCGAGCGGGTGCTCCACCTCCTCGCCGTCGCGGACGTTGCTCTCGCGGCAGATGATGGTGACCCCGGGGGTGTTGGGCTTCACGGCCCCGTAGATGATCTGCTCCGCCACGATGCCCGGGCGGTAGAAGACGCCGATGTGGATCCAGTCCCCGAAGGCCGCGCCGGTGCTGATGGACTTCACACCCCGCACGGTGATGCCCTCGTCCGAGGTGGCGATCACCCGCAGCGCGGGGGACTGGGCCTGTGCGGAATCGCGCGAGCGGTCCGCCTGCGGGTCGACGAAGGCCGGGGTCGCGTTGAGGTCCCCGTCCCGCATCACGTTCCAGAAGTCGAGGATCCCGCCGGTGAGGTCCCGCCCGTCGGTCCCGACGGACTGGCTGCTCCAGGGCTCGGGGTCGTCGACGTAGGTCAGCAGGACGTAGTTGTTGACATCCGGCGTACGCGGTATCGCACCGCCGCCCAGCTCCCGCTGCACCGTCTCCAGGTAGCGCCGCTTGCGCAGCAGGTCCTCCTTGGAGCGGTGCTGGAACCAGGTCATGGACCGCCGGACCCCGTCCTCGTCCAGGAACGTCATGACGTCCTGGAGGTCGGGGCGGTGGTGCAGGTCGTAGAAGTCCGCGATGCTGCGGGCGTACGCCCTGGTCTTGGGGTGCGTGGACACATCGGCGACGAGTTCGTCACCCACCCACACCGTGCGGCCGTCGTTCAGCGCCGCCAGGTATTCCTTGCCTGTACGCACGTCGTGCTCCTCTCGGGGGCAAGAGATCTGGACGACCAGGAACATGCGGCTCGGCGGGGTGAGCCGACGGTGCGGAACCGACAATCACCCGGGTGAAAGCGCCTGGCGCACAGGGACGGCCGTTGAGGGCGATGGGGCCGTGCGGCATGCTGACCCCATGCGCAGCACAGACCCCGCGGGTGACCGGCCCGGTGGGCGTGGGAACCGGGCCGTGAACGGCCTGCGCCTCAGGGGACGGGGCCGCGAGCTGGCGGCCGTCCGCGCGGCCCTGGACACGGTGCGGGGCGGGCGGGGTGCCTGCGTCGTCGTGGAAGGCGCGGCCGGCGTCGGCAAGAGCCGGCTGCTGGCGGAGCTGGACGGCATGGCACGGCGGTCCGGGTTCGACGTGGTGTCCGTACGGGCCGACGAACTCGACCAGTACGCCGCCGGGGCGGCCCTGCAGCTGGCCCTGCAGCCCTCCGACGGCTCCGCACGAGCCGCCGCGGCCACCGACGACCAGCGGCTGTGGCTGCTGGACAGCATCACGGACGACCTGGAGGACCGTGCCCAGCGCGCCCCGGTGGCGGTGCTCGTGGACGATGCGCAGTGGGCGGACGCGGCCACGCTCCTGGTGCTGCGCACCCTGCCCCGGCGGCTGGCGGCTTCGCGGATCCTGTGGGTGCTGGCGATACGGCCGGAGGCGGAGCGGCCGACCGTCGCCAGGGTGCGAGAGGATCTCGAACGTCTCGGAGCCCGCTGGCTGACCCTCGGCCCGCTGCCGCAGGAGGAGTTGCAGCACATCGCGGCCGACGTCCTCGGCGCGCAGCCGTCACTCGGGCTGGCCGGGCTGCTGCGGGGCGTCGCGGGCAATCCGTTCCTGGCGATCGAACTGGTGCGCGCCTTCGTCGACACGGACGCCGTCAGGGTGGAGGCGGGGGTGGCGAGCCTGGTGCACGACGGTATCCCCGTCGGGTTCCGGCGGAGCGTCGCCGCGCGTCTGGACCGGCTCCCGGAGGACGCCGTGCGCCTGCTCCAGGTGGGGTCCGTCCTCGGCCGGGAGTTCGACCTCGGCACGGCCGCCCGCATGCTCGGCAGGGAGGTGGGCAGCCTGCTGGCGGGTGTCGAGGCGGCCCTGAACGCCGGTCTGCTCTCCGGCGAAGGGCCGCGGCTGGCGTTCCGCCACGACCTCATGCGGCAGGCCGTCCACGAGAACCTGGCACCGGCCGTACGCGTCGCCCTGCACCGGCAGGCCGCCGACGTGCTGCGCGGCATCGGGGCACGATCGGCCGAGGTGGCCTGGCACGTCGTCCTGTCGGGCGGCCCGGTCGACGACGACGCCGTGACCTCGCTGACCACCGCGGTACGGGAGCTGTCCTCGTCGGCCCCCGACGCGGCCGCGGACCTCGCCCAGCAGGTCGCCGGGCTGCTGCCCCCGCACGACCCACGGCGCATCGCCCTGCTCACCGACGCCGCCGAGCACCTCGGCCGGACCCGCCGGGTACACCAGGCCCTCGACATGGTCGACGCCACCCTGTCGGACCGGCTGGAGCCGCTGCAGGAGGCGCGTCTGCGCCTGGTGGCCGCCGAGATCCACCAGGCCACGGGCGACGACGCCGCCGCGATGACGCACCTCCAGCGGGCTCTCGCCCTTCCCGGGCTGCCGGCCGACCTGCGGGTCCGGCTGCTGAAGACCAAGGCCACCGGCCACGTCTACCTCGGCGACATCACCGCAGCCGAGCAGACCGACATCGGACTGGTCGAGGCCTCCTACCGCAGCGAGGACCCGGCCGTCGTCGTCAGCGCCATGGTGTTCCAGTCGCAGACGTCCTTCTACCGAGGGCGTCTCGCCCGCGCCCTCGAACTCGCCGAGGAGGCCACGGCGCGTTCCGGCACCCAGACCGGCGTACTCCACCTGCGGCCACCGCGGATTCCCGCGCTCTGGCTGGCCACGGTGCTGACCGCCACCGACCGGCTCGCGGAGACCGGGCGGGTGCTGCGGGAGGGGCAGCGCGAGGCGGAGGCGATGGGCCTGGGCTGGTCGCTTCCCCACTGGCACGCGAGCCGGGCCTGCGCGCTGTTCGAACAGGGGGCCCTGGACGACGCGGCCGTGGAGGCCGAGGCCAGCCTGATGGTGGCCGAGGAGCTGGAGATCACCCAGCCGACTCCACAGGCCCGCTCCGTACTGGCACTGGTGGAGATCCGACGCGGTGACCTCGCCAGAGCCGGGGACCATCTCCGTGCCGCCGAAGCCGGATCCGGCACGAGCACCCAGCGGTTCGGCCCGTGGGTGTCGCTGGCGCGCGCCTGTCTGGCCGACGCGGAGGGCCGGGACGCCGCGGCGGCAGCGGCGCTGGACGCCGGCTTCGCGAACGCCGAGCCGGCACAGCTGCTCGCGGTGCCGCCGTCCCACTGGCCCTGGATCGTGCGCACGGCACTGCGCGGCGAGGACGTGCCGGTCGCGCGGGCCGTGTCCGGCGCCCTGCGCACCCTCGCCGGACAGGACGACAGCCAGCGGATCATCGGGGCCGTCCGAGCCCATGCGGACGGACTGCTCCACCACGACCTGGGTGCGCTGGAGTCCGCCGTCACCGGTTACCGGAGCACAGGCAGGAGGCTGGCCCTGGCCGGCGTCTGCGAGGACCTCGCAGGCCTGCTGGCCGCCTCGGGCGACACCGCGTCGGCGATCCCCTACCTCGAGGAGGCGGGCGAGCTGGCGTCGGCCTCCGGAGCCGTGCGCGATCACGAACGGATCACGCGGAATCTCAGACACTTCGGCGTGCGCACGGCCGCCCCACGGCACCACACGAGCGGCACACCGGGATGGGAGGGCCTGACCGAGTCGGAGCGGAAGCTCATCCCGCTCGTCGTGGAGGGGCTCACCAACCGGGCCATAGCCGATCGGCTCTACGTGTCCGTGCACACCGTCAACACGCACATGAAGCACATCTTCGCCAAGCTCGGTATCAACACCCGGGTCGAACTGACCCGGCTGGCGATCGAGCGGGGCTGAAACCCCGGGGGGCGGACTGAGCGACGCCCGCGGCGGCGGGCGCGTGCCGAGAATCCCGTGAACGAGCGATGCCGGCGCCCCGGGCCCGGGGGATGCTGGTCGCGACGGCGCCGCAGGTACGGCGCCGTCGGGGATCCGGACATTCACTTCCCTATTTCCGGAGGGAAGAGCGGAAACCGCCGACGCGGCCGGACCGATCCGGCATGGAGAAATTCGCCCGGGCCGAGCCCCGAATGTGCCACATATCGCATTAATGAGACATTGTGACGTGGACTCAGGCGGTTGTACGTTTCACCTGTGATGAGAATTTCAGCAGTTGCATTCATCGGTGCCGTGGCAGTCGCATTCGGAACTTTCGCAGCGACCGTGTCCCCCTGGTGGTGGCCGGCCGCCCTGCTTTTCGCGGCACTGACGGGCGTGGGTTCCTACGATCTCCTCCAAAAACGTCACTCGGTGCTGCGCAACTACCCCGTGCTGGGACATGTGCGCTTCATGCTGGAGTCGATCCGGCCGGAGCTGCAGCAGTATTTCATCGAGCGCAATTACGACGGCCGACCCTACGACAGGGATGTCCGCAGTCTCGTCTACCAGCGCGCCAAGGGCCTGGAGGCCGAGCAGGCGTTCGGGACCGAGCGGAACGTCTACGCCGAGGGGTACGAGTACTTCGAGTCGTCGATGAGGCCGCGCCCGGTGCAGGCAGAGCAGCCGAAGGTCCGCGTCGGCGGTCCGGACTGCACCAAGCCCTACGACATGGCACTGCTCAACGTCTCGGCGATGAGCTTCGGTTCGCTGTCCGCCAACGCCGTCCTCGCCCTGAACCGGGGTGCCGCCCTCGGGGGATTCGCGCACGACACCGGTGAGGGCGGCCTGTCGGAATACCACCTGCGTCACGGCGGCGACCTGGTGTGGGAGATCGGCACCGGATACTTCGGCTGCCGCACCGTGGACGGCCATTTCGACCGGGCGCGGTTCGCGGACAAGGCCGCTCACGACAGCGTGAAGTGCGTGTCCCTGAAGCTGTCCCAGGGAGCCAAGCCCGGCATCGGAGGGGTGCTGCCCGGGGAGAAGGTCACCGCCGAGATAGCCCGGGTACGCGGAGTCCCCGAGGGCCGGACCGTCGTCTCGCCCCCTTACCACGAGGTCTTCGGCACGCCACGGGAACTGGTCCGGTTCCTCGCGGAGATGCGCGAGCTGTCCGGGGGCAAGCCGGTCGGCTTCAAGTTCTGCGTGGGTTCCCGGCGGGAGTTCCTGGCGGTGTGCAAGGCGATGGTCGAGGAGGGCACCGCGCCGGACTTCATCATCGTGGACGGAGCCGAGGGCGGCACCGGAGCCGCCCCGTTGGAGTTCGCCGACCATCTGGGCAGCCCCCTCACCGAAGGGCTCGTCACCGTCCACAACGCGCTGGTCGGCGCGGGCCTGCGGGACCGGATCAGGATCGGCGCCAGCGGCAAGGTGGCCACCGGAGCCGACATCGTCAAACGCATGGTGCAGGGCGCCGACTTCACCAACGCGGCTCGCGCCATGATGTTCGCGATCGGATGCATCCAGGCGCAGAGCTGTCACACCAACACCTGCCCCGCCGGGGTCGCCACACAAGACCCGCGCCGCGCCCGCGCGTTGGACGTCGATGACAAGTCGGTCCGGGTCCAGCGCTTCCAGTCCGCCACGGTGAACAGCGCCATGAGGATCATCGCCTCGCTGGGCGTGAGCGGACCGGCCGCGCTGCGCCCGGACATGCTGCGCCGGCGCGTGGATCCGGTCACGGTCCGCTCCTACGCGGAGCTCTACGAATGGCTGGCTCCCGGGCAGTTGCTGATCGAGCCGCCGGAGTCCTGGGCCACGGACTGGAAGGCCGCCGATCCTGATCGCTTCACCGCCTGACCGGTCCCGCGGCGGTGAACGGGTGAAGAACGGGTGCGGCCCGGACGAGCGAAACGCAGGAGCCCCGGAACTCACCGTGCAGGCATCTCGTTCCGGACCGAGCCCGGTCCGGAACGAGATGCCTGCGCCTTCCGTGCCAGGTGATCCTCCTGGCCGACCGCGAGCCACGCCGAAAGCCAGGGCTCCAGTCCCTCTTCGAACGTCTGCCCGGCGTCGTCCTTGCCCGGGGCACCGTCTCCGGCGTTCATCGTGCAACACACTCCTGACTCCTCGGCCGGCTCAGCCGACCCGCCGGAATTCCGTGAGCCGGTTCCGGACCCAGGGGTAGAAACGGTCGAAGCGGTCGTAGGCGTGGCTGCCGCAATGCCCTTCCGGCGCTCTCCCGGCCGCGGGGAAAAGGGCGGCACTCGCGGAACCGCGGGCAACGAAGAGAACACCTGCGGCGACTGCGAGAAGAACAGCCACGACCGCTGTGCGACGTACGGGTTTCTGCATGGTCATTTCTCCTTGCTCCGGCGAACGACGGCAGGATCACTATGCGCCGCAGAAACGGCAGGGGGCGTCGCGCAATCTGGTGATCGGGCGGTGCGCGGCCGTATCAGGAAAAGGAACGGCGGGACCGATCACCAGATCATGCGATGCGCCTCGATTCCGGGCCGTGCCATTCTGGCCGGATGGAAAAGGGTGTTGTTCGGGTCGGCTGCCCGGGAATGAACGGCCGCCGATGAGTGATCAGACGAAAGTGATCGTCCTCGGCGTGATCGCCCTCGTCGTCGGGGTCGGCCTCGTTCTCGCGCTGCAGCCGGCCTGCACGTTCTGACGGCGGACGTCTCAGCTCCGCCCGGCGCCGAACTCGCCGGTTCCCCGCGCGGTGTTCGGCGCGGGCCACCAGGCCGCGTCCGAGATCGGGGTCGCCGGTGAGCCGGTGAGCCGGGGAACCACGTCGGTGACCACGGAGACCTCGCCCCGCTCGATCGCCTGGTACCAGGAGATCCAGGTCTCGATCTGTTCCCCGCTCATGCCCAGCCGCCAGCGCCGCGCGAAGGCTTCCTCAAGGGTTTCGGGTTCGTAGCGGTAGGGCCGGCCGGTGGCCGCGGCGATCCGGGTGACCGCTTCGCCGAGAGTCAGCGCCTCGGGCCCGGTGATCTCCAGGGTCGCGCCGTCGTACTCCGAGCGCGGACCGTCATCGAGGGCGACGGCCGTGATCACGTCCGCGATGTCCTCGTGGGTGACGAAGGCGGCCCGGCCGGTCGTCGCGGGGCCGCGCACGAGGAGTTCCGCGTCGGCGAGGGCCGCGGGCGTCGACGCGTAGAAGCCTGCCCGGAGGATCGTGTGGCGGATCCCGGCGCCGGCCAGGAACTGTTCGGTCAGCCACTGGTCGCGGGCGTTGAGATAGGTGGCGGCAGGCGCCGCGCTGACGAGCGACACGTACAGGACCCGGCGCACGCCGACCGCGATCGCAGCCTCGACCGCGGTGGCGTGTTCCTCCAGCCGGCGGCCGTTGCGGTGTCCGGAGACCAGGACGAGGGCCGACGCGCCGGCGAGCGCCCTGCGCATGCCCGCGGCGTCGGCGTAGGCGGCCGGACCGCGTCGCCGGGCGCCCGGCAGGTCGGGCATGCGGTCGGGACTGCGGCCGACGAGGAGCTGCGGGACCCCGTGGCCGGCGAGTCGGGCCGCGATCCGGCTGCCGAGCGCACCGGTGACCCCGGTGACCGCCACCGTGGCGTGATTCTTGTCAGACACCTTTTTCCCTCCACCCCGGGCCGATGTACATCCCGGCGTTCTTGTCTTCGCTCATGTCCGGCAAAGAGAGCAATGGGCTACGCCGCATCCTCCGGAGTGAGAGGGGGCCGGAGGCCCCCGCCAAGCGGGCGGTGCCGCCCGGCGCCGTCCGCTTGGTCACGATCCCTGTCTCACGATCCGTGTCGCGCGTGCCGGGGACCGAGGTGTTCGGTGCCTGCGCCGACCGGTGTCCGGCTGCGCCGGTCGTGCAGGGTGAAGTCGGCCCGAACGGCCACACCGGACTGCAGCAGCTTCTGGTGGACCAGGGGGTCTCGTCCGGGGTGCGACGCGACGACGCTGATATACCCCTCGGGAAGGCCGGTCACGGCGTACTCGCCCTGTGCGTTCGTCGTGGTGCGCACCAACTGCCGGCCACCGGTGTCCATGACGGTCACCGCGGCATGGCGGACGGGCTGCTGTTCGGTGTCGCGGACGGTGCCCTCCAGCATCGGCAACAGCTCGCCGAAGTGGTGCGGGCGGACCGGCAGCGGGGTGGGGACGGGTGCCTCCACGGTGGGGTCCTCCACCGGCGGCTCGGGAATGTCCTCCTGCTCGTCCTCGGCCCCCAGCGCCGCGGCTGCGCAGTGGTGCCGCCACGCGTCCAGGCCGAGCAGCGCCGCTCCCGCGGTGATCCACGCGCAGAGCACGAGGACCGGTCTCAGCACTCCCGCATCGTCGAAGTACATCACCCCCCTCAGGGCGTCGACCGCGTTGCCCAGCGGCATGACCGCGTGCAGCCCCTGGAAGAACCGAGGCAGCAGCGGGACGGGGACCAGGCCGCTGGACGGAACGCTCAGCACGACGTACAGGCCCAGACCCGCGAGCGGGAAGAAGTGCCGGACGAACGGTGCCATGCCGAGGGAGAAGGTGGCCACGGCCGTCGTGAGCAGGAAGGCGATCCCCAGGGCCGCGGGGTCGTCGGGGAAGAAGTCCAGTCCGACGCCGACGAGGAATCCCACCATGCTGAAGAGGCCGGCGGCGCCCGCGATCGTGATCAGCTTCCTGCGCCGGGTGAAGGTCACCGCCCGCAGCAGGGCCGTGGCGAGGATGTAGCCGGGGACGTTCCAGGCGATCCCGAAGTAGACCAGGGTCGTGCCGGTCCCGTCCTTGTCGACCGTGGGGGCCACGTCGGTGACCGTGAGCTTCTGGTGGTTGTGCGCCGCGAGCCGGCCGAAGCCCTTGTCCAGCGCCTGCTCCAGGGCCGAGCCGTTGGCCTCGGCCACGTACAGCACGGCGTGTTTGCCGTCGGCGGCGAAGCCTGCCACGGCGTCCCGGTCCAGCACCGCCCGCCGGGCGTCTCCGGCGTCCGCCACGGCGGTCACGTCGAACCCGGCCGGGTGCTCCCGCCGCAGCACGGTGTCGACCTTGCGTTCCAGCGCGAGATCGGCCACCGCGATCCTGGCGTGGTGGGGCTGGGGCTGGTGAAAGGCCAGCGGGAAGCAGAACAGCAGGCCCAGGAAGAGCAGCACCGGGATCGTCAGGGTCTCGACGAGGACCCGGGCCCCGGAAACGCCCCCGGCCCGCTCGGTCCGGGGCTTCACAGAACCACCCCTCGGCCGCCACGGCGAGCCGTGCCGCCGAGCCCGCGGGGCGCACGGGCAACCGTACGCCCGGCAGTCCCGAAGCCGCCTCTCCGGTGCAGGCCGGCCTGCAGTATTCGCGGTCCGAACAGTTTCACGGCGCCTCTCTCGACTGTCCCGCGCCCGGGCATCGTCAGGGCGCCATCTCGTTAACGTACCGATCGGAACATCTATGTCTGCTGGACCTTACGCGTACCGATCGGTACAGTCAAAGCGTGTCGCGCCCCGTCAATGCTGAAAAACGTGCCGAACTGCTGAAAAAGGTGGTGCACCACCTCCAGCACCACGGCGTCGCGCAGATGTCGCTGAGTCCGCTCGCCCAGTCGATCGGCACCACCAAGCGCATGCTGCTGTACTACTTCGGCAGCCGCGAGAACCTGCTGGCCCAGGCGCTGGCCACCAGCCGCCCAGACGCGCACGCCATGTTCGACGGCGTTCGGGACAGCGCGGAACTGCGTGCGGCGGCGCACACGCTGTGGGACGCCATGACGGTCGGGGAGCAGGCCGGGCCGGTGCGCATGCTGCTGCAACTGCTCAGCCTCGCCGCCACCGATCCGCATCAGTACGGCGCCGTCGCGGCCGAGACCGTCGAGGTCATGATCGGGCCCATCGCCGCGGCCTACGTCCGGCTGGGGCACCCGCCGCAGCAGGCGCGGACCGCGGCCACGCTGCTCGTCTCCGGACTGCGCGGTCTGTGTCAGGACCGCCTGGTGACCCACGACGCGGGCCGTACCGACGCGGCCGCCCACCGGCTGATCAAAGACGCGGTCGCGGCGGCCGACTGATCCGGTGCCCCGTTCCCGCCCGGTGACACGGCCGCACGGCCGACTCCGGACGGTGCCGACGGGAGTGATCCGGGAGCGCTCGGGGAAGGAGTCGGGGTGACGCCGCGGGGCGGTTCGGGCAGGTCCGTGCATCCGTGCCGACGTGCCAGGGCCCCTCGGCGGCAGCGGCACCCGGTGCTGAGCATCCTCGGCGGAAACGAAGGTCGACATCGTGCTCCGGAGACATCGCACGGCTCCGGCCCCACCTGCCGGTACGGACGGTGACGCCGGGCTCTTCACCCCCGACTCCGTGACCTGGCAGATGCACGGCGACCCCATGATGTGGGTCGCCGGCATCCGGGCGCTCTACCTCCAGGCCCTGCACCCTCGCGCGGTGCGCGGTGTCATGGAGAACTCCGACTTCCGCCGCGACGCCTGGGGCCGGCTCATGCGGACCGCGAACTTCGTCGGGACGACGACCTACGGCACCACCGAGGCCGCCGAGCGGGCCGGAGCGCGGATCCGGAAGATCCACAGCATGCTGGGCGCGACGGACCCGGACACCGGCGAACGGTACGGTGTGGACGAACCCGGCCTGCTGCTGTGGGTGCACTGCGCCGAGATCGACTCCTACCTGCACGTCGTCCGCCGCTCCGGCTTCCCGCTCACCGACGCGCAGGCCGACCGCTACATCGCCGAACACCGGGTCAGCGGCCGCCTGGTCGGCCTCGATGCCGCCGCCGTGCCGGGCGACCAGGCGGAGATGGCAGCCTACTTCGAGAAGGTACGACCGCAGCTCGCCGCCGGTGCCGACGCACACGCGGTCGACGACTTCCTGCTCCGCCCGCCGACCCACCCGCTCCTGATACTGGCGCGCGCAGCACTGTGGCGGCGCGTGGCCTGCCTCGCGTACGCCTCTCTGCCGCCGTACGCCCACGAGCTGTACGGCAGACCGGCCCCTCGACCCGCCGTCGTCACCCGCCGACTGCGCGCCACCGGCACCCTGTTGCGCTGCGTTCCCGCACGTCTGCGCTGGCAACTCCCGCCCAAACACATCCTGCGCGCCATGGCGAGGCTCGGCCCGGACGCACGCCCCGCACCGTACAAAGTCGGGCGATAGACAGCCATACTGGGCGAGCAGGGGGGTGTCACGGACCGCGACGGGGGGCGACGGCGCGCGATGGCTGACAGCAGGCTGGTCCAGGGGCGGTACCGGCTGCTCGACCTGATCGGGCGGGGCGGGATGGGCGAGGTGTGGCGGGCCCGCGACGAGTCACTCGGCCGGCAGGTCGCCGTCAAGTGCCTCAAACCGCTGGGCCCGCACCACGACCAGGCGTTCACCCGTGTGCTGCGGGAGCGGTTCCGGCGCGAGGCGAGAGTCGCCGCCGCCCTCTCCCACCGCGGGGTCACCGTCGTCCACGACTTCGGCGAGTACGACGGCATCCTCTACCTGGTGATGGAGCTGCTGGAGGGCCGCAACCTCAGCCAGCTCCTGGAGGACGACAAGCACCATCCGCTGCCCGTCGGCGACGTCGTCGACATCGCCGAACAGGTCGCCGCCGCCCTCGCCTACACCCACCGGCAGGGCATCGTGCACCGGGACCTGAAGCCGGCCAACATCATGCGGCTCACCGACGGCACGGTGAAGATCTGCGACTTCGGCATCGCCCGCCTCGGCCACGACATCGGTTTCACCTCCCGGCTGACCGGCACCGGCATCGCCATGGGCACCCCGCACTACATGTCCCCGGAGCAGATCGGCGGCACCGAGGTCGACCAGCGCAGCGACCTGTACTCGCTGGGCTGCGTCCTCTACGAGATCGCGACCGGGGCGCCGCCGTTCGACCTCGACGACGCCTGGGCGATCCTCGTCGGCCACCGCGACACCCCGCCCGCCCCGCCGCGCAGCCACCGCCCCGAGCTGCCCGGCTGGTTCGAGCAGGTCGTCCTCGACCTGCTGGCCAAGCGGCCCGAACAACGGCCGTACGACGCCGGGGAAGTGGGCCGCCGGATCATCTCCGGGCGGACGACACCCACCTACGTCCCCACCGTCGTCACCGCGCAGCCCCGGCTCCGCACCACGGAACCGGGCGCCCGCGAGCCCCGGCTGCCTTCCTGGACCCGGGGCATGACCACCGGCCACAAGGCGACCGGCGCCGCCCTGCGCACCACCCCGCCCGACCCTGGCGCCGGCCTCACCGGCGAGTGGACCGCCCGCCCGGCCGGCGGCGTCGCGGAACCGCTGCCGGCCGTCCCCGGCCCCTCCCCGGAGACCCTCGCCCTCCTCGCCGGCCGCCACAACGCCGGGCTCAGCCTGGGACGGCTCGGCCGCTGGGCCGAGGCCGGTGACGTGCACCGCGCCGTCGCCGCCGAACGCACCCGGCTCCTCGGCCCCGACCACCCCGACACCCTCGCCAGCCGTCACGAGATCGCCTTCATCCTCAGCCGCACCGGCCGTCCCGCCGACGCGCTGCGCGAGTACACCGAGGTCGCCGCCGCCCGCGAACACGCCCTCGGCCCCGACCACCCCGACACCCTCGCCACCCGCCAGGAGACGGCCTACGTGCTCGGCCGGTTGGGCCGCCATTTCGACGCCCACCAGGTCTACACGGCCGTCCTCGCCGCCCGGCAGCGGCTGACCGGCCCCGACCATCCGGACACCCTGCGCTGCCGCCACAACCTCGCCTTCAACCTCAGCCGGCTGGGCCGGCCGGAGGACTCGTACCGCATGGCCCACGAGGTGGCCGCGGCCCGCGCCCGGGTGCTCGGCCCGCTCCACCCCGACACCCTGGTCACGCGCTACGAAGTCGCCTACGCGTTAGGCCAGTTGGGCCGCTGGGAAGAAGCCCTGCAGACCTACCGCGAGGTGGCCGAGGCCCGCGGGCGCGCCCTCGGCGCCGACCACCCCGACACCCTCGCCGCCCGCTACGAGGTCGGCATCAGCCTGGGCCGCCTGGGCCGCAGTGCCGACGCGCTCGCCCTCTACCGCGCCCTGGTCGACGACCGTGCCCGCGTCCAGGGCCCGGCCCACCCCGAGACCCTGCGCGCCCGCCACGGCCTCGGCGTCAACCTCGGCCGCCTGGGCCGCTGGGAGGAGGCCCTGGCGGAGTCGCGCGACGTATGCGCGATCCGCGAACGGGTGCTCGGCCCGGACCATCCCGACACGCTGGTGAGCCGCCGCGAGGTGGCGGTGAGCCTCGGCTGGCTGGGACGCTGGGCGGACGCGCTGACGGAGTACAGGAGGGTGGCGAGCGCCCGGGAACGAGTCCTCGGACCCGACCACCCGGACACCCTCGCCAGCCGCAACGACGAGGCGCACTGCCTGGAGCAGTTGGGCCGGGGGGCCGAGGCGGTCGAGTTGTACCGGAGGACGGCGGTGCAGCGCCGGCGGAGGCCCTCCGACGGACGGCTGTGAAAACGCCCCGTGAGGGGCGCGGGGAACTGCGACCGGCCGCACACGACCCGCACCCCAAAACCGGCCCTCCTCGCAGAGCGAACCGGCACGCCTCTTACCCACCTAGATCATCGTGTGTTACGAAGAACCATGCCCGCTGCCACGGAACCCTCCCGCACCTACGACGCCATCATCGTCGGCGGCGGCCACAACGGCCTCGTCGCGGCGGCCTACCTGGCCCGGGCCGGCCGCACGGTCCTGGTCCTGGAGCGGCTCGGCCGCACCGGCGGCGCCGCGGTCTCCAGCCGCCCCTTCGCCGGCGTCGATGCCCGACTGTCGCGCTACTCCTACCTGGTCAGCCTCCTGCCGAGGAAGATCGTCCGCGACCTCGGCCTGAACTTCCGCGTCCGCGGCCGCACCATCTCCTCGTACACGCCCGTGGAACGCGGCGGGCGGCCGACCGGCCTGCTGATCGGCGGCGGCGAGCGGCGCATCCGCGAGGCCTTCGACCGGCTGACCGGAGCCAAGGCGGAGTACCAGGCCTGGCAGCGGTTCTACGGCACGACCGGCCGGGTCGCCGAGCGCGTCTTCCCGACGCTCACCGAACCGCTGCCCTCGCGCGAGGAACTCCGCCGCCGCATCGACGACGAGGCGGCCTGGCGGGCCCTGTTCGAGGAGCCGATCGGGGCCGCGATCGAGGAGAACTTCGCGGACGACCTGGTGCGCGGGATCGTCCTCACCGACGCGCTGATCGGCACCTTCGCCGACGCCCACGACGCCTCGCTGCGCCAGAACCGCTGCTTCCTCTACCACGTCATCGGCGGCGGCACCGGCGCCTGGGACGTACCGGTCGGCGGCATGGGCGCCCTCACCGACGCGCTGGCCGCCGCCGCGCGCTCGGCGGGCGCGGTGCTCGCCACCGGCCACGAGGCGGTACGAATCGAGACGGACGGCCGGAGCGCGGAGGTCGCCTACCGCACCGCGGACGGCGAAGGCGTCGCCGCCGCCCGGCACGTCCTGGTGGGCGCCTCCCCGCAGGAACTCGCCGCCCTCACCGGCGACCCGGCCCCGGAGCCAGCCGAGGGCGCCCAGCTCAAGGTGAACATGCTGCTCAAGCGGCTGCCCAGGCTGCGCGACACCGCCGTCGACCCGCGCGAGGCGTTCTCCGGGACCTTCCACATCGCCGAGGGCTACGGGCAACTGGCCACCGCGCACGCCCAGGCAGCGGCCGGCCGGCTGCCCGAGGCCCCGCCGTCCGAGATCTACTGCCACTCCCTGACCGACCCCACTATCCTCGGCCGTGACCTGGCCGAACGCGGCTACCAGACGCTCACCCTCTTCGGCCTGCACACCCCGGCCCGGCTCTTCGCCGCCGACAACGACGCCGTACGCGACGAACTCGTCAAGTCCACCCTCGCCCAGCTCGACGCCCACCTCGCCGAGCCGATCGTGGACTGCCTGGCCCTGGACGCCGACGGCCGCCCCTGCATCGAGGCGAAGACCCCCCTCGACCTCGAACGCGACCTGCGCCTGCCCGGCGGCAACATCTTCCACCGCGACCTCTCCTGGCCCTACGCCCAGGACGGCACCGGCCGCTGGGGTGTGGAGACCCGGCACGCCAACGTCCTGCTCTGCGGGGCGGGCGCGGTGCGCGGGGGAGGGGTGAGCGGGGTGCCGGGGCACAACGCGGCGATGGCGGTCCTGGAACAGCCGGCCGACTGACCCCTGGCCGGAACACGGTCAAAGAATCTGACGGGGCATCAGAAAACCTCTTCCGTCGACCGCACGACTGCGGCATCCTGCGCGCATGCAGACGGAGCTGAGCAAGACCCTGGGAGTCGAGCACGCCGTCTTCGGCTTCACGCCGTTTCCCGCCGTGGCCGCGGCCATCAGCCGGGCCGGCGGCTTCGGAGTGCTCGGCGCGGTCCGCTACACCGCCCCCGAGGACCTCAAACGCGACCTCGACTGGATCGAGGCGCACGTCGACGGGAAACCGTACGGGCTCGATGTCGTGATGCCCGCCAAGAAGGTGGAGGGCGTCACCGAGGCCGACGTCGAGGCGATGATCCCGGAGGGGCACCGGCAGTTCGTGCGGGACACCCTCGCCAAGTACGGCGTACCCGAGCTGGCCGACGGCGAGGCGTCCGGCTGGCGCATCACCGGCTGGATGGAACAGGTCGCCCGCACCCAGCTCGACGTCGCCTTCGACTACCCGATCCGGCTGCTCGCCAACGCCCTCGGCTCCCCGCCCGCCGACGTCGTCGACCGCGCCCACGACCAGGACATCCTCGTCGCCGCCCTGGCCGGCAGCGCCCGGCACGCGGTCAAGCACCGGGACGCGGGCATCGACATCGTCGTGGCCCAGGGCTACGAGGCAGGCGGCCACACCGGCGAGATCGCCACTATGGTCCTCACCCCGGAGGTCGTCGACGCCGTCGCCCCCCTGCCCGTCCTCGCGGCCGGCGGGATCGGGAGCGGCCGGCAGGTGGCCGCCGCGCTCAGTCTCGGCGCTCAGGGAGTATGGCTGGGCTCCATGTGGCTGACCGTCACGGAGGCCGACCTCTCCTCGCCCGCCGTGACCCGCAAACTGCTCGCCGCCGGCTCCGGCGACACCGTCCGCTCCCGCGCCCTGACCGGCAAGCCGGCCCGCCAGCTGCGCACCGAGTGGACCGACGCCTGGGACGACGCGAACGGCCCCGGCACCCTCCCCATGCCCCTCCAGGGCCTGCTCGTCGCCGAGGCCCTGACCCGCATCCAGAAGTACGAGGTCGAGCCCCTGCTCGGCACCCCCGTCGGCCAGATCGTCGGCCGCATGACCGCAGAACGCAGCGTCCAGGCCGTCTTCGACGACCTCACCCGGGGCTTCGAACAGGCCGTCGACCGCATCAACCGCATCGCCGGAAGGAGCGGCAAGTGACCAGCACGCCCCCCGCCGGGTTCTGGGCCCAGGCCACCAGCGATCCCGACCGCACGGTGCTCGTCGCGCCCGACGGCGAGGAATGGACCGCCGGCCGCCTGCACGCGGCCGTCAACCAACTCGTCCACGGGCTCCGGGCCGCGGGCCTGGAACGCGGCGACGCCTTCGCGGTCGTGCTGCCCAACGGGCCCGAGTTCTTCACCGCCTACCTCGCCGCCACCCAGGCCGGCCTCTACCTCGTCCCGGTCAACCACCACTTCGTCGGCCCGGAGATCGGCTGGATCGTCGCCGACTCCGGCGCCAAGGTGCTCATCGCCCACGAACGGTTCGCCGGCCCGGCCCGGCACGCCGCCGACGAGGCCGGCCTCCCGGCCACCCACCGGTACGCGGTCGGCGAGATCGAGGGCTTCCGCCCGTACGCCGAACTCCTCGACGGACAGCCCGGGTCGGCACCCGCGGACCGCGAACTCGGCTGGGTCATGAACTACACCTCGGGTACGACGGGCCGCCCCCGCGGCATCCGCCGTCCGCTGCCCGCCAAACGCCCCGAGGAGGCCTACCTCGGCGGCTTCCTCGGCATCTTCGGCATCCGCCCCTTCGGCGACAACGTCCACCTGGTCTGCTCACCGCTTTACCACACGGCCGTCCTCCAGTTCGCGGGCGCGTCCCTCCACATAGGCCACCGCCTGGTCCTCATGGACAAGTGGAACCCCGAGGAGATGCTCCGCCTGATCGACACACACAAGTGCACCCACACCCATATGGTCCCCACCCAGTTCCACCGCCTGCTCGCCCTCCCCGAGGATGTGCGCGCACGCCATGACGTCTCCTCCATGCGGCACGCCATCCACGGCGCCGCCCCGTGCCCGGACCACGTCAAGCGGGCCATGCTCGACTGGTGGGGTCCCAGCGTGGAGGAGTACTACGCGGCCAGCGAGGGCGGCGGCGCCTTCGCCACCGCCGAGGACTGGCTGAAAAAACCCGGCACGGTCGGCAAGGCCTGGCCCATCAGCGAACTCGCGATCTTCGACGACGACGGCAACCGGCTGCCGCCCGGCGAACTCGGCACCGTCTACATGAAGATGAACACCGGCGGCTTCGCTTACCACAAGGACGAGGCCAAGACGGAGAAGAACCGCATCGGCGACTTCTTCACCGTCGGCGACCTCGGCTACCTCGACGAGGACGGCTACCTGTTCCTCCGCGACCGCAAGATCGACATGATCATCTCGGGTGGCGTCAACATCTACCCCGCCGAGATCGAGTCCGTGCTCCTCTCCCACCCCGCCGTCGCCGACGCCGCCGCCTTCGGCATCCCGCACGACGACTGGGGCGAGGAGGTCAAGGCCGTCGTCGAACCCGCCCCCGGACACGAGCCCGGCCCGGACCTCGCCGCCGGCCTGCTCGCCCACTGCGCCGGACAACTCGCCGGCTACAAGTGCCCCAAGACCGTCGACTTCATCGCCGAGATGCCCCGCGACCCCAACGGCAAGCTCTACAAGCGGCGGCTGCGGGACCCGTACTGGGAGGGACGCGCCAGGCCGGTGTGACCGGCCGGGACCGGTGACCCGGCGCGTCAGGTGCCCGGCTGGTGCCGGGCCTCCAGGAACCCGGCGAGGCCGGCGGCATCGGTGCCGAGCTTGCGATAGACGCTGGACAGCAGCTGCCGCACACCCTGCTCGGTGAGCTGCAACTCCTTGGCGACCACGCCCACCGCGTGCCCCTGGACGGTCAGTTCGGCGGTCCGCAGCTCCGCCGCGGTGAGCGTGTCCACCTGCGCGTACCGCAACGGCAGCGGCCGCAGCCCGGCCGCCGACAACTCCTCCCGGGCCCGGGCGGCGAGCGCCCCGGCCCCGCAGTGGACGGCTCCCTCCAGCCCCTGGTAGAGCCGCTCGGCGGCCTCCTGGAGCCGGCCGGCCAGGGACAGCGCGGCACCGTGGCCGATCTGGGCACGGGCGAGTTCGTAGGCGGCCGGCGACTGCTCCAGCAGCTCGACGGCCTGCGCGTACAGGTCGACCGCCTGCGGCCCGCCGGTCACCTCGGCGAGTGTGTGCAGGGCCTGCCCGACGGTCGAGGCGGCACCGAACTCCCGGGCCCTGCGCACCGCTTCCTCGGCCTGGCCCACCGCCTCCTCGGGTGCGGTCGGGGCGAGCGCGGTCGCGAGCCGCAGCTGCCACGGGCACCAGGCCGGGTTCCGCCAGCCCCGCCCGTCCAGCCACTCCCCGACCTCGGACAGCAGCCGCGCCGCCTCGGCGTGCCTGCCCTCGGCGAGGAGGAGTTCGGCGTAGACGGTGCGGGGGTCGGGGTAGATCACGGCGTTGGGAGCCGTCGCACCGAAGTGGTGCTCGTCGGCGAGCGCCCGAGCGTCGGGGACGCGCCCACGGGCGAGCAGCGTCTGGATCAGGATGCCCACGGCGAACCATTGCGCGGGCACGGCCCCCTCCACCTTGTCGGCGATCAGGAGACCTCCCCGTACCAGTTCCTCGGCCTCGGCCAGGCATCCGCGGCGGTAGCGGATGTAACCGGCGAGGGTCTGGCCGAGAGCCAGGTGGGAGCCGCGCCAGCCCTTGGCGACGCACTCAGCGATCCCCTTGCTGAACAACTCCTCGGCCCGTCGCGGCTGGTCTCCGTACATGAAGACCAGTGCGACCGAGGCGGGGACCTCGAAACCCCGGTTCTCGTCGGTCCAGCTCATGCCGCCGTCCAGAGCCCGCTCGGCATGGGCGAGAGTGCTCTGTCGTGGTTCGCCGCGCAGAACGGCATCCCAGGCCCGCAGTCCCAGGATGTAGCGCTCCTCGAGACTGCGACCCGGCAATTTCTCGGCAAGTCGTGCCAGTGTCCGGGAGCGTGCCGGTGAGTCGTGGTCGTCGGCCTGGAACATGCCCCAGACGAACTGATCCGCCTGCATGCGCAGTTTGACGCGCGGATTGGGGGCCTGCCTCGCCTCCTCGGTTGCCACGCTCACGGCCTCGGCAAGCTGATCGGTGTGGGCCAGAGCCTGTGTCAGCCGGAAGACTATGGAAGCGCGCAGATCGGGCTCGACGTCGGACTCCGCGAGCGCTTGGCGCAGGTACCGGACAGTGGCGGTGGGCTCGATCAGGAACGTGGAGCACGCGAGTTCATGGAGGACCGCTGCACGGTCCTCGGGCAGGGGCGGTTCCCGCAGCGCACGGGTCAACAGGCGCCGGGCGGCCTCGGTGGCCCCGGCGCCAAGGTACGCGCGAGCTGCTTCGCGCAGACACACCACCGCCTCCGAGTTCCCTTCGCACGGAACCTCCAGCAGATGCCGGGCGGCGGCGGTAGGACCGTGCCCCGCGGCCAGGACGGCCTCCGCGGCGGCGTTGTGCATGCCGACCCGGATTGCCTGCGGGCGGATGGACCGGTAGATCGTCGTGGTGATCAGCGGGTGCATGAACTCAAGAGAGCCGTCGATCTCGTGTCCGTAGGACAGGATCCGGGCCGCTCGCAGCTTTTGGATCGCCTCGGCCGCCTCCTCCTCGCCGAGGACCGCGATGGTCGCGGCGAGCTGTGGCGAGAAGGGTGAACCCAGCACGGCCGCGGCGTGCGCGAAGCGGACGGTCGCCGTGCCGAGCCGTTCGAGCTGCTCGATCAGTCCCGGGCCCTTGATCGCCGCGGCGAGCTCACGCATCGTGAGCAGGTCGTCCTCGGTACCGTTCACCTTCCGCTCGGCGAGCTTGATGGCGAGCTCCACGGTCTCGAAGGGGCTCCCGCCGGTGGCCGACCAGCATTCCTTGCAGAACTGGTCCTGGGCTCCCTCTCCGACTTCGGCCCTGACGATCTGGGCCACACCTTCGGCGGTGAGCAGCTCGAGTTCGTGGGGGCGGTCACCGTGGTGCCCCACGACTGTGCGCAGTTCGCCCCCTTCAGGCGGCAGGTCGTCGGGCCGGTAGGCGACCACGAGCAGCAGCGGGAGGTCGTCGACCCGCGGCACGAAGGAGGTGAGCCACTTCAGGGACTCTGCGTCCGCCCAGTGCAGGTCGTCCAGGAGCAGGACTACGGGCGCCTTCTTCACCGTGAGCCGCGTCATGACCCAGTCCAGCCCCTCGCGGACCCCGGTGGGATCCGGAGCCGGAGCGTGCCCCCTTGCTTCCAGGCCGAGCACGGCGGCGACGGTGTCGTACCAGCTTCCCAGGAAGGCGCGGAGTTCCGACTCGTCCATCCGCGCCAGCGAGGGTTGCATCAGCTGGCGTACCACGCGGAACGCCGAACCCTGTTCTCCCTCGCCGCCTCTGCCCGACAGCACGGTGAATCCGCCCGCCGCGGCCTTCGCGCGTGCTTCCGTCATGAGGGCTGTCTTGCCCAGCCCGGCCGAGCCCGTGAAGGCGAGCAGTCCCTTGCGTCGTACTCGCGGTGCGCCGCCGGCGGTGCGCCGCAACTCCCGGAACGCCGCATCAAGGGCCTGAAGTTCCCGTCGACGCTCGATCAAAGTCTTTTGATCCATGACCGGTTGCCGCGGCTCCGTCGCCATATGCCGTACCGCTTTCTTTCGTTCGGCCCGGGGACAGTCGAGGGTACGCCTTGTCAGGGTGTGAGCAGGCCGGACTGAGTACTATCGGGTGAATCATGAACTGCAGAAGGGATAATGTCCGCCTTTCGGGTAGGAGGTTTTGATGGCCGCCACTCTCAGATGCGGTCGCCGCAGTGCGTCAGGTACTCCTACGACACGACGCTCACCGATGTCACATCCGCGTAGCGGGGTACGCTGCGGGACCAGTGATAACACCCGCGGATCCAGCCGATCATGCCTTCCACGTAGCCGACTCCCGCGGGGCTGAGTTCCGGTTCGACCTCGGCGTAGAGCTCCTGGAACTCCTCGATCGTGCTGTTGATCTGCCGGATGGCGAGGATAACGGCAGTCTGCAGAGAGCAGCGGTTCTCGCGCTGGTGGGCCAGGGCCAAGTTGATCATCCCGCCGGATCGCTGTTCCTTCACCGCGGAGAACAGGTCCGGTATCCACACCGCCGCGTCGGCGGAAAGCCGACCCAGTCGCTGCACCACGGGGTGGTGCAGTTCGGCGGGGGACAGTTCGCCCGGCTGCGCGGCTTCGCACAGCGGGTAGAACGGCTCGACCCCTGCGATCAGGGATCGTATGGAGGTGCAGTCCCCGGACCGTAGAAGGTAGGGCTGGGCCTGGGCCACCGCTTCGTACAACAGACCGTGCACATATTCCCGGCTCTTCCAGGCCCACCGCGCGGTCTGCGCGGGAGTACACCGCTCCCGGACCTGCCGGTAGAGATCCGCCAGGGCTGCTCCAAGGGGAGTGCCGGGTGGCCGGCCGTCCCGCAGAATCGCGATGCTTTCGAACAGCATCGGCAACAACAGGCCCGGAGAGTGTTGACCGACGTCCTCCGCCAGGTCGTCGAAAACGAACTGGTAGGCAATCTGATTGGCCACGATCTGGAGGAGATCGGAATCCACGTCGGCGCAGATGTAGGACGCGAGTTCGGCGGGGCGAGTGCGGGCGATCATCGTCGCCACGCCGGGCTCGTCCGTCAGCCCCCACACACGCAGCCATACGCCGACGCCGGCCGCGGCTTCGGCCTCATGGGGGTTGCGCAGAAACGGGAAGGGCATGCGGAGATGGGCGTCGATCAGGTCCCCGAGGTTGGCGACCCGGGTTCCGTCCGATGCACCCACCGTGACTTCCTCACGCGTTGTCGACACTGTGGTCACCTGCCGTTCGGGAGTCCGGAGCCTGTCGAGCCTGTCGGGTGCAGACCGCGCGGCGCGGGAGCGGAGGGCGGGACGACGCCTCCGGCGGCCGGTGCGGGCGGGTCTCGCGGAACATGACGAGCGAGCGCGGCCCCAGCGTGATCGCGGGGCGCGGTGGCCGGTCGGCGTACCCGGGCAGATGGCGCAGGCGGACGCGGCCGGCGATGGTCGCGAGCGCCACGGTGATCTCCACCATGGCGAACTCGTCGCCGAGGCACTTGCGGTTGCCCGCGGAGAACGGCATCATCGCGCGCCGCTGTGCGGAGGTGGGCCTGCCCGGCAGCCAGCGGTCGGGGTCGAAGCGCTCGGGGCCGGGGAACCACGACGGATCGTGGTGGAGGAGGTAGGGGCTGTAGAGCACGGTGGCTCCGGCGGGCAGCCGGCGGCCGGCGAGTTCCGTCTCCCGGGTGGCCACGCGGGTGAAGAGCCAGCCCGGGGAGGAGTGCCGCAGCGTCTCGGAGACGACGCACCGGGTCTGGACGAGGTGCGGCAGGTCGTCGGGGCCGGGCCGGCGGCCGCCGGGCAGGACGGTGTCGAGCTCGGCGTGCAGGCACTGTTCGGCCTCGGGATGGCGGGCCAGCAGACTGAAGGCCGCGGCGAGCGACAAAGCCGAGGTCTCGGCGCCGGTGAGCAGCAACGTGATCAGGTCGTCGTGGATCTCCCGGTCGGTGCGGGCGGGGGTCTCGCCGTCGCCGTCGGGGGCCGCCAGCAGGGTGCCCAGGACGTCGTCGCGGGCGGTGCCCCGGCGGCGCTCCGCGATCACCGCGTCGATGATCGCGTGCAGGCGGGCCAGTGCTCGCCGGTAGCGGCGGTTGGCCGGGGTCGGGAGCCGGAACAGCGCGTCGATCGGCACGACCGTGCGGACGAAGAGGCCGCGGACGACGTCGGCGAGGCAGTGCCGCACCTGGGCGGCGGTCGTGTCGTCCAGCGAGTCGGAGAGCAGGACCCGGCTGATCACGCGGGTCGTGAGGGTCATCATCGCCTCGGTGACGGGAACCGCTCCGTCCGCCTGCCATCCCTCGCACACCGACGCGGCCTCCTCGGCGACGAGTTCCGTGTAGGCGGCGGCGTGGGAGGGTCGGAACGCCGGCTGCAGCAGCCGGCGCTTGTCCCGGTGCGCGGACTGACGGCAGGTGACCAGTCCGTCCCCCATCAGATGGCCCAGCCTGTCGTACAGCGGACCCCCCTTGTCGAAGGTGTGCGGGTCCATGAGCACCTCGTGGGCCAGCTCCGGATGGCACACCATCCAGGCACGCCGGGGGCCCAGCCGTATCTCGACCAGATCCCCGTGGGCGGGCAAAGAATTGAGAAACGCCAACGGGCGACGGTATAAGGCGATACCGTGGCCGAGGAGTGGGAATATGCCGGGAGCAGTACCTGTCGTCCACGTTCGTTTCTGTTCAGACGCGGCACCGTTCATGGAAACCTCCTGCCCAGTACGACATGTGAAATGAACGAACCTGCTTCGAGGCTGACAGCCCGAGACAAGTCCTGCCCAGTTCAATCACGTCCGGGTTTCCGGAAACCTTTCTCCAAAGGGGCGCACAGGGGCACGTCGAAGCAGAAAGCCCATGGCATGAAGACCTCTTGATGCGTGACGCATCGATTGTGATTCCTTTTGTCACTCCAGTGCGGTTCCATCCCGTGCCGCCTCCCGGGACCGGCGGGAAAGCCACGGCGGCCGAGCGGACCCGTCGGTTTTCGCCGTCGGCCTTCGCGGTCGCTTGACCTGTCACGGCCGCGGGCCGAGGATCATGAGTCATGACGCAGGGACAGGGCAGCACGGTGGACGGGGTGCTGCGGCGCAGCGCCCGGCGCACCCCCGCGCGGGTGGCGGTGCGGTACGGCGAACGGCGCTGGACGTACGAGGAACTCGACGACGCGGTCTCGCGCGCGGCGAGCGTCCTGCTCGGCCGGGGCCTCGACCGCGGTGACCGGGTCGGCACCTACGGACACAACTCCGACGCCTACCTGATCGCCTTCCTCGCCTGCGCCCGCGCCGGCCTGGTGCACGTCCCGGTCAACCAGAACCTGACCGGCGACGACCTCGCCTACATCGTCGGCCAGTCGGGCAGCTCGCTGGTGCTGGCCGACCCCGATCTGGCCGGCCGCCTCCCCGACGGCGTACCGGCGCTGCCCCTGCGGGACGCCGACGGCTCGCTGCTGGCCAGGCTCGCGGACGCGGCGCCGTACGACGGGCCCGAGCCGCGCACCGAGGACCTCGTGCAGCTGCTGTACACCTCGGGGACCACGGCGCTGCCCAAGGGCGCGATGATGACCCACCGGGCACTGGTGCACGAGTACCTGAGCGCGATCGCCGCCCTCGACCTGAGCGCCGGGGACCGGCCCGCCCACGCGCTGCCGCTCTACCACTCCGCCCAGCTGCACGTGTTCCTGCTGCCCTACCTCGCGGTGGGCGCCACCAACATCATCCTCGACGGGCCCGACGGCGACACCCTCTTCGACCTCGTCGAGGCCGGGGACGTGGACAGCCTGTTCGCCCCGCCCACCGTGTGGATCGGGCTCTCCAACCGGCCCGACTTCGCCACCCGCGACCTCGGCGGACTGCGCAAGGCCTACTACGGGGCGTCGGTCATGCCGGTGCCCGTCCTGGAACGACTGCGCGAACGGCTGCCGGAACTTGCCCTGTTCAACTGCTTCGGGCAGAGCGAGATCGGACCGCTCGCCACCGTCCTCGCCCCCGAGGAGCACAAGGGGCGACCGGACTCCTGCGGCCGCACCGTTCTGTTCGTCGAGGCCCGTGTGGTGGACGAGGACGGCGCGGACGTGCCCGACGGCACCCCCGGCGAGATCGTCTACCGCTCACCGCAGCTGTGCGAGGGCTACTGGGACAAGCCCGAGGAGACCGAAGAGGCCTTCCGGGACGGCTGGTTCCACTCCGGCGACCTCGCGGTGCGCGACGCCGACGGCTACTACACGATCGTCGACCGCGTGAAGGACGTCATCAACTCCGGTGGCGTGCTGGTCGCCTCACGACAGGTCGAGGACGCCCTCTACACCCACGAGGCGGTCGCCGAGGCCGCCGTGATCGGGCTGCCCGACGAGCGGTGGATCGAGGCGGTCACCGCCGTCGTCGTACCGCGCGGCGAGATCGACGAGGCCGGCCTGATCGCCCACGTGAAGGAGCGACTGCCGGCCTTCAAGGCGCCCAAGCGGATCCTGTTCGTGGACGCGCTGCCCCGCAACGCCAGCGGAAAGATCCTGAAGCGGGAACTGCGGGACCGGTTCGGCCCCGCCTCCTGAGGACCCGGGACGCCGCGCCCGGCACGACCCAAGAAGTCTGGCTCCGCACCCGGCGCGGCTTCCGGCACCACGTCCGCCGTTCACCGATGGCGTGCGCAGGGCAGACATGCGCTGCTGCCTCCCCGTCCCCCTCCGCCCACCCGCGGGCGTCCATCCGGAGCTGGCCGCCCCCACCGAGGACCGCGCCCGGCACACCGCCCCGCCCGCCTCAACCGCACCGCGGGCGAGGGCGACGCCTTCCCCCGCGAGGTCGGCGTACCGGACGGAGCCGGCCACCATCCGCTGACCGTGCGGGAGGCCCTCTTCCCGGTGAGCCCGGCGCAACGCCTCGCCCGGCGGCAGGCCGGGGGACTGTGGCCGTACCACGCACCGGGCCGTACCGTCGCCGACCGCGACAGTGGGGCCGCCCGCCACCTGTCCGGCATCGGCCGCCTCGTGCCGCCGTCCGCCCAGTCCCGTTCGCCCCGAGGGATGACGGCGGTCCCGAACCCCCGCCCGGATGTGGCCCGGCGAAGGGGCACCTTCGTAGCGTGGGCACATGTCGACCCTGTGGGAACTCATGCACGACTGCATCCCTGACGACCACGCCCGTCAGGTCACCTCCCGCTACTACCTCGACGAGGCGATGCGCTCCCCGCGGGCACCGGACCGGGTGGTCGATCTCGGCTGCGGCAGGGGCACGTCGGCGGAGCTCTTCCGCACACACGACTCCGGCGTCCGCTGGGTGGGAGTCGACATCCGCGATTCACCGGAGGCGGAGGCCGCCCAGCGCACGGGCGCGCGCGACAGCATGGTCTACTTCGACGGCGTCAACCTGCCGTTCCGCTCCGCCGCGGTACCGCTCGTCTACTCCCACCAGGTCTTCGAACACGTCGCCCGACCCAGGGAACTGCTCGCGGAGGTGCGCAGGGTGCTGCGGCCGGGCGGGCTGTTCATCGGCAGCACCTCCCAGTTCGAGCCCTACCACTCCTTCAGCCTGTGGAACTACACGCCGTACGGATTCCGGGTGCTCGTCGAAGACGCCGGGCTCACCCTGGAGGAGATCCGGCCCTCAATCGACGGCGTGACACTGATCATGCGCACCTACCACGGCTCACGGAGGAAGGAGTACGGCCGCTTCTGGCGGACGGAGTCGCCGCTCAACACGGAGATCGACGCCTGGGCCCGCAAGAGCAAGCGGGAGACGGCGCTGGTGAACCTCCGCAAGCTCACGTTCTGCGGCCAGTTCGCGTTCCGGGCGCGCAAGCCGGCCCCGCCTGGCTGACACCGGGGGCGTTCGCCGAAACCCGTTGCGGCACCGCGCCTCCGTCCCCGAAGATCGGCGCCATGCCCACCTTCACCGCAGCCGACGGGACCCGCCTCGCCTACCACGTCAGAGGGGAGGGCGAACCACTCGTCGTGCTGCCGGGCGGCCCCATGCGGGCCTCCGGCTACCTCGGGGACCTCGGCGGGCTGACCGCGCACCGCCGGCTGGTCCTCCTCGACCTGCGGGGGACCGGCGACTCCGCCGTGCCCGCCGACCCGGCGTCGTACCGCTGCGACCGGCTCGTCGACGACGTCGAGATGTTGCGCGCGCACATGGGCCTCGACCACATGGACGTACTGGCGCACTCGGCCGGCGCGAGCCTGGCCATCCTGTACGCGGCGGCGCATCCGCAGCGGGTACGGCGGCTCGCGCTGATCACCGGCAACCCCTCGCCCCTCGGGCTGCTCGGCACCCCCGAGGACCGGCTGGCGGCGGCCCGGCTGCGGGCGGGGGAGCCCTGGTTCGAGGAGGCCTACCCCGCGCTGGAGGCGTGGCTGACCGGCTCCGGCGAGTTCGACGAGGTGTTCATGCCGTTCTTCCACGGCCGCTGGGACGACGCCGCCCGGGCCCATGTCGCGGCCACCGAGAAGCAGAGCAACTTCGAGGCGGGCGACCGCTACTTCGCCGAGGGCGCCTTCGCCCCGGACGCCACCCGGGCCGCCCTGCGCGCCCTCGCCGCCCCCGTCCTGGTGTACGCCGGTGAACTCGACGGCGGCCCCAGCCCCGCTCTGGCCCGGCGCGTCGCCGAGGCCTTTCCGGTCGCCGAGGTCACCGTGCAGCCCGGCGCCGGCCACTACCCCTGGCTCGACGACCCCGAGTGGTTCGTCCGCCGTACCGTCGCCTTCCTGGACGCCTGAGCGGCCCTCGGGCCCCGTGCGCCGCAGGCCGTCAGGAGGCGGTCGGAGGACCTGTCCACCGCCCGGGCCGGTACATCCGGGCACGGACCGCCCCGCGGCGGTCCGTGCACCCGCAGGGGCTACCGGTCGGCGGCCACCGCCACCTCCCGCGCCCACCGGTAGTCCGCCTTGCCGCTCGGCGACCGCTGGATGGCCTCGGCGATCACCAGCTGACGGGGCACCTTGTACCCGGCGAGCCGGCTGCGGCAGTGCGTCTGGATGTCCGTGAGGGAGAATGGCTCGGCACCCGTGCGCAGCTGCACCACGGCCGCCACGTGATTGCCCCAGGTGGCGTCGGGCACCCCGGCGACGAGCGCGTCGTACACGTCCGGGTGCGACTTCAGCGCCTGTTCGACCTCCTCCGGGTACACCTTCTCGCCCCCCGTGTTGATGCACTGCGAGCCGCGGCCGAGGACGGTGACGACACCCTCCTCGTCGACCGTCGCCATGTCGCCGAGGAGCACCCACCTGCGGCCGTCCTTCTCGAAGAACGTCTCGGCGGTCTTCACCGGGTCGTTGTAGTAGCCGAGCGGGACGTGCCCGGTCTGCGCGACCCGGCCGGTCTCGCCCACGGCCACCGGTTCGTGGGTCGCCGGATCTACCACCAGGGTGCGGGAGTTGACGCGGACGCGGAAGCCGCTGCCGGCCCCGGAGTCGTCGGTCGCGGTGCCGTTGAAACCGGACTCGGAGGACCCGAAGTTGTTCAGCAGCACGGCGTTCGGGACGAGCTCGCTGAACTGCCGGCGCACCGTCTCGGAGAGGATCGCGCCCGAGGAGGAGACGCTGAACAGGGCCGAGCAGTCGGTCCCCTTCAGCGGTCCGCCGAGGGCGTCGACGAGCGGGCGCAGCATCGCGTCGCCGACCAGCGACATGCTGGTGACCTTCTCCTTCTCGACGGTCCGCAGCACCTCCTCGGGCACGAACTTACGGTGGATCACCACCCGTTGCCCGAAGTTGAACCCGATGAAGGTGGTGAGCGTGGACGTGCCGTGCATCAGCGGGGGAGTGGGGAAGAAGGTGATCCCGCTGCCGCCCGCCGCGACCCGCTCGGCCAGCTCCTCCGGCCGGCCGACCGGCTCCCCGGTCGGCGCGCCACCGCCCAGCCCGGCGAAGAACAGGTCCTCCTGACGCCACATCACGCCCTTGGGCATCCCGGTCGTGCCGCCGGTGTAGATGATGAACTGGTCGTCCGCCGAGCGCGCGGGGAACCCTCGTCCGGGCGACCCGGCCGCCTCCGCCTCCGTGAAGGCGAGGGCCTTGAGCCCCCCGTCCACCGGCTCACCCACCCGCACCAGGTGCCGCAGCCCCGGCGTCCGGGGCAGGGCCGCCGCCACCCGGTCGTCGAACTCCGCGTCGAAGACCAGCGCGACGAGATCCGCGTCCCGGTAGAGGTACACCAACTCCTCTTCGACGTACCGGTAGTTCACGTTGACCGGTACCACCCGCGCCTTCAGGCAGCCGAGCACCGTCTGCAGGTACTCCACCCCGTTGTAGAGGTGCAGCCCGAGATGCTCGCCGGGCTTGATGCCGCTGTCGACGAGGTGGTGGCCGATGCGGTTGGCGGCGGCGTCCAGTTCCGCGTAGGTCAGCCGGCGCTCCGCACCCGTGCCGGGGTGGTCGACGTACACGAGCGCCTCGCGGTCGGCGGCCACGTCCACGACCGACTCGAACAGATCGGCAAGGTTGTACTCCACCGCTCCTCCTGACCCCGGCGACCGTGACGAAGAAAGGCGCACCCGTCCGTTCGCCGGTCATCAGAGCAAAGGGCGCGGCAAGTGTGAAGGGTTCGCGCGAAGAAATCTGACTGCCTGTCAGAAAACCCTTGAAGTGCCTCCCCGGCTACTGCAACCTGTTCTCGTTCTGGTGGAGGGGAGGCGATCCCCTCCGGAGGGGAGAGGGTCCATGGCTGGGACGGAACACCTCACCGTGCGGCGCGAGGGCGCCACACTCGTGCTCACGCTCAACCGGCCCGAGGCGAAGAACGCGCTCTCGATCTCCATGCTGGTCGGCCTGTACGACGGCTGGATCGAGGCCGACGAGGACGACGGCGTCCGCTCGGTCGTGCTCACCGGGGCCGGGGGCGCCTTCTGCGCCGGGATGGACCTCAAGGCACTGGCCGGGCAGGACATGGCGGGCGAACACCTGCGCGACCGGCTGAAGGCCGATCCCGACCTGCACTGGAAGGCGATGCTCCGTCATCATCGCCCGCGCAAACCGGTGATCGCCGCGGTCGAGGGGTACTGCGTCGCGGGCGGCACGGAGATCCTTCAGGGGACCGACATCCGGGTGGCGGCCGAGTCCGCGACCTTCGGGCTCTTCGAGGTCCGGCGGGGGCTCTTCCCGATCGGCGGTTCCACGGTACGGCTCCAGCGGCAGATTCCGCGCACCCACGCGCTGGAGATGCTGCTCACCGGGCGGCCGTACAGCGCCCGGGAGGCCGCCGGCATCGGGCTCGTCGGGCATGTCGTGCCGGACGGCTCGGCGCTGGAGAAGGCGCTGGAGATCGCCGAGCAGATCAACGCGTGCGGGCCGCTGGCGGTCGAGGCGGTCAAGGCGTCGGTGTACGAGACGGCGGAGATGACGGAGGCGGACGGACTGGCCGCCGAACTGAAACGGGGGTGGCCGGTCTTCGACACGGCCGATGCGAAGGAAGGCGCCCGTGCCTTCGCGGAGAAGCGGCCGCCTGTTTACAAGCGTGCGTAGCACTGCACGGGCCTGGGCCGGTCCGGAAGTCGCGGGCCGGTGGGGCTTGTCGCGCAGTTCCTCCCCCCAGCCTTCGGCCGGGGGGATCCCCAGCGCCCCTGACAGGGCGCGCATCCTCCAGCCTTCCGAAGGAGGCAAGCCCCCTATGCCCGACGTCCTCAAAGCCCCTCTCGTCGTCGAGTTTCCCTTCACCCGGTCCCTCGGGCCCGTGCAGAGCGCCTTTCTCACCGGGCTGCGGGACCGGGTCGTCCTCGGTGTGAAGGCCGGCGACGGCCGTGTCCTCGTCCCGCCCGTCGAGTACGACCCCGTGACCGCCGAGGAGATCCGTGACCTCGTCGAGGTCGCGCCCACCGGCACGGTCACCACCTGGGCCTGGAACGACGAACCCCGCCGCGGTCAGCCCCTCGGCACCCCCTTCGCCTGGGTCCTGGTCCGGCTCGACGGCGCCGACACCGCCCTGCTGCACGCCCTCGACGCGCCGGGACCTGACACCGTGCACACCGGCATGCGGGTCCGGGTCCGCTGGGCCGAGGAACGGTCGGGGGCCATCACCGACATCGCCTGCTTCGAGCCGTACGAGGGCGAACCGGCCGCGGTGACGGGGCACGACGGCACGTTCGAGGACGCCGTCCACGGCATCGTCGCCCACGCCCGCCTCGACTACACCTACTCGCCCGGCCGGGCCCAGTCCGCCTACATCGACGCGCTCTCCTCCCGGCGGACCTTCGGCGAACGCTGCCCCTCCTGCCGGAAGGTGTACGTCCCGCCGAGGGGTGCGTGCCCCACATGTGGGGTGGCCACATCGGAACAGGTCGAGGTGGGGCCCGGCGGCACGGTCACCACCTTCTGCATCGTCAACATCAAGGCGAAGAACCTCGACATCGAGGTGCCCTACGTATACGCCCACATCGCCCTCGACGGCGCCGGCCTCGCCCTGCACGGCCGGATCGGCGGGATCCCCTACGACCAGGTGCGGATGGGGCTCAGGGTCGAACCGGTGTGGACCGAGGGGGCCCGATTCCCCGACCACTACCGGCCCACAGGTGAGCCCGACGCGGACTACGAGACGTACAAGGAGCTGCTGTGATGCGTGACATAGCACTGGTCGCCTTCGCGCAGACCGACCACCGCCGCACGAGCGATGACCTCTCCGAGGTCGAGATGCTCATGCCGGTCCTGCACGACGTGCTCGGACAGACCGGCCTGAAGACCGCCGACATCGGCTTCACCTGCTCCGGCTCCAGCGACTACCTCGCCGGCCGCGCCTTCTCCTTCACCCTCGCCCTCGACGGCGTCGGCGCCTGGCCGCCGATCTCCGAGTCGCACGTCGAGACGGACGGCGCCTGGGCCCTGTACGAGGCCTGGACCAAGCTGCTCACCGGGGACGCGGACACCGCGCTCGTCTACTCCTACGGCAAGTCCTCACCCGGCTCGGTGCGCGACGTGCTGACCCGCCAGCTCGACCCCTACTACCTGGCCCCCCTGTGGCCGGACTCCGTCGCCCTCGCCGCCCTCCAGGCCCGGGCGCTCATCGACGCGGGGGAGACCGACGAGCCCGCGCTGGCCGCCGTCGGCGCCCGCAGCAGGACGGACGCGGCAGCCAACTCGCACGCACAGCTGCGGGGTTCGGTGCCGCAGGGGGACTACGTGGTACGACCGCTGCGCACCGGCGACTGCCCGCCGATCGGCGACGGCGCCGCCGCCGTCGTCCTCGCGGCGGGGGAACGGGCCCGCGAGCTGTGCGACCGGCCCGCCTGGATCCGGGGCATCGACCACCGCATCGAGGCGCACGGCCTCGGCGTCCGCGACCTGACCGACTCGCCGTCCGCGCGGCTCGCCGCCGAGAAGGCCGGCGCCTTCGAACGGCCCGTGGACACCGCCGAGCTGCACGCGCCGTTCAGCTCGCAGGAGATCGTGCTGCGCAAGGCGCTGCGGCTCGGCGACGACGTGCGGGTCAACCCCTCCGGCGGGGCCCTCGCCGCCAACCCGATCATGGCGGCCGGGCTGATCCGCATCGGCGAGGCCGCCGCCCGCATCCACCGCGGCGAGTCCGACCGCGCCCTCGCCCACGCCACCTCCGGGCCCTGCCTGCAGCAGAACCTGGTCGCCGTACTCGAAGGGGATCCGCGATGAGCAAGGAGCCCGTGGCCGTCACCGGGATCGGCCAGACCAAGCACGTGGCGGCCCGGCGGGACGTGTCGATCGCCGGGCTCGTCCGCGAGGCCGCGCGACGCGCCCTCGACGACGCCGAACTGGACTGGGCCGACGTCGACGCCGTGGTCATCGGCAAGGCGCCCGACTTCTTCGAGGGCGTGATGATGCCGGAGCTCTACCTGGCCGACGCGCTCGGAGCGGTGGGCAAACCCATGTTGCGGGTACACACAGCGGGCTCGGTGGGTGGGTCGACCGCGCTCGTCGCGGCCAACCTCGTCGCCGCGCGGGTCCACTCCACCGTGCTGACCCTCGCCTTCGAGAAGCAGTCCGAGTCCAACGCCATGTGGGGACTGTCCCTGCCGATCCCCTTCCAGCAGCCGCTGCTGGCCGGGGCGGGCGGCTTCTTCGCGCCCCACGTGCGGGCCTACATGCGGCGCAGCGGCGCCCCGGACACCGTCGGCTCGCTGGTCGCCTACAAGGACCGGCGCAACGCGCTCAAGAATCCCTACGCCCACCTCCACGAGCACGACATCACCCTGGAGAAGGTCCAGGCGTCCCCCATGCTGTGGGACCCCATCCGCTACTCGGAGACCTGCCCCTCCTCCGACGGCGCCTGCGCCATGGTCCTCACCGACCGCGCCGGAGCCGCCCGTTCCACGAAGCCGCCGGCCTGGATGCTCGGCGGCGCCATGCGCAGTGAACCCACCCTCTTCGCCGGCAAGGACGCGGTGTCGCCGCAGGCCGGGAAGGACTGCGCCGCCGACGTCTACCGGCAGGCGGGGATCGCCGACCCGCGCCGGGACATCGACGCCGTCGAGATGTACGTGCCGTTCTCCTGGTACGAGCCCATGTGGCTGGAGAACCTCGGCTTCGCCGAGGAGGGCGAGGGCTGGAAACTCACCGAATCGGGGGTCACCGAACTCGACGGTGACCTCCCCGTCAACATGTCCGGCGGCGTCCTCTCCACCAATCCGATCGGCGCCTCCGGGATGATCAGGTTCGCCGAGGCCGCCCTCCAGGTGCGCGGCCAGGCCGGAGAACACCAGGTGGACGGCGCCCGGAAGGTGCTCGGGCACGCCTACGGCGGCGGCTCCCAGTTCTTCTCCATGTGGCTCGTCGGCGCCACGGCCCCCGACAACTGAAAGGACCCGTTCACGTGGCCTGTCGAGTGCCGGAACCGAAAGCTAGGCTGGCCGCGGACGACGAACTCGGGAGGAGCACGGACGTGGCCGAGAGCACCATCCAGCAGCAGCGGGCAGTGGGCTGGGACAAGCCGGAGCTGGACCTCAGCGGGGCCGACTGGCAGTCCAGCAGCAGGGGCCTGGGGGATGTCCAGATCGCCTTTGTCGAGGGATTCATCGCGATGCGCAACAGCGGCCGCCCGGAGAGCCCTTCCCTGATCTTCACCCCCGCCGAATGGGGTGCCTTCGTGTCGGGGGCCCGGGAGGGCGAGTTCGACCTGACCTGAGCGCCTGCCCCCGGTGCCGCCACTGCGGCAGAGAGGTGAACCAGGGGGTGTTCCGCAAGGATTTCCGGACACGTGACCGGCAGCGCCCTCCCGGGGCCACCGCCTGAGACAGGCTGGCCCCGGACGGGGAAGGACGTATTCCGGAGGTGAGGAACGATGAGCGCTGCGCCGGTCATCGCCGCGGCGGACGGGTCGGACGACAGCCTGCGCGCCCTGGACTGGGCCGTACAGGCGGCCCGGCAGCGGGACGCGCCGCTGCGGGTGGTGCACGTCCGTCAGTACGCCGCCTGGGGGCAGCCCGATGTCCTGGTCGCCGGCGAACCGGACGAGGGCGGCGACCCCGTGCTCGACGAGGTCCGGGACCGGTTGTCCAGCGGCGCCGTCGGGCTGACCATCGAGTACGTGGCCCTGGAGGGCGCCCCGGGCGCACTGCTGCCCGAACTGGGCGCCGACGCACAGCTGTTGGTGCTCGGCTCGCGAGGCCGCGGCGGCTTCGCCGGCCTGCTGCTCGGCTCCAACGGCATGGCCGCCGCCCGCGACGCCGCGTGCCCGGTGGTCGTCGTGCCCCGGCCGGGACGCAAGGTGCCCGAGGAACTGCCCGCCGAGCCCGGACCGCGGGTCGTCGTCGGCCTGGACGTGGACAGCCCCGACGACGCCACCCTCGCCTTCGCCTTCGCGGAGGCCGCCCGGCGCGGCGCCCGGCTCCAGGTGATCGCCGCCTACCCGTGGCCCGCGCAGAGCTGGTTCGCCGCCGGGGAACTCGTCCCGCCGGCCGGCGGCCAGGACGAGGTGGAGCAGGAGACCCGCACCCTCGCCGAGGGCTTCCTCGCCCCATACCTCAAGGACCGCCCCGACCTGCGCGCCGACGTCCTCGCGCTGCCCGGCGACGCGGCAGGCCTGCTGGTGTCCGCCTCGAAGGACGCCGCCCTGGTCGTCGTCGGCCGGCACCGCAGGCGACTGCTCGCCCCGGCCCGCATGATGGGCTCGGTCACCCACGCCGTACTGCTGCACGCGGCCGCCCCGATCGCGGTCGTCCCGCCCGCGCCGCAGGAGTGATGTCAAGCCCCTTCGCCCAGTTACCGTCAGTAGGGAGCGGATCACCGAAGTCCGGCGTACGCTGAGCTGCCTGCAAGTCACGGTGCGCGCCCGCTCCCCGCGCTCGCGTAACACCGTGGCGGGGGGTGGTCATGGGACAGCGGGTCCTGCGGAACCGGCGGACGCTCTACGAGCGCGACAGCGAACTGTCCGCCGTCGACGAGGCGTTGGCCGAACTCACCGGCCTGCGCGCGGACGGCGCGGTACCGGGCGACAGGCCGCTCGGCGCGCTGCTCGCCTTCGCCGGCCGGGCCGGCATCGGGAAGACCACCCTGCTCGCCGAGGTGCGTCGGCGCGCCGCCGCCCGGGGCTGCACCGTGCTCTCCGCACGCGGCGGCGACCAGGAACAACGCGTCGCCTTCCACGTCGCCCGCCAGCTCCTGCAACCCCGCCTCGCCGGCGCACCGGAGGCAGAACTCCGCGCCTCGCTCGGCAGCTGGTACGACATCGTCGGCCCCGCCCTGGGCCTGTGCGCCCCCACCGAGGGCGCCCCGCCCGACCAACAGGGCCTGCGCGACGGCCTCGACTGGGTGCTCACCCACCTCGCCGTGCGCCAGGCCCCGATGGTCCTCGTCCTCGACGACGCCCACTGGGCCGACCCCGAATCCCTCGGCTGGCTCGCCGCGTTCGCACCGCGCGCCGAGCAACTCCCGCTGCTCGTCGTCGTCGCGTACCGGCCCGACGAACTCCCCGAGCACGCCGACACGTTCCGCGGCCTGCCCGGCCGGGCAGGCGGCCGCCCGCACGGCCTCGAACCGCTCAGCGCCGACGCCGTGGCCGGCCTGGTCCGCGAGAGCCTCGGCGACCACGCCGACGACGCCTTCTGCCACGAGTGCTGGGCCGTCACCGCCGGCAACCCCTTCGAGGCCGTCGAGCTGACCGCCAAGGTCCACGACCGTGGCCTGGACCCCACCGAGGCCGGCGCACCCCTGCTGCGCGACCTCGCCGCCGCAGTCAAGGGCAGCGGGCTCATCGCCCGCCTCGAACGCCTGGGCCCCTCCACCGTCCGGTTCGCCTGGGCCTGCGCCGTCCTCGGCACCGAGATCCATCCCGCGCTCGCCGCCGCCGTCGCCGGCCTCGGCCACGAGGAGGCCGCCGACTCCGCCGACGCCCTGCGCGGCGCCCGCGTCCTCACCGGCGCCGAGACCCTGGAGTTCGTCCACCCCCTGATCGCCACCGCCGTCTACCGGGCCATCCCGCCCGCCACCCGGGTCGCCCTGCACGGCCAGGCCGCCTGGTGCGTGACCGACGACGGCCAGGGCGCCACCGCGGCCGCCCGCCACCTCCTGGAGACCCACCCGGAAGGCGACACCTGGGTCGTCCGGCAACTGCGCGCCGCCGCCGGCGAGACCCTCCGGGCCGGCGCCCCCGACACCGCCCGCGCCTACCTCGCCCGGGCCCTGCGCGAACCCCCGCCTCCGAATCAGCGCGCCGCCGTCCTGCACGAACTGGGCAGCGCCTCCCTCCTCACCGAGCCCGCCACCACCGTCAACCACCTGCGTGCGGCCCTCCAGGAACCCATCGCCGAGCCCGCCCTGCGCCACCAGATCGTCTACCGCCTCTCCCAGGTCCTCGCCCACAGCGACCACCTCGCCGAGGCCTCGGAGACCCTCGCCCGCGAGATCCAGGTGACCGGCGACGCCCGCGTACGGCTCCGGATGCTCTCCGAACAGTTCATGTGGGACGCCTTCCGCGCCGACGAACCCGACCACCCCTCCCGCTCCCGCCGCCTGACCCGGCTCGCCGACCGCCTGCGCGGCCGTGACCTCACCGAGCGGTACGTCATCGGGCTGCGCACCTGGGACGCCATCCAGCGCGGCGAACCCGCCGACGTCGCCCTCCACCACGCCGAGCGCGCCCTGGCCGGCGGCCTCGGCTGGGCCGCGTCCGACCGCGGCTTCGAGGTGCCCGTCCTCGTCGCCCTCGCCTTCATGTACGCCGACCGGCCCGACCGCACGGAGGAACTCTTCGCCGCCGGGGTCGCCGACTTCGAACAACAGGGCTGGCGCGGCGCCCACCTCTCCTTCGCCTACACCCTCCTCGGTTACGTCCGCTACCGCCGCGGCCGCCTCGCCGAGGCCGAGGAGCACGCCCGCTCCGGCCTGCGCCTCGCCGAGCGCGTCGGACCCCGCACCCCGGCCCTCTGGTACGCCGTCGGCATCCTCGTCCAGACCCTGCTGGCCCGCGGCCGCCTCGCCGAGGCCGCCCGCCTCGCCGAGGACCACGCCTTCCGGGAGCCCTTTCCGGCGGCCGTGGTCTTCCCCGACGCCCAGACGGTCTACGGCGAACTGCTGCTCGCCCGCGGCCTCCCGAAGGACGCGGCGGCCGAGCTCGCCGCGGCGGGGCGCCGCCTCGAACCGCGCGGCATCCGCAACCCCTCCTGGTGCCCCTGGCAGCTCCACCTGGCTCGCGCCGAGGCCCACGACGCCCCGGAACGCGCCCTCACCACCGCCCTGGCCGCCCTGACCCACGCCCGCCGCTTCGGCGCCCCCTCCGCGATCGGCCAGGCCCTGCGCACCGCGGCCGACGTGTCCACAGGCGAGGCCCGCCTGGCATACCTGCGCGAGTCGGTGACCCACCTGGAACGCTCCCCGGCCGCCTACGAGCTGGCCTGCGCCCTGGTGTCCCTCGGCACGGAACTCCGCGACGCCGGACTGCTGCGCAGGGGCCTGGACACCGCCGTCCGGTGCCAGGCGGACGGCCTGGCGCTACAGGCCCGGGCGGAGCTGGCCGCAGTGAGGGAGCAGAGCGACGGCACAGCCCCTTAGGGGCGCGAGGCTGTATTCGATTTGAGGCTCCGCCGCGTGGGCGCGACCAGCCACGACGGCACCGCACCCGCCGAAGGGCCGCACCCGCCGAAGGACCGCGCCCGCCGAAGGGCCGCAACCCACGACGGCCGCCACCGCCGCCCGGCCGGGCACCGCCGAACACCACCGTCGTGACCGGTCACCGTCGCGACGGATGAGGCACGACGGTGGACGCGGCGGGTCCGAGAAGCGCCGGCCGACCCGCAGCCGGAACTGATCCCCGCCCCGCAACCCCGGCCCCGTACCATGGACCGCATGTCGTTCCTCCGTCGCCGCAGCGCCACTCCCGCCGGCCCCGAATTCGACGTTCTGGCCATGGACCCGGGTGACTGGCCCGGCAACCTCGGTGCCGGGCTGCTGCCCGCGCCCGACGGCACCTGCCAGGGCGTCTTCCTGCGCTACGACCTCTTCGGCGGCCGCGGCCCCGCGATGATCATCGGCAACCTCCCCGAGGGCTCCCCGGCCCGCGAGGTGGAGGAGGGCGAGATCCCCTTCGAGGTCGGCCAGCTCCTCCTCGCGCTGGAGAACGACGAGGACGTCACCGTCGTCGGCACCGAGGACATGCCGGTGCTGCAGGGCGACAACCTGCTGATCGTGCGCCGTCTCAAGCTCTCCGAGAGCCGGATCTCCTGCGTCCAGTTCGACCGCAGCGACGGCGTCCTGGTGACCATCGCGGCCTGGGACCGCCCGATCACCGACGACCTGTACGCCCTGCTGAAGCCGCTCCCGGCGGAGCTTTTCCAGCAGGGCTGAGGCCCGACCGCCTTCCTTCGGCTACTTCCCGTGGCCGTGGTGCCGTCCGGCCTTCGCGGCCGGCACCACGTCGACGTCGGCCGCGCGGACGAACTCGACCCGGTGGCCGTACTGGATCTCGTAGTACAGGTCCTTGCCGACCACGACCTTGTGCGAGTCGGTGCTGAAGGTGACGGCGTAGTAGTACTCGCCGGGCACCTCGTCACCGGCCACGTACTTCTGACCCGCCGGGATCGTGTACGGCAGCGGTGAGACCGACTGGGCCGGTACCCCGGAGGGGTACGCGGAGGCCTCCGGGTAGGCGCGGCCGTACACCGGGATGCCGGTCCGGCCCGCCTTCGGCGTGATCACCACTCCGGTCGAGGCGACCGCCGTCGGGGCGCTCCCCGGGTTCTCGAACCAGGCCTTCTGCCCGAGGTACCAGATCGCCGTCCAGTCCCCCCAGGTGTCCGCCACCGTGTACTGCTGGCCGGTGGAGGCCCGTGAGGAGAGGTCGTTCACGTCGGTCGTCGGCGTCGTGCCCATGCCGATGTCCTTGATCAGGGCCGAGTTCGTGTCGTGGTCGGAGTACAGCCGGACCTCGCCGGACCCGTGCGCGGCGCAGGGCTGGCCCTTGGTGACGCAGCCGGTGTACGCGGGCTGGTTCGTGGCGTAGTCCGGCAGGATCGTGACCACACCGCCCGTCACCACCCGGTGCTTCTTGCCCGCCTTGTGCTTGAAGGGGTGGTCAAGCAGCTCGAAGTAGTGCCGCCAGTCCCAGTAGGGGCCGGGATCGGTGTGCATCCCCGGGATCGTGGACGTGGTCGGGCCCGGCACCGTGTCGTGGCCGAGGATGTGCTGCCGGTCCAGCGGGATGCCGTACTGCTCGGCGAGGTACTTCACCAGCCGGGCCGAGGAGCGGTACATCGCCTCCGTGTACCAGGCGTCCGGCGAGGCGAGGAAGCCCTCGTGCTCGATGCCGATCGACTTCGCGTTGATGTACCAGTTGCCCGCGTGCCAGGCCACGTCCTTCGCCTTGACGTGCTGGGCGATGAGACCGTCGGTGGAGCGGATGGTGTAGTTCCAGGACACATAGGTCGGGTCCTGGACCAGGTTGATGGTGGTGTCCCAGGAACCCTCGGTGTCGTGGATGACGATGTACTTGATGCTCTGCGAGCCCGGCCGGTCGGCGAGGTCGTGGTTGCCGTAGTCGTTGTCCCCGAACTGCGCGTAGGGCGCGGGGATCCACTCGCACGACACCGTCGCCGGGCACTCCGTCCCGTCGTCCGCCGCCGTGGTGCGCAGCCCGGTCAGCTTCAGCTGCGCGGTGTCGGGCACCAGGCTCGGCCGGCCGGTGAGGGCGACGAACTGTCCCGCGTCGGTGGTGCGCTGTTCGCCCGTGTGGAGGACGTCGAACACGTCGTCGGCGTACGCCGCCGCGGTCGCCATGTCGTCGGCGCCGGAGAAGCGGGCGATGGCGCCGTACCAGTCCGCCGGATCGGCGCTGAGCGGCTGGTGCAGGTCCCGCTGGGCGGCCGCGAGCAGCGCGGCACCGCCGGCCACGTTCGCCGCCGCGTCGGTGCGCAACCGCTCGGCCGGGATCCCGGTCAGTCCCGCGGCCTTCGTCAGGGTCTTGAGGCGCGCCGGGAGCGCGGAGTTCCGCGGGACCTGCACGCGGGGGTGCAGGGCGGGGCGGGCGCTGTCGCCACGGGCGTCCTCGGTGCCGTCGGCGAAGTGCTCGGTGGCCGTCGCCAGCGCGGTGTGCGCGTCGGTGAGGTGCATCGGGCCGTAGCCGCCGGTGACGCTGGGCGCGCCGCCGTGGCTGTCCCAGCGGGACTGGAGGTAGGAGACGGCGAGCAGCACGCTCTGCGGCACGTGGTACTCGTCGGCGGCGGACGCGAACGCCTGCTGGAGCGGTCCGGCGGACGACTCGTCGGTGTCCGGTGGGGGTGCCGCGCCCAGCAGCGGCAGCAGCAGGGCCGCGGCGGCGACGGCTCCGGCCGTCCTGCGCCTGCGTCTGCCGCTGTGTGGGGGTGCGGGCTCGGTGACGGATCCGCGCAAGGCAGCCTCCTGGGGCGATGGGGCGCGACGGGGCGTGCGGGGCTGAGCGTGGCTCAGTGGTACCGGCTTGCCGACGATCCGTCAATCATGCCCAGCGAGGCCTGAATTCCCATGTCATGCGGTGATCGTGGGAGTTTCGCGGTGGCGGCCCGCGGGCCTGCGGGGCGTCAGTGGCGTACACCAGTGGACGGCCGTGACACCCTCGCGGACACCCCGGACATGCGAGGACCCGCGGCGCGCAGTTGCCCTGAGCGCACCGCGGATCCTCGTCCCCGTCAGCGAGTGCCGACCGCCGCGCGCACGGCCCGTCGGGCCAGCTGGCAGTCGTCGTGCAGCCGCCGGAGCAGCAGCCGCTGTTCCTCGCCGGTCGGCGCGGCGCCCGGGTGGGCCGTACCCGGTGCCGCCGGGGTCGCGTCGTGCATCGAACGCTGCACGGCGGTCTCGTAGGTCCGGATCTCCCGGGTGAGCACCAGCATCAGGTTCACCAGGAAGGCGTCCCTGGACGCGGGCCCCGCCGACTGGGCGATCTGGCTGATCTGACGGCGCGCCACCGGGGCATCGCCGAGGACCGACCAGAGCGTGGCCAGGTCGTACCCCGGCAGGTACCAGCCCGCGTGCTCCCAGTCCACCAGCACCGGACCGGCCGGGGACAGCAGGATGTTCGAGAGCAGGGCGTCGCCGTGGCAGAACTGGCCCATCCCCTGGCGGCCCGCCGCGACCGCGATGCCGTGCAGCAGCTTCTGCAGGTCACCCATGTCCCGGTCGGTGAGCAGACCCAGCTCGTGGTACCGGGCGATCCGGGCCGGGTAGTCCACCGGGGCGTCGAAGGTGCCCGCCGGGGGCCGCCACGCGTTCAGCCGGCAGATCGCCCCCAGGGCGGCCCGGATGTCCGCCCGGGGCGGAGCCTCCGCCGGGTGGCGCTGGACCGCCGCCACCCGGCCGGGCATCCGCTCGATCACCAGCGTGCAGTTGTCCGGGTCCGCCGCGATCAGCCTCGGCACCCGGATCGGCGGCCGGTGCCGGACGAACGAGCGGTATGCGGCTATTTCGTGGCGGGTCCGCTCCGCCCAGGCGGGGGAGTGGTCCAGCAGACACTTCGCCACGGCTGTGCTGCGCCCCGTCGTGCCGACGAGGATCACCGACCGCCCGGTGCGGCGCAGCACCTGCACCGGAGCGAACTCCGGACAGATCCGGTGCACCGACGCGATCGCGGTGCGCAACTGCGCACCCTGGGGGCCGGACAGGTCGAGTCTGCCGCTGAGGGGCTGGGGGCCGAGACCCGCGGGGCGGCGCTGCCGGCCCACGACCGGTACGGCGGCCCCCGGACGTGCGGGGTCGAGGTAGGGTCCGCCGCCCGCCGGGCGGGGGCGCAGCGACCGGGGCGGAGCGGACACGGAGGACGATGCTGCGTACATGGGAGATACAGATCCCTTCGTGTGCCTGCGGTGCCTGCCTGAGAAGTCCTGTGAGGGGTTCTCGCGCCCAGCCCGTCCCGGCCGCCAGGGCACACCCTGGGGAGTGTGCCCGTCAGTGGCGACCGGGTCGGGGTGGCGCGTTCCTACCTGACACCCGTTGCCCACTGGCACACCATCTGGCGCACCCTGGCGAACCGTGGCGAATAGTCGCCCGGCAACCGGCACCGGGCTACTGTCAACTCAGCCGAGAACCTGGGGGCTTGACGTGACCGGAGAACCCAACACCCGCCTCTCGGACCTGTTCGGCCTGGCCGGCTGGTCCAAGGGCGAACTCGCGAGGCTGGTCAACCGGCAGGCGGCGGCCATGGGCCACCCCCAGCTGGCGACCGACACCTCCCGGGTGCGGCGGTGGATCGACATGGGAGAGATCCCGCGCGATCCGGTGCCGCGGGTGCTGGCGGCTCTGTTCACCGAGCGTCTCGGCCGTGTCGTGACCATCGAGGACCTCGGTCTGGTACGGCACGGGCGTACGGGAAAACGGCCGGACGGCGGGAACGTGGAACATCCCGACGGCATGCCGTGGGCGCCCGAACGAACCGCCGCGGTCCTCACCGAATTCACGGGAATGGACCTCATGCTCAACCGACGCGGCTTGGTGGGCGCGGGTGCCGCGCTCACCGCGGGATCCGTACTCAGCAGCGCCATGTACGAGTGGCTGCACACCGACCCCACACTCAAGGCCGACGCCCCCGTCCTCGACGATCCTCTGCACGCCGACCCCGCCGGGTTCGACCGCTACGAGGCCGCCCCCATCGGGTCCGAGGAGATGGAGGAACTGGAGCGCTCCGTGGAGGTGTTCCGTGCCTGGGACGCGGCCCGCGGCGGCGGCCTCCAGCGCAAGGCCGTGGTGGGACAGCTCAACGAGGTGGGCGGCATGCTCGCCTACCGCCACCCCGAGCACCTCCAGCGGCGCCTGTGGGGCGTCGCCGCCAACCTCGCCGTCCTCGCGGGCTGGATGTCGCACGACGTGGGCCTGGAGCCCACGGCCCAGAAGTACTTCGTCATCGCCGCCCACGCGGCCCGTGAGGGCGGCGACCGGCCGCGTGCCGGGGAGGCGCTCTCCCGAGCGGCTCGCCAGATGGTGCACCTCGGCCGGCCCGACGACGCACTCGACCTGATGAAGCTCGCCAAGTCCGGCTCGGGCGACGAGGTGCTGCCGCGCACCCGGGCGATGCTCCACACCATCGAGGCCTGGGCACAGGCGTCGATGGGCAAGGGCCAGGCGATGCGCCGCACCCTCGGGCAGGCGGAGGACCTCTTCGTCTCCGACCGGGGCGACGTGCCGCCGCCGAGCTGGATGCAGATGTTCAAGGAAGAGGACCTGTACGGCATGCAGGCCCTCGCCTACCGCACGCTGGCCGAGCACGACCCGGCCGCGGCCGTGCACGCCCAGCACTACGCGGAGAAGGCACTGGCCCTCAGGGTCGACGGCCGGCAGCGGTCGAAGATCTTCGACTTCCTGTCCATGGCCTCCGCCTGCTTCATCGCGGACGACCCCGAGCAGGCTGACCGTTACGCCCGGCTGGCCCTGATGTCGATGGGGTCGAACTCCTCCCACCGCACCTGGGACCGGCTGCGCGAGATGTACCGGCTCACCGCCGAGTATTCGAGCTACCCGAGGATCCAGGAACTGCGGGAGGAGATCAAGCTGGCCCTGCCCAGGGCCAGGACCAAGGGGAGCCACAACAGCGCACAGGCATAGGGGCCGGTGCGCCCGACACGGGCCGGCTGACCGCAGCAGGGCGGCACCCGCTGCCTCGCTCCGCGCTGTCTTCCGCCTGCCTATTCACTCACCTTGGCGACGAGCACGCAGGCCTGGTCCGCGCGGCCGCTCTCGCCGAACTCCTCGACCACGGCCCGGACACAGTCCTGGGCGGTGCGCGCCGCCCCGAACCGGGGGGCCAGGCCGAGGAGCGCGTCCAGGGAGTCCGCTGCGCTGTGCCCGGGCACCACTCCGTCGGTGTGCAGCAGAAGCAGATCGCCCGGTTCCAGGGTCACTTCGGCCTGCCCGTAACCGGCTCCCGAGGTGACACCGAGCAGCACGCCGTCCGGCGCGCTGAGCGCACGCCCCGTCCCGCCGCGGAACAGCAGCGGGGCGGGGTGTCCTGCCTGCGCCCAGGCCAGGGTGCGGGTGGCCGGCCGGTAGCGGCAGCAGACCGCGCTGCCCAGCGCGGGTTGCACGGTGGCGTCGAGCAACTGGTTCAGCAGGGACATGAGCTGCCCCGGCCGGGTGCCGGCCATCGCCATCCCGCGTACGGCGCCCAGCAGCATCGTCATGCCCGAGGCGACGGCGACGCCGTGGCCGGTGAGGTCGCCGACGCTCAGCAGGGTGTCGCCGTCGGACAGCTCCAGCGCGTCGTACCAGTCGCCGCCCAGCAGGGCTCCGGCCCCCGAGGGCAGATGGCGGGCGGCGACGTCGAGCGTGCCAGGACCCCGGCCCGGCAGCCGCAGGGCATCGCGTCCGGGCGGCAGGACGGCCTCCTGGAGCTGGACGGCGAGCCGCTGTTCGGTCTCGGCCCGGCGGCGGTGCCGCTGCATCGTGTCGCGGGTCTCGCGCACCGTCCGCTGGCTGAGCCGCAGTTCGCTGACGTCGCGCAGCACGGCCCACATCGAGGCGGTACCGCCGTCGCCGTCGAGCACCGGTTCGCCCATCATGTGGACCGTCCGCACGCTCCCGTCGGGCCGCAGGACACGGAACTCGCCGTCGATCGGCCTGGCGTCGACCAGGCAGTCGGTGACCATCGCGGTCAGCCGGGGCCGGTCCTCGTCCAGGACCAGGGCGGGCAGCTCGTCGAGGGTGAGCGCCGACCCGGCCGGGTCGCGGCCGAGGATCTGGAAGAGCTCGCCGGACCAACTCGCCTCGTCCGTCAGGAGGTTCCACTCCGCGCTGCCGACCCGGCTGAGCAGCGAGCCCGCAGCGGGCGCGGCGCCGCCGGCGGGTGGCGCCTCCGCGCGGGCCGGCAGGGGTGCCGGTCCGTCCCGCAGCTGGGCCAAGTGCTCGTCCAAATCGTTGAGCTGATGGAGTGCCAGGTCGTACAGGGCCCGCTGCCAGCGCTCCTCGGGGTCCGAGCCCGCGCTTCGGGTGTCCCGCCGCACCGCGTCCACGTCGCCCTTGAGCCGCCGTGTCTGCGATATCAACGCCTCGACGGAGCCGCGCCCGGGCGGCTGCGCTGCGGGGCGGTCCGCGGAGACATGGGACGGCATGACGCACTCCGATGCGGGGACTGAACGGCCAAGGCGGACGGGGGGACCTGTTACGACTGTTGCACAGCCTGCGACGCCCTGTAAGGGATTTGGCAACACACGATACGGTGGTGCTTCTGGCATATGCCAGAGTCTTCATGGGCTGGTCGACACCCATGAAGGGTGTACGCGAGCGGTGGCGCACGTCGTAGTGGGACTACGTGATTCGGCGGACTTCGCGAGCTCTCCGTGTCGCGCTCGGTCGACTGTTCGACGCCTCTGTGTTCACAGTGTCGCGGTCTCGGCCAACCGCGGCAACTCTGTCCGGATTTCGCGTCATGCGGGGAGCCCTCCCGGAGTCCTACAGGCATGGACATCTCTTTCGAGCAAGCCGCCCGCGCCCGGCTGATCACCGCCGAGGACGAGGAGGTCCCGGTGCCCGCCACGCTCCGGTACACCTCCGGTGACCCGCTGGCCGTCTTCGTCGACTTCCCGGCCGAGGTCACCCTCGGCGGCGAGGAGGTCACCTGGACCTTCGCCCGCTCGCTCCTCGACCAGGGGATCAGTGCTCCGGCCGGGCGCGGGGACGTCCACATCTGGCCCTGCGGACCGGGCCGTACGGCCGTGGAGTTCCATTCGCCGCACGGCCTCGCCCTGCTCCAGTTCGACACCCAGGCCCTCTTCCGGTTCCTGCAGCGCACCCATGAGGTGGTGTCCCCGGGACAGGAGGACGTCGAGGCCGTCGTCGAGCGGGGCCTGAGCGCGCTCTTCGGGGGCGTGTGAGGCGCACGGCGCGCTGCCGACCCGGACCTTGACCTCTGCTCACTCCCGCCTCACCGATCCGGCCCGGAGCCTGCCGACCGCCTGGTGCACCCTGTCGCGCGGCGCGCCGCACGGGCGCTCCGGTGACGAGGACGGGGACAATGACGCCGATCAGCCGAAGAGGCTTCGTAGAACTGGGCGCTTCCGTCGCGGCGGCCATGACGGCGGGCGACGCCGGCCCACGGACCGCGGCCCGGAGCACGGCGACCGGCACGGTCCCGGACGTCGGGCACAGGGTGATCCTCATGCAGGAGAACCGCAGCTTCGACCACTGTTTCGGGCGTCTCAAGGGCGTCCCCGGCTTTCGCCGTCCGCGGCGCCCCACCCTGAGCGGCGGCTGTCCGGTCTGGACTCCGACGCGCCCTGGTCGCCCCGGTTCACCGGCCACCTGGAGACCGGCGCCGCGTCCGTCAGCGGCCGGCGTCCGCGTACAGCTCCGGGCGCGGGGCGAGCCCGACGGCCGTACGGCCGCCGCTCTCCAGTGCCCGGACCCCGGCCTCGGCGACCGCCGAGGAGGCGTAGCCGTCCCAGGCGCTGGGGCCGGTGACCCGGCCCTGCCGGGTGGCGTCCACCCAGGCCTGCACCTCGCGGTCATAGGCGTCGGCGAACCGCACCAGGTAGTCCTGGGCCACCTCCTCGCGGGCGCCGCCGGCCGCGGTGACCAGCATGCCGTGGTCCTCGCCGATCCGGGCGCTGCCCTGCTCGCACACGGCCTCGCAGCGCACCTGGTAGCCGAAACCGCAGTTCACGAAGACCTCGACGTCGACGACGGCGCCCCCGTCGGTCTCGAAGAGCACCAGCTGCGGGTCGAGCAGCCCCTCGGGGGCGCCCGCGGAGGGCCGTGGCCGCAGCACGGTCACCGCGGTCAGCTCCTGGTCGAGCAGCCAGCGGGCGGCGTCGATCTCGTGCGACACCGAGCTGTTGATCAGCATGGCGCTGGTGAAGCCGGGCGGCGAGGACACGTTGCGGTGGGTGCAGTGCAGCATCAGCGGCCGGCCCAGGCTGCCGCCGTCCAGCAGCGACTTCAGGCGCCCGTACTCGGCGTCGTAGCGGCGCATGAACCCGATCTGCGCCAGCCTGCGCCCGAGTCCCGCCTCGGCCTCCACCACCCGCAGCGCACCGGTGGAGTCCGGCACCATGGGCTTCTCGCACAGCACCGGGAGCCCGCGCTCGAAGCACGAGAGCAGCGGTTCCTCGTGCGCCGGGCCCGGAGAGGCGATCAGCACGGCGCCGACCCCCGGCGCGGCCAGGGCGGCCAGCGGATCCGCGTGCACGGTGACGCCGTCCAGACCGGCCGCCGCCTCCTTGGCGCGGTCGAGGTCGGGATCGGCCACCGCGGCCACCCGCGCACCGCTCACCACCTGGTCCAGCCGTCGTATGTGGTCGGCTCCCATGTGTCCGGCACCCAGCACCGCGACGCCCAGCAACTCAGCCACGCCCACACACTCCCTCTCGGCCGACGATCACGCTCCAGAGCCTACGTCGGCCGGTAGGGGGGCCCGTCAGTAGCGCAGCACGCCGGCGATGCCGTCCTCGTCGCCCAGGGTGCCGTCCGGGACGAAGCGGACGTCGGCGCCGGTCTCCAGGCACTGTTCGACGATCTCGTCCACGATGTCGTCACGGGCGTCGAGGTCGCCGCTGGCGGCCGGGACCAGGTGGTCGCCGTCGTCGCGGACGGTGGTGCGGTAGTTCTCCTCGACGGCGAGCAGCCGGATGCGGCCCTCGCGGGCGCTCTGCCAGACCTCGTCGACACCGGCCGCGAACGTCTTGTGGCCCCGTGCGGAATCGAGCTCCCGGGTCACCGACGCGGTGTTCCGGCGGGACTCCGCCTGGAGAAGCGGGGTGATCGCCTGCCACACGGCCTCCGGGCCGGCGTGCGAGAGACCGCCGTGCCGCACGGGGACGCTGTGCTTCGCGACGTTGCCGAGCTCCTCCCACAGCGAGAGGGCGGCCTGCTCGCCGGTGACGTACAGCGGCCGCGGCTCGTCGCGCAGCAGCGCGGCCATCGCGGTGTTCGCGTCCCGCAGGAAGTGCTTGGTGCCCTCGTCGCGGAAGGTGCTGGGCGTGTCGCCGATCTGCTCCTGGCGCTCGCCGTCGGCGTTCCGCAGCGGGCGGGTCATCGGGAAACCGCCGGTCCGGCTCTCGGTGACCCGGTCGACGCCGCCGTTCCACAGCGTGATGCGATCGGCCGAGATCGAGAGGACCCAGAACGGGCGCTCGGCGGCGTGTGCCGAGACCAGGTTGCGGGTCAGGAAGGTGTCCGAGAGCACCACGCGCTCGGGCACACTGCGGGCCAGCGACCACACCTGGTGCTCACCCGGCGCGGCGAAGATCACCAGGCCGTCCTCGGTGTAGGTCAGGTCGACCTCGGCGAGCGCCTGTTCGAGCTGGCCGACCACGTCGGAGCGCCGGTCCCGGGTGACCGCGGGATCCGCCTCCAGCTGCTTCTTGGCCTCGGCCACGACATTGCGCAGCCGGACGGGGTCCTGGGCGCTGTCGGGCTCACGGCGGTGCGTGGGAGTCAGCACCGACACGGCCGGATAGGGGCGCGGGCGGCGCAGCTCGGCAAGGGTCGAAGGACTGAGTGCGTGCTCCATACCAGCACCATAGGACCGATTCGCCATTGCGGCATTTGGGGTAATTCTCCAGCGCCTTCGGATCCGCGGTGCGCCGTAACCGTGTTGAGGCCCGGCGGCCGGTGACGGCGGGCGGGACGGGCGGTTACCGTACCCGGCAGTAACCGGATCACGCCCCAGGAGGCCCGCATGCCGCAGCTCGAAGTCGACGGAGCGGCACTGACGTACGACGACGAGGGCCCCCGCGACGGTGGCGCCGCGCCGCTGGTGTTCATCCACGGCTGGACCGCGAACCGGCACCGCTGGGACCACCAGGTGGCGCACTTCGCCGCAGACCGCCGGGTGATCCGGCTCGACCTGCGCGGCCACGGCGAGAGCACCGGGGCCGGTGTGCGGACGGTCGCCGAGCTGGCCCAGGACGTGGTCGCGCTCCTCGACCACGTGGAGGTGGACCGTTTCGTCCCCGTCGGCCACTCCATGGGCGGCATGATCTCCCAGACCCTCGCGCTGGCCCACCCCGAGCGGGTCGAGCGGATGGTCCTGGTCAACTCCATCGGCCGGATGACGTACAGCCGCGGTCGCGGGCTGCTGCTGGCGGCCTCGGCCCTCGTGCCGTTCAGGCTGTTCGTCGCCGCCAACATCCAGCGCGCCTTCGCCCCCGGCTTCCCGCGCGAGCAGATCCGGGAGTACGTCCGCGCCTCCGCCGGCACCCCGCGCGAGGTCGTCATGACGCTGTACGGCGCCATGCGGGCCTTCGACGTCCTCGACCGGGCCGGCGAGATCACCGCGCCCACCCTGATGGTGCACGGCTACCACGACATCCAGCTGCCCGTGGGGCAGATGCTGCGGATGGCCAAGGCCTACCCGGACGCGGAGGTCCGGATCATCGACGCGGGCCACGAGCTGCCGGTGGAGCGGCCGGCCGAGCTGACGGCGGTGCTGGACAGGTTCCTGACCCCGGCCGCGTAGCGCGAGCTCCCGACAGCACCAGGCGACCGGCGCCCGGCGAAAGCCGCGGCGCCGACCCGTTTGGGGAACTTTTTGCGCTTGGCCTGTTCGTGGCGGAAGGGGCCTGCCGTGAGGCGGCTTTGCGGGCCTCGCGCGGGCAAAACGCGTCCGAAAGTGGAGGCGGGGTACTCCGTTCGTGTTACGGCCAGGTTGACCGGCCCGGGTCCCGGGCGCACGCTCGTCATATAGGTGCTGAATACAAGTGGTTCGCTCGGGCAATTGCCTGCGCCGCAGAACCGCAGGTGGCGCGCATGACCCGGCTGACCGGCAGCAGGAGGTAACGCATGTGTGGCATCACCGGCTGGGTCTCCTTCGACCGTGACCTCACCACCGAGCAGCGCGCATTGGATGCGATGACGGAGACCATGGCCTGCCGCGGCCCCGACGACCGCGGCACCTGGAGCGAGGGGCCCGCGGCCCTGGGGCACCGCCGGCTCGCGATCATCGACCTGCCCGGCGGCCGGCAGCCGATGACCGTCCGCACCCCGGACGGCACCGTCGCGATGGTCTACTCGGGCGAGGCCTACAACTTCACCGAGCTCCGCCGCGAACTCGCCGCCCGAGGACATGAGTTCACCACCGACTCGGACACCGAGGTCGTGCTCCGCGGCTACGTGGAGTGGGGCGACGCCATCGCCGAGCGGCTCAACGGCATGTACGCCTTCGCCGTCTGGGACGCCCGCCGCGACGAACTCGTGATGATCCGCGACCGGATGGGCATCAAGCCCTTCTACATGTACCCGACCCCGGACGGCGTCCTGTTCGGCTCCGAGCCCAAGGCGATCCTGGCCAACCCGCTGGTCCGCCCCCGGGTCGGCCTGGACGGCCTGCGCGAGCTGTTCACCATGGTGAAGACACCCGGGCACGCCGTGTGGGAGGGCATGCGCGAGGTGGAACCCGGCACCGTCGTCACCGTCGACCGCCACGGACTGCGCACCCGCGCCTATTGGCGGCTGGAGACCCGCCCGCACACCGACGACCGTGCCACCACCGTCGCCACCGTCCGTGAACTCCTCGACGACATCGTGCGCCGCCAGTTGGTCGCCGACGTGCCGCGCTGCACCCTGCTCTCCGGCGGGCTCGACTCCTCCGCCATGACCGCGCTGGCCGCCCGCCAACTCGCCGTGCAGGGCGAGAAGGTCCGCAGCTTCGCCGTCGACTTCGTCGGCCGGACCGACAACTTCGTCGCCGACGAACTGCGCACCACCCCCGACACCCCCTTCGTGCACGACGTGGCCCGCCTGGCCCGCACCGACCACCAGGACATCGTCCTCGACGTGGCCAGCCTGGCCGACCCCGCGGTCCGCGAGCGGGTGATCGGGGCCCGCGACCTGCCGGCCGGGTTCGGCGACATGGACACCTCGCTCCTGCTGCTGTTCCGGGCCGTCCGCGACCAGTCCACCGTCGCGCTGTCCGGGGAGTCCGCCGACGAAGTGTTCGGCGGCTACCTGCAGTTCTTCGACGAGGAGGCGCGCACCGCCGACACCTTCCCGTGGCTCGTCCAGTTCGCCCGGCACTTCGGCGACGACGCCGGCGTCCTGCGCGCGGACCTGGCCAAGTCCCTCGACCTGGAGCACTACATCGCCGACGCCTACCGCTCCGCCGTCACCGGCGTCGAACGCCTGGACGGCGAGAGCGACTTCGAGTTCCGGATGCGGCGCATGAGCTACCTGCACCTCACCCGCTTCGTCCGCATCCTGCTCGACCGCAAGGACCGCACGAGCATGGCCGTCGGCCTGGAGGTCCGGGTGCCGTTCTGCGACCACCGGCTCGTGGAGTACGTCTACAACGCGCCCTGGGCCCTCAAGTCCTTCGACGGCCGCGAGAAGACCCTGCTCCGGGAGGCCACCCGGGACGTCCTCCCGCAGTCCGTGTACGACCGGGTCAAGAGCCCCTACCCGTCCACCCAGGACCCGGAGTACGGCCGCGCCCTCCAGGAGCAGGTCAAGGACCTGGTCGCCCGGCCCGACCACCGGGTGTTCGACCTCGTCGACCGGGAGAAGGCCGACCGGGCGGCCCACCGGACCGCGCTGAGCACCCAGGCCGACCGGCGCGGCCTGGAACGCACCCTCGACCTGGCCCACTGGATCGACCTGTACGACCCGGAGCTCACCCTCTCCTGAGCCCGGAGCCCCGGCCCCCGGCGGCCTCAGCCCGGCGAGTCGGTGACGGAGCCGCGGTCGTCGTCCGCCGGACAGGAGCTGCCGTCGGGCGGCAGCGTGCCGTACAGCAGGAAGTCGTCGATCTTGCCGCGCACGCACCTGGACGACGTGTACCCGGTGTGGCCGTCGCCCCGGTTGTCCAGCACCACGGCCGAAGGACCGAGCCGCTTCGCCGTCTCGACCGTCCAGCTGTACGGCGTCGCCGGGTCACCGCGGGTGCCCACCAGCAGCATCGGCGCGGAGGGCACGTCCTTCACCTCGTTCCGGATGAAGTCCGTGCCGCGCGGCCGGCCGTAGCACAGCAGCACCTGCGTCAGCCGGAACCGGCCGAACACCGGGGACGCCTGCTGGTACTCCTGGTTCAGCCGGGCGAGATCCCGGGTGAGCCGCAGGGCGCTCGGCCGGTCCGGGTCGTCGGCGCAGTTGATCGCCATCAGCGCGGCCGACAGGTTGTCCACGGGGACGGCCGCGCTGTCCACGAGCCCCCCGTCGTGCGCGTGCCCGTGCCCGTGCGGCAGCGCGGAGCCGCCGGACGCGAGGTTCTGCACCCCCCGGGTGTCGCCGTCCTCGATCAGCGAGGCCAGCGCCCGCTCCATCAGCGGCCAGAGGTCCTTGCCGTAGAGTCCCTGCCCGATGGCGTCCACGAGGTCCTGGCCGGTGAACGGGCCGCCGAAGTCGGAGGGCACCGGGTCCTCGTCCAGGGAGCGCACCAGCTTCACGACCGCCTCCCCGGCCTTGCGCCGGTCCTGCCCGAACGGGCACCCCCGGTCGGTGACGCACCAGTCCAGGAAGTCGTCCAGCGCCGTCTGCTGCCCCCGGGCCCCGGCCACCCCCTGCTCGGCCAACGACTCGGTCAGCGTGTCCACTCCGTCCAGCGCCATCCGGCCCACGTTGTACGGGAACTGCGCCGCGTACACGGCGCCGAGCCGGGTGCCGTACGAGAAGCCCAGGTAGTTCAGCTTCCTGTCGCCGAGCGCCTGGCGGATGACGTCCAGGTCCCGGGAGGCGTTCACGGTGCCTATGTGGGACAGCACCGGCCCGGAGTTCCTGGTGCACCGGAGCGTGAGCTGCTTCAGCTCCTTCATCAGGGCCTGCGGGCGCGCGACGTCGGGCGGCTCGTCGTCGCTCGCGCCGTCCGAGGGGCTGCCGGTGCCGTCGCCGCAGCTGACGGGGGAGGAGCGGCCGACACCGCGCGGGTCGAAACCGACCACGTCGTAGCCGTTGGTCAGGCTCATGAACTCCTTGCCGTCCTGCCCGAGCTGGCTGACGCCCGAGCCGCCCGGGCCGCCGAAGTTGAGCAGGACCGAGCCCTGTGACTTCCCGGTCGCCCGGTAGCGGGCCAGCGCCAGATCGAGGGTGCCGGCGGCCGGGCGCGCGTAGTCGAGGGGGACGGTGACCCTGGCACACTGCATGTCCTTGGGCAGCTCCACGTCCTTGCACGCCGCCCACCTGACCTTCTGCCGGTAGAACAGGGTCAGGTCCGGCTGCTCCCCATCGCTCTCGGCCGCCGTGGTCGCGGGCAGCCCGCCGCCCAGCAGCGCCAGCGCCAGGGCGCCGGTGCCGGCGCAGCGCCGCAGGGCGGGCCGGGTACGGGGCACGGCAGGCATCGAGGGCCTCCAGGGACGCTCCGTGGCGGACCGGTTACAGGGCTTTCGCTCACCATAAGCGGGGTGCGCGGGGCCCGCCTCCCGGCGGGCGGGCCGGGCCGGGTGTCCTGCTCTCCGCCGGTCCGCCGCCCGCCCTCGCACGGGCGTCCCTCTCGGCCGCCCCCTTTCGATGACCTTGCATACTTTTACTGCCGGTTCGAGTTCACTGTCGCTCGATGGGGTGAAATGTGGATAAGCCATAACTCAGATGGTTCGTCTGCGTTTTAACCGTTGCGGGCGAGCGCCCGCAATCATGTCTGGAAGGCAGGGAACCTATGAAACGGGTTACCCGAAACGGTGTGATCGCAGTCGCTGCCGCCTCTGGGGCGATGGCCGTGGCGGTTCCGGCCTGGGCCGACGCGGGCGCGGACGGTACCGCGGCCGGTTCGCCCGGGGTGATCTCCGGCAACGGCATCCAGTTGCCGGTCGACCTCCCGGTGAACGTGTGCGGGAACACCGTGAACGTGGTGGGGCTCCTGAACCCGGCGGCAGGCAACACCTGCGTGAACGAGGGCGGCGGCGACGCCACCGACGGCGCGCCCGGCGGTTCGGCCACATCCGGTGGCGCGACCGCACAGGGCGCAGAGGAGGGCTCGCCCGGGGTGATCTCCGGCAACGGCGTCCAATTGCCGGTCGACCTCCCGGTGAACGTCAGCGGCAACAGCGTGAACGTGGTCGGCGCCCTGAACCCGGCCACCGGCAACACGTCGGTGAACACCTCGGGGGACCACCCGAGCCCGCCGAAGACCTCAACCCCGGAGCCGCCCGTCAAACCGCCGGCCCCGCCGAAGACCCCCACGGAGCCCAAGGCGCACCACCCCGCCGCGCCGCCGCCCCGGGCCACCCTCGCCCACACCGGCGCGGACCTCACCGGTGCCGCCGCGGCGGGCAGCGCGGCGCTGCTGCTCGCCGGGACCGCCCTGCACCGGCGCTTCCGCCCGGGCCGGACGCACTGACCGGCGTGATACCGAGGCGGGCCGAGGCACCGCGCACCAGCAGGCCCCACCGGACCAGAGCCGGTGGGGCCTCCGCCGTTTCCGCGGGTCGCCCGACCGGCAGGCCGGGAGCCCGGCAGCCCCGCAGGCCCGCAGACCGGCAGGCCGGGAGCCCGGCAGCCCCGCAGGCCCGCAGACCGGCAGGCCGGGAGCTCGGCAGGCCCGCAGACCGGCAGGCCGGGAGCTCGGCAGGCCCGCAGACCGGCAGGCCGGGAGCTCGGCAGGCCGGCAGGCCGGGAGCTCGGCAGGCCGGCAGGCCGGCAGGCCGGGAGCTCGGCAGGCCGGCAGGCCGGGAGCTCGGCAGGCCGGCAGGCCGGCAGCCCCGCAGACCGGCAGTTCGGGAGCCCGGCAGGCTGGCAGCCCCGCAGCTCGGCAGCCCGGGAGCCCGGGAGCCCGGGAGCCCGGGAGCCCCGCAGACCGGCAGACCGATGAGACCGGCTGTCCGGCGGACCGGACCCGGAACCGTGCGCAGCACGTCAACGGCTTGATCCCGTCGTGGCACGGCGCCCGGTGATCGGGAAGGATGCTGCGGGCGCGCGGCGCCGGTCGCCGCGCGAACGGACCCCGTCACGGAATGGAGCGCATCGATGACCTCTCCGGCCCCGCAGGACCTCGTCGTCACCCGGGCCACGCCCGACGACTGGCCGGTGATCGTCGGCTGGGCGGCGGACGAGGGCTGGAACCCCGGTCTGTCGGACACCGCCGCCTTCTTCGCCCAGGACCCCGACGGGTTCTTCGTCGGCCGGATCGACGGCGAACCGGTGTCGGCGGTCTCCGTCGTCAACCACGGCGCCGACTACGCCTTCCTGGGCTGGTACCTGGTCCGCCCCGACCTGCGCGGCCAGGGCCACGGCCTCACCACCTGGAAGACCGCACTCGCCCACGCGGGCAACCGCACCGTCGGCCTGGACGGCGTGGTGGCCCAGCAGGACAACTACCGCCAGTCCGGCTTCGAACTCGCCTACCGCACCGCCCGGTTCGTGGGCGAGGCCCGCGCCGCCGGGACCCCGGCCGGCGTCCGGCCCGCCCGCGCCGCCGACCTGGCCGCCGTCACGGCGTACGACAGCGCCTGCTGCCCGGCCGACCGGCCGCGCTTCGTGGCCGCGTGGCTGACCACCCCCGGGCACCGGGCGCTCGTGCGCCACGACGGCGACCGCCTCACCGGTTACGGCGTGATCCGCCCCGGCCACGACACGCTGCGCATCGGCCCCCTCTTCGCCGACACCGCCGAGGACGCCCGCGCCCTGTTCACCGCCCTCACCGCCGAGGCGGCGGGCGGCCGGGTCGCCATCGACGTACCCGAGACCAGCACGGCGGGGATCGCCCTCGCCGAGCAGGCCGGGTTCACGCCCTCGTTCGAGACCGCCCGCATGTACACCGGCCCGGTCCGCGACCACGCCCGCGAGCGGGTCTTCGGGGTCACCACACTCGAACTGGGCTGACCTGCGGGCCCGGCCGTCCGGCGGCCACGGGAAAAGGTGTTGCCGCCGTCGCGCCCGGATGGTGGAGTGCTCGGATGGATCACCGAGCCGTACTCGCCCTGTACGACCGCGACATGCGCGAGGGTGCCAAGCCCGACGGGCCCGGCGCCCGGATCGAGCGCGTGGGCGCGGTGGTGCGCCACGTGGCGGACGCCGGGGGATGGAACGGCGTCCTCTGGTCGGACCTGGACGCGGCGACCGCGGACCGGGCGATCGCCGCACAGGTCGAGTTCTTCGCCGCCCGCGGGCAGGAGTTCGAGTGGAAGGTCTACGGCCACGACCTGCCGCCGGACCTAGGTGACCGGCTGACCGCGGCCGGGTTCCGGCCGGAGCCGCAGGAGACGCTGATGATCGGTGAGGTCGCCCGGCTGAGCCTCGACACCGGACTGCCGGACGGCGTGCGCGTGGTGCCCGCCACCGACCGGGCGGGCATCGAACTCGTGGTGGACGTGCACGAGAAGGCCTTCGGAACCGACGGTTCGCGGCTGCGCCACCAGCTGCTGACGCGGCTCGCCGACCAGCCGGACAGCATGGTCGCGCTGGTCGCGCTCGCCGGGGACGAGCCGGTCAGCGCGGCCCGGGTGGAGCTGGTGCCCGGGGCGAGGTTCGCCGGTCTGTGGGGCGGCGGCACGGTGGCGCAGTGGCGCGGACGCGGTGTGTACCGTGCCCTCGTCGCCCACCGGGCCCAGGTCGCCGCCGCCCACGGTTGCCGGTACCTCCAGGTGGACGCCTTGCCCACGAGCCGGCCGATCCTCGAACGGCTGGGCTTCCACGCCCTGACCACGACCACCCCGTACCTCTCCCCGGTGTAGCCGACACGAGGCGTCGGCCGCCGCCGGCCGGGTGCGGGGCGTGCCCGCGCGGCGGGGCCGCACCACCTCCGATGCCGTCCCGCCGCGCCCGGGGCGCGCTCAGGTCACCGGCGTGCCCTGCTGCGGTCGAGCGCCGCGATCCCCAGCGCCGCCAGGGCGATCTGGATGAACCACTCGATCCAGTCCGGGCCCTTGGTGTCGGCCACACCGAAGCCCGCCGCGAGCGCCGAGCCCAGCAGCGCCGCCACGATGCCGACGACGATGGTCCACAGAACGCCGATGTGCTGGCGGCCGGGGACGACCAGGCGCCCCAGCACACCGATGATGAGTCCGATGATGATGGCGCTGATGATGCCCGAGATCTCCATTTCCGCCCCTCTTCGTCTGTACCCCGCTGCTGTCCAATCTGCCCGCTGAATCCGGCGGCAGTCCCGTCCGGTTGTTACAGCGGTTTTCTGTTCACCGACCTGACATGCCATGTACCTTTCAATGAGTTGACGCGTGTAGAAATCTCAAGCACGTTCTACGCGCGCAGAGTTGGCGCCCCCACCGCCCCTACCCCACCCCCTCACGGAGGTTCGCCGGATGCTTGGATCCAGCAGATCCCGCCACAGACTCACCACCGCCCTGGCCGGGTTCGGACTGCTCGTCACGGGAGCCGCCCTCCAGGTCGGCACCGCGGCCGCCCCCGCCCACGCGGCCACCACCTACCGCGTCCTGTTCGACGACGGCCACGCCGAGGAGGCCGGCAACGCGGACTGGATCATCTCCACCAGCAAGCCCGACCCGCTCGCCCAGAACTCCTCCCCGTCCTCGGACAAGGACTGGACCGGCGCGCTCTCCTCGTGGGGCGTGGCCCTGCAGAAGACCGGCAGCTACAGCCTGAAGACGGCGACCAGCGCGCTCACGTACGGGGGTTCGTCGACGACCGACCTGTCGAAGTTCGACGCGCTGGTGCTCCCCGAGCCGAACACGCTGTTCACGACCGCCGAGAAGACGGCGATCATGAACTTCGTGAAGAACGGCGGCGGGCTGTTCATGATCTCGGACCACACGGGGGCCGACCGCAACAACGACGGCTACGACGCGGTCGAGATCCTCAACGACCTGATGACGAACAACAGCGTGGACTCGACCGACCCGTTCGGCTTCTCCATCGACTCGCTGGACATCAGTTCCGGCTACCCGGCCGCGATCAGCGACAGCGGCAACGCGGTGCTGCACGGCGGGTTCGGCACGGTCACCAAGAGCCTGATCGCCGACGGGACGACGGCCACGCTGAAGCCCTCCGACAACTCCGCCGTCAAGGGTCTGGTCTACCGCAGCGGTTACTCCGGCAACACCGGCGCCTTCTTCGCCACCAGCACCTTCGGCAGCGGCCGGGTCGCCTTCTGGGGCGACAGCTCGCCCATCGACGACGGCACCGGCCAGTCCGGCAACACGCTGTACGACGGCTGGAACGACAGCGGCGCCACCAACGCCGCCCTCGCCCTCAACGCCACCGCCTGGCTCACCGGCGCGTCCAGCGGCGGTGGCGGTGGCGGTGGCGGGGGTGGCGGTGGCACCTGCACCTCCGCCCAGATCCTCGGCAACCCCGGCTTCGAGTCCGGCAACACCACCTGGACCGCCGGCAGCGGGATCATCACCAACTCCAGCGGCGAGGCGGCCCGCACCGGCTCCTACAAGGCCTGGCTCGACGGCTACGGGTCCGCCCACACCGACACGCTGTCCCAGTCGGTGACCATTCCGTCCGGCTGCTCCGCGACGCTCAGCTTCTACCTGCACGTGGACACCGCGGAGACCACCACGAGCACCGCCTACGACAAGCTGACCGTGACCGCCGGATCCACCACCCTGGCCACGTACTCCAACCTCAACGCGGCCTCCGGATACGTCCTCAAGAGCTTCGACGTCTCCTCCCTGGCCGGTACCACGGCCACCATCAAGTTCTCCGGTGTCGAGGGCTCGACCCTCCAGACCTCGTTCGTCGTCGACGACACCGCGCTCAACGTGAGCTGAGCGGGACGGACGGTTCCGGCGCTCCCGCCGGAACCGTCCGATCCAGCGCGTTCCAGCCGGAGACCCGCACCTGGGGCGACGACCCGTGCAGGTCGGCGGTCCGGTAGGTGGCCGTCAGGGTCGCCGACTCGCCCGGCCACAGGCTGACCGCGTTGTCCGACCACCGGACCGGCAGCACGGGCCTGCCGTTCGCGTCGACCAGATGGACGTCCGTCAGCAGGGACGGGGTCTTGCCGGTGCCCGTGTTGCGGACGGTGACCGTGGTCGTCGACATGCCGTCGGCCTCCGTGGTCGACGCCGTCGCCGTGACCGGGACCTGGGCCATCGAGGACAGCCCGGTCAGGTCCGCGTAGCCCGTCGTCGGCGTGTGCCACCAGTCGGTCTTCGCCCAGTCGAGGGTGTCGGACCTGGTGGAGAGCCAGTAGACGTTGCGGCTCACCTCCCTGCCGTCGGCGTCGGTCAGCGTCAGCCGGGCCAGGTAGGTGGACGCCAGCCCGCTCACCGACGCCGGCAGCGCGAGCGCGGTGCTGTGCGCGCCATCGCCCTGGACCGAGACACCGGTGACCGTCCTGTCGTACTTCTGGGTGCCGTCGGGGTTGAACAGGGTGGCCCGCGCGGTGAGCCCCGAGACCGGCGTGTGCCGGTTGTTCACCACGGCCACCGAGCGGTCGTCGTACGAGTACTGGACGTGCAGCGGCTCGTTGGCCTTCTTCGCGCCGAAGTAGGCGCCGCCCTGGTCCAGGTAACGGTCCATCAGCTGCCAGTGCAGGGAGGTCCAGCCGCTGTTGAACATCCAGTACACGACCCCGGTGGACGGCTTCGAGGCGTCGGTCTGGTGGCGTTCGTACGCCTCGTACTGGGCGCGGACGTTCTCGTACTGGGCGAGCTGGGCCTTCCTGACGTAGTCGGTGAGGCTCTTGGGGGCGCCGTAGCGGCCGGTGAGGGCGGCGTCGTAGACCTTCAGGGTGCCGAAGGTCGCGGACGGCGAGCGGTGGTACTGCTTGGCGTCCGGGTTCTTCCAGAGGGTGTCGAGTTCGGCCGGGGTCATCATCCGGCGCAGGGTGTCGAGGGTGGGGATGTCCGGTCCCGCGCTGGTCTCCGAGTTGAAGCCGGTGGCGCCGCCCTCGCGCTTGGCGTACCAGTAGCCCGGCGGGACCCAGTCGTAGGGGCCGGTCATCTTCATGCCCGAACTGCCCAGCTGGGGCGTCGACTTGTCGGAGGCGGCGGGCACCACCGGGACGGTCCAGTCGGCGGCGTCCAGGGCGTCCAGATAGTTCTTCTCGATCGTCGCGTCGGGCGCGGCGTCGCTGCCGATCAGGAAGGAGGCCACGCTCGGGTGGTCCCGCAGCCGGGCGGCCTCGGCGGCCATCGAGGCCTGGGCGACCCGGTAGTCGGCGGCGGTCCACTTCTCACCGCTCTCGCCGGGGTTGGTCTGGCCCTCCCACTTGTCGCAGCACTCCCAGCCGGGCAGGGTGAGGACGCCGAGGCGGTCGGCGAGGTCGAAGAACTCGTCGGGCTCGATGTGGCCTTCCAGCCGGATGGCGTTGAGGCCCAGATCCACGGCGTACTTGAGCCGGTCCTCGACGTACGCGCGGTCCCACCGCAGGAACTCGTCCGGTGACCAGCCACCGCCCTTGATCAGCAGCCGGCGGCCGTTGATCGAGTACTGGCGGGCGCCGTCGGAGTTCAGCGGGGCCCGGACGTCCCGGATGCCGAAGCTCTCGTGGGCGGTGTCCGAGGCCGTGCCGCCCACGGACGCGGTGAGGTCGAGGTCGTAGAGGGGCTGGCCGCCCATGCCCGCGGGCCACCACACCTTCGGGGAGGTCAGGTGCAGCCCCGGCGTGTCGGTGGGGGCGAAGGTGACGGTCCTGGTCTGGTGGGCCGCGAGCTCGACCGACCTGGTGAGGGTCACCCCGGCGACGGTGCCGGAGACCTCGGCGGTGACGGGGGCGTCCGAGTCGTTGCGGGCCTGTGCCTTCACCGTCAGGTCGGCCGTCTCGAGGGACGGCACCGCGAGCTTGGTCACCACGTGCGCGTCGCGCAGCGCGACCGGACCGCCGCGCCGGACCAGGACGTCACGGACGATGCCCATGTTCTGGTCGGGCGGGGGCTGGAGCCAGTCGAGCCAGCCCATGGTGAGGTTCTTGTTGGGGTTGTTGGGCTGGATCCGGAAGGCGACCGTGTTCGTGCCGTCCTTCACCAGCGAGGTGACGTCCAGCTCGTGACGGGTGTAGGCGCCGGTGACGTCGGCGGTGGTGGCGACCTGACGGCCGTTCACGTACACGTCGGCCGCCGAGATCACCCCGCTGAAGTCCAGGTAGGTGCGGTGCGCGGGGTCGGCCACCGTGAAGTCGCTGCGGTACCACCAGGGGACCTGGAAGAGCGACTTGGGGATCTTCTGGAGGTTGGTGGAGACGAACGGGTCGTCGTAGACGCCGTCGGCGAGCAGCGCGGCCAGGACCGTGGAGCGGGGGCCCGCCGGATACCAGCCCTTCGCCGGGTAGCCGGGGGAGGAGACCGCCGCCGCGGAGTCGCCCACGTCTGCCGTCGACCGGATCGCGAAGCCCGACAGCGGGGTCTCGGAGCCGGCGGCGGACGGCACACGGGTGATCCGGGCGGACCCGTGGGCCGGGTCGCGGGCCCCGGCCCAGGCGCTGGTGTTGAGTGAGCAGAGCAGTCCCAAAGCCACGGCGGCCGTGGCGAGGCGGTGTCCGGGGGCACGGCGAGGGAACACGATGGTCTCCAGGCTCGTAAAGTTAGGAAACTTTACTAACCCGGCTCAAGCTAGGGTGCCACGGAGACCGTGTCAATCACCGTGGCGCCCGCGCGAGTTGGTGGCGCGGTGCTCAGGAAGCGCCCGACCTGCGATCGAACACCATGTCACGGGCGGTGCCCAGGGCGGTCGCCACCGCGCCGAGCAGCACCGCGTCCTCGCCGAGCCGGCTCGGTGCCAGCTTCGGGCGCAGCGGGGTGAGGGTGCGCAGGTGCTCGCGCACCGGGCGCAGCAGCAGGTCGACGCTGTGTCCGACGCCGCCGCCGAGCACCACCAGGTCGGGGTCGAGCACGGCCGCGGCCGCGGCCACCGTGTGCGCGATCCGCTCGCCCTCGAGGCGTACCGCCTCGGCGGCTGCCGGATCGCCCAGGCGGGCCGCGTCGAACACGGACTTCGCGGTGAGCTGCCCGGTCATCCCCAGCCGCCGCGCGGTCTCGACCACGGCCACCCCCGACACCGCGTCCTCCAGCCGCTCCGGCCCCCGCTGCCGCCCCGGCCAGGGCAGGAAACCGATCTCCCCGGCGAGCCCGCGCGCCCCGGTGAACAGCCGCCCCTCGCTGACCACGCCCATCCCGAGACCGGTGCCGATCATGATGTACGCGAACAGCCGGCTGCCCGCCCCGACGCCGTACGTGTACTCGCCGAGGGCCGCCAGGTTGGCGTCGTTGTGCACCTCCAGCGGGACGCCCAGCTCCTCGCGCATCCGGTCGAACAGGCCCGCGCGCCCCCACCCGGGCAGATGCATCGCGTACCGCACCCGGCGCTGCCGCTCGTCGTACACGCCCGGCGTGCCCACCACCCCGTGCACCACCGCGGCCGGATCCACCCCGGAGCCGGCGACCACCTGCCGGGCGGTGGCGACCAGCAGGTCGGCCATCGCCCCCGAGCCCCGGGCCCGGTTGCGCACGTCCGAGCGGGCGACCAGGGTGCCGTCGAGATCGGCGACCGCCACCCGCAGCCAGCCGCGGCCCACGTCGATGCCGAGCGCGAACCCGGCCGCCGGGTCCGGCGCGTACAGGACGGCCGTGCGGCCGCGCTCGGGCACGTGGGTGCCGACCTCGTGGACCAGGCCCGCCGACTCCAGCGCGGCGAGCGCGCTGGACACCGTCGGCTTCGACAGGCCCGTCTCGCGGGCCAGCTGGGCGCGGGAGGCGGAGCCGAGCAGGCGCAGCCGGTCAAGCAGCAGCCGCTCGTTGGCGCTGCGCAGGCGCCGCCGGCTCCAGGGCTGCTCCTGCTCCTCTACGACGTCGCTGGCGGCCATCGCACCATTCTCACCGATTCCCGACGCATACTTGACGCATCTAGTAAGGCTCCTTAACTTTATCGGCCATCCCGCCGAGTCGGTCCCCGCCCGTCGTACGCGTCCTCGCCCGCCTCCCCGTGTCCCGTCCAGGAGCCCTCATGTCCGCAGGTCCCGGTAGTCCTCTCGTCCCGGGCGGTGCGCCGCCGGCCGGCGGCTTCGTCCGCCGCGTCGGCCTGTTCCAGGCCACCGCCATCAACATGAGCCAGATGTGCGGCATCGGTCCGTTCGTGACCATTCCGCTCATGGTCGCCGCGTTCGGCGGCCCGCAGGCCGTCATCGGCTTCGTCGCGGGCGCGGTGCTCGCGCTCTGCGACGGCCTCGTCTGGGCGGAACTCGGCGCCGCGATGCCCGGCTCCGGCGGCAGCTACGTCTATCTGCGGCAGGCCTTCCAGTACCGCACCGGACGCCTGATGCCGTTCCTGTTCGTCTGGACGGCGATGCTCTTCATCCCGCTGATCATGTCCACCGGCGTGGTCGGCTTCGTCCAGTACCTGGGCTACCTCGCCCCGGGCCTCGGCCAGACCTCCGGCGACCTCATCGGGCTCGGCGTCATCGTTCTCGTGGTGCTCCTGCTCTGGCGCGGCATCGAGCACATCGCCAGGATCACCGCCGTCATGTGGACGGTGATGATCGCCTCGGTGCTGCTGGTGATCGTCGCCGCGGCGAGCGACTTCAGCCCGCACCTGGCCTTCACCTACCCGGCCCACGCCTTCGACCTGACGAGCGACCACTTCTGGCTCGGTTTCGCCGCGGGCCTGACCATCGGCATCTACGACTACCTCGGCTACAACACGACCGCGTACATGGGCGCCGAGATCAAGGAACCCGGCCGCGTCCTGCCGCGCTCCATCCTCTTCTCGATCCTCGGCATCATGGCGATCTACCTGCTGCTCCAGATCGGCACGCTCGGCGTCGTCGACTGGCACCGCATGACGAACCCGGACGACATCGCGTCGACTTCGGTGGCCTCGGCGGTCCTGGAGAAGACCTGGGGCAAGGGCGCCGCCGACACGGTGACCGTGCTGATCCTGATCACCGCCTTCGCCTCGGTCTTCACCGGCCTGCTCGGCGGCTCCCGGGTGCCGTACGACGCGGCCCGCGACCGCGTCTTCTTCCGCCCCTACGAGAAGCTGCACCCCAAGCACCGCTTCCCGATGCTGGGGCTCGCCACCATGGGCGTGATCACCGCGATCGGGTTCCTGATCGGCCGGCACACCGACCTGGCGACCCTGATCCAGCTGCTCACCACCGTGATGGTGATCGTCCAGGCGCTGGCCCAGATCGTGGCGCTCACGGTGCTGCGCCGCCGGCAGCCGACGCTGAAGCGGCCGTACCGCATGTGGCTCTACCCGCTGCCGAGCATCGTCGCCTTCGTGGGCTGGTGCGTGATCTACGGCTACGCCGACCGGAACTCCCCGGGCCGTCACCCCATCGAGTGGTCCCTGGCCTGGCTCGCCCTGGGCTGCGTGGCGTTCCTGGTCTGGGCGCGCCTGGAGAAGGTGTGGCCGTTCGGGGCCAGGGAGATCAGCGAGGAGTACCTGACGCCACAGGAGCCGTCCGTGGTGTAGTGTCCCGATCACACGTCAGCCTCACCCGGCGGCCAACTGCCGCCGGGTGAGGCTTTTTTCATGACCGAAACCACCGCAGCGGATGTCGTCGTCCGCCCCGCCGTCCCCGGGGACCGATCCACCGTCGACCGTCTGTGGCTGATGTTCCGCCACGACCTGTCCGAGTTCCGCGGACTCCTGCCGGGGCCCGACGGCTCGTTCCGCGGCGAGCGCGTCGAGGACGCGTTCGCCGCGCCCGGCTGGGCGCCCTATCTCTTCGTCCGGGGCGGGCGCCCGGTCGGCTTCGCGTTCGTCCGGGCGCTGGACGCGCCCGTGCGGGTGCTCAACAGCTTCTTCGTGGTGCGCGGCGCGCGGCGGACGGGCGTCGGACTGGCTGCCGTCCGCGAGGTCCTCGCCCGTCATCCGGGGCGCTGGGAGATCGCGTTCCAGTACGAGAACCCGGGCGCCGTCGCCTTCTGGCGACGGGTCGCGGCCGAGGCCGCGGACGGCGCCTGGACGGAGGAGACCCGGCCGGTTCCGGGCATGCCGGAGCTGCCGCCCGACGTGTGGATCTCGTTCGGCACGGCTCCCTGAAACGCACCGCGCGGGCCGCCCGCATTGACATGCAGGCAATCACCTGCATAACTTTGAGTAGTGGGATCCGAGAGCGACAGCGGGATGGACCAGGTCTTCAGGGCGCTGGCCGACGACACCCGCAGGCGGCTGCTGGACCGGCTGCACGAGCACAACGGCCAGACACTGGGCGAGCTGTGCGAGCGCATCGCGATGACCCGGCAGTCGGTGACCCAGCACCTGGCCGTCCTGGAGGCCGCCAACCTGATCAGCACCGTGCGCCGGGGGCGGGAGAAGCTGCACTACCTCAATCCCGTGCCGCTCCACGAGATCCAGGAGCGGTGGATCGACAAGTTCGAGCGCCCGCGTCTGCGCGCGCTCGGCGACCTGAAGCGACGAGCCGAGGAAGCCATGAGCGACCAGCCCAGCTATGTCTACGTCACCTACATCGCCAGCACCGCCGAGAAGGTCTGGGACGCCCTCACGGACGCCGACCTGACCGCCGCCTACTGGGGGCACTCCAACGTCTCCGACTGGCGGCCCGGCTCCCGCTGGGAGCACGTCCGCACCGACGGCTCCGGCATCGCCGACGTGGTCGGCACCGTCGTCGAGAGCGAGCGCCCGACCCGGCTGGTCGCCACCTGGGCCGCGCCCGCGGACGAGGGCGACCCCGGCCGGCACTCCCGGGTCACCTTCGACATCCGCCCGCACGCCGACATCGTCAAGCTCACCGTCACCCACGAGGACCTCAACGACGAGGGCGAACTGCAGGGCGTCTCGGCCGGCTGGCCGGCCGTGCTCTCCAACCTGAAGTCCCTCATCGAGACCGGCAGCCCGCTCCCGCAGGAGCCCTGGCTGGTCCCCGGCCGCTGAGCGGACGCGCGGCGGGGCCGGTCCGCCGTCATCGGACCGGCCCCGCGTCCTCCCTTCCAGGGGATGTCCGGTGTGCCTAGGTCATGGGCGTCCGCCTGGCCGCCGAAGCGGCGCACACCAGCCCGAGGCAGAGGGCCAGCGCGCCGATGATGACGTTGTTGATGATGACGCCCGTGTCCGGGCTGCTGCCGACCACCCAGGGGGCGATGATCATCCAGATGCCCAGTGCGCACATGGCCCAGCTGAGGCCGTACATGCGCTCCGGTGCCCTGGTGAAGCCCAGTGCCAGCAGGCCTATCGCTATGCCCATGATCAGGTTGTGGGGCACGAGCGCGGGCTGGCTCGCCGTGTAGTGGAGGATCCACGGGGACGCCGCGCAGTACAGACCGAGCAGGAACACCGGTCCGTCCACGAGCGCCACATCACGGCCGCCGAGCATGCGGGCGTAACGCTCCCGCATCTCGGAGACATCGGGGTGGCTGGTTATGTCACTTCTGCCGTGCGAGACGTTGGCCATGACTCGTCTCCTTCTCGACTTGCAGGCCTGACCGCGTCTGGTGCGTACGGTAAACGCCGCTACATAGCATTCTGCTCTTATTTCTTCTTTATGTGTAGTTCTGGGCTCGATCGCGCTCCCGTGCCTGGCGGAACCGGGCGCGTCCGTCGGCCCATCGACGACGGGCTCCGGGCAGCCGGGCGCCGCCGGGTCCTGGCCGCCCGGCTTCCACGGCTCGTGCGCGTTCGCCCCCGGCAGCCCCGCAAACTCCGGCACCCGGCGCCGGACGTACGCGCCGTCGGCGTCGTAACGCGCCCGGGTCACCGGGTTGAGGACGCGGCTGGAGCGGGTGTCGGTGCCGGTGGCCGCCCCCACCGCCAGTTGAGCTGTTGTTCGCCACGTCCCCGTCGACCAGCAGCTCCCGGGTCGTGCATCCATGCCCTCGTGCCGCAGCCGGCGCATCGCCACGTCGACGACCGGGTAGCCGGCGCCGGCCGGTTGGCCACGGCGGAACCGGCCCGGTCCACCGCGCGGTCCCGCACGAGCAGCGGCACGACCTCTTTCGAGCCGAGACGGCCCCGCGCTCCCACCTTCCGGGCCCCGCGTGACGGACCGGGGGCCGGTGTCCTTCCGGCGTCTCCGGCATGTCCGCGTAGATCGGGGGCAGCCGCAGGAAAAGCGAAGACCGACTCGGGAGGTGCAGGACCACTATGAGCGCGAGGGTGCTGGAGCGATTTCCCGCCGGGGCTCCCCGGGGTTCGTGGCCGGCCGAGGAGTACGCGGCACGGTGCCGGGCCGAGGGCGGCCGGGCGACCGTGGTGATGGACCTCGGCTCGGACGCCTTCCTGGTCGTCGTGCCCGGCCCGGACGACGACCGGCCGCCCGCCGCGGCGCGCACGTCAGCGGGGGAGTGACTGCTCGGCCCAGATGGTCTTGCCGCGCGCGTTGTACCGCGTCCCCCAGTTCTGGGCGAGCTGGGCGATGAGGTAGAGGCCGCGCCCGCCCTCGTCCGTTTCCCGGGCGTGCCGCACGTGCGGCGAGGTGCTGCTGCCGTCCGAGACCTCGCAGATCAGGCTCCGGTCCCGGATCAGGCGGAGCGCGATCGGCGCACCGCCGTACCGCAGCGCGTTCGTCACCAGCTCGCTCACGATGAGCTCGGTGGTGAACGACTCCTCCGCCAGCCCCCAACGCACCATCTGACGTGCCGTCAGTTCCCGTGCCCGGCCGACCATCTGCTCCTGCGCCTCGATCGCCCAGGTGACGTGGGCGTCCGGGGCCAGAGCGCTCATCCGGGCCACCAGGACCGCCACGTCGTCCTGGTGGCCCGGCGGGAGCAGCTCACCGACCAGTGTGTCGCACACCTCCTGAGGGGCGGCCGACGCGGGGGTGCGGGAGAGCGTGGCGCGCATCCGGCGCAGCCCGGTGTCGAAGTCCTGCGCGCGTGATTCCAGCAGCCCGTCCGTGTAGAGGACCAGGAGGTCCCCGTCGGCGAGGGCGATCTCGCGCTCCTCGAACACGACGCCGCCGAGCCCGAGGGGCGGACCGCCGGGCAGGTCCACGAAGTCGACGGCGCCGTCCGCCGAGACGACCGCCGGGGGCGGATGACCGGCGCGGGCCAGCTGGCACAGCCGTGACACCGGGTCGTACACCGCGTACAGGCAGGTCGCCCCGGTCACCAGGGAGACCTCGTCGCCGCGCTCGTCGAGGAACCGGTTCATCTGGTCGTCCAGGTGGGCGAGGAGCTCCGCCGGGGACAGGTCGAGGTCCGCGAGGGTACGCACGGCACCACGCAGCCGGCCCATGGTCACCGCGGACTGCAGTCCGTGCCCGACCACGTCGCCCACCACGAGCGCCACCCGTGCCCCGGACAGCGGGATCACGTCGAACCAGTCCCCGCCCAGACCGGTGTGCTCGCTGGCCGGCAGGTAGCGGGAGGCCGTCCGCACCGCCGACGGCGACGGCAGCCGCTGGGGGAGCAGACTGCGCCGCAGGGTCCGGGCCGTCGTCCGCTCCCGGTGGTAGCGGCTGGCGTTGTCGACGCACACCGCGGTACGGGTCACGATCTGCTCGGCCAGCAGCACGTCCTCGGGCTCGAACCGGCGGTGGCTGCGCGAGCGCATGAAGAGGGCGGTACCGAGGGCGACACCCCGCGCGAGCATGGGGACGAGCAGCCAGGAGTGCACCTCCGGTCCGGCGCCCGGTGCCCGCACGGGGTCGGTGGCGGCGGGGCGCAGCTGCTCGTCCGCGAGGAGAATGGACCCGCCCTTCGCCAGGGCGTCGAGGAACGGCGAGCCGGGTGCCGTAGCCGCCGTGTCGAGGTCGCCCACCCGCACCGCCCGGACCCCGCCGGTGCCCGGCTCCGCGGCGGCCACTCCGTCGGACGCGGCCCGGCGCAGCAGCGGATGGCGCGGCCGCGCGTCGTCGGCCGGCTCCCGGCCGTCCGCGTCGGCACCGTCGGAGAAGACGGAGTCCAGCAGGTCGACGTGGCAGGTGTCGGCGAACCGCGGCACCGCGACCTCGGCCAGCTCCCGGGCCGTCTGCCACAGGTCCAGGGTGGTGCCGATCCGGGTGCCGGCCTCGTTGGCCAGGACCAGCCGATCGCGCGAGCGGACCCGGTGGGTCACGTCGGAGATCACATGGGCCAGCGCGATCACCGTCCCGGACGGGTCCCTGAGCGGCAGGATCGACTCCGACCACACGTAGTCGTCGGGCGAACCGGGTACGGGGTGACCGACGACCTCGGTGTCGAGCAGCGCCCTGCCGGTCTCCAGCACCCGCCGCTGCCGCTCCTCCAGCGCGTCGATGTCCAGCAGGCCGGGCGGGGCCATCTCGCGCATCGTGTGCCCGGAGTACTCGGCGTCCCGGAAGACCCCGGCGCGCCGCTGCGCCAGGTTCTGGGCGATGAACCGCTGCCCCGTGTCGAAGAGGTCGATGTGGAAGGGGATCTCGGTGAACAGCCCCTGCAGCAGGGCCCGGCCGAACTCGAACGTGCGGTACGACTGCGCGCCGGCCGCCTGGACGAGCCACCGCTGCCCGCCGTCCGCGGTGGTGAGGGAGCGCACCCAGACCTGGACCTCGACCGGGTCCCCGCCGCGCCGCCGCAGCACCAGCGGCCCCTCGCGGGCCCCCTCCTCCCACCGCCGGACCAGATGCGCGGCCTCGGCGGGGTCATGGAGCAGGTCGTCCGCGCGCCGCCCGAGCACCTCGCGCGCCGGGTGCCCCAGCAGCGCCTCGGCGCCCGGACCCCAGGCCGTCACCCGGCCCCGCGCGTCCAGCAACGCCTCCGCCTCGCCCCCGGGCTCCGGGAGCTCGCCGCGGTCGTCGAAGGTGATGTCGCGCATCCTCACCTCGGGCACATCCGTGCCGGACTCGGGATGTGGGTGTTTGTACTGTTTATGGAATAAATGATACCTGCGAGTGCGGTACCGGCACCGGCCGCCGTCTGCGCGGTGAAGGCCCGCACGTGCCCGGAGCCGGGTCGCCGACGGATTCTTGACCCCCGGTTCGGCCTCCGCGATGCTGTGTTGCGAAACGCGAGATGCGTGCCGTATTGGGCAACGTCTCGCCACCTCTTTCAGCAGAGGAGCGGCCATGTCCCAGCAGGTCCGTGCCGTCGTCGCGCGGAGCAAGGGCGCCCCCGTCAGCCTGGAGACCATCGTCGTGCCCGACCCCGGTCCGGGGGAGGCGCTGGTCGGGATCGAGGCCTGCGGGGTCTGCCATACCGATCTGCACTACCGCGAGGGCGGCATCGGCGACGACTTCCCCTTCCTGCTGGGGCACGAGGCGGCGGGGGTCGTCGAGGCGGTCGGCGACGGCGTCACCGACGTGGCGCCCGGCGATTTCGTGATCCTCAACTGGCGTGCCGTGTGCGGGGCTTGCCGGGCCTGTCTGCGCGGGCGTCCCTGGTACTGCTTCAACACCCACAACGCCGCGCAGAAGATGACCCTCACCGACGGCACGGAACTGTCGCCCGCCCTCGGTATCGGCGCCTTCGCCGAGAAGACGCTGGTGGCGGCCGGGCAGTGCACCAAGGTCGACCGGCGCGCGTCGGCGGCGGCCGCCGGGCTGCTGGGCTGCGGCGTGATGGCGGGCCTCGGTGCCGCACTGAACACCGGCAACGTCGGCCGCGGCGACAGCGTCGCCGTGATCGGCTGCGGAGGCGTCGGCGCGGCGGCCGTCCTCGGCGCGAACCTGGCCGGCGCGGCACGCGTCATCGCCGTGGACATCGACGACCGCAAGCTGGACACCGCGCGCGGCCTCGGCGCCACCCACACGGTCAACTCCAAGGAGAAGGATGCCGTCGCGGCGGTGCGTGAGCTGACCGGCGGCTTCGGCGCCGACGTCGTCATCGAGGCGGTCGGCCGTCCGGAGACCTACCGTCAGGCCTTCTACGCCCGCGACCTCGCCGGCACCGTCGTCCTGGTCGGCGTGCCCACCCCCGAGATGAAGCTGGAACTGCCGCTCCTCGACGTCTTCGGCCGCGGCGGGGCGCTCAAGTCGTCCTGGTACGGGGACTGTCTGCCCTCCCGTGACTTCCCGGTGCTCATCGACCTGTACCTGCAGGGCCGCCTCGACCTGGACGCCTTCGTCACCGAGACCGTCCGACTCGACGAGGTCGAGAAGGCCTTCGGGCGCATGCACCACGGTGACGTGCTGCGCTCGGTGGTGCTCCTGTGACGGTCGGCCGCGGTCTCTGACCGACCGCGGGCGAAGCGGCCCTGCCCCGGTGACGGCACCGGGGCAGGGCCGTACCCGCACCTCAGGCAGGGCCTGTTCGCCCTGCTCACGCCTGCTTTCCAGGGCGCTCCCGCGGGCCCGGGCAACCACGGTCGTGGCCGGGGCGAACCGGCGCGTGAACTCCTTGACAACGCTTCGCGGCGGCCCCCAGACTGACGTTGCGCTAACCGCAATCCGTTTCGCTATACGCACCGAGGTGTCATGATGATTCCCGCGTGCCGTCTCGCGGATCTGCCGCGAGGCGAGGCCCACCGGCTCGACATCGACCCGCCCGTCTCGGTGTTCCACACCGAGGACGGCGAGCTCTTCGCCATCGACGACACCTGCACCCACCAGGACGCCTCGCTCGCCGACGGCTGGCTGGAGGGCTGCGAGGTCGAATGCCCCCTGCACGCCTCCAAGTTCGACCTGCGCACCGGCGCCGTGGACGCACCCCCGGCCAAGCGCCCGGTCCGCACCCACGAGATCGTCGTGGAGGACGGAACGGTCTACGTCCGGCTGTCCCACGACGCGCCCAACCTGCCGCCGTGCGTCACCGCCCGCCTCGCCGGGGGCGCGGCGTGAGGACCGTCGCCGTGGTGGGCGCCTCGCTGGCCGGACTGTCGGCCGCGCGCTCGCTGCGGCAACGGGGGTACGACGGCCGGCTGGTGGTCGTCGGTGACGAGCCCCACCGCCCGTACGACAGGCCGCCGTTGTCCAAGGAATTCCTGGCCGGCACCCTCGGCGAGGCGGACCTGGCGCTGGAGCGGGACGACGAGGACCTGGGGGCGCAGTGGCTGCTCGGCTCCCGGGCCGTCGGTCTCGACCGCACCCGGCGTGCGGTCCGGCTCGCCGACGGCGGGGAGGTCCGGGCCGACGGCCTGGTCCTCGCGACCGGCGCCGCCGCCCGTACCCTGCCGGGCACCGCGGGCCTCGCCGGAGTCCACACGCTGCGCACCCTCGACGACGCCCGCGCGTTGCGGGCGGACCTCGCCCGGGGCGGCCGTCTGGTGGTGATCGGCGGCGGGTTCGTCGGCGCCGAGGTCGCCTCCACCGCGTACTGCCTCGGCCTCGACGTCACCGTGATCGAGGCGGCCCCGACCCCGCTGGCCGCGCCGCTCGGCGAGGCCATGGGCGCGGTCGTCTCCGCGCTCCACGCCGACCACGGGGTACGGCTGTTGTGCGGGGTGGGGGTCAAGGGGCTGAGCGGCGAGCGCCAGGTCGACGGCGTCCTCCTGGCGGACGGCCGCTGCGTGGCCGCCGACACCGTCGTCGTCGGCGTCGGGGCCCGTCCCTGCGTCGAGTGGCTGCAGGGTTCCGGCGTCGAACTCGACAACGGCGTCAAGTGCGGCGCCGACGGCCGCACCAGCGTCGCCGGGGTGGTCGCCGTCGGCGACTGCGCCAACTGGTACGACCCGCACACCGGCGCCCACCGCAGGATCGAGCACTGGACCGGCGCGCTGGAGCGGCCGGACACCGCCGTCGCCACGCTGCTCGCGCACGGCGCGCGGGAACCGGGCACGCCCCGGCCGCCGTACTTCTGGTCCGACCAGTACGGCGTGAAGATCCAGTTCGTCGGCCACGCCGCCGGGGCCGACAGCGTCACGGTCGAGGAGGGCTCGACCGAGGACCGCAGCTTCCTCGCCGTGTACCGGCGCGCGGGCCGGCCGGTCGCCGTGCTCGGGATGAACCAGCCGCGGCTGTTCACCCGCGCCCGCAAGCAGTTCGGCACCGCCGCGTCCTGACCCGGCGCCCGCGCCACCCCACCGATCCACGACGTCCCTGGAGGAGTGCACCGTGACCTCGACCAGCCTGCCGGACAGCCTGATCGCCACCCTCCCCGGCTCCGCCTACACCGATCCCGGGATCTTCGCCCAGGAGCAGGAGCACATCTTCGAGACGATGTGGTTCTGCGTGGCCCGCGCCGCCGATCTGCCGAAGCCCGGCGCGTTCCGCACCGTCGACGTGGGCCGCGAGTCCATCCTCGTCACCCGGGCCCGGGACCGGTCGGTCCGCGCGTACTTCAACGTCTGCCGGCACCGGGGCGCCAAGCTCTGCACCGAGGAGGCCGGTGAGGTCGCACGCGCCTTCCAGTGCCCGTACCACGCCTGGACCTACGGGCTCGACGGCAGGCTGGTCGCCGCGCCCAACCTCACCAAGATGCCCGACGTGGGCCGGACCGAGTTCGGCCTGGTGAACGTCGCCGTCCGGGAGTGGCTCGGCTATGTGTGGGTGTGTCTCGCGGAGAACCCGCCGTCCTTCGAGGAGGACGTGATCGGGGCGGCCGTCGAGCGGCTGGGCGACGTCGAGTCGATCGAGCGCTACGGGGTGGAGGACCTCTCCGTCGGGCGGCGGATCGTCTACGACGTCAGGGCCAACTGGAAGCTCATCATCGAGAACTTCATGGAGTGCTACCACTGCGCCACGATCCATCCCGAACTCACCGAGGTGCTGCCCGAGTTCGCCGACGGCTACGCGGCCCAGTACTACGTGGGGCACGGCGCGGAGTTCGGCGCGGACGTGCAGGGGTTCACCGTCGACGGATCCGAGGGGCTCGACCGCATTCCGGGGGTCTCGGCGGACCAGGACCGGCGCTACTACGCGATCACCGTCAAACCGCAGGTGTTCATCAACCTGGTCCCGGACCATGTGATATTCCACCGGATGTACCCGGTCGCCGTCGACCGCACGATCGTCGAGTGCGACTGGCTCTACCTCCCGCACGTCGTCGAGAGCGGCAAGGACGTCAGCCGGTCCGTGGAGCTCTTCGACCGGGTCAACCGCCAGGACTTCGAGGCCTGCGAGCGCACGCAGCCCGGCATGAGCTCACGGCTGTACGCCAAGGGCGGGGTGCTGGTGCCCAGCGAGCACCACATCGGCGCCTTCCACGACTGGGTCCAGGAGAGGCTCGGCACCCCGCGGCCGGAGTGACGCCGTGGCCCGCGCGGAAGGGCCGGACGCGGGCCCCACGACGGTCGGCCGGCGGGCGCTCAGCCCAGGTAGCCCATGCGGTGACTGATCTCCTCCGCGCCCTTGACCAGCACCGGAGCCAGCTCGTGCATGCGCTCCTCGGTGAACCGGTAGGACGGCCCGGACGCGCTGATCGAGGCGATGACCACCCCGTCCCGGTCCCGGATCGGCGCGGCCATCGCGTGCAGGCCGATCTCCAGCTCCTCCAGCGTCCAGGCGTAACCGCGCTCCCGGGCCTCGGCGAGGTTCTTCTCCAGCTTCGCCTTGGAGGAGATGGTGTGCGGGGTCAGCTTCTTCAGACCCCCGTCCGAGATCAGCGCGGCGCGCTCCTTGGCGGGCACGTGGGCCAGCATGATCTTGCCGCTGGAGGTGGCGTGCAGCGGGGTCAGCTGGCCGACCCAGTTGTGCGCGCTGACGGCGGCGGCGCCGCGCACCTGGTAGAGGTTGATCGCGTAGTGCTCCTGCATCACCGCGATGTTGACCGTCTCGCCGATCTCCTCGGCCAGCCGCTCGCACGCCGCCCGGCCCTGCTGGGTGACGTCGATGCGTCCCGTCACCGCGCCCGCCAGGCGTACGATGCCGAAGCCGAGCGAGTACTTGCCCCGCTCGCCCGACTGCTCCACCAGACCGCGCGCCTCCAGGGCGCCGAGCAGCCGGAACGCGGTCGACTTGTGGACGTCGATCTCGGCGGCCACCTCGCTCACACCCGCCTCGCCGCGCTGGGCCAGGATCTCCAGGACGCTGATGGCGCGGTCGACGGACTGCACGCCCCCGGACGATGAGCCGTTCGTTTCGGTATCCGGACTGAAGTTGCTCATAGCGAAACTATACGCGCAGTAAACAACGCGCTCCAAGTAACGCGATGTGAACAAAGATCTTACAAGTTGCGTTGTTCGCAACCTGGTGCGTATAGCGATACCCGTACTAGCATGCCGCGCAATCGACGGCGCGAGCGAGACGAGGCACCATGGCTCCCTTGCAGTACGACTTCGTCATCGTCGGCGGCGGCTCGGCCGGCAGCGCACTGGCGAACCGCCTCTCGGCCGACCCCGGCAACCGGGTGCTCGTCCTGGAGGCAGGCCGCCCCGACTACCCGTGGGACGTCTTCATCCACATGCCCGCGGCGCTCACCTACCCCATCGGCAGCCGTTTCTACGACTGGAAGTACGAGTCCGAGCCCGAGCCCCACATGGGCGGCCGCCGGATCTACCACGCCCGCGGCAAGGTGCTCGGCGGCTCCAGCAGCATCAACGGGATGATCTTCCAGCGCGGCAACCCCATGGACTACGAGCGCTGGGCCGCCGACCCCGGCATGGAGAGCTGGGACTACGCCCACTGCCTGCCGTACTTCCGCCGGATGGAGAACTGCCTCGCCGCCGACCCGGACGACGAGTTCCGCGGCCACGACGGTCCGCTGGTCCTGGAACGCGGCCCGGCCACCAACCCGCTCTTCTCCGCGTTCCTCAAGGCCACCGAGGAGGCGGGCCACGCGCCCACCGACGACGTCAACGGCTACCGGCAGGAGGGGTTCGCCAAGTTCGACCGCAACGTGCACCGCGGCCGCCGCCTGTCCGCGTCGAAGGCGTACCTCAAACCCGCAAGGAAGCGCCCCAACCTGACCGTGAAGACCCGCGCCCTGGTCACCCGCGTCCTCTTCGAGGGCAGGAAGGCCGTCGGCGTCGAGTACCGGCGCGGCAGGGGCGCCCTCCAGCAGGTCCGCGCCAGGGAGGTCGTCCTCTGCGGCGGCGCGATCAACTCCCCGCAACTGCTCCAGCTCTCCGGCATCGGCAACGCGAAGGAACTCACCGCCCTCGGCATCGACGTCGTCCACGACCTGCCCGGCGTCGGCGAGAACCTCCAGGACCACCTGGAGGTCTACATCCAGTACGCCTGCAGGCAGCCCGTCTCCGTCCAGCCGTACCTGGCGAAATGGCGGGCCCCCTTCATCGGCCTGCAGTGGCTGTTCCGCAAGGGGCCCGCCGCGACGAACCACTTCGAGGCCGGCGGCTTCTGCCGCAGCAACGACGACGTGGACTACCCCAACCTGATGTTCCACTTCCTGCCCGTCGCGGTCCGCTACGACGGCTCGGTGCCGGCCGGCGGGCACGGCTACCAGGTCCACGTCGGGCCCATGTACTCCGACGCCCGCGGCTCGGTGAAGATCAGGAGCAAGGACCCGCGCGAACACCCGGCGCTGCGCTTCAACTACCTCTCCACCGAGCAGGACCGCCGCGAATGGGCCGAGGCGGTCAGAGTCGCCCGCGACCTCCTCAACCAGCCCGCCCTCGCCCCCTACAACGACGGGGAGATTTCACCCGGCCCGTCCGTGGCGACCGACGAGGAGATCCTCGACTGGGTCGCCAAGGACGGCGAGACCGCCCTGCACCCCTCCTGCACCTGCAGGATGGGCACCGACGAGATGTCCGTCGTCGACCCGGCGACCATGCGGGTGCACGGCGTGGAAGGACTGCGTGTGGTGGACGCCTCGGTGATGCCGTACGTCACCAACGGCAACATCTACGCCCCGGTGATGATGATCGCAGAGAAGGCCGCGGACCTGATCCTCGGCAACGACCCGCTGCCGCCGTCCAAGGCCGTGTACTACCGGCTCCGCGACGCCCAGAAGCAGGCCGGGTAGACCGCCGTGGGCGCCGAGGCGCTGCGGGCGCTGCTCGCCCACGCCCGCTACGAGGTGCTGCCGGCGCGGGCGACCGAGGAGAAGGTCCTCGCCCATGTACCGCGCGACGTCGTGGTCACGGTCACGGCGTCGCCGGTCAGGGGCCTGGAACCGACCCTCGGCCTCACCGAGCGGCTCGCGGCGCACGGTTACCGGGTCGTCCCCCACGTGCCGGCCCGCCTCCTGCGGGACGACACTCACCTGAAGGACGTCACCGAGCGGCTGCGCGCGGCGGGCGTCGACGACCTCTTCGTCCCGGCGGGCGACGCCGACCCGCCCGCCGGGACGTACGAGGGAGCCCTGCCGGTGCTGCGCCGGCTGACCGAACTGGGCAGACCCTTCACGGAGACCGGGATCACCGGCTACCCGGAGAGCCACCCCCTCCTCCATGACGACCTCACCGTCCAGGCGATGTGGGACAAGCGCGCGCACGCCACCTACATCGTCAGCAACCTCTGCTTCGACCCGCGCGTGCTCGGTGACTGGCTCGCCCGGATCCGGCGCCGTGACGTCACCCTCCCCGTGTACGTAGGCGTCGCCGGGCCCGTCCAGCGGGCCAAGCTGCTGTCCATGGCGACGAAGATCGGGGTGGGGGAGTCGACCCGCTTCCTCACCGGGCACGCCTCCTGGTTCCTGCGCCTCGCCGCACCCGGCGGATACGACCCCGAGCGGCTGCTCACCCGCGGCGCGGCGGCGTTCACCGCGCCGTCGGCGGGCGTGGCGGGCCTCCACCTGTTCACCTTCAACCAGGTTGCCGAGACCGAGCGGTGGCGCCGTGCGCTGCTGGACCGGCTGGGCGGCTGACCGGCCCCCGAGGGCGCCGTTTTCGCGGCCGAATCGGGATACGCGCAGACCTTGACGGGTGTCGGCACATTCGGTCAGGGTGTTCCACCAAAAGCAATCCAATGCACAATGCGCAACGAATTCGGGCTCGAAGGGCGCGGCCGTGGCAGATCTGTACGTGGATGGGAAATGGCGCGCGGCGCTGGCCGGCGGCCACCGCGAGATCCGCTGTCCGGCGGACGGCACCCTCGTCGCGACGGTCTGCGAGGCGACCCGCCCCGACACGGAGGCCGCGATCGCCGCCGCCCGGCGGGCGTTCGACGAGGGCCCCTGGCCGCGCACCCCCGAGCGTGAGCGCGGCGCCCTGCTGCTGCGCACCGCCGGCATCATCGAGCGCGACGCCAAGGAGTTCGCCCGCGCCGAGTCCCTGGACACCGGCAAGCGCCTGGTGGAGAGCGAGTACGACATCGCCGACGTCGTCTCCTGCCTCCGCCATTACGGCGGCATCGCGGGCACCGACGCCGGCCGGGTGATCGACACCGGGCGGGCGGACGCCGTCAGCCGCGTCGAGTACGAGCCGGTCGGCGTGTGCGGGCTGATCACCCCGTGGAACTACCCGCTGCTGCAGGCCAGTTGGAAGGTCGCGCCCGCCCTGGTCGCGGGCAACACGTTCGTGCTCAAGCCCAGCGAGCTGACCCCCTCCACCGCGATCCTGCTGATGAAGGCCCTGGAGGAGGCGGGACTTCCGCCGGGCGTCGGCAACCTCGTGCTCGGCGCCGGGCCCGAGGCCGGTGCCGCGCTCTCCGAGGACCCCGCCGTCGACATGGTCTCCTTCACCGGCGGTCTGGAGACCGGCAAGCGGATCATGGCCGCCGCCGCGGCGACCGTGAAGAAGGTCGCCCTCGAACTCGGCGGCAAGAACCCCAACGTGGTCTTCGCGGACGCCGACTTCGACACCGCCGTCGACTTCGCGCTGACCGCCGTCTTCCTGCACTCCGGGCAGGTCTGCTCGGCCGGCGCCCGGCTGATCGTCGAGGACTCCCTGCACGACGCCTTCGTCGCCGAGGTCGTGCGCCGGGCCCGACTCATCCGCCTGGGCGGCCCCTTCGGCCCCGAGGCCGACACCGGTGCGCTGATCTCCGCACAGCACCGCGAGAAGGTCGAGGCCTACGTCGCCGCGGGCCTCGCCGAGGGCGCCGTACTGCGCTGCGGCGGCAGCCGCCCCGGCGACCCCGCGCTCGCGAACGGCTTCTACTACCCGCCCACGGTCCTCGACGAGTGCCGCCAGGACATGCGCGTGGTGCACGAGGAGTCCTTCGGACCCGTGCTCACCGTCGAGCGCTTCCGGGACGAGGACGACGCCGTCCGCATCGCCAACGACACGGAGTACGGCCTCGCGGGAGCCGTCTGGACGCAGGACGCGGGAAAGGCGCAGCGGGTCGCCCGCCGGCTGCGCCACGGCACCGTGTGGATCAACGACTACCACCCCTATGTGCCGCAGGCGGAATGGGGTGGCTTCGGGCACTCGGGTGTGGGCCGCGAGCTGGGACCGACCGGCCTGGACGAGTACCGAGAGCCCAAGCACGTCTGGCAGAACATCCAACCCCGGCCGCAGCACTGGTTCCGCGGCTGACGCCGAAGAGAGGTCCCCACCATGCCCCCAGCCCAGACCGAGGCGTCGCAGCGGCGCGACACGTCCGAGGAACCCCGGGACCGCACCCCGGTCATCTCCGTGCGCCGGCTGTGGAAGGTGTTCGGGCCCAGGGCCGACGAGGTGCCGGGCTCCGAGGAGTTGTGCGGGCTCTCCCGCCGCGAGCTGATGGACCGCACCGGCTGCACCGCCGCGGTGCGGGACGTCAGCTTCGAGGTGTCGCCCGGCGAGGTCTTCGTCGTCATGGGCCTGTCCGGGTCCGGCAAGTCCACCCTGGTGCGATGTCTGACCCGGCTGATCGAACCCACCGCGGGCGAGATCGTCTTCGAGGGCGAGGACATCCGGGACGCCGACGCCCGGCGGCTGCGGGAGTTGCGGCGCAGCAAGTTCTCCATGGTCTTCCAGCACTTCGGCCTGCTGCCGCACCGCAAGGTCGTCGACAACGTGGCGTTCGGCCTGGAGATCCGCGGCATGGGCAGGGCCGAACGCGTGAAACGCGCGATGGAGACCGTCGAACTCGTCGGCCTCGCCGGCTACGAGAACTCCTACCCCGACCAGCTCTCCGGAGGCATGCAGCAACGCGTGGGCCTGGCCAGGGCGTTGGCCGGCGACCCGGACGTCCTCCTCTTCGACGAGCCGTTCTCCGCCCTGGACCCGCTGATCCGCCGTGACATGCAGAGCGAGGTCGTCCGCCTGCACCACGAGGTCGGCAAGACCATGGTGTTCATCACCCACGACCTCTCCGAGGCCCTCAAGCTCGGCGACCGCATCCTGATCATGCGGGACGGCAGGACGGTCCAGTGCGGCACCGGCGACGAGTTGGTGGGCGCCCCGGCCGACGACTACGTGCGGGACTTCGTCAAGGACGTGCCGCGCGGCGACGTCCTCACCCTGCGCTGGATCATGCGGCCCGCCGAGCCGGACGACGCCCTCGACGGACCGGAGTTGGGCCCGGACGTCGTCGTACGCGAGGCGACCCGCGCGGTCCTCGCCGCCGAGAAGCCGGTCAAGGTCGTCGAGAACGGCAAGCTGCTCGGCATCGTCGGCGACGAGGAGATCCTCGCCGTGGTCGCCGGGCAGGACGGCGGCGCCTGATGGCCGCCGTCGCCGTCGCGACCGCGCCGGTCGCGACGCCACGCAGGAAGGTCGGCCGCCCGATGGTGGTGGCGGCGATCCTGGTCCTCTGGCTGGTGCTCTTCGCCGCGTTCCGGGGCCGCCAGACGCTGACCCTGGCCGCCGCCGACCTCACGGGCCTGCACCGCTGGCTCAACGACGTCAACGACAGCATCGGCGCCAACCGCAACTCCAACCCGGTCTTCCTGTACTTCTTCAACGAGATCCGGCTGGTCATCGACAACCTGGTCACCTTCGTCCAGTCGCTGATCTCCCAGCCCACCGACGGCCGTCCGGTCCCGCAGATCGGCTGGCTCGGCGTCGTCGGCATCACCGGCTACGTCTCCTGGGCCGTGGGCAACTGGCGGGTCGCCCTGCTGGCCGTCGCCGGGTTCACCTTCTTCGGGCTCCAGGGACTGTGGCAGGAGAGCATGGACACCCTGGCGCTGACCCTGTCGGCGGTCCTGGTGGCCCTGCTCATCGGCATCCCGCTCGGCGTGTGGGCGGGGCTCTCCGACCGGGTCAACCGGATCACGACGCCCTTCCTGGACTTCATGCAGACGATGCCGACCTTCGTCTACCTCGCCCCGCTCACCCTGATCTTCCTGATCGGCGGCGCCTCCGCCGTCATCACCACCGTCATCTACGCGGCCCCGCCCGCCATCCGCATCACCGCGCACGCCATCCGCTCCGTCCCCGAGACCACCGTCGAGGCCGCCGACTCGATGGGCACCACCCGCACCCAGCAACTGGTCAAGGTGCTGCTGCCGATGTCGAAGCGCACGGTCGTCATGGGCGTCAACCAGACCATCATGGCCGCCCTGGCCATGGTCACCATCGCCGCCCTGATCGACGCGCCCGGCCTCGGCAAGACCGTCGTCCAGGCCCTCCAGTCGCTCGACGTCGGCACCGCATTCAACGCGGGACTCGCCATCGTCGTCATGGCGATCGTCCTCGACCGGGTCACCACCGCGGCCGCCGCCCGCACCGAGACCCGCCGCGCGGACGGGCGGTTCGCGAGGTGGCGCCGCCCGCTGCTCGGGGCCGGCGGGATCGCGGCCGTCGTCCTGGCCTACCTCTCCCACACCTACGTCTGGGCGGCCGAGTTCCCCGGCGACGGCACCGTCGGCAGCCACATCGCGAGCGCCGCCGACACCGCGACCACCTGGCTGCAGGACCACCTCTCCGGCCTCACCAACGCCCTGCGGGACGCCCTCACCAACGGCCTGCTCAACCCCTTCCAGACGCTGCTCACCGACTCCCCGTGGTGGCTGGTCGGCGCCGTCCTGGCCGGGCTGGGCGCGGTCCTCGGCGGCTGGCGGGCCGGGGCGACGGCGGCCGCCTGCGTCGGTCTCCTGGTCGGCACCGGCCTGTGGTCGGACAGCATGACCACCCTCGCCTCCACCGCCGTGGCCACCGTCCTGGTGATGCTGGTCGGCGTCGTCTTCGGCGTGTGGATGGGCCGCAGCACGCTCGTGGACCGGCTGATCCGGCCCACCCTGGACGCGGCGCAGGTCATGCCGCCGTTCGTCTATCTCGTACCGTTCCTGGCGCTCTTCGGCGCCACCCGCTTCACCGCGATCGTCGCCGCGGTCGTCTACGCGGCACCCGTCGCCGTCAAGATCATCGCGGACGGGGTGCGGAACGTGTCCGCACCCACCGTGGAAGCGGCCACCTCGGCCGGGTGCAACACCTGGCAGATCATCACCAAGGTCCAGCTGCCGATGGCACGAAGCGCCCTGACCCTCGCGACCAACCAGGGCCTGATCTACGTGCTGTCGATGGTTGTGGTGGGCGGCCTGGTAGGGGCCGGCGCCCTCGGCTACGACGTCGTGGCCGGTTTCTCGCAGGGCGAGCTGTACGGCAAGGGGCTGGCGGCAGGGCTGGCCATCGTACTGCTCGGAGTCATGTTCGACCGGATCACTCAGGCTGCGGCACGACGCACCAGGGCATAAGGAGCTCGACACCATGGCACAACACTGGCGAGCCGGCGCGGCCGGCCTGGCCGTCCTCGGTCTCACCCTCACGGCCTGCGGCGGCGCGAAGGTCGGCGGCAGCGGTTCCGCGGGCTCGACGTCCTCGGGCGGCAAGTGCGGCACCTTCAACCTGGCCGTCAACCCCTGGGTGGGCTACGAGGCGGACGCCGCGGTCGTCGCGTACGTCGCGCAGCACGACCTCGGCTGTACGGTCGACAAGAAGGACCTCAAGGAGGAGATCGCCTGGCAGGGCTTCGGGACCGGCGAGGTCGACGCCGTCCTGGAGAACTGGGGCCACGACGATCTGAAGAAGAAGTACATCACCGGCCAGAAGACGGCCGTCGAAGCGGGCTCCACCGGAAACAAGGGCATCATCGGCTGGTACGTGCCGCCGTGGCTGGCCAAGGCGCACCCGGACATCACCGACTGGAAGAACCTCAACAAGTACGCCGCACAGTTCAAGACCTCCGAGTCCGGCGGCAAGGGCCAGCTCCTCGACGGCGACCCGTCGTACGTCACCAACGACGCCGCGCTGGTGAAGAACCTGAAGCTGAACTTCAAGGTGGTGTACGCGGGCAGCGAGACCGCGCTCATCCAGGCCTTCAGAACGGCCGAGAAGAACAAGCAGTGGCTGATCGGCTACTTCTACGAACCGCAGTGGTTCCTGTCCGAGGTGCCGCTGGTCAAGGTCAACCTGCCCAAGTACACGGCGGGTTGCGACGCCGACGCGGCGAAGGTGGCGTGCGACTACCCCGTCTACGACCTCGACAAGATCGTCAGCGCGAGCTTCGCCAAGTCCGGCGGCCCGGCGTACGACCTGGTGAAGAAGTTCAACTGGACCAACGACGACCAGAACACCGTGGCCAAGTACATCGCCGTGGACAAGATGTCGGACGACGCGGCGGCGAAGAAGTGGGTCGACGCCAACCCCGACAAGGTCAAGGCCTGGCTGAACTAGCGGAGGCCGCAAGAACAGCCGTTCCGGGACGCCCGGCGGGCGGTGCGCAGCTGTGCGCGCCGCCCGCCGGGCGTTGCCGTTCCCCGGCCGTCACCGGCTTGTTCCGGGTCCGGTTCCGCCGGGTCGCCACCCCCTTGACACCCCTCCTGGGCGGCGGGCACATTGAGTTGCGCAGCCTGAATCACGTTGCGCACAAAGCAACTGCACCGGTCTCAAGTTCGGAGGTTGGGCGATGGCGGGACCCCGAGTGGTCATCATCGGAGCGGGCGTCGTGGGGGCGGCCCTCGCGGACGAGATCTCCGCACGCGGCTGGACCGAGGTGACCGTGGTCGACCAGGGCCCCCTCCCGGCCACCGGCGGCTCCTCCTCACACGCCCCGGGACTGGTCTTCCAGACGAACCCCTCGAAGACCATGACGGAGCTGGCCCGCTACACCGTCGAGAAGCTCTGCTCCCTCGACGTCGACGGCAAGCCCTGCTTCCTCCAGGTCGGCGGCCTCGAAGTGGCCACCACCCCGGAGCGGCTCGCCGAACTCCACCGCCGGCACGGCTGGATCACCGCGTGGGGCATCGAGGCGCGGATCCTCACCCCCGAGGAGTGCGTCGAGCTGCACCCGCTGGTCAACCCCGACCGGGTCCTCGGCGGCCTCCACGTCCCCACCGACGGCCTCGCCAAGGCCGTCCTGGCCGTCGAGGCCCAGATCCGCCGCGCCACCGAGCGAGGCGTCCGCTTCCTCGCCCGCCACGAGGTCCTGGACGTCCGGCAGAGCGCGGGCCGGGTCACCTCCGTACTGACCGACCAGGGCGAACTCCCCGCCGACATCGTCGTCTGCTGCGCCGGCATCTGGGGCCCGAGGATCGCCCGCATGGCCGGCATGAACCTGCCCCTCACCCCGCTCGCCCACCAGTTCGCCTGGACCGGCCCGGTCCCCGCCCTCGCCGGCCAGACCGAGGAGGCGGTCCGCCCGATCCTGCGCCACCAGGACGCCGACCTCTACTACCGCGACCGCTTCGACGCACTCGGCGTCGGCTCCTACGGCCACCGCCCCATGCCCGTCTCGGCGGACGACATCCTCTCCGTGGACGAGGCCGACCAGATGCCCTCCGTCCTGAAGTTCACCGAGGAGGACTTCGAGGACGCCTGGACCGAGACCCGCTCCCTGCTCCCCGCGACCCGCGAGGCCAAGGTCGAGGAGGGCATCAACGGCCTCTTCTCCTTCACCACCGACGGCTACCCGCTGCTCGGCGAGTCCCCGGACGTCAAGGGCTTCTGGGTCGCCGAGGCCGTCTGGGTCACCCACTCCGCGGGCGTCGGCCGCGCGGTCGCCGAGTGGCTGGTCGACGGCCACTGCTCGTCCTTCGACCTGCACGAGTGCGACGTCAACCGCTTCGAGCCGCACCAGCTCGCCCCCGAGTACGTCCTGGCCCGCGACTGCCAGAACTTCGTCGAGGTCTACGACATCCTCCACCCCCTCCAGCCGTCCGGGAAGCCGCGTCCGATCCGCACCAGCCCCTTCCACGCCCGCCAGCAGGAGCACGGTGCGTTCTTCCTGGAGGCGAACGGCTGGGAGCGCCCCCAGTGGTACGAGGCCAACGCGCGCCTGCTCGAAGGCCGTTCGATCCCCACCCCCAACGACTGGGCCGCCCGCTACTGGTCGCCGATCGTCGGCGCCGAGGCCCAGGTCACCCGGGAGACAGTCGCGATGTACGACATGACCGCCCTCAAGCGCCTGGAGGTCAGCGGCCCGGGCGCCGCCGGCTTCCTGGAGGGCCTCGTCACCGGCAAGGTCGCCAAGTCCGTCGGCTCGGTGACGTACACGCTGCTCCTCGACCACGACGGCGGCATCCGCAGCGACATCACCGTGGCCCGTCTCGCCCCCGGCCTCTTCCAGGTCGGCGCCAACGGCAACCTCGACCTCGACTGGTTCACCCGGCACCTCCCGGCCGACGGCACGGTCCAGGTCCGCGACATCACCCCCGGCACCTGCTGCATCGGCCTGTGGGGCCCCCTCGCCCGCGAGGTCCTCCAGCCGCTCACCGACGCCGACTTCTCCAACGAGGGCCTCAAGTACTTCCGTGCCAAGCGCGCCTACGTCGGCTCGGTACCGGTCACCGCCATGCGGCTGTCGTACGTCGGCGAACTCGGCTGGGAGCTGTACACGACCGCCGACCAGGGCCAGAAGCTGTGGGACACCCTGTGGCAGGGGGCCGAGCCGCTCGGCGGGATCATCGCCGGCCGCGGCGCCTTCAACAGCCTCCGGCTGGAGAAGGGCTACCGCTCCTTCGGCACCGACATGACCTACGAGCACGACCCCTACGAGGCCGGCGTCGGCTTCGCCGTCAGGCCCGACAAGGGCGACTTCGTCGGGCGGGACGCACTGGAGCGGCGCAAGGCGGATGTGCGGCGCCGGCTGAGCTGCCTCACCGTCGACGACCCGCGGGCCGTCGTCATGGGCAAGGAGCCGGTGTACCACGGCGAGCGCGCGGTGGGTTACGTGACCAGCGCGGCGTACGGCTACACGATCGGCAAGGGGATCGCTTACGCGTGGTTGCCGGCGGAGCTGGCGGTGCCGGGGACCGGCGTCCAGATCGGGTACTTCGACCAGCGCGTCCAGGCGGTGGTGGCCGAGGAGCCGTTGTTCGACCCGGGGATGAGTCGTCTCCGCGGGTGAGGGATTCGTGTGGCGTCGCTGTTCGGCTGCGGGCTCGCCGTGGCTGGTCGCGCAGATCCTCCCCCAGCCTTCGGCTGGGGATACCCCCAGCGCCCCTTGCGGGGCGCCTCGCCGAGGTCGCTGAAAGGATCGCGGAACCCGTATGAACGCGCTCAACTTGCCCCTGGCCGAGCTCGACCCCGAGGTGCACGCCGCTCTCCGTGGCGAGCTGCACCGGCAGCAGTCCACCCTGGAGATGATCGCCTCCGAGAACTTCGCGCCCGTCGCCGTGATGGAGGCGCAGGGTTCCGTGGCGACGAACAAGTACGCCGAGGGCTACCCCGGCCGCCGCTACTACGGCGGCTGCGAACACGTCGACGTCACGGAGCGGTTGGCGATCGAACGGGTCAAGTCGCTGTTCGGGGCGGGGTACGCCAACGTGCAGCCGCACTCGGGTGCCCAGGCCAACACCGCCGTCTTCTTCGCCCTGCTCCGGCCCGGCGACACGATCCTCGGCCTCGACCTCGCGCACGGCGGCCACCTCACCCACGGCATGCGCCTCAACTACAGCGGCAAGATGCTGAACGTCGTGCCGTACCACGTCTCCGAGACCGACAACCTCGTGGACCTGGACGAGGTGGAGCGGCTCGCCAAGGAACACCGGCCGAAGATGATCATCGCCGGCTGGTCGGCGTACCCGAGGCAGCTCGACTTCGCGGCCTTCCGGCGGATCGCCGACGAGGTCGGGGCCCTGCTCATGGTCGACATGGCGCACTTCGCGGGCCTGGTGGCGGCGGGGCTGCACCCGAGCCCCGTCCCGCACGCCCACGTGGTCACCACCACGACGCACAAGACCCTCGGCGGCCCGCGCGGCGGAGTCGTCCTCACCGACGACGCCGACCTCGCCAAGAAGATCAACTCGGCGGTGTTCCCCGGGATGCAGGGTGGCCCGCTGGAGCACGTCATCGCGGCGAAGGCCGTCTCGTTCAAGGTCGCGGCAACCCCGGAGTTCGCCGAGCGGCAGGCCCGCACCCTGGCGGGTGCCCGTCTCCTCGCCGAGCGGCTGACCCGGCCCGACGCGGCCGCGGCCGGAGTGCGGGTGCTGACCGGTGGCACCGACGTCCACCTGGTCCTGGTCGATCTGCGCAAGTCCCCGCTGGACGGCCGCCAGGCGGAGGACCTGCTCCACGGGATCGGCATCACCGTCAACCGCAACGCCGTCCCCTTCGACCCGCGCCCGCCGATGGTCACCTCCGGCCTGCGCATCGGCACCCCCGCACTGGCCACCAGGGGCTTCACGGCGGAGGACTTCGCCGAGGTGGCCGACGTCATCGCGCTCGCCCTCCAGCCCGAGCCGGACCTCGCCGCCCTGCGCGCCCGCACCGAGGCGCTCGCGGCCGAGCACCCGCTCTACCCGCACCTCTCGCACGACGGAGCCGTCCGATGAGCCCCCGCACCCCAGGCGCCGACCTCCCCGACCACCCGGACTTCCTCTGGCGCACCCCCGAGCCCGGGCGGTCGTACGACGTCGTCATCGTCGGCGGCGGCGGACACGGCCTCGCCACCGCCCACTACCTCGCCAAGAACCACGGCATCACCAACGTGGCTGTCCTGGAGAAGGGCTGGCTCGCGGGCGGCAACATGGCCCGCAACACCACGATCATCCGCTCCAACTACCTCTGGGACGAGAGCGCGGGCATCTACGAACACGCGCTGAAACTCTGGGAGGGGCTGGAGGAGGAACTCGACTACCCGATCCTCTTCTCCCAGCGCGGCGTCCTGAACCTCGCCCACAGCCTCCAGGACGTCCGCGACAGCGTCCGCCGGGTCGAGGCCAACCGCCTCAACGGCGTCGACGCCGAGTGGCTCGACGCGGACGGCGTCAAAGAGGTCTGCCCGATCGTCAACACCTCGCCCGACGTGCGCTACCCGGTCCTCGGCGGCACCTACCAGCCCCGTGCCGGCATCGCCAAGCACGACTACGTCGCCTGGGGCCTCGCCCGCTCCGCGGACGCGGCCGGCGTCGACATCATCCAGAACTGCGAGGTCACAGGGCTCGATGTGGTGGGCGGCCGGGTCGTCGGCGTCCGGACGACCCGCGGCCCGATCGCGGCCGGCAAGGTGGCCCTGTGCTCGGCCGGCCACACCTCCGTGCTCGCCGCGATGGCCGGCATCGAACTCCCCCTCCAGAGCCACCCCTTGCAGGCCCTCGTCTCGGAGCTGCTGGAGCCCGTCCACCCCACCGTCGTCATGTCCAACGCGGTGCACGTCTACGTCAGCCAGGCGCACAAGGGCGAGCTGGTGATGGGCGCGGGCATCGACGCGTACAACTCCTACACCCAGCGCGGTGCGTTCCACGTCATCGAGGAGCAGATGGCCGCCGCCCTCGAACTCTTCCCGGTCTTCGCCCGCGCCCACGTGCTGCGCACCTGGGGCGGCATCGTCGACGTCAGCCCCGACGCCTCACCGATCGTCGGCCTCACCCCGGTGAGCGGCCTCTACCTCAACTGCGGCTGGGGAACCGGCGGTTTCAAGGCCACCCCGGGCGTCGGCTGGGTCTACGCCCACACCATCGCCCACGACAGCCCCCACCACCTCAACGCCCCCTTCTCGCTCGACCGTTTCACCACCGGCGCGCTCGTCGACGAACACGGCGCGGCCGCGGTGGCCCACTAGGGAGCCCAACCATGCTGCTCATCCCCTGCCCGTGGTGCGGGCCCCGCGACGAGACCGAGTTCCACTACGGCGGCCAGGCCCACGTGCCGTACCCCGAGAACCCGGCATCCCTCACCGACGAGGAGTGGGCGCGTTACCTGTTCTTCCGGGACAACCCCAAGGGCCCGTTCGCGGAACGCTGGAGCCACGCGGCAGGCTGCCGGAGATGGTTCAACGCGGTCCGCGACACCTCGACGAACGAGATCCTGACGACGTACCGCCCACGCGACCCCCGGCCACCCCTCCCGGCCCGTCCGGCGGGGACTGGCCCGGCGGGGAGTTGCGGGCCGACTTCACCCCTGCCGGCCCGTCCGGCGTTCGAGGACGCGGCCGTTCAGGCCGAAGAGGGGGCCGGGGGCGCAGCCCCCAGCGGGGTGGAAGGGGCGGCGCCCCTTCAGGACGGGACGGGCAGGGGCGGCGGGGGCGACCGTCCCCACCGCACCCCCACCGGCGGCCGCATCGACCGCACCACCCCCCTCACCTTCACCTTCGACGGCACCGAGTACCAGGGCTACCGAGGCGACACCCTCGCCTCCGCCCTCCTCGCCAACGGCGTCATCCGGACCGCCACCAGCATCAAACTCGGCCGCCCCCGCGGCATCTTCTCCGCCGGCGTCGAGGAACCCAACGCGGTCGTCCAGATCGAGGCCCCCTTCCCCGAACCGATGCTCCCCGCCACCACCGTCGAACTCCACGACGGCCTGGTGGCGAGCAGCCTCCCCGGCCAGGGCCGTCTCGCCGCCACCCCCGACCCGGCCCGCTACGACGCCGTACACGCCCACTGCGACCTGCTGATCGTCGGCGCCGGCCCGGCCGGCCTCGCGGCGGCGGCGGCCGCGGCCACCACCGGCGCCCGCGTCATCCTCGCCGACGACCAGCCCGAACCCGGCGGCAGCCTGCTCGGCACCGGCGAGCACCTCGACTGGGTCGCCGCGACCCGCGCCCGCCTCGAAGCCGCCCCCGAGGTACGGGTCCTGCCCCGCACCACCGTCTTCGGCCACTACGACGACAACCACCTCCTCGCCGTGGAGCGCCGCACCCACCACCTCGGCGTCGCCGCACCACCCCACGTCTCCCGCGAACGCGTCTGGCGGATCCGCGCCCGGCACGTCGTCCTCGCCACCGGCGCGCACGAGCGCTCCGTCGCCTTCGGCGACAACGACCGCCCCGGCGTGATGCTGGCGGCCGCGGCCCGCACGTACCTCCACCGCTACGGCGTCCTGGCCGGCCGCCGGGCGGTCGTGTTCACCACCAACGACACCGCCTACGCCGCCGCCCTCGACCTCGCCGCCGCCGGTGTGACCGTCGCGGCCATCGCCGACACGCGCCCCGAACCGGGGGAGTGGGCCGCCCGCGCCCGGTCCGCGGGCCTCGAGGTACTGGCCGGCCACGCGGTCACCGGCACGGCGGGCGCGGAGCGTGTCACCGCTGTGACGGCCGCCCCCTGCGAAGGCACGGCACCCGGACGCGAGTTCGCCGCCGACCTCCTCCTCGTCTCCGGCGGCTGGAACCCGGTCGCGCACCTGTTCAGCCAGGCGGGCGGCAGGCTCCGCCACGACGAGGCGCTCGGCACGTTCGTGCCCGACGGCTGCCGCCAGGCGGTGACGGCGGCGGGCGCCGTGAACGGGGCGTCCGACCTCGCCACGGCCCTCGCCCAGGGCGCGGCGGCCGGCACCCGCGCGGTGGCGGCAGAGGGCCACACCGCCGAGCCCCCCGCCCTCCCCGCCGTCGCCGTACAGCCGTACACCCCGCCCATGCCGGTCTTCACCGTCCCCGGCGCGGCCCCCCGCTTCGTCGACCTGCAACGCGACGTGACCGTGGCCGACCTGAGCCGGGCGACCGGCGCGGGCCTGCGTTCGGTGGAGCACACCAAGCGCTACACCACCGCCGGTACCGCCAACGACCAGGGCAAGACCGGCGGCCTTCTGGCGAGCGGCGTCGTCGCCGAGCTCCTCGGCGTGGACATCTCGGCGCTCGGCCTGCCCACCTTCCGGCCGCCGTACACCCCCGTCTCCTTCGCCGCCCTCGCCGGGCGCAACCGGGGCGCTCTGCACGACCCGGTCCGCACCACGGCGCTGCACGGCCGGCACGTCGGGCACGGCGCGCTGTTCGAGAACGTCGGGCAGTGGAAGCGGCCCTGGTACTACCCGCGGGACGGCGAGGACATGGCGACCGCGGTGCTCCGCGAGTGCCGCGCCGCCCGCGAGGGCGTGGCCTTCATGGACGCCTCCACGCTCGGCAAGATCGACGTCCAGGGCCCGGACGCCGCACACTTCCTGGACCTGCTGTACACGAACATGATGAGCACCCTGAAGGTCGGCATGATCCGCTACGGCGTGATGTGCCGCCCGGACGGGATGGTGTTCGACGACGGCACGGTCATCCGGCTCGCCCCCGACCGGTTCCTGGTCACCACCACGACCGGCAACGCGGCCGCCGTCCTGGACTGGATGGAGGAGTGGCTGCAGACCGAGTGGCCCGACCTGCGGGTGCACTGCACCTCGGTCACCGAGCACTGGGCGACCGTCGCCCTGGTCGGCCCCGACTCCCGCGCGGTCCTCGGCTCGCTCGCGCCCGGACTGGCCGTGTCCAACGACGACTTCCCGTTCATGGCCTGGCGGGACACCACCGTCGCGGGCCTCGACGCCCGCGTGTGCCGGATCAGCTTCTCCGGCGAACTCGCCTACGAGATCAACGTGTCGCCGTGGCACGCGGTGGCGCTCTGGGACGCGCTGTACGAGGCGGGCGCCCCGTACGGCATCACCCCCTACGGCACCGAGACCATGCACGTGCTGCGCGCCGAGAAGGGCTACCCGATCGTCGGCCAGGACACCGACGGCACCGTCACCCCGCAGGACCTCGGCATGGGCTGGGCGGTCTCGAAGAAGAAGCCCGACTTCATCGGCAAGCGCTCCTACTCGCGGGCCGACACCGTGCGCCCCGGCCGCAGGCATCTCGTCGCCCTGCTCACCGACGACCCCACCGCCCTCCTTCCCGAGGGCACGCAGCTGGTCGCCGACGGCCGGCTGCCCGCCCCGCCCGTGCCGATGCTCGGCCACGTCACCTCCAGCTACCGCAGCGCCGCGCTCGGCCGGACCTTCGCCCTCGCCCTGGTCAAGGGCGGCCGGGACCGCATCGGCGAACGCCTCTACGCCCCCGTGGGCGAACAGCACCTGCCGGTGACTGTCGCAAACCCCGTCCTCTACGACCCCGAGGGAGCCCGCCGCGATGGCTGACACCGCCCCGACCGCATGCCGGCGCAGCCCCCTGGCCGACGCCGCGCCCCGCCTGGCCGCGGTGACCCGTTCCTCCCGTGGCGCGCTCCGCCTTGCCGAACTCCCTTTCCTGGCCCAGGTGAACGTCCGCCTCGACGCCAAGGGCCCGGCGGCGGACGCCGTCGGACCGGCCCTGGGACTCCAACTGCCCCTCGAACCCGACACCGTGGTGCACGCGGGGGAGGTGACCGCGGTCTGGCTCGGCCCCGACGAATGGCTGGTGGTGGGCCGGCCCGGCACCGAGCGGGACCTGGAGAGCCGGATCCGCGCGGCCGCCGGGGACGCACCGGGCGCCGTCGCCGTCACGGACGTCTCCGCCCAGCGCACCACACTCCTCGTCGGCGGCCCGCGCGCCCGCGACCTGCTCGCCCACGGCTGCGCCCTGGACCTGCATCCCCGCGTCTTCGGCCCCGGCCGCTGCGCCCAGACCATGCTGGCCCGCACCCAGGTCGTCCTGGTCGCGCGCGAGGAGACCGGGGCCGGCTTCTGGGTCCTGGTGCGCTCCTCCTTCGCCGGCTACCTGGCGGACTGGCTGCTGGACGCGGCCGTGGAACACGCGTGAGGCATCAGCGCGAGCGGGCCGTCACCTTCTCGGTGGCGGCCCGCTGTTGGTGACCGGTGTCAGCGGAAGACCACCGTGCAGCGGCCGTTGACCAGGACCCGGCTCTCGCTGTGCCAGCGCACGGCGCGGGCGAGCACCTGGGCCTCCACGTCACGGCCCAGCGCGACCAGCTCGTCCGGGGCGTGCGCATGGCTCACCCGGACGACGTCCTGCTCGATGATCGGGCCCTCGTCCAGGTCGGGCGTCACATAGTGCGCGGTGGCACCCACCAGCTTGACGCCCCGCCGGTGCGCCTGGACGTACGGCCGGGCTCCCTTGAAGCTCGGCAGGAACGAGTGGTGGATGTTGATGGCGCGGCCGTCGAGTTGCTTGCACAGGTCGTCGGAGAGGATCTGCATGTAGCGGGCGAGCACCACCAGGTCGACGTCCGTCTCGGCGACGAGCCGCAGCAGCCGGGCCTCCGCCTCCGCCTTGGTGTCGGGGGTGACCGGGATGTGGTGGAAGGGGATGCCGTACGTCCGGGCCAGTGGTTCGACGTCGCGGTGGTTGGAGACGATCGCCGGGATGTCGATGTTGAGCGCGCCCGTGGACCTGCGGAACAGCAGGTCGTTCAGGCAGTGGCCGAACCTCGACACCATGACGAGGGTGCGGGTCGGGGTCGACGCGTCGGTCAGCCGCCAGACGATGCGGTGCTCCTCGGCGACCGGGACGAAACCGGTGCGCAGGTCCTCCAGGGACACGGCGTCGTCCGGGACGTCGAAGTGCACCCGCATGAAGAAGCGGTCCTGGAGCCGGTCGTCGAACTGCTGGCTCTCCAGGATGTTGCCGCCGTGGCCCACCAGGAACCCGGTGACGGCGTGGACCAGACCGGCCCGGTCGGGACAGGACAGGGTGAGGACGAACTCGCGGCCGGGCTGCGGTCGAGGAGACATGACACCCTCCTGGTGCGCATCGCGCAACGACTTGAGTGATGCGCAACATCGTCCAGCCAAGGGGGGCGACGGGTCAAGAGGTCGCGTTCTGCCTGGCGCATCACTCTCTATGATGCGCAACAACCGTGCGGGCTGGTCCCGTCACCGGCCGCCGGAGCCGTGCCGCTCCGCGAGTGCCCTCAGATGCGCCGTGCGCGACTCGCTCGTCTGGCCCTGGACCAGCAGGAACAGGCCCTCCCTGGCCAGCCGTTGGGCACGGTGGTCCAACGACATCGCCCGCCCGCCGCCCGCCACCACGGCCGCCGTGGTGGCCGCCCGCATCAGCGCGAACGCCTCCGCCCGCAACGCCAGCCGCTCCTCCGCGTGTTCGGACGGCACCGGATGGTCCGCGAGCGCGTAGGCACGGCTGCGGATTCCGGCCAGGCGGTCCCGCAGGCCGGCCGCGTACTCCTCCGCCACCAGCGCCAGCGCCGCCTCCGCGATCCCGAAGACCGCCGGGCCGGCGTTGCGGGGCCGCGGACGGTCCGTCGCCGCCCACTCCTCGAACGGTGTCCGGAGCGCGACCGCCTCGTCCGGAACCCGCAGATCGTCCAGGTCCAGGGACACCGTCCGGGCCGCGGTGAGCGCGGCCAGACGCATCGGCTCCGACGGCCGCAGGCCCGGCTGCTCCCGTGCCTCGACGAACGCGAACAGCACCTCGTCGTCCTCGGTCACCCCGGCCAGCATCAGCACGTCGTTCAGGCCCCAGCCGGTGTACCAGGGCACGGTGCCGGAGAACAGCCATCCGCGCACCTCCCGCCGGACCCGCACGGGGACCCGCGGGTACGACCGCAGATGCGCGTACGCCACCCCCGACAGCAGCTCACCCCGCGCCAGCGGACCCAGCAAACGCTCCCGCACCGGCAGCCCGGACCCGGCCAGGGTCAGCACCGGTGTGTGGTGCTGCGTCTGCACGAACCAGGTCGAGCAGCACGCCCCGGCCAGGATCTCCGCCGTCTCACGCGCCACGGCCGCGGGCGCCGCCGAGCCGCCGTACGCCACCGGGGCGTTCAGTCCGAGCAGGCCCGACCGTTTGACCGCCTCGATGTGGCTCGCGGGGACACCCTCCTGGTCGACGCGCTCGGCGGCGGGGGAGAGGAGGCCGTCGGCGAGTTCCCGGGCGCGGGCGACGAGCGGATGTGCGGCGATGGTCATGGAGAAGATTCTTTCGGTTCCGCGGTGCGAGGTGTCGATCCGGGGGCCTGCCGTTCGTGTAGAAGGCGAGAACACCCCCGCGACGCGCACCGTCGCGGCGCACAGCTCACGACGCACACCTCACGACGCACACCTCACGACGACCGAGGAGAATTTCATGAAGCACTACCTGCTCAGCGTGGTCCAGCCCGCCGACGCCACCCCACCCTCGCCCGACGCGCTCGCCACGATCATGCGCGACGTCGAGGCCTTCAACGACGAACTGCGCGCGGCCGGCGCCTGGGTCTTCGCGGGCGGACTGCACGGTCCGGAGACGGCCACGATGCTGCGGCCCGAGGGCGGGGACGTGCTGATCACCGACGGTCCGTACGCCGAGGGCAAGGAGTACCTGGGCGGCCTCTGCCTGATCCGCGCCGAGGATCTCGACGCCGCCCTGGAATGGGGCCGCAAGGCCGCTCTCGCCACCACCCTCCCCATCGAGGTACGGCCCTTCGTGGACCAGCACTGATGGCGGAGTCCGCCGACGTCGAGGCCGTGTTCCGTGCCGAGTACGGGCGCGCGGTCTCGGTCCTCGTCCGCTTCCTCGGCGACATCGGCCTCGCCGAGGAAGCGGTCCAGGACGCCTTCACCACCGCGCTGGACAGCTGGCCGCGCACCGGAGTGCCGCCGAGCCCGGCCGGCTGGATCATCACCACCGCACGCAACCGCGCGGTCGACCGGCTGCGCCGCGAGTCCTCCCGGGCCGCCCGGCACGCCGAGGCCGCCCGGCTGTACGCGCCCGACACACCGGCCGAGGAGGGCCCCGTGCGCGACGAACGGCTCCGGCTGATCTTCACCTGCTGCCACCCTGCGCTCGCCCTCCAGTCCCGGGTGGCCCTGACCCTGCGCCTGCTCGGCGGGCTCAGCACAGCCCGGATCGCCCGCGCCTTCCTGGTCCCCGAGCCCACCCTCGCCCAGCGGCTGGTGCGCGCCAAGGCCAAGATCCGCGACGCGGGCATCCCCTACCGGGTACCGAAGGACGCCGACCTCCCCGACCGGCTGAACGGCGTCCTGGCCGTCGTCTACCTGGTCTTCAACGAGGGCTACGGCGGCGATCCCGGGCTGTGCACCGAGGCCGTACGGCTGGGCCGGCTGCTGTACGAACTGATGCCGGACGAGCCGGAGGTGGCCGGGCTTCTCGGGCTCATGCTGCTGGTGGAGGCCCGGCGGCCCGCCCGGGAGCCGGCGCCCGGCGAACTGGTGCCGCTGACCGGGCAGGACCGCCGGCGCTGGGACCGGCAGCTGATCGCGGAGGGGCAGGACCTCGTCCGGCGCTGCCTGCGGCGCAACCGACCCGGCCCCTACCAGATCCAGGCCGCGATCAATGCCGTGCACAGCGACGCACCGAGCGCGGATGCCACCGACTGGGGCCAGATCCTGGCCCTGTACGACCAGCTCATGGTGGCCGCCCCGAGTCCGGTGGTGGCGCTGAACCGGGCGGTCGCGGTGGCCGAGGTCCAGGGGCCGGACGCGGCTCTCGAACTGGTCGACGCCCTCGACCTGCCCGAGTACCACGTACTGCACGCCGTCCGCGCCGACCTGCTGCGCCGGCTCGGCCGGGAGCGCGAGGCGGCGGCCGAGTACGGTGCGGCCATCGCGCTCACCGGCAGCCTGCCCGAACGGGCACACCTCGCACGGCGGCGGGCCGAACTGACCGGCTGACCAGGTGTGCTCTTCGTCAAGCACAGGGGTTTCGGGGCGCCGGAACGTACTTCCGGGCATGAATGGTTGCAAGGTACATCTGACCGTTCGAGACCGTAGTCGGGCCCCCAGGCCCATGCGCCCCACCAGCGAGGCGTCCGTGAACCAGCCCACCCCCGAGCAGCGCGCCGACACCGTGGCGCGGCTGCGTGCCACCTTCCGCACCGGCCGCACCAAGCCCCTCGAGTGGCGCACCGGCCGGCTCCGCAGGCTGCGCGCCATGCTCACGGAGCGGGGTGACGAGGTCGCCGCGGCCCTCCACGCGGACCTGGGCAAGACCACCCGGCAGGCGTACGGCTCGGAGATCGACTTCACCCTCCGGCCTGCCGTTCGGCGGGGTGAGGGAGAGCGGCATTAGCTACCACGGCCGCTGCTCCATCGAGACCTTCAGCCATCGCAAGGCGGTCCTCGCCAAGCCCCTGAGCTGACCCTCCACCACCTTCCGGGCCCGACCGCGCCGCAGCGGCCGGGCCCGGCCGCCGCCGTGACCCGGGGACCGGCAGCGCCGGTTGACTGGTCTACACCCTTGACTGGTACAGACCAAGGCAGTTGAGTGTGCCTCACACCCCCCACCGCGGCCGCACCCCCTTCGAGGGGCGCGGCCGTGCTCCGCGGAGGAGTTGACCCGGCCGGCGGCAACCTCTCCTGCTGACCCCGCCGTCGGGGTCCTCGTCAGGATCGTGTGCCAGACTCCGTCGATGACCTCCGAAACGATCACCGCGGACGCCTCCGGCACCTGGAAACTCGGTGACCTGCCCGTCCACCGCCTCGGCTTCGGCGCGATGCGGCTGACGGGCAGCGCCGCCTTCCACCACGGCACCCCGAGCGACCGCGCCCGCTCGACCGCCGTCCTGCGCAAGGCCGTCGAGCTCGGCGTGAACCACATCGACACGGCGGCCTTCTACTTCTCCGCCCTGCGCTCCGCCAACGAACTCATCAACACCGTTCTCTCCCCGTACCCCGACGACCTGGTCATCGTCACCAAGGTCGGCCCCTACCGCGACTATTCGGGGGAATGGGCCACTTCCGCCCGTCCGGACCAGCTGCGCGGGCACGTCGAGGAGAACCTGCGCCAGCTCGGCCGCGACCATCTCGACGTCGTCAACCTGCGCCGGATGCGCCAGGAGTCGATCGCCGAGCACTTCGGCGCCCTCGCCGAACTGCGCGAGGCCGGGCTGATCCGGCACCTCGGCGTCTCCGACGTCGAACCGCGCCATCTCGACGAGGCGCTGGCCATCGCCCCCGTGGTGTGCGTGCAGAACCGGTGGGGGCTCGACGCGGCGAACCCGGCCACCGACGAGGTCGTGCGCATATGCGGTGAGCGCGGCATCGCCTTCGTGCCGTTCTTCGCCGTCGCCGGCGACGCAGGGGCGCTCGGCGCCACCACGAGCCACGACGACGAGGTCCTCGCCGTCGCCCGCGCCCACGACGCCACTCCCGCCCAGATCCGCCTCGCCTGGACCCTGCACCAGGGCCCGCACGTCCTCGCCATCCCCGGCACCGGGAACCCGGACCACCTGGCCGAGAACGTGGCGGCCGGTGCCATCCGGCTCACCGAGGACGAGCTGACCCGGCTGAACGCCCTCCACGCCGAGGCGGGCTGACCCTCCCGCCCGGACCGCCCGCACCCCGTCCCGCAGCGGGTGCCGGCCACCGCGGCTCGTGCTCCCCGTGCAAGGCCCGCACCGTGTACGGCCGGCTCCGGAAGAACGCGGACGACGGGCCGCCCCGCGTGGGTCCCGGCCCGTCTCCCCGCCCGCGGTGCCCCGGCCGCCGCCTCCGGCACGTCGGCCGGGGAGCGGACGGATCCCCTCGCCGTCGAGCGGCACCGGCCCGGCCCGCGTCCCGGTGCGCCGGAACCCGGGCCCGGGACGATTCCCCGGCCGGCGACGGAACCTCTCCCGGACGGGGCCTCGCACCACGGGTTCACGGGCGCGGCCGCCCCCCGGCTGACTACACTGCCGTAGACGGTCTGCTGGCCGCGGACGAAGTGAGGGGTGAGGAACCTTCCATGGCCGACGGGAAGGACGAACGCCGGCCCGCCGGCGAACTGGAGGCGAGCGTCATGGCGGCTCTCTGGGCCGCGGGTGCGCCCCAGACCCCCGGACAGGTGCAGCGGAGCCTCGGCACCGACCTGGCCCGCACGACGGTGACCACGATCCTGACCCGGCTGCACGACAAGGGCGTGGTCGGGCGGCACCGCCAGGGCCGCGGCTACGCCTACGTCCCCGTCCAGGACGCGCAGGGCCTCACCGCGAAGCGGATGCACACCGAACTCGACCGGGACAGCGACCGGGAGACCGTGCTCGCCCGGTTCGTAGCCCAGCTCAGCCCCGACGACGAGCGCGTACTGCGGACCCTGCTCGAATCCGGCGAACAACCCGCGGCGTCATGATCGCGCTGCTGCTCCTGCCCCTGCTGGTGCCGTTCGCGCTGCCGGCCCTGTCCCGGCGGGCCCTCGACCGGCTGGCGCCGGGCACCGCGCTCTGGGTGATCACCGCCTCGGCCGTCGCCCTGGCGGGCTGTTCCCTGGTCGCGCTCGGCGCGTTCTTCCTCGCCGGGCTCCTCAGGCTGCCGTTCTTCGCCGCGCTGGGCGAGCTGGTCCGTCCCCTGCACACCGCCTCCGACCGGTTCGTGCTGCCGCTGGCGGCCCTCTCGGTCGGCGGCCTCGCCGTGGGCGCCTGGACCCTCGCGCGGTCGGTGCTCCGGCAGACCCGCGCCTTCCACGCCGCGCGCACGGAGGCGGGGCGCCGGCCTGCGGCGGGCGACCTGTGCGTGGTCGACTCGCCGTGCCCGGACGCGTACGCACTGCCCGGACGTCCGCACCGGATCGTCGTCACCACCGCAATGCTGCGCAGCCTCGACGGAGCCGAGCGGGAGGCCCTGTTCGCGCACGAGCGGGCGCACAACACGGGCGGCCACCACTTCTTCCTCGCCGCGGCGGAGCTCGCCGCGCACTGCCACCCGGCACTGCGGCGGGTCCGGGACGTCGTCCGGCTGGCCGTGGAGCGGGCCGCCGACGAGGCCGCGGCGCGCACGGTGGGGGACCGCCGGCTGACGGCCCGCGCGATCGCCCGGGCCGCGCTGGCGGGGCAGGGGGGCGCCGTCGAGCGGCCGGCGTTCGTGTCGGGCGCCGCGTCCGGGCCGGTGCCGCAGCGGGTCGAGGCGCTGCTGGCGCCGCGGGGGCGGCGGCGGGCCGGGGCGTGGGTCGTCGTGCTGCTGGTGGCCTGTGCCGGGTTGTCCTGTGCCGCCTCCGCGACCGGGATGGTCGACTTCCACCGCCGGGTGGAGGTCGCTCAGGGGGAAGCGGAGCGGTAGGGCGGCCGTTCGTCGGACGCGGTGCGTCGCGGCTGGTCGCGCGGCTCCCCGCGTCCCTGTCGGGGCGTTCCGGTCGGCGCGGCCCGAAAGGCCGCCGGTGGGAAAGGGTGGCTGGCGTCCCGGGAGTTTTACGTATAACCTCTTCCGCTAACCGCTCCACCGAAAGGCCCCCATGCGACGCGTCGCCCTGGTCACCCTTGTCGTCGGCGACTACGACGAGGCCATCCGCTTCTACACCGAGGCCCTCGGGTTCCGGCTCGTCGAGGACACGCCCCGCCCGGACGGTTCCCGCTGGGTCGTCGTGGCGCCCGGCGCGGAGGGGGACGGCACCGGACTGCTGCTCGCCCGCGCCAAGGACGAGGACCAGCGTGCCCGCGTCGGCGACCAGACGGGCGGCCGGGTCGGGTTCTTCCTGCACACCGAGGACTTCGCCCGCGACCACGCCCGGATGACCGCCGCCGGCGTGACCTTCCTGGAGGAGCCGCGGCACGAGGCGTACGGCAGCGTCGCCGTCTTCCAGGACCTCTACGGAAACCGCTGGGACCTGCTCCAGCCCGCCGCCTGACCGACCACTTCGAACCACCTGCCGAGGACAGCTCCACCATGACTGCTACGCGCGTAGACGCAGACGTGATCCGTCGCCTCCCCAAGGCCGTCCTGCACGACCACCTCGACGGCGGCCTGCGCCCCGCCACCCTGGTCGAGCTCGCGGCCGAGGTCGGTCACACCCTGCCCACCACCGACCCCGACGAGCTGGCCGCCTGGTACGTCGAGGCCGCCAACTCCGGCGACCTGGTGCGTTACATAGCCACCTTCGAGCACACCCTCGCCGTCGTGCAGTCCAAGGAGGGGCTGCGGCGGGTCGCCGAGGAGTACGTCCTCGACCTGGCCGCCGACGGGGTCGTCTACGGCGAGGTGCGCTACGCACCGGAGCTGAACGTGAAGGGCGGCCTCACGCTGCACGAGGTCGTGGAGAGCGTGCAGGAAGGGCTCGCCGCCGGCATGGCGAAGGCCGCCGCCGCGGGCACGCCCGTCCGTGTCGGCACCCTGCTCTGCGGGATGCGGATGTTCGACCGGGTCCGCGAGGCCGCCGAAGCGGCCGTCGCCTACCGGGACGCCGGCGTCGTCGGCTTCGACATCGCCGGTGCCGAGGCCGGCTTCCCGGCCGCCGACCACCTGGACGCCTTCCGGTACCTGCGCGAGGAGAGCGTGCCCTTCACGATCCACGCCGGCGAGGCGTTCGGCCTGCCCAGCATCCACCAGGCGGTCCAGGCGTGCGGTGCCCAGCGCATCGGGCACGGCGTGCGCATCACCGAGGACATCGTGGACGGCAAGCTCGGCCGCCTCGCCGGCTGGGTGCGCGACCGCCGTATCGCCCTGGAGATGTGCCCCACCTCCAACCTGCAGACCGGCTGTGCCACCTCGATCGCCGAGCACCCGATCACCGCGCTGAAGGAACTGGGCTTCCGGGTCACCCTCAACACCGACAACCGGCTGGTCTCGGGGACGACGATGACCCGGGAGATGTCCCTGCTGGTCGAGGAGGCGGGCTGGACCGTCGAGGACCTGCGCACGGTCACGGTGAACGCCCTGAAGAGCGCGTTCATCCCGTTCGACGAGCGCAGGGCCCTCATCGAGGACGTGGTCCTGCCGGGTTACGCCTCCGTGCTCTGAAGCAGCCCCCGCAGGTAGGCGGCCTGTCCGACGTGCTGAAGGTCGTCGGACAGGACGCTCACCAGCCGCACGCCCAGCGTGACCGGCGGATCGAAGCGGGTGTCCACGATCCGTTCCAGGTCCTTGGCCGGGAGCTCGCGCAGCACCCCCAGGGTCTGCTCGTGCACCGCGTCGTGGTAGCCGGTCAGCAGGTCGCCGGAGTCCACCCTGACCTTCGCGACCTCGGCGGGCGTATGCCCGTACCCGTGGTCACGGGGTGGCAGGCCGAGGCCGAAACGCTTCTCCCAGCCCTGGGTCAGCCACACCTGGTCGAGGTCGAAGGCGTCGGCGATGTGGTCGTCCTGGATCCGGGTGAGGTGCCAGACCAGCCAGGTGATGGAGTTGGCGTCAGGGGCGGGGAGCCTGTTGAGCAGGTCGGGGTCGGCGCCGTCGAGGGCGGCATGGACTTCTTCCTGGATGCGGCCGAAGCCGTCGATGAGGATGTCCCTTGCATGCATACGACCACGATCGCGCATCGCCGGTCGTCATGCGTCCGGAATCCAGCTTCCGTGGAAACCGAGCGGCACCCGGCCCGGCAGGTGGACCCGGGCCAGCGGCTCCCCGGTGAAGTCCTGCGCGGCGAGGATCAGCAGGTCGGCGGCGCCGCGGTCCGGGTTGTGGACGTAGGCGATCGCGTACCCGTCGTCCTCGCGGCGCCCGTGCTCGCCCGGCACGAACACCGCCTCGCCCGCCGCCGCGCCCCTCGGCAGCCGGTGCACCTCGGCGGTGCCGCGCGCGAGGTCGTGCTTGAGGAGGGCGTTGGAGAAGGCGCGGTCCGGCGGATTGCCGTCGCCGGCCAGATAGGCGACGGACATCTCGGCGGCGGCCGCCGAGTAGCCGTAACGGTGCCGGCGGGACACCAGCTCCTCGTTGACGCGCGGGAATTCCTGCGGGCGGTCGTCGAGGGTGCGCCTGCGGACCCGCCCGCGGCGCAGGTCGACCGTCCAGCGCTCCAGCCTGGCGGTGCCCACCGCGTGCGGGCCGTCGGTGGTGGCGCCCGCGACGTCGAAGGGGGCCGGATAGGTCGTCAGGTCGATCACCACGGGCCCGCCCTCGTCGTACGCGTTGAGCGTGTGCGAGTAGAAGACCGGGTCGACGCCGAACCAGCGGACGGCGCCCCCGGACCGGGGCATCACGCCCACCCGGGCCGGGTGTTCCCGGTTCCAGACGTACGGCACCAGTGCGCCCGCCTCGGCCGCCGCCGCGTCGAAGGTGACCGGGATGTCGAAGACGACCACGTAGTTCTCGGTGAGCGCGAAGTCGTGCATCATCGGCGCGTCCGCGACCGGGATCCGGGTGGTGCGGGCGACCCGGCCGGCCGGGCCCACGACCAGGTGCCGGACGTGGTCCCAGGTCGGGTAGTAGGCGATCGCGTGCAGCTCGTCCGCGTGCGCGTCGTACTTGGTGTGCGCGGTGAACGCGCCCTCCAGGGAGCCGCCGAAGTCGTAGCTGCCCACCGTGCCGAGTTCGCCGTCGAGTTCGTACGGCAGCGGGCCGCTCTCCTGGAGTGCGAGGATCCGCCCCCGGTAGGGAATGACATGGGTGTTGCAGGCGAAGTCGTCCGGCGGGACCGGACCGGGGTAGGTCTCGCCGAGCTCCGCGGTCACCTGGGAGGACCGCACCCAGCGGTTGCGGTACCACTCGGCGCGGCCGTCGCGCAGGCGTACCCCGTGCACCATGCCCGCGCCCAGCATCCAGTGGTGGGCGCGCGGATCCTCCAGGCCGAGCACGTTCGGGCCGTTGCGCAGGTAACGGCCGTTCAGGTCGCTCGGGATGCGGCCGGTGACCGGCAGGTCGAAGGCCGTGAGCTCCTCGGTGACCGGGGCGAACGCGCCCTCGAGAAAGGGATACCGCCGATCCGCCGGGTCCGGTGCCGCTGCCGCTGCCGCCGGACGGACCGTCGCTCCCGTCAGCGCGCCCGCCACCGCCAGGCCCGCCGCCCCGCGCAGCACCGTACGCCGTGTGTGTTCCGCCATCTCCGTACTCCCCGTCGCGTCGTCGTCGTGGACATCCACGAGTCTGCGGCGACGGGCTGGCCGGGTCAGGAGGGGCAGGGCCCGTCCAGGGGTGTTGCCAGCCCCCCTGTTTCGAGGAGGGTGATCAGCGCCCGGGCCGCCGGGCTGGTGGCCGACTCCGGCGGCAGCAGGGCGACCGTCTCGTACGCGGTCTCGTCGGTGTCCTTGAGCGCGAGCGCGGTCAGCGTGGGGCGCTTGTGGCGGAAGTGCCGGGGTACGACGGCGATGCCGAGGTTCTCGTCGACCAGGTCGAGGAGACTGTGCACGTCGTTCACCTCGAGGGCGACCGTACGCCGCACGCCCGCCTCGGCGAAGGCCACGTCGGTCGAGCGGCGCGGGCCCCAGTCCGGGTGGAAGTCGACGAACACCTCCCCGCCCAGGTCCTCCGGGGTCACGGCCGGGCCCGCCGTCGCCAGCCGGTGGCTGGGATGGCAGAGCACGGTCATCGGCTCGGCGGTCAGGGACACCGAACGCAGCTGATCGGTGTCGTCCTGGGTGCGGTAGGCGAAGGCCAGGTCGAGCCGGCCCGCCCCCACCTCCTCGGCGAGCGCGCCCGAACCGGCCTGTCGCAACCGGATCTCCACGTCCGGGTGGCGGCGCCGGAAAGCGGCGAGCAGCCCCGCCACGTGCACCCCGGCGATGCACTGCTCGGTGCCCAGCGCCAGCGTCCCGCGCAGCACGCCCTGCACCGCGGCCACCGCCTCGTGCGCGGAGCGCACCTGGGCGAGGATCCGCTCCGCCTCGCCGAGCAGCGCCCGGCCCGCCTCGGTCAGCGTCACGCGGCGGGTCGTGCGCACGAACAGCGGCGCCCGCAGCTCCCGCTCCAGGGCCCGGATGGAGGCCGACAGACCGGACTGGGACACCATGAGCCGCTCGGCGGCCCGGGTGAAGTGCTGGTCCTCGGCGACGGCGACGAAGTGCTGGAGGTGGCGCAGTTCCATGATTGAGCAGCCTAGCCGCACAATTCCATCGGATTCTCCTGTTGGACCACTGCCCGCGGCTCGGGAAAGAGTGGGATCGGTAGATCCTGTGCCAACCCCTCTGGAGTCGCGTTGTACACCGCACACCCCGACCGCTACGCCGACATGCCGTACCGCCGCAGCGGCCGCAGCGGCCTGAAGCTCCCCGCGCTGTCGCTCGGCCTGTGGCACAACTTCGGGCCCGACCGGCCCGTGACGACCCAGCGCGCCATCCTGCGCCGTGCCTTCGACCTCGGCGTCACCCACTTCGACCTCGCCAACAACTACGGCCCGCCGCCCGGCGCCGCCGAGTCCGCGTTCGGCGAGGCCCTCCGCGCGGACTTCGCGGCCTACCGCGACGAGCTGGTCATCTCCACCAAGGCCGGCTACCTGATGTGGCCCGGGCCGTACGGCGAGTGGGGTTCGCGGAAGTACGTGCTGTCCTCGCTCGACCAGTCCCTGACCCGGATGGGCCTGGACTACGTGGACATCTTCTACTCGCACCGCCCGGACCCGGAGACTCCCCTGGAGGAGACGATGGGCGCCCTGCACTCCGCGGTCCAGCAGGGCAAGGCGCTCTACGTCGGCATCTCCAACTACTCGGCGGAGCAGACCCGCGAGGCCGCCCGGATCCTCGGGGAGCTCGGCACGCCGCTCCTCATCCACCAGCCGCGCTACTCGATGCTCGACCGCCGCCCGGAGACGGAGGGCCTGCTGGACGCCCTCGACGAGCTGCAGGTCGGCTCGATCGTCTTCTCCCCGCTGGAGCAGGGCCTGCTCACCGGCCGCTACCTCGACGGCATCCCGGAGGGGTCGCGGGCCGCGAGCGGCAGCCCGTTCCTGAACTCGGACGCGGTCACCGCGGACCTGGTCGCCCAGCTGCGCGACCTCGACGAGGTGGCCAAGGGCCGCGGCCAGACCCTGGCCCAGCTGGCCCTGGCCTGGGTGCTGCGCGGCGGCCGGGTGACCTCCGCGCTGATCGGCGCGAGCAGCCCACAGCAGGTCGAGGACTGCGTCGGCGCCATCCGGAACCTCGACTTCGACGCGGAGGAGCTGGTGCGGATCGACGCGATCATCAACCGGTGAGCCGGCCGGTGGCCGCCGGATGAGCGACCCGAATCGTCATCCGGCGGCCGAGCCGATGCGTTGCCGGGCGGTCGACCCGAATCGTCGCCCGGCGACCGGCGCGACCAGCGCGCCCGGCAACCGGCGCGCCCGTCGGCCGGCGCGCCCGTCGGCCGTTCAGCCCGGGCGCCGGCTCACGCTCCGGCCGGAACCCGGTCCAGGAAGCCCAGGACCCGGAGGATCCGGCCGTCCTCACTGAGTGTGATCACGTCAAAACCGGCCACCGGAGCCGAGCCCTCCGCCTCGTTCACCAGCTCCCAGCCGAAGCGGGCCGTGTCGTGGTGGCCGTCGACGACCCCGAGCGGACGGAAGACGAAACCCGGGAACTGCTCGTGCACCGCCGCGATCACGGCCGTGATCTGCGCATGTCCGGAGACATCCGCGAGCGGGTCGGTGTAACCGCCCTCCGGCGCCCAGGCCGCCGCGACCGCCTTGCCCCGCGCCTCCGGCTCGGTGGCGTTCCAGGCCTCGAAGTAGCGGGCGGCGGCGGTCTGGTAACGGTCGGTGTTCACGGACATGGTGAATCAGCCTCCATCGAGGTCGTCAGCGCTGGTCAGGGACCGGATCGCGGTGTGCGGCGATCCGTTGGCACCACCATGCCCCGGTCCGTGCGGCGGGTCGATTACCCCTCGGGTAATGAAGGCCGGCCGCCGCAGCTCGCGCATTTCGGCCAATTCGCAGGGGGAATATGCCAAGAGACTGGCCGGAAAGGTGTGGTGACAGTGTTTCGAAAGTGAACATACTCGAATGTCAGGAGCACTTCACCGCACAGGAGCCGCACGGAAACCCGGCCGCGACGGCACACCGGCGAGCTACGGGGGAGTGATCGTGCACGACGAATTCCTGTGCCATGTCACGGCATACGGCACGTGCGGCGGGCAACGCATCGGCGTTCCGCTCGGCACCTACCGTGCGCCGACGCTGGCACTGGCGCTGTGGTGGTTACGGGACCGGGCCTCCTGGATCGCCGAACGCCTCGACCCCTTACCCGAGAATCCCAGATTCCCGCACGGATCACTGGTCCCGGTCGCCGAGACCGTCTCCGACGTACCCGGCCTGCTGCGCGCCTGGTGCGCCGACGCGGCCCGGCAGGAACTGGTCGCCGACGAGCTGGCCGGCGGACGGCTGGTGCGGATCGCGCTCCAGGACGACACCACGGAGTACGAACTGCTCGCCGAGTCCGTCGACGCCCTGCGGATGCAGCGCACCATCCCGGCCCTCGTCGTCCCCGTCGGCTGACCGGGACGGCCGCCGGCGCGGCCATGACCAGGCACAGAACAGGCCGGATCGGTAGAATTCTGCCCATGGCGGAGCGGCCGGTCGCCTCGACGGCGCCCGAACTCGTCCTGGAGACGGACACGGGATCCACGGTGATGAGCCCGGGCCGCGACTACCACGTCGGGCGGGACCCGTTGAGCGACATCGTCATCGACGATGCCCGGGTCTCGTGGCACCACGCGGTGCTGCGGCCCGACGACGGGCACTGGACGCTGGAGGACGAGCAGAGCACCAACGGCACCTACGCCGACGGCCGCCGCATCCGGGAGTGGGAGGTCGGACCGGGCACGGTGATCCGCTTCGGCAGCCCCGCCGACGGGCCGTCCGCCGTCCTGAGCGGCCGCCCGGCACCCGCCGCCGACCGCCCCTCCGTCGTCTCCATGCCCTCGAGGACCGGCACCTTCCGGCAGCCCTCCTCGGTGATGCGGCTCCCCGCCCGCACGGTCCGCATCGGACGCGCCGTCGACAACGACATCGTCGTCGACGACCTGATCGTCTCCCGCCACCACGCCGAACTGCGCAGCGACCCCGACGGCAGCCACGAGATCGTCGACCTCGACAGCCACAACGGCACCTACCTCAACGGCCGCGCCGTCACCCGCGCGCTGCTCGGCCCCCGGGACGTCGTCGGCATCGGCCACTCCGCGTTCTGCCTGGTCGACGGCGAGCTGCAGGAGTACGTCGACACCGGTGAGGTCTCCCTCGACGTCCAGGAACTCACCGTCGCCGTCGACCACGGCCGCAAGATCCTGCTGGACCACGTCTCCTTCCCGGTCGGCGAGAAGTGCCTGCTGGCGGTGGTCGGACCGAGCGGCGCCGGCAAGTCCACCCTGCTCAACGCCCTCACCGGCCAGCGCCCCGCCGAGCACGGCACCGTCCTCTACGACGGCCGCGACCTCTACCGCGACTACGCCGAACTGCGCCAGCGCATCGGACTGGTCCCCCAGGACGACATCCTGCACGTCCAGCTGACCGTGCGCAGCGCCCTCACCTACGCCGCCGAACTGCGCTTCCCCGAGGACACCGCGAAGGCCGAGCGCCGGCACCGGGTCGACGAGGTCATCCGGGAACTGGGCCTCGAACAGCGCGCCGAGCAGCCCGTGCACAGCCTCTCCGGCGGACAGCGCAAGCGGGTCAGCGTCGCCCTGGAACTGCTCACGAAACCGTCCCTGCTCTTCCTGGACGAGCCGACCTCCGGACTCGACCCCGGCATGGACCGCTCGGTGATGAACATGCTGCGCGGACTCGCCGACGACGGCCGCACCGTCATCGTCGTCACCCACAGCGTGCTCAGCCTCGACGTCTGCGACCGCCTGCTCGTGCTCGCACCGGGCGGCCGGACCGCCTACTTCGGGCCGCCCGGCGACGCCCTCGGCTTCTTCGGGTTCCAGGAGTGGCCGGAGGCGTTCGAGGCGTTCGAGCGGGACACCGGCCGGGACTGGGCGGGGGAGTACCGCGCCTCGTCGTACCACCGCAAGTACATCGTGAACTCCAGCGCGCAGCCGGTGCTGCCGCGCTCCGGGCCGGTGGCGGCGGCGCCACCGCCGCCCAGGCCGCGCAGCTGGGGCGCCCAGTTCTCGACGCTGGTACGCCGCTACACGGCCGCGCTCGCCGCCGACCGGACCTTCCTCGCCATCATGATCGGGCTGCCGTTCGTGATGGGCGCCATGGCCCGCGCCGTCGCCGGCAACAAGCTCACCTTCGACACCGCGACCAACGCCCTGCTCACCCTGTGCGTGGGCGGCGTGCTGACCGGCGCGGCCAACGCCGTGCGCGAACTGGTCAAGGAACGGGTCATCTACCAGCGCGAGAGAGCCGTCGGCCTGCCCAGATCGGCGTACGTGATGTCGAAGGTCGTCGTCCTCGGTGCCATCACCGTGCTCCAGGCGATCGTGCTCACCCAGGTCGGCCTGGCCGGCGTCGACCTCAACGCGCCCGGCGGCCAGGGGGTGCTGATGCCGCCCCTGCTGGAGATCACCCTCGCCGTGGCCGTGCTCTCCTTCACCGCGATGATGCTCGGCCTGCTGATCTCCGCGCTGGTCCGCAAGGAGGAGGTGACGATGCCGCTCCTTGTGCTGCTCACCGTCGTCCAGGTCGTCTTCTGCGGGACCCTGCTGAAGCTGAACGGCGTGCCGGGTCTCGAACAGCTCGCCTGGCTGGTGCCCTCGCGGTGGGCGCTCGGTGCCATGGCCGGCACCGTCGACCTGCACCGGATCGTGCCCGGCACCCTCACCGCCGACCCCCTCTTCCGGCACTCGGCGGGCGTCTGGCTGCGGAACATGGTCATGCTGATGGTGCTGGCGGCCGTCTTCGGCTGTGCGCTGTCCCGGCTGCTGCGCCGCCACGAACCGGCCGTGATGCGGAAGTAGGCGACCGATGACGACGACGCCAGGATTCCGGGCCACCCATGTCGTCCCCGGCGACGGCATGCCCGCCTGGGAGGCCCCCGACCCGGCCCGGCCCACCGTGCCCCTCGACCCGCTGCTGCCGGTGCAGCTCGTGGAACGGCACGGCGACTGGGCGCGCATCGGCTGCGCCAACGGCTGGTCCGCCTGGGTCGACGGCCGCTACCTCGTCGCCGTGCCCCAGGACCCGCCGGTCACCGGCGGCCCGCCCACCGAGGCGACCGACCCGCGCCCCCTGCTGGCCCGTGCCGCCGAGGCGCTCACCGGCTACCGGGCCGCCGTCGAGGAACTGGCCGTCGGCGGCCTCGACGGGGAGTCCTTCCGGAGCCGCACCCACGGACTGCGCATCGGCGTGGTGGTCGACGGGGAGTCGATGTGGCTGTACGACCCCGCCGAGGGACGCTGGCTGTACGGCGACGGGCGGCGGCTGTCCACGTACGTCACCGACCGCGCCGACCCGGGGCGTACCGGTCCCGACCGCGCCGACCCGGGGCGTGCCGGTCCCGACCGCGCTCCGACCCGGGTGGTCGCCCCCGACGGTGACCGCTGACGGCGGGCCGAGCTCAGGGCGCCACCTCGCCGCGCCGGTGCACCGGACGGGCCAGCAGCGCGCCCAGGAACCCGGCGAGCAGACCCCACAGCGTCCCCAGACCCACCGCCGGCCAGAGCACGGGCTCCAGCAGCAGTTCACCGGAGAGGTTGCCGCCCAGGTCGCCGATGCCGAGCAGGGAGAGGCCGTAGTGGGCGGAGATCCGGCCGGTCAGGCACAGCGTGAGCATGGTCAGCGCGAGGGCGACCGCCAGGTGCAGGGCATGCTGCCAGGCGCGGACCCGGGCCGGGGAGCGGACCGCCATCAGGAACGCGGCGGCCAGCAGCAGCACCGCGGCCACCCAGGCCAGCCACCACCAGCGGCCGTCGTGGGCGGTGACCGTACGCAGGTTCAGCGTCGAGACGTCCGGCGTGCGCAGCACCTCGGCCAGCACCTTGGGCACCGGCAGCCCGAACGGCCCGTCGACCCTGCCCTTCCAGGTGGCGCCCAGCCCCAGCGTGAGGGCCGGCCAGGCCAGGTTGGGCAGCCCGAGCAGGACCACCGCGAGCGTCTCCCTGGCATGCCCACGGGTCACCATCGTGGCCAGGGCGATCACCAGGGCCAGCACGACGTACGCCAGCAGGAGCACGACCATGGCGTACGCCGCCGGGCGCACCGAGGCCTGGAAGCGCAGCAAGCGTCCCGGCAGCGGTGCCCCGCGCGAGACCAGCAGCGCCAGCAGCAGGACGCCAGCCAGCCAGAGCAGCCCGAACCCGGCCGTCTGCGGCACATCGGTCGTGAAACCCGCCTCCGGCGCGGCGCCGAGCGCGCCGGTGAGATCACTGAGGGTGCCGCTGCCCACGTCCACCGCGAAGGTGTGCCGGGCCCCGGCCGCGAGCCCGATCAGCGCGAGCAGCCACAACGCCGCGATCCGCGTCGCCCACCCGGCCAGTTCCGCGATCCCGGCCACCGCCCGGTGCCGCAGCGGCCGCAGGAAGCCCCCGGCGGCGACCAGCGCCCCGACCAGCGTCACCGACAGCGGAACGACCGTGAGCCCGGCGTTCGTACGGGCCAGTGCGCCCGCGTTCCCCGACAGCTCGACGGCGCCGCCGACCGCCGTCACCACGGTCGCGAGAACCACCGGCACGAACGCGCCCTTCGGCAGATCCGTCGCGCCCGCCGCCCACAGCCCCAGCGCGGCAACCACGAGCATCGCGACCGACGCGGCCAGCACCACGGCCAGGGCCGGCGCCCAGCCGTGCCGGGGCACGGGCCGGCCGGGCGGCGCGGCCACCGGCCGCTCGGAGGCGATGGGAGGGCGCACGCTGCCACGCTAGGCGACGCCCTCACCCGCCGCCCGCCGGGTGGTCCGTCCGCGTCGGCTTGCGGACGACGCCGGCCCGGCGCACATTGGCCTGGACATGCCCCGAATGAGGCATTTTTCATGAATCCCGTTTACCGCACCGGGGAGATGAGCGCGTGAGTGTCGAACCGCCGTCGTCCGGCCGTCCCACCGGACCCCCCTCAGGCCCCCTGTCCGGTCCCTCCGGGCCACCTCCCGGCCCCCCTTCGCAGCCGCCCGGCGGCGGCGACGGGCAGGGCGGTGAGCCGCATCGTCCGTGGTGGAGGTCGGCGCCCCGGATCGCGACGCTCACCACCGCCGTGGTGATCGCCGCGGCCCTGGCCGTGGTCCTCACCCGTTCGGGCGACAGCTCCGGCCGGCGTGGCGAGGTCTTCCTGCAGGCCGCCAACAGCTCCGGCGAGGACCCGTTCACCGAGTCGACCGCCAAGAAGGGCACTGCCGCGCAGGTGTCCGCCGCCCCGGTCGCGGCGGGCGCGTCGGTGAACGAGGTGCGCGGGGTGAGCGGCGGAGCGCCCGGCCTCTACAGCGGCACGAAGAACAGCACCAGCTGCGACGTCGAACAGCAGATCAGGTACTTCCAGGCCTCGCCCTCCCGCAACAGGGCGTTCGCCTCGCAGGCCGGCGTACAGCCCGCCGGCGTCCCCGCCTACCTGCGCTCCCTCACCCCCGTACAGCTGCGCGCGGACACCCGGGTCACCGCCCACGGTTACCGCGACGGCAGGACGAGCACCTACCAGTCCGTCCTCCAGACGGGCACCGCCGTCCTGGTCGACGGGCACGGCGTGCCCCGGCTGCGGTGCGCCTGCGGCAACCCGCTCGCCCCGCCGGTCGCGCAGCGCTCCACCCCGAGGACCGTCGGCACCGCCTGGGCCGCCTACCGGCCCGCGAACGTGGTCGTCGTCGTACCCGCGGCGCAGGTCGTCAAGGTGTTCGTCGTCTTCGACCACGAGCACCACGACTGGTTCGGCCGCCACCGCGGCGACCACACCGGGCACGACGACCGTCCGGCCAGGCCCCCGGCCGACCCGGACCCCATGAACCCGCCGCCCCACCACGACTGCCCGCCCGCGTCCGGCCGACCCGGGTCGGCCGGCACCACCCCGTGCCCACCGACCGCGTCCGGCCCGTCGACGCCGACGAGTCCGGGGAACGGCTCCGGGTCCCCGTCGGCGAACCGGTCGTCCCCGAACTCCCCGTCCTCGCAGCCGCCGGCGTCCAAGCCGCCCTCGTCCTCATCGCCGTCCTCGAAACCGTCGTCCTCGTCACCGCCGTCGTCGACCCCACCGCGGAGCGAGTCACCGAAGACGGAGTCCCCGAAGACGGAGTCCCCGAAGACGGAGTCCCCCCGTACCGAGTCCCCCCGTACCGAATCCCCGAAGAACGAGTCGCCGGCGTCGCAGCCGCCGAAGTCACAGGGACCGGCCTCCGAGCCGCCGTCCTCCGCGCAGCCGCTCGCCCCGCAGTCCGGGCAGTCCGCGGCGTCGCCGGCCTCGCACGGCCCCGGAGCCTCGGTGTCGTCTGCCGCCCCGGCGTCCTCGGCCCGGCAGGTACCGCCCGGCCCGGCCGCCTCCGGTTCGCAGGGACTGTGACCAGCGCGACGTGAGATGTGCGCGGTCGGCGAACACCTGCGGGGACTGTCGGCGCGCACTCGGGGTACGAGCATGGGTGCACAGCGACGGGCCGGGCCGGCCTCCTGGAGAGACACGCATGATCGAAAACCTGGGCGGGGCAGTGATACCGACTGGCTTCGACGTACCCGTGGAGCCGCTGCGACGCGCGGCGCACTACACCGGTGAGCCCGGCTGCATCGCCGAGGCGCGGGACTTCGCGGCCGGCTTCCTGGAGCAGCTCAGGACCGAGTGGTGCGCCTCGATCGACCCCCGGGCCGACGGTGAGCTGCTGCTCGTGGTCAGTGAGCTGGTGACCAACGCGGACCGGCACAGCAACGGCCCGTACATCCTGGAACTGGAGGGTACGGACAGCGCGGTCCTGGTCTCCGTGTACGACAGCAGCGCCGCCCTGCCCCGGCGCTTCCCCAGGGACCCCGAGCGGGTCGGCCGGCACGGACTGGAGATCGTCCACGCCCTGGCCACGGAGGTGGTCGCCGAACGGGTGCCGGTCGGCAAGCGGGTACGCGCGCTGGTGCGCTTTCCCAGATGACCCTGTGACCCTTGTAACCCTGTGAACCTGTGAACCTGGTGACCGTCATCACGGGCGCCGCCCCGCGCGCCGGTGCGGGGCAGCGCCCGTGGATCCCGCCGTCAGGCGCAGCCGAGCTCGCCCAGCATCCCCTGACGCAGCCGCATGATGATCCGCTTGATCAGGCGGGAGACGTGCATCTGGGAGCACCCGAGCCGCTCACCGATCTCGGCCTGGGTGGCCTCCTCCACGAACCGCAGATGGATGATCTCGCGGTCCCGTTCGCTCAGCTCGGCCATGAGCGGAGCCAGCGACTGGAAGTCCTCCACCAGGCTCAGGCCTTCCTCCTCGACCCCGATGAAGTCGGCCAGCACCGCCTCGCCGCCCTCCGGGCCGTCCCCGGTCAGCGCGGCGTCAAGGGAGGAGGAGTTGTATCCGTTGGCGGCCAGCTGGCCCTCGACCACCTCGCCCTCGGACAGGTTCATGAGGGTGGCCAGCTCGGCGACCGTCGGCTCCCGGTCCAGGCGGCTGGAGAGTTCCTCGCGCGCCTTGGCCAGCTCCACGCGCAGCTCCTGGAGCCGGCGCGGCACGTGCACCGCCCAGGTGGTGTCGCGGAAGAACCGCTTGATCTCGCCCACGATGTACGGCAGCGCGAAGGAGGTGAACTCGACCTCGCGCGACAGCTCGAACCGGTCGATGGCCTTGATCAGGCCGATCATCCCGGTCTGGACGATGTCCTCCATGTCGTCGCCGCGGTTGCGGAACCGTCCGGCCGCGAACCGGACCAGCGACATGTTCATCTCGATGAGCGTGTTGCGGGCGTACTGGTACTCCTGCGTGCCCTCCTCCAGCTCGGTGAGCCGCTGGAAGAACTGGCGGGACAGCTCGCGTGCGTCGCGCGGGGCCACGGTCCGCGGGTCCTCGATTCCTGGCAGTGCCCCCTGCGTCGTCCACGCCTCGACGGGGTGAGCGGCTTTCACTGCTTCCGACCGGATCCCGGCGGTGTTCATGTCCTCTCCCAGGTCACTCACGTTGCGGCGGCGCCTCTTCGGCCGGTGTCGTCCCGGCACTGTCCAGGCGGTTACCAGCCCCGGATACCCGGAACCGGACACCCCATGCGTGCCTTGCGGCTCGGGTACCCGGTGTGACGCGACGCATGCGTCCCGTTTCCCCTCCTGGCGGAAAACCGCCGGTGGCGGGCTGTGGACGAGGTGGCTACGGCCCGACGCGGACGGCTGTGACCAGCTCGTGCCAGTACCGTTTGGTGACCACACCGCCGTACCGGGAGTCGATCAGCTCGCCGATGCCCGCGAGCAGCCCGTCCCGGGCGGCCTCCGGGAGCGCCCGGTGGTTCGAGTAGGTGAGCAGCACGTCCAGGTACTGGCCGGTGGTGTAGGTGATCTCCTGGGCGTGGCCCTGCACGGCGACGTCGGTGACATACGGGGACCCGGTGAACTCGCTCGTGTCGGTCGCGAGGTCCGCCTCGCGGGTCTGGCGCAGGCCGGGCGGGGTGGCCGGATCCCATCGCTCGTAGCACTCCTGGACCTCGGCGAAGAAGTCCTCGGTGCCGCCCGCCACGTGATGGGTGGAGACGATCCCGAGGCGGCCGCCGGGACGCAGTGCCCGGGCCGCCCTCGGCAGCCGCACCGCCGGGTCGAGCCAGTGGAAGGCGGTCGCGCAGACCACCGCGTCGAACGGCTCCGGGGGCGGCTCCCACTCTTCGAAGGCCGACACCACCACCTCCACCCGGGGGAAGGGCGCGAGCTGCCGGCGGGCGACGGCGGCCATGCTCGGGCCGATCTCCACGGCGGTGATCGAACAGCCGGACCGCGCCAGGTCGGCGGTGAGCTTGCCGGTGCCCGGGGCGATCTCCAGCACCCGGACGTCCGGCCCGGCCCCCGTGACCCGGACCAGCTCCTCGACCAGCGCGGCCGGGTAGCGGGGCCGGGCCCGTTCGTACCGCTCGGCGTCCTGGTCGAAGATGCTCCGCAGCCCCGGGTCCTTCACCTTGAATTCCAGTGCGTCCACAGTGAGCAGGATGCCGGTGCCCCTTGCCCCGGCGCCAGCGCCTCCGCCCTGTGCCGCAACGGGCGCCGGGGCCCGCGCAGTTCTCCCCCGGCCTTCGGCCTGGGGGTACCCCCGTGCCCCTGGAGGGGCGTTCGGCGATGAGTTTCTCGGTGAGCGGGGGTCGGTACACATGACCGCGTTTCCCCGCTCCCAGGAGGTGCTCATGACCACCGACGGATTCACCACGTGTCTCTGGTTCGACGGCCAGGCCGAGGAGGCCGCCCACTACTACGTGTCGATCTTCAAGAACTCCAGCATCGGCAAGGTCGGCCGGTACAACGAGGCGGGGCCGGGGGAGACGGGGTCGGTGCTGGCCGTCGACTTCACGGCCAACGGGCAGAAGTTCGTCGCCATCAACGGCGGCCCGCAGTTCAAGTTCAGCGAGGCGATCTCCTTCCAGATCTACTGCGACGGCCAGGAGGAGGTCGACCACTACTGGGCCAAGCTCACCGAGAACGGTGGCGAGCCCGGCCCCTGCGGGTGGCTCAAGGACAGGTACGGGGTGTCCTGGCAGGTCATCCCGGACGGGCTGATCGAGATGATCGGCGACGCCGACCCGGAGAAGGCCGCGCGCACCACCCGGGCCATGTACGCCATGGGCAAGCTGGACATCGCCGCGCTGAAGAAGGCGTACGCGGGGGAGTGAGCCGTACGGGGGGCGGTGTCCGTGGACACCGCCCCCGCGTGGACCCGCCGCCGGGTCAGACCCGGTCGGCCACGATCAGCAGGTACTGGAAGCTGCCGTTCTTGTACGCGGTGAGGAAGGCGTCCTCGATCCCCGTCACCAGGTGGTCGGCCTGCTTGCGCAGTTCCCAGTACGGGATCGTCGCCGCGGTGAGGTCCTCCACATGGACCGGCACCAGGCGGTTGGCGGCCATCGCCCGGAAGTACTCAGACCGCGGGTGGATGTCGCAGATGTAGTGGGCGTTGATCAGGGACACCTCGCGGGATGCCTGGCCGTAGGCGTTGTTGTAGCAGCCGGTGATCGTCACGTAGCGTCCGCCGCGGCGCAGCAGCCGGGCGTGCTCGGCGAACAGCAGCTCCAGCTCCACGTACATCGTGGACTCGTTGTTCCACGAGGCCGCGTAGGCGCCCGTCTCGAAGCCGGTGTCCAGCATGTTCCGGTGGTGGTAGCGGACCTTGTCGCCGACCTCCCGCTTGCGGGCCATCTCGTTGGCGAAGTCGGCCTGTTTGGCGGAGATGGTCACGCCGTCGGAGTGGCAGCCGTAGCGCAGGTTCGCCACGATGCTGCCGCCGCCGCGGCCGCAGCCCGCGTCGAAGACCCGGTCGGCCGGTGTGAGGGCGCCGAGGTGCGAGGCGAGCAGCTCGGCCTGGGCGTGCTCCAGGCGGTGCAGCTCGGCGGTGACGCGTTCCCTGCGCAGGGCGGGGCCGGTCTCGTCGAGCACCGACCAGTCGGCCTCACCGATGCCGTAGTGATGGTGGTAGAGGTCGTCGATCTTTCCGAGTTCGAGGTTGACCGGGTTCTCCTCGGCGTTCCAGTACTCCGCGACGCTGTTCTGGTACCTGGACTGGGTCGGCACCGGGGCTGACGTGGTGGTCTTCCGAGCGACAGGGGCGGTGGTCAACAGGTTCTCCTCGAAGTGTTGCTGACGGTGCTTCGGTGGTTCGGTTCTTCGGACTGGCTCGGTGGCTACCAGTAGTCGGGCAGGTGGTAGCGGCTGGTGTTGGTGGCGTGCCACTCGTGGTTGCCGGAGACCCAGGCCGCGAGCCCCTCGGCGTAGCGGGCGACCAGCGGCGAAGTGGCGGACAGGGCGGCCGACTCCTCCTCGAAGGCGTTCATGACCCGGTTGTGGATGTCGACGGACTTCAGATAGGCACTCTTCAGGCCCTGCCGGTCGTTGGCGGCCACCACCTGGGGCAGGTTCAGGTGGTCCGGGTCGCTCGCCAGCTCCTTCGTGAAGGAGTACAGATCGTTGACGATGGTCGTGGCGTTGCAGGCCAGTGCCGTGATCCGCTGGATCTCCGGGCGGGCGTAGAGCTGCTCGGGCAGTTCGTAGCCGTCCACCGCGTCGACGATCGACAGACAGGGCCGGAAGTTGTTGAACTGCCGCATCACCAGGTACTCCCAGACCCGCGGTACGTACCCGGTCTCCATCCACGCGGCCTCGGCGAGGTAGCCGAGGTGCAGCCGGGCGACGTCGTGGACGAACCGGTCGGTCTGGCTGGGCGTGGCGAAGGCCGCGAAGTCCGTGAGGGCGAAGTGGTACGACCGCAGGGGCCCGGTGGCCCGGACGCCCTCGCGCCACTCCTCCTCCAGCTCCGGGATGCCGTGGAAGGGGTCGAGTGCCGACTGGGCGATGATCAGCGGGCCGCCGAGGCCCCGCCGGGATCCGCCCCGCCCCTCGTCCTCCTCGCAGTAGCAGGAGTCCACGATGTTCTCGGCGAGCAGGAGTTTGCCGGCCGCGGTGAGCCGGTCCAGGTCGAGGCCGCCCGGGTGCTGCAGGGCGACGGCCCGGCCGAACTGGAAGTCGGAGAAGTCCCCCTTCCAGGCCGCGGGGAACAGGTCGAGCTCGCGGGCCCAGGTCTCGAGCCGGCGGTCGAGCTCGGCCGCCTTCTCCGGGTCGGCGGGTACGGCCGGCCGGTGGAGCAGTCCGGGGACCGCCCCGGTGCGCCTGGCCGGGCGCAGCCGCTCCGCGATGTTCGGCGGCCCCGGCAGGGCGTAGCCGGTGGTGGGTGTGCTCATGGATGTGCTCCAGGCCGTCAGTCGGCGGTGCGGCCGAGCTGGACGTTCTCCAGGATCCCGGCCGCGTCGGGGACCAGGACGGCGAGCGAGTAGTAGGCGGTGACCAGGTAGTTGATGACGGCCTGCTCGTTGACGCCCATGAAGCGGACGTTCAGGCCGGGCTGGAACTCCTCGGGGATACCGGTCTGATAGAGGCCGACGACCCCCTGGTCGGCCTCGCCGGTGCGCAGCGCGATGATGCTGCTGGTGTGATCGTCGCTGATCGGGATCTTGCTGCACGGGTAGATCGGGACCCCGCGCCAGGCCGGGATCTCGTGCCCGTCGACGTCGGTGGACGGGGGTACGAGGCCGCGCCGGTTGCACTGCCGGAAGAAGGCCGCGATCGCCTTGGGGTGCGCGAGGATCACCTTGGTCTTGCGGCGCATGGAGATCAGCTCGTCCATGTCGTCCGGGGTCGGCGGACCGGTGAACGAGCTGATCCGCTGCCCGTAGTCGATGTTGTGCAGGAGCCCGAACTCCCGGTTGTTGACCAGCTCCCACTCCTGGCGCTCGCGGATCTCCTCGACCGTGAGCCGCAGCTGCTGCTGGGTCTGGTCCATCGGGTGGTTGTAGAGGTCGGCGACCCGGGAGTGCACCCGCAGCACGGTCTGGGTGAGCGACAACTCGTACTCGCGCGGTGCGAGTTCGTAGTCCACGAAGCCGCCCTGCAGGGTCGGCTCGCCGGTGTGGCCGGCCTGCACCGGCACCTCGGCCTCGCCCTTGCGGTTCATCGGCAGCCGCTGCCGGTCGACGTAGGCCTGCAGATGGGCGCCGAGCGACGGCACCCGGTCCATGATCTCCTCGGCCACCGCCCAGGGCAGCGCGAGGACCACGCCCGCCGTCTCGGCCCGTACCGAGGTGAGCCAGAGCGGATCGGTCTGGCCGACCGCCTCGTCGCCCATCTGGTCGCCGTCGGTGACGACCCCGACGACCTCCTCCTCGCCGTACTTGCCGGCCGCGTACCGGATGAACCGGCCGTGCACCACCAGGTAGGTCTCGCTGACCGGCTGCCCCGCCTCGAACAGCACCTGCCCGGCGCGTACCTCGCGGGGCTGGAACCGGTCCGCGAGCTGGGTCAGCGCGTCCGGGTCGTCGTAACCGCGCAGGATCGGCAGCTCGGTGAGGGTCCCCGGGATGACCCGGATGTCGTCCCCGCCGTTGTGCTCGAAGCTCACCCGGCCCCGCCCGGTGCGCAGCTGGAGGCGCCGGTTGACCCGGTAGGTGCCGCCCTTGACGTCCACCCACGGCAGTGTCTTCAGCAGCCACCGGGAGGTGATGGCCTGCATCTGCGGTTCGGACTTGGTGGTCGTGGCGAGCTGGCGTGCCGCCCGGGTGCTCAGGCTGGTGAGCTGCCCGTCGGTGGTCGGATCCGGCTCGGGCTCGTCGACGGCGGAGCCGATGACGCTGTCCGGTGTGGACACATTCCCTCCAGCAGAGAGGTGAACAACGGTGACCCGGAGGGTCGGTGGTGTGCGAGGTGGTGGTGCGCACGGACAAGCCAAACAGTCCTGGTGATCTACGGGTACGGCGCGAAAGGGGCGGTTGCATGCCTTAGGTGTGCAAACACGGTGTTCGGGGTGGAAAGGGTGGTGTTTCCCGGCCGTGCGCCGGTGGCCCGCTCCCGTGCCCGGGGCGCCCGGCGGTTGGGCTCAGGAAAGGTCGTTCACCAGCACCGCGGCCCCGTCGAAGCGCCCGGCCTTCAGGTCCCGCAGCGCCCGCGGCGCCTCCGACAGCGGATACGGGTGGGTGGTCGCGCGCACGCCGTGCCGCTCGGCCAGGGCGAGGAACTCCCGCCCGTCGGCACGGGTGTTGGAGGTGACGCTGCGCAGCTCCCGCTCGTAGAACAGCTCGCGCTCGTAGTCGAGCGACGGCACGTCGCTGAGGTGGATGCCCGCGACCGCCAGCACCCCGCCCCGGTCCAGGGCGCGCAGGGCGACCGGCACCAGGTCGCCGACCGGCGCGAACAGGATCGCGCTGTCCAGCGGCTCGGGCGGCGGTTCGTAGGCGTCCCGCGCCGAGGCCGCACCCAGCTCCACGGCCAGCCGCCGCGCCTCGGCACCCCGGGTGAGCACGTGCACCCGCGCTCCCTCGGCGAGCGCCACCTGCGCGCACAGGTGGGCGCTGCCCCCGAAGCCGTAGAGACCGATCCGGCCGCCCGCCGGGAGCGACGCCCGGCGCAGCGCGCGGTAGCCGATGATCCCGGCGCACAGCAGCGGCGCGAGCGCCACGTCGTCGAGGTGACCGGGCAGCCGGTAGGCGAAGGCGGCCGGCACGGTCGTGTACTCCGCGTAGCCTCCGTCGGCGTCCCAGCCGGTGTACTCCGAGCGCGGGCACAGGTTCTCGGCGCCCCGCAGGCAGTACGCGCACTCCCCGTCCGTGCGCCGCAGCCAGGCGACCCCCACCCGGTCGCCGACCGCGAAGTCCGCCACCGCGGTACCCGTGCCCGCGACCGTGCCGACCACCTCGTGCCCCGGAGTCACCCCGGCCCGGTGCACCGGCAGATCCCCCTCGGTGACATGAAGATCGGTGCGGCACACCCCGCAGGCCCGCACCCGCACCAGCAGCTCGTCCGCCTTCGGTACCGGCACCGGCCGCTCGGCCAGCCGCAGCGGATCCGCCTCGACCGGCCCGGGCCGCTGAACCGACCACGCCCGCATCACGTCCGCCATACCGCGCCCCGTCCGCCGAAGGCCGCCCTCCCTTCCCAGTGTCCACCGGAGTCCGGCGTTCGGCGCGCGGGCGGTCGGCCCGGTGGCTAGCGTGAGGAACCGGGAGAGCCCGCTCGATCGGAAGGGCCGCGGCGATGGCGGTACAACCTGAAGGAACCCCCTGCTGGGCCGACGCGATGTTCGGCGACCTGGAGGGGGCCAAGAGCTTCTACGGCGAGGTGCTCGGCTGGACGTTCGGCGAGTCGTCCCCCGAATACGGCAACTACACCCAGGCCTACGTGGACGGCAGGGCCGTCGCCGCCGTCGTACCGCCCATGCCCGGCCAGGAGGGGCAGTCGCAGTGGTGCCTGTACTTCGCCTCGCCGGACGCCGCGGCCGCCGCCGCGCGGATCCGGGAGAACGGCGGCGAGGTGCTGATGGAGCCCATGCGGGTCGGCGAGTTCGGCACGATGTGCCTGGCCCGTGAGCCCAGCGGCGCGGTGTTCGGGATCTGGCAGGGCGGCGTCCACGAGGGGTTCGAGGCTACGGCCGTGCCCGGCGCCTACTGCTGGGCGGAGGTCTTCACCCGTGAGCCCGAGAAGGCCGACCCCTTCCTCGCGGCCGTGTTCCCGTACACGGTCAAGCAGATCGAGGACAGCAACGTCGACTTCCGCACCTTCAGCCTCCGCGAGCGGCCCGTCCTCGGCCGGATGCGGATGACCGACGACTTCCCGCCCGAGGTGCCCTCGTACGTGAACGTGTACTTCGCCGTCGCCGACTGCGACGAGGCCGTCACCAAGGCGGCCGAGCTCGGCGCCACCCTCCGGTTCGGGCCGATGACCAGCCCCTTCGGACGCATGGCGGCGCTCACCGACCCGCAGGGCGCGAACTTCTCGGTGATCGACGTCACGACCACCGAAGGCGAGATGCCGTCCAGCACGGAGGTCTGACCAGGGCGGATCCCGGGCCCCGGCCGGGCGCCCCGGCCGGCGTGGCATGATCGGGGCCATGCGTGAACGAGTGGTGGCCGCGTGCGACGGGGCTTCTAAGGGAAACCCCGGACCGGCCGGCTGGGCCTGGGTGGTGTCCGACGACGCGGCGACTCCCGCCCGGTGGGAGGCCGGGCCGCTCGGCAGGGCCACCAACAACGTGGCCGAACTGACCGCCCTGGAACAGCTGCTGGCGGCCACCGACCCGGACGTGCCGCTGGAAGTGCGGATGGACTCGCAGTACGCGATGAAGGCCGTCACCACCTGGCTGCCCGGCTGGAAGCGCAACGGCTGGAAGACCTCCGGGGGCAAGCCGGTCGCCAACCAGGAGCTGGTCGTCCGCATCGACGAACTCCTCGACGGCCGCACGGTCGACTTCCGCTACGTCCCCGCCCACCAGGTCGACGGCGACCCGCTGAACGACTTCGCCGACCGCGCGGCCAGCCAGGCGGCCACGGTCCAGGAGGCCGCGGGCAGCGCCCTCGGCTCCCCGGCACCGCCGCCGTCCCAGGCACCCGCCGCCGCGGCCCCGCGCCGCAAGGCGGCCCCCCGCAAGAGCGCGGCGGGCGGCGGCTCCTCGTCCCGGACCATCAAGGCGAAGTTCCCGGGCCGCTGCCTGTGCGGCCGTCCCTACGCGGCCGGTGAGCCGATCGCCAAGAACGCACAGGGCTGGGGCCACCCGGAGTGCCGCACGGCCGCCGAGGCCTGACGCGGCGGGCCGGGTACAGGGGCCTGGTACAGCCACCTGATCAGGCCTCCAGGGTGTCGAACGTGTAGAACTTCGTGTGGTCGAGCAGGTCCGCCGGCCGCACGTCGTTCCACGGCTTCATCGTCTCGTCCAGGTCCACCACGTCCGGCGTGCCGCCGCCCGGCACGTAGGCCGCCTCCGGGTGCCGGCGCTGCCAGCGGGCCCACAGCTTGTCTATGAAGGCGTGGTGCAGCCAGAACACCGGGTCGTTGGGGGAGACCCCGGTGGCCATCTGCCCGCCGACCCAGACGTGGACCCTGTTGTGCAGGTTGACCCCGCGCCAGCCCTCCAGATGGTTCCGGAAGCCGTCCGAGGCGCTGTTCCAGGGAGCCATGTCGTACGTCGCCATGGACAGGACCGAGTCGACCTCGGCCCGGGTCGGCAGCTCGCGCACGCCCGTCCCGAGCGACCTGCGCAGATATGTACGGCCGTCCACGCGGACGTTGACCGGCCAGTTCCCGCCGCCGGCGGCGAACGGCCCGTCCGTCACGCGCCCGTCCGAGCTGCGTCCGGTACCGCCGAGGAAGTCCGGCGCCCACAGCGAGGCGCGGACGGTCCGGTCGGTGCTCCAGTCCCAGTAGGGAAGCGCGACGGAGGCGTCCACGGACTGCAGGGCCTGTTCGAAGTCGAGCAGGAATCTGCGGTGCCAGGGCAGGAACGACGGCGAACGGTGGCCGGTGCGCTCGGAGTCGTCGGTGTCGGACATGATGAAGGCGTTGTGCGTGCGCACGAAGTCGTCGTAACGCCCGCTGCGCTTCAGCTCGATGACGGCGGCGACGAACCGCCGCTTCTCGTCGGCGGTCAGGGCGGCCTGGTTCTTGCGAACGGTCATGTGCGGGGAAACTCCTTGTACGGGCGATCAGTTGGCGGGGAACGGCAGCAGCGCGGCGCCCTGCAGCTCGTCGACCGCGGCGCGGGCGGCGGCGCGCGGGCCGGCGACCGGGGCGTAGTGGCTGACCACGCTGATCCAGCTGCCGTCGGCGTTGCGCATCACGTGCAGTTCGACCCCGTCCACGAACACCGCGTAACCGGCGCCGTGTCCGTGGTGGTGACCGCCGCCCATGCCGGCCATGCCGGCCGTGCCCGCCATGCCGGCCGGCCGGCCCTGTATTCGGCGGCCCTTGTAAACCTCGTCGAAGGGTTCGAGCGCTCCCTCGTGCGAGTGGCCGGCGGCCGAGGCGCCGGGCGCGAGGAGGGTCGGGGTGGCGGCCGCCGCGGTGAGGGCGGCCGCCGCGGTGAGGGCGCGGCGGCGGGTGAGTCCGGGCATACGGATACTCCTGTGACGGGTGCGGGTGATGACTCCGTATGCCTATCCGCCCACTACGGAGCGGGAGAAATCGCCCGGATCGGGTTGGCTGCGATCAGGACAATTAGTCACATGTCATACAAGATTGAACAAAGATGATCTTGCTGTGGTGGCGGCGTCACCGGACCCGGAACGGGTAATTCCTTGCGCGGGCGCGCTGCTTGCCGGTGATCTTTCGCCGTGGTCCGCCGTCCGGGTGGCGTGGCTCACGGCGTCGATCTGGCGCGATTCGAAAACCCGGCCGGGTGCTTTCCCGCTGCTACCCTCCGATGCCAGTTGGCCACGTTCGGTGAAATCCAGGGGTGTGTGAGTGAAGGTCGTCTGCGTCGGAGGCGGGCCCGCCGGCCTGTATCTCGCGATCCTGCTCAAGCGGCAGAACCCGTCCCACGACATCGCCGTCCACGAACGCAACCCCGAGGGCTCCACCTACGGGTGGGGCGTCACCTACTGGCGCGCACTGCTCGACCGGCTGCACACCTGCGACCCCGAGTCGGCCCGCGCCGTCGAGGCGAGCTCGGTGCGCTGGACCCAGGGCGTCGCCCACGTCCGCGGCCAGGTGGCCCGGCAGCCCGGCGACGCCGGCCACGGCATCGGCCGCCACCGCCTCCTGGAGATCCTCGCCGCACGCGCCCGGGAACTCGGCGTCAGACTGGAGTTCGAGGACGAGATCACCCCCGGGAACCTCCCCGAGGCCGACCTGGTCGTCGCCGCGGACGGCATCCACAGCGCCCTGCGCACGCAGCACGCCGGCCACTTCGGCACCGAGGCCACCGAGGGCCGCAACCACTACGTGTGGCTGGGCACCACCCGGGTCTTCGACTCCTTCACCTTCGCCTTCGCCGAGACCGAGCACGGCTGGGTCTGGTGCTACGGCTATCCGTACGACGACGGGCACAGCACCTGCGTCATCGAGTGCGCCCCCGGCACCCTCGCCGGCCTCGGCCTCGACGCGATGGACGAGGCGGGCCAACTGACCCTGCTGGAGAAGCTGTTCGCCGGCGTCCTCGACGGCCACCCGCTGGTCGGCGGCTCCTCCGCGGCCTGGCCGGCCTTCCGCACCCTCACCAACCGCACCTGGCACCACGGCAACCTGGTCCTGCTCGGCGACGCCGCCCACACCACCCACTACTCCATCGGCGCCGGCACCACCCTCGCCCTGGAGGACGCGATGTGCCTGGCCGCCGCCCTGCGCGAGCACGCCGCCCTGCCCGAGGCCTTCGCCGCCTACGAACGGCGGCGCAGGGCCGAACTGGTCTCGGCCCAGAGCGCCGCCCGCCTCAGCGCCCAGTGGTACGAGAACCTGCCCCGCTACATCGGCCTGCCTCCGCACCGCATGTTCGCCCTGCTCGGCCAGCGGCACTCGCCCCTGCTGCCGTACGTCCCGCCGCAGCTCTACTACGGCCTCGACAAGGCCGCCGGACGGCTGGAGGTACTGCGCAGGTTCAAGCGGTGGCTCGGACCGCGCGCGGCGCGCGCCCTGCACGCCCGGTCCTAGGCGCCCTGCGGCGGCGGAACGGTTTGAGTGAATACCGATTCACTCGATAGGGTGAATCGGTATTCACCTCCTTTTCCGTGCCGCCCGCAGGAGCGCCGATGGACCAGCCCGCCCCGACAGCCGCTCACCCGGGATCGCCGGCCGCCCCGCCCCCGCTGCGGCAGCGGATGACCATCCCGGTGCTGGCCTTCGGCGGGATCCTCATGGCCGTCATGCAGACGGTCGTCGTCCCCCTCCTGCCGGATCTGCCCCGGCTCACCCACTCCTCGGCCGGCACCGTCTCCTGGACGGTCACCGCGACCCTGCTCGCCGGTGCCGTCCTCACCCCGGTCCTCGGCCGGGCCGGTGACATGTACGGCAAGCGCCGGGTGCTCACCGGGGCGCTCGCGCTGATGACCGTGGGCTCCGTGATGTGCGCCCTGTCGTCGGACATCTCCGTGCTCATCGTCGCCCGTGCCCTGCAGGGCGCCGCCGCCTCCGTCGTGCCGCTGTCGATCAGCATCCTGCGCGACGAACTCCCGCCCGAGCGCCGGGGATCGGCGGTGGCGCTGATGAGCTCCACCGTCGGTATCGGCGCCGCCCTGGGCCTGCCGCTGGCCGCGCTGGTCGTGCAGTACTACGACTGGCACACCATGTTCTGGCTGACCAGCCTCCTCGGCGCGGTGGGCGTCGCGGGCGTCTGGTGGGCGGTGCGGGAGTCGCCGGTGCGCGAGAGCGGCCGGTTCGACGTCCTCGGGGCGCTCGGGCTGGCCGCCGGGCTGACCTGCCTGCTGCTCGGCGTCTCGCAGGGCGGCGAGTGGGGCTGGGGCAGCCCGCGCGTCCTCGGGCTCTTCGGCGCCGCCGTCCTCGTGCTGGCCCTGTGGTGGTGGCAGCAGTTGCGGACCGGGCAGCCCCTGGTCGACCTGCACCTCGTGACCCGGCCGCGGGTCGGCCTCTCGCACGTCGCCGCCCTGCTCACCGGGTTCGCCTTCTACGCCAACTCCCTCGTCACCGCCCAGCTGGTGCAGGCGCCGAAGGCCACCGGATACGGTCTCGGCCTCTCGATCGTGGCCACCGGTCTGTGCCTGCTGCCCGGCGGCGTGACCATGCTGCTGTTCTCGCCGCTCTCCGCCCGGATCTCCGCCGCCCGCGGCCCGCGCATCACCCTGGCCCTCGGCGCCGCGGTCATCGCCTGCGGATACGTGCTCCGCATCGCCGACAGCCGCGACCTCTGGATGATCATCCTGGGCGCCACCGTCGTCGCCACCGGCACCACCCTCGCCTACTCCGCGCTGCCCACCCTGATCCTGCGCTCCGTCCCGGCGAACCAGACCGCCTCCGCCAACGGCGTCAACGTCCTCATGCGCACCATCGGCCAGGCCACCTCCAGCGCCGCCGTGGCCGCCGTCCTCACCCACCACACCAGCCTCGTCGGCGGCGCCCCGGTCGCCACGCTCCACGGCTACCTGCTGGCCTTCGCGATGGCCGGCGTCGTCGCCCTGGTGGCCGGCTGCGCCGCCCTGTCCATCCCCGGCGACAAGGCGCCCGACGACACACCGCGGGCCCGGAGCCGGACCGAGAGTGCCAGGGACGACGCGCTGGAGGGAGCATGAGTGCCGTGAACACCCGCCCCGGCACCCCCGCCGCGCCCGCACCAGCCCCGGCTCCCGCCCGCCGGGACGCCGAGGCCACCAAGGCCGTCATCCTCCGGGCCGCCCGGTACCTCCTGGCCCGGCGCGCGCACGCCGACATCACCCTCAAGGACGTCGCCGAACGCGCCGGGGTCAGCGCGCCGCTGATCCTCAAGTACTTCGGCAACAAGGACAGCCTGTTCGCCCGCGTCATGTCCTTCGACACCGACGCGGCCGCCCTGCTGGACGCACCCCTGGACGACCTCGGCCGGCACATGGTGCGGCACGTCCTGGAGAGCCAGCGCGACCGCGGCGCCGACCCGCTGCTGCGCATCGTCTTCGCACCCCTGCACGGCGACCACGGAGAGGTGCTGCGCGCCAACTTCCGCGCCCACGTGGTCGACGCCCTCGCCGCCCGGCTCACCGGACCCGACCCGGACCTGCGCGCCGAACTCGCCGTCGCCCAGCTCATCGGCCTGGGCGTGATGTACGGTATCGCCCGCGGCCCCCGGCTGCGCGACGGCGCGGCCACCGACGTCGGCGACATCGCCAACCGCTACGGTCCGGCCGTCCAGGCCCAGTTGACGCCGTAGCCGCCACCACTCACTGCTGCAGGCGCCGCGATGTGCCGTCGCTCGACTGCGGCGCCGTCGCGGCCGGTCGCGCAGGTCCCCGCGCCCCTTCGGGGCGCTGCCCCCTCAACAGCGCCTCGGCCGACCCGCGGAACGCGGCCGTCAGCCGGTGGCCGTCGCCGGCGCGGGTCGCCAGGACCACGTGGCTCGGCTCGACGCCGTCCAGCGGGACGGTGGTCAGGTCGGGGCGGATGGCCGCGCCGGGCACCAGGGGCACGATCGCCACGGCCTGCCCGGCGGCGACGTGCTCGAACTTGTCCGCCACCGCGCCGATCAGCGGCCCGTCGGGCGCCGGACTGCCGTCCGGGCGGGGATCGACGCGCCAGAACGCGTTCCAGAGCGGATCCTGGCCGCGGGGCAGCGGCTCGCCGGCGATGTCGTCGAGCGTCACCGACTCCTTCCCGGCCAGCCGGTGGTCCAGCGGGACGACCAGGACCCGCGGCTCGTCGTAGAGCACCGTCACCCGCAAGCCCTCCGTGGCCAGTGGCAGCCGGGTCACGACCGCGTCCACGCGCCCCGTCAGCAGGGCCTCGCGCGTCTCGCCCCAGTCGAGGTGCAGGGTCCGCACGTCGGCGTCCGGACAACGGCGGCGCAGGTCGCGTACGGCGGCGGTGACGAAGATCCCGTCGATGTACCCGACGGTGATCCGGCTCGGTTCGGCGGCGGCCCGGGTGGCGGCGGCCGCCTCGCCCGCGGCCCGCAGCAGCGCCTCGGCCCGCGGCAGGAACACCTCGCCGGCCTCGGTGAGGCGGGCCCCCTGCGGGGTGCGGTCGAAGAGCCGCGCCCCCAGCACCTGCTCCAGCCGCTGGATCTGCCTGCTCAGCGCCGGCTGCGTGATGTGCAGGACAGCCGCCGCTCGCCCGAAGTGCCGCTGCCCGGCGACGACGGTGAAGTACCGGACGAGCCGCAGATCGAGGTCGGGGACGGAAGCGGGATCGGCCATACCTCCCAGGATACGACCGGTGACCTGCGCTCATGCCGGAAACGCATGGCGTCTTGCGAAAGAGGCTTTGGACGCCGGCAGCCCGCCGCCCGAACGATGGAAGCCCGACCCCCTCCCTCGAAGGAGCACCCACCATGCGGGTATTCGTCACCGGCGGCAGCGGCTTCATCGGCTCCGCCGTCATCCCCGAACTCCTCGGCGCGGGCCACCGGGTGCTCGCCCTCGCCCGCTCGGCGAAGTCGGCCGAGGCCCTGCGGGCGGCGGGCGCCGAAGTGCACCGCGGCAGCCTCGACGACCCCGGGGACCTGGCCCGCGCGGCAGCCGGTACCGACGGCGTGATCCACCTGGCCTTCAACCACGACGCCCTCCCGGACCTCACCCGCGCGGCCGAGGCCGACCTGCGGGTGATCGAGGCGGTCGGCACCGCGCTGGAGGGCTCGGACCGGCCCTTCGTGGTGACCTCGGGCACCATGATGCTGGCCTCGGTCGACGGGGTGGCGACGGAGGAGGACACTCCGGTACCGGGCACCTACCGCGCCGATCCCGACCTCGCGGCGCTCGCCCTCGCCGGGCGCGGCGTGCGCAGCGCGGTGGTGCGGCTGGCCCCGTCGGTGCACGGCCGCGGCGACCAGGGCTTCGTGCCCCGGCTGATCGGCGTGGCCCGGGAGAAGGGCGTCGCCGCGTACGTCGGCGACGGCACCAACCGCTGGCCGGCCGTCCACCGCCTGGACGCGGCCCGCCTGTTCCGCCTGGCCCTGGAGTCGGCTCCGGCCGGCACCGGTCTGCACGGCGCGGCCGACGAGGGCGTCCCCTTCAAGGACATCGCGGCGGCGATCGGCGGTGGCCTCGGCGTCCCGGTGCGGAGCGTCCCGGCGGACGAGGCCCAGGCCCACTTCGGCTGGCTGGGCCTGGCGGCGGCCGTCGACAACGCGACGTCGAGCGAGCGGACCAGGAATCTCCTCGGCTGGAAGCCGGAACAGCCGGGCCTGATCCAGGACTTGGCGGAGGGGCACTACTTCGGCGCCCCGTAGGGGCGCGGGGGACCGCGCGACCGGCCCCACGGCCCCGCAGACATCAACGGCGCACGAGCACCCCGTCCAGGAAGCCGTTACTGAAAACCCGGTGCGGATCGAGGCGGTCGAGCGTGTCGACCGCCGCGTCCCACACCGCACCCCCGAAGGACTCAGGGACCCTCGTCCCGAGCACCACCTCGTCACTCCACACACCCGACTCCGTATAACCCCACCCCTTCGACCACTCGACCCGCGTCCCCTCGAACCTCTCGAAGAGGAACCCCTCCAACTCCCGCAGGAACGCCTCCGCATGAGGCGTCCCCGGCAGGGTCAGCACATCCAGCCACACGGCGGTGTCGGCTCCCTCCCGGGGCCGTACCGCCGACAGCGACGGCACCTGTGCCCCCGCCACCCCGGCGTCGGACGCCTCGTCCAGCCCCGTCACCCGGATCTCCACCGACCCGTTGACCGGGAACCGCCCCGACGCGGCGTACGCGGTGAGCCGTTCCCGGTAGAACGAGGTGAACTCGTGCACCACCCGCTGCACCTCGGCCCGCCGCGTCAGCACCGCGTACCCGTTCGCGCCCACCCGCAGCGTGGTCGGCCTGACGTACAGCAGCGTGTTCTTCGACGCTCCCCAGATGTCCGAGGACAGCGTCGCCACCAGCCCCAGCGCCGCCACGTCCAGTTGCGCGTTCCCGAGCACCGGCGCCAGATACCAGGCGGCGCCGGACACCATCCGCCCCACCAGGTCGGCGACCACGGTCGGCACGTTGTCGGAGAAGGGGTAGTTGTACGGCGAGGTCACGTGCCGTGCGCCGGGCGGCCGGACCGGGGCGACGCTCCACTCCTTCAGCCACGGGTACTCGGTGAAGGCGAACCAGATGGCCTCCACCCGCCCGGACCGCCGGAGGAAGCCGTCCAGGGTCCGGCCGCCGGAACCGGGCGCCGCGAACAGTTCGGCGGCCGGGACGTCGGTGCGGCTGACGCACCGCAGACTGCTGTTCGCGCCCACCCGCAGCACGACCTCGGTGACCAGCGCACGGCCCAGGTGCGTCAGCAGCGCCGCGCAGTCCGCCTCGTCGCGCCGGAACGTCCGCAGGACGTACGCTCCGGCGTTCCCGTCCCACACCACCGCCGTCAGCGACAGCACCAGGTTGCTCAGCGAGCCGTAGGTGTGCCCGGGCACCGGTTCCTCGCCGTCGGCCGGTACCGCGGTGCCGTGCGCGTCGATCGCGAGCGCGCCGCCGAGCGTCAGGTCGCCCGGCGCGGGCGCGGCGGTGAGCCCGAGGCCATGGCCTTCGAGGAAGGTGAGCAGCGCCTCCAAGGTGACCCCGGTGCCCGCCCGGACCGCGGTACCGGAGTCCAGGGAGAGGCCGGTGAGACGGCTCGCGGTGTCCACGAGCAGAACCCGGTCGCCGGCACCGGTCCTCTCCGTGATCGTCAGGGGCGACCAGCCGTGCGAGGAGCCACGCGCGCGCACCCGCCACCCGTTGCGCCAGGCCCAGTCGACGACGGCGAGCACCTGACCGGCGTCGGCCGGGGCACAGGCCCACAGCCCGTCGGCGGTGATCTCACCGACCCAGTTGCGGTACGCGGAACGGTAGGGCACCACCTCCGCCGGGAAGCCGGGCAGCTCGGCGGCGGCCACCGCCGGGTCGGCGGCGAGCACTACCGGAACGGCGGCGAGCGCGGCGGCGGACCGCAGGAAGCCCCGACGGCTCCAGCCGTCCGTGGACGGCGAGTTGTTCGGTGAATGGTCAACCATGTGGTCACGCTAGGCGCCGGTTGACACACCTCCGTTTTCCGTCCACCACAATCACCCGTGTGAGTGAAGGATTCCCAGGTGGGCGGGAGCGGCGTGCCGGCCCGTGACACCGTTGTCGGCGGCGGATGACACACTGGCGCCATGGACGAACGCGTAATCGGCAGGTCGGGGCAGCGGGCATCGGTCGTCGGCCTCGGCACATGGCAGCTCGGCGCCGACTGGGGCGAGGTGGACGACAAGGAGGCCCTCGCCGTTCTGGAGACGGCGGCCGAGTCGGGGGTGACCTTCTTCGACACCGCCGACGTGTACGGCGACGGGCGCAGCGAGCAGACCATCGCCGCCTTCCTGCGCGGCAGGCCGGACCTGGACGTGCTGGTGGCGACCAAGATGGGTCGCCGGGCCGAGCAGGTCCCGGAGAACTACGTCCTGGACAACTTCCGCGCGTGGAACGACCGGTCGCGCCGCAACCTCGGCGTGGACCGCCTGGACCTGGTGCAGCTGCACTGCCCGCCGACCCCGGTCTACTCCTCGGACGCCGTGTACGACGCCCTCGACACCCTGGTCGAGGAGGAGCGCATCGCCGCCTACGGCGTCAGCGTCGAGACCAGCGCGGAGGCCCTCACCGCGATCGCCCGCCCGGGCGTGGCCAGCGTGCAGATCATCCTCAACCCGTTCCGCATGAAGCCGCTGTACGAGGTGCTCCCGGCCGCCCGGGAGGCCGGCGTCGGCATCATCGCGCGCGTGCCGCTCGCCTCCGGGCTGCTGTCCGGCAAGTACACCAAGGACACCGTCTTCGCGGCCGACGACCACCGCACGTACAACCGGCACGGCGAGGCCTTCGACCAGGGCGAGACCTTCTCCGGCGTGGACTACGCGACGGGCGTCGAGGCCGCCGCCGAGTTCGCCGCCCTCGCCCCCGAGGGATACACCCCGGCCCAGCTCGCCCTGCGCTGGATCATCGACCAGCCCGGCGTGACCACGGTGATCCCGGGCGCCCGCAACCCGGAGCAGGCCCGCGCCAACGCGGCCGCCGCCGGGCTCCCGGAGCTGTCCGGGGAGACGGTCGCCGCGATCCGCGCGCTGTACGACCGCCGGATCAAGGAACAGGTGGAGAGCCGCTGGTAGTACCGGTACGGGCCGGGAGCGGCGCCCCGCCCGCCCCGGCCCGTACCGTTTGCGGGACCGGCCCGACGGTTACCCGTAACCCATGACTGACCAGGAGCGGCGCACCGGGCGCGACGAGACGGAGGAGGAGCGCGCCGACCGGATGTGGGGCGAGCTCATCCAGGAGGTGCGCGTCGCCCAGACCGGAGTGCAGATCCTCTTCGGGTTCCTGCTCACCGTGGTCTTCCAGCAGAAGTACGCCCAGCTCTCCGACGTGGACAAGACGATCTACATCGTGACCGTCGTTCTGGGCGCGTCCGCAACGGGCGCCCTCATCGGCCCGGTGTCGCTGCACCGGCTCGTCGCCGGCCGCAGGGTGAAGGCGCAGGCGGTGCGGATGGCGTCCCGGCTCACCTCGGTCGGCCTCTTCCTGCTGCTGGCCACCATGACCGCCTCCCTGGTGCTGATCCTCCGGGTGGCCACCGGCGGCAGCCCTGTGACCTGGGCGGTGGCGGCCGTCGTCGTCTGGTACATGGTGTGCTGGTACGGACTGCCGCTGTGGGCCCGGCACCGCCACCCGACGCGCTGAGCCGGGCCCGTGCGCCGCGCACGCCCGTTAGCCGGTGGCGAGGATCTCCGCTAGGAGCGCCCGTTCAGCCGGTGGCGAGGATCTCCGCGAGGAGGTCGTCCACCGGGACCTCCTCGCGGCCGGGCGGCACGGCCATGTAGGTGTCGCCGAGGAAGGAGGCCAGCGCGGGCGCCCAGGCGAACACCACCGCGTGGTGGCGGCTGCCGCCGGGCAGCGGGTCGCCGAGGAAATCCATACGCATTTCCCTCCAGCGCCCCTGCCGTACGGGACGCAGCCGGACGTCCCCCACCCCGACCGGCTCTCGCAGCCCGTCGTTCAGCATCTCCCGGTCCAGCCGCCACCGGGCGAGTACGCGGCCGTCCAGGGTGAACAGCGCGGTGACGGCGAACGGGTCACCGGGGTCGTACGACAGATGGGCGAGGACGGGACAGCGGCCCGTCCCGTCCGTCCGGAGCTGTACGACCAGAGTCCTGTGCACGATGGGGTTCACGCGAGTGGCCTCCGAGAACGATCGGCTTGGTGCCCTCTAGTACCCCTCTCACGGGAAAAACGCTCAATCCGCAGCGGAATTGACCTCCGTCCTACGGAGCCCGCGTGCCCTCCGGGTCCGGCGTGCCCTTGGTGCCGCGCAGTGCCGCCAGGCAGGAGCCGATGGCCTGCTGGAGGTCCTCCAGGCGCTGGATCATGTCGTCCTCGTAGAAGTCCTGGGCGTCGTCGAAGGTCAGCTCCTCGAACGCCTTGGTCGCCTTCTGGAGGCTGTTGTAGAACTTGGTGCGCTTCTCCTGGACCCGTAGCTCCGGGTCGGCCTCCACCGCCTCCACGACGAGGTTCTTCATGCTGTCGTAGGCCTCGGTCGCCCACGCGCCGGTGTCCTCGTCCTCGTCGAGTTCGTCCAGGAGCGAGAGATGGCGCTCGGCCTCCTGGCGCAGGTCCCGCGGCGCGTCGACGGTCTGCCCGGCCGGGGTCCTGATCTGGCCGGACTCGGCGATCTGCCGGACGTAGCCGATCCGGTCGGCCGAGCGGCTCTCGGTGGCGACGGCCTTCTTCAGGTCGGCGGTGCGGACCACGTCCCTGGCGAGCACGGTCTGCAGGTCCGGGTCCCTCCTTGATGCGGTCGAGGAGGGCCGAGCGGGCGGCGCGGGCGGTGGACGGGTCGGCGAGGATCGCGGCGCGCAGCGCGGTGGGGTTCTCGGCGACCTCCAGGGCCTTGGTGGGACGGATGCCCTCGGCCGCGGCCACCTCCGCGATCGCCGTGCCGCGCCCGGAGGTGGCACTGTTGCGGGAGACGTAGTAGTCCGGCCAGACGTCCGAATCGGGGAGTTGCACCTCCTGACCCGGGGCGAGGGCCTCGAAGTGCGGGACCAGACCGTCGTCGGCGGCCTTGTCCCAGGCCTTGTAGTAGCGCATGACGCGCTCCGCGGAGCAGCCGGCCAGCTCGGCGAACTCCTTAGCCGACACCTTCGGCGTCCCGTCCGCGCCCTGTCCTCCCGGCCGCACGCTGCGGGCCACCATCAGCCCGAACGCCCAGCTTCCGGCCCGCACGTACGCGCCGAACTCGCGGGCGTCCCGCGCCACCAGGTCGGAGAGGGGAGCCGGGGACGCGCCGGACGTCTCGGACGGGTCGATCGCCAGGGTCACGGAGGACACTCCTGAAAGCTGCCGGACTGCACGGATACCGGCAGGCAGCCTATATCGACCCGTTGGCCGTGTTTTGCCGGACCGTCGAAGATCAGCCGAAGGCGTCGCGCAGCGCCGGCAGCAGCGTCCCGCGGGACCACTCCAGGAACTCCGGCTGCGACTCGCCGCCGATCTGCACCAGGGCTACCTCCCCGAACCCGGCCTCCGCGTACGGCCGTACGGCCTCGACGAAGTCGTCCGGGTCGTCCCCGCACGGGATGGACGCGGCCACGTCGTCCTGGGTGACGAACTGCGTCGCGGACTCGAAGGAGTCGGGGTGCGGCAGTTCGGAGTTGACCTTCCAGCCGTTGCCGAACCAGCGGAACTGGGCGTGCGCGCGCTTCACCGCCGTGTCCCGGTCGGGGTCCCAGCACACCGGCAGCTGGCCGACCCGGGGTTTGCCCGACCCGCCGTGCCGGTCGAAGGCGTCGAGGAGGGAGGCCTTCGGCTCGGTGGCGATGACCAGGTCGGCGAGATGCCCGGCGACCGTGCAGGACTGTTCCCCGGAGACCGCGATGCCGATCGGCGGCGGCTCGTCCGGCAGGTCCCACAGGCGGGCGGACTCCACGTCGAAGTGGGTGCCCCGGTGGTTGACATGGCCGCCCGCAACAGCGCCCTGATGATCTCCACCGCCTCTTCCAGCATCTCGTGCCGTACGTCCACCGAGGGCCAGCCGCCGCCCACCACGTGCTCGTTGAGGTTCTCGCCCGAGCCGAGGCCGAGCCGGAACCGGCCCCCGGACAGCAGCTGCACGGTCGCCGCCTTCTGCGCCACGACCGCCGGGTGGTAGCGGAACGTCGGACAGGTCACGTACGTCATCAGCGGGATCCGCTCGGTGGCCTGGGCGGCGGCACCGAGCACGCTCCACACGTACGGCGAGTGGCCTTGCGAACGCAACCACGGAAAGTAGTGGTCCGAGGCCACCGAGAAGTCGAAGCCCGCCTCCTCGGCCCCCACCAGATGGTCCACGAGATCACGTGGACCGGCCTGCTCGGTCATCATCGTGTATCCGATTTGCACCATGGTCGCCGAGTCCCCGGCAGGGCGGCCGGAAAACGGATCAGCTCGCGGAGATGCGGAACGTCGCCAGGAAGGTCTTCAGGGCGAGCTGGTCCGCGGCGTCGTCCCAGGCGGCGGCCGGTGCCGTGACGCGCAGCGAGAAGCTGCGGCCACCGCCGAGCAGGAAGCCGCGGCCGAAGGTGTGCACCCGGCCGGTACCCGTGCCGGACAGCCATTCCATGTCCGCTGCCCTGTGGCCCTGGTAGGTGGTCGCCTCGATCTCGCCGACCCGGTGGTAGCCGGCCAGCTTCTCCAGTCCCGGTTCCACGTCGTCCCGCCAGATCGCGACCGGGTCCGGGCCGGCCTGGGTGCTGTAGGTGACCGCCAGGGTGCGCGGATCGTCGCCGCCCGGACCGAAGGTGACGCGGTAGGCGACGTCGTCCCGGGCGGTGTCGAGACGCTTCCAGCCCTGCGGGAGCGCCACGGAGAAGCCCTCCGGGGCGGTGTAGCGGCGGAACCCGGCCGGCAGGGCACCCGCCGTGACCGAGGCCGAGGCGGTGGCCGACGGGGACGCCGACGCGGACGCGGACGGGGTGGCGGAGGTGGACGCCGTCCGCGAAGGCGAGGGGCCGGGGGCGTTGCCGTCCGTGCGCGCGGCCGGGCCGCCGGCCGTCGCGGAGGTGCTCGGGGCCGAGCCCGCCGAGGAGGCGCCGGGCAGGCCCTGGGTCGCGGCCAGCACCGCGACCGACACGGTGAGCACGGCCAGCGCGGTCCCGCCGATCATGGTGGTCCTGCTCCACCCGGAGGACCGGGCCGCCACATAGGCGCCGCGCAGCCGGGAGACGGGCGCGGACTGCGCGACCGTGCCGGGGTCCTCTTCCAGGACACGTGTCAGTGCCTGACGCACCACTGCCCGGCCGAGCCGCTCCCGGGAGTTCTTCCGCAGCAGCCCCTGCACCACCTGGGTCAGCGGGCCGGCCCGCAGCGGGGTGCGCAACGGCAGCCGGTCCACGCCCTTGAGGGTGGCCTCCGTCTTGCCCCGGTCCCGGAACGGCGGCCGCCCCTCGACCATCGTGTAGAGGATCGCGCCGAGCGCCCACAGATCGGCGGCGGGGCCGATGCGCTCGTCGCGGGCCTGCTCCGGCGAGGCGTACGACGGCGCGGTGACCCGGGGCGACAGCGTCACGCCCGCCAGGCCGAACCCGGTGACGACGACCGGGCCCCGGTCGCGGACGAAGATCTGCCCGGGGCTGAGCTCGCCGTGCGTGTAGCCGTCGGCGTGCGCGGCCTCCAGCACGTCGAGCACTTCCAGACCGATGCGCGCGGCCCGCACGTAGGTGAACGTGGACTGCTGGGCGAGCAGTTCGCTGAGCGGCGTGCCGTCGATCACCTCCGTCACCGTCCACAGCGCGCCCGCCTCCTCGAAGGCGTCGATCACCATGGCCACCCGGCCCGGCCGCAGCGCGCTCATCACCTCGGAGGAACGCAGGATGCGGGCGGTGGCCCGGCGCACGGTGTCCTCGGTGGGCACCTCGGGAAGCGCGATCTCGGTCACCAGACGCGGCCGCTCGGCCTGCACGTCCTCCGCGTACCAGCTGACGCGGTTCGGCTCGCGGTCGGCGACTTCGAGGAGCCGGTACCTTCCGGCGACCAACTCTTGTGCGGAGACATGCGCCTTGACCATCGTCATCCCTCGCTGAAACCCCTGTCTCGTCCTTGACCAGAGGTACGCGGGACGGACCCGGGTTTGTTCAAAGAATCTGCAACTCGGGACCCGTTCTTGCCTTCTATTCAAGTGGCCGCACCCATCGGGCACTTGAGGAAGACAGCGAATGACCGGGCTTCGACCTGCGGGTAACCGACGGTAAAAGCCCGGCTGCGATCCGCTGGTCAGTCCAGCCCGAAGCGCTCCGTCCACCCCGCGATCTCCTGGTGCGTCACATTGCCCCCGCACACCACGAGCCCGATCCGCGCGCCGCCACCGACCCGGTCGAGCACCTGCCGGGCCGCGGGCAGCAGACAGCCGGCGGCCGGCTCGGTCCAGACCTTGGCGTGCTCCGCGAACTCCAGGCTGCCCCGCACCGCCTCCCGGTCCGGCACCACCAGCACCTCCTCCACCAGCGCCACCGCGTGGTCGTACGTCAGCCGGGACACGGACGGCGCGCTGAGCGTCGTCACGATCGACGACACCGCGACCGGCAGCGGACCGCCCGCCGCGAGCGCCTCGGACATCGCCTGGGCGCCCGCCGTCTCCACGCCCCACACGCGCACCGCGGGCCGACGGGCCCGCAGGGCCGCCGCGACGCCCGCGATCAGGCCCCCGCCGCCGACGCTGACGATCACGTCCGTGAGGTCGCCGTCCGCGTCCTCGGCGAGTTCCAGACCCACCGTGCCCTGCCCGGCGATCACCACCGGGTCGTCGAAGGGGTGGACCAGGGTGAGCCCCTCGTCCCGCAGCCGCGGCACCAGCTCGAACGCCGAGTCCATGCCGTCGGTGAGCCGCACCGACGCCCCGGCGGCCTCGGCCAGCCGGATCGACCGCGCGGGTGCCGTCCGCGGCATCACCACGGTCGCCTTCACGTCGAGGGCCGCGGCCATCACCGCGAGGGCGATGCCGTGGTTGCCGCCGCTGACCGCCACCACGCCGGCCGCCCGCTCGGCCTCGCTCAGCGAGAGCAGCTTCGCCGCGGCACCGCGCGCCTTGAAGGAGCCGGTGCGCTGGAGGAGTTCGAGCTTGGCGGTGACCGGGACGCCGAGCAGCTCCGACAGGCCGGGACTGGGCACGGTGGGGGTGCGTACGACGTGTCCTTCGACGACCCGGGCCGCGGCTTCGAGGTCCGCGATGCCGATGATGCCGTTCAAGGCGGTTCACCCTTCCGGCGCGGGGCGACGGTCCGCACCGTTCGCACCCTCACCCGGCCGGACCGTCCTGGTCAACCCGGACCGTCCCGGTCAACCCGGACCGTCCCGGTCAACCCGGACCGTCCTGGTCAGCCCGGACCGGCCGCCGCGGCCGGGCCGTACTGACCAGGGCAGCCGGGCGTCAGTGCTGCTGCACCTTCTGCGGGGTCGCCTCGCTCGGCCGGACCACGACATGGCCCTCGCCCTGGAGCATCAGCTGGACCGCCTCACCGGAACCGCCGCGCAGCATCGAACCGATGGACTGCGAGCGGTGCAGCGAGGTCTGCAGGTGCGCGGTCCAGCCCACCACCGCGTCCGTGTCGACGTACACCGGGGCCTGCGGCGAGACCGGGAGCACCAGCGGGTTGCCGTCGCAGACCAGGCCGAGCCTGCCGTGCCCGGAGAACACGCTGTTGAACAGGCCGCCGCCGGCGATGCCGGACCCCTTCACCGTCCTGATCTCGTACGAGAGCGTGGCGTCGAAGCACAGCACGTTACGGCCGTTCACGGTGAACTGGTCGCCCGGCTCGATCTCCACGATGAAACAGTTCTGCGCCTCGTGCGCGAACCAGGCCTCGCCCTGGCCCTGGACGGACATCAGCGGCAGCCCCTCGCCGGTGACCGCGCGCTTGAGCATTCCGCCCACGCCCTGGCCCTTGCGCTCGAACTTCAGGCCGCCGCGGTGCGCGATCATCGCGCCCTGGCGGGCGTACATCTCGCCGTTGACCGCGTAGCGCAGGCACTTCGCGTTCTCGACCGTCATGCCCGGCTCGGTCGCCGGTGCCACCATGTGCTGACTGGAAAAAAGATCACCCTTCATGCCGGGCATGGTGTCCCGGACGGACCCGTTCCGCCAAGATCACGGACGGTACCGGTTCAGGCACCGAACAGCTGGGTCCAGTAGGTGCCGGCCCGGCCGCCTCCGGCGAAGCCGATGCCTATGTGGGTGAAGTCCGGTTTGAGGATGTTGGCCCGGTGCCCCGGGCTGTTCATCCAGCCCTCCACCACCTCGGCCGCGGAGCGCTGGCCGCAGGCGATGTTCTCCCCGATGGTGCGCCGCCGCGAGCCCGCGGCGGCGGCCCGGTCCCAGGGCTGGGTGCCCTCCGGGGAGGTGTGCGAGTAGAAGTCGCGGGTCGCCATGTCCGTGCTGTACGCCTGCGCGGCCGCCGCGAGCTGCGGATCCGCCGCGAGCGGCCGCAGCCCGGCCCGGGTGCGCTCCCGGTTGGTGAGGTCGGCGACCTCGGCGCGGGTGCGGGTCAGTTCGGCCTGGGTGAGGGGTCTGGCCCACAGCGCGGTCCAGTAGGTGTCCCCGTCCCGCGGGCCGCGGGCGTGGGCGAGGCCCGCATGGGTGAACGCCGGGTCGAGCAGGGTGCGTCGGGCGTCCTCGGTCCGCAGGCAGTAGTCGACGAACTCGGCCGGGGTGCGGGGGCCGGAGACGAGGTGTTCGCCGACGGTGACGTAGGCGAATCCGGTGGCGCTGATCCGCTGGTGGACGGAGACCCCGTCGCTGCTCTCGCCGGCCGGCCGTCCCGCGGCGGCCATCGCCGTGGCGTGGGCGAGAGCGGCGGAGGTGAGCCGGGCGTCGGGGGCCACCGGCGGGCGGCCGGCCCGGGCGCGGGCGGAGTTGACCAGGCCCAGCAGGCCGTCCGGATCGGGGAGCGCGGCCGTGGAGGGGCGGGCCGGCGAGGCCGCCGTGCGCTGGGCCGGAATGGCGGCGCGGGAGCCGGGGGAGGGCTGCCGGTCCTCGACCACGTCGACCCCGAAGTCCCGGGCGAGCCCGGCCAGTCCGTCCGCGTACCCCTGGCCGATCGCGCGCAGCTTCCAGCCGGTGCCCCGGCGGTATATCTCGGAGAGCAGCAGCAGGGTCTCGGTCTGCGGGCGCGGCGGTGCGAAGCGGGCCACCGTGCGGCCGAGGCGGTCCATCACGTGCAGGGTGGCGGCGGGCAGCCGGCCGAGCGGGGTGCCGGGCTCGGCGGCGGTGACCGTGAGGGTGACGCGCTGCGCGCCGGCCCGCAGCAGGCCCGGCTCGACGGTCAGCGTGTCACCGCGCAGCCGGACGCCGGGCGCGTCCGGCTGGTTGTAGAAGACGAAGTCGGCGTCGCCGCCGACCTTGCCGCTCTCGTCGGTGATCAGTGCCGACACGTCGAAGGGGCCGGGCACCCGCAGCGTCAGCGCGCCGCCCGGAAGGGGCAGATTGCTCCCGGGGACCAGCTCGCTCATCGCGCCGCCTCTACGCGGTCGGGGGCCGAACGTCGCGCCCGGTGGAGGAGTCGCCGGTTGAACGTCCGGCCCGGGCGCGAGGTTCCCTCCGGGAGCCGTGGCGCTACTGCTCCCGCGGCACGGCCGGTGCCACGTCCTCGTGCTCCAGCGGCACGGCCGCGCTCCGCGGGGACCTCTGCTTGCCGCAGAACACCGGCTCCAGGGTGGCCGCCAGTGTGTTGAGCACGTCGGAGCTGTTGGAGGCGTTGGCGAGCGCGGTGACGCTGCGCCTGCCGTCCTTGCTGGTGAAGGCGTACGTGTAGTAGCCCTGCACGGCGCCCGTGTGGCCGTACACCGAGACCCCGCAGGACAGGTCCCGGCGGCGCAGCCCGAGGCCGTAGGAGGTGTTGGAGTTGACGCGGGTGAAGCGCTCCATCTCCGCGAGGCGGGCGGCCGACGTCAGCTTGCCGCGCATCAGCGCCGAGTAGAACGTGTCGAGGTCGCGTGCGCTGGAGACGATGGCGCCCGCGCTCTGCGCCCAGGAGACCGTCTGGTCCGTGGCGTCGACGGGCGCGGCGCCCGCCCGGTCCGCGGTGAGGTAGCCGTTGGCGTGCTGTCCCGGGATCTTCGTGTCGGGGTGGACGTAGAAGGTGTCGTTCAGCTTCAGGGGCTTGAAGATGCGGTTCTGGTACTCCGTGCGCACGCTGTGCCCGGTGAGTTTCTCGATCAGCATGCCGGCGACCACGAAGTTGGTGTTGGAGTACGAGTAGGCGGCGCCGGGCGCGTTGGTGCGCGCCTTCTTCAGGGACAGGTCCACCAGCTGGCGGTAGGTGAAGACCTTGTTGCGCACGGCCTCGAAGCCGGACACGCTGTCGGCGAACATGTCGTTGGTGTAGTCGTACAGGCCGCTGCGGTGGCTCAGCAGGTGCCGCACGGTGATCCGGTCGTCCGGCAGCAGCCCCGGCAGGTAGCGGTTGACCGGCGCGTCCAGGGCGAGCCTGCCCTCGTCCACCAGCTGCAGCAGGACCACCGTCGAGAACGTCTTGGTGACGCTGCCCACCCGGAAGCGGTCGGAGGTGGTCAGGCCTCGCCGGCTCCCGCGGTCGGCGACGCCCTGAGCGGACCGGTAGACCTGGGTTCCGTCGTCGATGCGGGCCATCGCGCCCGGCGCGCCCTTGGCCACCACCGAGCGCAGCACCGCGGCCAGCCCCGCGGTGTCGGGCGCCGGAAGGGTGGCGGCCGTCCGGGCCTTCGCCGCCGTCTTCAGGGGCGCCGCCTGGGCGGGGACCGCGAGCAGCGACAGCGTCACCGCCCCCAGCACCGCACTTCTGCACACCATTGCCGAGACCATTCGGACCTGTTCCTCTCTGAGCTGTCTTCGATGCGAGATGAGTCACAGCCAGCTCGGGGAACCCTCTCGCATCCCGTCACATCTCCACAGCCGACGCACAGTTGGTCACTCGCTGATCACCGCGCGGTGCGGATTCGCCAAATATTGCCACGAAAAGCAAGAAAAGCGACGAATTGCGCTTTACATGGACATGACTCGTCCGGAAGGGTTGCGGCCCGGGGCCCGACCAGCCCCCTCGGCGCCCAACGGCGCCCTGCCGCAAGGCGGTTGACGACCACGGCCGCCTTCGAACGAAGGACCCTGATCAGTGCGTAGCGCGCACATACGCAGCATGGCGGTCGCCGTCGCCGTGACGACGGCCGCCACGGGGCTGGCCGGCACGGCCTTCGCCGGTCCCGCGACGGGGGAACGGCAGCCGGCCGCGGCGGCCTCCGCCACGACGGCGGCGCAGGTGGTGATGGCGGCCCGGACCGCGGCTTTCGCCCACGCGGCGGCGACCGGTGTCGGCGCGGGCGACGAGCTCCAGCCGCAGGACGTGATGATCGACCCCGAAGGGGCGCGCCATGTCCGCTTCGTCCGCACCCACCGGGGGATGCCGGTGCTCGGCGGCGACCTCGTCGTCCATCTTTCCCGTCGGTTGGCCTACACCGGCGTCACCCGGGCGGCCGACCACACGGTCCGGCCCGCCGCCACCGAGGCGAAGCTGACCGCCCGCCAGGCAGAGGAGAAGGCCGCCGCGGCCGCCGACGGCGACGCCGGCACCGCCCGGCTCGTGGTGGACGCCCGCGACGGCGGCGCCGCCCTCGCCTTCCAGGTCTCCGTCGACGGAGCGAGCGGCTCCAGCACGGTCGTCGTCGACGCCCTCACCGGCAGGGTGCGCAGCAACACGCCGGACAGCGACGAGTTCCTCTCGCCCCGCCTGCTGGACACCCTCCGCCGTCACGGCGAGACCCTCGACCCGGCCACCGGCACCGGACTGCAAGCACAGGCACTTGCCGGCGCGTCCGCCTCCGCCGCCGCCCGCTACCCGGCGACCGCCCACGGCTCCGGCCGGTCCCTCTTCGTCGGCAAGGTCCCGCTCACCACCACGCAGACCGCCCGCAAGAACTTCCTGCTCAAGGACCCCACCCGCTACGGCACCGAGACCCGGGACGCCAAGGGCAGGGAGACCGAGAGCTTCGGTCAGGGCACCAAGTTCACCAGCACCACCGACAGCTGGGGCAACGGCACCACCAGCAACCGGGGCAGCGCCGCCGCCGACGCCCAGTACGGCATCACCGAGACCCTGGACTTCTACCGGAAGACCTTCGGCCGCAAGGGCATAGCGAACAACTCCAGGCCCGCCCGCGCCATGGTCCACTGGGGCACGAAGGTCGGCAACGCCTTCTGGGACTCCACCTGCGGCTGCATGCTGTACGGCGACGGGGACGGCGACGAGATCAACAAGCCGCTGGTCGTCCTCGACGTCACCGGCCACGAGCTGACCCACGGCGTGGTGGACGCCACCGCCAAGCTCGAACCGACCCGCGTCGACAACGACGGCAACCAGTTCGGCGAGCCGGGCGCGCTGAACGAGTCGCTGGCCGACATCTTCGGCTCCGGCGTGGAGTTCTTCGCCGACAACCCGAAGAACCCGCCGAACTACCTGCTGGGCGAGAAGCTGGGCCTGCGCCAGAAGTTCCTGCGCCGCCTCGACCACCCCTCGCTCGACCGCCTCGAAGGCACCGTCGACTACTGGTCGCCCGAAGTGGCGAACGCCGAGGTGCACGCCGGCTCCGGCGTCTCCTCGCACGCCTTCTACCTGCTCGCCGAGGGCAGCGGCCGCAAGAAGATCGGCGCCACCACCTACGACTCGCCGACCTACGACGGGTCCACGGTCACCGGCATCGGCCGCGCCAAGGCCACGGCGATCTTCTACCGAGCCCTGACCCGGTACATGGTCTCCTCGACCGACTTCCACGACGCGCGCATCGCGACGCTGAAGGCGGCCGGTGACCTCTACGGCGCGAGCAGCGTCGAGTACCGCACCGTCGACCAGGCCTGGGCCGCGGTCGACGTCACCGAGGCCGACACGCCGGGCGCCCGTCACTGACGAGCGCGACACGCCGTCGGGTCCGGGTGCCCTGCCGGGGGGCTGGGCACCCGGACCCGCGTCCGCCGGGACCCGCGGCTACCTGGTGGGAGCGAACACGCGCTGCGCCGCGACCGCTGCGCCGCCGCGCGCCCACTCCTCGAACGGCAGCGGGCGCACCAGGAGATCGCAGTCCACCGCGGCGCCGAACGCGTGGTCCACGAACGCCTGCCGGATGTGGTCCGCGAACAGGTCGTAGGAGGCCACGCCCTCGCCGGAGATGATGATGCGTTCCGGTCCGATGAGGTTGGCGACACAGGCCAGGGCCAGGCCCACGGCGTGGCCGGCACGGGCGAAGACCGCGCGGACGGTGGGGTCCCCGGCGTGTGCGAGGCGCACCGCGTCGTCCATGGTCAGCTTCGGGTCCCCGGTGGCCTGCCGGGCCTGCTCGGCGATGGCGTGGGTGGAGGCGACCGCCTCGACGCAACCGGTGTTGCCGCAGGTGCAGATCCGTTCGACGCCGGTCACCGGCAGATGCCCGATCTCGCCCGCCACGCCGTGCGCGCCGGACACCACCCGGCCGCCGATGGAGAGTCCGGCGCCGATGCCCGCGCCGACCGTGACCAGCGCGAAGACCGACACGCCGACACCGGCGCCGTACCACTGCTCGGCCACGGTCAGGGCGCGCACGTCGTTCTCGATGACCGTCGGGGCTCCGGTGGCCTCCTCGACCAGCTGGGCCAGCGGTACCCGGCGCCAGTTGAGGAAGGGCGAGTACTGGACGGTCCCCAGCCGGCTGTCCACATCGCCGGAGATGGTGACTCCGATGCCGTGCAGGGCGTCCTCGCCCGTCAGGTCCGCCGCCACCCGCAGCCGGTCCACCAGCCGGGCGACGGCCAGTACGACGGTGCCCACGTCCCGTGAGTCCAGCGCGACCCGGTGGGAGGCCAGCGGCCGCGCGGTCAGGTCGGCCAGCACACCGATGAGTTCCTCCCCGGTGACCTTCACGCCGGCGAACAGCGCGCGGCCGGGCCGCACCTCGACCAGCGTCGCCGGACGGCCGTTGGTGCGTTCCGTGGTGGGCCGCCCGCCTTCGGTGATCCAGTCGTCGGCCATCAGCGACGCGGCCGCCTTGGTGACGGCGCCCGGTGTCAGTCCGGTCCGCCGCCCGAGCTCGGCGCGGCTCAGCGGACCGTGCTGGAGCAGGGTCTGGAAGACGAGTGCGGCCGCGGGGGGCTGGTCGGCGAGGGTCATGGCACGACATTACCTTTCCTTAGGAAAGTAATTCAAGGGCCAAACATCCGCTCTCTTGGCTGAAAACCCGCAGGTCGTAAGCGGGTTGCTGGCTGAAACCCGGGCGCAGTTGCCCTAAAGGTCGGAGTTCTCTGCCCCGCCGACTATGTTGACGTTGGAAGGAAACTACGCCTACATTCGCCGCACTCCTCGTCGGGGCGGACGGGACGGTCAGGCGCCGGTGAGGAGCGTGGCCCCCACCCACATGCCCGTTGGTCCCAGCGAACCCCTCGGTGAAGTCCCGGGACGACCGCACCGAGAGGCTCCCCGCACCACCACATCTCAGGCGGAAGCCCGCCTGCAGCCGCGCCCAGACGGAGTACATCCATGGCTCGTCCAGCTCTGCCCGCACGTCTGAGAACCATCACCTGCCTCTCCGCGCTCCTGGCGGCACTCGTCGTGCCCGCCTCGGCGCGGGCCGCGACCGCCGCGGACGCCTCGGGGGCCGCGGCGTCCGGCGCCACGGCCACGCCCGCCGTGGCCGCCAAGCCGTACATGGGCTACAGCACCTGGAGCGTCGAATCCACCAACTTCGGCGGCTACGGCGGTGACTGGCTCACCGAGTCGCACGTCCTCCAGCAGGCCCGCGTGCTGTCCTCGAAGCTGAAGTCCCACGGCTACGACCACGTCAACGTCGACGCCGGCTGGAACGACCCCAAGGGCGACGCCTACGCGCGGCCGACCCCGAACCTGACCAAGTTCCCGCACGGCATGAAGTACCTTGCGAACCAACTCCACAGCAGAGGCCTGAAGTTCGGCCTCTACCTGGCGGTCGGCCTCTACCAGCAGGCCTACAACGACGGCAAGACGCCCATCTACAACGCCCCGGGCTGCACCACCAAGGACATCGTCTACCCGGACCTGCGCAAGACCAGCGGCTGGGACGACGTCTCCTACCAGCTCGACTTCTCCAGCCCCTGCACCACCAAGTACATCCAGTCCGAGGCCGACCAGCTCGCCTCCTGGGGCGTGGACTTCCTCAAGATCGACGGAGTGGGTCCCGGCTCCAACCAGGGCGACGACGCGCACAACAACGTCCCCGACATCCAGGCCTGGCACACGGCGCTGAAGAACACCGGCCGCCCCATCGAGTTCGTGCTGTCCTGGTCGCTCAGCCACAACCAGGCCGACGTCTGGAAGGCCAACTCCAACGGCTGGCGCATCGACACGGACGTCGAGTGCTACTGCGACACGCTGGTCACGTGGAACAACTCCGTGAAGGCACGCTGGAACGACGTCGTGCCGTGGATCGACGACGCCGGGCCGGGCCACTGGAACAACCTCGACTCGCTCGACGTGGGCTCCGACGTCATGGACGGCATCAACCACACCGAGCGCCAGAGCTACATGACCCTGTGGGCCATCGAGGCCGCGCCGCTGTACATCGGTGACGACCTCACCAAGCTCGACAAGTACGGCCTGAAGCTGCTCACCAACGACGAGGTCATCGCCGTCGACCAGGCAGGCACCCCCGCCCGGCCGGTCAGCCAGCGGACCCCGCAGCAGACCTGGTACACCCGCAACGCGGACGGCAGCTACACCGTCGCCCTGTTCAACCTGGGCAAGGGCTACTCCGACGTGACCGCCGACTTCAGCGACCTCGGCATCAGCGGCAAGGCCAGGATCCGCGACCTGTGGAGCCACAGGAACCTCGGCTCGGTCAGCCGCAGGTTCACCGCCAACCTGGCCCCCCACGGCTCGCGCCTGCTGCGCGTCACGCCCGCCGCCACCGGCACCCGCCCCGGCGTCCCGCTGAACGTGCACGGCACCGCGTCCGCCGCCGACAGCGTCTCGCTCGCCTGGAGCAAGGTGAACACCGGTACGAAGGCCACCGGTTACGACGTCTACGCGAACGGCAGCAAGGCGGCCACCGTCACCGGTACCTCCGCCACCGTGAGCGGTCTCAAGGCCGGCACCGGCTACTCCTTCACCGTGGTCGCCCATGACGCCAAGGGCCGCAAGTCCCCGGCGAGCAAGGCGGTTCCCGTCACCACACCCGCGGCCGGCGGACCGGTCGCCTACGAGGCCGAGGCCTCCGCGAACACGCTCACCGGCAACGCCTCCGTCAACGACTGCTCCGCGTGCTCGGGCGGGAAGAAGGTCGGCAACCTCGGTGGCACCGGAACCGTGGCGGTCAACCACGTGACCGCGCCCCGGGACGGCACCTACCTGATGAAGCTGGACTACACCGACGGCTCCACCGGCCGCACGATGATCATCACCGCCGGTGGCACCTCCTTCCAGCAGTTCCTGCCCGGCGGCAACGACAACAACTGGGGCCGGCCGAACTCCGTCACCGTGCCCGTCCAGCTGAAGGCCGGCGACAACACGATCACCTTCGGCAACGCCTCGGACTACGCCTCCGACGTGGACCGGATCGTCCTCTGACGCTCCGTCCGATCCCGCCCCCTACCGACGTTCCACCTGCCTGACATCCGAGGAGAGTGCCGTGGTGGTCACATCACAGGGCAAGCCCGAGCGGCCGGCCGCACCGCCGTCAGCCGCGGTGACCACCACGGCCACCGTCTCCGGCCCGGCCCCGCACGTCCACAGGACCCGTACGCCCCGCAGGCCGGGCCGCTCCACACCGACCAGGTCCGCGGCGGCCCGCCGCCGCGACCTGCCGGTCGCCCTCCTGCTGATCATCCCATCCGTCGTCGGGTTCGCGATCTTCTACGCCTATCCGACCCTGCGCGGCATCTACCTGAGCTTCACCGACTTCCACGTCCTCACCCCGCCGAACTGGGTGGGACTGGCCAACTTCCACGAGATGTTCGGCGACGACGTCTTCTGGCACTCGCTGCTCGTCACCGTCTACTTCGTGATCCTGGCCGTCGTCTTCGGCACCCTGGCCTCCCTGGTGACGGCGGTGGTGCTGCACCGGGTGACCAAGTCGTCGACGCTGCGCGGCGTCATCCTGCTGCCGTTCCTGATCTCCAACGTCATCGCCGCCCTGGTCTGGCAGTGGATGCTCGACCCGTCCCTCGGTGTCATCAGCCTCGTCCTGCAGCACCTGACGGGACACTCCATCCTCTTCTTCGGCAGCAGCGGCTGGGCCATTCCGTCCCTCGCCGCGATCAGCATCTGGAAGTGGATGGGCTACTACTCCCTGCTGATCTTCGCCGGACTGCAGACCATCCCGGCCACCATCTACGAGGCCGGCCGCGTCGACGGCGCCAGTGAAGTGCAGATGTTCCGCCGGCTGACCGTGCCGCTGCTGCGGCCGATCCTGGTCATGGTCGTCGTCCTCACGGTGATCAACTCCTTCCAGGTGTTCGACATCGTGCAGGTCACCACCCAGGGCGGCCCGGCCAACGCCTCGAACGTCCTCCAGATGTACATCTACAGCAAGGCGTTCCGGCAGTTCGACTTCGGCTACGCCGCCACCCTCTCGCTGGCCCTGTTCGCCCTGCTCATCACGGTGACCTTCACCCAGCTGCGGCTCGCCCGCGCGAGCGAATCCGACCTGAGCTGAAGGAGCCCGTCATGGCAGTCACCCTCGCCCCCGGCCGGACGGCCACCGCACGGCCCCGGGCCCCGAAGGCCCCGCGCCGCCTCTCGCCCGGCCGGATCGTCGCCTGGACCTACCTGGGCATCGTCGTCCTCGTCACGCTCTTCCCGTTCTACTGGATCCTGCGCACCGCGCTGTCCAACAACTACAAGCTGGCGACGCACCCCTCCTCGCCGCTGCCGGTCGGCTTCACCTGGGGCGCCTTCGAACGCGTCCTCGGCATCGCCTCCACCGCCGAAGCACAGGCCCAGGGCGGCTCGGGCGCCGCCATCGACATCGCGCTCTACCTGCGCAACTCGCTGATCTACGCGTCCGTGCAGACGGTGCTGATCGTGCTCTTCTCCGCGGCCGGCGCCTACGCGTTCTCCCGGCTGCACTGGCGCGGCCGCAACCTGGTCTTCAACATCCTGATCACCGCGCTGATGGTGCCCAGCGTCTTCACGCTGCTGCCCAACTTCGTCTTCGTCAAAGACCTCGGACTGACCAACACCTTCGCCGGCCTGATCCTGCCCGGAGCGCTCTTCCAGGCGTTCACGCTGTTCTTCCTGCGGCAGTTCATGCTGGGCCTGAGCACCGAGATCGAGGAGGCCGCCATCCTCGACGGGGCGGGCCCGCTGCGGATCTTCTTCCGGATCATCCTGCCGATGTCGTCCGCTCCGATCGCGACCGTCTCGCTGCTGATGTTCGTCAACGCCTGGAACGACTACTTCTGGCCGCTGCTGATCACCAACAGCCAGGACGTGCAGCCGCTGACCCTCGCGCTCGGCGTCTTCAAGCAGTCCTCGCCGCAGGCCGCCCCCGACTGGGCGGGCCTGATGGCCGCCGCCCTGGTCGCGGCCCTGCCGATGCTGCTGCTGTTCGTCGCCTTCGGCAAGCGCATCGTCAACTCCATCGGCTTCTCCGGCCTCAAGTGACCGCCCGAACACCGCGATTGGACGACACCGTCATGCACTCCAGCGACCTGGTGCTGAGCTGGCCCGCGCCCGCGGCCGACTGGACCGAGGCCGCTCCCGTCGGCAACGGCAGGATCGGCGCGATGGTCTTCGGCGGCGCCGCCCGGTCCCGGATCCAGATCAACGACTCCACCGTCTGGTCCGGCACCCCGGGCGGACCGGCCGCCGCCCTCGCCGTGCTCCGCGCCCAGGGAGCCGGCCCGCAGCGGCTAGAAGAGGTCCGCGCCGCGCTCCGCGCCGGCGACCAGGACACGGCCGAGTCCCTGCTCATGACCTTCGAGGGCCCCTACACCCAGGAGTACCTCCCGTACGCGGACCTGTACCTGACCGTGGCGGGCGGCGAGCGGGCCGCGTACCACGGCAGGACGCTCGACCTGGACACCGCGGTGGCCGAGGACGGCTTCGGCCTCGACGGCACCGCCGTCCGGCGCAGGGTCTGGGCCGACGCCGTCACCGGCACCCTGTGCACGACGCTGGACGCGGCCGGCGGCACCGTGGACCTGTCCGTCGAGTTGTCCACCCCGCTGCGCGAGGTGCGGCGCACGGTCGCCGCCGACGGCATCACCCTCGGCATCGAGATACCGGTGGACGGCGCCCCCGCCCACGAACCCGAGGTCGTCGAGCCGCTGTCCTACGCGGACGGCCCCGTCGACGGCTACGACCCCTTCGGCGCCCTCGCCCTCACTTTGCACACCGACGGCACCACGACCCCGGACGACGCGGGCGGCCTGTTCGTCACCGGCGCCACCCACGTCCTGCTCACCCTCGCCAGCTCCACCGCCGCCGAACGGCACTGGCACGGGACCCCGGCCGCCGACCGCGCCGCCCACCTGGCCACGGCCGGGGCCGTCGCCGCGCGCGCCGCCGCCCAGGGCGCCGACCAGCTCCTCAAGGACCACGAGGCCGACGTACGCGCCCTGCTCGGCGCCACCGGCCTGCGCATCGGCCCACGCCGCTCCGGCACCTACGACGTCGCCCGCGACATCCTCGGCGGCGGCGACGAACTCCTCACCGCCACCGTGCTGTTCCAGCTCGGCCGGCACCTGCTGGCCACCGCCTCCCGCCCGCACACCGGCCCGCCGGCCAACCTCCAGGGCATCTGGAACGCCGACCTGCGCCCCGCCTGGTCGTCCAACTACACGATCAACATCAACACCCAGATGAACTACTGGGGCGCGGAGACCGTCGGCCTCAGTTCCTGCCACGAGCCGCTGTTCGACCTGCTCGACCGGATGGCCGCCCAAGGCGCACAGGTGGCCCGGCAGTTGTACGGAGCGCGCGGCTGGGTCGCGCACCACAACACCGACCCGTGGGGCTGGGCGCTGCCGGTCGGCATGGGACACGGCAACCCCTCCTGGGCGCTGTGGATGATGGGCGGCGCCTGGCTGTCCCAGCACCTGTGGGACCACTACGACTTCACCCGCGACCTCGGGTTCCTGCGCGAGCGGGCCTGGCCGCTGCTCAGCGGATGCGCCGAGTTCCTCCTCGACTGGCTCGTCGACGACGGCACCGGGCACCTGGACACCCTGCCGTCCACCTCCCCGGAGAACCTCTTCCTGGCCGACGGCGCCCCGAGGTCCCTGACCCGGTCCGCCACCATGGACCTCGCGCTGATCCGGGCCACCCTCGAACGGACCCTCGAGGCGGCCGGCCTGCTGGGCCTGGACACCCCGCTGACCAGTGAGATACGCGCCGCGCTGCCCCGGCTGCGCCCGCTGCAGGTCTCGGCCGGGGGCCGGCTCCAGGAGTGGGCCGAGGACCACACCGAGGCCGACCCGCACCACCGTCACCTCTCGCACCTGATCGCCGTCCACCCGCTCGGCCTGGTCGACCCGGACACGGCCCCCGAACTCGCCGCCGCGGCACGCGCGTCGATGGACCGCCGCGGCCCCGGCGCCATGGGCTGGTCGTGGTCGTGGAAGATCGTCCTGCGGGCCTGGCTGCGCGACGCCGCGACCGCCCGCTCGCTGTTCCTCGAAGCCGCCCGCCCGCTCGACGGCGACTGCGCGGTGGACGCCCCCGTGGACGGCTCCCGGTGGGGCGGCCTGCTGCCCAACCTCTTCTCCACCCACCCGCCGTTCCAGATCGACGGCAACTACGGACTCATGGCCGCCATCGCCGAGATGGTGCTGCAGAGCCACACCGGCACCCTCCACCTGCTGCCCGCCCTGCCCGCGCAGTGGGCCGACGGCGAGGCCCGCGACCTGCGCTGCCGCGGCGGCCTCGCCGTCGACTTCGCCTGGACCGACGGCGCGCTGACCGGCGCCACCGTGCGCCGGGTCACCGGTGACGCCGCCGAGATCGTGCGGATCCGGCACCGGGACGACGAGACCGCACTGCGGCTCCCGACCGGGCACCAGATCGAACTGGACGCCACCCTCCGCCCCCGAGGGGAGCCGGTGCCGTGCTGACCGAACAGGACGTCCCCGAGCTCTTCGCCTACCGCAGCGCCTACCGCGAACCGGAGGACTTCGACACCTTCTGGAAGGGCACCCTCGCCGAGACCCGCGCCGAGCGGGAGCCCGTCCTGGAACTCACCGAGGTCCCCGCCGGCCTGGAGACGGTCGACGTCTTCGACGCCGAACTGCCCGGCTTCGGCGGCCATCCGGTCCGCGCCTGGCTGCGGATGCCCCGCCACCGCCGCGGACCGCTGCCCGCGGTCGTCCAGTTCCACGGCTACGGCAGCGGGCGCGGCACCCCCCTCGACGACCTGCTGTGGGCGTCCGCCGGCTACGCCCACCTGCTGGTCGACGCCCGCGGCCAGGGCGGCGCCTGGGCCGGCGGGGGAGCGACCCCCGACCCGGTCGGCAGCGGCCCCGCCCACCCCGGCTTCCTCACCCGCGGCATCGAGGACAAGGACACCTACGTCTACCGCCGGGTGTTCACCGACGCCGTCCGCGCCGTCGACGCCCTGCGCGCCCGCACCGACCTCGTCGACGCGGACCGGGTCGCCGTCGTCGGCCCCAGCCAGGGCGGCGGCATCGCCCTCGCGGTGGCCGGACTCGTACCCGGACTGGCCGCCGCCCACTTCCAGGCGCCGTTCCTCTGCGACATCCGGCAGGCCACCCGGCTCACCTCCGCCGAGCCCTATGCCGAGATCATCGGCTACCTGGCCGCCCGCCGGGACCGGGTGGAGCAGACCTTCGAAACCCTCGGCTACTTCGACGGCCTCGCCTTCGCCCGCCGCGCGAGCGCCCCGGCCTGGTTCTCCGCCGGGCTGCGCGACGAGGTGTGCCCGCCGGTCACCGCGATCGCCGCCTACCACGCCTACGCCGGCCCCAAGGAGCTGCGGCTGTGGGAGTTCAACGGCCACGACGCCGGCGGACCCGACGACCTGGCCGTCGCCCTCGGCGCGTTCGGCGCGCTCCTCAAGACGTCGTCCCACCCCGCGGTGCTGTCGTCCCCAGCACCCACCGCGTCCTCCCGAAAGAAGGAACGATGAGAAGAAACACGAGAGTTCGCAGGACGGTCGCGCTGGGCGCCACGCTCACCCTGGCCGCCGTGCTCTCCGCCTGCTCGAACGGCTCGTCCTCCGCCGGCGGCTCCAAGACCGTCAACTGGTGGACCTGGGACGACAAGCAGGCCGCCGCGTACAAGGTGTGTGCCACGGACTTCGAGAAGGCCAACCCCGGCACCAAGGTGAAGATCACCCAGTACAACGTCAACGACTACTTCACCAAGCTGACCGCCGGGTTCGTGGCCGGCAACGCGCCCGACGCCTTCCAGAACAGCGTCCAGTTCTTCCAGGCGTACGCCTCCCAGCACCAGCTCCTCGCGATGGACGACTACATCGCCAAGGACAAGTTCGACCTGTCCCGGTTCTCCGTCGGCGTGGACGCCTGGAAGTACACCGACGGCAAGCAGTACGCCCTGCCGCTGGACTGGGCGGCGTCCGGCGTCTACTTCAACGAGGACGCCGTCAAGAAGGCCGGGTACACCGACCAGGACGTCAAGTCGCTGAACTGGAACCCGGACGACGGCGGCACACTGGGCAAGATGATCGCCCACCTGACGATCGACACCAAGGGACGCCGCGGTGACCAGAAGGGCTTCGACAAGTCCCACATCAGGACCTACGGCTACGGGGAGGTCGCGTCGAAGGACTTCATCGGCCAGTTCACCTGGAACCCGCTGGTCAGCACCACGGGGTGGCGGCTCGGTGACAAGACCACCTGGCCGACGGTGTTCAACTACGCCGACCCGCGGTTCGTGAAGACCATGGACTGGATCCGCTCCCTGACCGACCAGGGCTACGCGCCGAAGATCGGGCAGTTCAACGACAGCGTCAGCGACGTCGACCTGCTCTCCTCCGGCAAGGTCGCCATGGAGACCGGCGGTTCGTGGGAGGCCTCGACCTTCGTGAAGATCCCCGGCGTCAAGGTCGGGATCGCCCCCACGCCCTACGGCCCCGACGGCAAGACCAGGTCCGTGCTGAGCAACTCCAACGGGAACAACATCTGGGCCGGCACCAAGAACCCCGACCTGGCCTGGAAGTGGGTCTCGTACATGGGCAGCGAGGCCTGCCAGTCGAAGGCCTCCCTGACCGGTACCTTCTTCCCGTCGATCCCGGCGTCCATGGACGCCTCGGCCAAGGCGCTGGCCAAGACGGGCGTGGACCTGTCCGTCTTCACTGACATGATCAAGGACAAGGTCCTCTACCCGTCCCCGGTCTACGGCAACGGTGCCGCCCTCCAGGACGCGTTCCAGCCGCTGTTCCAGGCCTACTTCGCCGGCCAGAAGAACGACTCCGTCTTCACGGACATGCAGAACCAGAGCAAGGCTCTGCTCGCCAAGAAGTGACCCTGCCCCCGCCCAACCCCCGTCCGGCCGCCGGACGGGCCCGCCTGGACCGGGCCCGTCCGGCGGCCGGGTGACCCGAAAGGACTCTGCATGTCGGACAGCACGGCGCGGATCCACATCCTGCGCGCGGCGGGCACCGCCCTCGTCGTGGAGCTCACGGAACCGGTGCCCAGGGTCCTGCACTGGGGGGCCGACCTCGGCGACCTGTCGCAGGACGCCCTGGCCGCGCTCGTGCTGACCGGTGAACCCGCCGTGCTCAACAACTCCATCGACATCCCCCGCCGGTTCACCGTCTGGCCCACCGAGGCCGACGGCTGGTCCGGCACCCCGGCCCACGAGGGCCATCTCGCCGGCGCCTTCGCCGCGCCCCGGCTGACCCTGGCCGGCAGCTCGTACCACCCCGGGGCGGCGGGCGGGGAGCTGTCCCTGCACCTCACCGACCCCGGCGCCGGACTCGACGCCACTGTCACCTACCGGCTGGAGCCCTCGGGCGTGCTCGGGGTGCGCACCACGCTCGCCCGCCGCCCGGACGCCGGCCCGGAGCCGTACGACCTGGCGCAGGTCACGACCCTGCTGCCGCTGCCCCGGCGGGCCGCGGAGATCCTCGACTTCACCGGCAAGTGGAGCCGGGAGCGCTCCCCCCAGCGGCGGCCGCTGGGCTTCGGCACGCACAGCCGGGAGGTCCGGCGCGGCAAGCCCGGCCTGGACTCGCCGTACCTGATGGCGGTCGGCGTGCCCGGGTTCGGCTTCGGTACCGGTGAGGTCTGGGCCGTGCACGTGGCCTGGAGCGGCGACCAGCGGTATCTGGCCGAGCAGTTGCCGGAGGGCGCGGGCACCCACGCCGGGGTGCTCGGCGGCGGCGAACTCCTGCGGGCGGGGGAGATCCGGCTCGCCCCCGGCGACACGTACACCGCCCCGGTCTGTCACTTCGCCTGGTCCGACCAGGGGCTGGACGGTCTCGCCGACCGTTTCCACACCCTGCTGCGGGCCCGCCCCGCCCATCCACGCGGGCCCCGCCCGGTGATCCTCAACAGCTGGGAGGCGGTCTACTTCGACCACGACCTGGACCGGCTGCTGCGGCTGGCCGACAAGGCCGCCGAGGTCGGCGTCGAACGGTTCGTGCTGGACGACGGCTGGTTCCGGGGCCGCCGTTCGGACCACGCCGGGCTCGGTGACTGGACCGTCGACCCCGTGGTCTGGCCGGAGGGGCTGACCCCGCTGGTGGACCATGTGCGCTCGCTCGGCATGGAGTTCGGGCTGTGGGTGGAGCCGGAGATGGTCAACCTCGACTCCGACCTGGCCCGCGAGCACCCCGACTGGGTACTCGGCCCGGCCCGCGGGGTCGGCCCCGCCGCCCGCCACCAGCACGTACTGGACCTGTCCAACCCCGACGCCTGGCAGTACCTGCTGGACTCGCTGGACGGTCTGGTGGAGAAGTACGGCATCGCCTACCTCAAGTGGGACCACAACCGCGAACTCCACGAGAGCGTGCACGGCACCGCCGAGCGTCCCGTGGCACACGCCCAGGTGATCGCCCTCTACCGGCTGGTCGACGCCCTCCGGGAACGGCACCCCGCGCTGGAGATCGAGAGCTGCGCCGCCGGCGGCGGCCGGATCGACCTCGGCATCCTGGAGCGGACCGACCGGGTCTGGCCCTCGGACTGCAACGACCCCGTGGAACGCCAGGCCGTCCAGCGCTGGACCGGGCAGCTGCTGCCCCCCGAACTCGTCGGCACCCACGTCGGCCCGCGCACCAGCCACACCACCGAGCGGATCGGCTCCGACCCGCTGCGGCTGGCCACCGCGCTGTTCGGGCACGCCGGCATCGAACAGGACCTCACCCGCAGTTCACCGGAGGAACTCGCCCGCCTCACCGCCTGGACCGCGCTCCACCGCGAGCTGCGCCCGCTGCTGCACGGCGGCCGCACGGTCCGCGCCGACCTCGCCGACGACGCGACGCTGCTGCACGGGATCGTGGCCTACGACGGTTCGGCCGCCCTCTACTGCTGGGCGCGGCTCGCGACCTCGCCCGAGGGCCAGTACGGGCGCGTACGGCTGCCCGGCCTCGCTCCGGGGGAGACCTACCGGGTACGGGTGCGCACCGAGCTGGGCCTGCCGTCCTTCCACCAGGTGGCGGGGCCCGCCTGGCTGGTGGCGGCCCTCGACGGCCGGCTGACCCTGCCCGGTTCCGTCCTCACGGTCGCGGGACTGCCGCTGCCGAACCTCAACCCCGGACAGGCCCTGCTGCTCGACCTCGCGAGGGTGACACCCGCATGATCCGGCGGGCAACGGCCGTGCCCCGCCCCTCATTCGAAGGTCTCAACAGCCACACAGAGAATCTTGAGGTGATTCCTGTTTCTTTTATTGACAGCGGAAATTAAGGGCCATAGGTTCCCGGCCATGCGCTCGACCACCCGTGGCGAAACGTTTCCGGTGTCCACGCCGGCCGCCTCGCAGATCTTCACCACGGTCCTGTCCCACGGCCCCCTCACCCGGCTGGAGGCGGCCCGCCGATCCGGGCTGTCCCCGGCCGCCGTGACCAAGGCGGTCCGGCCGCTGCTCGCGGCCGGATACCTGGCCGAGGACGCCGGCGACGGGGACAGGCCCGCCCTCGGACGGCCCGCGAACCTGGTACGGGTCGACGGCGGGCGCGCCCTGTTCATCGGCGTCAAGGTGACAGGCGACGCGGTCATCGCCGTCCTGACCGACCTGTGCTGCCGGATCCGGCTGGCCCGGCGGCTGCCGGTCACCGACCGCGCGGTGCGGGCCGTCCTCACCTCGATCGCCGAACTCACCCACGAACTGCGCGTCGAGGCCGAGGACTTCGGCGCGCCGGTCCTCGGCCTGGGGATCGCGGTCTCGGGGGACGTGGACCGGGCCGAAGGGGTCGCCCGCTACTCGCCGTTCCTCGACTGGCGCGGCGTACCCCTCGCCGAACTCGCGGGCCTGACCACGGGGTTGCCGGTGGTCGTCGAGAACGACGTGCGGGCGCTCACCGTCGCCGAGCAGTGGTTCGGCGCCGGCGTCGGGCTCTCGGACTTCGCCGTGGTCACCGTCGGGGCGGGCATCGGCTGCGGCCTGGTGGTCCACGGCCGGCTGGTGGCCGGTGCCCACGGCGTGGCCGGCGAGATCGGGCACGTGGCCGTCGACCCGGCCGGACCGCTCTGTCACTGCGGCAACCGAGGCTGCGTGGAGGCGATCGCGGGAGACGCCGCGATCGTCGCCCGTGTCCGGCAGGTGACGGGACGCCAGGTCGCCGGCCCGGCCGAGGCCGCCGCCCTCGCCCACGCGGGCGTGGCCGGGGCGCGGGAGGCGTACGCCAGGGCCGGCGAGGCCATCGGCCGGGGCATCGCGACCGTGGCGAACCTGTTCGGCCCCGAGCGCGTGATCATCTCCGGCGAGGGCCTGGCCGCCCACGACCTGTTCGCCGGGCACATCCGTGACGCCTTCACCGCGGCCGCCTTCGGCTCCGCCGCGCGATGCGACGTCCAGACCCGCCCGCTCCCCTTCGAGGAGTGGGCGCGCGGGGCCGCGGCCACCGCGATCCACTCCTTCGTCACCCCCACTCCCCAGGGCTGAGCCGCCCACGATCCCGAACCCAGGAAGCAGGGTCCATGAGGTCACCGACGTACCCCCACCTGCCCGCACGCGGGCTGAGAGCCGTCCTCGTACTGGCGCTCACCGCGGCCTTCGCCGCCGCCGTGCCCGCCGCCGAGGCCCAGACCCCCGCCCCGATCGCCGCCAAGCCCTACATGGGCTGGTCCAGCTGGAGCATGCAGTCGTCCAAGTACCCCGGCCTCAACGACCAGGGCGACTACAGCTACCTCACCGAGGCCAACGTCCTCAAGCAGACCGACGCCCTGGCGAGCAAGCTCAAGAAGTACGGCTACGACTACGTCAACATCGACGCCGGCTGGTGGATGGACTGGACCTGGAAGCAGGGCTACGACCAGTACGGCCGCCAGAAGGCCGACCCCGCCCGCTTCCCCAGCGGCATGAAGGCCGTCGCCGACCACATCCACGCCAAGGGCCTCAAGGCCGGCATCTACCTCCCGGTCGGCCTGGAGAAGGGCGCGTACGGCGAGGGCAGGACGCCGATCTGGAACGCCGAGGGCTGCACCACCGCCGACATCGTCTATCCCGACCTGCGCACCACCAACGGCTGGGACAGCTCGTACAAGCTCGACTTCGACAAGCCGTGCGCGCAGAAGTACATAGACTCCCAGGCCCAGTTGCTCGCCGGCTGGGGCTACGACTTCCTCAAGCTCGACGGTGTCGGCCCCGGCTCCGGCAAGAGCGGCGACCAGTACGACAACGTCGCCGACGTCGCCGCCTGGCACCAGGCGATCGCCGCCACCGGCCGCCCGATCCACCTCGAGGCCTCCTGGTCCCTGGACTACGGGCACGCCGCCGACTGGCAGAAGTACACCAACGGCTGGCGCATCGACACCGACGTCGAGTGCTACTGCAACACCCTGGTCAGCTGGGAGAACTCCGTCGACGACCGTTGGGACGACACCCCCGCCTGGACCGGCAAGGCGGGCCCCGGCGGCTGGAACGACCTCGACTCCCTCGACGTCGGCAACGGCGCGATGGACGGCCTCACCAAGGCCGAACGGCAGAGCTACGCCACCCTGTGGGCCATCGCCAAGTCACCCCTGTTCACCGGCGACGACATCACCAAGCTCGACGACTACGGCCTCTCCCTGCTGACCAACAGCGAGGTCATCGGCGTCGACCAGAGCGACAACCCGCCGGCCCGCCCGGTCACCGCATCCGACCCGCAGCAGGTCTGGGCCGCGAAGAACGCCGACGGCACGTACACGGTCGCCCTCTTCAACCTCGCGGCCTCGCCCGCCGCGGTCACCGCCGACTGGACGGCGCTCGGCTTCACCGGCAAGGCGTCGGTGCGGGACCTGTGGAACCACGAGGACCTCGGCAGCTTCCAGAACAAGATCACCGAGGCGCTGCCCGCGCACGGCTCGCGCCTGTTCACCGTGACGCCGAAGGGCAGCGCGCTCGCCTCCACCGGCTACGAGGCCGAGGCGAGCGGCAACACGCTGAGCGGCAACGCGTCCGTCGCAGGGTGCGACGCGTGCTCCGGCGCGAAGAAGGTCGGCAACCTCTATCTCGGCGGCAAGCTGACCTTCAACAACGTGGTGGTCGACAAGGCCGGTACGTATCTGGTGAAGGTCGCCTACGTCAGCGGTGACTCCCGGCCGGCCACCGTCTCGGCCAACGCCGGGGGCGGCACCAGTCACAAGTTCCCGTCCACCGGCGACTGGGGGACGGTGGCGAGCGTGAGCGTGCCGGTGACGCTGAAGGCCGGGGCGAACACCATCAGCTTCGACAGCGGGTCGGGGTACGCGCCGGACATCGACCGGATCGACGTTCCCAAGTCGCCTCGGTAGGTCACCTCGGTACGTGCGCCGTCGGGAACTGCGGGCCGGTGGGGGCCGGCCGCGCGGTTCCCCGCGCCCCTGACGGGGCGCTTCTCTTCGGACGTCGGATTGGAACCCCATGGACAACCACCCCAGCCGCCGCAGCTTCCTCGCCCTCGCCGCCGCCACCGGAGCCCTCGCCGGGCTCCCCGCCTTCACCGCCTCCGCCGCCCCGGAGCGGTCCACCGCGCCGCTCGCCTCTCCTCGTCACCAGCTCTGGTGGCAGGCGCCCGCCGACGACAGTTCGATGATCACGCAGGGCCTGCCCGTCGGAAACGGCCGGCTAGGTGCTCTCGCCGGCAACGACTCCGGCCGTGAGCTCCTGCTGGTCACCGACGCCACGCTGTGGACCGGCGGGCTGAACGACACCCTCGACTCCGACGGCCAGTTCCCCTACGGCCGCGCCGACTTCGGCTCCCTCACCCTCCTCGCCCGGCTCACCGTCGAGATACCCGACCACGACCTGGGCGCCGTCTCCGGCTACCGCCGCACCCTCGACCTCGACAACGGCGTGGTGTCGGCCTCCTACGTCCGCTCCGGAGTGACGTACCGGCGGCAGATCTTCGCCAGCCGCCCGGACGACGTGATCGTGCTGCACTTCGGCCAGGACGGCGGCGGGCGCTACACCGGCACCATCACGCTGGAAGGCACCCACGGGGAGACCGGCGGCACGGCCGAGTCCTTCGCCGGGTCCTTCGCCAACGGACTGAGGTACGGGGCCGCCGTCAAGGCGTACGGCAGCGGCGGCAGCGTGCGGGTGAACGGGTCGCACATCACCTTCACCGACTGCCGCGAACTGACCGTCGTCCTCAGCGGCGGCACCGACTACGCACCGGACGCCACCGCCCACTACCGCGACCCCTCCGTGAACCCGGTGGCGCTGGCCCGCACCAAGGTCGCGGCGGCCGCCCGGCACTCGGCGGACTCGCTGCTGCGCACCCACGCCGCCGACCACCGGGCGCTGTTCGGGCAGTTCGACCTCTCGCTCGGCACCTCGACGGCCGGGCAGCGGGAGCTCGACACCTGGGCGCGCATCCAGGCGCGCGCCGACACCGGCGACCCCGACCCGGAACTGGAGGCCGCCTACGCCCAGTTCGGCCGGTACCTGATGATCGCCGGATCGCGCGACAGCCTGCCGATGGGCCTGCAGGGCATCTGGCTGGACGGCAACGACCCGGACTGGATGGGCGACTACCACACCGACATCAACATCCAGATGAACTACTGGATGTCCGACCGGCTGGGCCTGTCCCAGTGCTTCGACGCCTACACCGACTACTGCGTCGACCAGCTCCCGTCCTGGACCGACCTCACCCGGCGCCTCTTCCAGGACTCCCGCAACCGCTACCGCAACTCCAGCGGCAAGGTCGCCGGCTGGACCGTCGCCATCTCCACCAACCCCTACGGCGGAGGCGGCTGGTGGTGGCACCCGGCGGGCAACGCCTGGCTGTGCCAGAGCCTCTGGGAGCACTACGAGTTCACGCAGTCCCGCGCCCACCTGGAGAAGATCTACCCCCTCCTCAAGGGCGCCTGCGAGTTCTGGGAGGCGCGGCTGCTCACCACTACCCTGGACGACGGGAAGGAGGTGCTGATCGCCGACAGCGACTGGTCACCGGAGCAGGGGCCGCTGGACGCCAAGGGCATCACCTACGCTCAGGAACAGGTGTGGATGCTGTTCGGGAACTTCCGGACTGCGGCCGCCGAGCTGAAGAGGGATGCTGGATACGCGGGCACCATCGGCGCACTCCGCGACCGCCTCTACCTGCCGGTGGTGAGCCCCAAGACCGGCTGGCTGGAGGAGTGGATGTCCCCGGACAACCTCGGCGAGACCACCCACCGCCACCTCTCGCCGCTGATCAACCTCTTCCCCGGCGACCGGATCCGCCCCGACGGCTCGACCCCCGCCGACATCGTCAAGGGCGCCACCGCACTGCTCACCGCACGCGGCATGGACAGCTTCGGCTGGGCCAACGCCTGGCGCTCGCTGTGCTGGTCCCGGCTGAAGGACGCCGACAAGGCCTACCAGCTCGTCGTCCGCAACCTGCGGCCTTCCGGCAACGGCAGCAACGGCACGTCGCCGAACCTCTTCGACATCTACCAGGTCGAGGAAGGACGGGGCATCTTCCAGATCGAGGCCAACTTCGGCACGCCGGCCGCCATCGCGGAGATGCTGCTGTACTCGCGGCCGGGTCACCTGGAACTGCTGCCCGCGCTGCCCGACGCCTGGGCGGCCGCCGGTTCGATCACCGGGGCGGGCGCCCGCGGCGGCTTCGTGGTGGACCTGGACTGGCGGGACGGCAAGCCGACCCGGGCCCGGATCCGCAGCGTGGGCGGCCGCACCACGACGGTCGCCTACGGCGGGACGTCCCGGACGGTGACGCTGAAGCCCGGCCAGTCCGTCACGCTGAGGGACCTGGTGCGGTGACCGGCGGGCTCGCACGGGCCGGCGGCCGCCTGGCCGCCTTACTGATGGTCGGGGCCGTCTGCCAGACCGGGTCCGCCGGAGCCACCGCCACCGGCCCCGGCCCGACCGTGCCCGCCCAGGGGGCCGCCGTCCAGGCGGCCTCCGTCCGGCCGGACATCGTCACCTGGGGGGCGAGCGCCGACGGGATGGGACAGGGCACCCCCGACCGCGGCTACCGGCTGGTCGTGCACACCAGCGCCGCCGGCACCGGCCTGCGGGTCCGCGTCTCCAACGCCTTCGGCGACCGGCCCCTGACCCTGGACAGCGTCTACGCCGGGATCCAGCGCGCGGGCGCCGCCCTCGAGCCGGGCAGCAACAGGCGGCTGACCTTCCACGGCGCCCGCACGGTCACCGTGCCGGCCGGCGCCACCGCGTGGAGCGACCCGCTGCCCGGCACCCTGCCCGCCGCGAGCAACCTGGTCGTCAGCCTGCACAGCCCCGACGCGGCCGGCCCCGCCACCGGCCACGGCATGGCCATGCAGACCTCCTACGTCACCCAGGGCGACCACACCACCGAGGAGAGCGCCGCCGACTGGACCGACACCACCGACTCCTGGTGGTACCTGGACTCGGTCGCGGTCCGGCCGAGGAACCGGGACACCGGGGCGGTGGCGGCGCTCGGCGACTCCATCACCGACGGCTGGGCGTCCACCGGCGACCAGAACCGGCGCTGGCCCGACTACCTCGCCCGCCGCCTCCAGAAGGCCGGCACCGAGATCAAGGGCGTGGCCGACGAGGGGATCTCCGGCAACATGGTGCTCGCCGACGGCGCCGGCCAGGCCGCCCTGAACCGGCTGGACCGCGACGTCCTCAGCCAGCCGGGCCTGCGGACCGTCTTCCTCTTCGAAGGGGTCAACGACATCAAGGCCCACACCGGGGTCACCGCGGCCGGCCTCATCGCCGGCTACCGGGAGATCGTCCGGCGGGCGCACGCGGCCGGGAAGTGCGTGGTCGCCTCGACCGTCGGCCCGTTCGAGGGCTGGCCGGAGTGGGACCAGGCGGGCGAGGCGGTACGCCGGCAGGTCAACCAGTACATCCGCACCAGCGGCGCGTTCGACGCCGTCGCCGACTTCGACCGGATCCTGCGCAGCCCCTACGACCAGGCGCGGCTGCTGCCGTTCCTGGACAGCGGGGACCACCTCCACCCCGACGACAAGGGCATGCAGGCCATGGCCGACTCCGTCGACCTGGCGAGCCTCGACTGCGACCACTGAAACCGGCGGCCCCCCGTCCGGTCACCCCCGGGCCGTCGGCTCGGGGGTGATCAGGCGTTCCCGGTAGGCGATCGCCACCGCCTCCGTACGGCTCGCCGCGCCCAGCTTGGCGAGGATGTTGGAGACGTGCACGCTGGCCGTCTTGCCGGTGATGAACAGCTCCTCGCCGATCTGCCGGTTGCTGCGGCCCAGTGCCAGCAGCCGCAGCACGTCCTGCTCGCGAGCGGTCAGCGGCGAGGCCGAGCCCTCCGCCGCCGACCGGCGCAGCAGCGCCTCCGCACGCTGCAGCAGCGGCGCGGCGCGCAGGGCCGCCGCCGTCTCCCGGACCGACCGTGCCTGCTCCCCGGCCTCCGTGCGCCGGCCGTCGGCCGCCAGCGCCTCGGCGTACCGCAGCCGTACCCGGGCCGTCTCGTACACGTCGCCGTCCGTGAACGCGGCCGCCGCCTTCTCCCAGGCCGCGATGTCCGGCCCGGACCCGGCCCGGGTCCACTCGGCCTCGGCACGCGCCAGCCAGGCCTGCCCCTCCGGACCCTGCCCCGCGGCCGTCGCCCGCGCCAGCTCCAGCAGTTCACCGGCGACCCCGGTCCAGCGGCCGGCGCTCCCACCGCCGCGCCGTTCGGCCGCCGCCCGGTCCGCGACCGCGGCCAGCGCGAGCGTGGCGAGCCGGACCGTCACGTGCGGCGCCCGCCCCATCTCGTCGGAGAGCACCGCGACCGCATCCCGCGCCCTGGCCACGGCCTCCTCCGCATCACCCCGCAACGCGGCCGCGTCGGTCAGCACGATGCCCCCGATGAACGTGCCCATCCAGTCGAACGGCTCGCCGAGCAGCGCCCGCGCCCGCTCCACGACGTCCGGCTCGCCCCGGGCCAGCGCGATGTACAGCACGGGCCCCTCGGCGAAACCGGGCGCCGGATCAGCGCGGGCCACCCGCACACACTCGTCCCACTGCCCCAGCGTGTAGAGCACCAGCAGCCGCAGATACCGCATCTCCAGGGCGTACGGCGAGGACAACAGCCCCGCACGCCGGGCCCGGTCGAGCCCCTCGGTGATCCACGGCAGGCACTCCCGCAGCTCGCCCGACTCGAAGCAGCCGATGGCCAGGCTGAACAGCGCCCGCATCTCCACCGGCGTGTCCCCGGCCGACCTGGCGAGCTCCCGCGCCTCCCGGAGCCGCTCCCGCCCCTCCGCGGTGCGCCGGCCACCGCCCTCCAGCCGGGCCAGGGAGATCAGCAGATCGGCCCGGGCGGCGGTGGCGCCGATCCGCTCGGCGACCTCCAGGGCCTGCCGCGCGACCCGCAACGCCGTGTCGTCGTCGCCGATCTGGCGGGCCGCCATGACATGGGTGGCCGCGGCCCACACCCAGGTCCGGGACGGCGGTTCGGCGGGGATCATCGCGAGCGCCTCGCTGCTGTAGGCGAACGCGGCGGCGAGGTTGTCGACGGTCATGAGGTTCTCCGCGAGGGTGTACCGCACGCGGGCCGCGAGTTCCGGATCCGCGTCCTGCCCGGTGCCGGCCAGCGCGGCCCGGGTCAGGGACACCGCCCGGTGCGCGTCGCCGGAGTGCGCTGCCGCCGCCGACGCCCGCAGCGTCAAGGACACCGGGTCCAGCCCCTCACCCGAGGGCCGTGCCTGGCAGGGCACGGCCGGCCACAGGTCCAGGGCCGTCTCCAGCTGCCGCAGCTCCTCCGCCGGGGCACCCACCCGCCGGGCGTGGTCCGCGGCCTCCAGCGACGCGGCCAGTGCCCCGGGCAGATCGTGGCTCTCCCGGTAGTGGTGCGCCCGCTCGGCCGCCGTCTCCGCCCCGCCCCCGCGCGCGGCGAGCAGCCTCGCGTACGTGCCGTGCAGCCGCGCCCGCTGCCCGGGCAGCAGGTCGCCGTACACGGCCTCGCGCGCGAGGGCGTGCCGGAAGGCGTACGTGTCCCCGTCCCCGGCGACGAACAACTGCCGCCCCACGGCCTCCCGCAACGCCGACTCCAGCTCCTCCTCCGGCAGCCCGACCACGTCCCGCAGCAGATCGTGCCCCACCCGGCGCCCGGCCACCGCGGCCGTCCGCAGCACCTGCTGGGCCGTCTCCGACAGCTGTTCGACCCGGATGAGTAGCAGGTCGGCGAGCCCGGTGGGCATCCCGTCCGTGTCGGCGGCGGCCACCAGCTCCTCCGTGTAGAAGGCGTTGCCCTCCGCCCGCTCGACGATGTCCCGCACCGTCGCCTCGGACAGCGGCCGCTCCTCCAGGGCCCGCACCAGCCGCGCCACCTCGGCATCGGCCAGCCGCCGCACCTCGAGCCGCTCCACACCCGGCAGCCGCACCAGTTCGGCGAGCAGCGGACGCAGCGGATGCCGCCGGTGCAGATCGTCGGCCCGATAGGAGGCCAGCACGGCGAACCGCCGGGGGAGCACCCCCCGGCTCAGCAGGAACCGCAGCAGGTCGCGCGACGACTGGTCGGCCCAGTGCAGATCCTCCAGGACCAGCAGCAGCGGCGCCCTCGCGGCGAGATCCGCGAACAGCGCGGCGACGCCCTCGAAGAGCCTGAGCCGCGCATCCGCGTCGCGGGAGGAGTCCGGCCCGGCCCCGAGGAGCCGGTCCACCACAGGATGCGCGGCGAGTACCGCGCCGAACCGCTCGTCCCCCGCCAGCACCCCGAGGACCTCGGTGAACGGCAGATACGGCAGCCCCACGTCCCCGAGATCGACGCAGTGCCCGACCACGACGGTGGCCCCGGCACCGGCCGCCCGGGCCGCGACCTCGTCCAGCAGCCGGGTCTTCCCGACCCCCGCGTCACCGGCGACAAGGAGGGCCTGCCCGCTACCGTCCCGGGCGCGGTCCAGTACCCGGGCGATTCGGCCCAGTTCGTCGTCCCGCCCGATCAGAGGGCTGCCAAAAGATCTCTGCGACACGCCCTCATCCTCGCAAGAAGCGCAAGGCGAACCCCGCCGGGGGCGCAGGGAACCGGTCGACCAGCCCCCACGCACCCGCAGCCGCCATCGTCACAGAACCCCCCACCCCCGTAGGCCCTCGGCTCAGCCCCGCAGAACCCGCGCCCAGTCCGCCGGCACCCGCTCCGCGGGCCCCGGCACGGACTGCTCCGCGGGATGGCTCACCGGCGGCGCCAACTCCGGCCCGGCCTCGTACAGTTCCTCCGTCTCGTAGTTCCAGAACCAGCCCTCGCCCGGCTCGTAACTGCGGATCACCGGATGCCCGGACTCGTGGAAGTGCGCCGTGGCGTGCTTCGACGGCGAGTCGTCGCAGCACCCGATGTGCCCGCACCGGGCGCACCGCCGCAGATGGAACCACCAGCCCCCGGCTGCGTCGCACTCCACACATCCGGCGCCGCTCGGCGGAACGACCGGGTCTATGGCGGTGTCGCCACTCATACTGCCTCCACAGGTGTCTCGGATTCCTCGGGCGTCTCGGCGGTCAGCGGGAGCAGCACCTGGAACCGTGTGTCGCCGGGCTCCGACTCCACCCGCATGCTGCCGTGGTGCTTGTTCACGACGATCCGCCAGGAGATGTCCAGACCGAGCCCCGTGCCCTGCCCGACGGGCTTGGTCGTGAAGAAGGGGTCGAAGATCCGGTTCTTGATCTCCGGCGCGATCCCGGTCCCGGTGTCCCGGAACTCGACCAGCAGCTGCTCGTGGTCGAGCGCGGTCCGCACGGTCAGCGTGCCGTGTCCGCCGCCCGCGCCGTCGCCGTCCTTCATCGCGCAGACGGCGTTGTCGATGAGGTTGGTCCACACCTGGTTGAGTTCGGCGGGGTAGGCGGGGACCGGCGGGACCGTACGGTCGTACTCCTTGACCACCCGGATGTCCTGCCCGATCTTCGCGGACAGCATCAGCAGGGTGCTGTCGAGGAGTTCGTGCACGTCCACCACCCGGTACGGCGCCCGGTCCAGCTGGCTGTACTGCTTGGCCGCGTCGACGAGGTTCGAGATCCGGGTGGTCGAGTCCTCGATCTCGTTCATCAACAGCTCGGTCTCGATGGTGTAGTTGAGCCAGCCGATCGAGTTCGGCAGGATCTCCTCGTCCACGGCCACCGCGACCTGGTCCAGCCAGTCGACGTCGAGACCGGCCTGTACGAAGGTCGGCGCTATCTGCCAGGCGTTGTCGCAGCCGTGGTCCTCCAGCCAGTCGGTGAGCGCGTCCTCACGGTCCGAGGCCTCCAGCGGACTGAGCGACGGTGCCTTGGCGACCCGCTCGGCGGTGCGCTCCTGGATCTCGATCAGCCCGGCCAACTGCTCCCGCGAGAAGGGACTCCCGGCGATGATAGCGAGCTTGTGCCGCATCTTCGCCACCCGCTCGCGCAGCGTGGACGTTGCGCGCACGGCCGCGGCGGCCGGGTTGTTGAGCTCGTGGGTGAGCCCGGCGGACAACGAGCCGAGTGCCAGCAGCCGTTCGCGCTGCCCGATCGCCGCCTGGGTGTTCTTCGAACCGAAGAACAGGCCTTCCAGCAGGTGTACGGCCATCGGGAACCACTCGCGCATGATGTCCGCGAACGTGTCGGCCGGCAGCACGAAGAACCGGGTCGGCTCGGTCACCCGCATCGAGTTGTTGTAGGCCTGCCGCACCCGGTCCCCGAGGTAGGCCTGCATGGCGCCCGCGTACACGCCTGACTGCGAGGTCCGGGTCACCTCGACGTCGTCCCCGCCGACCCGCCGGGAGAGCACCACCGTGCCCTCGACCATCACGTAGAAGCAGGTGGCCGGCTCACCCTCGGTGTAGACCGGGCCCGGCTGGAACAGCTCCACCCGGCCCGCCGCGCACAGCCGCCCGAGCTGTTCCGGCTCCAGCTTCTCGAACAGGAACAACGCGCCGATCTCCTTCGGGCTGCACGGCGTCGGCTGCCCGCTCATGACTGTTCCAGGTACCGGTGGACGAGCATCACTGCCATGGCTCCTTCTCCGACGGCGGACGCGACGCGCTTGGCGGACTCGGCGCGTGCGTCGCCCGCCACGAACACGCCGGGAATGCTGGTCTCCAGGTGGTACGGCGGCCGGTCCAGCTCCCAGCCCGCCGGCGCCCGTCCGCCGACGGTCAGGTCCGGTCCGGCCAGGATGAACCCGCGTTCGTCCCGCAGCACCGTGTCGCCGAGCCAGTCGGTGAGCGGTGCCGCCCCGATGAAGACGAACATCCACTGGGCGTCGACCTGTTCCCGTTCCCCGCTCTGCACATGGCGCAGGGTGAGCTGTTCCAGCCGCTCGACGCCGTGCGCGGCGTCCACCACGGTGTGGCTGCGCACGGCGATGTTGGGGGCCTCGCTGATCTGCTGGATCAGGTAGTACGACATCGACGCCGACAGGTCGGCACCCCGGACCAGCAGGGTCACCGACTTCGCGAACCGGGACAGGTACATCGCCGCCTGGCCGGCCGAGTTGGCACCGCCGACGATGTAGACGTCGTGGCCCTGGCAGGAGGTCGCCTCGGTGAGCGCGGAGCCGTAGAACACCCCGCAGCCGGTCAGGCCGATGCAGCCCTCGGCGTCCAGTTGCCGGTACTGCACCCCGGTCGCCAGGATCACGCTGTGCGCGGCGACGGCCGAGCCGTCCGCGAACCGCACCACCCGCGCCGCCCCGTTGATCTCCAGGCCCGTGACCTCGCGGGCGGTCAGGATCTCCGCGCCGAACTTGGCGGCCTGCCGCCGGGCCCGGTCGGTGAGCTGGGCGCCCGACACGCCGTCCGGGAACCCCAGGTAGTTCTCGATCCGCGAGCTCTGCCCGGCCTGCCCGCCGGTCGCCGACCGCTCCACGAGCACGGTCCGCAGCCCCTCCGACGCCCCGTACACGGCCGAGCCCAGACCGGCCGGGCCACCGCCGATCACCACCAGGTCGTAGAAGTCCGCCGTCGGGGTCGTCGCCAGGCCCACGTGTGCGGCCAGCTCGGGCGCCTCCGGCTCCACCAGCGGCGTGCCCTCCGGCGTGATCACCAGGGGCAGCCGCGTTCCGTCGGCGCCCGCCGCGGCCAGCAGCCGCTGCCCCTCCGGCTCCTCCACCGAGTACCACCGGTAGGGCACCTGGTTGCGGGCCAGGAACTCCCGCACGTCCGAGGAGCGCGCCGACCAGCGGTGCCCGACGACCTTGGTGGCCGGCACCGGCTTGTAGTCGCTGGCCCGCCAGGCGTCCAGCAGGTCGTCGAGGACCGGGTAGAGCTTCTCCTCCGGGGGATCCCAGGGCTTGAGCAGATAGTGGTCCAGATCGACGACGTTGATCGCGTCGATCGCCGCGTTGGTGTCCGCGTACGCGGTCAGCAGCACGCGTCGCGCGCCCGGGTACACGTCCAGGGCCTGTTCCAGGAACTCGATGCCGTTCATCTGCGGCATCCGGTAGTCGGCCAGGATCACCGCCACCAGGTCGCCGCGCAGCTTCAGCTCCCGCAGCGCGCCCAGCGCCGACTCCCCGGACTCCGCGCGCACGATGCGGTACGACGCGCCGTAGCGGCGCCGCAGGTCCCGGGCGACGGCACGGGAGACCCCCGGGTCGTCGTCCACGGTCAAGATGACGGTCCGTGCTGCGTCGGCAGCCTGTGCCATACGTCTCCCACCCCGAGCCGTTGGTTCCACGGGACGGCGGACCCCTCCGCGAGGAGCGCGGCCGCCGTACCGGTTCCCGCCCATCGTATGTTCGATCGCCGGCCTTCGCTCTTGTACGCCGGTGTCCAGCGGGCACACGTCAGTGCGGAAGACTGATCACGCGGAAGCGGGAACCGACGAGGAGGCCGGCACATGACACGCCCGATCACGGCAGGGGTCGACGGTACGGAGGAGAGCCTCGCCGCTCTCGACTGGGCGGCCCGCGAAGCGGTGCGCCGGGGGCTGCCGTTGCGGGTGGTGCACGCCTGGCGGTACGAGGAGCACGAGGCACTCGCCGGTGACCGGGAGGATCAGCTCGGGTGGGTGTCCGACGCGGTCGCCGAGTCGGTGCGGACCGTCACCGGGCGGTATCCGGAGCTCGGGGTGGCCGTCGACGTGGTGGCGGGCGGCCCGGTCGAGGCGCTGGTCGAGGCGGCGGCCGGGGCCGAGCTGCTGGCGCTGGGTTCGCGCGGGCACGGCCGGGTCGTCGGGTTCCTGCTGGGCTCCGTCGGGCAGCAGGTGATCGCCGGGGCCGCACGCCCGGTCGTCCTGGTGCGCGCCGGCGACCGGCCCACCGCCGAGGCAGCCGGGCGGGAGGTCGTCGTGGGCCAGCAGGGCGGCCCGGAGGACAGCGCGGCCGCGCTGGAGTTCGCGTTCGGGACGGCCGCGGCCCGCGGCGCGGCGGTCCGGGTGGTGCGGGCCTGGACCTTGCCGCCGGTCTTCGCCTACAGCCCCGGCTCGCTGAGACTGCTGGACGAGTCCGGAGGCATGGAGCCCTACGAGAGGAAGGCGCTGTCCGAGGCGGTCCGGCCGCTGCGCGAGCGGTTCCCGGACGTGCCGGTCGCCGAGCACGTGGAGATGGGCAGCGCCGCGGAGGTGCTGCTCTCGGTGGCCGGACGCGCCCAGCTGATGGTCGTCGGGCGGCGCGCCCACCAGAGCGCGGTCGGCGCTCGCATCGGCTCGGTCGCGCACGGGGTGCTGCACCACGCCGACTGCCCGGTGGCCGTCGTACCGCACGGGTGACCCGGCGCGGGCCTCACTCCGGAGTGACCGGCTCCAGCGTCTCCCGCGCCTTGGGCAGCACGTTCTCGATGTAGTCCTCGACCGCCTTGTCCAGGCCTATGTCGTGCTGCGCCCGCTCGGACAGGTACCAGCGGTGTTCCAGCAGCTCGTGGTAGATCTCCGCCGGGTCCATCGAACCGCGCAGCTCCAGCGGCACGGCCCGCACGGTGGGGCGGAAGACGTCCCGCACCCACCGGTGGGCCAGCACCTCGGGGCGGGCGGCGAGGGGGTCGCCGGGGGCGTAGTCGTCCTGGGTGGCCATCCAGCTCTCCAGGTCGTTCAGCAGCCGCCGCGCCTGGTTCTCCTCGGCGTCCAGGCCGGTCAGCCGCAGCAGCTGGCGCTGGTGGTGGCCGGCGTCGACGACCTTCGGCACGAAGGTGACCGTGTCGCCGTTGGAGGAGTGCTGGATCTGCATCTCCGCGACGTCGAAACCGAGGTCGTTGAGCCGCCGGATCCGGCGCTCGATGTAGTGGTACTTGCCCGCCGGGTACACCGAGGTCCGGGTCAGCTCCTCCCACAGCTCGCCGTACCGGGTGCAGATCTCGAACCCGAACTCGATCGGGTCCAGCGACGGGTGCAGCGCCCCCGAGGCCTCCAGGTCGAGCAGCTCCCCGCTGATGTTCACCCGGGCCAGGTCGAGGTCGTACTCCCGCTGCCCGTTGCTCAGCTGCGGGTGCAGGTCGCCGGTCTCGGCGTCCACCAGGTATGCCGCGTACGCGCCCGCGTCCCGCCGGAACAGGGTGTTGGACAGCGAGCAGTCGCCCCAGGCGAACCCGGCCAGGTGCAGGCGGACCAGCAGCACCGCCAGGGCGTTCATGAGGCGGTGCATGGTGGCCGGGCGTATCGTCGTCTCGAACATCGAGCGGTACGGCATCGAGCCGCCCAGGTGCCGGGTGACCAGGACCGGCTCCAGCGGCTCGCCTTCCGTGTCGGTGCGGCCGGTGATCACCGCGAGCGGGTCTACCGCGGGGATGGCGAGCCGGTCCAGGTCGCGCAGCAGCTCGTACTCGCGCAGGGCCGGGCGCTCCGCCAGCTCCTTCACCGCGATGACCTCGCTGCCGGCCCGGGCGTAGCGCACCACGTGCCGCGAGATGCCGCGGGGGAGTGGCACGAGGTAGTCCTCGGGCCACTCCTCCAGCGGGACGTCCCAGGGGAGTTCGAGCAGGAGCGCGGGATGCTCCGGGTTGGTGGCGTTGATCTGCAAGGCCATGGGACGAACCTTAGACACCGTTTCCTTTGGCCGTAGTCACGCCAGGGTGCGGGTTCATGGTGGCAGTACGGTGGGGCCGCCCTGATCCACTATGTCTGCGAGGTTGGTCCGATCATGCACGGAGACTTGGACAGCACGTCGGCGCGGGCGCTGGCATGCTCGACTGGACTGCGGATCGGAGGGGCCCTGTACATCCTCGCTGAGCGGGCTGGACTCGCTGACCCGTACTACCTTGCCGATGCAGGTCTACGGGCCGGTCTGCGGGGCGCACCAGGTCGGACGCTCGATCAGGATGTACTGCAACATGCTCGGTCCGGCCTGGATGCTGCTCAGAGCAGCTACTCGGTGGACCGTGCCGCACCATTCACCCAGGCCGGCTTCATGCTGATGGGGCGAATCTTGCAGGCGCTTGAGCAACCTGATGAGCATTACGGTTTGCCAGAGATCCACTCCCTTGCTCGAAGCACCGCAGCCCTGTGGCCGGGTTCGATCGGCCTTGAGATTGACCCTGGCGGCAGCCTGATGTCCTACGAACGGGCCTGTCAGATCGACGCTCAGCGAGAGTTGGAGGCTGGCGGCCTTGATAGGCTTCGTCAGGTTCTGGGCGCGCAGGAGCTGGGCTATCGCCGTCTGGCCAGAGCCCTCGCCTAGGCGGCCGGCGAGCGTGCCAGCCTGCGGTGGCTGATCAAGGCAGCGGCGATGCCTACGAAGGCCAGGAAGTGCTCGGCCTTGCGCTCGTAGCGACGGTGTAGGCGGCGGCATCCGGCCAGCCAGGACACCGTGCGCTCGACCACCCAGCGGTGTCGACCGAGCCTGTGTGAGGACTCAATCCCTTTGCGGGCGATGCGGTGACGAATGCCCCGCTGTCGGAGCCATTTGCGCAGGTGGTCGTAGTCGTATCCCTTGTCGGCATGCAGTTTCGCCGGCCGTCGTCGACGTGGTCCGCGCCGGGAGCGAATCGGCGGGATGCCACACACGAGCGGCTTGAGTCCAAGGCTGTCGTGGGTGTTGGCGGCGGAGATGCCCAGCGACAGGGGCAGGCCGTTGCGGTCGGTGATCAGGTGGATTTTCGATCCGCTCTTGCCACGGTCGGTCGGATTCGGTCCAGTCAGTAGCCCCCTTTTGACGCCCTCAGGCTGACGGAGTCGATCGCGCACCGCGACCAGTCCAGGTCGCCTCGGGCACCGAGCTCGTCGAGGAGGACGCGATGCAGTCGGGCCCAGACGCGCCCCCGACTCCATTGGGCAAAGCGACGGTAGACGGTAGGCCATGCAGGGCCGAAGACCGGCGGCAGTTGCCGCCACGTACAGCCTGAATTGGCTACGAAGATGATGGCGGCCAGCGTTTCGCGGTCACCCGCCCGACGCCGTCCACCGCCCTGCGGACGCTTGATCTCCATGGGTGGCACCACTCGCCGGAACAGCACCCACAAGTCATCCGGAACCAGCCGCTCAACCAGGTCTGTCACAAATCACCCAACGACCCAGCAGCACCAAAGGAAACGGTGTCTTAAGGCCGGTGCGTCACGAGGCCAGCTCCCGGGCCCGGTCGGCGGCCGCCCGCACCGAGCCGCGGTGCAGCGGGCCGTGTCCAGGCAGCAGCGCGTCGCCGTCGAGGGCGCCGATCAGGTCCAGTGAGGCGACGGCCCGGGCCCGCTCGTGGTGGAACATGTCGGGCAGCAGCTGCGGGCCCTGGATCCGCGAGGTGCGGTGGCCACTGACCAGGGCGTCCCCGGAGATCACCAGACCGGCCTCGGGCAGGTGGTAGACGGTGTGCCCGTCGGTGTGGCCGGGGGTGTGCACCGGGACCGGGCGGCCCGGCAGGTCGAGGGGGCCGTCGGCGACCGGGAACGCCGCGGGCGCCTTGACCGGGTGCTGCTCGGTGCCGCCGACCCGCAGCACGTGCACCAGCCACGGCACCACACCCGGCCGCCAGGCGTTCTTCACCACTTCGCCCACCGACACCTGCTGGAGGAAGTCCCGCCGGGCGTGCGGGACTTCGGCCTCGTGGAGATAGACCGGCGTGCCGTGGGTGTCGCGCAGGTACTCGGCCGAGCCGAGGTGGTCGTTGTGCGCGTGCGTGATCAGCACGGCCGCGACCGCTTCCGGTGAACTGCCCACCTCCGCGAGGGAGTCGAGCAGTCCCTGCCGGTCCCCGGGGTAGCCGGTGTCCACCAGCGTGACGGCGTCCCCGTCCTTGAGGATCACCCAGTTGGTGTGCTGGCCGTGCACCAGATAGGCGCCCTTGCCGACTTCGTGTACCTCTGCCCGCATGATCACTCCGGCTTGCCCGTTCGTGCCGATCGAAACGGAGGACAGCCAACCACATGCGGCGGGCGGCCCGTGGCCGAGGCCCTGGTCACCGCACGCCCTGTGGCCGGAACTGGATGCTGATCCGCGGTCCGGCGGCCCGGGCCGTCTTCGGTACGCAGTGCTCCCAGGTCCGCTGGCAGGAGCCGCCCATCACGATCAGGTCGCCGTGGCCGAGCGGGCGCCGGACCGAGGGGCCGCCGCGCCGTGGCCGCAGCAGGAGATCGCGGGGCGCGCCCACGGAGAGGATCGCGACCATGGTGTCCTCCCGCGCGCCCCGGCCGATCCGGTCGCCGTGCCAGGCCACGCTGTCCCGGCCGTCGCGGTAGTAGCAGAGCCCGGCCGTGGCGAACGGCTCGCCCAGCTCATCGCCGTAGTGCTGGGTGAGCGCCTCGCGGGCCTCGGTGAGGACGGGGTGGGGTAGCGGGTCGCCGGCGCCGTAGAAGGAGAGCAGGCGCGGTACGTCCACGACGTTGTCGTACATCTGCCGTCGCTCGGCGTGCCAGGGGACGTCCGCCGCCAGCTCTTCGAACAGGGCGTCGGCGCCGCTCAGCCAGCCGGGCAGCACGTCGATCCAGGCGCCGGAACCGAGCACGGTCCGGCCGATGCCGTCGAGGGTGCCGAGCCGCAGTTCGTCGGTCTGGTCGAACAGGGAGCCCTGGAGGTGCGTGGCCATGAGCCAAGCGTACTCCGTAATCGAAAACCTGTTCCTATTTGATCTCCGGCGGGTTCGCGGCGCGGATGTGCGGTCGGCCTCTTTCGATACACCGATGTATTCGATACATTCGTGTATCGAACGGAGGTCGGCCCATGACGGTGGACGGCGGCGCGCACCGGCGCGTGACCCGGCGGCGGGTGCAGACCCGCGCCCGGCTGCTCGACGCCGCGTTCACCGTGTTCGCGGCGAAGGGCTTCGGGCGGGTCTCCATCGAGGAGGTCTGCGAGGCCGCCGGGTTCAGCCGGGGCGCCTTCTACTCCAACTTCGCCACCCTCGACGAGCTGTTCTTCGCCCTCTACCGGGAGCGCGCCGACCTCATTGCCCAGCAGGTCGCCGACGCGCTGGCCGGCGACGGACCCGACCTGGACGTACCGGCCTCCGTGGACCGGGTCACCGACGTGCTCCTCCTCGACGTGGACTGGCTGCTGGTCAAGACCGACTTCCTGGTGCACGCGGCCCGGGACCCGGCCGTCGCCGGGGCCCTCCTCGACCACCGTGCGCGGCTACGGCAGGCCGTCGCCGACCGGCTCTTCCGGGCCCGCGGCCACGCCCCGCTCCCCGCCGTCCTCGGCGGCGTCCAGGGCGCCGCGCACGCCGTGGTCGCCGCGTACGACGGGGTCACCACCCAGCTGCTGCTCGACAAGGACGTGGACCGGGCCCGTGCCTGGCTCAGACAACTGCTCACCGCGCTGCTGACCGACGGCAGCACCCGATTCGGATAAGAAGGGGCGACGCCATGGACGCGGACGTCATCGTCGTCGGAGCCGGCCTGGCCGGCCTGGTCGCGGCGCACGAACTCACCAGCAGGGGCAGGCGCGTCGCCCTGGTCGACCAGGAGAACGCCGCCAACCTCGGCGGCCAGGCGTTCTGGTCCTTCGGCGGGCTCTTCCTCATCGACTCTCCCGAACAGCGCCGCCTCGGCATCAAGGACTCCCTCGACCTGGCCTGGAACGACTGGCGGGGCAGCGCCCAGTTCGACCGCGAGGACGACGAGGACTCCTGGGCGGTGCGCTGGGCCCGGGCCTACGTGGAGTTCGCGGCGGGGGAGAAGCGGCCCTGGCTGCAGAGCCACGGCATCTCCCTGCTGCCGACCGTCGGCTGGGCCGAGCGCGGCGACCTGCGTGCCGACGGCCACGGTAATTCCGTCCCCCGCTTCCACGTGGCCTGGGGCACCGGCACCGGCGTGGTCGAGCCCTTCGTCCGGTACGCCAGGCAGGCCGCCCGCGACGGACTGCTCACCTTCCACCACCGCCACCAGGTCGACGAACTCGTCATCGCGGACGGCGAGGCGCGCGGCGTCCGCGGCACCGTCCTCGCCCCCGACGACTCACCCCGCGGCGTCGCCTCCAACCGCGACCGCGTCGGCGACTTCGAACTGACCGCCCAGGCCGTCGTCGTCACCACCGGCGGCATCGGCGCCAACCACGACATCGTCCGCCGCTACTGGCCCGAACGCCTCGGCACGCCCCCCGCCGAGATGGTCACCGGCGTCCCCGCCTACGTGGACGGCCGCATGCTCGACATCAGTGCCGAGGCCGGCGTCCGCCTGGTCAACCGCGACCGCATGTGGCACTACACCGAGGGCATCCAGAACTGGAACTCCATCTGGCCCGGTCACGGCATCCGCATCCTGCCCGGCCCGTCCTCGGTCTGGCTCGACGCCCTCGGCCGCCGCCTGCCCGACCCCTGCCTGCCGGGCTACGACACCCTCAGCACCCTCCGGCACCTGCGCACCACCGAGGACATCGCCGGGTACGACCACTCCTGGTTCGTCCTCACCCGCAAGATCGTCGAGAAGGAGTTCGCGCTCTCCGGCTCCGAGCAGAACCCGGACATCACCGCCAAGGACCGCAAGGCCGTGCTGCGCGACCGGCTGCTCGGCAAGGGCGCGCCCGGCCCGGTCCAGGCCTTCCTCGACCACGGGGCGGACTTCGTCACCGCGACCTCCCTGGAGCAGCTGGTCGAGAAGATGAACGGGCTCACCGACAAGGCGCTCCTGGACGCGGCGGAGGTGCGCCGCCAGATCGTCGCCCGCGATCTGCAGATCGGCAACTCCTACAGCAAGGACTCCCAGGTCCAGGGCATCCACAACGCCCGCCGCTACATCGGCGACCGCCTGGGCCGGGTCGCCACCCCGCACCGCATCCTCGACCCGGCCGCCGGACCGCTGATCGGCGTCAAGCTGCACGTCCTCACCCGCAAGACCCTCGGCGGCATCCAGACCGACCTGGACTCCCGCGCCCTCGGCGCCGACGGGCAGCCGATCGGCGGGCTCTACGCGGCCGGCGAGGTGGCGGGCTTCGGCGGCGGCGGCGTGCACGGCTACAACGCGCTGGAGGGTACGTTCCTCGGCGGCTGCCTGTTCTCGGGGCGGGCGGCGGGACGCGCGGCGGCGAAGCAGACCGGGTGAGTGGTGCGCCGGAAGTGCCGTGGGGTGCCGTCCGCCGGCTTCCGTCCGCGGCGCCGTCGTGGCTGGTCGCGCACCCGCGGCGGAGCCGCACACGGACACGGACCCGCGCCCCTTCGGGGCGCTGCCGAACCGCAGCGGACGCGGCACCGGCTCAGTCGGCCAGGAGCCGCGCCAGCACGGCGACGTGGCTCTCGGCCGGGGTCTTGGAGGCGGTGAGCAGGGTCACCGGCCCCTCGCGCACCGACTTCCGCAGGCCGTCGAGGAGTTCGGCGGCCTCGGGAGCGGCCAGCTCCGCCTCGTAACGGCGCACGAACTCCTCGTACGAACCGCCCGCGTGGAACCAGCGGCGCAGTTCGTCCGACGGTGTCAGCCCCTTGGGCCACTCGTCCACGTGCGCGACCTCCTTGGACAGCCCGCGCGGCCAGAGCCGGTCCACCAGGACGCGCACCCCGTCCGCCGGCTCGGGCGATTCATAGATCCTGCGCACGCGCACGCTCACGGTCGATGCACCCTTCGGCTCGCTGACGGTGCCGTGAGCGTAAACAGCGGCCCCGGCCCACGGGCTGCCGACGCGGCGCAGCTTGACCAGAATGAGGGGGAAACGCGGACCCCCGCGCGCCTAGTCTGTGGGCCATTGATCATCGGCCACCCCCAAGGAGTCCATGTGCAGGGCGCAAGCAGACGTACCGCAGTCCTCCGCCGCGAAGCCGTCCTCGGCACCGTCCCGGTCGCCGTCGCGGCGCTGCTCGCCGCCGCCGGAACGGCCTCGGCGAGCACGGTCGGCACGGCGGGCGCGGGCGACCCCTATTTCCCGCTCAGCGGCAACGGCGGCTACCACGTCAGCCACTACGACCTGACGCTCCGCTACGACACCTCCTCCCGGCACCTCGACGGCCGTGCGGTCCTCACCGCCCGCGCCACCGAGAAGCTGACCCGCTTCGACCTCGACCTCAGCGGCCTGAAGGTCACCCGGGTGACCGTCGACGGCCGGACCGCCCGGTTCAGCCGCAGCGGACAGGAACTCGTCGTCACACCGGCGCGGGCACTGGCGAAGGGCCGCGACTTCCGGGTCACCGTGGCGTACAACGGCACGCCCAAACAGGTCACCGACCCGGACGGCTCGGCCGACGGCTGGATCCGCACCGACGACGGCGCGTTCGTGGCCGGGGAGCCGCAGGGCGCGATGACCTGGTTCCCGGCCAACAGCCACCCGAAGGACAAGTCGTCGTACGACTTCACGATCACCGTCCCCAAGGGGCGCACCGCCGTCGCCAACGGCGTCCTTCTCGGACAGCACACCTCCGGCGGCCGTACGACCTTCCGGTGGCGGCAGACCGAGCCGATGGCCGCGTACCTGGCCACCGCCACCGTCGGCAAGTTCAAGGTCCAGCAGTACACCACCCGGGACGGGATCAAGGTGTACAACGCGGTCGACCCGCGTGAGGCGAGCGCGTCGGCGGCCGTGCTGAAGAAGCTGCCGTCGGTCCTCGAGTGGGAGAGCAAGCTCTTCGGGCCGTACCCGTTCCGGTCCGCCGGGTCCATAGTCGACCACGCGCCGGACGTCGGGTACGCGCTGGAGACGCAGGGCCGGCCGGTCTACGACTCGGCGCCGGACCTGAGCACGCTCGTGCACGAGAACGCCCACCAGTGGTTCGGCGACTCCGTCTCCCTCACCGCCTGGAAGGACATCTGGCTCAACGAGGGCTTCGCCACGTACGCCGAGTGGCTGTACAGCGAGCAGCACGGGGGCGACAGCGCGCAGAAGAGTTTCGACGCGCTGTACACGAAGCCGGCGAGCGACGAGCTGTGGGCGTATCCGCCGGGGGATCCGGGGAGCGGGAAGAACATCTTCGGCGAGCCGGTGTACGCGCGGGGCGCGATGGCTCTGCACGAGCTGCGCAAGACGGTCGGGGACCCGGTGTTCTTCCGGATTCTGCGGGCGTGGGCCGCGGAGCACCGGTACGGGCACGGGACCACTGCGGAGTTCGTGAAGCTCGCCGAGGCGGAGGCGGGCAAGGACCTCGGTTCCCTGTTCCAGACGTGGCTGTACCAGAAGGGCAAGCCGTAGCGGGCGTTCGGATGACGGCCGGTGGGAGCTCGTCGCGGAGTTCCCACCGCCCCTGACGGGGCACTGAAAGCTGACGAGTTTCTCACATTCGTCGGCCAAGGTCGGTCTCATGATCCATCGCAGAACAGCTGTCGCCCTCCTCTCCGCCTCCCCCCTCCTGCTCTCCGGGTGCGAGGGTGGCGCCGAGGCCGCGCCGAGCCGGTCGCGGGACGACCGGCCGGCGCCGGGGACGGCTTCCCCCACACCCGAGAGCAACAGCCCGCGGCCGAACGGCATATCCGGGCTCGGGCCGAGGACCACGGCCGCGATACCCGGGCGGGCGGAGCAGGTAGTGGTCGCCTCCGGGCGCGGCAAGGACTCCCCGCTCTCCACCGTCGTCCTGTACGAACGGGACGACGACGTCTGGCAGCCCGGTGCCGCCTGGCCCGCGCACAACGGCAGGGACGGCTGGAGCGAGCACCACATGGCCGGGGACCTGCGCTCGCCCGTCGGCGTGTACGGGCTCACCGACGCCGGGGGCCTGCTCGGCGACCCGGGGAGCAGGCTGCCGTACCACCACTCCTACGGCTTCACCTCGCCCGGCACCGGGTTCGAGGGCGAGCCGCTGGACGGTTCCTTCGACTACGTGATCGCCATCAACTACAACCGCGAGCCGGGCACTTCACCGCTCGACTGGACCCGGCCGATGGGTGCAGGGCGGGGCGGCGGCGTCTGGCTGCACGTCGACCACGGCGGCCCCACGCACGCCTGCGTCAGTGTCGCCAAGGCGCACATGAAGCAGTTGCTGCGCACCCTCGATCCGGCACGGCATCCGGTGGTCGTCATGGGGCACGCGGCCTGGCTCGCGCAGTAGGCGGCTAGGGTTCGAACTTGTGTGTGCGCATGTGCTGGTCGCCGAGGACGACGAGATGCAGGCCGAGCTGATCCGGAGATCGCTGCTCGCCGAGGGGCACAGCGCGACCGTGGTCCACGACGGGGCCGCCGCGCTGGACGCGGCCCGGCGGCTCGGTCCCGACCTGGTCGTGCTCGACCTGATGCTCCCGGTGATCGACGGCTTCGGCGTCTGCCGGGTGCTGCGCGGCGGCGACCCGGAGATCCCGGTGCTGATGCTCACGGCCCGCTCCGACGAGGACGACGTGCTGCTCGGCCTGGAGCTGGGTGCCGACGACTACATGACCAAGCCGTACAGCCCGCGCGAGCTGATGGCCCGGATCCGGACCATCCTGCGGCGCAGCGGACGGGCCGCCCCGGTCCGGGAGGAGGAACCCGCCGTGACCGCCGCCGGGATCAGCGTCGATCCCGTGCGGCACACGGTGCGCTGCGACGGGGAGCCGGTGGAGGTGACCCCGGCCGAGTTCCAGATCCTGCTCGCCATGGCCGGGGAGCCCGGCCGGGTCTTCACCCGCCGGCAGCTGCTGCAGTGCACCCGGGGCTTCGACCGGTCCTCCACCGAACGGGCCGTCGACGTCCACGTGATGAACCTGCGCCGGAAGATCGAGGCCGATCCCCGGCGGCCGGTACGGCTGGTGACCGTGTTCGGCGTCGGCTACAAGCTGAGCGGCGGGCGGCCGTGAAGCCCCGGATACCGTGGCGCAAACGGCTTCTGGTCCGGCTGCTGTTCGCCTCGGTGCTGATCGCCGTCTGCTCCGTCGCCGCCACCGCCTGGCTCGCCGTGACGACCACCACCAGCGCGCTGGAGGAGGAACAGGGGCAGGACCTCGCCGCCGACAACAAGATCCTCGCCGAGCTCAGCGGGTACGCGGCGGACCATCCCGAGTGGGCCGGGGTCCAGCACACCGTACGGGCGCTGGCCGCCAAGACCGGCCGCCGGATCGCGCTGACCACCGCCGACCGCACGCTGATCGCCGACTCGGCGTCCCATGACACCCCGCTGCCTCCTCGGCCCGCGGCGGCCGTGGACCCCCTGCACACCGACACCTACACCGAGTTCGGCGCCCAGCTCAGCGGCATCGACCCGCGCGCGGTCGGCCCGTTCCGGCTGACGGCGAGCGAGCGCGACGGACTGGACATGATCGCGAAGAAGCTGCGTTACTGCTTCGACCGTGTCGCCGCTCCGACTGCCGTCCGGCACACTCCGAGCGGGCGCCCCTACCTCGTCGCCGACGAGGGCACCGACGGCCTCCTCTACCGCAAGTCCCGCTGCGGCGAGGGGTACGCCGACCCGGCCACCGAGATGAACGCGGCGCTCGCCTATCCGACCCGCACCGAGACCAAGGCCCTCGCGGCACTGACGGACCTGGCCCGCCCCTGCCTCCGGGCCAAGGACATGGACCTGGGCGGCCCGCTCTCCCTCACCTACGACACGACGGGCCGCAACCCGGTCTCCGGCGCCTTCCTCGTCACCAAGAAAAAGGTGGTGCAGCGGGGGACCGACCAGATGGCGAAGAACTGCATCGCCGACGCCCGGCGCGCCCAGCTCGAACCGTACGTCGCCCCGGCTGCCGAACTCTTCCTCGGCATCGGCGACCAGACCGCACCCCGCTTCGACATGTCCCGGGCCAACAAGTCGAGGATCGTCGGCGCGGCCGGTCTGGTCCTCGCCGTCACGGTCGCCGTCACCGCCGTCGTCGCCACGCGCCTGGTACGGCCGCTGCGCGCGCTGACCGCCGCCGCGCAGCAGCCGCCCGAACTGCACGCCCGGGCGCCGGTGCGCACCCGGGACGAGACCGGGCTGCTGGCCGAGGCGTTCAACGACCTCACCGAACGCCGGGAACGCCTGGAGGAACAGCGCAGAGCGATGGTCAGCGACATCGCCCACGAACTGCGCAGCCCCCTCACCAACATCCGCGGCTGGCTGGAGGTCACCCGGGACGGCCTCGTCGACCCCGACCCGGCGCTGCTGGGCTCGCTGCACGAGGAGGCACTGGTCCTGCAGCGGATCATCGACGACCTTCAGGACCTGGCCGCCGCCGACGCCGGCACCCTGCGGGTGCACCGCGAACCGGTGCGCGCCGCCGACCTGGTCGACCAGGCGGCCGCCGCCCACCGCGTCGCCGCCGACGCGGCCGGGGTCACCCTGCTGACCGACACCGACGGCACCGCCTGGCTCGACGCGGACCCGGTGCGGATGCGACAGGCCCTCGGCAACCTGGTCTCCAACGCCATCCGGCACACCCCCGCCGACGGCGAGGTGACCCTGTCCGCCCGACGGGCCGGCGACGACGTCGTCCTCACCGTCACCGACACGGGCCCGGGTATCGCCGCCGACGATCTCCCGCACGTCTTCGAGCGGTTCTGGCGCGCGGAGAAGTCCCGCAGCCGCCGTACCGGAGGCAGCGGCCTCGGCCTGCCGATCGTGCGCCATCTGCTCGCCGCCCACGACGGCACCGCCGAGGCGCGCAGCGAACCCGGCAAGGGCGCCGAGTTCACCCTGCGGCTGCCGGCCGCACCGGCCCCGGCCGACGTCAGCTGAACCGGCGCTCCGCCCGCTGCCTGCGGCGGGCCAGCAGCCGGCGTTCCGCCTCGGTGGTACCGCCCCAGATGCCGACGGTCTGCCCGGACTCCATCGCCCAGTTCAGACAGTGTTCCTGTACCGGACAGCGCTCGCAGACCGCTTTCGCGCGCCGGGTCTGATGCAATGACGGGCCGGTGGTGCCGATGGGGAAGAAGAGGTCGGGGTCCTCGTTGCGGCACTCGGCGTGGTCTCGCCAGTCGTTCATCGATGTCACCTGCGATCCAAGTCGACTCTGCCGTACGTGTGCGTTGCTCGGGTCCGGGTCACCGGTCCGGGCGCGGCTGAAACGGCCAAGTCCGTGAGGATTCGCGGGCGGTCACTGCTCGCGCAGGCCCCACGGGGAGCCGTACTCGGTCAGCAGGTCGAGGAACGGGCGGGCCGGGAACGCCTCCGGGCCGAGGACGCCCGAGCCCGACCACGCGCCGGTGGCCAGGAGTTCGAGGGCGACGACCGGGTTGAGGGCCGTCTGCCACACCACGGCCTGACAACCGTACTCCGCCATGGACCACTCGTTGTCGACAACGTGGTAGAGATACACCTCCCGCGGCCGCCCGTCCTTCACGCCGCGCACCCAGGTGCCCGCGCAGGTCTTGCCGCGCATGCGCTCGCCGAGCGTCGCCGGGTCCGGCAGCGACGCGGCGACCACGTCGCGGGGCGAGACCGCGACCGGCCCGTCGGTGCCGGGCACCGTCACCGGGGTGGTGCGGTCCAGGCCCAGCAGGTGCAGCGTCCTGAGCGTCTCGATGAACTCGCGCCCGAGTCCGTACTTGAAGGTGACCCGCCGCGCGTCCACCCAGCGCGGCACCAGCAGCACCTCCTCGTGTTCGACGTTCACGCACTCGACCGGCCCGATCCCCTCCGGGAAGTCGAACACCTCGGGCTCGCTGAACGGAGCGGTGGTGAACCAGCCGCGCTCCCGCTCGTACACGACGGGCGGGTTGAGGCACTCCTCGATGGTGGTCCAGATGCTGAAGGACGGCGCGAAGTCGTAGCCGTCCACGGTCAGGTTCGCGCCGTCGCGGATGCCGATCTCCTCGATCCCGTCGAAGAGCTCGTCGGCCGCGTACCGGGCGAACACGTCCGAAAGACCGGGTTCCACCCCCATGCCGACCAGCGCCAGCGCGTTCGCCTGCTCCCACTCCCCGGCCAGCGCGAACTGCTCGTCGCCCAGCTTGACCCCGCACTCCTCGTAGGGCAGTTCGGGATGGGGCCGGGACAGTGACATCGCCATGTCGAGGTAGTCCGTGCCGGCCTTGCGGGCGGCCCGGAACAGGGGCATGACGAAGCGCGGGTCGGTGGCGTTGAGCAGCACGTCGCAGCCGTGCCGGGCCAACAGGGCGGCCACGGCCGCCTCGTCACCGGCGTCGACGCGTTCGGCGCGGAACCGGTCGTCGCCGACGGCCGCCACCGCCGCCTCGGCACGGGCCCGGTCGTAGTCGGCGACCACCATCAGGTCGAAGAACGGCCGACGGGCCGCGATCCGGGTGACGGCGGTGCCCACGCCGCCGGCTCCCACGAGCAGTACACGCATGCCGGAATCTCCTTCTCGGACAGAGAGCTTGGGTCGGGTACGGGGCGCCTTGGCCGGAATGAAACGCCGGGCCGTCGCGTAAGGTCAATGGCGTTGGCATAAGAGCGGCGGGGAGTGCGAGATGCCCAAAGCGGTCGTACCGGAGGAAAAGCGGCGCAGGCGTCGGCCCACCCGCAGCGGCACGGTGCTCTCCGAGCGGCTCATCGTGGAGACCGCGCTGCGTCTGCTGCGCGAGCACGGCAGCGCCGGCCTGACCGCCCGCCGCCTCGGCCTGGCCCTCGACTGCGACCCCAGCACCCTGTACCGCTACTTCCGGGGCATGGACGACCTGACCCTCGCGATCGGCGACGCGCTCATCGGCCAGGCGCTGGCCGGCTGGACGCCGACGGGGGAGTGGCGGACGGATCTGCGGACCATCGGCCTGCGCATCCACGCGCAGTACGTCGCCCACCCGCAGGCGGCCCTGCTGACGACGAACCGGGTGACCGGCCGGGCTCACGAACTCGCCGCCGACGAAGCGGTCCTGGACATCCTGCGCACCGCGGGCTTCGCACTGCCCGACACCGTCCGCATCTACCACGCCTTCATCGACCAGACCCTCGCCTTCGCCGCCCTCGACGCGGCCTCCCTCACCCTCCCGAAGGACTCCCAGCGCGCCGACGAGGACAAATGGCACTCCACTTACGCCCATCTCCCGCGCACGACCCACCCACGCATCGCGGAGGCGTCCCGACTGCTGGCGAAACGCATGGTGACGAGCGCATACCCAACGGCCCTGGAAATGCTCCTGGACAGCGCCGAACGGTCCTTGTGACCGCCCCCGCCCAGAGCGCTCCCTCAGGGGCGCGGGGCACTGCGCGACAAGCCCCCGCGCAGCCGCACCCGCACTACCCCGGCCGCCCCCTCACGGCCGGCGCAACGCACCCGCCGCCGTCCGCAGCACCGCCTCCGCCACCGCCCCCAGAGCCGGCGAGTCCAACTTCCACTGCTGCCAGAACAGCGTCACGTCGACCCACAGCTCCCGCCGCTCGCCCAGCCGCACCAGGCGCCCCTCCCGCAACCGCGGCACCGCCTGCGGCTCCGGCACCATGCCCCACCCCAGCCCCTCCGTCACCGCGTCCACGAACCCCTCCGACGTCGGCACGTAGTGCCGCAGCGCGCTCGCCCCCGCACCGCCCAGCCGCCGTACGAATCCGTCCTGGAAGTCGTCGACCCGGTCGAACACGACCACCGGCGCCCCGGCCAGCGCCTGCGGCAGCGACCCCGCGAGACGCGTCGCCGCGAACTCCGGCGCCGCCACCGGCAGATACCGCATCCGCCCCAGCGCCCGCACCGAACACCCCGGCACGGCATCCGGCGACGAGGTCACCGCCGCCATCACCAGCCCCTCCCGCAGCAGCGCGGCCGTATGGTCCTCGTCCTCCCGCCGCAGCTCGACATAGACGCCCGGCAGCCCGGTCAGTGCCGGCAGGAACCACGTCGCCAGCGAGTCCGCGTTCACCGCGACCGACACCCTGGTCGGCTCCCCGGCGCCGCTCATGCCCAGCTCGCCGCGCGCGTCCCGTTCCAGCCGCGCCAGCTGCCGGGCGAACCGGACCAGCACCTCACCCGACTCCGTCGGCCGCACCGGCTTGGTCCGTTGCAGCAGCACCCGGCCCGTGCGCTGCTCCAGCGCCTTCACCCGCTGGCTGACCGCCGACGGCGTCACGTGCAGGGCCGCTGCCGCCGCGTCGAACGTGCCCTCGTCCACCACCGCCAGCAGCGTCCGCACCTGGTCGAGCGGAAGCTCCACCGTCCCACTCCCGTCCTCTCCCGCCTTCAGCCGCGTTAATGGTACGTAAAAATCTTTAGCTGTACGCACAGTGATCGCTTCCGTAGCGTCGAGGGCATGTCCAGCTCTCTCGCCGCCGCTGCCGCGGGCTTCGGCAGCGGCCTCTCGCTCATCGTCGCCATCGGCGCCCAGAACGCCTTCGTGCTGCGCCAGGGCATCCGCCGTGACACGGTCCTCGTGGTCGTCGGCATCTGCGCGCTCTCCGACGCCGTCCTCATCTCGCTCGGCGTCGGCGGGGTGGGCGCGGTCGTCGTGGCCTGGCCGGGCGCGGTACGGGCGGTCGGGCTGATCGGCGGCGCCTTCCTGCTCTGCTACGGCGCCCTGGCCGCCCGCCGGGTCTGGCGGCCCGGCACCGGTGGCCTGCGCGCCGACGGCGAGGCGGCCGGGTCCCGGCGGCGGGCGGTCCTCACCTGCCTCGCCATGACCTGGCTCAACCCGCACGTGTACCTGGACACCGTGTTCCTGCTCGGCTCCCTCGCCGCCGGCCGGGGCGACCTGCGCTGGACCTTCGGCCTCGGTGCCGCCCTGGCCAGCCTCTGCTGGTTCACCGCCCTCGGCTTCGGCGCCCGGCTGCTCGGCCGGTACCTCGCCGGGCCGGCCGCCTGGCGGGTGCTGGACGGGCTGGTGGCGCTGACCATGACCGGGCTCGGCCTGATGCTCGTGGCGGGATCCTGAGGCGCCCGGATCGTCGCAGGGCCGCATCCTGAGACGAGCGGTTCGGCAGCCGCCGGAGTTGCTGAGATAGTGAACCCGCAACCGAAAAGATGTAGCGGGCATCGAGAAGAGCGGGACACCAGGAACTCCGTGGACACCAGCGAGAGCGGCATCCAGTCCGACATACAGCCTCCCCAGGCCCCCGACGACTCCACGGCCGCCCCGCCCCGGAGCGGCTGGCGGCGCTGGGCGATGGACACCCGTCCGCTGCGCATCCCGGCCTACCGCAGGCTGTGGACGTCGACCATCGTCACCTCGGTCGGCAGCCAGCTGACCGCCGTCGCCGTGCCCAAGCAGATCTTCGACATCACCGGGTCGTCCGCCTGGGTCGGCGCGGCCAGCCTCGCCGGACTGCTGCCGCTGATCGTGTTCGCGCTGTGGGGCGGCGCGGTGGCCGACACCATGGACCGCCGCAGGCTCCTGCTGATCACCAACATCGGTATCGGCGTGACCTCGCTGCTGTTCTTCGTGCAGGCGGTCACCGGCATGAAGTCCGTGGCCGCGCTGATGGTGCTGCTCGCGATGCAGCAGGCGTTCTGGGGGCTGAACGCGCCCGCCCGTACGGCGTCCATCGCGCGGCTGGTCCCCGAGGCACAGCTGCCCGCCGCCAACGCGCTCGGGTCGACGGTCATGCAGACCGGGCAGGTGGTCGGCCCGCTGCTCGCCGGTGCGCTGATCCCGGTCATCGGGCTGCCCATGCTGTACCTGATCGACGCGCTGGCGCTGTGTGTGACGGTGTGGGCCGTCTACCGGCTGCCCGCGCTGCCGCCACTCGCGGGCGCGACGGCGCGGCGGGCCGGGGTGCGCGAGATCGTGGAGGGCTTCCGGTACATCTCGATGCACAAGGTGCTGCTGCTGTCGTTCCTCGCGGACATCATCGCGATGGTCTTCGGCATGCCCCGCGCCCTGTTCCCGCAGCTCGCCGCGGAGACCTACGCCCCCTACGGCGAGGGGCTCGCGCTCGGCCTGCTGTTCGCCGCCATCCCGGTCGGCGCGGTGCTCGGCGGGCTCTTCTCCGGCACCTTCTCGCGGGCCCGCCGGCACGGCCTGATGGTGATCGGCGCGGTGGTCGGCTGGGGCGCTGCCGTCGCCGGTTCCGGGCTGAGCCGCAACCTCTGGGTCGCCGTGGCCTTCCTGGCCGCCGCCGGGGTTGCCGACATGGTCTCGATGGTCTTCCGCGGCGCGATCCTGCTGTCGGCGGCGACCGACGAGATGCGGGGCCGGATGCAGGGCGTGTTCACCGTGGTGGTCGCGGGCGGCCCGCGCCTGGCCGACGTGCTGCACGGCACCGCGGGCTCGGTCTTCGGGCCGCGCGCGGCGGTCGTGGGCGGCGGGCTGCTGGTGGTGGCGGTGATGCTGGCCCTGGCCGCCGCGGTCCCGGCCCTGCGCCGGTACCGCGTCTGACCGGCTAGGCGGGCCGTCGCCCGACGTAGGCGTCGAGCAGCTTGCCCCGGGTGGCCTCGAGACGGCTGGCGAGGATCTCGGCGACGGTCCGCACCAGCGACAGGCCGAGCAGCGGGTCCTCCACGCACAGCGCGAGCACGGCCGCGGCGTCGTACTCGTAGGCCCGCACCTGGCTGAAGGCCACCGCCCCGAAGTCCCAGGTGTACGGCGGGAACAGCCAGGACCAGCCGAGCAGGTCGCCGGCGCCCAGGGTGGCGACGGTGACCCGCTTGTGGGACGTCACCTCCTGGTCCAGGTTGACCGCGCCCGAGCGGATCACCCAGAACCGGTCGGCGGTGCCGCCGGCCTCGAAGATCCTGGAGTCCTCGGGGAAGGACACCTCGTGAGCCAGTTCCATGAGGCGCTCGCGCTGGGCCTGGGGCAGGGCGGTGAGCAGTTTGATGGCTTTGGTCATGGCACGGGGCTCCTCGCCGGCGAGGGTACGGGGTGCTTTCCCTACGCCCATTTCAGCCGCTGCCGCCCTGCCGGGCACCTCGAGGCAGGTGGGAACCGCCGTCGTGAACCGGTCCGGACATGAAAAAGCCCTGGCTGGACGGGGGAGGCCAGCCAGGGCCGTCAGAGGTGGCGGGGGAGGACCTGCTGTCAACTCCTCGACCACTTATGGATGAACGATAAACCATCCAGAGCGATTCTGCGTACTCGTGAACAGGGTACGTGACCCGTTTCACTTTGGGGACCCCTTGTCGCCCCCGATCGTGTTTGACCGCGTCCCGACCGGTGAGCCGAAAGGAAGAGCCCCGTACGGACGGGACCGAGCCAATCCACCGGTCCACCACCCAGGGAGCGAAGGGATGTACGACAAGTACCGGACCGAGACAACCGTGGCACCATCCGAGTCCCGTCGGCCGCCGCTGCGGCCGGCCGACGCCCGCAGAGCGGTACGCGGCGAGGTCGCCCGGCGAGCCCTGCCGTGCCCCGCCGAAGCCCTCGACGACGCCCTGCTCGTCACCTCGGAGCTGACCACCAACGCGATCCTGCACGGCGGCGGGATCACCGGCTTCGCCGTCGACGTCGAGGGGTGCGCGGTACGGGTGTCCGTCAGCGACCGCAGCGACGAGATACCGGTGGCCGAGCGGGCCGTCGACGAACGGCACCGGTGGCGGGCCGGCGGCCGGGGCTGGCCCATCGTCTGCCGGCTGGCCCGGGACCTCGAGGTCGCCGGACTGCCCTGCGGAGGCAAGCGGATCACCGCGGTCGTGCCCCTGCGCTGAGCCCGCGGACAGACCGGTTCCGGCAACGTTGTTTGGGCGCGGATCGAAGGGGCAGGCGGAGTGTCGTGCTTCGGACCGGAGGCGCGCGCCAGTGGGAGCAGTCGTACGACAGCCCCCGGGCCGGTGCAACGGTCCGGGTGGAGCTTCCGCGGCGACCCTGACATCGCAGTTCGGGCCGAGTCCCGGAACCACGTTCCGGTGACGCCCTGAGACCCACAGTTCAGGAGCGAATCCGCATGCCCACCGACTTGCCGACCAGCCCTTCCCGCACGCCCGACCGCACCACCCGCACGGCGCCCCGCCGCGCCCACGACGACGCGCCCGACACGGCGGCCCTCTTCGCCCGCCTCGCCCTGCTGGACGACGGCCCCGAGCGGGACGTCCTGCGTGACGAACTGGTCGCCGCCTGGCTGCCGATGGCCCACCGGATCGCCGGCCGTTTCCGCGACCGCGGCGAGTCCGTCGAGGACCTGCGCCAGGTCGCCGCCCTGGGCCTGGTCAAGGCCGTCGACCGTTACGACCCCTCGCGCGGCGCGTTCGAGAGCTACGCGGTGCCCACCATCACCGGCGAGGTCAAGCGGCACTTCCGCGACCGGATGTGGGCGCTGCGCGTCCCGCGCCGGGTGCAGGAACTGCGCAACCGGGTACGGGTGGCCCGCCGCGAGCTCACCCAGAACCCGGGCTCCGCCGAGCCCACGGTCGCCGAACTCGCCGCTCATACCGGGCTGACCGAGGACGAGGTCAGCGCCGGGATGGAGGCCCTGGAGAGCTTCAGCACCCTGTCCCTGGACGCCGAACTCTCCGCCGCCGAGGACGGCTACAGCCTCGCCGACACCCTCGGGGAGGCCGACGGCTCCTACGACGTCGTCGTGGACCGCGAGGCGGCCAAGGAAGGGCTGCGCCGGCTGCCCGAACGGGAGCGGGCCATCCTCTACATGCGCTTCTTCGAGGACATGACCCAGAGCCGGATCGCCGACAAGCTCGGCATCTCCCAGATGCACGTCTCCCGGCTCATCAGCCGCAGCTGCGCCCGCGTCCGGGCCGAGGCGCTGGGCCGGAACGCCGAATGACCCCAACAACCCCCACGGCCGCCGTGGACCCACTTCAGACCGACCGAGGAGTGAAGCAGTGCTGACGCCCCACCCCGCCACCCTGCGCCGGCTCGTGGACGACTACGAGCGTGCACGCACCGCGGAGACGGCATCGGGCCCCGAAGCGGGCGACCTGGCCTACACGCTCTGCGTGATCACCGGAACCCGCGACATCGCAGCGGCCCTGGCGAAGGCCCGCCACCTGCTGGCCGCCGACGCGACGGCGGACCTGCCCTCCGTCACCATCCCCGCCACGCCCACTGTTCCGGTGCCGGCCCCGACGGTTCTGGGGGACGCGCGCGACCGCGCGTCCGTCCCCCTCGCGGTGGGGGAGTGACCCGGCCTCAGGGGGCGGGCCGCCGGACGGGGACGCCCAAGGGACGGGCCAGGCCCGTCACCGACTCGTCCAGGCGCTGGAGGTGGCGCAGCACGCGGTCGGTCACCCTGCCGTAGCGCGGGGCGCGGAGCGTGCCCGGTTCCAGAGTCGAGGCGATGCTGGGACCGGTCTCGATCTCCCCGTCCGCCCCGCCGCCGGCGACATGGGCGGCGATCGTCTCGATGTTGTGCACGATCCGCCGTCCCGCCCCGCGCAGCCGGGGATCCGCCGAGATGGACGGGTGGGTGGGCAGCAACTCCGCCGTGGCCGCCAGCGACCGGGCGTGGTAGGCGCAGGTCTCCAGGAGCGCCACCAGGTAGCGGGCGGTGTCCCGGCGGGAGCGCAGCGGGGTGATCGGATGGGTCAGCGGCTGGACGGCCGCCGCCAGGTCGGCCAGCGCCTGGTCCAGTTCACGGGCTTTCTCCACCAGGTCGACCGGCGGCGCCCCGGCCAGCTGGTCGGTGGCGGCCCGGATCACGTCGGCCAGCCGGTCCAGCGTCGTCACCAGCAGGTCGTCGGTACGGCGGGCGGTGTGCACCGGCAGCACCACCGCGGCCGCGATCACCCCGCACACCGCACCGAGCGCCGTCTCCTCCACCCGCAGCACCAGGACGTCCAGGCTGTACGTGTTGAGCAGCGTGTACAGCAGACCCAGCATCGCCGTCACGAAGAACGACATGAGGGTGTACGAGACCGGTGCCGAGTAGAACATCGCGAAGATGAAGAGCAGCACCAGCCCGAACGCCGTCCAGGTGTGGTGCCCGACCAGTCCCGCGAGCAGGATGCCCGCCACGACGCCGAGCACCGTGCCGAGCAGCCGCCGGTAGCCCTTGACCAGGATCTCGCCGGTGGACGCGGTGTTGAGGAACACGATCCAGCAGGTCAGCACCGCCCAGTACCAGCGCTGGGCGGACAGGAACTCGCCGCCCACGACGGCCAGCGACGAGCCGACCGCCACCTGCACCGCCGCCCGCGTGGTGGGGCGGCGCAGCCCGGTCGCCCCCACCGTCTCCCGGTCGGCCTCCTCGGCGCCCTCGATGGCAGCGTCCTCGGCGTCCAGTTCCTCCCGGGAGCGGGAGGTGGCCGGGGTGTCGTCGGACTCGTCCTGTGGGCCGTCCAGGGCGATCCGCAGTCCCAGCACCGCCCGCCCGGCCTCGCCGATGCCCCGGAAGACGTCCTGGACGGCGGGGGAGGCGGCCGGGAGGTTCTCCCCTTCGCGGTAGCCGAGCAACCGGTTGCGGAGCCGGGCCAGCGCGGTTCCCTTCCCGGGGCCGCCGGACCGCAGCACCAGCAGCCGCAGCGCCTCCAGATCCAGCCGCAGCCGCTCCATCGCCTCGTCCCGCACCGGCTCCCCGAGGGCCGACGGCAGCGGGGCACCCGGCAGATGGAGGGTGAGCGTGTTCGCCCGCTCCGTGCCGCGTGCGGTGAGCAGCAGCAGTCCGAGCCGCTCGGCGGCGATCTCCGCGTCCGCGATCCGCCGCTGCACCAGCCTCGCCGTCGCGTCGTCGGAGGTGCCGTCCGCGAGCCGCCCCTGGATGAGCAGCGCCGTCTCGTGCAGCCGGGCGGTCCTGACCCTGACCTCCTCCACCGCCTTGTCCAGCTCGTCCGGTCCGGCGTCGAGCAACTCGGCCTGTGCGGACACCAGCTGGGCGAACCGGGCCCGGAAGGCCCGCCGCAGCCGGTCCAGGATGCCCTCGGAGGTCTCCCGGACCAGCACGAAACGTGCCACGGCCGCACAGCCGAACGCCACCGTGATCGTGAGATACAGGCCCGGCAGCGCGGCCACGGTCGCGTGCACGAACAGCGAGGCGAAGTAGATCTGGAAGCCGATCAGCCCCAGCGCCGTGCCGCGGTCGCCGAAGCGGCGGCTGTAGACCGCGCAGAAGATGAGCGCCACGAAGAACAGGTCGCCCGTCACCACCCGCGCGTTGAGCAGCGCGCCCAGCGACATCGAGGCGAGCGCCACCGGCAGACCGAGCGCGAGCGTGACGGCCTGCTCCGGCCGCCCCTTCTCGCGGATCGCGAAGGTGGCCACCATCGCCGTGATCGCCCCCGCGACCAGATGGGTCACCCCGGTCCGCAGCGCCGCCAGCACGGCGAGCGTGAGCGCGACCGACGTGACCGTGCGCAGACCGGCGGTGAACCGGAGCAGGCCGGGGTCGGCCGCCGAGAGCCGTCCCCGGAGTTCCGCCCACGCCGACCGTCCCGCCGTGCTCACTCCGCCGCGCTCTGCGTCACGCCGGCGAACTGCCGGGGTCCTCGGGTCCCTCTACGCGCGCCCGCACCTGCTCGGGCGTCAGATAGGTGTCCGTGTACTCGAAGTCCTTGAGCCGGGCCGGTTTGCGGGACTGGAAGCCCGTGCGCACGAAATCGTCGCCGGCCAGCGCGTTCAGCAGCCAGTTGGTGGCGACCCGGGTCTTGGCCACGTTGGTGCGCAGCGCCGACCAGTGGTACCCCCGGGCCACCGCCTGGGCGGGCAGTCCGCGCAGCTCGATGCCGAGCGGCTTGGAGACCGCGTCCTTGCCGCCGAGGTCCACCACGAGCCCCAGGTCCTTGTGCACGTACGGGCGGAGCGCCTGGCCGCGCAGCGCCGCGATGACGTTGTCGGCGACCACCTTGCCCTGCCGCATGGCGTGCTGCGCGGTCGGCGGGCAGACCGCGCCCGGCTCCTCCTTCGCCTTGTCCGGTACGGCCGCCGCGTCGCCGAGCGCGAACACCCCGTCGTGGCCGGGCAGCGTCATCTCGGCGGTGACCGCGAGCCGCCCCCGTACCGTCTCCGCGCCCATCGTGGCGATCAGCGGGCTGGCGACCACCCCGGCCGTCCAGATCAGCGTGTGGGTGGGCACCACCCGCCCGTCGGTGAAGGTGACCTCCTCGGCACCGGCCTTCTCGATCGACACCCCGAGGGAGACGTCCACGCCGCGGCGGCGCAGCACCTCCTGCGCGCTGCGGCCGAGCTTGTCGCCGAGCTCCGGCATCAGCTTCGGGGCGATGTCGATCAGGTGCCACTTGATCAGCTTCGGGTCCAGGTTCGGGTAGCGGTTCAGGGCCGCGTGCGTGAGCTTCTGCAGACAGGCCGCGGTCTCGGTGCCCGCGTAGCCGCCGCCGACCACCACGAACTGCAGCCGCGCGGCGCGTTCGGCCGGGTCGTCGCTGGCGTCGGCGAGATCGAGCTGGGCGATGACGTGGTCGCGGATGTAGGCGGCCTCGGCGAGGGTCTTCATCCCGAACGCGTGCTCGGTCAGACCGGGAATGTCGAAGGTGCGGGTGACACTGCCCGGGGCCAGCACGATGTAGTCGTACCGCTCGTCGACCAGCCGGTCGGTTATGGTGCGGACGACGCACACCTTGGACTTCAGGTCCACGCCGATGGCGCCGCCCGGGATGATCCGGGTGCGGTACCGCTTGCTGCGGCGCAGCGAGACGGCGATCGACTGGGGCGTCAGCACCCCCGAGGCGACCTGCGGCAGCAAGGGCAGGTAGAGCTGGTAGGAGGTCGGCGAGACCAGGGTGATGTCCGCCTCCTCGGGCGAGAGTTTCCGCTCCAGTCGGCGCACGCACCCCACTCCGGCGAAGCCTGCGCCCACCACCAGGATCCTGGGTCGTGTCACGGTGTTTCCCTTTCCGCTGCTCCAGGCCGTTCGGCTCGACGCCGTCCGCGTGCCCAGGAACGCTTGCTTCGCACCACATCGATCCCACCGTGCCCGACGCCGTTCCGCCAGCCGGGCGGAGCAGGCAGACGAACGCGTGGGCTCCAGCATGCCCCTGGATCGCCGGGAGAAACCGGCCGTCGTACAGATATGCGCCGGACTTCTGTCCGATGAAAGGCCGTCCCGCCGCGATCTCGTACGCCAGTAGAGTGCCCGCCATGGCGCAGACTCAGCCCGGAACGGGCTTCCAGAAGCGGCACATCGACCCCGACCGTGTCACCCCGCTGGTGGCCGCCCTGGACTCCCAGGACGCCAACCCCGGGGTGCGGCGGCTGCGCGCGTGGGCCGAGGAGGCGCTGGCGGTGCGGCCCGGCGAGCGGCTCCTCGACGTCGGGTCCGGCACCGGCTCGCAGACCCGGGCCCTGGCCGCCGCCCTCGGCCCGGAGGGTGTCGCCGTCGGCGTGGAGGTCAACCCGAGTCTGCGCGCGGTCGCCGAGGAGCGTTCCGCCGACAGCAGGGCCCGCTTCCTGCAGGGCGAGGCGGAGGCGCTGCCCGTGCCGGACGGCTCGATGGACGTCGTGTGGTGCGAGCGGGTTCTCCAGCACCTCCACGAGCCCGACCGGGCGATCGCCGAGATGGCCCGGGTGCTGCGCCCCGGCGGCCGGGTGGCGGTACTCGACACCGACTGGGGCACCACCCTCCTGCACCCCGGCGACCCCGCGGTGGTACGTGCCCTGACATCGGCCGCACTCAACGGCGCCAACCCCTACTCGGGGCGCCGCCTGGTCGGCCAGCTCAGCGCGGCCGGGTTCGCGGTGGACGACCGCGGCTCGCAGGCCCTGCTCCAGGACCACGACGCGGTCGCCTGGCCGCTGATCCGCATGCTCGCCGAGGCCGCCGTGCGCACCGGCGCCGTGACCGGGGAACAGCGGGACACCCTGTACGCCGATCTCGCCGAGGCGGCCGAGCGGGGCGCGGTGCACATGTCGGTGACGATGTTCGGGGTGGTCGCGCACCTGCCCGGGTGACCGCACCCGCCCGCACCGGGCCGTCCTCACCAGGGCAGGAAGGCGTGGACGTCCTTGCCGTCCGCGGTGACGACCACGCTGACCTGGTCGCACAGCGTGTGCAGCAGGTGCCAGCCGACGCCGCCCCCGCCCCCGTCCGGGTGGAAGGGCCGCGGCTCGGGCCGGACCTGGCTGGAGTCGTGCATCGTGACGTGGACCCCGTCGTACGTGCGGCGCATGCGCAGTTCGAAGGGGCCCGGCGCATACTGGACCACATTGGCGGCCAGTTCCGTCACGACCAGCAAAATGTCGTTCCAGCAGTCCGGATGCGTGGGCGGCGAGGTGCGGGCGATACCGGCCAGGTAGCCGTCGGCGGCGAGCCTCGCACCGGTCACATCGCTCAGTCGGCCCGGGAAGGGGACCGTACATCCGTCGGTCTCCTGCGCGGATCGTCCGTCGTCCCGCCGTGGTCCGGTCCCCATCTCGTCTCTCTCAGTCCCGAAAGGGTGTCCTCGTCGCGCTGGTCTCTTCTTCTTCGCGGCGAGTTCCCACCATGGCGGCGGATAAGCGTGATCCGTTCACCGGAACACGTTGTCCGAATCGTCCCAGTCGGCCGGTTCCGGCTGGCCCGGGCGGCGTACCGCCTGCGAGCGGGCCTGGTACATGGCGTCGATCTCGGCCGCGTAGTGGCGTGCTATCGCGTCCCGGCGCAGCTTCATCGACGGTGTCAGCATGCCGTTGCCCGGGGCGAACGGTTCCTGGAGCACCCGGTAGACCCGGATCGACTCGGCGCGGGAGACCGCGCTGTTGGCGGACGCGATGGCGCGGGCGATCTCCTCGCGCAGCGCGTTCTCCTCGCGCGCCTCCCGCCCGGGTGAGTCGCCCGGCACGGCCAGCGCCCCCCGCCAGTGCGCGAGGAAGTCCGGGTCCAGAGTGATCAGCGCGCCCACACAGGGCCGGTCGTCCCCGACGACCACCGCCTGGTGCACCAGCGGGTGCATCCGCAACCGCTGCTCCAGCGGGGCCGGGGCCACGCTCTTGCCGCTGCTCGTGATGATGATGTCCTTCTTGCGGCCCGTGATGGTCAGATAGCCCTCCGAGTCCAGCCGGCCGATGTCCCCGGTGGCCAGCCAGCCGCCGCGCAGCGCGGCCCGGGTCGCGTAGTCGTCGCCGACGTACCCCTGGAACACCGACGGGCCGCGCACCAGGATCTCGCCGTCGTCGGCCACCTGGATCTGGGTGCCCGGCAGGGCCTGGCCGACCGTGCCCGACTTCTCCCGGCCCAGCGGCTGCATGGTGATCCCGCCGCTGGACTCGGTGAGGCCGTACCCGTCATGGACGTACATGCCGATGCCCTCGTAGAAGAGGGTGAGTTCCCGGCTGAGCGAGGAGCCGCCGGACGTGGCCCGCAGCACCCGGCCGCCGAGTGCGGCGCGCAGCTTGCGGTACACCGTCCGCTCGTACAGGGCGTGCTGCAGCCGCAGGTCGAAGCCCGGGCCCGCCCCGGTGCCCAGCCGCTGCCGCTCCGTGGCCGCGGCGAAGTCCCGCGCGGTCTCCGCGGCCCGCTCGAACAGGGCGCCCCGGCCGTGCTGCTGGGAGGTGCGCAGGAAAGTCTTGTACAGCTTCTCCAGCACCGACGGCACGGCGTACAGATAGGTCGGCCGGAACGTGGCCAGCGCCGTGGCCAGCGCGGCCTCGGTCATCTCCGGTTCGTGGCCCATCAGGATCCCGCCGCGCAGACAGATCACCATGATCATCAGGCCGTACACGTGCGAGAACGGCAGGAAGGCCAGGACGGAGGCCTGCTCGCCGGGGCGTGCCGCGGTGTGCCCCCAGCCCGCCAGCAGGGTGTCGCACGGGGAGGCGAGCCCGCGGTGGCTCAGCGCGCAGCCCAGCGGACGGCCCGAGGTGCCCGAGGTGTAGGTGATGGCCGCCGTCGAGTCGGGCATCACGATCCGGCGCAGCGACTCCACCGTGGTCAGCGGGACGAACGTGCCCTTCTGCACCAGCTCGGGCAGCGCCCCCGCGTCCAGCTGCCACACGTGCTTGAGCCCCGGCAGCCCCTCGCACACGGTGCCGACGGTCATCACCGCCTGCTCGTCCTCGACCAGCACGGCCACACAACGGGCGTCCCGCAGGATCCACTCGACCTGGTCCCGGGAGGACGTCGGGTGGATGGGGACGACCTCCGCCCCCACCGACCACAGCGCGAGGCCGAACACCGTCCACTCGTAGCGCGTCCGCGCCATCACGGCCACCCGCTGCCCGGGCGAGATCCCCGACGCGATCAGCCCCTTGGCCAGGTCGACCACCCCGTCCCGCAGTTCGACCGCGGTGACCTCCTCCCAGCCCGCGGCGGTGCCCTCGGGCCGGCGTGCCAGCACCGGCAGTGTGGGGTTCCGGTCCGCCGTCTCGAAGACGCTGTCGGCGAGCCCGCCGGTCAGGGCCGAAGCGGTCGTCGGAGCGAGGGCGTAGTCGCGCATGCGCTGCTCCTGGATGTACGGAGGGTTACCCTCCCGATCGGTACTGTTGTCGACGCGGGTCGAATCTAGCCCAGGGGAGTGCGGCTCGTGTCGGGAACGGTCAACTCGTTTTCCACCCGATGACAAAGCTCAGCCCGGAGTCAGCCCTGGGTGCGGCGCACGCACTCCACCACGACGTCCCGCAGACTGCCGGTGCGCTCCAGGAACGACCGCTGCTCGCGCGCGCCGGTACCCCTGTGCAGCAGCTGTGCGACGGCCTCCTCGACACCCACCGTGTCACCGCTGTCGGCGAGCGCCTCCGCGGTGTGCGCGAGCAGCGCCCGCACCACCTCCACGGCGGGCCGCGGCCGCATGGTCACGGGGTCGAGAAGATCCTGCTCCAGGCCCAGGCGGGCGGCCTGCCAGGAGGCCAGCCGCAGCATGCTCACACCGGTGTCGAGCGGCGGCCGCCCGGCCCGCCAGTCACGCCCGGCCGTCTCCACCAGCGCGCGGATCAGCGTGGCGATGAGGACGGTGGTGTCCGCCCGCAGGCACACGTCGGCCACCCGGACCTCCACCGTCGGGTAGCGCGTGGACAGGCGGGCGTCGAAGTAGACCATGCCCGCGTCGAGGATGACCCCGCTGGCCACCATGTCCGCGACCCGCCGCCGGTACCCCTCGGGCGAGCCGAACAGCTCGGTCGGCCCCGCCGACGGGCCGCGCGCCCACAGCCGGCTGCGGAAGCTGGCGTAACCGGAGTCCCGGCCCTGCCAGAACGGCGAGTTGACGCTCAGCGCGCGCAGCACCGGGAGCCAGGGCCGGATCCGGTCGAGGACGGCGACGCCCTCCTCGTCGGACTCCACCGACACGTGCACATGGCAGCCGCAGACGAACCAGTCCACCATGGCGGCGCCGTACCGCCCGGCCATCCAGTGGTAGCGCTCGTGCCGGGTGAGCGCCGGGTCGACCGGCAGCGGGCAGGTGGCGAGCGCCGCCACCGCGCAGCCGAACTCGCCGGCCAGCCGGCCCGCCTCCTTGCGGCAGCCGACTATCTCGGCGCCGAGCTCCGCCATGTCCCGGTGCGGACTGGTGGCGAGCTCCAGCATCTGCCCGAACAGTTCGGTCTGGAACACGGCCTGCCCGGGATCGTCCAGGGCGGCCCGGTCGACGACGGCGGCCGACCGGGGCATCGGCTCCCCGCTGTCCGGGTGGACCAGCAGAAGTTCTTCCTCCACTCCGACGGTACGCAGCACGGGGATCCGCCCTCCGGCCGGGCCGCGACCGGGCGCGGCGGGGTCTTTCATCCCGGACTGCCCGGACCCGGCCGCGTGAACACGTGCCGCCGTCCTCGGCGGGCTACGGGGCGACAGGCTCCAGCCACACCGTGCCGAGCGGGGGCAGCGTGAGCCGCAGGACCCCGTCGTCGGCGAGCAGCGGCCCCCGGCTGACGACGTCCCCGCCGCCGTACCGGGCACTGTCCGTGTTGAGGATCTCCTGCCAGACCGGCGCCCCCTTGGGCACGCCCAGCCGGTAGCCGGGACGGACCACGGGGGAGAGGTTGGAGACCGCCAGCAGCGGCCGGGCCTCGGCATCGAACCTCAGGAAGGCGAAGACGTTGTCCTCGGCCGCGTCCCCCACGACCCACTGGAAACCCGCCGGATCGGTGTCCCGCTGCCACAGCGCGGGGTGCGCGCGGTACCCGGAGTTGAGATCCCGGACCAGATCCCGGACACCCCGGTGATCGGCCTCGGCCCCGTACTCCGGGTCGAGCAGCCACCAGTCGGGGCCGTCGGCGTGGGACCACTCGCCGCCCTGGGCGAACTCCTGCCCCATGAAGAGCAGTTGCTTGCCCGGATGGGCCCACATGAAGGCCAGATACGCGCGGTGGTTGGCGCGCTGCTGCCACCAGTCGCCGGGCATCTTCGAGACCAGCGAGCGCTTCCCGTGGACGACCTCGTCGTGGGATATGGGCAGGACGTAGTTCTCGCTGTACGCGTACACCATCGAGAAGGTCATCTCGTCGTGGTGGTACTTGCGGTGCACGGGCTCGTGCTGGATGTACTCCAGCGAGTCGTGCATCCAGCCCATGTTCCACTTCAGCCCGAAGCCCAGCCCGCCGCTGTCGGTCGGCCGGGTCACCCCGCCCCACGCGGTGGACTCCTCGGCGATGGTCACCACCCCGGGCGCCCGCCGGTAGACGGTCGCGTTCATCTCCTGGAGGAACGCCACCGCGTCCAGGTCCTCGCGCCCGCCGAACACGTTCGGCGTCCACTGGCCGGAGTCCCGCGAGTAGTCGAGGTAGAGCATCGAGGCGACCGCGTCCACCCGCAGGCCGTCGACGTGGAACTCCTCGCACCAGTACACGGCGTTGGCGACCAGGAAGTTGCGCACCTCCACCCGGCCGAGATCGAACTCGTAGGTGCCCCAGTCCGGATGCTCGGCCCGCCGCTCGTCCCCCGGCTCGTACAGCGGGTCCCCGTCGAAGCGGGCCAGTGCCCAGTCGTCCTTCGGGAAGTGGGCCGGCACCCAGTCCATGATCACGCCGATGCCGGCCCGGTGCAGCGCGTCGACCAGGTACCTGAAGTCGTCGGGGGTGCCGAGCCGGGAGGTCGGCGCGTAGAAGCCGGTGACCTGGTAGCCCCAGGAGCCGCCGAAGGGATGCTCGGCGACCGGCATGAACTCGACGTGCGTGAAGCCCAGGTCGGCGACGTACGCGGGCAGCTCCTCGGCCAGCTGACGGTAGCTCAGGCCCGGCCGCCACGACGGCAGGTGCACCTCGTACACCGAGAACGGCGCCTCGTGCACCGGGACGTCGCCCCGGTGCGCCATCCACTCCGCGTCGGTCCATTCGTACCGGGACACCGTCACGATCGACGCCGTCGCGGGCGGCACCTCCGTCCGCCGCGCCATCGGGTCCGCCTTCAGGAAGCGGCCACCGTACCGGGAGGTGATCTCGAACTTGTACCGGGCACCCTCGCCCACCCCCGGCAGGAACAGCTCCCACACCCCGGCCGCGCCCAGCGAACGCATCGGGAACTGCGCGCCGTCCCAGCACGTGAAGTCCCCGGCCACCCGAACCCCCTGCGCGTTCGGCGCCCACACCGTGAACCGGGTGCCGGCCACCCCGTCATGGGTCATCGGCTCGGCGCCGAGCGCCTTCCACAGCTGCTCGTGCCGCCCCTCCCGGATCAGATGCAGGTCGAACTCACCGAGCGCGGGCAGGAACCGGTACGGGTCGTGGACCTCGTGCTCCCCGTCCTCGTACTCGACGAGCAGGGTGTACGACGGAACCTCGGCGAAGGGCAGCACGGCCGCGAACAGGCCGTCGTCCTCCGGCTCCAGGGGACTGCGCACCCCGTCGGCCAGCACGCTCACGGCGCGGGCGTGCGGGCGCAGGGCCCGGAAGAGGGTGCCGCCGTCCACGACGCGGGCGCCGAGCACGGCGTGCGGATCGTGGTGGGTGCCCGCGAGCAGCCGCCCGCGGTCGGCCGCGTCCAGGGGCGGGGCCGTGGGGCGGGAGGGGCCGGAGGGCTCCGGGAGCGAGGATTCGCGCAGTGCCATGACGTCAGCCTCTCCAGCGGGCGAGCCGCTCGATCGCGGCCATCGGAACCGGAAGCCAGGCCGGCCGGTGCCGGGCTTCGTACACCACCTCGTACACCGCGCGGTCCGTCTCGTGGGCGCGCAGCAGTGCGTGCTTCTTGCGCGGGTCCCAGCCGGCCCGCGCAGCGTAACCCGCGCAGTAGGCCTCCCGGCAGCGGCGGGCCCACTCCGGGCGCCAGGGGCGGCGTTGTCGGGCGGCGTAGTCGAAGGAGCGCAGCATCCCGGCGACGTCCCGCACCGGCGACTGGGTGCTGCGCCGCTCGGCGAGCGGCCGGGACGGTTCGCCCTCGAAGTCGATGACGAACCATTCGTGGTCCGCCCGAAGCACCTGACCGAGGTGGAGATCGCCGTGGATCCGCTGGGCGAGCGGCCCCGCGTCACAGGTGGTGAGCGCCTCGAAGGCGCCGCGCAGCCCGGGGACGAACGGGCGCAGCACCGGCACGGCGTCCGCGGCCTCCGCCAGCCGCGCCGACATCGCCTCGGCCGTGCGGCTGTGTTCGTCGTGGACGGCGGCCGGGAAGGCGGCGGCGAGCGCGAGATGCACGTCCGCGGTGGCCCGGCCCAGCTCGTGCGCCTCGGTGGTGAAGTCGTCCCCGGCCGCGAGCGCCCGCAGGGCCAGGGTCCAGCCGTCGGCCGCGCCCGGCAGGAAGGGCTGCAGCACCCCGAGGGTCGCCGGGCTCGGCTCGGTGGTGCGGAACCAGGCCACCGGCGCCGGCACCCGCGCACAGCCCTGTGCGGCCAGCGCGCCGGGGACCTCCAGGTCCGGGTTGACGCCGGGCTGGATCCGCCGGAACACCTTCAGGATGTAGGAGTCGCCGTACACCAGGGAGGAGTTGGACTGCTCGGCGTCCAGCAGCCGCGGGGCGAGTCCGCCGGGTATCCGGGCCTCAGGGGCGGTCTCGAAGCGCAGCGGGCCGGCCGTGCCGGGTATGCGCAGCCGTTCCAGGAGCAGTTCGGCGGCGCGCGGGTCGTGCAGGGCGTCGTAGACCGCGAGTCCGGCCAGCGGACCGTCCTCGGCCCGGCCTATGTAGGCCCGCTCCAGTCTGGGGTCGCGGTGCTCGCGGACGCCGAGCAGGAGCTGGTAGCAGTCACCGGACGGGGTGCTGCCGTGGGGGGAGTGGTCGGCGTGGACCAGCAGGTGCAGGCAGTGGGGGAAGAGCTCGGTCATGGACAGCACGGACAGCTCGGTGACGGGCCGGTCCTTGCCGGCGAACCAGCGCTGCCGCGGCAGCCAGTCGCGCAGCAGCCCGCCCAGCGAGACCAGTGGCCGGTCGAGTCCGGCCGCCGTGCTCCGGGGCAGCTCAACGGTCTTCGTCATCGTGACGCGTCCTTTCCTCGGCTCCGCACGCTCAGCGCCGACGGCCGATGCGGGAGGCGACTCGGGAGAGCCGGAACCAGTAGAAGCCGTGCCCCGCGAGGGTGAGCAGATACGGCAGTTCACCGATGGCGGGGAACCGCACCCCGCCGATCAGCTCGACCGGGTGCCGGCCGTCGTAGGCCCGCAGATCGAGCTCGGTGGGCTGCGCGAAGCGGGAGAAGTTGTGCACGCACAGGACCAGGTCGTCCTCGTACTCGCGGAGGAACGCGATCACCGCCGGGTTGGAGGACTGCAACTCGGTGTAGGACCCCAGTCCGAAGGCAGGATTCTGCTTGCGGATCTCGATCATGCGGCGGGTCCAGTGCAGCAGGGAGGACGGCGAGGACATGGAGGCCTCGACGTTGGTGACCTGGTAGCCGTAGACGGGGTCCATGATGGCCGGCAGGTAGAGGCGTCCGGGGTCGCAGGAGGAGAAGCCGGCGTTGCGGTCGGGGGTCCACTGCATGGGGGTGCGTACGGCGTCGCGGTCGCCGAGCCAGATGTTGTCGCCCATGCCGATCTCGTCGCCGTAGTAGAGGATCGGCGAGCCGGGCAGGGAGAGGAGCAGGGCGGTGAAGAGCTCGATCTGGTTGCGGTCGTTGTCGAGGAGGGTGGCGAGGCGGCGGCGGATGCCGATGTTGGCGCGCATACGCGGGTCCTTCGCGTATTCGGCCCACATGTAGTCGCGTTCCTCGTCGGTGACCATTTCCAGGGTCAGCTCGTCGTGGTTGCGCAGGAAGATGCCCCACTGGCAGCCGGAGGGAATGGCGGGGGTCTTGGCGAGGATTTCCGAGACGGGGTAGCGGGATTCCCGGCGGACGGCCATGAAGATCCGCGGCATCACCGGGAAATGGAACGCCATGTGGCACTCGTCGCCGCCCTTGTCGTAGTCGCCGAAGTAGTCGACGACGTCCTCAGGCCACTGGTTCGCCTCCGCCAGCAGCACGGTGTCCGGGAACATGGCGTCGATCTCGCGGCGGACCCGCCTGAGGAACTCGTGGGTGGCGGGGAGGTTCTCGCAGTTGGTGCCCTCCTCCGCGTACAGGTACGGCACCGCGTCGAGGCGGAAGCCGTCGATGCCCAGGTCCAGCCAGAACCGGAGCGCCGCCAGCACCTCTTCCTGGACGGCCGGGTTCTCGTAGTTGAGGTCGGGTTGGTGCGAGAAGAACCGGTGCCAGTAGTACTGCTTGCGGACCGGGTCGTACGTCCAGTTGGAGACCTCGGTGTCCACGAAGATGATCCGGGCGTCCTGGTACTGCTTGTCGTCGTCGGCCCACATGTAGAAGTCGCCGTACGGCCCGTCCGGGTTGGTCCGCGACTCCTGGAACCACGGGTGCTGGTCGCTGGTGTGGTTGACGACGAAGTCGATGATGACGCGCATGCCGCGCTGGTGGGCGGCGTCGACGAACTCCACGAAGTCGGCGAGGTCGCCGAACTCGGGGAGGACGGCCGTGTAGTCGGAGACGTCGTAACCGCCGTCCCGCAGGGGGGACTTGAAGAAGGGCGGCAGCCAGAGGCAGTCGACGCCGAGCCACTGCAGGTAGTCGAGTTTCGCGGTCAGGCCCTTGAGGTCGCCGATGCCGTCGCCGTTGCTGTCCTGGAAGGAGCGGACCAGGACCTCGTAGAAGACGGCGCGTTTGAACCAGTCCGGGTCCCGGTCCTTGACGGGAGTGTCCTCGAAGGTGTCCGGGACGGGGTCGTTGACAGTCATGACGCGCTGGGCCCTCCGTTCGCTGGTGTCGGCCGCCCTGCCTGGAGCACGTGCGCCGGCGTCCGGCCGGGGGTGAGGCGCACATAGTTGGTCCTGCCCCATGAGTAGGTCTCACCGGTCAGTTCGTCCTGCACAGACAGGACGGCGTTCCAGTCCAGGCCGAGTTGCGGCATGTCCAACGAGACCGTGGCCTCCTGGGTGTGGTGCGGATCAAGGTTCACGACCACCAGGACCGTGTCCGGCCCGGTGCGCTTGCTGTACGCGATGACGGAGTCGTTGTCCGTGTGGTGGAAGCGCAGGTTGCGCAGCTGCCGCAGCGCGGGGTGACGGCGCCGGGCGGTGTTGAGGCGGGTGATGAGCGGTGCGATGCCGTCGGTGTCGGCGCGGGCCCAGTCCCGGGGCTTGAGCTGGTACTTCTCCGAGTCGAGGTATTCCTCGGAGCCCTCCTTCAGCGGGGTGTTCTCGCAGAGTTCGTAGCCGCTGTAGATGCCCCAGGTGGGGGAGAGGGTGGCGGCCAGTACGGCCCGGATCTCGAAGGCGGCCCGGCCGCCGTGCTGGAGGTAGGCGTGCAGGATGTCCGGGGTGTTGGCGAAGAAGTTCGGCCGCATCCAGGCAGCCGACTCGCCTGACAACTCCGTCAGATAATCGGTGAGTTCCTGTTTGCTGTTGCGCCAGGTGAAGTACGTGTACGACTGCTGGAAGCCGATCTGGGCCAGGGTGCGCATCATCGCGGGCCGGGTGAAGGCCTCGGCCAGGAAGATCACATCGGGGTCCTCGTGGTTGATCTCCGCGATCACCCGCTCCCAGAACACCACCGGCTTGGTGTGCGGGTTGTCCACGCGGAAGATCCGCACCCCGCACTCCATCCAGTGCCGCAGCACCCGCACCGTCTCGGCGACCAGCCCGTCCATGTCGGCGTCGAAGGCGACGGGATAGATGTCCTGGTACTTCTTCGGCGGGTTCTCGGCGTAGGCGATGGTGCCGTCCGGCCGGTGGTGGAACCACTCCGGGTGCTTCTCCACCCACGGATGGTCCGGCGAGCACTGCAACGCGAAGTCCAGCGCGACCTCCAGCCCGTGCCGGCCCGCCTCCGCCACGAACCACCGGAAGTCCTCGATCGTGCCCAGGTCCGGGTGGACGGCGTCGTGACCGCCCTCGGGCGAGCCGATCGCCCACGGCACCCCCACGTCCTCGGGACCCGCCTCCAGGGTGTTGTTGGGGCCCTTGCGGAAGGTGGTCCCGATGGGGTGGACCGGCGGGAGATAGACCACGTCGAAACCCATCTCCGCGATCTTCGGCAGCCGCCGCGCCGCCGTCCGGAACGTGCCGTGCGGCCGCTCCGGCGTGCCCTCCGAACGCGGGAAGAACTCGTACCACGAGCCGTACAGCGCCCGCTCACGCTCCACCAGCAACGGCAGCGGCTCCGAAGCGGTCACCAACTCCCGCAGCGGATACCGCGCCAGGATCTCGTCGACCTCGGGAGCCAGGGCGTTCGCCAGCCGCGTGTGCACGGGGAGGGAATCGTCGCCCAGGGCCCGGGCCGCCGCGATGACCCGCTCGCGTCCGGGTCCGTCCGGGACTCCGTCGGCCGCCCGCCGGTAGAGCTCGGCGCCCTCCTCCAGCACCAGGCCCGTGTCGATACCCGCCGGGATCTTCACCCGGGCGTGCTGCCGCCAGGTGGCGAGCGGTGCGCTCCAGGCCTCCACGCGGTATGTCCAGCGGCCCGTCGCGTCCGGGGTGACCTCCGCGCCCCAGCGGTCGGTGCCGGAGTCAAGTTCCCGCATCGGCGTCCACGGGCCCGGCCGGCCGTCGGGATCGCACAGCACCACATTGGCGCCGACGGCGTCGTGCCCCTCGCGGAAGACGGTGGCGGTGACCTGGAAGGTCTCGCCGGGGACCGCCTTCACCGGCCGCCTGCCGCACTCCACGGCCGGCCGGACGTCACGCACCGGAACGCGGCCGATGGCCTCAGTCGCCTTCATGGGTCTCACCTCCGCCGTTCGCGGAGCCGGGCCCGGGGCCCGGCTCCGCGGTCCGTAGTGTGCCGGAAGACCGGTGTCTTCCCGCGGTCCGCCTGCGGGATCAATGCCTCGCGGAAGGCCGTTCCGCCGGCGGTCCCGGCCGGACCTTCCCGCTCAGCTGGGACCGCCCGTTCTGTTCCCGCACATACGTGACGAGGCTGGTGCGCAGGTAGCGCTCGGCCGCGTCCACCGCCTCCCGGGCGCAGCGCTTGCCCATCAGGACGCACAGCGTGTAGCCCGAGTCCTCGAAGGTGGACCGCACCTCGCGGTCCTGCGGCGAGGCGAGCATGACGCGCTCCCACGCCCGGTAGCGCCGCAGCTGCCGGGCCACCTCGGCCTTCGCGGGTAGCAGCATGGCCGTGTCTTTCCTTCCGACGCTCTCGAATGGGCACGTGTCCCCGGATCGGGGGAGGGTCCGGGCATGGAGGACCACGGAGCCGTTACGGCGAATCGAGGCTTTCACTCATGGTGCATGCGCGATGACCGAGCGTCTTGTTGGAACTTCAACCACCTCCGGAGGTGCCGCTCGTCCCGTGCGCCTCTCGTGTTGCACGAATGGCGTAGCGCCCGCACAGTGAAGGTGACTCAGGAGCGACCAGCGCTCACGCTGCGCTTCCGGAACGGACTTCCGGACGGGCGAGGGGGAGCGAGAGCTTCGCGGGTGAGGAGTAAGCGACAATGAAGACCGCAGTGCCCTGCTACTACCACCTCGACGTGGAGGTCAGCCCGGAACGGGTGGGACAGGTCAGCCGCATAATGGCCGCCCACCTGCGTTACTGGGATCTCGACAACCTCGTGGAACCTGTCTGCCGCGGTGCCGAACTGCTGCTGACCGCCATCGACCAGCACGCGACGGACAAACACACGTCCATCGAGATGTGGTGGAACGGGCAGCACCTCATCACCGCGATCGGGGACGACGACCGGGATCTCCGGCCCGACCAGGACCTGCGCGGGTGCCTTGCGCACCTCGCCGCGACCAGCGACGGCTGGGGGTGCTGCGCCTCGGAGACCGGCAGCAAGATCATCTGGTTCTCGCAGCGCGCCCGGTCCGGGGAGCGTGTCCCGCTGGTCCCGACCGGTCCTGAGCCCCGGCTGCGCCGGGTCCTCAAGGTGCCGCGCGCTCTTCCCGTCGCCCAGTTGGCCGCATCCGCCGGCGGCGTCCTGGAGGGCGCCCGGTGACGGCGAGGAAGTCCCGGAAAGGGGTGCCCGTGTGGAGCGGGCACCCCTACCCGTTGGGGGCCTCCTTCGACGGGCAGGGCGCCAACTTCGCCCTGTTCAGCGAGGTCGCCGAGCGGGTCGAACTGGTCCTGGTGAACGACGCCGGCACCGAGACGACGGTGCCGATGACCGAGGTCGACGGCTTCGTCTGGCACGCCTACCTGCCCGGCGTCGGGCCCGGACAGCGCTACGGCTACCGGGTGACCGGCCCCTGGGACCCCGAACTCGGCCACCGGTGCAACCCGGCGAAACTGCTCCTGGACCCCTACGCGCGGGCCATAGACGGCCAGATCGACAACCACGCCTCCCTGTACGAGCGCACCCCCGGCGGACCCTCGCCGGCCGACAGCGCCGGGCACTCGCTGCTCGGCGTGGTCACCGACCCCTACTTCGACTGGGGCGACGACCGGCCGCCCCGCCGTCCCTACTCCGACTCGGTGATCTACGAGGCCCACGTCCGCGGCCTGACCCGCACCCACCCGGAGGTGCCCGAACGACTCAGGGGCACTTACGCCGGACTCGCGCACCCGGCGGTCCTCGACCACCTGACCTCCCTCGGTGTCACGGCGGTCGAGCTGATGCCGGTGCACCAGTTCGTGCAGGACGGGGTGCTCCAGGACCGGGGTCTGTCCAACTACTGGGGCTACAACACCATCGGCTACTTCGCCCCGCACAACGCGTACGGCGCCTTCGGCAGCCGGGGCCAGCAGGTCAACGAGTTCAAGGCGATGGTGAAGGCGCTGCACGCGGCCGGCCTCGAAGTGATCCTCGACGTGGTCTACAACCACACCGCCGAGGGCAACGAGATGGGCCCCACCCTGTCCTTCCGGGGCATCGACAACGCCTCCTACTACCGGCTGGTCGACGGCGACTGGGCGCACTACTACGACACCACCGGCACCGGCAACAGCCTGCTGATGCGGCACCCCTACGTGCTCCAGCTGATCATGGACTCGCTGCGGTACTGGGTGACCGAGATGCACGTCGACGGCTTCCGCTTCGACCTCGCGGCCACCCTGGCGAGACAGTTCCACGAGGTCGACCGGCTCTCGGCCTTCTTCGACCTGATCCAGCAGGACCCGGTGATCAGCAGGGTCAAGCTCATCGCCGAGCCGTGGGACCTCGGGGAGGGCGGCTACCAGGTCGGCAACTTCCCCCAGCTGTGGTCGGAGTGGAACGGCCGCTACCGGGACGCCGTACGGGACTTCTGGCGCGCCGAGCCGGGCTCGCTGGGCGAGTTCGCCTCCCGGCTCACCGGCTCCTCCGACCTGTACCAGGCCAGCAGGCGGCGGCCGCGGGCGAGCGTCAACTTCGTCACCGCGCACGACGGCTTCACGCTGCGCGACCTGGTGTCGTACAACGACAAGCACAACCAGGCCAACGGCGAGGGCAACCGGGACGGCGAGAGCCACAACCGGTCCTGGAACTGCGGGGCGGAGGGCGAGACCACCGACCCGGCCGTGCTGGAACTGCGGGCCCGCCAGCAGCGCAACCTCCTCGCCACCCTGCTGCTGTCCCAGGGCATCCCGATGCTCAGCCACGGCGACGAACTCGGCCGTACCCAGCGCGGCAACAACAACGCCTACTGCCAGGACAACGAAGTCTCCTGGATCGACTGGGAACTGACCGAGGAACAGCAGAACCTCGCCGACTTCACCCGGTACGTCATCGGTCTGCGCGCCGCCCACCCGGTGCTGCGCCGGCGGCGCTTCTTCCTCGGCGAGACCACCACGCGTCCCGGGCAGCCGCTGCCCGACCTGGTGTGGCTGCTGCCGGACGCCCGCGAGATGACCGACCGGGACTGGCAGCGGCCCGACGCGCACTCGGTCGGCGTCTTCCTCAACGGCGACGCCATCGCCGAACGCGACCCCTACGGGCGGCGGCTGATCGACGACTCGTTCCTGCTGCTCCTCAACAGCCACTGGGAACCGGTTGACTTCCGGCTCCCCGACGACTCCTACGGCGAGCGCTGGACGACCCTCATCGACACGGCAGCCCCGGAGGGGGTGCCGGACGAACGCGAGCGCAAGGCGGGCACCCGGTTGCGTGTGGAGTCACGGAGCATGGTCGTGCTGTCGCGGCCGTCGAGGTAGCACGACGCGTGCGGGGGCGTGGGGGTTGGTCGCGCAGTTCCCCGCGCCCCTAAAAGCAGGGCGCTGCGGTGAGCGCCCCGGCAGGGGCGCGGGAATCCGCGCGACCAGCCACGCCGCACCCGCGCCGGACCAGCACGCCGCACCCGGCGACGACGGCACCGGCTATCGCGCCCCGCGAGCCGTCGTCACCGTGAACTGCGCACCGTCCGGATCCCGGAGGATCGCCTCGGTGTCCCCCTCGCTCAGCACGCTGCCACCGTGTTTCTCGGCGATCCGGGCGCACGCCGCCACGTCGGACACGGCGAAGTGGATCTGCCAGTGCGGCCGTACCGACGGATCGGGGGCCGCCTCCACCGCCCCCGAGTCGATACGGGCCACGGCGTCGCCGCGGCTGCGCAGCACCACCTCGCCGCCCTCGTACTCGACCTCGCAGCAGCCCGGTTTGTCCGAGGCCCAGCCGAGTACCTCGCCGTAGAAGATCGCCGAGTCGAAGGCGTTGCGGGTGTGCAGGCGGATGAAGGTCGGCGCGGCCTGCCGCCAGGTCTCCCAGTTGGAGACCAGTTCCCCCTCCCAGATGCCGAAGACGGCACCGTCCCGGTCGGCGATCAGCGCCGCCCGGCCGGGCGGGAAGGACAGCGGTCCCACCGCCGGGGTGCCGCCGCGCTCCCGGGCCCGGGCCACCGCCTCGTCCGCGTCGGGCACCGCGAAGTACGGGGTCCAGGCCACCGCCATCTGCCACATCGCGGCGACCGCGGCGATGCCCGCCACCGGCACCCCGTCCGCCAGCGCGATCCGGAAGTGGTCGCCGAGCCTGACACTGCGCCATCGCCAGCCGAGCACGGCGCTGTAGAAGTCCTCGGTCGTCTGCAGGTCGCGGCTGGTCAGGCTGACCCAGCACGGGGCACCGAAGACCGAGTGCGTGGAGACCACCGGCCGCTTCGTCTGCGCGGGTCCGGTCTGCGCGGGTCCGGGGGGAGGCGTGTCGTCGTTCATGGCACTCGCGTCCTGGTGTCGGGGCCGGCAGGGCGACCGGTCTGCCACCAGTCTCCAACCGGAAGCGGTGGGAATGCCTGCCGAGTACCCCGGTGGCGCGGAGCCAGACGGGTGACGCGAGGGGTGGACGGGAGAGAGCGAGCCGGACCGGATCTCCGCCTGGAGGAGGAGATCGACCAGCTCAAGGAGGCCTTCGCCGACCCTGCCGTGGTGGGCCGGGCCATCGGGACGGCCGTCGCCCTCGGCCGGGTGACCCTCATCCGCTCTCGGACAGCAGCTCCTCGCGCAGCCGGTCGAAGCAGGCGCTCAGCAGGCGGGAGACGTGCATCTGCGAGATGCCCAGCTGCTCGGCGATCCGGCTCTGGGTCATACCGTGGAAGAACCGCAGGTAGAGGATGAGCCGGTCGCGCTCGGGCAGGCCCTGGAGGCAGGGCTCCGCGGCCGCGCGGTCGACGATCAGGTCGTAGCCGGGGTCCGGGGCGCCCAGGGTGTCGCCGAGCGCGTAACCGTCGCCGCCGGCCACCTCCGCGTCCAGCGACAGCGCCGAGTAGCACTCCAGAGCCTCCATCCCGGCCCGCACCTCCTCCTCGGTGAGCTGCGCCAGGGCGGCTGTCTCGGCCACGGTGGGCGGGCGCCCGGGGGTCGTCTGGTCCAGCTCCCTGAGGGCGCTCCGGACCCGGTTGCGCAGCTCCTGGACCCGGCGCGGCACGTGCAGGGTCCACATGTGGTCCCGGAAGTGGCGCTTGATCTCCCCGGTGATGGTCGGCACGGCGTACGCCTCGAAGGCCCGGCCGCGCGCGGGATCGTAGTGGTCGACGGCCTTCACCAGCCCCAGCGCGGCGACCTGGTAGAGATCCTCCAGGGTCTCGCCCCGGCCGCGGAACCGTACGGCGATCCGCTCGGCCATGGGCAGCCACAGCTCGACCAGCTCGTCCCGCAGCGCCCGGCGCTCCGGGCCCTCGGGCAGTTCGGCCAGCCGTACGAAGGCCCGGGCCGTGTCAGGAGCGTCGTCGTGGGGACGGGACCTGGGTGTGCAGGCGGTACGCATCATGCGCACCTCCCTCGGCGGATGCTGGTGGACGGACACCGTGGGAGGAAAACGCGCTCGGACCCTGGGGAGGACACGGGGGCGGCCGGCGGAACCAGGCTCCCACGCACGTGCCTCCGGTCCGAAGCACTTCCCTATGGATGCCCCGAACGGCGCACAGGAAAACAATTCGGGCAAAGGTGAAGCAACTCCCATTTCTTGGATGCGCTTCCCGTCGGATCACCCCTTGACCGTCCCTTGGGAGAGATATCTCTGTAGCAGAGGTAATCTTCGAGGTGTGGAATCGGAGACCTTTCCGGAAGAACTCGCCGACGCGTTGGTCGGCATCCAGCGGCTGATCCGCCGCAGACTGCGCCGCGGGCTCACCCGGCCGCGGCTGCGCGGCGCCGAGGTGGAGCTGCTGCGCCTGGTCGAGTCCCGGCCGGGGATCGGCATCTCGGACGCGGCCAAGGAGCTGTACCTGGCGAGCAACTCGGTGTCGACCCTGGTCAACCAGCTCGTCAAGGAGGGCTTCATGCGCCGGGAGACCGACCCGGCCGACCGCCGGGCCGCCCGGCTGCTGCTCACCGACGACGCCGAGAAGCGGCTCGCCGACTGGCACCGCCGTCGCGCGGAACTCGTCGCCGGTCATGTCACCCGGCTGGACGAGGCGGACCAGGAGGCGCTCAGGGCGGCGCTTCCCGCGCTGCGCAGACTGGCCGACACTCTGCACGAGGAGACCGGGGAATCATGACAACGGACACCGCCGCAGTCGCCTGCACCGGACTCTCCTACTCCTTCGGGGAGACCAAGGCCGTCGACGGGCTCGACCTCAGCGTCGGCGAGGGCGAGGTCTTCGGCCTGCTCGGCCCCAACGGCGCAGGCAAGACCACCGCCATCCGCTGCATCACCACCCTGCTGCCCGTCCCCGCCGGGATGGTCCACGTCTTCGGCCACGACACCGGCCGGGAGCGGATGGCCGTGCGGCGGCTGCTCGGGTACGTCCCGCAGCAGCTGTCCGCCGACAGCGGGCTCACCGGACGCGAGAACGTCGAGCTGTTCGCCCGCGTCTTCGACGTCCCCCGGCGCGAGCGTGCCCCGCGGGTCGCCGAGGCGCTGGCGGCCGTCGACCTCGCCGACGCCGCCGACCGGCTCGCCGGCACCTACTCCGGCGGCATGGTCCGCCGCCTCGAACTGGCGCAGGCGCTGGTCAGCGCGCCCCGGCTGCTGATCCTGGACGAACCGACCATCGGCCTCGACCCGATCGCCCGCACCGGCGTGTGGGACCAGATCAACTCCGTACGCGCGGCGACCGGCATGACCGTCCTGGTCACCACCCACTACATGGACGAGGCCGACCAGCACTGCGACCGGGTCGGCCTGATGCACCGGGGCCGTATCCGCGCCCTCGGCACCCCCACCGAACTCAGGCGCGGCCTCGCCGAACGCCGGGGCACCGACGTCCTGCCCACCCTCGAAGACGTCTTCCGCGACGTGGCCGGCAGCGGCCTCGACGACCAGTCAGGAGGTTTCCGCGATGTCCGAAGCACCCGCCGCACCGCGAACCGTGTCGGCTGAGCGCACGGGCACGTCCCTGCTCCTGACCCCGCCCCGGCCCCGCTCCGGCTGGCGACTGCTGCCCGCCCGGGTCGTCGCCATGTGCGCCGTGGAGCTGCAGAAGCTCCGCCACGACCGCACCGAGCTCTACACCCGTGCGATCCAGCCCGCCCTCTGGCTGCTGATCTTCGGTCAGACCTTCACCCGCATACGGGCGATACCCACCGGCGGCATCCCCTACATCGACTACCTCGCACCCGGCATCATCGCCCAGTCCGCGATGTTCATCGCGATCTTCTACGGCATCCAGATCATCTGGGAGCGCGACGCGGGCATCCTCAACAAGCTCCTCGTTACCCCCACCCCCCGCTCGGCCCTCATCACGGGCAAGGCCTTCGCGGCCGGCGTGAAGTCCCTCATCCAGGCCGTCGTGGTGATCGTCATCGCCGCGATCCTCGGCGTCTCTCTCACCTGGAACCCGCTGAAGCTCCTCGGCGTGGCCCTGGCCGTCGTCCTGGCCTCGGCGTTCTTCTCCTGCCTGTCGATGAGCATCGCCGGCATCGTCCTCAGCCGCGACCGGCTGATGGGCATCGGCCAGGCGATCACCATGCCGCTGTTCTTCGGCTCCAACGCCCTCTACCCCGTGGCGATCATGCCGGGCTGGCTCCAGGTGGTCAGCAAGATCAACCCACTGAGCTACCAGGTCGACGCCCTGCGCGGCCTGCTGCTCGGCACCCCCGCCCACCTCGGCCTCGACTTCGCCGTGCTGGCGGTCGCCGCCGCCCTCGGCGTCGCCGCGGCCTCCTCGCTGCTCGGCCGCCTGGCCCGATGAGCCGGCCAGGGCGCCGGGGAGGCACCGACGTGATGTGCGGCACGCGCCCGCGACCCGCCCCGGACCCCCGGGGCGGGATAACCGCTGCGCAACGCTTGATCAGCGATCAAAGCGGGCGAACCCCCTGGCCACAGCGCATTCCACTCATTTGACAGTGCGCTGAGCACACAGATAAACAGCGGGGGTCGAGAGGGGCACTGTGTACGAGCCGAACGTGGTCGGGGACTGGCACGAGTACGACGAGCATGCCGGTCTGCGGGTCCGCGTCCACCGCCTGGAGGAGTCCGAGCCGCCGCGCGGCCGGGACGACGCCGCGGCCGGGCTGACGTACTTCAGTGCCCGGGTGACCATCGAGAACCGCGGCTCCGGTCCCTTCGGCGTGCAACTGGAGGACGGCCAGATCGACGTCCGGGTCGGTCCCGACGGCGAGGGCGCGTTCATCGACTGGCGCAACTCCCAGTTCATCGAGGGCTTCGACGTCTACCCGCTGCGCCGGGCGACCGCCGTCCTCTACGCCGCGGCCCCGGAGGCCGCCCTGACCCAGGTGGACATCCAGGTCCACCTGCGCGTCGACGAGGAGTGGACCGAACGCCGGCTCTGGGCGGGCGGCATCGGGGTCCTGGAGACGACCACCGCCACGGCCTGCCCGTCCGCCGGCAGCCTGTCCCACCAGGTGACAGCCTTCCTCAAGGACCAGACAGAGCCCGGCCCCACTACCTCCTGAGGACAACGCGCCCCTCAGGGGCGCGGGGAACCGCGCGACCGGCCACCACGGCACCGCAGCCGAACGACGACACAACCGGCCCCATCCGGCGGAGTGCCTAGTGCGGGATACCGTCGATGATCTCCCGTGCCCCCTGCCGCAGCAGCGCCACCGCGACCGACGTGCCGAGGGTGGCCGGGTCGAGGCGGCCCGCCCACTCGTGGGCGTTCAGCCGGGTCTTGCCGTCCGGGGTGAACACACAGGCGCGCAGCGACAGTTCGCCGCCGCCGTCGACCCGGGCGTAGCCGGCGATCGGGCTGTTGCAGTGGCCCTGCAGCACGTGCAGGAACATCCGCTCGGCGGTGGCCTCCCGGTGGGTGGCCGGGTCACCGAGCCCGCTCACCGCGTCGATCAGGTCGGCGTCGCCCTCCCGGCACTGCAGGGCGAGGATGCCCGCGCCGATGGGCGGCATCATCGTCTCCGGGTCCAGCACCTCGGTGAGCACGTCCGTGCGGCCGATCCGCTCCAGCCCCGACATCGCCACCAGCAGTGCGTCGGCCTCACCGGCGGCCAGCTTCTCCAGCCGCCGGTTGACGTTGCCCCGGAAGGGCACGCACTCCAGGTGCGGGTGGGTGGCCGCCAGCTGGGCGACCCGGCGGACCGCGGAGGTGCCGATCCGGGTACCCGGCGGGAGCTCGTCCAGAGTCAGCCCGCCCGGGTGGACGAGGGCATCGCGGATGTCGTCCCGCTTCAGGAACGCCGCGAACACCGTCCCGGCGGGCAGCGGCCGGTCCGCGGGCACGTCCTTCACGCAGTGCACGGCGAGGTCGGCCGCACCGGCCAGCAGCGCGGCGTCCACCTCCTTGGTGAACGCTCCCTTGCCCTCGACCAGGGACAGGGCGCCCAGCCACTTGTCGCCGGTCGTCTTCACCGGCACCACCTCGGTGCGCACCTGCGGATACAGCGCGGCCAACTCGGCCCGGACTCGGGCCACCTGAGCGAGCGCCATCGGCGAGTCGCGGGAGACGATACGGATCAACTCGGGTACCGACATGGGGACACGATAGACCTTTCCGCCGGCCACCGATTCCGACATCCTGTCGGCTGTCCGGTCCAGTCCAGTCCAGTCCAGTCCGGTCCAGTCCAGTCCGGTCCGGTCCGCAGACGCCGGGCGGCCAGTGCCTCTCCAACGGCGAGTCCTACGGCAGGTCCTACGGCGGGTCCTCGGGCAGGTCCGCCGCCGACTCCTCCGGCGCGAGGTCCGGGCGCAGCCGGAGCCAGGACGGCTGGCGCAGCAGCCCGGCCCGGGTCCGGGTGCTGTAGCTGACCTCACCGACCAGCCGGGGCACCACCCAGCGGGCGCCCGGGACCGGCGGCGCCGGCTCGAACGGGCACGTGTCGGTCCCGGCCGCCCGCAGCAGCGCGGCCAGTTCCGCCCGCTCCGCCGCACTCCAGCCGGTGCCCACCCCGCCGACGTACCGCAGCCGCCCGTCGGCGGACCGCTGGCCGACCAGCACCGCGCCCGGCAGGCCGGTCAGCCGCCCCTTGCCCGGCAGCCAGCCGCCCACGATCACGTCCTCCGCCCGCAGGTTCCGGATCTTGATCCAGGCCCGGGACCTGACCCCCGGCTCGTACACCGAGTCGAGGCGTTTGCAGACCACGCCCTCCAGACCGTGCTCCCGCGTCGCCCGCAGCGCCTCCGCGCCATGCCCCACGACGGCCCTCGGCGTCGACCAGTGCGGCCCCTCCAGGGAGAGGGACTCCAGGCGCGCGCGGCGGTCCGCGTAGGCCATGGTGAGCAGCGGGTCCGACAGCAGGAGCGCGTCGAACAGCACCAGGTGGACCGGGATCCGGGCCGCCATCCGGGCCGCCCGGGCCGGGGCGTGGGCCAGGCCCATCCGGCTCTGCAGCAACTGGAAGTCGGCGCGCCCGTGTTCGTCGACGGCCAGCACCTCGCCGTCCAGGACCGCCGGGGTCCGCCCCAGGGCCTTCGCCAGCGGGCGCAGCTCGGGGTAGGCGGCGGTGATCTCCTCGCCGGACCGGGCGCGCAGCAGCAGGCTGCCGTCGCCGGGCAGGTAGACAACCGCCCGCTGGCCGTCCTGCTTGGTCTCGTAGGCCCACCGGGCGTCCTGGGCGGCGGACGGCAGCCGGCCGGGAGTGGCGAGCATGGGCGGGATCACGGGGAGGGCGGTCACGCAGGAGATGTGACCCGGCACGGCCGCCGCACGCGCCTTCGGGAGCCGGTTCCCCCGAACAGGCCTCCGCTCCGGTCGGTCCCCTGCCGCCCCGGCCCGCGATCGGGAGGGCGGGGCCGGCCCGCCCACCGGAGGTACGGCCCACCCCGTCGCGGCCAGCTCCTTGGCCTTGGCGTTCAAGTCAGTCGCCTGACTTGGAACGGCTGACGGAAAGACCGGCAGATGAGTGTGCATCGGAGGGCGAGGAAGGCTTCGTGGATGGCGCCTGCGGATCTCCAACGGACCCGCAGGCGGAAGCCTGGCGGCTCCGAAATCGGAGTGCGGGAGAGCCACCGCGCTGCGATACTGCGCCGGTGATCAACATGCCTGCCCCTGTGCTGGACTCGTTGCACGGGCTCGCGTTCGGCGACGCCTTCGGCGACCGCTGGTTCGGCATCCTGCGTAGGCATGGCCCGGCAGCCCTGGAGGCGCGGACGCTGCCCACGGAACCGCTGTGGCGGTGGAGTGACGACACCGCTCAAGCGCTGGTTCTCGTCCGGGAGCTCGTCGAAGGCGGGGGCATCGTCGACCAGGACCGCCTGGCCCTGCGTCTCGCGGCGGCCTACACCGAGGACACGCACCGCGGCTATGGAGCCTCGATGCATGACGTGCTGCGCCGGATCGACGCGGGTGAGCCCTGGCAGGAGGTGGTCGCCGGACAGTTCGGCGGCCAGGGCTCCTGGGGCAACGGCGCGGCCATGCGAGCCGCCCCGCTCGGCGCGTGGCACAGCGCCGACCTCGACGTGGCCGCTGAGCAGGCCGCCCGTCAGGGTGCGGTCTCGCACCACCACCCGGAGGCGGTCGCCGGAGCCGTGGCAGTCGCCCTGGCCGCGGCGCTGGCGGCCCGAAGCCGGGGCGGGGCCACCCCTGCCAGATCGGACTTCCTTCAGGCAGTCGCCGAACGACTCCCCGACAGCGACGTCCGGTCGGGAGTGCGGATCGCGGCCCGGATGCCGGAGCACACCTCGGTTCGGCACGCCGCGGAGGTCCTGGGCTCCGGCTACCGGATGTCAGGGCCCGACACCGTCCCGTACGCCCTGTGGTGTGCGGCGGGGCACCTCGACGACCTGCACGAGGGCCTGTGGGTCACGGTCGCCGGGCGCGGCGACATCGATACCACCTGCGCCATCGCGGGCGGGGTCATCGCAGCCCGCACCGGCGTTGCCGCTCTCCCTCCCGCATGGCACGCGGCCCGTGAACCGTTGCCCCCGGTCGTGACGTAGCAAGGACTCCTATCGGGACGGGTTCAGGCGTCGCAGGCAGGTCATGCCCGAGCCGAAGCCGAGTTCCTGCGGCAGGTGTTCCCAGGCGATCCCGGTGTGCAGCACGAACAAAATGTCCTGGAACACCAACCGGTCCGGATGCCGCTTGGGTCCCGGGTGCCGGGTCTGACGCTCGGCCCTGGGCAAGAGCGGCTCGATCACCGCCCACAGCTCGTCGTCGGCATGACACGGCTTCGGTCGAGCCACTGGCAGGGTGTTTCCGGCTCCGCGGCCCTGCCGCGTAGGCTTCTTCGGTTGGACCCCGCTGCGGCTCGCGGGACTGGCCGGACGGGGTGGCGGCCGGTCCCGGAGCGGTGGTGGGCATGGCGGGCAGGACGGCGCGGGCGGACCAGGCCGGCGCGACACGGGAGGCCATCCTGGACGCGGCGGAGCGGCACTTCGCCGAACAGGGCGTGTAAGCCGTCTCCAACCGCCAGGTCAGCGAGGCCGCCGGCCAGGGCAACAACGCGGCCGTCGGCTACCACTTCGGCACCAAGGCCGACCTGGTCCGCGCCGTCGCCGCCCGGCACTTCGGCCGGATCGAGGAGATCCGGGTCCGGCTGCTCGCCGAGACCGGCGACTCCGACGACGTCCGCGACCGGGTGGACTGCCTGGTCCGACCGATCACCGAACACCTCGCGAGCCTGGGCAGCCCCACCTGGTACGCCCGCTTCTGCGCCCAGGTCATGACCGACCCCGCCCTCTACGACATCATGGTCGCGGAGTCCCTGGCCTCGCCGTCGCTGCGCCAGGCCGTCGACGCGCTGAACCGGCGGCTGCCGGAACTTCCCGCCGAGGTCCGCGCCGGACGCGGCTTGATGGCACGGACGTTGATCCTGCACACCTGCGCCGAACGGGAGCGTGCCCTCGCCGAGGGCACCACCACCCCGCGCGCCACCTGGGGCGACGCGGCCACCGGGCTCACCGACGCGCTCCTCGGGCTGTGGCTGGCGCCCGTCTCGGCGGTGCGTCGAAGGTGACGACGGCTACGCGTCGAAGGTGACGACGACCTCTTCCGCCGATCCCGGCGTCGGCGGAGGCTCGAACGCCGCCGGGCCCGCCGGGACGGCCGCACCCTCAACCTCACGCCAGCCGAGTACCGTCTGCTGCGCCACCTCCTGGTCCACGCCCGCAAGGTGCTGTCCCAGGAGCAGATCGGCCGGCGCGTCTGGGGCGAGTTGCCGTGGGAGCGAGGTGGGGGAGGCCCTGGGGTGAAGGGGTGGGGTCGGTCGGTGGTGAAACGTGGGCCGGTGGGGGCTGGTCGCGCAGTTCCCCGCGCTGCTAGCGGGGCGCCAGGCTGACCGCGTTCGCGGCGACCACCGCTCCTATCCCCACCCATGCGGACGCCTCCAGCCCCTGTCCCAGCACCACCCACCCCACCACCGCTGCCAGCACCGGGTTGACGCTCATGAACAGGCCGAAGGTCTGGGGCGGGACCCGGCGCAGGGTGAGCAGGTCGGCCAGGTACGGCACCGCCGACGAGAGTACGCCCGCCGTGACCGCGCAGAGCAGCGCACCGGCCGTGGGCGGGTGTCGCAGCGCCACCGCCATTCCGATCGGCAGGAACGTCAGTGCCGACACGCTCGCGGCCGCGGCCGGGCCCTGGGCACCCGGTATCCGGCGGCCGACCACCCGGTTGAGCAGGATGTACGACGCCCAGCAGCCCGCGGCGACCAGGCCCAGCGCCATCCCCCCGTAGTCCGTGGACGGCTGCGGGCGCATCAGTACCACCACTCCCGCCGCGGCGAGCGCGGCGCAGCCCGCGTCCAGCCGGCGGCGGGACGCGGCGAGGGCGACGGCGAGCGGGCCCAGGAACTCCAGGGTGACCGCGAGGCCCAGGCCGACCCGGTCGATCGCGGTGTAGAGGGTCAGGTTCATCGTGCCGAAGACCGCCGCCAGCAGCAGCACCGGCCACCACTGCCGCCAGGTGAAGGCACGCAGGCGGGGCCGGCCGACGGCCACGAGGACGAGCGCGGCCACGTACTGCCGTACCGCCACCACCCCGAGCGGGCCGAGGACCGGGAAGGCGAGGGCGCCGACGGCCGCGCCGGTCTGGTTGGACAGGCCGCTGCCGAACATGGCCGCCACGCCGGAGAGCCGATGCGGGGCGGCGGGCCGGACCGCGGGGGAGGGGAGCGGGCGTTCGAGGACTCGTCGTCGCATGGGAGGAGGGTCCGCCCGCCCGGCGTTTGCGCAAAATGCATGCGCGTGGGGATCTATACGCTTGGCGCATGAACGAGGTCGAGCTGCGGCAGCTGCGCTGTCTCGTCGCCATCGTCGACGAGGGCACCTTCACCGACGCGGCGATCGCCCTGGGGGTGTCCCAGGCGGCGGTCTCGCGCACCCTGGCCGGGCTCGAACGGGCCCTGGGCGTAAGGCTGTTGCGGCGGACCTCGCGCGAGGTGACGCCGACGGCGGCCGGCGCGCGGGTGGTGGAGCGGGCCCGGCGGGTGCTGGCGGACGTCGCCGACCTCGTCCAGGAGGCCGCCTCCGGGCCGTCCCGGCTGCGGATCGGGTACGCCTGGTCGGCGGTGGGGCGGCACACCGTGGCCTTTCAGCGCGGCTGGGCCGCCGCGCACCCCGGGACCGAACTGCATCTGGTCCGGGTGAACACGGCCTCCGCCGGGCTCGGTGAAGGGGCCTGCGACCTCGCCGTCCTGCGGCGGCCGCTGGAGGACCGGCGGTTCGGCTCGGCCATCGTCGGGCTGGAGCGCCGTCTGTGCGCGCTCGCCGCCGACGATCCGCTGGCCCGGCGCAGGACCGTACGGCTGGCGGACCTCACCGGCAGGGTCCTGCTGGTCGACCGGCGCACCGGCACCACCACCCCGGAGCTGTGGCCGGCGGAGTCACGGCCGGTCGTCGAGGAGACGCACGACGTCGACGACTGGCTCACCGCCATCGGGGCCGGCCGCGCGGTCGGGGTGACCGCCGAGTCGACCGCCAACCAGTACCCGCGGCCCGCCATCGTCTACCGGCCGGTCCGGGACGCCCCACCCGTCGCCGTCCGGCTGGCCTGGTGGCGGGACGACCCGCACCCCGCCCAGCAGGCCGTTCTCGAACTGCTCAGCGACCTGTACCGCACCGGCTGAGCGCGCCGGGCGCCGGATCGCCCCGGCCATACGGCGGACGAACACCCCACCGGAATCCTGGAGCTCGACACCAGCGTCGACCCGGGCTCCGGCACGGTCCGTCTGCGGACGTACGACCCAGGTCTCGGCAAGCTCTCCGTCACCACCGACCCGGACGGCCACGAATTCGCCAACTACCGGGAGAGCGAGCACTACCGGGCGCCCCCGACGAGCTGAGGCCGACGCTGAGGAACCAGCCGCGGGCCAAGCCCAACCGCGGGGGCGGCGTGCGCCGCGACTGGACGCCTTACGCCGGCGCCACGAGCACGACACGTTCTGGTGCGGACTACTGCCGGGAGGCTGCGGGCGGCCAGCCGACCACCAAGCTGTACACGGACAGGGCCTGCCACTTCGCGCACCACCCGGGCCCGGCCGGGCGACCACACGAGTGCCGGCGCCGCTCCCGGCGCGTGACCAGCGCCGACAGATCCGGATGTGCAGACGCGCCCCGCACCGGTAATGGTCCGGGGCGTCCTACGCACCCAAGCGAGTTGTTGCATCCGCAGGGCAATCCGCACGGTTGACGAGAACTCGAACCGTCGATGGGCGAGTTGTCGGAGGCCGCCTTGGGCCACCGCGGCCGGGCCGGTCGGTGGTCAGGTGGCGCCGAGGCCGCTGAGGAAAGTGCTGGCGACGAGGTCGGCGGCTTGCGGGGGATCCATGGCGGGGAACTTGTGGGCGGCCGTGTCGACGAGTCCGTCGAGGACCGCCCGCGCCCAGTCCGCGTCGGTGCCGGCGCGCAGGTAGCCCTCGTCGATGGTGCGGCGGACGAAGGCGTCGAGCCGGGCGCTCTGCTCCTGGCGACGGATGCTGGCCTCGGGGTCCTTCTGCATCATGCGGCGCGTGTCGACAGGCCATTGACGGCTGACGGGGATGATCCCTTCCAGGTAGCGGTGGAGGGCGACCGGAACAGGGGCCTCGGTGAGGCGTGCCTCGTCCAGGACCTGTTCGGCGGAGTCGAGTTTGGCCTGGAAGACGGCACTGAGCAGCGCTTCGCGGCTGGCGAAGCGGCGGTGGACGGTGGTGCGGTCCACTCCCGCGGCCGCGGCGATGGCCGCCATCGAGGTGCCCGGGTCCTCGGCCAGCAACCGGGCCCCGGCCTGGAGCACAGCGGTGAGGTTGCGTGCGGCGTCAGCTCTCATGATCTGGAGATTCTACGTCCAGTGGTCACTTTCGGCCCGACTTCCAACGTGTGAGTCGCAACACCAATAGTAAATGCAACTTTGATGTTGCAGTAATCGAGCATTCCTCTACTGTGGAGTGGCAACCCCGCGCTGGAGCGCTGGGACAACGACGAAACGACGAGGCGACGCACGAGAAGAGGGATGCGCTGTGTCACGGACTTGGCTGATCACTGGAGGCTCACAGGGGCTGGGCAAGGCGCTGGTTCTCGCGGCGCTGAGCGCCGGCGACCGGGTCGTGGTGACTTCTCGGAGGCCGGAGGCGCTGGCCTCCTTGCGGGCCGAGCACCCTGAGCGACTGATGGCGGTGGCGCTGGACGTCACCTCCCCGTCCGACGCCCGGCACGTGGTGGCGACGGCGGTGGAGCGGTTCGGTTCGATCGACGTGCTCGTGAACAACGCCGGTTACGCCACCAGCGGCTCGATCGAGGACTTTCCGGAGGACGAGTTCCGCGCGCAGGTCGAGGCGAATCTGTACGGCGTGGTCAACCTGACCCGGGCGGTGCTGCCCGTGATGCGGGGCCGGCGCACCGGGCACATCGTGCAGATATCGTCCATCGGCGGACGCGTGGGCGGCACGCCCGGCCTCAGTGCCTACCAGACCGCGAAATTCGCCGTCGAAGGGTTCTCCGAGGTGCTGGCGAACGAGGTGGCACCGTTCGGCGTCAAGGTCACCATCGTCGAGCCCGGCGGCATCCGCACCGGCTGGGCCGCGGGCGCGGCGGAGCCGTCCGGTCCCGTCACCCCCGACTACGAGGAGACGGTCGGCGCGTGGCTCGCGAGGTTCGCCGAGTACTCCGGCAACGAGCCGGGTGACCCCGACCGCATGGCCCGCGCGGTCGTCGATGCGGTGGAGGCGGCGAAACCCCCGCGCCGACTGCTCCTCGGCAACGATGCCCTGGAGATCGCCATCAGCGCCGAGGAGGCGCGCCTCGCCGAGGCCCGCGAGTGGGCCGAGGTCAGCCGCTCCACGGACTACCCCACCGCCTGATGGGAACTGCCGGGTCGGTGATGCGCCCGCACGCTCAGGCACCACGGGAGCTGCCCGACCACCGGAGGTCGGCACAGCCACCGGAGCGCGGCTGCCCGACCACCGGTGGCCGACGCAACCACCGAGGGCCGGCTCAGCCGGCCCGGTCGGAGCGCCTGCCTGTCCTTTCGACATGACGGCGGAGCGGCTTCGCCCAGATACCCGCACGCGAGGTGCCACCGACCGCAGCCGCCGGCTTGCCGACGCGCCCCCGCTCCCTCCTCCCCGCCACCCTCTCGCCCCTTTCGCACAAAGGAACCGTGAAGACATGACTGTTCGCGACAAGCTCTACATCGGCGGCGCATGGGTCGCCCCCAGCGACCCGAATCTGCGGATCGACATCCTTTCCCCGCACGACCAGTCCTGGCTGGGCAGCGCCGCGCAGGCCGCGCCCGCCGACGTCGATGCCGCCGTCGCCGCGGCCCGCGCGGCCTTCGACGACGGGCCCTGGCCGCGCACCAGCCCCGAGGAGCGACAGGAGATCGTCCGGCGCTACGACGCCCTGCGCGCTGCCCACGCCGACGAGGTCGCTCGGGCCATCTCCGTCGAGAACGGCTCGGCCGGCTGGTTCACCGAGGCCGGCCAGCCCTTTCTGACCCGCCAGGTGGAGGCGTACCTGAAGGCGGCCGAGGAGTTCGGCTGGGAGGAGATCATCGAGCCGTCCGACCCCTCGGTGTCCTTCGACACCATCGTCCGACGGGAGGCGATCGGCGTGGTCGCCGCCGTCATCCCGTGGAACTCGCCGTTCTCCGCGGCCACCGCCAAGCTGGTCCCGGCCCTGCTGGCCGGGAACACCGTCGTCCTGAAGGTCTCCCCGGAGAACTCTCTCAGCATGATGCTGCTGGCGGACCTGTGGCACGGGGCCGGGCTTCCCGCGGGCGTGCTCAGCATCCTTCCCGCCGACCGCGAGACCAGCGAGTACCTCGTCTCTCACCCCGACGTCGACAAGATCGCCTTCACCGGCTCCACCCGCGCAGGCCGGCGCATCGCCTCCATCGCGGGCGAGCACCTCAAGCGGGTCAGCCTGGAGCTGGGCGGCAAGTCCGCCGCCCTCATCCTCGCCGATGCCGACCTGGACGCCGCCGTCCAGGGCCTGCGATTCGGCTCCTTGGCGAACAACGGCGAGGCCTGCATCCTCCAGACCCGCATCCTGGCCCCGCGCAGCCGCTACGAGGAGGTCGTCGCCGCGATCAAGGCCATGGTCGAATCGCTGAAGGTCGGCGACCCGTCCGCTCCGGACACCTTCATCGGCCCGATGATCCGCCCCGACCAGCAGCAGCGCGTCATCGACTACATCCACGTCGGCATGGCGGAGGGCGCCCGGCTGGTCACCGGCGGACCGCAGATCCCCGAAGGCCTGGAGAAGGGCAACTACGTCACCCCGACCGTCTTCGCCGACGTCGACAACTCCATGCGCATCGCGCAGGAGGAGATCTTCGGCCCGGTCCTGTCCGTCATCGCCTACGACGACGAGGACGACGCCGTCCGCATCGCCAACGACTCCGCCTACGGCCTGTCCGGCGGCATCTGGACCACCGACCCTGACCGGGCCCTCGCCGTCGCCCGCCGACTGCGCACCGGCACGGTCACCCTGAACGGCTCCCCGATGAGCTTCGACGGTCCCTTCGGCGGCTACAAGGCGAGCGGCATCGGCCGTGAATACGGCAAGGTCGGCCTGACCGGCTACGTCGAGCACAAGACGATCACCCGCGACCGGTAGTCGCACGCTCCGCGACACAAGCACCGGCCGTTGGTCACCTGGACCGAGGCGGAAGGCGCCAAGGGCCAGGCCTGGGTCTGACGACGATCGAGTCCTTCCACACCCACGGGACACCACCGGTGGGCTGACCGGGACGGCAGGCATCCAGGGGGTGCGTGACGCGGTACGACGCGTCGCCCGGCGTCGCCGCCCTGTGCTCGGCCGGGCAGCCGCAGGCCGGCCACGACCGGGAGAAGCCGGGCGCCGCCCACCGACCGGCCTCCGCGGGGCCGGTCCGGCGCCGCGCTCCCTCCATGGGCGCGGCGCCTTCCTACGGTTCCCCGGTGGGCTCCGCCTCCAGCCCGGTGCACGCCAGCTGTCCCGCCACCTCGGCGCACGCCTCCACTCCTCGCGGAGCCGGCACCGCGAGCATCGGACTGGTGTAGCCGACCGAGTCCGAGGCGGGGTAGCTCGCCGAGAGCGCGTCCTCTCCGGCCCGGACCGAGACCTCGCGCGCGACCGGGGTGTGCAGCCGTACCTCGGACCAGGCGGTTCCGCAGGCGGGGGACCAGCGCAGCCGGACGTCGTAGGCGACACCGGTGACGCGGCTCTTGGTCCGTGCGTCCCGGTCGCACGCCGACGCGTCGGGCAACTCGCCCTGGCAGGCGCGGCCGTGGCAACGCGGCGCCGCCGACACCGGCTGCACGCCCGGTGTGCCGCGCCGGTCCGAGACGGTCACGGCCGCCGCCGTCACCCCGGCCACGGTGAGCAGCGCGACCGCGGTCAGCGGCAGCTGCCACCACCTCCTCGCCGCCCCCCGCTCCTGGGGCGGCGCTGCGGCCGGCGGCCCCTCGGGGGCCTCGCACAAGGCCAGTACCGCGGCGGGATCGGCGCCCGCGAGCCGGGCCAGGGCCTCCACGGCCGCGCGCGGCGGCCGTTTGTCGCCGGAGAGATAGCGGTGCCACGCGGACTTGCTGTACGGGGTGCGGGCCGCCAGTGCCGCGAGGCTCAGCCCCGTACTCTCCTTCAGCTCGCGCAGCCTCGCCGCCGGCGACTGGTCCGACGGGGTGGTTCTCGCTCCTTCGGGGTGCGGCATGTTGCGTGCCTCGACTTCATTACGCTATGGGCGTTTCGCCCCTGTTGTCGGAATGGCTTCCCATCGGGACCGGGCCCGCAATCGGCGAACAGGTGTGAAGTCGGTGAATCAGGGGGTGCATGTCGAAGGCCTGTTCGGGAACGCGGGTTCCCGAACAGGCCTCTGCGGTCAGGGAGTACGCTGGTGACGGACCGTCAGCACCACGGGACGGCGTGGCCGACCCGCACGTAGTGGGCGGAGACGTACCCCTTGTGGTGCGGGAGCCGGTACCAGGTGTGGTTGCCGTGCACCGAGCCGCCGTACGTCTTGCAGGACAGCGAGACGAGCCGGTTGTTGTGACGGTGGCTCACCACGCGGTAGCGGGTGCTCGGGCCGGAGCGGACGTTGAGCCGGACGCGGTGTGTGGTCACCCGGCCCACGGTCCGGTACGCGTAGTGCCGGGTGTGAAGACGGTGGCCGGCCGGCGCGGGCAGGGTGGTGTAGTTGTAGTACTGCACGATTCCCTGGGGGGCGGGGACCGGGGTGGCGGCGCTCGCGGTGGCAGCCCCGGCCGTGGGCAGGAACGCGAACACCGCGACCGTGGCCAGCAGGCCGTTCTTCAGGATCCGACGGGACATGGAAACCTCCGTGCTGTCGTGCCGGTGACCACGAAGCGTGATCACGACTCGGAGCGTTTCCGTGCCGAACCGTCACCATGTCGTCCCCGCGTGCCCTGGGACGCCTGGGACGTCCCAGGCCACCGCCGGTCCAGCCCGTCCGGTCCTCGGCCGCCAGGTGTTCGACCGCCTTCTCCGTGGCCGCGAAGGTCCGCATGACGTACGCCGACGAGTAGACCCACGGGATCCGCGGCGGGGTGTCGCCGACGGTGCGGAACAGGTGGGGGACGGGGGGACGGGACGAACGTGGTGTCGAACCGGGTCAGCAGGGTCGCCTCGCCGTCCGCCCGCACCTCCGCCTCGCCCGCCAGGACACGTGTGCGGGCGGCGAGAACCTCGTCACGAGCGGGATGAGCGTCTGCCCGGTGGGCGCGGCGGCAAGAACGCGTCGGTGGTGCTGCGCGACGCGGTCAGCGGAGGTCCGGGCCCGCTTCGTCGCGGTCGCGGGGCGGGTGGCCGCAGGGGCCGTGTGCGGGCGGCCGCGCCGGCATCGCGGTGTCCCCGAGCGCGGTCACGCACGCGGCGAACTGGGCGCCCTCGATCATCCGCTCGCTGTCGGACATGGCCTCGGCCAGGCTCGCGCAGGACAGCGCGAGCAGCACGGCGCCCGCGACCAGCGGCAGCGCGCGGCGCGGTGGCGGCGGGGCGAGCAGCGCCCGGACCCGCTGCGGCACGGCGCCCCCGGTCGCCGCCAGCGAGGCACGGGCGGGGGCCTTGGCCGAGGCGAGGGCCGCCCGGCCCACCGCGCGTGCGACGACCGTCCGGTCCCCGACGTGCTCCGCGGCCTCCTCGTCGGCCCAGCGCTCCAGTACGAACCCGCCGGTCTCGGCGAGCGGCCTCAGCAGGGGGCAGAGGGCGGCGGTGAGCCGCCAGGCGGTCTGGAAGAGATGGTGGCGGCCGCGCAGATGGGCCCGCTCGTGTGCCAGCAGGGCCTCCCGCTCGGTGCCGCCGAGGCAGCGCAGCATCCCGTGCGACACCACGATCCGGCCCGGCGCCCCGGGGAGCGCGAAGGCGTGCGGCGAGGCGTCGTCGAGCACGGCCAGCTCCAGTTCGCCGGGCAGCCGTGCGCACTCCCGGCGGGCCCAGAGCAGATGCCGGACCTGCCGCACGGCGGCCACCGCGAGGCCGGTGAGGGAGGCGAGCAGGGTGACCGTCGCGACCGCGGACACCGTGAGGTACACGGGATCGTCCGCACGCAGCGCCGTCACCGACCAGCGGCCCTCCTCCGCGACCTCGGGGATCTGTGCGAGCCCCGTGAACGCCAGCAGCGCCAGCGAGCCCAGCCAGCCGAGCGCCGTCACCAGTGCCCCGCCGGCCAGTGCCCAGGCCGCCGCGCGCGGCGCGAACCGCCGGGCGAGCCGGGGCGCGAGCACCGCCAGGACCACGGTGACCGGGAAGGGGACGTAGACGCTGACGGTCATCGGCTCACGGTCCTTCGCCGACGGGGCCGCCGTCGTGTTCCCCGAGCAGACGCTGGAGCAACTGCTCGTCCTCCGCGGAGAGTTCGGAGACGAACCGGCTGAGCACGGCCTCCCGGTCGGAGCCTCGCTCCAGCAGGGTGTGCATCCGCTGGGCGGTGTCGGACGCCTCGTCGCGCACCGGCGCGTACGCGTAGCCCCGGCCGGCCCGGTGCCGTACCAGCACGCCCTTGTCGTGCAGCCGGGACAGGATCGTCAGCACCGTCGTGTAGGCGAGGTCCCCGGGCAGCCGCTCCTGGACCTGGCGGGCGGTCAGCGGCTCGGCCGCGGCCCACAGGGTGGCCAGCACCCCGCTCTCCAGCTCGCCGCGGGCCCGCCGGCCGGATGCCTCGCCGGTTCCGTCGATCTTCCGGTCGCGCACCGTTCACCGTCCTTCAGCCAACGTTCGAGCCCACAGCCTACCGGGGCTGCTACTACGGCATGTAGAACCGGGGCTGCGCGCCACCGAGTTGCGCGAAAGTCGTCTACTACAACTTGTACGAGTTCACCTACTACATGTTGTAGAGTTTCGCCACTCCACTCCACCTGCGGAGTCTCTGCGGAGGAACCCACCCATGCCCCACCTCGGAGGTACGGTGCATCTGCGCGCCCTCGCGGCCGCCGCCCTGCGTCCCCGGCCCGCCCGCGCCCCCCGGCCCGTGACGCCCGCCGAGCGCGTCGTGATCGTCTCCGCGAGCATCGGCGCGGGCCATGACGGCGCCGCACGCGAACTGGAACGCCGGCTGACGGCGGCCGGCGTCGCGGTCGACCGGCACGACCTGCTCGACCTGCTGCCCGCCCGGCTCGGCCGGGCCGTACGCGACGGCTACCACCGGATGCTCGTCCGGGCGCCCTGGGTCTACCAGCGCGTCTACAGCAGCACCGAACGCGCCGGGGGCGGCGGCCCGTTGGCCCGCGCCCTGCTGCGCACCGCCGAGCACCGGCTGCGCGCCGCCCTCCCCGCCGACACCGGCGCCGTCGTCTCCACCTACCCCGGGGCCAGCCGGGTCCTGGGCGGACTGCGGCTGGCCGGCCGCCTCGACGTGCCGGTGTTCACCTATCTCACCGACTTCTCGGTGCACCCGCTGTGGGTGGCCGAGGGCGTCGACGTCCACCTGGCCGCCCACGCGGTACCGGCCGCGCAGGCCCGCGCCCTGGGTGCACGGGACGTCCGGGTCGGCGGCCCGGTCGCGGACCCGCGCTTCCGTCCCGCCGACGCGGGGCGGCGCCGGGCGGCTCGGGCCCGCTTCGGGCTCCCCGCGGATGCCCCGCTGGCGCTGCTGGTCGCCGGCTCCTGGGGGGTCGGACCGGTCCGGCAGGTGGCCCTGGAACTGCGCGACTGCGGCACGGCCGTGCCGGTCGTCGTCTGCGGCCGCAACGAGGAGCTCGCCCGGCAGTTGCGCGCCGACGGCATCGAGCACGCCTACGGCTGGGTCGACGACATGCCGGGCCTGATGCACGCGGCCGACGTGCTGGTGCAGAACGCGGGCGGCCTGACCTCGCTGGAGGCCTTCGCCACCGGTCTGCCCGTCGCGAGCTACCGCTGCATACCGGGCCACGGGCTCACCAACGCCGCGGCGCTCGACGAGGCCGGGGTGGCCGCCTGGATCCGCGACCCGGCCGAACTCAAGGACGTACTGGCCGACCTGATCGACGGCCCGCGCGGCCTGCTGCAACGCGAGGCGGGCCGCGCCCTGTTCGCCGCCGCCGGGGCGGGCCCCGCCGACGAGATAGCCCGCGCCTGCCGCACGGCCGGCGCGCCGCAGGCCCCGCCCGCCCTCGACCGGCTGTCCTCGCTCCCGGCGGACCCGGCCGGCCACGCTCCCGGCCTCGCGCCCGCCCGGCGCAGGGCGCGCCAGGCCGTCCGGCGCCTCGCCGCCAGCGGGGCCGTCGCGTGTGCCCTCTGGGCCGGCGCGGTCGGTACCGCGGTCGCCACGACCGGCAGCGCCCCGGGCGTCATCCACGCCATCGGCCACAGCCTGGACTTCGACGACGACGTCCACCACGGCGGCCCGCACCAGGAGGACCACCACTCGTGACCACCCCCGTACGCCTGCTCCGCGGGGCCGCCCTGGCGGCCCTCCCGGCACTCGCCCTGCACGCGGCCCCCGTGGTCTCCACCTTCGGGCCGCTGCGCAACCGCGCCATGCCCCGCCTCGCCGGCCGGGGCCGGGCCGACCACGTCGCCCTCACCTTCGACGACGGCCCGGACCCGCTGTCGACCCCGTTCTTCCTGCGCGCCCTGGACGAGCGGCGGGTCCGGGCCACCTTCTTCCTGCTCGGCTGCCAGGCCCGCCGCTCACCCGGCCTGGTCCGTGAGATCGCCGCGGCCGGGCACGAGGTGGGGATCCACGGCTGGCTGCACCGGCCGCTCCTGCTGCGCGGCCCGCGCGCCACCCACGACGACCTCGCCCGGGCCCGGGACACCGTCGGCGAGCTCACCGGGCAGCTCCCGCGACTGTTCCGGCCGCCGTACGGGGTGATGTCCACCGCGGCCCACCTGACCGCCCGCCGGCTCGGTCTCACCCCGGTGCTCTGGACCTGCTGGGGCGAGGACTGGACCGCCCGCGCCACCCCGGACACCGTCCACCGCACGGTCGTCCGGGACCTGGACGGAGGTGGCACGATCCTGCTGCACGACTCCGACTGCACCTCGGCGCCGGGCGCCTGGCGGTCGGCCCTGGGTGCGCTGCCACGCCTCCTCGACAGCTGCGACCGGCGCGGACTCACGGTCGGGCCGTTGCGCGAGCACGGAATCTGACAGCCCGTGCGTCCGCGGAGGGTGGACCGTCGGCGAACCCGCACGGTCATCTACTTGAGTTACGCAACGATACGGTGAACTGGCCGGTATGCCCACCGAACCGCCGCCGGACGTCCCCGCCGCCACCCCCGAGGTCATGGAGATCGAGCGCGCCTTGACGCGCATCACCTACTTCAGCACCCGGGCCCGCCGGCACGAGCGGCTGATGGCGCTGGCCGGCGTGCCGCTGGACCGTGCCGCGGTGGCCCTGCTGCGCCAGGTCGCCGACTCCGAGCCGCTGCGCCCGGGGGAGCTGGCGCAGCGGCTCGGGGTGGAGGCGTCCCATGTGACGCGCGCGGTGCAGCAGCTCCAGCGGTCGGGCTACGTCACCCGCGTCCCCGACCCCGACGACCGCCGCGCACAGCGGATCGAGCTCACCGACGCCGGCCCGGCCGCCGTCGACCGGGTCCGGGACGCCGGCGCACGGGGTATGCAGCTCGCCCTGAGCGGCTGGGAGCCCGAGGAACTGCGGCAGCTGGCCGTCCTCTTCCACCGCATGGTCGACGACTTCCTGTCCTACGCGGTCGAGGACGAGGCCGGCCGGGCGACCACCGAGACGGTGCCCCCGGCCTCCCGGACCGTGTGAGACGCCGGCGTGGACGCGGCGAGGGCGACCCGGCGCCGAACGGGCCGGTACCGCCCGGTAATATCCGGCGGCAGGTCGTCAGAGGAGGCTTCGTGGCCCGGTCCGAACGTTCACCCCTGCTGCTCGCGGGACTGCTCGCCACCGCCGGGTTCGCCCACTTCGCGGTGCCGAAGCAGTTCGACGCCACGATCCCGAAGGCGCTGCCGGGGTCCCCGCGGGCCTGGACGTACGGCAGCGGTGCCGTGGAGCTGGCGCTGGCGGCGGGAATCGCCCTGCCGCGTACCCGCAGGGCGGCCGCCCGGGCGGCCGCCGCCTTCTTCGTGGGTGTGTTCCCGGCCAACGTGCAGATGGCCGTCGACTGGCAGAAGCGGCCAGAGCCGCTCAGGACCGCGGCCCTCGCCCGCCTGCCGCTCCAGATCCCCCTGGTGCTGTGGGCGCGCGGGGTCGCACGCAACGAGGAGGGCCGATAAATGGCGGCACCTGTCGAGGTGGGAACCACGATCGAGGACTTCGCGCTGCCGGACGAGACCGGTACCACGCGGAGCCTCACGGAGCTGCTGGCCGACGGGCCGGTCGTGCTCTTCTTCTACCCGGCCGCCCTGTCGCCCGGCTGCACCGCCGAGGCCTGCCACTTCCGGGACCTCGCCGCCGAGTTCGCGGCCGCCGGCGCCCGGCCCGTCGGCATCAGCGGGGACAGCGTGGAACGCCAGCAGGAGTTCTCCGGGAAGCACACGCTCGGCATGCCGCTGCTCTCCGACACGGACGGCGCCGTCCGGGAGCTGTTCGGCGTGAAGCGGGGCTTCTCGCTCGCCCCGACCAAACGGGCCACCTTCGTGATCGCCAAGGACCGCACCGTCCTGGAGGTCGTCCGCAGCGAGCTGCGCATGAACACCCACGCCGACCGGGCGCTGGCCGCCCTGCGTGCCCACCAGGGCTGAGCCGACGCCGTCGGCCCGCGCTTGATGCGCCGGGACATAGGTCCCATCCTGGGGCGTATGGAGCGTGTCGCCGCCGCGGCGATCATCGATGCCCTGGGCCGGGTGACGGGGTGGAGCGAGGGTGCGCGGATGCTCACCGGGCACCGGGCGGAGGAGGTCGTGGGGAGACCCGCCGCCGACCTCCTCGCCGAGCAGGTCCCCGCCGGGGCGCTGGCCGCCCGCCGCGGGACCGTGGCCCTGCGGTGCGCCGACGGCCGCCGCACGGAGATCGCCCTGACCGCCTGCCCCGTCCTCGGCCCCGACGGCGCGACCACCGGCTACGTGCTCACCGCCGACCCGCCCTTTCAGGCCGACCCCACCCTCGCCGGCCAGGCCTTCCAGCAGGCCTCCATGTCCATGTCGGTCTTCGACCTCCACCAGCGCTTCCTCCGCTCCAACGACGCCGCCTGCCATGCCCTGGGCGTCCCCGAGGAGGCCCTGCTGGGCCGTTTCTACCCGGACACCGTCGAGGAGGCCCCGCACAGCGAGGGCTTCCTCCGTCATCTGCGCCAGGTCGCCGAGACCGGCCGGCCCGTCCGCTACGAGAGCTTCACCGGCGCCCCCAACCTGAACCGGGAGCACGCCTGGAGCATCGAGATGTGGCCGCTGCGCGACCCCGCAGGCGAACTCACCGCCGTCGCCCTCGCCGCCTTCGACAGCACCGAGCAGCACCTGGCCCGGCTCCGGCTCGCCCTCCTCAACGAGGCGGCCACCTCCGTCGGCACCACCCTGGACGTGGTGCGCACCGCCGAGGAACTCGTCGAACTCCTCGTGCCCCGGTACGCCGACTTCGCCAGCGTCGACCTGCTCGACTGGGTCCTCGGCGCCGACGAACCGCCGCCCGTGCCGGAGGGCGACATCGCGCTGCGCAGGGTCGCCCACGGCTCGGGCACCGAGGGCACCCCCGAGGCCGCCGTCCGGCTGGGCGACGCCGAGGTGCACCCGGCCGCGTCACCGCCGGCGCGGGCGCTGCGGGAGCGGCGGGCCGTGGTCGCGCAGGCCGGCGAGCCCGAGTTCCACCGCTGGGTCGACGAGCGCAACGCCATCTCGCCCGCGGGCCGGCCCTACCGCGCGGGCGTCCACTCCGTGATCGCCGTACCCCTGCAGGCCCGGGGCGTCCTGCTCGGTGCCGTCGTGGGCGTGCGCATACGCCACCCCGACGCCTACGTCATCGACGACACCGTCTTCGCCGAGGAACTCGCCAGCCGGGCCGCCGTCTGCATCGACAACGCCCGGCGCTTCGCCCGTGAGCGCTCCACCGCCCTCGCCCTCCAGCACAGCCTGCTGCCCCGCGGCCTGCCCCAGGCCGCCGTCGAGGTCGCCCACCGCTACCTGCCCTGCGGCTCGCAGGCCGGCATCGGCGGCGACTGGTTCGACGTGATCCCGCTGTCCGGCAGCCGGGTCGGCCTGGTCGTCGGCGACGTGGTCGGCCACGGCATCCGCTCCTCCGCCACCATGGGCCGCCTGCGCACCGCCGTACGCACCCTCGCGGACGTGGATCTGCCCCCCGACGAACTCCTCACCCATCTGGACGACCTGATCACCCACCTGGCCGCCGACGGCTTCGGCGAGGAGGTCGCCGAGCTGGGCGCCACCTGCCTGTACGCCGTCTACGACCCCGTCTCGCGGCGGCTGAGCCTCGCCGCCGCCGGGCACCCGGCGCCCGCGGTAGTGCTGCCCGGCGGTGCGGCCGAGCTGATCCCGATGACCGCCGGGCCGCCGCTCGGCGTCGGAGGTCTGCCCTTCGAGGCGACCGAGCTCGAACTGCCCGAGGGATCGGTCGTCGCCCTCTACACGGACGGTCTGGTCGAGGACCGCGACCGGGACCTGGACCGCGCCACCGAGGAGATGTGCCGTGCCCTGAGCGCGTCCGCCGACTGCCTGGAGGACCTCACCGACTACGTCCTCAAGGCCGTCATGCCGGAACGGCCGGCCGACGACGTGGCCCTGCTGCTGGCCCGCACCCGGGCGCTGGGCGCCGACCGGGTCGCCACCTGGGACGTGCCGCCCGACCCGGCCGCGGTGGCGCACTTCCGGCAGGCGGCCGTCGAACGGCTCACCGACTGGGGCCTGGACGAGGAGGCGTTCGTGACCGAACTCGTCGTCAGCGAACTCGTCACGAACGCCATCCGCTACGGCGACCCGCCCATCCAGCTGCGCCTGATCCGCGACCGCGCGCTCATCTGCGAGGTCTCCGACGGCAGTTCCACCTCACCGCACCTGCGCCGGGCGCACGCCTTCGACGAGGGCGGCCGCGGCCTGCTCCTGGTCGCCCAGCTCACCCAGCGCTGGGGCAGCCGGCAGGCGGGCAGCGGCAAGACGATCTGGGCCGAACAGCCGCTGCCCGAAGGCCCGTTGCCGATCGCCCGCGAGTGACGGGCTCCGCGCCGCTACTCGAAGTCGCAGCCCGGGTTCGGCACCGACTCCGAGTACGGCGAGCCGTGCGGCAGGACGTACAGCACGTCGAGGACCAGGTCGGTGCGACCGAGGTTGGCGCCCAGGTGTACATCGCCGGGCCCGCCCGACTCGTAGACCGTGCCGCCCTGCCGGTAGACGCCGTCCTCCTTGCAGTCCGAGTGGAAGTGACTCAGCGTGCCCTTCCGGACGTACCCGTAGACCGGGCCGTCGTGGTAGTGCCAGCCGGTGGTCTGGCCGGGCGGGACGGTGATCTCCCGCAGGACGTAGTCCGTGTCGCCGACGGTGGTCTGGCTGATCACCCTGCCGGTCACGCCGGGTCCGGCGGGGGTGGCATGGGCGGTGCCGCAGGTCAGCAGAGTGCCGGCGGCCACCGCCCCGGCCACGGCGGTACGGAGCGCGGTACGCATGTGTGGGGGCCTCCTGAACCGAAGATCGAGTACCTTCGTGAACATAGGCCCCCGCACGGCCGGACGAGGCGGGAACGGCTCAATCCGCATACGCGCAGGCGACGTTGAGGTTCGTCCGGGCGGCTGCCGCCCGTCACCCCTCGGCGGCGTCCGCCGCGACCTGGGCGAGGGTGCGGCCGGTGCGCACCGAACGGGCCCGCCGGGGATCGGGCGTGCCGTGGCCGTTCGGGCGGCCGGCCCCCTTCTTCACCAGCAGCCAGGCGTCCTCCCCGTCGCGGCCCCGGAACCGGGTCAGGGCGTACTCGCCGTGCAGCTTGGAGCCGTGCAGGCGGAAGGTGGCGTGCCCGCGTTCCAGCGACTCCGCGAAGCCGACCGGGTGCCCCCCGCGGTCGTGGCTGAGGGGCTCGTACCAGCCGTGGTCCCAGACGATCACGGTGCCGCCGCCGTACTCGCCCTTCGGGATCACGCCCTCGAAGTCCTCGTACTCCAGCGGATGGTCCTCGGTGGGCACCGCCAGCCGCTTGTCCCCGGAGTCGGCGGACGGCCCCTTCGGGACCGACCAGGACTTCAGGACGCCGCCGACCTGCAGCCGGAAGTCGAAGTGCATCCGCCGCGCGTCATGGATCTGCACCACGAACCGGAGCCGGTCACCGGCCTCCGCCGCCCGGCCCGACGGCTCCCGGGTCCGCCGGAAGTCACGCTTGGCACGGTACGTACGCAACCGGTCGTCGCCGTCACCCACCGCGGCTCCTTCCCTCGGACCTGCGCCCCGGGTACCCGGCGGGCGGTTCAGAACTCCTCGTGGCGGTCCGGGTCGCCGCCGAGCCGCCGGTGGGGCCGCTCGGAGACGGCCGCCATCTCGGCCGCGTCCAGTTGGAAGCCGAACAGGTCCAGGTTGGCCCGCTGCCGGGCGGCGTCCGCCGACTTCGGGATGGGCAGGGCACCGAGCTGGACGTGCCAGCGCAGCACCACCTGAGCGGGCGTCACGCCGTGCGCCTCCGCCACGGCGACGACCGCCGGGTCGTCGAGGAGCCGCACGTCCCGGCCGAGCGGGCTCCAGCTCTCGGTGACGATGCCCCTGTCCGCGTGAAAGGCCCGCAGCTCGTCCTGCGGGAACAGCGGGTGCAGCTCCACCTGGTTCACCGAGGGCAGCACCCCGGTCTCCTTCTCCAGCCGGGTGAGGTGTTCCTCGGTGAAGTTGGAGACGCCGATCGAGCGCACCAGACCGTCCTCGCGCAGTTTGATCATCGCCTTCCACGAGTCGACGTACTTGCCGACCCGCGGGTTGGGCCAGTGGATCAGATACAGGTCCACGTACTCCAGGCCCAGCCGCCGCCGGGACTCCTCGAAGGAGGCGAGGGTCTCCTCGTAGCCGTGGTGGCGGCCCGGCAGCTTCGTCGTCACCACCACCTCCTCGCGGGGCACCCCGCTGCTCGCGACACCCCGCCCGACCCCGGACTCGTTGCGGTAGTTCACCGCCGTGTCCACCAGCCGGTAGCCCAGCTCCAGGCCCTGGCGGACGGCCCGCTCGGCCTGCGCGTCGTCCATCGGCCAGGTGCCCAGGCCAATGGCGGGGACCGTCGTACCGTCGTTGAGCGTGTACACCGGAATGCTGACCACGATGTGACCTTCCCTCGGCTGTGTCGTACCTCCAGCCTCGCGGACCGGGCGGGAGATGATCAACCCGGGCCGGGTGCTCCCTTCCGCGGTGCGGGCCGGGCTGACACGATCTTTCCTGGACGGGTACCGACGACCACGCGGAGTACGCATGACGACCGACCGGGTTACGGCAGGACGGGCACCGGGCGCCGCCGGAGCCGAGGTGCGACCCGTCGCCGGGCACATCGGGGCCGAGATCACCGGGGTCGACCTCACCACGGAACTCGACGACGCCGTGGTCGCCCTGATCCGTGAGGCAGTGCTGCGCTGGAAGGTGGTCTTCTTCCGCGACCAGCGGCTCGACCACGCCGGACACGTCGCCTTCGCCCGCCGCTTCGGCGAACCGGTCGTGCTCGGCCGGCGCGGCAGCGCCTCACCGGCCGGCTTCCCCGAGGTGGAGACCACCGCCGACCGCCTCGAGCTCGGCGGCCGGTTCGGGATGGAGCACGAGGAGTGGCTCCAGCGGCGCCGGCACACCCTGCTGCGCGGCTGGCACTGCGACCACGGCGCCCGCGTCGACCCGCCCGCCGCGACCATCCTGCGCGCGGAGACCGTCCCGCCCTACGGCGGCGACACCACCTGGGCCAACCTGGCCGCCGCCTACGCCGGACTCTCCGCGCCCGTGCGCGCCTTCGTCGACGGCCTGCGCGCCGAGCACCGCCTCGGCGTCGGCTACCAGCCCCGCCCCGGTGACGACTCCTACCTGCGCCACCTCCTCGACCACCAGGTGGCCTCGGTGCACCCGCTGGTCCGCGTCCATCCGGAGAGCGGGGAGCGGGTGCTGTACGTCAACGGCTACTACGTCGAGCAGATCGCCGGCGTCTCCCGCCCGGAGAGCGCCGCGCTCCTGGAGATGCTGCTGGAACAGGCCGTACGGCCCGAGTACACGGTCCGCTTCCGCTGGGAGCCCGGCAGTGTCGCCTTCTGGGACAACAGGGCCACCATCCACCTCGCGCCGAGCGACAACGCCCACCTCGGCCACCCCCGCGTCATGCACCGGGTGATGCTGCACGGCGAGGTCCCGGTCGGGGTGGACGGCAGGCCGTCGGAGCCGGTGACCGGCACGGAGGTGCGCCGCTGGTGACTCAGGCGGTGGCCGCCGGGCGCCAGCCGAGAGCAGGGCCCAGGCGGGTCGCCATGTCGGTGAGGATCTGTACGTAGTCCTCGTGCTCGAAGGTGAACGGCAGGGCGAAGGCCACCTCGTCGACCTCGCGGAACGCGGCGTGCGCGTGCAGTTGTCCGACGATCTCCGCCGAGGTGCCGACGATGTCCGGCGCGAACAGCAGCCGGCCAGGACCCTGTGGGACGGAAGTGCGGGGCAGCCGCTTGGCCGCGTAGGCCTCGTACCTGGCGCGCTGCTCGGGCGTTGCGGAGTCGGTGGGGATGACGACCAGGCCCTGGGAGACCCGGGCCGCCTCGCCGTCCGGGTGACGGGCGCGGAACTCACGGATGTGCGAGAGCTGGATCTCCGCGAAGTCGTACGCGTCCGCCTCGTCCCCGGCCCGTACGACGCTGCTGGTCAGGAAGTTCATGCCGTGCTCGCCCGCCCAGCGGGCCGAACCGAGGCTGCCGCCGCCGTACCAGAGGCGCCGCCCGAGCCCGGCGGAGTGCGGCTGGACGACGTCGGAGAACACCTCGAAGCCCTCCACCCCGCTGAAGTCGGTGGCCGGCTTGCCCCGGACGAAGTCGAGGAGCCGCCGCACCCGCTCGTAGCTGAAGTCCTCGACATCGGCCGTGTCCGGGTAGAGAGCCGCCTTGACGTGCTCGTAGTGCATGGGCGGGCCCACGCTCACCCCGGGGTTGAGGCGGCCGCCGGACAGGAGGTCGACGGTCGCCAGGTCCTCGGCGAGCCGCAGCGGGTTCTCCCAGCCCAGCGGGATCACCGCGGTGCCCAGCTCGATCCGGCTGGTGCGCTGCGAGGCCGCCGCGAGCACGGCGACCGGCGACGAAATGCCGTACTGGAGGTGCCGGTGGCGTACCCACGCGCTGTCGAAGCCCAGCCGCTCGCCCAGCTCGATGATCTCCAGCGTGGACTGGTGCCCCCGGCCCGGATCCGCGCCGTCGAACAGGCCGATGGTGAGGAAGCCCAGTCTGCGCAGGGGACGGGGGGTGGACGGCACGGGTCCTCCAGCGGTCGTACGTCAGTTCTGCCCCGATTGTGGCACCCGAACATTGCGGGAGTGTGATCGGCTTCGGATCAGCGCAGCGGGATGGTGACCTCGTCCTCGACCGGCGGGTCCAGCTCCTGCGGGCGGTTCCCGGTGGCGGCGAAACAGCGCAGCCGTACCGCCTCCGGGGTGACGTCGAGGCGCAGGAAGCACTTGAAGAAGGGCGGGCTGTAGGTGGCCGAGCCGGGGGAGAACAGCTGGGTGTAGATCTTCTTCACGGGCAGCCGGAAGCGCGGCCCGCGGTCCCGGCTGCTGCCGGCGCCCAGCAGGGTCGCCACCAGGCGGGCGCGCCAGGTGATCCGGGTGTCCTCGGCCGGCGTCCGGCCGGGCCTGATGCCGAGGCGCTCGGCGATCACGGCCGTCGCCTGCGCCTCGGTGAGCGCGAAGAAGCGGCGGAGCCGCAGCCGGCGGCCGTACAGCCTGCTGTAGAAGGCGAGCGAGTCGCCGCGCAGCGGATAGCAGCGGAAGTCGTCCTCGGTGACGTTCGCGACCGACACCGGGGGGATGGTGTGGGTCGCGTGCATGAAGGCACCGCCGCCGCCCGCGACCACGTACTGGATGGTGCGCCCGTTCACGTCGACGGGGTAGCGCTGGTAGTTGTGGATGTCGCCGCCGATCGCCGCCACGTAGTGGTGGGCCGGGTCGCGGACGATGTCGTCGACCGTGCCGCCGCCCTCGATCGCGCACGGGTGGTGCTCGGCGTCCACGTACAACGGGGAGCCGGTGACGAGGATCTTCGGACGCGGCCCCCGGGACACCTCCCGCAGCCAGGCGCCCTGTTCTGCGTCGATGGTGCCGAGCAGGCCGGTGTCGATGCCGACGATGCGGACCGGCCCGGCGTCGATCGCCCAGTACGGCCCCGGCTGCACGGCCGCCTGCTCCTGCTGCCCGCGCAACTTCCGTGCCTCGGCCAGGAGCTGCTCGTCCGCCGGACGCGGGCGGTGCCACAGCAGGGCGCGCCACCAGGCGCGGGTGAGCGGGCGCGGCCGCGGTTCGGCCGGCAGCGCCGCGGTGTCGTCGCAGAAGACGCGCATGAACGCGCCGAGGTCCTCGTACCAGTCGTGGTTGCCGGGTATCGCGTAGATCGGCGCCGGATAGTCCCGGTACGGGCGGAAGAACTTGGTGCCGTAGTCGTCGGTGGCGCCGACCGGGTAGATCACGTCGCTCGCGATCACCGCGAAGTCGGTGTCCTGACTCGCCTTCAGGAACCCCGGCACGACGGCGTACTGGGAGGCGTCGCCCTCACCGGTGTCGCCGATCACCATGAACGAGAACCGGTCCGCCTCATGACGCCGGATCAGCTTGTCGGCGGGCGCCCCGGCAGCCGCCCGCTGCGCCACCCAACGGCTTCGGGTACGGCCGGTCGGGTCGCCGAACCAGGAGGCCAGCACACCGTTGCGGGCGGCCCACAGGGTCCTCGGGCTGAACCAGAACAGCTTCTCGACATGGTCCGGCATCAGTTGGCGGTAGGCGCCGCGCTCGGCCTCGCCCCAGCCGGCGCCTTCTGCGGTATCGCGTGAGGAGTCAGACACGCGGGAACCGTACAACGATCAACGGATGGCTGCGGGACGGGGGTTCGGGCCGGACCGGTCACCATTCGTAGGGGTTCGAGGGCGCGCCGTACGGGCCCTGCGGACCGGGGGCCGGGCGGCCGGGGGTGCCGAACCGGCCGGCGCCGCCGGGTGCGGGCCGGTCGGCGCGCCTGCCTGTTCCGCCGGGTGCCTGGTGCGGCGGGCGGCCGCCGTGGCGCCGGGGGGTGTGCGTGGTGCGCCGGCCCTGCGGGCGTGAGCGCGCCGCCTCCACCGACGCGGCCGGCCGGGGACCGCTTTCCGCCGGCGCCCGCCGGTTCCAGTCCCCTTCGCCCAGGACCAGCAGCGGGTCGAACATCACCACCACCCCGGCCAGCAGCAGGAACATGATCGGGCCGAGCAGCATGGGCAGCAGCAGCGAGGTGGGTGACGCACTCGACCAGGAGGTGGCGGACGCGGGATGTACGTCGACGCTCACGGCCGCCATGGCGGTGTAGTGCATGCCGGACACCGCGAGGCCCATCACCAGACTCGCGCCCAGGCTCGCCGCGAACCCCCGCACCGACACGGCCGCCCACAGCGCAGCCGTCGCCGCGGCGATCGCGATCAGCACGGAGAGGCCGACCGTGACCGGGTCGTAGTGAATCGTTCCGTCAAGGCGGAGCGCGGCCATGCCCAGGTAGTGCATGGCGGCCACGCCGAGACCGGTGATGACGCCCGCCGTCCACAGCGTCCCCGCGGTGGCGCCCCGGTAGCCGACCGCGAAGACGCCGATGCCGACCACCAGGATCGCCACCACGAGGCTGAGCAGGGTCAGGCCCACGTCGTAGCGGATCGTGGTCTCCCGGACATGGAAGCCGATCATCGCGACGAAGTGCATCGTCCAGATGCCGCAGCCGATCGAGGCCGCCCCCAGGGCGAGCCAGCCGGGCCGCCACGACGCGCCGTGGTGGTACAGCGACCTGACGATGCAGCGCAGCCCCAGCGCCCCGCCCAGACAGGCCGTCAGATAGGCGGCGACCGGAGTCAACGCGCCGTAGTGGAAACCGTCCGTCGTGCCGTGCATGTGTGCAACTCCCCCCAGAGTCACGGCTGTTGTAAGGGAAGGTACTACGCGCCGGGGGCGTGCGCGGGGGCGTTCACCGGGACGCCGGCTGCCTCTCGGGAACCAGGGACCGGCACCGCCGCCGCAGGGCCGGTGTCCGGTCGTGGCGCGGACGGGTCCGGGGAGCTCAGGGCGCGACGATCTTGATCGCGCTCATCCAGCCGTGCCCCCCGGGCCGGGTCTGCAGGGCCATGTGCAGCAGCTGCATGCCCTCCAGCTCCCGGGCGTGCCGCAGTCCGCCGACGACCACCGGATTGAGGCCGCCCGAGGAGACCAGCTCGGCCACCTGGTCGCGGGCCGCGACGTTGTCGCCGGCGATGAACACGTCCAGCGGGAGCCCGCCGACCTCGCCCGCGACGAGCGAGCCGGCGAACGTGGTGTTGAAGGCCTTCACCAGATGCGTGCCCGGCGCGGCGGCCTCGGCCAGCTGCTGCGCGCCGGAGCTGTCCGCGGGCACCGTCAGTGAGTCGAAGGTCGAGAAGTCCACGGGATTGGAGATGTCGACGACGGTCTTCCCGGCGAGCCGGTCCCCGTACTCGGTCACGACCTCCTTGGCCGCGTCGAACGGCACGGCCAGCACCACCACGTCCGCCGATCCGACCGCGTCCGGCACCGCGGGGGCCACATCCGCCCCCGGCGTCCGCTCGCCCAGGGCGTCGACGAGTGTCATGGCCTTGGCCGGATCCGTGCCGACCAGCCGGACCGAGTGGCCGCCCGCCAGGGCCCGGGTGGCAATACCGCCCGCCATGTTGCCCGTGCCGACGATGAAGACCCGCATGCGTGAGCCCCTTCCTCGGGGGTGGGAGCTGCCGACGCCCGGTCCGGGGGCGCGAGGCTGCCGCAGCTCTGCTGAACCAGGATAAATCGGGCGGGTCGGTGCGGCTCGGGCTGGTCGGCACGGCCCGGGGCCGGTCGTCCACGGGGGCCGGCACGGCCTCGCCGGATCTCGGCGGGGGCCGCACCGCCGCGCATAGGGAAAACCCTCGAACGACCTCGGCGTGGCTGACATGCGCGGGTCAAATCTGGAATCCTCGCTCAACACACGCTTTCTCCCCGGCGTGTCCACGGATCACGGATCACGCACCCCGGTCCCCGGATCCCGGTTCCCGCACAGCTCAGCTCTTCCCGGACAGCACATCCCCGTCTGCCCGGTCTGTCACCGGCCGCGACCCGGCGGCCGCAGCAGGAGGAGTACGAGTGAGACGTCTTCCCCACAGACGGGCCACGGTAGGAGCCGCCCTGGTCTCCACCGCGGCCTTCCTCGCCGTCGGCATCCAGTCGGTCCCGGCGAACGCCAAGCCCGCCAGCCCCCACCCCAGCCCCTTGCGCACCGGCGGCGTGGAGGCCGAGCTGACCCCCGCCCAGCACGGCGCGCTGCTCAGGAGCGCCCAGCAGAAGACCGCCGCGACCGCCCGCACCATCGGCCTCGGTGCCAAGGAGAAACTGGTCGTCAAGGATGTCGTCAAGGACAACGACGGCACCGTGCACACACGGTACGAGCGAACCTTCGACGGTCTGCCGGTCCTCGGCGGCGACCTGATCGTGCACACGCCACCCGCCTCCCTCGCGGCCGGCACCGTGAGCACGACCTTCAACAACAACAGGCACACCATCGCGGTGCCCACGGTCAGCGCGGCCTACAGCAAGTCCGCCGCCCAGACCAAGGCGCTCAGGACCGCAAGGGCCCTCGACGCCCGGAAGCCCGTGGCCGACAGTGCCCGCAAGGTGATCTGGGCCGGCAGCGGCACCCCGAAGCTCGCCTGGGAGACCGTGGTCGGCGGCTTCCAGGACGACGGCACGCCCAGCAAGCTGCACGTCGTCACGGACGCCACCACCGGCAAGGAGCTCTACCGCTACCAGGCCGTCCAGACCGGCACCGGCAACACCCAGTACAGCGGCACGGTCACCCTGAACACGACGCTGTCGGGTTCGACGTACCAGCTGTACGACACCACACGTGGCGGCCACAAGACGTACAGCCTCAACAACGGCACGTCGGGCACCGGCACCCTGATGACCGACTCCGACGACGTCTGGGGCACCGGATCCGGCTCCAACACCCAGACGGCCGGCGCCGACGCGGCCTACGGCGCCCAGATGACCTGGGACTTCTACAAGAACACCTTCGGGCGCAGCGGCATCAAGAACGACGGCGTCGCGGCCTACTCCCGGGTCCACTACAGCAGCAACTACGTCAACGCGTTCTGGGACGACTCCTGCTTCTGCATGACCTACGGCGACGGCTCCGGCGGCACCCACGCCCTGACCGCGCTCGACGTGGCCGGCCACGAGATGAGCCACGGCGTCACGTCGAACACCGCCGGGCTCAACTACACCGGTGAGTCGGGCGGGTTGAACGAGGCGACCTCCGACATCTTCGGCACCGGCGTGGAGTTCTACGCCAACAACTCCTCCGACGTCGGCGACTACCTCATCGGCGAGAAGATCAACATCAACGGCGACGGCTCGCCGCTGCGTTACATGGACAAGCCGAGCAAGGACGGCTCGTCGGCCGACAGCTGGTACTCCGGGGTGGGCAACCTCGACGTGCACTACTCGTCGGGCCCGGCGAACCACATGTTCTACCTGCTGTCCGAGGGCAGCGGCAGCAAGACCATCAACGGCGTCACCTACAACAGCCCGACCTCCGACGGCGTCGCCGTCGCCGGCATCGGCCGGGCCGCGGCGCTGCAGATCTGGTACAAGGCGCTGACGACGTACATGACGTCGAGCACCAACTACGCCGCGGCCCGCACCGCCGCCCTGAACGCGGCCGCGGCGCTCTACGGCACCAGCTCCACCCAGTACGCGGGTGTCGGCAACGCGTTCGCCGGCATCAACGTCGGCAGCCACATCACCGTGCCCACCTCGGGCGTCACGGTCACCAACCCCGGCAGCCAGTCCTCGACCGTCGGCACCGCGGTGAGCCTGCAGATATCGGCGAGCAGCACCAACAGCGGCTCGCTGTCCTATGCGGCGACCGGGCTGCCCACCGGCCTCTCGATCAACAGCTCCACCGGGGCCGTCACCGGCACACCCACGACGGCCGGCACCTACAGCACCACCGTCACGGTGACCGACTCGACGGGCGCCACCGGCACCGCCTCCTTCACCTGGACCGTCAGTTCCAGCGGCGGCGGGGGCACCTGCACCTCGACCCAGCTGCTCGGCAACCCGGGCTTCGAGTCGGGCAACACCACCTGGACCGCGTCCAGCGGTGTCATCACCACCGACAGCGGCGAGGCGGCCCGTACCGGCTCCTACAAGGCGTGGCTCGACGGCTACGGATCGACCCACACCGACACGCTGTCCCAGTCGGTGACGATCCCGTCCGGCTGCACCGCCACCACGTTCACCTTCTACCTGCACGTCGACACGGCCGAGACCACCACCAGCACCCAGTACGACAAGCTGACGGTCACCGCCGGTTCGACCACCCTGGCCACGTACTCCAACCTCAACAAGGCTTCCGGGTACGTGCAGAAGTCCTTCAGCCTCGGGTCGTACGCGGGCTCGACCGTCACCCTGAAGTTCAGCGGTGTCGAGGACTCCTCGCTCCAGACCAGCTTCGTGGTCGACGACACCGCCGTCACCACCGGCTGACGCACGGCAGCCGAGTGTCCCGCACCCGCGAGCCGGGTGCGGGACACTCGCGCGGGTCAGCGGTCAGCTCAGCGGGTCCAGGGTGAGGTAGGCCTGCTGCGGGTTGCCGTCGTTGACCAGGGACTCCTGGTTGCCCACGTCGTCGAAGGCGAAGGCGTACGCCTTGCCGTCGGCCATCTGGGCGTGCACGGCGCGCGCGTACTGGTTGGTCACCGAGTCCTTGTAGAAGTCGGCCGGGTTGGTGTCCGGCTGGTTCGAACTCGTCAGCAGGGTGGACCGGTTGAAGCCCGCGCAGAGGGTGCGCGAGATCGGCCCGCGCACCAGGTCGTTCGGCGCGTCGAGCAGGTTGTGGCAGCCGAAGACGCTGTTCGCGTCCGGCTTCTGGAAAGTCGTCACCACCGCGCCGGCCGAGTTGGTGAAGTTCATGACGTTCCCCGAGACCCGGCCGAAGTACTTGGTGTTGGGCTGGTCGGCGAACGGCGTGACGGTCAGGGTCGACGTCGCGTACTTCGACCAGACCCGGTTGACGTAGTCGTCCATGACGGTCGAGGCGAGCGCCCCCGTCTCCACACCGTACAGCGGGGAGAGCGCGCGGAGCACGGTGCCGTCGGAGCGGGTCTGGACCAGGTTGGCCCAGCCGCCCGACTGACCGCGCAGGGCGCTGAAGACACCGTTGTAGCCGCCCGACTTGAGGTGCCCGGTGCTCGCCGTGCTGCCGTCGGAGCGCTGCACCCCGACCGCGTACGGCACCGAGAACATGTCCACCTGGGTGCTGTTGATCCACAGACCCGAGTCGTTCAGTGTGTACTCGGACCAGTTGAAGAGGATGTTCCGGTTGGGGTCGGTCGGGTTCTGCACCGCGGGCTGCACCAGACCGCCGGTGGTCAGCCTGAAGTCGAGCTTCTGGCCGTAGGAGAAGTAGATCCGGCCCGAGAACTTCGGGATCCGGATCGTCTTCGACTGGCCCGCCGCCGGGCCCGCGATCGAGGCGTCCGGCGCCGGGGTCGGCGGGTTGCCGCCGGCCGGCCAGGCGTGGAAGGTGCCGTTCGCGTCGGCCCAGCCCTGCTGTCCCGAGGAGAGCTGGGTGCCGAGGTCGTAGAGGTAGACCTGGTCGCCGCGGCCGGAGTTGTTGGTGATCTTCAGGGGGATGGTGTCCGGCACGGCCGCCCCGGCCGGTGCCGGCGTGCCCAGGGTGAGCACCCCGCCGATCAGTGCCGCCGCGGCCGTGAGCGGCAGCGCCCGGCGTACGAGTCCTGTGCGCACTCTCCACCTCCGTGTGGGGTCGGGGTTGGCCCGGGAATTGGTCCGGACCAGTTCTGAGAGCGCTCTCAGGTTGGCGGTCGGTCGGGTCCATGTCAACAACGTGGACGAAATCGGGGGCCCGCCGACAGGCGGGCCCCCGGGATCGGACGAGCGGATTGATCAGAAGGCGCGCTTCAGCAGGTCGAGCAGCGCGGACCAGTGCCGCTCGTCGGCCTCGGCGGAGTAGGCCGGGGTGTCGGCCTGCGTGTATCCGTGGTCGGCGCCCCGGTAGATCTCGCAGGTGTTGCGCACCCCGGCCGCGGTGAGCGCCGCCTCGAAGGTGGCGATCTGCTCCTCCGTCATCGACTGGTCCTGGTCCGCGAAACCGAAGTACAGCTCCGCGGTGATCCGGTCGGCCAGCAGGTGCGGGCTGTCCGCGTCGTCGGTGACCATCCGGCCGCCGTGGAAGCCGCCCGCGGCCGCCACCCGGTCCGGGAACGCCGCGGCGGTGCGCACGGCCAGCCGGGCGCCCATGCAGTAACCGGTGATCGCCACCGGCCCGTCGGCCACCAGCGGGCTCTCGGCCAGCCAGTTCAGGTACGCGGCCGAGTCGCGGTCGCTGAGCTCGGGCGTCAGCGACATCATGATCGGCGTGATCCGCTGCCAGATCGTCGGGTCCGCCGAGGGGTCGATGAACTCGGGGAGGTCGATGACCGGCGTGCGGCCGCTGCGGTAGAAGACGTTCGGGAGCAGGACCGTGTAGCCCGCGCCGGCGAGCCGGTCCGCCATCGACTTCAGGTGCGGACGGATCCCGTAGGCGTCCTGGTACAGGAGCACGCCCGGGTGGGGGAGTCCGTCGGCGGGGTGGGCCAGGTAGGCGTCTGCGACGCCATCCTCGGTGGTGAGGTCCACGTCGGTTCCCTGTACGGGGGTCATGGCGCAAGTGCCTCTCTGTGGAGTCGGCGTCGGGGTGGGGGGACACCCGGCGCGGCATGTCACGATCATCGTGGCACGCGAGGGTGAGAGAGCCGCGGACGGGGGATCGTCGAGTTCACTCGAAGCGGGAGGTGTCGCCCGCACCCCGGCGGACGATCACCGCCTCGCCGCTGGAGAAGTCGATGACCGTGGTCGGCTCGGTGCCGCACTCCCCGGAGTCGACCACCGCGTCCACCTGGTGGTCCAGCCGGTCCTTGATCTCCCAGCCCTGGGTCAGCGGCTCCTTCTCGTCCGGCAGCAGCAGGGTGCTGGACAGCAGCGGCTCGCCCATCTCCGCCAGCAGCGCCTGGGTGACCACGTGGTCGGGGATGCGGACGCCGACGGTCTTCTTCTTCGGGTGCAGCAGCTTGCGGGGCACCTCCCGGGTCGCCGGGAGGATGAAGGTGTAGCTGCCGGGCGTCGACGCCTTCACGGCCCGGAACACGTCGTTGTCGACGCGCACGAACTGGCCGAGCTGCGCGAAGTCCCGGCACATCAGCGTGAAGTGGTGCCGGTCGTCCAGATGCCGGATGGACCGGATCCGGTCGATGCCGTCCCGGCTGCCGAGCTGGCAGCCCAGCGCGTAGCAGGAGTCCGTCGGATATGCGATGAGCGCCCCCGAGCGGACCGCGTCGGCGATCTGCGAGATGCTGCGCGGCTGCGGGTTGTCGGGGTGCACGTCGAAGTACTTCGCCATCCGCCGAGCTTATGCCGTACGGCGAGTTCCGGCCGGGCGGGGCGCTCGGCCGGAGGTGCCGGGACATGCCGTGATCCGGCTGCGGCGCCGTCGTGGCTGGTCGCGCCGTTCCCCGTGCCCCTTCGGGGCGCCGGCCTCGTAGCGGGATGCGGGCGGGCCGAAAATTGGTGTGCATGGTCCGTGGATTCCCGGGCACCTGAAGACTCAGCCACCCCGGGACCCTCCCCCCGGTCCCGGGTGAGGCTTCTCCGTCGGCGGCCCTTCCCCCGAGGGCCGCCGACGGAGCCCTGCCCGCTGGTCGGGACGGGGCTTCGGCCATCGGGTAACGTCCGTGGACCGAGGCCGACGCGAGGGACGAGGGGCAGGGTGAGATGGCAGGCCGAGCAGGCGAGGGCCCGCGGCACCCGGCACTCCACGGCGACGGCTGGGCCGAGCGGCTCCTCGACCATCTGCGCCCCGGCGCCCGCGACCCGCGCCGGGTCGTCGACTGGCTCGCCGCCGCGGTGCAGGGGACCGTCTGCCTCCAGGCCGCCGACGGCACCCTGCTCGCCGGCACCCCGGTCTGCCTCGATCCGGATCTCGCGGCCGACGTGACCACCGGACGGATCTCCGCCGCCGCCGTCCAGGACGGCGACCGCCACCTGCGGCTGGTCGCGGTCCGTACTCCCGAACCCCGTCCGGCCGCCGCCGCACTGCTCGCCGTGGCCCGCGCGGCACCCTTCGACCGGCGCGCCGCGGAGATCGTCACCCACACCGCCGGAGTCGTCGAACTCCTGTTGCGCGAAAGGGAGCTGACGGCCGCCGGGCACCGGCTGAGGCGGGCCACCGCCGACCTGCGCCTGGCCATTCTGCAGCTCCTGATGGTGGAGGACACCGTCTCCGCCCGCCGCGTCGCGGCCGGCCTGTGGCCCGGACTCCTCGACACCGACAGCGCCTGCGTCTACATCGTCGAGGGGCACCCGGCGGAACGCGACGCCCTCGCCGAGGACTGCCTGGTCGTGACCCGCGGCCAGGCCCTCGTCGTGCGCTGCCCCGCGATGGACGGCCACGTCATCGTCCTCAGTCCCGCGCCCGCGACGGCCGAGCGGCTGCGTTCGCTCGTCGGTGACCGCCCCGGCACCTTCCTCGGCGGCAGCGTCCGGCAGAACCTGGCCCAGACGGCCACCGCCTACGGCCAGGCCGTCAGCGCGCTCGCCGTCGCCCGGTTCCGCCCCGGCCAGACCGCCGTCTACGCGGAACGCACCCATCCGGAGCGGCTGATGGACCCGGGCGCGCTGCACGCCTGGTCCGCCGCCGTGCTGCGGCCGTTGGACACCCTGCCCCACCACACCCGCGCGGAACTCCTCGCGACCACCCGCCTCGGTCTGGAGTTCACCGCCGTCAGCGCGGGCAAGGTGCTCGGCGTCAGCCGCAACACCGTGCGCGCCCGCATGGACCGCGTCGAGGCGCTGCTGGGCGCGGACTTCTCCGACCTCACCGTGCGGGCCACCGCCCACCTGGCCCTGAACACCCAGGCGGCCCTGACGGAGGAACTCGCCGCCACGCTGCCGGGGCCGTCCTCCGTCCGCCTCGGCGACCTGCTGGCCGGTCCGGGGCTGCGCGCCTGGGCGCGCGACCTGCTGGACCGCCTGGTCCGGGACGGCCGCGACCTGCGCGGCACCCTGCGCGCCTGGATCGCCGCCGACGGCAACGCCGAACGCGCCGCCCAGGAACTGGGCGTGCACGCCCAGACCGTCCGCGAACACGTCCGGGGCGCCGAACCCGTGCTGGAACGCCAGCTGCTGGCCGCCGGCACCGACCTGTACGAGGTGGTGCTGGCCCACCTCGCCCTCGGGGACCTCGCCACCCCCGCCCTGCTGCGGGCGAATCCGGGCCAACCGGACTCACCTGTGCACGGGTGAGCCCTCAGCAGGTACGAACGGGCATCGGCGCGATACCCAACGGCCGGATCCGGACGTATGTTCACGATGCGCGGGGGCACGACCGGAACGGGGGACCGGTCGAGGCCCCCGCCGTTCTCGTCCCACCGCCCCCGCGACGCCGGCTCACGCCTCCAGCCGTACCGGGATCTCCTGCCAGCCGCACGCGATGAACGACGGCACCTGCCGCAGCTCGTCCGCCCCGACCGCCAGCCGCAGCCCCGGGAACCGCTCGAACAGTGCGGGCAGCGCGGCCAGCGCCTCCGCCCGGGCCAGCGGCGCGCCGATGCAGCGGTGCACGCCAATCCCGAACGCCAGGTGGTCGTCGCCGCCCCGGGCCGCGTCGAACACGGCCGCGTCCGGTCCGTAGTGCGCCGGGTCCACGCCGGCCGCCGCGTACGTCGTGATGATCGCGTCCCCGGCCGGAACGGTGACGCCCGCGACCTTCAGGTCGCTCACCGCGAACCGCAGCGGCAGCGAGGCGATGGACGGATGCACCCGCAGCGTCTCGTCGATCACCGCGTCCCAGCCGGCCTTCCCGGTGCGCACGGCCGCCAGCTGCGCCGGATCCGTCAGCAGCGCCACGGCCGCGTTGCCGATCAGGTTGACCGTGGTCTCGAACCCGGCGCCGATCACCAGCAGCAGCGTGTACAGCAGCTCCTCGTCGCCGAGCCGGTCGCCGTCCTCGTCGCGGACCCGGATCAGCTCCGTGGTCATGTCGTCGCCGGGGTGCTCCACCTTGTACGCGATCAGCCCGCCGAGGACGGTCCCGATCCGCTCCTGCACGAACGCGGCGTGCTCGGGGGTCGGGTCGGAGGTGTCCATGATGGCCGCGATCAGCGCCCCGGCGTCGTCCCGCATCTCGTCGGGCACCCCGAACAGTTCGCAGATCATCCGCATCGGCAGCGGCTGTGCGAGACCGGCCCGCAGGTCCACCACCGAGCCGTCGGCGCCCGCGGCCGCCAGCCCGTCGAGCAGTTCCGCGGCGATCGCCGCGACCCGCGGCCGCATCGCCGCGGTACGGCGGTGCGTGAAGCTCGGCGCCACCAGCTTGCGCAGCCGGGTGTGGTCGGGGCCGTACGCGGAGAGCATGTTCACCACGCCGATCCAGCTCACCACCCAGCCCCAGGAGGGGTGTTCGCCGATCTCGGGCCAGAGCCGCCAGTGCTTGCGCGGGTCCTTGCTGACCCGGGGATCGAGGATGAGTTCCTTCAGGACGTCGTAGCCGGTGGGCGCCCAGGCGGGTATGCCGCCGGGCAGTTCGACGGGCACGACGGGGCCGAGGGCGCGCAGCCGCGCGCTCTCCGCCGGGATGTCGGAGCCGAACGGGTCGAGAGCGATGCGGTCGGTGACGGTCACGACGACTCTCCAGGCTGGTCGGGGGAGCGGGGACTGAACCGGACGGGCAGTGAGGTCAGCGAGCGGTGGAACGGGCCGGGCCGCCAGCTGAGCCTCTCGCGGGGCAGGACCGGGTCGAGGTCGGGAAGCCACAGCGTCAGCTGCTCGATCGCCTCGGTCGCGATGAGCAGCGCGTGGTGCCGGACCGGACAGGCGTGCGGGCCGGCACCCCAGGACAGGTGCGAGGCGTCCGCCGCGTGCCGGCCGCCGGTCACCTCTCGTTCGGCGAACAGGCCGACCGCGCCGAAGGAGACCACCACCGGGACCGCGGGCCGCACCCACGCACCGTGGAAGGAGACCGGCCTGCGGGCGTAGTAGATGCCGTAGTTGGCCAGCGGGGTCTCGTGGTGGAGCACCTCGATCACCGCGTCCATGACCGGGCGGGCGCCGCTGGTGAGCGTGGAGTAGTAGAGCGGGTTGCCGAGGATCCGGGAGAGCGCGTTGGAGACGAGGTTCGTGCTCGGCTCGTAGCCGGCGCCGAGGGTGAGGAACACCTGCCAGGTGACCTCCTCGGGGGTCAGCCCGGCGGGATGGTCCAGGAGCATGCTGGGCAGGTCCTCACCGGGCTCCGCCACCTTGGCCGCGATCAGCCGCAGCACGTACTCGGCGAAGTCCGCCTCGCCCGCGGCCGCCTGCGCGCCGCCCTCCATCATCTTCAGCAGGCCCTCGTTGAGCCGGTCGCCCTGGCTGTCCGGCAGCCCGAACAGGTTGTTGAAGACCAGGGCCATCAGGGGCCGGGTGAAGTCGGTGACGAGATCCGCCTCGCCCCTGGGCCCGAACCGGTCGACCAGCAGCCGGACCGCCCGGTGCACCAGCCGGCGCAGGTCGTGCGGCTCGATCAGGTCGAACACGTCGATCAGAGTGGTCCGGTAGCGGATGTGCGCGTCGGCGTCGGAGAACAGGGCGTTGGGCCGCCAGCGCATCATGCCGAGCAGCGGGGAGTCCTCGGGGACGGTCGCCTCCCAGTCCCGCGGGTCGTGCGAGAACGTCTCCACGTCCCGCAGCACGTCGAGGGCGGCACGGCGTTCGGTGACCACGTACGCCGGGGTGCCCGGTGCGAGCTCCGCCCAGCCGACCGGGCCCTGGGCACGCAGGGCCGCGTAGTAGCCGTGCGGGTTGCGGGCGAACCCCTCCTCCCACAGCCGTACCGGACCTGAGACGGTGAAGGACTGCTGAGCGGTCATCGGGCCTCCGCCGGCCGGTCGTCGATCAGATGCTGGACGAGGGCGAGCAGCGCGTCCACCGAGGAGTGCGTGTCCCGGGCGTCGCAGGTCACCATCGGGGTGCCCGGCGCCAGGTCCAGGGCGGCGCGCAGCTGGTCGCCCGTGTGGTGGCTCGGCGCGTCCGGGAACGCGTTGAAGGCGACCGCGTACGGCAGCCCCGCCTCCTCCACCAGGCCGAGCACGTCGAAGGAGGCGTCGATGCGGCGGCTGTCGACCAGGACCAGCGCGCCGAGCGCCCCGTGGGAGATGTCGTCCCACAGCGTCCGGAACCGGTCCTGCCCCGGTGTCCCGAACAGGTACAGCACGACCCCGCCGGACAGGCTGATCCGCCCGAAGTCGATGGCGACGGTCGTGGTCTCCTTCGCCCGCACCCCGTCGAGGTCGTCGACGGGGACGGAGGCCTCGGTCAGCTGCTCCTCGGTGTGCAGCGGGCGGATCTCCGACACCGAGTCGATCAGGGTCGTCTTGCCCACCCCGAACGGCCCGGTGACCAGGATCTTCACCAGGTCGCGGGCGCCGTCGGGGAGATGGGTGCCGCCCCCGCGGGGCAGCTCACCGGTGCTTGAGGGCGCGGAGGCCATCGGCCACTCTCTTCAGCAGGTCGGGGTCGAACCGTTCGGCGGGCGGGATCGGCGCGCGGGCCAGAACCAGGTCCCGGTCGACGAGGTCGGCGGCCAGCACCCGCACGGCGGAGAACGGCAGCCGCAGCAGCGCCGCCGCCTCCACCGCCGTGAGCGCGCCGCCGGACAGCAGCTCCAGCAGGGCCAGTTCGGCCGCCGGCAGACCGGCGGGCAGGGGAGTCCCGGCACGGGTGAGCACCGTCAGCCGTTCCAGGTGCGGACGGCTGGGCCGGGCCACCCCGCCGGTCGACAGGTACGCGGGGACCAGGGGACGGCCGCCACGGCGGCCGGTCATGCCGGCGCGCCGCCGTCGGACCCTCTGGGCGAAGCCGCCATCGCCTTCTCGCCCAGCCGGGCCACCTGTGAGTGCACCCGGTGCGCCAGCAGGTCAAGGCGCACCTCCGGGTCGCCGTAGGCGGCGACACAGGTGCCGTGGTCGGTCGGCACGATCAGCACGTACCCGTGGTCCGACTCGATGACCACCTGCCGTACGTCGGCCCGGTCCCGGTCGGCGAACGCGGCCGCCGCGGCCCGGCAGGCGCCCTGCACGGTACTGGTGATCGCGGCGACCCGCTCGGCACTCGCCCGGGACAGCCCGTCCGTGTAACCGGTCGCGAGGCCGTCCCGGGTGAGCAGGACGGCGGCCAGTACATGCGGCACCTGCAGGACGGGGTCCAGCACCCATGCCGTCTCGCCCACTTCGCGGCTGGTCATCCGGCCGTCCCTCCTTCGTCGTCGGTCCGCTGGGGTCCGGGCGCGTTCGCCCGCTTGGGGGCCCGCGCCGCCGCGGTGCCGTACTGCAGGGCCGCGAGCGCCGCCGCCGCCTCCTCGGGCCGGCGCGCGGCCGGCTGCGGCTGCGGCACGTCGGGAGCGGCGGCCGAGGTACGGCGGCGCCGTTGCGGCAGACCGCCCGGGCCAGCCGGGTCACCCGGGTCCTCGCGGCCGGGAGCGGGGGTGCGCCCGTGCTCGGCGGCCGTCCCGGACCGGTCCGGGGGCGGCCCGGCGACGGCCTCGGACCGGTCCGGCCCGACCGCGGGCGCGGGTGCCTCGGGCACGGGCGTCTCGCGCACGGCTTCTTCGCGCAGGGCTTCTTCGCGCACGGCTTCTTCGCGCACGGGCGTCGTGCGCACCGCGGCCTCCCGCACCGGTTCCTCGCGCACCGCGCGCTCCCGGGTCGACCGCGGCGCGCTGGCCGCGGGGGGCCGTTCGCCCGGGTCGATCCGGCCGAGCAGGTGAGTGTCCACCCGCAGCACCGCCCGCACCCCGCCGTACGGCGAAGGGGAGGAGAGGTCGACGTTGAGGTCGAACTGGCGGGTGAGCTGGCCGATCGCGGCCAGGCCCATGCGCGGCGGGTCGCCGAGGTCGGTCAGCAGAATCGGGTCGCTGCCCGCCACCAGCCGCTGGGCGCGGGCCCGTTCGTCCTGCGTCATGCCGAGGCCCGCGTCGTCGACGGTCACGCACACCCCGTGGTGGACGTGCTCCAGATTGACCACGACGGCGGTGTCCGGCGCCGAGTGGCGCAGTGCGTTGTCGAGGAGTTCGGCGACGATGATGGCGACCGGCTCGACCGCGTGCGACACCAGGGCGGTGCCCGGCTCCAGGTGGTTGTTGACCTGTACCCGGTGGTAGCCCGAGAGCCGGGCCAGGCCGCCGGTGACGGCGTCCACCACGTGGGACTCCTCGCGGGCCAGCCCCACCCAGGCCCCGCACACCACCGCCGCGACCTGCGCCCGCCGCAGCGACTGCTCGTTCTCGTGGTCCAGCGTGAACAGCGTCTGCGCCAGCTCCGGGTCGTCGTAGCGCTGCTGGAGCCCCCGCAGGGCGTCCTGCAGCCGGTAGAGGGCGGCCTGGATCTCTCTGGTCGCGCCGCGCAGTCCGGCCTGGGCGGCCGCGTCGATCCGGGTGCGCTGCGCGGTCAGCTCCTCGCGCAGCGCGGTGAGCACGTACTCCAGCGCGATCCCGGCGGGGGTCCCCGGCGTGTGCCGCCCGGCCGGGCCCGGCACCTTCAGGTGCGGGTGGGCGAGCTGGGCCGCGGCCGCGGGCATCCGGCGGGCGGCGAGATGCTCGACCTCGGTGATGAACGCGCCCTCGGTGCCCTCCAGCCGGGCGCGCAGTTCCGTCACCTCGGCCCGCAGCGCGGCCTTCTGGCGCCGGGACCTGAGCAGGCCGCCGCCCAGGGCGAGCGCGGAGAGCGTTCCGGCGGCGAGACCACCGGCCACCAGTTCCGGTAATTCGATCATGGAATCGGTTTCCAGGGGGGAGTAGGGCGGCAGGGGGGCAGGGGGGAGCCCGGGCCCCTCCCGTGTGGCGCTCGCTGCACAGTACACACCGTCATCGACCGGCCTCGCACGGTGAATCGTTACATCGTCGCGAATCCGTTCGGTGCCTGTTCGCTTCTGTGTCAAGTGTCTGAAATGCCGTACGGGACAGGCGAGTTGATGCTTCGTGGGCCCGTTCCCTCACCGCGTGGCGGAGGCCGGCACCGGCAGGTCGAAGACGTGGGCCGGGGAGATGACCCGGGTCACCGCCTCGCCGAACAGGGTGCTGGGCTCGATGTCCCCCCGGTAGCGGATGTCGGTGTTGAGCAGCACGACCACGGTCGTCCGCGTCGAGGGCAGATACACGGTCAGGGACTCGTAGCCCGGCAGTGAGCCGTTGTGCCCGATCCATCCCCGGACGTCGAAGATGCCGAGTCCGTACCCGGCGCCCCGGAGGCCGGTCGCCGGGGTGGTCAGCCGCTGCTTCTGGACGGCCGGCCGGACCATGGCCGTACCGTCGGGGAAGACCCCGGTGGCCACGGTGCCCGCCCAGGTGTGCAGATCGTCCAGGTCCGAGATCATCGCGCCGGCGGCCCAGCCCCAGGACGGGTTCCAGCCGGCGGTCTCCGCGACCTTCCCGGTGGCCGTCTGGTCCGTGTAGCCCTGCGCGTGCGGGGTGGGGAACTCGTTCCCCGCCGGGAACAGCGTGTGGCGCAGGCCCGCGGGCTTCAGGACGTGCCGGTCGAGGTAGTCGCCGAGCCGCTGCCCGCTCACCTTCTCGACGAGCAGGCCGAGCAGGATCAGGTTCGTGTTGGAGTAGGAGAACTTCTCGCCGGGCCGGAACATCGCGGGGTGCCGGAACGCGTACCCGAGCAGCTGCCGCGGGGTGAAGGAGCGTCGCGGATCCGAGGTCAGGGCCCTGAAGAAGCCCGCGTCCTTCGAGTAGTCGAACAGCCCGCTGCGCATTCCGGCCAGGTCCCGCAGGGTGATCCGGTCGCCGCCCGGCACACCGTCGAGGTACCTGCCGACGGGGTCGTCCAGGCCGACCCTGCCCTGGTCGACCAGTTGCAGCACCGCGGTCACGGTGAACGTCTTGGTCTCGCTGCCGATCCGCATGTAGAGGTCGCGGGACATCCTCCGCCCGGTCGCCTTGTTCGCGACCCCCAAGGAGCGAACGTAGTCGCGTTGCCCGGGCGTCCAGACGCCGACGGTCACGCCGGGCACGTCCGCCTCGCGCATCACGTGCTGGACGACCGCGTCGAGTTGGCGGGCCACTGTCGGAGTCATCGCGCGGACGCCGGAACCGCCGTCGGGCGACGGGGTGGGCGACGGCGCGGCGAACGCGACGGGTACGGGGGCGGGCGCCGCGACGAGGGGGACGGTCAGCGTCCCCAGCACGACGGCGATCGCGGCCCCCCGGCGCAGCATGGCGGACCTGTGCATCATGGGCTGACTCCCAGCACGTGGGCGGAACGTGCGGTGGGGTCGGACGGCAGAACCCTGGGCTCACAGAATACGGGCACGGCCGGCCGGCCGCCTGCCGCACCGGAGCGCCGCCGGGCCGCCGTCCGCGTAGTGCCGCCCCGCCGTCTGCCTCACTGCTCCTCGCACACCGGCCGCAGGACCGCCAGCGCGCCGTTGGCCTCGCGCAGCGCCGACTCCAGCGTGGCCGGCCGGTGCAGTGCCCCGCTGCCGTCGGGCGGCACCAGCCACTCCAGGAACCGTGTGGGCCGGTACGGCGGCGGGACGGCGACCCACGCCCCCTTGGTCGTGTACCGCAGCCCCGCCCCGATCCAGCCGTCGGACGGGTCGGGCGGGAGGAAGAACCCGACCCGGCGTGCCGCGGTGTCCACCAGCGTCGGTCCCGGCACCGGCAGGGACGGTCGCCACAGCAGGTCGAGCGTGAGCAGACCGAGCCGGTCCGGCACGCTCAGCACGTCCCAGAAGCGGCCCGCCTCCAGCAGTGAGACGCCCTCACCGTGGTCCCACTCCCACTTGCACGCCCGGGGATCCGCCGACGCCGCCGCGAGCCACTCGACACCCTGCATCCACATCCTGTTCGTCATGCACCGCTCCGCGATATCCCGCTCACCCGTTCCGCACACAGGGGAACGCCGGCACCGGGCGCTCGGCGCCTTCGCACGCCAACCCGGCATATGCATGCTGGTAGATATTTCTAACTGGCGGAAGGGGTGGCGAACCCTGGCGTTTGAGGGCGATTGTTCGAACACTGCGCAGTGGTGCGAGTGTTGCCCAAAACGGCGGATTCTCTCCGGTGATCTTGAACGCTCGATTCGGTTGTCGTCGCAATCGATTCGAGCGTTATCTCTTGCTGCGAGGCTGATATCGGTCGTACGCTCGCGCTGTTCCGTCGTCACCGTTCGACCAGGGGTACTCCATGGACCGCACCCGACTGCACGCCCTCCTGGCCCGTGAGAGCGCCGAGGCCGAGCGGCGAAATCCCCGCTCCCGAGCGGCATATGCCGATGCAGGCCATCTCTTCGGCCGGGTCCCGATGACGTGGATGAACAAGAACGCCGGCGCATTCCCCCGGTACCTGGCGACCGCCCGCGGCGCCCGGGTCACCGACGTCGACGGGCACACGTACATCGACTTCTGCCTCGGTGACACCGGTGCGATGGCCGGTCACTCGCCGGCCGCGGTGACCGAGGCGGTGCACCGCAGGTTCGCCGAGCTGGGCGGGGCCACCGCGATGCTCCCGACGGAGGACGCGGAGTGGGTCGGCGCCGAGCTGACCCGCCGCTTCGGGCTCGCCCGCTGGAGCTTCTCGCTGACCGCCACGGACGCCAACCGGTGGGCGATCCGGCTGGCCCGTGCCGTCACCGGACGCCCGAAGATCCTCGTGAACAGCTACAGCTACCACGGCAGCGTCGACGAGTCCCTCATCGTCGTCGGCCCCGACGGCAAGGGGGCACCCCGCCCCGGGAACGTCGGCGCCCCCTGCGACGTCACCCTGACCAGCCGGGTCGCCGAGTTCAACGACCTGGAGCAGCTGGAGCGCGAACTCGCCCACGGCGACGTGGCCGCCGTCCTCATGGAACCCGCTCTCACCAACATCGGCATCGTGCTGCCCGAACCCGGCTACCTGGAGGGGGTACGCGCCCTCACCCGGCAGCACGGCACGCTGCTGATCAACGACGAGACGCACACCTTCTCGGCGGGCCCCGGCGGCTGCACGGCGGCCTGGGGGCTGGAGCCCGACCTGCTGACCATCGGCAAGGCCATCGGCGGTGGCATCCCGGCCGGCGCCTACGGCCTTGCCGCCGGCCTCGCCGAGCGGCTCCTCGCCCGCGACGACCTGGACCTGGTGGACATGGGCGGGGTCGGCGGCACCCTGGCCGGCAACGCGCTCTCGGTGGCGGCGACCCGGGCCACCCTGGAGCACGTGCTCACCGACGAGGCGTTCGACCACATGGACCGGCTCTCCGCACGCTTCGAGTCCGGCGTCCGGTCCGCCGTGGAGGCACACGGCCTGCCCTGGTCGGTCAGCCGGCTGGGCGCCCGCACCGAGTACCGCTTCGCCGCCCCGGCCCCGCGCACCGGCACCGAGTCCGAGGCCGCCACCGACCCCGACCTCGAGGACTTCCTGCACCTCTACCTCGCCAACCGGGGCATCCTCCTCACCCCGTTCCACAACATGGCCCTGATGTGCCCCGACACCACCGAGCAGGACGTCGACACCCACACCTCGGTGTTCGGCGCCGCCCTGCTCGAACTGGCCGGCTGAGGGCGGGCGGGGGAGAGGACAGGAGAACGTGGTGCACATGGACGACATCGACCGGGCCATCCTGCGCGAACTCCAGGCCGACGGCCGTATCGCCTACGCCGACCTGGGCCCGAAGGTCGGCCTCTCCGCCTCCGCGGCCCGGCAGCGGCTGCAGCGACTGCTGGACTCCCGGGCCGTGCAGGTCGTCGGGGTCACCGACCCGATGGCCATGGGCGGCCAGGCGATGGCCCTGCTCGGCATCGGCGTGGACGGCGACCCCCGCGCCGTGGCCGACGCGCTCGCCGGACACCCCGCGGTGGTGTACTCCGTCTTCACCTCGGGCGGCTTCGACCTGTTCGCCGAGGTGGTCACCCCCGGACCGAAGGACCTGCTCGACTTCGTCAACGACGTGGTCCGGCCGATCGAGGGCGTGCGCGAGGTCCGGCCCTTCCCGTACTTCGGCATCCACACCCACCGGTTCCTGTGGGAGGTGGGCTGAGAGCGCGGCCGGCGGCGGTGCCCGGACCTCAGCCGATGGCCGGTGTCAGGACCAGCATGGTGGCGTCGTCACGCACCTCGTAGTGGCCGACGAGGTCCGTCCAGACCAGCTCGGTGAGGGCCTTCGCGTCCACGCCCGCGAACTCGGCGAGCCGCTCCGGGAGCGGGTAGAAGCCCCCGGAGCCGTCGCGGGCCTCCCAGACGCCGTCCGAGGCGATGAACAGACGGTCGCAGGGGCCCAGCTCCACGGTGACCTCCTTCGGAGGGTCCCCGCCCACCGGTCCCAGCCCCAGCGGGGCTCCGGGGGCGACGATCACTTCCTGGGCCTGCCCGTCGCGCAGCAGCACGGGCGGCGGATGACCGCAGGCCACGACGCGCACCGACCGAAGATCGTCCGAGAACTCCAGCAGCAGGGCCGTGGCGAACAGCTCCGCGTGCGGGACGTCGGCCGAGTCGACCGTCAGTCTGCGGTCCATCTGCGTCGCCACCGACTCCAGGTCGGGCAGGTCGAGCACCGCCTCCCGGAACGCGCCGAGCAGCGAGACCACCGTGGCGACAGCGGCCAGCCCGTGCCCCCGCACGTCCCCCATCACCGCCCGGACCCCGTACGGGCCGTCGCGCACGTCGAAGAAGTCCCCGCCGACCAGCGTCCCGTGCTGAGCGGCCTGGTACAGCCCCACGCAGCCCACCGCGCCGACGTGCTCCGGCAGCGGCGGCAGCACGGCCCGCTGCACCGCCTCGCCCACCGCCCGCTCGGTGAGCAGCTGGGCGTCCCGGTGACTGCGCACGTAGGAGACGAACACGCTCAGCAGCGCCACGAAGGTCACCGTGAGGAGGTCGGTGTCGCCGGGATGGTTGAGGTGGGTGGCGGGCACGTTGAGCAGCAGCACCACCAGGCAGCTGAGGACGGCGGTGGCCAGCGGGCCGTAGGAGAGGACGGCCAGCGGCGGGATGGCGCCGAGCAGGAAGCCGAAGTCGTGTCCGTCCGGGCTGGTCAGCGTAGCCACCGTCACGACCCCGAGGAGGACGATGGGCAGCACCCGCACCCAGCGTGGCGGCGGCGCACCCTGCAACCAGCCACGACCGTCCCGGTAGCCACGCGGCGACCAGCCGCGCACCGAAGTCACATCCCTAAGCTACGCCGTGACCGGGCACCGCACCTGTCCCGATCATGAAAAGCCGCGCCGGGAAAACCCGTGGACGCGTCCGGCCCCGGCCCCTAACGTATGAGCGCACGCCCGAGACCGGACGGAAGGAGGCGAGTGCGATGTATCTCACACCCACCCCGCGCTCCCTCCCCGTTTCCCGGGCGTGACAGGTCAGAGCTGACCCGGGAGCGCTCCGCACAGCACGCATCCCGGAGGAATCCGTGACCGATCCGGTCATCCGTACGATCGACGACAGCACCGACCATCTCTTCGACTCCATGCCCGACCCGTTGCGCATGCGGGAGCGGCACCAGACGGCCGGGTTTCGTGCCGACTGGAAGCGCGTCGCCCTGCGCGACGGGCGCGTGGTCGCCCGGGCCGCCTGGTGGGGCGCTCCCGGGGCCACCGAACCGATCCTGATCAACTGGTTCGACGTGGCCGAGGGCGAGGAGGAGGCAGGCGCCGAACTGCTGCGAAGCGCGCCCTGGCGGGTGGAGGAACTGGAACTCGACCTGCCCACGGGCTGGCGCGAAAACCCCGCCGTGCGCACCGCCGCCGAGACCAGCTTCACCGCCGCCGGAAAGGCGGGCTTCGACCTCCTGGTGGAGCGCTTCAACTATCGCTGGACGCCCGAGTGCGGCCTGCCCGAACGGCCCGGGCGGCTCGTCTTCACCCCCGAGCCCGACGACGGGGTCTTCTTCGACGCCCTGCGCCGCATCCACTCCGTCACCCTGGACGCCCACGCCCGCCGGGCCACCGAACAGGGGGGAGTGGACCAGGCGGCCCAGGAGGAGATGGACTTCTTCCACTGGATGCCCTCGCCCAGGGAGTGGTGGCAGATCGGCCGCACGCCCGACGGCGAGCCGGTCGGCATCCACATCCCCGGGCGCAACCCGGGCGGGCCCTGCATCGGGTTCATCGGCGTCCTGCCCGAGCAGCGCGGCCACGGCTACGCCTACGACCTGCTCGTGGAGTGCACGCACTTCCTCGTCGAACAGGGCGCCGATTTCATCGGCGCCGCCACCGACCAGGGCAACACCCCCATGGCCGCGCACTTCGCCAAAGCCGGATACCCCGTCGTCCGGGAGCGGGTGAACTTCTGCGTGAGGCACTGACACCCCGCGCCCCTTCAGGGGCGCGGGGAACTGCGCGAGCAACCACGACGGCGCGGCGTGGTCGAACGACGGCGCGCCCTGACCGCGCCGGCGGAGCGGCTAGCCGACGTCCTTGCCCAGCAGCGTCTCCGCCTCCGTGAGGATCTCGGTGACCCGCAGGCCGAAGGCCGCGTCGCACGGGTGCCCCCGCCCCGTGCGCGCGGCCGTGACCAGCGCGTCGGCGGCCCGGCTCAGCGCGGGAACCGCCCCCTCCGCACTCCTCGGAAGGAGCGTGACTCCCGCCTCGCCCCGCAGCTCCACATCGGCCCCGGCCGCCGCCTGCGGCGCGGTCAGGCTCAGCGTCACCGTGCTCGACGCCCCGCCCTCGTGGTCGAGGACGAGGTGAACGGTGTCCGCGGGACCGTGCACCGCGGCCGCCACCCGCCGTACGTCGCCCAGCACCGGCAGCAGCACGGACAGGGCGTGCGGACCCACGTCCCACAGCGCGCCCTTCTCCCGCCGCCAGGGCGAGTCGGTGGCCGGGCCCGCACCGGTGAACAGGGAACCCAGCCAGTGTGCCTGGGCCGTGAACCACCCCGTCGCGGCGGCCTGTTCATCGATCCATGCCTCCGGCTCCGGCTGGAACCGGGTGGTGAAGAACACCACGGAGGCGACCCCGGCCCGCTCGACCGCCTCCACCACCGCCCGCCCCTCGGCGACGCCGAGCGCGAGCGGCTTGTCCAGCAGCAGGTGCCGGCCGGCCGTCGCGGCCCGCACGGCCAGCTCCGCCTGGACGACCGGCGGCAGTGCCACGGCCACCGCGTCCACGTCGCCGAGCAGCGCGTCCACGTCGTCGTACGCCCGGACGCCGTACTCCCCGGCCAGCTCCGCGGCGGCCTCGGGGCGGCGGCCCCAGACCCCGGCGAAGTCCAGCGAACCGTGCCTCGCCAGTGCGGGGGCGTACGCCGCCCGTGCCCAGGGCCCCGTGCCCAGCAGTCCGATGCGCATCTCGCGTTCCTTTCTCCGTACCCGGTCCCCCATCGTCGCCCAGCCGGTCAAGGCGTCGTACTCCGCCCCCGGTCGGCGTACGACCGCCCCCGGTCGCCGCCGTGCGCCAGCCACCCGGCGATGGTCTCGGCGATCGGCTGGCCGGTGTCCATCTCGACGAACCCGAACTGCCCCGACTGGTTGCACTCCAGGAACCACCAGATGCCGTCGGCGTCCTCCGCGAAGTCGAAGGCGCCGTAGGCCAGCTCGGCGTCCTTCATGTACGCGTGGACCGCCTCGGCGACTCGCGGCGGCACCTGTGCCTCCTGCCAGGGCGAGTCGGACGGCGCGAACCGGACGTCCACGTCGTCGGGGTGGGCGTCCGGACTCACCGGCTTGCGGGCGGCCAGCTGCCGGTCGCCGACCACCGTGAGCCGGATGTCGGCCCGCTTGGCGACCCGGCGCTGCAGCAGTGTCGGGCCGAACGCCACCGCCGCGAAGTCGGTGTCCGGCGCCACCCGGCTGGTCGGCACGGCCCGCGGCGGCTCCTGCGGATGCGCGCCCGACACTGGTTTCACCACGAGATCCGGGAACCGCTCCGCGAAGTCCCGGGCCGCCTGCGGAAACGTGGTGATCAGCGTCGCGGGCACGGCGAGCCCGCTCTGCTGCGCCAGCCGCAGCTGCCAGGGCTTGTGGCGGGCCCGGCGGGCCGCGTCCGGGTGGTTCATCCAGCGCGCCTCGGTCCCGCGCAGCATGCCGTACAGCGCCTGCTGCGACTCCTCGGTCAGCCAGGCCGACGGCTGTGCCGCCCGGGCGGCCGCCGCCCCCGGCCTGCGCACCCAGATGGAGCGCAGGCCGTCCACGCTCACCAGGCGCCCGTTCACGGACAGATGCCCGCGGCTGACGCCCTGCACGTACTCGCCCGACAGGGCCACCCCGCTGGTCAGATCGGCAGGATCGAGACGGACCACAGGCACTCCAGCCGCGTGCAGCCGGAGGACCACCATGTCCGCCGTCACGTCCTCGTCACTGGTCAGGATGAGCACGGTCATCGTGAGGATCCGCGATCAGTCGTCGAAGTGCGTCTTGGAGCCCGCGGTGGAGGTCGTTGTCCCCAGGGCTCTGAGCGTTGCGTGATCGGTGGCTGCGATCCGGCCATCGTGGAGAACGTTCAACTGCAGTCCGGAGTCATACGCGTACGGAGTGGTGACGTCCAACTGCACTGCGGGGCGTGCGTAGTTGAGCGCGAACGGTTGCATGGTCTCTCCCTGTTTCGTTCTTCCATGCACTTATACGATTCGAACGCGTGGTTGGTTTCCTCACTCTGCGTAATCTCAGGCCGAATTAAGAGTTTGTTAAGGGGAAACCGGCGAATCGCTCCCGCACGTGGCCGATTTCACATTCCCGTCCGGCACGTGACTGCGTCACATGTCCGCGCAATTCCGGGATGTCGCCAAAGCCTGTTCGGCATAGGTCCGTCCGAAGAGCACCGCGTGCACCAGCAGCGGGAACAGCTGGTGCAGGCCGATCCGCCGGGCCCAGCCGTCGGTCAGCGGGGCCGCTTCCTGATAACCCGCCAGGATCCGGTCCAGATACGGGCAGCCGAAGAGGTGGAGCATCGCGAGGTCGGTCTCGCGGTGCCCGCCGTGCGCGGCCGGGTCGATCAGCCGGACCCGGCCGTCGCTGCCCCACAGGACGTTGCCGCTCCACAGATCGCCGTGCAACCGGGCCGGCGGCTCGGGCGGACCCGCGAGCTCCGGCAGCCGCTCGCAGACCCGCTCCACCACGGCTGCCTCGCCCGGCCGCAGGATCCCCCGGTCGACCGCCTCCCGCAGGTACGGCAGCACCCGGTGCTCGGCGTACCAGCGCGGCCAGTCGGCGCCGGGCTCGTTGCGCATCGGGGCGAGACCCATCCAGGCGTCGCGCGGACCGCCCGGCGGGGCCGCCCCGAAAGCCGGGGCACCCGCCGCGTGCAGGGTGGCCAGCTCACGGCCGAAGCGCGTCGCCGCCCCGGCGTCCGGCGGCCCGGTGCGGACCAGTTCCGTCACCAGCCACCGCTCGTCGTGCCCTAGCGGCTCGGGTACCGGCACCGCGCGGGCGGCGGCCAGCCAGCGCAGTCCCGCCGCCTCGGCCCGTACCGCCCCGGGGCCGTCACCGCGCTTGACGACGACCGCGGGACCGCCCGCGAGCGTCACCTCCGCAAGGCCGCCCGGCCCCGCCCGCTCACCCGAGACCGGCCGCCCGGTGAGCCGGGCGGCCGCCGCGCCCGGACCCTCGCCGCCGTCGACCACGGCCACCAGGGTACGGGCCGGGTGGGATCACGAGCCCCAGGTGCCCTGGTCGACGGCGCAGTTCCACCCCGAGCCGTGCAGCGTGAACTTCACCTTGTAGGTGTGGGTGCTCAGCAGGTGCGTCTGCACCTTCACCCCGAGAGTGCCCTTCTTCTTGAGTGTCGTCGTGTACACCGACACCGTCTTCGACGTCCGGTGGCTGACCTTGCCGCCCTTGGCCGTGGCGGTGCCGAAGCGGATGTTCCTGACGTCCGTCACGGTGAACGTGACCTTCTTGAAGCTCTTGGCCGTGCTCCTGTTCCTGACCCCGAAGTACAGGCCTCCGCCGGTCACCCAGCCGCTCGCGTTCACGGCGAAGCGGCTCGGATAGACGATGTCGACCGGGCAGCCGGTGCTCCTCGCCGTCCCGGCGCCGGTCTGCGCCCGCGCCGACGCGCCGGTGGCGAGCGCGAGTTGGGCGGCGGTGAGGATGCCGGCGACGGCCAGGACCCGGAAAGACGCACGCATACGGTTCACTGCGGTGATACCTCCCCCTGCGGTACTACTCATCGGACCGTAGAGAAGAATCCCATCCCTGTCGCCCGGAGGCAGGCGAATTTCGAGGACCCGCACAGCGGACTCCCGGTAACTCCCTTGCCGTACAAGCATTGACGCGCCCCACGCCCCCCTCTAGTTTCTGATCGGTTTCCCGAACCACGTCCGAAATCCCGGACAACCCCCCGCGTCTGGAGCGCACATGAACGGCACTCCCCTGTCGCGCCGGCACTTCCTCGGTGCGGCCGTCACCGTCCCCCTCGCCGCCACCGGCGCCCTCGCCCTCGGCGCCGGAGCCGCCCGGGCCGCGACCGACTCGGCCTACGTGATGTGCTACTTCACCGAATCCCCGGACATGCTGGCCGCCGACTACGGCCTGCACCTCGCCGTCAGCACCGACGGCCTCCAGTGGACCCCGCTCAACCAGAACGACCCCGTCGCCACCCCCACCGCGGGCTCCCGCGGCCTGCGCGACCCGTTCATCCTGCGCAAGCAGGACGGCACCTTCGTGGTGCTCGCCACCGACCTGTACGGCACCGACTGGTCCTACGTCAGCCAGTACATCCACGTCTGGGACTCCACCGACCTGCGCACCTTCACCGGCTACCGGCGGATGAGGCTGCACGACATGGACACCCACGCCTGGGCGCCCGAGGCCTTCTGGGACGCGGGACGCGGCACGTACGGCGTCATCTACTCCGCCGTCGACGACAGCGGCCACAACGTCATCATGATCAACTACACCGGTGACTTCGTGACCGCCGGCGACCCGCAGGTCTTCTTCGACCCGGGCTACGACGTCATCGACGGCGACCTCGCCGTCGGCGTGGGCGGGGTGAACTACCTGTACTTCAAGAAGAACTCGACGCTCGTCGGCGCCCGCTCCACCTCACTGGACCCGGGCAGCTTCACCGAGTTCTCCACGGCCGTCTCGCACCAGGGCACCGAGGCCCCGACCCTGGTCAAGTCCCTCACGTCCGGTTCCACCTGGTACCTCTGGGGAGACACCTGGGACCCCAACGGCGTCTTCTACGCCTGGCAGACCAGCGCCCTGTCCGCCGGCACCTGGACCGCCCTCGACCAGAAGGCCTACACCCAGCCGCTCAACTCCAAGCACTGCGGCATCCGGCCCATCACCGCGACGGAGTACAGCAACCTCGTCGCCGCCTGGGGCACCCCCACCTGGAACCGGCTGAAGTCCTACAACCACCCGGACAGATACGTCCGGCACAGCGACTTCGTCGGGCGGATCGACGAGTACGCCTTCGACCCGTACACCGACGGCATGTGGAAGCTGGTCCCCGGACTCGCCGACAGCGGCGGCGTGTCCTTCCGGTCCGTGAACTACCCGACCCGCTATCTGCGCCACTACGACTACCGGCTGCGGCTCGACGAGAGCGACGGCACCACGACGTTCGCCCAGGACGCCACGTTCTACCGGACGGCCGGCCTGGCCGACGCCTCCTGGTCCTCGTTCCGCTCGTACAACTACCCGACGCGCTACATCCGCCACTCCGACTTCGTGCTGCGCGTCGACCCCGTCTCCACGAGCACGGACCTGGCCGACGCCACCTTCCACGTCGGCTACTGACTCCACGCCGGGCCCGCCCTGCGGCGACACGCCGACGGCGGGCCCGCGACCGCCCGAACGGCGGTGTGCCCGGCCAGGGGATTGGCCCAGCCGGGCGGTGTTGGGCGTGTCGCGACCACGGATGGGCCGCCTGGATGGTGCGCGCCGCGGGGCTGACTGACGGTGGTTCATGTCGGGGCCGGGTCGTTACAGCTGATGGAGTATCGGCGCCCGGCCGCGGCGAAAGGACATCGAGATGCGTTCTGCCCGCATGATCCTCGCGACCACGGCCGCCACCGCGGCCCTCGCGTTCTCCGCCCCGGCGGCCCATGCCGCGGGGTCGGGGGACCAGGACGACGGAGGCGACTCCTCCTACAGCAGCAACGACAGCAGGTTCGACCCCAATTCCTACAAGGACCAAGGCGACGAGGACGGGGGAGGCAAGCAGAACCAGGGCGGCAAGCAGGACCAGGGGGGCAAACAGGACCAGGGCGGCAGGGGGAAGGACCAGGGCGGTTCCTCGTGGGGCGACGACGAGGGGAGCGACCGGCCGCACGGCGGTATGCACACCGGCGGCGGCGCCCTCGCCTCGTCCGGTGTCACCGCGGGCGGGCTGGCCGTGCTCGGCGTGGCGGCCAGCGGTGCCTACGCGCTGCGGCGCAGGAGAGTGCCCGGGTCCGCGTCCTGATGGGCCCACGCATGCGGGGGCCGCGGTGCCGTCGGCGCTCCACACTCCGACGGCACCGTGCCCCCTGTGTCCCGCCCTCCCGCTGCCGTGCCCCAGAAAGGTGACCTCCGATGGCAGCTGGCCCCGCCACCCAGATCCCCGAAGCCCCCGCCGAGCCCGACGGCCCCGACGACCGGGACGGCGCCGGCAGCCCCCCGTCGGGCGGACGGCTCCCCGTGTGGTGCATCGCCGCCCTGCTCGTCGCCGTGGCGCTGATCGGCGGCCACCCGGGCGGCTCCGACACCGCCGACACCCCCGGCACCACCGGGGCCGAGAGCACGGACGCCCTGCCCTCGGCCGACCCCCGCCGGACCGGCGAGGCGCTGTCCCGGTCCACGCCGATCCGCCTGCTCATCCCGAAGATCTCCGTCGACGCCCCCTTCACCGCCCTCACCATCGGGCCCACGGGCCAGCTCGAGCCCCCGCCGGCCGCCAACACCAACCTCGTCGGCTGGTACTCGAAGGGCGCGGCACCCGGCGAGGCGGGCACCTCGATCATCGCGGGGCACGTCGACACCGTGACCTCGGCGGCCGTCTTCGCCAGGCTGGACGAACTGGAGCGCGGCGACCGCTTCACGGTGGACCGGGCCGACGGCACGGAGGCGGACTTCGTCGTCGACGACGCCGAGACCTTCGCGAAGGACGACTTCCCCAGCGACCGCGTCTACGCGGACACCCGCCGCCCCGAGGTACGCCTGATCACCTGCGCCGGCGACTACGACCACGACGTCAGGGACTACACGGAGAACCTGGTGGTCTTCGCCCACCTGGTCTGACACCGCACCGGCATTGCAGGGTCAGCCACCCGTGGACTCCCGCACCACCAGCCGGAACGGACCGGCGAACTCCTCCCGTTCCGGGCCCGGACCGTCAAGGTCGATGCGGGCCGCCAGCAGGGCGACCGCGCGCTCGGCCATCAGGTCGTGGTCCGGGTCGACGGTGGACAGGGAAGGGACGAGGTAGGCGCTCTCGTCGACGTTGTCGAAGCCGATGACCTTGACCTGCTCCGGCACCCGGATCCCGGCGTCGGCGAGAGCGCGCAGCACGCCCATGGCGACCGTGTCCGTCACGCAGAACACCCCGTCGAAGCCGAGGCCCCGGGCCGTTCGCTCGCGGACACCGCGGGCGGCCGCCTGCATGGTGAGCGACTCGGCCGTCACCACCAGCTCCGGGTCGGCCGGCAGCCCCGCGGCCGCGAGCGCCCGCAGATACCCGGCGTGCCGCAGGCTCGACACGTCGGCCTCACCGCCCAGCCGCCCGCACATGATGGCGATCCGCCGGCAGCCCCGCTCGACGAGATGGCGGGTCGCGGCCTCGGCGGCGGCCTCGTTCGGCATGGCGACATGGTCGACGGGCCCGCCGAAGATCCGCTCGCCGAGGATCACCACCGGGTGGTCGACGTCGAGCGCCCCGACATCGGCCGGTCCCATGCCGACCGTGCTCAGGATGAGACCGTCGTAGAGCCGGTTGCGGGACTGGGAGAGAGCGGCCAGCTCGCTCTCCCGGCGGGCGCCGGTCTGCTCGATGCTCACCCGCAGGCCGTGCCGGCCGGCCGCCGCGATGATGGCGGCGGCCAGCCGGCCGTAGTACGGGCGGTTGATCTCGGGGACGGCCAGGCCGATGGTCCCGGTACGGCCCTTGCGCAGGTTGCGCGCGGCCATGTTGACCCGGTAACCCAGCCGGTCCATCGCCTCCAGGACCCGCTCGCGGGTGGCCGGGCGGACGTTGGGGTGCCCGTTCATCACGTTGGAGACGGTCATCGCCGACACCCCGGCCGCCTTCGCCACGTCCTGGATCGTCGCCACACTCACTCCCGCCGGCTGTCCTCGGCAAGACGATAGAGGGCGGCACCGTGGGCGGGCAGCACCGCGGTCAGGTGCCGGCCGTCGTGAGCGGCCGCGGTGCCGGTCCACAGTTCCCGGACGTGGTCGCGGGGGGTGGCGCCGACCGACCCCAGCGGCACCTCGACGCGCCGCTCCTCGTCCGCGAGCGAGAACACCGCCGCGTACCGGGTGTGCCCGTCGGTGTCCCGGGCGGTCCACAGCACCAGGTCCCGCTCCCGCAGCACCTCCTGGTTGCCGGTGCTGTGCCACAGGACGTCGAGGGCCTCGTCGTTGGTGAGCAGCGCGATGGTCCCGGGCGAGGAGGTGGGCAGGTCGCCGCCCATCATCAGCGGGGAGCGGGAGATGAGCCAGAGGGTCAGCAGGCTGATCTGCTCCGGGTGGGTGAGGCGGGACCGGCGGTCCGCGCCGCGCTCCGCACGGATCCCGATGCGGCCGAGCGGCAGCATGTCGGCGTCCGCCCAGCCGTGGCGGCCCTGCCAGGGGGCCCAGCGGGCCATCCGCGCGAACTGCGCCTCGACGTCCTCCCAGCGGTCCCACAGGTCGTCGCAGACCCGCCACATGGTGGCGTGCTCGCGCAGGTGGTCCAGACGGGCGAGGGACATGTCGGTACCGGGGGAGAGGCTCAGCTCGATGGGCCGCCCGCTGCGCTCGATAGCCCGCGCGTAGGCGGCGATCTCCCGCTCGTGGTACGGGAAGAGCATGTCGTCGGCCTTGACGAAGTCCACGCCCCAGGCGGCGAACTGGGCGACCTGGGAGTCGTAGTAGGCCTGGGCGCCCGGGTGGTCGTGGTTCAGGCCGTAGTTGTCGGAGTTCCAGGGGCACACGGACCCGGTGTCGGCCACGTCCGCGGCCGTGAACCCGGTGCCGAGCACGGGCAGTGCGGCCTTCACCGCGCGCCGCGGGACGCCCCGCATGACGTGCAGCCCGAACCGCAGCCCCATGCCGTGCACCCGCGCGGCCAGCGGCCCGAACCCCGCCCCGCCCGCGGCCGAGGGGAACCTGTTGGGGGCGGGGAGCTGACGGCCGTGACCGTCCAGGACGAGCGGGGCGTCGGGGTTGTAGCCGTGGGCACGGGCGGTGGGCTCGTACCACTGGATGTCGACGACGACGGTGTCCCAGCCGTGCGGGAGCAGGTGCTCACGCATGAACGCGGCGTTGGCGAGGACCTCCTCCTCGGTGACGGTGGTGCCGTAGCAGTCCCAGCTGTTCCAGCCCATGGGCGGTCGCAGACGGCGGGCGGGCAGCGGGCGTGCGGGCCGGGTCACGGGGCGCTCCTGCGGGTCAGTGCCGGTCCAGGCGAGCCTGGACGGTCACGAACGAGTGGCGCGGGAGGGTGAGCCGCAGTCCGCCGGCGGTCACGGCCACACCGTCGAACGCCCGGGGGGAGACGGCGGTCGACGCCTCGGGTGTGTTGTGGGCCTGGAGCCTGTCGGCGGTCAGGATCCGGGCGGCCGGCTCGCCCAGGCGGCCACCGCGCAGGTCGAGGGTGATCTCGGCCGGTTCCGCCGCGTCCAGGTTGCTCAGCGAAATGAGGACGGTGCCGTCCTTGACGCTGGCCGAGGCGGACACCGTCTCCAGCTCCGCGTCCCCGACCGTGCGCCGGGTGCCCTCGCCGCGCAGGTGCACGGGGAGCGAGGTGGCGTCCTGGTGGCCCTTGTTCATCTCGAAGACGTGGTAGGTCGGGGTCAGGACCAGGGCGTCGCCGTCGGTGAGGAGCATCGCCTGGAGGACGTTGACGGTCTGGGCGATGTTGGCCATGTGCAGGCGGGCCGCGTGCCGGTGGAAGACGTCGAAGTGGGTGCTCGCCACCAGCGCGTCGCGCAGGGTGTTCTGCTGGAACAGGAAGCCCGGGTTGGTGCCGGGTTCCACGTCCCACCAGGTGCCCCACTCGTCCAGGACCAGGCCGACGGTACGTCCCGGGTCGTAGACGTCCATGACGGTGGAGTGGCCGGTCAGGATACGGTCGATGCGCTGGGCCGACAGCATCGTGCGGTAGTGGTCCTCGGCGTCGAACTCCGTGGCGCTGCCCTTGGCCTCCCAGGGGCCGGAGAGCGTGTAGTAGTGCACGGAGATGCCCTGGAAGAAGTTCTTGGGGGTGGCCTCGCAGCCGAAGCAGCTGATCTGCTGCATCAGCGTCTCGGTCCACTTGTAGTCGGCGTCGGAGGCGCCCGAGGCGATCCGGTAGAGCTTGTTGTCGCCGTGGTCGCGGCAGTAGGTGGCGTACTGGCGGGCCAGGTCGGCCGAGTACTCGGCGCGCATGTTGCCGCCACAGCCCCAGGTCTCGTTGCCGATGCCCCAGTACGTCACGCGCCACGGCTCCTCGCGGCCGTTCTCCTTGCGCAGCCGCACCATGGGGCTGTCGCCGTCCCGGGTGAGGTACTCCACCCACTCGCTCATCTCGCGGACCGTGCCGGAGCCGACGTTGCCGCTGATGTAGGGCTCGGCGCCGAGGAGTTCGCACAGGGCCATGAACTCGTGGGTGCCGAAGTGGTTGTTCTCCTCGACGTTGCCCCAGTGCGTGTTGACCATCCGGGGCCGCTGCTCGCGCGGGCCGACGCCGTCCCGCCAGTGGTACTCGTCGGCGAAACAGCCGCCCGGCCAGCGCAGGTTGGGGATGTCCAGGGCGCGCAGGGCTGCCACGACGTCCAGGCGGATGCCGCCCTCGTGGGGGACGGGGGAGTCCTCGCCGACCCAGAAGCCGCCGTAGACGCAGCGGCCGAGGTGTTCGGCGAAGTGGCCGTAGAGGTGACGGCTGATCGTCGGGCCCTCGATGTCGAGGTTGATGATCGCGCTGGCGGTGGGCACGCGGGGGCTCCTGTCCGGGTGATCCGATTCGTTCGATATATGGAACAGGGTTCGTGAGATCGGTTGTATCGATAAAAAGCTGCCATCGGGCCGTGATCGCGTCAAGAGCGCGCACAGCCCGGCCCCCTGTACGCACAGGGGGGCCGGGCTGCCGGAGGGCGAGGGGCGTCAGACCGCCGGGGACGGGAACGTCGGGTACTCCACGCCCGAGACGTGCTGGACGACCCGGACCACCTGGCAGGAGTAGCCGAACTCGTTGTCGTACCAGAGGTAGAGGATCGCGTTGTCGCCCTCCACCTTCAGCGCGCCGGCGTCGACGATCGACGCGTGGCGCGAGCCGATGAAGTCGCTGGAGACCGCGTCCGGGGCGGTGATGAAGTCGATCTGGCGCTTCAGCGGTGAGGTCAGCGACACCTCGCGCAGGTAGTCGAGGACCTCCGTGCGGGAGGCCTTGCGGGCCAGCTGGAGGTTGAGGATCGCGATCGACACGTCCGGGACCGGGACCCGGATCGAGCTGCCGGTGATCCGCGCCTTGAGGTCCGGGAGCGCCTTCGCCACGGCCGAGGCGGCGCCCGTCTCGGTGATGACCATGTTGAGCGGCGCGGACCGGCCGCGGCGCTCGGACTTGTGGTAGTTGTCCAGCAGGTTCTGGTCGTTGGTGAACGAGTGGACCGTCTCCACGTGGCCGCGCAGCACCCCGTACTCGTCGGCCATGGCCTTCAGCGGCGGCACGATCGCGTTGGTGGTGCAGGAGGCGCAGGACAGGATCTGCTCGTCCGGCTTGACGGTGTCGTGGTTGACGCCGTGCACGATGTTCGGGACGTCGCCCTTGCCCGGCGCGGTCAGGACGACCTTCTCGATACCCGGGCGCAGGTGCTTGGACAGGCCCTCGCGGTCCCGCCACTTGCCCGTGTTGTCGATGAGGATCGCGTCCCGGATGCCGTACGCCGTGTAGTCGACCTGGGACGGGTCGTCGGCGTAGATCACCTTGATCTCGTTGCCGTTGGCGAGGATGGTGCTGTTCTCCTCGTCGACGGTGATCGTGCCCTGGAACTGGCCGTGGATCGAGTCGCGGCGCAGCAGCGAGGCGCGCTTGACGATGTCCTCGCCGCCGGCCCCGCGCACCACGATGGCCCGCAGGCGGAGGCCGTTGCCGGAGCCCGCCTTCTCGATCAGCAGCCGGGCGACCAGGCGGCCGATGCGGCCGAAACCGTACAGGACGACGTCCCGCGGCTCGCGCTGCTCGATCTTGTTGGCGCCGGTGGCCCCGGCGACCGCCTCCGCGGTGAACGCCTCGACGCTCAGGCCCCGGTCGTCGGCCTTGTGGGTCGCGGCCAGCATGCCGATGTCGATCTGGGAGGGGCCGAGGTCCAGCGTGGCCAGCGCCCGCAGGAACGGCATCGTCTCGGTGACCGACAGTTCGGCACCGTCGATCTGCCGGGCGAAGCGGTGGGTCTTGAGGATGCTGACCACCGACTTGTTCACCAGGGAGCGGCTGTGGAGGAGGACCGTCACGTCCCGCTCCCGGTGCAGCTTCCCGATGAGCGGGATCATCGACTCCGCGATCTCCTCGCGGTTCTTCCAGTTGGTGAACGAGTCGTCGTTGACAGTCACAGACCTGAATCTCTCGATCGAGCTGGGTGGCGCTCATATGCTAAACCGCCCGGTGAATGATCGATCAAGGGGGTCCGGGTGTGATGCGGGTCGCGAAGTTCCGAACCCCGGCGGAAGACCGTAAGAAGCCTCCGTGCCGTGTTGCGCGCACGCGGGCCGTTGCCGAAGGTCGGAGCGTGAGCACGTCCTCCGTCCCGCGGCCCGGGTCCACCGCGCAGACCGGCCCCGCCCACCCCGCACCGGGCCGCCGCGTCCCGTCCGGCCTGGTGCCGGCCCTCGTCCTGTTCGCGGCCGTCCGGCTCGCCGGAGTCGCCGCCGTCGCCCTGGCGAACCACGCCGTGGGGCGCCCCCTGGTCGCGAACCTGGCCCATTCCTGGGACGCCCGCTGGTACCTGCACATCGCCACCCACGGGTACGGCGACCTCATCCTGATCACCCGCAAGGGGGCCGTCCAGACCGACTGGGCGTTCTTCCCGCTCTACCCCGGGCTCGTCCGCGCCGTGACGACGGTCCTGCCCCTCACCCCCGGCAAGGCCGCGCTGGCCGTCTCCTGGAACGCCGCCGTCGTCGCCGCGTGGGGCATCCACCGCATCGGCGATCACCTGTACGGCCGAGCCGTCGCCGCCGCGCTCGTCGTCCTGTGGGCCGTCCTGCCCCAGTCGGTCGAACTCACCATCGCGTACACCGAGTCCCTCTTCTCGGCCCTCGCGGCCTGGTCCCTGTACTGCGTCCTCACGCGCCGCTGGCTGTGGGCCGGCTGCCTGGCCGCGCTGGCCGGACTCTCCCGCCCCACCGGCTTCGCGGTCGCGGCCGCCGTCCTGGCCGCGGGAGCCCACGAGGCGGTACGGCGACGGGGCCGCGTCCCGCTCGCCCTGTGGGCCGGGTGCCTGCTCGCCCCACTCGGCTGGCTCGGCTACGTCCTGTGGGTCGGCCGGCGCACCGGCAGCCTCCTGCACGGCTACTTCCAGGTGCAGGACGCCTGGAGTTCCCGCTTCGACTTCGGCGCGGGTTCACTCCGCTTCGTCAAGGACCTGCTACTGCACGGCGGCGGTTTCGTCTACGCGGCGGACCTGGTGATCGTCGCCGCGGGACTGCTGCTCTTCGGCCTGCTCTGCCTGGACCGCGCCCCGCTGGTCCTGGTGGTCTTCGCGGGCGTCCTGGTCCTGGTGGTCGCGGCCGGCTCGGGCTCCTTCTCCTCCAAGCCCCGCTTCCTGCTCCCCGCCTTCCCCCTCCTGATCCCGCTCGCCCGCGCCCTGGCCGACAGCCGGCGCGTGCGTCCCGCGCAGACCGTCCTCGTCGTCGGCGCCCTCGCCGTGGTCTCGTGGCTGTTCGGCGCCTATGTCATGGCGGTCGCCCGCGCACCCCTGTGACGCCCGCACACAGACCGGTGGCGCCGGTCACCACGACGTGACCGGCGCCACCGGAGGACCGGACGGACCGCGGCCTAGCGGGGGTTGAAGACCACGCTGGCGAAGCGGACGCTGCCGGACGCCGAGCGGCCGGGGGCGAGCCGGTGTTCGGTGCCCTTGCACTTCGCCTTGCTGTAGACGGCGAGCGTCTTCTTCGTCGCGTTCTGCGGCCCACGCGCCTCCTGCGCCATGTCGAGGCACTTGCGGTCCGGCGGGTTCTGGATGGCGTACGCCTTGCCCTTCGGCCCCACCCAGACGAACGTCCCGTCGGCGGCGGACGCCGGTCCCATGGTGATGACGGTGAGGGCGAGCCCGCCGAGAGTGACGGCGAGCGGACGGAGCAGGCGCATGGTGGAGTCCTTCGGGAACGGCGAAAACGATGACCGACGGGCCTCGGGTGCACCGAGACCCGGCGCCATCACACACCGTCACCGCGCCCGGACGTCCCAGCGACACGGCGAGGTCCCACGTCCGGGGGACGCGCGTCGGCGTGTCGTGACGCGCGGCCCGGCCGGCCGGGGGCTCACACGAACGCCACGACCAGGGCGACCGCGACGGTGAGCGCCGACAGTCCGACCATCGCGGTCCGCCACGTGAAGGACGGCGGCGGCGCCGGGGGAGCCGGGTCGGGGACGTCCTCGCCCAGGTGGGGACTGTCCAGCCAGTAGGCGTCGGACAGTTGGGCGAAGGGAGGGGTGTCACTGAGACCCATGCCTGTTCCAACGCCCGCGACGCGCACGGGAGTCGGCGGGAGCGGCGTCGTCACACCAACGGGGCAATCCGGTTCCCCGCGATTCCTTGCCGGAATTGCGTGACATAAGAGTAAATTCCAGACCATCGCTCGAGGGAGATCTCACCGGCGGACGGGGCAAGGGATGAGCACGGACGACGGCGGCACCGTGACGACCGGGATCGCACGGCTGCACGCGGCGCCCGCACTCGCCGGTCCCGGCCGCTTCGGGCTGGTGACCAACCACACCGGTGTCCTGCCGGACCTGCGCCCGGCCGCGCCCGCGCTGCTCGAGGCCGGCGCGCGCCTGGTCGCCCTCCTCGGTCCCGAACACGGACTGCACGGCACCGGCCAGGCCGGCGAGAGCGAGACCGCCCGGACCGACCCCGGCACCGGCCTGCCGGTCCACGACACGTACCGGTGCCACGGCGAGCGGCTCGACAAGCTGCTGATCGACAGCGGCGTCGACGCCCTGGTGTACGACCTCCAGGACATCGGGGCCCGGTGCTACACCTACGTGTGGACCATGTTCGACCTGATGGTCTCGGCGGCCCGCACCGGCATCCGCTTCGTGGTCGCCGACCGGCCCAACCCGCTCGGCGGACTCGTCAGCGAGGGCCCGCTGCTCGACCCGGCGTGGGCCAGCTTCGTCGGACGCGCCCCCATCCCCGTCCGGCACGGCCTCACCTGCGGCGAACTCGCCCGGCATCTCAACGCGTCGGCCGTGCCCCGCGCCGCCGGGCACGCGGCCGACCTGACGGTGATCGAGGCCCTCGGCTGGCGGCGCGCCCTGGACGCCGCCGCCACCGGCCTGCCCTGGATCGCCCCCTCCCCGAACATGCCTACGCCCGCCACCGCCGCCGTGTACCCCGGCACCAGCCTCTTCGAGGGCACGAACCTCTCGGAGGGCCGCGGCACCACCCAGCCCTTCGAGATCGTCGGCGCCCCCTACCTCGACGCCCGGTTCGCGCCCGCCCTCGCCGAACTCGCCCTGCCCGGCGTGCACTTCCGCGACCTGCGGTTCGTGCCGGCCTTCCACAGACACGCCGGACGGCAACTGCGCGGGGTCCAACTCCACGTCACCGACCGCGCGGCGTTCACTCCCGTACGCACCGCGGTGGCGATGCTCGCCGTGCTCCGGCGGCTGTACCCGGACGACTTCGCCTGGCACACCACGGACACCGAGGGCGGCGCCGAGGGGACGGGCCACCGGCACGTCGTCGACCTGCTGTGGGGATCCGACCGGCTGCGGCGCACCGTCGACGCGGGCGACGACCCGCTGCCGCTGTGCGACCCGCCGGCCCCGCCCGGCCGGTGGGCCGGCGACGACGTGCTGCTCTACCCCTGAGACCCGCCGTTGCCTCCCCGGCAGCTGCCGCCCCGCTCGGAAGGACACCCCGTCGATGACCGACCTCACGACTCTCACGACGACCACCCGGACCGCGACCCGCGGCTTCCGCGCGGGCGACGGACCGCAGGTCGTGGCGGCGTGGCGGCGGAGCGCGCCGGCCGACCCCGTCACCGCGGACCGGTTCCGCTCGCTGGTGCTGCTCGACCCCAACTTCGACCCTGAGGGGCTGCGGGTCGCCGTCGACGGCGACCGGGTCGTCGGCGCCGCCTACGCGGTGCGCCGGCTGACCCCGATGGCCGGCACCGACCTGGAACCGGAGCAGGGCTGGATCCCGTTCTTCTTCGTCGACCCGGACGCCCGCGGGCAGGGCCTCGGCCGCCGGCTGCTCACCGAGGCCCTCGACTGGCTGCACGGCCACGGCCGGACGCGGGTGGACTTCTCCTCGTACACCCCGAACTACGTCTTCCCGGGACTGGACGCCGAGGCCTACCCGGAGGCGGCCGGCCTCCTCGACTCCCTGGGGTTTCGCGCCCTGTACGAGGCGGCGGCGATGGACCGCGTCCTGGTCGGCTACCGCGTCCCGGACGAGGTCGCCCTGCGGGTGGGCGAGCTGACCGCGCGGGGCTACCGGTTCGGCACCCCGGCCGACGACGACCTGGTGGACCTCCTCGCCCTCGCCCAGGGCCACTTCGGGCCGGACTGGGCGGCCACGATCCGGGCGTGCCTGACCGCGGGCACACCGCTCGACCGGATCGTCGCGGCCCGCGACCCCGGGGGCCGGATGGTCGGCTGGGCGATGCACGGGGCGTTCGACTCGGTGGACGAGCGGTTCGGGCCGATCGGCGTGCTGGAGGAGATGCGCGGCACCGGACTCGGCGAGGTCCTGCTCCACCTGGTCCTGGAGCGGATGCGGGCGCTGCGCGCGCACTCCGCGTGGTTCCTGTGGACCGGCGCGCAGTCCCCGGCGGGGCACCTCTACCGCAAGAGCGGCTTCACCACGACCCGGGTGTTCAAGGTGCTGCGCTGGGAGGCCGCCCGGTGACACCGTCACTGAGCCGGCGCCACTTCGCGCTCGCGCTGCCCTCGGCGCTGCTGGTCTCCGGCTGCGCGGCCCCGCACCGGGGCACCGGCCGGCCCGGCGACCCCATCGTCCTCACCCTGCTCTCCCACTACGCGAGCGGGGAGCTCAAGAAGGCGCTCCAGGGACCGGTGGACGAGTGGAACGCCCTGCACGACCGGGTCAAGGTGCGGACGAAGGCCGTCGAGTTCACCGACCTGCTGACCACCTTCATGGTCCGGCAGGCGGCGGGCCAGGGCACGGACATCCTGCACCCTTACTGCCTGTGGAACGGCCAGCTCGTCCGCGCCGGGGTGCTGCGGCCCGCGCCGCCCGAGCACGCCGAGGAGATCGGCCGCGGCTACGGCGCCGCCGCGGCCGGCTCCGCATCGGTGGCGGGCAGGGTCTACGGCTACCCCACCGAGATGCAGACCTACGCCCTCTACTACAACAGGCGGCTGCTGCGCGAGGCCGGCGTCCACGGCCCGCCGCGGACCTGGCCGGAGCTGGAGGAGGCCGCCTACCGGACCGCCCGGCAGGACCGGTACGGGAACACGCTGGTCCAGGGGTTCGGCCTGTCGGCCTTCGACGACTCCACGACCGTCGGCCAGACCCTCGCCCTGCTCAACGCCGCGGGCGGGCGGTTCGTCTCCGCCGACGGCAGACGCACCGCCATCGACTCGCCGGCCGGCCGGACCGTCTTCGAGCTGGAGCGCCGCCTCGTCGACAGGGGCGCGAGCGCCCCCGGCGTCAACGTCTACCAGGCGTTCGCCTCCGGACAGGTGGCCATGGTGATCAGCGCCGGCTGGTGGACCGCCAACCTGAAGGCGCTGATGGGCCCGGCCTACCGCGACGTCGGCGTCGCTCCCGTGCCCCTCCCCGGGGCGGGCGGGAGACGTGCCACCCTCTCCACCGGCTTCATGCTCGGCGTCAACACCGCCAGCCGGCACCCGGACGAGGCCTGGGAGTTCCTGCGCTGGCTCAACACCGAGAAAGTGCGGGGGACGACCCGGATGAGCGCGCTGCAGGCGTCGGTCGGCTCCCTGACCGGCCGCGCCGGCGACATGCGCAGGCTCCTCGGCGCGGGCGGCGACCCGAACCTGCGTCCGTTCCTGGACGCGCTGGCGTACGCCGTACCCGAACCGAACGTGCCCGGCGCGCAGCAGGCCAAGTCGCTGCTGCGCAAGAACATCGAGGCCCTGTGGACCGGTCAGCAGACGGTCGACGAGGCCCTGCGCGCCACCCGCCGCCAGGTCGACCAGGAGGTGGCGCGGTCATGGTGAACGCCACCCTGGCCCCGGAGCCCACCGAACGGGCGGCGCACGGCGGGGCCACCGCCATCGGACTCCGCATCCAGGCACGGAACCGTCGCCGCCAGGCCGTCGTCGCCTACCTCTTCCTGGCACCCACGCTGCTGTTCTACGCCGTCTTCCTCGCCCTGCCGCTCGGCTTCGCGGTGCTCCTCTCGACGTCCCGCTGGGCCGGGTTCGACCTCGGCGACATCCACCCGGTGGGCCTGGACAACTTCGCCGACCTGTTCGCCGACGGCTCGGCGTTCCTGACGCCGGTCCTCACCAACACGCTGCTCTTCGCCCTGGGCACCGTGGCCCTCGCGCTCGCGGGCTCGGTGCTCGTCGCCACCTGCATCGACAAACTGCGGTTCCAGGGGCTGTGGCGCACCCTGTACTTCCTGCCGATCGTCACGACCGTCGTCGCCGTCGGCAACGTCTGGAAGTACATGTACCAGCCGGGCGGACTCGTCAACGGCGTCCTCAACGCCGTCGGGCTCGGTTCGGTGGCGTTCCTCCAGGACCCGGACACCGCACTGCCCGCGGTGGTGGTCGTCCAGGCCTGGGCCTCCGTCGGCTCGGCGATCCTCGTCCTGACCGCCGGGCTGAAGTCCGTCCCCGAGTCCTACTACGAGGCCGCCGCGCTCGACGGCGCCGGGCCCGCGACCGTCTTCTGGCGGATCACCCTGCCACTGCTGCGGCCGTCCCTGCTGTTCGTGTGCGTCACCCAGTTCCTCACCGGCCTGCAGTCCTTCGCGCTGATCATCGTGATGACCAAGGGGGGCCCCGGGGACGCCACCGACGTGGCCGCCCTGGAGATGTACCGGCAGGCCTTCTCCTACGGCGACTGGGGTACCGCGAGCGCCGCCGCCTTCGTGCTGTTCTCGGTGGTCCTCGTGGTCACGCTGGTCCAGCTGTGGCTCTTCCGGCGCAAGGGGGAGGACGCGTGATCCGCCGCCGTTTCCCGTGGCTGTCGTACCTGCTGGTGGCGACCGGCGCGGTGCTCACCGTGGTGCCGTTCGCCGACATGCTGATGACGTCCTTCAAGGGACCGGACGAGGCGGGCACCCTGCCCTACCGGTTCCTGCCGAAGGCGTTCGACCTGTCCAACTACCGGGCGGCGGTCCACCAGCTCGACCTGCCGGTGCTCTTCCGCAACAGCGTCGTCGCCACCGCCACGATCACCGGCTCGGTGCTGCTCACGTCGTCGCTCGCGGGCTACGCGCTCGCCAAACTCCGCTTCCCCGGCCGGGACTTCGTCTTCCGTCTGGTGCTGTCGACGATGATGTTCCCGCCGTTCCTCTTCTTCATCCCGCACTTCCTGATCCTGGTGCACTGGCCGCTGGCCGGCGGCAACGACCTGCTCGGGCGCGGCGGCGCGGGACTGACCGTGAGCATCCTGGCCCTGGCCATGCCGTTCCTCGTCAGCAGCTTCGGCATCTTCCTGACGCGCCAGTTCATGGTCTCCCTCCCGGACGAGGTCCTGGAGGCCGCGCGCATCGACGGGGCGGGCGAGTTCGCCGTGTGGTGGCGGATCGTCGTCCCGCAGACCAAACCGGTCCTGGTCACCCTCGGCCTGCTGACCTTCGTCGACGCCTGGAACGAGTACATCTGGGCCCTGCTCGTCTCCACCGCCGACCCGGACGTGATGACGCTGCCCGTCGGCATCCAGTTCCTCCAGGACTACGTCGACCCGACGCGCACCCTGCCCATCGTCATGGCCGGCCTGGTCCTGAGCGTCCTGCCGGTCCTGGTCCTCTTCCTGCTGCTGCAGAAGTACTACATCAGGGGCGTCATGCTCAGCGGCCTCAAGTGAGGGCCCCGCGACGGTCAGGGGCTCGACGGCAGGTGGTTCGCGGTCGCGCCGGCCAGGGGGCGGCCCAGTGACGGCCGGAACGGTGCCGGCACGACGGCAGGCCGCCCGGGCGAGGCGCCCGGGCGGCGGTGCTCACGGGCGCTCCGGGCGCCGTCGCACGGCAGCCACCGTCACAGGCCGCGCCAGACGTTGTCGAACGCCGCGTCCTCGATCTCCCTGCGCTGGCGCACGGCTGCCAGCTCCGTCACGGCGTCGTCCACGGCGGCCACCACCGTCACGATCGGGTCGGAGACGGAACTCGCGAGGTCCTTGGCCGCCTCGTCCCGGATGCCCACCGCGGCCGCCAGGGCGGCGAGCACGGGCTCCCCGGACGCCCAGCGCTCGTGCGCCCGCGCGCGCTCGGGCGAGTCGGGGGCCTCCGTCCGCCCGGTCGGCAGCGGCAGCCAGCGCCGCCGCTGCTGGGCGACCGTCCCGTCCGCCTCCAGGGCGTCCAGGTAGGCGGCGCCCAGGCCGCGCCCCCGCCGCCACAGCCAGTCCTCGACCGACTCGTACGGCGTCTCCCGGCGCAGCGCCGCCGCCGCCTCGCCCAGGAGCCGGTCCTCCGTCGCGCCCGCCGGCGCGGGCACGATGAGCTCGTCGTCGAGCGCGACCGCCCCGGCGTCGATGAGATCGACCAGTTCGGCTCCCGCGAGCGCCAGCGAGAGGTCACCCTGCTCGACGGGCCGCGCGGCGGCGTCGTACACGGTGACCAGGAACAGGTCCCGGGGTGTGGTCATGACGGACTCCCCAAAAAAGACGGCGAAGGCACCAGAGGTATCTGGAGCACTAGAGGTACCAGAGGTACCGAGAGGTGTCAGGGAGAACGACGGCGCCGCGGCATTCGATGCCCGGTCGGACGCCGCCGCCCGCGCCGTACCGCCGGTCTGTACGTCGCCAGGCGCGCCCGGCGCGACGTGCGCGGCGGGGCCCCGCGGCAGTGATCCGCTGCGCCGCCGCGGCTCCCGCACGCGCGGTAGGCTGCTGGGCGATCAGAAGGGTGACTCCGGCCGGAGGTGGGTGGGCATGACAGCGCACGTCGGGCCGTCGTCCACCGTCGGCGCGGGCGGCCGGGACAGCCGGCTGGGCCCGCTGATCATCACCCTCTTCGCGCTGTACGCGCGCGGTGAGCACAACTGGCTCTCCGTCGCCTCCGTGATACGCCTGATGGCCGACCTCGGCGTGGAGGGGCAGGCCGTGCGCTCGGCGGTCTCCCGGCTGAAGCGGCGCGGGGTGCTGCGCGGGGAGCGCCACGAGGGTGCCGCCGGGTACGCCGTCTCCGCCGGCACGCTGGAGGTGCTCGAAGACGGTGACGTGCGGATCTTCGAGCGGAACCGGGCCGCGGCCGGCGACGGCTGGCTCGTCGTCGTGTTCTCCGTGCCCGAGTCCGAGCGCGACAAGCGGCACGCCCTGCGCACCGCCCTGACCCGTCTCGGCTTCGGCACCGCGGCCCCCGGCGTGTGGGTGGCGCCCGGCATCCTGGCCGACGAGACCCGCCGCACCCTGCAACGCCTCGCGCTGACGCCGTACGTGGACATCTTCACCGGTGACCACTTCGCCTTCGGCGACCTGTCGGCGAAGGTCCGCGAGTGGTGGGACCTCGACGAGCTCACCGCGCTGTACGCGGACTTCCTGGAGCGCTACCGCCCTGTGCGCGAGCGCGCCGCGGTGGGCGCGGTCCCGGCCCGCGAGGCGTTCGGGATCTACCTGCCGATGCTCACCGAGTGGCGCAGGCTCCCGTACCGCGACCCCGGACTGCCGCTGTCCCTGCTGCCGCCGGGCTGGATGGGGGAAACCGCCGGCGCGCTCTTCGAGGAACTGGACAGGACCCTGCGGGAGCCCGCCCGCGCCCACGCCCTGGCGGTCATACACACCCGGTAGCGCCCCCGGCCCCGGCCCCGGTCTACGGCCTGACCAGCCGGTCCTCCGGGATCACCGCCACACCGAGGATCTCGATCATCGCCTCCGGCTGCCACAGCGCGGTGCAGCCGATGCCCGCCATCGCCGGGTACACCGGCCCCGCCAGCTCCCGCCACACCTTGCCGATCTCCTTGCCGTGGGCCTGGTAGCCGGGGATGTCGGTGAGGTAGATCGTCACGCTCACCAGGTCCTCGGGCTCGCCCCCGGCCGCCCGCAGGGTGGTCAGTACATTGCCGAACGCCTGCCGGAACTGCTCGACGATCCCGCCCGGGACGATCTTCATGTCGGCGTCCAGCGCGGTCTGGCCGCCCAGGTACAGCGTGTTCCCGGCGAGGGTTCCGTGCGAGTAGCCGCTCGGGACGGGCAGGGCGGGCGGGTTCACGGCGACGGGAGTCATCGGGCCTCCGGTTCGGTGGTGTCCGGCGCCGGCCGCACGGCCGGTCGTATTGACAATAAATGACGACCGTGAAAGATACGAGATACAGCGCGCGGTCCGGATCCGGACCCCGGCGAGCCCACGGAAACGGAGTCGATTCCATGGAGCCTGACCTCGGCAAGTACCGGCTCGAGGGCGACAACGCGATGTACCGGCTGCCCAGCGGCATCGTCGCCCCGGTCGTGACCCGGGCCGGCCAGGAGGACGTCAACACCGCCGACTCGGGCGGCGCCGTCCGCGTGTCGGGCGTCAGCGCCCGGCACACCCCGGCGCGCCGCCTGTGGTACGGCAAGGTCAGCAACGAACCCGGCTACCGCTCGGTCTCCCACCACCATGGCGAGGCCGAGACCGGCGGCTACGTCCTGTCCGGTCGGGCCCGGATCTACTTCGGCGAGAAGTTCGAGGACTACCTCGACATGGAGGAGGGCGACTGGGTCTTCGTCCCGCCGTTCATGCCGCACGTCGAGTGCAACCTGTCGAGAACCAGGCCGCTGGTGTGGATGACCACCCGGACCCCGGAGAACATCGTGGTGAACCTGCCCGACGTGGCCGACACCGACCTGCGCGACTGGCTGAACCGGTGACCGGCGCCCCGGCCGGGCCGGCCGGCGAGACCGCCCCGGCCTCCGCGATCGTCACCGCGGCCCTCACCCTCAAGCCCGCCCCACCCGAGCACTTCGACCTCGCCTTCACCGCCACCACCCAGCCCTGCCCCTGGCCCAAGGCCTACGGCGGCGACCTCGTCGCCCAGGCCGCCGCCGCGGCGATGCGCTCGGTGACCGACGGCAAGACGCTGCACTCCATGCACAGCTACTTCCTGCGCCCGGCCGACATCGGCGCAGAGGTCCGCTACGAGGTCGAGGTGCTGCGCGACGGCCGTGGCTACAGCACCCGTCAGGTGCGCGGCTACCAGAACGGCAAGGTCCTCTACGTCTGCCTCGCCAACTTCGCGGCGGGAGAGCCCGGTTCGGCCTTCGGTGCCGAGTTCCCCGCGGACGTGCCCGATCCCGGGTCCCTGCCGGGCTCGGCCGAGTACCTCGCCGAGCGCTCCGGGGGGACCATGACCGACGGCTCCAAGGCCTACTGGAGCGGCGGCCGGGGCTTCGACATGCGCCACGTGCCCGGCCCGGTCTACCTCACCGTCGACGGCGCGCGCCTGCCGCACCAGGCCGTCTGGGTACGGCCGTTCGACGCGCTCCGCCCCGTCGAGGGACTCACCGACGCCCAGCGCGACCTCGCCGCGCTCGCCTACGTCTGCGACTACACCATCCTCGAACCCGTCCTGCGCGTCCTCGGCCTCGCCTGGGCCGACCCCGGCCTGGTCACCGCCAGCCTCGACCACGCCATGTGGTTCCACCGTCCCGCACCGGTCGGCGACTGGCTGCTCTACGCCCAGGAAGCGGTGGCCGCCGAGGCCGGCCGCGGGCTGGGCAGCGGCCGCTTCTTCACCCGCGACCACCGCCACCTGGCCACCGTGGTCCAGGAGGGCATGATCCGCCCCGCCTGAGCCGCCCGCCGTACACCACCGGCGGGCTCCCGGAAGGAACCCCGCGTTGGCTCTTCCGCTCTCACCCACCTCGCACCTGGACACCTTCGCCAGGGACCACCTGCCGCCCGCCGAACAGTGGCCCGTCATCGAGTTCACCACCCCCGAACTGGCCTACCCGCAACGCCTCAACGCGGCCGGCGAACTCATCGACGCGGCCGTCGAGCGGTACGGCCCCGACCGCCCCGCCCTGCGCACCCCGGCCGGGGAGCTGTGGACGTACGGCGAACTGCGCACCCGCGCCGACCAGGTCGCCCAGGTCCTCACCGAGGACCTCGGCCTGGTGCCGGGCGGCCGCGTCCTGCTGCGCGCGCCCAACACCCCCTGGACGGTGGCCTGCTGGCTCGGTGTCCTGAAGGCGGGCGGAGTGGTGGTCACCACGATGGCCGCGCTGCGCGCCCGCGAGCTCGTCCCGATCGCCGACCGCACCCGGCCCGCGCTCGCCCTCGTGGACCACCGCTTCACCGACGAGTTCCGCGACGCACTGCCCGGCCTGAGGGTGGTCGAGTACGGCGGGAGCGGTGCCGGCGACCTGGTGGCCCGGTGCGCGGTGAAATCGGGCGAGTTCACGAACGTCGACACCGCCGGCGACGACGTGGCGCTCCTCGGGCCGACCTCGGGCAGCACCGGCGTCCCCAAGATCACCATGCACTTCCACCGGGACATCCTGTCCATCGACAACACCTTCGGACGGCACGTCCTGCGGCTGCGGCCGGACGACCTGGTCGCCTGCACCGCGCCGTTCGCCTTCACCTTCGGCCTCGGCATGCTCGTCGTCTTCCCGCTGCGCGCCGGCGCCTGCGCCCTGCTCACCGAGACGGCGACCCCGCCCCAGCTCGCCGACCTCGTCGAGAAGCACGGCGTCACCGTCCTCGCCACCGCGCCCACCGCCTACAAGGCGATCGTGCGCGACGGCAGGGAGGGCCGGCTGCGCCGACTGCGCACCGGGGTCTCGGCCGGTGAGCACATACCGCTCACCACCTGGGAGGAACTGCGCGACCGCATCGGGCTGAAGGTCATCGACGGCATCGGCGCGACCGAGCTGCTGCACATCTTCATCTCCGCCGCCGGCGACGACATCAGGCCCGGCGCCACCGGCCGCCCGGTGCCCGGATACCGGGCCGCCGTCCTCGGTCTCGACGGCGAGGAGCTCGGCCCGGGGGAGTCGGGGCGGCTCGGCGTCATCGGCCCGGTGGGCTGCCGCTATCTCGACGACAAGCGGCAGCAGGACTACGTCGTGAACGGCTGGAACGTCACCGGCGACATCTTCCACCGCGACGAGGACGGTTACTTCCACTACCACGCCCGTAGCGACAGCATGATCGTCTCCTCCGGGTACAACATCGGCGGACCCGAGGTGGAAGCGGCCGTCGACACCCACCCGGACGTCCTCGAGTCGGCCGTGGTGGCCCGGCCCGACCCGGAGCGCGGCTCGGTGGTGTGCGCCTTCGTCGTGCTGCGCGAGGGCGTCACCGGGGACGCCGCGAAGGCCAGGGAGATCCAGGACCACGTCAAGCAGGTCCTGGCGCCCTACAAGTACCCGCGGGACGTGCGCTTCCGCGACACCCTGCCGCGCAACACCAGCGGCAAGCTCCAGCGGTTCGCGCTCCGCCGGATCATCGAGCAGGAGCAGGCCGCCGAACGCGAGCGGGCCGACGAACGGAAACAGACCGTCGGACAGAAGCAGACTGCCGGACAGAAGCAGACCGTCGAACAGGGACAGGCCGCCGAGCCGGTCGCCGAGCAGTGAGAGGAACTCCGGTGAAAATCGCGATCATCGGCGGTGGCCCGGGCGGGCTCTACCTCGCGGCGTTGCTGAAGCAGCTGGACCCCGCCCACGAGATCACCGTGTGGGAGCGCAACGCCCCCGAGGACACGTTCGGTTTCGGCGTGGTCTTCTCCGACGAGACGCTCGGCGGCATCGAGAACGCCGACACCGTCTTCGCCGAGGCCATGGCCCGCCGCTTCGCCCGCTGGACGGACATCGACATCCACTACCGGGGCGAGAGCCACACCGTCGGCGGCCAGGGCTTCGCCGCGATGAGCCGCAAGGAACTCCTGCGCCTCCTCCAGGAGCGCTGCCGCGACCTCGGCGTCACCCTGCGCTTCCGCACCCTGGCGCCGCAGGTCGCCGGGCTGCGCGCCTCGCACGACCTCGTCGTCGGCGCGGACGGCGTCAACTCCGCCGTGCGCACGGCCCACGCGGACGCCTTCGGCCCCTCCCTGGACCGCCGGCACAGCAAGTACATGTGGCTCGGCACGGACCGCGTCTTCGAGGCCTTCCAGTTCTTCGTCAAGGAGACGGAGTGGGGGGTGATGCAGGTGCACGGCTACCCCTACTCCGACGCCGGCTCGACGTTCATCGTGGAGATGCACGAGGACGTCTGGCGCCGGGCGGGCTTCGACGCCACCGAGGACACGGTGTTCGCGCCGGGCGCCTCCGACGAACAGGCGGTGACCCGGGTCCGTGAGCTGTTCGCCGCCGAACTCGACGGCCACCGGGTGTTCGCCAACAACTCCAGGTGGCTGAACTTCACGACCGTGCGCAACGAGCGGTGGCACCACGGGAACCTGGTCCTGATCGGCGACGCCGCCCACACCGCGCACTTCTCCATCGGCTCCGGCACCAAGCTGGCCATGGAGGACGCCCTCGCCCTCGCCGCCTGCCTGCACGAACACCCCGACACGCACAGCGCGTTGGGCGCCTACGAGAGCGAGAGGCGGCCGGTCGTCGAGTCCACCCAGCGGGCCGCGCAGGCCTCGCTGGAGTGGTTCGAGAACATCGGCATGTACGCCCGCCAGGAACCCACCCAGTTCTGCTTCAACCTGCTCACCCGCTCCCGCCGCATCACCTACGACAACCTGCGCACCCGCGACGCCGGGTTCGCCGACCGCGTCGACACCGCCTTCGCCACGGCCCAGGGCGCGAGCAGCCGGGCCCCCGCCATGTTCCAGCCGTTCCGCATCGGCCGGCTGGAGCTGAAGAACCGGGTGATCGTCTCCCCGATGGACATGTACTGCGCCGTCGACGGGGTCCCGGGCGACTTCCACCTCGTCCACCTCGGCTCGAAGGCCATGGGCGGGGCCGGCCTGGTGATGACCGAGATGGTCTGCGTCTCGCCCGAGGGCCGGATCACCCCCGGCTGCACCGGCCTGTGGAACGACACGCAACGCGACTCCTGGACCCGGGTGGTGGACTTCGTGCACACGAACAGCACCGCCCGCATCGGCCTCCAGCTCGGCCACTCCGGCCGCAAGGGCTCCACCCGCCTGATGTGGGAGGGCATGGACGAACCGCTCCCGGACGGCAACTGGGAGACCGTCGGCCCCTCCCCGCTGCCCTACGGCCCCGGCTCACCCACCCCGCGCGAACTCACCCGTGCCGACCTGGACCGGATCAGGGACGAGTTCACGGCGGCCGCCCGCCGCGGCGCGGACGCCGGGTTCGACCTCCTCGAACTCCACTGCGCCCACGGCTACCTGCTCTCCTCGTTCCTCTCGCCGCTCGCCAACCACCGCACCGACGAGTTCGGTGGGCCGCTGGAGAACCGCCTCCGCTTCCCGCTGGCGGTCTTCGACGCCGTCCGCGCCGCCTGGCCCGCCGGCCGCCCGGTGATCGTGCGGATCTCCGCCACCGACTGGATGCCGGACGGCAACACCGAGCACGACGCGGTCGAGATCGCCCGCGCCTTCGTCGCCCACGGCGCCGACGCCATCGACGTCTCCACGGGTCAGGTCACCAAGGACGAGAAGCCCGCCTACGGCCGCTCCTACCAGACCCCCTTCGCCGACCGCATCCGGCACGAGGTCGCCGCCGCCACCGGCGCGGCCGTCATCGCCGTCGGGGCCATCGCCTCCTACGACGACGTGAACTCCATCCTGCTCGCCGGCCGCGCCGACCTGTGCGCCCTCGGCCGTACCCACCTGTACGACCCGCACTGGACCCTGCACGCGGCCGCCGAGCAGGAGTACGCGGGAGCGGCCGCCGAGTGGCCGGTGCAGTTCCGGGCCGGCCGGCGCAGGCCGCCCACCGCGCGTACCGACGCCGTCCGCCCCCGTCTGTCCCTGCTGCGGGCCGGGCAGGACGGGGAGAGCGTCCACCTGCGGTGGAAGCCCGCGGGTCAGGAGCTGCCGGCGGTGCGCTGACGTCAGGCGCTGCCCGTCGAACGGGTCCGTGCCGCGGCGAGCGGCGGGGTGAGGGTGAACAGCGTGCCGCCGGGCACGTCGGCTCCCTCGACGCGGCCTGTACGTGACCCGTGGAGGCCGCCGATCTCGGGCCGCGGACCCCCCGAAAGGGCCCCGGATGCGTGACACCCCCCATAGGAGCCAGATCACATCCTATCGAGCATCGTAGGAACGGAACCCCCTGAACTGCCCGTAAGTCATATATAAGCAGGCATTTCAGGCATTGAGTCCTAAGTCGGGTAGTACGTCACGTCTTTGCCTCCGGCTCCGGCTGCCGCTAACCATTGCTCTCGTCGCCGGGAGACGGGCCGAGCGGAACCCCGCCGGTCCCGCCCAGCTCCCGCCGGTAGTACGGGCTCCGCCCACCGCCGCCGCGCACCGCGGCCGGCGCCGACGCCGTCCCAGACCGGAGAGTTCCTCACACATGACCACGATCAACCGCACCCGCATCGCCCGCCTTCGCACCCTCGGCCTGACCGGCCTGGTCACCACGGGTGCCGCGGCCGCCGCCCTCACCCTGATGCCGGCGAACGCACAGGCTGCCGAGATGACGCAGGCGCACACCTCGACCGCGGTCACGGCCACCTCCGCTGACAGCGGTCGCACCGCCTCCCAGAAGGGCGGCTACGCCAACAGCCTCGACGGCTGGATCAAGCAGTCCCTGCAGATCATGAAGTCCAAGGGCATCCCGGGCAGCTACGACGGCCTCAAGCGCAACATCATGCGCGAGTCCGGCGGCAACCCGGGCGCCCAGAACAACTGGGACGTCAACGCCAAGAAGGGCACGCCGTCCAAGGGCCTGCTCCAGGTGATCGACCCCACCTTCAACGCGTACCATGTGTCCGGCACGGCCCACAGCGTCACCGACCCGGTCGCCAACATCACCGCCGCCGCCAACTACGCCGCGCACCGGTACGGCTCGATCGACAACGTCAACTCCGCCTACTGACCTGCCTGTCGTGCCGTAGCAGGAAGGTGTCGACGAGGGTGTCCACGAACCCCTCGTCCACCGGACCGGCGGACACCGGCACGCGGCGGTAGAGCGGACCCACCGGCTGGTCCGCCTCCGCGTCCAGATGGGGACCGGCTGCCGCCTGCGAGGGCGCCGGGCCCCTACGGCTCGCGGTGCTCGTGCGACGCCTGCTCCAGGGCGGCCGCCTCCGCCTCGGCGATACGGGTCTCCGCCTCGACGTCGATCGAGCGGGTCAGCCACCAGTACAGCAGCGCCGACACCGGCAACCCGACGAACAGGGAGATGTCGGCGCCGTCGAGGGCCTTCGCGGCGGGACCGACATAGAGCGTGCCGACCGAGAAGAACGGGATCATGACGGCGAACCCGACCAGGTACGAGATGATCCCCCGCCAGCCCCAGCGGCCGTAGATGCCGTTCGGCTTGAAGATCTCGGCGATCGCGTAGTGGCCCCGGCGCACCACGTAGTAGTCCATCAGGTTCACGGACGTCCACGGGATGAACAGGTAGAGCACCAGCAGCAGGAAGTTGTTGAAGTTCGTCAGGAAGTTCGACGTCGCCGCCAGCGCGCCGATCAGGGAGAGCGCCGCGGTCACCACGAGGGTGACCAGCCGCACGCCCAGGGTCGGCCGCACCCGCTTGAACGAGTCGATGGCGCTGATCAGCGTCAGGGAGCCGCCGTACATGTTCAGCGCGGTGACCGAGATCAGGCCCAGGGCGGAGAACAGCAGCACGATCGCGCCGAAGCCGTCGAAGACCTTGTCGCCGGCGGCGTTGATCGAAGTGATCGTGTCGAAGCGGGGGCCCGCCCAGCCGGCCAGCAGCGTGCCGAGCACCATCAGCCAGATGCCGCCCAGCGCCGAGCCGAAGTAGGTCCAGTAGAACGTCTTGCGGACGGTGACGTCCGGCGGCAGGTAGCGCGAGTAGTCCGAGACGTAGATGGCCCAGCTGATCTGGTAGCCGGCGACCACGCCGAACTGCGCCAGGAACGGGGTGGCCCGGAAGGCGCCGAGGTCGAAGGAGCCCGGCGGGTAGTGCAGCGTGACCAGGACTCCGACGGTGAAGATCCCGAAGACGACCAGGAACGTGTAGGTCAGGAACCGCTCGGCCTTGTGGATGACGTCGTACCCCACCAGCGCCACGACCAGCCCGATCACCGTGACCACGACCACCCACAGCTTCACCCCGCCGTGGATCGTGGTGTTGAGGGCCTGACCGGCCAGGATGGTGTTGAACACGTTGAAGCCCGCGTACTGCACGTACGCGAACAGCCACACCAGCAGCGCCCCGACGTAGCCGAACTGCGGACGGGACTGGATCATCTGCGGCAGTCCCAGTTGCGGCCCCTGCGCCGAGTGGAACGCCATGAAGAACGTGCCGATCAGCGTGCCCGAGACGATCGCCAGCAGCGACCAGATCAGATTGCCGCCCTCCGTGATGCTGATCAGCCCCACGGCCAGGGTGGCGATCTGCGCGTTGGACATGAACCACAACGGGCCCAGATGCCAGAGCTTGCCGTGCCGCTCGTCCAGCGGCACGTAGTCGATGGACCGGACCTCCAGACCGCTCACCCGCGGTTCCGCCGACGTGCTCATGGCACCTCCCAGAGGCCAGGTCCGCCACACTGACCTCATTCTTCCCCCGGACCGACACGGATGAGGCATGCGGAATTCACGTTCCGTACAGCGGAAGGTCCACCCGCGTGAGCAGCTGTCGCCCTGCTCACAGGCAGGCCCTGTTGCCCTGCTCACAATCGGCCCCGAACCGGTCCCGTCGTGGCGGCCGTCATGTCGCAGGACGGACATTTTGTCTACGTTCGCAGCTCTGTGTCCCTCCGACCCGAACTGCGAAGGTTCCCGCCATGCTCAACCGCACCCTGTCCGTCGTGGCCACGGTGGTGGCCCTGCTCGCCGGAGCCGCGCCGGCGGCCATGGCGGCCGAGGCCGGATCCGGCACCACCGCCTTCCGTACCGCCGTCGGGGCGCCGGACAAGGCTCAGGTGACCGCCGCCGTCCTCGACCTCGACCGGACCGGCGGGGCACCCGCCGTCTACGGCGACGACACGCCGTACGACACGGCGAGCATCGTCAAGGTCGACATCCTCGCCGCGATGCTCCTGCACGCACGGGACCACCGGCGCGACCTCACCGCACGGGAGAACGCCGAGGCGCAGGTGATGATCCGCAACAGCGACAACACCGCGGCCACCGCCCTGTGGCGGGCCATCGGCGAGGCCCCCGGCCTGGCGTCGGCCAACAAGCGGCTCGGACTGACCTCCACCCAGGGCGGCCCCGGCGGCCTGTGGGGGCTGACCCGGACCACCGCGACCGACCAGATACGACTGCTCGAGGCGGTCTTCGGCGCCGGCCCCTCCCCGCTGGACACGGCGTCCCGCAACCGCATCGGCACCCTGATGACCGAGATCTCCGCCGGCCAGTCCTGGGGCGTCTCCGCCGCCACCGACTCCGGGTGGGCGCTGAAGAACGGCTGGCTCATGCGCACCACGACCGGCCGGTGGGACATCAACAGCATCGGGCGCATCACGAACGGCGGCCACCACTACCTCGTCGCCGTCCTCTCCGACGGGAACGCGTCCATGCCGGACGGCGTGAACCTGGTGGAACGAGCCGTCCGCACCGCCGTCTCCGAGACGGCGGCCCGCTGACCGGGCTGACCCCCTTGGCCCACCGCAACCCGCCCGCCGGCCGAAATGCCCCTAACGTGCATGAGAGGTGACGGAGGCCGGCAACGGGAGGCACGGTGGCGGGTGCGGACGGGCCGACGGCCGGGCGGGGCCGCGCGCGCCGGGCCCGCGGCACGACACCGGACGGCCGGACCACACCCGCGATCCGGATCCCGAAACGGGCCCGCGGCGCACGCGCCGCCGCCTCCGCCGGCGGGATCGTCGTCCCCGCCCTGCGGATCGCCGCCGCCTACGCCTGGCGGCTCATCGTCGTCGGCACCGCCGTCTACGGCGTCTTCGTCGTCCTCGGCCGCTTCCAGCTGATCGCCGGCGCCGTCTTCCTGGCCCTCGTCGTCACCTCGGTGCTGCGTCCGCTCGCCGACCTGCTGGTCCGGTGGCTCCCCAGGCCGCTGTCCGTGGCGGTGAGCCTGGTCGGCAGCATCTGCCTGTTCTTCGGCCTGCTGGCCCTCGTGGGCAACGCGGTCGCGCAGGAGTCGGCGACGCTGGCCGACGAGTTCCGCGGTGGCATCCACCGCATCGAGGTCTGGCTGCAGCACCCGCCCTTCCGGTTCGGCCCGGGCGCCCTGTCGCACCTCCAGCAGCAGATCGTCGACTACATCCAGGCCCACCGCTCCAACCTGGCGAGCCAGGCGCTCAGCGGCTTCGGCACCCTCGTCGAACTGGTCACCGGCGGCGCGCTCGCGCTCTTCACCTCCGTCTTCTTCATCCACTCCGGCGAACGGCTGTGGGCCTGGACGAGCAGCGAACTGCTGCCGGCCGGCGCCCGCGACGCCTGGGACCGGGCGGGGCACGCGGCCTGGCGGACGTTCGCCGGGTACACCCGCGGCATCATCATCGTGGCCGCCGTCAACGCCGTCCTCGTCGGCATCGCCCTGCTCGTCCTGCGGGTGCCGCTCGCGCTGCCGCTCACCCTGCTGGAGTTCTTCGCCGCGTTCGTCCCGCTGGTCGGCTCACCGGTCGCGCTGAGCGTGGCCACGGTGGTGGCGCTGGCCGGGCGGGGCCCGATCACGGCCGCCGCCGTCCTCGTGCTCATCGTCGTCATCGGCCAGCTGGAGGGCCATGTGCTGCATCCGCTGGTGATGAGCTGGGCGGTGCGGCTGCACCCCCTCGTCGTCGCCGTGTCCGTCATCGCGGGCAGCATCGTCGCGGGGGTGATCGGCGCCGTCGTGGCCGTGCCGTTCATCTCCGTCGTCTGGGCGGTGGTGCGGGCCCTGCGCCCGGTACCGCCGCCCTGACCGGGCGCCGTGGGCTCAGCCGTCCCCGGCGGGGCGACGGCCGCGCTTCGACGCGCGCCGGGGACGACCGGACGGCGCGGCGGGTCCGACGGGCTCGGGTCCGGCGGGGGCGGACGTGGCCGCGGTGGTGGCGGTGGCGGCGGGGGGTCCGGCCGCGGCGGACAGGGTGGTGGGAGACGTGCCGGAGGGCACCGCGGGGCCGGGTGCCGGCTCGCCGTCGTCCCAGGCCTCGTGCGCGCCGAACGGATCCGCCGGCCCGTCCGCGAGCAGCGCGGCCAGGCCGGGCGTCGCCTGTGCCCTGACGGTCGCGAGCGCCAGCGTGTCGGCGTCGGACTCGGCGCCGCTGCGCCAGGTGACGGTGCCCGGGAGCATGACGAGGGAGGTGGTGCCGGACTCTCCGGCGGCCGGCCGCAACTGGACCCGGATGCCGTGCCGGTCGGCGAGCCTGCCCACCACGAACAGGCCCATGTACTGGTAGACGCCGGCGTCGGCGGTCGGCGGGTTCGCCAGCTTGTGGTTGATCAGCGCGAAGTCCTCGGGCCGCAGGCCGATGCCCTGGTCGTGGATCTCGACCATGATCCGGGTGTCCGGCAGCCGGGTCGCCGTGACCCGCACCGTCGAGCGTGGCGAGGAGAACGAGGTGGCGTTCTCCAGCAGTTCCGCGAGCAGATGCACCAGGTCGGTGACGGCACGGCCGTGGACCTCGGCCTCCGGGACGCCCGCGAGCTCGATCCGCTCGTACTGCTCCACCTCGGAGGCCGCGGCCCGGATGACGTCCACCAGGGGGAGCGGGTGGTCCCACTGCTGCGTGGGGCGCTCGCCACCCAGGACCAGCAGGTTCTCGCCGTTGCGGCGCACCCGCGTGGCCAGGTGGTCCAGCCTGAACAGGTTCGCCAGCTGCTCGGGGTCGGCCTCGCGCTCCTCCAGACGGGTGATCAGGGCGAGCTGGCGCTCGATCAGCGACTGGTTGCGGCGGGACAGGTTGGTGAAGATCGTGTTGACGTTGCCGCGCAGCAGGGCCTGCTCGGCGGCCAGCCGCACCGCCTCCCGGTGCACGTGGTCGAAGGCGCGGGCGACCTCGCCTATCTCGTCGGTCGTGGTGATCGGGATCGGCGTGACCTTGGTGTCCACCTGGCCGGGCACGGCCTGCGACAGCTGGGTGATCACCGCCGGCAGCCGCCGCTCGGCGATCTCCATCGCCGAGGCACTGAGCCGGCGCATGCCGCGGCTCATCGAGCGGGCCACCCACGCGGCGAGGAGAACGGCCGCGAGTACGGCGCCGAGCGTGACGGAGCCGTTGGTGATCGCGGCCCGCCTGGCCTCGGAGGCGACGCTCCGGGCACCGGCGAGGGCGGTGTCGGTGAGATGCACCTCGATACCCCGGTAGGCGTCGAAGGCGAGCGCGGACGCGGCGAAGAACGACTCGGGTGTGATGCCCTCGGCGGCCAGCTGTTCGGTCGTCCTCCCACTGGCGATCTCGCTGATCATCTTCGACAGGGCCGGCGGCGTCACGAAGGCCTGCCCGGCCGCCTTGGTCTTCCGGGCGGCCTCGGCGGTCTGCCGCGCCCCCTTCTGCTGCGCGTCCGCCAGCGCCGCCCGTAGCCGGGCCATGTCCCCGGCGGTACCGGCGCCCGCGTACTCCTGGAGGCCCACCTGCTCCAGGTAGGCGTAGGAGCTGAACGAGCCGAGCTGGTTCTGCAGTTCGCCCTCGCCGAGCGCGTCGCGGTCCTCGACCAGCAGGTGCGTACCGATACTGCGGACCAGCGACTCCGCGGCCTGGGTGAGGGAGATGGCGTACAGGGTGCGCCCGAAGCTGGCCTGGTTGTTGCTGCCGAAGCCCAGTTCGTTGGAGAGCTCCATCAGGGGGTGCTGGACGGCGTGGTAGCTCTCCTCCGTCTGCACCCCGGACGACCTGGCCGTGAACGCGTTGGCCCGCACCGCCGCCAGCTGTTTCTCGCCCGCCCGCACCAGCTCGATCCGCCGGACGAGGCCCGCGGTCCTCGGCGCCCGGGCCACGGCCGCGTCGAACACCTTGGCGTCGGCGTCGGTGACCTTGCGGGCCGCCACCACGGCGGGCGCGTCCCGGTTGCCCTCCAGGAGCGGGATGACCGACACGTCGCGCTCGTTGATCGCGTCACTGGCGTAGGCGTTCGCCGCCTGCACCAACTCCGCGACGTGCACCGCGTCGTTGGCGTCGCGCAGCGTGTCGATCGAGTGCTTCACCCGGACGCCGCCGAGGCCGAGGGCGACGAGCACGGGGATGAGCAGAATGGCCTGGAGGCGTCTTGCGACGCGCCAATTGCCGGTCAGAGGTCTCGACTTGGGCAAGATCGTCCCATTTCACAACAGGGATGGCGTGCAGGGCTGTGCGCAGCCCGACGTTCTGTGGCCAATTTCTAACACCCGGCGATCGGGATCGGCCCGCGTTTTGGTGAAGCGGTTTCTCCGAAATGGTACAAAACTCAATCAAAACCATCGATGGTCAACGCACGGACCACGGCGTGGGAGGCCTGCGGGTAGGGCCTGCTCGTGCGACTGGAAAGACAGCGCTTGCCGATCCGCTGTACGGCGGCATCGTGCGCAGCGCGACGTGTCGGTCCCCACCCGCGCCGCGATCTTCGCCGGCGGGTCCGACCGCTGCCTGCGGCGACGGCGTCCCGGCTCGCCGACCGCCCCTCCCGGGGTGACCATGGGGGGACGGAACCGGTCCGGGGCCACCAGGGGAGACACCCGTGACGCACGCAACCGACGTCCTGATCGTGGGCGCGGGCCCAGTCGGGCTGAGCGCCGCCGCCGAACTGCACCGGCACGGCGCGGACTGCCGCCTCGTCGACCGGCTCCCGGCCCGGCTGCCGTACGCCAAGGCCGTCGGCATCCAGCCGCGCACCATCGAGATCTGGGACCGGATGGGCCTGGCCCGGGCCGTCGTCGAGCAGGCCATGCCGCTGCGCGGGCAACTGAGCTACGTCGACGGCCGGCAGACCGGCCGGGTCGAGCTGACGCTGCCGCCCGAGGTGCCGTACGGCTTCGCCGCGCTGCCGCAGTACGAGGTCGAGCGGATCGTCGAGGAGTACCTGAACGGGCTCGGCACGGCCGTCGAACGCGGCACCGAGCTGCTCTCCTTCACCCAGGACGCGGACGGCGTCACCGCCCGGCTGCGCAGCGCCTCGGGTGCGGAGGAGGAACTGCGGGTCCGCTACCTGGTCGGCTGCGACGGCGCGCACAGCACGGTCCGCGCAGGTCTCGGCCTCGACTTCGCGGGCGGGGCCTTCACCGAGGAGTACATGCTCGGCGACGTGGTGGCCGACTGGGACCTGCCGGCCGGCTACGCCGTGAGGTCCGAGCACCGTGGTGCGGACGGCGCCACGGACGACCTGCTGGTCTGCATCCCGCTGCCCGGACCGGGCCGCTACCGCATGTCGATGCGGGTCCCGCCGGAACCCTCCGGCGTCACCGAGGACACCGGCGGCCCCGAAGACCCCGCCGCGGTGGCCCACGGCCCGCTGAGCGGACGCCGGCTGCCCGAGCTGCCCGACCTCCAGGCCGTCGTGGACCGCCTCGCGCCCCGGCCCGCGACCCTCTCCCAGCTGCGCTGGTCCTCGGTCTTCCGGATCGGCCACCGCATCGTCGACCGCTACGGCGAGGGCCGCGTCTTCGTCGCGGGGGACGCCGCCCACATCCACCCGCCCATCGGAGCCCAGGGCATGAACACCGGCATCCAGGACGCCTGCAACCTCGCCTGGAAACTCGCCCTCGTCCTGCGCGGCGAAGCCGGACCCGCCCTGCTCTCCAGCTACGACGCCGAGCGCCGCCCGGTCGGCGAGGAGGTGGTCGGCCGCACCGTACGTCACACCGTGCACGGAACGGCTGACCCCGACGATCCGCGGACCGCCCTGCTCCGTGAGGCCCAGCTCCTCGTCGGCTACCGGGACGGCCCCCTCGCCACCGCCGCCCACGGCCCCGCCGACGCCCCGCAGCCCGGCGACCGCGCCCCGGACTGCGCCGGTCTCACCACCCCGGTCGCCGCGTACCCGCTGCGCCTGCTGGACATCCTGCGGGGCCGCCCGGACCACGTCGTGCTGCTCTACGCGGCGGACCCCACCGACGTGATCAAGGCGGTCCTCGCCCCGGGCTGGGACGTCCTGGCCGTCCGCACGGAGGACGGCACCCACGTGCCCCTCGTCCCCGAATACCTGGACACGGGCGGCGAGTTCGCGCGGCTCTACCGCCCGGACGGCCCCACCGGCTTCGTCGTCCGCCCCGACGGGTACCTCGGCGCCCGCTTCCCCCTCACGGACACCGAGACCGCGCTCGCCGACTACTGCGAGGCACTGGGCTGAGGACCGTTCCCGGCACTCCACTCGACGGCCGGCGGTACGACCCGTGCGCACAGCGGCATGCCTCGGCCGTCGGTCAGCCCGAGCCGTCCGACCAGCAGCCCCTCCCGCGCCGCCGCCTCGGCCACCGCGCCGGGGACGGCACCGAGCATCAGCTTGGCCCGGCGGAACATCGTGAAGGCGCCCCCGGCGTCCACGGTCCCCCAGGACAGGTAGACGAACCGGCCGCCGGGACCGCCCTGGACATGCGGCCCCGTGATGTCGACGCCCGTGACCGAGACCGCCGCGACGCACGGCAGGGTCCAGGTCGCGGAGACGGCGTCGCCGGGGTGCGGATCGAGCAGTTCGGCGGGGCGGTTGCGGCGCTGTACGGCGACGTGGATGTCGCCGTAGCGGGAGAAACCGCTGTCTTCGGGCGCCGGGCAGGAACGGCCGGGCAGGTCGGTGGCGTCGATGCGGAGGTCCATGGCGGCCATGCGGCCATCATCGCCGATGCGGCGCGCGCCCCTGCCGGCCGGCGGGTGTCATGAGCGGACGTCATGAACGATCCGCCGGCCGGGCGCGGTCAGCGCTTCGTGTAGATGAAGCCGACCTTGTCCAGCTCGTCGCCGGAGCGGCCGTGGAAGCCGGCGATCTGCCAGCCCGACGGGGCGGTGCGGGTCACGCAGTTCGAGGTCGTCGTACCACCCGCGAGGGTGCGGCCCAGGTTGGTGGTGAACTTCGCGTAGAAGATGCGGGTCGTGTTGTTGTACTTGCCCTCGCACAGGTACGCCGTCGTCACGTACTCGCCGCTGCCCAGCGTCAGTGAGGACGCCGTGCCGCCGGTGCCGCCGTGGGTCAGGGTCGTGCCGTCGGCGAGCGCGATGCCGACCTGGTCGACGCGGGAGCCGGAGCGCAGCGAGATGCTGGTGGCGCGGGCGCCGGCGGCGACCTTGTCGATGTCCTGGTAGTAGTCGCCGTGCGGACCGCCGAACTGGTCGCTCAGCTGGAAGTCCGCGTTCTCGGACCAGGAGAAGCCGACCGTGATCGGGTCGTGGTCGGAGAGCATCAGCCCGTCGCTCGTCAGGAACTTGGCGTGCTCGTTGTTGTACGAGGTCGCGTGCAGGTTCACCAGCTTGCTGCCGCGGTACAGGACCTTGTCGACGACCTCGCAGGTGTTGGGCACGGTCGCGCCGGACTGGTCGCAGACCAGCGCGTCGCTGCCCTTGGCGGGCGCGCTGCCGCCGCGGATCAGCTGCACCCAGGCGTCGGTGAGCCCGTTGTCCGAGGCGAACTCCGCGATGGTGTCGGCGGAGCGGGTGTAGCGGGTGTTGGTGTCACCCATCACCACGACGGCGTTGCCGGCCGAGTGGGTGCTGATGAAGGACGTCAGCTGGCTGAGGTTGGCGGCCCGGGAGGCCTCGTCGCCGTCGTTCGTGCCCGCGTTGGTGTGCAGGTTGTAGAAGTCGACGTAGACGCCCTCGGCGAGCCGCTCGCGCATGAAGGTGAAGCCCTTCGGCGTGAGGCAGTCGCCCGAGTCGAGCTGGCAGGAGTTCCAGCCGGCGCGCTCGAAGTCGTCCTCGTCCCAGCCGTAGGTGGAGACGGTGTTCAGGCCGCTGCCGATTCCCGCGCCGCCGCTGGTCGCGGTGCGGTAGGGATGCGTGTCGGTGGCGTACAGGTACGCGTGGTAGTTGAAGTCCTCCTGGACGTTGACGACGTCGTACGGCGCGATGCGCTTGCCGATCTCCGTGGTGCTGGTGTCGCGCGGGGTGGGTGCGCTCGACAGGCCTTGCGGAAGTCCGGCGACGTTGTACGTGAGCACGCTGAACGTGCCCGAGCCGGCCGCCGCGGCCGGGGTGGCCGTCGCCGTGAGCCCGCCGAGAGCGGCGACCGCGGCCGCCAGACAGGCAACGAGTCTGCGCATGGGGGTGTCTCCTACGGGGAGGGTGTGCGCTGAAGGATGTGAGCATGCCAATGAGGCACGGCAAAACGTAGCGGTAAACGCTTTCTCCCGAACCCCCCTTGTTACTAACCAGTTTGGAAATTCCTGGTGACGCGCGAAAGATCGGGTTCTCTCCGCACGGCCGATCGGGCGCTGACTGTTACTCACTTTCGGGTGACCCGAGACCCGTTCACCCGTCGGTCCGGTGGCGGTCGAGGCCGTTGCCTGCGGGGCGAAACAGGGTGAAGAGACGTCAAACCCGCCCATTCAACTAGTAAATGGACATTACATCCGAGAGTCACGGGAAAGCGAAGGATCCGTAATAGGCGCCGTGTGGCGCCCGGTCCGCGCCCGGCCGGGGCGCAGGGTGTGGCTGCGCGGCCGACCGGTCGCCGTCCCGCTCCACACATCCCGCGCGGCCTGCGGCTTCGTGCCGCACGCGACCGGGGTGTGCTCGAACCCCGCGAAGGGGGACCACGTGTCCGTTTCCGTCTCCGTGACCGCCCGCCGTCTCGGCTCCGCCGCCGCCGTGGCGGCCGCTCTGGTGGGCGTCACGGCCCTGCCGGCCGCGGCGGCCGCCGCTCGGCCCCCGATGCCGCACCGTGACGCGGTCGTCATCAGTGCCGTACAGCACGATCTGCAGGGTCGCGCGGTCTTCTCCGGCCGCGCGCTGAACCGGGAGTGGGTGGACGTCACGAACATCTCGCGCCGGGACGCCGACCTCAGCGGCTGGTCGCTGTCGGACGCCGCGGGCAACACCTACACCTTCCGCCACTACCGGCTGGCGGGCGGTGCCACGGTCCGCGTCCACACCGGGGAGGGCCGGGACTCCCGGACGGACCTGTACCAGGACCGCCGGTCCTCCGTGTGGAACCGCGACGCCGACACCGCCACCCTGCGCAACGACCGCGGGCGTTACGTCGACTCCGCCTCCTGGGGCCCGCACCACCACCGTCCGGTGGAGGAGCGGCACGGTGTCGCCCACCGCCCCATGGGGGAGCGGCACGGCGTTGCCCACCGTCCGGTGGAGGAGCGGCACGGAGTCGCTCACCGCCCCATGGAGGAGCGGCACGGCGTTGCCCACCGTCCGGTGGAGGAGCGGCACGGCCTCGCCCGCCCGGCCGTGGAGGACCGGCATGCCTTCAGTCACCGTCGCTGACCGGTGAACGTCCGCCGCCGGGCCCCTGCTCAGGGATCCGGCGGCGGACCTGTGTCACGACGGCGCCCCGTCTCAGGCCAGGTCGACCGGCCCGCTCACCGTGGACGTGAAGACGGTCTCGCCGTCCTGCACACCGACGACGTCGACGGTCGCCGTGCCGTCGTCCCTGGCCGTCACCCCCGTGACGTCGATCCAGCAGGGGCTGTCGAGTTCGACGTAGCGGTGGAACGACGAGGACGTGCTCGCCGGGATCAGCGCCCGGGGCGCCAGCCGGGCGCAGGCGGCCTGCCGGGCGCCCTCCATCAGGACCATGCCGGGCAGGTGGTCGCCGCCGTGGTCGAACAGGATCGGGTGGTCCAGGTCCGGGGTGAGCAGCCAGCGGTCCGGCACGTCCGTGGCCGTCAGCACCACGTCGGCGGGGGAGGTGCGGCCCACGGACGCCGGTGGCATCGGCCCGGCGGCGACGGCCGGGCCGGCCGAAGCCGGCTGTCTCGCGGACCGGTTGGCGCGCAGCCGGGCATACACGGGCGGCGTCACGACGGAGTACCGCCCCTCCCCGTGGGCGACGGTCACGCCGTCCCGGCGCAAGGTGAACCCGATGCCCATCCGGCGCGCGGAGGCGCGGCCGCGCGGTGCGGGGTCCGGGCAGACCACGTCGAGCCGGAAGTCGGTGGGGCGGGAGGCTATCCGCAGCCGCTCCAGATCCGTGTGGCAACTGAGCGACCACAGCACGAAGTGGTGGCCGAGCGGCACACCGTGTTCCGCGTGCGTCACGAACATGCCGGCCTGCCGAAACGTCTCTGCGGCCTGGAGCGGGTCATGGCTCGAACCGTCGGCGCTGTTGAAGAACGTGTGGGCGCGGGGCCACTGGCCGGTGAGGGAGAACCGCAGCCCGTCGTCCTCGGCGGTGCAGCCGGTGAGGAACACCTCGGCGAGGGAGGCGCGATGGACGTACTCCTTGGGGACCGTGGTGGTCAGCCGAGGCGGTATGGGCAGACCGACACCGATCTCGCCGGCGGACAGACCCACGGACGACCCCCCGTCGGAATGCTCTTCGTTGGCTTGAATCCCTGTTCGACGCCTATAAGATACGGACCTACCGGTTTTCTCGGGTCGGCCACCAGGTAAAGGATTCGCCAAGTGCGGTGGGACTCGATCCATGCATGACTCCGCTCGGTGATGGTATGGCCAAGTATTTTCGCCCTCAACCATGCCGATGGGCGCGGCGAAAAGCGGACTGACTGGCGGATGTCGCCGGCTCGTTGCCGTCGGAGCCGAAGTCCGCACCGCCCTCGAAAGAACCCGGCCGACGGCCTTTTCCGGCCGGATTCCGCGGAGTTGACCAGCCCGCCGCCGTACCTGATCCTCCCTCCGCCCCGACGGCCCCTGCATGATTGTCGAACGGCCCGCGAGAGGGAGAGACCCCCATGGAAGCACTGCGCACCCTGCGCCTCGCCGCCGTCAACATCGACGGCGTCCTGCTCAACGACAGCTTCAGTCCCGTCCTGCACCGGCTCGTCCTCAAGTACGGCGGCACCTACACCCGGGAACTGGAGCAGCGGCTCTTCTCGCAGTCCCGGCTCGCGGCCGCGAAGGTGCTGCTGGAGGAGACCGGCGCCGGGGTGAGCGAACAGGAGGCCATCGCCGACTACTTCGCCGAACGCGAGGACCATCTGCGCGACCACCCCGTCCACACCCTCGCCGGCGCCGAGGATCTCCTGCACCGGCTGCGCGGCCTGGGTCTGGACGTCATCTGCTACGGCGGCCTCGACGAGACCCATTTCCGCCGTCATCTCGGCGCCTGGGAGCACCTGTTCACCGCCCCGCACTACATCTGCACCGACGGCTTCCGCCCCGGTATCCGGGAGATCGTCCGCGACCGCTTCGGCCTCGGTTACCACCAGGCCCTCTTCATCGACGACGTCGCCCGCTTCGCCGGCCACGCCAAGGAACTGGAAGTGCCCTTCGTCGGCCGCCCCAGTACCTTCGAACACGGCTTCCAGCGCGAGCTGATGCGCGAACTCGGTGTCCGGCACCTGGTCGGCAGCCTCGCCGAGATCGACGAGGAACGCCTGCGTACCCTCGACCGCGAGGCCGGTCTCGGCACCGTCTGGCAGGACGCGGACTCCCTCGCCGCCCGCTCTTCGACGCAGCACGGGTGAGCCGGCGGACCGTCGAGGTCACCGTCGAACCCTACGACCGCCTCTGCGCGGCCGCCGTCGAGTACACTCCGCTGTCCCGTGCCGCAGGTCCGGAGGAAACCCGGAGGCCGCCGCCCGGTCGTGGGGTGACCGGGGCGACCTTCGTCACGGTGCCACGTCTACCGTGGACGGCGGGCGCACCGCCTGGTGAACTGCGGGGAAGGGTCACCCGCGCCAGGGGCCGGCCGCGGCGCGCGATCGGGGCGGGACGGCGGCAGGACCGACCGTGAGGCCGCCCTGTGCGGCCGAAGTACCCGTCCCCGATTGGGGTAAGGTACGTCACGTCCGGTTTTGTTTTGACCGAGGAGGGGTCCCCATGGCGCGTCAGGAGCGTGCGATTCGGACCCGCCGCGCCGTTGTCGAGGCCGCCGCCGCGGTCTTCGCCGAACGCGGGTACACGGCGGCGACGATCGCCGAGATCCTCGAACGGGCCGGAGTCACCAAAGGCGCCCTGTACTTCCACTTCGATTCCAAGGAAGCGCTCGCGCGCGGCGTGATCAACGCCCAGATCAGCGACGACTACTGGGTGCCGCGTGAACTGAAGCTCCAGGAGTGGGTGGACATCGGCATGACGCTGGCCCACCGCATCCCCAAAGAGGTCATTCTCCTCGCCGGCATAAGGCTCTCCGCCGACATCCAGGGGCGCTCCCTGTTCGGCAGCGCCTGGCCCGCCTGGACCGAGCTGGTGACGGACAAACTGGTGGAGGCCAAGGAGCGCGGCGAGGTGCTGCCGCACGTCACACCGCGCGAGACCGCCGAGTGCTTCCTCGGGGCCTGGATCGGGACCCAGTTCATGTCGGAGGTGGTCGCCGACTGGACCGATCTCAACGACCGGATCTCCGTCCTCTACAACCACGTACTGCCGGCCATAGCCACTCCGGCGGCCCTGATCCGGCTGGACACCGCGCCCGACCGGGGTGCCCGGGTCGTCGAGGAAGTCGAGCGCCGTCGGCTGGAACCGCCCGTGCCCACCGAGGCCTGACGAGCTCGGACCAAACCATCTGCCTGGTTTGTTGCTCACATAGGTCAACCGACGCCGATTCCCTCACGGTGGAGCCGGCGCGGCCTCCGAACACCGGCGAGCCTGCCCAACGTGCTGTCCACCGAGGTTCTTCGAATCGCGATACCCCAGGTCCCGCGGGAATCCGACCGTCCAACTTCCGTGCTGCCCGGGGCGCCGGTGGGGTGTGACGGTCAAGCGGCTCCCGTCGGTCCCGACCCGGCAGGGCCTCTCCCGCCCCAGACTGAGACCGCGTCGTCCGGCCGGAGTGCGGTTGACAAACAAACCGTCCGCGCCGTTTTTGACTCAGGGGTGCCCAGGATCCGCCCCGCACCACCCCCGGTGGCGGACGAGCGGGCGGACGGCATGGTCATCGGCGTACTCGGCGCTCTCGTTGCCCGGGCGCCGCGCGGGGCCGCCGAGGACGCGGGCGGGCGCACCGCCAGGCAGATCCTGCGCACCGTACCCGGCGGCTGTCTGCTCGACAGCGGCGAAGGCACCAGCGACGCCCGGGAGTTCGGGCGGATCGCCGGCACCGGATACCGGACCAGGGCGGCCGGGGACCAGCGTGCGGCGGGCCGCCTGCTGCGCACCGCGCTCGGCCCGTGGCGGGGGCCGGCCCCGGCCGACGTCACCGCGGGGGACTACCTGAGCATCCGGATCCAGGGACTGGAGGAGAGCCGGCTGTGCGCGCTGGACCAGCGGATCGAGGCCGACCTCCGGCTCGGCCGGCACCGTGAGCTGATCCCCGAACTCACGGTGCCGGCCGACCTGTACCCCACCCACGAGAGCCTGTGCGGCCGGCTCATGCTCGCCCTGCACCGCTCGGGCCGGAGCAGCGACGCCCCGGACGCCTTCCGGCGACTGCGCACCACCCTGGTGCGCGACCAGGCCTGGAGCCCTCGGCCGCACTGGGCCGCATGCGGCAGTCGGTACTGTCGGCTCCCGCCGACGGCACCCCGGCACCCGGTACGGCGGACCCGCTCGCCCGGATCGGCTGACGGGCCCGCCGGGACCGGCGAGGGGTTCGCCAGGGTCGGTCGACAGGTTTCTCAGGCGGCCGCGACGTGCCGGGCGATGCGTACGGCGGCGAACTCCGTGCCCGCCACGAACCGCATCATCGGCCCGAACATCGGCGCCGCCAGCGAACCGGTGAAGTACAGGCCGGGCACCGACGACTCGAACGTCCCCCGCAGCGCGGGCGCCTTCGAGCCCGGCACGCACGCCACGGCGTCCCGCACCGCGGGTGACAGGAACGGCAGCGCGTCCAGGTCCAGCCGGTAACCGGTGGCCGCCAGCACGTGGTCGACCGCGAGGGACTCCCGCTCGCCCCCGGGGCCCACGACGTCCAGGCGCACCTCCGGTCCCCGGACCACGGCGCCCGTGACCCGGCGCGAGGTGCGCACCGGTACGACGCCTTCCACCCGGTCCCGCAGCCACCAGCCGCCCGACGGGCCGAGCGCCCGCCGGAACAGCAGCAGCCGCGCCGCCGCGGGCAGCCGGCGTACCGCACCCGGTGACGCGCAGACCCCGGCCAGGATCCACCCCGTGCCGAGCGGCGAGGCCGGCTTGGTCACCCGCTGCGTCCAGGGCCGCGACAGCTCCGGCTCCATGCCCCACAGCACCGTCCGCTCACGCACCAGGACCTGCGCCTCGGCGCCCGCCTCGTGCAGCAGCGCGGCGCTCTCCAGCGCGGACTGACCGCCGCCGATGACGGCCACCCGGCGTCCCGCGTACACCGAGAGGTCCGTGTGGTGGCTGGTGTGCGACACCCGCGCCCGCGGGCCCGGTCCCTCGGGCGCGAGCCGCCGCAACTCGTCCGGGACATGGGCGAGACCGTTCAGCCCCGTCGCCACCACGACGGCCGAGGCCGCCATCGCCGATCCGTCGTCCAGCCGGACGACGAAGCCGGGCCCGGACGCCGCCCGCTCGACGGCCGTCACCCGGGCCGGCTCGACCTCACCCACGTACCGCTTCTGGAACCACTGCCCGTACCGCACGAAGACGTCGCACGGGATCGGTGTCAGCTCGGTCAGTTCCGGCTCGCTGTGCACGCGTCGGAAGTCCGCCAGCGTGCCGCCGGGCTCCGGCGCCGACAGATCGGTCGCGTCCGGCGTCGATTTCAGGTACATCCCGGTGGCCATGGCGTGCCGCCAACTGCCCATCACGTCACCGAAGACGCGCACCGGCGCCCCCGCAGCCCGCAAGTGGGCGGCCACCGAAAGCCCGTAGGGCCCGGCGCCGATCACGACGACGGGTGGCCGACCGTGCCCCGTGAAAGCCTGCTCCTGGGCAGGGCGCTGCCCCGGAAGCGACTGCGTCATGCATTCCTCCGCTGGTCCGCTCGCCGCCCTCCCCTGGGCGACGCGACACTGCGGGATGGCACGTCCGGCGTGAAACGGCCGTGCTCGTCCCCCCTCCGCGGGTGAGTCTGTCCCACGTCCGGGCGCCTGGAAACGATATCGACGCACGTTGGCCAAAACTTGGTCGAATCATACGACAAGTGACGCGGGGCAGGTCATCGACGTGCGGGGGGCGGATGCCGACGATCACGGAAGCGACAGGATCGATCCGCACGCCCGCCGGGCCGAGGGCGGCGGACCGCCCGGTTCGGCCGCCGCCCGCAGACCGCGGCCACCGGATGCCGACGGCCGCCCCCGTACGCTCGTCCCGTGAACACCTACTGGCACGTCGTTCTGCCGCCGCTCTGCGCCTGACGGGCGCACCCGCGAAGGATCCGAACCCAAGCTCCCGGCCCTGGCGTCCAGGCGGCCCGGTGCTCGTGTCGTGCGCCCATCGAGACCAGTCCGCAGACGGTATTCGACGACGGAAGTTCACGACCGTGCCGAACGACACCTCATCCCGGTCCCGCTCATCCCGCGCGCCTGCCGGCGCTGCGCCCGCGTCCTCGCCGCACCGGCCCGTTCGCCGGCCCGCTCCCGATCCTCACGGCCGCCGTGCTCCGGGGCACCACCGGGACCGCCGCCTCCCTCGCCCCCGCCGGAGTACCGGCCGCGGCGGTCGGCGCCGCCGGACCGGCCCTCGGTGGCCTCCTCCTGTTCCTGACCGCACCCGGCAGCCGCACCCTGGCCGGGGTCCGCGACGGCGCCGAAGTCCACCCTCACGGCCGGCGCCGAGATCCCCGCCACCCCGCCGCACCACGACGAACTGACCGCACCGGCACCGGGCGGAGGACTGGCGCGCGCCCTGTGAACCTCCGCATGCCCCCTGGTCGAAGCTGTCGTCGCCATGAGCGTCCGGGCCCTGCCCGAGGCGCCGGCCGGCGAGGTCCGCTCAGGAGGGCACCGGGACGCACAGTACGGCGGCCGGTCCCTGTGCGCTGCCCACCCGGGTGGTGAAGGCGATGCCCGCGATGAGCTCGTCGGCGGCACACTGGCCCTTGTAGGCGCCGTAGGCGAAGTCGTCGCCCGCGCCGTCGGCGGGGCGGTTGTCGGAGCGGTCGAACCACACTGTCCGGCCGGCGGCTTTCGGCGTGGCGCGGGCGGGGGCGCACAGGGCCGCCGAGACCCGCTCGCCGCGGCGGCTGTAGCCGATGACGAACTGGCCCGCCGGGCACTGGAATTTGGTGTACCCGGACGCCCAGTCGCCGCCGGCGGGGACGTACCGCTCGTCGGTGACCACCGTCTGGGCGTTGCCCGTGGCGCGCAGGTCGCCGGCGGTCACGTCGGTGCACAGACCCCGTCCGCCGGAGTGCGCGAGACCGATCAGCCGCAGCCCGTCCGGGCAGACCGCCTTGTAGGCGCCCGAGTCCCAGTCGCCGCCCGCCCGCACGCGCAGGGACTCGACCTGGTCGCCGTGGTCCGTGGACAGCATGCGCCAGGTCGCCCCCTGCTCGACGTACCCGGTGCGGCTCCCGGAGTTCATGAGGTGGTCCCAGGCGGTGGCCCGCCAGTCGCCTCCGTCGAGGATGCCGGAGCGGTGCCCCGAGGTGTCGTAGCCGAGCAGCGCCCAGTCGTCGTGACCCGCCCAGCCGACCAGCGGCCAGTAGGCGAAGTCGGCGTCGTGGTCGGCGAAGTAGTCGGTGATGTTGCCGAACCAGGAGCGGGCGGCCGTACCCGTCTCGTTCGCGCCGATGCCGAACTCGCTGATCCAGACCGGCGCGGTGTAGTGCCTGCCCTCCGTGGTGACGAAGAAGGCCTCGTCGGCGAGGGCCTGGTACAGCTCGTCGCGGGTCAGGTCCTGATAGCGGGGGTCGCTGGTCTCGCCGATGCCGGTGGCGCCGCTGTGGTGGGGGCCGGTGTAACCGTAGAAGTGGGCCGAGTAGACCAGTTTGTGGGCGTCGACGAGGGTGTTGGAGAGGGTCCGGACGGGGGTGAGCATGGGGCGGCCGTGGGGGAATCCGTCGACCGGCAGGCCGGTCCAGTTGATGCCCTCGACGACGATCAGGAGATTCGGGTTCGCCTCGGTGAGGATGCGGTCGCCGGCGAGCTGGGCCGCGGCGTACCAGTCGTGGCCGTCGCCCAGGCCCCAGTTGGGGTCGTCGAGTACGTCACGGCGTACCTCGTTGTAGAGGTCGGCGCCCACGACCCGGGGGTTGGCGGCGTAGCGGCGGGCCATGAAGACCCAGTCGTCGGCCCACTGCTGGGTCGACTGGCTGCTGTTCCAGCGCTCGTTGCCGTCGACGCCGCAGCACCAACGGGAGGTGTTGGTGTGGTTGTTGAGGATGACGGCGAATCCCGCGCCGGTGAGGGCGCTGACGACGGCGTCGTAGACCTCCAGCGGGGTCCTGCCGCGCAGCTGTGGGTTGGCGGTGACCGCGACGTCCGGCACCGGGGCCGTGGTGTGGATCATCTCGTTCGAGAACGGCAGCCGGATGCTGTTGATGCCGAGTGCCTGGAAGTCGTTGAGGAGCTGGGAGAGGGGCGCGCGGTCCAGGCCGAGGGGGATGCCGTAGGAGTCCTGGCCGGCGTGGTGGTTCGCGGGATCGCCGGAGCTGCCGCTGCCCGTCCAGGAGCCCTGGGCGCCGTCCCAGTTGGCGGACTTGAGACGGAAGCGGTTGCCCGCGGCGTCGACGATGTACCGGCCCCGTGTGGACAGCGGGGGCTGCCAGGTGCCGGTGGTCTGCGCGGCGGACCGCGCGGGCCGCGGACCGGCGGTGGCCGGGGCGGTGCCGAACAGGGTGAGAACCAGGAACGTGACTGTCAGGTACGCGACAATCCGGAACGTTCGGGCGATCGGCATCGGCGGCAGTCCTCCGGGTGGGGTCCCGTGCGGGTGAATGTCCAGTACGGCTGAACGCCCCATGGGGGCGAGGCACCCTACCAGGGCACGGATCAGCGCAGAAGCGGCTCGTCCGACGTGCAGGCCTCGGCCGTCCATCCCTCCAGATCGCGTTCGGGGCGCAGCAACCGCCTGACGGCGGCCGCCGAGGCCCGGTGCCAGTCACGGCTGCGGCGGAGCATCGCGTGATCCCCGCCCCTGAGCAGCACCATCCCGGCCTGCGCGCCGGCGGTGCGGGCCTGCCGCACGTACGCGGCCGAGTCGGCGGGACCGGTGGTGCGGTCCCGCTCCCCGTGCAGGACGACGATCCTCGTCCCGGCGAGATCGTCCACGGGGTCGCCGGGCGGGCACCACGGGGCCAGTGCGAGCACCCCGCGCACCGAGGGGTCGGCCGCCGCGCGCAGCGCCGCCCGGCCGCCCATCGAGTGGCCGACCAGCACCACGGACGCGTCGCCGGCCAGGCCGCGCAGCTCGTCGAGCGCGCGCAGGGTGTCCTGGAGCGGATCGGCGTCGTCGTTCCAGCCCTGGTACCGGTAGCGCACCTGGCCGATCAGCACGTCGCGGGGCGAGGAGACCGACGCGGCCGCGCTGACGAAGGGCCGCATGCGCAGCGCGGCCGGCTGCCAGGAGCGCGCCGGGCGGAGTCCGTTCTCCTGTCCGCCGTGCAGGACGAGCACCGCGGCGCGGGTCCGCTCCCGCGGCCTGCGACGCACCACCAGCGCAGTCCCGCCCGCCTCGACGACCCGTCCGCGTCCGTCGGTCATCGCGTCGCGTCCCCCCTTTTTTCCTCCGGCCTGCAGCGTGCTCCCGCCATCAAACACTCCCGGAGGAGTCCCCTGCCACCGACCGGTACGTGCGGCGCGTGCCTTCCCCGCGAACATCAGTTAGGCTCCGGCGCGCACAGGGGACGCACAGCGGGGGTGGGGGACATGACCGAGAGCTTCGCCGAGCCCGAAAAGGACGGCAGACCGGGGCTTCAGGCGATCGCGGCGGTGGCGTTGTTCGCGGTCGTCGTGGGCGCTCTGTGGGCGCAGAAGGAGTTCGTCCACCAGAAGGACGCGGTGGGCGAACCGGCGGCCTGCTCGAACCCGGACGACCATCTGCCTGCCCGTTACGTCTCCGGCGGCCGGCTGTGCAAGGCGCTCAACCGGCCGGACCTGCCGGCCCTGCTGGGGACCTCGGACGAGCAGGCCGAGACCGCCCACGGCAGCGGGGAGTGGCTCACGCTCGCCGGGGGCACGAAGATCGCCGAACCCGAGGCGACGGTGACCCTGGAAACGTACTCCGTGAAGCTGACGGCGTCGTACGACCACATGACCGTAGCCACGGCGGGCGACCTGATGGACGACGCCCGCAGGACGACCGTTCTCGGACACCCCGCCGTCCTCTACTCCAGCCCGACCATCTCCATCGGGTTCAACCTCGGTGGCGGCAAGGCGAGCACGGGCCCCGGCGGCACCGCGCGCTGCCTCCTGGTCTCCAAGCACGGCAAGGACGACGGCCAGGGCACGTTCGAGGTCGCGCTCTGGCGGCAGGACGACGTGCCACCGGACGACACGGCACTGGAGCGGGTCGCGGAGCAGGTACTGCCGACCGTCCCCGGCTGGACCGGGCACTGACGGTCGCGGGAGCGGACAGGCGCGCCGCCGGGCCGGCCGGAGCTCCGGCCGGCCCGGCGGCGGGGAGAGCGCCGACGCGGTGTCAGGTCCTCACTGGGCGACGGTCGTCGTGGCGGCCAGGCTGCCCGCCGAGGGCAGCGACGGCAGCGAGGGCAGGGCGCCGAGAAGACCGGTGACCGCCGCGAGGATGGGGGCCAGCAGCCCGGTGACGGCGCTCACCACCCCGCCGAGGTCGAGCGAGGTCAGTGCGCTGAGCAGGTTCTTGACGGCGGCCTGGATCGCGTTCACCAGGTCCGAGACGGGGTCGGCGGCGCGGGGCGCGGCGCGGTGCGCGCGGTCGGTGGCACCGGAGTCCAGGTGCCGCAGCCGCTCCTGGACGGTGTTGCTCCACTCCCGCAGCGCCTTCGCGTAGGCGGTGGCCTGCGCCGGGTCGATGCGGGTGCCCTGAGCCGCGGCGAAGCCGGGCAGCGTGTCCAGCAGGGGTGTCAGGGCGGGGTCGTACCGTGTCGGGTCGATCGCGTCGATCCGGTCGAGGAGCGTGGCGAGGTCGGTGCCGGGCGGCAGGGCCGTCTGCGCGACACCGGGTCCCGTCCCTTCCCGGCCGGCGTCGGCGGCGGCAGCGGAGGCGGCCGCCGGGCCGAGGACCAGGGCGGCACAGACCAGGGGGGAGACGAGAAGGCCGCGGGAGGCAAGGGCGCGCATGGGATTCCTTTCGAGAACTGCTGTCTTTCGCCCACCGTGGAAAAAAGGGTGCGGCCCCGCAACCGGTCATCCGCCGTGGCGTGCCCAGAACGTGTCGGGGCGACGGCTCTGACCAGGGGGTTTGTTCCGGTACTTGGCTCCGTCCGGGTGTCGGTCGGGTGTTCGCCCGTCAGAGTGCGCCCGGCAGCCGGCACGGGCCGCACGCGAAGAGCCCCGTCCCTGACGGATCAGGGACGGGGCTCTTCGCATCGAGCGCCGGGCAGGCCTTGCACCTGCATCTCCCCACAGGAAGCGGGGCGTCTTTCCTTGGACCACCAACGCATCGCGTGCGACCCGGAATTGGGTGCCGCGCTCAAGATCGAGCCTACCGCGGCCGGGGCACCGGCCACAAACCGCTGCCACGCGGGGACGCCGCGCCCGCCCCGTGACGGCATCCGACGACGACCACGGCGGCCCGCCGCCCGGAAGCGGCGGACCGGCCCGCACCACGACCAGCACCCCGAGGAGCCACCCGCGACCGACGCCTGCCTCGTCATCCGACCGGCCGGCGGCACCCGCCTGCCTCGTCGTCCGACCGGCCGGCGACCGACGGACCGGGCCCGTGCCGCGGGCGGCTACTCCGGGACGCGGGCCAGGTCGTGCAGCCAGGCCTTCGCCGAACTGTCCGACGGAGCACGCCAGTCGCCGCGCGGGGAGAGCGAGCCGCCGGCCGAGACCTTGGGCCCGTTCGGCATCGCCGAGCGCTTGAACTGGGCGAAGGCGAAGAAGCGGCGGCAGAAGTAGTCGAGCCAGTGCCGGATCTCCGCGAGGTCGTACGCCTTGCGCTCGGCCTCGGGGAAGCCGGGCGGCCAGGCGCCCGCCTCCCGGTCGTGCCAGGCGTGCCAGGCCAGGAAGGCGATCTTCGACGGCCGGAACCCGTGCCGGAGCACCTGGTAGAGGGTGAAGTCGTGCAGCGCGTACGGGCCGATCTTCGACTCGGTGGACTGCAGTTCCTCACCCGGCACCAGCTCGGGGCTGATCTCGGTGTCGAGGATCGCGGCGAGGGTCTTGCCGGTCTCCGAGTCGAACTGCTCGCTGCTGATGACCCAGCGGATCAGGTGCTGGATCAGCGTCTTCGGCACCCCTGAGTTCACGTTGTAGTGGCTCATCTGGTCGCCGACACCGTACGTCGACCAGCCCAGCGCCAGCTCCGACAGGTCCCCGGTGCCGAGCACGATGCCACCGCGCTGGTTGGCCAGCCGGAACAGGTAGTCGGTGCGCAGCCCGGCCTGCACGTTCTCGAAGGTCACGTCGTAGACCGGCTCGCCGGCGGCGAACGGATGGCCCATCTCCCGCAGCATCAGCCGCGCGGTCGGTGTGATGTCCAGCTCGGCCGAGGTCACCCCGAGCGAGTTCATCAGCCGGTGCGCGTTGCCCTTGGTGTGCTCGCCCGTCGCGAAGCCCGGAAGGGTGAACGCCAGGATGTCGCTGCGCGGCCGGCCCGCGCGGTCCATGGCACGGGCGGCGACGATCAGCGCGTGCGTGGAGTCGAGGCCGCCGGACACCCCGATCACCACCTTCGGGCCGCCGATCGCCGCCAGCCGCTGCTGGAGCGCGGCGACCTGGATGTTGTACGCCTCGTAGCAGTCCTGGGCGAGCCGCCGCGGGTCGGCCGGGACGAAGGGGAAGCGCTCCACCCGGCGCCGCAGCCCCAGGTCGGCCGTCGGCGGGTCGAGCCGGAAGGCGACGGTCCGGAAGCCGCCGGTGCGGGCCGCGTGGGTACGGCGGTTGTCGTCGAACGAGCCCATCCGGGCCCGCTCCTGCCGCAGCAGGTCCAGGTCGACGTCGGCCACCGCGTACTGGTCGTCGAGCGGGAACCGGTCCGTCTCGGCCAGCAGCGAGCCGTTCTCGTAGATCATGGTCTGGCCGTCCCAGGACAGGTCCGTCGACGACTCGCCGAGCCCGGCCGCGGCATAGACGTACGCGGCGAGGCAGCGCTGCGACGCGGAGCGGCACAGCAGCTTGCGGTCCTCCGCCCGGCCGACCGTGATCGGGCTGCCCGAGAGGTTGAGCAGCACGGTCGCGCCGGCCAGCGCCGCCTCCGCGCTCGGCGGCACCGGCACCCACATGTCCTCGCAGATCTCGGCGTGCAGCACGAGACCGGGGACGTCCTCCGCCTCGAAGAGCAGGTCCACCCCGAACGGCACGTTCTCGCCGCCGATCCGGATGGTGCCGCCCCGCTCGTCGTCACCGGCGGCGATCTGGCGCCGCTCGTAGAACTCCCGGTAGTTCGGCGGGTACGACTTGGGCGCGACCCCGAGGATCCGGCCGCGGTGCACGAACACCGCGCAGTTGTAGACCCGGTTGCGGTGCCGCAGCGGGGCGCCGACGACGAGGACCGGCAACAGCCCGGCCGAACCGGCCCGCACCGTCTCGACGGCCTCCTCGGCCTGGTCGAGCACCGCGTCCTGGAGCAGCAGGTCCTCGATCGAGTAGCCGGTCAGGCCGAGCTCCGGGAAGACCGCCACCGCGACGCCCTCCTCGGCGCAGCGGCGGGCCTGCCGCAGCACCGCCTCGGCGTTGGCGTGCGGGTCGGCGATGACGGTGTGGCCCGTGCACGAGGCGATGCGCGCGAAGCCATGCTCATAGATCGACCAGAAGTTCAACGGGGTTTCCTCGGGAGAGCGGGCGGGACGGACACGGTGCGGATGCCGGACAGGGAGTGTCGCCGTACCCGGGCACTCTCTCCTTCGACGTCCGGCGAACCTCCTGCCCCCAGCAGCATAGATCGCCGCGCGATCCGGGCTGGTCAGGGATTCTGCGCGGGCCGCAGGCAGGGTCGCCGCGCACGGCGGGCTCACAGGGGCATGGCCTCCACCAGGACCGCGGCTGTCCGGCGGGCCGGGGCCTCGGTCTCTGCCGCGACGCGGTGGAACGTCCGCTCCGCCTCGTGGGCCGGCCAGCCGCCGGGCAGCGGTCGGCCGCTGCCCGGCTCGACCGGATCCCTACGCGGCGGTGCCGCCCGCGTAGTCGCTGTTGAACGTGGTCTCGACGGTCGTGGCCACCGACTGCGCCACCCCGGTGCCCGTGAGGATGATGCCCAGCTCACGGTTGTTGGACAGGGAGTTGCTGCTGACGTTCATGGAGCCGGCCTCCACCTCCTGGGTGGACAGGCCGTAGTCGGCGACCATGGCCTTGGCGTGGATGTAGAACCCGTTGGGGTCGGAGTAGCCGACGACCGTGCCGCCCGCGGCCTTGATCGAGGAGACCTCGCTGGAGTAGTCGCCCGGTGTCTCCAGGACGACCCGCACCTTCACGCCCGCCTTGGCTCTGGCGACGATGGCGTTGACCACCGTGCTGTCGCTGAACTCCAGTTCCTCGACGTCGAGCGTCCTGGTCGCGGCGTTGACCACGGTCAGCAGGCGGCTGCGCGAGTCGGTGGGGGACCAGAGCAGGTGGTCGCCGTCGGTGGGGGTGACGGAGGTGCCGGCGTAGTCGGCGTTGAAGACCTTCTCGATCGCCGCGACGTCCCGGGTGTCGTCGGTGAAGACCCCGTAGTCCCGGCCGGTCGAGTAGTACTGGGAGGTCAGGTTGCCGGTCAGCACGAGCGACTTGGCGCCGTCGACCGTGATGGTCTTCTGGTGCGTGTAGACGAAGCTGGACGGCGACCACACCACACCCACGCCCGCGTTCGTGAGGGAGGTGTAGGCGGAGTTGTCGGCGCTCTTGTGTGCCTGATCCAGGACGACCCGCACGGTGACGCCCTTGTTCTTCAGGGCTATGAGGTCGTTGACGGCCGTGGTGTCCTCCAGTTCGTACATCGTCATGTCGAGCGAGCTGGTGGCCGAGTTGATGAAGCCGTAGATCGTGGGCTCGCCGCTGCTGAGCGAGAAGGCGAACGCGGAGTAGCTCGCGGCGCTCGCGGGGACCGCGGTGGCGACCACGGCCGCAGTGGCCGCGAGGGCGGCACCCGCGCGAACGAGAAGCTTCGACAGCATGTGCGTGACTCCTAGTCGAGTAGACGCTCACGTGGGGGGTGGGTGAGCGTGGGCATGACACCACGCGCGTAGACTGCCGAGGAAGGGGAGCCGGGTGAACTCACCGCCACCTGCGGGGTGTACAGGCGGACATTGCGGACTCGCAGCAGGTGGGGGCCGGTTCATGGGCGTACCGCGAGAACGCAAAATCTTCGTAGCCGAGCACGGCGGGCCCGTCCGCCCGCGTCATCGGCTCCGCCGGGTGACGGGCGACGTCGGGACCGCCGTGCGCCGTCGAGCCGGGAGCCCAGGCCGTCGCGGAGGAGGTCGTAGGCCGGGCGGGCCGCCGGGACGGCCCGCGGGTAGCGGCCGCGGCGGCCGCGCCGTCCGCCAGGGCCTGGCGGTTCATGCCGGCCGGTTGCCGCTGCTCCACGACACCTGGGCCGCCGTGAGACGCGCGGCCGGCGGATCGGCGCCGGCCTCCCGCAGTGCCTCGGTCACCCCTCGATCCCGTGGGGCGTGTACCGGGTGAGCCGTGTCGCCGGGCTCTCCCTGGCGAAGGTCATCCTCAGTGGTCCACCGCCGACGGCATCCCCCCTCGAAACGGCGCTCACCCACTGGTTCGGCTGATGGCAGACGGGAGCCGGTCAGGAATGGAGAAGCGTTAGGCTTCCGATCCCGGCTAGCGTGGCGGCGATCGACCAAGGACCCCGCGCAGCAGACGGAGACGGGTTTGAGCATGGCCACAGAGACCGAGAAGACGACGTCCACGCCGCACGAGGCCGACAGCCACGGCCTGATCCGCGTGCACGGCGCGCGGGAGAACAACCTCAAGGACGTCAGCATCGAGATCCCGAAGCGCCGGCTGACGGTCTTCACCGGAGTCTCCGGCTCGGGCAAGAGCTCACTGGTGTTCGACACCATCGCCGCCGAGTCCCAGCGGCTGATCAACGAGACCTACCCCGCGTTCGTCCAGGGCTTCATGCCCAACCTGGCCCGGCCCGAGGTCGACGTCCTCGAAGGACTGACCACCGCGATCATCGTCGACCAGCAGCGGATGGGCGGCGACCCGCGCTCCACCGTGGGCACGGCCACCGACGCGAACGCCCTGCTGCGCATCCTCTTCAGCCGCCTGGGCAAGCCGCACATCGGCTCGCCCAAGGCGTTCTCCTTCAACATCGCCTCGATCAGGGGGGCCGGCGCGGTCACCGTCGAACGCGCCGGGCAGAAGGTGAAGGAGCGCCGCAGCTTCAGCATCACCGGCGGCATGTGCCCGCGCTGCGAGGGCCGGGGCGCCGTCACCGACCTCGACCTCGCCCAGCTCTACGACGAGACCCTGTCCCTCAACGAGGGCGCGATCACCGTCCCCGGCTACAAGGGCGGCGGCTGGAACTCCCGCCTCTACATCGAGTCCGGCTTCTTCGACCCGGACAAGCCGATCAGTACATTCACGAAGAAGGAGCTGCAGGATTTCCTGCACCGGGAGCCGACCCGGATGAAGATCGCGGGCATCAACATGACCTACGAAGGTCTGATCCCGCGCATCCAGAAGTCGATGCTCTCCAAGGACAAGGAGTCGATGCAGCCGCACATCCGCGAGTTCGTGGAGCGGGCGGTCACCTTCGCCACCTGCCCCGACTGCGACGGCACCCGGCTCAGCGAGGGTGCCCGCTCCTCGAAGATCGACGGCGTCAGCATCGCCGACGCCTGCGCGATGCAGATCAGCGACCTCGCCGCTTGGGTGCGCGGCCTCGACGAACCGTCGGTGGCGCCGCTGCTCGCCACGCTCCTGCACACCCTGGAGTCGTTCGTCGAGATCGGCCTCGGCTACCTCTCCCTCGACCGGCCGGCCGGCACGCTCTCCGGCGGCGAGGCCCAGCGCACCAAGATGATCCGCCACCTCGGCTCCTCGCTCACCGACGTCACCTACGTCTTCGACGAGCCCACCACCGGCCTGCACCCGCACGACATCCAGCGCATGAACGGCCTGCTGCTGCGGCTGCGCGACAAGGGCAACACGGTGCTCGTCGTGGAGCACAAGCCGGAGGTCATCGCCATCGCCGACCACGTCGTCGACCTCGGCCCCGGCGCCGGGGCGGGCGGCGGCACGGTCTGCTTCGAGGGCACCGTCGCGGCCCTGCGGACGGGCGGCACCGTCACCGGCCGTCACTTCGACGACCGGGCCGCCCTCAAGGACACGGTCCGCAAGCCCACCGGCACGCTGGAGATCCGTGGCGCGAGCACCCACAACCTGCAGGGCGTCGACGTCGACATCCCGCTCGGCGTCCTGGCCGTCGTGACCGGGGTCGCGGGCTCCGGCAAGAGCTCCCTGGTGCACGGATCGATCCCGGCCGGCGCCGGGGTGGTCTCCGTCGACCAGGGCGCCATCCGCGGCTCCCGGCGCAGCAACCCGGCGACCTACACCGGACTGCTCGACCCGATCCGCAAGGCCTTCGCCAAGGAGAACGGCGTCAAGCCGGCCCTGTTCAGCTCCAACTCCGAGGGCGCCTGCCCCACCTGCAACGGCGCCGGTGTGATCTACACCGACCTGGCGATGATGGCGGGCGTCGCCACCACCTGCGAGGACTGCGACGGGAAGCGGTTCGAGGCGTCCGTCCTCGACTACCGGCTCGGCGGCCGGGACATCAGCGAGGTGCTGGCGATGCCGGTGACCGAGGCCGAGGAGTTCTTCGCCGCGGGCGAGGCGCACACCCCGGCCGCCCACCGCATCCTCCAGCGGCTCACGGACGTCGGCCTCGGCTACCTCACCATCGGCCAGCCCCTCACGACCCTGTCCGGCGGCGAGCGCCAGCGCCTCAAGCTGGCCACGCACATGGCCGACAAGGGCGGCGTCTACGTCCTCGACGAGCCGACCGCGGGCCTGCACCTCGCCGACGTCGAGCAGTTGCTGGGGCTGCTGGACCGGCTGGTCGACTCCGGCAAGTCGGTGATCGTCGTCGAGCACCACCAGGCGGTCATGGCCCACGCCGACTGGATCATCGACCTCGGCCCGGGCGCCGGCCACGACGGCGGCCGCATCGTCTTCGAGGGCACCCCGGCCGACCTGGTGACCGCCCGCTCCACCCTCACCGCCCAGCACCTCGCGGAGTACGTCGGGGCCTGAACCGGCGCCGTCCACGGAGGTTTGAGCATTCAAACGTCACTGGTTAGGCTGCGCCCATGACCACGACGCCACGCTGGCTGAACCCCGAGGAACGACGGGCGTGGCTCGCCTACGTCCAGTTCTCCACGCACCTGTCCGACCACCTGAACCGCCAGCTGCGGCGCGACGCGGGGATGACCCACGCCGACTACTCCCTCCTCGCCAACCTGTCCTCGGTCGAGGACCACAGCCTGACCATGTCCGAGCTGGCCGAACGGCTGAAGATCACCAGAAGCCGGCTCACCCACGCCGTGACCCGCCTCCAGGAGGCCGGCTACGTCGACCGCCGCGAGGACCCCGTCAACCGCCGTAACCAGCACGCGGTCCTCACCCCGGCCGGCATGAGCCTCCTGGAGCGTGCGGCTCCCGGCCATGTCGAGGCGGTACGCCGAGCCGTCTTCGACGCCCTCACCCCCGAGCAGGTCACCCAGTTCGCCGCCATCGGCGAGGCCGTCAACGCGGCCCTTCAGCGCATCGACGCCGACACCGACGAACAGGAGGCACTTCCCTGGCGCCGCCGCTAGCCCGGCGCCGGGATGCGCGACCGCCACAACGGCCCCGCAGACGGCAGCCGGCGTGTCGCGGCACCTCCAGCGCCCCGGGGGCCCGTCACGGACGACGAATCCGCGGCGGGCCCCCGGGGGCGCGATGGCCGGTGCGGCCGGTCAGGCCTCCTCGTGGCCCTCCGGCGCCAGCAGGATCGCCGTGTTGGTGCGGTGCGCCACGGCGTCGCTGACCCGCGGGTCGAACAGCGCCTCGACGGCGCTCCGGTGGTGGGGGCTCAGCACGATGAGGTCGGCCGCGAACTCCTCGGCGGTGTCGGCGATGGTGGTCGCGACCTGGGTGGTCAGCCCCCTGACGAGGGTTCCCCCGGCCTTGACGCCCTGTTCGCGCAGGGCCGTCAGAGCCTCGTCGAGGACTGCCTTGGCCTCGGCGTCCTCCTCCAGGGGCATGATCGCGGTGACGGAGGCGGCGGAGGCGATGACGTGTACGACGCGGACCTCGGCGTTCGTCAGCCGGGCCAGCTCGCCGGCCAGCCGCACGGCGGAGTGGCGGGCGGGGCTGGGATCGACGGCGACCAGGATGCGCTGGAACACGGACACGGTGTTTCCCTTTCCGGGGATCTGGAAGGTCTACTCGGTGGTCAGGGACGCCGGATCACGGCGTGACGGGTCGGCGCGTCCGGCGCCGAACGAGTTCTTCCAGCCCCACCCTATGATCATCGCACCGGTCGTCGGCGTCCCGGACAGCGGCCCGTGCAACAGCCACCGATCTGCCGCGAGCCGCCCGGTGTCGCAGGCGCGGCCGGCCGTCGGACGTACCGTCCCGCCCCTCACCGCATGACGTCGACGAGGTGGGGTACGACGCGGGTCAGCCGGGTCACGCCCCACAGGATCAGACCGGCCCCGGCCACCTCGGGCAGCAGCCACCATCCGGTGCGGACCGACTCGTCGAAGAGGGTGACGCCGAGGAGCAGGCTCACCGCGGCGTCGCCGATGGTCAGCGCGGGCTGGGAGGCGACGAGGGGACCGGCCTGCAGCGCGTTCTCCAGGAGCAGCAGCGCCGCGATCCCGGTGAGCGCGAAGCCGTAGGTCTGCCAGGCGCTGAGAAAAGCGGCCAGGCCGTCGTCGGCGAGGCGTCCGGTGGCCGACTTCATGAGCGCCGCGGTCAGCGCGTTGCCGATCGCGGCCCCCGTGGCCAGGGCCGCCGCGCGGAACAGCGGCGACGACGAGGACCGTACGAGCAGCACGGTGACGCCGATGGCGCCGAGGGCGAGAGCGAGGACCGGGACCCAGCGCTGCATGGACGCCTGCTGCCGGCCGCCGGACGGGGCGGCCGACGCGAGCAGCAGGGCCAGTCCGGCCACCACCACGGCGATCGTCCGCCATCCCTCAGGACTCGGCCTGCGATGCATCAGCGGCACGGCGATCAGCAGTGCGCACGGCAACTCCAGCATGAACAGCGGCTGGACCAGCGCCATGGGCCCGTTGACCAGGGCGAGCGCCTGGAAGACCGCGGCCCCCGCCACTCCGGCGATACCGACCGCCCAGGCCGGCCGCCGCATGAGCACCAGCAGCAGGCGCAGTCCGCTCCGGCCGGGCACGGTGGACGCGGCCTTGCGCTGGAAAGCCGTGCCCGCCGCGTTGCTGACGGCACCCAGGACGGCGAAGAGCACGGCGAGCACCATCATGGTTCCAGCATGCCTGCTGCGCCCGGCCCGCTCAGCCCCGGAGCGTCCGCCGCCGCGGACCGGGCGCTACGGCCGGAGCACGATCTTGCCCCGGGCGTGCTGGCGTTCCAGGTCACGGAACGCCTCCCGCACCTGCTCCAGCGGGTAGACGCGGGCGATCGGCACGTCCAGCTCGCCCCGGGCGGCGAGCCGTGCGAGCTCGCCGACCACGACCGCGGACGCGGCCGACCCCTCCCCGTAGGTCCGGGCGCCGACCCGGGCCGCGGCCGGCCAGTCCCGGATGGTGTTGATCCGTTCGGGCCGCACCCCCAGCTCCACGGCCATGTCCACGTAACCGTCGCCGAAGGTGTCGATGAACGCGTCGACGCCCCCGCCCCCGGCGGCCTCGCGGATCCGGTCGGCCGCCCCCTGCCCGTACACCACCGGCACGACGCCGTGGGCCGTCAGCCAGGCGTGGTTCGCCTCGCTCGCCAGCCCGACGACTTTCGCGCCGCGCCGTCGCGCGAGCTGTACGGCGAGTGCCCCGACGCCACCGGCCGCGCCGGAGACCACGACGGTCTCCGCCGGCCTGGGGTCGACCGCGAACACGGTCGCGTACGCGGTGGTGCCGGCCACGTACAGCGACCCGGCCACCTCCCACGGCAGTCCCTCCGGACGGGACACCAGATTGACGTCCTCGGCCACGACGTACTCCGCGTGGCTCGCCCGGTTGTGAGTGAATCCGAGGACCTCGTCGCCCACCGCGAAGCCGCGCACCTCGGGACCGGCCGCGACCACGACACCGGCCAGGTCGCTGCCCTGCCCGGAGGGGAAAACAGCGGGCCAGCGTCCGTGCCGGGCACCCTCGCGGATCATCACCTCACCGGGCTGGATCCCAGCCGCGCGGACCTCGACGAGCACCTGCCCGGGACCCGGCACCGGCCGCTCGACCTCCTCCACCCGCAGCACATCGATCCCGCCGTACGCGTGGAACCGCACCGCCTTCATCGCCTGATCACCGCTCTTCCTCGCAGAGAGAAGCCCTGGCCGACGAGCCCCGGCCGGCCGCACCGGACGCGGCTTCGCGTTCAACGAACCGGTGGCACGGCTGTCTTCCCGGTGACGGCACGGAGTCTCGTCAAGTCCCCCACGGATCAGGAGAGTTGCGCGGCGAGCGGGTCGTCGGCCAGGAACGCGGCCAGTTCCGCCCGGTCGGGCGCCGTGGCGGGACCGCGCCGGGTCACCGCGAAGGCCGCCGCCGCGTTGGCGCCGTGCGCGGCCGTCAGCGGGTCGAACCCCTGGCCGAGCAGGGCGAGGAACGCGCCGACGTGCGCGTCGCCCGCGCCGTTGCTGTCCACGGCGGTGACCGGGAAGCCCGGTACATGCACGGGCGACCGCCCGGGGGCGGCCAGCCAGCAGCCGTCCTTGTCGGCCCGGACGAGCACTCCCGCCCCAGGGGACAGCCGCCGCACGAGGGCCGCCGCCGCGGTACGGGGATCCTCGTGCCCGGTCATGATGCGGGCCTCGCGGGCGTTGGCGCTGAGCCAGTCGGTGCGGGCCAGAACAGGGGCGAGGACATGCTCGGGGATGTCGGCGACCAGCGGTCCCGGATCGAGGCAGAGGGTGCTGCCGGCGGGCAGTACGGCGGTCAGCCCGGACAGCAGCGGGCCGTTGCCCGGCAGGGCCAGCCCGTACCCGGAGAGCTGGACGAGGTCGTCGGGGCGCAGCTGGGCCCCCACGGCCGTCAGGTCGGCCGGGGCCAGGGTGGCCTCGGCCCCGAAGCTGGTCACGAAGGTGCGTTCGCCGCCGGAGTCGACCAGGGCCACGGTGAAGCCGGTGTCGCGGTCGGTGCGGGCGGGCAGCAGCGTCCCGATCTCCTCGGCGGCCAGTGCCGCGCGCACCAGGTCGCCGTGCGGTCCGGTGCCGTGCAGACCGGCGTACACGGCCTCCGCGCCCAGCCGGCGGGCGGCCACCAGCGTGTTGAAACCGCCGCCCGTGGTCGTCCGGCTGTGCGTGCCCAGCACGTCGCCGCCACGTTCGGGCAGCGCGGGAATCTCGATCACCACGTCGGCGATCACGTTCCCGGCGAGCACGATCCGCCGGTTCACCGGCCGGCTCCCTGGAGGCGGGCGGCGACGGGTTCGCCGCTGTCCCCCGGGGTGGCCGTGCCGCGCCTGCCGCACAGGCCGTACACCGCCGCGCCGACGGCCATCGACACCGCCCAGCCGAGGCCGTTGACACCGAACCAGGTGTCGCTGAGCGGCCCCGCGAACCAGACGTCGTCCGCGCTCGTCGAGGCCTTGGTGAAGAGCAGGCCGGCGACGATGGCGAGCGCCCAGCCGAGGACCGCGGGCAGCCGGAAGCCGGCCGAGTACCAGTAGGCGCTGGACCGGGTGGTGTCCATCAGGGCCGGCGGGTCGTAGGTGCGGCCGCGCAGCGAGTCCACCGCGATCACTCCGATCCAGGCCGAGATGGGCACGGCCAGCAGCGTCAGGAACGTCGAGAACGGCCCGTAGAAATCGTCGGCGACCAGCATGAAGTAGATACCGCCCGCGAACATCAGCACGACGTCGAGCGCGACCGCGTACGCGCGCGGCACCCGCAGGCCGAGGGTGATCATCGTGAGCCCCGCCGAGTACGTGGAGAGGTGGTTCGACATCAGCAGCCCGCCGAAGGCCGCGACCAGGTACGGGATCGCCATCCAGGAGGGCAGCATCGCGTTGATCGCGGCGACCGGGTCGGAGGCGCCGGCGAGTGTCCGGTCGCCCGCGGAGAGCAGCGAGCCGAGCGAGATCAGCAGCACCAGCGGGATGCCCGCGCCGAACGCCGAGGCCACCACGAGGCGCCGGCCCGGGATCGCGCGCGGCAGATAGCGGGCGTAGTCCGCACCGGCGTTGGCCCAGCCGATGCCCGTGCCGGAGGCGATGAAGCCCACCCCGGCGACCACCGCGCTGGTGGGCCCCGCCGGGGCGTCGAGGACCTTGGACCAGTCGACGGTCGAGACCAGGAAGCCCATGACGACCAGGTTCAGGACGCCGAAGCCGACCGTGGCCCACTTGTTGATCCACATGATGGTGGCGTGGCCCAGGCCGCTGATCAGGAGCGTGCAGGCGATGAAGACCAGCAGGCAGACCACGGTGAGCGCGGTGTTCTGCCGGACCCCGAAGGCGGTGTCGAGGAGTGCCAGCAGCGCGTAGGCCGCGGTGGTCGTGGAGATGGTCTCCCAGCCGACCCGGCTCAGCCAGGTGATCAGGGTCGGCCCCGCGTTGCCCCGCTGCCCGAAGACCGCACGGGACAGGGTGAGCGCCGGGGCGCCGCCCTTCTTGCCGGCCAGGCTCAGGGCGCCGACGAGCGCGAAGGACCCGAAGGATCCGAGAACGGCCACGAGGACCGCCTGCCAGATGTCCAGGCCGCGGAACGCCACCAGGGTGGCACCCAGCGGCAGCCCGAGGATGCTGATGTTGGCGGCGAACCAGGTCCAGAACATCTGGCCGGCGTGACCGCGCCGTTCACTGTCGGGGACCGGTTCGATCCCACGGGTCTCGACGGTACCGACGCGATCGTTCGTCTTCGAAACGGCCATGACGGAACCTCCTTGCTGGGTGCGGAAGAGCGGATGGCGGGGCAGGGCGCCGGCCGGCCGGCGCGGGTGAGGGGCGGTTCAGCGGTGGGCGAGGAGCTGGGCCGTCAGCGGCTCCAGCTCCAGGGAGTTGACGGTGCGAAGGGTGCGGACGGCCTCGGCGGGCAGCGCGGAGAACCCGGCGACCGAACCGGCTACGGCACCGGCGATCGCCCCGATGGTGTCGCTGTCCCCGCCGAGGTTGGCGGCGAGCAGCGCGGTCCGCCACGGGTCGCCGTCCGCCAGGGCGAGCACCGCGAACGCGGCGGGCACCGACTCCTGGCTCGCCACGCTGGTGCCGACGAGCGCCACGACCCGGTCCAGCGCCTCGGCCTCGTCGAGGCCGTGCACCAGCTCCCACGCCCACTCGATCCGGGCGGCGACGTCCGCCCCGGCGATCCAGTGCCCGCGCCGCGCGCCGGCCCGCGCGGCGGCCACGGCGGCGGTGACGGCCTCGTCGAGCGAGCCGCCGCCGACCCCCGTGCTGACGGCCGCCGCCACGGCGGCCGCGCCGGCGATGCCGATGGTGGTGTCGTGGGTGACCTGGCAGGACTCGACGACCCGGTCGACGAACGGGCCGAGCGGGTCGGCGGCGAAGGCGATCCCCACCGGGGTGACGCGCATCGCGGCGCCGTTGGTCGTACCGGTGCGGCCCGCCTCGTGCGGCGGGACACCGCGGGCGACCGCGTCCAGCGCGGCCTTGGTGGACGGGCCGAGGAGGTCGAAGGAGCCCTTGGCCTTCATCTCCTTCTCCCAGTCGAGCAGTTCGTGGGCGAGCCGCAGCGGATCGATCCGGCCGTGTCCCTCGACGAGGAGCCGGCCGACGATCACGGCCTGGTCGGTGTCGTCGGTGACGGACCCGGCGGGCATGCCCGCGCTGACCGGGTTGTCCGGACGGGCGGCCTCGAAGCCGGTCACGGTGCCGTACACCCGTACGACGTCCGGCCTGGACATCACCTGCGTGGGCATCCCGAGGGCGTCACCGAGGGCGAGTCCGTAGAACGCGCCCAGGGCGCGGTCGAGCCGGCCGGTCACGAGCGGCCCCCGTTGCCGGAGCGGACGTGCAGTTCGAAGCGGGCGGGGTCGAGCAGACTGCCGACCTGCTCGACCACCGAGCCGTCGGCGGCCCGGTACACCTGGTCGAGGCGGAGGAAGGATTCGCCGGGGGAGCGGTGCAGTACGGCCGCCTCGGCCTCCGTGAGCCCGCGGACCGAGACCACACCCTCGCCGGAGTCGCTGACCCGGCCCGCCGCGATCAGCTCGCGGCTGAGTGAACCGCCGTCGAGACCGCGCTCCGGCAGTCCGGCCAGGGACTCGGTGACCGGCACCCGGCTGCGCTCCAGCGACACGCCCTGCCCGTCGGGCAGCCGCCTGACCCGGTCCAGGGCGAGGAACACGTCGGAGGCGAGCGCGAGCCGTGCGGCCAGCTCCGGATCGGTGGTCTCCTCGAAGCGGAGGATCTCCGTCGTGAGCTCGGTGCCCTGCGCGGCCAGGGCCCGGGTCCAGCCCAGGCGGTTGTCGAGCGGCGCCCCGTCGAAGGTGACGAACGAGCCGATGCCCGCGTGGGTGGCGATGAGGCCCTCCTCGCCGAGAACCTGCAGGGCCTGCCTGAGGGTGGTGCGGCTGACGCCGAACCGCTCGGTGAGTGCGTGCTCGCCGGGGAGTCTGCTGCCGTCGGCATGGACCCCCGCTCGGATCTCGTCGGCGAGCACACGGGCGATGCGATGATGCTTGTGAACCTGTCCAGGCATGTCTAGACAGTAGGTGAACAAGTTCCGGCGGTCCAGAGGCTCCGACCCGCCTCCTACATTTGACTCTGTCAAAACTGGCGCACTAGGGTCGATATGTGCCGAGGTGGACGCGTCGAGGTGGCGGGAGCCCTTCGGTGCACAGCCGTCACCCCACCTCACCGCGCGAGGCGAGGGGGCCGACCTCATCGGGAGAAGGACATGCACTGTTACGACTGCGCCCAGTCGGGACGCCACGAGAGCAACGGGATCGGCGCCTGCACCCGTTGCGGCCTCTTCACCTGCGCCGACCACGCGCAGGTCCTGCGGACCACCGTCCAGCGTCCCGTCGGGGTGATCCCCATGACGAGCGTCCTCCCGTCCCGGCGCCTGGTCTGCGGCACCTGCCGTACGGCCGAGGCCGCCTAGAACCGACCGGGTCACCTCTGGTTGTATCGTCCCCCCGGGGCGGAACGGCCGCTGTGCCGCAGGAGAGCGACATGACCATGGAGCAGCTTGCGAGCGACCTGCTCAGACGCAAGGGCCTGCGCAGCACGGCCCAGCGCAGGGCCGTTCTCACCGCTCTGCAGGGTCATCCGCACTCCACGGCGGCCGACCTGGAGTCCCGCATCGGCACGGACCGCGCCGAGGGCGGCGGTCTCTCCCGGCAGGGCCTGTACAACGTGCTGGAGGACCTGACCAAGGCCCAGCTCGTCCGCTGCATCGAGCCCGCCGGCTCACCCGCCCGCTACGAGCTGCGCGTCGGCGACAACCACCACCATCTCGTCTGCCGCCGCTGCGGTCTGATCGAGGACGTCGACTGCAGCGTCGGCGTGGCACCGTGCCTCACCCCCGACGAGGACCGGGGATTCGCCGTCGACGAGGCCGAGATCACCTGGTGGGGACTGTGCGCGCGGTGCCGGCGGGCCACCGCGGGGCAGTAGGCCCGCTCGCCACCGCTGCACGTGACAGAGGTCACCCCGCCTCATCACCCTGATCAGGAATGCGCGTTCGCCGCATCCAGCTGCAACGTTCAAGGGGGTGGGCTGGGCAAGGGCGCTCGGTACGGCCGGCCACGGAGGGCGAAGCAACCGTCCGGTTCCGTCGGCCACCCCTCCCGGACCCGCCGTCCCCGAAAGGTTCCCCCGCTCATCATGCCTCTGGCTCTGCTTGCCCTTGCCGTCGTCACGTTCGGCATCGGCACCACCGAGTTCGCCACCATGGGTCTGCTGCCCCAGATCGCGGACGGCGTCGGGGTGTCGGTGCCGCACGCCGGCAACCTCGTCTCGGCGTACGCCCTCGGCGTCGTCGTCGGCGCCCCCCTGCTCACCGGCATCGGCGCCCGCGTGCCCCACAAGCGGCTGCTGCTCCTGCTGACCGGGCTCTTCGTCGTCGGCAACACGGCGTCCGCGCTCGCCCCGAACTTCGGCCTGCTGTTCGCCGCCCGCTTCCTCGCCGGACTGCCGCACGGCGCCCTGTTCGGCGTGGGCGCCGTCGTCGCCTCCCGGCTGGTCGCCGCCGACCGCGCGGCACGCGCCGTCTCCCGGGTCTTCCTCGGCCTCACCATCGCCAACATCGTCGGCGTCCCCGCCGGCACCGCCCTCGGCCAGCACCTGGGGTGGCGGTACGCCTACTGCGCGGTCGCCGTCATAGGCCTGGTGGCGCTCCTCGCCCTCGCCCTGCTCGTACCCCACCAGCCGCGCGGCCCGCAGGCCGGCATCCGGCAGGAACTGCGCGCGATGGGCAACCGGCAGGTCTTCATCGGCCTGGCCACCGCCGTCGTCGGGTTCGGCGGCTTCTTCGCCGTCTACAGCTACCTCGTCCCCATGCTGACGCACCTGACGGGCCTCTCCGACGCCTCGACCACCTGGGTCCTCGCCCTCTACGGCGTCGGCATGACCGTCGGCACCCTCGTCGCCGGCCCGCTCACCGACCGCGCCCTGCGCCCCACCCTGTACGCCGGGATCATCCTGCTGGGGGCCGCTCTGGTGGCGTTCTACTTCACCGTCCACAGCACGGTGCCGGCCCTGGTGACGGTCACCTTCATCGGCGCGATGGGCGCGCTCATCACCACGCCGGTCCAGATGCTCCTGATGCTGAACGCGAAGGACGCCCCGACGATGGCGGCGGCGTCCAACCACTCCGCCTTCAACATGGCCAACGCCGCCGGTGCCTGGCTCGGCGGCCTGGTCATCTCGGCGGGCTGGGGCTGGGCCGCGCCCAACCTGATCGGCGCGGCCCTCGCGGCGGCCGGCCTGGCGCTGGCCGTCACCGGCGGCCTCCTGGACCGCGGCAACCGCCCTCGAAGGTGGTCACCGGCCAGGAAGCCACAGAGGCTGACCGTGCCACCGCCCCCGCCCAGGGCGTGACCGAGTCGAACCGGGGCTGACCTCGTCGTCGCGGGCGGGCCGGCGCCACTGCCCCCGCCACCCATCTCCCCTGCAACGCGCCTTGACGGCCACGGCCTGGAACGTCGCGGACGCGGTCACGGCGCCCATCGCCTGACCACCGTCACGCGACCGGACCTACTCGTTGTCATGGCAGGTCGAAGGGCAAGCCGAGCGGCTGATACTGATGTCGCCGTGCCGTGCCGTGCCGGATCGTTCCCGGCTCGTTGCGTGCGTCCGCCGGTCGTGCTTGGGTCGCCTGATGAACTTTCTGCTGACGGCGAGTGGCCTGCGTAACGAGACGCTGCGGGACGCACTGCGGACATGCTGGGAAAGCCGTTCGGGTCGGCGAACGTCGTGTACCTTCCCACGGCGTCCGTCGCCGAGCCCGGGGACCACGGGTGGCTGGTCGCGGACATGAACCGGGTGCACGGCCTCGGCTGGCGCGAGTTCGACATCCTGGAGCTGAACGGCCTGCCCCGGCAGATGGTGCTCGACCGGCTGCTCGCAGCCGACGTCGTCTACGTCGGGGGCGGCAACCACTACCACCTCGCGCGCAGCATCACCGGCAACGGCCTGGCCGACGGTTTCCTGGAGGCGCTGGGGAACCGGGTCTACGTGGGGCTCAGCGCCGGATCAATGATCTTCAGCCGCCATCTCACCGCACACTCCGCCGACGTCATCGGGGACACCAAGGACCTGCACGTACTCGGGGCGACGACCGTGGAGCCGCCGTTCGGCCTCTTCGACTGGTACCTCAAGCCCCATCTGTACTCGCCGGACTTCCCCGAGCGGGACGACGCCTGGGCCGACCGCATCGCCGCGCGGGCGGACTTCCCGATCTACTTCATCGACGACGAGACGGCCGTGCGCGTCAGGGACGGCAAGCTGGACGTCGTCACTGAAGGCCGGTGGCGGTTCCATCCGTGACGTGTTCCCGGCCGGCGGTGCCCGGGGCGGCCGGGCAACCGTGCTTGCCGTTCCACGGCGCCGCGTGATCGGATGGCGGCAGCATCGCGTGCCGGTGACGGTCTGCGTCAGGCATGGAGGTGCGGAAACGAAGGGGCCGCCCTCCGTGGCTTCCCGTGACGGCGACCGTGCGGTCGCCTTGAGCCGACAGCTTGCCCGAACGCATGCAGAACTGCGCCGCCAGATCCGTGAGATCAGGAAGGGTCTGGGACAGCGCCGGCTGAGCGACGATGTCCTGCGCACCCATTGCCTGGCCTTCTGCACCGCGCTGACCTCGCACCATCGGGGCGAGGACGACGGACTGTTCTCCCAGCTCCTCCGGGAACGCCCGGATCTTGCTCCGACCATCACGAAACTCGTCGAGGACCACGGACTGATCGCCTCGATCCTGTCGCGGGTGGGCGAACTCGCGGACAGGGCTGTCGAACCCCGTGGGTCGGCCCTGGAGGAGATCGGGCGCGAGCTCGACGGGCTGGCGGCGATCATGGAATCTCACTTCGCCTACGAAGAGCGGACGATCGGTGAGGCGCTCGACGCCGGGGAACCCCACCCGGCCTGGGCCGACACGGTGTTCGGGATCGGGAGGTGACATGGAGCGGTTTCGCCGTGTCGCCACGCCTTGCCGACGACCTCCCGGAGCCGGCCCGCGACGGGAGCCCACAGTGCGGTCAGTCGGCCTCCGCCTCTGTGACCAGGGCGTCGATCGCCCCGCGCAGTGCCGCCAGTTCGGCCGGGGTGGGATCGGCCGGTTCGTGCGGCACCGGCGCAGCCGGGTTCACCACGGCTGTGGTGCCCTCAGGTCCCGGGGCTCCGGCGGCGAGGGCAAGGGGCCCGCTCATGTCGGGCAGCGGGGCGGTGAGACCGTCGGCGAGTTTCCGTAGCGCGGGCGCGAGCGGAGGCGACGGGAAGGGGAAGTCCGCGGGCAGCAGCGCGGCCTGCCGGGTGTGGTCCTCGCCGCGGAAGTCCAGGACCCAGTCCTCCCAGCCCGGCAAGGGCCAGTTGTGAATGCCGGCCACGGTCCGCACCGCCCACAGCGAGACGGTCCGGGCCTGCGGATCGAAATGAACCCCGCCCTCCGGCATGTCGGTCAGCGGGGGACTGGCCGACGACGCGGCGATCAGGTCGATCAGGCGGGGGCCGGCGGCGAGGTGGTCGACGGGTTCCCAGTCGCTGCCCCACGCGCGGACGCTGCCGTCGGGCAGCCGCACGGAGGCGACGGAGCAGGGCTCGGTGTACTCGCTGGACGCGAACCCGGAAGGCTCGAAGGTCTCGAACCAGCCCGGCGTACGGGTCAGGTCCCTGCCGAGGCCGAGGTGGTGGGTCAGATCGCCCATGCCGTCGTGCGCGAAGCGGACGTCCCAACCGGGCCAGGTCCGGGTCAGCACGGCGCGGGCGGCGACGTGGTCTGCCCAACTGTCCACGGAAGCGAACCAGAGCAGGGTCCGGCGGTCGTGGTCGACGAGTGCGGCACCCTCGCACCAGATGTCGTCGAGCCATTCGTCGATCTCCCGGTTGGCCCGGAAGCAGCGTGTCGCCGCGGCCGGACCGGCCAGCAGATCGTCAACGATCCGGTTGGCGGCCCAGTGCGAGTAGTACCGCTGCCAGGCGCCGTTCTCCACCACCACGTACTGCGCTCGTGCTCCCATGATCAGCGAGGCTAGCGCCGCTGCACGACGGGCGCCGAACGGTTTTCGGGCGGCCGGTTCGGGCTCGTCGCCCGCGGCTGCGCGGCTGCGCGGCTGCGGGGCTTGGGGTGCCCTCTTGCTGCGTTCCATCACTGGGCACGTACCGGGCGCGGCGCCACGCATCTCGCACGGCTTTCCGTGAGAGCGCGGTCCAGCCTTCACTGATCAGGCCGGCCGTTCCCGGAGTTCGACCAGCGTCGACGCGGTGAGGGGGAGCGGTGCGTCGGCCGGGTCGAGCAGGACGACCGTGCAGGTCGCGGCATGGGTGAGCGCGCTGGTGAGGCTGCCGTCGGCGAACTGGGCGAGCGGTCCGCGCGGTGAGCGGCCGACGGCGACGGCGCGGGCATGGACCTCGGCGGCATGCCGGGCGAGGACCCGGCCGGCGGCGGCGTGGTCGCCGACGCTGTCCAGGATCTGGCCGGTCGCGGCGACCCCCTGGGCCGCCAGCCGGTCGAGATGGGCGACGACCGCGGCCCGGGCCTCGTCGCGGGTCTCGGTGTCCGCCGCCAGTTCCTCCACGACGGCGGTCCGCTGTACGTGCACCACCTCCAGCGGGCTGCCGGTGTCCCGCGCGAGCCGGGCGGCGGCGTCCACGACGGACGCGGCCCCCTCGTGGGCGCCGACGGCCACGACGACCGGGGCCGGGCCGGCGTTGGCCTGCCGGCCGACGGGGGTGAGAGCGGGGCCGGCGGGCGCGCCGTCGGCCAGGCGGGCCTCCGCGTCCCGCAGCAGCCGGTGCCCGCTCGCCAGCACCGGGATCGCGAGCAGGAAGGTGCCGGCTCCCAGGTAGAACGGCACGCTCAGGTCGGTCGCGTCCGCCAGCTTCCCGGCGACGTACGGGGCCAGGCCGCCGCCGATGAAGCGCAGGAAGCCGTAGGCGGAGGAGGCGACGGGACGCTCGACCGGCGAGACGACCATCACCGCCTGAGTGGTGAGCGTGTTGTTGATGCCGATGAAGATCCCGCTGGCGATCACCGCGACGATGACGACCGTCGGCGTGTCGACGCCGGCGGCGATGACGGCCATCACCACGCCTAGGCCGACGAGGTTGGCGTACAGCACGGGTGCGGTGCCGAAGCGAGCCTGCAGGCGGGGTGCGAAGAAGACACTGAACGCGGCCACCAGCAGCCCCCAGCCGGTGAAGACAAGCCCCAGCTGGTGGGCGCTCAGCTCCATCGGATAGGGCGCGTAGCCGAGCATCGTGAAGAAGCCCCAGTTGTACAGCAGGGCCATGATGCCCATGGTCAGCAGTCCGCGGTGGCGCAGCGCGGTGAGCGGGGCCAGTGCCGGGGTGCGGTGCTCGGGCCTGGGCAGCGCGGGGACGAACGCCAGCGTCGCGAGGAGGGCTGTCGCCATCAGGACGGCGACGCCGAAGAACGGGCCCCGCCAGCTGATGGCGCCCAACTCGCCGCCCAGCAGCGGTCCGACGGCTATGCCGAGGCCGAGGGCGGTCTCGTAGAGGATGATCGCGCCGGCGAAGCCGCCGCTCGCCGAGGCGACGATGACGGCCAGCGAGGTGGCGATGAACAGGGCGTTGCCGAGACCCCACCCGGCGCGGAATCCGACGATGCCGTTGATCGAGCCGGAGGCGCCGGCGAGCGCGGCGAACACGACGATGACGGCGAGTCCCGTGACGAGGGTGCGCTTGGCGCCGATCCGGCTGGACACCCAGCCGACGATCAGCATCGCGACCGCGGTCACGATCAGGTAGCTGCTGAACAGGAGCGAGACCTGGCTCGGGGAGGCGTGCAGGCTCTCGGCCAGCGCGGGCAGGATCGGGTCCACCAGCCCGATGCCCATGAACGAGATCACGCAGGCGAACGCCACGGCCCACACGGCCTTCGGCTGCCTGAAGGGGCTCGCGGCCCTCTGGTGCGGAGCACTCATCGACGGTCCTCTCTCCGGATGCGGACGGATACGGACGGACGGGACGGCTGGCATGGACGGCATGTATGGGACGGACGGGACGGACGGCATGGGGTGGCGGTTGGGACGGGACTGTTCGGACGGACGGCACGGACGGGACGGTTGCTGGAGGGACTCGGCCCGGGGGAGTGGGGTCGGCGGGCGCCTCAGTCGCGTGCCCGGCGTTCCTCGATCGCGCGGGCCAGGGCCGGCAGGGCGAGCCGTACGGCCCGTTGTTCGGGCTCGGTCAGTTCCCCGACCAACTCCTGCAGGGCGCGGGTGCGTTCGGCGCGGCGCTGCCGGAAGACGCCGAGGCCGCTCGCGGTGATCTCCACGAGGACGCCCCGGCCGTCGGTGCCGTCCGCGCTGCGCGTCACCAGCCCCGCGCGCTCCAGCCGGCCGACGAGCTGGGTCATCCCCGGCTGTGAGACGCCTTCGGCGCGGGCCAGTTCGGTCAGCCGCAGCGGACCCTCCCGGCCGAGCCGGGCCAGCGCGGCGGAGGCGGTGGTGCTCAGACCGCCGGCGGTGGCGCTGTGCCGCACATGCCGTACCAACTGCTCGACGGCGGCCATCAGTTGCTCTGGCCCCCCGGCGAGATCGGGCTCGCCGCCCGCCCGGCCGTCGGCGGCCCGCTCTTCGACCCGGTCGTCCATAACGACATTATGCATCTAGGTGTACTGTGAAACAAAGGGTTGGCGAGAGCTTGTTCCGGCAGGACGGCTGCGGGGGCGTCACAGGTCGACGCGTACGCCCAACCCCCGCGCCCGTGCCGCGTCGTAGGCGACCCGGACCGCCGCGACGTCCAGGGCCGCGTGCCCGGTGGACTTGAAGACCGTGAGGGCCCCGGTGTCGCCGTCGCGCCCCGGATGGTCGCCGGCGAGGACGGAGCCGAGGAGGGTGACGGTCCGTTCCGGGGGCAGGTCCTGGAGTTCGTGGGCACCCGCGGGCGGCGGCGATGCGGACGCGCCGGTCCACTCCGTGAACAGGGCCGCGTCCCCGACCGTGCCGGGATCCAGTTCGGGCCCGTGCGAGCCGCCGACCGAGGAGACATGGACACCGGGGGACAGCCATTCCCTGCGGACGACGGGAGCGGTGGCGCCGGTGCAGCAGAACACCACGTCGGCCGTGCGCACCGCGTCCTCGATGCCGGGGGCGACCCGCGCGCCCGGGAACAGCGCGGCCGCTGCATCCGCCCGCGCCGGGTCACGGCCGGCCACGACGACCTCCGCCTGCGGACGGACGGCGGCGAGCAGTGCCAACGGGGCCCGCGCCTGAGCCCCCGTCCCCACCACCGCCACCCGGCCGAGACCGGGGCGCGCGGCCAGGGCCAGCGCACTTCGCGTGGCGGACGCCGCGGTCCGGACCGCGGTCAGCGCCCCGGCGTCGACCAGCGCGAGCGCCTGTCCGTCGTGCTCGTCGAAGAGGGCCACGAGTCCCCGGTGGAAACTCCGTCCGGGATGCTCCGGATCGGCGGTCACGGTCACCAGTTTCGCCGCCAGGCCCAGCCCGGTGACGTATCCGGGCATCGCGCCGAGCAGGCCGGCCGGCGTCAGCGCGGCGATCCGCGGCGGAACGGAGACCTCGCCACGGGCGACGGCGATGAGCGCCCGGCCCACCGCGTCGAGGACGGCGGCGGGCTCCAGCGCGGCGGCCGTCTGCCGGCGGTCCAGCACCAGCATCGCGCTCACCCGTCGGCCTCCGTTCCGCCGACGGACAGCGCCGCCACCAGTTCCTCGGCGGCTGCTGTCAACGCCCGCTTGACAGCGGCCAGTTGCGGGCCGCCGAACTCGGCCTCCGGTCCCACCACCGTCAGTGCGCACACCGGCGCCCCCGGATCGGGCACCACCGCCCGGCTGACCGAGGCCACCAGCTTGTCGTTACGGCCGTGCTCCACGGCGACACCGGTCCGTGCCACCTCGGCCAACTCCCGCGTCAGGTCGGTACCGTCCTCGGGGAGTCTGGCCAACCACCGCCTCCGCGCTTCCGGTTCGAGCGCGGCTACCAGGGCCAGCGGCCCGGCGAACCGCCGCACGGGCAGCAGTTCGCCCCGCAGATGGCTGATCATGGCGAGCCGTTCGGGCCGGACGACGTCGATCACCCGGCCGCCGCCCTCCTCCAGCACCTGGAGGTTGACCATCATCGAGGTCGTGGCCGACAACCGCTCGAGCACCGGACGGGCCAGCGCGGTCAGCGAGTTGCCCGCGGCCGACGCGGACATCCGCAGCACGGCGGCGCCCGGCAGGTAGCGGTCACCGGCCCGCAGCACCCAGCCCCGCCGGACCAGGTCCAGCAGGATCCGGTACGCGGTGGCGCGGTGCAGCCCGACCTCGGCGGCGAGGTCGGTCAGCCGCACGGGGTGCGGGGCACGCGAGACGGCCTCGACCAGGTCGAGGGCCTTGTCCACGGCCGACCGGGGCGGCCCCGGGGCGACGGGTGCGTCGGGCATGACGGCGGCTCTTCCCTCTCGTACCCGGCGCGGCGACGACCGCGGCCCGGCACGTGCTGTCCGGTGTGTCTGTCCGGTGCGTCCCGTTCGGGCCCTTGCGGCGGTGCGCCGGCTGCAGAGTACAGTGAGCTTGATTTTCGCCACACAATACAGATGTTACGTACCGCGTAACAACAAGCGGCCGCAGTGGACCGAAGGGTGACCATGACCGACCTGCCCCCGGGCGCCCCGACCCCCTGGGCCGCTCCGCCCGCCGGAACCGTCACCGTCTACCGCGGCGCCACCCTCTTCGACGGCACCGGCGGCCCGCTCCGCCCGAACACCACGATCGTCACCGACGGCGCCCGCCTGCACACCGTCTCAGGCGACGCCGACCCGCTGCCCTCGCACGCCGCCGACGCCCCCCAGGTCGACCTCGCGGGACGATTCGTCGTCCCCGGCCTCATCGACACCCACCAGCACCTGGCCACCCCGCCCGACCGGCCCGTCGCCGAAGCCGTACTCCGCCGTCTGGTGCACAGCGGGGTCACCGCCGTGCGTGACATGGCCGACGACCTGCGCCACGTCGGCGACCTGGCCCGGGCCACCCTGGTCGGCGAGATCCCCGGCCCCGACATCCGCTACGCCGCCCTCATGGCCGGGCCCTCCTTCTTCGACGACCCCCGCACCCACGAGGTCTCCCGCGGGGCCGTGCCCGGTGCCGTCCCCTGGATGCAGGCCGTCACCCCCGGCACCGACCTGCCGATCGCCGTCGCCCTCGCGCGCGGCACCCACGCCGCCGCGATCAAGGTCTACGCCGACCTGGACGCCGCGACAGTCGCCGCCGTCACCGCCGAGGCGCACCGCCAGGGCATCGCCGTCTGGGCGCACGCCACCGTCTTCCCCGCCGGGCCGGGCGAGGTCGTCGCCGCGGGCGTCGACAGCGTCTCCCACGTCACCCTGCTCGCCTTCGAGGACCCCACCGAGCCGCTGAGCAGCTACAAGACCAAACCGCCGGTCGATCACGACCGCTTCGCCGCGGGCGACGCCCCGGAACTGGCCGCGCTCTTCGCCGAGATGCGCCGCCGCGGCACGGTCCTGGACGCCACCGCGTCCATGTGGACCAGCGACGAACTCCGGGGCGACACCGCCGAGTCCGCCGAACGGGCCGCCCGCAACGCCGAGCTGGCCGCCGCCGTCACCGCCCAGGCTTACCGCGCGGGCGTCGACGTCTGCACCGGCACCGACCACGAGACCGACGCCGACGACCCCTTCCCCGCCCTGCACGGCGAACTCGCCTTCCTCGTCGACCGCTGCGGCATCCCCACCGCCGACGTCCTGCGCTCGGCCACCCTCGTCGGCGCCCGCGCCGCGGGCACCGAGGCGGACATGGGCACCGTCGAACCCGGCAAGCTCGCCAACTTCGCCGTCCTGGACGAGAACCCCCTCCACGACATCGGCAACCTGCGCACCATCACGTACACCGTCAGACGCGGACGCCGTTTCGACCGCGCCGAGTTCGACAAGGACGCCCAGTGACCGACAGCGCAGCGCCGCCGTCCGTCCCGTGATCGTCGACGCCCTGGGCCGGCTCGACTACCCCACCACCTGGGCCGCCCGGGCCGCCACGACCCAGCTGTTCTTCTCGCTGCGGACGTTGGTCGGCGTGAAGCGCGGATCGCCCTTGTTCCTCGCCGTCCACCGACGGATCTTGGCACCGCTTGCGAGCGGAGAGGATGTCGAGGATGACGTAGATCGGGGCGCCGTCCGGCAGCGCACCGTGCCCGTGTTGGCACAGCGCACGATCCGCTGAAGGCTGTCCCCCGCGACATCCGACAGCCACCGGACCCGCACCGACTCCGCCACCACGTCTGTCCCCTGCGACCGGCTAACGGCCTTGCAGAGCCTTCGCAATCAGGTCGTGAATGAGGTACTCACCAGGGGCTCGGTTCTCCTTGAGGCGGGGGAGGTCCTCCGGCCCGAACCAGCCGTAGGCGGTGTGCTTGGACCACTCCAGGGCGGGGTGGTCCAGGTCGCCGTCGACCTCGACGAGGTAGTCGGCCTCGCGCCGTGTGCCGTCACCGTCGCCGGTCCACGTGGCGATCCCGAGCAGGCGCCGTACCCGGCGCACACGCCAGCCGGTCTCCTCATCGACTTCCCGGACGAGCGTGTCCAACAGGGTCTCGCCCGGCTCGACATGGCCGCCGACGATGTCCCAGCAGTCGGGGAAGAGCCGCCGGTCGGGGCTGCGCTTTTGGGCGAAGGCGTGGCCGTCCCGGTTGAGGATGACCGCACCGGCCGTCCAGACCTCGCCGCCGGCGGGGACCGGGATCTCGACGCCGCGGTCCACTTTCACATAGGACTGATCCTCTGACACAGCCTCACTGTAGGGCGGGTGTCCGGTCACGACACGGGACTCGTCAGGTGTCGCTCTCACCTCGACCCAGCCTCTGCGCCGGATCACACCCGTCACGGGGCCCTGGGTCACCAGGGCCCCGTGACGGGTCCGGTCGCGGAGCCGACCGAACAGGCCACTGGCGCGGCGTTCGGGTTCGCGCTCGGCTACGGCGACAGAAGTCCTCCCGCCCGCCTTCCGGCGGGCGAGAGTGTCAGGCCCGGACCGTCTTGAGGGCGCGGCCCCAGGATTCCAGCTGCCACAGCCCAGACCGCGGACTCATGAAGTTTCAAGTCAGGTCTCTGTCTCGTGAATGTTCATGCCGGATAGACTCCGGGCATGCCTGAACAGCCTCGGCACCCGAACCCTCAGCCCCGCTGGCTATCCGCGGCAGAACGGGAGACCTGGCAGCAGTTCGCCATGATGCTGCACAGGCTGCCTGCCGCCCTGGGGGCTCAGCTGCAGCAGGACGCAGACCTCAGTTACATCGAGTACTACGTCCTAGCGGGACTGTCCGATCAGCCGGAACGCCGCATGCGGATGAGCGACTTGGCCGTCCTCGCCCACTCCGAGCAGTCCCGCCTCTCGCACATGATCAGCAGGCTGGAACGCCGGGGCTTCGTCCGCCGCGAGCCGGACCCCACCAACGGCCGCTACACCCACGCGATCCTGACCGACGCCGGCCACGCCCATCTCGTCGAGGCTGCCCCGGGACACGTGGCCCGGGTGCGCGACCTCGTCTTCGACGTGCTCGACCCCGCCGAGCTGGACAACCTGCGCACCGCCGCCCAGAAGATCAGCGAGAGCATCGACCGCAGGGAGCAGCGGAAGTAACCCGCAAGACACGGCCCCTCGGCTGTAGCAGCGGGACGCCACGCCGCCGCGGCCGGTTCGGGGAGCCCACTTCGGGAGAAGAACGAGCCGGCTGAAGGCGACTGAGTGCGTGCGGGAGACACGGCCCGCCCGCATCGACGGTCGACGGCCTCGTCACGCGGGACGTGCACGAAGCGGTCGACGCTCGTCGGCCGGCGCGAGACCCGACCCTCACTTGAATATCCAGGTCACACCCCGGACGGCGATTCATGAAGGTTCAACCGTGTACGGGTGCGGGCGGGAATCAGCTGGTTGAGCGAAGTTCAGGCGTGGGCGTCCTCGACAACGACTCGTCGCACTGTGCGCAGCGTCGACTGGAGACGGTCCAGATCGGTCGAACCCAGAGCGAGGCGGAGCGCCTGTGGCGTGTGTGCCGAGGTGGTGAAGGGCTCCGCTGTGCTTACCGAGATGTGCTGACGTGCGAGGTCGGCGGTCAGGCGATCGGCGCGTGCGTCGTCGGGCAGCGGAAGCCAGGTGAAGTAGGACGAGGGGTGGCTGACGAGCGGCAGACCTGCCAGTTCTCGTCCCGCGAGTGCTTGGCGGGCTTTGGCGTCCTCTCGTTTCTGCACTTCCAAGTGGTCCACCGTGCCGTCGTCGAGCCAGCGGCAGGCGATCGCGGTGGTGAGGGCCGGGGTGTTCCAGGTGGTTGCCCGAATCGCGCGTTCGAGTGGTGGCACCGCGAAGGACGGGGCGAGGACGAAGCCCACCCGGAGGCCGCTGGCGACACTTTTGGACAGCCCCGAGACGTAGACGGTGATGTCCGGCGCGGTCGCGGCCAGAGGAGGTGGTGGGTCCTCGACCAGGTAGGCGTAGGAGGCGTCTTCGATGATGAGCGGGCCGTGCTGTCGAGCGATCTTGATCAGGCGGGTTCGGTCGGTCGCCGGCATGACCCACCCCAGAGGGTTGTGCAAGGTCGGCATGGTGTAGATCGCCCGCACAGGGCGGGTCGCGCACAGCTTCCCCAGGGCATCGAGATCCGGACCGTCGGTGGTTGTCGGTATGGGCTCCACGTCGAGGTGAAAGGCGTGCGCGAGCACCTTGAAACCGGGATAGGTGAGTGCGTCGACAGCGACGACGTCCCCGGCGTTGAGGATGGCCATGACGGTGACGGCAAGGCCGTGCTGCGCACCGTTGACGGTGAGGATCCGGTCCGCGTCGGCGGTGATTCCCCGGCGCCTCAGGTGCCGTGCGATCGAGGCTCTGTCCTGGGGGCGCCCTCGATGGGGTTGGTAGTGCAGCAGCGAGTCGAGATCACCGGAGGTGGCCACGTCCCGCAGAGCCTGCCGAAGGAGATCGGCCTGCCCGGGCAGCGACGGGTAGTTGAAGCTGAGGTCGACCGCATCCGTGGCGACGACCTGCAGATCGATGCCGTGACCGGCGGGGACCGCGATGTCACGCACGAACGTGCCGCGGCCTTGTTCCCGGCTCACCAGGCCCATGGTTTCGAGTTCGGCGTACACCCGGGTCGCTGTCACCACGGCGATGCCCTCACGGGCGGCGAGCCCACGGTGTGTCGGCAGCCGCACGCCTGCGGCGAGCCGCCCGGCCCGGATGTCGGATGCGAGCGCATCGACCAGCTTTTTGTACCGCGATGCTGCCATGCACCGAATTGTATCCATGACAATTCTTTGACTGTCCTGCTCACGGGTCCTTACCGTCAAGACCCACCCCACTCCTAGGGAAGGGCAGCCGCCGTGCACATCGCCATCCTCACCTTCGAGGGCTACAACGAGCTCGACTCCCTGATCGCGCTCGGTGTGCTCAACCGCATCAGGACCGACGACTGGCGCGTCACCATCGCCACCCCCAGCCCCAAAGTGACGTCAAGGAACGGGGTGGTCATCGAACAGATGGCCACTCTTGAGGAAGCGTGCACCGCTGACGCCGTCATCGTCGGCAGTGGTACCGCTACCCGCGAGGTCGTCGAAGACCCGGCGATCATGAACATCCTGCGCGCCCTGGACCCCACGCGCCAACTCATCGCCGCGCAGTGCTCCGGCGCGCTCGTACTGGCCAGGCTCGGCCTGCTCAACGACATCCCCGCCTGCACCGACCTGACCACCAAGCCATGGGTCATGGCCGCCGGCGTCGAGGTGCTCAACCAGCCCTTCTACGCCAAGGACAACATCGCCACCGCCGGCGGCTGCCTCGCTTCGCACTACCTCGCCACCTGGATCATCGCCCGCCTCGCGGGCAACGACGCCGCCGAAAACGCACTGCACTACGTCGCCCCGGTCGGCGAGAAGGAGGAATACATCGAGCGCGCCTGGCGCAACATCACTCCCTACCTGCCCGCACCCGCACCGGCGCTCGTCTGACCAGTCGCAGGCAGTGCAGCGGTCGGGGCACGCCGGTGCCGCGGTCCGAAGCCGGATGCGGACGCGCTGTGCCTGCTCAGGTCGTGAGCTGGAGGGCGTCCAGCACGGCGGTGACGTCCCGGCGCGCGGCATCGTCCAGGCCGCGCAGGGGGCGCGGCAGGTTCGGCTCCGACGTCAGGCCGAGGTGGGACGCCGCGGCGGACAGGACGCGCAGACCACCGTGCTGACGGAGCAGGGCCCACAACGGCTCGAGCGCGTCGGACGACTCGGTGGCCCGGCCCGCGTCACCGGCCAGGGCCGCGCGGGCGAGGGCGAGCGCGGTACGGGGGAACAGGCCGCCCATGGCGGAGTACCAGACGTCGCACCCGGCATTCAGGCCGCGCACGCCGGCCCAGTCGCCGCTCACGCCGATGGTGACCGTCTCCGGGATCACCGCTCGCAGCGCGTCGATCCGGGCCTTGGCCTGGTCGAAGTCGTCCGGAACAGCGGGGATCTTGATCGAGCGGACGTTCGGCAGCCGGGAGATGCGGCCGTGCAGTTCGTCGGTGAAGTGCACCTGGGTGGTGCGGGGGTTGTCGTACACGCACAGCGGCACGGACAGCTCGCGGGTGACGTCCTCGTAGAGGCCGAACACCTCGTCGTCCGTGAGCGGTTGGTACGTCACCGGTGCGAGCAGCACCGCCCGCGCTCCGGCTTTCTGGGCGTCCTCGGCCAGAGCCAGGACGTGGGAGGTGCGCGGCGCGCCGATGGAGACCATGACGGGAACGTCGCCGGCGGCCTCGACCGCGACTTGCGCGGTGCGGGCACGCTCTTCGCGGGTGAGGTAGGCGTAGCCCCCGGTGGAGCCGAGCGCCCCGATAGAGTCCACTCCGGCAGCGGTGAGGCGGGCCACGAGCGAGGCGTACGCGGAATGGTCGATGCCCTGATCGTCGGTGGGTGTCAGGGGGAAGGCGCTGAGGCCGTGGAACATGACGGTTCTCTCGGCAATCGATCGAAGTGATCCAGGGCAGGTGCACCAAGGATATGGTTTAATTATAAAACTAGCATTTTCGGGAGGTGGCATCCGTGCGCAAGACGGACCTCAGTGGGGCCACCTGCCCCATCGCTCGCTCACTCAGTGACATCGGTGACTGGTGGTCGCTGCTCATCGTCCGGGACGCACTGGCCGGCATGACCCGCTTCAGCGAGTTCCAGCGCAGCCTCGGCTGCGCCAAGAACATCCTCAGCGCGCGCCTGGCCAAGCTCGTCGAACGTGAGGTGCTGACCCTCGCGCCGGCGTCCGACGGCAGCGCCTACAGCGAGTACCGGCTCACCGAGAAGGGCAAGGCCCTGCGGGTCCCGCTCGTGGCACTGCGGCAGTGGGGCGAAGAGTTCCTGTTCGAACCCGACGAGGAGCGGCTCGGTCTCGTCGACAAGCGGGACGGCCTGCCGGTGGCTCCCCTCGCACTGCGCGCCCAGGACGGGCGGCCCCTGGGGCCCGACGACGTCCAGGTCAGCGCGACCCTGCCTGAGGCCGGCACCGTTCCCGACCCCGCTTGATCCGAGGCCGCGCCTGGTCACGCCGGCACCCCGGCACGGCGGTCCCGTGTCGCGACTGCGGAGCGCTGGTACGCACCGCTGCGGCGACGGCGTCCCTTGCGCGCCGGGCTGCGGGGTCACCAGCGCGGCTCGTCCTCGGCGAGCTGAAGCTCACCCCTCCCGAACGAGAAACTTTCGTTCGGGACCGGAATCAGCGCGATGAACACGTCGTCGGGTGAGATGCGCAGAGCCTCGACCACCAGTCTGTTGATGGCTGCGGCCACGGCCCGCTTGTGCTCGAGAGGCCGATGGGCACCGAGGAGAAGAGTGATGATCATGGCGTCGTCGCTGCGCTGCATCCCCATGAAGGTCGGGTCGAGGTACAGCTCGTTCTCGCCATGCTCACTGATCATGATGAATCGGTCACCCTCGGGAATTCCGAGTGCCTGTACCAGCGACTGGTTGAGCGCGTCGGCGAGTGCGCGCTTCTGGTCCGGCGAGAAGCGGCCGGCGGGAACGTGAGCGTTGAAAACGGGCATGATGGGCTCCTACGGGAGTGGGGTGTGGGTGCACACCCGCTCTCGAACCCAAGGAACTCGTCGTCATACCCGGCGGCCACTTCGATCCCTACCTCGCCGGCTTCGACGCAAGCACCTCTGCCGCCATCCGTTTCTTCCGCACCCACCTGAACGCCCGTTAGGTTCGTTTGCGGTGCCGACGCATCTGGCGCGCCCCCACGTAGCTTTCGGGTCGCCCTGCGCCGCCTCGCCCTCACGAGCGAGGCGGCACTGCCGGGATCGGTAATCCGGTCGCCTGACCGACGACACCTCGTGTCCGCGAAAGCCGGTGTGTGGTCGTCCGGCGGACGTCGTCATCGCCGGCCTGGCCCTGGCGCGGAACCCGGGAGTCGTCGAAGGGCATGACAACAGGATCAAGATGCTCGAACGCCAGGTGTTCGGCCGTGCAGTCTTCCGACTTCGCCGACGCGTCCTGCTCGTGTCAAACGGCCGGGTCCCAGGGGGTCTACGTCTCTGCCGGGCCGCGCTGCCGTCTGGTTCATGCGGGGCGCCGACGATTTCGATGTTGAAGGAATCGGGTCGGCGGCGGGGTGCGAATGCTCACGAGCCGGCTCTCACTTGAAGATTCATGAGTCGCGACCTAGGGTGTGACATGAAAGTTCAAGTGTGGTGGTCGGCTGCGCACCGGACCGTGAGCGTCGGCCGCTCTCGCGCGTTAGGGAGAAGACATGTCTCGTTCTGTGCAGAGTGCGCCAAGGGTGGGCTGGAAGACCCGGAACATCGTCCTGTGGGTCCTTCAGGTCATTCTGACGGGCGTGTTCGTCATGGCGGGGGCCTCGAAATTGGCCGGCGCTCAGGAGATGGTGAAAATCTTCCAGGACGTCGGTGCCGGGCAATGGCTTCGGTACGTCACCGGTTCCCTCGAGCTGGCCGGAGCCGTCCTGTTGCTCGTTCCCCGACTGAGTGCCCTGGGCGGGCTGATACTCACCGGAGTCATGACGGGCGCATTTCTGACCTGCCTGTTCGTGATCGACGAAAGTCCGGTACCGGCAGCGGTGCTGCTCGTCCTGGCGGCAGTCGTCATGTGGAACCGCCGTGAGCTCACGCTCGGCGTCCTCGGTCGGAGGGGGACGGCCGCTTGACCGGTCCGGTCCCGGCCCGTGGGGCCGGCCTGCGTCCGTGACGCGGCCACCGTCTCAGGTGTACCCGCCCCGCGTACCCGGCCACCTGTATCCCCGCGGGCCGGCCGCGTTCGAGGCCCGCAGGCCTACCGCGGCGGCAAGGTCACCGCGCCGAGGCCGTCACCGCCGAAGGGCCACACCGTAGTGGGCCCAGCGTGGTGCGGTGCCGTGGGGCGGCCGACCTGGCCGGGCCGGCCGGAGGACCTGCCGCCACGGTCACAGGCCGAACATCAGCCAGGCCTGGTGGCTGACCCAGTCGGGATACAGCTCGGTCATGGTGTCGTAGATTTCGCGGTCGCTCGATGCTTCTTGCTGAGCCCGGCCGAAGTCGACGAGGTAGCGCTTCGTCGCGTCGATGATCTCCGGTCCGTCCGGGGCCCCTGGCTTCTTGTGGCCGGCGACGACGGTCTTCGGGTTCAGCGCCGCCAGGCGATCCAGTGCGGCGATCCACTCCTGCCGGCTCTCGGGCGTGGTGGCGCCGACGAACATGTGGCACTGGTTGTAGACGACGTCCCCGCCGACGACGAGGCCGATCTCCGGTACGTGCAGGGACGTGCTGTCGACGGCGTCGGTGCGGCCCTGGTGGATGATGCGAAGTTCGTGGTCCTCCAGGGTGAAGACGTCGCCGTCGTAGGGGTCGGGCAGTGTGATCGTCGCCGGAAGCTGACCGGGCCAGAGCTTGCGGTAGGCCGACATGCGCGGTGACTGTGCGCGCATCAACTCCACCGACTTCGGTGTGGCGATCGCCCGGGCGTCGGGGAACCGCTGCAGCAGCACGCTGAGTCCCGCGTAGTGGTCGATGTGACCGTGGGTGATGTAGATCGTGGTGAGGTTGCGATGGTGCAGCGCGACCCAGTTGGCCAGTGCCTCGGCCTCGGCAACGGTGGTGAGCGTGTCGACGAGGACGGCGTCGTTCTCGCCGAAGATCAGGGTCGAGGTGGTCGGATCCCACGCCATCGGCGGGCCGAACGGCCGGGGCCGCTCGCCCACCACGGCCTTCTCGGGCGCGGTGAAGACGTTGACGCTCAGTGCGGATGTCATGTCGTGCGTTCCTCTCGGTGTCGGCGTGCGCTGTTGCCTTGGTGCAAAGGGGGATTCCGCGGCCTGCGCCGGCCGCGCGGCAGATCCTGGCCGCGGGCCACTGCGTCTCGCGGGGGATGTGTCTCAGCCCGGGAACTCCGCTACGGCCCTTCCGAGGTCACGTTCGAGGTCGCCGGGGGTCTGCAGGCCTCGGCCGGCCAGGTAGTCCAGGCGCTCGCGGGACTCGGGCAGGGCGAGCAGGCTCTGGAACGTGACGGCGTCGGAGCGGACGTCGGTGGGTTCCGCCAGCGTCAGGTCGTTGACGGCGCGCTTGGCTGCCTTGGCTCCTTCGGGCGGGAAGCCCGCGATGCGCTTGGCCAGGCGTTCGACGAAGCCGTCCAGTTCGGCGTCGGGCAGGGCGCGGTTGATCCAGCCGTACCGTTCGGCGAGGTCGGCGTCGAAGTCCTCGGCGCCGGCGATCGCTTCGATGGCCCGGTGCCGGCCGAGCCGCCTCGCCAGATGCTGAACGCCGCCCGCGCCGGGGAGGGCGCCCGTGCCGGACTCGAACTGGCCGAATACCGCGTTCTCGCGCGAGGCGAAGATCATGTCGCAGGCCAGGGCGAGCTCGTTGCCGCCGCCGCGGGCGCGGCCGCGCACCTTGGCGATGGTGATCACCGGGACCCGTGCCAGCTTGTACAGGAACATGCCAAGAGAGGCGTCGCCGGGACCGCCGGCCTTCGCCGCCTCCGCGGTGTACCGCGGGACCGCGGTGAGGTCGACGTGGGCGGAGAAGTAGTCCGGTGAGGCGCTTTCGACGACGACGACACGCACGTCCCCCCGGTCGCTGTACAGGGTGTCGACCAGGGAGACCAGGTCACGGACCAGGTCAACCCCGATGAGGTTGAGCGGGCCGGAGTCGAGTGCGGCGAACAGGACACCGTCCTCCAGCCGGGTCCGGATCGACGAGTAGTTGAAGCTCATGGTGACTCCTTGATCTGAGGGGAGCGGGGTGCAGGGCCGCGCCCGGCGCCGTCTCGAACTGCTTGTGGTGGGGGTCGAAGTGACCGCCTTCCGGCAGGACGAGGCGTTCAGGACGAGGCGTTCGGGCTGCAGCGCCCGCTCGCAGGCCGTCAGCACCAGGTCCGCGCCGGTGACGGACGATCGCCGCGAACCCGGTGTCCCGGAATGCCCGGGCGAACGGCTCGACGCCCTCCTTCGCATCCCCGAAGCCGCAGGCCAAGGTCACGGCCGGGTGCGGGCCGGGGTCATCCGGCAGGAACAGGTGGGGTTCGAGGGTGACGCCTTCGCCCGGAATCTGGGCGGTGGAGACGGACACGAGTCCTCCAAGGAGAAGAGCGCCACCGGCCGCATGGTTACCCGAAGCCGTCTGGTTTCATTATTAAACCAGTATCACGCCTCTTCCCGGCTCGTAAACGGAGGGTGGAGCCCGTCCGGCGGCGAGTGGACGGACGTATGGTTTAATACTGAAACCACTGGTGAGGAGGAAGCTGGTGCGAAAGACGGACCTCAGCGGGGCTTCTTGCCCCGTCGCCCGGTCACTGGGTGAGATCGGCGACTGGTGGTCGCTGCTCATCGTCCGGGACGCCCTGGCCGGCATGACCAGGTTCAGCGAGTTCCAGCGCAGCCTTGGGTGCGCCAAGAACATCCTCAGCGCCCGTCTCGCCAAGCTCGTCGAGAACGGCGTCCTGACCACGGGCCCGGCGTCTGACGGGAGCGCATACACCGAGTACCGGCTCACGCGGAAGGGCAAGGCCCTGCGCGTCCCGCTCGTCGCGCTGCGGCAATGGGGCGAGGACAACCTGTTCACCCCGGACGAGGAACGACTCGGACTCGTCGACCGGCGTGACGGCCTGCCCGTGGCCCACCTCGACATGCGTGCCCACGACGGCAGGGTCCTCGGCCCCGACGACGTCGAAGTCCGCAGCTTCGGCGGCTGAACCGATGACCGCCGACGTCGAGCGGACCCGACGAGGAGTTGTGATGCGGCTAGCCGTGGTCACCTTCCGCCGCCCCGCACGTCATGCCCGGGGCGCCGAACTCACCACGCACTCACGAGCACAGAATCCTCCCACGTCACCGCCGACGTCAGCGCTCGTGCCGCCCCACCGGGACTGACGCTGGGGCTGCGCGTGCGCCCGTGCGTGGTGAGGAGAACAAGGACGGAAGAACGATCATGGGAACACAGGGATCCTCGGCTGCTTGGCGCGGACGGGCGCTGGCACCGGTGCTCATCTACCTGAGCTCGGTGGTGGCGGTGATCAGCAGCCTCGGCGCGCCGCTGATCCCCACCATCGCGGCCGCCGACCACGTGTCGCTGTCCGAGGCCCAGTGGTCCCTGACCATCACGTTGCTGGTCGGGGCCGTGGCCACGCCCACCATGGGACGGCTCGGTGACGGTGCGCTGCGGCGCTCGACGATCCTGGGCGCACTGGCGATCGTGCTGGTGGGGAACACACTGGCGGCCCTTCCCTTCGGCTTCGGCTGGCTCATCGCCGGCAGGGCGCTGCAAGGCGTGGGGCTCAGCCTGATACCACTGACGGTGGCGACCGCCCGGGACAGTCTGCCGCCCGAGCGCTCCCGGCCGGCCATCGCGCTGCTGTCGGTCACCGTCGTTTCCGGCATCGGCGTGGGCTATCCGCTGACCGGTCTGATCGCCGAGCACTTCGGGTTCCACGCGAGTTTCTGGCTGGGCACGGCAGTCAGCGGGACAGCCCTCGCGGCGGCGATGCTCGTCCTGCCGAGCACGCGGCACCTCACCCGGCGTCCCCTGGACGCGACGGGTGCGGTGCTGTTCGGCGCCGCCCTGGCAGGGCTCGTCCTCGTCCTGTGCGAGGGACAGTCGTGGAGATGGACCTCACCCGCACTGCTGGGCCTGGGTGCGGTGTCGCTGGTGTGCCTGGCGGTCTGGATCGTGTTCGAGCTGAAGACCGGACAGCCGCTGGTCGACCTCCGTCTGCTCCGGAACCGCGTGGTGCTCACCGCGGCCGTGGTGGGGCTCATCGCCGGAATGGGCACCTACCTGCTGCTGTCCCTGGTCACTCGGCTGGCCCAGACCCCTGCGGGCCCGAGCGGCGGCTTCGGGGTGTCCATCGTCGTATCCGGGCTGATCCTGATCCCCTTTTCGGTCGGCACCCTGGCGGCGAACAAGGCCGTCCAACTGGTGGCGCAGCGCATGCCGTGGCGGCTGACCCTGCCGCTGGCCTGCGTCGTGACCTTGTCGTCCCTGGTGATGTTCGGACTGGCCCGGACCGACCTGTGGGAGCTCCTGGTCGTGATGGGCCTGAACGGGCTGGGCGTGGGCTGTGTCTTCGCGCTCCTACCCAACCTGGTCGTGACCGCAGTGCCGGCCGGTGACGTCGGCAGCGCCATCGGCTTCAACCAGGTGCTCCGCTACGTCGGATTCACTACCGGAAGCGCCCTGAGTGCCGTCGCGCTCGAATCCCACACCACGGCGGGTGCGGCCCTACCGGACCCCAGCGGCTACGGCGCAGCCGCCGTGTGGGGAATGGTGATCTGCGCGGCGGCCGCGGTGACCGCGATCGTGCTTCCGGGACGACGGCCGTCCGCCCCGAACGTCCGCGAGGACAGCGGGAACCCGACGGTGGCCGAAGGCGCGGGGCCGGCGGCGGTCCTGCCCGCAGAGGGCGAGCAGCTCCGCGGGTGCACCCGGTCGTGAGCGAGGTGGCACTGCCCCGCCCGCACACCGGGGCGTCTCGTGGTCCCGACACGTGAACGCCCTACGGGAACGCCTCGACCTGACAGGCACGCTCGCGACGGGGACGGCGACAGCCCGAAACGGGCCCGCCTGCGCCTCCACCACGCCCTGGTCCCGCTCGCCGACCGGATGCCGGTGACGGCGATGGCCCACGCGTGCGGCGGGTCGTCCGCCGGCGCCCCCGCGACGCCTTTGGCCGCGGCCTTCGGCCATACCCCGGGAGCCCACCGCTGCTGAACCGGATGTGCCTTCGGGCTCGGCCGGCCGGGGCGGCAGGCAGGTCGTCGCCCCGGCCGGCTGCCGCTCACTGCCCCGGCGCGAGGACGTACGTGTTCAGCGTGCCCACCGTGGTCAGCGGGGTGGGCGACCCGGTGTCGTACCGGTCCACGGCCACGTAGTTCGGCTTCTTCCGGGCGGCGGGTGTGCAGAAGTTCTGCGCCCGGTTGAGGATCTTGCCGTTGTCCGTGGCGGCGGTGCCGGCGATGGGATAGTCCCGGAAGTGGTTCATCACGAACAGCGGGTGGAAGGCGGGCGAGTCCGTGGTCAGCGGTCTGTCGGTGCCCCAGCGGCTGTAGCAGGACCAGTCGGAGCCGCCGAGACCGCCGCCCATGGACCAGTAGTTCTCCACGGTCCACTCGCGCTGGTACATCACACCGAAGGTGTCGCGGGTGGCGTACCCGTTCGCGGTGTCGCTCGCCCGGGTCCGGTCGCTGAAGATCAGCAACTGCTTGCCCCGGGCCGCGAGGTCGGCCATGGTGGGCCAGCCCTTGGTGGCGACGCCGTCCTGGTCGGGCCGGTAGAGCACGTCGTACAGGCCGTTGACGGAGGCGAGGGAGGACTTCAGCACGTCGGAGGAGGCGTAGTCCTCCAGGAACACGGTGGCGAACTGGCCGGGGTGGGCCTTGAGGAAGTCCACGATGCGCTGGAGGTCGGTGGCGAGCGGGACGGGGTTGCTCACACCGTCGCAGCTGTTGTGGCACAGCACGGCCTGCCCGGAGACCGGGTAGTCGTCGAGCATGAAGCCCCGTACGCCGTCGGACAGTTGCCGGCTGATGCCGTAGTTCTGGTTGGGGAACAGACTGACCGGGAAGGACGCGAAGTTGCCGTCCGAGCCGTTGGCGAAGGCGTTGTGGGCGGTCAGGAACGTGACCTGGTCGAGGGTGCGGGTGTCCGCGGAGGGCATCGCCGTGGTGGCGTAGGACACCGGCGTGAGGTACCAGCGGGCGAGGTCGCCCGAGGCCCCGACCTGCACGGCGGCCGAGTCGGAGGAGGACCCGGTGAGGTACTGCGAGGTGCCGGGGACGGTGACGGTGTAGGTGCTGCCGGCGCCGGCGGTGATCGTCCAGGTCGTGCCGTCCGCGCCGCAGGCCGCGGTCACCGCGGCGGTGCCGCTGCGGCCCAGGCACGTGCCGGACTCGTCGGCGTTCTGGAGCTGGTAGCCGCCGCCGACCGCGACGGCGGTCCACTGCTGGTGGTCCTCGTTGCCCTTGGGGTTGTGTGCGGCGACGGTGCCGCCGCTGTCGGCGGCGTTGAGGCCGGTGACGTAGTTCTGCAGGTAGACCGAGGAGGCGGGGACCGCGGCCGACGCGGCGCCCGGGAGGAACGCGGGCGCCGACAGGGCGACGACGGCGGAACAGCACAGGACGCGCAAGGGGCGCAGACGCACGGGATATCCCTTCGCTGTGACACGGGTGCCGAAGGTGGCAGAGCCATGAATTACCCGCTGGTAGGTGCGGCGCGCCAGTGCTGTCGCCTGAATTTCGCAGTAGTCAAAGGAACTTGACGCTTCGTCACCGTCGTACCGGTCTCGCCCGCGCCCCGCCGGTGCGGCCGGGGGCCGAGGGGGAGAGGGGAGGAGTGTCCCCTCGTCCGGAGGCAGCCACGACAGGACCGGAGCCCGAGGCCGAGAAGGAGATCCTCGGCCGCATCACGGAAATGATCAGCCAGGAGAAGGACCTCCGTGACCGCCTGGCGCAGGAGGAGATCGACGGGACGACCGAGCACGCCCGGCCGGCCCGCCTGGAGACCGAACTCGATCAGTGCCGGGACCTGCCGCGCCGGCGCCGGGCCAGGGTCGCGTCAGGTCAGGGCCCCGGCGGGGCGAACGTCCGCCCGGCTTCTCAGGTGGAGCGCTACCGGTCCTGAGCGCCGTACCGGCCCGGCGTTCCGGGCCCGACGTTCGGGAGCACGGCCCCCCCGCACCGGCCGGGCCGCCCCTCGCGCCGTCGTACGGGCGTCCCCGTCGCCCGGCGGTACGCCGGCGGCACGCGCCGTCGCCCGGCAGGGACTGGACTCGCCGCTCTCCTGCACCGATCGTTGGCATATGAACGATCACCGCACGGTCCCCGCCACCTCCGCCACCTCAGCCGGATCCGCTGCCGCCCACGGTCCGGGTAACGGTGCGGAGGCCGAGGCGATCCGCGTCTTCCGGGAACGACTGGGCCTTGCCGGACTGATCGACGTCCACACCCACTTCATGCCCGAGCGGGTCCTGCACAAGGTCTGGAACTACTTCGACACGAACGGACCGCTGATCGGCGACCTGGAGTGGCCCATCACCTACCGGCAGGAGGAGGCGGAACGTGTCGCTCTCCTCAGGTCGTTCGGTGTCCGGTCCTTCACCTCGATGCTCTATCCGCACAAGCCCGGCATGGCGGCCTGGCTGAACGCGTGGGCCGCCGACTTCGCCGGCCGCACCCCCGACTGCCTGTACACGGCGACCCTCTTCCCCGAGCCCGGCGTCGAGACGTACGTCCGGGCGGCCGTCGAGGCAGGTGCCCGGGTGTTCAAGGCACATGTGCAGGTGGGGGCGTACGACCCGGCCGACGAGCTCCTCGACGGGGCCTGGGGGCTGCTGGCCGACGCCGGGATTCCCGTCGTGATCCACTGCGGCTCCGGTCCCGCCCCCGGCAAGCACACCGGCCCCGGTCCGGTCGGGCGGGTACTGGCGCGGCATCCGAGGTTGCGGCTGGTCGTCGCGCACATGGGGATGCCGGAGTACGAGGAGTTCGCCGGCCTCGCCGAGCGGTACGCGGAGGTGCGGCTGGACACCACGATGGCGTTCACGGACTTCACCGAGCGGTTCATGCCGTTCCCGCCCCGGGCGCTGCCCCGGATCGCCGCCCTGGGCGACCGCGTCCTGCTCGGCTCCGACTTCCCCAACATCCCCTACCCCTACGTGCACCAGCTCCACGCCCTGGAACGGCTGGAGCTCGGCGACAAGTGGCTGCGTGCGGTGTGCCACGACAACGCGGCCCGCCTCTTCGGGCTGTGACCGGTACCCGTCCGCCGCGCGACGGAGCGCCGTCGGCCCGGCCCGAACGCGGTCAGGCCGTCGGAGCACCACGGGCTGCCGGAAACCGTCCCGCCCGGCGGGCGCGAAGCCGGTGACGGTCTCCCGGCGCACGAGGACGGCACGCCCGTCGGGCAGGGGATCACGGCGGAGCAGGCCGAGGTGCGCACCCAGCGCGGCGGGGCGTGCGGTCAGGTCCCGGGCGAGCACGTCCAGGCGGGCGAGCAGGAACACGGAGAGCCATCGGCGGACGTCCGGTCCCGGCCGAGGATCACCTCCTGCCCGTCCGGTCGAGGGAGGGGATCCCGCTGATCCACATGCGGGCGGAGCCGTCCATGCCGGCGTCCGAGCACCCCCCGCGGCCGGGCCGACCGCCCGTTCAGTCGCCTACGAACCGCACGGTCTCGGTCACTTCGGCCCGACCCGTACGCACCCGCGACGCCCCCGCCTCCTCGAAGCCGACCGCGAGACCGCACAGCAGCACGAGCCGGTCACCGGCACCGACCAGGCGGCCGACCGTCTCGCGGTACATCGTCCACATCACCTGGGGGCAGCTGTGCAGGCCCTCGGCTCTCAGGAGCAGCATGACCGTCTGGAGATACATCCCGGCGTCCGCCCACTGTCCGGGGCCCATCGCCCGGTCGAGGTAGCAGAACAGCACGAGGGGCGCCCCGAACGCCTGCGTGTTCAACGCGGCGACCCTCACCGGCCGTTGCGGGTCCTCACGCGCGATGCCGAGTGCCGCGTACCGCAGGGCGGCCGCCTCGGCGAAGCGCTCCCGGTACGGCGGGGTCAGCTCGGCCGGGTACATCGGGTACTCCCGACCGTCGCCGGGGTCGCCCGCCAGCGCCCTGGCCGTGGCCTGCCGCTTCAGGTCGGCCAGGGGCTCGCCGGAGACCGCGTACACCTGCCAGGGCTGGAGGTTGCCGCTCGACGGCGCCCGTGCGGCCGCGGCCAGGACCCGGGTCAGCACTTCCCTCGGCACCGGCCGTTCGCTGAACGCCCGTACGGCCCGGCGGCTGTCCACCGCCTCGTACACATCCACGCCGGCTCGGCCTTTCGGTAGGGAGGCGACGGGCCCCCGCAACGGGTCCGCGAACTAGGGGAGTTCGACGCTGATGACGTTGCGCAGCATCCCGCGCAGGTGATCCGGCATGTCGATGGTGTCCGGGCTGAGCAGCCACTGGACCTGCAGGCCGTCGAGATAGGCGACCAGATCCGCCGCCAGGTGCGAGGCGTCCACGTGAGGACGCAGCAACCCGCGCCGTGCCAGGTCGTCGACGGCCGACTGCATCTCGCGGCGGGTGCGTTCGTAGCGCGCGGTGAAGTAGGGGCGCGCCGGGTGGTCCGCCGCGGTGGCCTCGCTGGACAGCACCGCGAACAGGCTCACGATGAGGGGGTTGGCCTGGTTGTGCGCGACGAGCCTGATCATCGCGGCGAAGTAGGCGAGGCCGTCCTGGCTGAGCGCACCGGATTCGAGGAAGTGCTCGCCGTCCTGACGGTCGCGGGTCTCCAGGACCGCCTCCAGGAGCGACTCCTTCGTCGGGAAGTGGTGCAGCAGGCCCGCGCGGGAGACACCGCAGGCGGCGGCGAGCTGCACCATGCTCGCGTTGCGGTAGCCCACCTGCCCGAACGCGGTGAACGCGGCCTCGATGATCTGGGCACGCCGCCGTTCCCCCTTGGGGTAGTTCCGCGGGGCCGCCCCCGGCCGAGTCGTTTCCCTTGCCATGAACAAGATGCTAACGACCCCTAGAAACCATCACCCCTGTCGGTATTCTGTTTCCCGGCCGTCCGCCACGAGAGGAGTCCCCCTTGTCGACACCACAGTTGTCGGTTCAGCTCTACTCCGTACGCCAGGCTCTGGAGGCAGACGAGGACGCCGCCCTCGCCCGTCTGGCCGCCCTGGGGCTGACCAACGTCGAGGCCTTCGGCTTCACGCACCGCGCGGACGAACTCGCCGCCGCGCTCGCCCGGCACGGCCTGTCCGCGCGAACCGGACACGCCGGGTTCCTGTCGCCCGACGGTGCGCCGGGGACCGATCTCGACGACACCTTCCGGGCCGCCAGGCGACTGGGCGTGGAGATCCTCTTCGACCCGTTCGTGCCCGCCTCCCGGTGGGCCGACGAGAAGGAGATCGCCCGTACCGCCGCCCTCCTGAACGAGGCCGCCGAGCGCGCCGCCGGGCACGGACTCCGGGTCGGCTACCACAACCACTCGCAGGAGTTCGTGCACACCGTCGCCGGCGTCAGCGCCTTCGACTTCTTCGCGGACCTCCTGAACCCGGAAGTCGCCCTGGAGATCGACCTGTTCTGGGCCGCGGCCGGCGGCAACGACGTCGTCGCCCTCCTCGGCCGGCTGGGCTCGCGGGTACGCGCCCTGCACGTGAAGGACGGCCCCGTCATCGACGACCCGTTCACCTCGGGCGCCCCCTTCGACCCCGCCGACACCGGCCAGGTCGCGGCGGGCCGCGGACAGATCCCGCTGGCCGCCTCGCTCGCCGCGGCACCGCACGCCGAGTACGCCGTCATCGAGTTCGACCACTACGCCGGCGACGTCTTCGAGGGCATCGCGACAGGCATCTCCTACCTGAAGGGCAAGGGCATCGCCTGATGACGGCACACCACCCGGTCGGCGTCGGCATCATCGGCGCCGGCAACATCAGCGACCAGTACCTGACCAGCCTCACCCGCTACCCCGACCTGCACGTGGCCGTCGTGGGCGACCTCGACACCGCGCGCGCCGAGACCCAGGCGCGCGCGTACGGGGTCAAGGAGTGGGGGACGGCCGCGGACGTCCTCGCCCACCCGGACGTCGAGATCATCGTCAACCTGACCGTTCCCGCCGTGCACGCCGAGGTGAGCTCCGCGATCCTGGCCGCCGGCAAGCACGTCTGGTCCGAGAAGCCCATCGCCCTGGACCGCGCCGACGCAGGGGCCCTGCTCGACCAGGCCGCGGCGGCCGGGCTGCGGGTCGGGGTCGCCCCCGACACCATCCTCGGGCCCGGCCTGCAGACCGCCCTGCGCGCGATCGCCCGCGGCGCCATCGGCTCCCCGCTGTCCGCGCAGACCGTCATGCAGTACGCGGGACCCGACCTGTGGCACCCGAACCCGGAGTTCCTCTTCGCCAGGGGCGCCGGCCCCCTGTTCGACATGGGGCCCTACTACCTCACCGCGCTGGTCTGCCTGTTCGGTCCGGTCTCCCGGGTCGCCGCGCTCGGCTCGACCGCCCGCACGGTCCGCACCGTGCGCAGCGGGGAGCGCGCCGGCACCGAGTTCACCGTCGCCGTACCCACCCATGTCTCCGCGCTCACCCAGTTCGAGAGCGGCGGCGTCGGCCAGAGCGTCTTCAGCTTCGACTCCCCGCTCACCCGCACTGGGTTCGTGGAGATCACCGGCACCGAGGGCACCCTGGTCCTGCCCGACCCCAACACCTTCGCGGGCGAGGTCAGGATCACCCGCGTGCCGCAGCGGGGCCGGGAGGCGGAGTGGGAGACCGTCCCGCTCGTCGGTGTGGAGGGCGGCCGCGGCCTCGGGGTCCTGGACATGGCGCGGGCCGTCCGCCGCGGAACCCCGCACATCGCCGGCGGAGACCTCGCCTACCACGTCCTGGACACCATGGTGTCCATCGACGAGGCCGTCACCTCCGGCGAGACCGTCCGCGTCGGCAGCACGACACCCGCGATACCGCTCGTCCCCGAGGACCGCGACCCCTACGAAGCCACCCTCTGACCGCAGGCCGGCGCGGCGGCGCCGATCGCGACCGGCGCCCAACCGATCGCCGTCCACAGGCAATTGACGCGGTGGTCGGGCGGCTGCTTCACTGGTCCAGTGGCTGAGCCACTGGACCAACTGGTCGCAGAACCGGCGGACCGCTCGACCAGCGAGCCGCCGACCGCTGAACCACTCACCGAAGCCTGGGAGATCCTCCGTGGCCGTCGAGAGCATTCCGCGCCGAACCGTGGTCGACCTGCTAGAAGCACGGCTGCGCGAGGACATCCTCAGCGGCACCCACGGCCCCGGAACCCTGCTGCCCCCCGAGCGGGAGCTGGCCGCCGGGTACGGGGTCACCCGTACGACGCTGAAGCACGCGCTGACGCGGCTGGAGCAGGCCGGACTGCTGAGCACCCGGCACGGCATCGGCACCCGCGTCCTGGACTACCTGCGGATCGGCGGCGCCGACCTGCTGCCGATGCTGGCGGCGCAGGACCCCGCGTGGCTGCGGGAGGTCTTCGAGGTGCGCCGGCACATCGGCTCCCTGATCGCCGGCCGCGCGGCCGACCGGCGCACGGAACGGCAGGCCCGGCGGCTGGACCACCTGCTGCGTCAGGTCGCGGACGGCCCTGACGCCGACGCCGTCCAGCTCGCCGACGTGGAAGTGCACCGCGAACTGGCGCGGGCCACGGGCAACCGGGTCTACCTGCTCCTCACGAACACGCTGTTCAACGCCTATCTTCCGGTACGGGCCGCGCTGCGGGCGCCGTTCGAGGACGCGGCGCGGGCGGCGGACCGCCTCGCGCCGGTGGTACGGGCCGTGGCCGGCCGGGACGCCGAGGCGGCGCGGCGCGCGGCGGAGACGTATCTGGCCGACACCGAGAAGATCATGCTCGGTTCACTGAGCAGCCCGCGCGGGCGTCCGCCCGCCGGCACCCCCCGGTAGCCGCACTTCCCGGCCGCGACTGCGCGGGTACCGGCTCCCTTCGACGCACGGCGTCCGCGGCGCACCGGCCTGCCCCCGGCGCGGCCCCGTTCATGCGGGGACGCCTGTTCTTCCCCCGCCGCTGATATGTCATGCCCCGGACAATTCTGCCCGGGGCGGGACCCCCATGACGGCCGCCCGTTCACCGTGGGCGCGGCGGCGACCGACAACACGAGGAGCATGGTGAACAGATCGAGCAAGAGACGCAGCGTCCTCATCGGCGTGATGCTGTCCGCGGTCATCGGCGGCTCCGTGCAGCCGGCGATCGCGGCGCCGGCGCGGGAGGCGGGGGACCAGGCCGGGGCGTTCCGCACGTCTCCGGTGCTGTCGACCGAACAGGACGTCGCGCAGGCGCTGTCCGCCTCGTTGCGCGGCCCGCGGTGGCGCGAGCAGATCCGCAGGGCCGCACTCGGCGGCGCGGACGTGGACCTCCAGGCACTGGCGAGCAGCACCGCCGCCCCCGAGGGCAGGAACCTCTTCGCCTCCGTCTCCGCCGCGGACCACCGCATCGCCACCCTGAAGGGCCTGCCCGCGTCGACCGGCTCGCTGCTGCGCGTCCGGCTGGGCGCGCCGGCCATGCGGTCGCACCTGAACGCCGGAGTCACACCCTGGATCGCCGTCGCCGCGGCCGACGACGACGCCAGGACCATCACGGCGTACGACAGTCAGGGCCGCACCCACACCGTCGACACCGCGCGCGTCCCCGAACGCCCGCTGTACATCCTGGACATCGACGTCACCAAGGCCCACCGGGCCGGCCTGAAGGTGCTGCAGAAGGCCTTCGCCGACAAGGGCCTGACCTCCCTCGCGTCGTCGAAGGCCGTGAACAGCGCCAACGCCGCGAGCACGGCGGGCTGGTGGGCGACCAAGGTCACGGCCGTCGAGGTGAACGACGACCAGGAGCCCTGGTTCAAGGGCGCCGCCGAGATGTTCTCGCTGGTCACCGGCTTCGGCAAGGACGGCACGGCGCGCGTCGACTCGGTGGACATGCCCTACCTGGACTACGGCGGCACCGTCTACTACCCGAACCAGATCCTGGTCAACTGGTCCAACTACAAGTACAACCTGGCCGACGTCGTCATGATGGAGGACGACGACGGCACCAACTACCGCGCGCTGGCCGAGGCGATCACCACGGCGCTGCTCACCGTGACCGACCAGGGCACCTACATCCCGCTGGTGAACGCGGTCCTGGGCGCGATCCCCGACGGCTGGTTCACCGACGACCCCGACTACGTGGAGTCCTGGTACACCCTCGCCCAGAACTCGACGGGCCGGCTGAACGGCGCCTCGGGCAACGGCTGGATGACCGTAGAGCCCTACTTCGTCGAGGAGTTCTAGACCGCACCCCCAAGCGCGGACCGGCCGCCGCTCGCCCGGGGAAATGAGCGGCAGGTTCCCCGGGTACGCGGTACGGTGCGCCGATGCCAGCGATCAAGAAGTTCCAAGTCACCTTCGACTGCGCGGAGCCTGAGCGCGTCGCCCGCTTCTGGTGCGAAGTCCTGGGCTACGTCATGCCGTCGCCACCGGAGGGGTTCGCCACCTGGGACGACTACAACCGCAGCCTGCCTCCCGAGAAGCAGGGAGCATGGTCCTCCTGCAGTGATCCCTCAGGCGTGGGCCCGCGTCTGTACTTCCAGCGGGTCCCCGAAGGCAAGGCCGTCAAGAACCGGGTGCATCTCGACGTCCGGGTCGGCACCGGGCTCGTGGGTGACGAGCGCCTCGCCGTGCTCGAAGCCGAGTGCGCACGCCTGGTCGCGCTCGGCGCCACCCACGTGCAGACGCTGTACGCTGACGAGGAGAACGAGTCGTGCATCCCGATGCTGGACATCGAGGGCAACGAGTTCTGCATCGACTGAACATCCGATGAGCCCGGGGGAGTGGGACGCGACCTTCCCCGGGCCTCTCCGGACTCGCGTGGAGCGCGGACACCCCGCATCCTCGGCCGCGTCCTGCCAACCTGTGCGCACCGCTGAACCCCGGGCCGTCGTCGCCGGCGAGATGTACCGTCCGCCCTCGGCACCCGCGCCGAGCCGATCGGGAGCCTCACGCTCGCCCGGCACATCGCCCCGCCGGACGGAATCCGTCCGGCCGAGGGCTGAGCCGCCACCGAGCCAGGGGCTCTGCCCGCAGCCGGGCCGGGGACGCGCCGTACCATCGAAGAGCGATCGACAGGTTCCGCGGCCTGGGCCGCACGCCTGCGCGCAGCCCGTACGACGCGATCGGCAGCGCGGCCCCGGCGGAGTCGGCCCGGGCCGTGACCTGCTACCAGGGACGGGCAAGGATGAGCGAGCAGAGCAACCCCACCGCCACGACGGACACGGCGTTCTCGCTGGACGCTCCCACGCTGCGCCGCCGCCGCCGGCGGGCGGTGGGACAACTCGCCCTGTGCGTGCTGGTGCTCGTCCCGTGGACCGTCTACCTGGCCGTCTCGCTGCCCGATCGCTTCGAGGCCCGGTACTGGCCCATGGTGTGGGTGGGCTTCGACGTCATGCTGCTCGTGTCGCTGGCCGGCGCCGGGCTGGCCGTCTGGCTGCGACGGCAGATCCTGGTGCCGATGTCCTTCGTGGCAGCCGCGCTCCTGGTCTGCGACGCCTGGTTCGACGTCTCCCTGAGCTGGGGACGGGACGACGTGTGGGGGAGCATAGCCTCGGCCGTGCTGGTGGAGCTGCCGCTCGCCTTCCTGCTCGTCATGCGCGCGCGCCGGGTGCTCAAGATCTCGGCTCGGCTGGCCTGGCAGCGACTCGGGCTGGCAGGCGAACCTCCACCGCTGTACAAGTTGCCGCTGTTTGTCACTCTGACGTCCTCAAGCAGCATCCCATCGGACCTGAAGCAGGCCAAGGACGCCTGACGGCCTCGGCAGGGACCCGACCGGATCCGTTCCGTGCTGTGCCCGCCCGGCCCCTGTCCGCGGCGTGGCCGGTGGCGCGCCGGTCGCGGCTACGCGCTGGGGGGCGGTGAGCACGCGAGGTCGGAGACCGTCGTGGCCGCCGGGGAGACCTGACCGGATGCGGATGCGGATGCGGATGCGGATGCGGAGGCGGAGGCGGTGCGCTCGTCCTGCCCGCGGGCGGTGTGGATCCGCAGCAGCCCTTCGATGCCGCGCAGCAGCGTCTCGCCGGCCATGACGGGGTCGCCCAGGTAGCCGGCGCTCATCGCGCCGTCGCGGAGCATGACGAAATGCCGCCCGGCGTACTCGGCCTGCACGGTCGTGATCTCGGCGAACAGTCCGGTGATCGTCTGAAGGAACCATTCGCGGTGTTCCACGACGGCCCGGTGGACCGGGTGGCCGGGATCGGGGAACTCCGCCGCCGCGTTGAGGAAGGCGCATCCGCGGTAGCCGGGCGAACGGATCTGCTCGACCAGGGACGCACCGATGCCCCGCAGGACGGCGTCGGCCGGCACCTTCGCGGCCGTCAGCGAGCCGATCTGGGCGCGGATCGCCTGGTCGACGCTTCCGATGTAGGCGACGGCCAGGTCCTCTTTGCTGCGGAAGTGGCGGTAGAAGGTGGCGTTGGTGACCTTCGACTCGGCCACCAGACGGTCGACGCCCACCGTATGGATGCCCTCCGCGTAGAAGAGCTGCCCGGCAGTCCTCAGGAGCCGTTCCCGGGCCTCGGAGACCCGCCTGCCCGCGCCTGTACCTGTGCCGGCTTCCGTCTTTGCCATGCCGCCCAGTGTAGCGGGTAGAACGCTCTCTCTTGTTTTCGCGAGGGTGCTGTGCCAGGCTGCCGTAAAGAGAGAACGTTCTCTCTACTTCGCACCCACTGGAGAACCCCATGGCATCCACCACCGGCTCCGCCGAGACCATCGGCGCCATGCCCGCCCTGCGCCGGCTGTACATCGTCCGCTTCGTCTTCGCCGCCGTGTGGGCCGCGCTCCTGCTGGTGTCCGGCTCCGACCTCACCGTCGCCGCCAAGCTGCTGCTCTTCGTCTATCCCGCCTTCGACGTGGCCGCGGCCGTCGTCGACGCCAGGTCGGCGCGCGCTGCCGGGCCGGTCAAGGGCCTGTACGTCAACATGGCCGTCAGTGCGCTCGCGGCCGTCGGTGTCGTGGTCGCCGGCGCCTCGGGCGTCGCCGACGTACTGCGCGTCTGGGGTGCGTGGGCGGTCGTCTCCGGCCTCATCCAGCTCCTCGTGGGCGTCGCGCGACGCCCGATGGGCGGCCAGTGGGCCATGATCCTCAGCGGCGGCATCTCCGTCCTCGCCGGCGCCAACTTCATCCGAAGCGCCACGCAGGACGACCCCTCGCTCGCCACCCTCGCCGGCTACGCCACGCTCGGCGGGATCTTCTTCCTCGCCTCGGCGATCCGTCTGTCGCGCGAGATCCGCCAGAGCTGAGGGCCCTGGCGGTCCCGCCGGCGATCGGGGCCCCGAAGGAGACGCCGCACCTGCTCACGCTCACCGGACCGAGGTGACAGTGGTACGCGGGGCATCTCCTGCGGACCGGCACTCCCTGCTGCACCCGATACGGGCCCCGGCACCGCCCCGGCGGGCCGGAGCAGTACATCCCCCGCACCCGGAGCGCGCCCCTGTCGGCCTACGGAGCCAAGGCCGCGTCGGCCGTCGGGCGGCCCGTCGGCCGACGCGTGCCCGGCGTCAGTGCATCTGGCCGGTCCGGGCGTCGTGCCACAGGTCGACGCCGCCTTCGACGGCGTACGTGTCGATCTCGGCCAGCTCCTCGGCGGTGAACTCCATGTTCTCCAGCGCGGCGACGTTCTGCTCGAGCTGCTCGGTACGCGACGCGCCGATGACCAGCGAGGTGACCCGCCGGTCCCGCAGTGCCCAGGCGAGCGCCATCTGCGCGAGCGTCTGCCCACGGCGCCGGGCGATGGAGTCGAGGGCGCGCAGCCTGCTCAGCATGTCGTCCGACAGCCAGTCCGCGTCGAACGACGTGCCGGCCGCGGCCCGCGAGCCCTCCGGGATGCCGTCGAGGTAGCGCCCGGTGAGCAGGCCCTGCGCCAGCGCCGTGAACCCGATGACGCCGAAGCCCTCCTCCTGCGCCGCGTCCAGCAGCCCGTCCGTCTCGATCCAGCGGTTCACCATGCTGTACGACGGCTGGTGGATGAGGAGAGGCGTCCCCAGTTCCCGCAGGATCGAGGCGGCCTGCCGGGTGCGCTCGGCGTCGTACGAGGAGATTCCCACGTACAGGGCCTTGCCCTGGCGGACCGCGGTGTCCAGCGCGCCCATGGTCTCCTCCAGGGGCGTGCCGGCGTCGAGGCGGTGGGAGTAGAAGATGTCGACGTAGTCGAGGCCCATGCGCCGCAGGGACTGGTCGAGGGAGGCCAGCAGGTACTTGCGGGAGCCGCCGCCCTGGCCGTAGGGGCCGGGCCACATGTCCCAGCCGGCCTTCGTGGAGACGACCAGCTCGTCCCGGTACGGCGCGAGGTCCTGCTTCAGCAGCCGACCGAAGTTGAGTTCCGCGGAGCCGTAGGGCGGGCCGTAGTTGTTGGCCAGGTCGTGGTGGGTGATGCCGAGGTCGAAGGCGCGCAGGGCGATGTCCCGCTGGCTCTCGAACGACCGGTCGTCGCCGAAGTTGTGCCAGTAGCCCAGGGACAGGACGGGCAGGTCGAGGCCCGAACGCCCGGTGCGCCGGTAGCGCATCGTGCCGTTGTACCGCTCGGGGTCCGCGACGTGGTTCATGGGGGTCTCCGCAGGTGACAGTGGGTTTCGTACCGTTCTTGGGGTGAACGTGCCTACTGTGCCCCGGCTCGATTACCGAGTCCAACAGCTCGGGTACATCGCATTCATCGGTGTCACTTCTCAAAGAGGCCCGCGCGGAGCTGGTCATGGCCGCCGCCGGGGCACACGGGAACATCACGCCACCGAACCGGAATGCCAGACCTTCGTTTGTGTCCCAGAGTTCATCTCCCAAGTATTGGGGCCCGGTTGTCTACGCGCGTATCTTGGCTGGTCGTACGCCCGGGCGGGCCCGGCGCGCTCAAGTACCCACGTCACGCAGTCTGCATGAAGGAGACTCCTCCGTGTCGCACCCCTCATCCGAGGCCGCCGAGACGCGTCCCCAGCGCTCCAGACGCAAGCGCGCCCTGCCCTACGGCATCGCTGGCGCCGTGGTACTCGCCACGGCCGGTCTGAGCATCAACGCCATGGCCGCCTCGCACGAGGCGCTGATCGCCGAGGTCTACGGCGGCGGCGGCAACTCGGGCGCCACGTACACCAACGACTTCGTCGAGCTGGCCAACGCCGGCAGCGGCTCGGTCGACCTGAGCGGCTACAGCGTCCAGTACCTGCCGGGCGCGCCGACCGCCTCCTCCAAGTGGCAGTCGACCCCGCTCACCGGCTCGCTCGCCGGCGGCGGCCGCTACCTGGTCCAGGAGGCCGCGGGCACGGGCGGCACCAAGGCGCTGCCGACGCCCGACGCGACCGGCTCCATCAACATGTCCGGCACCAACGGCACCATCGCGCTGGTCACCGGCAGCGACCCGCTGACCTGCCTCACCGCCGCCGACTGCCAGGCCGACTCGCGGGTCAAGGACCTGGTCGGCTTCGGCACCGCCGTGGTGCACGAGGGCAACGGCGCCGCGGCCGGAGCCGGCAACACCGCGTCCGTGGCCCGCGCGGCCACCCTCGCCGACACCGACGACAACGCCGCGGACTTCACCGCGGGCGACCCGTCCCCGCAGAACTCCGGGAGCACCGGCGGCGGCACGACCCCGACCGACCCGGCGAGCACGCCGCCCGCCACCACCCCGCCGGCCACCCCGGCGAAGATCCACGACATCCAGGGCGACGCCCGCATCTCGCCGCTCAACGGCAAGACCGTCTCCGGTGTCACCGGCATCGTCACGGGCGTCCGCTCGTACGGCTCCTCGCGGGGCTACTGGGTCCAGGACCCGAACCCCGACGCCGACCCCCGTACCAGCGAGGGCATCCTCGTCTTCACCGGTTCCACCACGCCCACCGTGCAGGTCGGCGACAGCGTCTCCCTCGACGCCACGGTCCAGGAGTACTACCCGGGCGGCCAGGACACCGGCACCCAGTCCGTCACCGAACTGACCAAGGCCACCGTGAACGTCGTGTCGAGCGGCAACGCCGTGCCGGCCCCGGTCGTCCTCGACGAGCACTCGGTGCCCGAGCAGTTCGCCCCCCAGGCGGGTGGCGCGAGCATAGAGAACCTGCCGCTGCGCCCCGACGAGTACGCCCTCGACACCTACGAGTCGCTGGAGGGCATGAACGTCCGCATCGGCAGCAGCCGGGTGGTCGGCGCGACCGACCCGTACTCGGAGTTGTGGGTGACCGTCCAGCCGGACCAGAACCCCACCAAGCGGGGCGGCACCCTCTACACGGGATACGACGACCCCAACTCGGGCCGGCTGATGGTCCAGTCGCTGATCCCGACCGCCCAGCAGGCGTTCCCCGTGGCGAACGTGGGCGACACGCTGGAGGGCGCCACCGAAGGGCCCCTGGACTACAACCAGTTCGCCGGCACCTACGCGGTGCAGGCCCGCACCATCGGCACCGTCCGCAGCGGCGGCATCAAGCCCGAGGTGACGGCGAAGCAGAGCTCCTCGCAGGTGAGCGTCGCCACGTACAACGTGGAGAACCTCGCGCCCGGCAACGCGCAGTCGAAGTTCGACGCGCTCGCCAAGGGCCTGGTGACCAACCTGCGTTCGCCCGACATCGTCGCCCTGGAGGAGATCCAGGACAACAGCGGCGCCACCGACGACGGCACGGTCGCCGCCGACAAGACCCTCGGCAAGCTGGTCGACGCGATCGTCGCGGCCGGCGGCCCCCGCTACGAGTGGCGGCAGATCGACCCCGTCAACGACAAGGACGGCGGCCAGCCGGGCGGCAACATCCGCCAGGCGTTCCTGTTCAACCCCGACCGCGTGCAGTTCAACGACCGGCCGGGCGGCGACTCCACGACGGCCGTCGGTGTCACCGGCACGGGCGCGGACACGCACCTGACCGCGTCGCCGGGCCGGATCGCGCCGACCGACAGCGCGTGGACCGACTCGCGCAAGCCGCTCGCGGGCGAGTTCACCTTCCGCGGCAGGACGCTGTTCGTCATCGCCAACCACTTCAACAGCAAGGGCGGCGACCAGGCGATCGACAGCCGCTTCCAGCCGCCGGTACGCAGCTCCGAGGCGCAGCGCAACCGACAGGCCCTGGTGGAGCGGGAGTTCGTCGAGTCGCTGGAGAAGGCGGACCCCAAGGCGAACCTGGTCGTCCTGGGCGACCTGAACGACTACCAGTTCTCGCCCGCGGCGACCTCGCTCACGGACAACGGCGAGATCCTCACCGACCTGGTGAACACCCTGCCGGTCAAGGAGCGTTACTCCTACGTCTACGAGGGCAACTCCCAGGTCCTCGACCACATCCTGGTCAGCCCGGGCCTGAAGCACGGCGCCGACTACGACGTGGTGCACATCAACAGCGAGTTCGCCGACCAGACCAGCGACCACGACCCGCAGATCGTGCGCGTGAAGCCGTAACGGCTCATCGCGCCTGCCGGCCGCAGCCCGGCCGCCCCGCGAGGGACGGCCGGCCTGCGAGGGACGGCCGGCCTGCGAGGGACGGCCGGCCTGCGGCGCGGCGGAATCTTCTCACGCACGGCCGGCGGCGGTCCGGGCCTCCGCAGGTCACCTTCGCCAGAACAAGTGGTGCGTCACGCCGCTCGGGCTGGGCACGACCTCCAGGTGGAACCGGTCGAGCAGTTCGTCGGGGGATTTCCACAGCCGTAGCCCGGACCCGAACGTCACCGGCGCGACCACGACATGCAGGGTGTCCACGAGGTCGGCATCGAGGAACTGCCGGACCGTGCTGACCCCGCCGCCCAGTCGGACGTCCTTGCCCTGCGCCGCTTCCCGGGCCCGTTCGAGAACCGTCGCCGGGGTGCCTTCGACGAAGTGGAACGTGGTGTCGGAGAGTGTGAACGAGGGACGCTCGTGGTGGGTCATGACGAACACCGGGGTGCGGAACGGGGGCTCCTCGCCCCACCAGCCGCGCCATTCGAGGTCCTGCCAGGGCCCACGCTGGGGCCCGAACTTGTTGCGGCCCATGATCTCGGCCCCGATGTTGCGCGCGAAGTCCCGCGTGAAGTAGTCGTCCAGGCCCCGGCTGCCCCCGGGATCCGTGCGCATGGGCCAGCTCGCCGTGGCTCCGGCCCAGGAGAACAGCCGTTCCGCACCGTCGAGGCCGAACGGCCTCTCCAGACTCTGCTGCTCACCGGCACCGATTCCGTCACTCGAGACCATGAAGTTCATGACTCTCAGCAATTGATCCATGCGCATCCTCACCGAACCCTGTCGTGTCGTCGTGTGGCCGAGCGCCCCACACCATGACGTCGAACAGCAGGCTCCCGGATCGACAGCGGCACACGACCTTTCTTCCGGGGAGTGTCGCGAAGCCCGGCCGGCGCGACGTCAGGCCAGGCGACGTCACCAGCGAGTCGTTCACCGGCACCCGACTCCGCAGGAGAGGTGAAGGGCTTCGCCGACGCGCACAACCATTCGGGCTCCGGAGGAGGCGACGGTGGGGGCGCCCCGTCTGCAGGGCGGGCACGTCGCCGCGACCGTGGCGCCCGGATCCGCCTGGGGAACGGTCCTCGGCCACGTGGAAGAGCGGATCCGCATCGGCGATCACCAGGTCGAAGCGTCGGCCGCCGGGGCCCGCCGCCGTCAGCTCGCCGCGGCACAGCCGAAGGTCTCCGTGGTGCGGAGCGTTGATCCAGGTGGCGACGACAGCTCGGCACGAGATGTCCACCGCGGTGACCCGGCCGCCGAGCCGGGCCGCCGCCACCGCGAGCATGCCGCTGCCGGCGCCCAGCTCCAGCAGGTCCGGCGTCCGCGCGGTGAACGCCGGCCTCACGGCGAAGGCCGAACGGTCGAGCCGTCGGTCCCGCCACCGCGCGTCAGCCGGTGAGCAGCACGTCCCGGACCGCTCGGACGCGCAGCTCCTCCAGCGTGCTGATCTGCCGCTCAGCTCGCGCCATCAACCCGTCGAGCTGCTGCTCGTCGAGGCGGCCGTCGGCCTCGGCCAGGGTGCGCAGGGTGCGCCAGCCGAGCTTCTTTCCCTCCACCCCCAGTCGGAGGAATTCAAGTTCGACGACCAGCGTCAGAGGTGAACGCCTGCAGAGGCGCCCGTTGCTCTTGAGACGCCCCAGTCGCTCGGCCGCGCCGGACGCCGCGACCTTGTAGCGGCGCGGCGGCACGCCCAGGCCTCGCATGATGCGCAGCAGGCTCGTACGGTCCTCGGCGATCTCGTCCGCGAGGTGCCGCAGTGGTTCCGCGTAGGGCGGGTCGCGATGCGATCGGGCCATGAACTGGGCGCGTCCGGCTCCGACCGTGGAACCTGCCAGGTGGTCGTTGAGGTAGATGCCCAGCAGGTCCACGCGGACCTCGCCAAGCTTCGGGCGGGTGCCCGGCATCGGTGTCGTCATTCTTGTCCCCTTACTTCTCTTCTCGGCTGCGGTCGCGTTGCACGTCGTTGCACGAGTACCCGGACGGCGGGCGGACGCCGCCTGACGGTGCGCACTGATGTCGCGACGCCTGGGCCGACAGCCGCTTCCGGAGCCTGACGCCCACCCACCGCTGGGCCACCCGGGACAACGACTCCACCGACTCGGTCCCCAAGGCGGGCCGCCGCACCTGCGCAGCCGCCACACCTACCCGAGCGGCGGGTCCGGTCGACCCGCGTCGGCTCGGGCCCGTGGTCCGCTCGGGCACCCGCACCCGCACCCGAGGACCTCGCCCCCGGAGCCGGAGCCGTGCTGCGTGGGCGGCCGCCGGCGCGCAGGGCCTGCGACTGCCCGGAGCGGCAGGGCTGTACCCCTCCCCGTGGCTCCCGCCTCGCCTCCGACGGCCCAACGCCCCGCGCGACGCGCCCGGCGGTGGCGGCAGCGACGCGACTCTCGGCGCACTTGTCAGACCGGACATGACGTGCTGCGGTTTCTAACCCGTGGTCGTGGGCTCGGTCTCGCGGGACCTGGCCGTGACGTCCTCCGCCACTCGCTTGTCGAGCGCGGATCGCACCAGGCCGGCCGCAAACGCTGGGTAGTCCTTCTCCTCTGCCAGGCGGGCGACGGCGTTCGGGGATTCCGGGAGACCGAGCCGGGCGGCGCCCTGGAGGGCCTTGGCGTCGAAATACGGCGCGGCCTCGGGCCAGACTCCCTGTGCCTCCCGCAGGAAGATGTCCGCGCCGGCAGGCCCGATGCCGGGTAGTTCGCGCAGCAGACGTTTGCATTCCTCGACGTCGCCGCCGGCGGCCTCCCGGAGCCTGCGCAGATCGCCGCCGTACCACTCCAGCAGCCGGTCGGCCACCTCGCCGAGCTGGGTGGCGGTGCGTTCGTCGTAGCGGCGGTAGTGGCCCTTGCCGAGGGCGTCCACGCGTTGCTGCCAGGTGGATTCACTCATGCGTTTCGGGTTGCGCATGCCGTCGTCGAACAGGGCGCGCGCGGCGTCAGCGGCCACGGACGCCCTGATCCGTGCGCTGAGCAGGTGGGCCAGCACCAGCAATTGGTAGAGCGGCTGCGGCGTGTCGCGCAGTTTCACACCGGCCTCTTGCGCGTAGGTCTGCCCGTGGGCAGTGAGCAGGGCCTCGGCCCTGGCCCGTTCCGTCGCGGTCGGCATATTCGCATCACTCCTTGTCACCCGATCGGTTCGTCTTCCGCGATGGCGTCGAGCGCTCGCCTGGCCGTGGCGAGGAGACGACGGCACCCCCCGGTCGGCCTTGGTGTGGTCACCGGCCGGGTGCCCGTCCGGCCGGTGTGAAAACGACGAGCCGCTGCACGGTGCGCCGTTCTCGGCGCCGAGCACCCGGGCGACGCGCGCAAGCGAACGGGAGCTCCCGTGGACGGCGGACCGGTCCTGGTCGTCGGGCGCTGGTCTTGCGGCCACGCGAGGCGAGGTCTGCGAAGTGGAGGACGCGTCTCGGCTCTTCGTGCCGGGCCGGTCGGCCCGGCCGCACCGGGTCTCCACGCCCACGCGGCCTACATCCCTATAAGAACAATTTGCGATTAAATGTCCGATTGACTCGGGATGGTGGGGTGGGTTCAGGGGCACTCAGCAGGCAGAGAACGTGATCCCAGCATCGACGAGGAGTAGCCATGGCTGAGCAGAGGACGCCCTCGGCCGTTACCGTTCCGCTGCGCAACGCGGCCTCGGCGGTGCGCCGCGTTCCCGGCGTCGGGGTCATGACCAAGGCCGCCGAGGGGACACTGGACAAGATCGGAGCCGTGTCGCCCCGCGGTCGCCGGCTGGCCGTGTACGCCGGAGCTGGGGTGCTGGGTGTGGCCGGTGTGGTGGAGTGGCCGGTGGCGTTGACCGGTGCGGCGGTGGCCTGGCTGACCCAGTCCAGGCCCGGACCGGATGCGGAGACCGCACACCCGCAGTCGGACGAAGAGGAGACGGAGGGCTCGGGGCACGGCACCTATGTGGCCGTGGGTGACTCGGCCGTGGCCGGGCAGCGGGGCCCGAGTGCTCCGGGGCCGGTGCGGGAGGACGAGATGCCCGCCGCTACCGGGGCGTGGCCCGGTGGGCCGACGACACCGCCGGACGAACCGGTCGCACCCGACACCGGCAGGGCCGAGGCACCGGCAGAACAGGCCGCGGCACACGCTGAACCGGCCGGACAGCCGGCGCCGCCGACTGCCTTCACCCCCACGTCCACCGACCCGCTCACACCGCCCGTCACCCCGGCGGCGCCTCCCGCCAATGAGGGGACACCTTCCGGAACCGCGGATGAGGCGCCGGAGGACGAAGGGGCGTCGCCCGCCGAACCGACGACAGCACCGCCCACCAGCTGACGTGGGCCGGGGCTGATCCGCGATGACACTCGGATTGCCGACCCTGCCGACCTTGCCGTCCGTCGCCGCACGGACTCTGTCCGCGGCGCCCCGGTTGCTGGCCAGGGCCGCGACACCGGGGGTCGGCGCCGTCGCGGGGGCGGCGGCCGGGGCCGCGCGAGCCGGCGTCAGGAGCCTGGACACGGCCACACGGATGTCGCGGGCCGCGCGCAACGCGCTGCTCGGGTCCGAAGCGCAGTGGCGGTCCGGCGCCCGAGCACACCTCGCCCTGCGGGTGGCCGACGGGGAGCAGGCACGGGCCGCGGGCGGCCTGCCCCGGCTGGCCGGACATGTCGCCCGGGCACTGGCCGAGCATCCGGACGTCCTGTTCGCCTACTGGGACGAGGGGCTCGGCCGGCTGGTGGTGGCCGCGGTCGGGGAGACGGTCGCCGACGACGTCCTGGCACACGCTGCCGACCTCGCCGCCCGGCACGGTCTCGTCGCGGCCGACGACGACACCGACGGGGGCGTGCACCCGGCCGACCAGGCCGGCATCCGCGCGGCGCTGGCCACGCTCACGGCCGACCTGGTCGGCGCCGGCATCGGCATCGCCGCGTATTCCCTGCGGCTGCCCCCGACGCCGCGCGCGATCACCGCGGTGGTGACGGTGCTGCGGGAGAACCCGCGCTTCCGTGGCCTGCTCCGCGACCACCTGGGCGCCGATGCCATGGACCTCCTGCTGACCTGCGCGAACGCCGCCGCGCACGGGGCGGGTCAGACGCCCGCCGCGCTGCTGCTCGACGCGGCGCTGCGCGGCTGTCGGCTCGCGGACACCACGGCGCGGGCGGCCGCCTTCGAGCTCTTCCACGACGAACTGTGCCGCCCGGACCGGCCGAGCGTCGGCGACGGCGGCCATCCGCGCCCACCCCTGCGCACCACCCCGGCCCAGGACTACGCCACGCACACCTTCGCCGGCAGTGTGCTGGGCGCGGCGGCCACCGCGCTGGTCAAGCACGACGTGGCCGAGGCCGCGGAGGCGGTGCTCGCCGGCTCTCCGAAGGCCGCCCGGTACGGGCCGACCGCCTTCGAGGCGGTGCTCGGCGCCGTACTGGCCCGGTCGGGGCTGCTCGTCCGCGCTCCGGAGCGGCTGCGGGAACTGGAACTGGCCGGCACGATCGTCCTGCATCCCAGCGCGGTGTGCACCGAGGACGGGGAGACCGATCCCTGGACGGAACCGGTGCTGGACGCGGCCCGGCGCGCCGGACTGCGGGTCGTGCTCGTGGACGACCCCTCGCTGGAGGACTTCACCGGCCTCGCCGACCAGGTGGTGGACGCCCGGCGGCCGCTGGACGACGTGGTGTGCTCCCTGCCCGAGGACTCCGGCGCGGTGATCACGGTGGCCCGGCTGTGGTCCGACCGGGGGCAAGGAGTGCTGGCGGGGCTGCTCGCCGGCGACATCGCGCTCGCGCTCACCGACACCGACAGCGCGGTCGTCTGGAGCGCCGACGCCCTCGCCCTGCGCGGACTGCCCGACGTGTGGCGGCTGCTGACCGCGATACCGGCCGCGCGCCGGGTCGGCCGGCACGCGCAGATCCTGGCCCGCTCGGGTGCCGCGCTCTCCGGGCTGTTGGTGGCCGTCGGCGGGTCGCGGCGCGGCCGCGGCGGACTGGCCGGGCTGCCGGGACTTCGGCACGCGCCGGTGGACGCCGCCGCCGCGACCTCACTGCTGTCGGGTGCCGTGGCGGCCCTGCGCGTGGCGAGGGCCGAGGTCCCGCACCCCAGGGCCCGGGTGCACTGGCACGAACTCGGCCCACGGGAGGCCCTGCTACGGCTGGAGGAGGAGCGGCGGACGGCACCCCCCGAGGAGCGGCAGCAGGCGGCCGAGCCGTCCCGGAACCCGCTGCTCGCGCCGGTGCGGTGGACTCGGCGGATCGCCGGAGCCGTACGGAGGGAACTGGACGACCCGCTGACACCGGTGTTGGTCGTCGGCTCGGCCGCGTCCGCGATCGTCGGCTCGGCCGTGGACGCGCTGCTGGTGATGGGCGCCCTCGACGTGAACGCGCTGATCGGCGCGATCCAGCGGCTGCGGGCCGAACAGGCCGTGTCCGGGCTGCTCGCCGAGCAGAAGCGGCAGGCCCGGGTGGCCGACTCCCCCGAGGAACCGGACACGCACACCATGGACGCGGCACGCCTGGCCCCCGGCGATGTCATCGACCTGCACACGGACGACGTGGTGCCGGCCGATGCCCGGGTGCTGTCGGAGGACGGCCTGGAGGTCGACGAGTCCGCGCTGACCGGGGAGTCGGTGCCGACGGAGAAACACACCGCAGCGACCCCCCACGTACCGGTGGCCGACCGGCACTCCATGGTCTTCGAAGGCACGACGGTGGCGGCCGGCCACGCCCGCGCGGTCGTGGTCGACACCGGCGAGCGTACCGAGGCGGCCCGCGCCGTCCACCTGGCCGCGTGTACGCCCCCGGCCGGCGGAGTACAGGCGCGGTTGCGCGAACTCATCGCTCACGCACTGCCGTTGACCCTGGGCGGCGGCGCCGCGGTCACCGGTCTCGCCCTCCTGCGCGGGACCCCGATCCGGGAGGCGGTCAGCGGGGGCGTGGCCGTCGCCGTGGCCGCCGTACCGGAGGGGCTGCCGCTGGTGGCGACGGTGGCGCAGCTGGCCGCCGCCCGGCGGCTCAGCCAGGGCGGGGTCCTGGTCCGGGCACCTCGCGCGCTGGAGGCGCTCGGCCGGATGGACACCATCTGCTTCGACAAGACCGGAACACTCACCGAGAACGCCCTGCGCCTGGTCAAGGTGGCCGACGCCGAAGGGCGGAGCCACCGGGCGCAGGACGAGGCGGCGGCGGACATCCTGCGGGTCGCGGCCCGGGCCTGCCCCCAGGTCGGCGACGGCGACAGCCCGCCGGAGCACGCCACCGACGCGGCGGTCCTGGACACGGCCGGACCCGACCCCGCATGGGAGGAGTCGGCGACGCTCTCGTTCGAGGCGGCCCGCGGCTACGCCGCCGCCGTCGGCCGGTCCGGAGACGGACCGCTCCTGCTGGTGGTGAAGGGGGCACCGGAAACCGTGCTGCCCGCATGCTCCGGCCTTCCCGCACACGCGTCGGACACGGCACAGGCACTGGCCGCTGGGGGACTGCGCGTCCTGGCCGTCGCCCAGCACCGTCTCGGCGACGCCGAGACCGCCCCCGGTGTCCTCGAACAGCCCCTGGAGCAACTGGAGTTCATCGGTCTGCTCGGTCTCGCGGACACTCCGCGCGAGACCTCCACGGCCCTGGTGCGCAGCCTGCACGAGGAGGGCATACGTCCGGTGATGCTCACCGGCGACCATCCGCAGACCGCCCGTTCGATCGCCGCCGAGTTGGGCTGGCCCGAGGACACGGTCGTGGTGACCGGCGACGACCTCGCGGCCGCCGACCGGGCGGGCAGGGCCCGGATGCTCCGTGACGCGGGTGTGGTGGCGCGCGTGGCCCCGGAGCAGAAACTGCAGGTCGTCGAGGCGCTGCGGGATGCGGGGCGGGTGGTCGGCATGGTCGGCGACGGCGCCAACGACGCGGCGGCCATCCGCGCCGCCGACATCGGCGTGGGCATCAACGCCCGGGGTTCCGCCGCCGCCCGCAACGCCGCCGACCTCGTCCTCACCGACGACGACCTGACGGTACTGATCGACGCCGTATGCGAGGGCAGGTCGCTGTGGCACAGCGTCGCGGACTCCATCGCCATCCTCATCGGCGGCAACGCGGGCGAGATCGGCTTCGGTGTCCTGGGCACGCTGCTGGCCGGCCGGGCTCCACTGTCCACCCGCCAGATGCTGCTGGTCAACCTCTTCACCGACCTGTTCCCGGCGATGGCGGTGGCGGTCGTGCCCCAGGGGACGCCGGGGCGGCCGGACCCCGGGTCGTCGTCGGACGTGCTGGGAGCGCCGCTGCTCCGGCAGATCCGCCACCGTGCGATGACGACCAGTGCCGGCGCGCTCATGGCCTGGCTCATCGGCCGGGCCACGCCCGGAACAGCGCGTCGCTCCAGCACGATGGCGCTGGCCGCGGTGGTCGGCACCCAGCTCATCCAGACCCTGCTGGACCGCCGTGACAGCGCGTTGGTCCGCCTTGCCTCCCTCGGCTCGGCCGCCGTTCTGCTCGCGGTCGTCGAGACACCGGGAGTCAGCCGTTTCTTCGGCTGCACCCCGTTGGGCCCGGTCGCCCTGACCGCGGTGGCCGCGTCGATCGCCCTGGCCGTCTGGGGCCAGCGCGCCCTGCCCTTCCTGGAGAGGACCGTCGTCGACCTGATGCCGCGGTCGTGAAGAGGTTCGCCGACCGTGAAGGGTTTCACCGAGCCGGCGGGCCGGCTGCCGGCCTCCCACACCGCGGTCGCGTTTCACGCCGCCCGCACCATCCGGGGGCGACGGCCTCCCCAGCACGTGGGCTGAACCGGAGAAGCCTGAGCCGGGCAAGCCCCATGGGAAACGCTGCCGTACCCGGCCTGCTCACCAAGTTTCCCAGCTGAGCGTCTCCACACCCTCCGAGGCGGGGCAGTGGGCTCAGGCCCTGCCACGTTCGTGGGGCATCCGGTGAGCGCGATGATGGACGTGTCGGCGGCCGCACGCGAACCGGAGGCGTTTGCCGGGCTGGGCGCTGCCTGCCCCCCGACCTGTCTCATCGACACCTGGGGTCGTCGCAGGCCGCGGCCCCGGTGATCATGGGCAACCCGGAGCGGCGCGAGCCGAGAGCGGAGCCGGCCCTGACAAGATCGAGTCACGGACTTCCAGGCGTGACCGGAGAATTGGCGGGCACACGCCGGTTCGGAGGTTGATAACCATGGTTCCCCTGCTTCTCGTTCTCCTGCTGGCCCTGCTTCTCTTCGGTGCGGGTTTCGCGCTGAAGATTCTCTGGTGGGTCGCGATCGTGGTGCTTGTTCTGTGGCTCGTCGGTTTCGTCGCACGTCCGAAGGGCGGAAGTGGCCGCTGGTACCGCTGGTAGTTGACAAATGAAAAAGCTTCCCGTGCGAGTTCGGCGAGAACTCTGAATTCTGGCTTGAACATGGGGCGTGCCACCCGGGAGGGCGGGCACTCGCGACCAAGGCGGGCGACGAGTCCGCTCTGTACGGCGTAAGGAAAAGGAGGATCGGCGGGGAATCCCCGTCGTCCTCGGTTTACCGGAGGAGTTGTTTTTCGCGTGACTGAGAATGTGTGGAGTTACAAGTCGACCGCCGGCCGTCTGGCGGGCGCCGACCTCACCGGCTACAAGGTCGAGGCCACGGACGGCAGCATCGGCAAGGTCGACAAGCACTCCGACGAGGTCGATGATGCCTACCTGGTGGTCGACACCGGTGTGTGGATCTTCGGCAAGGAGGTCATGCTGCCGGCGAGCACGGTCGTGAGCATCGACCCGGACGAGAAGAAGATCTTCGTCGACCTCGCCAAGCAACAGATCAAGGACGCCCCGGAGTTCCACCGGGACAAGCACCTCGGCGACCAGGGTTACCGTGACGAACTGGGCACGTACTACGGCGCGGGCGGCGCACCGTTCGGCGGCCCGCAGGTGTGATCCGTCGGCCGCTCCGTGCAGCACGGGCAGCACGGCCCCGGGACTCCTTTCCGAGTCCCGGGGCTCTCGTGTGCCTGGTGCAAGCGTGGACGACGCGTGAGGGCACGGAAGGAGAGCACGCGCATCGTCCGCACCCGGCGCCCGGTCAGGTTCTCCCGCGACCGATCTGCCAGGCCGGGGCCGCGACAAGGACCAGAAGCCCGCCCGGTCCGAAGGGCAGGAGGCGGCGATGAACTTGCCCTGTCGTCGTGTCGGCGGTCCCGCCGTCGAAAGGTGGGTCCCGCTGGTTCCGGCCGCGGCGGGGTGGCCCGGCCGACCGGGGGTCCGCGCCCGCGCCGGTGACCCACTCGTCCGCGGGTACCCGTCGGCTGATGGCGTTCGACGCCCCCAGTCGCGTACGGCCGATGGCTCAGTCGGCCGGGTGACCTGGGGTGATGTCAAGGGTCTGGTGCAGCGTCAGCAGCGGAGCTCGGTTGCCCGCAAGGTTTTCCGCCGCTTCCGGAGCGAGCAGGAAGCCGACGTGGTCGCCGCCGTCGAGCCGGGTTTCCACGCGGCCGACGAACCAGGCGGGGGCCTCGTCGAGGATCAGTGATCCGCCCGGTCCTCGATGCCACGGAACGCGGGTGAACTTGTCGGTGCGGTCACCGGTCTCGCCGCCGAACAGCCGGGCCAGACGGTGCTGGTCGGAGCCGAGGAGATGGACCGCCAGACGGTCGGCACGCTCGGCCACCCGGCAGGTGCGGTTGGCTCTGGACAGCCAGACCATGAACCGGGCGGGCTGAATCGAGCACTGCGAAGCGAATCCGACCAGGCAGCCTCCTGTCTCCTCGCCGGCCTGCGCAGTCACGACGTACATCGGATAGTCGAGCAGGTCGGTGAAGGGATCAAGATCGGTCACGATACTCGGCTCCTTCCTGAGGAAAACGGATCTGGTACGCGTTCCCCAGTGTGGACACACCGGCCGGGTGCGCCCTGCGAGGTTCGCCCGTAGGGATGTCCGAACGGCGGCGCTCTGCTGACAGCCGTCACAAAAATGTCACCTTTTAGGGCGGAGGGAGCCGTGGGTGTCCGCTCCAGGCCTAGGCTGGGCCTGTGACCAGTGCCGATGCCGCCGCCGAGAGCAGTCCCGAGCCGCGTACCCAGTCCCTGATGCTGACCTTCTTCGGTGCCCATGTACTGGACCGGCCCATCGCCGTGTCGTCGGGCAGCGTGATCGCTGCTCTCGGAAGGCTGGGCAGCACCGAGGAGGCGGTGCGGACCACCTTGAACCGGATGGTCAAACGCGGCCTGCTGGAGCGTCACCGCCAAGGCCGGAAGACCTACTTCGGGCTGACTCCGCACGCCGTCCAGGTGCTGACGGACGGCAGGGACCGCATCTGGCGCACCGGCGCGGTGAACCGGGACTGGGACGGCCGGTGGACCATGGTGGGCTTCTCGCTGCCCGAGGCGTGGAGCCGGGAACGGCACGACCTGCGCTCGCGGTTGATCTGGGCAGGCTTCGGCCCCCTGCAGAACGGCCTGTGGGTGGCCCCGGCGCGCGTCGACGTCCGCGAGATGGCGGCAGGTCTCGGCCTCGAACCGTACCTGCGGGTGTTCCGGGCGGAGGTGGAGTCGCCGACCGATGTGCGCGAGGTGCTGGAACAGGCCTTCGACGTGCCGGCCATCGGCGCCCGGTACCGGGCGTTCCTGGAGCGCTGGGACCGCACCGACCCGCTTCCCGCCGCGGTCTCCGGCGACGAGCTCGCAGGCCGGCTCCTGCTCCACACCGACTGGCTGGACCTGGTGCGACGCGACCCGCATCTGCCCGCCGAACACCTTCCGAAGGACTGGCCCGCCGCCGAGGCGGAGACCGTCTTCCGTGGCCTGGCAAGCCGCTGGGAGCGCCCGGCGGCGCGCGCGGCCGCCCGGCTGCTCGACATCCTGCCGCTGGGCTGATCCGCCCGCGGGCCCCGCGCCGCCGGACGCGGAGCCACCTGCCTCAATATTGGGCACAGCATTGACGGCGATAAAAAAAGAGACCTACATTCGCAGCGGTCTTCCAGCTAGTGCCGCGGCAGGCAACGTTTGCCCGTCAAGGAGCGGCGTCCGGTGCGTGCTCTCGGCGTGCCGGCCGGAAGTCCTCGTACTGGATGTACTTGGGCTTTCGGCCGGTGCGGCGAGAGTGCGTGCCGGGCGTCGTGACGGGGCGAACGTTGCCTGTTGCGGCACTAGCTCCCTTCCTCGGTCCTCCCTCGACTCGCGGAGCCGCCGCCATGCCCCCACCTCGTTTCTCGACCCTCGCCGCCGCCTGCGCCACCGCGTTCGCCGCGTCCCTGGTCGGGCCGGCGACCTGCGCCCAGGCCGCCACCGCCGACCACTACTCCGGCACCCTGTCCGACGGCGCCACCTGGATCGCGGACAGACCGGCGCAGTGGAACGGCAGCCTGCTGCTGTTCAGCCACGGCTTCGGACCGACCACCGCTTCCGACGCCCCGTCGACCGCCGCTCGCCAGGCCCTGCTCGACGCCGGCTACGCCCTCGTCGGCTCCTCCTACGACCCGAACGGCTCGATGTGGGCGCTCGACTCGGCCGAGCGGGATCAGTTCGCGGCGCTCACCGCCTTCCGCCGGCAGGTCGGCGAACCGACCCGGATCATCTCGGTGGGACAGTCCATGGGCGGCCTCGTCAACGCTCGCATCGCCCGCGACGGCGCGGGACGCGTCGACGGCGCACTCGGCCTGTGCGGCCTGGTCGCCGGCGGTGTGGACCTGGACAACTACCAGCTGGACGCCGAGTACACCCTGGCCACGTTCTTCGACCCCGCCGACGTCGGCAAGCTCGTGAACCTGAACAGCCAGGCCGACGCCGGCGCCCTGGCCGGCCGGCTCACGGACGCCGTGGAAGCGGCACAGCAGACCCCGACGGGACGCGCCCGGATCGCCCTGGCCGCCGCCTACCTCAACCTGACCGACTGGTCTCCGGGGCAACAGCCGCCCGCCCGCGACGACTTCGCCGGCCAGGAGGAACAGCAGTACGCATGGCTGGCTCAGGGACTGCTCGGGTTCATCGTCCCGGCCCGCTGGTCGGTGGAGCAGTCCGCCGGCGGCAACACCTCCTGGAACAAGGGCGTCGACTACGCCGGCCAGCTGCACAAGTCCAGCCACGCCAAGCAGGTCAAGGCGCTCTACCGCGACGCCGGGCTCGACCTGCGGACCGACCTGAACCGGCTCACCCGGGGTGCGGACGTCTCGGCCGACCCGGCCGCGGTGGCCCATCTGAAGCAGACCTCCACGGCCGGCCAGGGGCTGGCCGTGCCGCTGCTCGACATCCACACCACCGCCGACCAACTCGTGCCCGTCGAGCAGGAGTCGGCCTTCGCCAGACGGGTGCGCGGGGCCGGAGACTCCGCCCTGCTGCGACAGGCCTATGTGGCACGCCAGGCCCACTGCAACTTCACCACCGCCGAAGTGGTCGCCGGCCTGCACGCCGTGGAGCACCGGCTGGACACCGGGCACTGGGACGACTCCACCACCCCTGCCGAACTCCAGCGCAGCGCCGACGAACTGGGCCTCGACGGTGCCTCCTTCACCGACTACCGGCCGAGTCGTCTGACCGGCACCCGCTGATCCCCGAGCGTCCTCTCCCCGTCCCGAACCCGCACGCCCCAGGAGCCTCCGTGTCCATGACGACCGAACCCCCCGCCAGAACCGACGTCGGCCGCGAACTGACCACCGGCACCCTGGTCGCCGGCCTCGTCGCCGTCTGCCTCGCCCAGATCGGTCTGGCCATACCGGCCACGCTCAACGGACTGTTCCAGTCCGACCTGCACCCGGTCGGCTCGCAGCTCACCTGGATCTCGGACGCCTTCCTGCTGCCGGTCGCCGTACTGGAGCTGACCTTCGGCCTGCTCGGTGACCTCTTCGGCCGCAAGCGGCTGCTGACAGGCGGCGCCTCGCTGCTGGCGGTGGGCGAGCTCGTCAGCGCCACCGCCTCCGGCGTCCACCAGCTCTGGGCCGGACAGGCCCTGTCGGGCCTGGGGGCCGCCGCACTGTTCCCGACCTCGCTGGCCATCCTGGCCGCCGGCACCACCTCGCCCGCACAACGGGCCCGGGTCATCGCGATGTGGGCGGCCCTGCTCTCCACCGGCGGGTTCCTCGCACCCCTGCTCGGGGGCATCACCGCCACCTACGGCTCGTGGCGATGGTCCTTCGTCGTGGTCACCGCCATCGCCGTCGCGAGTGCCGCCATCAGCGCCCTGTTCGTCGTCGACTCGAGCGCCCCCGAGGGACGCTCGCTGGACGTGGCGGGCCAACTGACCATCGGCCTCGGCCTGTTCTCCCTGCTCTACGCCATCATCCAAGGCCCCACCGACGGATGGTCATCACCCTCGATCATCGTCTCCTTCGTCCTGGCGGCCGTCTTCCTCACCGTCTTCGTCCTGGCCGAGAAGCGCGCGAAGTCCCCGCTCCTGCGCCTGGACCTGTTCCGCAACCGCGCCTTCGCGGTGGCCTCCGTCGTGGCCGTCGTCGGGATGTTCGCCTTTCTGGGCACCGCCTACTCCGTCAGCATCCGGCTCGGCCCGGTGCAGGACCAGGCCCCGATGCGGACCGCCCTGGCATTCGTCCTGCTCAACGGCATCACCCTCGCGATGCTGCCGCTGACGGAACGGCTGCTGAGAACCGTGGCACCGGGGCTGCTGCTGGGCGCGGGGCTGCTGCTGATCGCGGCGGGCGACTACTGGGCGGCCACCCTGCCGATCACCGACGGCGCCTTCACCTCGCTGATCCTGCCCCTCGGTCTGGTGGGCGTGGGTTTCGCGATCACCGTCTCGTCGATCACGGCAACGGCCGTCAACACCGTCCCGCTGCACCTGGCCGGCATGGCGAGCGCCACCACCAACCTGCTGCGGGACGTCGGCTTCACCCTCGGCCCGGCCGTCATCGGTGCCGTGGCCCTGAGCCGCGCGGCGAGCACCTTCTCCGGCACCCTGCACGACTCGGCGCTGCCGCAGGCACTCAAGGGCGCCGGCTCGGCCGTGCTGGAAGAGGGCGGTCCGCTCGCGGTGAACGGTGCCTCGGCCGCCTCACCGAACCTCGCCGACCTGCATCCGCTCGCCCTGGACGCCCTCGGCCACGGCTACTCGATCGGCTTCGTCGTCTGCGGCTCGGCCGCACTGTTCTCAGCGCTCCTGACCCTCGTCACGCTCCGCGGCCGAGCCCCTTCGCAGGACGAGCCCGCAAAGGAGTAGCGGGGCACGAGCCGAACACAGGACGCCCCCTCGACCGGTACGGGGTCAGACGCTTCGTGATCCGGCATCCCTCCGAAAACACCCCCCCCGCTCGACCTCGTGGGAGGCTCGCCCGCCAGGACCGGTGAACGGGCGGAGGGGGCGCCGTGGTTACGATGCGATGTGAACGGATTCCCTCCTCCCGGCCGGACAGCGCGATGAGCACCGCCGACTCGTTCCCCCTCGGAGCCTCGACCACGCTCGCCGAACTCGCCCGGGACCCGCACCCGCGCCTGGCACTGCTCCGCGCCCACGAGCCCGTGTCGTGGCTGCCCGAACTGAACGGCTGGCTGGTGACCCGCCGCGACCTCGGGCTGGACGTGATGAGGGACGCCGCCACCTTCACCGTGGACGACCCCCGCTTCACCACCGCCCAGGTCGTCGGACCGAGCATGCTGTCCCTGGACGGCGCCGCGCACGCCCGCCACCGCGAGCCCTTCGCGGCCCCCTTCCGGCCCCGAAGGGTGCACGACAACTTCGCCGCGTTCATAGAAAGCGAGACCGACCGCCTCATCACCGCACTGGAGTCCGAGGGCGCCGCCGAACTGCGCCGCGCCTTCGCCGGACCGCTCGCGGTGGCCGTCGTCACCGACGCCCTCGGCCTGGTCGGCACGACCACCGACACGGTGCTCTCCTGGTACGACGCCATCGTACGGTCGGTCTCGGACATCACCGAGGGCCTGACGGCGGGCCCGGCCGGTCCCGCCGCCTACGCACAGCTGCGGGCCGCCGTTGAGGCAACCGTCGCCGACCCGCACGCCTCCTCGCTCCTCGTCTCCGCCGCAGGCCAACTGGACGTGCCCGAAGTGGCCTCCAACGCGGCGGTACTGATGTTCGGCGGCATCGAGACGACCGAGGCGATGATCACCAACGCCCTGCTCCACCTGCTGCGGAACCCCGGCCAACTCGCCCTGGTGCAGGCCGATCCCGGTCTGCTCGACGGAGCCGTCGAGGAGTCCCTGCGGCTGGAGCCCGGCGCGGCCGTGGTGGACCGCTACGCAACCCGCGACACCGTGCTCGGCCCGGCCGCCATCCGCCGCGGCGACCTCGTCAGCGTCTCCCTGACCGGCGCCAACCGCGACCCTGCCGTCTTCACCGACCCGGACCGGTTCGACGTCCGCCGCGCCGAGGCCCGCCTCCAACTGGCCTTCGCCCAGGGCCCGCACCACTGCCTCGCCGCCCACCTGGCCCGCCTGGAAACCCGCATCGCCCTCCAGCGCCTGCTCGAACGCCTCCCCGGCCTCCGCCTCGACCCGCAGATTCCCGCCACCCCGCACGGCCTGGTCTTCCGCAAGCCGGCCGGCCTCCACGTGCACTGGGACGTTCCGGCCTGACGACCCTCGACGGCCGCTTCGAGCACCGAGCCGTGGGGACATCCCCGTTGCGGCCGTCCCCGTTGTGGCCAGGCGTTGCGGGAAAGGCCGTACGCTGACTGCGGAGGTACCAAGTGGGCCAGGCGCAGCGGCAGTTGGACGAGGTGCGGGAGTCCGCGACCGTCGTCGTGGTCGGTGCGGGCCCGGCCGGCCTGACTGTTGCCGCTCTGCTGCGCCGGTGCGGCGTGGACTGCGTCGTCCTGGAGCGCCGCAGCCGCGAGCATGTGGCGCAGCGGCAGCGGGCCGGCATCGTGGAGGCCCGCGCCGTGCGGATGTTCGAGTCCTGGGGTCTGGCCGACCTGGTGCTGGACGGCCCGCCGCACGACGGCATCCTGGAGTTCCGGGTGGACGGCGTGCGCCACCTCGTCGACGACAGCGGCGGGGGAGAGGGCCCCGGGGCACGTCTGTGCCCCCAGCAGGTACTCGTCCACCGCCTCACCGCCACCCACCTCGCCGGCGGCGGCGACCTGCGCTACGAGGCGGCCGACGTCACCCTGGACGGCCTGACGGGGGAGCGCCCGGTGGTCCGCTACCGCTCCGCCGACGGCACCCCGCACGCGATCACCTGCGCGTTCGTCGCCGGCTGCGACGGAGACCACGGGGTCACCCGCAGCGCCGTTCCCGGCGGCCACCTCACCGCCCACACCTTCGACCACGGCATCGGCTGGCTCACCGTCCTCGCCGACGCCCCGCCCCCCGCCCACCCCCTGCTCGCCGTCAGCGCGCAGGGCTTCGCCGCGCACTTCCCGCGCGGGCCGTACAGCAGCCGCTACTACCTCCAGTGCCCGCCCGGCGACCTCCCCGGCGCGTGGCCCGACGACCGGGTCTGGGACGCGCTGCGCACCCGGCTCGGCGACCCCGGCCTGGCCGCGGGCCCGGTCACCGACCGCGAGACCTTCCGGCTGCGCAGCCTCGTGACCGACCCCATGCAGTACGGGCGGCTGTTCCTCGTCGGGGACGCCGCCCACATCGTGTCCCCCATGGGCGGCAAGGGCATGAACCTCGCCCTGTACGACGCCGACCTCTTCGCCCGCGCCGTCCGCGACCACGTCCGGGACGGGGACGACACCGCGCTGCGCACCTACTCCGAGCGCTGCCTGCGGCGCGTCTGGAGCGACCAGGAGTTCTCCCACTGGCTGACCCGGACGGTCCACGACGCCGGTGACAGCACCCACTGCGGCCCCTTCCTGCACCGCCTGGCCCGGGCCCGCCTCGACAGGCTCTTCACCTCCCCGGCGGCCGTACGCGCCTTCGCGGAACTGATGGCCGGCCTGGACCCGGCGCAGGAGCGCCCCACCTCCACAGGCCGCTGACCGCCACACGCCGCCCGTTTGCGCCTTTTACCCGATTTGCTCCATCGGGTCAAGTCACGACCCCTCGGAACGTGACCGTGCGGAGTCCGCAGGGCCTACTTGAAGTGCGGGCCTCACCGGAGAAGAAATCCGGAACACACATGAGGCGGCACGGTGGGACGGAAATCCGCACCGGAATCTCAGGGGAAGAAAGAAAACCCCGCGCATCGACAGGAGAGCACCCATGAACCGTATTTTTCGCACCAGCAGCAAAAACCGTTCCGGGCGTCGGCGTCTCGGTCTCGCGGCGCTCGCGGCCTCGGCCGCAGTGGTCACCGGGGGAGTGCTGCTGCCGGCGTCCGCGGCGATGGCCGCACCGATGCCCGCCGCGCCTGTCGTGAGCTTCGTCCACGGTGGCGGTGCCGGCGGCGACGGAGGTGCGGGCGGTGGCGGCCTCATAGGCGGCGGCGGGGGCTCCGGCGGCTCCGGCGGTGGCAGCGTCCTGGGCGCCGGCGGTGACGGAGGCAGGGGCGGCAACGGCGGCAACGGCATCCTGTCCGGCGGCGGTGGGGCGGGGGAGGCGGGGGCGGCGACGGCGTCGTGGGCGGCAACGGTGGTGGAGGTGGCAACGGCGGCACCGGCCTGTTCGGCGGCAGCGCGGGCTCCGGCGGCTCCGGCGGTGACGGCATCCTCAAGGGCGGCAACGGAGGCAAGGGCGGTAACGGAGGCTTCGGGGTCTTCCAGGGCGGCTCCGGTGGCAAGGGCGGCACGGGCGGGCTCGGCGTCCTCTTCGGCGGCCTGGGCGGTGCCGGCGGCGCCGGCGGCGGCAGCCTCTTCTGACCCTCCCTCCCCGGTGGGGGCGCAGGCCCGAACAGGCCTCCGCCCCCACCCGCCACCGGCCCCCCGACCCTGACCACGGAAAACGGAGAACCCTCATGTCCCAAAATCGCTGGCAGCGTCCGTTCGTCCTGGCGCTGGCCTCGGTGGCCCTCGCCGCCGGCACCGCGTGCGCCGCCCAGGCCGCGCCGGGCAGCACCCCGGACACCAGGCGCACGGCCCTGGCCGCCCCGGCGTCGCACTGCGGCAAGGGCGGGGAAGGCGGCAAGGGCGGTGCGCCCGGCCGGCCGGGAGAGCCCGGCAAGCCCGGCCACCCCGGCTGCCTCACGCTCGGCGACCTGCCCGACAGACCGAAGTCGGATCTCACGGGCCTGGACAGGGCGCGGATCGTCCTGGCCGTGGAGTCCGGGCAGGTGAAGAAGTCCGACGTCGTCAAGAAATACAAGATCTCCGAGAAGGACTTCGACACCTGGGACCGACAACTTCGCGGCGGGGACTGGGCCGCACTGCTGGGCCTGGATTCCCTCTTCGGGTCCTGAGTGAAATCCGCGACGCCCCGGCCCGCTGCGGGCCGGGGCGTTCCTTGGCCATGCGGAAATCCGGAAATCTGAATGAGATCTGAATTGAGGAATGCCATGCGTACGTGTTCTTGGAAGGCCCGTCTCGGACTCACGGCCTCGGCCGCCCTCGCCGCCGGTGTCGCGGCCGGCGCGCTGGCCCCCGCGGCGACGGCGGCGCCGCAGACCCGCACGGCCGTCGCGGCCGCTCGGCAGCTGCCCGCCGACAGCGCCGGGCCGGGCAGCGGCCACATCCAGTTCGGTGCGGTCCGGGCGGGCGACGGCAGTGTGCGCATCGGCGACCGGGTCTGCGCGGGCAACTGCAACGCCACCGTCAACGGGAGCAACGGCGGCCAGGGCGGGGGGATCTGCGCCGGACTGTGCAACGGCAGCGCCAACGGCGGCACGGGTACGGCCGGCGCGCCCGGACGTGAGGGCGGCATCGGCGGAGCGGGCGGAATCTGCGCCGGGATCTGCGGCGGCAGTGCCAACGGCGGCACGGGCGGCACGGGCGGAGCCGCGGTGGGCACCGGCGACGGCGGCCGCGGCGGCACGGGCGGCACCGGCGGGATCTGCCTGGGCCTCGGCTGCACAACCGGCGGCCGTGGTGGCGCGGGCGGCGATGGCGGCATCGGCTGACGGGCCCCCGGCATCATCTGAACCGAACGAACCCGCCCGAACGAAGCGCCGCCGGCACCGGCGCACCGGACGCCGATGCCGTGGGCCTGGCCGGGGGCAGCAGGTTGTACTGGTGCTGCATGGAGGCACACCGGGTCCGCCAGGTCCACATCGAGGACTCCCCGAGGTAACGGCCCCTGCTGACCTTCGACGTGGTCAGTGCCCAGTTGACCCAGACTCTCGTCCACCCGGGTGAGGATCGCCGCCCGGGACAGACCGCCGGCGTTGGCCGCGGGGCCCATGGTGGCTTTCACCGTGGTGGCGACGACCACCTCGCCCCGCTTGGCGAACTCGCGCACCAGCCGCGCGGTGATCTCCTCGCCGGCGCTCACCCCAACGCCGCCGATCCCGCCGCGACACCGATGCGAACACATCGGCAACGCACTCCGACAAGTCACGCGGAGCCGCTCGACCCCCCGGCCTCATACCACCAAAGATCCCACCACCAGGAGGGATCACCCGACGTAACGAAGCACTGCTAAAGGCAATGCCGTTGCTTTATGGGTCGGCGGGTTTGGGTCGTTTGATGCGCACTGCTCGGGTTCCGGTGCGGGTGGGCTGGGGCCAGGTGTGGTGTTCGGCCCGTTTGAGGCGGTAGTTGGACATCTTGCGTTTGACGACGCGAGGCTGGCTGCGCAGGCGTCTGTGCGGCAGGAGTCGTTCCAGCAGGTCATGCTGGAGCAGGACGAGCGCTCTCACCAGCAGGTCAGGGGGAAAAACTGCCCGGCGTGACGGTCACGCTGCGCCGGGCAGAGCGCAAGGTCTCAGTGAAGGAGACCTGGTCGGGATCCAGACTCCGGGTGGCGGCGGTTCTCACCATCAGCTCGCGTAGCGCGTGGTGGACCAGCAGATGTGCCCAGATCTGCTGCAGGACACCTTCTGGTGTTTTGCTGCTGATCACCACGCGGGCTCCGCGTTGATGCGTCTTGAGCTCGGCGAAAACGGCTTCCGCCTCCCAGCGCTCCTGATACAGCGCGGCCAGCTGGCGGGCGGGATGGCGGCGGGCATCGAGCAGGCTGGTCACCAGCCGGTAGTCCTCGCCCGCGTGGCCGGTGCCGTTCAGCTGGTAGGCCAGCACCCGCACCGTGACCGGGTCGGTGTGCGCGGGATCGGTGTGAGCGTGGATGCGGGAGAGCCAGGATCCGTCCCGCAGGATCCGGTCAACGGGCAGGACCCGGTTGGCCGGCACCCTCCATAACAGGTCGGCGCCGGTAGCGGTGAAGGCCCGCCACAACGGCACACCGAGGAACTCCCTGTCGGCCAGCACGAGTTGTCCCGGCCCGCAGGAGCGGGGCAGGCGGCTTACGAGGGTGACTTCCCCAGTGCGGCAGCCGGCCAGCTCGGCGTCCAGCACGAGGTGCGTGCCCACCTCGATCAAGCAGGCCATCCGTACTTGGGGAAAGGAACTCTTGTCGTGGCCGCGGCTGTTTCCGGGGCGGCCGAAGGCAGCCTCGTTGGCCGCGCTGTCGGCAACGTCCCAGCAGGTCCCGTCCACTGCCAGTAGCCGCAGCCCCCGCCAGAACGCCCCCGGAGTTCCCTCGGTGCCCATCGGTTTCGCGGTCGTGGTGAACAGGACCCGCAGCGGCTCGGGACCCAGCCGCTGACGGGCCCGGAACAGTGACGATTTCGCCGGAATGCGCCAGTCACCCAGCAGGCCCTGGCCACGCAGGCCCTCGACCAGATGCCTCATCACGTCCAGATACGGCGCCGGCGAGAACAGGGCCAGCCCGAGCACGAAATACACCATCAGCCGGGCCGGCAGCAGGCGCCTGCGCTGTTCCGCACGACCGCACGCGGCCACTGCACGATCCACCAGACCGGACGGGTACACCCAGGTCAGCAAACCCAAGCCTGATAACTCGCCGACATCCGCAGACACCCGAACCACCCCCGGGAACACTGCACAACAGCGTACGCCCACGAGCTAACGCAACGGCATTGCTGCTAAAGGCTGTCCGTACGTCGACAGCTGGCGCGTCGCGGCATACCGGCGCTGAGTGTTGACCTCGTTCGGCTGCAAGGGCGTACGTGTTTTGAGCTGCGTTGTGAGGCGGTCCGTTGGGTGGATGATGAGCCGTGGCGCGGAGTGGTCGAGGTTCAGTTCACGAACGCGGCGGGACGGTGCTGGTCACTGGCGGACAAGGCCCCGATCGTCGCGGCGATGGGCGGGGTCGGCCCCCACGCGACCCATCCGGTGGAGGTCACCGTCGCCTGTGTGTTGCCGAAGGCCACGGCCTGCCGGAGAACGACGAGGTAGCCACCGTCTCCACCTCGCCGCACGGCGTCATGACGCCGTGCGGACGTGCGGAGTTTCTCAGTGAGGTGGGACCAGCTCATCCGCTGAGAGCAGGGTTGTGGAGCCGTGCGACGCCGACCATGGCGTGGTGCACTCCGGCTCCGCACGCAAGCGGCAGTCGCGCGGGATCTTCCACGTCTTCATCCGCGAGAAGACGTGCTCGACCCGGGCCCGGACCCAACGGACCGGGCCCGGCGATCAGCGGATCCGCTGGGCAGCCGCTTGCAAGAACGCACGCACCGTAAGTTCGAACTCGTTTTCGAGTCTGATGAGCAGTTGCCGGTCATCGGCCTCGCCGATTGCGTCGATCTTGGCGGATACGGCGTCCATCAATTGCCGGAGTGCTGGGTCGTCTGCCACCAGATGGAGATGGAAGGCGGCGGCTTCAGCCGCAGCTCCTAGCCGGTCGCTCTCCAGCTGTGCGGCCATGTAGGCGTCCTCGTTGCGGGGGGATGCCCTTCGGCGGAACCACAGCGTGATGACGCCACGTTTGAGTTCCGTGACGGCGCCGGCGTATCCGCTGTAGGCGGCCAGACGCTCCTGCCGCAAACGTTCTTGCCGTGCCACGGCGTCCGCGTGCTCGGTGGTTCTGCGCTGGAAGAGATAAGTGCTCAGTGAGCCGATCAGCGTGCCGGCGACGGCTACCACGCTGGCCAAGACGGTGTCCACGTTGGCGAGTTGACCATATCCCGCGCCGACTAGCCACAGCATCGCCGCTGTCGGACGCCGGCCGCCTTGTGCTGGCCTGACCTTGCCTGGGAGTCCGGTAGCGTCAGCCCATGTCACAAGATCACGTAATGGGCGACGACGGATCGCTGACAGCACCCGAGTCGACGCCTGGGCCCGTCACGGCGGCAGATGTCGAGCAGGCCGTGCGAACGGCAGTAGCGACGCTGGCAGACGCGCTCGCAGCGGACTGGAGTGTCCGGGCCGGAGACTTGGCGTGGGACTGTTGGGAGACCCTGGAACACATGGCTGACGGGCTTTTCGCCTACGCGGTCCAACTCGCACCGGCCCGTCCTCCGTTGAACAGTTTCGTGCCACTTCGCTGGCAGCGTGACCGGCCCGACGGGCCGCCGAACGTGGTGTTCGTTGACCGTGCCGTCGGCCCTGAGGGGCTGCTGCAAGTGCTGGAGGCCGGCTGCGGACTTCTGACGGCCATGGTCCGGACGGTTTCTCCGCAGGTCCGCGCCTTCCACGCCTACGGGGTGTCGGACCCGGAGGGCTTCGCCGCGATGGGGGTGGTGGAGACCTTGGTACACACCCATGACGTGGCTGCCGGCCTCGCCCTGCCCTGGGCTCCACCCGCCGACCTGTGTGACCGAGCCCTGGCCCGGCTGTTCCCCGAAGCGCCCAGGGATACCGACCGGTGGCCCACCCTGCTCTGGGCCACCGGCCGCGCCGAGTTGCCCAGGCACCATCGCCGCGCCTTTGGCCGCTGGCACAGCGCACCGCTGAGGAACGAAGAGGTCTGAACGTCCAGTCCACCGCTCACGGAACAACGCCGAAGCCAAACCCGCAGCACGCTCCCGGCCTGCGAGACCACCGCCAGGCCGCCGCCCTCGATGAGGACACGCGGGTGCGTACGACCGGATACGCTTCTTCACCTGGAGAGTGCTTCTTTCCCTGCGGCCAACACGACCCTAGACAATTCCCATCATTGCAGCACAAAAGCACTCTTCACGTTTCCGATCACCCACCGGACACATTATGGGGGGCGAATTCTGCCGCCCCCGAGCCTCACACCTGCAGGGGAAAATTCCCGCCATGACAGGCGAACGCGAACCTGACGGCAATCTCTATGTCCTGTGGCACGCGCGCCATCTCGCGGTGGAACAGGACGAACGGGTCATCCATCTCGATGCGGACGGCACCATCCACCTGAACGAGGAGGAATGGAGAATCATCGGCATCTATCCGGACCAGGCAGTCGCGGAGAGACAGCGGGAGATCTCCAGGAAGCTTCCAGGGTTCCGGGACGAACCCGATTGTTTCGAGATCGCACCCGTGGGCGTGGACGAGGACTTGTGGAACCAGGGGTTCGTCACGGTGTACCCCGAAGGGCGTAGGCGAGACTGATGGACCGGACGCTCTACCTCCTGGTGCACAGGCATCACTTCGCGGACGAGCCCGGCGCTCCCACCACCGTCGACTTCATGGAAGACGGCGAACCGCTCTTCTGGGACGACAACGAGGACAGCTTCACGTTCCTCGGCCTCTACTCGAGTCGGCAACGGGCGGAACAGCGCATCGAGCAGGCGCGCACCCTACCCGGATTCAGGGATCATCCCAACGGCTTCCACGTGCACGAGTACACCGTGGGTCAAACCCACTGGGCCGAAGGATTCCTCGTCGGCGAACAAACCAACGACTGAGCAGGCACCACCGCCTCCAGTCGCATCTCTCCTCGACGGTCCGCCAACTCCACAGCGGGACCGAACCGCCGGATCATGGCATGAGCCACGGACATCTATGAAGTGCCCAGCGGTTCCAGTGCCAGCGCAACGCCCTGAGCTGCCGATCAGTGATGTGGCAGCGGGCGAGTTTGAGGAACGCTTCGTGGATGCCGGCTCGCCTTTCCCAGCGGATACGCAGGCGACGGAAGCCGTGCAGCCAGGCAAACTCCTTTCCCCGATCCCGCTCCGCCGCCGGCGACGGTGGGCACTGCGCGGAGCGTCGTATCCCGCGTCCTGCACGACCAGGACCCCGGGGTCACCCGGCCGCCACTGGCCGGCGGCGACCGGCCGCTCGACGACCTCGCGGACCTCCACCGTGGTCAGCGCGGCGACATCGGCTCCTGGCTCCAAGCGGACCGCGTCCAGCACCTCCGTCCAAGACGTGCGGCCGGTCCTCCGACGCAGCGACCACCGAGTACGGCCAACCCGGCACCATCTGATGCTTGCCCCTCCCCCCGACCGAACGTGTGGCAAAAGGCCCGGGTAGCACACGTGTTGGCGTCTGGACGCAACCACGGCGAGACATCCACCGCCAGCACGAGACGACCGTCCGCTGCCCTCGGCAACGACACCTCGACCAGTGCCCGACGCGGCCGGACGAGGTCGATCCGTCCGTGGTTGAGTCCGCCGTACAAAGCCCCGTGTCCACGACGGTGTTCCGGGGTGAGTGCCAGGTCGATCAGCGTCCGCACCGGCTCGTCGGTGCACAGCAGGGCGTCTCACAACTCGAACAACGCGTCGCCCCGGACGGTCAGACACGCGTACAGCTCCGACCCCAATTGTGACAGTTCCGCGAACGCATCCCGCAGGACGCCATGATGCTCCAGGCCCACGACCACGGCCTTCGTGCTGAGCCACTCTGTGACGGAGCACAGGATCCGACGGAGACCGCCATCACGTCCGCTGAACTGCGAAATGGCCGACCAAGTCCGAGCAGGGTTCGACGTGTGACCTGCGGGCCGGCTTACCGTTCACTCACCGAGTGGAGCTGGGCAAACTCGTCAGCGAGGATGCCCATCATGACCAGATCGTGGTGCCGACCGGCAAAGAACACGTGATCTCTGAGACGGCCCTCCTCGACAAAGCCGAGCCGTCGATGAAGTGCCAGCGATGCCTCGTTATGTGCGAAGATCCGCGCCTGACACCTGTGATAGCGGCGCTCTTCGAACATGAAGCGCAGCAGCATGACCACGGCTTCTGCCGCGAGACCTTTGCGCCGATGTTCAGCGCCCATCGTGATGCCGTATTCGAACCAGCCCGCACGTGGATCAGCGTGGGGCGACCCGACAGCACCGACTATGTCACCCGTGTCGACGGCTTCGATTGCCAACCTGAAGCTGTCGCCATCGGACTTGGCAACGGCCTGCTCCTTCGCCCATGTACGGAAGCTCTCGGCGGAGCGGGGCGGTCGCAGGAGGTCTCCCAACCGCTCCTCTTCCACGGCGAAGCGCATGAACTCCGTCCAGTCTTCGGGCTCGATACCGCGCAGACGTACCCGCTTGCCAGTCCAGAACGATGTCATCCCCTATTCGATCACGCTGCAACGTGCGAGGCCAGACTTTCACCGACCCCTCGAAACCCATGTGACCTGGTACTTCATGCCAGCCAGCTTGGGCCGCATTCGGCCCCTGGCCTTGGCGGTTGGCCTAGCGGGAAAGAACACAAGCGGAGTGTATTAGTCCAGTCACTCAGCGAAGTGACCCGCCCTGGGTCGGTGCGCGGGAGCAACAAAGAGCGCGCGGACGCATCGCCTGACTGGATCGCTTGACCAGGAACAATACAAGTGAGCCGGTGCTCAGACGCGTTTCGCGGAAGTGGTGTGTGCCACGAGCGGCCGGGGTACTCGGGCTCCACCCTGTGCGGGGCGCCCCGCAGGAACCCAGGTCGCGGCTCGACGGCTGCGGGGCACTCGGCGTCCCACAACCCCCTGTGAGGCCTCCGATGAGCCGTCTCTTCTCGCCGCTCACCCTCCGCGGCACAACCTTCCGGAACCGGTCCTGGGTGGCACCCATGTGCCAGTACAGCTCGGTCGACGGCTACCCGCAGGACTGGCATCTGGTCCACCTCGGCTCCCTGGCACGTGGCGGGTCCGGTTTGGTCATGCAGGAGGCCACCGCAGTGGAGCCTGAGGGCCGGATCACCCCTTCCGACGCCGGCATCTGGGATGACGGGCAGGCCGCCGCGTACAAGCGGATTACCGACTTCGTCCACGGGCAGGGAGCTGTTGCCGGCATCCAGATCTCCCATGCCGGCCGCAAGGCGTCGACGGCACCGCCCTGGGAGGGTGACGTGTACGTCGAACCGGATGCCGGAGGATGGCGGACGGTCGCACCGTCGCCGCTGCCATTCGGCGAGTGGCCGGCTCCGCGGGAGCTCGGCGTGGGCGACATCCGCGCTCTGGTCCGGGCCTTCGGCGAGGCCGCCGCGCGGGCGCTGTCCGCCGGCTTCGAGGTCCTGGAGATCCACGCCGCGCACGGCTATCTGCTGCACCAGTTCCTGTCACCCCTGTCCAACCACCGCAGCGACGAGTACGGAGGCGATCTCGACGGGCGCAGCCGTTTCCTGGTCCAGGTCACGGACGCCGTGCGGGCGCAGTGGCCGGAGGACCGCCCCCTGTTCGTACGCTTCTCGGCCACGGACTGGGCCGACGGCGGGTGGACCCCGCAGGAGACGGTCGAGCTGTCGCGGCACCTGGTGACCCACGGTGTCGATCTGGTTGACATCACCAGCGGCGGGCTCGTCCACAACGCCCGTGTCGAAGTGGAGCCCGGCTACCAGGTGCCCTTCGCCCGAACCGTCCGCGAGGGCGCGGCCCTGCCTGTCTCCGCGGTCGGCCTGATCACCGCACCGGAGCAGGCCGATCAGATCCTCGTGGACGGCTCGGCCGACGCGATCATGCTCGCGCGCGAACTGCTGCGCAACCCGACCTGGCCGCTCCGCGCGGCCCGCGTACTCGGTGACGACGTCCCGTGGCCGAAGCAGTACCAGCGTGGCCGCCCGCATCATCGCTGAGGCCGTCGCCGTCCGAGCACCCAGGAATTCAGTACACAACAACGAGGGTTTACCCGATATGAGCGACCAATGCATGAATGCCGCTTTTCCCGCACCCCGAGGCGAGTCGATGCGGGCACTGCTCGAGGCCGACCGTGTCGGCACGTTGCAGCAGATTTCCGTCCTCAGCCGTGAGTTCGAAGGGATCGTCGAGGCCAATGCACTGGTGGCCATTGACGACGAGCACGACCCCGAGGGGGCGAGCACGGCCTTCGAGCGGGCACACGTCGCCGCCCTGCTGTCCCAGGCACGCGAGCATCTGAACGATCTCGATCGCGCCCTCGAACGGTTGGAGAGAGGCGATTACGGCCGCTGCGAGCAATGCGGTGAGCCGATCCCGACGGAGCGCCTCGAAGTTCGCCCGGCTGCGACAACCTGCGTGCGCTGCGCGGCCGTAGCTCGTTGAAGGGTGCACAGCTGAGGGCGCGAGACGTTGTCCTGCCCCAACTGCCGAGCGCCGCGCCCGCCGGGGCGCCGGCCGGCACGGCGTCGCGGCGTGGCACGGGAGCCGCTCGCGGTCCGGTACGCAGTCTGCGCGCACGCGACTGAGAATTTCCGACGCTGCGCACTCCGCTCGCGCCTTCCCGCCTCTGTGGCGCTGTGCATTTCACGTGTAGGTCACGCCGACTTGGCCGAAAAGGTCCGGCCCATCCTGGAAGTCCGGGGTTCCCGGCGGCGTCGCTGTCCGTCGCGATGGTCGAGTTCGCTCGGGGTGGTGAGCGGGGGAAGTCCCTGCGCGACACGGCATCTGCTGCCCTCAGGGCGGGTGTAAGTGTGGATACTGGGGCGGCGCGCGAGGCGGCTCGGGCCGCAATGTCCGCAGCGGCCGCCTATTTGCACCCGCTGACCGAAGCCACCCAGGTCAGGCACATTCTCGGGGCCGGCGCTCACGCGGCCAGAGCGGCCGAGTTCGTCGCCGGTGACAGTCCGGGCGTTGGAGCCGTCCACGTTGAGCGGGTGGTGCGGTGCGCAACACCGGCCGTCGTGGGGGTACTCGAACGCTTCCTGGCGGCATCAGGTGGCGGTGGACGGGTTGGTGAACTGATTCGCATGCTGGACGCGGGCCTCCGTTCACCCAATTTCCCTGAGTGACTTTCAGCGCCCGGCTGGCTGGGCCCGTTGGTCGCCAGGCAGGCGGCGACGGCGGTTCGGCAGGAGTACCGCCCGGCCGTACCGCCTCGCGCGTCAAGGCGAGCAGGACCAGGAGGACGAACTGGCCGACCGTCGGGGGAGTCAGGGGCTCAGATGCTCATGCAGCATTTTCCACTCGCCGTTCCGCCGCACGATGACGTTGGTGCCCCGTCCCTGGCCGGAGCGCGCTGCGCCGTCGACGATGCCGGTCCAGGAGAACCGGTAGCGGCACACCGCGACATCCGCGGTGAGCACGGGCCACTCCAGATCCCGGACCTCGTACACCTCGTCGAGGATCTCCGTGAACGTCTTCTCGATGGCGGACCGGATCTCTCTGATGCCCTTATGGGAGCCGTCCGAGAACCAGTACGTGGCGTCCTCGGCGATGAACGGCACGACCTGCTCGATGTCATGACTGTTGTTGACCCGCTCGTACTTGCCTATGAACGAGGCGAGTTCGGTTGCCAGGGATACATGGTTCGTCACGGCGGCATCATGCCGGGGATGTCGTTGCCGTGTCTCTGCGTGGGCTCCCGGGCCCGCGGCATCGGGGCGCTGTCCGCCGGTACGCGCTACCCCGGACGGCTGGAGCGTGTGTGGCCGACGCTGCTTTCGTGCGAGCTACTCCGTGTCGTCGACGCCTCCGTCATGCCGACCGTCATCGGCGGAAACACCAACGCCCCCACGATCATGATCGCCGAAAAGGCCGCCGGGCTGATCGTGACGGCACGCTGGCAGAAGACGGTGGCCCTCCCGCAGGAACGCCGACGCCACGAGACCCTGGCCGTACGGGCGGCGGTCAGCGGCCGGTACGGGAACCGCGCTGACCGATTCCGGCGGAGGCACGAGCTGGCCTCTCCGCGTCGGGAAGACCCGGTCACTACGCCGGCCGTAAGGCGACGACCGGCAGGCGGGCCGGCGCAACGGGCCGCGGAGCGCCGGGCATCCGCGGACGCAGGGTGGTGGCCCCGGTGGCGGCGGTCAGCGCGGCGGAGGCTGGTCGATCGCGCCGCCCCGGTGCGGCGCAGCGATGTAGCCCTCCGCCCCAGGGGGCAGAGCGTTGAGGCATTCCTGGGAGCAGGCGTTGACGAGGAGCGGCAGGACGTCGGTCGCCACCATCCGGGAGATCCACGCCTGGTGCGGGCCCGTCGCCGGGACGGGCCCGGCGCAGACACTGCAGGTGCGGGCCGTGGTGGTGCCCCAGCGAGCGGGAGGCAGGCCTTCTAGGTCGAGCACCCTGCCGTCGGGCGGGAGCAGCCGCGGGAACGGCGGCCGGTACTTGTAGTTGCCGTAGACCGAGCGTGTGCTCACCGTGCTGTCCACCAGCCGGGCGCACCGCGTGATTTCGTACGGGAACCAGTGCAGCCGTCGTGACGTGTAGGGGCTGAACTCCTCCAGGCTTGTCATGTCGCCGATCTCCGGGGGTATCCGGACCAGGTTGCTTCCGTACAGCACAAGGGTCCGCACCTCCGTCAGTCGCCCGATCGACGCCGGCAGCGTCACGATCTGCCGCCGTTCCTGAGGACTCAGTTCCGGCAGCGGGCGGAACTCCTCCCGCCCATCGGCCGCCGCCTCCTCGATCAGCTCCAGCAGCCGGAGCCAGCCCGGAGCACCGGTGTCCTGGATCTCGGCGTGGAAGGACGTCACCGCGCCGGGCGGGCTCACACGGCCCTGGCTGAGACAGCGGCAGTGGTCCTGCGGCACTCCGGGCCGGGAGTCCATCGCCTCGGGAAAGCGGTTGGGGAAGACCTGCGCAGGAAGCGATTCGTCCGTCATGGCGCAACGATACGAAACGCAGTGCCTGCCACGGCACCGTCCGAGCACCAGCGAAGGCCGCTACGGCAGCTGGGCCAACGAGTGCCACCGTCCCTGATCATCGCGTCCTGACGCCGCTCGGACACCAACCGCGGTGTGGAGATCGTCGCCCTGCTAGCGTGCCGCCGTGCCTTCGGAGATATCTCACCTTGTCGACGGCCTCGTCTCGCAGATGAGGTCCGGTTCGGACAGTGGCTACAGGCGGGCGTTGTCGCGGTTGGTGGACACCGCGCGTGCGGGAGGCCCCGCGAGTTTGACCGCCGCGGTCGAGGCTCTTGCGCCGTGGCTGCCGGGTTTGGCGGGCGACTTCGCCAAGACGGCCGTCCTGGCGGGGGCGTGCGTCGAGTGGGGCGGTTCCCCCATGCCGTTGGCCGACGTGTTGCCGCAGCGCGCCGCGGAGGCGATGCTGCTCAACGGTCTGGTCCCGGAGTGGTGGGCCGAAGCGGCTCCCGGGCAGCCGTTGCCGGAGCAGGTGAGTGGCAGTGCGCCGGAGCTGGTGCGGACGCTGGCAACCCTGGCCAGAGCCGAAGGGTGCCCGGACGAAGGGGACATGACTCGGATGGCCATGTCCTGGTTCGACATGGAGGACTGGCTCCGGGCGCTGATCGCCGTCTGGGGGCACGGTCCCTTCCGGGCAGCGGTGCGCCCAGAGGTGAAGGCCGAACTGCGGGAGTACGCCTCGGCGGTCGCCGACCGGTCGCAGCGCGCCGCCTGGGTGAGAGACCTGGCTGCCGTCCTCGACGACGAGACTCTGCTCGTCCTCCACCCCCCTGCGCGCAGGGGATACCGCCTCACGATGAGCGGTGTCGGGGACAACTTCCAGCTGCACATCCTGCTCGCGGACCGGCTTGTCGGCGACTCCGGCCAAGGCATGGTTCCGGGGGACCGCCCCGACCGCTCGTGGGTCGCGGCAGCGACGGACGCAGACCCGTACCTGGGCCCCGGCAATCCGGCGATCCGGCGTTTCCGCCTGTTCGACGGCCACGGCGCCTACGTTTCCCCGGAAGGCGTGCCCGCTGACATCGAACCCCTCGATGGCACGCGGGTGCTGGTGCTGCACCCACCGAACGGCGACTATGGCATGGGCATCGGCCGGGTTTTCCAGAACATGGTCCCCGCCCTCAGCCTCGACCGGATCCTGAGACCGGAAGAGACCGAGCGCTGGCTCACCCGCATCGCTCCCGCCGTCGAGAACGACTTCATGGCTTCCAACGGAGAGGGCAGGCCGTGAGACACGGGCGTCAAACCCCGTTGAGAGGACTCGTGATCTCTCCTGGGCCGGCCCGCCTGACGATCGAGGTGCCCTGGCAACCGCGGCCGGTCGACCAGTCGGACGCCGTCTGCGCCCGCGGCCCCGCCCCGGCTGTCCAGCCCCGTGCGCCTGCCGCCGAGACAACCGAACCGTTCCGGGGCTGGTGGAGGCTCCGGACTGCCCCGAGTCGAGTCGCCCAGCGTGGAATGCCTGCGCTGTCGCTTGTGGCAGGACTCGGTCGTCGCGTTGTCCACGCTGTCCCCGATGGAGCCCATCGAGGACAGCAGACCGGAGGTCCTCGCCCGCTGGATGAACGCCCAGGACCCGAACTGGGCGAGTTCAACCAGTCGTTGCAACACCGGGCTGTTGCAGCGAGCGTAGCTGCTCTTCGAAGACCTCGGCCGGTGTCCGCCAACCGAGGACCTTGCGGGGCCGGTTGTTGATCGCCATGGCGACGGCTTCGAGGTCCGTGGACGACCAACGGGACAGATCGGTGCCCTTCGGGAAGTACTGACGCAGCAGCCCGTTCGTGTTCTCGTTCGTCGGTCGTTGCCAGGGCGAGTGGGGATCGGCGAAGAACACCTTCGTCCCGGTATCGATGGCGAACTGGGCGTGGCCGGAGAGTTCCTTTCCGCGGTCCCAGGTGAGGGTTTTGCGTAGCTGCTCGGGCAGCTGCGTCATCGACGTCGTGAGCGCCGCGTTCATCGCGATCGCGCCATAGCCCCCGAGTGAGGTGCCGTTCTTCACGGGCGGATTCTCGCCCCAGCCCTCGAGCCGGGGCAGGTGCACCAGGAGCGTGGAGCGGCTGCTGCGCTCGACCAGCGTGCCGATCGCGGAGCGACCCGTCCCGATGATCAAATCGCCTTCCCAGTGTCCGGGGACCGCGCGGTCTGCGGCCTCGGCGGGGCGTTCGCTGAGGATGACGTCCGCGGTGACATGCCCCTGCGGTTTGTTCTGTGACCGTGCACGGGGAGTCCGCAGCGCCCGGCCGGTGCGCAGGCACGTGACGAGTTCCCGCTTGAGCGCGCCACGGCCCTCGATGAACAGTGCCTGGTAGATGGCTTCGTGGCTGATGCGCATGGACTCATCATCGGGGAAGTCGGCATGGAGACGGTGCGAGATCTGCTCCGGGCTCCATGCCGTCGCCCATCGTCTGTCCTGCCGGTGCGGCTTGTTCAGCCCTTTCCATGCGGGCGTCCTGGGTCCGGGGACGATCGTGTTGTCGGGGCGGCGGACGCTGCCGGCGAGCCGGTCCTGCACGTACTCACGCAACCTGTCGTTGCCTGTGAGCTTCGCGGTCTTCGGGCGCTTGGCGGCCTGCTGTGCTTTCCACTGGGCGACCGTCGCGCGGTACTCCTGCTTGCCGCTGCGCGTTGCGGCGTTGCGGCGCAGTTCGCGAGAGATCGTTCCGGGGTCACGCCCCAGGGCGCGGGCGATCTCGCGCACGCCCTTGTTCATCGCCCTGAGGATCGCGATCTCCTCGCGCTCCTCGAACGCGAGGTACCGGCCCGCGGGCTCGGCCAACGAGATCGGAGGCATGCCGCCAGCGTGACGAAACCACCTCGCACCCACCGGCCACGACACGCCGACCGCCAACGACGCCTCCACCGTCGTGACCCCTGTGGCGATCAGCCGCCAGAACTGGCGCTGCACGACTCGAGACGGATCAGGCCGCCCCGGCGAACGCATCGCCGGCCGCAACGCACGATCAGCGCGCCACTGCCGACGCCGACCCTCCGGCACATCGCTGGTCTTCAAACTCCAGTCCGCCGTGGCCACGTCGCACACCTCCGAGATCAAAGTGTTGCGACGACCAGTTGAATCCACCCTGCACTCGGCGATCGGAGTGGACGATGGTGCCACCCGGCCCGGGGGTCGGCTGCCGATGGCCGGGGCGTTGGTGGTCGGCGCGCCGTGGGCGAGGCGTCGATAGACCAGCCCACCACTCGTCGGGAGAACGGGCCCAGGACGACCGCGCAGGAGACCTTGCCTTCCGGAGTGGGGTTGCCGGGGGAGTGCAGTCCGGGTTACTTTCGATACGCAACCGTAGCGTATCGAAAGTAGGTGCAGGCATGGCAAGCGCATCGAGTGACGCGGGACGTGGCGCCACGGCCGGGCCTCCCGTCATGGGGCGCCCGCGTGACACCGGTCGTGGCCTGGCCATCCTCGATGCGACGCTGGCTCTGCTGACCGAAGTGGGCTACGAGCAGCTGTCCATGGAGGCGGTCGCGAGCCGTTCGGGGGCAGCGAAGACGACGATCTACCGCCGCTACCGCGACAAGGCCGCGCTGGTCGCGGCCGCGGTCGAGCACCGCTCGCACGCCTCGCCGCCCGAGCCCGCCGCAGGCGACTTGCGAGGAGATCTCCTCGAACTGGTCACGTGGCTGGGCCGGCAGATCGCCGAGCAGGAGATAGGCCTGCTGGGGGCGCTGTTCGCCGGTATGCGCAGCGATGTGCGGCTCGCGGAGGAGATGCGGCGCATTCTGCGTCGGGACGAGGCGGCGATGACCGACGAGCCGCTGGGCAAGGCGATCCGGCGCGGGGAGCAGCTGACGCCCCGGGCTGCCGAGCTCTTCGCCGAGGTCGCCCCGGCGGTGATCGTCCACCGCATCGTGATCGCGGGCGAGCCGTGCGACAAATCATTCGTCGAGCATCTCGTCGACGACATCCTCCTGCCGCTCCTGCGCGGCCACTGACGCCGCGCCGCATGCGCCCGGCGCGCCGCGGATACGAAAGGAATCTCATGATCGTCGTCACTGGAGCGACCGGTGCCCTGAACGGTGCCACCGTCGAGCACCTCCTCAAGCGCGTGCCCGCCGAGCAGATCGGCGTCAGCGTCCGTGATGTCGCCAAGGCACAGCACTTCGCCGACCGTGGCGTGCGGGTACGTCAGGGTTCCTATGAGGACCCGGCCGCGCTGCGGCACTCCTTCGAGGGCGCCGAGCAGGTCCTGCTCGTCTCTTCCAACGATCCGCACGCCGATGCCGTCGCCCTGCACCGCGTGGGCATCGAGGCCGCCGTTGCTGCCGGAGCCGGGCGCATCCTCTACACCAGCCACCAGGGCACCGGCACCGACAGTCCCTTCCACCCGGCCCGCGACCACGCCGCCACCGAGCAGCTCCTGGCGGACTCGGGCGTCGCGTGGACCGCGCTGCGCAACGGCTTCTACGCCCACAGCCTGGGCTGGCTGCTGGGTCCGTGGCGGCAGACCCGCACCATCGCGGCCCCGGAGGACGGGCCGGTCTCCTGGACCGACCGGGCGGATGCCGCCGAAGCGGCAGCGGTCATCCTGGCCGGCGACCGAACCTTCGACGGCCCGGTCACGCTCACCGCCGGCCGGGCCGTGACGTTCGACGACGTCGCAGTCATGGCGTCGCAGGCCAGTGGCCATGAGGTCACGCGCGTCACGCTGGACGACGAGGCATGGATCGCGGACAAGGTCGCCGCCGGTACCCCGGAGGCAGTGGCGCGGATGACGCTCACCACCTTCCTGGCCGCCCGGCAAGGACGCTTCGCGGGAGTGGATCCGTTGCTCGCCGAGCTGTTGGGCCGCGAACCCCGCAGCGTCGCCGACCAGCTCATGGACGCGAACACCGCCTGAAAGAGGGGCTATTGGCCTGCACGGCAGGGGGATCTCGCCGATGAGGAATGGGCAGCGCTGGAGCCGGTGCTGCCCATCCCCGATCTCGGTGAGGACGTATCCGCGGGCGGGCGACGTGTCCGGGCCAAGTCTCCCGCAGTGCTGACTGCTGTCCACTGCGGGCCGGACGCCTTGATCGTCTCCAGCGCAGTACGGTGCCCCAGCGAGAACGGCCGGTACTCCGCCGGATGTTCGTCGGTGTCGACGGCTGGGACCCCCGATGCATCGGGCAGCAGCGAGGCGACGCCCACCCAGAGCAGCCGGGCACCCCCGCGTTCTGCAGACCGGTCGCCAAAACGTCCGGCGCGGCCGGGCCGTCGCCCCGAAGATCACGATTCTCGTCATGCGCTCGAGGCCCGGCAGGCATCCGGTTACCGATGGGGCCCCCTTGGACTATGAACCGGGTCCCGCCAAACAAGTGGGCGCCGCTGGTCAAGCGCCCGCTCGGCGAGGGGGTTCAGCCGTTCGGTGAGCTGCGCAGGGCGGTCCCGAGAGCGAGCCCGAAAGAGCGCACCCGTGGACTCCGGTCACTCGACCGTGACGTATTCCTCGCCGTTCTCCTGGACGTCTACGACGGGACCGCCGAGCACTGGGACGGACTCGTCGACGCCCGCGAGCGCGCAGACCGCCCGGAAGCCGGTTCGCCCGTCGACAACGTGCTGACCCGCAACAGTCAGGTGCGAAGTGGGCGGTCGGCGGGTTTTCCACCGTCTTGGCTCAGGAGATCGCGCCGTTCGGCGTGAAGATCACCGTGCTGGAGCCGGGTGGCATGCGTACCGACTGGGCCGGCTCGTCGATGAGCATCCCGCCGATCAGCGAGCCCTATCGGCAGACCGTCGGCGCGTTCGTCGACATGATCCGCACCTATGACCCGGACGCGGGGGTGGCGAACTCCGCCGACCCGGCCCGGATCGCCGAAATCATCGCCGACCTCTCCGGCCGCGACGACGCCCCGGTACGGATCCTGCTCGGCAAGGACGCCGTGCAGTACTGGGACGCCGCCGGTGCGGCTCTCGCCGAGTCCGATGCGAAGTGGCGTTCGGTCTCCGAATCCGCCTGGAGCTGATCACCCTGATGACCGCGGACGCTCCGTTCCCCGCGGCACTGCACACCTGCTTCGCCGGCCGTCGCGTCGAGTGTCTTGCCCCCTCTGCGGTGCCGGTGGCGACGCGGCCGTTGCGGTCCCGCTCACCCGGCCACCGGACAGGTGCGGCCTGGCGGTGATGCCCGCGGGCACGGCGGTGTGTGTGGGGCGACGCGAGGTCGAGCACCGCCCCCCCCATGAACGACCCGCGTGTTTGATCAATGAAGAGAGCACCATGACGTCGTCGGATGGCTTCGTGCCGCGCCCGGATCTCGCCGAGCCGGCGGAGATCAACACGTCAGCAAGTCCGCCGGTATCACGGCCATGTTCGACCAGGCGACCGCCGAGCTCGCAGCGTCAGCATCCTGGACGACAACGCCGGCAACAGAACCCTCGACCCGACCGAGAATCTGCCCGGGGACGACTTCGACACGGGCATCGCCACTCGTCTCAAGGGCACGTACCCCGGTACGAAGGCCGCGCTCAACCACGTGAAGACCAGCGGCGGCGGGGTGATCATCAGCCTCGGCTCGGTCGAGACGTTCGCTACCACCCGCGGAAACGCCCACTAGCTCTTTCGGCTGCCGGGCCTTCACTCGCAGCGGTCCTCGCGCCGGGGCCTCGACATCGCGCCGAAAGTCGCCCCGGTCGGGCACGTCAGAGGAACTGGAGCACCTCGGCCAGCGCGCCGGGACGCTGGTCAACGGGCAGGGGATCGACCAGGTGGACCCGGCACCCCAGCGTGGCAGCGCCGACGTCCGCGACAGGCTCGTCTCCCACCATGAGTGCGTCGCCGGGCGCCACTCCGAGCTTGTCGCATGCCACCTGGAAGATCCCAGGGTCGGGCTTTTTCACTCCGCGTTCGAAGGAGAGTATGTAGGCGTCCACGAGGTCGTCGACACCGTGGTGGCGGAAGACGGGGCGCATGTCCCAGCCGATGTTGCTGACGACAGCGACCGGGATGCCTCGCCCGCGCAGGGCGCGGAGGGTTTCCCCGGTGTCGGGATAAGGCAGCCACGCTCCTGGCGTTTGGGAACGTTCGTACAGGGCCTCGGCCAGGTCAGCCGCAGGCAGCTGCGCTTCCCGGGCAAGGGCTGTGAAGGCAGCCCGGTGTTGTGCGGCGGTCAGATCGCGCTCCCGCCACAGTGCCTCCAGATGGGGCGGCACGGTGCGCGGAGGAACCCCTCCGGGCTGAGCCCCGAACTCCTCGAGCCGGCTGACGCACGCGTCGAGTTCGCCCTCGGGCACGTCCAGACCGGCCTTCGTCGCAACCGCGTGCAGCCACTGCGCGGCCGATTCGATCCGGAAGAGCGTCCCGGAGAAGTCGAACATGACACCCTTGATCATGCAGCCGATCTTTGCGGGACCGACGAGCCGGCCGCAAGCCCAAGCGATCAAGATCTGCAACCCGTGCAATCCGCCGACGTCCTGAGACCGAGCAGGTTCCGGGAACCTGGTGATCACGTGTGAGCAGAGGCTTCCCATCCTGGCTCGGGGTCCCGAATGCGGAGCTGATCGCGTACGGACATCATGTGTGCCCGTCTGGAAGTACACCCGGCGGACTGTCTCTTCACCGACGACTACGACGTCGACATCGACGTCGACGTCGACGTCGAAGCCGCCCGTGCGACAGGAATGCAGGCCCACCTGTCCGCAGGCAAGGAGCAGACCGTCGCCCGCATCGCCGCTCACCTGGACGGTGCGGCCTCCCCCGACAACCCTCATGAGGCCGGCTGATATCCGGGCAGGCTCCAGGCATGTCGGTGTGTGATGCCCGGAACCACCCCACCGGCCGGCTCCCCGGAGAAGCGGCAGCCCAAGCGTCGACGCCCCGCTGTGCCAGCCCTCAGTCCCTCAACAGCGCATCGCGCACCGGTATCCAGTCCAGGGCGGACCGGATGCCCTCTTCCAAGGACAGCTTCGGTGTCCACCCCAGTAGCTCGGACGCCCGGTCGCTCTTCGTGTAACTCCCGGCGACGTCTCCGGGCCGCCGATCGGAGTCGATGGTGGCCAGGGGCGTGCTGACGACATTGTTGAACGCGGCGCACAGCTCCCGGACCGTGGTTCCCGAGCCTGTGCCCAGGTTGATCGCGATCGAGCGCTTCGGCCCCACGAGGATGGAGTCGAAACGCTCGATCGCCGCGATGTGGGCCGCGGCGAGGTCCCAGACATGCACGTAGTCCCGGATGCCCGAGCCGTCGCGTGTCGGGTAGTCCGTCCCTGTGACCGGGAACGGACGGCCCTCCTCGTGTGCCAGGACGAGCATGCCCAGGGCGTGACTGGGCCGCCTGAGCTGGAGCCCCGTACGCAACTCCGGGTCGGCCCCGACCGGGTTGAAATAGCGCAGAGACAACACGCGCGGCCCTGCCACGGCGATGTCGGCGAACATCTCCTCGCAGACGGCCTTGGTCCGTGCGTAGGGACTCTGCGGCGCCAGCGGCGAGTTCTCGTCGACGGGCGAGCCGTCCTCGGCCTGATAGATGGAGGCTGAGCCGCTGAAGATGATGCGGTCACAGCCGTTGCGGTGCAGGTGCCTGACGAAGGCCAGGCTCTTTGCCACGTTTGCCTCGTAGTAGCCGATCGGGTCCGCGACGGACTCGGGCACCACGATCAACGCCGCACAGTGCACCACCGCGGAGATGTCGGGGTGCTCCGAGAAGATCCGGTCGACCAGTTCCCCGTCCGCGATGTCGCCCTCGTAGAAGGTGCGGCCCTCGGTGAACTCGCGGCGGCCCCGAACCAGGCTGTCGAGGATCACAGGGGTGATGCCTGCGTCCAGGCAGGCCGAGGCGACCGTGCTACCGATGTAACCGGCTCCCCCGGCGATCAGGACCTTCGTCACGAGTTTCTCTCCCGGCCTCGTCGCTGCCCCAGTTGGCGATCGGCGGCAAGCCTAGATGATCAATTCCGGGAGGATGCCTGCGGAGGGTGTGGGGTGGGCGGCGGCCGAAGCCACCCCGAGACGGTCAGGCGGCGGGCTGCCGGCCCTGGTTGTCAGGTGGCAGCGGGCGGTCAGGCGTGAGGATCGACTTCCGGGTGCGTGAACCGCACGGGCCTGCCCGGCGACCGGGCGTAGGCGATGTCGGCTCGGGTGCTGTCCCCGATGTAGTCGCCGACCAAAGCACCTGAGTTCGCGCTTTCTGGGGCGCCGGCACCATGAACTTGACCCCTGCCACCCGGGATCCTCAGCCGTGTGAGGTTCGGTTCCGACGGATTCGAGGTCGCATTCTTGGCGTCGGTCATGGGCCGGAGCGAGACGGTCAGTGAAGCTCGCAGCCACGGAGCGTCACGGAGCCCACGTAGGATTCCGAAGCTCGATCGCCGGTTACCGAAAGGTCACATTCGGCGCGGTACGGCTCCGTCCTGCCAGCGGTAGAGGTCGCGCAGCAAGGAAATCTCGGCGCCGTGATGGATCAGCTCCCTGTTAACGTGCAGGACCCTGTTCTCCATGGGAAACCGCTCGGGACCCACCGCGGGCGGATTGTCCAGGTCAGCGTCCGAGAGTTCGCGGACCCCCGCGTTCCATCTCCCATACATCTCATCGAGCTGTCTCAGCGCCTCGTCAGCGGTCCCCGCGTAGGCGAATGTCTCGGAGTCGACGTCCTGGCCGCCGAAGTACCATCCGACTCGATAGCCCAGGCACGAGACAATGATGTGCGCCAGCCGCCAGGCAATCGTGGTCACCGGCGCCGGCGCCGGCACCGGGGCAGGGGACGCGGAGGCCATCGTCCATTCCCCCGAGCCTTCAGACATTGGTGTGGCCGACGTGCCACGTGGGCGGATGCTCCAGCAGCCGCGCACCGGCTCCCACAAATACTCCTCATCGGTAAGACCGTCCAGCCGCGGCCGCAGGTTCTTGTGCCAGTACCAGTCCAGTTGCTCCGCGAGCCGTTCGCTTCTTGTCATTTCCGCACACTACATACAACGGAGACCTGGCTGCGCCCCTCGCGGACGCCGTCACCGGCCGTCTACGAGGTGTCCTCCTGGTCTTGGTCGGACAAGGGGTCAGGGTGGAATGGCCGGGTGCAGCGAAGTCCGGTGTCAGGGGTGATGTTGAATACCGCGCATAGGTGTGTTGCGGGTCGGCGCCGGTGACGGCGGTCCCTTCGAGGATTCGGTCCTCACGAAGTCGCTGTGCGGTGACGGGGAGATCTTTTAGAAGGGGTTGCATCCAGCCGATGGTGACCGGCGTGCGAGAGTGCGCGGTCTGCGAGCTGAGGAACAGGTGGGGGTTGCGGGTGTGTGGCCGGCGTGAGTGCCTGAGCTGGATGTAGTCGGCAGCGGCCTGACGGGTGAAGGCGTCGAGGGGGTGGTCGATGTTGCCGTGCCCGAGCCGGCCGCCGGTGAAGCCGACGGCAGCCAAGGGCAACTCGCGGGCCTCGTGGGGATAGAGCGCGTGAATTCCGATGAGGGCCACCAGCAGCTTCAGGGCGGGGTCGCCCTCGGCGGCCGCGGCCAATGTCTGGATCGCCTCGGGGCTCAGCGGCGTGGGTACCGAGGCGGGCCTGGCCCCCAGACTCCGGCCACGTGCGGGGTAGGCGAACAGCAGCCGTTGGCTCTTGAGGGTTTTGAACATGTTGCGCAGCGTGACGGCGTCGTTGTGCGGTGCCGCGCACTGGGACAGCCACTCCGTGAGGTCGGCGCGGGTGACCTGGCGGAGGGTGCGGTAGCGCTTCGAGCAATCGAGAAGGAACGGGATCGAGGCCATGACCTGGTTACGGACAGTGGCGTTCGGGCGGGGACGGCGACGGGCCCGCCGTATCGGACGATGCGGTCCACACGAGGACTTCTGCACGGATCTCCGGGTGCACGTCGCCGAGCCGGCGGTGGATCCACGCGTCGAGAGAGTCGATGCGGTCGTCGTCGAGAGGGTCGAGGTGGGCGAGCACCTCAGTGACCCGGGTGACGGCACGTGTGGCTCGCTGGCGCGGCAGGGTGGCGACAGTGCCGCCCTTGATGCGTTCGTGCCGGCCGTGCACGGCGGTCAGCAGGTACAGGCTTCGCAGCACCCGCTCGCGCAAGGCCGGTGACCAGCCTTGGGTCTCGGCGCTTACCTCGGCCTGCCCGGAGACATAGTCGGTGAAGGCGGGATCGATGGGCTCGACATCGGGCACGGTGACGCGCTACATGTCCCGCTCGGCAACGAACAGCGGATCCTGCCGCCACCGAGGCATCACCCAGGATGAGAGGCCAGTGTGCTGGTGCGCTTCGGGTGAGCCGCGCTCCTTCGGTCGAGTGGCAAGGGGGACCCGCCGGACCAGATCGGCGATGAACAGCTGCTGCCCGGTGGCGGCCGCGGTGGTGAGGTCCGGGCGCTGCCACGTCCGAGGAACGGCTTGGGCCTGGCAGCGGCACAGCCGGCACATCCCGTGCTTGAGGACCGGCACGATGCGACGGCAGGTCGCGCAAGTGCCGGTCTCGTGGCCGCGGTTACGCAAGGAGGTACAGGCTGCACAGCGGCCGTGGCGGTGCCAGGTGCCCCAGGCGAGGCAGTCGCTACAGCTGTCCGCATACGGCACGCGGGGATGACAGCGACGGCAGTAGCCGCCGACGTAGTAGGCGGCGCTGCCGCATGCTTTGCAGGTCGGCGACGGAAGTTCGGGATGCAGACAGCTGAAGCAGCGGAGCCGGCCGTACTCCGCGACCTTGTCGCCGCACTGCTTGCACGGCCGGGGCCGCAGGTTCACAGCGGTGGCTCCGTCCGACCGACCCGACGTTCGATCCCGGGGTGCTCGCCCGCAACTGCCACCGGGGCGGACGTGCTTGCGGGACGACGAGCGCGGCCCTTCTCGGGCTCCGGGGCCAGAAGGTCGTTGGGTTGGCAGCCCAAGACCTCGCAGATGATGTCGAGGTCGTCCAGACGGATGGTGACCGGCTGCCCGGACCACAGATCGGACTTGTGTACCGCGGTTACCGCGGTTCAGCCCAGGTAGAAGTCTCTGCGGGCGGCCACGAACGCCTCGATGGACTGGGCAGGGGTGCCCGTCACGCGCTCGACACCGTCGGCCGTGCGGTCGTAGCGGTTGTCCCGGTGCAGCCGGGCCATGGTGGTGACGTGCTGTGCGATGTGCGGTGGCATCCCCAGCTTCGGGAGCTGTGCCTCCCACCTGTCCGCGGGTACGTCCACGTAGGACACCGGCCGGTCCAGCGCCCGGGAGAACTCCGCGGCCAGTTCCGTCATGTCGACCGAGCGTGGCCCGGTCAGCTCGTAGACCTGCCCGATGTGCGGAGCCGGGTCGCGCAGTACGGTGGCGATGACCCGGGCGACGTCGTCGACGGCGACCGGGGAGGTGCGTCCGGTGCCGAACGGCAGCGCGATGGTGCCGTTCTTCTGGATCGACTGCGCCGCCATGGTGGTGAACAGCGGTGTGTCCAGGAACGCCGTCGGCCGGATGTGCACCACCGGCAGGCCGGACCAGTTGAAGACCTGCTCCGCCAGCCAGTGCAGGCGTTGCTGGTGCGACTCCTCGGTGCTGGTGGCGGTCATCTGCGACACCGTCATCTGCGACAGGTCGACCAGGGCCTCAAGATTCCCGTACTCCCGTGCGACGGAGGCCACCACGGTCGCCGCCAGCAGGTGGTCCGCAGACACGCGCATCGCGAAGTACATCCGCGTCACGCCCTGCAGGGCGGCCGCCACGGTCTCGGGCCGGGTCAGGTCACCGGTGACGACCTCCGCGCCCAGCGCCCGCAGTTCATCCGCCCGCTCGTCCTCACGGCGGACCATGAAGCGCACCGGTACGTCGTGCGCGCGCAGTTGCTCGAAAACGGTACGGCCCACGCCGCCGGCGCCGGGGATGAGTACAAGGTTGCTGGTAGTCATGAGTCGATCTCCTTGGGAGTGATGTGACATCTGAGTCGGGGCGTGATCAGAGCGTCAGCGGACGGTGTGGGGTCTTTCGTCGTCCGGTGGCCGGACTGTTCGGGTCGGCGGCAGCGCAGTCGGTGCGGGGCCGGCTCGCTCGGTGTGTGCCGTCGGCGGTATGCGGGCGTGGCTGGGGCCCGGTGGCCGGCGGGATGGCCCTTGATCATTTTTGGGGGCCTGCGGCCTGGTGCCGGGGCTTGTCACCGCCGGTGGCCGGGGCGGGCCCCTTGCCCGGCAGGAAGGCCAGTACGACGGCCGCGCCGGCCACGGCGACTGCTGCCGACCCGATCGCGGTGAGGTGCATGGCGTGGATGAAGGCGTCGTCCGCGGGCCGTACCAGCGTCTGGCCGGCCGGGCCCATCCTCTCGGCGACGGCCAGGGTGGCCTGGAGGGATTCGCCTGCGATGTGCCGGTCGGAGGCGGGCAGTACGCCCAGGTGCCCTTGGATGCCGTTGCGGTAGGTGGTGGACAGCAGTGATCCGAGCACGGCGACGCCCATGGCCCCGCCGACCTGCCGGAAGGTGTTGTTGATGGCGGATCCGGAGCCGGCCTTCTCCCGCGGCAGTGACGACATGATCATGACGGTGGCGGGCGGCATCACATGGGCCATGCCCGCGCCCATCAGGAAGAACAGCACCTCCAGAACCCAGATGGGGGTGTCCTGGCCGAGCAGCAGGAAGCCGGCGAAGGCCGTGGCGGTCAGGAGGAGGCCGGTGGCACAGACGGCCCGGGCGCCGTAGCGGGCCACGACCAGACGGGCCCGCGGGGCGAAGAACATCTGGGAGGCGGCCAGCGGCAGCACGAGCAGACCGGACTGCAGGACGCTGTAGCCCCGCACGCTCTGGTTGTAGAAGACGCTGAAGAACGTGACGCCCATGAGAGCGAAGAAGACCAGGCCGATGGCGGCGACGGACGCGGAGAACCGCCGGTTGCGGAAGTAGCCGACGTCGAGGGCCGGGTGCTCGCTGCGTGCCTCGTACCCGACGAAGCCGGCGAGGACCGCCAGGCCGCCGAGGATCGTGGCCCAGGACTCGGGCCGGGTGAAGTCGCCCAGCTGGCCACCCTTGATGATGCCGTAGACCAGCAGTGCCAGACCGGCGATCGACAGCAGCACCCCGACCGGGTCGAGGCGGCCGGGCCTGGGGTCCCTGGAGTCGGGGACGATCGCCACCATCGCCACCATCGCGGCGACGACGACCGGCACGTTGACCAGGAAGACCGAGCCCCACCAGAAGTGCTCCAGCAGGATGCCGCCGGCTATGGGTCCGGCGGCTATGGCGAATCCGACCACGCCCGTCCAGATGCCGATGGCCTTGGGCTGCTCCGCGGGCTCGAAGACGTTCATGATGATCGCGAGGGTGGCGGGCAGGATGAAGGCGCCGCCGAAGCCCATCACCGCGCGGAAGGTGATGAGCTGCCCGGAGGAGTCTGACAGCGCGGACAGTACGGATCCCACACCGAACACTGCCATGCCGAAGAGCAGTACCTTCTTGCGGCCGAGCCGGTCACCGAGCAGACCCGCGGTGAAGAGCAGACCGGCGAAGACCAGTGTGTAGGAGTTGACCGCCCACTCCAGCTGGGCCTGGGTGGAGCCGAGGCCGGCGGGGGCGGGCTGGGCGATCGTCTTCATCGCCACGTTGAGGATCGAGTTGTCCAGCATCACCACCAGAAGGCTGCACGAGAGCACGGTCAGGATCGCCCAGCGCCGGCGGTGCACCTTCTCGGAGACGCTTCGGCGCCCGGCAGGCGGCCCGGATGGGGTGGAGTTTCCGGGTGTCGGGGAACCGGTGGGGGCGGGCGGTGATGCCACAAGGGTCTCCAGAGCTGTCGATGGTTCTGTGATGTCGAGCGGAGGCCGTCGGCCGCAGCCGCCGGGAGGCAGGAGAGAGCCCTCCTGGCCGGCCAGGACACCTCGCCGTAAATAGATGTCACTCGAAATCTAAATCAGAGATACGATAGATGGCAAGCGACATCTATCTGAGGGAAGTGATCGCATGGGCCGCGTGTCCCAGGCACAGGCACAGGAGAACCGGCAGCGTGTCGTGGCCACCGCCTCCCGGATGTTCCGCGAGAAGGGCACCACGGTCAGCGTCGCCGATCTGATGAAGGCCGCCGGGCTCACCCACGGCGGGTTCTACAAGCAGTTCGCCTCCAAGGAGGACCTGGTCGACGAGGCCATCGCCCACGCCTTCGCCGAGCAGGCGGCGCACTCGGCGATGCGATTCGAGGAGTCCGCCGGGGAGCGCGACGCCGCCCGTCGGGCGCTGATCGAGGACTACCTGTCGCTCTGGCACCGCGACCACCCCGCGGACGGCTGCCCCGTCTCCGGATTCGCTGCGGACCTGGGGCGCGAGCCCGAGCAGACAGCCCGCGCCCAGGACGTCTACGTCAAGGGGGTACGCAACCGTGCCGCCCGGCTGGCCACCGGCGACGACGACGGCATGGCCCAGCTGTGCACCATGGTCGGCGCCCTTGTCCTCGCCCGCGCCACCCGGGGCAACCCGATCTCCGAAGAACTGCTCCAGGCCGCACGCGCGGCTCTCAACGAGAACACCGAGCCCGATCCGCACTGACACGACCCGGGCCGACAGGGGACGCGGACCCGGCTGCGCCGTACGCCGGGACTCGCACCGACGCGATCTTCACGACATACCCGGCGGCATGAGTTCCCCGAACTCCCGCTGGTGAGGTGATCGGGTCAGAAACGCCCGCGTCGCGGTTGAGTTCGTGGTATCCGCGGAAGCCGAAGAAGCAGAGGCCGTCGACCACTGCTCCAGACAGGATTTCCGGCAGGGGCCATGGGCGGGGGGTGTAGTCGTCCGTTGCCACGCCTCCAAGCTGAAGCAGCGGAGCGATCATCTGGTGAACCGCTGCGGTGCCGTCGATCCGCCCGGAGACGTCGATCTGCACCGCCCAAGTGGGGTGATGTCCGGTGGCACCTCGAGGATGGCCACATCCTCGGGATCCCAGTCGGGATGGAGGCGGCTGGTCCGCTTATCGTCAACGTCGACGTAGAGGTTGCGTCCAGAGCCCAGGGGTTGCGCGGCTCGGGCAGACGCCGATCGAGCAAGGCGACGGTGTCAGCTCGCTCACCTGCGGGAAGCGCGAAGGCGCTGCGCGTGGGTCGGAGCGTAAGTAGTTCGGCTTCGTGGCGACCATGGATGTCAGTGAGGGTGCTGGTCCGTCGATGTAGCGGTGGTGCGGTTGGCGATGTCGGCGAAGCCCGGCATGCCGAGAGGCGAAACGCGAGGACCGCGAACTGCCCGAGGCGCCGGAGCCGGACAAGCCGGTGGTCACGGCCTCGATCTGATGGCCGCCTTGCAGGAGGCCGCGGACAAGGCGAAGGCTTCGCGCGGCGAGGACCCCGGCACTGAAGCGCAGGTCCATGATGTGCGGGCGAAGATCCGGCCAAGAGCACCGCGCAGGAGACGACCGGGGAGAAGGCGGCCGCCGTGAAGAAGGCGACGACCAAGAAGGTGGCGGCCCGCAAGCGCAGGCGCAGCGCCTAGCCACCGGCGACCGCCGAAGCACACCGTCGGCCGCGGCTGCGTACCGTGGCCCCCTGTCCGGCCCGTCGCCCAATCCGCCGTGGTGACGGGCCGGCGGCTGCTCAGCGGACGAGCGGGTCAGCTTGCCTGCTTCACCGAGTGCAGGGAGCCGTTGAGGGAGCCCTCCTGCTGTTCGTAATGGGAAAGTGCCAGGCCGAGGCCTATGAACGTCGGTGCCCACTCGCCGACGAAGATTCCCCACCGGTCGGCTCGCTCGATGCCGGCCTGTTCGGCTTTGAGGCTGGTGAGCCAGGACGCGAAGCTGAGACCGATGGATGACAAGCCGGCCAGGTAGGCGTGCTCGCTGCGGATGCCCAATTCGTGCATCTTCTTGATCACCATGGGGGTGCTCCGATCTGTGGCGTGTCCTGTCGAGGTACCACAGCGAATTCCACCTATTCATCCCTTATGGATGCATTCGAGGCGATGTTCTTTGCCGTGGAACAGCCGGGCGCCCTGGGGCCGGCGATCCTCGACGAACTCACCTGTCGCCTGATCCGGTAGCCGGCTCGGGCGGGCGCACCATCCATGCGTGCTTGAGACGCTCAGTTCGAACTCTGTGGCTCGCCTGGCGCCTTCCGAACCGGTGGACAGTCGCTGCTCGTTCTCGGGGGCTGGCTCAACTTCCGTGGCGCCGCGAACTCGGAGCGTGCCTGTTTTTCCAACCGCCGGCTTGTGGCAGGGTGGCCCATATGTCGTGCCCCTTCTGCCGGCTCATCCGCGAAGACGGTGCGCAGTGGGTAGTTCGTGAACCCTCCACCTGCGCTTTCACCCCGCTCGACCCGCTCGCTCCGGGGCACACCCTGGTGGTGCCGACGGCTCATCACGCCGACGTCTTCGACACACCCGCCGAGGTGCTGGCCGAGACGGTCGACCTGGTCCAGCGTCTGGCAAGGGCCATGCGCGTCGGTTTGAACGCGACAGGGGTGAACGTCCTCAACGCGAGCGGTCCGGGTTCAGAACAGTCGGTACGCCATCTGCACTTCCACGTCGTTCCTCGATGGCCCGACGACGGCATTTCCACCTGGCCGACCGGCCAGTCGCAGCATCGATTCGTCGGCGACCCGCCCGCGCGACTTGCCGAGGCACTGTCCGCCGGTGAGCGCCACAGGAATTGAGCCAGAGCGCGCTCTTGTGAACAAGGCCACGCACCCGTGACCGCCGTGGTGACGGACCGGACGGCTGTTCAGTGGGCGAGGGTGACGGGGCTTCTTCGGTTGGTCATTCAAGGAGGACGTGCTCGGCGGAACACCTAGACTCGGGCCATGAGTAGGACCGACCGCGCCAGCCGGGTTATCGCGGCACCACCGGCGACTGTCTACGGGGCTCTCCTCGACCGGGAGTCCCTCGAGGCCTGGCTGCCGCCGGAAGGCATGCGCGGGCGGGTCGAGCGGTGGGATCCCCGGCCTGGTGGCGGATTCCGGATGGTCCTCACCTACCTCGACCCCGTCGACAGCCCCGGCAAGACTTCAGATGCGACGGATGTCGTCGACGTCGGGTTCGCGGAGCTGGCGCCGCCGGAGCGCGTTGTGCAGAGGGCCGTGTTCGAGGCCGACGACCCCTCGTACGCGGGCACCATGACGATGACCTGGCACCTCGTTGCCGTCGGTGACGGAACCGAGGTGACCGTCACCGCCACGGACGTGCCACCTGGCATCGAGCAAGCGGTCCACGAGGCCGGGATCGCCTCCTCGCTGGCGAATCTGGCGGCGTACGTGGAAGCGGTCGACTGAGTCAGATTGGGCCGCGACCGGGGGGTGAGCCCCGAGTTCCTAGACGGATCGTCGGCCGCAGTCGGCGGCATCGTCGGCGATGGTCCGCTGCGCGAAGCGCTGGAGGCGCACCGCACGGGGCGGATCCGTGCGGCGGCGACACTGCAGGCGGAGCAGGACGCGATCGTCCGGTCTGCGCATCGGGGGGTGACGGTGGTGCAGGGCGGCCCCGATACAGGCAAGACAGTGGTTGCGCTCCACCGGGCGGCGTATGCGCTGTACGCGCTCCCTGGAGCGGCCGCGCGCGGTGTGCTGGTGCTCGGGCCGAACGCGCGGTTCCTCGAATAAGTTTCCCAGGTGCTCCCTTCGCTGGGGGTGGAACCGCGCCCAGCGCATTGATGTACGGGACTTCGTGCTGTGGCTGCGCGCACGCCACAACCCGGCCCGCGATCGCCGCCGTCAAGAGGCGCCGGTTCCTGGGTCGGTGAATGCGCGCACCGGCAAGCCGTACCTGCGCGAGGGATACGCACCGGCGACTATCAACCACGCGCTCTCGGTGGTCTCCGCCTTCTACGACCGTCACGTGCGGGCGGGGCACGGTCCTGTCGTCTCGACGGTGCGCCCGCAGGGCCGCCACGGCCGCCGGATCGAGGCCCATCACAACCCGCTGGAGGCGTTCCGGCTGCACCGCCGCGGCGCCTACCGTCAAAAGCAGACCTATCCTGAGCCTCGGGCTGTTCCGGACGACGTGATCGAGGATCTGTTCGCTGCGCTCGACTGCAACCGGGACCGCGCCCTGTTCTCGATGTTTCTGTCCAGCGGGGCGAGGGGGCGGAGACGCTGGGGATGACGATCGGTGACATGCATCCCGGCGAAGGCCGCATCTACGAGCAGTCCAAGGGACTGGGCGGAGTGAAGCAGGCTGGCCCCGTTTCACCGGAGGCGTTCGCCTGGCTGGCTGTCCACCTGGGCGAGTTGGCCCCAGAAGGACTTCGGCCCGAGCCACCTGAGCCCGTGTGGTGGACCCGACGCGTGCTGTTGCGGCCGCTGGCCTATGGGCCGTGCTGAACCGGATCAACACGCGGATCGGTGCGAACATCTGCCTGCACGACCTGGGGTACACCCTGTGTGAGCGGCTGGTCGACGACCCCGGATTGAGCCTGGTCGACGCCCAGCAGGTGATGCGGCACCGGCGGATCACCACCAGTGGTTACCTACGCCCTCGGACGGACGAGGTGATCGCAAAGGTCCACGAGCACTACACCCGGCCCAAGCCGCCGCCGCGCCCGCTGCCGGGCTGGTCCTACGATCCGGACGACCTTGCCGACGTGTGCGGAAGCGCATGATGGCCGCTCGCACGGACGAACCGGCCGCACTCCGGCCAGTGTCCGTGACCCCGGGGTTCTGATCGGACCCCGGCTGCCGGAGCGGCCTACAGGGCAGCAGATTCCTGGGCGAGAGTGCGCTTCCCGGGCCATGCTGGTCGAACTGGCGCGGGCTCTGCTGGTCGAGCCGACCGCTCAGCAGCGGTCCCGGCAGAACCGTGCGATGGCCCGTGTCCTGGACTGGCTCGGACAGTTCCCCGGTGAAACCTGGCACGACCGCTGGCTTGGCTGCTGAGCGGCTCCGACGCCATTGGGAATCAGTGGGGCCCGCCAGGGCTGACTCAGTCCCAACGATGCCGGCTCACCGCTGGTCTCGGCACGCTGATCGTGCTCCGCACGCTCCAGCCGTCCTACGCGTGGTTGTGCGGCAGCCGCCTGCTCGGGGTCTACGACGCCTACCGGCGCCACAACCAGACTGAGGTGTTCGCCCGGCTGCGGCGCCAGGCCGAGGGGCGGGGCGGCTGCGACGAGTACGGCGCCGAGGCCCTCAACTTGCTCACGCGCGTGGCCACCGTCACGGGAAAGGAGCTGCTCGAACTGGAAGTTGAGGACTTCGAGCAGTACGCAGCAGCCCGCCGGGATTCCGGACGCACGGTGGCGTCCCTCCCGTTTGCCTACGAGATCCTGCACGCCCTTGGAGGTCTGAAGGGAGCGGGACCAACGCTCTCGGGTGAGAATTTATCCGATGCAGAAGTCTCTGTTCCTCGGAGTGGTTGCTTCAAGGAGCAGGGCTGGTTGGTCATTTCGGCGTCCGTAGTGTCTGCCGGAGCGTTTCAAAGGCGGTGGGACGTGGTCGGTCCGGCAGGAAGTCGCGGATGCGAAGGGCACATTCCCGCGGGCTGTAGAGGCTGGTGTCGACGTCGAGGTCATGCAGTTCGTGGGAGTGCACCTGGCTGTATTGCATGGCAGCCAGTCCCGGTTGTCGGTCACCGCGCTCGATCTCGCGGCGTTCCAGCTCGGACAGCGGACAGCGGACGCCCACCAGCAGCGTGTCTTCGGGTGCGAGCAAGTCGAGGAGGTCCAGTAGCCGCCAGCGGCGGCTGAACAGGTAGTCGACGACGAGGTTGTTGCCACTTGCGGCCATGCCGGCGACAGCGCGGTGGAAGCCCTTTGCGGTGCGGTCGATCTCAGCCTGGAGATCATCGTCCGGTATCTCGCGTTTGCAACGCATGGCGTGGAAGGCGTCCACGGGAATGTGGAACCACGTTCCGTCGAGGATGTCGAGAAGTTCCCGGGCGATGCTGGTCTTGCCGGAGCTGGACGTGCCGTTGAGCAAGATGACCGTTCCGCCGACGCCGGTGTCGGGGATACGCGCGTGGGCCAGATCCGTCGTTTCCACACCCGCCTCGGTTGTCATGGTGCCGTCCTTCTGCCCCGCGGCCTGACAGCCGCGACGCTGATCTGGATGTGCTGCCGTGATCATCCCAGACGAGACAAAGGGGCGCCTCCACTTTTCCGTGCCTCCGGAACGAGCGGGGCGAACCGGTATGGAACAGACAGCAGACGGCGAGGACAGCCAACCACTGAGTGTCGGCTTCTTGCTCAGGGTGTCGCTGTCGACAGTGATGGCCGATGGCTTGAGGCCCGGGAGGGAGTCGGTGTCCTGGCCATGGCGGGCAGATGGAAGACTGAACGCCTGTGACACATTCCGATCTTGCTCAGCGCATCCATGCCGTCTCCCATCTGACCGGGCAGTTCACGCTCCGGTCCGGACGTACTGCCACGGAGTACTTCGACAAGTACCGGTTCGAGGGGGATCCGGTCCTGATGGATGACATCGCCCGGCAGATGGCTCCGCTGGTGCCCTCTGGCACCGAGGTCTTGGCCGGGCTTGAGATGGGCGGCATCCCGGTGGTGACCGCGCTCGGCCGACACACCGGCCTGCCTTGCGCGTTCGTGCGCAAGCAGGCCAAGCCATATGGCACTTGCCGTCTCGCCGAAGGCGCCGACATCGAGGGACGCCGGGTACTGGTCGTTGAGGATGTGGTCACCAGCGGAGGACAGATCGTGCTGTCGACCGCGGACCTGCGTGGCCTGGGGGCTGAGGTGCATGAGGCTCTGTGCGTGATCGACCGGGAGCAAGGCGGTGCCGATGCCCTCGCGGCCGAGGGCATCGCACTGCTGTCGCTGCTGACGGCAGCGGACCTCCGCGCAGCTGCCGCCTGACCCCGGCGGGGACTGGTGGTCACCTGTCGCGTGCGTCTCGGTGATGTCGACGCGGGTGGAGGACTCATCGACGATGCCTTTTGCGGCAGGCGGGAGAGCAGTACGTTGCGGAGGCAGGACGTTCGAGGCCGACCGTCCACGACGTTCCGCAGTCCGGGCAGCTGGCCGTCATGCCGGCCCGCACCGCCTCGGTCCTCGCCCGCCGCATCCGCCGCCAGTGCCTGGACCGGCAAGCGGACGAGCCTTCGCTGATGGCATGAGCGGACCACCGTACCCGCGGCACAACCGCGGCCCCGCCTCGTCGTCCTCGTCGGCGACCAGCCGCAGCGGGGGGAACACCGTCCCAGCCCATGAGGCCACCGGAGGGAACGAAGAGAGCCGCCGGGAATCCCTCATCGCACTGGCGATCAACTGTCCCAGTGTCATGTACGGCGACTGGCCTCGCCATCCTGGTCAGGCGAGGTCGGTCAGGTCCTCCGCGAACACCTGAGACAGAGGCTGCGGTCCCACATACTGCTGACAGTTGCACTGACCAGCCTCGTAACGCAGCGGCTTCTTGTTCTCATCCCAGGCCACTGGCACCTCGACGCGCTCGTGGCACCGGCCCTGCTTGTCGTGTTTGGCGAGATGGTGCGTGCATCCGCACACTGGCTCCGGAGACTTGTTCGCTGCATCGACGGCCAAACGTTCCTGTCTCGCCACCTCCAGCAACTGCAACTTGCGCTCATGCCGATTACGCAGTGCGGTGCGGACGTTGTCAGCTGCCCACGCGAAGCCACCCGTCCAGAAGACGATGAGAACCCACCAGAACCAGTCCATCCGCTGTCCCCTCCCCCTGTGACGCTGCGGCCCAGCATAGATGGCCCATCGGAAGGGCGTTCGCACTGTCATGCAGGCCTCAGACACAGCTCCTGAACCCTCGTCGGACACGGGCAGGGTCAAGCCTGTTCGGCACGTCATGCAGCGGACCCGCTGTGCCGTCGGCTGCGACGTCCTCGTCCGCCGCCCTCGCGGCCTCCAGCGCTCCATCGATACGCGTGACGACGGCGTTCATCCTCGGATTCGTGGCCTCGATACGATCGAGGTACGCCTGCACCACCTCCACCGAGGAAACCTCTCCGCTGCGGATCAGCTCCGCGAGTTTGCTCGCGTCAGCACGGATGAGATCGACAGTCACGGTGAAGCCTCTCTGGCACCGGTCTGCGTCAACTCCGCATACGGATGCCCCACCCGTTGTGCTGTCCGAACTCCTGGAGCTGCGGACAGCGTGGTGGTCGGGCATGCGCGAAAAGGCCCGGTATGTCGCCGCCCGCGCCATTGCGGGAGGTGGTCGAAGCGGGCCACCGACGGCGGTGGCCGGTTGTCGGCCGGGAGGTGGCTGTTGATAGCCGGCAGGTGGTCCAGGGGCGGGACGGGTTGTCCCATGGAGGGTATGACCATCGACCGTAAGGAGTAGGTCGGGAAGGCTGGAGGGCCTGGCCGGCCTACATCGCGTCGCCCGGGGGAGTCGTCTCGGTGAATCCGATGGCGAACGCCCTGAGAGAGCGATTGAGGCGTGGAGCGAAGTCGAGTGCGACGTGGCCCCACTGCGGTTCCTGCTCGTAGAGCGCCGCGAGGGTGGCGGTGGGGTGTGAGACCTGCCAGAAGCCGGAGGCCAAGGTGATCGCGACGGCCAGCAGGTTGCCGATCTGTTCCAGCGTCATGGTGCTTGCACGGTCCAGTGCGTCGGCGATCTCGTCGTGCGCGGCGAAGGCGTTGGTCTTGTACCGGCGGGCCCGCTCGATGTCGACGTCGCCTTCGAGGTGGAGCGTGACGTGAGTCAGCAGGTCGCAGAAGACCGGCAGTGCGACCAGGGTCTCGCTGACCACGGCCGCGGTCTGTGCCGGCCCGAGCCCCGCGCGGCCGTCTGTCTCGCTTCTGATCGCGTCCCGCCACTGCTGCCATCCGCGTTCGGCCAGTTCAAGGAGCAACTCCTCTTTGCTGGCGAAGTAGCGGCGTACGCCGGTGCGGTGCAAGCCGGCGCGTTCGGTCACCGCGGTGAGCGTGACGTGCCGGACGCCTCCGAGGTCGAGCGCGAGCGCTTCCGCCGCCTTGAGTAGATCTTCCGAACGGCGGGTCTTGTCTTCGGCTGACCTGGCTCTCTGCTGCATTCCCCCACAGTAACGCACGCCACGATGCATTAACCGGCGTCGGGTGGTACGGTCGAGATAACGCATCACAGGGTGCGTTAAATCAGAAACGGAAACCACCATGAAGGCGATACAGGCTGTCCAGTTCGGCGCACCCAGCGTGCTCACCGTCACCGACCTGCCGGATCCCACCCCCGGGCCCGGCCAGATCACGATCGACGTCACCCACGCCGCGGTCGGGCTCATCGACGTGTACCTCCGCCAGGGCCTGTTCAAGGACGCCCCGGGGCTGCCGCAGCCGCCCTACGTTCCCGGCCTTGAGGTCGCCGGCACCGTGCGCGCGCTCGGCGAAGGTGTCACCCGCTTCGCCGTCGGCGAGAAGGTGGTGTCACTGTCCTCCTACGGGACGGGCGGATACGCATCCGTGTTCGTCACCGACCAGCAGCGGGTCGTCTCCACGCAGGACTACGACATCGATCCCGCCCTGGCCGTCGCCGCCGTCCCCAACGCGGTCATGGCCCACATCGCGTTCACCCGCGCCATCAGCATGTCCGCCGGCGAGAGTGTCCTCGTACACGGCGCGCTGGGCGGCCTGGCCTCCGCCTTCCCCGGTATCGCCCGACAGCTCGGCGCATCCCGGGTGGTGGGCACGGTCCGCTCCGAGAAGGTGAGCGCGGCGGCCGCCAGCAGGCTGCCCTACGACACCATCGTCGACTCGGCCCAGCTGCCCGACGTCCTCGGCGACGACAAGTTCGACATCATCGTCGACCCCGTCGGCGGACTCCTGCGTACTCAGAGCCTGGACCTGCTCGCACCCTCGGGCCGTCTCCTGCTGGTCGGCAACGCCAGCGGCGACTGGGACCACGGCATCGACGGCAACCGCATCTGGCAGGGCAACATCACCGTCACCGGATTCAACGCGGGCGGTTACGTCCCGGCCCACCCCGAGTCCGTTCAGGCCGCCGCCGAGGCCGCACTGAAGGCGGTCGCGGGCGGACTGGTCGATATCGAGATCGAGACCCTCCCTCTGGCCGACGCGGCGACCGCACACGAACGACTCGAGAACCACGTGACCGACGGCCGCATCGTCCTCATCCCGTGAACGGCAATCGGTGCGGTTCCTCTGACGGGAAGGGCTGAGCCGGAAGGGCACCGAGCGGGGCCGCCCACGGGCCCGTTCGTCTCTACCGTGGTCCTGGAGGAGGGGGGGCAGATGGGCTCGCTGTGTGAGGAGTGGGAAGCGCGTGCGGCAGCCGCCCGGGTTCGGGTGGAGGAGTTGGAAGCCGAACTCGCCGAGCGTCCGGGAAGCCGGCGATGGCCAGGGAGGGGCTGGAGCGGTTACGGATCGCGCGGGAGACGGTCGCGGAAGTGCTTGCGGATTTGAGCCCGGAGAGGTCGGTGGCGGCCGTCGACGCCGGACAGCTATTCTCCGGTTCCCCTGTGTGCGATCGCCTCGAGCACGCGGTGAAGCTCCACCGCGTGGTCGAACCCAGGAACGTCGGAGTCCCGGCCCGAAGGGCCTGGGCCACCTCAGTGTACAGATGGGCGACGTTGTGGGCCGGCGTTCCGGCCAACTGGGGGAACCGGTCGTATTCGGCTGGTAGTTCGAGCGGGGACAACGCCTCCTGGTCGTGCGCCCCTTCGACGGCCAGTGCGGCACTCATGGGCAGGCCGACATCCCCGGTGATCCGCAGAGATCCTCGTGTGCCGTCGATCTCCCAGACGAACGGCGTCGTCCGCAGTGCGCCGCCCCGGAAGTGCATACTGGCGACGGCCCCGCCCGGCAGACGGCCGGTGACGGCGATCTGGTCCGGCGCGGTCTTCGCGATCGCCTCTCCTGTATCGGTGTTGACGGCCTGGGTGCGCAGCGTCGCGATCGTCGCCGTGGTCCTGGTCAGTTCGCCCAGGACGACCGACTGCATGTCGAGCGCGTGGGCGAAGGGAATGGTCATCATCGTCGCCCCGTTGGCGGCGTCCGCGGTATAGGCGGACGCCGAGGTGAACATCGCCCCGCCGCCGGGGAACGAGCAGATCATCGACGAGGAGAGGACCTCGCCGACATAGCCGTCGGCGATCAGGTCGCGGACCCACCTCGTCGTCGGCGACACGTGCCCCTGCAGTCCGGTGAACCGAGGTCCGGGGCGACCCGCGTCCCGCAGGAACTCGGCCTCGGCGAGGTCGCGCGCCAGCGGCCACTCGCAGAGGACGGCCTTGCCGGACTCGAGTACCGGCTCGAGCAGCCTGCGGTGCTCGGGCACCCGCACCGTGATCGCGATCAGATCGATCTCCTCACGGTCCGCCATCTCCGCCACTGATGTGTATCCAGGCACGCCGTAGCGCTCTGCGGCGGCGACGGTCGACTCCGGCGAACCGGCCGTCAGTCCCCGCAACCGCACCCCGGGAACCGCCTCGACGGCCGGCTGTCGGGACACATCAGCTCCAGCGTCTTTCCCGACGCCGCCGAGTTCGCTGAGGAGGACGGATCCGATTGACTCGGGGCCCCAGCCTCGTCGGCAGCCGCATGGACGTGTGCGATGGCGTCGGGTCGGCCGACATGCCGCCGAGTCGGACAGGCCCGGCCGATCAACCTACGGCGTGACGGTGATTCCCGCACTCACCGCGGTCCTGACCGCAGCCGACGACAGTGACAACATCGGTTGGACGGTGTCAGTGGACTCCACCGTTCGCCGGGCCCACCAGCACGCTGCCGCGGCCAGGGAAAGGGGGCGCCGGACCGGGCCGAACCCGACGACCACGCGCTCGGACGGACAAACTCGCCGTCGTCTATCAGGCTGCACTCCGCCTCGCCGGCATCCTCGTCTGGGCGCGGTGCTGACCGAGCGGGCTGTCTATCAGCTGTCGTAGAAGAACAGCTCAAGATCCTCCATGGACCCTGGCCCGGTCAGGAAACCCTCCGCCTGGGCAATCTCCTTCTCTGGTGGCATCCGGCCCTCCCGAAGGAGCTGCGTCATCCATATCTCGCCCTGCTCGCCGATCGCGTAGATGCCGGACAACAGCTCGGCCATACCCGCAGGGTCCTTCGGGCTGCGCCCGACGACAGGCTGGAGCTCCCATCCCCCTGCTCGGGCGGCAAGCCGGAGCACCCCGGCCCAGTTGGCAATCCGCCCTATACGTACGTGCCACGAGTCCTGGGTGAACGGAGCCAGCCGACCCCCGTGCAGGGCGTTGGTCGCGGCCATGATGTCCGCCACCACGTGCCGCTCCACGGCATCACGAACCCAGCGCCCCTCCTGCGCCTCCTCAATAGCGGCTGCCCACCACTCCCATGCGCCGTCCAGCCGGGCTCCGAAGGTATCCATCCCGACAGAGTCCCACGCGCGTGGCGGTCAACTTCATTGCCTCCAAGAACCAATGGATCAAAGAGACACCTACTGGCCGACTGTGCCGACCGAGAGTGCAGGGGAGAGTGCGCGTATCCGCTGCGTGGTGCGCAGGGTCGTCACGCTGTCGACTCGGAGGCCGGCGCGGGCCCCGTGCGCGTGTGGGCGGGAGCCGTCCATGAGGCGAGGACGCGCAGTGCTTCGTCCGAGGGGGTCCCCGATTCGGCGGTGAGCACCATGAGCCGCTGCCCGCTGCCGTCGGGGCTGGTCCAGGTATCACAGTCCAGGATGAGATCCCCGACGACTCGGTGGCGGTAGCGCTTGGTGCCGTACGTCGCGCTGTTGACCCGGTGTTCGGCCCACCAGACGCGGAAGTCAGGGTCAAGGACGGCCAGTTCGCCGACCAGCCGGGCGAGTTCGGGACGGTCGGGATCCGAGGCGGCTTCCATGCGCAGTGCGGCGACGGCGTCGCGAGCGTCGTGCTCCCACTGGGTGTGCATGGCGCGGATCACGGGGTCGGTGAACACGAGCCTCACGTAGTTGCGCTGCTGCACCGGGATCGCACCGAAGTCCGTGTACAGCGCGGCGGCCGCGGGGTTCCAGGCGAGCACATCCATGTACCGACCGAGCACGATCGCCGGAGTGCCGGTCAGCTGGTCGAGGAGGCGCCGCATCGCCGGGCGCGGGCTCTGCCGGCTGTGCCGGCGTCGCGGTCGTGCGTCCGTCTTGCCGGCGATCTTGTACAGATACGCCTGCTGGTCCTCGTCGAGCCGCAGCGCGGCGGCGACGGCGGCGAGAACGGAAGCGGACGCCGGTACCCGCCCCTGCTCAAGGCGGGTGTAGTAGTCGACGCTGATCGCCGCCAGCTGCGCGACCTCTTCGCGGCGCAGCCCCGCCACCTTCCGCTGCTGTCCGGCCTCCGGCAGGCCTACGGCGCGGGGTGTCAGTTCGGCTCTGCGCGCCTTGAGGAAGGCGCCCACCTCAGTGGTGTCACGTGCCGGGGTCACGAAGACCACTTTATGCACGAGGCTGCTTCACGTGGGAGGGCAGGATCCTTCCGGGGGAGAAAACCACCGCTTGTACGCCCACAGCCCTCGTTCGACAGTGAAGTCATGAACAGCTTGAACGTCACTTTCGACAGCGCCGGCATCCCTCTCGCCGGGCGCCTCTACCTTCCCGACGGGGAAGCCGCTACTCGGCCTGCGATCGTGGTCGGCCACCCCGCCGGCGGTGTCAAGGAGCAGGCCGCGGGCCTCTACGCCGCCCGTCTGGCCGGGCGAGGGTTCGTCACGCTCGCCTTCGACGCCGCTTACCAGGGCGAGAGCGGCGGAGAACCACGCGGACTGGAGGATCCGGCGCATCGTGTCGAGGACCTCAAAGCGGCGGTGTCGTTTCTGAGTACCCGGCCGGAGGTCGACCCGGAGCGAATCGGCGCGCTGGGCATCTGCGCCTCGGGCGGCTACGTCGTCCCGGCCGCGGCCACGGATCACCGCATCCGCGCCGTCGCGACCGTCAGCGCCGCCGACATCGGCCGCCAGTTCCGCAAGGGCGCCGACGACACTCAGGACCCCGCCGTGCTCCAGTCCATGCTGGATGCCGCCGCGGCTGCCCGGACCGCGGAAGCGCGCGGAGCGGGCGCCGGCAGCTTCCCCATCTTCCCCGCGACCGTCGAGGAGGCTCGTGCGCTGGGCGGGCAGCACGGCCTCGAGGGCTTCGAGTACTACTGCACCGACCGTGCTCAGCATCCCCGCTCGGCGAAGGAGTTCACCTGGTCGAGCATCGACCGGATAGCCGTCTTCGAGCCCTTCCGCTTCATCGCCATGATCGCCCCGCGCCCCCTGCTGATGATCGTCGGCACCGAAGCGGTCACGCGGCACATGACCACCGAAGCGTTCGACGACGCACAGCAGCCCAAAGAACTGCTCTGGATCGACGGAGCCAGTCACGTCGACCTCTACGACAAGCCCGAGTACGTCGGTCCGGCGGTCGAGAAACTCGTTCGCTTCTTCGGTGCCCAACTCGCCGGTGACGCGCGCCGCCTCACATTGAGTCTCTCCTAACCTCGTGATGCGGGTGGCTGGTTGGTCGCGGAGGTCCGTACACCGCAGTGAAGCTCCTGGCAGACGGGTTCACGACCAAGATCACCTGTTCCCCAGGAGCCCTTACCGCCGAACTGCCCGGCGAACACCTCCCGCCCGTGCCGCGCCGGCGCCGATCCGGCGCGGCACGTCATGCATCGAGGCTCCGTGACCGCGGTGCGTGTCCTCGGCGTAGGCCGCCGCGCGCCGCCGGGCGAAACGGCCCTGGTCGACGGTGCCTATGCCCTCGGCGAGTTCCCGGACGAGAACGAGCGCCCGAGCGGTGTCGTCATTCCGCAGCCACAGCGGTTCCGGGGGAGGGGCCGCGACTCCGGGCTCGCCGGACCGTCCCGGCGCAGGATGGCGAGCCGTTGGGCCACCGAAAGCTTCACCGAAAGCTTCACCGAAAGCGAGCCCGTGCAAGGAGTCCAGTGCGGCAGGAGGCACAGTGATCATCGGTGCGGTATCGCAGCGTACCGGCGCCCCTCCGCGCTCCGGTCGTGGAGCGAACGGGCCTCGGCCCGCTCATCGGCCGATCCTTGCCCGATTGTCGAATTCGCGGCGCGAATTACCACGGAACCGCTGCACCCATAATTCCCCTCGATGATTCTCGGATTTGTCGCCAAAGCCTCTGGCGATCAATCCGAGGGGATTCCGAATTCTGTGTGACTAGCACGGTCACACCCTCTTTCCCATTTTGATAATTCCATTCTCCGTCGACCTTCTCTAGGTTCTGTATCAGGACGACGAGCCACGCGGCCCGGCCGCCGAATCTCGATTCCCGCATCACCGCCGAGAAGGAAGCCCAGTCATGAGCACCACCGCCGACGTACGTACCCAGCGGGACGGCAAGACCCTGCTGATCACGATTGATCGCCCGCAAGCCCGTAACGCCGTCAACGCCGCGGTCGCCGCCGGCCTCGCGAGTGCCCTGGACGAACTGGAATCGGATCCGGCGCTACGGGCCGGTGTGCTGGCCGGCGCGGAGGGCAACTTCAGCGCGGGCATGGATCTGAAGGCGGCCCTGAAGGGTGAGACTCCCGACATTGCGGGTCGCGGGTTCGGCGGTGTGACCGAGGTCGACCGCACGAAGCCGCTGATCGCGGCCGTGGAGGGCTGGGCCATGGGGGGCGGCTTCGAACTGGCCCTCGCGTGCGACCTGATCGTGGCCGCGGAGGACGCGCACTTCGGTCTGCCGGAGGTCAAGCGGGGACTGATCGCCGCCGGCGGCGGAGTGATCCGACTACCGCGGCGCATCCCGTATCACCTGGCGATGGGCGTACTGCTGACCGGCGAACCGATATCCGGGCACCGCGCGGGCGAACTCGGCCTCGCCAACCAGGTCGTGCCCACGGGGCAGGCGGTGGCCGAGGCGCTGCTGCTCGCCGAACGGCTCGCGGCGAACGCGCCGTTGGCGCTGGCCGCCGTGAAGGAGGTCCTCCGGGCCGCGGACGGCGCTCCCGAGACCGAGGCCTTCGCCGCGCAGCGCAGGGTGATGCGCGCGCTGATGGCCACGGCCGACGTACGGGAGGGCATGACCGCCTTCGCCGAGCGCCGGGCCCCGCAGTGGACGGGGAAGTGACATGCGGGTCGAAGACGTACGACGACAGCTGACCACCCCGCTGGCCGGCCCGGCCTACACGCCGACGGTCCATCGCTTCACGGACCGCGAGTACCTCAACATCCTCTACCGCACCGACCCCGACGCACTGCGCGCGGTCGTCCCCGAACCCCTGCAGATCGACGAACCGCTGGTCCGCTTCGAGATCATGAAGATGGGCGACGTCAGCGGCTTCGGCCCCTACACCGAAGGCGGCCAGGCGATCCAGGTGGTCTTCGACGGCGAGCGCGGCGAGTACCTGCACGCCATGTACCTCGACAACTTCCCGGCGACCGCAGCAGGCCGCGAGGTCAGCGCCTATCCGAAGGTCATGGGCGCCCCGCGGCTGTACGTCGACAGCGCCGCGCTCGTCGGCACCCTCGACTACGGGACCATCCGTGTCGCCACCGCGACCATGGGCTACAAGCACCGTCCGCTGGACAAGGCCGTGGCCAGGGAAGAGATCGCCGCACCGACGTTCATGCTCAAGACCGTTCCGGGCTACCGCGGCGACCTGCGCGTCCAGGAACTGGTGCGCACCGAGATCACCGACGTGGTGGTCAAGGAGGCCTACACCGGCCCCGCGCGGCTCCAGCTGTTCGCCCACGTCCTCGCCCCGCTGGCGGACCTCCCCGTCCTGGAGGTCGTCGCCGCCACCCACATCCTCACCGACCTGACGCTCGCCCCTGCCGAGCCGGTCTTCGACTACCTGAAGGGTGAAACGCAGTGACACAGCAGTTCCGTACCGCCGCCGTGATCGGAGCGGGCACCATCGGACTTTCCTGGACGGCGCTGTTCGCCGCACACGGCCTGACCGTCCACGTGAGCGATCCCCGCCCCGACCTGGCGGAGGCGACCGCGGAGGCGCTGGCCGCCTTCGGGCCGCACCTGGCGGCCCAGGGCCTGGACACCGACGGTCTCGCCGACCGCGTGCACCTCGCCGCCGACACCACCGAGGCCGTTCGCGACGCGGACATCGTCCAGGAGAACGGGCCCGAGCGCGTCGAGTTCAAGAAGGAACTCTTCGCCCGACTGGTCCGGGAGGCTCCCGCCCACGCGCTGCTGCTCAGCTCGTCGTCGGCGATCCCCTCGTCCGCTTTCACGCAGGAGATCGAGGACGCCGGCCGCATCCTCGTCGGACACCCCTTCAACCCGCCGCACCTGCTGCCCCTCGTCGAGGTGGTACCCGGCGAGCACACCACCGAGGAGGCCGTGCAGTCCGCGGTCGCCTTCTACACATCCGTCGGCCGCACACCGGTCGTCGAACGCCAGGAGGTCCCCGGCTTCGTCGGCAACCGGCTGCAGAACGCGCTCAACCGGCAGGCGGTCCACCTGGTCCAGCAGGGCGTCATCACGCCCGAGGACCTGGACACCGTCGTCACCCACTCGCTCGGCATCCGTTACGCCACCGTCGGTCCCTTCCTGAGCGGGCACCTGGGCGGCGGTCCCGGCGGCTACCGCCACATCGCCGAGCACATCGGCTCGACCATGGCGCAGATGGACCTGGGCGAACCCTCGCAAGACCCGCAGGACCGGGAGCGGGTCATCCAGGCAGTAGAGAAGGCGTACGCCGCCACCCCGTACGCCGACCTCGCCGAGGCCCGCGACCGCGGGCAGCTCGCCGTCCTCTCCGCCCTCGCGAACGTCCGCCGCAACCAGAAGGAGAACTGACATGACCACCGAGACCCCCACCTCTGTGACCCCCGTGACCCCCATGACCCCTGTGGAGGACCGTCTGACCGCCGACTTCTACGACTACGAGTCGCTGCTGTCCGAGGAGGAGTACAAGATCCTTCTCAAGGCCCGCACGTTCATGCGGGACGAGGTGAAGCCGCTGGTCAACGAGTCCTGGGGCAAGGCCGAGCTACCCGACGAGCTGATCGACAAGTTCCGGCACAGCGGCCTGGTCGCCCTGGCCTACGAGGGCTACGGTGAGCACCTTCCGGCCGTGAGCCACCTGCTGAGTGGCATGCTGGCGATGGAACTGGGACGCGTCGACGCCTCGTCCGCCACCTTCTTCGGTGTGCACAACGGGCTGGGCTTCTACTCCATCTACTACGGCGGTGACCAGGAGCAGCGCGACAGGTTCCTCCCCGCCATGGCCACCATGTCGAAGATCGGGGCGTTCGCCCTGACCGAACCGGACGGCGGCTCCGACGTCTCCGGCGGCATGCGCACCACCGCGAAGCGCGAGGGCGACACCTGGACGCTCAACGGCGGGAAGAAGTGGATCGGGAACGCCACCTTCGCCGACTACGTCGTGGTCTTCGCGCGGGACGTCGAGGACAACAAGGTCAAGGCCTTCGTCGTCGAGAAGGACACCCCGGGCTTCAAACCGGTCAAGATCGAGGGCAAGATAGCGCTGCGCATCGTGCAGAACGCCGAGATCACCCTGACCGACGTGAAGGTTCCCGAGGCCAACCGACTGAAGAACATCAAGGGTTTCCGGGACGTCGGCGAGGTACTGCGCCAGACCCGCAGCGGGGTCGCCTGGCAGGCACTGGGCGTCATGATCGGCGCCTACGAACTCGCCCTGGACTACGCCAAGCAGCGCGTCGCGTTCGGACGTCCGATCGCCAAGTTCCAGATGGTCCAGGACCTGCTGGTCAAGAGCGTCGGCAACATCACGGCGTCCTGGGGCCTGTTGGTACAGCTCGCCCGGCTGCAGGACCAGGGCGTCTTCCGTGACGAGCAGTCGGCGCTGGCCAAGGAGTTCGTCGCCGCCCGCATGCGGGAGGTCGTCGCCTGGAGCCGCGAACTCTTCGGCGGCAACGGCATCCTCCTCGACAACGACATCGCCCGGTTCTTCTCCGACGCAGAGGCGCTCTACTCCTACGAGGGAACGCACCAGATGCAGACCCTCATCGTCGGCAAGGCAATCACCGGCCAGAGCGCGTTCGTGGGCTGACGACGATGACCAACGAATCCGCACCCGCATCCGCATCCGCATCCGCGTTCGCACCAGAATCCGTCTTCACCGGTCTGAAGGTCCTGGACGCGTCCACCTACATCGCGGGACCGGCCGCGGCGACCATGCTCTCCGACTTCGGCGCGGACGTCATCAAACTTGAGCCGCCCGGGTCGGGCGACCCCCAGCGGCGGCTGAGTCTCGTGCCGCCGAGTCCGCAGGCGGAGGCCAACTACGGCTGGCACCTGGCCAATCGCAACAAGCGCGGCATGGTGGTGGACCTGAAGTCGCCGGCCGCCGTCGGGATCCTGAAGCGGCTCGTCGAGTGGGCCGACGTGGTGATCACCAACTTTCCGCACGGTACGCGCGAGAAGCTGCACCTCGGCTACGAGGAGGTCGCGGCCTGGAACCCGAGGGTCGTCTACGCCGACATCACCGGCTTCGGCGACGCCGGTGCCGACGCCCGCCAGCCCGGCTTCGACCTGACGGCCTTCTGGTCGCGCAGCGGCCTGCTGGCCTCCACCCGCGACGCCGAAGCCCCGCCGACCGTGCCCGTCTGGGGCAGCGGCGACTACACCTCGGCGGTCGCCGTCTACGCGGCGATCGCGACCGCGCTGTACCGGCGTGCGGTGACCGGGCAGGGCACCAGCGTCGGAACGTCGCTGCTGGCCACCGGCGTGTGGGCGACGGGAACACTCGTGGCCGGCGCGCTCGCCAAAGGCACGCCGTTCGAACTGCACGACCGGAACGCGCCGGTGAACGCGCTGACCAATCCCTACCGGACCGCCGACGGCAAGTGGTTCATGCTGGCCACCTCGAGCCAGCAGTGGCCGGGGCTCACCCGCGCCATCGGTCACCCCGAGCTGGTCGAGGATCCCCGGTTCGCCGACATCAAGGGGCGCTCCGAGAACGCCGCCGCGCTGAGCAGTCTGCTTGACGACGAGTTCCGCTCGCGGCCCTTCAGTCACTGGAAGGACGCGCTGGCCGGCGAGCGCATCACCTACGGCCTCATCCAGACGCCGGAGGAAGCGGCGCAGGACCCGCAGCTTCGCGCCAACGACATCGTCGTGCCCCTGCACGGAGTCAGCGGGCTGGAGTACACCGTCAACAACCCGGTCAACCTCCGCGGGGTACCGAAGGTGGCGGCCGGACGAGCGCCGGACCTCGGCGAGCACAACGAGGAGATCCTCGCCGAACTGGGCTTCGCCCCCGGGGAGATCGCCGACCTGCGTGCCGCGGGTACGATCCCGGGCACGGCCGAGGCAAGAGCCGCCTGACGGACACGGTACGAGGCGAGCGGCGGAACGGAGACGATGTCCTCCCGGCATCCTTCCATCGGGCGCGGCACCGGGTACGACCGGCCCGGCGCCCGTCCGCCGCGCCTGCGACACCGACGAGGTCAGGTCCTGGCATCCTTCGCACTCGTACGCGCGGGGCCCGGCGCTCCGGGCCCGTGTCCAGCTGACCTCACAGACCCGCCACACCACACACAGACCCTGGAGGGCACATGCCTACTCTCGACCGTCATGACTCCGTCTTCGTGCTCAACCTCGGAGACGGCGAGAACCGCTTCCACCCCGACTGGGTCGCGTCCGTCAACGCAGCCCTGGACGAGGTGGAGAAGGCCGACGCCCCCCGGGCGCTGGTGACCGCCGCGACGGGCAAGTTCTACTCCAACGGCCTGGACCTGGAGTGGCTCAGCGCCCACGCCGACCAGCACGCGGCCTACGTCGACACCGTCCACGCCCTGTTCGCCCGTGTGCTGGCCCTGCCGATGATCACCGTCGCGGCACTCCAGGGACACACCTTCGCCGCAGGCGCGATGTTCTCCCTCGCGCACGACTTCCGTGTGATGCGGAGCGACCGCGGCTTCTGGTGTCTGCCCGAGGCCGACATCAAGATCCCCTTCACTCCCGGCATGTCGGCACTGATCCAGTCCCGGCTGGCACCGCAGACCGCGCACGAGGCCATGGTCACCGGCCGGCGGTACGGCGGCACGGACGCCGCGGCGGCGGGCATCGTCGATCACGCGGTGGCCGAGGACGCGGTGCTCTCGACCGCCGTGGCCGCAGCCCAGTCCCAGGTGGGCAAGGACGCCGGCACGCTGGGCGCCATCAAGGCGGGCATGTACGGCCCGGCTCTGGCGGCTCTGCGCGGCACGTCGACCCCCTGACAGACGGGGCGATCCCCCCGACCGCGTGAATGATCACCCGAGGACGCGGGGGAGACGCGGCAGGGGCAGCCGCAGCAGGTCGCGGCGGGTTCGGGCACACCACGCAGGGGCCCGCACCCGCCGACAGCGCCTCCGAGCCCGCCGACGAGCGGGTTAATGTATAGGAGTGGAAATGTTGCACCTGCGGTATTTTGTCGCGGTTGCCGAGGAACTGAACTTTTCGGCGGCGGCCCGCAGGCTGCACATGGCCACATCACCACTGAGCCAGCGGATCAAAGATCTCGAACGAGAGCTCGGCAAGCGATTGTTCGATCGAGACACCCACAGCGTCACCCTCACACCGGACGGTGAGGCGCTGCTCCCCCTCGCGCGGGAGGTACTGGAGCAGTTCACCTCCATCCCCTGGCGGCTGCGCGAGGCCACGCGGTCGGGGCGCGCCACGATGTTCATGGGCATCCCCGCCGGACTCCACCCCCGCCTGCGGGAACACGTCTCGGAACTCGCCGAGCGCGCCGAGGACTGGTGCGAACTGCTGCGCTGGCCCGGCACCACCAAGGCCCTGGCCGGCGGCGTGCACGAGGGCAGACTCGCGCTCGCGCTGGCCCGGATGCCGGTCACCGATCCCGCGCTGGAGATCCTGCACGTCATGTCGGAGCGGCTGGGAGCGGTGGTACCCGCCGACCAGTTCGCCGGACGCGACTCCGTCGCCCTCGCGGAACTCGGCGACCTCTCCTTCGTCGTCGCACCGCAGGAGATCAGGTCCGCCTACTTCGACCAGCTCGACGGTGAGATGTCCGCCCGTGGCATCAGAAAACGCATCAAGCTGACCGATTCCGATTACGGGGGAATCGCCGAGCTGGTCTCCAGCGGGATGGCCTTCTATTTCTCCATCCTGAATCCGGACAATCCCATGCGGGGTTACGTGATGGAGAACACGGAAATCCTGCCGATCACGGATTTCAAGCCGTCCTTGAACACGGTCCTGATCTGGCGGAAAGACCGAGCGGACGGAGGCGACCTGGCCAGGCTCGTCGCCGCGGCACGCGAGGTTTTCGCCGATCCGATCCACCTCTGAGCGAGGCCGTAAGGGACGGCCCGCCGGGCACCCCGTCGGCCCTCGGAACATGATCGGTTCAGGGTCTCGACGCGTCCGCGCCGACGGCGGGGGCCGCGGCGCTGTAGCGGGCCAGGAGGCAGAGCAGGGCTCGGACCTCCTCCACCCCCAGCCTTCGGTGCGCGTGTCGAGCTCCCGGTACATCAGGGCGCCGACGTGGGGGAGGAGTTCCCGGCCACGGTCACTGGGGCGGAGCAGCCGGGCCCAGTGGTCGTACGGATCGGCCTCACGCGCCAGGGGCAGCGGGCAAATGAGGCCGTAGCTGTTGGTGACTTGCTGTACCAGGGTGTGACGATGACCACCTGGTGGTTGGTGGAGTACCTGTAGTTCTTGGGCTGCGCCGCCACGGAGTGGTCGCGGGTGGGCACGAGCGTGCCGTCAACGATGGGCACGGTGCCGGCCCGGAAGCGTTAGCGATGCTTGAGCGCCGGCAACGGGCCCAAGGTCCGAGGCGCTGCACAGCCGCGCTGCTATATTCCGGTGGCCAGCGGGGTGATCACAGGGGGGGCACACATGAACGCGGTCCGACGTACGGTGTGTGCCGTTGCGGTGAGCATGTCGCTGGGCGTTACGGCTGCGTGTGGGGGGTCTGGGGCGAAGGTCCACTCCGTGGCGTCGCAGGCCGCCGGACCGCCGAAGGCCAAGGCTGCGAGCCTCGACCCCAGGGCGAAGGCCGTGGTCCTGAGCGAAAAGCAGCTCCACGTGGTCGCCTTCTCCGACATAGACTTCCCGCTGCTGAAACGCGCGCCAAGATACGACCGCACAGGTGTGGCGAGCATCAGGTACAAGGCGGATGCGGGCGGCCCCGAGTGCACGACCTTCCTCAACGCCCAATTCCTGAGTGGCTCCTACTATCACGGACTGCACGAGGTCGACAGGGGATACACCCTCACCACCGCTGACCGTCCGGTCCAGTTGGAGAGCATGGTGGTCAGCTACCCCAGTGCCAGAGAAGCTGAGCGAGTCATCAACGACACCCGGACCTCAGTCACACACTGCTCCAACCTTCACTACCGGCTCAAGAACTACTCCTTCTCCTTCAAGGAGGTGGTCAGTATGCCGATCCCGCGAACAGGCGACGACTCCACAGCGTTCCAGGGGTCGTGGAGCCTGCAGGGCGGCAAGGCCGAGCCATGGGCTACGGAGCTCATCCGTGTGGGCACCGTCGTGGTGGGCGTCAACGCGATGAGTAGTCCCGACCCGTTCAGGCTGCTCCAGCAAACGGGGAAGCAGGCGGCGGCCGAGCTTCGCCACGAAGAGGTTCTCGCCGCAGACGCGAAGGGCACATGATCCGCCGGTCAGTGCCTAACCGCCTCAAGAACTTCCGAGCCATCGCCACGCGCTACGACAAGCGGGCATACGTCTTTCACGGAACGGTCACCGTCGCCGCGATCCGGCTGTGGCTTCACCCGTAGGAGGCAGCCGCGTAGCTATCGGATTCGCCTTGCCGCATGGCCGGACGGTTGGCAGATGTGTACTCGTCCGCGACGTTGAAGATACTGGCGCAGCCCGGGCATTCCGCATATCCGAAGAGGTAGGAGATTCCGTCGGCGAGCACCTCCTGCCCATCGCGAACAGCCATCTCGTACATCCACTTGCCGGTTCCGGTGAGTTCCTCGGCGGCGGCCGGGCGCAGGTCGCGACGCTCGACGTCACCCATGTCCCAGTCCCGGATCGCGGAGTACCGTCTTACGTCTCGATGAGGTTGGACTCGGCGCAGGGGTCACGCCTCAGAATGGTGCAGGTACGCTCCGTTGGTGTCGAAGAAGCAGGAGAAGAAGCTCCGCTCCGCGACCCGCGCCGCCGGCGCGGGCGTCGTCGTCGAGAAGGCGTCACGGGCGGCGGTTCCGGCCGAGACATCCCGTCGTAGCCTACACGTGGGTGCTGTAGGTCTCGGTGGGTCCGTAGGGGGCGCCATCGTTGTACCCGCGCTCTTGGAGCGATTCGGGGTAATGCGGTCCGGTGCGTGGGTACCCGCCATGTTCGCGGGGTTGGCTTTGGCGCTGGGATTTCCGCTCCTGTACACGACGTTTCGCTCGGTACGGCACGGCCCTGGTTGGCAGCTTGTGACTGCTCGGACTGTCACGGGCGACCGCACGGTCGATCTGAGCAAGCTGACGCAGATACGTCGAGTTCGTGTCCCCAGCAAGACCGGCTGGTTGGACGAGTTCTGGATCAAGGACTGCCGGGGCGTCGTCCTCCTTGTGGACAAGGAGGTACTCATGGGTCCCATGGGGCAGGCGGTGGTTCACAGTTCGGGGATCTCAGGCTCACTGGGAACCGTGAAGGTGTCCCGGCATGCGGCCGTCGGACTTGGCCTCAACGAGCCCTCGACTGCATACCGGGCAGCCCGCGCATGCGCAGATGTTCTTCTCGGGATCCTGACCCCCGGGGCAGTCGCCACTCTTGGAGTCGTGGCCAGCTGGCTCATCAGTTCGGCCTGAGACACCGCCGAGGAGAGGGGAGAGGGCGTCGATCACCCGAATGACTCTCCCGGGATTGGCCGTTGCCTCCCATGCCTCTGGGCCGAGCCGTGTGCCTTGCCCTGACCGCCGCCTCGCGCCACCGCCTGAAGAGGATGGCCTACGGCCACAAGACTGAGTACCGGGCTCGGCAGCGGGCCACAGTCGTTCTGCTCGCGGCGCACGGCCGGGGCAACGCCCGGACAGCTGCCGAGACCCGGCTGCATGCGGGCGCCGTGCGCACCTGGCGCGGTCGGTTCGCCGACGGCGGGCTGCCGGCCCCGGCCGACCGCAAACGCTCTGGGCGCCCGGACCGTTTCCCCCGTGTTCAGGTCGCCGAAGCCAAGGCACTGGCCTGCCAACTGCCGGCCGAGACCGGCCTACCGTTGTCGGGGTCGCCACGGAGGCCGTCCGCCGCTGCCCGGACGGCGCCGAGGATCTTCTTCCAAGTGCCGCCGATGGCCCACCTGATCAGCCGTTTGTGGGCGGTCTGGAACGAGCCGAACTCGTCGGGCAGATCCCGCAAGGGCGAGTTGGTGCGGTACATCCACGCGATGGCCTCGAGGATGCGGCGGTGATCGGCCCACCTTCGCCCGCGGACCGGATCGGTCGGCATCAGCGGCTCGATCCGGTCCCACCTCATCGGTGATCACCAATCGGATGGACACAACTGATCGCCTGGCGAAGCCATCCAGCAGGCACGCTAGACGTGGTCATCGGGAGAGAAGCCCGTCCAGCGCAGCTCGGGGGGCAGATGCCGCATGCTGTTCAAGACGAGGACCGAGGCCGGCCGGGCGGGCGCGTACCGGATGACCGTGAGAGCCGCGTTGCCGTGGTTGAGGCCGAGCCAGCGCCAGTACGGCGCATGCATCGCGTCCCGGACGAGCCAGGCGACCAGGAAGTTGTGGGTGACGACCAGTTCGTGCCGGTCCTTTTCACCGTTCACCGCGCCGGTGAACATCTCCAGCGCCTGCCGGGCGAGAGTTGCTCCGTGCTCTTGTTCCTCCTCAGTGGTGCCAGAGAGGAAGCGGAGGAAAGGGTCTGCGAATTCCGTCGGCAGCTCGTTTCTCAGGGGCACGTAAGGAACGTAGTCACCGGCAACTTCCGAGACACGCAGGGGAACATTTTGCAGCTGGTCGCCGATCAGACGCGCGGTCTGCTCTGCCCGGGGCAGCGGGCCATGGTGAACAGCCGTGAAAGGGATCTCCCGCAGGCGCTGACCGAGCAGCACGGCTTGCCGACGACCCTTCTCCGTCAGCCCGCTCTCCTCCGTCGCCGCCTCGCCATGCCGCACCAGATAGAGGTAACGGGCAGCCGTGTCGGTCATCACATGCTCCTCTGCACCCACTAACGATCTTGTACATCGATGGACGCAGCCTGCTTGGGCGCTGGTTCCCGCATCAAAGGGAAGCACATAAGGACTGTCCCGATAAAGGCTGGTGGGACCGCCGCGACTCGGACCTCGCGCCTGTGGCAGCCTGCTGTCATGCCAGCCGAGCTGCGAGAACATGCGGGGCGTTGCTACGCCATCCAGTTCCATTACGCCCTGCCCGATGATGCCTGGGCTGTGGAGCTGAGCGAGGCCGTGCCGGCACCAGCCGCGTGGGCTGAGAACCCCCGCGCCGAGAGGCACCTGCCTGGAGCCGCCTTCTTGGTGGCGTTTGTCCCCGACGAGGATCCGGATCTGGAACCGACCGTCCACATCCACAGCCATGATGAGCACGTCATTCCTTACGAGATCATGCGCTGGTTCATGGAGCGGGTGGCCGAGCAGGTCCAACGCTGCCGCATCGTGTTCGCGCAGGACGGGCGGGAAACAGTGGAATGATCTTGCCGTCGCTGGTGTGATCACGGCATCGGAGCCGTCCTGGATAGCCCCGTTCACCGGGCTGAGCCCGCGTGCGTTCGGGAAGCTGGTGAAGGTTCCGCGACGCGAGGGCGCCGATACGGTTCGCAGGGGTCGGCCGTGGAGCCTTCCGTTGGATGAGCGGGCACTGCTGGTGGCCGCGTACTGGCGCACGAATTTGACGATGCGCCGGCTCGCTCCGCTGTTCGGGGTCTCGAAGTCGGCGGCGGCCCGCATCATCGACCACGTCGGGCCGGTGTTCGTGCTTCAGCCCCGCAAGCGGTTCGCCAAGGGCACCGTGCTCATCGTGGACGGCACGCTGGTTCCCACCCGCGATCACTCCGTGGCGGAGCAGTCGAAGAACTACCGATACTCCACCGCCCACCAGGTCGTCATCGACGCGGACACCCGTCTCGTCGTCGTGGTCGGCCGGCCTCTGCCGGGCAACCGGCACGACTCCCGCGGCTGGAGGGAGTCCGGCGCCAAGGCCGCCGTCGGCAACACCACCGCCGACGGCGGCTACCAGGGCACCGGACTGGTCATCCCGCACCGAAGGGCGAAGGGGCAGGCCGAACTACCGGGTTGGAAGGAGGAACACAACCGGTCCCACAAGCAGGTCCGAGCACGCGTCGAGCACGTCTTTGCCCGTATGAAGACCTGGAAGATCCTCCGCGATTGCCGCCTCAAAGGCGACGGCGTTCACCACGCCATCCTCGGCATCGCCCGGATGCACAACCTCGCCCTCGCCGGATGGGCAAGCGGGCGGCACGGCGGTTCGCCATGCCCGAGGCGACGAGAAGATCGCTTACGGGACGGCCCTTAGACACCGTTTCCTTTGGCCGTAGTCACGCCAGGGTGCGGGTTCATGGTGGCAGTACGGTGGGGCCGCCCTGATCCACTATGTCTGCGAGGTTGGTCCGATCATGCACGGAGACTTGGACAGCACGTCGGCGCGGGCGCTGGCATGCTCGACTGGACTGCGGATCGGAGGGGCCCTGTACATCCTCGCTGAGCGGGCTGGACTCGCTGACCCGTACTACCTTGCCGATGCAGGTCTACGGGCCGGTCTGCGGGGCGCACCAGGTCGGACGCTCGATCAGGATGTACTGCAACATGCTCGGTCCGGCCTGGATGCTGCTCAGAGCAGCTACTCGGTGGACCGTGCCGCACCATTCACCCAGGCCGGCTTCATGCTGATGGGGCGAATCTTGCAGGCGCTTGAGCAACCTGATGAGCATTACGGTTTGCCAGAGATCCACTCCCTTGCTCGAAGCACCGCAGCCCTGTGGCCGGGTTCGATCGGCCTTGAGATTGACCCTGGCGGCAGCCTGATGTCCTACGAACGGGCCTGTCAGATCGACGCTCAGCGAGAGTTGGAGGCTGGCGGCCTTGATAGGCTTCGTCAGGTTCTGGGCGCGCAGGAGCTGGGCTATCGCCGTCTGGCCAGAGCCCTCGCCTAGGCGGCCGGCGAGCGTGCCAGCCTGCGGTGGCTGATCAAGGCAGCGGCGATGCCTACGAAGGCCAGGAAGTGCTCGGCCTTGCGCTCGTAGCGACGGTGTAGGCGGCGGCATCCGGCCAGCCAGGACACCGTGCGCTCGACCACCCAGCGGTGTCGACCGAGCCTGTGTGAGGACTCAATCCCTTTGCGGGCGATGCGGTGACGAATGCCCCGCTGTCGGAGCCATTTGCGCAGGTGGTCGTAGTCGTATCCCTTGTCGGCATGCAGTTTCGCCGGCCGTCGTCGACGTGGTCCGCGCCGGGAGCGAATCGGCGGGATGCCACACACGAGCGGCTTGAGTCCAAGGCTGTCGTGGGTGTTGGCGGCGGAGATGCCCAGCGACAGGGGCAGGCCGTTGCGGTCGGTGATCAGGTGGATTTTCGATCCGCTCTTGCCACGGTCGGTCGGATTCGGTCCAGTCAGTAGCCCCCTTTTGACGCCCTCAGGCTGACGGAGTCGATCGCGCACCGCGACCAGTCCAGGTCGCCTCGGGCACCGAGCTCGTCGAGGAGGACGCGATGCAGTCGGGCCCAGACGCGCCCCCGACTCCATTGGGCAAAGCGACGGTAGACGGTAGGCCATGCAGGGCCGAAGACCGGCGGCAGTTGCCGCCACGTACAGCCTGAATTGGCTACGAAGATGATGGCGGCCAGCGTTTCGCGGTCACCCGCCCGACGCCGTCCACCGCCCTGCGGACGCTTGATCTCCATGGGTGGCACCACTCGCCGGAACAGCACCCACAAGTCATCCGGAACCAGCCGCTCAACCAGGTCTGTCACAAATCACCCAACGACCCAGCAGCACCAAAGGAAACGGTGTCTTAGATGTGGAGCAGTCTCTGGATGATCTCCCGGTACTGCCTCATTGCGTGCCGAAGCTCTTCGGGCTGTGCGTCGGGGTTCTGGTCCTGCCAGCCGGCGCGCAGGAGACGCCGTCGTTCCGCGAGGGCGTTCACGAGTTGGGCGGTGGCCTCGTCGTAGGCGCTCTCGGCCTCTTCCAGCGCCTCGAGCGGGGTGTCCGCGAAAGTGTTGAGGGCGTGCCGGAGGCGGTGGACGATCTTGTCCTGTTCGTCCGACGGGAGCAGCGGCTCCGGGCTCGGGCTGCTGCGTCCGGCCGGGCTCGGAGTCTGGCCGGTGGACTGCCGGGCGCGTGTCTGGTCGTACATCATCGGGGGCCGTTTCCGTTCCGCCTGAAGGCGTCGTTGGTCTTCTCCACGGCCTGTTTCAGGCTTCCGGAGACGCTGTCGTTTCTGCCTCGGCGCTGCAGTCGCCTGTTGCGGGTGACCCGGCCGAGTTGCGTGATCCTGTCCTTCACCGTCTGTGTCTGGTTCCGGATGCTCCGTGCGATGGTCATGGTCGGCCCTCGCTGTTGTCCGGTGGGTGGGTTCTCGCGGGGACCGGGCGAGGAGGATGGCGGAATACTTCGCCGTGTGTTCCGGAGTCGCGTGGCCCGGCACCGTGCGTCCATTCCGCCTCCGGCGACGGTCCGTGTCAACGCGGTGGCCACGCGATCCGGGCCGCCTCGTTATTGCCGGGGCGGCGGCGCATATGACCGTGTCTCCGCCGCCAGCCGGTCGGGCCGTCCGGCGTCGGCGTCGGCGTCGGCCGATGCGGAGGGGGCGTCGACCAGTTCCGCCGTCATGAGCGCGGTCGCGGTCGACTGCGGGGCGGTGCTCGCGCTCGCGGCGGCCATCAGCCGGGCGGCCGACGAGGCACTGACCTCCGGGGGTATCACCAGGAGATCCCAGCGGCCCGACGTTCCGGACAGCAGCAGGATCTTGTGCGGGTCCAGCTCCGTGGTGAACCAACCGGCCTTGACCACGTGGCCGTTGACGAAAATCCGCTGCGGGATGATCGGCCAGTAGCGGGGGTTGACGGCGATACGGGTGATCCGCCCCCACAGCGGGTCCAGTACGTCGGCCAGCGCGGGGAGTTCGTGGCTCAGGTCACGGGAGCGTGGCCACCAGGCGCCGTCCAGCTCGACCTGTCCCGGGGCGCGGCTCACGGGTTTGAGGGCGAGGCGTGCGGTCGGGGCCCTGAAGGGTACGGCGCGCGGCGAGGGATGGTCGGTGATCGCGGACATCGTGCGAACCCGTCTCCGGGCCCCTGCGTGTGAGCAGTTGCCCGGTGCCGTTGCTCACCAGGAACGACACCGGTATCGGGGCCGGTGCGCGAAGTGCTCCCGATGGGTTCACGCTACTCTCCGAAGACGCCGAGTGGGCCGCTCCCGGAAATCCCCTCACTTCCGGCGGCCGTCCTGGCCCGAGGAACGGCTGGTATGCAGCCAGGACTGCGCCGGTTCTGCCGCGCGGGTGGTGTCCACAGTGAGCTCGAGGCGGGTCCCTCCCTCGGCATCCGCGGGGTAGCTGCGCTGTTCTGTGGTGGCGAAGCAGCGGCGGAGAACCTCCGCGACCCGCCGGGCGACCTCGGGGGAGGCGGCGACGATACGTACGTCGGCGTATCCGTCGGGGGGCGTTTCCTCGGGCTGCATGACGACCTCGTTGTTCCCGCATGGGCATGGATCCGTGGACTGGATCTTTCACCCTACTCCGGCCCGTGTGACCAGCGAGCTTTCCGAGGGTAGCGGGTCGCGGAGTACCGTGGAGACGAGTAAGTCACCTCGTATCCTCGCAGACAGGCGAGTGTCCTGTCCGACTCCGGTTCTCCGCGTGTGACCAGGCTCCTGCCGGACGCCGTCCACCAGGCGGTGCAGCCGGGGACGGCTGTCGTACGGCTACAGACCACGCATGACCGGCGGGGCGTTCTCGGCGGGGCGTGGTGGCCGTGCTCCCGTGAAATCGCGGCCGAGCTTCCCGCCCTGATCTCTGCACTGACCGAGGACCTCGGCCGCTCACGCGCGTCGGCCTGGACGCCGGAGCCTGGGACGCGCTGCAGACGCGACTGCTCGTCGACGACCGCGTCGTCCGTATCGGCTCCTTCCCGGTCGGCGACGACACCGTCCTCGTCACCAGGGGCGATCAGGACTACTCCCCCCTCCTCGTCGCCCCGCCGCACGCGCCGCACGCGCCGCCCGAGGCGGCACGCACCGCGATGGCCGGCGCCGTCCGCGCCGACAACATCACGCGAGCCGAACAGATCCTCATCGACACCGGTACCGACCGGGTAGCGCCGAGGACTTGACGCCGGTCAGCCGAGGCAGCCGTCGTACCAGTCCGGCACCGGCACCGGGATGAACGTGCTGTCGAAGGCACCGGACATGATCTGTGCCGCGAACGGGTCCGTACTGCGTCGGCCTCTCCGTCCGCGCCGTGCAGCGCGGTCCGCACCGGACCGCTCGCCGCACGCGCTTGAGAGGTACGAGCAGACGCGCGCCCCACAGTCAGCGGACCAGCCCTGCGGCGCCACAGGATGCCGCGCCCTGGATCCGGGACCGCTGTTCGCGTCGGACGAGCGGAACACGATCGCCGAGTGTCACGGAGCTCTACGGACGAGCCGGATTCGCCCTCCTCCGCGACGTGCTCGCCACGCGGCGGCTCGGGACAGCCGTCGGAGGACGGGTGAGCATCGGATGCCCCGCCGCTACGGCCGCGACGCCGCCCGGGTCTGGGTCTCCTCGTGGGCGTGCGGGTACTTTGCGGTGCGGTGCTGGAAAGCGAGCACCTTGGGGTTTTGCACGACGCCACGGCGGATCTCGATGGCGTGCCGGATCGTGTCGTCGGTGTCCCAGCCGTCGGGGCCCTGGAGCACGACCTCCAGATAGGGAAGAAGGGCCTCGCTGTTCTCCCAGGTCGCGGAGTTCCACAGGTATGAGGGGCTGTGGTCCACCGCGTAGTACCTGACGTGGTCGCCGACGGTGAACATCGGGTCGTCGAAGGTGGTGGGCCGGGCCCAGTCGAAGCCCATGCCCTCGTCGCAGGAGACGTCGATGACCAGGGTGCCCGGGGCCAGCTTGGGCAGGTCCTCGTCTATCAGGAACATCAGCGGCGCGGCGGGGTCCTGCAGCACGCAGTTGACGATGATGTTGTGTCCGGCGAGGAACTCGGCCAGCGGCAGCGGGCCGTCCTCGGTGAGGGCGATGCTGCGTCGCGGGTCGAGGGTGTCGTCGGCCTCGTCGTGGTCGAAGTGGACGATCCGCGCGGAGTGGATGGGGGAGCTGACGGCGGTGACGCCACGCGCGGTGAGCACGTCGACGTCGTGCACGCCCAGGGCGCTGAGCGCGGTCACCGCCCCGCGGGCGGTCGCGCCGAAGCCGATGACGACGGCACGCTGCCGTCGCCCGTAGTCGCCTGTCACGCCCATCAGCTGCATGGCGTGCAGGACCGAGGAGTACCCGGCCAGCTCGTTGTTCTTGTGGAAGACGTGCAAGTTGAAGGCACCGCTGCGGGTCCAGTGGTTCATCGCTTCGAAGGCGATCAAAGTCAGCCGCCGGTCGATGGCGGTCTGGGTGAGCCTCTCGTCCTGGACACAGTGCGGCCAGCCCCACAGGACCTGACCCTCGCGTAGTTCCGCCAGGTCCTCGTGGAGCGGTTTGGCCAGCAGGATGACATCGCAGTCGGCGATGAGTTCCTCGCGCGTGCGGAAGCCCGCGACGAGCGGGGCGAGTCGGCTGTCCGGGACGCCGAAATGCTCTCCGTAGTTTTCCTGGAGGTAGATGCGCTTGCGGAGACCGGCGTCGATGCGGTCGAAATGAGCGGGGTGAACGGGCAGACGATGCTCGTTTTCCTTGCGGGTCTGCGACATGATTCCGAGCGTGAGCTGCTGCAAAATTCCCCTTTGGTTACTCCCTGTCTAGCACACCGGGGCAATCCGGCAGCCGGTCGCGACGGCCGGCGCCAGGGGGCAGCCGGGTCCGGGCGGTCTGGGTGGCGCCGCGGTCCCGCGGACGGGCACGGCGCTGTAGCGCCCCGAAATGCAGCCGCCCTCGTACGGTACGACGAGCTCGCCGTCGAGCACGAGGACCTCGCTGAGCTGGTCGGCCGCGGCGGCGCTGGCGGGAAAGGCCGGCCTGAGGCCGGGACGGTGTGCGCCGGATTCTCGCGTCAGCCGGAGGGGTGGGGTTCGGCGGTGAGTTCGACGGCACGCATCTGAAGGTCGCTCAGGGCGGCTTGGGCGAGGGGCGGGAACGGTTCGTCGTCGTCCGCCTTCATCCAGCGCTCGGCGGAGACGGCGAAGGCGAGCATCGCCACTTCCGCGCTCAGCCGCGCGGTCAGCTCGTCCGTGCCGCGTTCGCGCAGGGCGGTACTGATCGACGCGGCGATCCGGGCGTGCTTGAGCAGTCCCCGCTCCTGCAGGTCGCTGTTGGCCGCGATCACCCGCCTGCGCTGGACGGCCTTGGCCCGCCGCTGCGGGGTCATGACCGGGTCGGTGGCCGCGAACGCCGCCCACAGGCACTGCGTGAGCGTCGCGTCCGCAGCGGCGGCGCGGATGCCGTCGGCGAACAGACGGGCCAGTACGTCCTCGCCGCCGAACAGGACCTCACGCTTGTCGGCGAAGTGGCGGAAGAACGTGGCGCGGTTCAAGCCGGCCCGATCCGCGATCTGCGCGACGGTCGTCTCATCGAACCCGTTCTCCACGAACAGGTCCAGCGCTGCGCTCTCCAGGCGCTCACGCGCGTCCGGTGCCCATCTGCTCACCGTCGCAGTCTATGCGAAGCGACCAAGTCGCATCATCCTGAAGAACGATGCGACTCAGTCGCATGGCTGCGGTACTGTTGATGCAACAGGGTCGCATCATTTTCCCGCGAGCGAATCTGAGCTGCACGTCCTCGGTCGCGCCGTCACCAAGGAGTCCCTCTCATGCGTATCTTCGTCACCGGCGCTTCCGGCTGGATCGGCTCGGCCGTCGTCCCCGAACTCATCAACGCCGGGCACCAGGTCCTCGGGCTGGCCCGCTCGGACGCCTCCGCGCACGTGGTCGCCGCGATGGGAGCGGAGGTGCTGCGCGGCGATCTGAACGACACCGACGTGCTGCGCGCGGGTGCCCTGGGCAGCGATGGCGTCATCCACCTGGCTTTCGTCACTCCCAGCATGAGTGAGGCCGCGACGAGGACGGACGCCAAGGCCATCGAGACGTTCGCCGGCGCCCTCGCCGACTCCGGCAGGCCCCTGGTGATCTCCGGCGCCACACTCGTGACACCTGGTCGGCCCGCGACCGAACGCGACGAACTCGTCGCGGCAGGACCCGTCGCCGCCCGCGTCGCCAACATGCGGGCAGCGCTCGCAGCAGCAGAAACGGGCGTGCGTACCTCCCTGGTCATGCTGCCCCGCTCGGTGCACGGCGAGGGGGAGCGGCACGGCTTCGTCCCCCAGCTCATCGCCTTGGCCCGGGCCAAGGGCGTCTGCGGCTACATCGGCGACGGCACCAGCCGCTGGCCCGCCGTCCACGTCAAGGACGCCGCGGCGCTCTACCGACTGGCCGTCGAGCAGGCGCCCGCCGGCTCCGTCCTCCACGCCGTCGGCGACGACGGCGTGCCGGTCCGCGAGATCGCCGAGGCCATCGGCCGACACCTTGACCTGCCCGCGCAGTCCCTGCCCGCCGAGGAGTTCAGCGGGATCCTCGTGCGCCTCCTCGGCACCGACATGCCCGCCTCCAGCACCATCACCCAGCAACTCCTGGGATGGAAGCCCACCCACCCCGGCCTCATCGAGGACATCGAACAAGGCCACTACTTCCTGTGACCACCTACGACAGCAGGCGCCAGTAGCCGTCTTCCGCAGCGATCCATTTGGGTGCCGGTTCGAGTGCGGTGGCTCGATCGCGTGATCTCCGGCTCCGACGTGCATGAAGGCACGGCCTCCCGTCCGGCTTGGGATTGTCGAAGTCCGAACAAGCCGGCCGGGAGGCCACTTTGCCGCAGTCCTGAGGTTCAGTGCTTGTGGAGTCCAACTCGGCTTCCCGGTCGTGCGATCGCATCGCTCACTGGGACGCGGGACACGCCCGGTGAGACGCTGTTCGCGGCGATCATCTACGTGCTGGTCAGCGGATGCGCCTGGCGGGCGCTGTCCCCCTGCTTCGGCATCTCGAAGTCGACCGCCCACCGGAGGTGCCTGATCTGGTCCAGAGCCGGGGTCTGGGGCCGCCCGCATGAAGCCGTCCTGCACCGGCTGGACGACGCCGGCCTCATCGACGTCACCCATGTCGTCCTCGGCACCGCCCACGCCAGGGCGAAAAGAAGGGGGTGAACCCACAGGTCCGAGCCCCGTGGACCGGCGAGTGCCGGGTTCCAAGGTGCACATCCTGTCGGACGCACCGGCCGCCCCTCTCGTCGGGGTCCTTGTGCTTGCCGGCGCATATCTCATGACGCACTGTGGCTGCTCCGCGTCGGTGCCGGCCAGGCGGCCGTCGCGCAGGCAGTGGTCGTCGGGGATGCCGTGCGCGACGGCGTCGTGCCCGGAAGCGCCGAAGGCGGCGGACACGGAGGCGCCGAAGGCTGTGCGGGCACGGACGCGCCGAAGGGTGCGGGCAGGACATGTCGGCGGGACCGTGCGGCGCGCCGTCGGGCCGGGAACCGGACGTTCCTGACGCGGCCCCCCGTAAGCACGTGCCGATCCGTGCCGGGCGCTGAAAGCGTCCGGTAAGGAAGCTCTCCCTACCTTCCGTCAGTGAGGTGAGCAGCGGCTGCCGCCGCCTGCCGGTCACTAGGAGGGAATCGTGGAGAAGCTGAGCGGATGGGTGATCCGCCATCGGCTGGTGGTGGGTCTCAGCTGGCTGGTGATCACGGTGGTGGGCCTGCTGGCGGCGCCGTCGCTCTCGGGCCGGCTGCAACCAGGCACCCATGTCACCGGCCCCGGCTACACCGCCAACGTGCAGATCGCCCGGAGCTACGGAGGCGTGACCCAGGACCCCGCTGTCGTGGTCCTGGACCTCCCGACCGGACAGACCGTCAAGTCGCCGCAGACCCAGGCGACACTGCGGGCGGTGGACAGGGGCATCGCCACGGCGGCGCCGAACCTGCGCCTGGTCTCCTACGCCTCGACCGGCAGCCGGACACTGGTCGGGAACGGTGGGAGGAGCACGATCGTCCTGGCCTATCCGCCGAAGCCCGGTGACGACATGGCCACCGATCAGGTCGACGCCCTCACCAGGGCCGTCACAGCCGCGGCGCCAGGTCTGACCGTGCACGGCACCAGTCTGCGGGCCCTGGAGGCCGGCAACACCACCGGCGGCGGCAACTCCAGCGTCACCGGTGAGCTGATCATCGGAGCGATCGGCGCACTGGTGATCCTGGCCTGGGTGTTCGGGTCGCTGCTGGCGCTGTTGCCGCTGGTCATGGCCCTGATCTCGGTGCTGACGATGCAACTGCTCGTCTACGGACTGACGTTCCTGATGCCGTCGTCCTCACCGATCCACCCGGCCGTGCAGTACATCGTGGCACTGCTGGGCCTGGGCCTGTCGATCGACTACTCGCTGCTGGTGGTCACCCGCTGGCGCGAGGAGCGCACGGCCGGCAAGAGCAACGACGAAGCGGTACGCGCGGCGGTGCGGCGGGCCGGGCACAGCGTCTGGTTCAGCGGCATGGTGGCTTCGCTCGGCCTGTTCGCGCTGACCGTCATCCCCAACTCGATGGTCCGCGGCATCGGTGTGTCGGGGCTGTTCATCCCCTCCACCGCGACCCTGGTCGCGCTGACGCTGCTCCCCGCGGCGCTGTCCAAGATCGGGCCGCGGGTGGACTGGCCGCGGCGGGCGTCGCGACGGCAGGCGGACAGCCGGTTCTGGACCGGCTGGACGAAGTTCGTGATCAAGCACCGCGTGGCCTCGGCGGTCGCGGGCCTGGGCATCCTGGCCGCGCTGACCGCCACCGCCGCGACCATCGACATCAGCACCCCGAGCAGCCACGCACTGGCCACCGCCGGCGCCTACACCGACGGCCTGCACACCCTGGAAACCGACGGATTCCCGTCCGGGACGCTGACCGCGGTGCCGGTGTACGTCCCGAACGCCGTCGGCGCGGGGAACACCGTGAACGCCCTGGACACCGTTTCCAGCCTGCGCGGCGCCGTGGCCCCGGCAGGACCGGCCTGGCGCACCGGAGGCAGCGCGATGGTCATCGCGATCCCGTACCACGAGGTCGGCAGCACCGACGGCGGCACCTCGCTGGCCGGCATCCGCCGCAGCGTCCCACCCGGTGTGCTGGCCGGTGGCGAGGGCGCACAGAAGATCGACGAGACCAGCGCCACCTACGGCTCGTTCCCGCTGCTGTTCGCCGTGGTCGCGGTGGTCACCTTCCTGCTGCTGACCCGCGGGATGCGGTCGGTCCTGCTGCCTGCCAAGGCCGTGCTGCTCAACATGCTGTCCGTGGCGGCCTCCTACGGCCTGCTGGTGATCGTCTTCCAGCACGGCATCGGCATGAAGGCGCTGTGGGGCGCGTCCACCTACGGCGCGATCGACACCCTTGCCCCGGTGCTGATCTTCGGGTTCCTGTTCGGCGTGTCCATGGACTACGAGGTGTTCATCCTGGCCAGGGTCCGCGAGGGATACGACCGCACCGGATCCACGCGGGAGGGCATCATCGAGGGCGTGTCGCGCACCGGCCGCCTGGTGACCTCCGCCGCGTTGATCCTGTTCTTCGCGCTCGCCTCGCTGGCCACGGCGAACGACGTCACCGTGCGCGAGATCGCCATGGGCCTGGCGTTCGGGGTGGTGCTGGACGCTATGGTGGTCCGGATGCTGCTGCTGCCCGCACTGGTCTCGCTGTTCGGCGACCGGAACTGGTGGCTGCCGGACCGGGCCGCACGACTGCTCCGGCTCCCGGTGACGCGGTCAGCCGACGAGGCCCGTCCGGAGCTGGTTCCGCAGCGGATCGGGGAGGCATAGGCCGTGCGGGTGCTGGTGGTCGAGGACGAGCCGGACGTCGCCGAGGCCCTGGTCTGGGGCCTGCAGGCCGAGGGATACGTCGTCGACGCGACGGACAACGGCACGGACGGACTGTGGATGGCGACGGAGAACGCCTACGACGTCATCGTGCTGGACGTCATGCTGCCCGGCCTGGACGGGTACCAGGTGGCCAAGCGCCTGCGCGAGCGCGAGCGCTGGACGCCCATCCTGATGCTCACCGCCATGGACGACGACCTGGACCACGCCGAGGGGCTCGACTCCGGTGCGGACGACTACCTCTCCAAGCCGTTCTCCTACCCGGTCCTCCTCGCACACCTGCGCTCCCTGACCCGACGCACCCTCGGTGCCAGGCCGGCGGTGCTGATCGCCGCCGGCCTGGCACTGGACCCCGCCGGACGCACCGTCACCCGCGACGGCGCGCCGCTGGAGGTGACCGGCCGGGAGGCCGCCGTGCTGGAGTACCTGTTGCGGCGCAAGGGCTCCGTCGTCTCCAAGGCCGAACTGCTGGAACACTGCTGGGACGCCCACTCCACCGGGGACCCGGCGGTCGTCGAGGTCCTCGTGCACCGGCTGCGGCGCAAGATCGAGAGGCCGAGCGGGCCGACCGTCATCGAGACCGTGCGCGGCAAGGGATACGTCATCAGGAGCGAGAAAGCGTGACCGGGCTCGCGCGCGCCTGGCGCGGTCTGGCACACCGCGCGCGCCCTCGCACCGTGCGGACCCGCGTCACGGTCATCGCCGGTCTCGCGCTCACCGTGGCCGTCATCGTGGGGCTCCTCGTGATGTACCTGCTGCAGGTCGACCAGGCCAAGCGCACCATCACCGGTCAACTGCGCACCTACGCTGTCCAGATCGAGCAGTCGGCCACCGGCGGGGTGTTCCCGCAGCCACTGCCGCCGTCGGTGCTCGACGCGCAGGCCCAGTCCCAGGTCCTCGCGCCGGACGGGACCGTCATCGCCTCGACACGCGATCTGACCGGCAGGCCGGCTGTGTTCGCGCTTGCGGCGGATGCCACGACCCCGGTTCGGCAGAAGGCCGCCGACGGCGTCCTTCCCGGCGAGCTCTCCGTCCTCGGCGAGCACACCGAGGTCGGCGGCCGACCGGTCACCGTCATCACCCTGACTGCCACCAACCAACGCGACCAGGTCGACGAGACCTTCGCCCGGCTGCTGGTCACCGGCGTGCCGGGCACGCTCCTGGTGGCGTGCGGCACCGTGTGGTGGGTGGTCGGCCGCGCGCTGCGGCCGGTGGAGCAGATCCGGCGCACCGCCACCGCCATCACCGCCGCCGAGTTGTCCCAGCGCGTCCCCGAGCCCGGCACCGACGACGAGATCGGCCACCTGGCCCGCACCATGAACGACATGCTCGCCCGGCTGGACGACTCCGCCGCACGGCAACGCCGCTTCGTCGCCGACGCCAGCCATGAACTCCGCAGTCCCCTGACGGCCATCCGTACCGGCCTCGAGGTCGGACTCGCACACCCCGACCGCGCACCCTGGCCCGACATCGCCTCACGGGCCGCCCGGCAGACCGAACGCCTCGAAGCGCTGATCTCCCAACTCCTCGCCTTGGCCAGGGCGGATGCCGGAAAGCTGGCCGGGCGCCGGCAAACCGTCGGCCTCTCCGCGTTGCTCGGCGAGATCCGGGCGACAACCACTGCGCCGCACCTGGAGATCGAGCTCGCGGTCCCGGCGCACACCACGGTGACCGGCAACCCGGAGGACCTCTCCCGGCTGTTCCGCAACCTCGTCGACAACGCCGTCCGGTACGCGCGGACGAGGGTGTGCGTCACGGCGGGGGTCGAACCGGACGGCATCCGGGTCGAGATCGGCGATGACGGACCGGGAATCCCGGTCGAGGAACGCGAGCGGGTCTTCGACCGCTTCGTCCGCCTCGACGCCGACCGGGGACACGGCAGCCGCTCCACCGGGCTCGGGCTGCCCATCGCCCGGGAGATCGCCACGGCGCACGGCGGCACGATCACGCTCACCGAGACCGACGGCGGCGGAACGCGCGCCGTGGTGGCCCTGCCTCGCTGACCCGAAGCGTGCCCTTTGAAGGCACGGGTGACCCTGTTGCCCGTGGCCGCCGATCGCGGCGATGCCTTCGTACGGGATCGCGTCGACGGCCCGGTGCCACAGTGGTGCACCGTCGGACACCCGGAAGGCACCGAGGGCGACGTTCGTGCAGCCCTCGGCCTGCACACCGTTGCTCCTTGCCGCCGCCACCGCGGCAGGGACCGCACCGGTGATCGCGCCGGTGGCCCGGGAGACCCCCCACGAAGGCGTCGCGGGCGGTGTTGCGCACGACATGGTGAGCGGTGGCGCCACAGGATCCGGACCCCTCCTGCCGGGAGCGGGACTTCGTCCACGCGCGCCACGGACCGTCGACGGCCACGGACGTCTGCGCGGTGGAGGGAGCGGGCGACTGGCCGGCCCCGGGTTCGCAGAGGCTGGCTCAGGGCTGCGCTGTCCACCGGGCGTTCGCTGAGGGCGGGAGCCGCTGTCGACCGCGCTGCGCGTGCTTCACCAGCGCGCTCGCTGCCCGGCCCCGCACAGGCTGTGGCGCCGCTTCAGGGGTCGGTAGGGTACGTGAACGACAGGGGTGCGGTCGTCGCCGCCTGCGGCACAGGGGACGGGGGAGCCGGATGGCGGGTTCGGCCGGCGTGACAGAGGTGGGGCTGACAGTTGGCGGTACCGATGCGGGGTCACACCTGCCGGCGCTGAGGGACTGGCTCGCGTCGGAGGATGAGCTGCGCGGCAACCTGCGGTGGCTGAGATCCTCGCCGGGTCCGGGCGAAATGGGCGGCGCCCTGGACGTCTTGGTCGTGGCGTTGGGCTCTGGTGGCGCCGGCGCGGTGCTGGCGCAGTCGCTGGCGACGTGGCTGACCGGCCGACGCGCTGACGTTGTCGTCACCGTCCGATTGCCGGAGGGCCAGGAGGTGACGGTCGACGTACGAAGGGCCGCCGATCCCCAAGCGGTGGTACGCGAGGTGACCAGCCTCCTTGACGCCAGTCGCGGACGCGACGCGTGAGCGACCCGTGGTTCCCCGACCGCTCCTCCGCCCGCGCGCTGCTGATCGGCACTGCGCGCTACGACAACAGTGACCTGCCCGCCATCGAGGCCGTGACGCGGAATCTGAAATCTCTCAAACAGGCGCTCACCGACCCGGATGTGGGTCTGTTGGACGACCCGGACCACTGCCGTGTCCTGCCTGATCCTGCTGACCAGGCCACTGTCGGGGCCGCCTTGGCCTGGGCGGTTCAGGAGGCGGACAGCCTGCTGTTGGTGTACTACGCCGGGCACGGCGTGCTGGACGACGACGGGCTGCTGCACCTGGCGCTGACGACGACCGATCCGGAGCACGTCGGTTTCACCGCCGTCCCGATGGAACTGGTCAAGAGGAACCTCGGCCGGGCCAGGGCGAAGGCCCGAGTCCTGTTGCTGGACTGCTGCTTTTCTGGCCGGGCCGTATCGGCGATGGCCCAACCGGAGAGCCTGGTGTCGGGCCAGCTCGACATGACCGGTACCTACACCCTCACCTCCACGACGGCTACGGCTCCCTCGCACGCGCCCATCGGTTCCACCCACACCGCGTTCACCGGAGCTCTGCTGCACGCTCTGGCCGCTCCGGTGCCGCTGACTCTGGACGGCATCCACGAACATGTCGACCGGGAGTTGGCCGGGCTCGGGCTGCCTCGCCCGCAGCGCCGTTCGGCCGGCGCGGCCAACAACCTGGCGTTGGTGCGTGGCCCGGTGCCCGACAGGGAGGACGTCACGCAGCGGCCTGCGGGCGAGGCGTCGTTCGATATGGTCCGCCCTCCACTGGCCGGGGCTGGGAACGTCGGCGCGTTCCTGTTTCTTGCTCTGCTGACTTTCGGCGTGTGCTGGCTGCTGGTCCGTGACGCCTGGGGATTCCCGACGCCCGCGGTGGCCGGGGCGGGGCTGTACATCTTGTGGCTGAGCCACGGCCGTGTGGTCATCTCCTACTGGCAGCGGATGGTGGTCGACGCCGACGGCCTGACGGTGATCGGCAAGCAGAGACGCCACCAGCGGGCCTGGAAGGACATCGCCAGCCTGACATTGGTCGAGCCGACGCGGAAACTCCCACCGTCGGCAGGCAATGCGCACCTCGTGGTCAGGCTGCGGGAAGGAGCGGAGCAGAACAACGAAGTCCACCAGCTGCCGAATCCAAAGGGCGGCCACGCTTGGTATCCCGCATACTTCCGTGCCCCCACGGACGAGTTGCTCGCAGCGCTGCGAACCTATGCGCCCGTCGACATCCGCGTGGCACGCAAGCAGGTGGCACCGCCGGCCCGCACGGACGACGGGACACCGGTGCCATCGGATCCGGACCACACCCTGAAGCGTGGGGAGGAGTACCGTGGCCCGCGCCGCCGCAGCGCTCTGGTGTTCCTGGCCCTCACCGCGGCCACCGCCGGCTCCGCGGAATACCTCGACCGCCGGAACACCCCTGTCACGCTTGAAGGTCACACCGATACGGTCGCCTGTGTCTGCTTCAACTCGGATGGCTCCCTGCTCGCCAGCGGAGGCAACGACAAAACCGTCCGGCTGTGGGACCCACACACCCACAACAACACCCGCACGCTCACCGGCCACGAGTGGGAGATCCAGTCCGTCCACTTCGCCGACGCCTACACCGTGGTCAGCAGTGACGGCAGTACCCTGCGATCCTGGGACGTGAACGGCAGCAGGTCCCCGGTCGTCATCACCACACCCTGGGGCCGACTCAACGAATTCCATATGGCAGCCGGTCCCGGTGAACCCTCGCGCGCCGATCATGAGCACGAGGTGTTCCTGTGGGACGTCAGGACCGGACAATTGCAGGGTTCGCTGTCGGGCCATTCCGCCGCGGTCAACGCCTGCGACTGGAGCGGATATGAACACCTCGTCAGCGGTAGCAGGGATGGCACCGTAAGGCTGTGGGACGTCACCTCTCGAACAAACATAGCGACGCTCAGAGGCCACTCAGGCAGTGTCGACGCCGTCTTGTTCGGACCGAACGGCGACACCGTGATCAGCGTCGGCGACGACGGGACTGTGCGCGTGTGGGACATCAACACACGCGGCGTCCTTGCCATCTACCGGACAGGCACGATCACGTCTCTGGGTTACGGCAATTCCGGCAAGACCCTCTACAGTGCTGATTCTTCCGGTAGGTTGCGCTTTTGGGATCTGACCACCCGAAAGCCGACTTTCACCGCCCGAACGGACCCGCTGTCTTCTGACTCGTTGTCCAGCCGCGGCGGGACCCTTGTATTGGGTCAGGAGGGAAACGTGCGGCTGATTGACATGAGCACAGGCCGCAGCCGCACTCTCCCCGTGCCCTTCATGCCGTGGGCACCGTCAGCGTATTTCAACGTCAATGCGACAGCCATTACCTCCGACAGTGCCACCATCGCCGGCGGTTGCGACGACAACCGAATCCGCCTGTGGAAGAAGGACGGCTGAGCCCCGGGGGAGCCACGTGTTCGTCGGGCCCCGACGAACCACGGGGCCGACGGAGTGCGGTTATGGCTGTCCCCCCGCCGGTTCCGCCCCGAGCCCGATGCGGAAACCTCGAATCCACGGCCCTTTGCTGGGAACGGGTAGAACGGGTTCTGCTGAACGACGGGCGGGTTCGCGAGTACCAGCTGCCGCCGGCTGAAGCGACGAGGGACGCTCCACGCTGGCCCGGGTTGGCCCGACGCCACGGCTTCGACCTCCGCCGTCCCGTGCAAGGGGAGGTCGAGCCAGATCTGGTCGGCCGCCCGCTCGGCGGTGAGATGTGCCTGGCGGGCGGTGTCGAGGTTGAGCTGCTCGGCGACCTGGTCGCCGTCGGCCCGCGCGAAGGTCAGGAGGCGGGCCGGTGGGTGGCGGCCGTGCCGACGCGCCGGGCCCGAACTTGCCGCCGACCCGGTCCACAGCCGCACGGCCCGCCCTGCCGAGCTGACGCTGCACGGTCACAGCCGGCAGCGTGGCGGGCAGGCCGACGCGGTCCACGCCGTAGCGCTTCAGGGCGGCGGCCTGACGAGGTTCTCTGAACTGCCGATCCCGCAGATTCGACAGTGGCCGTCGGCTGCTACCGGACTCAATAAGGGCGGTCTCGCAGAACTCTCACAACTGACCGTTCACGAGAGTTCGCGGCTTCGGCCGGCGAGCTTCGGCGACTGAGGCGCTTGGTCTTCAGCGAGGTGGCGCTACCAAACCGATCTCGTAGGCAGTGATGACAAGTTGGACTCGGTCGCGGGCCTCGAGTTTGGTGAGTAGCCGCGCTACGTGTGCCTTTGCGGTGGCCACGCTGATGTAGAGGTGGGCGGCGATCTCGCTGTTGGACATGCCGCGTCCGACGAGGGTCAGTACCTCGCGTTCCCGCTCGGTGATGTTCCCGACCGGTCGTGGACGCGGGGCTGGTTCGGGGCGGGCGGCGAACTCTGCGATCAGGCGGCGCGTGACGCTCGGGGCGATCAGGGCGTCTCCGGCGGCGACCACGCGGATCGCCCCGAGGATGTCGTCCAGTGCCATGTCCTTGACGAGGAATCCGCTCGCACCCGCTCGGAGCGCGCCGTAGATGGAAGAGCTGGTGGCCCGCTACCGGATCCGATGCCGACCGTGCCGGGGTTGGGGCGGGGCGCGGTGCTCTCCATGATCTGGCCGTCCGCGGCCCGGCGGCGGACGGTCTTGGTGCGGCCCAGTACGGCGTGCGGCAGGTCGCGCCGCGGATGGATCAGCGTGGCCAGCAGTCGGTCGACGAACACCAACGGGTGACGGGCACCGCCTCCCGCGGCCCGCTTCCCGGCCCTGCCTCCGAAGGAGGGCGACGACCCTCGACCGCGGCCGGCCATGGCGCCGGCAACTCCGCGAGCAGGTGTGCGAGATGACGCCGAGGGATCGCCGTGAACAGCCGATGCGCCGGCGCTGCCCGATTGACCGTGATCGCGACAGCCGGATCAGGCCATCGGTCAGGCACGACGCCTCACCCGCCGTCACGCACCAACTCGTCGCATGGTGCGCGCTGCCGCGGGCGTGTGTGGACCTCTGGAGCGGCCGGAGCCCGGGTGCCGTCGTAGGCGTGGGCTCCGGCCGCTCGCGAAGGTCACCTGAGGCCGAAGGCCCGGTTGATGGTCTGCCGGACACCGCCGCCGTTTCGCTGCTCGGCCGTGACGCGGATGGACACGTAGGTCGCCCGGGCCGGGGCGTGGAGCCGGGTCCGCCATGAGCCCTGGTCGTCCTTCAGGACTTGCCGGTGCCAGGAGGCGCCGTCGTCATAGGACACCTCCAGTCCGACCGCTGTGACGGCGTCCTTCGCCGCGTCGCTGCCGACCACGACGGGGTCGACCGAGAAGTCCGAGGTGCGTGCCGCACGCCCCCTGTCGTCCAGGTCCGTTCCGTAGTCGAGTTGGGCCAGAGGGATGGCCTGATTGTCGGCGCTGCCGGAGACGAACGTCCACTCCGTGTGCGTGGTCGAGGAGTAGGGGGTCAGGTCGGGGTTTCCCTGCGTGTCGGCGACGAGCCGGTACGGCAGCTTTTGGGGTGCGAGGTCGCCGACCCCGAAGTCGGGCCGCGGGCCGTTCTGCATCAGGAGCTTGTCGCCCTGGTAGAGCGCGAAGCTCCGGGACATCAGACCCGTGTCACCGCTGTGGGCGGACCCCCCGTCGCCGAATCCCGCGAGTGTGCCGCCCATGGCGTCTCCGACACGGTGCGGGACCTCGAAGCTGAGCATCCGCGGCCGGGTGATGGGGCCGAACCAGTGCTCGCCCTGGACGCTGCGCGGTCGGTAGCTCGTGATGTCGGTGAAGGTCGACCATCCGTCGATGGACGCGTACTGCTGCCATTTGACGCCGTTTCCGGCGGAGACCCAGTCGGTGCGGTGCCGGGCGGTCACCGGTTCCCGCGGGAAGGGAGGAACGCGCGTTCCCCCGTACACGGAGTAGGGGTAGGCGGCAGGCCAGTACTCGTACGACGGGCTGTCTTCCCGACTCTCGAGGATCTGCTTGCCGGCGGGCGCGGAGAAGGTGTTGTCGATGCGGGCGAGGCTGCCGGGGTCCGTGTCCGGCGAGGGGTCCTGCGGCACTCCTCCCCGATGATAGTCGGCCAGGTCGTACAGGTACGCCGGTGCGGGGTGGGCTTCGACTGTCAGGCCGGCCCTCCGCTTTCCGGCGGCCGTGAGGGTGCGGATCAAGCGTTCTCCGTCGTCCTGGGCGACCGAGGCGACCGGGAGGGGGCCGGTTGTCGTCTGGTCCCGATCGCCGTACCAGTCGTACCCACGGCCGTCGCCGTCGTTGACGACGAGGAGCATGGCCGCCGACGCCGCATGCGCCGCGGCCGCCTGGTCCGCCGGCGTCACCTCGTCACTGCGGCGCACGACGACGGCTTTGCCGCGGGCGTGCAGGCCGGTGTAGTCGGCGGGCGCGCCGTTGCCGGCGAAGACCGCGTCCACGTGTGCGGAGCCGTCGTGGAACGACGCGGATCCCGGTTGGACCAGCAATGCCTCATCCAGACGGTGCCCGTCGTAGGTGATGGTCAGCGGCGTCTGCTTGGCACGGATCCGGGTGGTGAAGACGAAGCAGCCCTGGGTCACCTTGCCCTTGCTGGGAAGTGCCCAGAGGCTGTCGTACGCGGGTGAGGGCATGAGGATCTCGTGCAGCGCCCGGTCGTCGGTGGGCGTCGGCTGGCTGGAGGTGAAGGAACGGTAGAGGTCGATCCTGGCGGTGGTGACCGAAGTCGGCTTGGGCGTGGCCACCTTGATCCGGCGGAGGTGTGACGCGTCCAGGTCGACGTTCATGTCGGACGTCAGCTTCAGCTCGGGAGCGGCGAGTACGGCGTATCCCAGGGAGTGCGGTCCGTTGCGGCCCGGCACGTCCAAGGTGGAGACGACGGTGTAGGAGCCGGGGGCCCAGCGGCTGGTGAGAGTGCCGTTCGGGACCCACATGATCGTGGTCTTCCCGTCGGCTCCCGTGATCTCGACCTCGCCGCTGACGGGCTTGCCCGCCCGGTCCTTGAGGTGAACCGTCAGACCGTACTTCTCGGACTCGACGGAAAGACCCGCGGCGGTGTGCACGGCGCCGGTCGCGAAGCCGGCGGTGACCTGGGCGGCGTACTGTCCCGGCCGCAGCCCCCGGGGATCTGCCACGAGGGTCACCGTCGAGGTTCCGCGCGCCGGCACGGTGACCCGGTCGGCCGCGAGGGTGAACACCCCTGCGGGTGCGTCTCCGCGGTCCACCTGGAGGCGCAGGGTGATCGGGTGCCCGGTCGTGTTGGTGTAGGTGATCTGCCGCTTCACCGGCTTCGGCTTGCGGTCCTTCGACCAGGGGACGAGCCCCGCGTCGACAGACCCGCTCGCGACGACCTGGTCCTGAAGGTACGCGGTGCCCACGTCGAGTCGGCCGGTGCCGGCCTGGTAGGGGCTGTAGCCGGGGGTGCGGGCGCTGGTGCTCATCAGAGCGTCCTTGATCTGCCGGCCGGTCCAGGTCGGATGCTTCTGGGCCAGCAGCACCGCTGCCCCGGCGACATGCGGCGCGGCCATCGAAGTGCCGCTGTCCGTCCGGTAGTAGCCCTCGCCCGAGCTCATCAGCTGCGAGCGGGCGGCCAGTACGTCCACCCCCGGAGCGGTGAGGTCGGGCTTGAGAGCGTCGTCGTTCATCCGCGGTCCCGCGCTGGAGAAGTCCGCGAGGTGGTCGGTGGCGTCCACCGCGCCGACGGTGAGAGCGGCGTCCGCCGTTCCCGGTGCGCTGACGCTGTACGGGTTGTTCCCGGAGTTGCCCGCGGCGATGACGAAGAGGGCACCGGTCTCCGCACTGAGCTGGTTGACCGCTTGACTCAGCGGGTCGTCCTGGGTGTGCCACGCCGGCGTGCCCAGGCTCATGTTGATGACCTTGGCGTGCTCGGTCCGTGCCGCCCACTCCATGCCGGCGATGATGCCGGATATGGGGCCCGATCCGCTGTCGTCCAGGACCTTGCCGACTATCAGGTCTGCGCCGGGGGCGACTCCGCGCTCCTTTCCGCCGGAGGCGGCTCCCGTTCCGGCCACCGTGGACGCGGTGTGCGTCCCATGTCCGTTGCGGTCGGCGACGTCCTCTCCCTCGACGAAACTACGAGTCCCCACAATGCGGTCGGCCAGATCCGGATGTGTGGCGTCCACACCCGAGTCGAGCACCGCCACCCGGACGCCCGCGCCGGTCGCCCCCGCTTTCCACGCCGCGGGGGCGCCGATCTGCGCCGTGGTGTCCGCGAGGTCCGCCTGCGCCCTGCCGTCGAGCCACACCTTGTCGACACCCGCCGCGAAGGAGGGTCCCGTCGTTCCGCCGGAAGCCGCGTCGATCCTCCCCGCCGTCCGCAGGGCGGCCCGTCCGCCGTCGCCGGTCAGGGCGTCCCAGAAGACGGGTGTCGTCGACCGCCGAGCCTCGACGGCCTCTCCGTGGACGGACGGGAGAGCCAGGGTCGTTCTCGCTCCCGGCAGCGGACCGTCGGACCGCAGCCGCCCGCCGGGGGCACCGCTCCCGGCCGGAGTGTGCGTGACGATCAACGGGAGGGCGCTCATGTGGGCGTCGTCGTAACCCTGGGCCGTCAACTGGGTGAGGTCGAAGAGCTGCTTGTCGAGCCGTCCCGCCGCGATGTAGGGCATGGCGCTGTCGGGATACACGAAGGTGTCCCGGCCCTCGACCACGACGCGTGCCGAGGCCTCCGCTCCGGTCACACCTTTGATGTCGTCCACCGACACCGATCCGTCAGGCTCCTGAATCGCCGTCACCCTGTCGCCGGTGATCAGCGTCACCGTGACCGGCAGGCCGCGCGCTCCGGGGGACCCGTCGCCGGCGGCTTGCGGGGCCGGACGAGGCGTCGCGCCGTGGGCGGTCCCGGGGGCGGTCAGCGCGGCGGCGAGGACCGCCGCTGCCCAAGCACCCGATCTTCGCGCGAACAGATAATGCACAGTCACTCCTGGATCACTGGTGGACCGAATCTGATCATCGGCACACGGAAAAGTAAGTAATTGAAATCTGGACCACCTGCCTGCCGTGTGTGCGGACACTCGCAGGGCCGAGGCTCCTACGGCGGCTGGACCAGAAGGAGTCGGGGACGGTGCGGCAGCCGTCGGATCGGGCATCGTCACGGACGCGCCCGAGAGACCGGTCCCCGTCCAGGAACGGACGGGGAGTCGGGACCTGCCTGCGTCCGGCGGCTGCCGCCGTGCCCGCGATGACGTCGGACACATGGCCGTGGGTACGGCGCGGGCCCGATGTGCGGATCGGGCCCGGCCGTGGCCCGGACGTCAGTAGGAGAACCGCTCCAGTCCCGTGCCCCAACCGTTCACGACCCAGCCCGTGCGGGTGTGCGGATCGAGGAAGAGTCCCTGACGGCCGGTGAAGTCGAAGTTGGAACCGGCGATGGTGGAGGCCACGAGGTTGGCCACCGCGTGGCGTGCCAGCACCTCGCCGGTCGCCGGGTTCAGCACGGTGATCTCGCTCATGGCGTTGTTGTCGGTCTCGACTCCGCTCTCGTAGAGGCTCGCCTCCACGGCGACCTGGTGGGTGCTGTCCAGGGCCGGCCAGACCGGGCCGCGGGTGCCGGTGTCGACGGTGGTGGACGGGGTCAGCGTCTTCTGGTCGGCGGTCAGCCAGGTGCTGGTGGGGAACTCGCCGCCCTCGGGGTTGGGCTGGGCGGCACCGACGGCGGCGTAGACCTTGTCGCCCTTGCCGTCGGGCAGCAGTGCCGACACGCACAGCGGCAGCGAGGTCACGGGTGTGACGGTGCCGGTGCCGAAGTCCGCGCCCACCGCGCCGTAGGGGACGCGGCCGCCCAGGCACGGGCCCATCGTTCCGCCGGTGGCGACGAAGACCTCGCCCGTGGAGGCGTCCACCGAGACGCTGTTGTAGGAGCGGTACAGGTTGTTCGGGTTCAGGGCCAGCGACTTGCCGACCAGTCCGGTCTTCATGTCCACCGGCCAGACACGGCTGAGGCCGCTGTCGGGCTCGTACGTGGTGACCAGGCCGCGGTGGCGGACCGGGTCCACGGTGCCGCCCTCGAGATAGGCGCTGCCGCTGAGCAGATCGGAGAGCGCGGTGACCTTCACCGGCGCACCGGTAGCGGGGTTCTCCACGTCGATGGAGGCCTCCGAGCCGGCGAACGGGGTGTGGATGATCAGAGCGTGGCCGCTGGCCGGGTCGGTGCCGAGCACCTCCTGCATCGTCCGCCCGTCGGTGGACTCGGCGAAGGAGGCGCCGACGGTGCCGGTGGTGAGGTCGTACCCGGTGGTGGCGGAACGGTCCAGGTGGTACACCTCGTCGCCACCCGTCAGGGTGAAGGAGTCGGTGGAGACCAGCGCCTTGCCGCCGGAGACGGTGAAGCTCTCCACCGTGCCGGCGACCGGATCTCCGTCGCGGTACTGGAGGAAGGACGTCGGGGACGCCTGGCCGATCGGTGAGCCGTGCCGGGTCGCGAGTACCCGCACTGGGTACTGCAGTCCGGTCGGCAGTCCGAGCGCCGACAGGTCCAGCACGGTGTGGCCCTTCACCGAGGGCAGCTTGACGGTGAGCGTGGAGGCATGGTTGAAGCCGTCGTCGTCGTGGCGGCTTCCGTTCTGGTTGGTGGCGGTGTTCAGCGAGCCGTAGAGCGTGGGCCCGGGCGACATCACCTCGAACTCGGCGCCGTCCGCGCCGGACACACCGGTCGCGTCCCAGTTCACGGTCGCCTTCGGCGCGCTACGGGCGGTGTCGGCGGCGTGCGCGCGGGTGTAGCCGTCCGTGGACAGCAGCGGGGCGTCGGGCCGTTCGTCGGCGCCTGGGCCGATGCGCAGGGCGCGGAAGTCGCCGTAGACGGGGAGCACTCCGTAGAGGTCGGCTTGCCGGATGCCGACGCCGTAGAGTCCGGCGCCGCCTGCCGTGAAGGCGGATGCGGGGATCGTCACGGTGCCCTTGGTCCGGGTGAGCGGAGTGGACCACTGGACGTTGAAGTCGTCGACTGCCGCGCTGGGTGTGTAGTGGCCCACGGAGGACAGCACCAGCCGCGGGTCGTCCAGGCCGCGTACGCCGGTCAGGTCGTAGGAGACGGTGACCGGTCGGCCGAGCGGCGTGGCGCCGGGGACGGCGGGGGCGAGCGCCTGGGCGTAGGTGGCGTCGTCGGGGAGGAAGGTCAGCTTCTGCGAGAGCTGCCCGATCACCTTGCCGCCGCGCAGGGCCTGGAAGGTGACGGGCACGCTTCGGGCGGTGTCGGAGGCGAGCGGGAGGTGGGCCGCGTCGAGGATCTGGGCGGGTGTCAGGCGCAGGCTCGGCTGCCCAGTGGTGAAGGAGGCGCTGCCGACCTGGACCCGGTAGGTCAGGCCACTGCGGTCTCCGGCCATGTCCAGGCCGAGCGTGATCGGCGAGACGGCGTTCTGGCCGGAGGGTGTGCCGTTGCCGTCGAGGGGACCCGACAGGTCGATCGCCGTGGGGTCGGTGGACTCGGTGAACGCGGTCCCGTACTGCGTGGGCAGCAGCTGCCGCTGGGCCACCGACAGACGCACGGGCCTGGGCGCGATGCGGTAGCGCTTGGCGAGGACCTTCTCCACGGCGCGGGTCACATCGAGCTGGGTGCCCATGGTGAGCGGCCGGTCGGCCTGCGGGGGCTGGGCGATGGAGTTGCCCGTGGAGACGAGCAGGTCCCGGACCTGACGCGGCGTCAGGGTCTGGTGGGTGGCCTTGGCGGACTGGAGCACGTCGGCCACGGCGGCGGCTATCTCCGGTGCGGAGGCGGAGGTGCCGCCGTTCAGCACGACCTCGACGTCCTGCGCCGCACAGGGGCTGGAGGTGCACACGTGGATCAAGGACGGCAGGTTGTCGCCGGGGGCGGCGAGGTCGACGCGGGTGCCGAAGCCAGAGGAGTAGCCGGCGGAGCCGTTGTAGCGGGTCGTCGGGTAGACGCCCTGCCGGGTGTCGGCGGAACTCAGCGTGTCGTCGGTGGTGGTGGCGCCGGCCGCGATGACGCCGCTGTCGACCACCTTCGAGGGCGTGGAGGTGGGCTCCACGTCGTCGATGTCGGTCTGGGCGCTCGCCTTGGCGGTGGTGTCGGTCGGGGTGCTGCCGCCGTCGGGGCCGACGGAGACGGGCAGGGCGAGCCGGGTGCCGTCGTTCGAGGAGACGACCACGGCGATGCCGGACTTCACGATGGAGGTCAAGGTGGCCCGGATCGTCGGGTCGTCCTCCAGGTAGCGGCCCGGGAAGCCGATCGACTCGTCGGTGCCGAAGCCGAGACTGGCGGTGATGACACTCGGCCGGGGCTTCTGGTTCGCGGCGGCCTTCAGCGCGGCGGCGATGCCCTCGTAGCTGGCCTCCTGCGGCACGACGAGTCGGTACTGGGCGCCGGGTGCTATGCCGAGCAGGTCGGTGGCGCCGCTCCCGGTGGCGCCGGGGCGCTGCTGGTCGTGGGGGAGCGGGGCCATCATCGAGAAGTCGAGGAGCACCTCGCCGAGGTTCGGGTCCTGGCCCTCGGTCGAGCCGAGAGGGTTCAGCTTGGCATCGTTGTCGGCCGTGTAGGTCGGGATGAGGGGCATCGACGGCTCGTCGAGGTAGCGCCGGCCGTTCTTGACGACGGTGGTGGGACCGTACGCGCGCACGTAGTCGTCACCGTTGTCGGCCATCGACTGGTCGGTGAGGTCGCCGACGGAGACGTTGGTGATGATCTGGCCGGCGCCGGGCAGGGCATGCAGGTAGGTGTCCGCGTCCGCGAAGGCGCCTGCGGCATCCACGCCCTGGGCGTTGAGGTAGGACTGGAAGGACGTGCCGAGGCCGTCGTTGGCGGGCAGGCCGGTGGTCGCGCCGGGCTGCGGCGCCTTGCGGGCGTCCTGTCGCAGTACGGCTTTCGTGGCCGCGGTCAGCTTCACGGGGCCGGTGTTCATCGGCTGCACGGGTGCCTGCTGGGCGGAAGTGCCCTGCTTGGTGCCGAGGGTGTACGGGGCACCACCGGTGGCCTGGGCGCGTGCGGTGATCGCGGTGGTGGAGGGGCTGATCGTGGCCCCGAGCCCGGTGCGTCCTGCCGAGCGCGGCACGGGGAAGGCGCGGGTACGGCCTCGCGGGTCGGTGAGAGTGCCGGTGCCGTCGTCCGCCCAGGCCACCTTCGAGCCGTCGGGGAGGGTCAGGCTGTGGCGTGCGGGCGCGGTCGGTTCGGGGCCGTCGGCGGGTGCGGCGACGGCTGGGCCGGCCGTCACCAGGGGGACCAGCAGGGCCAGGGCGGCCACTGCCTGTCTTGCTTGTCGGTGCATCAAAGTGCTCCTTGCGCGCGAGGAGTTCGGGGGCGGCGCGGGTGCGGGTCTGCCGACGCTGGCAGCTTCTGTCGGTCCGGCCGCCGCGTGACGCCCGGGTGATCGGGGGTTGATGCGGCGGTGTACCGGCGTGCACGGCAGAAGGTGCTGATCACCTTGTGACGGCTGTGCCGACGGGAACAAGGAATTCGAGGTGCGGCTGAGCGCAGTTGCGCTTTGGCGCGAAGCGGGAGTGCTGAACCGGAGGGTATTTGGCCCTTGAATGCAGTGGTTGGTGCCGCTTTGCGGACCCGGTCGGGGCGGCGTGGGAACGCTCCCGCACTGGACCGGAGGGCGCGGCACGGGGTTAAGATCGCTGCACTCCCACCGGTGAACGACAGCAGGGGCCGCCCGATGGCCGCGGAGCCGCAGGTGCCGCAGATCCCGCAGGTGCCCTGGAGCGGCCTGGGGCTGCCGCCGTTGGCGGGGCGGATCCTGGAGTACCTGGTAGGACACCCGGAGACGGCTCCCGCCGAGGCGGCGGCGGCCCTGGGCGCGTCCACATCGGCTACCGCCCGGGCCCTTCGCCTGCTGGAGTCCGAACTGCTTGCCGTCCGGGTCAGCGGTCACGCGGGCCGCTGGAGTGCCAGCCCGCCGCGCCCGGCGCTCGGCAGCCTCCTGGCCCGGCGCCGCGAGGAGCTGGCGAGTCTGGAGACCCACGCCGAGCTGCTGCACGAGATGCACATCTCGGCCACCAACCACCGTTTCGCTTCCGACCAGTTCGAGATCCTCGACACCGAGGACCGGGTCACCGCGCGCTACGCCCATCAGCTGCGAGCGGCCCGGCACGAGGTGCTGCACCTGGTGATGCCGCCGTACGTGGCGGCGGTCGACGGGGTGCCGGACAGGCTGACCGTACAGGCGACGGCGATCCGCGCGGGCGTCCGCTTCCGGTCGGTGTACGACAGTGACACCCTCACCGACGAGATATCGCTGGAGACCGCGCGGCGCGGCCTCGAGATCGGGGGCGAGGTGCGGCTGTCCAGCAACCTGCCGATGAAGCTGGTGATTTTCGACGGCACCACCGCGATCATGCCGCTGCGGCGGGACGACGCGGCCGCCGGCTCACTGCTGGTCCACTCCCCGACGCTGCTGCACGTGCTGGCAGCGCTGTTCGAGAGCCTATGGGCACACGGGGTGCCCTGGGGACAGGAGGAACGCCCGGTGCCCCCGGCCCCCGCCTCCGACACGCCGAACCCGCGGGCGCGCGAGGTCCTGCGGCTGCTCTCGCTCGGCATGAAGCAGGATGCGATCGCCCGCACGCTGGGGGTGAGCCGGCGCACCGTGCAGAAGGACATCAGCGACATCGGCACGGCGTTGGGCGCGCGCAACCACTTCCAGATCGCGCTGCTCGCCCAGGAGCGCGGCTGGCTGACTCCGCGCCGGTGACCGGAGACCTGGGTGGCGCCGCCCGTCCGGGCACAGTCGGGGAGGCGGACGTCTCCGCGTACGTCCCGCCGGTTCCGTGCTCAGCGATCCGGTCCGACCATCGGGAACGAAGCGGCCAGATCGCTCGCCGAGATGGCGCGGCTTGTACGACCGTGGGGTCGTCCCGCAGGCCGGAGCGGCGCACTCGGCCTGCCCGAGCCGCACCACTTCGCACGCTGGGGCCGGGTGCCCCACGCGACGCCACGTCGACGCGGAGCCGTCCGAACAGGCCGTTGGTACCGAAGGCGACCAACCGCTCGCACCAATCCGGTCCAGGAGCGCCGCCCCGCTCAGCGGTTGGTACTCATAACGGATCAGCCCTGCCGGGATGCCCTTCTGCCGTGGATCGCCGGCGACGTCGTCCGGCACTTCTGCTGAGCAGCCGATGCGCGCGACGGCGTTCTGGGGCAACGGCGATGGCGGCAGATCCCGAATCACGCGAACATCCCCCTCACGCTCCGGCCGCCCGGGAAGCCGTGAGCTGGGTCTGTCGCCGTCAACGCAAGCCCCGACAGCACGCATTCAAGTTCAGTACTCACACCGTCGAGGGGGCCACGCCATGCACAGCGACGGCTCGGCGCACTGATACGGCGGTGGGGCCACCACGCAGGACTGGGGTGGCCCCGCCGTGCGGATGCAGGGCGTACCAGGGTCGCCGGGCATCCGCGAAAAGGGGCGCCGGCTCTGTTCACGTGTCGTGACAGTGAACGTTGACAGCACTCGGGAGCTTGGCGTCAGGCGGTTTTGTGACGGGCGCCGCCCTCGATGTGGATCGTCTCACCGGAGACGAAACCCGCGCGGAGGAGCCACATGACGGTGTCGACGACGTCGTCGGTCTCGCCGTGGCGTCCTACGAAGGTCCCGGCCGCGCTCTTGCCCAGCAGGCCGGCCTTTTTGTCACCAAGTCGATCCCATGTGCCCGAGTCCACGACACCGGGCGAGACGGCGTTGACTCGTACCGGCGCCAGATCCGCCGCGAGGTGGCGCGCTGCGTACTCGACCGCACCGTTGGTGACCCCCTTGACGAGTGATCCCGGCCCGGGGCGCCAGCCGACAACACCGGAGAACAGCACCATCGACCCGGTGGGCCGCAGTACCGGTGCGAAGTGTTTGGCGACCAGCATCGGTCCGACCACCTTCGCTGTGAACGCAGCAAGCAGCTTGTCGCGATCCAGCTCGGTCGCGCGAACATCGTGCGGGGCCGAACCGGTCGTCACGATGTGGTCAATTCCATCCTTCAGCAGCTCCGCCGCGGCTGCGACCGTTGACTCGTCCTGCAGATCGACCCGCACCGCGGTAGCGCCGATCTCGCGCGCCAGCACGTCGGCCGCAGCCAGATCGCGGGCACCGACAACGACACCGTAGCCGTCCTTCGCCGCACGCTTCGCGACGGCCGCGCCGAGCGCCCGTGCACCGCCGATGACCAGGATCCGCTCCATGCGTCTCACTCCCTCTCGTAGGATCGGGTGCAACGGTATGGATTTGATACCGGTATCTTCAACGGAACTGGGAGCAGCCATGGGCAAGGCGTACGACGTGATGGCAGCGACCTGCCCGAGCCGCACGGTGCTGCACCGTATCGGCGCCCGCTGGACCGTGTTCGTCGTCAACGCCCTCGACGACGGACCTCGCCGCTTCACCGAGCTGAAGGGGCACATCCAGGGGATCACCCCGAAGGTCCTGACCGAAACTCTGCGCTCGCTGGAAGCCGACGGTCTGATCAGCCGCCACACGTACGAGGAGAACCCGCCCCGTGTCGAGTACGCCCTGACACCGCTGGGCCGCTCTCTGCTCATTCCACTCCGCGCCGTACGGCTCTGGGCCGAAGAGCATGTCCCGGACATCGAGGCGGCCCGAGCCCGCCAGCCGGTTGTCTGACCCGAGAGCCGACTGCCGGCACGAACCGGAGGGCAGGACGGGGTGCAGTAGGCAGGCGTACGTGTTGACGCCGGTGACTTCTCCGACGAGGTCGCAGAAACCGCTCAGAAGTCGTAATCGTGCAGATCCGGAACCTGGGCGTGGTGCTTGAGTGGTGTGCGCACGGGGGACCAGCGCTGCTTGCCGAGCTTGCGACGGGCCGACCTGGCCCCGTCGCCGAGGCGTCGTGGGAGGCCCTCATCTCGATCAGCGAGGCCTGGCGAGAGGACCGTGACCTGCCGGAAGGCATGAGGGAGCTGATGCCGGTCATGCCGCGCTGACGTCGGGCACGGGCGCTGCGGGAAACGTGGTGTTCTCGTCGAACAGCTCGCGGTGCTGGGGGCGTTGGCAAAGCCGGCCGATCATGCGGTTGACGAGGTTGCGCCGGGCGGCCGCGTGCCAGTTCCCGACCTCTCGGCGTCGCCGGTAATGGGCGCCAGCTCCGGGCGAGTGCCGAAGGGCTGAGAACGCCCATGGGTGTCGCGCGTGATTGAAGTCGCGGGTTTGGTGGCTACGCTGACTCCGATGTGAGGTTGGCCGCGTGCGAAGGGGCGAGGCTCTTGGCTGTCAGCGCTGGAGGATCTCCACCAGACGGGGGCCGACGGCCAGCGATCCCTTGCCGATGTACTCGGTGAGGTCGTCCAGGGACTCGGCCCGGTGTGTCTCCACGCCGTAACCGCGGGCGATGTCCAGCACGTTGAGGCCGGCGATGTCGAGGTAGTCGCCCTCGGGGACGTGCAGGATCTGTGAGAATTCCTGCAGGGCCCGGTACTTGGTGTTGGTGCAGACCACGAAGGTCACGGCTACCTGGTGGCGTGCCGCCGTCCACAGGGCGGCTGGGGTGTACTGCATTGCGCCGTCGCCGATCAGTGCCACCACGGGACGGTCGGGGTTGCCGAGGCGTAGCCCGATGGCGGCCGGCAGGCCCCAGCCGAGGCCGCCGGCGGCACAGTAGAACAGCGACTTTGCGCGGGTGATGGTCAGTCGGTCGCGCACCAGGTCCGCCGAGGTCCACTCCAGGGCGATGACGGTGTCGTCGCTTTTGCCGGCCTCGACCGCGTCCAGGATGGCCTCGGTGGTGAAGTGCGGTCCGCTGGTGTCCGCCGCCGGGATCGTGCGCTCTGCGGGCCAGGGGCGCACGCTCGGCGCGACCGTCGCGGCGATCCGGACCAGGGCGTCGGAGGGGTCGCCGACCGAGATGCGCCCGAAGGGCGCGCGTGCCGCCTCGTCCGGGTCGTCGGTCACCGCGTAGACGCTGACGCCCGGACGCAGGAAATCGTCCGTGCTGGGTGCGTGGTATCGGAACACGGGTGCCCCGATGCAGACCACCACGTCGTACGGTGCCAGCGCGTCCGCGATCGCGCCTGCGGCGGACGGCAGTTGGCCCTGGTAGCAGCGGTGCCGCGTCGGGAACGGCGAACGCGGCGGGCTGGGCGCGATCCAGACGGGCACGCGGGCGCGCTCGGCCAGCGCGACCGCGGCTTCGAATCCCTCCTCGGTGTCCGTGCCCGGTCCCAGCACCAGGGCGGGCGCCGACGCTTCGTCGAGGGCCCGGACCAGGGTGTCGAGCGCCGTCTGCGGGACCACAGGGGCGCCGTCCACGCCACGGTCGAGCAGCAGCTTCAGCGCGCTCTCCTCGGCAGGCTCCGTCCAGTCGTCCAGGGGGACGGACAGGTAGACGGCTCCGCGGGGCGCGGAGCCGGCGAGCAGTAGGGCCTTGGACACCAAGGCCGGTCCGTCCTGCGGGCGCAGCGGTTCTCCCGACCACTTCACCAGCGGGTCGGCGAGCTTGACCGGGTCGACGTTGGTGAGCATCGCGCGGACCGGTACGTAACGCCGCGCCTGCTGGCCCGCCATGATGACCATGGGTGTGTGACAGTCCGCCGTGTTGGTCAGACAGCCCATGGCGTTGCCCGTGCCGGAGGCGGCGTGGAGGTTCAGGAATCCGATACTGTCCGACGCCTGGGCGAAACCGTCCGCGACGGCGATCGCCGCGCCTTCCTGTAGCACCAGGTAGTAAGGGAGGTCGTCTGGAAGTCCGGTGAGGAAGGAAAGCTCGTTCGACCCAGGATTTCCGAACACCGCCTTCACCCCGTGGTGGCGGAGAATCTCATAGAAGGCGTCACTGACGGTAGCCAAGGCAAGCCCCTCAGGTATGTGAAACGACGCGGTTCTCCGACACTAGGACCGGCATCAAAGACCGGCAAATCGTGCGTTCTGGTGGCTGCTTGCCACTGCCACTGCCACTCCGTGACGCCCTGCAGACGCACTGCCACGGCTGTGGTTCCGCCTGCGTCAGGAATTCCCGACCCCTGGCGGTCATGGCCGACAGAGGGTCATTCGACTGAATCCGCAACGGCGTGGAGACCGACCGTGTTCACACTCGTCGTGCACAGAGACGACGACCAGATCGTCCCCAAGGTCGCGGCAGGAGATAACTCCTCCAAACCCCTCAAGGACTGCATGTACAAGGTCTATCCGGGCGGACCGCGCGGGCTGGCGATGGTCCCAAGTTCGCCGAGATCTTCGACAAGAAAGACGACACAGGCGTTCCCCGACAACACCGGGACGGAAGCCGAGGGCGGATGCCTGGTCCTGCGCGGGCGTGCGCTCGACCCGAGTCAGGGCGGGAGCAGCTGGCAGCGCTGGCCGGAGCGCCTCAAGGCCTGAGCCCGTTCCTGGACGATGACGCACGCCAAATGCGTCAGCGACTCACGGGTGCTGGGCTGCACCCAGCACCCGTGACTGACTCGGTCGCACCCGCGCGCTCAGCGGACGGACGAGGCGGCTGACTGGATCACCTTGGTCACTGCCGCAGGGTCCGAGACGAGCGTCAGGTGGGAACCGCCCTTGTACAGCGTCACCTTGGATCCGGCCCGGTGCGCCATCTTCTGCTCCGAGGCAGGGGTGATGATCTGGTCACCGCTGCTGATGAAGTACCAGGAGGGAATCGTCTTCCACGCCGCGTACTTGGAAGGAGTGTTGAAAGCCACGGTTGTGGCGGCACGCTGCGTGGCCCACAGATTGACCGCCTGGCCATGGGGCACGCTGCTTGCGAACTTGCTGACGAACACGTTCTCCTTGAGATATAGAGCGGACGCGTTGGACGGGGCGTTCGGGTACGGCACGGCATCGTACAGATCAGCCGGCGACCCCTTTGTCAAGACCGACGTCGGGCCGCTGAGCTGTGCCGTGGTCTCGCCGACAGCCGGCGCGGCGGCGTCGACATAGACGAGCGCCTTGACGTTGCTGACCCCCTGGGCGGCGTTGGTGATGACCGACCCTCCGTAGGAGTGCCCCGCCAGGACGATCGGGCCCTTGATGGTTTTCAGAAAGTCGTGAACCGTCTGCGCGTCAGTCGTCAGGTCCTGTAGAGGGTTCCCGATGGCACGGACCGTGTAGCCGGCGCGGCGCAGCAAACTGATCTCGCCATTCCAGCTCGACGCGTCCGCCCAAGCTCCGTGCACCAGGACAACGGTAGGTTTCGTCTGCCGGGCAGCCTGGTGCACGGCGTCCGTGGCACCGCCTGGCACGGCCGCGGCAGTAGTGGTGGCGGCGATTGCTGCCACCACCAGAGTCATCGCGATATCGCGGCGCGGAGAGCAAGCCATCTGGGGCCTCCCTGTCCAGAATCGTCGCAAGGACGCGTCGGAGGGTAAAAGAAGGCCACATGCAACGGCGTTGAAGCCCGCCGAGGCCATGAACAGCGTCCCTGCCTCACCATATGACGGTAACGCCGCCCGGCCACCTCAGCATCTGGCAGGGAAAACGAGCGGACGCCGAAGCCGGCGGTGATCTGTTCCAGTGTGACGCCCTGCTGGTGATTGCGCTCGACCCACACGGCATCCGCGCGGAACCCCTTCGGCCCTTCTTTACCGATCACATGTACCTGGTCACCGTAGTCCGCCGGCGTCCACGCCATATCCAGTACCGGCCACCATCATCACCTGCTGACTCGTTGGCACCGCCCCCGCTATGTGCCCAGGCGACATCACGCATCAAATCCTCAGAGCAGAAGGCAACCTGGATGCATATCGGGCCGGTTCACAGAGGCGAGAAGCGCCTCGCGTGCACGGGGCGGGGCCGAGTGGTGTTCCTGATGGGACAAGCGAGACTTGATCCGTCGAAGCGTGCCGCGTGGTGAATACATTACGCAACGAGGTGAGCACTGTGGGATTCCCCGCGGCCGTCAAACGGTGCGGCACACGCCCTCCAGCCACATCCGGCAGCAGAACACGGTGCGAAAGCGTACGCGACGCACTGGTTGCCTGCGGGCGGTTCATGGTCAAAGCCGTCATCGACTAAAGAAGAGCTCCCAATCACGACCGTCATCCAGCATGTCCTGAACCGCGTTCGGGACGTCCGCGTGCAGCACTTTTTTTGGCGTTCCCGGCGACCTCGCCTTCCCTGTCGACGACGCCATTGCCGAGCACCGAGACATCGAGTGGGTCGGTAGCAACGAAATCAACACGGCGTACAGCGCCGACGGATACGCCCATGGTCGCGGCGTGGGCGCCCTGACCACCACCTTGCGGCGGAGAGTGAGCAGCTTATCGCCGCGGCGCTCTATCACCGCCGGCCGGTGCAGATTGGCAACATGCTCGGGGACGCGAGAAGCGCCTGCGTCCTGCCCGGTATCTTTGTCTCTCGCGCCGGCCTAATAAATCAGAAACTGCAGCACCTGCGGGACAACGCAGGACTGCCCTTCGCCACAATGAGCATGTTCAGCGTGGCCACTGATCGGGTGACGGTGGCAGAGTGAGGGCGACGTCCGCAACAGCCAGGGCTCCCGTGCCGTTGAGCTGTCCGGCAGAGCGCTGAGGCTGTTCAGCACCACAGCAGCGTGCGGGGCCAGCAGCTGCCAGGCCGACCACGGCGGCGGGTCCTCGGGGGTCGCCGGTCTCCGCGGCGGCTTCTGCTGCGGCTTTCAGCGGGCGAGCGGTCGGTTCCGTAAAACCCAGCAGGTCCGGGCCAGGTAGGGCGGCTGGTGTCGCGTACCAGCGGGTGCAGCCGCGCGGCCGGCAGCGCGTCCAGCCCGGCCGCGGAGTGCCAGGTCAACCTGACACTTCCTCCCGTCGCCGGTCATCGCCGGCCGTGGCAGGGAGGGCGTTGTCGATGAGGACAACGGCGATGGCGGCGGCGGTGGGGAAGGCGTCGGCGTCGAGGACCCGGGTGCGGGCCGCGGCACCGTCGATGAGCAGCGCGAGCTGCTCGCCGAGCTGTTCAGGGTCGGCAGCGCCGGCTTCGCGGGCGGTGTCGGCGAGCCGCGCGGCGACAGCCTTCTTGTAGTCGCGTGCGCACTGGGACGCGGGGTGCTGGGGGTCGTGGAGTTCGACGGCCGCCGCGATGTACGGGCACAGGGGGGTGGTGGGGGGGACGTCGAACGCGGCGAGGAGCCGTTCGCGGGGCGTGAGATCGGTGCGGTCGAACACGCCGGACAGAACGGAGGGGTCGAATCGGCGCAGGTACTCCGCGACGAGTTCGTCCTTGCCGGCGAAGTGCTGGTAGGCCGTGCGCTTGGACACCTCGGCCGCCGCGCAGAGCTGGTCCATGCCGGTGCGGTTGATGCCCTGCTCGCGGAACAGCTGCTGGGACGCGCTGAGGATGCGCTCGCGGGCGCCCCGGCCGCGGCGGCGGCCCGTGGGGCCCTTCTCCAACTCCGTCATAGCTCCAGCGTACCGCAGTCGGGTAACGACCGGTGTACATAGTTTGCGTCCCGGACGTCCGCCCCCTACGGTAAGCACACAGGGCGGTGTACATAAAGCCGCCGTCCCAGGCACGCACGGAACCATCGACCCAAGGGAACGACTATGGGAAAGCTCGACGGCAAGGTCGCGGTCATCACCGGCGCCACCAGCGGCATGGCGCTGGCAGGCGCCAAGCTGTTCGTCGACGAGGGAGCGCACGTCTTCATCACCGGCCGCCGCCAGGACGCCCTGGACGAGGCCGTGAAGCAGATCGGCCGCAACGTCACCGGCGTCCAGGGCGACGCCGCCGACCTGGACGACCTGGACCGCCTGTACGACACCGTCAAGCGGGAGAAGGGCAGCCTCGACGTGCTGTGGGCCAGTGCAGGCGGGGGCGAGCCCGCCCCGCTCGGCGAAATCACCGAGGCCCAGTTCGACACCTGGTTCGGGCTCAACGCCCGCGGCACCTTGTTCACCGTCCAGAAGGCCCTCCCGCTCTTCAACGACGGCGGCTCCATCCTCATGACCGGCTCCAACGCCTCCCTCGGAGCCTTCCCCGGCTGGAGCGTCTACGCCGGCAGCAAGGCCGTCCAGCAGGCCTGGGCTCGCATCTGGCTCAACGAGCTCAAGGACCGCCGTATCCGCGTCAACGTCCTGACCCCCGGCCAGGTCGCCACCGCCAAGCAGGAAGAGCTCTTCGACGAGGCCACCAAGCGCCAGTTCGAGTCCCTCATTCCCCGCGGCCAGATGGGCCGCCCCGACGAAATCGCCACCGCCGCCCTCTTCCTCGCCTCCGACGACTCCAGCTACGTCAACGGCATGGAACTCGTCGCCGACGGCGGCACCACCGCCCTCTGAACCGGACCACCACAATTGAACTGGACCACCACAATCAGGTCAGGACATCTCATGAGCAGCATCAGCATCATCGGGACCGGGAACATGGCCCGCACCATCGGCGCGCGGGCGATAACGGGCGGCAACACCGTCGAGGTCATGGGCCGCGATCAGTCCAAGGCCGCTGACCTGGCCAAGACTCTCGGCGGCGGCGCCACGACGGGAGAATGGGGCACCGCCCCGGCCGGGGACATCGTCATCGTGGCCCTGTTGCACGACGGTGTCGTGCCGGTCGTCGCCCAGTACGGAGACGCTCTCGCGGGCAAGGTCATCGTCGACATCAGCAACCCCTTCAATTCCACGTTCGACGGGCTGGCCCACCGCGAGGAGACCTCGATCGCGCAGGAAGTCGCCAAGGCGGCACCGGCCAGCGCCAGCGTGGTGAAGGCGTTCAACACCGTCTTCCGTCATGTCCTGGAGAAGGGTCGGCCCGACGTCTTCATCGCCGGCGACAGTGCGCAGGCCAAGACAAGTGTGGAGGCGTTCATCGGGAGCCTCGGGATGCGACCGCTGGACGTCGGCAGCCTGAAAATGGCGCACTGGCTGGAGGGAGCGGGCGTGGTCACGGTGGGCCTCGCCAACCACGGGGTGGGGAACTTGGACTTCGCCCTCAGCATCACCGAACTTCCCGTCTGAGCAAACGATTGACGGAGCCTTTTCGGAGCGGCTGCTGATCGGGGGGACGGAACTGGCGTGAGGGCGGGGTGCGCAACGGACAGGGCTCCTGTGCCGTTGAGGGAGGCGTTCGACGTCTCAACTCAGCAGCACAGGAGCCCTGTTGGTTCCCTACCCTGCCGCACTCGACCTCCCGCACACCCTGGTCGAGTGAGTCTCATTGATGGTGTCAAGCCGATTGGGGAGCCGGTGGGGCTGAGGCGTAGGGCCTCTTGTCACGAAGCATGGCTCATAAGACGTCGACTCGGTGGCGTGCGAGCTGTGGATCTCGCCCGCTCTGCCAGGCCGGACCCACGACCTGACCGCCGCCCGCACCCGCAGGATCATCCGGATCTGCGAACGCCAGGAAGTCCCGCGCCTCGTCGACCGCGCCTACACCGGCGCCGGCCCCTGGGTTGCCACCGGTCTCAAACGGCCACCCGGCGGCGAGCTCACCCCCACCCAGCGCACCGTCAACCGTGCACTCGCCGAGGCCAGGCACCCGTTGAACGCGCTATGGCAGGCTCAAGTCCTGGCAGATCTTCCGCAGATCCCGCATCAGCCCCAACCGTATGACCGTCATCTCCAAAGCCGTCCTCACCCTGGAGCGGCAACGCTGCACATGTTCAATGAGCGTCTTTAGCGTTCCCCCCAGGGTGATGACGGGGGCGCCCTGGCGTTCGCAGGTTCGGATGTCTTGTGGGTGCGGGCGATGGGTAGGTCATGCGTGCGGCCCGCACCCCTCGCACCGGGGGGCGGGCTCCGCGCCAAGGTGCGTCAGCCTGCCCTGAGGAGAACGTCCTTCAGTTCGCGCAGGCTGCCGATCCGGTAGCTTGCCCGAGAAAAGTCGTTCGCCTTCGTGAACTCGTTGTGGACAACGACGCAGTCGATACCAGCCGCCACAGCCGAGGCCAGCCCTCTGGCCGAATCCTCCACGACCAGGGCCTCTTCCCTGGTGGCGCCGAAGCGTTCCAGTCCGGCCAGGTACGGTTCCGGGTGCGGCTTGGCGAGTTCGTAGTCCTCGCGAACAATGACGAAATCCATGAACTGCCTGATCTGGCGCTTTTCATGGATGATGTCGAAGTCGGCCCGTTTCGCAGTCGTCACGATGGCCATGCGGACGTACGCCGACAGCTCGGTGAGAGCGTCGACGACGCCGTCGATCTCGATGGCCTCGGTCCGCAGGTACTCCTGGTAGTAGCCGTTACGGGCCGCGCGAACTCGGCTGAGGGTCCGCTCGTCCAGGCCAGCTGCCTTGGCTTGGGCCCAAGAACCCGATCCGCGGGTCATGTCGCGGAGGTACTGGTCCTTGTCCAGCGTGAAACCGGCCTCCGCCAGAGCGCGTTCCGCGGACTTGAAATACCAGAACTCTGTGTCGACCAGGACGCCGTCGTGATCGAAGAGTACGTACTCCTTCACGGCCTCATTCCTTTCCGGTGGCCGCAGCGACCAAGCGTGCCGCCGCGGATCGTGCCGTCGGCACCCATAGATGAGAGATCTCAGTGTGGCTACCGGTCGGGTGACGACGGGCAGGCGGGGACTGCCGCAACCAGTAGGGCTCCCGTGCTGTTGACGGAGGTGGTTGACGCTTGTACTCGTCGGCGCAATGACGTGCCAGAGCGAGGAGATGAACGATCTCCTGCGTGCCCTCGCGGAGCAGCTCCCGCGGAATCAGTGGCGTCGCCCGGCGGAGGCAGCGATCCGTATGTCCGCGCCGGACGCAGGTAGCGACGCTCCGATCACTGCCGCGAATCTCTACCCCGCCGGGAACACTTCCTGAAGCCGGACGACGTCCTCGTCGCCGAGACGGGGACGGTCTCATGGGCACGGCCTTCACACGACGCTCCCAAGGCGTGACCTTCCAGAACCAGACCCTGTGGGACTCGATCGGCTGGGTCACTCCCGCGGCAGTGGGCGCCGCCCTCGCTGCGAAGGACGACCGACGGGTGGTTCTGGTCACCGGAAAAGGCTCGCACCAGGCCACGGTCCAGGAAATCTGCCAGTTCGGTCGACTCGGACTGTGCCTGCTGTGCGCGCACCCGGACATCCTCTGCAACGGCGTCCCGCTCCGGCGCTTCACCGATCTGCCGGAGGCCCGCGACCTGCGCCGGATCGGGCTGCCATATCGAGGTTGTGACCGGCACGTACGAGGCGCCGCCCATGGCCGAACAGTTGCATGCCGACATTGAGACGCTGTACTCCACGTGACGTGCTCTGGGGCGTGGCAGCAGCCCCAGTGGGCCTGGCCGACGATGTCACGACCCGGCTGTCGCCAGTGCATGCGGGTACACGTGTGGTCTCATCCGCCTTGCGGGAACCGCGAGAGGCCCGTGCGGCCGTTCTTCGGGTCGCCAGCTCCATTCGGCCCGCCGGGGCGCGGTCAGCTGCGTTTGCCGGAGCCGGCTCATTGGTACGGCTCCGCCACGTCGGCCATCTGCTCACCGGACGGCCGCTTCCTACAGGCTGGACCGCCGCAGAGGCTCTGGCGCAGACGAACTGGCGCTTGGTCAACCAGACTGGATGCGCTCTGCGGCCGAGGCCGAGAGACCGGCGCACATCCGTACACCAAGCCGCCTCGTGAGCGCGCGGAAGAAGGTGCCCTGTCTGGGCTAACCCTGATGGTGTACGCCGATCGGACCAGCCACGATTACGGAGGGGGACGACTCTTTCACTGAGGGAATCCGCAGACATGAGAGCACCAGACGCGCGAGTAATACGCGCCGTGCCCGGGACCCGCCGCCTGCGTCACCTCGCCGTGGCAGCGTTCCTGACCGCGACGGCGACCACGATGAGTGCCTGTGGCACCGTCCATGACGGCGTCACGCCGGGTACCGCCCAGGGCAGGGCGGCAGTGGCCTCGGCCGCCGCATACGTGCCGTGCGGCAACCCACCGCAGAAACTGGAGACGATCGACCAGGACTTCCTGGACCAACTCGCGGCCGCAGGCGGCAAGCCCCTGTACGACCTGTCGTACCCGGCCGCCCGTGACGTGCTGAACAAGCTCCAGGCGGGCCCCGTCCCGATGTTGCCCGCAGAGGTCACCGAGCGCACTGTGCCAGGTGGCCCGACGGGGCCGGTCAACGTGCACATCGTGTGTTCACCGAGATGACCAGCGTCAATCCGACGTTCGTCCTGCCCGCGGCCCTGGCGGCCCGCGGCGCGGAGATCGGCGGCGGCCTGGTGCAGCGCGCGATGTACAACGTCGGGCAGGCCTGCCTGAAGCCCGCCGTCCTCCTCGCCGTCGACGGGCCCGGCTTCCGGGAACTGCGGGACGCCGCGACCGCCGAGGTGCGCAAGGCGGCCGCCCGGACCATGCTCACGCCCGGCATCCACGACTCCTACACCCGCAACGCGCGGCGCATGGAGGACGGCGGCGCCGCCCTGATCGGCACGGGCACGGACCCGGCCCGCGCCGGGGACGGCCAGGCCCTGCTGTACGAGGTCACCGGTGAGCGGCTGCTGGCCGAACCCGCCCTGCGCGAGGAGGTCTTCGGCCCGGCGGTCCTACTGGTGAGGCTGACCGACGCCGACCAGTTGTTCGAGGTGGCCCGTGCCTTCCGTGGACAGCTCTCGGCGACCCTGCACGCCGACGGCGACGACCGCGGCGCGGCCGAACGGCTCCTGCCGATCCTGGAACGGCGCACCGGACGCATCGTGTTCAACGCCTTCTCGATCCCGCAGGAGGTCTCCCACGCCACCACCCACGGCGGCCCGTTCCCGGCGACCTCCGACAGCCGGTTCACCTCCGTGGGCATGGGCGCGATCGAGCGGTTCGTCCGCCCGGTCACCTACCAGAACTTCCCGGACGACCTCCTGCCCGAGCCGCTGCGCCAGGCCAACCCGCTGCGTGTCTGGCGGCTCGTCGACGGCGAACCCGGTCGGCACTGACCACCCCCTACGGGCTCCGCCCACTCCGGCGGAGCCCGTCCGCTCTCCCGATACGAAAGGCGGCCCTGCCATGTCCCTCACCGACCGAACGGAGACGGAGAACTCGCCGCGCACGGCGCGTGACCGGGTCCGGGAAAGGCTGCTCGGCGCCTGGCAGCTCGTGTCGTACACCGCCACGAGCACCGACGGCGAGGTCATCAGTCCGCTGGGCCCCACGCCGTACGGCCTGATCGTCTACACCCCCCAGGGATACATGTCCGCCCAACTTGGCCGAGCCGACCGCTCACCCCTGCGGTCGGCGCGCCTGGAGGACGCGGCGGACGACGAGCTCGCCCGGGCCGCGGCCGGTTATGTCGCGTACGGCGGCCCGTTCGAGGTCGTCGGGCCGACCACCGTCGAGCACCACGTCACCACCAGCCTCTTCCCGAACTGGACCGGACGGTCCCAGGTCCGGCAGGTGAGCTTCGACGGCCCCCTGCTCGTGCTCCGCGTCGCCACGCCCACCCGCCTGTGGGGCGCGGACCGCACGGCTGAACTCACCTGGAGCAGACTGCCCTGAACCGGGTGGGCGGCCACTGCCGGTCCGGTCCGGGCCGGTCGGGCGTGCTTGCACCGCGGCTCTTCGGGTGCGGCGTGTGGATAGGTGGTACCTGCAATGGCAGTCGGATTCGGATGCGGGAAGCGAAGCCGCCGCGCTGGTCCCGGCCGGGGCGCACCATCTCTTGCGGCTACTCCTGCGTCATCAGCGGGGCCGCCCAGCAGGCTCTCGTCCATCGGCGTGACGCTCCAGATGCCGCGCGGCCGCCGGAAAGGCGGCGTTGCGCTGAAGGGGTGCGCATCAGGTTGCGGCGGCAGCGCGTCGAGGAACCTGCGGGGAGGGTGCTCGATTTGACGGCGGCCTTGCAGGAGATCGTGGACAAGGCGAAGGACTCGCGCGGCGAGGACACGGACACCGAGGCGCAGGTCCACGAGAGACCCGCGAAGAAGAAGGCCACGGCCAAGACCTCGGCGAAGAAGACGGCCGCGAAGAAGAGCACGGCGGCGAAGAAGCCGTGGACGACGGCGACGAGGCCAAGGGCGGACAGGAGTACGCCGGGGATGTCGAGGGGGGAGTGGTTGCGGCCGCCTTCGGGCCCGCGGATGACGAGCCAGGTGCCAGCTGCGGCGACGAGGACGAACGGGATGTGCACGAAGAACGTCCAGCGCCAGTCAAGGTATTCGAGCCGGCTCGGCGACCCCGCCGTCCGGACTGCACGCGCACAAACGCCGGGCTACCGTCGTCACGCATGGGCGGCCTGCCCTCGCCCGCCGCTGTGGCCGTGGGAGCCGGGCAACCCGGATCAGGCCGACCGTGGGAGTCCCGTGGCGCGGGAGATGAAGGTGTCGAAGCCGCGGTCGGAGAGGAGGCTGCGGAGGGTGATCATGGGGCGGGCGGCGAAGCCGGTGGCGTAGCGGGTCTTGGGCTTGCGGGCGGTGACGGCCTTGCCGATGGCGTCGGCGATGACCTGCGGGGAGGACATGCGCTTGGCGTTGGCCTCGGAGGTCATTGAGGTGGCGACCGCGTCGGCCTGGCGGGCGTAGGCACCATCGCTTGAGGCTTTCCGCAGACCGTCGGCGGCGATGGAGCCCCATTCGGTGGCGATGCCGCCGGGTTCGATGATGACGACGTCGATGCCGAAGGGCTTGGTCTCCAGGCGGAGGCAGTCGCTGAGGGCTTCGAGGGCGAACTTGGTGCCGTGGTACCAGCCACCGAGGGGGGTGTGAATCTTTCCGCCCATCGAGGTGACGTTGACGACGGAGCCGGAGCGCTGGGCGCGCATATGGGGCAGGGCGAGCTGGGCCAGGCGCATGGCGCCGAAGACGTTGACGTCGAACTGGTAGCGGGCCTCGGACATGGGGACGTCCTCGATGGCGCCGTAGGAGCCGTAGCCGGCGTTGTTGACCAGCACGTCGATGCGGCCGGTCTCGGCGACGATGCGGTCGATGCCGGCGCGCATGGAGTCGTCGTCGGTGACGTCCATGGCCAGGGGCCGGATGCCGGCTTCGGCCAGCTTCTGGAGGCGGTCGGTGCGGCGGGCGGCGCCGTAGACGATGTAGCCCAGGGACTGGAGCTTGAGGGCGGTGGCCTCACCGATGCCGGAGGAGGCGCCGGTGACGAGAGCGGTCTTGGCGGTCATGGGGACTTCCTGTCCGAGTAAGATGAACTCCGGTTCACTATTTATCATGAACCATGGTTCACGTTAATGCAAGCCGAGACGCCCACCGCAGGAGAGCCCATGGTCCAGAGCCGAGCACCGCGCGCCGACGCGGTCCGCAACCGCAAGAAGATCCTCGACGCCGCACGCGAGCAGATCACCCTGCACGGCCCCGACACGGGCATGGACGAGATCGCCGCCGCGGCGGGTGTGGCCGTGGGCACCCTGTACCGGCACTTCCCGACCAAGACCGACCTGGTCGCCGCCGTCATCGCCGAACACACCACGCACCTCGCCGAGACCGCCGAGGCCGCCCATGAACGCCTCGCGACCGGTGCCCGCGCCGTGGACGAGATCACCGACTTCCTCGCCCGCGTCACGGAGGCGACGGCCACCAACCACGCCGTCAAGGCCGCCGCCCGCGCCCTCGGCGCCGACCCCGTCGACCGGGACGCCGAAGCCCGCGCAGGCGCCGCGCTGGCCGCGCTGATCCAGGCAGGGCAGGCCAACGGGGACATCCACCAAGACGTCACCGTCGACGACATCTACCTGCTCTTCAGCACCGCCCCCACCAGCCAGCCACCCGCCGCCCGCGCCCGCTGGCTCACCCTGGTCCTCACCGGCCTGACTACCCACACACGAACCGGAGACACCAGGACTCGCTCGTAACCGACTGCCTTCCAGTAGGGGCGGCTGGGCAACCATGTTGTACGGCTGTACGGACAGCCCGGCGGGGCCATCAGGCCCGACAGGTCTACGTCGGCCCAGGTGCGTCAGCCCCGGCGGTTCAGGACGCGGGTGAGGTCGCGGTTCGTGGCGCGGGCGGCATCGAGTTCTGCCTGCCGATCCTCCAGAGCCTGAGCCAGTTCGATGTTGCGCTGTTCCAGCTGGATGATTGTCTGCCGGAGTTCCTCGGTGCCGGCCGGGCTCCCCGGACCGGGCTCGCGCCACGCCTGTTTCCGAGGTGCCGTGAAGGTGGCTCTCCAGTTGCCGGACCCGTGCGAACTGACAGGCGGCGCGGGCATTGGCGTTGGCCAGGTCCGCTTCCACCGAAGTCCTGGTGACCGTCCCTGGCTCTGGCCTCTCACCGGCGGACCGAATGCCGGCCGCGTGGAGGAGCTCCAAGAGATTGCGGTGGCGATGGAGGAAGGTGCGGTCGACACCGGCGGCGTCTCATCAGGCATGTCGTGCGTACCGCCGCCCTGCGACCACACCTTCGACGGAGGGATCAGCGGCTTCGCGGTCTCCCGCAGCCCGTCCGGAACAATGCAACTCCACGTACCCGCTCCGACCTGGTCGGCGTCCCGCTTGGCCCGTCCGAGCAGGTGCTGCATGCCGTCCCGGGTGTTCTTTCCGGTCCACTCTGCGATGGTCCAGCAGTTTTTGCGCGGCAGGTCCGACAGCAGGCCCCAGCACCAACCGGCCGACCCGACGTAGGGGTTCGACCCATGCGAATCGGCCCGGGGTCCGGGCCATCCGGCCCTCGAACGCCTCATGGCAGCGGGCAGGGTCTACGCTCGTGCGGCGACCGCCTGATCGTCAGGCTTCACACACCGATGATCAACGGTGGCCGCACCCGTCTGCACAACGCGTCAGGGTCGCGTGCCGTCTGTCTGCCGTCATGTGTCTGGAGGACTTGTGCAACGTGGCGAAGTCTGGTGGGTCCAGTTCGACGAGCGGAGGTTGGTCGTACTGCTGTCGGGAGACGACACGTCCGGGATCCGAGTGATGCAGGTCGTCGCTCCGGCGGGCGTCGACATCAGCGGTCTAGGCATCGAAGTGACGGTCGGCGTCGGTGAAGGACTACCGTTCGAAGGCGTGCTGCGGCTCGCGTTCCCGCGTCCAGGCTTCACCCCGTGCACGTGGCTGACCACTGTGTCCCGGGACGACCTGATAGAGCGGGCGGCCGTCCTGTCCTCCGTGAAGCTCAGCGAGATTGACGACGCCCTCCGGCTCGCTGAACACGCGCAGGAGCGGACTCCGGCCACGACCGCGAAGCTCAGCGAGATAAGGGATGCCCTCCGTCTCGGTGAACTCGGGTAGACGGAGAAGGGGCCGACGCCCGGACGGCGTGGGCGATCTCGGACGAGCTGATCGACACTGGCGACCTGCTGCCCCGGCGCCCCTCACCACCGAGTTCACGATCTACGGTTGGAGTACTGGGAGGACTCCGTCAGATCTGCGTGTTGCGACGCTTCGGTGCCGCAACAGGGAACCGTCACCATGAGCGTGGTAAAGCCTTCGTCGTAGCGCTGCGAGACGGCCTCTCCCCACCACCCAGGCGCACACTCCGCACCGCAATGTGGGCAGGAGATCTTCTCCAGGTTCGCACCGCAGAAGACCACCTCGACACTGTCGTGCCACTGGGCCTCCAGGCCGCGGCGAGCCCCGTCGTCAGGAAGCATCGTGGACAGCACAGCAGCAGCCCGATCCGCTACATCCTGAGTGGGCTGCCAGTACGGATCAGCCGGAATCACAGTCAGGTAGTTGTCACTCATCGCCCGCCTCCCGGTACCCGCCAGGGTCCGCCTCTTGCTCACCGACACGGCGAACCTGTCTGGTCACAGCACTAGCCACCGGCGGCCGTCGATCAACTCTCGGGCAGCGTCGAGGTGGCCGGCATGGCACGCGGTCTCGGTGATGACATGCAGCAGAACGTCGCGCAGGGTGTGCAGGTGCGGTTCGCCGAACAGGTCGTGGGGCCACCAGGCCAATGCGGCGCCGGCAGGAGTGGCGGTGATGACGGCATCGGCGCGTTCTGCTTCCCGCCGATATCGGTCGAGCACGTCGACGACCGGCACTTCCGGAGCAACCTTCCACGCTTCGTCGCCGCTCGTCAGACCGTGGATGACCTCCTCGTCCCCGGCGACGACCGCGCGGAACCAGAACCGCTCCACATCGAGCGCCAGGTGCTGGACCAGCCCCAGACAGTGCCAGCCGGAAGGCAGCACAGGTCGTCGAAGATCCTTTGCGTCGAGCCCGTCAAGGATGCCGAGAACGTGGCGTCGTTGTCCGTCCAGGACCCGAAGAAGCGCCCTTGCCTCACCGTCCGGAGCGACATCGTTCAAATTTTCGGTCATGGTCACCCAGAATCCCCGAATCTCGGCGGCCGCGCAGGGAGTTATCCAAGGATCCGGGACGCGCACCCGACCGAAGGCCGGCGGAACCGTGAGGCTGGCAGCCCGCAAGGGGCCGCCAGCGCTGCTCCGGCTCCAGAATCATCGGCGCGATCACGGCCAGCAGCAGCGTCAGTACTGGCCACCGGGGCTGTGCCCAGCGCGACAACCTGGGATTTGCCTAGCGGAAGGGATCGCGGAACAGCCAGGCAGGAGCACCCGCAGGTGCAGATCCGGGCGGCACGGGAACGGGCAGGTCGCTCGGCCGCAAACTGCCGTGCGTCCTGCCACGGCCGCCATAACACGCAGGCCATGGGACCCATCCGGCCGGCTGTCCGGCAGCGCCGTCCCACGCGAGCGATCGCTTGACGGGAACCAGCTCCAGGACCGAGAGATCCTGGAATCAGCAGGGGACTCGAAAGGGGAGACGATCGACCATGGACCCACCGGAGCGCTGCCCTGGTGACGTGTTTCCCGCCGCTGGGGCTCTGGCAGTGGCGGCTCCGGACGGTGTGCTGACCTGTTGGAGCACCGGTGCGGAGCAGTTGCTCGGGTTCTCCGCTGCCCAGGCCGTCGGCCTGCCTGCGGCACAGCTCCTCGTATCGGCCCTCCCCGCGGCCGCTCGTGAGCGATTCGCCCGGCAGGAGGGCTGGACCGGGCCGGTGGCACTCCACCACCAGGACGGCAGCGCGGTGGAGTGCCGGTTGCGCGTGTGCCCGCTGCCCCTGGGTGACGGTCGGGCCGGTTGGCTGCTGGTGGCGGTCCGGGTGCGGGAGGAGACGGAGCGCGACACGGACCCACTGATCCGCTGGTCGTTCGACCAGTCCCCGTTCTCCCTGGCGATCTACGACTCCGAGGGCCGATTCCTGCGCGTCAACGAGCCCATGGCCAAGCAGCTGGCCGCCTCCGAGCGGGAGCTTCGAGGGCTTCGGATCACTGAGCACATGCCGGATCAGGGCTTCCAGGCTCCAGAGCGGTCTCTCGATCGCGTGCTGCAAACCGGTGAGCCCGAGCACATCGAGAACTACGTCAGAGTCCCGGGAGAGCCTCACGCGCACGCCTGGATCGTCCACTTCACCCCGCTCAAGGACTCCCTCGGACTGGTGCACGGCGCGCAGCTGGCCGCCTTGGACTTCTCCGAGCAGTACGCGGCCCGCGAGCGCTTGGCGCTGCTCAACGAGGCCAGCAGGAGTATCGGCAGCAGCCTGGACGTGCCCCGGACCGCCCAGGAGCTGGCCGACGTAGCCGTGCCTGCCCTGGCGGACTTCGTCTCCGTCGATCTCCTGGACGCCGTGCTGCGCGGCGACGAGCCCCCGCTGATCCCCGTCGACGGCCCCCTGCTGCTGCGGCGGACAGCCATCCGCTCCGGTGTGAAGCCCGCAGTCACAGTCGGCGAGCTGGCCCGCTACCCGGAGTTCTCACCGCCGGTCCGGTGCCTGGCCACCGGCCACGGCAGCGTGCACCAGATCGGGGAGCCCGAGATCACCCGCTGGCTGGCCCACGACCCCGACCGGGCTGCCTGGGTGGCTCGGTATCGCGCGCAGTCACTGATCGCGGTGCCGCTCCGCGCTCGCGGTACCAACCTCGGCGTCGCCCTCTTCACCCGACTGGCGCCCTCGGCCGCGCCGTACGGACCCGACGACCTGCAGATCGCCGAGGAGCTGGCGGCGCGCGCCGCGGTGTGCATCGACAACGCCCGCCGTTACACCCGCGAGCGCAGGACGGCGCTGGCTCTCCAGCACGGCCTTATGCCACAGGGGACTGTCGCCCAGGCAGCCGTGGAGGTCGCCGGCCGCTACCTCTCCGCAGACTCGCCCATCAGCGTCGGCGGTGACTGGTTCGACGTCATCCCGCTTTCCGGCGCCCGCGTCGCCCTCGTGGTCGGCGACGTGGTCGGCCACGGCATCTCCGCCTCGGCCGCCATGGGGCGCCTTCGCATGGCCGTGCGTACTCTCGCCGACGTCGATCTGACCGCGGACGAGCTCCTCACCCACCTTGACGACCTTGTGGTCCGGCTGAGCTCCGGGACCGACTCCGGTGCGGAGGCGTCGTCGGGAGAATTCGGAGCCACTTGCCTGTACGCGGTCTACGACCCCATTTCCCGCACGTGCTCGCTCGCCAGTGCGGGTCACCTCTGGCCCGCACTGGTGTGCCCTGACGGCAGAGTGGATTTCCTCGAAGTGCCCACCGGCCCGCCACTTGGTGTGGGTGGGATGGCGTTCGAGTGCGTCCAGCACGAAGTTCCCGCGGGCAGTCTCCTTGCGCTGTACACCGACGGCCTGATCGAGTCACGCCATCGCGATGCCGATGCCGGTCTGCATGCCCTGCGCGGCGTCCTCGCCGCCGCCGCGGCTTCGTCGCTGGAGACCACCTGCGACAAGGTGCTCAAGGCTCTGCTCGACGAGCGGTCCACCGACGACGCCGCCCTGCTCATCGCCCGTACGCGTGCTCTGGACTGCGGGCACATCGCCGTCTGGAACCTTCCCAACGATCCGGAGGCCGTCGCAGGCGCTCGCTCTCAGGCGGCCGCCCAACTCCACGCCTGGGACCTGGACGAGCTGACCTACGTCACGGAACTCGTGGTCAGCGAGCTGGTGACCAACGCCATCCGTTACGGCGGCGCGCCCATTCAGCTGCGGCTGATCAAGGGAAAGACGCTGATCTGCGAGGTCTCCGACGCCAGCAGCACCTCACCCCATCTGCGCCGTGCCCGCATCTTCGACGAGGGCGGACGCGGCCTCATGCTGGTTGCCCAGCTCACCGAACGCTGGGGGACGCGATATACCGGCACCGGCAAGACCATTTGGACAGAGCAGCCCCTTCCCACGTGGTTACCGAGGACCGGTGGGCGGCGGGCCGACGGGCCGGCGTGACAGCGCGTGCCGGCGCGCTCAGTGGGCCACAGAATCCGGGCGGGTCCCGCGGCGAGGCGGTTCTCCGTTCGGACAGGCGGGTGCTCGCAGCGCACCAGGTGCCGGCGAGGGTCGGCCGGACCGGCGGCTTTCTGATGACCAAGACCATGATTCAAGGCCGATGTACTCGTTGTCCGAAGGACGAATAGCGGACCAGGTCGATGCAGCGCAGGTTCTCTCGCACGGCGTGGGCGACCTAGCGGGTGAAGTTCCCAGCGACACGGAGCAGCCTGGGTACGCTCCACAGGACCCTGGGCCGCGGCTGGTGCCCCGAGCCGGCCACGGACCCCCGTCCGTCATGCCCGACCGGTTCCACGAGGGGTCTGGCCGAAGCGGTGGTGCGCGCCTGACGGTCATGCCGATGGCCGGTCCGCGCCGACGCGTCAGGCATGACGCTGACCGCTACGAGGAGAGGAACACCGTCGAGCGCGTGATCAACAAGCTCAGGTCCTGGCGAGGCATCGCCACCCAGTACCCCAAAACCTCCGACCGCCACCTCGCCGGCCTCCACCTGCGCGCCTCGATGATCGGGGTCAGAGATCTCACCCGGACCGCCCACTGATCACGACTCGATACGCGGCCTAGTGTCGGGCTCGGGCGATCAGTACGGCGACGTCGTCGTGGTCGTCCGGATCGCGCAGTGTGTCCAGGAGCCGGTCGCAGGTCTCTTCCGAGGATCGGTCGGGGCTGTGCAGCAGTTGGAGGAGGAGGTCCAGGCGCTCGTCGATGGCGTGGTGGCGGGTCTCGACCAAGCCGTCGGTGTAGAGGACCAATTGGTCGCCGGGGGCCAGGCCGACGGTGGTGACTTCGAAGGCGACACCGCCGACCCCGAGGGGCGCGCCGGTAGGCAGATCGAGCAGTTCGGGGGCCTCGCCCGGGCGCATCAGCACGGGCGGCAGGTGTCCGGCGACGGCGATGTGGCACAGGGCGCGGTGCGGGTCGTAGATGGCGTAGGCGCAGGTGGCGTACTGCTCCAGGTCAGCGGTGATCTTGTCGAGGTGGTGCAGCACTTCGGTGGGTGGGAGGCCGAGGTCGGCCAGGGTGGAGGTGGCGGTGCGCAGGCGCCCCATGGTGGTGGCAGCGCTGATGCCGCTGCCCATCACATCGCCCACGACCAGCGCTGTCTTGTCGTCCACGAGGGGGATGACATCGAACCAGTCGCCACCGACTTCGGTGGTCGTTCCGGCGGGCCGATATCGGGAGGCGATCTCCAGGCCCGCTTGCTGCGATGGGAGGTCCGGCAGCAGGCTGCGCTGGAGGGTGACCGCGGTGTTGCGTGCGTCTTGGTACAGACGGGCATTGTCGATACAGACCGCGGCTCGGTCGGCCAGTTCACCGGCCAGGAGGAGGTCGTCGTTGTCGAAGGGCAGCGGGTTGCGGGCGCGAGTGAGGCCCAGGGTGCCGAGCACTTCGCCACGGGCGATCAGGGGCGTTATGAGATGGCTGTGGACGCCGGCGCGGGCCAGGATGGCGGCGGCGGCGGCGTCACGGGCGATACGGGCCAGGTCCCGCTCGCCGACGTGGGGTATCAGAATCGGGCGGCCGGTCCGCACGCACTGAGTGGCCAGGCGCTCCGCGCCGTAGCTGGCGAGGTGGCCGGGAGGGTCGGCGGCGCGGACGGCCTCGGTGGGGTACGCGGCTTTCACGGCGAGGGCGCGGAAGAGTGCCCGGCCGGCGCCGGGTGCCGTCGGGTGGCGGTCGTTCAGGATGGAATCCAGGATGTCCACCGCTGCCACGTCGGCGAGCTCAGGGACGGCGACATCGGCCAGCTCGCGGGCGGTCTGTTCCACGTCCAAGGAGGTGCCGATACGGGCGGAGCCGTCGGCGATCAGGGCCAAGCGCTGCCGGGCGCGGTGCCGATCGGTGACATCCACCAACACGATGGCCACCCCCAGTACCCGCCCGCCGGGACCATCGAGCCGGTAATAGGAGGCTGACCAGGCGTGATCGTTGTCGGGGTCGGCGGGAGTGCGCCCCACGCTGTGCTGGTCGATCAGGGGCTCTCCGGACGTGAGGACATGCCGTAGCGCGGCCTCGATCGTATCGACCTCCAGGAAGGGCAGGGCCTCGCGGACCGGCCGCCCGATGTGGTCTTCGGCAGGCACACCGTTGATCTGCGCCAACGCCGGATTGACGGCCACGTACCGCAGGTCGGTGTCCAACACGGCCAGCCCGATCGGGGACTGCGAGACCAGCCGCGTGGACAGAGCCACGTCCCGTTCCACCTGGCGCAGGGCCGCCTCGTCGGTGGCGATGCCCAGGGCGTAGAAGTCACCCCGGTCGCCCAGCAGCCGCATGTTGCGGAACTCCACCAGCCGGGTACTGCCGTCCTTGTGCCGGACAGGGAAGGCGCCGGACCATCCCTGTCCCGTCCTCATGACCTCGCTGAACAGCCTGATCATCAGCTCCACGTGCTGCTCATCGACCAGCAGTCGCGCCGCGTACTGGCCCAGCGCCTCCGGCGAGGTGTAGCCGAAGAGCTCCTCGGCCTGCGGGCTCCACAGCACGATCCGCCCCTCGGCATCCAGCAGCACTGCCGCAACACTGAGCAGATCCAGCAACTCACGTGGCTGTCTCGGTCCGGAACCCGGCTGGTCACCCTCGGCGCCGAAGGGATCGGCTGTCCTCATCCAAGCACTCCCTCCGCCTGCCGGCGCGACACGCCGCCCTACGCCGGCTTCAGGCTGTGGCCTGTGCCCCTGCACCTCGCAGTGCTTCCATGGTCCCCCGGATCTGGGCGGCCGCACGGTCGCGCGAGACAGCTCGCCGCGGCCCAGGCCCTGGCGGAGGGGCACCGACGAATGGCTCCGGCCTCCCGGGTCCAGGAGTGGGCGGCGCCGGGGATGGCGAACAGGCCGCCCCGGATCCGGGTCTGGTACTCGGCGGTCGGGTACACCCAGGCCACGCGGCACGAAACGATCCGGCGGGGCGGAGGCCGCAGCAGATTTCGCTGCACCGTCTCGGCAATCCAACACGGCAGGACGGGCGCCTGCACGGCAGGACGGGCGCCTGGCGAATCGGCTGTTTCCGGGCTGTGACGTCCGCTTCATGCGCGCCGGCTGTTCTACGGCGGACGGTGGACGGTGGACGGTGGACGGCGGACGGCGGACGGCGGACGGGGGCGTGGGGCCGGGACCCTCGAAACCGGGTGATCGCCAAGAGTGGCGATGTCTCGCCGAGTGCGAGCACGTAACTCAATCTGCGTCCACCCGGACCGCCGTGGCCGTGGCGCGAACGGCTGTGACCTCGTCCATCAGCTGTCTCAATGGCCGAGATGGGTTTTGACATTAGGCGATCTTATGGCGGATAAAGTACTTGCTTTGGCCACGTTGTGACTTTCCGTGGCGGTCCAGCCCTGCTAGCCGAATGAGTACCGACGTGTCCCACTCCTCCGCCTCTCCGGCCCCCGTCGACCCGCGACAGGAGTGGGACGCCTGGTGTGCCGGGCGCCGTCGTGCGCTCACCTCGCCGACCGGCAACCTCGCCCTCGTCGAGACCCGCTGGCTCCCGGCGGGGGAGCAGGTCGACGCAGACGCCGCCCGCGCCGGGCAGCCCGACACCGTGACGGTCACCACGCTGAGCCGCACCGACCTCGTCACCGGCGAGCCCGAGCACGGCCTGCGCTTCTGGGACGCCGAGGCGCCCGCCATCCGCCACTTCGAGGGCGTCGACACCTTCCCGTACGACCCCGCCTGGGTCCTGGAAGCCGCCTACACCCCGGTCCCGGGCGCTCGGCGGATCGCCTTCGAACACATCCGGGACAACGGCGGCAGCCGCGACCTCGTCGTCCCCGGCGACATCACGCTCACCGTCGACGGCCGCGAGTACACCCTCAGCGCCTTCGACGACGACGGCACCCTGCTGCTCGTCTTCGGCGACCCGACCAACGGCGACACCACCTACGGTGCCGGCCGCTTCCTGTTCGTCGAGCGCACCGCCGACGAGAGCCGGGTGGTCCTCGACTTCAACCGGGCCTTCGTGCCGCCCTGCGGCTTCTCCGATCAGTACAACTGTCCGATGCCGCCGCGGCAGAACCGCTTCCACCTGCCCGTCGAGGCCGGCGAGAAGCGCCCCGTCTTCCGCGACGGCTTCGCCGCACAGCACTGATCGCCCGACGCTCCCTTCCCGTACCGCAGCACGAAAGCGCACGCACGCCATGAGACTGAACAAGCCCGCCCTGTACGCCGCCGCGACCACCGCCACCCTCGCGCTCGTCCTCACCGCCTGCGGCGGCTCGGCGACCAGCGCCTCCGGCGGCACCTGGGACAAGAACGCCACCGTCAACATCGGCTCCCTGTACGAGCCGCAGAACCTCGACAACACCGCGGGCGGCGGCCAGGGCGTCACCGAGGCCCTCAACGGCAACGTCTACGAAGGACTCTTCCGTCTCACCGACGACGGCAAGGTCGACAAGCTCCTCGCGAAGGACTACAAGGCCAGCGCCGACGGCCTCACCTACACCTTCACCCTGCGCGACGGCGTGAAGTTCCACAGCGGCAAGGAACTCACCAGCGCCGACGTCAAGTACAGCCTGGAGAAGGTCCTCGCCGACGACTCGCAGTCCGCCCGCAAGAGCAACCTCGAAGTCGTCAAGGACATCGCCACCCCCGACGCGCACACCGTCAAGGTCACGCTGTCCCAGCGGTCGATCTCCTTCGTCTACAACCTCTCCTACGTCTGGATCATCAACTCCCAGGCGAAGAACCTGAAGACCAGCGAGGACGGTACCGGCCCCTACAGCCTCGGCAAGTGGACGCGCGGCTCGGCCCTGAGCCTGAACCGGTTCCCCGGCTACTGGGGTGACCAGGCCGCCAACAAGCAGGTCGTCTTCCACTACTTCAAGGACGCCACCGCCCTCAACAACGCCCTGCTGACCAACGCCGTCGACGTGGTCACCAGCGAACAGTCCCCGGACGCCCTGGACCAGTTCAAGAGCAACCAGAACTACAAGGTCAACGACGGCAACTCCACCACCAAGCTGCTGCTCGCCTTCAACGACAAGGCCAAGCCCTTCACGGACGTCAAGGTGCGGCAGGCCGTCTCCGCGGCCATCGACGACAAGAAGCTCCTCGAGTCGGTCTGGGGCGGCTACGGCAAGCTCATCGGCTCGATGGTGCCGCCCACCGACCCCTGGTACGAGGACCTCACCAAGGTCAACGCCTACGACGTCACCAAGGCCAAGCAGTTGCTCGCAGAAGCCGGTTACGCCAAGGGCTTCTCCTTCACCCTGGACACCCCCAACTACGACCCGCACCCCACGGCCGCGACCTTCATCAAGGCACAGCTCGCCAAGGTCGGCATCGACGTCAAGATCAACACGATCACGCCCGACGAGTGGTACACCAAGGTCTACAAGAACCACGACTTCACGGCGACGCTCCAGGAGCACGTCAACGACCGCGACCTGGTCTGGTACGGCAACCCCGACTTCTACTGGGGCTACGACAACAAGCAGGTCACGAAGTGGGTCGCGCAGGCCGAGGAAGCCACCACCACCGCGCAGCAGACCGACCTGCTGAAGAAGGTCAACCGTCAGACCGCCGAGGACGCGGCCAGCGACTGGCTCTACCTCTACCCGCAGATCGTGGTCGCGAGCTCCAAGGTCTCCGGCTACCCGCTCAACGGCCTGAACTCCCAGTTCTACGCCTTCGACATCAAGAAGAAGGACTGATGGGGCGCTACCTCCTCAGACGCCTCGCCTTCCTGGTGGTGTCGCTGGTGATGGCCAGCGTGGTGCTCTTCGTCCTGCTGCGCCTGCTGCCCGGCGACCCGGCCAACGCGCTCACCTCGGTGGGCGCCAGCCCGGAGCAGATCGCCGCGGCCCGCCACTCGATCGGCTCCGACCGGCCGCTGCCCGAGCAGTTCACCCACTGGCTCGGGCAGCTGGCCGGCGGCGACCTCGGCACCTCCTTCGTCAGCTCGCTGCCGGTCGGCCCCGAGGTTTCCGCCCGCCTGAACGTCACCGTCCCGCTGACGCTGGCCGCGTTCGTGCTGGCCGTCCTCGTCGCCGTACCCGTCGGCTTCGTCGCCGCCCACAAGCGGCACACCTGGTACGGCGCCCTGCTCAGCGGGGTCTCCCAACTGGGCATGGCAGTACCGGTCTTCTGGCTCGGCATGATCCTCATCGCGGTGTTCGCACTGAACGCGGGCTGGCTGCCCGCCGGCGGCTTCCCGCAGGACGGCTGGTCCGCGCCCGCCGACGCCGTCCGCTCCCTGGTCCTGCCCGTCGTGACCATCGCCCTGGTGATGAGCGCCTCCCTGATCCGCTACGTCCGCTCGGCCACCCTCGACGTCCTCGGCAGCGACCACCTGCGCACCGCCCGCGCCCTCGGCGCGTCCTTCCCCGCCGCCATGTGGCGACACGGCCTGCGCAACGCCTCCGTACCGGTGATCTCCGTACTCGGCATCGAACTCGCCTCCACCCTGCTCGGCGCCGTCGTCGTGGAGTCCGTGTACGCCCTGCCCGGCCTCGGCTCGCTGCTCGCCACCGGCATCGCCCAGCACGACTACCCGGTGATCCAGGGCGTGCTGTTCGTCTCCACCCTCGCCGTCCTGCTGATCGGGTTCGTCGCCGACCTCGTGCAGCGGATCATCGACCCGCGGCTGCGCGGCCGGCTGTCGGGAGCCGCCCGATGACCACGACCGACGTCCTGGACAAGACGCCGGCCGCCACACCCGTCCGCGGCCGCCGCCGCTCCGCGACGCTGCTCGCGGGCTGCACCCTCACCGGACTGATCGCGCTGCTCGCGCTCGTCTCGCTGGTCTGGCTCCCGTACGCCACCGACGACACCTCAGGCGGCCGGCTCGCCGGTCCCGGCGGCGGTCACCTGCTCGGCACCGACAAACTGGGCCGGGACCTGTTCACCCAGCTCATGACGGGCTCGCGAATCGCCGTCGAGGCCGGCCTCGGCTCGGTGCTGATCGCCGCGCTGATCGGTGTCACGCTCGGGGTGCTCGCCGCGTTCGCGCAAGGATGGCTCGACGACACCCTCGCCGCCTTCCTCGACATCCTGATCGCCTTCCCGACGCTGCTGCTGGCGATGCTCGTCGTCGCCGCCCGCTCAGCCACCCTCGGCTCCGCCGTCCTGGCCATCGGCCTGGCCCAGAGCGCCGTCGTCGCCCGGCTGGTGCGGATCCTGGTCAAGCGGGTCCTCGCCCAGGACTACGTCACCGCCGCCCGCACCTCGGGCACCTCCTGGCCCCGCACCGTCGTCGGGCACGTGCTGCCCAACATCTGGCCGACCCTCGTGGTCAACCTCGCCCTCCAGTTCGGCCTCGCCGTGCTGGCCGAGGCCGGCCTGTCCTACCTCGGTCTCGGCGCGCCGCCGCCCAACGCCTCCTGGGGACGCATGCTCCAGGAGGCCCAGGCCACCTTCACCACCGCCCCGGCCGGCGCGCTGGCCCCCGGCATCCTGCTGGTCCTGCTGGTCGTCGGCGTCAACCTGATCGCCGACGGGCTGCGGGACACCCTCGACCCGGCGACCCGACGGAGGCGGCCATGACCCTCCTCGACGTGGACGGCCTGACCGTGCGCACCGCCGACGGTCGCGCCCTGGTCGACGGCATCTCCTTCCGGATCGACGCGGGGGAACGGCTCGGCCTGATCGGCGAGTCCGGCTCCGGCAAGTCCCTGACCACCCTCGCCCTGCTCGGCCTGCTGCCCGACGGGATGCGCGCCGAGGGGAGCGTGACGCTGGCCGGCACGCAGGTCGTCGGCGCCACCGAGAAGCAGCTCACGGCGGTCCGCGGACGCCGGGCGGCCGTGGTCTTCCAGGAACCGCTGACCGCCCTCGACCCGCTGATGCGGGTGGGCCGGCAGATCGCCGAACCGCTCGCCCGCCGTACCGGCCTCAAGGGCAGGCAGCTGCGGGCCGCCGTGGGGGAGGCCCTGGACCGGGTCCGGCTGCCCGAACCCGGGCGGATCGCCCGTGCCTTCCCGCACGAGATCTCCGGGGGCCAGCGCCAGCGCGTCGCCCTCGCCATGGCCCTCGCCTGCGAGCCCGACCTGCTCATCGCCGACGAACCCACCACCGCCCTCGACGTGTCCGTGCAGGCCGAGGTGCTCGACCTGCTCGACACCCTGGTGCGCGAGCGCGGGATGGCCGTGCTGTTCGTCAGCCACGACCTCGCCGTCGTCGCGAAGATCGCCGACCGGGCCCTCGTCCTCAAGGACGGCCGGGCCGTCGAGGAGGGGCCGGTCCTCGACGTGATCGGCACGCCGACCGCCGAGTACACCCGGACGCTCGTCGCCGGTGCCCGCAAGCTGGAGGCCGCCCTGGACCTGAGGAGCGCCCGATGACCCCCGTACTCGAACTCGACGACGTGGCCGTCCGCTACCGGGGCGCCGCAGCCGACGTCGTCCAGGGCGTGTCCCTCGCCGTCGAACCGGGACAGTCGCTGGCGCTGGTCGGCGAGTCCGGCGCCGGCAAGACCACCCTGCTGCGTCTCCTGCTCGGCCTCGCCCGTCCCACCCGCGGCACGGTCCGCTTCGACGGCGAGCCCCTCGCCCCGCGCGACCGGCGGCAGCTGCGCCGGTTCCGGCGGGGCGTCCAGTGCGTCTTCCAGGACCCGTACTCCTCCCTGGACCCGCGCCGCCGTGTGGCCGCCATCGTCGCCGAACCGCTGCGTTCCCTGGGCCTGGACAGCCGCACGACAGCGGCGCCGAAGGTGGCCGCCGCCCTGGAGCGGGTAGGGCTGCCCGCCGACGCGGCCGACCGCTACCCGCACGAGTTCTCCGGCGGCCAGCGGCAGCGCGTCGCCATCGCCCGCGCCATCGTCTGCGATCCGCGCGTGCTGCTCGCCGACGAGCCGGTGAGCGCGCTCGACCTCACGACCCGCGTGAAGGTCGTCGACCTGCTCGCCGAGCTGAAGCAGGAGCGCGACCTGACCCTGGTCATGGTCAGCCACGACCTCTCGGTGGTCGCCTCCCTGTGCGAGCGCACCGCGGTGCTGGAACGCGGCCGGCTGGTCGAACAGGGCGCCACCGACCGGGTGCTCGGCGCACCGGAGCACCCGTACACCCGGCGACTGATCGACAGCGTGCCCCGGCTGCCCGCCTGAGTCAGGCGGGCGGGCCGAAGCGGGAACCCTTGTCCAGGCGGTGCTGCACTTGCGTGATCATGCAGATCCCGCGGCGACGTTCCGCTATGAACGGCAGTACGGTGTTCTCGCCGAAGGTCCTATGGGGGGCTGGCAGGACCAGCCGCAAGGGGCCCCAGATCTCCGCGGTGGAGTTCGAGCGGTTGTGGGCCGAAGCACGGCGGGCTCTCGGGCGGTTCACCAGTGGATCATCGTTTCGGCGCTGGTGGGACGGCACTCGAAAATCAGCCCCGTTCCGGGCAAACTCCCCGCCCTCGACGTGCCGGTCGGCCCCCCCCGCTGGGACTCGGGAACGGCCACCATGATGAGCAACGCGAGATCGTCTTGACGTCCGGCAGCATCATCGCCCTGTTCACGGACGGCCTCCCGGAAACCCGCGCACTCGACCTCGACGCCGAGCTTGGCCGGCCGGCGGACTGTGGCCGCCGGCCGCGCGAGAACACGGACATGCTCGCCGATGGCCTGATTGGCGATCGTCGAGCGTCCCAGGACGCTCGCCGACGACCTGGCACTCTTGCTGATGGGATACGACGGCATCCAGCCAGGGAACAGCAGGACTCGCCTGGTTGTTCGTCCAGCGTTACGACCTCCAGGCTGTGGCTTCCGCGCGTCACTACTCGCGCGAGGTGCTCAAACGCTGGAGATCGGAAGTCCTCTTGGACGACCTGCAGCTCATGCTGTCCGAGGCGGTCACCAACGCGCTGATCCACGCACAGATCGATGTCGACATCCGAGCCAAGTTCTTGAAGCCAAACGAGGGCGCGGCTGCCATTCACGCGAGCTGACACGCTCGTGTGGCTACGCAGACCGCGTCAGAGTTCGTTGCATCCGGGCCTTCTTCCACGGCACCTACTTCTGGGCTCCGGTTGCAGCGCAGCGTCCGGCCCTTGCCGGGCCAGTAATCAGCGGCGCGGACCGTTGTCCGGGTGGGGTGCCCCTGTGGCCTCCTGCTCAGTGGCACACAGCGACCCGAGCAGAGCGAGTGCAGTAGCGGAGGGCGTGCCGGGCTCCGCGTAGTGGACGACGAGGAGCAGCCCGTCGGAGCCGGCGACAACCAGCTTCTCCCGGCGCAGATGCAGCTCGCCCACCTGTGGATGGCGCAGGCGGGTGGTGGCTCCCTCCCAACGGCGGACGTCGTGGCGGGCCCACAGGCGACGAAAACGCTCGCTTTTCAGGCTCAGCTCGCCAACAAGCTGAGTCAGGCGCGGGTCTTCCGTCTCGGCGCCGACGGCGGCGCGCAGCTGCGCGACCACACCCGCTGTGCCCTGTTCCCAGTCCATGTGCAGCTGCTGCGCCAAGGGGTCGGTGAACAGGGCCCGCAGACGGTTCACGCCCGGTGCCATGTGCGGCGACAGGGCGACGGCCAGACGGTTGGCGGCCAGCACATCCATGCACCGGTTCTGCACAAAAGCGGGCACGGCGAACGTGTCCAGCAGCATCCCGATACCGTCAGGCACACGCTCGGTGCGAGGCAGGGACTGCCTGCGGCGGGACTTGGGCCGGGCGAGCTCGACCATGTGAGCGGCGCTGTCCGCGTCGAGCTGCAGCACCTCGGCGAGGGCGTCAAGCACCTGAACCGACGGGTTGCGATCCCGGCCGCGCTCCAGACGCAGATAGTAGTCGGCGCTGATACCGGCGAGCATCGCGACCTCTTCCCGGCGCAGCCCTGGCACCCGCCGGGTCCCGGTGACCGGAAGCCCGACCTCCTCCGGCCGGACGAGTTCGCGACGGGCCCGTAGGAACTCGCCAAGGGCATTGCGGCCGTCTGCTGTGTCCATGCTCCGACGGTAACGCGGCGCTTCTCCAGCTGCGGGGGCCCTGTCACTACCTGGAACACGGGGGCACTGCAAGGCCACACGACGTGGGCGCAGGATCGAGAACGAGGCCTCGGGACCACCGGGGCGCGCATTCCTCTTCCCCAGCAAGGAGTACGCCATGACACGGCGCACCTGGTTCATCACCGGCGTCAACAGCGGCTTCGGTCGGCACATGACCGAGCAGCTGCTCGAGAAGGGCCACAAGGTGGCCGGCACGATCCGTCGGCCTGGTTCTGTGGACGACCTCGTGGCCAAGTACGGCGATACGTTCTGGGTGGCATCCCTCGACGTCACCGACACCCCCGCCGTCAAGGAGGTCGTCGACCGCGCGTTCACCGAACTGGGGCGGATCGACGTGGTGGTCAACAACGCGGGCTACGGCCTGTTCGGCGCGGCCGAGGAGGTCACCGACGAGCAGATCCTCGGCATCCTCAACACCAATCTGACCGGTTCGATCCAGGTCACCCGGACTGCACTGCCGCACCTGCGGAAGCAAGGCGGAGGACGGATCATCCAGATCTCCACCTACGGCGGCCAGGCCACCAACCCCGGCGCCTGCATGTACCACGCCAGTAAGTGGGGCATCGAGGGATTCATGGAATCCACGGCGAAGGACGTCGCTCCGTTCGGTATCGGCGTCACCATCGTCGAGCCCGGAGGCGCGCGCACCGAGTTCCGCTACAGCAGCCTGCAGATGGCGACCCCGCTGTCGGAGTACAACGACACACCTGCCGCCATGACCCGCGCAGCCCAGGACCGGAGTCGGCCTTCTCTCGGTGACCCGGCAGCGATGGCCACTCGCATCATCGACAGCGTGGAGCAGACGCCTGCCCCGCTGCGGCTGGTCCTGGGAAGTGACTCCTACCGTTTTCTCCAAGCGGCCCTGTCCGAGCGGCTGGCCCAGGTCGAGGCCCAGCGTGATACGGCAGGTCTGACTGACATCACCGACGGTGCCTGACCTGACCTGACCTGTGGTTCGGCTGAACAGCCGGCCGCCGCTACGGGCATCCGTGATCTACCACGCATCACCAGACGCAGCCGGCCGGTGCCGGCGAGGCATTGCGCGACACATAAGGCCATCGGTGGCTGCGGTCTATGTCGCCATCCCCGCCGAATCCAGAAGGCCCTCATCCCTGCGAGATCACCATGCCGTCACGGCCGTGCCCAAACGGCACGCCAGGGTCAGGGCAGGACGCTCAGACAGTGTCGGCGATGCGTGCATCGGGACCGTCCCACGCCGGGTTCTGGGACGGATACGCAACGTCGCAAGAGCAATGCTCAGGACTTGTGGATCGGTGCGGGGAGAGACGCGGAGAGCGTGCCTTCCCGAATGATCCCGTGATGGTCACCGAGCAGGCCCCCGTTCGCACCGCGGGTCGGGAAGGCACGCCCGTGCCAAGCGGAGTCACCGACGACGGCTCCACCCAGTCCGGCTCCCTGATCGACGAGATCGTCCGCGAGGGCGCCCGCCGTATGCTGGCCGCCGCGCCGGAAGCGGAAGTCAACCAGTGCGAAGGTGACCTCGATGGACCAGCGCCACGCGTACCGGGTAATCAGCGCCGGGGCCGGGGCCGGGGTGGTCAGGTCGTTGGTGACCAGCGCGAGGTCGTAGCCGCTGTCGGTTGCCTCGTCGCGCAGGAGGATCACGCGGACGGCAGACACACCGGCCTTGCGCGGCAGGGGAGTTGAACCACGATGCCGATCACGACGAAGAGGGTCCCGCGCCCGACCGGCTTGGGACCCTTGGCGGCGCCGTCGTGCTGCCGGGCTGCCCCGAACACCTTCTTCCCGCGCCGCTCGAAAAGGGTGTCGTCCGCCGCGACGGTCAGCACCGTGCTCTCGGGCAGCAGGCGGCGCACGATCAAGTGAGACAGGCACGCGCCCAGCAGGTCCGGGCTCCACCGGGTGCGGGAGAAGAACACATGGGCGCGGTCATGAGACCAGACGCGCGTCAACTCCGCGCCGCCGAGCATCCCGGTCACCGTGCACCGCCCGGTCTGCGCGATCAGCCCAGTGACCAGCGGGGAGAAGGCGGTGAAGGTGGGAGCAGTGAAGTAGCCCCGCAGCAACTCCAACACGGCGAGCAGCGAAGCAGGTCCGGTCGGATCCGACAGCATCGGTGGGTCCCTCCCCGGAGGAGACAGAAGCACCGCCGATGCCTCTCCGCTTTCTCCCGCCTGCACGGCCGGATGACGTCACGTCACCCGGCCGAACTAGCTCCGTCCGGCCGGCCGGAGGTGACTCTCGGCGAAGCTGCGTAGTTCGTCACGGGTTCGTGCGGGGTCGGTCGCGGCTTCGGTGGCACGGCCTCTGGGGAGGTAGCGGACACCGTCGATCTCGCAGATCAGCGGCCCCACGCCGGTGTTGAGCACCAGGGCCTCGCCGACCGGAGCGGGACCGCCGACGGTGCGGCGCTCACTGCCACGGGATCGGGAGATCGGCTGCAGGAACAGCGGCGCTGTCACCTCGCCGCCCTCCGGCCGGAACAGGACCAGCGTCATCTCGCCGGGATCCCGGCACAGACGGACGTAGCGCATGGGCTGCCATGTGCCCTTTCCGCTGTCCGAACGCGCGGCACGCAGTACCGGACCGCACAGGGTGGAGCGGTCGGTCGCGACCCAGCCGATCCGGGCGAGGGACGCGATGCCGACCGTGCCGAACACGAGGAAGCGCCAGTGCCCCAGGTGCAAGTGGTCCTCGAGGATGGCGGCGCAGGAGAACCCAAGCGAGTACCAGGCGTTGGTGCCGAGGACGGTGGTCAGCACCCAGATGCGCGGCGATATGGACGTGCGGCCGAAGCCGCGGCGCGGCCGGGTCACCCGGGGGCCCGGGCGATGGCGATCGCCGTGCCGGGCCGCGGCGGCGAGGCTCGCGTAGCTCAGGTCGTCATCGAGGGCTGCCCACCTGTCCTCTCCCGCCTCGTCGCCCCCGGCCGCCCGCGGGGGGCTCGCCGGCTGGGCCCGGCGCGCCAGCCGGACACGTCTGGCGCAGGCCAGCGGGTTGAATATCAACGCACCTCCCAGGCCGAGCAGGCCGAGGCCGCCTCCGAGTACGGCGACCACACTCAGGGCGGTTCGTGTGTTCACGGCCTCACCCAGGAAAGGCCAGGGCAGGGCGGTGATCCGGATGTGGTCGCCGGAGCGGACGTCTGTCGTGTCACAGTCCACCGCTGCCCGCTGTGCGCCGCCGTCCCAGCCGACGGTGCAGCTGTCGTCGTCCCGGTCCACACGGATGACCTCGGCGGCGATGTGCTTCCCGAGCAGCGCGACGTCCGCGGTGGCCAGGCCCACGAACAGGGACGCCGCGAGGGCGAGTACCGCCCATGGCGGTGCGGCCGGCAGAAGCAGCCGTCGGGCGGGCGCGGAAACCGGGCGGGTCTGTTCGCCCAGCCAGGCGCCGAGGGTCCGCGCATCCTGCGTGGCCAAGCGCAGCCGCAGCACCTGGCCTTCGGGCGTCCGGTAGCGCAGGTTGACCTTCTCGAAGGGGGGCCGGCCGTTGGTGGAGACTGCCGCGTCCAGGGCCTCGCCGCCGCGTGGCAGGGCGGTGACGCTCCCGGAACGGTCCAGAAAGACGGGCCTGTCGAGGCGCGGGTCGACCAGTAGTCGGCCCTTGTGGCCGTCGAGTCGGCAGCGGAAGTGCACGGCCCGGCCCGCTGCAAGTCCGCGCCGCCTCCTTGCCGCCGCCCACCGGGCGAGCCCGGCTATGACCATGGGGATCACCACGAGCCCCACAAAGCTGGCGATCATCGGTTCCGTCGTCTCCTCCGCTGTGGGTGACCGGAGAAGCGTACGAGGGCTGCCAGGAGCCCTGGCCCGGGGGTACCCTCGGGTCTGCCTGGATGATTCGGCACCACAGGGGACGGCCGGGTTGCGTCTCTGGAAGTGGTGTACCGGTTCCCACCTGATCCGGGTGTTTGTCCCGGCGTCGGAGTGAGGGTCCGGATATGAGAACGGCCACCGGCTGATCTTCGAGATGTCTAGGCTCGAAGGAGATCAGCACGATGACCGCACCAGACAGTCTGCCCCTGCACGCTCTCGCCGAGGACAACCTCGCCGCGGCGAGTCCCGATCTGCTGCGCGCGATGGTCAAGACGTTCGCCGACGCGCTCATGTCCGCGGAGGCCGATGCCCTCTGCAATGCCGAATACGGGCAGGTCAGCGAGGAACGCGTCAATCACCGCAACGGTTATCGCCCGCGCGAGTGGGACACCCGCGCAGGGACCGTCGAACTCGCCGTCCCCAAGCTGCGGCAGGGCAGTTACTTCCCGCACTGGCTCCTGGAACGCCGCCGGCGGGCCGAGCAGGCCCTCGTCTCGGTGGTCGCCACCGCCTACCTGCTCGGTGTGTCCACCCGCCGCGTCGAGAAGCTCGCCGAGTCCCTCGGCGTCACCCAGCTGTCGAAGTCCCAGGTCAGCGCGATGGCCAAGCATCTGGACGATCAGGTCACCGCGTTCCGCAACCGGCCGCTCGATGCCGGGCCCTACACGTTCGTCTGGGTGGACGCGCTGACCCAGAAGGTCCGCGAGGGCGGCCGCATCATCAACGTCCACGCTCTGATCGCAGTCGGCGTCAACGCCGACGGACACCGCGAGATCCTCGGCATCGACGTCGCCACGGCCGAGGACGGTGCGGGCTGGCTCGCCTTCCTGCGCTCCCTGACCGCCCGCGGCCTGTCCGGTGTCCAGCTGGTCGTCTCCGACGCGCACACCGGCCTGGTGAACGCGATCGGCGCGGTCCTGCCCGGCGCATCCTGGCAGCGGTGCCGCACGCATTACGCCCGAAATTTGCTGAGCCAGGTCCCGAAGTCCGCTCAGCCGTGGGTGGCCACCCTGCTGCGGACCGTCTTCGAACAACCCGACACCGACGCTGTCCAGGCCCAGATGCGGCACGTTCTGGATGCCCTGGAAGCCAAGTTCCCCAAGGCAGCAGCCCACTTGGACGCCGCTCAGCACGACCTGCTGGCCTTCACCGCCTTCCCACGCGAGATCTGGCGGCAGATCTGGTCGAACAACCCACAGGAACGGCTGAACAAGGAGATCCGACGTCGCACCGACGTCGTCGGCATCTTCCCCGACCGCACCGCGCTGATCCGCCTGGTCGGCGCCGTGCTGGCCGAGCAGAACGACGAATGGACCGAGGCCCGCCGCTACATGGGACTCGACCTGCTGGCCAAGGCCCGGCTCCACCCGATCGAGTCAGAAACCGACGAGACCGTCCTCCCGACCGAACTCACCGCATAGCCTCAAAACGAGATCACCGAGTGGCCGGCGATACACCACTCCAGCGGACGTGACCGACGGCCGCGCCGTGCGTCGCGGGGCCCGCAGTTCCGTTGGAGAGCATCTAGTGCTGTGACCGCATGGGTTCGCCGGGTTGGTGGTCGTGGCGGTTGGATGTGCGGTGACGTCCGATCCGATCGCTGGAGGTGCGGCGGCCGAGCCTGTCCGTGTACGCAGACTGACTGACCTTGAGGGTCAGCCGCTGCAGCAGATTGTGCGTCGGGGCAGCACCAGCTCGGTGCGAGGAATCCCCCGACCCGGACCGCGAGGCGAAGCTGGACCGGATTGAGGAGGCCCTTGACCGCTTCTCGGACAGGGTGTTCGCCTTCGACGAGTTCGGCCCGCTCGGAATCCGGCCCACCACAGGCTCGTGCTGGGGCGACCGGAAGCATCCCGATCGGGTGCCCCCACCTACCACCGCACCCATGGGGTGCGCTATTTCCACGGCTGGTACTCGGTCGGCGACGACGAAGAACAAGGTCGAGTTGTGCTTCACCCCGGCCTACGCCTCGTGGGCCAACCCCATCGAGGCGCATTTCGGACCGCTGAGGCAGTTCACCATCGCCAACTCCCAACACCCCAAACACACCGTGCAGACCCGGGCCCTGCACGCCTACCTGCGCTGGCGCAACGCCAACCCCCGTCACCCGCGACGTCCTGGCCGCCGAGCGCAGGGAACGCGCCCGCATCGGCAGCGAGAAGGGCATCCGCTGGGGCGGGCGCCCCCTCGCCACCGCGGCCTGAGCGACCCGGCGAACCTATGGTCAGAGCACTAACATCCCCTGGCGTGAGTAATTCGGAGAATGTTCTTGACTGGCTGCAGAACTGGTACGCCGCGCAGTGCAACGAGGACTGGGAGCACGAGTGGGGCGTGAAGATCGCCACACTCGATAACCCCGGCTGGACCGTCACCATCGACCTGGAGGAGACGGACCTGGAGCAACATGAGTACCCCCGCCAGGACGTCAACCGCAGCCCTCACGACTGGGTCTGGGCGTGGACTTCCGAGAAGACCTTTCACGCCAGATGCGGCCCCGGCAACCTCACCGAAGCCCTCGCCTTGTTCCGCACCTGGGCGACCGCGAACACTCCCTGAGCAATCACACAGCGGCGGCCACAGAACCCGGTGAACCCATGCGGTCAGAGCACTAGCTTCGGCTGCGCTTCATCGACATCAGCAGCCTGTGGGTCTCGTCGTCGGCGGCGGCCACAAGCCCACGACCGGCCTCACCGATCGGGGCGCCGTCGATCCCGGTGACAACGCAGCCAGCAGCCCGGCACAAAGCGATGCCGGCCGCGAAGTGCACACTCCTGGACAGGTCGTCGCCATCGGTGACATACGCGGCGCGCTTGCCGGCAGCGACCCAGGCCAGCGCCAGCGTCGTAGACACGACCCGAGGACGGAAACGTTCGACGAATTCAGGGTGAGCCAGCAGATCAACGGCCCGGAATCCGGGCGCACTCGGGAACGGCGGATCCAGGTTGACGTCCACCAATCGGCTAGCGGGCGAGGGCGTCAGTAGTACGTCGTCGGCCCCGTCATGCCGCACCCAGGCGGTCTCCCCGTCGGTGAAGAAAACCTCGCCGCTGAACGGGTCGGCCACCGCCGCCGCCCCATCGCGCAGCGCCACATTGACGGCCACCAGCATGTTGCCCACGGCGTAGTTCAGCGTGCCGCACAGAGGATCCACCAACCACTGGCGCACAGCGTCGGCGGCGCCCTGCTGCCCGCCTTCCTCGCCGAGCACCGCGTCATCGGGCCGTGCAGCACGGATAACGCCGAGGATCGTCTTCTCGGCCTCCACATCGGCGGCGGTTGCAAAGTCCCCAGCCCCCTTGTCGATGCGGTCGAGCCGCCGGCCGTACATATTGCGGACAACATCCGCGCCGGCCAGCGCTCCGGCTATCGCGACTGCAGCATCGTCGGAACTTGCGTATGAGTTGATCACGCCGTGCAGACTATCGAGGCGAAGCTACCGCCCCGGCGAACCTTCCCGCTCAGAGCACTAGTTACTCTGAGCGACCCCAACGACGATCAACGAAAAGGTCGTAAGTCGAGTTCTTCGACCGCGACAAGTGGAGCTCATCGCCACGGCGGCGCTGCTCACCCCGCCGCACTTGCCAGCAGATCACGCACGAGCAAGAGCAACTGGCTGCCCGGCACGACGCCACGGTCCGCGCCAGAGTCTCGACTGCAGGCTCCCGGCGCCCCGACAGATTGACAGGACAGACAGCACGGCCGGCGGACCGGCAATGATCCCCTCTCGACGGGCTCGGCCCGCGCCGTGGCTCACGCTCCTTCGGCGGCCGTCAGCTTCTCTCCGCCGCGGGACGTGTAGAGGAGAGGCTTGGTGAAGTACGTGTCGTCCTCGGTGACGATCAGGTCCGCGGCCTTGTGTGGTCTTGATTGCCCTGTAACGGCGTTCGTGGCCAGCGGTCGTCGCCGACCTGGACGGGCCTGACGTTCTTTGTCGAACCATCGTGCTGTGAGGACCTGGGGCAACTGCCCCGCTGCTCCACGGGGGCGGGGGAGCCTACGTCGTGAGGTCCCCACGGGCAGTGCCGGAAAAATTGGCGCAATCCGCCACCGCCGGTCGGTGCCACCGCCGCGGCGAAGACGTTTCTCACGCACCTTATGAACTAGTCCCAGCCGCCTTCACATCTGGTCAAAGCCCCCTCCTCCCGAGTCCCCGCTCGCTGTGTCCGAGTGGGGACTGACCGCCAGGGAGGCCGCCTCCCACGAGGATCTGTCCCACCTCCTCGGGCACGAGGTGCCGGATCTGGCCGTGGACGTCGACGGCGACGGGCTTGGCAATGCCACCGACACCGATGGGGAGCTCATCGACGATCAGGTCGGCTGCGTGCGGGCAGGCCGCCTGGTCGGCTGGGACGCGGACGGGGCCGGTCGTCTCGACGACGACTACCGGGCCCGAGACGTCGGTATCGACGGTGGCGCGGCCTCGGTGGAGGAGGCGGCTGTCCACATCGTCCCCGAGGACGAACGGTGACGACAGCGGAGCCCACGTCGGCCTTGGCCGCCTGGACGCCGCCGATACGTCCGTGGCGTCACCGGAGAGATCCCGGTGCGGAGGAGAGCCTCAGCGGGCCGTGCCGGTACGTCTGGCGCAACTCCGGCATCCGGTTCGACGCGGAAGAGGAGGCACGTCTCACTTGGCTGCCCCCCGATTCCCACGGGGAGCTGGCCACTGCCGGGAGAAGAGGGGGCGCGGCGCTGGCCTGCACGGGGCCAGCGGGACGAGAACGTTCGCGCTCCCTATGAAACGACTTCCGGGACGCGCGGGAGAGCGCGAGATCGGTTGCCCGAACGCGAAGACGTGAGCCAGCATGGGCCATGCCGGGGTTCCGGGGCGGGCCCCCGGCGACACGGCGGATAGGAGACGCGCTGCCTGCGACGCCGATATCAGGAGAGAATCAACAAGCCTACGGCCACATCACTAGGACGTCAGACATGCCCATCATTTCGCGCGGCTTTCACGGGCGCCGACCTGAGCCCGGCAAGAAACTCCCTCCGGGCCAGTACGAGGCCACAGGCTTCCCGGTCCTGTCAGCCGGTCCGACACCGCACGTGCCCAAGGACAGGTGGGAACTGACCGTCACCACGGAAGTGGGCCGTCGTCATTCCTGGGACTGGTCCGCCCTCACGGCGCTGCCCGCCGACGCTCCGACTGTGGACCTCCACTGTGTGACCAAGTGGTCCAAGTTCGGCACCCGGTGGCAGGGCGTGTCACTCGACGTCCTCCTGGCTGACGTCGAGACTGCGGCGGAGTACGCGCTGATCTCCTCGTATGGCGGATATACGACGAACTTGCCGCTGGCGGACCTGCTCGACGGCAAGGCGTGGATCGTGTACGGGTACGACGGCCAGGACCTCACTCCGGAGCACGGGGGCCCGGCGAGGCTGCTGGTCCCGCATCTCTATCTGTGGAAGTCCGCCAAGTGGGTTCGCGGCATCGAACTACGCGAAGACGACATCCCGGGGTTCTGGGAGAGCGCCGGCTATCACAACTACGGAGACCCGTGGCAAGAGCAACGGTACTGGGGAGACTAGGCGACCGGCTGCGCTGGAGGGCCGCCGAGGTGGTGGCACGGCGTGTCGAGTCAGCGACGGCCGTCACCATCACGTTGGAGGTGCCGGAGTGGCCGGGCCATCTCGCCGGTCAGCACGTGGACGTCCGCCTGACCGCGGAGGACGGGTACAGCACACAGCGCAGCTACTCCATCGCCTCGGCCGAGAACGGCGGGCGGGTGGAGCTGACAGTGCAGCGGATTCCAGGAGGCGAGGTCTCACCGTATCTGGTCGACGAACTTGTCCCTGGTGACCGGATCGAGGTCAGGGGCCCGGTCGGCGGCTGGTTCGTCTGGCGGCCCGAGCAGCGAGAACCGGTGCTGCTGGTGGCCGGCGGGTCTGGGCTGGTTCCGTTGATGTGCATGATCCGGGCCCGACGCGCGGCCGACAGCCGAGTCCCCTTCCGGCTGCTCTATTCCCTGCGCTCACCGCAGGAGCAGCTCTACGGCGCGGAGATGCGCGAGGGTGCGCCCGGGCTGGATGTGACGCGTCTGTACACACGGGAGGCCCCGCAGGAGTCCGTGCGCCCTCCGGGCCGAATCACCCCGGAGGATCTGGCACAGCACGGATGGCCGCCGGACTTCGAGCCGGTGTGCTACGTATGCGGCCCGACCGCCTTCGTGGAGAAGGCGGCCGCCTATCTGGTGCTGCTCGGACACAAGCCCGAGCAGGTGCGGACCGAGCGCTTCGGCGGCTGAGGAGACCGATATGAGACCGCAGGATTCCGTGCACGACGAAGGCACGTCTTACCTGGACGGCAACGCTCTGGCGGGCCCTCTCTCGGAGATCTTCGCCGTGGACCTGACCGTCGCGACGGGCCGGTGCGCGCACTGCGGCCGCACGGGTCCGGTCGCCTCTCTGCGGGTGTACGGGCACGCCCCAGGGCTGGTCGCCCGATGCCCTGGCTGCGAGCAGGTCATGATCCGCCTGGTGTCCGGCACGGGCACCAGCTGGCTCGACATGAGCGGCGTCGCCGTCCTCGCCATTCCGGCCGCCGGCTGAACGCCCACCGGCCGTGACGACGGGTCGATGCTCGGGCGTGATGCCGTCCGAAGATGCCGGCACCCGCTCATGACGCCGTTGCCGGTTTGACAGACAGCCGCGTCGCCTCACTGGCGCTCGCGTCCCGTGCCGGGGATTGAGTGAACTCGAAGAGGCCTGGTCAACCCCGCCACCGTGTGACCCTTACGGGGTCTCGCATCGAGGCGGACCGGCGGGTGATGCGGCCTTGGTCACCAGAAGACGCGGTGGCTGCTCTCGCCGTGTACGGCAGGAAGTACGTGGCCCGCCGGCTGGCTCCTGAACCGGACAGGATCACCACCGAAGCCGCGATGACGGACGTACTGGAGCGATCACTCCGCCAGTGTCCACAGCTCGAGCCCCCTGCGGGGCGCTGGGCGATGGAGCTGACCACTACTGGTGATCTGATCGGCGGCGGGCGCCGACCGCCGCGGGAATGCCGGACCCCTGGTTGCCCGTGCCCGACACCGGCCGTCAGCGGACCGGTGTCGGGCACGTCGGGCCCGGCAGAGCTGGAGGCCTCGCCTCCGCGGGGAGGGCGCCGGCGTCGCCGCGTGTTAGGGCAGCGCTGCTTGGGCGAGACCCCACAGCCGGTCGGCGTTTTCGGGGTCGAGGGCGTGCGCGGCGACGCCGTCCCCGGTGCCGTCGGCGGTGACGGGCGATTCCTGGTTGTCCTCGAAGTAGCGGCCGGTCACGCCCTCCAGGAGGGGGGAAGCGGCGAGGAGGGTGTTCGTGGCCGCTCCCTGCCGGAGGTCCTTGTAGTGGGGCTGGTCGATGCGGTTGCCGTTCTCGTCCGCTCCCCCCATCGCTTGGAGGGTCTTGAGGTCGAGGTGGCGCTGCAGGCCGGAGTTGATCCAGCCGGGCATGAGTGCGTTCGCGGTGATGCCGTCGTCGGCCCACCTGCGGGCCATTCCCACCGCCATCAGTACGTCGGCGGCCTTGGAGCGGCCGTACGCCACCCACCGGTCGTAGGGGGTGGTGTCGAAGTGAGGATCGTCGAAGTCGATCGGGTGCCCTCGGTGGGCGCCGGAACTGACGGCGACGACCCGCGCCGCACCGGCCTTCCGCAGTGCGGGCAGCAGGCCGGTGGCGAGGGCGAAGTGACCGAGGTAGTTGGTCGCCATCTGCATCTCCCATCCCGCGGTGCTGCGCACGAGGTCGGGCAGGGCCATGATGCCGGCGTTGGCCACCAGGGCGTGCAGTGGTCCCTCCCAGGCGCGGGCCAGGTCGCGGACGGTGGTGAGGTCGGCCAGGTCCAGTCGGCAGGCCCGGATCTGCCCGGACCATCCTTCCCGGTCCGCGCGGTGCACGAGCGTATCGGCGGCCGCGGGGTCACGGACCGCGACGGTCACCTCGGCACCGGCCCGGGCCAGTGCGGCGGCGGTTTCGCCCCCGATTCCCGAGGCGCCTCCTGTGACCAGGATCCTCTTTCCCGTCAGATCCACTCCGGCGAGGACCTCGTCAGCGGTGGCCTTCGGCCCGAAGGGGGTGCTCAAGAGCTCAGACACCGGTCGCACCCGCCGTCTGGGATCGCTGGTCGAGGTGCTCGATGATGGCGTGCATCTCGGCCGGCAGGTCGCCGGGCTTGCGGTCGGTGAAGAACGGGCCGTCATGGATGACGGCTTCGTTGACCCAGGTGCCGCCCGCCGTCTCGATCTCCTCGGCGACGCCGTACCAGGAGGTCATGCGTCGGCCGCCGGCCAGTCCCGCGCTGACCAGGACCTGCGGGCCGTGGCAGACCAGTCCGACCGGCTTGTCGGCCGTGGCGAACGCCCGCACGAAGTCAAGTGCGGCGGGCAGCGTGCGCAGCTGCAGCGGGGCGTGGCCGCCGGGCACGAAGAGCATGAGGTAGTCGGCCGGGTCGACCTCCGCGAGGGCGACGGTCTCCAGCAGCTTCATCCCGCGGGCTGCGGTCAGCTCTCCGCCGGACGGTGTGATCACATCGACCTCGTAGCCGGCCTCGGTGAATCGATAGTAGGGGTAGAAGAACTCGACATCTTCGACCACATCCGCGGTCAGCACGGCAATGCGCCCCTTGGGGGGTGCCCCGGTGGGGACGGCCACACGGTTGTCGGCGGGGCGGTCGACGATGGCGTTAACCATGATGTACTCCTTCTTGTCTTGATCTTTCTCAATCCAAGCTAGCCGCCCACGGGTAGACTTCTGATTATCATGAGTCTCCCAGAATCAATAGATCGTCCAGACAGCATGGACTTCTACGAGGGCGTGGATCCTCTGGAGGATGTACTCGCCCTCACCGGGGCTCGCGCGACACGGGCCGCCACGCTGACGGGGCACGGCCAGTGGTCCCTGCGCTTCCCCCCGCCCGCAGGGGCGAAATTCAATGCCGTGATGGAGGGGTCGTGCACCCTCACCACGGACGCGATGGAACGCCCGCTCTCTCTGCGTGCGGGCGACACCTTCCTGCTGACCAGGCCGCAGGAGTTCACCCTTTCCACCGCCTCGCACCTGCCTCCGCAGGCTGCCTCACCCCTCTTCCGCGCCACCCGCGAGGCCGCCGAGGTCGGTCCTCCCGGGCAGCCGGTCTCCGCACGCCTGGTGGGCGGCAGCTTCACCTTCGGCCGGCGTGCGCGCACCCTGCTGCTGGACGCCCTCCCACCTGTCCTCCACCTCCCCGCCCACGCCGACGGCGCCGCGATGGCCCCCCACCTCCTGACCCGCATCGACCAGGAGACCCGCGCACGCCGCCTCGGTGCGAATGTGGTGACCGAACGCCTCGCTGTCGTCCTGCTCGTCGACATGATCCGCCATCACCTGGCCCGCCACCCCGGTGGTAGCGGCTGGCTACAGGGCCTGGCGGACCCCGTCGTGTCGACCGCGCTGCACGCCATCCACGCAGATCCCGCACGCAACTGGACCGTTCGTCTCCTGGCCGAGACCGCGAACGTCTCGCGCTCCGCGTTCGCCGCTCGGTTCAAGAAGACCGTCGGGAAGGGGCCCCTGCAGTACCTGACCCAGTGGCGACTCGAACTGGGGGCCCATCGCCTGGCGAACACGGAGCAGACCATCGCCGCCATCGCCGCGGCTGTCGGCTATGGCTCGGAAACTGCCTTCTCACTCGCCTTCAAACGCGAACTTGGAACACCTCCAGGCGGCTACCGCACGCAAGCCCGCCTACTCCAGCATGCGCAGGGCCCAACGCCCGCGTAGAACGTCTGTCGTCCCCACGGCCAGGAACGGTGGGTATCGGCCCCGCAGAGGTACTGCGTTCCCTTGCGACCGGCCTCTACCAGGTTCGTGCGGGTGTCGACGCCATAGCGCCGGGACGCTGCCTCGGCGTGGCGCGGGAAGCAACGTGCGCGAGGCAATCACACGATGGTGCAGCCGAGTTGAACTGGACGGGCGCGGACGCGTACAACGACGGCACCAGGGCCTCCCGGCACCGCTCGGTCAGATTCGCAGCCCCGAGCTACCGAGAGGCCCTGCCTTCATGCACGCACAACGGGAAGATCACCCCAGCGGTGAACCTGTTCGACCCCGCACATTCCATGATCGGTCGAGATACAGCTTCGAGGTAGCCGACCATGCGTCAGTGAAGTTGATCCGCCTCTGGTCAGACGGAAACAGGGGCCTCAGCGGCGTTCAGAGACGCGCCGAGCACCGTTGCGGATGGCCGCCACGGTCAATCCTGTTCCGGCCACCCGCTCTACGGGTCCGGACGCCGGAGCGGCGGCCTCGCGGGCGTAGTCGGTGAGGTCTTTTGGTTGGCGGCGGTCAGGGGCCTCCTGGACGTGGACCTTTACCTCCCCATCGACCGGCGGCCTCTCGGCAACCAGTGTGCCGCTGTGGGCCTCGGGCACGCCCCGGGAGCTTCGTGACTACTTCAACCGTTGGCGGATGCGTTGCCGTGCCCAGAGCGCCGAGACCGCGGGCACGATCGCGGGACGTTCATCGCGGCCGGAGGCTCAGGAACCAGCCACGTTTGTGGGCGCGGTCCAGCCGGTAGCTCGGATCCACTCGACCAGGTCCAGGGTGGCCGGCTCGATCGAGCGCACCACCGCGAGGTCCGAAGGGTATTCCGCCGCATCCGCGAACTGGCGGAACATGGCCTTGTCGAGGTCGTTGGGAAGCACGCTCAACGGGAGGGCCTCGTACCGTGCCGGGAGCCCGGCGCGCGCGCCGAACGCCGCAGCGATCTGGGGGCCCGTCAGCTCGTCGCCGACGAGGTCGACGGCTCCGCCGGGCGCCTGCGCGGTGTCGAGCAGGAGCGCGGCGGCGACCCGGCCGATGTCCCTGACCGAGATCATCTTCAGGGCGACGTCCTCCGGCAGCGGCAGCCTCAGCACGATCTCCCCATGCTCCAGGCTCGGTGCCATCACGCTCGCGAAATTCTCCATGAAGGCGGTCGCGCGAATCATCGCGGCCCTCAGGCCGGACTTCCTCAGGTGCTCTTCGATCCAGTGCTTCGAGTCGTGGTGCGGCACACCCGACTCCCGGTCCGCTCCGAAGACCGAGTTGAACACGACGTGCGGGACGTCCGCCTCGACCGCCGCGTCTACGAGCGCGGTACCGATACGGATCTCCGCCTCGACCTCTTCGAGGCTGTTCGCCTCCGGGGTCATGAAGTAGAACCCCTCGACCGTCGCCAGCGCGGCGGCCAGCGACGCCGGGTCGTCGGTCCGGATGGCCGCCAGTTCGACGCCGCGGGCGGCCAGCGCCTGAGCCCGGTCGGACTGCGGGTTGCGGACCAAAGCCCGCACCCGCGCCTTGTGGTCCAGCAGCGCGTCGACCACCGCCCCGCCCTGTCGCCCCGTCGCGCCTAAGACTGCGATCGTGCCGGTCGTCTGTGTGCTCATCGCTGCCACCCTTCACTAGTTCATGGCATGAACGAAATTAGTTCACGACATGAACTACGTCAAGGTGCGGATGTAGCGGGACCTCACGGTGTGTTGGCTCGGTTCGAGGTGGGCGAAGAGAGGTCAGAGGTGTCCACGATGGCGGTGGCCACGCGCTCGAAGTCGCGCTGGTCGTCGGCGTCGAGGTTTCTCGCGATCTCGGGCAGGCGCCTTGCGACCTCGGCGTAAACGGCCTCGGCGAGCACCTTCCCCGTGGGCGTCGCACTGAGCATGACGACCCGTCGGTCCTGCGCCGAGCTTGCCCGGCCGACCAACTCGCGTCGCGCGGTGCGATCGACCAGCTGGCTCAATGCGTTCTTGGTCATACCCAACGACGCGGCGAGGTCAGCCATCTGCCGCGGCTCGTCCCTGACTGCGCAGAGCAGCGTGGCCTGCGAGGGGGTCAGGTCGAACTCGGCGCAGATCTGCGCGTACTTGCGTTGAATCACAACCGAGAGCCAGAAGAGCTTGTCGCCATAGTCCACGCCGGCCTCCCCTCTCCGATGACGAACGATCAGCCTACTCGTCGCGGGCCGGCGGGCCACGCCACTCACCAGGAGATGCACACCCTGCGAGACCGGCCTGGCACTCCTACAACCGGTCCCTTGACGGCCGACGGGCCCAGCGCAAGAAGGCCGCGCATGCCATGGTCCACGACCTGCTCGCTCAGGGCTACGCGCGCAGGGCTACCGCCCGGCACCTGGGCTGGAGCCTCAACACCGTGCTGCGCTACGCACGCGCCGCGAACTGGCAGGACACCCTCCGAGAGAACCGACCCCGCCCCAGCCGACTGGACCCCTACAAGCCCCACCTGGAGCGGCGGTTCACCGCAGGCTGTACGAACGTCGCCCGCCTGCACCGCGAACTGATCGCCGAGAACGCTCCCGTCACCTACCAGATGGTCCGCGCCTACGTCGCAACCCTGCGCGCAGCACCGCCGCAGGCGCCGCCGCCTCCGTCGACCGTGCGGTGGGTCACCGGCTGGCTCACTCGCCACCCGCGACCCTGAGCGAAGACGAGCGAACCGCGCTGAAGGACGTACCGGCCCGCTGCCCCGAATTGAATGCCGCCGCCGACCACGTCCGCAACTTCGGCGAGATCCTCCGCTGCGCCTCGGCTCCACACTCCCCGCTCGGATCGACGCCGTCGACGCCAGTCAGCTCCCCGGTCTCACAGGGTTCGCCCTCCACCTGCCCCGAGACCTTGACGCCGTGACCGTCGGCCACACCCTTCACTGGAGCTCCGGCGGTACGGAAGGCGCCGCGAACCGCATCAACAAGATCACGAGGCAGCTCTACGGACGCGCCGGATTCGAACCCCTCCGCAAGATGATCCTGCTTCAGCGGCCCTCCGTTGTCGCCCGCCAAGGTCTCAGAGCAATGCCTGTTTTGCCCCCGCTTCGACGTGGATCAGAAGTGCGTGGCGACCCCGAAGACGCGGCGGAGTTGTGCCATGTCCTGGCGATCGCGTTCCGTTGGTTCGTAGCCCTGGTGGAAGTAGACCTGCTGCTCGGCGGACAAGCACGGGACGGGCGTTCCCTGGATGGTTCCCGTCACGAAGCAGGACGAGGGATAGGTGAAGGGACATTGCGGGTCAGGTGACGCCTGCGCTGCTGAACCGTCATCACTGAAGACCAATGGGTGAAGGTCGATCTCCCGGCCGTCCGAACTCTTCATGACGAATCGGATGGGCCTCCAGTTCAGGCTCTCCACGAAACCTGCCGCTGCGAGGGCCGTCAGCACGGCGGCTTCCTGGTCTTGCCGGTGCATCAAGTCCAGGTCGCGATGGTCTCGGGTCTGCTCGCCGATCAGAGCGTCGATTCCCCATCCGCCACCGACCCAGACATCAACCTCCGTCCGATGTAACAGTGCTAGGACGGTCAACACGTCATCAGCTGTCATCACCGGACGCAGGCTAGGAGCGTCAGCGCCAGGCAGCGAACGATTTCTCTCGGAAGAAGCACGGCATGTCCCGCACGAGGGAGTCCCGCTATGTCCGCGCATCAGGGGCCTTCCGCCCATGGCTGAGACTCGGCAAGTTACTCTCCGTGACTGTTTCCCAAGATCTGTGCCAGAGCCCAAAACTCGCGAACATCTCGCGGTGGAGTGATCGCCAACTGCCACCGGAACTCAAGCGCAAGCGCTGCCACCAAACGGGTTCAGGGGCTCGCAGGCAGCGTCGGTGTTGGGCGACGGTCCGTTCTGCGGCCTCGCTCAGGTTGTGCCAAAGGTGCCACCGGTCGGCGACCTGGTAGGCCTGAGAAGCTGTTGTCTTTCCGGGCTTGAGGACTGCGTTTTGGCTGGTCGGGCGTAGGGTCGGCGGTCCCGTGGGAGTAGTGGCCTGTCGTGTTGTCGCTGCCCGGGAGGTCGCGGATGCCGTCAGTTGTTGGACTGCTGGAAGAGCAGGAGCTCGCTGCTCGCCGACGTGTCGACGGGCTGCGGGAGGAGGCCGACCGCATCCAGGCCGAGCTGGCCGCGGCCGAGCAGGAATGGCGGGAGTGGGCGATCGCCCGCAGGCGGGTCGATACGGTGCTGGCTCCGGACGACGGCAACGCCGCTGCGTCGGAGGCCGCTTCGGATCCGCGGGGTGCGGACGCGTCATCGGCGCGCGGGGATGCGGTGAAGCCGAAGTCGCAGGTGCCCATGTGGCGTGAGGGGCTGGCCTGGTCGGTGCTGTCGGCGGACTGCCAGCGCATCCTCACGGCGGTCGCAGACCGCGTGCGGCTTCATCAAGGGCCTTTGACCTGCCAGGAGATGGCCGCGGGCTTCGGCATGGACGTGGTGCCGGCGCGGGTGGAGGCACTGCGGTCGAAGGCGAAACGCCTGGTCGCCCGGGGCTGGCTGGCCGAGCCCGCGCCGGGTCGGTTCACCCTCGTGCAGGGTGTGGCCGGGCCAGCCGACGGGTCATGAGCAGGATCATCGACCAGTAGACCATCGCCTCGGTGCTGGTGGTGCGGCGTTCGAAGTCGCGGACCAGGCGGCGGGTGCGCATCAGGTGGGCGATGAGCCGTTCGACGATCCACCGCCTGGGCAGCACCACGAAGCCGCGCATGTCGTCGCTGCGCTTCACGATCGACAGCACCACGGCGAGCGTGGTCAGGCAGTACTCGACAAGGCTGCCGGTGTAGCCGCCGTCCGCCCAGACCAGGGCGAGGCGGTGGTGTGCGTCGGCGACCTGTTCGAGCAGCACTCGGGCGGCGATGCGGTCGCCGGTGTCCGCGGCGGTGACCATCACGCCCAGCAGCAGGCCGAGTGTGTCGACCACGACGTGCCGCTTGCGGCCGTTGATGAGCTTGCCGCCGTCGAAACCGCGGCTGTCCGAGCCGACGACGGCGTCCGCTTTCACGGACTGCGAGTCGATCACGCCGGCCGTCGGCTCCGCGTCCCGCCCCTGCCTCTCGCGGATCCTCGAGCGCAGCCGGTCGTGGAACTCCCGGACCAGGGCGTGGTCGCGCCATCGGCGGAAGAATGCGTAGACCGGGTCCCAGGGCGGGAAGTCGGCAGGCATGGCCCGCCACTTGATCCCGTTGTCGACCAGGTAGCGGATCGCGTCCAGTATCGCCCGGTGGCAGTACGTCTCCGGCCGGCCGCCCCGGCCGCGCAGCCAGGCCGGCACCGGCAGCAGCGGCCGGACCACGGCCCACTCCGCGTCCGTCATGTCCGAGGGATACCGCCGAACACGTTCCCGGTGATCAGCCGCGTTCCCGAACCGGTGAGCGACACAATCACACGTCGGTGCAGTCGAGTTGAACTCCGTCGGCGCGAGCGCGTACAACTGCGGCAACAGGGTCTCCTGGATCTCGGTTGGCTTCGCAACCCCGAGCTACCAAGAGGCCCTGCCTTCATGCCCGCAGCCAGTGACGATCACCCGATCGAGACTCCTGTTCGACGCACAACCCTCAAGATCGGAACGACAACAGCTACTGAGGGGCGCGCCGGAGGAGGCGCCTTCGGCGAAGAACGGCGCACGGTCGCGGCAGACGACCTCCATGCCCGGCCGTTCGGCGAGCCAGGCAGCCAGGCTGAACGCCTCCCGGTCCGGCAGCAGCTCGACGGGGTGGCGAGTCTCGACGTCGACGAGGACGGTGCCGTAATGGCGGCCCTTGCGGGTGGCGTACTCGTCCACGCCGACCACCCGCGGCGCGGGGGCATCGGGTTCGGGGAGCGCGTCGACCAGCCGGAGCACCGTGCTGCGGCTGACGGACACCCCGAGAACGCGGGCGATGCGGGCCCCGGCCCGGCCCGCGAGGGCCAGGCCGACCGCGGCCAGGGTGGCGCGCAACCGCTCGGTCCGCTGACCGTGCCGACGTGTCAAGCCGGGTACTTGCTCGTGCGCGGCTCGAGTTCCCGCAGGTGAACCGACGGGCCCTCAGCTGGAGTACAACGCTTCGGCCACCGCTCGGCACATCAGCGGGAAACCGCAGGTAGGAACCATGAATTCGACCCGACCAAACTCCGCAGACCGGACACAGGGCACTGTTCGCGATGTATTGCGCGTCAAGGCGCAGTGTCTCGGTGTTCACGTCCATCGACAGCACCGCGACGTCCGCGATCGACGCGAACAACAATTCCTTCAGCCAGCGCGCGACCTCGTCCACGGCCCGAACTGTCGGCCCGACTGCTCTGCCCACGGACCATTTTCGGGCGACTTTGCGCACGACTGAGGTGGTCCGGATGTTACTCAGAGTGGCCACGTCACAGAACCTGAGCCAGAACCACCAAACGTGAACGAAGCCACAAACCCCGGATGTCGTCCACGCTGCGGATTGCGGCTGTGGTTCCTTACCAGTCAGCGGTGGCGGTCGGTTGCACCTCGCAGTGATCGAGCTGGTCCAGCGACGCTCCCGCACTCGCGAAGGCGACGCGGAGACTCGTCGTGCCCTTCGCGGGTACCGACACCTGATGGGTGCCGTCCATGAAGGTGAAGCCGTTTCGGTCCTTGAAGCTGATCTTCGTGGTGAAGACGACTTCGCGGGCGTTCGGATTCCTGACCTTGATGGTGGCGTACGGGTCGTCCGCCCTCGCGCACCGCACGAGCACCGCGGTGCCGTCCTTGAGTGGCCTAGCGGGCGCAGAGGACGACGCGGAGGGAGTGGAACGTCGGGTGGGGTGCGAACGGTAGGAGCTGCTGGGTGTGCTGTCGTGCGCATCACCCTCGTGCGAACTGCTATCTCCGGAGGCGGGCGTCGAACCGTCGTGATCCTGACGGGAACTGCTGCACCCGCCCCCATCGCTGTCGTGATGACTGCGGCTGCCGTGCCCTGGCCCCGACGAGAATCCGGTCAGGGCCAGGACGACCACGACCGATACCGCTGTGAATTTGAGCCGACTCCCCCGTGTGTACATGCAATCATCATATCCGCGGGCGCCGCCCCGGAGCGCGGCAGCCCGGCGGCAGGCGCTGCTGGCGGCCGCGCCAACGGAACCGGCGTACAGCGGGACGGAGTGGCTTCGCTGCCAACGGGTGCGGTGATCGCAGGGTAGGGATGGTTCCTAGGCCTTGCGTCAGTCACCGCGGCCTGTCGACCTGATCAGCGCTATCAGGACGAGGAGGCATGTGGTGAGGGTGATGACCTGCTCGGCGCTCCAGCCCTGCTGGATGGTGAGAGTGAGTGCGGGGGCGGTCATGTAAGGCCACGAACGGCGGTGCGACTGCGGGGAGTTGGGCTGTGACATGACGGGCTCTCCAGGGGGACGGGTGCTTTGCTGGAGACCCACGGTCATTCATGGTGGCGTTGTTCCCTCGAATCGAACGTGGTTGTCGCAGGTGAACACTCGTATACCGGGGATCCCGGGGGTTGTCTCCGGACAAGCGTGAGACGGAGGAATGGATGGGCCGGCCGCCAGGGACGCTGAAAGGCCGGACGGAAGAGGCCGACGAGAAACTGGCACACGCCCGCCGCGCGGAGGAACGCGCACGGCAGCTGCGGCCAGCGGCGGAGAAGCAGGTCGCCGCCGAGCGTGCCGCGCTGATGCGCCTCGACCGCGACACCGCCGCAGACACCCTTGCGCCGCCCATTCCGCCGGATCCGACGATCGACAGCCTGCACCTGCCACCCCTGCACCACATCCGCGATCTCCTCGACGCTGCGCAGGAACAGCTGGACGCCCAGGACGACGAACTGGACGACCTCGGCGAGCAGTTGGCGCCGAGCCGGGCAAGAACGGTTACGACGAATCCGTGGTCACCCAGTCGTCCGAGGATGGGGTCGACCCGGCAGGCCACCAGACGTCGGATGTCCCGCCCCGCGCGCTGAGCAATCCAAGAAAGCCTCTGACCCGTCATGACGGGCCGGCCACGCCCAAAGAGATCGGACCGGCGGCACCACTCAATCACGCCATGGACGGCCGGCGCGCCGCGTCCATCGAGCTGGTGGCACGCCTGAACGCAGTGAACAGCGTGGACGCGCTGTCGTTGTCGCAGTCCCAACTGCTGCGCCCTACCGGCGTGCAACCGATCGATGATCTCAGCGCCGCTCTTGATGAACTCGGCTATATGGAGCTAGACCGCAGGGGCGCTGAGCTGCTGTTCCAGGTTCTGACCGAGCGGGAGGAGAAGAACAGCTTCGCGATCGCCTCGAACGAATCCTTCGGCGGTTGGACGAAGACGTTCACCGACCCGCGGCTGTGACCGCTCTGGGCCTTCCCCCGATAGGTGTCGCGTTCGCCGGCTGCAAGACGGAGCTCAAGGTGAAGGCGCCCGCAGGCGAAGCCGAGGACGAATGACCTTGACGCAGTCCGAGGGCCGGCCACCATGACGGCGCTGGGGAAGGCGCTCACATAGGAGTCTCCCGGCTGCCGCACCCCCATGCTGCCCCACCTCGCTTCAGACCACCGCCCAGGGTGATCTGGCCACCCACCTACACTCTTACGAGATGGCAGCCTCCAGCGCTTTGCTCTCCGTGGAAGTTGACGCTGTTCATGGATCTCCCTCGCAAGATCATCACCGGCATCTTCATCGGCGTCTCAACAATCTGGTTCGCCAACCAGGCGATCACCGGTCACGGTGTCCTGCAGATCTTCTCCGTCATCGTGCTCATACTTGCCGCGGCAACCGCCGGCCTGAACCTTCATGACCGCCTGCGCCCTCGGCCCAAGAAGCGGAGGGCACGCGAACAGGACAACCTTCCCTGACGATGCCGGGCTGACACATCCGCACGCAGCGAGCTGTTCACAGGCGCTCGGAGCGTTGCTACTTCTCATCGATAATTCCGGGCACGTTGATCGCCAAGTGCTGTCCAAAACCATCGACAAACGTTGCCCACTCCCACCTACGAAACCACTGCCGCGTGCTGGGCGATGAACTCGGCCCGTTCATCCCAGATGCCGCCACGCGGATCACCGGACAGTTGACACCCGTCGAGGGGCTTCGGCCCGCGGCACAGCCGCTGTTCCCGCGCCTTCACGAGGACGCGCAGCCAGCCTGACCTCCGGTGCTGCATGAACCTGGTCGCCTCCTCTCGGTCTTTGTGCAGCTTCAGGAGGGGGCGCCCAGGGCCCTGGGAAGTTCCGAGATCAGCAGCGTTTTCCTACTTGTCGGCGGCTTCGCTGTTAAGGGCCGCGAGGTAGCCGGCCCAGCCGTCCTGAGCGAGCGCCGCCCACCGGGCCGCGGTGTTGCGGTGGACGCCGAGGAGGTCGCTGATGATGATCGGGGGCAGTTCACCGGCCATGCCGAACGGAGTCGTGCTGCCGGCGGCGATGGTGGGCAGGACGTGCCTCATGAGGTGTCCCGACAGCGCCTCTGGGCTGCCTACCCGGCCGGCGGGCCGGCCGGGTAGGGGAGTCTGGGATGTTCGCGACCGCGCCGGCCGCGTGGCACGTCGTCTGCCGGGGTCGAACCGGTGACTCTCCCGTGACGGTCTGCGGGGCCGGCGGCTTGGTGCATCGCCTGCCGGAGCGGCAGCACGGCCTGGTGCCGATTACAGATGAGAGCGTTGCCTCGGGCAGGATGAGCGCCATGACCGAGATCCGTACTCCCCGCCTCCTCCTCCGACGCTGGCATGACGACGACCTGGCGCCCATGGCGGACATCAACGCGGACCCGCGGGTCATGCGCTGGATCGACGACGGCTCGGTGCGTGACCTGGACCACACGGCAGAAGCCATCCAGCAGTGGGAGGAGGAGTGGGACGAGGAAGGATTTGGCCTTTTTGCCGTCGAGCTACTGGCTTCGGGTGAGCTCGCCGGCTTCGCGGGGCTGTTCGTGCCCGACTTCCTGCCGGAGGTACTGCCCGCCGTGGCGCTCGGCTGGCGGCTCGGCTCACAGTTCTGGGGTCAGGGCTATGCATCCGAGGCCGCCCACGCCGTGCTGGAATTCGCGCTCCAGGACCGCGGCCTCGACCGCGTCATCAGCATCAACCGAGCGGGTGACGACGGCTCCGAGAACGTCATCCGCAAGCTCGGCATGGTGCCGGAGCGAGAGACGGCGCACCCGGAGTACGGCTATCCCCTGCACGTTCACACCATCGATCTCACCGAATTCCAGGCGTGAATCGGCCGAGCCGTCGATCACCACCAGACCGCCGACCACTGCTCACACGTACCCGAGCGCGTTGATTGCCACACCGTGGGTGCCCGGAGGACGGATGTTGCTTCGACGCCGTTGATCTGTGCCTCACGGAACTGCGGCCAGAGCCCTGAATCTCCTCTGGCTGGGTGGGCACGAAGGCCGGGACGGGGGTCCGGGGTGATGGGGTCTCTCTCGTGGGCGGGAACAGGTGGTGTGGGAGCGGGTTCAGGGTTCGATGGCGAGGTGCTCGATGAGGCCGTCCCGGAGTGTGAACCGGTAGTGCAGATCGATGGTGCCGCCGGGGAAGTCGCCTTCGAGGTGGTGTGTGGCGACGTAGTGGGCCGTGTCGGTCTGCTGGGCGTCGGTGAGGTGGATGGTGTAGGTGAATTCGGTGGCGGATCGGTCCAGCCACCGTTCGATCGCGGCGCTTCCCTGGTAGGTGTTGCCGTCGTCGATCACCGTGGCGTCGTCGGTGAACGTCGTGACCGCGGTGGCGGTGTCGTGGACGCGGTGCGCTGTGAGGTAGCGGGTGATCACCTCGGGCAGGTCGTCCGGGGCGATGGTTCGGGGCTGGTTGTCGTGCATGACGCTCCTGATGGTGGTGGCGGGTTCAGACGGTGGGGGTGGTGCCGCCGTCGATGACGTGTTCGGCGCCGACGATGGCCGAGGCGCGGTCGGAGACGAGGAAGGCGACGAGTTCGGCGACCTCCTCGGGCCGGTTGGGACGGCCGAGCGGGATGCCTCCCAGGGAGTCCATGAGCCGTCCCAGTGCCGCTTCCTGGCTGATGCCGGCCTCGTGGGCGATCCGGGTGACGAGGTTGTCGGCGGCCGAGGTCTGGACGAAGCCGGGCGAGACGGTGTTGACGCGGACGCCGTGCGGGGCGACCTGGTTGGCCAGGCCCTTGCTGTAGGTGGTCAGGGCGGCCTTGGCGGCGGCGTAGGCCAGGGTGCCGTTCCACAGCGGCATGCGGCGCTGGATCGAGGTGACGTGCACGACAGCGCCCTTGCCCGCGGCGATCATGTTCGGGAGGAGTGCGCGGTCCAGGCGGACGGCGGCCAGCAGGTTCGTGTTCAGCTCCCTTGCCCAGTCCTCCTCGCCGAGCGCGGCGAACCCTCCTGCCGGTGCCTCGGAGCCGCCGAGGGTGTTGACCAGGATGTCTACGCCTCCCGTGCGGGCGTCCACCTCCGAGGCGACGTGGGCGGCGCCCTGGGCGGTGGACAGGTCGGCGGTGATGAACGTCTTCTCCTCGACGTCGTCGGGGCGGCTGCGGGCGGTGACCAGCACGGTCGCGCCGGCCTCGGCGAGCCGTCGGGCGATGGCGGCTCCGGTGCCCTTGGTGCCGCCGGTGACCAGAGCGCGTCGGCCTTCGAGGGATTCGCTGATGGATGTGGTCACGTTGTACTCCGTTCCCGGGCGCGGGTATGCAAGGCGCCGCTCCCGTCCCTACTGCTAAAATAGAAGCTAGTGACTTCGACTTTAGCAGTAACTGAGAGGATGGTCGCCGTGGCGAGCCGGATCAGGCTGGAGGACCGGGAGTGCCCGCTGTCCACGACGGTGGAACACGTCGGCGAGTGGTGGACGCTGCTGATCCTCCACGACGCCTTCGACGGCTACACCCGTTTCGACCAGTTCCAGGAGAGTCTGGGCATCTCCTCCAGCATGCTCACCACGCGGCTGAAGACGCTGGTCGCGGACGGTCTGCTGGAGCGCCGGCCCTACCAGACCAGCCCCGTCAGGCACGAGTACGTCCTGACCGAGCTCGGGCGCTCGCTGCGCCCTGTGATCGTCGCCCTTGCCGCGTGGGGCAACTCCCGTCTCACCCCGACGGAGCGCAGCATGATCCTCGTCGACGCGCACAGCGGCGAGGAGGTCGAGCCCGTCGTCGTCGACGCCAGAACCGGCCGCCGACTCGATGACAGCGCCGCCTACGTCTTCACCGCGGGCCCCGCAGCCAGCGACGCGATGCGCAGCCGCTACGCGGCACGGCCGGCCGTTCCCGCGCCGGAGGCGTAAGCAGGCCCGGGGGAGCCTCGTACAGCCTTGGGCAGGGCCGCGAGCACGGGTGCACCTGACCGGTCTCGCGGTGCCGGCGTGTCGCCGGGCGTGACACCTGCCGGCCCTCCCCGGTCGTTGAGATCTGGATCTGGTGAGGCGAGGAGCGACACCGGTCGTCTCCGACAATCCCCATCACGGTAGGGGACCCGGGGTGAGTGTCTTGTCCGGGTCGGTCGGGGTGGTGGGGTTCGGCGGCGGGGTGTGTGCGGCGAGTTACGAGATGCGGTTGGTTGGGGTCATGGCGCGGCCGTCGCGCGAGCGTCGCCTGTTCGTGCTTTCGGTTGTGTGATGGAGCGCCCGCGGAGTGTGGTTTCCGCTTTGTGGGTCTGGTGGGTGTGGGTGTGCCGGCGTCGTCGCAAGTCGTTGGTGTGTCGAGGACGGTGCGGAGCGGGTCGCCGGTGAGTGGAGGGGGCACTTCATCGAACCGGTTCGCAGGAAGCTAGCAGCGGGGAAAGCTCGCGGCAACACGCCTGGAGCCGGCGACGGCCACGGACAATCCGGATTACGGCGCTGTTTCGAGCAGTTTCGGCGCAGGCATTGACAGCCCTCCGGGTCGTTCCTATCTTCGCTTCACCGAACCGGTTCGACGACCGGTGCTCGACGAGTTTCACCGCGCAATACCCCCTCTCAATCAACCTCTGCGGCCGGACGTTCCGGAGCAGTGAATCGGTTCGAGTAAGGAGTCGCCGTGAACATCGGTGAGATCGCCCGGCGAGCCGGTGTCTCGCGCTCCACCGTCTCCTACGCGCTGAGCGGCAAGCGTCCCGTGTCGGACGGTACGCGCCGGCGGATCCAGGAAGTCATCGACGAACTGGGTTACCGTCCGAACGCCAGCGCACGGGCCCTGGCGAACGGCCGGACCAGCACGATCGGCCTGGTGTTTCCGCCGGCCGGGAACCACTACACGAGCATGCAGCTGGACTTCATCGGCAGTGTGGTGGAGGCGGCCGCGGTCTACGACTACGACGTGCTGCTGTCCCCGAGCGGCGCGGACAGTGACCGCTCTTTCCAGCGCCTGCTGGGGGAGCGGCGCGTCGACGGCGCGATCCTGATGGAGATCAGGCTGGAGGACGACCGGATCGATCACCTGGCCGCCCTGGACCTTCCCTCCATCGCCATCGGCCGCACCGCTCATCCGGAGGGCGGCTGGTGGGTCGGCCTTGACCACACCGCACTGGCGGCGGCCTGCGTCCATCACCTCGCGGACCTCGGTCACCGCCGGATCGCCCTGGTCAACCGGCCCGAGCAGCTGCTGCGGGCCGGGTACGAGTCCGCGCACCGGGGTCTGGACGGCTTCACCAAGGCCGCCGCCGAGCGCGGGCTGACCGTACGCACCTACTGCTGCGGGGACGATGCCGCCTCCGGCCAGGCCTGTCTTGAGCAGATCCTGCGCGACGATCCCGCCACCACCGCCCTGGTCACCCTGAACGAGGCCGCGCTGGGCGGTCTGTACCGGGGCCTGGCCCAGGCCGGCCGCCATGTGCCGCGCGACTTCTCCGTCACCGGGGTCGTGGCCTGCCGCTGGGCGGAGACGGTGACCCCGCAGCTCACCGCCGCCGACGTACCGGCCGAGGAGATGGGGCGGCGCGCCGTCGAGCTGCTGGTGGAACGGCTCGACCACCCCGACGCGCCGCCCCGCCACCACCTCCTCACACCCCCGATCTCCCTGCGGGCCAGCACCGGACCCGTCACGGCCGCCTGACCGCACTGCCCGGGTAACCCCGGAGAACCTCGCACCGTCGCCGATCGCCCACCGGCGCCGTTCGGCGTGCCCTTTTGCACCTCCCACCACCCCGTGCCCAGGCACCCGCCTGCCCAGAACAAAGGACCTCCCGCCATGAACAGCTCCTCCAGACACCGCCGTCTGACCGCCGCCGCCCTCACCGCGATGGCCGTCACCCTCACGGCCACCGCCTGCTCCTCCGGCTCCGGCAGCACCGACACCAAGGGCGCCGGCAGCGGCACGTACACCGTCTGGGACCCCTATCCGCAGTTCGACAAGACGTCGGCCTGGGCGAAGCTGCTGGACGGTTGCGGCACCAAAGCCGGGGTGAAGGTCAAGCGGACCGCGTTCGACACCAGCGACCTGGGCAACAAGACGCTGCTGGCGGCACAGCAGGGCAACTCGCCGGACGTCCTCATCGTCGACAACCCCGTGGTGTCGACGCTGGCCGAGGCAGGGGTGCTCACCACCACTGGCGACAACAAACTGGACACCTCGAAGGTCGACCCCAACCTCCTCGCCGCCGGACAGTCCGGCGGCAAGACCTATGGCACACCCATCGGCGCGAACACCCTCGCCCTGTACTACAACAAGAAGGTCCTGAAGGCGGCAGGCGTGGACATCGCCTCGGTCAAGGACTGGGCCTCACTGACGGCGGCGCTGGCGAAGGTCAAGGAGGCCGGCAAGAAGGGCATCACCTTCTCGGCGATCGGCACCGAGGAGGGCAGCTTCCAGTTCCTGCCCTGGTTCTGGGGTGCCGGCGCCAAGCTGACCCGACTCGACTCCCCTCAGGCCGTCTCCGCTCTCTCCCTCTGGAAGAACTGGCTGGACAAGGGCTACGCGCCCAACTCCGTGCTCAACAACACCCAGACCACCAGCTGGCAGGAGTTCGCCGGCGGCGACTACGCGTTCAGCGAGAACGGCACCTGGCAGCTCGCAGGCGCCGACAAGGCCGGCTTCGACTACGGCGTCCTGCCCGTCCCGGCCGCCGCAGGAGGCAACGCCGCGGCTCCTACAGGCGGCGAGTTCGTCACCATCCCCGTCCAGCAGGACACCGGCCGCTACGCCACCGCGCAAAAGCTCGTGTCCTGCCTGAGCGACAGTCACAACCTGCTCGACACCGACACGACCCTGTCCTACGTGGCCCCCACCAGCGAGGTCCAGGACAAACAGGTCGCGGCGAATCCCGAACTCAAGCCGTGGGTGGACGCGGTCAAGGCCGCCAAGGGCCGCACCAGCGACGACCTGGGCACCACGTACCCCAAGATCTCAGAGCAGATGTGGAAGGCGGTCCAGTCGGCCCTCAGCGGCTCCAAGTCGCCCAAGGACGCGCTGACGTCGGCCCAGTCCGCGGCCAAGTGACGTGAGTTCCATGAAGCAGACGAGCCGTCCGCCGCACCACCGGCCCGCGGGAGTCCGGAACGGGGCGGCCACCGCAGCCCCGCCCCCGGCCCGCACCAGGAAACGCCGCCGGCCCACCTCCACCCAGGGGGCCGCGTGGGCCTTCCTCGCCCCGGTCACCCTCTACCTCGTCCTCTTCTACGCCTATCCGCTCTACCGCAACCTCGACCTGAGCCTGCGCAACTACACCGTCCGTTCCTTCGTCCAGGGCGACGCCCCCTTCACCGGCCTCGCCAACTACCGCACCGTCTTCGACAACCCGACCTTCGCCCCGGCCCTGCTGCACACCGCCCTCTTCACCGCCGTCTGCCTGGCCTTCCAGTACGCCATCGGGCTGGCCCTCGCGGTCTTCTTCCAGCAGCACTTCCCGCTGTCCGCCACCCTGCGCGCCCTGTTCCTCGTACCGTGGCTGCTGCCGCTGATCGTCTCGGCCTCCACCTGGTCGTGGATGCTCAACACCGACTCCGGCATCGTCAACGCCGCCCTGCACACCATCGGCATCGACCCCGTGAACTGGCTGACCTCACCGTCCTGGTCACTGACCTCCGTGATCATCGCGAACATCTGGATCGGCGTCCCGTTCAACCTGGTCGTGCTCTACAGCGGCCTGCAGTCCGTCCCGCCCGGCCTGTACGAGGCCGCCGCCCTGGACGGGGCGGGAGCCTGGCGCCGGTTCTGGAGCATCACCTTCCCGCTGCTGCGCCCGGTCTCCGCCATAACCCTGCTCCTGGGACTGGTCTACACGCTCAAGGTCTTCGACATCATCTGGATCATGACCAAGGGCGGTCCGGCCGACTCCTCGACCACCTTCGCCACCTGGTCCTACCAGCTCGGCTTCGGCAACCTCCTGCCGGCCTTCGGCCCGGGCGCGGCCGTCGGCAACCTGCTCGTCGTCACCGCGCTGGTCTTCGGCCTGGTCTACGTCCGGGTGCAGAGAAAGCAGGCCCTGTCGTGAGCCGAAGCCGCAGCCGTACGTGGGGCAAGACCACGATCGGCGTCGTGCTGACCGCGGTCATGCTCTTCCCGGTCTACTGGATGCTCAACGTGTCCCTGACCCGCGACCAGGACATGCGCAAGAGCCCCCCGGACCTGCTGCCGCTGCACGGCACCCTGGCCGGCTACCGCACCGTCCTCGACGACCAGTTGCCCTACCTCGGCACCAGCCTCGTCATCGGTCTCGGCACCGTCCTGCTGACCGTCGTCCTGGCTGCCCCCGCCGGCTACGCGCTCGCCAAACTGCGCCCGCGCGGCGGCGGCATCCTCAGCTTCGTCCTGCTGGCCGCGCAGATGATCCCCGGCATCATCATGGCGATGGGCTTCTACGCCGTCTACCTCCAACTCGGGCTGCTGCAGTCGGTGCCCGGCCTGATCGTCGCCGACTCCACCCTGGCCGTCCCCTTCGCCGTTCTGATCTTCACGGCGTTCATGTCGGGCATCCCCGGCGAACTCCTGCAGGCCGCGCAGATGGACGGAGCCGGCACCCTGCGCACCTTCTGGTCCGTCGTCCTGCCCACCAGCCGCAACGCCGTCGTCACGGTGTCGCTGTTCGCCTTCCTGTGGTCCTGGTCGGACTTCGTCTTCGCCAGCACCCTGGTCAACGGCGGCGCCCACGAGCCGATCACCCTCGGCATCTACCACTACATCGGCAACAACAACCAGCAGTGGAACGCCATCATGGCCACCGCCGTCGTGGCCTCGCTGCCCGCCACGGTGATCCTCGTCCTCGCCCAGCGTTACGTCGCCGCCGGCGTGACCGCCGGCGCCGTGAAGGACTGACCACCGCACAAGAGGCGGTCACCACCCGCCGCCCACCGCCGGTCACCCCTGCTGAAGAAACGAGTCACGCCACATGACCGCCGCCCGATCCGGCCCGGCCTTCTCCGTCCATGACATCCCGTTCAGCACGCGCGGATCCTGGTTCGGCATCTCTCCCGTGCTCGCGGAGAGGACCAGGGCCGAAGACCTTCACCTCGTCTCGCACCAGAACGGCATGCACGCCGTCTTGAGCCTTGTGCCGCTCGACCCCGCGACGGGCGAGCGGGCCAAGACCCGCGTCGAGGCGGCCCCGGGCCTGCTGACCTGGACCGGCGCGGCCGGGCGCGTGGATCTCGCCTTCGAGTCGCCGGACACCGTACGACTGCGCGGCGCGGGTCTGCCGCTGCGGATCTCGGCGGCGGCCCGGACGCTCACCCCGTTCAGCGGTACGTACTTCTACCGCGAACCGGCCGCCGACGCGTACGTGTTCACCTCGTACGAGACCGGCCGCCGCTACCGGGTCACCGTGCTGTCGGGTTCCGCCGCCGCGGTGTCCGGCAGTCAGATGCTCGGCAGCGGCGAACGAGGCGTCAGTGTCACCGCGGGCACGGGCGCCAGCTGGGAGGCAGCCGTCGAGGAACTGGACAGCGCACGTCTGCCCTACACGTCCTCGCAGACGTTCGACGCCGTCGTGGCGGCCGCGGAGCACGCCTTCGCCGCGTTCGTCGACGCGGTGGCCCCCTGGCGCTCGCAGGCCACGCCGGCCGCCTCACTCGCCGCGTATGTCATATGGTCGGCGACGGTCCGTCCGGCGGGGCTGGTCACCCGGCCGGCGGTGCTGATGTCCAAGCACTGGATGGACAAGGTGTGGAGCTGGGACCACTGCTTCAACGCCCTCGCCCTGGCCCCCGGAGCACCCGCTCTCGCGTGGGACCAGTTCTGCCTGCCCTTCGACCACCAGGACGAGACCGGGGCCCTTCCCGACTCGGTGACCCACTCCGAGGTCCTCCACAACTTCGTCAAGCCGCCCATTCACGGCTGGACCCTGTCCCACCTGCGCAGCCGGCTCCCCGAGCCGATCGGCCGTAGCGAACTCGCGAAAATCTACGGCCGGTTGGCGCGGTGGACGGACTTCTGGCTGACCGCCCGCCGCGCACCGGGCGCCGCCCTGCCCCACTACCAGCACGGCAACGACAGCGGCTGGGACAACGCCACCACCTTCGACCCCGAGCGCGTGGTCGTCACCGCCGACCTGGCCGCCTTCCTCATCCTCCAGCTCCACGAACTCGCCCGGCTGGCCGCAGAACTGGACCTGCCCGACCAGGCTCGGCGCTGGGCCCGTACCGCCGCCGCGACCCAGGCCGCGATGCTCGACGAACTGTGGACGCCAGAGCGGTTCGTGACCCGCGGCGTCGACAGCGCCGCGACCTGGGGCAGCTCCAGCCTGCTGGACCTCATGCCCATCGCGCTGGGCGAGCACCTGCCCGAGCACATCCGGAAAACCCTGGCCGACCGGATCGAAACCCACCTGACTCCGTACGGACTGGCCACCGAACATCCCACCTCGCCCCACTACCGTGCCGACGGCTACTGGCGCGGCCCGATCTGGGCCCCCGCCACCGTCCTCATCGAGGACGGCCTGCGCCGCGCCGGCCACCACCGCCTCGCCGACGAGATCAGCGCCCGCTTCCGCGCCCTGTGCGAAACGCACGGCTTCGCCGAGAACTTCGACGCCCTCGCCGGAACAGGCCTGCGCGACCGCGCCTACACCTGGACCGCGAGCAGCTACCTCCTGCTCGCCGAGGCACACGCACGCCGAGACAGCCGCTGACCGGCCGTCTCCCAAAGCCCCGGGGATGTTCCCACCCCGGCCGTCCTCCCTGCTCCACCAGCCGCTTCAGCTTCCCCCACGTCCCCTCGACCTTCGCCGACACCGCCGGCAGCCCGATCCGCGGCACGATTTGCTTCGCCTGCATCGGAGCCGACGCGTCCGCCACCACCTGTTCCTCGACCCGCGCCCGGGCCGCGGTCTCCCGCGACTCCACCTCCTCGATCAACGACACCATCGACACCGCCTCCTCCACCGTCACGGTAGGAGGACAGCGATCCGACAACAGCCCAGAGCAATAAACCGGCAGCTCAGCACGTCCGCCGGGGAGAGCTGTGCCTATCCTCGTTCGAGGCGCTGACACGGCGCCCCGCCGACAGCTGGCACTCAACGGACAGAGGAAACGTGGCGCAATGACCAGCCGACTCATCGCACTCTCCTTCGACGCGCACCAGCCCGAGCGTTTAGCGCATTTCTGGTCCGGGGTCCTGAACTTGGAGAGAGCCGACGACTCCTGCGACGGCGTCGCCCTGCTGTCCGGGAATGACGCCGGATACCGCCTCGGCTTCCGTCCCACCCAAACGCAGAAGGCCGCCCAGAACCGGCTGCACTTCGACCTGACCAGTTCCTCACTGGAGGACCAGCAGGAGACCGTGGCCAGGGCTCTCGACCTCGGCGCGCAGCACGCCGACGTCGGCCAGGGACCGGACGCGTCCCATGTGGTGCTCGCAGACCCTGAGGGCAACGAGTTCTGTGTCATCGAGCCGGGCAACAATTTCCTCGCCGGCTGTGGCTTCATCGGAGCGCTCGCCTGCGATGGCTCGCAGGCCGTGGGCTACTTCTGGAGCGAGGCTCTGGGCTGGCCGCTGGTCTGGGACCAGGACGAGGAGACCGCCATCCAGTCACCGAACGGCGGTACGAAGATCACGTGGGGTGGACCGCCGTTGATGCCGGACCCCGGCAAGGACCTGCACTTCGACCTCGCACCGGACGGCGATCAGCAGGCGGAGGTCGAGCGCCTGCTCTCCCTCGGAGCGAAGCGTCTCGACCCCGCCCACGGCGAGGACGGCGCGGTGCTGCTGGCCGACCCCGACGGCAACGTGTTCCGCGTGCTCGCCCACCGGTGAAGCCGGAACCCACGAGCAGCGGTCGGCGGTTGCTGCGGCGGCCAACGCGATAGAGATCCGGACAGATTCCCCATCACCAAACCGGCAGCTCAACGTGTCCCGCCACGAGAGCCACACCCAACGTCGTTCAGCGCCTCCATGTACGCGCCGTGGCCACTGGCGCTGGATCAGGCGGTGGCCGACTCGGCGGCGGTGCCCTCGCCCACTCGTTGCAGGTGACGAGGAGTTGGAAGGGAGCGCCATGGGTGGCGACGGTGGTGACGTCGCGGCGAAAGCGGGCGAGGTGGCGGGGGGCCACCGGCTCGTCGGCGTCGTGAACCTCGTTCTTACCGGGACTCTTGCAGAAAGCCCCGGCGTTCACGCCGGGGATGAATGCATCTCAAGACCGCTCTGACGTGCACGTTAGAGCGGACGTTTTTGCTGCTCGTGTACTGGCGGACGATCGCCAACGGTGCTCCGCCGCACGATGCGGAGAAGTATGGGGGCGCCTACAGGTGCCCATGCATGATGGCGCGGTTCAGCGGGCCCAGCCGTGGACGGCGTCCCTGCGGTGACCGTGGCCGAGGGCGAACCGGTCCGGCTTCTCGTCGTTGGTCAGGTTCCCGTTCATCGGGGTGAGCGCCCGACAGCGAGCCGACCCGGTGCGTGGGCGCGGGGCCGGCTCCTGGTATCAGTGCGGCATGACCGTGCCTGCTGGCTGATCACTTCGCCTGGGAGAGTGAGACCGCGTCGAGCCCGGCGGGGAATCGCAGCTGGCCGGTCGTGTCGTGCACGGCTCGCCACACTGTCTCGGCGACGTCGCGCTCCTTGGTGAACAGGTCCTGGCCCGTGAAGTCGCCCATGGCCTTCTTCGCCCATGGTGCGTAGGGCGCCGGCACCAGCTCGTCCAGCGAGGCGCCCTTCGTCGCGTTGGCCGCGAAGTTCGTCGTCAGACAGGCGCCCGGCTGGACCGTCTTCGCCCGTACACCGAAGGGCGCGAGCTCGAGCGCGAGGGATGCGGTGAACCCCTCGATGGCCATCTTGCTCGCCTTGTAGACGGCCGAGAGCGGCATATGGCCCAGCACCACGCTGGATGTCACGTTGACCACCACGCCGGAGCCGCGCTCGCGGAACTGGGGCAGCACCGCCTGCGTCGTCGCCATCACGCCGAACGTGTTGGTCTCGAAGACCTCCCGCACTCGGGCCATGGGGGTGCCCTCGAACACGCTGATCGATGGGACGCCCGCGTTGTTGACCAGGACGTCGACGGGCCCGGCTGTCTCGAACGCGGCGGTGATGCTCTCGGGCCTGGTCACGTCGAGCTCGATGACGCGGAGCCGGTCCGCCTCAGGAAGGACGCCTGGACGCGGCGTCCGCATCGTGGCGATGACGTTCCACCCCTGCGAGTGGAAGTAGAGGGCGGTCTCCCGCCCGTACCCGGACGAGGTGCCAGTGATCAGAACCGTCTTCACGTTGTGCCCCTTTGCGATGTGGGATCCGTCCGGGTGGACAGGCATTTTCCTGCTCCACGGGAGAACCGGTGATCCCATTGAATCGTTCTGACCTGCGGAGATGATAGAACTATCCTCGCTACTCCTTGCACGATCCTCCACTGAAGCCCACCCGGCTCAGGGCAGGAGACCCGCCGGTGCACGCACGGCCTGACGCAGGCGGGCGGCGTCCTGGCTGGGGGGCGCGCCGAACTGGCGGCGGTACTCCCGGCTGAACTGCGACGGGTTGTCGTAGCCGACGCGGTGGCCGACTCCGGTGACGTCTCCGGGGTGGGTGGCGAGCAGCAGCCGGGCCTCCTGGAGCCGGATCTGCTTCTGGAACTGGATGGGGCTCATCGCGGTCACCGCTTGGAAGTTGCGGTAGAAGGCGGAGACGCCCATGCCGGACTGCCGCGCCACGTCCTCGACCCGGAAGGGCTGCGCGTAGTGCTCGCGGATCCAGCGCACGGCCCGCGAGATGTGGCTGAGGCTGCTGTCGGCCAGGCCGAGCTGGCGAACCGTCGCACCCTGTTCGCCGGTGATCAGACGCCACAGGATCTCGCGCTTGACCAGCGGGGCCAGTACGGCCCGGTCGCGGGGCTCGTCGAGGAGGCGCAACAGCCGGACCACCGCGTCCAGCAGCGCGGCCGGTGCGTCACTGACGGCGATCCCCGACGGCGCGCCCCCGCTGCTCCGGGGGGCGTCTCCGGGCCCGGCCTCGAGTAGCAGCTCGGCAACGGCGGACGGTTCCAGGACGAGACCGAACCCCAGCGCCGGCTGCTCGGGGTCGGCCTGGGTGAACTGCCCTGTGACGGGCAGATCGACGGATGCGACCAGGTACTGCCCGGGCCCGTACTCGAACACCTTCTCACCCAGGGCGAGGCGTTTGGCGCCCTGCGCGATGACCGCCAGGAGCGTGCCGGACATCGAAGGCGCCGGCGGATCAGGGCGGTCGACCTTCGAGATGAGGACGCCGTCGATGGTGGTGGTCCAGTCGGGCCGCGCATGGCGGGCCAGCAGGGTGCGGAGTTCTTCGAGGTACATGCGTCCATTGCAGCACCATTCCGCGCCGTTTTTCTCAAGGTTGCGAGGATCGTGCAAGTGCGAACGAGTATCGGTCTAACGTTTACCCAGGTCAACGCGCTTGAATGGAATCACCGCACTCCATCACCGAAGAGGAGAGAAGGAATCCATGATTGCCAACTACGGCTTCAGCGCCACCCTGACTGCCAGGCCCGGTATGGGCGACCAGCTCGTCGACCTGCTGCTGACCGGACTGAACGAGGGCAGCCCCGGCGCGAGCGAATACTGCCTCGTCTACCTCGTCTCCCGCTCCGCGTCCGACCCCGACGTCGTCCACGTCGCCGAAGGCTGGACCAGCGCGGAGGACCACCACCGCGTCTTCGCCGGCAAGACCGCTCAGGCCATCGTGGCGCAGATCGACCCGCTGCTCGCCAAGGACTCCGAGTACACCGACTACGTTCCGGTCCGCGGCAAATCCGCCCTGTGACTCGCCGAACACCCCACACCCCTGTCTCTACCGCCTCGGTGCCCACCGGGGCGGCCCCCGTCCTGGCCCGACCGTCCCGCCACCACCCACGAGAGGCTACGACCATGACCACAGCACGCCCCTCCCTCGACCCCGAACTGCAGGAACTCCTGGCCGACATGCCGCTGATGTCCCAGCTCAGCGCGGAAGTGTTGGCGCAGGTACGCCCCTTCTCCTCGATGCCCGTCGAACCCCTCCTCGAAGGTCGCGCCATCGCCCGGCGCGAGGTCACCGTTGCGAGTCCGGACGGCACCCCGATCCCCTTGTCCGTCTTCAGCCCCGCGAACAGCGATCGCACCGCTGCCGCACCCTGCGTCTACTGGATGCACGGCGGTGGGATGGTCATGGGCGACCGCTTCTCACAGATCGACATCCCGCTGGAGTGGCTCGACGAGTTCGGCGCCGTCGTGGTCTCCGTCGACTACCGGCTCGCGCCCGAGTCCACCGGCACCATCCCGGTCGACGACTGCTACCAGGGACTGCTCTGGATCGCCGACCACGCAGCCGAACTCGGCATCGACCCCGCCCGGATCATCGTCGCAGGCGCGAGCGCGGGCGGCGGCCTCGCCGCCGGCGTCACCCTGCTGGCCCGCGACCTCGGCACCCCGACGATCGCCGCCCAAGTCCTGATCGGCCCCATGCTCGACCACCGCAACACCTCCGCCTCCAGCCTCCAGTACTCGAACGGGCCCGGCGTCTGGACCCGCGAGATGAACGGATTCGGATGGCGCTGCCTCCTCGGCGACCTCACCGACGACGAGGTACCCGCATACGTCTCACCCGCCCTGGCCGACGACCTCGCGGGCCTGCCGACCACCTACATCGACACCGGCTCCGCCGAAGTCTTCCGCGACGAGGACACCGACTACGCCACCCGCATCTGGGCGGCCGGCGGCCAGGCCGAACTCCACGTCTGGGCAGGCGGCTTCCACGGATTCGACGCCCTGTACCCGCAGGCACACATCTCGGCCACAGCCCGCAGAACCCGCACCGACTGGCTCGCCCGGCTCCTGCCCACGAACCCCGCCGCTTAGGTGAAGTCGACGGGTCTCGGTCGTACGCTTCAACCTTGGCCAAGAAACCGTTGTCTTTCCGAGAGTCGCGGGCGCGTTCCCGCTGGTGAGGCATAGGGCCGGGGCTTCGGCGGTAGAGGCGGGTGTCGTGTCGTCTCTGCGGTGGAGGTGTTGGGATGTCGTCCGTGATGGGGCTGTCGGAGGAGCACGAGCGTGCGGCTCGGCAGCGGGTGGAAGCTCTTCAGGCCGAGCTTCGGGAGGCGGAGGCCGCGTGGGAGCGAGTCTCGCGGAGGCGATGAGGTGCCGCCGGTCGTGGCGGCAGGCGAGCGGCCGCCGCGGACCGCCGCGGCTGTGCCTGGTTCAGTGGTGCCGGTGTGGAGGGACGGACTCGATGCCGGTGTGCTGGCGCAGGACTACCGCCGACTCGTGGATGTCTTTGCCGGCGGGAGCGAGCGGGGCGGGGAGGCGATGGGCTGTCGGCAACTCGTCGCGCCCCGCGGCCTGGAGGCGGTTCTGGTAAAGGTCGAGGGGGTGCGGTCGAAGGCGAAGCGCCTGGTTGCGCGGGGCTGGCTGGCCGAGGCACGTCCGGGGATGTTCAGCGCGGTCGCCAGGCGAGTCAGCGCCCCGTAGGCTGCTGGGGCGGGTGTACCGGGCAGGACGTCCGAAACCTGGTGGAAGAGGCCCAGCGGTGGCAACGCTTTCAGAGATCGGCTCCCTGTTGGGCGAACCCCGATTTAACTGGTCGGATGCGGAGCCATGGGTCGAAGTAGAGCGGGAGTTCGGTGTCGAATTCCCTGCGGACTTCCGTGAGATCGTGAACGCCTACGGTTCGATCCAGATAAACGGTCAGTTGTACCTGGAGCACCCCGCCGGCCATCTTCTGCACAGCTTGAGAGAGACCATCAGGGGGGTTCAGGAGCTTGACAGTCCGGCCTGGACTCTCCATGAGATGACATTCAGCGACTGGTTGCTGGCTTATCTCAGGGGCGAGGACGTGACGGTGTGTTCTCGCGACTTCGCGCCTGACCGTCCGTTCTACGAACCCCTGTCCTGAATTGAACGCGGTGGAATCAGCCCGGTCGCCGGGCGAGTCGGCGGCTCATGACCATGGTCATCGACCATTGGATCACCGCCTCCGAGGTGTCGGTGCGCCTTTCGTAGTCGCGGACCAGCCGGCGTGAGTGCATCGGCCACGCGAACGTGCGCTCCACCAGCCACCTCTTCGGCAGCACGGCGAACCCGCTGGTGTCGTCGCTGCGTCTGACCACGGTCAGCGCGACGCTCAGGACGTCGCGGGCGAAGTCGACCAAGCGTCCGGTGTAGCCTCCGTCGGCCCACACCCGCGTGACACGCCAGTTCCGCTCGTGCAGCCGGGCCAGCAGTGTCTGTCCCGCCTCCCGGTCGGTGACCGAGGCGGCGGTCACCATCACATGCAGCAGCAGTCCGAGACAGTCCGTTCACCGGCTCCGCGCCTCCCGTCCGCGGGATCACGTGCCGGAAGTGCGGTCCTTCCGGATCGGGTCGCCGCCGGCGGCGAGTCTCATGAGCGGTGAGTCGAAGTCGATGTCGGCGGCTGTCTGCTCCGCGCGCGTAGCGTTCCCGGCGAAGCGGTGTTGGTAGCCGGCCCATGCCTGGTCGGCGATTCGCTTGGCGACACCGCTGGCCATCAGAGCGGCGAGCTCCGTTGCCGCGCGGCCGATGCGCTCGCCCAGCGCCGGCGCGCTCCAGTCCTCTGGCGCGGCGTAGACCGAGGTGGGAACCGTGAGCGCACGCAGGTACGAGAACGTCGGACGGAGCTGGTCCTCGATGACCAGTGCGTGCCGGGAGCTGCCACCCGTCCCGGACAGCAAGGTCGGCGTGGCCACGATCAGATCGGTGTCGAGGACGTCACAGAACGACTTGAACAGTCCGCTCACGCCGGCGGTGTACACCGGGGTGGCGGCTATCACGCCGTCTGCGGCAGCGAGTTCCTTGATCTTCGGCTGAAGACCGTCACTGGGATGCCCGGAAACGAGCGCCTGCGCGATGTCGAGGGCGATCGGGCCGAGTTCGATGACCTTGGTCGCGACGATCCGGCCCTGATCCTGAAGCGAGTCGACCGTCTTCTGCGCGATCCGGTCGGCGAGCAGCCGGGTCGACGAGGGGGCGCTGATCCCCGCGCTGACCACCACGAGGGACAGCTGGCTGTGCGTGTCGGTCATGGCTCAGTCGACCAGCGGGAGGTGGGCAGCCACGGCGGGGTCACTGTCCTCGTAAGGCGAGGTGCCGGTGACGTTGTCGCCGCGGTTGGGGTTCGGGCGTGGCTGGCGCGGCTGCGCGTCCCCGTACTTCGCCTTGACCCGGCTCGCGTGCGTGGGCGTTTCAGGGACGCCAGGCGCGCGGAGCGCGGCCATCTCCTTGCGGAGCACGGGGACGACCTCGGTGCCAAGGAGCTCGATCTGCTCGAGGGCGGCTTCGACGGGAAGGCCCATACCGTCGACGTTCCACAGCTGGCGCTGGTAGTCGCCGAAGCGCTCCCGAAAGTCCATGGTCTTGTCGATGACCTGCTGCGGACTGCCGACCGAGAGCGGGGTGGTCTTCATGTACTCCTCGAGCGACTGGCCGCGGAACATGGGGAAGCCGTTGAAGTAGGGGCGGAACGCTTTCACGGCGTCCTGCGACTTCTTGGCGATGTGAACCTGTCCGCCCAGCCCGACGATCGCCTGTTCGGGACTCCCGTGCCCGTAGTGGGCGTAGCGCTGCCGGTAGAAGGCGACGAGTCGTTCGAAGTGCCCATAGGGGGCCAGGATGTTGTTGGCGAAGAAGCCGTTGCCGTAGTGGGCCGCCTGCTCAGCGATCTCGGGGGTGCGGATCGAGCCGTGCCACACGAACGGCGGGACGTCGTCGAGCGGTCGTGGGGTCGAGGTGAACCCCTGCAGCGGGGAACGGAAGTTACCCTCCCAGTCGACCACGTCTTCCCGCCAGAGCCGGTGCAGCAGGTTGTAGTTCTCCAGCGCGAGCTCCAGGCCGTAGCGGATGTCCTGGCCGAACCACGGGTAGACCGGGACGGTGTTGCCGCGCCCGATCACCAGGTCGACCCGGCCCTTGGCGAGGTGCTGGAGCATCGCGTACTCCTCAGCGATGCGCACCGGGTCGTTGGTGGTGATGAGGGTGACCGACGTGCTGAGCGTGATCCGCTCGGTCATGGCCGCGATGTGCCCCAGCAGCAGGGTCGGCGAGGAGGGGATGAACGGCGGGTTGTGATGCTCTCCGATGGCGAAGACGTCCAGACCGACCTCGTCCGCCCGCTTGGCCGTGCGCACGACCGAGTCGATGCGCTCCCCCTCGCTGGGAGTGTGGCCGGTGACGGGGTCGCGGGTGACGTCGCCGACTCCGAAGATCCCGAATTCCATGATGATCCGCCTTTCTGGACGGTGTGGTCGGTGGTTCAAGAACCCGCGCCCGCGAACGCACTCCGCATGTGAGGGATCCCAGGCCGAGGGTCTCCCGTGCACCGGGACGACCTCAGTGTCAAAGAGCCGGATGTTCTCCCTGAGGAGCGAGTGCGGCACCGGGTCCGAGGCGCGCTTGAGGTCGGACACTCTCGGGTGGTGGTCGGGAAGCCACGCTCGACACGCGCCTGCTGGCATGATCGCCGTGTCCCGCCCGGGTGGCCGGCTGCACAGCGCGGCGAATGGTCGGAGCGGTGCGGCTTGAACGGCTCCTTGCTCGCCAGGCGGCTGAGCATCGCTTCCGCACCCCGGTTCGAGAGCGCACCGCGCGTCACGGATCGCTGCACATGCGAACCAGGCCGTCGGCCCGGCGCCAGGCTGTGAGCTGCCACAGGCCGGGCCGCCCGGGACCGGGCGGCCCGGCCTACGTGCGGAGTTGGCCCACCGGCCGCCTTTCATTCGTCAGGCGACGGCGCTCCCGACCGTGTGACTCTCAATCGCGCTACGATCACTCCATGTAATGGTGGCGATGTCGCCACGGAGATCTCCGTAGTCCGTGAGCAGGTGCCGCAGGTTCGCCCCCCCCGGATCCGGCTGGGGCGCCGGGGTCAGCTGGCGCGCAGTGGTGCGAGTGCGTTGGTCCAGGAGACGATCTGATCGAGTGTGGCCGTGAGGGTATCGGCCTGAGCGTCGGCGGGCTTGAAGACGGTGAAGTTCTCGAAGTCGGTGAAGAGGGAGAGTGCCACCTGGGAGCGCACGTCGGCCATCTGCAGCTCGCCGGCGATCAGGCGCAGGTGTTCCACCGCTCGGGTGCCGCCGGTGGAGCCGTAGCTGACGAAGCCGACGGACTTGTTGGCCCATTCGGCCGCCAGGAAGTCGATGGCGTTCTTCAGCGCGCCGGGCACCGAGTGGTTGTACTCAGGTGTGACGATCACGAAGCCGTCGAGAGAGGCGATCTTCGCGGCCCACTGGTGAGTGTGCGGCTGGCTGTACTGGCCCATCGCCGGCGGGTAGGGCTCATCCAGCAGCGGCAGCTTGTAGTCCACCAGGTCGACGAGCTCGTACTCGGCGTCGGTTCGGCGCCGGGCGTGCTCGAGTACCCACTGGGCCACGGCCTCGCCGTTACGCCCAGGCCGCGTGCTTCCGAGGATGATGCCAATTTTCGTCATTTGCTGCCCTTTGCATGGAGGAGATGCTTGTCGTGTCAAGTTGATGCATATGCAGGTGCTTGCCGTGTCAAGTAGATGCCGGATCTGATTGACGTGTCAAGTAGATAGAGTGTGAGGCATGTCCCCCGAGAGCAGACCCTGTGTCCCCTGGATGCCGACGAAGACGTGGCAATGCCACCGTCGCGTGATCAACGGGATCTTGTTCCGGCAACGGACCGGTCTGTCCTGGCTGGACCTGCCTTCGTGTTTCGGTAGCTGGAAGACGGTTCGCGACCGTCGTCGACGGTGGTCGGCGGACGGCACGTGGGAGAAAATTCTGCGGGTTGTCCAGACCAACGCCGATGCCGGGGGACGGATCGACCGGAGCACGGTCAGCGTCGATTCCACGACGTGCCGCGCTCATCGGCACGCGGCCGGCGCCTCCACCCCGCACCCCGAAGATCCCGGGACGGCGCAAGAGATCGGCGCGCCACCGCCCCGATGAACCACTGGAACGCTCGCGAGGTGGCCTCACAAGCAAGATCCACCTTGCCGGAGAAGGCGGGCGCCGCCCACTCGGGTTCGTGATCACGCCCGGCCAGCGGGGAGATATACCCCGGCTGATCCCCGTGCTGGAAGAGATCCGCGTACCCCGGCGGGATGGCGGACGGCCACGCACCCGGCCCCACCATGTCGGGGGAGACAAGGCGCACTCGTCCCGCCGCAACCGGCGTCACCTGCGCGGACGACAGGTCAAGCACACGCTGAACATGCACGCGCTACTGCGTGGCCTCGACGAGAAGATGGCGGAAGAGAGCGACTCCAGCTGAGGACCCCGGACTGACGCGGTTCGCCGGCCGGGGACTGGTTGCCGTCCGACGCTAGGGCCTGGATCCCGCTGGGTCCGCGGCGCCCTGGTACTGCCCTGGGGCAGCGATCGGCAACTGACTGTGCGGCCAAGTCCGGTGCTGTGTATCCATTTGAAGCGACGAGCAGGCTGATACGGCGACGGCGCGCACGCGGTGGCGGCGGCCACGGCTCTGGTCAGGGCGATGGCCATCGACGTCTGGTCCGCGTGTGCCTGGTCGGCCTGTGGCCTCAGCCGCTACCGGAGCCGAGCGGGTAGGTGTCCCGGATCAGCCGGGCGATGTCCTCGCGGACCGACAGGAGGTCTCTCAAGGACTGATCCAACTGCTCCAGCATGACCTGGAGTTCGGCCTCCGAGACATGAGGATCGCGCAGGGACTCGACGAACTCGCCCCGGTGTTCGAGCACCCACCTCGATCGCTCGGCAACCGCCGTCTCGTACGCGTGAAGGATCTCCGGGCAGTAGATCATCATCATGCTGCGCAGGGTGCGGCGGGCTTCGGCCCGGCGCTGCGATCCGCGCCATCTCCGCAGCCACGGGACCATCGGCCGGAGAACCCGGTCGGCGTCCCCCGTGATCCGTTCAATGAAGCCGCGATGCAGGCGCATCCGGTGGTCTGGAGCCATTTGAGGAGGGCCGCCCCGATAGAACCATGGGGAGCCCGTCAGGCGAGCGTCGAGGGCATACTCGACAGCTTGGTTGCTCTCCTGGGCCACGCTGCACCATTCGTCCAGCACGGTGAAGAGCTCCATCAGGCCCTCCCGGGTGTTCGGCCACCCCGGGGCGGGCACGGTGGCCCTCCTGATCGCATCGGCGATGCTTGCTCCGGCCTTCGCCACGCTCGCTGCTTCGGCACCCGTGACCACATGTCCCCCTGACCGCCCGCTCCTGCCACCAGGATGCGTCGGCACCTTGGGAGGTGTCCACGGCCGGGGTCTGTGCAGCGCGCCGTGCGACAGCGGCCCACTGCGGCACGAACTGGTGTCGCTGTCAGAGGCGCGCCGTATTGTCGGTCCGTATGACCGCCTTACCGACCCCCTCTCTGGGCGAGCGCTGACTGCTGGAGGTCACGATCCGGTCGGCGCACGCCGACGACACCCGCTGGGGCCAGCAGCGCGCCGCCTTGCGCTCCGTCGCCTCATACGACGGTGACACCCAGATCTGGACAACTTGGATCGGCGCACTGGACCTGCCGAGCATGGCCGCCCTGCAGACGCTCTTCGACGCAGCCCGCAGGTACGGGACGGACGTCCGCCTCGAACACGCACCCGCCCCGGCCTGGTGGACGGGCCCGGTCTTCACGGCCGACGTCGAGGCCACTGCGATCTTGGTGACCAAAGCCGATGATGGCCGTCGGCTTGGCGAGTTGCCCGTCGTCTGAATGCAGCCGGGTTCCAGCGCGATACGCCGCATTCCGGGCCACGCCCGGTGATAGCAATCGGGGACCTGACTGCCGCCCGCCGTCGGCTGCGCTCAGCACAGCCGACGGCGGTAGAACGGGAAGAAGCTCCCAGAGGTCTTAGACATATGACGCACATTGCCCCACCGTCCGGACCGCACAGGCCTGGGGGCGGGGCAATGGCCGACACTTACCTGGCCGGAGGGCGCACCGGCCGGGGGTTCTTCGTGTGTCGTCAGGCGGGAGTGATGTTCTCCGCCTGCGGGCCCTTCTGGCCCTGCGTGATGTCGAAGTTCACCTTCTGGCCTTCCTGGAGCTCACGGAAGCCCTGGGCGGCGATGTTCGAGTAGTGGGCGAAGACGTCGGGGCCGCCGCCGTCCTGCTCGATGAAGCCGAAGCCCTTTTCCGAGTTGAACCACTTCACAGTGCCTGTAGCCATGTGTTGTCTCCTTCGAGGGGACTCGTATCGGGCCCCGCACCGTGCGGGGTCCGGAGGTGATCGCCTGGTCCGGAGAGGCCTTGAACAGCAAAAACGCCCGTGACTGCGATCACGGGCGAACGGGACTTCGGAACCACGACTGCTGATGAAGACGCTACACCGGTTGGTGGGACTCGGCCACTGGGACACGGACTTGCCCTCACAGGCTGCGTTAGTTACCACTCAAATCCCGAGGCCGGCGACGGTGGGAGCACACGCGCCGTCGACCTCGGACCTTGACTCGCCCCTACTGACGTCGGCTCGTCAGGGTGAACTCTGTCGGAGTGCCTGATAGGGCCGGGTCGTGGCTGTATCCGTGGTGTACGAGCTGTGCGGGTGGGGTGGGCTGACTCCTGCGGTGCGTCAGTGCCGGGAGTCCGTACGGATGCAGGCGGCTGAGCTGTTCGAGCAGGAGGTCAAGCCGTCGGAGGTGGCACGGCGTCTGCGGGTGAGCCCGAAGTCGGCTATCAGTGGCGTCAGCTGTGGCGGGAAGGCAGCGTGCAGGCGCTGGCCTCACGTGGCCCGAGCGGATCGCGATGCCGTCTGTCCCCGCGCTGTCTGGGGAAGCCGGCCGCCTATCTCGACGGGGGACTGGCCGCGCATGGCTGGGTGGAGGACCAGATGTGGACCGCGGTGCGGGTGGCCACGTTGACCGGCAGGAAGTTCCACGTTTCCTACACTGAGCTTCTTCAGTGTTGCCGTTCCCGGGTGAGGATGGCTTTGGCGATTGACGTCATGCGGTTTGGGCTGCATCGGGATCTGTGGAAGATGCGCCAGGACTTCAGGCTTGCGACGCCGCGTTCGACCGGTGCCCGTGCCGCGGCCAGGGGGTGGATGGCCCGCTCGATCTCGCCTGGCCGGGTGAACTGCGACTGGTCGCCGAGCACACCTGCGAGTGCCTGCTTCTGGCGCACTGGTGCCCATCAGAGCCACGGCGTGGATGGCGCCCACAGGGCCTCGACCGAGCGGGTGCCTTCCGGCGCGCCGGAGAGCGACCTGTCGCGTCCGTCCGCAGATGCCTTCTAGCCTCGTCGGCATGCTGGGGCTTCCTGCACATGTCCGTGCCTGCCTGTTCGATCTCGACGGGGTGCTCACCCAGACCGCGAAGGTGCACTCGGCTGCCTGGAAGGAGATGTTCGACGGGTACCTCCGCGAACGCGCGACGCGCGAGGGGACCGGGTTCGTGCCTTTCGACGCGCTTGGCGACTACGACGAGTATGTGGACGGCCGTTCTCGGGAGGACGGCGTTCGTACGTTCCTCGCCGCACGCGGGGTGCACCTGCCCGAGGGATCGCCGGACGACCCGCCGGACGCGGAGACGGTGAACGGCCTGGGCAACCGGAAGAACGAGCTGGTCCTGCGGCGCATCCGCGAGGAGGGCGTGGCACCCTACGACGGCTCGGTCCGCTTCGTGCACGCGGCGCGGGCGGCGGGCCTGCGCTGCGCGGTGGTGTCGTCGAGCGCGAACACACGGGATGTCCTGCGAGCGGCCGGTATCGAGGACCTGTTCGACGAGCGGATCGACGGCGTGGTTGCCCACGAGCGCCGGCTGCGGGGCAAGCCCGCCCCGGACACCTACCTGGAGGCCGCCCGAGGGGTGGAAACGGATCCTGGGCAGGCCGCGGTGTTCGAAGACGCCCTCGTCGGCGTCGAGGCCGGGCGGGCGGGACGGTTCGGCGTGGTCGTGGGTGTCGACCGGGTCGGCCAGGCGGAGCAACTGCGAGCCCATGGTGCCGATGTGGTGGTCCGTGACCTGGCGGAGCTCCTGGAGGAACGGTGATCACCCATCCCAGCTTCACGGTCGAGCCGTGGTGCCTGCGCGAGACCGAGCTGAACCTGGACGTGCTCGCGCAGAGCGAATCGGTCTTCGCCCTCTCCAACGGGCACGTCGGGTGGCGCGGCAACCTCGAGGAGGGAGAGCCCCACGGACTGCCCGGCGCATACCTCAACGGCGTGCACGAACGGCATCCGCTGCCCTACGCCGAAGCGGGCTACGGATATCCCGAGTCCGGCCAAACGATGATCAACATCACCGACGGCAAGGTCTTCCGTCTGCTGGTCGACGATCACCCGTTCGATCTGCGCTACGGCCGACTGGTCGCGCACGAGCGGGTGCTGGACTTCCAGTCGGGCATCCTCAGCCGCACCGCGCGATGGACTTCACCCGGCGGTCGTACGGTGCGGATCTCTTCGCGGCGGCTCGTGTCCTTCACGCAGCGCTCGGTGGCCGCGGTGGTCTACGAAGTGGAGCCGGTCGACGGACCGACCACGGTGGCCGTGCAGTCCGAGCTCGTCGCCAACGCGCAACTGCCGCGGTTCCAGGGCGATCCGCGCGTGGCCGCGGCAATCGAGTCACCGCTGCTGACCGAGGAGTACTTCGCGCAGGACACCCGGCTGCGGCTGGTGCACTGCACCGAACACAGCGCGCTGCGGGTGGCCGCAGCGGCGGACCACGTCATTGAAGGGCCGCAGAGCACCCGCCGGACGGCGCAGTGCGAGGCTGACGTCAGCCGCCTGACGGTGACCGCGGACCTGGTGCCCGGGCAACCGCTCCGGCTGGTCAAGTTCGTGGCCTACGGCTGGTCGGGGGAGCGTTCGCTGCCGGCCGTGCACGATCAGGTGGACGCGGCGGTGGCGGCCGCGGTCAGCACCGGCTGGGACGGTCTGGCGGCGGCACAGCGGGCGTACCTGGATCGCTTCTGGGCGGGCGCGGACGTCGAGGTCGAGGGCAGCGCGCGCATCCAGCAGGCGGTGCGGTTCGCCCTCTTCCATGTGCTCCAGGCGGCGGCCCGGGGCGAGAACCGGGCGATTCCCGCCAAGGGCCTGACCGGAACCGGGTACGACGGTCACTGTTTCTGGGACACCGAGTCCTACGTGCTGCCGGTGCTGACGTTCACCGCGCCGGAGGCCGTCGCATCGGCACTGCGGGCGCGTCACCGGATGTTGCCGACGGCGCGGGAGCGCGCGCGTCAGCTAGGGCTCGCGGGCGCAGCGTTTCCCTGGCGCACCATCGACGGTGCCGAGTGTTCGGCCTACTGGCCGGCCGGGACGGCCGCCTTCCACATCAACGCGGCCATCGCGGTGGCCGCCGACCGGTACGTGATGGTGACCGGGGACGAGGACTTCGAACGCGGTGAGGGCCTCGAACTCCTCGTGGAAACGGCCCGGCTGTGGCGCTCGCTCGGACACCACGACGCGGAAGGCGTCTTCCACGTCGACGGGGTCACGGGCCCCGACGAGTACAGCGCGATCACCCGCGACAACCTGTACACCAACCTGATGGCGCGACGGAACCTGATCTCGGCCGCGGACGCCGCCGTGCGTCATCCGGAACGCGCCGCGACACTCGGTGTCGACGACGAGGAGACTGCCGCGTGGCGGGATGCCGCGGCCCGCATGGCGATGCCGTACAACGACACGCTCGGCGTGCACGAGCAGTCGGCCGGTTTCACCAGTCTCCAGCGCTGGGACTTCGAGGCGACCCCGCCGGAGAACTACCCGCTTCTGCTGCACTACCCCTACTTCGACCTGTACCGCAAGCAGGTCGTGAAGCAGGCCGATCTGGTGCTGGCGATGACGGAGTGCCCGGATGCCTTCTCCGACGACCAGAAGGCCCGGAACTTCGCCTACTACGAGGCGCTGACGGTCCGTGACTCCTCCCTGTCGGCGTGCTTCCAGGCGGTACTCGCCGCCGAGACCGGGCACCTGCGCCTGGCCTACGCCTATCTCGGCGAGGCAGCGCTGATGGACCTGGAGGATCTGGAGCACAACACCCGGGACGGGCTCCACATCGCCTCCCTCGCCGGTACGTGGATCGCGCTGGTCGCCGGTCTCGGAGGCTTGCGCCGGTACGGCGGGGACGATGGGCGGCAGGCCCCGCTGGCGTTCGCACCGCGCCTCCCGGAGGCGCTGTCCAAGGTGGCTTTCACCCTGTTGGTACGCGGACGCAGGCTGAAGGTGGACATCAGTCCGTCCCAGGTGCGGTATCGCCTGGTGGAGGGCGAACCCCTGGTTGTGCTGCATCACGGGGAGCCGATGTCCTTGACTGCCGACGCGCCGGTGGACCGCCCGATGCCGCCCGCGCCTGTGCTGCCCGAGCCGCAACAGCCCCCGGGCCGCCGCCCGGTGGGCCTGCCCATCGAGGAGGAGGACCTGGCGGCGACACCGGAGTAGCGCACAAGAGCCGCACCACTGCGACGCTGAGGCAGACCTCGTGGATGTCGTCGCGTATCTCCCGGCGGATCCGCAGACGGCAAAACCAGCGCAGGTGGGGGAACGCGGGCCCCGCGACCAGCGTCGGAGCCGACGGCGAGCCGCTCCACGAGGCCGGCGGGCAACGACGGGTCCTCGGCAAGGGCCGCCAGGTGCGTCCGCCGTGCTCCAGGTGGGGCCTTCGGGCATGCGATCCCGCCGCACCGCGCGGGATCCAGCCGACGGACGCAGCCGGTGGGACGGCAAGATGCCACCGAGGACGCTGTTGGTCGAACGGCACGAGGAAGCCGGCGCGCAGACCGGCTCCTGGATGGCAACCTGCCTGCCACCAGCCCCATCGCCGAGGTAGTGCGGTGGGCGAAGACGCGCGCGCTCGCGATCGAGCACGATGTCCACGAACTTCGGCCCCGAGCGCACCGCCGCGGGACAGATCAGCGGTCTGCGAGAGCCTGTAGACGCTCCGCTGTGCCGTCCCGCCGCGCACGCCACACCCCGTACTTGGCCAGCAGGCCGTTGGAGACCGTCAGGAGAGTGCGGTACGGAGGAGCCGCCAGACCCTTGGACGTATGGGGTGCGTAAACAGCGGTGCCGTCGTCGGTGACGTTCAGCCAGCCGGTCAGCGTGCGCATGCCCAGCCCGACACACTGCGGCTCGAAGGTGTGGGCGAGGAAACCTGCTCTGCGTCCGCCGGGTGGCAGCAGGCCGTCGGGGGCGTCGAGGTGCAGGCCCGTCGCGTCATGTCTGGTGATGTGCACCGGAACGATGACCGGAAAGGCGTCCTTGCCCCGATAGGCCAACAGCCGGTGGGGGAGCTTGTCGATCTGTCGTGCCAGGGCAGCCACGTCCACGCGGGGCCCCGTTCCGTTCCTCGGAGGCTCTTGCGCGTCCGGCATCGGCGGCCAGGCGGCCCCGGTGACATTGTGGGCTTCGCGGGCGGCCAGGTCCGCCCAGACGGTGACCCGCTCGAGCGCGACGTCGACGAAGACACGCTCCTGGTGGTACTCACGCAGCAGCCAGTCCCACACGGGTCCGCGTTTGGTCGCGCCCAGAAACGGCTCGGAGGCCCGCATCAGCTCTGCCAACCGCTGGGGGGAGGGGCTCAGTTCGACCGAGGCCCTGCCTTGGGCGAGCACGTATGCGTTGTCGGCGGCGAAGCCGTGCTCCCGTGTGTGGTAGGCGAGTGCCACGTGTGGGTCGCGCATGATGCGCTCGAGTTTCTTGGGGAATCCGAGCGAGGTGGTGAAGCCTACGGTGCCTGCCTCCCGGTCACCCAGGCCGACGGGCGAGACGCTGGTGACGACGGCGCCGCCGGCCGGTGTGACGTACGCGGCGGCAACTGTGAGGTCGCCCCTGATGGCGGCATCCGCCGCGTCCGGCCATCTGAGCGGCGCGGGCGTCATGACCCGTGCCGAAGGACACGAAGGTCCTCGGCGGCCTGGCTGCGCATGGCGGGGAGCAACGGGTGCACCGGCTCGGGCAGGCCCTTGAGGACCAGCTGGACCTCTGCAGGGGTGCCGACCTCGTCAAGGAATCCGATCATCAGGTGGCCGGCCACAGGAGGCGTGCTGGCGATGACTCGCTGGGCGAAGTCCGTCCAGGCCTCAGGGCTGATGTAGGCGCGCAGGGCTGGGAAGAGGATCGGCTCCTCGTGATCCAGGTGTTTGTGCACGACGTCCCGCACGGTGGCGGCCGCGGTGTGCAACTCGGCCCGGATCACCTCGTCCGTCCCGGGACCGTCGGCGACGGCGACGGCGACGGCGGCGAGGCGGTCAAGCGCCTCGTCCAGTTCATGGTGCTCGTCGGTGAGCGCGCCGAGCCCCTGGGCGGCGTCCGGGGCCGCGGCGAGAATCTGCGGCCACAAGTCGTGGTCCTCGGTCTCGTGGTGGTGGCGCAGGTTCACGACCAGGAAGTCGCGCAGCTGAGCGAGCGCTCGGAGCGGGACCGCGGGACGGTCGGCCGCCTCAGCCAGCAGGGTGGTGGCCGCCCGGTGCACATCGTGGGCCAGGCGGGTTTCGAGAACGGCTGCGGAGTCATTCATATCTATCGTCACGCGGGGCACTCTATTCATTAGATAGCCCTATAGTCAAAATATTGACTTATCGTAAGGATGTAGACTGTCTCCGTGACCGTTCGGAAATACACCTCACCCCGGCGTGCCGACGCGGCGGCCGCCACTCGGGAAGCCATCCTTGCCAGCGCTCACGACCTCTTCCTGAACCGCGGGTACGTGGGCGTCACCATCGGCGAGATCGCCGAGGCGGCCAAGGTCGCCGTGCCGACCGTGTACTCCAGCGTCGGGAACAAGCCGACCATCCTTGCCGCCCTGCTGGAGCCGGCTCTCACCGATCCGGCAGTCGCCGACACCCTGGCCGCGGTGGCGGCGTGCGACGACCCCCGCACCGTGATCGCACTGACAGCCAAGGGCACCCGCATCACGCATGAACGGCACTGGGACCTCGTGTACGGGCTCTTCTACCGCAACCCGCCCGGCGAGCCCGCCGTCAAGGCGGTCCTGGACAGAGGCGCCGACGACTACATCCAAGCCCTGACCCAGGTGGTCGATCGTCTGGTCGACCTCGACGCCCTCTGCGACGAGGTCACGCGCTCCGACGCCATCGACATGCTGTTCTTCCACCTCGGCCCGCACGCATGGATGACGCTGGTCGGTGAACGCAAGTGGTCTTTCGACCAGACCCAGACCTGGATCGCCCGCGCCGCCTGCCGCGCGTTGCTGAGGACGTGAAGGGACGGGCGTTCGGCGCACGGGTGTCCACGGCAGCCTGGGTACGGCAGGCGCGATCCAGGCCACCACGCGGGCATGAGTCGCCCGATGTCGGACGCAGCGGACTCTTTCCCACGGCCTCCGCGCTGAACGCGTGTGTTCGACTCAGAAACCGACCACACCGGCCTGCCCGCCACCATTCGATCGGCACGGCGCGGCGCGTCCGTTGACCGCCCTGTCAGCGAGACTGCGTCCGCGTTTCCGGGGCGACGCCACCCTGCAGACAGCACACACAATCCGCTCCGCTGTCGCGGCAGGCAGCACACGCAATTCGGTCCGCTGTCGCGCGGGCTTGCAGGAACACCAACTCCCGTGTACGAGCGCGCTGCGCGACCGGGAAGAAGGCCGTCGGGCGTCATCCGCTGCTGAGGCTCTCGACCACGCCCGACAGGCTCCGGCGAGGCGGTCGCTGGCAGGGCGACTCACGCCCGACTGCACAACGGCCTGCGGCAGCGACCAACGGGCCGTCGAGCGATCTTTGTGCCGACTACATGCTGTTGCGCACCGATTCGCCCCGAGCCACTCGGAAGAGTCCGAAGGAGGAGACACGGTCAGGGAAATCCACCCCCGATGCTGTCGTCCCCTTCACCGCCCCCTCAATTACCACATGATTTCGGGACGGCGGCACTGTGAAACCGGGGATGTCGCGCTCGATCTTCGAAATCCCCCTACCCAGCCCCTGCGCAAATGCTCCAGTCTGATCCTTACCGGCGGCCAATCCGGACTTCGGGAGGAACATCCGAGCATCACCGCTGAGTAGATCCAGAACTGCGGGATCGGCGGCGCCCATTAACCGAAGGTAGTGGGTGGCCACCTCTTCTCGCGTTTTCTTGGGATCGCTACTGTCGTTCATTTCTCCTCCCGGGATGTCGCTCGTGCAGCACTTTCCGTGGCGCGATATACGGGTGCTCGGGCACCGCACGAGTGATGGCGACTGCGGCGGCGAGCGCCACGGCTCAGGCCGGCCCATCACTGGATCGGTGGTGAGTCCGCTCGGAGACGCCTCCTCGACGAAGAGAGAGGGCAGGCGCTGGAGGGTTCGAGGGCATGGTGCTTCCCGGAGCGAAGCTGGGCACCCGGGTCGCCGGCGCGGCTTGCCGCGACGGCGAGGCTGCGTCATGCAGGGATGTCCGCCACCCCGTTGGGCAGCATCGCGCGTGCGGCTCGGACCAGATCCAAGGACTCGCGGAGGAGCTTGATCTTCCCGTTCTCCGCCACCAGGCGTCCGGCGTATGTCTGGCTGAAGAGGCGGCCGGCGGCCGTGGTTCTCTCCACCGTCCACTCACCGAAGACCTGATCCTCTGTCTCGATCATGATGTCCACCGTATCGAAACCGAGGTCAGGGATGACTTGCAGCAGTCCGGTGATGAACTCGCGGATTGCTTCCGGACCGACTGTTCGGGTTGGGAGGCCGATGGATTCGAGATATGGCAGTTCAATGGCGCCGTCCTCGGCGAAGAGGGACGCAATGAAATCGGGGTCCGAGATATTGGCGGTGTAGGCAAGGAGTAGGCTGCGGGCATTCACGTGAATTGCTCATTTCCTCTGGATGTAGCTACACAGGACTGTGACTGAAAGGAGACTGAGGGCTCACCGGAGAACCACCGTCGCGTCCATCTCCCACATGAGTACCTCCGCACCTTCAGCGCCTGCGGTGCTGCGCTGGCCCTCGGCAGCCGTGATGCGCGCCGCATCTCCTTCGGTCAGCGCGCCGGAGCCTTCCAATGAGAGCGCGTCCTTGGCGACGAGAAGCAGTTCCAGGACCGTAGGCCGGCGAGTACGGGCGAGGCTGCGGGAAGAGGCACGGCGTACGTCGATCGCAGGAGGCATCGCGGTTCCCTGGAGAGGTGTGCGCTCGGGGCCTCGGCGCGGCGGACGGGCGCTGAGTCAGCCGCCTGCCACCGGCGGCTGGGGCACAACGGCCCCTTCTCGGCCTCGGTGGAGGTGACGCGAAGGTGAGACCGTCACTCTGCGTATGCCTGAGCAACCTTCAGGGTGTCTTCGTAAAGGTACAGCTTGGTGATCTCGCCATCGGTGACCTGGAAGTGCAGGGCGACCGGCATCTGGTAGGAGCGGCCGGTACTCCTTGCCACCCGTGAGAACTCTCCGAGGAGGACGGCGCGGTCACCATCGACGACGAGCGCCTCGACATGGTCGACGTTCTTCTCCGGGACGATGTTCTCGCCCAGTACTCGGAGATAGTCGGCGACCTCGGCGGACGTCGTGCGGCGGCCGGTCCAGGGCAGTTGCGGGGACCCGGGCACGTACCAGTCGATCTCGTCTGCGAAGAGCTCAGCGACGGCGTCAGGGTCTCCGGCAGCAAGCAGCCCGAGGAACTTCTCGACGACCTCACGTGTGGTCATGGTCAGGGCACCTCTCATGGCGGGGGTTTTTGAAGGAAGCGCAGGCGGCGCGGAGCGCCAGTCGTGACGTCGACCGCCTCTGCACGGCGGGCGGACAACCCCCTGGGTACGACGCCCAGGGCCCCGCAGCATCGCTATCGAGTAGAACAGATTTGGACCGATCGGTCAAGAAGCCGCTCGAGCGCTGGTGACGCGCCATCGGCCGCCCGCTTGAGCAACTCGGCGTCGGCTACATGATCGCCGCGCCCGAGTTGCAACACATATGTCCTTGAGCGCAATCCGGCGGAGCGACCAGCGGGCATCGGTGAAGCACCGGGCGAAGCCTGGCAGCGGCTCTGCGAAGACGGAGAGCTCGTTCGCGCCATCCTGGCCGCGCTTTCCGCCCGGGCACCCCGTAACGCAGGGGTGCGGCAGAGACGGATCAGTCCTCGCTCCGATGACCGTGGCAGAGGCCAGGCGCTCCTCACGCCATGACGGACCTCTCCGCGCCCCAAAATGGTCCCCCGGCGCAGACGCCACCAAGCCGAAGCCCACCGCTACCGCCACTACCAAAGGAAAAGAGCTCAGCCCAGCAGTCTGGCTGGAGCATTAGATCTCATCTCCCCCTTCCCTGCGGCCGTTCACGCGTCGGGATGGCTGCTTCGACCAAAGCGACGAACCGCTGCAGAAGGTCCCGTGATGGGGCAAAGTGGACAGAAGGCCGAGGATCGAAGCAGCGCCGCGCCTCTTCGGGACAGGCGCTTCAAGGCGTGCATAGAAGAAATCACCAGCCACCGGACCGGCATGCGCTCCGGAAGGGCATCCGCTGCACCGAATGCCCATCAGACCAGTGGCCTGTTATCGCATGAGGAGCAGAAAGTGGAATTCGATAAGACCTACACGGCGGTTGTGTTCATCGATCCACAAAACGACGTGCTGAGCGAGGACGGAGCGAACTGGGAAGCTGTGGGGGCGAGCGTCACAGAAAACAGGACCGTCGAGAATATGGCGAGAATTTTCGAGGCGGCGAAGGGGGCCGGATATGAGGTCTTTATCTCGCCCCATTATTTCTACCCGACCGACAACGGTTGGCGAATGAACGGCCCGCTGGAGGCGAACGAACTGGAGACACATACCTTCGCACGCGCGGGACAGCTCGATCTGACGGGATTCCGGAACTCCGGGGCAGACTGGCTGGACCGCTTCAAACCCTACATCGAGGACGGGAGAACGGTGGTCGCCAGCCCACACAAAGTATTCGGGCCGGAAACCAACGACTTGGTACTGCAACTACGCAAGCGAAAAATTCAAGGAATTATCCTTGGCGGGATGCTGGCGAACATGTGTGTAGAGTCCCATATGCGCCACCTCATCGAGGAGGGATTTGAAGTCGCCATGGTCCGGGATGCAACAGCTGGCCCCCGGCACCCGGTCTGGGGCGACGGCTATCAGGCGGCGATCGTCAACTACCGATTCTTCGCCCATGCTGTGCTGTCGACAGACGAAGTAGTCGACCTGATGCACTGAGGGGCCGCAGCGGTAAAGCAGCCCTCATGTCCCCTCCGATAGGCACGCCTCAACCGGCACCCCTATTCAGCAACCAACTGCGCGAAAAGCGCTGTAGAAACACGCAACGTCCCTACGTGGTCGGCTCCCGGAACGAAGTGTCGGTGCCAACCATGGTTGCGAACTTACCGACCAGCGGGTTTAGGCCGGCACGGTTAGGGGATGTTGTGGAAATTCGAAATATCATGGAGCTCGCCGGTCGAGCCGTTGACGCCGCGGGCGTAGCCGTCATAGTCCCTGGAACGCTCTTGGTGACCGCCATCGCGGCTATTCGGATCAGTCGCCGACGCGCGGATGTGTACCACGACCATCGTCGTCGCGCCGGGCGGTCGATCTTGCTAGGACTGGAGTTCCTCGTAGCCGGCGACATCATCCGTACAGTCGCCGTCGCGCCGACGTACGCAAGCGCCGCAATGTTGGCCGTGATCGTGGGAATCCGTACGTTCCTCCGGGACGCCGGGCAGATGGGCAGCGGCGTCGACCACCTCGACTGGCCAGAGCGGGGCCCGGCTGGGCATGCACGCCCAGTATGAGCACTCGCCGCCGACCAGGCGGTCCTCCACGAGCACCGAGGACAGACCGTGTGAACTGGGTCGCGTACTGTGCGGCGTTCTCGCCCGCCGCGGCACCGCCGAGCACGATCACTTCCCACTCCGACCGATCCGGGTCCACCGCTGCTGTCCCGGGAACCGTGCGTTCATCCTTCCGCTGGGAAGGGCCGACCGCGCTGCAGCAGTTGTCAGAGATCCAGGACGACGTCCTGCGCGGGTCTGCTGCAGCAGATGAGGATGTTGCCCTCGCCCGGCGGCTCGACCGGGTCCGGGGAGTAGTCCACGGTCCCGGACATCATGGCGAGCTCACAGGTGTGGCAGACGCCGGTGCGGCACGACCACTGGACCGGGACGTCGCATGCTTCCGCGAGTTCCAGCAGGGAGTTCTGGTCGTCGTTCCACGGGACGGTCAGTCCGCTGCGGGCGAAGGAGACGGAGGGACCGGTGCCCGGGGCGCCTTCCGGCTGGTGCGGTGCCCTCGCCACGGGCGTGCCCTTGATCCCCGGAGTGAGGGAGGGGCCGCCGCTGAAGTTCTCGGTGTGCACGCGGGACGGCCACAGGCCGGCCCTGACCAGCGCGTCGGTCATGCCGTCCATGAAGGCCGCCGGCCCGCAGATGTAGGCGTCAGCATCAGTGGGCAGACCCAGAGAGAGGATCCGCTCGCCGGAGATGCGGCCCGCTTCCGCGTAGTCCTTGCCGCGCTCGTCGGCGGGGCCGGGCCTGCTGTAGTAGACGGCGGACCGTGCGTCGGCCAGGAGCGCCACCAGGTCACGCACCTCCTGGGCGAAGGGATGCTCACGACCGTTGCGGGCGGCATGGAGCCACCACACCTGCCTGCGGGAGGAGGTGTTCGCCAGTGAGTGCAGCATGGCCAGCACAGGAGTCGCCCCGATGCCGGCGGACACCAGCACGACCGGCGTGTCACCGCCGGTGAGGCAGAAGGTGCCGCGCGGTGCGGCGAACTCCAGGCTGTCACCCGCCCGTACGTGTGTACGCAAATAGGTGCTCGCCAGGCCGTGTGGTTCCACCTTCACACTGATCCGGTACGTACCCGTGCCGGGTACGCCCGACAGCGAGTAGCTGCGGATCAGGGAAGTGCCGTCCTCGGGGGTGCGCATCTTCACGGTCAGGAACTGTCCCGGCAGTGCGCCGGGCAGGGCGGAGCCGTCGGCCGCGGCCAGCCTCAGGGATATCACGTTGTCGCTCTCGGGGTGGACGTCCGTGACCGTCAGTGGACGGAAGCCGCGCCATGCCGGGGGCGGGACGCCTGCCGCGGCGGTGAGGCCGGCGCTGCCGGACGACGTGGTCGCGCCTTTGTCGGCCTGTTCGAGCAGGTCGCGCATCGAGGCCTGCCAGCCGGGACTGAGAGCGGGTATGCGCAGAGCTCGGCGCACCTGGTCAGGGGTGTGACCGGAGAGGTAGAGGACGGAGTCGATCTCCTCGACGGTCATGGCTTCCGGGCCGGTGGAGACCTTGACGATCTGCTGCCCGGCCTCCACCTCGCCCTCTTCGATGACACGCAGGTAGAAGCCGGGTCGATGGTGGGCCACCAGCAGCGCCGCCATGCGCGGTTCCGCAAGCCGGATGCCGACCCGGTAGCAGGTCACCCGTGGTTGCGAGACCTCCAGAAGGGCTTCGCCGACCCGGTACCGGTCGCCGATGCACACCTCGTCGTCGGGGAGCCCGTCGACCGTGAAGTTCTCCCCGAAGCTGCCCGGCGTCAGGTCGTCCCGGCCCAGTCTCTCGGACCAGAAGCGATAGGAATCGAGTTGGTAGACCAGTACGGCCCGCATTTCCCCGCCGTGTCCGCCCAGGTCACCCTGACCGTCACCGTCGATGTTCAGCCGCCGCACCATCCTCGGCCCCGACACGGGCTGCTTGTGCACCCCGGTGTACACGGTCCTGCCGTGCCAGGAAACGTCCTTCGGCATCCCCACGTTGACTGAGATCAAGGTGGCCACCGTTCGCCCTCCTCGTCCATCCTCAGCCGGCCACACGGCCGAGGAACCCATGGATGTAACCGCTTATGGCGTCCAGGTGCGTTTCCAGGGCGAAATGACCGGCCGGGAGCAGATGGACTTCGGCATCGGGCAGATCGTGGGAGAAGGCGAGAGCACCGGCCGGCCCGAAGATCTCGTCGCGCTCACCCCAGACGGCCAGCAATGGCACCTGGCTGCTACGGAAGTACTCGTGGAGCCGCGGGTACCCCTCGATGTTCGTCGGGTAGTCCCGGAAGAGCGCCAGCTGCACCTGATCGTTGCCCGGCCTGTCCAGCAGGGTCTGATCGTGCAGCCAGTTGTCCGGGCTGACCAGGCTCGGGTCCTCGGCCCCGTTCTCGTACTGCCAGCGCGTGGTCTCGGCGCTGAACTTCGCCCGCGCGCCCGGTTCGGTGTCGGGACCGGGTGATGTCGCGTACGAGAACAGATCGTCCCAGAAGGGTTTGACGAAGCCCTCCATGTAGGCGTTGCCGCTCTGGGAGATGATGGCGGTCACCTCGAACGCGGGATTCAGGGCGAGGCGCCAGCCGATGGGCGCGCCGTAGTCATGGACATAGACCGAGAAACGGCTGATCTCCAGTTTCTCCAGCAATCCCGCAGTGATGGCGGCCAGATGATCAAATGTGTAGGTGAACTCACCCGCCTGGGGCATGGACGACTGTCCGTATCCGACATGATCGGTGGCGATCACGTGATAGCGGTCGGCGAGGCTGGGAATGAGGTGCCGGAACATGTGCGAACTGCTGGGAAATCCATGCAGAAGCAGAACGGTCGCGGCTTCCTCGGGGCCCGCCTCACGATAGAACACCTGCTGGGCGCCGACGGTCGCGGTCCGGTGATGCGTAGGTAGCACGATGGCCTCCGGTGGTCACCCCGAGCGACGATGAGCTACTTGGTGGTAAATCTGGATGCGACGCCAGACAGAAATGCTGAATCCTGAATTCAACTACTCTGCTCCGTCGGCCGAATTTTCAGAGTAGACCCGGCCGCCGACGGGAGCCACCTCCGCACCGGCGGTCTTCCTGGACGGGGCGCAGCGTTCTTGGACCGTGTCCTACATGGTCATTTGGTCGTTGCTGAACTTGAATAGGTGATGCCGGGGACGCGGCCCGGTCAGCTGTTAGTGAGTGCCACGCCCCCGCCGGCCTGAGGTGGGCAGCTGGAAGACGGTGAGCCAGTCGGCGTTCGCGTCGATGAACTCGCGAAGCCGCTTGGTCAGGTGCAGGCGGACGTTGTCCCAGACCAGCACGATGGGACCGCCGAGCTGGATGCGGGCGCGGACGATCAGGGCTCCCGGAAGTGGCGCCAGCCGAAGCCCTTCGCCTGGTCAGCCGGGCAAGCTCCACGCCGACAAGGGATATGACGACGACCACCTGCGGCGATGGTGACTGCAGCGCGGGATCACCCACCGCATCGCCCGCAAGGGGAATCGAGTCCTCCGCAACGGCCGGGCCGCCACCGGTGGGCCGTCGAACGCACCATGTCCTGGCTCGCCGGCTGCCGCCGCCTGCATCGCCGGTAGGAACGCAAAGCCGAGCATGTCCCGGCCTTCACCAGCATCGCCTGCACCCTCAGCTGCTATCGCAGACTCACCAAATGAGATGACGTCTTAGACACCGTTTCCTTTGGTGCTGCTGGGTCGTTGGGTGATTTGTGACAGACCTGGTTGAGCGGCTGGTTCCGGATGACTTGTGGGTGCTGTTCCGGCGAGTGGTGCCACCCATGGAGATCAAGCGTCCGCAGGGCGGTGGACGGCGTCGGGCGGGTGACCGCGAAACGCTGGCCGCCATCATCTTCGTAGCCAATTCAGGCTGTACGTGGCGGCAACTGCCGCCGGTCTTCGGCCCTGCATGGCCTACCGTCTACCGTCGCTTTGCCCAATGGAGTCGGGGGCGCGTCTGGGCCCGACTGCATCGCGTCCTCCTCGACGAGCTCGGTGCCCGAGGCGACCTGGACTGGTCGCGGTGCGCGATCGACTCCGTCAGCCTGAGGGCGTCAAAAGGGGGCTACTGACTGGACCGAATCCGACCGACCGTGGCAAGAGCGGATCGAAAATCCACCTGATCACCGACCGCAACGGCCTGCCCCTGTCGCTGGGCATCTCCGCCGCCAACACCCACGACAGCCTTGGACTCAAGCCGCTCGTGTGTGGCATCCCGCCGATTCGCTCCCGGCGCGGACCACGTCGACGACGGCCGGCGAAACTGCATGCCGACAAGGGATACGACTACGACCACCTGCGCAAATGGCTCCGACAGCGGGGCATTCGTCACCGCATCGCCCGCAAAGGGATTGAGTCCTCACACAGGCTCGGTCGACACCGCTGGGTGGTCGAGCGCACGGTGTCCTGGCTGGCCGGATGCCGCCGCCTACACCGTCGCTACGAGCGCAAGGCCGAGCACTTCCTGGCCTTCGTAGGCATCGCCGCTGCCTTGATCAGCCACCGCAGGCTGGCACGCTCGCCGGCCGCCTAGGCGAGGGCTCTGGCCAGACGGCGATAGCCCAGCTCCTGCGCGCCCAGAACCTGACGAAGCCTATCAAGGCCGCCAGCCTCCAACTCTCGCTGAGCGTCGATCTGACAGGCCCGTTCGTAGGACATCAGGCTGCCGCCAGGGTCAATCTCAAGGCCGATCGAACCCGGCCACAGGGCTGCGGTGCTTCGAGCAAGGGAGTGGATCTCTGGCAAACCGTAATGCTCATCAGGTTGCTCAAGCGCCTGCAAGATTCGCCCCATCAGCATGAAGCCGGCCTGGGTGAATGGTGCGGCACGGTCCACCGAGTAGCTGCTCTGAGCAGCATCCAGGCCGGACCGAGCATGTTGCAGTACATCCTGATCGAGCGTCCGACCTGGTGCGCCCCGCAGACCGGCCCGTAGACCTGCATCGGCAAGGTAGTACGGGTCAGCGAGTCCAGCCCGCTCAGCGAGGATGTACAGGGCCCCTCCGATCCGCAGTCCAGTCGAGCATGCCAGCGCCCGCGCCGACGTGCTGTCCAAGTCTCCGTGCATGATCGGACCAACCTCGCAGACATAGTGGATCAGGGCGGCCCCACCGTACTGCCACCATGAACCCGCACCCTGGCGTGACTACGGCCAAAGGAAACGGTGTCTTAGGCCGCAGGAGCGGCCTATGGCGTACCCGCCTACACGTCGGTCGAGGAGCTCGCCGGCGACGACAACGGCGACCTGGTTGTTGCCGCCGTCAAAGTGCCCCGGCATCGCGAACTCGTGGTGCCCGCGCTGAAGGCCGCAGTGCCGGTGTTCTGCGAGTGGCCGCTCGCCGTCGACCTGCGCGAGGCCGAGGAGATGGAGCGTGCCGCCGGGACGACGCGCACCTTCGTCGGACTTCAGGGACGCTCCTCGCCCACCTTCCGCTGGCTGGCCGACCTCGTGTCCGAAGGATTCGTAGGGGAAGTGCTCTCCGCCACCGTCGTGGCGTCTTCGACCGAATGGGGCACCGCGGTGTCTGCGGACACGCTCTACACACTCGACCGCACACTCGGGGCCACGATGCTGACCATCGCGTTCGGACACGCGATCGACCTGGTGTCGATGGTCGTCGGCGAGCTTGAGGAAGTGGTCGCCACGACCGCGACCCGCCGCCGTCAGGTTCCCCTCGGGCATACCGGGCAGGTCGTTGCGATGACCGCCGAGGACCAGATCGCGATCTCGGGCACCGTGGCGGGCGGAGCGATCCTGTCCGTCCACCACCGCGGAGGAGCGGCATCGGGTGCAGGATTCTCGCTGATCATCGACGGCACGCAGGGGAGACTGGAGATCACCGCCCCCGAGTTCCCGCACATCGGTCCGGTCACGGTGCATGCCATACGCGGCGACGGCCGGCCCACGAAGGTCACGCTGCCCAGCGGCTACGACGACTATCCCGGCCTGGCCGGAACAGCGATCCACACGCTGGCGCACGCCTACGCCGCGATCCGGGACGACCTCAACCACGCAACGGCTGTCGCCCCGGACTTCACCCACGCCGTCAAGCGCCACCGACTCCTTGACGCGATCGTACGGTCCGCCGCCACAGGGCAACGACAAGCCCTCCACCCTTAGACGGTGGGGACCGTTGCGTTCAAGGCCGTCCAGGAAGGGCACACGCTCGTCGCTCTGCGCAACGTCGATGCGGCCGTCTTCTGGACACCCGACGGCACCGCGCCCGCGACCTACCGGATCGGGACCGGCTTCGGCGAAGTGAAAGCCAAGTTCGTCCAGGCCGGCGAGATCATCCCCGAGGGTGACGACTGATGGCCGGCCCCACCGGCCACGGCGACTCCCTGGGCGCCGCCCTCAACGACCTCCTGCGCTCCCAGGTCACCCCCCCGCCACCGGCTGTCGTCATATACCGCCAAGCACTGGCACGCCCAGCTCAGCCAGCTCACCGCGACCTACCGCGGGCAGCAGGCCCTGCAGCACGCCGGCTCCACGTAACGACCAAGACCCTCATCAGCCGGCTGTCCGACGCGGAGTACAACGTCCGCCGCAGTTACCGCGACCTCATCCACACCGCGTACGAGAACACGGCGATCGTCCCCGCCGACCCGATCCCCGACCACATCAAGCGGGGCCAGTACGAGATCAGCGGCGTCGTCAAAACCGGCGACGACGAGCGTACGCGCGGCACCGTGGACGCCGCGCCCCTGCGTATCGACGGCGGCCGAGGCCACTGGGACGAGATCGAGGGACTCTGGCTCACCGGCGAACTCACCGACGACGAGTTCGAGGACCACTTCATCGACGACGGCATCGTCGAGGACATCGGCGAAGGCACCGACGGATGGGAGTTCCCCGGCGCCTCGTACGCCGTCGAACTCCGGTAGCAGCGTGCGGAACGGCCCGCACACCCACAGCAGTAAGGGAATCCGGACATGGGCAACCCCACCCGGCGCCCCCTACCGCCACCGATCACCGTGCATCAGGAAGCGGCTGCGCAGGCCCAGCACCGCGTCGCCGGCCTGCTCGAAGCCGCGGGCGCCGCACCGGCAGAGACCCAGCGCCTCATCGCGGTCACCGGGGCCGGCGCCGTTGAGGCCGCCCACGCCGAGGGCATGGAACAGGAGGCGGATGTCCGGCCTGGCCGCAGTGATCCCTTTGACGGGGGCTGGCGTGGTGCCGTCGAGGCGGTGACCGGCTGGCCTGCGCACATCGCCGACCGCACCGTCCGCCGGGCCCAGGCGGTGGCGGAGCCCTCCGGATGCGCCTGTCCGCGCCAAGCCGCAGCCCGCGCCGGTCGATGACCATGGTCGACAACGTGGGGGAGGGGCAGGTACTGCGGGTTCTCGAAAGGGTCGAGCGGATCTTCGTGTCCCTGACCGGCCACACCCACTTCGACCGCGACCTGTCCGAGGAGATCCTGCCCCTCGTCCTCAAAGCGGTCAGCGCCGAGAGTGATCACCGATCAGACCAGCGAGGCCTGGTCGACGTTCCCATGGGGTGGGTGCCCCATCAGGCCGCCGGCCTGCCTGTACCCGGATGACCGCCGACTCCCCGCGCCCACGGGAAGCGGTGCCGTGCCCCAGACCAGGGGACACGGCACCGCTCCCGACGGCACTACGGTGAGGGATTCCCGCCGTGTCCTGCGATCCGGAAGTCCTCCCGGGTGACCTGGTCGTCGCGCGCCACCGCGGTGCGGGTGAGCGTCGTGTAACCGGACGCCGTGACCCGCAGGGTGTGGCGGCCGGAGTGGGGCAGGAACAGCGTGTACAGACCGTCGCCCACGGCCGGGTCATCTGGAGTGGCGGCGGTGACCGCGGCGTTGTCCGGGGAGCGGGTGTCGACGACGGTGGCGCCGACCACGCCCGCGCCGGTGGCCGTGTCTCTGACAGTGCCCACGGCGAGGCCGCCCGAGACCGGTTCGAGGCGACGGGTCTGGAGGGTCACGTCGTCCAGGGCCCAGTAGTATCCCCAGTCGGCCACGAAGTGGAAGCGCAGGCGCACGGACCGTTGCCCGGCGTACTGGCGCAGCGGAACGGCGACCGTCAGGTGATCGTCCGTGCCGCCCACCTTCGGTCCGCCCCAGACGTTCTCCCAGGTCTTTCCGCCGTCCGCGCTGGCGTCCACGGTCATGTGCTGCTGGGTGAGGTTGGCCGTATAGGCCGTCTTGAAGGTCAGCTCCGCGGACTGCGCGTCCGACAGATCGTAGGCCGACGAGGTCAGTTGGCTGTCCTGGTGCGGACCGAACGGCCCCTGGTCGCTCTCCACCACGGCGAAGGAACCGGTCCCCCCGGTGGCGTTGCCACGCTGGATGGGGTCGTCGAACTGCCACCCGTTGCCGGTGCCGGCGGCGTTCGTCACGGTCCATCCGGCGGGGGCCGAGGTGGTGGAGTCGAAGGTCTCGGTGGCGTCCGCGCGACGGGGGGTGTAGCCGATGGCGGTGGCCGCGTCCGGGTCGGCGGTCACGGCGATGTTCGCGGTCACCGACCTGGCGGCGACCGTCACGGCTCGAGTGACGGGTTCGTAGCCGGGCAGCGCGGAGCTGACGTCCAGCTTGTAACCGGCGTTCTCCGGCAGGGTGATGTCGTACGCGCCGGTCACCGGGTCGGTCCAGGCCGGGGCCTCGGGCGACCCGTCGACCGAGATGCGGGCGTAGAGCGGCCAGCCGTGTCCCGAGCCGTCCTTGACCGTGCCGCGGACGTGGACGCGCGGCAGCGGCGCCATCGCGAAGTCCTGGGTCACCGCCTGGCCGTCGGCGATGTCGAGGGCCATCGGTGCGGTGGTCCGGTAGCCGAACGCCGTCACGGTCAGGCCGTCGACCCGGCCGGCGGGGAGGTTCAGGGTGTAGGTGCCGTCCTGGAGGGTCGTGGCGACGTCGAGGCCGGTGCCCACCGTGGCTCCCGCGACGGGCCTACCGGTCTTCGCGTCCTTGACCACGCCGGACACGGTGCCGCTCGGGCCGCTGCGGAACGCCGCCAGCCCGGACGGTGTGCCGAGGCCGGTGGGACCGTCGTAACCGGCGCCCGCGGTGCACAGATACGCGGTGTCGCAGGTACCGTTCGAGCCGCCGGTGATGTCGGTCAGGCCCGTGCCGCCGGTCGCATAGGGGTAGGAGTTCGGGTACGTGCCGGGACGCGGGCTGCCCGCCAGGGCGTACACGGCCGCGATCACGGGCGTCGCGACACTCGTGCCGCCGTAGCGCTGCCAGCCCGCTCCGGTCGAGCCGAATGTGGAGTAGACGGCAACGTTGTCGGCGACGGCCGAGACATCGGCGACACTGCGGCCGGCGCAGCCGGTGTCCTTCTGGAAGGCGGGCTTCGGCTGGTGTGTGGCGCACCCGGAGCCCGGCGCGTAGGTGCCACGGTTCCAGACGGTCTCGGACCATCCGCGCGGACTGGTGGGGTCGGCAACCAGGTCCGTGCCGCCGACCGAGGTCACCGTGGACAGGGTCGCCGGGAAGGCGACCCCGTATCCGTCATCTCCGCTCGCCGCCACCACGGCGACACCGGGATGGTCGTAGGAGGCGCCGTAGGTCGCCTGGTCGGTGTCGGAGTCACCGCTTCGGCCGTAGGAGTTGGAGACGTACTTGGCGCCGAGGGCGACCGCTCTGTCGACCCCGGCCGCGAGGCTGTCGAGGCCGTCGTTGTCGGTCTCCACCAGGATGATGTGGGCCCGCGGAGCGGTGGCGGAGACCATGTCCAGGTCGAGGGCGATCTCGCCGGCCCATGAGTCGCTCGTCGTGGGGTAGTCGCTGCCGCCGCGCTGGTCCACCTTCTCGAAGCAGCCGTTCGCCGCGGTGCACGGCGGAAGCCCGTACTGGCTGCGGTAGACGGCGAGGTCGGCCTCGGCGTTCGGGTTGTCGTACGCATCGACGATCGCGATCGTCTGCCCTTCTCCGCCGTCGGCAGGCAGGTCGTAGGCGCCGCGGATGTCCTGCGGGCCGAGGCCGGCCGGAGTCTGCGCCGCACTCAGACGACCCGTCGTGCCTGGCGCGCGCAGGGCGTAGCAAGCTGCGTGCCCCTTGGCGGGGGAATCGCAGAGGGGCGTGAGATCGGTGCCGACGGTGTCGGCATCGGAGGCGGTCGTGTTCAGCCGTGTGGAGGAGGCCGTCGCGCCCGGCTCCGGGCCAGTTGTGGCACTGGCCGCGGGCTGGAAGCCCACCAGGGCCACAGCCGCGACGCCCACAACCGCGGCGCCACGCCGCAGGGCGTGAAGCGGGCGAAATCCGCTCTCCACGCGCATGGATCTCTTCATGTTCCACCTGTCATATTTGGCCCCCATAGGAGACCGGTGGCAGGAATATGCATACGCCGATGCGCAGCGCTTAATTAGCTGCCGCGCGCGGTCCGGCTGTCAATGCATGACTTGTTACGAGTTCATTTCCGCGTCACTGGAAGCCGAAAAATAGACAGCAACTGCACAATTGCTGTGGGTCGCCGTACTCCTGTGCGCGGACCGGATGGGGCGCGGAACGCCTGGACAGAGCAACTGCCCCATCGGCAACCCGGTTTGCGCGGATCAGGGCCATACGCACTCTTTGGGCGGTGGTGGCCTAACCAGGGCTTCTCATTTGCGCAGTCGCACAAATGCTCCTGGTTCCGTCATTGCCCCGACGGGCCGGTCGGTCGCAGAATGAGCAGCACGCATCTGGTGCCACGGAATTCTGACTTTCCCTTCGGAATTAGCTCCGGCTCTGCCGGGAAAGTGCGACATAATTCAGCGGGACCGTGAGCGCGCGCCTGCCGATGCTTTCCGGCCGGGCCTTTTCCACTGCCGCACGCCACCGGTCGGCGACGCCGGCAACCCAGGCGCCCGGCCCGGAGCGGCCCGTCGTGGCCGCAGGGGTGGTCGGACCGGCTGCTGATGAGCCCGTACGCGCGATATCGGACAGGGCGGACATCGCCCTCGTTCGGTCAGCAGCGGTGGACATAGCGTCGGCAGACGGGCGTGTGGATCACGACCAGGCTCCCGTGCCCTTTGCGCGGGGCCCGCTCATCAAGGGTTGTCCGATCCCCCCTACAACTACCGCCCCGTTCCCGAGGACGTGCTCAACGGGCCCTGCGGCTCAAGGAAATCTGCGGCCGCCACCAGGTGCCGCTACGGGCCGCGGCACTCCACTTCCCCCTCACCCACCCCGCCGTGGCCACGATCCTGGTCGGAGCGGCATCCCCCACCGAGATCACGGACAACATCACCTTGGCCCACCCGCACTCTGGTCGGGCTTCCGCGACGCGGGCCTCATCGACCCGGCGGTACCACTTCGATGACGAGCGGCCGCCGGAGCGCAACGTGACCCGGTCCTGCGCCGGGTGGCCTCAGCCTGGAGTTGCACGTGTGGTCGCCACCGACAACACGCTCCGACGGACGGAGGGCGCGCGGGCGGCCGGGGTCACTCCGGCTCGACGCTCGGGCGCAGGACGACATCGATCACGCCGTCGTCCTGGAAGAGCTCTGTGGTCAGGCCGTGGGTGTCGGTGCTTCCGTCGAGTTCGAGCAGGACATGGGCGGCGGGATCCGCGCCCCCCGGCAGCCGCTCGACCTTGACCTGGAGAATGCGGAATCCGCGCCGGGTGCAGGTCTGCATCAGCCGGGGCAGCAGGGCGGTCCCGGTGCGGTACGTCATGTGCAGTTCGACCGCGGACGGTGCCGGTCCGGCTTTCACCCTGCCGAGGAGCAGGGGATAGCCGCGGACGACGAGGAAGTGCAGGACGGTGACGGCCAGGGCCAGTACCGGCAGGCCGCCGCCGCAGGCCATGCCGACGGCACAGGTGAGCCACACCGTGGCGGCGGTGGTCAGCCCGCGGACGGCGTCGCGCCGCACGAATATGATGCCGCCGCCTATGAAGCCGATCCCGGAGACGATCTGGGACGCCACCCTCGAGGGGTCGAAGGAGACGTTGTCCAGGCCCAGCACATTGGAGAAACCGTGCTGGGAGACCTCCATCATCAGAGCACTCGCTATCCCGACCAGGGTGTGCGTGCGCAGGCCCGCGCTCTTCTGCTGAGCTGCTCTCTCCCATCCGATCAGACTCGACAGCAGCAGGGCGAGGCCGAGCTCTGCCAGCTGCCGCACACCCTGCCCGTTGCCCAGGTCCCACAAGGGAACCGCGAGTTCGCCCATGCCTGCCTCCCACCCGCCACCACGCCTGTTCACTCGCCAAGCCCCGCCGGTGACTCAATCGGGCCATATGCCGACACGTACGGTAACGGGAGGCGTGTCCCGGCGTGCAAGGCTGCAGGGCGGGGAGCAACCGCGCACACCACGGAGCAGACAGGCGCACGCTCCGGACGTGCTGCACGATCGAGGTCGCGGCTCTACTCGGTGCGCGGCGCAACGGTCAGGCCCGTGCTCCGATGGTGTCGTTGGTAGTGCCGTGCGGAGCGGGCCCGGTTGCCGCAGCTCGTGGAGCACCATTCCCGGCGGGGGTGATTCTTCAGGAAGTACAGGACGCAGCCCGGTGCCAGGCAGGCGCGGAGCTGGTGACGGGAGTTCTGGCTGAAGAAAATGACCCCCTCTTGGGCGATGGCGGACAGGGCTGCCCATGCCGCCTTTCCGCCGGTGTGCCCGTGGCGTGCGGGCTCGGCACCCGGGGCCCAGCGCAACACCGGCCAGTGAGGTGTCTCGCCGGCAGCCTCGTTGAGCACGTGAACGGCCGTGGACAGTTCAAGGATCTCGGACGAGGCTTCCGGCCGTGGCTCCTGGGTGACCTCCGCGGCCAGTCGGCGGAGGGCATCACGCAGGCTGATCAACCGGTCGCCCAGCCGGTGGAGGTCCGGTGCGGTGAGTCCGTCGATGTCGTCCGCCGTCATCAGGTCTGTTCGGGAGCAGACGGAGGACAGCCATGCTTCGACGCCCCCCGGGTCACGCAGCGCGTCGTACCGGCCGTGGCGATCGGCCCAGATGGTGTTCATCAGCTCCACGGGGAGCGGCTCGCCCATGAGGGGTGCCTTGGTGTCCATCTGCCCAGGCTACAGCACTTCTAACGGTTACATATGGCTCCAACCGTTTGACACGGGCGTCGGGCCGCGCCAAGATGTACCTAACGCTTCACTTGGCTTGCAAGCGTTAGATCGTGCGACGGGAAAGGGGTGGCGGCCGTTCCGGCGCATGGGGAAGGAAGACTGATGATCGACTCGATGCGCGACGTGCATGAGGGTTTTCACGAAGGCGAGCTGTCCGTACAGCGCCGTGCGGGGGTAGCCGGAGAGGCTGCCCGGCTCAGAGGCATGCTGGCTCCCGCGCAGCTGCGCAGCGGGGTCTCGCAGTTCTTGGCGGATCGCACCTTCGCGGCGATCACCGGCCGTGACGTTGACGGCCGACTGTGGATCACCCCGCTCGTCGGTCCTCCCGGATTCCTGCGCGCCGTCTCACCGGATGTCCTGCATGTGCAGGCGCTGCCCACGGAGGGTGCACCGCTGCGGCGTCTTCCCGAGCATCAGCCGGTCGGGCTGATCGTCGTCGAGTTCACCACGCGTCGGCGACTGCGCATCAACGGCACTCTCATCCGCGCCGACGCGAGCGGCCTGTACGTCGGTGTGGAGCAGCTGTACGGAAACTGCCCTCAGTACATCCAGGGCCGGCACCTGCACACCGCGCCCGATTCGGCTGTCAGCGCGGGGCCGGCACGGCGAGGAAGCGCTTTGACGCACGACGACATCGCCTTGGTCCGACGGTCCGACACCTTTCTGATCGGCACCACCCATCCCACCCGGGGCAACGACGCCTCGCACCGCGGCGGGTCGCCGGGATTCGTCCGGGCTGAGAACGGGCAGCTGTGGTGGCCCGACTACTCGGGCAACAACATGTTCAACACCCTCGGCAACCTCAGCACGGACCCCACCGCGACGCTCGTCTTCTTGGACTTCGCCACCGGACGCAGCCTCCACCTGTCCGGACACGCCGAGCTGGAATGGACGCGCCCGGGCGTCACCGGCGACGACGACGGCACCGGCCGACGAGTGCGCTTCTACCCCCAGCGCCTGGTGGCCGACCTCGAACTGCCCCTGAGAGCGGATGCCGTCGCCGCGGCTCCCGGCAACCCTCCGCTGACCGACTAGTTCCGCATGCTCGAGCGCCACGGTCAGGACGTCCGGCCCCTCTCCGTCATGCGCGGACGAGTGTCAGGACCTCGTCTCGTATGCGGTTCAGGGTCGACGACTCCGTCGCTTCCACGTTGAGCCGTAGGAGCGGTTCGGTGTTGGAGGGACGGAGGTTGAACCACCATGTGGGGGCGGAGACGGTGAGGCCGTCGAGGTCGTCGGTGGCGACGCCGGGACGCGCGGTGAAGTGCTCGCGGACTGCCGCGAGAGTGGACTGCGTGTCACGGACGGTGGAGTTGATCTCACCGGATGCGGGCATGCGCTGATAGCGGCGCACCAGGCCGGACAGCGCCTCCGGCTGTGAACCGAGAGCCGCGATCACATGGAGGGCGGCGAGCATGCCGGTGTCCGCGTTGTAGAAGTCCCGGAAGTAGTAGTGCGCGGAGTGTTCGCCGCCGAACACCGCGTTCGTCCGGTTCATCTCGGCCTTGATGAACGAGTGACCCACCCGGGTGCGGACGGGCGTGCCGCCGTGCTCGCGGACCACCTCGGGCACTGTCCTCGACGTGATCAGGTTGTGCAGCACCGTGCTCCCCGGATGCTCGGCGAGCAGCCGGACGGCGATCAGTGCGGTCACCGCCGACGGCGTCACCGCCTCGCCGCGCTCGTCGACGACGAAACAGCGGTCGGCGTCACCGTCGAAGGCGAGCCCCAGGTCGGCTGCGTTCTCCCGTACCGCGTTCTGCAGGTCGACGATATTGGCCGGGTTGAGCGGATTGGCCTCGTGGTGCGGAAACGTCCCGTCGAGCTCGAAGTAGAGGGGGACGACCTCGACCGGAACCTTGCCGAGGACGGCCGGCGCGGTGAGTCCGCTCATTCCGTTGCCGGCGTCCACCACGATTCTGAGCGGGCGGATGCCGGAGAGGTCGACGAGCGAGAGCAGGTGGGCCGCGTACTCCTCCAGCATGTCGCGGCGGACGACGGAACCCTCGGGCCGTCGCGGTTCGGGCAGGCCCTCACCCGCGGCCCAGCGTTCCACGAGGGCGCGGATCTCGCGCAGTCCGGTGTCCTGACCGATCGGAGCCGCGCCCGGACGGCACATCTTGATGCCGTTGTAGCGGGCGGGATTGTGGCTGGCCGTGAACATCGCGCCGGCCAGCCCCAGGGTGCCGCTGGCGTAGTACAGCTCGTCCGTGGAACACAGGCCGATCTCGGTGACGTCGGCTCCCTGCGCGGCGGCACCGCGCGCGAAGGCCGCGGCGAGACCGGGCGAACTGGACCGCATATCGTGGCCCGTCACGATGGCCTCGGCACCCGTCGTCTCGACGAAGGCCGCGCCGAACAACAGGGCAAGATCTTCGTTGAGTTGTTCGGGTACGACGCCTCGGACGTCGTAGGCCTTCACCACTGCGGACAGGTCGATGCCTGACAGGTCACTCACTGCGGGTACTCCTCGAGAACGATCCAGACGGTGGTGTCCTGCGGGACATCCCTGCCGTCGAGCGGTGCGCTGGACAGCAGCACCCGGGCACGGTCGTCCAGCCTGACGGGGCGCGCACCGAAGTTGACCAGGCACCGCAGGCCTGCCGACCGGTCGAAGGCGAACCATTCGCCGCTCGCGGGGCCCTGCAGGTGCAGTCCGGTGCGCATGGGCGGGTGGGCGCGCCGCAGGTGCAGCGCCGCGCGGTACAGCGTGAACATGGAGGAGGCGTCGTCCCGCTGAGCCGCCACGGTGAGAGCGGCCCAGCCCGGCGGCTGCGGAAGCCAGCAGCTGTCGGGGTCGGCGTCGCTGAAGCCGTACGGCGGGACACCGCCCGCCCAGGGCAGGGGCACCCGGCTGCCGTCACGTCCTCGGACGCGGTGCCCGGAACGTTCCCACAAGGGGTCTCGGATCCGGTCGTCCGGAACGTGGGCCTGCGGCAGGCCGAGTTCCTCGCCCTGGTACACGTAGGCCGCCCCGGGAAGGGCCAGCATCAGCAGCGCCGCCGCACGAGCGCGCCGCTCGCCCAGTGGGCCCCCTCCGTAGCGGGTGACCGGACGCACCGCATCGTGACTGGACAGCACCCAGGTCACGGGAGCGCCCACCGCGGACATGGCCTGCACGGACCGGTCGATCACGTCACGCATCGCCGGTCCGTCCCAAGCGCTCTCCAGAAAGGCGAAGTTGAAGATCTGCTGCATCTCGCCGGGCGCGACGTAGCGTGCCAGGCGTTCGCGGTCGAAGACGCCGGCCTCGGCGACCATCACCCGCTCGTGCGGCGGCACCGCTCCCGCTGGGGCGGGGTGGTTGTCCAGGAGGGCCCGCCACCTCCGGAACTGCGGGTGCAGCTCTTCCTGGTCGTAGTAGGGCATCAGATGGTTGCGGTGCACGTCCTGGTGCTGGCCGGGACCCGCGTCGGGCAGACCCTCCGCCTTGAACAGGGTGTGCGCGACGTCTACGCGGAACCCGTCGACGCCCTGGTCCAGCCAGTGCCGGAGTATCCGCTCGAACTCGGCGGGCACCTCGGTGTTGCGCCAGTTCAGGTCGGGTTGCTCCGGGGCGTGCAGGTGCAGGTACCACTGGCCGGGGAGGCCGTCCGCCTCGTCGATCCGGGTCCAGGCGGGACCGCCGAAGGCGGACTGCCAGTCGTTGGGCGGCAGTTCACCCTTCTCCCCGCGGCCGTCCCGGAAGAGGTAGCGCTCCCTGGCCGCAGACCGCGGACCGGCGGCGAGCGCCGCGCGGAACCAGGGGTGCCGGTGCGAGGTGTGGTTGGGGACCACGTCCACGAGGACCTTGAGGCCGAGCGTGTGCGCCTTCGTCACCAGGGCGGCGAAATCGGCGGCCGTTCCGAGGTCGGCCGCCACGCCGGTGTGATCGGCGATGTCGTAACCACCGTCCGCCAACGGCGAGGGGTAGAAGGGAGTGATCCACACCGCGTCCACGCCCAGTCCCGCCAGATGCTCCAGCCGGGCGGTGGCACCGGGGAGGTCGCCGACGCCGTCCGCGTTGCCGTCGGCGAAGGCCCTCGGGTGTATCTCGTAACAGACCGCCTCCCGCCACCAGCAGGAGGGCGGGACGGGTGCGGGCGTCACGGTCATCGTGCGGCTCCGTCGACGGCGGGCGCGGTGAGGGTGACGGTGCGGCCGCTCCGTGCGGAACGGGTGGCCGCGTCGGCCACGGCCACGGCGGCCAGGCCGGCCGCGGCGTCGGCCTGCGGGGTGCCACCGTGTTCCGCGCAGTGCAATAGGTCCGTCATGGCGGCCCGCACGCTCTCGGTGTACACGTACTGCTTGCGGTCCTCCCCGCCGAGGTCGACGACGCACTCCACCCGGTGCGGCACGCTGCGTGACACACCCCGGCCGCGGGCCGGTTCGGCCGACCCGGCGTCGCGCGTCACGGACACCGTCACCCGCTCCTGCCCGTGCGGCCGCAGACCGTCGACGGCGAGGAGTTCGGCGGCCCGTGCGGGCAGCGCCTCCCAACGGACCGCACCCGCCTCGTCGGTCCACGCGCTGATCGTCGCCCGAGTCGGGATCCAGCCGGTGACACGGGCCTCCGCGAAGCCGTAGTCGAGCCGCATCAACTGGCGCTCCGCACGGTGGGCGTGGGTGAAGGAGTGGGTGTGGGTGGCGACGGCGCCCCCGGGGTGGACGGCGGTGGCCACCACGATGTCCACGGGGCCCTCGGCGCGCCGCACCTCGGTGCCCTGCACCTGGAACGGGACGCTGCCCATCAGGGCGTTGGCCGCGTCGAAGAAGTGCACGCCGTGCTCGACCTGGATGCCTCCGCTGCGCGCCGGGTCCCAGAACCAGTGCCCGGGCCCGAGGTCCTCGTCGGAGGCGTCGTTCTCGAAGGCGAACCGCCGCAGCGGGTCCAGCAGTTGCTCCTCCCCGAGCCGCTTCAGCAGCCGCAGGAGAGGGTTGTAGCGCAGGACGTGGTCGATCACGAACACCCCGCGCGAGCCGCGGGTCTCCGCCTCGACCCGCGCCGCGTCCGCCACGCCGAGGGCCATCGGCTTCTCGCAGAAGACGTGCTTGCCCGCCCGTAGTGCGGTGACCGCGGCGTCCGCGTGCGCGGCCGGCGGGGTGGCCAGCACGACCACGTCGACGTCCGGCGCCGCGGCGACGTCCGCCACGCTCGTGTGGACGGCCGCGCCGTACCGGTCGGCGAGCACCTGGGCCCGCCGCCGGTCGGCGTCGGCGCACGCGACGATCCGCAGTGCCGGGATGTCGTGTATCGCGTCCAGCACGAACGTGCCGAAGGCCCCGCAGCCGACCAGAGCGACGCGGCGCCCGGTACGGCCGGAGGTCACGCGGACCGGTCCAGACGGGCGACGCCGATGTGCGCGTCGGCCATGCCGTAGAAGACGTACCGCACGCCGTCGATCTCCTCCACGGCGGTGGGGAAGACCACGTTGGGCACGGTGCCCGAGCGCTCCTCCTCGGTCTCCGGGGCCATGAGCGGCTCGGCGGTGCGGGCGATGACACGGGAGGGGTCCGCGGGGTCGAGGATCATCGCACCGGCCGCGTAGTTGACCGTCTGGACCTGCGCGAAGGGGTCCTCGATGGTGCCCGAGACACCGTGGTGGATGAGCAGCCAACCCTCGTCGACCCGGATCGGAGCCGGGCCGGCGCCGATCTTGAGCTCTTCCCAGGCGTACTCGGACAGCGCCACCAGGCGGTGGTGGCGCGGCCGGGTCAGGGCGCCGAGGTCCTGCTTGACCTCGTCGACCGGGACGTAGGAGATCCAGATTCCGGGGCGCTCGTCGGTCACCCCGGCCGGCAGGTGGACGCCCTCACCGGGCCGGAACCACCCGAGGTCCCACATCGGCCGGTGCAGCATGGCGTAGTACATCGCGCCGTCCGGGCCCGGCACGGGCTCGGGGAAGTGCACGACGTCCTTGTTCGGGAAGAGGTTGAGATCGGTGTCGAGATCGGGCTGGTAGGCGAACTGGATCGGGCCCAGACGCTCCCAGTGGACCAGGTCCTCGGAGACGGCGAGGGCCGGCTTGGGGCCGAGCGGACCGTAGGCCACGTACGACATGACGTAGCGGCCGAGGTCCTCGATCCAGGTGGTGCGGGGGTCCTCGACGCCGGCGTTGTTCTTGCCGCGCTCCCAGCCGGCGTCGGGTGCGAGGACCACACCGCGTCGCTCGACGCCGGTGGGTACGCCGTCGTCCAGGACGACCTCGGCGAGGCCGACACGGGAAACGTTGCCGTCGGCGACCAGCCGCGGCAGCAGGTGCAGCGTGCCGTCGGGGGTGCGGCCGGAGGCCGGGTTGAGCACGCCCTCGACCTCGTTGGCCTCGCCGGGCAGGGGGGACATCACGACGCCGACCCGGGTCAGGGTGTAGGGGACAGGGTTGGTGGTGCTGTGGGACACGGAAGGTCAGCCCTTCGTTGCTGAGTCGATGTCGGTGGAGTTGAACCGGCGCTGGAAGACGAGATAGAGCGCCACAGCGGGCGCGGCCAGGACGCAGGCTCCGGCGAGTATGGTGCCGAAGGGGTTGGCGGCCGCGGACGCGACGGTGCTGATGTAGTTGGCCAGGGAGACGGCCAGCGGCTGCATGTCCTGCCGCTTGGTGACGAGGAACGGCCAGAGGAACTCGTTCCAGGGGCCGGTGAAGCTGAGCAGTACGACCGAGAAGAGGGCCGGCTTGCACAGCGGAACCGCGATGCGGAACAGGATCTGCAGTTCGTTCGCGCCGTCGATGCGGGCGGCCTCGAACATGGCGGCCGGCAACTGGAGGAAGAACTGGCGGAAGATGAACACGGCGCTCGTGTTGATCGCGAAAGGCAGGATCATGCCGAGGTAGGAGTCGGCCAGTCCGTAGTCGCGGACGATCAGCACGTACAGCGGGATCAGCAGCAGCTGGAACGGTACGACCTGGACCAGCAGCACCAGGGCGAACGTCGAACCGCGGCCGCGGAACTGCAACCGGGCCAGGGCGTACCCGGCGAGCAGACCGAACACGGTGGTGCAGATGATCACACCGCCGGTGAAGATGCCGGAGTTGACCAGCGAACGGCCCAGGGAGATCGCCGAGTCGATCGCCGCGTAGTTGTGCAGGGTCAGGTTGGACGGACTGGGGAACGCCCCGGTGGGACTGGAGTCCGGCTCCTTCTGCAGCGATCCGATGATCATGTAGTAGAAGGGGAAGAGGAAGGCGAACGCGCCGATGAGCAGGGCGATCCGCGAGCCGATCGCCCGAGTGCGGGTGCGTGAGGGCCGCTCGTTTCCGGAGCGCTCGCCGGAGGGGCGGGCTGCGACGTCGGTGGTCATCTCAGTCCCTTTCCACGAGGCGTCGGTAGACGAGTGAGATGGCGGTGATCAGCACGACGAGGATCACGCCGATGGCCGCTGCCTCGTCCGGGTGTCCCTGCTGCAGACCCCGCTGGTACATCAGCAGCACGGGCGAGGTCGTCGCGCCGTCTGGTCCGCCGCCGCTGGTGAGCAGATAGGGCTCGGTGAAGAGGTTGGCGCCGGTGATCGTCGCGAGGATCAGGACCAGCAGGGTGGCGGGCCGCACCGCGGGCACCGTGACCGAGCGGAAGATGCGCAGCCGCCCGGCGCCGTCGATTTCCGCCGCCTCGTAGAGCTCGTTCGGCACGTTCTGCAGCGCCGACAGGTACAGCACCACGAAGAAGCCCAGTTGCTTCCACGCCACGAAGATCGCCACGACCGGCATCGCCAGGTGTGAGTTGACCAGCCAGGACGGGCTAGGGGCCAGCGGGCCCAGCGCCTGGTTGACCAGGCCGTCGCTGTTGAACAGGAACAGCCACACACCGACGACCGCGACGCTGGCGGTGATGTAGGGGATGTAGTAGGCCGTGCGGAAGAAGGACCGCAGGGGGAGTTTCTTGTTGAGCGCGTTGGCCAGGACCAGTGAACCGACCACGGTCAGCGGCACGTTGATGACCAGGAAGACGGCGATGTTGAGGAAGGAGCGCCAGACGTCCGGGTCGGTGAGCACCGTCGTGTAGTTGTCCAGGCCCACGAAGGGCCGGTCGACCTGCACGCCGGGAGCGGCGAAGTAGTAGTCGTGGAAGGACATCCACACGGCGAAGCCGAGCGGGTACACGAAGATCGCCGCGAGGTAGATCAGGTACGGGGAGACGAAGAGCATGCCGATGGGCTGGTGGCCGCCCAGCCGCAGCCGCCACGGCGAGCGTGGCGTCGGCGGCTTCGCCGTCCCCCCGCCGGCGCGTCGGCGCCGGCGGGCGTCAGAGGTGGTGGTGGACATGGGGCGTGCTCACTTGTCCTGTGCCAGTTCGTCCACCTTGGCCGCGGCGGCCTTGAGGGTCGCGGCGACGTCGCCCTTGCCGAAGATCACGGACTTGCTGTAGGCGTCACGGAAGGTCTGCCAGACCTCGACGGAGTTGGGGACGTTGGGCGCCTCGATGGTGTGATCCGCCTGCTGCGCGAAGGCCGTGTAGTCCTTGTGCGAGGCGAAGTAGTCCGGGTAGGCGCTGGTCAGGCCGGCGCGCATGGGCATCTGGCCGGTCGCCTCCAGCAGCTGACCGTCCTGGTCCTTGCTGGTGGCGAACTTCATGACGTCCCAGGCCGTCGCACGGTTCTTGCAGGCCGTGAACATGCCGATGGACTTCTCGTCACTGAAGGTGCCCTTGCCCGGGGTGCCGTCCGAGGTCGGCACCGGCACCGCACCCCACTTGACCTTGTCGCCGTAGACGGAGACCGCCCAGGGGCCCACGGTGGCCATGGCGGCCTTGCCGTCGGCGAAGGCGTCGCCGTTGTACGTCTCGTTCGGCGCCAGGTGCTCGGAGTACATGGTCTTCCACAGCTCGGCGGCCTTAATGCCGTCGGCCGAGGCGAACTGGGCCTTGCCGTTCTCGACCAGCTGCTTGCCGGTCTGGGCCGTGAACATGGGGTAGTAGTCGAACCACGACTGGTAGAACTCCGACGACGGAGTCGGCCAGATCGCGGCCTTGGCCGCCTTGGCGGCGACCAGCTTGCGGGAGGTGTCGAGGAAGTCCTGGTAGGTGGAGAGCTTGGGGTGCTCCGGGTCCAGTCCCGCCTTCTTGAACAGGTCCTTGTTGTAGAAGATCATCACGGGGTTGCTCTTCCACGGCATCTGGTAGTACTTGCCGTCCGGCGAGGCGTACTGCGACAGCTTGCCGCCGACGCGGTCCTGCAGGTACTTCTTGCCGTCGGGGAAGTCGTCCAGCGGGACGAGGCCGCCCTGCTTCTGGAAGCCGGGCACGGCAGCCGGAGCGGTGTTGAGGACCAGGCAGGGAGCGTTGCCGGCGGTGATCGCCGCGCCGATGACCTCTTCGGAGCTCTTGCCCGCCGGAATCTCCTGGGCGGTCACCTTCTCCTTGGGGTGCGTCGCGTTCCAGGACGCCACCATCTTCTTGCCCCACGCGACTTCCTGCGCGTTGTTGGAGTACCAGACGGTGATCGGTCCGTGCGCGTCGTCGGAGGCGCTCGAGTCGGAGCCGCCGCTGCCGCACGCGGAGAGCGTCAGCGCCGCCACGGGCAGCATGACGAGGAGAGCCTTCTTCATTGGAGGTTCCGTTTCTTGCTGGATGAATGTCTTGCGGTACGGCCCGCCTGCTGTGGGTCTCCCGCCCCGTCCCGGGGGCTCGGGCGCAACAGGCGTGCCGCGGGTCGATTTGCTCAGCGCACCGGCGCCGGGCCGGTGGAGCCGCGCACCACGAGAGTGGCCGGCTCGAGTTCCCGGTCGGCTGTGCTGCCGGTCTCGATCAGCTCCACCAGGGCCTGGGCGGATGCCCTGCCCCAGGAGACCGGATTGGATCGGCAGGTGGTCAGCGACGGGTTGGTGTAGGACGCGAGGGGTACGTCGTCGAAGCCGACGACGGACAGGTCCTCGGGCATCCGCAGTCCGGCGTCCTGGGCTACCGCCATCCCGGCCGTGGCCGAGAGGTCGTTGCCGTAGACGATCGCCGTCGGGGGAGACGGCTGCCGCAGCAGTTCGCGGGTGGCGCGTGCTCCGCCCTCGGCCGTGAAGCCGCCCTGCAGTAACGTTCCGGCAGGCAGGCCCGCGTCGGCGAGGGCGTCGCTCCAGGCCTGACCGCGGCGGCGGGCGTGGACGAACTCGTCGGGACCGGCGACGTAGGCGATGTCGCGATGTCCCAGCGCGATGAGATGGCGCACGGCCTCCCGTACGGCCGGACGGTCGTCCAGACCGACCGAGGGCAGGCCGGTCCCGGTGTCCGGAGTCCCCACGGCCACGGCCGGCAGCCCGAGCTCGGCGACCAGGGCCGGACGGGGGTCGTCGGTGCGCAGGTCGGTGAGGAACACGCCGTCCACCCGTCGGTCGGCCGCGAGCCTGCGGTAGGTGTCCACCTCGTTCTCGGGCCGGCTCATCTGCAGCATCAGACCGTCACCGGTCTCCGAGATCACTGTCTCGATCCCCGCCATGAACGCGGGGAAGAACGGGTCGGTGCCGATGAGCTCGGGTTCGCGCGCCAGGACCAGTCCGACGGCTCGGACGCGGCCCGTGGAAAGCGCGCGGGCGCTGGAGCTCGGGGTCCATCCGAGTTCTTCGGCCGCGGACCGTACCCGGCGCTGGGTGTCCGCCGCGACGCCCGGTCGGTTGTTGAGCACGAAGGAGACCGTCGCGCGGGAGACGCCGGCCAGTCTGGCCACGTCACCGATGGTGGGACGACGGGACATACGCACCGCTTTCGTTCGACGGCAGGCGCCTCACGGCACCCCAGGAAGGTGCCGTGACGGCTCGGCGGCGCGAGGCCGCCTCGGCGTTTAAACCGGTTTGAATGACAAGTCCGTAGCCTCCGCGCAAAGAACGCGAGAAGTCAAGGGGTGGAGAGAAACTCGTTGAATGTTTTACATATAGACCGTAATGTCCGCCGGGTGCCGAGCGCGAGGGTCGACTCTCGTGGGCTTCGACACGTGCCGCCTCGATCCTTGTGAATGTTTGCTGACGCGAAGATCGCTCTCTGTCTGATGGGTGGACGTGTCCCTCGCCGCAGACCGCCGAGCTGCGCCGAAGCACCTGATCGCGATCGCTCTGGGGCTCCGGGAAGGACATCGCCGGAGGAGGGCGCTGCCGTGGACGAGGGCCGACGGCGCGCGGACCGGCCACCGGTCCGCCGGCCGTGCGGACGGGGCCGGCGCAGGGGCGCGCCGCGGGAGACCTGAATCCGAGCCGCACCACATCCAGGGCTGCGGGCCCAGACACCGAGACTCCCGGGCGCCCGGCTCAACGGCATCGGCCACCCGGCCCACGACCACTGACCGTGCGCTCCGGTCGCGAACTGCGCCCTGTCGGTGTGACCGAGTGCCTCAACCGGCCGTTCCACGGATCAGGCGTCGTGCCGACTGTGCCGTCCAGCCAGGGCGATGGGCTCGGCGCATGACTGGCTCGATGCCGGAAGCGATTCCGGCCGTACTGTCGGCTTCCCGGCCCGAAACCCCCTCGGCCGGCGTGCTGCCCGAACGTACGTGGTCCCGGAGCGGCAGCCAACGACTGTCGGTTCGCCGGTGACCGCAGCGCATCGAGGACCAGGACGATGCCGGCACCGATCGCACCGCCTCCGCCGAGCAGCACCTGGCTCGGCGTCAGCGGCGGCCACGAGGCAGTGGCGGCCACGAGGCAGTGGAGATCCCGGACTGCTCGATCGGCAGCAATGGAAGGAAGTTCGGCATCCGGCGCTCCTGGAAAGTCCCTTCCGACTGCCCCGCAATGGCCCTGCAGGTCTTGCCTGTTGGTGCCGCCGCTGTCATGACGGGCCCATTCCGTTGCCTGGCGCGTGGGGCCGCGGGCGGGAGTGCCCACGGTGGTGCAACGGCAGCCCGGACCCGTCCGGCAGACGGCGTTTGCATCCGGCAACGCGCGCTGCTGCCTGCCCCGACGAGGTGCGGGGTGACACGAACGGCCGTGACCTCGGGCGGGCGTGGGTGCCCCGGGGCGCCAGGCGGAGACGACGGTGGGGAGCCAGTGATCTGGCACGTCGTTCTCCGGGGCGGCGAAGAAGCGGTGGGTGCCGCAGGTGAGATCGTCGAGGGCGAGGAACCCGTCGCTGTCACGGTCGAGGCGCGCCCCCTCGTCCACGGCGCCCGGGTCGGTGACGTTCTGAACTTTGAGGTACCTCTCGAACTCGCCCTCGCCGATCCTGCCGCTTCCGTCGGAGTCCATCAGCGCGAAGACTCCGGCCGTGGTCTCGCGGATGTAGCCGGGGAGGTCGGAGGCCGACGTCCCGACCATCGTCCTCTCCGCGCACGAGATCATTTCCATCTTGGTCACCCGGGTGTCCATGTTGGAGTCGGCGGCCTTGGCGACTCCCGTGATGAACGTCTTGAGGATGCGGGCCCTCTGGGCGTCCGTACTCCCCGGATCGTCGGCGGCGCGCGGCAGATCTTCGTAGTCGGCGTAACCGTTCTTGCTGGTGTCGATGAGGTCGAAAAGGCGGAGAGCCCTCGTCTGGCACGCGCCCACGGTGGTGTCGTCCTTCCGTGAGAAGCTGCTCTCCAGGTGATCATCAGGAAAGCTCGGCGGCGAGGAACGGACCGCTGCCGCGACGCCAGCGGTGATCACCCGAAGGTGTGCCGCCCGCGCGTTGTTCCTTTGTCGTCAGCCAGGGCTGTGCTGGCCCACCCGCGCAGCGAATCCGCTACCCCTGCGGCGGCACGGCAGACCGCGCCCCAGAGGCCCGGAGGATCCGCTCCGGCCGGGAGGGTCGTCATTCGGATGATCGGGGGCAGGGCGGTCCGCTGCCGATCCGGGGCAGGGCCGTCCGCTGCCGTCCTCCGAGTCGGACCGCGGACGCCGGCTGGGCTCTCCGTAGCGAAGACGCGTGCGAACAAAGCGGAGCCGTCCGGCCACGTTCCACCGCGGCCAGACCTGCGGGTCACCGTACGTCGGACGGCGCCGCGTCGGCGGGGGAGCACACTGCCATCGCGACACCCGGCCGGGCCGCCAACCCGCCTGTAGAGCACGGTGGCAACTCCCCGGCCGTTGATGGGGCAAAGCCGCAATAGGTCAGGCGCCCCGGTGCATTGCGGCTTGGCGGTCCAGGGTCGCAAGGGTTGTGTTGGCCACGGCCAGGACCGCGAAAGGGGTGGCCCAAGCGGCGTGGTCCATGGCATACAACGCGGCCGATGCCGCGCCGAAAACGAGTGCCTTGACAGCGAGAACTGCAGGCAGCGGTACGGGTATTCGAGCCTTCGGGGCGGCGAACATGCCCCACAGGACGGTTGCGGCGGCCGGAGCGGCGACGGCAACAAGGAAACCGAGTGCCCTGCTCTCCACGCTCTGCCACCCCCACCAGGCCAAGACGGCGAGGGCTGCGATCTCCAGAAGGAACGCCAGCCCCTCATTGACCACGTGCAGGCGAGGAGGAAGCGTCATCTGGCGTCGCCCTTCGACGTAACAGCGGGCCGGCAGAGAACGGAGCCCGCCGCTGCTCGCAGCCCCGCCAGACTTGAGCGTAAGACATCGAATCGCCGCACCAGGCTCTCCTTTTACAGGGGGCTGCGCGGTATTCCGTCTCGGTGTCTCGCCGCAGCCCTCCGATGCCCCGCAACCTCACGTGCAGCAACGGCCCGACCGAGCTGCACACGCGCCCGACAGCCAGGCCTGACATGGGCTGCCGAGATGTCTGGCTGCGTCAGGAGACCACGGCGTCCGGGTGGTTCCGGCGGCGTTGCCGCAGGACTCGGACGGGAAACGCCCACAGCCAGGCGATGCTGGCCAGCCCAGCAGCGATCACCCCGATGAGATCGTGCCACCAGGCATCGCCCCCGCCCGGCGGGTATACCTCGTCACCACCCGTGTCGACGGCGGGAACGGCTTGACCGATCGCAAGGTCCGGGCTTCCGAACATGCTGATCCGCGTACGCCTGTCGCTGCCGTCGGCAGACAGGAAGGTGCCGACCTCGCCGCATCCGCTGCGGCTGCACGGGATGTTGGTCGCCGTCCAGCGACCACGTTGCCCGTGACCGTCGTGCGCAGACAGGGCCGGAATCATCAGGGCAATCAGGGCCACGAAGACCACTACTGCGCCTGGCCCGGCGATGTAACGCCACCAGAAGCTCCGCCAGCCCGGAAAGTACACGCCGCGAACTGTACGCGTTGGCCTGGGACGTGTGCCGCCCCGTCACAGGTGCCCAAGGGCGTCGCGAGGGCGGCGGCAGCGGGCGGCGGGATCGCCTGGTGCGACGATCAGCAGCTGGGGGTGGTGCATGTGACCCGGACATCCATCTGCGAGGGCCAGGTTGTCGATATGAAGCTGATCGACACAGAAAGCGGGGAACTCATCGGTGAGGCCTTTCTGACTCAAGCAGCAGGTCGACACCAGAACACCGACGTCAGCTTCAGGGAAGACTTCTTCCCGCGTGTGCAGGGTGTCTCGGGAGCTCTGATCAGCAGCTTCAACGTTGCGGTCAAGGCCGAATGTGTTTCCGCGTGCCAGCGGGGCCCGGGCCCCTGGGCAGGCCCGGCACCCGTCTCTCTGCTCTCGGAGAAAGAGGGCACCTGGCAGCGGAACTGGACCAAGAACACGCTGCACGACAGCCTGATGCTCGCATACACGCTGACAACGACGTACGCCAACACGAAAGCCACCTATACCTGGGGCGTGAACCAGAGCGCGGGCTGGGAAGTGCGCTGTGGCAATGAGGTCGGTGCCCTCCCCGGCTGCGTGGTCCCCTCCTTCACGCCGACCCTGGAAATCCCCACCAAGTAGAGCGAGGCACTTCAGTTCATCGGCATGGCCCAGGCCAGCATCAACAGCCACCCTGGCTGGGAGGGCAAGGGGCAGCCTCTGCACCGGGAGGCGAACGAAACAGTCGCCCGTAAGAACCGTGACAAGGTCTGCGACAGCACCTTCACGGCCAACGAGAGCACGCCCAGGCCCGTCCAGTGCGACGGGTTCCCGTTCGCCAAGTCCAAGGAGAGCGGCGCCCAGCAAGGGGTCACTTCGGGCACGGTACGCCAGCAGTACTCGGTCGTCTCCATGACCATCGACGGCAAGCAGTACCTCTCGTTGACCTGGCCCGGCCTCAACCAGGGCAAGATGCCCCCCTGCGAACGCGCTGTGCGCCCGCGCCAGCATGCCGAAGGACCAGAACGAGGGCGTCGGCGGCGAACTCGGACGCAAGACCAAACAGTGGCGCCTCATTGGCGGAGACGCATACTGGGTCGACGCCGGGAACAAGAAGTAACCGCCACTGACCACCGCTGCCCGGCCCTTGGGGCCGGGCAGCCGGCAGACAGCTGACCGACCCCCTCGCCGAGGCCATGATGAGAACCGAGACCTTCCCGAACGTGCGCCTGTACCAGTTCGGGTACAGCACGATCTTCGCCAAGGACTTGTCCCCTGCCGAACTCCTGAGCCGAGCAGCCGGCATCCTCGTCCAGCCGGTCGCAGTGAGCCGGGCGGAAGCCGAGACCATTACGGTGCTCGGAGAAGGCATCACCGCTGACGACCTGCCCCACCTGGACCCTGACGCCCTCCACGAAGCAGGACTCCTCGGGGGAGACGTGACACTGCTCCGCGCCGGCACACACGCCGGCTGGTCCTTCGCGGTCGAGACCGAGGGCACCTACCTGGCCGCCGACGAGATCCTCGCCAGGGTCTCCCGCGGCACGGCCGCCCTGTCCCTGCGGGAGAGCGAGTCGGGATCGTCTTGGATCGCCTACGCCGAAGACGGCGACATCCTCTCCTCCTTCGACCCGCTCTACCCCAACAACGATTTCGGCAAAGGCCCCGCCCGGCTGGAACAACTCACCGGGCACCGGGAGGCCATCGCCAGCGGCGAACGTGCCGATGCCTTCGCCAACGCCACGCGAGCCGTCCAGCAAGAGCTGGGGTGCTCTGTTCCCGCCGAGGTAGACGCCGACCAGATGCTGGCGATCGGCATCTCCTACGGCGGTTGACCGCCGCAGCAGGAAACAGACGGGACTGAGGGAGCGGGCCAGGCGGTGAATGGGCTGCGGGCGATGGAGGCGGAGCCGCGCGGCACTGGGGAAGGGACGGCCAAGCTGATCGAGGCGGGTGACGCTCACCGTGCCGAGGTGGGTTACGACTACTGGGACGAGTCCTACGTCGCGGGTGCCTTCGAGGCCCCGGGTGAGAGAGGTGACTGGACCGTTGTCCTAGGCTTCGACGGTGGCCTTGGGATGCCGTGCGCGGAGACGCTGTCGGAGCGACACCCCCCTGCGCTCGCGGCCGGGGCTGAACTCCGACGACGCGATTACCGCCGCCGGGTCGCCCACTCCTTTCGGCCGCTTCGACACCGCCGAGGAAGCCGCCGCCTCGGCCTTTACAACGGAGCGTCCGTCTGCTGGCGTGCCGGGGTCGAGAAGGCGGCGAATGCAGCGTCCAGCAGTTTGCCGAGGTCCTCTTGGCCGTCGCTCGCACTCCATTGCCCAAGGACGATCCACAAGACTGCGAGCGCCGCCGCTACGAGAACGTTGGCGATGACCGATGACCCGTCGGTCGAGGAGGCTGTCTTCTGCAGTCGGGCGACGATCTCTGGTCGCCATGCAGCCTGCGAAGGCTGCGGTCGACGCGGTCGCGCAGCCGATTCCGCGTGCGGCACCCCACCGTTCCTGCACCGGTCGCGTGCACCACTGGTACAGCGGGGAGCCGCCACTTCCGTATCTGTGCGTCCTGCGCTGGCATCCGGCGCACAGGCCGACCCGGTCGCCGGGGCAGACCAGCGCGGAGTCAGGCTCCGAGATCGGGGGCGGGGGAGTGGTCATGGTGGCGTTCCTGTTCTGGGTGACGCCTTCCGGCCGCCCAAGCCGCAGGATATCGGCCACTATGACACGGATGTTCGATCCGTCCCGGAGCGGCTTTGCCTGGCGCTGCGAGATGTCAGGGCGGAGTTCCGGCAGGGGCATCGGGGCGCCGACGAAATGCGGCATTCGAAGTGACGGAATGCGAAGCGTGGGCGGGCCTTCTCAGTCGCCCGCCCGGCTGGGAATACGGGATCTTCTCAAAGGTCCCGGGCCGCATTTGCGGCGCGTCGGCTCTCGAGACCAGCAGGCTGACGCCGCGATGGACCTGTGAATGCGGTCCCCGCCGGATTGCTCGGCGGGGGCCACTGTGGGTGCGTCTACCGGCTGGTCACAGCACTGTCACCGGGCGGGTTTCGGGGTTGTCGCTATTGCCCTGGTAGACCGTGTCGCCGCTGTAGACGGCGGTGATGGTGTGGGTGCCTCTGGTGCGGAAGGTGGTGATGAGGCCTGCGGCGGCGCAGTGTCCGAGGGTGGGCAGCAGGCGGTGTGTGCCCAGGGCGGTGTGGGTGGTGGTGTCGGTGAACGTCACGGTGCCGGTGGGTCTGGTCGTGGAGCCGGCACCAGGGCAGACCTGGTCCCTGAGCACGACCGGCAGGCCGATCAGGGTGCGTTGCGGGATCGCGGTCAGGAGGGTGGTGACCGGCTTGCCCGGGGTGTAGGTGATGGTCACCTGCGCCGCCCCCGACGCAGGTCCGGAGGTACCGCCCGCCGGGACGAGGTTCGACCCGCCACCGCCACCGCCGGGGCCTCTGGTGCCGTCCCCGGCGAGAAAGTTGCAGCCTCCTCCTCCGCCCCCGCCGAACCAGCCGCCTCCACCGCCACCACCGCCGATGGTGCCGCCGGCCCGGCCGCCGGCACCGGCCTGGCCTGTGGTACCGGCTGTACCGGAGCTGTCGGGGCAGAGGGCTCCCCCGGCGCCGCCGGCTGTTTGGGTCCCGCCACCACCGCCCTGGCCGCCGTCCGGTCGCTCGCCGCCGGGCTGTCCGGTGTCTCCGGCTGCTCCGCCGGTGGCCTCGAGGACAGGGATCGTAGCGACTCCGGCACCTCCTCCTCCGCCGCCCCCGCCGACGATGAGGCGTGGGTCGGTGCCGGGGACGCCGGTCAGGACACAGCCGGCGTTGGCCGAACTGCACGTGCGGATGTCACTCGAACCGCCGCCGGCACCGCCTGGAATGAACGGGACCGGACCGTTGCTGATGCCGCCCCCAGTGCCGACGTTGACGTACAGGGTGCTGTTGGGCGTCACGTTGAGGGTGCCGCTGACGGTGGCGCCGCTTCCGCCCGCGCCGCCGCTGGGTCCGTTCTGGCCTGCGGCACCGGTGGCAGTGACGGACAGTTGGATGATACCGGCAGGGACGGTGAAGGACTGGTCGGCGCCGGCGTTGAAGGTGGTGGTGACGGGCGCCGCCGCGGCGGGCGTCGCCGTGGGCAGCACCAGCGCCGCGGCCGGAAGCACGGCAGTGGCGAGCAGGACAGCGCCGCGGTGGGTCACGCGCCCCGGCCGCCCGCCGCCGGTTGTGCCACCGCGCCGTCCGGACACCGCAGCCCTCGGGATCGATCTCATGAAGGGGACTCCTCGACAGGGGCACGGCATCACAGCGCGCCACGGACTTCGGTCGATGTACCGGCCCCGCATTCAGGGGACCGCCTGGTGATCTAGCCACATCCGTTCGCTGCGGCACCCCGAACACACCGTCGTACCGCGTTGCGATCAACCGACCAGCGCACATCGCAATCCGAACCAATGCCCGCGCCCGCTACTCCCCGCCGTCCTCCGGCCAGTGCACCCGGCAACCTGCACTTCTCATGGTGGGCTGGAGGGTTGGCCCCACCCTTGGACCGAGGGGTGCACCGAGGGTTGCAGCACTCCCGGCAAGCCTGGTCCGCTCTCGTAGCTCAACCCGCCGGGCAAGCCTGTCAAGCCCGGCGAGACCTCTTCTGCGGCAGCCAGGAGAGGTCCACAGAGGCACCGCCGGCCCGGCGCGACATCTCCTGCGCCTACTCCTGCGCCTACTCCTGCGTCATCTCTTGCGCGAGCCCGGACGATCACACCGGGCTCACGCAGGTCACCGCGCGTCCTGGGGCGTGGTCGGGGGTCTGACACCCCTCCACCGGCTTCGCTCTCCACCTGCTCCGAGACCTCGACGCTGTGACAGCCGGGCTCACTCTCAGCGGGAGCTCCGGCAACATCGAGGGTGCCGTCAACCGCCTCAAGAAGATCAAGCGGCAGCTCTACGGCCGAGCCGGATTCGAACTACTCCGCAAGGTGATCCTGCTCCAGTAGCACTCCAAGCCTCCGAACCCTGCGCCAAGGCCGAGGACTGACCGCACCCAGAGAGCTTGGCTGGGACGTGTCGGCACCGACGGACATAATGCGGCCGTGGACCTGAGACCGGAGCTGTTGCCCCCGCCCGTGAGCCAGCAGCGGCTGGACGAGCTGTGCGCGGAGGTTGAGCAGATCGCTGAGCTGCTGGTCGCCCGCCCAGAGGCGGCGGGCGAGGCCATCGAGGCGTTCAACGCGATGACCGGTCACGACTACGTGGCACTCGACTTCGCTGAGTACGACGGAAGCAGGAGCCTGGAGGAGTTCGCGAGGGAGGCGGCCCGGCCGGCTCGCCCCGTGGTTGCGGACATCACCCGGGACGAGCTCGTTGAGATCGTTCGCAGACTCCTGACTGCCTCTGCGGAGAGCGGCTACTATCTGCGGCTCCTGGAAGCGAACGTGTCGCATCCCCGGGTGAGTGACCTGGTCTTCCATCCCTCGGGCATCCTTCAGGACCCGTCTGCGGAGCAGACTGTCGACGAGGCTCTGAAATACCGGCCGATCGCGCTCTGAGCGAATCGAACGCCACCGCAACTCTCCGCGATCGCTCTCCAAGATCTGTGCCAGAACCGAGTTTCGGTTCTGACTCAACTTCTGTGCTGCGGACACTGGGAGTGACGGCTGAGCGTCCAAAGGTGGCTCCCGAAGTCGCCCGAAAATGAGCTGTGGTAGGCGCGGTTGGGTCGAAAGTCCCGGCCGTGAAAGAGGTTGTGCTCCGGCTGGAGGAGCTGTTGTTCCCGTCGGTCGCGGACGTCGCGGTGCTGTCGGTGGACGTGAATATCGAGATAGTGCGCGTTGACGCGCAATGCACCGCGGCTGGCGCCGCCTGCCCGGGATGCGGAGCCTGGTCGGCCCGGGTGCACAGCTCTTACCTGCGGTTTCCCGCCGATGTACCGAGTGCCGGACGAAGAGTCGTAGTCCACCTCCGGGTTCGGCGGTTCCGGTGCCGGAACACCGTGTGTCCGCGCCTGACCTTCGTGGAGCAGATACCCGGCCTGACACGCAGGCATGGCCAGCGTACCGAGCGGCTGCGCTCGACTCTGGCCGCAGTTGGACTCGCCCTGGCCGGTCGCGCCGGCGCCCGGCTGGCTACCGTCCTCGGCGCGTCCGTGAGCCGGAGCACCGTCTTGCGCCTGGTCGGCGCGCTGCCCGAGCCGGAAGTGCCCGCGCCGCGTGTGGTCGGTGTCGATGAGTACGCCACCCGCAAGGGCCGCCACTACGGCAGCGTCCTCGTGGACGTCGAAACCCGCCGCCCGATCGATCTGCTTCCAGACAGGGAGGCAACGAGTCTGGCTGCCTGGCTCGCCCAGCGGCCCAGCGGCCCGGCGTCGAGGTCGTCTGCCGGGACCGCGCTCCGTTCTTCGCCGAGGGCGCTGCAGCCGGAGCCCCACAGGCTGTCCAGGTCGCGGACCGGTGGCAGCTCTGGCACAACCTGAGCGAGGCCGCCGAGCGAAGCGTCTCCCAGCACAGCGGCTGCCTCCATGCCTTGGCGCCCGCAGCACCTCAACCCGAACTTGAGGCCGTCCCGGCCGCGGACTCGGCCGCTCCGCCTTGGCTGCGAGGACACCGGTTCGCCGACCGGACCCGGGCCCGGCACGCCGCCATTCATTCCCTGCTGGAGGCAGGACACAGCCGACGCTCGGTCCAGCGGCAACTCGGGATGACGTATCGCACCGTCAAGCAGTTCGCCGACGCCACGAGCCCGGAGGCACTGTTCACCGGGCAGTGGCAGAGCCGGCCCTCCGTCCTCGACGACTTCAAGCCCTACTTGGATGACCGCTGGAACGAGGGCTGCACCAACGCGTGGAAGCTGTGGGAGGAGATCGTGCCGCTCGGTTACTAGGGCAGCTACCAGCGCGTTCGAGCCTACCTGCACGATAAGCGCACCTCACCAAGACCGGTGACAGCCCGGCTGCCCTCGCCTCGGGCCGTCGCCGGATTGATCCTGCGGCACCCGGAAACCCTCACCGAGTCCGAGCAGCTCCAGCTCAAGACTGTCCGGACTCACTGCCCCGAACTCGACGCTCTGACCCGCCACGTCCGGTCTTTCGCGGTCATGCTCACCGAGCGTCGGGGCGAGCGCCTGCCTGAATGGCTCGACGCTGTCCGGCAGGACGACCTGCCCAGTCTTCACACCCTCGCCGCTGGCATCGACCGCGACCGGGATGACGTGATCGCCGGACTCACCCTGCCCTGGAGCTCCGGAGCCGTCGAAGGCCATGTCAACCGGATCAAGATGCTCAAACGCCAGATGGTCGGCCGCGCAGGCTTCGACCTCCTACGCAAACGAGTCCTGCTATCCCAGTAGTCGTGTTGTCGGTGCCTGATGGGAGGATCCCGGGGTGTTGGAAGCTACGCGAGGAGATCAGCATGGGAACCTGGGCTACCGGCCCTTTCGACAACGACACAGCTGCGGACTTCGCCAACGCTCTCGACGACGCCGAGCCCGAGGCACGCGAAGCCATGATCCGAGGCGTCCTCATCCGGACGATCGACGCCACGGGCTTCCTCGCGGAAGCGGACGAGGCGGTGGCCGCCGCCGCACTGATCGCGGCGCAATGCCCCGGGGGCGAACCAGTCGACACGCCCTACGGCCCGAAAACACCCATGCCCGCGTTTCCTGCAGACCTTCGGGCACTCGCTGACGAAGGCCTGGCCCGCATTGCCAGCGACGAGGCTGGGCCAGCCTCAAATTGGGTCGACCCGGAGGACCGGAAGCAATGGCGCACGATGCTCACACGCCTTCGCGCAGTGCTTGCCCCGGCGCCACCTTCCATCGCTCTCTTCGATGTCCGGCCATAACGGAGTGTCACTCGGCGCAGAAGTTGAGCCAGAATCCATTCTCCTGAACAAAGCCAGGTGCCAGTTGCCTGCATGCCCGGCGTTCCTCGAGGAGGTGCGGGGCGGCGCCTGTTTACCGCAGTTTCGGTTCTGGATCGTCCCGGCATACTCACAGGGATGAGTTCCTGAACGACGACGAGAGCCGGCCGGACCCGACCACCTCTCTTGCTGCGGCGCTGCCCCACCTGACCGAGTACGAGCAGGAGGGGGTGCGGGTGGTGGCCGTCCACGGCGCTTTCGGCTACGACTCCGCGCCCCTCCTGGCGGCAGCGCTGCAGGACGCGGCCATCACGCACAAGCCGGTCGTCGTGGACGCGGCCGGGATGACCTTTGCGGATTCCACGCTCTTGAACGTGCTGCTGAAGTACCACCGGGGCCACCAGCTGCGTATGGCCGGGCCCGCGTACCAGTTCCGGCGGGTGCTGGAGCTGACCGGCGCGGACCAGGTCCTGGACATCCGGCATCCCGTGGAGGACGCCGTCGCGCCGTGAAGCGGGGCCCGGCCGGGAGGCGCGACGACCACCGTCGTGGAGCTGGCCGTGCAGGTCAGGACGAGGCGGAGGTCGTGCCGTGCAGCGGGGAAGACCATAGGCTGAGAGAACTGTGGGATCTCAACGGCCGTGTCTCGTAGCGATGCTGTGACCTGCGGCTTCAGGCTGTGTCTTACTCCGTGTCCCAGCGGATCAGTCTCACGAACGTGGCCCTTCTCGGGCCTGGGGCTGCGCGCCAGAGTTCACCACTCAGGTGATCACGAGCTGGCGTCTTGTCGCGTGATGGCCCGCGCCGTACGGGCGGCCTTCTCCTCGGTGTCCGAGAGGGCCGCGTCTCCCGCACCGAACAGGCCCTGCCGCAGGAAAACCCCTAGGCCGTGCGCGGCAGCGGCGATCCTGAGCAGCAGGTCGAATGCGGCGTCCGGGGTGGAGGCGAGTTGTCGGGCCACCGGCAGCAGGAGGCGGGCCACCTCGTCGCCCGCCGTGGCCAGTTCGGCGAACCTGGACTTGTCGAGGCCAGCATTGAAGGTCACATCGAACAGAGCAGGTTCCTCGGCGGCGAATCTGACGTACGCCGCCGCGAAGGACGCCAGCTGTTCAGCAGGGTCCTCGATGCCGCTCACGGCCGTGGCGAAGCGATGACGTTGCTCGCGGTAGCCCTGTGTGGCGAGTTCCGCCAGCAGTGCGTCCCGGTCGGCGAAGTGCTTGTACGGCGCCGCGACGCTCACTCCGGCCCGGCGGCTCGCTTCGGCGAGGGTGAAGCCGTGCGGACCTCGCTCGCCGACCAGCTCCAATGATGCCCGCAGGAGGGAGTTGCGCAGATCGCCGTGATGGTGGCCGACGGGACGTCGAGAAGCGGGAGGGGCCATGCCGGGTAGGTTAACATCGCTTACCAGGTAAATGCCATTAACCATGGGAGTCGTCATGTCCGCTGCTCGCTTTCACCACGTCAGCCTCTCGGTCGCGGACCTTGCCGCGCAGGAAGCCTGGTACGCCGACGCGTTCGGGCTCACGCAGGTGGAAGAGCGTCTGGAGATGCCTGAGGCGGGAGTCCGTACCGTCGTTCTGAGTGATGCGGCGGGGCTGCGGGTGGAGTTCGTCGAGCGGTCCGGCTCGCGGCCCGTCTCGCACACCGACGCTTTTGCCGCCACCGCCGCGCAGACCTTCACCCACCTGGCGCTTCAAGTCCTGGATCTCGACGGCGCGTTCGCCCGCCTGACGCAGGACTGCGGCGCCGCTGCGGTGTCACGCCCTGCGCCCGGCGCCAGTGAAGGTATGCGCTACGCGTACATCGCCGATCCGGAGGGCAATCTGCTAGAGCTGATCGAGACGTCATGAGCAGTGCTGGTCCGGGCTGGCGCATCGCCGCACTCATGCGGAGGGATGGGGCACGTGGACGTCGAGGGCCATCGCGCGGAGGACGGCTGCCACACGTGTCACGGCTTGGGTCGGTGGGGCGGGCAGCCGGGCCAGGAGCAGGCGCCGCTGTTCTTGCGGGCCGCCCCGGACGGGGAGGACCCGCACTCCGGGAGGTACCGCGGAGAAGAGCGAGGCGGGAAGGGTGGTCAGTCCGCACCCTGCGGCGACGAGGTGGAGTTTGGCCAGCCAGTCGCGGGCGGTGTGGGCGATCGGCGGGCGCTCGTCCAGGCCGGGCCACACACCCATCAGGCGGTCCTCCCCGGAAGAGGACCCGGCGATCCAGTGCTGCCCCCGCAGATCGGCCACGTCCACGTATGTGCCACGGGCGAGAGGATGTGCGGCGGGCACCGCGAGACACAGAGGGCGTTCGGTGAGTGTCTGCAGGGCCAGCGGGGGCGACTCGGTGTCCGGCGCACGGAACGGTGGCGCCGAGGCGAGCAGGGCCAGATCCAGGCTGCCCGCCCGCAGCGCGCGGACCAGCGCCGGGGTGCCGCCCTCGCGGTCGACGACTTCAAGTCCAGGATCGCTCTCACGCAGTGCGGCAAGGGCTCGGGGCACCAGCACGGCACCGGCGCTGGGCACCCAGCCCAGACGCACCGTCCCGGTCTGCTCCGGCAGGCCCGACAGTTCCCTGGCGGTCGCGGCGATCTCGTCGAGCACGACCGTCGCGCGGCGCACGACGACGCGGCCGGCGGGCGTGAGCCGCGCCCCGTCGCGCCGCCGCTCCAGCAGTTCCGTGCCTGCGGCGCGCTCGATCGCGGCGATCTGCCGGGAGACCGCGGACTGCGTGTAGCCGAGCGACGCCGCGGCCGCAGTGAAGGTTCCCTGTTCGGCCACGGCCCGCAGGACGCGCAACGCAGTCAGTGACACATCCGTGAAGTCCATGATGTTTACGCATGCTGGCTGTTCCAAACTTTCGTTGGACTCATGGATGGCAGGTTCCTAGCGTGGACGCATGACCACTTCACGCATCGCCCTCGTCACGGGCGCCAACCAGGGACTCGGCCGGGCCTTCGCCGAGGGGCTGGCGGCCCGCATGGATCCGCAGGACCTGGTCCTGCTCACCGGTCGCAGTCAACAGCGCGTGGCGGACGCCGCCCGGGAAGTCGCCCAGCTGTCCGCCACCCGTGCCCGGATCGAGGGCCGGGTCCTGGACGTCACGGACTCCGACGCCATCGCCCGTATCGCCGAGGACTTGCGGGTCCACCACGGAGGGGTGGACGTCGTCATCTCCAACGCGGTCGCCCGACTGCTCCCCGAGGAGTCGCAGTCGGAGCGGGCCGATGAGTTCATCGACGTCTCCAACACCGCCACCCACGCGATGCTGCGCTCCTTCGGCCCGGTGCTGCGTCCCGGTGGGCGCCTGCTCGTCGTGGCCAGCAGCCTGGGGACGCTCGGTCACCTCGACGGTCGGCTGCACCACTTGTTCGACGGCGCGAGCCTGGACCAGGTCGAGTACGCCGTGGAGTCGTGGCGTAGCGCCATCCACCATAAGACCGCGCAGGAGGCCGGCTGGCCGCTGTGGCTGAACGTGCCCTCGAAGGTGGCCCAGGTCGCCGCCGTTCGTGCCGTCGCCGCCGAACGCCGCGCCCGGGACCTGGCCGATGGCACGCTCGTCGCCGCCGTCTGCCCCGGCATGGTCGACACAGCGACCTCGCGCCCGTGGTTCAGCGACTACAGCCAGGCACAGTCGCCCGCCCGGGCCGCTGAGGCTGTCCTCGATTTGGTCTTCGCCGAGCGCGTCGACCCCACGCTCTACGGCGAACTAGTGCGCTTCGGCAAGGTCCTGCCCTGGCACGACGGCACGCCCCCGGTCGAGCAGGACGCGATCCTCGTCCCCTGACCGCACCGGACCTCACCGGCCGCCGCCCGGCCGCAACACCCGTGGCCACTTCACCATCCAGCCTCTTTGCAAGGAGCCCCTCATGAGCACCCTCGCCACCCCGTTCGGCTTCGCCAGCACCGCAGGTGAGGTCGTGTCAGGAATCGATCTCTCCGGCCGCCACGCGGTCGTCACCGGCGCCTCCTCCGGCATCGGGGCGGAGACGGCCCGCGCTCTGGCGGCCACCGGCGCGGCCGTCACCCTCGCCGTGCGGGACGTGGCGGCGGGCGAACGCGTCGCCAAGGACATCACCGAATCGACCGGCAACCAGGACGTACGGGCCGCGCACCTCGACCTGACCGACCCCGCGTCCATCACGGCCTTCACCAACGCCTGGCAGGGCCCGCTGCACGTCCTGGTGAACAACGCGGGCGTCATGGCCTGCCCCGAGCAGTACACGGAACAGGGCTGGGAGTGGCAGTTCGCCACCAACCACCTCGGCCACTTTGCCCTCGTCACCGGCCTGCACAGCGCGCTGGCCGCCGACGGCAACGCCCGCATCGTCGTGGTGAGTTCCACCGGCCACCAGCAGTCACCGATCGTGTGGGACGACGTCAACTTCGCCTTCCGCCCCTATGACCCGTGGCTCGCCTACGGACAGTCCAAGACGGCCAACGTCCTGTTCGCGGTGGAGGTGACCCGCCGCTGGGCCGGCGACAACATCACCGCCAACGCCCTGATGCCGGGCGCCATCTACACGAATCTGCAGCGGCACACCGGCGGCCGGGGCAGCGGCCGCGTCCCCGCCGAGCTGATCAAGACCGTCGACCAGGGCGCCGCCACGTCAGTGCTCCTGGCCACCTCGCCGCTGCTCGAAGGCGTCGGCGGCCGCTACTTCGTCGACTGCAACGAGACCGAGATCGTCGACCGGCGCTCCGGCACGCTGCACGGCGTGGCCCGCTACGCCGTCGACCCGGCGGGCGCGCGGCGCCTGTGGGACCTGTCGCAGGACCTGATCACCCGCGCCGCGTGACCGGGACGCGTCTCGGCTAGACCAGCTGCACCTGCCGGTCCAGGACCGCCGAATGGATACCGGTGGACGCTTCCCGCATATAGGCCCCGCGCAGCTCGTGTGCCCGCTGGTACTCCGGTGTCGTGAGCGCCTCGCGCATCGCCGACTGCGAGTCGAAGCTGATCCGCACGATGGCGTCGATGGGCTCCTCCACGCCGTCGCTCACCGTGTCGGTGAGGTAGTACTGCACGTACTCCCGCACCTGGGGCAGTGCTGCGTAGGTCGGTCCGTATTCGTGCTCCATGAAGCGGCGGAAGTCCTCTGTGGAGACCCCGGGCCGTTTCCGGATCACTGTCATCAGCGTGAGCATTGCCGTACCATCTTCCTGAACACCTGTTCATTGAAGCCTACAATGAACAGGTGTTCAATGGAGTGGTGAGCAGATCCCGAGAAGCAGCCACCGCCACCGACCGCCGCGACCTGCGCGGCGAGCTCGTCGCCGCCGCGGTGGAGATGCTGGCGCAGCCGCAACCCGTCGCCGTGCCGTCCCTGCGCTCGATCGCGCGGGCCTGCCACGTCGCCCCGTCCGCGGTCTACTGGCACTTCCCCTCGGAGGCCGACCTGCGCTCCGCCGTGCTCGACGCCGAGTACACGTCCTTGATCAGTGCGGTCGAAGCGGCACTGGACGGTGCGCCCGACGGCGCCGACCGGCTCATCGTCGCGGGCGACGCGTACATCGCCTGGGCGCTGGAACACTCCGGCGCCTACCAGCTGCTCTTCGAGAGTGACGACGAACTCCCGGCCACCCGCGCCGAACACGGGCCCCGCCTGCAGCAGCGCATCGTGGAACTCTCCCGCCGCGTCGCCCCACAGGCCCCCTTCGCCGCGGCGCTCCTGCTGTGGTCAGCCTGGCACGGCGTCGTCTCCCTGCGCCTGCACAAGACCGAGTGGGACTGGGGCATGACACCCCAGGAGGCCAACCGGCAGCTGGTGTCCGCCCTGACGACTGTCCACTCCTCACAGGAAGCCTCTACCGAGAACGGTTCCCAGCACCATGAACCCTGACTCCCACCCCGCCGACCCGCCGGCCTCGGCGTGCTCCATCAGCCGTGTCGAGCACACCCTGGAGATCCTGCGCGGCCGATGGAAACTGCTGATCATCCATCACCTGCTGATCCGCCGGCCGCGCCGCTTCTCCGAACTCGAGCGGGCCATCCCGGAGGTGACGCAGAAGATGCTCGTCCAGCAGCTGCGCGCGCTGGAGAGCGACGGCGTAGTGCGCCGCATCGTCTACGACGAGGTGCCGCCCCATGTGGAGTACGAACTGACCCCGGCCGGCGCGGAGTTGGCGACGGCGCTCTACGCCCTGCACGACTGGGCGGAACGGTCGTGCAGCGCCGCCTCCGGGGCTGGAGAGGCGGCCTGACGCGCCCCGTCACACCGTGGCGAAGGTGTCCATCCAGATGATCTCCAAGGTGCGGTGGACGATGCGCCACCCCTCCGCACGCCGCTCCAGCCGGTCGACGAAGAAGCCCGTCTGGATGAGGTTCCAGCCCTGCCCGTCGGTGTCGCCCTTGTGGGTGTGCAGGTGCTGGGTACGGGCGACCGCGCGGTCGCCATCGATGTCGACAGTGGAAAACCCCTGGAAATGCTGCCACTTGAGCAGCCCGCTCATCGATCCGTCGGGCGCGCGCATCACCTCGACGAGGTCCTTGAAGGGGATGTCCTTCAGCTGCGGGCCGCCGGCCACCGAGTAGTCGACGCGGGCCTCGGGTGCGAACACCGAGTCCCACTGCTCCAGGACGTCGTTGTCGCCGTCTTCGTGCAGGTCCTGACCGAGGCCGTAGCGCACCATCAGGTCCTGGATCTCGATGCGGTCCTCCAGGTACTGAAGGCGCTGCTCAAGAGAGTGTCCGGTGTTCTGCCGCGTTGCGTTGGTCGTCATGACCGCACCGTACGGCGGCATGACTTGTCGCCGGAAGTACTGACAAAAAAGTGCGTATAGGGATGAGAGGCCCCTCGCGTGTCGGGTCACTGCCGATCCGGAGCGCCGGCCCGCAGCAGGGACAGCGTCGTGTCGAGAGCCGCTTCGAGGTGGGCGATGCCGCCGGTAGCCATCAGGATGGTCACCCCGCCCTGCACCGCGGCGACGAGTGCGGCCGCCGTCCGGTCGGCGTCCACCCGGCGGTCGATCTCGCCGGCCTCCTGCATGGCCAGGACGCCCTCGCGCAGGGCCGCCTGCCACGTGCTGATCAACTGGCCCGTCAGCTGTTGCGCGGCCGGAGTGGTGCGGCCCAGCTCGGTGATCAGCACCCCCAGCGGGCAGTTGACGCCCTGCTGCTCATAGCGCCGCAGCACCGCGTCGCGCCAGCCCCGCCAGGCCGACCACGTGCGCAAGTCGGAGAGGTGGGGCTCCTGGTCCTCCAGGACCCGGTCGGCCTCGCGGGCGGCCACCGCGAGCAGCAACTCCTCCTTCCCGCCGGGGAAGTAGTGAAAGATCTGGCTCTTGCTGGTCGCGGTGCGGGCACGGATGTCGTCGAGGGTCGCACCGGCGGCACCCCGCTCTCGGATCTCCTCGGCCGCGCCCTCGACGATGCGCCGCCGGGTCTCCCTGCCCTTGCGGGTCAACCGATCCGCTCCGTCTGTGCCGGTGGTCACGGATGCCTCCCGAGGCTCCAGAATTGGACTTGCCGGTCCATTTTATGCGAGGGACAGTGGACGGCATCCGAAAGAAGGAAGGGTGCCTGACATGCGCGCCATCGTTGTGGAAGAACTCGGCGGACCCGAACAGCTGCACGTCTCCGACCTCCCCACCCCCGAACCAGGACCGGGCGAGATCCGCGTGGACATCACCGCGGCCGGGGTGAACTTCATGGACACCGGGGCCCGCCGACTCGGCGCGGCCACCGGCGACCTCCCCTTCGTACCCGGAGTGGAGGGCGCCGGCCGCGTCAGCGCGCTGGGCCCGGACGTGACCGAGTTCGCCGTCGGCGACCGCGTCGCCTGGGTGTATGCCTACGGGTCCTACGCCGAGCAGATCGTGCTGCCCGCTGCCGACGCCGTGCCGGTGCCCGACGACATCCCCGACGACGTGGCTGCGAGCCTGATGATGCAGGGCATCACCGCTCACCACTTCGTCACCGAGGCCGCCGACATCCAGCCCGGCCAGATCGCCGTGGTGCACGCCGCGGCCGGCGGCCTCGGGCAGAAACTGACCCAACTCATCAAGGCCCGCAGCGGCACCGTCATCGGGATCGTGTCGGGCGCCCAGAAGGCCGACACCGCCCGCCAGGCCGGCGCCGACCACGTCGTGCTGTCCACCGGCGCCGCGTTCGTGGAGCCGGTGCTGGACCTGACCGGCGGCGAGGGCGTCCACGTCGTCTTCGACGGCGGCGGCGAAACCACCTTCCGCGCGTCCATGAGCGTGCTGCGCAGGCACGGACTGCTGCTGTACTACGGGGCCGTCCTGGGCGCGGCCCCGGTGGTCAACCTGCGGGAACTGCCCCGCAGCATCAAGATCTCCTATCCGGTCTTCCGGGACCACATCCCCACCCGCGAAGCACTCCTGCGCCACAGCGCCGACCTCTTCGACCTGGTACGGAACAAGAACCTCGACCCGGGAATCGGCCACCGCTACCCACTCCACGCCGCAGCCCAGGCCCACCGCGACATCGAGTCCCGTGCAACCACCGGCAAACTCCTGCTGCTTCCCTGAACCAGGAACAGCATCGAGGCGCCGGCCGGCGGGACACGCAAGGCGGCGGGACGCGCGCGCCGGTAGTCGCTTCTTTCCTCAACTGTGCTGACCTCACTTGCCGTTCGATACGGCGGTGTCTGCCCCTCGGCCACAGCCTCCACCAAGAAAGCCTGACCCAGCAGGGCTGTCCCGATGGGACTGTAAATCGTTCGGCCCTGTCTCGCATTCGGTGGTGGCGGAGCGTGCTGTTATCCGAGGAGGATGCGGTGCCGGAGCAGGGTGAAGCTTGCTCGTCCGTGCATCTGGCGCGCGATCCGTTTGGTCTTGGTGTTGACGCCCTCGGTGGGGCCGTTGCTGTAGGGAAGCGTGAGGGCGGCGATCACGGCGTCGATGTCCCGGTCCAGGCCCCGGGTGAAGGCGTGAAGGTGGGGCAGATCAGCTGTTCGGACCTGGGTGATCCAGCGCGTGAGCGCATCGGGGTTGTCGGTGTGTGGCGTAAGAAGCGGGGCGAAGCCCCTGATGCCCGCGCTCAGTTGGGTCATCTCGGCGCAGGCCGCGGTGAGTTTGGCCAGGAGATCGTGCTGCTCGGCTGTGAGGTTGTCGGGCCTGGTCAGCAGCATCCGGGCGAGCCGGCGCGGCGAGATGTGGCTGCGGTCGGCGTCCGCGCGGCCCTGGTTGATGTACTTGTGCAGGAGGTTCAGACAGCCCGTGAAGCCGAGAGCCTTGATCTCTTCGAAGAGGTGCTGGACCGGGACGCCGGGGTCTTCAGCTCGGCGTTTGCGCAGGTACTCGCGGTAGGGATCGACCAGGCTGGCACGGTACTTGGGGACGCGGAACATGCGCTCGGGCCGGTCTGCTCGGGCGTAGCGTTTGACGGTGTTCAGGGCCAGTTGCAGGCGGCGGGCGCATTCGAGCAGGCCCACGCCCTTCTCGAGCAGGCCATGAACCTGATGCCAGCGTTCGAGGGTGGTCTGGGCGCGGGGGCCGTCGTAGATCGGCGCGTCCAGTACGGTGGCCCAGCAAGCGCTGTGCGCCTTCACCTCACTCAGGGCGGCTTCGCACAGGTTCTTCCATAAATGCCAGCGATCACCGACTTGCACCGCGTCAGGCAGGGCACGGCGGATGGCCTCGGCATAGGTCGCCGAGCCGTCACGGCACACGGCCGCGACGCCCGGATGTGCGTGTAGCCACGCTTCCAGGGTGTCGGCCGTGCGGTCGCGCAACACGTCGATGCGCTCATGGGTCTCGGCATCGATGATCACGGTGGCGTAGCGGTGGCGCCGGCGCAGAGCGAAGTCGTCGACGCCGATCACACGGGGCACCCGCCCGGTGGGCAACGGGATGCGCAGCAGAGTGCGCAGGGCTGTGTGGCGAGACAGACCCACCGCGAGTAGCGCCAGCAGACGTGATCCCGCTCGGCCCGCTAACTCCTTGACCACGGCCTTGACCTGCATGGTCAGGCGGGCCGTGCGTCGCTGGTATCGCTCCAGGACACCGGGCACCTGTTCCCGGAAGGTATGGCAGCAACCGCGCGTGGGACACACCAGACGCCGCACCCGCACAAGGACCACCACCCGCCGGTCATCGATCGGCACGTCGGCCACCGTGCGCCAGTGATAGCCGTGCACCCGCCCTGATAACGCCCCGCACACCGGACAGACCGCAGCGTTCTGCGGAGTACGTGCCCGCACCACGACCCGCTCGCCCTCATCGACCACATCACCGATGACCAGCGGGGACAGCCCCGAAAACACCGTCTGCACAGTCTCGTTGACGTCCTTCACACGGATACCAACGATGCATCAGGACTCTCCGTCACCACCGAATGTGAGACAGGGCCGTTCGTTTGACAGACCCACCCAACGCCTCACTGACCGCGGTGCAACTCCCAGTTCAGCTGCCTTCGCCGCACACCTGGCCTCCAACGAGGTGCCGGGTGCGTACGTGGGGCACGGCTCGCCCTCGCGTGGCAGCTCCGGGCTCCCGGAGCGGTATCCGGTGAGCACTTCGCGGACGTGCTCGGCCCGTTCCAAGATCCGTCGGCGTTCGTCCGGATGCAGCTGGCTCAGGACCACGGAAGCGATCTGCTCGACGTCGGTGGCCGTCGGCCCTGCTTGCTCTAGGATCAGCTGCGCTCGGTCGGAGAACAGCAGTTCCTTCAACGCCAGGCGCCGAACCTGCCCCCGATCGTTCCGGAGGATCACCTCGTTGCCCGCTGCCGTAGCCGTCATCTCGACGACCTCGACAACATCTCCGTCGTACTGGAAACGCGAGCCCGCCCCGACCCGGCCGTGAGCACTGCTCATCCCGTCCTCCTCAACACCGAAGAGGGACGCAGAGGATCAGCAAGGTCCGTTGCCAACTCGTGCCTCCACAGCAGGTGATGGATTGCGGCACGTACGTACGGCTGTGGGCGTCCGGGGAGGTGAACCGGCGCCTGACTGATCGGGACCCCCTCAAGATCGGTGTCGCGGAGCTCGTCCAGAAGGTCAGATGCAAATAGCCGTTCGCGTCGGAACCCCGCAAGGAAGCGGATGTTATCCAGCTCGATCGCGGGAGGCTCGCTCCATACCTCGTAGTGCCACTGCCGTTCTGCCATCGCTTGCCGAGTCCACGCCATGGTCGACGCGACCTCCGGGTTCGCCAACCGGCGCCGCGGCTTGACGTCCACAACCACAGGACCGTGCTCAGTGATCAAGAAGTAGTCCGGGATGTGCTTACGGATCCTCCCGTCGATCACGGCCTTCAGCAGAAACGGCTGCGCCACCATGCCGTGCACGGAGGAGTCGAAGTCGGCGAAGAGCAGGCAGGCAAGTTCGAGCCGAGATTCGTAGAGCACGTGGCTCTGCGTCGTTGCCGACCAGTACGTGCCCGAGTAGTGCCCCTGCCCCCTGTACCAGCGGAACGTCCGCCACGGGGCGGCCGAGCGCATCAGATCGAGCGACGCTGACGACCGGTCCCGGATCTCGTCGACGGCACCGTCCTCACGGCGAATACTGAGAGTGATCTCGGCACTGTCCATGGCGTCCCCCAGGGCGGGCCGGATGCCGACCGGCCTTCCTGACAGGAGACTGTCCAAAGAAGGTCTCAGTCACGTCTGACCCACTCCAAAGAGTGAACAGGCTGACCAGGCCGTCTCACGTCCGAGGCCGTTCGGCCACGGATTGTCCATTTCCCCTGAGATTCGGCCATGGGATCTGAGATCCCACAAGAACTCGGGGCCCGCTGTGACGGAGGTCTGCGATGCCCCGGAGTATCTGGTCCGGCGCGATCAGCTTCGGTCTGGTCACGGTGCCGGTACACGTGGTCAGCGCGACCGAGGATCACTCGGTGCGCTTTCACCAGTACCACGTGGACGACATGGGTTCTCTGGGGCAGCACCCGTAGCGCGAGGCAGACTCGTCCGGTCTTGCGCAGCTCAGCGTCTGTTTCGTGGACGCTAGCAGGTGCAACACATGTAGTGGTAACACCAGGACCCTGCCGGGCCGCCCGTGTCTGCGGGCGGCCCGGCAGGATCCTCGGTCGAACACGTTATGCCGTGTGCCCACCAGGATCGGCGGCGGCCGGGCTCGGGGAACGGTCCGGTGCGGGTACGGCCGGGGCGCCGTCGCCGTGTGCCGTGGCTGTCCGGGGCTGCGGTCGTACCAGGATCAGGACGATCAGTCCGCCGACCGTCGCCGCCGTCGCCGACAGCAGGAACACCCGGTCCAGGCCTGCCGCGAAGGCCTGGTGCACCAGGTGGCGTGCCGCGTCGCGGTGTGCGGGCGGTGCCGCCTGGATCAGGTGCAGCTTGGCGCCGGCGTCCGGCGCGCGATCCACGTACGCCTGCTGAGCTTGCGGGGCCACGTTCTGCTGCGGCCCCGCAAGCGAACGGGCACGGGATCTTGTGTACCGGCCGGGTCACTCGATGAAACGCAGGACTTCGCCGCCGAAGTCCTCGGGGTGCTGGAAGAGGAAGGCGTGACCGGCGTCTCCGTAGATGACGGTCTTGGAGTTGGGGACGGCCTGGGCCATGGCGTACGTCTGGTACACGTGTTCCATCGCGTCGTGGGCGCCGTTGGCGAACAGGGCCGGCACCGCGAGGTCGTCGAGGCGGCTCCAGGCGGAGTCGATGCCGCTGTTCCACCGGACGATGGCGTTCATCTGGGCCTCGCGCACAGGCGCCGGCACGTCCTGCCCGGAGCGGGCTAGGCGCCGGTCGATGCGGCGCAGGGAGTCCAGTCCCGCGCTCCGGCCGGTCTCGGTCTCGGGGTAGAAGAGGAAGAGGAAGTCTTCGTAGTCGTTCTTCTCACGCAGGGCGTGCTCGGGGACCCTCGGGTCCGGGCCCGGGTTGCCGGGCACGCCGCCGGGGCCGCTGCCCGCGACGACGAGTCGGCGTACCCGCTCAGGGCGTTCAAGGGCCAGGTCGAGTGCGACGAAACCGCCCATGGACCAGCCCAGCAGGTCCACCTTCTGCAGTCCGAGGGCGTCCAGGAAGGCCACTGCGACCTCGGTCATGCCGCGAACGGTGTCGGTCGGCTCTCCGCCGGAGTATCCGACACCGGCGCTGTCGAAGACGATCACGCGACGGTGGGCCGCGAGCACATCGAGCAGGGCGGGGTCCCAGTGGTCGAGTGTGCCGCGAAAGCGGTTCAGGAGCAGCAGGGGCGCTGCGGTGGCCGGCCCGACCTCGCGGTAGGCGAGCGCTCCGTGCGGGGCGTCGACGTGCCGCGTCTCGGCCGAGTCGAACAGGTGGCTTGGCATGGATTTTTCCTTCAGGTACAGGGGAGTTGCCCGTCCAGGGGGTGGCAGAGTCGAAAGGTGGCGTTCTAGTCGTGGTCGGTGGCGAGGGCGACGTGCCGCCAGGCGTCCATGTCCTTGCGGAAGGCGTCCAGCTTGGCGTCGAAGGCTTGCAGGGTGTCGCCTCCGAGCGGGAGGCGTTGGGGCGGCTCGGGGGTGTCGGCCATCTCGACGATGGCGCGCGCGGCCTTGGCCGGGTCGCCGGGCTGGGTGTGGTTGAGGCTCGCGGCGGCTGTGCGCATGGCGCCGACGGTGGGCGCGTAGTCGTTGATGGTGTCGGGGCCGGTGTGCAGGTTGGCGGGGTCGAGGAAGTCGGTGCGGAAGAAGCCGGGTTCCACGAGGGTGACGTGGATGCCGAGGGGGGCCAGTTCGGTGTGGAGGGTCTCGGTGAAGCCTTCGACGGCGAACTTCGTGGAGGCGTAGATGCCCCAGCCCGGCGCGGTGGCGAAGCCGGCGATGGAGCTGATGTTGATCACGTGGCCGGAGCGCTGACGCCGCAGTACCGGCAGTACGGCGCGTTGGACGGCGAGCGGGCCGAACACGTTGGTCTCGTACACCGCGCGGACGGCGGCGTCGTCGGACTCTTCGACGGCGGCGAGCAGTCCGGTGCCGGCGTTGTTGACCAGGACGTCGATCCGGCCGAACTTCTCGACCGCCGCGTCGACGGCCGCTTCGATGCTCTGTGGGTCGGTCACGTCCAGCGCCACGGTGAGCAGCGTGTCGCCGGCGTCGGGGAACTGCTCGCGGACGGTGTCGGGCTTCCGCGCGGTGGCGACCACCTGGTGGCCGGCCGCGAGGGCGGCACGGGTGATCTCCAGGCCGAAGCCCCGGGACGATCCGGTGACGAACCAGATACTCATTGTCTTCTCCAGCGTTCAGATGGTGGTGGGCAGGTCGAAGGCCGCGCGGTTCTGCGCGATGAAGCCCTCGACGTCGAGGGGGGCGCTGCCGCCGATCGTCTTCACGAGGTCGTTGGTGCCGGCGAAGACGCCGTTGCGGTAGTCGACGGCCACGGCGAGCAGGTGCTGGATCAGGTGGTCGGGCGCGCCACGGCCGTGCAGGATGGCGGCGAACTCGTCGAGTTCGATGGGCACGTAGGTGACCTCGCGGTCCAGCGCCCGTGACATCTTCTCGGCGATCTCGTAGTGGTTGAGCTCCTCGGCTCCGTACAGCGGGTAGATCTGGCCGGCGTGCGGGGCGGGGTCTTCCAGGATGGCCGCGATCACCTTGGCCTGGTCGCTCTCGGCGATGGGGGCGTGGCGTCCGTCGGCGAACGGCAGGCGCAGTTCACCGGTTCCGTCGGCCCAGGTGTCGATCAGCCACTGGGCGAAGAAGGTCGGGCGGATGTGGGTGACGGGGACCGGGGAGCGGTCCAGGACGCGTTCGGCGACCCAGTGCTGGCGTGCTGCGTTGCTGGCGGTGTCGCGGCGGGCGGAGATCTGCGACATGTTCACGATGGCCTGGACCCCGTTCTCCTCCGCCGCCTGGGCCACGTTCGCGGTGGCGTCCATCAGGCCGGGGCGGATCGGATAGGTGAAGTACAGGGCGTCGATCCCCTTGGTCGCGCGGGCCAGGGAGTCCAGGTCGAGGACGTCGCCTTCCGCGATGTCCGCTCCGAGGGCGGCGAGCCGCTCGGCGCGCGAGTCGAGGCCGCGGACGAGTGCGCGGACGTGGTGCCCGCGCTGGAGCAGGAGTTCGGTGGTGTGGCCGCCGGTCTTGCCGGTGGCCCCGATCACGAGGAGGTTGCGTTCCATGATGATGATCTCCGTTTCTTGAGAGGGGAGCTGGCGGGAACTCCAGCGTCAGACCTTCGAGCGGGTGTCGCAGAAGATGAGTGAGTCCGTGCGATGCCCGCGCAGGAGGCTGTGATTGCGGCCCCGATCCGGGTGGCCGCGGTCCTGTGGTCAGGGGGTGTGGCGGGGCCGGAGGGCGAGCAGCGCGGTGGCCGCGGCGAGTCCGGCGCCGGCCTGGACCCACCAGGCGTGGTCGAAGGCGGTGGTCGTGGCCTGGGGGGTGAGGGCGACGAGCAGGGCCACCCCCACGGCGCTGCCGATCTGCCGGCTCATGTTGAGTACGGCGCTGCCGGTGGTGGCGCGTTCGGGTGCGAGGGTGCCGGCGGCGGCGAACAGCGGTGCCTGGGCCAGACCGCCGGCGAGGCCGACCAGGATCAGGCCCGGGAACATGCCGCCCCAGTAGTCGGGGGCGGTGTGCACGGCCGCGAGCCAGTAGCCGGCGGCGAGTGCCATGGCCAGCGTGCCGGTCACGGCGGGGACGGTGCGTCCGAAGCGGTGCTGGATGGGTCCGGCGTTCATCGCGAAGGCGATCGAGGCCAGGGGCGCCGGGGCGATCGAGACGCCTGCGCGCAGCGGGCTGAAGTGCCAGACCTCCTGCATGAACAGCGCGGTGCTGAGCAGGACGATCGCGAAGCCGGCGGAGAACAGGAACAGGGCCACGGTGGCCGTGGTGAACGGCCGGACGGCGAACAGCTGCCTCTCGATCACGGGCGCCTTGGCGCGCAGCGTGCGTTCGACGGTCGCGGCCCCGGCCAGGGCGGCTGCGACGAACAAGGCCAGGGTGCGGATGTCCGTCCAGCCCCACCCCGGTCCCTGGACGGTGGCGAGCACCAGCAGACTCACGGCCAGCAGCAGTGCGAGGGCGGAGACCGCATCCGGCAGGGCAGCACCCCTGGGCTGGCGCACCTCGGGCAGCAGCAGCGCACCGGCGACGAGGGTGGCGATGCCGACGGGAACGTTGATCAGGAAGATCCACCGCCAGTCGAGGGTGACAAGCAGACCGCCGACGGGCGGGCCCGCCGAGGCCGCGATCGCGCCCACGCCCGCCCACAGGCCGACCACCAGAGTGTGCTGGCGCCTGGGAAAGCTCGGGTAGAGCAGACCCAGCGAGGTCGGCACGATCATCGCCGCGCCGACAGCCTGGAAGGCGCGGGCGGCCACCAGCACGCCGAGACTCGGTGCGGCGGCCGCGACGGCGGAGGTGAGGGTGAACAGCGCCACTCCGGACAACAGCATCTTCTTGCGCCCCCACTGGTCCGCGATGCGGCCCGCGGGCACGAGCACGGCGGCGAAGACGATCGCGTAGGCCGACAGCACCCACGACACGCTCGCGACGCCCGCGCCCGGGAACGACCGGTCGATCCCGTCGAGGGCGACGTTGACGACGAAGAAGTCGAGCTGCGCCATGAAGGCGACGGCACCCAGCACCGCCATGATGCTCCAGCGGCGCGGGTGACCCGCCTCGGTACCGGCCGTAGCCGTGGCCGAGGCCGGAGCCGGGCCCGTGTGCGGCGTCGTCGCGGGCGCCTGCGGTGCAGCCTGTGTGGACATCCCGTCCGCCTCCCCATTAAATGGGCTTGTCAGCCCTTTTTTGTCTGCAGCCAGAAAACACCTCAGAGAATGGGCTGTCAAGCCCTTTCTTGCGGTATGATGGTCGCCATGACCACCACCAGCGAAGCGCCGGGTCGCAAGCTGACCGCCAAGGGCCTGGCCACGCGCGAACGCATCGTCAGGGCGGCCGCGGAGCTGATCTACGAACACGGTGCGCAGAACACCAACAACGAGCAGATTCGCGAGGCCGCCGGAGTCAGCGGCTCGCAGCTGACGCGCCACTTCCCCACCAAGGAGTCCCTGGTGCGCGCGGTGCTCGCCTGGCAGGCCGACACCATCGTCGCCCGCCACCAGGCGCCCGAGCTGGGCGAACTGGACAGCTTCGCGGCCCTGTACCGGTGGGCCGATTCCTACATCGCCTCGCAGGCCATGGTGCGCGGCGGCTGCACGTTCGGCTCCCTGGCCGCCGAGGTCGTCAAGGCCGAGCCCTCCCACCGGGACGCGGTGGCCGACGGCTTCGAGCGGTGGCAGGAGCTGTTCGCGCGCGGCCTGAGCAAGATGCGTGAGCGCGGCGAGCTGCGGCCGGAGGCCGACCCGGCCGCGCTCGCCCACCTGCTCGCCGCCGCGTTCCAGGGCGGCGCCCTGCTGGACCAGGCGGCCGGCGACTCCACGCCTCTGCGTGACGCCCTGTACGGAGCGCTGGCCTACATCGAGTCGTTCGCCGTGCAGCGCGGACCGGACGACGGCCCAGCCGGTGGCCGGTGACTCCTGGCAGGTCCGGGCCGGTCTGCGATGGCGCCGTCTCGGGGCGGTGCTCATCCACGACGGCTGCTCGTCCCGGGATCCTGAGCGGCCGGACCTGCCATCGAGAGCCGGGCGTCGGGCCGGCTCAGCCTGGGTGTCCCGGTCAGTCACAACGGCCGGTGAAGAGGCGGGAGTTCGGCGCCGTCCCTGGTCAGTTCCTGTACGTTTCCGGCGGGAGGGTCGAAAGGTCGGCGTGATGCCCGTCATTCTGAACACCGATGAGGTCGAAGAGCGTGATCGTGCCGAGTTCGTCCACGAGGCGCTCGGCGCGACGATGGTGCCGATCGAACTGCACTGGCCCGGGCACCGACGGTCGGTGGCCGCGCATGGCGTCGTCACGGACCTGGGCGACCTGACCGTCTGCGCGGGACGTACCACCGCCCTGCGGGTGGAACGCACTACCGCCTTGGCCCGTGACTCGATGGAACCGAGCATTTTCATCAACGTGCAGCTCTCCGGGTCGAGCATGGTCCTCCAACACGACCGGGAAGCGGTGCTCCGGCCCGGCGAACTGGTCATGTACGACTCCACGTCCCCCTACACACTGCTGAACGACACCGGCATGACCGGCAACTTCTTCCGAATACCGCATTCGGCGCTGGCGATGCCGCACGACATGATCCGCGCGGCGTGCGCGGTCAAGCTGGGCCCGGGGCACCCGGTGACCTCGCTGACCCACGACTATCTGCGCCGACTGGCCGCCGATCCCGCCCTGACCACCGCGGTCAACGCCGACCTCGTCGGTCACCCGAGCATCGAACTCATCCGCGCCGTGATCGCGACCCATCTGCGGGCCGACGAGTTAGCGGCCGAGCCCATGGCCGCCACCCTGCAGATGCGCATCCTTGAATACGCCCGCCGGCACCTCCACGACCCTGGCCTGTCCGCCGAGCAGATCGCAGCCGCGCACCACATCTCGGTGCGCTATCTGTACAAGGTGCTTGCCGCAAGCGGCATCAGTCTCGCCGACTGGATCCGCACCCGCCGCCTCGAAGCGTGCAGGCAGGCCCTCGCCGCCGACGCCGCCGTGGCCGTCGGTGCTGTCGCACGACGCCACGGCTTCTCCGACCTGTCCAGCTTCAGCCGCGCATTCCGAGCCGAATACGGCATGTCCCCCAGCGAATGGCGAAAGCACTGAACGGACCGTCAGCGGACCCAGGGGCCGTCGTGCGCGACACCGCAAAGCCGGAGCCCAGGCGTCAGATCAGGTTCAGCTCGTCGAGGAAAGCGGCGGCGACAGCGGTATCCCCGGTCACCTCGGTCCCCTCACGCCAGGGGATACGGGTGGTCGACCAGGCGAGGAAATCGAACGTGGACGACGTCACCTGAGCCGCCGGGGCCGGTGCGGTGGCGGGGTCCTCGACGAGGATCATGTCCCCGACGCGGTGAAGGACGACACGGGTCGACGCCGGGCCCGTCAGATCGAGTGCCAACGGCGCGAGGAGCGAGCGGTGCAGGTTGCGCTGCATCTTCGGGATGCCGCCCAGCAGCCAGTGGACGGAGGGCTCCATCCGGTCCTCGTCCATGGGCGGCACATCGGCGTCCAGCGGCCCGCGGGGACCGAGCAGGTCGAAGCGCAGGTGGGTCGCGAAGTCGAAACAGAACATGTCCGGGATGGCGTGCAGCTCGTATACGCCGAGGTCGAGCAACTGCGCGGTGGACGATGCCGCCGGCTCGTCCTGGAGACTGTCGAACACGGGGAAGGCGAGCTCCGACTGGACTCGGAGGAAGTCGACGGTTGCGGCGGGCGACTGCTCCCTGACGGCGTCGACCAGCACCTCGTTGAGCCGCTCGATCCCGAGCGGCGGATCCGGATACCGCAACGTCCCCTGCACGGCAGACACCAGCAGCGAGATGAGCTGTCCGGCGTGCGTGAACACGTCCTTGACCCGCCAGCCCGCGGCACCGCTGGGCAGGTTCCAGCTGGCGTCGTCGAGAGTGCTGGCGACGAGGAGCAGATCCTGCGTCGCCAGGTGAAAGCCTTTCATTCCCGCAACAGTCATGAGGGGCATCACTCCTTGGTGGGGGCGGAGCGCAGCGCGCACCGGCAGGGAATCCCGATCTGCGGCGGTTCGTCGACATGGGAGGTGCCGTCTCGTACACCCCGCACTCCTCGTGGCGTGGACGGCTGCCACGTCGGCACATCCCGATGGGGCACAACACCGTGTGCCCGGCCGGGTCTTCGAGGCCGACGGTCACTGCGGTGTCCCATGCGGATCACATGGTAGGTGCCGGCCGGCGCAGCGCAGTGTGCGAGAAGTGAACCCTGTTGTGCGTGCCGTGCACAGCGGGGGGCGCTGGTTCCCTCCGAGCCGTACGGGACTGACAAGGTGTTCGAAAGCGCTTGTCGCGGTGAACCGCAATGCGGCGAACCGCGCGAGCGCACTCAATGACAGAGCGGATCGACGGCGTCTGTCATGTCATCGCTGCGAACGGACAGGGAGAAGCGGGCATGCCCTCCATCACCACCTCCGACGGCCTCGACATCCACTACAAGGACTGGGGCTCGGGCCGGCCCATCGTCTTCTGCCACGGTTGGCCGCTCTCGTCGGACGACTGGGACCCTCAGCTGCTGTTCTTCCTCAACCAGGGATTCCGCGTGGTCGCCGCCGACCGCCGCGGCCACGGCCGCTCCACCCAGACCGACAGCGGGCACGACATGGACCACTACGCCGACGACCTGGCCGCGGTGGTCGACCATCTCGACCTGCGCGACGCCGTGTTCGTCGGCCACTCCACCGGCGGTGGTGAGGTCGCACACTACTTGGCCCGACACGGCCAGGACCGGGCGGCCAAGGCCGCGCTGATCGCAGCCGTTCCGCCGCTGATGGTCCAGACCGACGCCAACCCCGGCGGACTGCCCAAGGCGGTCTTCGACGACCTGCAGGCGCAGCTGGCGGCGAACCGCTCGGTGTTCTACCGCGCGCTGGCGGCCGGCCCGTTCTACGGGTTCAACCGTCCGGGACGCGAATTCGACGAGGCGATCGTCGACAACTGGTGGCGACAGGGCATGACGGGCAGCGCCAAGGCCCACTATGACGGCATCGTGGCGTTCTCCCAGACCGACTTCACCGACGACCTCACGAAGATCACGGTGCCGGTCCTGGTCATGCACGGCGACGACGACCAGATCGTGCCCATCGACGACTCGGCGCTGCTCTCGTCCAAGCTGCTGCCCAACGGCGAGCTGAAGGTCTACCCGGGCTTCCCGCACGGCATGCCGACGACCGAGGCGTCAACGATCAACGCGGATCTGCTGGAATTCATCCGCTCCTGACCTTCGTGGTCGGACCCAGCGAGTGCGCGGTGGCACACGTCTGCTCGGCCCGCAGGGCCGCGTTGTTCGGTTGTTCGGGGGACGTGTCCCGGTTGATCACAAGATGCCGAGGGTGATCAGTGGACGGCTGGCGTCGCGGGTGTGGTGGCGGAGTCGAGCGGCGCGATGTTCGTCTGGTCGGAGAGTACCGATGGCCAGGTTGCGCAGGGATGCCATGGCACGTGGAGCGGTGCCGGTGCGTACGCGAGCGGTGTCCTCGGCATACGCGATGTCCCTGACGTGGTGAACCATACGGCCCACGGTGGCCTCGGCCGGGGCGACGGGGCCGCGCTCCGGCTTCCGGCATGGGCCACCGATCGGGACAGTACGTGTGGCGGGGCGTCGGCAGCCCGCTCCGCGATCGCGGCCAAGGACTTCGCTCCGGCCAGCACCGCGCACGCTGCCAGGGACAAGACGAAGGCGAGCGGATGGCTTCGGCCCTGGTCCCGCCGGTCATTAGGCACCTGAGCCAGGCAGTTCAACAGGCCGGAGAAGTCGTCTGGGATGGGCAGCGCGGCGTCGGTGAGTTGGCCCACAGGCCCGGGATGAGCACGGATGAACGGGCAGGCACGCTCTTCCGTCGTGGTGATCAGGGACTCGACACCTCATGATCACCCAAAGCCCTGCCTGCCTCCGCGTCAGCCACCGGCGACGATCTCGTGTTCTGCCCCAACTCCTGAAGCCCCATCAACCCGGACACACCGACTGAACGACGCCGCCTTGGGTCCAGGGACGGGACGGACTGTCCAGGGTGGGCGAAGCCCAGCGCAGCGCCGCCGCAGGCACCTTTGACCGGCCGGCATGGCCCGCACACTCCGCGAGCGGTCGGCTCCAGTCGGCAACGTGCGCGACGCTCGCTGCAACTCCCCACTCCGTTGAACGCCGGAGCGAGTGGGGCAACGAATGCCCCGGCCGAATTCAGAGATCCTCATCAGCGGCCGGAGGACATCACCGTCTTCGACAGAGCAGCGCTGACGGGTCAGGTTCCGAGAACGGCGGCGGAGGCGCGGCAGTGGTCATCGCAGATCCTTCCGGGGTGGCACATTTCGGGCACACCACCCACATGATATCGGCACTTATGGCACGAACGTTCGAGCGGCGCCCGCCCAGACCGCTCCTTCATGGTGACGCCGCGGTGTCACGCCGCACCCCAGGGGCCACGTCCGGTCCCGGGGCACCTCACGCCCTCCGGCGAGGTAAAGAACAACGCGCGCTGAGGGGCTGGAACGATCGGTCTGCCAAGTGCCCATTGCAACCAGTGGAAGGCCGAAGCAGTCCTGACGTGCATGAGCCGCCGTTTGTCTCGTCCTCGGTATCGGGGTCCCCGGAACGGACTACGCATGTGGCCGGTCGGGACCGCTCTCGCCGTCATCTTCGCCGCCGCGATCGTGGTCGCTGTCGGCGCCTTCCTCACCGGCTGGAACTTGCTTGGCGCCCACGGCCTCAAGCCCGAGCATCAGCTGACCACCTCGACCTTGTTCGACCTGGTCAAACTGTCCTTCGGGGTGGTCGCTGGATCCGGCGCGCTGGTAGCCCTGGTCGTGGCCTACCGGCGTCAGCGCGTCGATGAAGACGGCGCCTTACGCGAGGCGACCCGACTGCACACGGAGGGGTTCACCACCGCCGTCTCCCAACTCGGTGAGGACTCCCCAGCCGTCCGGCTCGGTGGGGTGCACGCCCTGTTCGGCCTCGCCAACGACGCACCCACACAAGACCTGCGCCAGACCTGCATTGACGTACTGTGCGCCTACTTGCGGCTGCCCTCCCCCTCCGATCCGGGCAACCTGCCCGACGGAACCTCGCCCAGCGAGGAGCAGCGCGCTGCCCACCGGGACAAAAAAGACCTCTACCTCGGAATGCGCGAGGTCAGGCATACGATCCTGCGCCTGATCGGAGATCACTACCGCATACCCGAAGGCATGCACCGCTCCTGGCAGGGCTGCAATCTCGACCTCACCGGCGTCACCATCGACGGTGTCATGGACTTTCACGGCGCCGTGTTTTCCAAAGGCACCGTCTCCTTCGAAGGCGCGTCAATCTCCGGCCGCGTGTTGTTCTTCATCTGCGCGGGGTTTTTCGGCGGCGAGGTGTCCTTCCGCGACGCAACGTTCGACAGCGACATGGTGGCCTTCGACGGTGCCATCTTCTCCGGCGGCGTGGTGGCCTTCGACCGTGCGACGTTCGACGGCGGCTCGGTGAGCTTCGCCGGAGCGACGTTCTCCGGCAGCGAGGTGTCCTTCCGCAACGTGAAGTTTTCCGGCGGCCAGGTTCCCTTCGATAACGCGACGGGTCCAGTTCCTATCGGGCTTCTCGACGCCGTCAGCGCCACCAGCGCTACTGAGACGGTCACCCTTCCACCTTCTTGGCAAAACCCAAATCCATAGCACGAAGGGGCCGGAAAGGGTCGTTTTCCCCTCCTCTAGCCTCGATCTTTCGTGACGGCCCGACGGTTTCTTCGGTGGTCCGTTTCGGTCGTTCGGGCTGGTGGCGGCCAGGCTGATGGTCCGGCCTTCGCGTCGGATGGGCGCCGGGTTCCACGGCTCCGGTCGGGTGGTGCTGCTCGCAGGGACGGGAATGTACTGGTCAGCCGGGGTTCGGGATGGCTTCGAGCCGTGCCAGGGCGTCGGTGATCACGCCGGTCCAGGGCCAGTGGCGTGCGAACCGTAGACGCCGGCGGCGGGCGGTGGTGACGATCTGGGCGGCGGCGGAGAAGAGGCGGAGCCGGAGGTGGAGGGGCTCCCACCTGAGGGTTTCGCTGGTCAGTGCAAGCATGGGCATCCATGCGAGGAGGTCGAGGGCGATCTGGACGATCTCCAGCCAGATCTGGTTCTGCGCGGTGTCGTGCAGGGGCAGGTTGCGCAGGCCGGTGGCGCGGGCCTCGCGCGTCGGCGGTGCCGCAGTTCGAGCGCGGCGATCGGAACGTCCACCGAGTTGGTGGCGAAGCAGGTGAGCCGTAGGCCGTCGGCGTCGGTGATTCGCAACTGGGCACCGGGGTGGGGCCGTTCCTTCCGCACGATCAGTTGCATCCCTTCAGGTCAGCCGGTCAGCACGTCACCGGCGATCTCGGCGATGCAGGCGCCGTCATGGATGTCTCCGCTGGGTTTAACGGCAGGCGTCCAGGCCGATACCGGTGCATCGAGTACGGCTTGGTGGATGGCGTCGGTGATGGTCATGCCGACGGAGTACGACAGCCACCGCCCGCGCTGGGCCAGCCAGCCCACGAACTCATGAGTGCCCCGCCGTAATCGGTGCGGATCAGCGTCCGCCTGCCGCGCCGGTAAGCCTTCGGCAGTTGAGCCAGGGCCAGTTGGGCGGTGATGATGTGGTCGGCGGCTGTGTTGCTGCCTGCGTTTCCAGCTCGCAGCACCCCGGCTCACCGGACCCACCGGTGCCGTGGTCGACGAATTCCATCAGCGGGTGATGCCCGAAGGTCTTCTTCCAGGTGGCGGCCGCGTCCTGCTTGTCGGAGTGGGAGATCACCAGGACACTGCCCAGGTCCACGGTCACCTGCCCGCTGGCGTCCGGAGCCGTGTCGCCGGCCAGTTTCCGGACGTGTTCGCGGGCCTGGCGAATCGCGGTCAGCACACGGTTCCCGCCAGCGGCGAGGGTGTCGACGAGCCGGGAGACCGTCGGGTCGGAGGCCACCGGCCCGAACATGCCGGGCTCGGCCCGCAACATGGCGACATCGGCGAGACAGTCACCGCCGAGCGCGACCGCGAGCGCCACGTCCAACAGGACTTTGCCCGGATCGTGTACCGCGCGGGACTTCCGCCAGGGTGCCAGTGCCGTCGATATCGCCTGATCCAGGCCGGACTTGCGGACCGTCTCCACCAGCAGCACGGCCCCGGCCTGCGAGACCAACCCACGACCGCCGCCCTCAGCGCGGACACGCTGGTACGACCCGATACGCTTCTTCACCTGGAGTGCCTCCGACAGGATCGGGAAAAAGGGCCTGGACAATCCTATTCTCGCTGGTCAGAGGAACTTTCTGCTGTCTTGGTCACCTACTGGACAGCCCGCGTCGTGAAGGCGCGAGGCTAGTGCTAAGCCGCTGACATCGACATGACGGCTCTCCACTGACACTCCTGTGCGGACCATCACACCGCCACCGGTGAACCAGGGCACCTGTGGGACTGGGCTCGCTGCTGCAGGTACCCGACCTGTGGTGTTGTCCCCTTTGCTGTGGCTCGGGGCCAGTAGCGTTCAGAGAACTGGTCGGCGCTGCGTTGGGTGTGGGGCAGCAGGAGGTTTCCTGCTGCCCCACGCGCCGACGCTGCGTCGACGTATTGCTTGCTCAGTTGGCGGTGAAGGCGGGGTAGTCGGTGTAGCCCTCGGCGTGACCGGCGTAGTAGGTGGCACGGTCGCCGTCGGCCAGCGGGTGGCCCTGCGCGAAGCGCTCGACCAGGTCAGGGTTGGCGATGAAAGGTTCAGCGAAGGAGACCGCGTTGACGATCTTGTGGTCGAGGATTTCGTTGCCGAGGGCCTGGGTGAAGCCGAGGTTGGCGATGATGTTGCCCTGGTAGTGGGCGCGGTAGCGGGAGAAGAGGGCGATTCGCTCCTCGATGGTGCCGGGGGTGCCCAGGAGGTGCAGGTAGGCCAGGTTGCTGTCGTTGAGCTTCTTGAACAGCTGGTCGTAGTCGGCGAGTGCTTCCTCGTCCGCGGTGAACGTGGTCCCGTTGTTCCAGCCCGGGGACATCTTCACGCTGACGCGGTCGCTGCCGAACACGTCACTGACGGCGTCGAGGATGTCGAGGAGGAGCCGGGCCCGCTTCTCGCTGCTGCCTCCGTAGGCGTCGGTGCGCTGGTTGAGACGCGGGTTGAGGAACTGCGGGATCAAGTGGGACTGCTGGGCGTGGATTTCCACGCCGTCGAAGCCGGCGCGGCGGGCGTTCTCGGCCGCGTGGCGGTAGTCGGCGATGGTGGCGGCGATCTCAGCGCTGGTGTAGGCGCGCGGGGTGACGGTGTCCTTGGGGCCGGAGGGGGTGAAGGACTTTTCGCCGGGGTTGATGGCCGAGGGTCCGGCGGGCAGGCGGCCGCCGAGGTGGTCGGGGTGGGAGGCCGCGCCGAGGTGGCCGAGCTGGGAGACGATCCGGCCGCCGGCCTCGTGGACGGCTTCGGTGACCTTCACCCAGCCGGCGGTCTGCGTCTCGGTGTAGATGCCGGGCGCGTGGATGAAACCGATCGCGTCGGCGTTTACCCAGGTTCCCTCAGTGACGATCAGGCCGGCGCCGGCACGCTGCGCGTAGTAGGTCGCGTGGAGGTCGGTGGGGGCCAGCTCGGCGTTCTGAGCACGGGCGCGGGTCATGGGGGCCATGACGACGCTGTTGGGGAGTTCCAGGGCGCCGAGGCGGACGGGCTGGAGCAGGGGCTGGGTGGTCATGAGCAACTTCCTTGTGGGGGGTTGATAGGGGGAGAGCGAGGAATGGGCGGGGCGCCTCAGTCCTGTTTGAGGGCGTGGAGGCCGGAGAGCGGGCCGCCGAGCTGCATGAGGCGTCCGCCCTCGCGCAAGGAGCCGAGGTCGACGGGGGCGAAGCCGAAGGCGGCGGTGAGGTCCTTGACGGTGGTCTTGGCGTCGGCGTCGTCACCGGCGAGGAACAGCACCTGGCGTCCGGACCGGTGGCGCGGGTCGGCGGCGATGTACTGGCCGTAGAGGGTGTTGAACGCCTTGACGACGCGGGCTCCGGGAAGCAGGGAGGCGACGTGTTCGCTGCCGGTCAGCTCGCCCAGGTCGGCGATCTTCATGGGCGGGGGCGGGGAGGCGAACTGGTTGGTGGCGTCGATGACGATGCGCCCGTCGAAGGGAGGCAGGCCGGCTACCGCGTCCGGGATCTGGGGCCAGCCGACTGCGAGCACGACGAGTTCCGCCGCGGCGGCTTCCTGCGGGGTGCCGGCCTGGGCGAGCGGTCCGATTTCGTCGGCGAGGCGGGCCAGGGAGGCGGGGCCGCGGCTGTTGCTCAGGACGACCTGGTGGCCGTGGGCCACGGCGTGGCGGGCGATGGCCTGGGCGACGGTTCCGGCGCCGAGGGTTCCGATCTTCATGGCGGTGCCCTTCGTGGGGTTCAGGGTGCGGGGCTGGTGAGCAGGACGGTTCCGTTCCTGCCGGGGCGGCGGACGTGGTCGATGGCCTTCGCGAAGTCGGCGAGGTCGTAGCGGGCGGCGACCTCGAAGAGTTCCGGGGCGGTCGCGGCCAGCCGGGCGGCGAAGGCGACGTCCTCGGCCCGCTCCTCGGGCGTGCGGGCGGCCATCCACTGGAAGACGGACGTCCCCCGCACGGTCAGGGCCCGCGGGGTCAGCGCGAGCGACTCCAGCGACGTGCTGCCGGAACCGAGCCCTCCGTAGGTGATCAGCGTGCCGCCGTCGGCGAGCAGCCCGGCCAGCTCACCGGTCAGGGATCCGCCCACCGCGTCCAGTACGACCTGGACGCCCCGGCCGCCGGTCGCGTCCTGGACCTGAGTGCGCCAGTCGGCGTCGGCCGTCGAGATGACCGGCAGTGCGGGGAAGCGCTGCCGCAATGTCTGCGCCCCCGTGGCGCTGCGCACCAGGTTGACCAGCGGGATGCCGTGCTTGAGGGCTGCGGCGCTGACCAGCTTTCCCACCGACGAACCGGCGGCCGTCTGCACCACCGGACCGGCCCGGCCGCGCTGGGCGTGCTGGACCGCCCGCAGCAAGGAGAGCAGGGTCAGCGGGTTGGCCAGCATCAACGCCGCGGTGTCGTCGCCGAGGTCCTCGGGCACCGACACCACAAGATCGGCCGGCGCCGTGACGACTTCGCTCCACGCGCCCGGCACCGGGAAGAACGCCACCCGCTGGCCGGGCCGCAGATCCTGCACACCCTCGCCGACGGCCTCGATGACGCCCATTGCCTCCACGCCGGGAATCCGGGGCGTGGCGAACCGCTGCCGCGGCCAACCCGGAAGGCCCTCCACTCCCGCCAGGTCGCCGGGGTGGATCGGCCTGGACAGCACCCGCACCTGAACCTGCCCGGTTGCGGGCGCAGCAGGGGCCGGCCGCTTGCTCAGGCGTAGTACCTGCCCGGCTTCACCGTGCTGGTCGTAGGCGATGGCGCGCATGGTGCTCTCCTTCCACGAACTATTAATGATGACCCTCATCATTGCAACTCCTGCTATGATGAGGGTCATCATTAAAGATGTCAAACAGAGAGCGACGCGAGGGGACGGCCATGCCGCGGATCACCAAGGAAGACAAGGCCCGCAACCGGCAGAACATCCTCGAAGCGGCGAGCCGCATGTTCCGCTCGCAGGGCATCGACGCGGTCGGCATCGCCGAGCTGATGAAGGAAGCCGGACTCACCCACGGCGGCTTCTACAACCACTTCGCCTCCAAGAACGAGCTGGCCGTGGAGGTGTGCGGCGCCTCCTACGCCGCCTCGCTCGCGGTCCTGGCCCAGGCGATCGAGGACGGCCCGGACCAGGCCGGCTCACCGCTGGAGCGGGTCGTGGCCGACTATCTGTCCACCGCACACCGTGACGCCCCGGACGGCGGCTGCCCCTCCGCCTCCATGGCCACCGACGCCGGACGGCACAGCGAAACCGTGCAGAGCGCGTACGCCGAAGGCGTCGAGGGATACCTCACCGGCTTCACCGCCGAGTTCCTGCGCGAAGCCGAGGAGAAAAACCACGGGCTCGACCCGGCCGAAGCCCGCCACAGGGCCATCCGCCTGCTCAGCGAAATGGTCGGCGCACTGATGCTCGCCCGCGCCGTATGCCACGTCGAGCCCGGACTTTCCGACGAGATCCTGCAGACCGGCCGCAGCCACGCCCTCAACTGATGCGACTCGGAGCCGCTGCGGGACCTGGAGCCGAGGCGTTCGCGACAGACGGCCCGGCCCCGACGGGCGCAGGAATGGACACGCCCCCTGAAAGGCTGACCGGCCTGACCTGGCTGGGGGCTCTACTCCTGCGCGCCGTCTTCGTCACGCTCGATCGCACGCCGCGTCGGCTGCTGCCAGGACCGGACAGAGCACCTCAGTAGTTGCCACACGCCCTCCATGGTGTCCGAGACGTGGAACAGCCGACCGATCATCGTCTTCGCCCGTGCCGGCACCAAAAGTTGCCGGTGGCGCCGCGGCCTCGCCGCGTGGTCCGCTGGATCATGACCGACCCGGACCGCCTCCCCGCCGACGACGCCCACGAGCTCAAGGAGATCCGGGCAGCCTGCCCGCACCTCGACGCCACGGCTCGGTACGTTCGCGACCTCGCCGCCATACTCCACGAACGTCGCGGCGACCTGCTGCCCGACTGGATGGAGCGCGTCCTCGCTGAGTACCTACCCGCACTGCCCTCGCTGGTCACCGGCCTGCGCCGGGACCAGGACGCCGTCGTCGCCGGCCTATCGAGCTCCTGGAGCTCGGGCCAGGTCGAAGGCCACGTCACGCGGATCAAGCTCCTCAAGCGGAAAGGTTATGGCCGTGACTGCGTCCGGGCTCGGGTGTTCGGCCTGCTCCTCAGCTGCCGCGACTCAGGCCACGGACGCTCGCTGGGGATCGACTGGGTCGATCCCCAGCTCCTGGAATCGGTTCTCCAAGGCTTCCAGCCCGGCGTCAGCTGAACAAGGAGTAGGTGGATGTCACCAACACGAGCCGTCGTGCGGTGGACCTGGACGGCTGGACGCTCTCCGACGAGGACGGCCACACCTACACCTTCCGCCTGGAGGGACGCTCCACGGTCCGCATCCACACCGGTGAGGGCCGCGACCGCTACGCCGGCGTCTACCAGGACCGCCGCAATTACGTGTGGACCAACGGCTCCGACACGGCGACTCCGCGCAACACCACCGCCGCATCATCGACGAGGTCTCCTGGGGCCGCCACCGCGGCGATGACCGCGACCACGGCGATGACCACCGCGAGCCGCGAGCACGGTGACCGCCGTCGCTGACCCACCCGCTGGTGCCGAAGGCCGGTGACCGTCCCCGGCCTCGGCGCACCACCTCCGCCTGGCGACATCCCTTGGAGCCCGGCCGGGGGTGCGCGGTTCAAGGAGACCGCGAACGATACCTCACCGCCCGTACGCGAAAATCTATCTTAGTCAGAGTAGACATTGGGTGGTGTCGTAGTTATGGTTTCTCTCGTAGCCCGTAGAGATAGCAGGGCCTGGCGGACACGAACTGCCGGGCAGTAGCACATAGTTGCAGTGCGCAGGACGGTGCGGTGGTGGAGTTCCGGAGCCAGGGTTGTAGGACGGTGACGGGACTGACGACCGGACCGGGTGGCCCGCAGTGATCAGGGGCCGCCGTGAGCAGTACCGCAATGGCAGTACCCAGCAGTGAAGTCAGTGAGCGGTACCTCGGTGAAGGCGTCGGCTGCGGGCGCGCGCACCGGGAGGTTCGGCAGTGGGGTTCTAAAGCCAGAGCAGATGCAGGACGGGCGACGGGGCTGGCTGTCGAAGAGTGGCGCTGTGACAGGCCACGGAGCAGGTCGCATCACCAGCAGTACGCAGTAGAGCTGTACCAGCGTTGAGGGAATGAACGGAGGAATTGGGCGCCATCAGGATCGCCCGGGCGGCTTGTTGAGTCCGGGTACCGCAGGACATCGATAGTGAGGTGGTCTCCGGTCGAGCAACCGCGATCCCAGTATCCCCGGCAGCAGTGCGGTCGGGTGTGCGCAGACAGAAGGCCGGCGCAGTAACAGGGCCGGCGGATGGTGTAGCAGTTTCTCCGGGCCCTGGCGCCGCACGGCGCCAGGGCCCTCCGTGCGTTCAACAGAAGGTCAGATGACAGCAGACGACACCTTCAGCCGTCTCGACGACGTCTACCGCGCCTGCACCATGGGTCGGGCCGCCGAGATGCTCGGCACCACCCAGGGCTTCCTGCGCGCCGTCGGCGGCGCCCGCCTCATCGCCCCGCTGCGCTCCCGGGGCGGACACCGCCGCTATTCCCGCTACCAGCTGCGCATCGCCGCCCGCGCCCGGGAACTCGTCGACGAGGGAACCCCTGTCGAGGCCGTGTGCCGCATCATCGCCCTCGAGGACCAGCTCGAGGAAGCCCAGCGCATCAATGCCGAACACCGCCGCAGTGCAGCCCTGCACACAGCCGCCACCTGATACGCGGTCCGCGGTGCCCCGCCCGACCGCACCCTTCCGCCCTTTCAAGAATATGAGCGCATGATCGCCGAAGACACTGAGCCGCCGTCCCACGGACGGGAGCCCCGGCCCCGGCCCGCCGGCCCGGGCAACCCGCCCGACACCTTGCGTATCCGGGCGATGGATGCGTCTGCCGTCGCAACAGGCCGGCTGACTGCCGCCACCGGCCCGGAGTGCGGGGTGGAGCGGGCGGCGGCTGCGTTGAAGCCGAGGATGCGCGGTTGGCTGCACGCCGGTGTGTTCCCCCTGGCGCTCGTCGGGGGCGTCGTCCTGATCGCCGTCTCGCGCACGGGCGCGGCAGTGGCGGCCTGCTCGGTGTACGCACTGTCGGCGTGCTTGTTGTTCGGTACCAGCGCCGTCTACCACCGCGGAACGTGGGGGCCGCGCGGGGAGGCGGTCCTGCGGCGGCTGGACCACGCGAACATCTTTCTGATCATCGCCGGCACCTACACCCCGCTGGCGGTACTGCTGCTGCCCGAAGGACGGCAGCAGGTGCTGCTGGCGGTGGTGTGGGCTGGCGCGCTGGCCGGCATCGCCTTCCGCATCCTGTGGATCGCAGCTCCCCGCTGGCTGTACACCCCGTGCTACATCGCGCTGGGCTGGGTGGCCGTCTTCAATCTGCCCGACTTCGCGCGCACCGGCGGTGCCGCGGTCGTCGTGCTCGTCATCGCCGGCGGTCTGCTCTACACCGCGGGAGCCATCGTCTACGGGCTCAAGCGCCCCGACCCCTCACCGGCCTGGTTCGGCTTCCACGAGGTCTTCCACACCCTGACCATCGCCGCCTTCACCGCGCACTACACCGCCATCCTCCTCGCAGCCACATGACGGTGTTGCGCAGCGGGCACAAGCCGGGCCCGGTGGTGAAGTGTGACCTGTCCGGGTACCGGGCCCGCAACAGGTCTTCCGTGTCCTTCGGGGCGATGTCCTGAGCGTCATCGAGTAGTGAGGAGCCGACGTGACCGCAGCAGGGCCGGACGGCGGGCGGGCCGCCCATCTTTCCCGGGACGCGAGTGGCCGGGGCAGGGCGATGACGTTGGAGGCGGCTGAGGCTGCTGCGCCCGTGGAGTCGCTCGACTGGTCGCGCGCACGCTCCAGGAACACCTCGGGGCGGCGTCGGTGTCGTTCCTGATCACCGATTTCACCGGCAGTTCGGTCGTGCGGCTGGGGGGCGGGCAGCGTCGACACCGATGAACCCGCCCGGCGCAACCCGCTGAGGGGCACCCTGTACGACGATGTGATCCGCACCCAGCGGCTTGGCGCGGAGGACAAGGGGCGGAGGACAAGGGTGAGGGCGCGCCGGTGCGGATCGTCGCCCCGGTGACCAACCGCCGGGACGCCCTCGGACTCCTCGAACCGTTCCTGCCCACGGCGCCGGATGCGGCGGCAATGCGGGAGATCAGTGAGCCCGCGCACGCGCTGGCGTACCTCGTCGCCGCGAACCGGTCTTTCGGACGCCGGACCAAGCCGCTGAGTCTGGCCGCGGAGATCCAGCACCGGCTGCTGCCGGCGTCGCTGGCGTGCGAGGCGGCGCAGTTTGTGGTGGCCGGGGCGCTGGAGCCGGCCGACCACGTCGGCGGTGACACCTTCGACTACACGATCGGCCGGGACACCGTGCAGCTCTCCGTCATCGATGCCATGGGGCACGATGTCGAGGCCGCACTGCTGGCCACCCTCGCGGTCGGCGTCCTGCGCCGGGCCCGACGGACCGGTGCCGATCTCGCCGAGCAGGCCCGTCAGGCGGACCAGGCGATGCGCGAGCACAGTCACAAGGGTTACGTCACCGGCCGGCTCCTGCGTATCAGCCTGCTCGACGGCAGGACGGAGTTCGTCAACCCCGGGCACCCCTGGCCGCTGCGGATGCGGGACGGCCGGGTGCGGGAGATCACTCCGGAGGTCGATATGCCGTTGGCTTCAACGCCCCTCTTACCTACCGGGTCCAGTCGCTGGACCTGCGTCCGGACGACCGGCTGGTGATGCTGACCGACGGCATGCTGGAGCACCACGCAGGCAGCCCCAACCTGTCCGACCTGATCGTGCGGCCCCGCGATCTGCACCCCCGTGAGGCCGCCCGCACCCTCATCGCGGCCGTCGTCGACGCCAACGACGGCCACTTGCAGGACGACGCGACCGTCAGTGCCTGGACTGGCACGGCACCGACCACTTCCAGCGGGACGCCACCACCGGCGCCGACCTCACCGACGCCTCACAACCGTCGGGGACGAGACGGACCACTTCCGGGCGATGACTCTGTGCGAAAGGATGATCTTGACGTTGGACTGGACCGACGACGAATGGCGCCTGGCGGAGTTCACTCAGAAGGAGGGGCCGGAGCCCACCGACGCCGGCGTCGACTTCGGCGCCGCACCTCAGATGTGGCCCGACCCGTTCGCGCCGAGGACATCGCCGAGCCCATCACTACAGTGGCGGGCCTCTTCGTGCCCCCCAAAGCGAACCGGCTTGGTCGTCGTCGACGTTGCGGCCGCCGACGAGGAGACCGCGCTCGCCTTCCAGCAGCTGCTCGCCGACCGGGACCACGGCGACCGCGCAGAGGACGACACGGGACGCGGGCGAGCCTGACGTACGGCTGCTCTGCACTACCTGGACCTGTGCCCGCCGAACAGCCCGGCCGCGCTGGACAAACCCCTAGAGCCCGTAACGCGATCATGATCGGGTCTTCTTGAAACGTTCCGTGACGAGGCTCCGGCCCCCAGACCTGTCGACGCCGATAACTCCCTGCCCGTGCGGGAGTCTGTCTTTCGACAGCGATTTCGCGGGTCACCGTGCAGCCGCTGCCGGAGTTCCTGACGGAGCGGGTCTTCGGGCCGCTGGGCATGGTGGACACCGGTTTCGAGGTGCCGGTTGCCAAGCGGGGCAGTTCACCAGCTTCTACCGGCCGGGCGACGACGGCAGTCTGGAGCTCGCCGACGTCCCGGACGGCGAGTGGAGTAGCCTGCCCCCGCTACCGCTCGGCAATGGCGGGCTGGCCTCGACCGCCGACGACCGGCTGGCCTTTTGCCGGATGTTGCTGGCTGGCGCCGGGGGGTGCCTCTATGTCTTTCGTCAAGCGGTCCGTGGGGTTCTGGGTTTGTAGAAGGTTCCGTCGCGGAGCATCGCGAACAGCACGTTGATCCGTTGGCGGGCCAGGCGAAGGAGAGCCTGGGTGTGGGTCTTCCCGCGGGCTCGGCAGCGGTCGTAGTAGGTGCGGGAGGCGGGATCGTGCAGTGCGGCGAACGCGGACAGGAACATCGCGCGTTTGAGCTGCCGGTTCCCGCCTCGCGGAGCATGTTCGCCGTGGATCGAGGATCCCGACTGCCTGGTGGCGGGGGCGAGGCCGGCGTAGGAGGCGAGGTGGGCGGCGCTCGGAAACGAGCTGCCGTCGCCGACGGTGGTCAGAAGGACTGCGGCGGTCCTGACGCCGATGCCGGGCATCGAGGTCAGGACCTGGGAAAGAGGGTGGGCCTCCAGCAGGGCCTCGATCTGGGTTTGCAGTGCCCGGCGTTGTTCGTGGACGGCGGTCAGCGACTTGGCCAGTGACGGCACGATCACGTCCAGGGTGTTGGTCCCGGGAACGACGACGGTCTGTTCGTCGAGGGCGTCGAAGACGTCGTCGACGAGCCGGGTGGCCATGCGCGGGGCCTTCGGCCGTATGACCTCGACGAGTTTGCGGCGGCCTGCCTTGCGCAGTGCGGCCGGGGATCCGTAGCGCTCCAGCAGCCAGGTGATGGCGGGGTGGTCCAGGCGCGGGCCGAGGACGCGTTCGAGGCTGGGGTGGAACTGGGTGAGCAGGCCGCGGATGCGGTTGGAGGTGCGGTTGGCCTCGCCGGCCAGGTCCTGGTCGAAGCCGACCAGCATGGTCAGTTCGGCGGTGATCTCGTCGGCCAGTTCGAGGGAGCGCAGGGTGTGAGGCATGGTGCGGGCGGCGTCGGCGATGACAGCGGCGTCGCGGGCGTCGGTCTTGGCCTCCCCCGGGTAGAGGTCGGCGATCCGGCGCATCGCCAAGCCGGGCAGGTAGGCGACCTGGCAGCCGGCGTCGCGGGCGACGGTCAACGGCAGGGCGCCGATGGAGGCGGGCTGGTCCACGATCACCAGGACGGTGCCGAACTTGGCCTTGAGCTTGTCGAAGACGGCCCGCAGCTGGGGTTCGCCGTTCGGCAGGCCTTTGTCGAAGACCTTCTTCCCGGCCGGGGTGAGTCCGTGGCCGTGATGGTTGCTTTTGCCGACGTCCAGGCCGAGGAAGACGCCCGTTGCGTCGATGTCGATCACCGTGCCCCCACATGTGTCGATGCTGTGCCGGCCTCGGCGGCGGGGCCGTTCGCGCGCATCCACGTTATGCAGACCTGCCGCCCGCGAGCTGCCCGGCATTGCGCCGGGCCGGGCGGGGGCCGGACCTCTGATCAGCGTCTCCGACGGCACCCCTCGGGCCCGGTGACACCACCCCCCAGGTCATCCGATCGACAGGGGGCAACAGTCATGCCGGGCCCGGAGGCCAGCGGCCCTCTTGCAGGACCGCGAAGAAGATAACGGGGCGGCCGACGGCCGCCGGGTACTGTCGGCCGACCCCGTGCGCATGATGACCACCGACCATACGAATCCGGCGCAGTGCGACATCGGCCAGCTGTTCCTGGAGGGCCGGGGCTGGGGCTTCGGCGGCTCGGTTGACATCGAACCGACCAACCCGTGGAATGCGGCCGGCCGTTATGGCTGGGTCGGCGGCACGCGGACAGCGGCGTACGTCATCCCGGCCACGGGTGCGGTCACCATCCTGCTGACTCAGGTGGCAGCGATGGGCCCCGTGCCGGCACCGGTGATCAGGGAGTTCTGGTGGTACGCGGCGGACGCCTGACACACGCTGCTCACGCCCGTAGCCTCACGGTGGGCCCAGCTGACGGGGTGGCGAAATCGGACCACGTGGACTTGAGGACTGCATCCTGCCCGGGGGTCGACATGCCGCACATGGCGTAATCCGCCGCTCCCGGCGGCTGCCCAGGTCACCGTGTGCGCAGACGCCGATCGGCGTGCGGAGGGAAAGGGGGGTGGCGGAGCAGGTCATGGGCGAGGAGAGCATGGACCGGTCGGAGGGTTTCGGGGAAAGGCTGCTCGGCCTGCTGCTGGACCGGGCGCGGGTGATGCCGCCCCAGCTGATCGCCCCGCTGGTCGCGGAGGAGGTGGCAAGGATCGGCGGTCGTGACGTGTCCATCCTCCTCCAGGACTACGCGCAGGAGGTGCTCGTGCCGCTTCCGGGCAGGAAGCTGCACGTGGGCCAGCCGCAGCCGGTTGCCGGCTCTCCCGCCGGCCGGGCCTTCCTGAGTGCGGACGTCGTCGAGGTGGTGCAGGCCGACGGCCGCGTGCGGATGTATCTGCCGTTGCTGGACGGCAGCGACCAGGTAGGGGTGATGTCCCTGACCCTGGACACGGTAGGTGAAGACGACCGGCGCCTGCTGCGCCGGCTCGCGGGCCTGGTCGCCGACATGCTGGTCACCAAGAATGCCTACACCGACCTGTTCTTCCAGGCCCGTCGCCGGGAGCCTATGAGCGTGTCCGCTGAGATCCAGTGGAGCCTGCTGCCACCACTGACGATGACTGTGCCGCAGGTCGAGGTGGCCGGCATCCTGGAGCCTGCCTACCGCGTCGCCGGCGACAGTTTCGACTACGCCCTCAACGACAGCATCCTGCACGCAGCCGTGATCGATGCCATAGGCCACGGCCTGGACGCCGCCGCGATGGCGACCATCGCCATCGGTGCCTACCGGCACGCCCGGCGCGTGTTCGTCAGCCTGGCCGAGAAGTACGCGTACATGGACGAGGCCATCTCCCAGCAGTTCGGACCCGACCACTTCGCCACCGCGCAGCTCATGCACCTCAATATCGCCACCGGAGAGCTGGAACTGGTCAACGCCGGCCACCCCGCGCCCCTGCTGATCCGTGACGGCCGGGTCGTGCGGCAGCTGGAGAGCGCGACGACACTGCCCGTCGGCTTCGGCGGCGAGGAGCCCCGCATCAGGCGGCACATGCTCCAGCCAGGCGACCGGGTGCTGTGCTACACCGACGGCATCATTGAGGAGCACCTCACCGGCGGGGAGCTGTTCGGCGAGGAACGCCTCATCCGTTGCGTCAACCGCCTGGGACAGGAGCCGTCACAGGGGGTGCGGGCGGATCTGCGCAAGCTCTCCCACACGCTGAAAGAGGAACGGGGCGGGTGTACCAGCGACGACGCCACGCTCTTCATGATCGAGTGGCACGGTGGCGCCGCCGACCACCTCGCGGCCCTTGACTGAGCACCTCGATGGCTCAGCTGTGAGGACTGCTGGTGTGTCCAGGGCGGGCTGTGGCGTTGCCGGGGGAAGGGCGTGGCCGAGGACGCGATGTGTCGGTGTCGGTGTGGGCGTCGGTGTTGCCCGGTCGCGGCAAGCCGGGCCGGTCGGCACCGGTGCTGTCCAGGCAATCAGGCATCAGTCGCGCCGTGAGGGCGGCCTTGTGGTCCGGGTCGTCGGGGCAGCCGGATCGTGCTCGGTGTCGTTGTCCTGGCTGGCGGCCCAGGAGGCGAGCAGGGTCAGGTTGTCGTGGGAGACCGTTCCCGGCTCGGCGGTGTAGGTGATCATGGTGAGGCCGGGTTCGGCGTTCGGTTGGAGGAGGTCGTAGCGCAGGTCGAGCATGCCCACGACCGGGTGCTGGAACCTTTTCGTGCCTCTGACGCAGGCACGCACGTCGTGTCGGGCCCACAGCTGGCGGAAGGCGTCGCTGCGGGTGGACAGCTCGCCCACGAGATGGGTGAGCGGCTGTTCATGCGGAGTGGGGCCGGCGGCGGCGCGCAAGTGGGCGATGAAGTCGTCGGCGACCTCGTCCCAGTCGCGCCAGAACTGGCGGGCCTGAGGGTTGAGGAACGTGAACCGGGCGATGTTCGGCGCCTGGCGCGCGTCGGTGTGGAGCACGCTGTACAGAGCCCGGCCGAGGGGGTTGGTGGCGATCACATCGAGGGTGGGACTGCGCACCAGCGCTGCGACGCCGACGAGGGAGTCGAGGACGGTCTGCAGCTGCGGGGCGATCGCTGCAGGCGTGGTGCGACGGGAACGGGGTGCGGGGGACGGCCGGCCGGCGCGTGCCAGGTCGATGAGATGGGCCTGCTCGGCGGCATCCAGACGCAGCGCGCGGGCGATGGCCTGTAGGACGCTGTCGGAGGCACGGGTGAGCGCGCCGCGCTCCAGGCGGATGTAGTAGTCGATGCTGAGCCCGGCCAAGGCGGCGACCTCCTCGCGGCGCAGCCCGGGTACCCGCCGCTTCCTTCCGGTGACGGGCAGGCCGACTGACCTGGGGCTGATCCGTGCCCGGCGGGAGACCAGGAACTCCTGAATGTCACGGCGATGGTCCATGCACTCGACAATAGGTACGAGTAATGCGGATAGGGAGGGTTTGTCAGTACCCCCTATGGCAGGTCCTCCCGCAACGGCGTCGGCGGCGGCAACCTCGAAGCAGTGATCGGCAGACCACCGCAGCCCCTGACGACATCGAGCTCCTGGGCACCGATTTCGCAGCTAACTCGCGCGACGCGTCAAAGAGAGTCGACGCCCAGGACCGCTGAGTGCGGTGGCAGGCCTCCGACCCCACCTAGGAAAGGATTGTCATGACCCTCGGAACCGCAGTGATCGTCGGCGTAGGTCCAGGCATCGGCCTTGAGCTGACCCGGGCATTCGCCAATGCCGGACACCCGGTCGCCATGCTCGCCCGCAACAAGACGAAGATGGACACCTACGCTGCCGAGCTTGCCTCCACCGGCCAGGACGTTCGCGGCTACGCCACGGATGTCGCGGACGCCGGCAACCTGCGCTCCGCGATCCACTCCGCGATCACGGACTTGGGTGCGCCCGACGTGCTCATCTACAGCGTGGCGGTGCTCGACAGCGACTCGCCCCTCGGCGGTGACGACCAGAAGTGGGTCGCCAATATGGCCATCGATGTCCTGGGCGCCAGGGTCGCGGCCGACGCCGTGCTGCCGGAACTGCGCGACGGCCGCGGCACCCTGCTGTTCGCGGGCGGCGGGTACGCTCTGCATCCCTCGAAGAAGTATTCGTCCTTGTCCGTTGGTAAGGCCGCGCTGCGCGCGTACGTGCAGTTGCTCCATGAGGAGCTGGCCGGGACGGGCGTGCACGCAACCAGTATCACGATCACGAAGACGATCGGCAGCGAACCGCGCTTTGAGCCGGCGACGCTGGCACAGGCCTATCTCGCGCTGACCAAGCAGCCCGAGAGCGAATGGCAGCACGAACTGGTCTACTGAGCCGTCCCAAGCCCCGCGACGGCGAGGTCGAGTTGTCCGGTCAGGATGATGTCGCACCCGAACGCCGGCGAGACCGGGAACGGCGTACCTGGCTCCAACCCGACCTTGCGCAACGACTCCGGGTGTCCGTCCGTGGCCACGCGCCCGGCGGCGCGATCGGCGATCTCCAGAGTGGTGTCGGAGACCAGGCGCACCCGCCGGTACCAGGCCCTGATGCGTCCCGTTTCTTCGCCGGAGCGGAAGTGGGGAGCGCCAGTGGCCTCACCGGCTGATCCGGGCCAGGCGGACAGGCCACGACGTGTGGGCATGCGCTCCTCCAGGCTGAGCTGGGAAAGGTGGGAGATCACCTTATGGCCTACAACTCTCGTAACACGCAGGCCGGTTGGCCGGACAAGAGCTGGTGAATCCGGAGCAGCCAAGGCGAAAGCGAAGAAGCGCCGCAGCGGGACCGCGAACACTCCGCCGCACCGGCCCGGCGACCGGCCGCGCCGCTAACCCGGCGAGCCGGGGTTCGCGAGCTTGCTGACAGCCTTCGGGACCGTCAGGAGTCTTCGTATGGGCTGAGTAGGTCCATATAGGAGTTGTCGGCGTTCGCCACCCTCCTTGCCGAGCCGACTCCGCCGCAGGTCAGGCGACGGGTGCGCGCCCGTCGACGAAGGTGCTGAGGCAACCTCAGAGGCAACCCCAGGGACAACCCGAGAAGCAACCCCAGAAGCAACCTCTGGCGAGGCTATGCCGCGCTGCGCAGCGGCCGGTCCGGCCGCACACCTGGCACGCCGCGGCCTCGGCGCGCTCGGGGACGGCGCGGGCTTGTTCGGTGGTGACAGGTCGGGTGTGGTCGCGGTTGGCGTGGCAGTGGACGCGGTGCACGAAGCGGGCGGCGCCGACGTCGTCGGTGAAGTAGACCCATTCCTCGATCTTCCATGCCGGGGCGACGCCGACGCGCTCGGTGGGCACTTGGTCGTACGCCTCGCCCTCGATCGCGGTGCGCGGAAGTCGAGGGGTGCGGGCTCGTCTCGCAGCGTGCCCCAGGTCGGCTGTTCCGGGTGACGGCCTGGCGCCGACTTCGGGAGTTGATGTCCTTATTGCCCAGTCAGTTGGGATGGGTGGGCTGGTCGGGGTCCGCGGGGCGGCTGCGGCCGTGGTTGGGTGAACAATCCCTGCACGGTCTCGACCGGGATGCCGCGCTCGGCCAGCCGCCTGAGTTGCAGGCGGGTGTCGTTGATGTCGTTGGGCGCGATTTGCATGTCTATCGCCTCGCACGGCGCAGCACAGCGTCTGTGTGCTGTACGTCAGGACAGGGGGGGCACGAACATCCGTGCCGCTGCCGCTGAGGTGTGCCTGTCGGTGCTTATGCGCACACCTCTGCGTTACTCCAATGGGCTTAAAGCGGCGAGCCATCCGTGTACAGCTGCCCGCGAATCTTCCATGGAGGGCGAGCCGGTGAAATTTCCGGCGACTTCGAAGGGGGAACCTACCGTCAAATGCAGTTCATCAACGGAGCATGAGACTGACAAGTGGAGGCACCAGATGGCCGATCTCCCGCCACCGCCAGAGGGAATTGTCCTGGCCCATTTCATCGTCTCGGACGATGTCGAACGTTCTCGACGCTTCTACACCGAAGTGCTCGGCGGCCGGCTGGCCTACTCCGGCCCTGGAGGCCTGACCTATGTCGCACTGGCCAACAGCTGGATCATCATCAACGGCGGCGGAGGCCCGACGGACGACAAGCCCTCGGTCACCCTGGAGGCGCCGCGCGATTCCAGCCGGGTCAGCAGTTTCCTCAATATCCGCGTCAAGGACATCTACCCCTTGTACGAGGAGTGGAGCGCCCGAGGTGCCCAGTTCCTGACGCCGCCAAAACAACACGAGTACGAGATCCGCTGCTACATCCGCGACCCTGACGGCCATCTGATCGAAGTCGGCCAGACCACCGACCCGGAGGGAGACTGGACACCGGCTCACTGGCCCCCGAGTTCCCGCACCGGTGATTCCGAGTGAGCCTGGCTCGGCGCACGAGAGCACTACTGGACAACAGACCCTTGCGCCTGGCGCAGAGCGGGCGGTGAACTCTGCGCCGTCTCGATCGGCCGGAGCGGGCCGGTCCTCCTAGGTGATCAATCTGGAGGACGCGGGGAAACGGCAGGCTGGCGACACGGCTGGGTGGCACGCTGCTGTTCATGGGCGACGCCGAGCGGCGCGTCGTCCCGGGCCTCGGCATCGCTTCTGCCGCCAGCGCCCCGTTACGTCGGTTCGCCGTGGCGCTCGCGCTCGAGATCGCGCCCGTTCGCGCTGCGCGGCCCCGCACATAGCCCACCCGCTCGGGCTCTCAGCTCCCGCGAGCGCCTCACCCACGCACGCGCGTCACGGAAGCATTCCCCCGTCGATCCACGCGCGAAGCAGGGCGACCTGCTCCTCGGACCACGTCGCGTTCTCATCCGGCGGCGGCATACGCTTCGTCGCAACTGTGTTGTAGACGCGCTCGGCGTTCTCCCGGACCGACATGTACACATACTGGTCCAGCTGGACACCGCCCTTCGCCATGTGCTCGATGTCGATAGACCGGAACAGGGGGAGGATGTCGTGCGCGAATCCGGGTGCCGCGGTTGATTCCGCCATGAGTCGTCCTCTTGATTAGTGGTCTCTGGGCCAGGTGACGGGCAAAACCATATTTAGCTCATGCCCTGGAGATATTCCTGCCAGGCATCGGCCGCGCGAGTGCCATCCGCCATTCAGGCCCGCCGAAGGCGCGCGGAGTGCCGGTCGGGCCCATCGACTCAAGGGTCGAGTCTTTCCAAAACTGCGGCGGTCACCACCCCGTAAGCCAGATGGGGCACGATGTCGGCAATCCGGTCCTTGGCGGACCACGTGCGCGGGTCGGTCACTTTGAGCACGGTCATGGGGGCGTCGGTGCCCAGACGGGCGCCGAATCCAGTGGTCGCGTAAGCGATCAACCTGGTCGGACGCCAGCCCTTGGCCCGCGCCAGGCCCAGAAGGGCACCCAGACCGATCCCCGCAGCGATGCCGGTCAGTGGCGCGAGGCCCGCGATTCGATTTTCCTTCTCAGCGCCGTCACCGGGAATGGTCAGGTGCATCGCCTGCGACAGCTTCTCGACGGTGGCTCGCGGAGTGCCACTCGCGGGCCGCGCCCGCCATGCCATGTCCAGATAGCCGACGGTGTTGAGAGCAGTGGTACCGGCGGCACCGGCAGCGGCGCCGTACAGCAGTCCGGTGACGGGTCTGGTCATCGTGTATCCCTCGGTCCTCTGGCGTGCAGTGCGCCTCGGGCCAGTCAACGCCAGAGCCAGTTCGCCCGCCACCGTAAGTTGCGTTGTGTCACCGGCGAACACGTTCCGATGGGCTGGTCATTCAACCTTGCCTCTGCCGGAATGATCATCCACCCAGGTCACGCACCACTGGTGCTCCTGGAGGATGCCGCCGAGTCGTTGGCGTCGTCGTAGGTGCAGGCGGCGGGACATGGACGGTCGTCCATCCCTGCACCGACGCCACGTTCTTCCGCCCGGGTAACCGGGTCTCGCCGATCTCCAGGGTGGCTTCCGTCGGCTGGGGCAGTTCAGTCATGAACTCAGCGTCGCTTCGGTTCGTGTCCGGGGGGAGGTGCCGGCCGGGTGTCTCGAGCGGGTGTGAGCGTGGTGGTCAGGAGGCGGGCCGGTAGGTGGCGGCCGGGCCGATCGCGCCGGGCCCGAACTTCTCCCGGATTCGGTCGGCCGCCTGCTCGGCGGTGAGGCGGGCCTGGCGGGCGGCATCGAGGCTGAGCTGCTCGGCGGCCTGGTCGGCGTCGGCGAGGTCCTCGGCGCGCAGCGCGAGTGCGGTCAGACGGCCGCGCTGGAGGCCTGCGGAGTCCATGAGCTGGTAGGTGAGCCGGCGCAGGTCGTCCTCGTGCCCGGACGGTTCGGGCAGGCGGCGGGTCTTCTCCCATGCCGGTCCGCCGGCGAACGTCAGCGTGAGCGTGAGAGCGTGCGCGGCCTGCCCGCGGCGGCGCAGCTCCGCACCGAGTTGCACGACCAGGCCCAGGAGGGCCGAACGTACGGCGGCGCCGTCAAGCACGTCGTGGGGGAGGCGGTGCCGGACGCCGACGGAAGTCGGCAGGCGGCGCGGGGTGACGGTGCGGGGGTCGATGCCGCGGGCCCGGTCGACGGCCGTCCGGCCCGCTTTGCCGAGCAGGCGCTGCACGGTCGCGGCCGGCAGCGTGGCGAGCAGGCCGACCCGGTCGACGCCGTAGCGCTTCAGGACGGCGGCCTGGCGGGGACCGATGCCGTGCAGATCCTCCACGGGGAGCAGGGCGAGCCAGTCGGCAGCGTCGGCGGCCTCGACGGCCAGCACACCGCCCGGCCGCTCTACCTGCGCCGAGGCGGTCGCGGCAACGGTGACGGTCGGGCCGATACCGACACGGATGTCGACGCCGTACCGGGAGACCGTCCGCAACCGCAGGACCTCCCCGAGATGCGCGGCGGCAGCCCCGTGGTAGCGCAGCGCGCCCCGCAGATCGACCAGAGCCGCCGTGGGCGGCCGGGCCTCCACCACCGGCGACAGCTCATGCAGCTGCTCCAGGACCTGCCGGTAGGTCTCCTCCGGCAGCCGGTCCGGGCAGCGCACATGCATCACCACACCCGGCCGACGCTCCATCGACTCCGCACCCACCCGGCGCTCACCTCCCCCACCACGCTATCGAACAAATAATCGAACACGCGAGGTGAAGGTGTGCTGGCGTGCCTAGAATGAAAAATGTGTTCGATAACTCGCGGGATCTTCCGGACGACCTGGACCGGCTCCAGACGCTCACCGACGTCCGGGCGGGCGAGTGCCCTGGGTAAGGGGGCGGCCGGTGACCGGACTGCTGCTGTCTCCTTGGCCGCGGTTCCCCAGTGGATATTATCTGGAATGAAGAGTCAATAAAGATGCAGTCGGGGCCGAGTGGGTGGCTGATCGCCTGATGTGCGAGGCGGTGGTAGGCGGTTCGCAGTATTAATTGACTGATCATTCCTGATTGGGATATCATGGTCAACATGGCCAGGATCAGAGAGTTCGACACCGACTTGGCGGTGGAGGCGGCGATGGACGCCTTTCGCGCCAGGGGCTACGAGGGCACGTCCGTGCAGGACCTGGTGGCGGCCACCGGAGTGGGGCGGGGGTCGCTCTATGCCGCCTTCGGCAGCAAGGAGGGGCTGTATCTCGCCGCCATGGATCGCTACCGCGAGATGTACGCCGTGCCCCTGGTCGACGTCCTGCGCGCCGGTGCCCCGGCGCGCGAGCTGATCCGTGAGGTCCTGCTCGGCACCGTCGACACGATCGTGGAGGACGGCAACCGCAGGGCCTGCCTCATCGTGGGTGCCGCGATGGAGCGCATCGCCCATGATCCCAGGGTCGCCGCCCATGTGCGCGTCACGACCACCTCAATCGAGGACGCGCTGTACGAGGTCATCGTGGAGGCCCGGTCGAAGGGCGAACTGCCCGCTGGTCGCAGCCCCCGCGACCTCGCGCGGTATCTCGTCGCGACGCTCCATGGGCTGCGGGTGCTGGGTGCCATCAACCCCGACCGGGCCGCGCTTGCCGCGGTCGCCGAGGTCGCCCTCGACGCTCTCGGCTGACATTGCCCGTACCGGACAGGCGTGGCACCCCGCGGCTCAGCCGCGGGGTGCCACGCCTGTCCGGTGTCTGGTGGGCGGGGCGCAGGCCAAGCGCGGCGGGGTCGTCGGCCGCCACTGCTTTCTGAGTGGAGGGTTTGCCTGCGTTGACCGCGAAGAAGGCGATGAACGCGGCTGCGGCGACCGGTGCAGCCTGGTCCACGGAACCGTCGCTGTGGCGGGTGGCGAGGTAGTCGGCCGTCGCTCGGGCGGCGATGGTGTTGCGCAGCGCGGTGCTCATGGAGCCGTCGGTCTGCTGGGCCGCCGGTCACGGCGGAGGCGACGCCGGCGTCGCGGGTTTCGACGCCGTGGACGCCCAAGCCGAAGGCAGGCCAACGGCACCATCATCGAGACCGGCACCGACTCCTACCGGCTCGCGTCGCCCCGAGCCCAAGCGGAGCGAGCAGCCGGCTGAGAGACCGCGGAGCCGCGTCATGAGACGCTGACGGGGTTCCAGCTTCGATCTCCCGCAGCAGTTTTCCGTCATCGTCATAGAGCTCAAGACCGAACCGCAGACCGAACCGGGTCAGCAGCGCAGCCAGATCCTCGAACCGTTGAGGATCGACAACACCGTTCAGGAGCGTGTTCCCGTCGGTCGGGTCGACCTCGATGCGGCACCAGCTGGTCTCGACCTCATACGACTCCCACGACGAGCCTGATCTGGAACTCCAGCCGGCTCCGATGAACCGCTCGGCCACCCACGATGCACCCGGGGCTCCTGCCAGGCCACCACACACGTTGTTGTTGATCTTAAGCCAGACGGGATCGAGCGACTGTCCCTCATCGGATATGTCCACAGCTGGATTATGAAGCAGACCACGCAGCCTGTGATCGCACACGCTATCGCCATCAAAACTTGTCGAATGTCGATCACTGCAGCCCGGGTCACACGCCTCCCGAACTCCTCGACAAACGACTCCCAAAGAAGTCGTCATAGCCACCGTGGCGATGGCTCCGCAGATGCCGAGCGCCTTGGCCCGTTCCTTCGCGTCGGTGAATCCCAGTGAGATCAGCGCGAGTGCGGCGGGGCGAGCAGCGCGCCGAAAACGCCCCGGAGCGCGTGTGCCGTCAGCAGCGTGGGGAGGTTGGGCGACAGCCCGCTGGCGGCCGAGGCCGCCGCGGACCCGACAAGGCCGACGACGGAGATCTTCTTGTGCCCCGCAGGTCCGCCGGTTGTCCGCCGAGGACGAGCAGGTTGCCGAGGGCGAGGCCGTGGGCGAGGCCGTAGGCGGTGATGACCCTCTGCCGGCCGCCGTCAGAGAAGCCCAGGTCGTAGGGCGCGGACGGCAGGGCGATGTTCATGATCGCCGCGTCCAGGAAGACCATCACCTGCGCGACGCCGTGAAGATCGGCGCTCTCCGGAACGTCGGAAGTTATGGAATGAGAGTCCCAGAAAATGAGGATGCGGTCCGATGTCCCGGTCTGCGTCGAGGCCCACTTCTGTGTCGAAGGACGCGCCATTCCGCTGGTGAGGGCGTCGTCGCTGTCGCGGTGACGTGTGACGGCCGATCGGTGATCGCCACTCCATTTAAGTTGACCGAACGTTCCAGTATCTGTAGAGTCTGTTCAACCGGGCACGTTGTGAACCTGCCGACCTGGCCCCCTGTCCAGGGACGGAGTCAGCGGCGAACGCCGGGACCTCTACATCGCATTGACCTTGGGGGCCGCCGAACGGGCGCTACCCGAACGCGGCACTTGCAAGCCGCACCAGAAAGGGACAGCAATGACTTCCGACCGCAGCAAGACTCCCTCCGGCCGACGGTTCTCCAAGCGGGCGGGCATGGTGACGGCCGCCGCCCTTCTCCTGGCCGGAGGAGTGGCGACCGGTACCGCGACGGCCAGTTCGCACCACTCGCACGACGACAAGGCCAGCAGCGCTTCCACCGCCTCGACCGTCCGCACCCTCGCGGACATCCAGGACATCGAGAAGCTGAAGGCCCGCTACTTCCAGGACATCGACACCAAGCAGTGGGCCGATCTCCAGGCGCTGTTCACGCCCGACGCGCACATCAACACCGGCCAGGAATTCAACAGCCCGGCGGAACTGGTCAAGGCCACCAAGACCCTGATCGCCGACGCCCCCACCGCACACCAGGGCCTCCTTCCGAACATCACGGTCAAGGGGGACACGGCAACCGGCACCTGGGTCATGGAGGACTACGTCAACCTGAAGGCAGGCGGCGGGTTCCACGGCTACGGCCAGTACCACGACACCTACCAGCGCATCGACGGACGTTGGTACATCACTGGATCGGTGCTGGAGCGGTACCGCATGGACACCCTCCCCGACACGGGCCCCTACCAGGCCCCGCAGAAGACCGACTGACCCGCTGCCAGACCTCTGGGGCGCTGCCGCACCCCGGGAAGGAGAACCATGAAAGCCGTCGGAGTGTCCCGCTTCGGAGGACCGGAAGCCTTGGAGATCTTCGAGATTCCCGAGCCGCACGCCGGTCCCGGCCAGGTCCGCATTCGGGTCCACGCCGCGACCGTCAACCCGGGGGACCGCTACCTGCGCAACGGAGCGGTCGCCCACCTGGCGCCGGGACCGCCTTACATCCCCGGCATGGAGACGGCCGGCGTACTGGACGAGATCGGTCCAGAGTCGGTGACCGGCCTGCGCGTCGGTGACCGGGTGACGGTCATGACCATGCCGCTCATGGAACACGCCGGCGGCTACGCCGAATACGTGGTCCTCCCCGCCAGCTGGGTCGTCCGTGCACCGGCCGGCGTCACATACGCCCAGGCCGCGACCCTCCCCATGAACGGCCTCACCGCCAGGCAGGCCCTCGACCTGCTCGCCCTGACCCCGGGACAGACCCTCGCCGTCATCGGCGCGGCCGGCGTCGTCGGTGGATACGCCGTCCAGCTTGCCAAGGCCGACGGCCTCACCGTCATCGCCGACGCCTCACCCGCCGACCGGGAGCTCGTGCACGCGCTCGGCGCCGACACCGTGATACCCCGCGGCGATGCCGTCACCGACCACATCCTGCGGGAGGCCCCCGGCGGCGTGCACGGCCTCCTGGACGCAGCCGTCCTCGGCTCGGCCACCCTCGCACCCGCGGTCCGGCCCGGCGGAGGGATCGCCGTACTGCTCGGCGAAGGCGCCAAAGCCATGCCGCCCGGCGAACTCGGCCGCCGTTCCGTCCGCCTGCACCCGGTCAACGTCCCCGACTCTCTCGGCGACCACGTCCGGCTCGACCGCCTGCGCGCCCAGGCGGAGGACGGCGTCCTCACCTTGCGGGTCGCCGGGACCTTTCCTCCGGAACAGGCTTCCGACGCCCATCGCCTCCTCGAGGCCGGGGGCGTTCGCGGCCGCCTCGTCCTGCGGTTCCGGGAGGAGGACGCGGACGGGTGATCGCGCCAGAGACCGGGCGGCCGGCCGGGAGCGGTCACCAAGAACTGGCAGCTCGACCTGTCGGCTCGACGGTGTCAGAGCCATGGTGCAGCTCAGGTGCCTCGCCGACGGCCTTGTTCACGGCCTCGGGCTCTGGTCCAACATTTGTGGAGTGGTGACGCTCGGTGTTGCTGAAGGCTGCTGTGCATGGTGATGTGCCACCACGGCCGACAGGGTGTCGGTGGGACGGTCGATAATGCCGGTCATGGCAGATCGCAGTCCGGTCGTCCGCTGAAACCGGCACGGCCACACCACCGTGGGTCGCGTGTGGGCAGCAGCGGACATCCTCCACAAAGCCCCCACGGCCGCTACGGCAGAAGGAAAAGCTGAAACCGAACGCGCGAGCTCAAGGGTGTGATCGCTCACCTAGAACAAAAATACGTTCGATCCACTCGCGGGATCTTCCGGACGACCGGGACCGGCTCCAGACCCGAGTGCTCGGCGAGTGCGTTGTGCTGGGCGGTCGCGGCCGGCAGGTCTCGAGGTGTCGGGCTGATTCGTTCAGTGCTCTCCGTGCTTGGAGTGCTTCCAGAGGCAGGCCGTCGCGTCGGACCAGTCGAGTTGCCAGTCGGGACGGATTCCGGTGGCCGTCCAGCCGCTCGGTCGGCGGGTTCTCCGGGGAGGCCCGGCCTGTCGGGCGGTGGCTGCCGCGTCGTACGCCTTGTGGGCGGCGTGGACCGCGTCGGCGGGACAGTCGGCGTGGCCGGTGAATACATGCACTCCCTGGCGGCCGTTGCTGAGCCGCGCAGGAACGCTGACCTGGTAGACCTGCGAAGGCATCGTGGTTTCCTTTGGCCTCGTACACAGAAGGATGATCGGTGAGGGCAGGCGGGCGGTCGGTTCACGTCGTCGTCCTGCCTGTCGTGTCGTCATGTCCGCCGTCGGTGAGGTGATCGACAGCTTGTGGACTGTTCTCCTGTCGCCGCTGAAGGGCTCCGGTAGGTCCAACAACGGAGAAGCCCGATGACTTCCACTATGCGGATAAATCTTTCCTAAATGTGGAATCGGTAAGGACGTGCCGATCGGTCCGCGCCGCCCGTTCGGACGGACCTCGGTGACGGGCCGGACCGCCGTTTCAGTGGGCGTAGGCGACGGTGACGGGCTGGTCGGGGCAGGCGGCGAGGCGCTCGGCGAGCGCGTTGTGCTCGGCGGGGTCGACGCTCAGCTGGTAACGGGTCTTGTCGGCGACCCAGTTGGTGACGTACTCGCACCGGTAGGGGGCGTACGGGGGCGGCCACCCGGTGGGGTCCTTGTCGGCCTTGGACCGGTTGGAGGCTGCGGAGACCGCGATCAGCGCGCGGGGGGTCGTCGAGGTCGTTGGCGTAGGCCTCGCGTTTCCTTGGCTGCCCAGGCGGAGGCGCCGGAGTCCCTGGCCTCGGCGAGCGGGACCAGGTGGTCGGCGTCCGGCTTGCTCGCGCTGTGGAGGTGGCGGTCGTCGTACGGCGAGTACCGGCTGCCGTCGGCCAGGGCGCACTTCGGGCCGACCTCGGGGGCGGTGACGGCTTCCTCCGGGAGGACCTCGGCCGGCCGGACATAGTCGAGGGCTGCCTCGCCGGCACTGGCCTTGCCACCCACGAGTAACGAATCCAGCGAACGTCAGCCGGCTCGTGGCCCTACGATCGCGGCACCTGGCCGAACACGTGTGCCCGACGAATTGAGTGACCCGTGAGCGACGACGTCCTGTCGATCATTCCGACCGGTCCCCAGTGGCAGCCCGACCGGGCGGCGGCCGAGCGGACTGCCTCGCTCGCCGCGGACCTGGCTCCCGGCCTGCGTGACGGCGTGGAAGTCGAGATCGACGTCACCTGGCACGACACCCTCACCCCCGTCGACTGCGGCGGCAACCTGCAACGGATCATCTGCCCGCACTGCGGCGCCTCGATCGACACCGAGTGGTACGCCGGCCTGCTGGAAAGCCACTGCGGGGACGGCTTCGCCACCTTGGCCGTGGAAGTGCCCTGCTGCGGCGCCACCACGTCGCTTGCCGTGTTGGACTACGACTGGCCGTGCGGCTTCGCCCGCTTCGAGATCGCCATCTGGAACCCCGAACGTGACTGGTTCGGCGACGAGGAACTGGCCACTATCGGCGACACACTCGGGCACCCCGTGAAGCAGATCAGAGCCCACATCTGACTCGGGTCTCAGCAGGAGCCAAGTGCGGCCGTCCAGCCCGACATCACCCATTCAAGTTAGGTGGTCGGGCCTTGCCCCCTGATCTTGGACACACGAGACACTGGATCCTGAGGATCTGAGGACGGACATCTCGTGGTCATGAAGAACTATCCGCCGCAGTTCAAGGCGGACGCGGTCGCGCTGTACCAGTCGCGGCCCCAGGCGACGATCCGGCAGGTTGCCGCCGATCTGGGGATCAACCCCGAGACCTTGCGGAACTGGGTGCGGGCAGCCGGCGCGAGCCGGCCGCGGGGACGCCGGGCAGAGGTACCCGCCGAGCCGCCCACTCCGCTGGAGGCGGAGAACGCCGCTCTGCGCCAGAAGGTCCGCGAGCTGGAGGAAGAACGCGAGATCCTGCGCAAGGCGGCGAAGTATTTCGCCGGGGAGACGCGCTGGTGAACCGCTTCCAGTTCGTTGCCGACCACCACCGCCGCTACGGCGTGAAGCGGCTGTGCACCATCCTCGGCATCGCCCGCTCCAGCTTCTACTACTGGCGCCGGACGGCCGCTGACCGGGCCGCCCGGCAGGCGGCCGACGCCCACCTCGCCACCCGGATACGAGCCGTGCACCACGAATCGGGCGGCACCTACGGCGTTCCCAGGATCACCGCCGAACTCCGCGACCGCGGCGAGCGAGTCAACCACAAGCGCATCGCTCGGGTAATGCGCGGCATCGGCCTGGCAGGACTGCGGCTGCGGCGCAGGCACCGCACCACGATCGCCGACCCGGCCGCGGCGAAGGCCCCGGACCTGATCGGCCGCGACTTCACCGCGAGCGAGCCGAACACGAAGTACGTCGGCGACATCACCTATCTCCCGCTGGACGGCGGGAAGTTCCTGTATCTGGCCACCGTCATCGACCTCGCCTCACGTCGCCTGGCCGGCTGGGCCATCGCAGACCACATGCGCACCGGCCTCGTCACCGACGCCCTGGCCGCCGCCGAACACACCCGCGGCAACCTCGCTGGAGCGGTCATACACACCGACCACGGAGCCCAGGGCGGATTCAACTGGTCGTCGCAACACCTCTGTGAGCTGGAGGTTTGCGAATGGGTGTGGGGAATCGGCAGCGGGCGGCGCGGGAGTATCGCGGGCAGATGCCTTCGCCGGGTCGTCCGAGTGTCGCCTGGCGTGAGGACCGGGTCAGGTTCTGGCAGGCGATCGCGCGGGGGTTGAGCTCGGTGGACGCGGCGGCCGCGATCGAGGTCTCCCCGGCAGTGGGATCACGGTGGTTTCGGCATGCTGGCGGGGTGAATCCGTGTCTTGCCCCGACAGTCTCGGGCCGATACCTGTCGTTCGCCGAGCGGGAGGAGATCGCTCTGCTACGTGCACGAGACGTCGGCGTCCGTGCGATCGCGCGGCGTCTGGGGCGTTCGCCCTCGACGATCTCGCGGGAGCTGCGGCGCAACGCCTCGACTCGGACCTACCACCTGGAGTACCGGGCCTCGCTGGCGCAGTGGCATGCCGAGCGGCGTGCGCAGCGGCCGAAGACCGCGAAGCTGGTGGCCAACCAGCGCCTGCACGACTACGTCCAGGACCGGCTGGCCGGAACCCTCGTCCATGCCGTGGGCGGGAGGACCATTGCGGGTCCGCAGGTGGCGCCGTGGAAAGGCCGGAACAAGCCGAGGCGGCAGGACCGCCTCTGGGCCACAGCGTGGAGCCCGGAGCAGATATCGCAGCGGCTGAAGGCGGACTTCCCCGATGATGAGTCCATGCGCATCTCCCCGGAGGCGATCTACCAGGCTCTTTACGTCCAGGGGCGCGGGGCGCTCAAGCGAGAGCTGGTCGCCTGCCTGCGTACTGGACGGTCACTACGCGTCCCGCGGGAACGCTCCAGGCAGAGCATCCGCGGGCATGTGACCGCCGACGTGCTGATCAGCGAGCGGCCCGCTGAGGCCGAGGACCGGGCCGTCCCGGGCCACTGGGAAGGCGATCTCATCATCGGCACTGGCCGGTCCGCGATCGGCACGCTCGTGGAGCGCAGCACCAGGTTCACGATGCTGCTGCACCTGCCCCGGATGGAAGGCTTCGGCACCGAACCGCGCACCAAGAACGGGCCCGCATTGGCCGGCCGGGGCGCCGAGGCCGTGAAGGACGCGATCACCGCCACGATCACCACGCTGCCCGAACAGCTGCGCAGGTCACTGACCTGGGATCGCGGCACGGAACTGGCCCAGCATGCCCAACTCCGCATCGACAGCGGGCTGCAGGTCTACTTCGCCGACCCCCACAGCCCCTGGCAGCGCGGCACCAATGAGAATACGAATGGCCTGTTGCGCCAGTATTTTCCCAAGGGCACGGACCTGTCCCGCTGGGACGCCGACGAGCTCCAGGCCGTCGCCTTCACCGTCAACAACAGACCCCGCAAAACTCTCGGATGGAAGACACCCGCCGAGGCCCTCAATGAGCACCTACTATCTCTTCAGGTAGCTGGTGTTGCGACGACCGATTGAGTCCAACCAGTACACCAGCCGGGCCTTCGCCGACGCCTGCCGTCAGGCCGGCGTCCGCCAGTCCATGAGCGCGATCGGCTCCAGCGCGGACAATGCACTCGCCGAGTCCTTCAACGCGACCTTCAAACGCGAGACGCTCCAGGGCCGCAAGACCTGGCCCAGCGAACGCGAGGCCCGACTCGACGCGTTCGGCTGGCTCAACCGCTACAACACCCGACGCCGTCACTCCCGCCTCGGACAACGCAGTCCCATCGCCTACGAGACGGCACTCGCCACGACAGCAACTACCCTGGCCCAAGCCGCATAGCCCGTGTCCAAGAATCCGGGTTAAGGCCCAAGGCCGGGTAGTTAGCCTGTTTGTGCTGGTGGCAAGGGGGTTGAGGTCCAGGCTGTGGCTGCGTAGAGGCCCGGTCCGAGCTTGTGTATGAGTCCGGTGTTGGCCCATCGGGACAGCTGCCGATACATGGTGTGCAGGGTGATGTCGCCGAAGTGGGCGGCGATCTCCGCGGGTCTCCATAGGCGAGTCGGGTCGTCCTGCAGCAGGGCGAGGACGCGATGACGTCGGCGCTGAACTGGGGCGATGTAGCGGTCGTCTCGGGAGGCCGTGGGCAGAGGTGGCTGTTCGGGGCCGGGTTCGAGGACGGTGACGGCGAGGTCGGTGATGGCGCGGCTGCGATCTGGGCGGCCGTCGTCGCGTCGCTCGCTGTAGCGGGACATCGGCGACTTGACCTTGCGGGTGCTGGTCCGGTGGCGGCGGGGCGCAAGGAGGCGGGCCAGTACCCGGCGGCCGATCAGTCCGAGGCATCCGCGCTCGTCGGGAACGATCCCGACGGCTTGGACGACCTGGTCGCGGGCGGTCTGGAGTGCCACGGTGAAGCAGCAGCGATCGGGGTCGGTGCCGGGGACGGACTCGGCGGCCTCGACCATCACGGCCCGTAGGGCCTGGTAGAGCGTGAGCAGAGCCCACATCTCCTGCTCGAGGCCGGCGGGGTCGCCCGAGCGGAGGTTCCGGCCTGCCATGATCGTGTGGCGGAGCGCGTAGTACGCGCTCTCCTGTTCCCAGCGCTCGTGGTAGAGGTTGATCAGCACTGTCGCGGGGTGTCGGCGGGCGTTGGTCAAGGTGGTGACCAGCCGGTAGGAGCCGGCGAAGACGGTGCCGTCGGCACAGGTCACCGTGACCTCGGCATCAATGACCCGGACGTTGACGGTGCCGATCACCGACAGATAGGAGCCGTCGTCGAGACGGGCCAGGACCGGGGTGCGCCGGTTGCTGCGGAGTCGGCCCAGTACCTTCGCGCCGGTCGCGGTCGCCTGGGCGAGGAAGGCGTTGGCGTCGAAGCCCTTGTCCCACAGCACCAGCATGTCCGGCCTCAGCAGGTGCAGCAGTCGGCAGGCGTAGGCGGTCTCGCCCTCGTCGGTAGGGCCGAACACCGCGCCGATCAGGGACCTCGTCCCGGTCTCGACCAGCGTCATCAGCTCCAGCGTGGGATAACCGTGATGGGCCGTCCGCCCCAGCCAGGCCCGGTTGCGGGGTGAATCGGGCACTCGCAGCGAGCTGCAGCCGTCGAAGGACACGGTCCGGTAGGCGCCGAGACGCACACCCGGCGTGGTCGGGCGGGCCAGCGGCCCGGCAAGCACCTCGAACAGCGACCGCACCGGCGCGGCCCCCAGCCGCCGGCGAAGGTCCCGCAGGGCCTTCGAACTCGGTGAGGCCACCGGTATCCCGGCCAGGCCGCTGGTGAGCTTGTCCCAGACCAGCCGGTAGCCGACCTCGGGGAACAGACACATTGCAAGCAGGAAGTACATCCCGACCCGGGACGGCAGATCACGCAGCCGCCGCTGCACCGTCCGCGTCTCCGTCAGCACCGAGTCCACGAGCTCGAACGGCACCAAGGCGGTCAGCTCTCCCAAGTGCCCCGGAGCGAACCGGCCCGCGGCCACGGTCACCGTACGAGTGATGGCCGTCACCGCGGACGGCAGGGCAGAATGAACCCGCAACGGAGCTCCTCACGTACAAGCTGTCTTGGTCGACTGCCTGTACCAACGAGCTCCGTTGTGTTTTCGCCTCGAACCCTCAACGTGGTTGCAGGACCTGCGGAAACGCTAACTACCCGGCCTTGGGTTAAGGCCCGGTGGCGGCCGGTGCCGGCTTTGCCTGCCTCCGGGGAATGGGCGGGCGCCTGCCCGCGTTACAGAGAGCGTGGTTGTGGAGGGGACAGTGTCCCCGGGCCTCACCTATTGCCCATGAGGACGATCGTTCGGCTGAAGCCTCATGGAGCCTTTCGCCGCGTAGGCGACCGCCCTTCACGACCACGCACACGTCGGTGGCCCGCCCTGGATCTTTCGGGGCGGGCCGCTGTCATGTCCGGTCGTGCCGGCTACCAGCGCATGCCGAGCGCGTCCAGCGCCGTACGCCGCTGGGGGCTGAGCTTGGCGGCTCTGCGGCGGGTGTTGTCGAGCCATGCCCCGAGCTTGTACTCCTCGCCGTCCACGATCTCTACCGCCTTGCGGGGTACCTGGAGATGTCCCTCCCGGGCGTGGAACTGGCGGGCGGCGGTGAGGTTGGCGTTCCATCGGGCGTCCTGCGGCCGGGGCGCCCCGCCCTCGGCGGCGGGCTCGATGCCGACCGATTCCAGGAGCCACTGCTGCGCGGGCATGAGCCGTTCCCACCCGGCCCGCTGCCCGGTCACCCACACCCCCAGGTCCTCGCCCTGGACGATGAGTTCACCGGGTCCGCCCGGGAGCGTGCCGCCGGCCTTCACGTGAGCGAGCACGAGCCGGTAGCTGCGCTGCCATCCGATCTCCCATGCCGGGCACCATCCGGGGTCCAGGTCGGCCAGAGCCGCCGTACGAGCCTGTGGCAGCTCTCCGGCGTAGGAGACGCCTGTTTCCCCGGCGGCGCGTCGTTCGGTGTTCTCGGCCGCCTTGCGGGCCGCTGCGCGCTGGTTCTTCAGCCAGACACCGACGGGGAAGTTGTCGCCGCCCCACACCGCCCCGGTGGGCGGGAGGAGATGCCCGTGCACTGCGGCGTACGACCGGGCGACGGCGAGGCCGGCGTCCCACGCGGACGCCTGCACCGACCACACCATCCCCAGTGCCTCCAGCTCGGCGACGCGGGCCGCCTCCAGGGTCCCGGCCGCGTAGTAGCGGCGTTGGTCGGCCACCCACACCCCGAGCGGATGCCCGCCGATCGCCGGCCAGTCCTGCGGCGTGACGTACGTGTACGGCACCCGCAGTTCGGTGTTGCCGGTCTCCCGCCGCCACCGGGTGGCGGCCTCGATGCCGCGCCGCCAGTACGCGGCCTCGGGGTCGATGACCCGGAGCCGGACGAACTGGGCGAGGGCGGCCGGGTCGCGTTCCTCGCTGAACCTGAGGACCCCGGCCGCCGCGGCACCGACCCGGACGACGTCCTGCTCCTGGCCGCCGTCCTCGCCGTCCTCGTCGTCGTGGTCGTCGCCCTGGTCCTGGCCGCCGCCGTCCTCACTCGTCGCCGGACGGGCGTTGCGGACCCGGGGATCGGCGAGCGCCTCGATCGTCTCCGTGTCGTGCGCGCGGAGCGCCCCGAGGATCTTCGCGAGGGTCCCGTACGCATCCGAGGTGAGCAGTTCGTCCGCGTCCTCATCCTCGCCGAGGAATACCGGAACGATCAGAGTGGCGAGTTTCCCGACCCCAGGACGCATCCGCAGAGCACGCCCGACCATCTGCACGATATCCACCATCGAGCCGCGCGCATCCGCGAAAAGCACCGCGTCACACTCGGCCGTGTCGACGCCTTCACCCAGAACACGCACCGACGAAAGGACACGCAGTTCCGCGCGCACATTCCGGCCCTCAAAACCGGCACCCCCGAGGAAGTCGGACGCGAATTCCTCCAGGACGCGGTGGCGGTGGGCGGGGGCGTGCTCGCCGTACAGCCACTGCGCCCACACCTGCTCGGCCGGCGGGAACGTCTGCGGGTCGTCCTCGGCGAGGCGGCCTGCGGTCACCGGCACGGCGGCCGCCATCGCCTCCGCCTCGCCGACCCGGCTGTGGAAGGACAGCACCCGCCTGAACCGCTCCTCAACGGCCGCCCGCATCAGCCCGGTCTGCACGGCCGCCAGCCGGGCCCCGCGGACCGCGTCGGAGCCGGTCGCCTCGGTCGTCATCGCGGCGTAGAGGTGGGGGTCGCGGATGTCCAGGCACAGCACCTGATAGGGCGCCACCAAACCGAGCCGGATCGCCTCGGACAGCTTCAGCTTGTAGGCGACCGGCCCGAACACCTCGGAGTCCTCATCCATCGAGGCGACCAGCCGCGGCCGCTCCCCGCCGCCACCTGCTTCCCACACGCGTGCCGTGGCGGTCATGTACAGCCGCCGCACAGCGGGGACTTGGGCCTGGTCGTGCACGGCCGCCCACGGCTTCCCGGCGTCACCGCTGACCCGGTGGGCCTCGTCCACGACCATCAGGTCCCACACCGGCAGACCCGCAGCATGAGCCTGCTGAAGCGTCCCCACACCCACTGACGCGTACGTCGCGAACACGGTCACGGCCTCATCGCCAGCGGTCCACGCGATCAGTTCGTCCGGGTCCGTCGTGCATGGCACGCCCTGACTGTCGGCACCCCGCAGCGAGCACACCCCGATCATCGCCCCGCGTCGCCCGCCCGCCTGCCAGACGGCGGCCGTCTGCAGCAGCAGGTCCAGGGTCGGGACCAGGACCAGGACCCGGCGTGCGGACAGGCGGCCGGCTGCCGTCACGCCGATCAGGGTCTTGCCGGAACCGGTGGCGGCGATGACCTGGGTGCGCAAGCCCTCGGGCGGGATGCCCCGGCCGGGCTGTTCGCAGAGGTGCCGCAGGGCCGCGTCGACGGCCTCGGCCTGATGCGGGCGCAGCGTGACGGTCACGAGAGGGGGTCCTCCAGGTCTGATCTGCTCCGGTGAGTGGGTGGGCGGCCGTGCGACGGCCGCCCTTGTGCGTGTCGGGGGGCGGTGGGGTTGTAGGGGCGCTGCCGAACCAGCCCCTCGGAATGCCGCGGCAGGCCGTCCGCCGGCCCCGGCACGGCCGTGGCCGGTCGCGCAGTTCCCCGCGCTCCTGAAGGGGCGCTGTCCGGCTCAGGCGGACTCCGCGCGGGAGCCGCCCGTCCCGCCGAAGCCGCCTTGGCCGTCGGCCTCCCCGGCCCCGCCCTGCGCCGCCGCGAGCGGTCCCAGATGCTGTGCGGCGCTGTCCAGGAGTCCGAGGTCGGCCTTGGTGTGGGCGATGGCGGCGTCGATCAGGACGGCGACCAGCGGCTCGTCGGCGTGGGCCCGGCGCCGGCGGGCCAGGCCCGCCAGTTCGGACAGGTACGTCTGCCGTTGCGCCTCGATCAGCGTGGTCAGGGCCTGCGGGCCCAGGGCGGAGGCGCCGAGGAGCTTCAGGAACAGTTCGTCGCGGAAGCCGCCGACGCGCACCCAGGCGGTGGTCGCCCAGGAGCGCAGTTCGGCCTCGCCCGCCTCGGTGAGCGTGTAGAGGTTCTTGTCGGGCCGGTCGGTCTGCGCGACCTGCGAGCGCGAGACATAGCCGTCCCGGACCAGCCGTTCGAGGATCTGGTAGAGGTGACCGATGTTCAGGCCACCCCACTGCGGGCCGATGGCCTCCTCGAAGCGGGCCTTGAGTTCGTATCCGTGATTCGGCCGCCGGGTCAGCAGCGCGAGCACGGCGTGGTGGAGCGGCATATACGTCCCTTCTACATTGTGACAACATACCCCTGAATTGCCGCAATGTATGTGCGGTGGTGGTACGTGCCGCGATGTGCGAGGGCGAGGCTGCATCTATGGCTGTGAGCGTGGCGTTGCGCGGGGTGAGCCGCCGGTATCCCGGGCTGACCGCGCTGGACGGGGTCGACCTGGAGGTTGCGGCCGGCGAGGCGGTGATGCTGACCGGCCCTTCCGGGGCCGGCAAGTCCACCGTGCTGCACGTGACGGGTGGCATGGACCGGCCCGACGAGGGGCACGTCGAGATCGACGGCACGGAGCTGGTGCGCCGGGACCTGGACCGGCACCGCCGGCGGATCGGCTTCGTCTTCCAGCGCTTCCACCTGCTGCCCGCGCTGACCGCGCTGGACAACGTGCTCGCCCCGGTCCTGCCGCGCAGGGTGGACTTCGACCGGCGTGCGCGCGGCATGGAACTGCTCGAAGCGGTCGGCCTGGACCACCGCGCCGACGCCCTGCCCGCGCAGTTGTCGGGCGGTCAGCAGCAACGCGTCGCCGTCGCCCGCGCGTTGGTCAACCGGCCGGGACTGCTGCTGGCCGACGAGCCCACCGGCAACCTGGACAGCGTCATCGGGCGGGAGATCATCGACCTGCTGATGTCGCTGCGCGAGCGGTACGGGATGACGATGCTGATCGCCACCCATGACGCGGAGGTCGCCGCCAACGGGGACCGGGTGGTGCGGCTGCAGGACGGCAGGATCACCTCGGACCAGCGGGTCACGCCGGCCGGCGACGTGCTGCACCGGCTGGGGGGGCTGCGTCCGTGATGGCGATGATCCTCGATCAGCTCCGGCGGCGGCGCGGGCGCGCGCTGGCCCTGGCCGCCGGAATCCTGGTGGCGGCGACCAGCTTCACCCTGCTGACCGCGACGGTGAGCACGAGCCGGGCGACCACCGTGGGCACCGTACGGAAGAACGCCCGGTCCGCGTACGACGTGCTGGTGCGCCCGCCCGACTCGCAGACGGCCGTGGAGCGGCAGAGCGCTCTGGTCACGCCGAACTTCCTGTCCGGCACGTTCGGCGGCATCACCATGGACCAGTACCGGCGCATCGGCGGGATGGCCGGGGTCGACGTGGCCGCGCCGGTCGCCAACATCGGCTACCTCATGGTGTCGAGCACCGTCACCGTGGACGTGTCCCGCTTCCTGGACGGCAGGGCGTCCCGGCAGATCCTGCGCATCAGCCCGACGCTCACCTCCGGACTGGGCACCTACCGCACCTCCGACGAGTACGTCTACCTCACCCGCACCCCCCTGACGACGGCGTCGGAGTCGGACGGCCTCTTCGAGTCCGACACGCTGGAAGCGGGCACGGCCGACAAGAGCACCCGGCGGTACCGGATCAAGGGGAAGTACGACGTCTGCTTCTACTTCAACTGGGACAAGACCGAGCAGACCGAGTTCAACCTTCGACTGCCGTTGAAGCCGAACATCATCGCCGAGGACCTCAGGGACAAGTCACCGTTCGACCCGGACCTGAGTTCGCGGATGAACTGCCAGTCCGGCCGGGACAGGGCCACCATCGACGTCCCGGTCAGCTACCCCGTGCTGCTGTCCGCCGTCGACCCGGCGGCCGAGGACAAGCTGGTGGGCCTCGGCTCCACCGTCACCTCGGGCCGGATGCTCACCGAGCGGGACAGGCCGTGGACGGTGTCGTCCGCCAAGAGCGTCCACGGGCAGCACGACTCCTACATCCCGGCGCTGCTCAGCGACAGCCCGCTGACCACCGGCACACTCGACGCCACCGTCCAGCGACTCGACACCGGCGACCCGGCCGAACTGCCCTCGAAACTGGGCAACCCGACCGCCGACAGCTTCGTCCGAGGCCTGCACGGCACCACGGTGGGCACGACCCGGGTCGATGTGAGCAAGGGCTACCGGAAGGCGCTGACCGAGGACTCCTTCGACACCGGGGACTACTGGACGGTCGGCCCGGTCGCCTACCGCCGGACGGGCGACGGCGACCTCGCCGCACAGACCCAGCCGCCGCAGCAGCGCAGCCTGTGGATCACCAACTCGAACGAGCAGCCGTTCGCCGGCGTCCCCGAGGAGAACCACCAGGGCACCCAGTACCGGAAGGTGACCAGCCACGCCGCCACGGACTGCATCGGGCTGGGTTCCTGTGACGGCGTCGACTCCGGGCGCCTGCCCAACCCCTTCGTCCGTCTGGTCGGCCGTTACGACACCGCCCGGCTGCGCGGCTTCTCGGCACTGTCCGACACCCCGCTGGAGACCTACCAGACCCCGCAGGTCACCGGCGCGGACGGCGCGACCCGGGCGAAGCTCCACGGCAAACCGCTGCAGCCCGACCGCAACCTGGGCGGCTACGTCAGCCCGCTGCCCACCATGCTGACGACGATGGACTCCATCACCGCGCTCACCGGGAGCCGCCGCGTCCCGGGCCTGCAGGACAAGGCGCCGGTGAGCGCGATCAGGATCCGGGTGGCCGGGGTGACCGGCGTCGACACCGCCTCCCGGGCGCGGGTGAACGCCGTGGCCGGGGCGATCCGGGCCGCCTACCCCCGGCTCCAGGCCGACGTCACCGTCGGCAGCTCGCCCGCCCCGCAGACGGTCGCGCTGAGCGGCTCGGCGCGGGTGACGGAGCGCTGGGTCGCCAAGGGCGTGGCGCTGCGCATCCTGCGGGCGGTGGACACCAAGAGCGCGGTGCTCTTCGCGCTGGTCCTCGTGGTGTGCGCGCTCTTCCTGGGCCAGGCGGCGCTGGCCTCGGTGCGCTCCCGCCGCACCGAGATCGGCACGCTGCGCTGCCTGGGCTGGAGCGGCGGCGAGGTGCTGCGCCTGGTCCTCGGCGAACTGGCGGTGATCGGCCTCGCCGCCGGAGCCGCGGGCGCGGTGCTCGCCTACGTGCTGGGCCGGGTGCTGGGACAGCCCGAAGCCGGCGTCAAGTCACTCCTCGTGCTCCCGGTGGCGCTCCTCCTCGCCACGGCGGCGGGCCTGGTCCCCGCCTGGCTGGCCACCCGGCTGGGGCCGATGGAAGCCGTCCGGCCCCCGGTGACGGCGGCCCGCCGCGCCCGCCCGGTGCGTTCGGTGGCCGGGCTGGCCGTGCTCAACCTGCTGCGGGTGCGGGGCCGCACGCTGCTGGGCGCGGCGGGGCTGGCACTGGGCGTGGCCGCCTTCACGGTGCTGCTGGCGCTGACGCTGGCCTTCCGGGGCGAGGTGGCCGGGTCGCTGCTCGGCAGCGCCGTGGTGGCGCAGGCACGCGAGGCCGACTACCTGAGCGTCGCCCTGTCCCTGCTGCTGGGCGCCGCAGGCGCCGTCGACGTCCTGGTCATCTCGCAGCGCGAGCGCGCCGCCGACCTCGCGGTGCTGCGGGCGACCGGCTGGACCAACCGCGAGCTGGCGAGGCTGACCCTCTACGAGGGGATCGGGCTGGCTCTGCTGGGCGGCCTGTCCGGCGCGGCCGCCGGCCTGGCCGGGGTGCTGGCCCTCGGCCGGGGCGTGCTGCACGGACACCTGTTCACGGTCGCCGGCGCCGCGCTGCTGGCCACGCTCGCGGCGACCGCGCTGGTGGGTGCGGCGCTGACGGTGCCGATCCGGGGACTGTCCCGGATCGCCCCCGCCCACCTGCTCGCCGCCGAGTGAGCCGGCCCCGGCCCCGGGGGCTGTCCGGCGGACCGTGCTGCAGACACGGGGTCTGGCACGCCCACCTCCGGCGCTGTCGTCACTCGCCGACGTCCCCCAGCCGCCGGCCGGGAGATGCCCCCACCGCGTCGACTCCCGCCTCCGCCCTGCAGCCGGACGCACCAGACCCCGCTCACCTCGGCTGATCAGTCACCGCGGCTTTCCTGCGACGTGACCGGCCGGACAGCCCCTACGTGTCCGAGGACGTCGTGAAGCGCCCGCCCTCGTTCCTGCGGGCCCCGTGCCGACCGCGCCCGGGGCGCGCCAGGTGCGCCGCACGGACCTGCGCCGCCCGATACAGCGACTGACCGCTGCGCCCAGGCTCCCGTCCCACCGCGGCGATGCCCCACCGCGACAGCTGCCTGCGGGCGGAACCGGTCGCCGATGCCCCTGTGAACCCCAGGTATTCGGCCACCGTGGAGACGGTCCACAGCTCCTGCGCCGCGGGCGCGGAGAGAGCGGGGGGAGGGTCCGTGGTCATCGGTAGGCGCCCTTCGGCGAGCTGGAGAAGACGTCTGGCAGACACCATAATGCCTCACGGTAAGTTATTGTGGCGATGCTCCCGGAAGAGCCACCGGGCTTTCCCCCTCCGTCTGCTGCCGGACAGGATGCACAGCGGCCCGCACAGCACCACACAGACGACCAAGGAAGGAAGTCCCGATGGACCGGGACACGAACGACACCGCCGGCTTCACGGCCATCGACGCACTCCTGGCCGGCGCCGGGCAGCAGGTCCCGCTGCCGAGCCCGGACGTCCGCCGCCAGGTGCGCGAAGGCGTGGGCCTGTCGAAGGCCCAGGTGGCCCGCGCAGTCGGCGTGAGCGCGTCGACGCTCAGCGGCTGGGAAGCCGGCCGTGAGCCCGGCGGCAAGCCCCGCGAGCGCTACGCGTACTTCCTGCAACAGGCACAGGCCAAGCTCGACAGCCCAACGGCCACCGGCCCCGCGGCCACCGGCCCCGCGGCCGCCGGTAGCGCCGGCCCTGCCGAGACGGCACCGGCCACCGCCGACGACGGCCAGGAACACGACGACAGCGGCGAGGACCTGCTTGCCGTACCACGGCCGTGTGTGCTGTGCGGGCAGCCGGCCCGCCACCAGGTCGCCGGGTTCCCCCAGCACCTGGACCCAGCCGAATGCACCACCATGGCCATGCAGCCGGCCCCGGCACCCGAAGCGGCCCCCGCACCCTCGCCTCCGCCTGCTCCGGCCCCCGTGCAGAGCCGTACTGGCCGGCCGGGGCAGGGTTCGCGCTGGGTGAAGGTTGTGGCGGCCGGCCGCCGGGTGCAGCCCGCCGACGCTCCGGACCCGCTCACGGGCCGGATCTCCTCGGCGGTCGCGGCCGCCCTCGCCGAGCACGGCGGCGACGTCACGGCCGCCACCGAGGCCCTGGTCAAGCGGGCGATCCCGGACGCGATGGCCCTGCTCGACCAGGCCCGCCTCGGCGGCCGCTACGACATCGTCGCGCACCCGTGGCTGCCCGACGTCCTGCGCAAGCAGACCGCGCGCGGCGCCGACCAGATCTGGGAAGCCCGCCCGAAGTGGACCCGCCCCGAACTCCCCACCGGCGCCCACGAGGTGACCGCCCTGGACATCAACGGCGCCTACCTGTCGGCGCTGAAGACGCACCTGCCGCTGGGGCAGCTGGAGCACTCCACCGGCGGCCGGCACGACCGCCGCCGGGCCGGTATCCACCTGATCACCCCACCCGACTGGGACCACGACGCGGTACTGCCCAACCCCATCGGCAGCCGCGACGAACCGGGCCCGCTGTGGGTGACCGAGCCGACCCTGCGCCTGCTCCTGCGGATCTCCGGCCCGAAGTACGCCCTGTGCGACCCGCCCGTCATCCACGAGTCGTGGACGTCCGGGGCCACCGAGGGCCTCCTGGAGAAGTTCCGCATCACCCTCAAGGACGCCCGCGACACCGCGATCGCCGACGGCGACGACGTGACACTGGAGTACGTCAAGGCCATGTACTCCAAGTTCGTCTCCACCATGGGCGAGTCGAACTACAACCGCGAGCTCTACCGCACCGACTGGATGCACCTCATCCGCTCCCAGGCCTTCGCCAACCTCTGGTGGAAAGCCCACCGCGCCTGGGACGAAGGCCTCATGGTCGTCCGCGCCATGGGCACCGACGAACTCCACGTCACCGGCGACTGGCAAGCTGTCTTCCCCGAAGGGCGCGGCGTGACCGAGGTCAAGGTCAAGGACGTCTACACCGTCGGCGACGCCACCCCTACGACCCCGGAAGAGGCCTGACATGCCCGAACGCAACATCGACTTCGGCAAGTACGGCGCCCGCGGCATCAAGGGCCATGAGGCTGTGGCCCGGCAGCTGGACGCCCTCGCCGGGTACATCGCCACCCCGGTTACCGCCCGGCGAGGCCTGCTCGCCCGCCTGCACTACCTCACCCGCAGCGACCACGCCCGCACCGCCGCCCGCGCGGCCGGCCTCACCGTCACACCCCGCACCATCCGGGCCTGGCTCGCCGGCACCCGCCGGCCCTCCCGCGCCAGCCTCGCCGCGATCGAGCAGGCCTACCGCACGGTCAGGCGTGAGAACGTCGCCCGCTACCTCCTCGCCCGCCTCAACCGCGACGGCCGCGGCACCCGCGTGGAGATCCACCCCCTCGACCAGTCCCGCGTCTCCCCACCCCACCAGCGCGTGGTCGCCCTCCGGACCATGAACGTCCGCCGCTGGGACCGGATCGTCGCGGCATGGGCCGCCGACGACGACTCCGCGCTCGACGAGGCCTGGGTGGACCAGGTCGTCGACCTCGGCTCCCAGTGGGGCCAGTACGAGTACGTCACCAACATCGGATTCGCCGCCTGACCGTTGAACCGCAAAATCCGCGCTCGAAAACGTCGCCCTGCGACCGGAAATGAAAAATGCCGCTGCCGAGGACGCCTCCACCGTCCACACCGGCACCGCCCCCCGCGCCATGGCCGCCTTCCGCAATCTCGCCATCGGCGCGCTGAAGATCCTCGGAGCCGACAACATCGCCAAGATCACCCGAGCCATCTACCACAAACCCGAACACGGACTCCGAAACCTGAACATCACAGCCGACTCGGACGCTCCAGGAACTTGATCAAGCCCTGGGGCTGCCTGTCGACCACCGGCCTGGACCTCAACGGCCTGATCAACAAGCCGCACGTCGCGGATTCAACCTGAGTAAGCGGTTTCCTCGTTTGGGGATTTCCGATTTCGCTACACGAGGGGGCAGGGGGCGTGGATAGCCTGCCGGAGTGAGTGAAGATCAACAGGCCCGATCAGCTAGCGGCGACGCGGCTGCGCAAGGGCAGCCCTCCGACCCCGCAACACAGCCGGACGGTGGCGACGCGGCTGCGCAAGGGCAGCCCTCCGACCCCGCAACACAGCCGGAGCCCTCCGGCCCCGCAACACAGCAGCGGCGCATTGACTGGATGCAGATCAGCACAGTGGTTGCGGCGCTTGCAGCAGCCGGAGGTCTGATCTTCTCTGGCTGGACCAGCTACTACAGCGTGCGGACAGCTCAGGATCAGCTCGCTCAATCACGTGAGGATGCCGACCGCGAAATCCGTCAACAGGCTGTGCTGGTTTCTACCTGGACTCAGATGGGGGAGAAGGCGCAGACCACCGGTTTCATAACGAATCGCTCACTGGATCCGGTCCATCACGTCGTGGTCGGCTTCTCCACGAAACTCGAAGGGCAAACTTCCGTGCCGATGGATTACAAGGAATCCATGGCGCTGGTGTACGTGGGATCGATTCCCCCGTGCTCCCGGGTGACCATCCCGCCGACTGCTGCGGAGCACCAACTCGGCCCAGGGACCACCCCGGACGTTATCTACACGATTCCCGGTGTGTCCTTCATCGACATCTATGGCAAGCAATGGGCTCGGCCCTCGACCGGTCCTCTACAACCGTTGAAAGGCTCGTGGGCGGTCAGCGAAAGGAACCTCTCCTCAATCTCAAAGGCGCTGTTTGGGAAAGTAATTCGCCCATTGGGAATGATGAACCAGCCCTCCGGGGCGCCCTACTCTGAAATACCTGCACCGGAGCCGCTCAAAGACTGTGGAGCGGACAAGTAGGTCCCCCCCGGCGCTCTGGCTGCCCAGCAGAGCGCCGGAGACCATGCCGCGGGGTGTACTGAGCCCGGATCCAGCCTGCTGTACGCGGTACGGAAAAGACTCCGTAAATGGCGTGAGGACGATCCGACCGTTTCCCGGTACTGGGACGACGCCGATGACGCCGTACTCACCGCGGCCTGGCGGGACGGCCTGCCCGCCAGGCCGCTGCGCAGTAGCTGTTCCCATCCGGGCGCAGACAGCAGCACAGTGCCGGCGGCACACTGAGGGAAGCCGCTCGACCTGGAGGAGGTGGAGTCGATGAGCGTTGCTACCGACCACACCGGGCCCTGGACCGTCCCTGACGTCCTGGCGCTGCCCGAGGACCGTACGACCCGATACGAGCTGCTCGGAGAGTCCCTGGTGATGTCGCCCGCGCCTGGAGTCCGTCACCAGCGGGCATCCTTCCGGCTGCACGTAATCCTCGACGCCGCCGCCCGCGCGGCCGGCGCCCCGGTAGAGGTCCTGGAAGCCGTCAACGTCGTGCTGCCGTCCGGTCTGGTCGTACCCGACCTGGTGGTCACCGACGCGGGCGCCACCGCCGAAGACACCGTCAGCGTGGACGCCGACGCCGTCCAGCTCGTCGTCGAACTCGTCTCCCCAGGCAACAAGACCATGGACCGCAAGTTCAAGCCCCTCCTCTACGCCGAAGCCGCGATCCCGCACTTCTGGCGCCTGGAGTTCGAACCGGCCCCACGCCTGATCGTCAGCGAACTCCACGGCGGCCGGTACGTCGAAACGATCACCGCACTCGCCGGTACCACCACACAGATCCACACCCCGTTCGCCTTGGACATCGACCCGGCCGGACTCGCCCGCCAGTAGCCAGGCGAGCACGAGACTCCACCAGACGCACGAGGATCCCTGTCCTCGCAGAGCTCCGAGGGCGGCCTCGCCGCCCCAGCGACGGGTGGATGTGCGTCGATGAGCAGCCGAACCAACTCGCAAGCACGTTGCTCAGGTGTCTCCGCGTTTATTTCCAGGGCAACACTCTGTCGAGTGGCGAGACAATTCGACTGGCGGTGTCCTGCCCTGCCACGAAAGTCAACACACCCGTGACAATTAAAGTAAGCCTGAGGCTATCAGCAAGAACTGGCTGTTCGGCAATTGAAGGTATGAACGGCAGTGCAACTCCGGCAAGTATGAAAAGAGTTGAAGGCCACAGACGAGTCAAGATGCGCTGGAATAGCTTGCGCTCCGCAACGCTTTCTGGCGCATTAACGAGCAAGCCTGAAAAGTCTTTCGCGGCTAGCGCGGCGCACGCATTCATCAGTGAGGCAACGATCAAGTCCGCTTCCGCGCGCGTGTCAGCCCGGACAACGGACAAACGGTGTGACCGATATACCGCAGCGGTACGCAGTGCGTCCTGCCGTAACTCGACTCTTACCCGGCGAGGTCCACGGCCTGACCACATGAGGTCTTTTTCAGCGAGAAGAGCCAGCCCGTCAAGCTGCCGACATGCCTTGTACCGGACATCGTTTCTCATACGCCGTCGACTATGTGTGTGGATAAAGGCAGCCACACCAGCCGTGGCCAGCAGCAACCTGTCACCCGGATTGGCTGCATCCCCTCCGCGCCCGTCAAGGCTGAAGATGAAATACCAGAAAAACGTGCTGGCCGCGACCCATCCTCCCAGATAGGCGTACACAAGTACAGATTGAGAGCCGTCAGTGTATTTAACCAGGGGAGACGTCGCGAAAAACATTGCAGGTAGCGAAATTCTCCAGGACAGAACTCGCCAGGGCGTTAATGTGTAGCGCGACCTGCGACATACTATATAAATGACGATATTCAACAGGGCGACCAGGGTGAAGCTAGCTATAAAACTTGAGGACGGGTCGAAATGTTCGCCCACCCACCTGCCGTCGTCGAGATAGTGCCCATCATAGAAAGAGCGCCTCTCCTCGTATGCTTTATATCCTTGATGTGCCCCTGCGAGAAACATAATAAATCCGGTAACACCAGCCGTCAATGCCGCGAAAATTTGCCCCCCTCTCCTCTTGGCGTCGTAATGACTAATGCGCAGGGAAGCGAAAACAACCCCCATACGAACAGGGAGAGCGACACCGGGAAGCCCGGCCAATTGGGCAAGATCTTTATACAGGCTCTCGCGCAAATACGCCGACGGAGGGCTGACCGCCCAATGTTCAACCGACCGGATACCCCTGTCGAGAACACGCGCCCACTCATCAAGCCTGCCTGTGACCGTCATGGATCAAGCCTGTCGCAACCTCGGCCCGCAAGATGCCGCCTTGAAAGAAAAAACCTTGAGCCTACCCGCTCTGCGAGCACGCCAGCGACGCCCAGATGGTTGCAAGAGCCGCCACCGCGCCAGGTGCTTCTCTCGTAGCTCCGAGACAGGACTACCTACCCGGTAGCCAGGTAGCCCCGCGCCGCTACGTTCAAGACACACGTCCGTCCCGCCCAGAGGCCCCGATGACCGACCAGCCGGCCCCCGCTGACCAAGCCGTCCGCCAGCAGCAGGAGCCCGCGGCCGCCCTGCGCATTGCGGTCGTCATCGCCTACAACAAGATCTGCCCCCCAACCACCTTTCAGGATGGGGGTCCTGGCGCGGCCCCACGGTGCTACACGCCGCCCCGGGACCACCCTCCGGGCGCCGGACCCCACTCCTCCGGCGCGGCCCCCGGTCGGGCCGCCTCCGGCGTCCCAGAGCCCTGAGCTACTGCGCGGCCTCGCGTGCCTCACCAGGACACCTCACCCTGAAAGGGGCACCCCCATGCACACACTCACCTGCGCTGATTGCTCCACCGGTCCCGGAACCGAGTTCCGCGCCCTGGCCGACGGCCTGTTCGAGCTCCCCACCGGTCACCGCCTTGCCACGCAGATGCCCTCGCCTACCCTCGTTGCGTTCCGCGCGCCGTCCAGTCGCCTCCGCGTCGGCCGGGTCCCGGTCCGGTCTCGGTAGGGGGGATGAGCCGACGGACTTCCTGATTCCGGGGGACGCTGCCGCGGTGAACGATAGAGGCAGGCAGTACGCGAAGTGGGCTGGAGATGTGTTAGCGGCTGTGGGCCTGGTCGTGTTCGAAGCAGTCGCGCTGCTCGGGGTGGTCCTTGGGGCGCTGCCCTTCGCGCTGGGGGGAGTGGTGGACGCGTGGATCGTGCCCGCGGGCTTGGCAGCCCTCACCGTGTGCGCTGGGATTTTCACAGCGGTGGCGTGGAGCGTGAGCATGCGTGTTACGGCGACGGTGCAAGGCCTGCTCGCCGGCTGCTGTCTGGTCATGCTACTGATCGGCCTCGGCGGCGGGTTCACATGACGTCGGCTCC